>CAVSBJ010000001.1:0-383070 GCA_963726105.1 uncultured Alphaproteobacteria bacterium
CCTTCAGGCCGGTCGAAGTCGGCGCCTGCGTGCCACCCGCACCGAAGAAACTCGTCGATCCCCGCCCCAACCGGCCAGTCGTGCTTCACTCGGCTGACGTCTTCGTCGACAAGAATGGCCTCTGCTACTGCACCGACTGGAGCGGCGCCGGGCTCTACATCATGGAGTATCTCGGTTGATGGTCGGCGGCGGCGCGCAAATCCCGCCAGCGCGCCAGGTCTGACGCGGAGTTTGCGGGTGGATTGGCGCGTTCCCTACCCTTCGATCCGCCAGCCGATTCTCGCCGCCAATTGCGTCGCCACCAGCCAGCCGCTCGCCGCGCAGGCCGCACACCGTGGACGGCCTCGCAGCGATGAGAGCTCGCGCCGCAGAAGTTGGGAGCTTACGCGCTACCGGGGCGTAGCGCTGGAACCGGACGGATAGCGAACCGGCTCCCCGAGATTTCCCCCAGTTGGAGGGCGGCTTTCAGGTTCTGTTCCAGGTCGACGAGCGGGGGAAGAGGGAGCGGTTGTTTCTCCAACGGCTGAAACCATTTGAGAAAAATGGTGCTGCAAGAGAGGATTGAACTCTCGACCTCTCCCTTACCAAGGGAGTGCTCTACCACTGAGCTACTGCAGCATCCGAAGCGCGCCTTCAAGAGCGCGGGGCTTCCTGCCATAGCATAGAGTGCATGGCAAGGCAGGCCGCGCGGTTCCCAGGGCTCCGAACTGGGGTTAACGGGATTTACGTATTGCGGAAAGGCTGAATCGCAGCCTGGAAAGGCGTGGTCACCATCGACGCCATCGCCTGCAAGGCTCCCATCGCCGTCAAAGGAGGCCCGGTCGAGGCGCGCCTTCGGCATGTCGCTCTGCCCGATCAGAACCGCCATCTCGGGAAGGTAGGATTCAAGGCGGCGACCGGGGCTGCGGGTCGATCACGATCAGGGGTTCGGCCGCCAGTCTCCTCCCGGGCTTCCTCCGCCGCCATGCGGCCGCGTCGAAGCGATATCACGCGAGGCCGAGGTTGAGCCAAGGCCAAATGGGCGGAGTAGACGCCAATAAAGGCCAATAAACGCTAGTAAACGCTAGTAAAATAGCTGGCGTTTACTAGCGTTTATTTTTTCGAAACGAGACTTATCAATGGGTTACGAGCGATTTAAATAAGCAAACCCTCCCCCGTCACACTGCGTCCGAAATGCCACAATGCACGACGTGCTCAGTCCGGCGATTAGGAAAACAATAGCACGGGTTTCAGCTTTTCGCCAGATATTTGTGCGGTTTGTGCAGGGCGGGTTGGGTCGGCCCAACCTCTCGATCACTCATCCGCGAGCCCCGGATGGAAGCGGCAAAAGATGCAACATTTCGCCTTGCGAGTGCAGACGCGGGAGGCTATCGCACCGCCCTCGGGATCGGCGTTGGCGACTGTCTATCGCTTCATGCGTCAAGCGGCATAAAGGGAGGCGGCGGTGAGAGAGAACGACCTGCAAAATCGAAATGCGCGCCTCAGACGCAAGATCGTCGGCGCGCTAAAAACCCGTCCGGAGCTGGAAGCCGTTATAAACGGCATTGCGTTGAAGCAGCCGGCAAACGCCTCTCTCGAGCAGGTTCAGGCCAATCTGCAAGAGCGCGCACGCGCCATAATCGAGGCCAAACCCGAGCTCGATGGCTATTTCGACCTTTGACGGCATTTCGCGTTCGTCCCTCTTGGGGGCTAACGCCGCTCATCGCTTCTGCGCCTGCATGAAGTCACGCACCAGCGCCGCAATCTCGTCGGCCTTGGTGTCGAGCGCGAAGTGGCTGGCGTCGAGAACGTGAATTTGAGCGTCGGGCACGTCCTTCCGATAGCGTTCCGGCTCGCCAAGATCGAACGATAAGTCGTGCTCGCCCCAGATTACGAGCAAATGCGGCTGTATTTCACGCATCCAGGCCTGCCACTTGGGATAGGCGTCGACATTCGTTCGATAGTCGTAAAAGAGCTCCGTCTGGATGTCCGCTTGCCCCGGCTGGCTTAGAAACGCCAGTTCGTCCGTCCACAGATCCGGGTCGTAGGGTTCCGGGTCTGGATCATCGCCCGCATGCCGGGCGCGCGTCGTCGCCAGCGAGAGGAAATTGGCGCGAAACGCGCTCTCATGGGCGGCGCGATCCGCCCAGAAGGCGCGACGCGGCTTCCAAAGCTCGCCTAAGCCTTCGTTATGCGCGACCGCGTCCTGAACGATGAGCGCCTCCACTCTTTCAGGGTGGGCAAGCGCCATGCGGAAGCCCACGGGGCCGCCGTAATCCTGCATGTAGAGCGTGTAATGCGACAAGCCCATCGATTGGACGAAGTCGTCCATGACGGATGCGATTTGGTCGAAGGTATAGGCGAACGCTCTCGGATTCGGCCAATCGCTATGCCCGAACCCGGGATAGTCGGGCGCGACCAAATGGTAGCGGTCGGAGAGCCGGGCGAACAGCGGCTCGAACATCCGCGAGGACGAAGGAAATCCGTGCAGCAACAGGAGCGTCGGCGCATCGCTCGGCCCAGCCTCCCGATAGAAGATGGAGAGCCCGTCGACCTTTGCCGTCCGATAGAAAGCCGGATGTTTCACGAGGTCGTCTCCGCGCGCCGGCGCTTGCAGGAAAGCCAGAGCGACGAAGGCCGCCAAGACCATAGAACAGGCCTGCCAGAACGGACCCAAATGGCGCAATGACCGGCGCACCATCACTCAACTCCGCGCCTGATGACGATGGCGTCCCTTTCAACCAAGCCAGACGAAAGGGCGCCATCTTGACGGTCCCATGGCGGAATGGCGGTTCCTCGTTCCTTCCTTCATACGCCGGGCGTGTTCGGCCCGCGCGAACCAAGATAGAGGCAAAGCAAATCCCCGAATTCGGCCCGTAGCAGGCGCGCTTCGGTTGGTTTCTCTGGCCTGGCCGTAGCCAGTCCTTTCAGAATGTGCAGGACGACCGCCGTCATTGCCTGCGCCTTGGGTTGACCGCTTTCGGGGAATGCGCGGAGCAGGATCATGTTTATGCTCGCGCGAAACGCCGCGCGGAAAGCCTCGCGCTTCTCGCCATCGCCCGCCCCGGCCTCCATCAAAGCCGCGGCGAAGCTGCGCTCGGCCTGTAATTTCATCATGAAATCGACCAGAGCATCGGCCAGCGCCGCCGGCGTCATGGTCGGCGCCAATTCGGCCAATTCCGCGAGCCGATCCAAGGCCCGCTCGGCATATTGAGCGAGCAGCGCGTTCGCCAGGGCCTCTTTCGAAGGAAAAAACCGATAGAGCGAGCCGAAAGTCGTGCCCGAACGGGCGGCGATCTCCGTCATCGTCACCGCCTCATAGCCTTTTTCCCGGAACGCCGCGGCCCCGGCCTCCAGGATGGCGGCCACCCGCAGCCGGCCGCGCTGGCGTTGGGGGGCGCGCGCGTCGGCGGAGGTTGGCATTGACATAGGCGAGAACATTCTCTACTAACATATGCGAGACTTCTCTCGTATACAACGACGCCCCGGGGTTGCAAAGCGGTCGTTTCGTCAACGGCTGGCGCGCCGCCGTTCTCCGAAATGGTCGTGTCGTTGCGCGCCAAGGGTACACGGTTCATAAAAATGGCGAACACAGAGTCCAGCGCGACGACGGGCGGCGCCCGGACGGCGACCATTTCGACCATGGGCGCAATCCATGTGGAGACGTCGGCCCGCGAGCTGCGACTGGCGCTCGGCGGTCTCATGTTGGCGCTCACGCTCGCCGCGCTCGATCAGAACATCGTGGCGACCGCTCTGCCGCGCATTACCGGCGAGTTCGGCAGCCTGCAGCATCTTTCGTGGGTGGTCACGAGCTTCATCGTCGCCAGCACGGTGTCGGCGCCGCTCTATGGCAAGCTCAGCGACCTCTATGGCCGCAAGCCCGCCTTCATCGCCTCGATCTCGATCTTTCTCGCCGGATCCGCTTTGTGCGGCTTTGCCGCAAGCATGGGCCAATTGATCGCGTTCCGGACGGTGCAGGGCCTTGGCGCCGGCGGCCTGATCGTGCTGGCGCAAACGGTGATCGGGGACCTGGTTTCGCCGCGCGAGCGTGGGCGCTACCAGGGGATGTTCGCCGCTGTCTTCGCGGCATGCTCGGTGGCCGGGCCGCTGCTGGGCGGAATCATCACCGAATACGCCTCGTGGCGCTGGATTTTCTACGTCAATCTGCCGGTGGGAGGCGCGGCGCTGGCGTTCATCGCCATTGGGCTTAGGCCGAGGTCGCCCAGCGTCCAGGCTCGGCTGGATCTCCTCGGCGCGATCCTGTTGACCGCGGGGACCTGCAGCCTTCTCTTGCTGCTCAGCTGGGGCGGCAGCGCCTATGCCTGGGCTTCGGCGCCCGTGCTGGGACTGGCCTTCGCCGCCATCGGGTCATTCCTGGCTCTGGGGTTCGTGGAGCCGCGGGCCGCCCAGCCGGTCCTGCCTCCTGAATTGTTCGGCAATTCTGTCTTCGTGGTGGGCGCAGCCGTGATCGCGCTGGCCACGATGGCGCTGTTCGCAGCCATCGTCTTCCTGCCTTTGATGTTTCAGCTGCTCATGGACGCGAGCCCTACCCAGGCGGGCCTGATGCTTGCCCCGATGATGGGCGGCGTCATCGTCGCCTCCGTCGTTGGCGGGCGCCTTGTCTCCAGGACCGGACGCTACAAGATCTTTCCCGTGTTCGGGTTGCTGGCGGCTACACTCTCCTACGCTGCGCTCGCATGGGGCGTGCGGCATGGAATCCACCCGTTCGCGGTCGAAGCGGTGCTGGTGGTGATGGGGCTCGGAATTGGCCTCGTGATGCCGAACCTCACCACGGCCATTCAAAACGCCGTCCCACGTCAGGACCTCGGCGCGGCCACGGCGGCGGCGGCGTTCTTTCGCTCGCTTGGCAGCGCCTTGGGCGCCGCGTTGGCGGGCGCCGTGCTCGCGGCCTATCTGCGCGAGCTCACCGGCGACGTCGGGCGTCTTTCAGCGGGAGTGCTGCAGATTGCCGGGCTCCCCGCTGCGGAACGCGCTTTGGTGCTGGACGCCTATCGCGCCGGGCTGTCCGGCGCCTTCACCGTTGGGGCCGTGATCGCCGGGCTCGCCTTTCTGACGGTGCTTTTTCTGCCGGAACGCCCGCTGCGGGGCGCCGCCGCGTAGCGAGCGCATAAGACCCGAAGGACATCCAGAGGCGTCTTCATCGTCGCATTGCTCCGGCGCAATTGTGGTCGATTCCCGAGGTTCGGCCGCCTGGTTCCGTGCCGCGCCGGTGCGATGGCATGGGGCTTGCTGTTTGGGGTCCGACGCCCATCGCGGCGGCAGGCAGGCGCGGTGGCGGTCGGAACGGTCGATGCGAATCGTAATCGTCGACGAAAATGCGGGGCGCAGCGCGATTATCGAGAGCGGACTGCGCGAGGCCGGCTACGACGACATCGTCCGGCTGAGCGAGAAGGCAGCCCGCTTGAGGGCTGAGCGCGCTTTATGGGCTCGCCGCCGCGGCGCTGGTCGCGGTCAGCTTCGGCTTCGCCGCGTTCCGCGACGATCTGATCTTCGGCCCCGTCTTCTGCCGCCGCGGCGCCGCTCCGGACGAAAGGGAGGCGGCGTGATGAGCGGCGAGTTCACCCCGGACCAGAAGCGCTATCTCGAAGGCTTCGTCGCCGGCGCCGAGGCGACGCGCGGCGCGCGGCCGACCGCCCCGCCCGCCGCCCCGCCGCAGCCGATAGGGCCCGATGCGGTCCATCTCGCCGCCCAGGACGGGCTGACCGCCGCCGGCAAGAAGCTCGCCGACCAGGAGAAGTGGAAGCGCGCCGAGCACCCGTTCGACGCCTACGCGCGGCTCAAGGCGCAGGCGAAGGCGGGCGCCTTTCCCAAACCCGACGACAATTTCCGCTGGCGCTATTTCGGTCTGTTCTACGTCGCGCCGGCGCAGTCGAGCTACATGCTGCGGCTGCGCATCCCCAACGAAATCCTCACTCATCCCCAGCTCGCGGGCCTCGCCGGCCTCGCCGAACGCTATGGCGGCGGCTACGCCCATGTGACGACGCGCGCCAATATCCAGATCCGCGAGATCGCGCCGACGAACGCGACGGCGATCGTCGAGGCGGTGCAGGACCTCGGCCTCTGCTCGCGCGGCTCGGGCGCGGACAACATTCGCAACGTCACCGGCGGCGCGACGGCGGGGATCGATCCGCAGGAGCTCTTCGACACGCGGCCGCTGGCGCGCGAGTGGCACTTTCACGTCCTCAACGACCGTTCGCTGACCGGCTTGCCGCGCAAGTTCAACGTCGCGTTCGACGGCGGCGGCCGTGTTGCGACGCTGGAGGAGACGAACGACATCGGCTTCCAGGCGGTGCGCGTCGGCGAAGGGGCCGGCGTCGAACCTGGCGTGTGGTTCCGCGTGGTCATCGGCGGCATTACCGGTCACCGCGATCTCGCCCGCGACGTTGGCGTCGTCTGCCGGCCGGAGGAGTGCGCGACGATCGCCGACGCGATCGTGCGGGTCTTCGTCGACGGGGGCGACCGCGCCGACCGCGCCAAGGCGCGGCTCAAATACCTGCTCGACGGCTGGGGGATGGAGAAGTTCCTCGCGGCGGTCGAAACGAAGCTCGGCCGGCCGCTGACGCGCGTCCCGGCGACGGCGATCGCGCCGCGTCCGCCGGTCGACCGCATGGCCCATATCGGCGTCCACCGCCAGGCGCAGGCGGGGCTGAACTGGATCGGCGTCGCGTTGCCAGTCGGCAGGATAAGCGTCGACCAGATGCGCGGCGTCGCCGCGATCGCACACGACTTCGGCGATGGCGATCTGCGCCTGACGGTATGGCAGAACCTCGTCGTCTCCGGCGTCGCCGACGGCGATCTCGAGGCGGCGAAGACGGCGATCGAACGGCTCGGTCTCGACTGGCGCGCCAACCCGCTCAGGGCCGGTCTCATCGCCTGCACCGGCGCGACCGGATGCAAATTCGCCGCCGCCCACACCAAGGAGCATGCGCTCGATCTCGCCGCTGACCTAGAGCGGCGTCTGTCGCTCGACGCGCCGGTCAACATCCATCTGACCGGCTGTCACCATTCCTGCGCGCAGCACTATATCGGCGACATCGGCATGCTCGCCGTCAAGGTCAGCCACGGCGAGGACGAAGAGGCGACCGAAGGCTACACGATCGTCGTCGGCGGCGGCTATGCCGAAAACGCGCGCATCGGCCGCGAGCTGTGGCGCGAGATTCCGTTTGCCGAATGCGGGGCCAAGGTCGAAGGCCTGCTGCGCGCCTATCTCGCCCAACGCTCCGGACCAAAGGAGAGCTTCCAAGCCTTCGCCGGCCGACACGAGCCCGACGCCCTCAAAGCTCTCGCGGAAGCGCAATGACCGCCCAGGCGCCGCCGCCGCGCATGCTCATCCCGCCGAGCGCGCCGTTCTCGCCGGAGCAGCGGGCGTGGCTCAGCGGCTTCTTCGCCGCGATCCTTTCGGCCGACGGGGCGCCGGCGCCGCTCTCGGCGGCGGATAATGCGGCGCTGGCGCCGGCGCGTGCGCCGGCCGTCGAACTCGCCGACAACAATTCCGCACCGTGGCACGACCCGTCGCTGCCGATCGGCGAGCGCCTGACGACGGCCGAGGGCAAGCCGCCGGCGTTGCGCTTGATGGCGGCGATGGCGCAGCAGGACTGCGGCCAGTGCGGCTACAATTGCGCCGACTACGCCAATGCGCTGTTCCTCGGGAAGGAGGAGCGGCTGACGCTTTGCGCGCCGGGCGGCAAGGAAACCGCGCGCATGCTCAAGCAACTCGCCGCGGAGATCGTTCCGATGGTCGCCGCGCCCGCCATCGTGGGCGAGGACGCCGGCGAAGCGCCGCGCGAAGCCAAGGCGGGTTCCACGCGCGACCATCCAGGCGAGGCGAGGTTTCTGTCGCGCCGCCGGCTCAACGGCCCTGGCTCAGAAAAGACGACGTGGCACATCGAACTCGATCTCGCCCCCGGCGGCCTCGACTATGTCGTCGGGGACAGCTTTGGCTTGTTTCCCAGGAATCACCCGCCGCTGGTCGACCAGGTGATCGCCGTGCTCGGCGCCAATCCGCGTCGCGAGGTCGGCGGCAAGAGTCTGCGCGAAGCGCTGATCGACGACGTCTCGCTGGGCGCCGCGCCCGACAATCTCTTCCAGCTCATGTCCTACGTGCTCGGCGGCGACCGGCGCGCCAAGGCGCGCGCGCTCGCCAGCGGTGACGACCCGGACGGCGACGCGGCGGCGCTCGATGTGCTCGCCGCTCTGCGCAAGTTCGAGGGCGCGCGGCCCGATCCGGAGGCGTTCCTCGAGGCGCTCGATCCGTTGGCGCCGCGCCTCTATTCGATCTCGTCGTCGCCGAAGGCCAATCCTGGCCGGGTGACGCTGACCGTCGACGCCGTTCGCTACCCTATTGGCCCACGCGACCGGCTCGGCGTCGCTTCGACCTTCCTCGGCGAGCGGATTGCGCCAGGCGAACTTGTCAAAGCCTACGTGCAAGAGGCGCACGGCTTCCGGTTGCCGGACAATCCCGAGACGCCGATCGTGATGATCGGTCCTGGCGCCGGCGTCGCGCCGTTTCGCGCCTTTCTCCAGGAGCGACAGGCGCTCGGCGCGCGCGGGCCGAACTGGCTGTTCTTCGGGCACCAGCATCGCGAGCGCGATTTCTTTTACGAGGACGAATTCGTGGCGATGCGCAAGGCAGGCTGTCTCGCCCGCCTATCGCTCGCCTGGTCGCGCGACGGCGACCAGAAGTTCTACGTCCAGGATCGCATGCGCGAGCTCGGGCCGGAGTTATGGCGTTGGCTCGCGGAGGGCGCGCATGTCTATGTCTGCGGCGACGCCAAGCGCATGGCGAAGGACGTCGAGCGGGCGCTGGTCGACATCGCCGCCTCGTGCGGCGCGCGCTCGGCCGAGGGCGCCGTCAGCTTCGTCGCCGGGCTGAAGAAGGCCGGACGCTATCAGGCGGACGTCTATTGATGAATGCGCGCGCCTCAGCGCCGGCAGTTGCGACGACTTGCCCCTATTGCGGGGTCGGCTGCGGAATCGTCGTGACGCCCGATAGGGAGGGCGGCGCGGCGATTGCCGGCGATGCGAACCACCCCGCGAACGCCGGCCGACTATGCGTCAAGGGCGCCGCGCTCGGCGAGACGCTGGGGATCGAGTCGCGGCTCCTCCATCCGACCATCCATGGCGTGCGGACGACATGGCCGCGCGCGTGTCGGCGCGCTGACCCACGCCGTCGTCGACCGGCATTCCGGTCAACCAAATTCGAGAGTGACGCCGGCGACGATCGCGCCGAGTCCGGTCGCGTCGGAAGGCTTTCTCGTTTCGTGCCGCCGCGTCGCGTTGCTCGACTGGCTGGCCCACGCACAAATCACGGTTCCTGGCGGCGAGGCGCTGACCTTCGCTTCGGCCGAGCGCCCGGCGGCGCTGCAGGCCTTCCTCTCGAACTGGCTTGGGCGCGCCGCGACGCCGATCCAGCGTGTCGACGAGAGCGCCGAGCGCTTCCATTCAGCGCGTTTCGCCGACGGGCGGCTCGAAGCGCTTCTGCACGTCGCGCCGAAACTCGATCGCGCCGCGCTCGATGCGGCGATCACCCTGCTTGCTCGCGATCAGATCGCCGGCGACGAGCGGCGCTTCGCCGTCGCCGGCCGGCCGCTCGACGAAAGCGCGTCGGCGGGCCCACTGGTCTGCGCCTGCTTCGCGGTACGCCGCGCTGACGCCGATTTCGGGGGCAATACGCTCGCCGCCGCATAGAACAAACTGCATTTGGCTCGAACCGCGATCGTCATTGCGAGCCCTAGGGCGTCGAAAGACGCCCGTCCTTCTGGACGGGCTATGGCGAGGCAATCCAGGGAACGAAGGGCGCCTCTGCGACTCCTGGATCGCCGCGTCGCCTTGCTCCTCGCGATGACGATTCCATCAATACGCAGCCTGCCCTAGAACCTGGAATTCTCGCCATCGCTTCGGTCGTTTCGGCGCTGAGCAGCGCCGGCGCCGCGCCGTCCGCCGGCAGCATCGCGTGGACCGTCCCGCGAGCGCTTGGAGGCGAAGAGGGCCGATTTCGAGGCAGTCGACCGACAGCTGCTCCCCTAAAGTTACGTGACATGGCGCACTTCGCGCCCAGGCCATATTGCCCGGGCTTCCACCGGGCGCTCTGTGAAGCGAATCAAGCGACAGCAATTGCCCGGCAGCGGCGAGGGTCGGCGATCCTGGCGCCGCAGTTGGCCGTCGCGAGCGCCCAAGGCCCTGTGTGCACTATATGCGCAGTCCGAAACCTGATAGCAGCACGACGTGCGATCCGTCTTCGCTCTTCAGCGCGCGAATGGTGGGTTTCGCAAAGGCGCGGCGAGGTGAAGAACGCAGTCGTTTCAAGGCTGTATTGGACAGACTCGAAAACAAATAACATAATTAAATGAAAGAGTTAAGAAGAGGATTTGCCGTTGCGCCGATGATGAACTGGACCGACCGGCGTTGCCGGGCGTTCCATCGCATCCTCACGCGCCGGGCCCGGCTCTATACCGAGATGGTGACCGCGGACGCGGTCGTATTCGGCCCGCGCGAGCGGTTGATCGGCTTCGACCCGAGCGAGCATGCCGTGGCGCTCCAGCTCGGCGGAGCGGAGCCGAGCCGGCTTGCGGAAGCGGCGCGCATCGGCGCCGACTTCGGCTATGACGAGATCAATCTCAATTGCGGTTGCCCGTCCGATCGGGTGCAGAGCGGCCGCTTCGGCGCCTGCCTCATGCGCGAGCCCAGCCTCGTCGCCGAATGCGTCACGGCGATGGTCGCGGCAGTCGACATTCCGGTTACGGTCAAGTGCCGCATCGGCGTCGACGAGCAGGAGCCGCGGGAGGCCCTGTTCGCCTTTGCGGAAGCGGTGAAGGCGGCGGGCGCTGCGGCGCTTGTCGTCCACGCGCGCAAAGCCTGGCTCGAGGGCCTGAGCCCCAAGGACAATCGGTCGATCCCGCCGCTCGACTACGAGCTCGTCCATGCGTTGAAGCGTGCGCATGTCGACTGGCCGATCATCCTTAACGGCGGCCTCGCGGACCTCGAGTCGGCGCGCCCGCATCTGTATGAGCTCGATGGAATCATGCTCGGGCGCGCGGCCTATCAAAATCCCGAATTGCTCATCGGCGTCGACCCGGAGCTGTTCGGCGAGCCGGCGCCGGTCGCTGACGGATTCGAGGCGATCGAAACCTTTATGCCGGTGATCGCGCACGGGCTTCAGCGCGGCGAGCGCCTGCACGATTACACCCGCCACCTCCACAGCCTGTTTAGCGGCCGGCCCGGCGCGCGGGCTTTCCGGCAAGTTCTCGCGACCGAAGCCGTGAAGCGTGGCGCGGGACTCGAGGTGTTGCGCATGGCCGTTTCTCACGTGGGGCGAAGCCGCGAGCACGTCACAGAACGCTCTTCTCTCGACGGCTCTGGCAGCGGAATAGGCGCGCTTATACCAATTCTATTTGAGCGCGACTCATCGCGCTCAAACCCGCGCAACGGCGCGGGCGCGCATTCGCGCTTCGGCCATAGGGCGATGATCGGTTCCGATCATCGAGTTCTGGTATTACTTGGCGACCATGACAAGTCGATCGCGCTCGACCGTGTAGCTCTTGAGCCGCTCGAGAAAGCTCATGCCAAGCAGGCTCTCGTCCAACGCGCCGCGGCGCGCGACCATGGCCTGGACGTTGCGCATGACAATCGGCCCGACCGCGATCTGGTCGAGCCGCACTTCCGCCGCCATTGCCCCTCCATTGGCGGTGGCGACGGGAATGTCGAAGATTAGGCGGCTCGTCTCGACACCCGCCCGCCGCGCATCCTCGGCGGTCAGCACCACCGCGGAAGCGCCGGTATCGAACAGGAAGGTCACGCGCGCATTGTTGACCCGCCCGGCAATCGCGAATTCGCCGCTGAGGCGCCGATTGATGACGACTTCCCCGCCTCGTTCCACCTGCGGTTCCGACGGAAGGAGTTCGCCCGTTATGCGTCCGACGATGGCGGAAGCCTCGAAACGATAGGCGTACACGCCAGTCATGGCGATCAGGAGGAGCGCCCAAGTCATGGCCGCCGTGGCAAGCCGCGTAATGTCGCTGGGCCGTGCTGAACGCAAGCCGCTGAGCACGAGCCAAAGCAGAAGCGACGCGCCGATCGCCGCGCTCGCGAACTGCTGGTGGTTCAGCCCAAACAGCATCGTCTCATGCGGCGTGAGGAGCAGCGTCGCCCACGCGACCGCGAGAACCGCAATGGGCAAGATGAGGCGCATCATCTCCCCCGCCCGCCGCCGGTTCCGACCCGGCCGCTGCGCGCCGCGCGGGATCGCGTCTCAGTGAGGCGCCGCCGAGTCCGGCCATGACGGCGAGCCGCTCGGTCTCGCTCATCGTCGCCCAGGCGGTGATCTCCGCGGCCGTGCGACCGCAGCCGATGCACAAAGCCGACAGCGGATCGAGAATGCAGACGTTGATACAGGGCGTCGAGACGGTAGGCACGGCCCCTACTTAGGCGGACGTATGCCCGATGAGAAGTCCGCACCAGGCGGCGATCTCGCCGCACTGTTGCGCAGCGCCCGCGACATCGCCGGTCTGTCCGCCGATCGCGCGGCGCGCCATCGCCACCATGGCCAAAGCGCCCGCGCCGCTCACGAGCGCGGCGAGGAGCGCGTGGGCCAGGCCCAGCGCGACGAGGCCGAGCGCGACCGCAATGACCAGCGCCGAGCCCCAGGCGGCGGCGAGCGCGTTCGAGTCGAGCAGGCCGGCCGCGGCGCCTGCGCCATCCGCGCGCGCCGGCGGCAGAAGCGCGAGCGGCGTCAGCGCCGCGGCACGGGAGAGCGCCGCGACCAGCATCAGGCTAAGCGTTGCGCTCCAGAACCCGCCGTCGAGCGCCGCGGCCAGCGCGCCAATGCGCAGCATGAGCGCGAGCGCGAGCGCGAGCGCGCCATAGGCGCCGATGCGGCTGTCGCGCATGATCTCGAGCTTCCTGGCGCGCGTCGCGCCGCCGCCGAAGCCGTCGGCGACGTCGGCGAGCCCATCCTCGTGCAGCGCCCCGGTCACGGCGACGAGCGCCGCCGTTGCGAATCCCGCGCGAAGGAGCGGGGGCAGGCCAAGAGCCGCGGTGAGCCCAAGGACCAGCGCGCCGATGAGTCCGACCGCGACGCCGGCGACCGGCGCCGCCCAGGCGATGCGGCCAATGTCGAGCGTCGCGGTCGCCCCAGGCCCGCCCACGCGCAGGCGGGTGAAAAAGCGCAGGGCGTCGGCGATGTCGCGAACCCCGCTCAGGCCCACAGAAACACGAGTACCGCCACCGCCCCGATCGCCGTCAGCCCCAATTCGACAACGCCCCACTGGCGAACGAGGGCGCGCGCAGCCGCGACCTCGCCGCCTCGAAGCGAACGGATCTGGTTGTCGAGCGGCGACATGACGAAAAAGGCGTAGAGCCAGCTTGCAATGATGACGAGCGCGCCAAATGCCCAACGCACATCCTGGGATTCGAAATAGGCGATGAAGCCGGCAATCGCCGCCACGAGCGCGAGCGCGATGAGAAGCGAGACGCCGCGGCTGTCGCTCGGGCCCCATTCGCTGAGCAACGCCTGATCCTCGAGTTTGAGGCGCGCGGGTTGCTCGACCCAGTTGACGTAGAACGAGGCGCCGGTGAAGGCGGCCGCGAAGGCCAACGCGAACGTTCCCCAGATCATGATGGCTCCCTGTTGCGGAGGTTCCTCTAGCATGAAGCGACGCCGAAAGCGCGAGGCGCCGCTTGACAAGACACGAGGGCGAGCCCAGTTTAGGCGTAAGGGGATGGGGTTCCCCTTCAAACGCCCGAAAGCATCCATAGCCCGACGGCTGATGACCCCTACCGTGCGCAATCTGCGCGGTGGGCGGTCGACTCTTGCCGATCGATCCCCGCCGCGACAGCGGGAGAGGGATCTTGGCGAGCGTATGGCTTCAATCCGCCTTGTGGCTGGGACTGGCGCTGCTGGCGTCGCTCATTTCGATTCGCGTCGCTGTCTCGGTGGCGCTGATCGAAGGCGAGCCCGAAGTGCTGGAGGCGAAGGCTCCTGGCGAGCGAATGTGATTGCAACTCGTGCGCGCGCGGCGGGCGATCACGCGGAACCGGCCCCCCCATCCGATATCGCCGCTCGCGGTGCACTGCCAATGCGTCGCTCCAGTCCGGCCGCGCATCTTCCCGGGCCTGCGCTAATCGTGACCTCTTGCGCCTGGATTCGCCTTGAGCGAATCCGGACTATGCCATTCAATGCGGCCACCTCGCTTTGAAGAGCCTCATCAATAACTGAATCCGTGGGTAGGTGGCGCGCCCATGGCATACGAAAGAGCGGGTCGAAATGGCGTGGAGCCCTGTGTTCGCGATTTCCATTGGCGCTGCCTGCGGCGCGCTTCTACGTTGGCAGCTTGCCGTGCGCCTCAACAGTCTCTTGCCTGGTCTGCCCCCAGGAACATTGGCCGCCAATCTCATAGGCGGTTATATTATCGGCGTGGCGATTGCTTACCTCTCGCAAGCGCCCAACCTGGCGCCCGAATGGCGGCTTTTCATCATCACCGGCTTTTGCGGCGGCTTGACGACGTTCTCCACCTTTTCGGCTGAAGTCGTTACGTCGCTGCAGGAGGGCCGGCTGACTTGGGCGTTGGGGACGATCGCAGTTCATGTCATCGGATCGCTGACTATGACCATAGCCGGGCTCGCGTCGTGTCGAGCGCTGAAATCGCTGTGAGGAGGGCGACATGAATGGTTATCAGATCACTTTTTTCACGCACCAAGACCGCCGTCACAAAGGCAAGCAGATGGGTGAATGGCTTCTCGGGCTTGTCAACGAATTGGGCCTTCGCGGCGCCAGCTTCCATTCGGGCGGCGAAAGTTTTAGCCGCGGCGGTCGCATGCACTCGGCGCATTTTTTTGAGCTTTCCGATCAGCCCGTCGAGGTGCTTGTCGCCGTGACTTCCGAAGAGTCGATCAGATTGTTCGAGCGGCTCAGGGCCGAAAACGTCCATCTCTTCTATGTCAAGACCCAGGTGGAATTTGGCGTCTTGGGCGTCGACCCGTAAGGGGCGCTTGGGCGCGGCCGACGATAGGCCGCGCAATCCCAGCGTGGACTCGCAGGCGCGCCTGTCCCAGGCAGACCGATAGGATTTGGCTATTCCATCCAACTCCGCGCCACGAGGTATGCGCCTTTCCGAGGATGTCCCCTTGGTGATCGAATTCTTCGATGAGCCGAGGGTCGCCAAGACGGTCATCCGTCTGGTCGACAACCCAGTTCCTCAAGCGCACATCGGGTCCTGGCCGGCGGAACGCCATGGCGCCGCCGTTCCGGCTCCGGCGCAAAGCTGGGTTCGACGCTAGGCGACCCTATTAATTGTGAGTGCTCGTGCGGACGTGGCGCGCGTGTTCTGAGGTTGCCCGCGCTCTTTGCCGGTTCAGGGTGTTTCTGTGCCGCGTCCGGGCCGCGCTCGAACCGGCGCCCGCCCCGGTCCTTGGGATGGCGGCGGCCGCCGCAGCGCCCGGCGGCGGATTGCTCTGAGCTGAGGCTTGCGGAGGCGCAAGCCCGAGAACCAGGATGACGCCGATCGAGGCGAAGATTGCGTTGCGCATTGTCGTTTCCCCATTTTGTCTGCCGACGGCGGCGCCAAGCTCGCCGAGGCCCTTTATACGCTTATCGTCCAGCCCGGCGAACTTAGCCCTCAAGCTCGGCCACCCATACCTGCATCGAACCGGGAGCGCGGTTAGCCCACAGATGATAGGGCAGGGCGACCAGTGGGGCGTCGCGAGCCGCGGGCGAATCAGTAGAATAGAGCCCGCCGGGTTCCTTGCCCGGAACGAGCCTCTTCGCGCTCGCTTTCAGCATCATCGCGCCTTAGCTCTCCGCCAGCGCCTTCATGAGATGCGGCGCCAGCGGATTTTGGTGCGCCTGAGTCGAGGTGAGATCGAAGGTTGACACGGTGAGCCAACCCTTGCCGAGAAAGCTGCGCTTCACGAACGCGGCAGCGTGATGCAGCCACCCGACCGCGACGCCGGCGTCAATCAATCCGCCGAACGCGGTCGAGGGGAAACCGGTCAGCACATGATTGGGCAATAGCCCGCTCCAATGTTCGTCGAGCATGGGGCCGCCGGGCAGGCTCGACCATGGGCCCTCCATGCGCCGCCACGTGAAGGCGCCCATCCATTGTCCGTCCCAAGGCGTGCCGGCGCGCTCGCGCAACAGCATCGAGGGGAAATTGTGCCGATCGCTGAGAGGCAACTTCCGTTCCGGGTCGATCAACGCGTCAGAAGTATTGGCGACGAGCAGAACCTTGCGGCCGGCGATGAGCGCTTGGCGGACCGGTGTCGTGAGGCGAGTCGCGATGAGGACCTCGGCGTCTTCCGCGGTCGCGGCGCGGTCCGGCCAGCCGATCGCGGCGAGTGCGCTTGAAGCCGCGCCATCGACCGGGAACAGCGCAGGCGCCGCGCCACGGAGCGGCGGGACGACGCACAGTTCAAGCGCGTTGCACGACAGGACGACGCGCCCCTTGCGTTCGCGCGCCTCGAGCTCCAGCGGAACGATCGCAATCGCCTCGGCGGCGCCAGCGGAGAGCGCGAGGATCATCGGCTCGCGCCCAAGCGCGGCCTCGCCGCTTTGGTCGCCGAAGCGCCACTTGAGTTGTGCGCCCGTCCGGCGTTGCGGCGGCGCCGGCGAGCCGCACGGAAACCTCAAAGCGCTCGCCGGCGCGAATGGCCGTGCGCGGCGTCTGCGCGAGGATCAGCCACGGTTGTTGAAGATTCGCCAGCCGCTCGGCGAACGCGCGCGGATGGTTCTGAACGTCCATGAGGCCGTTCGATTCCCACTGCACGTCGTTGAGTTCGGTGATGACATAGCCGGAGACTCGCCGTTCCCAGCGCAGCGTCTCGATCTGGCGCTTGAGCGCGCGATACTGAAGCTCCTGCGCCGCGCTCACAAAGCCGTCGAGGTCGCCGAAGACTGGCGCAAGTTGCGCGTCGCGAAAGCGCGTGTCGAGCCCATGCGGATAGGCGGCGCCGAGGTTCCAGTCGTGCCCGCTCTCGAACCACCACGGCTCGCTTCCGTCCGGCTCCAGGATCTCGCGCGGATGCGGCAGTCCCCACACGCCGAACTCCGAGCAGATCAGCGGCTCGTCGCCGCGCCGCTCCGCGTCGCCGTGCGGGGAGAAGGTCCAGGCGCGCGCGGCCTGCGAAGGCGCGCGTCGTGGCTGCGAAAGCATCGTTCTGATGCGGGAAGCCATTATACCAATGGAAATCCTCGATGTCGGTCTTGAGGTGGTAGTTGCGCGGAAAGCAGGGGGAGTTGTCGACAAGCGAGGCACTCGGGGACGAGCGGCTTCGCCCAGTCGAAGGTCTCGATCAGCCAGCGCCGGTCGTCGGGATTGTCGTCGAGATCGATGCCCCAGCCCTCGTTGAATAGGGTCCAGATTGCGATCGAGGGATGATGCCCGTGCGTTGCGACCGTCGTTTGGAACACGCGACGCAAGTCCTCGCGCGTCGCCGGCGCGAGGAATTCCATGTAGGGCATATCGAGCCAGACGATGAGACCAAGCCGGTCGGCGAGATCGAAATAGAGCGGGTCGGGAATCTTGACGTGGCAGCGCAGCGTGTTGAGGCCCATCGCCTTGGCGTTGGCGAAACGCTGCTCGAGAAAGTCCGCGCTCGGCGGGCGGCATTCCTCCTCGGGATACCAGTCCTGATCGAGCGCGCCGAACATGTAGAAAGGCTCGCCGTTGAGCAGGAGGCGCCCGTCCTTCGCCTCGAATCGGCGGAACCCGACGATCCTCTCGATCGCGTCGACGGTCGCGTCGCCGACGATCAGTTCGATGACGAGATCGTAAAGGTTCGGCGCTTCGGGCGACCAGGGCTCGGCCCCGGGAAGGGCGAGCACCGCGTCGAAGCGGCCCGATCGAAAGTGGTAGACCGCGCGCGCGGCGAATTCGCCGCCGCGCGAAAGCGTGACCTGCAGTGTCGTCGCAGCGGCGGCGCGCGATAACTCGCCGCTCACCGACACAACGCCCGTCTGGAGGTCGAACGACGTTCGCACGTGGGCTTTGGCGATGTGGATTGGGTCACGCGCCTCCAACCGCGCCGACTTCCAGATTCCGCCCTGCACTCCGTACCAGTCCTGCTTGGCCGCGAGCGATTGGCTGAAGCGCCCGCCGTTGCGGTCGTCGGGCGACCCGCGCATCGACGCCGAGCGCGAACGAGGTCTTGCCGGCAAGCGCGTCGCGTCAGATCAATTTCGATCGGGGTCCAGCCGTCGCCGTGCACTGCGACCGCCACGTCGTCGACCAGGATCACCGACTCGTGGAAGATTCCTTCCATGACGAGATGAATGCTCTTGTCCGCCCAGTCCGCCGGGATTTGGACGCCGCGCCGATAGCGTCCGGTCCCCTGCGCGTTGCGCAACGCCGGAAATTGGGTCTGCCAGATCCCGGGCGTGCGGATCGTATGGCCCTCGCCGTCGAGCCGCGCCGTCGGCCCTTCGAATTCAAAGTCCCAGAGCCCATCGAGCGTCAGCGTCGGGCGACGGCCCGCGGCGTCAACATCCATTTGAGGCTCCGCGGTGTGGTTGATGGGACGAACGCGACGCCGGCGGCAATTATCAAACTATCCGAAAAGCTGATACCAAAACCAGGAGTACGAGCAGGCCGGAGAATGTCGCGCAATTTCCTGGTGATCGATCCCGCGGAGCGGCCGGACGTGCTGCGCGGGTTGGCCTCGCCCGCGCGGGCGCGAATCTTGCGCCTGCTTGCATCGTCGGCCCGGCCTCAATGTCAACGATATCGCCGAGGCGCTCAATCTTCCTCAATCGACCGTCTCGTCCAATCTGCAGATTCTCGAGAGCGCCGGTCTTATTCGGACGGAAACGCAAAAGGGTCGGAAGGGCAATCAGAAGCTCTGCTTCTCCGCCTTCGACGAGGTGCTTGGTGATGCTCCGCGACGATGTCGGCGGCGTCAACGCCAACGCCATCGAGGTCGCGATGCCAATCGGGCTCTACACCAGCTGCGAAGTGAGCGCGCCTTGCGGCCTCTGCTCGCCGAAAGGGGTCATTGGTCTGCTCGACGTGCCCGGGACCTTCCTCGATCCCGACAGGATGAATGCGGGGCTGATGTGGTTCACGCGCGGCTTCGTCGAATACCAATTTCCCAATAACGCTCGGCACGTCGGCAAGGCCATCACGGCGCTCGAGTTGTCGTTCGAGCTTTCCTCCGAGGTGCCCGGGACCGCCTCCGACTGGCCGTCCGACATCACCGTCGCGGTCAACGGCCGGGAGCTCGGGGTCTGGACCAGCCCCGGCGATTTCGGCGATCAGCGCGGGCTTTATACGCCCGACTGGTGGAAGCTGAAGGGCAGCCAGTACGGCATGCTGAAGAGCTGGAGAGTGACGCCTGACGGCGCGTTCGTCGACGGCGTGAAAATCTCGTCGCTGACTTCGAAGGATCTCGACTTCTCCGCCCATCATTCGATTCGGGTGAGGATCGAGGTCAAGCCGGACGCGCGCCATCCCGGCGGCGTCAACATCTTCGGCCGCGGGTTCGGCAATTACGATCAGGACATCGTGCTGAGACTCACGACCGAGTCGTGAGCGCCGGACGCGCGCCGCCGCAACTTCGCAGTCAGAGCGCCGCTCCCGTTTCGCCGAACAGGCGCGCGTGACCCTCGTTGAGCCTGAGCCCGACGGCTTGACCCGTTTTCGCGTCGAGATTGCCTTCGCCCTCGACGATCAGTTGGCCGGCCGGCGTATCGACATAGAGGATCGTCGAATTGCCGAGATGTTCGATGATCGCAATGGCGCCGGCGAAGGCGGCATGAGGATCGTTCGGATCGACGATGGCGAGATGCTCCGGCCGCACGCCGAGCTCGGCCGGGCCGGGGCCGGCGCTCGCGCTTATGCCGACCTCGGCCGTTCGCCCGCCCGGCAGCACGACGCTCGCCGTTTGGCCGTTGATCGCGGCGATGTCGACGCCGAAGAAATTCATGCCCGGCGAGCCGATGAAGGCGGCGACAAACTTGTTCGCCGGCGTGTTGTAAAGCTCGAGCGGCGAGCCGACCTGCGAGATGACTCCCTTGTCGAGAACGACGATCTTGTCGGCGAGAGTCATCGCCTCCGTCTGGTCATGCGTCACATAGATCATCGTCGTGCCGAGCTCGGCATGGAGCTTCGCCAGTTCAAGGCGCATCTGCACGCGCAGTTTCGCGTCGAGGTTGGAGAGCGGCTCGTCGAAGAGGAAAACCTCGGGCTTGCGCACGAGCGCGCGGCCGATCGCAACCCGCTGGCGTTGGCCGCCCGAAAGCTCCGCCGGGCGACGATCGAGATAGGGCTCGAGCTGCAGGATGCGCGCGACCTCGAGCGCCCGCTCGTCTTGCACCTTTCTCGACTGGCCGGCGACGGAGAGCGAGAAGGCGATGTTTTGCCTCACCGTCATATGCGGATAGAGGGCGTAGGACTGGAACACCATGGCGATGCGCCGCTTCGCCGGTGGCGTGTCGGTTACGTCGATGTCGTCGATGAAGCACTGGCCGGCCGTGATCGCCTCGAGTCCGGCGATCATCCTGAGCAGCGTCGACTTGCCGCAGCCGGACGGGCCGAGCAGCGCCGTGAACGAGCCTTTGTCGACCGTGAGGCTGAGATCGGAGATCGCGGTGACCGCGCCGTAGCGTTTCGTCACCCGCCTCAATTCGACATGGGGGCCGGCGGCGGCCTCGCTCCCGCTCGTTGCGCCAGCGGCGCTCATCCCTTGATTCCGGCCGACAGCATGATGGCCTGCGTCACCCGGCGCTGAAAGATGAGGTAGACGAGCGCGACGGGCAGCGCCGCGACCATGGCGACCGCGAGATCGCGCGCGTACTGGACGCCGAAGGCGTCGTGCACCTGCGTGATCCCGACGGTGATGTTCATCTTGTCCTCGGAGTTCACGGCGATAAAGGGCCACAAGAAAAGATTCCAGGCGGCGATGAAGGTGATGATCGCCAGGGCGGTGGTGATGCCCCAGTTCATCGGCAGGTAGATGCGGAACAGAAGCTGGAATTCATTCGCGCCGTCGATCATCGCGGCCTCGCGAAAATCCTTCGGCACCGAATCGAAAAACTGCTTGTAGATAATGACCGTGACCGGCGCGATCAGCTGCGGCAGGACGACGCCGGGCAGCGTGTTGATGAGGCCGAACTGATTGATCAGGATGAAGTGGTTGACGGTCAAAGCCGGGATCGGGACCATGAAGCTCGCCAGAATCATCCACCAGAAGAGGCGCCGGCCGGGAAAGCTCAGCTGCGAGATCGCATAGCCGGCGCCCTGCCGCCGTCACGATGACAAGGACCGTGACCGCCGCCGAAGTGATGAGCGAATTGACGTACCAAATGCCGATCTTCGTCTCGAGCAGGACGTGAACGTAGTTCTGGAACGTGAAGTGCTCCGGCCAAAGCTGCGACGGCTGGACGGACGACCTCGTTCTCCGGCTTGAAGGTCGTCACGAGGCCCCAGTAAAGCGGGAACGCCCATAACGCCGCGCCGACGACGGTCGCCGCCGTAATGACGAGGCCGACGAGATCGAGATGGCGAAGACGGGCCAATCGGCGGGCGCGCGGCGGCGCGAAGACGTCAGCGCCGGTCTCGGCCGAGGCGCTCACCTGTCGCCTCGCGCGCGCAAGAGCTGAAACTGCAGCACGGAGAGCGCTGCGATGAGCACAAAGAGGACCATCGACGCGGCTGCGGCGAGTCCGCCCTTATTCATCTGAAAGGCTTGCTTGAGAATGTATTGCACCATCACGATGGTCGTATCGATCCTGCCGCCTTGCGCGAAAAGATAGACCTGATCGAAAATCTTGAGCTGCAGGATCAGCTGGATCGTGAACACGAGCACCGTCACCGGCCAGATCAGCGGCCAGGTGATGCGTCGGAATTGCGTCCAGCGACCGGCGCCGTCGAGCTCCGCCGCCTCGTAGATCTCGCTGGAAATGTTGCGCAGGCCAGCGATGAACAGAAGGACGTTGAAACCGATGAGCCACCAGATCGTCACGACGGCGACCGCCGGCATGAACAGCGGGATCGTCCGGAAGATCGAGAGGCGCTGTCCGTCGTTGAACAGCTGGACAGCGTGCTGCGCGATGCCGAAATCCTTGTCGCACATCCACTGCCAGATCCTGAAGACGACCGACACCGGCAGAACGTAGGGCAGGAAGAAAGCGGCCAGCACGACGCTTTGCAGCCAACCCTTGAGACGGTTCACGCCGAGCGCGACCAGGAGACCGAGGAGCGTGCTCGGGATGACCGAGAGGATGACGAAATAGAGCGTGTTCCAAATCGCGACGCGAGAACAGACGGTCCGACGCCAGGCGGAAATAATTATCGAAGCCAACCCATTTTCCAGGCCCGATCAACGGCGCGTTGGTCAGGCTGAGCTGCGCCATCTTGATCGTCGGATAGATGAACAGCACGCCATAGGTGACGACGAACGGCGCCATCAACATGGACGCGGCAAGGATCTCGGTGCGTTTGCTCCTTAGCATCGGCCTGAAGGTCTCCACCCCGCGCTTGAAGCGCCGCCGGCCGGCATTTGGCTCCGACCGGCGGCGCTCAGAGTGTCGAGCCTACTTCGCTTGGCCCTGGAGATCATCCCGCATTTGTTTCGCGGCGTCGGCGGGAGCCATCTCGCCGTTCATCGCCGGCATCACGTAATTGCCGGCGGCGTCATAGACCGGCGAGGCGACGCCGGCGAGCACGGACACCGGATCGAACACCGCAGTCTTGGCGAGCGAAACGTAGTCGGAGTTTGGTTTCAGCGCCTTGAACTCAGCGCTCTCCTGCACAGGTAGATAAGCGGGGACATGGCCGCCGCCCGCCCATTCAAGCGAATGCTCGTTGAACCAATGGATGGCGTCGAGCACGAGCTTCGCGCTTCGCTGGCATCGACGGGGTTGCCCTGACGATTGGGGATGGCGAAAGAATGCGAGTCCGCCCAGGTCGCGGGATGGGCGTAGAAAGTCGGGATCTGGATCGCGCCCCAGTCGAACAGTTGGCCCTTCTTGGCCAAGTCAACCATGGTCGGCACTTCCCAGACGCCATTGATGTGCATCGCGGCCTTGCCGGACGTGAAGAGCGCAATCGAGGCCGGGATATTCGGTCTTCGCGGGCGTCGCGCCGCTCTTCACCCACTTCTGCATTTCGGCGATCGCGGTCGTCGCCTTATCGAGGTTGTCGCCATCCAGGAACTTGCCGTCCTTCAGGAACTGGCCATCCTGCTGGCTGAGCAGCGTGTAGAAGATGCGCCACATCGTGGCGTTGTCCGCCGTCGGCGTCGATAAGCCCACAACGCCGTTCGCCGTGAGCTTGGCGAGGGCGGCGTCGAAGTTCGCCGCGCCGTCGAGGCCCTTCGGCTTGCCATCATCGCCGAGGAGACCCGCCTTCTTCAGGAGGTCCTTGTTGTAATAGAGAATGATCGAGTGGATATCGAGCGGCACGCCATATTGCTTGCCGTCCGGACCTTGCGCCGCCTTCCAGTTGGCGGGGCTGAAGTCGCTCGCCTTGATGCCGGCGGCGGCCAATTCCTCGGGCGTGAGCGGGCTGACCACGCCCTCCGACACGCCGAGCGGCATGCGCGATTCATGGTAGGTCATGACGTCGGGACCCTGGCCTGTCGCGGCCGCGGTCTGCACCTTGGTGTAGAACGGCGTGCCCCATTCCGAGGTGGTGGCGTCGATCTTGACCTTGCCGGCGTGCTCCTTGTTGAACTCCTCGAGCATCGCCTTCATGCGGACGCCGTCGCCGCCGCTCAGAAAATCCCACCAGACGATGGTGTCTTCGGCGCGCGCCGCGCCGACGGTCAGCGCCATGCTCGCCAAGGTCGCGAAAAAGACTTTGCGGATCATCTCGACTTCCTCCCAAAAATGGCCCGGCGGTTTCCCTGCGTCGCCGGCGCTCGGTCAGAACTCGCGCCTTCGGGAAGCCTTGCCGGAATGGTAGCGAGGAAAGCGCGAGGCGCCAAGAAGTTTCAATCAGTAAATTTGATACAGACGAGATGGAGCAATTTATGAGACACGACTAAATAGGTTTCAGTCCGGCCGAGATTTATACTAGATTTCATGCTGGCAAAAGATCGCCCCCGGCCCGCGCCGGGCACAGCTTGACGCGCAGGCTGGAAAACGCTCCAATATATCCAACTTCTTGATATCGAGTGGGAGGGACGATGCGCGCGTCGGTTATCGCCAATCGGGACTACAAGATCGCGACAATCGACGACCGCCTCTATGGCGCCTTTCTCGAGCACCTCGGGCGGGCGATCTACACCGGCATCTATGAGCCGGATCATAAGAGCGCCGATGCCAACGGAATGCGCAAAGACGTCATCGAATTCGTTCGCGAACTCAAAGTCCCGATCGTTCGCTATCCCGGCGGCAATTTCGTCTCGGCTTACAACTGGGAAGACGGGGTTGGCCCGCGCGAGCAGCGGCCGACGCGACTGGACCTCGCGTGGCACACGTCCGAGTCCAACCAGGTCGGCGTGCATGAGTTCGCCCAATGGTGCCAGTCGGCGAATACTGAGATGATGCTGGCCATCAATCTCGGTTCGCGCGGACTCGATCATGCGCGCAACTTCGTTGAATACGTCAACGGCCCAGTACGGCAGCGCGTGGGGCGACCTGCGCAAGTCGCATGGCCGCACCGAGCCGTTCGGCGTCAAGCACTGGTGTCTCGGCAACGAGATGGATGGGCCGTGGCAGGTCGGCCACAAGACCGCCGACGAATATGGCCGCCTCGCCAATGAGGTGGCGAAGACGCTGCGCGCCTTCGATCGTTCGCTTGAGCTGATCGTCTGCGGATCGTCAAACGCTGATATGAAGACCTATCCCGAGTGGGAGCGCATCGTCCTCGAACACACCTACGACGCGGTCGATCACATCTCGCTGCACATGTATTTCGCCAATCGCAGCCAAGAACGCCGCCGAATATCTCGCGCTCAACGCCAAGCTCGACGCCTATATCGACGCGATCGCTTCGACGATCGAATTTGTCCGCGCCAACAAGCGCAGCCGAAAGCGGGTGACGATTTCCTTCGACGAATGGAACGTCTGGTATCATTCCAACCTGCAGGATCGCGAGATCCTCGGCGGCGCCAAGGGTTGGCCGCATGCGCCTCGCCTGCTCGAGGATATCTACAATTTCGAGGACGCGCTCCAGGTCGGCTGCATCCTCAACACCTTCATCCGCCGCTCCGACGTGGTGAAGATCGCCTGCATCGCGCAACTGGTGAACGTCATCGCGCCGATCATGACCGAGCCCGGCGGCGCCGCGTGGCGGCAGACGACCTACTATCCTTATCTCTTCGCCTCCGTTTACGGTCGCGGTGAAGCGCTTCAGCTCAGCGTCAAGTCGCCGGGTTACGATTCTCAGAGTCGCCGACAACGTTCCCTATCTCGATATCGCCGGCGTTTACGGCGAGACAAGGCGGACGCTGACATTCTTCGCCGTCAATCGGCATGCCGGCGAGTCGCTCGACCTCGAACTCGACCTGCAAGGATTCGGCAAGGCCACGATCGCGGATCACCAGGTGATGACCAACGCCGACCTCGAAGCCGTCAATACCTTGAGCGCGCCCCGCGCCGTTGCGCCAAAAAAGGGGTCCGGCGCGGAGGTCAAAGACGGGCGGCTGAGCGCCCGGCTGCCGCCCTATTCCTACCAAATGCTTCGCGTCGGTCTCGGTTAGAGGACGCTTTCTGAGCTGGAGCGCGCCGACCTCGAAACGCTCTCCTTGAGCAGCAATGGCGGCGGGAAGAGTACAGCTCCGAGCCAGGACAGCCTGGCGTTTCGGTTCGCTGTCATGGCCGATGAAGCACAACCGTGACGACGGCTGTGCCGGCCTTTATCACCACGCTGATGGCGGGTCAGATCAGCCAGGGGTCTGGCCTTGACCATGAACGGCGGCAGCTCGATCGGCGGCTTCCCGGTGCGCTTCGCATTCATCGGCAACGGCGCGCTTGGCGGCGTCCCCCCTGTCCGACCTGCTGCTGCCGGCTTTCCTCACGCTCGGCTTTTTCATTCAGCGCTTCACAGCGCTCGGCAACCACGTCTCCGCGCTCGGCGGCAACGAAGCCGTACTGCGCCAGGAGGGCTTGAGCGCCGCCCGGCTGCAGTTCTTCGTGCTTGGTTTCTCCGGCTTCTGCGCCGTCAAATATGGGCTCGTGAGCATTCAGAAAGTTCCCCGGTTTCGTCCGTATGCGGACCGTGTGTCATGCCGATTTATCAGCCCGAAGCCGGTCAGGATCGAGCGCGGGTCATCGCGCCGCCCATAGCATGCCTCGCTCGACAATCGTTCGCATTTCGGGGACCTTGAACTCAGCCGACACATGGCCGAGCGACGAGTAGAAGACGCGACCTTCTCCATGCTTGCGCTTCCACACGACGGGCATTTTGACGCCTTTGATCCACGGCGCGTATTCGCCGGAGAAAGTCGTCGTGGCGAGCACGTCATTCGAGGGATCCACATGCATGTAATATTGCTCGGATCTGTAAGGGAAGCTCGCCGGGATCCCGCTCATGATCGGGTCATCTGGTTTTGAGACTTCGACGGTGTAATCGATGATGTTGCCGGGATGCGCAACCCACTGGCCACCACACATAAACTGGTAGTCGACGCTCTCTCGAAAGGCGTCGCACATGCCGCCATGATAGCCGGCGAGCCCCACGCCGCCGCGTACGGCGGCGGTGAGGTTCTCGACCTCCTCCTTCTCGATCTTCGACATTGTGACGATCGGCACGATCAGGCTCATGTCGACGATGCCAGGATCAGCGAAGGCTTCGGTCGTGTTCTCGACATAGACCTTGAAGTCTTGACCCTCGAGGATCTTTGCAAGGATACGGGCGCATTGTTCCGGCTCATGGCCATTCCATCCGCCCCACACAATCAACGCTTCACGCATCTCTTTCCTCCACATGCTTTTACCCTCTCAAGCGAGAGGGTTGGGCGCGGGCAAGCCGCCTGCCGTTTACCTTCCCCGGGGTTCATCGGCCGCTTCTCTTCAATCCAGTTCGCCGGTCTTAAGCCTTGCTGGCATCGGCGCAGAGCGCTCGGGGCGCGATGCAATAGCGACCGCGGCGCCCCGGTCAGAGGACGTCTGAAACGCCTCCATGACCTCGAGCACGTGGAAGGCGAGTTCGCCGCTCGCGCGGTGCGGCCGGCCTTGGCGGATGGCCTGCGCCATGTCCGCGAGGCCAAGGATGCGATAATTGCCGTCGGCATAGGCGTGCTCGACCGGGATCTCACGCCAGTCCTCGGAAGCGGTGGCGACCTCAACCTTGCCGCCGAAATGGTTGGGGTCCGGCACGATCAGCGAGCCCTTCTCGCCGTAAAGCTCGATCGGCGCATGCCGGTGCCGTGGGACGTCAAAGCTCATCGTCATCGAGACCACGGCGCCGCTCGCAAATAGTAGCGAGCCCGTCACATGCGTCGCGACCTCGACGGGAACGCGCGTTCCTTCCAGCGGTTCGCTCGTCACAAGGCGTTCGTCGCGCGTGCGCGTCGCGACGCCCGAGACGCTGGCGACGGGGCCGAGCAGGTTGACGAGGTCGGTGATGTAATAGGGGCCCATGTCGAGCATCGGGCCGCCGCCGGCGAGATAGTAGAAGCCAGGATTGGGATGCCAGCGCTCGTGGCCGGGACACATGAAGAAGGCCGTCCCACCGACCGGCCGGCCGATGAGCCCGTCGTCGACGCATTGCCGCGCCGTCTGATGCGAACCGCCGAGAAAAGTGTCGGGCGCCGATCCAAGCCGCAGTCTCTTAGCGCTGGCCGCGTCGACGAGCTTCCGCGCCTCGGCGAGCGTGACGCCGAGCGGCTTCTCGGAATGGACGTGCTTGCCGGCGGCGATGGCCTTGAGGCCCACCTCGACATGCGCTTTGGGCACGGTGAGGTTGAGGATCACCTCGATCGCGGGGTCGGCCAAAACAGCCTCGACTGGCCTCGCGGGGACGCCGAATTCAGCGGACCGCGCCTCGGCGGCGGCGAGGTTCATGTCGGAGAGCGCGACGATGTCGAGGATCGGAAAGGTCTTCGCGGCCTTGAGATAGGCCGCGCTGATGTTGCCGCAGCCGATCACCCCGACTTTGACCCGGTTCATGCCTCGTCCCTCAGTTCGATCGACGCGCGAAGCGGCGCGGGACCGGTCGTGCCCCACGGCGCGCCATAGAGTTCGCGCAAGGTCATGGCCGCCGCGCCGCGCGCCCAGATGCTGTCGTCCCATTCGCGGACGACAAGGTCGGAGACGTCGGCGAGGCTCGGCGGGAGGAGCGCCGCGACCGTCTCACGCAAAGGGCGGATGAAATGCTCGCTGCTCGCCATCGCGCGACCGGTAATGATGACTTTCGGCGGCGCGAACAGGGTGATGAGATTGGCGACCGCCCAGCCAAGCGCTTCGCCTGCGGCCGCAAGCGCGGCGAGGCATGCCTTGTCCCCATCGTCCGCCCGCCGCAGCAGAAGGGCCATGCCGCGCCCAGAGGCAAGCGCGGCGTCGCTCTCGCCGAGCACCGAGATTTCAGAAGCCATGTCGCCGAGCCGCCCGCCGCCGTTCCCCGGCGCGCGAACCATGAGATCGCCGAGGTCCGGCGAGAGGCCGTTCGCGCCGCGAAAAAGTTCGCCATTGTGCAGGATGGCGAGCCCCAAGCTGCGCTCGACGCTGACGACAAGAAAATCGTTGAGGTCGCGCGCCTGTCCGAACCAGTGCTCGGCCAGCGCCACCAGATTGGCGTCGCTGTCGATCGACGCTGGCACGCCGAGCCGGCGCGTCAGCTCCGCGCCAAACGGCACGTCGCGATCGCCGAAGATCGGGCTTTGCCGGCACACGCCCGCCGATCGCTCCACGACTCCGGGCAGGCCGACGCAGACGCCGAGGATATCCGACATTTCGAGGTTGGCGTCCTCGATGCAGCGCCGCACGCCGTCTTCGACGAGGTCGGCGATGACGGCTGCTGTTTGCCGGTCGATGCGGATCGGCAGCGACAGCGTGTGAAGGATATCAGCACAGAAATTGGTGACCGCAACGGTGATCTGGTCGGGCGCGAGGCGCACGCCGACCACATAGGCCGCGTCCGGGTTGAGCTGCAGCATGACGCGCGGTCTTCCACGGCCGGCGTCACGAACAGCCCCAACTTGCAGCGAAGTGATCAGCCGGTCGTCCAGAAGAGCGGCGGTGATGGCGGAGACGGTGGTCGCGCTGAGTTCGGTGACCTGGCAGATCTGGACGCGGGACACCGGCCCATGGCGGCGAATCGCGTCCATCACATGGAAGCGGTTTATGGCGCGCATGAGCTCCGGGTCGGCGGTCTTCATCGACGAAGTTTGCCTCCCCAATCTTAGCGGCGCGAACCAATCCAGTTAGCGTGCCGACCTAAACGAAGCGAGCGCCTGACAAGAAGCCGCGACTTGCTTGACAGCGCCGGCCGGTCAGGCGCAGAATTAATCCGCAACACGGATAAAATCAATTTCCGGCGAACGCAATAGGGAGGGAACACATGCGTGGCGCTTCGATCGCTCTGACTGCGCTGTTTATCGCAGGACTTACAACTCCAGCTCTCGCCGATACGACGGTTTCAATCGTCGATGTTCAAGAAAGCGCGGTCGCTCGCGCGCTTTGGGACCGTATCGCCAAAGATTATGAAGCCGAGCACAAGGGCGTGACGGTTGAGTTCAAGTACATCCAGGGGGAGTCGTACAAAGAAAAGCTCCCGACAATGCTGCAATCCGACTCGCGTCCTGCCCTTGTGTATAGCTGGGGCGGTGGAGTGATGGATGCTCAAAATCAGGCAGGGTTCTTGAAAGACATCACGGCGGAAGCCTCCCCCTTCGAGGAGAATCTCGCCCAAACGGCCGTGAACGCGTTCAAGGTCGACGGCAAGACGGTCGGCGTCCCATTCGACACAGGGCTTGTCGCTTTCTATTACAACAAGGACTTATTCAAAAAGGCTGGCGTTAACGCCGAGGCCATCAAGACCTGGGACGACTTTCTCGGCGCGGTCAAAGCGCTCAAAGCTGCCGGAATTACGCCGATCATCAATGGCGGCGGCGATAAGTGGCCGATGCACTTCTATTATTCGTATCTCATCATGCGGATTGGCGGCGAGAATGCGCTCTCCGACGCCAAAGCCGGAAAAAACGGCGGCTTCAAGAACAGCACCTTTGTTGAGGCGGGTAAACGTCTGCGAGACCTCGCCGCGCTCGAACCGTTCCAGGCCAGGCTATCTAGCGACGAAATATGGCGAGGCTGCCGGGAATGTTTGGCGACGGCAAAGGGGCGATGCAGCTCATGTTCGAGTTGCTTCCAGCCATGCAAGGCCCCAGTTCAAGCACCGGCAAAGGACTGCCCGAGGACGACATCGGCATCTTCGCCTTCCCCACCCTACCGGGCGGCAAAGGAAAAGCAACGGACACACTCGGGGGCATTCACGGATTTCTTGTGACCAAGAGCGCGCCTCCGGAGGCCGTCGACTTCCTTAAGTTCTTCAGCCAGGAAAAATACGCCAAAGAGGCTGCGGCGAGCGGCGGCTATATCCCGATATACAAGGGCACGGCGACGGCGATAACGGATCCGCTCTTCCGGCAGATCGCGGACATTCTAGCCCAGACCACCTACCATCAGAACTTTCTCGATCAGGACCTCGGGCCATCCGTGGGCCGCGTTATCAATGATGTGTCGGTCTCCGTCGCCGAGGGTAAAATAACGCCGGAAGCCGCGGCGGCGGCGATCCAAGAGGCGGCCGACCAGCAATAGTCGCGACCTCGAAAGCGATTGCTGGAGCCGAAGGAATTCCGAGCGAGCGAATACTTGACAGGGACTTGGAAGAGATGACAGATTAAATCCGCATCCCGCACAAAAGCGAACAATTGCTTTGATCGCGGATTTCTCCAGGGAGGAGATCTCGATGAGCCTTCGTCACCTCGCGCTCGCGGCCGTCTGCGCCGCCGCTTTCAGCGCCTCGGCCTCCGCCGATACCACCGTCACCCTCCTCCACGTTAGCGAGGACAAGAATGCGCAGGCGCTTTGGGACCAGATCGCCAAGGACTACGAGGCGTCCCATCCGGGCGTGAAGGTCGAGGTCAAGTATCTCGAGAACGAAGCCTTCAAGGCGAAACTGCCGACCATGCTGCAGGCCGACGATTCGAGGCCAAACCTCATCTACAGCTGGGGCGGCGGCGTCATGGAAGCTCAGGCCAAGGCTGGCTTCCTCAAAGACGTGAGCGCAGACGTCGCCGGCGTCGAGGCCAATATGGCCTCGACCGCGGTCGACGCGATCAAGGTGGACGGCAAGGCGGTCGGCGTGCCGTTCGATCAGGGCGTCGTCTCCTTCTTCTACAACAAGAAGCTGTTCGAGAAGGCGGGCGTGAAGGCCGAGGACATCAAGAGCTGGGATGACTTTCTCGCCGCGGTGAAGACGCTCAAGGCCGCGGGCATCACCCCGATCTCGGTCGGGGCCGGCGAGAAATGGCCGATGCACTTCTATTATTCCTATCTCGTGATGCGGATCGGCGGCGAGCACGCTTTGGCCGACGCGAAGGCGGGCAAGGACGGCGGCTTCAAGAGCGCGACCTTTGTCGAGGCGGGCAAGCGGTTGCGCGAGCTTGCGGCGCTGGAACCATTCCAGCCGGGCTACCTCACGACCAAACACGCCGAGTCCACCGGCATCTTCGGTGACGGCAAGGCCGCAATGGAGCTGATGGGCGAATGGTTGATCGGCATGCAGGCGCCGAATTCGGCGAGCGGCAAAGGTCAGCCGGAGGAAGACATCGGCGTCTTCTCCTTCCCGGTGGTGGCGGGCGGCAAAGGCAAGGCGACCGATACGCTCGGCGGCGTCAACGCCTTCCTGGTCACCAAGACCGCGCCCAAAGAGGCGGTCGATTTCCTTAACTTCTTCAGCCAAGAGAAATACGCCAAGGAGGCGGCCGCTACAGGCGCCTATATCCCCGCTTACAAGGGCAGCGATGCCTGGGTGAAGGACCCGCTGGTCAAGCTGGTGGCCGCCGAACTCGCCGCCACGACGTATCACCAGAACTTCTTTGATCAGGATCTGGGGCCCTCGGTCGGTCGGGTGATCAACGACGTCTCCGTCGCGGTGGCGGCAGGGCAGATGACGCCAGAGGCCGCAGCGGCCTCCATCCAGGACGCCTGGGACCAGCAGTAACGCGCCGATGGCGATGGACCGCGTCGCGCTCGCTTCCGCCCCCGCGGAGAGCCTAGTCGACGCGGCTCCGGAGACGCCGTTCACGCCGTTCGGACATGCGCCTGCGGTCTTTGTCGAGACCCGACGGCGCATGTCGATGAACGGCTGGGCGACACTCATCGTCTTCCTGCCGCCGGCGCTCCTGCTCTTCACCGTCTTCGTCGCCCTGCCGATGGTCGAGGCGGGCTGGTACAGCTTCTTCAACTGGAACGGCTTTGGCCGTCCCGAAAAGTTCATCGGCCTCAAGAACTACGTCTATGTGTCCAGCAATCCGGCCTTCACCCGGGCGCTGATCAACAACGGCCTGATCATCGCCGCCTCGCTTCTCGTGCAACTCCCGCTCGCGCTCGGCGTCGCGCTCTTGATCGCCGGGCGCATGACGGGCGCGGTGTGGTTCCGGATGATCTTCTTCCTGCCCTACATCCTTGCGGATGTCGCGGCGGGGCTCATCTGGCGCTTCATGCTCGACGGGCAGATCGGCCTTCCCGCGATCGTCACGAGCCTCCTCGGGCTCCAGCCGTTCTACCTGCTCGGGAGCACGGACTGGGCCTTCACCGCCGTGCTGATCGTGATCTTATGGAAATATTTCGGCTTCCACATGATGCTGTACATCGCAGGCCTCCAGGGCATCGACAGGGAGATGATGGAGGCGGCCGAGATGGACGGCGCCAGGCCGTTCCAGCGGTTCTGGCACATCACGCTGCCGCTGCTCGGGCCGATGATCCGGCTGTCGGTCTTCTTCTCGGTGGTTGGCGCCCTCCAGCTCTTCGACATCATCGTGCCGCTGACCGGCGGCGGCCCGTTCGACACCACGCATACGATGGTGTCCTTCCTCTATTATTTCGGAATCACGCGGATGCGGGTCGGCTTCGGCTCAGCGGTCGGCGTCGTGCTGTTCATCATCTGCGTCACCTTCGCTTTCGGCTATCGACGGTTGTTCATGCGCGATGACTGACGCCGTTCACGATCATCGCCCCTCCGGCCGCCGGATGCGCGGCCTGCCCGCGATCGTCGCGTTCGCCGCGCTCGTCGTACTGGCGGTCGCGGTGCTCCTGCCGATCGGCCTCACGGTGCTCAATGGCTTCAAGGAGCTCGGCGAACTGCAGACACACCCGTTCGGGCTGCCGCGCGTCTGGGTGTGGAGCAATTACTGGGGCATCCTGACGAGCCTGCGCTACTGGCAGGTGCTCGGCAATTCACTTCTGATCGCGGCACTCACCGTCTTCCTGACGCTCGCGGTCTCGTCCATGGCCGCCTTCACCTTTGCGCATCTGCGTTTCTTCGGCGACCGCTTCCTCCTGAGCTACATGATGCTGGGACTGTTGTTTCCCGTGGCGACAGCGATCCTCCCCCTCTTTATCAAGATTCGCGATCTTGGCCTGCTCGACTCCTACTGGGGCATCGTGCTGCCGCAAGTCGCGTTCTCGCTCGCAATGAGCATCCTTCTCTTGCGCGTTGCGTTCAAGCAGCTTCCGGTCGAGCTCCTGGACGCTGCGATGATGGATGGCTGCGGCTATTTCCGCTATTTCTTCTTCATCACCCTGCCGCTCTCCGGCCCCGTCCTGTCGACGGTCGCGATCATTTCCTTCGTCGGAAGCTGGAACAGCTATTTGCTGCCGCTCGTCGTGCTCAACAGCGAGTTGCGCTATCCGTGGACCCTCGGGCTTATGGCCTATCAGGGCCAGTACACGACGTCGTGGCAACTCGTGCTCGCATTCATCACTTTGACGATTTTGCCCGCGATCCTGATTTTCCTTCTGGCTCAGCGCTATATTGTCGCCGGTCTTACCGCAGGGGCTGTGAAGGCCTGAGCGCGAGGCGACCCCGCTCTCGACTCGGGCGCTTCACACGCGCCGCGTCAGCAGGCGTCGGTCGACGATCGATCAAGAACTGTGGGCGTATTTTCGCCAGTTATGCAGCCCGGCGAAAGCCCAAAAGCTCCCGCGTCTTTCGATTGGACATCGGGGCCTCTAATCCCTCTAGTTCGCGCCTCCGGGGCGTATGGGGCGCGTGCTTGCTCAGAAACGACATCGTCGGCTCGTTCGGGATGATCTCATCATTTGTGGCGTTGAAGACCTGAAAGCCGAGCCCATCCTTCTCGAGGCAAAGGCTGACGATTTGTGCGAGGTCGCGGACGTCGATCTAACTCCAGGCGTCGCGCTTGCGCGAGAGCGGGTCGGCGAGAGCCGCCGGAAATCGCACATAGTCCGCGGGCTCGATGACGACGCCAATCCGAAGCGCGTAAATGTCAGCGCGGGTGCGGGAAGCGAAGGATCGAGCGATCTTTCCGCCGACCAAAAGATCTTCCACGCGGAGCCGTTTATCGCCGTCGACGGCAAGGAGCCGTCGCTCAGCGCCTATCGCCATTCATCAGCACCGAGTGCGAGCGCCCATAGGCGAAATAGAGGACGAGGCCGATCACTAGCCAGACAATCAGCCGCAGCCACGTTTCCCAAGGCAGGAACACCATGAGCAAGAGCGAGAAAGCGATGCCGAGACTCGGCACCCACGGCACAGCGGGCGTGCGGAACGGCCGGAAGATCTCCGCGTCGCTCTTGCGCAGATAGACCACCGCGCCGCAGACCAGCGCGAACGCGAACAAGGTGCCGATGCTCACCATTTCGCCGAGCACGTCGATCGGGGTGAGCGCCGCCACGATGGCGACGATGATTCCGATCAGGAGCTGGCTCTTGTAGGGCGTGCCGAGCGTCGGATGCACCTCCGAGAACATTTTTGGCAGGAGGCCGTCCTTGGCGATGGTGAAGAAGACGCGGCTCTGCCCGTAGAGCAGGACCAGGATGACGGTCGTTAAGCCCGCCAGCGCGCCGATCTTGATGAGCACCGAGAACCAGGTCATGCCGATGACGTCGACGGCCTTGGCGATCGGGTCCGGGACGTTGAGCTCGGTGTAGGGCACGAGGCCCGTCACCACGGCCGCCACCAGCACATAGAGGATGGTGCAGATGATGAGCGAGCCGAGAATGCCGATCGGCATGTCGCGCTGCGGCAGTTTCGCTTCCTGCGCGGCGGTCGAGACGGCGTCGAAGCCAATGAAGGCGAAGAACACGACGGAGGCGCCGCGCACCACGCCTGTCCAGCCGAAATGGCCGAACTCGCCGGTATTGGCCGGAATGAGGGGATGCCAGTTGGCGGAGGTCACATAAGCCGCCCCGAGCAGGATGAAAGCGATCACGACGAACAGCTTGACGGCGACCATAATGTTGTTGAGCCGGGCCAATTCCTTGGTGCCGCCGATCAGCATCGCGGTCAGCGCGAGGACGATGAGCGCCGCGGGAATGTTGACGATCCCCTCGACTGTGGTTCCGTCCGGCAGCTTGACCTGCGTCCAGGGCGCGGCGGCGTATTGGGGCGGGATCGTGATGCCGAAATTGCGCAACAGCGAGGCGATGTAGCCCGACCAGCCGACGGCCACGGTCGAGGCCCCCATGGCGTATTCGAGGATGAGGTCCCAGCCGATGATCCAGGCAAAAATCTCGCCGAGCGTGGCGTAGGTATAGGTGTAAGTGCTGCCGGCGACCGGCAGCAGCGCGGCAAGCTCGGCGTAGCAGAGGCCGACAAAGGCGCAGGCTATGCCGCCGATCACGAAGGACAGCATGATGCCCGGCCCCGCGTAGCGCGCCGCGGCGGTGCCGGTCAGAACGAAGATGCCGGCGCCGATGATGCAGCCGATCCCAAGCGCAGTGAGGCTGACCGGACCGAGCGTCTTGCCCAGCGCATGGCCCTCGCCTTCGGCGATGATGTCGGCGAGAGGTTTCCGCGTCATCAAACCCTGGGGGAGCGGACTGGGGGTCAAAGCCTGGTCTGTCATCGGGACCTCGCTTGTTGCTGTTGACGGTTGCCTTCGCTCCCGGCGCGACCTCACCCTCAGGTTGCCACGGATCGTCATGAAAACGCCACACAATAATCACCGGCCTTCGGACGCCGGTAGGCGCGACGCTGTCGACCAAATCCACACTGTCCGTTTCACGTCGAGACTGGTCGTCGAGGGCCGTTTTGGCAAGGCTCGCATCGCGACGTTCTGTTGGAGCGTCGGTCGACGCCTGCTGGGCGGAAAGCTCGTCTGCGGGGGCCCCCTCGCCGACCGACCGCAGTCCGGGCCAAAGCCAATCCTTCCGCAACTGAGACGACGCGTTAGGACAAATCGTCGTCGCGCTCGACGATTTGATGGAGCAATACGAAGAGGACGCCCAGACGGGCTTGCAGGACGGCCCGATTTCCGCGAGTTTCGGTTTAAAGGCGTGGCCAACGAATTGTTCGCCGGAACCAAGGGCAACATCAACGGGAGAAGCGTATGAGGTTTAACCGACGGACCCTCAATGCGGGGCTCGCAGCGTGCCTTGCGGCGCCTATGGTCTCGCGTGTTGCTCGCGCCGCGGACACCCTCAAGATCGGCATGGTCCTTCCGGTCACCGGCCCAGCCGCCGCCGTTGGCGGGTACGCGCTGGCAGGCGCAAAAATCGCGTTGGACCGAGTGAACAAGTCCGGCGGCGTCTTAGGGAAACAGCTCGAACTCATCACTGAGGACGACCAGACGACCAATCCCGGGGCTGTGCTCGCCTTTTCCAAACTCGCGGCGCAGCCAGACATCATTGCCTTCCTCGGCCCTGTTCGTTCGACGCAAAATCACGCGATCGCCAATGACATCCTCAAGACTGCGAAGCCGTTTTGCTTCGGCGGCACCGATCCAGCGCTCACAAAAATGGGCAACCCTTGGATGATCCGCTTTCGGCCAAATGACAGCTATTCCGGCCGGGTGATCGCCTCTTATGGCGTCGAGACCCTCAGCAAGAAGAATTGGGCGCTCGTCCATTCCACCGACGCCTTTGGCACGAGCGGCAACAAACTGCTCGCCGGCGCGCTCGATAAGCTCGGGGCGAAGGTCGCCACTGATCAGGGCTATCCCAACCAGAGCCAGGATTTCACGCCGGTCGTACTCGCCATTAAGTCCTCGGGCGCCGACATCATTGGCTCTTATTTCACTTACGAGAACGATGAGGCGATTTTTGCTCGGCAGGCGAAACAACTTGGCCTCACGATCCCTTGGATCGGATCAGCGTCAACCGTTGCCGCCGCGGCGTTGAAGCTGGCAGGCCCGGCGCTCTGGGGCACTTACGCCGTGACCGACTTCGCCGCTGACTCGTCTCCAGAGGCGAAAGAATTCGCCAAACTGTACGCGGCCGTCTCGAGCGCCCAACCCGATCTCCAGAGCGCGTGGCCCTACGACGCGATTGGGGTCCTGTCCATCGGCATCAACAAGGCGGGTTCGACCGACCCGGGCAAAGTTCGCGACGCAATCCTATCCATCAAAGGCTACAAAGGGGCGGAGGGCGAGTACAACTTCGACCGGTTCGGCGATGGCCTGCACGGATACAACATCGTGCGCAACGACAAGGGGACCATCGTCTTCGACAAGCATATCGAGTTCACGGACTGATTAGCGCCTCCGCGGTGCGCCGACCGGCGTCCGCGGACCACTCCTCTCAAGGCGCCGATCAGCATGGATTTCTTTCTGCAATTGCTTTTTACGGGCATCGGCATCGGCGCCGTCTACGCCCTCGTGGCTCTGGGTTTCGTCCTGATCTTTCGGGCGACCAGCGTCGTCAATTTCGCCCAAGGCGAGTTCTCGATGGTCGCCGCCTATCTCATGGTCGTGTTCGCGGTCGACCTTGGCTGGCCCTACTGGCTCGCGTTTCTTATTTCGATCGCAGGGATGGCTCTGCTCGGCGCGGTCTTCAATTTGACCGTCTATTATCCACTGCGGCATCGCACCTTTCTCCCGGTGCTTATCTCGACAATTGGAGCTTCGATCTTTCTATCCAACAGCGTGCTCGCGCTCTACGGTCCGCAGCCGCAGGTGCTGCCTGGCTGGCTCGATACGCCAGGCTTTCAACTGGGACCTGTCTATCTCGACAGCCAATATCTCCTCATTATCGGCGTCACCCTTGCGCTCGTCGCGTTCCAATATTGGCTATTCGAGCGGACCTTGATCGGCAAGAAGCTTCAGGCGACGAGCCAGGACAAGGAGATGGCCACACTGCTTGGCATTCCTGTCGCAGGCATGATCATGATCACTTTCGTATATAGCGCCGTGCTTGGCGGAATCGCAGGCATTCTGGTGGCGCCGATTCTGTTCGTCTCCATCCAGATGGGCTCGACGATCGCGCTGAAAGCCTTCGCTGCGACGATCATCGGCGGCTTCGGCGATGTGGCTGGAGCGATCCTCGGCGGCTTCGCGATCGGGATCATCGAGACCTTCGGGGCCGCTTACATCTCCGTGCCGTTCAAGGACGCGTTCGCTTTCCTGGTGGTGATCCTCTTCCTCATCGTTCGACCGCAAGGGATCTTCGGCGAGCGGGTGGCGGAAAAGGCCTGAGATGAGCCGCTCAGCGATTGGACAACTTTTCTACGCGCTTCTCGCCGCCGTTCTGGTGGCGCTGGCCGCAACCGTCAAGACCGACGGCTACATCGCCAACATTCTGATGCAGGCGGCGACTTACGCGATCGCGGTGTTCGGCCTGTCGATCGTGCTCGGACTGTGCGGTCAGATCAATCTCGCGCAGGCGGCGTTTTTCGCGCTCGGCGCCTATAGCGTCGCTCTCGGCACGGTCGACTACCACATACCGTTTTGGCTCTGCCTCTTGGGGGGCATGGCGATTGCTCTCGCGGCGGGCGCCGGGCTTGGCCTCATGACGCTGCGTCTGGGTGGCCACTATCTCGCGATGGTGACCATCTCCTTCCAGCAGATCTTGACAGTCGTCCTCACCAACGCGATCGATTTCACCCATGGTCCGGACGGGGTGAGCTCGATCCCGCGACCCGCTGGTTTTGCTTCGGGCCAATCTTTTCTAGCCCTCGTCGTCGCTATCATGGCGATCTCCGGCTATCTCGTCTGGCGCCTTGCCGACACCCGACTTGGCAGAGCCATGCGCGCCGTCCGCGACAACGAACTCGCCGCGAGCGCTAACGGAATCGACGTCTACCGCACGAAGCTGATCGCCTTCGCGTTAGCTGCTTTGCTGGCTGGGCTCGGCGGTGGGCTGTTCGCCAGCGGATTTTCCTATGTCAGTCCAGATCAGTTCGCCTTCGCCAATTCGATCGTGCTCCTGACGATGGCGTTGCTTGGCGGCGCGGCCTCCCCGATTGGCTCGGCGATCGGCACCGGTCTGCTTATCCTCATTCCGGAATGGCTGCGTTTCCTCAAGAGCGTGCCGGGCCTCTATCTCGCAGTCTACGGCGCCGCCGTCATCTTAATCGTCCTCTTCATGCCCGACGGCATCTGGGGCTATATCAGCAAGCTGTTTCGACCGGGCAAACCCGCGCCATCGAAGGCCGCCGAACCGCTCACGTTGCGTCCACTCAATTCCGGCGCGCCGATGGCGCTCGAGGTTAGAGGCCTGTGCAAGCATTTCGGCGGGCTGAAAGCGGTCGATGGAGTCGATCTTCAGGTGCGGCGCGGCGGGGCGCATGCCCTCATAGGCCCCAACGGCAGCGGCAAGACAACTATGGTCAATGTTGTGACCGGACTCTATCGAGCCACCGCCGGTGAGATTTTCGTCGACGGCGTCGACGTGACAACTCTGCCTGCGCACAAGCGCACCGTCGTCGGCCTCGCACGCACGTTTCAGAACATTCGCCTGTTCCGGTCGATGACCGCGCTAGAAAATGTCGTCGTCGGCGCCGAGCGGGACGGCAATGCGCTTATCGAGCGCGGACGTGACGCGCTTTGGGGACGCGCTCGCGGCGCGCTCGATTTTGTTGGATTGGGGCATCGCGCCAACGAGACAATCCCTAGCTTCAGCTATGGCCATCAACGCCTGATCGAGATCGCTCGCGCGCTGGCCGCCAATCCCACGGTGTTGTTGCTCGACGAACCGGCTGCCGGCCTAAACTTGACCGAGAAGAAAGCGCTCCACGGCTTACTCGGCCGAATCGCGGCCCAAGGCCTCACAATTCTGCTTATCGATCATGACATGAACTTGATCGCCGGAGCCGCAAGGCATGTGACCGTGCTCAATTTCGGCCGCCGTATTGCCGACGGAGAGACTGCCGACGTGCTGCGACAGCCGGACGTCGCAGCAGCCTATCTTGGAGTCTCCGAATGACGCTCCTTGAAGTCAACGACCTTGGCGTCGCTTATGGCGAGATCGAAGCCTTGCGCGGGGTCTCGTTGACAATCGACGAGGGCGCCGTCGTTGCGCTGCTTGGCTCCAACGGCGCGGGGAAGTCGACCACGCTGCGCGCGATTTCAGGCCTTGTCGCCCCGCGCGCCGGCTCAATCCTGTTCGACGGCAAGTCGATCGCAGGTTTAAGCCCTCGCGCGATCGTCAAGCTCGGGATCGCGCATGTGCCCGAAGGGCGACGCGTCTTTCCTGGTCTCACCGTGCGCGAGAACATCATGCTCGGCGCCTCGAACGGAAACGCCTCCAGCGCCGCGATTGGGCGTGAGGCTGATGCGATGTTTGATTCGTTTCCCAGCATCAAGCCCTTCGCCAACGCGCTCGGCTGGACGCTCTCGGGTGGTCAGCAGCAGATGGTGGCGGTGGCTCGGGGCTTGATGGCGAAGCCCCGCCTGTTGCTGCTCGACGAGCCCTCCCTCGGGCTCGCGCCCGTCGTAACGCAGGCGGTGTTTCACATCATCACTGAAATTCATAAGCGCGGCACGACGGTCCTGCTTGTCGAGCAGAACGCGCACATGGCTCTCAAGGTCGCGAACTGGGGTTACGTACTGGAGACCGGGCGCCTCGCGCTCGGCGGCGACCCTGTGACGCTGTGGAGCGACGAGCGAATCCGCGACGCCTATCTCGGCGGCGAGCAGACCAAGGGTACGATCTAAGGCGCCGGATTGCCTTTCCGAAGCGCTTGAGTGTTCGACCGCGCCGGCAGCAAGTCTGGATGCTCGTCCAAGGTCGAGGGAGGTCATCAGGGGCGTTGCGCGGAATGTCTCAGAAGGGCGGAAAGCGCGCCTATAGGACTTCCCAGTCGGCGCTGTGCTCCATGTCTATCCTGGATCGAGGCAGTCCCTCGCTCAAGCGGCTCGGTCTAGTCCAGGCCCGATGTCATGCCGGGCAAATTCTGGATCGTGATCGCCTTCTTGTTGTCGTGGAGATCGACGTTCGTTCGATCGGAGAAAAAGTCCACGACACGGTGATCTGGACTGTCGAGCAACCCATCTTCAAGAGCAATTGCGATCAGCGTGCCGATGACTGACTTGGTCGACGAGTTGATCCGGTGTCACGCCCAGCCGAAACGGCGCATAGTGGGCTTCGGCTACGATGGTCCCGTGCCGAATGACGAGCAGGCTCTCCAGCTCATGACTCGCGCCGAAATCGATCAGATTGGCGAGCGAAGTCGAGTCCATCCCTTGCTCTTCGGGCGTCGAGGTTCGCCATCATCGCGACCAACTTTAGGATTACTGCGACCATGCCAAAACTAAGTTGCCGCGCGGTCGGCGAATGACCAGTCTTTGCGCATTTCCTCGATGCCCCTCTGCGCTTTGCATCCTCTGCTCGTCTCGTTGAGCGGCGCCGACGGCCGGCGCATCCCGCGGAACGGCGGGATCAGTCTTTGGTCAGGCCCAGGCGCCCCATGGCCTTGCCGATGTGCCGCCGCATGCTTTCGCGAGCGCCCTCGATGTCCCTGGCCGCAACCGCTTCGTAGATGGCGGCGTGCTCTTCTTTGTTGATGCGCTCGCGCGACGCCAAATCTACGCGTTCATTCGCTTTGGCGATACTGGCTCGCACGTGCTCAGAAATAAAGTTGATAAAGATCGCAACGTAGACGTTGTCACTCGCGAGCGCGACAGCCCGATGGAACTCCAAATCGGCGTCGACCGACTGCGGCGTTCCCTGACTTTCGTGAAGCCGCCTAAGCGCGGTCTTTATCGCGGCGAGATGCTTACGGCCGCGACGCGCCGCGGCTAAGCTGGCCGCTTCACCTTCGAGGATTGAGCGCAACTCGAACAATCTGGCGAAGAGAGAGCGATCGCGGAGCATCTCGGCGTCGAGCCGCAGGGCCGAAACCGCGTGCGTTCCCAGTACGAATACGCCCGATCCCTGGCGCGGTTCGACCGTGCCCTCAAATGTCAGTCGCGCGATCGCTTCTCTGATGACATTGCAACTCACGCCAAACGTTTCCGCCAGCTCTCGCTCGGTCGGGAGTCGCTCCCCAACTTTGAAGCGCCCTCGGAGGATTTCGTCTGAAATCATACGCGCAACCTGCGAGGGGAGGTTGGGCGCGCGGCCGAGAGTCCGGATTGCGACGCCGTCGGCGGCCACACGTCGGGAGCGGCTCATCGGGCGCGTCGCCGTCATGATGCGGGCCTTGCCGCGCCGCCAGGCGAATGCGGCCGTCCCCGACGGTTGCCGAGATAGGTCTCGCGAACCAGGTCGAGGCTTCGCAGCTCTTCGATCGCGCCTGCGGCGACAATGCGCCCATTCTGCATGATGTAGCCTCGATCGGCGACGGCAAGCGCCAAGGCCGCGTTCTGCTCCACGAGCAGTACCGCCGCGCCGAACCTATTGCGCACCGAGAGAATAATTGAGCGCACTTCGTGGACGATGATTGGCGCAAGGCCAAGCGACGGCTCGTCAAGAATCAGGATCTTGGGCTTCGCCATCAATCCCCGTGCAATCGCCAGCATCTGCTGCTGTCCGCCGCTCAAGGCCGAACCCTTCGCGTCGCGTTTTTCGGCAAGTATGGGAAAGAACAACTCCATCGCCGCGATATCGCTCTCGACTCCGTCCGAGTCGGCGCGCGAATATCCGCCAAGCCGCAGGTTGTCGCGGACTGTAAGATCGGGAAAGATACGGCGGCCTTCAGGCACGAGAACGGCGCCGCGCCGCGCAATCCCGTCGGCATAAATACCGGTGACATTCTCGTTTGAAAGACGGATCGTTCCGCTTTTGGGACGCATGAGACCGGCAATCGTCTTCAAAAGCGTAGACTTGCCCGCGCCATTCGAGCCGATGATCGTGACGATCTCGCCCTCATCAACCTCGATTGACACACCGCAATTGACGACAATCGGCCCATAGGCGGTCCAGACATCTTCGACGTCGAGCAGGCTCACTCCTCGCTCCCGAGATACACTTCGATCACCTTCGGATCGTTCAGCACTTCATCTACGGGACCATCAGCAATCTTGTTGCCGAAATGCAGCACGACCAGCCGTTCGCACAGCTCAGCCATCAGGCCAACGTGGTGGTCGATGATGCAAATCCCAACTCCAAGTTCATGAGCGCGCCGGAGCAGATGAACAAGTTTGACGCTTTCTCCTTCGTTGAGTCCCGCGGCCGGCTCATCAAGCAAGAGTTGCGCCGGGCGCCCGCCAAGAGCGACCGCAACGCCGAGGCGGCGCAGGTTTCCGAACGGCATGACGCTTGTGACTTCGCCGGCAAATGGTTCTAAGCCCACGAACTCCAAGAGCTCTTCCGGTGAGGACCATCGTGGGCCTGCGCCGTCTTCCCGCCTAGAGCCATGCTCGATCGCGATCTGCACGTTCTCCCGCGCCGTAAGCGCCGGAAAGGACATCGCCTGCTGGAACGTGCGGCCCAGGCCAAGGCGACCGATCAAATAGGCGGGCTTACCGGCAATATCGACGCCGTTCCAGTGGATCGTTCCGGCGCTTGGCCGATAGACGCCGCAGACTGTATTGAAGAGGGTCGTCTTGCCCGACCCATTAGGGCCGATGACCCCAAGGATCTCATCCGATTGGATCGTCACATCGACGCTCGCGAGCGCGACGACGCCACCGAACGCCTTGCGCAAGCCCTTTATCTCAAGCGTAGCCACCGCCGGGCGCTCCTCAGGTCCACGATGCGCCAGGATCGACGGAGCCGGCGTTCCCGGCCGGGCCGCGGAGGGTTCGCATCACCCATCGATAGGCGCGCCCCGCCGCCGCGATAACTCCGCCCGGCAGCAACATCACAACCGCGATGAGCGCGAGCCCGTAGGCGATGCGTGAATCGATCGGATCGATGCGCATGACCTCCGGCAGGAACGTCACAATAATAGCGCCGGCTAAGGGTCCGAAGATCGTCCGCGGGCCGCCGAGCATCACCATCAGCGCAAAATAGAGGCTGGTCGCGCCGCCATACAATTCCGGAGAGATATGCCGGAAATTGTACGCCTGCAGGTCGCCGCCCACGCCGGCGAATAGTCCGCTCAACATGAACGCGCCAACTTTATGCATGTTGGTGTTGACCCCGATTGACCTCGCCAGTTGTTCGTTCTCCCGGATCGAGCGCAAAGTGCGCCCGTAGGGGGAATTCGCAACGCAATAGGCGGCGAGCATGCTTATGAACATGAAGGCGGCGACCAGCACGTAAGTGTTCGAAAGCTTGTCCAGCTTGAGGCCGAGCACCCCGTTCATAGGAGGCGATCCATTGATCGACCAGCGCCCACGTGAGCCGGATCGCATCCTTCAGCGAAGGCGCGTTCTCCAACCGCGACAGCGTCGGCTGCGAACACAGGTTCGCGCCCGTGTCTGGCAGCCGCCCGCAAGCGAGTTTGAAAGCGGGATCAGCGCGCAAAACGTCGAGATCGTCGGCATCTTCATATCCGCAGGCGATCGCCAAGATGCGGGCGCGAACCATGTCCGCCAGCGTGTGCGTGATGCGCAGCGGGTCGCGGCGATCGGGAAAGCACCGCGCCAATCTTTCCGCGATCCCCAACCGACGCTCGGCCATCGAAAGCAGCATCACGCCGCCATCCGAAGTCAGTCGCCCGCCATCAAAAGCGGCTGCGACCGGTTTGCGGCCAACGGCTGGAAATGAGAACGGCAGCAGATTAGAGTTGGTCATGGCGAGCGGGTGCTGGGGCGCGAGGCGAAACGGATCGGTGTAAGCAACCAAATCCTACGCCAAATCAGACCCTTACGCCACGCTCGCCAGCCTCAAAAACGACCCCTCGTGAATAAGATGGGCTAGGCTGACACGCAGAGCATCAAGCGAGTCGGCGTCCTTGACTGGTCCCCAGGCCGAGCCTATCGGCCAGCCGCCAAACCCGATCTCCGAAACCGACCAACCTGTTCGTCCGAATTGTCGCTTGCGCAATGCTTTTTCCTCCCGAAACGCGGCACCCGAACGGTGGCGGTTGCTTTGCAACCACAGTCACGCAGAGTTATGATACCACCTGATGACTCAGCAACTTCCAGCGCATGGCGCGGGCCGCGCCGCTCTCGCGCAGGATGCAGGCCCGTTTGCCGACGACGCGGCGGCAGCGGACTAATCGACGGTCTGATACCAATTCTATTTGAGCGCGACTCGTCGCGCTCAAACCCGCGCGACGGCGCGGGCGCGCATTCGCGCTTCGGCCATAAGGCGATGATCGGTTCCGATCATCGAGTCTTGGTATGAGCGCGTCGATCGTTGCTTGAAATCGCGATCATCGATCTGCCAATGACCGTTCCTGGCGAAACTCATGCCTTCAACCAGAGACCGCTTTCTTGCTCTTACGACCCGTTCATTGGATCAACCTTCAAGGGCGGCAGAGGGCCCCGGCGCCCCCCATCCAGGTCGTCCTTGACGAAGGCTCGCGGAGGCAGATTTCGGCCCTTCCTATTGCAATGCAATGGGTGTGACCGCCGCGTCCGAGCAGGCGAGCTGAAATGGCCCCGCATGTCCCGAAGACGGGACAAGCTTCCTCGCCGTCGGAATCATTAGACCTGGATCGCCGGAACGACCTCTTGATTACGCCATCGAGCCGGTCGTCGCGGACAGGCGCTCCATGGGGCAAATCAGACGATTACCCCCGCGTCATAATAAGGAACGACATAGGGACCTTCGGGGATCACCGCGACACAAGGATCCCCGGCGCGGGCGATGCTGCGAGCAATTGTCTCATCGAGATTGCCAACCGCTTCAACCCCGGTCAACGCACGCTCTTCGTCCGACAAGCCGGATGTGTAGAGCGAGATTTCGACCGACGCGCATCGGTTTGAGCTGCATTTCGGTCTGCCATTCGTCGACGTCCGCCAGAGACTTGGCGGTTAGGGTGGCCAGGAACTTGTCGGGACCCAGTTCTATCAAGCGGCGCTGGGCGGAGCGAAATTCCTCTGACCCGAACCCTTCCGAACACTCGGAAGCGATGATCAGCGTGCCGCCGGGCGCCAAAATATCCATCGGGGTCACCATCCCCTTGATCGTTTGATAATAGGTCTTGTCGAGCGGATAGCCTGCTGAGGAAGTGACCACCGTTTTGAACCTGCGTCGCGCCGGCACGCGGATGGCGCCGTTAACGAATTCCACTGTGGCCGCATGGCTGGCGACAATCTCGCCGAAATTCACGTAAGCCAGATCGCGATCGTCGTCGATAACTGTATTGAGACTGTACAGATCGCCAAGCTGCCGGACAATCTCAAGCTGTTCTTCGTGAAGCGGATTGCCAACCAGATTGCACTGAACGGCGAGAGGATCTTCCATGAAACGCGCGGAATGGAAGGTGCGGATCGTTTCGTGGTGGGCGACGCCAGGCGCGATCACCTTGCGGCCGCCGGACCAGCCAGCCATAAAATGCGGTTCGACCAGGCCGGTGGCGATACGTCAGTTCCGCCTCGACGAAACGGCGGTCGAGTTTGACCGGTGTTTCACGCGTCGCGGTTAATCCGAGATCGACATGATCAGCGTCATTGCGCGCATAATGATTCTCAATTCGGACCCTCTCCATGACCCACGGATCGCCAACCAGTTCGGCAAGCTCTTCGCCAAGGTTCGGCCGATGCAGGCCGGTGGCGACCAGAATGGTGATGCTGTTGAGTGCAACCCCCGAGGTGACCAGCGTTTCGATTATCGGCCGCAAGAAGAGATGGTTGGGCACCGGTCGGGTAATGTCGCAAATGAGTATGCAGGCGCTTTTGCGTCCACGGGCGAGTTCAGCCAGCGAAGGTGAATTGATCGGTTCCGACAGCGCTTGGCGCACTGCTGCTGCGGGATCGGCGATTTTTTGAAGCCTGCCCTTTTCAATCAGGGTGACTTCCGCGTGCACGGGCATTCGCAGCGTGAGTTGTCCGCGGCCGTACAGAAGGGCGATAAATTCAGGGACTGACACGTGGCGTTCTCGCTATCGCCGGCTAAGCGTGCGCCCTACCTTGGACGACAGTCCGCGGCGAAGCCCCACCAGCATTTCCTTTAACCCGTGGGGATTATAGCGGCGTTGGTTCTCACATTGATCGAACATGTGACGTCCATTGTCAATTTCAAGCGCAATAGTGGAGCGGCTTGGTGGCCAAGCGCTACGGCGTCAATCCAAAGCCATCGCCAAGTGGAAGTCGCGAAACTCAGTTTCCGATCTTCGGACAGGACCGAAGGAGCCCCGATCAACCGTCCTGACCGTTGAAGAGGAGGCGGTCGCGTCGCCTGCCGCCCGAGGGCCCGCACCAGATCGACCGTTCGCCCCTAGTAAGTCGCCGCCGCTGTCGGTCGCCTCGGACGCCAAGGATTCAGCAGTACACTGGTGGCTCGAGCCGCCCTTCGCGAGGCTTTTGCTTCCACCTAAAAAGGAGGCCGCCGTGTTGCCAGGGCGGCCTTGAAGTCTAGGGAGGAAACGCCCAAGGAGGGCATACGGCAGGTCATGCCGCACCGCACCAATATCCTTGCTGCGGCGCCGTTTCAAGAGTTTTATTTTGTCCAGGACGTCGACTTGCGTTGAGCATCGTGAACGCAGCGTTGGGCCCCATTATTCTTTATCCAGCCGACGGCGTCAGCAGGATTCAGATCACAGAAGGCTCGTCCGGGGAAATGAGCGGTCCAGGCTTTCGGCTCGACCTCCGGGCCGCTGCGTGAGCCCAGAATGAACATACGCTATCGCTTCTTTGAGCGTGTTTAAGGAAGCGAGAGAGAGATGGTACCGCCACCCCGGCTCGAACGGGGGACCTCTAGATCCACAATCTAGCGCTCTAACCAACTGAGCTATGGCGGCCCGACCCGGCTCGGCGGGATAACTAGTGACAAAGGCCAGCCCGCGCAAGGTTTGCGTTGAGGCGATCGATCGCATCCGCAATGGTAAACAAAAGAACGCCGCCCGCGATGCGGACGGCGTCCGTTGGCAGCGCGCGGGAGGAAACGCGCCGCCAAAACGCGAACCCGAGATCAGACCGCGAGCTTGAACGATCGCGCCACTTGTTCCTTGATCGGTGTGACGGTGTCCGCCATCGCCTTTTGAGCGAGCGCGCCGAAGTCCTTGCTCTGGCCGGTTATCGTTTCGACCTGCTTGCGAGCGAACTCGGTCTGCAGCGTGATGAGATCGGGGAGCGACTTCACGGCGAATACGGCCTTCAGGAAATCGAAGTTGGCGTCCGCATTGAGGCGCAGCGCTTCGAAAGCCTTGGTGTTGATGGCGAGCGCGCCGTCCTTAGCAGCCGCCAAACTGACCTCGAAGGCGTTCGCGGTTTCATCCGCCGCGGTCTTGGCTTTGGCGAATGCCGCGCGCAATTCGACCACGCCCTTTTCGAGCGCGCTGCGAAAACTCTGTTGAATCTCTGCGGCTGGCGCGGTGGCGAGCTGGGCTTCGCTGGGCAGGACCGCGTTGACCGTCGCAAAGGCGGCCCTCACCGGAGCCGCGGTGGAAACCGCAGGGGGGACAGCGCTTCTCTTGGGTGCGTTGGCCATGAACTAACCTCGATGTTGGTGCTGACGATTGTGCGTTGATAACGGAACGGGCGGAATGGCGACGATGCTCAGCTTGAACCGGGCGTCAGGCTCTTTTGCAGGACGGAGCCGAGCTCCTTGGCCTGCTCCTGCAACACAGCAAGCTGGGTTTTCAGATACTCGCTCTGGAGGGACAGAGCCTCCTGCGGGTCTTTCGCCTTGACCAGCTTTTGAGCCAAGTCGAACGCCGCGTTTACATTGCGCTCGGTGTAGGACAGCACGTGAGCGCCGACCGATTTTGCGCCGCCCTGTGATGTCGCAGCCGCTTCACCCGCGACACCGCTCGCGCGCTGAGCGACCGTGAGAAAGCCCTCGAACGCCTTGCGCGCCTGCTCGACGCTGCGCTCGGCGAAATCGCGCATTTCGTTTGGAACCTCAAAGGGCGAATTAGGCATGCTATTTCCTCTCGCCGGCCGCCACGAATCGGCGCCCGTTAATTGATTTCATTATAGCCGGCTTTTTGCTGCAGTGCAACATATTTTGCCGCGCCAGGGATTTTAACCCTGAAAACAGTAAGCGACGCCGACGCCGTGGCGAAAATTAAACGGCCGCGTTAAGCTTTCGCTAACGATAAAGCCCAAATCGTCGGTGCGCGACTGCGCCGATCCGATCTCCATCCACGAGCGCCGACTTTGACCCATTCGCCGCCATCGTCCGCCGCCGGCCTCAAGGCGTTGTCGCGCGAACAAGCCGCCGCGGCCTTCGCGCGCCATCACACGCCAGAGGAGTGGCTGAGGGACAAGGCGCGGCTCGCGATTCTATCGCCGCCGGGCCTGATCGTGAGCGCGAGCCCGTCCATGCTCGCTCTATTCGGCGCCAAGGATTTCGAGGCGCTCGAAGCTCGGCTGGTGCGCGCTGAGGGACCGTCCGCGCGGCGCTTGCGCCATCTGGCGGCGACGCTTCCCATTGGCGAGCCGTCCCGTCTCGAGCAAATGCGCCTTGCCGTCGACCGCCGGCGGATCGGCGTCAATTTGCGCTGCGTCCGCACTGCAGGGCCCGGAGGCGCGACCTGGCTTTTGGTGTCGGTTCCGGCGCTGGGCGCCGCAAGCGGCGTTCCGCCCGCACTTGCCGAGGCGCGCGAGGCTCCGCCGCCGGAGGATATCACGGCGCCGGATTTGGGCGAAAAGCCGGGGCCGCATGGGCTCAGTACTCCGTCGCCGAACGCGCGCTTCCTCTGGACCCTCGACGAGGAGGGCCGCTTTGGCATGGTCCATCCCGTGCTCGTCGCCGCGGTTGGAGCCAACGCGCCCGAGCACGGCGAGTCGATCGAAACTCTCTTCCGGCGCGTCCGACTGGATCGCGGCGACGAACTGACCCGCGTGCTTGGCGAGCGGGAAACCTTTTCCCGCGTCGCCGTCGAATGGCCCGTCTCCGGGTTTGACCGGCGCCGGCTGATCGCGCTGTCCGCCGCGCCGATGTTCGGCCGTCAGCGCGAATTTTTGGGCTATCGCGGCTTTGGGGTGCTGGGCGAGGAGATCGAGGTTGTCGCTGTGCCCGAGGCGTCCGAACCTGCGCTCTCGCGGCCAACGAGCGAGCTTGAGGCCGAGGTCCGGCCAAGCGAAGACGCCGCAGTGGAATCTCGTCTCGAGTTTCCGCCAGCAGAGAACGCTGGCGCGTCGCAGGCTTTCCTCGGGGCGAACGAAAGTGAGCCCGCGCTCACCGAGGCGTTCGAACGCGAGGCCTCCTCGCCCCTGCGCGAGCTTGAAGCCGAGGTCCAGGCGCCCGAAAAGGCCCCGAAGACCGTCGAACCAACTCTCGAGCCTCCGGCAGCCAATACTCCAAATCCCTCGCCGCCCGAGGCTTCGCTTGAGGCGGACGGAACCCACTCCGCTCCGAGCCTCACCGAGGCGAGCCACCCCGACGCGCCCTCAGCCGAGACTGCGCAGCCGGATCTTACCGAACGCTCCGCGGCGAGCGAGCTTCAACCGGCCCCGCCAGGGCGCACCGCCGCGATTTACGTCCTGCGCCACCCGTCTGCCACCGCCTCGTCCAACATCGTTCCGATCCGCCCGGGCGCACTCAACTCGCTGGCCCGTGAAACCGCGCCAAGCTTTCCCGCCGAGAGCGTAGAGCTCAGCCGCAGCGAGCGCGACGCGTTCCGGGAAATCGCGCGCGCTCTGGTCGGCCGCGCGCCGGCTTCGCGCGACGAGCCCTTGGACGAACGGGCGGGCGCAGACAGCCGACGGGCACTCGGGATCGATGCAAGCGCAGAGCAGCCGACGGATCGGCAAGCGAGGCGGCGCCGTCGACGATGAAGTTCGTCGCAATGCGGGCGCCGTCCTGGACCGTCTTCCGGTTGGTGCCCTGGTCGCCCGCGACGGGCAGGCGCTCTACGCCAACAGGACGCTGCTTGAGCTCATTGGATATCGCGATTTCGCAGAGTTCCAGGCAGCCAACGGCCTCTCCAGGATGTTTCGCGACCGCGACCCGCAGGCGATGACGGCCGAAGACGTTGGCGCGGTCGCTATCGTGAGGGCGGACGGGCAGGTCTTGTCCGTCGACGGCCACGCGCAAGCGATCAGCTGGGACGGTGCGCCGGCGACGCTCATCGCACTGCGCCGCTCGCTGGAAGCGGAGCTCAGGGCGAGAATGCGCGTCGCCGAGAGCGAGGCGGCAACTCTGGGCGGCTTGGCGAGCAGCGACCTTCAGGCGATGCTCGACCGCGCGAGCGACGGCGCCGTCACGCTCGATCTGGCCGGTCGCATCCTGTCGCTGAACCCGCCCGCTGAGCGCCTTTTCGGCTATCATCAGAATGAGATCGCCGGCGAGAGCCTATTGATGCTGCTCGCGCCGCAAAGCCATCCTGAGGCGACCGCGCGGCTTAAATCCTTAAGTCGGGGCGGCGAGGCCGAGGCGGGCTTTCGTCCGCTTCAGGTGGTCGGGCGCGACCGCAGCGGTGCTTCAATTCCGTTGGCGCTGACCCTGGCCCGGATCGGTCCCAGCGAAGCGCCTGGGTTTTGCGCCCTCGTGCGCGACCTCAGCCGCGAACGCGACACAGAACGGCGCCTGATCGCGGCGCGCGAGGCCGCCGAGGCCGCGAGCGCGGCCAAGACCGATTTTCTGGCCCAGGTCAGCCATGAGATTCGCACACCCTTACACGCCATTCTGGGCTTTTCCGAAGTGATGCTGGAGGAGCGTTTCGGCCCGATCGGCAATGAGCGTTACAAGGACTATATCAAGGACATCCACGCTTCCGGCAGCCACGTGATGAGTCTCGCCGACGACCTGCTCGATCTCAGCAAGATCGAAGCCGGCAAGCTCGAGCTCGCTTTCGCCTCCGTCGACGCCAACAGTGTCATTCGCGAATGCGTCTCGCTGATGCAGCCGCAGGCCGCGCGCGAGCGGGTCATCATGCGCGTCTCGCTTCACGACCGCCTGCCCCGCGTGATGGTCGACGAGCGTTCGCTCAAGCAGATCATGCTGAACCTGATGTCGAATGCGGTGAAGTTCAACGAGCCGGGCGGGCAGGTGATCGTCTCGACCGCCATCGACGCCGCCGGCCAGGCGGTGATCCGCGTGCGCGACACCGGCGTTGGCATGAACGAGAATGAAGTGGGTCTCGCGCTGACGCCCTTCAGCCAGGTCGGCAAGGCCGGGGCCAAGGGCGGCGCCGGTCTTGGCCTGCCGCTGACCAAGGCGCTGGTCGAAGCCAACAAGGCCGAGTTTTCGATCAAGAGCCGCCGCGAGCAGGGGACGCTGATCGAGATCGCCTTCCCCAATATCCAGGCGGCGCAATAGGGATGGCGCCGCGTCGACATCGAGAGCGGCCGGGCGCTCTTGGCGCAGTCTCCGGCGTATGGGCGGAGTGCAGAAGCGGAACAGCACACGATCCTTAAGGCGCGCGATCCAGCTCGACAGCGCGCCTTTGCAAAGGCTCTGGCAGCAATGCCTGACGTGGGCGTGGATGCAGATTTCGAGCGAGTCGAACTCTGTCGGGCGCTCTGCACATGTATGTGATTGACATTAGCGTGATCGCGAATTGCAGAAGCGCCAAGACAAATCGTGGCGTCATCTCGAACCGCGATCGTCATTGCGACCCCCGGGCTTTGGGACCCGGGGGAGGCAATCCTATAGCTGACGGGGGGCTCGGTTAGGATGGGGTCGTCGCATCCGGCGATCGCCGTGATCCTGATGCTTGTCTGGGCTCGCGGCGACGAGCGACGGACGGGTTCGTCCCCTGGCTGGGCGCCGGATGCGGGTGTTTGTTCCGGACAGTCGAACCGGCCGTTTTAAAGACGCGCTCGCGTATGGGACAGGACCCCCATGAACAAATCGTGTCGGGAGATGATCGCCATTCTCTAAGGCAAGTGCCGAACGATCGAAGCCGAGCTCGATCGCCGGAATCGCCACCCGCATCTCAACCCTCGTCGTCGTCGAGATGCCGGAGCCCGGCGTCATCGGCCGCAAGGCGGCGGCCTGGCGGGCCTTGCGCCTCATCCCTCGCAATCCGGCCTGGCTCGTGGACACAACGCCATCTCCGGCGGCCGTCCCTGCATGCGCTCAGCCTTCTAGATGGCCGCGCTCGTCGCGGTGCGAACCCATCCCGGCTTCAAGCGGGTCTACCTCGGGCTGCCCGCTTCCGGAAAACCCGCGAAAGTCGCCCTCATCGCCGTCGCTCGACGCATCGTCACCCTCGCCAACGCCCTCCTCCGCGACGACAGTAGGGGCGCTTTCGACGTCTGGATTGCTTCGTCGCCATAGCCCGTCGAATGGCGGGCGCCTCTCGACGCCCTGTCGCTCCTCGCAATTGACAATTCCGTCCGAACGCAGCGCGCGCTAGACCTTCGCTGCTGGCGCGACCGACCCCGTCGCGCCCCCGCGAAACTGCCGAACTGTAATCTTCGCCACCTCGGCGGCGGGAATGCCTTCCGCCGGATTGCGGCCCATCGCCTGCAATGTCTCTGAGACCCAGCCCGGCGAGACGGTGTTCACCCGAATGGTAATCGAAGGCTCGGCGGCCGCGGCGCGAACAAAAGCATCGACGGCTGAATTGATGGTGGTGATGATCGCGCTGCCGGGGGCCGGATATTGCGAGGCCAGACCGGTCGTGAGCGTGATCGCGCCGCCTGGCCGAACGGACTTCAGTCCGTAGCGGACGACATTGACCTGACCCAACAATTTGTTGGCGAGAGAGAACGTCCAGTCCTCGTCGGTCAGCTGATCCCACGGCTTGAACCGCGCCGCGCCGCCGGTGCAAATGATTCCGTCGACCATCCCGATCCGGGCAAACAGCGCCGCGATCGATTTCGGATCGGAGATGTCGACGCGTTCGTCCAAACTGCGCGACGCGCGGATGCACTCGCTTTCGCCCAGCGTCTTGACGACGTCCTTGCCGATCAGCCCGGCGGCTCCGATCACCAATATCTTGCTCAAGACCGTTCTCCTTCAAAGATACGCGCGCCGCAGGATGGAGGCGCCTGGATTGGATCGCAAGCGTCAGCCGCGCGCCGTCTTGTCGCGTGCGTTCAAGGCCTGGATCGCATCGCGCGCCGCTTTCCATTCGCTGTCGCCCCAACGGCGCAATTCGTAGAAATTGCCGCCCGTCGCCATGGCCTCGGCGCCGTCCATGACGATCGTCTCGCCGCTCAGCCACGCGCAGCCGTCCGACATCAGGAACGTAGCCAGATTCTGCAATTCCTCCATCCGGCCGACGCGACCCATCGGATTGCGCGCCGCGGACGCGCCAGGCTCGGCGCCGGGCATCAAGCGCTTGCTCATGCCTTCGGTCGGTATTTCGCCTGGCGCGATGGCGTTGAGGCGGATTCCATAGCGGCCCCATTCCTGCGCGAGCGACATGGTCATCGCCTGGATCGCTGCCTTGCTCATCGCCGAGGGGACGACGAAGGGGCCGCCGTTGCGCACCCAGGTGACCGCGATCGAGACAACGCTGCCCTTCTGCTTGGCGGCAATCCAGCGCTTTCCGACCGCCTGGGTGACATAGAACGTGCCATGCATGACGATATTGGCGATGGCGTCGAATCCGCGCGACGAGAGGTCCTCCGTGCGCGAAATGAAATTGCCGGCGGCGTTGTTGACGAGGCCGGTGAGCGGGCCGTCGCGGAAAATCTCCTCGACCATCGCCTCGACCGCGGCGGCGTCGCGGATGTCGACGCCGTAGCTTAAGACGCGCCCGCCATGCGCTTTCATGAGTTGCTCGGCGGTCGCGTCGCAGACGCCCTTACGCCGGCCGCAGATGGCGACCTCGGCCCCAAGGCCAAGGAACCGTTCGGCCATCGCCTTGCCGAGCCCGGTGCCGCCGCCGGTAACGAGGATCTTTTGGCCGGCAAACAGGCCATCGACAAACATGGGCGCCCTCCCTGGCTCGACGATCGGGATTGGCGGCCGGATCGAAGGCTACGGTGTTACGCGTACGCGCTTCCGTTCAGTTAGAGAAGAGCTCCGCCAGCCTCAGTCCGCGAAGCGTCCCGGCCCTCCCTCCGTCCCCGCGCGCACGGCCTCGATCTGGTTTGGCGATCCGATCAGCGCCGCCTGCTCCTTCGATTCGGCGAGCAGGATCGTTGCCGCGTCGGCATCCTTCGCTGTGTTGAGGAGGCGCTTGATGCCGCGCATTGAACTTATTCGAGAAAAATAGGCCTGTTCGCGCGCGTTATTTTCTGCTATTGATATGCAGGGCAAAGCGCCAATCGGCGAAGCGAGGATTACTTAACGGCTTTTTTTGTAAAATATTAGCGCGCTGTTGCCTCGTATATTTTAGGAGGAACACATGCCTGCTCTTGCACCCATTGCAATTTTATCTGAATTCCAGCAACAACTCATCGGAAATTGGCAAAATAAAGACTTTGGAAACGACGATCACGGCGTTCCTGTTGGAGGACCCGAGAATCCTTTATCTTATAACATCATGCCGTTGCCGGAGTCGTCTGATCCGGACGGGTATATCCTGAAGAATTTCAAATATCACGAGAAGCTTCATTTCAACAATGATCAGGTTGCCGCGACGCTCGCCGTCGCAGCCCGCGCCCCAAACCGCGGAGGGCAGGTCAATCAGGACTGCCGGGCGGTCTTCTACGAGCAACAAGTCATGTTCGCCGAAGGTCCAGGTAAGGATACACTCGTGCACGTGGAGAACGGGGCATGGCTGTGGTTCCCACGATATATCCAGCAACCGGGGCCCTATCCTACCACCCCCCCTCCTCCTGGGACCAGGGCTTCAGACGCCCTTCAGCAGCAAGCGGATATTACGTTAGCCAAGCAGATTTCGATCCCGCACGGCAATTCGATCCTCGCGCTTGGCAGCTTCGATACGGTGCTTGGTCCCGATGGGGACGGGCCCTGGAAGGGCACCAGCAAGATTACCGGGAGGCCATATATCCCGGATGGCACGCCGCCTTATCCGGATCCGCGCGCGGCGATCCCGATCGCTCCTGGAACTCCAATTCCACCGGTATTGGTTTCCACCCTCAATGCCGATGTGCGCTATTCGACGTTGGAAAACACCATGAATAACTACCAGAATCCCCATCCGCGTTTGACGCAGTACCCCAATCGACCTTTGCAGAACGCGGTCGCTATCATCCAGCCCGATGCCTTCATGCATTGTCGCGTGACCACGGAGCAACTTCCGAATGGCAAGGGAGTTGTGACAAACGTTCCATTCGAACGGCAGGTTTCCCGCGTTACGGATTACATCGCCGAATATTGGATGCTGTTCAAAGGTGACAAGAAGTATCTTGCGTACACACAGATCATATTGATGAAAATGATGATACCAGCCAAGGAGACCGAAAGAATCAAAGAATTTATCTTCCCGCATATCACATGCAATACGGTAACGTTCTGCGACTAAGCGTTGAAATCGCAGAAACTGCGAACAGGCCCCGCCCGCTCGGAACGAGGCGGCCATCGCGGGCCTGAAGCGATCCGAGGGATGAAGACACCCGCGGTCGTTTCGGCCCGCTGGCGCTCGCGGATCATCGGCGGCAGGGTGTCTTTCTACGCCCTGCCGCGCTCGATGGGCTGCAGCATGAAGCTTCCCCAAAACAACTTGACCGAACCGTCTATTTCGGCGGCGGGAAGGCCAGCACCTCGCCGGTGTAGGTTTCGACCACCTCGCTGAACGGCTCGCCGTCGGGCGTCGACAGCACGGCGCGATGCTCGAGCACGTGGGCGGGAATCGTCAGCGCTCCGGCTTCCTTTGGAGCCAGCGCGGCGCCGATCTCCCAACCCTTCGGCAGCGGGCGCCACAACAAGTCCGCGGACAATGTGTGACGGCGGAAGTGGAGCGCGGCCACGGCCTTGCCGAACGGCGTGTCGGTGGTTTCGAGCACATGGTTCATCTCGGGCGTTAGCCGCGCCGGGACGTACCAATTGTCAGCCTCCGAGAGCACATGATCGCCGCACTTGAGCCGAACGCGGCGATAGCCGAGCGCCTCGTCCGGCTTGACGTCCAGCGCCTTGCGCACCTCGGCGCTCGCCGACCTGGCCGCGTCGCTCACCCGCTCGGCGACGATGCGCGCCGGATCGGCGAGCCGGTGATCGGCGCACCAACGTTCAATCGTGAGGGTTGCGCTGTCATGGGCGAGAAGATCGGCGTTGAGCGTCTCGAGGAGCGCAAGCGCTTCGAGGCGGCCGACAAAGCTGTCCGGCCAGGGGGCCGGCTCGGCGGCAGACGCGATGGCTGCCGTGAGCAGCAAGATGAGCGCCGTTCCCAGCCATCGCAGCGTCGTCGCCGTCATATCTGTTCGACCTCGGCCGTGAGTTCGAACCACGTCGCTTCCGTTGCGGTCAAAGCGCGCTCGAGCTCGGCGCGCTTCGCCGCCAATTCCGCGATCTTAGCCGCATCGCCGTTGCGCGCGCTCGCCTGCGTCAGCGCTTCATCGACCCGGCGCAGGAGATCCTGGAATCGGGTCATCTTGTCTTCGAGCGCGGCGATCTCGCGCTTGATCGGCTGAGGCTCGCGCTTAAGCTTCGCCGCGGCGGCCGGTTGGGTTTCGCGCTTCCGTCTTTGTTGCGGCCGTTCGGCGCCGCCAAGCACGAATCGGCTGTAGTCGGCGAGATCGCCCTCGAACGGCTTGACCGTCTCATTCGCCGCCAGCCAGAGCCGGTCGACGGTGGCCTCGAGCAGACGCCGGTCATGCGAAACCAGGATGCAGGCGCCTTCATAATCGTTGATGGCCTCGATCAATTCCCCGCGACTGTCGATGTCGAGATGGTTGGTAGGCTCGTCGAGGATGAGGAGCTGCGGTCCATCGAAGGCGGCAAGACCCATCATGAGGCGCGCCTTCTCGCCACCGGATAGAGAGTCGACTTTAGTGTCGGCGCGTGCGCCGGAGAAGCCGATCATCGCCGCGCGGCCGCGGATTTTGGATACCGCCTCTCCAGGCATGCGCTCGGCGACATGGTCGTAGACGCTGCCGCGGGGTTCGAGCTCATCAATCTGATGCTGGGCGAAATAGCCGACCTGAAGCCGGTTGGCGCGTGTCATCTTGCCCGCCATCGGCTCGAGGCGTCCGGCGATGAGCTTGGCGAAGGTCGACTTGCCGTTGCCGTTCTGGCCGAGGAGGCCAATCCGGTCGTCGTCAGCCAGCGAGAGGTCGATGCGACCGATAACCGCGCGTCCATCATAGCCGGCGCTGACCTTGTCCATGGTCACGATCGGCGGGCTCAGGCGCTTGACGACAGGGGGCCACTTGAACGGCTGCACAGTGTCGTCGACGATCGCCGCGATCGGCGCCATCTTGGCCAGCATCTTGAGTCGCGACTGGGCCTGCACCGCCTTCGACGCCTTGGCGCGAAAGCGGTCGACGAAGGCTTGCAAGTGGGCGCGCTTCTCTTCCTGCTTCTTGGCCGCCTTGCCGGCAAGGATTTGTTGCTCGTGGCGCTGGCGCTCGAAGCTCGAGTAGCCGCCGCTCCACAGGGTCAGCTTTCCGCGGTCGAGGTGGAGGATCTGTTGCGCGACGTCATCGAGCAGATCGCGGTCATGGCTGATGACGAGAATCGTCGCCGGGCAGGTCTTCAGATAGTCGGTGAGCCAAAGCACGCCTTCGAGGTCGAGATAGTTGGTCGGTTCGTCGAGCAGCAAGAGATCGGGCTCGGAGAACAGCACGGCGGCCAGCGCCACGCGCATCCGCCAGCCGCCGGAAAATTCTCCGAGCGACCGCGCTTGCGCGGCCTCATCGAACCCGAGCCCTTTGAGGATCCGCGCCGCCCGCGCCGGGGCGTTATGCGCTTCGATGTCGACGAGGCGCGTATGGATCTCGGCGATGCGCTCCGGATCGCTCGCGATTTCCGCCTCAGTCATCAGCGCCCCGCGCTCGACGTCGGCGGAGAGCACGAAGTCGACGAGGCTCTCCGCGCCGGCCGGAGCCTCCTGGTCGACGCTGCCGACGCGGGCGCCCTTGGGAACCATGATCGCGCCGGACTCGGGCGCGAGTTCGCCTCGGAGAATGCGGAAGAGCGTTGTCTTGCCGGCGCCGTTGCGACCGACGAGCCCGACATGCGCGCCCGACGGCAGCGCGGCGGTCGCGTTGTCGATCAAGAGACGCTCGCCGAGGCGATAGGTGAGGGCGGCGATATGCAGCATGGGCGCGCTTTTCGCGCGGCACGCTCACTCTGGCAAGGTCAAGCAGCCCGCCGACGCCGGCCAATCGCGAAGCCCCTTCAATTTACGGCGGCAATCCCTTTTCAATCTGCCTGACGTTATCCGTGAACGCCTTGGCCGCCGGCGAATGCGTTCGACCGCGCTTGGAGATGAACCCGTAGTTCAGGCTCAACCTGGGCAATTCGAGCGGCAGCAAGCACACAATCAGCATCGTCAATCTCACGTTTGAGTTGGAACGGCGGCGCAACGCCAAGCCCCTGGCCCGCGAGAACGATGTGCTTGGTCGCGCCGAAAGTTCCGACCATGATCCCCGGCAAGAACCGACCCTTCACCGCGTCAAACACGACGCACGGAAAGTCGCCCTTGGGAAGAAATTGTCGCATCCGGCCCGGGGCCGTCGGACCCACCCACGGAAACTCTCGCAGTTCCTCGAGCGTTACGTTGGGGCGCCCAGCCAGTGGGTGTCTGGCGGCGCAGAAGAAATACATCTGGGAGCTTCGGACGGCCTCTGTTTCCAATTCCGGGTTCTGGACCGCCTCGGAAATGTCGGCGAAGCCAAGGTCGATGCGGCCGTCCGACACCTGATTGATGATCTTCGTCCAGTTGAAGAGCTTCAGCTCGACAGCCAGCCGGGGATGCTGCGCGGAAAGCATGCCTATCGCTCGCTGCCCCGAAATGTCCGCGGCATAGGGGCCTGGCGAGACGTTGAATTCACCAATTTCCAGGCCCTTGGCCAAATCGATCTCGCGCATGAGAGCGGCGAAGCCTTTGATCACGGGCTCGCCGTGATTGAGCACCAGCTCCCCAAAGACCGTCGGCGCCGCGCCCTGCCGATCAAACAGCGACACGCCTCGGCGCCTCCCTCAATTTCATGGACCGGGCGCATGACGCGAAGAAGCCGTTCTTCGTGTGGTTCAATTCGACCCGGATGCACATCTTTACGCATCTGAAGCCCGTGACGGGCCTTGGCACCTATCCCGACGGCATGGTCGAGCATGATGGCCAGGTCGGGCAGCTTTTGAAAAAGCTCGACGACCTCGGCGTCGCGGACAACACCATCGTCATTTACACGACCGACAATGGCGCCGAGGCGTTCTCGTGGCCGGACGGCGGCATGACGCCATTCCGAAGCGAGAAGAACAGCAACTGGGAAGGCGGCTATCGCGTGCCGGCCGTTGTGCGCTGGCCCAGTGTCGTGAAGCCCGAGGCCGAAATAAACGGCATCTTATCCTCCGAGGACTGGGTCCCCACTCTTACGGCGGCCTGTGGGCAGCCGGACATCATAGGGAGGCTCCTGACGGCTACGACGCCAACGGAAAGACGTTCAAGGTCCACCTCGACGATTACCACCCGCGTGATTTTCTCTCCGGCGGCGGCGACAAGCGCCGGGAGTTCTTCTACTGGACCGACGACGGCGATCTTGCCTGTCTGCGCTACGATCAGTGGAAGGTGGTCTTCCTTGAGCAGCAACACGAGGGACTGCGCGTCTGGCAGGAACCGCTTGTGCCGCTACTCTTCAATCTTCGCACCGATCCGTTCGAGAAGGCGAAGGTTAAATCGGGGAGTGGGAGAAATGGTACGTCGAGCGCATGTTCGTGATGGCGTCCGCGCAGGCGATCGTGGCGAAGGAGTTGCACACCCTGCAGGAATCCCCCGCGCCAGAAGCCCGGCAGCTTCTCCGTCGGCGACGCTCTCGACAAGCTGCTCAACGCCACGAAAAGCAGCAATTGATGAATCAACAGTTGGACGCAATCGCAGTCCGGCAGGATCGCGATGCGTTTCACGACCGCCCCAGCGGCCGCGAGCTTCTCCCCGCGTCCTAATTGTCCAGGCGTGGACAGTTTCGTGAATCGAAAGCCGCTATGCAGCCCACGAAAAGGGCAAACGCCGCGCAGCCGACTGACTTTGGAGCGTTGAAGGGGATAACGTCGGTAGGCTCAAAATCGCGCAGACGACGGCTTCCATGGCCCTCGTCGGTCCGCCGCCCGCCGGCACGACCTTGACGCCCGCTGCGGGGGTCCCGGGATCAACGGTGGCGGCCGGCGGAGGGGCCGCGTCGGCTTGCTTGGCCATGGCGGCGGTGGTCGCCTCGGCCTTCTTCTCCTCCTTTGCGGTTTCCTTGCTTGCGGTCTTGACCGTCTGGGCCCAGAAAGTCGCCGAATCCGCGGCGAAGAAATCCGAGGGCGCCGGCGACACCACAAAGGTTGAGAAGGTGGTCGCCGCGACTGGGAAGGAAACCGCCGCCGCGGACCAAATTAAAACACTGGCCGAATCCGTTCCGGCGGCGGCCGGAGCGGCGGTGGCGGCGAGCGCGGCCGCGCCCGGAGCGGCGACCGCTGCGGTCGCCGATACGTCAAAAAAGGCCGAGAAGCTGGCTGAAAAGGCCGACGAAGCGACCGCCGCCAAGACCGACGTCAAGGTTCAGCTCGTCGATTACAGCACGCAATTGATGCGCGAACGCACCGGGCTGACCGACCGCCTGAAACTCATCCTCGACAAACTTGAGGCGAAAGGCGGCGACGGCAAACCTTATCGCATGTACATCGCCTCGATCGGCGGCATCAAGATCGACGTCACGGACCGGACCGCGACTTTGGCGAGAATTTCAGGCTGGCTATCCTCCGAGGAGGGCGGACTCAGGCTGGCGCGCGAGGTGGGAACATTCCTCGCTTACATTGTCGGATCGATCCTCGTCGCCAGGATCGTACGGATGATCCTGCGCCGGGTCATGAGCGGGGACCACGTGACGTCGCAGCTTTTGCGCGACTTCATCATCTCGTCCTCCGGGCGCGTCATCATCGCGATCGGTTTTCTCCTCGCCCTGTCCGCGCTCGAGGTGAACCTGGCGCCGCTGCTCGCGGTCATCGGCGCGGCCGGCTTCGTCGTCGCCTTCGCCTTGCAGGGCGCGCTCAGCAATTTCGCCCAGCGGGCTCCTGATCATGGTGTTCAAGCCGTTTGACGTCGGCGACAACGTCGAAGTCGGCGGCGGCATCAAGGGCAAGGTCACGCACGTGACCATCTTCAGCACCTACATCCGCACGGATGATGGGATCACAAAGATCGTGCCCAACGACAACATCTGGAAGAGCGTCATCGTCAACGAGACGACCGGGGTCGTGAAGTCTCCGCCCTCCGGCGAACCGAAGCCGCCCGAGTCGACCCCCGAGGCGGCGTAAGCGACGCTAGGCACTAAAGCTTGCTCGTCGGCCCGGGCTGGGGCGGACCGACGGCGGGACGCGACCTGAGAATTAGATTAGGCCGCGTCCGAATGGGGCGGAAAAGCGCCTCCTGCGCGGTTCCGCCCCATAGGATCCCCGACCTCAACTCGGCTCAGGGCTTGTTCGGAACGTCCAGCACGGCTCCAGTGCGGAACAGCAAGCCCGCCGCGCCCGCGCCGATGAGCGGGGCGATAATGAACAGCCAGAGCTGCGCGACTGCGCCCGGATTCGAGCCGATGCCGACCAGCGCCGGACCGATCGAGCGCGCCGGGTTGACCGATGTGCCGGTGATGTTGATGCCGACCAGATGGATCACCACCAGCGTGAGGCCGATGGCAAGGCCGGCGAAGCCGGTTGGCGCGAACGGGTGGGTCACGCCGAGAATGCACACCAGGAACAGGAACGTCGCCACCACTTCGAACACGAAGGCGGACACCATGTTGTATTCGCCGAGGTAGCCCGCGCCCCAACCGTTCTGGCCGAGGCCGCCGGTCCAGCCCTGGGCCTTGCCAGACAGGACGATATAAAGCACCGCCGCGGCGACGATAGCGCCCAAAACCTGGGCGATCCAGTAGCTGATCATGTCGGCGACGCTCATGCGGCCGGCGACATAGACGCCGAAGCTCACCGCCGGGTTGACGTGGCAACCGGAGATCGGCCCTATGCCATAGGCCATGGCCACAATGGCGAAGCCGAACGCGCTCGCTATGCCGAGAAGATTGACCGCCGTTGGGCCCGTCCCCATGCCGCCGACGACCGCCGCCCCGCAACCGAAGAACACCAGCGCGAAAGTCCCGACAAACTCTGCAATCTGCTTATTCATTCTTTTCCCCTTCAGTCCCAAACCATCGGGCGGCTTATAGCTATGTCTCGAACGCGGGCAAAGGGCGCAAACCGGCCGCTCTCCTTAGAAGTCCGCTTCGTCCACGCCCCGGCCGTTGCTTTCATGGGGCCCGCCGCTATATATGCGACGCCTTTTTCATGACCCCTCGATGAATGGCGCGGCTTTCGCGTCGCTGGAGCCACTATCCCCGTGTTGATCACCGCCGCCTACGCGCAAGCCGCCGGCGCTGGCCCCTTTGGCGGGGCGAGCGACACGCTGGTCCAGCTGGTGCCGATCGTGGCCATGATCGCGATCGTTTATTTCGTACTGTGGAGACCGCAGCAGCGGCGCGCGAAAGAGCAGCGCGAAATGGTGCAGGCGGCGCGGCGCGGCGACGTCGTGGTGACCACCGGGGGTCTGATCGGCAAGGTCACCAAGTCGGTCGACGACAATGAAGTCGAGTTCGAGATCGCCCCCAACGTGCGGGCGCGCCTGGCCCGATCCGGCATTGCCGAAGTTCGCGCCAAGGGCGAGCCCGTCAAGGACGCGGCGCCTCCCGCCAAGTCATTGCCGGCGAAGAAAGATGCGCCCAACCCCTGAGGCCGCACCCGGCTTTGGCGCCAGTTGAGCTCTTTTAGATTGAAAGTCTGATGCTTCGTTTCGCGAACTGGAGATTGGCCTCGGTCCTGGCGCTCGTAGCGGCCGCGGTTCTGGTGATCCTGCCGAGCTTTATGCCCTCTCAAGCGGTCGAGGCGCTCGCAGCCCGATTGCCGAGCTTTATTCCAATGCGCCAGATCGTGCTGGGCCTCGATCTGCAGGGCGGCGCCTATCTGTTGATGGAGGTCGACACCCCATCGGTGATCAAGAGCCAGGTCGAGGCGCTGCGCGACGACGTGCGGCAGAAACTGCGCGAGGGCAAGATCGGGATATCGGGCGGCATAGGGGTCGAGCCGCGAGCGGTGGTGGTCCGCATCGCCGATCCGGCCGAGCGGGCCAAGGCGCTCGATCTTCTCCAATCGTTGAGCCAACCGATTGGTGGCGCGCTCGCGGGAGGAAACGGCCGCACACTCGATGTAACGCAAACCTCCGATGGCGTGCGGCTGGCGCTGACCGACGCTGCGATCGCCGACAAGGTGCGTCACGCGGTTGGGCAGTCGATCGAAGTGCTGAACCGCCGCATCAACGCGATGGGCACCAAGGAAACCGTCATCCAGCAACAGGGTCCGAACCGCGTGCTGATCGAGGCGCCGGGCAGCCAGGATACGACTGTGCTCAAGAACATGATCGGCCAGACGGCCAAGCTCGAGTTCCGCCTGGTCGCCGATCCCGGCGATCCGCCGAATGAGTCCGAGACGCTGCCGATGCAGAAGGGCGGTGGAACGATCCAAGTGCAGAAGCGGGTCATGGTCGACGGCGAGGACCTGGTCGACGCGCAGCAGAGCTTCGACCAGCAGAGCGGCGAGCCCGATGTCAGCTTCCGCTTCAACCTGCGCGGCGGGCAGAGGTTCGGCCAGGTCACGTCGGCAAACGTCGGCCGTCCGTTCGCGATCGTGTTGGACGGCAAAGTCATTTCGGCGCCGCGTCATCCGTTCGCCGATTACGGGCGGCACCGGCCAGATCACCGGCAGTTTCAGCCTCGAAGAGGCCATCGAGCCTGGCGATCCTGTTGCGCGCCGGCGCGCTGCCGGCCAAGCTCACGGTGATCGAGGAGCGCACGGTCGGACCGGGACTAGGCCAGGACTCGATCGACGCCGGCAAACGCGCGGCCTATGTCGGCGCGGCGCTGGTCGTCGTCTACATGATCGCGACCTACGGCATCTTCGGCGTGTTCGCCGATCTCGCGCTCGCGGTGCACATTCTCTTGATCTTCGCCTCGATGGTCCTGCTCGGCGCGACGCTGACCCTGCCCGGCATCGCCGGCATCGTCTTCACCATCGGCATGGCGGTCGATTCGAACGTCCTCATCTACGAGCGCATCCGTGAGGAGGCGCACCTCGGCCGCTCAGTCATCTCCGCGCTCGACGCCGGCTTCCGGCGCGCCTTCGCGACCATCGTCAACTCCAACGTCACGATGTTCGTGGCGGCGCTCATCCTCTATCTGTTCGGCTCGGGCGCGGTGCGCGGCTTCGCCGTCTCGCTCGGGCTTGGAATTCTGACCTCGGTCATCACCGCGGTGACCATGACGCGCATGATGATCGCGCTCTGGTATCACCGCGCGCGGCCGAAGACGCTGCCGATATGAGCGAGGCGACGCGCACAACGGAACTTTCGGTATGAAACTTCTTCGGCTCGCGCCCGAGAACACCAAATTCGGCTTCATGCGGTTCCGCCGCGTGAGCTATCCGCTGTCGGCGCTGCTGTCGATCATCTCGGTCCTCATGTTCCTGTTCGTGGGCATGAATTTCGGCATCGACTTTGCGGGCGGCACGCAGGTCGACATGCGCGCCAAGAGCGGCGAGGCCGATGTCGCCGACATTCGCGCCAAGGGCGAGGGACTTGGCGTTGGCCCTGTCGAAGTGCAGCGGGTCGGCGCCGAATCCGACGTGCTGCTGCGCCTCGGCGTGCAGCCAGGCGGCGACGCCGGCCAGCAGACCGCGATCGCCAAGATCAAGGACGCCTTTGGCGATGATTACGAGTTCCGCAGCGTCGATGTCGGTCGGCCCGACGCGTTTCCGCCGAACTCGTTCAGCGGGGAACGCTCGGCGTCGTGGTCGCGATCCTCGCGGTGCTGACCTATCTTTGGTTCCGTTTCGAGTGGCAGTTCGCGGTTGGCGCGATCATCGGCACGATGCACGACCTCCTGCTGACCGTCGGCTTCTTCTGCGTCACGCAGATCGAGTTCAACCAGACCTCGATCGCCGCGATTCTCACCATCGTCGGCTATTCGCTCAACGAGACGGTCGTCGTGCTCGACCGCATTCGCGAGGTGATGCGCAAATACAAGCGCCTGTCGACAGCCGAAATCATCGACATGTCGATCAACGCCGTGCTGCCGCGCACCATCATGACGGCGACGACGGTGTTTCTCGCGCTGCTCGCGCTGTTCTTCCTCGGCGGCCACGTCATCCGCTCGTTCTCGGCGGCGATGATCTGGGGCATTTTCGTCGCCACCTATTCGTCGATCTTCATCTGCTCGCCGATGCTCATCTACATGGGCGTGCGCGCCGACACCTTCGACAAGATGCGGGAAAAGGAAAACGCCGGCGCGGACGTGAAGGCGAAGGAGAAGGCGTGACCGAGGGCGCGCCGAGGCCCGCATTCGCGCCCGGCAGCCATTCGATCGCCGCTTACGGACAAGGCTCCTTCGCATTCGCCGGCATGTCGCATGCGGGCGCCATCCTGGCGACGCCGAGAGGCGTGCGGCCGATCGACGTGACGAGTATCGATAATCTCGACCCAGTCGCGCTCGCGCCGCTGTTGGCTGAAATTGTGGAGAGCCCCGGCTCGATCGAGTTTGTCATCGTCGGCACGGGCGAGCGATTGGCGCCGATCCCGAAAACGTCGCGCGCCGCCCTCGGTCAGGCCGGCCTGCGGTTTGAAGCCATGGCGACCGGCCCGGCGATTCGGGTCTACAATGTCATGCACTCGGAAGGCCGGCGCGTCGCGGCGGCGCTGATCGCCGCGCCATGACCGCGCGCCCGCCGCCGGGCGCCGACCCGCTTGCGGACGCCACCTCACATTGCGCTGGGCTCGCCCGCGCGCACGCTCGCGATCAATGGTTGGGCGCGCTTTATGCCGGCGCCAATGCACGCGGCGCGCTCTTTGCGTTGGCGAGCTTCGATTACGAGATCCGTCATGCGTTCAAGCGTACGCGCGATCCCAATCTGGCAGCGATGCGGCTTGCCTGGTGGCGCGAAACAATCTCCGGCGAACGGCAAGCCGAAGCGGCCGGCAACCCGGTCGCGCTCGCGCTTCGGGCGGCGATTGAGGCCTTTGCCCTGCCCGGAGCGTGGCTCGAGGCGATGCTCGACGCCCGTCTACAGGAGATGGCGCCGCAGGACGATTTCAACCTCACAGCTTTTCGCGCCTTCGCCGATGAGAGCGAGGGCGCGCGCCTGCGGTTAGCCGCGCGCATCGCGGCAGGGGGACGGGATCTCGACACGGCGGATGTGCAAGCGGCCGCGAGCGTGGCGCTGGCGCTGGCGCGCCTGCTCAAGGAACTGCCGTTCAAGGCCGGATTGGCGGCGACACTCATCCCCGCTGACATCGCCGACCGCCACGGCGTGAGCGAGGCGGATTTCGACGCAAGGCGGGCGAGTCCCGGCGTTATCGCGGCCTGCGCCGAACTGCGGGGCCTGGCGCGCGACGAGCTGGCTGAGGCGGAGCGCCGGTTGAAGAACTCAAGTCCTGCGATCCTGCCGGCCTTCATTCCGCTCGCGCCCTTGCGGCTCGACCTCGACCAGCTCGACCGCAATGCGGACCGCCCGTTCGATGACGTGGGCGACGTCTCGCCGCTGCGCCGGCAATGGGCGATCTGGCGCTGGGCGCGGAGGCGGTGAAGGACATCGTTTCATGTGCTAGAGCATTTTCAGGTCTGACGGAATCTGGGGATTCCTTTTGGCTTGCGGCCATGATTCTTTGCGCCGGTCGAATCGGCGCTGGGGAGCATCATGGGCGTGGCTTATTCGCAGGACCTTCGGGATCGGGTGATGGCGGCGGTGGACTGCGGGTTGGGCGTGTATTCGGCCGCGCCGCTGTTTCGGGTCAGCGTGTCGTACATCTACAAGGCGCTCGGCCGGCGTCGGGCGACCGGCGATGTGACGGCCCACAAGTCGGGCGGCGGGCCGAAGCCGAAGCTTGCCGCCTATGACGAGGCGTTGCGCGCTCAGGTGGCGCAGAAAGGCGATGTCACGCTCATTGAACTGAAAGCGTGGCTTGCCGGCGATCATGCGGTGAAAGTCAGCGTCGGTTGTCTTTGGGCGCGGGTCCGGCATCTTGGGCTGACGCTCAAAAAAAGTCACAACGCGCCGCAGAGCAGGATCGTGCCGACGTAGCGGAAGCTCGCGAGCAATGGCGGGCGCAGCAGGGCGAATGGCGGCCGAACAATCTTGTGTTTGTCGACGAAACCGGCGCGTCGACCAAAATGACCCGGCTCGACGGCCGATGCCCGCGCGGCGAGCGCCTGGTCGCGCCGGTTCCGTGGGGCCATTGGAAGACCACGACCTTCATCGGCGCGCTGCGGCAGGACGGTCTGGTCGCGCCTTGCGCGTTCGACGGGCCGATCAACGGCGAGAAGTTCCGCGCCTGGGTCGAGCAGTTTCTCGCTCCCGAGCTCAAGCCCGGCGACATCGTCATCCTGGACAATCTGCCAAGCCACAAGGTCGAGGGCGTCAGAACGGCGATCGAGAACGCCGGCGCCCGACTGCTCTACTTGCCTTCCTACAGTCCCGATCTCAACCCGATCGAGCAGTGGTTCGCCAAACTCAAGGCCCTGCTGCGCAAAGCCGAGGCGCGAACCTTCGACGCCCTGATCCAGGCCATCGCAAGCGCGCTCGAAACCTTCACCCCCGACGAATGCGCAAACTATCTCGCAAACTCAGGATATCGCCGCCAATAATGAAAATGCTCTAAACTCCATCGCGCGATTGATCTAACCAATCTAGCTTGTAATCTAGCTTGATACAAAAATGCGGGAAATTGGCGCTTTCGAAGCGAAAAATAGACTTCGCTCAGCTGCTCGATTGGGTCGCGGCGGGGGAAACGGTCGCGATCACCCGACGTGGCAAGGTCGTGGCGCACCTCGCGCCCCCAGGCCGCGCCTTCAACATCGAAGCCGCCAGCGCCGCAGCGGAGCGGATTCGAGCCCGCCGTCGCGGCGTCACGCTGGGCGGCGCGAAGATCGCCGATCTCATCGCGGAGGGGCGGATTTGAGTTTGGTTCTCGACGCTTCCCTAACGCTGGCCTGGTATTTCGAAGACGAAGCGACGCCGGCTGTCGATTCCCTGCTCGCCGCCGTCGCCCGTAGCGGCGCCGTCGTGCCGCCGCTCTGGCGCCTCGAAGTCGCAAACGGCTTTCAGTCCGCAATTCGGCGCAAGCGAATCGATCAACGCTATCGCGACGATTCCCTCGCTGAACTTCGGTTGCTGGCGATTGAGATCGACAGTGAGTGCGATGCGCGCGTGCGGTCTTCCGCGCTTCCCCTGGCGGACCAATTCGATCTCAGCGTTTATGACGCCTGTTACCTCGAGCTCGCGCAGCGGCGCGACCCGCCGCTCGCGACGCTCGACGCTCGGTTGCGTTCGGCGGGTGCGGCTTTGGGCTTGCGGACGCAGCCGGACGCAGCTGAATAGGCAGGACGTCAGTCGCGAGGCGCCGGCCGGTTGCGCGCGACCCATTGTTGTGGCTATTTCGCCCCCCTTCATGCGCCAAGCCTCCAATCTCGCTGGCGTCGCAGCCATGCTCGCCGCGACCGCCTCTTTCGTCGTTGGCGACAGCTTCATGAAAATGGTCACGAGCGACCTGCCGCCGTTCGCGGTGCTCTTCCTGCGTGGCGTCGCGGCAAGTCTCGCCTGCGGCCTCCTGCTGGTCGCGCTCGGCGACTGGCGCATCGTTTCCTCGGCTTTGCATCCTCGGGCTCTGCTGCGGGCGGCCGGAGAGACGCTGAGCGTGCTCTGCTACATCGTGGCGCTTGCGCGACTGGCGATCGCCGACGCGACCGCCATCCTGCAGACCGCGCCGCTCATTCTTATCCTGGCCGTCGCTTTTCTCCTTCGTCAACGCGTCCAAGCCGGGCGTGCGCGATGTCGCTCGGACTTGAAAGCTGGCGGCCGCCGGCGGACTGGCACTTGGCCTTTCTCGGCTTCGACTGCCTGTTCGTCACGCTGGGACACGTCGGGCTCTTGCTCGCTTATCGGCTCGGTCGAACCGCCGCGGTCGCGCCCTTCTTATACAGTTTCGGCCTTTGGGCCGTGCTGTCGGGAATCGTGGTGTTTGGCGGCCTCCCGAAGGCTCTTGCCCTTTTAGGGATCGCCCTCATCGTCGCGAGCGGCGGCGCCATCGTTCGCCTCGACCAGCGCGCCGCCGAAGAGATCGCCCTCACCGAGGCGCTGTAACAGCGTCACGCCGGACTCTGAAGGCCCTTAGAGGTACATCGTCCCGGCTTCGGCGGCGAAGCGGCTCGGGTCGCCCTCCCAAACGATCCGGCCGTGCTCAAGCACGTAGACGCGGTCCGCATGGGGCAAGGCGAAAGTGACATTCTGCTCGCCGAGCAGCACCGTGATCTCGGTCGTCTGCCTCAGCCGCTCGAGCGCCTTTGAGATCTGCTCCATGACGACCGGAGCAAGGCCCAGCGTCGGCTCATCGAGGATCAGGAGATCGGGCTTCATCATCAGCGCCCGCGCAATGGTCAGCATTTGCTGCTCGCCGCCTGACAGCGTCGCCGCGATCTGGCTCTGCCGCGCTTTCAGGATCGGAAACAGATTGAACAGCCACTCCCGGCGCTCGGCGCGCTCTTGCTCGCTGAGCCCATGGCCGCCCATGTCCAGATTCTCGCCGACCGTCATCAGGCCGAACAGCTCCCGGCCCTCCGGCGATTGCACGATCCCTTCGCGCGCGATTGTCGCCGCGGTTCGACCGCGCAGCGGTTTGCCCTGCCGGCGAATCTCGCCCGCATAGGCGACAAGGCCTGAAACCGCGTTGAACAGCGTCGTCTTGCCTGCGCCGTTCAGTCCGACGATCGCGACGAACTCGCCGTGATGAACGTGCAGCGAGACGCCCTCGAGCGCCTGCGCCTTCTCGTAGACGACGCTCAGGTTCTCGATCTCGAGGAACGGCGTTTGCGCGTCGACGAACGAGGCTTCCGGGCGCGCCGCCGTCTCGAGCGCGCCGCCGAGATAGACCTTGCGCACGGTCTCGTTCGCCATCACTTCCGCAACCGTGCCCTCGGCGATCTTCTCCCCCACATTCATGGCGTAGACGCGATCGACCAGCGCCGACATGCTTTTCACGTTGTGGTCGACGATGAGGACCGCCCGTCCGTCGTCGCGCATTTCGGTGATCAGCCTGGCGAAGGACGCCGTCTCGCGCGCGGTCAGGCCGGCGAACGGCTCGTCGATCAGCACGACCTGGGGATCGCGCGCGATCGCCTTGGCGATCTCGATTTTGCGCAAGTCGGCGAAGGGCAGCGTCGCAGGGCGCCGATTGAGCACCTCGGTCAACCCGACGCGCTCGGCGATTGCGCGCGCATGCGTGTCCGCGGCGGCGCGGGGAAGAAGATCGAGCAACCGATCGGGCAAGAGTCCAAGCAGGATGTTCTCGAGCACCGTCTGCCGATGCAGCGGGCGCGAATGCTGGAACACCATGCCGACGCCAAGCTGGGCGATCCGGTGCGGCGGCCAGCCCGCCACCTCTTTGGCGTCGATTCGAACCGATCCGGCGTCGGGCCGCTCGACGCCGAGGATCGACTTCATCACCGTCGACTTGCCCGATCCATTCGGTCCGATGAGCCCGAGAATCTCGCCGGCGTGAACCGAGAAGCTGACGTCCCTCACCGCCGTGAGGCCGCCGAACCGCTTCTCGAGGCCGCTGACCTCGAGCCTTGCCGCGCCGGCGCTCATGTCGCCTCCCGCGCGCCCTTGACCATGCCGAGCAATCCGGCCGGGAAGAAGAGAACGACGACGAGCGCTACGGCGGAGACGATGAAGGTGGCGAGATCGCCGAGCGGCCTCAACGTCTCGCCAAGCGCAACCAGAAAGACCGCGCCGAGCACCGCGCCGAGGATGGTGCGTCGTCCTCCGAGCACGGCGCCGATGATCACCTGCACGCCCACGGTGACATCGATGAACGTGCCCACCGACGCCGTGCCGAGATAGAACGCCATCAGCGCGCCGGCGAGCCCGGAGAAAAATGCGCTGACCAGAAACGCCGCGAGCTTATGCTTGGTGACGTTGAAGCCGAGCGCGCCGGCCTGCACGGGATCCTGGCCGCTCGCCTGCAGGATGAGCCCGACCGGCGAGCGCGTGAGGCCATAGAGGATCGCGGCGCTCACCGCCATAAAGCCGAGCGCGATCCAGTAATTGACCTTGTCGTCGATCGAAATGACGTCAGGGATCGTGAGGCCGATCTCTCCCCCCGTGAGGCCCGCCGCGACGACGACGAAATTCTGCAGCATCAGGACGGCGACAAGCGTGGTGAGGCCGAAGTAGGGTCCGCGCACGCGCAGCGCCGGCAATGCGAGCACCATGCCGCCAATCATCGCAGCCAGCACGCCCGCGGCGATGCAGAGCGCGATGGGAGGCTGGTAGAGGTTGTCGAGGACGCCGGCGGTGTAGGCGCCAAGTCCGATCAGAAACGAAGGGCCGAAGTTCACTTCATTGGCGAAACCGAACAACAGGTCCCAGGCCATCGAGAACACGCCGAAATAATAGGCGATGGTGAGCAGCCCCAGCACATAACCCGAGACATAGAGCGGCAGCGTCGCGGCGAGGAGGACGACAATCAGGCTGATCAGGACCGGCGGGGAAAACGCGCGACGCAACACGATCTACCGCCTGCCGAGCAAGCCGCGCGGGCGCACGTACATCACCGCAACCAGAAGCAGGAGCGCCGGGATCGCCCGATAGGCCGGCGAAATAAGATAGGCGGTCAGCGTCTCGAGATAGCCTACGACATAAGCCGCGATCAGCGAGCCCGAGACGCTGCCAAGACCGCCGAGAACGACGATCGAGAACGCGCTCGCGGTCAAAGGTCCAGCGCTATAGGAGGAGACGCCGAGAAACATGCCGAGCAGCACGCCAGCGACGCCAGCGAGCGCGCCGTAGATCGCCCACACGCCGACATAAACGGTCGAAAGTTCAATGCCGAGCAGCGTGACGCCGCGCGGATTCATCGATGCGGCGAGCACCGCTTTGCCGGCCTGTGTCCGGTTGACGAACAGCCAAAGCGCCCCGATCGTCGCCCAGCAGACGAGCGCCGTGAAAATCTCATTCGCCGGCGTGCGCACCCCGAAGATCGTGACGACGCCGTCGACGATCGGCAGCACAGTCTTGGCGTTGTTGGTGAAGAGATAGGCGATCGCCTCCTGAATCATGATGCCCCAGAGGAGCGTGGCGGTGAGGATGAAGATCTCCTTCTCCTCCTCGCGCACCGCGCGCGACAATTGCAGCCGCCGAACGATGAGATAGTAGGTCGCCAGCGCCAGCAGGAGCGCGACGACTATGCCGAACACGGCGCCGAGATACGCGCCTGCTCCGAAATTCCCCGAGGCAGCCCAGGCGGCGACCGCGGCCGCGACCATGATCGCTCCATGCGAGAGGTTGAGCACTCCGGTCACACCAAAAATCAGGGTGAAGCCCGTCGCGCCCAACGCGTAGAGCGAGGAAATCGCGAAGCCGTCGATCAGGATCTGCCAGAACAGCATCGAACGGTCCCGCCGCCTCCCGCGCTAATGGTGGTCGGCGGCAGGTTGACTTGGCGTCATTTGCCCGCGATCTTGACGAAGGACGGGAATTCGAGCTTGCCGTTTGCGAGCGTCGCCGGCCACATGTTGACCTGCTTGCCGTCCTGCCATTGCAGCGCGAGGCCGGTGATGAAGCCCTTTCCTGTCTTCAGCGCGTGCACGTGGGGGTCTCCCTTTGGCAGGAACTGAATGCGGCCGATTGTGCTGACGTAATCGGTCTTCTCCATCGCTGCGACCAGCTTGTCGCTGTCAAGGCTCCCCGCGCGCCTGATGGCGTCGGCGATCATATAGACGTCGTCATAAGCGGTGTAGCCGGCGTAGGACGGCGTATTGCCGTATTTCTTCACGAAGGCATCGACGAACGGCAGCGTCTTGGGGGTGACCGCCACGCCTGGACCTGAAGCGGCCAAATAGATCACGCCTTCGGCAGCGCCATTGGTGTCCTTCCAGAAGGTCGAGTTGGTCGCCTGGTTCGCGGTGCCGAACATCGGGATCGGGACTTGCTGGCTCTTCCATTGCACGGTCGGCTGCACGCCGACGTGCGAGATGCCGGTGATGATCACGTCCGGCTTCTGGCCCTCGATCTTGTTGAAGATCGGGGTGAAGTCATTTGTATCCGGCGAGAAGCGGATGTTGTCGAGCACCTTGAGCCCGATCTGCGGCAGGCACGCTAGGAGCCTTGCGTCGTAAGGCGTCGTCCAGGCGGCGTCCTCGATCATGATCACCGCAGTCTTCATCTTGAGGCCATCGACCAGCATGTCCTTGGCGGAATCGCAGACAAACGACGCCAGCGAGCTCGAGGTCAGATAAGCGTGGAAGGTGTATTTGTTGTGCTCGTAGTCCTTGGCGATGTTCTCGGTGATGAGGTCGGAACCCGCGCCCGGCGTGATGAGCAGCGTTTTGAGGCGTCCTGACCACGGCTCGAGGGCGAGCACCGCCTCGCTGAGATAACTGGCCATCACCGCATTGACGTGATCGTCGTTGACGGCGCGCTGGAACGCGCGAACGGACTCAGCCGCGGACGAATGATTGTCATAGGTGACGAGTTCGATCTTACGCCCGTCGACGCCACCCCTGGCGTTGATCTCGTCGGCGGCGATCTGCGCGGCCTGCGGGATCGACGAGCCCACGACCGCCTGGGCCTCCGCGATCACGCCGATCTTGATCGGGGCCTTGTCGTCGGCTCGAGCGGGCTGTGCGAGGGCGAATGTGAGAGCGGCGGCAACCGCGCTGAGCAGAACGCTTGAGAGTCTTTCGTATGGCGTCAATCGAGCCTCCCGAACGCGTTTGTTCTCTTCGCGACTTCGCGGCGCGAAGCTGTGCTGTGTCCGATGTCCTTGTGCAAGCTCATTCCGCGGCTCATGCCAAAAAAGGGGGCGTGAAGTTGTCGATCGGGGATTGGCAGGACCAGCTGTGACGAGCCCCGCCGCCTGAAGCGGCGGCGGGTTTGCTTGGGGTCACTTGCCCGAGGCGATCTTGACGAAGGACGGGAATTCGAGCTTGCCGTTTGCGAGCGTCGCCGGCCACATGTTGACCTGCTTGCCGTCCTGCCATTGCAGCATCAGGCCGGTGATAAACCCTGGGCCGGTTTTCAGCCCATGCACATGGGGATCGCCCTTCGGCAGGAACTCAACCCGGCCGATCGTGCCGACATAATCGGTCTTCTCCATCGCGTCGACAAGCTTGTCGCTGTCGCTGCTTCCAGCGCGCTTGATCGCGTCGGCGATGATGTAAACGTCATCGTAAGCCGTGTAGCCGGCATAGGAAGGCATATTGCCGTATTTCTTGCTAAACGCGTCGACGAACGACAGCGTCTTGGGCGTCACCGCGACGCCCGGACCGGACACACCCTGGTAGATCACGCCTTCGGTCGCGCCGTTGGTGTCCTTCCAGAAGGTGGAGTTGGTCGCTTGCGAGGAGATGCCGAACATCGGGATCGGCACCTGCTGGCTCTTCCATTGCACCGTCGGCTGCGTGCCGACATGCGAGATCCCGGTTATGATCACGTCGGGTTTTGAGGCCTCGATCTTGTTGAAGATCGGGGTGAAATCGGTGGTGTCGGGCGAGAAGCGGATGTGATCGAGGACTTTGAGCCCGATCTTCGGCAGGCAGGCCTCGTAACCGGCGTCGAGCGGCCCTGTCCACGCGGCGTCCTCGCTCATGATCACCGCCGTCTTCATCTTGAGGCCGTCGACCAGCATGTCCTTGGCTGCGTCGCACGTGAGCCCCGCCAGCCCGCCCGAGGTCAGATAGCCGTGGAACGTGTATTTGTTGTGCTCATAGTCCTTGGCGATGTTCTGGGTGATGACGTCGGACGCCGCCCCAGGGGTGATGAAGACGGTCTTGAGGCGCGCCGCCCAAGGTTCGAGCGCCAGCACGACTTCGCTGATATAGCTGCCGATCACCGCGTTGACATGATCCTCATTCACGGCGCGCTGAAACGCCCGCACCAACTCGGCCGAGGACGAATGGTTGTCGTAGGAGACGATCTCGATCTTTCGCCCATCGACGCCGCCCTTGGCGTTGATCTCGTCGGCCGCGATCTGCGCCGCTTGCGGAATCGACGAGCCCGCGACCGCTTGGGCTTCGGCGATCACGCCAATCTTGATCGGCGCATCGTCGGCCCATGCTGATGGGGCGATGGCGAAAATGAGTACGGCCGAGGCGGCTCCGAGCGCGCCACGCAGGATGGCTGAACGCGCCGCCGTGTTTTGGTATGGCGCCATTGTTATCCTCCCTGAACAAATCGGCCTGAAGAAGGCTCAAGCCTTAAGTCGCGTCGAAGCCGGCGCTTGGCGACGACGCTGCCGTGTCCGCCCTTTTGATGCAAGCAGATTTCTCGCATAGCCGATCGACGCGCAAACCGCGCGCCGGCGCCCTGCTGCTCCGCGAACTCGATCAAGAGCGTCCACTTGGCGGTCGTGCGCGAAAAGATCGGCGCTATTGAAAGAGCTTCATCGCGTTGAGCAGGGTTCCGTAGATGCCCCAGAGCAATGGTATTCCCACGAAGCTCCAAGCCAGCGCCAGCTGGAGGGGGGTAGTGCCGCCGCCGCCATCGTTATCAAAGCTCATATTCGTCCCCTTCAGGCCACCCCGACCACGTCGTCGACCGTCTCGAGATCCATATGGTGCCGATCGTCGACCGCCTTGATCAGAAAATTGGCGATGAAGCCAACGACCAGAAGCCCGGCCATAATGTACATCGTGACATTATAGGCCTGCGCTTTCGGCACTCCGCTGTCGATCTGGTATTGGCGGATATAGTTGACCAGAACCGGACCGAGCACGCCCGCCACCGACCACGCCGTGATGAGCCACCCGTGAATCGCGCCGACGTAGCGCGTGCCGAACATGTCCTTGAGATAGGCCGGCACAGTGGCGAACCCGCCGCCATACATGCTGATGATGACGAGGAAGCACAGAATGAACAGCGGCAGATTGCCGAGGCCCCCGAAATAAGGCACCAGCCCATAGAGCACGATCCCGAGCACGAAGAACACGAAATAGGTGTTCTTGCGGCCGATCAGGTCCGAGGTCGAGGCCCAGAAGAAACGTCCGGCCATATTGAAGATGCTGAGCAACCCGACGAAACCACCGGCGGCGGCGGCGGTGACGCGGCCCGGAAACATTTCCTGGCTCATCGCGGAAGCCTGCCCCAGCACGCCGATCCCCGCCGTCACATTCATGCACAGCACGATCCAGATCAGCCAGAACTGCGGCGTCTTCAGCGCCTGATAAACATAGACGTCCCGGGTGGTGATCAGTTTCTTGGCCTGGGCCAGCGGAACGAAGCCCTCAGGCTTCCACCCCGGCGCCGGCACGCGTACGATCGTCGCGCCGACCAGCATGAAGACAGCATAGATGAGCCCGAGCACCACAAAGGTCTCGGCAACCCCGACATGCGTCGGCGTCGAGAAATGGCTCATGAGCCATACCGAAAGGGGCGAGGCGATCATCGCGCCGCCGCCGAATCCCATGATCGCCATGCCGGTCGCCATGCCGGGCCGATCGGGAAACCATTTGATCAAGGTCGACACCGGCGAGATGTAGCCCAGTCCGAGGCCAATGCCGCCGAGCACGCCATAGCCGAGATAGACGATCCAGAGCTGATGAACCGACACCCCGAAGGCGCTGAGAAGAAATCCGCCGCCGAAGCACAAGGCGGCGGTGAACATCGTGCGGCGCGGACCGCCTTCCTCGACCCAGCGGCCTAGCAAGGCGGCGGAAAAACCGAGAAAGAAAATGGCGATCGAGAAGATCCAGCCGAGCTCGGTGAGCTTCCAGTCGTCTGGGGCTGATTTCGTTATGCCGATCAACTTGGTCATCGGCAGGTTGAACACGCTGAACGCGTAAGCTTGACCGATGCAGAGATGAATGCAGAGAGCCGCTGGGGGGACCATCCAGCGGCTGAATCCTGGTCTGGCGATCGTGCGATTTCGGTCCAGGATCGACAAAAATGCCATTTGACGCGCCACCCTCGTTTTTTTGGTCGACAATTGCCCATTCGCGACTGTTTGGCAATGGGGGGAGGATTTTTTCCGTTCTAGGCAATTTTCCCTATGGAGGCCATTCCTTTCGCGGGCTTGGCGATGGGATGGCGCTCCCAGGGAGCAACCTTCACATTCCTGTCATGGGTGGTCGCGATAGAGTAGCCTTACGCGCTCGAGGAGCCCCCATGTCCGCCGCATTCGACGCTCGACTCGGCCCGCACGCCGAAGCGCCGGTCAAGCCGCATCTCCACAAGCCGATGGACCCTCGGTTCGCGCTCGGCATCCTCGCGGTCCTGGCTCTCGGCCTGTTCTACATGGCCTACTCGATCCGATCTGACATTGCGGACGCTGGCGGCGGACCGACGACCATCCTGCCGTTCATCCTGCTCGGCGTCGCCTTGCTAATCGCGCTCGGCTTCGAATTCGTCAACGGTTTCCACGACACCGCGAACGCGGTCGCCACAGTCATTTACACCCACGCCTTGCCGGCGCAGGCCGCGGTCGTATGGTCCGGCTGCTGGAATCTCCTCGGCGTGCTCGCTTCGACCGGCGCAGTGGCCTTCGGCGTCGTCTCGCTCCTGCCCGTCGAGCTCATTCTTCAGGTCGGCTCCGCCGCGGGCTACGCCATGGTGTTCGCGCTGCTCATTTCCGCGATCATCTGGAACCTGGGCACCTGGTGGCTCGGCATTCCCGCTTCGAGCTCGCATACCCTGATCGGCTCGATCGTCGGCGTCGGCGTCGCCAACGCGATCATCCGCGGCCAGAATGGCACCGCCGGCGTGGACTGGGACCAGGTCACCAAGGTCGGCGAGGCGCTCCTGTTCTCGCCGTTCTTCGGCTTCGCCCTCTCGGCGCTGCTGCTGCTGGCGATGAAGGCTGTCATCCGCGTGCCGGAGCTTTACACCGCGCCGACCACCAACAAGCCGCCATCGATCTGGATCCGCGGTCTGCTGATTGTCACGTGCACGCTGGTCTCGTTCTTCCACGGCTCCAATGATGGCCAGAAGGGCATGGGCCTCATCATGCTGATCCTGATCGGCGTCGCGCCGACGGCCTATGCGCTCAATCGCGCGCCGGCCGAAGGTCACGCCGCGGCGTTCGTTTCCGCCGCGCACGCCGCTTCGAAGATCGTCGAAGCCCATGGCGCCGGATACGCCATCACCGGCGATCCCCGCCCGGCGGTGACGGAATACATTCACTCCCACACGATCTCCGAAGGCACCTATCCGTCGCTCGCGGTCTTGACCAAAGAGATCAGCGACTCGGTCGAGCAGTACGGCTCGGTCGCCAAGACGCCGCTCGACAAGGTCCAGAACCTTCGCAACGACATGTATCTCGCCTCTGAGGGCTTCCGCGTCCTGGCCAAGGACAAGGAGAGCGAGCTGTCGGCCGCGGACAAGACGCAGATCGCGAGCTTCAAGAAGGAGCTTGATGGGGCGACCAAGTTCATCCCGACCTGGGTCAAGATCTGCGTCGCGATTGCGCTTGGTCTTGGCACGATGGTTGGCTGGAAGCGCATCGTCGTCACCGTCGGCGAAAAGATTGGCAAGACGCACCTGACCTATGGCCAGGGCGCGGCGGCGGAAATCGTCGCGGCGGCGACGATCGGCGCGGCGGACGGCTTCGGCCTGCCGGTGTCGACGACCCATGTTCTGTCATCCGGCGTCGCCGGGACGATGGTGGCCAACGGGTCGGGAATGCAATGGTCGACCATCCGCAGCATCGCGCTCGCCTGGATGCTGACGCTGCCGGCGGCGATGATCATGTCCGGCTTGTTGTACGTCATCTTCCGCCAGATTTTCTGATCGCCGAGGCCTCAGCGCTCGCGGTTCAAGGTTCAGCGCCCCAATTCGGCGACATTGACGTCCATGGACATCCTCGGCCCTCGACCTCGATCGTCTCAGCCGCGCAATTCTTGACTCCGCCCGCTGTCGTAAGGACAAACGATCCGATCACCGCGACGAGCGACAAGAGGCGAGACATGGCCACGATTGACGACGTTCTTTCCGCCATCAACTCTGGCCAAAAAACCGCGCTCGACCGGCTGTTTGCTTTTCTGTCGATCCCCTCGATTTCCGCCGTCCCGGCGCATTTCCCCGATTGCGAGCGCGCCGCGGACTGGCTGGTTACAGAGCTGAGCGGCCTCGGATTCGAGGCGTCGAAGCGTTCAACCGCGGGCCGGCCGATGGTCGTTGGCCGCATCGCGGCACCTCGCCGCGAAGCGCCCAGTGTTCTTTTTTATGGCCACTACGACGTGCAGCCGGTCGATCCGCTGAATCTTTGGCGAAACCCGCCGTTCGAGCCCAGGCTCGAGGCTGGAGCGCATGGCGAAGAGGTCGTGGCGCGCGGGGCTTCCGACGACAAAGGCCAGCTCATGACCTTTCTCGAAGCCTGCCGCGCCTTCAGGCAATTCGGCGCCCCTCCCTGCAACATTACCGTGCTGTTCGAAGGCGAGGAAGAGACCGGATCGCCTTCGTTGCCGGCGTTTCTCGCCGAGAACGCCAAGGAGCTGAAAGCCGACGTCGCGCTTGTTTGCGACACAGGAATGTGGGACCGCGCCACGCCTGCGATCACCGTCGCGCTGCGAGGGATCGTCGGCGAGGAGGTCATCCTCACCGGCGCCAGTCGCGATCTGCACTCGGGACTGTACGGCGGTTTGGCCGTCAACCCGATCCATGCGCTGTCGAAGATCCTTGGCGAATTGCATGACGACACGGGCGCCGTCGCCATCCCCGGCTTCTACGACGGGGTCGAGGAGCTTCCGCAGGAAATTGCCGACCAGTGGCACGAACTCAATTTCGACGGCGGGGCGTTCCTGCGCGAGGTCGGGCTGACGACGTCGGCGGGTGAGCGAGACCGTTCCCCCCTCGAGACCCTCTGGTCGCGGCCGACCTGCGAGGTGAATGGGATTATCGGCGGCTACACCGGCGAGGGCACCAAGACCGTGTTGCCGGCGAAGGCCAGCGCCAAGATCACGTGCCGGCTCGTCAGCAAGCAAAACCCGGATCGGATCGCCGAAGCCTTCCGCGCCTTCGTGACGTCGCGGCTGCCGCCGGACGTGAAGGCCGAATTCATCAGCCACCAGGGCAGCCCCGCCATTTCGCTGCCGATCAAGAACCAGGTGCTACGGATCGCCCGTCGCGCGTTGGAGACCGAATGGGAAAAACCGGCGGCGCTGATTGGCAGCGGCGGGTCGATCCCGATTGTCGGGTCGTTCAAGCGCGAACTCAACCTGGACAGCCTGCTCGTCGGCTTCGCGCTCGACGACGACCGCATCCACTCGCCCAACGAGAAATACGACCGGACGTCGTTCCACAAGGGGGCGCGCTCCTGGGCGCGCATCCTGGCGGCCATCGGCGCCTGAGCGTCCCGGCCGGACCTTGGCGGAATCGGCCGTGCTCGACCGACAGCGCAAGGATCGGCGCATGCGCTTAGTTCCGTTTTACTTCCGCGCCCTAGTGTTTTCAGTGAGTTGAGACCCCGTTTAGTTCCGCGCTCACAATCCTGCGTGTGCCCGTCGGCATTGCCGCAGTAGCAATTTGCATATGTTATTTAGCGAATGCATCCGTTTTTATACAAACACGCCTCAGCGCGGGGTTCAGGGGAGGCGGTTGCGGAAGCCGTCAAGACCCGATAGCCGACGCTCATGATTCCCGACCGCCGAACACGCCATCGCGACACGTTCTTGAGCGCGCTGAAGACGTCGCCCCAGCTCATGGGCATCCTCAACGTGACGCCGGATTCGTTCTCCGACGGCGGGCGCCATTCCGACCTTGCCGCAGCCGTCGCGCGCGCGCGCGCCATGGTCGCCGACGGCGCGGCGATCGTCGATGTCGGCGGCGAATCGACGAGGCCCGGCCACGTTCCGGTCCCTGAGGATGAAGAGCTCCGGCGGGTGGCTCCCGTGCTCGAGGCGGTTGGCGCTGAGCTCGATGCGCCGGTCTCCATCGACACCAGCAAGGCCAAGGTCGCGCGCGAGGCGGCTCGGCTCGGCGCCTGCGTCATCAACGACGTCTGGGGCCTGCAGCGCGACCCCGGCATGGCGGACGCTGTCGCCGAGACCGGTTCGGCGGTCGTCATCATGCACAACCGGGATGAGAAGGATCCGGCGATCGACATCCTCGACGACGCCGAGCGCTTCTTCGAGCGCTCCCTCAACCTCGCGGCCGGCGCCGGCGTCCCCTTCAGCCGGATCCTGCTCGATCCCGGCGTCGGCTTCGGCAAATCCCGGCAGCAGAACCACGCCTGCATCTGGAACCTCGACCGCTTCCGTCGACTGGGAGCGCCAATCCTGGTCGGGCTGTCGCGCAAGTCGTTCATCGGCGGGATCATTGACGCCGAGGTCGATCGGCGGCTCCCCGGCACGATCGCCGCCGACACGATCGCGCTCATGCGAGGCGCTTCGGTGTTGCGCGTGCACGACGTGGCCGAAAACCGCGCCGCGGTCGCCGTCTTCATGGCGCTCAAGGCCGCGGCCGCGCCTGCCCTCGCGACGGAATCGAAGGTCGACGGACAAGCGCGCGTCGTCCTCGCGCTCGGCGGCAACGTCGGCGACAAGGTCGCGAACCTGCGCCGAGCGCTGCGCGCGATCGCCAGCGAGCCGGGGATCGAACTGACGGCGGTCTCTCGGCTTTACCGCACCACGCCCTGGGGCAAGACCGACCAGGACTGGTTCGTCAACGCCTGCGCTCTGGCGCGGACGAAGCTTGCGCCGGAGGCGCTGCTCGATCGGGTCAAGAAGCTCGAAGTCGAGCTCGGCCGCGAGCCGACGGAGCGCTGGGGGCCGCGGGTCATCGACATCGACCTCATCGCTTACGACGACGTAACGCTCAAGGCGGAACGGCTGACCCTGCCCCATCCCGAACTGTTCAACCGCGCCTTCGTGCTGGTCCCCCTGGCCGAAATCGCGCCCGATCTTGCGATCGCGGGCGTTCGGGTCGGCGACGCCGTGGCGAGCGTCGGGACTGAAGCGGCCGAGATCGTGCCGCTCGACTGACCGAGCACGGTTTCAATTCGTGCTGGCTCCGGCCTCCCGAACCCCCTTAGACTGGCGCCGAGCTACGTTCCGCCGATTTCCTCGCCCCAATGGATCGAAAAGCGATGCCCGCCTGGTCGCAAACCTTCACTTTCCTCGATGGCCAATGGCTCGAAGGCAATCACCCGATCGTCGGCGCTCGCACGCACGCCTTCTGGCTGGGCACGAGCGTGTTCGACGGCGCGCGCGCCTTTGAGGGGGTGACGCCCGATCTCGACAAGCATTGCGCGCGGCTCAATCGCTCGGCCAAGGCCATGTGCCTCAAGCCGACGATGAGCGTCGAGGCCATGCTCGACCTCACGCGCGAGGGGCGGAAGAAGTTCAAGCCTGACGCAGAACTCTATATCCGCCCGATGTACTGGGCCGAGCACGGCTCGCTCATGTCCGCCGTCCCGCCCGATCCGGATTCGACCCGCTTTTGCCTCTGCCTCTACGAGGCGCCCCTGACGCAGCCGACCGGCGTGTCGATCACCCGGTCGCCTTTCGTCAAGCCCCTGGCTATCACGATGCCGATCGAGGCCAAGGCGGGCTGCCTCTATCCCAACAATGCGCGGGCCCTGTTTGAGGCTCGCGCCCGCGGCTTCGACAATTGTCTCATGTGCGATATGCTGGGCAATGTCGCGGAACTGGCGACGGCGAACGTGTTCATGGCCAAGGAGGGCCAGGTGGTGACGCCGATGGCGAATGGAAGCTTTCTCAATGGCGTCACCCGGCAGCGGGTGCTGGCCCTTTTGCGGCAAGACGGCGTCGACGCGCGGGAGGCGACCCTCGGCTTCGCCGATTTCGACGGCGCGGATGAGATCTTCGTCGTCGGCAACTACGGCAAGGTCACGCCGGTCAAGCGCATCGACGGGCGCGATTTGCAACCAGGCCCGTTCTTCCGCCGGGCGCGGAAACTCTATTGGGAATTCGCCCACGCGGCCTAAGAAGCCGCGGGACAAGCAAGGCGCGGGGAGCAATGACCACTCGTTTGACGATCCGGCTTGATTTCGAGCTTGGCCGCCGCCTCGGCGCGGGCAAGGTCGCGCTTCTGGAATCGATCGAGAAGAGCGGATCGATCTCGGCCGCCGGCCGCGCCCACCAGATGTCGTACCGTCGCGCCTGGCTGCTCGTCGACGAACTGAACCAACTTTTCGCCGAGCCCGTGGTTTCGGCGCATCACGGCGGCGCGAAGGGGGGCGGCGCGTCGCTCACCGACCAGGGGCGGAGGGTCGTCGCTCTTTACCGAGACGCGGAAGCCAAGATGCGGGCGGCGGCGCAGGGCGAGATCGACGAACTCGAACGCAACCTCGGCGCGGGCAAGCCGGAACATAACGAGCCGCCCGACGCCTGAGCAGGCTCGTCCCTTCCCTTTGACAGCGCGGGCGCTTTGACCGAAAGAAGCGCCCGATGACGCCCATTGTCAAAATCTGCGGCCTTTCCACCGCCTTGACGCTTGACGCCGCGCTCGAGGCCGGCGCGGACATGGTCGGTTTCGTGTTTTTCCCCAAAAGCCCGCGCCACATCGACTGGGCGACTGCGCGCGCTCTCGGGCGCCAAGCTCAAGGCCGGGCGACAGTCGTTGCGCTCAGCGTCGACGCTGACGACGACACGCTGAAGCGCATCGTGGACGCGTTGTCGCCCGACCTCATGCAATTGCATGGGAGCGAATCTCCGGCGCGAGTGAGAGAGATCGGCGAGCGTTTCGCCCGCCCGACCATGAAGGCGATCGGCGTCGCGGCGCGCGCCGACCTCGCCGCCGCGGAGGCCTACGAAGGCGTCGCCGACACCCTGCTGATCGACGCCAAGCCGCCAAAGGACGCCGTGCTGCCCGGCGGCAACGGGCGTCCGTTCGACTGGAGCCTCATGCACGATTTTCATGCCGCCCACTCTTGGCTTTTGTCCGGCGGACTCGACCCCGCCAGCGTCGCCGCCGCCATCGCCCAGAGCGGCGCTCGCGGCGTCGACGTCTCCTCCGGCGTCGAGAGCGCGCCCGGAGTCAAGGACGTGAGCAAGATCAGGGCATTTGTCGCGGCGGCGCGGCGCGCGTTCGCGCGCGACGCCGTCGGAATGGGTTGACATGAGCAAGCTCGAAAAACCCAATTCCTATCGCGAGGGCCCGAACGAGCGCGGCCGCTTCGGCATTTACGGCGGACGCTTCGTCCCCGAGACGCTGATGCCGCTCATCCTCTCGCTCGAGAAGGCCTATGAGGAGGCGAAGGCCGATCCGGCTTTCAAGGCTGAACTCAACCACCTGCTCAAGCACTATGTCGGGCGCCCGAGCCCGCTCTATTTCGCCGAGCGGCTGACCGAACACCTTGGCGGCGCGAAGATCTATTTCAAGCGCGAGGAGCTGAACCACACCGGCGCGCACAAGATCAACAACGTGATCGGCCAGATCCTGCTCGCGCGGCGCATGGGGAAGAAGCGCATCATCGCCGAAACCGGCGCCGGCCAGCATGGCGTCGCCACCGCGACCGCCTGCGCGCGTTTCGGTCTCGAATGCATCGTCTTCATGGGCGCGCTCGATGTCGAGCGGCAGAAGCCGAACGTCTTCCGCATGAAGATGCTGGGCGCGGAAGTCAGGGCCGTCGAGCAGGGCGCGAAGACCCTCAAGGACGCGATGAACGAGGCGCTCCGCGATTGGGTGACCAACGTCCACAACACCTATTATTGCATCGGCACCGTCGCCGGCCCGCATCCCTATCCGGCCATGGTGCGCGACTTCCAGTGCGTGATCGGCGAGGAGACGCGCGCGCAGATGCTCGAGCTCGAGGGCCGTTTGCCGGACAGCCTGGTCGCCTGCATCGGCGGCGGCTCGAACGCGATCGGTCTTTTTCACCCGTTCCTCGACGAGCCGCAGATCGAGATTTTCGGGGTCGAAGCGGCGGGGCACGGGCTCGACGTTCCCGATGGCCACGCGGCCTCGATCAACGGCGGGCGCCCCGGCGTGCTGCATGGCAACCGCACCTATCTTCTGCAAACCGACGACGGTCAGATCCTCGAAGGCCATTCGATCTCCGCCGGACTCGACTATCCGGGCGTCGGGCCCGAGCACTCGTGGCTCAATGACGTCGGCCGGGTGACCTATCTCGCGGCGACCGACAAGGAAGCGCTTGACGCTTTTCAGCTCTGCTCGAAGCTCGAAGGCATCATTCCGGCGCTCGAGCCCGCGCACGCCTTGGCCAAGATCATCGAGCTCGCGCCCAAGCGCCCGAAGGACCATTTGATGGTGCTGAACCTGTCGGGCCGCGGCGACAAGGACATCTACTCCGTCGCCGAGCATCTTGGGGGCATGTAGGTCTTTTATTGCGGGGCGGGCACGAGCCCGTAACGCAGCATGACCGCCTTCATTTTTGCCGGGTCAGGGGCGCCCCCTGCAAGCAGCGCTGCAATCTCGCGGAAATACCCAGGTCCAAGTACGCCCGGTGTCAGGATGCACAAGCAACTCGCCGCTTCCTGCGTGTCGTTGCGGAAGGCGTGAACGATCCCGCGCTTGATGAAGATGGACTGGCCGGGCTCGAGCACGACATCCTGGCCGTCGACGCGCCAGGTCGAGGCGCCGGATAGCCCATATATCGTCTCGTCCCAGCTCTCGTGATGGTGGGCGATAGGCATGCGCGCGTTCGGCTGGACGGTCATCTCGAAGGCGTCCAGGCTGCCGGCGGTCTCGTCCTTGGTCTGAAGAAACCTGAGCTCGAGGCCGCCGATGCTGATTGTCTTTGACGCCATGTGACTTCCCCCACGATGCTTGGTCCAGCCCGCGGCGCATAGACTGCTCGATTCGCATGGGCGCCGCCAGAGCCTTCTACGGCGCGCTGATTTCGGCGAGAGCTCTCTGCATCGGCTGCGGGGAGACGACAATGAATCCACGGTGGGGCGCGTCGAGATCGTCGATGAGCGCGATCGCGCTCGCAATCGAAAGCGCCGTGACGAGCAAAGCCGTGACGGTCACGGCATTGCGCGGTGCGAACAGGCCGAGTCCGACAAACAGGAGGAACAGCCAGACCAAGAGGATCAGCACGAACGGCTGCGGGACGTGGTCCGCCTCCTGCGCCTTCTGCAGCCAGGTCGAGCGCGTGAAGTCGCCCCCGACCTCCAAGGCGCCCGACAGCGTCGCCCGCTGCTCTTCCGACTGCGTGTGAAGATCGCGCAGCTGCTGCTGCACCTCATCAATTAGCCGCCAGGGAAGCGGATCGTCGGGAGCTGGCTTGGGCCCATCTAGGGACGGCCAGCCGGCCGCGATTTTCGCCACCACGTAGTGATGCTGCAGCGCCCTTATGTCCGTTGTGTCCGGACCGTAGTTCACCAACTCTCGGTTCAGCGACATCACGTCGGCGGAGAAGCGTTCCGTTTGTGCGTTGTTGCTGTCGAACTTGTTCTTCGCGGTCGCGACCAGAAGTCCAAGCACGAGTCGCCGAGAGGAGGGAGACCGTCCTCATCGCGGTTGTCACGACTGCCCTGGTCCCGGCGTCGTTGTAGCTTTCCGGCAGGCGCCGGCTGAGCAGAAACCCCAGAAGCCCGCCGCCGAAGATGACCGCAAAGGCCAGGGCGCCAAAGACAAGAATTCTCATCGGGTCGGAACATTCCCCCTGCTCAAGCCCGCCATCGCGACGCTCAAGCTGCGCGCCCGCTGCGAAACGCTTCCACCGTCCGCATCACGCCGCGCAATTCAGCGAGTCCCTTGAGGCGCCCGATGAACGAATAGCCGGGATTGACGCGCTTCTCACCGTCATTGCCGAGCAAATGCCCGTGGTCGGGACGCATCGCAATTTCCGCGTCGGCTCGCCCCTCCGCGCGTCGGCGGTCCTCTTCAGTCATCAACGCCGCGACAAGGCGGACCATGTCGGTTTCGCCGGCCAGGTGGTCGGCCTCGAAGAACGAGCCGTCGGACTCGCGCTTGACATTGCGCAAATGGGCGAAATGCACGCGCGGACCGAACTCCTTGGCCATCGCGACGACATCGTTCTGAGCGTTCGAGCCGAGCGAGCCGGCGCAGAGCGTCATGCCATTGGCGTCGGATGGAACGGTTGCAAAAAGCTGCCGAAAGTCATCCGCCGTCGACATGATGCGGGGCAGGCCAAAGAGCGGGAAGGCCGGATCGTCGGAATGGATGGCGAGACGCACGCCCTCCTCCTCGGCGACGGCGGCGATCTCGCGCACGAATTCGATCAGGTTCGCGCGCAGGTCCTCGACAGTCACGTCCTTGTAGGCCGCGAGCGCCCGCTTGAAGCTTCCCCGGTCGTAAGTGAAATCGCGCGCGGGCAGCCAGTCGATCAGGGTCCGCTCAAGCTCCTCCTTCTCCCCGCGCGTCATCGCCTCGCAGCGCTCGCGCGCGCTGGCGACGCGATCCGGAGCGTGGTCGCCCTCGGCGTTTTCGCGGCCAAGGATGAAAAGGTCGTAAGCGGCGAAGTCGACCGCGTCGAAGCGGAGTGCGGTCCCGCCATTCGTAAGCGGCCAGTTGAGATGGGGTCCGCGTCCAGTCGGTGATGGCCACGAAATTGTAGCAGAAGGCCTTCACGCCGACCCGCGCCGCGTTGCGGATCGATTGCTTGTAATTGTCAATTCTCGGGCGGTAATCGCCGCTGCGCGTCTTGATCGTCTCACCGACGCCGATGCTTTCGCTCACCGACCAGACGAGGCCGCCGGCTTCAATCTCAGCCCTGCGTTTCGCGACTTCGTCGACGCTCCAGACCTGACCCTGGTTCATGTGATGGAGCGCGCTGACGATTCCGACCGCGCCGGCCTGTCGCACGTTGTCGAGGCTGACCGGATCGTCCGGCCCGAACCAGCGCCATGTCTGCAGCATAGTCCCCCCTGCCGTCCGGAACGCGTCGCAATGTTGGATCCCGGTCCAGGCCCGAACCCTACCGGGGATGACAATCAAATCTTCCGTCCCATCGCCAGGAATTTCTCCGCCCGCGCGTTGCGGAGTTCGTCCGGACCCAGATTGTGAAGCGATTTCAGCGCATCGCCGAGCGCGCGCCCGGCCGAGGCGATGGTCGCGGCCGGATCGCGGTGCGCGCCGCCGAGCGGCTCGGGAATGATTCCGTCGATGATGCCGAACTTGATCAGGTCCTGCGCGGTGATCTTCATGCCGGTCGCCGCTTCCTGGGCGCGTGACGAATCGCGCCAGAGGATCGAAGCGGCCGCTTCGGGCGAGGCCACGGTGTAGATGGCGTGTTCGAGCATGAGCACGGTGTTGCAGGCGGCGATCGCGAGCGCGCCGCCCGAGCCGCCCTCGCCGATCACCACCCCGATGTTCGGCACGCCGATCGAGAGACAGGCGTCGATCGAGCGCGCGATGGCTTCGGCCTGACCGCGCTCCTCGGCCTCGATGCCCGGAAAGGCGCCCGCCGTGTCGATGAGGGAGATCACCGGCAGGCCGAAGCGATCGGCAAGCTCCATCAGGCGCGTCGCCTTGCGATAGCCCTCCGGCCGCGCCATGCCGAAATTGTGCCGCACCCGGCTCGCCGTGTCGTCGCCCTTCTCCTGGCCGATGACACATACCAACTCGCCCTCGAATCTTCCAAGGCCGCCGACGATGGCTTCGTCCTCGCCGAAATAGCGGTCGCCGGCGAGCGGCGTGAACTCGGTGATGAGCTCCTTGACGTAGTCGCCGAAACGCGGACGGCCTTGCGCGCGCGCGACCATCGTCTTCTGCCAGGGCGTGAGATTGGCGTAGAGATCGGCCAGCGCCTTCTCGGCTCTGGCCTCAAGCTTCGCGAGTTCCTCGGCGAGCGCGGGCGAATCGCCTTTCTCCGCCACGGCGCGCATTTCATCGAGACGGGCCTCGATATCCGCGACCGCCGTTTCAAAGCTGAGATAGGTGCGCATCAAATCCTTGCGGCGAACCGCACGGGGGGAGGCGTGGGCCGCGCGGATAACTGGCGACGGGAGGCGGCGAAGTCAAGCCGACCCCTGGCGCCGCCCACCCTTGCGTCCGGGCGCGCGTTGCGGCATGTACGGCTCGTAGTAGGAGTGTAGCTCAATTGGTAGAGCACCGGTCTCCAAAACCGGGGGTTGGGGGTTCGAGTCCCTCCTCTCCTGCCATCTGCGGCTTCTCGCCGACGGAGACCTTAAGCGGGCGTAGTTCAATGGTAGAACGGAAGCTTCCCAAGCTTCATACGAGGGTTCGATTCCCTTCGCCCGCTCCAAGATAACCAATTGTAATCTATCGATAGTTTTGGGCTCCAGATGGCGCAGCGTGATGCGCCGATGGCCTGAGATTAAACGGCTTCGTCAGGTTAACGATTTACGAGCGGCCGCGCGGCTATACGGCCGCCATGCCGACAGCCCGCGACCTTCTCTACCGCCGCCATCGCTTTCCTCCGGAGTCATCGGGCATGCGGTTTGGCTCTATTTCCGGTTTCCGCCGAGCCTTCGCGGGGTCGAAGAAACGCTGGCGACGCGTGGGATTTGCGTGACCTACGAGACCGTGCGCCAGTGGGGCAAGAAATTCGGCAAGGCATTCGCCGATCAGATCCGCCAGCGCGCGCCTGCCCGCGGCGACAAATGGCATAGGGATGAGGCGGTCATCTCGATCGCGGGCGAACAACACTGGCTTTGGCGCGCCGTTGATCAAAACGGCTTCGTTCTCGACGTCCTGGTCCAGCGCCGCGGAGACAGCCGCGCGGCGCAACGGCTTTATGGGCAGGCTCCTGAAATCCGCGGCCACGCCGCCCCGCGTCATGATCACGGACAAGCTCCGCTCCTACGGAGCGGCGCGAGCGAGGATGGGCCTTCAAGTTGAACATCGCCAGCACAAAGACCTGAACCATCGAGCGGCGAACTCTGATCAACCGACCAGGCGGCGCGAACGGATCATGAAGCAATTCAAATCTGCTCGACAGGCGCAATGGTTCCTAACGGTTCACGATCAAGTCGCGAGCCTCCTCCACATCCCCCTTCCCGAATCCGTCCCTGCTGACCTCCGCCGCGCTTCGCGCGAGCGAGCCTTTGCGGTCTGGAGCGAGATTTCCAAGACCGGCGCCAAGCCTGACTCTCGGCTCTAGGAAAATCGCCTCTTCAGCTCAGCGCTCGCTTAACCTGACGGCGCCGCCGCCCCTATTCGAAGAACCCAAGCAATGTAACCAACGATCCGATGGAATCAGCCTACATCCTCTTTCATATGTGGGCGCAAGCCGTTGAGCAGGCAGGCAGCACCGACGTCGACGCAGTGCGTCAAGCAGGCTGACGGGCAGCTCAGCATTGTCTACCAGAGCGCTGCTCCGCCCCCGAAGCCGTGGGGCCCGTTGAAGCGAACAAGGGTCGCGTGGCGGACTGGTCGCGGCCCTTGGCCACCGCAGGCGAGTTCGGCAAAAGCATCGTGCTTACCGCCTGCCGAGGTCGCAGAGAAACGAATGACCCCATCTGCGCACAGCGGGCGACCGGAGTCGAGGTGAAGCGGTCGCCTCTGGCCGTGAAAAGTGGAGACTACAGTTCCGGCGATTGCGCGAGCAAAGCTCTTCACGCTCGTCGACAGCGGTCGGGGGCCGGATAGTCACAATTTATGAAACCGGGCCAGCTCAAACCATAACGGATTGACACGTCGGCGCTCCATAGACGGGAGTGTGAATTCCCTCCATGCAAGCCTTGATCTGCAGGGCCACAAACTTGGAGAAGAACCGCGAGAGCGCGAGATTGCCGCCTTGGATCCACATATTCTCGTGCGCGACAGGTTTGTACATGTTGCGCGGCTCGCCTTGCCAGGGACCGGGGTCGTTGCGCGTGCCTGAGCCTAGCCCCCAGCATTTTCCGATGCGGTCGCCCACCTCCCGCGAGACGATCTGCGCGATCGTTTCATGCAAGGACTGAAAGCCGGTCGCCTGAATCACAACGTCGCCGTCAATCTCGGTCCCGTCAACGAAGCGAATTCCGCTTTCGCAGGGTTGGTCGACCGTGTCACAGTCCTGCGGGACGGGAAGAGCATGGGAACCTTCCCCGCCGCGGAGATCGATCGAAGAAAATCGTCTCATTGATTACCGGTCATGACGCCCTCCCAATGCGTTCGCGCCAATCGGCGCGGCACGACGAGAAGCCATTGCTGGTGACAAAGCAGCTTTCTCGCAAAGGAGAGTTTGAGGATATTTCGATTGACGTCCGCCGCGGCGAAATCGTTGTGATCACCGGACTAATTGGATCTGGCCGAACAGAACTGCTTGAGACTCTCTTTCGCGCCAGGCGACCCGACGACGGCAAGATTTTCTTAAATGGCCGCAAATGTGACTCGGCCTCTGTTCGAAGCGCGATCCGCGATGGAATTGTCTTAATCCCCGAGGACCGGCGGGGGCACGGGCTTTGCATGATGTTGCCAATGTACCAAAACATATCGATGGCGACCATGCGACGCTTCTTCGGCGCGCTCGGTCTTTCGCGACGCTCCGAAATCGAACACGCAGGCACGATGATTCGCGCCTTGAATGTCAGGCCAGCTGACGCCACCGTTGAGGCGGGGACATTGTCAGGCGGCAATCAGCAGAAGGTTGTGCTGGCTAAGTGGCTCTTCGGCAGCGAGTTCGGTTGTTGGCTGATCTTGCACCGATGGTCCCGCCCGTCCGAATGATGTCCGATGGCCCGCGGAACCTCGAAGTATTTAAGGAGAACGGCGAAGAGTTTCTGAAGATTTATCGGGACGTACGCTGCCTCCGTCCAACGACAGGACGCTTGATGTAGGCTTCGGAATCGGTCGAAAGACCATCCCGCTGACGCGCTATCTTGATGAGCGGAGCGTGTATGAAGGACTAGAAATAACAAAGGCCGGCGTCGAGTGGTGCTCTTAGCACGTTACGCCACGCCGACCCAATTTCGATTCCAGCAAATCGATGTCTCTACCGAACTGTACAATAAGGAAGGTCGATATCAGCCTCGGAATACCGTTTCCCCTTCCCCGACGACAGCTTTGATTTTGTCATGCTCGGGTCGGTATTCACGCACATGCTGCCGGAGGATGTGGCCAATTACCCTCTCGGAGATTCATCGCGTCATGGCTCGGGGGAGCCGTTGCATGATCTCCTACTTTCTCCTGAATGAGGAAGCCCAGGGGCTCAAGGCCGAAGGGGCGAAAAACGTTTCCGATCTAGCCAAGGACATCATACCGCTCAATTTCCACTTCGGCGACGGAGTGTATCGCGTACGGATCAACTGGTTCCGGAGCTGGCGCTCGCGCGCGATGACGAATGAGAAAACTCGACGCAGAAGTTGGCCTGACCATCGAGCGGGTTGATTACGGCTCCTGGTGTGGTCGGCGGGAGTATCTGAGCTACCAAGATTTGGTTTTGGCCACTAAAGCGGGATGAGACCCGATATTCGGCAACTCGTCGGAGCGTGAGCAATGGTCCCGCGTCTTCGATGGGAGCCGGGTAGGGATGAGGTTTTCGCGCCGAACCTGAAGCTTGGAGCGGCGCCCTCATCCGACGGGCGCCCAGGGACGCCATGTTCTCTAGAAGCAACGAGCGTCAGGGCGAGAGCGCCGTCTCGACCAGCTCGACCCAGTAGCTCATGCCATAGGGCAGAACCTCGTCGTTGAAGTCATAAGCCGGGTGGTGCAGCGTCGCGCTGTCGCCGTTGCCTATGAAGATGAAGGCGCCCGGCCGCGCCTCCAGCATGAAGGAGAAATCCTCCGAGCCCATGGTCGGCGGCGCGTTTACATCGACCTTGGAGTCGCCCGCGATCTTGCGCGCGATGCTTGCCGCGAAGTCGGTCTCCGCGCCATGATTGATGGTCGGGGGATAGCCGCGGCGATATTCGACGCGCGCGTTCGCCCCGCTCGCTTCGGCAAGACCGGCGGCGATCTCGTGGATCCGCTTTTCGATCCTGTTGCGGGTGTCGGGCTTGAGCGTGCGCACCGTCCCGTTCAGCCAAGCCGATTGCGGGATGATGTTGTTGGCCGTGCCCGCCTGGAAGCGCGTGATCGAGATGACGCTCGAGTCCAGCGGATCGACATTGCGCGACGCGATGGTCTGCAAGGCGGTCACGATCTGCGCGCCCACGACGACAGGGTCGATGCATTGATGCGGCATCGCTCCATGCCCGCCCTTGCCTTCGATCGTGATCGTGATCTCATCGGCCGACGCCATCAGCGGGCCCTTGCGAAGGGCGAACGAGCCGAGCGGCGCGCCAGGCCAATTGTGCATGCCATAGACCTGCTCGATGCCGAACTGGTCCAGGAGCCCGTCATCGATCATCGCCATCGCGCCCGCGCCCCCTTCCTCGGCGGGTTGGAAGATGACGATTGCGGCGCCGGCGAAGTCGCGGGTTTGCGCCAGGCGCTGCGCCGCGCCGAGCAGCATCGCGGTGTGCCCGTCGTGCCCGCAAGCATGCATCTTGCCAGGGCTTTTTGATCGGTAGGGGAGGTTGGTCTCCTCTTCGATCGGCAGCGCATCCATATCCGCTCGGAGCCCGATCGAACGCGAACTCGATCCCTTGGCGCCGCGGATCACGCCGACGACGCCGGTGCGGCCAATCGCCGTTTTGACCTCATCGCAGCCGAAGGCGCGAAGGCGGTCAGCGACGAATTTCGCCGTCTCTTCGACGTCGTACATGAGCTCGGGATTCTGATGCAGCTCCCGGCGCCAAGTCCGGACTTCGGGAACCAGATCGTTGATGGCGGAGCGGATCGGCATCGGCAGGAGGCTCCTTGCGAATAGGCGACAATTGACGGCGCGGCGAAGCCGCTGTCAACGCGCGCGACGGTCAGCGCTTGCGGTGCAGGAGAAAGATCGCCTGATCGCCCAGCAGATTCCACGCCCACGGCGAAAAGATCTGATGCAGCGGCCGGCCGGCGAGATCGAGCGCGACGCTCTTGTCGATCGTGGCGCCGACGTCGTGCGCCAGCGCGATGAAATCGGCGATGGTGCAGAAATGGATGTTCGGCGTGTCGTACCAGGAATGGGTGAGGGTTTTCGTCACCGGCATGCGGCCGAGGAGGGCGACCTGGACCCGAATGCGCCAATGGCCAAAATTCGGAACGGAAACGATGGCGCGGCGGCCGATGCGCAGCATGTGTTCGAGCACGATGCGAGGCTGGCGGGTCGCCTGCAGCGTCTGCGACAGGATCACATAGTCGAATGCGTCGTCAGGGTAATCGACGAGGTCGGCGTCGGCATCGCCCTGAATGACCGACAATCCCTTGGCGACGCAGCCGTTCACGCCCTGCTGGGAGAGTTCGATGCCCCGCCCGTCGACGCTGCGCTCGTCGGCGAGGAGCCGCAGCAATTCGCCATCGCCGCAACCGACGTCGAGAACGCGGGACTTGGGCGCAACAAGTTCCGCCACGCGCAACAGGTCGACGCGCGGCGGCGCGGGGGTTCGAGCAAAGCTCAATCGACGCCTCGGGCGCGGGCGGCTGCGTCGATGAAGCCTTTTGTCGTGTCGATGAGCTCCGGAACGTCGAGCAGGAACGCGTCATGCCCGCGATCGGTCTCGATCTCGACGAAGGAAACGGAAGCGCCGCCGGCGTTGAGCGCGCGCACGGTGGCGCGCGAGTCGCTTGTGGGAAACAGCCAGTCGGAGGTGAAGGAGACGACGCAGAAGCGGGTGCGCGAGCCTTTGAACGCGTTCGCCAGCGATCCGCCATAGTCCGCTGCGAGGTCGAAATAATCCATGGCCCGCGTCATGTAGAGATAGGAGTTGGGATCGAAGCGTTCGACGAAGATCGCGCCCTGGTGACGCAGATAGGATTCAACCTGAAAATCCGCGTCAAAGGAAAAGGTGCGCGCTGCGCGATCCTGGAGATTGCGCCCGAACTTGCGATGCAGCGCGCTCTCGGAGAGATAGGTGATGTGGGCCGCCATGCGCGCGACGCCGAGGCCCTTGCCGGGCCTCGTGCCCTCGACCAGATAGCGCCCGTGCCGCCAGTCCGGGTCCGCCATGATCGCCTGCCGGCCGACCTCGTGGAAGGCGATGTTTTGCGAGGAATGGCGCGCCGCCGTCGCGATGGGGAGAGCGGCGAAGACGCGATCGGGATAGGTCGCCGCCCATTGAAGCACCTGCATGCCGCCCATCGACCCGCCGGCCACGCATAGCAGCGTGTCGATGCCGAGATGGTCGATCAGCAGCGCCTGGGCGCGCACCATGTCGGCGATTGTCACAATCGGAAAGTCGAGGCCGTAAGGCTCGCCCGTCTCCGGATTGAGGGACGCTGGGCCGGTCGAGCCCATGCAGCCGCCAAGAACATTCGAGCAAATAACAAAAAACCTGTCTGTGTCGAACGGGCGGCCCGGACCGACCATGGTCTCCCACCAGCCCGGGCGGCCGGTGACGGGGTGCGGATTGGCGACGTGCTGGTCGCCAGTCAGAGCGTGACAGAGGAGGATGGCGTTGGATTTCGCCGCATTGAGAGCGCCATAGGTCTGGTAGGCGACGGTCAGCGGCGCCAGCGCCGCCCCGGAATCCATCCGCAGTGGAGAATTGGAACTCAAGCGCAGGGTCAGGCTATCCGGCGAAACGGATTGCGTAACGGCGCCGTTCAGAAGCGTTCCAACATCCCCCAACGACTTCGCCTTCCGATCTGTTCTCTTTGTCGAACAGATCGTTTGTTATAGAGGAAGGGAGCGAGATGCAAGCCTCGCGTCCAGCGAGCGGAATGTAATTCTGCAGCGTGAGCCGGGCGCTGGCTCGAGCCCGAGCGCTAACCGGGTTTTCGCTTGAGCTCGGCCACGATCGCGTCGCCCATTTCGCTCGTCGACACGGCGGCGCCATCCTCCCCGCGGATGTCGGCGGTTCGGAAGCCGGCTGCGAGCACGCCGCCGATGGCCGCGTCCAGCCGATCGGCGGCCGCGTGAAGGCCGAACGAATAGCGCAGCGCCATGCCGAACGACCCGATCATCGCGATCGGGTTGGCGATTCCCTTGCCGGCGATGTCCGGGGCCGATCCGTGAACCGGCTCGTAGAGCGCCTTGCGTCGGCCGCTCTTGGGGTCGACGTCGCCAAGCGAGGCGGAGGGCAGCATGCCAAGCGAGCCCGTCAACATCGCCGCCACGTCGGACAGCATGTCGCCGAACAAATTGTCGGTGACGATGACGTCGAATTGTTTCGGCCATCGGACGAGCTGCATGCCGAGCGCGTCGGCGAGCTGATGCTCGAGCTTGACGTCCGAAAATTCCCGTTTGTGCAGGGCCGTCATCACCTCGTTCCACAGCACGCCGGACTTCATCACGTTGCGCTTCTCGGCTGAGGTGACCTTGTTTCCGCGGTTGCGCGCGAGCTCAAAGGCGGTCCGCCCGATCCGCTCGATTTCGTAAGTGTCATAGACCTGCGTGTCGATCGCTCGCTTCTGCCCGTTGCCGAGATCCTTGATCTCCTTCGGCTCGCCGAAATAGACGCCGCCGGTGAGCTCGCGCACGATCATGATGTCGAGGCCCTCGACCACTTCGGGCTTGAGCGACGAGGCCGAGGCGAGCGCCGGGTAGCAGATCGCCGGCCGCAGATTGGCGTAAAGGCCGAGCTCCTTGCGCAGGCGCAACAGTCCCGCCTCGGGGCGAACGTCATAGGAAACGCCGTCCCACTTGGGACCGCCGACGGCCGCCAGGAAGATCGCGTCGGCGGATTGCGCAAGCTCCATGTCCGAGTCGGCGATCGCCTTCCCATGCGTGTCGTAGGCGCCGCCGCCGACCAGGCCTTTCTCGATCTCGAATTTGGCGACGCCCTCGCTGTTGAAGTGATCGATAATCTTAACGAGTTCGGCCATAACCTCGGGGCCGATGCCATCGCCAGGAAAGAGCAGGAGCTTGAAAGTCGCCATGGTCCATCACGTCATGTCAGGGGAAGCGAGGTCGTGCTAGACGATTTCCTAGTCGCGCGAAAGCCTGACTTGGCCGCAAGCCCATCGGCTTGGGCGAGGGTAAGGCCGACGGGCGCATCTCTCCCGGCGACGGCGGAGCCAAAACGCCGTCCCGCGAGCCGGACGAGCCCATGAGCATCGTAAGCAGCGCCGCCGCCGATGCCTTCATTCAGCGACTGCCGAAGGAGGTTCGCTTCTGCCTGGTTCACGGGCTCGACGAGGGACTGACGCACGAACGGGTGAAAGCCATCGTTCGCAGCCGGATCGGCGACGATTCGGACCCGATGCGCCTTACGCGCCTCGAGGGCGATGCGGTCGCCCGCGATCCGGGTGTGCTCGCCGACGAAGCCTATGCGATCTCGATGTTCGGGGGCGACCGGGCGATCTGGATCGACATGCAGGGGCGCGATCTCTTGCCGGCGCTCGAGCCTCTGTTCGCCCGCCCGCCGACGGATTGCACGATTGTCATCAAGGCTGGTCAACTCAAGAAGGGAACCGCTTTAAGGGCCGCGTTCGAGAGTTCGCCCGCGCGGGCGTCGATCGAGTGCTATCCCGACGATGCGAGCACTCTCGAAGCCCTCATCAATGCGGAAGCTCGCGCCGCAGGGCTGGCGATCGCGCCCGACGCGCGGGCGGCGCTCGTCCACATGGTCGGCGCCGACCGCCGGACGACGCGCGGCGAGATCACGAAGCTCATGCTTTACGCGCAGGGTCAGTCGCAAATCACCGCTGAAGACGTGGAGGCGATCGTCGCCGACGCCGCGCCGTCCAATCTCGACGAGGTCATCGACCAGGCGCTGCTCAGCGATCTGCCCGCGGTGGAGACGTCGGTCGCTCGGTTCTTCCACGACGGGGGTGACGCGGACTATCTGATGATCCGACTCGTCGCACGACTGACGTTATTGCACCGGCTCCGGCTCGAGATGGACCAGGGCCGACCGTTCGACGCCGCCTGCCAGACCTTGTTCGTGAAGTTGCCGATATCGGCGCGGCGCGCGCTGGCGAAACAGGCCGAGCGCTGGACCACCGAGTCGATCGCTGAGCGGCTGCCCGCGGTTCGGCAGGCGAGCGCCCGCGTCCGGACCGACACGCGCCTCGCCGAGGTTCTGGCCACCCGCGCGCTCTGGGCGCTCGCCTCGCGGCAGCGGCGCGCGAGACGCTGAAAGTTGCTTTGTGATGCGAGGACTATTTAGACAGTTTACTTCTGGGCGATTGGGGCTCCAGCCGACCGGTTTGGATTTCCTTGGCCCCTCGCCTGTTCGCCGCGAAAACCCCGTTTATCGGCTATTGGATTTCCTTGGATTTCCTTGGATTCTCTCGTCCGAATCGAGACTTATCAACGGGTTACACGGGATCAATCGGCAAAGAATTTTCGTCGGCCTTTTTCCCCGTGGTTTCGGCCCCGCCCGGGCGGCGGCTCTTAATCTTGACGCGCGGAAAAGCGGGGTCGCTCATGGGACAAGCTTACCCTGATTTCCGGTTTCCAGCAATCAATTGTCGTCCCAAAGCCGTCCCCTCTCGGTCGGCTCAATCCAACGCGGCTTCCTCGGGCGCGGATTTTGAATGGGCGCTTCCAAGCCGTCCGGGTCGCGCCGATCTCGTCGCGGAGAGGTGAGAACCGCGTCCGATCCATTCGACGCGGCCGCTCTGCCACTCGCCAAACCGAATGGCGACGCGCGGACTCCTGGATTCTCCCTGCATTAACCTTAACGACTTTCCCACGGGGGTGGATGGAACCATTTTCCCTCGTCTGGGTTCCAGGGCATCTTCCCGTTGGGGGAACGAATGGCCAAAGCGCATTCAGCGACCGCCCATCCCGACTTTCACGGCCGGCCGGTCGAGGATCGTGAGCCGCTCACTCTGCTTCGACGCTTGGTCATTGAAATCGGAGAATCGATCGCCCAGTCTCGGGCGGTGATCCTCTCGACCCGGGACGCGATCGAACTTCTCGAGCGCCTCGAAGGCCGGCAGTTCTCGAACTGAAGCTTTCTACTGCTGCTGGAGCTCCTCGCGGAGGAGCTCCAGTCCCAGCCACTCGTCCTCGGCGCCGACCAGCGCGTCGCGCAATTCCGCATAGGATTTCGTCGCGGCCGTGAACTCGGCCGGTTCGCGAACGGGAAAGTCGGCGTCAGCGAGCTTGCGCTCCAGCTCCCTAAGGTCGGCCCGAAGCTTTTCAATTCGACCGGGCAGCGTCTCGAGCGCCCGTTTCTCGTTGAACCCCAGCTTGCGCTTCGGCGCGGTCCGTTCGGCCGGCTGTCTTTCCGCCTTCTCAGCCGCCTGAACCGGGACAGCGAGAGGACCGGCCAACCCATAGCCGCGCTGGGCGACCATGTCGGAATAGCCGCCCGCATATTCGACCCACCGCCCGTCGCCCTCGCCGACAACGACCGACGTCGCGACGCGATCGAGAAAATCGCGATCGTGGCTGACGATCAGGATCGTGCCGGCAGTAGTCGCCGAGCAGCTCCTGCAGGAGATCGAGCGTTTCGATGTCGAGATCGTTGGTCGGCTCGTCGAGAACGATCAGGTTGGACGGCTTGGCGAGGGCTCTGGCGAGCATCAGCCGCCCCCGCTCCCCGCCCGACAATTTGCCGATCGGGGTTCGCGCCTGCTCGGGCGGAAACAGGAAGTCGCGCATGTAGCCCATGACATGGCGCCGTTCGCCGTTGATCGTCACGTAATCGCTGCCGCCGCCGGTCAGCGCGTCCACGAGCGTCGTCGTCGGCTCGAGCGACGCGCGCTGCTGATCGAGAGAGGCCATGGTGACGTTCGCGCCCAGCCGCACCACGCCTGAGTCCGGTTCAAGGGCGCCGGTTAGGAGATTGATGAGCGTGGTCTTGCCGGCGCCGTTGGCCCCGACGATTCCGATTCTGTCGCGACGCATGACCCGCATCGAAAAGTCGCGCACGATTTCGCGGTCGCCATAAGATTTGCTGATCTGCTCGGCGTCGATCACCAACGCGCCCGACGCTTTGGTGTCTTGCGCGATCATGGCTGCGACGCCGACCGACCGCAGGGCTTCGCGCCGCTCGCGCCTCAAGTCGGCGAGCTCCCCGACACGCCGCATGTTGCGCTTGCGCCGCGCTGTCACGCCGTAGCGCATCCAATGCTCTTCGTTGACGATCTTGCGGTCGAGCTTGTGGCGCTCGAGCTCCTCCTCCTCGAGCTTCACGTCGCGCCAGGCCTCGAACGCGCCAAAACCCTGATCGAGGCGCCGCGTGCGGCCGCGATCGAGCCAGATCGTGGCGCGGGTCAAATCGGAAAGCAGCCGCTTGTCGTGGCTGATCAGCGCCAGCGCCGAGCGGCTCCCCGCAAGGCGCGCCTCCAGCCATTCGATCGCGACCAGATCGAGATGATTGGTGGGCTCGTCGAGCAGCAGGATATCGGGCTCCGGACTCAAGGTCCTGACCAAAGCCGCGCGGCGCGCTTCGCCGCCGGATAAACGGCTGGGATCGGCGTCCGGGTCGACTCCGAGCTCCGCCATCATGGCTCTCGCCGCATACGGATCGTCGAAGTCGTTGAGCCCGGCGAGGATATAGTCGAGCGCGGTGGCGAAGCCGGACATGTCCGGCTCCTGCGGCAGATAGGCGAGGCGCGCCGAAGGCTGGACGAAGCGGCTCCCCCGGTCGGCCGTGATCTGGCCCGCGGCAATGCGAAACAGAGTCGATTTGCCCGATCCGTTGCGCCCGACGACGGCGATGCGGTCGCCAGCGGAAATCGACAGCTCCGCCCCGTCCAAAAGCGGCGCGCCGCCGAGCGTGAGGCCAGTGTCTCGCAATTGTAGGAGGGGCGGCATAGAATTAAGTCCGGACGCGGCGGCGTCCTGCTTAACGGCAAGCGTGGATGAGGAAAAGGGCTATGGCGACCCAGGCGACACTAGCGGCATTGGCGAAACTGACCGGCCTGCGCGACGGCGTGCTCGCGCGCGCAGCGCGAGCCGAATTCGCCGACGATCCGGCCCGGTTCAAGCAGTTCAGCGTCACGCTCGACGATCTCCTGTTCGACTATTCCAAGCAGCGCATCGACGGCCCGATCCTCAGCGCGCTCGTCGAACTCGCCAAGGCCGCCAAGGTCGAAGCCAAGCGCGAGGCGATGTTCGCCGGCGAGAAGATCAACACCACCGAGAAGCGCGCCGTCCTGCACACCGCCTTGCGCAATTTCTCCGGGCAAGTCCGGTTCTGGTCGACGGCAAGGACGTGATGCCCGAGGTCATCGGCACGCGGGAGAAAATGCTGAGCTTCGCCGCCGACGTGCGCGAGGGGCGGGTGCGGGGCGCGCTCGGCCAGCCGATGACCGACGTCATCAATATCGGCATTGGCGGCTCGGACCTCGGCCCGGCGATGGCGACCCGCGCGCTCTCGCCGTTCGCGCCGCCGCTTCTGCGCAGCCATTTCGTCTCCAACGTCGACGGCGCGGACATCGGCGACACATTGCGCGGGCTCGATCCGTCGCGGACCTTGTTCATCGTCTCCTCGAAGACCTTCACCACACAGGAGACGATGACCAACGCCGCGACCGCCCGCGCCTGGATCGCGCAGGGGGTCGGCGAAGCCGCGGTCGGCGACCATTTCGCCGCCGTCTCGACGCAACTCGACAAAGTGGCGCAATTCGGCATCCAGCCGACCCGCGTGTTCGGCTTCTGGGACTGGGTCGGCGGCCGTTACTCGGTCTGGTCCAGCATCGGCTTGCCGCTGGCGATCGCGATCGGGCCCGACCGGTTCAACGAGTTTCTCCGCGGCGGCTATGAAATCGACGAGCACTTCCGAGAGGCGCCGATCGAGCGGAACATCCCGATCCTGATGGGGCTCCTCAGCGTCTGGAACCGGAACGTCCTCGGCCACGCGACCCACGCCGTGATCCCCTATGACCAGCGGCTTGGGCGCTTTCCCGCCTATCTCCAGCAATTGCAAATGGAGAGCAACGGCAAGCATGTCCAGCTTGACGGCTCGCCGGCCAATACGGCGACCGGACCGGTCGTGTGGGGCGAGCCCGGCACCAACGGCCAACATGCCTTTTTCCAGCTGATCCACCAGGGTACGGAGATCATTCCGCTCGACCTCCTCATCGCCGCGAAGCCGACGGACGCCGACGCGCATCATCACGATCTCCTGGTCGCCAATTGCTTCGCGCAGGGACAGGCGCTGATGCGCGGCCGCACTCCGGCGGAAGCCGAGGCGCTGACCCGCAAGCAGGGCGCAAGCGAAGCGGACGCCGCGCGCCTCGCGCCTCACAAAAGCTTTTCCGGCAGCCGTCCGACGAGCACGTTCCTCTACCCCATCTCGATCCGCGCATGCTCGGGCGGCTCATCGCCCTTTACGAGCACAAGGTGTTCACCGAAGGGGCGGTCTGGGACATCAATTCGTTCGACCAATGGGGCGTCGAGCTCGGCAAGGAGCTGGCCTCGAGCCTCGCGCCGATCGTAGCGGACTCGAGCGCGAACACGGCCGCGCTCGACCCTTCGACCGCTGGGCTGGTCGCGCATCTGCGCGCATTGCGGGGCGCGGCGGCGAGCGGCTGACGTAGCGTTTACGTCAGCCGCGCCGCGCCTTGGCCGCGGCGAGACGCCGGGTGGCCTTCGCCAGCCAAGCGCGGGTTGAGGAATCGACCCGCGGCGACAAGGTCTTGCGCACCCGCGCATGATAGTCGTTCAGCCAGACGATCTCATCCGCATCGAGTAGCTTCGGCTCGATGAGGCTGAGGTCGATCGGCGCAAACGACAGCGTCTCGAAGCCCAGCATCGGCCTTTCGCCGCCGGCGATCGCGCGCTCCTCGACCACGAGCAGATTCTCGATCCGGATTCCGAACGCTCCCGGCGGCGTAATAGCCGGGTTCGTTGGAGACGATCATGCCCGGCGCGAGCGCGGTCGTTCCGGTCTTGGCGATGCGCTGGGGACCTTCGTGGACCGAGAGATACGAGCCGATGCCGTGTCCCGTGCCATGATCGAAATCGAGGCCCGCTCGCCACAGCGCGGCGCGAGCCAGCGCATCGATCTGGGCGCCATTGGCGCCGGGCGGAAAGATCGCGCGGGCGACCGCGATGTGGCCTTTCAGCACGCGGGTGAACCGATCGCGCATCAGCGCGCTGGGGCGCCCGACAGCGATCGTGCGGGTGATGTCGGTCGTGCCGTCCTCGTATTGCGCGCCGCTATCGATGAGGAAAATGCCGCGACCGATTGTCCGGTTGGAGTCTTCGCTGACCCGATAGTGAGGGATCGCCGAATTCGGTCCAGCGCCGGCAATGGTCGGGAACGACAGGTCCTTGAGCGCCGGGCTCGCTCGCCGGAACGTCTCCAAAGCCTTCACGGCGTCGATTTCCGTCAGGCGGCCTCGCGGCGCCTCAGCGGCGAACCAGCTAAGAAAATTGGCCATCGCGGCGCCGTCGCGCTCGTGCGCGGCGCGCGCGCCTGCGAGCTCTGACGGATTTTTCTTCGCCTTCATGAGCGTGATCGGATCGGCGCCGATCTCGGCCTTGCCGCCCGCTCGCTCGATCGCCTGGGTCAGGTACGCCGGGACGGTCGCGGCGTCGAAGGCCACGCGTTCGCCGCGCCGGCCCAGATCCTCGACGAAATCGAGCAGAGCGTCGGGCTCCAGCACGTCCGCTTGGCGGCTCAAACTTTGGCGGCTCGCAGGCGAGAGTTTTCTTCCGTCGAGAAAGACGACCGGGCGGCCCTCAAGCGGCAGATAGGCCCAGCCGATCGGCAGCGGCGTGTAAGAGACGTCGGAGCCGCGGATGTTGAACAGCCACGCCAGATTGTGAGGATCGCTGATCAGGAGACCGCGCGACGAGCCCAGGGCCTGCCGCACGCGGGCGATTTTCTTCGGCGCGCCTTCGCCCGCGAATCGAAGCTTGTGCGGAATGATCGCGCCGATCGGCGCGGGCGGCCGATCCGGCCAGATCGCGTCAACCGGGTTCGCGTCGACCGGGACCAGACTGGCGCCCGCTTTCTCGCAAGCGGCCGTATATCGCGCGACAGCCTCGGGCGTCTGAAGCCTCGGGTCATAACCGAGCTTGTCGCCCTGTTTGAGCCGGCCCGCGATCCATTCGCTCGGTGGGTCCTGTGGAACATGGCGGAACTCGAACACGGAGGCGTCCGCCTCGCTCTTCACCTGCTCCGTATACCGGCCGTCGACGAACAGCGCCGCGGAATCCTTCAGCACCACCGCAAGCCCGGCCGAGCCGGCGAAACCGGTCAGCCATCTCAGCCGCTCGGCGTTGGCCGGCACGTACTCGTTCTGGTGCTCATCCGCGCGGGGCACGATGAATCCAGCGAGCCCCTGCTTCGCCAATTCGGCGCGCAATTGGCTGACGCGCGCGCGCCCGTGCGAAGGATCGCCCAACGCCACGAAACGACTGAAAACGACTCTCAAGCACGCGTGGCGGTTTCCGGAATTGCCGCTTCGACCTCGCCGGCGTCCTGCGCAGTGACGACGCGGCCAATGAAGGGCAGTTCGCGATAGGAATGGGCGACGTCCATGCCGTATCCGACGACAAAAACGTCGGGGCAGACAAAGCCGACGAAATCGGCGCCAATCTCAACGACCCGCTTGCCGGGCTTCTCCAGCATCGTGCAGACGAGAACCCGCCTCGCGCCCCGCGCGGCCAGAAGATCCTTGGCGAAGGCCAGCGTCCGGCCCGATTCGAGAATATCGTCAACAAGCAGGACATCGCGGTCGCGGACCGAGGATTCGATGTCACGAAGGATTTTCACCGTCCCGCTCGAAACGGTCCCGGCCAAATAGCTCGACAGATGAAAGAACTCGACCTGCGGCTCGAGCCCTGCCCGATGCAGAGCGCGCAGCAGGTCGGCCGCGAACATGAATGAGCCTTTGAGAATGGCGACGACAAGCAGGTCCTTCGGCTTCGCTGCGGCAATCTCGCGCGCGAGCGCCTCCGTTCGCTCGGCGATCGCCCGCTCGTCGTAGAGGACCTTGACCTGTCTTTCGCCGCTCATGAAGGGGACTCTGTGAACAGTCCTCCTTTATCTCCCGGCGCGTCGAATTTTACCAGAACCTCACGAACGCCCGCCGGGGGCGCCGCCAACCGGGCCCGGAACGGGACGCGCTCACGAGCGTTGAGACTGATCTTCGGTCCCTTCGTCGTCCAGACGTAAATCTCGCGCCCATCCTCGCCACGGAGCGCCAGACGGAGATCCGGCACAGACGTCTTGCCGTCACGCAAATTCTCAATCTCTCCCGTGATCACGAGCTCGTCCTGACCTCCGCTTTGCTGCGCAACCGTCACATGAACTTTGGCGATCGACAGGCCGCGAAGATTGACCGGCAATCCCACGCCAGCATAAAGTGCGGCCGTCGCCGGCGCGATGGAAACGATCGTCGCCCGGTCTGCGATCGCCGTCGTGCTCATGATCACCAGCCCCGCGAGGACAAACGCGGGGGCCATGACGCGGTGAGCCCGCCAACGCGGCCGGGGAGAACTTTCATCGCAATCTGAGCCGAACCTGTGGTCTGGAGGCATCGCGGCGGACCTTGCTGTTCCGATGGAAGAGCCGATGGTGGTATTTGGGTCGAAACACGGTTAAAGGCGCGTTAAACGGCGGAACTGCGCCGTCGCGAGGATCGCGTTGATACGGTTCGAAAACGTCGGATTGCGCTACGGCATGGGACCGGAGGTGCTCGGCGATCTTAATTTTTCCGTGGAACCCCAGAGCTTTCAATTCCTCACCGGCCCCTCCGGCGCCGGCAAGACGACGCTCATGCGGCTGATGTTGCTTTCGCTGCGGCCGACACGGGGAACGATCCGCGTCTTTGGTCAGGATTCGGCGGCGCTGACCAAGGACGACTTGACGACGCTGAGACGGCGGATCGGCGCTGTCTTTCAGGACTTTCGCCTCTTGGACCATCTCACGACTTATGAGAACGTGGCGCTGCCGTTGCGGGCGATGGGTCGCGAGGAATCCAGTTATCGGGCCGAGGTGGTCGAGCTTTTGCGCTGGGTCGGTCTCGGCGATCGGATGAACGCATCTCCGCCTGTCCTTTCGGGAGGCGAAAAGCAGAGGGCCGCAATCGCTCGCGCATTGATCGTTCGCCCGGAATTGTTGCTGGCGGATGAGCCGACCGGCAATGTCGATCCCGGCCTCGCGCGCCGTCTCCTGCGGCTGTTCGTCGAACTTCACAGGCTTGGCACGGCGGTCGTCATCGCAACGCATGATCTCCAGCTCATGGATCAGTTCGGCTTCGCTCGCCGGCTGGTTGTCGGCGACAGCAAACTGACGATTTTTGACGGATTGCCGTCATGAACGAACCGATCGTCGAGCCCATTCTCGCGGTGGACGGGGAGTCGTCATTCAAGACCAATGCGTCGCTCATACCGCGCGACTCCGTCGCCGGGCGCGCGCTGGTTGTCGTCATTGCGATCATGACATTTCTCGCGTGCCTGACCGCGGGCGCGGCGCTCCTGGTCGCCCACGCCTCGCAAGCCTGGCGCTCGGACGTGCTGCGCGAAGCCACGATCCAGGTAAAGCCCGGACCTGGCGACGATGTCGAAAGCCTCGTCGCCAAAGCCGCCGCCATCGCCGCCCGGACCCCCGACGTCGAATCCGCGCACGCTTATTCAAAGGCCGAATCGGAGAAGCTTCTCGAGCCATGGCTCGGCGCCGGGCTCGACCTCAGTCAGCTGCCCGTCCCGCGGCTGATCGTTGTTCAACTTCGCCGCCAGCGCTCCGAGGACCTCGCGACGTTGCGTTCAGCGCTCGCCGCGGCCGTTCCCCAGGCTGATCTCGACGACCATCGGATGTGGGCGGCGCGCCTCGGCGCCATGGCCGACGCCGTCGTCATTCTCGCTGCCGCTCTTTTCGTGCTGATGATCGTGGCGATGGGCACGGCGATCGGGTTCGCCACCCGCGGCGCGATGGCGGGCAATCGGGAGATCATCGAGGTCCTTCACCTCGTAGGCGCCTCCAACGCCTTCATCGCCAAGGAGTTCCAAGGCCATTTTCGTCGATTGGGCCTTCGCGGCGCCATGATCGGCGGCGTCGCGGCGATTGCTTTCTTCGCGCTCGCCTCCGTTCTGTCCTTCTGGTGGGCGCATTCTCCCGGTGGCGACGAGATCGCGGCGATGTTCGGCTCGTTCGCGCTTGGCTCCTCCGGCTATCTCGCGCTTGTCATCGTGTGCGCCGCAGTTACCTTGCTGACCGGTCTCCTTTCGCGCGAGATCGTCATGCGCCATTTGCAATCGTTGCAATAGACGCGCGGCGATTCTTCTCCGCGAACCTCCGACGGCTGCCATGCTCGCAACGCGATCGCTGCTTTTCAACGCGCTCTTCTACCTGAACCTCGTGGTTCTGATGATCGTCGGCCTGCCGACCATCTTGTTCGGCAGGCGCGCGATCTTTGCTCTCGCACGCCTGTGGGGCGCGATTTCCGTCTGGCTCCTGGAAGCGATCTGCGGGCTCAAGCTCGAATATCGCGGCGTCGAGAATATCCCGCACGGGGCGGTCTTGATCGCCGCCAAGCATCAATCGTTTCTGGAGACCTTCGCGCTGCTCAAATATGCGCCCGACTTCGCCATCATCCTCAAGCGCCAGCTCACCTACGTCCCGCTGTTCGGCCTGTACCTCATCGTTTCGCAGCAGATCGCGATTGACCGAGGGCGCGGCCGACAAGCTCTCCAACAAATCGCCGGCGCCGCGAAGCCTGTGTTCGCCGCAGGGCGACAGGTGTTCATTTACCCCGAGGGAACGCGGCGCTTGCCGGGCGCCCCGCCCATGTACAAGCACGGCGTCGCGGCGCTCTACGCGGCCGCAGACGTTCCGTGCCTTCCGGTCGCCGTCAACACCGGGCTGTTCTGGCGGCGCCGCGGCTTCCTGCGCCGCCCGGGCGTCGCCGTCATCGAATATCTGCCCGTGATCCCGCCCGGGCTTGACCGCGTCGCTTTCGGCAAACGCCTGCGCTCGGCGATCGAGACGGCCTGCGACCGCCTCAACGCAGAGGCGGTCGTCCAGGACCCGTCGCTTGCGGCTGTCATTGCGGAAGGCGCGAATAGCGATGCGGAAACGCTACGTTCGGCTTGACGGCGATCTTGCTTTGTTCTATTTACGTTCATGGAATAATCAGGGTCGGGCGAATGACGCTGGCATACGAGGATCGAACGATCGACCGGGCGGACGGGGTCTCGGAATCGCCCGCCGCCGGTTGGACCGCCGCAATGAGCGATCGCCAGGATGACCGCCGCGGCTCCTCGCTAGCCGCGCTCGAGGGCATGCCGATCTCGTCCCGATTTTGTTCTTGGATCGGCCTGTCGGGGCGGCGCTACGTCTTCTCGGTCTATCCGGCCTCGGAATGTCCGGCGTTTCGCGATTCCGTCCTGTTAACGGTCGTCCGCGACATGACGGGGCGACGGCGCGTCATGTCGGTGCGTGAGACGGGATTGTTTCCGGAACCCGTGGTCGAAAAAGCTCAACGCGAGTTTCGCGCCTTCGGTCCCGGCGTTGAGTTTCATCTCCATTTGCTGGCCACGTCTCCTACGGAACGGGCAGCGACTGTCGCCGATCTGGCGATCGCCCAGGCCTGACGGCGCGAGCCGCTCAGGCGCGGAGTCTCGCGCTCAGCCATTCGAGATCCGGGTCCCGCACACCAAGAGCCAGCAGATGATCGTTGGTCTCGAGAATATATTCCGCATTGTCGCCGGATTGGCCTTTGCCGGCGCGCACATATTCGAGCATCGCCTGACGATCGAGGCCGCCCGCATATTGAGAGTGAAGCCGGTCGGCGACGTAGGTCACAGCCGAGACCCGGTCGCCAGCTTCAAGCGTGATTGGCGCAACACGTTCGAGATAGACGGCGGTCACCTGCTCGCGTTCCCGAAGGTAGCGAATTGTCGCTTCGCGCAACGCCGCATCGACCTCGAACGCGACGCCGGGACAGGCGCCGCCGCGATCCAGCCCCAGCACAAGCCCGGGCCGTTCGGGCGAACCGCGATACACATGCGAGTAGACGCACAGGCTTCTGCGCCACCCGCGCAGGAGCGCTTTGCAGCGTCGCGCATAGGCGAACCCGGGCCGCCACATCAGCGACCCGTAACCGAACACCCAGAAGCTGCCGCCCGGATCGGCCACAGCCGCGTCGGTCGGCGTCATGGAACCGGCTCGTCCGTTTCCGCCGCGCGCCGGCCGAAATCAGGAGCCGCCGTTTCCTGGCCCTGCGCGACAATTCCAAGCCTTATCGCTCGCGTCCGGGTGAACAAGGCGAACAGCCCGTCGCCATCCTCGCGCCGGATCATTCTCTGCAGCGCCGTCAAGTCCTCATTGAACCGGCCAAGCATCTCCAGCACGGCCTCCTTGTTGTGAAGGAAGACGTCGCGCCACATGGTCGGATCGGAGGAGGCGATGCGCGTGAAGTCGCGGAATCCGCCCGCCGAGAACTTGATGACCTCCGACCGGGTGACCTCTTCGAGATCGGCAGCGGTGCCGACGATGTTATAGGCGATGAGGTGGGGCACGTGGCTCGTGATCGCCAGCACGAGGTCGTGATGCGCTGCGCTCATGATTTCGACGTGAGATCCCAGCGTCTGCCAGAATGTCCGCAGCGTCTCGACCGCCCCATTGTCCGTCCCTTCGGGTGGCGTGAGGATGCACCACCGGTTGACGAACAGGCTCGCGAATCCGGCGTCCGGGCCAGAGTATTCGGTCCCCGCCACTGGGTGAGCCGGAACGAAATGCGCGTGATCAGGCAGCACCGGCTCAAGCGCCGCGATCACGGCTCCCTTGACCGAACCGACATCCGATACGATGGCGCCTTGTTTGAGCGCCGGCGCGATGGCGCGCCCAATCGCCTCATTGACGCCAACCGGGGCGCAGAGGATGACGCAGTCCGCGCCGCTCACGGCGCGAGCCAGATCGTCGGTGACGACGTCGCCAAGTCCGAGCGCCTTCGCGCGCTCCAGAACCGCAACGGACGAGTCGGCAAGAACGATGCGCCGGGCGGCATGGCGGTGGCGCGCGGCCCGAGCGATCGATGAGCCGATCAGCCCTACTCCGATAATCGCTAACTGTTCGAAGATCGGCTCGGCGAGGGGGGCGCCAAGCCGTTCAATCACCTTCGCCTCGCATGAACTCGCGAAGCGCCGCGACCACGCCTTTGTTGGCCTCCTCGCCGCCAACCGTGAGGCGCAAAGACTCCGGCAGGCCATAGGCTGCGACCGCGCGAAGAATGAACCCCCGCGCGCTCAGGAACGTATCCGCGTCGGCGGCAGTCCGGCCCGCTTCCTTAGGGAAGGTCAGCAGCAGAAAATTTCCGACGCTTGGCGTGACCCCGACGCCCAGCTCAGCGATCGTCTCGGCGAGCCAGGGAAGCCAGAGCGCATTGTGCGCGATCGCGCCATCAATATGCGCCGCGTCTTCGAGGCTCGCGACGCCGGCTGCCTGCGCGGCTCCGTTCAGATTGAAGGGCCCCCGAACCCGGTTCAACGCATCGATGATGTGCGCCGATCCATAGCCCCAGCCAATGCGCAGGCCCGCCAGCCCATGGATCTTCGAGAACGTCCGGGTCACGACGACGTTGTCTGCCGTCGAAGCCAGCTCGATGCCCGCCGCATAGTCGTTGCGCGTCACGTATTCGGCGTAAGCCGCGTCGATCACTAGGAGCGTGTGCGGCGGAAGGCCCTCATGCAGACGCTTCACTTCCGAGAACGGAACGTAGGTGCCGGTCGGATTGCTCGGGTTGGCGAGAAAGACGATTTTCGTCCGGGCGCTTACTTTCTCGAGAATTGCGTCCACGCTCACCGTTCTGTCCGTCTCCTCCGCGACAACCGGAATGCCGCCGGCGGCGCGGATGCAGATCGGATAGGTCAGAAACCCGTACTGGCTGTAGAGGCCTTCCTCGCCAGGATGCAGGAAGACATGCGCGAGCAGCGCCAGGAGTTCATCGGAGCCGTTGCCGCAAATGATACGGGACGGATCAAGGCCGTAGCGCCGGCCAATCGCCTCCCGCAGCGCCGTCGAGGCGCCGTCCGGATAGAGTTCCAGCTTCTCCGCCAACGCCTTGACGGCTTCGACCGCCCTTGGCGACGGACCGAGCGGAGATTCGTTGGACGAAAGCTTATGAACCCTGTCGAGGCCCGGAACCCGGCTTTTGCCTGGCACATAGGGGTCGATTTCGAGAATCGCCGCCCTGGGCTGAGGGCGTACTGGAACATTGGAGGTCATGGCGAGGTCCGATTAGCCTCAATTCGCGCTCTCGCGCAACGCCGAGGCGTCAATTCGGTCCGCATGCGCGCCAATCTCCGAAGCGCGAACGTCAGCGGCGCCGACGGACCGCAGAGCCTGGCTTGCGGCGTCCGGCGCGACGCCGCCGGGCCGCGCGACAAGAAGGGCGAGCCCCGTTCCGGCAGCCGCGGAGCCGATCGTTTCAGCTCCAATTCGTTGCAAGGCATGAGGGATGTCGGGACGCCATCGATCGAGCGTTACCGATTCGAGCACGACGTCACGCGCCGTCCCATCGACCAATGGCTTCGAGATCACGAACACCGGCATGCCCGCGGGATGGTCGGCGCGCTCGACGAACGGCAAGCGAGCAATGATCTTCGGCGCCTCCGGTGAAGCGAGGTTCGTCCACCAGGCGCCGGCGCCCGGGCCTCCATCGACCGCGAACATGCCGAGATCGCCGGTGGATTCCGCGACCGCCCGGATGACCGCGCCGGCGCCAAAATGCGGAACGCAGGGGGTCGTGAAGCCGAAGTGAAAACGCGCCGAGTCCCGCATCGCGGCATCGCCCCCGGACACGTCGACATGGACGCTGTACGGCGCCTGAACGTAGGTGAAGGTGGAAATAATCACCCGCCAAATGCCTTCGACCGTGTCGAGCGGAAGAAGACCGCGATGGCGCTCGACAAGCGCCCGCATCATCGAGGCTTCCCGTGCGGGGCGAAACGCCGACCCGCCGCCTTGACGGGCCTTGATCTCGATCAACTGGTCAATGACGCGCCCCCGCTCCATGAGGAGCTCGTGCATCCGCAAATCGATGCGATCGATCTCCACTCTCAGATCGGCGAGAGTCGGTTTCGCTGGCTGGGACACGAAACGCCGTCTCCTTTCGAGGGACTGAGGAGATCCGACTTAGCTCGAGAGCTGCTCGGAAGCGGCTCAGGTGTTCATGGACTCGAAGAAGCCCGCGTTGCTCTTCGTCTCGCGCAGCTTGCCGAGCAGGAATTCGATCGCGTCCACCGTGCCCATTGGATTCAGAATGCGCCGCAGCACATACATCTTCTTCAGGATATCCGGCGGCACCAGCAACTCTTCCTTCCGGGTTCCCGACCGGGTGATGTCCATTGACGGGAAGGTGCGCTTGTCGGCCACCTTTCGATCGAGAATGATTTCCGAATTGCCGGTTCCTTTGAACTCTTCGAAAATGACTTCGTCCATGCGAGAGCCGGTGTCGATCAGCGCGGTCGCGATGATGGTCATCGAGCCGCCCTCTTCGATATTCCGCGCCGCGCCGAAAAACCTCTTCGGACGCTGGAGCGCATTGGCGTCGACGCCGCCCGTCAGAACCTTTCCGGACGAAGGCACGACCGTATTGTAGGCGCGCCCGAGTTGGGTGATCGAATTGAGCAGGATGACGACATCGCGTCCGTGCTCGACCAGCCGCTTGGCCTTTTCGATCACCATCTCGGCGACCTGAACGTGCCGCACCGCGGGTTCGTCAAAGGTCGACGACACAACCTCGCCGTTCACCGAGCGCTGCATGTCCGTCACTTCTTCCGGCCGCTCGTCGATCAAAAGCACGATCAGATAGCATTCCGGATGATTGGCGGTGACCGACTGGGCGATGTTCTGCAAGAGCACCGTCTTGCCTGTGCGCGGCGGCGCGACGATCAGGGCGCGCTGCCCCTTGCCGATCGGCGCGACGATATCGATGACGCGTGACGACAGGTCCTTCCGAGTCGGATCCTCGACTTCAAGCTTCAGGCGCTCGTTGGGATAGAGCGGCGTCAGGTTGTCGAAATGGACCTTGTGCCTGGTCTTCTCCGGGTCCTCGAAATTGATTGCGTTGCATTTGAGCAGCGCGAAATACCGTTCCCCCTCCTTGGGGCTTCGGATGACGCCTTCGACCGTGTCGCCGGTTCTAAGCCCGAGCCGCCTGATTTGCGACGGCGACACGTAAATATCGTCTGGACCGGGAAGATAATTGGCGTCGGCCGATCGCAGGAAGGCGAATCCGTCCTGCAAAATCTCGACCACGCCCTCGCCGATAATCTGAACCTCGACGCTGGCGAGCTGCTTGAGGATCGCAAACATCAGCTCCTGCTTGCGCATGATCGACGCGTTTTCGACGTCGTTCTCCTCCGCGAACGCCAACAGCTCGGTCGGCGATTTTTGCTTTAATTCCTTGAGTTTCATTTCCCGCATTGGGCGGACCTTTACTCGGACTTCCGGTCGCGCGGACCTGCAAAGTCATTAGATATGATGGGTGATGGCGCTGACAATTCGAGGCGAGGTTTGTCGTGTCAGGGCCGCGGCAAAAGTTGGATCGGGCGATCCGGCGCCGCCAGGTGGAACCCGCGTTGATAAGCACGGGCGCCGGTTCATAGTCGCGTTCTTGGAATTTTTCAACAGGCATTTTGTCGCGCTAGACCAGATGGTTCCCGAAAGCCGTCAGAATGGCTTCACCACCGCCAACACCACAATGAGAATCATGAGGATTGTCGGACCCTCGTTCAACATCCGATAGAAACGGGCAGGCCGCTCATTGCGGTCCTCGGCAAACGTGCGGACGCAGCGTGCGAAATAACCGTGCAGGCCGCCCAGGACCAGGACCAGAGCGAATTTCGCCTGCCACCAGCCGTCCTGCCAATCCCCGGTCAGATAGACGAGGATAAAGCCGGTCAAAAAGACGAGGATCATTGACGGATTGACGATGGCCTTGAGGAGGCGTCGCTCCATGACCTTGAAGGTTTCCGATGTCTGCGAGCCCTTCGCCGCTTCCGCATGGTAGACGAACAGCCTCGGCAGATAGAGCATCCCGGCCATCCAGGCGATGACGGAGATGACGTGCAAAGCCTTAACCCAAAGCACCATTCGAAATTCGCTTCACACGCGCCGTTGGCTCAGCCGCCCCGAACGCCAACGGCATTAGGCATTGGGTCCCGCGAGCGCAAGTGAGGGGCGCGCGGACGCCAAAAAGATACAATTAAGATTCTGAACTGATTCTTCTTCTTAGGGGGCCGGTTAGGCAGATTCGATTTCATCCAGACCGACAAACAGTCACACTTCGCGTGAATCTGCCACAGAGCGCCTGCGGCGCTCCCCTTGGTTAGGATTTCGTTAACGAACTCTGGCCTCTTCCAAGCCACATGGGCGTATTGTTCTAGTTATCCCCGCAATTCAGATCGATCTTCGCAGCGGCGGTTATTCTCTCCCGACAGGCGCGCCTGTGACTCCTCGAACGCGCCTCCCCGGGCGGCAGCTCGCGCCCAGGGCTGTGCGGCCCAGTTCTACACGCCTGTCCACAAGCCATCCTGCTGGTTATAAGCGTTTGTCATTGACCCCCGGGGGCCGCGTTGGGCCGCAGTTACTTCCACCTTCATCTGGTTTCGGACTCGACCGGCGAAACGCTGATCGCCGCCTCGCGCGCCGCCGCCGCGCAATACCAGGGGGTCGCTTCGATCGAACATGTCTATCCCCTGGTGCGCAGCGCAGCGCAGCTCGATCGCGTGATTTCTGAGATCGAGAACGCACCCGGAATCGTCCTCTTCACGCTTGTCGATTCCAACCTTTCCACCCGGCTTCAGGCCGGCTGCGAGGCTTCGGGCTCACCGTGCCTGTCTGTCCTCGAGCCGATATTGACGTTGTTCAAATCCTACCTCGGGCAGAACTACACGCCGCGAGCCGGCGCGCAACACATGCTCAACGCCGATTATTTCAAGAGGATCGATGCGCTCAACTTCAGCATGATCAATGACGACGGCCAGTCGCCTGAAAATCTTGAGCATGCCGATATTGTTTTACTCGGGGTGAGCCGAACCTCGAAGACCCCGACCAGCATCTATCTCGCTAACCGCGGGTATAAGACGGCCAACGTTCCCATTGTTCCGCGCCTGCCATTGCCGAAATCAATCGACTATCTCCGCCGCCCGCTGATTGTGGGCCTGATTGCTTCGGCTGACCGCATTGTGCAGATCCGGCAAAACCGGCTTCTCTCCCTCAACGCCGATTCGCAAACCGATTATGTCGACCGTAGCGCGGTTGCCGAGGAGATCGCCGCCTCGCGCCGCCTGTTCGCGGAGCGGGGCTGGCCCGCGATCGATGTGACGCGCCGTTCGATCGAAGAGACGGCGGCGGCGGTGCTCGATCTCTATCGTGAGCATCGCCTCAAATTCATCGCCAACGGGTGACGGTGATGCAGACGACCGCCTGGCCCTCGTTATGGCGCGGCGCTGGACCTCCGATTCTGGCCTCGACGAGCGAAAGCCGCCGCGCTTTATTCTCGGCCGCGGGCCTGGAAGCCGAGTGCGTCGCGCCCAAGGTCGACGAGCGGGGACTCGAGGATCGGTATCTCGCCGGCGGTGGGTCGCTCGAAGATTTGCCCATCAAGTTGGCTGAAGCCAAGGCGCTCGCGGTGAGCGCGATGCGTCCGGACGCTTACTGCATCGGCGCCGATCAGGCGCTCACACTCGAAGGAAGGATCTTCCACAAGTCTCGCGATTTGGCCGAAGGGGCGCAAACGCTGGCCGCGCTGTCCGGCAAGACGCATCGCCTGACCTCGGCGTTTTGCGTCGCCCGCGCTGGGCAAGCGCTGGTCGTCCACAGAGATCATGCCGACTTGCGAATGCGGGCCCTCGATCCGGGCGAGATTTCGCGTTATCTCGAGCGCGCCGGGCCGGGCGTCCTGACGTCGGTCGGCGTGTATCAGGGCGAGGGTCTCGGAATTCACCTGTTCGAGCACATCGAAGGCGATCATTCCGTTGTCCTCGGACTGCCGATGTTGAGCCTCCTTGCTTGGTTGCGCCGAGAGAATCTGATCTCGCTATGATCGAAACGAGCGGGCCACGCGCGGGCGTTGTCGGTTGGCCGATCGAGCACTCGCGGTCGCCCACGATCCATCGGTACTGGCTCAAGGAACTGGGCATTCCCGGCGCTTACGACAGGTTCGCCGTCCGGCCGGGAGAATTTCGTCAGTTCGCCGACACGATCGGCAAGGACGGATTTCTTGGCGCCAACGTCACCGCGCCTCACAAGGAAGCCGCTTTCGAGGCCTGCGACCGCCGGACAGACGTCGCCGAGGCTCTCGGAGCGGTCAATACCTTATGGCGAGAAGACGGACTTCTGTGGGGCGACAATACCGACGTCGCCGGATTCCTGGCAAACCTGGACGAGGCTACGCCCGGCTGGGACGGGCGGAAGAGAGCCGCCATTGTCATCGGCGCCGGGGGCGCGGCTCGCGGGATCATTCATGCTCTGGTCTCGCGCAGCTTTGAGCGCATTGCTGTCGTCAACCGAACGCAAGCCCGAGCGGAGGCGCTGGCGCAGCATTTCGGCGGTTCGACCGTCGCCATGCCCTGGGGCGATCTGGCGACGGAACTGCCAAAGGCGGACTTGCTCGTCAACGCCAGCTCACTTGGGATGGTCGGACAGCCGCCGCTCACTTTGGATGTCAGCGCTCTGCCGGGGCGGGCCGTGGTCGCCGACGCGGTCTATGTCCCCTTGCGCACCCCGCTCATCGAAGCCGCGGGAGCGCGCGGACTGCGCGTCGCAGAGGGACTGGGCATGCTGCTCCACCAGGCCGCGCCCGCCTTCGCGCGCTGGTTTGGCGCGCGACCGGTCGTGACGCCGGCGCTGCGCGCGCTGGTCGAAGCCGAAGTCGTCGCGAGCTATAAGGCAGCGCGGTGATCATCATTGGCCTGACAGGCTCGATCGCGATGGGGAAATCGACCGTCGCCAGCATGTTCGCCGAGCATGGCGTCCCCACATTCGACTCCGATGACGCCGTGCGCGCCTTCTACGCCGGAGACGGGGCGGAAGCGATCGAGGCGGCGTTTCCGGGCGTCATGGTTTCTGGCCAGGTGGATCGCGAGCGACTCGGGTCGAAGGTCCTGGGTGACCCAGAGGCGCTGAAGCGCCTTGAGGGGCTTGTGCATCCGGCGGTGGCCCAAGCGCGCGTTCACTTTGTCGAGCGTGAGGCGGCCGCGGGGCGTCGTCTCGTGATCGTCGACGTGCCGTTGCTGTTCGAGACGGGTGGGGAAGCCCGCGTCGACCTCGTGATCGTGGTCAGCGCTCCGGCCTCCATCCAACGGAAACGCGCTCTGGCGCGCGCGGCCATGACCGAGGCCAAACTTGAGTCCATTCTTTCTCGCCAAACACCGGATGCCGATAAAAGGCGCCGGGCTCACTTCGTTATCGACACGGGCGGAAGGCTCGAGATGACGCGCGCCATCGTTGCCCAATTCATGCGCTCAACCGCGGCGCTGGTGGGAGGCCGAACCCGCCATGCGTGAAATCGTGCTCGACACGGAGACCACAGGGCTCGATCCTGCCGACGGGCATCGAGTGCTGGAAATTGGCGCGGTCGAGACCGTGCACCAGAGCCTGACGGGCAAGGTCTTTCACACGCTCATCAACCCGGAGCGCGACGTCCCGCAGGAGGCCGTGCGCGTCCATGGACACAGCTCTGATGTTCTCAAGGACAAGCCAGTCTTCGCAAGCATCGTCGACGACTTTCTCGCCTTCATCGGCAACTCGAAGCTCGTCATCCACAATGCCGAGTTCGACATGCGCTTCATGAATGCCGAGCTGGCGAGGCTCGGGCTGGCCACGATCGCCATGGACCGGGTCGTCGACACGCTGGCGCTCGCGCGAAAAAAACACCCGGGGGCCCCGGCCAGCCTCGACGCCCTTTGCGACCGTTACCGCATCGACCGTTCGCGGCGGGTTCGCCATGGCGCGCTCTTGGACGCGGAGATCCTGGTCGAGGTCTATTGCGAGCTATCGGGAGGCCGTCAGCGGTCGCTCCTGTTGGGCGACGCGCTGGGGGAAGCCGACATTCGCGCTGTCGCGGTCGCTCCCCTGTCCAGTCCGCGACCCCTGAGGATCTCTCTGATCGAGCAGGCCGAAGCGAGCGCACACGTTCGCTATCTTGAAAGTTTCGGCCGCGAGGCAGTTTGGTTTCGCTACCTGCCTCAGCCCGCCTGACTTCGCTTCGGCGAATGATCAGGCGGTCTGTTGCTGCAATTGACCGCCGGCTGCCGCCAATCTCTGCAGATAAAGCGCCTGAAAATCGATCGGGTCGATAAAGAGCGGCGGATAGGACCCGCCACGCACCGCGTCCGCAACGATTTGTCGCGCGAACGGGAACAGGATTCGCGGGCCCTCGATCATGACCACCGGCTGAACCTGCTCAGCCGGAAAGTTCTCCACCCGAAAGACGCCCGCATAGTTGAGCTCGAACTTGAACATCGTATCGGCGCCCTGGCCGGCGCCGCCCTCGAGCATAAGGCTGACCTCGTAGTCGGAAGCAGCCAGCTGCCGCGCGTTGACGTTGATCTGTATTGAGATGTTCGGCTGCGTTTGCTGCGGGCCCAAGGTGCGGGGAGCATTAGGGTTTTCGAACGAGAAATCCTTCGTATATTGGGCGAGAACGGAAAATTTCGGACCGGCTTGCGGCGTGTCAGCGCCATTGCCGTTCTGCTCAGCCATCGTCAAAAGCTCCTCGAACGCGACTACCGAACGCCTTTTTGCGATCGTTTAGGGAACCCGAACTCGGGCCGGCTCGCCTAGCATGGCCGCACTATCCAAACAAGCGCGCGCCGCCGCCGCTGATCATCGCGACGCGCCGACCCGACTGAACAGCGCCTGGTTGGCATAGCCGTCGGGCGGGAGGCCGTTGCGCTCCTGGTAGGCGGTGACGGCCGAACGGACCGTATCGCCGATCTTTCCGTCGATCTTGCCGACGTCGTAGCCCATTTTCCTCAACTGGGTTTGCAGCTTCTGAATCTGCGCTCCGGTCAAGGGGTGATCGCGGGTCGGCCATTGAGCGACGAGACCCGGCCCGCCCGTGACGGCGTCGCCAAGCAATCCGACGGAAACCGCATAGGCCGTCGAATTGTTGTAAGTCTTGATCGCGTCGAAGTTGCTTGTGACGAGAAACACTGGCCCATTGAGACCAGCGAGGATCAATAGCCGTCCGCCGCCAGATTCCGGCAACGGCGAACCGTCGGCCTTCACCACGCCCCGGGCCGTGAAGGACGAGAACGACGTCAGCGACGACGAATCTGCCGCCGTCAAGGCGAATTTGGCCGGCAGACGAACCTCGAAGCCCCAGGGCAGGCCTTTGGCCCAGCCGTGTTTCGCCAGATAATTCGCGGTCGAGCCGATCGCGTCGGCTTCACTCGTCCAGATGTCGCGCCGGTCATGCCGTTGAAACGCGACAGCGTAACTCAAGTAGCTCGAAGGCATGAACTGCGTCTGTCCCATCGCGCCCGCCCACGAGCCGCGCATGAGTGAGGGAGCGATATCGCCCTCCTCGAGGATGACCAGCGCCGAAAGCAATTCGTCACGGAAATAGTCGCCCTGAAAGTGAATGGAGGCGAGGCTGGCGAGGGACCGGATGATGTTGTTCGAGCCGGCAAAACCGCCGAAGTCCGTCTCGAGCCCCCAGACCCCAAGGATCACCGCGTCGTCGACGCCATACAGATCTTTCGCTCTCGCGAGCCACAGGGCTTCCGAGCGCGCTTTGTCGCGGCCGCGCTGAATGCGGTCGGCCGATACGGCGCTCGCGACGTAGTCCCAGATTGGCCGCACGAACTCAGGTTGAGATTCCGCGCTCGCGGCGACCGTGGGATCGAAGGTGACGCCGGCGAACGCGCTGTCGAACGTGGGGCGAGAAACGCCGCGTGCTTCGGCCAGCGGCCAAAGGGTTTCGATAAATCCGTGGAACGCGGCCTGCTGGGAGCCGGTGATTTTATGGGTCGCCGTCGCCGCGTCGGCCGACGAAAACGCGACGCCGGACAAGGCAAGCGCGACAATGAAGGCGCGCAGCAGGTTGAGGGCATAGCCCCAAGCCGGAGACAATTGTCGGCGGATTCTGGCCATTGGCTCGAGCCGCACCGGGAGAGGTCCAGAGGCTGCGCTAAAATGCGTGAAAAGCAACCCTTGCATCAAAAGGCAGATGGAATATCAAACGTCAATTGTTGATTTCGCTAGGGCGCGGCATGGAGACGATGTTGTAACCCGCATCGACGAAGTGGACCTCGCCCGTCACCCCTTCCGAGAGGCCGGAGAGAAGATAGACAGCGGTCCCGCCGATATTTTCGATTGTGACGGTGCGCCGGAGCGGCGAATGGTCGCGCTGAAAATTGAACATGAAGCGCGCGTCGGCGATTCCCGCGCCTGCCAAGGTGCGGACCGGTCCGGCGGAGATCGCGTTGACGCGAATGTTGTCGGGGCCATAGTCCGCGGCCAGGTATCGCACGCTTGCCTCGAGCGCAGCCTTGGCGACGCCCATGACATTGTAGTTGGGCACGACGCGCGTCGAGCCGCCAAAGGTGAGGGTCAGCATCGCCCCGCCCGAAGGCATGAGCAGAGCGGCGCGTTTTGCGACCTCGGTGAACGAAAAAGCCGAAATGACCATCGTCCGGGTGAAGTTCTCCCTGGTGGTGTCGGCGTAGCGGCCCCTCAGCTCATTGCGGTCGGAAAACCCAATGCAATGGACGAGGAAGTCGAGCGTGTTCCAAACGGTTGCGAGCTCGGAGAACATCGTGTCGACCGAACTCAGGTCTTCGACGTCGCACCGGTAAACAAGGTCCGCCGCGCCAAGCTCTTCGGCCAATGGCGCCACCCGTTTGCCGAGCGCATCGTTCTGGTAGGTGAAGGCGAGCTCGGCGCCTTCGTCGGCTAACGCCTTGGCGATGCCCCAGGCGATCGAGTGATCATTCGCGACGCCCATGATGAGGCCGCGTTTACCGCTCATCAAGCCAGATCTCATGGGGCGCGCTCGTGACCGGTTTTGTGCGAGTTCGTGGGCGATGACGGGGTTAAGCGTTCAGGCGTCGACGTGCTTGAACACGAGCGTCGCGTTCGTCCCGCCGAAACCGAATGAGTTCGAAAGCGCCGAACGCAATTTTACGTTGTCGCGGCGCGCGCGCACGATCGGCATGTCCGAGAATGCAGGGTCGATCTCATCGATATGCGCGCTCTCGCAAATGAAGCCGTTCTGCATCATCAGCAACGAATAGATCGCCTCGTGCGCGCCGGTCGCGCCTTGGGAATGTCCGGTCAGAGACTTGGTCGCCGAGATCGGCGGGCATTTGTCGCCTGAGCCAAAGACCTCCCGGACCGCCTCGATCTCCTTGAGGTCGCCGATCGGGGTCGAAGTCGCATGCGGGTTGATATAATCGATCGGGACTTTGACCCCGGCCAGAGCCTGACGCATGCAGCGCGCTGCGCCCTCGCCCGAAGGCGCGACCATGTCGTGGCCGTCCGAGGTCGCGCCATAGCCGACGATCTCGCCGTAGATCCTCGCGCCTCGCGCCTTGGCGCGCTCGTATTCCTCGAGCACCACGACGCCAGCGCCGGCCGAAATGACAAATCCGTCCCGATTTTTGTCGTAGGCGCGGGAGGCGCGCGAAGGCGTGTCGTTGTAGGCGGAGGAGAGCGCGCCCATGGCGTCGAACATCACCGACAACGTCCAGTCGAGTTCCTCGCATCCTCCGGCGAACATCACATCCTGCCGGCTGCCCAGGATTTGCTCGTAAGCCGCGCCGATGCAGTGATTGGATGTCGCGCATGCGGAGGAGATCGAGTAGCTGACGCCCTTGATCTTGAACCAGGTCGACAGGGTGGCGGAGGCTGTCGAGGACATGGCTTTCGGCACCGCGAACGGGCCGACCCGTTTCGGGCCCTTGGTGCGGGCGGTGTCCGCAGCCTCGACGATGGCGCGTGTCGAGGGACCGCCCGAACCCATGATGATGCCGGTCCGCTCATTGGAGACCTCGTCGGGCGCAAGACCGCTGTCCACGATCGCCTGATCCATCGCGACATGGTTCCAAGCCGTTCCACCACCGTGGAACCGCATCGCCCTCCGATCGACGGTTTCCTCGGCGCGGACTGTTGGCGCTCCATGGACTTGCGAGCGAAAGCCAAGCTCGGCAAGCCGATCCGCGCGCGTGATTCCTGACCTGCCGGCGTGGAGGCTGGCGGTCACTTCCTGCGTGTTGCTTCCGATCGAGGAAACGATGCCCATGCCGGTGACGACGACACGTCTCATTCTCTTGTCCCCAACGCCAACCAGGCGAGATCCGAGAGGTTAAGCCGAAGCTGCTGGCGCAGGGCTGAATAAGCCGACGCGGAGATCCTTGACCTCATAGATGCGTTTGCCATCGCCCTCGAGCCACCCGTCAGAAACGCCAAGGACCAGCTTGCCCCTGAAGACACGCTTCATCTCCACGCCATAGACAACCTTCTTTATCGTTGGCAGCACCTGGTCGGCGAACTTCACCTCCCCGACGCCGAGCGCGCGGCCCCGCCCAGGCAGACCGAGCCAACCGAGAAAGAACCCGGTCAATTGCCAAAGAGCGTCCAGGCCGAGACACCCCGGCATCACCGGATCATTCTTGAAATGGCAACCGAAAAACCAGAGGTCCGGCTTGACGTCGAGCTCTGCCCGGACGCCCCCTTTGCCGTTGGCCCCTCCAGTTTCGGAGATCTCGCTGATCCGGTCGAACATCAACATCGGCGGCAAAGGCAGTTGCGCGTTGCCCGGTCCGAACATGTCGCCGCGGCCGCAGATGATGAGATCCTCGTAGTTGAAACTGGTACGCCGTTCGACCATGCGCGCGGTTTATCCCTGGGACCCCCGCGCCCCGCGCGGAAGCCTTCAAGGCGGGGTGGTAACACACACGCCCTCTTATCAAAAGCGTTCCGCGTTTGGCTTGGACTAGCGTACGGAGCTGGCGGGCGTCTTTGCCCCGCCCCGGCAGGGCCGGGTCCCGCAAGCCGACACGTCCGCCCGAGGGGCTGCCGTCGCGATGGGCGCCATCAATACCGGGGAGTATCGGCGGAGGCGATCAGGCCACCGCTGGTCGTGACAACCCATCCGTTGCCTCCGAGCTCAATACGCTCGACCCGCCCCGCGCCGGGGAGAAAATCGCCCTGACGGACTTCGCGCTCGCCGTAACGCCCGCCGACCAGCGCGACGTCATCGCGGGCGTCCAGGACGACATATCCGCGCAAAAGTGGCTTCGGCCGATCAATTGAACTCGTCCTGTCCATCGAAACATTGTCGAACTTCGGACGCGTTGGCGGTTGCTTCGCCTGTGCGACCGGCGACGGCGCCGGAAGCGGCGCGGCAATCTTCTGCTCGAGCCTGTCGATGCGGGTCGAGAGGCCGGTGGTCAAAGCATTCGCTTCGTGATCGACACGTTCAGTGAGTTTGTCGACCTTCACGCTCGCTTCATGGTCGAGCTTCTCCACGCGTTGGGACAGTTGGGCCAAAGCCCCGCTGACCTCCCGCGTTGAAGCGAGGTTCGACCTGATCTCGCCGACCGACTGCCGCAAGTCGGTCAGGCCGGCGTTCGACATCGTGCTGTCGATTGCGTCGAGGCGGACCTTCAGCGACTTGATAGTGTGGGCCAGAGACGCGTTTTCACTCGCCTGTTCCGCAAGCGCCCTGGCCTGCTCTCGGTCTTCCAAAAACAACGCCCCCACGACGGCGGCGACGATCGCAAGCGCCGCTGCGGCGGCGAAATGGAACCGGGAGAAGGAAAGCCTGGGCGCAGTCGCAGGTGGCGGCTCAGCCCCGAGCCTGGTCTCCTCACGCTCCTCCACGACAACGAGGTCGCGCGAGGCGCTCGCCGGCTGCAGCGCGTTGCCGGCGCTTGAATTCTCGAATTCACCCATCGATCAACATCCGCGGCTAACGAAGCGTTTATTCCAGTCTCCGCCAATGGGATTAAGGAATTGTTGACCCTCGCCGCGCCGCCTTGCGCTGTCCCACAATTCGGGCGCGGACAGGCGGCGTCGCCGGACAACGACAACTGCTGTGGGAACGTGAAATGGCCCCCGCCCCGCTAACGCCCCGGCGGCGCGACCTGCGCCCAATCTGGCTAGGCGGCGCCCAGCCTCAGCTCCGCCGCGTCCGCCCGGATACGGTCGACCATCGCGCGCACACCATTCGAACGCTGGGGCGTCAGGTGCTGCTCAAGGCCGAGCGCGCGAAAGGCGGCGATCGCATCCACGGCAAGGATCTGCTCCGGCGTGCGATCGGAAAAGAGCGCGATCGCAATGGCGATCAGACCCCGCACGAGGTGGGAGTCGCTGTCGCCGCGGTAGTGCAACATGCTTCCGCCTTCGGCGTCTGTCCTCGGCTCGCGTTCCAGCCACACCTGGCTGACGCAGCCCCGAACTTTGTTGACGTTGTTGTGGGCCTCGTCGCTCAGCGGCTCGAGCGATTGACCCAATTCAAGGACATAACGATATCGATCCTCCCAGTCGTCGAGGGAAGCAAAATCGTCGCGAATGGTGTCAATTGTCGACAAGGGATGCGCCAGCCTCCTTGGGCGGTTCATAGCCCTTATATGGGCTCGGGTCAGCAGCGAACCAGCGCGCCCGCGAGAAATCGATACCTCGTCACGGTCCAAGAAGACCGCGGTCGTAATGAAGGATAAACCATAATCCAAAAGCTCGTCGGATGGGGCGGCACTTAGGGAAGCGGCTGAGTCTAGACTTAAGATTGGCTTAATCAGCGGCTGCGATTTTAAGGAACCGCGCGGCGATCCGGAGCGCTTGCAGGTGAGGCGCCCGCACTCTTTCGCGCCGCCGAAACCAGATATGTCGGCCAATCGTTCCGCTGCCGCCGTCTACCGAAATGACGGGTATTCTTCCGGGCCATTCCATTCGCGCTCCTTCGAGCGCGGAGACGGATTCGATCGGAGCCGCTGCGATCTCAGGAGAGCACACGTGGATCTAGCGCTTGCACGCATAAAAAGTAATCTGGGCCAGCTCCGGGGGCCGGTCCAGCGTTCAGCTCATGAAGCGCGGATACGAAGGATCGTCGGTCGCGCGAAGCTCGCGCACTTGCGATATTACCTCGGAGCGGCGCTGTTCGCCGCCCTTGTCGGCATTGGCGTGAACGCGCTTCTTTTGCAGCGCGAGCGTCACCCGGCCCCGTTATTTGGCTATGCGGCGCCAAAGCTTCCCTCCGTCGCTCCCGCGCCGGCCCCGCCGCCGCCTCAGAAGCCAGTGAGCGCGGAAGACACCGCCCCGCCGGCGCAGCCCTTGGCCGCGCTTCCGCCGGCGCGCCCGGCCGAGAGCGCGGCGAGTTCGTCCTCAAGCTCCGATCCGATCGCCGAACTGTTGGCGGGAGAACCCCACGGCGACACGCGCTTGACTCTGGCCGCCCAGACCGCCCTGGCCAAGCTTGGCTACCCCGTCAAGCCGGATGGGAAAGAGGGGTCCGCGACCGAGCAGGCCCTGCGGGAGTTCGAGCGCGCGCACGGCCTGCCTTCTGCGACCGAAATAACAGAGCGGCTGGTCAAGCAGTTGACTGCCGCGGCTCGCGCAGGAGGCCATTAGTCTCTGTGCGGTTGCGCTCGGACATTTGGGTCGCGGCCTATTTGCGCCGGTGCGGCGTGGAAGGGGTGAGCGCCGTCTTGCGCCGGCGGGGCGCGGCGGAGGCCGGCGCCATTTTCGTCAAAGTCGACCACCTCAACGGAAGCGCGACGCTTTATGGGCCTGCGCCGCAGTCTGTCGCGGCCGAGGCCCCGAGCGGCGTCGACCGGATGTTTGCGCGGACGCATGCGGGGCCATTGATCGATTCCGACGAAGCCGAGGCGCGGCTCAGACGAGAGATCGCCTTTGACCCCGACCTCTGGCTTGTCGAAGTCGAGAAGGGCGTGGACGGAGCCTGGCTCGATCTCGCGCCTTAAGCTCAGCCGATCCCCCCGGCCCTTCGTTGACAGCGGCGAAGGACAGGGCTCGAGGCGCCCGCCGCCGTTCCTGAAAATAACGAGACCGCCGATCAAGGAAGGGCGGCGAGTCGGGTATCCAAATTGATTAAGAATAACTTCAAATCTATATCCGCCGCGCATCGTTCAACCTTATTCACCGCTTAACCAACTCCCTCAACTTCAACTGCCCGCTTCGCCGGAAGCGCTCAAATTAACGGGGTCGAAATCGGGTGGTCCTACTTTCGGCCGGGTCGGTGGCGCGGAAACTGGGGCCCGTCGCCGGGGGATCTTTGCCAGGAGCAAACCAATGTTTCGATCGATAGAGAACTTCGTCGCCGACGAGTTAGGCGTCACGGCGATCGAATATGCGCTGATCGCCTCGCTGATCGCCGTCTTCATCATCACCGCGGTCCAGACGGTTGGCACCAAGGTCAGCACGGTGTTCAACGAAGTCGGCAACACCCTCAAGTAAAGGTGGCCGCCCGGAGATCTTTGCGCTGGCGTCCGCCTTGTCGGCGCGACGAATCGCTCAGGGCTCGTCCGGGTCACGGACAAACGAGACGTAGACCGACTTTCCCTGTTTGATGCGACCGAACGAACTGCGATGGCTTCGAATCTCATCCATCTTTCGATTTTCGCCTTCTTTCCCGCCCTCATGGCGCTTTCAGCGTCCATGGATCTCCTGACCTTTACAATCCCCAACCGGATCTGCGTCGCGCTTGCGCTCGGATATGTGATCTTTGCGGCGCTGCTTGGCGTTCCGGCCGTCGATATTCTCCTCAATATGTCATGCGGCCTGGCCATTCTGGCGATCACATTCGCGATGTTCAATTTCGGGCTCATTGGCGGAGGCGACGCCAAGCTGGCGGCGGCGACGGCCGCGTGGCTGGGTTGGACCGCAATCCTCGACTATGGTCTCGCCGCCGCCATCTTCGGCGGAATCCTTACGCTGACCCTTCTCGGCGCTCGCACCGTCCCCCTTCCTGCCGCGGTCGCCCGCGTCGCTTGGCTGGCGCGGCTGCATGACGCCAAGGCCGGCGTCCCGTACGGAATCGCATTGGCGGCGGCGGGTCTCATGCAATTCCCGAACTCCTCCATTTGGGCTGCGGTGGTCTAGGCCGACCTCCCCCGCCGCCGGCTGTCTGCCGGTCGGCAGCGGGGGTCGCCGGCCCCGATCCCGCTGGGATGGTTGCAGGCGCATCAACGACGACGCGCGTTCGCTTTCGGTCATTCCTCGGTAGGTGGGCAATATTCGTGTCGACGAGACGATGAGCCGCCGATCCAAGATCCAACGCTCAGTTGGGTTAGCCTGATCGAGTTATTTTCAACTATTCTTCCAATCTAGACTCGGTTATTCGAAGGTTATTGTAACTCACTCTTCGGAATAGCATCGTAGCGTAGGGAATTATCCTAAGACTTGCCCTCGATCTGCCGGCCGGCTCAGGCCTGGCATACAAATCGATACTTTAAATTAACCGTACCTTGACGATTAAGATGTCTAAATCGCGTCGCTAGCGAGTCACTCCGAAGGGCCATCATTTATGAATCGAAGGCTGATCATCGTGGGCGCAATCGCAGTCCTCGCGTTCGGCGCCACGTATATGGTCCTGCGAGGCGCCGGCAATTCTGCGCCGAGCCCGGCTGCAGAAGCTCCGCCAAAGGTCGATGTCGAGCAAGTGCTTGTCGCCAGCCAGGATCTGCCGATGGGTACGGTCGTCAACGAGGGCGCCACGGCTTGGCACCCCTGGCCAAAGGCGGACATCTCCGAACTCATGATCACAAAGTCGGGAAAGCCTGACGCGCTCAAGGACGTTGAAGGCTCGATGACACGGGTGGCGTTCCTGCGCGGCGAGCCGATCCGGCATGACAAGCTCGTTCAGGCAGGGGCGGGCGGCTTCATGTCGGCGATCCTGCCGACCGGAAAGCGGGCGGTCGCGATCAAGATCGACAACGACGGCAATTCGACTGCGGGAGGATTCATTCTTCCGAACGACCGGGTCGACGTCGTCCGTCTCGCCCGCGACGAGGAAGCGACCAAGGCCCGAGGGGTCGAAGTCATGACGGCGCAGCCGATCCTCGCCAACGTGCGGGTGCTGGCCATCGGCCAGAACGTGGAAGAACAGAACGGCAAGAAGGTCATCACGGGCGGCAACGCGACGCTGGAGCTCGACCCCGATCAGGTCAATCTCATCATCCTCGCTCAACATGCCGGCAATTCGAATCTTCATCTCGTTCTGCGCAGCCTCGTCGACAGCGGCGGCCCCGCCAAGACAGTCGTCAGTCCCGATGACGCTCTGACGGTGGTTCGCTACGGCGCCCCGCAGCAGGCGAGCCGATAATTCGCGTTCCCTCCTTTCCTTGTCGCTTGTTTCCCAGAGACGGAGCCGGGGCATGACGTCCGATCGCATTCAGAGACGGCGAACCATCGCCGTTTGCGTGTCCGCGGCGCTTCTCGCGATCGCGCCGGCTTCGGCTGTGCGGGCCGCGGATGGCGACGATCTCGCGCGGATGGGCGCCATGTCGGACGCAACGGCCATTCCCCTGCAAATGGGCGTCGGCCAATCGGTCATCCGCGACCTGCCTGAGGAAGCGGGCGAGATCTATGTCGGCGATCCCAATGTCGCCAACGCGATCGTGCGCACAGCGAAGCGCATCTATATTTCCGGCGTCGCCAACGGCCACACAAGCATTTTCGCCTTGGCCAAGGACGGACGAAGAATTGCGTTCTTCCAGGTCTCGGTCGGTCGGGCCATCGGCGAGTTGACGGCGCTCCTCAATGTCGCGATCCCGGGCAATGAGATTCGCGTGCGCACCGTCGAGAACACGATCATCCTCACCGGATCAGTGGCCTCGGCGGAGGAGGCGCAAAAGGCGCTCGACATTGCTTCCGGCTTCGTCAACAATTCGCCAGTCCCGTCTTCCGGAAGCGGCCCTTCGATCTCCATTTCGAGCGCCTCCAGCGGAGGCGGAGCCGCCGGCGGCTCCGCCGGCAAGGCACCCGCCAGCCCGCAGGGAAAAGTGGTCAACGCGCTCACGATCCGTGGCGCCGACCAGGTCAGCCTGCGCGTCACGATCGCCGAGATTCGGCGCGACATCATCAAGCAGCTCGGCGTCAATTTGAGCGGCGCCGGGCCAAACGGCAGCTTCACGCTCGATCCACCGTTTGCGATCAACGGCGCGGTCAGCGGCTCCGTCGCCGCCACGGCTTCCGAGGCGACCCTGAACTGGTTCAGGGGCAACGGCAGCTTGAGCGCCACTTTGCAGGCCTTCGAACGACAAGGCGTCGCCCACACGCTCGCCGAGCCGACGGTTACGGCGGTGTCGGGCGAGACCGCGAAGTTCCTGGCGGGCGGCACCATTCCCATCCTCAATAGCGTGCAGTGCCAGCCCGTTTGCCAGTACGGGTTCATCCAGCAGCCCTATGGCGTGACCCTGAATTTCACTCCGGTCGTCTTGTCGCCAGGACGGATCCAACTGCGCATCGCAACCGAGGTCACCGATATCGACTATGCGAAGCAAATCACGTTCAGCGGCCTTTCCATCCCCGGGTTCCGGACCCGCAACAATACGACGACGGTGGAGCTGCCGTCGGGCGGTTCGATCGCCTCGGCGGGCCTGATCAGCACCCAGACGGAACAGGCCATCAACGGCCTTCCGGCGCTGATGAATCTCCCGGTGCTTGGGGCCCTCTTCCGTTCGCGGGACTATCAGCGCAGCGAGACCGAGTTGCTGGTCGTCGTGACGCCATTCATCGCGCACGCGGTCGACCCGAACCAGGTCGTGAGGCCCGACCAGAATTTCCAGGACGCCAGCGATCCGCAGACCTGGTTCCTGGGCCGCGTCAACCGGATTTATTCCACTTCGCAGTCGCTCCAGCCGATGCCTGGCTATGCCGGCAAGATCGGATTCATCACCCAGTAGGCCTTGCGTGCTTCGCCAAACGTTTCCCTAGACCTGAGAAGGACAGCGCCGATGGCCGCTCTTCCGGACGCAAGACCCCAATCCAAAGCCCAAGGCTTGAGGCTGAGCCTCGCCGCCGCGGCCGCTCTCGCCCTCGCCGGTTGCGGTGGCGTTCCCTATGCTTCGTCGGATCCCGCGTTTCCCGGCAGCTTCGAGCAGCGTCATCCGATCGTGGTCGCCGCGGCGCCGACAAGCGTTGATCTCTACCCGGTCGGGGGCAGGCTCGACGCGCGGTCGCGGGCGAACGTCCGCGCCTTTGCCGACCGCTATCGCCGTTACGGCGCAGGCGCGGTCACGATTCAGACCCCTCTCGGAGCGAATCCAAATTCGATCGCCGTTTACGAGGTCCGCACGGCGCTTGTCGCGGCGGGCGTCAGAGGCAGGATCGCGGTCGGAGACTACATGCCCCCGAACGACAGCTCAGCGCCTCCGTTGCGCGTGTCGTTCACGGGGGTCAAGGCGATCGTCCCGACGCCATGCGGCCAGTGGCCGGAGGATCTCGCTTCAGGCGGCTCGGTCGAGGGATGGAAGAACGAACCCTATTCCAACTTCGGCTGCGCTACCCAGTCGACGATCGCGGCCCAGGTCGACGACCCGCGCGATTTCGTCCAGCCGCGCGCGATTGGCCCATCCGATGTCGCCATGCGCACCCGGGCCATCGAGGCCGTCCGCAGCGGACAGGACCCGAGCACCGACTGGAAGAACGCCATCCTCACGCCGATCGGCGGCGATCTGCCGACCAATGGAAATTGATTGGCCATGAAGGCGCATTACGCTGACGCCGGAATCGACGGAGACGCCTCCATGGATCGGTCGGTTGCGCAAATCGAACCGGTGCCGCGCGTCTCGATCCAGGCGTTCTGCGAATCGCCTGATATCGCAGCGATTGTCGCCGCGGCGATCTCCGATCGCCGAATGGCCAAAGCGCATGTCAAGCAGAACATGGGCGGGGCTGCGGCCGCGCTGGAAGCCTACAAGAGCGCGCCGACGCCGAATGTGGTCGTACTCGAGGCCCCCGCCAACCGGGAGGCGCTGCTCGCGCAGCTCGAAGAGCTTGCTGAATATTGTGACGCGGGGACCAAGGTCGTCGTTCTCGGCAAGCTCAACGACATCGTGCTCTACCGGCAGTTGATGGCGCGCGGGGTCAGCGAATATCTGGTCGCGCCGTTCGGCGTCGTCGACTTCATCCAGGCGATATCCCAGTTGTTCGCCGTTCCTGGCGCGAAGCCCCTTGGGCGGGTGATCGCGGTCGTCGGCGCCAAGGGCGGCGTCGGAGCCTCCACCGTCGCCCACAATCTGGCCTGGAGCCTGGCCTCGATCACGGAAATGGCGACGATCATCGCCGATTTCGATCTTGCCTTTGGAACCGCGGGGCTCGACTACAATCAGGATCCGCCCCAGGGCGTCGCCGAAGCGGTGTTCGCCCCCGATCGCGTCGACGCCGTGCTGGTCGAGCGTCTGCTCTCCAAGTGCGGCGAGAAACTCAGTCTCCTGGCGGCGCCCGCGACGCTTGATCGGGTTCTCGACTTCAGCGAGGCCTCGTTCAACTCGCTGATTGACGCCATGCGCGCCTCGACGCCCTGGATCGTGGTCGATGTGCCGCATTTGTGGTCGGGCTGGGCGCGGCGGATTCTCGTCTCCGCCGATGAGGTGATCGTGGTCGCGAGCCCGGATCTCGCGAATCTCCGCAACACCAAGAATCTCATCGACAATGTGAAGGGCGCCCGCCTTAACGACGCGCCGTCGCGCCTGGTCCTGAACGGCGTCGGCATGCTCAAGCGGCCGGAAATCGCCACCGCGGAATTCGCCAAAGCGGTGGAAACCGATCCAACCGCGATCATATCCCATGACGCGAAGCTGTTCGGCGCCGCGGCCAACAACGGGCAAATGATCGCCGAGATCGAACCCAACGGCAAAACCGCCCAGGTGTTCGTCGATCTCGCCTCCACGCTTGCCGGCCGAGCTGAGACGCGCAAGCCCAAAAGAGGCGTTCTCGAGCCGCTCATGGCCAAGCTCGGGCGCAAGAAAAAATGATCGGCTCGCAAACGCATCGCCCCATCTCCGCTGAGCGCTCGCACAAGCGCAAGGGATCGTGAGCGATGTTCGGCAAGCGTAGCGGCAGCGTCAGCCCCCAGGTCGCCGTCTCGCGCGTCGCATCGGCGAGCGCGGTGGCCGAGGCGCCCAAGCCCGCGTCCGTTCAGAGCGCGCCGGTTCAAGCCGAACGCAGATCCGAGACTTATTTTCAGACCAAGTCGCTGATCTTCGGCGCCCTGATCGAAGCGATTGATCTTGCCGCGCTGTCCAAGCTCGACCCCGAGAGCGCGCGCGAGGAAATCCGGGACATCGTCCATGAGATCGTCACCATCAAGAATCTGGTGCTGTCGATCGCCGAGCAGGAAGATCTGCTCGATGACATCTGCAACGACGTCCTCGGATTCGGACCGCTTGAGCCGCTGCTGGCGCGCGACGACATCGCCGACATCATGGTCAACGGGCCGACGCGCTGCTTCATCGAGGTTGGCGGCAAGATTCAGCTCACAAATGTCCGTTTTCGCGACGCGTCGCAGTTGATGAACATCTGTCAGCGGATCGTGAGCCAGGTCGGACGTCGTGTCGACGAATCCTCGCCGATCTGCGACGCGCGCCTGCTCGACGGCTCGCGCGTCAATGTCATCGCCCCGCCGCTCGCGATCGACGGCGCGGCGCTGACCATTCGCAAGTTCAGGAAGGACAAGCTGACGCTCGATCAGCTGGTCAAGTTCGGCTCGATCTCTCCGGCCGGCGCGGAAATCCTCAAGATCATCGGCCGCGTCCGTTGCAACGTGGTCATTTCCGGCGGCACGGGCTCGGGCAAGACGACGCTCCTGAACTGCCTGACGAACTTCATCGACGCAGACGAGCGAATCATCACCTGCGAGGACGCAGCCGAGCTTCAGCTCCAGCAACCCCATGTCGTGCGGCTCGAGACGCGCCCGGCGAATCTCGAGGGCGTCGGTCAGATCACGATGCGCGACCTGGTCAAGAACTGTCTGCGCATGCGGCCCGAACGCATCGTCGTCGGCGAAGTGCGCGGACCCGAAGCGTTCGATCTCTTGCAGGCCATGAACACCGGCCACGACGGGTCGATGGGCACGCTGCACGCCAACTCGCCGCGCGAGGCGCTGAGCCGCGTTGAGTCCATGATCACGATGGGCGGCTATGCGCTGCCGATGAAGACAATCCGCGAGATGATGACGTCCTCGATCGACGTGATCGTTCAAGCCTCTCGCCTTCGTGATGGGTCGCGCCGGATTACGCACATCACCGAGGTCCTCGGCATGGAAGGCGACGTCGTGATTACTCAGGACCTGTTCGTCTACGAGCTTCTTGGCGAGGACGCTCAGGGAAAGATCATAGGGCGGCATCGTTCGACCGGGATCGGGCGACCGAAATTCTGGGACCGCGCGCGCATGTATGGAGAAGAAGCCCGCCTGGCGGCGGCGCTCGACATCTCGGAAGTCAGCGCGGCCTAGCATTGAACGGAGGGAAGCCGGCATGATCAATCCGATAGCGATCGCGGCCTGTCTTGCGCTTGGGTTCGGCGGTCTGGCGTTTGCGCTTGTTGGCGGGGACTCGCGAGCCGACAAGCGGCGCGCGGCGGTCGCGAAAACCGACGCGAAGGCGAGTGTGGTGGCTGGCGTCGATCGGGCGGCGCGCAAGAAGCAGATCGCCGACGGCGTCCGCGACAGTGAAATGAAGGGAAAGCGGCGGCGCGTCAGTCTGGCGACGAAAATCGAGCAGGCCGGGCTGTCGATCACGAGCCATCAATATTGGATCGGGAGCGTGCTCATTGGCCTGATTTGCGGCGCCTTGACCTATGTTCAGTCGAGAAGTTTGATCCTCACGCTTCTTGTCGTCGTGACCGCTACGATCGGGTTGCCGCAACTCACGCTGGCGCGCCTGCGCATTCGGCGCATCAACAAGTTCATCTCCAACTTTCCGACCGCCATCGACATCATCGTGCGGGGCATCAAATCCGGCCTTCCCCTTGGCGACACGATCCGGATCGCCGCGACCGAAAGCCCGGAGCCGGTGAAGGCGGAGTTTCGACGAATTGTCGAGGCGCTCTCGATTGGAATGACCTTGCCGGAAGGCATCGAGCGGATGGCGCAACGCGTTCCGATCGCCGAAACCAATTTCTTCTCGATCGTCATCGCGATCCAGAGCAAGGCGGGCGGCAACCTGTCCGAGGCCTTGGGCAATCTTTCCCGTGTGCTACGCGAACGCAAAAAAATGAAGGCGAAGATCACCGCCATGTCCATGGAAGCGAAAGCTTCAGCCGCGATTATTGGCGCGGTGCCCTTTCTGGTCGTCGGCGCGCTCTACGTCTCATCGCCCAAATACATCTCACTGTTGTGGACAACGAGTCATGGAAAAATGATCTCGGTGATTGCGATTTTCTGGATGGGGATAGGAGTCGCAATGATGAAAAAGATGATCTCATTCGACTTCTAAATCGAGCCTGCCATGCTGGACGAAATCGTCGCTAAATTCTCCGACGCCCACTTCCTGGCGATCCTGTTCGCGGCCATCGGCTCGGCCGCGACTGTGCTCACCGCCGCGATGCCATGGCTTCAGCCGGACACCCTGTCGCGCCGCATCAAGGCTGTCAGCTCCGAGCGCGAGCGAATTCGAGCGCGTGAACGCGAACGGCTGGCGGCGTCCCAGAGCAAGGGCACGCTGAGAGTGAAACCAACCGGTCTTGTCAAGCAATTGGTCGAAACGCTCAATCTGTCGAGCTGGCTCAGCACCGAAAAGGCCAAGATACAATTGGCGATGGCCGGATATCGTGGCGCCGGGGCGGAATATGCCTTTCTCTCCTTTCGCCTCGTCGCGCCAATCGCCTTTTTTCTCGCCGCCATTGTCTATCAGTTTCTGATCATCAAGTGGAACCAGCCCGCGATGGTCAAGATCGGCATTGCGATCGCGGCCACCTACCTCGGCATCAAGGCCCCCGAGCTGTTCCTGAAGAACAAGACCAGCAAGCGGCAAAAGGAACTCGAGCGGGCGTTCCCCAATACCCTGGACCTCCTCTTGATTTGCGCGGAATCGGGGATTTCGATCGAACATGCGGTGCGCAAGGTCAGTCAGGAAATCGGCATCGAGAGCGTTTCGATGGCGGAGGAGATGGGCATCTTGGCTGCCGAAATGTCCTATCTGGCCGAGCGGCGGACCGCGTTCGAGAATCTGGGCTTAAGGACCGGATTGGAATCCATTCGCTCGCTCACCACCGTCCTCACGCAGTCGGAGAAGTACGGCACGCCGCTCGGCGCCGCGCTTCGGGTTCTCAGCCAGGAAAGCCGTGACCAGCGAATGTCCATGGCCGAGAAGAAAGCTGCGGCGCTGCCGCCGGTCCTGACGGTGCCGATGATCCTCTTCTTTCTGCCGGGACTCTTCGCCGCGATTCTGACGCCGGCCATCGTTCAGATCAACAACTGGAATTAAGTATTTGCCTTTGGCGCGAGGATCGCGACCCGGTCGACGGCGCGGCGCGCGCGGCCGCTCGTCCGAAGCAACTCGCAGCCCGTTGACCGCACTTTTGGCGCCGGAAATCGAACTCTGCCCGATAACAGTGGAGGCGCCTTTCCAACCCATGCTTCCCTGACCGACCGGACCCTTAATTCCCAGGAGTCCTCCTCGCAAAATGGGTTGCGGAAAAACACAATCTGTGTTATGCATTTCTAATCGCCTGGCTGGGCCTCACACACAGGCTCGCGGGCGGGCAGGAGGGAAGGACGAGACCGATTTGACGGTTCAACGGGGGCCCGCGATGGGGCGGAATGCTCTATTCCAATCGGCCGTAACCCATTGAAAAGTCCCGATTCGAAAAAATAAGCGCGAGTAAGCGCCAGCGTTTTTACTAGCGTTTACCCGCATATACGGACGTTTAAGAGCGTTTATCGGTACGAATTGTGGTCGCCGGCGCCGCTCGTACGGGAGGGGGTGATCGGCGCTCGCTCGCTTACACGTTTCGGGTTGCGCTGATTCGCTCGACGGCGCATGATTCGATTCGTGTCGCAATCCTCAGAGAGATCCGACCCGGCGGCCGTCGCGCCGTCGTTGCGTGCGCTCACGCGACCAACGCCGCTCGCCCGTCGTCCGCACGACGCTGATCCCCCCTACCTCGAGGGGTTGAACGAAGAGCAGCGGCGGGCGGTCGAGTCGCTGGACGGGCCGGTCCTCATTCTGGCCGGCGCAGGCGTGGGCAAGACCCGCGTCCTGACCACCCGGATCGCGCACATCGTTTCGACCGGCCGCGCCCGCGCGCATGAAATCCTGGCGGTGACCTTCACCAACAAGGCCGCCCGCGAGATGCGCCAGCGGGTTGCCGTCTTCTCCGGTTCCGAGCAGGCGATGCCGTGGCTCGGCACCTTCCATTCGATCGGCGCCAAGATCCTGCGCATGCATGCCGAGCTTGTCGGTTCGAGGCCAAATTTCACCATTCTCGACACCGACGACCAGCTTCGCCTCCTCAAGCAGCTTCTGCAGGCGGAACATCTGGACGACAAGCGCTGGCCCGCGCGGGCGCTCGCCAACCTGATCGACGGGTGGAAGAACCGCGGCATCGATCCCAAAAGCGTGCCCGTCAGCGAAGCCGCAGGTTTCGCCGGCGGCAAGAGCGCCGCCTTGTATGAGAGCTATCAAGCCCGGCTGAAGGCGCTCAACGCGGTGGACTTCGGCGACCTCCTGCTCGAGCCGTTGCAGCTCTTGCGCGAGCACAGCGATGTTCTCGCCACTTTCCGCCGGCGCTTCCGTTACATCCTGGTCGACGAATACCAGGACACGAACGTCGTCCAGTATCTTCTTCTGCGGCTGCTTGCCCAGGCCGACGGCAATCTGTGCTGTGTCGGCGACGACGACCAGTCGATCTACGCCTGGCGCGGCGCCGATGTCGAAAACATCCTGCGCTTCGAGAAGGACTTTCCAGGCGCCAAGGTCATTCGGCTCGAGCGAAATTATCGATCGACCGGACACATTCTGGCTGTTGCCGCTGGATTGATCGCCCACAATCGCGGCCGCCTGGGGAAGACGCTGTTCACCGACAAACCGCTTGGAGATCGGCCGCGGGTCGCTGAAGGGTCGGACAGTCAGGAGGAAGCAAGGCTCATCGGCGAGGAGATCGAAGCCGTCCAGCACAAAGGCGTTTCTCTCGACGATATTGCGATCCTGGTGCGCGCCTCCTTTCAGATGCGCGAATTCGAAGAGCGGTTCATCGCCCTTGGGCTGCCCTACAAGGTCATCGGCGGCCCGCGATTCTATGAGCGGGCGGAAATACGCGACGCGCTGGCCTATCTTCGCTGCATCGCCCAGCCCGACGACGACCTCGCCTTCGAGCGTATCTACAACCAGCCCAAACGAGGCCTTGGCGAAGCGACGCTTGCGATCCTGCATGACTATGGCCGGCGAGCCGGTCTCTCCCTGACCCGTGCGGCGCGGGCGCTTGTCGAAACCGAGGAACTGAAACCGCGTCCCCGTCAAATTCTGCGGGGGCTCCTCGACGACTTCGATCGGTGGCGGAGACAGTCGGAACAGATCCCTCACGAAGAGCTGGCGCAGCTCGTTCTCGAGGAGAGCGGCTATATCGACATGTGGAAGGCGGAGCGCACGCCCGACGCCGCCGGACGGCTCGACAACCTGAAGGAACTCGTCCGTTCGATGGGCGAGTTTCCCGACCTTGCGGCGTTCCTCGAACACGTCTCGCTGGTCATGGATGTTGACAGCGGCGACGAGGGCGCGCGCGTTTCAATCATGACCCTTCATGCGGCGAAGGGACTGGAGTTTGATCTGGTCTTTCTGCCGGGTTGGGAGGAAGGCCTGTTTCCGAATCAGCGCTCGCTCGATGACAGCGGCCTCGCCGGGCTCGAGGAGGAGCGGCGGCTTGCCTATGTCGGCCTGACCCGAGCGCGAAGGCAAGCAAGGATCTATTACGCCCTCAACCGGCGCGTGCGCGGGCTGTGGCAGACCTCGATCCCGTCCCGGTTCATCCAGGAATTGCCGGCCGACCACGTCGAATTCGACGAATTCATCGGATCGTCGGAGCGCGCCTATGGTTCGTGGCCGCGAGCGGGTCTGGAAACCGGGTTTGCCTCCCGCTACGACACGCCCGGCTGGCGGCGCGCGGAATCGCGGCAGCGCGAGTGGGGCCAAGCGGGCCCGCGTGGGCCTCGGCCTCAGAGCCCGATGTTCGAGGGCGCAGTCCACAGAGAAGGCGCGTCGACTTCGGTCTTCCACGCAGGATCGCGGGTGTTTCACAACAAATTCGGCCCAGGCGCCGTCGTCGCCGTAGACGGCCCGAAGCTGACGGTCGATTTCGACAAAGCGGGCCGGAAGCTGGTGATGGACAGTTTCGTCGCCGCGGAGGGGTAGCTCGACCGGAACGTCAGGCAGCCTTGGTTCTCGGATTCACCTCTTCGGTGTAGGCGTCGATGAGCGCCGCGGTGACCGCCGCGGGTTTGTAATGGTGCGGACCGATCTCACCGACCGGCGTCACCTCGGCAGCGGTTCCGGTGATGAAGCATTCGTCGAATTCACCGAGCTCGGCAGGCATTATGCGCCGCTCGACGACTTCAAATCCGCGCTTGCGCGCCAGATCGATCACTGTCGCTCGCGTGATGCCGGCGAGGAAGCAATCGGCGATCGGGGTGTGGATCGTTCCGTTCTTGACGAAAAAGATGTTGGCGCCGGTGCATTCCGCGACGCGACCCTGCCAGTCATACATCAAGGCGTCCGCATATCCGCGGCGCTCGGCGCGGTGCTTGGAGATGGTGCAGATCATGTAGAGACCCGCCGCCTTCGCCAGGGCGGGAGCGGTCGCGGGATCAGGGCGCCGATAGTCGGCGATATCGAGCCGAATGCCTTTCATCCGCTGGGCGGGATCGAAATAGCTCGGCCATTCCCACACGGCGATGCCCAAGTGGATCGTGTTACGCTGGGCCGCGACCCCCATCATTTCCGAGCCGCGCCAGGCAATCGCCCGGACATAGGCGTCGGAGAGATGGTTCTTTTTCAACACCTCGGCTTTGGCGGCGTCGATCTCCGCGACGCTCCAGGGGATCTCAAAGTCGAGGACTTGCGCGGAATCTCTCAGCCGGCGGGAATGGGCGGTCGATTTGAAGATGCGCCCGCCATAAGCCCGCTCGCCTTCGAAAACAGCGCTCGCATAGTGCAGCGCGTGGGTCAGAACATGCACCTTGGCGTCGCGCCAATGGACCATGTGGCCATCCATCCAGATCCAGCCATCACGGTTGTCAAAAGTCTCGGCGGCCATGGCGGTTCCTCTGTTGTAAGCGAGCCGGTTTGGATTTTTGGCGATTGGAGCTACATGGACTGCGTCGCTAAGGGTCTCTACGATACCAAGAGGGCTGAATTATGTCAATAGTGCTGACCTAATAGGCTCATCGATGGCGCCCGACGTCTCCAAATCTGATCCGCCACGGCAATCGCGCCGCGGCGAAGAGCCAATGTATGAGTTGATCGAACAGTTCTTTTTCGCCTACCGCGATTTCGTGGGAGACGCGGATCGACTGCTCGAAGCGTATGGGTTCGGGCGCGCTCATCACCGAGTCCTCTATTTCGTCAGCCGACGGCCGGGACTCACGATTGCCGAGCTCCTCGAGATCTTGCGTATCACAAAACAGAGCCTCAACCGCGTCTTGCGAGAGCTTGTCGACAAGAACTTCGTCGAGATCCGGGCTGGCGCCCTGGATCGTCGCCGTCGGCAACTCTATGCGACGCCGGACGGCGAGCGGCTGGCGCTGAAGCTGGCCCTCGTCCAAACACGGCGGTTCGCGTTGGCGCTGGAACAACTTGGCGACTGGGGTCTGCCATCGGCGCAAGCGTTTCTTAAAGCGATGATCGATCCTCAAAAGGCGCCAAACGACCTTGCTGGCCGCTCGGAGCCTGCGAAATGGGCGGGTCAGGCGCGGTGAGCTCGACTCCGACTTCGCTTGCCGACGACGCCGCCCATATTCTCGTCGTCGACGACGATCGACGTCTTCGCGCTTTGTTGTCCAGCTATCTGGTCAAACACGGTCATCGCGTCACAGTCGCCCCAACGGCGGCCAAGGCTCGCGCTTTCCTCGACGGACTGGCCTTCGACATTATCGTGCTTGACGTCATGATGCCTGGGGAAAGCGGGTTCGATTTCGCCGCCGATCTGCGGGTGCGATCGCAAGTGCCGATTCTCATGTTGACGGCTCGTGGCGACCCGGAGGATCGGGTGCGCGGCCTCGAAATTGGCGTCGACGACTATCTCGCAAAGCCTTTCGAGCCGCGCGAACTCCTGTTGCGGATCGGCTCGGTGCTGCGACGAACCCGAGCCCCGCCGGCCGGCAGCCTCGAGACCAGCGTCGTTCGCTTCGGACGCTTCGCGTTCTCGCTTGAGCGTGGAGAGCTTCGAGCCGGAGACGATCCGGTTCGCATTACGGAGCGCGAGCGCGAGATGCTGCGCCTGCTCAGCGCAACCCCCGGCGCCATCGTCTCTCGCGAAACGCTGTCGGGATCGGGCGGCGCCGCGCAAGAGCGGACGGTCGACGTCCTCGTCAACCGGCTGCGGCGCAAAATCGAGCAAGACCCCACCAATCCGATATACCTGCAGACGGCGCGAGGAGCGGGGTATCGGCTAGTCGCTGACCGATGAGCGACCAACTCGCATTCAGTAAGCTGCGATTGCTGGCGCAGATCCGCATGCTTTGGCGGCGCACGGCGCGCGGCATGGCGGAGATGCTGCCGAAGGGTCTCTACAAACGCTCGCTCCTGATCGTGATCGTCCCGATGGTGCTGCTCCAAAGCGCGGTGACGCTCGTCTTCATGCAGCATCACTGGGATTTGGTGACTCGCAGGCTCTCCGAGGCGGTTGCGCGCGACGTTGGAGCGCTGACGGATCTCTATCAAAGACTTCCGCCGGGGCAGGACGATGCGTCTTTAGAAAATCTGGCGTCCGAAAGGTTTCGCATGGATGCGTCATTGCTGCCGGCGGGTCCACTGCCTCCCGTCATGCCTCGTTCCTTCTACGGTGACTTGGATCCGCTCACTCGCACCCTTCCGAAAGAAATACGAAAGCAGGTCACACAGCCTTTCTGGATCGACACCGTTGGCCGGTCGGGCTTAATGGAGATACGCGTCGACCTTGGGGGCCGGGTGCTGCGCTTGGTGACGCGCCGCGCCCTCGCCTATGAGGCGAACGCCCATATTTTCGTGCTCTGGATGCTGGGGGCGATGATCCTCCTCCTGACGCTCGCGATCATTTTTCTGCGCAATCAAATTCGGCCCATTTTGCGCCTCGCGAAGGCGGCGGAAGACTTCGGCAAAGGCAGGAATCTCGACTTTAGTCCGCACGGAGCGCGCGAAGTTCGGCAGGCCGGCCATGCTTTCATCGAGATGAAACGGAGAGTCGAGCGCGCAACGGAACAGCGCACGGCCATGCTCAACGGCGTGAGCCACGATTTGCGCACTATGCTCACTCGCTTCAAATTGTCGTTGGCGCTGCTCGACAATTCGGCCGATAGCGAATTCTTGCAGAAAGATGTCGATGAGATGGGGCAGATGCTCGAGGGCTATCTTGCCTTCGCGCGTGGCGATGCAGGCGAAGCAACCGCCCAAGTCGATATTGCGTCGATGCTTGAAGACCTCCGGGAGTCTTCCGAGCGGCATGGCGCGAGCCTTGGCGTGGAGACGCGAGGAAACCTCGATATCCGTATCCGGCCCATGGCGATGAAACGCTGTGTCGGCAATCTCGTCGCCAACGCCCAGCGTCACGCCGACAACGTCCGTGTTTCCGCGACCTTAGAGGCTCAATTCCTGTCGATTGTTGTCGATGACGATGGAGCCGGAATCGACCCCGCTTTTCGCGAGGACGTGTTCCGGCCGTTTTATCGCCTGGACGAGGCGCGCAATCAGGATGAAGGCGGCTCCGGCTTGGGGCTCGCGATCGCGCGCGACATCGCTCGCTCTCATGGCGGCGACATCACCCTTACGGAAAGCCCGATGGGAGGCCTCCGGGCGGCCGTGCGTATCCCAGTTTAGCTCTTCTGCTCAAGGCCAGGAGCTTAAACCGAAGCGCTGATCCAACGAGACAGCTCGCTCTTCGGACCCGCCCCAGTCTTGGTGGCCACCTGCTTGCCGCCTTTGAACACCATCAGCGTCGGGATCGATCGGATGCCATATTTGCTGGCGACACCCGGATTCTCATCGACATTGAGCTTGGCGATTTTCACCTTGCCGTTCATTTCGGTGGCGATTTCTTCAAGCGCCGGCCCAATCATGCGGCATGGGCCGCACCATTCGGCCCAAAAGTCCACGACGACGGGCTCCTGAGAATTGATGACATCGGTGTCGAAACTCGCGTCTGTGACCTTGGCCGTTACTGACATGGCGTCCTCAAAGACGGCGTGCTTGCCGCGCTCAATAGCTAGGAACCAACCCAGGCGCCGTCAAGCAGGCGGCGCCACGCGAAGCGCGTCCGTGGGGACGACCAATCCCTTGACAGGGATGAAGGCGTCGCCTAGCCGAGCCAGCAATGGGGCAGGAACAGGCGCAGATCGTCAGGCAAATCGCTGGTCTCAGCGAGATCTCGGACCACTATGACGTGATTCTGTGCGACATCTGGGGCGTGTTGCACAACGGCGTGGCCTCTTTCACGCAAGCCTCGGACGCGCTTGTGTCGTTCCGAAGGCGGGGCGGCGCCGTCATTCTCATCAGCAACGCGCCGCGTCCCTCTCCGCCGATCGCACGGCAAGTGCTGAAGCTCGGGGTTTCGCCAGACGCGTTCGACGCGATCGTCACGTCGGGCGACGTGACGATCGGATTGATGGAACAGCAGGGGGGCGACCAAGTCCTCCACATCGGGCCGGAACGCGACTTGACCCTGCTCGACGCCGTGGCGGAGGCGTGCGGCGCACGGCCGAAACTCGTTGCGCTGGAAAACGCCCAATATGCTTTATGCACCGGCCTCCGAAACGACGAGGCCGAAACGCTGGATGATTACGAGCCTGAGCTGCGAGGGATGGCGATTCGCGGCATGGCGATGATTTGCGCCAATCCGGATATCGTGATCCACCGCGGCGAAACGCTCATCTATTGCGCGGGAGCGCTTGCCCGCCGATACGAGGAGTTCGGCGGGCCGGTCGTTTACGCGGGCAAGCCCTACACGCCAATCTACGACCGGGCGTTGACGCTCGCTGAACACATTCGAGGCGCGCCGATCGCGAAGCCTCGCGTGCTTGCGATCGGGGACGGCATGCGGACGGACGTCATTGGGGCCGTGCGAGCCGGGTTGGACGTGCTCTTTGTCACCGGAGGCATTCACCGGTCCTTGCACAAGGAGACGCTTGAATCGCCGGCTGATCCGGTTGCGCTGCAGCAGCTGTACGACGAAAACGCGGTGTGGCCCGTCGCCGCGATCCCCCTGCTTCGGCGCTAGGCGGCGAGCCATGGAGCTGTTTCAGACGCTCTATTTCGACGATCTTGTGCTCGGCATGCGCGCGACCATTCGCAAGACGGTCGAAAATGAAGACGTGATCCATTTCGCCGAGCTCTCGGGCGATCACAATCCCATTCATTTGTCCGAGCATTTCGCCCGCAAGACTCGGTTTGGCGGCCGAATTGTTCATGGGCTCTATACCGCGAGCCTCATTTCCGGGGTCATTGGCGTGCGACTGCCGGGCCCAGGCGCTGTTTACATCTCGCAGACCCTGAACTTCCGCGGTCCGATCAAGATCGGCGACGTCGTCGACGTCAGCGTCGAGGTGATCGAGTTGACCGAAAGGAACCGCCGCGTCCGGCTGCATTGCCAATGTCGCGTCGGCGACGTGGTCGTCCTCGATGGCGAAGGCGTTCTCAGCGTGCCGCCGACGCCCAAGCTTAAGTCCCCCGCTGGTTGACCGTATCTCGCGCGAAGGGCTGTTGCGTGAGCGAAGAAACGCAGGTACGGGACCGCGGAACTCCAGGCGCCGGCAGGACCCAATGAACAACGGCTTCGTGCTCGCCACGGACCCGATGCTGCCGCCGCGTGGGCTCGAGGGCGCGGTCTACGCAATCGGAAATTTCGACGGCTTGCATCGCGGGCATCAGGCCGTCATCGGACGCGCCGTTGCGATGGCGAAAGAGAGAGCGGCCCCTAGCGCTCTCCTGACGTTCGAACCCCATCCCGTCGACTTCTTTGCCGGACGCCAGGTCGTTTTTCGATTGACGCCGCCGCGTGACAAAGCAGCGATATGCGCCGAGCTTGGGCTGACGGGTCTCGTTCTTATTCATTTTGACGCGGCCCTCGCTGCGATGAGCGCGGACGCGTTCGTTACCAACGTTCTGGTGGAGCGGCTCGGAGCGAGCGCGGTCATCGTCGGATGGGACTTTCATTTCGGCAAGGGCCGGTCCGGCTCCCCAGCCACCCTCGCCGAAGCCGGCGCCAGGCACGGCTTTGGGGTCGAGGTCATCGCGAAGGTGGAAGTCGATTCGGGGGTTTTCTCCTCGAGCGCCATTCGCAAGGCCCTCGAGCGCGGCGACCTTCCCGTCGCGGCGCAAGGTCTCGGCCGCAATTATTCGGTCTCAGGCCGAGTGATTTCGGGCCAGCGCCTGGGGCGCACCCTTGGCGTGCCGACGGCGAATATCGCGCTTGAGCCGAGCAACGGGCTTGCTCATGGAATTTATGCCGTCGTCGCGCGGATCGACGGACGCGCCTTTCCGGCCGTCGCCAGCTTCGGCACCCGCCCGACGGTCGACGACGGCTCTCCCCTGCTTGAGGTTCATCTCCTCGATTTCGACGGCGACCTTTATGGGCGTGAGATCGACGTCGAGTTCATCGCGCGTATCCGGGACGAGCGGAAGTTCGATTCCCTCGACGCGCTCGTGGCCGAGATGAACCGGGACAAGGAGCGGGCCCGCGCAATTCTCGAAGGCAGTCGTTGAACAGATATACCATGTATAATTGGATTGTTGAGCGCCATTTTTCAGCGCGGAACTAAACGGTGTCCTAAGCCACTGATAAGATTGATGGGCACAGGTAAAATTACCGCTACGCTCGGCGCGCCTCGTAAGCCGCCCTCAAGGGCATGGCGGTCCCAACCGGCGTGGCCCTAATGCGGCCACGCCGGAAAGGTCGGGCCGGCGCTAAGATCTGAATTTGTGGGATCGCGCCAAATCCTCTAATCCCACGCCGCTCTTGCATACGAAACAAAACCTTGCTTCCGAAACCAAATTTGGCTTCACACACAATGTCCGACGCGTCCGTCTCAACCCTCGATTATTCGCGCACCCTGTATTTGCCAAAGACGGACTTTCCCATGCGCGCGGGTCTGCCGCAGAAGGAGCCGGAAATTCTGGCGCGCTGGGCGCGCGAGAATTTGTATGCGGAACTACGCCGGAGCGGAAAGGGCCGCCCCAAATTCGTCCTCCACGACGGGCCTCCTTACGCCAACGGCAATGTCCACATCGGCACGGCGCTCAACAAGACGCTGAAGGACATTGTCGTCCGGTCGCATCAGATGACGGGCCGGGAATCGAACTACGTGCCGGGCTGGGACTGTCACGGGCTCCCGATCGAATGGAAGGTCGAGGAGGAGTTCTACCGCGCCAAGGGCAAGGTGAAGCCCGACTTCTCGGATTCGCAAGCCATCATCGCCTTCCGCAAGGAATGCCGCGCCTATGCCGAGCATTGGCTCTCCGTGCAGCGGGAAGAATTCAAGCGGCTCGGCGTCGTCGGCGATTGGGATCATCCCTACACGACGATGAGCTATCCGGCCGAAGCGCAGATCGCCCGCGAAATCTTCAAATTCGTCGCGAGCGGGCTCCTTTATCGCGGCTCGAAGCCCGTGATGTGGAGCGTCGTCGAGAAGACGGCGCTGGCGGAGGCGGAGGTCGAATACGAAGACTATGTCAGCGACACGGTCTATGTGGCGTTCCCGGTGACAAGCGCGCGTCGCATTATCCTTGGCTCGGGCGACGAAACGCGTCAAGCGACCGAAGAGCTCGGAGCGTCAAAGGTTCGATATGTCATTAACGAAAACGCTGTTGAATTTCAGCAAAAAAAGGACTTGTTGGAAAATGCCTCGGTCGTCATCTGGACGACGACGCCGTGGACCATTCCCGGCAATCGTGCCATCGCCTTCTCCAAGCGTATTGCTTACGGCTGCTATCGCGTAACGGAGGCGGACGCCGACAATTGGGCGAAGCCCGGCGCGACTTATATTCTTGCCAAGACGTTGGCGGAGGCGACCTTCGCCGCCGCCCGGGCTAAAGCTTTCGAGTTCGTCGTGGACGTGAGCGCCGACGAACTCGCATCCATGGCCTGCGCCCACCCGCTCCGCGCGAAAGGCTATGGCTTTGTCGTCCCCCTGCTCGACGGCGACCACGTCACGGACGACGCGGGCACGGGCTTCGTCCACACCGCTCCCGGCCACGGGCGCGAGGATTTCGAGCTTTGGACCGCGAGCACCCGGCTTCTCCAGGAGCGCGGAATCGACACCCGCATTCCCTACACCGTCGACGAGAACGGCGCGCTGACCGACGAGGCGCCCGGCTTCGAAGGCAAGCGCGTCATCACCGACAAGGGCAAGGTCGGCGACGCCAACAAGGCCGTCATTGACGCCCTGATCGAGGCAGGCGCGCTCGTCGCGCGCGGAAAGCTGAAACACCAGTACCCGCACAGCTGGCGATCGAAGACGCCGGTGATCTTTCGCAACACGCCGCAATGGTTCCTGGCGATGGACCGGCCGTTCGCCAATGCGGAAGGCGGCAAGACTCTTCGGGCGCTGGCGGTCGACGCGATTGAACGCACGCGATGGGCGCCCCCGTCGGGCGAGAACCGGATCAAGGGCATGGTCGCCAACAAGCCCGATTGGGTGTTGTCCCGCCAGCGCGCCTGGGGCGTGCCGCTCTCGATTTTCGTCCGCAAGGATGGTCACGAAATCCTGTTCGACGATGAGGTGAACGCGAGGATCGCCGACGCCTACGAGCGGGAAGGCGCCGACGTATGGTTCGCCGAGGGCGCGAAGGAACGGTTCCTCGGGCCGAAGCACGAGGCCGCGACTTACGACAAGGTCGACGATCTGGTCGAAGTCTGGTTCAATTCTGGCTCCACCCACGCCTTCGTCCTCGAGGACCCTGGGCACTTTCCGGGATTGGCCGGCATCCGGCGGACGGTCGACGGCGGCGACGACATCGTGATGTATCTCGAGGGCTCGGACCAGCATCGCGGCTGGTTTCAGTCCTCACTTCTGGAAAGCTGCGGCACGCGCGGTCGCGCGCCTTTCGACGTCGTGCTGACCCACGGATTCACGCTCGATGCGAGCGGCCGCAAAATGTCGAAATCGCTCGGCAACCAGACCTTCCCGCAGGACGTCATCCGCGTTTCGGGGGCCGACATCCTGCGTCTATGGGTGGCCAGCGTCGACTACACCGACGATCAGCGCATCGGCCCCGAAATCCTGAAAGCCGTCAGCGACAATTATCGCAAGTTGCGCAACACGATTCGCTGGATGCTCGGAACCCTCGCTCATCGGGAGCCCGGCGATTCCGTCGGCCATTCGGCTATGACCGGGATTGAGCGCCTGATGCTGCACAAGCTTGCCGAGCTCGATCTGAAGGTTCGCGAGGCTTACGAAAATTTCGACTTCGCGCGCGTCATCGCGACGCTGACCGCGTTCATGAACGCCGATCTCTCCGCCTTCTATTTCGACATTCGCAAAGACGCGCTCTACTGCGATCCGCCATCCAGCGTCAGGCGACGTGGGGCGCTGGAGGCAATCGAGCACATTTTCCGCGCCGTGACGACCTGGCTCGCGCCGGTCCTCGTTTTCACCACGGAGGAAACTTGGTTAGCGCGAGACGCCGCGCATGGCTCGATCCATCTCGAACAATTTCCCGCGATTCCCAGTGCTTGGCGCGATGACGAACTGGCCAAGATCTGGGAGACGATCCGCATGCTGCGGCTCGCGGTCACCGGTGCGATCGAGATCGCGCGCGCCGAGAAGCAGATCGGCTCGTCCCTCGAAGCCGCGCCGCGGGTCTATCTTAGCAATCCCGAGCACATGAAGGCGCTCGAGAACATTGATTTTGCCGAAGTATGCATCACCTCGGAGATTGCGATCGAATTCGGGACGCCGATCCCCGGAACCGCCTTCCGGCTGCCCGACGCGCCCGACGTCGGCGTCGTTGTGGAGCGCGCGCAGGGCGTCAAATGCGCGCGCTCGTGGCGCTATTTCGACCCAGCGACAGCCTCGCCCGACTTTCCCGACGTGACCCCTCGCGACGCGGAGGCGCTGCGCGAACTTAAAGATCTGGGTCGCTTGCTATGAAGCCGCCGACGCTGGGCGGCGTGGTCGCGCTCGTCGTGGTGCTGGTCGACCAAATCGTAAAGGCTGGCGTTCTGGCCTATGCCGCCGGATCCGACGTTGAGCCCAAGCCGCTTACGCCGTTCCTCGATCTCGCGCTGCACTGGAACCGGGGCATTTCGTTCAGCTTGTTCGCGCGGGATTCCGCCTCCGGGCAGATCGCGCTGGTGGCGCTGACTCTAGCGGTGACGGGCTTGCTCACTGTGTGGTTGTTTCGATCCCGATCGGCGCTTCCCGCCGTCGGCCTTGGGTTGATTATCGGCGGCGCGCTCGGCAATGCAATCGACCGGCTTGCGCACGGCGCCGTGGTCGACTATCTCGATCTGCACGCTTTTGGACGGCATTTTTTCGTCTTCAATGTCGCTGACGCCGCCATCAATGTCGGGGTCGTGCTCTTGATTCTTGACTTGTTGCTGGCCCCTCGCGCATCGAAAAAGTCAAAGTCAGGGGAGCCGGCCTCCTAACGCAAGCTGGAGATTGGCTTGGGCCCAGATTAACGGAGTTGCAACCGTCATCGAATAGCCGGAATTGATGGCGAGATACGCCAGCGTTGAACACTTGTCGCAACGCTTCCGGAGGAAAAGAGGCGCCTAAGATGGGGTTTCGTTTGCGGTCAGCGGCGGTCGCCTTGGTATTGACGTCCGCCGGTTTGGTCAGTTCGCCCAGTTGGGCGGGCGACGATGGGGCTGCGCCTTTGTGGCAAGGAATTGGATCGATATTCGGTCCGGTTATTGGATTTGGATTTGGTGGGGAAAAGCCGCCACCGATCGAGTATCGCGAGCACGGCAAGCTCGTTCTGCCGCCGAATACTGAGTTGCCGCCTCCCGGCGCCTCCGCGAACGCGGATCCCGCCTGGCCCGTCAACCAGGAGACCCTGCGCAAGAAAGCTCTGAAGGAAGAGGCAAAGAAATCAATCGCCGGCGTGGGCGATGCGCGTCTGCGCTACACGCATGGGTTTCCGGCCAACGAACCCGTGACCATTCGTGCGGTGGATCCAGACGGACAAACGGTAAAGTGCCAGGGCAGTTGCGGATCGGGCTCATCGGTGCTAAGCAATCTTAACCCACTGAAATGGGTCGGAATGGGCAAGTCGGACGCGACGGCCCTTGGTCCTGAGCCTGACCGCGAATGGCTGACCGATCCTCCAAAGGGTTTCCGCGCCCCGGTCGAGCCGGTGCAAGGGTCTGCTAAAAACTGATCTCTTTATTGGCTTTGGCGCCGCTTTTGTGATTCGGAGCCGTAATTCGAGCCTGGATCGAAGAGTGACTTGGCTATCCAAGCAAAAACCGCTACTCTGGTTGCAAAGGATTCGCCGTCAGCACAAATTTTCCCGCCTTGGACTTTCGCCCCGAGCCAACGCGAACTATTTGATTGCCGGAAGGGTTGCCGAGGCAGGGAACGGGGTTAGGCGAGGCGGCCTGCAAAGGCCTTCCGGACATAGATGATGGTCCGAACGCGGCATGGGGCACGCCGCTGGCAGAGGGAAATTCGCACGGGATCGAGATCAATGCGATTGGTCGTGTCCGTGCATCCGGCGTGACGAGATCATCCGATTCGAATGACGCGAAGGCGTAAATCGTCTCTCACACGAAAAATCGAGAAAGCTTGGACCGAAAACGATCGGAAGCATTGGGCCAATCGGATGGATATTGGGAAGCTAAAATGAGACCAGGTCAGAATAAGAGGATGCGTGGCCGGCCGCCAAATAATCGGCGAGGGCCCAATCCTTTGACGCGATCGTACGAATCGAACGGACCCGACGTGAAGATACGCGGCAACGCGCACCACGTGGCGGAAAAATACCTCCAGCTTGCGAGAGACGCTCATACGGGCGGAGATCCGGTCGCGGCGGAGAATTATTTGCAACACGCGGAGCATTACTTCCGGCTTATCGCCGCCGCGCACGCTGCCCAGGCTCTGGCGCAAAGCGGCCAGCAGCGACCGCCGGGTGAGGATGAGAATGACTTGGACGATGACGGCGATTTCGACGCGCTGTCGGATCGTTTCGCTTCGCCCGCAGAGCGGCAGAATGCCTTTCAGCAGCCGCAGCCAGGATTTCAACCTCAACCGACCGCTGCTGCGCCTAACGCCCCACAGCCGTTCGCCGACAGGCCTGCTTACGAGCCCGAGCGCCAGGGAAACGATCGAGGAGGCTTTGCGCCCCGACAGGATCGTCAGCAGGGCAACCAATTCCAGGACCGAGTTCCGCGACCCGATCGCCCTTACCAGGACCGCAACGATGGGTATCGCGACAATCGACATCAGCGCGACGGGCGCCCGCGCGATTTCCGGCCCTATCGCGATCCTCAGCAGCCGCGTGAATCCGTCCCGGACGCTCCGGCGGCGCCAGGGCTTCCCTCCTTCATAACGGCGAGCCCAAGGATCAATAATCCGGATCCGGCCATGGGCGCGCCGTCGCCCGAGACGGTGGCTTCGCCGCCCCCCGTTGTGACGCCTGAGGTCCCTCCTGCGGGATTTGAATCGGCGTCAGAGGGAAGCGCTTTTCCAGCCCGCGGCCGCCGCCGTCGATTACGGTCGCCCTATGGATTTGGCGGAGCCAATTCGGGTGAGGGCGACCAACCGGACGCGACCCCAGAAATCGCCGACGATACGCCGGTCAGGGAATAGCGACTGGGCGCGACGGCTCGGTCAGGCGGCGGGCGAGTCGTCCGCAGCATAGGCGGCAACCTCGACGTCTGTCATGCGAGGCGTCGGAGCGAGTGTCAGCGTAACGGTCTCGGGCGAAGTTGAGACGTTCAGCGTCGAGTGACACTCGCGGGCCAAAAGCGTTGTGAAATAGAGTTGGATGGAATGGCCGTCGACTGGCTCGTTGGGAACGGCGTTAGTCAGGAAATCGGCCGCGCTGTGAGAGAGTCGGGCGTTTGTGCCCTTGGCCTCGACGCTCATTGTCATAGCATCATTTTCGCCCGAAAGGTCCACGGTAATGACCCCGCCCCGAGGCACGGCGCTGGCTGCGATCAGACAGAGGTTCAGCAAAAGCTTGACCGCGCTTCTCGACGCCATCCGCCGACCACAGTTCCAATCCAAAACCGTGCGGCCGTTGGCAAAAAGGTCCCTTGCCGCCTTTTCCGCGTCGCCGGTGTCGAGCAACGCGCCGAAGGAACCGGCGGCGCCGAACGCCAGTCGGCAAAATTGAAGCCGTGCGGAGGCTGAGACCGCGCTCTTTTTGATGAGTTCCATGGCCACAGTGCGCATCTCTTCGTCTTCCTCGCCATCAAGCACCTCCAGGCCGTTGATGATCGCTCCGACCGGGCTGATCACGTCGTGGCAGACGCGCGAGCAAAGCAGGGCGGCGAGGTCGAGCGGTGTTAGCGAGGCCATCATCAAGGGTTTGATCCTGGGTTCGATTTCAGGGCCTTTAGCCGAGGCAGAGGCGCGGGTGGCTGCATTTGCCTGATTCGAATCCTATCTACCCGATTCGCACCCGGCTTGCGATGCAGCCTCATTTGCGCCAATGCGCTCGTTTCACCGGACCGTTGACCGAGAGGGGGAAAATAAGTTGAGTTCTGTTCTTCCGGATCCAAGTCTTTTCTCGCTCGATCGCGCGAGCCGCGACGAAATTGCCTTGTTTCTTGCGAAGGCCACACTCGCGGCCGGGCCGGCGGTGATGGAAGAATACGACCGGGGCTGCTCGGTCGCATCGAAAGAGGACGGCAGTCCGGTCACGTCCGCGGATCAACGAGCCGAAGCGATCATCTGCGAATGTCTCGCGAGCCTGGCGCCCATGCCGCCAGTGTGCGCCGAGGAGTCGATCGCCGCCGGGGCCCGGGCCCGGGTCGCCGAGCGTTTCTTGCTGGTCGATCCGCTCGATGGAACGCGAGAATTCCTAGCCGGCAACGGCGAGTTTACAGTCAATGTCGCGTTGATCGAGAAGGGTGCCCCCGTCGCCGGCGCCGTCTATGCGCCCGCGATCGGCCGGTTGTGGGTCGGGGGCGAAACAGCCTTCACATGCGAGGCGCTCCCCGGGGCAGAGCTTCCCGGCGAAGGATCGCGGCGGCGCATCAGGACTCGGAGCGCGCCATCGAGCTTAGTCGCTTTCGCAAGCCGCTCCCATCTCGACCTAAAGTCGGATGCCTTTCTCAAAAGATTGCCAATCGGAGAGACGCGATTTGCGGGTTCATCGCTCAAATTTTGCCTCATCGCCGAGGGTCTTGGCGATGTCTATCCGCGGTTCGCGCCAACGATGGAATGGGATACGGCGGCGGGCGATGCAGTTTTGCGCGCGGCCGGCGGCCGAGTGCTTGATCCTTCTGGACTGCCGCTGTCCTACGGCAAGGTCGACAAGGAATTACGCAATGGCCCTTTCATCGCCTGGGGCGACGCAACGGCGGCCAAGCGCTTGAGATATTAAAAGTATCGCTCGCGGATTTGCGAGCGATAAACTGAATTTGCAATTGCGGGGCCGTGGAGCCCGTTAACGTAAACCGGCGCCTCCGGCCTTTTGACCATTTGTTAACCTTCGCCCTTCGACACTGGAAGCGATCGCAACGATCGACCGATTCTCGAGGGGGCCGCTATTGAACAATGTCATCCCGTTCCGGCCCGCGAACAGTCCCCGTCGCATGGTTTCGGGCGACCGCGGCGCCGCTCAGATCTTGTTCTTCACCGGCGTGCGGTATCAGCGCTGGGGCGAAGACGCGCACGCTCCTCGGCCGCGAGCGCAAAGCTCCCGGCGAAAGCGCGAGCGGGTTCAGATTGGCGAGACCGAAAGGGGACGCAAGAGCCAGCGCTGATGTCAACGACACGAAAGTCGGATGCGACGTTTTGAAACGGGCATGTTCCTGAGAGCTTGTCGGGCGCCTCTGACCGCATGTCCTGAAGGACTTTGCAACGCCGCTTGCCCTTGATCGCCGATTCCGATATGAGCCGCGGCGGGACACCTCTCCCCAACGAGAGGCTTCCATCTGAAAGGATGGCTCATCATGGCGACAACTGCGCCGGGCGTTCGGCCCGTAAATCCCTGCTTCTCTTCAGGCCCATGCGCGAAGCGCCCAGGCTGGTCCCCTGCAGTTCTGAGTGACGCGGCGGTTGGCCGTTCGCATCGGGCGAAGATCGGCAAAGCCAAGCTCAAGCTCGCGATCGATCTCACGCGCGACGTCCTCGGCGTTCCCGCCGATTACCGCATCGGGATAACCCCGGGCTCCGACACCGGCGCCGTCGAGATGGCGCTCTGGACGCTTCTTGGCGCGCGAGGCGTCGATGTTCTGGCGTGGGAAAGCTTTGGCGACGGCTGGGTGACCGACGTCGTCAAGCAGCTCAAGCTCAAGGATGTCCGCACACTCAAGGCGCCTTACGGCGAATTGCCGGACCTCTGCCAAGTCAATTTCGACAACGATGTCGTCTTCACCTGGAACGGCACCACCTCGGGCGTTCGGGTGCCCAACGGCGATTGGATCGCCGGCGACCGCAAAGGGCTAACGATCTGCGACGCGACATCGGCGGCCTTCGCTCAGGAACTCGATTGGCCGAAGCTCGATGCCGTGACGTTCTCCTGGCAGAAGGTTCTCGGGGGGGAAGCGGCGCATGGAATCATCATCCTGAGCCCGCGTGCGGCCGAACGCCTTGAGAGCTACACGCCTCCCTGGCCGCTGCCGAAGCTCTTTCGTCTCGCCAAGGGCGGCAAGCTCACCGAAGGCTTTTTCGAGGGCGAGACGATCAACACGCCCTCTATGCTGTGCGTCGAAGACTATCTCGACGCCCTGCAGTGGGCGAAGTCGCTCGGCGGCCGGAAGGGGCTCTTCGACCGCGCTGACGCGAACGCCAAAGCGATTGCAGATTGGGTCGAGCGCACGCCGTGGATCGATTTCCTCGCCGCCGCGCCCGAGACACGCTCGAACACCAGCGTCTGTCTCAAAGTCGTCGATCCGGCGGTGGCCGCTCTGACGGCCGACGCCCAGGCTGCGTTCGCCAAGGGTCTGGCGACCTTGCTTGAGAAGGAAAAGGTCGCGTTTGATATCGGCGCCTATCGCGACGCACCGGCTGGCTTGCGCATCTGGTGCGGCGCGACGGTCGAAACCGTCGACGTCGAAGCGCTGACGCGCTGGCTCGATTACGCCTTCGTTATCGAGAAGAGCAAGCTCGCCAAGGCCGCCTGATTCCGGCTTGTCACCCCCGCGTAAGCGGGGCTCCGAGGCCGTAGCTTCCGACCTTGCTCTGGATGCCCACTTTCGCGGGCATGACACAGACAGACGCTCGTTCCCTTTCAGTTTCGCGGCCGTCACGGTCGCCATTCCAGGACATCCGCCATGACTCCTCGCGTTCTCATTTCCGACAAGCTTTCCCCTGCCGCCGTCGCGATCTTCAAGGAGCGCGGCGTCCAGGTCGACGTCAAACCGGGCCTTGACAAGGAGGAGCTCGCCAAGATCATTGGCGATTATGACGGGCTCGCCATTCGCTCGGCCACCAAGGTCACGGCCAAGCTGCTCGAGCACGCGGCGAAGCTGAAAGTCGTCGGCCGCGCGGGCATCGGCGTCGACAACGTCGACATTCCGGCCGCGACCGCTCGCGGAGTGATCGTGATGAACACGCCGTTCGGCAATTCGATCACCACTGCCGAGCATGCGATCGCACTGATGTTCGCGCTCGCGCGGCAAATTCCAAGCGCCGATGTCTCGACTTAGGCGGGCAAGTGGGAAAAGACCCGCTTCATGGGCGTCGAATTGACCGGCAAGACGCTTGGCATCATTGGTTGCGGGAACATCGGCGCGATTGTCGCCTCGCGGGCTCTGGGATTGAAGATGCGGGTCGTCGCCTTTGATCCGTTCCTGAGCCCCGATCGCGCCCAGGAGCTCGGTGTTGAAAAAGTTGAACTTGATGATCTTCTGGCGCGCGCCGATTTCATCACGCTGCACACGCCCTTGACGGCGCAGACGCGCAACATTCTCTCCGCGGAAAACCTCGCAAAGACGAAGCTTGGCGTTCGCATCATCAATTGCGCCCGCGGCGGTCTGGTCGACGAGGCCGCCTTGCGCGCAGCGCTCGACACCCGTCATGTTTCGGGCGCGGCTTTCGACGTCTTCATTGAGGAGCCGGCGACGGTCAACCCTCTGTTCGGCCATCCAAACTTCATCGCCACGCCGCACCTCGGCGCCTCGACCAATGAAGCCCAGGAAAACGTTGCGCTTCAGGTCGCCGAGCAGATGTCGGACTATTTGACGCGCGGCGCGATTTCGAACGCGATCAACTTTCCCTCGATTACGGCGGAAGAGGCGCCGAAGCTCAAGCCGTTCATCGCCTTGGCGGAAGGTCTTGGCTCATTCGCCGGCCAGCTCACGCAAGCGCCGATCCAGAAGATTACCCTCATTTACGAAGGCGCGGTCGCCGAGCTCAAGATCAAGGCGTTGACCTCGGCCGCGATCGCTGGGCTCCTGCGTCCTTCGCTGGTCGACATCAATGTCGTGTCGGCGCCCGCGGTCGCCGCCCAGCGCGGCATCGTCATTGAGGAAATGACCCGCGCCGCGGACGGCGATTATGAGAGCTTCATCACGCTCACCGTCGAGACGGCGCAGCAGACGCGGGCGATTGGCGGGACCGTCTTTCATGACGGAAAACCGCGCATCCTCTCGATCAAGGGGATCAAGGTCGACGCTGAATTCACCCCCTCGATGATCTATGTCACCAACGAGGACAAGCCGGGCTTCATCGGCCGCTTCGCGGGCCTTCTGGGAGACGCAGGCGTCAATATTGCAACGTTCGCGCTTGGGCGGGATGAACAGGGAGGCTCGGCGATTGCGCTCGTTTCGATCGACGGGAACGCGCCCCCCGAGGTGATTGCGAAAGTGGGCAAGATTGACGGCGTGCGTCAGGTTGCGGCTTTGCGTTTCTGAGTTGACTTCGATCGGCTTGACGGCGTCCCTTCCGTCTCCTTCCGGGAGAAGGTGGCGGCGAAGCCTGCCGGAATGAGGAAGGCGCCATGAGCGATGATGCGGACAAGCGCGCGGCTGCAAGTGAGCCAAGCGGCCCTAAGGTCGACGCTCGTCTCCTCGAGATCCTTGTGTGTCCGGTGACGCGAGCGGAACTCACTTACGATCCCGTCCGGCAAGAGCTTGTTTCGCGCGCCGCGCGGCTTGCCTATCCGATCCGGCATGGGGTTCCGATCATGTTGCCCGAGGAGGCGCGCAGGCTCAACGATTGACGCCGTCCTTTCCTTCTCCTTCCGGGAGAAGGGTCGCACTAAAGTGACGGCGCCCACTGGGCTGGTTTGGCGTTCGCAGCCGCCTCATCTACAAGTCGCGCCTCGATCGCCGTCCTCGTCGCTCGCAACAATTCGGTCACGCCGCCTCGCGTCGCAGTCGAGAGCATGAGCGGCTTGGCGCGCTTTGCCCCCGGCGCAAGCGGCGGCCCGAACTCGCGGATCACGCGCACGAGTCGCTCCGTCTGCGTTTTCAGCGTCGCCAGGTCGATGGCATCGACCTTCGATAACACGACGATCTCAGTTTTTTCGGCGAGGCCCTCGCCATAAGCTGCGAGTTCGCGGCGGACCGTGCGATAGTCGGCGCTGGCGCTGGCGCCCGTCGCGTCCACGAGATGGACGAGCGCGCCGCAACGCTCCACGTGGCCAAGAAACCGGTCGCCGAGGCCGTGGCCCTCGTGGGCGCCCTCGATCAGGCCGGGTATGTCGGCGAGCACGAAGTCGCGCCCGTCGATCCGGACGACGCCGAGACCCGGATGGAGGGTGGTGAACGGATAGTCCGCGATCTTGGGCTTAGCGGCGGAGACAGCGGCGAGGAACGTCGATTTGCCCGCGTTCGGCAGACCGATGAGACCTGCGTCGGCGATCAGCTTCAGTCGCAGAATGAGCGTGCGCTCGATGCCCTTGAGACCGGGATTGGCGCGGCGCGGCGAGCGGTTGGTCGAGGTGGTGAAATGGAGGTTGCCGAAGCCGCCGTTCCCGCCCTGGGCGACCACCACGCGTTCGCCAGGCTCGGTCATGTCGGCGAGCATCGCGCCGCTTTCCTCATCGAAGACTTGCGTCCCGACCGGCACTTTCAGGACCGCGTCGGCGCCGCGGCCGCCGGCGCGATTGCGGCCCATTCCGTGCATGCCGGTTTTAGCCTTGAAGTGCTGCTGGTAGCGAAAGTCGATGAGCGTGTTGAGGCCATCCGCGCATTCCACAATGACGTCGCCGCCGCGCCCACCGTCTCCGCCGTCGGGGCCGCCGAACTCGATAAACTTCTCGCGTCGGAACGAGACCGCGCCCGCCCCGCCGTCGCCCGAGCGAATGTAAACGCGCGCTTGGTCCAGAAACTTCATCAGAAACCGCCTGTCACAGAGAGCGCGCGAGTTCGACCGGCGACGCGGCTTCGACCGTAGGCAGGGCGGCGCCAACCCAATCGGCCCGAGCAAGGCGGAAGCTGTGGCATTCGACCAGGCCCCCGCGCGCCGGGGCCCCCTGGAGGCCAGTGCCAATCCGCGAAAACCCGCACTTTCCAAGCACCGTCTGCGAGGCCTGGTTCTCCACCCTGACGCTGGCCAGGATCTCGACTGTCCGGGTCAGCGTGAAGGCTGCGTCAATCATCGCTTCCGCCGCCTCGGTTGCAAGACCTTTGCCCCACATCTCCGGCGCCAAAACGAAGCCAAGCGCAAGGCGCTCGGTGCCGCGCAATTCGAGGCTGATTGCTCCGATCGTTTCGCTCTTGCCTCGGATTGGCGTCATGACCAGGGTCATATCCCGGCCAGCCGAGTTCGCTTCGCGCGCGGCGTAGATAAATCGCTCAGCCGAGCCTTCGGGATAGGGATGAGGAATCCGCGCGGTGTAGCGGGCGACTTCCCATCGGCTGCAGGATTTATGGATCGCCAGGGCGTCGCAAATTCGCGGCCAACGGAGCCAGAGCCGCGGCGTCTCAAGCCGGAACACATCGTCTCGTGCCAGATCGGGAAACATGAAATCACCGGTCAGCGCCCCATTGCGGGGGCAAAAATGACGAAGGGGACGCGGCGACCGCATCCCCTTTGTAAGCTTAAGCTTACCGGACGATTGAGCAGGCACTTTGGCCTTTTGTCTCATCTCGAAATATTTGGTCTTTCGAGAACGTCCGCGGGGGCTTGTCGCCGAAGCGGGGTTCTCGTCTTGCTCCCCGCTTTATTCTGAAATGCTAATTGCGCGTACCGATACATATTGGCGTCCGTCGCCTTTTCGCTCAAAAGCGACTTCGCCGGCGGCGGTGGCGAACAACGTATGGTCGGTGCCAAGGCCAACATTTCGACCCGCGTGAAATTTGGTTCCTCGTTGGCGTACAAGAATCATGCCGCCAATAACCTGCTCGCCGCCGAACTTCTTCACGCCCAAACGCCGACCGGCCGAGTCGCGGCCGTTGCGCGATGAACCGCCTGCCTTTTTGTGAGCCATAATCTTCGCTCCGAAACTTGCTGCGGCTGACCCCGAAGAGCCCGCCAACCGTGAACCCGTCTGTAGCGCGTTCGAGCGCGCCGCGGAATTGATCGTTTGACCTATTCGCTCGCCGTAGCCGCCGCCGCTCTTGCCGGGGCCGCGCCGCCGGTCAGGATGTCGGTGACTCGCACGATCGTGAGGTCCTGCTTGTGGCCGCGCTTGCGCTTCGAGTTCTTGCGGCGCCGCTTCTTGAAGGCGTAGACCTTCGGGCCCCTCGCCTGCTCGACGATTTCGCCGACCACGCTTGCGCCGGCAACCCGCGGCGCGCCAACGTGATTGGTTGCGCCGTCGAACAGAGCCAGCACTTCGTCGAACACGATCCTCGCGCCGGCTTCGCCGGGCAGCGTCATGACCGTGATTTGATCCTCGGCGGCGACCTTGTATTGCTTGCCGCCGGTCTTGATGACTGCGAACATCGTTCTTTCCCGTGTTCCGCCCCAGCACTGCGCATGAGACATGCGCGGCCGGCTTCTTTGCAGTTGACCGAAAATGCGGCTCTCGCGAACCGCGGCATGTTGCTCGAGTTCTAAGCCCAGGGGCTCAAAACCAAAAGCGCGGCTTTGCGGCCGCGCTGGAGCAGCACGAGCCTATAGGGGGAGCCAAAATCAAAGTCAATCGACTTTACGACGGCCTTGCCGGCGACGGTTGTCGGGCGCAGTTACGTTGAACACAGCATCGGGTGGAGGGCATATGTTCGTCGATTGGCTGCTCGCGAGCTTCCATCATCTGGCGGTCTTTGCGCTCGCGGCAATCCTCTCGGCTGAGATCTTTCTCACCGCGGGGCCGGTCGACGACCGGATGGTGTTGAGGGTCGCCCGCATCGACGCCTGGTTCGGGATTGTGGCTGCAATCGTAGTGGCCGCCGGAGTGTTGCGGGTATTCTTCGGCGCCAAGGGCTACGAATATTACAACGGCAACATCTTCTTTTGGGCCAAGATGGCGCTGTTCGTCGGGGTGGGCCTCGTCTCCGTCGCGCCGACCATGCTGTACATCGGCTGGCGCCGGCGTGTGCGTGCGGATCCGACCTTCCGGCCGCCGGCGGACGAGGTCAAGCAGTTGCGGCAGGCCTTGTATGTCGAAGCAGGCCTGTTCGCCCTCATTCCGATGAGCGCCGCGGCGATGGCGCGCGGCTACGGGATGTGAGGGCCCTTAGCCGAGGATTACAGGAACGGCCCTTCTGTCGAAGCGCTGCAAAGCCGATCAGCATTGTCGCCCAGGTCGGGCTGCTCGGGACTTAAGCACCGATCACCCTTTAGGGCGCCCTCGTAAATATCTCCCGGTTCAGCTGAAGCCCCGCGGCATATGCTGGCTGGTTGGGTGTCACAGAAAGCTTCATGAAGATCCACCTGAGAGACGCAGGTCGGTCAGATCCAGCGCGCCGCCTGCGCGCTGGATGCAGCGACTACCAACGGCAAGGTCGCAGCCGAAACTCAACAAACTCTTCGCCTCATGCCGCTCCCACCTCGGTCTCACGCGGTCGTGTAACATCCGGCCGCGCCACCCGACTGGTCGCCGCGCCGCCCATTGGGCAGCAACATGAGTCCGAGCTTTGAGGGTGCCCCCTACACCCCTTCGACGATACGGATCTCCCGGTCGGCCCCGCCGGCAAGCGCGGCCAGCGCTTCTTGATAAGCGGGGCTGTCATGCGCCGCCCGAGCTGCTTCCATGCTGTCAAACTCGATGAGCACAGTGCGCTGCTGGAGGCCGGCCTCGTAGACCTGCGCCGGCATTCCACGCGCCAGGAAACGGCCTCCTGCGCCGGTGAGCGCCGGTCCGGCGAGCTTCGCGTAAGCGGCCAGCGCTTCCGGATTGCTGATCGAACGATATGTGGAGATCCAGTACGCGTAGGCCATCGTGGTTCCTCCCTCCCTTGTTTCTGACAAGCTGCCTCAGTCGATCAGCTTATAGGCCGGCAGGGTGAGGAATTCGTCGAACGTGTCGCTGAGCGACATGTCCGAGAAGAGGGCGATCGCCTCCTTGAAGCGGCCGCCGTCGAACGCCTTGGCGCCGACCTCGCCCTTGACACGCTCCATCTCGCCCTTGAGCGCGTCGCTGAACATCGCCGGCGTCACCTCGCGGCCGTCGTCGAGCTTCGCCTTGAGGTGGATCCACTGCCAGACCTGGGCGCGGGAGATCTCGGCCGTCGCCGCGTCCTCCATAAGGTTGTAGATCGGGACGGCGCCGCGGCCCCTGAGCCACGCCTCGATATATTGCACCCCGACCCGGATGTTCTCGCGCAGGCCCTCCTCCGTGCGCTTGCCCTTGTGCACTTCGAGCAGGTCCGCCTGCGTCACATGGACGTCGTCGCGCTTCTTCGAAAGCTGGTTCTTCTCCGGCATCATCCGGTCGAACACTTCCATCGCGACCGGCACAAGATCGGGATGCGCGACCCAGGTGCCGTCGTGACCGTTGCCGGCCTCGCGCTCCTTGTCGGCGCGGACCTTGGCGAAGGCCGCCTCGTTCGCCTGTTTGTCGCCTTTGACCGGGATTTGCGCCGCCATGCCGCCCATCGCGAAGGCGCCGCGGCGGTGGCACGTCTTGATGAGCAGGAGCGAATAGGCATTGAGGAACGCCTTGCCCATCGTCATTTCCGACCGATCGGGCGTGAGAAAGGTCTTGTTCTTGCCGAGGCGCTTGATGAACGAGAAGATATAGTCCCAGCGGCCGCAGTTCAGGCCAACGATATGGTCGCGGAGCTCGTAGAGAATCTCATCCATCTCGAACGCCGCCGGCAGCGTCTCGATTAGGATGGTCGCCTTGAACGTCCCATGCGGCACGCCAAGCTCGCGCTCGGCATCGGAGAAGACGTCGTTCCAGAGTCTCGCTTCGAGATGGCTCTCGAGCTTGGGCAGGTAGAAGGCCGGCGTCGACTTCTGCGCCATCTGGGCCTTGGCGCAATGGAAGACGTAGAGGCCGAAGTCGAACAGCGAGCCTGATATCGGTTCGCCGTCGACGACCACGTGACGTTCGGGCAAATGCCAGCCGCGCGGCCGCACCATCAGCACGGCGGTCACAGCCTTGAGCGTGTAGGCCTTGCCGCTTGTCGGGTCGGCGAAGTCGATTTTCCCGGCCCACCGGTCCTTCAGGTTGGCCTGACCCTCGACCATGTTGGCGAAGGCGGGCGAGGTCGCGTCCTCGAAATCGGCCATAAAGACCTTGGCGCCGGAATTGAGCGCATTGACGATCATCTTCCGGTCGACAGGACCGGTGATCTCGACCCGACGATCGAGTAGGTCGGCCGGGATCTTGGCGACCGTCCAGTCGCCGTCGCGTATCGATTTTGTCTCGGCGAGAAAGTCCGGGAGTTTGCCAGCGTCGAAGTCTTCTTGGCGCCCCATCCGCCGCGCGAGCAATTCAAGCCGCCGCCGGTTAAAGCGCCGGTGCAGCCCGGCGATGAACCCCAGCGCCTCGGCGCTCAGAATTTCGTCCTGTCGGTCGCCGGACTTGGCGTTGATCTCGACGCCGGCTACAGCCGAGTGCGCTGTCATGAGGGGCTCCGAAAAGGCGTTGGAAGGTCCGAGACCCACGTCCTAGACCTTTTCTCCGCCTTTGTGGAGAGGCGCCCTTCGATCAGGCCGCGAGATGGGTTCGTTGCGCAGCCGAGCGTTCGCGCCAGGCCCTTCGCCGCACGAGCAGCCCCGACGGGTCCGCGTCCAGCGGCAGCGCCGTGGCGTCGTTGACGTCGGATCGCGTGAGGCCGATGTCGCGCAGCTCATATTCCGACATGCGCGCTAGGTCCGACATGGTGCGCCGCGCTTCGCTGACCCGCGCCGGCCATGTGAGGACGCGCCACAAAGCCTTGGCCCCGGAACTCATAGAAAAATCAATCATGTTCGCCTCCAATTCGAAGAGACAATTCCCCGTTCGGCGCGAAGCCCGCGCCGGTGGAAGTCGTTCAATCTCGGGATGATTATCTCGGGATCCCTGTTTATATGGTGAGCGCCATTGATCGGTCCAACGAATGTTTGTAGAGTAATCGATCAAAATTTCGGATAAGTTCCATGCTCGACACCGACCAGCTTCGATCGTTCCTCGCCATCGTTGATTCCGGCTCGTTCACCAAAGCGGCGGACCGGGTGCATAAGACGCAATCCGCCGTCTCGATGCATATCCGCAGACTCGAGGAGCAGCTGGGCTGCGCCCTGTTCGTGAAGCAGGGACGTGGCGCGCGGCTGACGGAAGAGGGCGAGAAGCTGATCGAATTCGCCCGCCGCATCGTCCAGGTCGAAGCGGGCGCATTTGCCGCTCTGTCGCGGAAGGGCCTGCGGGGCGCGGCTCGGCTCGGCATTCCAGACGACTACGCCGAATCGTTTCTGGCCGACATCCTGGCCCACTTCAATCGCCGTCATCCGCTGGTCGAGGTCTCTGTCGTCTGCGAGGCGTCGACCGACCTTGCGCCTCAGGTCGCCGCCGGCGCGCTCGATCTCGCCTTAATCACCGATTACGAGGGCCTGAAAGGTCTTGAACTTCTGCGCGAGGAGCCCCTGGTGTGGGTCGCCGCCGAGCAATTCCAGGTGGAGGCGGGAACGCCGATCCCGCTCGCGCTCGGCAGCTCGACCTGTTGCTGGCGGCGCGCGACCGAGGAAGCGCTGACCACAGTGGTCGCTGGCGTCACGCGAGCCCGGGTCTATTCAAAGAACTTCAGCGCGATCGGGACTGTTCTGCGCGCCGGCCTCGCCGCGACCATCCTGCCCGCGTCGCTGGTCGGTTCTGGGCTCAAGCGCCTAGGGCGCGCCGAAGGACTGCCGGATTTGCCCTTAAACCGCATGGGCCTCATCCACGCGCCGGGCCGTCCGAGCGAGGAGGCCAAGGCGCTGGCCGATGCGATCCGCGAAACCATCGCCTCCGAGACGCGTCAGGCCGCCTGAGCGAGGTGCGATCCTCTCGCTTCGGTCCGCTCGCGAAATTTGCCTTCCGCCCTGGCTGGGACTATTTCGGGGCTAGCCCGTTCTCACCCGGTCCGCTTCCAGCCGATACGTGAATTTCGGGCGATCCTCGAAGCCCTCGAAGCCGTTCATGACCGACGCAACCGCGCCAAGGACCGGGCTCATGCAGTCGGCCTGGGCGAACCCGATCCTCCTGCTCGTCTTTACGACGCTGGTCTGGGGCGCCCATTCGGTCGTCGGTCGATTGGCTGTGGGTCAGATCGGGCCGATGACGCTGGTCACGCTTCGCTGGGCGGTGGCGCTCATACCCATTCTGATCACCGCCCGCCCCTCGCTCCGGCAGGACTGGCCGGCCTTGCGCGCGCGCTGGGTTTACCTCGCCATCATGGGCGGTTCCGGATTCACAGCCTTCAACGCGCTCTTCTATCTCGCCGCGCATCACACGGGCGCGCTCAACCTCTCGATCATTCAGGGCGCCATCCCCGCGCTTGTCCTTCTGGGAGCGCGGGCTTTCCTTGGCGTTCGGTTCACGGCGCTGCAGGCGGTTGGCGCGCTCGTCACCATGATCGGCGTGGCCGTGATCGCCGCGCGGGGCGATCCGGCAAGGCTCGCGGCGTTCGCCTTCAACAGCGGCGACGTCATGATGGTCGGAGGGGCGGTGCTCTATGCGGGCTACACGATCGGCCTTCGCCAACGCCCCCACGTCTCGCAGGTGAGCATGCTGGCGGCCATGGCCGTCGCCGCCTTCGTCACCTCCGTTCCGCTGATGATCTGGGAAATCATGTCCAGCGGATTCGTCTGGCCCACTCCAGTCGGCCTTCTCGCGCTCGCCTTCGCCGCGCTCGGGCCGGCCTTCCTGGCGCAGCTCACCTATATGCGCGGGGTCGAACTCATCGGACCGGGCCGGGCTGGCGTGTTCGTCAACCTGGTGCCGATATTCGGCGCGATCATGGCGGTTGTCATCCTGGGCGAGCCCTTCGCCCGCTATCATGTCCTCGCGCTCTTGTTAGTTGTCGGCGGCATCGCCATTGCGCAAAGAGGCGCAGCTGGCGCTCAGCGTTAGCCGCGAAAACCCAAGGAGATCGAAATGGCCTGGATTGAACTGAAGCCGGAAGGAGCGGGCCCGATTCGAGCCTGGCGCGCCGATCCGTCAGGAAAACCGCGCGGCGGGATTGTCGTCATCCAGGAGATTTTCGGCGTCAATTCGCACGTTCGATCGGTCGCCGACCGGTTCGCGGCCGAGGGCTACCTCGCCGTCGCGCCCGGGATCTTCGAGCATGTCGAGCCCGGGTTCGACGTCGGCTACGACGCGCAGTCGAGAGAGCGCGGCATGGCGATCATGGGCAAGATCGATCGCGAGCAGATCGCCCGCGACGTCGCCGCGGCGATCGCAGTCGCCAAGGAAGGCGGCAAGGTCGGCGTGGTCGGCTACTGCCTCGGCGGCACGGTTGCCTGGGGAGCGGCCGGCGGGCTTTCCGGCCTGAGCGCCGCAGTCGGCTATTATGGCGGGGGAATCATCGGGCTCAACGACCTGAAGCCCAAGGTCCCGACGCTTCTCCATTTTGGCGAGAAGGACCAGCACATTCCGCTTGCTGGCGTGAAGGAAGTCGCCGCCGCCCATCCGGACGTCGAGGTCCACACCTATCCCGCCGACCACGGCTTCAATTGCGACCAGCGGGAGAGCTACGATGCGCCCAGCGCCAGGCTCGCCTGGACACGCACGCTGGATTTCCTGAAAAAGCACGTGGGATAAGCGGCGACGCTGTCGCGACAGGACGCGCGGGCGTCCCGGGCAACGCCAAACAAATGCAAGCAAATCCAAGGAAATCCAAGCAAAAAAGCTTGCATTTCCTTGGATTCCTTTGGCCGAATCGGGACTTATCAATGGCTTACGGCGAATCCAAATAAAAAAATCTATTCCCGCGATTTGGTCCAAAAACACATCTAATGACGGTCATTCATGTCTCGCTGTGTCTCCTTGGGATCGGCCCAAGGCGACGCATGGGTCGAATGAGAAAGACTAACACAGAGGTTCGGTTTTAGCAAATCATTGCACCGGCTTTCTGCTTGACCGCTTGACCACCGCCGTGCGGGACGCCCCCGCACGCAGGGCCGTGGAGGGCTCGTCGCAACAGCCTGAACTGGGAGCGCCGTCTTTCGCCTCCTTGGCCTGCTCAGATCGGCCGCCGCTTTCGACTCGAGGCGCAATACAGCCGCATTTCGGGACGTAAACCATCGCGCGCGAAGCCTTTTCCCCCGCCGTTGGTCCAAATTCGCGCGCACAGCCGCCGGCTTGATCGGCCCGGTGCGGGCCCCGGTCACCGCCGGTCCTCCAGTTGCTTAATCCGCTGCTCAAGGCGCTGCACCACGAGCGTCAGCCCCTGGTAGCCGAGCTTATGGGTGTCTCCGAGGCTCGACAGAACGGCCATGGTGCTCTGGTGTTGATCGCGAGCGAACTTGAAGCCGTGCCACACGATATAGACGATCGCGCCAAGTAGAACGACGATAACCCAGACAGCAATTTCGATCATGCGAAAGCCTAGAATTGGTTAAGGCTAGCTTTCTAGCAAATCGCCAGCGTCGACGCGAGTGTGCGATCGAGTTGACGCCAAAAGAAACAACGAGTTTAATAAATTGCTTTTGCGTCACGGAAAAATGACGGCCGGAAGGACTGCACGGCCCTTAGAGACAGGCTCCGTCTTCTTTGTAATTACGTTTCGATCCTGCCCGTTCTTCAGCAGTCATGACGCGAAATCGAACCGGATTTAAAAGTCGCTCGCAAGCCCCTTCACCTCCCAGTCGCCATAGCGCGCCGGATCGAGGCCGCCGCGCCCATTGAGCTCAGGCGGCGGGCTCGGCTTGGCGCTGGCGCGCCTCGCCTCCGCTTCCTCAAGCGCCCGTCGCGCCGCCGCCGGAAGTTCGCGGGCGGCCGGCCCGTCGGCCTCGGGCCCGTTGACGGATTCCGGAAGGTCGTCGCTCATGCGTGCGCTCGCCTCAATCTCGTTTCGACACCCGCCGGATGACGCCCGCTCATCCGGCGCTCCCCTTTCCCATTCAGCCCGACGCAAGCCCGCCTCAGATTTCGCGTATAGTCCCGCGCTGGGGCGGTCGGCAATTTGATTCGAGGCGAGACTCGTTTGGCGCGACAATCGGGCGGGTTTCATGCAGGCCGCGCCGAAGCGCCGGCCCCGCCGCCGCCGGGCCTGGCGGCGCGGCTGGCGGCGGCGCGCGCGGTCGCCGAAGCGTTGACCTTGTCGCGCCCGCTCGAAGAGCGGCTGGCCGCGGATCTGGCGCAGCAACGAGGCGGCCTCGACGCGCGCGACCGCGGGTTGGCGCGCTCGATCGCCACGGTGTCGCTCCGCCGGCTCGGCACGATCCGCAAGGCGCTCGGCCGCCGACTGGAAAAAGGCATGCCCAAGCGGGGCGGCGCTCTGGAATGGACCCTCATCGTCGCCGCGGCGCAGATCCTGTTCCTCGATACGCCCGACCATGCGGCGGTCGATCTCGCGGTCAAGGCGACGCGCGCCGAGCCGGCCAGCGCCCCGTTCGCCGCCCTCGCCAATGCGGTGCTGCGCGCCATCGCCCGCGATCGCGACGACATTCTGGCGAGTTCCGATCCCCTGGACGACGACACGCCCGCCTGGCTCGCCCAGCGCTGGCGCTCGACCTACGGCGAGAGCGTAACGCGCGCGATCGCGCTCGCGCATCGCTCGGAGCCGACGCTCGACCTCAGCGTCAAAAGCGATCCCGCGGCTTGGGCGGAGAAGCTCGGGGGAATCGTGTTGCCGACCGGGTCGGTGCGCCTCGACACGCACGCGCCGGTCGCCGAGCTCGAAGGCTACGCGGACGGTGGATGGTGGGTGCAGGACGCTGCGGCGGCGTTGCCGGCAAGGCTCCTCCTCCCGGCTCCCGGCATGCGGATCGTCGACCTCTGCGCGGCGCCGGGCGGAAAAGCGGCGGAACTCGCCGCGGCGGGGGCGGAACTCACGGCGGTCGATCGCTCGGCGGAGCGGCTCAAACTGCTCGCCGCCAATTTCGCCCGCCTGCGCCTTCACTCCGAGGTGGTGGTCGCCGACGCGCTCCTCTTCGAAGCGCGGCCGTTCGACGCCGTGCTCCTGGACGCTCCGTGCAGCGCGACCGGCACCATCCGCCGCCATCCCGACGTTGCGTGGATCAAGCGTCCGGGCGACCTTGGCCCGCTTGTCAGGCTGCAGGCGGACCTGCTCGACAAGGCGATCGCGCTGGCGCGGCCGGGCGGCGCGATCGTCTATTGCGTCTGCTCTCTGGAACCCGAGGAGGGCGAAGCCCAGATCGCCGCTCTCCTGCGCCGCAATCCGGATGTGCGTCGCCTCGCCGTCGCCCCCGAAGAAATCGGCGGCCTGGTCGAATGCCTGACCCCGTCAGGGGACTTGCGCACGCTGCCTTGCCAGCTGTGGAGCGACGATCCCCGGCGCTCGGGCCTGGACGGATTCTTCGCCGCGCGGCTGGTTAGGGCCGCCTAGAGCCGCGCGGAAATGGAGTCCGGCCGGCGGCGCGCGCGGCTTTGATCGATGCGCCGACCGGACGACGCAGCGGCTCGCCGGTCAGAACAGGGAAAAGAAGCTCTTCCCGTGCCGGCGAAGCCATTCGGCGCTGTCGTAAGCCTGGTATTTCGATTGATTGGCGAAATTCCATTCCCGGTCGAAGTTCGAGAGCGACTGGGTCGGGATGACCGGCCCCGCGCCGACGGTGCCCCAGGACGAAGAGGTCCCCTGCTCGGCGAAAGCCGGCGCGGCCAGGATCGCGAGGCCCGCGGCCAAGCCCATTGCTGACACGGTTCTCAACATCGACTTTTCCTTTCTTCCAACAGTTGCCGCGTGTTCGTCGCGGACTTCGGCTTCGTAAATCCGGACAGGGACGCAAGCGGATGCAGCGCCGGTCCGATCGCTCACGGATTGGGCCGGCGGGCGCCGTAGCCGCCATGATGGCGAATCCAGGCCGCGCCGGCTCTCGCCTGCATCTTGCTCTCGTTGGCGTGGTTCCAGGAGCGCTGGAAGGGCGTCAGCGACTGCGTCGGCGCCCTGGGGCCGTAGCCCTGGGTGCCATAGGAAGATGAATCGCCGCTGACAGCGAAGGCTGGGACGGACGGGATGGCGAGCGCGGCGGCGAGGCCGATGAAGGCAATTGTCTTGAGCATGGGGTGGGCTCCTTTGCTGAATGAGATAAGAAAGGCTGAACCTCGGACAAGGCTCCATAGGCCCGCGGCCGCCATGACATTTTGGTGAGCGCAGCCGCGACCGGGTCATTTCCCGCGCTGCCGGCGCTGTGCTATTGCACTGCAGCAAACCGGCACATTCGAATGGGACGTTCGCGCTTATGGCCACGGATATCGTCAGAATCGGGCGGGCGCTCCTCTCCGTTTCCGACAAGACCGGCCTTCTCGATCTGGCGCGCGCCCTCGAGCCGTTCGGCATCGACTTTCTTTCGACCGGCGGCACCGCCGCGGCTTTGAACGCCGCAGGCTTCGCGGTCGTCGACGCGACGCAGATCACCGGCTTTCCGGAGATGATGGACGGACGGGTCAAGACGCTGCACCCCCGGTTGCACGGAGGCCTGCTGGCGATCCGATCGGAGCCGGCGCATCAGGCGGCGATGATCGCCAACGACATCACGCCGATCGACCTCCTGGTCGTCAATCTCTATCCGTTCGAAGCGGCGCTGAAGCGGGGCGCCTCGTTTGAGGAGAGGGTCGAGAACATCGATATCGGCGGGCCGGCGATGATCCGCTCCGCCGCCAAGAACCACGACGATGTCGTGGTCATCGTCGATGTGGACGATTATCCGGCGCTGGTCGACGAACTGGAGCGCGGCCAGGGAGCGACCAGCCTCGCGTTCCGCCGCAGGATGGCTCAGAAGGCCTTCGCCCGCACCGCGGCCTATGATGCGGCGATCTCCAACTGGCTCGGCGACGAAATTCACGAGCCCGCGCCGAAATGGCGCGCTTTCGGCGGCGTTCTGCATCCGAGCTTCGGCGCGCTTCGCTACGGCGAGAATCCGCACCAGCGCGCGGCGCTCTATCTCACCGCCGAGGCCCGTCCCGGCGTTGCGACGGCGCGCCAGATCCAGGGCAAGGCGCTGTCCTACAACAACATCAACGACACCGACGCGGCTTTCGAGCTGGTCGCCGAGTTCGATCCGTCGGAAGACGCCGCGGTGGCGATCATCAAGCACGCGAACCCTTGCGGCGTCGCCACCGGCCAGACGCTGCTCGAGGCTTACGAAAAGGCGCTGAGCTCGGATCCCGTGTCGGCGTTCGGCGGAGTGGTGGCGCTCAACCGGAAGATCGACGCGGCCGCGGCCCGCAAGATTGTCGAGATCTTCACCGAGGTGATCATCGCCCCCGAGGCGGATGACGAAGCGTTGGCGATCATTGCGGCGAAGAAGAATCTGAGGCTCCTGCTCGCCGGCTCGCTTCCCGATCCGAGAGCGGCCAGCCTCACGGTGCGATCGGTCGCGGGCGGACTCCTGGTCCAGGACCGCGACAATGGCGGGCTCGACGAGGGAATGCTCAAAGTCGCGACCAAACGGGCTCCGACTGCGCGCGAAATGGCCGACCTGAAGTTCGCATGGGCGGTCGCCAAGCATGTGAAGTCGAACGCCATCGTCTACGCCAGGGACGGCGTGACCGTGGGCGTTGGAGCGGGCCAGATGTCGCGGGTCGATTCCGCGCGGATCGCCTCGCGCAAAGCCGAGGAGGCGGCCGAGATGGCGGGCTTGCCCGAACCCCTCACGCGCGGCTCGGTCGTCGCCTCCGACGCCTTCTTTCCGTTCGCCGATGGCCTGGTCGCGACCATCGAAGCCGGCGCGACCGCGGTCATCCAGCCTGGAGGATCGGTGCGCGACGCCGAGGTGATCGCCGTCGCGGATGAAGCCGACGTGGCCATGGTTTTCACCGGCATGCGGCATTTCCGGCATTGACGGACCGTGCGCCGAAATCGCGCACCCGCAACGGCTCGCATTCGCGAGCGCCGCGCCGGACGCGGACTTTAGGGGCTATGGCTCGGGCGAAACGATGACGGAGATTTGATCCCTGGGAACGCCGCTGAACTGAAGCGCGAGCGGCCGCTCAGGCAGATCGAACTTGACGCTCTTGCGGGCGCCTTCGCATCCCTTCGAGCCGGTGAACCCGATCGGATGCAGGTACGCGCCGCCGTCGAGGACATCGACCCAGCCTTCCGAGGAGATCGTCAGCCTGTAAACGCCCGCCTTGGCCGGCGCGGCAAGGGTGAAATGGCCGGCGAAGGCGGAAGGCGACTTGGCCGCCCGCTCCGGCGCCTTTGGCAATCCAGCGGCCGAGAGCGGCTCAAGTTCGAGCGTCATCGCGACGTCGTAGGAGAGCGCGCCGCCATTGGGGAGCGAAGCCTTGTCGGGGCGGACGAGCGCCGCGCGCTCATGGTCGAGCGGCCATTTAAAGCCGTCGCAGCCCGAACCTTCCTGCGCCTGGGCCAAGCTGGGCGCCGCCACAAGCGCAACGGCGGCCAGCCATCGGCCAAAGGTCATTGCACGGTCGTCACTTTTGCTGGCGCATCGGGGCTGCGCAGCGTCTCGGGCTTGGCGCCATGCAGGAACTTGACCGCCGCGTCGAGCTGCGTATCCTTGTCGCGATCCGGCGGCACGTAGGCGTCGGAGCCCTTCTCCTCTTCGCCGTCGTTCTTCAGATGACCGAACAGCGAGGCTTCTCCCATGCTCGAAACCTTGCCCTTCAGGTCATCGGGAATGTTTTCGAGCACCCTGATGTCCGGATCGATGCCCTTGGCCTGGATCGAGCGGCCGGAAGGCGTGTAGTAGCGGGCGGTGGTGAGCTTGAGCGCGCCGTTTTCGCCGAGCGGCAGGATGGTCTGGACCGACCCCTTGCCGAAAGAGCGCGTGCCGATCAGCGTCGCGCGCTTGAGGTCCTGAAGCGCGCCAGAGACGATTTCCGAGGCTGACGCCGAACCGCCGTTGATGAGCACCACCAAGGGCTTGTCCTGCGACAGGTTGACGCCGGGGCGGGCGGAGTAACGCTGCCCCTGGTCGGCGTTTCGACCGCGGGTCGAAACGATGTCGCCGCTATCGACAAAGGCGTTGGTGATCTCGACCGCCTGGTTGAGCAGGCCGCCCGGATTGTTGCGCAGGTCGAGGACGTAGCCCTTCAAATTCGCCTGGCCGGGTTCGGCGCGGAAATGATCGAAGGCCTTGCGCACGCCGTCGTACGCCTCCTGGTTGAACTGGGTGATGCGGATATAGCCGATGTCGCCGCTCTCCAGATGCGAGCGCACCGACTGAACGTGGATGATCTCGCGGACGATCGTGAACTCCTTGAGGTCCCCGTTCGATCCGCGCTCGACCGTCAGTTTCACCGGCGACTTGGCGGGCCCGCGCATCTTTTCGACCGCTTCCTTGAGGCTGAGCCCCTTGACCGCGGTGTCGTCGATGCGGGTGACCAGATCGCCGGACATCAGGCCCGCGCGCGCCGCGGGCGTATCGTCGATCGGGCTGACCACCTTGACGAGCCCGTTTTCCATCATCACTTCGAGGCCCAGGCCGCCGAATTCCTCGCCCTTCATGCTGCTCTGGAAGTCCTGCAAGGCCTTGGGATCAAAATAATTTGAATGCGGGTCGAGCGACGCCAGCATGCCGTCGATCGCCGACTTGATCATTTTCTCGTCGTCAGGCTTCTCGGCGTAGTTGTCGCGCACCTTGTTGAACACTTCGGTGAAGAGCGCGAGTTTGTCATTCGTGCTGGAGCCGGCGGCGCGCAGCGCATCGTGCGAGGCGCCAACCAGCACGACGCCGGCGGCAACTCCATAAGCAAGATAAGAGAGACCCTTCCTCATCGACGGACGCTCAGCTCCCTGGTTCGCGTTGAGCGCATCAATTGGGCTTGGCGGGGGTCGCCTGGCTCGGGTCGGTCGGCGTCGGGGACGTCGCCCGCGCCGCGGTCGGATCGCTCTTCACCGGGGCCGCATCGGCCTTCACGGCCGGCTCCGGGACCTTGACCCCGTGCAGCAGGTCGATGGCGGCGGTGAGCTGCCTGTCGTCCTTCTCGTTCGGAGGGACATAGGCCTGGGAAGCCGAGGTGTCCTCGGCGCCGTTGGCGAGATGGCCCTTGAGCGAGGCCTCGCCCTTCATATCGTCCTTGCCCTTGAGGTCGTCAGGGACGTCTTCCAGCACCTTGATGTCAGGCTCGATCCCCTTGGCCTGGATCGATCGGCCCGAAGGCGTGTAGTAGCGCGCCGTCGTCAGCCTGAGCGCGCCGTTCTCGCCAAGCGGCATGATCGTTTGCACGGAGCCCTTGCCGAACGAGCGGGTGCCGATCAGCGTCGCCCGTTTGTGATCCTGCAAGGCGCCGGAGACGATTTCCGAGGCCGACGCCGAGCCGCCGTTGATCAGGACCACAAGGGGTTTGCCGCCCGACAGGTCGCCGCCCGGCTTGGCGTCGAAGCGCTGGGTCTCATCGGCGGTGCGGCCGCGGGTCGAGACGATCTCGCCTCGGTCGACGAACGAATTGACGACGTCGATCGACTGGTCGAGCAAGCCGCCCGGATTGTTGCGCAGATCCAGGATATAGCCCTTGAACTTGTCGGCCGGGATCTCGCTGTGCAGCTTCTCCATCGCGCTCTTCAGGCCTTCCCCCGTCTGCTCGGTGAACTGAGTGATGCGGATGTAGCCGATGTCGCCATCCTCGACATGCGAGCGGACGGACTGGACGTGGATGACGTCGCGAACGATGGTGAAATCCTTTACGTCCTTCTTGGGCCCGCGAACGACCTTGAGCTTCACCGGCGAATTGATCGAGCCGCGCATTTTCTCGACCGCCTGATCGAGCGTCAGCCCCTGTGTGGATGTGTCGTCGATGGCGGTTATGATGTCGCCCGAGAGCACGCCCGCCTTGGCGGCTGGCGTGTCATCGATCGGGGTCACCACCTTGAGAAGCCCGTCTTCCTGCGTCACCTCGATGCCAAGGCCGCCGAACTCGCCCTTCGTCTGGACCTGCATGTCGCGAAACGCTTTGGCGTCCATGTAGCTCGAATGGGGATCGAGCGAGGACAGCATGCCGTTGATCGCGGCCTCGATCATTTTCGATTCGTCTGGCTTCTCGACATAGTCGTTGCGGATCTTGTCGAACACGTCGCCGAACAGATTGAGCTGCCGATACGTGTCGGCGGCCGCAGCGTAAGCGGCGGGACTGGCGAACAGCAGCGCTTGCGGCGCCGCGGCCGCGACTGCAGCTCCCAAAACGACTCCAACTCCCAAGTAACCAGCTTTACGAATCATCCGCGCGCCTTCTCGATGTCTGACTTTGCCCACCACGGCCCCGGATCGATTGCAGTTCCGTCCTTGCGAAGCTCTATATAGAGAACCGGCCGCCCCGCGCCAACTGCGGCCGCCGCCGCCATGCGCGCGGACCCGTCGCCCATCGCGCCGACTGGTTCGCCCGCCAGTACGGACTGGCCGGATTGAACATTGATTCGATCCATCCCGGCAAGCAGGACATAATATCCCCCACCCGCGTCGATGATCAAGAGTTGCCCGTAAGTCCGGTATACGCCGGCGAACAGCACCGCGCCGTCCGCCGGCGCGGAGACGGTCGCTCCGGCAGGCGTCGCCACGGAGACCCCCCGTTCGATCCCGCCAAAGTCGTCCGAGGAGCCGAATGTCCTCAGAATCGCGCCCGCGACGGGCAGCGGCACGCGTCCTTTCGCGTCGGCGAAGGCGATTTCGGGCTTAAGGCGCGCGGGCTCGGCGCCTCGAGCGGCCTGCGCTCGCGCCTCGATGTCATTCGCCACGGCGACCTCGGCCGCGTGCGCCGCCGCCGCCGCGGCGTTGCGGGCGGCTGTTTCGCTGTCCAGCCGCGAGATAAGGTCCTTGAGCGACCCCGCCTTTTTGGCAAGTTCGGCCGCGCGCTGCTGCTGCGAGCCGAGCGCATCCTGCGCCGAGGCCAGCGACTGCTGACGCGCGTCGATGAGCGCCCCAAGGCGCATTTTGTCGGCCGCGAGCGCCTTGCCCTTCTCGGTCAGTTGGTCGCGCTCCCGGGCGATGGATTCACGCGTTTTGGCGAGATCGCCGAGCTCCCGCCGCGCCGTCTCGATCTCCGATTTCAGCTCCGGGATGAGGGCGCTCATGACGGTTGCCGCGCGCACCGCGTCCGACATGTCGCCGGGTTTGACGAGAATGGCGGGGGGCGGATTGCTTCCCATCCGCTGCAGGGCTGCAAGCACGTCGGCGATAATTCCGCGCCGCCGCGCGAGCGAACGCGAGAGTTCATCGGCCGTCGCGTTGAGGCCCGACAATCGATCGGCGGCCGCGGCGGCGCCGCGCTCGGCGTCCTGCACCTTGGCGGTCGTTTCGATGAGCGCCGCGGAAAGGCGGGCCCGATCGGCGCGAACGGAGTCGATTTCGGTCTCGATCGCCCGCCGCTGCTCCTCCGACTGGCGCATCGTGTCCTCGACGCCGCGGAGCTCCATTTCCTTGTCGGCGCGCTGCTGATCGTCGGCCGCCGGGGGATTTGGCGGGGCGGGGTCGGCGAGCGCGCAGCAAGCGCCGAACGCGGCGGCCAAGACGGCCATCCCCGCGCGATTTGTCCATGTTCGCCGTCGCTGCACAGCGGGCATGGATCATCAAATTTAGGTCATATCTAGGCGACGGTTCAGTCCGCTGGCCGGCCGCGATCGAGAGACCGTCAGCCGCGATGATAGGGATGCCCGGCGAGAATGGTCATCGCCCGATAGAGCTGTTCGCCGGCCATCACCCGGACCAGCTGGTGGGGCCAGGTCATTCGGCCGAAGCTCAGCACGCGATGCGCCCCGTTGCGAAGCGATGGGTCAAGACCGTCCGGGCCGCCGATCGCGACCGCATAGGCCGGTCGCGACGCGTCACGCTCCCGGCCGATGTCGGCCGCCCATTCCTCGCTGGTCGCCGCCGACCCTTGCTCGTCAAGCAAAACCAGGGCGCCGCCCTTGGGCGTGGCGGCGAGGATCGCGGCGGCTTCCTCGGCCCGCCGTTCGTCCGGCCGACGCAAGCGCAATTCGCCGATCTCGCGCAAGTCAACGCCGGCGAGGCCCGCGCCCCGGGCGCTCTGCGCCATTCGCTCAAAGTAGCGATCGAACAGCAGGCGCTCCGGGCCCGCCTTCAGTCTGCCCACGCAAACCAGCGCGAGGCGCATGCTCAGCTGTCGGCCGCTTCAGCTCTTGGCGGCTTCGCCAGGCCGATCGGCGCTCCACATCTTCTCGAGGTTGTAGAACCGGCGAACGTCTGGACGGAAAACGTGCACGATCGCATTTTGCGCATCGAGCAGCACCCAGTCGCAAAGCGGCATGCCTTCAATTTTCGGTGAGGGATAGCCGGCGTCCCGACAGGCCTTGACCACCCGGTCGGCGATGGCCCCAACATGCACGCTCGAGCGGCCGGAGGCGATGATCATCCGATCGGCCAGCGTCGTCCGGCCGGAGAGATCGATCGACACGATGTCCTCGGCCTTGGCGTCTTCAAGTCCCTCGAGGAGGATTTGCGACAGGACGTCGGCTGTTCCCGCCCTGCCGGAGGCGGCCGGGCCGGCGGCGGCGAGCGCCGCGGAGTGAGGCGTCAAGTTCAGCGTCGCATTCCTTTCGCGCAAGGGACAATTCGCGCCCGCGCAGACGAAACATGCGACCTCCCGCGGCGCATTTCAAGCTCGCCATGCGGCCGAGTGTCCACGTTGTCAACGCGACCTTGCCGACATGCCTGGCATGCCCCGCATTCCTGGCCGGACCGATCTCGTCCGCCGCCCGCCTCGTCAGCGGCCGATCGTTGAGGCCGTCGCCTTATCCATATGCCCAAAGCGGGAAATTGGCCGATGTATAAACGGAGTTTTGGCCATGATCAGCGCAATGGCGACCCGCCACACGGAGGGCGAATCAAGCATTCCGATCAGTTGCATGAGGTTTCCTCGCTCAAGCGCCGGGTCGTGGGAGAGGAAACAGCCAAAACGCAAGGGACGTCCGGAGGATGGATGACAGCGACCGGGGACGAGAGCTTGCGCTCGCAGGGCATGCACGGTAACTGATCTCACAGCCCGTTCGACTCAACACGGGCGTCAAAAGCGAGCGATACCCCTGTTTTGACGACCTTGGCGGCTTCTTTTCCGCGGCTGGGCTCCCGCGGTGACCGCGGGACGGCCGGCCCCGACCTCGGAGTCGAGCCGCCGATACGATTGGGCGACGATCGGCTCGATCGCAACCAGCGTCGCGTCGCGTCGCTGAGATGGCTGGCCGGCGCCACGCTGGCCGGGCTCTGCGGCGTGACCCTCATCGGCGCGGCTCTGTATCTCGACCTCGACAGCCAATACGATTTCGCCGAGGCGCCTGAATTCGCCGCCTCGCAGCCGGCGGCGGATTCGCAGGAAGCGGGCGTCAACCCCAGCAAGGGCGATCGGCTTCTCCGGCCGGTCGACATTGTTTCGGACAAACAGACATTCAAGGCCCCGACGATCATCAAGGTCGGCGACAAGGAAGTGGTGAAGTCCCGACCTTTCACCCGTCTCGAAACGACTTTGACCATGACTCCGACCGGGTTCGCCGACGCGGTGCCCCCTTTCAATCCGCTCAAGATCGTGAACGGCGGAACGGACGTCGCCGAGGCGCCGCCCGATCCTGGTCCGGTGCAGGACAGCGCGGAGGTGACGTTTCGCGTCGATGATCTCAGTCCGAGCGACGCCGAGCAGATCTCGGGCGAATTGACGCAGGCCGAGGCCGAAGCGCAGGTTGTGGAGACGCTGAAAGCGCCGACCGAAAAGGCGGCTTCCCAATCGTTGCCGCCGCAGCTTTTGCTGATGCGAACGAGCCGGGCCAGCGAAGCCCTCCGCGAGCTCTCCGCCTATGCGACCGTGGGCAGCGTCAGTCCCACCACGCCTTTCGCCTCGATCGAAGTGCGTATGATTCCCGAGAACGTAAGCAACGTGGTCAAGGCGAGCCCCGACGACGCGTCTCCGAACGAGAAGCTCGTGCAAATCCACCACGGTGAGAGCTTCGAGGACGTGCTCAAGGCCAACGGCGCCAGCCCTGACGCCATTCTGGGCATCCTGGCGGCCTTCGGCCTCAAGCGCGGCGAGTCGCCGGTCGGCGAGGGGCAGAAGATCCTTCTTTTGCCCGAGGAGCCTGCCGTTCGTGGCGAGAAGGCGGGAATAGCCCGGATCTCGGTGTACGCGGACGACCAGCTCAGGGCGACGGTCGCGGTCACCGACAGCGGCGGATACAAGCCCGTGGCGCTGCGCGCCGCGCAGCCGCCGCGAAAGCCGAAACCGTCGGACGAAGAGGGCGGCGGCGGCATGAGCCTCTATCAGAGCCTCTACGAGACGGCGCTCAAACAGGGACTGCCGCGATCGATTATCGACGTCCTGACGAGGGTTTTCGCCAACGATGTCGATTTCCAGCGCGCCACGGCGCCGGGCGACTCGGTCGAGGCGTTCTTCTCCGATCCGGACGACATCAATCCGCGGCCGGAGCTCTTACGCGCTTCGATGACGGTCCGGGATCAGACGTTCAAGTATTACCGATTCCAGACGAGCGACGACAACATGGTCGACTTCTACGATGAGAACGGCCGCTCGATGCGCAAGTTTCTCGTGCGCAAGCCGATCGCCGAGGGCGACATGACCTCGCCATTCGGGATGCGCTTTCATCCCATTCTGCACTATGCGCGCATGCACACCGGGGTCGATTGGGCGGCCCCCATCGGCACCCCGATCTATGCTGCGGGTAACGGCTCCGTGATCAAGGCGGGGTGGGATGGCGGTTACGGACGGCGGGTCGAGATCCAGCACGCCAACGGCTATGTGACGGCCTACAATCACATGTCCGGCTTTGGCCGCGGGATCGTCGAGGGCGCCCATGTCGTTCAGGGCCAAACGGTGGGTTATCTCGGTGATTCCGGGCTGGCGACTGGCCCGCACCTCCACTACGAGGTGATCATCAACGGCAACTTCGTCGACCCAATGGCGATCAAACTGCCGCGCACGCGCGAGTTTGACGGCAGGATGCTAGCGGCGTTCAAGCGCGAACGCGACCGCATCGACCAGCTCATGGGCGAGGCTCCCTCCGCCGTGGCGATGTCGACGGAGAGGTCCGCGTCCCCATCGCTCCCCGCAACCGCGGAGGCTCAACCGAACTCGACGGTCAGTCCGACGCTGGCGCCTGAGGCGAACCCCAACGCGGCGCGAACGTCTCCCGGCGCCAAGCCCGTCGCGCGCAATTCGGCGAGCGACCAGGACTGACGGCTTTTCGATAGCTTCTCGCCGGTCTGGTCGAGAACGAGTCGGTGGTGCCGATAGCGCGGCTCGGCAAGGCCAAGCAGCGCCTGCAGCAGGCGGTGGACCGCAGTCGCGGCGAGCAGGTCCCTGCCACGCACGACGTCGGTCACGCCCTGAAGCGCGTCATCGACCACCACCGCCAGATGGTAGCTCGCCGCCAGGTCGCGCCCGCGGAGCACAACGTCGCCCCAAACCTCCGGCACCGCCGGATGCCGCGCGGGAATCGCGCCCTCGCCATATTCGGTCCAGCAGAGGCGCGCCGGTCCGGCGTCGATGGCGCGCCGCATGTCGAGCCGCAACGCCACCTTGTCGCCGCGGGCGATCCGGTCGCCCGCCTCGGCCGGAGACAGCGCCCGACACGTTCCGGCATAGAGCGGCGCGCCGTCCGGGTCGCGCTGCCCGTTCGAGGCGCGCGCGATCTCCGACCGGCTGCAAAAACAGGGGTAGATGAGGCCCTGTCTGTCGAGCCGCGCGAGCGCCGCGGCGTAGTCGTCACCATGCTCGCTCTGCCGGCGTGGCGCGGGAAAGCGAAGCCCCAGCCACGCGAGGTCGTCGATGATCGCGGCCTCGAATTGCGGTTTGCAGCGCGTGCGGTCTAGATCTTCGATGCGCAGCAGCACGCGGCCGTTGGTTTCGGCGCCGATGCGCTCATTCATCAGCGCCGAATAGGCGTGGCCGAGATGGAGCGCCCCGTTTGGCGAGGGCGCAAAGCGCAAGACGCGGGCAGTCGCGAGGATGTCATCGGCCATGGGGGCAAAGCGAATACCGAAGCCAGCGGTCCGGGCAACCCGGCGCGCCAAACGCCGCCCGGCGAAGACGCAACTCTATCATCCCGGGCCGCCGATCGACGACGAGGCCGGGCTGCTTGAAGCCGCCGGGCGCCTGCGCGCCAAGGACCCGGAGCTGATCGAGCGTCTGATCGCGATCGGCGGGCCGCCGCCCCTTCGCCGCAGGGAGGCGGGCTTTGCCGGGCTTGCCGCTATCATCGTCGCGCAACAGGTTTCGACGGCGAGCGCCGCGGCGATTTTTGGCCGGTTGCAGGCGTTCATCGTCCCGCTCGAGGCGCCTGAAATCGCCAAGGCGACAGAGGAGGACCTGCGCGCCTGCGGACTGTCGAACGCGAAAATCCGCGCTTTGCGCGCGCTCGCCGAGACGATCGTCGACGGCGGCCTCGATCTCAAGGGGCTTGCCGATCTCGACGCCGAGGACGCCCACAAGGCGTTGATCGCGGTCAAAGGCGTCGGCCCGTGGACGGCGGACATTTTCCTCCTGTTTTGCCTCGGCCACCCGGACGCCTTTCCCGCCGGCGATCTGGCGCTGCAGGAGGCGGCCAAGGTGGCCTTGAACCTGAAGCGGCGGCCGGACGCGACCCGCCTCGAACGGATCGCCGAACGCTGGCGCCCGCTCAGGGGCGTCGCCGCCCGGATGCTCTGGGCCTATTATCGGGGCGTCAAGGCGCGCTCGGGGATGGCTCTTGCCGACGGTTCGCGATAAGCGGGGTGAGATCAGCCCCGGAGCCTAAATCCAATGAGCGCCGCCCTGGACGGACCCCGCATCCCGGCGGCCGCCGGCCGAACCAGCCAGCTGGTCGTGTTCCTGCACGGCTACGGCGCCAACGGCGACGATCTCATCGAGCTTGGGCGGCAATGGCGCGCGCTCATGCCCGAAGCCGCCTTCGTCTCGCCGCACGCGCCCGAGCGCGCCCCGGGAGCGCCGATGGGCCGGCAATGGTTCGCGCTCTCCAACCGGTCGACGGACCAGGCGGCCGGCGGGGGAGAGCGGTGGACAGGCGCCGTCGCGGCGCGGGGGGCGATCGACGCGTTTCTCGACGCGGAGCTTCAGCGGCTGGGCCTCGACGATTCGAAGCTCGCGCTGGTCGGCTTCAGCCAGGGCTCAATGATGGCGCTGCATGTCGGCCTCCGACGCCCGCGGGCGCCGGCGGCGATTCTTGGCTTTTCCGGCTTGTTGGTCGGCCCCGAGCATCTCGGCGAGGCGACGGCGCGCGATGCGCATGGGCGCCCTCCCCCCGTCCTGCTGATCCACGGCGATCAGGATCCGATGATTCCGTTCGATGCGATGTTCATGGCGGCGGAAGCGCTCGCCGGAGCCTCGATCCCGACCCAATGGCATCTCTCGCCTGGCGTCGCCCACGGGATCGACGCCGAGGGCCTGCGGCAGGGCGGCCTTTTCCTCGCCAAGGCGTTCGCGGACCGAAGGCGCTAGGAGGTTTGTACTAAACTATAGTGTTATGCCTTCTTGGCGGCGCGCCGTTTGGGTTTTCTTGGCTGGTCGCCGTTTCGCTGCGAAAACCCACGACTATGAGGGGGTTGGATTTCCTTGGGTTTCCTTGGAAACTCTCGTCAGAATCGATACTTATCAATGGGTTACGCGGATAAAAGCACCAAAAAATTTTCTCTCCCGCTTTTCCGTCGGGAGACCCCGGAACAGCGTTCTCGGGCGCTGGCGTTCGAAGGATTGCTCATAGGGCAAGTTTAACTGGATTTCTGCTTTACTGCAATCGATTGTCGGCGAACGGCTCCGTTTTTGAGTCACCAAAGGTTTCGGGCCGAAAAGCCCGTCTCCCTCCTCCTCGATTTCGTTCCGGAGTGTGACGGCCGTCACAGCGGACAAGCCGGGACGGCGTTAACTTGTCGTTGACTGATGGGAAGGAATAGCATCATGAAGAGGATCCTGGTCGCGGTGGCCTGTCTCCTCCCCTTTGGCCTCGCTGCGGAAGCAGGCATCAACCGACATTCTCCTGAGGCGGCGATCGAGGCCGCATATGTCGCGGATAGGGCCGCCATTCAGGGCCCGGGCGCGGGCGTCATGGATGACAACACGCTTCGCGCTCGCTTCTTCTCGCGCTCGCTGTTGCGCTCGATCGCGGCCGAGGAGGTTATCGCCAGCGGCGGTCATGCGTCGCCCCTGATCCGCGATCCATTCACCGATCAGGCGCCGCACCTTGTCGCTCTCAGCGTGGCGCCGATTTCGGAAACCCGCGACGGCGCGAAGGTGCGCGCCGAATTCGCCCGCGGCGACGGGGCGCGCGAGCAATTGACCTATTCCATGCTGTTCGAACGGGGCGAATGGCGCATCGACGATATCGTTTACGCCACGCTGGATGGGGCAAGCCATAGCCTGCGCGGCACGCTCGCGGCGAACTAGCGGAAACGATTGCCGACAGTCCGTCGCGAAACTCGGGAGCGAGAGGAGGCCTAAATCAAGGATGCGTCATAGAGCGTAAGATCCCATTTCTAGAATGGGCTGCGGACGCACCGCTCGCGGCGGTCTTTTTCGGATCGTCCTTGATTTGGTTCTCCTCTCGCGTTTTCGTCCAGGAAACTGACGAAGCGCGTCGCCGCTTTCGCGGTGGCCCGGACTAAAGGGAGCAGGCGGACCCGGCGCCGCCCTCAAATCAAAGTGACTGCGTGCGCCCCTTCCTGCGCGCCCTCCGTCGCCGTATGGTCCTCGGCGAGACGCGGAGGAGGCTTTGAGGCGCAACGGGTTGCGGATCGGTCGGGTGCTTCGCGCCGGCGTCGTATTTTCGCTCATCGTCACCCAGGTGTCGCGGGCGAGCGCCGCCGGCGCGCCGGTCGCCGTCGACGCCGCGATCGTGCTGGCCGCGGACGTCTCCCGCAGCATCGACGACGACGAGTATGCGCTCGAGCGGCGCGGCTATGCGGATGCGATCCAGAGCCAGCAACTCCTCGACGCCATCTCGACCGGGCCCCATGGCGCGATCGCGCTTGCTTACGTCGAGTGGGCCGGCGATGGCGAAGAGCGGGTGGTGGCCGACTGGGCGGTGATCCGCACCCTCGCGGACGCCCGCGCCTTCGCCACCGCGATGAGCACGCCGCCGCGCTCGTTCATCGGCCGGACCGCGATCGGCGCGGCGATCGATTTCTCCTTCGCGCTGTTTGCCGAGAGCGCCATCGAGACCGGCCGGCGGGTGATCGACGTCTCGGGCGACGGCACCAGCAACCAAGGCCGCCTCGTGACCGAAGCGCGCAATGCGGCGGTCGGGGCGGGCGCGGTGATCAACGGGCTCGCCATCTTCAATCGCAAGGCGGCGGCGGCGGGCGGCTATCTCGCCATGCACACCAACCCGCCCGGCGGCCTCGCCCAATATTATCGCGACAACGTGGTCGGCGGCCCCGGCGCCTTCGTGGTCCAGATTGACGATTTCCGGACCTTTGGCGACGCGATGATGCGCAAGCTCGTCAACGAGATTTCTGACGCGCGTTAGGCCCGGCTGAGCCGGCGGAGGCTTCACTGCAGGCGCGGGCGCTTCATGAAGGTCGAGCGGTCGGCGGAGCGGACGCGCAAGCCGATCGCCCGGCCGTCGCGAACGATTTCGAGTGGAATCTCGACCCCGGCCGGACCGCGGCTCCAGACCTTGTGATAGAAGTCGCCCAGACTTTCGATCTCCGACCCGCCGACCCCGGCGAGAATGTCACCGCGGCGAATTCCCGCTTCCGCGGCCGGGCCCTGCTCGGCGACGCTGGCGACGATGATGTCATCGCCATTTTCGGCCGAAAAAACGCCAAGCCAGGGCCGTGCCGGCTTATTGACCCGCCCGTAGGTGAGCAGATCGTCGAGGATCGGCGGCAGGAGGTCGATGGGCACGATCATGTTGATGTCGCGCGGGCCAGTCCTTTCGCTGAGTTGCTCGACATGCAGTGAGCCGACGCCAACCAGCTTGCCGTCCGCGTCGATCGCGCCGGCCCCGCCCCAGAACGGATGGGCGGGCGAGGTGAAGATCGCCTCGTCGAGAAAATATTCCCAATAGCCGGCGAATTCCTGCCTGCCGACAACCATCGCCCGCACCGATTTTGTCCCTGCGCCGGCGGCGACCGTCACAGGATCGCCGAGCTTGACCTCGCTCGAGCGGCCGAGCTCGATCGCCGGGCATTTGAGCTCGCCCAGCGCCTGGACGAGGCCGAAGCCGGTCTCCGCATCGATCGCAAGCGCGTGCGCCGGCGTGACCCGGCCTTCAGCGTCGGCGAGCCAGACATGCTCGGCCTCGGTGATGAGATACCCGATCGTCAGCACAAGGCCGCTCTCGCGGATCACGACGCCGCTGCCCGAGCGCTGCTCGCCCAGCGTCTGAGCGGTGAAGGCGTCCTCGGGAATTTGGGACTGCACCGTGACGATCGATTTGAGCGCGCGCTTCAGGTTGGAGGCGGGGCCGCCATTCGGCAAGCCGGATTGCGGTTCGTCGCGTCGCCGCTTCTCGGTCATCGGTCCTGTCCTTATCCCTTCCGCTCCAAGGCGCGGTTTGAAGCACCGGCTCGACGACAAGGTTGCCAGCGAGCGCCACGCGTTCGCCCGTCGGTTGACCCCGATCAAGCTTCGAGCCGCATATCTGACCGATAATTGTGGCGCAGTTCGTTCCATTCACGCAACGGGGGTCCACGCGATCGGCGGCTATCGCGCCGGCCGCGCCCGCAGGTGGACCCGTGCGCCCTAAATCAGCGCCGCGCCGGAACCCTGACCGCGCTCTTCGAGCACGGATTGAAGATACTGCCCGTACGAACTCTTGCCGAAGCGGGCAATGAGGCGCTTGAACTGGGCGGCGTCGATGAGCCCGAGGTCGAAGGCGATCTCCTCCGGGCAGCTGATCTTGGTGCCCTGTCGCTGCTCGAGCGTCCTGACGAAGCTTGCGGCGTCGATCAGCGAGTCCGGCGTCCCGGTGTCGAGCCAGGCGAAGCCGCGTCCCATCCGCTCGACGCTCAACGCCCCGGCCTCGAGATAGATGCGATTGACGTCGGTGATCTCGTACTCGCCGCGCGCTGACGGCTTGAGCTTCTTGGCGATCTCGACGACGCGGGAATCGTAAAAGTAGAGGCCGGTCACCGCCCAGTGAGATTTGGGAGCGGCGGGCTTCTCTTCGATCGATATGGCTCGGCCGGTGGAATCGAATTCGACCACCCCGTAGCGCTCGGGATCGGGCACGTGGTAGGCGAACACGGTCGCGCCCTGCTCGCGTCGGGAGGCCCGACGAAGCTGCTCGCTCAAGCCCGCGCCGTAGAAGATGTTGTCGCCGAGCACGAGCATGGCCGGCTCGCCGGCCACGAATTCCTCGCCGATAACGAAAGCCTGCGCCAATCCGTTCGGTTCGGGCTGCTCCGCATAGTCGATGCGGATGCCCCATTCCGAGCCATCGCCAAGGAGGCGGCGAAACATCGGCAGATCATGCGGCGTCGAAATGATCAGCGTCTCGCGGATCCCGGCGAGCATGACGACCGACAGCGGATAATAGATCATCGGCTTGTCGTAGACGGGGACCAGCTGCTTGGAGACGGCGAGCGTGATCGGATGCAGGCGCGTGCCTGCCCCGCCCGCCAGAATGATGCCCTTCATTTGCGCAAAAACCCTGTTCGTCGCTATGCCATCGTACCGGTGTCGGCGATCACGCCGAGACGCTCGCCGGCGTAGACTTTGTCCCTGAGAGGGCGCCACCACCATTCGTTGTCGAGATACCAGCGCACCGTCTTCTCGATGCCGCTCTCGAACGTTTCCTGCGCACGCCAGCCAAGCTCGCGTTCGAGCTTGGCGGCGTCTATCGCATAGCGCAGATCGTGCCCCGGCCGGTCGGCGACGAAGGCGATGAGGGATTCGTGCGCGCTTGGCCTCGGCCGAAGCTCATCGAGGATTGCGCAAATGCGCCGCACCACGTCGATGTTGCGCCGTTCGTTGCGGCCGCCGACATTGTATTTTTCGCCGATCCGCCCGCGCGTCACGATGACATCGAGCGCCCGCGCGTGGTCCTCGACATAGAGCCAGTCGCGCACGTTGGCTCCCGCGCCATAGACCGGCAGCGGCTTGCCGTGGACGGCGTTGAGAATGATCAGCGGAATGAGTTTCTCAGGAAAATGATAGGGGCCGTAATTGTTCGAGCAGTTCGAGATCACAGCCGGGAAGCCGTAAGTTCGAGCCCAGGCCGAGACCAGATGGTCCGCCGCCGCCTTGGAGGCGGAATAGGGCGAACTCGGATCGTAACGGGTCTCTTCGACGAACGCGCCCTCGTCTTCCAGAGATCCGTAAACCTCGTCGGTCGACACGTGCAGAAAGCGAAACGCGTCCCGCCGCTCAGGCGGCAGCGCCTGCCAATAGGCTCGCGCCGCCTCGAGCATCGAGAAGGTGCCGACGATATTGGTCTGGATGAACGCGTCGCCGGCTGTGATCGAGCGATCGACGTGGCTCTCGGCGGCCAGATGGATGACCTGATCGGGAGCGAACGTCTCGAACGCCTCGGCGACCGCGCGCCGGTCGCAAATGTCGACTTTGGCGAAGCGATAGTTCGGCGCATTGTCGATCATCGCCAGCGATTGCAGGTTGCCGGCATAGGTGAGCGCGTCGAGGTTGAGCACCGAGGCGCCGTCGGCCACCAGGCGCCGGCAGACGGCCGAGCCGATGAATCCCGCGCCGCCGGTCACAAGCACTTTGCGCTGCATGAGGACCTCTGAATGAATTTCGGGCTACAATCGTCCGCCTGGACGGCGGCTCGTTCCGGCGATCATGACAGCAGGCGGTCGCAGCAACCCGCCACCGACTGGCGCCATTCCGGCAGCCTGACGCCGTATACGCGAGCAAGCTTTTCGTTGTCGAGGCGCGAATTCGCCGGCCTTTGGGCAGGCGTCGGGTAGTCGGATGTCGCAATGCGCCTGACGCGGGTCACACGCCGGCCTCGCGCCGCGGCCTCACGGAAGACGGTTTCAGCCAAATCGGCCCAGGTCGCCTCGCCCGAGCCGGTCATGTGAAAGACGCCCCTGAGCGCCGGCGACGCGTCGTCGTTCATCCTTGCGGCGATGGCGATCAGGGCGTCGGCGATGTCGAGCGCCGATGTCGGATTGCCGCGCTGGTCGGCGACCACGCCAACCTCGTCGCGCGTCTCGTTGAGCCTCAGCATCGTGCGGACGAAATTGGCCCCGAAAGGGCTGTAGACCCAGGCGGTGCGTAAAATCACGCTATTCTCGCAGCGTTCGGCGACCATCCTTTCGCCCGCCAGCTTGGAGCGCCCGTAAGCGCCAGTAGGGGAGGTTGGGTCGTCTTCCCGATAGGGGCGGTCCAGCGCGCCGTCGAAGACGTAGTCGGTCGAGAGATGCACAAGGGGAACGCCGAGCCGCGCGGCGGCTTCCGCGACATGCCCCGCCCCCTCGCCGTTGACTCGAACAGCCTCGGCCTCTTCCGCCTCCGCCTTGTCGACCGCTGTATAAGCGGCGGCGCTGACCACGACGTGCGGGCGCGCCGCTTCGAGTCCGGCCATGACGGCGGCGCGGTCGGCGAGGTCGAAGGCCGGCCGGCCGAGCGCGACGATCTCGGCGTCGGCCCCGGCGCGCTCAAGGAGCGACGTCGCCACCTGGCCCTTCGATCCGGTGACCGCGATCCTCATCATTCGAACAGTTCCGGAGCGTCCTTGAGCCGAGGCAAACGGCGATCCTTGTCGGAAAGAACCGGGCCGCCAGACGGGGACGGCCAGTCGATGCCGATCGCCGGATCGTCCCAGGCGACCCCCCGGTCGTTGGCGCCCGAATAGGGCGCGGTCGTCTTGTAAAGGACTTCGACGTCGGGCTCCAAAGTGATGAAAGCGTGCGCAAATCCGATCGGAACCAGCAGCTGGCGCCAGTTTTCTGCCGACAGTTCGACCGCGACATGGCGGCCGAAGGTCGGTGACGAGCGGCGGACGTCAACGGCCACGTCGAGAATCCGGCCGCGCGCGCAGCGCACCAGCTTGTCTTGCGCGAATGGCGGCGTCTGAAAGTGTAGCCCGCGCAAGGTGCCGACTGCGGCAGAAAAGGAATGGTTGTCCTGCACAAAGGTGAAGTGAAGGCCCGCCTTGTCCCAGTCTGCGCGATTGTAAACCTCGGAGAAGAATCCCCTGGCGTCGCCGTGCTTCTTCGGAGTTACGATCTTGACCTCTGGAATAGCGGTCTCTTCTACCTGCATCGTGGACCCCCGTCCTTCCGCCCGACAGCTCCGGGCATGCTCTTTTGGCAGAAGCCGCCGCCCGAGGCCACCCCCGGGGCCGGGCTCACAGCCGCGCGAGCGCGAACTTCTGGAACGCGCGGGCGCGATGGGAGAGCGCAAGCGAGCCGTCAGCCGGCCCGTGCTTTTCTTCCGGGCTCATCTCGCCGAAGGTTCGGTCATGGCCGTCCGGACGAAAGATCGGATCGTAGCCAAATCCGGCAGTCCCGCGCGGCGGGAAGACAAGGACGCCGTCCACCCGGCCTTCGAAAGCGTCATCCGCGCCATCCGGCCACGCGAGCGCCAGCACGCTGACGAAAGCCGCCCGCCATGGACGCGGCGCCGGGCGCGCCTCGAGTTCGCTCTCGACGCGAGCCATCGCGGCGCCAAAGTCTTTCGTTGGGCCGGCCCATCGCGCGGAATAAATGCCGGGCGCCCCGTCGAGCGCCGGGACGCAAAGGCCGGAATCGTCGGAGAGCGCAACGAGCCCGGAAGCCTGCGCAGCGGCGCGCGCCTTCAGCACGGCGTTGTCGCGAAAAGTCGAGCCGGTCTCCTCCGGCTCCTCAAGGCCAAGCGCCGTAGCGCCCAGCAACGTGAGGTCGAAAGGCCGCAGCAGTTGGTCGAACTCTCTCAGCTTGCCGGCATTGTGAGTGGCGATGACAAGGCGACCCGTGAGGCGCTTGGGCGCGCTTGCCCTTCCGGCCGCGGCGCTCAACGGACGACGACCTTGTAGCGCTGGCCGGGAACGAGAGCGGCGTCCCGCTCCTGGCCATTGAGGATCAAGAACTGATCGAGCCATTGGGGCAGGAAGCCCATCCGCGCGGCAAGCGTTTCGGCGGTGTCGCCGTTCGTCGCCTCGACGATCTTGATCTTTTCGGGCGTGGCCAATGCCGAATCCTGCGGATTTATCAGACGAAACGAATCGAGCGAGGCCATGAACCGCGTATCGACGGCGGGCGAAAGATCGTGGGCGGCGAAAATGAGCCGATAGAGCCGCCCGTTCAGGCGCACGGCGCCGAGGCGGAAGCTCCACTGGTCGCCCCGGGCGATCGCCGTGGCGGCTTCCATTCCGTCGATCTTCTTGGGTTCGATCGAGGTCGTCTTGACGCCGTCGATCCAGTCCGAACCGATGGCGCTGGTGACAGGCGTCGATTCCGGAATCGCGATGCTGTCGAGGCGCAGCGCCTCGCCGCCCGTTTCGCCGACGCCGATCAGGGCAGCCGACTGATTGTCGAGCGTGAAGCCATCTGGGGCCTTGAAGGCGAAACCGAGTTTTGGATGAATGAAGGCGTTGTCGCGCACCACGCCCTGGGATGGATCGTCGCCGAAGGCAAGGCCGTCGATGGCGGCGAGATAGGCGTTGCGCCCGGTTTCGCCAGTTCCGGGCGGCCCGAATTGCCGCGCCGCCTCGGTCGCCTGGGCGATGCGCTCCGGCGTCGAGGGATGGGTCGCCATCATGTCCGGGCGATTGGCGGAGCCGGCGCCCGAGACCGAGGCGCGTAGCGCGCTCCACTCGCCGAGCGCGGTGAGAAATCGAGCCGCGCCGTAAGGATCGTATCCCGCCCTGCCGATGGTCCTGATGCCGATCTGATCGGCAGCGAATTCCTGCTCGCGGGAAAAGCGGGCAATCGCAAGCTTCGAGCGCGCCTCGACCTCGTCCTGAGCCTCGCGCTGGGCAAGCACTTGCGAATTGACGCGCGAGAACAGCGCCGTCGTCTTTTCGAACTCGGCTCGCTGGGCGGCGTGGCGTGCGGTGATATGGCCGATTTCATGCGCCATGACCGCGGCGATTTCCGATGTGTCCTCGGCGAGCGCCAGAAGGCCGCGGGTGACGAAGATATCCCCGGAGGGCAGGGAGAAAGCGTTGACGATTGGCGAATTCAGCACGATGACATGGTATGAGGGTCCCGTGCCGTCCGACGGAGGCGCGATCTTCGTGAGCACCCCGTCGAGATAGGCCTGCGTCGCCGGAGCCGAGTAGACGCCGCCGAACGCCTCGATCAGCCGCTTACGCTCCGGGTTTGGCTTGTCGGCCGAAGCAGGGCGTGGAACAGGCGTCGGGGCGATGTCGGCAGGCGCAGGCGGCGGATCGATCGAAGCGCAAGCCGTTAAGGCCAGCGCCAGACCGGCCATAAGCGCGATCAGGGCGCGCTGGCCGCGCCAGAACGCAAACGTGCGCCCCAGATTATCCGGCGGACCATTCATTGACGGGGCTTGGCCTCTCCTGACACGTCGGCGCGGCGCGCGAGTTCGATCATTGAAGGATCAGCGACCTCGATTCTCGGGCCGAATCGCTCGTCGAGGGCGCCGCGCGCCCTGATCGTCTGTCCGACCATGGCGGCGACCGGCCGTCCCGCTCGCGCCAAGGCCGATTCCAGCTTGCGCGCGACCACGATCGTCGGACCGTCGCGCGGGACGAGCTCAAGATAAATGCGCGACCGCGCGAAGCCAACCCTTCGCACCATGCCTTCAACCACCACAAATCTGCGGGCCCAGCGGCGGAGCTCCTCCAAGTTGGACGATTGTATCACGGCGAATTGCGGATCGCGCCATATTCCTCTTTCCTCCTGGCGCGCTTGCTCCTCGATCGCCAGCCGCTCGGCGGCGCAGCCGCGAGTCTCGAATTCAGGCCGCACCCGGGCATAGCCGGCCGTGAGCAGCGCCGCAGCGGTCGAGCCGGCGGTTCCGTCCCCCGGATCGGCGACGACGAGATCTGCGACCGTCCTGCCCCAGCGATCGGTTCCGCCGGCCAATTGAACAAGGTCCGCCTCCCGCCCGAGCAGCCGGGCGCTCAGAAATCCACGCGCGGAATTGGCTGTTTCTGGCGCGCGTTCGGCGTTGGGCATGTCCAGTCCGCCGAGCCTCGCGATGCGGCCATCGCTGAGTTCGATATCGAGGCGTTCGTCGACGCTGACCGCTTGCACGCGCCCGGCCGGCCGCCCGCAAGCCGCAAGGCACGGGGAGGCGAGAACGATGGCCCAGAGCGCCAAGCAGGGCGCGCGGAGCCTGCTTTTGGCGTCGGCGCACGATGCGCGGTTGCGATGCGCAAAGCGATAATTCATGCTATGGGCATGCCGCGTTTGGGCTTGCCCTGTCCATAGGGTCCTGGGCCCTGGCGCTTAATCGGGGTCCCGGTAGCTCAGCTGGATAGAGCACAGGTTTCCTAAACCTGGGGTCAGAGGTTCAAGTCCTCTCCGGGACGCCAATTAAATCAATATTTTAGCTGAGGATCGCGGGCTTCGGTTTGGCTCTGGGTAACGCAGGGGTAACTCAGCCGAAAGCTCCTTCTCCACACGCTTCGCAGCGATGACCCCTTTCTTGTGGAGTCGTACTCTGCGCGCCATGGTGCGACGATTCGTCGAAATCACCATTCCACCAGAGACGTGTCCTGAAAGGCGATCCGGGGGACTGTCAGGAATTTCGTGCGTGGGGCCATAATCGCGCCGATGGAGGGCGAATATGGCGATCAAGAAGGACACGCTGGACGATCTTTTGGCTGGCCGCGACCCGAAGGCTGTGTTTTCGAAAGACGGTCTTTTCGATGAGCTGAAGAAGGCTCTGGCGGAGCGGGGGCTGAACGCCGAGCTGGACGATCATCTCGACAATGAGGCCGCCGAGGGGTCCCAGAACCGGCGCAACGGCTCTTCAAAGAAGACGGTCCTGACGGAGACGGCCAAGATCGACATCCGCATTCCGCGCGATCGGGAAGGCACATTCGATCCGAAGCTGATCCAGCGCTACCAGCGGCGGTTTCCCGGCTTCGACGACAAGATCGTGTCGATGTACGCGCGCGGCATGACGGTACGCGAGATCCAGGGCCATCTCCTGGAGCTTTACGGGCTGGAGGTGTCGCCGGACCTGATTTCGACGGTCACCGACGCCGTGCTCGAGACCGTGGCCGAATGGCAGAACCGGCCGCTGGAAACGAGCTATCCGCTGGTTTTCTTCGACGCCATCAGGGTCAAGATCCGCGACGCAAGATCCGCGACGAAGGCCTGGTCCGCAACAAGGCTGTCTATCTCGCGCTTGGCGTCGCAGCAGATGGAACGAAGGACATTCTCGGGCTCTGGATCGAGACGACCGAGGGCGCCAAATTCTGGCTCAAGGTGATGAACGAGCTGAAGGCCCGCGGCGTCGAGGACATCCTGATCGCCGTCGTCGACGGCCTGAAGGGCTTTCCGGAGGCGATCGAGGCGGTCTTTCCGCAGGCCGCGGTTCAAACCTGCATCGTCCATCTCATCCGCAATTCGCTGGATTTCGTGTCCTGGAAAGACCGGAAGCCCGTCGTCGCCGAGCTACGGAAAATCTACCGCGCCGCCGACGCCGAAACCGGCCGCAAGGCGCTCGAGGCCTTCGAGGGCGGCCCGTGGGGCGGCAAATACGCGGCGATCGGCCAGATCTGGCGGCGGCAATGGGAGCAGGTCATCCCGTTCTTCGCCTTCGCTCCGGCCGTGCGCAAAATCGTCTACACCACGAATGCTATCGAGGCCTTGAACGCCACGCTGCGACGGGCCGTGCGGGCGAGAGGCCATTTCCCCAGCGACGAGGCGGCGACCAAGCTCATTTTCCTGGTCTTGCGCCAAGTCGCTCAGCAATGGAAAATGCCGCCCCGCGAATGGGCCGAGGCTAAGACCCAGTTCGCCATCATGTTCGGCGATCGCTTCGTCAGAACCTGATGGAAACCCGGCCCCGCGCACAAGATTTCCGACAGTCCCTGGCTTTTTTTTGAACGTCACGCCTTCGTGCTGGAGAAAATGCCAAAGCGCGTAATAGCTCACCACCAGGCCGCGGTCGGCCAGCTCCTTAAGCCGAGCGCGCAGCGTGAGATCCGGCTTCTCGGCGATCCGCGAGAGAGCCCAATCGCGCTCACGCGCCACAAGATAGGGCCTGCGCCCGCCCATCTTCAGCGCCGCCGGACTGCCGATAGCGCGCTGGCGCTGCGACCACTTCACGACGCTCGCCACGCTGATCATGAACGTCCTGGCTGCCGAACGGCAGGACTGACCCGCCGTGACCGCCGCCATCACCCGCTCGCGCAGGTCCAAAGAATAAGCTCGAGCCATCCCTGCTGGCCTCCAAGCCCAGCCAGCAGATTTGAATCTAACTCGCGCCCTCTTGGGAATCCCCCGCAATTCAGTCAAAGCAGATCGCGCGCTAGGAGCGGGTCAGCGTCGCAACCTTGCCCGGGTGATCGCCGAGCGCATGTCTCCGGACAGGCTCAAGGCGCTGCAACGGGGCGTTGGCCGGCAAAGATTGCGAGGCTCAAGGCCGAGAAAGCGCAGGCGGCCTGAGTACGACGCGACTTGACCTGTTCCGTAGCAAATGGTGCTGCGCGCAGCACCATTTGACAACGACGACGATGAAAGGAGGACGACGCATGACGAGGACAATCGACAACGACATGAACCCACGGAAGGCGAGGCTGGCCTACGCCGACGAAGCCAACTGGTTCAAACTTCCAGGTATCGCGGGCGTCTTCGACCCTCCCTTCGGCTTCGAGTGGGCCCCCTACAGCGTTATCGTTTATGGCACCCCAGGCAAGGAGCCCGGGTGGGGCTGGACCATCCGACCTTACTGTGGCTGCCCGGACGGGGACATCCTCACCAATTGGTCCTTCACGGTCGCCGAGGCCAAGCAGGACGCTTGGCGGGAACTCGTTCGGCTCATCCGGGGCGAGGACGTGCGGCCATGCTGCTGACGATGGGCGGCCCCGCTGAGGCCGGGCAGGGCGGACCCTCGTCAAGGCGCTGGCCGTGGCCGGCGCGACGTTGCCGTTGACGCTTCGCGGTCTGGCTCAGCGGCCTGTTCGCGGCTTGCGCAAGGTCATCTTCCTCGCACCTCGGACTATCTCGGCAACAACTGGGGATGAGTGGCCGGCATCGGGGAGGCCACCTGGTTGCTGCACCCGGCTCAGAGGCCGCCTGGCAGACCGAACTGCTCTGCGGGTGGGGCATCAGGCGCCGTTCCTCGGTCCGAGCGAGATGGCGTGGTTCGGCCTCCCGCAGGTCCATGCGCATGACCCCGCTTCCGCTCACTGCGTCGGGCCCGCGACCGTACTCGCTGACCTTCGAGCTTCCCCTTCTCCGGGCCGCCACATGCGGTGACGCCGCCCGGGGAAGCACTCCCCCTCTGGGGGGTCGGCCTCGCGGAGCCTGGCGTCACCGCCACCGAACTTGGAGAACTCTATGGTTAGACGTAACAAATACCCCGGGTCGCCGCCCTCAGTCCCTCGCCGCCGCGCGAGGCTCACGGGTAGAGCAGATGCTCCCTGGAACATCGGACTCTTCGCGGGGTACGATGTCGGCTTCGCGCCCCAAGAGGGCGATGGGTGGGACCCCGCCGGGGAACTGACGAGCCGCGAGCCTGCCGATGATGCGAGCGGGCCCGGTGAGGATGCTGTTGCTGACGACGGCGATGATCAGGCCACGAGGAGTTCCACCGGGCGCCCGGTGGCGCGGTCGTCGCGCCACGGCGACCGTCTTCGGTCAGAAAGTCGCAAGATCTATCTCGATGGCGACAGCGACGTCTTGCAGAGGATACGCGACGTGAGCGAACGGTGCCGCGAGCCCAAGCGCTACTACCTCGGCGTGCTCGTGTTCCCCAAGGAGGCGGGCGGCCGGCTGCGGCTTGTCGTCGACCACATGGTCCCGAGTACTGGTGGGTCGCCCTCGCCTCCGGCCGCCCCGCGTGGATTGAAGCGGCTGAAACGGCCGCGGCCGCGCAATGAATGACGGCCCTGCCATCTCTTGCCCCGCCTTCGATCACTGGTGATTTGAACTCGAGCGGATCAGGGTGGGCGTCCACCGCCATTCAGCTCATGGAGGTCGATGGGCGCCTGCGCCTCGGCCTCGGCGGGCCCAGGAGCGATAGGGTGAAACTGCTAATGTGCACTATCCCAGGCTTTCACGGCGCCGACGCCCGGAAGCTGGACGTCGCCGCTCATGATCCGAAATAAGATTTCAGCCCACGGGCGACAGAAGCCATCGGCCCAGCACGGGGTTTTCGTAGAGGAAGAAGAGGCCGAGGCTCGCGCCGTAGAGCGTCCAGCTGACGAACCGCTAACGTATCAGTTCGGCAACGTGCGCGGCGGGCGGGGTTGTCCAGCCTTTACTCCGCATGCGCATGAACTTTTTCTCACCAACGGGAATGAGGAGGATCGGTGCGACAATGACGACGCCCCGAATGAAGCCGAAGACAATATCGTAGAGGGCGCCGTCGAAGAAACGAGCGACGGCGGGGGCAATATCCGCGCGGGTGTTCCAGAGCAACAAGCCAAGGGAAAAGAGGAGCCAAGCGAAGAAGGCGAAGAAGCAGGAAATTATCACAAGGTCGCCGATTGGAAGCTTGGTGGGCGCGGGCTTGTAGGGCGCCGGCGGTTTCGATGAGGTCGGCATGGCGTCACTTCGGCTTCCACTTTCGCGCCATCCGTTGCGCCTCCGCGATCTGCGCCGCCGTCATCTTGGTTGCTTTCGTTTTGTCGTTCGCCTTCCTGTCACTTTGTGACCAGGTTAAACGTACTTCAACGCCTGGCAAAGAACGGAAGCGGGTGGCCGTCGTAAAGGTGAACTTTCGGCGGCGGGGCCGTCACCACCACCAATACTGCGGACCGGTGTGGCTCCCCGCCGCGATCAAGGCGCGCGGGATCTGCAAGCAAGCCCACCAGCGGCTCAAGGAAGAACTCGGCCTCGATCACTTCGAAGGCCGATCCTGGCATGGCCTGCACCGCCACACGCTCATGACGATGATCGCCTACGCCTACCTGCAAAGCCGCCGCCTCGCGGAGGCGAGCGGGGGAAAAAAAATCCGCCAAGGGCCGCCCAAGCCGACGCTGCCCGCGATCCGGCGCGCCGTGCTCGCCATTCTCGCTCGCGCGCCGCCATATCGATATCCCCGTTGCAGGCCAGCCCTCCCAAGACGCCTCGAATAATCTGCCAAAGTACTGCTAACTCGGATGTTCGGCCTCGCACGCCTAACGTCCGGCCAGCACCCCGGCGACGATGTCTCGCGCGTGGAGCAGGACGGATTTGTGCTCCTCCGCCGAGACCTCGACGAAGCCTAGTCCTCGGAGCAGGAAAATTCCCTCAACGGCAAGCAGGGCGTTACGAACGCGATGGGCGGCGCCGGAATAAGACAGGAGCGGATCGAGCAGCGCGCGATAATACCGTCGTGCAGGTTCCATCATATCGGGGGCGTGCACCAACGCGGTTACGAGAAAAACCGCCTTGCGCGTCGCGGCGTCGTCCTCATCGAGCGCTTCGTCGATGTGGGCTAGAACCAATTCGAAAGGCTCAACCGGCCTGCCGCCAAGCCGCTGGCGCACCGCTTCTTGAAAGCGCGTTACTTCCCGCTCCAACGCCGCGCGGACTAATCCATCCTTGGTCGCGAAAGTGTAGACGAGACCGCCCTTGCTGATCCCCGCACGCTCGGCGACGGCATCGAGCGTGAAATTTCGGCCTCCGGATTCGAGGATCACACGCTCGGCGGCATCCAGAATCCGATCCCGATCAATTTCCTTTTTCCGCGTCAAACCCAGCCCCTTGCTTTTCCAACTGATCAGTCGCATAACTATTTCCGACTGATTAGTCTGATTACCACGCCGGTGTGCGCCGTGGAAGCTGGTCTCTCAATTTGCCGCGAGGACTGCATGAATTCCGACGGATACCCCACCCCTACGCTGCCGCTGATTGTGGTTCTAGAGCATTTTCCTGTCTGATTGAATCGTGTGGGATTCCCGAATCGGCTTGGTTCTGATTCATGCTTCTTGCCGGCGAAGGGGGCTGGCGTGCATGGCCAGATCCTTATCCGTTGATCTTCGCAGGCGTGTCGTTGGCTCAATTGAGGGCGGATTGTCGTGTCGGGCGGCGGCGCAGCGATTTGGCGTCAGTGCGTCGAGCGCGATCCGGTGGCGGGCGCAGGAACGACGCGAAGGCGATGTTAGGCCCAAGCGCCAGGGCGGGGACCGCCATTCGCAACGGATCGAGGCGCATGCCGAACTGATCCTTTCGGCCGTGGCCGCCAAGAGCGACATTACGCTTTCAGAACTGCGAGAGCGGCTGAAGGAGCGCGGCATCGCCGTCGCCATCGGCACACTCTGGCGGTTCTTCAAACGCCGCAAGATCACGCGCAAAAAAAGACGGCGCACGCCGCCGAACAGCGCCGCAGCGCGGTGAACGCGGCGCGCGAGGCGTGGTTTGAGGGACAACTCGACCTCGATCCGACGCACATCGTCTTCATCGACGAGACCGCCGCGAACACCAAGATGGCGCGCCTTTACGGTCGTGCGCCCAGGGGCGAGCGATGCCGTGCCGCCGTGCCACACGGCCATTGGAAAACCACCACCTTCACCGCGGGCCTGCGTCACGACCGGATCGCTGCGCCCATGGTCCTCGATGGGCCGATGAACGGCGAGGCCTTTCTCGCCTATGTCGAACAGGCGCTCGTTCCGGAGTTGCGGCCACGCGACATCGTCATCATGGACAATCTGCCGGCCCACAAGGTCCATGGCGTCAGACAGGCGATCGAAGCCGCCGGCGCGAGCCTGCGATATCTGCCGCCTTACAGTCCCGACTTCAATCCCATAGAAATGGCCTTCGCCAAGCTCAAGGCCGCGTTGCGCGCCGCCGAAGCGCGAACCATTCCCGACCTTTGGCAAGCCATCGCCGACGCTTTGCGCCGCTTCACCCCACAAGAATGCGCCAACTATCTCGCCGCTGCAGGTTACGATGCAACGTGAACGGAAAATGCTCTAGGTGTCATCACCGACCTTCGATGCGATGGCGATCGACCTGTATCTGCCGGGCTTCCGCGACATCGGACGTTCTCTCGGAGCAAACCCCGCCACGATGCAAACATCACTCTCCGTGTTCGTCGGCGGAGCCGCTATCGGACAACTTTTCTACGGACCCGTGACCGATCGGTTCGGCCGACGCGGACCGCTCGCATTTGGAATTTTGTTGTTTGTTCTGGCGTCGGTCCTCGCGGCTCTTTCGCAGAACATGGCGCGTTCATGGTCGCAAGAGCGCTTCAGGGCCTTGGCGCGGCAGCCGGGCTGGTCATTCCACGAGCGATTATCACCGATCGCTATCGAGAGTTCAATCCTCTCTTGCACCACACCTTTCAACTAGATCCGGTTTGCATCACCTGTTCGTCGAGCACCGGATAGCTGCCGGGAGATCGATCAGGTTTGGCGGATCGAGGGGCCGCACCGGCAGCGCGGACAAATTTTATGCCCGACTTTAATCAGAGGATCGTGGGTTCGATCTCCACCGCGCTTGCCAAAAACCCCCGCAAAAACGAGAGGCTTATGAGGGCCGCGGTCTGTTCGCCACAATTCGTGTCAGCGCTATGTCGTCAAAGTTTTACGTGAGAGGCATTCCCGCGCGGGCCACGAGCGCCCACGTTGCGCCTTGCGAAGCCGACGAGCAAAGTCATCGCGTCCGCAGGCTGTAGCGCCGGTCATGGCGAGCGCCAATACCCGAAGTCCAACTTGACCGCGTAAGCAAGATTTTCTGGCTCTTGGATGCCGAGGCGTCAGTGCAACTGTCTCTCAATGCTTTCAGGCTCTTTCCACGCATCTGACCCGACAAAGCGATCCAGTATTTCGCTAATAAGAAACTTCATCTGCGCTGTTGTCAGATTCTTAGCGACGAGTTCCGTGTCAACCCGCAGACATAATATTGTCTCCCGGTTATTAAGTTCTTCGGCCTCAATCACGATCTGGAATGGCATCGTTCCGCCCATTTTCACCGTTCTCTTGGCCTATTTTTTTCGAAGTCATGTCGATGAAGCTCCCGTCAACTGCCGAAGGCTCGATTCAAATAGGTCACTTCAACCTTAATTGTCCGGAAAGCTCCGCTTTTCGGATAAAGGCCACGGAGAGATTGTGATTGAATTCCTCTCCGAGGCGAAGATCCGACGTCTTGTACTGCTGGACCTTGCAGCCGTCTGTCCGGAATCGGACGAAAGTGAAACTATTTATGTGTGCCAGTATTGCTGTCACGCTGCATTTATGTTAGGCCAAATTATCCCCGACCGGGATGTCGGGCGTCGGGGACTGAGAGACCCCTTAGCGCTCCCGCCTCGTGCCGTGGGAGGGTATCGTGAAAGCTGGTTCCCCTAACCAACCGTTGGTTCAGAGCGACGATCTGGAGCGGCGCTCGCGTCTGATTTCGCTGGTCTACGAAGTGCTCCGCGACATGGAAACGTCGACAGACGAGGCGGCGAGCATGGCTACGGACCTATCTCGGGCGTTCTCGGATAAAGCGACCGCCCTGGCGAACCTCGAGGCTGCAGAGCCTAGGGCGCGTGGGAGCAAGTCGCCGACGAGCATGTACTCTACGCGGACCTAGGAAACGTCCGGCGAATAATCCTCGCGCGCAGAGCGGGTGGCATGATCCCGAATTTGGGAAATCCGATGCTCAAGCGCGATCAACGAACGAACCGTTTGCTCACGCTCATGTCGGCTGACGATTACGATCGGTTGCGACCGCATCTGACAGAAGGCGAATTGGAATATAGGCGAATCCTCTACGAAGCCGCGCGCCCGATTGAGGAGGTCTATTTCCCCATCGATGGCGTCGCTTCTCTCGTGTTGACAATGGCGGACGGCTTCGGCGTTGAAGTCGGCACGATCGGCAGCGAGGGAATGGTGGGATCGCCCGTCATCCTTGGTGATACATACGCGCCGTCAAGTGTCTACGTGCAGGTTCCCGGCAGAGCTCTCAAAATGGACGCCAGGGCATTCCGCACGGAGCTTGCGCGAAGTCCCACGCTGAAAGCTGTAGCGCTTCGCTACGTCCACGCCTTCTTCAACCAAGTGGCGCAGTCGGCGGCCTGCGCCCACCATCACAAGATCGAACAACGTTGCTGTCGCTGGCTGCTAATGACCCGCGACCGGATGCCGTCCGATGAATTTCTGCTGACCCAAGAGTTTCTCGGAATGATGCTTGGCGTTCAACGGCCGAGCGTTTCACTGGTGATGAACGCCTTGCAGACGGTAGGCGCTATCCACTATGCACGCGGTCGAGTGACAATCATGAACCGCCGCGCGCTGCTCGATCGGGTATGTGAATGCTACGAAACGTCAAGGCATGAATTTGATCGCTTGCTTGACGATGCACCCATTTCCGCCCGTCTGGACGAAACGCGCCGACGAAATGATCGAGCTAGGATAACCGCCTTCTGAGGTCGCCACTCAAAATCCGGGCGCCCGCCGCTCCCGAGTCTCGCCAGCGGCGGGGCTCGTGAAATTCAGTCAATAGATCTCCTCGCGCCTTTCCGAAGCTGAAAGCAATCGCCAGTTCCGCCAAAAAATCCGGCTCATAAGTGTTGAAAACAACTGCTTTGAACCTTGCAGGACCTTAGGACACACCAAAGCGCGATCCGCCAGTTCGCCGCATCATCGAATTAGCGCTCCGATAACCTTTGTGCGCCACGATCCCCGTATGTCGGACGCAACGGCGCCGGCCGAGTTAAGGCCGCACATCTCGCTCTTCACGCGCCTGCGCATTGTCGAGGCCGAGCTTGAGGCGTTGAAGGCCGAATTCGTTGACCTCAGGGAGGATCATGAGGCCCTGCGCGAGGATCGCGACGAATGGCGCTGGCGGGCGGAATATCTTCTGGTCGAGAGCCAGAGGGGATTTCTTGACCGGTGGGGTCAGCGGCTTGCGGAAGTCGCGACGCCTTTCGCAAGGCGGCTGAACGCGCTTCTCTGAAGAGTCCCTGCCGGCGCTCCCGCGACGCGTTCGGCGGCCACCCGAATTCGGTTCGATGGTCTCGCGTTCGATCCTCTCGAGAAAGCGTGCGACGCTCGGGGCGGCGAGGCCATGGATCAAGTCGAGTCGAATCTCGACAAAGCGAGGGCGAGCGGCTTCGCCGTGCAAACCCACAACTGGAGGAACCGCGATGAAGCGCATGGGCATGGTGATCGGCATCAAGCCGGAGCGGATAGCCGAGTATAAGAAGACCCATGCCGCGGTATGGCCGGAGGTGCTCGCCAAGATTTCCGACTGCAACATGCGCAACTACACAATTTTCCTCAGAGAGCCGGAGAACCTGCTGTTCGGCTATTTCGAATATCACGGCGTGGACTGGACGGCGGATTCAGCCAAGATAGCGGCTGACCCGAAGACACAGGAATGGTGGGCGATCCACAACCCGATGCAGGCCCCGCTTGCCTCCCGCAATGAAGGCGATTGGTGGGCCATGGCGGAGGAGGTGTTTCACACCGACTGAGTTCAGCCTCCGAGGGCGGCAGCGGCAGGGCGCGCGAATTCTACGGTTGCAGCCTGCGGCCAGGCGCCGAAGCCGCCAAGGAATTCGCCTTCGAACAGAACGCTCGCCCACATCCCTTACGGCGGACCCGGCGGACCCGACTTCGGAGAGCTCTTCGCCGTTGCTCGGACCGTCGGCCGCGGCGAAGCCGCTCGGCGGTCAACCGTGTCGCGCTCGACTGGCTCGACGCGGTTCTGACTTGAGCATCCTCCCTGCGGAGGCCTGGCCGCTCGCTCGAGCGCAATCGGGTGGGCTCTCTGCGGAATTCTCCTCAAGCTCGGGGAGCCGGCTGGCGCCACGATTTCAGCGAAAACAGCACCAGCGACGCGGCGATCAAGCCTGAACCGAGAAAAAAACCGAGGTCGATGACGAAGTGCAGGTCGGCCACCCAATGGGACAGCCCGAGCGATATGAACGCGGTCAGCGCCGGGACCAGGTTGAGGAACATGGTGACAAAGCCGTTGTCGCCGCCGGTGACGGTCAGCGCGATCTGGTACATGACCCGGCCAAGCGAGGCGGCGACGATCGTGCCGAAGATCATGAGCCCGATCGGGCCCAGCTGATCGAAATTCAGCTCGTTCCGCCAATAGAGAAGTGCGAGGCAGCCCGGAATCAGGATGACGTTGGCGGTGAGAAAATTGGCGGCGATCGCCGCGGATTCGTCGTAAGCGCCGAACCATTTGCCGACCAGAGTGCCGCCCAGGGCCGAGGCCAATGGCACGGGAATCGCATAGAGCCAGCTGCCGTGAACAAAATTGTCCGCCAAAGCGCTTATGTTTGAGCTCCCGGCGTCGCCGAGCTGGCTCCAGGCGACCGCCATCGCGCCAATGAACGCGCCGGCGAAACAGCCAAAGAACGTCGTCCGCGAAATCGGGATCGGAACGCCTGCGAGAACCAGAGCCACCAATGCGGCCCAGAAGGGCGAAAGATTGAGGATTGCCGAGATAATGATTGGATGAGCGTTGCTGAGGCCGAAATTGTAGAGCAGGAGGCCGGTCAGTCCGACCGCGAATATGATTGCCAGATAGCCGTAGTTGATAGGCTCGCGGATCAGGCTGAGGAAATCTCGGCGGCTTTTGGACCAACTCAGCAACAAGGGGAGGGACACGAGCAGGGAGACCTGGGTCAGGGCGACAAACTGCAAGGTGTTGAGATGCTTGGCCGCCGGGAACGAAAACGGCTCCTGCGTCGCGTAGAGGAAGGCCGTGATCACCGAATAGAGGCTTCCCAGACGGTAATTGATCGAGGGCGCATTTTGAGACATTCCCCGGCCCCAATAGCCTGCCCGCGGACAAGATCCGCGGCCCTCGCGTCAGCCCCCGATCGGCGCACGGGCGCCGTTGACAGCGCCCCGGGAACCGATCCTATCGAAGCCGATGACGATCGTCAGGATTCTCTCATGCTTCCTCGCGGCCATCGCCGTCCCAATTTTCGGCTTCGGCATGGACCTTGAAGCGCCCAATCACGGCCCGCTCTGCGGCGGGCGCCCGTATGCGAGGGTCAGTGTTCCCAATGGCGCGTCACCCTATGTCGAACTGACCGCCGACGGGGTGAGCGGCCCCTTCCTGCTGGACTATGGCGCAACACGAAGTTCGCTGTCGGCTTCGGCGTTTTCGGGGCCGGACGGATCAAGGCGACAGGCCGCGATTTCGCTTCCGGGCATTGAAACGGCGGATTTTCACCTCGCCCGCTATTACCTCCTGCTTCAGCCGGGAAAAGGGCAGCTCGGGGTTATCGGCGACGACCTCCTGTCCAGGTTTACCGTCCAGCTTACGGACAGCACGGCGTTCCTGAGCGCGGAAACCTGTCGACCCGAAGCGCTCATCGCGCGTGGCCTGACCCCTGTCGACCAAAGCGGCTTTTTCTCCTCCGACCGCTCCAAGACCGGCGACGGGCTCCCCAATGTCCCGGTCGTCTTTCTGCGCTTGAGGGACGTCCGCGTCTGGGCGCAAATCGACACCGGCTACGAGGATTTCGTCTATTCCCACTCGGTCGACATCAACCAGGCTCTGTTCGATCGTCTCGTTGGAAGCGGGGTCAAGCTCGATCGCATCAACGACATCGACATCTGGACGTGCGACGGACGCGAACACCGGCCCGTCTATCGAATTAAGGGCAGTCCGCTGACGATAGAGAACGAAAGCGGGAAACCGATCGTCGAAACGCAGGATTTCCATCTGGTCGTGAAGCCGCCCAACTCATGCGGGGGCATCGCCGATCTGCGCGAGCCCGCGGCGCAGCTGGGCGCCTCGTTTCTCGGGCTGTTCGGAGACGTTATTTTCGACCCGAAAAACACGGTTGTCTGGCTCGGCGGCGGGCCGCGGGGAGACGCGGGCGGGGAGGGCGGCGCCGGTCAGTGAGCCGTTTGCGCTGCGAGGGTCGCAAGCCTCGCGCCGACCGCCTCGAGAAGCAGCTCGTGCGCCCTCGCGGCAATATCCTCCATCGAAGGCGAGCTCGCCAGCAGCGCCCGAGCGCGGCCGACAATCTCGGCTTTGGTCGGAATGTGAGGCAGGTTGAATTCGCTGAACACTTCCATGGACGCGAACGGCTGCGCCTGGGAAAGGCGGGCGCGAAGATCAGCCAAGCCGGTGTTTCCGAGCGCAGCCGCGACAGCAGCCGCGATCCGCTCGGGATAGAAGCTGTCCGCGACCTGCGAGGCGGCGCGGCTGATGACCCGGCTTCCGAGCCGGTGCTGGTTTTGCACGACCTCGGCGGTCGGCCGTTTCAGATTCCACACGAGCCCGAGCCGCTCGAGCAGCGTCAGCAGATAGAAGGTCGGGTCATATTCCCACCAGTAGAACCCCTGGCGCGCGCTGCTCTGGTAGGCATGATGATTGTTGTGCCAGCCCTCGCCCATGGTGATGATGGCGAGAAGCCAGTTGTTGCGCGAGTCGTCGCCCGTGACGTAGCGCCGGCGTCCGACAAGATGGGCGAGCGAATTGATACAGAACGTGCCGTGATAGACGGCGACAGTGCTCCAGAAGAAGCCGACGATCAGCCCCGGCCAGCCGGCGACGGCGAAGCAGATGACGGCGAGCACGAACGCCGGGACCTGTTCGTAGCGGTGGAGCCACATCAACTCGGGATATTTGGCGAAATCCGCGATCCGGTTGACGTTCATCGTCTCCTGGCCGCGGGAGAAGATCCAGCCGACATGGCTGTAGAGGAATCCCATCTGCCGCGGCGAGTGAACGTCGAGTTCCGTATCGGAATGGAGATGGTGGTCGCGATGGTTGGCGGCCCACCACAACACGCTCTTCTGCGAGGTCGATTGTGCGAGCGCCGCGAGAACGAACTGGAAGACCCGGCTGGTCTCATACGCGCGGTGGGAAAAGTAGCGATGGTAGCCAGCCCCGATGGCGAAGATCCTCAGCCAATAAAGGCCGATGCCGAGCGCAACCGCCCCCGCAGTGACGCCGGTCCAGATCGCGGCGAAGCACACCAGATGCACAATGATGAATGGAATGGTCGAGGGGTAGACAATATCCGTCGCCGAATCGCGATCCGCGCCCGGCTGCAAGCTTGAACAGGTTTCCTGGGTCATGGGAACGAACTATCCGATGCTGCGCGAACGATCGACGTCGCGCTTATAGATTCGAAGATTAACATACGAAGGGTGGAACCAGCAAAATATGCGCCCGGCCGCGGGCGGCGGGCCGGCAAATCATAGCGCGTTGCCGCAGCGCTAATTGATAATCCGCAGGATCCGATTCGAGGGATCGACGAGCACGCGGTGACCATTGACGAAGGCCGAACCCATTCCTCCCGGTCGAGGCATGACCTGCACTTCGTCCGGCACGAGCTGGCCCGGCGTCACCGCGCCCGTATAGCCAGCGGGATGCCCGACGGAAGTTGGGCCGCCAAAAGGTCGCGACCCAACCCCAACGGAAGGGGTTGGCTGCGTCATCGAGGTGCTGAGATCAGACCCGACCCTGCCGCCAACCGGTCCATCCTGCTGTGCGGTGGCGACCGACGGGATCGCCAGCACGGCGGCAAGGAGGGCGATGTGTGAAACGCGCATCGAAAATTCCTCGAGAGGTACGAGAGTTAAACACTGGCGTCGGCCAACCGTTCCGAGGGTGGGCCGGGATCATCTTGAACGGATAGGGTTAACCCGGGGCTGCGGTCGAATTGAGGCTAGAAGGGGCGCCGCGCCGAAAAGCGGAACAGGCCTGTCCGCTTGATCTCGGAATCCTCCAGTTCGCGCGTCACCGGCACGGAATATTCGATCACGCAGTCCAGACGGTCAAGCGGCAGATAGGAGCGGCGCGGATCGCCGATCAGAACGGCCGCCCCGCGGCGCGCGAGCGAGGCGAGCCAATCCATCGCCGCGCCCGCGAAGGCCTTTTCGTAAGCGATGTCGCCGGCCAGCACGACTTCCCAGCCGTCGTCGGCACCGATCAGGTTTTCGAGGCGCGGCCTGACGCGGACGTCGTTTTGGGTGGCGTTGGCCTCGATCGCAGCGATGGCGAAGACGTCGATATCGGCAGCCTCGACCTGCGCCGCGCCGGCCTTGGCCGCGGCGATCGCAATCAGCCCCGAGCCGGCGGCGAAATCGAGGACCCGCCTGCCTTTGACCAGCGCCGGATGATCGAGCGTGTAGCGGGCGAGCGCCTGCCCGCCCGCCCAGGCGAAGGCCCAGAACGGCGGGGGCAAACCCATCGCGCCGAGTTCGTCCTCGGTCTTCTTCCAGATCGGCACGGCCTCATCCGCAAGTCTCAGCCTGATCTCGGGCGTCAGCGGGGGCGCGATGGTCCGGGTGTTGGCGAGGACGAAGTCGCGCTTCCCGTTCGAGGACGCTTCAGCGGGCATCCTGTTCAGCGTCATGCCCCCGCATCTTGCACCCGCGCTTCATTAACATTCAATGTCGGATTTCAACCGTTATTATCTCAGGCGCGGCCGCCGCCGCCGACGACCGACGCGAGAGGGTCCGCCTCAAGGGGGAATTATCAAGAAGGTCACACCGATTTGACGATCGAAGGTAAGTATGGCGTGTTTGCCTGCGGCGGCGGCGTCCCCGAACCCTCGACCTGGGCGACGATGGGGTTTGGCTTCGCCGGGCTCGCTTTCGCCTATAGGCGCGCGCCGAAGGTTGCGGCGATCGGCTGAGCAAAAGCGAAGGGCGGCTTCTCGGCCGCCCCATTGTTAGCGGCGGGGGGAGGCAGTCCCCAGGGTCGGCGGCCGGGCGCCTCAAAGAATCGCGAGGCGAGCGCGAGGTCTTCAGTCACCGCTTGACCACGTCGACCTCCAGGCTTGCTCAAGGCGCCCGCTGCGGCGTTCCTTACGTGTTCAGTCCCGGGAATTGGTGGATTGGATCGAGTTTGAATCCATTCTGGTTCGATTGTCCATCTTTTGCAAATGAACTCGTAGGGTGTGAGTTTTTTGAGGGTCTTCAGTCGCCGTCCGAAATTGTAGGCGCTGACGAAGTCGACGAGACGCCTGCTGAGCTGATCATGGTTTTCGTAGTGGTGGCGTTTGACAGTCGCGTCCTTGATGGTTCGGTTCAATCGCCCGATCCCATGCCGCTGTGACTATACTCTATCGCTCGACGCGCCGCCGCTGTCGTGATGGCGCTCCCGTGTAATCCGTCCCATCGCGCATCCTTCGAGTCGCTCGATAAGAACGCCCCATCAAAGTCTAGGACAAAACACCTAGTGGATCGGATACTGCTGAGCCTACCGTAGCGCGGTCCGCGTCGAGGGGCGAGACATTTATGCCAGCGTGTTCCAAGCGTGTCGCGTGTCGTAAGGCGTTCAGCCTCGCAGGCTGTCAAGTCCGGCCCATCGCGCGAAGGCGTCACTCTTCCCGGATTCGTTATCCGCAGCGTCCCAGCCGGTCGAGAAGCCTCCATATAGCGGCGGCAACTCGCAAACTCGACCTCGCTGCGCGTCTAAAAATTATCAAATCGCTCAAAGAGAACTGGCTGCGGCGATTTTGGTCGCTCGGAACCACCCGTTTGCTCGACCAGCGCCTCGTCGAAATCGCGCTGATCGATGCGCAGCGCAGAGGCATCGACCGATCCGGCGCTGAGCAAGGGAAATTCGCGACGGATGGCATTCATTGCCGCACGATCGCAAAGGAAACGGACTTCGGCGGCAGACATCCCTTCCGTTAGCTCGGCCAGATTGTCGCGATCGATTTTCTGATCGATTGGTCTCCTGCGTAGATGCACCTCAAGAATCGCTGCGCGCGCGTCACGATCAGGCCGCGTAACCTCAAGACGGAAGTCGAGGCGCCCCGGACGCAGGAGGGCTTCGTCAATCATGTCGAGCCGATTGGTGGCCGCAATCACCCAAACATCCTTCAGCGCTTCGACGCCGTCGAGTTCAGTAAGCAATTGACTGACGACCCGGTCGGTCACTGGCGAGTGGCCGTCGAAGCCGCGCTTTGGCGCCAGGGAATCCACCTCGTCGAGAAAGATGATGCACGGCGCAGCGTGTCGGGCTCGCGCAAACAACTCGCGCACGCCTTGTTCTGACTCGCCGACATATTTCGAAAGGAGCTCAGGACCCTTGATTGAGATAAAGTTAAGATTGCTCTGCGATGCCAGCGCCTTCACTAGCAGTGTTTTGCCATTACCCGGGGGGCCATAGAGCAGAATGCCCCGTGGTGGTTGCAACCCGATTTGCTCAAACAGGTGGGGTTGACTCAACGGCCATGTGATTGCTTCCTTGAGAGCAGCCTTGATCGGCTCAAGTCCACCAACCTCGTCCCACCGAACATTCGGCACTTCCACCGAGACTTCGCGCAGTCCCGATGGCGCGACTTCGCTTAACGCCTCCCTGAAATCAGCCATGCTGACGTCGAGCGCGCCGAGCGCCTCGTAGGATATCGGTCCGGAATCCAGGCTCATCGCCGGAAGCTGGCGGCGCAGAGCCGCCATAGCGGCCTCTCGGCAAAGGGCGTTCAGATCCGCGCCCGTAAATCCATGCGTCACGCCCGCCAGGTGCGTGACGTCGATATTCTCGGCGAGCGGCATGCCGCGAGCGTAGATCTCCAGGATCTCGTGACGTGCAGCTTCGTTGGGAATGCCGATGGCGATTTCGCGATCGAACCGGCCTGGCCTGCGCAAAGCCGGATCAATGCTGTTGGGGCGGTTGGTCGCCGCCATGACGATGACGTCGCCACGGCCTTTCAGGCCGTCCATGAGGGCGAGGAGTTGTGCGACGACCCGCTTTTCGACTTCGCCCTCGACTCGCTCACGCTTCGGGGCAATCGCGTCAATCTCGTCGAAGAAGATGATGCATGGCGCGCGCCTTTCCGCATCTTCGAAGATTTTGCGGAGCTTGGCTTCGCTCTCGCCGTAAAACTTCTGGATAATCTCCGGGCCACTGACGTAAATGAAAGCCGCAGCGGATTCGTGGGCAACGGCGCGCGCGAGCAATGTCTTTCCGCAGCCGGGCAAACCATGCATCAGGACGCCCTTCGGCGGCGACATGCCGAGACGCTTGAAAATTTCGGGATGAGTGAGCGGCAACTCGATCATTTCACGGATCTTCGCAATTTCGCGCTCCATGCCGCCGAGCTCATCGTAGGTGACAACGTCTTCTGCCGCAGCTTCGGTTTGGCCTGATGAGCCCCCTCGGACAAAATCCACATGTAGCAGCGTATCCGGATGAATAATCACCGGCCCGTCAGGTTCGGTGCGAACCACGCTGAAATCGCGATGGCTGCCGGCGAACAAAGCGATCCGAATCCGATCGCCTGCCTTCACGGCCAGACCGTCAAGGCGGCGAGCGGTATGCTCGATCTCATCATCTTGCAGGGCCCCGCCGCCCAGTGGCGTAAGCGCCAAACGACGGGCGACGGCATGGACGACCTTGTTGACTGCGACCTTCTGGCCGAGCGCCACGCCGGCATTGGTGCGGCCGACGCCATCGAGCTGAATGACCTGCTGGCCCCTCAGCTCTTTGAATGTGGGCATCGCTTTGGCGACCGTTGTCGCGCGGCCTTCGATCTCCAGCACGTCGCCAGGCGAACCGCCGATCTCCTTCAGCATTTCGGGGTCCAACCGAGCGATGCCCCGCCCCATGTCCTCCCGACGCGCTTCGACGACGATCAGGCGGAGCTTTTCGCGGTTGTCTGTGGCTTCTTTCGCGTTCTTGGCTTCCTTGGGCATGGAACTCTCCGCTTGCCTTCGTTCTTATTAGGAATTGCGAATCGCCAGGTATTCGACCGAGATTCGCCTGGGTAGGAATTTAGCAACGTGATGCAGCGCGCCGATGAACAAGATGCCGGTCCTGTCTTCGCTGAGCGTTTCGTCGACGCGACCTGCGATAAAATGGTCGCGGGCGTCGAGAAGAGCAGCGCCCTGCGCCTCGGTGCGTTCAGGCGACTGAATGAGCCTGTACTCATCGAGCAAGAGTGAGGGAGATTCTGTTCCGACAAGCAAGGCGCCGCTGTCGGCAAGGGCCTCCAACAGCTGATGGTTTCGACTTCCCTGCGATGCAATCTCGTGAACCAACGCCCGCTCGTGACCACAGATAGGCAAGCTGTCCTGATAGAGATTGACGCGCTTCAGATCGAGCCGAAGCGACCTGATTCCTTCGCCGATGGCGCGCCAGATCGCGTCAAATTCGGTCGACCGTTCCGCCAGTTTGCGTTCGCCATAGCGGGCGGCGAAAGCAGCCTGATAGGCTTCCGCCGCGGACCCCATCTCCGCGATGCTGTGGACCACCGGAACGTAGACCAATCGCGCCATCCTCACCGTCCGCTCGCTTGTCTGTGGCGCGCGAGCCCATTCCACATCGACCTTTGCTTCACGCATGCTTGCTCAACCGCACCTCAAGAACGCCGTTGTGCAGTTTCAGGTGCGGACCGCCTGCGAGCTTGCCTTCAATCAGCGTTTCCTTGCGATAAAGGCGTCCGCCGGTCCGCGCCTCGAGCAACAGGATGTCGCCGTCCAGGATGCAGCGAATAGCTTTGCGCTCTACGCCAGGCAGTTCGAAGAGAAACACGATTTCGCTCGGCTCGTCGAACATGTCCGTGACGGGCTCAAGGACCTCAATCGAAGTTCGCTTTGGTTCACGTCGTGGCGGCGCGTCGCGCCGGACCGGCTCGTCTTCCCGCGGTTCCTGTTCACTCGCAGCTTCGCGTAATGTGCGCTTGCCGAACGAGTATTCAAACACGTTGCCGTCCTTCTCGTGCCGGCCTCGCCGGGGCAGCTGGTCGAAATCGGAAAGAACGGTGAAGAGATCCGACAGGCCGCGCGCGATCTTTGTGAACGCGGCAGCGCCGGTCGCGTTTTCCTTGTCTTCTCGATCTTCCTTGGTCATGACGCGTACTCCTTGCTTTCAACGGGCGCCTTGGCGATCCCGCCCAGCGCCTGCTCGATCCGGACCAGCCGCTCATCCATCGCGAGCAGCGAGGCATTTTGCGCCGGCCCCAACCGATCCTGGCGACCGTTGTGGTTCCACCAATCGAGACCGAGTTCGCGCGCCTTGTCGACCGAGCAGATCACAAGACGCAGCTGGATCGTCAAAAGCTCGACTTCGACCAGCTTGATCGATATGTCGCCGGCGATCACGACGCCTTTGTCCAGGATCCGTTCCAGGAGATCGGCGAGATTCGTGCTGTCGACCGAGTGCGTCATGGATTGGTTGACGGACATAGATTTGCCTTTCAGTATGCCCCGTCAGGGACGTCGAGTGCGAGGGAGAGATCCTTCTCGGAGAAGCCGAACTGCCGCTGCAGCTTCATAATTTCGTTGGCTTGCGCGGAAAGCGCGGCCCCAACACTATCGATTTGTTGCTCCGTCAGGTGGCCCCCCTCCATACGCCGAACGGCCTGCCGTTCCAGCACGTCGTGCAGCAATTTCACCAACGTCAGGACCAGCCGGATCAACCCTTGCGCTGTCGATGATCCGCGCTCCGACGGACCGCCGATGACCGGCTGAGTGGATAAGGCAGAAGTCCCAGTTTGGAGCGGCGCAGGGCTTCGGGCAGCGATCGTGGGTTGAGGGCCGAATGGCGCAGGCAGCGGAGCCCCGGGCGCCGGGGACGCAGGAGGGGGCAAAGAAATCGTGCGGGGTCGAACCGGCAAAACTGGCGGAGGACCATCCGGCCAGATCGCATCGATCGAGCCGAGAAGCAATCGAAGGTCGAGGAACAACAAATCAACGTCGGCGACCCCAATGGTCAAATTGCCCTGGAGAGAGACGCCGCGATGCAAAATCCGATCGAGCGCATCGGCGAGAGAGAGCTGATTCGCGCCCGGGCGAGCCGCATTGGAGACGCCCTCAGGACCCCCCACTGTCGCTGTCATCTCCGTCCTTCTTCATCCCATCGAGGCGGCTCAGCAGAACGTGTTCGCGCGCGTCGAATTCATCTTCCGTGATCCTTTCCTCGTCGAGTTCGCGGTGGAGCGCCGTGAGCTCAGTCATGGTCGCCTTCTCCTGCGCCTCGCGCTCTTGCTGGACGGCATCATTAATCTGCCGAAGGACGAACATCAGGCCCCGAGCCGGCGAGGCCAGTAGATCGTCGATGATAAACATGGCTGCCTCCTTTAACGATGAATGGTCCGGATGCGCCCTTGAGAAAGGGAACCAAGACCCCGAAAGTCGGGTGTCGAACAGAGTGCCCCGAAACGATCCCTTGCTTGCTTCCCGGGCTCGACGGCCCAACGAGGGCCCTACGTGGCCTCCACGTTCAACTGCACAAAGTTATGTGGCGGCCAGGGACCGCTGAGATTGAAGACGACGTCGTAGTCGATTTGCGCAGCCGCGGTACTGATCGCCGCCCCGAACGCCTCGAGGCCCGTGCGTGGCACCAGAATCGCGAGATTGGCGATCTGCTTTTCGTCGCGAATCGGAAGCTCGATGCTTTCCGAACATGAGTCGCCAATTGTCGCCAGCACCTGAACGGTTAGGGCCTCGCGATAGTGTGTGAGCGCTTGGTCGAACTGCTGGCCCAACCGAATCTTGTCATCATAGGATGGCTTGTGGCGAGCGCGAAACGTTCGATCGCGCGCCGCCTTCAGCGCCGGCGTTCGCGCCACGAGGTAGGCGATCGGATCCGGAACGTCGAGGCTTAGCCGGAGGGCCATCTCAACGGAACCCGATACACGCTTCATTTGCGACGAAAGCGCTTCGTACTTGTCATTGAGAAACGAGCGTAGAACTTCTTCAGACTTCGCCACTGTGCCGAACGCCATCGGCAGCAGATCGAACTTCGCATTGACGGCCGAGAGAACCCGTTGGGTCGCTGCAATGTGTTTGCGTTCCGCACGCACATTGTCCAATGGGCATTCGCTCACGATCGCGCAGAGCGACGCCGCCTCCAGCCGATAAACGGAACGGTCAAGGACGCCTTGCAACGATGGCGTTTCTGCTTCGCCGGCTTTGCCGACAGCGTAGACATAAAGGCCCATCGAGAATACTCCGGAGACCCATCCGTGTGGCTTGCTGTCAGGTGAGAGAAGGCTTGCAAGTTTCGACGATTGTCCTCGAGTCAGTCGTCGGCGCGATTTAAAGCAGACTCTATTGCGCTACTCTTCGTTTGGCTCGATGGGTCCGTAGGATCTGACCGACAGGTCGACTTCTAGGCCGTGTGGACGAATTTTCGACAGATGATGTTTTTGGGATTCCCGCGGTGAATCAGGCGTGATTCATAGGACTCCGACCGAATCAGGGGCCGGGGTCCATGTCGACAAAGATGGATGAGAACGATTGGGCGCACACGCTTGCGGTGTTCCGGGCCTGCCTGCCTCGGCGTGGACGGAGGGCCGAGGACGATCGCCGCTTCCTCGAGGCGCTTCATTTTTTCACCGTCGAGAACGTTCGCTGGCGCGCGCTGCCGGAGCGCTTCGGTCATTGGAACAGCGTGTGGAAGCGCTTCGATCGCTTGAGCAAGGCTGGCGTCTTCGAGGCCTTCTTCGACACGCTCGCGTCCATGAGTTCCACGGCGCATCTCCTTCAGATGTTCGACTCGACCACCGTGCGCGCTCATGTCTCGGCGGCCGGAGCAAAGGGGGGCAAGAAGGCCAGGCGCTCGGGCGCTCGCGTGGCGGCTTCACCACGAAAATCCACGCAAAATCGGACGCCTCCGGCGACATCATCGCCTTCGACCTGACCGGCGGCGAAGCCCCCGACGGGCGTCACTTCGAAACCCTGCTCGATATCGGGCCCGACATTCAGCCGCGCGCCGTCATCTGCGACAAAGGCTACGCCAGCAAGGCCAACCGCGACGCCGCGAGAGCGCGCGGCGTCGCTCCGGTCATCCCGCACAAGGCGAACGAAAAGAACAAGCCGGCCTTCTTCGCACGAACGCTCTACAAAGCCCGCGCCCGCATCGAGCAGGGCGTCGGACGGCTCAAGCGCTTCAAGCGGGTCGCGCTACGCTGCGAAAAGACCGCCCAAAACTTCAGATCGATCGTCAGCTTCGCCGCCGGCCTATGCTTGATCAAATTCGTCCACACGACCTAGTTCGACGGCATAGTGCTCAATTTCGAAGACTTCTTGCGTCAAAGGCAAGTTGAGCATCTTGACGGAGAGATTGGGAACCATAATCTCCGCTTCTGCCTCCCACCCCTCCGATCCATGATGCAGCGGAGAAATCTTGGTGATCCGGGTTTCCCGTGCGCCCAGCTCCGTCGAAAGGAATTCCCGCACCGCGCTTCGGGCTGCGGAGATCCTCCCGACGGGAGACGCTACGGACTCGAGCGGGATGGGCAGGACTATAGCAGGCGCTTCCGCCATTGCCGCCTGCTGGAGTCCAGACTGTTGGTTCTTCGGTCGCATTTTAGAACTCCTCCTTTGATCGCTCTCTTGACCATCGCTCAAGTTCAGCTCCCGCCAGCGCTTCAGCATGAAAGTCGAAAACTCCGCTTCGCCGGATGCAGCCCGGCCGCGGACTTGCGCGGCTTTTCGACCGGGCGCGCGTGAGGCGCGCTACCCCCCAGACTTCCAAGGATATCGGCGATTTCGCTATCGATCTCGCGAAAGCGCCCCTCAATGGTGTCGAAGCGGGCGCGGGCCGTACGGATTTCCTGCATCCGCCTGGCCCGTTCCAGCTCGAGAAAGCTGATTCTAAGATAAGCCTTATGAGCAGGAATCTGCATGTCCGACCGGCCGGTTAGCGTCCGCAGATCGTTGAGCCCTCTCGACGGTCGTCGCTGCGCGGACATCGTTATGCCCGTCCCATCGCCGGAGACGACGCGTGACGACCCGCTCGCCCGTTCGCTCGCGCCGCGACGTCTCCTTCGTCGTTCGATTCGAAACGACGCATAAGGAGATCAATGAATGCAGGCGAGACGGCGCCGTCGTTGCTCGCACGAGCCGATGTCTGGCTCAGGATGTCGCGGCACGCCCAGACAAAGACAGGGTTGTGGATGCTCGCGTCGCCGCCGCGTGACGACAGGACCCGCGCAATCGCGATCGAAGCGCGAAGTGTGGGATAGTGAGGATCCTGGCCCTCGCAACGACAAAGTCTTACCAGGTCAACAACTCGGGCGGCACGGTCCAGATCAATGCCCGATTTATTTGTCGTGATGGCAATTTCAGTGTCGCGGTCGTAGTGACTGAGGTGCAGGGTCACCATACGATCCAAAAGCGTGTCCTGAGTTTTGTAAACGCCTGCATATTCCGTTAGATTCGACGTGAAGATCGCACGAAAATTCGGATGCACATTCACGTAGCCCTCGCCGCGGCCATGCAACCCGGGTACGTTGAGAACTCCTTCCGATAAGATGCTCAGAAATGGATTGTTCGCTTCCGGCTTGCTGCGATTGAACTCGTCGTAAATGATCGTGTGCCCAAGCCGACACGCCGTCGTGATACGATTGTCAATCCAGAGAGCGCGACCCTCTTCCTGAAATTTGAGCACCGATCCGATATAATTGTCGACGACGCGTGACTTGCTGTATCCGCTTTCGCGGCCGATGAGATCGGAACTGCCGAATTCGTGATCGCCATGAAGCAGGATCGTGGGTCGGCCCAGCTGCGCGGCCACATGAAAGGCAAGGGTCGTCTTCCCGGTTCCTGGCGGACCGGAAAAGTGGACTGGGTATCCGGCTTCAAGATAGGCCATCGCTCGATTTGTGATGTCTTGAACCTCGAGCGAACTTACGAACGCGTTGCTCGGATCCAAGGCGATGGATCCGTCCTCGCCGCCGACGTAGTCGTCCCCGACGGGATGGAGGTTTGCGACCGAAGAGGCGTTCACTTTGTGGGCCCTCTTTGGCGTCCATGCGGTTGACGGGCCGGCTGTCTACCTGACGCGGGTTGCGGCGATTTGGCCTTATCCGCCCTGTGGGCGTTGACTGACGCGCTCGGCATGGCCGCAGTCTCGCGTCGAGCGACCGGAGCTGCGGCAGACTGGGTGCTGACGCTGTGCGCAGGTTCCCCGGGTTGCTCCCCAACGGGGCGACTTTTTTTAAGGTTTTCCCTCCACATGGCCATCCCTTCGCGGCGATCACGCGCGTAGGCCAAGAGGTGGTCTCTGATTTTGACGGCCCGGTCGCGACCGTCCGTCGCCACCTTGTCCCGAAACGCATCGACGCCATTGGTTAGGTCGATCATGAAGGCCGCCGCTCGCTTGCGGAGCGCGTCAGCAAATTCGTGATGGCTCTGCCGGCGAGCGACTCCTTCCCGCGCGAACTGATCCAACATCGCCCTGACCTCGCCTTGGCGACGGCTGTTCGTATCGACAGCTACTTTGTGATTGGCTCGGGCCGTGCGTATTCGAGACGCCCTTTGACCCCTGAGCATCGAACGCACTTCCCCGTAAAGATCCTGGGTCATCTTCTTGCCTTCCGCGGCCCAAAGGCTAGCGGCACGGTGACGAGACGTCTGCACGCCGAGCAGCGTCGAAACGATGTCCACGTGGCGCGCCTTCGCGGTCTCTCGCCGGTGTTCGGCCTGCTCTCCGGTCGCCTTGCCGCGGGCCGACGTCGTGTTTTGAAGGAACGACTCAACATCCTTCTGGCGGCGCCCCGTCGCGACTCTGACCTCGGCTAAGAAATCTCTGCGTTGCTTCCGGTCGGCAGCGATTTCGTCTGCCATCCGGCCCATGCCTTCCGCCACACTTGCCATTTCTCGACCTCCGTTGGTTGTTGGACTCCCTCCGAAGGCGCGAGCGACATCAGCTCGCGCCCCCGAAGGAGCGAAGCGCCCCCCGTGTCGTTTACGCGGGAGCTGCCGCGGAGGCCGTCAGGCCGACCGCTTCGGCGTATTTGAGGTAAGTCTCGACCGACGCCACGACGACACGGGCTTCAATCGTGATCAGCTCAATACCAACAAGCGAAACCTTGACCCAAGCGTCAATGACGATGCCCTTGTCGAGGATCCGGTCGACAACCTCAGCGAGGCTCGACGAGTCCGTTGATTTCTGTAGGCGAGCCATGAATTTCTCCTTCTGCAGGCGCTACATTTGTTGCATTCACCGGTTCAGGCGCGAAACCCTCCGGCATCTCATACGTCGCAAGAGCGAGGCCAAGCGCGGCGGTTCTCGAGAGAAGAAAATAGTCAATCATTGCATTGGCTTATTGGAACGCTTCGCAACCGAACTCGTCGGAGGTCCAGGAAACACGGGCAACGCGCCCTAGATCAGGGGGCCGATGCCCGTTCGCCCTTCCCCAAAGCTGCAGTTACGATGGCTTCAATCTGAAATGGCTTCGCGAGAAATCCGTCGATCTCGGCCGTTCTGACCGCTTCCAATATGCGGACATCGTCCTCGAGGAAGTAGCCGGAAATCATGATAATCCGCATCGACGGCTGCAGCGCTCGCAGTTCAATGATGAGCCGCAGGCCGTCAATGTCGGGAAGACGCGCATCGACAAAGGCAATTGGAAAGGCTCTCTCGGTGACGACCGAAATGGCGCTTGCTCCCAAACCAACGGACGTCACAGCGCAGCCTAGATTTGCAAGGGCTCGCTCCAAGACCCAGCACATGTCATGATCGTCGTCGACGACAAGAGCCGTTTCTGGCGCTGGCGGACTCAGCTTCGACGGCAACTCAGAGAGCCTCCTCAAGACCGCAAGGCTGTGCTCAGATCTCGAGCCACAGGAATTCGCACGACGAAAGTCGTGCCGTTAGACGTCGCGCGAACATCCACGAGTTCCCCGTGTTGCTGCACAATGGAATGAGAGACGGACAAACCCAGGCCCGAGCGCCGGCTATCTGACCGCGTTGTAAAGAAGGGATCGAATATCTTGGAGACGTGAGTCTCTGGTATTCCCGGACCTGTGTCCCCAATTTCGATAACGACCTCTGGACCCTCTCGTCGAAGGCCGATGGCCAGACTGCCTCCGCTGGGCATCGCCTGAAACGCGTTCAACATGAGATTGATGACGACAAGTTCGAGCAGGTTCTGCACCCCTTCGGCGAGTAGGTCGTCCGCTCCGCGCTCGAGCCGCCATTCGACCGAAGTTCCCGCTGCGGCTTCCCCGGAGGCAAACATCAACGCGTTCCTCAGGACGCTGACCATGTTCACTCGGGTCGTTTCCGTTATCGTTCCTGGTCGTGCGAAGCGGAGAAGGCTCTCGACCACGAGGGAAGCGCGGTCGATTCCGCCGATCACCTTCCCAATACATTCGTCAAGCAGATCGGGCGTCCGGATCCTCTGCTGCATCAGTTGCGCTGCCGCCGAGCTTACGCCGAGGGGATTGCGGATTTCATGTGCGATGCCGCCGATGACCAGGCCAAGCGCTGCGAGCTTTTCGCCCTGGTGCATCTGCGCCTCCATCGCCCGCTGCTCGACTAGATTGCGGCCGACGACAACGACCCCGGTTGCTTCGCCTCGCTGACCTGTCATTCGCGACAAGCGCCAGGACACGGGAATGCTTTCCCCCCCCCGCGACATTTCATTGGCCACTCAACGGAACGTCGATCGTCGATCTCTTCGATCTCACGAAAGCAGTCTTCGACTTCCTGGCTTTGCGGGTCGTCAATGTGCTCTGCGAGTTTGCCGCCTCGCACTTCAGGTTCGGTGAGGCCGGTCGCCTTCTCCGCCGCCGAATTCCACGTCATGATCGCACCCGCGCGATCTGTCGATATGATGAGGTCGCCCGCGCTCTCGACAATACTTGCGAGATGCAGTTGCATTCTGCGAACTTCCTCGCCAAACTGAAGTAGGTCCGTCACATCGTCCATGACCAGGATGGCGCCTCGCGACGCACCATGAAGCTGGAGCGGGCAGATGCTGTACGAATAGGTTCGAAGGGACACGCCGGGCGCGCGGTAAGTCATCCGTTGTCGATGAATTGTTCGACCGGTGGCTACGACGTCCCGGATTTGCTGGTCGAGAGCTGTGTCTCGAAAGGCTGGGGGAAAGGTTTCGTGGAGCTGTCGTCCCACGATCGAACTTAAGTTGCCGCGCGATTTCTCGAGAAAATTGTGATTGACGGTCAGCACGGCCAACCGCTCGTCGAGAATCAAAATGGACGAAGGAATCGTCGCCATGACAGCATGGAAAAAACTCTCGTGGTCTAACGTGGCGACAAGCATTCCGTCCGCCTAGTCCCGCGGAGCCAGGTCCGGTCTGAAACTGAACGGAGGCCAAGGCCCGAACAAAGCAATCGCGACGCGATCAACCGAGGCGCCCGTCATGCGAACGTGTTCGCGCAATTGGGTAACGTTCGTCTTGTCGACAAGCAGAGCATAACGAGCGATCTGCTCGCCTCCTTTCGGGTCCAAATGCCGTCCGGGGGCAAGTTCGCGAACCGAGGCTGTCAGTGGTTGAATCATTGCCACATAGTCGCGAAACGCCGCTGCGGCGTTCGCGCGACCCAACTCCAGCAGAACCTCGCGATCTCGGCAAACGCGCATGTATCGCACGCCCTTTGACAAGGCGCGCCAGTCAGGCCAGGCGTCGCAAGCGAGTCTATCCAGAGATACCTGATCGTCGAGCTTAGCTCCCGCGCGCAATTCCCATTCTTCCTTATTTGCGACACGACTGAGGAAAGCCGCAATGGTTTCCTCATGCGTTTTCATGAAACCAGTCAGACTCTCGATGGTGTTGTAAAAAGTACCGAAGGGGACTGGAAACACAGGTGACCATTCCATTGTGCGGTCGACGAGTTCGGCATGTTTGCGGACCCGCGGGGCAAGCCAGGCGGCATCGGCAAGATTGCGCTCACCGTTGACGCCACAATATTCAGCAATCGGAACACGTGCGATCAATGCTGAGACCGATCCCACGCTATGGAGTTGAAACCGCTGCTGCTCGATGTCCGCGGCTGAAATTTGCCGCGCGTACCGGCTTTGCGCGAAAGCGTACAGACAAATTGCCTCGTCAGTGTCCGAAACGCTTGAATCTTCGGTTGAGCGGGGCCTCGATGGCCATCGAGTCTCTGTCATCGGGTCCCGACTGGCGCTGCTAACGCACCGTGCTGGTGACGAAGAATCGCGGGTCCGGCTAAGGGCGCAGGATCCGACGGATTAGAAATTGCTTCATCCACGGCGTCCAATGTTTTCAGCTTGGTGCGAAAAGTCTTGTAATCCATTCCCAGGTCGCGGGCCGCTTTGGCCTTGTTCCCCTTCGCATCTTTTAGCGCGGTCGCTATGGCGTCGTGTTCGATGCCGCGAGCCTGATCCTTGACGCGCTGATGCAACGGCGCGCGCGAACAGGAAGCCGCCAGAACAGGCGCCGCAGTTTGGCGGCGCAGGCTGCCGGCCAAGTCCCAGGCAGTGATTCGATCTGACCAAGCTAACGCAGCACGCCGTATTACCGTGCGTAACTCTCGCACATTGCCGGGCCACGAATAAGCACAAAGCCACTCAATCGCCTCGGAGTCGAGTTCAGCAGGTGGCCGATTCAGAACGTCGCGCGCATTTTTGAGGAAGCGCTGCGCGAGGTACGGCACGTCCTCCGGTCTTGCCCGCAAGGGTGGGACCATGATGACATACTCCGCGAGCCGGAAGAAAAGATCTTCACGAAAGCAGCGCGCCTTCACATGCGGCTGAAGATCCTCGTTACTCGCTGCGATAACCCGGATGTCGAGTTTAATCACCTCTTTGCCACCCACTCTGCGGAGGGTTCGATTGTCGAGCGTTCGCAGCAGCGCCTTCTGCCCCGTTGGAGAGAGATTGCCGACCTCATCGAGAAAGATCGTCCCGCCGCTAGCCGCTTCTTCGATGTATCCGCGGTGTCGCTCGCTCGCCCCAGTAAACGCCCCCTTTTCGTGACCGAAGAATTCGCTGCCGGTAAGGGTTTCGGAGATAGCGCCGCAATCGACCACAACAAGCGGCTGTTTCGCGCGCGCGCCATACTCATGCAGGCTGCGGGCGACGACCTCCTTACCGGAGCCGGTCTCTCCGCCAATCAGGACAGAATATTCCGTCGACACGACAGCTTTGACGTCTGCAATCAGGGTTTGAATGGCGGGGCCTTGGCCCATTGCCACGGCCAAACAGGCGCCGACGTCCTCGCGGATTATAGGTTGTGCGGCGCATGCGCCTGCGACCGCCCGCCGCACCGTTTCCACGAGATGATCGTTCCGGAACGGCTTCGTAACATATTCGAAAGCCCCCTCCCGGATCGCACTAATTGCCGCTGGAATGGTGCCGTGAGCGGTGACAACGATGATCGGCAGACGAGGGTCAAGGCGTTTCAAACTCCGGAGAACAATATCGCCGCTGACGCCGGGCATGTACATATCCAGCAGCACAACTGCGGGTGGATCATTAGCCGCTTGTATGAGAGCCGTTCCCCCGCCGTCGCTTTCCTCGACCTCAAACCCAGCGTCCGCAAGTACATTTCTGATGGCCCACCGCATATCGCAGTCATCGTCTACGACTAGAATTTTTGATTTGGCCATCGGACAAGCCTACTAGGGGGCCTGCAACCGGTTGGGATTGCAAAACCAACGAATTATCAATCGGATTGACTAGATGGCCGCGTCTCGCGGCTGAGAGAAAACCTTGTCTTAAACGACAAAAGAATCAAGCGTTAGTGTCAGTTTTGCTGTCATTCCAAATCGCGCGCTGGCCGTTGGGCAGGCGGCTGCTGGTATTCACCGCGCGAACGCTACCACGTGTAGCGATTTGATCTAAAGTACGATTCAGCTGAGGTGCGTTAGGAAAGGGGCAAAATGTCGCACTGCGCCAGACGATGCGGTCTCAACATATGTGTCGGGCCGTCACTGAGGTGTGTTTTGCTGGCGTAGAACTTTTGGTCGCCGCTAAGGCGCATAAATTCGAATTTAGGTCGCGATTGGTCTAGCAGGCTGCTGAAGAAGTGGGCCGAGGAGGCTGTGGTGTTTGCCTTTAGGGCCTGATTCTCTGTGCTTGGCGGGCGAGTGGGGGGAGTCGGATGCGGGGCGAGGATCGGACGAGCGGGGCCCTGTTCTCTGACGTCGACGTCGAGGCGCGGATAGGCGCGCATCACCCGCTGCGGGCGATGCGGGAGCTGACCAATGCGGCGCTGGCCAAGCTCGATCGGGCGTTTGCCGGGCTTTACGAGCGGATCGGGCGCCCGTCCGTCCCGCCGGAGCGCCTTCTGCGAGCTTCGCTTCTGCAGCTTCTCTATTCGATCCGCTCGGAGCGGCAATTGGTCGAACGGCTGGAGTTCGACATGCTGTTTCGCTGGTTCGTCGGGCTTACGATCGACGAGAAGGTGTTCGACGCCTTGACCTTCTCCAAGAACCGCGACCGTCTGCTCGCGAACGAGATCGCGCAAGAGTTTCTGTCTTCGCTTCTCGGCCTGCCCGAGGTGAAGGGGCTTTTGAGCGCCGAGCATTTTTCGGGTCGATGGAACGCTGTTGAAAGCCTGGGCGTCGAAAGCCTGGGCGTCGATGAAGAGCTTCCGTCCCAAGGGCTCCCCGGACGAAGCCCCGGGGAACGGCCCGGGCGAGCCGCCGCCGGGGCGCAATGGCGAAGTCGACTTCCGCAAGACGTCGACTTCCGCAAGACGTCGACTTCCGCAAGACCCGGCGGTCGAACAAAACCCACGCCTCGACGACCGACAAGGATGCGCGCCTTGACCGCAAAGGCGCAAGGCCAGGAGAGCCGTCTGGCCTATCTTGGCCACGTCTTGTCTTGGCCACGTCTTGTCTTGGCCACGTCTTGATGGAGAACCGCAACGGGCTCGTGGCGGCCGAGGCGACGCTGGCGACCGGAACGGCCGAGCGCGAGGCGGCGGCTTTCAGCCTGCGCTTGCCCAAGGGGGCGACCCGCGGCGCCGACAAAGGCTACGACGCCGAGGGCTTCGTCGAGGGCCTGAAGGCGCGCGGGATCGAGCCGCACATCGCGATCAACGGGACGCTGAGCAAGCATGGCAAGGCGCGCAAGACCGCGGTTGCGAGCGAGGTCGCCGCGAGCGTGCGCTACCCGATCAGCCAGCGGCTGCGCAAGCGCATCGAGGAGGGCTTCGGCTGGACGAAGACGGTCGGCGGCCTCATGCAGGTGAAGGTGCGCGGCCTCGCCAAGGTCCGGGCCGCTTTCGTCTTCGCCATGGCCGCCTCCACCATCGTCCGCCCGCCCAAGCTTATGGCCCTGACGGGCGGAAATGCGCCCGGCGACAGGAAAAGCCAGAGCACAATGACCCAACCTCAAGCCAGAACCTCAAAAATACGCGCCATCCAGCCGCGAAAAATCGCGCCCGCCTCCCTTGCTGCGCAGACGCACTGACTTTTTCAGCAGCCGTCTAAAGCATGCTCGGCAGCACCCGATCCGGCGGCCGGTGGCCGTCGACGAACGTGCGGATGTTGATAATGACCTTCTCTCCCATGTCGGCGCGGCCCTCGTGGGTCGCCGAGCCCATGTGCGGCAGGAGCGTCACCTTGCCCATTTTCGCCAGCGCGATCAGCTTCTCGTTGACAGCGGGGGCGTGCTCGAACACGTCGAGACCGGCGTTGGCGAGTTCGCCCGCCTCCAGCATCCGGATCAGTGCATTCTCGTCGACGACCTCGCCGCGCGCGGTGTTGATGAGAATGGCGTCGGGACGGAGATATTTCAGGCGGCGGGCGGACAGAAGGTGGAAGGTGCCAGGCGTATGGGGGCAGTTGATCGAAACGAAATCCATTCGCGCCAGCATCTGGTCGAGCGAATCCCAATAGGTCGCCTCGAGCGCTTCCTCGACTTGCGCCGCGACCCGACGGCGATTGTGGTAGTGGATCGACATGCCGAAAGCGCGCGCGCGGCGGGCCAGCGCCTGGCCGATCCGTCCCATACCGACGATGCCGAGACGCTTGCCGGTGATGCGCCGTCCCAGCATCCAAGTTGGCGACCAGCCGCTCCATTGCCCTTCCGGGATCACGCGCGAACCTTCGACCAGGCGCCGCGCAGTCGAGAGAATCAAGGCCATCGTCATGTCGGCCGTGTCCTCAGTCAGGACGCCTGGCGTGTTGGTGATCGTGATCCCGCGGCGGAGCGCGCTGGTCACGTCAATATGATCGACCCCGTTGCCGAAATTGGCGATCAGCCTCATCTGGTCGCCGGCCTGGGCGATCATGGCGGCGTTGATCTGATCGGTGATGGTCGGGACCAGGACGTCGGCCTCGCGCATCGCCTCCACGATCTCGGCCTGGGACATCGGCTTGTCTTCGATGTTGAGGCGAGCGTCGAACAGCTCGCGCATGCGGGTCTCGACAAGCTCGGGCAGGCGGCGCGTGACCACAACGTGGGGTTTTTTCTTGGTCATGCGCGCCGCTCATATCGCTCGCGCGGCGTCGACGCCGCCCTTGCCGCCATCATCGGTTCCGCGCCCTTACACAGTTCACGTCGCGTTAACGACAGACGACGCAAATGGATTCGCCGGCGCGCCCACGAACTCCGATCCGCCGGGTTGGCCTCCTTAGCAGAAGAACGGGCAAAGACAAGGATGGCTGGATCGCTGTCAAGGAAGGCGGCATGAACAAAGACAAGGGAACAATCCATGCGCTCGCATGGGGCCGCCGCGACGTGCTCGCGCTGGCCTGCGCCTTGATCCTGGCGCCTCACGCGGCGCTTGCCGATCCCGTCGGGCCGGTCACCAAACTGCCGATGCCACGATTCGCCAGTTTGAAAACTGACCGCGTCAACCTGCGAGAGGGTCCATCCAAGGAGCATGCGACAAAATGGGTCTATGAGCGGGCCGGGCTTCCGGTGGAAATCACTGCGGAATTTGAAATCTGGCGCAAGGTCCGCGATTCGGAAGGCATCGAGGGCTGGGTGCTTCATTCGCTGCTTTCTGGACGGCGAACGGCATTGGTCACGCCCAATAAAAAGGGGGAGAATTCGAAGCTTTACGCCCGCGCCGCCGTCTCAGCGGATTTGGCCGCGACACTTCAGTCGGGGGTGATCGTCAACATCCGCAATTGCGACGGCGCCTGGTGCCTGGTCGGTGGCGACGGATTCAAGGGATATATCGAGCAGGAGAAATTGTGGGGCGTGTACCCCGACGAAAAAATTCAATGAGGCGCAAGATCCCGTGCGGCGGGGCCTCCGCCGTGCTTACAAGCGTTCGCCGCTGCGGCTCATGTCTTGCAGCGCGGGCGTGAGAGGGCTACGGAGCATTGACCCCTTCGACAGGAACGCTTCATTTCATGAGAAAAGTCTACGCCAATGCGGACGAGGCGCTCGCCGGCCAGATCAAGGATGGCATGATCTTGATGGCCGGCGGATTTGGCCTCTGCGGGGTTCCCGAGACGCTGATCGAGGCGGTTCGCAAATCGGGCGCGAAGGACCTGACCTTCGTTTCCAACAACGCGGGCGTCGACGGGATTGGCCTCGGCATTCTGCTTGAAACCGGCCAGATCAAAAAGATGATCTCGAGCTACGTCGGCGAGAACAAGATTTTCGCCGACCTTTATCTTTCCGGCAAGCTTGAGCTTGAATTCAATCCGCAGGGCACGCTGGCAGAACGCATCCGCGCCGGAGGCGCAGGGATCCCGGCGTTCTTTACCCGCACCGGTGTCGGCACAATGGTCGCGGAGGGCAAGGAAATCCGCGAGTTCGACGACGAGGCCTATGTCATGGAGACGGGCCTCATCGCCGACATCTCTTTGGTTCATGCCTGGAAGGGCGACACGGAAGGCAATCTCGTCTATCGGAAGACCGCGCGCAACTTCAATCCGATGATGGCGACGGCGGCCCGTCTGACGATCGCCCAAGTCGAGCATCTGGTCGAGCCCGGCGAGATCGACGGCGACCACATCGTCACACCCGGCATTTACGTTCAGCGGATCGTTCACGTGCCCAACGAGCTAAAGCGCATTGAGCAGCGAACGACCCGCAAGCGCGACGCGGCCTGAACATTTCGGAGGCAGACTCCATGGCTTGGACCCGCAATCAAATGGCGGCTCGCGCCGCTCAAGAGCTTAAGGACGGCTTCTACGTCAATCTCGGCATCGGCATCCCGACGCTGGTGTCGAACTACATCCCTCAGGGCATGAGCGTGCAGCTCCAGAGCGAAAACGGCATGCTGGGGATGGGGCCGTTCCCGTTCGAGGGCGAGGAGGACCCGGACCTCATCAACGCCGGCAAGCAGACCGTCACGCAATTGCCGACGACCAGCTTCTTCTCTAGCGCCAATTCGTTCGCCATGATCCGCGGAGGGCACATCGATCTCGCCATCCTGGGCGCGATGCAGATCGCCGAGAATGGCGATCTCGCCAACTGGATGATCCCGGGCAAGATGGTGAAGGGCATGGGCGGCGCGATGGATCTCGTCGCCGGCGTCAAACGCATCGTCGTCGTGATGGAGCACTCGGCCAAGGATGGGCCGAAGCTCCTGCATCATTGCACCCTGCCCCTGACCGGCGCGAAGGTCGTGGACCTCGTCATCACCGATCTTGGCGTGTTTACGATCGACAAGCACGGGCCGAGCGGCATGGCCCTCATCGAACTCGCGCCCGGCGTGACCTTGGATGAAATCGCCGCCAAGACGGAGGCGACCTACCGGATTGCGCTGAATGTTCCCAGCGAGGCCGCGCTCGCGGGTTAGAACGTTGGTCCTTCGGTCGGGCAACTCAACGTGCGCCATTTTTGAGTCCGTTTTGAGCGATTCCAGCGGGTTGCGGCGGCATTTCCGAGCCAGCTATTTATACATAATACAGTGTCTTAGGGCCTTGCAGACACTAGGTCGTGTGGACGAATTTGATCAAGCAAAGGCCGGCGGCGAAGCTGACGATCGATCTGAAGTTTTGGGCGGTCTTTTCGCAGCGTAGCGCGACCCGCTTGAAGCGCTTGAGCCGTCCGACGCCCTGCTCGATGCGGGCGCGGGCTTTGTAGAGCGTTCGTGCGAAGAAGGCCGGCTTGTTCTTTTCGTTCGCCTTGTGCGGGATGACCGGAGCGACGCCGCGCGCTCTCGCGGCGTCCCGGTTGGCCTTGCTGGCGTAGCCTTTGTCGCAGATGACGGCGCGCGGCTGAATGTCGGGCCCGATATCGAGCAGGGTTTCGAAGTGACGCCCGTCGGGGGCTTCGCCGCCGGTCAGGTCGAAGGCGATGATGTCGCCGGAGGCGTCCGATTTTGCGTGGATTTTCGTGGTGAAGCCGCCACGCGAGCGCCCGAGCGCCTGGCCTTCTTGCCCCCCTTTGCTCCGGCCGCCGAGACATGAGCGCGCACGGTGGTCGAGTCGAACATCTGAAGGAGATGCGCCGTGGAACTCATGGACGCGAGCGTGTCGAAGAAGGCCTCGAAGACGCCAGCCTTGCTCAAGCGATCGAAGCGCTTCCACACGCTGTTCCAATGACCGAAGCGCTCCGGCAGCGCGCGCCAGCGAACGTTCTCGACGGTGAAAAAATGAAGCGCCTCGAGGAAGCGGCGATCGTCCTCGGCCCTCCGTCCACGCCGAGGCAGGCAGGCCCGGAACACCGCAAGCGTGTGCGCCCAATCGTTCTCATCCATCTTTGTCGACATGGACCCCGGCCCCTGATTCGGTCGGAGTCCTGATGAATCACGCCTGATTCACCGCGGAAATCCCAAAAACATCATCTGCCGAAAATTCGTCCACACGGCCTAAAGCGTGATCTGGTTAGGTTGAAGCGTAGCCTGCATTTATGAAGTAGTTGGCGCATTCGGTTGGGGTGAAGCAATCGAGCAGGGCGCCGATGGTTCGCCAGGTCTCGTCGATTGTTCGAGCGTCGGCCTTGCGCAGGAGGGTCTTCATTTTGGCGAAGGCCTGTTCGATCGGGTTGAGGTCGGGCGAGTAGGCGGGCAGGAAGAAGAGCTTGGCGTTGGCGGCGCGGATGGCGGCGCGAACGGCGCGGCCCTTATGACTGCCGAGGTTATCCATGACGACAATGTCGTCCGGCTTAAGGATCGGGACGAGAACCTGCTCGACATAGGCGCGGAAGCTCATGCCATTGATCGGTCCGTCGATGACGCAGGGCGCGGTGAGGCCGTCGCAACGCAAAGCCGCCAGGAAGGTGAGGGTCCGCCATTTGCCGAAGGGCGCTTTGGCGACGAGGCGCTGGCCTCTGGCGCATCGGCCGTGGATGCGCGTCATGTTGGTTTTGGCCCAGGTCTCGTCGATGAAGACGAGCCGCTTCGGATCGATCGTCGCCTGACGCGCCTTCCACCGCTCACGCCGCCTGGCGACGTCCGGCCGGTCCTGTTCGGAGGCGCGAAGGCTTTTTTTTGAACGTCACGCCTTCGTGCTGGAGAAAATGCCAAAGCGCGTAATAGCTCACCACCAGGCCGCGGTCGGCCAGCTCCTTAAGCCGAGCGCGCAGCGTGAGATCCGGCTTCTCGGCGATCCGCGAGAGAGCCCAATCGCGCTCACGCGCCACAAGATAGGGCCTGCGCCCGCCCATCTTCAGCGCCGCCGGACTGCCGATAGCGCGCTGGCGCTGCGACCACTTCACGACGCTCGCCACGCTGATCATGAACGTCCTGGCTGCCGAACGGCAGGACTGACCCGCCGTGACCGCCGCCATCACCCGCTCGCGCAGGTCCAAAGAATAAGCTCGAGCCATCCCTGCTGGCCTCCAAGCCCAGCCAGCAGATTTGAATCTGACTCGCGCCCTCTTGGGAATCCCCCGCGATTCAGTCAAAGCAGATCGCGCGCTAGCAGGCTACTGAAGAAGTGGACCGAAAAGGCGCTGGTGTTTGGTTCGATCCGATGATTCGCTTGGGCCGAGACGATGATTCGGAGGGGATCGATGCGGGGCGAGGATCAGACGAGCGGGCCCCTGTTCTCTGACGTGGATGTCGAGGCGCGCATCGCTGGCGACCCGAACGGCCGAGCGCGAGGCGGCGGCTTTCAGCCTGCGCTTGCCCAAGGGGGCGACCCGCGGCGCCGACAAAGGCTACGACGCCGAGGGCTTCGTCGAGGGCCTGAAGGCGCGCGGGATCGAGCCGCACATCGCGATCAACGGGACGCTGAGCAAGCATGGCAAGGCGCGCAAGACCGCGGTTGCGAGCGAGGTCGCCGCGAGCGTGCGCTACCCGATCAGCCAGCGGCTGCGCAAGCGCATCGAGGAGGGCTTCGGCTGGACGAAGACGGTCGGCGGTCTCATGCAGGTGAAGGTGCGCGGCCTCGCCAAGGTCCGCGCCGCTTTCGTCTTCGCCATGGCCGCCTCCACCATCGTCCGCCTGCCCAAGCTTCTGGCCCCGACGGGTGAAGTGCGCCCGGCGACATGAAAAGCCAGGGCACAATGACCCAACCTCAAGCCAGAACCTCAAAAATACGCGCCATCCAGCCGCGAAAAATCGCGCCCGCCTCCCTTGCTGCGCAGACGCACTGACTTTTTCAGCAGCCTGCTAAAGCGCTGACCGAAAGGTCGAGCCGCGCTTTCACCTGGCGGTAGGCGTCTTCGGAGAGACAGATTGCGCCTGGCTGCGCGACGCCTTCAGGCCGCGCGGCGATGTCGACACCGTCGCCCATGAGGTCGCCATCGCCTTCCTCGACCACGTCGCCGAGGTGAACGCCAATGCGAAACTCGATCCGCCGCTCCTCCGGCACCCCGGAGTTGCGCTCGACCATCGCGTTCTGGATTTCGATCGCGCAGCGGACCGCGTCGACCACGCTGCGAGACTCGACGATCGCCCCGTCCCCGGTTCGCTTGACTACGCGGCCGTCGTGCACGGCGATGGTCGGATCGACCAGATCGCAGCGCAGCGCCCGAAGCCGCGCCAAAGTGCGGTCCTCGTCCGCGCCGGTCAGGCGGCTGAAGCCGACCACGTCGGCGGCGAGGATCGCTGCCAGTTTGCGAGTCTCCGCCATTATGGCCGTCAGCTCTAAATGCGGGATCGCCAAGCGACCAATCCCTGCCCCGGGGTGCGATGTTGAGCACTTATCGGAGAGTGGAGCAAACCCGTCGTGCATAGGCCCACGAGGGATGGCGTTCGTTCTCTGGCGAAAAAGAGGAGCTGTTCAACACGCCGAAAGAGTGCAGTCACCCGAGCGCGGTGCCCCGAGGCCATGTCAATTGGCGGGCGCCATCAGGGACAGGACCGATGCTCGGACTGATGCAGCGCCACCCGTTGTTGATCTCCTGACTCATCACCCATGCCGCGCGCCGGAATGCGAATCGACAAGGACGAGCTGCTCGCAATGATCGCCGGCAAGGTCGCGAAGTGGTGGCTCCCCGACGATGTGCTGATGCTCGAAGAGCTGCCGCATACGGCGACCGGCAAGCGCAACAAGCTCGCTTTGCGCGCGCGCTACCAGGATCACTTGATCGAGAACGCGAAAGCGCAAGCCTGAGCAAGTCTTAGGCCTTCGCGGGTCCCACCCTGTTGAGCTCCGCGAATTCCTCGTCCGTCAGCTTGATCGCGGCTGCGCCGACGTTCTCCTCCAAATGCCCAACCTTGCCGGTGCCGGGGATCGGCAGCATGACGGGGCTGCGTTTCAACAGCCAGGCGAGCGCGATCTGGCCGGGGTTCGCCTTGTGCTTATGCGCGATCGCGTCCAACGCGGAGCCAGGCTTTGCGGAGGCGCCCGCGTCGAGCGGCGCCCAGGGGATGAAGCCGATGCTGTGTTTCTCGCAATAGTCCAGCGCCGCCTCGCTGTTGCGGTCGATGAAGTTGTAACGGTTCTGCACCGTGGCGACCGGGAAGACCTTCAGGGCCGCCTCGATGTCGGCGACGCTGACTTCCGACAGACCCGCGCAACGGATGACCTTGTCCTTGATCAGCGTGGCGATGGCGTCGAACTGCTCCTTGACCGGCACTTTCGAATCGATGCGATGCAACTGCCACAAATCGATGATCTCGACGCCGAGCCGCCAGCGACTCGCATGCGCCTGCTGGATCAGATATTCCGGCCGCCCGAGCGGAATCCAGATGTTCGGCCCCGTCCGCGTGAGGCCGCCCTTGGTCGCGACATGGATCTTGCCATAGGGCGCAAGCGCTTCCTTGATCAGTTCCTCGGAAAAATTGGGGCCATAGGAATCGGCGGTGTCGATAAAATCGACGCCGAGTTCGGGCACACGCCGCAGCGTGTTCAAGACCTCGTCGCGATCGGCGGGAGGACCCCAGATCCCCTTGCCCACAACGCGCATCGCGCCGAAGCCAAGGCGATTGACGTCAAAGGCGCCGCCAATGCGAAAGCGGACGGATTCAGCGGCATTGACCATGCTTCGTCTCCAAATATCTTAGCTAAGCGCGCTTAAGCCCAGCTGGCCAGCGGCGGCATCGACGACAGGATCGACGAAACGTTGCCGCCGGTCTTCAAGCCGAAGATGGTGCCGCGATCGTAGAGCAGATTGAACTCAACGTAACGCCCGCGGCGGGCCAATTGCTGATCGCGCTCGGTCTCGCGCCATGATTTCTCGGCGTTGCGCCGGACAATGTCGGAATAGATCGCAATGAAGCTCTCGCCGACGTCGCGCACAAAAGCAAAGTCCGCGTCGAACGCGGAATTGCCGGCGTCGCCTGCGCTGTTGAGATAGTCGAAGAAGATGCCGCCGATCCCGCGCCGCTCCTTGCGATGCTTGAGATAGAAATACTCATCGCACCAATCCTTGAAACGCTCGGCGTCGGCGACGCCCGGATGGCGCACGCAAGCGCCACGCATGGCGGCGTGAAAGGCGATCGCGTCCGGATCATCCGCCTTGCGGCGCCCGTCCAGCATTGGCGTGAGGTCCGCGCCTCCGCCAAACCACGTCTTGGTCGTGCGCACGAGCCGCGTATTCATGTGCACGGTTGGCACATGCGGGCTCCACGGGTGGGCGATCACCGAAACGCCGGCCGCCCAGAAGCGAGGGTCCGCGTCGGCGCCGGGAATTTGCGACGCAAATTCCGCCGGAAAGGCCCCGTGAACGACGGAAAAATGCACGCCCATCTTTTCGAACATGCGCCCGCGCAGCATCGCCATGCGCCCGCCGCCGCCCGGCTGGCCGCTCGCGTCGGTTCGCTCCCAGCGCTCGAGCTGAAACCGCCCCGGCGGACGATCCGCGCCAACGCCGGCGAACTCGCGCTCGAGCGTCTCCATGGCCGCAATAATGCGTTCTTGCAGGGTCTCGAACCAGTCGCGGACACCGACGAACCGCGGGTCTTCGATCGAAGCTGTTGAATCGTTCATGGCGCCCACCGGCCACGCACCCAGGCGACCAGGCGCTCGACGTGCTCGACAGGCGTTTCAGGCAGGACGCCGTGACCGAGATTGAAAATATGGGCGCGGTCCTCGAAGTCGGCCAGCACCCGCTCGATCTGCTCGTCGAGGCGGCGTCCGCCGGCGACCAGCGCGAGGGGATCGAGATTGCCCTGAAGCGTGAGCCGTTCCGGCAGAGCGGCAATCGCGGCTTTCGGGTCAGCCGCGGTGTCGAGGCCGATCGCGTCGATGTCGGCGAGCGCCCCGAACTTGGCGAGGTGCGTCCCCGCGCCGCGCGGAAAGGCGATCAGCCGGGCGTTCGGCGTTTCGGCGCGGACCTTGGCCGCGATCGCCTTAATCGGCGCGACGCACCAGCGTTCGAATTCGGCCGGCGGCAGCACGCCTGCCCAGGAATCGAAGATCTGCGCCGCGTCGGCGCCGGCCGCGAACTGACGGCGAAGATATTCGGCCGAAGCGTCGACGAGCCGGTCGATCAGGCGCGCGAACAGGTCCGGATGGCGATAGGCGAAGAGCCGAGCCGGGGCCTGGTCCGGCGTGCCGCGGCCGGCGATCATGTAGCTGGCGATCGTCCAGGGCGCGCCGCAGAAGCCGATCAGCGCTGTTTCCTTCGGCAAGTCGGCCTTGAGACGATCCAGAGTTTCGAACACCGGTTGAAGGCGGCCCCAGTCAGGCTCGTCCCTTAGTTTCGCCAGACCCTCCGTGTCGCCGATCGGATCGAGACGGGGTCCGTCGCCGCTTTCGAACGACACGGACTGCCCCAGCGCGTTGGGGATAACGAGAATGTCGGAGAACAGGATCGCCGCGTCGAAGCCGAAGCGCCGGATCGGCTGCAAGGTCGCCTCGACCGCGAGGCGCGGGTCATAGCAAAAATCGAGAAACGTCGGAGCCTTCGTCCGAAGCTCGCGATATTCGGGCAGGTAGCGGCCCGCCTGGCGCATGAGCCAGATCGGCGGCCTCTTGCCGCGCTCGCCCGCGAGCGCGGCAAGGAAGGGCTTGACCAAGCTCGCTTGCGAAGCCGAAATCGACCCTATTCCGCCGCCCGTTTCATCTCCGGATAGACGCAATGGGCGTCCTCGCTCGCGTTGGCGCGGAACAGCGGGATCACGCGCGCCTCCTCGAACTTGAGGCCGAGCGTCTTCCATACGTCGACCAAAGCCTCAACCAGCTCGGCGACCTGAGTCTCGCTATGGGCCGGCGTCGGGGTCACGCGCAAGCGTTCGGTCCCCCTGGCGACCGTCGGATAGTTGATCGGCTGAATGTAGATCGCATGGCGCTCGAGCAGAAGTTCGCTCGCCGCGCGGCATTGCCGGGCGTCGCCAACCAGCACCGGAACGATGTGCGAGGGATTGTCCATGACCGGCAGGCCAGCGGCGCGGAGCGCGTGCTTGACGAGCTTCGCCATATGCTGGTGGCGGTCCCGCTCGGCGGTCGAGCGCTTCAGATGCTTAACAGCGGCGGACGCGCTCGCCGCGACGCTCGGCGGCAGGGTTGACGTGAAGATGAACTGGGGGGCGAAGCTTCTGACCGCGTCGACAATCGCCTCGCTCGCCGCAATATAGCCACCGAGCGAGCCAAAGCCCTTGGCGAGCGTGCCCTCGATGACGTCGACGCGCGCGGCCAGCCCCTCGCGCTCGCTCAGGCCACCGCCCCGAGGGCCATAGAGGCCAACGGCGTGAACCTCGTCGAGATAGGTAAGCGCGCTATATTTCTCGGCCAGCGCCACGATCTCGGCGATCGGCGCGATGTCGCCGTCCATCGAGTAGAGGCTCTCGAACACGATCATCTTCGCGCGGCCGCGCGGCTCCGCGGCGATCAGCTCTTCGAGATGAGCGACGTCGTTGTGCCGCCAGACGCGCTTCTCGCAGCCCGAGCGTCTGACGCCCTCGATCATCGAATTGTGATTGAGTGCGTCGGACAGGATGAGGCAGTCGGGCAAAAGCCCGGCGATGGTCGAAATCGCCGCCAGATTGGAAACCCAGCCGGAGGTGAAGACGAGCGCCGCCGGCTTGCCATGCAGATCGGCGAGCTCGGCCTCGAGCTCGACGATCGGATTGTGGGTGCCGGAAATGTTGCGGGTTCCGCCCGCCCCTGCCCCATGAGCGCAAACGGCCTTGACCGAGGCCTCGATGACGTCGGGATGGCCGCCCATGCTGAGATAGTCGTTCGAGCACCAGACCGTCACTTCACGCGGCCGGTCCTCCTCGCCTTCGGGGCGCCACTGAGCGATCGGGAACCGCCGCGCGTCACGCTCGAGATTGGCGAACGTGCGGTACCGCCCTTCCGCCTTGAGACGCGTGATCGCGTCCTCGAAGCTCCGCTGATAGTCCATCGCCTGTCCTTCCCGGCCTGACCCTCTTAGACCAGCGCCGCTTTCCTCTTCGCTAAAGGGACCGTGAAAACTTGTCCAGTATTTCCAGCTCTCGGGCTGTGACGCTGCTCACAAATGGCTCTAAAAATGTGGCCAAAATGGCAACCCGCCTCTCATATGACCGCTCGTCGCCCGAACGCTTTGACCTACCTCAATGCCCCCGACCGATGGTGAACTCGACCGCGTCGCGCAGGGCACGTTTCCACGGGGAAGCAGCGAACAATTCGAGAGCGTCACGGGCCATGGCGCCATAATGCCGGGCGCGCTCGATGGTGTCTTCGAGCGCGCGATGCTTCTTCATCGTCGCCAGCGCGAATTCGAGATCGCCGTCGACCACCTCGCCCTTTTCCAGTGTCCGGCGCCAGAATTCACGCTCTTGCGTCCCCCCGCGCCGGAACGACAGCACCACCGGCAGGGTGATCTTGCCCTCGCGGAAGTCATCCCCGACATTCTTGCCGAGCTTGGCCGACGAGCCGCCATAGTCGAGCGCGTCGTCAATGAGCTGAAAGGCAATGCCAAGATTGGCGCCGTAGCCCTCACAAGCGGCGATCTCCGCCTTGGAGCGGCCGGCGAGAATGGGCCCGACCTCGCAGGCCGCGGCGAACAAGGCCGCGGTCTTGGCGCGGATGACGGCGAGATAGGCGTCCTCGGTCGTTTCCGTATCCTTGGCGGCCGAGAGCTGCATCACTTCACCCTCGGCAATCACCACGGCGGCGCCGGACAAGACCTCGAGACAGGGCAGCGAGCCGACTTCGACCATCATCTTGAAGGCTTGGCCTAAGAGAAAATCGCCGACGAGGACGCTGGCCTCGTTGCCCCAAAGCACCCGCGCGGCCGCCTTGCCGCGGCGCAGGTCGCTCTCGTCCACGACATCATCATGGAGAAGGGTCGCGGTGTGCATGAATTCGACCGCGGCGGCGAGCTTGATATGGCCCTCGCCGGAATAGCCGCAGAGGCCCGCCGTCGCCAAAGTCAGGATCGGACGCATCCGTTTTCCCCCCGAGGCGATCAGGTGATTGGCGACCTCGGGGATCATCGTCACCGCCGATCCGGTGCGCGACAGAATCACCTGATTGACCTTCCCCATGTCGCCGGCGGCGAGCATCGTCAGCGGCTCGATCAGGCGATCGGCCGATTTGTCTTCCAGTGGAACGACAATTCCCACGCAAGCATTCCCTTGCCAGATCCCGCGCCGCGACCATAAAGACGGCCTACCCAAGCGGCAAGTGAGCCGGAAATCGAGGTCCCCTTGGTCGAAATTCTGCGCACCAACGATCTCGTTCTCATCACCGTCATCGAATCGATCCTGAAGGCGGAGCGGGTCGCCTATTTTGTGGCCGACCAGCATATGGCCGCCGTCGAGGGGTCGCTCGGCTTCCTGCCAAGGCGGATTTTGGTCGACTCGGAAGAGAAAGGCCGGGCTCGTCGCCTTATTGTCGAAGCGGGTCTGGGAAAAGAACTGCTCCATGGCTGAGCCATTGAGGGAGCTCGCGAGCGCCGGAGCGCCAGACGCGCTGACCGAGGACCGATGGCTTGGCGGCCGGCTCATGCTCGTGCAGCCGAAGCGCGGCCATCGGGTCGGGACCGACGCCGCCCTGCTGGTTGCGGCGGCGGCCGACGCCCGGCAAGGCCGGATCGTCGACGTCGGCGCAGGCGTCGGCGCGGTCGGGCTGGCGCTCGCTCAACTCAACCCGCTCGCCTCCGTCGATTGTCTTGAGATTGATCCTGAGGTGGCGGCGCTCGCCAAGGACAACGCGGAGCGCAACGGGCTTCAGTCGCGCACGCGCGTCCTGCGGCTCGACGCGCTCAATTCGAAGGAGCGCCGCGAGGCGGGGCTCCCTGAATCGGCCAGTTGCGTCGTCACCAACGCGCCGTTCTTCGACGCTCACGCGGTCCGCGCCTCTCCCGACGAAGGCAAAGCGCGAGCGCATGTCTTGGGCCATGCGGAGGCCGGCGCGACGCTTGCCGACTGGATTCGGGCTTCGCTCGCAATTCTCGCGCCGGGCGGGCGGTTCGTGATGATCCACCGGCCCGATGCGCTGAGCGAGATCCTCGCCGCCATTGGAAACCGCCTCGGCGCGCTGGCCCTTCTGCCGGTTCATCCAGCGAGCGGCGGAAGCGCGCATCGCCTGCTCGTCTCGGGCGTGAAAGGCTCCAGAGCGCCATTGCGCCTTGCGCCGGGGCTCATCCTGCACGAGGCTGATGGCCGGTTGACGGCTGAGGCCGACGCCATTCATCGCGGCGAGCGACTGATCGACTGGGGCGCTTAGACGCGCCGCGGGTTCAAAATTATACAGACTGCCTGAGTGTACGGTTTTGCGCGCGGCTCAGTCTTTTCAGTTGCTTAGCCTCTCTTTTCTGCAACTCGAAACGTCTGGGTATTCTCGATCAAATAACACACATTAGTTATGTTTTATAGACTAAGTGCATCCGATTACCTTTTGAGCCTTGTCGATTCGAGCGAAGCTGACATCCGGCGAGCAAATTCGCTAAACCATTGAAACCGCCGGGCGGCCCGGCTCGATAAAGGGAAGGCCATGCGGCTCGGCGCCAAACTCATCCGCTCGCCAGCAATCGCGGCGACATTCGCCATCTTGACTCTGCTGCCCCTCGCCGGCTGTGCAATTCCGCCCTCCGGCATCCCGACCGCAGCCAGCATTCGAGGCCTCCGGCCCTCGGGCACGGTCACGATGACTCAGGTCTTTCTCTCCGCCTCAGGCGTCGGCAGCGGCTCGCTCACCTTCAGGGGTCGGACCTATCCGTTCACGCTGATCGGCTCGCTCATCGGCCTCGGCGCGATCTCGACCATGCAGACCTCCGGCGAGGTCTACAACCTTCACGACCTCTCCCAGTTCTCCGGCCCCTGGATCCAGGGCACGGGCAGCCTCGCCATCACCTCCAGGGCGAACGGCGAAATCTGGCTCGAGAACCGCAACGGCGTGATCATGCGGCTCAACGCCGCCCAGGCGGGTCTCACGTTCAGCCAGGGACGCTACGAGCTCTACCTCCAGGTCACGCAATAGCGGCGCCCTCCGCGCGCTGCTAAGCTCGCCGCTTCTCCGTCATCGAAACGAGGCGGCACATGACCGACGCCTTTCTCAGCCACATCCGCGCCACGCTCGACGACATCGAGGCGGCCGGCCTCACGAAACGCGAGCGGCTGCTGAGCGGGCCGCAGGGCGGGCGCATTCATGTCGCGTCCCCGCAAGGCGCGCGCGACGCGGTCAATCTCTGCTCCAACAATTACCTCGGCCTCGCCGATCATCCGGACGTCATCGCGTCCGCGCGCCGCGCGATGGACCAGTTCGGCTTCGGCATGGCTTCGGTGCGCTTCATCTGCGGGGCGCAGACGCTGCACCGTGAGCTTGAGCAGGCGATCGCCAAGCACCTCGGCAAGGACGACGCGATCGTGTTCGCCGCCTGCTTCGACGCCAATGGCGGCGTGTTCGAACCCTTGCTCGGGGAAGAAGACGCCATCATTTCCGACAGCCTCAACCACGCCTCGATCATCGACGGCGTGCGGCTCAGCAAGGCCAAGCGCTACCGCTTCGCCAATTCGGACATGAACGAGCTCGAGGACCGTCTGAAGGAGGCCGACGCGGCAGGCGCGCGGTTCAAGCTCATCGCGACCGACGGCGTGTTCTCCATGGACGGCTACGTCGCCAAGCTGAAGGAGATCTGCGAACTCGCGGACCGTTACGGCGCGCTCGTTCTGGTCGACGACTGCCACGCGACCGGGCACCTTGGCGAGAAGGGCCGCGGCACGCCGGCGCTGACTGGCGCGGGCGCTCGCGTCGACATCGTCACCGGCACTTTCGGCAAGACGCTCGGCGGGGGCATGGGCGGCTTCATCGCCGCCGACCAGCCGATCGTCGACCTCCTGCGGCAACGGGCGCGGCCCTATCTCTTCTCCAATTCGCTCGCGCCTCCGCTCGCCGCTGGCGCGTTGAAGGCGCTCGAGATTGCGATCGAGGCCGACGGCCGACGGGCCCTGCTCAAAAACCACGCGCGACGGTTTCGTGAAGGAGTTGAGAAGGCCGGATTCACTGTCGCGCCCGGAGAGACGCCGATCATTCCGGTGATGCTGGGCGAGGCGCATCGCGCGCAGGAGCTGGCTCACGCTCTGGACGAGCGGGGATTGTTCGTGGCCGGGTTCGTCTTTCCCGTCGTGCCCAAAGGCCAGGCGCGGATCCGCACACAAATGTCGGCGGCGCTGACCGAGGCCGACATCGACTTTGCGATCGCGGCGTTTGAAGACGCGGGGAAGGCGCTGGGGATTGTATGAGGGACGAACTCCGGAAGGCTGCACTAACGAGAATTTTTTCGGCCTTGAACTCCGGGGTAGTTTGCCCAGCATGGTGAAGAAGCTTCCTCTCACGGATTTTCGCGCGGTCCGCAGCAAGCTTGAACCTCACGAGTTCGCGATTGGCGAAGGCATGGACGTACCGCCCTCAGATCTAGTGGATCTGGGGGTCTGGGACGGGATCATGCACCTACCCGAAGACGTTTCGATCCGCGTGTCTGACCACAATGGTGTGCGCCTGCGGCTCCTATATCAACTCTGGGCAGATTGGATTGAAACCATCGGTGAGCGGGACGAATGTGCGATTGCCTGCTCGAGGCGGCCAACTGCTTCCAGGGCGCGACCTTCAATTTCTTGCACGGATTCTATAGAACGGCGCTCTCTGAGCTGCGGACCTCGCTCGAACTCGTGACAATCGGAGCCTACGGGAACCTGCATCCGACCGACAAGGACTATCGGGAATGGAAAGCGGGCAAATCGGAGGTGTTCGGGTTTACGCGTTGCCGCAAGCAACTCCTCGGGGATTTGAAGAAGGGGCGCGCGAAATGGATGTTCGAATACGACGCGCCGCTCTCGTCTACATATCAGAGGCTATGCAGTTACACTCACGCAAGGCCAGATGCAGGGTACAGTGTGCTGTGGGAAAGTAATGGTCCCGTGTACAACAACGATGCGATCAGGCTCGCCTTTTTCTCGAGCTTGGACGTGTATGCGCTATGTTACCTGCTGGTGCGATTGGCGCGGCCTCAATTCGTAATGCCGGAAAAAAGCGAAATCCTTTTCGAGCTAGATTGGATGGCCAGTCACGCGTCGCTTGTCCGAGCCTATACGGACCTGTTTGGGAAGCCGCCACGGCCCCCGCTGCGGGACGAAGACGAGCCGACGCAACGAGTCTCCGTCGCGGGGACGCGGCAGCCCGGGCGCTGACGGGCGGTATTTTGAGCGCGTTTCTGCGGATGGCCCGCTCGACGCCCAACAGAGAGGAAACCATGAAGCCAGAATTAGAAGGCAAGGTCGCCGTCGTGACGGGGGCTGCGTCGGGCATCGGACTGGCCAGTTCCGAGGCCATGCTGGCCTTAGGCGCGCGCGTGGTGATGGTCGATCGCGACGAGGCGGCGCTGAAAAGACTGCGCGGCAAGCACGGCGAGGCTGTGATCCCTTTAATCATCGACCTGCTCGACCCGAAGGACTGCGCCACGCTGCTTCCGAAGGTCATCGAGAGCGCCGGGAAGCTCGACATCCTGCACGCGAACGCCGGCCTCTATGTCGGCGGCGACCTGGTGGATTCCGACTCCGCCGCCATCGACCGGATGCTCAATTTGAATGTCAATGTCGTGATCAAGAACGTGCACGACGTGCTGCCTCACATGATCGAGCGTGGGACTGGCGACATCATCGTCACGAGTTCGCTCGCGGCCCATTTTCCGACCCCCTGGGAGCCAGTCTATGCGTCGTCCAAATGGGCAATCAATTGCTTTGTCCAGACGGTGCGGCGGCAAGTGTTCAAGCATGGAATTCGTGTCGGCTCGATCTCGCCTGGGCCCGTCATCACGGCGCTGCTCGCGGACTGGCCGCCGGAGAAACTGAAGGAGGCAAAGGAGTCCGGAAGCCTGCTGGAGGCGAGCGAAGTGGCCAATGTGGTCACGTTCATGCTGACGCGGCCTCGCGGCATGACGATCCGGGACGTGGTGATGCTGCCCACCAATTTCGATCTCTAGGCCGCGATCGCAATCCCGCCCAAGCGCATCAATCGTCGCGACGACCAAGCGTTGGCCGCCACATATCGGAAGCCCCATGCGCGCCTCGTCAAGCAAAACCCGGAGCCCGGGCTGTGGCTTGAAGAGCAGCCGCTCTCGGAGATCGGCCCCGAGGACGGGTTGATCACAACATCAGCGGGCCAGTGCCTCTTCCACTCACTTCGTCAACGGGCAGCCGCTGTTGGCGGCGGTCGGGTAGGCGGTGTCGCCGGGCGCCGTCGCGAGCAGATTATAAAAGTCCCAGTCGCGCTTGCTTTCCGACGGCTTCTTGACCTCAAACAGATAGAGGTCCGACACCATGCGTCCATTGGCCAGCACATGCCCCTGCGCGGTGAAGGCGTCGTCGACCGGCAGCTCCTTCAGCTTCTTCGCCACCGCATCCGCGTCCTTGGTGCCGGCCGCCTTTACGGCTTTGAGATATTGCAAGGTCGCCGAATAGACGCCGGCCTGGATCATGTTCGGCATCCGCCCGGCGCGCTTGAAGAACCGTTCGCCGAACTCGCGCGTCCGGTCGTTCAGGTCCAGTAGTAGCTCTCGGTCAGCACGAGCCCCTGCGCCGCCTGCAGCCCGAGGCCGTGGACTTCCGCCAGGGTCATGAGCAGCGCCGCGAGCCGCTGGCCGCCGGCGACGATGCCGAATTCCGCCGCTTGCTTGGATTTGAAACGGAAATTGGCGCCCGACGCAACGCGAAAACGCGGGCGGCCAGCCTTTGTCAGAGTTGAACCCCGATGAGCGCCCTCTTGCGGCCGCGCGCTGTCGCCAACCGATAGGCGCCGGGGGTGAGGCCAACCGTTTTATGGAATTGGCGAGTAAAGGCCGCCTGGTCCGCGTAACCGCATTCGAGCGCCAGTTCGCTTAAGGAAGCCTCGGAGTGCCTGAGCCGGTCGCAGGCCCGGTCGATGCGCAGCCGGGACAGATATTGGCCAGCCGAAAAGCCAAATACGGTCCTGATTCTTTGGTCGAACTGGAACGGCGAAAGCCCAGCCCGCGCCGCGAGGTCGGGAATGCGCAACGGCTCATCGAGATGATCGTCGATATAGGCGAGCGTCGCTGAAAGCGCCGCCGAAACCGGCGCCGACCCCGATAAGGCCGGCGCGTCGCGGGAAATGCCGGCCAGGCCGCGAATGGCGCCGGCAGCGTCGATCAGCGGCTCTTTCCAGGTCAGGCACCAGCCTTCGCCGCCGTCCGGATAAAGATGGCGCTCCATCCGGCCTCGGATTGAGAGCCCTTCGGCGATGACCCTGAGGTCCTGCGCCTCGAACCGCTCGCCGAGCGGCGCGGCAAAGACCTCGCTTGCCTTGCGGCCGATCAGCGCGCTCTTGCCGGTGAAGCGGCAGCGATGGGCGAGCGTATCGTTGACCGCGACATAGCGCGCCTCCTCGTCCTTGATGAAGAACACGGTATCGGCGACGCGGTCGAACAACTCGATGGCCGGAAACGGACGCCCAAGGATTGCGGCGAGCGCCGCCGCCGGGTCATCTTCGACGCTTGCGCGCGCGATTGTGCGGATTTTCAATTCCTAACCCGCCTTTTCATCAAGAACCGGGAGCCGAGATATGCGAACGTCCGGGCTAGCGAAGGTCCGACTCTAGGGAGCCTCAAGATGTCGTCGCAAGTCTTTTCCGGAACCATGCCGGCCCTCATGACGCCCTGCGGCCCGGATCGGCGGCCCGACTTCGACGCCCTCCTGAAGATGGGGAAACATCTTGTCGGCGCTGGGATGTCGGGGCTCGTCTATTGCGGCTCGATGGGCGACTGGCCGCTGTTGACGATCGAACAGCGAATGGAGGGCGTCGAGCGTTTGGCGAAAGCTGGCCTGCCGGTCATCGTCGGCACGGGCGCGCAGAACACTGAGCAGGCCGCGGCGCTCGCTGCCCATGCGAAGGAGAAGGGCGCGAAGGGGCTCATGATCATTCCGCGCGTGCTTTCGCGTGGCTCCTCGACGGCTGCCCAGCGCGGCCATTTCGCCCGCGTGCTCAAGGCGGCGGTCGATTTGCCCTCGGTCATCTACAACAGCCCCTATTACGGTTTCCAGACGCGAGCGGAGCTCTTCTTCGAATTGCGCAATGAGTTTCCGCATCTGGTCGGTTTCAAGGAGTTCGGCGGCGCGGAATCGCTGAGCTACGCCGCGGAGCACATTGCTGGGCGTTCCGACGACATCGCGCTCATGGTTGGCGTCGACACCGAAGTGTTCCACGGCTTCGTCAATTGCGGCGCCTGCGGCGCCATCACCGGCATCGGCAATGTGTTCCCGCAGGAAGTGCTACGTCTGGTCGAGCTTTGTGAACGCGCCGCCAAAGGCGACGCTCAAGCGCGTCGTCTCGCGCTCGAGCTCGAGAGCGCCTTCGCTCCGCTTTCTGTCTTCGACGAGGGTGTCGATCTCGTGCTTTATTTCAAACGCCTTATGACGCTCGTCGGGCACGACGAATACGCACTGCACCTGAACGATTTCGACGGCCTCAGCCGATCACAGGAAAGCATGGCGAAGCGGCGCTTCATGACGTTCCGGGCCTGGTACGCCTCCTGGCCGGGCGCCAAGGATTGAGCGCCGTGCGGGTCATCGATTCCCATACAGAGGGTGAGCCCACCCGGGTGATCGTCGATGGGGGACCGCCGCTCGGCGACGGCCCGCTTGCCGAACGCCGCGCCCGCTTCGCCCGCGAGTTCGATCATGTCCGCCGCTTCGCCGTCAACGAGCCGCGCGGGCATGACGCGATCGTCGGGGCGCTTCTCTGCGAGCCGCACGACAAGTCATGCGCGGCGGGCGTCATCTTCTTCAACAATGTCGGCACGATCGGCATGTGCGGCCATGGAACGATCGGCCTTGCCGTGACGCTTGCGCATATGGGGCGGCTCAAGCCCGGGCGCCATCGCTTCGACACGCCGGTCGGCGTGGTCGGCGTGGAGTTGGTCGACGAGCGCACGGCGGCGGTCGAAAATGTTGAGAGCTACCGTTTCGCTGAAGCGGTCGAGATCGAGGTTCCGGGCCTCGGCGCAGTGCGCGGAGACGTCGCCTGGGGCGGCAACTGGTTCTTCCTCACTCCGAACGCGCCTTGCGATCTCGAATTTGCAAATGTGGGCCCGTTGACGCGGGCCGCGACCGCCATTCAGGACGCGCTTCGAGCGCATGGCGTGCGCGGCAAGGACGGCGCCTTGATCGACCATGTCGAGTTCTTTGCACCTCCGCGATCGAGCGACGCAAACAGCCGCAATTTCGTTCTCTGCCCTGGCGGGGCCTATGACCGGTCGCCGTGCGGAACCGGAACCAGCGCCAAGCTCGCTTGCCTCTCCGCCGACGGAAAATTGCGCCCGGGCGAAGTCTGGGTGCAGGAAGGCATCATCGGCAGCCGCTTTCTCGCAAGCTTCAAACCCGGTCCGACCGGCGGTGTTCTCCCGAGCATCACTGGGCGCGCGTTCATCTGCGCCGAAAGCAAGCTGGTGCAGGACGCCCTGGACCCGTTCCAATACGGAATTCGGAGTGAGGAGCGAGCTTAATCGCTCTTTGGCCTGGTGATCTTGCGCTTGACAGGCGCGCCCGCGCCATGTCACCGCCGCCGCGCCCGGGCGCGAGCCAAGTCGCCCTATCGCGTTCATTCAGGGAAACCGGACCATGAAAACGGCCTTGGTGTTTCCGGGTCAGGGCTCCCAGGCGGTCGGCATGGGAAAAGCGCTGGCGGCCGAGTTTCGCGTCGCGCGGGAGATCTTCAACCGCGTCGACGGCGCTCTCGACCAGAAGCTATCCCATTTGATGTTCGAGGGGCCCGAGGATCAACTCACGCTGACCGCGAACGCCCAGCCCGCGCTCATGGCCACAAGCATCGCGGCGCTCAGGGTTCTGGAGACTGAGACGGGCTTCAATCCGTACTCGGATGCGGCCTATGTCGCCGGGCATTCGCTTGGCGAATATTCGGCGCTTTGCGCCGCCGATTCGCTCACCCTCGAAGACACGGCGCGTCTCCTGCGCCTGCGCGGGGAGGCGATGCAAAAGGCTGTCCCGGTAGGCGAAGGCGCGATGGCGGCCATCCTCGGCCTCGACTTCGGAGCGGTGGTGAAGATCGCGACCCAAGCGGCGAGCGACCTCTACCTCACCGGCGCGATCTGCCAGGCCGCCAATGACAACGGCGGCAATCAGGTCGTGGTCTCAGGCACGGTCGCCGCGGTCGAGCGCGCAATCGAGCTCGCCAAGCTCGCCGGCGCGAAACGGGCGTTGCTCCTGCCCGTCTCGGCGCCATTTCATTGCGCGCTCATGCAGCCGGCCGCGGAAGCGATGGAGCAAGCGCTGAAGGACGTCACGATTCGTCCCCCCACGCCGCCGCTTGTCTCGAATGTCGAAGCGGAGGCGGTCACCAAGCCGGACGCGATCCGATCTGGCCTCGTCGCCCAAGTGACCGCGACCGTTCGCTGGCGCGACAGCGTGACTTACATGAGCGCGCACGGCGTGACCCGGTTCATCGAACTCGGCTCGGGCAAGGTTTTGACCGGCCTCATCAAGCAAATCGTGGAGAGCGGCGCGACGACCCTCAGCATCGGCGCGCCGGCCGACATCGCCGCCTTCCGCGCTTCGGCGCAGCCCTGAAAATCCGACGGGAGGGACGCTGGTGTTCGATCTGACAGGAAGAATTGCGCTTGTCACCGGCGCCTCGGGCGGCCTGGGCCAAGCGATCGCGCGCTCCCTGCACGCGCAGGGAGCCTCTGTCGCGCTCAGCGGCACCCGGCGGGAGGCGCTCGAAGCGCTCGCTGCCGAACTCCAGACCCGGGCTCATGCGGCGCCTTGCGACCTCTCCGACACCGCGGCGGTGGAAGCCCTGATCCCGGCCGTTGAAAGCGCGCTCGGACCTATCGATATTCTCGTCAACAACGCGGGGGTCACGCGCGACGGTCTGTTCATTCGCATGAAGGACGAGGACTGGGATACTGTTCTTGCGATCAATCTGACCGCGGCCTTCCGTCTGTCGCGCGCCTCGTTGAAAGGCATGCTGAAACGCCGCTTTGGCCGAATCATAAACATAACGTCGGTCGTCGGCGTCCAAGGCAATGCGGGCCAAGGAAACTACGCCGCTGCGAAAGCCGGCATGATCGGCATGTCCAAGGCGCTCGCCGCCGAGGTCGCGACGCGGGGCATCACGGTCAACTGCATCGCACCCGGCTTCATCGACAGTCCAATGACTCGGGTTTTGGATCAGAAACAGCGCGACACGATCCTCGCCACCATACCGACCGGACGTTTCGGTTCCGACAAGGAGATTGGCGCCGCGGCCGTGTATTTAGCGAGTTCCGAATCGGCTTACGTGACCGGGCAGACGCTGCACGTGAACGGCGGAATGGCGATGATCTGATGGCTCGGACTCGCCCGGAAGACCACGGCGCGACAGGTGCTGCGCCCTCTCGCGTTGCCCAAAAAGATATGCTATCGACCCCCTTTGTCGCAGGGCGCGGGAGGGGCGCATCATCGGAGCGTCTGCGTCGGCGAACCCGAGCGAACCTGTTGCCGCACCGAGGCGGGGGAGGGGACGGCCGATCGAGGGGCCTTGCCCACAACGGGGTCGAGCGGGCAATTGATCACAGGTCGGGCGGTAAAGCCCGATGCATAAGGGAAAAGATGAGATGAGCGATGTCGCAGAGCGCGTGAAAAAGATTGTCGTAGAACATCTCGGCGTGGAGCCCGACAAGGTCGTCGACACCGCCAATTTCATCGACGATCTGGGCGCCGACTCGCTCGACACGGTTGAGTTGGTGATGGCGTTTGAAGAAGAGTTCGGGGTCGAGATTCCCGACGACCAGGCCGAGACCATTGTGACTGTCGGCGACGCGGTCAAGTATCTTGAAAAGGCGTCGACCAAGAAATAAGTGCGCAACGCGCCGAGCTGGCGCTGCCAGCCTTCGTCGAGACACTTTTTTACTTGAGTGCGGGCCGGGCGTCTCGTCCGGCCCCTTTTCGTGTTGGGCGTCGCGTTCCAATTGCGCCAAGATTCGCGGGCGGAAACAGCTAGAGTGAAGGTATGGGACAATTGAGGCGCGTCGTCGTTACAGGTCTTGGGATGGTTTCACCGATCGCATGCGGAGTCGAGGCCACTTGGCGCCGGCTTCTCGCCAGCGAGTCGGCATTGGCCCGGGTCGAAAACTTCGACGTTTCCGACCTCCCTTGCAAAATCGCGGCGCAAGTGCCGCGCGGCGACGCCCCGGACGCCTTCCATCCGGACGACTGGATGGATCCTAAGGAGCAGCGCCGGGTCGACGACTTCATCATCTACGGCATGAGCGCCGCGACGCAGGCGCTGCGCGACGCGAACTGGAGCCCGAAATCCTACGACGAGGAGATCGAGACCGGAGTCCTGTTTGGCTCGGGAATCGGAGGCCTCGGCGGGATTTACGACGCCTCGGTGACCTTGCACGAAAAGGGACCGCGCCGGATCTCGCCGTTCTTCATTCCGGGACGGCTGATCAACCTGTTGAGCGGGCAGGTTTCGATCGCCCATCGTCTCAAGGGCCCCAACCACGCGGTCGTCACGGCCTGCTCGACCGGCGCGCATGCGATTGGCGACGCCGGGCGGCTGATCGCCCTCGGTGATGCGAACGTGATGGTCGCTGGCGGCGCCGAATCGGCGGTCAACCGGTTGTCCCTCGCGGGCTTCTGCGCCTGCCGCGCCTTATCGACCGGCTTCAACGACAAGCCGAAGCAGGCCTCGCGGCCTTATGACCGCGATCGCGACGGCTTCGTGATGGGCGAGGGCGCAGGATGCGTGGTGCTTGAGGAACTCGAGCATGCCAAGGGCCGGGGCGCTCATATCTACGCCGAACTGACCGGCTACGGCTTATCCAGCGACGCCTACCATATTACCGCGCCGGCGCCCGACGGCGACGGCGCCTTTCGCGCCATGAGCATGGCGCTCAAGCGCGCCGAGATTTCGCCATCGGAAATCGACTACGTCAATGCGCACGGCACTTCGACCCCGATCGGCGACGAGATCGAATTGCGGGCGGTCGAGCGCCTGCTCGGCAATTCGGCGGCCAAGACGACGATGTCTTCGACGAAATCGGCGACCGGCCATCTGCTCGGAGCGGCGGGCGCGGTGGAGGCGATCTTCTCCATCCTCACGATCCGCGACCAGATCGCGCCGCCGACGCTCAATCTTGACAACCCGTCGGTCGAGACTGCGATCGATCTTGCGCCTCATGTGCCGCGCAAGCGGCCAATTCAGGCGGCGCTGTCCAATTCCTTCGGCTTCGGCGGGACAAACGCCTCACTCGTCTTCCGTGCGCTGAATTGATCGGGCAGACCGGGCGCGATTGGGTGTTTCCCTGCGTCGCCCGGTCGGCTAAGCTCGGCCCAAGCGTGCGTTCGGCGCAGCCTCGCGCACGATTTGGGTTACAGCATCAGCGGTGGAAGGCGAAAAAGCGGCAAGCGACATGAGCGGAGATTCCAATTCCGGCGACGGAGACGCCCCTCGGCCGCGGGTCAGCCTGTTCGGCCGCGCAACGAAACCCGCGCTGAGCGATCCGGCTCCGCCGCCGGTCCGGCCGCCGCGCAAGCCACGCCGGATGGGTTTGTCGAGTCTGAGTGGATTGCTCACTTTCGTCCTTCTCGGAGCGCTCGCGACGGGCGGCGGGCTCGTTTGGCTCATGAAGGAGGCGCGAAGCCCCGGGCCGCTCACCGAGGACAAGGTGGTCATGATCACGCGTGAGGATGACGCCGCCAGCATCGCCGAGCAGCTCGAGCGGGCTGGCGTCATCGACAGCGCAACGTGGTTCAACATTCTCACCGTGCTCGACGGCAATCGCGGCGCCCTGAAACGTGGCGAGTACGCGTTCAAGGCGGGCATGAGCATGAACGACATCGAGAATGAGCTCATTGCGCACCGCGTGATTCGGTACAAGATCACCATCCCCGAGGGTCTGACCAGCGAACAGGTTGTCGACCGGCTCCGCGATGATAGCGTTTTGACCGGCGACGTCAGAGAGCCCCCGCGCGAGGGTTCCCTGATGCCGGATACCTACTATTTCGAGCGAGGCGACACGCGACAGTCGATTCTCTCGCGCATGGCGAAGTTTCAAGCGAAGGCGGTCGACGAGATCTGGAAGACGCGCTCGCCGGATTTGCCTATCAAATCGCCGTGGGAAATGGTGACCCTTGCCTCGATCGTCGAGAAAGAGACAGGCAAGACCGAAGAGCGGCCGCGCGTCGCCGGCGTGTTCATCAATCGCCTTGACAAGCACATGCGGCTCGATTCCGACCCGACCATTGTTTACGGCCTGGTCCTGGGCAAAGGCACGCTCGGCCGCAGCATCACGAGGGCCGACCTCAATCAGTCGACGCCCTATAACACCTACATCATCGACGGCCTGCCGCCGGGGCCGATTTGCAACCCGGGCAAGGCGGCGCTGGAAGCAGTCGCCAAACCCGCGCGGAGCAAGGACCTCTATTTCGTGGCGGATGGAACCGGAGGGCACGCGTTCGCCGAAACGTTGGATCAGCACCAGAAGAACGTCGCTCGCTGGCGCCAGATCGAAAAGGACGTCAAGGACAAGCTCGCGCCCGACGCAGCGCCGGGACCGGCGATTCGAGGTTCGATCGATCCAGTCGATCCGGCGCAGTTTGGCGCGCTCGCCGCGCCGGCCCAGGGACTCGCATCCGCTTCGGTTCTCGCCCGTCTCAGCAAAATCGGCACGGCCCGGAACGCCAAGGATGCGGCACTCGCTTCACTTTCCGCTCGAGGCGTGAAGACGATGGAGGAATTGGGCTTGGTCGTCGCCGGCGTCAACGATGGGCCGGCGGAAGGTTTCGCGTTTGGCAACGACGACCCGCCGGCAACGGGCACGGAACCCGTCGGTTCGGCTCCGCTATCGCCGGCCATGCTCGCAGACGAGAAGGCGCGCGAAGCCAAATACGGAACCGTGACGCTGGCCTCCACCACGCTCGCCGACACCACAGCCCCCATGCCCGCTCCGGCGTCGCCGGGCACCGCTTCCGGCCACCCCCGCATCTATGACGCCTCCGAAGGCACTCCGCTCGACCCGCTGCGCAACAAGACCTACGATTTGAGCTACGCCAAGGTCGTGCCGGCTGACACAATGGTGAAGTGAGGGCGGCGGCGGCCCGGTCCACCTACGCCTTTACGGACATACGCTCATGCGCGAGCGCGAGCGCAATGGCGCAGGCGTTCGAGACATTGAGGCTCTTGATCGCGCCAGGGAGATCGAGGCGGACCAGACGATCGCATCGCTCGCGCGTCAGCCGCCGCAGGCCCTTGTCCTCCGCGCCGAGGACCAACGCCAGTGGGCGCGAAATCGTTTCTTTTGCGAACTGGTCCGACGCTTCCGAATCGAGCCCGATCCGCCAATAGCCCATGTCCCCCATCTCGGCGAGCGCCCGCGCCAGATTGGTGACGCTGCAAATCGGCACATGCTCGAGCCCGCCGGACGCTGACTTAGCCAGCGCGCCGGCGAAGTCAGGCGAGTGGCGCTCGGTGGTGACGAGCGCGTCGACCGCGAAGGCGGCGCCAGTCCGTAGGATCGCGCCGACATTGTGAGGGTCCGTGATCTGGTCGAGAACCAGCGCCAGACCGTTCGCGGGCAAGTCTGCGACCTCGATTGGCGCGAGCGGCCGCGCCTCGAGCAACAGCCCCTGATGAACCGCTTCGCGCGGCGCGCGGGCGGAGATGTCCTCCGGGCTCATGATCCGGGTCTCGAGCCCGCGGGCGGCGATCTCGCCGCTCAGCCGCTCGGCCGCCGCGGCCGTGGCGTAGAGACGGATGAGCTCGCGCCGCGGCGCCTTGAGCGCCGCCCCGACGCTGTGAAAGCCGTAGATCAGCGAAACCTTGGCCTCCCGCCGCTCGCCTGGACGGTCGCGGGCGCCTGTGCGCTTGAGCGCCTGCGCCGCTTCGGCGCCCCGCCCTTTTTTTTTCGGCCCCACGGCGGCGGCCGGCGGATTGCGCGATCGGAAGGAAGACGGACTTGAGCGGCGGTCGCGTTTGCGGGTCATTGGCTGAAACAGTCCCTGCGCATGATCAAGCGGCGGCGGTTCGCCGCCACGACGCGCCCAGTTCCCATGGCAAACGGCGATCTCAGCCGCAAGAGCGCCCGTCGGCCGATCCGAAAGCGAAGGATCGTTGACGCGTTGTGACGGAAGCGGGTTTCCGTAAGAGTTGAACCTTGGCGCTGCTCATTGGCCTGGGTCGCGCTCCCCGTCGCCGCCATCTCCATCGGCCTTTTACGCGCGAGCCCGGACCATCCGCTGCGAACAGGTGACGCCTTTCCTTGGCTCGTGGCTCTCATTCCACTTGACCGGCAGCAAAATACATATAAAGATATGCTTATGTCTAACGAACGAAGAGCGCCGCCACTCGCCTTTCGGGCTTTGCTAACCGGCCTCGAAGCGGCCGGCGAGGAAACACGGCTGCGCATTCTCTGCCTATTGGAAGTCGCCGAACTCACCGTGAGCGAACTGGTCGCCATTCTTGGTCAGTCGCAGCCTCGCGTCTCCCGCCATCTCCGACTGCTCGTCGAGGCGGGGCTCGCGACGCGACAGCGCGAGGGCGCCTGGGCCTTCTTCCGCCTGGCCGAACCGGCCGGGACGCTGGCGCGCGAATGGCTGCGCCGTCTCGATCCGGCTGATCCGATCGTCAACGCCGACCGCGTCCGCCTCGACATTGCGCGTGAGGCGCGCCGCAAGCAGGCGGCGGCCTATTTCGCCACGCGCGCGGCCGATTGGGATCAGATTCGCGCGCTGCATGCTCCGGAGGAGCGGGTCGAAGCGGCGCTCATCGCCATGATCGGCGCGAAGCCGTTCCGCAATCTCCTCGATCTCGGCACGGGCACCGGGCGTATGTTGGAGCTCCTCGCCCCGCGGGCGGCGCGCGCAGTCGGCGTCGACCAGAGCGCGGCGATGCTGGCGCTCGCGCGTGCTCGCATCGATCAGCTCGGCCTCAGACATGTGTCCCTGCGGCAGGGTGACATCTACGCTCCTCCTGTCGAACGCAACGCCTACGATCTCGTGGTCGTCCACCAGGTGTTGCACTTCCTCGACGATCCGGCCCGCGCGCTGGCTGAAGCCACGCGGGCGCTGGCGCCGGGCGGGAGGCTCGTGGTCGTGGACTTTGACGCCCACGACCAGGAGTTCCTGCGCGACGAGTTCGCTCATCGTCGGCTTGGCTTCGCGGTCGACGAGGTCGAGGGCTATCTCGCCGAGGCGGGCCTCACCGCCATCCGCGTGGAGCGTGTTCCGCCCGCCATGAGCGAAGCCGGCAAGCTGACGGTCGGGCTGTGGATGGCCGAGGATCCGCGGGTCATCTCCGACGATTTCCATAAGGCGGACACGGAGTTCGCGTGATGGCTGCGAGACCCCTTCCACTGAGCCGCGCCGGGGCGCAGGTTCATGTCTCGTTCGAGTTCTTCCCGCCGAAGACCGCGGACATGGAGGCGAACTTATGGGAGGCGGCCACGCGGCTCGAGCCGCTCAGTCCCGCCTTCGTCTCGGTCACGTACGGCGCCGGCGGCTCGACGCGCGAGCGCACTCACGCTCTGGTCGAGCGCATGGTGCGCGAGACGACGATGGAGCCTGCGGCGCACCTGACCTGCGTCGGCTCTTCATGTGGTGAAATTCGCGAGACGCTTCGTGACTATCACTCAGCTGGCGTTCGCCACATCGTCGCCTTGCGCGGCGACCCTCCAACAGGTTTCGACGCGCCTTACGAAACCGTTCCCGGCGGCTACCGATCAACCGCCGAACTGGTCGCCGACGCCGCAAAGATGGGCTTTGAGGTGTCGGTCGGGACCTATCCGGAGCGCCATCCGCAAAGCCCGACCTTGCTGCATGACATCGAGATCCTCAAGCAGAAGGTCGACGCCGGGGCGACGCGGGCCATCACCCAGTTCTTCTTCGACAACTCGGCCTATTTCCGCTTTCTCGACGTTGCAGCCGCCGCCGGGCTCGGCGTTCCGATCGTGCCTGGCATCTTTCCGGTGCAGAACTTCAAGCAGACCGCCAATTTCGCCCGGAGAACCGGGGCGAGTGTGCCGCAATGGCTCGCCGACCGCTTTGATGGCCTTGATAACGATCCAGCGACACGCCGCCTCGTCGCGGCGGCCGTGTGCGCCGAGCAGGTGATCGATCTCATCGACCATGGCGTCGAGGAGTTGCACTTCTACACCATGAACCGCGCCGATCTGGTGTTCGCGATCTGCCATTTGGTGGGCCTGCGCGCCACGCCGACGCCGGTCGCGCTCGCGAAGCAAGAACCGCCAGCGGTTGCGGCGGGCGCATTGGGATAAAGCGGCGCCGCCAATCGGCACTGTTCAGCATGATCAGGCCGCCTCCATGATTTGCTGATTACCGCAAGCCTGCCCAAGTCCGCGCTCTTCTCGACCGGCCGGGCTCGAAGCCACGCAAATGGCTGCCGTCGAATCGGTCGGTCGCGAACGCTCCCGGAACGGGAGAACAATAACGCTACAGAGGGGCCCAGCTCCCCTGGCAAACGGGGCGGCGCGCAGGGCGTATTCCGCCTTCTGGTTAACCAAACCTTTCGAAAGCTCCAAACCTACAGCGCCAGAACGTTGACTCGTGTTTCTCCTTTTCACATCATGAACAAACCAAGAACATTCTGCGGCGAGGTTCGGGCAGGGTTGTTCGGTGACAATGCAGCTCACGCAGAGGGTCGATCAACCTTCGGCTTGCGACTGCAAAAAGGAGCGGGCGATGTTGAAGCTTATCGAGGGGTCTTATGCGTCATTCTTTCCGAAAGAAATGGACGCGATGTTCCGAAACCGGGCGGAGACGTTTTCGGAGCGGCTGGGCTGGGAAGTCGTGGTGAACCGGGGCTATGAACGCGACGCTTTCGACGATGCAAATCCTCTCTACCTCGTGTCCGTTGACCCCGATACTGAAGAATACCGGGGTTCCTTGAGATTGCTGCCGACGACCGGTCCGAACATGTTGCGCGACGTCTTTCCGCATTTGCTGGACGACGGCGAGTCCATCGAGAGCGCCACGATCTGGGAATGTTCGCGGATCTGCGCCGTTGTTGCGACAGGCCAGCCGGAGCGAAACGGCGGCGGTGTCAACCATGTCCTGAACGAACTCATTTTGGGGATCGGCGAAGTCGCCGTCGCCGCCGGACTGACCCAGATCGCGGCCGTGTTCGACGCTAGAATCCTTCGCGTCCTGAGGTCCGCCGGATGCAACCCCGAGCTTATCGGAACGCCGCAACAGATCGGCGGGGTCATGTGCTACGCCGGCCTCTTCGACACCGGCGAGGGTCCGCTCAGAGCGTTTCGCGCGGCGGCCGGAATTGACCACTCGGTCCTCGCGCCGGGGGCACAGGAGATTGCCTTCGCCTGACAAGACAGCGCCGCGCCATCCGATCGGATTTTGCCGCCAGAATCAGATTCGCTCGCAACCCCAAAGTAGTAAAACAGGCTGAAATACTCGCATGCAAGTGTTTCTACAACTTAGGTTGACGATGTTCCTGTTTTGTTGTCTACCTTTTTGTCGCTTGTCATTCTTTCCTTACGTCATCAAACTGGCTTTGAAGGCGGGAAGTCAAGTATGGGGGGCGGATTGGCCAAGAAATCGAAAAAGAGCGCACCCGCTCTTATAGATACAAAAAGGCCTGTTGGAGAATTGAATTTATCAGCCTGTGAGGCCCGCAGGTTATACGGCATCTGCGTTGAACTGCTTGAGCTCTGCAGCCACGTCTCTGGTCGAATAGATCCTCAGGCGGGCTGGATGGTCGCTCATGCACGCGATGAAGTCATGCTGGGGATCTTCGATGTTAAACCTTAGCAAAACTTTAGACACCGCCATCAGCATCGAATCGGCGACGGCGCGACTGACCGAGACGATTCTAGGCAATGATGACCATGATCTCGCTGAAACTCTGAGGACCATTGCGACCGATATCGGCCTCTCTCATATCTCCTATGTGCGCTTGTCGCCGGACAAGAGCCCCGATATGTGCCTGTTGGTCGCAGTCGTCACCTATTCACGACTTTGGCAGCACCGATATTTCGTAAAGAAGTATATGTCCAACGACCCGGTGATTTCTTACGGGCGTGCGTCTGATGAACCCTTCGATTGGTCCAGCCTGCCGGTTGACGATCCGGCGACGAAAGCTTTTTTCGCCGACGCCTTGAACCATAGCGTAGGCCGGAACGGCCTGACGATCCCTTTGCGCAATCGGCGCGGCGTATGCGCCCTGGTTTCGTTCACCAGCGACCTGCCGGCGGACGAGTGGGAAGCCTATAAAGCGGCCAATATGGCGAAGCTTAAACTTCTGTCCGTTCTGATCGATTCCGCCTCGCACATCAATTTCAAATTGCCCGCCTTTCAGGTCCATTTGTCGAATCGGGAAGAGCAGTGTTTGCTCTGGGCCGCGCGTGGCAAGACTTACCAGGAGATCGCTGAGATCCTGGGCCTGGCGTTTGGCAGCGTGAAAACCCATCTGGACGCGGCGCGCCACAAGTTGCACTGCATGAATCTGACCCACGCGGCCGCGGTCGCTTTCGCCACCGGCGTCATCCCGGCCCAGGCGCTGAAATAGGCGGCGTCCAAGCGCCGGCCAGGCGACCTCCGAAGCTTGTCTCGTTCACGCGCGCGCGATGACCGCGACCGGGCCTCCGCCGGCCGGACCCTGATGCTCGGCGCCCCCCGACACATAGACCGCCCCGGTTCCCGCGACGCCCCCGATCAGTCCGCCCACCGCCGCGCGGGCGTGGCGCGTGGCGTTGATGTCCGAATCCTCGAGCATGGTGTGACGAAGTCCGCGGATGGCCCCGTCGGGGGACGCTTCGGCCTTGGCGAGAACGTTGACGAGCCGGTTTTGCGCGTGCGCGTCGATCGCGCTCAATCCCACGCTCTCGAGCGCCTGCATCACCGCCGCAAGGTCGATCGCATCCCGCATCACCGCATGGCCGATTTTGAACGGGCTCGACGAAAACCCCGAATTGCCGATCAAAATAACGACATTGTGCATGAGTTCGATGCCGGCCGAACACGACGCGACGGATGAATAGAGCGTCCAGTCTTTCAACACCTGGCTTTCACCGACATCATCGCCGATCTCGCGCAGCGCTTTGGCGACGCCGATGGCCGAGGCTCCGCGCGAATAGCCCATCGACGCATAGCCGCTCGCGGTGACCACCGTCTTGCCGCGCGCGCCCGCCTCCCGGACGCGCTCGCTGGTTAGCAGCGGGCATTTGATCTGGACAAAATGCACATCGCTGACGGCCTCGATCAAGGCGCCGCGCATCGCCGCTTCGACGGCCTTGGTCGTTTCTTCGATCTGCGCCCCGCGCCCAATCTCCTCCGGCAGGAAGTCGCGGGTGTGCGCGATGCCGACGCTCAGTCTCTTCTCGCCCTGGTTCTCGTGGACGCCTCCGGAGCGCGGGCTTCGCGCAAACACGGTTATGTGCGGAGACAGCACGCCCTCCGTGCCGCCCGACATCACGAACGCGATGCGGGCCTCGACCTCGCGCGGAGCGAGGTTGAGATGCGAAGAGAGAGCGTTGCACAACGCAGCGACGGCGTATTCGCGGGTGAAGTCATTGACCCCGCCATTGCCTTCGGTCTTGCCCAGCACCGAGACAATGGACGAAGGCTCGAGCGCGCCGCTGCCGATGAGCGCCATGAGGCCGGAGACGTCTCCGGGCCCGTTGGTCGGAATGCGAATGACGTCGAATGAATTCGGTTGCATGGTCCCTCCATGTCATCTGCGGATGAGACCTATCAAGTTCCGCCCCGCCCCACTCCTCCGGCCGCAAAGCCGGAAGTCCGAGAGTAAAATGCAGATGCTTTCATTTCTCGCTTGACGGTCACGAAGCTCTGCCCACCGATGAGCCAATGAATGTGAGGCTTCCCATGGATCGGCGCGAGTTTGTCGTCGGCGTGGCGTTGCAGGCGGCGCTCGCCGCCGGCCCTGCTCTGGCGGACGTGCCGATTCCCTATGACTGGAGCGCGTCGCCGCCGCGCGGAAGTCGCGACGCTTTCGTCGAATGGATGGTGAAGAACCGCGGCGAGGACCCCCGTTTTCTGGGTGAGCGCTTCGACCGGTTCCGCGAGCTCATTGCGCGCCACGACGTCTGGGACGAGGCCGATATGCGCGCTTATCTCTTGACCCCGCGCGAAACGTTCGTGACCGCGGAGAACCTCGATCGCGCCTACGAATGGCATCACCTCAATATCGGCTTCGGCGTCACCATCACCGGCCCGCACACGGTCGCGCGCATGACCAACACGCTCGAGATCAAGCGCAGCGACAAGGTGCTGGAGATCGGCACTGGTTCAGGCTATCAATCCGCCTATCTTTCGAACCTGACGCCAAATGTCTGGTCGATCGAAATCATCCCCGCCTTGGCGAAGCGCACGCGGGCGCTCTACGACAGCCTCGTCGCGCGCGGCTACAGCGAGTATCGCGCCATACAGACGCGCAACGCCGACGGTTATAACGGCTGGGAGGAGAACGCGCCGTTTGACAAGATCATCGTCACCTGCGGCATCGACCACATCCCTCCGCCGTTGCTGCAGCAGCTGACGCCGGACGGGATCATGGTCATTCCTGTTGGCCCGCCCGGCGCGCAGCATGTGCTGAAGGCGGTGAAGCGAATGTCGCCGAACGGGCAGATGTCGGTCGCGCGCTCCGACATCTATGGCGGCGCGATCATTCCGTTCGTGCCGTTCACCGGGTCGCACCAGTCGTAAGGTCCCACGCCCTCAGCTTGAGCCGATCAGAATTCCTGCCGCCAACACCAGCGCGCCGCCAACCATCACTTTGGCGGCCGCCGACAATGGAGGCGTGTCCATGTACCGCCACTGAATCCAGGAGATTGTGAGTAACTCGATGACGACCACCGCGAAGGCGACGGCGGTCGCCGGGTAGAAGCTCGGAATCAGAAAGGGCAAGGTGTGGCCGATGCCGCCGGCCGTGGTCATCAGCCCGCAGACGAGGCCGCGCAGCAGCGGCGCGCCGCGCCCCGAAAGCTTGCCGTCGTCCGACAGCGCCTCAGCGAAGCCCATCGAAATCCCGGCGCCGATCGAGGCGGCCAGTCCGACCACAAAGGCGTTCCAGGTATTGTGCGTCGCGAACGCCGCGGCGAACACCGGCGCGAGGGTGGAGACTGAACCGTCCATTAGGCCGACCAGCCCCGGCTGGATGACCTGCAGAATGAAGCGCCGTCGCTCGCTCTCGGCTTCATCGTGCCGGACGGAGGCGGTCAGCACCTCGTGCTCGAGGCCGCTGGCGAGCTGGTCGTGCTTGTCCTCGGCCTCGGCAAGGTCGCCCAACAGCTTCCGGACCGACGCGTCGGTGGTGCGGGTCAAAGCCTGGCGGTAGAAGCGCGCCGCGGCGCGCTCCATGTCGTGAGTGTGCGCGCGCGCCGCTTCGAGGCCGAGGGGCTTCATCTGCCAAACGGGCTTCGAGGGTATGTAACCGCGGATGTCCTGACGCCGCACCAGTGGAATATGGTCGCCGAATTTCGACACGAAGAGATCGATGAGCCGGCGCCGATGCGTGTTCTCCTCGGCGGCCATCTCGTCAAACACTTTGGCGGTCGCCGGGTAGTATTCGTGCAGGCCGTCGGAGAAGTCGGCGTAGACGCGCGAATCCTCTTCCTCGTTGCTGATGGCGAGGGCTAGAATCTCGCGCTCGGATAGATCGTCGAAATTGCGCATGGATTTCGTCCCCGGAATCCCAGCCGGTCGATTTGCTTTTATCGCGGCCCGAACGCGCCGTTCTAGGGTTGCGCCGTCGCGGGGGTCAAGACGGCGCTCGGCCGCTTGCTGACACCGTTCGCCGAGGCTTCCCGATCAGTCGCTATCGCTTTGCGCCGATCCTTGTCGGGTTCTGATCTCGCCCAGGTCATGCTCAAGGAAATAATTGAGAAACGTGCGGATGGCGGCGATGGCTGCAAGTCGCGCCACTTCATCCCAGCTCGTGGTGATCGCGGTTTCCAGGACGTCGGCGGCGAGCTGAAAGGTGAGGCCGGCGACAAGCCAGCGGCCCAGGCGCAGCCAGACCTCGCGCTCATAATGGCCCTCGCGCGACGAGAACATGGTCCACATGCCCTGGAAGAAGGCTTCGACGGCTCCAACGACGATGAGGATCAGCGCCAGCCAGTCGATTGCGTCGACGGCGACGTTGGTGGCGAGAATCAGCCAGTCTCTCACCGCGTTGCGCTCATTGCGCGCGGATCTATTGGCCTCACCGAGACGCGGAGCGGGCTTCGCTTTGGGTAGGGCGGGGCAACGCCAATAACGAGTCCGTTTTGAGCGATTTCAAGCGCTTGCGGCGCCATTTACGAGTCTCTCCCCCGACTTCGCGTCGCTCCTATGTTATACAAGTCTACAATGTTTTATAAGCGAACAAGTAGATCGAGTCGGGACGGAACGGCCGCCCCGACCCTACTTGAAGGTCCCTTCAGTGCATGCCGGCCCCAGTCTCGCGCATCGCCTTCAAGGCGTCGTCGAGGGTGAAAGTGTTAGGTTTCTGAATCGGCGGGAAATCCTTGAAGGTCGCCGCCCATTGCGATGCGAGCGCCTGCGCCCCGTAGATCATGGGAATGTGGTCAATGTACCACTCGAAGTAAGAGTTGGATGTTTGATCGGCGCGTTCGTAAGGATCGGTGCGGAGATTGAAAATCTTCGGGGCCCGGAGCCGGACAAAAGGCTCGAGCCAGATCTGCAGCGTGCCGTGGCAGCGCTGCTCCATGAACACAACTTTCCAATTGTCGTAGCGCATGCCAAGCACGTCGCCATCATCGCTCAAATACATGAAGAAGTTGCGCGGACTCTTCTTCTCCTGCCCTGTGAGATAAGGCACGAGATTATAGGCGTCGAGGTGGTTCTTGTAGGTGCGGCCGAGCGCCTGATAGCCGGCCTTCAGCTTCTCAATAATGTCGGGCTCGCCGGCCATAGCGAGGAAAGTCGGAAACCAGTCGTGGTGCTGCACGATCTCGTTGGAGATCTGCCCCGGCTTGATCTTGCCCGGCCAGCGAACGAGCATCGGGACCCGGAAGGCGCCTTCCCAGTTGGAGTTCTTCTCGTTGCGGAAAGGCGTCATGGCGCCGTCCGGCCAGGAATTCATGTGCGGGCCGTTGTCGGTCGAATACATGACGAAGGTGTTATCGGCGACGCCAAGCTCGTCGAGATAGTCGAGCGCCTGGCCGACATTCTTGTCATGGTCGACCATGGTGTCGTGGTAGTCGGACTGCCATCGCCCAGCCTGACCCTTACTCTCGGGCTTGGGATGGGTCTTGAGATGCATGTGCGTTGTGTTGAGCCAGACGAAGAACGGTTTGCCGGCCTTGCTGGCCTCGTTCATGAATTTCTTGGCTTCCTTGACGAAATCGTCGTCGCAGGTCTCCATCCGCTTCTTGGTGAGCGGGCCCGTATCCTCGATTTTCTGCTTGCCGACCCTTCCCCAGCGCGGCTGCTCGGTTGGATCATCCGTGTCCGTTGCATAGGTGTGCATGACGCCGCGCGGTCCGAACATCTTCGTGAAGTTCGGGAAGTCCTTCTCGTTGGGGTAGTCGGGCAGTTCCGGCTCTTCCTCGGCGTTAAGGTGGTAGAGGTTGCCGTAGAATTCGTCGAAGCCATGGTTGGTCGGCAGCATCGAATTGAGATCGCCGAGGTGGTTCTTGCCGAACTGGCCGGTGGCGTAGCCCTGATTCTTGAGGGCGGCGGCGATGGTGATGATCTTCTCGTTCATGCCCACGGGCGCGCCGGGGATGCCAACCTTGGAGAGGCCGGTGCGATAAACGCTTTGTCCGGTGATGAAGGACGAGCGGCCTGCCGTGCAGGATTGTTCGCCGTAGGAGTCCGTGAACATCATCCCTTCCTTGGCGAGGCGGTCGATGTTGGGCGTCTGATAGCCCATGAGGCCGTGCGAATAGCAGCTCAGATTGGCGATGCCGATGTCATCGCCCCAGATGACGAGGATATTCGGCTTGTCTGACTTTGGCTTCGGTGACTTAGGCATTTCCCTCTCCTAACTTGAATTGAATCTTCAATGGGCGATCGAATTCCGACGCGCTGACGCCGCAACACAAAACAACCAGCCAACCTTAAGCCATCGCTTCCTTACTCGAATGGCCCCACATGAAACGCCATGCTCATGATCGCCGCGACGCCGATCATGAGCAGGACGAGCGCCGTAATCAGAGTGAACGACACGGGAAAAATGGTCTCGCCGTGAACGAGCCCCTCCGCCCGCATCGACGCTCGCAAGTGGCGCAGCCCCGTCATGAACTGCAGGTGGTAGACGATGCCGATAACGAGCATCACGATGCCGAGCCCAACCAGAGCCAGGCCGAAGTTGCGCGGCGCGGCCGCTTTGGTGATGATATCCTGATCACGCAGCTTCTGAAACACCTGCGCAATGGTGAAGCCGAAACCAATCAGCGACAGCGAGGTGCGAATCACTGACATCAGCGTCCGGTCCGCGCTCATGCGCGTACGCTGGAACGACATGCCCGTGCGACGCGACGAGAGCTCGGTGTTCGTGTCGAACTTGAGATCGGGGCTCGCCATCGTCTTCTCCGCGACTTGAGGGCTCAACCGGCTGCTTGCCGGGAGACCCAAAAATGGGCCATGCGCTCAAACGGGCCGCGCAGCAGCAGATAAGGGATAAACGCCAGGAGAATCGCAATGACCGCGGACTGGCCTGGGTAAAACGTGTCCAGCTCCTTCCATTGGTACATGATATCCATGACGACCCCAAGAATCAGGATACGCGCCGTCGAGACAATTCCCTCCCAGAGACGTCCGCTCCGCCCTTGGGAGTCCCGAACACCGTGGATCAAGGCCCAAATATAGGGCCTGCGTCCGAGTCGCGCGTCGTGGAAGCCGTCGCGAAGCGCAACGATGATCGCCATCGTCGGTTGCAAGATGAAGCGAAAGGTCATTGGGCCGCCGGGCCTATCAAGAATGTCGGTCCAAAGTCGGCCGAGACTTTCGTCGGTCACACCATACCAGGCCACCCCGAGAGCGAGGAGGCCAACCACGAGCAAGCTTGCGGCCTGCGCCAGCAGAATTGCACTTTTCGACGGGGAGTCAGTCAAGCGCGAACATTAGGCGTCCGACACGGTCCGCTTCAGGCGAAAGTTCTAGCATTTTTTGCCACTAGGGCTCGCGCCGATGTTAACGATGATCGCTTGAGTCGATCTCGATAATCTGTGTCCGATCGCCTGTCAAAGCCGCCTTGCGCGGCGGATCTGCCTCGCCAATAGCGCTGGGAGCGCAAGGAGCACAGCGGATGCCAACACCGGTTGAAGACGCGGAAACGCGCGCTGATCGCGTCCAGGCGATTCGCGCGTTCTACGAATCGCATCCTTATCCGGCGCCCGTGACCACCCTCGAGCATCGTCTCGATCGCTACCGAGACCCGCGGCGGCGGCGCGCGCAATCTTTGCTGCTCTGGCCTCTGGAAAAGCCGCGCCCCGACCGATCCATCCTCATCGCTGGCTGCGGCACGTCGCAGGCCGCGCGTCATGCGCTCATGGAGCCTGACGCGCGTGTCATCGCGATCGACGTCAGCGAAACAAGCTTGCGCCACACCCAGGATCTTCAACGCAAGCACGACATCCGAAATTTGCAGCTCCACCGGCTTGCGATCGAGCGGATCGGCGACCTTGGCGAGACGTTCGATCAGATCGTTTGCACGGGCGTCCTTCACCATCTGAGCAACCCGGACATGGGCCTTCGCTCGTTGCGCGACGTTCTCGCGGTCGACGGCGCGATGCAAATCATGGTCTATGCGCCTTACGGGCGCGCCGGCATTTATATGATGCAGGATTATTGCCGGTTGCTCGGGATCGGCGTCCAGGACGAGGACCTGCGCGATCTCGGCGGGACGGTTCAAGCGCTGCCAATCGACCATCCGATCGCTCGCGTCGTGAAGCGGGCGAAGGACTTTGCGCGACCCAACGCGCTCGCCGACGCGTTACTGAACCCGCAGGATCGCGCCTATTCCGTGCCGCAGGTTTACGATTGGCTCGAGCGGTGCGGCCTCAAGTTCGGGCGTTGGTACGAGCAGGCGCCATACCTTCCCCAGGGCGGGGCGATCGACGGCGCGCCGCATGGCGCTCGTCTTGCAGCGCTTCCCTCGCCCTCGCAGCACGCGGCGCTGGAGCTTCTTCGCGGGACAATGGACCGGCACAGCTTCGTCGCCTACCGCGACGATCGCGAACGCGAAGCTCAGCCGATCTCATTTGAGGGCGCCGGCTGGCGCAGTTTCGTCCCGGCCCGGCTCCCCTGGACGCTGACCGTCAAGGATCGCGCGCCGCGCGGCGTCGCCGCCGTGCTGATCAATCCGAGTCATACCTATCCCGATCTTGCGCTCTTCATCGACGCTGCTCAGGAGCGGTTGCTTATGGCGATCGACGGCGAGCGCTCCGTTGCCGAAATCCTGCATGGCGCGGGCGGAACGATCGGCGATGAGCAGGGCCGCCAGTTTTTCAGGCGGCTCTGGGAGCACGATCTCATCGTGTTCGACGCGAAACGGCCCTAGAGCCGCGCGTCAGGCGCGCGCATCGCGCACCACACAGCGAAAGCCGACATGACTTGTGGAAGTGTCGATCGGCTCGGCGTGCCGTGCGGCCGGCCGGTAACGCTTGCAATAGTTCGGTGCGCAGAGGTGCGAGCCGCCTTTCAGCACCTTGCGGGGAATGCGAATCTCGGGCTGGCAGGGATCGTTGCTTTGCGCCTCCGGGCCGCCGCGCGGGTTCTGTGGCACGCAGCACGCCTTGGGCGCATCGGCCGGATGACGGGTCGACCAGAAATCGGTGGTCCACTCCCACACATTGCCGATCATGTCGTAGATTCCGTAGCCGTTTGGCGGAAACGACCTCACGGGCGACGTCCGCTCAAAGCCGTCCTGCTTCAGGTTCTGCTGCGGAAAAGCGCCCTGCCAAGTGTTGGCCATCTGCTTGCCGTTGGGCGTGAACTCGTCGCCCCAGGCGTATTCCGCCCCATCGAGCCCGCCGCGCGCCGCAAACTCCCACTCCGCCTCGGTCGGCAATTCCTTGCCGGCCCAGCGTGCGTAAGCCTCGGCGTCGCGATAGGCGACATGCACGACAGGATGATCGTCCATCCCACTGATCGAAGAGCGCGGGCCGTACGGCCTGCGCCAGTCGGCGCCGAATTTGAATCGCCACCATTGCGACCAGTCCTTGAGATCGACCGGCTCTTTCGGGGGTGAAAAGACGAGCGAACCCGCCTTCAGCATGTGCGGCAGCGCGCCCGGATAATCCTCCGCCTTCGGCGCGATCTCGGCGAAGGTCACATGCTTCGTCGCGTTGACGAACTTGCGGAACTGGCGGTTCGTCACCGGCGCGCTGTCGATCCAGAAGGCGCCGACGCTGACCCGGTGCGCTGGCGTCTCCTCAGGATAGTGCACGTCCGAGCCCATGCGAAACTCGCCGCCCGGCACGAAGACCATGTCGGGATGCGCATTCGTCTCGGGCGTTTCAGTGCGTTCGGAAACCTGGGTCTGTGAACTCATGTCGGCCTGCTGATCGCATGGATCGCGCGAATTCTCAAAATCGTACTTTTGAAACACGCCTTCGCTATGATAAATAAGAGAGATTGGGCGCCACCGTGTGATCTCGCTTCAAAGGTCGCCAAGCCCGGTTTGCAGTGAGCCGAAACCGATCTTAGAGCGGGCGCGCAAGCGCGCCGCCGGCAAGATCCTCCGCGAGACCCTGAGCAAGCGGCGGGAGGCGTATTTCGAGCTGCTGGTGTCGGGCTACAGCATCGAGCAGATCGCGAGCCATGCGAAGGCGAGCGCGTCGGCGGTTCGCCGCGCTGTCGGTCAGGCGCTGGCGAAGCGGCGGCTCGATGCGCCCGAGGACTATGCCCGCCTCCAGGTCGCGCGGCTGACCAAGGCGCTGCGCTGCGCCGACGTGTCGCTCGAGGAGGGAAACCTGAAGGCGATTGCGCCGTTCCTGAAAGTCGTGCGGGAGCTCAATCTCTACCACGGCGTCGATCTCGGCTCGGCGCGACCGGCGCCTGCGACGCTGCCGGAAATCGCGCCGACGGCTCCGCCGCTGGCGCTTACGCACTCGCCCGGAATGGCTCTCATGGAAGCGTTCGAGGACGAAAAAAGTTGCGCGAAAGCGCAGCCAAGCCTCTGAAATCATTCGCCCGCGTAAACTTGTGCGCGGGCGGGATATGCGGCCTTCGGTTGGCCCCGAACCGCCAAATCCAAGCATCCGGCCCGGATTTGACTCGACGGGTTTTGGCCGGCCCGACCTATTGGGTCAGGTGGCCCGACTGCGTCACTGCGGCGAATAGCGCCGCCAGATCCTGGCCAAGATTGGAGGAGTCCAGTCCTGCATCATAGAACAGGCCAGGAGACGCGCACGCCTGCAGGGCGGGGCCAATGTCCGACTGGATGGGTGCGATCCAGCTCTCGTACCAGCTGTTGGCCGGCACCGCGAGATAGTCGGTATAGAGGATTGCGATCTTGATGCCGCGATTCTTGATCGCCGTGCACCAGTTCGTGCTTTTCGAATTGCCGCCGGGGGCGCTGCCGAGATCGTTGATCGCCTGCTGCAGGCGGCCGCCGCTTTGTTCGTCCTCGACGCCGTCGGTGACAATGAAGAGGACCTCCTGTGGCGTGTCGCCGCTCTGGTTGGTGCCATTGCCGGGGTTGGGGATGTAGCTCGCCTGGCTGAGTTTGCCCAGCAAATCGTCATAATTGGTGGCGACGTCGCCGCCTGGCGTGCTCGTGCCCGAAGTGCATCCCGCATTGGCGCAATCGTTGTTGTTCGAATACATCTCCATCACGCCGAAGTTTGCCGAGGCGCTCGTCCAACCCGACGTATAGTTCGATGTCAAAGCCATCGATTGGGTGAGCCCGATCGACCAGAGCGAGTCCATCGCGTAGATCGAGAACCGGTACTTCGGCGGGGTCGCGAACACCGTCGATTGCGCGGTGGCCGACGCCGTCTGGAGCAAGGTCGAAATGCCGTTGTTCAGTTCGTCCAGACGCAACGTGATGCTGTTTTTGCGGGCGAGCGCGTAATTGTCGATCTGCGTGCCGTGCTTGGTTGCGCAATAGAGGCTGCCCGCCGTCGTCGAGGGCGGGGGCGCGTTCAAGGTCGGCGTCGTCCCGTCGGTGCAGGGATTGCCTGCCGTATCGGAGTTCGTGTTGGTGCTGGCCTGATGGCAGGCGAAGGCGCAGCCTCCGGTAATCTGTTTCGTCGTAAGGTTTTCCATCTGGGTGACGCCGGCCTGCGTCGACGGCAGCGCCATCGACGGCGAATTGTCGAGCAGGACGTAGAAGTCGATGTTGGGCGGAGCCTGCGCGCTCGCCTCGGAGAAGCCGGAAACCGGCACCGCGCTCTTGCCAAGCACTTGAGCGAAGATGGTGTTGACCGAGGACGAATAGCTGACCGCGACGTTGCGGATGAGCGCAGTGGAGCCCACCGTGACCGTGACCGTCACCTGCGTCGCGTGGGCGGTGATGCCCGGTATGCCTTCGGTCAGACCGTTAAACAGGGACACGGCGGCGGCCTGGGCGACGGTCGAGCTTTGCTGCAGCATCGCCGGCGTTAGCGCGGCGAGCGCGGCGGCGTCGGCCGCGGCGTTCAGTTTCGTGTGAATTTGCGCCGCCCGGCCGTAGTCGATCGCGGCTCCGCCGCCGAACAGGAGGATCGGCGCAACGAGCGCATACATCATCGCGACATTGCCGCGGCGGTTACGCAACAGGCGATCAAAACCAAATGTCGACACGGGGACGGCCCCACATTCTGTCGAAGCCCGCGAGTTTGTGAGACCGTGCGCCTCGGGTGAAAACTAGGGGACATCAAACAACGAGCAGGTTTATGTAGTTCTAACGGGTGTGGGACGATTTGCCAGAATGCTAAAGTTTTTCTCAGCGGCGCTGCGCGTTTTTCGGCCTTTCGGGCGCCTGGAGCGCAGGCGACGCGCTCGCCGCATGGCGCCGTCTCGTATGGCAAACCTGTCGCCAGATCGCGGTTGAGCCTGGCGAACGGCCGTGTATTCCGAGGATTTTCGGACGAGAATAACGTGAAGCGGCGCTAAAAGAATTCCCTCGAGGGCTTGCCAACGCCGTGTCGCCCGGGCGCAGTTTGATGCCTGCCATGAGGCCCATAATAGCCCTGCTATTCGGGAAGTAACGTTGACGAACACCGGCCGAGAGGACAGTTGGGGGGCGAAATCCCGGGTCATCGGCTCGACGGAAGCGACCTGGAGCAAGCTTGACCTACAATTCGATCTCGGGGGGCGAGCACGTTATCTGAACACAATGCGCCCCCCGCTCAAGTTCACTTCTCGACGCCAGCCGCTTCGCAGTCGACGCCAACGCCGATGAGATTGCGGCGCTGGTGCGCGACTTCGTGGAGACGCAGAAGCGATGAGGGGCGTGAAACGCACGAGGGACGAATGCGAATGGCGTCAAAGGTCGAAGTAGCCGTCGAGTTCCGGTTTGGCCTCGATGATGACGCGCGCGCGTTCTTGCAGATTTGCCTGGACCTGTTCCAGAGAAGCGTTTGCGTGTTGCTTCAAGGCAATGCCGCTTACAACGGGTTCTAGCTCGGGACGGTTTTTCAGCGCGCTGTCGATCTTGCGCCGGAGGCGCGCGTCTCGGTATATTGAAGGTCGTTCTCTCTCACCGCCGCCTCCCCTTACTGCCGCTTGACGCATGAAGCGACAAGAGCTTCCAATGCAGATCCTGAACCGCGCGGCGGTAGCCTCGCGCGTCCGCACTCGCAAAGCGAAACGTTAGGTCTTTGCAGCTTCGGCCCGAGGCTCGCGAATGCGTGACCAAGAGGGAAGTCGAGCGCAAATCCGATGCAAATAGTTGGATAAAATCTAAAACGTGTGCTATAGTTTCCTAATCACCGAACTGAACGCGTCGGGCGCTTGGCCTTTGGGAGACGGTGGAAAAGAAGGAAATCTCTTATTGAAATCGGCTGCAACCCATTGGAAAATCTCGATTCGAAAAAATAAGCGCCAGTAAACGCTAGCTATTTTACTGGCGTTTACTAGCGTTTATTGGTGTTTATTGGCGTTTACTCGGCCACTTTAGCCTTGGCCGAACCGCGCCGTTGCGTGGTATCGCTTGGACGTGCGCACAGCGAGGGCGGGAGCCTCATGGGAGGAGACAGGTGGCCAGGCCCCTGATCGTGATCGACCCGCAGCCCCGGTCGCTTGGGAAGATTTCGACCCGAACATCTGGGCGCGGCTGAAGGACCTTGGCGAGCTCGCGATTCACGAAGGGTCCGGCCGCATGCCGGCCGAGCGCTTTGAATCCTATCTTCCCGAGATGGCGCTTTTGATCGGCCAGAGCGACATGCCGAAGGCGCGCCTCGACCGGGCGTCGAGGCTGCGAGCCATTATCAATGTCGAGACCAATTTCCTTCAGAACGTGGACTACGACGTCTGTTTTGGGCGCGGAATTCATGTGCTAGCGCCGGGTTCCGCTTTCGCCGAGCCCGTCGCCGAGATGGCGGTCGGAATGGCCATTGACCTTTGCCGCGGCGTGACCACAGCGGACCGGGCGATGCGGAAGGCCCAGGAGAAATGGCTGCTCGACGGCGCAGGCGGCTGCTTCTCACTTTACGGCGCGCGCGTTGGCCTCATCGGCTTCGGCGATCTCGCGCGCGCCTTCGTTCCCTTAGTCCGGCCGTTCGGCTGCCCGATCAAGGCGTGCGATCCGTGGGTGTCCGACCATTTCATGGCCGGCTTTGGCGTCGCTTCTGCATCACACGAGGAGGTGCTGAAGACCAGCCAGGTCATTGTCGTGTTCGCCTCAGTGACCAGCGAGAACCAGGGTTTCCTCGGAAAACGTGAATTCGAGATGATCGCGCCTGGTTCTGTGTTCCTGTTGATGAGCCGGGCAGGGGTGGTCGATTTCCCCGAATTCCTGCGCCAGGTCGAGAGCGGCCGGTTCCGCGCCGCGACCGATGTCTTTCCGCAAGAGTTCGCGCCACGCGACGAGCCGGCTCGCAACATCGAGGGCCTGTTGCTGTCGCCGCACCGGGCCGGCGCGATACAAGATTCCCTCTACGAGATCGGTCGGCAGACGGTCGCCAACGCCGGTCTCATTCTGCGCGAGTTGCCCCCGCTCTCCTGCCGTCGCGCCCGGCGCGAGACGGTTTCGCTCTCTCGGTCGAAGCCGATCGAACGCAGCTGACGAGGGCGCGCCGCTTGACATCGAGCTGGCCCGAGACGTAGCCTAAAACGTTATAGAGAAGCCGGGGAACACCCGGCTGAGTATCGGCGGCGCCGGGGAGGTGAACGGTCGATGGGGAGAGCGCCCACCATTCGCGACGTCGCGCTCCGCGCGGGGGTTTCGGTCGCGACCGCCTCCAACGTCGTCAACGGCGTCCGCCCTGTCGGAGAAGCGAGCCGCGCCAAGGTGCTCGAAGCGATCGAGGCGCTTGACTATCGGCTCGATCGTGCGGCGAGCGCCCTTCGCGGCCGGTCCACCCGCCTCATCGGCATGGTCGTTCCCGACATCACCAATGTCTTCTTCGCGAGCCTCGTGAACGGAGTCGAAGCGCTCGCCGAACGCGACGGCTACGATCTCCTCATCGTCTCGACGAGCGAGGATGCCGCGAACGAGCGCCGCCGTATCGAGGCGCTCGTCGCTCGCCGCATCGACGGGCTGATCGTCGTCCCGGCCGCCGATGATACGATGCCTGCGCTCAAGGGCGGCAGAGACGATTCGCGCGTGCCCCCGACGGTGCTGATCGACCGGGGGGCGGACGCGCCGGGATTCGACACGGTGCGCGCCGATTGCTTCACTGGCGGCTATGCGGCGGCGCGCCACCTCATCGACCTCGGACACCGCGACATCGCCGTTCTGACCCACTCGAAGCGTCTCGCCAATATCGAGCAGCGCATCGGCGGCTACCGCCGCGCTCTCAACGAGGCCGGTTTGGACGGGCGTGACCGCGTCGTCTACGGGGGCTATGATCTCGAAAGCCAGCGAGGCGCGATCGAACTCGAGCTCAACCGGGCCGATCGGCCGACCGCCATTTTCGCTCTCACCAACGTTTGCGCCTTGGCCTCGATCAAGGCCGCGCGCGGTCTCGACTTAGAAATCCCGAGCGACGTGTCCATTGTCGGCTTCGACGATTTCGATTGGATGTCGGCGCTGAGCCCGTATCTCACCACCGTCGCGCAACCGGTCGACGATTTCGCTTCCACCGCCTGGCGCCTCCTCATGCGGCGGCTCAAGGGCGATGAGGAGAGCGACGTCGAACGGATTGAACTTCCCTGCACCCTCAAGGTGCGGGAATCGACTGGACCCGCCCGCCCGCGGCTCAAAGCCGTCGCGGAAGCCCGATGAACAGTAAAACATCAAAGGAGCGAGACATGTTCAAACGTTCGACATTAGCGGCCTCAATCACGGCGCTCGCGCTGGGCCTTGCGGCGTCGACCGCTTTCGCTGCCGATAAGCCGGTCTATGGCGTGTTGATGAAGACGCTCTCCAACCCGTTCTGGGCCGCAATGGAGAAGGGGGTAGACGTCGGCGCCAAGAACGCTGGCGTCGACATCTTTCTGGACGCGGTCGAATCCGATCAGGCCGCCGAGCCGCAGCTCGACGCCTGCAACACCATGCTGCAGAAAAAGACGGCAGCGATGATCACTGCGGCGATCAATTCGACCATCCTTTTGCCCTGCCTCAAGCAGGCGAACGACATGAAAATCCCGGTCGTCGACTTGGACAACAATCTTGATCCCGCCATCACCAAAAAGGCCGGCGTCGACATCGCCTTCCATATCGGTTCCGACAATGAGGCGGCCGGCGCGAAAGGCGCAGACTATCTGGTCAGCGCGCTCGGCAAGGACGCGAAGGGGCCAGTGCTGGTGATCGAGGGCCTTTCCGGCAACATAACTGGGGAGAAGCGCGCGCACGGCTTTGCCGAGGAGCTGAAGAAGCAGGCCCCCGGCCTCACCATCGTCGCTTCGCTGCCCGGCGACTGGGACAGCCTGAAGGCCGCCAACATCACCAACGACACCCTGCAGCGGACTCCGAACCTCGTCGCCATCTTCTGCGCCAATGACGACATGGCGCTGGGTTCGGTCGAGGCGGCGCGCGCCGCCGGCAAGGACAAGCTCATCGTTATTGGCGTCGACGGCAACTCCAACGCTGTCAAATCGATCAAAGCTGGGCGGCTCAACGCCTCGGTTGCGCAATTGCCCTATCTTGTCGGCATGGAGGCGGTCGAAAACGTGAAAAAGCTTCTCGCCGGCGACAAGGTTCCAGAGACGATCAATGTCCCGACCCTCGTTCTGACCAGGGAGGTCATCGAGGCGAACAAGGATCCGATGCTGCAATACGTCAAGTAAGCCGTGCTGGCCCCCGTCGGTCGCCTGACCCGTGTGGTCCCTTAATTATTTGAGGAAGGCCTGATGACTCCGGCGTCAACTGGCGCCGCGCCTTCTTCCTGGCGCGCGCGCTTCGCCAGCGGAGCCGCGGTGCGGCTCGAATCGCTCGTCGTGCTCGCGGTTCTCTGCGTGGCGATGACGCTGCTGTCGAACGCCTTCCTCTCTGTCTCCAACATCCTCAACATCCTGCTCTCGACGTCGGTGTTCGGCACGTTGGCGATCGGCATGACGTTTGTCATTTCGTCCGCGGGCATCGACCTCTCGGTCGGATCAATACTTGCGCTTTCAGGCGTCGCCGGCGCCATGCTGACCTCCAATTTTGATCTGCCTTGGTGGGTTGGAGTGCTTGGCTGCCTCGCAATCGGCGCGCTGACCGGCGCGCTCAACGGCTTCCTCATCACCAAAGGCGCAATCCCGCCGTTCATCGTTACGCTCGGCATGCTGGGAGTCGCACGCGGCTTCGCGCTGGTGCTCAGCAATGGCGTTTCGATTTATGGGCTGCCCCCGGAGATCGTCTGGCTCGGACAGGGACGTCCATTCGGCGTGCCGACTCCGGTCATAGTCCTTCTGCTCGCCGCGTTCGTCGCGCATGTGCTTCTCGCGCATACCCGCTTCGGCGTCTACGCCCAGGTCATCGGCGACAACGAAACCGCGGCGCGCGCTATGGGCGTGCGCGTCGAGCGGATGAAGGTGCTGCTCTACGCGCTCTCCGGCCTGCTCTCGGGCCTTGCCGGATTGTTGTTCGCCGCACGCATCAATTCAGGCGAGCCGACCGCAGGTCTGAACTACGAGCTGACCGCTATTACAGCGACCATTCTCGGCGGTACGAATCTGTTCGGTGGCCGCGGCAGCGTGCTCGGCACGCTGATCGGCGCCTTGATCATGGGCGTGCTCCAGAACGGGCTGAATTTGATGGCCGTACGGCCTTTCTATCAGCAAATCGCGATTGGCGCGGTGCTGATCCTCGCGGTCTGGCTTGACCGTATCAATAGCAAGGAAGGCTGGCGCCGATGAGCCTTCTTGAGCTCAAGGACGTCCGCAAATCTTTTGGCGCCATCGACGCTTTGCGCGGCGTCACGTTTTCTGTTGAGGCGGGCAGCGCGGTGGCGCTCGTTGGCGACAATGGCGCGGGCAAATCGACGCTGATGAAGACGATCACCGGCGTCCATCGCCCCGACGCCGGCGAGATCCGCTTCGACGGCGTCTCGATTGTCGGCAAGGATCCGGGTCGCATTCGCGAGGCCGGCATTGAGATGATCTACCAGGACCTTGCGCTCGCCCGCATGCGCGACGTCGCTTCCAATATTTTTCTTGGTCGTGAGCTCACGCGCTCCGTCCTCGGCGTGAGGCTCGTCGATACGAATCGCATGCGCCATGAAGCTGAGGCGATGGTCGCGCGGCTCGGCGCCCGTATTCCCGCCGTGTCCCAGATGACCGGTCAGCTTTCCGGCGGCCAGCAACAGTCGGTCGCCATCGCCCGCGCGCTCACCTTCAACCCCAAGCTCGTGATCATGGATGAGCCGACCGCGGCGCTGGCGGTGCGAGAGGTCGAGCATGTGCTGGACCTCATCCGTGCTCTCAAGAAGGACGGCATTTCGGTCATCTTGATCAGCCACCGGTTGACCGACGTGTTCTCGGTCTCCGACCGCATCGTCGTTTTGCGCCAGGGTCAGGTCATCGCCGACGACGCGACACAGGACACCAGCATGAACGCTGTCGTCGCCCATATTGTCGGCGCGCATTCGGAGCCAGCTTCGTAAGCCCGAGTGGCGATGACGGTTGCCCTTCAGACATGGAGACGCAATTGAAATTCGGCATTTATTACTCGTACTGGGAGCAGGAATGGAGCGCCGACTGCCTGAAATATGTCGAGAAAGTCGCCAAGCTGGGCTTCGACGTCATCGAAATTGCCGCTCATCACCTGAACACTTACAGCCCGGCGCATATTGCCGAGGTCGGCCGCGCCGCTCGAGACAACGGCATCACGATTACAGCCGGACTGGGTCCGTCCAAACAGAGAAACCTCTCTTCGCCCGACCCGGCGGTCAGAAAAGCGGGGCGGGCTTTTTTCGAAGAGACGCTGACCAACCTCACCAAGCTTGAGATCCGCGTCATCGGCGGCGCGCTCCACTCGTACTGGCCGATCGACTATTCCAAGCCCATCGACAAGGCGGGGGACAGGGCGCGAGGCCTCGAGGGGATCTCGAGCCTCGCCGATTTTGCGGGCAATCTCGGCGTTAACCTCTGCCTGGAAGTGCTGAACCGGTTCGAGAACCATGTCCTCAACACCGCCGAAGAGGGAGTCGCGTTCGTCCGGGAGGTCGACAAGCCGAATGTCAGGGTCATGCTCGATACGTTCCATATGAACATCGAGGAGGACAGCTTCAGCAAGGCGATCCGCACCGCCGGCCCCCTGCTCGGCCATTTCCATACGGGTGAAAACAATCGCCGCGTTCCCGGCAAAGGTGGGCTGCCCTGGCACGAAATCGGGGCTGCGCTGCGCGAGATCGGTTACAGCGGCGCGGTCGTCATGGAGCCTTTCGTCAAGATGGGCGGCCAAGTCGGCAGCGACATCAGGGTCTGGCGCGATCTCAGCGACAACGCGGACGAAGCGCAGATGGACGAGGCCGCACGACAATCTCTAGCGTTCTCGCGTTTTGTGATCGGCGGCGAGCCGCGGCCCGACAGGACCGCCGGTTAACTCACTCGTTCGGGATGTTGCGCGCGAGCGCTTCCAGCACCGCCATGCGCACGGCGACCCCCATCTCCACCTGCTCGCGGATGAGCGATTGCGCGCTGTCGGCGACCAGCGTGTCGATCTCGACGCCACGATTCATCGGGCCCGGATGCATGACCAGCGCACCAGGCTTGGCGTAGCTGAGCTTCTCCTCGTCGAGCCCGAAATAGCGGAAGTATTCGCGCGCCGACGGCACGAAGGCGCCGCTCATCCGCTCGCGTTGCAAGCGCAACATCATGACAATGTCCGCGTCCTTGAGGCCTGAACGCATGTCGCGCGCAACTTCGACGCCCATGCGCTCGACGCCGGACGGAAGCAGCGTCGAGGGGCCCACCAGGCGCACATAGGCGCCGAGTTTGCTGAGCAGCAGTATGTTCGAGCGCGCCACGCGCGAGTGGAGGATGTCGCCGCAGATGGCGATGGTAAGGCCCTCGATGCCGCCGAGGTTGCGCCGGATCGTCAGCGCGTCGAGCAGAGCCTGGGTCGGATGCTCATGGGCGCCGTCGCCGGCATTGACCACCGAGCAATCGACTTTGCGGGCGAGGAAATGCACCGCGCCAGCGTGATGGTGCCTCACCACCAGAATGTCGGGGCGCATGGCGTTGAGCGTCATGGCGGTGTCGATCAGCGTCTCGCCCTTTTTGACGCTCGACGCCGCGACCGCCATGTTCATCACGTCCGCCCCGAGCCGTTTTCCCGCAAGCTCGAACGACGATTGCGTGCGCGTCGACGCCTCGAAGAACAGATTGATCTGGGTGCGTCCGCGCAAAGTGGCGCGCTTCTTCTCGATCTGGCGGGAGATCGTTACCGCCTCGTCGGCGAGGTCGAGCAAGGCCACGATCTCCTCGCGCGACAGATGCTCGACGCCAAGGAGGTGGCGCTGGGAGAAGACGGGCGGCGACGGGGCGATCATTGTTGCAGGCTCGGTTGCGGGTGCCCATGAGTGAGCCAAAACGCGAGGCGCTTCAATCCCGTTGGACCGCCGCCATCGCCATAAGCCACAGCGACGCCCTCAGGCCTTGGACGGCCCGTCGGACAAGCCAAATAAACGGGCATAAACGCTCTTAAACGAGCATAAACGTTAGTAAATTTGCTTTCATTTTGCTAGCGTTTATTTTTTTTGAATCGGGACTTTCAATGGGTTACAGCCAATTCAACAAAAAAATTATAACTCCCAAGGAGAGGGTGAGTCTTGGTTGCACGGTTTGGGGAAAAGTGCGCGTTGGGCTGGATTTAAGGGAGGCGCCGGGGACGAATTGTGATTCAAGGCAGGAATGGACATTCCCGCCGAGATTCGGACTCTTCTGGAAGAGCTTCAAGGTCGGATCGCGTGGCTTGAGGGGCGCGTCAACACCTACGCCAAGGTCGGCTTCGCCAAGCTCTATGACCGCAAGAGCCCGCTCACCGCCGCAGACCTGCTCAACGACCGGGTGATCCCGTTCTATGAGGAGCAGGGCATTCCGCCGCAGCGCGTGCTCACAGACCGCGGGAGGGAATATTGCGGGACCCACGACCGCCACAAATACGAACTCTATCTGGCGGTCGAGGACATCGATCACACGCGCACCAAGGCCAAGAGCCCGCAGACCCACGGCATCGTCGAGCGCTTTCACAAGACCCACGTCATGCTGACCCGCTACAAAGGCCAGCTCAAGCTGAAGGAGTGGGCGTTCGCAATCGCGAAGTGATCAAGCATGCGCGAGGCGCGCATCGCTCTGGCGCGTCGTCTCGCAATCATCATGCACGCGATGCTCCGGGACGAAACCGAGTTGGTTGCAGCGTAGGCCCAGAGATCGCGGAGACGGAGACCGCATCGAGCTCCCGCAAGGAGCGACGCCCGAGGAGGAAGCAGACGACGACGTGGATTTTGTAGCAAGCGGCTAATCACCGGCCGACTGCGTTTTCAACCTCGCCGCCCTGCGCCCAAACTTACCCATCAAGCGCCAACGAGCGCGCAGAGAACGCAGGCATCCCAAGGCGTTGTTAAACGGATGTGCCCCTTGACCGATTAGAGAACGGTATCCGCCAAGATCAAACAGCGTGTGCCAGTGCTGCACGGACAGGATCTTGAATTTGGTCAGGAGCGGATAACCGCGCGGGCCTCGGGTCGAAGCCTTTCTGCGGACTGCCAGATTTAGCGACGAAACATTTTGCAACTCCGTGAGGCGATGTACGCATCGCCGCGAGCCAGCACATCCAAAACTTCAGCAACGTCAATAGGATCACAGCGCGGACTGCTCATGGGTCCAATGTAACGCCATACGCCGTCGCCTCAACACGAGGCGGAGAGGCGAGAGCGGCCGACGAGACGAACCCGGCGCGTGTAAGAGCTGATAAATATGCAGCGCATATTTATCTAGACTAAATTCTGGATACAAACGCGTTCGGGGTGTCCCGCTTGTATCGTTTCCCACCTTTTGCTTGGATTTCCTTGATTTCATTCGCGTTTATTTTGGCCGCTGGCGCGGAACGCATTGGCGCGCGGGGAGCCTAATCGCCGGCGAGCATCTGTTCGAGACGCGCCCGCCATTCCTGCTTGTCATGCGCCGGCGTGGCGAATTGGACGCGCGCGGCGCGGCCGCCTGAGAAGAGGTCGAGGCCCTCGGCGTCGAGCCCGATCGCCCGCCAGACCGGGCGCAAACCGCTGTGCCTCGCGAGCCGCGTGAGCCCTTCTCGGCCGAGCGCATTCAGGTCCGCGAGAAGCGCATCTTCGGCCTCGACCAGCGCGGCTTCGCCTTCGCGTGAGGCGAGGACCTCGGCCGCCGTGAGGGGAACGGCGCGCCCAAAGCCGCCGTTGAAATGCACGTCGTCGATCCGGAGCTGGTAAAGGGCGAAATCGGCGAAGCCGGCGTAGAGGCCGGCCTTGGGATTGCGCTGCAAATACCGCACCTTTGCGCGCGGCGCGGCGCACCGCTCAACCCGCCCGCTTAAAGTGACGCGCGGATGGCTGAGCGGGTCGCCGCGGTCGTGGCGCCCAGTGAGCAGGAGCGAGGCGCGCGGGTCGTTGGCGAGGTTCCTTGTGTGGCGCGACAATGTCGACATGAGAAAAAGGGGCGCGCCGTCGAAATCGCTGGCGACGCCGAGGAGTGTGGTGAGTGGCGCGCCTCCCTTCGCCTCGAGAGTCGCCAACGCGCCGGTGCGGGCGAGCCGCATCATCCGCTTGACGTCGGCGATGGCTGCGGCATGGGCTTCTTTGGGATCGACGGGCGCATTCACCATGGCGGCCTTGACGGTTCGGGCGGATTGGGGCGAGACACGGCGAGGGGTCGACCAGTCAGGCGCGCGACCCCCCGCCCGATGGCACCCCATCCGCCTGCTGGCCAGCGCCTGCAACATTATGGTAATCTTGCATAATTCGCGCGGATTTCCCATCTGGTGACAGCGCCGTAGAAGGATCGCCCTTCTCGGAACACATTCAGTCGATCAATGGTTTCAGCTTTTAGTCAGTCCGCCCAACAGGCGATATTCGATCAAAACGGGAGTTTCATGCCCACCATCGCGCTGGTCGACGACGACCGTAACATCCTGACTTCCGTCTCGTTATCGCTGGAGGCGGAGGGATATCGGGTACAAACTTACACCGATGGCGCGACTGCGCTGGATGGTGTCAAAGCCAATCCGCCCGATCTCGCCATTTTCGATATCAAGATGCCCCGTATGGACGGAATGGAGCTCTTGCGGCGCCTGCGGCAGAAGTCGGATCTGCCGGTCATTTTCCTGACGTCGAAGGATGAGGAGATTGATGAGCTATTCGGCCTTAAGATGGGCGCCGATGATTTCATCCGCAAGCCGTTCTCCCAGCGTCTTCTCGTTGAGCGGGTGAAGGCTATCCTTCGCCGCTCCAATACCAAGGATGCGGCCACGCAAAAGGAGACCGAAGCCAAGATTCTGGAGCGCGGTAGATTGAAGATGGATCCCGAGCGCCACACCTGCACTTGGGACAATACGGCGGTGACCCTGACGGTCACGGAGTTCCTTATCCTCCAGGCGCTCGCGACCAGGCCCGGTGTCGTCAAGAGCCGCAATGCGCTGATGGATGCGGCTTACGATGACCAGGTTTATGTCGACGACCGCACCATCGACAGCCACATCAAGCGGTTACGCAAAAAATTCAAGGTGGTCGAGCCGGATTTTGAAATGATCGAGACCCTGTACGGCGTCGGCTACCGATTTAAGGAAGGATAAGCCGCTCGGCCGGGGAAGATGAGCGCCGAAACGCAGGTTCAACGTCGCCTTTCCGATCAGGCAGCTCGTGGGAAACTTCGTTGGCTGAGCGGGCGCGCGCGCTTCGCTTGGCGATTTCTGACAGCGCGATTTTCCTCGTCGCTTACCCGGCGCATCGTCGTCCTCAATCTAGGCGGCCTTGTCGTGCTCGTGGTCGGCTTTCTGCTCCTCGACCAGTTTCGTGCCGATCTGATAGAGGCGCGGGTGCAAAGCCTTACCATTCAGGCCGACATCATCGCCGCCGCAATCTCTGCTTCGGCGACGGGGGACACCGATTCCATCACGATCGACCCCGATAAGCTGTTGCAGTTGGCGCCGGGCCAAAGCGTAGCGCCGACGCCGAGCGATGACGACGCAACTCAGTTCTCCATCAACCCCGCCCTTGTTGGGCCTTTCCTGCATCGGCTCGTCACGCCGACCCGTACGCGTGCGCGGATTTATGATAGCGACGGCCGGCTTCTGCTCAATTCGCGATCATTTTCGGCGCGTGGCGCGGTCGAGCACTCGGATTTGCCTGATGCTTCGGAGCGGCACGGATTTGCGGACCGCATCGTCGCCCGCTTGCGGAGCTTGTTTCTAACCTCTACCGCGCCGCGGGGCGAAGACCCATGGGCGACCAATGGCCAGACCATGCCGGAAGTGGCCGGCGCGCTGCAAGGCAAAACGCAATCCCTGGTGCGCGTCAACGATATAGGTGAAACGATCGTCTCCGTCGGAGTGCCAATCCAGCACATGATGGCGACCAGGGGGGTTCTACTCCTTTCCACCCAAGGCGGTGATATTGACCGTGTGATCACCTCAGCGCGTTTGGCTCAACTGCGTTTCTTTTTGGTTCTCGCCATCGTGATGCTGGTTCTGTCCCTATCGCTTGCCAACACAATCGCCGAACCCGTCCGGCGGCTCGCCGACGCGGCCGAACGCGTGAGGCGGGGCATCCGGTCGCGCCAGCAAATTCCCGATTTCACCGCGCGATCGGACGAGATCGGTCACCTGTCTCGCGCGCTGCGCGATATGACGCAGGCGCTCTATAGTCGTCTGGACGCAATTGAAAGCTTCGCCGCAGATGTCGCTCACGAACTCAAGAATCCGCTGACGTCCCTGCGCTCTGCGCTCGAAACGTTACCGAAAGTGAAAGGCGATCACTCGCGCGACCGGCTTATCGCCATCATGCAACACGACGTGCGGCGGCTCGACCGGTTGATCAGCGACATTTCCGACGCCTCCCGGCTCGATGCGGAGCTGACGCGAGGCGAAGCGGGCCCTGTTGATGTCGCCGCTCTCCTGCGCGCCGTCGTGTCCATGGCGCAGGATTCCGCGCGCGGCGGCGCACGGGTCGAACTGTCCATACCGGTCAGGCGCGGCAAGAATGCGAGCGCCGACTATTTTGTCCTCGGGCACGATTCCCGTCTCGCGCAGGTGGTCACCAATCTCATTGACAATGCCTGCTCGTTTTCCGAACCCGGCGGCGTCGTGCGCGTCGCCCTCGAACGCACGTCGGATCGAAAAGAGCCGGAAGGCAAGCAGTTCGCTCATAACGTTGTGATCACCGTCGACGATGACGGCCCTGGCATCCCGCCGCATGCGCTCGAGCGCATTTTTGAGCGATTTTACACGGATCGGCCAAGCCAGGGCTTCGGTCAGAATTCGGGTTTGGGCCTGTCGATTTCCCGACAAATTGCTGAAGCTCATGGCGGGCGTATTTGGGCCTGCAATCGACCGACCGAATTGGCTCAGGTTCCTGTCGGACCTCTGGAACACGGCGATTCGGGTGAGACCGTGCGGCATGGCGCGGGTGCGCGCTTTGTTGTCGAACTACCTGCGTTCTCGAGATGACTGGCCCCGCTTTAGCAGGGGGGACAAGCCTCCACGCAACGGCCGTGATCCACGGCGAAATCGGCGTTTTGATTTTAGGACCATCGGGTTCGGGCAAAAGCGCGCTCGCGCTGGCGCTTATGGCGCGCGCGAGCGCTAAAGGGGAGTTTAGCGTGCTCATTGGGGACGACCGCATTTTCCTCAGCAAAGCTCACGGTCGTCTTATTGCCAGGGGAGCGACCAACATGGCTGGGGTGATCGAACGCCGAGCGGCGGGCCTGATCGCAGTCCGACACGAACCGGGGACGGTCGTGCGTCTGGCCGTCGAACTTTGCGAACGAGGGCGGCAATGGCCGAGAATGCCCGATGATGACAAGGGTTTTTCCGTGGGCGAGGTCACCGTTCCGCATCTGGCGCTTGATTCTGGCCAAAGCGCCTGCGACCAAGCGCTCATGGTCGATGAGCGTTTGGCGGCAATGGCGGCAGAGAGCGCAACGGTGCTAGGAATTTCGCTTGAACATTGCGCCGCAGTGCACAAAAATAGGCGCCCTGAGTATCCGCCGGCCCAGTTGCGCGCCTGAGCGTGAGCCGATCGACTGATGGATAATTGATGATCGGAATGGTCCTTGTGACCCACGGCCAACTCGCCGCTGGTTTTCGGGCAGCGTTAGAGCATGTCGTTGGGCCCCAATCCCAGCTAGAGACGATAACAATCGGTCCGGAAGACGACATGGAGCAGCGGCGCTCGGATATCCTGAGCGCGGCAGGCCGCGTTCAGGACGGTGGCGGAGTCGTCATTCTGACCGACATGTTCGGCGGCACTCCATCGAATTTGGCGATTTCGGTGATGGATGGAGGACGCGTTGAGGTTATCTGCGGTGTCAACCTTCCGATGTTGATCAAACTCGCGACCATGCGCGAAAGCGCGGATCTCGATCACGCCGTAGTGGAGGCCCGCGACGCCGGCCGCAAATACATCACCATCGCAAGCAAGGTGCTTGAGGGGAAATGACCGAGGCCAACTCCGAAGAAGGGGGCTCAACGCCTCCGCTCACGGAGGCGTTGTCGCTCGACTTGCAGATTGTAAACCGAAAAGGTCTGCACGCGCGCGCCACCGCGAAATTTGTGCAGTGCGTCGACCGGTTTGATGCGGACGTCAAGGTCACCCGTTGCGGCGAAACGGTCGGAGGCGATTCGATCATGGGCATCCTGACGCTCGGCGCGGGCCCGGGATCAACGATTACGGTAACGGCCTCGGGCGCGGAAGCTCGAGAGGCGTTGGAGGCGCTTGCGGCTCTGGTCTCCGGCCGGTTCGGCGAAGACGAGTGACGCTTACCGCTCGTTTTGCCTGTTCGCATCCGGCCCTACATCCGAAAGTCCTCCCCCAGGTAAAAGCGCCGCACGTCCGGGTGCGCTATGATGTCGTCCGGCGGACCCTCAGTTAAAACATGGCCGCTGTGGATGATGTAGGCGCGATCTATCAGCCCGAGGGTTTCTCGAACATTGTGATCGGTAATCAAAACACCGATACCTCGCCCTTTTAGGTGACGTACGAGATCCTGGATGTCGCCGACCGCGATCGGGTCGATGCCCGCGAAAGGCTCATCGAGGAGCATGAAAGACGGTTTCCCGGCGAGCGCGCGAGCGATTTCGCACCTCCGCCGCTCGCCGCCCGACAGCGAGATTGAGGGCGCCCCCCGCACGCGCGCGATGTCAAACTCCTCGAGCAGAGATTCCAGCATCGCCTCGCGCGCCCGACGGTTAGGTTCGTTGACCTCGAGCACCGCGCGAATATTGTCTTCGACGTTAAGCCCGCGGAAGATCGAGGCTTCCTGCGGCAAGTAACCAACCCCGAGCCGCGCCCTTTGAAACATCGGCAAGCCGGTGACGTCATGACCGTCCAGCTCAATTTCGCCCTTGTCCGGTTTGACGAGGCCCGTGATCATGTAAAAAACGGTGGTCTTTCCGGCCCCGTTCGGCCCCAACAACCCGACCGCCTCGCCCTGTCGAACCGAAAGGCTGACGTCCTGCACAACCATTCGACCGCGATAGCCCTTGCCGAGGTGATGCACGGCGAGAACGCCTTGGCCGCGGGGCAGATCTCCTGATTCTGGAGCCGATCGGTTGCTCTCGCTGCGCAACCATTTGCGCCAGCGAGAGGGCGCGTTTACGCGCTCGCGCAGGGCGTCATCGCTCACTTACGATCGATCACTTCAACCGGCGCGCGAAAGATAGCCACTGGCGGCTCCTATTTAGATTTTGCAGCATCCGACTTTGTCGCGTCGACCCCCGATTTCGGAACGAATTGTCCGTGCACTCGCCCTGACTTGCTGCTGGTGTCGACGGTCGCCTGGCCGCTCTTGAGGTCGTAGGTCAGCTTGTCCCCTTTGGTGACGTTCTTTCCGTCGCTGAGTGTGACATGACCAATGAGCCGTACCTTGCCCTCGGCCTTATCGTAACTGCCGCTGTCGCCGGTGGCGACCTGGGTTTTCGAGACGACCGTGACAGGTCCCGCGGCGTCTAAGTGCTTGACGCCCGCGTCTGCAGGCCCCGATTGGCCTGTCGTGGATTGGGGGGCAGCCTCCTTCGACGGAGCGGAGGCGCCGGGAGTTGGAGCGTGATCCAGAAAGACACTCATGGCCGAACAAGTCATCTTCGTATCGCCCTGAATGACGACGACATTGCCGGAATAGACCGCCTTGCGTTCCTTGTCGAAATAAACGAGCTTATCAGCGTCGATTGAGATCGGCTCCTTTGAACTTGTCCCAGGGAAGAGCGCGGCCGAGTCGTTCGGTCCCGTGGGCTTTTCAGCGGCCGCATGGGTGCCGCTCGAGCAGAGCAGAGCCGCTGCTATCGCCGCCAGCCATCCGGGGAAGCGAGACGGCAACGTCATGGAGTGGTCCTTTTTACTTCACTCGTAGGCTCTTGGTTCGACTGCGGAACAATGTTCGTTCGGACGTGGCCTTCGAAAGTCAGCTCCTGGCCGTGGTTGAGCGCCGACCCACGATCAGCGAATATGGTTGTGCCGTCACCTCCTTGGACTTCGATCCGGTCGTCACTTCCATAAACTCCGGACTTAAAATCGAATCTGGCGGTTCGCAATAGCACGGTGAAGCGGCCGTTCTTGATCCGCACGTTTCCCGACAGCTCCATGTGCTCGCCCAAATTGTCGTAAACACCGGCGTCCGCGCTCAAATGTGTCGCCTCCCCAGCGGCCGTGCCGATTTCACCGTCGACTTTCCGCAACTGCACGATAGTCGGCTGCTTGACGTCCTGGAGCGCCCGCTCGGCCGTCAAAAGATACGCTTGCCCATCGCTACGAAATCCAGCAAGCTTCGGCCGGTCCATGACGATCTTGGTTCCCTCCACTGAGAGGGCATTGAAACTCAGCGCGCCGAGTTTTGTCGCGAAAGGGGTGAAAAAGGCGACCACCAACGTCGCGGCGACCGCGCCAAGGCCGGCAATCAGAATCGCAAGGCGCAGCAATCGGACACGCCGTGAGCGGCGCTTGGCTTTCGCAAATGCATACTCACGGTCGCGAGGCGGTGCGACGCCGACAAGGCGCGCCGTCGACAAAGGCGCAAAGGGCGCCATTTGCTCGCCGCCAGAGACGCCCGTCGGGATTGCTTGATTTTGAAACGCTGGCATTGATTCCTTATTCGCCGGCCAAACTCCGCGAACAACCCAAATTACGTGGCGAAGTTAGGGCCGGGGGAGCGGAAAAGCCGACGCTACAGCACTTGTCACGCGGGTCGTGGGTCTATCGAACTCATTTCTGATTGCCCAAGCCAATCTTGGATCTCGATGTTTTTGTCCCAGGTTGCAGCGCATTCGCCATGTTTGAAACAGTGGGCGCATTATTCGGGGGTGGAACAATCGCCGACGCGCCGATTCTGTCGACCCTGTTAACGTTTCGCCCGTCGGCTTTGCGCAGCCGTGTGTACATTTGGCGAACCCGGAGTTCGACCAGGTTCGAGTTCTGGGTACGGCAGGAAACTGAGCTTGCCGCGAGCGGCCTGCCAAGGCCTCATCAACAAGGCGTGGCCTTTGATGCGAGGGCAGGAGCAGACTTTTCGATGCGGAACACGGTATCGCGCTCGCCACGCTCGATGATCTCCCAGCGGTCGCCGCTCACCCCGACCAAATGAGGAATGTCGATCATGGCCAGCGGGTCGGTGCAGCGCACTTCGAGTCGATCGCCCGGCGCCAAGGATTTTAGAGCCTTGCGCGTCTTGAGCGCCGGAAGGGGGCATTTCAGGCCCGACAGATCCAACTTGATCACCGTCATGGCTCGACATGTGAGGATCGTTGTCTGGCCGTCAACGGCGCCTTCCCTCGTTTGGTCGCTGGAACCGCCTATTTCTGGCCAGCCGGCGCCTGTTGGGTCAGAGCCTTGCGGGCCGGCTCGCCACATGCCAAAAGGGTGACTCGCGATGGTTGAGGCTTTTGGCGTACCGGGGGTGGTGCTGGCCGGCGGTCTGGCGCGGCGAATGGGCGGGGGCGATAAGCCGCTGCGCGACCTTGGCGGCCACACGATTCTGACCCGCGTCATTGCACGGCTTGAGCCGCAATGCGAATGCCTGCTGGTCAGCGCCAACGGCGATCCCTCGCGTTTTGCGTCCTTTGGCCTGCCCGTCGTCGCCGATAGGGTCAGGGATCATCCAGGACCGCTCGCCGGAATCCTTGCCGGACTCGACTGGACCGCCACCCACCGACCCAACGCGGAATGGATCCTCAGCGCTCCGGGGGACTGCCCCTTTCTGCCTCGAGATCTGGTCGCGCGATTGGGCCAGGCCATGTTCTCTCAAGGCGCGGAACTCGCCTTTGCCGCCTCGCAAGGACGATCTCATCCTGTGATCGGACTGTGGAAGGTCGCGCTGCGCGACCCGTTGCGCGAAGCCCTCGTTGTCGAGGGGCTCCGTAAGGTTCAAGATTGGACCCGGCGCCGTCGCGTGGCGACCGTAACCTGGCCGGCGAAGCCGCTCGATCCGTTCTACAACGTCAACACAATTGAGGCTCTCGCCGAGGCCGAGCGGCTCGCGGCGCTTCACGATCCGGCTTGATTCTCAGCCACGTCAGCCGGACCAGGGCGAAGACGCATGGCCGCGCGCTCGATCAACCGGGCGGTTGCTTGCGTAGCAAGGCTCCCGGAGTTGCGTCAACTCAGCAGGCTCCTTCTCCTGTTCGGCGATCCGCGCCGCATTCAGATCGTCGTGGCCGGCGCTCGAGTCGGCGGCGGATTGTTCAACCAGTGAGCTGCCGCTGAAGTTTCATCCAGCGGCGAATAGAGCTCCGGGGGTTTTTACGCCGTGCGGCGCGGGTGGAGCAACAGGGGGCGGCGTAGCTGGTCGAGGTTGCGCAGCCCACCGCCGGTTGGGTTGAGATTGTCGGCGTATGCCGCCGGCGTGAGATAACCCGAGCGCCGAATGGGGGACGCCGCAGATTGTAGTCGGCGACCCAGGTGGCGATCCTGGCGCGGGCGTGATCGAGACCAAGGAAGAGGCCCTCGTTGAGAAGCTCGTCCGCGCATGCGGCCATTGAAGCTCTCGCAGAAGCCGTTCTGCATCGGCTTTCCTGGCGCGATGAAATGCCAGGCGAGCTGGTCTTGGACGAAATCCAGCGACCAGCGAGCGTTCCTTGATCGACTTCCCCTGAACAAAATGCTCGCGACGTATCCGACCGATCGTCTCCACAATCAGCATCCCCCACCGCCCGCTTCGCGCCAGAGCAGGCAGCCGATCAGACCAAATCTCAGGGGGTCAATTTTGGACGCCGATACCCCGCTTCACGGGGTCAATCTTCCACGCCGGATCACACGACGGGATTTGTAGCGGACCATCTTTCGATCCGCTTGACAATGGAGCAGGCCCGCCGTTCCTTAGGCCCACCACGGCCTGCAGATGCGCGACGCCTTCGCGCCTGGCTGCGGGCCCTCCCATTTTTTGCGAGAAGCTCGCGGGGCGCGGCGGCATCCAACATCGGCTCGGCCAAAAGCTTCTTCAGTTTGGCGCTCTCGTCCTCGAACTGCTTCAGCCGTTTCGCCTCCGAAACGTCCAGCCCGTCGTATTTGCCCTTCCGGTTGTAGAGCGTCGCTTCCGAGACGCCGGGCTTGCTCGCCAGATCGGCGGTTTTCGCGTCTGCCTCGTGCTCCTTCAGCACGCCAATGATCTGCTCTTCCGTGAACCGTTCTCGCTTCATTGTAAGCGGTCGTTAGACCGCACTACCGCGGTGTGGTGCTGGGTCGATAGTCTGACGTCGCTGAGTTGAGAGCGAGTTATATTATATTAGACACGTGTCGGAACTGAGCTTTTGCACAAATCGATGGGGCAGCGGCTTCGTCGGCTTGAGGTCTTCACCGGATCTGGCCGACGGCGGGCGTGGCCGGCCGAACAGAAAGCGCGGATTCTCACCGAGAGTTACGAGAGCGGGGACGAAGTGCCGGCTGTCGCGCGGCGGCATGGGCTGACGCCGCAGCAGTTATTCGGCTGGCGTCGTGACGTGCGCCGGCGCTCGACCCGGCGTCAAAGCAACGACGCGGCCGAGATGAGCTTCGCGCCGGTTCTCCTGGAGACAGGAGGGCTTAGGGGGCCCATGGCGCCATCCTGCCCAACGGCGACGCTTCGAAAAGACCGCAAGCGATTACCGCGCCGTCGTAACTCTCGCCGCCATCATCTTATGGATGCGATAAGTGTCCACACGGCCTAGAGCGGCTGCTTTTGGCTAGAGTCGAGGTTGGGATTCCCGAATCAGTTGCGTTCTGATTCAACCTGTTGGCTGGGCGGAGGCCAGCAGGGATGCCGAAGCCTTATTCGCAAGACTTGCGTGATCGGGTGATTGACGCGGTGGAGAGGGGTGAGATGAGCCGGCGGGCCGCGGCGCTACGCGATCAGCGAATTTGTGGCTAGCAAATGGCTTGAGCGCGTTGAACGGGATGGCTCGCGAGAGCCTGTCGGGCACGGCGGCCACCGGGCGTCCAAGCTGATGCCACATCGTGATTTTCTGCAAGCCGCGCGGACCGAGAAGACCGACATTACGCTTCAGGCTCTGTGCGATCGCCTTTCGGCCGAGCGAGGGGTCAAAGCCGACACCTCGATGATGAGCCGCTTCTTTCGCAAGATTGGCGTGACGTTTAAAAAAAAGACCCTCGTCGCGCGCGAGCGGATCGTGCGGACATAAGCCGCCATCGCGCGCGCTGGCGCGCTTACCAGGGCCGCATCGATCCCAGGCGATTGGTGTTCATCGACGAGACGTGGACCAAGACCAACATGACCCGGCTTCGCGGCTGGGCGCCGAAGGGAGAGCGCCTCGTCGACAAGGTCCCGCAGGGCAAGTGGAAGACCGCGACGTTCCTTGCCGCTCTTCGCAATGACCGCATCGATGCGCCCTGCCTGTTCGACGGCCCGATCAACGGCGAACGCTTCCGCGCCTATGTCGAGCAGTTCCTCGTCCCGACCCTCAAGCCGGGCGACGCTGTGATCCTCGACAATCTCGGCTCCCACAAGGGAAAAGCGGTGCGCAAAGCGATCCAGGACGTCGGAGCCCGCCTCGTCTTCCTGCCCAAATACTCCCCCGACCTCAACCCCATCGAGCAGGTCTTCGCCAAGTTCAAGACTCTGCTGCGAAAGGCCGAAGCGCGAAGCTACGAGGCGATCTCCGACGCAAGCGGTAAAATCCTCACCCACTACTCGCCCGCCGAATGCGCCGCATATCTCAAGAACGCAGCATACGCGTAAAGCCAAATGCAGAAGGCTTTAAAGCTTCGCAAGCGTGGCCGGATCCGGGCTGCCCACGAAATATTTGTCGAGGCAGCGCTGAAAGATGTCGTCGTCCGGCGCGGCCCGGGCGAACAGGGTCATGGACGAGCGGAATTTCATCTCGTCGATCGAACCAAAGATGGCGCGCGCGCTCTTGCCTTCCACGTCGAGCGTGAGCCGCGCGCACTCCCTAAGCCTTGCGCCAAGCACTGGGTGGGCGAGATAAGCCTTCGCCTCGTCCGGCGAGCCGATTGCAAACCGGATCGACATGGGGCTTTGTCCGAGCCCCGCGATCTGGGGAAAGATGAACCACATCCAGTGGCTCTGCTTAAGTCCGGCCTCGATTTCCCGACGCACTTGCTCGTAGACCGGCGCCTGCGCGTCAACGAAGCGCTGGAGATTGAAGGGGTCCGCTATCTGCGCCTCCTAAAGCCATCGCGACGTATCAAGGCGGGCCCAATTGCCGTTGCGCGAGCCTCGAGCAACGTGCGTCCGGCTTGAACCGCGACCGTCATTGCGACCGCGGAGCAAGTCCCGGAGCGGGCCAGAAAGGGAAGGGTGAGGGCGGGCGCCGATGATGGTCTCAAACGTCCTTAAGCAGTTAGCGGGAATTAAGGAAATTGGGCCACAAGACAAGCATCAAAGCCTAAGGGTCGCTCAAGGGACAGTGAAACGAATGAGGGCTTCCGCCGCCGCCGCCATGCCGGCCGGGGCCCAATGAGTATCAGACGGATAATAGACGTCTTTCGTTCCAGATGAAATCAGCGCCTTTATGACTTCATCCAAGCGTATGATGTTCAGCCCTTGTACTTGGGCGAGGCGCTCCGTCAAGTTGGGGAGGTGCAGAGTAGGTAAGAAATCGCCGTACGCCGTGGTCCGGTCAGGCGCAATCATTAGTACGAATTTTGTGTGGTGGTTCGATTCGATACGACTCTGAAGTTGAGTGAAATAGCAGCCGAGAGATCGGAGATAGTCTTCCGACAAAGTCGCTTTGATGAGATCGTCGTCGAACACCAGAAGCTCGGTATCGTCGTTGCTGGTGAACAGCCCTCCCCGCGACAAGGCGTATCTCGATACCGGTGTTGTATTCACACCAACGGTCCAACGAGGCAAATTCTTCGTAAGGAAATCGACTGCTTCATCAATCCGTTCCGTGCTTACCGCGTGGCTATGGTCCCGGGTATAGCGCACAGGCTGTTCTGTTTTCGGCGTAATGTTGAGGGATGAGGTGCGCGCCGGCCCAAGAGTGACACATTGCGGTTTCCCATCCACCGGCGCCCATTGAAGGGTACGTTCCGCGTATTCAACCACCAGCAGCTTCGGTGGCATGGTCAGGAAACTTTTCGACGAAAGAAACGTTTCAAGAGAGATACGATCACGGTTGAAGGCGCCGACGGCCGAACCGGTCATCGCCGCAAAGTAGTCGGTCCAGTGGTTCCTATCGTCTGGAGGCGAGTCCGGTGTGGACTCGACGGGCAACGAAAAGGAGTCACCCACCACCACAACGTCATAGGCTCGGCTCAAGGCGCCGGCGGCTATGAGCGGAGGCTCGTAGCGCATCATATAGCCATTCCAGCCAAACTCGTTTTCGGCGTAACCCCCCAGCCGCGTCAGATCTCCGGTAAGCGGCTGCAGGACGAAGGCAAGGCCTGCGCAAATAAGGCCCAAGGCCGCGACGCCGGTGCCGACGGCAAGTATATACAGCCTGTATCCAGCTAAATGCATGTCGCCCGGTTTAAAATTGGAAATAAAGGAATTGGCTGATCCGGTTCATCCGGGTCAGCGAGAAGAAGAATAAGCCGATGGCGAGAATTGCCCAAGACGCATTCGGTATCCACCGGATCGCCGTCGGAGACCACATCGACCACTTATGGCGAGAGGTCTCCTGGACCGTGCCGAGCACCAATTCATGCCGTCCCATGAGCTGCCGCAGGTTGGGCATAGTCAACACGACGACCATGCAGGCCAGGAGCCAAGCCATCTGCTCGCGCCCTCCGCCGGCCCATCGCAACATGGAGCCAACGCCCGCGGCCCTCGCCCGGTTAAACGACGAGGAACTCGCGCCCATTCCCACCATGACTCGAAGCATACCAAGGGCTGTGTGAAGGTCAGGCGCGCGAAAGAAAACCCATGCGATCATAACGGCAAAAAACGTTAAACCCCACGAGATCATGACGGGCAGCTTGAGGCCAATGCCAGCGTGCCGGACGATTGCGTTCCACATGTGGTTCACGCACAGGAACAGTCCGTGCATCAGACCCCAAATGAGAAAGGTCCAGCCTGCGCCATGCCACAGGCCTCCAAGGATCATTGTCGTGAGCAGATTGATGTATCGCCGTGGCTGACCGCGCTGATTGCCGCCGAGCGGGATGTAGAGATAGTCACGTAGGAAGCGCGATAGCGTCATGTGCCAGCGACGCCAGAAATCGGTGATGGACACGGCTTTGTAGGGTGATTCGAAGTTCGCCGGCAGCGTGATGTTCAGCATACGCGAAATACCGATCGCCATGTCACAGTAGGCTGAGAAGTCGAAATATATCTGCAGGGTGTAGGCCAGCACACCTCGCCAAGCTTCCGGCGTGCTCAGCGTTTCCACGTGATCGGGCGCGAATGCCAGATTGGCATAGCCCGCGAGCGAATCGGCTATGAAAACCTTCTTGACAAGGCCCAAAATAAACACCGTCAAGCCCACACTGAGTGCTTCGGCGCTCGGTCGGTAAGTCTGCCATCGCCGGAATTGCGGCATCATCTCAGAATGATGAAGAATCGGGCCCGCAATCAGGTGCGGGAAGTAGGTCACGAATAACAAGTAGTGAATCGGGGGCATAGGGCCCACTTTACCCTGGAAGGTATCTACTAAATATGCGATTTGAGTGAAGGTAAAAAAAGAAATTCCGATCGGTAAGAGTATAGCCTGCCAGTCAAATACAAGCCCTGCTGATTGCTGAATGACCTGAACAAAGAAATTCGTATATTTGAAATAACCCAGCGCAATCAAATTTAATGCTACGCTCACGATCAACAACAGGCGAGCTCGATTCCGCCTTGTCGTCATAAGATTTTTCATAATCTCACGTGCCGCAAGATAATTGAACGTAACAGAGATGAGTAGGATTGGTGTGAAGCGCCAACTCCACCAAGAATAAAATAGGACAGACGCGGCGGCGAGCACCCCCGCAGCCAAACTCTGGTTGAACCAGCCTACAAGAAAAAAGATGAATACAACAGCGGGCAGAAACGCAAAAAGAAAAGGGTACGAATTGAAAAGCATCAATCATCCTATTGAATATGCTCGTTCATCATCCGGGGCCGTGCTTCATATTACCGGATTTCTTCTCGGATTAAATGACAATGGGCGGCGCGCGTGTGCTGACACTCGTCGACCTTGACCTTGTCGCGCGCCCTCACGACGACACGATAGCCGCGCTTAAGCAGAATGACCGAAAGCTCACGACCCAATCCGGTCGAGCAGCCGGTGATGAACCATACGGGTTTGTCGGGCATGGGAATCCTCGGGAGATTTGGGGTGTGGGCCAACGATGGCACAGCCGCGCCGAGAGATGCAATCGGCGCCGCGCCAGTGCGGTTCAGACAGATGTACGACGGCTCGCCGCTAGGCGAATCCCGGCCATTGATTGCATGAAGGCGATTCTACGCGAGAGAAATTTCAACTCAAGGACGACCCGAAGGGCCGCCGCCGGAGGCGGTGCGCTTCATAGGGCGTCTAAGGACGCCCGTCTCCCGAGGAGCTACGCGCGCATCCTTGAGTTGAAATTTTTCTCCCGTTCCGCTCCGCCACGCAATCAACGGCTCCGTCGGACCGGTCTTCTCATATGCCATGAGCAGGACAGCGCCTTGTCGGGTGCAACGCGGCCATGTCAGGGGTCTCAGCGGCCGCAAGTCCATAATATCAAACGTTCCCCGAGATATCCTCGCACCCTGCCACCTAATAGGCTTTGGCTCTCTAACAAGGGGGTGCTGGGACTCGCGTCATTTGACAGGCGGCCTCGGCGTCTCCATATCCCGGCGCCGGACGGCTAAGGGCGATTGGGGCTGCGTCGCCGGCGCCCAAAGGAAATTTCCTGAATGAAAGTCGTGATCGTCGAGTCGCCAGCCAAGGCGAAGACCATCAACAAATATCTCGGCAAGGACTACGACGTCTATGCCTCGTTCGGCCATGTGCGGGATCTCGCCGCGAAGGACGGCTCGGTCGACCCTGACGACGATTTCGCCATGCGCTGGGAAGTCGACGCGAAAGCCGCCAAACGGATGAGCGACATTGGCGGCGCCGTGAAGACCGCCGACCGCGTGATCCTGGCGACCGACCCGGACCGTGAAGGCGAGGCCATCTCCTGGCACATCCACGAGATTCTCAAGAGTAAGAAGCTGCTCAAGGACAAGCGGGTCGATCGCGTTGTGTTCAACGCGGTGACCAAGGACGCGGTCCAGGAGGCGATGCGCAATCCGCGCGAGATCGACGAGGCCCTCGTCGACGCCTACCGGGCGCGCCGCGCCCTCGACTATCTTGTCGGCTTCAACCTGTCGCCGGTTCTGTGGCGAAAGCTGCCGGGCGCGCGCTCGGCCGGTCGCGTGCAATCGGTCGCCTTGCGCATCGTCTGCGACCGCGAGCTCGAGATCGAAAAGTTCGTCGCCCGCGAATACTGGTCGATCATCGCCCATCTGCGCACGGAAGCGAAGGCGCCCTTCACGGCGCGCCTGGTCGGCGCCGACGGCAAGAAGATCAACCGGCTCGATATCGGCTCAGGCGCCGAAGCCGAAGCGTTCAAGGCGGCGCTGGAGCAGGCGCTCTTCTCAGTCGCCACGATCGAATCGAAGCCGGTCAAGCGCCATCCTTATCCGCCCTTCACCACTTCGACGCTGCAGCAGGAGGCGTCGCGGAAGCTCGGTCTCGCGCCGGCGCGCACCATGCAGATTGCGCAGCGCCTCTATGAAGGCGTCGATGTCGGCGACGGCGCGGCCGGCCTCATCACCTATATGCGGACTGACGGCGTCGATCTCGCGCCCGAGGCGGTCGCGTCGGCGCGGCGCGTCATCGCCAAGGATTTCGGCGACACTTACGTGCCCTCCGCCCCGCGCAAATACACCGCCAAGGCCAAGAACGCCCAAGAGGCGCACGAGGCGATCCGTCCGACCGACATGACGAAGCGCCCCCGCGATGTCGCCCGGCACCTCGAACCCGAGCAGGCGAAGCTCTACGAACTCATCTGGACGCGCACCATCGCCTGCCAGATGGAGAGCGCGGAGCTCGAGCGCACGACCGTCGACATTCTGGCTGAGGCCGGCGCGCGCAAGCTTGAATTTCGCGCCACCGGCCAAGTGGTGCGCTTTGCCGGTTTTCTTGCTCTTTACCAGGAGGGCCGGGACGACGAGGAAGACGAGGAGTCGAGCCGTCTGCCGGCGATGCGCCAGGGCGAGAAGCTCGCCAAGGAGCGGATCGACGCGAGCCAGCACTTCACCGAGCCTCCGCCCCGCTACACCGAGGCGACACTCGTCAAGCGCATGGAGGAGCTCGGCATCGGCCGCCCCTCGACCTACGCCTCGACCATCGCGGTGCTCAAGGATCGCGACTACGTGCGGATCGAGAAGAAGCGCCTGTTTCCAGAGGACAAGGGCCGGATCGTCACCGCCTTCCTCGAGTCGTTCTTCGCCAAATATGTCGGCTACGACTTCACCGCCGATCTCGAAGAGAAGCTCGACAGGGTCTCGAACAGCGAGATCGACTGGAAGGCGCTCCTGCGCGACTTCTGGAACGATTTCTCCGGCGCGATCGGCGACATCAAGGATCTCGGCACGCGGCAGGTGCTCGATTCCTTAAACGAGCTTCTGGGCCCGCATATTTTTCCCTCTCGCGGCGAGGACGTCGATCCACGCCTTTGCCCGCTGTGCGGCGAAGGCCAGTTGTCGCTGAAGCTCGGCAAGTTCGGCGCTTTCGTCGGCTGCTCGCGCTATCCGGAGTGCAAGTACTCGCGGGTTCTGGCGCCATCGGGCGCGGAGGCCTCCGAAGGCGACCGGCCGGGCGTGCGTGTGCTCGGCGAGGACCCGACGACCGGCGAAGAGATCACGCTGCGCAACGGGCGCTTTGGCCAATACATCCAGCAGGGCGATGGCGAAAAGCCCAAGCGATCGTCGCTGCCGAAGGGATTGAGCGCCGACGACTTGACGCTTGAGAAGGCGTTGGCGCTGCTTTCCCTGCCGCGCGAAGTGGCGCGCCATCCGACGAGCGGCGAGGCGATCCTCGCCGGCATCGGTCGTTACGGTTCCTATGTGCAGCATGGCAAGACCTACGCCAATCTCGGCCGTGACGACGATGTGCTCGAGATTGGCGGCAACCGGGCGATCGATCTCATCGTGGCGAAGGAGAGCGGCGCCGGCGGCTCCCGTTTTGGCGCGGGCACAGGACGCGAACTTGGCGAACACCCGGAGGGCGGCAAGGTCAGCGTGAAGGCCGGCCGGTTCGGCTCCTATGTCAATCACGGCAAGATCAACGCCACCATCCAGAAGGGGACCGACCCGGCCAGCCTCACCCTCGCGGACGCAATCGAACTGCTCAAAGCGAAGGCCGCGGGCGGCGGCGTCATCGGGCGACTGGTCGGCGAGCACCCCGACGGCGGCGCGGTCACTGTGCGCGACGGACGTTTCGGCGCTTATGTCAACTGGGGCAAGGTCAACGCCACGATTCCGAAGGGAACCGCGCCGGACTCGGTGACCCTCTCCGGCGCTTTGGAGCTGATCGCCGAGCGCGAAGGCCAGCCCACGGCTCGTCCGCGCAAATCGGCAAAACGCGCGCCGGCAAAGGGCAAGCCTTCCCCGGCCAAGTCCGCCGAGGGCGCGGGCGCCAGGGCGAAACCGGCCAGCGGAAAGCAAGCCGCAGCCAAAAAGGCGCCTGCGGCCAAGCCGAAGTCCACTGCATCTGGCAAGCGCGGATAATCTCCGCGCTTCCGTGTCCCATCACGCGGGCTTGCGGCACGCGGCTTCGATGTTATTTCCGTCAGGATCGAGGACGAAGGCTCCGTAGTAATCCGGATGGTAGTGAGGCCTTAACCCCGGCGCCCCATTGTCCCGGCCGCCGGCGGCCAAAGCCGCGCGGTAGAACGAATCGACGTCGGCCCGCGTGAGAGCCGCAAGGCGACATGCGTGCCGCCCTTGGGCTTTCCGCCCCCGCCAATCCAGAAGAACGCCTTGTTGTCTTTGCCGAATCCAGTATGGGCGTCGGCCCCCGTCTCATCCGCCGTCACTTCCATCACCAAGCCAACGCCAAGCGGCTTAAGGGCGTCGATGTAGAAGGTCTTCGACCGCGCCATATTGGAGACTGCAAAGCCGATATGGTCAATCATAGGGCGACCCCTTTCAAGCCTCCGGTCTTTGACGAGATGGGTCATCGCCGCGGCACAGATTCATGCTATAACGGGTTAAGCCAAGGTGGGCGAGGGGCGAGCGGGCGCGAGCCTGTCGGGAGGGGCCCGACAATGAATCCAATTAACGCGACGCAAGCCTACGCCGGGCATAGTGCGGAAGCGGCTTACAGCCGCTGGGCGCCGGTCTATGACCTGATCTTCGATCTGCCCTTCCATCCCGGCCGGGCGGCTGCCGCGCGCGCGGCGGCTCAAGCGGCGGGGCCTGGCGGCGAAATCCTGGTTGTCGGCGTGGGCACCGGGCTCGAACTGCCGCTTCTGCCAGGCAACGTGCTGGTGACGGGCATCGATATCTCGGCCCCGATGCTGCGCGCGGCGCGCGCGCGGGTCGATCGAAAAGGGCTGGCGCAGGTCAAGGGCCTCCATGTGATGGACGCGGGCGCCCTCGAATTTCCCGACGCGGCGTTCGACGTCGCGCTCGCGCCTTACGTGATGAGCGTCGTTCCGAGCCCGGATCGGGCGCTCGCCGAGGCCTGGCGGGTGCTTCGGCCGGGCGGGAGCCTGATCGTCATGAATCACTTCGCGGCTTCGGGCGGGCTTCGCGCTCGCGTCGAGCGTCGCATGGAGACAGCCGCCGCCTGGCTCGGCTGGCACCCGAACTTCCCCTATTCCGCGGTCGGAAACTGGATCGAGTCTCGCCCTGACGCCCGCATCGTCGAGCGCAGCGAACTTGCGCCGATGAAGCTGTTCACGCTGCTCAGGATCGAGAAGGCGGCGGCCTGAGCCGTCGCGCCGGGCGGGGCGCGGGCGCCCCGGCTTGTTTCCTTGGACCATCGAACTTACCTTCGGCCACGGGGCGCGGTTTTTGCGCCCCTTAAGAAATGGAACTCTTGCAAAATCAAAAAATACGTCGGCGCCCGGCAAGCGCCGCTCACGGCGTCGTGGAGGCGAGAGCCGTCGCGTTGCCTTCGCGCGAAGAGTTGATCGCGTTCATTGGCGGAGCGCCAGCGCCTAACGGCGAGCGAGCGCCGGCTCGAGTGACCAAGCGCGATATCGCCCGCGCCTTCGGCGTAAAGGGCGAAGCGAAATCGGAACTGAAGGTCCTGATCAAGGATCTGCAGGCCGAGGGCGCTGTCGCCCATGGCCGCAAGGCGCTGACGGTCCAGGGCCGCCTGCCTTCGCGGGTCGTCGCCGACATTGCCGCGCGCGACCGCGGCGGCGACCTGATCGCCAAGCCCGTTGAATGGAATGGCGAGGACCCGGCGCCGCGCATTCTCGTGCGCCCCTCCCGCGTGAAACGCGACCGCGCGCCCGCCCCAGGCGTGGGGGCGCGCGTTCTGATGCGGGTCGAGTTCGACCCCGGCGCCGGTTCGAAGTCGCCCGCCTATTCAGGGCGGGTGGTCAAGATCCTGGACAAGATGAGGGCGCGCGCCTTCGCCGTCTACCGCAGCGCGGCGGATGGATCGGGACGTGCGGTCCCGGTCGACAAGAAGGCCGCGGGCCGCGAGTTTGTCGTGCCTGCCGGCATGGCGGGCGACGCCAAGGACGGCGACCTCGTGGCCATCGAGCCGCTGCGCGAAGGCCGCCTGGGGTTCCCGCCGGCGCGCGTCGTCGAGACCATCGGTTCGGTGAAGTCCGAGCGGGCGGTCAGCCTCATCGCGCTCGAGACGCATCACATTCCTCATGTCTTTTCGCCCGCGACGCTGAAAGAGGCGGAACACGCGCGGCCGGTTCGATTGAGCGCGCCGCGCGAGGATTGGCGCAATTTGCCCCTCGTCACGATCGATCCGCCCGACGCCAAGGATCACGACGACGCCGTTCACGCCGAGCTCGATCCCGATTCGAGGAACCCGGGCGGCTTCATCGTCACCGTCGCCATCGCCGACGTCGCCGCTTATGTTCAACCCGGCATGGCGATGGATCGAGAAGCGCTCGAGCGCGGCAACTCGGTCTATTTCCCCGACCGGGTCGTGCCGATGCTGCCGGAGCGCATCTCCAACGACCTCTGCTCGCTTCGCCAGCACGAGGACCGGCCCGCGCTGGCCGTGCGCATGGCGCTTGGCGCCGACGGGCGCAAGCGCTCGCTCACGTTTCACCGCATCATGATGCGGTCGGCCGCCAAGCTCTCTTACGAGCAAGCGCAGGCGGCGATCGACGGTCGGCCGGACGAGACGACAGAGTCGCTCGTCGAGACCCTGCTCAAGCCGCTCTACGCGGCGCATTCGGTCATCAAAATCGAGCGCGAGCAACGCAATCCGCTGGATCTCGATCTGCCGGAGCGCAAGCTTGTGCTCGATTCCGAGGGACGGCTGAAGGACGTGCGCTGGCCCGAGCGGCTCGAAGCGCATCGGCTGATCGAGGAGTTTATGATCCTCGCCAATGTCGCCGCCGCGGAGTTGCTGGAAGCCGCGCATTCGCCGCTGCTCTATCGCGCCCATGATGCGCCGAGTGTGGAGAAACTCGACGATCTGATCGAGTTCCTGCGCACCATCGGCGTCAAGCTGGCGAAGGGCGAGCGCGTGCGTCCATCGCATTTCAACGGCATATTGAGTAGGGTGCGCGGACAGGCGGTCGAGGCTCTGGTCAACGAAGTGGTCCTGCGCGCCCAGGCGCAGGCCGAATACAGCCACGAGAACTATGGCCATTTCGGTCTCAACCTGCGCCGCTACGCACACTTCACCTCGCCGATCCGGCGCTACGCCGATCTCATCGTTCATCGGGCCCTGATCCGGGCGTTGAACCTAGGTCCGGGCGGCCTCAATGACATGGGCGCCGGAGAGCTGGCGCAGATCGCCGAGCATATTTCCGGCGCCGAACGGCGGGCGATGGCGGCCGAACGAGAAACCGTGGACCGCGTGGTCGCCGCGCATCTCGCCGATCGGGTTGGCGCCGTCTTCGCCGGCCGCATCGCTGGCGTCACACGCGTCGGCCTGTTTGTGAAACTGAACGAAACCGGAGCTGACGGGTTGATCCTGGCGGGAACTTTGGGCGATGAATATTTCCGCTTCGAGGAGGCGAGCCGGGCGCTGATCGGCACGCGAAGCAAAGAGACGTTCCGGCTTGGCGGCCCGGTCAGCGTCCGTCTCGTCGAGGCCGCGCCATTCGCCGGGGCGCTCAGGTTCGAGATTGTGCGTCCGGGGTCCGAGTCGCGGAACGTGCGAAGCCTGAGCGCTCCGGCGCCAGGCAAGGCTGTTTACAAGGGCAAGCGTCGATGAACGACATGTCCCGCATTTGGCGTGTTCCAACGCCGCCAGACCGTTCGCTGCTCGAAGCGATGACGCGCGGCTTTTTTGGCCGCTGCCCGGCCTGTGGCCGGGGACGGCTGTTCCGCTCGTATCTCAAGGTGGTGAACACCTGCGAAATATGTGGCGAAGATCTCAGCGGTCACCGCGCGGACGACGCGCCGGCCTATGTGACGCTCTTGATCGTCGCCCACGTCGTCGGCGCCGGTATCCTTGTGTCGGATGAAATCTGGCCGCAGTCGTCGATGCTCTGGGTCGCCGCATTTTGGCTGGCGGTGACGGCGATCGCTTCCCTCATCATTCTGCCTCGGGCGAAGGGCGCGATCGTCGGTCAGCAATGGGCCCTCGGCATGCATGGATTCGGGTCCCATATCGGCACCAAATCGTGACCGATTCCGCCCCCCGGGAACGCGCGCTGCGCCCACGTGATGCTGCGACGCTCATTCTGGTCGAAGGATCGGAGCGCGGAAGCGCGCGCGTACTGATGGGCAAGCGGCACGCGGGCCACCGGTTCATGCCGGGCAAGTTCGTGTTTCCCGGCGGTCGGGTCGAGCCCGAGGACCGTCGCATGGTTGCGGCAGGGGCGCTCGACGTGAATGTCGAGCAAAAGCTGAACGCGCGCGTCCGTCGACCCTCGCCCGGTTTCGCGCGGGCCCTCGCGCTTGCCGCGATTCGCGAAACTTTCGAAGAGACGGGTCTCGCCATCGGCGTCCTCGGGTCGAGCGCGCCGGAAAATCCGCCGCCGGGGGCCTGGACCCGCTTTGCGGCGACCGGCGTCCATCCTTCGCTCGACGCCATCGACTTTCTCGCCCGCGCGATCACCCCGGCGGGACGCCCGAGGCGATTCGACGCGCGCTTCCTGATCGTCGACGCCCGCTTCATCGCCATGCGGGTCGACGGCGCCATTCATGCCGAGGCTGAATTGGTCGAGCTCGTCTGGACGCCGCTCGACGAGGCGCGAAACCTCGATCTGCCAACGATCACCCACAAGGCGCTCGACGACCTTACCCAAGCGCTCGAAGGCCGCCTCGACAAACGCCGTCCACGCCCGTTCTATCGCCAGATCAAAGGAAAACAGCTGCGCGAGCAGCTGTAGAGGGGTTGGCGCCAGTTACGCGGCCAACCGCACCGGCGGCAGCCGTCCGGCCAGTTCCATCAGCGCGAGATGATAGGCCCTGGCGGTCCGATGCGAGCGATTGTAGCGCGACATCACCACATCGAGCAGTTCGATCATGATCTCGCCGTCGACCTCCGCCAGATGGTCGAGGGTGAGTTCGCAAGGCTCGAGCGCGCCGACCAGCGTCTCGCGCAATTCCTCGAAGCCCTCCGAGTCGTCGGTGATCAGAGCGCGCCAGACGCGCGCGTGCAGGCGGGTCAGGCTGCGCGCCAGCTCGCGGTCTTCGATCAGCTTGTGATAGGCGGCGATCAGGCGGTCGAAAATGACAGGCTCGGACCATTGTTTGAGGCCTGAGAAGCCCTCGGACAGGTCGGCCAACAGCATGGGGCGAGCCTCCGGCGACTGATTTCGGTCGCGAATCATGAGGTTAGCCATCGCGACACCGCAGAGACAGTGATCGACGATGGTTAACGCGGAGTAAATTGCCGGCGGTGGTTTATCCACCGATTTTTTTGCAACAAATCCGCATTTTGACTTGACGCAGCGGAATTGTTGAACTGCGGGCGGGCCGCTCCTCGGCCCGCTATCTGCGCGCCTTCCGTTTCGGCGCAGCCTTTGCGCGCTTCGCAGTCTTTGCCGCCGGCGTGTCCTGCAGCCCGTAGGTCGCGAAGCCGCTCGCCGTTTCGGCGATCTGCTCATCGGACAAAATAACTGGATTGCCGAGCGCGAGCGAGAGGTAATATTGCTTGGCGATTGTCTCGAGCTCGACCGCGAGCCACATGGCTTTGTCCAAGCTGGCGCCGAGCGCGATCATGCCGTGATTGGCGAGGAGGCAGCCGTTTCGCCCTTCGAGCGCACGAAGCGCAAAGTCCGACAGCTCTTTCGTTCCATAGCGCGCGTAGCCGGCGCAGCGGATTGTGGTCCCGCCGAAGGCGGCCATCATATAGTGGCAGGCTGGTACTTCCTTGCGGGCTATCGCTAACACGGTCGCGTAAGTCGAGTGCGTATGCACGATCGCGCCGACGTCCGGCCGCGCCTTCGTGATGTCGAAGTGAAACCGCCATTCCGTCGATGGTTTCAGTGGTCCGCTCCAGGCGCCGTACTCTCCGTCGAGCGGCATTGCGGCGATCAACTCAGGCGTCATCGAGTCGTAAGGCGTCGCCGACGGGGTGATGAGCAGCACATCCTTGTAGCGGGCGGAGATGTTGCCGGACGTGCCTTGATTGAGGCCGGTTGCGTTCATCCACCGGGCCTTGGCCACGATATTCGCGCGCAACGCCCTTTCGTCCCTGGTCATTGATCCACCCTCTCACGCCGTGTGCAGGCCCAGCCGACATGGCTGGCCGCGTCGGCCGGCGCATCGTTATTAAGGCTTGCGCCTCTTTGCGTCTTGACTCGCCGATTGCATCATGAAAAAAATCTCATGCCAAGAAAAAAATATCAGGGAGCGAAATGCGAGACGTCGCATCGCCGGCGATCGACGAACGGGACCAGGAGCTCTGTGCGCGGGCAGCGTGGCTCTATCACGGCGCGGGCCTCACTCAGGGCGAAGTGGCGAGACGCCTCGGGGTTCCGAGCGTCAAAGCGCATCGTTTGATCGCGCGTGCAAATCGGCTCGGATTCATTCACGTCTCCATTGACGCCCCTGTCGCCGCCTGCGTCCATCTCGAAAACGAACTGCTGAGAAAGTTCCGGCTCGAACAGTGCGTGGTCGCGCCTGAACTCGGCGACGGACCCATGCCGCTGAGGTCCCTGGGTCTGTCCGGCGGCCGGTTTCTCCAACTGGCGATCGAAAGCGGGATGCACCAGGTGATCGGAGTGGGTCACGGCCGCACCCTCGCGTCTTGCGTCAACCATCTTTCGCGCATGGACATTCCTGATCTCAAGCTGGTTTCGCTTCTCGGTGGAATGACAAGGCGCTATGTGACCACACCTTTCGACGTGATCCACCGTCTCGCTGAGAAAACCAATGCCGCCGCTTATGTGTTGCCGCTCCCCTTTCTCGCCAACACGCCCGAGGATCGCAAAGTTTTGCTCGAGCAGCGCGGCGTCGCGGATGTGTTCGAGCTTGGCGTGAAGTCGACCCTGCGCCTGGTCGGAATCGGCGCGATCGATGATGACGCATCGATTCTGTCGACAGGCCTGGTCGAGCGACATGAGTTCGAGGAAGCTCGCGCTCTCGGCGCGGTCGGCGAATTGCTGGGGCATCTCTTTTCCGGACGCGGCGATCTGATCGACAGCGGAGTCTCAGCGCGGGCTCTGTCCATGTCCGCTGCTGATATTCAACAACGCGCGACAGTCGCCGTCGCCGGGGGAGCGGCGAAGGTTCATGCGATCAGAGGCGTGCTTGCAAGCGGATTCCTGCATGGCCTGATTACCGACGAGAATACCGCGAGACATCTCGTGGACTAGCCATCATCGCAAAACGTGATGAGGGAAGGAAACCAAGGAGGAAGCGATGGACGACAAGGCGAAAGAGTTCTTTGCGGCATTCAAGGCCGGCAAAATGAGCCGGCGCGAACTGATGAGCGGCGCGGCGAAGCTAGGCGTCAGCGCCGCGACCGCCAATTTCCTGTTCAACGCCGCGGCGACTCAGGCGCTCGCGGCCGACTTCGACTGGAAGAAATTCCAGGGCACGAAGCTTCACCTTCTCCTGAACAAGCATCCTTACGCCGACGCGATGATCGCGGACCTCGACAACTTCAAGGGTCTGACGGGCATGGACGTCACCTACGACATCTTCCCGGAGGACGTGTATTTCGACAAGGTGACGGCCGCTCTCTCGTCGAAGTCGAGCCAGTACGACGCCTTCATGACCGGCGCCTACATGACCTGGACCTACGGGCCGGCGGGCTGGATCGAAGATCTCAACACTTGGATCAAGGATCCCGCCAAGACCAATCCGAAATACGATTGGGAAGACGTGCAGCCCGGCTTGCGGGCGTCCACCGCATGGAACGGCGTGCCTGGAGCCGCGCTCGGATCGGCCGACGCCAAACAATGGTGCATACCGTGGGGCTTCGAACTCAACTCGACCACCTATAACCGGAAGATGTACGACAAGGTCGGCGTGAAGCCCGCAAACAATCTTCCCGAGCTCCTCGAGACCGCGGCCAGGCTGACCAAGGATCTCGGCGGGCCATACGGCATCGGCGTCCGCGGCTCGCGCTCCTGGGCGACGATCCATCCCGGTTTCCTGTCCGGCTATTCGAACTACGGCCAACGCGACTTCACCGTCACCGACGGGAAGTTGAAGGCCGCGATGAACACCGCCGAATCCAAGGCGTTCCATAAGATGTGGGTCAAGATGATCCAGGATTCGGGGCCGAAGAACTGGTCGACCTACACCTGGTATCAGGTCGGAACCGACCTCGGCGCGGGCGCGTCGGCGACGATTTTCGACGCCGACATTCTCGGCTATTTCATGGATGGTGGCGACAACAAGGAGAAGGGCAATCTCGGTTTCCACGCTTTCGCCGCCAATCCCGAGGCCAAAGCGCCGACTCCCAACGTCTGGATCTGGTCGCTGGCTATGAACACCGCCGGCAAACAGAAGGACGCCGCCTGGTACTGGATGCAGTGGGCATCGTCGACCGAGCACGACCTGTTCGGCGCGCGCAAGATGGACTTCGTCAATCCCGTTCGCACCTCTGTCTGGAAGGACGACGAGTTCCGCAACCGGATCGACAAGTCGTACAGCGGCTACCTCGCGCAATATGACGCCTCGGCGCCGGGCGCCCGCATCTACTTCACGCCGCAGCCCCTGTTCTTCGACGTCACCACGCAGTGGGCGGAGACGCTGCAGAAGATGGTTGCAAAGGAAACGCCCGTGGACGAAGGACTCGATCAGTTGGCTGCGTCCATCGACAAGCAGCTCAAGGACGCAGGCCTGGGCTGAGCTTTGATCAAAACGCGAGCGCGCGGACCTGGATTGACAGCCCGCGCGCCGCGGATCGCCATGCTTGGCGCACGTCCAAGATGATACGGATCAGGGATCGCAGGTAAGGTTTGTTTTGTGACTGACACTGCAGTCAAGCACGCCGGCGCGCAAGCGCGTCGGCGGATCAATTACCTGCCGTACCTGCTCAGCCTGCCCGCGCTGCTCGTCTGCATCGGGATTCTGATCCCCTTTGTCACCGCGGTCTACTATTCCCTGCAGCGTTATCGTCTGAACCTGCCGGCGATGCGGGGGTTCATCTGGTTCCAGAACTACGTCAACTTTTTCACCGACAGCGAATTCTGGCACACCGTTCAGGTGTCGCTCGAATATACGGTGCTGACGGTCGGGGTCGAGCTCGTGTTCGGCTTGGGCATCGCAATGCTTCTGCAGAAGCGGACCCGAATCAACAACATCGTCTCGATCCTGCTTCTTCTGCCTCTCATGACGGCGCCGGCGATCGCCGCGCTTATGTGGAAGCTGATGACCAACCCGAACTTCGGCGTCCTCTCGTATTTTGTGCAGCTTCTCGGCTTCAACAATTTCAAATGGGGGTCCGACCCGAGCACCGCTTTGTTCACCGTCGTGCTCGTCGACGTCTGGGTCTACACGCCCTTCATCATGATTTTGCTGCTTGCCGGCCTTCGCTCCTTGCCGACACAGCCGTTTGAGGCCGCGGCGCTCGACGGCGTTCCAAGGCGGTTCGTCTTCTTTCGGATCACGTTGCCGATGCTGACGCCCTATATCATCACGGCCGCGCTGTTCCGGATGCTCGATTCGATCCAGCAATTCGACATCATCTATCCGATGACCCAGGGGGGCCCGGGCGACACCCTGCTTGTCTTCCAGGTCCGCGCTTATCTTGAATTCTACCAATATACGAATGTGGGCAAGTCCGCCGCGCTTCTGATCATCCTGTGGGCGGTGACCTACGCGCTATCGAACGTCTTCATCAAACAATGGTTGAAGCTGCGCGAACGCGCCCGCGGGCTGGCGTAGGAGGGGGCGGCTGTGGAGCATATGTCTCTGCTGGAGCGCGTGATGAGGGGCGTCCTGATCGTCCTCACCGTGCTCTTCTTCCTGTTTCCGATCTTCTGGATCTTCCTCATGTCCTTCCAGACCAACGAGGACATCCTGCGCATCCCTCCCAGCCTGTTCTTCACGCCGACGCTCTCCAACTATTCGGCGCTGATCACGGGCAAACTCGTTTCGGCCGCCGGAACGCTCGACATCGCATTCATGAGAAACCTCTGGAATAGCGTGCTTCTGTCGACGGTGTCTGTCGTGATCGCGCTCGTTCTCGGCGTTCCCGCGGCTTATGCGTTCGCGCGTTTCAAGTTTCGGCTCGGCGAAGACATCGCGTTCACGCTTCTGTCGTTTCGCTTCGCGCCGCCGCTGCTGGTGCTGCTGCCTCTCTCGCTTTATTTTCAGCAGCTAGGCCTGACCGACACCTATGTCGGTCTCATCTGGGTCTATCAGCTCATCGCGCTGCCGCTCATCCTCTGGATCGTGCGCGGCTATTTCGAAGATCTCTCCCCCGACATCGAATACGCCTATCGCGTTGCGGGTCATTCGTGGTGGCGCACGTTCACCCGCATCGCTATTCCGCTGGCGGGTCCTGGAATCGCCGCGGCCGGGCTCCTGGCTTTCATTTTCTGCTGGAACAACTTCGTCTTCGCGCTCATTTTGGCGTCGGCCGAGAAACAACCGGTCACGGTCGGCGCGCTCGCCTTTGTCACCGCTTCCGGCATTCAATATGGACAGATCGCCGCGGCAATCGTGCTTTCGGTAGCCCCGACGCTCGCGCTTGCGCTCTATGCGCAACGCTATCTCGTCGAGGGTCTCTCGCTGGGCGCGTTGAAGGGCTAGTCATGGCCAATATCGAGATCCGCTCGGTCAGCAAAGAATTCAAGACGGGCAAGGTGCTCGACCGGATTTCGCTTGCGGCGGAGGAGGGCGAGATTGTCGCCATTTTCGGGCCGTCGGGATCGGGCAAGACCGTCCTTCTCCGGCTTGTCGCCGGCGTCGAGCAACCCGACGAGGGGCGTATTTTGCTCGGCGGTCGCGATGTCACCGACCAAGCTCCCGAGACGCGCGGCGTGGGAATGGCGTTCCAGAACTTCGCGCTATTTCCCCACATGTCAGCGTTCGACAATGTTGCAAGCGCGCTGACCGCGCACAAGGTTCCGCGAGACATGATCCGCGCGAAGGTCGAGAAGGTCGCCGCTCTTTTGAAGATCGAGCACGTTCTTGGGCACGCGCCGCGCGAACTGTCCAACGGCCAGAAGCAGCGCACCGCACTGGCCCGGGCGTTGGTGGCCGAACCCAAAATTCTGCTGCTCGATGATCCGTTGCGCAACGTCGACGCTAAATTGCGTTATGAGATGCGCCTGGAACTGCCTTCTCTGCTCAAGGCGTCCGGCTCGACGGTTCTCTACGTCACTCAGGACTACAAGGAAGCGATGGCCCTCGGCGACAGGATCGCGGTGCTGTCGGACCGCGACTTTGCACAGATCGGCCGGCCTGCGGAGATTTATGTGAGGCCCGCGACAATCAATGTCGCGAGCCTCTTCGGAGATCCGACGATCAACCTGATCCCGGTCGAGCCGCTGGCTTCATCCGCCGGCCCGAAGATCGGTATTGGCGGCGCCGCGTTGTCGCTGCCTCTGGGTTATGGCCACATGGCTGGGAAAGCCTGCGTTCTGGGGTTGCGGGCGGAAAATATTGTCGTCGAAGACATGGGCACGCCAGAAAGCCTTCCGGTTGAAGTGGTCGCGGTGACGCCACTGAATGAGCGAACCCTCCTTCTTCTCCGCACCGATGACGGTCGCGAGATTCTGGCGTCTGAAGCTGGAACGAACGAGGCCCCGCGCAGGCATGGGCCCGCTTTCGCTCGCTTCGACGCCGAAGCTGTTCTTCTCTTCGACCCCGCCAGTGGTCGTCGCATCGTTCCTCAGTCAGCGTGAGAGCCATGTCCGAGGCCGCTCTCTCGATCAAAAGCGTCGACAAGATCTACGAGGGACGCGGGAAGGGTCCAGTCCACGCGGTGAAGAACCTCGACATGGACGTGCAAAGAGGCGAAATCGTCGCGCTGCTGGGCTCGTCCGGGTGCGGCAAGACCTCGACCTTGCGCATGATTGCAGGTTTTGAGGAAGTCACGCGCGGGGATATCGTGCTTGAGGGCCGGCGGGTCAATCAGATGCCGCCTGCGCGTCGAAAAGTCGCGATGGCGTTTGAAGGCTATTCGCTCTATCCGCCTCTCACGGTCCGCGACAATATCGCATTCGCGTTGAAAAGCGCGCGCACGTCCGCGAAGGATGCGCAAAAGTCGGTGGCGGACGTCGCGCAGATTTTGGAGATCGAGGGGATTCTCGATCGATATCCAAGCTCCATTTCGGGCGGAGAGCAGCAGCGCGCCAGTCTCGCTCGCGCCCTCGTGCGTCAGGCCGATCTCTATCTCCTGGACGAACCCATGGGCCAACTCGAGCCGCGGCTCCGCGCTGTCCTGCGAGGTCGCCTGAAGAGCCTTCTGGTCGATCGCCGCATGACCGCGATCTTTGTCACTCACGACCAGACCGAGGCCAATGCGCTCGCCGATCGCGTCGCGGTCATGGAAAGCGGAGTGCTGCAACAATTCGCCAGCCAGAAGGATTTGCGCGAAAGGCCGGCCAATCTGTTTGTCGCCACGTTTGTGGGCGAACCGCCGATGAACGTGTTCGAATCCAAGGTTGAGAACAGCGATCGGGTTCGCTTCGCGATCGATGGCGGCCCGACCTTCGATTTTGCCGATAGCGACATTCCTCAGAACGTTCGTGCGGCAATTGGCAGACGCGAGAAAGTTGTCATTGGCGTTCGTCCCCACGCCGTTCGGTTGGGCGCCGGGTCTGACGACGCCCGCATCGTCTCCAATCAATGGCTTGGCGACCAGAGCCATCTGGCGATGGAGGTGGCGGGGAAACTCATGGTCGCGGTTTCGCATGCGCCGATCCCGGCCAAAGTCGGGGAACGACTGCGCTTCGGCGTCTCCGCGTCGGATCTGCACGTGTTCGACGCCAGCACATCGGCGGCTTTATCGCATGGGCTGGAGGCGGCATGAATTCCGCCGCCCGTGCCGCAACCGCGCAGTCTCGCCCATGACTCGCGACATCCTCGCAGGGATCGACGCCGGCACCTCCGTCATCAAGGCGGTCGCGTTTTCGCTTGCCGGCGAACAGATCGCGGTCGCCGCGCGACCCAATGTCTATCAGACGCTTGGCGGCGGTCAGGTCGAACAAGACATGCATCGGACCTGGGCTGATTGCGCCGCGACATTGCGGGAGCTCACCGAACGCGTTCCGGACCTCGCCCGCCGCGTCGCCGCTCTCGCCGTGACGGCGCAGGGCGACGGCACATGGCTGATCGACGCCGACGGCGAGCCGGTTGGCGGCGGGCTGCTTTGGCTGGATTCCCGCGCAGCCGGCCTGGCGTCGGATTACCTTAAAACCGACGCATACCGCGAGCATTACGGCCGCACCGGTTCTGGTCTCAATGCCTGCATGGCTTCGGCCCAGCTTGCGTGGATGAAGCGTTGGCAGCCCGATCGCATCGCGCGAGCCGCCACCTGCTTCCACTGCAAGGACTGGCTCTATTTCAAACTGACCGGCGCTCGCGTCACCGATCCGGCCGAGGGCAATTTCACCTTCGGCAATTACCGGACACGGGAATACGAGCCCTCGATTCTGGAAGGCATGGGGATCGCCGACTGCGCGCGCCTGCTGCCGCCGATGATCGACGGCGTGAGCGAGGCAGGAAAGCTCACGGGGTCCGCCGCAACCGAGACGCTGCTGCCCGAGGGCTTGCCGGTCTCCCTCGCCTATCTCGACGTGGTATGCACCGCGCTTGGCGGCGGACTTTGCGATCCCGTCGCCGAGGTCGGCGTCTCGGTTCTCGGCTCGACGGGCATGCACATGCGTTATGTTCCGACGCCTGACGACGTGCGGCTGAACGAGGACCGCTCCGGCTACACCATGTGCCTGCCGATCGAGCGCGCCTGCGCTTCGATGCAGTCCAATATGGCGGCCACGCTCAACATCGATTGGCTGATGGACATGGCCCGCGAAGCCGCGGAGATGGCGGGCGTGAAGACAAGTCGCGCCGCGCTTCTTTCTGGACTGGACGAGAGAGTGCTTGGCGCCGATCCCGGCCAAGCCGTCTACCACCCTTACATTTTCGAGGCTGGCGAGCGCGGTCCTTTCCTCAATCCTGACGCGCGGGCGCAGTTCAGCGGCCTTTCGACCCAGACGAGTTTTGCTGGGCTCGCGCGAGCGGTTTTTGAAGGCCTCGCCTTCGCGACGCGCGACTGCTACCTCGCTTCCGGATCGATTCCGAGCGAAGTCCGGTTAGGCGGAGGGGCGGCGCGGTCGAAGGCGATGCGCGCCATTCTCGCCGCCGCGCTCAATGCGAATGTGCGGACGCTCACGAGCGAGGAGCTTGGCGCTTCCGGCGCCGCGATGATGGCTGCGGTCAACATCGGCGCCTATCCGAACATGAGTGCATGCGCTGACGCATGGGTCGATCCGTTTCTCGATAAGGTGACCGTCCCCGACTCGCAGCTTAGCGCCTATTACGCGAAGCTCTACCCGATCTACCGAACCATCAGAGCGGCCATGTCGCCGGCTTGGGGTCATTTGGGCCGGCTCAGACAGGAGTATGCGGCGTGAGCAAGGACTCTGAACGCCGAAGGCCGATCATATCGATCATGGGCGACCGTTTCATGCTGCCGTCCATGTTCGAGCGAGCGATCCGGGAGAAGTGCGGAGAGGCGCCTGAGATCAGATCGTACGAGATGCCGTGGCCAGACGAACCGATGGAGCACGGCTATGCCGAGCCGGGCATGGAGGGGCTGAAGGAATATCAAGGGACGGCCGACGAAGTGGTGGCGCATATGGACGGCGCGGAAATCGCCGTGACTCATCTCGCGCCCTTTTCCGCCGGCGTGCTTGAACGGCTGCCTCAGTTGAAGCTGATTGCGGTCTCCCGTGGGGGACCTGTCAACATCGACATGGCGGCGGCGCGCAAGCGGAAGATTCGTGTAGTCAACACCCCCGGTCGCAACGCGTCCGCGGTCGCCGAATTCGCGATCGGCGCCATCCTCGCCGAGACCCGGCTCATTACTAGAGGGCACGAAAGCCTGCGTCGCGGCGAGTGGCGTGGCGATCTTTATCGCGCCGATCTCACCGGCGAGGAATTGTCGGAAATGACGGTCGGCGTGATCGGGTATGGGCATATAGGGACCAAGGTCGTGCGCATTCTCAAGGCGTTCGGCTGCCGCATTCTCGTCTGCGACCCTTATGTTCAACTTTCGGCAGACGACTTGCGGGACGGGGTCGTGCAGGTCTCGCTCGATCGGCTTTTGCACGAGAGCGACGTCGTGACGTTGCATGCGCGGGTGACGGAGGAGACGCGCGGATTTATCGGCAAAGACCAATTCGAACAGATGAAACGCGGCGCTTATTTTGTGAACACGGCGCGCGGGCCAATGGTCGACTATGATGCGCTCACGGAGGCGCTCAAGACACGGCATTTGCGCGGCGCCGCCCTGGAGACTTTCGCGGTCGAGCCGGCGCCCCCCAATTTGGAATTGCTTCAGCTCGATAACGTCACTTTGACTCCTCATATCGCCGGCGCGTCCGTCAAGACGGTAAAGATCGCCGCCGCAGCTGCCGCTGAGGAAGTCCGCCGATATCTCGCAGGGGAAGGTCCCCTTAATCCTTGTTGAGCCGCTCCCACACGGAATGACCCGAGACCTTGGCCAGTTCGATCTGATTGTCGTTGGCGGCGGCGTCAACGGAGCCGGGATCGCTCGCGACGCTGCGGGCCGCGGCCTCACGGTGCTGCTTTGCGAGAAGGACGATCTCGCGCAGGGCACCTCCTCCCGGTCGGGTAAGCTTGTTCACGGTGGGTTGCGCTATCTCGAATATTACGAGTTTCGGCTCGTCCGCGAGGCGCTGATCGAGCGCGAGGTCCTGCTCCGCGCAGCGCCGCACATCATCTGGCCGATGCGGTTTGTCCTGCCTCACAGCCCGGAGCAACGTCCGGCCTGGATGGTCCGAGCGGGTCTGTTTCTCTACGATCACCTGGGCGGGCGCAAAATCTTACCCCCGACGCGAAGCCTCGACCTCTTGAAGGCGCCTGAGGGCGAACCTTTGCGCAAGAATTTCAGCCGCGCCTTCGAATATTCGGACTGCTGGGTGGACGACGCACGACTGGTTGTCCTGAACGCTCTGGATGTCCGCAAACGCGGCGGCATGGTTCTGACGAGGACGCCGCTCGCATCGGCGCGGCGCGTGGACGACACATGGCGCGTCGATTTGCGAAGCGCGAGGGATGGAAGCACGCTCCAGGCGACCGGAAAGATTCTTGTCAACGCTGCGGGCCCCTGGGTCGAGGATATTCTGCATCGGGCGGGCGGCAACGCCGCGAGTCGCGTCCGGCTCGTCAAGGGCAGCCATATCGTGACCCGCAAATTCTGGAGCGGCGATCAGGCCTATCTGCTTCAGAACAGCGACAAGCGCGTGATCTTTGTCAATCCCTATGAGGGCGACCTCGCTTTGATCGGAACCACCGACATCCCGTTTGACGGGCGAGCCGAGGACGTGCGCATCGAGAGGAGCGAAGTCGAATATCTTCTCTCCGTCGTCGACCGCTATTTCTTAGGCGCGCCCAAGATTGGTGAGGTCGTAAACTCGTTTTCGGGCGTGCGTCCTCTGTTCGACGACAAGTCGGCCAATCCAAGCGCGGTCACGCGCGATTACGTGTTCGATGTCGAAGCGCTGCCGGGCCAGGCGCCGATGCTCTCGGTCTTCGGGGGCAAGATCACCACCTACCGCAGACTCGCTGAGCACGCGTTGGAGAAGCTGTCTCCCTATCTTCCGCAGATGTCAGGGGGCTGGACGGAGCGCGCGGCGCTGCCGGGAGGGGACATTCCCGACGCCAATTTCTCTCTCCTTCTAGAGAAGCTGCGTCGGAGCCGTCCCTGGCTCCCACAGGACGTGGCGCACGGCTATGCCCGGCGATACGGCACGAGAGTCGAGAGCTTACTCAACGGCGCCAAGTCGATCGGCGACCTCGGGCGTCCGTTCGGCGGAACGCTATACGAGCGCGAGGCTCGATTCCTTGCCGAAGAGGAATGGGCGACGGAGGCCGAAGATATTCTCGAGCGGCGGACGAAACATGGCCTCCATCTTACGGACAAGCAACGCGCTGAGTTTGCAACATGGTTTCAAATGCTGACGCCGCAGACTTTATGATGACCTCCCCGCAGGTCGATGACAGCGAATTTCGTGCATTGCGGGAGCTGTCCGCCGCACTCGGCGCCGATCCTTTGCGGACTCAAGGCGCTGGCGGCAATACGTCGATCAAACGAGACGGCGTCATGTGGATCAAGGCGTCGGGGACTTGGCTCGCCGACGCGCTTGCACAGGATATTTTCACGCCTGTTCGTCTGGACTCTCTGCGCAAAGCGATCGTCGATGGAGATCCCCGCGCCGCCGCCGCGACCGATTTTGTCGATTCTGGCGCCAATCTGAGCGGCCTACGGCCTTCAATCGAAACTAGTGTGCACGCGATCATCCCTTCGGTCGTCGTCGTCCATATTCATTGCGTGAATACAATCGCGCTCGCCGTCCGAGATGACGGCGAGTCTCTTGCGCGCGACCGCTTGAGGCCGCATGCGGATGTCGCGCCCGCCTTCGTGCCTTATCGGAAGCCGGGCCTACCGCTTGCCCATGCGATTGCGGAACGGCTGACGAACAACACGAACGTTCTTGTCCTCGCCAATCACGGCCTTGTTGTCGCTGGTGAGACAGCAGCGGAAGTCGCCGATCGCATCGAACGCGTGTGCGGAGCGTTTTCCGCGTCGGCGCGCGCGACGCCGCACGTTGGCGCCGAAAAGCTCGCTTCGATCGTCGAGGGTTCGGACTATCGTCTGCCGCGCGATCCGACCGTCCACACTGTCGCGCTTGACCCGAAAAGCCTCAGGATCGTGCGGCTCGGCTCGCTCTATCCCGACCATGTGGTGTTCCTCGGGCCGGGTCTCGTGGAAGCCTCAGTCGATGGCGGCCGCGTTCGCGCGCCGCCCGAACGTGGCCGACCGCCGCCGATGATGGCGCTGCCGGGTCTCGGCGTGATTCTCCATCGCTCGACATCGAAGAACGCGGAAGCGATGGCGCGGTGTCTTGCGGATGTTGCGGCTCGCATTCCCGAAGAGGCGCCGATACGCGTGCTGACAGGCGTCGAAGAGGAGGAGCTCGTGAACTGGGAAGCGGAAGCCTATCGTCAGTCGATCGGAAGATAGGGACGTGAGCTTGATAAGCGCGCGCGTGATCGGAATTGACGTCGGCACGTCGGGAGTGCGTGCGGCCGCGCTTGCCGATAACGGCGCGGCTGTCGGTTCAGCCGCCATCGCAATGACGACTTTCGGCGACGCCACCGCTCCCGCGACATGGTGGAATTGCGTTCGCGCCGTCATCTCTGAACTCTCTTCGTCGTGCGACTTGAGCCAAGTGCGCGCGCTTGCCGTCGACGGGACGTCCGGCACGATGCTAGCCGTTGACCCGTCCGGAGACCCAGTCGGGCCGGCACGCATGTACGACGAGCCGTGTGACAACGATGCCGTCATTCAAGCGATTGTCGATCACGCGCCAGCAGTAAGCGCTGCCAGGGGAGCCACCTCCGCTTTGGCGCGCGCTTTGGTGATGCAGGATCGGCCGAATGTTCGCCACATGCTGCACCAGGCCGACTGGATCAGCGGCAGGCTCAGCGGAAGATACGACCGCAGCGACTGGAACAATGCGCTGAAGACTGGCTACGACCCGGTCGCGGCCCGATGGCCCGCCTGGATCGAGCGAACCGGCGCCGATCTCGAAAAATTGCCTGTCGTTCTGGAGCCTGGCGCCGCCATTGGCCAGGTCAGTGCGGAGGCCGTGAGTCTTGGCATACCGGAATCGGCGATTGTGCATGCCGGAACGACGGACGGCTGTGCCTCGTTTCTTGCGACCGGCGCCTCGGAGGCGGGCGACGGCGTGACCGCGCTTGGATCGACGCTGGTTGTCAAGCTTCTCAGCGACCACCCGATCTTCGCTCCCGAGTTCGGCATTTACAGCCATCGGATCGGCTCCAACTGGCTCGCGGGCGGCGCGTCGAATACCGGCGGCAAGGTCATTGACCAGTTTTTTCCGCGCGACCGTCTCGCGGCGCTGTCCGCGGGTTTGAGTCCGGAGAGGCCCACGGGCTTGCACTATTATCCGCTTCCGAAGGCGGGCGAACGTTTCCCCATCAACGATCCCAAACTTCCACCGCGCCTCGAGCCCAGGCCCCAGGACGAAACGACCTTCCTTCAGGCTATTCTCGAAGGCGTCGCTGACGTCGAGGCGCTGGCCTACCGTAAGCTCGCAGAGCTGGGAGCGCCGCGTTTGCGCTCTGTTCGCACCGTCGGCGGCGGCGCCGCAAACTCCGCCTGGACGACGATCCGCGAGGGCAAGTTGGGCGCGCCCTTCAGACATTCGGAATCGCAGGAGGCGTGTGTGGGCGTGGCCCGCCTCGCGTTGCAAAGCCTGCGCAATTCGGGTTGAGGGCTTTGTCTCGCTTTGTCGCGATCGCCTCGTCTTTCAAGGCGGTATTCTTCGATCAATACGGCGTTCTGCACGATGGACGAAAGGCGTATCCCGGCGCGAGGGACGCTCTGGCGGCGGTGAAATCGCGCGGCGTCACGATCGTCGTCCTCTCCAACTCGGGCCGCGGGCGCGCAGCCAATGAGGAGCGCATGGCGACGTTAGGATTTGAGCGTGAGCTCTACGACTTCCTCGTGACCTCGGGCGATGTCGCGCGCGCACTGCTGAAGCGTGGCCGCTTCCCGGCGCTGCTTGCGCCGTGGGCCCGCTGCTTCGTGATTTCGACCGGTGGAGATGACGAAGTGGCGTCCGCGCTTGGCCTCGTTCCGACTGCTCATAGCGAGGAAGCTGATCTCGTCATCATCGCCGGCAGCCAAGCGGACAAGGTGTCGCTTGATGACTATCGCACCATGCTGGCGCCAGCGGCTCGGCGCGGCGCGCCGTGCCTGTGCACCAATCCAGACAAGCTCATGCTGACAGCGTCCGGCAATGCGCCGGGCGCCGGATGCATTGCCGAGATTTATGAGGAACTGGGTGGCGTCGTGACATGGGTCGGCAAGCCGTTTCCCGAGATTTATCGGGCGGCCGCGGAATTGTCGCGAGTTGAAAACCCGCGCGACGTTCTCTGCGTTGGCGATAGCGTCGAGCACGACATCGCGGGGGCCAATCGGTTCGGCGCCTTTGCGGCTCTCGTGAGGACAGGCATTCTCGCCGACCTCTCCGACAAAGAGTTGGCTGCAGAAATCGGTCGGCACTGCGCGCTGCCAGACTACGTGATCCGAGATTTGGCGCAGTAAGGACGAAGAGCCGACGACGTGGCGAAGGATCTCTGCATTGACCATCAGTGAGTCATCGGCACCGATCCTATCAACTGGATGGCCGACTACGCTAAGCTGCTCAAGCAGCCGGCGAGCCGCCAACCTTCGGCGGTGGTGATCGGAAACTGTTTCCCCGACGGCAATTACGGGCTGGTCGCCGCCTTTCAATACGTCAATTCGGAATGTTGCCGGCAGGGCAGGTCTGACCCGGTCCCGCTGACGATCAAAAGGACAATGTCGATCAGGTCCGTAAGATCAGCAAGCCATATCCGGCGTGCGCGAGCCTTCGTAACAGGAGAGCGCCGGACGGCCGCAGCCGCAAGACCCTGTCTAGAGTTGGCGGGTCCCCGGCGACAGCAAAATTGATGGCAAAGGAGAACGTCATCGTCACCCCGACGATCATCGCTTACGAATCGCAAAAACTGACGAGAAGGCTTTGCACCTCGATCCTGGCTTCTCGTCACGGCTCGACTGCGTGATCAAGAAAAGCCCGGAATCGCTCGAGATCATGATCGGGCACGAAGCCCTTGCGCATCAACGTCAGAATGCTGGTCGAGGCGTTGACGACGCGGCCCCATTTTTGTTTGCGGAAGATGGGTACGGCCGCGCGTGTCATGGAGAAGGCGCCGCCCACGTTGACTGCAAAGAAGCGTCGCCACAGATCGTCGGGCACGTCCTCGATCTGCAGATGCTCGTCGTCGTAATCGTCGGCCACGGAATTCATGCCGAGGGCGGCGTTGTTGACGCGAATGTAAACGGCTCCGAGCCGCTCAGCGACCGTTGCGACCATGGAGAAGCGAAGGTCTTGGGCCTCCGCGTCGATGTCTCAGACGCTCCCCGCATAAGCCACTGGGTCTCGCGTTCCTTCCTTTCCGTCTGCTCATTCGAGCGGCGGCGCTATCTTCAGCAGCGCGGCAATGCAAGCGGAATTCCTAAGGCGGAAGCGCGCCATCGCGAAGGGCGAGGCGCGGTCGTTCCGCGCGAGATTCCCCAGCCGGCCGGAGCGACAAGGGCGCTAAGCAACCTCGCGCAAGAGCCCAAGTAGCTCGCGATGCATGATCTCGTTGCCACAGCAGATCGAGCCGGTCTCAAGGAAATTGGCTTCGCCATCGGCGCCGGTGACGAAACCGCCGGCTTCGCGGATCAGGAGCGAACCCGCCGCAATGTCCCAAGAGTTCAGGCCTCGCTCCCAGAAGGCGTCGAACCGGCCGGCGGCGACATAGGCCAGATCGAGCGCGGCGCAGCCCATCCGCCGCACATTGACGACGCGGTTCATCACGGCCGCAAGCTCCGCCTTAAATCGCGGATGCTGGGCCACCTTGCCGAGATGGGGAATGCCACAGCCGAAGATGGCCTGCGACAAGTCGCTACGAGCCGCAACACGCAGCCGGCGATTGCCGCCAAACGCGCCCTGACCCTTCTCAGTCACGTACATATCATCGTTGGCTGGATTGTAGATGACGCCAGCGACGATCTGCCCTTCACGCTCGAGCGCAATTGAGATCGCGAACACCGGAATCGCGTGCAGGAAGTTGGTCGTCGCGTCCAGCGGATCGATGTGCCAGGTGTAAGTCTTGTCGGTCCCCTCGACCCGTCCGCCCTCCTCCAGGACGAAGCCGTAGCCCGGACGCGCCTTTGCGAGCTCGTCATAGAGGGTCTTCTCCGCGCGCTTGTCGGCAAGGCTGACAAAGTCGCCCGGTCCCTTCATCGACACCTGCAGTTCGCTGACCTCGCCAAAATCGCGTTTGAGACCGCGACCGGCCTTGATGGCGGCGTTGGTCATTACGGTCATCAGGGCGGAACGGATCATGGAGGTCTTTCATCGGCGGGGGGAGCCGAGGGACGTTTATGGAAGGCGCCGCGCCGAGGCAAATGCGCGCCGCCGCGCCGTGCAAGCAGGTTCAGTAAATGTACGGAATGAGGCGCCAGGTACGGGCTCGATAGGCATCGTATTCGGCGCTGAAGGTCTCGCTGAGCAGTCGCTCCTCGGCTCGAATGCGCGCCAGCAAGACACCGACCGACAATACGGCAATGACGATGCCCACCCCTGAGCGGAACGCCAACCCCCAACCAAGCATGAGATCAAAGAGACCCAGATAGCTTGGGTGGCGAATGATCCCGTAAAGCCCGCCGGTGACCAATCGGTGCTCAGGCTGGATCGCAACCAGGCCGCTAAAGCGCCGCCCGAGCACAAAGACCGGCGCGAGGCGAAGAACGCCGCCGGCCGCATAAAGAAGAAAGCCAAGCCAGCGAACGCCTTCGCCGCCGAAGGCGAGGAAGTCGATCCGGTCCGTATAGGCAGGCAAATAGGCGTCGAGGATGCCGAGGACGCCAAGCGCGGCGACCACCCAACGATTGGACCGATCCTCCCTGACGCCGGAGCCGATATGGCCCTTGCTGAACAGCGACGCCACCCCGAGCACGATCGTGACAACGCTGACCGCGATCAGCGGCGGATGGGAAATGAACCGACCTGCGCCGCCTGCGCCGACAATAGCCAGCCCCAAATAGGCGATGACGCTCAAAATGGCGGCGACGGCAAGCCGCGACTTGATCATGGGCCCGCTCCGCGCTTGGCTATTGTGGCGAAGCGCTCCGATGATGACGCCGACTTATACCGGCGCCCCTCGTTCATCGTCATGAATTCGACCTTGCCAAAACAGGCGGGCCAGACAATTCGTTGCCTAACGTTTGTGGCGGCCAGACGGCAGGTCGAGGGGAAGGCATTGATTGATGGCGTCTGACATCGAAATTGCGCGCGCCGCGCGCTTGAGGCCGATCGTGGAGATCGCCGCGAAGATCGGCGCGCCCAAATCCGCCTTGCGTCCGTTTGGCCGCTTCATCGCCAAGCTCGAGTATGATTTTCTTGGCAGTCTCTCGAACCGCCCGGACGGCAAGCTCATTCTTGTCACGGCGATCAGCCCAACCCCGGCGGGCGAGGGAAAGACGACAACGACCGTCGGCCTGGGCGACGCCCTCAATCGGATCGGCAAGAGAACGATCATCTGCCTGCGCGAGCCTTCGCTGGGCCCGAGCTTCGGCATGAAGGGGGGCGCGACCGGCGGGGGCCATGCCCAGGTCGTGCCCATGGACGAGATCAACCTCCATTTCACAGGCGATTTTCACGCCATCACGTCGGCGCACAATCTGCTCGCGGCGATGGTCGACAATCACATGTACTGGGGCAATGCGCTGCGCCTCGATCAGCGGCGCATCGCTTGGCGGCGGGTGGTCGATATGAACGACCGCGCGCTTCGCGAAACAATTGTCGGGCTTGGCGCGGGGAACGGCTTTCCACGCGAGGACGGTTTCGACATTACCGTCGCCTCGGAAGTTATGGCCGCCTTCTGCCTTGCAACCGGCCTTGAGGAGCTCGAGGAGCAGTTGGGCCGTATGGTGGTCGGCTGGGCCAGAGACAGGCGGCCGATCAGCGCCCTAGATCTCAACGCGCCCGCCGCCATGACAGCGCTCCTCAAGGAGGCGCTCAAGCCCAATCTCGTACAAACCCTCGAAGCTTCGCCAGCGCTGGTGCATGGCGGTCCTTTCGCCAACATCGCCCACGGTTGCAACTCAGTGATGGCGACGCGAGCGGCGCTCAAACTAGCCGATTACGTCGTCACCGAAGCGGGCTTCGGCGCGGATCTCGGCGCCGAGAAATTTTTCGACATCAAGTGCCGCAAGGCCGGATTGAAGCCTGCGGCGACCGTGCTCGTCGCGACCATCCGCGCCCTCAAAATGCACGGCAGCGTGGCAAAGGATGCGCTTGGCGCCGAGAACCTTCCCGCGCTCGAAACCGGCCTCGCAAACCTCGCTCGACATATCGCCAATCTGCGAAAGTTTGGAATGCCGGTCGTCGTCGCGATCAATCGCTTTGACAGCGACACCAAGGCCGAACTGGCCTTTGTGGAGGACAGGGCGGCGCGCGAATTCGGGGTCAAGACTGTCGTCTGCGAGCACTGGGCACGAGGCGGAGCTGGCGCGGAAGATCTTGCTCGGGTCGTCGCCGCTCTTGCAGATGCGGGTGAGGCGAAGTTCCGACCGCTGTACGGCGACGAGCTGAGTTTATGGGACAAGACGCTGACAATCGCGAGAGAGATTTACGGCGCCGCCGACATTGCGGCGGAGGCGCCGGTGCGAGCGAAATTTGACGAGCTTGAGGCCGCGGGCTGGGGGCGCCTTCCGATATGCGTCGCCAAGACCCAATATTCGTTCTCTGACGATCCTTCGCTCATGGGCGCGCCCAGCGGGCATGTCCTGAGGATCCGCGACGTTCGTCTCCGCGCGGGCGCAGGCTTCGTCGTAGTCATGATGGGAGATATCCGCACAATGCCAGGATTGCCGCGTATCCCCGCCGCCGAGAGGATTCGCGTCGTCAGTGGCGAGATCGACGGCCTGAGTTAAAGACGGATCAGAACGCTCAACGGGGCGCCGGCGCGTCCTCGCGCAGGAGCTTCTCTGCTTTCAGCGCCCGCCAGAGCGCAGCCGGCGGCTTTGTTCTCATCATTGCAGCGTTCCGCCTGACTTCGCTCGCGCGTTGCGCGCCGGCGATCACACTAACGACCGCAGGATGACCAAGCGGAAAGCGCAGAGCGGCCTCCGCTAACCCGACTTTGAAACTCTTGCATATCTGCTGGATCCGGCGCACCCGATCCTTCACCTCATCCGGCGCCGGCCCATAATTGTAATGAGCGTCGGCCTTCACGCCCGTGGCGAGAATGCCGGAGTTGAATGGGCCGCCAATCACAACGGCAATCTTTTTTTCCTCGCAGAGCGGCAAGAAACTTGCCAGCGCCTCCTGTTCGAGGAGGGTGTAGCGGCCAGCCAGAAGGAAAACGTCGAAGTCAGCAGCACGCGCCAATTTCTCGGCGATCTCCCATTCGTTGATCCCGGCTCCGATCGCCTTGACCGCTCCGGACGCACGCAATCGGTCCAGAGCGCGGTAGCCCCCGGTCATGAATTCCTTAATGCGCACATCGGCGGCTTCCTTGCTTCCATGGGTAAAGACATCGAGGTCGTGGCCGTAAACGATGTCCACCTGGTCGAGGCCGAGACGTTCGAGTGAGAACTCGAGTGAGCGCATCACGCCGTCATAGGAATAGTCAAAGCGCTCGCGTCGCGAGGGTGTTTCGAAGAATGCGCCCTGACCTGAACGTTTCTGCGGCTCGCAAAGTTCGAGCAGGCGACCTACCTTCGTGGAAATCAAATAGGAGCCACGCGGCTTTGGACGCAGCAATCCGTTCAGTCGGGTCTCCGAAAGTCCGAGCCCGTAGAGCGGCGCGGTGTCGAAATATCGACAGCCAGCCGCCCAGACGGCCTCAAGCGTTACGCGCGCTTCTTTCTCTGTCATGGGTCGATAGAGATTGCCGAGCGGCGCTCCACCGAAACCAAGCTCGGTAAACTGCAGTTCGAAACCGCCGCGCGTCATGAACTTTCGCACTCGCGCGCTCCGCCCATTCGCGGCCGCCGCCATCAATTCTCACCTCCCTGGCAAGCGCGAGAACACATGCCGCCGCTTTGGGCGTATGGCGCCCGGCTCGTGCCTGCGTTCATAATGCCCCCCGCATAACCGATTGTTTGTTAGCGAGAGGAACGCGGCAGTGCGACGATGCTGTTTGCCCGACGAATGCATAAACCTTTAGCACTCCTCGGGACAAGTCAAGCGATCTGCAACCCATCGAGCCATTCTCGTGTTTTGAGACATTCTTTAGGACCTTCGAACGCGTGCTATCGACCCTGTCGCAACCATTTCCGATCTTGCGAGGCGATGAAGGCGCGAAGCCTCGGCAGGCTTGGGTCATCGGGAGCCTTTGCCTCCAGGTCGACGAGAATCTTTCGCAAAGCCAGGCGCGCCACAGGCCAATTGTAAGAGCCCTGTTTCAACATTAGCCGCGCGTGGCGGATCGACCGACGAACAACTTCGTCAATAAAAGCGTCCATCTGGGCTGCCCACTGCTCTCCATCGCGATAAGCTGGATGAGGAAGCGGCAAACGCGGCGCCGTTGACGTAATGCGGCAAACGTCTCGATTTGGATCAGGGCGCCGCAACGTTGTTCGAAACAACAGGCTCGCACACGCTGACAACGTACTCAATTTGAGACGCTGCGCTGAGCATCGTGCGATCGCCTCAAACAGGCGCGCGCTGACGATAACCAAGTCGTTCGTTAAGCCGCTCAAGCAGATCTTGCGCGGCCCCAGCGACGACGGTGCCGGGCGGGAATATTGCATCCGCGCCCGCCTCTCGGAGGGGGGCGAAGTCTTGGGCGGGGATGACGCCGCCAACCACGATCAGGGTCTGATCAAGCCCGAGCTCGCCAAGCGCTTTCTTCAAAGCCGGCACGAGCGCGAGATGGCCCGCGGCGAGCGACGAGACGCCAACGATGTGGGCACTCCCCTTAGCGGCAAGCGCCGCCACTTCCTCCGGCGTTGCGAACAAAGGTCCGATTTCCACGTCGAATCCAAGATCCGCGAACGCCGAGGCGATGATCTTCTGTCCGCGATCGTGGCCGTCCTGTCCCATCTTGGCGACCAGAATCTTTGGGGCGCGGCCCTCGTTCTCGGCGAACGCGCGAGTCGTCGCGATCACCCGTTCATTGGCCTCAGCGCCCGGTCCAGCCTCCGAGAGATAAACGCCGGAGACAGCGCGGGCTTCCGCAACGTGACGGCCGAAAGCCTTCTCCAAGGCCAGGGAGATTTCTCCGACCGTGGCCTTGGCCCGCGCCGCTTCGACGGACAGTTGCAAGAGATTGGCCCGTCCCCGCGCGCCTTCGGTCAGCGCCGCGAGCGCAGCCTGCGTCGCCTGTTCGTCCCGCTCGGCGCGAAGGCGCTCAAGCTTTTCGATTTGATGCGCGCGCACCGCCGCGGCGTCGACCCTCAACACGTTAAGCTCTCGCTCGATGGTCGGAGCGAAGGTGTTAACGCCGATCACCGTCTGGCGGCCGGAATCGATGCGCGCCTGCGTTCGGGCCGCCGCCTCTTCGATGCGGCGCTTGGGCAGCCCGCTCTCGATCGCATTCGCCATTCCGCCGAGACGTTTGACCTCGTCGATATGGCCTTGCGCCCGCGCCGCCAGTTCGGCGGTAAGGCGCTCAACGTAATAAGAGCCGCCCCAGGCATCGATGACTTTTGTCGTTCCGGTCTCCTCGATCAGGAAAAGCTGAGTGTTGCGGGCGATGCGAGCGGAGAAAGGCGTCGGCAGCGCCAGCGCCTCGTCGAGCGCATTGGTGTGCAGCGACTGCGTGTGCCCTTGCGTCGCGGCCATCGCCTCGATCTGCGTGCGCACGATATTGTTGAAAGGGTCTTGCGCGGTCAGCGACCAGCCGGAGGTCTGACAATGCGCGCGCAACGCGAGCGATTTGTCCGATTTCGATCCGAAGCCCTTGATAATGCCCGCCCAGAGCTTGCGCGCGGCCCGGAGCTTCGCGACCTCCATGAAAAAATTCATGCCGATCGCCCAGAAGAACGACAGCCGCGGAGCAAACGCATCGATGCTCATACCGGCGGCGACGCCGGCGCGCGCATATTCGAGGCCGTCGGCCAGCGTGTAGGCGAGTTCGAGATCCTGCGTCGCTCCGGCTTCCTGCATGTGATAGCCGGAGATCGAAATCGAGTTGAACTTCGGCATGTTCGCCGCGGTGAAAGCGAAAATGTCGGCGACAATCCGCATCGAGGCGGCGGGCGGATAGATATAAGTATTGCGGACCATGAACTCCTTCAGAATATCGTTCTGAATAGTCCCCGAGAGGGCGGCTATCGGCACGCCTTGCTCTTCGGCAGCGACAATGAACAACGCCATCACCGGCAGAACAGCGCCGTTCATCGTCATCGAGACGCTCATCGAATTGAGCGGGATGCCGGAAAACAGCGTCCGCATGTCATAAATGGAATCGATGGCGACGCCCGCCATGCCGACGTCGCCAGCGACACGCGGATGGTCCGAGTCGTAGCCGCGATGCGTCGCGAGATCGAATGCGACAGACAGACCTTTCTGGCCCCCCGCGAGATTGGCGCGGTAGAAGGCGTTCGATTCCTCCGCGGTCGAAAAGCCGGCGTATTGTCTCACCGTCCAGGGCTGCGTGAGATACATGGTCGGATACGGCCCGCGCAAAAACGGCGGAAGGCCTGGCCATTCGCTCGAGAGATCAATGCCGTTGCGATCTTGCGGTCCGTAGAACGACTTGACTTCAATGCCTTCGGGCGTCGCCCAGATTCGATCCTCGCCAAAGCCGGTCGGCCTCGACGGGCCCGCGAATGAGACCTTTGAGAAGTCGGGAATTTGGCTCATGATCTCATATGTCCCGGAGGTTCCAAGTCGACCCTTCCGACCTCGTCCTGAGCCGCCGCGAAGCGGCCTCGAAGAACGCTCGAGTTGACGCCAGCCTCGGTGCGATCTGGACCATCCTTCGAGACGCGATGCAATGCATCGCCCTCAGGATGAGGGCTGGGATCGCAGCGCCCTGCGAACCGATCAAGCTTGGGAGTTGCTGTGTCCCGAACTCTCATCTCGACGCGATGCGCTGATAAAACCGCTGCAGCGTCGCGATGGCGTCGCCGCCGGCGAAAATGAACTCGTCGATGCCTGCTGCGCGCCATGCGCGCTCGGATTCGCCCGGCCGCCCTGCGAGCGCGACGCCATTCACTCCAGAAGCCTTTAACGCTTTCGTGAAGGCTTCCGCCCCTTCGGCATAGGCGTCGTCAGTTCCACACAGGCAGACGAGCCGCGCGCCGCTCGCTTTAAGCCGCGCCACGGCGTCGTCGGCCGTTGCGGCTTCGCCATCGTAGACAGCTTCGAGACCGCCCGCCTCGAGCCACTCGCGCGCGAACCACACCCGGCGGCGATGCTTACTCTCAGGCCCCAACGCGGCGAGATAAACTTTCGGCCGCGCGCCAGTGCTCCGAAGCAAGGCGTCGGAAAGATCGCGCAAACGTTCAAACGGCTCGGCGAGCCTAATCGGCGCGAGCGCGCCGTCAGCCAACGCAAACGCCTCCCGTTCAGGCGCGCCAAGCGCAATCTCGACCGGCGGCTCGACGAGATCAGGGTGTACGCTCACGCCGGTGATCGGCGCCTTCAGGCAAGCAACGTTTCGCGCCAGCGCCGCCGCGCTCGCGGCGACCTCAAGTTGAAACGCGCCGCTTGCGAGGGCCGACGGCAAGCCGCCCCGTCCCTCGATCTCCTGAAAGAGCCGCCAGGCCTTGTCGCAAAGCGCGTGGGTCATCGTCTCGAACGCGCCCGCGCCGGCGGCGGGGTCGGCGACAAATCCGAGGTTCGACTCGCGCAAGAGAATGAGTTGGGCGTTGCGGGCGAGACGCCGAGCAAGGCTGTCAGGAAGACCCGCGACCAGAGTATGCGGCAGAACGCTGACGCTGTCCGCGCCGCCGAGGCCGGCAGAAAACGCCGCCGCCGCCCCCCGCATCACATTCACGTAAGGATCGCGCGCCGTCATCGTGCGCCAGGCGCTTTCGGCCTGCACATGAGCGGCGCGAGGCTCGAGGCCGCAGGTGTCCTCAACGCGCGACCAGGCGACGCGCAACGCACGGAATTTCGACAAGGTCGCCAGTTCGTCGGCGTCGGCGGCGAGCCGGAAGGCGATGAGGGAGCTCGCTTCCCCGAGTGGCGTCCCCGTCTGTTCGAGCAGCCGCAAGAGGGCCACTGCGGCCGCGAGCGCGAAGGCGAGTTCCTGCGCCGGGCTCCCGCCAGCCGCATGGACGGGGCGCGCGTCAGCGACCAGGAATCGCCCTGGGAAACCCTTACTTCGCAAAGCGAGCGCAGTCTCGACATAGCGCCTCGCTTGAGCGCTCCAGTCGGCCGGAAACGGTCCGCGCGCCGAGACCGCGAAAGAATCGAGACCGAACGAGACTGCGCAATCCTCGGGTTTCGCGCCTGAGCGCTCGATCAGCGTGGCAAAACGAAGTGCCTGATCGGGGCTGTCGGTCCCAAGATCGAGTTCGAAATTCGCGCCCTCATCGAAGCGCACGCCATCGAAGGCCTTATGGAGCGTGGCGGAGTTGAATCGCCGGAGGCCAAAACCGTAGGCTCCCAGCGCGCCCGAGGACACGATCTGCAGGCCGTCGGCTCCATTGGCGAGGTCGTCGAGCGCCTGGGTATTGGCCTCTTCGGCGCTCGGATGATCGAGTCGGGCGATGATCCGCCACGGGCCGCCGGGCCGAATTGCCCGAAGGCCTTGGGCTGGCGGATAGACGGGCTCGATCCGGACGCCGTCCGGAGTGTCGGACACAAGCGTTTCGAGGCTCGCGCCGCTGATCGCGGCTTCGGCGGCCTTGCGCCAATCGGCTTCGGTATAGGCCGGAAAGAGGTTCACGACCGCGCCCAACGCCGCATCTCGCTAAATGAATTGGGAAAGCCCGGGAATCGAAGCGGAGATTTCGCCCACAACCTGGTCGCCCGCAGTCTCACGCGCGTAGGCGAAGACTTCCTTGCCGACCGTCTGGATCTGCTCCATGCCGAGGCCCAGGCTCAACAATTCCGAGCCCAGCGCCATCAGACCGCCCCCGCCCATCGCTCCGCTCGCCACGCCCATCAAGCCCTTCAGACCCCCGCCCATGCCCTCCCCGCCCGTTTGCGTGCTCGAGGCGATAATGGACGGAAACGCCGGCGCCTTTTCGAACAGGTCCTTGACGGCCTCCTCGGGCGCTTCGCGCTGGATGAAGTCGCCGATCAGAGCAACGGCCTTGCGGGCGACGTCGGGGTTCAAGTCCGCGGCAGTCGCGACGCGGGCTATCAAATTGTCCATTTCACGCTCCATGGGCGCCCTGAAAAGACCCGCAGCAACAGTTGCTTTGCCCTTGCGAGGCCTCAATCAGGCGATTTTTCAACCATAGCACTCCTTGTGCGCTCAGTGCGAAATGGAAAAACCGGCGGCAAAGCGCGTCGTCTCGGTCTTACCGCGGCGCAGCACGCGAGCGTCATGATTTATTTACATATGTAAACGACCGTCAAATAAGGCTTTATGCCTGGTTAACCGCTTGCATTGGCCACTCTGTTGGCCAAGATGGCGTCATCGGAAGCGATTTTTTGCCTCAATGGGCGAAAGAATGGTTCGAGGATTGCTATTATCGCATGGCTGGGTGCCTCACACTGCGCCTACTGCTAACATGCAAGCGCGATTATGTTGCACTGCGGTAGGCCGAGCGCCTGCCGGAAATGGAGTCGAATATGTCCCCACTCAAGACGATTTCGGAGAAGCTCGCAGCTTGGCGCCGATATCGCGAGGCGGTGCGTGAATTGTCTCAGCTCTCCAACCGCGAGCTGGATGATATCGGCATTCGCCGCGGCGATATCGAATTCATCGTGCGCCGCTCGGTTGCGAGCCAGGCTTCGGCCTGATCGCGAGATCCTGAAAAGCCGAGACGCGCCGGGAAAACCGGCGCGTCGGCCCAGGGTTGGCCCTCGGGGCCGCAACCCTTCTCTGATAATCCCGACAAAAACCATTGACGACGCCGGGCAGCCTTGTGACAAGCGCGCCCATGCGTCCGATCCACATCATTGGCGGAGGCCTAGCCGGCTCGGAAGCTGCGTGGCAAGCGGCGAATTCCGGGGTTCCGGTGATCCTGCATGAAATGCGGCCGACCCGAACCACGGCTGCGCACCAAACTCCTCGCCTCGCCGAGCTCGTTTGCTCGAATTCCTTCCGCTCCGACGACGCCTCGACTAACGCGGTCGGAATTTTGCATCGCGAGATGCGTGCCCTCCGCTCGATCATCCTTCAAGCGGCCGATGCGCACCAGGTGCCCGCCGGAGGCGCTCTCGCCGTCGATCGTGACGGCTTCTCGCACGCCGTCGAAGCCGCGCTTCTCAGTCACCCTCTGATCACGCTCGACCGCGGCGAGATCGCCGGCCTGCCGCCGGCGGACTGGGACAGTGTGATTGTTGCGACCGGTCCGCTCACCTCACCGGCGCTGGCCGAAGCGATCGGAGGATTGACCGGCGAGGGCGCGCTCGCATTTTTCGACGCGATCGCGCCGATCGTGCACCGCCATTCGGTCAATATGGACGTGGCGTGGATGCAGTCGCGCTACGACAAGGAAGGGCCCGGCGGGGATGCCGAGGCTTACGTCAATTGCCCGATGAGCCGCGACCAGTACGAGGCCTTCATCGACGCGCTTCTGGCGGCGGAGAAGACCGAATTTCGCGAATTCGAGGGCACGCCCTATTTCGACGGCTGCCTGCCGATCGAAGTGATGGCCGAGCGCGGGCGCGAGACCCTGCGCTACGGGCCAATGAAGCCGGTCGGGCTCACCAACGCGCATGATCCGACGGTCAAACCCCATGCCGTGGTCCAGCTCAGACAGGACAATGCGCTGGGCACACTCTTCAACATTGTCGGTTTCCAGACCAAGCTCAAATATGGCGAGCAAAGCCGCGTCTTCCGCATGATTCCGGGGCTAGAGGAGGCAGAGTTCGCCCGCCTCGGCGGCATGCATCGCAACACCTACCTCAATTCCCCTCGCCTGCTCGACGCCTGTCTGCGCCTCAAGGCCGCCCCGCGCTTGCGCTTCGCCGGTCAGATCACCGGCTGCGAGGGCTATGTCGAAAGCGCCGCGGTCGGCCTCATCGCGGGCCGCCTCGCCGCCGCCGAGCGGCTGGGGCTTCCGCTTGATCCGCCGCCGACAACGACAGCGATCGGCGCGCTCCTCAATCACATCACCGGGGGCCACATCGAGTCGATCGACACGGGTCCGCGCTCGTTCCAGCCGATGAACGTCAATTTCGGCTTGTTCCCCCCAATCGCCGCGCCGCGGTTGGACGAAGGGGGGAAACGTCTGTCCGGGCCGGAGCGCGGCCTCGCCCGCAAGCGGGCGCTCTCTGCGCGGGCCGACGTGGATCTGGCGCGATGGAATGCGGCGCGTCGGCCGGCGCCATTCGCAGCGGCGTTGAGAACCGCGGAAGATGGATAGGCGAACGCCTGACGTTTTTGCGCGCGACCCAGCCTTTTCAGGCGCTTAGCGTTATTTTTCTGCAACCCCGCAACTTCCCTCAATGGCCTTGAATTGCGGATGTCTCGACGGCTTGCGCCCGGCGTACCGGCCGAGAGAACTCGTCCGAGGCGACACATCGAAGCCAGCATGTTCGTTCCGCCCCGGTCTCTAAGCGGCAGACTGACCCGGTCGGGCAGCGGCGCGAAATCGTCAGGCAAGCTCGCAACGAAGTCTTCGTCGTCTTCGCGCGCGACGAGCGCGGGGTCATCGATCGGGCCGAGGTCGTGACGGGTTTCGTCGACGTAGGCGTCAATCGCCGCTTCGAGCCGATCCAATGGCTCCGCTGGGCGCTCCGGCGGCGCTGGATAATGCGCGGTATGCACTTTTCCGCAGAGCGGCAGCCCGCGCGCCCAGTCCGGCGCCTTGAGCAGGAAGTCGCGGAATTCCTGATCCGATAGCGAGCCGGTTGGCGTTTCGACCGTAACCTCTTCATGGCAGTGGAACGCCACCGGCGCGCCGCGCTCCTCGAAACGCTCGATGGCGGCGGCGAGCAGGTCTCGGGCGACGCCCGAGACGACATTTTCAACGAACACGCCGAACCAGATTTACAAACAGAGACGCACAGCCGCGTCGGCGATGTGGCGCGCCCTTGCGGCGTAGATCGTCGATTTCGCGTGGACATATCGCGCAACGCTTCGACAAATCGAAGTTACTCTAACAACGGCGCCCCAGCCACGTCTCCCGAACGGTGAAGACGCACGTTCTCGATCATGCGACTTTGACGATCCGAAAACCCTCGAGCTCTTTGACGACGGGCAAGCTCTTCCAGCGCTCGATGTCGTGCAGTACGACCAGTCGCGAAAGGTCGCCTTCGAGTTCGTCGTGCATTTTGTCGATTGTCTTGAGTTGCTCCCAAACGCTCCCGATCGCGTTGTTGAGCGGCACATAAATGCCATCGTCCTTGTGGCCGGTGAACTGGCGGCGGGAATAGACACAATCGCCGGATATCACGCGGCGTCCGGCCACTGTCTCCACGATGACGAACTGCTGCCCGATGGTGTGGCCGCTGCCGAGCCTCACATGAACCCCGGGCAGCACATTGTTCTTGTCGCCGTCGATCAGCGTGACCCGATGAGCAATCGAAGCGTCGAGAGCCGTGCGCATATTGTCGGGATCGACGATCGCGGTCAGGTGACTGAAACGCCTCGGCAGCGCGAAGGCTTCGTACCAGGAGAGAAGCTCACTCTTCTGAATGTAGATATGCGCGTTGGGGAATTCCGCGATCGAGCCCATGTGGTCGAAATGCGCATGGGTAAGAAAGATCGCGTTGATCGCGTCCGCGTGGACGCCGATCTCGGCCAGCATCCGAAGAGGCGAGATCCAGGTCGGAATGCCGAACTTCCGCGCAAAGGTCGACCTATGATCATCTTGCATAAAGCCGGTATCGATGAGGATGCGATCTTCGTCTCTCTGAGCGAAGATGAAGGAAAAGGGCAGGTCCATGACCCCTTCGTGGTACATCCCGCTGATGAGGTCGACCCACGGCTGATTTTTGGAGCGCGCATACTCCATCACGTAGACGTCCCATGTCGCAACTTCGGCCATCATGCGCTCCTCAGGTCTCAGCTAACATTCGTCCCAAACTCGAGAGCGCGACCGCGACAACCAGAATCGTGCCTTGGAAAACATATTGCGAGAAGGTTGGCGCTCCGAAGATATTGAGGCCGTTGAAGCCAAAAACTATGATCAGGGTGCCGATAAAAGTCCCGAGTACGTGGAATTCACCGTCACGAAGCGTGGCCGACCCAAGGAACACGGCAGCGAAGGCGGTGAGTAGGTAGGAGTCGGCTGCGTTCGTTGTGCCGCTGCCAAGGCGCGAGGCGAGCAACGCGCCGGTCAGCGCAGCGCAGACGGCCGAGATGACGAAGCCGAGGATCTTGATGCGATCGACGCGAATGCCCGCGAGGCGAGCAGCGATGGGGTTCCCGCCTACGGCTTGAATCTCCTGGCCGATCGCTGTCCGCTCGACCAGGACCCAGAGGCCCACGACGACAACCGCCATAATGATAATCGGATTGGGTATGCCGAAGAGCCAGCGCCCGAGCGACAACTGGAGAAACCCTTCCGGCACCCCCGCCACGATGGGAACCCCAGACGAATAGGCGAAGGCCAGGCCAACGATGATCGTACCGACGCCGAGCGTGGCGATCACCGAATTCACCCTGAGTTTCGTGACAATAAGACCATTGACCACGCCGATAAGCGCGCCGAGCGCGAGAACGATCACGATGGCGAGCGCGATCGGCAGCTTGTCGTGCACAATGAGTCCAGTCACCAGAACGCCATGCAGACTGGCCGAATAGCCGATGGACAGGTCAAGCTCGCCGACGACGACGGCCAACGTCAGACCGCCTGCGATGATCGTCGCCAGCGAAGCCTGATTGAGCACGTTGACGAAGTTGTTGAGGGTCGGGAAAGCGTCCGGCGAGAGAACGGAGAAAATCACAATCATCAATGCGAGCCCGATGATCGTGGCGTAGCGGGCGAATATTGCCAGGCCGATCCTCGCGCCTGGCGAGAGCCGGCGCCGCGCTATCGACGTTCCACTCATGAACGGTTCCGCTCATGCGCCGCGGCGTAACTCGCCGCAACGATTCCCTGTCTGTTCAAGGTCGCGCCGGAAAGCTCCGCCACGATGCGCCCTTCCACCATCACTAGCACGCGGTCACAGAGGTCCGGCAACTCGTCGGGTTCGGATGATACGACCATCACCGCCGCGCCGGCCTGAGCAAGCACTCGAATCAAGCGGTGGATTTCTCCGCGCGCGCCGACATCGACGCCACGCGTCGGTTCATCGAGGATCAGCGCCTTCGGCTTGGACTGCAGCCACCGCCCGATCAGCACTTTCTGCTGATTGCCGCCGCTCAGCTGTCCCACCGCCGTCTCGGCGCTCGCCGTCTTCACCGCGAGGTCGCGAATGACCCGCTCCGCGAGGCTGCGGCGCCGGCTGCTGCTGATGAAGGGCAAGGCGGGCGAGACAATCAGTGAACCGAGGTTTGCCAGGCTCAGATTGAAGGCGACGCTCTTCGTCAGAATGAGACCCTCTGTGCGGCGCTCCTCGGGCACGAAGCCGATGCCTGCCCTGACCGCTTCGGCGGGATTCTTCGGCGCATAGGGTTGTCCGGCCAGCAGCATCGCGCCGCCGTCCGCGCGATCCGCGCCGAAGACGAGCCGGGCCAGTTCCGTTCTTCCTGCGCCAACCAGGCCGCCAAGGCCGAGCACTTCGCCGGCATGAAGATCGAAGTTCGCGTCTATGACTTTGGGCGCCCGGCCCAACGCGCGAGCGGACAGGATGATTGGGCGGCTCGCTGCAGAGGTTGCTCGCTTTGGCTCGGCTTCGATGGCGCCCCCCACGATGGCCTCAACCAGAGAGGAACGGGTCAGCGTTGGCCCGGCAAGCTCCGAGACGGACCGCCCATCGCGAAAGACCGTGACGCGTTGGCAGAGGGCCAGAACCTCGTCTAGCCTGTGCGACACATAGAGCGCCGCGACCCCGGACTTGTGCAGAGCGCGCACGATCGCGAAGAGCCGCTTGCTTTCCACCGCCGAGAGCGCCGCGGTTGGCTCATCCATCACGATGAGCCGCGACTTGCGGACGAGAGCCCGGGTGATGTTGATGAGCCAGTTCTCAGCCGTGGATAGACCCTTGGCGCTCGCCCCCAAAGCAGCCTTGACGCCGACGCGGTCTGCGATTGGCTTCACGTCCTCTGCAATGGCTCGCCAGTCGACCATGCCAAAGCGGGTCTTCTTCGGCAGTCCCAGCATGATGTTCTCGAGCACGGTCATTCCGGGAACGAAGGCGAGCTCCTGATGAATGAAGCTCATGCCTAGATCGTTAGCGGCGTGCGGAGTCTCGATCACGACTGGATTGCCGTCGACGAGAACGTCCCCAGCGTCAGGCGAAGTCAGGCCTGCAAGAATGCGGATCAGGGTCGACTTGCCGGCGCCGTTTGCGCCCACAAGGCCATGAGTCTCGCCGGGCAGAATGGTCAGGGTCGCGCCGCGCAGCGCCTGGGCGCCCCCATAGGCTTTGCAGATCCCGATTGCGGACACGAGTGTGGGCGCCGAAGCCGTCCCCGCCATCGGAATCTTCCATCGGAACTCTGGGTCTCACTGTAGCGCAGCAGGATGCTCCGCCAGAAACTTCTCGATCGTGTCGGAAGTCACCAGAACCGCTGGCACTTCAACCGCTTTCGGAGTCCAGTCCGCCCCGGCCTTCACGATATCCGGCAGGAGCGTAATCATATTGCGGCCCTCCGTATAGCTGTCCTGCCACGCGGTCGCGGTCATGAAGCCCTTTTTGATGTTCTCCAGCGCTTGCGCGTTGCCGTTCACTCCGTAGACTTTGACGTCCTTGCGGTCCTGGGCGCGCAGCGAGCTAATCGCGCCGATGGCCGGATCGTCCCAGCAGCCCCAGATCGCCAGGCTCTCCTTGCCAGCCGGATGAGAGGCCAGCCAGGCGTTGGCGTATTGCGCGCCGTCCTCGAAATAGCCGGGTATGCGAACCTCGTTCTTGGTCATCTTGATGTCAGGATGATTGGCGAGCGCCTTATCCAGCTCGACCTCGCGGTTCCGGCAGACTTCGCCGGTGTGATAGGTCAGCGCGAGAACGGAGCCTTTGCCGTCCATGGTCTTGAGCATGAGCTCGTTGACCGGCACAACCATAGGGCCGCCTGAGCCATTGGTCGCGGCGACGCCGCCACCCAGGCCCCCGCCCCAGGTCACGACGGGGATTTTCGCTCGCTTGGCCGCATCAAGGCCGGCGCCGATCGAGGAATAGGGAAAGACCATGTCGACGATCGCGGCCGCGCCGCGCTGGGCAAAATTCTGAATGGCGGCGTTCGCCTGATCTGCATTGCCTGCCGCATCGATGACTGAGACCTGCCAGCCGATGTCCTTCGCAGCGGCCTGCGCCCCCGCGATATAGCGGGCGTTGTTGGCCTCGGTGGCGGAGATCGAGACGATACCAACAAGCGGCTGTTCGGCCATCGCCGCTGAAGACAACGCCGCAAATGCGAAAGCGACGCCGATCGCTGCTCGTTTCATTGATTCCTCCCTCGTCGAAGCGATAGTGGCGAACCGTTTCGTCAGCCTCCCGCAATCGGCGGCTCAACGCAAGTAGAAAAGCGGAGGGCGTTCCCCTAAAATGGTCGAGAAACACGGGGTGGATCGCTTGTGGGAGGATGCCGTATGAAACTCAAAAATGCGCCGAATCGATTCGCTGGCTGATGGCGACCATCAAGGACGTCGCAAATGCGGCGGGAGTTTCGCCGGCGACCGTTTCCGCCGTGCTCAATGACTCGGCCTTTGTCAGCGCCCCGCTGAAGGCGCGCGTGTTGGACGCCATCCGCGACCTCGACTATGCGCCCTCGCAGCTCGCCCGCAACCTGAGGCGCGGCCATAGCGAGCTCATCGCGATCGTCGTGGCCGACCTTTCGAACCCCTTTTATTCCCGCGTCGTCTGCACCGCCGAAGCCGCCGTATCCGCGTGGGGCTACTCTCTGGTCGTCTTCAATAGCGACGAGAAGCCGGACGCGGAGAAGCGCATTCTCGTTCGGGTTCGCGCCCTTCAGTGCGAGGGTCTGCTGCTGGTCCCGGTCGGCGACGTCATAACTGGTCTTCACCGCGAATCCGGCGGCCCGATCCTGCCGACGGTGCTTTTCGGCCGCACGCTGAACGACGAACAGCTCGACGCAGTGACGATCGACAATTTCTCGGCGAGCTATCAAGCGACGAGCTACCTCATCGATCTCGGCCACAGGCGTATCGGCGCGATCCTGGGGCCGAGCCACCTGAGTACGGGGCGTGATCGCGCCGGCGGCATGCAGGCTGCGCTGAGCGCCAAGGGCCTGACGCTGGAGCTGCGCTTCGTACGATCCGGCGAGTTTCGCGAGGAGGTGGCGTATTCCGCGGCGCGCGACCTTTTTCTGGAACCCGTCCGCCCCACCGCGCTGTATGTCGCCAATGGCGTGATGGCGCTCGGCGTCATGCGCGCCATCGCCGACCTCGGACTGCGTTGTCCCGAGGACATTTCCATCGCCTCGACCGATAATATTCCGGGCATCCGCGGCTTGAGGCCAAACCTGACGCGCTCCGAACATCCGATTGTCGAGATGGTCAACGAGTCGGTCCGCCTCCTCATGGACCGGATCAAGCGCAGCGATATCACCCAGCGGCGAAAGGTCGTCTTTCCCTCCGCGCTCGTGGTGGGCGACAGCTGTGCTCCGCCTGCGGCCCGGTAAGGCGCCACAGGGCGCGCCATGACCTGTGGTCGACATCGCATGGCCAATTCGATGGCGACTTCGCCCCCGAAATCGCGACCGACAAGGGCCAAATCGAAGCAGTCGATCAGGCAATGAATCGGCCTCAGGGGAGGCGCCGGCATCATTCCCTTCACCGGAGGCCTGAAGCGGTCTCTGGCGGCGAAAGGGGGACTACCCCGGCGCTTCACTCGGCTCGCCGGCTTCGCCGGGCGGAGGCAATGCAAAATCTCGCTCATCGGGCGCGCGCCCCTGTGGCGTGATCCGGTCCTCAAGGCGTTCGAGGGGTCACGGATACGCGAAAACATGGCAAATCCTTTCCGCGGGCCGTAGGAGGTCGCCGATGATGCGACTCGACGGAATCGGGTCTTCGTCGTTTGCTTGCCGGTTTCGCGTGGTGAGCGGCCGGGCATATCCTTGAGGACGACGAAGGCAATGCCGTGACGCGGCCCTGTGGGACAAAAAGGACCAATAAGTGACGACAACGCTGATCAGAAACTGTCGATTCGCGATCGTGTGGGATGACGAGGCTCAGTCGCATGTCTATCGATCTGGCGTCGACGTCGTGATGGCCAAAGATCGCATCGCCTTCATCGGCGAGAAGTATGACGGCGAAAGCGACCGTGTCATGAACGGCGCGAATTGGCTGGTAATGCCCGGTTTGATTGACATCCACTCGCATCCGTTCAGCGAGCCGATGAACAAGGGTATGTGGGATGAGGTCGGGAGCCGGAAACTCTACAACACCTCGCTCTATGAATATCTCCCGATTCTGAACCCGGACGAGGATGGCGTGAAGGCGTCGTATGGCGTCGCGCTTTCCGAAGTCCTGCTCTCGGGCGTCACTACCCTTTGCGACATATCACTGCCGACCGAAGGATGGCTCGACATTCTCGCCGGCTCCGGGTTGAGGGTGAGCGTCGCGCCGATGTTTCGGTCAGGCCGCTGGTTCACGCGCAACGGCTTCGTCGTGGAATATGATCTTGATGAAGCGCGTGGCTATCAGGCTTTCGAGACTGCGCTGCGAGAGATCGACAAAGCAGAGGCTCATCCGGCAGGACGCCTGACGGGGATGATCTGCCCCGCGCAGGTCGATACCTGCACCGAGAGCCTTCTTCGCGACGCTTTCAGCGAAGCGAACAAACGCGATCTGCCTTATCAAATCCATGCCGCACAATCGTTGGCGGAGTTTCATGAAATTGTTCGCCGGCATGGCAAGACCCCCATCGAATGGTTGGACTCGCTTGGCGTGCTCTCCCCGCGCACGATCATCGGTCATGGCATCTTTCTGGATCACCACCCCTGGACGCATTGGCCAGAGATCGACGATCTGGGGGCGTTGGCGAGAAGCGGTTCGACGGTCGCGCATTGCCCAACCGTGTTCGCGCGCCGCGGCATCGCATTGCGAGACTTCGGCCGCTACGTGCGTCGCGGGGTCAACATGGGCATCGGCACGGATGTCTACCCGCACAACATGCTCGACGAAATGCGGCTCGTCTCCTACATCGGACGGGTGGTCTCGGAGAGCTCGCGCAGCGTGACGGTCGGCGAGATTTTCAACGCAGCGACGATTGGCGGGGCCCGTGCGCTCGGGCGCGACGATATTGGGCGGCTCGCGGTCGGATGCAAGGCGGACGTTGTGATCGCGGACTGCGCCCATCCCGCGATGCGCCCTTGTCACGATCCGCTTCGATCGCTCGTTTATTCCGCGTCCGAGCGGGCGGTGATGCATGTCTTTGTCGACGGCGAGCAGGTCGTCCGCGATCAGAAGGTGCTGACCATCGATTACGAGGCGGCGAGCGCCGCGTTGGAGGAGGCCCAACAGCGCGGGCTCTCCCGGATACGCCAACTCGACTGGGCGGGGCGAAGCGCGGAGGAGATCGCGGGTTCCGCCTTCCCCCGACGATAGAAACGCTCGCTTCGCGCCCCGGGCGGCAACGGCTGCTCAGACCAGCCTTGTATCAGCGATCGCCCATTCGATCGTCGCGACTTCCGCAGGAGCGAGGATGGGCGTTTCGGCGCGGTGCTGTTGCTTGGCGGTGACATGCGAGCCGGCGCCGATCTCGACCACGTAGCGGATCATTTCTCCCATGAAGACGGTTTCTCGCACCGTCGCCCTTATCGAATTGACTGGCCTTCCCTCGGCTGCAGGGGGCGCCCCGACCCTGATTTTCTCGGGTCTGATCATGCAAAGGCAGTCGTTGGCGTCGCCCAAACTCGACGCCGGCGCCCGCAGGAAGACGTTGCCAATCTTCAGAACGAGCAGCCCATCCGTCTCTTTCCCCACGATTGTCGCCTCTAGGAGATTGGCCTCGCCGACGAAGGAAGCGACGAAGCGATTGGCCGGTGTGTCGTACAGCGCCTTGGGCGAGCCGATTTGCGCGATCCGACCCTCGTTCATTACCGCCACCCGGTCCGACATCACCAGCGCCTCCTTCTGGTCATGCGTTACGTAGATAAAGGTGATCCCTAAGCGATCGTGCAGCCGCTTGATCTCGAATTGCAGATCCTCGCGCAGCTGCTTGTCGAGCGCGCTCAGTGGCTCGTCCATCAAGAGCACGGGCGGATTGAAGATGATCGCGCGGGCGATGGCGACGCGCTGCTGCTGACCGCCGGAGAGCTGCTGGGGAAAGCGCGCCTCGTAGCCGGAGAGCTGGATGAGATCGAGCATGCGCCGGACGTGCTCGTGGATCTCCGGCTTTGGCATGCCGCGCTGCTTGAGCGCGAAGCCGATATTCTCCGCGACCGTCAGATGCGGAAAGAGCGCGTAGTTCTGGAACACCATGCCGATGTTGCGCCGATAGGCCGGGGTGTGCGTCACCACCGACCCGCCGATCAGGATGTCGCCCGCCGTCGGCTGCTCGAAGCCGGCGATCATCATGAGCGTTGTGGACTTGCCGGAGCCGGACGGGCCCAGGAAGGTAATGAACTCGCCGGGTTCGACGTCGAGGCTTAGATCGTCGATCGCGCGATAGTTGTCGAAGGTCTTGACGATATGGCGCAGCGCGACCGGCGCGCCGGCCTGCCGCGACGATCCGGACCGAACCCCGTCAGGAGGCATGACCTTCATCCGCGATGCGAACCGACTTTGGCTGGTGTTCGCTAGGGGTATGACTATGAGGCGGCGATGCAATTGTCGAGCCGGCCGCCCGATGACGTCAAAAGCCCTTTGACGCGGCCGCTCGATTGCCGATAGGCTTTCCGCCGCTTCCGTCATGCCGGACCGGATGGCAAAGGCGATGCTTAACCGCAAATTGTCCCTGGGCGCCTCGGCCATGAGACTGCCTCCTGGCGGCCTGTTGGCGGCGCCCCTCGTCCTCTATCTCATTGTCTTCTACGCCTATCCCGTCCTCCTCATGCTGCAGCGGAGCGTGTACGAGAAAGGGTGGACGCTTGACGTTTTCATGAAGCTCCTGCGGGACGGCGTCTTTTGGCGCGTCATGCAGATTACGGGGACGATCAGCCTGATCGTCACCCTCGCCTGCCTTCTGCTCGCCTATCCGGTCGCGATGTTCCTGGCCCGCTGCAGGCAATCGACCGCGAACCTGCTCATCATCCTCGTCCTGATCCCGTTCTGGACCAGCATCCTGGTCAGGACCTATGCGTGGATGGTGCTGCTCGGCAGACGCGGCATCATCAACAATTTCCTCGTTGCCACGGGGCTCATCGACCAGCCGATGCAGCTCCTCAACACGCGCTTTGCGGTGTGCGTGGCGATGGTCCACGTCCTCTTGCCGTTCATGGTGCTGCCGATCTATTCGACCTTGAAGAGCTTGGACTGGCGGCTCATTCGCGCCGCCGAGGGCCTTGGCGCGCGGCCCCCCGCCGTCTTCCGCCAGGTCCTGCTGCCGCTCTCCCTGCCCGGCATTTCGGCGGGCTGCATTCTCGTCTTCACGCTGGCGATCGGCTTCTACATCACGCCGGCCCTGGTTGGCGGCCCAAGCGATTTGATGATCTCGATCCTGATCGCCAATCAGGTGAACATTCTCGACTGGCCCCAGGCGGCCGCCATGGCGGTGGTGCTTCTGGCCGTCGTGCTGGTGATCTTCGCAGGCTTCACCCGCGTCATGGGGATCGAGAAAATCTTCCAGGGTCAACGCTGATGGGCAGGGTCTCACGCATCGCTTTTGACGGCCTTGTGATCCTGATCTTCGCCTATCTCTTGTTCCCGATCCTGATCGTGATCCCGCTCTCCTTCTCTTCGGGCAAATATCTGACGTTTCCGCCGCCGGGCTTCAGCTTGCAGTGGTACGCTAATTTCTTCGCCCGCTCCGCCTGGACGGAGTCCGCTTGGCTCAGCATCTGGGTCGGACTTGCTGTCACGGCGCTCTCGACGCTTCTTGGAACGCCGGCGGCAATCGGCCTCGTGCGCGGCAAGTTCGCGGGCAAGAAGCTCGTGAACGCTCTGATCCTCTCACCGGTGATTGCGCCGGGCATCATTGTCGCGATCGGCCTCTATTTCGCCTACGCGAGCTATGGGCTCGTGGGTCGGCCGCTGGCTCTTGTCCTCGGCCACACGGCGCTCGCCGTGCCGTTCGTGGTGATCAATGTCTCCTCGACGCTCTATGGCGTCGACCGCCGTCTAGAATATGCGGCGCTCAGTCTGGGCGCGAGCCCCTGGGCGACGTTCCGACAAGTCACCCTGCCGCTGATCCGGCCTGGCATCTTCGCCGGGGCGGTCTTCGCCTTCATCACCTCTTTCGACGAGTTGCTCGTCGCCTTGTTTCTTTCCGGCACGACGGCGGTCACCCTGCCGCGGCGGATGTGGGAGCAGATCCGCTTCGATATCGATCCGACGCTGGCTTCGGTCTCGACGCTATTGATCACGATCACGACCAGCCTGATGGTCGGCGCGGAACTCTTGCGCCGCCGGTCGGAGCGTCTTCGCACCGCCCCAGTCACCTGATAGGTTTCGGCAAATGGGGCTCCAGTCGTCAGCAGAGTGAAAAGGGAGGATAGAATGGACGAGAAAATCAAACAGGCGCTGCAAGCCATGGCGGGGCAGCCCCTGCATAAGGCCGACTATTCGCGGCGCCAATTCATCGCCAATGCCGCGCGCTACGGCTTGACCGCGGCGGCCGCGGCGACGCTGACCTCGCCCTTCGCCTTTCCGGCCGCGGCGCTGGCGGCCGATGTCGAACTGCCCAAGATCGATTCGATTCCCGACAAGCTCAAGGGCAGCGGCACGGTGCGCATATGCTCCTATGGCGGGGCGCTCCAGGACGCGCAGCGCAAGGCGTATTTCAAGCCCTTCGAGGAATTATCGGGGATCAAGGTCATCGAGGCGGAAGGCCCCGATCCGGCCAAGGTCAAGGCGATGGTCGACAGCAAGAACATCGAATACGACGTCACCGAACTGGACGGGGGCGATGTCATCAACCTCACCAGGCACGGCGACTATTTCGAGTCGATCGACTACTCTCTTTTCGACGTCGACAATATCGATCCGGTCTTCCGCCAGAAGCTCTACGTCAACATGCTGCCCTATGCGCAGATCTACGCCTATCGCACCGACGCGTTCAAAGGGAAGGCGCCGAAGGATAACAAGGACCTTTGGGACACAACCAACTTCCCCGGCCCTCGCTCCCTGCAATCGGGCGCGAGCGGATCGAACGCCGACCTCGAGGTCGCGACCATGGCTGCGGGCGTTCCTGCCGACAAGGTCTATCCGATCGACCTCGACAAGGCTTTCGCCAGCCTCGCCAAGATCAAGCCCAATGTGACCAAATGGTGGGACGCCGGAGCCATACCCGCGCAGCTCTTGAACGACGACGAGGTGGTGATGGCGACCGCCTGGAATGGCCGCATCGCGGCGATCCAGGCGAACAAGGCGGCGGTGGAGATCGTCTGGCAGGATCAATTGCTGCGCAACGACTGCTGGGCCGTCATCAACGGCGCCGCCAACGCCGGGAACGCGCAAAAATTCACGGCCTTCATAACCATGGCCGTGCCGCAAGCGCGGCTCTCCTCGCTGATCCCCTACGGCTTCGTCAACAACAAGTCGGCGGGCTACTTGTCGCCGGAAAGGCTGAAGCTTCTACCCACCGCACCCGATGTTAAGAGCAAGCTGGTCAACTTCGATACCCAATGGTGGGCGGACAACATGGACCAGATCGTGAAGCGCTGGAGCGCCTTCATCGTCGGCTGATCTCAGGCGACCGGCGCCGGCGGCGCAGACCGCCGGCGTCCTTCCCATCCTGGATTCCTTGGAGCCCTTCATGCCGAATGACCATTCGGCGGCGACCCGCGACTGGGGTCCGGCCGCGCTGACGCCGGCCAAAGAGACTGCCTTGGGCTGGCTCGAGGCGCACGCGGCCTGGCTCTCGGAGCGCCATACGGAGGTGTGGAACTTCCACGAGCCGGCATGGCGCGAATATCGATCCGCCGCCTGGTATGTGAAACTGTTGCGCGAGCAGGGCTTCGAGGTGGAAGAAGGCACGGCGACCATGCCCACCGCCTTCCGCGCCACGTACGGCAAAGGCAAGCCGGTCATCGCCACTTATGCGGAATACGACGCCGTCCCCGGCAACAGCCAGGATCCTGCGCCCTTTGAGAAGCCGCGCGACGGCGTTCACAAATATGCGGCCGGCCACACCGATCCGCATTCGGCGCTGGGGCTCGGCGCGCTGGGCGGCCTACTCGCCGCCAAAGCGGCGATGGAGAAGCACGGCTTGCCCGGCAAGCTCGTCTTCTTCGGCGAGCCGGCGGAAAAGGTGTGCGGCTCAAAGCCCGTGCATGCCGCCCACGGCTATTACGACGATCTCGACGCAACCATCGCCTTTCACCCGGCATTCAGCACCGCGCACGCCAACACGGTGATCTGGGACACCCATTGCGGCAGCTATTGGAGCCGGATGTACAGTTTCGAGTGTCCGCGCCCCGAAGAATGGTCCGGTATGGGCGCAGGAGAAGGCGCTTCGGCCCATACGATGGCGCGGGCCCCCGGCGCGATCGACGCTGTCTGCCTCATGTATATGACGAGCAAGATGACCAAGGAGTCGATGCTGCCGCATACCGGCACTTGGACCATCAACGAGGCGATTCTCGCCGCCGGTCAGGCCACGGCCGACAATCTCGCTCCGAATTTCAGCCAGATCCAATATTCGAGCCGCTGCCCGACCCTGGAAATGCAAGAGCGCATCTACACCATCCTCGACAACAACGCCGACAATGTCGCCAGGATCACCCATTGCATCGTGCGCAAGGAATGGGTGACGAAGACCCGTCCGGGCCTACCCAACCATGCGCTGGCCGCGCTCGCTTACGGCAATCTCGCGCTTGGCGGAACGCCTCGCTGGGGAGAGGAGGCCAGGCGGTTTGGCCGCGAGGTCCAGAAGAACCTGGGCCTTGAGCCGATGGAGGATCCAATCCATCCTGCGATGACGGCGCTAACGACGCCGGAAGAGGATGAGGGCCGCCTGCGCGCCATCCTGCCGCCCTGGCAAAAGAACTACACGTCGGACGACTACACGGAATACACCTGGCACTGTCCGACGGCGCATATCTATGTTGGGCGCGCGATGCTCGCGCCGGCGCGGCCAGGCTACCAATACCCGGCCTGGGTGTGGAACGCGCTTGGCGGTTTCCCCGCGACGATCGACCCAACCGTCGAGGCCGCCGCCCGCGCCATCGCCGGCAGCCTCGTCGATCTGATGACCGATCCGCAGGCCCTCGCGGCGGCGCAAGCCGAATTCCGTGAGCGCACAGGCGGGGGCGTCGGAGGTGAGACGTGGCTCGCGCCGCTTCTGCCGAAAGATTTCCAGGCGCCGATCCATTATCGCTGGCCCGAATATGTCAGCACGCCGCGGGGCGCGGAATGGTGGCTGCCGCAGGGCGCCTGACGCCCCGTCCCCACTGGCGCCGGCCATCAAGACGCCCTCGACGGCGCCTGTAGACGCGGGGCCCCCAAGGCTGAGCGAGAGCGATCGCAAGCGCGCCATAGCGTCGAAGAAACCGGTCGATGCGCCGTCGGTTCGCCTGATTACGCTCCAATGGCCCTCATCAGGCGACCGTATGCCAGTCTCGCCCTCACGCCGATGGGCCAAAGCCGGTGCAGCCGGATCGGCTCCAGAGCCGACTTTACTGGCATATCCAGCTCAGCCGCGGGCGTTCCGGTGATCCGGCGGGCTATTTCGGCCCCCATTGCGGTCGCCATCGCGACGCCACGGCCATTGTATCCGAGACACGCGATGACCTTGTCGGCCGGCTCAGTCAGGTGAGGATAGTGATCCAAAGTGAGCGCCAACTGGCCATTCCATCCATGCGTCCACTGAGGATTGCCGATAAAGGGCCAAAGCCGCTTCGTATAGGCGATCAGATCGTGGAAATCGTTGGGGCTTTCGAGCGCCCGCAGTCGGCTGCGCCCGCCCATCAGCAGCCTGTTGGAAACGTCACGCCGGTAGTAAACCGTAATGTCCTCATGCTCGTACAGGACGGTTCCCATCGGCAAGATTCGCTTCGCGATCTCCTCCGGCAGCGGTTCGGTCGCCACGATGCCGCTGTAGACGGGGATAATCGTCTGCCGAAGGTCGGGCCAAAGCTCTTCCGTATAGCCGTTCGTGGCAAGCACGAGCCAGTCTGCGGTGACGGTCCCTGCCGGCGTCACGACCGCCCATGACGCGCCTCGGCGCTCTACGGCCGTCGCCTTGGCGCCGCTATGAATGGCCGCCCCGGCCTGAATTGCTGCGTCGGCCAGCCCACGCGCGTAGCCAAGGGGATTGATCGAACCGCCACGTCGGTCTAGCGCGCCGCATAGGTAACGGTCCGCGCCAGTCGCCCGCGCGAGCGCTTCGCGCTCCAGCAATTCGACAGGCGCTCCGCGGTCTTTCCAAGCCATTGTGGCGCGACGAAGAAACTTGGCGGAACCCTTCGAGAAAGCCGCGCGGATGGTGCCGCCCTGGTTCGCCTCACACCGGATCTGAAGCTCTCGAACAAGGGCGAAGACCCGATCCGGCGCACCGCCAGAAAGCGACACCATTCGCCCGCCCAAATCGGGGCCGAAACGGCGCTCTATCTCCTCAGGCTCATGCTTGAGCCCCGGGTTAACTTGGCCGCCATTGCGCCCCGACGCGCCCCACCCGGGCTCTCGAGCTTCCAAAACCGTCACATCGGCGCCACGCTGAGCAAGATGCAGAGCCGTCGACAATCCCGTAAAGCCGCCGCCGACCACGACGACGCCGACGCGCTTGTCGCCGCGAAGCGGAGGGGTCGCGACCGCGTCCCGCGCAGTTTCGGCGTAAAGGCTGCGCGGCAGCCTGTTTCTTTGAAGTTCGATGTGGTCATCCATGTTGTGTCCGATTGCATGCTCCGAGACGAGCGATCCACCGTTTGCGAGCGTCGCCCTGGACGGGCTCCCCTCATTCTCTATAACAGAAAAATAAGAAATAGATTTACAAATCCAGAACTATCGATTACAATTATCGGATGATCGCTCACCAAAGCTCAAGTTGCTGCTCGCGTTCCACGATAGGGGCGAAGCTTCTCCGTAAGGCGGCGTCCAACGCAGATTGCGTTTGGGTCGACGCGCCGGTTGTAGCCGCGCTGGTGAGCGCGGCCGGCGCGGTCAGCGACCACGATTCTTGAGAAGCGCAAAAAAGTTGCGCGAAAGCGCACTTAAGTGGTTGAAATGATGGAGTCGCGTAACAGAGAGCGCGCCTCCGAAGCGACCCTCTCCAGCCTTGCGACAGCTGTCCCCCGAGCGCCAAAAGGCCGCCCGCACAAGCTCCTGCGGTCAGGCCTTGGCGACGTGGCTCAGCGTGCGCCCCTGAACATCCTTCACTCGAAGGCTTTCGGGGTCGTACAGCGGCTTGAGCGAAGCCTTGGCGCGGAGTCTCGCGCCGGCCACCTCGATCTCGAACTGGCTGCTCTGGGTGAACTCAGCTGTTACAGCCTCGCCGCGGTTTTCGACATAGCCGAGGCCGATCGCGCGGCCGATCGTATGACCGAACATGCCTGATGTAATGCGTCCAACGATCTCGCCGCCGCAAAGAATCGGCTCATTGTGATAAAGCAGCGTCTCGGCATCCTCCATGACGAATTGAACGAGCCGGCGGGTCAGTCCTCGCTCTTTCTGACGCAGCAAAGCCTCACGCCCAATGAAGCCTCCTGGCTTGTCCATCGCGACCGCAAAACTGAGGCCAGCTTCGAGCGGCGAATCCTCATCCGCAATGTCGTCACCCCAATGTCGATAGCCCTTCTCGATGCGAAGGGAGTTCATAGCGTGGTAGCCCGCGAGTTTGAGACCGAGCGAGCCTCCGGCTTCGCTAATCACGTCATAGACGCCCTGCGCGAACTCGGTCGGGATATAGAGCTCCCAACCCAGTTCGCCCACGTAAGTGATGCGGCTGGCTCTCACACGAGCATAGCCGAGATCGATGAGTTGTGATGTGGCGAACGGGAAGGCCTCGTTCGATAGGTCGGCGTCAGCGAGGGGCTCCAACAGGTCGCGAGCGCGTGGCCCCATCACGCCGAGGACGGCCAGGCCAGACGTGACATCATGAACGCCGACTCGCGCATCGTGGGGAATGTTGCGCTTGAGCCAGGCGAGATCGCGTGTCTGAGAAGTGGCCGACGTCACGACGAGAAAGCGATCGCCGGCCTCCCTTGTGACGGTCAAGTCAGCTTCTATGCCGCCACGTTCATTGAGCCACTGAGTGTAGACGATCCTACCGACAGGGACCGCGACATCGTTTGCTGAGATGCGGTTGAGGACCTTCTCTGCGTCCGGACCTTCGACGACAAATTTGGCGAAGGACGATTGGTCGAACAAGCCGACCGTTTCGCGAACCGCGCGATGTTCGTCGGCGGAAAACGGAAACCAGTTCTGCCTGCCATAGGTGTATCGATATTGCGGCATTTCTCCATCGGGCGCGTACCAATTTGGGCGTTCCCAGCCTGCGGCCTCGCCAAAGCAGGCGCCTGCCGCCTTGAGCCGATCATGCAGCACGGAACGCCGCGCCCCACGCGCCGATTCCGGCTGCCGAAAAGGCCAATGCATGGCGTAGAGCAAGCCCAAGGTCTCTGTCGTCCGATCGCGCAGATAGGCGCGGTTCCTCTGAAACGGCATCATCCGGCGGATGTCGACATCCCACAAATCCATGGGCGGATGCCCGTCGACGATCCAATCGGACAAGACCTTACCCGCGCCCCCAGCAGACTGAATGCCGATCGAGTTGAATCCCGCCGCCACAAACAGGTTGCGAACTTCCGGCGTTTCACCGAGCAGGTAGCGGTCGTCGGGCGCGAAGCTTTCGGGGCCGTTGAAGAAGAGTTGAATGCCCGCCTTGCCCAGAGCCGGAACGCGGTGGATGGCCGCCTCGAGCAGAGGTTCGACGTGCTCGAGATCTTCCGGCAGTTGGTCGAATGAGAAGCTTTCGGGGATGCCGCTCATTGCCCATGGCTTGGCGACGGGCTCGAACCATCCGACAAGAAGCTTGCCCGCGTCCTCTTTGAAGTAAGCACATCGGTCTGCGTCGCGCAGCACGGGCAGATGGCGCGGAAGCTCCGGGATCGGTTCGGTGACGATATAGAAGTGCTCCGCTGCGTGCAAAGGCACGGCGGCCCCAGCTTTCGCGCCGAGTTCATGCGCCCACATGCCAGCGCAATTCACGACGACGTCGGCCTGGATCTCGCCGAAGGCCCCTCGAACGCCGATGGCCTTGCCGTTTTCGACCACGATCCTATCAACCTTGGCGTCTTCGACGATCCGCGCGCCGCGGCTCCGCGCGCCCTTCGCCAGCGCCTGTGTTGTGTCGATCGGGTTGGTCTGGCCGTCCTTAGGCAGATGCACCGCGCCCAAGAGGTCGCCGGCGTTGAGAAACGGCCAGAGCTCGAGAGCCCGTTCCGCGCTGACAACATCGACTTGCAGACCAAATGAGCGCGCCATGGACGCGCCGCGCTTCAACTCCTCCATGCGGCCGTCGCTTGTGGCGACGGCGAGCGAACCGATCTGCCGAAAACCCGTCGCTTGGCCTGTCTCCTTTTCAAGCGTTGTGTAGAGCTCGGTCGTATATTGCGCGAGCATCGTCAGATTGCGGGTCGCGCGAAGCTGGCCAACCAGGCCCGCGGCATGCCACGTCGTTCCGCAAGTGAGTTGCTTTCGTTCGAGAAGCAGGACGTCCGTGCAGCCGCGTAGCGTCAGGTGATAGGCGACACTACAGCCGACGATCCCTCCCCCCACAATGACAACGTGCGCTCGCTTTGGCAGATCGGTCACGCGGCCCTCCGATGCTCGTAACGTCTCCACGGTTGCCGCCGAGCCAAAGGCCTCAGACCCTGTCGCGGCGCAGGGGCGTTGTCGAGCAATGAATGCCGCCGCCGTTCTGGTGCATCGCCGTGTAGGGGATGGTCGTCCAGGTCACGCCGTGCCGGGCAAGGGCGTCGAGCGTGCGGTTGGTCGCTCCCTCCGGCATCAGAAGCCGGCCGGGCGCGGTCGCCAGGGAATTGTTGATCCAGGGATCGTCGGCCGGATCGATCTCTACGAGGCGCACGCCACGCGCCTTCAGCTCCTCTATGAACGAATAGGGCAGGCCGAATGGGTTCACCAAAGCCAGGTCCTTGTCGACCATCAGGAACGACACGTCGAGGTGGATGTCGTAACCCGTGAGTTCGACGATCAGGAGCTCGACGCCCTGCCGCTTCAGGACCTCGGCGACCTGGAGCGCGCCGTCGCGGTTGACACGCACGCCGACGCCTATCACAGCCGTGCTGCTGTTGAGCCAGGCGAAGCTCCCGCCTTCCATGACGCCCGTGCCCGAAATGGTGCGCAGGATGGGCACGCCGATGTTGGCGAGGGTGCGAGTGGTCGCCAGCTCCTCGCCGCGGCGGATGCGCGCGCCCATGCGACAAACGATGGCGCCTCCCTTCACCATGATGAGCGGGTCGCGGGTGTAGCAGGATTTCAGCCGCCCGCCTTCGACGCCTTCGGCGTGAAAGACCTCGACACCGGCAGCCTTCAAGGCCGCCACCAGCGCGTCGTGCTCGGCCTGCATTGACGGAACGTCAGGCGGCGTCTCGCTCTGGAAATACCACCCCTGCTCGACATCGCCGAACGAGCCGATCTCGGGGATGCGCTTGGCAGGATCGACGACCGCCATCTCGGGTCCGGGCCGGTGCACGAGAACGCTGCGGATCTGCCCGACGTCGTTGTCGATGCCCCACACCCGCCCCCAATGCCGCTCGAGCTCGGCTTCGTCCTCGAATGGCGGCGAGGCGGGCGCCGCGAACATCTTGATTGTCTGGGTGTAGACCCAGTGGGGGTTGCGATCGTTCAGCATGGCTCTCTATAGCGCGATTTTATGTGGCGAGATGGCGCCCGGGCCTGCGGCGGCAATACCTTCGCCAGTGAGTTAAGGGTAGCAGTCGGCCGAAGTTCGGAAAATGTCAGCCGTGCATGATGAAGACGGCGGGCGACGCTGCGTCTCAAGCGCCGCGACATAGGCGTCCGGGTCATAGTGATAGGCATCGTCGATCAACGGGACGTCATAAACGATATCGCCGAAGAGGATGCTACCCGTCGCTTGCTCGAACAGGCCGATAGCGACCGGCGGGTGTCCAGGCGTGTAGACCTGGAAACTGAGATCGCCGAGAACGACCAGGTCGCGATCGGCGAGGGGACGCTTGGCGGGCACCAGCCAGATCCAGTAGCGCTCGGCTGACCAGCCTTCGAGAGAGCGGTCGGACATCTCATCCGTGGCGTAACACCAACGGTCCTAGCGGCTGACCGACGTGAACCCAGTCGCGCATTCGGATGGACGTGATGATTTCGGGTTGAGCAATGAGCTTTCGCCAAGCGGCGCATGCGGCGTCGACGATGGCGTCGTAGTTTTCGAAGACGGTGTTTGAGAGCCAGTTCTGGCGGAGATATTGCCAGACATTCTCGACCGGGTTCAGCTCAGGCGCGCGGGAAGGCAGGAAGATCGGGGTGATGTTGTCGGGCACGTCGAGCTTGCTCGTCGTGTGCCATCCGGCGCGGTCGAGGAGAAGAACGGCGTGCGCGCCCGGGGCGACGTTGCGTGAGATTTCGTCGAGGTGAAGCTGCATCATGCAGTGTCGGCATGAGGCAGCGCCAACGCCGCCCCGACGCCGCGGGCGGGGCAGATCGCGCCGAACAAATAGGCGTCGTCATAGCGCGGGTCGGCGGCCTGGCCGCGTTCCGCGCCTGGCCCACTGCCGAACCTGGCCGTTCTTCTGGCCGATGCGGGCCTCGTCCTCAAACCAGATTTCGACCGGCGTCGTCTCGGGCAGGCCGCCGAGATGAGCCTTCAGTGCGCGCGGAAAGTTTTTTTGAACGCTTCGATCATCCGTTCGTCCTGAGCTGGATGACGCGGCCGCGCGCTAATATGCGAGAAGCCAAGCTTGTTCAGGAGCTTTCCGACATAACGCTGGTGGAAGTCGACGCCGAACCTCTCAGCGATGACGCGCTTGAGGTCGATCCGCCGCCAGCGCACGACCCCATCCTTCTCGCGATCCGGCCCGGCCTCGACGATCTGTGCGAATTGGGCCAGTTGCTGCTCCGACAAGCGAGGCTTCGGGCCTGCGGTCCAGTTGTCGATAAGACCCTCCGCGCCCGAGGCGTTGAAGCGATGAAACCAGTCGCGCAGCGTCTGCCGGTCCATGCCGCCGATCTTCGCCGCCGATCTTCGCCGCCGATCTTCGCCGCCGATCTTCGCCGCCGAGCCTCGGTCCATCCCGTCCCGGACCGCCGCCAACGACAGAAGCCGCCGGCTCCGGTTGACGTCCTTCGACCGACGGGCGAGCCTCCGAAGCTCCTCCGCCGAATAGTTCTCTCGCAATCTGACCGCTGATGGCATGGCGCGAATCCTCCACGCCGCCTTCAATCAGCATCGCCGCGATTCGCGAATCCCTCTATGAGTCAACCAGCGGACCCTCTGGTATAGCGATCGGCCAGGGTCCATTCGTTGCGCGGATCGGCCAGGATGGCCGCGTCCGCGAAATGGACGCAGCGCTCGCCGAGCTCGTGATGGCAGCCGATATGGTCGAAATGGGTGTGGCTGGCGACCCAAACGAGGGGACGCTCGCTGAGCAGCGCCACATGGTCGCGCAGGCTGAAATTGCCAAGGCCAGTGTCGACGAGCAGGTCGCGATCGCGGCCGTGCACATGCCAGATGTTGCAGCGGTAGAAGGGCTTGATTCACGGCTCGTGGAGGGCCTGTTGGGATTCAGGATTCCCATATTGGCCGAGGCGTGATTCAAGCTTTGGATGGATCGATTCGTTTTGACGGACGCCGAATGGGCGAAAATGGAGCCTCTGTGTCTTGGCAAGCCGGGCGATCCCGGCCGGAGCGGCAAGGACCTCCGCGGTGTCCACCGCGAAGGCGGAAGTTTTGTGACGTAGCGGCTGCGGGTCGTCGAGACATGGGATCCGAATATGGCTGAGGATACTCGCTTCGTGGTCATCGGCGGCGGGGTGGTGGGCGTGAGTTCTCTGTACCATCTGGCGAAAGCCGGATGGCAGGATTGCGTTCTTCTTGAACAAAATGAACTGACCTCGGGTTCAACCTGGCACGCGGCCGAGAACTGTCCGACCTTTTCGACAAGCTGGGCCCTTCTCAAGCTCCAGAAGTACTCGGCCGAGTTCTACGGTCGGCTCGGCGACGAGGTGGGCTATCCAATCAACTACCACCTCGTTGGAGCCGTCAGGCTCGCCCACACGCGGGAGCGAATGGACGAGTTCAAGCACGTTCGCTCCATGGCGCGAGGCAACGCAAATAAAATACCAAGTGCTCACGCCCGGGGAGATCCGCGCCTAGCATCCGTTCGTGACTCTTGACGACCTCGCGGGCGTCCTTTGGGATCCTTACGACGGCGATATTGATCCGGCGCAACCGACCGGGCCCTAGCAAAGGGCGCGCGCGATCTCGGCGCAACGATCCGCCGGTTCACCCGGGAGAAGGCGCTCGCCCAGCCGTCGGACGGGCGCTAGCGCGTGACGACGAATACGAGCGAAGACATCGTCGCGGACGTTGTCGTGAATGCGGCCGGATACCGGGCAGGAGAGATCATGGCGATGATCGGGCGATCTCTGCCCCTCGTCACGATGTCCCATCAATACCTCGTCACCGAGGATGTACCGGAGGTTGCGGCCCGGACCCAGCGCCTCCCGCTCCTGCGCGACCCCGATGTGTCGTACTGGCACCGTCAGGTTAACGATTAAAGCGCGGCCGCGCAGCTATACGGCCGCCATGCCGACAGCCCGCGACCCTCTCTACCAGCGCCATCGCTTTCCTCCGGAGGTCATCAGCCATGCGGTTTGGCTCTATTTCCGGTTTCCCCTGAGCCTTCGCATGGTCGAGGAAATGCTGGCGACGCGCGGGATTTGCGTGACCTATGAGACCGTGCGCCAGTGGGGGAAGAAGTTCGGCAAGGCATTCGCCGATCAGATCCGCCAGCGCGCGCCTGCTCGCGGCGACAAATGGCATATGGATGAGGTCGTCATCTCGATTGCTGGCGAGCCGTACTGGCTGTGGCGCGCCGTCGATCAAAATGGCTTCGTTCTCGACGTCTTGGTCCAGCGTCGAAGAGACAGTCGCGCTGCGCAGCAGCTCATGAGGAAGCTCTTGAAATCCGCCGTCACACCGCCGCGCGTCATGATCACGGACAAGCTCCGTTCATACGGAGCGGCGCGGGCGAAGATGGGCCTTCAAGTTGAACATCGCCAGCACAAAGGCCTGAACAATCGCGCGGAGAACTCTCATCAACCGACCAGGCGGCGCGAATGGATCATGAAGCGATTCAAATCAGCTAGACAGGCGCAACGGTTCCTGACGGTTCACGATCAAGTCGCCAACCTCTTCCACATCCCTTATCCCGAATCCGTCCCTGCTGACTTCCGCCGCGCTTCGCGCGAGCGAGCCTTTGCGGTCTGGAGCGAGATTTCCAAGACTGCCGCCACTGCCTGACTCTCGGCTCTCAGAAAATCGCCTTCTTCAGCTCAGCGCGCGCTTAACCTGACGGTGCCCGCGCGACGGCTCATCTCCCCTTTCAGCACCGCGTCGATGACCCGATCGCGCAAGTCCTGCGAATATGGCTTCGGCATCCCTGCTGGCCTCCGCCCAGCCCGCAGGTTGAATCAGAACTTCGGCGATTCGGGAATCCCCATCACGATTCAAGCCAAAATCCAAACGCTCTAGCAGCGCGCGAGGCGGCTGTGGATTTATCAACAAACATAGCCAGTCGATTGTGAGCCGCCGAAGCGGCGCATTCAGTCGTCGGGGCACCGTCACCCTCCACCGTCGCGGACCGGAACGACCGCTTGACGTCGAACTCGAGACTTCGCTCAAACGTCTCAAATGCGCAAATAGCGGACGTTCCCCGACGGCATGTCGGCTGGGTGTCGGCGGGGTGATTACTGCGGCCACGTAAATAGCGGGCGGCTCCCGCCGATCCTTGTGCTATTCTGCGCGGTGCCTGTGGGCGCGCTATGGCGGAAACGCGGAAGATCGCTGCGATCCTGGTTGCGGACGTGGTCGGCTATAGCCGGCTCGCGGGCGCGGATGAGGATCGCACGCTCTCGCGCTTAAGGGGCCTGCGGAGCGATCTGATCGATCCAGCAATCGCCGCGCATCGTGGTCGCGTGGTGAAGCGCACCGGGGACGGCAGCCTCATCGAGTTCCGCAGCGTGGTCGACGCGGTGCGCTGCGGCATCGAGGTGCAGAACGGCCTCATCGAGCGCAATGCGGGCCTTTCGCCCGACCGCCGCATCGAGTTCCGCGTCGGAATTCATCTGGGCGATGTCGTCGAGGAGAGCGACGGCGATCTGATGGGCGACGGCGTCAACATCGCGGCGCGGCTGGAGGGCATCGCCGCGCCGGGCGCGATCTGTCTGTCCGAGGACGCCTACCGGCAGGTGAAGGGGCGGCTCGATCTCGCGGTCAGCGATCTCGGCCCGACCCAACTCAAGAACATCGCCGACCCTGTCCGGGTCTATTCGCTCGAAGTCGGCAAGCCGGCGCAGGCAAGGGCGACTAAGCCCGCGGCGCCAAAACAGCGTTCGATGTTCATGCTGCTGGCAGCGGGGCTCGTCGCCATCGCCGCAATCGCGGCCGGCGTCTGGCTCGCCCTGAGGCCATCGAGCGGTCCCGAGGCGTCGGCGCCAACGCCTCGTCTTTCCATTGTTGTGCTCCCCTTTGCCAATCTGAGCGGCGATCCGGCGCAGGAGTACCTTGCCGATGTCATCACGGAGGGGCTGACGACGGGCCTCTCGCGGATCAGCGAGACTTTCGTGATCGCGCGCAGCACCGCTTTCACTTACAAGGGCAAGTCCGCAGACGCGAGGCAGGTCGGCAAGGACCTCGGCGTGCGCTACGTGCTGGAGGGGAGCGAACAGCACAGCGGCAATCAGGTGCGAGTGAACGCCCAGCTCATCGACGCTGAGACCGGCGCGCATCTATGGGCCGATCAGTTCGACGCCGATCGCACCGATCTCTTGCAGATGCAGGACGAGATCGTTACCCGCCTCGCACGCGCCATGCAGATACAATTGGTCGCCGTCGATGCGGCGCGGGTGACGCGAACGCGCCCGGGCAATCTCGATGCGGAGGACTTGGCCCTCCGCTGCGAGGCGGGTGTCTACAACTTTCCCCCGGGGTCGGCGGAATACGCGGCTGCGTTCGACCTGTGTGACCGGGCGCTGCATATTGACAACGGCAACGTCTTCGCGCTGACCGGCATGACCCTCAGGTACATTTTTCCGGTCGTCGAAGCGCAGAGCCGCGACCCGCAGGCCGACATCAGGCGGGCGGACGAACTCGTCTCGCGGGCGCTTGCCATCGACCCGAATTACTACTTCGCTCGCTTCGCCAAAGCCTATGTCCTCATGGCGCAGGGCCGCACCCAAGAGGCGGTCGTCGAGGGGGAACGCAGTCTCGCTCTCAACCCCAGTTTTATCGATGCCTACAATGCCCTCTGCGTTGCAAACAACTTTCTGGGCCGGCCGGATCGCGCCCTGGAGCTTGCCGACAAGGCGATTCGCCTCAGTCCGCGCGACCCGCACCTGCGCGTCTTATATCACATGAAGGGATGGGCCTTCTTCATGAAGCGACAAGACGATCAGGCCGTCGAATGGCTTCGGCGGGCGGAGGGCGGCACCGTTTTCACCGAACTCATACTCGCTGCGGCGCTTGCGTTGACGGGGCAACAGGCAGATGCCCACGATACGCTCAAACGCTACCTTGCGCTCAACGGCATCACCACCACAACCATCGCCCAACTGAGAAAGCAGCAGTTGTCGATGGCCGACAATCCGACGTGGGTGGCCTACAACGAACGGCTCTTCGAGGGCCTGCGCAAGGCGGGGATGGCTGAGGAGTGAATGCGGGGCCTGCATTCGGCAAATTGACTGCCATCATTGCCGCTTCGACGTCAACTCAATGAATGGCGGCTAACCCCCCAACGCCACGTGCGCCGTCACGATCGGCGATGGCCGCTTTACGTCGATTTTGTTGAAGAACACCCTGTTCTGGCGCCAGCACTTGGGATTTGTGGGGCTGTCCGCGAGGCAAATTCCTGGCTCTTCGCCTCATGTGGCGAAGATGGGCGCCGGGAGCGGAATGAGCTTCGCTAATTTTCGCAGATTTTGGGCTGTGGCGGCTAAGAGGAACTCGTCTTTGGCTCCGCTTGGCCCACGCAGGCGCAATCGATCCAGCCGGAGGATGCGCTTCAGATGAGCGAAGAGCATTTCGACCTTTTTTCTTTCGCGACATGAGATGGCGTAGGCCTCGGTCTTGGCGATTGCGCGGGCCTTGTCGCGAGCGGCTTCATGAACGGAGCGGGCGATTTTGCGCGCAGGAACGTTAGGACAGCACTTGGGCTTGAGCGCGCAGGCCTCGCAGTCCTGCTTGCGCGCAAAGTAGATCATCGTGCCTTCTTTGGTCACTCCGTCGCGTGGCTTGGCGAAAGCGCGGTGGTATTTCCTTAGCTCTGTGCCGCCGGGGCAGACATAAAGATTGCTCTCCGGATCGAAGACGAAGTCGCTGCGGGAGAAGGTTCCGTCCGTGCGCTCGGCCTTGTCGATCAGGTTCACATGCGGCTCGATCCCGCGCTCATCCACCAGCCAACCGACCATATCGGCCGAGCCGTAGCCCCCATCGGCGACCAGGCGCGACGGGGTGAGGTCGAACTGTTCAGCCGTTCGGTCGAGCATCGTCTTGGCCGCGCCAACTTCCGCTTGGCGAATGGTTGTCGTCGCCTCGACATCCACAATCACTGCATGCTTCAGATCGATGAGATAGTTGTCGGAGTAGGCATAACCGGCGACCGAGTTGGCCGAAGCGGTGTAGCGGGCCGCCGGATCGGTTGGCGAGATCACCTTTGGCTCGACCGGCGTTGCCCCGCTGAAGGCCGCATCATCGAGGACCGATAGATATTCTGCGACTGCGCGACTGGAGGTCGGATCGAGGTCTTCGACTTTGGCGACGCCTCGCCGTCGATGCGCGTCCGCCACGATGATGCTGGCGTCAACCGCGAAGGCTTCGCCCCCGACGACCCCTTCTTTCATGCAGCGCGCCACAACGGTCTCGAACAGCTTGCGCAGAAGATCGCTCTCGCGAAAACGGCCGTGGCGGTTCTTGGAAAACGTCGAATGATCCGGGACGTCGCCGTCGAGCCCCAAGCGACAGAACCAGCGATAGGCCAGATTGAGATGGACCTCCTCGCACAGCCGACGCTCCGAACGAATGCCGAAGCAGTAGCCGACGATGAGCATCCGGATCATCAACTCCGGATCAATCGAGGGCCGCCCGACGTCGCTATAGTAGGGCCCCAGGTGCGCCCTCAGCCCAGTCAGATCAACGAACCCGATCGATCCTGCGAAGCAGGTGATTGTCGGGGACGTGCCGCTCCAGACTGAAGCCGTAGAACAGCGCCTCCTGCATCACTCGCCGCTCGCCCATCATCGGCCGAATCTCCTGCGCCAAGGAGAAGGGAATCAGCGCACGGCACCGCGATCAAGGAGTTTTTCAACGCAATTCGTCGACACCAGCCGGCCGGAGTGCGCAATTAGCGTATCCCTCCGGCGAGGGCCGCCTAGCGAAAGCGAGGCGAGCGGCGATAGTGCGGTGATGTGGACGCGGCGATCGTGTCCACTAATCGATGATGGACACTATCGCAGATGTCGGACGCCGGGATGCAAGGCGCGGATGGCGGCGAGCGCCGGCGACGGACTTGGTCGGCTGATCAGAAGCAACGGATCATCGCGGAGAGCTTTGCGCCCGGCGGATCCGTTGCGGAGGTGGCGCGCCGTTATGGTCTGAACTCCAATATGCTGTTCACCTGGCGACGGCGAGAACGGGCGGACGTCAATGACGTCGGCAAGACAGTGAGCATTGTGCCGGTGAGGGTCGTGGAGGCTACGCCGACTGCGACCGCCACAGCTCCGGCCTCGATGGGTCGGATGGAGATCGTGCTTGTCGGGGGCGAGCGGATCCTTGTCGGGGCGGACGTCGACGCGACGGCGCTGGCCCGGATCGTCAAGGCGCTCGGGCGGCGATGATTCCGATCTCGAGTGGGGCGCGCGTGTGGCTAGTGACCGGCCACACCGATATGCGCAAAGGATTCGACGGTCTGGCGCTGATCGTCCAAGAAACATTGAGGCGCGACCCGCATTCCGGCCATCTCTTCGTTTTTCGCGGCCGCCGCGGGTCTCTGATCAAGTGTCTTTGGAGCGACGGCCAGGGCTTATGCCTGTTCTCAAAGCGATTGGAGCGCGGGCGATACCTGTGGCCATCGTTGGCTGACGGAACGGTGACGATCTCGACGGCCCAGCTTTCCTATCTGCTGTCGGGCATCGATTGGCGCATGCCGCAAGAGACATGGCGTCCGACGGCGGTCGGATAGGAAAAAATCGGCTGAATAAACGCAAAAAGGGGCGCCTCAAATGGCCGATTTTGTGATTCCATGTGATTCGTGGACGCCGATCTTTCCTCGCTTCCGGACGACCTCGATGCGCTGAAAGCGGCGCTGATTGCGGCGCGGGCCGAAGCTGCGGCGGAGAAGGCGTGCGCCGTGGCGGCCGTCGCGGAACTGGCGCAGGGTCGCGCGCTGATCGCGCATCTCAATCTTGAGATCGAAAAGTTGCGGCGCACGATTTACGGACCTCGCTCCGAGCGCACGGCGCGGCTGCTCGACCAATTGGAGCTTCGGCTCGAGGAGGCAGAGGCCAACGCGGCGGAAGATGATCTCGCCGCCGAACATACGAAGCCCTCCACCACGGTCAGATCCTTCGCGCGCAAGCGACCGGCGCGAAAACCGTTCCCGGATCATCTGCCGCGTGAGCGCGTGGTGATCCCAGCGCCGCAGAGCTGCCCTTGCTGCGGCTCGGCCAAGCTGTCGAAGCTCGGCGAGGACCTCACGGAGACGCTCGAGGTTATCCCGCGTCAATGGAAGGTGATCCAGACCGTGCGCGAGCGCTTCTCATGCCGCGAATGCGAAACGATCACCCAGCCGCCGGCGCCCTTCCATGTGACGCCGCGCGGCTTCGCTGGCCCCAATTTGCTGGGGATGATCCTGTTCGAGAAGTTTGGTCAACATCAGCCGCTCAATCGCCAGAGCGAACGCTACGCCCGAGAAAGCGTGGATCTTAGCCTATCGACGCTCGCTGACCTGGTCGGCGCCTGCGCCGCCGCCTTGGGGCCCCTGCACAGGTTGATCGAACGCCACGTTCTGTCGGCTGAGCGCCTGCACGGCGATGACACCACGGTTCCGATCCTGGCGAACGGCAAGACCGAAACTGGCCGCGTCTGGACTTACGTCCGCGACGACAGGCCGTTCGGCGGCAAGGACCCGCCGGCGGCGTTGTTCTACGCCTCGCGCGATCGCCGCGGCGAGCATCCTGAGCGTCATCTGACGAACTGGAGCGGCGTCCTCCAGGCCGACGCCTTCAGCGGCTACGCCAGACTTTATCCGCCCGATCGGAAACCGGGCCCGATCGTCGAAGCGCTATGTTGGAGCCACGCCAGACGCAAGTTCTTCGAACTCGCCGACATCGCCGCCAACGCGAGGCGGGGTAAGAACGCCGCGCCGATCTCGCCGATCGCGCTGGAGGCGGTCAAACGCATCGACGCCATCTTCGAGATCGAGCGCGAGATCAACGGCGTCACGGCCGAGGAGCGGCTCGCTGCGCGCCGCTCAAGGAGCGCGCCGCTCGTCGCCGCGCTCGAAGAGTGGACGCGCTCTGAACGCGCCAAGCTCTCCCGGCACAATGCCGTCGCTAAGGCCATCGATTATATGCTCACCCGTTGGCCGGCCTTCTCCCGCTTCCTCGAAGACGGGCGTATCTGTCTTACGAACAACGCGGCGGAAAGAGCGCTGCGCGGTCTGGCCTTGGGAAGAAAGTCATGGCTCTTCGCGGGCTCGGAGCGCGGGGCTGAGCGCGCCGCGATCATGTACACGCTGATTCAGACCGCAAAGCTCAACGACATCGATCCGCAGGCTTGGCTCGCCGACACTCTTTCCAAGATCGCCGAGACGCCGCAGACCCGGCTCGGCAAACTCCTACCCTGGAACTGGATGTCCGACCGCCGCTCGCGCGCCGCAGCTTAACCGCGGCCCTCCCCGGAGGGTTACCAATTAGCGGACACTCTAGGATGGCTGGATTATGAGGCAATCGACCTAATGTAGGCAGATCCTTCTCCCGCGCCCGCTCGCTTCTAAGGTTCCAGGCCCGTCAAAAGGGTAAGCAATTGGCGCTCCGCAGGAGCAAGGCCAACCCATGCCGCGAGGACCCGGTTCTCGAGGGACGGCGCGTAGCGCACCTGCCCCCAGTCGCGGACCCATCGGCTATAGCCATCTAGGGCCCCGAAATTCCCAGACAGGAAGGAAGCGACGGCTTCGCCCGCCCGCTTCCCGCTAACCAGCGCCGCGGTTAGGCCCTCGCCGGAGATCGGATCGACCAATCCTGCGGCGTCTCCGCAGGAGACCACGCCGGCCTTGTGGCTCCAGGCGGTTCCTTTGCCGCTCCAGAGGGGAAGCACCCCGCCGCGCGTCGGGACTACGCCCGACACGCCGAGATGCGCAAGCAACGTGGTCATCTGGCACCGAAGGTCCGACGCGGCGGCTTTGGAGAGGGCGAAGACGCCTGCGTTCGACGCGTTCGCGCCCATGGGAAAGACCCATGAATAGCCCAACGAAGGCTGGCCGAACAGGAACGTGGGCGACTGAAAGTCTCCATCGTTCGGGTGTAGGACGAGAGCGCCGCGCCGAGCCCGGGCTCACCGTCGAGCCCCGCGCGGCGGGCGATCCGGCAGCCGCTGCCAGTCGCCAGGATCACCGCCGACGGGGCGAGGGTGTGCGTCTCGGCTCCGCGCCGGACCGTCAGCTCGATCCGGCGGCCATCGCGCACACGCAGATCCGTCGCCTCGGCGCCGTACCAGATCGAGCCGCCTGCGGCGGAAACGCGGTCGCGCAGAAACTGGTCGACGATCGCTCGCCGCGCGATCAAGCCTTCGAACGGAGCGAGGTCGAACGACCAGACCGTTCGCTCGGAACAAGACCCGTCGATACGGCCAAACGAATGCGCGGTGGCGTCAAGTTTGCGCGTGTCGGCTGCGAAGGCGCGCAGTTCCTCTACCGCAGATGGGATCCATGCGTCGCCGCAAGCCTTGTCTTTTCCCGGCCGGCCTTTCTCCACCAGAACGGGCCGAAGGCCGCTCTCTGCCAACACAAGACCAGCCCCGCAACCAGGAGGGCCCGCGCCAATAACGATCACGCCGGACAGTAAGTCATCGGCAGACGGGTTCCGAGACCCAGAAATGTCACCACGCTAACCCATAAGTGGATGGAGTTCGCCGTCGGCGTCAAAACATAATCCCTCCAGCGTGTTGCTCAAGTCTGTCCAATCGCTTGTTGCAATTATGTCAAGAATATGATTTCTGATCGTTTTATTCTTGTCGTCGTGCGAAAAGTCAATTCCAATGCGATCGAGTTCTCTTGAGACGTATGCCCTGTCCGTATTATGATGCCGAAGTGTGTCCCTAAACCCCGCATCATTTAAACAAGCCATCGCGCCCCTATGTGCGTTGCCAGCCATGTGTCCCTCCATTGATGCTAGTGTTCAGGTATTATCTCTTCAAGGTATTTAGTCCGGCATCACGCTTCCCAAAGTTTTCATAAGATTGAGGCCCGAGCGAACCTTTCCGATGTCGTCCTCGAGCGTTCGCCCACGCTCGATCACCCAATTTAGGACCCCCTCATTATCCAACGCTTCAGCACGAAGTATGACATGGCCGAATCGCAATTTCAACTCCCCAGCACCCCAATCGAACCCCTCTCGCACGAACCAAGACGTCAGGCTCTCGTCCGGCGCCTGCCGTTTCGCCTCCGACGACACGTAGGTGGTGATCCCGTGCAACGAGTCACGACGCCAATCGAAAAAATCATTGTTGAATTGAGCGAAGTTCCCCAGGCAGTCGACGAATTCCATCCATCGGTCGAACGAGCCTTCCAACACCGGATACCGCCAGCGCACGGCGGCCATCGGGATTTTCGTTCCGGTGAATTTCTGCGACGACAGGCACGCGAAGGTTTCCCCATCTACGTCCTGAAGCAGGCTGTCCGCCGCCGAGGCCTCGGCTTGCCCCGCCAGAAACGTGTCGAACGACTTCCAGAATGCGTGCGAAGCTGGAAAAAATGTCCGGTACGGCGCGATCGCTTCGCTGTCGAAGTAGAGTGTGCAGGGAGCCAAACTGCGAAGCTCGGGCGGGCCGTCGTTGTCGGCGATGTTGTCGCAAAGGCGAATGGCGTAGTACCCGTTGATCGACGAATAAATCAGGTCCGTCTGGAAATCCGCGTCCGCCTCCCGTTCCGCAGCCGGGCTGAACCACCAAGGCAACAAGAAGTGCGGAAAGTTGCGGGCAACGAAGAAATGTTCGGCCTTCGTTGGCACGCGCTGCAAATGCTGTCGAAGGTGCAGCGCCGCGCGAGGCAGCGCAGCGTGCAGGTTCGCCTCGAAACGCTGGAGGGCGTTCGAGACGACCACTTGAAGCGCAGGGTCAGGGTCACGAGCCATCCGCCGCCACCTCGCCTGTGAGGAAGGGGAGACCTTCCGCCTCTGCAGTCCACCCACCGGTCTCGCCGAGCGCGCGCCGCGCAAGATGTGATTCGTATCTCATATCGAGGCGATCCGCGTTCGCCGCCGCCCGTCGCCAACAGCGCCTCGCGGTCGCTGTGCGACCGCGGAACTGAGCAAGGTAGCCGCGAGCGATATCCGCCGCCGGGGCGGCGACGGGAAACGACCAGGTCAGGCTTGAGAGAGCGCGGCAAGCCGCCGCCACGTCCGTCAGCTTTCCGCGATCGGTTGAGCCATTGCGCGACGCCTCGTTCCACAAATTGGCGAAGACGCGGGCGACTAGAAACATCGACCAGTACGTAATGGGAACGCTGCTCTTCCCACTGATTTCGATGATCGCTTTCATGCCGGCGTCGGCCTCACTCGCCGCCTGGACGTAGTCCCCGCGCTCAAGGGCGATCGTCGCCGCAAAGGCATGGAGATCCAAACGGGTCGGAAGCGCTTCGGTCCCCAGGCCGCGGTCCAGCTCTTTTTTGATCCATAAGAGGCTGCCGTCGACGGCGGTGAGATCGCCCAATTGCAGGTCGCAATAGGCGCGCTCCCGACAGGCCATCACCACATATCTCTGGTCCTTATCCTGTTTAGCGGAGCCGGACATCGCTGCCAGTCCGACTAATGCGTCTTTCCAATTGCCGCGACAGGCTTCGATGACCGCAGCGTTCTCAACGCCATCCCGCCAGCGGCGGCGATCGCCATTCCTTGAGGCCGCCGAAACAACATTGGCTAGAAACGTCCTTGATTCCTCCCACTTCCCCTCGCCGAATCTCGATAGTCCTAATAGCGTGAAAACCCAGGTCTCCGCGGCCGGGTCTTCGAGCTTGGCAAGAATTTTCAACGAACGCGCCGAATAGTAGGCAGAGGCCCTGCTCAGTCGGAAAAATCCGGTGATTCCGGACAGCGTCGCGCAGCCGCGAGCAAGTTCCGCCGAGGGTCCGAGGCGTTCGGACAGATTGAGAGTGCTCATCGCCGAGTACAGGGTGCGCGGCGTGTCACCGGAAAAAAAGTAAGTCTCGGCCAACGCCTCGTAGGCGAGAACCGCCTCGCGCAGGCTGCCCTTCTCGGAGTCTGGGATCTCGCGCCGCGAAGGCCAAAGTCGGTTGCGGACCAACTTAAGGGTTTGCTCGAGAATTCCGATCGCAACGCCGAGCGAGTTCGACGACGTACGAAATCCCGCCAGCTTGAGGCCCGCCTCGTTGTGGGTTCGGCAGTCCGCGTAACGCGACAGGCCAAGGAATGCGCGGCCGAGGAGCAGCGAAAGGTGAACTTTTTCGGCCTGGCTCGCACCGAAGTCCGTATTCGCGTGCGCAGGCCCATGGACCAACTCGTGCGCACGCATGAGGAGCTCGGCAGCTTCCTCATTGGCGTAACGCCTGACGGCGTTCTCGCCGGCGGCGATCAGGTAACGCACGGCCTTGTCGTTTCTTTGCGCCTGAAGGAAATGGCGGCCGAGCAGCGCGCTGGCGTCTTCCGTGTGCGGGTGTGCCTCGATCCAAGAGCCGATGGCGTCGTGAAGCTGACGGCGTTCGGCGAAAGACATCGCATTGTAGACCACGTCCCGCAGGACTGCGTGCCGAAACATAAATTCGTCGAGCACACGATCCGAGGGCTCGATGACACCTAACCCGGTCAAGGCGGCGAGGGATCGCTCGACCTCGACGGGCGTCAGGGTCGGCGCGCCCGCGGAGCACAGATCCCGATCGAAGCTTTGCCCGACGACGCTTGCGGCTCTGAGCACTGACACGTCCCGGTGACTGAGGCCGTCGAGGCGGCGCCGGATCACCCCCTCGATCGTACCCGGCAGTCCCTGACGTTCAAGAATGCCGTCCAGTTCGCTTTGCGTGGCCGCGACCGACGATCGTGCCTGAACGGCGCCATCAATGAAGAGAAGCCGATTGGCGAAGAGCATTCGCGACAGTTCTTCGACAAAGAGCGGGTTTCCTCCCGTTCGATCCCGGAACATCGTAGCTAGGTCCACATCCACCTCACGCGCGCCGAGGGTTCGCGCGACGAGCCTCCCTGTGTCCTCCGCGTCCATCGGCCCCGCGAGAACCCATTGGACATCCTCCATCTCTTCGAGACGCTTGCGAGTAGCGGGGTTCGCGTCAGGGCCCCGCGTGGCGCCCAGCAGCATGAGGGGTGCCCTAGACGCTCCGAGATCGGCGAAGAAACCTAGCGAGGTCGGGTCCAGCCAGTGAATGTCGTCCATGACCACGATAATCGGGGTGTTCTTCGCCGCTTCGCGAAGCAGGTCGTGGAGCAGGCGAGTCACTGCATCGGCCCTCGCCTGGCCGCGAAGCAGCACCGTATCGCCGTTCTCGACGACGTCACGTCCCAACATGTCATCGAGGAGCGGCGCCAGGCTAGCGAAAGCGCCGAGGCGGATGGTCGTCTTCCCGTAGCGGCCCTGGACCGGTTCGACGGCTTCGCTCGGCAAAGATGATCTCGCCGCTGGGGCCCGAAGCGTCAGATCGCTTTGTTCGAGCAAGTCGAGAAAAATGCGGCGCCACGCACGATAAGCCGTCGTCTGATCCGTGCTGTCGCCAGCACCGGCCAGAACAACCATGCCTGAGTCGATGGCTTCGGCGACCATACGAGTGACTAGCGTTGTCTTCCCGATCCCGGCGTCGCCCTCGATCACGACCACAGTGCCGATCCCGGCCCGGGCCTTCGCCAGGCCATCCGAAAGGACAGTGAGTTCTCGCTCGCGTCCGATGACGGTCGATGCTTGAACGCCGCGCGTTTGTCCGGCCGACCCACCAACATCGTACGCCGCGAACGCCGTGATCGGGTCCGGTTTGCCCTTGATCATCCGTGGGACGAGTTGCCGAGCCAAAATGCGGCTGGACTGCCGGCCGGTCTGTTTGGTTTCTTCGTCGCAAACAACGCCGGCATTCAACTGCATGAGCCGTGCGGCAAGATTCATGATGGGACCAACGAGCGCGAGCACGGCGCCGTCGGTCCTCGTCTGAAAGATCCCGCAGAAGATCCGTCCGGTGGCGATCCCGGTTGAACTCGTCAGCCCGAGCGCGCCCCACTCGCGGTGGAGCGCCAGGGCGGATCGCACCCCGCGGGCCGCGTCGTCCTCATGCGACCATGGCGGAAATCCGAACACGACGACGAAGGTGATCCCTTCCTCCGCGGCTGCGATCTGGTAGATCTGACCTTCAAGCTGGGCCAGGCATGACTGAACGCGCTGCGCCGCGTCGTGCAGGGTCGCCAGGGTATCCTCAGGCGAGGCGTATTCCGGCTGGCGTAATGTCATGTAAGCCGCTGTCACCACGCGGAATTCCCCCGGCCACAAGGACGGCCTTTGGCCGCCGCCGAGCAGAATCTGCGGCAGAGCTTTCCGCAAAACCTCCGAGGCGACCTCGCCGGATTCAGGCGAACCTAGGGACGAACTCACGGGCCTGGTGACACCTACGACCCGCGCCGTTCCGTCGCCGAGGGGAATGCAGTGGCAACGCCCCCCCACAAGCGCGAAGGCGGAGCGGCTGATCACGGTTTGCCCTGGGGTTGCGGTGCGCTCCGCTGCGCGGACGTCCGACAGAGCGGGGCCCGCCAGAACGGCGTGCCACTCATCGTCCTTTCCGCCGATCTCGAAGTGAGAGAGCGGGCCGCAGCTGACGGCGCTGCGAAACCGCATCGGGGCTCCGTCGACCAGCCAGGACTCCGCCTCCCGATGCGTTGTGGACGCCGCCTGAATAGCGAGGAGAGTAGCCTCATCGAGCGACCGTCCGGGGTGCGCGAACCAGACGAAAGTTCCGGCATCGCCCTCCCAGCTCACGAGTTCGCCCCCTTGCGTCCAAGCGATCTCAGCCATCCGATTGATGACCCGGTTCATGATGTCGGCGAGTTGTTCGGCCCCCACGATACCACTCTCCACCATCCTGTCGGTGAGGAGGGTAAAGCCGACAATGTCGGCCCGCAGAACAGCAGCAGGTGCGCTCGACACGCTCGGAAATGACCTGCCACTCCTCGGGTCGAAAGCAACCCGGCGGTAACGTGGCATGTACCCGAGCAAATTCTTGTGCTCCGCCGAAGGTTCATCCGTCCAGGGGAAGCCAGGTTCGCCGGCCATTGTCACTGGAGTCCCGACGTCGCATCGGCTTTCGGAAAATGAAGCCAGAGCATGGATGCACCCTATGTGTTGCCAATTCCATTCTAAACTGAGTCTCTGCGCCTCCGTTTGAGACGGGCGTCAGCGCGGGCGGTCCGAGGCCCAGAGCGCGAATAGGCATTTCCTCGATGCAACGTTGCTCGTCCTGAATCCGCGCTTCTGAAGAAATGCAAGGCCACGGGCTGATTATCAATTCGAGGACTCCTCACTCTCGCGTCCCGTGCTATTTGGTAATGTCGATCTCAGCGCCTCCAACGGCGGTACCCGGCTGCTCGGCTAGTGTCGAGGCTCGTCGGGTCCACAACGATACTACCTCTCTATGTGATTACCTGGACCGATGAACATTAAGCTGTGATCGAATGACTATAACTAATGCCGAGCGATCTATATTTGCTATTCGACGCGAAATTGACTTTCGGCTGCACGAATTACTGCCATCAGGCGGCAACCTTCAGTCTATAATGCGCGAGATGACCGCCCAGGGCAAGCGGCTTCGTCCGACCTTCGTTATAATCGCGGGTCGGCTTCTGGGCTGTAACAGCAAGGCGCTGATTGACGCCGGCTGCGCAATAGAAATGGTTCACGCAGCGTCTCTTGCAGTTGATGATCTGCCTTGCATGGACAATTCCATTTCACGTCGTGGGCTTCCTGCAATCCACGTTCGGTTCGGCGACGCCGCTGCAATACTCGGCGCGGTCGCCCTCCTCGGGAGGGCTTTCCAGACCGTCACCAGCCCGGCGCGATTTCCGCTTGAAACGCAAGGGGCTCTGGCAGCGGTGCTGGCGCGGACGATTGGTTCTGACGCCCTACCTGGCGGCCAGTTCGATGACCTCAAGCTCGTCAAAGTCGCCTCACCTGTCGAGTTACGGCAAATCAACACGCGCAAAACGGGCGCATTGTTCGTGGCCGGGGTAGAGGCAGCCGCGTGCGTCGCGAAGGTTGACGGACCGAGAGTTGAGCAACTGTTACGGTTCGCGGAGAGTTTCGGTTGCGCTTACCAGATGCTCGATGACCTAAGGGACAACCCACGATTCTCGTCGAAAGCGCCCGATGGGGTTATCGCCGAGATTCAGGAGGCTTGCCTCGCGTTGGAACAACACATTAAAGGCAAAACGCGTGCCGAGACGAATGCGGCGCAGCTGATGAACGCCTTCCTCCGGTCGGTATTCGCCCAAGCCTCGGCCCACGATGATCCCCCCCAAAAGAAACGATCAGAACGCTAGGGGCCGGAGAGAAGGGTGGCTTTTCCCTCGGTTGGCGTTTCCGACGTCGAGGCACGAAGCCCATTGCGGCGCTCACAGCGCAACGGCGATGTCCGCTTTACGCAATAGCGGCCATTCCTAACGACGACGTGAAGGGGTCAAATCGAACTCAAACCGCCGCTTCGCCTCTGGCTTTCTGTAGCCAGATCGCTTTCGATGGCTAGACCGCGGCTCAATCCTTTCTTGTGCTATTCTGCATGACGCGTGAGGGCGCCATGTCCGAAACCCGGAAAATTGCGGCGATCCTAGTTTCGGATGTGGTCGGCTATAGCCGGCTCGCGGGCACGGACGAAGATCGGACTCTGGCGCGACTGCGCGCGCTGCGCAGCGATCTGATTGATCCCACAATCTCCGTGCATCATGGCCGCATCGTCAAGCGCACCGGCGATGGGAGCGTCATCGAGTTTCGCAGCGTAGTCGACGCGGTACGCTGCGCACTCGAAGTGCAGCACGCCATGGTTGAGCGCAACGCAGGGGTCGCGCTCGAAAAGCGCATCGAATTTCGCATCGGCATTCACCTCGGTGATGTGGTCGAGGAGACCGACGGCGATCTGATGGGCGACGGCGTCAACATCGCCGCGCGGCTGGAGGGCGTTTGCGAGCCGGGCGCGATCTGTCTTTCCGAGGACGCTTATCGACAGGTGAAATCGCAACTCGATCTTCCAATCCACGATCTCGGTCCGATCCGCCTCAAGAACATTGCCGAACCGGTCAAGGTCTACGCGCTGGAAGTCGGCCCCAGGCGCAAAACTACGCCGGCTGAGACGTCGCCACGAAAACGCATTGGGTTGATCGCCCTTGCCGTGATTGGCGTTGTTGCCGTCGCCGCTGCGGCCCTCCTCCCGAAATGGGACCAGCACTACCTGGACCAAGCCAAGAGGGATTTCCTGGCGGGGCGCGCCGCCGAAGCCATCGAATCCTACCGCCATGCACGGCGTCGCCTCACTCTTGAGGCGCAGGTGTTGCTGATCGCGAGCTACGCCGAAGTCGGAAGGAATGCGGAAGCCCGCGTCCAGGCCCAGGAACTGCTGAGAAACAATCCCAAGTTCTCGGTGAACGATTTTCTGAGCCAGGGATCGAACGCGAGAGTGTTCGGCGGCGACGCCGCGCTCAGGGATGGGCTCGTCGTCTCCGGCCTCCCCTTGGATGTGCGATTTGAGTGCCTGGTTCGAAATGTCTGTCCCTAATCGACGGGGATCCATTCAATAATCAGAATCTTGGTGACTTTGTCCGTTGGATTGCTCGCGGCCATCACCCCAGGCGGATGGTTCTGGCCGGGCCCCTCGAAGTATGTGGATCCTTGCGAGAACGTTTGGGTTCCGCCGTCCTTCCAATTGACTGTAATCGCCCCTTCGAGCACGTACCGCATACCGCCGAATTCATGGACATGAGGGGGAATCTTGGCAAACGGTTGCATGGTTGTGATGGTCGCTCTCAAGGCGTAGTTGCGCAACTCGACCTTCCCCAAAGGGACCTGCATGATGATATCGCTGCGAAACTCGAGGACGTCCTCCGCCTTTGCGACGGAGCCGCCAAAGAGCAAGGGGATACCCAAACAAATCGAGTAAGCGGAGCTTTTTCCAAAAAACACGTGAGCCATCGCCGATTTCCTCTCAAGGAGGACTTGCTCGTTCCGCGGCTGAGCAAACCGGCCCGATCCTGGTTCGTAACCAGGAGGCGAAGCGCTGCTCATGCCGAATCTGGACCAGACTTCAAATCCGCGCTCGCCTGTCAAAATCGCAAACTGCACCTCCGAGCGCACAGAACCTGTATCTCGATCCGCGCCTTACTTCCACGCCCAATGCCGGTCAACTCGAGTTGACGCGGCCCATTCCCGTCCAATGGCCGTTCGGGAACAGGGCTATCAACTGAACACCGCGCTTTCGGGCGTCGCCGAGAAGGCAAGCAATCTGCCGAGGCTGTGCGAAAAATAGATGCCCTCGACGACACTCTTTCGATAGGTTCGCGGTCCTCCTTGCGCTCCTTTGCAGCGTGGACGGCAACGAAAAATTCCGCCAAGTCCTTGACTTGACGGCCTTTTCATGGTTGCGGGGGCGCGCAACTACCTTGATTTGCTACTCGCGGGATGAAGGGAGCCGAGCACAGCGAGCAAGCACGCTACAGGACTACGATCAAGAACCGCTGTCCAGAAGCCGAATTTACCGCGCGGTCGTTCGAATCCTTCTAGCCTGCTGCGGGTTTCGTGGACATCGAGAAAGTGTTTCATGAAGCTCGAGGTGGGCTTTTTCATCTTTGCTGGAACGACCGCGATCCCGTCGTCGCGTGCCGCCGCAGACAAGCCGATCAGCTGAGTATCTGTATGCTTTGCCATGGCGGTTTCCCCGGGTTCGACAGCATCCGCTGTCACCAGCATGACCCCGCGATGGCTTCGGGCTTGGCGGGGCCGATGCGCATCATGGAGGCACAGCCGCACTACCGCTCTGTTCGCGACACAAGTCCAGTCGGACCTTTCGATGCGTTCTGGCCAGATGCGCGCAGATATCGTTGAAATGGTCAGCAATTGTGTGGATCAGAGCCGCGCCGTTTTCATTGAATCCCGCCGATTCTGGCGGAGACCGCGATGATAGGACTTTCAGGGAACGCCGGCGCGGTTGTCCTATGCTTTCTGCCTCGACGAGGACGTCTCTTTTCGATCATCGGCTCAGGGGTGTTGACCGCCGCCTAGCCCTTGATGACATCCGTCCGCTTCGGCGTCCCCAGCCTCGCTTCCTCGTCTCCCCTGCAAAGCGACATAGCCGCCGTGATCGTGCGGGAGGGGCCGTAATTTCCTTCTAAGGAGACACCGCCAGGCCAGATCTCGACCACCGTCGAGTGCGGCGTGACCTGAAAGGAGGTCCGCCACCGGGATTGCTGCCCAGGCTCCCCCTATTTGATCGTACTAAGATAAGACGGGCCTCGCTATGTTCTGCATCCCGGGTTCGCTCCACGCGTAAGCGCGGGCTCCAAAATAGGGACAGCCGGTGCCCTTATGCCCGCCATACTAATGCAACCCCCACCTGCAGCCCGTGATCGCGCGCTGCGCGTTTCCGAGGCCCGCTATCGAGGGCTATTTGAAACCGCGCAAGACGGGATCCTGCTGCTCAACCCGGTTACCGGCCAAATCGAAGACGTAAACCCTTATTTGATCAAGTTACTAGGCTATTCGCACGTCGAGTTACTCGGGAAAAAACTATGGGAAGTGGGAGCGTTCGCAGACGTTCCAATGATCAAGGAGGCGCTCGGAGACCTGCGGAAGAAGGGATATGTCCACTACAAAAATGTTCCCTTAAGAAAAAGAGTTGGAGCGAGCATCAACGTTGAAGTCGTAGCCAATTCCTATGACTGCGAAGGCGTCCAAGTGATCCAGTGCAACATCCGTGACATTTCAGAGCGCACGGGGGCGGAATTGCAGGCCCGACGGCACGCGGCACTTTATGTCGCGCTGAGCCAGTGTAACCACGCCATCGTGCATTCCACGACCGAAGAAGAGCTGTTCCCAGAAATCTCTCGCATCGCTGTACAGCTCGGCGGCGCGAAGATGGCGTGGGTGGGTGTCGTCGACACCGAATCTTCTAAAGTGCGGCCGGTCGCGAGTTGGGGTGACGCCACCGGTTACCTGAAGGATATCCAGGTGTCGGCAAAGGACGGCACGCCATTCGGCGCCGGCCCGATCGGGCAGGCGATCCGCGGGAACCAGCCGGTATGGCTCGACGACTTCATGAACGATCCGCGCACGACCGCCTGGCGGGAGCGTATGCCCGCCTCTGTTTGGGCCACGTCGGGGGCGCTGCCGTTACACAGGGGCGGTGACGTCATCGGCGTTTTGTGCGTGTATTCCGACCAGACCGCTTTTTTCGACGAACTCGTGCGCGGCCTGCTCTGTCAATTGGCGACGGATATCAGTTTCGCGCTCGACGGATTTGCTCGCGAATCCCATCGCAACCGGGCGCAGGAAGCGCTCCGAAAGAGCGAGGAACAGTTTCACACCTTGGTAGAAGCGGTGCCTCAGATCGTCTGGATGGGACGACCGGATGGCGGGAACATCTATCTCAGTCAAAAATGGACCGATTTCACGGGGCTTACCCCGGAGGAAGGCGCCGGCGACGGGTGGGCCAACCCCCTCCATCCTGACGACCGACAACCGTCATTGGACGCCTGGCAAAAGGCGAAGGACACGCGGGCCCCCATATCGATGGAAAGCCGCCTTCGCCGTGCGGATGGGGTTTATCGCTGGTGGCTGGTCCAAGGCGTGCCGCAGCAGGATCAAGCCGGAAACATCATCCGATGGTTCGGCACCTGCACGGATATTCATGATCTGAAGACGGCTGAGATCAAAATCAAGCGCCTGAACCGTGTGTACGCGGTTTTGAGCCGCATCAATGCGCTAATCGTTCGCGCGACGGACCGCGACGCCCTGTTCAGCGGGGCGTGCCGGATCGCGGTTGAGGAAGGCGGGTTCCGCATGAGCGCAATGTGCCTCGTTGATCAAAGAACGATGAAGATCAGTGCGGTCGCCTCGGCGGGCAAGGATGACGAACTCATCGCTCTCGTCAAAAATACCTTATCGTCGGCCGACGAAGGGCAGAAAACCCTGATCGCGCAGGCCTTCCGTGGGGAAACCGCCCTCGTAGCCACTGATCTTGAGAACGACCCAAGGGTCTTGCACGGGAAGGCATGTGTCAAATTCGGTGTTCGCTCCATAGCGGCGCTACCCATCATCGTCTCGGATGAAGCGGTCGGTGTACTTACGCTGTATGCTGAAGAGGCAAATTTCTTCGACGAAGAAGAGATGACGCTGTTGATCGAACTGGTCAATGATATCGCGTTCGCGATCGATCACATCAACAAGGATGAGCGGCTCAAATACCTCTCCTACTATGATGAACTGACTGGCTTGGCGAATCGTAGCCTGTTTCTCGAACGTGTGGGCCAATACCTGCGCGGCGAGGTCAGCGCTCGACACAGGATCGCCGTGTTGCTCATCGACCTCAACCAATTCAAGAATGTGAACGACAGCCTCGGTCGACCAGCCGGCGACGCACTCCTGAAGCAGGTTGGAGAGTGGCTGGCGCGGAACAGGGGGGACGCCAACCTGGTCGCGCGATTGGGCGCCGACCATTTCGCCGTGGTGCTGCCCAACGTAGCGCAGGGCCGCGACCTGGCGCGGCAGATCGACGAAATGCTAAGTGCCTTTATCGCGCACCCGTTTTCCCCGCAGGACGCTGTCGTTCGGGTGTTCGCTACGGTCGGCGTCGCGCTATTTCCGAATGATGGCGCCGACGCGGAAACCTTGTTCAGGAATGCCGAGGCGGCGCTCAAAAAGGCCAAAGCGCGGGGCGATCGATATTTGTTCTACACCTCCGCGATGACCGCTGCGGTGGAAGGCAAGCTTGGTCTGGAAACCCAGCTGCGCGAGGCGCTCGAAAAGGACCAATTCGTTCTTTATTACCAGCCGAAAGTGAGCGCTGCGACCGGCCTGCTCACCGGAGCCGAGGCCCTGATCCGATGGAACGATCCGCAAACGGGGCTGGCGCCGCCGGGCCGGTTCATCCCAAGCCTCGAAGAAACCGGACTGATCTATGAAGTTGGGCGGTGGGTGATCGCCACGGCTATCAAAGATTATGCGCGTTGGCGCGCCGCGGGTTTCCTCGTGGGGCGCATTTCGGTGAACGTGTCCCCGATACAACTCCGTGATCCCGACTTCGTCGCCGAGCTTGAACGAACAGTCGACATAGACCCGCACGCGGCCGCCGGATTGGAGCTGGAGATCACAGAAGGCTTGATCATGGAAGACATCGATCGCAACATCGTCAGTTTGCGAGCGATCCGCGCCATGGGACTGACTGTCGCCATCGACGATTTCGGCACCGGGTTTTCTTCGCTCAGCTACCTGGCCAAACTGCCTGTAGACGCGCTCAAGATCGACCGCTCGTTCATCATCGAAATGACACGAAATTCAGAGGGCTTGGCGCTCGTGTCCACCATCATCAACCTGGCCCACGGGTTGAATCTCAAGGTGGTGGCTGAGGGTGTCGAATCCGAGAAGCAATCTCGCCTGCTGGGCTTGCTTGGCTGCGACGATATGCAAGGGTTCTTTTTCAGCAAGCCGATACCGGGCGAAGTCTTCGAATCAAAATACCTAAAAAAGGCGCTGACGGATATTCCGGCCGGCTCGCTGCTATGAGCGCCGCAAGGGCGTCACCATACCTCTTATCCCCTCACTCGTATTCTATGGTGGCCAACTCCCATTCAGATCCACCACGCACTGCCGAAGTTAGGCACCGTGGGAGTTTTTGAATGCGACGACTTCGATTTGATTTGTCGGCACGCGGATGGAACAGAGTGTTTTTCCTGACCATTTGCGGCACGCTGTTTTGTATCGGAATATCTTTCTTCGTCGACGGCTATTCCTTTCGGCATAACAAATGGCAACTTGGCTCCGACCCGCTCAATGATTTGGTGATTCCGTTGTTGCTGGCGCCGCCGTTTTTTTCTTACCTGCTTTGCAAACAGCGCGAGCTGGCCAATGCGCATTACGAGTTGTTGAAGGTTGCGTCAACGGATGGGCTAACGTCGTGCCTGACTCGCCAAGCCTTCACCTGAGCTGGACCCCGGATTTAGGATCATCGGCTAAGGTGTGAAATGTCCTGCTCTGTCGCAACCGACGGAGCGAGGAATGACGAAGTCACGCAAGAAGTTTGATGCGGCGTTCAAGGCGAAGATTGCGCTTGAGGCGCTGCGCGAGGATGCGACGGTTCCGGAACTGGCGAAGCGGCACGGGGTGCACCCGAACCAGATTTATGCCTGGAAGAAGCAGGTTCTCGACAACGTCGCGAGCCTGTTCGCGCGAGGGGCGAGCGGTTCGGGCGATGGCGAGGAAGAGCGCGAACGCGAGACGGCCAAGCTTTACGCCAAGATCGGCCAACTGACGGTCGAACGGGATTTCTTGGCCAGGAGGCCAGGTCGATGAGCGCGCCCGATCGAAGAGCGATGGTCGAACGGTCTGGCAAGGACCTGTCGGTGCGCCGCCAATGCGAGCTTGTGGGCGTGGCGCGCTCGGGGATCTACCGCCCCAAGCCCGTCGCCGAGGCGGACGATCTGGCGGTGATGCGCCACATCGACGAACTGCATCTCGAACTTCCGTTCTACGGCTCGCGGCGAATGACCTTCGAGCTCAACAAAGAAGGCCGTGGGGTCAACCGCAAGCGGGTGCAGCGGCTGATGCGGGTGATGGGGATCGAGGCGCTGGTTCCGCTCCCCGGCACGAGCAAAGCCGCGCCCGGGCACAAGATATACCCCTACCTGCTGCGCGGCCTGAAGATTGTCGAGCCGAACCACGTGTGGGCGGCCGACGTGACCTTCATCCCGATGGCATGCGGCTTCCTCTATCTGGTGGTGATCATCGACTGGGCCAGCCGAGCGGTTCTGGCGTGGCGGCTGTCGAACACCAACGATGCGAGCTTCTGCGCAGCGGCGCTGGAGGAAGCGCTCCTTCGGTTCGGAACGCCGCGGATTTTCAATACCGATCAGGGCTCCACATTCACCGCCGAAGCTTTCGTCGGCAAGCTCGCGGCGACCGGCGTCGCGATTTCGATGGACGGACGCGGCCGCTTCATGGACAACATTTTCATCGAACGGCTGTGGCGCTCGATCAAGTATGAAGAAGTGCATCTGAAAGCTTATGCCGACGCCAGCGAGGCGCGGGCCGGCATCGGTTCCTGGATGACCTTTTACAATTTTCGGCGCCCGCACCAGGCGATGAACAACCAGATGCCGATGGCGGTGTGGCGCGCCGGCATGGACAAAATCGAGGCGGCGGCTAGGGCTGTGGATATGCCGCTTCGCTTGGACAACGCAAACGCGTTGCCCACATACCCACAGCAGAAGCAGCAAGAAGCGGCTTGATTCTTGAAGGACAAGGGCAGGCGAGATCACACCTTAAATCCAACGTCTCCTGGTCCCACAAATGGGGTCCAGTTCAACCATCCTCGTCGAAGCTTACCTGGAACGCACCGCGCGACTGGCGACCCGCGGCGAGGGCGCGTTGATGGTCATCGACGTCGATCATTTCAAAGCCGTGAATGATCGGTTCGGTCACATGTCCGGCGACGAAGCCCTGCGCATGATCTCCGGCGAGATAAAGGACAGTGTGCGCGAGAACGATCTAGTGGGACGCATCGGAGGCGAGGAGTTCGGCGTCTTTCTGCCTGGAGCCAATCGCCGCGAGGCCGGAGTGGTGGCCGAACGCATTCGCGCCTCGGTCAACGCCGCGATGTTCTCGCCGCAGGGCGGCCCCGTCCCTCTTTCCGTGAGCGTCGGGGCGACGGTGAACAACTCCCGCTCGTCATTCAAGGAGATGTTCAGGATGGCGGACGAGTGCCTTTATGTCGCGAAGAACAATGGCCGCAATTGTGTGGAATTTTCTGATCCGAACATCCGAAGCGACGCGCCATCAACAGCGATTGGGCAAGCGGGGTTCGGCGCTTTGTAGCGGTAGCGGCCAGATCGGCTGGCAGCGCAGGCACTCCACTCGAGCCTGATGACGATAGCGGGAACTCGTCGTGTATGAGCCGGTCCCGGCGCATGAGCGAGCATAAGCCCGTTAGGCCGCTGATAATACTTTGCTTCTAAGCCGCCGGATTGAGCCAATGCGAGGCGCGCCGCGGACTCGAACGCAGCGATTGACGACGTGTGCGGCCCTCGGAGCGTGCTACCACATCGGCTCAGTCGGCGTGGTTGTGCTCATTGCCCACAACCTCGAGTTGCTCGACATGCTGTGCTGCGAATTCTCCGCTTCATGCGGCAGATGTTAGCCTCGGCTGGCCGCGAAATCTGGGAGGAGAAAGGGCTGACGAGGCAGAACAGATCCCAGCACCAGGGACGTAATGGGGGTCAGTCATCGAAGCGCGGACCGACAGGCATGCGCCAAGGCCGCAGTCTTCTTCGAACGGATCGAGCAACTTTTATCCAAACGTGCCCAACATCGAGCTGAGGCGGAGGGGGAAGGCGCGGCCGGGCTGGGACGTATGGGACATAGCGGCCGAGGATTGAGGCCCCTAGCCCCAGCTCGCACCGCCTTCGAGCACGATAGATCGCCTCTGGCGGCGTCCAACAAATTGGTTGGGCAAGTTTGGCTGAGGCGCGCAACCCAATAACTCGGCTTAGGTTGGCAAGACGACCGCTCGCTGGCGCGCCTCCGACCTCCTCCCGACCAAGACCGCCTGACGGGTCGGGCGGCCCTCCTTTCCTGTAAGGGGAGGGCCACCTGCGCAGCCCCAAGAGCGCCGATTTGGCGCTTTGGATCTCGTCGGCGGCATCCTGAGCGGTCGCGATCGCGGCGGTAATAAGGTGAGGAGCCATCGTAGCCCCGATGAGAGTAACCTAGCGGCGCTCAGCAAGCTGGAAAGCATTCGATTGAAAGTCATGGAGCGCAAACTTCCCCCCACGATCGCGACCCTCGGGGTGCGGGTGCGGCGCCTTGAGACCGTGATCGACAATCTGTCGCACGGCGTTTGCTATTTCGACGCCGAGGAGCGGCTCATCCTGAGCAATCGCCGTTACGCGGAGATCTATCGCCTTGACCCCACGGACATTCGTCCAGGCGCCACGACGACGGAAATCGTCGAACTCCGAGCAGCCGCCGGCACAACTACAATGGCCACTGACGCCTATCTCGCAACTGCTCGCGCGATCCAATCGAAAGATGTTCCAGGAACCTGGATCAATGAGCTCACCGACGGGAGGGCTATTCAAGTCTACTATCGGCCGGTGCCGGACGGCGGCTGGGTGGCGACACATGAGGACATAACCGAACTCAAAGCCACGCGCACCGTGGCGAACGAGCGCCTCTCGCTCCAAACCCTGATTGATTGGGTGCCCGATTACCTGTGGGTCAAGGATGCCACGAGTCGCTTTGTCGTTGCGAATAAGGCCATCACCTCGGATAGCGGTCGGGCAAATACATGTGACATGATCGGTCTGACCGACTTCGATATCCATGCCCCGGAAGCCGCCCGGAAGTTTCGCGTGATCGAGGAGGATATCCTGCGCAGCGGACAGCCGATGATCGACCGTGAAGAGTTGATCGTCAATTCATCCGGCGCCAAGAAGTGGCTCTTGACGACGAAAGTGCCGTTGCGCAACGATCTGAACGAAACCATAGGTCTGGTCGGCATTTCTCGAGACATAACAGAACTCCAGGCCACACGCACCCTGGCGAACGAGCGCGTCACGATGCAGGCGTTGATCGACTTCCTGCCTGATAATCTTTGGGTCAAAGACGTCAACGGCCGCTTCGTCATTTGCAACAAAGTCACAGCGTCCCGGATGGGCTATCAAAGTTCCGCCGACCTGATCGGCAAGACGGACCTGGAGCTTTTATCGCCGGACATCGCTGAGAAGTTTTTCGCCGACGAACAAACGATCGTTCGAACTGGGCAACCGATGATCGACATGGAGGAATCCGTATTCGGCGTTTCGGGCGAGAAGACATGGATCCTGACGACGAAAGTGCCGCTGCGCAACGATCAGAATGACATCTTCGGGGTCGCGGGCGTTTCACGCGACACTACCGCGCGCAAGCGTCTTGCCGCAGAGACGGAATACCGGAGCGGATTGCTTCACGCAGTGTCAATCGCCGCCAAGGAACTGCTGACCGCTTCGGCTGTTGAAAGCACGATGGCGACTGTGCTCAAAGTCGTAGGAGAGGCGGCGCGAGCAGACCGCATGCTTGTGTTCGAGATGCAACCGCCTCAGGGAAGAGCCTCCCCTATCAAGTTGCGATACGCGTGGCACTCGGCGCGGGTGCCCGTGATCGTCGATGCCGCCGCGATCGCAGCAATCGCGCCGGAGACTTTCCCTCCTCTCGAAGAAGGGCAAGCCCGCGGCGCCGCTCTGAGTGATCTGCCGGACGGCGCCGCCAAGGCTTTATTCCTGAAGTTGGGAATCCGGTCGAAGCTTGTTGTCCCCATAACCGTTGACGGTAAGATTTGGGGCCGCATAGGCCTCGACGACTGCACGACGGAACGAGCATGGAGCTCAACCGAAATCGATATCTTGAGGACTGTCGCCGACATGATAGGGTGCGCGATCATCCGTGAGCGCTATGTCGACAAGCTGAAGGACGCGAATACGATCGTCGAGTCGAGCCCGACCGTTCTCTTCCGGTTGCGGGGCGACCCTTCACTGCCACTGATCTATATCTCGCATAACGTGACCATGTACGGTTATGAGCCTGCCGCGATGATCGCGTCGCCCCGGTTTTACCAAACCATAATCCACCCCGATGACGCCCTAAGGGTGATGGAATTATTGACGCAGATGGCGACGAAGGGGAGCAAGCCCGCCAAGGACGAATTTCGTATGCGTGCGAAGGACGGTGCCTATTATTGGCTCGAGTGCCGCTACACGCCGGTCCGCGACGCCGCCGGGCGGCTGCTCGAGATCGAAGGGCTCTTGACTGATATAACGGAGAGAAAAAAAGCCGCTGACGAAATTAGCGTCCTCGCCATGACCGACGCGCTTACGGGGCTCGCAAACCGCGCGGTCTTCATCGACCGGCTCTGCCAGGCCTTCGCCGCGGCCAAGCGCGGCGCGCCCCCATTCGCGATTCTCTACCTCGATCTCGACGGGTTCAAGGACATCAATGACACGCTTGGACATTCTGCCGGCGATTTGCTGCTCAAGTCGGTCGGTGAGCGCCTCAAGAACTGGGTCCGCGAGACCGACCTGGTCGCACGTCTGGGCGGCGACGAGTTTGCCATCTTACAAACAAATCGGGGCGACGTAGCCAGTGCCGACGTGCTGGCGTCGAAGATTCACAAGGCTCTGTCGGCGCCCTATCCCTTCGGCGACACGGAAATGCGCATCACCGTGAGCATCGGGATTTCGCCCTACATGTCTGAGACCGTGGGCCCCGATGAAATGCTCGCGCAAGCCGATATTGCGCTCTATCGGGCCAAAGACGAAGGTCGCAACCAATATTGCTTCCATACCGATGACCTCGATCGTGAGGCGCATGAACGTCTAACTCTTGCTGACGACCTGAGGCAGGCCTGCCAACGCGAAGGCGAGTTGGAACTCTACTTCCAGCCTCAAATCGAGGTGGCGACGGGCCTGATCGTCAGCATGGAGGCGTTGATCCGCTGGAATCATCCCAAGCGTGGTCTGCTCCAGCCGTCCGATTTTCTGCCAAACATTGAGGCAACGCCAACTATCTTGACCCTCGGGCAATGGGTGCTCGAGCACGCGTGCGGCCAGATGAGCGACTGGCGGCAGGCTAGAATCGCTCCGTCGAACCTAGCCCTCAATCTATCGCTCAAGCAGCTTCAAACCGGAGAGGGGCTCGTCGGAGCAGTAACCCAGACCCTCACGAAATGGGGGCTTTCGCCTAAGGACTTGGAGTTGGATGTGACGGAATCCATGCTTGCTCATGTTACATTGCATAAGAACGGCGTGCTCGACCGGCTTCATCAACTCGGCGTGAGAATTGCTATCGACGATTTTGGCACGCAATATTCTTCGTTCGACTATCTCAAGACCTATTGCGTGAGCCGGGTGAAAATACCCGGCTCGATGATTGATGCTGCTACGCATGATCCAGAGGCTTCCGCCATGGTGCGAGCGATTATGGCCCTCGGCCGCGAGTTAGGCATCGATGTTGTCGCGCAGGGCGTAGAGACGGAGCAGCAGCGAGACCTGTTGAACTCCGCACCATCACCTACGAAGGTCCAAGGCTTTTATTACGGGGCGCCGGTCCCCGCAGCCGAGGCGACGGAGTTGTTGCGTCAAAGGTTCGTCGAGCCGCGCCTCAGTGAAGTTTTCCGGAAAGGCGCGGCGTAGTGGGGTGACGACAAGATTGGCGCCACGGCGTACGCTAAGTTGGACGAAACCGTGAACGTGAGATTCCAAGGCGACCCGCGTTTCATGCGGCGAGGCCAAAAGATGACTTTTCCTCTCTCAAGGGTCTGAAGCTGGTCGGATCCGTCGGCTCGGTCCGCCAAGAATAAGTCCCGGTAAGATTGATGTGCTCCCAGGAGATAGGCGAAACGTGTTTGAGCAGATGACTGGGAATGGTCCTGCCCTTGCCCTTCAAAGAATCGACGACGAGGGCGAAGTAAACGGTATTCCAGTGAACGATCGCACTGACCACGAGATTGAGGCCGGAGGCGCGAAACGCTTGGCTGTCGAAGGAGCGATCGCGGACCTCGCCGCGCTCGTGAAAGAAGACGGCGCGCTTCAACTTGTGGGCCGATTCTCCCTTGTTGAGGCCGCCGAGGCAGCGGCGTCGCAACTTGGGATCGCAATACCATTCGACCATGAAGCGGGAGCGTTCGAGACGGCCAACCTCACGCAGGGCTCGCGCCAGTTCGCTGGGCCTCTTCGATGCGGAAAGTTTCTTCAGGATCGTCGAGGGCGCGACGATGCGCTCATTCATCGACGCCGCCATACGCAGCAATTCGTCCCAATTGTCGCGGATGAGATCGATGTTGATCCTTGGGCCGAGATGAGCCTTCAGCGCCGGATAGGCGTCTGGCTTCTCGAACGCATGGAATTTACGATCTTTGAGATTGCGCAGGCGTGGCGCGAACCGCCGGCCAAGCAAGGCGAACAATCCAAAGACATGATCGCTCGAACCGCCAGTGTCGGTGTAATGTTCGTCGATGTCGAGCTTCAATTCGTGGTCGAACAGGCCATCAAGAACGTAGGGCGCTTCGCTCTCGCTCGGGCTGATCGGCAGTATGCTGAAATAGCCATACTGGTCGGAGAGATGGCTATAGAATTTCGTACCGGGCTCGCTGCCGTAATGGAGGTTCACGTCGCTTCGGCCGGCGGCGCGGTCGCTGGCGCGGAAGAACTGCCCGTCGGAAGATGACGTCGCGCCGGCGCCCCAAAGAGTGGCGTGCGGATGGGCTGAATGCGCGTCGATAATCGCTGCTTGCGCCGCCCTGTAAGGTAACCCTCCGGGGAGGGCCGCGGTTAAGCTGCGGCGCGCGAGCGGCGGTCGGACATCCAGTTCCAGGGTAGGAGTTTGCCGAGCCGGGTCTGCGGCGTCTCGGCGATCTTGGAAAGAGTGTCGGCGAGCCAAGCCTGCGGATCGATGTCGTTGAGCTTTGCGGTCTGAATCAGCGTGTACATGATCGCGGCGCGCTCAGCCCCGCGCTCCGAGCCCGCGAAGAGCCATGACTTTCTTCCCAAGGCCAGACCGCGCAGCGCTCTTTCCGCCGCGTTGTTCGTAAGACAGATACGCCCGTCTTCGAGGAAGCGGGAGAAGGCCGGCCAACGGGTGAGCATATAATCGATGGCCTTAGCGACGGCATTGTGCCGGGAGAGCTTGGCGCGTTCAGAGCGCGTCCACTCTTCGAGCGCGGCGACGAGCGGCGCGCTCCTTGAGCGGCGCGCAGCGAGCCGCTCCTCGGCCGTGACGCCGTTGATCTCGCGCTCGATCTCGAAGATGGCGTCGATGCGTTTGACCGCCTCCAGCGCGATCGGCGAGATCGGCGCGGCGTTCTTACCCCGCCTCGCGTTGGCGGCGATGTCGGCGAGTTCGAAGAACTTGCGTCTGGCGTGGCTCCAACATAGCGCTTCGACGATCGGGCCCGGTTTCCGATCGGGCGGATAAAGTCTGGCGTAGCCGCTGAAGGCGTCGGCCTGGAGGACGCCGCTCCAGTTCGTCAGATGACGCTCAGGATGCTCGCCGCGGCGATCGCGCGAGGCGTAGAACAACGCCGCCGGCGGGTCCTTGCCGCCGAACGGCCTGTCGTCGCGGACGTAAGTCCAGACGCGGCCAGTTTCGGTCTTGCCGTTCGCCAGGATCGGAACCGTGGTGTCATCGCCGTGCAGGCGCTCAGCCGACAGAACGTGGCGTTCGATCAACCTGTGCAGGGGCCCCAAGGCGGCGGCGCAGGCGCCGACCAGGTCAGCGAGCGTCGATAGGCTAAGATCCACGCTTTCTCGGGCGTAGCGTTCGCTCTGGCGATTGAGCGGCTGATGTTGACCAAACTTCTCGAACAGGATCATCCCCAGCAAATTGGGGCCAGCGAAGCCGCGCGGCGTCACATGGAAGGGCGCCGGCGGCTGGGTGATCGTTTCGCATTCGCGGCATGAGAAGCGCTCGCGCACGGTCTGGATCACCTTCCATTGACGCGGGATAACCTCGAGCGTCTCCGTGAGGTCCTCGCCGAGCTTCGACAGCTTGGCCGAGCCGCAGCAAGGGCAGCTCTGCGGCGCTGGGATCACCACGCGCTCACGCGGCAGATGATCCGGGAACGGTTTTCGCGCCGGTCGCTTGCGCGCGAAGGATCTGACCGTGGTGGAGGGCTTCGTATGTTCGGCGGCGAGATCATCTTCCGCCGCGTTGGCCTCTGCCTCCTCGAGCCGAAGCTCCAATTGGTCGAGCAGCCGCGCCGTGCGCTCGGAGCGAGGTCCGTAAATCGTGCGCCGCAACTTTTCGATCTCAAGATTGAGATGCGCGATCAGCGCGCGACCCTGCGCCAGTTCCGCGACGGCCGCCACGGCGCACGCCTTCTCCGCCGCAGCTTCGGCCCGCGCCGCAATCAGCGCCGCTTTCAGCGCATCGAGGTCGTCCGGAAGCGAGGAAAGATCGGCGTCCACGAATCACATGGAATCACAAAATCGGCCATTTGAGGCGCCCCTTTTTGCGTTTATTCAGCCGATTTTTTCCTATCCGACCGCCGTCGGACGCCATGTCTCTTGCGGCATGCGCCAATCGATGCCCGACAGCAGATAGGAAAGCTGGGCCGTCGAGATCGTCACCGTTCCGTCAGCCAACGATGGCCACAGGTATCGCCCGCGCTCCAATCGCTTTGAGAACAGGCATAAGCCCTGGCCGTCGCTCCAAAGACACTTGATCAGAGACCCGCGGCGGCCGCGAAAAACGAAGAGATGGCCGGAATGCGGGTCGCGCCTCAATGTTTCTTGGACGATCAGCGCCAGACCGTCGAATCCTTTGCGCATATCGGTGTGGCCGGTCACTAGCCACACGCGCGCCCCACTCGAGATCGGAATCATCGCCGCCCGAGCGCCTTGACGATCCGGGCCAGCGCCGTCGCGTCGACGTCCGCCCCGACAAGGATCCGCTCGCCCCCGACAAGCACGATCTCCATCCGACCCATCGAGGCCGGAGCTGTGGCGGTCGCAGTCGGCGTAGCCTCCACGACCCTCACCGGCACAATGCTCACTGTCTTGCCGACGTCATTGACGTCCGCCCGTTCTCGCCGTCGCCAGGTGAACAGCATATTGGAGTTCAGACCATAACGGCGCGCCACCTCCGCAACGGATCCGCCGGGCGCAAAGCTCTCCGCGATGATCCGTTGCTTCTGATCAGCCGACCAAGTCCGTCGCCGGCGCTCGCGGCTTTGGTGCGTGGATACGCTTACGTCGTCTCATGAGGTTATCGTTTAGGAAGTGCGATGATGTTAGGCGTCTTCGAGGCGGCGGCTTGATCCGCCTTTCGCAAGAAGCCCGGCGCGATATTCCAATGCCGTCCATCGGTTCCAATGACGGTCACAGATTTGCGATTGTAGCGGGTCAGCGTGCCTTCGACCTTACGCCCTTGCCCGTCTTCAAACGTCACACGATCGCCGATCGAAAATTTAAGCATGGTGTGATGCGCGTGTATCTGATGAAGAAAGCGCAATCGCTCGACAATTCTGTGATTGAGATCCACCAACTCCGCCTCGCTCAATGAGTCTATGTCGATCGGCATTTGCTCCTCACACCACGTAAGACCGTCGGCAATATCTGGCTAACTCGCCAACTTGAGGCCAGGTGATTGTCCACGTCGCCGAATTTGCGCAGCGGCTTTAGGGCAGAGATACGCATTCCGCGCGATCTTAGTGTGTTTGGCGGTAAATGTCCCGGTCGTTGGCGCGGGAAGAATCGTCATGCCTTTCAAATTTCATCGCAATGGCCGACATCATATTCCCCGGCAGAAATTCCGCGTGACGAATTGGCGGGACTACGAAGCCGCATTGCGAAACCGCGGAAGCCTGACGATCTGGTTCACCGCGGAAGCCATCGCAATTGGCGCGCTCAGCCGCGTGCGACGCCAGGCGGACAGCGTCACTATTCTGATCTCGCGATCGAGACGGTGCTGACCTTACGCGCTGTATTCGGCCTGGCTCTGCGTCAGACCGAAGGCTTGATCGGTTCGATCATGCAATTGCTGGAGATTGACCTGCCCGTTCCCGATCACACAACGCTCAGCCGCAGGGCCGGCGGATTGAAGGTCTTGCAGAAGCCTCGCTCCTCCTCGGACCCGCTTCATCTGATCATCGACAGCACAGGCCTGAAATTGCGCGGTGCCGGAGAATGGCTGTTCGAAAAGCATGGAACGACAAAGCG
>CAVSBJ010000002.1:0-111948 GCA_963726105.1 uncultured Alphaproteobacteria bacterium
GACCAGCTCGCCCAGGGGCTTACGGTTCGCGAAGCTGCGGCTCGCATCAAACTCGGCAAGACCGCGCTCGACGCCGCGCTCCCTCAAACCGCCTCGGAACATGTCGCAGGCCTGTTTTGACGGCTTCCTATCCCTTCTGTCTGTCGAAGGAACGCAAATGTCTCACGCAATCATTCGCGGTAAATCTGGACGGCGTCACGAAGTTGACTTCGAAGGCTGCGCGCTGCGTGTCGAAGTTTATGCCAGCGACGAAACCGTCGAGATATTCGTCGAGGCCGACACCGCCGAATTGCCCGAAGAACGACGACGGTTCGCGCTGGTCACCTGTTCAGCCAGGCGACCGCTGAGGCCGCGAAACGAAAAAAACGTAAGGCTTCGGTAGCGGCAACGTCCGCGCGGCCGTCGACGCTCCCTTAGCGTGCTCTATCGAGAAGATTCTGCGATGACCCCTATTGCGACAAAATAACGTTCTTGCTTCGTTCACGCGAGCCGGACAATTTGTGCACCTTCGTGTCTTCACCCCTAATTCGCAAAGCTGCGGGGGACCTGGTCTCGGCGGGCGGCCGCGAGACCAAAATTCTCTCCATCGAGTACGGTTGCCCGGGTGTAGAGATGTTCTCGAGCCATCGTGACTCCCACGACCTGTATCAGGACTGGCTTTGGAACAGTCCTGTCGCTTGCCAGATGAGCAGCAGGTACAAAGGCGTCGGCAAAGGCCAGATTAAACCCTGACCCTCGGGAGCCGAATATTTGACGACGCGCCGCCTACTCGATCCTGACGAAGCGTTGCGCCGTCTCGAAACGCGACTCGGGCCGTTTCATGCACAGCTCCGTCTCGGCATGGAGCGCGAGCACGAGGCGCAGGCTTTTGGCCAGGGGCTCAGCTTCTTGCATCTCGAGAACTTGCCCCTGATGCAGGCGATGATCGAGATAGCGCTTCGCGTAACGGGAACCTATTGGCGAGGCCGAGCTAACGCACGCGAGGTGCAGGTGCGGCGCAACGTTGTGCGTCTTCCGAATTTGCCAAGCGCTTTCGATGGTTTCACGGTCCTGCATCTGAGCGACCTGCATGCGGACCTTAGCGGCCCCGCCATGCAGCGGGCGGCCGAACTCGCACATGATCTCACTTATGACCTCTGTGTGCTGACGGGCGATTATCGCGGACGCACCCACGGCGATTGGAGGCCCTGCCTCGAGGGGGTCGCGCGCCTATGTGAAGCGCTACGCGGCGACATTTATGCGGTCCTCGGCAACCACGATTTGATTGCCATGGTGCCTGACCTGGAGGCGCTAGGCATCCGCATGTTGCTCAACGAATGCACCGCCATCGACCGTGGCGGCGCATCGATCTATCTCGCGGGGGTCGACGACGCGCATTTTTATCGCGCCGACAACATCGAAAAAGCGGCCGCGGAGATCCCCCAAGGGTATGTCTCTGTCCTGCTCTCGCACACTCCGGAAATCTACCGGCAGGCCGCCCACGCTGGTTTCGCCCTGATGCTGAGCGGACATACGCACGGCGGGCAGATCTGCTTGCCCGGCGGCATTCCTATCCTGCTCGAAGCCGATTTGCCCCGCGCTTTCGGCGCTGGCGCGTGGCGACATGTGGGCATGGCGGGCTATACGTCCGTGGGGGCGGGGTCCTCAGTCGTTCCCGTTCGTTTCAACAATCGGCCGGAGATCACGCTGCACCAGTTTGTGCGCGGCGTCCCTCAGTAGGGACGATCCCGCAAGCCGACAGCGAAGAAGAGCCGCGACATCGCCAACTCCCCAACCGAGAACACAAGCACGATCAAGGCCACGTCGAGCGGACGAAGCGGCAAGTAAGCGCTGCAAGCGACCGCAGGAAACAGCGATTCAGGGACCTGATCGAGACCGAGCGTCATGCTGCTCGGCTCGAGCCCGAACCGCCGTTTAACGAAGGACGAGATGCAATCGCCTGCCATTGCGCAAGCAGCAGCGAGCGCGCCCAGCCGCCACGGCAAACTCATGAGGGCTGCGGCGCAGGCGGCAAGAAGAACAGCTGCGGCGATGCCTCGCCAAGTCTTGGAACGACCGAATAGAGGATGGCCGTCACGCAACACGATTCCACCGTCGATTGGATGACCAAAGCGCGGCCCCAGCAGCCGGACGAGCAAGACGGGCGCCCCGTTAGCTGCGCCGACGACGATAAGGCTTTGAAGGATCGCTAGCGCGTGAGCGGACATCCAGATATTGATGGGCCCTGTCAACGTATCTATCCGCCTGGTCTTTACGGAAGCGGCATATCCTTATCGCGGCGCGCGCTAGCATGCACTTCACTCGCCGAGACAGGGCGCTTGGCCTCAGGCAGCAGATATCGCGGGCCGCGCCTGGTGCAGCAGGGCGAGTGCCGGGATTCTCTCCTTGGTTCCCGGCGGCTACGTCTACCAGGTCCATCGGGCCCTTTTGTTGCGCGAAGACGTGTTCTACATGGGCGCGAACCTTCGACCTCTTGCCATTGGGCCGCGCCAAGGCTTCGCGCATCCATTTGCTTTGAGGCTTCTTGCGATGGATTTTGGCTGCGAAGTCCGTAGTCAACTAAGTGCCTTCCGTTCTTCGCGCATCGATAGACCCAGGCCGGCTAGATGCGCGCTGCGTTGCTTAGGTGATCCGCAATGGCGGAAATGGAGGGATTTACCCAAGTCGACAGGCCGCAAAAGAGGCTCTACAACGGCTTCTTCCCCTGGTTCCGACTGGGGTGTCTTCAATCGAATCTTCCAGCGCGAACCAAGGCCCGAAGTCTGATCGCATCATGATCGACTCGACGCATCTGAAGGCGTATCTCACGGCGGTAAGCGGCCTCTTTTGGACGGCTTCCGGCCGAGTAGGTGTTGAACCGTCCGCCTCCGTCCTTACGCAACATTCGACTCCGCTAGAATCGATCGCGCGCTGATGCCGTGCATAGGAACAAAACATAGAAGATGCGCTCAGCCATGAAAAGCCTCCATGGGTGGGCAACACGGGGCAAGGTCAGCGACGAGCGGTGCGCACAAGTCAGGGCGTCCGCCGCAGCAATCCCTCAGTAGGAACAACATCAGCTGACGGAAGCCGTTGAGGTTTGCGCGGTAGATGATGGAACGGCTCCGGCGCTCACCGACAATCAGCTTCGTGCGAGCGAGAAGGGCAAGGTGCGCGGACATTGTGTTCTGGGGGACTTCGATAAGACGCGGCAGTTCACCGGCGGGCACCCCTTCTGGCTCGCGGGCAACCAGCAGACGGAATGTCTGGAGCCGTGTCGATTGGGCGAGCGCTGCCAAAGCGGCCGTGACTTCGATCTAGACACCTCCCCGGTGAGTCAGATACCGAGGCCGCGACTGCGCTGGAAGCTCCACTCGACCCCCCCGCGAGGGGTTAACGTGCCTGATACCTGCTGACCTAACCTCTGCTCCAGCGCCGGTCGCCACGGGACGAGCTGGAAACCAAGACCGTCGTCGATCACGGCGAAACGCCCCGACGCGAGCGTGACGCGCTGGCGATAGACGCCCGAGACATGCTCGCCTTCGGCGGACGGGCGATGGGCAAGCCCAGTCTCAGCAGATAGCTTGGCGGTGACCTCCTCGAGCTCGCGTCGGCGTAGCGTGTTGAGAAGATCGCGAGCGAAAATAACCCTTTGGCCTTGCCGTCGGGCCAGACCCTGTTCGGCGAGATGATCGATCCGCCGGTCCATGGCATCCCGAACCTCCGCGCCGAAGCCGCCGGTGCTCAACGCGAATTGCTTGGTGAGTAGCTGGCGGTCGATCCAGGTTGCGCCCCGCGCGGAGACCTGCGCGTCGATCGTGAGGTCCGATCGGGTGGCGAGCGGCAGGCGCTTGTGGTCGACGGCATCGGCATAGACCCGCGTCTCAACGATGGCTCCCGGCTTGGCGTCGCCGGTCATCTCCAGGTCGGAGAAGACGAGATAGTGCGTGCGCCCGTCGGCGCCTTCGATGATCGCGTACGCGGCGCCTTTCAGTTCGTCGTGCAGTCCGCGCTCCACCAACCGTCCCAAGACTGGCTAGGCCGCTTGGTCGCTGTGAAGCGCGAAGCCGGCGACGTCGGGCTCGCGGTCCGATGCGCTCAACGCTCGGTGCATCGTTTTGATGATGTCGCCGCGGATGCCGAGATCGCGCAAGGCTGGCTCGAGCCCCGGCTTCATAGTCCACTGCGCGGGCCCGATCTGTTCGGCCAAGCCGAGCCGTTCGAGCTTGGCGGCGCGGCCGATCATCAACCGGCCCAGTTCGGGGTCTTCGCCGGCGCTTACCGGGCGAAGATCGATGACGCCGCCGCCCTCGTCGGACATGTCGCGGAGCGATCTGTCTAGGCTCGTCCAACGCTCGGCGTCCACCTCCTTCTCAAGTCCATCGCGGATCTCCCACTCGCTGCGTGGCCCCAATTCCAGTGTGACCCGCTCCGCTGCGCGGCCGCGAAGACCATTGCTGATGTACTCGCGGCTGATGACCAGGTCGTGCTCGTCGTCGGCGCGGCCGCGGACGAGCACATGGATGTGAGGATTGTCAGTGTTCCAGTGATCGACCGCGACCCAATCAAGCTTGGCGCCGAGGTCGCGGCCCGCATCGGCCATCAGTTCCCGAGTGAAGGCGCGAAGATCGGCCATCTGGCCTGCATCTTCTGGCGACACGGTGAACCGGAAATGATGGCGGTCCTCCTCGCACCTTTCGACGAAAGCCTTTGTGTCCGCGTCGTCAGAAGTCGGATCGAACATCCGGGCGCCCGCGCCATCGCGGGTGACGCCGTCGCGTTTGAGATAGGCGACGTGCTTGGACAGCGGCGCCGAACGAAGACGGCCACCGCGGTGGCGCACGACCCGAGCCATGACGACTACGCGCCGTTGGGGCGAGCGGGACGCGAGCGACAGCGCCCGCCTTCCGCGGCCGAAGGTCGATCTGCCTCCAGGACCGCCACTTTTCCCGAAGGCCCGACCTCGGTAGCCCGCCTTCTTCGCGGCCCGCACGACCTCGCCGGCGAAGCTTTTCGGTCGCTTGGCTCCCTGGTTGCCGTGACGGATACGGCCGGGGCGCGGATTGAAGTCATCGTCATGCATCGTCATGGCCCGGAGCGCTTTTGCCGGTCCGAAGGATGGCGCTCGGAACATTGAAATCGTTCGCGTTTCGGGCGGAAGCGCCAGCAGATCGGATTGGCTGGATGTCGAAAATCTCTAATCCAACCAAACACATGCGCCCGGCCGGAGGCGGCGCTTTTATCTTGCCTTCCGTGGTCCGGACGTAAGCGTCCGGTCTCTGCACGTACTTTGGGGAGTGCAATTGCGCGGCATGTCGGGCTCTTTCGCAGCGTGGAGGAGCTCCGGTGAATTTGAGACGTTTCGAGAACAAGGCGCGTCAATCCTGGTGGCTGGTTCACATCGAAGCTTGGCGTCAGAGCGGGCTGAGCCGGGCGAAGTATTGCCGTCAGCATGGTCTGACGACGACAACGTTCGGTCGCTGGCTGAGCTACCTGGTCGGCAAGGAAGCGGCTCGCAAGCATGCGGAATATCAGGCGGAACTGCGTCGTCAGCAGCGCCGCGAGGCTCAGGAAAAGCGCCAGAAGAGGCGCGCCCGCTTTCGTTTCGGCGTGAGCACGGACATGCGCAATCGCGCGGTCCAGGCGTTCTGGGCGATGCACGTGGAGGCGATGAACTGGAGCGGGATGAGCGTACGGGAGTACGCCGCCGCCTTGCGTTTGTCGCCGACCTCTCTGCGCAAGTGGCGCGATCGGCTGGACGACGGCGAGGTGGATATCGACTGGCGAGCGCATCTTCATCCCTCAGCCCGTCCGGTTGCTGGCACTAGTGCTAACGGAACGCCGCCGGAAACGGGCTTGACAGCTCCGCCGAGCGACGATCCGGCGCCGCCTCGGCAGCCTCTGCGGCGCTTCTTCACCGACGAACAGAAGCGCGCCATCGCGCTGGAGAGCGACCAGACCGGCGTCAGCGTCTCGCAGGTCGCGCGCAAGCACGGAATTGTCACGGGCCTGCTGTTCCGCTGGCGCGTGCAGTTCGGCGTGGCGCAGCGGAAGCGCGCGAAGCTTGCGCCCGTCGCGCTCACTGACGACGCGCCGGCGATCCTTCGGCTGCGTGATCTCGTGCAGCCGCCGGACGGAATGACGGCGATCGACCTGCCTGACGGCCGGCGCGTCTTCGCGCCTGCCGGCGTCGATCCATACGCCGTTCGTGAGCAGGTCATCGGTGAAGGAGCGGCGCCATGATGATCGTCCCAGCGGGCGTGAAGGTGCACCTGGCGCTGGGCTACACCGATATGCGCAAAGGCCTCGACGGACTCGCCATGCTGGTGCAGCAAACGCTGAAGCAGGATCCGTTCTCGGGCCACCTGTTCGCCTTCCGGGGCAAGAAGGCGTCGATGCTGAAAATCCTGTTCTGGGACGGAAACGGGCTCTGCCTGTTCAGCAAGCGGCTCGACCAGGGCGCCTTTGTTTGGCCGACGATGGCGGGCTACGACGGCTCGATCACGTTGACGCCGGCGCAGCTCGCCATGCTGATCGAGGGCATCGACTGGCGCGCGCCGGAACGCGTATGGAAGCCCGCCTTGGCAGGCTAAAAAACTGCGGAAACCCGCATAGAATCGAACGAATTCGCTTCTTCGAATCAGGCGATTCGGGTAGCTTTGGACATGCGGTTCGATGTCGACAATTTGCCTGCCGAACCGGCTCTTCTGCAGCATCTCATTCGCGATATGGCCGTCGCCGTCGAGCACCGCGACGGCGAGATCGAGCGCCTCAAGTCGATCATCAAGATGTTGCAGCGGGCGCAGTTTGGCCGTCGGTCCGAGCGCCTTGATCCCGATCAGCTTGCGCTCGCGCTTGAAGAGATCGACAGCGACCTCGCCTGCGAGGAAGAGAAGCGTCTGCGTAACGAAAAGCAAGCAGGCGAACGGCCCTCCCGTCGCAAACCGTTGCCCGCCCATTTGTCGCGCGAAGAGGTCCGCCTCGATATTGAGAGCATGATCTGCGCTTGCTGCGGCGGCGCGCTGCATGTCATCGGCGAGAGCGTGAGCGAGATGCTGGATTGGGTTCCGGCGCAGCTGCGCGTCATCCGCACCACGCGTCCCAAATACGCCTGTCGGACTTGCGAGACGGTGGCGCAGGCGCCGGCCCCGGAACGGCCGATCGCCGGCGGCCTGGCGACGCCTGCGCTGCTTGCCCAGGTGCTGGTCAGCAAATATTGCGATCACACGCCCTTGTATCGGCAGTCGCAAATCTTCGCCCGCCATGGAATCGATCTTCCACGTTCGACGCTGGCTGGATGGGTCGGCGGGGCCTGCTGGTGGCTCGAGGCGCTGCACGAGCGTCTTGCCAGGAACGTGTTCGCGTCGGACCATCTGTTCGCCGACGACACGCCCGTGCCGGTGCTCGATCCAGGCCGAGGGCGCACCAAGACGGGACGGCTTTGGGTCTACGCCCGCGAGCAAAGGGCGTGGGGCGGGCCGGAGCCGCCGGCCGCGGTCTATGTATATGCGCCGGACCGCAAAGCCGAACGACCGGCCTCGCATCTCGAGCGGTTCAGCGGCGTTCTTCATGTCGACGGCTACGCCGGGTTCGAGCCGCTGGCGGAGAGAGGGGACGTCGTTCTCGCGGCTTGCTGGAGCCATACGCGACGCAAGTTCTATGACGTGGCGCAGGCCACGAACGCGCCGATCGCGGTCGAGGCGCTGCGCCGCATCGGCGAACTCTATGCCGTCGAAGCGGACGCTCACGGTCAGTCGCCTGCACAGCGGCTTGCGGCTCGTCGCTCTCGCTCCAAGCCGATCGTCGACGCCCTGCGCGCCTGGCTCGAGGCGCAGCTTCCATTGCTGTCGGGACGAAGCACGCTCGCTGAAGCGATCCGTTACGCGTTGGCGCGCTGGCATGGTCTGACCCGCTTCTTGCACGACGGCCGCGTCGAGTTGGACACGAACCCTGTCGAGCGCGCGATTCGACCGGTCGCTCTCGGAAGGAAGAATCATCTCTTTGCGGGCAGCGACGGCGGCGGCAGGCGATGGGCGGTGCTCTGTTCGCTGATCGAGACCTGCAAGCTCAACGGCGTCGAACCTTATGCATATCTGAAGGATGTGCTCGAGCGCATGGTCGACGGATATCCGATCAACCGTCTCGATGAACTGCTGCCGTGGGCCTGGCGCGCCGAGGATCACGTCAAGCCCTGATCAACGTGTCGCCGCCGGACGCTTACTCGGGGGTCTCTTTCTCTTCTCGGCCATCTTCGCCTCCTGCTCTCCATTGTATCCGAATTTGCGCTGTTATACGAAACTATACGCTCCATACTCAACCACCTGGTCGATCCATGTTCGGCCTGCGAGTCCTGGGGCGCCGTGCACTCTTCCGCGCTCATCGACGGCGGGTTGGGGACCGTCTTTGCGGTCGTCGATCCGTCGCGGCGCATGTCGGCATCGGATTGCCGGGGCAGCATCACAGGCAAGCGAGCGTGGTCCAGGATCGCTCCGGCCACAGGCAAGATATCGAGCTTCCCGTCGTCCGTGGTCTGCACCAGTCCTCATCCGCCGGAGCGGATCTCCTCAGGCGCTCAATTTGCGCCAATTTGCAGTTGAAGGGATCTCCAAGCGTCATGCGTAGGCGCCGAGATGCTTGCGATCCTTCGCCGTCGGCGCGGCGTCGGACGTGTCGTCGGCGTGCGGCCGATCCGCATGGAACGTGCCGTCGCGCCACATCGCATGCATCACCACGGCCAGCTTGCGGACGACCGCGACGACCGCCTTCTTTTGGCAACGTTAGGCGATCTTCTGGCCCCAGCTCTTGATCGCCGTCTTGCCCTTGTAGCGCGTCAGCATGGCGCTCGCGGCCTCGTAGAGCGCGCGGCGAACCTCGGGATCGTCGGCCTTGCTGATGCGGCCCTGCACGTCGATCGACGTGCCCGACTGCCATCGCCTGGACGTCAGGCCGAAATAGGCGGCGACGTCGCGCGAGCGCCGGAAGCGCTTGGGGTCGTCGATCGCCGTGCTGAAAGTCAAGGCGGTCACAGGGCCGACGCCGGGGATCGCCATGAAGCGCCGGCAGAGCTCATCGCGCGCCACCAGCCGGACCACCAAGTTGTGCAGCTTGAGATATTGCCGCCACGACACCGCGCGCGCCGTCAGCATGCAGTCCATCAGTTCGGTGGTGAGCGCATCCCCTGCGCAGGCGTCGCGGACCGCCTGATCGAAGCCGCCGCGAGTGACCTTGTGCAGCTTCACGCCGAAGCTCTTCAACGAGTGGCGGATGGCGTTTTCCAGGTCGAGGAACTTGCGTTTCAAATTGCGGCGATGAGTCAGGAGCAGCTTCACCGATGGGCGCCCTCGGTCTTGACATGCGCCTGGCGGAACCAGCCGGTTCGCATCAGATGCGCCAGCCCCAACGCATCGGTGGCGTCGGTCTTGTTGCGCTGGGCCGACATCGCGGCGCGCACTTGACGAGTCTCCAGGCAAACGACCGGCACGCCGAGCGCGAGCAGCCCTGGATGCAGCCAGGGCGACAGCGCACGCCTCATGCCCGGCGCGCCGCAGCGTGGCCGTGAACGGCGCCAGCGCCTCGGCAATGGCCTCCGGCTCGGTCGCCACGGAAGATTGCATCAGCACCGTTCCCTGGTCATCGACGACGCACACCGCTGTCTCTTCGATCGACACATCCAGTCCCGCAAAATGAGCCATCGCCGCTACCTTTCGTCGGCTCGGCGGCCGAGAATCGGCGCCGGTGACGGCCATCTTTTCACCGTCCAAACGCCTCTTGAAGGTGCGTTTGGGGGGCAGCGGCGTTGCGTCATGCGCGATGACACCGGCCCTCTTAATCGGGGGTCGTGAGCGTCCGGTCTCTGCACAGGCTCTTCAGTAGTGCGTTTTCGTACCATTTCGGGTTCTCTACGGCATTGGAGTATCTCCGGTGGCTTCGAAACATTTCCAGAACAAAGTTCGATGTGAATGGTGGTCGATTCACATGGAGGCATGGCAGCGCAGCGGCGTGTCGCAGCCTCGCTATTGCGCGCAACATCGGCTCACTGAGACGACGTTCCTGCGCTGGCGGAAGGCTCTGATGAACGAAAAAGCCTTGCAAACGAAGGCCGAATTGTTGCGGGAGGAACAGCGCGAACGCCGACGTAAAAGGCAGATTCGCCTGTCGGCCGACATGCGGTCCAAGGCCGTCCAGGCTTACTGGGCGATGCACGTCGAGGCGATGACCTGGGCCGGGATGAGCGCGCAAGCTTATGCCAAAGCGCATCGTCTGTCATTGCACAGCTTGAAGCGATGGCGCAGCCTTTTCGAAGTTGGCGACGTCGAGATCGACTGGCGAACGCATCTTCATCCGAGCGCACGCGCTCTGCTTAGTGATAGCCCTAAGGATATCACTAAGGCGTCGCGCGCCGATTTTGGGTTGACAAGCGCGACAGAAGAGGCATCTGGCCGCGAACAACGGCGGCGCCGCAAGTTCAGCGCGGAAGAAAAGCTCACAGTCGTGCTGGAGAGCGAGCAGCCAGGATCAACGGTTAGTGGAGTGGCGCGGGCTTGCGGCGTCGCCGCGAGAGTGCTCTTTTGCTGGGGGGCGGAGCTCGGCTTTAGCCGAGACAAATCGACCGAATTGTCATCGATGGTCTTGGACAGCGGATCATCCGATCGACCATCAGGACCAGTTCTGCTGCAAGGACTTCTGCAGGCGCCCAGCGGAATGATTGCAGTCGAATCGCAGGACGGACGGCGGATGTTCGTGATGGCGAGCGGCGATCCCGATGCAGTTCCGCGGATGGGCGCCGAGCCGGAGACGAACCGATGATGATCGTTCCAGCCGGCGATGAAGGTGCCTCTGGCGCTGGGCTACACCGACATGCGCAAAGGTCTTGATGGGCTCGCCACGCTTGTCCAGGAGCACCTCAAAGGATCCCTTCTCCGGCCATTTGTTTGCGTTCCGGGGGAAGAGCGCTCGCAAGCTGAAGATCCTGTTCTGGGACGGCAACGGTCATCAGGGTGTTTCATCTGGCCGCGAATGAGCGATCCCGGCGGTACGGTGACGCTCTCTCCAGCGCAGCTCGCCGTGCTGATCGATCACGCATGTTGATGCCCCTCCTGGTGAGGCTGACAAATTCTGAGATCGAAGTGGTCGATCTTGTGGAGTCGTAGATTTTGAACGCCGTCGAGGACCTCGGCAATGTTGTTGAAGAGATAAGCTCCGGTCGGCTGACGATTCACCAGAAGCCTGCCCTTCCTGATCTGCACGTAGAGCCAGTTTACCGGGATTCTCTGCCTGGCGGCCAGTTCGGGTGGCGTCAGCACGTCGTCATCATGGGTCCATCGAGTTCGTGGCTGACTTACTCGAATACCGGCGGCATGCCTGATTCTTGGACCGTGATCGGAAGAACCCCATCGTCACTGTTGGGAAGAACGATGCCCCTCGCTTGTGAGGACGGCGGCGATCTGATCGTCATACAGGCCAGAGCCCGCGAGGGTGAGCACACGATCGCGCGTTTCGGCCCCTCGCGCCAGCTTGGCGACAGCGTTGACCCTTCTCGGGACCGCAAGGTTGGTCACGCCCCGCCACACCAAACGATTCGGACGGTGGCGACGTCGTGCTCGCCGCGGTCGTGTACGACTTTGTCGACAAGGCACCGCAGCAAAGCCTTACGCTGGGCATCGGTGGTGGTTGGCTCGGCCCAGATTTGCGGCATTGAGCGGATTTGATAGGGGCGTCCGGCACGACTTGTGCGGCGGGCAGCACGCCGGCCTGGACGAGACGGCGCATCGTATGGCGTGAGACGCCGAGGGCTTCTGCCGCATCCCGCATTGTCAGCCACTCGCCATCCTTCTTCGCGGAAAGATAGGCGTGCATACCATGCACCTGTCGTAGCGAGGTGACCCGACGCGCAGTCCACGTTTTGCCCTGACCAGTTCGCATGCCCATGCGATTCAGCGACGCCGCAATATGCTCGTCGGACCAACGGGCCGCCATGCTGCGCATGACCGCCAGGGCTTCGTCGGGCGTCCTGCAACCGTGCTCACCACTCCTGGGTTTGCGGATTCGAAGCTGGGAATGTTGGCCGCCGCGCCAATGGATCGTCAAAATGACATTGCGGGCGGCTTCGTCGACATCGGCGATGATGTCGACGACAAGGGCGCGCAAGAGTTGCTGGCATGAGCGCATCGAAACGTTCCGGGAGGCCCAGGCCGTTTCCAGATCTTCGGCCAGCCCGAGGAAATCGGCGGCGGTCGATGACTGCGCCATCTCATGTGCCGCCGGCTCGAGACGGGCCTGGCAGGCTTTGACCTGGCGAAGCGCAGTTTCCCAGCTCTTCTCCAACTGCGCTGCGATCAGCGGGTTATCCGGATCGCACGCGGCGTAGCGACGCTCGGCCAACGACGCCTCGTAGCGGGCCTTTTGCAGGTCCAGCTCCAGGACGCGCCGCCGCTCGCTCACTCTCTCCATGCGCAATCGCTCCGCTGCCATGGCGGCCTCGACAGCGATCGGCTCGACCGCGCGCAGCAGCTCGCGAGCAAGTACCGAATCGACGCGCGAACTGCCAAAGGTCAGGCAACGCGCGGCGCCGAGCATAAGGTTTGGATTGTCGCAGCGACAGGCGCGTCCCTTGCGTCCATAATAGGCGACCTTGAGGCGACGGCCGCATCGGGCGCAACGAAGCAGACCGACCAGCTGCGCCTGGCCGCCGCGACCAGACTTGACCTCGCCGACACGGCCACTGGCGTTCGCTGCGAGCTGCTTCTGGTTCCGCTCGAACTCGGCCCAGTCGATGTAGCCTTCGTGATGATCCTTGAGCACGACCTCCCAATCCTCGAACGGCCTTTCGTGTCCGTAGGTCTTCTGCGCACGCCCATCGACGATCGCCGTGCGGTGTTCGCTCTTCCCGTAGATGTAGGCGCCGGCGTAGAAGGGGTTCTTGAGGACCGATATGACGTTGCGATAGCGGATCGGGGTCCAGTCGAAGGCGATCATTCGCTTGCCGTCGGACGGTCGAGGAAAATGCAAGTGATCCGCCGCCAGGGACAAGAGAACTTGCCGCGCGCTGCCCAGCTCGCGGAACCTCGCGAAGATGAGACGGATCGCCTCCTGGAGCCGCATGTCGGGGTCGAAGCCGAGGCCCATCTCGCGGTCCCAGATGTAACCGACAGGCACGCTGATCCGCAACTCGCCGCGCGGCGCCTTGGATCGCGCCGCGTCGAACCCTGGCCGCGCCATCGTCCCGCTCGCAGATCGCCCGAGATCATCGTCGATGACCTCCACGTCACGGAAGCCTCGGCGGCGCGCTTCGTCGACCAAATCATACTGGCGCCGTTGACTTTCGAGGTTGGTCTGGACCTGGGTCTGCGTCGATAGCCTGACGTACTCGACAGCTTTCCGCTTCAGAACCGTCGTGGGAAGAAGGTCAGCGCCCATCATCGCCGTCCTCCTCCAGTGGGTCGTCGCCCGCCGTCTGCATTAGGAGGGTGGCCAGACTCGAGACGATCCTTTGGCGTTCCGCTGGCTGCATCATTCACAGCTGCGGCGCCTAGAACCGATAACGAGCTGGCGTGGGACGTCGGGTCTCGGCTTTGCTTCGATCATCTCTTGCAGGCGCTTCATTCGGCTCCTCCTCGGCGACTCGGACTTCGCCGGAGGAGCTTCGCCGAAAGCCGCGATCAATGAGGAGCCCGCTCAAGTCCTCGAGCGCGGCTCAATCGACCTGCGGCGCGCCGAACGTCGTGGCGGCGCAGGCCGCCGGATCCAGCATCCAGCTCGGCATCACGATGACCACGCCGGGGCCCGCTTCGACAAAGCTCAGCCGCGTGCCGTCCCGGACCTCGCTGTAATGCAGCCGTAGGCGTCGGCCGTACAGCGCGTGCCAGCGATAATGGACCTCGACCTCAGCCCGGACACGGGCAGAATGAACGGGCGATTGCTCTCGGAACGAAGAATCTCTTGCAGGCAGCGACGGCGGCGGCAGGCGATGGACTGTGCTGTGCTCGCTGATCGAGACCTGCAAGCTCAACGGCGTCGAACCCTACGACACACACAATCCTCGCTCACTGCCTCCAGAGCACGATGGCCCATTGGAGCAGTCCCTGAGCGACAGCGCGACAAATAGTCCGCCGGACTGTGGAACCAGACCCGTCAAATCCTCGCCGACGGTCGTTCTTCGGACGCGGCAGCTGCTCCTTCAGCGCAGCTTGACGGTTGACCAGCGACCCGGTCGAACGTGCGACAAACACGGATGCCGCGGTTTAGGAACGGACGAGTCAACTCAGCGGACAGCACAATCCGGGTGCATTGCCGCCGACAATTGGAGGCCGGCAAGGTACGTACGCGTTTCTATTGGCGGCGGCCGGCCGGTTGCTAAATGATCTTCCCAACGACGCGGCGCCTGCGTTGCAGAACCGTGCGGAAGCCGGCAACACGATCGCGGTGGTGCGGCAGCGCGAGCGTACCGATCTACCCCTGCGCTGCGCGTCCGGCCAGCGGCCTAAAGATCACCGATCTGGTGGCATGCCGCCCTACCGCCCACGATCTTCCTCGACGAGCGGCCTTTGGTCGGCCTTCGCGTGCCCTGCGGGGCACCGCCCGTGGCCAGTGGAATGACCTTCCCGCCCTGTTTCGTCCCTCCCATGATCCTGCGGCCGACTTGATCCGCCGCTTCCTGCAGCGGATCGTTGGACAAGTGGGCGTACCGCTCGGTTGTGCGGGCGTTCGCGTGCCCGAGCAGCTTGCCAATGAGGAATAAACTGGCCCCGTCTGCGACAGCGAAACTAGCGAACGAATGGCGCAAGTCGTGAATTCTCAGTCCCTCGAGATTCGCCTTGGCGCATACTTTGGTGAGCGCCCGTCGCAGCCCAATAGCGTGACCATCGCCCCGCGCCGCAGGAAAAACGAAGAAGCTCCCCGTTGCCGGCATTTCCGCATCCGACCTCGCAATCCGCCTAGAAAGGATTTCGAGGGCGGGCGCGGATAGAGAAACGCGCCGCTCGCCGGTCTTCCCTCCCGCTTTCGTCCTTTCCGGTGGGAGGACGAGAACATTTCGAAGTAAATCAACCTCTGACCATCGCAATCCAAGAATTTCAGTTTTGCGGGCTCCAGTGAGAAGCAGGAGACGGAGGGCGTCGGCGAACGTGTCCGACAACAAGGATTTGCTTTGAAGGTCCGCGATCGCGTCGAGGAACATCACCGCCTCGTCCTTCGACAGGAAGCGTTCGCGAACCGGCGCCCGATTGAGCTTGATGCCGCCGAATGGGTTCGTCTCGACTAAGCCGTGTTCGATACCCCACGCAAACATCGCCGACCGCCGCGGTGCGTCGCGCAGTTGCTTTCCCACCGGTGACGCGCGCGCGGCCGCGCGGTCTCGTCTTTTCATCGATTGCAGTCTTGCCGGACGCAATATCCCTGAGCGCATGCGTCGCGTCCACTTTCGTCACAGCACTCGCGACCTTGCCGCCGAGAATTGGTCGAATGTGCCGATTGAGGTTAGCCGCGTCGATTTTCCAAGTGCTCGTGCGCTTGGCGAGTTTCGCAGCGGGTCCGTCCATCAAGTAGCGATCAATGAGCCCCGCGACCATGAGCGCCTCTTTGGCGGCCTTTTTCCCCGCGCTCGGGTCCTCGCCATTCTTCGCCCGCCAAAGAGCCTCGGCCGCCGCTACTCTGGCTTGATCCGGCGTCAAAGGCGAGCCGTGAACGCCAAGGGTGTGAATATGCTGTCGCCCCCCAACCCTGCATTTCAGCGCGTACACTTTTCGCCCGCTGGGATAGACGCGGAGAAAAAAGCCCCTAACTTCCGTGTCCCAAATCCTCGTCTCCCCGACAACCGGCGCACGTACGGAGTCAACCATGCGCTTCGTGATTTTTGATTTGAGTGCTACCATTGAGCCTGGTTTTCTCGAAAGGGAGGCAACGATACCAAACCGATACCACAGGTTGGGAAATAAAGGAAGGCTTGGGGATACGCCGGGTAATGATGACCGAGAGAAATCTCCATTATTTCAATCGATCTCGCAACTTTCGGATACATTCGGCGCCGGACTACGGATGACAGGCCTTACAATGGCATTGAAGAGGTCGTCGGTTCGATTCCGTCTGGCTCCACCAACATCCAAATGACATCCTTGAGTTCACCAGCATCGAGTGCAAAGCCGGGGGCGAAGCTCACCGACTTCAAGGCCCTCACCTTCGATTGCTATGGCACGCTGATCGACTGGGAAACGGGCATGGTCGAGGCGCTCCAACCTCTGACGAGCAAAGCGTCGCGGAAACTCACACGCGATGACATTCTCGAGGCGCACGCGCGCCATGAATCTTCGCAGCAAGTCCAGACGCCAGCGAAAGTCTATCGCGACCTGCTGGCGACGGTTTATCGGCACCTGGCCGAGGAATGGGGCGTCGCCACAAGCTGGACCGACTGCGTCGCTTATGGCCGGTCAATCCGGAACTGGCCCGCGTTCGCCGACACCGTTGCGTCGCTGCAATATCTGAAGCGGCACTACAAGCTCGCGATCCTGTCGAACGTGGACAACGAAAGCTTTTCCTTCAGCAACGAAAAGCTCGGCGTCGATTTCGACGCCGTCTACACCGCCGAGGATTGCGGGTCGTACAAGCCCTGCGCCCGCAATTTCGAATACATGCTCGCCAAGCTCGAGACGATCGGGATTGAGAAGAGTGCGATCCTGCACACCGCCGAGAGCCTCTTCCATGACCACGCGCCGGCGAACGCGCAGGGGCTCACCTCATGCTGGATTCATCGCCGCCACGGTCAGGAGGGCTCGGGCGCGACCATGGCTCTCGCCCGGACGCCCAGGTACGACTTCCGATTCGAGAGCCTGGCGGCTCTTGTTCAGGCGCACCAGCAAGCGCTAAAGGCCTGATGGACAAGGCGCCGATCGTCTACGACGACTTCGCCAAGGTCGACATGCGCGTCGGCCGCATTGTCGCGGTCAAACCATTCGAGCAGGCGCGCAATCCCTCCTACAAGGTCGAGGTCGACTTCGGCCCGTTCGGCAGGAAATGGTCGAGCGCGCAGATCACCAGCTATTCGGAGGCTGACCTCGTCGGTCGGCTGGTTGTCTGCGTCGTCAACATGCCGCCGCGCAACATTGCGGGCTTCCAGTCCGAGGAGCTGATCCTGGGAGCGAAGAATGGGCGCTCGGAGGTCATCCTGCTGTCGCCGCTCGCCGAGGTCGCGCTCGGGGAGCAGGTGCTCTGATCGAAGCTCGCACGTGGCGGGCGCCCACTGCCAGTAAGCCATTGATGTCGCCGTCGAGGGTTGGACACGATGAAACGCATCTCAACGCTCTCGACGGTCGTTGCTTTGATGGCATGTTCCGCCTTGCTGTTTCCGGCGGCGGCCGCCCAGACCGTTTTGCACACGCCCGGCAAGCCAAAGAGCGCGCAAGGCCACAAGGTCCCGATGCGGCACGACCAGCTTACGCTCTATCCCCACGGTCGGCCCGCGCGGCGCCAAAAGGCGTATGGCGCCTTCCCTCATCGGTTTGACCAGCCCACCCCGATCCACAATACTTTCATGGGCGTGCAGCGGTGGTGAAGGAGAGGCGCTGTTATCTGACGGGCCATTCGAGTTCCGGCACCAACTTATAGGGATAATCGGGCTCGACGTATCCTTGCGCCTTCTGCCGCTTCGGCAACGTCGGCTTATCGCGCGGCAGCTTCTCGTACGGGACCTCCTTCAAGAGGTGGGAAATGACGTTCAGACGCGCGCGCCGTTTGTCGTCCGAACGCACGAGATGCCACGGCGCCCAGGCCGTGTCGGTTGCCTTGAACATGTCGTCTCGCGCGCGCGAATAGTCGTACCAGCGGCTATAGGACTTGAGATCCATAGGCGATAGCTTCCACACCTTGCGTGGATCGCTGATCCTCGCCTCGAGCCGGCGGGTCTGCTCCGCCTCGCTCACCTCGAGCCAGTATTTGATGAGGATGATCCCCAACTCGACGATCGCTTTCTCCACCGGCGGCGTCAGCTCGAGAAAGCGCTTCACTTGCTCCATCGAGCAGAATTCCATGACCCGCTCGACGCCGGCGCGGTTGTACCAGCTGCGGTCGAAGATCACGATCTCGCCCGCGGCAGGCAGGTGCCGCATGTAACGTTGAACATACATCTGCGACTTTTCGCGCTCGGTCGGCGCCGGCAGCGCGACGACGCGATAGACGCGCGGGCTGACCCGCTCGGTGATCGCCTTGATGACCCCGCCCTTGCCGGCGCCGTCGCGACCTTCAAACAAGACGACGACTTTCAGTCCCTTGGCGACGACCCAGAGCTGCAGCTTCACGAGTTCACCGTGCAGGCGCGCGAGTTCACGCTCATAGTCCTTGCGGCCAAACTGGTCTTGAGCTTCCGAGGCATTCTCGTTTTCGACCTTCCTTGCCTTGTTCGGACGTTTTGTCGCAGCCATTTTCTCCTCCCGGCGATTGTTTACATCATGCACCTCTGTGCTTATTAAGCACAGAGGGCTTGGAGCGGGATGGGCGGCCCGAAAGCGTCAGGTTCGCCGTCGCGTCGCGTTTCGCGCGGAGCCATGCTCCGCTATAAGATTTCGGGTCCCGCTGGTGATAGGCCAGGTACGGATGACGTGCGGAGGAGACCCAGAATGACCTTTCGTCAGCGCGTTGCCGCATCAGCCCTTGTGCTGGGACTCGGAACGTGCGCGCTCTCCGTGAGCGGCGATCCACGGGGCGGCGTCTCATGGACTTCGTCGGCGCATGCCCAAGGCCCCATCAGGAATCTGATCGCCCGCCTCCGGGGCCAGACGCTGCCGGACGGCATCGTCAAATCGAACGGACGCATTGAAGCGACCCAGGTCGACGTGTCTTCAAAATATGCAGGCCGCCTTGCCGAAGTGACCGTGGAGGAAGGCTCGAGCGTCACCAAAGGGCAGGTGATCGCAAAGCTCACCTCGCCGGAATACGAAGCGCAGCTGCGCGCCGCCAACGCGAACGTAAAGAAAGCCAACGACGCGCTCGCCGCGGCGGAAGCGGAAATCGCCTCCCGTCAGAGCGCGCTCGAATTCGCCAAATCCGACTTCCAGCGCGGTCAGGAGCTGATCAAGAGCGGCCACATCACCAAGCAGACTTTTGAGCAGCGCAAGCGAAACCTGGATTCTGCAGTCGCCGCGGTGCAAAGCTTCACCTCGCAACGCGATCAGGCCCTGTCACAGATCGCGAACTCGGAAGCCGAGGTCGACCGCATCCAATCGATTATCGACGATCTGACGCTCGTCTCGCCGCGGCTGGGGCGCGTTCAATATCAGCTTGCGCGGGCCGGCGAAGTCGTCGCCGCGGGCGCGCCAATCGTGACGATCCTCGATCTCACCGACGTCTATATGACCGTGTTCCTGCCTGCGGCCGATGCGGGCAAGCTGGCGGTCGGCGACGAGGCTCGCATCATCCTCGATCCAGTCCCCGACTACGTGATTCCGGCGAGCGTGAGCTTCGTCGCCGCCGATGCGCAATTCACGCCGAAGACCGTGGAGACTACCGACGAACGCGCCAAGCTCATGTTCCGCGTCAAGCTCAAGGTCGACCAGCAGGTTCTTCAAGCTTTCTACACGCGGGTGAAGACTGGCGTCCGGGGCCTGGGCTTCGTCCGCACCAAGGCCGATTTGGAGTGGCCAGCCGAGCTTCAGGTCAAGCTGCCCAAGCCGCCGGCGGACAAAGCCTCTGCAACACCGGCTGTCGACAGCGCCCCGCCCCAGGCGACCGCGCCCGAAGCCAAGACCCCCGACAACAACGCGGCCGAAACCAAGACGCCCGCCGTCAAATGACCGGCGAGCCGATCGCGCGGGTCAAGGGAGTATCGCACCGATATGGCGCGACGGTCGCGCTGGACGATGTCTCCATCGACATTCCGTCGCGCATCATGGTGGGCGTGATCGGGCCGGACGGCGTCGGCAAGTCGACCTTGCTCGGGCTCATCGCAGGCGTCAGGAAGATTCAAGCCGGCGAGGTCGTCGTCTTCGACAAGGACGTCGCAAGCTCGTCGAACCTCAAGGCCATTCGCGGCCGCATCGCCTATATGCCGCAAGGCCTAGGCCGCAACCTCTACCCGACGCTCAGCGTGTTCGAGAACATCGACTTCTTCGGCCGCCTGTTCGGTCAAGGCGCCGACGAGCGCCGTCAGCGAATCACCGAGCTGTTGACCGCCACAGCGATGGAGAAGTTCGAAGCGCGCCCCGCGGGCAAGCTGTCCGGCGGCATGAAGCAGAAGCTGAGCCTCTGCTGCGCGCTCATCAACGACCCGGACCTTCTCATCCTCGACGAGCCGACGACTGGCGTCGACCCTCTCTCGCGCGGCCAGTTCTGGGATCTCATCAATTCCATCCGCGCACGCCGGCCGCAGATGAGCGTGGTGGTCGCCACCGCCTATATGGACGAGGCTGAGCGCTTCGACTGGCTGATGGCGATGGACGACGGCAAGATCATCGCCACCGGCACGCTGAAGGAACTCCTGGCCAAGACGGGCGAACCCAATCTTGACGAGGCCTTCATCGCGATGATGCCTGAGGCCAAGCGCGCCCTGCACCAGAAAGTGGTCGTGCGCCCGCGCGTCGCCTCCCCCGATGAGACGCCGGCGATTGAAGCTGAAGGGCTCACGCGTCGGTTCGGTGACTTCGTTGCGGTCGACCACGTCAGCTTCAAGATTCCCCGCGGCGAGATCTTCGGCTTTCTCGGTTCGAATGGCTGCGGCAAGTCGACGACCATGAAAATGCTTGTCGGGTTCCTGCCGGCGACCAGCGGAACCTGTAAGCTGTTCGGCGAGCCGATGGGCTCGAACGACATGCAGGCGCGGCGCAACGTCGGCTACATGACACAAGCGTTCTCACTCTACGGCGAGCTGACGGTCGAGCAGAATCTCGAGCTCCACGCTCAGCTCTATCACCTGCCGCCGGGAAAGGTCGCGGGCCGGATCGAGGACCTGCTGGAACGCTATGATCTCAAGGCCTTTGTCCACGCTCGCCCCGACAGCCTGCCGCTCGGCATCAAGCAACGCCTCCAGCTCGCGGTCGCAGTGCTGCATGAACCTTCGATTCTCATCCTCGACGAGCCGACCTCCGGCGTCGATCCGATCGCGCGCGACGCGTTCTGGCGGACGCTGATCGATCTCTCGCGCGACGACGGCGTGACGATTTTCGTCACCACCCATTTCATGAACGAGGCGGACCGCTGCGACCGCATCTCGCTCATGCACGCAGGCAAGGTGCTCGCCGTTGGCGCGCCACAGGAGCTGGTCAAGGAGCGTGGCAGCGCTTCGCTCGAGGACTGCTTCGTTGGCTATCTCGCGGAAGCCGCGGGCATCGACATGTCGAAAAAGGCTGAGCCCCCGGCTTCAGAGGCGCAAGCGGTCGGCGCGGCGCCCGAGGGGGTCAAACGCTTCGACATCGCGCGGCTCTGGGCTTACGCACGGCGCGAGACGGTCGAGCTCCTGCGCGACCCGATCCGTCTGGCCTTCGCGCTGCTTGGGCCGATCATCCTCGTGTTCGCCTTCGGCTATGGAATCTCGTTCGACATCGAGAATCTGGAGACGGCGGCGTTCGACCAGGACAACACGCCGCAAAGCCGCGAACTGCTTCAGGGCTTCGAGGGCTCGCGCTATTTCTCGGTCCAGCCGCCGATCACGTCGGCGGACGAGGCTGAGAGACGGCTCAGAAGCGGAAACACTCAGATCGTGGTCGAAGTGCCGCCCGGATTCGGCCGCGACCTTCTGAACAGCCGGACGCCGGAAGTCGACGCCACCGTCGACGGCGCGATGACGTTCCGCGGCGAGACGTCGAAGAATTACGTGACAGGCGTGGTCAGGAAGCAGGGCGAGGAATTGCAGAGGAGCCAGCGTCGCGCGGGAAGCGCCAACGCCTGGACGGACGACGACATCCAGACCCGCTTTCGCTACAATCAGGCCTTTCTCAGCGTCAACGCGATGGTGCCCAGCATTTTCATGCTGCTCTTGTGCCTAATTCCCGCGATCATGTCGGCGATCGCCGTCGTGCGCGAGAAGGAGACAGGCTCGATCGCCAATTTCCGCTCGACGCCGATCACCCGGTTCGAATTCCTGATCGGCAAACAGCTTCCCTATGTCGCCGTCTCGATGATCGCCTTCTTCGCCTTGCTTCTGATCGCGATTTTCATTTTCCACGTGCCGCCGAAGGGACCGTTCCTCGTCCTGCTCCTGGGAACCATCGTCTATGTTGTCGCGACCGTGGGGTTCGGCGTGCTGATCTCGTCCTTCACCCGAACGCAAGTCGCAGCCGTTTTCGCGACCGCGATTCTTTCGATCGTGCCGGCGGTCAATTTCTCCGGAATGCTCGCGCCGGTCTCCTCGCTCTCGGGCGGTGCGAGATTGATCGGGCTTTCCTTCCCCTCATCCTGGTACCAGCAGGTTTCGGTCGGCGTCTTCGCCAAGGCGCTCGGGATCGCCAGCCTCTGGCAAGACATTGCCGCGATTGCGCTGATCGCGCTCGTCTTCCTGGCCCTGTCGCTGGCCCTGTTGCGCAAGCAGGAGGCGTGAGATGTCCGAAGCCTCGACAAAAGCTCCGCATCTCGTCGAAGCGAAGCCCCTGACCGTCATCGACCATGTGGTCAACATCTTCCATCTCGTCATCAAGGAGCTCAGAAGCATCAGGGCGGACCCGGTGATGCTGCTGCTGGTCGTCTATTCGTTCAGCATTTCAGTGAACACGGTCGCAACCGGCGCGGTGACGGAAGCAACCAACCTCTCGGTGGGCATCGTCGATGAGGACGGTTCGGACCTGTCGCGGCGCATTGCCGAGGGGCTGCGGCTACCGACCTTCCAGCCGCCCATGCACCTCGCCGCCACGGAGATCGACCCGATCATGGATCAGGGCAAGCTCCTGTTCGTGGTCGAAATCCCGCCCAATTTCGAGGCCGACGTTCGCGCCCAGCGCAAGACCGGCATCCAGATCAATGTCGATGCGACCGCGATCGCTCAGGCCGGCAACGGCGCCAGCTCTCTGCGCAACGCCATTGCCACCGAGGTGCAGCGGTTCATTTCGGGACGGGAGGATTCGACCGGCGCGCCGATCAATCTGGTCGTGCGGGCCGCCTTCAACCCGAACCTCAAGACGGCATGGTTCTCGGCGATGACTCAGGTCATCAACCAGATCACAATGCTGACGGTCATTCTCACCGGCGCGGCGCTGATCCGGGAGCGCGAGCAGGGCACGGTCGAGCACCTGCTGGTGATGCCGGTCGTCCCGTCGGAGATCATGCTCGCCAAGATGATCGCCAATGGCCTCGTGATCCTCGTCGCGGCCATGCTGTCGCTGCAGATCGTCGTGCACTGGTGGATCGGCTCGCCGATCAACGGCTCCTTGCTGCTGTTCCTGCTCGGGGCGGCGATCTACGCGCTCGTCGTGGCGGCGCTCGGAATCCTGCTTGGCACGTTGGCGACGACCATGGGCCAGTTCGGGCTGCTCGCCATGCCCGTGCTGATCGTCACCCAATTGCTCTCGGGCAGCAGCACGCCGATGGAGAGCATGCCGGTCTGGCTGCAATACGTGATGCAGACGATCAGCCCGACGCCGCACTTTGTCTCGTTCGCCCAGGCGGTGTTGTTCCGCGGCGCCGATCTGACCCTCGTCTGGCGGCCCATGGCCGCGATGCTCGCAATCGGAATTGTCTATTTCACCGTCGCCAGCGTCCGCTTCCGCAAGGTGATCTTCGGCGGCTGACCGGATGGGCGCGACGCGCCGCATGAAGAGGCGCTCGAATATCAAACTTTAGTATGAAGTTGCGCGCATTTGCGCCATTCAGCTTGACGGCCTCCGCCGCAGAAGTCCACAGTGCCGCAAGATCAATCAGTGGCGGCCGTGCGGCAGGCGCTTTCTGCGTCAAGCTTGGTCCGATCATCTAAACAAAGGGAGAGAAGCTTGCCCAAGTTCGATTGGCGCGCCGGCATCGACCGCCGCAGACTGGTCAAAACGGGAGCGGCGCTCGCCGCCGCCCAATTTGCCAGCCCATTCATCGTTCCCGCGCGCGCCGCCGACTCAGTCAAGATCGGCCTCGACAATCCGCTGACCGGCACCTACGCGGGCCCGGGCAAGAACGAACTTGTCGGCTGCCAGATGGCGCTCGATGAGATCAACGCCAAGGGCGGCATCCTTGGCCGTCCCGTCGAGCTTCTTGTCGAGGATTCGTCCAGCGGCGACGCCGGCACGGCGGTGCAGAAGGCGCGCAAGCTGATCGACAGCGACAAGGTTAATTTTCTGCTCGGCAACGTCAACTCGGCGCTCGCGCTCGCCATGGCGCAAGTCTCGAGCGAAAAGGGCATCCTGCATATCGTGCCGGGCGGCCACACCGACGCCATCACCGGCTCAAGCTGCCACTGGAACGTGTTCCGTGTCTGCAACACCACGCAGATGGAGGCGAACGCCGTCGCCAGCGCGCTGGTCAAGGATTTCGGCAAGAAGTACTATTACATCACGCCCGACTACGCCTTTGGCCACACGCTGGAGACGGCGATGACCAAGGCGATCGCCGCTCTCGGCGGCGAGAGGGTGGGCGGCGATCTTGTTCCGCTCGGCACCGTCGACTTCTCGTCCTATCTCATCAAGGCGCAGGCCGCGAACCCCGACGTCATCGTCTTCCTGGTCCAGGGTGACGATATGCTGAACGCCATGAAGCAGGCGGTTCAGTTCGGGCTGCAGAACAAGGTCCATCTCGCCGGCGCGCAGCAGGAAATGGAGCCGCTCGAGGGCTTGTCGCCAGAAGCGCGGATCGGCGTCTGGGTTATGGAATGGTACTGGAACCAGCCAGGCGTGCCACATGTCGCCGAATTCGTCGAGGCGACCAAGAAACGCACAGGCCGCGTGCCGACGGCGCGCACCTGGTTCGGCTATGTGTCGGTCTGGACTTGCGCGCTGGCCGCGGCCAAGGCGAATTCGCTCAAGGCGCTCGATATGGCCAAGGCCCTGCAGGACTTTCATCTGCCGCCGGAAATCGCGCTCGGGCCGAACCCGGCCTTCTACCGCGCCGGCCAGAATCAGCTCCTCGCCTCACTGTTCGTCGGCGAGGCGCGGGCCAGCGGTTCGGCGCCGGACGATTTGTTCAAGGTCACCAAGGTCGTCAACGGGGCCGACGTGGCCGGAACCGTCGAGGAGAGCGGCTGCAAGTTGACCTGGCCGACCTGAGCGTGCGCAACACTGCCGCAGGATAAGCATGGGTTGAATTGACAGAACTTACAAATCGGCCGAGCCGCGACACGTCGGGGAGGAAAAAATGGCCAACGCCAATCCGCGGGGGGTAAGCCGTCGCAGGGTGGTCAAGTCGGGGCTGGCGGTTGCCGGCGCTCAAATTGCCAGGCCGTTCGTCAGATCCGCGCGGGCCTCGCAAGCCGTTAAGATCGGCCTCGACAATCCGTTGACCGGCACCTACGCCGCCCTCGGGAAGAATGAGCTCGCCGGCTGCCAGATGGGGCTCGACGAGATCAACGCCAAGGGCGGCATCCTTGGCCGGCCAGCGGTGCTCGTGGTCGAAGATTTCGACCAGCAGCGACGCTGGCACGGCGGTGCAGAAGGCGCGCAAGCTGATCGAAGGCGACGGGGTCGACTTTCTGCTCGGCAACGTGAACTCCGCGCTTTCGCTCGCCATGGGCCAGGTTTCGAATGAGAAGGGCGTTCTCCACATCGTTCCCGGCGGTCATACCGATGCGGTCACCGGCTCGAGCTGCCATTGGAACGTGTTCCGCGTCTGCAACACCACGCAGATGGAGGCGAACGCCGTCGCCGCCGCGCTGATCAAGGAATACGGGAAGAAGTTCTATTACATCACCGCGGACTACGCTTTCGGGCACACACTTGAAGCGGGGATGGTGAAAGCTTCGGCTCCGCTCGGCGGCGAGCGAGTGGGCGGCGACTTGACGCCGGTCGGCACGGTGGACTTTTCCTCCTATCTCATCAAGGCGCAGGCGGCCAATCCGGACGTCGTCCTTTTCCTCCTGGGTGGCGATGACATGCTGAACGCCCTCAAGCAGGCGGTGCAGTTCGGGCTACAGAGCAAGGTCCATCTCGCCGGCGCCCAGCAGGAGATGGAGCCGCTCGAAGGCCTAGCGCCCCAGGCGCGGGTCGGGACCTGGGTGATGGAATGGTACTGGAACCAGCCAGGCGTGCCTCATGTCGCCGAATTCGTCGACGCGGTGAAGAAACACACAGGCCGCGTGCCGACCGCGCGCACCTGGTTCGGCTATGTGTCGGTCTGGACTTGCGCGCTTGCCGCAGCCAAGGCGAATTCGCTCAAGGCGCTCGATATGGCCAAGGCGCTGCAGGACTTTCATCTGCCCCCGGAAATCGCGCTCGGCCCCAATCCCGCCTTCTATCGCGCCAATCAGAATCAGCTCATCGCGTCGTTGTTCGTCGGCGAGGCGCAGGCCAAGGGTTCAGCATCGGACGACCTGTTCAAGGTCATCCGGGTGGTCGACGGTGCGAAAGTCGCTGGCGCCGTCGAGGAGAGCGGCTGCAGCATGAAGTGGCCGGCTTGACCGCCTCCGGAGGGGCAGAGGGCGGTCCGCCCTCCTTTCGGCGAACAGCGAATCCCGACGCATGAGCCAGGTTGTCCTTTTCAACGTCTTCAACGGCCTGATCGTTGGCGCGTTCTACGCTCTGATGGCGCTTGGCCTGTCGCTGATCCTCAACCTGAGCGGCGTCATCAACTTCGCGCACGGCGGATTCCTGGCGCTCGGCGCCTATCTCGCCTACACGCTGATCCCCTATATCGGTTTCTGGGGCGCGCTGATCGTCGCGCCGCCGCTGACCGCCGCGCTCGGCCTGGTCGTTGAGCGGCTGCTGATCCGCCCGCTTTACGGGAAGGACCCGCTTTATAGCCTGCTCCTGACGTTTGGGCTCGCTTACATCTTCGAGGACGTGACGCGCGTTCTCTGGGGGGCGCAAAGCGTGCCGTTTCAGGTCCCTGGCTGGCTGATGACCTCGCTATCAAGCCAGTACTTCTTCCTCACCGGCTATCGCGTGTTCATGATGATTATCGTTGCGGTCGCGGTTGGCGGCCTGTTCGCCGTACTTAAATACACGCGGCTCGGCATGCGCATCCGCGCCGGAACGCGCGACCTCGACACGGTCTCGACGCTCGGCGTCAACGTCAGGGTGCTTCGGAGCCTCAACTTTGGCATCGGCATCTACATGGCCGGCCTCGCTGGCGTCTTGGCGGCCGGCCTGCTGGGGCTCTCGCCCACCATCGGAGCCAACCTGATCATGCCGAGCTTCGTCGCGATCATCGTCGGCGGCCTCGGAAGTTTGCTTGGAACGCTGATTGGCGGCTTGATGATCGGCGTCGCCTCCGGGCTGGCGGCGGTCTATTTCCCGTCCGCGACCGAGGCCGTGATCTATGTGATGATGGCGCTGGTGCTGCTCGTCAGACCGCGCGGTCTGCTTGGCGAAGAGGGAAGGCTTCATTGAACGCCGTCCGGCCTCGCGCCCTCGATGTCGCCGTTTGCCTGCTGCTCCTGTTCGCGCCTTTCTGGATGAATGCGATCGGCGGTTACACCGAACTCGCCACCCGCATCGTCGTTATGGGCCTGGCGGCGATGTCGCTCAACTTCCTGCTCGGCTTCACCGGGGTGCTCTCGTTCGGCCACGCCGCTTATTTCGGGCTCGGCGGCTACGGGACGGCGATGGCGATCAAGTATTGGGGCGTCGGATCGATCCCGGCCATCTTGCTTGGCGTGATCGTCGCGACGATCGCGGCGATGATCATCGGCGCGCTGATCATCAAGCTGCGCGGCGTCTACTTCGCCATGGTGACGATCGCCTTTGGTCAGGTCTTCTACTTCATCGCCTTCCGCTGGAACGCGGTGACGGGGGGCGATGACGGGCTCACGGGCTGGCGGCGCCTGCCGATCAATTTTGGCTTCGCTGATCTCGACATCGTCCAGAACGACAGGGCTTTCTACTATTTCGCTCTCGCGATCTTCGCCCTCTGCGTCGCCGCGATGGCGGTGCTTCTCAACTCGCCATTCGGGCGTTCTCTCATCGCCATTCGCGAGAACGAGCGGCGCGCGCGGTTTCTCGGCGTGCCGATCGAGTTCCATGTCTGGCTGTCGTTCGTGATCTCGTGCTTCTTCGTCAGCGCGGCGGGGGGGCTTTATGCGTTGCTCAACAACTTCATCGATCCGCGAGCGCTTCGCGTCGACCTCTCGGGCAATCTCGTCATCATGGCGGTGCTGGGCGGCATGCGCTCGTTCTGGGGCCCCCTGATCGGCGCGGCAATTTTCGTCGCGCTCCAGGATTACGTCTCGAGCCACACCGAAAACTGGATGTCGGTGATTGGCCTCGTGTTCGTGCTGGTGGTGCGTTTCTTTCCGCGCGGGGTGCTCGGCATGCTGCGCACGGGAGCGAAGGCGTGACCCTGCTTCAAGTCGAGGGCGCATCGAAGCGTTTCGGCAGTCTTGTCGCCATCGACAATGTGTCGTTGACCATTGAGCCCGGCGAATTGCGCGCGATCATCGGTCCAAACGGCGCCGGCAAGACGACGTTCTTCAATCTGGTCAGCGGCCTGTTCGCGCCGAGCGCGGGCTCGATCTGGTTTGACGGACAGGACATCGGCGCCCTCGCTCCCGATGAGCGGGTGCGACGCGGCATGTCGCGCACCTTCCAGATCACTGAGATTTTCCCCGAGCTCTCGGTCGCCGACAACATTCGCGTCGCGGTCGAGATCGCCTCCGGCTATCGTCTCCGGCCCTGGCTCGGCGCGGAGGCGCGGGCGGCGGTGAACGCGCGCGTCGCTGAGCTTCTGAAACTCGGCGGACTGGCCGACAAGTCCCACATGCGCGCGGGCGCGCTGTCGCACGGCGACCAGCGGGCGGCGGAGATCATGATGTCGCTCGCGCTAAAACCCCGCCTGCTCTTGCTCGACGAGCCGACGGCCGGCATGGGCGATCAGGAGACCTACGACATCGCGCGGCTCATCCGGCGGCTGCATCGGCGAGAAGGGCTGACGATCATGCTGATCGAGCACGACATGCGCGTCGTGTTCAACCTCGCCGATCGCATTATGGTGTTGGCCGAGGGGCGGGTGCTGGCGGAAGGCCCGCCACAGGAGATCGCCGACAGCGAAAAAGTGCAGGCCGCCTATCTCGGCAAGGCGGCGGCATGATCGCGCTTGAAGCCCAGGATCTGCACACGTTTTACGGCAAGAGTCATATCCTGCATGGGGTGAGCCTCGAGGTGCGCGAGGGCGAGATTGTCGCGCTGCTCGGCCGCAATGGCGCGGGAAAAACAACGACGCTGCGCTCTCTCATTGGCCTCACCCGCCCGCGCACCGGCAAAGTCGCGGTGTTCGGCGCGGACGTGACCGGATTTCCTCCGTACCGGATCGCTGAGTCCGGCGTCGGCTATGTGCCGGAAGGGCGGCGCATCTTCGCCAACCTGACGGTGGACGAGAACCTGCTCGTTCCCGTCGAGCGGCCCGGCCCGTGGACGGTGCCCCGTGTCTACGAAACGTTTCCGCGCCTCGCCGAGCGGCGCGGGAACAAGGGCGCGCAGCTCTCCGGCGGCGAGCAGGAGATGCTGTCGATCGCCCGCGCCTTGCTCCTGAATCCGAAGCTGCTGATGCTCGACGAACCCTCGCAGGGCTTAGCGCCCCTGATCGTCGAGGACGTGTTCAGAATTGTCGTTGCGGCGCGGCGGGAAGGCCTCTCGGTTTTGCTTGTCGAGCAGAACGTGCGTGCGGCGGTCGAGATCGCGGATCGCGCTTACGTGCTGGACGACGGCCGGATCGTGTACGAGGGCGACGCGCGCGCCTTCGGCGCCGACGAGCAGCGGGTGCGCGAACTCGCAGGGGCCAGCGCCGAGAAATGGGACGTGGACGGCTAGTGAAAGTCTTTCTCTGATTTGGCGCGATTGGTCGCCAGCGGCGCCGCGCATGCCCGACCCACCATTCTAGCTTGATTTGCCGCCACGGCGCGCCTTAAGAGAAATCGTCGAGGCCGAGTCGTGGGCGGGGGAATCATTGGGCGGCTCGTCCACAGACGGGCTGGGGAGGAAGAAGTGTTCAAACAATTGCTGACGCCGGTCGCGGGCAGTCTGCCGCTTTCGTTCGTCGTGGCGGCGCTTCCCGTCGCGGCCGTTCTCGTGCTGCTTGGCGTGATGCGCCGGCCGGCCTGGCAAGCATCGCTCGCTGGCCTCGTGGTCGGCCTGATCATCGCGATCGCGGTGTGGGACTTTCCCGCTTCCCTTGCCTTGAACTCCGTCGCCGCCGGCGCGGTCTTTGCGCTGTGGCCAGTCATGTGGATCGTGGTCAACGCGCTACTGCTCTATAATATTGCGGTCGAGTCCAGGCGCTTCGACGCCTTCCGGGCCTGGGTTCTCAATCATCTTCCCAACGATCGCCGGGTCGTGCTGGTAGTGATCGGCTTCTGCTTCGGCGCGCTGCTCGAAGGCATCGCCGGCTTTGGAACGCCGGTCGCGATCACCTCTTCGCTTCTCATCCTGGTGGGCTTTCCGGCGCTCGAAGCGCTCGTGTTCACGCTGATTTTCAACACCGCGCCGGTCGCTTTCGGCGCGCTCGGCGTTCCGGTGACGACGCTCGGCGCGGTCACTGGCCTGCCCGCCGCAACGCTTGGCGCCATGGTCGGCCGCCAACTGCCGTTCATCGCGCTCCTGCTGCCTTTCTACGTCATGGGGCTTTACGGCGGGGCGCGTTCGCTGAGGGCGCTTTGGCCGGTGCTTCTGGTCGCCGGCGGCTCCTTCGCGCTCAGCCAGTTCATCTCGTCGAACTTCATCAATTACGCGCTGACGGACGTCCTGGCCTCGCTCGGCTCTCTGATCGTGACGCTCCTGTTCCTGCAGGTGTGGAAGCCGGCGCCCGATCCGGAATTCGCTGTACGGGGGGACGCAAACCTGCTTCATGCGCGTTCGGATGTGGGGCCGTGGCAAGGGTGGCTCCCCTGGATCATCGTGACCGTGATCGTCATCTTGTGGACGACGCTCGAGATCTTCAAGATCGGCGCACAGTCGATCCACTGGCCAGGCCTCGACAAGGCGGTCTCGATCACGCTCTACAACGATAAGCCTTACGCCGCGGTGTGGGGCTTCCAGCCTCTCGCGACGGGAACGGCGATCCTGCTCTCCGCGATCATCACAGCGATCGTGGTCAAAATGAGCGTCGCGGACTTTTTCCATTGCGTCGTCCGGACGATCAAGCAGGCATGGATCGCCGTCCTGACCGTTTGTCTCATCATCGGCCTCGCCTATCTCATGAACTATTCCGGCATGGCCTATACGCTCGGGCTCGGTGTCGCCTCGGTCGGGCATTTGTTCGTCATTCTCTCGCCCTTCCTGGGCTGGGTGGCGGTCGCGCTGTCGGGCAGCGACACATCGGGCAACGCGCTGTTCGGCAACCTTCAGGTGGTGGCGGCGAAGCAGCTCGATCTCAATCCGGTGCTGTTCGCCGCGACCAATTCGTCAGGCGGCGTGATGGGCAAGATGATCTCGCCGCAGAACATCGCGACGGGCGTCTCGGTCACGGATCTGCGCGGGCACGAGGGGATCGTGTTCGCGCGCACCTTCTGGCACAGCGTCATCCTGACGCTGATCCTCGGCGTGCTGGTCGCGCTGCAGCAGTACGTCTTCCCCGGGATCATCCCGCACTAAATCGTTATTGCTGACAGTAGACCGCGACCAGCGCCTTCCTCTCGCGGGCGGCGATGTCGCCCGCGCTGAGCGAAGCGGCCGCCTGGGATGCGGGGTCGCCGGCGCCGAGAAAGGCGCGAAGCGCGGCGGGCGCGATCAGCGGGTGCGGGGAGGCGAGCGCAACGCTGCCGATGCGCTTGGGCTCGCCAGCGATTGGCGCGACGAGGCCGACCAGCGCCCCGCTTCGATCGAACACCGGTCCGCCGCTCGCGCCCTTGTCCATTGACGCGGTCACGACCGGCGCCGCCTCGCCGCCGGTGAACGAGGCCGAACTCGCCGCGAGGCGCGATCCGTCGAACCCGAGGACGACGAGATCCTGCCCCGGCGCTCCGAGCCGCGGCGCTCCGCCATTCGAGCCGAAATCCCCGGTCAGCATCGTCAGTCCCGTCGCGGCGTCGGCGCGCTCGATCCGCACCGGCTTGCCGGCGACAGTCGGATTTGGGCAGCCGCCGGCTTTGAGCACGGTCAGCGCCTTGCCGGGCGCCACGACGAGCGCGGTCGCGGCGGGCTGCGGAACGGGCGGGGGCGGCGGCGGGCTCGACGTGGAGGGCGCCGCGGCGTTTGCGGCCGGCGCCCCGGCGGATCCCGGGAACGGCTCGAATGAATTGGCGATGGCGATCGCCATTCGGTCGAGGGCGGCGGTCTGCGAAGCCGGATAGGCGAAAGTGAAGCCGCGGATGGGCGGGCTTGCTGCCGGGTTCTTGTCGAAGCGGGTATAGAACTTGACCGGTCCGTCCTGTCCGGAGACGACAAAGAAAGCTTCCGGCTTGATCGCCTTGTAGGTGATCTTGCGGACGGGCGTCGCGGCGGACAAGCGCATATAGAGCGCTCCCAGATCGGCGTCGGCGTTCGAGGTGAAATCGAGCCTTGCGCCCGGAAGCGCGCTTATGAGTTTCAGCGGCGCGCCGATCCTGGCGCCGGTCCGGGGGTCGCTCACGACCTGGAATCCGGCCCCCTCGCGGGCCTTTTGAGCGGCGGCGAGCAAGGCCTTGAGCTCAGGCGCGGAGAGCGTCCCATCGGCGGGCGCTTTGAGGCTCGCCTGAAACGCAAGGATCGCGTCGCGGGTGCGCTTGCCGAAGTCGCCGTCGTTGACGCCGACGTAGAGACCAAGCCAGACAAGCGCCTCTTGCGTCGCTTTGCGCGTGGCTTCCGGCAGCCCCATGAACGCCGCCTTCTGCGCCGCCATCGCGGCGTCGTCGGCGGAAGGCGCGGTGGGCGGCGTTTGCGCTTGCGCCGAGGCGAGCGGAGAAAAAAGGCCTAAGCCCATAGCGAAGACCAGACCGGCGGACGCGCGCTTCATGGTTTCTCCGAGTCGCCGGACCCTCCTCAGGTCTGTCTTAGCGAAGGACGGTTCGACCGTGCTATATTTGCCCCGAGACGTCTGCGCGTCAATTTGAAGGCCGCCCATGCTTCACGCTCTGCGCTCGCTCGCTGTTCTCCTGCTCCTGCTGGCGGGCGCAGCCAGCGCGGCGGAGACCAAGCCATTCGCGCGCGAGGACATGGCGAGCGACGCCGTGCGGCTCACGGAGACTTTGCGCATCGCGACCGCGGCCATTGGCGCCCAGGTCAAAGGCAAGACGCCGCAGCAATTGCTGACCGAGGCCGCCAAAGCCGTCGCGGGCGGCGACTTCGCCAGCGCCGAGAAGCTCGCCGGGGCGGCGATCACGGCTGCGCCCAAGGACCCCTCCAACTGGCTCGCTTACGCCGGGATTGCCGTCGCCGCCGACGACGCCAAGGCGAACGACCGCTACGACCTCGTCACCCGCGGCGCGGCTGCGGCCTATGCCGCCTATCAGCATGCGACGACGCCGGACACGCAGGCCGCGGCGCTCGCCGTGCTCGCCGATCTCCTGGCGCGTCACGAGCAATGGCGTCCCGCCCTCGACGCCTTGAAGGCCTCGCTCGATCGTCACGATTCTGTCGACGTACGCAAGACCTACGAGGCCATGCGCGCCGAGCACGGCTTCCGCATTCTCGACTACAAGGTCGACAACGAATCCGCTCTGCCTCGCGTCTGCTTCAATTTCTCTGAAGCTCTCGCGCACCGGACCGATTTTTCGCCCTATGTGGCCGTATCCGGCTCATCCAACACCGCCATCTCGAACGAGGACCAGCAGATCTGCGTCGAGGGCCTCAAGCACGGCGAGCGCTACGCGATCGTGCTGCGCCAGGGTCTGCCCTCGGCGGTCGGTGAATCGCTGCTCAGTTCCGCCGACTACGAGATCTATGTGCGCGACCGCTCGCCGCAGACGCATTTCGCTGGGCGGGCTTATGTCCTCCCGCGCCAGGGTCAGAAGGGCGCGCCGCTCGTCACCGTCAACGCCGCGAAAGTCGCGATCGACGTCTACCGCGTCGGCGACCGCAATCTGCTCGCGACCGTCAGTCGCGACGACTTTCTGAAACCCATCGAGTCGTCGCGCGCGGACGAGATCGCATCCCAGGACGGAGCGAAAGTCTGGAGCGGGACAATGGACGTCGCCTCGGCGCTCAACGAAGACGTCGTGACCGACTTTCCGGTGCTCGACGCGGTCGGCAAACTCGAGCCCGGCGTCTATGTGATCACGGCGCGGCCGTGGAAAGGCGCGTCGAACCCCGCCGATGCGAGCGCCGACGAGAGCGTCCAGCTTGCGGCGCAATGGATGGTGGTCTCCGATCTCGGCCTGACGGCGATTTCCGGCGACGACGGCGTGCATGCGCTCGTCCAATCCCTGGGCTCCGCCGGACCGCTGGCAGGCGTCGAACTCAGGCTCGTTGCGCGCAACAACGAAGTGCTGGCGACGAAGATGACCGGTGCCGACGGAAGGGTCGATTTCGATCCTGGTCTCGCGCGCGGCAAGGGTGGCTCGGCGCCGGGCCTCCTGGTCGCGACGCTCGCCGGCGACTACGGCTTTCTCAGCCTCGCCCAGAACGCTTTCGACCTCAGCGATCGCGGCGTCGCCGGCCGCGATCCGCCCAATGGCCTCGACGCATTCCTCTACACCGAGCGCGGCGTCTATCGTTCGGGCGAGACCGTTTACGCCACGGCTCTTCTGCGTGACGCAAAGGGCGTGGCGAAATCCGGCTTGCCGCTGACGCTTGTCGTCAAGCGCCCGGACGGCGTCGAATACAGACGCGCGACGGTGCCCGACCAGGGCCTCGGCGGCCGCGCCTACGCCATACCGCTGCTGCCGGGCTCGGCAGTGGGCAAATGGTCGATCGAGGCCTATGCCGATCCCAGGGGCGACAGCATCGGCCGGGTCGAGTTCATGCTCCAGGACTATGTTCCCGAGCGGCTCGACTTCGCGCTCCATCCGGCAAAGCCCGTCATCGATCCCGGGGAGCCGGTCGAATTCTCGCTCGACGCGCGGTTTCTCTATGGCGCGCAGGCGAGCGGGCTCGACGTCGCAGGCGCCATTCGGCTGCAGGTCGTCGAAGGCGCGGAGCTTGCCGGTTTTCCAGGCTATGTCGCCGGCCTCGCCGACGATGATTTCACCACCATCGAGACCCAGTTTTCCGATCACGTTCAGACCGACGCCAAGGGCCATGCCGATCTCTCGGTCGAATTGCCGGACGGCGCGAGCACGCGCCCGCTGCAGGCCAAGCTGATCGTCGACGTCGGCGAGCCGGGCGGCCGCACGGTCGAGCGCACGCTCGTGCTGCCGGTGCGCGCGAAGAGCGTGACGGTCGGCGTCAAACGAGACTTCGACGCCTCGTTGAGCGCGGGCGACGTCGCGACGTTCGAGGCGATCGCGGTCGCGCCGGACGGCGCCCGCATCGCGCGCAAAGGCGCGGCCTGGTCGCTCTATCAGGTGACCAACGACTATCAGTGGTTCAACGCCGACGGCCGCTGGAGCTACGAGCCGGTCAAGTCATCGAAGCGCATCGCGAGCGGGACGATCGACATTGGCGCCGACGCGCCCGCCAAGTTTTCCGGCCGCGTCGGCTGGGGCGCGCATCGGCTGGACATCAAGACGCTCGACGGCGAGGAGACGAGCGTCGCCTTCGACGTCGGCTGGTCGGGAACGGCCGGCGCCGACACGCCTGACAATGTCGTCGTGACTCTCGACAAGACGAACTACACGGGCGGCGAAGAGGCCAAGCTCCGCATCGCCTCCGCCTTCGCCGGCAAGGCGACGATCGCGCTGGTCGGCGACAGGATCGAGCGCTTCATCGACGTCGATCTTGCCTCTGGGGACAATGTCGTCCCGTTCGCGGTCGGGGCCGATTGGGGCCCCGGCGCCTATGCCGTCGCGCTGACCCACCGTCCGCTCGACGTTGGAGCGAAGCGTATGCCCGGCCGCGCGCTTGGGCTGGCTTGGTTCGCCATCGACCGCGGTTCGCACATGCTCGATGTCAAGCTCGACGCGCCGCAGCTCGCGCGGCCGCGCCAGTCGATGACGCTGCCCATTCATCTCGCCGGCCTCGCGCCGGGCGAGGACGCGCGCGTAACCGTGTCGGCAGTCGATGTCGGCATTCTCAATCTGACCGGCTTCAAGACGCCTGACCCCAGCGCCTACTTCTTCGGGCAGCGCAAGCTGCCGGTCGAGATTCGCGATCTCTGGGGCATGCTGATCGACGGCATGCAGGGCGAGGCCGGCGCCATCCACACCGGCGGCGATTCCAGCGGCGGCGTTGAAGGCAATCTGCCGACGCAGGAGCCGCTGGCGTTGTTCTCGGGCGTGGTCAAGGTGGACGAGCAGGGGAACGCGTCCGTCTCGTTCGATCTGCCGGCGTTCAACGGTTCGGTGCGGCTGACCGCCGTCGCCTGGTCGAAGGACAAGGTCGGGTCCGCGCAGGCCGACGTGACGGTGCGCGACTCGGTCGTCGTCGCCGCCACTTTGCCGCGCTTCCTCAATGTCGGCGACCGCTCCGAAATGCATGTCGACATCGACAATGTCGAGGGGGAGGCTGGCGAGTACAAGCTCGATCTCGACATCCGCGGGCCGCTCACGGCTGACGCGGACGCGATGACAAAGGCGCTTCGCCTCGACCTGCATCAACGCAAATCTTTGGCGATGCCGATTGCGGCGGCTGGCGTGGGCGTGGCCGAGCTTGACTTGAGACTCACCGGCCCGAAGACCGATCTCACCCAGCATTTCCGGCTTGGCGTCGCGTCCGGCGCGCCCAACTCGTATCGGCGCACGGTGACGCCTTTGCCGGGAGGAGCAAGCCAGACGATCTCTGGCGATCTGCTTGCCGATTTCATTCCCGGCACTGGCTCGATCGCGGTCTCCGCTTCGCCCTTTGGCGCGCTCGACGCGCCGGCTTTGCTCGCGGCGCTGCAGCGCTACCCTTACGGCTGTTCGGAGCAGACGGTCAGCGTCGCCATGCCGCTGCTCTACGTCAATCGCCTCGCCTCGCTCGAGCATCTCGGCGTCGACCCCGATCTCGACGGGCGGATCAACCAGGCGATCGAGCGCGAGCTCAGCCGCCAGAGCGCGAGCGGCGCGTTCGGCATGTGGAGCGCCGACAGCAATGACGAGGATCCCTGGCTCGACGCCTTCGTCACCGACTTTCTGACCCGTGCGCGCGAGCGCAATTTCGCCGTGCCGAGCCAAGCTTTCGATCAGGCGCTCGACCGGCTGCGCAACGAGGTCGTCAACGCTCCGGAGCCGACCAAGGACAATTCCGCCGCGATCGCCTACGCGCTCTATGTTCTCGCCCGCAACGGGCGCCCGGTGATCGGCGACCTGCGTTATCTCACCGACGCCAAGCTCGAGGCTTTCACCACGCCGCTTGCCAAGGCTCAGCTTGCCGCCGCGCTCGCCATGCTCGGCGATCAGGCGCGCGCCGCAGGCGCCTTTGGCGCGGCGCTCGAGGCGCTCGACGCCGAGCGCGACGGAGGCGCGCGGCCCGATTATGGCTCGCGCTTGCGCGACGCCGCGGCCGTGCTCGCGCTCGTCGCCGAGGCCAAGCTCGGCAACATTGAGAGCGATGCGATCGCGCGCGCGGGCGCTGTCCTCGATGAGGCGAGGGCGGAGCGGTCGTTTCTCAGCACGCAGGAGATGAACTGGATGACGCTCGCCGCGGAAGGACTCGCAGAGCATGAGTTCCTCGCCCAGTTCCGCGTCGACGGCGAGGCGGTCAAAGGCGCGCTCTATCGGCGATGGAGCGCGCCAACGCTCTCCGGACAGTCCATCGTTATCGCCAATGCCGGACAGAATCCGGCTGAGCTCGTCGTCTCGGTTTCCGGCGCGCCGATCGAGCCGGACCCGGCGGTCGCCAAGGGCTACGCGATCGAACGATCCTTCTACAAGCTCGACGGAACCAAGCTCGACGCGCTGCAAAGCATGGTCCAGAACGAGCGCGTGGTGGTGTCGCTCAAAGTGACCGAAGCGCAGGCGCGCTATGCTCGGCTGCTCGTCGTCGACAGGTTGCCAGCCGGGCTCGAGATCGACAATCCGGCCTTGGTCGACGGCGGGTCGGTCGAAGCGTTCTCCTGGCTCAGCAAGGACGTTGAACCCGCACATACCGAATATCGCGACGACCGCTTCGTGGCGGCGTTCGATCGCGCCGAGGGCCAGTCGGCGTTCATCACCATGGCCTATGTCGTGCGCGCCGTCGCGCCTGGCCGCTACATCTACCCGCCGGCGACGGCCGAAGACATGTACGATCCCGAACGCTACGGCCGCACCGCCTTCGGCGACTTGGAGGTGAAGGCGAAGTGAGGCAAGGGCCCTCATCCGGCCCTTCGGGCCACCTTCTCCCTCGGGGAGAAGGTGGCGCGCCGAAGGCGCGACGGATGAGGCCCTCGCCGGATGAGGGCGCAGCGTGATGCGCCTTCCGCGTCGCCTCATCCTTATCTCCAGCGCCGCCGTACTAGTCCTCATATCCGCGACAGGCCTCGGCGCGTCCCTCGCATGGACGCGCTACGTCGCAAGCCTCGGCCCGCTCGATCTCGCGCCCTCGCGCGAAGGCTCGACGATCGTCGTCGATCGCGACGGGCGGCTGCTTCGGCCTTTCACCCTGCCCGATGGCCGCTGGCGCTTGCCGGCGACCACGCATGAGGTCGATCCACGTTATGTCGCGATGCTGGTCGCCTATGAAGACGGGCGGTTTTACAGCCATGACGGCGTCGACGTTCGCGCGCTTATTCGCGCCGGCGCGCAATGGCTGATGCGCGGCCACGTCGTATCGGGCGGCTCGACCTTGCCCATGCAGGTCGCCCGGCTCATCGAGCCGCGGCCCGATCGCACGGTCGGCGCCAAGCTTCGGCAGATCGCGCGCGCGCTCGAGATCGAGCGCGGCGTCGGCAAGCCGGGAACGCTCGACCGTTACATCACGCTGGCTCCGTTCGGCGGCAATCTTGAAGGCGTGCGCGCCGCCTCGCTCGCCTATTTCGGCAAGGAGCCGCTGCGGCTGACCGTCGCGGAGGCGGCGCTTCTCGTCGCGCTGCCCCAATCGCCCGAAGCGCGCAGGCCGGATCGTTCGCCCAAGGCCGCGCGCGCGGCGCGGGACCGTGTGCTCGACCGCGTCGCCGCGCGGGGCGTGATCAGCGCCAGCGACGCTGCGGCGGCGAAGCGCGAGCCGGTTCCGGAAACGCGCCTGGCGTTTCCCGCGCTCGCCGCCCACGCCGCCGAGGAGGCTGTCGCCGCCGACCGCCAAGCCAAAGTCATCAAGCTTTCCATCGACGCGCGCCTGCAGGCGAAGCTCGAGACTCTGGCCAAAGAGAGCGTCGCGCGGCTTGGCTCGAAACTGTCGACGGCGATCGTCGTCATCGAGAACGCCACGGGCGAGATCCGCGCCCGCGTCGGCTCGGCGGATTATCAGGATTCTTCGCGCGACGGCGCGATCGACATGTCGCGCGCGCCCCGCTCGCCGGGCTCGGCGCTGAAACCCTTCATCTATGCTTTGGCTTTCGAGCAGGGCCTCGCCCATCCGGAAACTCGGCTGTTCGACCGTCCCATGCGCTACGGGGCTTACGCGCCGGAGAATTTCAATCTCGGCTATGAGGGCGCGGTGACGGCGCGCAAGGCGCTGCAAATGTCGCTCAATCTTCCTGCCGTCGAGCTCCTTTCCGACGTCGGCCCGGCGACGTTTCTCGCCCGGCTGCACAGCGCGGGCGCCGAAATCGCTTTGCCGAAGGATACGCCGATCGGACTCGCCATCGGTCTTGGCGGGCTCGGGGTCTCGCTCACCGATCTTGCGCGGCTCTACGCCGGTTTCGCGCGCGGCGGCGAGGCGCCGCCGCTGATCGAGCGGCTCGACGGTCAGCCGCCGGTGATCGGCGAACGGCGCGTGACCGATCCGGTCGCGGCTTATTATGTCGGAGATATCCTGCGCGGCGCGCCGCCGCCCGCGAACGCGCTCAAAGGCCGGATCGCCTTCAAGACCGGCACGTCCTACGGCTTTCGCGATGCGCTCGCGATCGGCTTCGACCGGCGGACCACGATCGCCGTCTGGGTCGGCCGGCCCGACAATGGCCCGACGGCTGGCCTCATCGGCCGCGAGGCGGCGGCGCCGATCCTGTTCGACGCTTTCGAGCGGCTCGGCCGGAGCATCGAGCCGATCCCGGCGCCGAAGGGCGTCTTGAGAGCGGCGATCGCCGCCGACCTCCCGCCGCCCTTGCGCCGGCTGCGCCAGGATGCGCCGAAGAGCTTCGCCGCGCCGGAGGCGGCGTCGCTCAAGATCGCCTTCCCCCCCGACGGCGCGCGCATCGACCTCGGCTTGAAAGAAGGCGTCCCGGATCATCCGCTCGCTTTGAAGGCGCTTGGCGGCGCGCCGCCGTTCACCTGGTTCGTCAATGGCGCGCCGGTGGGCGAAGCCGAGATCCGGCGTCAATCGGCCTGGAAGCCGGACGGCGCCGGCTTCGCGCGCGTGTCGGTGACCGACGCCAAAGGCGCGTCCGACGCGGTGACGGTGCGGCTCGAGTGAACGCGTCGACGAGCGGGATTCCAGGCTGACGACTTGATTTGCTCTGGCCGCGGACCTGCGCAATGCTGGCCCCGGGTGAGACAAAAGGCGGTAATCGCCGAGCGAAGCGCCGGTTGAAGAGCCGGTTCGCCGAAGGTCCGCCCGAGGAGGAATGCCATGTCACCATCCGTGAACGCAGCTGCAGACGCCGTCCTTAACCGGGTTGTCTCCTCGTCGCCCGGTGTTCCGGGGGTTGTCGCCATCGTCACCGACCGCAGCCACAACACCTACGAAGGCGTTGCGGGCAAGCGCAAGCTTGGCGCCCCGGAACCGATGACCCTGGACACGGTCTTCGCCATTTTCTCGACCACCAAAGCGATCACCGGTACGGCGTGCCTTCAGCTTGTCGAGGACGGCAAGCTCGATCTGGACCAGCCGGCGAAGAAGTATGTTCCAGAGATCGGCAAGGCTCAGGTCATTACCGGTTTCGACAAGAGCGGCGCGCCGATGCTGCGCGCGCCCAAACGCGACATCACCGTGCGGATGCTTCTGCTTCACACCGCGGGCTTCGGATATGACTTTTTCAGTCAGACCTACAACCGGCTTTCGCAGGACCATGGCCAGCCGAGTGTCGTCACCGCAACCCGGAAGGCGCTCACGACGCCGCTCTTGTTCGATCCGGGCGAGCAGTGGGAATACGGCTCGAACATCGACTGGGCAGGCCAGGTCGTCGAGGCTGTGGCTGGCAAACGGCTCGGCGAGGTCATGAAGGAGCGCATCTTCACGCCCCTCGGCATGAGCGACACCAGCTTCACCATGACCGAGTCGATGCGTAAGCGAATGGCCGCCATCCACCAGCGCGACGAGAGCGGCAAACTGACACCGCTCGATTTCACCTTGCCGCAAGACCCGGAGGTGCACATGGGCGGGCACGGCCTCTATTCGACGGTGCCCGACTACATGAAGTTCATTCGCATGTGGCTGAATGACGGCGAGGCCCCGCATGGCCGCGTGCTCAAGAAGGAGACCGTCGAAATGGCGGCGAAGAATCACTTGCCGGCCGGCATGAAGATCAAGGGCCTGCCGGGCGTCCTGCCGAACCTCTCCAACTTCGCCGAGTTCTTCCCCGGCATGCCGAAGACTTGGGCGCTCACTTTCATGATCAACGACGAAGAGGCGCCGACTGGCCGGCCCGCCGGTTCGCTCGCCTGGGCCGGACTTGCCAATCTGTACTACTGGATCGACCGCAGGAATGGCCTGGGAGGGTTCTGGGCGACCCAGATCTTCCCCTTCGCCGACCCTGCCTCAGTCGGCGGCTATCTCGATTTCGAAAGCGCGGTGTATGGAAAGGCGGCGAAAGCGGCCGCCTAGCGGGCCTTTCGCGTAAGGGGCGACGACGCGGGCTTCGCGCGCGTGTCGGCGACCGACGCCAAAGGCGCGTCAGACGCCGTGACGGTGCGGCTCGAGCGAAGGCGATTACACTGCCTTCGCCGCCGGCCAGGCCGCGAGCAGCGCGCGTAAGCCCGCCACGAAGGCGAGCGGCTGGTCGATCATCACGTGATGCTCGGCCTCGGGGATCTCGACACAAGGCGAGCCGGGAGCGATGAGGCTCAGCAGATAGGCGGCATCCTCGGCTTGAAAGAGCTGGGACTTCGCGCCGCGAATGATCGCGAGCGGCGAGCGCGCGCCCTTGACGAGCGCGATCGGATCGAGCCGCCCGAACTTCTCCCAGAAATGCGGGTCGAAGCTCAACGACCAGCCCGCATGGCCCTCGGCGTCGACCGCCTTGCGCACCGAGCGGCGCGCAATGAAGTCGAGAATGAAAAGATTGTAGCAGGCCTGCGGCGGGGCGAGGCGGAAGCGGGCGATGACGGCGTCGAGCGAGGGCCGCACGCTGTGCTCGCGCGAGTTCGCTCGCGGCGGCGAAGGATTCCGCTGGTTCTGCGGCGCGAAGAAGGGCGGATCGACCATCACCACGGCGGCAAGCTCGTCGCCGAAATCATGCGCGAGCCCGGTTGCGATGCGCCCGCCGAACGAGTGTCCGACGACGACCGGCGGGCCGGCCTCGAATGCGCCGGCCTCGCGCCCCGCTTCGCGCGCCTCGCGGACGAACTGGCGAAAATCGTAAGCGTCGCGCCAATCGGAACGGCCCATGCCGCTGAACGACGGCGCGACGACGCGCCGGTCGCGGGCGAAGAACGGGCCGATGAAACTCCACCAGTCGGCGTGCGCAGCTCCGCCGTGCAGCAACATGAGGCCCGGCTTGCCGCGCTCGCCCCAGGCGAGAGTCTCGACCTGAGCGCCGTCGATCGCGACAAACGTCCGGTCGGGCTCGATCGCGACGATGCGCTCGAACCATGCCGGCGACGGCGGTTTCTGGCCGCGAAAAGCCGCGAGCGGCGCCATGGGAGTCGATTCGGCCACGCGAACGCTCTTTTCAGTTCAGGCGACTTCGAACAGTCCGGCCGCGCCCATGCCGCCGCCGACGCACATGGTCACGACGACGTAACGCGCGCCGCGCCGTTTGCCTTCGATCAGCGCGTGGCCGGTCATGCGCGCGCCGCTCATCCCATAAGGGTGGCCGACCGAAATCGCGCCGCCGTCGACATTGAGCTTGTCATTGTCGATGCCGAGCCGGTCGCGGCAGTAGAGCACCTGAACGGCGAACGCTTCGTTGAGCTCCCAGAGGCCGATGTCGTCGACCTTGAGGCCATGCGTCTTGAGCAGCTTCGGCACCGCGAACACGGGACCGATGCCCATCTCGTCCGGATCGCAGCCGGCGACCGCGATGCCGCGATAGATCCCGAGCGGCTCCAAGTTGCGCTGGCTCGCAAGCTTCGAATCCATCAAAACGCATGCGCTGGCCCCGTCCGACAATTGCGAGGCGTTGCCGGCGGTGATGAACGAGCCGGCCTTGACCCGCTGCCCGTCGGCGAACACCGGCTTCAGCGCCGAGAGGCCTTGCAGCGTCGTGTCGGCGCGCGGCCCTTCGTCCTGCTTCAAAGTGATCGGCTTGTCGGAGACAGCGCCAGTCGCCTTGTCGGCGACCTTCATCACGGTGCTCAAGGGCGCGATCTCGGCCTCGAACCGGCCGGCCGCTTGCGCCGCCGCGGTTCTTTGCTGCGACTGCAGCGCGTATTCGTCCTGCCGCACCCGCGTAACCTGGTACCGCTCCGCGACGATCTCCGCCGTCTCGAGCATGCTCATGTAGAGGTCGTCACGGTGCTCGACAAGCCAGGGATCTTGAGCGCGGTAACGGTTCATCTTGTCGTTCTGGACCAGCGAAATGGATTCAAGGCCGCCGCCGATGGCGACGCTCATGCCGTCATCAATGATTTCCTTTGCCGCGGTCGCGATCGCCATCAGGCCAGAAGCGCATTGCCGGTCGACCGACATGCCGGCGACGCTGGGCGGAAGTCCAGCGCGCAGGAGCGCCTGTCGCGCGACATTGCCGCCTTGCGCCCCCTGCTGGATCGCCGCGCCCATCACCACGTCGTCGACCTCGCCGGGATCGACGGATGCGCGCCGAAGCGCGTTCGCGATCGCATGGCCGCCGAGCGTCTGGGCCTGCGTGTCGTTGAACGCGCCGCGATAGGCCTTGCCGATCGGCGTACGCGCGGTCGAGACGATGACGGCTTCACGCATGATGAGTCTCCTGGTGTGTGTTCACTGGTCAGCCCTCACCCGTCGCGCCTTCGGCGCGCCGGATGAGGGCGCTTGCGTGCGCAAAAACTGTCTCCAGAACTCCTGCGCGATTCTGCAGCACCTCGTTGTTCCAGAAACGAAGCACCTTCCAGCCTTGGCTTTCCAGATACGCGTCCCGCGCCTTGTCGCGAAGGCTTTCCGCATGCTGCGAACCGTCGGCCTCGACGATCAGCCTAGCGCCAACGCAAAGAAAGTCGACAATATAGGGTCCAACCGGAACCTGCCGGCGAAACTTGAATCCGTTCAGGCGGCGGTCGCGTAGCAGACGCCAGAGGCGCAACTCGGCGTCGGTCGGCGCGCCGCGCATCCTTCGCGCGCGAGAGCGCTGGTTCGACGAGACACCTGCGTCAGTCTTCATCGATCACCCATCGGCCCGTCAGCCCTCATCCGGCCCTTCGGGCCACCTTCTCCCCGAGGGAGAAGGGACCCCCGCGCCGATGCTCGGCCCAGCGCTCTTGTCTCCGAGGAGAGGCACCGTTAAGCACCCCTTCTCCCCCGGGGAGAAGGTGGCCCGAAGGGCCGGATGAGGGCGCGTGGGTCACGACTTCGTAAACGTCCCGCCCTCCGCCGCCAGCTTCTCCAACAGCGCGGCCGGCTTGAAATCGTCGCCAAACCTGGCCTGGAACTCTTTCAGCTTGGCGAGCACCGTCTTCAGCCCGATCGTGTCGGCGTAGAACATCGGGCCGCCGCGATAGACGGGCCAGCCGTAGCCGTTGATCCAGACGATGTCGATGTCGGAGGCGCGCTGCGCCTTGCCCTCTTCGAGGATTTTCGCGCCCTCGTTGATCATGGGATAGATGCAGCGCTCGAGGATTTCAGCGTCCCCGATCTTGCGCTGCTCGATCCCCTTCGACTTGGCGAAATCGCGGATGATCCCCTCGACGTGGGCGGAAGGCTTGGCGTTGCGCGCTTCGTCGTAGTCGTAGAAGCCGCCGCCGGTCTTCTGGCCGCGTCGGCCCTCCTCGCAAAGAATATCGCGGATCGACGCGCGCTTCGACGTCGCCGCCGACCAGCCGATGTCGAGGCCGGCGAGATCGCTCATCGCGAACGGGCCCATCGGCAGGCCGAAGTCGACCAGCACCCGGTCGACGTCCGAGGGCGTCGCGCCTTCGAGAATGAGCTTCTGCGCCTCGCGCTGGCGCTGAGCCAGCATGCGGTTGCCGACGAAGCCATGAGCGACGCCGACGACGACAGGGACCTTGCCGATCTTCGGCGCGAGCTGGGCGATGGTCGCGAGCACGGATTTCGACGTCTTCTCGCCGCGCACGATCTCGAGCAGGCGCATCACGTTGGCGGGCGAGAAGAAATGCGTGCCGAGCACGTCCTCGGGACGCTTGGTCATCGCCCCGATCGCGTCGACGTCGAGGTAGGAGGTGTTCGAGGCGAGGATCGCGCCGGGCTTGGCGATCGTGTCGAGCCGCTCGAAAATGCTTTTCTTGAGGTCCATGTCCTCGAACACGGCTTCGATCACGAGGTCGGCGTCGGCCAGCGCATTGAAGTCGATCGTTGGGCTGAGCCGGCACATCCGCTCCTCGACCTCGGCAAGTGTCATGCGGCCCTTCTTGGCCGTGTTCTCATAGTTCCGGCGCATGATCGAGACGCCGCGGTCAAGCGCCTCCTTCGAGGTTTCGACAATGGTGACGGGAATGCCGGCGCTGAGGAAATTCATCGAGATGCCGCCGCCCATCGTGCCGGCGCCGATCACGCCGACCTTGGTTATCTTCCGCGTCGGCGTGTCGGCGGGGATGTCGGCGACTTTCGCCGCCTGCCGCTCGGCGAAAAAGACGTAGCGTTGCGCCCTGGACTGATTTGTGACGACGAGCTCGCTGAAAATCGCGCGCTCCTTCGCCATGCCCTCGTCGAACCGCAGGTTGACCGCGTTCTCGACCGACTCGATCGCCTTCTTCCAGGCCTCGAAGCCACGATACTTCCTCGCATTGGCCTTGCGGACAACCTCGAAGATCTCGGGATGGGCGCGCGCCGGCTCGATCCTGTCCGATCGGTCGCGCACTTTCTTCAAGGGCGCCTTTTCGGCGATCAGGCGCCGGGCGTAACGAAGCGCGGACTCGCGCAGCTTTCCCTCCTCGGCGAGCTCGTCGACGACGCCCCATTCCCTGGCTTCGCGGGCGCTGAACGGCGTTCCGGATAAGATAACATCCAGCGCCTTCTCGGCCCCGATGAGGCGGGGCAGGCGCTGGGTCCCGCCGGCGCCCGGGATGATGCCAAGCTTGATCTCCGGCAGGCCGCATTTCGCCGAGGGCGCGGCGATCCGGTAATGCGCGGTCAGCGCGACCTCGAACCCGCCGCCCAGCGCCGTGCCGTGGATCGCCGCGATCACCGGCTTCGACGCGTTTTCCATAGCGTCAAGCGCCTCATGCAGGCCGGGCGGGGACGGCGGTTTGCCGAATTCGGAAATGTCGGCGCCGGCGATGAACGTCCGCCCGTCGCAGATGATGACGATCGCCTTGACGGCGCTGTCGGCCTCCGCCGCTTCGACGCCGCGCTTGAGGCCCTCTCGGACGGCTTGCGACAAGGCGTTCACCGGCGGGGAATTGATCGTGACCAGCGCGACTTCGCCTTCAATCGAAAGGTCGACGACCGAATTGATGGCGGCCATGGGGTGTTTCCTCTTTGGCGGCAAGGCCAGCGCCGGGGATGATGGAGCGCCCGGCTTTGTTGATTGGAGCCGAAGGGAATATGTTTGAGCGGCGGGCCGCCTCCGGTCAACTCCCGATCGGGGCGCCGGCGAGGCGCGGTCCCCTGGGGCGGCCCGGCCTCGGGGTTCAAAGAATTTTGAACCCTGCCTGTAACCGATCCTTTTTCCCAACGTATAGCGTTGCGAGCAGGGAACTCCCGCAGGCCCGCCACGATCAATGAGGTTTAGGCATGTTGACGCGTCGAACGGCTCTGAGCGGCCTGGCCGCGATTGCGAGCGCAAATCTCCTGGCGTCCCGGGCCGCGCGAGCCCAGGGCGCCCATATCGTCCGCACCGACGCCGACTGGCGCTCGACTTTGACGCCCGATCAATATGCGGTCCTGCGCAAGGAAGGGACCGAGCGTCCTTTCACCAGCCCGCTTCTGCACGAGGAGCGCAAGGGAATTTTCGCCTGCGCCGGCTGCGGATCCGACCTGTTCTCGTCCTCGACCAAGTTCGACAGCGGCACCGGCTGGCCGAGCTTCTGGGCGCCGCTGGAGAAGGCGGTCGACGAGCACACGGACAAATCCTGGGGCATGACCCGCACGGCGGTCGCCTGCCATCGATGCGAGGGCCATCTTGGCCACGTGTTCGACGACGGGCCAAAGCCGACCGGCCTGCGCTATTGCATGAACGGCGTCGCGATGACGTTCAAGCCCGCGACGGCCTGAGGCGGCTTGCGTGTTTCCCTTTGGTTAAGAGGTTCGTTCTGTAACGGAGCGCCTTCGCGAGCGTAATCACAAGAAGAGCGACGCTCTCACAAGTGTGATGACACGTCTGCGTGAAACGAAGCGCAGTGTCGCGTCAACGCCATAGTGGCGGCTTAAGCGGCGCGTGGGTTTGATGATTTGCTATCGGCATGAATGGAGCAGGGCCATGATCTCGTCCTTCAAAAGAGGATCTTCCTTTCCGGCGCTCGTTCTGATCGGGCTCCTGTCCACGGCCGCCTTTTTCGTCACCCGATCGACCGCCGAGGAGGCGCGCCCCGTGCCGGCGCCGGCCGTCGACGAGCAGGCTGGGGCCAAGACGTCCGAAACCGCGGTGATCGCGGGGGGATGTTTCTGGGGCGTGCAGGGCGTCTTCCAGCATGTGAACGGCGTGACCAACGCCGTCTCCGGCTATGCCGGCGGCGACAAGTCGACCGCGCATTACGAGATGACCTCGAACGGCGACACGGGCCACGCGGAATCGGTGCAGATCACCTACGATCCGCGCAAGATCACCTACGGGCGCATCCTGCAGGTCTATTTCTCCGTCGCCCACGACCCGACCGAGCTCAATCGCCAGGGTCCGGATTCAGGCACGCAATATCGCTCGGCGATTTTCCCCGTGAACGACGAGCAGGCGCGGGTGGCGAAGGCCTATATCGCCGAGCTCAATTCCGCGCATGTGTTCGGCGCGCCGGTCGTCACCACGATCGAGCCGGGCAAGACCTTCTACCGCGCCGAGGATTATCACCAGGACTTCTTGGCCAAGAATCCGGGCTACCCTTACATCGTCTATAACGACCTGCCGAAGGTCGCGAACCTCAAGCGCCTGTTCCCCGCGCTCTACCGCCCCAACCCCGCGCTCGTCAGCGCCGCCCGCTCGTGAGTTTACCTTCTCCCTTGGGGAGAAGGTGGCGCGAAGCGCCGGATGAGGGCTCCTCGCCCGCTTTCGCGGGCATGACAGGCGATGGATGCGCCGATCCCCGTCCGCTCTCACGCGCCGCCCTGCGCGAGGGCCGCCTCCAGCGCGGCCAGGTTGTTGCGCACGGTCACCGTGTTGGGATGGTCAGACCCGAGGCTCGCCTCGAAAATCACGAGCGCGCGGCGATACAGCGGCGCCGCCTCGTCGAGGCGGTTGGTCTCCTTTAATAAGACCGCGAGACTGTTGAGACTACCTGCCACGGACGGATGATCGGGTCCAAAACATTTCTCGAATATTGCGAGCGCACGGCGCATCAGCGGCTCGGCCTCATTCTGGCGGTCCGTGGTGTACAGCACACATGCGAGATTGTTGAGGCCAGTTGCCACTTGCGGGTGACTTTGTCCGTAGCTCGTTTCCCAGATCGCAAGCCCGCGGCGATAGAGCGGCTCGGCCTCGGCGAGGCGATTCGTGGCCTGGAGCAGATTCGCGAGATTGTTGAGGTCGGTCGCCACATCAGGATGATCCGGCCCATAGCTGGCTTCGTCGATCGTCAGCGCCTTGCGAAGCAAGGCCTCCGCCTCAGCCGGGCGGTTAGTATCTCTTAGCAAGAGCGCAAGCACGGTGCGGCTACTTGTAGGGTAATTCGGCCCATAATTCGCCTCATCGATTGCGAGCGCGCGTCGAATGAGTGGCTCTGCGTCACCAGATCGATTTGTGTCTCGGAGGAGGTTCGCGAGATTGTTGAGGTAGGCCGCCACATGGGGATGATCGCGCCCAAGACTCGCCTCGCCGATCGCGAGCGCAAGGCGATACAGCGGCTCCGCCTCGGTGAAGCGCGCCTTCTGTTCAAGAAGGAGGCCGAGCTCGTTGAACAGCCGCGCGGTCGGCTCCATAATTTCCGCCGCGTCCGCGTTGTGCGCGACCGCAAGCGCGTGCGGCGCGAGCGGATCGAGAATTGGCCAGCTCCGCACGTCGTCGGGCTGACCAGCGAAGGCAGCGTTGACCCATTCCAACGCCTCGCGCAGCGCCTGCGACCTGCGCTCCTCGCTCATCGCGCGGCGGGCGAAATCCTGCACGAGGCGATGCACGACAAAGCCCGGCGCGCCGCCGTCCTCCGCGGTCAAGCCAGAAATGAGCGAATAGGCGTAGAGGCCGGCGCGCGCTTGATAGACGTCAGCGTCCGACGCCTCGCCAGGGACAGCGACGTCGAGCAGCGAATCCGGAACCGGGTCGGGGGCAAGGAAGGCGAGCCGTTCCAGCAGCCGTCGGCTCTCCGGCGAGAGCCGCGCGACCGATGTCGCCCAAGTCGTGGCCAGCGTCCGATCGGAACCCGTCACCGTCGCATCCGCCCAAGCGAGCGCTTTGTCCCGACTCTCGCCCCAAAGTTTCAGATAGCGAGCAAAGCCGATGCGATCGGTCGCGATATGTGCGCCTGCCTGCTCAAGCCCCAGCGCGAGGCCGCCAAGCTCACGCGCCAGTTCACGGGCAAGCGCAATGTCGTCCTTGCTCTTGCTTCGGTCGGCGTCCGTCCGGTCCAGCAGGAATTGCGCGGCCGCGGTCTCGTCGAGTGTGGAAACTTGGAGCTTTCGCACTCCGGCGGGAAAATTCGTCGCCCGCGCGGTGATGATGACATGCCCGCCTTTGAGACGTGGCATGAGTTTCGCGACCTCACCAACGGCGGCGCGGTCATCGACATTGTCGAGGATCATGAGCCAAGTTGGGTTGGCCTCAAGCCAGCGCAGGACGGCGGTGATCTTGGTCGCGTCGTCGCGCGCCTCCTTTTCTGGAAGGTCGAGAACCTCGAAGGCCGTTAGCCCCGCCAAGCCCGCGTTGAGCGCGGAGCCGTCGCTCGCGCTGACGAACAGAAGCGCCGAATAGACCGCCTCGCGAGACCATCCATATTCGATCGCGAGCCGCGTCTTGCCAATTCCCCCGAGACCGTAAAGCGCGACCGGGGCGCCTTTGGCGCCCAGCAGCCCCGTATGCAGGTCGGCGAGATCCTCATCGCGGCCGGTGAACAGGCTGCCGAGCGACGCGAATGGCAGGTTGCGGGATTTCGTGGTCGATCCCGCTTTCTTAAGGGCGTCCAGAACCGCAGACCCGAAAACACGCGCGACGAGATTGTCAGCACTGGTGAACGTCTTCGCGGGATAGACATCGATCGCTTTGAGCCGCGTAAGATGCTCGGCCTGTGAGGCGCGCGAAGCGTCGGTTGGCGCGAATTTTGCGCCGCGTTTCACGCCATAGGCCGGCGCGACGATGACGAGGTTTTTCCTCGCGCCGTCCTCGTTGGAGCCGATCGCGAGCCACGCTTCCCATTGCGTATAGGTAAGGCGCCCAAGGGCCTCACGATCCATGCCCTTTTCGGCCAGCCGAGCCGCGAGCTCGGGTCGGCGACGCAAAAGGTCGCCAACGCTGCTTGACACGGGCGCCGAGCCGGCCATCTCGCCCACGAAATGCACGACGACGTCGCAGCTCTCGATATAGTCTTCCAGCATGGCGAGAGTGTCGCCGCCGCGATTTTGAAACTCCTCCTGGATTTTGATTTCGACATTGAGTTGCGTCAGCGCGCCGCGCAACGCGTCGCGATACTCGCCGAACTCGTCGGACACGCAGGAGAGAAAGAGCTTGACGTCCGCCATTCGCCGCCGCCCGCGTTATGGCCGTGGCCCCAATGTGGCATGGCGAGACGAGTTCGGCAAAGGGCGGGGCGAGGCGCGTCGTGATTATGGGCGCCCATCCGCAATGCCCGGTTCGAGGTGGATTTTCTATGTTTTGCCGCGAAAATGCAGCTGTATTAAATCTGGCGGACGCCCATCTTTCGCCAACCCGTGGCGCGGATGAGGCTTTTCTACGGCCATGAGGCCGTTCCGCAGGGCCGGCCCGCGATGTGATTGTGTTCACTGCGGGTGGGTGCCGGCGTCGATGTCAAGCCCGGACCGTTCCGAGTGGCGAGGACGATAGGCTCGCCGGCAAGCCGGCCGACGGCGGCCAAGGTTGTAATCCAACATTGTCTTGCGCAAATCGGTATTTTATGTTATTCAGAATGAACCGGGTCGAATCCGGTTCCTCGCGAGGCTTAGGGACGAAGGGAATCGAGGGAAAGAATTTTTTATTTGGATTCGCTGTAACCCGTTGAAAAAGTCCCGATTCCACCAAAGGAATCCAAGGAAATGCAAGCAAATTTGCTTGTTTTTATTAGGATTTGCTTGCATTCATTTGGTCGCCAAGCGGGGCCTGCCCCGACGCGGCTTAAGTCTTGGCGACCCCGGCGCAGAACCGGACAATCGCGTCGATCGTCGCCTCGGGCCGGTCGAACTGCGGCGCGTGGCGGCAGGCCTCGAGGATGAGGCTCGTCACGGGAGCGGGCGAGCGGGCCTCGATGGCGCGGATCTGCTTCAGCGTTCCATATTGATCGTCCGCGCCCTGGATGAGGAGCGCGGGGACACGCCAGCGGTTGACGGAATCCTTGATGGTCCAGGCTTTGAAGCCGGGATCGAGCCAGGCGTCGTTCCAGCCGCGGAAGGCGACGTCGACATGGCCGTGATACTTGGCGAGCCTCGCGCGGAGGTCGCCGGTCTCATAGGCATGGCCCGCCTCCGCGATCGCGGCGAGGCCCATCGCTTCGGTGAAGAGATGAGGCGCCATCAGGATGAGGCCCTTGATCCGCTCGTCGGCCCGTTCGCCGGCATAGATCGCCGCGATCGAGGCGCCGTCGCTGTGGCCGAGCAGGATTCCGTGTTTGAGCCCGATCGCGTCGAGCAAAGCGGGCAGGCTCATCCGCGCCTCGCGGCTCATGTAATCGAGCGGACGCGGGAGACTGACCGGATCGGACCCGCCGTAGCCTGCGCGTGAATAGGCGAACACCCCAAGGCCGGCCGCCGCCGCAAGTTTTTGCGGAAAGTCACGCCACAGCGCGACGCAGCCGAGGCCCTCATGCAGCATGATGATCGTCGGCGCCTGATCCGGGGTCGGCCCATAAGCCGCCGCCTCCAGCCGTTTGCCGTCGGCGAAGACGGCGCCGGCGGCGCCGTCGATCCATCGAAAGGCCGCAGGGTCGAGCGTCATCATCGTGCGGATCGGTTGCGCTTCCGGATCAAGCGTGACCCCCGGCGCCGTGGAATCGCACACGCGCCCGCTTCCGCCCTTTTGTCAGGGTTCGATTGGACATTCGACGGCGCGGCTGGCGGAAATCAGCTCCTTGCATGGGTTGGCCGGCCTTGTTCTCCGTTCCGCCTCCACATGTTTGTTGATTGCATTGCCGTTCTTATGTTACATTAGTGACGGAACAAAGTTGCAATTTGGGCCCGGAGGGCATGATGCCCACAGAGTTGACGATGTTATATGGCCAATCAAGACCATTAAAACCAAACCGTACAAACGTCGACCCGAGCGCCTGCAACGGCCGCCGTCTGATCGTGGTCTCGACTGATCCAATTGATCTGTGGGCAAAAGTGACCGGGAGGCCCGGGCTGAGCCTGTAGAAATGCCTTCATGACGTCAATGGCTAACGCCTATGGGAAATGTTACGATCGAATCGGCCGCTATAAGACTTACGGATACGATTCTTGGTTATAACGAGCAAGACCTGGAGGAAACCCTTAAGGCAATCGCGCTGGATATCGGCGTTAGCCACATTGCGTATATGCGTTTTGCCCCTGACAAAAGTTCTGACGCTAGTCTGCTTACCGGGACTGTAACCTATTCGTTTCAGTGGCAGACGCGGTATTTTCTCAAACAGTACGTCTTGATTGACCCGGTTATTGCATATGGGGGTAAAGCGGTTCTTCCATTCGACTGGGATCAGTTGGCGCGCGATGACCCCGCGGTTCAGGCGTTTTTCGCCGATGCGCTAACCCACGAGGTTGGCCTCAACGGACTGTCTATCCCCGTTCGCAATCGGAGGGGCGTTTACTCGTTGGTGTCTTATACCAGCAACCACGCAAAACCGGAATGGCAAGAATTTAAAAAAAGCAATATGGTAAAACTGCAATTGATCTCGGTTCTTATTGACTCCGCGGCTAGTGTCAATCTAAAACTCAGTAGCCCGCCAGTTAAACTCTCTAAGAGGGAAGAACAGTGCCTGATTTGGGCTGCTCGTGGCAAGACATACCAAGATATTTCCGATATACTGAATATATCGTTTGGCAGCGTGAAGAGTTATCTTGATACGGCGCGGCATAAATTGAATTGCGCGAACTTGACGCATGCAGTTGGGGTTGCCATTGCTACTGGTGTTATTCCTGCAAAGGCTCTGCAGGGTTCCTCCTTTAAGTGATTCCTAAAATGTCAACTCAGCCACTATGTGGAATTGTGGTGATTGAAAATTAAGGTTAACATTCGTGGTCTCGTAGCAAGGGAGATGCCACGATGTTGAAGCTTATTGAAGGTTCGCGAGCCTCGTTGTTTCCGGTCGAAATGGACGCAATGTTTCGTAATAGGGCAGTCACTTTTTCAGAACGGCTCGGCTGGGACGTTACTGTGACGGATGGATATGAACGGGATGAATTCGATAATGCCAATCCGTTGTATCTGGTATCGGTAGACCCAAATACGAATGAATATTGGGGGTCTTTGCGATTGCTGCCGACCACGGGGCCAAACATGCTGCGTGATGTTTTTCCCTGCCTCCTCGAAGAGGGAGAGATCATCGAAAGCGCGACAATCTGGGAGAGCTCGCGAATTTGCGCCATCGCCGCGGATGGCCAGCCTCAGCGCCGCCGGAACGGAGTCAACTTCGTGCTCAGCGAGTTGATCGCGGGCATTGGGGAGGTTGCGGTCATCGCTGGCCTGACCCAAATCGTTTCGGTGTTCGACGCGCGGATTTATAGAGTTCTAAAAGCCGTCGGCTGCAATCCGCAGCTTATCGGCCGGCCCCGGCGGATAGGGGACACCATGAGCTACGCAGGGCTTTTCGATACCGGAGACGGTCTTCTGTCTGCTCTGAAAGCGTTTCGTGAGGAGCTTGGAATCGAGCCGCCGGAATCGAAAGAACTCGCCAGAGAACTCGCTTTCGCCTAATGGGCGGTTGTAGCGCAGTCGGCTGCACGACTGCGCTACAAAGCCTCTCGTCTCTTGCTATGCAACGTCATCGGCATCAGGAGTTCGCTGGCTTCTTGAATGCCGTCAAGCGCGAGGTTCCCGTCGGAAAGATGTGCTCGCCATTCTCGACAGTTCCGCCGCCCACAAGCTTCAAGCCGTGCGAACTGGATGGCGCGCCGTGCGCGCTATACGTTCCATTTCACCCCGACTTCGGCTTTCTTGGCTCAACGCCGTCGAGGGCTTCTCGTCGCCACCGTGAACCGCCCCGGGTTTGCCGGCGGCCGTTTCGTTTGAGTCACGCCGCGGTGGCGGGTTGGTCCGTCATGGCATAGTAGCGTTTCTCGGCTTCGGCTGGCGGGATGTTGCCGATGGGCTCCAGCAGCGGCGATTGTTGAACCGATCCACCCACTCCAGCGTCGCGAACGCGACAGCCTCGAATGACCGCCATGGTGGGCGCCGATGGATGGCCTCGGCTTTGTAGAGACCGTTGATGGTTTCGGCGAGAGCATTGTCGTAGCTGTCGCCGACGCTGCCTACAGAAGGCTCGATACCCGCTTCCGCCAAGCGCTGGGTGTATGTGATCGAGACGTATTGGGCGGATTCAAGCGGTCGTCGCAACACCTTAACGAAGGAGGTTGCGATGAGCCCTCGAAAGCGCCGATCACACCATTCTGGACGGGCCCCGCTGCCGTCACCGGGACGGCCGCCAGCAGCGGAGCGATCTGAACTTCAGCGATTTTGGTTGGGGATTGCGAAGGGGATGACCAGCGAGGAGGCTGCGCTGGCGGCTGGTATGTCGCAGCCTGTCGGAACCAGGATGTTCCGAAAGGCAGGCGGCATGCCACCAGCGATGTTCAGATCTTCGGCCGAGCCCCCGTCCGGACGATATCTCTCGTTTGCCGAACGTGAGGAGATCGCGCTTCTGCGCGTTCAGGGCCTTTCGAAGCGCGAGATCGGACGCCGGCTTGGTCGATCCGCCTCGACGATCTCCCGTGAGCTACGGCGCAATGCCGCCACGCGCAGCGGTGGCTTGGAATATCGTGCGTCGACAGCCCAATGGCACGCCGAGCGATCGGGCCGGCGTCCGAAAGGCGCCAAGCTTGCGCTGAACCGGGCCTTACGCGTCTATGTCGAGGAGAGGCTGGCCGGAACGGTCGCTGCTCGTAATGGTGCTGTCGTTGCCGGTCCTATGGTCTGCTGGAGTGGACGCCGTCATGGACAACGAAAGGCTCGTCGATGGAGCACGGCATGGAGCCCGGAGCAGATCGCCCGGCGATTGGCTGTAGACTTTCCGAATGACGAGACCATGCGGATCAGTCACGAAGCCATTTATCAAGCACTCTTCATCCAAGGCCGAGGGGCCCTTCGACGAGAACTGACCGCATGCCTGCGAACCGGGCGGGCGTTGCGGACGCCGCGGGCGCGCGTGGGCCAGCGCGGCAAGGGCTTCGTGTCATCCGAGATCATGATCAGCCAGCGCCCGGCCGAGGCGGATGACCGTGCGATTCCGGGGCACTGGGAGGGCGACCTCATTCTGGGGCTTGGCAGTTCGGCAATAGGCACACTGGTCGAGCGTACGACGCGCTTTACGATGCTGCTACACCTGCCGCGACTGGACGGTCATGGGGCCACGCCGCGAGCCAAGAATGGACCGGCTCTCGCAGGGCATGGCGCCGAGGCCGTTCGCGATGCCATCACGCGCACCATCGTAACCCTGCCTCAGGAACTTCGCCGCTCGTTGACATGGGACCAAGGCGCCGAGATGGCCCAACACGTGGCGCTTAAAATCGTATCCCTCCGGCGAGGGCCGCCTAGCGAAAGCGAGGCGAGCGGCGATAGTGCGGTGATGTGGACGCGGCGATCGTGTCCACTAATCGATGATGGACACTATCGCAGATGTCGGACGCCGGGATGCAAGGCGCGGATGGCGGCGAGCGCCGGCGACGGACTTGGTCGGCTGATCAGAAGCAACGGATCATCGCGGAGAGCTTTGCGCCCGGCGGATCCGTTGCGGAGGTGGCGCGCCGTTATGGTCTGAACTCCAATATGCTGTTCACCTGGCGACGGCGAGAACGGGCGGACGTCAATGACGTCGGCAAGACAGTGAGCATTGTGCCGGTGAGGGTCGTGGAGGCTACGCCGACTGCGACCGCCACAGCTCCGGCCTCGATGGGTCGGATGGAGATCGTGCTTGTCGGGGGCGAGCGGATCCTTGTCGGGGCGGACGTCGACGCGACGGCGCTGGCCCGGATCGTCAAGGCGCTCGGGCGGCGATGATTCCGATCTCGAGTGGGGCGCGCGTGTGGCTAGTGACCGGCCACACCGATATGCGCAAAGGATTCGACGGTCTGGCGCTGATCGTCCAAGAAACATTGAGGCGCGACCCGCATTCCGGCCATCTCTTCGTTTTTCGCGGCCGCCGCGGGTCTCTGATCAAGTGTCTTTGGAGCGACGGCCAGGGCTTATGCCTGTTCTCAAAGCGATTGGAGCGCGGGCGATACCTGTGGCCATCGTTGGCTGACGGAACGGTGACGATCTCGACGGCCCAGCTTTCCTATCTGCTGTCGGGCATCGATTGGCGCATGCCGCAAGAGACATGGCGTCCGACGGCGGTCGGATAGGAAAAAATCGGCTGAATAAACGCAAAAAGGGGCGCCTCAAATGGCCGATTTTGTGATTCCATGTGATTCGTGGACGCCGATCTTTCCTCGCTTCCGGACGACCTCGATGCGCTGAAAGCGGCGCTGATTGCGGCGCGGGCCGAAGCTGCGGCGGAGAAGGCGTGCGCCGTGGCGGCCGTCGCGGAACTGGCGCAGGGTCGCGCGCTGATCGCGCATCTCAATCTTGAGATCGAAAAGTTGCGGCGCACGATTTACGGACCTCGCTCCGAGCGCACGGCGCGGCTGCTCGACCAATTGGAGCTTCGGCTCGAGGAGGCAGAGGCCAACGCGGCGGAAGATGATCTCGCCGCCGAACATACGAAGCCCTCCACCACGGTCAGATCCTTCGCGCGCAAGCGACCGGCGCGAAAACCGTTCCCGGATCATCTGCCGCGTGAGCGCGTGGTGATCCCAGCGCCGCAGAGCTGCCCTTGCTGCGGCTCGGCCAAGCTGTCGAAGCTCGGCGAGGACCTCACGGAGACGCTCGAGGTTATCCCGCGTCAATGGAAGGTGATCCAGACCGTGCGCGAGCGCTTCTCATGCCGCGAATGCGAAACGATCACCCAGCCGCCGGCGCCCTTCCATGTGACGCCGCGCGGCTTCGCTGGCCCCAATTTGCTGGGGATGATCCTGTTCGAGAAGTTTGGTCAACATCAGCCGCTCAATCGCCAGAGCGAACGCTACGCCCGAGAAAGCGTGGATCTTAGCCTATCGACGCTCGCTGACCTGGTCGGCGCCTGCGCCGCCGCCTTGGGGCCCCTGCACAGGTTGATCGAACGCCACGTTCTGTCGGCTGAGCGCCTGCACGGCGATGACACCACGGTTCCGATCCTGGCGAACGGCAAGACCGAAACTGGCCGCGTCTGGACTTACGTCCGCGACGACAGGCCGTTCGGCGGCAAGGACCCGCCGGCGGCGTTGTTCTACGCCTCGCGCGATCGCCGCGGCGAGCATCCTGAGCGTCATCTGACGAACTGGAGCGGCGTCCTCCAGGCCGACGCCTTCAGCGGCTACGCCAGACTTTATCCGCCCGATCGGAAACCGGGCCCGATCGTCGAAGCGCTATGTTGGAGCCACGCCAGACGCAAGTTCTTCGAACTCGCCGACATCGCCGCCAACGCGAGGCGGGGTAAGAACGCCGCGCCGATCTCGCCGATCGCGCTGGAGGCGGTCAAACGCATCGACGCCATCTTCGAGATCGAGCGCGAGATCAACGGCGTCACGGCCGAGGAGCGGCTCGCTGCGCGCCGCTCAAGGAGCGCGCCGCTCGTCGCCGCGCTCGAAGAGTGGACGCGCTCTGAACGCGCCAAGCTCTCCCGGCACAATGCCGTCGCTAAGGCCATCGATTATATGCTCACCCGTTGGCCGGCCTTCTCCCGCTTCCTCGAAGACGGGCGTATCTGTCTTACGAACAACGCGGCGGAAAGAGCGCTGCGCGGTCTGGCCTTGGGAAGAAAGTCATGGCTCTTCGCGGGCTCGGAGCGCGGGGCTGAGCGCGCCGCGATCATGTACACGCTGATTCAGACCGCAAAGCTCAACGACATCGATCCGCAGGCTTGGCTCGCCGACACTCTTTCCAAGATCGCCGAGACGCCGCAGACCCGGCTCGGCAAACTCCTACCCTGGAACTGGATGTCCGACCGCCGCTCGCGCGCCGCAGCTTAACCGCGGCCCTCCCCGGAGGGTTACCTAAAATCGACACTGGAATCCAAGTCTACTTCTGCGATCCCCAGAGCCCCTGGCAGCGGGGCGCCAACGAAAACACCAATGGATTGCTGCGCCAGTACTTCCCAAAGGGCACGGACCTGAGCACCCACAGCGCAGAGACGATCGCAGCCGTTGCCGCAACCCTCAACGCGAGACCGCGAAAAACCCTCGGGTGGAGGACTCCGGCCGAAGCGCTTGACCAATGGTTGCCATAGAACCGAATACGCCTGTTGCGACGACCGCTTGAATCCGCCTTGGCTGCCCCGGTCGCGGTGATGCGCGAGCCCGTCGCGATGCGCGGGCCGCCGGTCATGCAGGGCCTGTTCCCACGCATCGAGAACGAAGCTTGCATGTGCGGTCCGTGATGCCCGCCAGCCCACGATGCGCCGGGCGTAGGCGTCGATCACGAACGCGACGTAGACGAAGCCGGTCCAGGTCGCGACATCGGTGAAGTCCGAGACCCAGAGCGGGTTCGGCCTGGGCGCCCGGAACTGGCGGTTGACAGGATCCAGCGGACACGGTGCGGCCGTGTCGCCGATCGTGGTTTGACTGGCTTGCCGCGGATCACGCCTTGCAGGCCCATGCTCCGCATCAGTCGCTCCACGGTGCATCGGGCGATATCCTCGCCCTCGCGGCGCAACTGCCGCCAGACCTTGCGCACGCCGTAGACGTCGAAGTTCTCCGCCAAGACACGCCTGATCTCGATCTTGCGGATCGCATCCTGCTTCGCCCGCGCCGATAGTTTGGCGGGGTCGGCCCGCTTTGCCGCATGGGCGCGGTAGGTGGATGGGGCGATCGGCAACACCTTGCAGATCGGCTCGACCCCATACGCCTCGCGGTGATCGTCGATGAACGCGATCATGGCTTGTATCGGCGGGCGAGCGCCGCCTGGGCAAAATAAGCGCTAGCCTTACGCAGGATCTCGTTGGCCTGACGAAGCTCGCGGTTCTCTCGCTCCAGGGTCTTAAGCTTGGCGGCCATGTCCGTGATCAGGCCAGGCTTGCGCCCGCTGTCTCGCTCGGCCCCGCCAACCCATTGATGCAGCGTCTGCGCAGCGCAACCGATCTTGTCCGCAATCGAGACCAGCGTTGCCCAACGCGACGTATGTTCATGCTCGTGATCCAAAACCATCCGCACCGCGCCGGATCGCACCTCAGGCGAGAACTTGTTTGTTGTCTTGCTTGTCATCGCTCCACCCTCTCAAGAGTTGGAGCCTCCGGCAAACCCGGGGCGGTTCACGTCGGATCACCCTCAACAACTCTATGTCGATCACTCCGATGCCCCCTTGCTTAGGCCAAGGGGGCGAGGTTTGAACATGCATCAGTTCTCAGCGGAAAAACCCGTGCTGCCCGGCTCAGTTCTTAGTGGAAATCAACACCCTGCGGAATTGCCGACGTGCCGCGATTGACGAAGATTGATTTAGCGCTCTGCACCATTGCGGATGCATGGTTGGGCGCACGACTCCTCGCGGGCGGCTGCCGCGACGACGCGTTCCGGAGGATTGAATGAATTCACCGGAAAGTCCGCCCTGGAGCTTTCTTCAGTGGGCCGTTGCTGGATTGGCTTCGATCGGGGCGAGTGCCGCCGCATTTGTCTGGCGACTTATGACTCGGATACACACTCTCGAAATCGTGGTCGGGCAACATCAACGCGATCTGGACCTCTCGCAGTCGGCCAATGAATCTGCACTCCTGCGTCTAGCCGAACGTCTGGCTTTGCTGCACGACGATCACTATCGTCTGCGCGAGACGATCGGTGGGCTTCCCAGTCGCGCGGACATTCGTGATTTAGAGCTCCGACTTGGGGAGCGGATGGATTCGCTGGCCGCACGATTCGACCGCGCTTTTGACCCGCATCATTCCTGATGATGCCGCTTGTAGCCTTATACCAGAGGGTCCGCTGGTTGACTTATAGAGGGATTCGCGAATCGCGGCGATGCTGATTGAAGGCGGCGTGGAGGATTCGCGCCATGCCATCAGCGGTCAGATTGCGAGAGAACTATTCGGCGGAGGAGCTTCGGAGGCTCGCCCGTCGGTCGAAGGACGTCAACCGGAGCCGGCGGCTTCTGTCGTTGGCGGCGGTCCGGGACGGGATGGACCGAGGCTCGGCGGCGAAGATCGGCGGCGAAGATCGGCGGCATGGACCGGCAGACGCTGCGCGACTGGTTTCATCGCTTCAACGCCTCGGGCGGGGGAGGGTCTTATCGACAACTGGACCGCAGGCCCGAAGCCTCGCTTGTCGGAGCAGCAACTGGCCCAATTCGCACAGATCGTCGAGGCCGGGCCGGATCGCGAGAAGGATGGGGTCGTGCGCTGGCGGCGGATCGACCTCAAGCGCGTCATCGCTGAGAGGTTCGGAGGGGGACTGTCGGAAATCTTGTGCGCGGGGCCGGGTTTCCATCAGGTTCTGACGAAGCGATCGCCGAACATGATGGCGAACTGGGTCTTAGCCTCGGCCCATTCGCGGGGCGGCATTTTCCATTGCTGAGCGACTTGGCGCAAGACCAGGAAAATGAGCTTGGTCGCCGCCTCGTCGCTGGGGAAATGGCCTCTCGCCCGCACGGCCCGTCGCAGCGTGGCGTTCAAGGCCTCGATAGCATTCGTGGTGTAGACGATTTTGCGCACGGCCGGAGCGAAGGCGAAGAACGGGATGACCTGCTCCCATTGCCGCCGCCAGATCTGGCCGATCGCCGCGTATTTGCCGCCCCACGGGCCGCCCTCGAAGGCCTCGAGCGCCTTGCGGCCGGTTTCGGCGTCGGCGGCGCGGTAGATTTTCCGTAGCTCGGCGACGACGGGCTTCCGGTCTTTCCAGGACACGAAATCCAGCGAATTGCGGATGAGATGGACGATGCAGGTTTGAACCGCGGCCTGCGGAAAGACCGCCTCGATCGCCTCCGGAAAGCCCTTCAGGCCGTCGACGACGGCGATCAGGATGTCCTCGACGCCGCGGGCCTTCAGCTCGTTCATCACCTTGAGCCAAAATTTGGCGCCCTCGGTCGTCTCGATCCAGAGCCCGAGAATGTCCTTCGTTCCATCTGCTGCGACGCCAAGCGCGAGATAGACAGCCTTGTTGCGGACCAGGCCTTCGTCGCGGATCTTGCGTCGCGGATCTTGACCCTGATGGCGTCGAAGAAAACCAGCGGATAGCTCGTTTCCAGCGGCCGGTTCTGCCATTCGGCCACGGTCTCGAGCACGGCGTCGGTGACCGTCGAAATCAGGTCCGGCGACACCTCCAGCCCGTAAAGCTCCAGGAGATGGCCCTGGATCTCGCGTACCGTCATGCCGCGCGCGTACATCGACACGATCTTGTCGTCGAAGCCGGGAAACCGCCGCTGGTAGCGCTGGATCAGCTTCGGATCGAATGTGCCTTCCCGATCGCGCGGAATGCGGATGTCGATCTTGGCCGTCTCCGTCAGGACCGTCTTCTTTGAAGAGCCGTTGCGCCGGTTCTGGGACCCCTCGGCGGCCTCATTGTCGAGATGATCGTCCAGCTCGGCGTTCAGCCCCCGCTCCGCCAGAGCCTTCTTCAGCTCATCGAAAAGACCGTCTTTCGAAAACACAGCCTTCGGGTCGCGGCCAGCCAAAAGATCGTCCAGCGTGTCCTTCTTGATCGCCATATTCGCCCTCCATCGGCGCGATTATGGCCCCACGCACGAAATTCCTGACAGTCCCGTTCGGCGTCGACTTCCACCAGCGTTATGTCGGAAAGCTCCTGAACAAGCTTGGCTTCTCGCATATTAGCGCGCGGCCGCGTCATCCAGCTCAGGACGAACGGATGATCGAAGCGTTCAAAAAAACTTTCCGCGCGCACTGAAGGCTCATCTCGGCGGCCTGCCCGAGACGACGCCGGTCGAAATCTGGTTTGAGGACGAGGCCCGCATCGGCCAGAAGAACGGCCAGGTTCGGCAGTGGGCCAGGCGCGGAACGCGGCCAGGCCGCCGACCCGCGCTATGACGACGCCTATTTGTTCGGCGCGATCTGCCCCGCCCGCGGCGTCGGGGCGGCGTTGGCGCTGCCTCATGCCGACACTGCATGATGCAGCTTCACCTCGACGAAATCTCACGCAACGTCGCCCCGGGCGCGCACGCCGTTCTTCTCCTCGACCGCGCCGGATGGCACACGACGAGCAAGCTCGACGTGCCCGACAACATCACCCCGATCTTCCTGCCTTCCCGCGCGCCTGAGCTGAACCCGGTCGAGAATGTCTGGCAATATCTCCGCCAGAACTGGCTCTCAAACACCGTCTTCGAAAACTACGACGCCATCGTCGACGCCGCATGCGCCGCTTGGCGAAAGCTCATTGCTCAACCCGAAATCATCACGTCCATCCGAATGCGCGACTGGGTTCACGTCGGTCAGCCGCTAGGACCGTTGGTGTTAAAGCTCTTGGCCTTAGCGGCGGCGAGACGGTCGCCAAATAAGGTTGGTGCTCACCGCATAATTCCAAACGACGCTCAGCAGCGCGCCAGCAAGTCCGGCTACCCACCAAGTTTGCTTAGCCTTGTAGAGCCAAGAAGCAACGTCAATATTGGCGATGGCTCCGACACTGCACCCCAGCAAAAAAATAATTAAACCTAAGAATAGGTGAGGTCCGCGGTATCGATAGGCGCGATAGGTGATTTCATTATTTAGGATGAAGTTGCTTGCCATCGCCAGAATGGTGGCGATGAGTTGCCCAGAATCGAAGCTCAGCATTTTAAACCACTCAACTGCAGCTGAAAGCGTCACGATATGCACGACCAAACCGGTAGCCCCGACCATGGCGAAAAGAACAAAGCGTATCGGAAGGATGCCCGCAGACGCGTGATGAAAGACCAGGCCCAGGAAGTCGATGGCAACTAAAGGGGTCAGTTTTGAGTTGCCGGCATTGCGCTTTCGGAAGCCGTAAGGGACTTCGACGATATGGAGAGCGCCGCCGCCTGAAAGGATCACGTCGACTAAAATCTTGAACCCGTCAGCCGAGAGACGCGGAGCGAGGCGAGAAACGATTTCTCTCCGAATCATAAAGAAGCCGCTCATCGGGTCCGTAACCTTAATTCCTCCGACACGTCGAAAGCACCATGCGCCTAAGTCGCTAAGCCTCTGTCGCGCTAGAGAGAGACTCTCGACGTTCGCTCTTCTCAGCCGCGTTCCGATCGCCAAGTTGGCGGCCTCATTGGCGAGGGCTTTGTACATCACTGGAAGGATGGACTCATCATGCTGAAGATCGCCGTCGATGACAGCGACGAAGTCCGCGCTCGACGACATCCATCCTTCAATGACAGCGCCTGCTAGCCCCGACCGATTGACGCGCCGCAAGCACCGAACACGATGATCCTCCGCCGCGAGCGCAAAAGCGACGCTGGAAGTTCCGTCCGGGGAGTCGTCATCGACGACAATCATTTCCCACGGCAGGCCGTTAAGAACCGCTTTGAGGCGTTCAAAAAGAATCGGGATGTTCGCCAATTCCTGGTAGGTCGGGACGATGATCGAAAGTGCCGGATTTGGCGGCCGGGACCTTTGCATCGTAAGCCATCCCAAGGGCCGCTTGTTCCGATCGGGCGTCTCGATTAGCGGTATCTGCCGGCGGGGCTCGGATAGGGCATGGGAAGCCTGCGCGTCAAGCCGATCGCCGGAATGAGCGCGAGCCTAATTTCAGGGCGGCCGCTACGACCAAGTGCATAAAGCTGGGGCTGTCCCAGCTCGGCAAATAGGGGCCGGGCCGCGGCAAGGGTCGTTGCAACTTCGGCCGCTGGCGTAACGATGATGCCGCTTTGCCCCACAAACCCGCCACTCTCATCCGAGAAAGCCCAGCCTCGCGGGTCGTTCGACAGCACCAAAACGGGAGTCTCGCGCCCGAGAGCAACCGCGATTTTTCCTGCATCCGACCATTTAGTCGAGATGACAAAGTCGGGCGGCGAGTGGAAGATTGGCGCGTTTTTGAGGGCACTCCATTCAAAGCTCTCCAACATCGGATCGGCAACGCCGGAGTGCGTCGTCAAAATACTCCATGGCCACCCTGTTGATAGTTGGACCACGGCGAGCGCTGCAATCGCCGCCAGAAGCGCTGCCGTCACGAGCGCCCAACGGCGAAGCGCTTTAGTCGAGGCGCCGAGTTCGTTAGCCCATGTTCCCATTAAGGCAAATGCAAAGAACCAACCGGGCATGGTCCAATGAGGTTGCCCGCGGCCGCCCCACAACGGCGTCAGTGTGAAAAGAACGATCGGCGGCAAGCTTAGGCACAGCAAAAAAAAACGACGCTCGTCCCCCCAGGTACGGAACGCGTCGGCAACACCCACAACGAGCGGCACGAATATCCAAGGCGACAGAAAGGCGATCTCACCGAGAGCCATTGACGCCAACTGAGCCGGATGCAGTTGGCCGTGGGGCGCGCCGCGTTCCCCCTGAAATTCGAACGAGACCCAACCATGCTGCGCGTTCCACAAGATCACGGGCGTTATCATAGCGCCAGCTATAATTGCGGATACGTACAGCGCAGGATGCTTGAGCCAATGCCGCTGCTCGGGCGTGAACACTATGAACGTCGCTAATCCGGTCGCAGTCAAAATGGCACTGTATTTAGACAGTCCCGCTAAACCCATACCCAGGCCGACAAGCGGCCAAAACCGCCAGCCCGAAGCCTCCTCGGCCGGTTGCGGAAAAAATAGTCGGCTCGCCGCCCACGCCGCCACCGCTAGCCCAAAAAGCAGCGGCCCATCCGGAACGACCCACCCCCCGGCGGAGGCGAAAAAGAAAGGAGTAACGTTTAGTGCAAAAATCGCTATAAGCGCTGATCGAGACCCGAACGTCCTTCTTACAAAGCGATAGTAAATCAAGCTAGTTGCGAAGAAAAGGCAAACAAAAAGGCCGCGCACGGCCACGTTCTCGCCTAGGACGGCAGCCGCAAAATGTGTGATCCACAGATGTAATGGAGGGTGGTCAAAATAGGAGAGTGATAAGCGCCGCGAAATCGCGATAGTATAGCTTTCGTCAACGCCTAGGCCAATACAAAAAGTAAAGAAAAAACGCGCTACTGTGAACCCTGTAAGGACCGTCAGGGCGAGCCAATTCTCCTTTGTATCTGGCATCCGGTGCGCTCGAGTCGCTTCAAACTAATGAAGCTTACTCGCCTCTACCCACCATTGGGGATGGTCCGCCGCGACAGACCGCCGCGTCGCGGCCGCGCTGCGCCGATCGCTAAACAAGGCGAAGCAAGTTGCTCCTGAGCCGGACATTCCGATCGCCTTGGCCTCAGAGATTTTGGACAATCTTTTAAGCACAGTCTCGATCTGCGGCGCGATGCGGATTGCTGGAGCTTCGAGGTCGTTATGACCCAAAGCGCGAAAATCCAAAACGTCGGCTGAAGCAAGTACTATTGCGGGCGATCGTCGAGCGGGTGATTCCATTTTGAGTTCGGTTGCAAGATCAAGTGCAGCGAAAACCTTCGGAGTTGGCGCCGCAACCTGCGGATTGACCAAAACCACAAAGGTATCCGGCAATCGAATTGCTGGCCCGATCTCATGGCCGATACCCCTCATCATTCTAGCCTGAGGGGAAAGACAGGCGAGGACGTCCGCCCCGGTCGCCCGAGCCGAAGCCAGCACTCGCGGATCGTTAACTGGCAACCCCGCGTCTGTCGCCAGCAACGTTAAAGCGGCCGCCGCATTCGCGGAGCCTCCGCCCAGTCCGGCCGCTGCCGGTAACCGCTTGATCAGTCGAAACCCACCGAGTCTCAACCCGGGTATTTGCGTAGCGAGTGAGCGTGCCGCGCGCACCACAAGATTCTCATGGACCGGCCCCGCCTCCCCAGCTCGAGGACCGAAGACCTCGAGCCTCAAATCGTTGCCGGGATCATACCCAACCCAGTCGCACAGCGAAGCAAACGCAACGAGGCTCTCGAGTTCATGATATCCGTCGGCGCGCCGTCCAAGCACGCGCAGCGTTAGATTAAGCTTTGCTGGTGCGCGCATCCATCGCATTGCGGCTTGCGCCGGCTCAACCACCACCCTCATTTTTTAAAGAAGCCTTCGGCACCGGAGCCTGGGTGGTCAAATCAGGAAGTCCTACCTCAATCTTTTTTAGAATCGCCGGCAGATCTTGAGAGTCCGCACCCATGTCACGGGCATGATTCCATTGGAAGTGCGCCTCGATCCGGCGGTTAACTCGCCAATAGGCGTCTCCCAAATGATCATTCAGAATCGGATCTGCGGGCTTCAAGTTAATCGCTTTTTCTAGCGTGTCGGCCGCTTCCCTATACTGGCCAAGTTTAAAGTGAGCCCACCCGAGACTATCGACTATATATCCGTCGCTCGGCCGCAGTTCCACGGCTTTCCTCAGCATTTTGAAGGCCTCTTCCAAGTTGAGTCCTTGGTCCACCCAAGAATACCCAAGATAGTTGAGGACTAGGGGTTGATCGGGGTAGAGTTCCAAAGCCTGCCTGAAATCCGCTTCAGCCTTGGGCCACTGCTTCAAGCGCTCATAACATATTCCTCTAAAATAAAACAACGTCCAATTATCTCGTTGTGGAATTCCAACGGCCGCAATCGCCCGGTCGTAAGTCGCCGCCGCCTCTGCATATTTCTTTGCAGATCGCTGCAACTCGGCCAATGCGCTCAAGCCGTCGACATCATGTGGTCGCCCTGCCACAATGTCGGTCAGACGACGCATCGCCTCGTCGGTTTTTCCCATGCCGTCAAGTTCGAGAGCGATCTGGATATCGGCCCCCATTTTCAGCGGCGATGACGATGGAACCAACCCGTAGGCTGCGATGGCTTGGTCACTTTGCTTTAGCTGCTCAAAGAGACTCGCTAAGGTTACAGCGGTCAAATCGCTTGAAGGGCGAAGGTAGAGCGACAACCGGAGATAGACGAGCGCAGGCAACTCGTCTCCTTGGCGGCTGCCCGCGCTTCCTAGGCCATAGAGCGCTTCCGCCGCGCCCTCCTTTGCGTTGTGCACGACCGGATCGAGAGCTCGATTTGCTTTTAGGTCTGCAAGCGCTCGCTGAGTGAGCGGATGGTGAGGGATAATGGCGGAGAAATCCTCGTAGACTTTTCGTGCTCCGGCTAAATCGCCCTGATCCGACAAGAGTTCGAGCGTAAGCGTCAGCGAAACGTAAGCTGTTTTTATCATCGTCATACGCGGACTTCAGTCGTTGCCGGGCCTCCGCACCGTTTCCCAACAGCCCAGCAATCAGGCCCGCGTGATAATCGCGAAATGCTAACACCGACGGCTCTCGTATCCGGTCGAGCGCGTCGAGCGCGCGGCGGAGGTCAGATTGTCCCGCGTAGCACCACGCGATAAGAAGCGCCGCCGTTACATCTCGCACCCGCATTGCGTCAGCGCCAGCCAAGTGGGCGCGCGCGGACGCAAACTGTCCTTGCTCGATGTCGCGGACTGCCATTGCGAGACGGGCAAGGTTGTTATTGGGATCGCGCCCAAGGAGCCGTTCGCCAAGGGAGCTGGCGCTCGCCTCATCCCCGTTGGAGAGAGCAGCGGCGAAGGCGCGCTCAAGGAGATCGGGATTTCGAGGGTCTAATCGGAGAGCTTCCCGGTAGTAGACCTCCGCGGCAGGAGTGTCCCGATCAGCACTTGCGATAAGTGCGGAAAGATAATTGCCGGGTTGGCTCTCCCCGATTTCAAACTTTTCCCCTCCGGATTCGGTCTCGACAGCTGCGGCAATAGCGCCGCTAGACAGTGAGAAAGCGCCAGCGAACAAAAAAGCAGCCCGCAGCGTCAAACGTTGAGATCGGTTCTGCATGTCTTACGTTTCTCGCAGTTCTCGGGGAGCAACGACCGCAAGCACCAGCATGGAGCCCACGCTGGTCTCCCAGAAAGGATTTTTTCGGAGCTTCCCGCTGACAGCCGAAAACGGCAATTTTGCGCCACTGCTACATATCCGGATAATTCGGCCCGCCTCCGCCTTCCGGTGGGACCCAATCTATGTTTTTAGCCGGATCCTTGATATCGCACGTTTTGCAATGGACACAGTTCTGCGCGTTGATAACAAAGCGTGGATCTGAGCGATTTGCCTCGTTCGCGTAGACGACCTCGTAGACGCCAGCTGGGCAGTAGAGACGCGCCGGCTCCCCGAACCGGGGCAGGTTGTCACGTATAGGAATCTCAGGATCACGCAGCCGAAGATGAATGGGCTGATCCTCTTCGTGATTGGTGTTGGAAAGATAGACGGAAGACGGCTTGTCAAACGTTAATACAGAATCGGATTTCGGGTAAACGATGGGATTTACTTCGGAAATAGGTCTGAGTGTGCCGCTATCGGGTCCGCTGTGCTTGAGCGTGCCTAGAATTGAGGACTTGAACAATTCATTGGTCCACATATCGAGTCCGCCAAGCCCGACGCCCAGGACCAGTCCGAATCGCGACCAAAGAGGTTTGACATTGCGAACGTTGTAAAGATCGCGGCCGATTGCCGAATCTCGCCAAGAACTCTCGTAGTCGTTCAACTCGTCGTTCGACCGTCCCTCCGCCAGGGCCTGGCACGCCTTCTCGGCGGCAGAGATTCCCGATAGGATCGCGTTATGGGAGCCCTTAACGCGGGCAAAGTTCACAAAGCCCGCCGAGCAGCCAATGAGAGCTCCCCCGGGAAAGACCAATTTTGGTGCGGACTGCCAACCGCCGGAGGCGATGACGCGCGCGCCATAGGCGATCCGTTTGCCCCCTACAAAGACATCGCGCACCAAAGGATGGGTCTTGAAGCGCTGGAATTCGTCGAAGGGTGAGAGCGTCGGATTTTCGTAGTTGAGATGGACCACAAATCCGACCGAAACTAACCGGTCGCCATAATGATACAGAAATGAGCCGCCGCTCGCGCCTTTGGACAGCGGCCAGCCGAAAGTGTGCTGAACGAGGCCAGACGAAAACAAATTGTCGGAGACTTGCCACAACTCTTTGAGACCAATTCCGTACTTCTGCTCCCCGCTTACGGAATCGAGACCGTAACGAGCAATCACCCGCTTCGACAGAGATCCTCGCGCGCCTTCTGCGAGAAGGATATATTTCCCGAAAAGCTCCATTCCGCGTGTGAATCCCGCCTTCGGATGACCGTCGCGGCCGACACCCATGTCGCCTGTCGCGATGCCGACAACCTCCTGCTTGTCGCCATACAGGAGATCGGTCGCCGCAAACCCCGGATAGATTTCAACCCCCAGTGCCTCGGCGCGCGCACCGAGCCAGCGCACTATTCCACCCAATGAGCCGATGAAATTGCCGTGATTGCTCATCAGTCTCGGCATAGCCCAATTGGGCAATCGCATCCCTCTCGTCTCGGTCAGATAGTAGAATCGATCTGCCGCCACTCGAGTCTTGAGCGGGCACTCCGGATCCGACCGCCAGTCGGGCGTGAGCTGATCAAGTCCAATCGGATCAATCACGGCTCCTGAGAGGATATGCGCGCCGATCGTAGAGCCCTTCTCCACAACGACAACGGAGATGTTCGAGTTCAGGGATTTGAGGCGAATGGCCGCGGCCAAGCCAGCAGGACCCGCGCCGACGATCACGACGTCGTAGCGCATCGATTCTCGCGGGGATAACATCGACTGTTCGCTCATGATACAGCTCGCCATCAAGTCCTAGTCGCTGGCTGATCTTGCCGAGGAAGCCGTCTCGCGCGTTCACAACTCACCGCGTGGGGCTGCTTAAGGTCCACTATGATAGCTTGTCTTCGCGCCGCGCAAGCGCTGGACTGGGTTAAACCAAATGGCTTCGAAAATCGAGCGTCAACTCGGACAGCTTCAAGCGATCGGCTCGCTCCGTTGGTGGATTCGGGTCGGCGTCACCGATACGCTTGACGACACGCCGCATGATCGCTTCGCAGGCAGTCTCGCCGGAGGCGGAGACGAGCGCTTCGCGCCGAGCGCCTCAAAGTCGACACACCAGTCTTCGCGCTCCTTGTCGGAAGCTGCATCGCGTGCGCTTCAAGACGGCGATCCGAAAAAAATGCCGCCCACCGCCGAAATTTCTGCGCGAGCGTTTGCGCAAGGAGCGACTGATTTGGAGACGCTACGGTCCGTGATGGCCGAATTCGACGGCTGCGCGCTCAAGCGCACCGCCACCCAACTTGTGTTCGCCGACGGCGTCCCGGGCTCACGGATCATGCTAGTCGGCGAGGCGCCGGGGGAGGGCGAAGACAGAATGGGGCGCCCATTCGTTGGAAGAGCGGGACAACTGCTAGATCGCATGCTGAGCGCTGTTGGACTGGATCGACAAAAGGTCTACATCGCGAATGTCGTTCCATGGCGGCCTCCGGGCAATCGGACCCCGACCCCTCAGGAGACACAGATTTGTCTGCCGTTTATTGAGCGGCAGATTGGCCTCGCCGACCCTGAATATCTGGTTTGCCTCGGGGGATCCGCAGCACGCACGCTCTTAGGCGTCCAGCAAGGGATTATGCGTGCAAGGGGCAGGTGGTTCCCCTATTCGCGTCAACCCGGCCGAGATATCCAGGCACTGGCCATGCTCCACCCTGCCTTTTTACTACGCCAGCCAGCACATAAGAGATTGGCATGGGCGGACATGCGGGCACTTGCGCACGCACTGGAAAGTCCGTCTCGGTGAAAGCAACAAGGTCGAGCGCGGGTTCTACGCAAGAGTCATGCTCGATTTTCGCTAACCAGTTCGTCTGCCAGCGCTCTGTCAATGAGTTTTCGCGTCTCGTCTAACCCGTAGATCGCGATGAATGATCCTAAGCGCGGGCCGCAATTCTCGCCAAGAAGGACGGCGTAGACCATATTGAAAAATTCGTTTGAGACCCCGGGCCGCGCCACCGTCGCCCCCTTTGCCGAGTGGTCCTGATATCGTGGAATTGACCGGGCGATATCGTAGAGCGCATGCTGGACCTCGTCCGCGCTGACGTCTGCTGGCAATTCCGCCAGTCTCGATGAAAGTTGCTTAAGAACGCCACGTTCCACGTCGTCGGCCTCGCGATACCGTTTCTTTGGAGCCACGAAATCGCGAAAATAGATGACTGCATAGCAAACTAAGCTATCAAGACCGGGATGGGTTTGAGGCGAGGCAGACGGACAGTACCGGCGAAGGAACCCCCAAAGAACTGACGGATTTTCGGCGTTGGAAACCGTGGCCAGATTGAGCAGCATAGCGAAGGAAATTGTTGCGCGGCCGGATCCGTCGTGGGTCAGTACCTCGGGCTCTGGCGGTGCTCCGCCATGAATATGCCACACCGGATTGCCCAGCCGCTCCTTCCATGTCTGACGCGGATAGGCCTCGAGGAATCCGAGATAGTCATCAACCGTGCGAGGTATCACGTCGAAATAGAGTCGCTTCGCCGCCGTCGGCTTCTGGAACATGAACGACGCGAGACTATCTGGACTGGCGTAAGCTAGCCATTGTTCAATTGTTAGGCCATTGCCCTTTGTTTTTGAAATCTTTTGGCCATTCTCGTCGAGGAAAAGCTCGTAGTTAAATCCCACCGGTGGATCCGACCCCAGAAGTCGTGTGACACGAGATGACAGCTTAACTGAATCGATTAGATCTTTCCCCGCCATTTCGTAATCCACGCCAAGCGCATACCAGCGCATCGCCCAGTCCGGCTTCCATTGCAACTTGCAGTGCCCGCCGGTGACGGGTGTCTCAAACTCCTCCCCAGTAGAAGGATCGCGCCATCGTATCGTCCCGAGGTCCAGGCGGCGCTCCAGCACCGGGGCCTGCATGACAACCCCTGTTCGTGGATGAATCGGAAGGAAGGGGGAATACGTCGCGGCTCGCTCCTCGCGTAGCGAGGCCAGCATGATAGCCTGCACCTCATCAAAGCAGTCGAGCATCCGCAACAACGCACTGTCGAAGCGGCCAGATTTGTAGCATTCCGTCGACGACATGAATTCGTATTCGAATCCAAACTGATCAAGAAAAGCGCGCAGCCGCGCGTTATTGTGTTCGGCGAAACTAGCATATTTGCCGAACGGGTCAGGGACTTGCGACAGCGGTTTGCCGAGGTGGGGGACCATCATGTCGCGGTTGGGAATATTGTCCGGAATTTTGCGCAAACCGTCCATGTCGTCCGAAAAGGTTATCAGCCTTGTCTTGACGCCGTCTCCCGCCAGCACCCGAAAGGCGTGCCTCACCATGTTAGTGCGCGCTACTTCGCCGAACGTTCCGAGATGCGGTAGACCCGACGGGCCGTAACCCGTTTCGAAGATAACCTCTTTGGGTCCTAAGAGTTCAACGCGCGCCATCAACTTTCGCGCCTCTTCGAAAGGCCACGCTTTTGAGGTTTGTGCGGCCTCGGGCAAAGCTTGCGGCGACATTTTTTGTCCATTCGTGCTCAGGCCGGGCGAAGGAGGGCGGTATAGGCGGAATTCACCGAGCCGCGTCGGAGACCCAAGCGAGCTACGTTAATAGCTGCGTTCGGGGCATTATCGGCGGTTGCCCCTGTTGACTTCTACCGTGAGTAGTCTTCGCCCAGTAATGCGGCCGTAACGCCAGGTCAAGCATCGCCACCCAAGTCGCCGCACTCACCATAAGATAGTAGACAGGGAGCAGCAGAAGCATGCTCGTGGTCACGTTTAAGCGGCGAAATTTAGCGGCAATTACTGCTGGTAAGAGAATTGTCCAAACGCCGGATATCGCAAGGATGTAGGTGAAGACGTCGGTCATTTCCCTCAATGGGTACATTGCGCCGCGCCCGGCGGTGACTGCTCGCCAAATTGTCCCAACTGCGAAAGCGGGCCAGAATAGACACCCAAAAATCGCTCCTACGATCAAAGTGGTCGCGGCGACCGCTCGGCGAGGCCCAAGATCGCGCCAAAAAAATACCGGCTGCCGCGCGTGTACAATCAACGTCTGCATCCAACCCTTTTGCCATCGCACGCGTTGCCGGAACCAATTTACAGTCTCGAAGGGAGCTTCCTCCCAAGTGTCCGAATCAAGCGCCTTAACCCGGTAGCCAAATCGCGCGAGACGAACTCCAAGGTCCGCATCCTCCGTGACGTTCCACTCGTCCCAGGCTCCCACCCCGACCAAGGAACGAACGCGAAAGTGGTTCGAGCTGCCGCCGAGGGGAATCGGTAAATCAAGAGCACACAAGCCTGGGTTAATAACATCAAACAATATTGCGTACTCAATCGCAAAAAGCTTGGACAGCCATGATTTGCCGTGATTCCGGATAGCAAGACGAGCCTGGAGACAATCCAGATCTTTGTCGTCGGCGAAACGTGACGCGGCCAACCGCAGCTGATCCGGGGCTGGGATATCTTCAGCGTCGTAAACGACGATAAGGTCTCCTTGTGCGTTAGACAAGGCGATGTTGAGCGCTCGCGGTTTTGTCTGTGGTTTTCCGACCGGAGCCACGACGATTTCGTAGCGCCCGGGCAGGCGTAGCTCAACGATCTTACTGAACGTTTCGACATCCCGCTGCTCGACCACCAATTTAATGTCAAGTTTGTCCTTTGGGTAATCTAACGAATTGATCGCTTTGACCAAGTCTTCGACGACGCTCGCCTCGCGATAAAGCGCAACCACGACCGTATAGTTGGGTAGTTCGTCATCGGGAATTTTCGAGGGAAAAGCTTCTGGTTGGCTTGCGATCGCGGCCATCGATCGAAGCGTGACCGAGGCCGAAAACATGAGCCATAGACCCGCTGACAACAGGGTCTGCAAAAGCTCAAAATCTGCGACGCCAAGGAAGAACGCCAGCGTCGCAGCGGTGCTAACCACCGCGGACTGGAAACCAGTCATCCCATCCCTTGCGGTGAGGCTAGCGGGAAGACGGTCTAGAGCAACATTGAGAAGTTCCGCCCCGCGATATGCACGGACTAGACTTGCAAACCGCTGCGGCGAAGTCAGTGCGAACGACCCCGAACGAATGGAGCCGGAACGTGTCGCTTCAATCAGGCGCGGAACGAACTGTGCGTTCGGCGCGACGACTATCCGAGGCCCCGCAGTTTGAGGTTCAAGCGGACCCACGCCACAGCGGAGCCCTTTTATGGCGTCGAAAGAACTTGCAAGTGGAGGGTCGCCAGAATAGTATTCACAGCCTAGATAAACCGCCAGCGCGCGATAATACGTTTCTTCACCTATTTTACCTTCGCTCAATAGGCAATGAAGCGAAAAAATCGCTCTGGGCGTTGCGCCTCCATCTTCCCCCATCGACTCTGAGGAAAGATCCTCATCAGCGAGAAAAGCTAATTCCCGCGGGAGTTCGGGTGCGGCAAGGTCAGCTTGCTTCCTATCAGGCAAAAAAACCCGATCGTGCGACCAACGCAATTGCTCACGTTGCAACAAGCCTTGTGCATCACGCAAGTTTGAGGTGCTTGTCATACTCAACGTTTCGAAGGACCGTCGCCGCGTTAAGACCCGGGGGCCTATTACGCGCGACAACTCGTAGGATTAAATACCAATTTTTCACCGGCGTCTCAAGAAAATCCGTCTAACGGAATATTGACTATTCAACCAAGTAAATCTGATAATAAGCGTCCATCCGAGTATCGTGTATCGGATTGTGAGCGTTCTTTACCAGTAGTGGAACGCGCCCCCAGAGCCGTGTGGACGAATTTTCGACAGATGATGTTTTTGGGATTCCCGCGGTGAATCAGGCGTGATTCATAGGACTCCGACCGAATCAGGGGCCGGGGTCCATGTCGACAAAGATGGATGAGAACGATTGGGCGCACACGCTTGCGGTGTTTCGCGCCTGCCTGCCTCGGCATGGACGGAGGGCCGAGGACGATCGCCGCTTCCTCGAGGCGCTTCATTTTTTCACCGTCGAGACCGTTCGCTGGCGCGCGCTGCCGGAGCGCTTCGGTCATTGGAACAGCGTGTGGAAGCGCTTCGATCGCTTGAGCAAGGCTGGCGTCTTCGAGGCCTTCTTCGACACGCTCGCGTCCATGAGTTCCACGGCGCATCTCCTTCAGATGTTCGACTCGACCACCGTGCGCGCTCATGTCTCGGCGGCCGGAGCAAAGGGGGGCAAGAAGGCCAGGCGCTCGGGCGCTCGCGTGGCGGCTTCACCACGAAAATCCACGCAAAATCGGACGCCTCCGGCGACATCATCGCCTTCGACCTGACCGGCGGCGAAGCCCCCGACGGGCGTCACTTCGAAACCCTGCTCGATATCGGGCCCGACATTCAGCCGCGCGCCGTCATCTGCGACAAAGGCTACGCCAGCAAGGCCAACCGGGACGCCGCGAGAGCGCGCGGCGTCGCTCCGGTCATCCCGCACAAGGCGAACGAAAAGAACAAGCCGGCCTTCTTCGCACGAACGCTCTACAAAGCCCGCGCCCGCATCGAGCAGGGCGTCGGACGGCTCAAGCGCTTCAAGCGGGTCGCGCTACGCTGCGAAAAGACCGCCCAAAACTTCAGATCGATCGTCAGCTTCGCCGCCGGCCTTTGCTTGATCAAATTCGTCCACACGACCTAGTTCGAAGCATCCGAGATGCCGAGCGTCATTAGGGCCTTCGCTCGAATCGCTTCGGTTATCGGATAAAAGCCGCTGTTGACCGTGTCTGTCTGGCCTTCCCGCGATAAGACGTATTTGACGAATTCCAGCATCGCGGGTTCGAGTGGCTTGCTCGGCGCTTTGTTGATATAAATACGCAAGTAGCGTGAAAGTGGATAATTGCCTGAGTAGGTCGATGCCGGCGACGTGTCGTAACACTTATCGCCCGACGCCGCCGCGAGAGGGACAGTTCTCACGCCGTCCCTAAGGTACCCAATCCCGGAATATCCGATCGCGTATTTGTCGTCAGCGACCATTTTAACGACCTCGGCCGACCCCGGTTGCTCTTTGAGCTCGTCCTTGAATTCTGAGCTGGACCCCGGATTTAGGACCATCGGCTAAGGTGTGAAATGTCCTGCTCTGTCGCAACCGACGGAGCGAGGAATGACGAAGTCACGCAAGAAGTTTGATGCGGCGTTCAAGGCGAAGATTGCGCTTGAGGCGCTGCGCGAGGATGCGACGGTTCCGGAACTGGCGAAGCGGCACGGGGTGCACCCGAACCAGATTTATGCCTGGAAGAAGCAGGTTCTCGACAACGTCGCGAGCCTGTTCGCGCGAGGGGCGAGCGGTTCGGGCGATGGCGAGGAAGAGCGCGAACGCGAGACGGCCAAGCTTTACGCCAAGATCGGCCAACTGACGGTCGAACGGGATTTCTTGGCCAGGAGGCCAGGTCGATGAGCGCGCCCGATCGAAGAGCGATGGTCGAACGGTCTGGCAAGGACCTGTCGGTGCGCCGCCAATGCGAGCTTGTGGGCGTGGCGCGCTCGGGGATCTACCGCCCCAAGCCCGTCGCCGAGGCGGACGATCTGGCGGTGATGCGCCACATCGACGAACTGCATCTCGAACTTCCGTTCTACGGCTCGCGGCGAATGACCTTCGAGCTCAACAAAGAAGGCCGTGGGGTCAACCGCAAGCGGGTGCAGCGGCTGATGCGGGTGATGGGGATCGAGGCGCTGGTTCCGCTCCCCGGCACGAGCAAAGCCGCGCCCGGGCACAAGATATACCCCTACCTGCTGCGCGGCCTGAAGATTGTCGAGCCGAACCACGTGTGGGCGGCCGACGTGACCTTCATCCCGATGGCATGCGGCTTCCTCTATCTGGTGGTGATCATCGACTGGGCCAGCCGAGCGGTTCTGGCGTGGCGGCTGTCGAACACCAACGATGCGAGCTTCTGCGCAGCGGCGCTGGAGGAAGCGCTCCTTCGGTTCGGAACGCCGCGGATTTTCAATACCGATCAGGGCTCCACATTCACCGCCGAAGCTTTCGTCGGCAAGCTCGCGGCGACCGGCGTCGCGATTTCGATGGACGGACGCGGCCGCTTCATGGACAACATTTTCATCGAACGGCTGTGGCGCTCGATCAAGTATGAAGAAGTGCATCTGAAAGCTTATGCCGACGCCAGCGAGGCGCGGGCCGGCATCGGTTCCTGGATGACCTTTTACAATTTTCGGCGCCCGCACCAGGCGATGAACAACCAGATGCCGATGGCGGTGTGGCGCGCCGGCATGGACAAAATCGAGGCGGCGGCTAGGGCTGTGGATAGGCCGCTTCGCTTGGACAACGCAAACGCGTCGCCCACATACCCACAGCAGAAGCAGCAAGAAGCGGCTTGATTCTTGAAGGACAAGGGCAGGCGAGATCACACCTTAAATCCAACGTCCCGTGGTCCCACGAATGGGGTCCAGTTCATTCCCCATGGCGGAGAACCGCGTCGACAAAAGTGTCATAAGTGCCCGAAGCCGAATTTCGTCCAAAGAGCGAAATCGGATGCGCCGCCCATTCACCGGTCAGTCCAGCCTCCCAGGTGATCACATCCTTTCCGCCGCTGTAGAGGTGCGACTTGGAAAAGATCTGATCCAACTGCTCGATGGTCAGGCACTCGATTGGATTGTCCTTGTTTACATAGACAGCGAGCGCATCGAGCGCGACTGGAAATGAAGCGGGATGATAGCCGTATTTCTTCTCGAAGGGCTCATATTCTTCGCTTCGCATCGAGCGCGACATCGCGCCGAGCTGGGATGCGCCATCGATCAGCGCAGGAGGCGCTGTGGACGACCCTTTGCTTTCGACTTCGATCTTCACTGCGGGGTTCAACTTGGTGAATTGAGCGGCCCAGCTACGCATGAGATCGCCCATCGTGTCGGAGCCAACCGATTTGATCTTGGCGCTGCCGAGCTGTGCGGGTTTGTACGGCGGAATCTGCGGATCGACGTCGAGCGCGTCGGCTCCAGTCGCCAGTGTCGCGCCAATCACGACGGACGATGCAAAGCGTAACATTTTCATACATGTCTCCCATAGGTCCAGTTGACGATCGCTTATTCCGATGGGTTGTCGAGCCCTTGGGCCGCCCTGCCATCAACTCCGTTCGGCAAAGGGCGCGGTCGAATTTGTCCCACAGCGGCCGCTCCCTGTTTGTACAAAGCGCGTGCTTTGCGGCTAAATCGAACCGACGACCTGAGGGAGTTTGGAGCGCCAAGCCTGGGCCGCCATCTGGACGGGATCCCACGGACTGCTGAACGGCGGAGTGTAGCTAAGATCGAGATCGTTGAGGTAGTCGACGCTCGCGTCTTGGAATATCGCGGTAGCGATGATGTCGATCCGCTTCGATATCTCTGCCTTGCGATTGCCTAGAATTTGACCGCCCAGCAGCCGGCCAGTTCGCCGATCCCCGTCAGGCGGATTCGAAGCGGCGCCGCGCCGGGGTAATAGGCTTTATGGTCGTTTGCTTCGAAACCTGTGGTTACCGGGTCGAACCCCGCCTCGCGTGCGTCTCGCTCGCTTTCGGCGCCAGGCTCCAGCTCCTGGGCGCGGAGCGCGGCGCTTATTCCGGCGTCGCTTCCGCCAATGACGACTCAGTGCATGAGCAACTCCGAAAGCGATGTCTTTCGAAGCACTGCAGCGGGGCTGGAGGCGCCCATTCGCGACGACCGAGCCTTCGACTTCGCGAGAGCGCGTTCATATGCACCGGCTTTCGTATGAGCCCCGGACGTCGGTGAGAACTCCGGCCGCGTCGGCGCGCCAGAACACACGAACGATTTTCTGGCATATGAGTCCGCTTTGAACGAAGAAGCTTGAGTTGGGATCGTCGCGACGCCGCCAATCGGGAAAAAAAATTTCATTTGCGAGGAAAGCGAGCAACTTGTCCTCGCTGGACCCGATCGGGAAACGCTCGTGAACACGGTCATCAAATTCGCGGCTAAACTCGGATTCGTCGCCCGGCAACGTGGCGACGATCTCCGGAAGAGGGCGAAAGCTGGAGAACCTGCCGGCGGCAAAGGACACAGTCGCCAAAAAAAGCGCTGAGGTCGACCACAGTGCCCAGCGCACTACTCCCACGCCGGTAGGCGCTTGTGTACGCCTAACGCGAAAACCAGCTCATGACGCCGAGCTCCGCCAACGCGTCGCCAATTCACGAAAGATCGAGGCGTTCCGACTCGGGCGGTGTCGATGGTTGGCGGGCAAGGTTCGGCCTTCATTCGCCTTGCGCGGACGACGCCAAGGGACGCGCGGTTGATTCCACGCCGGTCTCGTACCAACCCTTCGAGCGATTGACGATCCAGACCACCGACAGCATGACCGGAACTTCGATCAGCACGCCGACAACGGTTGCAAGAGCCGCGCCCGAATTGAAGCCGAACAGACTGATGGCCGCGGCCACGGCCAACTCGAAAAAGTTACTAGCCCCGATGAGCGCGGACGGCCCGGCGACGCAATGCTGTTCGCCCATGAGGCGGTTCAGCGAATAGGCGAGCCCAGCATTGAAATAGACTTGGATCAAGATCGGAACCGCCAACATCAAAATGATGAGCGGCTGGGCAATGATCTGCTCACCCTGGAAACCGAACAGCAGCACCAGAGTCGCTAGCAAAGCGACTAGAGATATGGGCTGCAGCGCCGCGATCAAGCGCGAGAGCGCTACTTGCGCGCCGTTCGCAAGTACGCGGCGACGAACGAGTTGCGCAACGATCACCGGGACGAGGATGTAAAGGACCACCGAAAGAGCCAGCGTATTCCAGGGCACGGAAATCGCGGAGAGGCCGAGCAGCAGACCGACGATCGGCGCGAAAGCAAACACCATGATCGTGTCGTTCAAGGCGACCTGGGTGAGCGTGAAATGCGGTTCGCCCTTTGTCAGGTTCGACCATACGAATACCATCGCTGTGCACGGAGCGGCGGCGAGAATGATTAAGCCGGCGATATAGGAGCTGACCTGATCGGCGGGGAGATAGGGACGGAAGAGATGGCCGATAAAGAACGCGCCCAGCGCCGCCATTGAGAACGGCTTGACCGCCCAATTGATGAACAGGGTCACGCCAATGCCGCGCCAGTGTTGGCGAACTTCGCCAAGCGCCGCGAAATCGATCTTGACCAGCATGGGAATGATCATGAGCCAGATCAGAGCCGCCACAGGCAGATTGACCTTAGCGATTTCGGCTGCGCCGATCGCATGAAACACGCCTGGCGCGATATGGCCGAGGATAACGCCCGCGATGATGCACAGGGCGACCCACACAGTGAGATAGCGTTCGAAGAGGGACATGGAGGAATTCCTACGCCGTTGCAATGCGCCTTCCGTGATCGTCGATCACGCGATCGCCGTCTTCCTTGGTGAATTGTGCGCGCTGCGCGGGGAGCAAGTTGAGAACCAATTCGGAGGGGCGACACAAGCGCACGCCCATCGGCGTCACGACGAGCGGTCTGTTGATCAAGATCGGGTGCATCTCAATCGCGTCGAGCAGCGCGTCATCCGAAACCGACAAGTTGCCAAGGCCGAGCTCGTGATACGGCGTTCCCTTCTCGCGCAAGACTTGGCGGACTGTCAGGCCGGCGCGAGCGAGCAATTGGGTGAGCAGCAACCGCGTCGGCGGACACTTCAGATACTCGATGATGTGTGGCTCGACGCCGGAATTGCGGATCATCGCAAGCACGTTGCGGGACGTTTCGCATGCTGGATTGTGATAGATGATGACATCCATTACGCGACCTGCGGCCTTGGCTTAGGCGCGCCTTCGAGTTGCCCGATCTCGCGCAGTTTCGCGTTCAGCGCCATCTTGTCGAGGCTCTTGATTGGCAGGCTCGTGAAAATGGAAATCCGATTCTTGAGGTACCTCGCCGCGAGTACGAACGCGGCCTCCTTTTGAATGTTCGTTCCTTCGACCGCGGCAGGGTCTTCAATGCCCCAGTGGGCCGTTATCGGCTGGCCGGGCCAGACGGGGCACGTCTCGGCCGCCGCGGTATCGCAAACCGTAAAGACGAAATCCATCACGGGAGCGCCGGGCACAGCAAATTCGTCCCAGCTTTTCGACCGCAGGTCGTCGGTCGGATATCCGTAGCTTTCAAGCACCCTGACGGCGAAGGGATTGACAGCGCCCTTGGGGTGGCTCCCGGCCGAGAAGACGCGGAAGCGCCCTTTTCCTTCTTTCCTCAGAATGCTTTCGGCAAGGATCGAGCGCGCGCTGTTCCCAGTGCATAGGAACAAGACATTGAACGTAGGTTCAGCCATGAGCAGCCTCCTTGGGTGGGCAGCATGGGGTCAAGTCGGCGATCAGCGGAGCGCACAAATCAGCGCGGCCGCCACAGCAGTCTTTGAGCAGAAACAGTGCGACCTCGCGAAAGCGATCAAGATTTGCCCGATAGATGATGGAGCGACTTTGTCGCTCGCCCTCTATCAATTTCGCGCGAGCAAGAATGGCGAGGTGCGCCGACATCGTGTTTTGGGGGACTTCGATAAGACGCGCCAGTTCGCCGGCGGGCACACCCTCGGGCTCGCGGGTGACGAGCAGACGGAATGTCTGCAGCCGCGTCGATTGGGCGAGCGCGGCCATGGCGGCTATCACTTCGATATCATCCATATGTCCAGCTTACCAGATATACAGATCTTAGCAAGATCGTCGGGGCGAGAGCGGGAGAACACTTCACAAAAAGAGCCAAGGATCGTTCGGCGCCTCCCACCGTGCACGCGGGCGCGCGCGTTGGTATTTCTGTTGGTATAAAGGATATCGGTGATACTTATTGCTATGTGTTTTCAATCAGTTATGCGGTTTACTGCGACGCCTTTCCTGGCGCCATTTTTAAAGAGCACCCCGGAAACCCTTGAGTTTTCCGCGCTGGTTCCCCGGCTTCCGACCGGAACTGGCGAGGCGTCAGGCGGCCGCCGCGGATCGGCCTCACGCGGCCGAAGCCTCGATCATCAGCATGTCGAGAGTGAACGACCCGTCCGGCTCGATGGCGAAATGCGCCTTGGTCTCCGCTGACGCCGCGAGCTGGAGCGCTCGGATCGCCTTCACATTCACGTCGGGCGTTTGCATGCGCGCGATCCAGACAGGGAAATCCATCCTGAGGCGCCACGTCCGGCAGACCTCGATGGCGAAGCCCGAGCGGCCGAGCGTGTCCAGCCATTGTGCGCTGGTGTAATCGCGAACATGGGAATGGTCGCGCAGCAATTCGATCGCCTGCAGATGCGTGTCGAAGAGCGCGTGGCCCGGAGCATAGACATCGACGAACGCCGCCCGCCCGCCGCGTTTCAATGTGCGGCGGGCTTCCCTCAAGCCAGCGTCGAAGTCGCGCCAGTGATGGGCTGAGAATCGGCTGGCGACAAAGTCGAAGGTCGCGTCTTCGAACGGAAGACGCTCGGCCGCCGACTGGGTCGTCTCGATGTTGCCCAGCCCCCTTTCGCGCGCCGTCCGCGCGACCGCCGCCAACATTTCGGATGACAGGTCGGTCGCGATGACCCGTCGGGCATGGCGGGCGAGGGCATAGGAGACATGGCCGCCGCCGGCGCCCAGGTCGAGCGCCAGTTCGGCATTTTGCGCGAGCGCTCCGATCGCCTCGAGATCGGCCCCCTGACTGTGAACCGCGCTTTCGACATAGGCTTTCGCCCGAGGACCGAACTGCGCCTCGACAACTCGCTCATGGGCCTTGCTCATCACCAGCTCCTTTCCGTTCAAGGGCTTTTGCTTTCCTGCTTACACTGGTACAAGAGTGAATCTTATCCTATTACAAAGCCTGCCATGCTCGAACCGGATCAGAGGCGTCTTTTAGGCGAGTTCATTCGCGCTCACCGTGAGCGTGTTCGGCCAGCTTCGGCGGCGGGCCGGCGGCGGACCTCCGGTCTCCGGCGCGAGGAACTCGCGGCGCTCGCCGGCATCAGCGTGACCTGGTGCACCTGGATCGAGCAGGGGCGTGCGGTGCAGGCTTCCCCCGAGGCGCTCGGCCGCATCTCGCAGGCGCTCTCCTTGTCGCGCGCCGAGCACGACTATCTGTTCAAGCTTGCCGGGCGCGTCGATCCCGAAGGATCGCGCGGGCCTTCCGCGGACGCGCCTCCCTCGCTGGTCGCCGCCATCAAGGCGATCGAAGACCCGGCCTATGGACTCGACCGCCTGTGGAACGCGTGCTGCTGGAACGGAGGCGGCGGCGCGGCTCTTTCACGGCTGGCTGGACGGCGATTGTCAACGCAACCTCCTGCGCTATGTCTTCCTCGAGCCCGCCGCGCGCACGCTCTACGCGCCTGGAAGGACAGGGCGAGACGGCTGCTCGCGGAATTCCGCGCCGACTTCGCCCGCACGTTTCGCGACGCCCAGGTCAGGATCTTCGTCGAAACGCTTCGCCGCCAGAGCACTTTCTTCGCAAAATCTTGGGACGAGCAAGCGGTCCAATCCCGCGAAGGCGGCCTTCGCGTGTTCCATCATCCAACTGACGGTATCGTGAGCTTTACCCAGCACACCTTCGCCCCGGCCGAGCGACCCGACTACAAGCTTGTCATCAATACGCCCGCGGATCGCTGAGGGCGAACTCTCGGCGCTCCCTAACCTTGAGAAAGCTTAATGCGCCGGCCAATTTCCGGATAGGCGCGAAGTCGCATGGTTGCTCCATCGATCGCTGAAGGCGGTCAACCAGCGAATTTGGAGCGAAACCATGTCATTTTCCGGTCTTGCGACCCCTCAAGGGCGGCGCAATACGATCCTCGCCTCGGTCGCGGTCGCCTCGCTTGGCGTTGCGGGCGTGCTCGGCGGCAACGCGCTCAGCCCGACCCACCCCGCCTATGCGGCGGCGGTCTCCACCGCCGACCTGCCTCAGAACGCCCCGTCGTTCGCGCCGCTGATCGATCGCGTCAAAGCCTCGGTCGTGTCGGTCAAGGTCAAGATCCCCGCCACAGACGCCGAGACCGCCGAGGGCGGTTCCGGTCAGATGGACAATCTGCCCCCCGAGATTCAGAAGTTCTTCAAGCAGTTCGGCGGCCTGCCCAATGGCGGGGCCATGCCTGAGGGGCGCCATCCGATGATGACGGGCGAAGGCTCGGGCTTCTTCATTTCGGCCGACGGCTATATCGTCACCAACAACCACGTGGTCGACCACGCCAAGACCGTCACCGTCACCACCCAGGACGGCAAGACGCTCGACGCCAAGGTTGTCGGCACCGACCCGAAGACGGACCTCGCGCTCATCAAGGTGAACGAGGCCGGCGACTATCCCTTCGTCGCGTTCTCCAAGGAAACCCCTCACATCGGCGATTGGGTCGTGGCGATCGGCAATCCTTACGGCCTTGGCGGCACGGTGACGGCCGGCATTGTCTCGGCCGAAGGCCGCGACATCGGCGATGGCCCCTATGACCGCTTCCTGCAGATCGACGCCCCGATCAACCGCGGCAACTCGGGCGGCCCGACCTTCAACATGAAGGGCGAAGTCGTCGGCGTGAACACCGCCATCTATTCGCCGTCGGGCGGCAGCGTCGGCATCGGCTTTGCGATCCCCTCGACCACGGTCGACAGCGTCATTGGCGCGCTCGAGCACGGCGGCGTCGTTCCGCGCGGCTATCTCGGCGTGAACATCCAGCCGGTGACGAGCGAGATGGCCGATAGCATGGGCATGAAGAGCGCCGGAGGGGCGATCGTTGACGAGACGATGCCGGGAACGCCGGCCGCCGAGGCTGGCCTCAAGCCTGGCGACGTCATCACCAAGCTCGACGGCAAGGCCGTCAAGGACGCGTCGGACCTCACGATGAGGATCGGCTCGTTCAAGCCCAACGACAAGGTGGAGCTGACCTATCTGCGCAATGGCGACGAAAAGACGGCTCAGATCACGCTCGCCGACCAGAAGACCGAGAAGCTCGCCAAGGCTGACACCTCCATGTCGCAGAAGGACCAGGGCGCGCAGCTCGGCATCCAGATCGCTCCGGCCAAGGAGGTCGACGGCGCAGGCGACAAGGGCGTCGCGATCGTCGGCGTCGATCCGAACGGAACGGCTGCCGAGCAGGGACTCGCGGCAGGCAACGTCATTCTCGACGTCAGCGGCAAGCCGGTGTCGACCCCCGAGGACGTCAAGTCCGGGATCGCGAGCGCGAAGAGCCAGGGCAAGAAGGCGGTCATGATGCGCGTTCAGACCGCCGACGGCGCCCGATTCGTAGCCGTCCCGTTCCCGAAGGCGTAAGTCGAATCTTACGCCTCAAGGACGGGCGGCGGCGCGCTTGCTGGGAGGGTGGCGCGCCGCCGTTTCGACGCTCTGCTGAAAGGGTCGGCTGGCCGTCCCCAAATCGAACTCCGACGCCGGGGCCTAGGCCCCGGCGTCGCCGTTTCAGGCCGACTTCGCTTGGCCGTCCACGCCGCGCCACCCATGCGCGGGCCCTGAGGCCTGGGTCGTGGCGAGCAGCCGAGCGAAGATGACGACGTGAACGAACAACAGGATCGGGACCAGAAAGCCCGGGATGAGGAGCCAGGGCAAAGTGGTCATCGCCGAACTGTCCGGGGGGCCGACGAAGACCTGAAGCGGACCGGGCGCCGACAACGCCCCGAGCGTGACTGCGGCGACGAGGTCGGCGACCCCGAGCGCGTTCCATAAGAAGACGAGCGGCCGCGCCCGGGCGCCGAATCGCGCAACCGCCCAGGCGAGCGGCAGTGCGGTCGCGCCAATGAACACATCGCCCCATCCCGCACTCGGCGCGAACGGCGCGGGGAGACGGCCTTGCGCGTAGAGAACGAGAAACGTGACTCCGAGCAGACGGATCGCATGGATCGCGGTGAGCGCGGGCAATGGCGTTGTTGTCATCGCATTGCGTACAGAGGGGAGGGCGAGATAGGCCGAAACGAGCGCTGCGACGGGCAAAAGGACCGTGAGGCCGAGCGCCGGCGCACCCCCTCCCGCAGGGCTGAGCGCGCTGGTCGCGCCAATCGCCAGAACCAGCGCGAACCATGCGCCGAGCGCGCCCAGAACGGCGATCCGGCCGCCTGCGGTTCGCGCCATCGCCAGCGACAGAAAGACCGTGGCGATCGAGGCGCTGACCGTCAGTTCAGCGGTGGATAGAATGTCGGACATTTTCGCCTCCATTAAGGTGTAGCTACACTTATATTAGACATTTTTTAGCGCTGCGCCGCCGCCACAGCCGCGTCCTGCGCCTTCTTCCAGAAAGGATAAGCGCGCCGCGCGGCCTCTTCGCCGGCCGGGGTGATCGCGACCTTGCGAACGCGACGGTCCTCGCCTTCGTCGATTCGAACAAACCCATGCCGAACGAGCAGAGCCAGGTTGCGCGTCAGCGTCGTCCGCTCGAGGCCCTGGAAGTCCGCGAGGCGCGTGGTCGGAATAGGGCCGGTTTGAACCAGCGTCGCCAGCAGGGTGAACTGGGTGCCTCGAACGCCCGACCCTCGCATTGCTTTTTCGAAGACACGAGTTAGATCCCGGCTCCGGCGCCGCGCGGCGGTGCAGACACATTGCCGACAGGCGGCGAAGTCGACTTCTTCACGCTCCATATTGCGTGTGTATACACCTTTATTCGAGCAGTCAAGGCACAATCCCGTCGGTCCAGTGAATCGCCCTGTCTTAGCCTCCTCGCCCATTTGGCTAGGGCGGCTTGAGCCGCCTGGGCGATCGCCCGGCGGCAAGCCGATCCCGGTTACGCGCTGGGAATGCGCTCGCTAAGACGGAACTCTTCCCTGCTGCGCGCGTGCTCTCGAATCGAGGTCGGCTCCGGGCCCTAAGACCAAACCGAGCTCGTCGGTATTATTATACACAAACTCTAGTTTAGGAGTTGCAACGAATCCAGCCCACGTCAGCTACACAGGTATAACACGCGTATACAAAGTAGCAAATGACCATCGTGAGAGTACGGCATAATATTCATCTTACCGGTGTAACGGTCGCGACTCGTTTAATCAGGCGGTCCGCGCATATCAACCCCGACCCACGCGCGAATCTGATCGTTCGCGGGTTGCGCATAGGAGATAAGAGAGAATGAAGCAGTTATTCGCCATGGTCCTGTCGACGGCGGCGATTTGCGCCTTCGCATCTGCAACGCCAGCCGCCGCACAGGATACGCAGGATCAGACACCGTATACGCACCAGTCTGATCGCACCCAAGCATATACCGCCAGTTCGGCCGACCCAGCCAATGATGGCTGCCACGTCATTGACGGGTCCAGGGCCGAGAGCGGGCATCCCGCGCAAACGGTCGTCTGCCCCTCAATCCCGTAACCGACCTGTCGCTCAACCTAAGCGCCGCCCTCACAAGGGGCGGCGCGAGTTCAATAACAATCGACCCTCATCCGTTCGACCCCAGGCGCTTCTGCCGGATCCGAGGGAGCTGGCGCCGAGCCGCTGGCGGGTAAACTGCGTGCCCCGAAGGCCCGACCCTCGCATCGCCTTTTCAAAAGCGCGGGTGAGATCTTGGCTCCTGCGGCGCGCGATCGGGGTTGGGCCGGCCCCCGATTTTGCGATGATCCTAAAGGCCAAGCAGCCGTGAGGCGCCCCCGTGTTGCAAAAGTCCCCTCGCTGTTGGAGGGTTGAGCCAAACTATTGTTGATGCTGATTTGCAGCCGGGCCCGACAGTCTGATTCCGAGCCGCGGCGCCCGAGCGAAACAGGTGCATTTTTCATTCGTTTCGGGAGTCGGAGAGCCATGCCGGTCTGTTTTGTGATCATGGGCTTTGGGCAAAAGACCGACCTCGCCACCGGCCGGGTGCTCGACCTCGACAAGAGCTACAGGAACATCATCAAGCCCGCTGTCACCGCCGCCGGCTACGAATGCGTCAGGGCGGACGAGATCCAGCATTCGGGCGTCATCGACGTGCCCATGTACGAGATGCTTTTTGCGGCTGACCTGGTCGTGGCCGACCTATCGACCGCAAATCTGAACGCCATCTTCGAGCTCGGAGTTCGCCACGCCTTGAAGCCGAGGGCGACGATCATCATGGCGGAGAGCAAGTTCACGATTCCGTTCGACGCCAATCATATTGTCGTTCGCCACTACGAGCATCTCGGGCCCGATATCGGCTTCGACGAAACCATGCGCATGCGCGGCGAACTGACGGCTTTGATCAACGCGCTCACCGGCGGGGACGCTGTCGACAGCCCGGTTTACACGTTGCTGCCTGACCTCCAGAAGCCAACGCGGCCCCCTGCGACGAAGATGGGCGTGGCCGCCGCCGCGGTTCAGCCACAATCCTCCGAGAACAGCTACGCCGCGATGCTGCAGACGGCGCGCGAAGCGATGGACGCCGGGGCCTTCGATTTCGCCAAGAAGAAGTTGCTGGACATCTACAAGGACCAGACCACGCCGGGAGCGGACGGGAAACCCAGGACCGCTCGGCCCGGCGTGATCCAACAGCTCGCCCTGGCTACGTACAAGGTGGGCGAGGCCAACGCGAAGACTGAGGGCTCCGACCAGGCCTTGGCCGGTTACGCGGAAGCCGAGACCCTGCTCCGTCAACTCGACGCCGGAACGACCACCGATCCTGAGACGATCGGCTTGTGGAGCGCCATCCACAAGCGAAGGGCTGAAATGACCACACGATCGCCGGGCGAGCGGAAGCAGGACCTTGCCGAGGCGATCCGGGCCGCCGAGCGCGGTTTCATCATCAAGAGGGACTATTACAACGGAACGAATTTGGCTTATCTCCTGAACATGCGAGCGTCGTTGTCGTCCGGAGACGACAAAATTGCGGATAACGTCCTCGCGATCCGCGTCCGGCGCGAGGTTGTGGACATCGCCACGTGCGGCCTCGAGACACTCGTGGCGAACGCAGCCGCAGGCGCGGACACGACAGCGCTGCGAGACGAGAAATACTGGCTTGCGGCCACGCGCGCGGAATCCCTGATCGCGCTCGGCGACAAATCCGGCGAGGACCTGATGAAGGAAGCGCTGGCGAGCGCGCCCGCCGCATGGATGGCGGATTCCACCAAGCGCCAGCTCGATCGCCTGCTCGGCCTGCTGACGCCGGCGGTCCCGCAATTCCCTTGACCCCGTCGAAGCGTTTGATTGCAGGGAATCAGAAATTGAGTTAAGCTTGCTGGATGGACAATCCTGTCGCCTCACCTTCCAAGATCGGCGGTTCGCCTCTCCGCCATGCGAACGCCGGGGATAAAGCGCGAGGAAAAATTCTTCAGCAAAAATCCCGTGTAACTCGTTGATAAGTCTCGTTTCGAACGAGAGAATCCAAGGAAATCCAAGGAAATTCAACGCCGGAAATAGGGGATTTCGCCGCGAAACAGCTACGCGCCAAGAAAACCCAAACTTACCGCGCCCGCTCCCAGCTGCCCTCGTCGCTCTCGCGCCAATAGCTGATCGCGCCCCTTTGATCCTTGAGCCGCCGCCATTCGCCACGCGCCTCGGCGAGCGCCGCCTCGTCGCGTCCGTCGAACATAAGAACGACGAGATTGAACGCGTAGTCAGCCTCGCCGAATTCAGCGCCCGAAAGCCTGACCAGCATCGTCGCGGCGTTGGCGTTCTTAAGCTCGGTGGTCAGAAAGACCGGCTGTTCCATCGGATCACCGTCGTTGGCCGCGCCATGCGGAAGAAAGCTCGCGTCGTCGTAGGTCCACAGCCGTTCGTTGAGAGCGGCGACCATGTCCTCGGACGAGGCGCGCACCAGGACGCGCTGGCCCTCTTCCAGCGCGCGCTCGAGCAAGGACGGCAGCGCCTGGTCGATCCGTCGCTGTTCGAGATGGTAAAAGCGGATCTCCGTCACTGGCCCGCCGGGCCGACAATGACGAAGGTGCGGTCGGAGCCGCTCGCCATCAGCCCGAGGCTCACGCCGCCGGGCAGGTGTTCTTCAGTCTTGCCTGCGACATAGACGTCGCCCCGCTCGCGGGAGGCGGCGAGATACTCTCCCGCATCGCTGCTCATCCCCTGCAGGACGCTGCGGCTCTTGGCCGCGTCCCAGCCGAGCGCCGCCTTCAGGGCCGCTGCCTGAAAATGCTGGAAATTCGTGGTCGTGCGGGCATTGGCCGGTTCGCCGATGCGCGCCTCGAAGCGCAGGAATTGATCGCCGCGGCAGGAGAGGGTCCCGTCGACATCCACCTTCGTCGTGATGTCAAACATATCCGAACCGGAGCGCGTCCGGGACACGACGACAGCGCGTCCCAACTCGACCTGCATGTCGCTGGCTTCGGCCTTGAGGGCGTTTGAAAAGGCGTCGCATCCCGCGATCGCCCATGCCGGCGCAAGTGAAGCGGTCCAGGCGGCGGCGAGCGCGAAGATCGTGGAAAGAATCCGCATTCTGACCCCTCCCGCCCGATTCTCGAACCAATTCGTCAACGAGACGCTAATCTTCGTAGGAGTCGGCAATGAGACGATTGAGGAGACGCACGCCCCAGCCCGAACCCCAGGACTGATTGATGTCGGAAGGCGCCGAACCCATCGCCGTGCCGGCGACGTCGATATGCGCCCAGGGCGTCTCCCTGACGAATCGCTGTATGAACTGCGCCGCGGTGATCGAGCCGCCGTGGCGGCCCCCGCTGTTCTTCATGTCGGCGAATCTGGAATCGATCATCTTGTCATAAGCCGCGCCGAGCGGCATGCGCCAGATCTTCTCGCCTGACGCCTCGCCCGCGGCGGCGAGTCGTTGGGCGAGCTCGTCATTGTTGGAAAAGAGCCCGGCCACCTCGGCGCCGAGCGCGACAATGATGGCGCCGGTCAGCGTCGCCAGGTCGATGATCGCTCGCGGGGAATAGGTCTCCTGCGTATACCAGAGCGCGTCGGCCAGAACGAGCCGCCCCTCGGCGTCCGTGTTGACGATCTCGATCGTCTGGCCCGACATGGAGGTGATGATGTCACCCGGCCGGATCGCGTCGCCGTCGGGCATGTTCTCGACCAGGCCGACGACGCCGACCACGTTGACCTTCGCTTTGCGCGCGGCGAGCGCGTGCATGAGCCCGACGACACAGGCCGCGCCGCCCATGTCGCCCTTCATATCCTCCATGCCGGCCGAGGGCTTGATCGAAATCCCGCCGGAATCGAAACAGAACTCCCTTCCCCACGATCGCAATGGGTTTTGTCCGCTTCGAGCGCGCCCCGCTCCAGCGCATGGCGACGAGGCGACTCTCGCGCGCCGATCCTCGTCCGACCGCGAGCAGCGCGTTCATCCCCAATTTGCCCATCGCCTTCTCGTCAAGCGTGTCCACCGCGACGCCGAGCTTTTCTAACGCCTTGGCGCGCTCAGCGAATTCCAGGGGAAAGAGGACATTGGGCGGCTCGTTGACCAGATTGCGCGCCAGTTCGACGCCTTCGGCGACGGCGAAGCGCTCTTGTGCTGCTGCGCGCGCGGCGACCGCGTGGCTCGAGCCGATCACGAACTCGGGCGTGTCCGCGCCATTGTCTTCCGAGTCTTTCTTGCGCGTCTTGTATTTATCGAATCTGTAGCCGCGCAGCCGAAGGCCGAGCGCAAAATCGGCGGCGGCCGAGCCGTCCCAGGTTCCCGACGGCGCCTCGAAGGCGACTTCGACACGCTTCGCGCCAGTCACTTTGCCGAAGATGAAACCGCCGAGCGTCATGAAGTCGACCGGGGCGTTGTCCTTGCCCGGAGCGACGCCGACAACCACTAGCCGGGATGCGTCGAGGCCCGCGGGCGCCAAGATATCGAGTGCGCTGCGCTGGGCGGCACGGAAGTTGGACGCCTTCGCCGCGGCGCGGATGAGGGGTTCGAGATCGCCGAACTGCGCCGTCACCGCGGGGGCAGGTTTCATGTCGACCCCGACGAAGACCACGAGCGCGCTGCCTTTGGGGGCGGACAGGGACCCGAAGGCGATCTTGACCGATCCGCTCATAACCGACGCGTATCCTTGTGTGGATTTGACAGCCTGGGGCCAGCCGGCAGGGCGTCGCCGGCGGCGGGCGCCGACATATCAGGGGGTTTGACGCGCTCGTCAATAAGCCGCCGCGATTGGGCGACACATTTGAGTTGGTTCGGGTCAAACATCGCCAGCGGGAGCAGGGCGTCTTGCAACGAAAGGGCACATGGGGCAAGCGCTGCGCCGGGACGGCTCGCGCTGATGCGCGCTCGTCGCATCTCCAGACGACGTGGCGCCGATGATCCAGATTGAACGCTATTTGCTGAGGACGGCGACGACGGCCTGTCTCTCAGGCCTGGTCGTCCTGACGGGCGTCGTCTGGGTGACCCAGGCTCTGCGGCAGATCGACCTGATCACCAGCAAAGGCCAGACCATTCTGTTGTTTCTCTTGATCACGGCGCTTGCGCTTCCCTCGCTCGTCGCCTTCATTGCGCCGGTGGCGCTGTTCGCCGGCGTCCTTTACACCCTCAACAAGCTCAATGGCGACAGCGAACTCGTCGTCATGGCGGCCTCAGGCGTGTCGCCCGCTCGGCTTTTGCGCCCGATGGCGCTGCTCTCGGCGGCCGTCTTTACGGTTGTGGCCGTCCTCTATATCCAGGTTCTGCCATGGAGTTTCGGCGCCATCGAGAGCCTAACGACCTTCATTCACGCAGATTTTATCGCCAACTTTGCCCGTCCAGGCGCTTTCTCCCAACTCGAATCAGGGTTCATATTTCACTTTCGCGAGCGCACGCCCGACGGGGCTCTTCACGGCGTGTTTATGCAGGATCTGCGTGATCTGACCAAGGTCACGACGTACATTGCAGAGGCTGGAAAGACGGTCGATCGAGGCGGGGCGAGCTATCTTCAGCTGTCCAAGGGCGTCTTGTTGCGGCCACAGTCCGCCGGTGACACGTCGATGGTGACTTTTGACGACTACACCATCGACCTGTCGCAGTTCATGCATGAGGTCAGCGCGATCAAAAGACCGCGCGAGCGCACGACAGCGCAATTGATGGCGCCCGACGCCAAGGATCGGGCGGATACAGCCCTGTTTGGCCATATTCGCAGCGAACTGCTCGACCGCCTCGCCAGCCCGCTTTACGCTGTTGCGGGCGGTCTCATCGCTTTTGCGGCGCTTGGAGAGGCGCGGACAACTCGTCAGGGGCGAGGCGTTGCGATCGCAGGATCTGTCCTCGCGTTTGCCGGAGTCCGTATGCTTGGGATTGCAGCCACGACCCTCTCAGTCGGCGTACCCTCCGCCTCCGTCTTCGTGTGGGCGATCCCGGTCGCCGCATGCCTCGGGGCTCTGGCGCTGATTTTCCGGCGCGCGATTTTAGCTCTTATCCGGCGGCTCGTACGGATCCCGGCGTGATCGGCCGGACGCTGTCACTCTATCTCGCCGGGCGCTTCGCGCGCTCGGTGATCGCCGCGTTCATGGTGGTCTTCGTTCTCATTTACGCCGTCGATCTCATAGAGCTCCTGCGTCGTTCAGGCGATTCTAAGCGTGCAACCGGAATGCTGATGGCCGGTCTTTCGTTCCTGCGAACGCCCACGGTCGCCGAACAAGCGTTGCCGTTCGCGGTTCTGTTCGGATCCATGATCGCGTTCCTGAATTTGTCGCGCAAAATGGAGTTGGTCGTCGCGCGCGCGGCAGGGCTGTCCGTCTGGCAATTCCTGACTCCGCCGCTCACCGTGATCGTCCTCATCGGCGTGGTGTCGGTTACTGCCTACAATCCAGCATCAACATGGATGAAAGAAAAATCGGACGAGATCGAGAGCAACGTGTTCGGTGGCCCCGCGGCGGGTTCGATGGGGATGTGGATCCGGCAGAAGAGCGTCGACGGTCAGGCGGTTATTCGCGCCGGTGGGAGGAGTTCAGGCGGCACTCAGTTCAACGCGATCGAGATTTTCAACTTTGACGACCAGGGTAATTTCGTCGAACGGTTGGAAGCGGCTTCAGGCGAGTTGCGCCAGGGTTACTGGGTGCTGCACGACGTCGTGTCGGTCACTCCGGGTTTCGAAGCGCTTCGGGTTTCGACCTACCTGTTGGCGACGAATCTCGACCGCCGGGAGGTTGCTCAGGCGTTCGTCGCGCCTGAAACTGTTTCGTTTTGGCGGCTGCCGGGGCTCGCAGAACAGACCGCGCGCGCGGGATTGGATCCGACAGCTTATCTATTGAAATATCAGGAGCTTCTGGCCCGTCCGCTGATGCTTGCGGCGATGGTGCTGGTGGCTGCTTGCTTTTCGTTAAGATTCTTCCGAATGGGCGGCATCGAATATATGGTTTCCGGTGGCGTCGTGGCGGGGTTCGTGCTTTATGTCGCGACGAAAGTGGTCAGCGATCTCGGCGGCGCCGGATTCCTTAGCGCCTCCGTAGCGGGGTGGTCGCCGGGGATCGTCGGCTGCATGTTTGGCGTGTATGTGTTGTTGCAACAAGAGGATGGTTGATGGGGTTCGCCGTCAGCTTTCCCTTTGAGTTCAATCCCCGCCGGAAACCGACCGCGAGGATGTCGCTGTCGCTGGCGATCGCGGCGGTTGCGGCGTGCGCACAATTGTTCGCCGGACCGGCGGCCGCACAAACGCCTCCCCCCGCGCAGTCCACACAAGCCAAGCCGCAGGACAAGCTCGTCATCGACGCGGATGAGCTTGTCTACGATAAGGACAAGAACACAATCTCTGCCGTTGGTTCAGTTCAGCTGTTCTATCAAGGCCGATTGCTTCAGGCCGACCGCGTAACCTACGACCGCGCCAGCAAGCGCGTTTACGCGGAAGGTCACGCCAAGATGACGGACGAGCACGGCAACGTCGTCTACGGAAGCCGGTTCGCGCTTAGCGATGATTTTCGCGACGGTTTCATCGACAGCGTCCAGGTTCTGACGGCCGACAAGACGCGCTTCACATCGCCCCGCATCGAGCGCTCAAACGGCGATGTCACCGTGCTGCAGAAGGGGGCTTACACGGCCTGCGAACCGTGCAAGGAGCATCCCGAGCGGCCGCCATTCTGGCAGGTGCGCGCGACCAAGATCATCGAGAACCAAACGACGCATACCGTCTACTACGAGGATGCTCAGCTCCAGTTTTGGGGCTTTCCAGTGTTTTACATGCCTTATTTTTCCTCGCCTGATGCGACCGTAAACAAGCAGACCGGCCTGTTATCGCCGTCGCTCGTTTCCGGGGGCTACCTCGGCACCGGCATCAGCATGCCCTATTTCATCAATCTAGCGCCCAACTACGATCTCACCCTCACTCCGACGTTCCTCTCGAAGCAGGGTTTATTGGGAGAGGTCGACTGGCGCCAGCGGCTCTCGAATGGTACGTACAGCATTCGTGCGACTGGCATCGATCAAGAGCAGCCTGGGGCTTTTCCGGTTTTTCCGTATGGCGCGGGAGACATGCGGCTGCGGGGCGCGATCGAAAGCAATGGCAACTTTTACCTCAATGACATGTGGCAATTCGGCTGGAATGGCACATGGATGAGCGACAAGTTCTTTCTGAACGACTACCGGCTGCAAGGCATCAATTTCGACACCTTCTATTTCCAGGACATCGTCTCCTCCGTCTATCTGCGCGGCCAGGGCGCTCAAAGCTTCTTCGATCTCAGCGCGTACCATTTTGAAGGCACTACCGCGTACGACGACAATCGCACATTGCCGACCGCGGTCGCGCCAGTTTTCGATTACAACCGGGTGATCAACGTCCCCGCTGATCGCACCAACGGCCTCGGAGGCGAGCTGACTGTCGACGCCAACGTCGCAAATATCAACCAGACCAACGCCGCGTTCCAATCAACCGGCTTACAGACTTTCGACAGCGCCTATCACCTCTATAACGTTTGCGAGACCCAGGTCGGAACTACGGCTGTCAATACGTATTTCCCGGGCAAATGTCTTCTGCGCGGCATCGCTGGCGATTACACCCGCGCATCGGGGCAGGTGTCGTGGCAGCGCGGCTTCATCGATCCGATCGGCGAGGTCTGGAAACCGTTCCTGTTCGCGCGTCTGGATGGCGAGGCGACCGAACTCAATGAAACCGGATCGATCACCTATGCCAGCGCGCTCGGCGTGAGCACGGTCGCCAATTCGAACCAGGCCGCCTTCTTTTCTGGCTCGAACCAAGGCGCCTTTGCCCGCGGCATGGCGGGCGCCGGCCTCGAGTACCGGTTTCCGTTCACGTCCACGTCGTCTTGGGGCACGCAGACGATCACGCCGATTGCCCAGTTCATCGCCCGGCCTAACGAGATCATTCCGAGAATCCAGCCAAACGAAGATTCGCAGAGCCTCGTTTTCGACGACACGAACCTGTTCGCCTGGAACAAGTTCTCCGGCTACGATCGGGTCGAAGGCGGCACGCGGCTCAACTACGGGTTCCAGTACGCCGCCGACTTTGCCAACGGGGGCCACGCCAATTTTGTCGCAGGCGAGTCGATCCAGGTCGCTGGGCAGAACTCCTATACCCTCTACGATCCCACCAACATTGGGCTCGAATCCGGCCTGGACAAGAAATACTCGAACTTCGTGTTCGGCGAGACGCTGCGACCGTTCTCGAACCCGATCACCCTCATGAGCAAACAGCAGTTCGACAGCTCGACGCTGCAACTCGATCGCTTCGACGGAATCCTCAAAGCGAACTACGCCGGCGTGAGCGGCGCTGTCGACTATGCCCTTTACGCGGCGCAGCCCGCCCTGGGTTTTGAATTTCCGCGTGAAGGCCTGAGCGGCAGTCTCGGCTACTCCTTCCTGGATCGGTGGTCGGTAAACGGATCGCTCGTGCTCGACATGTCGCGTCACTACTATGACACGCTGGGGCAGACGACGCCGATCTTCTATCCGGTCGGCTATACATTCGGCTTCGGCTACAAAGACACTTGCACGACGCTGAATCTGACGTATTCGTCCAATGTCAGCCAGCCTGCCATTTTCAGTACGTTCCCGGGCGGCCCTGTTATCTTGAACCCCTCGACGCGCAACCAGACGCTGATGATTAAGCTCGAGTTGCGGACGCTCGGCGACGTCAGGACGAACGTCGGCCTCTGATCTTGTCCGGCTAGGCGAACCCGCCGTTGGAGCCCCGATATGACCGGCGACGTGGCGCCGCTGGCGATGACGATGGGCGATCCGGCGGGGATCGGCCCGGAGCTGGCGCTGGCCGCCTGGCGCGACCGAACGCCCCGCGCTCCCTTCGTCGTTTTCGCGTCGCCTGGCCTTCTGGCCGCCGCCGCCAAGCGCGCGGGTCTCACAGCGCCGATCGTCGAGACCGATCCGGCGGGGGCTCAAGCCGCGTTCTCGTACGGTCTGCCGGTCGTCCCACTGAAAAACCGTGTTGAAGACGCACCCGGGCGGCCCAGCGCGGCCAATGCCGCGGCGACGATCGAATCGATCGAGCGCGCTGTCGAAGCGGTCCGCCGAGGGTACGCTCGCGCCGTCGTGACCAACCCCATCGCCAAGGCGACGCTTTATCAAGCCGGATTCAAATACCCCGGCCACACCGAATATCTGGGCGCCCTCGCCGAGGCCTGGGGCGCTCCGGCCTTTCCGGTGATGATGATCTGGTCGGAGACGCTCGCGGTTGTCCCTGTGACCATTCATATCCCGCTCGCCGACGTGGCCAGGGCGCTGACCGCCGACCTCATCATCAGAACCGGGCGTATCGTCGATCGCGACCTGCGCGACCGTTTTCACCTGACGCGGCCGCGCCTGGCGGTCGCCGGTCTCAATCCGCACGCGGGGGAGGGCGGAGCGATGGGGCGGGAAGAGATCACAATCATCGCGCCCGCGATCGAAGCGCTCCGGGCCGAGGGAATCGACGTCGTCGGGCCGCTCCCCGCCGATACGATGTTCCACCCCAAGGCGCGGGCGCGCTACGATGCGGCGCTCACGATGTATCACGACCAGGGCCTGATCCCGGCGAAGACCCTCGCCTTCGACGAAGGGGTCAATGTCACCCTCGGCCTGCCGTTCATGCGCACGTCCCCCGATCACGGCACGGCGTTCGACATCGCCGGAAAGGGGGTTGCGAACCCGGCGAGCCTCATCGCGGCGCTCAAGCTCGCCGACCGATTGACGCGATGAGCCTTGCCGCGGACGGGCTGCCGCCGCTCCGCGACGTGGTTGCGGCGCACGGGCTCAACGCCCGCAAGGCGCTGGGCCAGAACTTCCTCTTCGACCTCAACCTCACCCGCAAGATCGCCCGCGCCGCAGGGCCGCTTGCCGGCGTCGCCGTGGTCGAGGTCGGGCCGGGCCCGGGGGGGCTCACGCGCGCGCTGTTGTCGGAGGGCGCGGGCAAGGTGATCGCCGTCGAGCGCGACGCCCGCGCGCTCGGCGCGCTGGCCGAGATCGCCGCGCACTGGCCGGAACGGCTCGAAATCATCGAAGGCGACGCGCTGCGCATCGCGCCCGAGACGCTGATCGCCAAAGCCGGGGCGATGCCCATTCGCATCGTCGCCAACCTGCCTTACAACATCGCGACGGCGCTCCTGGCAGGCTGGCTCGAGGCCGAGCCGTGGCCGCCGTTCTACGATCGCCTGACGCTCATGTTCCAGCGCGAGGTGGCCGAGCGCATTGTCGCGACCCCTGCCCAGCGCGCCGACTATGGGCGGCTCGCGGTGCTCGCGGGCTGGCGGAGCGAAGCGCGTATCCTGTTCGACATCCCGCCCGCCGCCTTCGTTCCGGCGCCGAAGGTGACATCGAGCGTGGTCGAACTCGTTCCGCGGGCGAAGCCAGCGCCATGCAACGCTGCGACGCTGTCGGCGCTCGCCCAGGCGGCGTTCGGCCAGCGGCGCAAGATGCTGCGCCAGTCGCTGAAAGCCTTTGCGGCGGCGCGGGGACTCGACCCGTCCGCTCTCATCGCAACGGCCGGCCTCGAGCCGACCATGCGGGCGGAGGAGGTCGACGTCGCGGGATTCGTGGCGCTCGCGCGGGGAGCGTCGGGTCGCCTGACGGAAACAACACAGTGAAATTGGGTTAGGCTCGGGAAGGCGAGCCGGTCGGGACAATAGCCGCTCTTAAACGCCCATAAACGCGCCTAAACGTCAGTAAAATTGCTCTCATTTGCTAGCGTTTATGTTTTCGAAACGGGACTTTTCAATGGGTTACGACCGTTTGGAATGAGTCTTCTCCCGTCTCAAGCCCCGTCAAAAAACCGTCGCGTGCGCGCCCGACCTGATCCTGGTCTCGGTCCGAAGGCACAAGCTGAAATCGGGTCATGGAAAAGACCATAGCACAGATTCTGTTATTCGTAAAGGAAATGCGGGCTCTTACAGGCTTGGGCATTGGCGCTCTTGAAGGCGTCATGGCCGCCCCCGGATCACAGTCCGGGGGTGTCCCGGCTATCCACGAGAACACTGTTCTATCAGCTAAGCCTATGGATAAATTGGCATTATTTGTTGGCAACAGAGAGTTATCGCGGCGGGCGGCGTGCATGGCCGGCACAACGCCGGCCATGACGATACGAGGCTGAATTCCGAGACCAATAGCGAACGCTGTAAGAGCGAAATGCGCTAGGCTCCCGGCCATCCACGCCGCAATGACGAGCCCCACTTTGGACTCTGCCAGGAGCAAGTGTGCCTTCTCCCTTGACCGCTCGCCGCGCCTGTTCGACGCGAAAAATACGCAGATGCCGTGACAAGCCAGGACACCCCCGGACTGTGATCCGGGGGGCGGCCATGACGCTGGTTTCAGGCAAGGCGTCGAAACGCGGATCGCCTCACGCCACTGCCCGAGCCCGCGCGCGATAGCCCGCAAAGCCCAGCCCGACAAAGCCGGCGAGCAGCATCGCCCAGGTCGAGGGCTCCGGAACCGCCGCTTCAAAGCCTTCCGCCCACAGAGCATGGAGCCGGGCGGTTGGATGAATGTCGTCCCAGTAGATGAAGCTATTGATGTTTTCGGCGCCCGGGCCGCATGCCGCCGATGTCGCCGAGCTCTCCGGCGTATTGGTGTAGCAGCGGTCGGTCGTGTTGGTGAATCCAAACGACGCGGCGTTGGCGAGAATGTTCGCGTTGTAATCGTACAGGTTGAAGTCGGTCAGGGTTGCGCCTGCTCCAAGGTCAAGACCGCCAAGTCCCGCGGCCAGCTCCTTGTCATAGAGCTGGCTGAAACTCGTGGCGTCCGGCGCCAGCGTCGGGTTGTCCTGCGCAAATTCCGGAATAATCCCGACATTCGGAACGTTCACGACCAAAAAATGCTTGGCGCCCTCATCGGCCAGCGTCGAGATCGCAGCCAACTCCGTGTCAACGCCATCGGTGACCGCAGGGGCGCCGGTTCCTTGCAATGCGGCGTTGCGGACGTCGTTGCCGCCGATCATCACAACATAAAGCGCGTTCGGGTCGGCATTGCCGGATGCGTAGAGGCTGTAAGCTCCGACCTGTTCCGGCAGATTAATTCCTTTCGGTCCGCCAACCGCCGCTAACGCGGATGTCGCTCCGGCGACGGCGTAGTTCGTTCCCGCCGGAACGGCTGGCGCCGTCAGCCAGAGGGAAGCATTGGCGCTGAGTCCCAGGCTTTCCGCGAGCAGCTGAACCGCGACCGGCCCATTCGTGAAGCTGTTGTTGAAGCTCGGCGGATTGGGAAAGTTCCCGCCTAACCTGGCCGACAGATTGCCGTTGTCGGAAAGGCTGTCGCCGAACACGTATTCGGCCGAGAAATTGGCGGCTTGCGAGGCGGATGCGCCAAGCAGCGCGGTCGAGCAACAGGCGGTCAGCGCGAAAGCCGCGCGCGAAAGCAGTTTGCGTGTCATCTTGGACGTTCTCCCCTGTCGGACCTTTGCTGCCCTGGCCCGAGCCAATTCTGCCGTCATGTTGACGCGCGACAGCCCTAAGTCAAGACGGAGAGGGTGGACAGTGTCAGCTCTGGCCCCGCGGTCGACGCTGCGCCAAGCGTCGCCCCTGAAAGGTCCGAAGCCCAACCGATCGTTCAACCGAACGGTTGACTTTCTCAAACGGCAAGCGCATATTCAACCACATGGTTGAATTACAGGCACTTCAGCTCGGTCCCGTCTTCCATGCGCTCAGCAATTCCACGCGCAGGAGCATGCTGCTCGAGCTCACTTCCGGCGAGCGGACCGTCAGCCAGCTTGCCGAGCCCTTTGCGATGTCGCTCGCGGCGGCTTCGAAGCACATCAAGGTCCTGGAAGGCGCCGGGCTCATCCGGCGCGAGGTGCGCGGGCGCGCGCATCTGTGCCGGCTCGACCCGGGACCGCTGGAGAGCGCGCATGAATGGCTGAGCTTCTACGAGCGCTTCTGGACCGCTCGCCTCGATGTGCTCGATCGCCTTCTCCGCGAGGAGGACGAGCAAAAATCCAAAACCCCCAAACCGACCCCCAAACAAGGAGACGAGAGATGAACGACCTACGCGAAAGTCGACGCCTATGGCGCGCTGAGCGAGCCGGCCACTCTGACGATCCAGCGCATGCTTCCCGGCCCGATCGAGCGGGTCTGGGCCTATCTCACCGAAAGCGATCTGCGCCGCAAGTGGCTGGCGTCCGGCGACATGGAGATGAAGGTCGGGACGCCGTTCGAACTTGTCTGGCGTAACAGCGAGCTCACCGACCCGCCGGGCAAGCGGCCGGAGGGCTTCGGCGAGGAGCACCGGATGGAGAGCCGGATCATCGAGCTCGATCCGCCGCGCAAGCTCGTCTTCACCTGGGGAAAGGACGACAGCGACGTTTCGATGGCGCTCGAGCCGAGGGGCGAGAAGGTGCTGCTGACCGTAGTCCACCGCCGACTGCCCAACCGCGGCATGATGGTCGGCGTCAGCACCGGCTGGCACGCGCATCTCGACATGCTCGCCGCGCGCCTCAACGGCGAGACTTCGGAGCCTTTCTGGGACCGGTTCAGTCGCCTGAGAGCCGAATACGACCGGCGCATCCCGCAATGAGGAGGGGCTTCATCCTCTGGATCGCTTCGCATTCACTCGCGACGACGGCGCGATCGTGAATCCGCATTGATCGAATTCAGCACGCACGAGGACAACCATGCACAACGAAATCGTTTCGCGCGAGGACTGGCTGAGCGCCCGGATCGCGCTGCTCGCCCAGGAAAAGGAACTGACCCGGCTCAGCGACGAGGTCGCGCGGCGGCGGCGCGAGCTGCCGTGGGTTCGAGTCGACAAGACCTACCGGTTCGACACCGACGATGGCGTGGCCTCGCTCAGCGACCTGTTCGGCGGCCGCTCGCAGCTTCTCGTCTATCACTTCATGTTCGGACCCGATTACAAGGCGGGCTGTCCGTCCTGCTCGATGATCGCCGACGGGTTCAACGGCTTTGCCGTGCATCTCGCGAACCACGATGTCGCGCTCTGGGCCGCATCCCGCGCGCCGCTCGCCAAACTGCAGGACTACAAGCGGCGGATGGGGTGGACCTTTCCGTGGGCGTCCTCGTTCGGCGACGACTTCAACTTCGATTTCAACGTCTCGATCACCGAGGAACAGCAAAGCAAAGGCGGCGTCGAGTACAATTATCGCCGAGGCGACCATCCGCTGACGGCGGCTCAGGTTCCGGAGCCCGTCGCGCGGTTCGCCGCGACGTGCGGAACGGATGGGCGAACCTTCATGCGCGACCGCCCGGGCATGAGCGCGTTCGTGATGGAGGATGGCGCCGTCCACCACGCCTATTCCACCTATTCGCGCGGACTCGATGGCCTCTGGGGGGCTTATCAATGGCTCGATCGCGCGCCCAAAGGGCGCAACGAGCAGGGCGTCTGGTGGCGCCGTCACGACGAGTACGGCTCACCGCTCTCGTCTTCCATTCAGCAAGCAGGAGGTTAACGATGCACATTCCCCCAATCGTTTCACAACAGGACTGGGACGCTGCCCGTGAGCAGCTCCTGGTGAAAGAGAAGTCGGTGATGCGCGCTCATGACGCGCTGGCCGCCGAGCGCCGGCGGATGCCATGGATGGCCGTCGACAAGGCCTATGAGTTCATCGGACCGAAGGGCAAGGCGAGCCTCCTCGACCTGTTCGAGGGCCGCCGCCAGCTGATCGTGTACCGCGCGTTCTTCGAGCCCGGCGTGTTCGGCTGGCCCGATCACGCCTGCCGCGGCTGCTCCATGGGCGCCGATCAGGTGTCGCATCTCGCTCATCTGAACGCGCGCGACACGACCCTGGTCTACGCCTCGCGCGCGCCGCAAGCCGACATCGCGCGGCTGAAAGAGCGCATGGGCTGGCGGATGCCCTGGTACACGATCACCGACAGCTTCGATGCTGACTTTGGCGTCGGCGAATGGCACGGCCATAACGTTTTCTTCCGCGACGGTGACCGGATCTACCGCACCTATTTCATCAACAATCGCGGCGACGAGGCGATGGGAACCGTCTGGAATTACCTCGATGCGACGCCGCTCGGGCGCCAGGAGGTTTGGGAGGATTCGCCGGACGGCTATCCCCAGACGCCGACTTACAAGTGGTGGAACTGGCACGACAATTACGAAGCCGAAAAGTCGGTCGATCCGCGATGGGTCAAGGTTTCGGACGCAGGCGAAGCCGCGTTCCGAAACAAGGAGGCGGGCGTGTCGCAATGAGCGCGATCTCGATCGGCGGCGCGAACCACGGCGCGGCGATCGCCCGCGCTGCGGCGGACTGGCTCGGCCTCGCGGCCGCGCCGGCCTTCGCGACGATGGCGCTCGCGACCGTTTGCAGCGGCGGCGCGGCCGAGCCGCTCTGCTTGGCGGCGGGGCATGGCTCGCTCGTGAGCGGAATGGTCCCGATGTACCTGCTCATGAGCGCCGTTCATGTGGGTCCATGGCTGAGGCTGATCGCGGGTTGGAGAAGCTGACGGAAGTTGCGTCAACTTCGGTCATCGACCCTGTTGCGTGACGATCATGATCGACGCCGATGCAGAGTCGCGTGTCGATGGGTTCGCTCGCTGCGCCAACGGGCCGCACTCATGCACCCAAGCGAACGCCCGCCCACACCGGCTTCGTCATAGCCCGCATGGAAGAACGGGCGTCTTTCGACGCCCTACGGCTCGCGATGACGGTTCCATGGCAACGTAGCGGACTCCGGTCGCGCCTTTCAGGGCCTTGCGGCCGCCGGAATCTCGCACATCTCGGAGCGGACGAGGAAGCGCTTCTCGCGGCCGTTGTCGAGCGAGAACATGCCGCCCCTGCCGGGGATGACGTCGATCACGATGTCGGTGTGCTTCCAGGCTTCGTATTGGGAGCCGCTGATGTAGAAAGGCGCGCCGCCGATCTCGCCCATCTTGACGTCGTAGTCGCCGATCAGGAAGTCGCCCTGAGGATAGCACATGGGCGAGGAGCCGTCGCAGCACCCGCCGGACTGATGAAACATCACAGGTCCGTGGTCGGCGACGATCTCGGCGATCAGGTCGAGCGCCGCGGGCGTTGCGGACACAGTGCCCATGTCAGTCCTCCTTGCAGCGTCGGCGGCGCAGGGGAGCCTGCGCCGCGTACCCTTCTCCCTCAGGGAGAAGGTGGCCGACCGTAGCCCGTCAACCGAGGGGCGCCTTCCGGACGCCCTTTGGGAGAGGGGCGAATCGATCAGAAGAAGCCGAGCTTCTTCGGGCTGTAGCTGACCAGCATGTTCTTGGTCTGCTGATAGTGATCGAGCATCATCTTGTGGTTTTCGCGGCCGACGCCCGATTGCTTGTAGCCGCCGAACGCCGCATGCGCGGGATAGGCGTGGTAGCAATTGGTCCACACGCGTCCGGCCTGGATCGCGCGGCCGAAGCGGTAGCAGCGATTGGCGTCGCGGCTCCACACGCCAGCGCCCAGACCATATAGCGTGTCGTTGGCGATCGACAGCGCTTCCTCGTCGGTCTTGAACGTGGTCACCGAGACGACCGGGCCGAAGATCTCCTCCTGGAAGACGCGCATCTTGTTGTGGCCCTTGAACACGGTCGGCTTGATGTAATAGCCGCCCGCGTACTGGCCCTCGAGCATGTTGCGCTCGCCGCCGATCAGGACCTCCGCGCCTTCCTTCTTGCCGATGTCGATGTAGGACAGGATCTTCTCCATCTGCTCGGAGGAAGCCTGCGCGCCGATCATCGTGGCCGGATCGAGCGGGCTGCCCTGCACGATGGCGTCGACGCGCTTCAAGGCGCGCTCCATGAACCGGTCGTAGAGCGATTCCTGGATCAGCGCGCGGCTCGGGCAGGTGCAGACCTCGCCCTGGTTGAGCGCGAACATGACGAAGCCTTCGATCGCCTTGTCGAAGAAGTCGTCGTCCTTGGCGCCGACGTCGTCGAAGAAGATGTTGGGCGACTTGCCGCCGAGCTCGAGCGTCACGGGAATGAGGTTCTGCGACGCATATTGCATGATGAGCCGGCCGGTCGTCGTCTCGCCGGTGAAGGCGATCTTGGCGATGCGGTTCGAGGAGGCGAGCGGCTTGCCCGCTTCGAGGCCGAAGCCGTTGACGACGTTGAGGACGCCCTTCGGCAGGAGATCGCCGATGATTTCGAGCAAAACCATGATCGAAGCCGGGGTCTGTTCGGCGGGCTTGAGGACGATGCAGTTTCCCGCGGCCAGCGCCGGCGCCATCTTCCAGACGGCCATCAGGATCGGGAAGTTCCACGGAATGATCTGACCGACGACGCCGAGCGGCTCGTGGAAATGATAGGCGACGGTGTCGTGATCGACCTCGCTGATCGAACCTTCCTGGGCGCGGATCGCGCCGGCGAAATAGCGGAAATGGTCGATGGCGAGCGGGATGTCGGCGGCCATCGTCTCGCGGATCGGCTTGCCGTTGTCCCAGGTTTCGGCGAGCGCGATCTTCTCCAGATTCGCCTCCATGCGGTCGGCGATTTTGTTGAGCGCCTGCGCGCGTTCGGCCGGGCTCGTCCGCCCCCACGCCTCTTTGGCGGCGTGGGCGGCGTCGAGAGCGGCTTCGATGTCCGAGGCGTCGGAGCGGGCGATCTCGCACACCGGCTGGCCGGTGATCGGCGAGACGTTGTCGAAATATTTGCCGGCTCTGGGAGCCCGCCACTCGCCGCCGATGTAGTTCTCGTAACGCTTGGCGAATGGGGATTTGAGGGCGATGTTGAGATCGACTTTGGTCATGCGCTTCTTCCCTTGATTGCGCCGCTCGACGAACGGCGTTGGCGGCGAGGTTCGCGCCCGCGTTCCACGCTGGCTAGCCCTCTCTGGCGACGAGAAGGAGGGACTGTCTCAGATTTGCGACACCTCGGGCGCGGATTCGTCAGCCGCGCAGACCGAGCTCCTTCATCTTCCGGTGGAAGGTCGCTCGCGACATATTGAGGTCTTTCGCCGCCCTGGAGACGTTGCCGCTCGAACGCGCGAGCGCGCGCTGGAGGACGGCGCGCTCAGCCGCGCCAATGTCGTCGCTTTCGGCGCCCGCCCGCCCCATGAGGTCTGCGGCCGGGGTCGGACGATTGAGCGTGGCCGAGTTGACGCCGAGCCCGATCCGCGCCGCCCGCGTCGCGCCAATGACGAGGTCGTCGCGGTCGACCGCAAGCAGCGATGACCCGTAGCGGTCGCCGGTCGGAGCAAGCAGGATGCGCGCCGTGGGAAAGGCGAGGCGGAAGTTTTCCGCTTCGATAAATCGGGCCGCGTCGGCGACTGCGCTGGAAATCAGGCGCGCGAAGCCTTCCGTCAGGTCGCCCCGGGCGGACGACACGTCAAGCGCCGCGGCCAGATCCCCGTGTTCGTCAAAAATCGGCGCGGTCGTGCAAAACAGGCCCGCGTTGCGGGTGAAGAAGTGTTGATCGCGATCGATGGTCACCGCGCGCTGCTCGACAAGGCACGTGCCGATGCCGTTGGTGCCTTCGTATCGCTCGCTCCAGACCGCGCCGGTCCAAAGGCCGGAATTGTCGAAGAGCGTATCGTCGCAAGGCGCGCCGCGCCGGTCGACGATGATCCCGCGCGGGTCAGCCAGCACGACCGAACAGCCGACGCCGCCGACAGCGAGAAAGAGGCGATCGATGCTTCCTTGCGCGGCGAAGCGCAACGAGCCCATCCGTTCGCGCGATTGTGCGATCTCGTCCGCGGTCAGTCGCTGTGAGGGCGCGTGGCTCGCGGGATCGAGCGCGTGCAACGCGCCAGACCGGCGCCAGGAGGCGGCGAGCGCCGAGCTTGCGGCGTCGTTGCCGGCGATCACCTTGAGAACATGATCCGCGTGGGCGGGGCCCTCGACACGCCCCATCCGATCCTCCCGGCCGTTCCGCCCAACGCGTTCGCGTTTGGCGGAGATCAGCGACCGTTATATCCGATCCGATATATGTGGGCTAGGCCAAGGTTGGGCGACCCGCAGTCCGGCAAAAGACCGATGCCGCGATCGTCGGGGCTTACGCGCCTTTTTCCCGCGCGTCCGCCGCCGCCCGCCAGTGGGCGTCGAACAAGGAAGCGCCAAAGTCGAGCGCATCGCTGGAGGCCTCCCGGAACAGCGAGAGCGCCGTCGGACGGCGCGCCGTGAGGCGGCCTGTCAGCCAATTCTCCTCGAAAGTAAAATGCGCCTCGAACTTCTTCGCCAGGTTCTGCATGCCGGCGTTTTCCGGCAGGCAGACGATCTCGATCGTCTCGACGCCATGGTTGGTGGCGGCGCGCAGGATGCGCTTGAACAGCTTCTCGCCGATGCCGCGGCGGCGATAGCCGTCATCGACGGAGAACGCCGCCTCGGCATGGATGTGGCGCCCGAACGGCGCCTGCTCGCTCCAGATGGCCTGACTGGAGCGCAGTTCGGCCGCGCCGACCAGCTTGCCGTCGATGAACGCGCCATAGACGAGATCGCCTTTGCCGAAGCAGTTTTCGGCATAGCGGACAAGGAAGTCGTCCGACATGCCGCCGCCGAAGCGCAAGTGCCGGCTGCGCGCGTCAAGGCCGACCAGATGGTCGCGAAACGCTTCTTTGTCGGCCAGCCAAAGCCGCCGGACTTCCAGGGGGGATGATTTTGCGTCGTCCATTATCACTCTCGCCGATTGATCCTCGGCGCTTCATCCCAGCGCTCATGTTGTGCGTCGCAACACGGATTTCAACCGGTCTTCAATGGCGAACCGCGCCGAGGCTGAGCAAGGTTTTGCCAAGCACCTGGCGCTTGGCGATGGCGTCAAACGCCTTCCGGTAATCCTCCAGCGGATAGGTGGCGTGGATGTGAACGCTGAGCACGCCGGAGCGCGCCCAATCCATCAGCTGAGCCAGGTTCTGCCGGTTCGCCTCCGGCTCGCGGGCGGTGAATTCGCCCCAATAAACACCGCGGATGTCGCAGCCCTTGAGCAGCGGGATATTGAGGGGCGGCCGGGGGATCTCGCCCGATGCGAAGCCAATCACCAGAAGCCGCCCCTTCCAGGCGAGCGAACGCAGGGCTGCTTCGGTCAGAGGGCCGCCGACCGGATCGTAGACGACGTCGACGCCCTTAGGCGCAAGCTCCTTGAGGCGCGCGCGCATATCCTCGCTTGCGGTGTTGATCGTTTCAGCCGCGCCGAAGCGGCGGGCGAAGGCGAGCTTTTCCTCTGACGACGCGCCCGCGATCACGCGCGCGCCCATCGCCTTGCCGATCTCCACCGCCGCGAGCCCGACGCCGCCCGAAGCGCCAAGGACGAGCAGGGTTTCGCCGGGCTTGATCTCCGCACGCTGTTTGAGCGCGTGCAGGGAGGTGCCGTAAGTGACCGAAAGCCCAGCCGCCTTGTCGAGAGCGAGACCGTCGGGGATCTTCGCCAGCCGCGTCGTGGGGCTGGCGATCTCTTCCGCGGCGGCTCCGTACGAGCAGACGCCCATGACCCGGTCGCCGACCTCGAATCCTTGCGCTCCCGGTCCGAGCGCGAGGACGCGGCCCGAGAACTCGCCCGCGGGCGAGAATGGCGGCTTGGGCCTCACCTGGTATTTGCCCTCGATGATCAGCGTGTCGAAGAAATTCAGCCCCGCATAGGCGATCTCGACCAGCGCTTCCCCGTCGCCGGGCGTCGGCGCCGCGACCTCCGTCACCAGCAAGTTTTCGGCGGGGCCAAGCGACGGGCAGATCAAGGCTTTCATCACCGGGCTCCTAACTTTACTCATTTTTCAGTAACCAAATGCAGGATTGCAGCCCCTGCGCCGGCCGGCAAGGCGGAAGGCCGGAATTTCGCCCGGATCGGATTGCAGGGAAGCCCCCCGCCCGGGTCTGGCCATGAGGCCTAGGCCCGGTTCAAAGGATTGTTCTGTGATGACGCGTCTTGTCCTCTCGTCCCTTCGCGCCATTGGGCTTGCCGCCGTGGCGGTTTGCGCCGCGAGCGCCCTTCTGCCGCCCGCTGTCGCCGCCACCAAGGCCGCCAAGCCCTCGCCCAAATCGGGCGCGAAGGAGGAAGCGTCCAAGCCATCGCTGGTCGCGACCTTCGGCGACTGGAACGTCTTCGTCGGCCAGGTCGGCAAGGGGCGCATCTGCTATACGCTCGCACAGCCGAAATCGCGCGAGCCCTCGAGCCTGACCCGCGATCCCGGCTATGCGTTCATCTCCGACCGCCCGTCGGAAGGGGTGCGCAACGAAGTGTCGTTCATCATGGGCTTCGACGTCTCCGGGGGCGACACGGCCGAAGCCAGCTCCGAGGCCAAGCCGGGCGAGAAGCCCGCGTCGAAGTCGAGCGCCAAGTCGAAGACCTCTGTCGCCACGGCCCCGGTGGCGCTGGTCGACCAGGCGTCGTTCGAGATGCTTCCGAAGGGCGGAAACCTCTGGGTCAAGAACGCGGCGAAAGAGAGCGCCCTGATTGCCGAAATGCGCAAGGGCGCGAAACTGGTGATCAAGGCCGCTTCGCTCAGGGGCCACCAGTCGATCGACACCTATTCGCTCGGCGGCTTCGCCCAGGCGATGGAGCGGCTGCAGAAGGAATGCCCGGGGAAGTGAGGCGCGGGTCGACGCGCCCGGCCTAGCGATCGAGCAGGCTTAGCGTCCCTCCCGGCGGCGTGGCGGGTCCATTTGGAATTTCTTGGACTGTCGCTGTTTTCGTTTGAAAACCCCCGATTCCAGGGATTGGATTTCCTTGGATTTCCTTGGATTCTCTCGTCCAATTCGAGACTTATCAATAGGTTACGCGGGATTTTCGCTGAAAGTATTTTCGTGGCCCTTTTGCCCCTTGAGCAGCCGGAAGCGCTGGAAGGGAAGGCCGCTGGCGAGGCTATGCGGAAACGCAGAAGTGTTCATCGAGCAAGCTTAACCTGAGTTCTGATTTTCTGCAATCAATTGTCGCCCGGCCGTTTCCCTCCGTCGTCTCCCATCCAAGTGCAACTGGGTCTAGCAGGCTGCTGAAAAAGTGGCGCGGAAAGGTTCTGGAATTTTGGTTTGCGGCGTGATTCGCTTGCGTCGGCGAGGCGATTCGGGAGGAACCGATGCGGGGCGAGGATCGGACGAGCGGGGCCTTGTTCTCTTACGTCGACGTCGAGGCGCGCATCCCGGCGCAGCATCCGCTGCGGGCGATGCGGCGGCTGACGAACGCGGCTTTGGCTGAGCTCGACGCGAGGTTTTCCGCGCTTTACGAGGGGATCGGGCGTCCATCCATCCCGCCGGAGCGCCTTCTGCGAGCTTCGCTTCTGCAGCTTCTCTATTCGATCCGCTCGGAGCGGCAGCTGGTCGAACGGCTGGAGTTCGACATGCTGTTTCGCTGGTTCGTCGGGCTGTCGATCGACGAGAGGGTGTTCGACGCCTCGACCTTCTCGAAGAACCGCGACCGCTTGCTCACGCACGAGATTGCGCAAGAGTTTCTGTCTTCGCTGCTCGGCCTGGCGGAGGTGAAGGGGCTTCTGAGCGCCGAGCATTTTTCGGTCGATGGAACGATGTTGAAAGCCTGGGCGTCGATGAAGAGCTTCCGTCCGAAGAGCTCCTCGGGCGAAGACCCGGGGACCGGCTCGGGCGATCCGTCTCAGCCGGGGCGCAACCGCGAGGCCGACTTTCGCAAGACCAAGCGATCGAACGCGACGCACGCCTCGACGACGGACAAGGACGCTCGCCTTTACCGCAAAGGCGCCGGGCAGGAGAGCCGTCTCGCCTATCTTGGCCACGCCTTGATGGAGAATCGCAACGGGCTCGTGGCGGCGGCCGAGGCGACGCTGGCGACCGGAACGGCCGAGCGCGAGGCGGCGGCGGCTTTCAGCCAGCGCCTGCCCAAGGGGGCGACCCTCGGCGCCGACAAGGGCTACGACGCCGAGGCCTTCGTCGAGGGCTTGAAGGCGCGTGGGATCGCGCCGCACGTCGCGATCAACGGGACGGTGAGCAAGCATGGCAAGACGCGCAAAACCGCGGTTCCGCCGGAGGTCGCGGCGAGCCTCGGCTACGCCGTCAGCCAGCGGCTGCGCAAGCGCATCGAGGAAGGCTTCGGCTGGACGAAGACTGTCGGCGGTCTGACGCAGGTGAGGGGGCGCGGCCTCGACAAGGTCCGCGCCGCTTTCGCCTTCGCCATGGCCGCCTACGACATCGTCCGCCTGCCCAAGCTCCTGGCCCCGAAGGGCGAAGTGCGTCCGGCGACATGAAAAGCGAGAGAACAATGACCCCACCGCAGGCCAAAACCTCAAAAATGAGCCGCATCCACCCGCAAAAAATCGCGCCTGCCTCCCTTATCGCACAAACGCACTGACTTTTTCAGCAGCCTGCTAGAGCATAGAATGCGCTGAGATCTGTCGACGAAAGCGACGCTC
>CAVSBJ010000003.1:0-72326 GCA_963726105.1 uncultured Alphaproteobacteria bacterium
TTGACGTCGTCGCGAGGATCGCGGGCCATCCGCTGCTCTGGCCGCAGGAAGTGACGTCGGCCTTCTTCATCTACGGCGTCTTCATCGGCGCCTCGGTCGCGACGCGGCGCAACGATCACCTGCAGCTGCTCGCCTTGACCGAGTCGATGAGCGGCCCGATGCGGCGGGTGTTCGAGGTCTTCAATCGCGCCGTCGTGATGGGCGTCGGCGTCTTCCTCGTCGTTTACGGCTGGCAGAATTTCTTGACTGGCTTCGGCAGCTTCCGCATGCCGTCGATGCTGCCGATCGCCTATCTCTACGCGCCCATTCCGCTCTGCGGCGCGCTGGTGGCGCTCTTCAGCCTCGAACAGATCGTCAACGGCCTGCGCCACGGCTTCGAGTCTCCGCCCCCCGCGCCCGCAGCCTAAATCCCGATGTTCAACAGCACCATCCTTCTGATCATGACGGCGCTCTTTCTCACGCTCGGTTACCTCGGCGTGCCCGTGGCGTTCTCGCTGATGGCGGGGGTTATCGTCGGTACGATGCTGACGCCGGTCTCGCTGCAGTCGATCGTCGGGCAGGCGTTCAATGGCGTCGATTCTGAAGCCCTGATGGCGATCCCGTTCTTTCTCCTGGTCGGCGAACTGATGACATCGGCGAATGTCGTCGTGCGCATCGCAGAACTGTCGCAGGCGCTGGTCGGCCATATTCGCGGCGGACTGGCGCAAGTGACCACGGTCTTCAGCATGTTCTTTTCCGGCATGTCGGGCTCGTCGTCGGCGGACGTTGCGGTGTTGAGCCGGACGATGGCTCGCCCGATGGCGATGGAAGGCTACTCGCCGGCCTTTGTCGCTGCGCTCATCGCCGCCGCCTCGACCATCGCCAATCTGGTGCCGCCGAGCATCATGGCGGTCGTCTATGGCGCGGTCGGCAATGTTTCGATCGCGGGGCTCTTTCTCGCGGGCATTTTGCCGGGCCTTATGATCGGCGCCGGCCTCATGCTGTTCTGCTATTTTTTCGGTCCCGTCGGCTTTCGCCGGCCGCGCTCGAGTTTCCTCAATCTTGTTGCGGCTGCGCGAGCGGCGGCGCTGCCGGGACTGATCCCGGTGATCCTGCTCGGCGGCATCATGACCGGCTGGTTCACGCCGACCGAAGCCGGCGTGGTCGCCGTCGCCTACATTCTCATCGTCGTGATTCCGGCGCTCAATCCGCGACACATGCGGTCGGTGTGGAGCGATTTCGTGCAAGCCGGATTGATCTACTCGCTGCCGCTGATCACCATTGCTGCGGCGTCCGCGTTCGGTTGGCTGCTCGCCTATCTGCGCGGTCCAATCGTCGTCTCGGGGTGGATCGGCGATGTGGCGCACGGCGATCCGCGCGCCATCATGTTTCTCTTGGTCGCGGTGTTCACCATCGTCGGGGACTTCATTGAACCGATCCCGGCGATCATCATTTTCATGCCGGTCGTCAACCAGCTGACCGATCAGGCGTCAATCAACAGCGTGCATATGGGAATCGTGCTCATCATCACGCTGGCCTTCGGCCTGATCACGCCGCCATACGGGCTGTCGCTTCTGATGGCGTCCAAGTTCATCGGGGTTCGCTTCTCGTCGGCTCTGCGGGCGTCGCTGCCGATCTACGTGATCTTCTTCTTAACGATCGCCTTCGCCATCTTTTTCCCGCAGGCGGTGCTTTGGCTGCCAAAGACGCTATTTCCGGAGTCGGTCGGCTGTTTCAAAGCGCCCGACGGTGGGAGATACATCTGCCCGTGACCGGGCTCAATCCATGCCAGCGGGGGCGGCGCGAAGGGGTCAAGACGACCCGAAGGCGACCTTCAAAGTCGACCCTACGAATGGGCGGGAAGCGCTATAAAGCCAGGGCGACCGTTCCGGAAACAAGTGCTGCAGAACTCTTGTCCTCGCTACCATTCGGACGGATTGCGCGCGTTCGGCCCCAACAAGATCATAATGGTGGAAGGCGAGACCAAGGGCAACCCTCGACCTCATCGTCATCGATGGCGACAACGCCAGGATCGAGACCATAAAGGGCGGCTTCGACGGACCGGTGTCGCTCGTCCAGGTCGGCGACCAGATCTATGTGCTCGACGCGCCCCTCAGGCGCCTCATGGGTCAGGAGGCAAAGGACAAGAAAGCTCCGCCACCTTTCCGGCGTTCGCGGCCAAAGCGCCGCAGCGGTAGCGTTCGGACTCCGCCCTGGCGCGGTCCAGCTTGGATGGCGCCGGGGCACTGGCGTTTTGGGACCCGCGTGAGGATCAGATTCTCGTTATGCTGCGGCGAGGGTTTTCGCGTGGCAGACGACGGTCCAGTGTGACCGAACTCATCAATCCGTGCCGCTCGGAGGAGGGAAAAAATCGCAAAAGATACGGGAAAAGTTGAGTTTAATTGCGGGATATACGTCTTGACACAACCGTCTCGCCGATAAAAGAGTCGCCGCGCCGACGACACTTCGCCGGCAACTCAATCTCCCGGACTCATCCCTCAGGTCCGGGCCGAATTTAGGAATGGGGGATAGGGAGACGCTTCCATGAGAGGACACGCCAAGATTTTGACAATAGGGGCCGCTCTCGCGACGTTGCTCACAGCAGCGCCGGCGCTCGCGCAACCCATCGACACGGCCCGCATCGCGGCCGGCAACCCCAATGACTGGCTGACGTATCACCAGTCCTATAACGGGTGGAACTATAGCGCGCTCGATCAGATCAACGCCAGCAACGTCAAGGATTTGGAGGTCGCCTGGATCCATGTTCCCGGGCACGCGACCCGCGGCTTGCAGTCCATGCCGCTCGTTGCTGACGGCGTGCTATATTACACCGGATCCTATAGCCGGGTGTTTGCGCTCGATGGCGCAACTGGCGCCCAGCTCTGGTCTTACACGCCGGAACTCGACGACGCGCTGGTCGCGCGACAGACGCATTCGCCATACAACCGCGGGGCCGCAATCGGCGAAGGGAAGCTTTATGTCGGCACCGTCGATGGCCGGTTGATCGCGCTCGACCTGAAAACAGGCAAGGTGGCCTGGGACACCAAGCTACAGGATTCCCAGAAGCTGACGGTCGGGTTCACCGGCGCGCCGCTCTACGCCAAGGGCACGGTGGTCATCGGCAGCCAGGGCGGCGAATGGCCCGGCCAAGGCCCGCTCTATGGCGTCGACGCCGCGACCGGCAAGGTGAAGTGGAAGTTCAACACAGTAGGCGGTGATGACGTATCCAAGGCGAGCTATGGCAACAATTCCTGGCGTACCGGCGGCGGCGGCGGCTGGATGCCCGGCACCTTCGTACCAGAGACCAACACCGTGTATTGGGGCGTAGCAAACCCGGCGCCGCTATACGATTGGTCCGGCGACAAATGGAAAACCGAAGGCCCGCGGCCGGGCGACAACCTTTACACCTCGTCGGTGCTCGCCCTGGACATCGATACCGGCCAATTGAAAAACTTCCATCAGGAACTCCCGCACGACGCCTGGGACTTCGACAGCGCGATCGGCGAGTTCGTCGAGGTGGACCGTGACGGCAAACACTACATCGTGCATCCGAACAAGGGCGGCTTCATCTTTGTCTACGATCGCGATCTGAAGGTGCAGAACGTCTGGCCGCTCATTAAGAACTATAATTTCGTCAAGGGCATTGATCCGAAGACGGGCGAGCTGATCGGCCGACGCGACTTCACGGCCGGAAAGGCCGCCGAGCCGCTGTGCCCGGCGATCGACGGCGGTGTGAGCTGGAATTCCGGCAGTTACAGCCCGAAGACCGGACTTTATTACAAAGTGGGCAATGAGTGGTGCATAGCCCTCGAGGTGGTGAAGACCACGCCTGTGACAGAGCCGGTGACGCAGCTCAATATCGGCGCCAACTTCCACGAGGTTCCGCCTCCCGGTGGTGAAATCTACGGCCATCTCGACGCTCGTGACCCGATCACTGGCGAAAAGAAGTGGGAGGTGCGCTATCCTCAACCGCCGCTATCGAGCGTGCTGTCCACTGGCGGCAATCTCGTGTTTCTTCCGGACGCGCGAGGCGTGGTGCACGCCTACAACGCGGAAACCGGCGGCGAGTTGTGGAACCACTCGGACGGGCTCGGTCATGTCGGCGGTATCATCAGCTACTCCGCGGGCGGCAAGCAGTACGTCGCCGTCACTGTGGGCTTTGGCAGCCTGGTCAGCGATGGGTACGGGAAGTTGTTTGGCGAGCCTTTCACGAGCATGCCGCGCGATGAGGGCTTGCTCGTCGTGTACAGCCTGAAGTAAGCAAATAAGAAAGGGGCGGGCGCGCCAGCGCCTGCCCCTACGCTTTCCCAGGTCTGACCCGGATTTAACCCCGTGAGCAACCGTGCATGGCTTCCGTTGTTTGCGGGAGCGCTTATGGCTTTCGGGCCCGATTTGGCGGTGGCGCAGCAAACGGCGCCGCCATCCGCTGCGGCGGCGCCGGCCTCCAAACTGGATGTCCCGCAGCTCTTCGCCACCACTTGCGGCTGGTGCCACACGGATGGCGGCCGGATCGCGGGCAAGGGGCCGCAGCTCATGAATACCGCGCGCAGTGACGACTTTATCCGCAACCGGATCAAGAACGGCAAGGAAGGCGCGATGCCGGCGTTCGGCAAGAGCTTCTCCGATGCGGACATCGATCAGATAATCGCCTATATCCGCAATCTGAAGCCGGACTGAGGAGTGATCTTGCGATGAAGCGCGTGCTCCCGGCGCTCGCCCTGTGCTGCCTTGCCTTCGCCGCCCATGCGCGCACGCTCGCTGAGATCAAGGAGCGCGGCGCGATCGGTCTTTGCGCGCATCCGAACTCGCTGCCATTCGCGAGCAAAACCGCCGACCCGCCGGGATTTCAGATCGAGCTGGGGCGCGCGCTGGCGCGCGAGCTAGGGGTGTCGCTGACGCCCGATTGGATTTTGACGGCCTACCAGATCTCCCGCGCGGACTGCGACATCATGCTGGATGTCATCGCCGACCCCGAGGCGCAGGAGGAGTCGAGGCTCAAGCTTTCCGCACCTTATTACCACTCAGGGGTGTCGCTAGCGGTGCCGCAGAACAGCCGGATCGGCTCCTACGCAAGCCTGGATGGCACGACCAAGGTAGGCGTGCAGGTCGGATCGATCGCCGCCATGACGCTGGATCAGCGGCATGTCCGCATCTCCATCTTCGGTTTTGAAGAGGACATGCTGGACGCGATAGGGGCGCATGAGGTCGACGCCGCAGCGGTGACCGCGACCTCGGCCGGATATTACAACAAGCGCCATCCTGGGCACGAGGTGGTGGTATTGCCGCCCGACGAGACCGCGCCAGCCTTGTCCTGGAATGTCGCTGTGGGAATGCGGCGGCCTGACGCCACCCTCAAGGAAGCGATCGATGCAGCGCTCGTACGGTTGACCAAGGACGGAACGATCGCCGCGATTTATGCGCGCTATGGGGTGACGCTGCAGCCACCAAAGTTGTAACCGCTTTTTGCCGAGCGCCGCCCGCGCCGTGCTCGGCTCAAGACTGGAGCGAAGGTCGACAGACAGACTGTCGCTGCTGCAGCGATAGGGTATAGTCGACCTCGCGGGAGGACGAACCCATGGATCGCATCGCACATCTTGTCGCGGCCTGCCTGCTGCTGTCGTCGTCCGCCGTAGCGCAAACGCTGCAAGCGCCAACTCAGCTCTACAACGAAGGCGATCTTAAGCTCGAGAGCGGCGAGGCGATCAAAGATTTCTCTATCTCCTATGTGACCTTCGGCGCGCTCAACGCCAAGAAGTCAAACGCCATCCTTATGGTGACGGCGCTGGGAGGCAATCATCACCGCCTCGATTTCATGATCGGGCCCGGAAAGGCGCTCGACCCGGAGAAATATTTCATCATTTGCACGGATGCGATCGGCAATGGGCTGTCGACTTCGCCGAGCAACTCAAAGCTTCAGCCCCGCATGCAATTTCCGCACTTCGTCATCCGGGACATGATCGAATCGCAATATCGACTGGTCAAAGAAAAATTCGGCATCGATCATCTCGTCGCGGTTATCGGCCCCTCGATGGGGGGCATGCAGACCTTGCAGTGGGGCGTTAGCCACCCCGACTACATGGATGCTCTCATCGCAATCGTGCCGCTCGCGAAGACGCCAGCTTGGGGCGCGGCTGTCGTCGAAGCGTCGCGCAAGGCGATTATGGAGGATCCGGCCTGGAAAGACGGCAACTATGACGCGCCGCCGGAGAAGGGGGTGCGCCTTTGGCGCGACATCGTAAACCTCTTGGCCGCGCGCACGCCGGAAATGTATGCGGCGCAGTTCAAGAATCCGTTAGACGCACTCCCATGGCTTACTGAGCAAGAGAACGCCATGATGAAGGCGTTTGACGCCAACGACTGGATTTACCAGGGCTGGGCCTATGAGCGGCACGATGTTGGATCGACACCAGGCTTCAAGGGCGACACGGCCAAAGCTCTGGCTTCGATCAAAGCGAGGACGCTGATCCTCACCGGCACAAAGGATCTGCTCAATCCGGACTTCGAACCGAGGGAAGCGGCGAAGAACATCCTCGACGTCAAGGTGGTCACCATCAGCCCCGGCACGGTGAGGGGGCATGCATCAGCCGGCGGGTTCTTTCCGGAGGACGTCGAGTTTCTCAACCGTGAGGCGGCCGCCTTTCTGGCTGACGTGACTGAGGGTGGAAAAAGACTACAATAGGAACAAGGGACATCTGCAGGATCGGTCAGCGAAACAGCGGCCCGATATGCGTGAGGACCGTTCGGTTCGCCGACTCGGGCGGCTTCACCGCTAGCCTCGCTGACCGAACCGATTGGGACTGGGGTTGCATCGAGCCGCGGTCCAAGACCCCCGCGTGGGCGGCGAAGAGCGCAGCAGCGGATACGAGTCGAAGCGCAAGGGCCCTGGGAAGCCAGCGCATGCGTCTACTCTGCCGGTTGCGCGAGCGGGCGCGCGCCGGCTTTCGCCCTTGTGGCCACACCAAAGCGAAGGCGCCGGTCAGCGAGCGACAGCGCGCCGCCGAGCGCCATCGCGGCGCCGCCCAGCCAGATCAGCGTCACCAGAGGCTTCCAGTAGAGGCGGGCGGGCACCGAGCCGTCGGGCGCGGGGTCGGCGATCGAGACATAGATCTGGCCGAAATGAAGCGTCTTGAGGCCCGCCTGGGTCGTGCTCATCTCCCGCGCCGCGAACTGGCGCCGCGCCGGCTCGATCTGAGCGACAACCGTGTCGCCCGAGCGCACGGTCACCGACGCGAGTGTTTCCTTGTAGTTCGGCCCGACCCGTTCGCCGACCGAATTGAGACTGACCGAATAGGGGCCGACAATTGCGGGGACGCCCTTGTGCAGGGTCGCGATCGTCTCGGCGCCAAAGCCAAGGCCCGAGAGCCCGAGCAGCGTCACGCCCAAGCCAAAATGCGCGAGCGCCGCGCCGAAGAACGACAGAGGCAGGCCGAAGGTGCGCTTGAGCGCGACGCCGGCGGCAATCCCAGGTCGCCATGCGCGCGTGAAAACTTCGATCAGCGTGCCGATGATGACGAAGATCGCAAGCCCCATGGCGAGCGGCGCAAAAATAGGAGCGCCGCTGAGCCACGCGGCGCCAACGATCGCCGTCACGGCGCCGATGATGATGGCGAAGGCGAGTCTCTGCACCACGCCCAACAGGTCGCCGCGCTTCCACGCGAGCGAGAAGCCGAACGGCGCGGCAAAGCAGGCGGTGAGCAACAACACGCCGCAGGTGAGATTGAAGAAGGGCGCGCCGACGGTGATCTTCTCGCCCGTCAATTGCTCGAGCGCGAGCGGATAGAGGGTGCCGAACAGCACCGTCGCGCAGGCCGTGGTGAGCAGCAGATTGTTGACCACGAGCGCGCCCTCGCGCGAGACGGGAGCGAACAATCCGCCCTGTTTCAGCATCGGCGCGCGCCAGGCGAAGAGGGCGAACGACCCGCAAATGAACATCGCCAAAATCGCGAGGATGAAAACGCCGCGACGGGGATCGTTGGCAAAGGCGTGGACGGAGGTCAGCACGCCCGAGCGCACGAGAAAGGTGCCGAGCAGAGAAAAGGAAAAGGCGAGGATGGCGAGAAAGATCGTCCAGACTTTGAGCGCGTCGCGCTTCTCCATCACCGCGACCGAATGGACGAAGGCGGTGCCCGCGAGCCACGGCATGAGCGAGGCGTTCTCCACCGGGTCCCAGAACCAGAAGCCGCCCCAGCCGAGCGTGTAATAGGCCCAGAACGAGCCGGCGGCGATGCCGAGCGTGAGGAAGCTCCAGGCGACGAGCGTGAACGGCCGCACGAAGCGCGCCCAGGCCGCGTCGATGCGGCCCTCGATCAGCGCCGCGGCGGCGAACGAATAGACGATCGAGAAACCGACATAGCCGAGATAGAGCAGCGGCGGATGGATCGCGAGGCCGGGGTCCTGCAGAATTGGATTGAGGTCGCGCCCCTCGAACGGCGCCGGCGCGAGCCGCTCGAACGGGTTCGAGGTCAGGAGAATGAAGGCGAGGAAGGCGAGGTTGATCAGTCCCTGAACGGCGAGCGCGTCGGCGCGCAAGGCGCGCGGCAGGCTGCGCCCAAACATGGCGACGAGCGCGCCGAAGATCGCCAGAATGAAGACCCACAAGAGCATCGAGCCTTCGTGGTTTCCCCAGACACCCGAGATCTTGTAGATCGCGGGCATCGCCGCGTTCGAATTCTCGGCGACGTTGAGAACGGAAAAATCCGAGGTCAGGTGCGCATTAACGAGGGCTGCGAAAGCGACCGCGATCAGCGCGAGCTGGATCAGGGCGGCGTTGCGCCCGACGGTCATGAGCCCGATGTCGCCGACCCGCGCGCCCCAGAACGGGATCACCGTCTGGGCGAGTGCGGCGGCAAACGCGAGCACAAGGGCAAAATGGCCGATCTCGACAATCATTGTGTAGCCGCCGTCGTTCCTTCCTGCCAGCGCCCCTGCTTTTTGAGCGCGTCGACCACCTCGCGCGGCATATAGCGCTCGTCATGTTTGGCGAGAATCGTCTCGGCCCGCATCTGACCCGGCGACGCAAGGACGCCTTCGGCAACCACGCCCTGACCCTCGCGGAACAGGTCCGGCAGGAGGCCCTGATAGGCCACCTTAAGATCATGCGCGCCGTCGGTGAGGACGAACGCGACGTTCTGGTCCGCGGACTTCACGACCGAGCCTGTCTTCACGAGGCCGCCGATGCGCAGCCGCGCGCCCGGAGCGACCTCTTTTTGGGCGACTTCGGACGGGCTGTAGAAGAACACGATGCTGTCGCTCAGCGCATAAAGCGAAAGTCCAGCCGCCGCGCCGACGACGGCGAGGGCTGCGGTAATGAGCGCAAGGCGGCGGCCGCGGCGAGTCAATTGGCGTCTCCGAGGCCAAGGTTGCGCGCCAGCGCGTCGAGGCTGGCGACCGCGTTTGCGTCCGACGCCAGCGCTTTATGCGCGTCGATGAGCGCCGCCTTGGCCTTGTCGGCCTCATGCAGCACCGTATAGGCGCGAATAAGGCGCGACCACTCGTCGATGCTGCCGCCATTGCTGGCGAGCCGCGTGGCGAGTTTCGACACCATGCCCTCGATCATCGGCCGCTGCGCCTCGGGAATGGCGGCCGTGTCCGCCGCCGGCGCTGGCGCGCCGGTGAGCGTGGCCAGCCGCGCGTTCACCACGCTGCGCCAAGGCGCATCGGGCGGCGAGTCGGCGAGCAACGCCTGGTAGTCCCGGATCGCGTCCTCCTTCTTGCCGTCCTGCTCGGCGGCGAGCGCGACATAATAGCGCGCCTGCGGCTGGCCTGGCTGATCGGCGAGCGCCCGATCGAACGCCTGCCGCGCCTCGTCGGTCACGACGCCCCCGGCGGCGGCGACCAAGGCCTCGCCGTAAGCGGCCCGGCGTATCGGGTCTTCGCCAAGAATTCGCAGCGCCTCGGCATAGGCGTGGGCCGCGTCGGAATAACGCTCGAGGCGCATGTAGACTGGCGCGATGACCGCCCAGCCCTTGCCATCGTCGGGCTCAGCGGTGAGCCGCGCTTCGACCGCCGCCACCGCCGCCTCGATCCCGCCATCCGTCTGCGGCGCGACCTTGCGGCTCGCCAACGGCTCGTCGGCCAGCATGGGTTGACCAAGGCGCGCATAGAGAGAAAAGGCGATCGCCGGCAGTCCGACCGCGATCAGCACTGCCGCCGCGAGACGCGTGCGCCGTACCGGCGCCGCCGCCTCGGAGGGGCCGGACGCCGCGGCGATCAGGCGGCGCGCGGCCTCGGCGCGGGCGCTCTCGGCCTCCCCTTGCGGCAGGAGGCCACGCTCGACATCGCGCCTGATTTCCTCGAGCTGCGCCTTATAGAACGCGGCTTCGTTCGCCGCCGGGTCCGCTTTCATGGGCGACGACGGGCGAAGCAGGGGCCAAAGCGCGGCGAGAACGGCAAGCGCCGCCATTCCCGCCAGGACGAACCAAACCATTCATGAGCCTTAACGCGGCGTCAGGCGGCCGCTGGGTGAAGTCCGCGCTCTGTTATCGCAAAGCGAGGTTTAGGTCTCGTCAAAATAGGACAAGCAAGAGAAATGCGTGGCTTAGGCTTTCCGGATCGGCGCCTCGCAAGGCGAAATCCGGGGTCCTCGCGTGAGCAGCCACCGATCGGCCGCGATCGGATCACCCGAGAGGCGCGCCGCCGTCCACCGGCAGAATGGCCCCGGTCATGACCGTCATGGTCGTTCCCACCGCGAGCCCGGCGCGGGCGACCTCCTCGGGCGCAACGAGCCTGCGTCGCGGCATGCGGCCAGCCGAGCCGGGAATGACGCTTGTCGACCGCCGCGATCGCGTCCTTAAGCGCCGCGCTACCCGTGACTGGCATGCGCAGCGCCATGTGCCCGTCGCCCGGCAACTCGCAAGCATCGCTTCCGCAATGTCGCTGGCGGCATGGACTCGCCGTTATTTTGAGGGTTGCGAGCGGCGATGCGCGACGAGAGCCATGAGCCGCCTATCCCGCCAAGCCGACCGTTCCCGAAGCTTGTCCTGCGCCAGCGCCGCGCGGCGCTCCGATCTCGCCCGCTCGATCAGTTCGGGCGACCAGGGGCGCGGATTGGATCGCGATTGCGCGATCGAATGGTAGAGCGGCCCAAGCCGGCGGGCGTAGTCGTCGACGCCGCCCGGCGCGTTCAGGTCGATCGTCTCGAACGGCCCCATGAACGACCAGCGCAAGCCTAAGCCCTGCGAGACGCAGAGGTCGATGTCGGCGGCGCTCGCATAGCCCTCCTCGAACAAAGCCCAGGCTTCCATGAGGAGCACGCCCTGCAGGCGATTGAGGATGAAGCCCTCGATCTCCCGATTGACCACGATCGGCGCCTGGCCGACGGCCTCCATCACGGTGCGAAGCCAGGGCAGGATCGCCGGATCGGTCCAGGGCGCCGGAACGAGTTCGACCAGCGGCACGAGATGGGGCGGGTTCACGGGATGGGCGATGAGAAACCGCTCCCGGCGCGGCGCATGCTCGGTGAAGGCCGAAGCCGGAATGCCGGAGCTCGAACTGCCAACGACCGCGTCATCCCGGATCAGGGCGCCGATGGCCTCCGAGACAGCGCGCTTCTCGGGCACGCGCTCGAACACGGATTCCTGAACGTAGTCCACATCGGCGACCGCGGCGCTGAGGTCGTTCACGACCGTCACGCGCGAGCAAATGGCGTCCACGCCGTCAACGAGGCCCGCTTTCGCCATGTCTTCGAGGCTCGCTCGAATCCGCGCCGCCGTCGTCCGCCGGATGTCCTCGCTCGCGTCGAACGCGCGCACATTGACGCCCGCGCGCGCGAAAACGATGGCCCAGGCCGAGCCGACAAGGCCCGCGCCGACAATTCCGACCGTTTGCACCGAAGAGCCCGCCATCAACGCACCCGCGATTTTTCGCCGTCCGCGAGGCGGATCTCACTGAGCCGCAGGCCATCCGCCGTGATCCCCGAGGGCAACCTGTCCTTGAGCCGTACTACGTGGACGGGAATGACCCGGCGGGCCTCACAGGCCACGGACTCCATCATGTCCTCGGTCGCCACCACGAGATTCTCCCGACTTCCGACGGCGAGGCCGACGGGACCATACATCTGATCGACGTCAACGACCGGTCCGGGTCCCTAGACATTCTCGAACACATAGACAAGCGCGCCGGCGAGCGCTCAAGCGTCACTCGATTGCGCCTTCCCGTCATTGCGCACATACGAGGGCGCGCAATTGCAGCAGGACTGACGGAAGTCGACCATCGTCAAGCCGAGCTTGTCGCTGGAAGAGGCCGCAGAGGCGGCTCTCGGGGTCGGCGGTCAGGCCGGCAAGATCCTCAGCTCGTCATTTTCCAGCTTCCGTCGGACTGTTTGCAGCCGACGCCCCGGCCGTGGTTCGGCCGCCCGGCGACATAGACGGTCTGCGCGTAGGCGCGGCAGCCGTCGCCGGTCGCGGCGCCCGGCTCGACAAAGCCGAACACGCCCTTAGCCCCGCGCCATGAGCGCTTCTGTCCGGAATCGAGCGCGCCCACCTGCGCCTGCCACGCCGCCTGGCGGTCGTCATCCGTCAGCGACGCGCCGACCGAGCCGCCGAGGACGCCGCCGAGCGCAGCGCCGGTCGGTATCGCCGGGGCGGGTATTCCTGCCGGCGCGGGCGCGACCGTCGACGTCGCGGCGCCGGCCGGGGTCGTCGAGCCGGTGACCGGCGGCGCGTCATTGGATCCGACGCTCTGACAGCCAGCAAGAACCATCGATCCAAGCGCGATGAAGAGAAGCCTTGACCGCATCGTTTTCATTCTCCCGGGCTCGGTCTTTTGAGGTTCGTCAAAGGTGGCGTTGAATGCGCGCGCCTCACGCGCATGGCGGCGGCAAGACTGCCCGCAAGCCTTCGATACGGCAATCGTCCCGCCCGCGCGAGCCGCAGTCCGGAAAAGGCCCTCAAGAGGGTCAGCGTTTTCCTCTGGCAGGTCGACGGCGAACTCGGCGCCTTCGCGAAATTATCGCAACCAGGGCGCTTCGTCGCCGCCTTCGACGTCGTAGCGCGCGATGGCCTCGGCGACGGACTCCCGACTCACGCTTCCCTCCGCCACGAGCGCGCTCAGCGCCGCGACGACGATATGACCAGGGCTGACCTCAAAAAAGCTGCGAAGCGCCGCGCGCGTGTCGCTGCGGCCGAACCCGTCCGTGCCGAGCGCGGTGAAGGGCGCCTCGACGTAAGCGGCGATCAGTTGCGGGTAGGCGCGCACATAATCCGTTGCTGCGATGATGGGACTTGGCCCCGGAAGACAGCGGGCGACGTGGCTCTTCTCGGGGGCCGAGAGCGGATTCAGCCGGTTTCGCCGCTCGACCTCACGCGCGTCGCGCGCAAGCTCGGAAAAGCTCGTCGCGCTCCACACTTCGGAAGCGACGCCCCAGTCCGCCTCCAGCCGGCGGGCGGCCTCCAACACTTGCGGCAGAATGGCGCCCGAGCCGAGGAGCCTGATCGGAGCGGACGATCCCTCAGGCGCGCGGGCCTCGACGCGGTGCAAGCCCTTGATGATGTCGCCTTCGGCGCCCTCCGGCATCGAGGGCTGCGCGCAATTCTCGTTCATGGCCGTGACGTAGTAGAACTCGTCCTTCCCCTCCTCCATCATCGCGCGCGCGCCGTGGTCGAAGATGATGGCCACTTCATAGGCGAAGGCCGGATCATAGGCGCGGCAGTTGGGAATGGTCGCCGCGATCACATGGCTCGATCCATCCTGGTGCTGAAGCCCTTCGCCGCCAAGCGTTGTTCGCCCCGCGGTTGCGCCGATGAGGAAGCCGCGCGACCGCTGGTCGGCGGCGGCCCAGATCAGGTCGCCGACCCGCTGGAATCCGAACATCGAATAGAAAATATAAAAGGGAAGCATCGCGACATTGTGGACGCTGTAGGACGTGGCGGCGGAAACCCAGGACGAGATCGCGCCAGCCTCGGTGATGCCTTCTTCCAGCAACTGTCCGTCGCGCGCTTCGCGATAATAGAGCATCGAGCCCGCGTCTTCGGGTTCGTAGAGCTGACCATGCGGCGAATAGATGCCAACCTGCCGGAACAGGTTCGCCATGCCGAACGTGCGCGCTTCGTCGGCAACGATGGGGACGATTCGCGGGCCGAGCGTTTTGTCTTTGAGGAGATTGCTGAAGAGGCGGACGGCGGCCATGGTCGTGGACATCGCCTTGCCCTCGGCTCGAAGAGCGAATTCCGCATAAGCCGTGAGCGGAGGCACGGCCACGCTTTCCGCGCTCCGGCGCCGCGCCGGCAGATAGCCGCCGAGAGCCTCGCGGCGGGCGCGAAGATAGCGAAGCTCGGCGCTGCTTTCGGCGGGCCGGTAAAATTCGAGCGCCGCCGTCTGTTCGTCGGTGAGGGGAAGGGCGAAGCGGTCGCGAAAAGCGATCAGCGCGTCGATATCGAGCTTCTTGGCCTGATGCGAGGTCATGCGGGATTCGCCCGCGCCGCCCATTCCATAACCCTTCTTCGTCTTGGCGAGGATAACGGTCGGCTTGTCCTTGGTCGCTCGCGCCGCTTCGAAGGCGGCGAAGAGTTTGCGAAGATCGTGACCGCCACGCTTGAGCCCGTCGATGTCGCCATCCGACATATGAGCGACGAGCGCATGCACTTCAGGGTCTTCGTCAAAGAAGTGAAGGAGATTGTAGCCGCCGTCTCTTGCGCCCAGCGTCTGATACTTGCCGTCGACCGTGGCGGCGAATCGGCGAAGCAGCGCATGCTTTTTGTCGCGCGCGAACAGAGCGTCCCATTCCGAGCCCCACAGGACCTTGATGACGTTCCAGCCCGCGCCGCGGAACAGGCTCTCCAGTTCCGGAATGATCTGCCCGTTGCCGCGCACCGGCCCGTCGAGGCGCTGGAGATTGCAGTTGATGACGAAGGTCAGATTGTCGAGCCCTTCGCGCGCGGCGAGCGAAAGGCCCGCAATCAATTCGGGCTCGTCCATCTCGCCGTCCCCGAAAACGCCCCAGACATGTCGCGTCTCCGTGTTGGCGAGGCCGCGATGTTGCAGATAGCGAAGAAAGCGAGCCTGATAGATCGCGGTGATCGGACCGATGCCCATCGAGCCGGTCGGCGTCTGCCAGAAATCGGGCATGAGCCAGGGATGGGGATAGGAGCTCAGGCCGCCGCCGTTGACCTCCTGGCGGTATCGCTTCAGCTGCTCTACCGACAACCTGCCTTCAAGAAAGGCGCGCGCATAGACGCCTGGCGCCGAGTGCGGCTGGAAGAAGACAAGGTCGCCGTCGCCGGCGCCCGAGTCGGCGTGAAAGAAGTGATTGAAGCCCGTTTCAAAGATCTCGGCGGCGGAGGCGTAGCTCGCAATATGGCCGCCGAGATCGCCATAGGCCTTGTTGGCGCGAATGACCATGGCGAGCGCGTTCCAGCGGATGATGGCCGTGATCCGCTCCTCCATGGCGATATCGCCTGGAAAGGGAGGTTGCCGTTCGAGGGGGATAGAGTTGCGGTAAGGCAGGTAGGGAGCGAGATCCGTTCCGACCCCGAGCTCCTTGGCCTTGCGGTCGAGGGCCGAGAGAAGGAACTCGGCCCGGTCCTCCCCGGCGGCTCGGACCACCGACTCGAGCGCAGCCAGCCATTCGGCCGTCTCCTCCGGATCGGTGTCTCCGGGGCGGTTTGCTTGTCCGACTTTCACGAAGTTCATGGGCGCGACCAATCTCGATGGCGTTGCCGCAGTTTAGTGCTCGAGGCGCCGCAGACGGCGCCAAAGATGACTTGATCTGCAGAAAAATCAGCTCAAAATGCTGCCGAGTTCTCGCATTGAAGGCATAAACTGCTGAAAAAGGCTCTCGATCCAACAGACATTCGGATCCTCACTGAAGTCCAGGAGGACGCCAGCCTCACGAATGTCGCGCTCGCCGAACGCGTCGGCTTGTCGCCCTCGCCATGTCTGGCTCGCGTCAAAGCGCTCGAGGAGGCAGGCGTCATCGCCAAGCGGGTGACCCTTCTTGACGCCGCCAAGCTCGGTCCGAGCCTGAGCGTCTTCATTCAGGTGACCCTGGAAAAGCAGATCGAGGAGATGCTGGAGAGCTTCGAGCAGTCCATCAAACGCTTTCCGGAAGTGATGGAATGCTACCTGATGACGGGCGATTCGGATTATCTTCTCCGCGTGGTGGTTCGCGACACCATCGAACTCCAGCATTTCATCATCGAGCGGCTGACGAAAGCGCGCGGCGTCGCCAACATCAAATCGAGCTTTGCCTTGAAACAGGTCAAATACAAAACGGCGCTTCCGGCGAGCGTGCTGGCCCGTCTTCCGGGCTAGCGCTTCAAGCGGCGGGTGGGACGGGTCGAGGTCAGAGACGCCAGATGAAGATAACTCGACAATGTCTTGCCAGCTCGAATGGGACCGTGCTATTGTTTTTCAGAAGCCCTGTTGGGTTCAGCGACGAGTTCCTGAACGCACACAGGACAGACTTCAGCGTTGAGAGCGAGCGGGTTTCGTCGAGCTTGAGCGAGCCGCAGTCGAGACGAGCGACTCGCTAAATGCGCGGTAGGCCGTTGAAAAGGCTCAAAACGGACTCGCTAATTGTTAGCGACGGCGATCGTCAAAGCCTCACACGCAGGGCAGCCTTAGGATCGCGCGCAAGCCCCCAAGAGGGCTTTCGTCGAGCTTGAGCGAGCCGCCATAGATCGAGGCGAGCTCGACGACGATCGACAGGCCGAGGCCGGAGCCGGGCCGCGACTCGTCAAGCCGTTTTCCCCGTTCGACCGCTGCGGCGCGCGCGTTCTCGTCGAGGCCTGGCCCATCGTCGTCGATCTCCGCGACGAGAAACGGATCGGAATCGCGTTCAGCGCCGGCGCTGGCGGTGCGGATGGAAACCCGCTCGCGCGCCCACTTCCCCGCATTGTCGAGCAGGTTGCCGATGAGGTCGGTGAGATCCTGCGCCTCGCCGCGAAATCTCAGACCGGGTTGCAAGGCGACCTCGAAGGTCAGGACCTGGTCGCCATGCAGCTTCTCGTAGGTGCGCACGAGCCCCTCGACGACCGGCTTGACTTCCGTCGCGACGCCAAAGGTCCGGGCGCGGGCGGCGGCGCGCGCGCGGTCGAGGTAGAACGTCACCTGCCGGCGCATGATCTCGGTCTGCTCGCGCACCTTTTCCGGCAAGGCCGGGCTCATCGAATCCGCTTCGTTCATCAAAACGCTGAGCGGCGTTTTGAGCGCATGGGCTAGATTTCCGACCTGGGTGCGCGCGCGCTCGACGATCTCGCGGTTGGCGTCGATCAGTTGATTGACCTCCGTCGCCAGCGGAGCGACGTCCTGCGGAAACTCGCCCGCGATATGTTCGGCCTCGCCGCGGCGGATCGCGGCGACGCCTTCCCGCAAGACCCGGAGTGGGCGCAGGCCGAAACGAACCGCAAGCGCCGTCGAGCCAACGAGCGCCAGCGCCAGAGCCAGAAATGTCGCCGCGAGCGCAGTTTCGAAGCTCAGCTCCTGGGCCTGGATCACGTCGGCGTTGGCGGCGACCTGCACGAGGTATCGTCCGTCGTCGCCGGCGTCGATCTCGCGTTGGATCATCCTCAGTTGATGTCCGCCCGGACCGACCGCGTAGCCGCTAAGCATGGCGCCGTGATCGTGCCCGACTGGGACCAGTTGCGGCAATTGGGTCGCGAACAGCGACTTCGAGGCGCGAATCTCCGGCGGGTTCACGTCGGTGCGGGTAATCTGCCAGTACCAGCCGGAGAAGGCGAGTTCGAATTGCGGCGCGATCGCCGCCGGAGCCGCCGCCTTCCCCTCTTCAGTCGGGACGGCGACATTGGCGACCAGCGCCTTGAGATAGACGCCAAGCTGGTCGTCGAAATTGGCCTCGCTCCATTGCTTGTTGAGCGCGCTCAAACCAAGCCCTGCGAGCGCGAGGATGAGGATGCTCCAGAACGCCGCAGAGAGAAAAAGGCGCGAAGCGATCGAACGCGCGCTAAGCGCCTTGAACATGAAGGGGCTTACGGCACTTCCCGAACCGCGCCGCGCGCCGCGCTGGTCGCGAAGGCGGCGTAGGCGCGCAAGGCCGCCGACACCGCCCGCTTTCGCGGTTGGGCCGGCTTCCAGGCGTTCGCGCCCTTCGCTTCCATCGCCGCGCGGCGGTGGGCGAACTCGGCCTCGTCCACGAGAACTTCGATTGTGCGCGCGGGAATGTCGATCGCGATCATGTCGCCTTCTTCGACGAGGCTGATCGTTCCGCCTTCTGCCGCTTCCGGGGAGACGTGGCCGATCGAGAGGCCCGAGGTGCCGCCGGAGAAGCGGCCGTCCGTCACCAGGGCGCACGCCTTGCCGAGCCCTCGCGACTTCAGATAGCTGGTCGGGTAAAGCATTTCCTGCATGCCCGGGCCGCCGCGCGGCCCCTCGTAGCGGATGACGACAACGTCACCTGCGACCACCTTGCCGCCCAGAATCCCCTGCACCGCATCGTCCTGGCTCTCGAAGATGCGCGCCGGACCTTGGAACTTGAGGCTGCCGGCGTCGACCCCCGCCGTTTTGACGATGCAACCGTCGACAGCGATGTTGCCGTACAGCACGGCAAGTCCGCCGTCCTTGGAGAAGGCATGCTCGGAATCGCGGATGACGCCCTTCTGGCGATCCTCGTCGAGCGAGGGATAACGCGCCGATTGGCTGAACGCGACCTGGGTCGGAATGCCGCCGGGACCGGCCATGAAGAATTCGCGCGTCGCGTTGCCGGTCGCGCGCATGATGTCGTTGCGCGACAAAGCGTGCTCGAGCGACTCGGCGTGAACCATCCGGACGTCGCGATTGAGCAGACCCGCGCGGTCGAGTTCGCCCAGAATTCCCATCACCCCGCCGGCGCGATGAACGTCCTCGACATGCACGTCGGCCACGGACGGAGCGACCTTGCACAGACAGGGCACGCGGCGCGACAGCCGGTCGATATCGGCCATGGTGAAGTCGATCTCGCCCTCGTGCGCCGCGGCAAGCAGGTGCAGGACCGTGTTGGTCGAACCGCCCATGGCGATGTCGAGCGACATGGCGTTTTCGAACGCCTTGAAGGTGGCGATCCCGCGCGGCAGCGCGCCTTCGTCGCCTTCCTCGTACCAGCGCCGGGCGAGATCGACGACGAGGTGCCCGGCCTCGACGAACAGGCGCCGCCGGTCGGCGTGCGTGGCCACCACGGTGCCGTTGCCAGGCAGGGACAGCCCCAGCGCTTCGGTCAGGCAATTCATCGAATTGGCGGTGAACATGCCCGAGCATGAGCCGCAGGTCGGGCAGGCGGAGCGCTCGATCACGGCGACGTCGGCGTCGGAAACCTTGCTGTCCGCCGCGGCGACCATCGCGTCGATGAGGTCGATGCTGCGTGTGCCGGTCGAGAGCTTGACCTTGCCGGCTTCCATCGGGCCGCCGGAGACGAACACCGCCGGGATGTTGAGGCGCATCGCCGCCATCAGCATGCCGGGGGTGATCTTGTCGCAGTTCGAAATGCACACCAGCGCGTCGGCGCAATGGGCGTTGGCCATATATTCGACGCTGTCGGCGATGAGCTCGCGCGAGGGCAGCGAATAGAGCATGCCGTCATGGCCCATGGCGATGCCGTCGTCGACAGCGATGGTGTCGAATTCCTTGGCGACGCCGCCCGCCGCCTCGACCTCCCGCGCCACCAACTGGCCAAGGTCCTTGAGATGCACGTGGCCGGGCACGAACTGGGTGAAGGAATTGGCGATGGCGATGATCGGCTTGCCGAAATCGCCGTCCTTCATACCGGTTGCGCGCCAAAGGCCGCGGGCGCCGGCCATGTTGCGGCCGTGGGTCGAAGTGCGGGAGCGATAGGAAGGCATGGGTCGCGCCTATGGAGAGGGAACGGGGCGCAGCAGCGCCAATTGACCGTCATATTCGCATTTTCTTGCCCCTGACAGCAAGGGCGCGTCGAAACGGCCCGCGGGCCAGACGACGGGGCCAGCGAATTGACTTCGCCCTCCCGGATTGCGAGAAACGGCGCGCTCAGCTGCGCCCGTGTTCAACAAACCGTGGAGCGGCTCCCGGCGCGGGTGTAGCTCAATGGTAGAGCAGCAGCCTTCCAAGCTGAATACGAGGGTTCGATTCCCTTCACCCGCTCCAAGAAGATTTTGGACTCTGCGGTGCGTCGTCACATAGGCGATAGGGTGCGTATCGCCACGGCGCAGCAAAGGCCCACGTTGCAACAATCAGAGGCCGAGCTGGTCAGCTAGATCCTCGAGATCGCTCGCAACGATGTCCCAATCGTCATTTGGCAAGAGATCGATCGTCTGTCCCGCGCCGTGCTCCGTCGGGCGAGGGATGAAGGCGGTCCGCAGCCCACACTGGCGCGCAGCCGACAAGTCGCCATTGTGCGCGGCGACGAGACAAATTTGCTCGGGCTCAACCATCAGGGCCTCGGCGGTGCGCAAATAGGCCTCCGGCGCCGGCTTGTAAGCCTGCGCGATTTCCGCGCCCAGAATCGCGTCCCAAGGCAGGCCGGCGCGCTTCGCCATGTCGAGCATCAGCCGGATATTGCCGTTGGAGAGCGGAGCGATGATGAAGCCGCGCTTCAGCCGCGTAAGGCCGGGAACCGAATCCGGCCAAGGGTCCAGTCGACGCCAGGCGTGGTTCAGCGCATCGAGTTCGGCAGGCGGAACCGAGGCGCGATCGATCTCAAATTCCGGGAGCACGGCTTCGAGGTTCTCCCGATGCAGAACGTCGAGCCGGACGAAGGGACGGCGGCCAGAACGGACCTGCGCCATCGCCGGCGCGTAACGGCGCCGCCATGCGTCCGCGAAGGCGGCCGGATCGGCGCTGGGCGCGTAGCGTGCGAGAAAAGCCGCCGATTCCCGGGCCACGCCGCCGCGCCAGTCGACGACCGTGCCAAAGACATCGAAAACGAGCGCCTGAACGTCGGCGAAGGCCTGCACAGTGCGCCGCCGTCTACTGCAGGCGATCCTTGATCTTGTCGATCCCGGCGCGAGCGCAGGCGTCGTCCAGCTTCCCGCCGGGCGCGCCTGCGGCCCCGATCGCCCCGATGATCTCGTCGCCGAGCTTGATTGGAACGCCGCCGCCGAAGAACATGACATGCGGCAGCTTGGAAAGGGGCGCGATCGAATCCTCACCCCTGGCCCGCTCGGCGAGGGCAAGCGTGTCGTTCTTGAACGAGGCGGCGGTGTAGGCCTTGGCGAGGGCGCTGTCGAGCGTGTGCGCGCCGGCGACGTCGCCACGAAGTGTGGCGATGACCACGCCGTCGGCGTCCACGACCTGAGCTGTTTCGTGATAGCCCTGCTTTGCGCAGGCCGCGACCGTCTCGCTCGCCGCCTCGAGCGCGAGCGCCGCGGGTATGCGATGCGTCGGCAACGTCTGCGCCTGCGCAACCGAGCCCATCAAAGTCACGGCGCTGAGCGCGGCAAGAATTCTGCGATTGATCATTGACGTTCCTCCCAATCCAGCGCCTCCACGTGCGCGCTGGAATACAACGCGTTCGGAGCGGACCGTCATCGCGAGGAGCGAAGCGACGTGGCGATCCAGAGCCGCTGCTGCCGCCCTTCATCTCTGGATCGCTTCGCTTGCGCTCGCGATGACGCCGGCCCGATGCTTACGAATCCATCTTCAGCGCGGCGATGAAGGCCTCCTGCGGGATGTCGACCTTGCCGAACTGGCGCATCTTCTTTTTGCCGGCCTTCTGCTTCTCGAGCAGCTTGCGCTTGCGTGTGGCGTCGCCGCCGTAGCACTTGGCGGTGACGTCCTTGCGCAACGCCCGGATCGTCTCGCGGGCGATGATCTTGCCGCCAATCGCCGCCTGGACCGGGATCTGGAACATGTGCGGCGGGATGAGGTCTTTCAGCTTCTCGACCATCGCCCGGCCGCGCGGATCGGCGCGATCGCGGTGCACGAGCATGGATAAAGCGTCGACCGGCTCGGCGTTGACCAGGATGGACATCTTGACCAGATCGCCGGCGCGATAGTCGGTGATCTGATAGTCGAAGGACGCGTAGCCCTTGGAGATCGATTTCAAGCGATCATAGAAGTCGAACACGACCTCGTTGAGCGGCAGTTCGTAAACCACCATCGCCCTTTTTCCCACGTAACTGAGATCGACCTGCACCCCGCGCCGGTCCTGGCAGAGTTTCAAAATCGCGCCGAGGTAGTCATCGGGGGTGAGGATGGTCGCCTTGATCCACGGCTCCCTGATCTCGGCGATCTTGACCACGTCCGGCATGTCGGCCGGATTGTGCAGCTCGATCTCCGACTTGTCGGTCATCGCGATCTTGTAGATGACCGATGGCGCGGTCGCGATAAGATCGAGATTGAACTCGCGTTCCAGCCGCTCCTGGATGATTTCGAGATGCAGGAGGCCGAGGAAGCCACAGCGAAACCCGAAGCCGAGCGCCGCGGATGTCTCCATCTCGTAAGAGAAGCTTGCGTCGTTGAGCCTGAGGCGGCCCATCGCCGCGCGCAGATCCTCGAAGTCGGCCGCATCCGTCGGGAAGAGGCCGCAGAAAACGACCGGCTGCGCCGGTTTGAATCCAGGCAGCGCGTCATGCGTTGGGCGCCGCTCGTCCGTGATCGTGTCGCCGACGCGGGTGTCCGCGACCTGCTTGATCTGTGCGGTGATGTAGCCGACCTCGCCCGGGCCGAGAACGCCGATCTCCATCATCTTCGGCCGGAAGACGCCGATGCGATCGACCTCGTAGACGGCGTCGGCGGCCATCATGCGGATGTGCGAGCCTTTCTTGAGCGTCCCGTCGATCACACGGATAAGGACGACGACGCCGAGATAGGCGTCGTACCAGGAGTCGACGAGCAGCGCTTTTAAAGGAGCGGCCTCGTCGCCCTTGGGCGGGGGCAGGCGCTTGACGATCGCCTCGAGCACAAGATCGATGTTGAGGCCGGTCTTGGCCGAGATCGGCACCGCGTCCGAGGCGTCGAGGCCGATCACGTCCTCGATCTGCTCCTTGATCCGGTCGGGCTCGGCGGCGGGCAGATCGATCTTGTTGAGCACGGGCACGATCTCATGCCCGGCGTCGAGGGCGTGATAGACGTTCGCCAGCGTCTGCGCCTCGACCCCCTGGCTCGCGTCGACCACCAGGAGCGAGCCCTCGCACGCGGCGAGCGACCGCGACACCTCGTAGGCGAAGTCGACATGGCCGGGCGTGTCCATGAGGTTGAGGATGTAGGGTTTGCCGTCCTCGGCTCGGTATTCGAGCCGCACCGTCTGCGCCTTGATCGTGATCCCGCGTTCGCGCTCGATGTCCATAGAATCGAGCACCTGCTCGACCATGTCGCGCTCCGCCATCGTCCCCGTCTGCTGGATCAGCCGGTCGGCGAGCGTCGACTTGCCATGGTCGATATGGGCGATGATGGCGAAGTTTCGGATATTCTCGATTGCGTGGACGGCCATGGCGCGCGGGATAGCAGGACGCGGCGGGCAAGGGAACGGGATTCGAGGCCGATGGGCGCTCGACTGTCTTCTCCCCTCTCCAACGGGAGAGGGGTAGGGGTGAGGGTTCGCACGCGATGCGCGCCTAGCTTGGGCGCGGCCGCCTTCTCCCAAAGGGAGAAGGGTTGCGCCAACCCCGTGGGAACTCAGTCTCGAACCTACTCCGCGGCCATGGCGAGGGGGGCCTTGCTGTAGACGAGGTCGAAGCGGTCGAGGTTCATGACCTTCGCCCATGCCTTGGCGAAGTCCTTCACGAACTTTTCTTTTCCGTCGGACGATCCATAGACCTCAGCCAACGCCCTGAGCTGCGAGTGCGAGCCGAAGATGAGATCCGCGCGCGTCGCGGTCCACTTGACCTCGCCCGACTTGCGGTCGCGCCCCTCATAGACGCCTTCCGAACCTTCGGCCGGCTTCCATTCTGTGCTCATGTCGAGGAGGTTTGCGAAGAAGTCGTTGGTCAGCGTCCCCGGCTGCTTGGTGAACACGCCATGCTTGGAGCCGCCGGAATTGGCGCCAAGAACGCGCAGGCCGCCGACGAGGACCGTGAACTCAGGCGCGGTCAGAGTCAGCAATTGCGCGCGGTCGACCAGGAGCTGCTCGGGCTTGAGCATCTGCTTGCCGCGGCTGTAGTTGCGGAACCCGTCGGCGGTCGGCTCGAGCGGCTCGAACAACTCGACGTCGGTTTCCTCCTGGGACGCGTCCATCCGGCCGGGCGTGAAGGGAACCTTCACATCCGTTCCGGCGTCCTTCGCCGCCTTCTCGATCGCCGCGCCGCCGCCGAGAATGATGAGGTCGGCAAGCGAGACCTTCTTGCCCCCGGACGCCGAGGCGTTGAAGGCCTTCTGGATCTCTTCCAGCTTTCCGAGAACCTTGGCCAATTGCGCCGGCTGGTTGACGTCCCAATTCTTCTGGGGCTCAAGCCGGATGCGCGCACCGTTGCCGCCGCCGCGCTTGTCGCCGCCGCGGAAGATCGACGCCGACGCCCAGGCGGTCGACACCAGTTCGGACACCGAAAGGCCCGAGGCGAGAATTTTCGCCTTGAGATCGGCGATGTCCTTTTCCCCGATCAGCGGATGGTTCACCGCCGGGATCGGGTCCTGCCAGATCAGGGTTTCCGTCGGCACGAGCGGGCCGAGGTAGCGGACGATCGGGCCCATGTCGCGGTGGGTGAGCTTGAACCAGGCGCGGGCGAAGGCGTCCGCGAATTGATCCGGATGCTCGAAGAAACGGCGCGAAATTTTCTCGTAAGCCGGGTCCAAACGCAAGGCGAGGTCGGTGGTGAGCATCGAGGGCGAGCGGCTCTTGGACGGATCGTGCGGATCCGGAACCGTGTCTGCTCCCGCTCCCCCTTTCGGGGTCCACTGAAAGGCGCCCGCCGGGCTCTTGGTCAGCTCCCATTCGAAGCCGAACAGGTTCTGGAAGAAGTTGTTGCTCCATTTGGTCGGCGTCGCGGTCCAGATCACCTCGAGGCCGCTGGTGATCGCGTCATTGCCTTTGCCGGCGCCGAATTTGTTCTTCCAGCCAAAGCCCTGATCTTCGATCGACGCGCCTTCCGGCTCTGGGCCGACATTGATCTTCGCGTCCGCCGCGCCGTGTGTCTTGCCGAAAGTATGACCGCCGGCGATTAGCGCAACGGTCTCCTCGTCGTTCATCGCCATGCGCTTGAAGGTTTCGCGAATGTCGCGCGCAGCGGCGACCGGATCCGGCTTGCCGTTCGGCCCTTCCGGATTGACGTAGATCAAGCCCATCTGCACCGCGCCAAGCGGATTTTGCAGCTCGCGATCGCCGAAATAGCGCTCGTCCGCCAGCCATTCGCCCTCCGGGCCCCAGTAGATGGAATCGTCAGGCTCCCAGCTGTCCGCCCGTCCGCCGCCGAAGCCAAAGGTCTTGAAGCCCATCGATTCGAGAGCGACGTTGCCGGTCAGGATCAGGAGGTCGGCCCAGGAGATCTTGCGGCCGTATTTCTGCTTGATCGGCCACAACAGCCGTCGCGCCTTGTCGAGGCTCGCGTTGTCCGGCCAGCTGTTGAGCGGGGCAAAGCGCTGCTGCCCGTATCCGGCGCCGCCGCGCCCGTCATGGATGCGATAGGTGCCTGCGCTGTGCCACGCCATCCGGATGAACAGCGGGCCGTAATGGCCAAAGTCCGCCGGCCACCATTCCTGCGAGTCGGTCATCAAAGCCTTGAGGTCATTGATGACGGCGTTCAGGTCGAGGCTCTCGAATTCCTTGGCGTAGTCGAACTCCTCGCCCATCGGGTCGACGAGCGGCGAATCATGTTGCAGGCCCTTGAGATTGAGCTGCTCCGGCCACCAGTCGCTGTTCGCGAACGCCCGCATCGCGTCCGACTTTTCCGCGTACTTGCCTTCCTTCTCATGGCCTACGACCGGGCATTTGCTTTCACTCGTCATGGTTTCCTCCAACCGTGTTCAGCGTCTCGCCGTCGATGATCCCGAATTGATGTAGGACGACCGTAGCCGCCGCATATGGCGCTTCCGCGTCACTGCCATTTCGTGCCGCCTCGATAAGCCGGGAAGGTGGATAGGTCAAATCGATTGTCTCTTGACAATCAATCGGCGTGGCCGATCTTCAGTCCATGAACCTTCGAGACCTCGAATATGTTGTCGCGGTCGCCGACCACGGCCATTTCGGCCGGGCGGCTGCGGCTTGCAATGTCAGTCAGCCGACGCTCAGCGGCCAAATTCTCAAGCTCGAGGCGGAGCTCGGTCTTCGCCTGTTCGACCGCGAAGGCCGCGGCGCTCGCGTCAGCGACAGGGCGGCGACGGTTGTGGCGCAGGCGCGCGCAACGCTCGCCGCGGCGGCGGGTGTCAGCGCCGCGGCTGATGCGGCGCGCGATCCCTTCGTCGGTGAATTGCGCCTCGGCGTGATCACGACCGTCGCGCCCTACCTCTTGCCGATCGCCTTGCCGGGGCTTGCCGAGGCGCTTCCGCGAACACCGCTCTATCTCGTCGAGGATCTGACCGACCGGCTTCTTCAGCGCTTGCGCGACGGCGCCCTCGACGCCGCGGTGATCGCGACCGACCCGCGAGACGCCAGGCTGGTGTTGGTCGAGCTTTACGACGAGCCTTTCTTTCTTGTCTTTTCCGACCATGCGAAAAAGCGCGGGCGCGTCTCGATTGGCGTCGAGGAGATCGATCCGAGCACCCTTCTTCTGCTGGCGGAGGGCCATTGTCTGCGCGATCAAACGTTGGCGCTGTGCAGTGCAGCGGAGAGGACTGCGCTCGGCGCCGACGTCCGCGGGACGAGCCTCGAGACATTGCGTCATCTCGCCTCGGCCGGGCAGGGGGCGACGCTCGCGCCCCTTCTCGCCTACGCGGACTGGCGGCGTTCGGGCGCCGGAATCGCGGGCTTGAAGATTGTTGGAGACGGCGGATCGCGTCTGGTCAGGCTCGTCTTCAAGCGCGGCTCAGCGCGGGAAGCTGCGCTCGAGGCGCTTGCCTTGTCGCTGCGGTCAACGGCTGTCGCAGCATTGGCGAACGGCTTGCGTGAAACCAAAGGGAATCTCAAGCGCGCTTGATGGGCGTCCGGTTCGCGGCGGACAGCCTCGGCCGCGCCGTCATTAGACCACGCGTTGAGAGGAAAAGCTGTGCGCCGTCGCAATGGGTTGCGCCTGCAAAACGCCTATGTTAGGCAACCCCGCCTTTCGGGCAGGCTTTCGCTGAGCGCTCAGTTTTGAGTGCGGAATCGTCAGGAATTTCCGGGGTTCGGGCAGTCTTCGCGAGGCGGCGCGGCTGAACTTAATCGTCATCCGAGGTGGCGGCGTGGCAGAGGAAGACACGGTTGTTTCCGGCGTAGCCGGACGTTACGCGTCCGCCCTGTTTTCGCTTGCCCAAGAACAACGCGAGGGCGAGTCCGTTGCGGACGCGTTGGCGAGATTCGACGCCCTCATCGCCGGGAGCCCTGACCTGGAACGGATGGTGCGGAGCCCGGTGTTTTCGGCCGCTGACCAGCTCAAGGCTCTCGACGCCATCCTGGCGCAGGCCGGAATTCGCGGCGTGGCCGCGAATTTCCTCAAACTCGTAGCGACGAAGCGGCGGCTGTACTTCGTCCGTGAAATGATCGCGGACTATCGCAAGCTATACGACAGGTCCCGGGGCGTGACGCGCGCGCAAGTGACCAGCGCCGCCGCCTTGACCGACGCGAATGTCGCCGCGCTTAAAGACTCGCTGCGCGCCGCTTCCGGCGGCCGGGAGGTCGATCTCGATAGGAAGGTTGACCCCTCGATCATTGGCGGCTTGATCGTCAAACTTGGGTCGCGCATGGTCGACGGCTCGCTCAAAACCAAACTCAATGCAATTCGCCTTGCCATGAAAGAGGTCGGCTGATGGATATCCGCGCCGCTGAAATTTCCTCGATCCTCAAGACTCAGATCGCCAATTTCGGCGCTGAAGCCCAGGTCACCGAAGTCGGGCAGGTCTTGAGCGTCGGCGACGGCATCGCCCGCGCTTACGGTCTCGACAAGGTTCAGGCCGGCGAAATGGTCGAATTCGAGAACGGCACGCGCGGCATGGCGCTCAATCTCGAAAGCGACAATGTCGGCATCGTCATTTTCGGCGGCGACCGTGAGATCAAGGAAGGCCAGACGGTCAAGCGCACCGGCGCGATCGTCGACGTGCCGATCGGCAAGGAGCTTCTCGGCCGCGTCGTCGACGCCCTGGGCAACCCGATCGATGGCAAAGGCCCGATCAACTCTGAAAAGCGCGCTCGCGTTGATGTCAAGGCGCCGGGCATCATTCCCCGCAAGTCGGTGAACGAACCCATGGCGACGGGCCTGAAGGCGATCGACAGTATGATTCCGATCGGCCGCGGCCAACGCGAACTCATCATTGGTGATCGGCAGACGGGCAAGACCGCGATCGCCCTCGACACCATTCTCAATCAGAAGTCGCTGAATCAGGGCACGGACGAGTCAAAGAAGCTCTATTGCGTTTACGTCGCGATTGGGCAGAAGCGGTCGACGGTCGCTCAGTTCGCCAAGGTTCTGGAGGAGCACGGCGCGCTCGAATACACGATCATCGTCGCCGCCACGGCGTCGGATCCGGCCCCGATGCAGTTCCTTGCGCCGTTTTCCGGCTGCGCGATGGGCGAGTTCTTCCGCGACAACGGCATGCACGCGGTCATCATTTACGATGACCTTTCCAAGCAGGCGGTCGCCTATCGCCAGATGTCACTCTTGCTGCGTCGCCCGCCAGGTCGCGAGGCCTATCCCGGCGACGTGTTCTATCTTCACTCCCGCCTGCTCGAGCGCGCCGCCAAGCTCAACAAAGACAATGGGTCGGGCTCGCTCACCGCGCTGCCCATCATTGAGACACAGGCCAACGACGTCTCGGCCTACATTCCGACCAACGTCATCTCGATCACCGACGGTCAGATCTTCCTCGAGACGGACCTGTTCTACCAGGGCGTCCGGCCTGCGGTGAACGTCGGTCTTTCGGTTTCGCGCGTCGGTTCCGCGGCGCAGACCAAGGCGACCAAGAAGGTCGCCGGCAAGATCAAGGGCGAACTCGCGCAATATCGTGAAATGGCGGCCTTCGCCCAGTTCGGCTCCGATCTTGATGCGGTCACGCAGCGCCTGCTCAATCGCGGCGCGCGCTTGACCGAGCTTCTCAAGCAGCCGCAGTTCTCGCCGCTCAAGATGGAAGAGCAGGTTTGCGTCATCTATGCTGGCGTGAATGGATTTCTCGACAAACTGCCGCTCGACAAGGTTCGGCCGTTCGAAGACGGGCTTCTCAGCCTTCCTGCGGGCGAAGAACCCGGACATTCTGGATTCGATCCGCTCCTCGAACGATCTGCCGAATGACGTTGAGGCCAAGCTCAAGACGGCGGTCGAATCTTACGCCGGGACCTTTGCGTAAGATGAGCCGATTCCTCACCAAGCCGTGCGCCGCTCCTCGAGCGGGGGCCCGTGGAGGCGTTGAGCGATGCCCTCGCTAAAGGAGCTTCGGAACCGGATCGCCTCGGTCAAGTCGACGCAGAAAATCACCAAGGCCATGCAGATGGTCGCGGTGTCGAAGCTGCGCCGCGCGCAAGGCGCGGTCGAAGCAGCGCGTCCCTATGCCGAGCAGGTGGAAACGGTCCTGACCAATCTGGCCGGCGCCGCGACCGATGGCCAGGGGCCGCGGCTGCTAATCGGCAGTGGCTCGGACCAGACGCACCTGCTGCTCGTATGCACCGGCGAGCGCGGGCTGTGCGGCGCCTTCAATACCGCCATCGTCCGCCTCGCGCGCGAGCGCGCCAATTCGCTCGCGGGACAAGGCAAGACTGTCAAGATTTTGTGCGTCGGCAAGAAGGGCTATGATCAGCTGCGCCGGACGCATGAGAAGCAGATCCTGGAGCTGATCGACCTGCGCGCGGTGCGCGCGATCACCTACGCAACCGCCAAGCCGATCGCCGACAAGGTGATCGCGCTGTTCGAGAACGGCGAGTTCGACGTCTGCACGCTTTTCTACTCGCGCTTCAAATCGGTGATCGCCCAGATCCCGACCGCCCAGCAGCTGATCCCGCCGGAGCTTGGCGCGAAAGATGAGACCGCGCCTGTGTATGACTATGAGCCTGATGAGGGAGAAATCCTCGCCGAGCTCTTGCCGCGCGCCGTAACGGTGCGCGTTTATCGCGGATTGCTCGAAAATGCGGCCTCGTTCTTCGGCGCGCAGATGAGCGCCATGGACAACGCGACCCGCAACGCCGGCGACATGGTGAAGAAATACACGCTTCGCTACAACCGCACCCGTCAGGCGATGATCACCAAGGAACTGATCGAGATCATATCGGGCGCCGAGGCGCTCTGACCGCACCTCGCGCCTCGAGCGGCGCGCAAGATCGAAGACTACGAGGACGAAGACCAATGGCGAATATCGCAAATGCCACCGGCCGCATTACTCAAGTGATCGGCGCCGTTGTCGACGTCGCGTTCGACAGTTACCTGCCGCCCATTCTCAACGCGCTCGAGACGACCAACAATGGCAATCGTCTCATCCTCGAGGTGGCACAGCATCTGGGCGAGAACACCGTGCGCTGCATCGCAATGGACATCTCCGAGGGCCTGGTCCGCGGTCAGGAAGTCACTGACACCAACGGGCCGATCTCGGTCCCGGTCGGCGAGGGTACGCTCGGGCGGATCATGAACGTGGTCGGCGAGCCGGTGGATGAAGCCGGGCCGATTAACATGGAAGATCGCCGGGCGATTCATCAGCCAACACCTTCCTATGTCGAGCAGTCGACGGAGGCCCAGATTCTCATCACCGGCATCAAGGTGGTCGACCTGCTCGCGCCTTACGCCAAGGGCGGCAAGATTGGCCTGTTCGGCGGCGCGGGCGTCGGCAAGACGGTGCTGATTCAGGAACTGATCAACAACGTCGCCAAGACCCACGGCGGCAATTCTGTGTTCGCGGGCGTTGGCGAGCGCACGCGCGAGGGCAACGACCTCTATCATGAATTCATCGAATCGAAGGTCAACGCTGACCCCCACAATCCCGATCAGGGCGTGAAATCGAAATGCGCGCTGGTGTTCGGGCAGATGAACGAGCCGCCCGGAGCGCGCATGCGCGTGGCGCTCTCCGGTCTCACCGTCGCCGAGCACTTCCGCGACCAGGGGCAGGACGTGCTGTTCTTTGTGGACAATATCTTCCGCTTCACCCAGGCAGGTTCGGAAGTCTCCGCGCTGCTCGGCCGCATCCCCTCGGCCGTCGGCTACCAGCCGACGCTCGCCACCGACATGGGCCTGTTGCAAGAACGCATCACCACGACCACCAAAGGCTCGATCACCTCCGTGCAGGCGATCTATGTTCCCGCCGACGATCTGACCGATCCGGCGCCGGCGACCTCGTTCGCCCATCTGGACGCAACGACCGTGCTGTCGCGCGCGATCTCGGAGAAGGGCATCTACCCGGCGGTCGATCCACTGGATTCGACTTCGCGCATGTTGACTCCCGCCGTCGTCGGCGAGGAGCATTACAATGTCGCCCGTCAAGTGCAGCAGGTGCTCCAGCGCTACAAGGCGCTGCAGGACATCATCGCGATCCTTGGCATGGACGAACTGTCGGAAGAGGACAAGCAGATCGTCGCGCGGGCGCGGAAGATCGAACGCTTCCTCTCCCAGCCCTTCGACGTCGCGGCCGTGTTCACCGGCACGCCCGGCGTACAGGTCAAGATCGAGGACACCGTCAAGGGCTTCAAGGGCATCGTCGAAGGCAAGTACGACAATTTGCCCGAGGCCGCGTTCTACATGGTTGGCACGATCGAGCAGGCGGTCGAGAAGGCCAAGAAGCTTGCGGCTGAGGCCTAGTCAGAACCGCGTTCGAGGAAGGGCTCATGCCGACGACTTTCCATTTCGAGCTCGTGTCGCCGGACAAGATGCTCTTCAACGGCTCCGCTCAGGCGGTGCTCGTGCCGGGCGCGGAAGGCGACTTCCAGGTGCTCAGCGACCACGCGCCGGTGATGACCGCAATGCGCGCCGGAGTTGTCGGAATCGACGACGAGCACGGCAAGCACAGTCGCGTGTTCGTGCGCGGGGGTTTTGCCGATGCGAGCAAAGCGGGTCTTATCCTGCTCGCGGAAACCGCGATTCCGTTCGAGGACCTGAACGCCGACACGCTCGGGCAGGAGATCAAGAACGCGGAGGAAGACCTCGCCGACGCGAAGGACGACCAGAAGGCGCTCGCCCAAGAGAAGCTCGACCGCCTGCGGGAGCTGAAGGACGTTATCAAGGTTTAAGCAGGCGCGCTTCGTGGCGATTCGGACGCGCGAGGTTTTTCACGCAATCTGGCTCTTATAGCGTTAGCTGTTGGTCGCGGGAGCGCGGAATAGTCTAGGGGAACGACCTGCGGCGGCAAAAGAGGCGTTATGGCCGGGCTTGTCCCGGCCATCCACGGGGTTCGGCGCGACGCGGCGAGCGGATGGCGTTGAGCGCGTAACGAAGACCCCTTTCTTTGCGGACCGGCGAGTCAACCCGGTCCAAGGCGGCCCGGCCGGAAGGAAATGGCGCCGCAAGCCCTTGGATTCGCACGAAACGCGAAGAGAATGGCAGGTCCTGTCGCCTCTCGATCGTCGAAGAGGGCGCGGAAAAACCTCACTGTGAGGGCGGCAACGCAGCGATGACGCGCAACGACTATGATGCGTTCTGCGGAAGCCTGCCGCACGCCATGCATGTCGTCCAATGGGGCGGTGCGAGCGTTTGGAAGATCGGCGGCAAGGTCTTTGCCATCGGCGGCTGGTCGCACGGCGATGAATTCGCGGTCAGCTTCAAATGCTCGAAGACGAGTTTCGCGATCCTGAGCGAATTGCCGGGCCTGCGACCGGCGCCTTATCTGGCCTCTCGCGGCCTTCTGTGGATGCAGCGCGTCGACACCCACGCTTTCAGCGACCATGATCTGAAGCAATATATCCAACAGAGCTACGCGATAATTCCTGCGGCGCTGCCCAAGAAGACTCAAGAGGCGTTGAGGGCTCGCATTTGACGATGACGGTTAGCGTCACTCCTTCCGACATCCGCGCGGCCCATGCGCGGATCTGCGGTCACATCCGCCGCACGCCGCTCCTCGAGACGGCCTTGCCGACTGCCGGCGGGCCGCCGCTGTCGCCCAAGCTCGAATGCCTGCAGGCGACCGGTTCGTTCAAAGCGCGCGGCGCCTTTCACAATCTCCTCACGCGACCCGCATCCGCAGCTGGTTGCGCCACCGCTTCGGGCGGCAATCACGGCGCAGCCGTCGCTTTCGCCGCTCAAAAGCTCGGACTTCGAGCGCGCGTCTTCGTGCCGGAAATTGCCTCGCCCGCCAAGATTGCGAAGATCAAGGCCTATGGCGCCGAGGCTGTTATTGGGGGCTCGGCCTATGCCGAGGCGCAGGAGCGATGCGACGCCTATGTCGCGGAGAGCGGCGCGCTCTTGGTCCATCCTTACGATGCGGTCGAAACGGTCGCGGGGCAGGGGACTGTAGCGCTTGAGTGGGAGGAGGACCTCGAACGCCTCGGGCTCGCGAAACTCGACACGGTTCTCGTTGCGGTGGGCGGCGGCGGGCTTATCGCCGGCGTGGCCGCCTGGTTCCAAGGCCATGTCAAGGTCGTCGGCGTCGAGCCCGAAGGTTCACGCGCTCTCCATGCGGCGCTGGAGGCGGATAAGCCCGTCGACGTGACGGTCAACTCGCTTGCGGCCGATTCGCTCGGCGCAAAACGGATCGGCGAACTCGATTTTGATATCGCCAGGCGATTCGTGACCGGCGTCGCCCTGGTCAAGGACGCGGCGATCGCGGAGGCGCAACGCCAGCTGTGGGCGGATCATTCGATCATCGCCGAGCCGGGCGGCGCGGCCGCCTTCGCCGCCATCGCCAGCGGCGCCTATCGGCCGGATCCCCATGAGCGCGTCGGCGTTCTCATTTGCGGCTCCAACGCCGACCTCAACACGTTTGTCCCGCGCAAAAGCGATCTCGGCGCGGTTTCTTGAGCGCAAAACTGTGCCTCCGGCATTGCGGCGCGGGACACCCCGAACTATGGTCCGCCCGCTTTCCGCCAAGGCCATTCGAGCCTTGCGGCGCGTTGGGGCGTAGCCAAGTGGTAAGGCAGCGGATTTTGATTCCGCCATCCGGAGGTTCGAATCCTCCCGCCCCAGCCACGCATCCCCGTAATTCGGAGACTTCGCCGTAACTGGCGCAAAGGCCCGTATTCCGTGGGCCATTACGGGTGCGAAAATTGGAGACCGCTCGGAATGGGCTCCTGAGTCCCAATCGGCGGTCGGGTCTCTCACCTCGATTTCCAATCTCCGGAATGTGCCGGTGGGCGAGGGCGGCCCGGAAGATCCCTTCCTTAAGATTTGTGCCGGTCGTCAGTCACGGCCGGACGGCATGTCGAAGGCAGGCAAGTGCAGATTTTTCGGTTCCGGCGAACCCGAGCTGCTGTTCCTGATCCCGCCCAGACTTTCGGCAGATGCCGGAGAAGCCGGGTGACGGTTAGATTGCCAGGCGCGCTGCCCTCGTCGATCGCTTCGATGATGCGCCGAGATGGATAGACGAGCGGCGCCAGGAACCGAACGTGTCGCTCGGCCAAGCCTTCCTGTTTTGATGACCATCTCGATCCAGGCTCTTGAGCGTGCGATTGCCGTCAGCAGCGCCAATCGTGTGGCTTCGTCGAGGGCATGCTCGGCCGACGGCGCATGAGCAATTCCCTTGCGCAGAGGCAGGGTCCCTGAGAAGCGGATTGAGATCTTCGGAAACATCGTTCTGATCGTTCGCCGCGTCCAACAGGTCGCCCGACCGCAGCGGATGGCGATCCGGTCTCGATGGGACGACCACTCGTTCGAGACGCTTATGACTCAGATCTCGATTGGAGGTGCGTTGATCAGCCTCACCATTCGCTCGGATCGCGTTGGCGATCAGCGCCTCGAGGTCGGGGGCGGAGATGGCGACGGACCAACCTTGGTTGCGCCGCCCTTGCCACCGCGAAATCGGCGTGAGGAAAGTTCGCGTTCCGGAGCGACTCCGTCCAATCGATTTTAACAAGCCCCTGCGCGCCTGGTCGTCGCACGCTTCACCATGACTTCAACCCGTATCGCGGCGTCGCGAATGGCGGCGTCCGTCTCGGCAATGACACATGTCCGTGCCAATGAGGACCACAACAAGGAGGAAAGCGCCATGAAGCTTTTGAGCACGATTGCTTGCGGAGCCTTGCTATCGATTCCAACGGCGGCGATGGCGACCGATCTCGCGCCCCTCGACGTGCCGGCAAAGGCGCTGCCCGCGCCGACGGCAGACATCAGCCCCGGAATGCAGGCATTCGTTGGAGCGCCGCTCAATCCCAACTGGAACAAGCTCTGGAAGACGGGCGAAGAGGCGCGCGCCTTTGCCGACAAACAGGCCGCGGACGTCGTCAAGACCATTCCCGCCTTGCTCGCCCGGCAGCATGTCAAATCCGAAACCTCGACGATCGACGGCGTTCACGTTTACATTCTCACGCCCGACGACATTCCGCCGGAGAACAAGGACAAGGTTCTCATCCACGTTCATGGTGGTTGCTATGTGCTGTTCCCGGGGGAGTCCGGAACGCCTGAAGGAATCATCATGGCGGGCGACGGCCATTACAAGGTGATCTCGGTCGACTATCGGATGCCGCCGGACGCCTATTTCCCGGCCGCTGTCGACGATGCGGTCACGGTGTACAAGGCGCTGCTGAAGGATACGCCGGCAAAAAACATCGGCGTCTTCGGCACCTCCGCGGGCGGCGCTTTGACACTCGAACTCGTGTTACGGGCGCGGGAGCAGGGCGTGCCGGCGCCGGGCGCTCTTGGCGCCGGCACGCCGATGTCGGACGCGACCAAGACGGGGGACAGTTTCTATACGAACGAGAAGGTCGACAATGTTCTCGTTTCTCGCGACGGATTCTGCGATGCGGCCACGGTCATTTACGCGCACGGACACGACCTCAAGGATCCGCTGATCTCGCCTGTCTATGGCGACATGCACGGGTTCCCGCCGACCATCCTGACCACCGGCACTCGCGACCTGTTGCTGAGCAATACGGTTCGCGTGCATCGCAAATTGAGACGCGCCGGAGTTGAGGCCACCCTTCAGGTCTACGAAGGGATGTCGCACGCGCAATACGAGTTCGACGACACTCTGCCGGAGAGCAAGGAAGCGTTCGGCGAGATCGCGTCGTTCTTCGGCGCGCATCTCGGAAAGTAACGACGCGCCGGGGACGCAAAGCGGCTGATATCGGGAGTAAGAGGCGCGCAACCCGCGCGCCTCGTGTTCCTGCCGTCCCTGTTAAGCCGAAACCCGCGCCGCGGCGCGCTTGTCGTGGCGCGCGAGGCGATCAAGCAGGTAGTCGATTTCCGCCTTGGCGGTCGCGCTCAAACTCGCGCCCGGCTTTCGCTGCGCGTCGGAAGCGAGGATGCCCCGCTTCATCATCACATATTTGCGCGTGGCGAGGCCAACGCCCTGCTGCTGCTCGTAGCGCACGAGAGGCAAATGGGCGTCGAAAAGGTCGTGCGCGTCCTCGCGCCGGCCCTCGCGCGAGAGCCGCACCACATCGATGAGCATTTCGGGGAAGGCATAGCCCGTCATCGCGCCATCGACTCCGCGCTCCATCTCGAAATCGAGGAACAGGCCGCCATTGCCGGTGAGGATCGGGACACGGCGCAGCTTGCCCTCCTTCTCGAATCGGCGGAGGGCCGAAATCTTTTCCAGGCCCGGCCAGTCCTCATGCTTCAGCATGACGCAGGACGGATTGTCAGTGATGATCCGGCGGATGACGTTCGGCGTCATGACGACGCCAAGCGTCAGCGGATAGTCCTGAATGACGAACGGGATGTCGGATCCGATCGCTTCGACGGCTTGCGCGTAATACGTCACGATCTGATCGTCGGTGCGCAGCGACGGCGGCGGGGCGATCATCACCCCGGCCGCCCCCTTGGCCATGGCGGCGTACGACAAGGCGCGCATCGCCGCGAATCCGGGCGCCGAGACGCCGACGATGAAAGGCAGTTTCGGCGCGCGCGTAACGCAGCGGACGACGAAACCGATCGCCTCGTCGTGACCGAGCTTGGGCGCTTCGCCCATGATGCCGAGAATGGTGCAACCGTCGGCGCCCGCGGCGACATAATGGTCGATCATGCGATCGATGCTCACGTCATCGATGCCGCCGTCAGCGAGAAACGGCGTCGGCGCGATTGGAAAGACGCCTTTGGCGTCGACCGTAAGCATGGGTAGCGTTCCGTATTGATATTATTGATATTGTAGCTTTTTCGCAGGAAACCGATCCTAGCGCCGGCCCCTACAATGCGGCGACCGCGCTCACCTCGATCAAAAACTCCTCGCGCACCAGGCGGTCGACGATGAGCAGCGTGTTGGTCGGATAGCCGCCGCCAGGAAACAGGCGCGGATATTCGCGCGCGCGGAATTGCGCGAATTTTCCGATGTCCTGCGAGTGAACGAGATAGCTCGTGAACTCGACGATGTTTGGAAAGTCCGCCCCCTGTGAAGCAAGCGCGGCGCCGATATTGGCGAACACCTGGGCGCACTGGCCTTCGAAATCGGCGGGCGTCTTGCCGCTTTTGTCCATCCCGACCTGGCCGGCGATGAACAAGAACTCCGACGCCTTGACACGGGTGACGTTCGAATAGGGCGCGATCGGCCTGCCCAGACTTTCGGGGTTGAGAAACTGGATATTGGGCATGAGCAGCTCCCGCGAGCAGGTCAGGGAATGGAAAGGTTAACCCGAGACCGGCGTAAAGGCCTACTCGGAATGATGAACGCGATGATGAGGGACTGCCCAAGCTTTTGGCAAGCGAAGGCGAATGGCGACAGTTTCGCTTGCTTACGCTAGAGTGAGGCGGCAACTTCGATCTCGCGAAAGAAGCGAGGGAGGAAATTATGACGGAAAGCCCGCCCGCACAGTCGTTCGCGAAGGCCGAAGCCACGTCGCCGCCATTTGATAGCGCCCGACTGGACGCGCTCCTCGACGAGGCCGGCATGGACGCAGCGGTGATCTCATCCAAGCACAACATTCAATATCTGTTCGGCGGCTACCGGTTCTTTTTCTTCGACCATTTCGACGCGATCGGCGTCAGCCGCTATTTGCCTATTCTCATTTACATCAAAGGCCGCCCGGACCAATCGATCTATATCGGGCACGGGATGGAAGCCTACGAGAAGGAGCTCGGCAAGTTCTGGACGCCCGCCTTCCAGACGTCGAGCACGAGCTTCAATTCGGCGCGGCTTGCGGCCGATCATCTTAGAAAGCTTGGCTCGCAGGCGAAGCGTGTCGGCGTGGAGCGGGCTTTCCTGCCCGCCGACGCGGCGGAACTCATGGCGCGCGAACTACCCGGAGTCACGTTCGTGGAAGCGCATCTGGCGTTCGAACGCCTGCGGGCGCGCAAGTCTCGCGAAGAGCTGGATCTGCTGCGCCGGGCGTCCGAACTCGTGGTCGATTCCATGCTGGCGGTGATCGCCTCGCATGGGCCAGGCGCCACGAAAGCCGCAGTCGTCGAAGCGCTTCGCCGCGAGGAGGTGAACCGGGGCCTGACGTTCGAATATTGTCTCATCACGGCGGGGACCAGCCTCAACCGCGCGCCCTCGGACCAGGTGTGGGGAGCAGGCGACATTCTGTCGCTTGATTCCGGCGGCAATTACAAAGGCTACATCGGCGATCTTTGCCGCATGGCGATCCAGGGCGAGCCCGACAGCGAGCTTGAAGACCTGCTCGCTGAGGTGGACGAAATCCAGATGGCGGCGCGCAAGCCGATCCGGCGAGGCGCCAATGGCGGCGAGATCTACGCCAGCGCCGGCGAAGTGTTGAAGCGATCGTCGCGCGCGAATTCGATCGAGTTTGTGGCGCATGGGATGGGCCTCATCAGCCACGAGGCGCCGCGCCTGACCGCCCATGGGCCGGTTCCCTATCCGGCCTATGATTCCGACCGCCCGCTCGAGTCCGGCATGGTCATCTCGATCGAGACGACGATCGCCCATCCCCGCCGCGGCTTCATCAAGCTCGAGGACACGGTCGCCGTGACGGACATCGGGTGGGAAGCGTTTGGCGATCGCGGGAGAGGCTGGAATCGAGCCGGCGCCCGCGCGTCTTAGCGCCGGCCGCCGAAGTCGTCGCCTCAGTTCGCCCTTCGCAGGCCGCTCGTGATCGCGCCCATGAGCGTGAGCGCCGCGGCGCCCCAGAGCGCAATCTCCGTCGCGTGCCGAGGCGCCTGACCGAGGGCGACCGCGACCAGCGCCGTTCCGAACGACTGACCGATCAGCCGCCCGGAGGATTGCAGACCGGCGGCCCCGCCGCTTCGCTCGCGCGGCGCGCTGCCGATGATGACCCGATTGTTGGGCGACTGGAAAAACCCGAAGCCCAGCCCGCAGACCGCAAGGCGCCAGGCAAGCGAGACCGGAGTGGAATCGCCGATGCCCATTGCGACGAGAACCAGTCCGCCGCCCATCACCAAAAGACCGATGCTGCCGAGTAGGCCGGGGATGAATTGGTCGGCCAGGCGCCCGGCGATCGGCGCGATCAAAGCCGTTGCGAGCGGCCAGGGCGTGAGCAGCAATCCGGAGGCCGACGCCGAGTGGCCGAGCCTGTCTTCAAAGTAAAATGGTAGCGATACGATGGCCAGGGCCTGCGCCCCGAACGAGGCGATCGATGTCGCAAGCGAAAGCGCGAACACCGGCCGGCGCAGAAGATCGACCGGCAGCAGCGGCGCGGGAAGCTTGAGTTGGCGCCAGACGAGCGCCCCGCCGAATGCGACGCCGACCGCGATCTCGAGCAGCGCCAGCGTAGGGATTCCGCCTTGTCCAATGCCGTTCACGCCGGCGATGACGAGGCCGAACGTGAGCGCATTGAGGAGCACGCTCAAAAGATCGAGGCGGCCAGCGGAGCGCGGCGTCGCTGGCAGCGTCCGCGCCGCCATGATCAGCGCAACCACGCCGATCGGCACATTGATCAGAAACAGCCAATGCCAGGAGGCGACTGACAGGATCGCCGCCGCGACGCTCGGGCTTCCGGCCGAGCAGACGGCGACCACCACCGCCATGTTGCCGACCCCCTGGCCAAGCCGCGCATGCGGATAGATGAACCGGATGAGCGCAATGTTGACGCTCATGATTCCCGCCGCGCCCAGTCCCTGAACCACGCGCGCCAAGGTGAGCACGGCGAAATTCGGCGCGAGCGCGCAGGCGAGGGAGGCCACAGTGAAGAGGGCAAGCCCCCACCAATAGACGCGCCGGTAGCCGAGAATGTCACCGAGCGCCGCCAGCGGCAGGAGCGAGACGGTGACCGCGAGCTGGAAGGCGTTGACGATCCAGATCGCGTTCTCCGGCGCGACGGCGAATTGGCGCGCCATCGTCGGCAGCGCCACGGTGACAATCGTGCCATCGAGCACCGCCATGCTGATCGCCATGGCGAGCGTCGAGAATGCGAGCAGGCGCTGCGGATTGGGGAGGCCGTCTTGCGCTTCGACGGCGTGAGGCGGGGATATCGTTTCTGGGCGGTTCAAGGCGATGCGAAGGTCCACGGGGTGCCGTTGACGACCCTCAGGCCGCCGTCCCCCATAAGTCATAGGCGTCCGAGCGCTCGATCTTGACCGTGACGATGTCACCGGCACGCAGGGGCCTGCGCGTCGCGATGTGCACGGCGCCGTCGATCTGAGGCGAGTCGCCCTTGGAGCGGCCTTTCGCCTCGCGCGCGCCGCCCTCGTCGACGATGACGTCGAGGCGCTTGCCGATTTTGGCGGCGAGCTTCTTTGCGCTGATCGCTTGCGCGCGTTGCATGAAGCGCTTGTGGCGGCTCGCTTTGATTTCGTCCGGCACGGGCTCGAGGCCAAGATCGTTGGCCGCCGCGCCCTTGACCGGCTCGTACTGGAACGCGCCGACGCGATCGAGCTTGGCCTCGTCCAGCCAGTCGAGCAGGAAACGAAAGTCCTCCTCGGTCTCACCGGGAAAGCCGACAATGAAAGTCGAGCGTATCGTCAGGTCCGGGCAGATCGCGCGCCAGGCGCGGATGCGCTCGAGCGTCTTTTCCTGCGCCGCCGGCCGGCGCATCGCTTTCAACACAACGGGCGAAGCATGCTGGAAGGGCACGTCGATATAGGGCAGAACATTGCCGCCATTCATCAACGCAATCGCCTCGTCGACATGCGGGTAGGGGTAGACATATTGCAGCCTGATCCAGGCGCCGAGCGAGCCCAGTTCGCGGGTGATGTCGAAAAAGCGCGCGGCGACATGGCCGTCGCGCCACGGACTCTCGGCGTATTTAAGGTCGAGGCCGTAGGCGCTCGTATCCTGCGCGATGACGATGAGCTCCTTGACCCCGGCTTTCACGAGCCGCTCGGCTTCGCGCAGCACGTCGCCCGCGGAGCGCGAGGCGAGCCGTCCGCGTAAGCTGGGGATGATGCAGAAGGTGCATCGGTGATCGCAGCCCTCTGAGATCTTGAGATAGGCGTAGTGGCGCGGCGTGAGGCGCACGCCTTCGCCAGGGATGAGATCGACGAACGGATCGCGCGGGGCGGGCGCCGCGGCGCGCACGGCCTCCATCACGCTTTCGAACGCCTGCGGGCCGGTGATCGCCGAGACGTTGGGGAAAGCGTCGCGGATCGACTCAGGCTTGGCTCCCATGCAGCCGGTCACGATCACCTTGCCATTCTCATTCATCGCCTGGCCGATGGCGGCAAGCAACTCTGCTTTCGCGCTGTCCAGAAAGCCGCAGGTGTTGACGATGACCGCGTCCGCGCCGGCGTGACTCTTCGACAGCTCGTATCCCTCCGCACGCAGGCGGGTGAGAATGCGTTCGCTGTCGACGACGGCCTTCGGGCAGCCAAGGGAAACGAAAGAAATGCGCGGCGCGGGACGCTGCTCAGTTTGGGCGATGTCGGTCACGCACGGCAATTGCCACGAGCGGAGGGCAGGGGCAAGCGCTCCGTTGGAGCCGTCACAATGCGAGCTCAGGCCCAACCGGCACAATGCCGGTCGGATTGATGCGTCGGTGGCTCTCGTAATAGTGATGCTTGATGTGGAAGAAGTCGACCGTCTCGGCGATGCCCGGCAAGTGGTAAAGCTCGCTTAGGTAGCGGCTGAGCGCCGGGTAATTCCGGATCTCGCGCAGATTGCACTTGAAGTGTCCGAAATAGACCGGGTCGAAGCGGATCAGGGTGGTGAACAGGCGCCAGTCGGCTTCGGTCAGCCGCTGGCCGATGAGGAAGCGCTGGTTCGCGAGCCGCGCCTCGAGCCAGTCGAGCGTCTCGAACAGCTTCCGGAACGCCTCTTCATAAGCGTCCTGCGAGGTGGCGAAGCCGGCGCGATAGACGCCATTGTTGAGCGTGCGATAGATGCGCGCGTTGACTTCGTCGATCTCCGGCTGAAGGCCGCTCGGATAATAATCGCCCTCCGCCGCGCCGACGCGATCGAAGGCGCTGTTGAACATGCGGATGATCTCTGACAATTCGTTGTTGACGATGGTTTTCGTTCTCTTGTCCCAAAGCACGGGCACGGTGACGCGGCCGCTGTAGTCAGTGCGCGCCTTGACATAGAACTCGCGAAGCTCGCTCGCGGCGAAGATCGGATCGGGAATGACGCCGGGGCCGGGATCGAAGGTCCAGCCGCGCTCACCGAGCAGCCAGTGGACGACCGAGAGCGAGATCATGCTCTCGAGACCTTTCAGCCGTCGGAAGATGAGGGTGCGATGCGCCCACGGACACGCGAGCGAGATGATGAGATGATAACGGTCGGGCTCCGCCTGGAAGCCGCCGGCGCCGCTTGGGCCCGGTTCTCCGCTTGCCGTGATCCAATTGCGGAAAGGGGATTCGGGCCGCACGATAATGGCCAGACTTGTGTCGTGCGGGAAATCGCCCTCTCGCCATGTTCCGTCGACGAACGCGCCCATGTTTCATCCTCGCTTCGGAGATTCCGCCTAAGTGGCGCGGGCGACCTGGAACCCGGCGAACGACTGGCTCACCGGCATGAGCTCCAGCCGGTTGATGTTGAGGTGGGGCGGCAGCTCGGCCACCCACAACATTGTCGCCGCGATGTCCTCGCCTGTCATCGGTTTGGCGCCACGATAGAGCGTATCCGACGCCGCCTCATCGCCGCCCGTACGCACCAGCGTAAACTCGGTTTCGACCATGCCGGGCTCGATCGACGTGACGCGCACGCCGGTGCCGTGCAAATCGCTGCGGAGCCCGAGCGAAAACTCCTTCACGAACGCCTTGGTTCCCGAATAGACGTTGCCGCCCGCATACGGATAAGTCGCGGCGACCGACGACACGTTGATGATCGAGCCGCGCCGGGCGATCAGCCCGGGCAGCAGTTTGTGCGTGAGCGAAGCGAGCGCGGTCACATTCGTGTCGATCATCGTCTTCCACTGGGCGAGATCAGCCGCTTGCGCAGGATTGCGGCCGAGCGCGAGCCCGGCGTTGTTGATGAGGAGGTTGATGCCGCGAAATCCATTGGGAAGCGCGGCTAAGGCCGCGTCTCGCGCCGCTTCATCGGTGACGTCGAACGCGGCGGGATGCACCTTGTCGGCGCCGACAGAGGCGGCCAGGGCTTCAAGTCGTTCGGCCCTGCGGCCAGTTGCGATGACGCGCCAACCCGCGGCCGCAAACGCACGGGCGGCGGCTTCGCCGATGCCCGAGGTTGCTCCTGTGATGAGAGCCGTCTTGCTCATGCCGTCCTCTTTTTGAGCGCCGTTCAGGGCGCGGCCCGCGCTGCCTCATAGCACGGAGGAAAGCTCGGTCGAACCGACGCCCGGGCGCCGCCGGGCCGGCGGTGAATCTCGGTCTCTATAACAATTGATGTAAGTTATACAGCATGAGCCTTCGGTCAGGGATGCGCTCAAGCAACCCGCGAAGGGCGAAACCAAAAGAGGTCGTAAGCTGCTGAAAACATGAGGGGCACGAAACTAAAATGAAACTAAGGCGGGTGGCCGGCATGAGCCGACAAGGTCCGGGCGCCTAGACTTGGCCGCTCACCGGAATGAGCGCGCCAGTCACTGCCCTTGCTTCGTCCGAGGCCAGGAACAGAATGACCGCAGCGAGGTCGGCGGAAGCGACCCAGCGGCTGAAATCCGCTTTCGGCATGTCGCGTCGGTTCATGGGTGTATCAATGATCGACGGCAGCACGGCGTTGACCGTCACGCCCTTGAGCTTGAGTTCGTCGGCCAGGCTTTCGGTCAGCCGATGCACGGCGGATTTGCTGGCCGCATAGGGCCCAAATCCGGACCCAGCGTGCAGCGCCGATTGGGCGCCGACATTGACGATGCGCCCTGCGCCGCTCTCAAGCAAATAGGGAAGCGCGGCCTTGCAGGCGTTGAGCGCGGTCTTCACGTTCATCGCGTACATCCGGTCCCAGCTGTCGACCTTGCCGTCCGTGAATGTGTCAAATTGAAATCCGCCGGCGATGTTGAGAAGCGCGTCGAGCCGGCCGAATTTCGACTTGATTGAAGCCATCGCCGTCTCGGCCGCCGTCGGCGACGTCAAATCGACGCCCCCGACGATGAGCGTGTTCGCGCCGAGCCGCTCGGCGAAGCCCTGGGGCACAGTTGGCGCGTGGTCAAGCAGCGCGACCGAGGCGCCACGCTTCGCCGCCGTCTCAGCGACGGCGCTTCCTAGCGCGCCCAACCCGCCCGTGACGACGATCGTCTTGCCTTGCAGCACGGTTAAGCCGCCTTCTCGACCGGCGCCTTGCCGACCTTGAGCTCGTTGAGGGCGCTTGCGCGCGCCTTCGCCGCTTCCTCGGCGCTTGCCTCTTTCACGTGTCCGTATCCCCGGATCGTTTCATAGCTGCCGACCACGCGAACGGCGATCGGATGGGACGCCGGGGTCAGGCGCTGGGTGAGATCCGTGACGTCGGCTTCGAACTCGGCGACCAGGCGCCGCTCGAGCTTGCGCTCGCCGCTGTTGCGGAACGGATCGAGCAACGTGCCGCGCAGGAATTTGAGCCGCGCCATCATGCGGAAGGCGGTCATCGCCCACGGGCCAACCTCGCCCTTTTTCATCCTTCCGCTTGCCGGGTCGAGGCGCGCGAACGGCCAGGCGCCGATATGGAAATGGAGCTGATAAGGGCCCTCGAATTCGCGCGATAGACTCTCCTGGAACTCCGCCGCTGCAAACAGCCGCGCCACTTCCCACTCGTCCTTCGAGGCCAGCAGCTTGTGATAGGCGCGCGCGACGACTGTCGTCAGCGCCTCGCCAAGGCCCGCGTCTTTCTCCGCCCCGCGCACGCGCTCAACGAGCTCGCGGTAGCGCGCCGCATAGGCTGCGTCGCGATAGTCCGTCAGATGCGCGACGCGATGCTGCGTGAGCGCGTCGAGCGAGGGCGGCTCGTCAACGACTTCATCAAGGCCGACCAGCGTCTCAATGCTCATCGGATCGTGCCCGGCGCGTCGGCCCCATTCAAACGCCTGCTTGTTTGTGTCGATGGCGACGCCGTTGAGTTCAATCGCGCGATCAATCGCCTCCCGACGAATCGGAACCAGGCCCCTTTGCCAGGCTGCGCCGAGCATGAACATGTTGGAGGCGATCGGGTCGCCCATGAGTGCTGCGGCGAGACGTTGGGCGTCGAGAATGAGCGCCTTGTCGCCCAGCGCGTTCTTCAGGCGTTCGATGAGGTCGTCCGCGTCCACGCTCCAGTTGGGATTGCGAGCGAAATCGGCGGTCGGCGTCAGATCGGCGGAGATGACCGCGTTGGTCTTGCCGCGCTTAAGCTTGGAGATCGATTCATCGCCGGCGGCCACGATGAGGTCGCAGCCGATCAGCGCGTCCGCCTCGCCGGCAGCGATACGGGTCGCATGCAACGCGCCGGGTTCATGCGCGATGCGCACATGCGCGGTCACCGCGCCGTACTTTTGGCTGAGCCCGGTCAGGTCGAGATTGGAGCTGAAGAGCCCGTCGAGATAAGCGGCGACGGCGACCGTCTGGCTGATGGTGACGACGCCGGAACCGCCGATGCCGGCCACCAGCAGACTGAAACGCTCGTTGATTTCGGGCAGGATCGGCTCGGGGACAGGCGGCAGATACTGGCCCAAAGGCGCTGTCGCCTCGGGCTTGCGCAAGCGTCCGCCATGCACCGTTACGAAGCTTGGGCAGAAGCCCTCGATGCAGGAGAAGTCTTTGTTGCAGCTCGATTGGTTGATGCGCCGCTTGCGTCCGAATTCCGTCTCCAGGGGCTCGATCGCCATGCAGTTCGACACGCGCCCGCAATCGCCGCAGCCCTCACAGACTTGCGGATTGATGAAGGTGCGAATGGCGGGGTCGGCCCATTTGCCGCGCTTGCGCAGGCGCCGCCGTTCGGTCGCGCAGGGCTGGTCGTACAGGATGACCGAGACACCCTTGAATTCGCGGAATTCACGTTGCGTCGCGTCCATCGTGTCGCGGTGGCGAAGGCTGACCCCGTGGGGCAGCGGGACGCCGGCGTAGCGCTCCGGGTCGTCCGCCACCAACGTCATCTTCTTCACCCCCTCCGCGGCAAGCTCGTCGAGGATCTGAACCGGCGTCATGCCGCCCTCGATCGGCTGCCCTCCAGTCATCGAGACGAAGCCGTTGAAGAGGATCTTGTAGGTGATCGGAACATTGGCGGCGAGCGCCTGACGGATCGCGAGCGATCCCGAATGCGCGTAGGTGCCGTCGCCGATATTGGCGAACACGTGATCCTGATGCGTGAACGGCTGCTGGCCGAGCCACATCACGCCTTCGCCGCCCATGTGCGAAGCGGTGGCGGTCTGTTGCGGATTGACCAGCGTCGCCATCCAATGGCAGCCGATGCCGGCAAGCGCGCGGCTGCCCTCGGGCACCGGGGTTGAGCGGTTGTGCGGGCATCCGGCGCAGAAGCCCGGGCTTCGCGTCGGGGTGGGACGATTGCTGAGCATTGGCCCAGGCGCTTCCGGCGCGCTCAGCGCACAGTTGGGATCATGACGGGAAATCGCCCTGGCCAACACGCCGGCGATGAGTTCGGGAGTGATCTCGCCGAAATTTGGAATGGCCGTCGCGCCCGGCGAAGGGTCGAACGCCTGCCCGTCGAAATATTTGCCGACGATCCGCGGCGCTCTCGAATCGCCATAGAGAATGGAGCGGATTTGATCCTCGAGCAGTGGGCGCTTCTCCTCGATCACGACGATGAGGTCGAGACCTCGAGCGAAATCGCGCACGATCACCGGATCGAGCGGCCACACCATGCCGACCTTGAGCAGACGCAGCCCCAGCGCGGCGCCGTCGTCTGGGCCGCCAAGATTGCCGAGCGTCTGCAAGAGATCCTGCCACGCCTTCCCCGCAGCGACCACGCCGATTTTCGCGCCCTCGCCGTCGTCGAGGATGCGGTTGATGTTGTTGGCGCGCGCGTAAGCCAGCGCGGCCGGGAGCTTGTGCTGATAGAGGCGCTCTTCCTGCGCAACCGGCGCGTCGATCGTGCGCGCCCATAATCCGTGCGGCGGTACGCTCGGACGTTGCGGGATGACGATCTCGGGCAAGTCGGGCCCGACATAAACCGTGCCGCCGCCCTCGGCGACATCGGTGACCACCTTCATGCCGACCCAACAGCCGGAAAACCGGGACATGGCGACGCCGTGCAGGCCGAAGTCAAGCAGCTCCTGGGTATTGGACGGATAGAGGACCGGCATGCCGACGGCGATGAACAACGTGTCGGAGAAATTGACGGCGGTCGAAGATTTCGCGCCGTGGTCGTCGCCGGCGAGCGCTAGCGCGCCGCCCTTGGGGGATGAGCCAGTGAAATTGGCGTGGCGCAGGGCGTCGGCCGATCGGTCGACGCCAGGCCCCTTGCCGTACCAGATGCCGAACACGCCATCGACTGTCGCGCCGGGAAAGTTGTTGACCTGCTGGGCGCCCCAAATCGCCGTCGCGGCGAGGTCCTCGTTAAGGCCGGGGCGGAAGACGATGTTGTGTTGCTTGAGCTGTGGCGCTGCGCGCCACAGCTCGATGTCGTAGCGCCCGAGTGGCGAGCCGCGATAACCGGAAATGTACCCGCCGGTGTTGAGCCCCGCCGCCGCATCGCGCAGGCGCTGCTGAATGGGCAGGCGCACCAGCGCCTGTGTTCCGGTCATATAGACCCAGCCCTCGGACGCGGTGTAGCGGGAGTCGAGAGTCGCCTCCGGCCGGGCGAGGGCGACGGTCATGACAGCATGCCTCCGTGTTTGTTCGACGGCTATTTGCGCCCCGGTTCGCCGCCGGGGCGGACGAGGTAGCGCGGGAACGCATCGTCGAGTTCCGGAAAGTAACGCCGAACGACGCGCATGTCGAACGCGTTCAAGATCAATTCCTTCGGTTCGCGATCGAGGAGGAACCGCATCACGGCCTCGACGCAACGCGAGGGCGCGGCGCCGAGCTTCGCCCAGCGCTCGGCTTCGTTGGCCTCGATCGTGACGCGATGCCGAGTTTCGCCGGATGGGTCACAGACGATCACGTCGAAAACCAGCTCGCCGCCAGGGTGCGGCGTGACGGTGATTGACGGCTCATGCATCACCTAGTACCCATCGGCGGCTCGTCCAGACCGGCGCACAACACGCTGAAAACAAAGCCAGGCGACAAGGCTTCTGGCTGCTCAGTCCAAATCCTACAGAAGAAGCGGCGGAGCCGCCATGCCTGTTGCTCCGTGTCGCCGAAGATCAGCGTGGGTTGCGCGTTGTCTACGCGTCCACGTTTGACAGCCCCCTCGAGGCGATTTTCTTGTCCTTACTGGGAACCAGCCCGACAGTTGCGCGTTTCAGCCTCCGTGATCCGGGAAAACGATGGCGGCCGTACGTGCCGTCACACCATGACCACGTTGTCGCCCCAAAACCTGCTTAGGTCGGGCGAAGGGGCGTCAGGAGCTGCGGGTGGACGAATTGAACGCGCCGAGCATGGAGGGCGCGACGGCGGGTGATGTGGCGCCCTTGAGCGACGCTTCGGTTGCTCTTTTCCTCGACGTCGACGGTACTTTGCTCGATCTGGCGGCGCGTCCGGGTGACGTCGTGACGCCCACAGGGCTGGTTGCGACGCTTGCCGGCGTCGAACGCAAGCTCGCCGGCGCATTGGCGCTCATCAGCGGCCGCTCCATCGATGATGTCGACCATCTCTTTGCGCCATTGCGGCTGCGAGTGAGCGGTGTTCATGGCGCGGAGATCCGATTCGATCCCGACGGGTCCGCAACGCCAACGGCCGCAACCGACTTGCCTCAGTCGCTGCTGGCGGCGCTGAGAGGAGCGGTTGAGCCGTTTCCGGGTGTGTTCGTTGAAAACAAGCGCTTCAGCTTCACCGTCCACTACCGACAGGCGCCGTCTGCGGAGCGGGCCGTCCGCGATATCGTCAAACAGCTCGTGGAATCGATTCCGATCGCTGTAGACATTATGGACGCGCATTACGCGATCGAGATCAAGAGCCCCTGTTTCGACAAGGGCGGCGCGATCGCGACGTTTCTCGCCACCTCGACGTTTCGCGGGCGCCGGCCGATCTTCGTCGGCGACGATACGACCGATGAAAGCGGTTTCGCCCTCGTCAGCGCGCGCGGAGGGTTCGCCTATTCGGTCGGCCGTCGACGCCCCGGTGCGATTGGCTCATTCGCGGCGCCGCAAGCGGTGCGCGGGTGGCTCGCTGAATTCGCTCGAGGAAGCGGCGCATGATCGAGGGCACGCAAACAAAAAAACAAAATCTTGACTTGGCCCTGATTGGAAACAGCTGCGCCGCGGCCTTTGTCGATCAGAACGCCCGAATCGTTTGGTGGTGCTATCCCCACTTCGATTCCGATCCGGTCTTTTCCAGGCTGCTGGCCGGCGACGAGGAGAAAGGGTTCTGCGATGTCACGCTCGCGAACCTTGCTCAAACTGAATCGCAGTACGTGCGCAACACGGCGATCGTCGAGACGATCCTGACCGACACCAACGGCGCCAAGGTCCGTGTCTCCGATTTTGCCCCGAATTTCGAGCGCTTCGAGCGCGTATACAGGCCACCGCAAATCATCCGACGCATCGAACCGATCGCCGGCCTGCCTCGTGTCACGATCCGCGTACGCCCAACCCACGGTTACGGTCGACCAACAACCAATTTTGTCGTCGGCTCCAATCACATCCGCTATCTCGATGGGCAACAGGTTCTGCGGCTGACTTCCGATGCGCCGCTGTCCTACATTATCAACGAAGTTTCTTTCCCTCTGACCCGGCCGGTAAACCTCATATTCGGCCAAGACGATCCCTTCCTTAGCGCGATCGATACGACGTCGCGCGAATTTCTCGACCGCACGCGCGATTACTGGCAGGGGTGGGTGCGCTACCTCGCGCTAGCCTATGAATGGCAAGTGGAGGTGGTGCGCGCGGCGATCACGCTCAAGCTTTGCAGCTTCGCCGAGACGGGCGCCATCGTGGCGGCGCATACGACTTCGATCCCGGAAGCGCCTGGGTCGTCACGAACCTGGGATTATCGCTACTGTTGGCTGCGTGACGCTTATTTCGTGGTCGACGCGCTGAACCGGCTCGGCGCCACACAGATCATGGAATCCTACATCAACTACATCACAACCATCGCCTCCGTCGTCGATGAGGAGATTCAGCCGCTGCATGGCATTGTGCCGTTTACGCCGCTCGAGGAATGGTCCGCGCCTGACCTCAAGGGCTTTCTCGGCATGGGCCCGGTTCGGGTGGGAAACCAGGCGGCCAGTCAAAGGCAGAACGACGTCTATGGCAGCGTCGTTCTGGCCGCAACGCAGATGTACGTGGACGAGCGTCTCCCCAAGATGGGCGACGAGTCGCTGTTCCGTCTTCTCGAAAGTCTCGGCGAGCGGGCGGTCGTGTATGCCTTCGAGCCCGATGCGGGCTTGTGGGAATATCGCACCCGGGCGCTCCCCCATACCTATTCGGCGACGCTGTGCTGGGCGGCTTGTGACAGGCTCGCGGGCATTGCGCGCAAACTCAAAATCACCGACCGGGCCAAATACTGGGCAGCCAACGCCCGCTCGTTGCGGGCGCGAATTCTCGAACAAGGATGGGATGAAAAGCGAGGCGCTTTGACCGGCGCATTCGGCTCGCCGGAGCTCGACGCCAGCGTCCTCCTGGTCGCCGAGCTCGGACTCTTGTCCTCGAACGACCCCCGCTTCATCAAGACCTGTGACACCATTGGGCGCGAGCTCATGCGCAATGGCCGAATTATGCGTTATACTGCCCCGGACGACTTTGGCGCGCCCGAGACCGCCTTTCTGGCGTGCAACTTCTGGTACATCGACGCGCTCTATCAGATCGGTCGGAAGGACGAGGCGCGCGAGTTGTTTGAATCGATTCTTGCGCGCCGCAACGCCTATGGACTTCTCTCCGAGGACATCCATCCTGACGCGGGAGAGCTGTGGGGGAATATTCCTCAGACATATTCCATGGCGGGCATCATCAACAGCGCAACGCGGCTGTCGTCGAGTTGGGAGGAAGCATGGGCGCGCGACTGATCATCGTCTCCAACCGCGTCGCGGTGCCTGAAACGCCCCGGACTCCGCTTGCGGGAGGAATGGCGGTTGCGGTGAAAGCAGCGCTCAAAAATCGCAACGGAATGTGGTTCGGGTGGAGCGGCAAGGTCTCGGAGGAGCCGAACGGGGAGCCTCAGGTCGTCGACATCAACAAGATGACCTATGTCCTCATTGATCTGTCGCAAAACGACATTCAAGAATACTACAACGGCCTCGCCAACAGCGTGCTGTGGCCGATCCTTCACTACCGGGTCGATCTGCAGGAATATTCTCGAGCTGACGCCAGCGGCTATATCCGCGTCAACCGCATGTTCGCCGACCGCTTGAGCGCGCTGCTCAGGGAAGACGATGTCGTCTGGGTGCACGATTATCATCTGATGTTGCTGGGACGCGAACTGCGATCGCGCGGTCATCGCAACACCATCGGATTTTTCCTTCATACGCCTTGTGCGCCCCCTGACATCCTGCAGACGCTGCCCCACCACAGAGAGATCCTCGGCGGCCTCGCCTACTACAACCTCGTCGGTTTCCAGACGGAGAATGACCGCGACAACTTCGCCCACTACCTGACCTCTCAGGGCGCCTCCCAAAATCGATCCAGTTATGAATTCGAAGGACAGAAAGTTCGCCTCGGCGCGTTCCCGGTGAGCATAGAGACCAAGGCCTATACGCGGCTTGCGCGGAATGCGGGTCGCTCGGCGATGGTCGCCCTGGTGCGCGAGAGCCTCGGCGGGAACAAGCTCATCCTTGGCGTCGATCAACTCGACTATTCGAAGGGCATCCCGGACCGCGTGAAGGCGTTCGAACGACTGCTTGAGAACAACCCGGAGTGGCGCGGCAACGTGACCCTCCTGCAGGTCACGCCCAAGAGCCGCTCCGACATCAAGCAATATGGCGACATCGAAACCGAATTGACTGGCCTCATTGGCAAGGTGAACGGCCAGTACGGCGATCCGGCTTGGACGCCAATTCGTTATGTCAACCGGTCCCACTCTCGCACCGTTCTTGCGGGGCTTTACCGCGCCGCCGATGTCGCCATGGTGACGCCGCTCCGCGACGGCATGAATCTGGTCGCCAAGGAATATCTGGCGGCCCAGGATCCGGAGGATCCAGGTGTGCTCGTGCTGTCGCAATTCGCCGGCGCGGCGAAAGAACTCGACGGCGCGCTGATCGTCAATCCGCACGAAACCGATGCAGTGGCGGCGGCGCTGAAGCGCGCGCTGGAGATGCCGTTAGAGGAACGCCGCGAACGCCACGCGCCGATGCTCGAGCATCTGTTGGAAAACGACGTCAGGAAATGGGCGGAGGATTATCTCGCGACGCTGGTCGAAGGCGCCCCCACTCGTCGTCTCCTCGAGGGCATACGCGCTCTGTTCGGCGTGTCGTCGGAAAATGGGCCGCTGGCGTTCCGCTGAAGACAAGCGCCGACCGCCCTAGTACTTCTGGATTCCCATCCATTGTTGCTCGGAATAGCGCTCGCCAGCGGCGAAGCCGATCGGCAGCGCTCGCTCAATCTCTGCAATTTGGGCGTCGGTCAGATCGATCTCCGCCGCCGCCGCGCATTCATCGAGATGGCCGGCGGCGCGGGTGCCGGGTATCGGCACGATGTGCGGAGCCTTCGAAAGCGTCCAGGCAATGGCCAGCGTCGCCGGCTTCAATCCCCATGACCTGGCAAGAGCAGCAAAATCCTCAAGCCGGTCGCGATTGCGCCGCCAGTTGAGGCCCTGAAATCGCGGATTGGGGTGGCGGAAGTCTTTTTCGCCGAAGCTTTCGACGTTCTGCAGGAGGCCGCTCAAATAGCCGCGCGCGAGAGGCGAGAAGGCGACCAGAATTGCGTCCACTTCGGCGCAGGTCTGCACGAGGCCAAGTTCGGGATTGCGCGTCCAGAGCGAATATTCCGACTGGACGGCGGCAATCGGGTGTTCTTCGTGGGCGCGTCTGAGGGTGTCCGGAGCCACTTCAGACAGTCCAATAGCGCCAATCTCGCCCGCTTTGACGAGGCGCGCCAATTCTCCGACCGTGTCCTCGATCGGCACCGATTTGTCGACGCGATGCACATAGTAGAGGTCGATGTGGTCGACCCCGAGCCGCTTCCGGGAGCCGTCGAGGGCCTCGCGGATATGGGCCGCGCTATTGTCGAAGAAACGCGAGCCGTCGTCGCGCCGGCGAATGGCGAACTTGGTCGCGAGCGTCACTCGCGCTCGGCGGCCTTTGTCTTCGGCCAGGAACTCGCCGATCAGATGTTCGCAGAGCCCATCGCCATAGACGTTGGCGGTATCCCAGAAGTCGACGCCGAGATCGAGCGCGCTCGCCAGCGTTCGCATGGATTCGGCTTCATTTGTGGGTCCGTAGAAGCCGCCAAAGCTCATGTCGCCAAAGCCGACGGCCGAAACCGTTCCATGCCGCCAAACGCGCCGTCGCATCTCTTAGAATCCTTGAGAAAGAGCCTGGAATCCTCGAGAAAGCGCCTGGGCTGCCTAAAGCTTGGCTTCGGTTGCGCCTTCGAGCGCCTCGGCGAGCGCGTGCGCCAGGCATCGGTAGCCGAGGTCACTCATGTGCAAGCCATCGCCGGACAAGAGCAAACTCAACGCCTTCGCGCTCTTGACGCTCCAGCTCTTCATCAATGCGTAGCGGCTGAGCACCGGCACATGGTCCGCGGCGCCGATATCATCGACCATCTTGACGAACCGCTGGTAGCGGACGGGGTCGGGAGTCTTCAGGGTGAACTGGGGCCCGATGAGCATCATCGGAACGCCAGCGGCACGCGCCGCAGTGATGCCGGCCTGCACCGTGGCGCGAAACACGGTTTCATCGACGCCCACGATCGCGTCGTTGGTGCCGACCTGCCAGATCACCATTCGGGCCCAGCCGGACTTCAGCGCATTCTTCAGGCGTTCCAGCGTCTTGGCGGCGAGCTCGCCGCCGATCCCAGCGTTCTTGACGTCGAAGTCCGCGCCCGTCTGCTTTTCGAGCTCCGCCTCGAGGCGCGCCGGATAGGTGTTTGCCGGCGAACTCGCCCCGATACCTTCGGTTGAAGACGAGCCAATGGCCAAAATATCGTTCGGCAGGCCGACCCTCACCTTAGGAAAGGCAAGCGAGGCGCCGTTACGTTCGAAGGCAGCGATTTCTCTCGGGCACGAACCCTCTTCGGCGTGCGCGGGACTTACGGCGACGAGGACGCATACAACCCCCGCCAGACGCGCAAACGTGCTGGCTGTTTCGCGGCGACTGCGTCGTTGGCGTGAGCTTTTCTGCACTCGATCCAATAGGCGACAGCGAACAGGGTGATGATGGACGCAACCGTGTACGCGAGTCCGACAAATCGTTCAACCCCCGCTGACGTATGTGGCGAAGCGGCCGCCAATGCGGCTTGCCCGCAGGCGCTCAAGAACGAACCGGTGGCGAAAACCGACAGGCTGTTCCGACCGAGACTTTGGACCGCATCGCCGAAAGCGCCCCTGACTACCGGCGCGATAAAACGGCCGAACACGGTCGCCGTCGCAATCAAATAGGCTAATGCGACGAAGTGAATTAGGCGCGCGAGCCCAAGATCCTGCTTGGCGAGGTCAAGATGCGCGCTCGCCGTATCGCGCAGCCCAGGCGCGAGGCCGCCTTCATTGGTGACGATCAGCGCGGCCCCCAGCACCGTGACGGCGCTCAGCACAACCAGCCATGGAGTGGGTCGCGGAAAACCCTCCCGCCACAAAATGGCCGCCACGACGCCAAGCGTGAACACGAGCTGCCAAGCGATCGGATTGAAGAACCAGCCGCCCGGTTCTGGCCAATTCGGGAGGTTGATGCCAAAAGCGCGCGCGGCTGCATAGAGGCCAATTGAAACCGTGAGCGCCAACAATGGGCTGCGGAGCGCAAGCGCGACCGCGACCGGCGCCCACAGCATGAGCACGATATACAACGGCAAAATATTGAAGTAGCCGAGCTGATGGCTGAGAAGCGCAAGTCCCAAAAGCCCATTGCCCGGCGAACCGAAGACGAAAGCGCGCCCATGCGCTTCGATCAGGTCCGGCACACCACTCGCCCAATAGGCCGCGCCAAACACCACAAGCGCAGCCACAGTCAGCGCGATATGCACGCCGTAGAGTTTGAGCGCGCGCTTGAGACATCCGCCGGCGACGGGCTCGAGGCCATACTTGAACGCCCTGGGCAGGTAGATGAGGCCGACCGACAGACCGGATAGAAAGACGAACGCCTCCGCGCTATCCGAGAGGCCGAAGTTCCTCGGAGTCCAATTTTCGAGCGGGTTGCCTGGAATGTGATCGATGAGGATCGCAATCAGCACGGCTCCGCGCCAAAAGTCGATGTCGCGGATGCGGTTTGACTTCATATCACTACCCCGGCGCAAAAACGGCGCCACTGCCTGATCGGTTCCAGCCAGAACACTGGTTCGAACGCTGTCGTCACTTCGTGTGGCCATATAGTGGGCGAATGTCCGCGCAGCCGTTCACATTCGTGGCATCGGAGCGCCGCTCACCCGGATTTGATCGCCAGGCCCCGGGAGCGTGGCGCGCCCGGTTCAACCGGCCTCGATCAGCCGTGCGGCCTCGTCGCGCTCGAACAGGTAGAGCATGAGCCGCAGGCCGCGGCCCTTCTCGTCCGCGAGCCGCTCATCGCGTCTGAGCGCGGCCTCCGCCTCCGCCCGCGCGCGCGCCAGAAGGCCGCTGTGGATGTCGAGCCGGGCGAAGCGAAAGCCGGGCGCGCCGGCCTGCCGGGCCCCGAGCACGTCGCCCTCGCCGCGCAGCTTCAAATCCTCCTCGGCGATGCGGAAACCGTCCTCGGTCTCGCGCAAGATTTCCAGCCGCGCGCGCGCCGCTTCGCTCAGCGGTCCCTTGTAGAGCAGCAGACAAGCCGAACGGCTCGTTCCGCGACCAACGCGCCCGCGCAACTGGTGCAATTGTGCGAGCCCGAAGCGTTCGGCGTGCTCGATGATCATGATTGTCGCATCCGGGACGTCGACGCCGACCTCGACCACCGTGGTCGCAACCAGGACGGTCGTCGTCCCGCGCTGGAAGCGCTCCATCGCCGCGTCCCGGTCTGCGCCGGCCATCTTGCCGTGCGCGAGGCCAACGGCGTCGCCGAAGATGGCGCTCAGCGCTTCAGCGCGCTCTTCGGCCGCGGCGACGTCCAGCGTCTCGCTCTCGTCGACCAACGGACAAATCCAGTAGGCGCGCGCGCCTGCGGCCAGGGCCTGCGAGAGGCGCGCCACCACCTCGTCGAGCCGTTCGATCGGCAAGATGCGCGTGTCGATCGGCTGGCGCCCCGGCGGCTTCTCGCGCAAAGCCGAGACGTCCATGTCGCCGAAATAGGCGAGCACGAGCGAACGCGGGATCGGCGTCGCGGTCATCACGAGAAGGTCGACGGCCTCGCCCTTGGAGGCGAGGGCGAGACGCTGGCGAACGCCAAACCGATGCTGTTCGTCGACCACCGCAAGGCCGAGATCGGCGAAGGCGACGCTCTCCTGAAACAGCGCATGCGTGCCGACTGCGATATCGATCGTTCCTTCCGCCAATGCGGCGAGAGAGGCGCGTCGGGCGGCCGCCTTGTCGCGACCGGTCAAGAGCGCGATGCGCAGGCCGACGTCGGCGGCCAATGGGGCCATGCGCTCGTAGTGCTGGCGGGCCAGAATCTCGGTCGGCGCCATCATCGCCGCCTGCCGGCCCGCTTCGACCACCTCCGCCATCGCCAGGAGCGCAACGACGGTCTTGCCCGATCCGACGTCACCCTGCAGGAGCCGCAGCATGCGCTTTTCGGCTCTGAGATCGGCGCGGATGTCGTCGACCGCCTGCTGCTGCGCGCGCGTCAGCGAAAAGGGCAGGGCGGCCTCAAGGCGCCGCGCCAACGCGCCCTCGGACCGGTGCGCCCGGCCGGGAATGGCGCGCATGCGCCCCCGCACCAGCAGCAGCGCGAGCTGGTTGGCGAACAGCTCATCATAGGCGAGCCGCGTCGCCGACAGACCCGCCGGGTCGATATCCGCCGGCGCCTCGGGACGGTGCATCGCGTTGAGCGCTTGCGCGACGCTCGGCAGTTTCAGATCGCTCAGGGTCTTTTCGTTCACCCATTCCGGCAGTGGCGGCAGGCGCTTGAGCGCGCCTTCCGCGGCGCGGGCGACTGTGCGCTGATAGAGGCCATCGGTCAGTCCATAGACCGGCTCGACCGCAGGCAGTCGATCGAGTTCCTCCGCGGTCATGACGCGATCGGGATGAACCATCTGGCGGCGGCCGTCCCAGAGCTCGAGCTTGCCGGAAATCCAGCGCGTGGCCCCGACCGGCAGCCGTGACCGCACCCATTCATGATTGGCGAGGAAAAAGACGAGCTCGACGTCGCCCGTATCGTCCTCGACCAGCACCTTGAAGGGCGCCCGGGAGCGTGAGTTTGGCGGCCCGTGGTGCTCGGTCACCCTGGCTTCGATGGTGACGATGGTGCCCGGAATTGCGTCGCGGATCTTGGGGCGCGCGCGCCGGTCGACGGTCGCCTGCGGCAGGTGGAAGAGGACGTCGAGGACCCGCGCGCCCTGCGGCTTGCCGAGGAGCCGGTCGAAGAGCTTCGCGTTTTTTGGCCCGATCCCTGGCAGGGCGTCGGCAGGCGCGAACAGGGGATCGAGAGCCGAGGGGCGCATCACGCGCCCTTAGCCGTGCCCGATCGTCCCGGCAAGCCGGATAAGCCTTCAGCCCTCGAGAACGAGAAACCCCGCGCGTGGGAAATGGACCACAATCTCCCCGACGCGTTCGTCCACGCGGCGTATAGCGATGTGCTGCGCCGAAAGAGAAACGATCTCTCCGCCAACCTCATCCTTCCCGTAATCGTCGGGCACGACGCGCACCGTGTCACCCACTTTCCGTCCGTTCGGATCGTCGAGATCGTTCTCGGCGATCGTTTCGGGGCCCGCCTTTGCCGCGACGCCAAGGGCTTCGCCGGCGGATATTTCTTCGCGGATCCCGTGTCCGATCGCTCGCACGCGGTTCTCCCATTCGGCGACCTGGGTGAGGACGGCGAGGATTTTGTCGATTCCGGCGATCGCCCGATCCCCCTCCGCCGTGAGGTTTGAGCGCACGTACCAGATATTCATGTAGGCGCTGACATCGGCAAGGCTGAACTCTCCAAAGAGCCACTTCCGCCCGTCGCTGAGTTGCGCCTCGATCCAGCCGAGCTGGGCGCGCATCTGATCGCGCATCTGCGGAATCGCCGCCCGCATCTTGTCGAGATCGAACTTAGCCCCGCGCATCTTGCTGCGATCCTCGACGAAGTCTTCGGGAACTTTGGGACCGAGCGTGCCAAACACGAGCGTGACGGCGTTCTGAAACAACGTGCGGTCGGTCCACGAGCTTATCGCCCAGGGCGCCCCAGCTGCGCCCGGCGGAAACAGGGTCGGAGACGGAAACCGGCGTTCGATTTCGCGGATGATGATCTGGGTGTCGCAGAACACGTCGGCGCCGATTTGCATCACCGGCGTCCGGCGGTAGCCGCCGGTCAGCGGCATCAAATCGGGCTTCGGCATGATCTGCGGAATCCGCACGCTTTTCCAGGAGAGCCCCTTGTGGCCGAAGACCACGCGGATTTTCTCGGAGAATGGGGACCGGTCGAAATGATGGAGAATGATTGGATGAGCCATGATGTGATCCGAGCCCGACGCCTGAACGATCGAAAGCGTAGGCGGCGCTTGGCCTTCAGTCCAACTCACCTTCCATTTCGCACGGCGCCCATCATCGCGACGTCGCCGCCGCCCGACCGACCGAAGAGGCACGAATACGCTCTTAACCGCGAGTCAACGTTAGTAAAGTTGCTCGTCTTTCGTAACGTTTGTTTTTCCGACTGGGGCCTTTTTCCGCCGCCACTTGATGCTCTGACGCTCCGACCTGCGCCGCCGAAGACCCCTACTTTCTGAGGACAGTCTGGGGCGACATTCCAAATGTCCGCTTGAAGCTTCGGCTGAAATGGCCAAGATCACTGAAGCCGTAGGCAAAAGCCGCGTCCGTGACCGAACGAACCTCGCCCTGCGTAAGAGCTGCCCGGCTCGCTTCAAGCCGCTCCGACCACACCCAGCGCATGGGCGTTGCGCCGAGCGTGCTGAAGTGACGGTTGAGGCTTCGCACGGACATTGCGCCCGCAGCCGCGAGCGCTTCGGGCCGAAGTTCTGGGTCATCCAGATTTGCGCGCGCATACCGCATGACTCGCTCCAAAGGCCGAGAAGTTTGGACCTCGGGCAAGCCGTCTCGTTCGAGGTCGCAAATAGAAGCAAGAAGGTCGACGACGGCGTTCGACAGCCTCTTCGCTACCGACGGACCTGGCTCCCGAGAGAGCTCTATATTCAGACAGCGCGTCAGGAGCTCGCTCAAGATCGACGACAACGGATTGCTGCGATCGATCTTCAGCGCCAGAAACTCGGTTGGCCGGTCGAGCTTCGATTCGAGAAGTCGCCTCGGCACTTTCACCAGTTGAGTTCTTGCTTTCAACGCATAGTCGAATGTGGCGGCGGTGTCATAGATCACAAGATCGCCTGGACCGAGCCGAGCCGAACGGCCCAACTGAGTGAGCTCGCCTCCCCCTTGCTGTATGAGACTGACGATGAAGGCGTCCTGGCCGTCGCTTTGGATGTGGCGGGGGGTCCTCGACCAGAAATGCAAGGGCGCATCCAACTCGGCGACGACGAGAGGCCCCAACTCCCCGCTTGTCAGACTCCCTGAAAATTCGTCGTCCACGACTTCGGTCTGCGCCGACGCGGAAACGTACTTCTTGCAAACGACCTCTTGCCAGAATTCCAAACGCTCGGACGGTTTCTTATCGGCGGTCGTTAAACTCTGCTTCACCCAGCCGCGCCTCAAGTCGTGCGACGTTCCAGACGGACGTGACGTCCGCGTGAGGGCAAGCAAACGCTATGCCACGACCCTGCGCAAGGGGGTGAGTGACGGAAGCTCCCACGGAGGCCAATGCGGAGTGGCTACTGAGGCGCCGGCCCCCGTTCGCAACGCATCGAAGAGGTCAGAACTTCTTCCAGTCTCCGGCTCCCTCGAACGCGCTTGCGGCGGCGTAGATCGTCTCCTCATCGAAATGCTTGCCAATCAGCATGGCGCCGATCGGCAGTCCGTCGCCGAGCCCGCACGGGATGGTCATCGCTGGATGGCCTGTCACGTCGAACGGCGCGGTGTTGCCAATCATCTCGAACGCGCGCTGGAGATAGAGGCCGAGCGGCGCGTCAGCGGGCGGCAGCGGAGTGGCTTTCACCGGAAGGGTGGGCATGAGCAAGAGGTCGTATGTGTCCAGCGCTTTGTCATATGACCCACGGACCTTGCGCGCCAAATTTTGCGCCTTCGCGTAAAAGCGCCCGCGATAGTGGGTGAGAAAGAACTGGCCGACCATCATCGAAATCTTGAGGCTGTCGGACAGATCGTCGGCCATCTGGCGCCAGTTGGCATGGGCGTCGAGGAGACTGACCGTGTAGAGGCCCTTCCAGTTGAAGCCCATTCCGTTACCGAGCATCATCTGCGCCTGCAGACCTTCGAGCGCGATTGGCGTCCATACCGCCGGGGCGATGAGATGCTCGGGTATGGAAACCTCTTCGACGCTCGCGCCCAGCGACTTGAAGCGCTTGGCCGCTTCTCGCACGCTTGCGTCCACGTCTTTTTCGCTGTTGGCGTGGCCGAAGCCTTCCTTGACCACGCCGATTTTGAGCCCTTTCGCGCCGCGCTTGGCCGCGGCTGAATAGTTTCCCACCTTCGGCGCATATTGGCGCGGGTCGAGGCCGTCCGGCCCCGCAAGAACTTCCAGCATCAGCGCGTTGTCGGCGACGGTCGCCGTAATCGGGCCGGTGTGGTCGATCGTGGATTCGATCGGCATGACGCCGGTATAAGGCACGAGGCCATGGGTCGGCTTCATGCCGTAGACGCCGCAGAACGACGCGGGCATCCGGATCGAGCCGCCCTGGTCGCCGCCGATGGCGAGATCGACTTCGCCAGCCGCAACCAGCGCGCCGCTTCCTGAAGACGATCCGCCCGCGGAATAACCGCGTCTATGCGGGTTGTGCACGGGACCGAGCGCGCCGGTGTGACTGCCGCCCGAGAGACAAAAGCATTCGCAATGCGCCTTGCCCTTGATCGTTGCGCCGGCGTCCAGGAGACGCGTGACGATCGTGGCGTCGATGTTGGGCACGTAGCCCTCGAGGGTCGAGGAGCCGTTCATCATCGGGACGCCGGCGACGCAGACGTTGTCCTTCACGGCGACCGTCTTGCCCTTGAGCTTGCCTTTCGGGGCGCCGTGAATATCGGTCTTTACGTACCAGGCGTTGAGCGGATTCTCCTCCGGGCTCGGCCGATATCCCGGCGTGCGCGGATATTTGACGACCGGAATCTCGTCCGCCATCTGATCGACGATGTCGTAAGCGGCAAAGCTGCCGTCCATCAGCGAAAGGAACTCGCCGACGCGCTCCTTCGTCATGGTCATGCCGAGACTCTCGACGATGTCCGTCATCTGCTCGACTGTTGGGCGCTTTACGGTCATGAACGTCCTCCTCCTGTTCCAGGTCATACGAGGCCCGGGGATGGCTTTCGCCTGTCCTTGCGCATGTGCGCGAATTAGTCGGTTACGCCGATGAATTCGTTGATGAGGCCATGCCCGTGCAGTTCGTCCGGCTTGGCCGAATGCACGATCGTTCCCTTCTGGATGATCAAGACTTGCTCGGAGAGCGCCGCGATGAAGTCGAGATTTTGCTCGACGAGAATCATCGTCAACCCGCCTTTCGAACGAAGGACGAGAAGCGTATCCACGATCTCGTCGATGATTGACGGCTGAATGCCTTCCGTCGGTTCGTCCAGTAAAACCAGCCTCGGACCGCCCACCAGGCAGCGGGCCATGGCAAGCAATTGCTGCTCGCCGCCCGACAGCGCTCCGCCGGGACGGTCGATCAACCGCTTGAGGCGAGGGAAAGTCTCCAGCACCGATTCAATCGCCGCGGCTTCATCCTTCGAACGCGCGACCGCACCCATCCGCAGATTGTCGCGCACGCTGAGGCCCGGAAAGATCTCACGCCCTTGCGGCACATAACCCATGCCGGATCGCGCCCGCCGGTAGGGCTCGGCCCGGGTGATGTCGACTCCTTCCAACGTCACGCGCCCTGCGGTTGCTGGAATGTATCCCATCAGCGCTCGAAGCAGCGTGGTCTTGCCCATGCCGTTGTGGCCGAGGACGCCAACGAATTCGCCCGACTCGACGCTGAAGCTCACGCCGCTCAGGATCGGGATGCGGCCATAGCCGGCAGCCAGTTCGCTGATCTCCAGCATCATGCCGCTGCCGCCTGCTTTCCGAGATAGATGTCGCGGACGATCGGGCTATGCATGATGACCTCGACATCGTCCTCCATCAGGACGGTCCCCTGATTGAACACCGTCACCTTGTTGGCGATCATCCGAATGAACTGCATGTCATGCTCGACGACGATGAGCGCCTTCGTTGTGTTGATATCACGAACAAGCTCGACAGTGCGCAGCACCTCCTGGTCCGTCATTCCGGCCGCTGGCTCGTCAAGCAGCACAAGATCCGGATCCGTTGACAGCACCACGCCAAGTTCGACCCACTGGCGCTGTCCGTGCGCCAGTTGCCCGACGAGCCGGGAAGCGACGGCGGCGAGGCCAACGCGCTCGAGCATGGCGTCGACCGCCGCGCGCGCCCGAGCCCCGCGATGCATCCGCGAAGCGGCGAGCCAGAGATTCTCGCGCACGGTCAGGCCGTCAAACACGCTCGGCACCTGGGTCTTGATGCCGACGCCTCTCCGCGCGATCTCGTGCGGCTCGGCGCCGGACACATCCTCGCCGCGCAGCCGCACGGTTCCCGACGTTGGTTTGAGCTGTCCTGTCAACATCTTGAAGAAAGTGCTCTTGCCCGCGCCGTTCGGACCGATCAGACAGCGCAGCTCTTGCTCACCGAGGGTGAAGTTGACGTCCCGGACCGCGAGGACGCCGCCGAAGCGCATGCCTAACCCTCGGGTCTCGATCAGGGGGACGCTCACCGCGATGCTTCTCCGCGCGGCCGGATGAGCAACGCGTCAAGACCGCCAATCGTCGGCACGAGACCTTTCGGCACGAGAAGCACGAAAGCGACTAAGATAGCGCCGAGGATCAGCGGCACATTGCCGAGCAGCGCTCCCCAGCCCGCGGTCCCGCTTGGCGCATTGGCCCCTAAGGCGGCGGTCAGCCACTGGATTCCAACGCATCCGAGGATCGGCCCAATCAACGTGCCGCGGCCGCCGACGATCACCCAGATGATGATCTGCGCCGACTGCGCCAAGCCGAAGATGGTCGGGCTTACGAAGTTGCCCCAGTTGGCGAACAGGCAACCCGCGTAACCCGCGAGCGCCGCGCCGATGGTGAAGGTCGCCAGTTTGTAGCCGCGGGGATCGTAGCCGAGGAGTTGCGCGCGCTGTTCATTTTCCCGAATGCCGACGATCGTGCGGCCGAACCGGCTCGCAAGGAGCGCCCGCAGGCCGAAATAAGTGAGAATGAGCGAGGCGGTCGAGAGGTAGAACATCCCCTCGAGATCGATCTGCCAATCCTTGAAGAAGGGGACGTTCAGGGAGGGAATGCCCGGGATGCCGTTGAAGCCGCCAAGCCTGGCGGAGCCGATATGGAATTCGGGACCTGCGGTCGAGTTGATCGAATTGAACAGGATCAAGGTCACGGTCAGCGTGATGACGCCGAGGTAGACATCGCTGATGCGGCCATAAAATATAAAGTAGCCAAGCAGCGCCGCAAAAGCCGCGGGAACGAGAATGGCGAGGATCAGCGGCGCGGTGCTCTCGCCAAAGTTGATCATCGCGATTGCGTAGGTGTAGGCGCCGAGCCCGAAAAACGCCGACTGTCCGAAACAGAGAATGCCTCCGAACCCCCAGACAAGCGCAAGCGACAGGGCGAGCACCGCCATGATCATGTAGACCGTGACGTTGAGCACCATGTCGAGATCGAAAAGCCGAGGAACAAGGACGAGCACCGCGAGCCCCACGACGGCGACCAGCGCGAGCCCGAGACCGTTGAGAGCGCGCGCGCTCAAAGGCTTCCTCTGAAGAAGCGGCCCGTTATGCCTTGAGGGAGCGCACGGATCAGGACAATCGCCGCCGCAAGCAGCGCGACCTCGCCGAACACCGGAGTCGTGACATAAGTGGCGATCTGGTTGACCGCTCCGAACAGGATCGACGCCGCGCTTGTGCCCGTCACGATCGATGCGCCGCCGCCGATCACGGTAATGAAGCATTTGGCGACGTACGCCGCGCCGATGGTTGGGAATATGCCCGACACAGGCGCGACAACGGCGCCTGCAAGCCCGGTCAGCGCGGCGCCAACGCCAAAGGTGATCGAATAGACACGACTCGGATTGACCCCGAGCGCCGCAGCCATGTTAGCGTTCTGCATCGTTCCGCGTGCGATCAGGCCAAGCTTGGTGAACCGCAGGACTGCGAGAACGCCGCCAAGAACGACGAACGCGACGCCGATCACGAACAGCGTGTAGCCGCTCGTCCGGTATTGTCCGATCTCGAAACTGCCCAGCGGCGCCGAAAGGCCGACGGTCGTGTTGCCGAACGCGGCCGTCGTCAATCCAACGAGGAACAGGCTCAAGCCCCACGTCGCAAGCATCGTGTCGATCATGCGGCCGTAGAGCCAACGGATGATGGTTCGCTCGACGATAATTCCTATCGCCCCGACCACGATCGGCGCGACGATCAACATTGCGATCCAGATGCTGAGGCCGAGGCGATTGGCTTCGATGGCGGCGTAGCCGCCAAGCATCAGAAACTCACCATGGGCCAGGTTGATGACCTTCATCATCCCGAAGATGATCGCCAACCCCACGCTCATGAGCGCGAGACTGGCGATCGCATAGAGAACCTGGATCGCCAGGAGCGCTACGAGATCCACGTGAGGTCCTGCATGCTCTGTCTGCGAAGGGCGCTCAGAACTTGATCACATACTGCTGGTTGTCGTTCGGGTTCTTCTTGAGATCGCAGACCGCCGCAGTGTCCGTCGGCCTCTGCTGCGAGAAATCCTCGAGCAGATTAAACTTCTTGTCCTTCACCTCGGCGATGTGGACGTCGAGAATGCAATGATGGGTCGGCGGGTCGATGGTGACTTTGCCTGAGGGCGCGTCGATGCTGATGCCGGTCTCGAGCGCTTCGATCACCTTCATCCGGTCGATGCTTTCGGCCTTCTTAACGCCCTCGGCCCAAAGCTTGAAACCCTGGTAGGTTCCCATCGCGAGCTCGGTGACATTGGGATAGTCCGCGCCAAAGCGCTTGTGGAATGCGTCCAGGAAAGCGGTGTTGGCCGGGTTTTTGACGCTCTCGAAATAATTGTAGCAGACCAGCATGCCGTTCGCCTCTTCGGGCGACAGCACGATCTGTTCGTTGCCGACGCCGAAAGTCGTTGAGGCCATCGGGATGCTCTTGTTCATGCCCGCCGCCGCCCACTGGCGGTAGAACGAAATGTGGGCGCCGCCCACCAGAGCTGACCAGACAAAGTCCGGCTTTGCGGCCTGAATCTTTGAAATGGTCGAGGAGAAGTTGGTCACGTCGAGCGGGAAAAACTCGATCGAGAGAACCTCGCCTCCATTGTCAGTCGTGTATTTCTTCACCCATTGCGAAGTGATCTGGCCATAATTATAATCCGCCGCAACGACATAAACCTTCTTGCCCCATTTCTTCATCGCATAGGGCACAAGCTTCTCGACTGTCTGCGCCGGCGTCACCCCTGTGTCGAACTGGTTGCGATCGCAGACGCCGCCCTCATATTGTGTGTTGTAGAAATAAAGCGTCTTGAACTTGTCGAGCACCGGGCGGATGACCTCTCGCGAGGCGGAGGTGATGCCGCCATGGACGACCGCGACCTTATCTTTAAGCGCCGCCTGCTGCGCGAACTGGGTATAGAGCTGCATGCTCGACTGGGTGTCGTAGTTGATCAGCTGAAGCGGGCGGTTCAGCAATCCGCCGGCGGCGTTCGCTTCCTCAATGGCGAACGTAAGCGCGTCGACCATCGGCTTGCCGTAGATGTCGAGCCCGCCGGAGAGATCGTGCAGGCTGCCAACCTTGATGGGATCGGCTGCGAAAGCGGGCATGGCCAACGCGCTCGCGCCAACCGCCGCCGCGGTCCCAAGGAATTGCCTACGGTCGATATTCATATCAGTACTCCCTCTTCGTTGCCCCGATATTCGACACGTGAAGCCGCCCTCGGCTCCCGGCCGATCGCGCCCGGGAGCTCAGGGCGGCGCGACAGGCGGTCCGCCGCCGTTGCCTCACACTCTAGCTCGGCTTTTCACCACACGCTTGCCTGCCTCGGCCACGCGGCTTGTCTTTTGTTGCTCGGCCGGCGCGCAGACCTCAAGTCGCAGCGTTAGCATATCAAGCGACGGGCGGCTTGCGCCGGTGCCAGTCCGTGGCCAGTTGAAACGCGTGACCGGCGCGGGCGAGGACGTCCTCGGAAAGATGGGGACCGACGAACTGCATGCTAAGCGGCATCTGAGCCGAGTCCAAACCGTTCGGCAGAGTAAGCGTCGGACTTCCCGAGAAGTCAAAAGGGGCAGTGAAGCGCAGGATGCTCAGCAGCACGTTGGGATCCTCGCCATAGGCCTTCATGAGCTCCAGGCTAGGGGTTGGAACCGGCATGGTCGGGATCAGCAGAACGTCGACAGCTTCGAACAATTCGGACAGCTCGCGAGAAAAACGCATGCGTTCGAGCGCAATGCCCGCGATGTCGGTTCCCTTCGTCGCCAGCCCTTGCTCGATCAGCGCCGCAAGATCGGGCCCATATTCCGACTTCCTTGCCGGATAGGTTTCGGCGTGCGCGGACGCCGTCTCGACAGAGCACATGGCGATCCATTGACTGACGAGCTTCTGATAGGCGGGAAACCGAACCTCGCGCACCGTTGCGCCTAAGCCGCTCAAGACCCGCTCCGCCTCGGTCAACGCCGCGACGACTTGCCCATCGATCCCGTCAGAAGCATAACCCCGGTCGACGCCGACCCTGAGGCCGCGAACTCCGTCGCCGATCGTCTCGAGATAGTCTGGGACCGCCGCCTTGTAGGTTGTCGGGTCATTCCTGTCCGGGCCGGCGACGACCCCGAGCATGGCGGCGGCGTCGGCGACCGATCGCGCCATCGGACCGACATGGTCCAGAGTGTCGGCTAGCGGAAAAACGCCGTAGCGGCTCACGCGGCCCCATGTCGGCTTGATGCCTGTCAGACCGCAAGTGGCGGAGGGAAAGCGGATCGACCCTCCCGTATCGCTGCCCAGGCTGCCGTAACAAAGCCCCAACGACGTCGCGACGCCAGATCCGGTCGAAGAGGAGCCCACCCAATAGTTCGTGTTCCAAGGGTTCAGCGGCGCCGCCACCTGGGGGTGATGGGATGTGTAAGCGCCTTCCGTCATCTGCAGCTTTCCGAGGAGGATCGCGCCGGCGTCCTCGAGGCGCTCGACAACGGTGGCGTTGAAGGATGGAACGAAGCTCTTGAAAATCGTCGAGCCGGCTTGAGTTGGCGCGAAGGTCGTGTAGCAAAGGTCCTTGACGGCGATCGGCACGCCATGAAGAGGGCCGCGCCAGAGGCCGCGCGCTATTTCCGCGTCGGCAGCTTTCGCTCGAGCGAGCGCGCGCTCCGCGAGCACAGTCGCGTAAGAGTGATAGCGTCGGTCGAGCTTTGCGATGCGCTGCAGGGTCGCACCGGTGACCTCAGCCGACGACAACTTTTTCCGCCGAATGAGATCGGAGACGGTTGTCAAGGATTCATACGGTAAATCTGACGGCATCGGGCGGTTCTCCGGCGCGCGTAGGGATGCGTCGCTTAAAAAAAGACGGCAGCTCGAAGCTCGAGCACGAGCACGAGCAGCCGCAAAATATCGAGTCGCGCGAACCGCGCTTGCCTCTCCACGCCATCTCCGCTTGCCTCCACGCGGCGGCGCGAAGCAACCGCGAGGAGGCCGTGTCGCCGCGACCGCGAGCCCTTCACACGGACGTGGCGGCGGGAATGCATGGAAGCGGTCGCGAACGAGAACGAGACCCTCCCTCGCGTCCCTGATCGAAAGGATCTTAAGCGATATCAATGGACTATTTGTGGCGGAGGGGGCGTCGGTGAATATTGGCTCAGACGGTGACAGCTCGCCTCACAACCAGTGAAAACTTGCTAAAAACCTCGATAATTTGATCGTTTGACACAAGCCGCCTCATCCCGCATCACTGAAGCTAACCCGAAATGTGGGTCTGGTTGTGGGGCTAAACATGGCGCAGATCAGCGACTTGAGAGCAAAGAAGATCGTCCCCGGCGACAAGCCGGTGAGTGACGGGGCGGTAGCTGGCCTCCGACTGGAGCCCGGGCCAAGCGAAGGGACAGGGCAAGTGGATTTTGAGGTTCGTGTCGCCGGTGACCGGCAAGCGGCGGGACATGGGGCTCGGCGTCTATCCGGAGGTCGGCATCGCTGACGCCCGCATCAGGGGCATGGCGGCGCGCCAATCGATCGCCAGCGGCAAAGACTCCATCGATGAACGCGAGGCGGACAGAGCAGCCCTTCGCGCGCGACCGCATGTTTTCAATGTCGGAATTCGAGAAGGCGCTCAAGACGCAGGGCAAGTGGCTCAGCCCTAGTGCTTCTGGAGTTGGGAATGGCAACGCAAGCGGGTCTGGACCTCTGACAATGGTCCGTACCACCGAAGTTTGGGTTCCGCCGCAGTGCAAGCGTCGAGGGCTATCTGTTTGGGGGGAGGGAGACACGGCTCCCGCATGTAGCCCCACTGCAGCACTAGGTCGTGTGGACGAATTTGATCAAGCAAAGGCCGGCGGCGAAGCTGACGATCGATCTGAAGTTTTGGGCGGTCTTTTCGCAGCGTAGCGCGACCCGCTTGAAGCGCTTGAGCCGTCCGACGCCCTGCTCGATGCGGGCGCGGGCTTTGTAGAGCGTTCGTGCGAAGAAGGCCGGCTTGTTCTTTTCGTTCGCCTTGTGCGGGATGACCGGAGCGACGCCGCGCGCTCTCGCGGCGTCGCGGTTGGCCTTGCTGGCGTAGCCTTTGTCGCAGATGACGGCGCGCGGCTGAATGTCGGGCCCGATATCGAGCAGGGTTTCGAAGTGACGCCCGTCGGGGGCTTCGCCGCCGGTCAGGTCGAAGGCGATGATGTCGCCGGAGGCGTCCGATTTTGCGTGGATTTTCGTGGTGAAGCCGCCACGCGAGCGCCCGAGCGCCTGGCCTTCTTGCCCCCCTTTGCTCCGGCCGCCGAGACATGAGCGCGCACGGTGGTCGAGTCGAACATCTGAAGGAGATGCGCCGTGGAACTCATGGACGCGAGCGTGTCGAAGAAGGCCTCGAAGACGCCAGCCTTGCTCAAGCGATCGAAGCGCTTCCACACGCTGTTCCAATGACCGAAGCGCTCCGGCAGCGCGCGCCAGCGAACGTTCTCGACGGTGAAAAAATGAAGCGCCTCGAGGAAGCGGCGATCGTCCTCGGCCCTCCGTCCACGCCGAGGCAGGCAGGCCCGGAACACCGCAAGCGGCACCGTCAGGTTAAGCGCGCGCTGAGCTGAAGAAGGCGATTTTCTGAGAGCCGAGAGTCAGGCAGTGGCGGCAGTCTTGGAAATCTCGCTCCAGACCGCAAAGGCTCGCTCGCGCGAAGCGCGGCGAAAGTCAGCAGGGACGGATTTGGGATAAGGGATGTGGAAGAGGTTGGCGACTTGATCGTGAACCGTCAGGAACCGTTGCGCCTGTCTAGCTGATTTGAATCGCTTCATGATCCATTCGCGCCGCCTGGTCGGTTGATGAGAGTTCTCCGCGCGATTGTTCAGGCCTTTGTGCTGGCGATGTTCAACTTGAAGGCCCATCTTCGCCCGCGCCGCTCCGTATGAACGGAGCTTGTCCGTGATCATGACGCGCGGCGGTGTGACGGCGGATTTCAAGAGCTTCCTCATGAGCTGCTGCGCAGCGCGACTGTCTCTTCGACGCTGGACCAAGACGTCGAGAACGAAGCCATTTTGATCGACGGCGCGCCACAGCCAGTACGGCTCGCCAGCAATCGAGATGACGACCTCATCCATATGCCATTTGTCGCCGCGAGCAGGCGCGCGCTGGCGGATCTGATCGGCGAATGCCTTGCCGAACTTCTTCCCCCACTGGCGCACGGTCTCATAGGTCACGCAAATCCCGCGCGTCGCCAGCATTTCCTCGACCATGCGAAGGCTCAGGGGAAACCGGAAATAGAGCCAAACCGCATGGCTGATGACCTCCGGAGGAAAGCGATGGCGCTGGTAGAGAGGGTCGCGGGCTGTCGGCATGGCGGCCGTATAGCTGCGCGGCCGCGCTTTAATCGTTAACCTGACGGTGCCCCGCAAGCGTGTGCGCCCAATCGTTCTCATCCATCTTTGTCGACATGGACCCCGGCCCCTGATTCGGTCGAAGTCCTGATGAATTACGCCTGATTCACCGCGGGAATCCCAAAAACATCATCTGTCGAAAATTCGTCCACACGGCCTAGTATTGCCCGGGAGGTGCTCCTGGCGCTTGTCCTCCTGGCGCTTGTGGGGCGATCGTCGGCAAGCCAACGCTCGTCCTGCTAGTTGTGGTTCCAATTGCCTGGCTCGTATTGCCGGGCGGGTTTAATGCCGCAGGATCGTCAATGTCGATCTCACCGCAATTTTGCGCGCATAAATACCTTCGGTCCGGAAGTACCCTTCCTTTTGTATCGAATACTACGACTCTCACCTCGTGACGAGCTCTGGCGTGTTCGCCAGCCATAAAATCGCTTGCTCGGACTACTTGGATATTTGTAGTGGAAATCTCTTGACCATCTTGATCGAAAAGAACGAGATTTGTCATACCGGGTCCTTTCCCGGTTATCGCAATTAAGCCCAGGTTGATTGCGCTAGCGTTAGCCACGTTAGGATTGCCTAGTACCATAACTTGAAACGACCGATCGACCTTCAAGATTTTGGTCATACCTGGCTGCAGTTCCATGATCGTTGTTTTGCTTGGCGGCGATAAATTGTCTACTGCCACTGCAGGAGTAGCAAAATACAAGAGTGCGGTCAATGCAGCGGCGTTAAAGACTGCTCGGTGGAAGGACATATGAATCTTCTACTTAGAGGAGGCCCTCGACACTTGGTTCTCCTGAATTTAAGTCTTGCTCAATGGCGTGACCGTTGTTACATCAGAGGGGGCGCAAGATGATTTACCACACAGAAAGTTATCACTATTAGGGAGCCCAGAATAAACACGAACGCTCACCTTATTTCCGCTGCCTACTTGAAGGGTCGCCCTATACATTTCGGTTCCAGTATCTTTATCAATTACAATAATGTTTGTTACTCCATCCTTTTTCCCAACAAACATAAAGTTATTTTTTGGTCCAAAATATACGTCAGCAGTATCAGGATCGCCAACTAAACCAATATAGTTGTCTGTACCAGGAACCTTAACATTCAAGGCGTTGCCAGGCGTTAACTTCAGCACTTCGTCACTGCTCACCTTTGCCGTACCCCCGAGCACTGCAAACGCCGCCGCCGGTAATAGAATTTTACCAAAAGAAGTTTTCATCTGAGGGCTCTCTCAGTACATTCGAGAGATTTTCTTTCAATTAAACCGTTTCATAGAGGGCCATTGGACTGGAAACCTCGATCTACTGCACCCTAGTCTGACTTCCGTAATCGAAGCAAGGATTATCACGCCGATCGAGCGCGCGAATGATCGGGTTAAAAACGTACATTATCATAACAATTCCTGGAAAAATTTGTGCGGGGTGACCCTGAAGACAGTACATAGGACATTCCACCTCCTTGGGGTAAGGACCAGACGGCAAAGAATTCTTGGCACTGCTATGCTCGAAGACGTTGATGGCGTCGGAGGCTGCGGGCCATCCGGGATTGGGCGGGAGAAATTCGCGCCGGTGTGGCTTTGGACGGTTGGTGCTGACGCCTTCGTGGACAAGCCTCGCCCGATCTCTAGTCTCGAGCGCGATCAAAATGTGGGGCCGAATGTGGGGCTGCCACGTCGCGGCGGAAAAACGTCAAAAATATCACAATATACTATAGTTGTGGCGGAGGGGGCGGGA
>CAVSBJ010000004.1:0-611652 GCA_963726105.1 uncultured Alphaproteobacteria bacterium
CAGACGTTCTTGCCCAGATCGACGCCAAGGACCGAGATATCCATACCCATTCCTCCTCCTGAACCACCGGCGACCCTACGACGCCGGAAGGAGGGGCGGGCCATTCCATAAACTTCCCCCGCGCGCTGAAGGCTCATCTCGATGGTATCTCCGAGACGACGCCGGTCGAGATCTGGTTCCAGGACGAGGCCCGGATCGGCCAGAAGAATGGCCTCGTTCGCCAGTGGGCCCGGCGTGGAACGCGGCCCAGACAGCCCGCCGACCAGCGATACGACAACGCTTATTTGTTCGGCGCGATCTGTCCTGCGCGCGGTGTCGGAGCGGCTCTCGCCTTGCCCTAGGCGGACACCGACATGATGCAGCTTCACCTCGACGAGATCTCACGCCATGTCGCTGAGGGGCGCGCACGCCGTCCTGCTGCTCGATCGCGCCGGATGGCATACGACAGGCAAGCTCGACGTGCCCCAGAACATCACGCCGATCTTCCTGCCCTCCCGCGCGCCCGAGTTGAACCCGGTCGAGAACGTCTGGCAGTATCTGCGTCAGAACTGGCTCTCAAACACCGTCTTCGAGAACTACGACGCCATCGTAGACGCCGCCTGCGACGCATGGCGAAAGCTCATCGCCCAACCCGAACAGATCACATCAATCGGAATGCGTCACTGGGCCCACGTCGGTCAGCCCTTATGACCGTTGGTATAAGTTCAGAGTTGAAGGTGAGCGTCGTATCAAGCGGACTTCGCGTGGCGTGAGCCAACAAGAGTTTTTCAAAGCTATTGGGTATTGGCTGGAACGACCTTGCCCCTTTGAGGCGCGAAACGCATCGATGCCAATCTTCTATTGCACGTTGCCAAATCGATAGACGTGAGGCCGGACTACTTCTTCCGAGGTTACGTCGAAGAACAGCCGAGGCGATCTAGTTCGTTCTTTTCGTTGCGCTGTCAAAACTTAGGAGCGGTGTCTAAAACTCTTCTTGGCTTCTTGTTTCTGGAGCCCTCTGTCCACTAGGTCAAGCTTATGGTGTTGTTTACCCACGCGATCGTCTGCCCAAGAGGCGAACAGATCGCCAGGACCCCGCACTATGTTATTGAAAGAAAAACCGAGGCGTGGCTTTGAGCTGCTTGGCGGTCTCAAGCAGGAGCCTGCAGCCCATACGTTTCTCGCCTTGCTCGTAGGCCTCAACTTCCATTGAGCCGATCCCAAGCCTGGCTCCCAGCTGCTGCTTGGAGAGCCCGCAGAAGTTCCGCCTGACTGCAATGCGTTTTCCGATCTTAACCGCCAAATCGCGGTCGAAAGCGGGCGAGGACGTTGCTGCATCCTGCAACTCTTGCGTGAAAAATCCTGCGTTTTGGGATCCAGAGCGCTCCAGCATCGTGTCTCCTAAGGGCAAATAAACTGCCGATTCGGCAGCGTTAGGGCACCTTGACCCGCCTAATTTGGTTTCTTTGTGTCGCATCAACGGCAAGTTGTGGATTGCGCTCGCGTGCCACCTTTTGTGCCGAAATGTGACCTGACAGCAACATTTTGACCGCGCGGAAACACGACTGGGTTTTCCAAACGCTCCAATATTCGTCGCTCGACCGATTAATCGAAACGATGGACGAGAAGATCGTCGGACCCGCTGAGGCGAAGTTCAGATAGCTCCTGGGGCGCCTGGCCGAACCAATCGCGGACAGGCGCGTGTGACCTCGCGGCCGAAGCAGCGATTTCCATTCGCGCGCTGTTGGCGGGTCGGTTGGCGGTGGTCGCAACGTCGCGGCGTGCCGCGAACTCCGGATTGCGTTGAGCGAGGCGATTAGGGCCGCCTCCGCCACCCTCGGCTCTGGTGTGCATACCATGCTGGAGAACTGCACAAGGGTCACGTCCGTCAATGTGGTGTAATTTTCGGGTGTAGCTGAGGGGGGTTCATTGGTCAGGCCGCCTTGGGTGTAATCTGCAACGGCTTGAGGTCGGCAGTCTTGTCGGCCGGCTCTGTGAAGCCCTCAATCTGCATGTAGCGATTCTGCGTCTGCCAATCGTCGTTGTGCTCCATGAGAACGGCGCCGACGAGCCGCATGACGGATTCCTCGTTCGGGAAGATGCCGACGACGTCGGCTCGGCGCTTGACCTCCTTATTCAGCCGCTCCAGCGGATTCGTCGAGTGCAGCTTGGTTTGATGCTGCGCGGCGAAGGTCATGTAGGCGAGCACGTCATGCTCGGCCTCGTCCATCAACCTGCCGAGTTTCTCGAACCGGGGCCGCAGCTGATCGGCGACGTGCCGCCAGACCTGGCCCGCGGTCTCGCGGTCGGGCTGGATGAAGGCCTGGCGGATGGCGGCGGCGACAACCGTATCCTGCGTCTTTGGCACGTAGGCCAGCGCATTGCGCATGAAGTGCACGCGACAGCGTTGCCATGTCGCGCCGACGACCCGCTTGACGGCGGCCTTCAGCCCTTCGTGCGCGTCCGAGATCACGAGCTTAACGCCGCGCAGGCCGCGTCTGGTCAGGCGCTTCAGGAAGTCCGCCCAGAAGGTCTCGGCTTCCGACGGGCCGATGCCGAGCCCGACGATCTCGCGCCGTCCTTCGGTGTTGGCGGCCACAGCGATTATCGCACCAACCGAGACGATGCGTCCGCCCTCGCGCACCTTCAGGTAGGTCGCATCCAGCCACAGATAGGGCCAGTCACCTTCAAGCGGACGTTCGAGGAAGGCCTTCACGCGCTCGTCGATCTCCTTGCACAGTTTCGAGACCTGGCTCTTCGAGATGCCGGCAAGCCCCATCGCCTGCGCGATCTCGTCGACCCGGCGCGTCGACACCCCGCCGATCCAGGCCTCCTGGATGACGGCGACCAGCGCCTTTTCCGTCGTCTTGCGCGCCTCCAGGAACGGCGGGAAGTAGCTGCCGGCCCGCAGCTTCGGGATCTTGAGATTGAGCGAGCCAAGCCGCGTGGCGAGCGTGCGGTCGCGGTAGCCGTTGCGCCAGTTCAGCCGATCGGCGGCCCGTTCGTGCCGGCCAGCGCCGATCAGCCCCTCGACGTCGGCCTCCATCAGCAATTGCAGGACGCTCTCGGCCACAGCACGCAGAAAGTCACCGTCGCCGGCCTTCTGCAGAAGCTCATTCAGTGGCAGTCTGTCCTCGGTCATCGTGGTCCTCCGGTCAGTGTGAAGTCGAGCAACTCCACCCTAGACCGCCTGCGGCGGTGACCACTCCAGCTCCACTCCCGGATCGGAACGTTTTTCCACCGCCGATTCCGCCCGAAATTACCCCACGTCCGGGGACGCTACCCACTTCTTCCGGCGGCAAGGACCCACCGGCGGGGCTGTTCTACGCCACGCGCGATCGAACGCGAGAGCATCCCGAGCGGCATCTGGCCGGTTACGCCGTAAGCCTTCGGCGTAGGCCGCCTGGACGAGAGGCGCTGCGGAGCGATAGTGCGCGAGGAGTGGCACGAGGATAGTGCCCATCAACGATAATGGGCACTATCGATGAAGCCGGGGCTGGCGGGTCAAGCTGCGAATCCGAAAGGATCACATCGGCGTCGGTTCTGGTCGAGCGATGAGAAGCGGCGGATGGTTGCCGAGAGCTTCGCGCCTGGCGCGTCCGTGTCGAAGGTGGCCCAGCGTTACGGCGTCAATGCCAATCTGTTGTTCACCTGGCGGCGCCGGGACGCGAGAAGCGCAGCGAGCGGCGGCGTAGAAGCGGTGGAGCTTTTGCCGGTGAGGGTCGAGGACGAAAGGGCGCTCGCCGCTCCAGTCGCGGCGCCGGGTCCAGTCGGTCGCATGGAGATCATGCTTGCCGCCGGCGAACAAATCCTTGTCGGAGTAGACGTTGACGCAGCGGCGTTGGCGCGCGTGGTCAAGGCTCTGTCGCGGCGATGATTCCGATCCCGGCGGGCGTTCGGGTGTGGCTTGCGACGGGGCATACCGGCATGCGCAAGGGTTTCGACGGACTTGCGCTGATCGTGCAGGAAACATTGAAGCGCGATCCGCATTGTGGCCATCTGTTCGTCTTCCGCGGTCGCAGGGGCGATCTCATTAAATGCCTGTGGAGCGACGGCCAGGGTCTATGCCTGTTCGCCAAACGACTCGAACGCGGCCGGTTTCTGTGGCCGTCGACGGCTGATGGAGTGGTGACGATCTCGACGGCGCAACAGGCTATCTCTTGGAAGGCATCGATTGGCGAATGCCGCAGAAAACCTGGCGTCCGACGGCGGTCGGCTGACGATTTTGGCTTACAAATTCCCGCGACTATGATTCCCTCTGGATGTGCCAGACACGTTTGATTCTCTCCCGCGCGATCTCGCCGCAGCCCATGCGCTGATCCTCGCCGAGAGGATCGCGCGGCTCAAGAGCGAAGAGCGTGCGGCACGCGCTGCGGCCGATGTGATTCACGCTCAAGCAACCGCCTCCAGCGCCGACGCGCTGATCGCTCGGTTGAGGCTTGAGATCGAAAAGCTGCGGCGCACGCTCTATGGCGTGCGCTCGGAGCGCAAGGAGCGACTCATCGATCAACTGGAAATGCAGTTGGAGGACGCTGAGGCCGACGCGACCGAGGACGAGTTGGCCGCGGAACGCTCGGCGCCCTCGACCTTGGTCAAATCCTTTGAACGCAGGCGGCCGGCGCGAAAGCCTTTTTCCGAGCACTTGCTGCGCGAGCGTATCGTGGTCGCCGCGCCGCAGAGCTGCCCCTGCTGTGGATCGACGAAGCTTTCAAAGCTCGGCGGGGACGTGACGGAGACGCTCGAGATCGTCCCTCGTCAGTGGAAGGTGATCCAGACGGTTCGCGAACGGTTTTCCTGCCGGCGGTGCGAAGCGATCACCCAGCCGCCGGCGCCATTCCATGTCACGCCGCGCGGCTTTGCCGGACCGAGCCTTCTGGCGATGATCCTGTTCGAGAAGTTCGGCCAGCATCAGCCGTTGAACCGACAGAGCGAGCGCTACGCGCGCGAGGGCGTCGCGCTGAGCCTGTCGACGCTGGCCGACCAAGTGGGCGCCTGCGCCGCGCGTTTGACGGCTACAACCGCCTCTATCTTCCGGAGTGCAAGCCCGGCCCGATTCTCGAGGCTCTGTGCTGGAGCCATGCGCGACGCAAGTTCTTCGAGTTGGCCGACATCGCCGCCAATGCGCGGCGCGGCAAGAATGCGCCGCCGATCTCGCCGATCGCTTTGGAGGCGGTCAAACGCATCGACGCGCTCTTTGACATCGAGCGCGAGATCAATGGATTGACCGCTGAGGAGCGTCTGCGCGCGCGTCGCAAAGAGAGCACCGCCCTGGTCGCCGGGCTGGAAGACTGGATGCGCGCCGAACGCGCCAAACTCTCGCGCCATGCCGCGGTTGCCAAGGCGATCGACTATATGCTCACGCGCTGGGGAGCCTTCACCCGATTCCTCCATGACGGCCGGATCTGTCTCACGACGGATGGTGCTGACAAGAGGAACGTCAGCCAGGCGTAGCGGTCATGGCCGGAGCGGTGGGTGGCTTTCCTCCACGCCGCCACCATTCGCTCGTAGGCCTGCTCGGCACGCCGCACGTAGTCGGCTTCCCGCTCGCGGATCTCCTTGATCCAATAGTCCCGACCTGGTCCCGCCTTGCCATACTCGCGCGGAGCGCCGGCTTTGAGCGCCGCTTTGCGTAGCTTCATGGCGGTGAAGGCGGGCCGCGCGTAGGCGTACTCGGTCCCATCCGTCAGAACATGCCAGATCATCACCGCCAGCTTTCTCGCGGTTGCGACGGCCGCCGCAGGCGCACCCCGATTTCGCTGGACCCGTTGAAAGAACGCCTTCAACGGACCTGGCGCCGTCTTCGCGGACCATGCCGCCTCGACAAGCATCTTGCGGGCGTGCGTGTTTCCCTGCTTGTGATTCGTCCGTGGCGCGCAGGGCGATCGCCAGATTGGCGAACCTTCGGCGTCGATCGAAGTAGCAACTCAACTACTCCGGCGTCTCGAACCGCGAGATATCGCCGATCGAGGCCAAGACGGTCGATGCGACGACCGGCCCGATCCCAGGGATCGTCATCAGGCGAACCACTCGCGGGTTTTCAAGCGCCTCTCCGATGATCGTCATGTCGAGTTTGGCAGTCGATCCGAATTGCGCTCCAGTTCGTCGACCAACCGACCGACCATCGCTTTTTCCTCCCCGGCGACGTCAGGCCAGCCAGCCATTTCTTGCCGGCCTTGCCGAACAGATGGCCCGAGTACTCGGGATCAGATTTGCATGCAGGATCGCGTGAATACGTCCCTTGGTGCGGACGACCTGCTCGAGAACGCCCATGCGCTCAACCGTCTGTCGCCGCTGGCGTTGGGTGTTGTCGTCCGCAACCCAGACCTCCGGTAGAAAGCCGCCGGCGTGAAGTCTGGCCAATATGACCGCGTCGATCTTGTCCGTCTTAACCCGGGCATAGGCGATCGCCCGAACCATTCGCGGATTCGCCACGACCACGCGCTTGACGAAAGGTCGCAAGATCCGCTCGACGGCGGCGCTGTTGCCGGTGGCCTCGATGACGACCTCGTCCTCGACCGAGAGGACTTCCCGAACCTGACGAGGCGGTCGTGAACGAGATCGACCCGTTGCTCCCGCTTGACCTGCCCGTCCTGCAAGAACGCCGCTTGCGCAAACGAGCGATGAATGTCCATGCCGATGATCGCCATGACTCCTCCATCTCTTCTTCGGGAGCCAGCGGGCTTGCACGACATCTACGGATCCGCGCTCGCAGCGCAACCGGGCAGTCGTAGGGGCGGCCAAGTAACGAACTCGACTCGCAGCTCATGGTCATGACGGCCTGCCGCCGTTTCGTGCTCCCAACCCCCGATCCCGGTGCCCCATCCATGACCTTCTCAGGCGATGAATGCCAGCCGGAAGAGCGGCGTCGCGGACACCATACCCTTTAACAACGCCGCCGAGCGCGCGCTGCGCGGCCTGGCCCTGGGCAGGAAGTCGTGGCTGTTTGCTGGTTCAGAGCGCGGGGCGGAAGGGACGGCCTTGATGTACGCGCTCATCCAAACCGCAAAGCTGAATAACGTCGATCCGCAAGCTTGGCTCGCCGACGTTCTCGCCCGGATCGCCGACACGCCGCAGACGAAGCTTGCGGAGCTACTGCCGTGGAACTCGCCCGCCGAGTCCCTGCGCCAAAAGGCAGCATAGCCGCGGCCTACGCCGAAGGGTTACGTTACGCCGGCATTCTGCAGGCCGATGCGTTCGACGGTTACCGGCTCTATCTTCCCGACCGCGAACCCGGTCCGATCGTCGAGGCACTGTGCTGGAGCCATGCGCGCCGGAAGTTTTTCGAATTTGCCGACATCGCCGCCAATGCCCGGCGGAGCGAGACAGCGACGCCGGTCTCGCCGATCGCATTCGAGGCCGTCAGATGCATCGACGGGCCTTCAACATCGAGCGCGAGATCAACGGCCTGTCAGTGCCGGTCGCTGGCTATGCGCCAGGATGGAAGCGCCCCGTTGGTCGCCACGCTCGGGGGCTGGAGTCGCGCCGAGCGCGCCAAACTCTCGCGCCATGCTGCGGTCGCCAAGGCGATCGACTACATGATCACGCGTTGGCAGGCCTTCACTCGCTTCCTTGACGATGGGAGGATCTGCCTCTCGAACAATGCGGCCGAGCGCGCCCTACGCGGTTTGGCTCTGGGCAGGAAGTCGTGGCTATTCGACGGATCGGAGCACGGACCGAGCGGGCCGCCGTCATGTACACGCTCATCCACACAGCAAAGCTCAACGCGGTTGACCCGCAGGTTTGGCTAGCCGACGTCCTCGCTCGGATCGCCGATCGCCCGGTGAGTCGTCAACGAACTCCTGCCGTGGAAATGGAAACTCCATGCCGAGACCGCCCCGCTATCTCAAGCAGCTTGAGCAAGAGCTTCTGGCTCTCGGCGATGATGCGGTGCTGCTGGAGAAACTCGATGGCTTCATCGCTGGCCTCCATGTATGCCCCGAACTGATCAAACCGAGGCAATGGCTGCCTGTCGTCTGGGGAAGCGAGGGGGAAGACCAACCCGCCTTCGACAGCCTCGACCATCTGAACCGGGTACTAGGCCTCGTGATGGAGCATTACAACGATGTCGCACGGACATTGATCGAGCGACCCGATCGCTACGGCCCGCGGTTCGCCGTCGACAAGCGGCATAACGAGATCCTCTGGGAGATCTGGGTTGTTGGCTTCGAGAAGGCAGTCAAATCCCCGCGCCGGCTTGGCAGAAACTCCTTGCCGCTGACCACGAGACGGCGCAGGCGATGTCCGGCCTCCTCACGCTCGCCGATGTCGACCGCCGCGCCTCGCGCTTCACATCTGAGCGGCTCGACGCTCTGATTGCCGCGGCTCCGCATCAAATCGGCCCATGGGTTGTCACGCTCAATGAATGGCGCTTAGCCGATTACGCCCCGTCCCAGGACTTCCAGACGCCGCGATCGTTCTTCTCGATGCCCGCAAGCAAGGCCGGACGTAACGATCCATGTCCTTGCGGATCGGGTAAGAAATACAAGAAGTGCTGCGGCCTTGACTAGCCGCTGTCGGCCGTGCATGCCCACAGGAACATATCCCGAAGTTCACCCCAAACTTACATCCCGAAAACCCAGGTAAGCGCGGCCTTCGTCGGAGGGTTAGAGCGTACCCGTAGGATTGACGTTGTTGGAAATTGTCGTCGTGCCGAGGGACAGGGGCCCAAGATGACCGACAGATCAGGTTTGGCTGTCGTGTCGACGTAACTGCCTTCGATATCGATCGTCTTAGGGCTATCCCAAGCTGACCAGTCCCCTGAAGTAGGGGCCTGAGTTGATCGCGCCGTTCGTCAATGTCAGAGCGTCGGTTTCAAGCCGCCCCGCGCGTGCTTACTGCTGCACATAGGCAACGAAGCCCTGCGACGCAGCGGCGCCCGTAGTCACGATGCAGAGCGCGTTGCCGGCCGGAATGAAGAGGTGACCCACGCCCGCCCGGCCGAACTGAGCCGTCGTGGGGTATGCACCGGTGAGCGCCGTCGTCCCTGTCGCGCAATTCGTGCCTGAGCCATATTCGAGCTGGAACGTCCCGGCCCCGCCAGCGACCGCGTCCCAATCGGTGACATAGATTGCTTTGGCCGAGACTGCTGCGACAAGTTGCACGGTCCCGGCCGTTGAGACCGCGATCGGGACCGAAGCAGTGGGAATGAAGGACGTTGGAAGGTTCGTCACATGACTTAACGCCCCACCATCTGCATTGAGCGACGGCAACATAATTGTACTGAGGGACGGTACCGTAACTGTTTGTTGAGCCATCGCGGCTGGAGGAAAGAACAGCGGCGCAACGAAGAGTGCCATTTGTATTTTCATTCACAAATCTCCTATCCAATCGACAGCCTACTGCACTCTTTATAGTCTGTAGTTACTTGCGGCGGATGCATAATACCTGACTGAAGCCTTCTGCTGAGGAAAGGAGCGGGGCTAACAATACCGGGCGTCGCTTAATTGGGTCTGAAAAAATATCGCTTTAGGTCAACTTCGGAATAAAATCGTCTTGTTCAAAATCAGGCGATTTTCAATGGGGGACCACTCATAGAGAGGCGCTTCGACGTTTCAAGTCAACAGGCCTTTGTGTGTCGAAGCGTGTAGTGTCCACACCATCCCCACATTTTGTAATTGTGTCTCTAATGCCTGCACTCCGGAGCGCCAGTGGCAAACGGTCGGGTTCGAGACTCCCAGTCGTCGGGCTATGCTGAGATTGGTCTCGCCTGAAGCCGATCCCAGAATGATCTGGGCCCGACGAACCAGGCTATGAGGGGCCGAACGCGATCGACCCAAGCGCTCGAGTTCTTCCCGCTCTATGGCGCTCAGGACAAACAAACGATCCTGCGGTTTTCCAGTGCGCGCCACGACCGCTCGCACGTCGAATCCGATCGAAAGCACCTTCGCAACCGTCCGACACAGGACGACCCGCTCGAAGGGATGCCTCTCAAATAAGACGGCGCTTGCTATGGTGTTCAAGCTGGTCGAAGGCGCGCAGAAGACCTGGCGTCGCCTTGACGGCCACAACCTGTTGCCAAAGATCATTCGAGCTGTGAAGTTTACTGACAGGTGCGAGGTCATCGCGAAGCCCGGCGACCTTCAATCCCAAACCGCCGCCCGCCTGATCCTTCAGGCCATCACCGAAAATCGGCGATAGCTCCTTTCGAGTAAACTTTGGTCCATTCGACAGGACCTGATCAGCGCTCCGTACGCGGTGTCGGCGTACACAACACTCCACGACGTCCGCTTCACGTCGATTCTGTTCTCTAATGGGTCAAGGGCGGAAGCTCTTTGGATGTCGACGCTCTGGGGATGCCTGCGTTCTCTACGTGCTCATTTGGCACTTGATGGGGTAAGCTGGGTGCAGGGCGGCTCGGTTGAAATCGCAGTCGGCCAGCGGTTGGCCCTGCAACAGAATCGGCGCCGTCGTCTGCTCCCTCCCTTGGGCGTCGCTCCTCTTGGGAGCTGGATTTCGGCCTCCGGTCTCGTGCCGCGGGCTTAGGCAGATACGAACTCGGTTCCATCCCGCAGCATCGCGTGCATGATGATCGCGAGGCGGCGAGCCACAGCGACTCGCGCTTTGCGCGTCGTTGATCTTTTGGCGATCGCGAAGGCCCAGTCCTTGAGTTTGAGCTGGCCCTTGTAGCGCGTCAGCATGACATTGGCGGCCTCGTACAGCAGGGTTCGCACGCGCCTGTCCCCGCACTTCGAGATGCTACCGACGTAGTCGACCTCGCCAGACTGATGCCGCCTTGGAACAAGCCCCAGATAGGCGCCAACGTCTCGGGACCGGCGGATGGGCGAAGGATCGTCGATTGCGGCCACGAAGGCGAGCGCGGTCAACTGCCCTACGCCTGGGACGGTCATCAGCCGACGGCAGGCCGCCGAGGCTCTTGTCATACGTCTCATGTCGGCGTCGATCGCCGCGACCGCCGTCATCACGGCGGTTCGTGCTGCAATCAATCCCCGCATGGCGACAGAGAGACCGGCGATCCCCTCGCTTGCTTGAAGAGCCTGGTTGACGAAGGCGACGGTGAGCGCGCGAGGGAGCCGGATCCCGAACACGACCGCGAGACCACGGATCTGGTTTTCCAAGGTCACCCGCTGGCCGACCAGCTTCTTGCGCGCGCTGATTAGCGAGCGGAGCGCATGAGCTTGCAGCGACTTCAGGTGCACGGGCTTGAAGAAGCCGGTGCGGGCCAGATGCGCCAGCCCTCGCGCGTCATTGCGGTCGGTCTTGTGGGTGGCAAGTGACTTGAGCGCCTGGTAGGCCTGCCGGCTCTCCACGCAGACTACGGGCAAACCGAGTTGGCTCAGCCCATGGAACGGGATCGACGCCATGCGTCCGGTCTCGAACACGATGCGAAGACAAGGTGGCGCTTTCGACAGTTCGGCGGAGATCGCCTCGGCCGTCGACTCCGCCTTGCTCTCGCGAACCACCACGTCTTCGCGATCGAGAACGCAAACATGCGTCTCATCCATCGAGATATCGAGGCCAGCAAAATAGTCCATCGTTCGGTCTCCTCTTCCAAACCGTGGCTGATCGTATCGGCCTTCGAAGAAGAGCTCCCGTCCATTACCCGATGTTGAAAAGCCCTGAATTGTAACTCTTGCGGAAAAATGGCCTCGCTTCGCGTTTGCGCTCCTTTGAACTTGAATGAGCCCGTGCGCAGGCTACGAAGGTCGCTGGGTCGCGACCGCTGTTGTAGGGCGAGTCCCTAGTAAGAATTTCTCATAACGGCTGCACGGTCTCGACAATTGTGATCGAGACGAAAATCCGAGTTTTTCAACCCAATACGTCGAAAGCGGCCTGGTGCGGGCTCGGGACTGGCGCCGTCCGCTTGAAGCGACGAGTTCGAAGCAGCGACTGAAGGCCGGCGCTCGGTTCACGGCGATCAGATAATTTCAAGGTCTCGTTCTCGTTCGCGCCGTGGCCGGCGAGGGTCCGCTGCGAGAAAGGGGCCAGATCATGGTGGTGCGTTCAAGAGGGCGATTCGCCGGCGCGGGTGTCTTTGCCTTGGCCCTCGCCAGTTGCGGCGTGACGCCGGTCGCGACGAATGTCGACACCCCCGGCATGTCGAACCCTGAGGTATCTCTCCAGAAAAGCATGGACGAGACGGCGCGAGATGACGCGGATCGGAGCGATGCAGCCAAGCGCGGCTGTCGCCTCCCAGCCGGCGGTCGTTGCGGGCGAACTCGATCGCGCGGTCTCAATGCAATGGAACGGCCTACTCGACGGCGCGGTCAAGCGGCTGGGCGAGACGATCGGCTACGGCACGACCATCACCGGCGCTGTGCCGCAGGCGGGCATCAACGTCACCGTCAATCCGGCCCCGCGCAGCGTTTACGACATTCTACACGACCTCGGCGACAACGCGGGCGGCGCGGCGACGGTCCGCGTCGATCAGCAGCATCAGGTGCTCGAGGTCATCTATCATGGTTGAGCGCCGTTTGCTTCTGCTCGCGGTGATTTCCCTGTTGACGCTCCCCTTGAACCCAGCGATCGCCGCTGACATGGCGAGCACGCCGTCGGCGCCCGCGCCCTATGTCGCGCCCAGGCCCGTCGCCGTCCCATTGACGACAACCGCGGCTCCGGCCGCCGACAACAGCCTGATTATTATGCCGATGCCGCCGCAGCCATCGCCCGAGAGGCTCGACGCGGCGGCGCATGAAACCGGCAATCCGATCAACAAGCCGATCACGGGCGCGTCGATCGAACCGGAAGCGGTCGGCGGCGAAAAGCCCATGTCGCTCGAATCGCTGCAGGCGACGCGGCCCGGAGTTGGGCTCGCAGCAGCCGGGCTTGAACCGGGCCGACAGGATGTCCTCTATCAGCCCGGGCTCGCCTATGGAGCGCGCGGCGGCCTTGCGGCGCGGGCGTTTGCTATCAACGAAATGCTGCGCGGCTACGAGGCCACGCTCGATAGCGTCTACAATTTCGACGACGTCATCCTGAAGCGGCCAGGCAGCCGGATCATGATGCGGCCGCCGGTCGTCTCGGAAGCGGAGATGGCGCTGGCGCTCGGTGACGGCGGCCAGACCGCCCGTGAGACGGCCTGCGTCCATTCGATATCCAAGGTCGCACAGCTTGGCTGAAGTGGCGAACCTATCTCGTCCGGACCTGGGAGCAACCGAGGCGCCCAGCCGACGCCGTGCTGGCCCGCACCGAGCAGGAAGTCCAATACTGGAACAAATATGTTGCGGAGGGGTGGGCGGAGGGCGAGCGCCAGGCGGTCGAGATTTTTCTGAACGACCTTGGCCGGCTCCAGCGCGACATTACCGCATTTTGAAAACAGCTATGGGGCCCAGTCGTGAGGGCGTTGCGCGGGCTGAGCCCCGATAGCGCCCGCTCGAAGCGGGCGATCGCGGCCAACCCATAGCGACGGAGCTGCGACACCCGTAGTGAGTCGGCAAGCCCGCCCATAGTTGTTGGCGATGTTGAACTGTGTCCGCGCCCAGTTGATTGGGGCGATCTCCTTCGGGCGAAAGGGCAGGGCGCTCCGGTAAGCGACCATTGCGCGTCGAAATGCCTCACGGTCGATTTCTGGGCCAAATTCGGCGAGCTGCGAATAGTCGTTACCGACACTATCGTAGGCATTCCTGAGCTGGACTTCCGACGTACTCGCCTTGAATTGAAGCGCGCGAAGGCGGTGCGTGATCGATTTTTTGAGCTCCTGCTTTCGGTTGTACGAAAATTCGGATTTGCGCCGGTAGGCGGTTGCGAGATTGGATTCAATGTTGCTCAACTCAGGATGATGGCCCCTGCGTGCGACCTTGACCGCACGGGTCAAGATAGCCGCTGCCGGTTACCGCGATCCGTCCGCGTTGGTTTTGATCCAATCGAAGCCGAGGCCGCTATAGGTCGCTCCCCAGGCTTCGAGGGACTTGCGCGGCGTCATAGCGCGCGAGGGGGCCGTCGCTCACTTGCGGCCTTGCTGCGCCGTTTGCATCGCCTCGAAGGCGGTCTCATTGGGCGGCTCGGCGAGCTTGAGGATGTCCGCGAGCAGGATGCGGGGTCCGCCGCGGCGCTTTCCGACGCCGATGTTGATGGCGCGGAGCTTTCCGGCTTTGCGCAAGTTGCGGATTGTTCCGCGGGAGCATCGCAGCATCGCCATGGCCTCGGCGATGGTGCGGACGGGTTCGGGTTCCATTGATGCGCCCTCATGACGATAGGGGGCGCTTAATAGGCATGCATGCGCGGCCGAGCCTAACAAATAAATACTCTGGCGCGCTCTGGCGCGCCCCGGCGTGCGTACGAGCCCAGCGCAGCCACGGCAAGGCGGCGCGGAGGGTGGAGTTGGGCGGAAAACAATGACCACGCCATTATCGCTGATTCGTTTTACGCCTCGACGCGCAACGCCACGACGTTCGCGGCCGGCTTGCCCTCGCAGTGGTCGCTCCACGCCTGCATCAAGCGGGCGCGCTTGGCGTAGAAATCTGAGCGGCGATAGGCGGCCTCGATCGGGTCCGAGATCACGTGCGTCAGGCACGCCTCGATCACATCGCGGTCGAAAGCCGTTTCGTCGCCAGCCCACGATTTGAACGCGGCGCGCATGCCGTGCGTCGTCATCGCGCCCTCGGCGATAAGACCGTCCTTTACCATGCGGTCGCGGACGCGCAGCATGGCACCATTGCTGAGCGGCTCGCCGCGCTTGTCACCGACGAAGACGATTCCTGAGCCGTCGTCGGGATGCTCGCGCCTGACGCGCTCAAGCAGCGCGACGGCCGCGCCGCTGAGCGGCACGCGATGTTCGACGTTGGTTTTCGTTTTCGGGACGGTCCACAGCCGTTTCTCAAGATCGACGTGCTCCCAGCGCATCGGCGGGCGCTCCTCGCGATCGGAGCCGATAAGATCGCCGGTGCGCGTCGCGGTGAGGACCGCAAGCTCCAAGCAGCGCGCGGCGGCGCCCTCGCGAGTTCGGAGCGTTTTCATGAAGGCGGGCACGGCCTCGTAAGGCAACGCGGCGTGGTGCTTCGTTTCGCGGACTTCGCCCTTCGCGGGGAGCGCGTGCTCAAGGCGGCCTTTCCATCGGGCCGGATTTTGATGCTCGGGGCCGGCGTCGCCGGCGAGCCCGTGCACGATGGCGAAGTCGATGACTTTCTCGATTCGGCCGCGTAGCCGCGAGGCGCTTTCGGGCTTGCTGGCCCATATCGGTTTCAGCACGTCGAGCACCGCGCCGATATCGACCTCGCCGACCGGAAGCTCATGCAGCGTCGCGCAATAGTCATGTTCGGTCTTCGTCCCATCAGGCTGCTCCCCGAGCAAGGTCATGAGCCACGCGCGGAGGCTTTTGGGGTCTTTGCGCTTGGCTTCGGTGTCGGTGATGTACCGGCGCGCGGCTTCGCGGAAGGTGAGCGCGCTCGCCTGCCTGCGGCGACGGCCGGCGCGATGAGCGAGCGGGTCTTTGCCTTCAAAGCGCAGCATCTTATGCGCCGCGTCGCGCTTCGCCCTTGCCTCGGCGAGGGTGACGAGCCGAACCGGGCCCAACCCCATTTTACGCCGCTTGCCGGCGCGCCGGTACACCACCACCCAACTCGCCGAGCCGCGTGGCGTCATTTGCAAATAGAGGCCTTCGCCGTCAGGGAACATGCCGGGCGTGCGGCCGGCGACGATTGACGCGACGCGGCGGACAGTCAGGCGATCAACGAGGCGGGGCATTTCTGACTCATCCTTTCATGGGGCCGGAAGCGCTTGCTTCACCCATGCGCGTGCATGGTCACCCATGCGCAACAGATAGCCGGAAACGACGTGTTATCAAGTGGATGAGCGAGTTCCTTTGCGCAGGAGTGACCATCGATGACTACTCCACAGATGGTTTGTGGCGGAGGGGGCGGGATTCGAACCCGCGATACGGTTTCCCGCATACACACTTTCCAGGCGTGCGCCTTCAGCCGCTCGGCCACCCCTCCGTCCGCGCGCCCCGTCAAGGAACGCGGGCGAGGGCGATAGCACCGCCCGCCACGCGGGCGCAAGCAGCGGACGCCCGCTCGCCTCAGGGCCGGCCGGCGCCGAACAGGCCGATGCGGATCGCCTTTTCCAGTTCGAGGACCAGGATCAAGCCGATCGCGGCGAGGGCGGCCACGCCCATATCGGGCCAATCGATCGGCCGCGTATCGTAAAGGGTCTCGAGCGGCGGCAGATAGGTGAACAGGATCTGCAGCACGACGACGGCGGCGATCCCGATCACGAGCGCGCGCGTCAAGCGGATGTCGCGGAAGTCGAATGGCGCGCTGTGGCGCAGCCGCACGCTGAAGAGGTAGGCGATTTCGAGCCCGACCATCGCGTTGACGGCGAAAGTCTGCGCGTGCTGAAGCTCTTCGCCGCGCCTGAGCGCCCAGGTGAAGACCGCGAACACCACGACGCAGAACAGAGCCGACACGAGCGCCGTGCGCCACACCAGAAGGCCTGAGAGCAGCGGCGCGCGCGGATCGCGTGGGCGACGAAGCATGACGCCGGGCTCGGCGGGATCGAAGGCGAACACGAGACCCAGCGCAACGCTGGTCACCATGTTGACCCACAGGATCTGCGCCGGCGTCATCGGCATGGTGACGCCCAGGAGGACAGCGACGACGATCGCCATGGCCTGGCCGCCATTGGTCGGCAGCGCCCAGCCGACCACCTTGACCAGATTGTCGTAGACGATGCGGCCCTCGCGCACGGCTGCGGCGATGGTGGCGAAATTGTCGTCGGCGAGCACCATTTCCGCCGCCTCCTTGGCGGCCTCCGTGCCCTTGCGGCCCATGGCGACGCCGACATTGGCGCGCTTGAGCGCGGGCGCGTCGTTGACGCCGTCGCCGGTCATCGACACGACGGCGCCGTCGGCCTGCAGCGCCTCGACCAGACGCAGCTTGTGCTCAGGGCTGGTGCGGGCGAAAACGGATGTCGTCGGCAGCGAGCGGCGAAGCGCGGCCTCGTCCATCGTATCGATCGCGTGACCGGTCAGCGCGTCGACCGAGCCCTTGCCCAAGCCCAGCTCGCGCGCGATCGCCGCCCCGGTCGAGGCGTGATCGCCGGTGATCATCTTGACGTCGATTCCCGCCGCCTTGCATTCGGCGATCGCCTGAACCGCTTCCGGCCGTGGGGGATCGATGAGCCCGACAAGGCCGAGCAGCGTGAGGTCGCCGTCTTCGACGTCGGCCAGCTCGAGACTCTCGGCGCCGCGCGCCGGCTTCGAGGCGAAAGCGATGACGCGCTGGCCTCGAGCCGCAAGCCTGTCGATGGCAGCGCGCCATCGCGCGGCGTCGATGGGTTCGTCGCCTGTCGCGAGAGCCTGGGTCGCGCAAAGGTCGAGCACGCGCTCGGGCGCGCCCTTGACGGTGACGAGACGTTCGGCGCCGAGAGGGTTCAAGGTGGCCATGAATCGATATCGGGAATCGAAGGGAATCTCCTTGAGCCGCGGCGACTCGCGCTTCAAGGCGTCGGAGTCAACGCCGGCCTTCATCGCGAAGGCGATCAGCGCGCCCTCCATCGGATCGCCGTCGACGATCCACTCGCCTCCCGACTGTCTCAACGAGGCGTCGTTGCAAAGGAGAGAAGCCCGCGCGATAGCCGCAAGATCGGGATCGGCGGCTGGGTCGACCGGAGCGCCGCGGCGAAGGAATTCGCCGCGCGGCTCGTAGCCGGTCCCAGTCGTCTCGAACTCGGCCGATGCGGTCAGGACCGCGCCGACCGTCATCTGGTTCAAGGTCAGCGTGCCGGTCTTGTCCGAGCAGATCGTCGACACCGCGCCCAAGCGTCTCGACCGCCGGAAGGCTTCGAATGATGGCGTTGCGCTCCGCCATCCGCTTGACGCCGATGGCGAGCGTGATCGTCATCACCGCCGGCAGGCCTTCGGGAATCGCGGATACGGCGACCCCGACCGCAGCCATGAAGGCGTGCTCGATCTCGTAGCCGCGCGCCATGAAGGCAAAGACGCAGACGCAGGCGGCGAGCGCCAGAATGACGATCGTCAGACGCTGGGCGAACACGTTCATCTGACGTATCAGCGGCGTCGTCAGCGTTTCGACGCCTCCGACCATGGCGCTGATGCGGCCAAGCTCGGTTGAGGCTCCGGTCGCAACCACCAGCCCCGCGCCTTGGCCGCTCGCGACCATCGTGCCGGAATAGGCCATCGAGGCGCGGTCGCCGAGCGCTGCGTCGGGCGCGACGGGATCGACCGCCTTGTCGGACGCCGCCGCTTCGCCGGTCAGCACCGCCTCCTCGATCTTGAGGCTTGTCGCGCGCAAGAGCCTCAGGTCGGCGGGAATGCGATCGCCCGCTTCGGCCAGCACGACATCGCCGGCCACGAGGCTTTCGGCCGGAACCGTCAGTCGCCGCCCGTCGCGCAAAACCGAGGACTCGGGCGTCAGCATCGCGCGGATGGCCTCGAGCGATTTTTCCGCCCTCCCTTCCTGGATGAATCCGATGGCGGCGTTGATGAGGACGACGGCGAGGATCACGACGGCGTCGAGAGTATGACGCAGCAGGATGGTGACGAGGGCCGAAGCGATGAGGACGTAAATCAGGAGATTATTGAACTGAGCGAAAACGCGCGCGAACACGGAGCGCGGCCTGCCCGCCGGCAGGCGGTTCGGTCCGTCCGCTTCGAGCCGCTTCGCGGCTTCGCCAGCGCTCAATCCCTGGGGCGAGGACTTGAGCTCGGCGAGCGCGACCTCGGCTGGCACCGAATGCCAGTGGCGCTCATTCTTCAGGGTCAGATCCTGCATCGCTCGACGAGCCTCGTTGGCGTTCCGGCCCGGTGTGGCCGCTTTGGAAAGCGAACGCCTCAACCTCGTCGCGCCTTCACGCGGACAAGCTTGCCCTGGTCGACGCTCCACGTCTCGCTGAACACGCGCGTCCCGCGCACGTCGACATAGTTCAACGTCAGCTGATGGTCGCGCAAGGTCATCTTGGCGAAGCCGTTGTAGCCGACGACAAGATTCTCGTCGTTCGGATAGAGGCGCTCGTCAACGAATTCGACCGCAAAGTCATGCAGCGGAATCTTGGGCGGCAAATCAACCGGCATGCCGCCATGGCCGATGCAGCGTCCAAACGCGGTGACGCCGCCCGCCATCGCCGCTTCTTCATAGATCGCCAAGCGGTGCTCGTGCCCCCAGAGCCAAAGGACCGGACGGGAAAAGAACTCGGCCAGCTGTTGCGCCGGCTTCGGATAGCAATGATCGAAGCGCGAGACATATTGGTGATGGCTGAGGATCACGACGCCGCGCGGATCGTCGGAGCGCGGCTGAACAACTGTGCGCAGCCATTCGAGGAGTTCGGGCGGCAAGGTGGAGTCCGGCTGGAGGAAATGTTCGAGGATCGGCGCGCCGACGGAATTGTAGCTCGTGTCGAGCGCGATGATCCGCCAATGGTCGTTCTCGAGGCAGAAATAGCTCGCCCGTTGGCCCCGCACGCCAACGCGCACGCCAAGCTTCGGCAGGATGTGATCGAAATAGCCGTAGCCCCGCGCATACATCTCGTGGTTGCCGTTGAGCGCGAACGCGCCCTCCGACCCATGAGGCCATTTGCACGGCGAGAACTGGGAGCCGGGATTGGCGACGCCGAGGAAATTCGCGCCAACCTCCGCAGGGTCTCCGACGTAATAGACGTCGCCGAGATGGATCGAATAGTGAGGCCGCCAGGCCTCGATGAGCGTTGCGACCTCGGCGGCTTCGTCGGTGCCGGTTCCCCAATCACCCGCGAGCGCGATGCGGATTTCGCCGGCGTCGCCGTGCAGACGGTAGATGCCGTTGTCTCCGTCCTCGCCGTCATACGTCTGGAACGGATGTCGCCGACCGATTCGAAATCGCCAATATTCGGTCACCCATCTCCAAAATCGGTGAGGCGCAAAGGCGGAGAGAGCGGGATAAACCGAGTGCTGACGAGCTTCAGCGCGAGAACGGGGCCGATGCGGCTGGGCATGCTTCTTCTGATAGGAGAGGAAAGCCGAGCGCGGCAGATTGCGCAGATCTTGAAGGTCTTTGCGCATGCCGCGCGGCCGTCCTCCGCCGGTCCGGCGCGGCGCCTCGTTTCCGCCCGCGCGCATCGATCCGGTCCCCGCTCAGCCAACCACAGCAGCGATGTCCTTGGCGCCAAGCCCCTTGGCGTCTGCGCGCGCGAACGCCTCCGCCGCCCCCTCGATCATGCCGGCGGGCGCGCCCAGCGAATGGGCGAGCGCCGCCGCGTAGCGAGCGTCCTTCAGCATGAGACTGAGCGCGAAATCCGCGGGCTCGAAATCCTGCGCCAGCATCCGTGGCAGCTTGAGCTTGACGATCGGGCTCGCCGGGGCGCCGCCAAGGATGAGCTCGGAGATCTGCTCGTTCCTGAAGCCGGCCTTTTTGGCGACCTCGAGCGCTTCGGCGAGCGCGGCGACCTGACCCGCGGCGAGCTGGTTGTTGATGAGCTTCCAGGTCGCGCCCGCGCCGAGAGGGCCGAGCCGATCCATCTTGCTGCCGACCGCCGCAAGCGCGGGGCGCGCAGCCTCGTAGGTTTGGGGGTCGCCGCCGACAAAGAACCTGAGCTCCCCGCCCTCCGCCGCCGCCCGGCTGCCGCCGACCGGCGCATCGAGGAAGCCGCATCCCTTGGTCGCTGCGTGACGGCCAAGCTCGCGGATCCAGTCGGGAGTCAACGTGCTCGATTCAACGCCGATCGCGCCCTTCTTCGCTCCTGCGAGCGCGCCATCGGCGCCGAGCCAGACGGATCGCGAGGCGTCGTCGTCAGCCACCATGGCGAAGATGAAGTCAGCGCCCTGAGCCGCTTCGCGAGGGGTCGCCGCGACCTTGGCGCCCTTGCCAGCCAGCGCGTGGGCCTTGGCGGCGGTGCGGTTCCAGACCGAAACCTCGAAACCTTTGGCGAGCCAATTGGCGGCCATGCCGCCTCCCATGACGCCAAGACCGAGAATCGCGACGCGTTGCATGAGCATGCTCCCTGACGATTGAACCCATTTCAGACGACTGGACGGGCCGGTTCAAAACCGGCGCGCGCGGATCACAGCACATGCGAGCCGTCGCCGGCGCGCTTGGCGGCTTTCTGGAATTTCTTGATCACCCGGTCGCGCTTGAGCTTGGAGATGTGGTCGATGAACAGAACGCCATCGAGATGGTCGATCTCGTGCTGAAGGACGGTGGCGAGCAGGCCCTCGGCCAGGATCTCGCGCTCCTTTCCCTGGCGGTCAAGCGCGCGGGCGCGCACCGACGCGGGCCGCTCGACCTCGGCGTAATATTCAGGAATGGAAAGGCAGCCCTCTTCGTAAACTGAGCGCTCCTCCGACGACCACACGACCTCGGGGTTGATGAACACCTGCGGGTCGGGCGGCTCGTCTTTTTTTGCGGTGTCGACGACCAGAAGGCGAAGTGGTTCGGCGACCTGAATGGCGGCCAGTCCCACGCCCGGCGCGTCGTGCATGGTCTCGATCATGTCGTCGATCAGCTTGCGCAGATCGTTGTCGACGCGCTCGATCTTTCTGCTGACGAGACGCAACTTGGGATCGGGCAAAATGATGATCGGTTTGAGGGCCATGCGGGACTTTTAGCGGGAGAGGCGCGGGGACTGATAATCGGCTGGACAGGCACGGTCAAACGTGTTCTTATTTTGTTCCTAATCAATTCGCGAAAAGCCGCTGTCATGGCCGCCCCCGGATCACAGTCTGGGGGCGGCCATGACGCAGAGGGCGTTGGCGAGGCACAAATGACTACCGGCCCCCTCGCTCTCATCGACGGCGTCCCGATCTCTGTCTCCGAGGCGCTTGGCGCGGCTTTGTCGCTCTTGGCTGTGCTGGCGGCGGCGAGCCTGATCGCCCTCTGGCGCGCTGGCGCTGCGCGACGGCGCGAGCGGGAGATCGCCGACGAACGGCAGGAGGCGATCGAGGCGCGGTTCGCCGCGCTTGCGCAGTCGAGCGCCGAACTGGGCGGGCGTATCGGCGGCATGTCGGAATGGCTCGGGTCGCGGCAGACGGACCTCGCTCGCGTCGTCGCCGACCGGCTCGATTCGGTCGGGGCGCGGCTCGGCGCGGGGCTCGACGCCCAGGCGCAGACGACCGGCGAAAATCTGGGCAAGCTGAATGAACGCCTCGCCGTCATCGACGCGGCGCAGTCGCGCCTGAGCGAAATGACGCGCGAAGTCGTGTCGCTCAAGGACATTCTCGCCAACAAGCAGTCGCGCGGCGCCTTCGGTCAGGGGCGGATGGAGGCGATCGTGCGCGACGGCTTGCCCGTGGGCGCCTACGAGTTCCAGTTCACCCTTTCCAACCGGGCCCGCCCCGATTGCGTCATCCGCCTGCCGGGCGATACGCGACTGCTCGCCGTCGACGCCAAGTTCCCGCTCGAAGGCTTCACCGCCTTGAGCGCCGCGCGCGACGACGAGACGCGCAAGACGGCGCATGCTCGGGTGCGGACGGACGTCGGCAAGCACGTCAAGGACATCGCCGAGCGCTATCTCCTGCCCGGCGAGACCCAGGACGTGGCGCTGATGTTCGTGCCCTCGGAAGCGATCTATTCCGATCTCGTCGACCATTTCGACGAACTGGTGCAGAAGGCTCACCGGATGCGCGTCGTCATCGTCTCGCCGACTCTGATGATGATGGCGATCAGTGTGGCGCAGGCGATCCTGCGCGACGCGCGCATGCGCGACGAGGCGCATCAAATCCAGGCCGAGGTCGGCAAGCTCATGAACGACGTGCGGCTGCTTGTCGAACGCGCGGGCAAGCTCGAGACCCATTTCCGTCAGGCGCAGGAGGACCTCGCTGGCGTTGGCGTGGCGAGCGCGCGGGTTGCGCGGCGAAGCGAGCGGATCGAATCCATGGACTTTTCGCGCGAGGGCGAGGCGCCGGCGCCGGACATTTTGCGCTTCGCGCGCAGAGCGGAGTAGGCGGGGGTCTCCGGCGGTTCGATTGAGGATTTCGGCGGCGCAGGCGCGCGCCGGTCGCCATTCGCCGTTCGTCGCCTCGGCGGCGACATCGTGTCGCGAGCGGGCGCTCCAATCCATGAGCCCGAGCGACGGCGCGACGTGAACGCATTGCCCGCTTTCACGCGAATGTGAAAAGCGCGAGCACGCGCCGGCGATGTTCGACCGAGACGGCCGGCGGTGGCCGGGAAGCTCCATGGGCGTTATCGCGCGTGAGGACGCCGCCGGAGTCGGGCTCGACGATTGCCCTTCCCCTCGCTCTGGACGGGGGCGATCCCGCCGCCCGCGAGGCGACCTTCAAGGCGTATCTGCGGGCTAGACGGGACCGGAAAGATCAGTAAGGACATGAGGATCGTCGCAATGCCGCGAATCGGCGCGCGGCGGGGCTGTGCCGACCAGGGGCTTTCGAGGGGGCTGAACAATGACCGTGCGTGTCGACCGACGAAGCCTTCTTGCCGGAATTTCGGTCCTGCTTGGCGGTTGCGCGAGCCAGGGCGGAATTCCGTTCGGGTCCGGCTTCGGGAACCCGTCCGAATATGGCCCGATCAATGACCACGGGCACGAAATTCCGGCCCTCGACATGTCCCGGATCGATCCCGCGGTGCTTCGCCGTCAAGTCGCCTTCTCCGGTCCCTATCGGCCGGGCACGATCGTCGTCATGATCGGTGAACGGCATCTCTATTTCGTCGAGCCGGGCGGCACGGCGATGCGCTACACGGTGGGGGTCGGCCGGGAGGAGGCGCTGAACTTCCGCGGCAACGCCGTCATCGGCCGAAAGGCCGAATGGCCGCACTGGACGCCAACCGGAGACATGATTCGCCGGATGCCGATCTACGCGCATTACACCGCCGGACTGCCGGGCGGCATCAACAATCCGCTCGGGGCGCGCGCGCTCTACCTCTATCGCGGCAATCAGGACACCTACTTCCGCCTTCATGGCACGATCGAACCGGAGACGATCGGCCAGAAGGTGTCCAGCGGCTGCATTCGCCTGTTCAATCAGGACATCATCGATCTCTACAACCGCGCCCCAGTTGGAACACGGGTCGTCGTGCTGCAGGAAGGCGAGTCCATGCGCGCGGAGGCCCCGCCGGAGGCGGATGGCGCCTATTACGATTCGTATGGACCGGGACCGCAAGGACCCTATCCAGGCCCGCCAGGCCCCTATGCCGGCCCCTATTACGAGCCGCCGCCGTGGGCGTCAGGATATTGATCCGCGTGGCGCGACCCTGTGGCGCGACGATATGGATCTCCGGATTTGGGGGCCGCCTGGCCGAAACCGCTCTCGCTTGTCATCGCGAAAGCGATTTGTTAGACGACCGCCTTCGCTTCGCGCCGCCTGACGCAGAGCGAAAAGTGCGGTCATGGCGGAACTGGTAGACGCGCTAGCTTGAGGTGCTAGTTCTTTAACCGGAGTGGAGGTTCGAGTCCTCTTGACCGCACCAAATCATATCTAAATATTGATTTTATTGGGTTTTTATCGGTTGTCCTGCACCGATGGCGGCGCGATCGCGTTGGAACGCGAATCGGCTTAGTCCGAATACAACCAAATTGGTTGCATAAACTGTGACCTTGGCGTTACAGTGCGGAATCGTTTTTTCGACGACTGACACAAAGACGTGCGTTGCTGGCGCAGCCGGTAACGGAGGGAATCACGGGTGCGGGAACGGCCCCCATCCCGATTCATGTTTACTGGCAGATTGAATCAGTAATATAGTCTTCAGCAACCACGCTTATGCCCATCTACGGCGGGCGGGAGTGCGCAGGGCGCTTGTGTCGAGGCGGGGATGCTTTTCGGACGACGACGGTCCGCGGACAGGTCGCCTACCTGAAGATGATACCTGAAGTCACTCGTGAGGATTGAGCGGAAGATGAAGAAGCCACCGCGGGAATCCACTAAGGCCATGGCGTCGCCGAAAACCGGCCAGAAGATAATGAGGCGCTCGTATCAACGAGCGGGCGTGCTCGCCACTCGGACACCGCTGTCGCCGGGGACTCGAGAAGTCGCGGTGACCTTCACGTCGCAGACCTTTCAGAAGCTCAAGCTCGCGGCTGATCTGAACGGCGTGTCGATCTCCGTGATGGTGCGTCAGTGTGTTCAGTATCTTCTCGACCCTAAGGACGCGTAGGCTCCCCGAGCCTAGCTCAAGCTGCGGACATCAGGCGTTCGTCGGGGTGACTTTTGCCCAAGACGAAGACAACGGCGTCGCGCGATCCCCCGCAATTCAAAACCCATAGGCCAGTCATCGTCGCCGGGTTCCTGGGAGAACTGCGGAAGACGAGCCCCGGCTCGTGCATCGCGGGGACTGTCGCGGCCACGGGGCGAACATTGGGAAATGTTGATCTTTCGGCCGCCGTCGCGCCATGCCCGCTTGATTTGAAGCCTCGAAGCGTCCGTCAACTGGGTTTCTTCCAATCCCCGGAATGACTGGCGCATCGAGGCGCCTGACGTGACCGCGTGGACGATCCCATCTTATAGATCTCGGGGCCTCTCGGCCCTCGGTGACCGCGGCATGCGCCGATTCTGGCTGCGCGCTCTGCTTGCCCCGGGCGTCGCGTGGGAGTGGAGCCGGAAGGCCGAGAAACTCTATCGCGACCACGGCGGAGACGTTCATCGCTCGCGGGTGCTGTCGAAGCCGCTGCACGGCTATCTGCGCCGGCGGCTCCGTCCGGCCGCCCGTCTGCGTTTCCTCCTCGACCATCATCGCGCGATCGCCTCGCTCATCGAGCGGGACGCGCTCGGCTCGCTGTGGCGCGGAGAGGCGCTCGAACTCGTGACCTTGCGGGGCAGGAAGGATTCGCGCTTCCGGCTCTATCTCGCCAACGCTGTGATGGAGCAGACCCATCGCGAAGGCGAGTTGGCGATCGTGCTCGTGCGCGAAGGCGAGCTGACGCCGCTCGCCCGCCTCACCTTCAACCTGGTCAGCCTCGAGGGACGTCTGGCGCTGGCGATCGGCGGTCTGCAAGGGCCGAGCGAGGGCGGCAAGCGCATGGTGATCGACGCCACCCGCAGCCTCCATGGCCTGCGGCCGAAGGACGCGACGCTGCTCGCGGCGCGGGCGCTCGCGCCGGCCCTGGGCGCAAATCCGGTCCACGCCGTCAGCGATGCGCTGCATGTCCGCGGCACGCTTCGCAACGATCCCAAAATCTGCAGCTACGACGCCTACTGGCTCGAACGCGGCGCGCGCCCTTGCCCGACTTTCGGGTTCGCCTTTCCCCCACTCGCCGCTCCCGCCGCCGGACCCTCGGGCCGCGACGGCGTCAAGCACGCGATCGTCCGCGCCATGGAGGCCTTCGTCGCCGAGCGGCGTGTCGAAGACGGCTGAGCGGCGCGATCGGCGTCAGGCGACCGGCCCTGTCTTCGCGGGTCCTTCGCCTGAAGTCGTTGTTTTGTCCGCCGATCACTGGGGCGGCAGTCGGGCCAGAAGCTCGGCAACCAGGCCGAATGCGAGCGCAATCACCAGGAGCAGGCCGAGACGGGTGAAGATCTGCAACGGCGCCGGCGGATCGATTTCATAGGGATCGCGTCGAAAGCGACGATGCTCGAACGGATGGTCTCGTCTCTCCGCGTTCACCCGATCCAAAAGCAAATTGCGCATCAGAACGCGTCTCCATGTCGTCACACGACGAAAGATGCGCCGGGAGGCGTAAGCGTTCGAGAGGGAATCAGGGCGCCAAATGTAAGAAAGGCATAAGGCTCCCCGCGCGATCTTGCCCGCGCTAGATCGGGCGGACCCGTCCGGGAACGCCAAGCGGGCATTCGAGAGCCGCGCGATCCCAGCCTGCGGAATCGGCTGCGGCCGCATAGGTCGCCGACAGGAAGTCGAGCAGCAAGGCGTCCGGATCGCGCGCTTGCGCGACCGTGTCGTAGGGAAGAATGAACTCGCCAAGCGTTGGGTCAAAAGCAGCGCCGGGGGAAACCCTTCGGTCGCGAAAGCCAGCCGGTTCAGGATAGGCGTAGGAATAGAAGGCCGCGCGCCGAAAGGCCTCGTTTCCCGGCCAGAACCCGGCGCTGCTGACCTCGTGCGAATAGGCTTCGCGCACGACATCGTCGGGCAGTCCCGGCACCCCGCCCGGATGGGGCGGGGCGGGGCGTCCGGAGAACCGCGTCACTGCGAGATCGAAGCTGCCCCAGAAGAAATGAACCGGGCTCGCCTTGCCGATGAATCCGCTGCGAAAGAGCTTGAAGATTCGGTCCGCCTGCACGAGCGCGCGCCAGAACCGGTTGGCGGCGGCCGCGTCATAGGCGGCGTGCGTCCGGTCCTTTGAAAAGCGGATCGGACCCGGAACTTCGTTCGGCGTCTGCCTGATCGCGACGGGCACGCCCATGCTGTCGAGGAGATCAAGGGTCGCGCCATAGAAATCGGCGACCGACTGGGCCTTGAGCGGCAGGAACCGTTCGGCGCCTCGGCTGGTTCGCACGGCGAGCCGATGACCGATGAAATCGAACTCGATGTCGAAGATTTTGGCCCCGATCGGGATCGGCGATGTCCAGAGTCCCCGGGCGGTGACATAAAGCGGCGTCTGCCAGCTATGATTGAGCCAGGGGGTCAGCGTCAGCCGGATCTTGCCGACGATCTGGGTCCAGAGCTGCAAGGTCGCGAGCGTGTCGCTCCAGCCTCCATAGGAGAGATCGGGCCAGGTCGGGTCAGCGTCGGGCGTGGCGGTCATCATGGGGCCCTTTCAGGAGGTCGCGGCGCCGTTGCAGCCTGGCCCCCTCGAGGGGACGGGTGGGGTGAAGTCGCGCAGGGTCGCGCCGCGGCATTTTCCATCATCCAAAGTTTCGTTTATCGCTTCTCAATCGTCAGGTGTTGCTGCGCGACGGAGACCGGATTCCCTCGATGTTACACAAAACGATCATTGTCGGCGCCCTAGCTGGGGGGCTTTCATGCCTGGCGCAGCAGGCGACTGCCCAGGATTCTCACGCGCCGCTCCATGGCGGCGGCTGGCCGATTCAGAACGGGGTCAAGCATCAGCCGACCCGAGGCGCGGGAGGCGAATTTACGCCAGGCCAGGCGCAGGAGACCGATAAGTTGTACGACGAACTGATGTCGAACAGCTTCGGCGCCACGCACCATACCGGTAACGCACGCACGCGCTAGGAGACGGGCGCGGTTGAACGGCGACTGGCCGTCATCGCGATCTCGTGGCGTGTCGAGAGACGCCTGGCCTTCCCAACGGGCCACGGCGACGCGCTGCGAATTGCAGTACGCTCTCTCAACTCCACGGCATGGCGATTCCGGAAATCTCCTGGCAGATGTCGATGAGCCTGTCCTGCACCGAGATCTCCCGCGTCTCGGGGTTGGGCTCGCGACGCTTCAGGTGATGGAAATAGCCGCCGCTGGTCTTCGCCTCGGCATCCTCGCTGGTCGCGAGCCACGCTTGCGTGAGATGCGCCTGGGTCATGTCGTCGGGCGCGCCGGCGCCGCCCATCTTGGTCGCGACCCAACCGGGGGTCACCGCATTCGACAGCACGTTCGTCCAGAGGCGCGCGACCGTGAAGGCGAGCAGGACGTCGTGCAGCTTGCTCTCGGCGTAGGCGGTCGATCCGTCCCATCGGCGCTTGCGCCAAAGAATATCGTCGAGATTGGCGTTCGCGCGCTCGTGCATGCCTGAGCTCAGATAGACGAGGCGCTTCGGCCGTTCGATCAGCATGGTCAGCACATAGGGCGCGAGCGTGTTGATGGCGAAGACATGCGGCAAGCCGTCGCTGGTTAAGCGCTGCCCTTCGCGATAGCCGACAGCGGCGTTGTGAATGACGGCGTCGAAAGGCCCAAGCGCGTTGACCTCGGCCGAGAGGTCCTTCGTCGCGGCGATGCTCTCAAGGTCGCCGACCGCGACCGCTTCGGCCTTGGGCGCGGCCTTTCTGGCGTCGGCGGCGCGCGCGTCGTTGCGCGCATGCAGCACGACCCGATGTCCCTGATCGGCGAGAAGCTGGCCGACCATGAGGCCGAGGCCGTCGGACGAACCGGTGATGAAGACGCGCGCCATGGTGTTCTCCCAGATGCCACTCGATGTACGTTCTCAGCTTGGCCTCATGGCAGACACGCCGGCTACCGCCAGGCACTCCTCTGAAGAGGCCGATCGTGGCCACTCGATGGCCAGAAATCGGAAAATATGCACGGCGTTTGCAGACAACTTGCGAGGCAAAATCGCATGAGCTTCGCCCTGCTACGGTCTTTCGCGGATCTCTCGCGCCCAAGGGCTAATCGTCGCCCCGTCTCTATCCCGGTATTTCTGCCGGGTAAGCGCTTTAGCGGGCCCCTGCGAGTCGGTGCTCGTCGGTCCTCAAGCGGAAATCACGTCGGACGACCTTTGAGAATTGACTGGCGGCCCGACCATCGACCGAGATACGAAATCTGCTTGACAGTGTTTTAGCTTGCGTTATGGGATTGCATTTTTATCGCGGAATAGTTGAGCGGTTGGGATACGCAAGTCAACGGCAAAATACGGGGGTGCTCCGGCATCGTAGATACTAGCCACGAGTGACTCACCGCAAAGCGGGAGGGGATAGCGCGATGGTTCCATTTTGGATCGCTAGCGACAGCCTGGAAGCGATGAGGCCTAAGGTTCTTGCGCGGGCGTCGCTGGGAGAACGGTTACTCTTCTTGATCGCGCTGGCGGGTATCTCACTGCAACCTAGTGCGGCGCAGGCTTTTTCAGAGTGCAATTGCAAAATACCGTCTGGATATACCGCGCTGCAAGAAGACCGGGGCCAAGGTTGCGTGAACAAGTTGGTGGCCTGTATGTGCGCACCGACCGGCTCACGAACATTGAAAAGCGACCAATATATGTGCCTCTATAGGGTTATCCCTGGAGGCGGCAACAACTTCCACCAGTTGGTTCTTACTCCTGGTGTTCAAACTAAGTAACTGATTCGGCTAGCGATGCAGACCGGATCCGGATCGCGGTGACACACGCATAATTACCTGTTTCGAATTGTCCACCGGAGGCTGTTTCGCTCGTTTCGACAGAGTGCCAAGTCGAATTACCGAAACATAAATATGAATGCGTCACCTGTATTGGGTATGTGCGGCAGAGCAGTGTGGTTCTGATTTTTAGCAAGAACTCGTTGCCCGTCCCTCGCCGGCGGCTTAATTCTCCTCATCTTGCAACCCCATGGCCCTCAGAGGGCCACGGTCTTAGGAGACGGTCGAGGCGCGAACATCGCCTCGGAGCCCACCCATGACCACCCACCAGCGCAATTTCCCGTCGATCGATCCCCAGAAACTCGAGCGGCTGGCCGAGACGGCGGTCAAGGTCGGATTGCGACTTCAACCGGGGCAGGACTTGTTCTTGACCGCGCCGGTCTCGGCGCTGCCGCTGGCGCGGCGGATCGTGGCCGAGGCCTACAAGGCGGGCGCTGGCCTGGTGACGCCGATCCTCTCCGACGAGGAGATCACGCTCGCGCGCTATCGTTTCGCTCCTGACGCGAGCTTCGACCGCGCGCCGGGCTGGCTCTATGAAGGCGTCGGAAAAGCTTTCGCCGCCAACACGGCTCGGCTCGCCATCGTCGGCGACGATCCGATGCTCTTGTCGCAGGAAGACCCGGCCAAGGTCGCGCGCGCCAACAAGGCCAACTCGATCGCCTACCAGCCGGCGCTGGAGAAGATCGCCGGCTTCGACATCAACTGGAACATCGTCGCCTATCCGACCGCCTCGTGGGCCAGCCGTGTCTTTCCGGGCGACGAGGAGGAGGTCGCTGTCGGCAGGCTCGCGGAAGCGATCTTCTCCGCCTCCCGCGTCGATAATGCCGATCCGGTTCAAGCCTGGGCCACGCACAATGCGGCGCTCGGCCGCCGGACGGAATGGCTGAACGCAAGACAATTTCACGCGCTCCATTATTCCGGTCCGGGCACGGATCTGACCATCGGGCTCGCCGACGGCCACGACTGGCAGGGCGGCGCGGCGACGGCGAAAAACGGCGTCACCTGCAATCCGAACATTCCGACCGAAGAGGTCTTCACCACCCCGCATGCGCGCCGGGTCGAGGGCCATGTCGCCAGCACCAAGCCGCTCTCCTATCAGGGCACGCTGATCGACGACATCGCCGTCCGCTTTGAGGCTGGACGCATTGTCGAAGCGAAGGCTGCGCGTGGGCAGGACGTGTTGAACAAGGTGCTCGACAGCGACGAGGGCGCGCGCAGGCTTGGCGAGGTCGCGCTGGTGCCGCACTCGTCGCCGATCTCTAAGAGCGGTCTTTTGTTCTTCAATACGCTGTTCGACGAGAACGCCGCCTGCCACATCGCGCTCGGGCAATGCTACGCGAAGTGCTTCGTCGACGGCGCGAAGCTCAGCCCCGACGAGATCGCGGAGCGCGGCGGCAACAAGAGCATGATCCATATCGACTGGATGATCGGCTCGGACTTAATCGACATCGACGGCCTCGATGCGAACGGCGCCCGCACGCCGGTGTTCCGCAAAGGCGAGTGGGCGTGACGGTGTTTTAGATCCGCTGTTCAAGTCCGCCAAATCGCGCTACCACTCACGGCTTGCCAAGAGGAAACGTCCCATGAAGCGACTTGCATTCGCCGCGGCCGCCGCGCTCGCGCTGGTTGGGCAGCCGGCGCGGGCCGATGAGTCCGCGACGAATTTCGTAAAGCTGTTTAGCGATGTCTGCCTGGCCAAGTTCGGTCATCTCACGTCGGTGTGGGACTGGGCGGACAGCCAGAATTTGTTGCCGATCACCAATCCTCAGGCGCTCTCGGTGTTTGCGGGCAGGCCGAACAAGGACGGCAAGATGATCTCGTTCGCCGGCGGCGGCGTGCCTGGTTCCGGCAAGGCCTGGGCGGTGCCCGATCCGGCCGGGCGGTTCGTGCTGGCCACGCGGCTCGATCCGGAATCCTGTGTCGCCTGGGCGCAGAAGGCGGACCCAAGCGAGGTCGACGCAGCCTATGCGAAACTGGTGGCGCAGGCCAACGGTCCTGGCATCGAAGTGAAGCCAGCCGACGACAAGACCGTCAACATTCCCGATGGCACGGTGCGCATTCGCGTCACCCATGTGTGGTCGGGATCGCCGCTGAACAGCTACGCACTGATCGTGGCGACAGTCAGCCGGTCGGGCGGCCCGTTCCAGGCGATGCTCGAGACGCAGCGGCTTGTCGAACGCGACGACGTGATCAATCCATTCGTGCCGCTGCAGCCGCCGGGCTAGGGTCGGCCGGAACTGACGAGTCTCATCGGAGCCTGGCTGTGAGCGGCACGCTTGATGGCGCGATCCGTCTGACGACGCCGAGTTCACGAAGGCGTTATCGCTGCCGAGCCGAATGAGCGCTTCGTGGCGACAGTCAGCCGGTCGGGCGGCCCGTTCCAGGCGATGCTCGAGACGCAGCGGCTTGTCGAACGCGACGACGTGATCAATCCATTCGTGCCGCTGCAGCCGCCGGGCTAGGGTCGGCCGGAACTGACGAGTCTCATCGGAGCCTGGCTGTGAGCGGCACGCTTGATGGCGCGATCCGTCTGACTGACGCCGAGTTCACGAAGGCGTTATCGCTGCCGAGCCGAATGAGCGCTCCGCGTCGCCGGGATAAACTCCCGACGAATCCGACAAGCCCTGACACGAGTTTATTTTTAGCGCGTCCAGCCGGTATGGCGTTGTCAAAGATGTCGGGCGCACGTAGTGTCTTTCGATCTACAGCGCCTCGCCAATGCGCGAGGTCAAGGTAGGGTGCGGCGGTGATCCGTCGGTGTAATTAAAAACGAGGGTGTGAGGAGGAAACGATGCGATTTGGAAGGCTGAAATGGCTGCCGACGCTGGTGGGCGTTGCAGGGCTCGCGGCGGTGGGAATGGCGTCGGCCGTTCCGGCGCGCGCCGACGACGCGCTGATCAAGTACAACGGCAATGCCCGCGATTATTGGGAGCACCCGCCCGCAGACTGGTTCATGGGCGACGAGACGGTGCAGCAGCACGGCACGCATCCCTATCCTGGCCAGCCCCTGCCGACGCCTCATGACGAACTCGTGGGCCTCGTCAAAGACAATATCAAGCTGCAGCCGGGCTTCCATATCGAAGTCCTGGCGGATCAGCTCGACTGCGCTCGCCAGATGGTGTTCGGCAGCGACAACACGCTTTATGTCGGCTGCTGGACCGACCACGTGTTCGCCCTGAAGAAGCAGGGCGACAAGTGGGTGTCGAAGACCATCATCAAGGGACTGCGGCAACCGACCGGCATCGGCTACTACAACGGCAACCTCTACGTCACCGACATCGACAAGATCTATCGCTACAAGGATATCGCCGACAATCTCGACAACCCGAAGGGCGAGGTCGTCTACAGCGACTTCCCGCCGTACACCTCGCACGGCTGGAAGTACATGGTGGCCGACCCGCAGTCGCCGGGCTGGTTCTACATTCCCGTCGGGCCGCCCTGCAACGTCTGCATGATCCCGTCCGGCACGGCGCAGTATCGCCACGTCAACCCGGATCAGGGTCTGTCGGAAGTGGCTGCGCTCGGCCAGCGCAACAGCGTCGGCGGCGACGTCGATCCGCGCTCCGGCCAGCTCTGGTTCTCCGAGAATGCGCGCGACTGGATGGGCGACAACATCCCGTCCGACAAGCTCAACCACCTGACCCGGTGGGGTCAGCACTTTGGCTATCCGTATTGCCACCAGGGTGACATTCCGGACCCGAAATACGCCATGGGCCACAAGTGCGACGAGTTCACCCCACCGGCGCTGAACATCGGGCCGCACATGGCGCCGCTCGGGATGAAGTTCTACACCGGGAACAACTTCCCGGCTGAGTTCAAGAACAACATCTTGCTCGCCGAGCATGGCGGCTGGAACCAGTTCTCGCACACCGGCGCGCGGATCATGCGTATCCAGACCGACCCGGACGGCAAGAACATCTCGCAGGAGCCGTTGGCCTGGGGTTGGATCAAGGACAACAAGTACTGGGGCCGCCCGGCTGATGTGGCGATCAACCCGATGGATGGCTCGCTCCTGATCTCGGATGATCAGGCCGGCGCGATCTATCGCATCTGGTACGATGGCAAGTCGTAAGGACGAGTCGTAAGTCCGAGTCGTAAGTAATCGTCCCCGTCGGGATCAATCCTCGCCCTGGCGAATTAACGCGCCAGGGCGAGTTCGTTTCTATGCACCAAGTTTGTATCCATGCACCAAGATTGTGAGAACCTTTCAACGATGCGAATCCCGTTTCGGCTTATCGTGGCGTTCAGCCTAACCGTTCCCGTCGCCGCGATGGCGGGGGAAGGGCAACCGGAGCTCGGCAAGGCCAGGGCCGAGGCCGCGGGGTGCTTCGCCTGCCATGGCGCCGATGGCGTCGCGACCGCGGACGGGCTCGCGGCCGACAAGAACATCCCGAACCTGGCGGGAGAGCCGAACCTCTACCTGCAGTTCCAGCTTGTGTTCTTCCGCAAGGGCGTGCGCAAAAACGAGACCATGAACGCAATGGCGCAACAGCTCAGCGACGACGACCTGCGCAACGTGTCGGCGTATTTTGCTTCGCTGCCGGCGCCCAACAGGTCGACGTCGCCGGACACCGCGCCCCAGGACACCGAGCTTGGCGGCAAGATCGCGCAGGGGATCCACTGCACGAACTGCCACGGCGATCATTTCGAGGGGGTGGACAACATTGCGCGGCTGGCGGGTCAGCGCGAGGATTATGTTTACCACGCCCTGCGCGATTTCAAATCCGGCGCTCGAACGTCCACCGGCGCCGCGGGCATGGCGGAGGTGGTGTATCCGCTCGGCGACGAAGAGATGAAGGCGCTGGCTCATTACGTGTCGCGATTGCCCTGACGCGCCGGCGCTCGAGGCCGCCCGCGGTCAAATGGGGCGCGAGCGAAGCCGTTGTCGCGCTCTCGAAAAGGCCCGATTCATCGCCGGGTCCGGATCGCCGAACGCAATCGACGCCGCCGCCCGCGAAACCAAGAGGCGCCTTGTTCGTATCCTGTTGAGGTCTCGAGCCCGTCATATTGCGGTCAGAGCCGGTCTCTATCCTTCGAGACGGATGAAAGCCTTCGGAGACAAGTCGATGCTCGGTTCGCCGAACCTCCAGCGGGGCAATGTGCCGCTGGTGATGCGACTCAGGATTCACGACCTTCACGCCCAGCTTGCGCCGCTCGAGCGTTATGGCGTTGGCGGCATGAGCGCCGCCATCACCGGTGGGATTCGGGCGCTCGGGCGCGGGATTGGCGGCGCGTTCCCTTGCGGCGGCGATAGGGGCCGCAAGGCGGAGGCTGTCTGATCGCGCGCCTCGTCCCGTCCATCTGAGATTGAAGCCGTCGGCTCTCATTTTGCGGGTCGCCTTCGCGCCCCCCCTCCGATAGCGTTTCGCGACTGGAAACCCTTTGGCTTTCAGATTTGCGCGAGGGAGGCCGAGCATGCCGACAGTCATCACGAGCGACGGCGTCGAGATTTTCTACAAGGATTGGGGCGAAGGCCAACCGATCGTGTTCAGCCACGGCTGGCCTCTCTCCGCCGACGATTGGGACGCGCAGATGCTGTTCTTCCTCGGCCACGGCTATCGCGTCATCGCCCATGACCGGCGCGGCCATGGCCGATCGACGCAAGTCGCCGACGGACATGATCTCGATCATTACGCCGACGACCTGGCTGCGGTGACGGACCGGCTCGATCTCAAGGACGCGATCCATATCGGGCATTCGACCGGCGGGGGCGAAGTCGTGCGCTATCTGGCGCGGCGCGGTGAAAAGGGCGTGGCGAAGGCTGCGATCATCAGCGCCGTGCCGCCGTTGATGGTGAAGACAGCGGCGAACCCGAACGGTCTGCCCAAGAGCGTTTTCGACGATCTGCAAAAGCAGCTCGCCGCCAACCGATCCAAGTTCTATTACGATCTGCCGGCTGGCCCGTTCTATGGCTTCAACCGGCCGGGCGTGAAAACGATCGAGCCTGTGGTTTGGAACTGGTGGCGCCAGGGCATGATGGGCGGCGCCAAGGCGCATTACGACGGCATCGTCGCCTTCTCGCAGACCGACTTCACCGAGGACTTGAAAAAGATCAATGCGCCGGTGCTGGTCATGCACAGCGAGGACGACCAGATCGTGCCTTATGCCGACGCGGGTCCGCTCTCGGCGAAGCTGCTCAAGCCATGGAACGTTGAAGACGTACAAGGACTATCCGCACGGCATGCCGACCACCCATGCCGACGTGATCAACGCGGATCTTCTCGCGTTCATCAAGAGCTGAGGGTCAGCGGACCCATTCGATCAGCGCCATCGCGGCCGCGGGATTGCGCTCCTTGTGGCCGCTGATGACATAGAGAAAGACATCGCGGCCGGCGTCGGATTTCGCCGCCGGCGCCACGGTCACGAGATCTTTCGGCGAGCCGCCGGCGGCCCAGGTCCTGGCGCGGCTCGCCCATTGATCGAGCGCCGCGGCGGAATAGCCATGCTCCTCGGTCTCTTTCGTTCCCATGATGCGCGCGTAGACGAACGGCGCGGTCACGTCGGCGATCTGCGGATAGTCAGCGTCGCCGGCCATGACGATCGCGACCTCATGCTCGCGCGCAAGGGCGATGAAGTCGGGATGTTTGAAACTCTCGTGGCGGACCTCGACCCCATGGCGGATGGCGAGGCCATCGACCGATTTGGGCAAGAGCTTCAGGAATGCGGCGAAATCGTCCGCGTCGAAACGCTTGCTGGTCGCGAACTGCCAGTTGACCGGTCCGAGCTTTGCCTTGAGCTCCGTCACGCCCGTCTTGAAGAAGCGCTCGACCAATTCGCCGGCTTCGGCGAGGATGCGGCGGTTGGTGGCGAAGCGGGGTCCTTTGACCGAGAAGATGAAATCGTCCGGCGTCTCGTCATGCCACTTCATGAAGCTCGCCGGCTTCTGCGATCCGTAATAGGTGCCGTTGATCTCGATCGAGGTCAGTTTCGAACCCGCATATTGGAGCTCGCGCGCCTGGCTCAGGCCCTTTGGAAAAAACACGCCGCCGCGCCACGGCTCATAGGTCCAGCCGCCGACGCCGATCCTGATCTTTCCCGAAGGCGTCCCCTTTGCAGCCACGTCGAGCCCTCTATTTGCGCGCCACGGCGACCGTGCGTCCGCCGGTCAGTTCGACGAGATCCGCAGGCGTCAGGCGAAAGACCGCGTTGGGCGTGCCGGCGGCGGCCCAGATTTCATCGAAACCGAGCAGCGATTCCTCGATGAGAACGATCGGCTTCACCTTGTGGCCGACCGGCGGCACGCCGCCGATCGCAAAGCCCGTCGCATCGCGGACAAAATCGGCGTCGGCGCGAACGATCGGCTCGCCAAGCGCGGCGGCGGCTTTTTTCTCATCGACCCGGTCGACGCCGGAAGCGACGATCAACACCGCTTGCCCGCTTGTCGCGCCGCGGAAGATCAGCGACTTCGCGATCTGCGCGACCTCGCAGCCGATCGCCGCGGCGGCGTCGGCGGCGGTGCGCGTGCTCAAGTCGAACTCGAGAACTTCGAACTTGGCGCCGAGGGTCGCCTGAACCTTCAGCGCCGAAGGGCTTTCGGCGGGCTTCATCGAAGCCGTCCGACCGGCTGCCGCATGCGTCTGTCGCTCATCAGCCTCAACGCGTCGGAACCTGATGTCCGGCAGGCGCCGGCGATTCAATCGGCCTTGGCGCCCGCGCGACGACGAACGCGCGCTCGCCGGAGACGCGGATGTCGACCTGATCGCCATCCTTCAGCCCCAGCTCCCTCACCACGGCGATGGGCAGGCGGATGGCGAGGGCGTTTCCCCATTTGGCGACCTTCATGAGCCCACTCCTAAAAGACAGGCGTTTCGCTCAGCATTATCCGGCGCGGCGGTCAAGGACGGTTGATGCGATCGAGGCGCACCGTGATCATTGCAATACAGCCCCGCGCGGCTTCAATCGGGTGTGTCATCGGCCGGTCGCGCGAAACGGATTGACGATCCGCAATCGCTTATCGATCGCCAACCCATGCTGCATATCCTCGGACCACAGCCGGTCGCACTCGGCGAGGAGGGCGGAAGCGGCGATAAGAGCGTCATAGACGCCAAGCTGGTGCCGCTCGGCTAACCTGAGCCCAAGCTCGTGCGTGTCGACCGTGACCGGGTGCACGGTCAACAACTCGCGCAATGATGACAAAAAGCCGCGCGTCTCTTGCCATGTGAGCTTCATTTTCCGGCGAGCGACATTGGCGACTTCATTCAGCACTTGAATGCTGATCGCCCCGCCTTCGCGCACGATGGCTTCCGCGCGATCCGCCTTCGCCGCATCATCGGACGCGAGGTAAATAAGGATATTCGTGTCAAAGAAACTACCGGGCATTCGCTTCTTCCCGGTCAAACTTGAAATCCCGCGGCAGCCGCCCTCGGTAGGCGCGCAGCTCAGTCAAAAAATCTTGTCGGCTTGGCTTCCGCGCCACGCCAAACTCGCGCGCGGCGGCGATGTGAATTTCAATTTCGTCGCCTTCCTTGAGCCGCAAGGCCTCCACCACAACAGCGGGAAGCCGGATGGCGAGACTGTTGCCCCATTTCGCGACCTGCATGGTCTTCTCCTAAGATACACACGGAGCCAAATGTATATCCATCGCTCATGACAGTCAAGGATCCGCCTGTGTGGCAAGCGAAGTCGGGTCGGCTCAGCGTTCACGCCTCCGCCTGCGCGCGCGCTTCGTATTCGCGCAGATCCTTCTTCGATATTTTGCCGACCGGCGTCTTGGGCAAGGCGTCGCGGATCTCCATGGCGCCGATCATTTCGTGCTTGCCGAGACGGTCCTTCAGGAACGCCTTCATCGCCTCGAGCGTGAGCGGCTGCGCCCCGGCCTTCAATTTGACGAAGGCCTTCGGCGTCTCGCCGCGATAGTCGTCCGGAATTCCGATGACGCTCACTTCCTCGACCGACGGATGCTGATAGATCGCCTCCTCGATGTTGCGCGGATAGACGTTGAACCCACCGCAGAGCAGCATGTCCTTGGTCCGGTCGACGATGTAGACGAAGCCGTCCGGGTCCATGATGCCGACGTCGCCGGTGCGAAAAAAACCGTCCGCGGTCATCGAATTCGCCGTCGCTTCGGGATTTTTCCAGTAGCCCTTCATCACGTTCGGCCCCTTGACGCAGATTTCGCCGCGCTCGCCGAGCTTGACCTCGCGCTCGGGGTTGGCGACGTCGATGAACTTCATCTCCGTGCCGGGATAAGGCAGGCCGCAGGAGCCGCGCCGTCTTGCGCCCTCGCGCGGGTTGAAGGTTCCAGCCGGCGCCGTCTCCGTCATGCCCCAGCCTTCGTTCAACTGGCAGCCGACGACGCTTTCGAACCGTTCCTGCACCGCGACCGGCAGCGGCGCGCCGCCCGAACCGCACGCGCGCAGCGATGAAAAATCCATCTGTTCGAGACCGGGCACGCTCAGCAGCGCGACGTGCATCGTCGGCACGCCCATGTAGACGGTGATCTTCTTTTCGACGATGTCCTTGACTGCCGCGGCGGGATCGAAGCGCGGATGAAGGACCAATTCCGCGCCCAGCTTGAAGCCGAGCAGCATGACGACGGTGAGCGAATAGATGTGGAAAAGCGGCAGGATGCACAAGACGCGCTCCTCGCCGATGCGCAGACCCTGCTTCGCCGCGCGTCATCACTTCCATATAGAGGGAACAGGCCGCGGTGAAATTGGCGTGCGTCAGCATCGCGCCTTTGGGCGAGCCGGTGGTGCCGCCGGTATATTGGATGACGGCGAGTTCGTCGGTAAGCGCGCCAAGCGGGTGGATCCGATAGCGGCCGTCGTTGTCGATGAGATTGCGGAACGCGATATGGCGCTCGTCGTGCTTGACCTCGGCCAGCATGCCTGCCGCCGTCATCTGCGCCTTGACCGGCCCGGGCGCGGGCGTCATCTCGGCGAACTCGCCGATGACCAGCGTTTTGAGGCGGGTTGAAGCGAGCAGTTTCTCGGCCTGCGGATAGAGCGAGGCGACGTCGAGACTGACAAGGATGTCGGTCTCGCTGTCTTCGATCTTCAATTGGAGCGTCGGCAGCGCGTCCAGGGGCGAGTAGTTGACGACGACGCCGCCAGCCTTGAGCACGCCGAAAAAAGCGATGACGTAGTGGGGCGTGTTGGGGAGGAAGAGACCGACATGGACGCCCGGCCCGACGCCGAGCTTCTGGAAGCCGGCCGCCGCGCGGTTCGCGAGCGCCTCGAGCTCCGCGTAAGTCGTGCGCTTGTTCATGAAATCGAGCGCTGGCCGCGGGCCGAAGCGCTCCGCGGCCTGCTCCAGCACGCTCTGTACGGATGAGAGCTCGAGCGGCGCGTTCCAGCGCACGTGTGAGGGATAGGACTTCACCCACGGATGAATCGACATCGCCTGCCCTCGCGCTTCCTCTGGTTCTCTTGGTCCGGCTCTGGTCGCCGGGACGGATTGAACTCAGTTGGCGCGTTCTCAGGCGCCCGTCAAGCGCGACCGGGAACGATCGTTGCGCGCCGCGGCCGAGCGGCGCAGGATAGCCTCGAGCGGAGCGGCGCGGGTTTAAAGGCGCGCCGGCCGGCCGCGGAGGTCGTGAGCGATGGCGGATGGAAGCAGGCGTCCCGTATGCGCGGTGGTCGGCGTCGGCCCCGGCAATGGCGAGGCGCTCGCGCGGCGTTTCGCGGCGGACGGATATTCCCTTGCGCTGATGGCGCGGCGCACGGAGCTTACGATGAAGCTCGCGGCCGAACTGCCCGGCGCCAAGGCTTACGCGTGCGATGTCACCGAGGCGGCCTCGGTCGAGGCGGCGTTCGCCGCCATGCGCTCCGATCTCGGGGACGTGGACGCGCTCGTTTATAACGCCGGCTCCGGCGTCTGGGGCCATGTCGAGGAGGTCAAGGCCGAGGATCTCGAGCGCTCGTGGCGCGTCAACACGCTCGGCCTTTTTCTTTGCGGCCGCGAGGCCATTCCCGCCATGCGCCGAAAGGGTGAGGGCGCGATCGTCGTCGTCGGCGCGACCGCCTCGCGGCGCGGCGCGGCCGGCGCCGCGGCCTTCGCTCAAAGCAAGATGGCGCAGCGCGCGCTCGCCGAATCGATGGCGCGCCATCTCTGGCCGGCGGGGATCCATGTCGCGCTGATCATCGTCGACGGCGTGGTCGGCGGGCCGGTGACGCGGGCGCGGTTCGGCGACCGGCCGGACGATTTTTACATCGATCCGTCAGGCGTCGCGGCGATCGCCGCCGACCTTGTCAAACAGGACCGGTCCGCCTGGAGTTTCGAGGTCGAAGCGCGGCCATTCAAGGAGAAGTGGTGAGCGCGCTCACGCCTCCGCGCGAAGACCGAACACGGCGAAAAGCTCAGCCGGATCGCTCCAGAGTCGGCTCACCCGCCATCCGGACCGCTGCGCCGAATGGGCGAAGCCCGCGACGTCGAACTTGCGGCAGGTCTCCGTATGGATGGTCTCGCCTTCCGCAAACGAGAACCTGCGGCCAGCGACGGAAACCACCTGCGGCTTCCGGCTCACGATATGCATCTCGATTGCGGACTCGCGCTCGTTCCACCGGGCCTCGTGCGCGAACGCATCGAGGGCAAAATCGCCGCCGAGTTCCCGATCGATGCGGACGAGAAGGTTGAGATTGAAGTCCGCGGTCACGCCTTGCTTGTCATCGTAAGCCGCGATCAACGTCTCAATGTCCTTGCGCAGGTCGACGCCGATGATCGCCTTGCCGCTCGATCCCACATGCTCGCGCATCCGGCGCAGCAGAGCGCAGGCGTCCAGTGGGCAGGAGATTGCCGAGCGTGCTGCCAGGAAAAAACGCAGCCCGGGGACGAGCGGGAATGTCGGCTGGAATGTCAAAGTCAGCGGTGAAATCCGCGATGATCGGGCGCGTCGGCAGATCGGGAAACCGATCCCGAAACCGCTCGACCGTCTCGGCGAGAAAATCCGCCGCGATATCGATTGGCGCGTACATGCGCGGCGCGTGAAGGGCGTCGATCAGGATTTCGGACTTGATCGCCGCGCCCGCTCCGTATTCGAGCAGCACGGTTCCTTCGCCGCAGAGCGACGCCATCTCTTCGGCGTGACGGCGAAGAATCGCCGTCTCGGTCCGGGTCAGATAATATTCGTCGAGGCGGGTGATCTCCTCGAACAGTTCCGAGCCGCGCTGGTCGTAGAGCCATCGGCTGGGCAGCGTCTTTTGTCGCTGTGACAGGCCCGCGAGCACATCGGCGCGAAACGCTTCGTGCTGGCTGAGTTTGGATTCGACGAGGTCGAGCATTAGACGTCTCCCGCGAGTCTCAGCCCCGAGAATTGCCATCGTGCGTCGGGGGGGAAGAAGTTCCGGTAGCTCGCCCGCATGTGGCTCGCTGGCGTCGCGCAGGAGCCGCCGCGCAACACGAACTGCCCGCACATGAACTTGCCGTTGTATTCGCCGACCGCGCCTTCGGCCGGATGAAATCGCGGATAGGGGGCGAAGGCGCTGCGCGTCCACTCCCACACATCGCCATAGATCTGTCGCAAGCCCCCTTGGCCCGCTTGCGCCGGCGCCGGGCGCAGGCGTCCCGACTCGACGAAGTTGCCGCGCAGCGGCTCGCCAAGCGCGGCATGCTCCCACTCGAACTCGGTCGGCAATCTTCGGCCGGCCCAGGTCGCAAACGCGTCGGCCTCGTAATAGCTCACATGCGTGACCGGCGCGTCGGGATCGACAGGCTGCGCGCCGCGCAGCGTCATCGACCAGTAGCCGCCGTCGCGCTCCTCCCAATAGAGCGGCGCGCTCCAGCCTTCCGACTGCACGCTCGCCCATCCCGCCGAAAGCCAGAGCAGCGGCGTCCGATAGCCGCCGTCGGCCATGAACGCCATCCATTCCGCATTGGTGACGAGCCGGTTCGCGAGTTCATAAGGTTCGAGCAGCACGCGATGGCGCGGCCCCTCGCAGTCGAAGCCGAACCCCCGGCCGTCGTGTCCGACCTCGACCACGCCGCCATCGAATTTGCGGTACGCGGGCGGCGCACTGTCGGTCCTGCCGACCGCCAGCGGCCCCGGATCCCTGTAGGCCGGACGCAGGGGGTTCTGCGCAAACAGATGCAGGATGTCGGTCAGCAGCAATTCCTGATGCTGCTGCTCGTGATTGCAGCCGAGTTCGATCAGTTCGGCGATGGCAGGCCCAAGATCATCCTGCATGAGCGAGCCCATCGCGCGATCGACATGGTCACGATAGGCGATGATCGTCTCGAGCGGGGGCCGCGTGATCATGCCGCGCCGGGGACGGGGCTGACGGGCGCCGATGCTCTCGTAATAGGAGTTGAAGAGGAAATTGAACTGAGGATCGAACGCGCGATAGCCGCGAAGATTCGGTTCGAGAATCATCCGCTCGAAAAACCAGGTCGTATGCGCGAGGTGCCATTTCGCCGGACTGGCGTCCGGCATCGACTGCACGGTCGCATCGGCGTCGGACAAGTGAGCGCCAAGCCGGGCGCTCGCTTCGCGCACCGATCGATAGAGCGTGGTGAGGTCGGGATTGCGCTCCGGGGCGCCATGGGGCTTCGAGACACGCATGCTGTTTCTCGTCCTTGCTTAAGGGGCGCCGTCTGCACGCCGGAGCGCGGCATATGGGGAGCGGCTCAGGGTTAGCGAGGGGCGGGACACGAATAATTGTTATTCCCGTCGCGAATGAGCGAGTTCACCGCGCGCGCCTCAAGCGGGCCCGCCACGCGCCACAATGGCGAACACCCCGGGGCCCATGACCCGTTTTGTATCTGCATGAGCGGCGCCCTCCCGATCCTTAGGCGGAACCCAAACCGGTCAGTCCCGCGATTGTTCCCCAGGCCCGGGCGCAGGCGCCTGGCCGACCCCGTCAAACATCCGTTCAGGAGAAAACTAGCGTGGCTTCGCCGCGCGAGCAATCGATCTCAAGGAGCGGAAAAAGCGTGCTCGCCGGGTGATTTCGCTGAGGGCGGAAGCCCTCGACGCCGCGCATCATCACGCGCAGCCGCGCGCGATGTCCGTCCGGTCTTGTGTCGGGCGAATAGGGGGGCGACACCCGCCGCGTGACCCCATCCAAACGCGACGTGAACCGGGCGAAACGGGGCCTGAACTGATCGAACTCCGTTGGGGAAACGATGACTTCCGCGCGATAATACGCGCGTATTGCGGGCGCGGGGACGCGCTGGCGCCATGCATACGCGCCGCCGGGAAGGGTTCGCTACAGCGAACAGGGGCCAGGCGACGATCGCCGTGAAGACCGAGGCTCCGACGCTCGGCTCGCAATGGCCGATCGCGGCCGCCAGGGTTTCGGATCGAGGGAGGACAAGCGACGGCCCGGCTATCCACGAGAACACTGTTCTATCAGGATAAGCATCTGATAAGAGGCATTATTTTCTGGTAGCAGAGATTATCGCGGCGGAGCGGCGTGGATGGCCGGCACAAGGCAGCACAAGGCCGGCCATGACGATACGAGGCTGAATTCCGAAACCAACAGCGAACGCCCGACATTTCTTTGCAATAATCCAAATGCCATGCTACATTTTCTCCTGTTGGAGTTGCAGCGGCCGGCTTGCGCCGTTGCCTGAGATCGGGAACATGGCCGATGCAACTTGGAGGCGCCCAGAGACACAAAGGCGGAAATTCCGCATTCCAATCGGCCGTAACCCACTGAAAAGTCTCGTTTCGAAAACATAAACGCTAGTAAACGCCAGCATTTTACCTAGCGTTTAGGCCGCTTTCTATTGGCTTTTACTGGCGTTTGGCCTGCGCAGCGCTCGCGCGTCGGGTTGCATTCGGAGGTGGCGAAGGGCGCCGTCTGGCCCGCTCAGCGGCGGCCGAGCAGCGCCGGCAGTTCGGCGAGCGTGCGGATCTCGAAGTCGGGGGCGCCGGGCAGGCGCTCGCGGCGCTGGCCATAGCGGTTGCACCAGACGACCCGCATGCCGAAGTCGGACGCCCCATGCGCGTCCCAGGCGTTCGAGGACTGGAACGCGATCGCGCTCGCCTCGAGGTCGAGCGCACGAAGCGCATATTGGTAGGCGTCGGGGTGGGTCTTGAAGGCGCGGACCGCATCGACCGAGAGAACGGCGTCGAACATCGCCTCGAGGCTCGAGCGTTTGACCAGCGCTTCGAGCATCATCGGCGAGCCGTTGGAGAGGATCGCGGTTCGGAACCCGGCCTCGCGCAGGCGAGCGAGCACTCCTCGCACCTCGGGAAACGGCTCGAGGCCGAGATAGAGGTCCATCAGGCGCTCGCGTAGCGAGGGTATTTCAAGGTCCAGGCTTTCCAGGGCGAAATCGAGCGCCTCGCCGGTGACCTGCCAGAAGTCGGCGTAGCGGTTCTCGAGCGTGCGCAGCCAACTGTACTGCAGCTGCTTGTCGCGCCAGAGCGCGGTCAGCGCCGCGCGGCGATTCTCGGGAACATCCGGGCAGCGCGCCGCGGCGGAGGCGAAGTCGAACAGGGTGCCGTAGGCGTCGAAGACGCAGGCGCGGACGCCGTCAAGGGATCGCGGTGTGTGGGTCATGGGCATGGACTGCGGCGAAGGTCAACGGGGCTCCAGCGTCCTTGCAAGCTCGTTTTCCAGCGCGGCGACCCGCCGCCGCAAGGTGTCGCTCTCGACCTGAGCATAGGCGATCTCGGCGTCGCGCGCGAGGCTGCCGAGGACGTGGCGCTCGCTCGCGTCGAGATCGGTTCCGATCTCGTGGCCGCCATAGAGCGCCAGCGCATAGCAGCGACGCGCATTGCCGACCGGCACCACGAGCACCGGCCGCTCGAGGTCGTCTGGGAGCTCGGCAAGGGAGGGGTGGGCGGAGTCGATGGAACCGGGGCTGTAGGGCTTTCGATCGAACCGCCCGGAGAGCAAGGGATGGTTGCCGGTCAGGGCTTCGGCGTGATCGGGGTCCCATCCGGCGCTGAGGCTTCGGATGAACAGGCCGTCCTGCTCGCGAAACAGCGCCGCCGACGCCAGGCGCAGCGTGCGCATCGGCTCGTTCACCAGGAGCTGCTCGATCTCGTCGAGGCTCTGGGAATTCTGAATGGCTTCGCCCACGTCGGCCAAATGGCGCTCGGCGCGGATGAATTTGCGGTCGAACAGGCGGTTCATGAGTTCGGTCGCCAGCTCGTGTCCGCGCGCGATCAGGTAGACGAGACCAGAAGCGACGACGACCCAGGCCCAGTCGGGCATGTGGATGTACTCGTCGATCATCTCGATCTGCTTGTGGAGGAAGAGCACGGGCACGCTGAGCAGAAGGCCGAAGGCGGTCGCCCGGCGAAGCGGGATCCAGACGTTGACCACCGACCGCCGCCGCACGGCCTCGACGACGAACAGGCACAGGATCCCGTTGACGAGCGAAAGCGCGCCGGCAGATTTCTTCCGGCGCCTGACCTTCGCCGAGGAATTGGCCGAACAGCGAGGTTTCCTGAGAAAGCTGGGCGAGCAGATAGGCCGGAAGGCCGATCAGGCAGCCCCAGATGACCCAGCGGATGCGCTGATAGTCGCGGGGCGAGAGGTCCCCCCTGCGCCCGATCAGGATCGCGAGCGCGCCGACGCTGACGGCAAAACCGATCAACAGCAGGCTTCGCGCCCAGATTTCCGCCGGATAGCCGAAAACGGTCGCCATGCTGGCGAGCGCCACGCCCAGGAACACAATCGCCAGAGCGGGCAGGGCGCGCTCGATGGTTCGCCATCGCCCCTCGGCGCGATCCACCGGCGCCCTCAACGCAAACAGGAGGAGCCCGGTATAGGCGGCGGCCTGCATCACGAGGAAGATGACGTTTTGCGCCAGAAGCGCTCGAGGCCAAAGCTGGAGCCAGGCCCAGAACTGAAACGCCTGGCCCGGGTTGAACTGGATCACATAGACGAAAAAACCCCAGGTCATGAGGCCTGGGCGCGTCCACACCAGCCAGGCCGCGCCAAGCACCACGAGAACACCCGCAATCGTGTCGAGGACAACGACGACGTCCAGCAGGCAATTCATGGGGCGCGGCTCGGCGGTGAGCTTGACCTCGCGTGGCGAGTGTTCGGTCGTCGACGCGACGACAAGCGTCGCCTTGCGTCCCGCCGTGACGTAGGTGACGCCGCCCCATTGCGACAACAAACTCGCGCAGGCGCTGGTGTCGACCGACGCGCACGACATCGCGGCAAGATCGAGCCGGTCTCCGGCGCGCAGGCCTGCTCGCCAGGCTGGCAAATCGTGTTCGCTGTCGAACGGGCCCTGGACGTCGTAAACGCGTCCGTCGCCGTCCATCGCGAGACCGAACGAGCCCAGAGGGCGAACGACCCGAAGCAAGTCGGGAACGATCATCGCCAGCGCATAAATAGTCAAAAGCCAGAGGACGACGCGGCCGAAAACGCTCCCGCCCTTGCGCTCACCCATCAGCCGATGCTCCGCGGCGCAAGACCAGCGACCTCCTTCATGAGCGCTGAGGAATGGAGGCTACCCGCCGCGGAGGTCTTTGTACATAAGCCGCGTCGCGTCGTAGCGGTCCTCGAGGGCGTTGCGCGCGTAATTCGGAATCGCGCCAGCGAGGCTATAACCCAGCGAGCAATAGAGCGCCTCGGCGGCGTCGCCCGCAGTGTCGAGGGTAAGGAGCCATCGGTTCTCTCGAGCCGCGTGTCGTTCGATCTCCTGCATCAGCGCCCGGCCGACGCCGGCGCGGCGAAAGGCCGGATCGACAAGGACCTTGGAAATCTCGGCGTGATGACGCTTGCTCGGCATCGAATCGAGATCGAGTTGCGCCGTTCCGGCGATTTCGTCGCCAAGGGTCGCGATGAGGACAAGCTTGCCGCCGGCCGCATGGGGCGCCGCGACCCTGTCGAGCCAGTAGGCGCGCGCTTCGCTCTGCTCGAACGGCATAACGAAGCCGATGCTCGCGCCCTCGTGCACGCAAGAATGCAGAATTTGGGCCAGCCGTTCGACAGATTTGGAGAGTGCGGCGTGATCGACCGCGGCGACTTTTATCATCTGGGCTTACACGACCTCACCGGAAAACGAGAATGGTGCGCGTCGCGCGCGGCCACTCGTCAAGAAGCGAGGATAGCCCCGGAAATGAGAGCGTCAAATTAGCGCCCCGGACGCAATGGCGCAGAATTGCGTGTGGCGCAGTTCTCTTGCACACTCGAATCTTCCCGCAACGGAATGGCTTGGTGTCCTTGCCGCACCACGCCTCCATTCCGGTCTGGGCCTGGGCCGCGCCTCTGCTCCCGAGCGTCCTTGTGGCGCTGAAACTGGCCCATATCGCCCCGTCCGACGACACTTATGTATTGGTCCTCGCCGGTCTCTTCCTCGGCGCCACGGTCTTTGCCGCGGTCCATCATGCCGAAGTGCTGGCGCTCAAGCTTGGCGAGCCATTTAGCTCAATTCTTCTGGCGGTCGCGGTGACGGTGATCGAAGCCGGGCTCATTGTCGCGATCATGCTTGCTGGAGCCGAAGGCAGCGAGCGCGTCGCTCGGGGCACAGTGTTCGCGGCCGTGATGATCGTTCCCAATCGCGTTGTCGGACTCTGCCTGGTCCTTGGCGCAGGCAAGCACTTCGAGCAGACTTTCCAGCTTCAGGGCGCGGCATCGGCGCTCGCCGTGCTGGGGACTTTGGCCACGCTGGCGCTGATCCTGCCGAACTTTGCCGAGGCTGCTTCCGGTCCGTCCTATTCCATTCTGCAGCTGGAGGGCGTCGGCTTCATGACTCTGGTCCTCTGGTGCGTGTTTGTTTTCGTCCAAACCGTCAAGTATCGCGACTACTTCCTCGACGCGCCAGGCGACGACGAATCTGGCGACGCGTCACATAGCGCTCCTGGCGCTCTGATCACGCTCCTGAGCCTTGGCCTGCTGGTCGTTTCGCTTGCCGCAGTCGTGCTGCTGGCCAAGACACTGTCCTATCCGGTCGACTTGGCGATCGGCGCAGCCGGGCTGCCGAAGGCTTTCGTCGGCGTCGTCATCGCGCTCATCGTGCTCATGCCCGAGGGGCTCGCCGCAATAAAGTCAGCCCTTCGCAATCGGCTTCAAAACAGCATCAATCTCGCGCTTGGCTCGGCAATTGCGAGTATCGGCCTCACAATTCCGACGGTGGCGCTGGTCTCGATCGTGCTCGGCCGTCAGATTGCGCTGGGCGTTTCGCCAACCGACATGACGCTGCTCATTCTGACCCTCTATATCTCGGCTCTGACGCTGGGCACCAGGCGCACGACCGTGCTGCAGGGCGCCGTGCATCTCGTTATATTCGCCGCCTTCATGCTGGTCTCGGCCGTGCCGTAGTTTGCTTCAGGCGCGCGTCTGGGCCAGCAGATCGGCGGCCTCTTCCTTTGTAGGGTTCGGATGATATGAGAATTCTTGTTGTCGGAGCCGGCGCGGTCGGCGGTTATTACGGTGGGCGTCTGTTGCACGCCGGTCGCGACGTGACGTTTCTCGTTCGTCCGCGTCGGGCCGCCGAGCTTGCAAGGCACGGTCTGACAATTCGCAGCCCGGTTGGCGACTTCCACCGCGCTTCGCCGCCGATTGTGCTGCCGGAGAACCTGACCGAGCCGTTCGACCTCGTGGTCCTGAGCTGCAAGGCGTTTGACCTCGAGGGCGCGATCACATCCTTCGCCAAGGCCGTCGGCCCCGCGACGGCAATTCTGCCGCTTTTGAACGGCATGCGGCACATCGACCGGCTCATCGAACGCTTTGGGCCGGAACGCGTGCTCGGCGGGCAGTGCGCCATCTCGACGGCGCTCGGCGCTGACGGCGCCGTCGTCCACCTCAATGACTGGCATGCGCTAAGCTTCGGCGAGCTCGATGGCACCCGGTCGCCGCGGATCGGGACCATCGCCGCGGCGCTTCTCAACGCTGGCTTCGATGCGCGGCTGAGCGACGAGATCCGGCAGGAAATGTGGGAAAAGTGGGTGTTCATCGCGACGGCCGCGGGCATAACCTGCCTCATGCGGGCGTCCGTTGGCGATTACGTCGCCGCCGGCGCCGCGGATCTCGCGCTTGGGCTTCTGAACGAATGCGCCTCGATCGCGGCTGCGCAGGGTTTCCCGCTCCGCGAGCCGGCGCTCGAGAGGGGGCGGACTGCGCTGACCGCCGCGGGTTCGCCGCTGAAGGCCTCGATGCTGCGCGATATCGAAGGCGGCAAGCCGGTCGAAGGCGACCAGATCCTCGGCGATTTGCTGCATCGCGCGGGCGAGCGGGACGACGCTTCTCTGCTGCGCATCGCCACCCTCCATGTGAAAGCCTATGAGGTGGGCCGAACGGGCAGCGAAGCCGGCGCTGGCCCGTGACGCTTGCGCCGCCGGCCGCGTTGGTATATCCGCGACCGCTTCGTGAACATCTGAAGGAGAACGCGCTTTGGCTGAGGCCGCGCCGATCAACTGGACCAATGCGATGACGCTGCTCAGCGTCGCCATTCTTGTGGGCACGGAGCTCGTGGGCGCCGGCGCTGCCGCCGGCTGGGCGATCGGCGGCCTGTTCCAGCTTGGCGAGGCGATCACCCGAACGCTGGAAGGCGTGCTCATTCTCACCGCGCTGACCGGGCTTTTCTATTTTCTGCGCGCGGCCGTCGCGCACGAGCCGATCCGCGGCTAGCCGGTCGCGCGCTTGACGCCAAGCCTGCCGTCCGAGATCGTCGAAGAGGGTCCTGGGGCTGCGTCTGCGGAACGGCACGCGCCCGAAGCCGGGCGCAATGCTGGAACGCTGACGGCGGAGCCCGATCGGCGCGGCGCGCTTTTCGTGGATCTTGACGGAACGCTGACCGACCCGGCCGAGGGCATCATAGGCTGCTTCCGCCTTGCGCTCGAAACGTTGGGACGAATCGCGCCGCCTGCCGCGGAACTCAACTGGATCATCGGGCCGCCTTTGCGCGGATGTTTCGCCGAGGCGCTGAACGGCGAGGGCGATCCCGAGCAGGCGCTCAAGATCTATCGCGGCCGGTATTCGGTCGAAGGTCTTTTCGAAGCGGCCGTCTATGACGGCGTGAAAGAAACACTGGGCGAATTACGCGCCGCGGGAACGCGCCTCTTCCTTTGCACGGCAAAGCCGCTCGTCTACGCCGAGCGGATCCTCAACCACTTCGACCTTGAGCAGCACTTCGAGGCGGCCTACGGCGACGAGCTCGGCGGGCGATTTCAGGACAAGGCGGACCTGGTCGCTCACATTCTCGAGCGTGAGAGGCTCGAGGCCGGCGATTGCTGCATGTGGGGCGATCGCAAGCATGACGTCCTGGCCGCGAGCCGGCATGGCATCCCGACCATCGGCGCGCTGTGGGGCTACGGCGGCGGCGATGAGCTTCGCGCCGCGGGCGCGGCGGCCCTCTGCGAATCGCCCTCGCAGGTTCCCGCGTCGTTCCGGGCCCTTCCACGCGCCGCCCGCGCCTCAGCGTCATGACCAGCAAGCGATTGGAGCGCGGAGCGGGCCCGCAAGCCGCGATCCCGGCGCCGCCCCGAGCCGAGGCGCGGCCCGCGACGCACTCCGCACACGGCCTTTCGTGGGTGGACGACTATGCCTGGATGCGGGCCGACAATTGGCGCGAGGTGCTGCGCGATCCGAGCCGGCTGCCCGCCGACATCCGGACGCTCCTCGAGTTTGAGAACGCCTACGCCGACGCGGTGTTGGCGCCGACGCTCGGCTTGCAGAAGGAGCTCAAGCGCGAAATGCGCGCCCGCCTCAAGGAGGATGACAGCGAGCCGCCCCAGGTCGTCGGGCCGTGGGCCTATTATTCGCGCTTTCGGGCCGGGGGGCAGCGCCGCATTTATTGCCGCAAGCCTCGCGAAGGCGGCGCCGAGACGGTGCTGGTCGACGGCGATGCGCGCGCCGACGGAAAAGCGTTTTTTCATCTCGCGGGCTCCCGTCATTCCCCCGATCATTCGAAATGCGCCTGGAGCTCCGACGACCTCGGCTCCGAGATGCTGACAATCGCAGTCCGCGACCTCGAGCGCGAGACGGACCTTCTCGACCGTGTCGTCGGGGCGACCGGAGACATCGTCTGGACACGGGATTCCCAGGCGTTTCTTTACGTCGAGCAGGACGAGGACCATCGCCCTTGCCGGGTCATGCTGCATGGCCTGGGGACCGCGCAAACCGATGACATCGAGATCTTCGCGGAAGCCGACCCGGCCTGGTTCATCGGCATCGAGTCCACTCGTCTCGGCCGCGCGGGCATTATCTCGGTGCACGGCCACGACGCTTCGGAAGCATGGGTGGCGGATCTCGATCATCCGACCGCGCCGCCCCGGCTCGTCGCGCCGCGCCGCGCGGGGTTGCACTACGAGGTGATGGATCACGGCGATCGTCTCTTTATCCGCACCAACGCGGACGCGCCCGACTTCAAGATCGCCGTCGCGCCGCGCGATGCGCCGCAGGAGTCAAATTGGCGCGATTTCATCGCCGAGCGCGACGGACGCTTCATCGCCGACGCGACGCTGTTCAGAGACCAGCTCGTGCTGCTCGTGCGCGAGATGAGCCGGCCGCATCTCGTTGTCTTCGACTTGAGAAGCGGAGACTCGCACGAGATCGCATTCGACGAGGAGACCTACTTCCTGAGGCTCGAGACGGTGTACGAATTCGACACGTCTCTCATCCGCTTCAGCTACGCGTCGCCGACAACGCCGCAGGAAACCTACGACTACGATGTCGTCACGCGGCGCCGAACGCTGGTCAAACGGCAGACGATGCCACACGGCTTCGACCCGCAGGCCTATGTCGCGCGGCTGGTCGTTGCTCCCGCCGAGGACGGGGAGAGCGTGCCGGTGTCGCTGCTCTACAAGCGGGGCTTGATGCTCGACGGGTCAGCGCCGCTGTTCATCACCGGCTACGGCGCCTACGGCTATGCCGCTGAGGCGAGTTTCGCGACCAACCGCTTCTCGCTCGTCGACCGCGGCTTCGTGTTTGCGATCGCCCATGTGCGGGGCGGCACGGATAAAGGCTGGGGCTGGTACGAGGACGGCAAGCTCGGCAAGAAGCCGAACACCTTCGGCGATTTCCTCGCCGCCGTCCGCTTCCTTATCGCCGAAGGCGTGACCAGCGCCAAGCGGATCGTGGCGCAGGGCGGCAGCGCCGGCGGCTTGCTGATGGGCGCGATCGCCAACCTCGCGCCGGACCTGTTCGCCGGAATTATCGCCGACGTGCCGTTCGTCGACGTTCTGGCGACGATGCTTGACGCGAGCCTCCCCCTCACGCCGCCCGAATGGCTGGAATGGGGCGATCCGATCCACGACAAGGCGGCGTTCGAGACCATCCGTGCCTATAGTCCGATCGACAACGTGCGCCCTCAGAATTATCCGGCGATCCTGGCGCTTGCCGGCCTGACCGACCCGCGGGTGACCTACTGGGAGCCCGCGAAATGGGTTGCGCGCCTGCGCGCGAAAATGACCGGCGGCGGCCCGATTTTGCTGCGCACCGCCATGGACGCTGGTCACGCGGGCGCGTCGGGGCGCTACGACCGGCTTGACGACGTCGCCCGCCAGTACGCCTTTGCCATCGCCTGCGTCGACGCAGGGCTCTAGGGTCAAAGCTCAATCCGCTGGGGCGGTTCGACCCATGGCGGACAAACAGCGCGTTCTCACTCAAGTCCGCTCGGGCCGAATAAGGGCGACTTCGTATTCGCAATTCGATGCAGGAGCGAGCGGATGAACGACATGCGGTGGGCAGCGCGTCTCTTGCTTCTGCCGTTAGTGATTCTGAGCTTCGCGCCGTTCGCGCATTCCGAGGAGCGCCCCTCGGTCTTTCTCGAGGATCTCACCTGGACCGAGCTCAGGGACGAGATCGGCGCCGGCAAAACCACCATCATCGTGCCCATCGGCGGGACCGAACAGAGTGGCCCGGCTGTGGCGCTCGGAAAACACAATCGGCGCGTCAGGCTGCTTTCCGAGCGGATCGCCGTCGAGTTAGGCAACGCGCTTGTCGCTCCGGTGATCGCCTACGTCCCAGAAGGCAATTTAAGTCCGCCTTCCGGCCACATGCGTTTCCCTGGTACGATCAGCGTGCCGGAAGCCGCGTTTGAAACGCTGCTCGAATACGCGGCCCGCAGCCTCAAACTGCACGGATTCAAAGATATCGTCTTCCTGGGCGATCACGGCGGTTACCAGGCCAACGAAAGGAACGTGGCGAACAAACTCAACCGGGAATGGGCCTCTTCCAACGCGCGCGCGCACGCGGTGACGCAATATTACGACGCGGCGCAAATCGATTTTGCCCAGATTCTGAAGGATAAAGGGTTCACGCTCTCGGAGATTGGAACCCATGCGGGTCTGAACGATACGTCGTTGATGCTCGCGCTCGACCCGAGCCTTGTCCGTCAGGATCGGCTTTCCGACGGATCCAAATTTGGCCGCGCCGACGGCGTTTACGGCGATCCGACCAAGGCAAGCGCACGACTCGGAATGCTGGGCGTCGATGCGATCGTCTCTCGAACGGTCGCCGCCATAAAGGCCGCTGCGTCGCAACGTTGACACGAGGCCGCCTCCATCAATTCGCCTGAAACGAGCAGGAGCCGACTGTGGCGCCAGCGTCGTGCGAATGGTCGCGTGCGGCTACGGCGGGGCGTATAACGGTTCCTGGAACGAATGGGCGCTTCTTGAATAGCGCTGCTGCCGAGCCCACCCGGCGCAAGTCGATCAATTGCCGATATGCATAGCGCTATTTGTGACGATGGGTTCACGCCGAACCCGGCTCATTTTTGCCTATTTGAATTTTTGTCCGTTTTCTCCTCGCAATGACGGTTCTATGTGAACGCAGCAGGCGCTAGCGCTACGCCTCCTCGTCGCCGGGCTCAGGCTCGGCGCTGGCGCCGGGAATGACGTAACTCCCCTTCAGCCAGCGATGCAGGTCGACGTCGGCGCAGCGCTTCGAGCAGAACGGGTCATAGGTCTCGCTGCGCGGCTTGCCGCAGATCGGGCAGGGCCGGTTGCTCTTGTTCCGATCAGGCGGCCTGGCGGTCGGTTTGTTGTCGTTCGCGGTCATTGAACGAGGCTCGCGCTCCAGCGCCCGTGGACATCATAGCCTTGTCCGCCGAGCAGCGCGACCGTTTCGGCCAGCGGCAGGCCGACGACGTTGGAGTAGGAGCCGACCAGCCGCTCGACGAAGGCGCCGGCGAGGCCTTGAATCGCGTAGCCGCCAGCCTTGCCGCGCCATTCGGCGCTATCCAGATAGGCCTCGACCTCGTTGCGCGACAGGCGCTTGAACCTGAGACGCGTCTCGGCCAGCCGGAGCCGGACGGCACCGCTTCCCGTGACCAGCGCAAGGCCGGTGAAGACCCGATGGCCGCGACCGGACAAGAGATCGAGGCACGTCTGCGCCTGATCGCGCGTTTCGCATTTCGGCAGGATGCGCCGGCCGACGCCGACCACCGTGTCGGCGCCGAGCGTGAGGCAAGGGGAAAGGTCTCCCCGCTGGCTCGCGATCGCCGCCGAGGCGAGCGCCTTTGCACTGGCCAATCGTTGGGCGAGCGCCCGCGGCTCTTCGCGAGGGCGTGGCGCCTCATCGATCTCGGCTGGCAGGACCGCGTCGGGCTTGACGCCGATTTGCGCGAGCAACTGAAGCCTGCGCGGGGAAGCGGACCCGAGCACGAGACGAAGGCCCGAGTGCGAGGCGGAGCGATCGTCGCGCCGCCCGAGCGTCAGGGTCATTTGAAGCGGTAGGTGATGCGCCCCTTGGTGAGATCGTAAGGCGTCATTTCCACAAGCACCTTATCGCCAGCCAGCACCCGAATGCGGTTCTTGCGCATCTTGCCCGCGGTGTGGGCGATGATTTCGTGGTCGTTCTCAAGTTTGACGCGAAAGGTTGCGTTGGGCAGCAATTCGACGACGAATCCGGGGAACTCGAGCAGTTCTTCTTTCGACATAAGGCTCCTTGTTGCGGCGCGCCCCGCCAATGGCGAGCGGAGACGGCGGCCCTGACGGCCCCCTAGCACGTCAGCGGCGGGCTGTCATACCACCGCGAGGTTGTGGGATCGAATACCCTCCAGCGTCGTCAAACGCGGCGCGCGCTCGTGGACCTCAGTTTATCGGCGAGGCCCCGCCGGACCAAGTCACTTCAGAGCTGTGGCGTTCGATTCGTCCAGAAATCCGAGGATCTCGTGGAAGAACTGCATGCGGTTCTTTTCCAGCATGACCGTATGGGTGCCCTCGCCGAGCTGGACGAAGCGCTTGTAGGGCGCGCTTGTCAGCCTGGCGAAATAGGCCTCCGTCATATAGGTCGGCAGATCGGCGTCCCATTCCGCGTGAATGAGGAGGGTCGGGACCGTGATTTGGCCCGGATCATAGAACGGCTTCCCTGCGCCCCAGTAATTGGTGAATTCCGCCACGACGCCGCTGGCCGCGCGAAGCCTGGGCGGGTCCATTTTGCTGCCGACGGGGTCGGTGGCGAGCGTGGCGTTCCACCATGCGTCGAAGACGCCCGGCGGAATCAGCGCCGCCTGTTTGTCCTCGGGAACGCCGCGGAGCCAGCGCGCATGCGCGGAGTCCCTGGCCACCAGGCGATAGGTGGGGATCGTTTTTGTCGACGGCTCGACCGGGGGCTGGGCCACCCAGGCCGGCGCGTAAAGCACAAGCCGATTGATCTTGTCATCATGCTGCGCCGTGTAGGCGCCCGCGATCGACGTGCCCCACGACCAGCCCATGAGATCCAGTTTCGGGATGCCGCGCTGAGCCAGAATGTAGTCGACCGCGGCGCCCAGATCCGCGCCGGCCTCTTCCGAAGTCGCAATCGGCGTGTTGGCTTCAGGCGGCTGATCCATTTCCGGCGGACGGGTCGATCGGCCATACGATCGGACATCGACGAGATAGACGTCGAACCCGTGCTGAGCGAACAGGTCCATCATCGACACGCCGTCGATCGGCAAATCGAAGCTCGTTTCTGCGGGGTACGTAGCGCCGTGAATGAAGAGCAGCGTCTTGTCCGGCGAGAAAGCCTTCATACCCTCCGGATGCTTGTTGCGAACAAAGAGCTTGATGCCCGGATCGGACGACGGGATCATCGCGTCTGTGGTTGTCAGAGGCGGCGATTGCGCGAAAGCGGCGCCGGACAAAGCCGAACACATGAGCATTGCCGACGCGACAATTCGAAAGCCCATAAACAAATCCTCACCGCGCAATTCGAAACGCTGCGTCTGTATAAGGCGCACATGGCGCGAAGGCCAGAGCCAGCGAGCGGCGCGAAGGAAACGATGCTTGTCAGCCAGCCGTCGAAGGTGCGACGCTGTCCGGTCGAGAAGGCGGGGCGGCCTGCGGCGCGGGCTTGCGCTTTCGGCGCTCCTCGAGCGACTGCATGATCACATAGAACGAGGGAACGAACACCACCACCAGACAGGTCGAGGCGATCATGCCGCCGAACACTGCAATGCCGATCGAACGCCGCGCCGCCGCGCCCGCGCCCGTCGCCAGGACCAGCGGCAACACGCCGAGAATGAAGGCGAACGACGTCATGACGATCGGTCGGAACCGCAGCCGCGCCGCTTCCACTGCGGCGTCGAGGATCGGCTTGCCAGCAGCGCGCTGCTGGCGGGCATATTCAACGATCAGAATGCCGTTCTTGCTGCCGAGCGCAATGAGCAGGATGATGCCGATCTGCGTGTAAAGATTATTATCCGCGCCTTCGATATTGAGGCCGGCGACGGTTCCCAAGAGAGCCAGCGGGACGGCGAGGATCACCGCGAAAGGCAGGATCCAGCTTTCGTATTGGCCGGCCAGCACCAGATAGACGAGCAGGATCGCAAAGCCGAAGATGTAATAGGTCGAGTCGCCGACCGTCTTCTCCTGATAGGACATCGCTGTCCAGTCGAAGCCCGTTCCAACCGGGAGCGCCTGAGCGCCGACCTGGTCCATGAGATCGAGCGCCTGGCCTGAACTGAAGCCCGGCGCCGGCGAGCCGACGACGGTCGCGGTCGGGTAGAGGTTGTAGAGGCTGATGAGCGGCGGCCCGGTCACCGGGGTAACCTCGATCGCCGTGCCGATCGGCGTCATCGTTCCGTTGCCGGCCCTGACCTTGAGATTGCGGATGTCATCGACGGTGGCGCGCTTGTCCGCGTCCGCCTGCGTATAGACCTGGAAGACGTGGCCGAACTTGTTGAACTGCGTCACGTAGTTCGAACCGACATAACCGGCCAGGGCGGAGAACACCTGGCCCACGGTAATGCCGAGCGCCTCCGCTTTCGTCCGGTCGAGAACGACCGAGTATTGTGGCGCGCCGGCGCGAAACGTCGTCGCCAGCCGCTGGAGACCGGATTGCGCATTGCCGTCGGCAACGACCGTGTTGGCGAGGCTTTGGAGAAGATCATAGTCGAAATCGCCGTTGCGGATTTCGACCTGCATCGTGAAGCCGCCCACATTGCCGACGCCCTGGATCGGCGGCGGCAGCACGGCAAAAGAAAAGGCTTCGGGGATCGACTGCAGGGCGCCGTTGATCTTGCGTTGGATCGATTCCTGATCCTGGCCTTGTTCCTTGAGCCGTGCGTCCCAATCCTTCATCACGATGAAGGCGACGCCGGCGTTGGCGAGGCTGGCGCGATTGTCGAGGATCGAGATTCCGCTGACGGTCACGACATGCTCGACGCCGGGAATCGGCTGGGTGATTTTCTGGATCTTGTCCAGGACCGCGTCCGTGCGTTCCTTCGAGGCTCCATCCGGCAGTTGTGTGACGACGATCATATAACCTTGATCCTCGGTCGGCAGGAATCCGGTCGGCACGCGGGTCAGCGACCACATTGCGAAAGCGACGAGAGCCAGCGCCACGCCGACCATCATGAGGGCATGGTTTGTCATGCCGCTCATCAGCCGAACGTAACCGTGCTCCGCGGCGTCATAGACCCTGTTGAAGCCTCGGAAGAAAATGTTGCGTTGATTGGGCGGCTTGGGCGGCCGCAACCACAAAGCCGATTGCGTCGGCTTGAGCGTCATCGCGTTGATCGCGCTGATCAGCGCGGTCGCCGCGATGACGAGGGCGAACTGACGATAGAGCTGCCCCGTCAGACCCGGCAAGAAGGCCGCGGGAAGGAAGACCGATAGAAGCACGAGCGTGATGCCGATGACCGGCCCGGTCAGCTCCTCCATGGCTTTTATCGCCGCCTCGCGTCCGGGCATGCCCTCCTCGACATGGCGCGAGACGCCCTCGACGATCACGATGGCGTCGTCGACGACGATGCCGATCACCAGCACGATGGCGAATAAGGTCGGCAGGTTGATCGAGAAGCCAAGCGCCGCCATCGCCGCGAAGGCGCCGATGATCGTCACTGGTACGGTCGTGGCGGGCACCAGCATCGCCCGCCAGTCTTGCAGGAACACGAGGATGACGATGAGCACTAGGATGCCCGCTTCGATCAGCGTGCGGTAAACCTCAGAGATCGCGGCTTTGACAAATTTCGTCGTGTCGTAGGGGACGACATATTCGAGCCCATTGGGGAAGCTCTTCTTGAGCTCCTCCATCTTGTCGTAGACCTCTTTGGAGACTGCGACCGCGTTCGCCTCGGGCAAGAGCGAAATGGCGATGCCAGCTGCCGGCTTGCCGTCGAGATCGAATGCTTCGCTGTAAGTTTGGGCGCCGAGGTCGACATGCCCGACGTCGCGGATCCGCGTGATCCGACCTCCGGCTCCGGGCTCGACCTTGACAACAATGTTTTCGTAGTCGGGCGCGTCGTTGAGTCGGCCGTTGAGATTTAAAGTGTATTGGAAGTTCTGCCCTTTCACCGCCGGCGGCGCGCCGATCTGGCCGGCGGCAACCTCCTGGCTCTGCTGCTGGATGACGGAGATGACGTCTTGCGGCGTCAGCCCACGCGCCTGCATGAGATTCGGGTCAAGCCAGACGCGCATCGCGTACTGGCCGGCGCCAAGCACCGATACGTCGCCCACTCCGTTGAGGCGCTCGAGTTCGTTCACCACATTGATGACCGCGTAGTTCGAAAGGAACAGGCTGTCGAAGCGGCTGTCGGGCGACACAAGCCCCACGAATTCGAGGATCGACGTCGATTGCTTTTTCGTCGTCACGCCCTGCAGCTGCACCTCGGCGGGCAGCGAAGAGAGCGCGGCCGAGACCCGGTTCTGTACCAGGATCTCGTCCTCGTCGGCGCTGGTGCCGATGGCGAAAGTGACGGTGAGATTGTAGGTGCCGTCGCTCGCGCTCGTGGACTGCATGTAGAGCATGTTCTCAACGCCGTTGACGTTCTGCTCGATCGGCAGAGCCACAGTGTTGACAAGCGTTGAGGCGCTCGCGCCCGGATAGCGCGTCGTCACCTGCACGGTCGGAGGGACGACGTTCGGATATTGCGAGGTTGGCAGGTTGACGAGCGAGACGAGGCCGATGACGACGAAGAACAGCGCCAGAACGTTGGCGAGGACCGGCCGGTCGATGAAGAAGCGGGAGATCATGGGCGTTTTTCCCGCGCCGTCACTTCGCCGGGCCCGTCGCAGCGGGTTTCGCAAGCTCCGGCGCGGCCGGCTTCGGCGGCTCGGATGTCGCGGCCCGGGCGCTGTCCTGATCGGCGGCGGCCTCGTCGAGCTTCGTATGCTGTGGCGTGACCTTGGCCCCGGGGAGCGCCCGCTGGACGCCTTCCGTCACCACCCAGTCGCCGGGAGCGATTCCGGACTCGATGATCCGGTAGGCGCCCTCCCGCTCACCCGTCTTAACGATTTTGCGTTGGACGACATTGTCCTGCCCGACCACCAGCAGATAGCGGCCTTCCTGGCTTGTGCCTAGCGCCACATCGGGCACGAGAATCGCCTTGTCCAGTTTCTCGACCGGCGTCCGGACACGGACGAACAGACCGGGCAGCAGCCCACGGGCCTTGTTGTCGAAAATCGCGCGGACTTCGAGCGTGCCGGTCGATTGGTCGACCTGAGGCGCCGCATAGTCCATGCGGCCCAGGTGCGGAAAGCCTTCTTCACCCTGCAGCCCGATCTCGACCGGGATTTTGGAGAGATCCGTCGTCCGGAATTCGATACCGGCTTTCGCGTTGTTCACTTTGATCCGAAGAATCTGCGGCTCGCTGATCGTGAAATAGACGTAGAGCGGATCGAGCTGAATGATCGTCGCGAGCTTGGTCGGCGAGCCGACGCCGACAAGGGCCCCCCGGTCGACAAGGTGCCTGGTAACGACTCCGTCAAAAGGCGCGGTCACCGTCGTATAGTTCAAGTTGATTTGCGCGGTCTCGATGGCGGCTTTGGCGTTCAGCACTTGAGCGGCGGCCTCATCAGCTTTGGATTTCCATTCCTGCACCGTGGCCTGGCTGGCGAAATCCTGCTTACCCAGCGTCGCCTGTCGCTGGTATTCAGCCTGGTTGTACGCAAGCGTCGCCTGATTGGATGCAAGCGTCGCATTCGCCTGGTCGAGTTGAGCCTGGTACTGATCGCGCTCGATGCCAAACAGCTTGTCGCCCGCCTTGGCCGCGGCGCCGTCGGTGTAGTCGATGTCAGTGAGGAAGCCCTGCACGCGAGCGACGAGATCGACCGAATTGAAGGGCGCCGTGTTGCCGGTCAGGTTGAGATAGAGGGTCACCGGCTTCTGCAACGGCTGCGCGACCGCGACCTTTGGCGGCGGCGGCGGCGCGTAGGCGTTCTGGGAGCCGTTGCAGCCCGCGAGCGCCGCCGTGGCGGCGACGACGCAAGCGGCGCGAAAAACGCGCCCGCCTACGCTCGTCGAGGAACAAAGTTTATGCGTCAACATGCGGGCGCCGATCTCGGAAGCAACAAAACAAGAGCCGCGGGCGGAACCCGGCGGAACGGCGCCCCCTAGCCGCGCCAACGCCGGCCTATGATGCCTGACCGGCGACTGAGCGCAAGAGGCTCGCATGACGGAGCGCGCCCTGGCCCCTACCGCGCAGTGCGTTCAAGCGCGCGATAGCGCCTCACCGCGAGAGGGATCGAGATGAGATAGGCCAAGGTGACAGCGACGAGCGCCTGCATGGGAAAGTTGAACAGGATCAGGAGCGCCGCGGCGACGCCGACCAGCACCACCGAGACATATTCGCGTGGCACGCGACCGATCGTCTTGCCGGAGAAGTGCGGCACTCGGCTCGCCATCAAGAGAGCCACCGCCAGCACGTACAGACTCTCGACCACGGCGAGTTGCGGGGTCGGCTGGCCGAGATCGAACGCATAGTGAAGGTAGATCGGCAGGAGGCCGACAATGGCGCCCGCGGGCGCCGGCATTCCAGCGAAGAAGTTTTTTCGCCATCCTGGCTGATCCTCGTCGATCATGACGTTGAAGCGCGCGAGACGCAGAGCACAAGCCATAGCGAACAGGAGCGCCGCGACCCAGCCGAAGTTTTTGGCCGCGTGCAGGTTGGCGACGTAGAGCACCAGCGCCGGCGCGACTCCGAAGTCAACGAAGTCGGCAAGCGAATCGAGCTCGGCGCCGAAGCGCGAGGTTCCCTTCAGAGCGCGCGCGATTCGTCCGTCGAGGCCATCGAGAACGGCGGCGGCCGCGACCGCGCTCACCGCCCAGTCGATAGACCCCTCCATCGCGAAACGGATCGCGGTCAAGCCAAGGCCAAGCGCGAACAGCGTGATGAGGTTGGGGATCAGAAGCCTGAGCGGCACCGCCCGGAGACCGCGCCGCCGCGACGCCGCCGCGTCTGAGGTCGGCGCCCTAGGCGTCGGTCCGGCCTCGTTCACGCGTCAGCTCCGCTGAAAGGGCGGTGGCTCGATCTCCGCCGCGACCTGCGCGATCACCGTCTCGCCGGCGATGGCGCGCGAATTGACGCCGACCACGATGTGCGCGCCGGCTGGCAGGTAAACGTCGACGCGCGAGCCGAAACGGATCAGGCCGACGCGCTCGCCCGCCCCGACAAGCGCGCCCTCGTGCGTGAAGCAGACGATCCGCCGGGCGACGAGGCCCGCGATCTGCACCATCCCAAACCGTCCAGACGGCGCGTCGATGACGATGCTGTTGCGTTCGTTGTCCTCGCTCGCCTTGTCGAGGTCGGCGCTGAGAAAGAGGCCGGGGTGATAGACGATCTGAGCGACCCGGCCTTGAACTGGGGCGCGGTTCACGTGGCAATCGAAGACCGACATGAAGATCGACACCCGCTGCAAGGGCGCCATGCCGAGGCCGAGTTCGGGCGGAGGCGCGGCAAAGCCGGCGAAGCTGACCACGCCGTCAGCAGGCGCAATGACGAGGTCGCTCCGGACCGGCGTGACGCGGGCGGGATCGCGAAAGAAATAAGCGCACCAAAGCGTGGCGATGAGGCCGAGCCAGCCGAGCGGCGCCGATAGCCACCACAGGAAGAGCGTCGCAACGGCGAAGCCGAACACGAACTTATAGCCTTCAGGATGGATCGGCGCGAGCTGGCTACGCAGCGATTTTACGATGCTCATTGATCAAGGCTCGATGACAATCCGGGCGCACTGATGGCGCCAATCGACTGCGATGTCACGGCGTTGGCAGAGGGGCAAAATCGTCGGCGGCGCCGAGATCGTCCTCGCGGCCCGCTTGCCGCAACAATTCCTGCGCCGCGTCGACCTGCCTCTGGCGGCTCCACAGCGCAGAATAGATCCCGCCCCGCGCCAGAAGCTCCTGATGAGAGCCGCGCTCTGCGATAACCCCCTTGTCGAGCACCAGAATCTCGTCAGCGTTGACCACAGTCGACAGCCGATGGGCGATCACAATCGTCGTGCGTCCGCGGGAGACGCGCTCGAGCGCCGACTGAATCTCGCGCTCAGTGAAACTGTCGAGCGCCGACGTCGCTTCGTCGAGCACCAGAATCGGCGGAGCCTTGAGCATCGTCCGCGCAATCGCCACTCGCTGTTTCTCACCGCCCGAGAGCTTGAGGCCCCGCTCGCCGACCGGCGACTCGTAGCCTTGCGGAAGCGAGCGGATAAACAGATCGATCTGCGCATTCTCCGCAGCGGCCGTCACCTCGGGCTCGCTCGCGCCGTCGCGCCCGTAGCGGATGTTATAGAGGATCGTATCGTTGAAGAGCACCGTGTCTTGCGGCACCATGCCGATCGCCGCGCGCAGCGAGCTCTGGGTGACGGCGCGGATATTCTGTCCGTCAATCAAGATGCGCCCTGCGGTCGGCTCATAGAACCGGAACAGAAGCCTCGATATCGTCGACTTGCCGGCCCCTGACGGGCCAACGATGGCGATCGTGTGCCCCGCCGGCGCTTCGAACGAGACGCCGCGCAAAATGGGTCTGCCGGGATCATAAGTGAAGTCGACATTCTCGAACCGGACCGTGCCGGCGTTCACCTTCAAAGGTTGAGCGCCGGGAATGTCCTCGATTTCGGGATTCTGCGCCAGAATGGCGAACATAGCCTCCACGTCGATAATCGCCTGTCTGATGTCCCGGTAGACCATCCCCATGAAATTGAGCGGCTGGTAGAGTTGCAGCATGATCAGATTGACAAGCACAAAAGCGCCGACAGTCTTTGTTCCGCTTCTGACCTCGGCGACGCACATCAGAAGAACGACAATCAAGCCGAGAGTGAAAATGAACGCCTGACCGGCATTGAGAACCGCGAGCGACACATAGGTTCTCACGCTCGTGTGCTCATACCGCGCCATGGCCTTGTCGTAGCGTCCAGCCTCGCGGTCTTCGGCGCCAAAGTATTTCACCGTCTCGAAGTTGAGCAGGCTGTCGATCGCCTTGGTGTTGGCGTCGGTGTCGCTTTCGTTCATCGAACGCCGAATGCCGATGCGCCAATTGGTGGCTATCGTCGTGTAGATCAGGTACGCGACCACCGTTACGCTGATCACGGCGACATAGCGCCAGTCGAACGAGATCAGCATAGCGGCGACAACCAGGACGAATTCGATCGCCGTCGGGACAGCGGTCAGCATCGAGGTTCGAATGAGGGTCTCGATCGCGTTCCGGCCGCGTTCGAGAACGCGGGTCAGGCCGCCGGTCTTGCGCTCCAGATGAAAACGCAGCGACAGCCGGTGCAAGTGATCGAACACCTCGATCGCCAGCCTTCGCACCGCATTCATGGCGACGGCCGCGAACAGGGCGTCGCGCCCTTGCTGGGTGAAAGCCATCAGGATGCGCAAAATCCCGTAAAGGGCGGTTAGCGCCGCCGCTCCGATCAGAACGTGCGGCAGGGGGACCGCATCCAGCGCGAGCTTGTTGGCGACCGCATCAGTCGCCCACTTGTAGGAATAGGGAATTGCGATCGTGAACAACTTCGAGAGCAGCATCAGCGCCACGGCAAGAAATACGCGCAGCTTCAGATCGGAGCGGTCGGTTGGCCAGATGTAAGGCCATAGAACCTTGACGGTTCCCGTCAGCGTGGCTTGCCGCGACGAGTTCTTGCGAGCGGCGATGAACGTCGACGTCTTTTGATGCTGCATTGGAACTCACGCGGCGCAGATGAATGAAATCGACAAGCCGCATATAGTCGCTTTGGGCGCCGATGACATCCTCGGGAGTCATATTCTTTGGTTCAATCGTTGTCCTTGAAGCAGCTGCGCAGATGAACGCGGCCACATACCGCGACGAATCAAGTTCGCAATTGGGTCTGACCGGGACTATGCAGCGGCGTAAGCTTTCGCATCGACGTACGACGATCCTGAAAACGGGCTGTGATGATTCGGCCAAAGCGTTTGCGGCACGATAACATCCGTCTGTCAAGTGAAGAGAGTTTTTTTTTATATAAATTCAACGTCTTTTTGACAGCTCATTGTGAGTATTCACCCGTTCTCCATCGACCGTCGTAGTTGAAGTCTTCATATCTTGTATTGTGGTATGCTTTGTTTTGCGCTATGTGGCTCTCGCCCCAAGTCGCAACAGGCGACAGAGAATGAGGATGCTCGTCATAGTCCGATGAGCAAAGAATGGCCTGAAGATGATCGTTAACTGGGCGCTCTCACCGCAAGCCACTTATTGGAGTAACGTCAACAATGAGCGATTCCACGAACCACATTGAACTCGCCGCGGAGATTGTATCGGCCTACGTGTCGAACAATTCCGTGCCATCGAGCGAGTTGCCGTCGCTTCTCAGCGACGTTCACGCAGCACTCGTGCGTGTTGCGACCGGCGCACAACCGGTCGTAGTCGAAGCAGCCAAGCCCGCCGTCCCGCCGAAGAAGTCGATTACCAGCGATTACATCATCTGTTTGGAGGACGGTCGCAAATTCAAGTCGTTGAAGCGGCATCTGCGGACTCAGTACAACCTTTCACCCGAGGAATACCGGGAGAAGTGGGGTCTTCCGTCTGATTATCCCATGGTCGCTCCCGCCTACGCCAAAGCGCGCTCGGCCTTGGCCAAGCAGATGGGCCTCGGCCAGCAGCGCCGGCGCCGCAAGTAAAACGGGGCCTGCGTCCCCGATTCCGCGCAGGGCGCACCCGGCTTTAAAAGCGCGGCGATAAACGCGGCGCTTCTATTTCGTGCCGAACATGCGATCGCCGGCGTCGCCGAGGCCAGGAACGATATAGCCGTGGTCGTCGAGGCGTTCATCGACCGCCGCCGTCCAGATCTGAACCTCGGGATGCGCTTTGGTCAGCCGCTCGATCCCCTCGGGCGCGGCGAGAAGGCAGACGAAGCGGATGTCTTTCACCCCACGCCGCTTGAGGCGGTCGATCGCCGCGACCGCTGAATTTGCGGTCGCCAGCATCGGGTCCATCACGATGACCAACCGGTCGGCTACATCCGCCGGGGCTTTGAAATAGTATTCCACCGCCTCAAGCGTATGGGGGTCGCGATAGAGCCCGATATGGGCGACCCGCGCGCTCGGCACCAGATTGAGCATCCCGTCGAGAAATCCAACGCCGGCGCGCAAGATCGGGGCGAACACCAGTTTCTTGCCGGCGATGGTTGGCGCCATGGTTTTCGTGAGAGGCGTTTCCACCTCGATCACCTCAAGCGGCAAGTCCCGCGTCACCTCATAGGCGAGCAGCATGCCGATCTCGTTCATGAGTTGCCGGAAGCCCTTGGTCGACACGGTCTTGTCCCGCATCAGCGTCAGCTTGTGCTGCACCAGCGGGTGGGCGACGACGTGAACATTCGACATGGGCGAGGTCCTGATCACGAGGAAGACTTTGAAGACCTTGACATTAAACGAAACTGGGCCGGCGGAGGCGGGAGTCCGCGCCACCGTCCCCAGGTTTGTCCGCGCCGCGTCGCCGACGGCCGCTCGGCGCCAGGGCCTTGCGCCTGCGCTATTGACGGGCGAACAGGCACGATGTCTGCTGCGCCGCAAATGGTTTCCTCGACCGCCCGTCCGATCAGCCGCAATTGGTCTCTGCCCAATATTCTGACTTACGCGCGGGTCGCGGCGGTCCCGCTGGTCGCTGGGCTTCTGTTCTGGCCGGATCAGCCTTGGGCGCGGTGGACAGCGCTCGCGATCTTCATCGCCGCCGGGATCAGCGACTTCTTCGACGGCTATCTGGCGCGCGCGTGGTCGCAACAGTCTTCGCTTGGAAGAATGCTGGACCCCATCGCCGACAAGCTTCTCGTTTCCGCGGTGATCCTGGTGCTCGCCTCCAATCGGACCATTTCCGGCCTCACGCTCTGGGCGGCGATCGTCATCCTTTGCCGGGAAATCCTGGTTTCGGGCTTGCGTGAATATCTGGCCGAGCTCAGGGTTCCGCTGCCGGTCACCGCGCTCGCCAAATGGAAGACCACCGTGCAATTCATCGCGCTGGCTTTTCTCGTCGCTGGGCCCGCCGGGGAATCCCTCTTTCCGGGAGCGACAACCACCGGAATTGTGCTCCTATGGATCGCGGCCATAGTAACGCTCTATACCGGTTGGGACTATATGAAGGCGAGCTACGATCACGCAGGGAGCGACTGAGACAGACATGAAGGCGCTTTATTTCGCCTGGGTGCGCGAGCGCGTCGGCACGGCCGAGGAAGAGCTCGATCCGCCCGCGACGGTGGAGACGGTCGGCGACCTCATCGCCTGGCTCCGCGAGCGCGGCGAGGGCTACGCGCGCGCGTTCGACAAACCCGCGGCGGTTCGCGCCGCGCTCGACCGGGTTCACGCCCGCGAGCACGCGTCTATCGCGGGGGTGAGGGAAGTGGCGTTCTTTCCGCCGATGACCGGCGGCTGAAAGCAATGGCCAGTGTCCGCGTCCAGCGTGAGGATTTTGACCCGGGCGCGGAGGCCGAGGCGCTTGCACGCGGGCGAACCGACGTTGGCGCGGTGGTGAGCTTTGTCGGTTACTGCCGCGACGAGGGTGGATCGCTCGCCGCGCTCGAACTTGAGCATTATCCCGGCATGGTCGAGGACGAGATCGCACGCGCGGCGGGTAAGGCCGAGGCGCGCTGGCCACTTCTGGGCGCGACCGTCATCCATCGCTACGGCCGCATTACGCCGGGAGAGCGGATCGTTTTCATCGCGGTCGCCGCCGCGCATCGTGGGCCGGCCTTCGCGGCGGCCGATATGCTGATGGATTATCTCAAGACCCGCGCGCCATTCTGGAAGCGCGCGATACGCAGCGATGGCGCTGTCGAGGGTTGGATCGAACCCAAACAGGAAGACGACCGTTCGGCGGCCCGTTGGAGCGCCGACTGACGGTTCGCTCAGGCGCGGGAGGCGACCGCACGGTAGACCAGCAGCACGACCACGGCGCCGATCACTGCGATGATGATGCTTCCGATGTTCACGCCCGTGACGCCGCCGATGCCCAGGAAGCTCGCCAGAAATCCGCCGACGATCGCGCCGACGACGCCAAGGGCAATGTCCATCGTCATGCCAGAGCCGGTCTTGTTTACGATCTTGCTGGCGATGAAACCGGCGATCAGGCCCAGAATGATCCAGCTCAATATGCCCATGTCGAAGCCTCCCGTGCGCCGCCCGGCGGCTGCGGAATGTGCGGTATGGACGGGGAAAACGCAAGCCGATAGTCTTGGTCGTGATATCTTCGAATTGCGGCTGCTCAGCTGTAGTCGGAGTTCAGGCTTCCTGCGATTTGGATTCAGGTGGAGGAGACAACCATGGCTTCCTTTGACGACGCGATGAAGAACGCGGTTCCCGGCGGCAATCTAGCGACGCCGATCGCGGTCGCCCTGGGCGCGCTGATCCTCGGCAAGATGTTCGGGGGCAGCTCCGCGCCAGCGTCTGCGCCTGCTGTGCCTATTCCGCCGCCCGGCCAACCTGTGCCAACAAACGCGCCAGCCGGCAGCATTCTCGGCGGCCTCTCGGATCTCATTGGCAAGCTCAGCGCAGGGGGCGTGTCGCCGCAAGTCAGTTCCTGGGTCGGCCACGGGCCGAATGAGCCGGTTCAGCCCGGACAACTCGGTTCGGCGCTCGGGCAGAACGTGCTTGCCGAACTTTCGCAGCGCACCGGCATGAGCCAGCAGGAATTGCTCAGCCAGCTCTCGACCGTGTTGCCGCAGATCATCAATCATATGACGCCAAACGGCCGCATGCCGACGCTGGCCGATCTTGAGAGGTGAGCGGCCGGCGCGAGCAGGGCTGAGCGCCAAGGCTCGGCCTCAAGTTTCCGTCGCAGTGCGGCGAAGGGCTCACGCAGGCGGTCGATGCGCGCCATGGACCGCCTGCTGGAGATGTCGGGCCAGCGGCTGACGGGGTGAGTCCTGCGCCAGCCATCGTGATGTCGTGCAAGAGGCGTTCGGAGAGCAGTCCGTCCATCCAGCCGAAGGGCCAGCCGTTGATGCGCGGCCGCAGCTCATCTACGACGGCGATTGCGGGTTCTGCGCCTATTGGGCCCGCTATTGGCGGAAACTGACGGGCGAGCGGGTCGAATACCGGCCCTATCAAGAGGTCCTGGCGCAATACCCGAACATTCCTGAAGCCGAATTCCAGCGCGCGGTGCAATTCATCGCGCCCGGCGGACGGCGCGCGAGCGGCGCCGAGGCCAGTTTCCTGACGCTTGCCCAAGCGCGCGGCAAAGGATTCTGGCTCAGACTCTATCGGCGCCTGCCCGGGTTCGCTCCCGTTTCCGAACTGGCTTACGCCTTCATCGGCGAGCGCCGCTCGGTCTTCTTTCGCTTGAGCCTCATCATGTGGGGAAAGGGCCACGAGCCGCCGCGCTATGAGCTTGTCTCGTTCCTGTTCCTTCGCTTGTTCGGGCTCATTACCCTCTCCGCCTTCGTCTCGTTCGCCATACAGGCGCAAGGACTGGTCGGCAGCCGCGGCATTCTGCCCCTCTCCGAACTGGTCGATGCGCTGGTCCCCCGACTTGGGCTCGAGCGCTTCCTTCTCATGCCGATGGTGTTCTGGCTGAACGACAGCGATCTCGCCATCCGGGCGGTGTGCTGGGCCGGAGCGGGCTTGTCGCTGATGCTGGTTTTCAATCTGCTCCCGCGTCTCAGTCTTGTCCTGATCTACGCCCTTTATCTCTCGATGCTTTATGCCGGGCAGACTTTCATGAACTTCCAGTGGGACACGTTCCTGCTGGAGACGGCCGTCGTCGCCCTCGTGATGAGCCTGAGGCCGACCACCGGCGTTTGGCTCGCGCGCTGGCTCCTGTTCCGCTTCATGTTCATGTCAGGCGTCGTGAAGCTGATCAGCGGCAACTCCAGCTGGCGAAATCTGACCGCGCTCAGCTACCATTTTTTGACGCAGCCGCTGCCGACGACGCTCGCTTGGTACGCGGCAAAGCTGCCGGCCGGTCTTTTGGAGGCCGCGACCGCAGCTATGTTTTTCGTCGAACTCGTACTGCCCTTTCTGATCTTCTTCCCGCGGCGCTTAAGGTTTGCATCGGCGTTCGGAATTCTGTTGCTGGAAGGCTGCATTCTTCTCACCGGCAACTACAATTGGTTCAATCTTCAGACCATGTTGCTCTGCCTGCTGCTGTTTGACGACGCGGCGCTGCTGCGGATCGCGCCGAACGGCGTTCTCAAGCTCGCGCAGGCGCGTGCGAAAACGCGCACGCCCGGACGGGCAGTGACGATCCTGGTCAACGCAGTCGCGCTCGTGATGGTGGTCCTGAGCCTGGTGCAGATGGACGAGCGGTTTGGCGGCAGCCCGCCGGGACCAGCCCTCGCGATCGATGACCTCGTCGAGCCGTTTCATATCGTGAGCCCGTACGGCTTGTTTTCTGTCATGACCACGACCCGCAACGAGATCATCGTCGAGGGGTCCGATGACGGCGCGCACTGGCGCGCTTATGAATTCCCCTACAAGCCCGGCGACCTCATGCGCCGACCTCCGTGGAACGTCCCACATCAGCCCCGGCTCGACTGGCAGATGTGGTTCGCCGCGCTGGACGACCCGCAACGAGAGCCTTGGTTCTCGCGCTTTCTCGAGCGCCTGCTGGAGAACGAACCCTCGGTGACCGGACTCTTGGAAAGCAATCCTTTTCCCGACAAGGCGCCGACTTACGTGCGCGCCGAGTTTTACGAGTACACCTATGCCGCGGGCGGCCAACCGGCCGGCCAATGGTGGGACCGGCGCCTGGCGGGGCTTTACTTTCCCAAAGCGCGCCTGAGGACGAAACACGAGTGAGGGGGTCGCCTTGGTCCTCGCTCAGCTGCAAAACAGAAGCCTGCGCGCAACTCCGCGCTTGCGCGGCTGACTTCGCCAGCATAGCGAAGGACCCGAGACGTTTGTCCTTAGAGGGGGTGCGGTCATGAAGCTCATCCTGGCGGTCATCAAGCCGTTCAAGCTGGACGAGGTGCGGACCACGCTCGATCGGCTGGGCGTCAAGGGCATGACGGTTAGCGAGGCCAACGGCTACGGCCGGCAGAAGGGTCACACCGAAATTTATCGCGGCTCTGAATACAACGTCGCCTTCATGCCGAAAGTGCGCCTCGAGATTGCGGTCAGCGACCATGAGGTCGAATCGACAATCGAGGCGATCCGAGCAACGGCGCGCACCGGCCAGATCGGCGACGGCAAGATTTTCGTTCTTCCGATCGAGCGCGCGATGCGCATCCGCACCGCCGAGACCGGCGACGAGGCGCTGTGACCGGTGCGTGGCGTCGAGTGTCAGCTTCCACCTTCGGGTGACGCGGCCGCGATTCAGGGCTTTCGAGGGGTCTTGAGATGCAATTTGGTTAAAGCGGGCTATTTAAGCAAAAACTAACCGCCGCGAAGCGGCCTGAAGGAGATCCGCGCCCAGCATCCTCCGCGCATTGAGGTGGGCGCGCCCATCGTCAGGCCAGCCAATCAAACCCGGCAATTCTTGGAACACACCGAAAGGGGCAAGTCCATGACGTCAGAGTCCGCCACGGCGACGCTGGGCGCTTCCACCGAGCATCGGATTCCCCGCGATCGCGGAAATGTTCACGTCCGCGACTTCGCCGGAAACGGGCCCGCGTTCCTGCTGCTGCACGGCTTCCCCGACAACTCGCACATCTACGACGATCTGATCCCGCATCTGGTGTCGGCCGGGCGCAGGACGGTCGCGATCGACTTCCTCGGGTTCGGTTCGTCCGACAAGCCGGAGGGCGCCCAATACAGCTTCTCACAGCAGCTCGGGGATGTAGAGGCGGTCGTCGCGGCGCTAAAGCTGGACAAGGTCGTGCCGGTTGGTCACGACGCGGGTGGACCGGCCGCGGTGAACTTCGCGCTCGCGCACCCGGATCGCACCACCGCCGTCGTCCTGATGAATGTGTTCTACGGCCAAGCCCCTGGCCTGCTGGTGCCGGAACTAATCGAGCTCTTCTCATCGAAGCCGCTCGCACCGCTCGCGCGGCATTTCCTGACCAGTCCGCAGCAATTCGCCTGGCTGATCGAATTCCAGCGCGAGCTGCTGTTGGGCGACGCGGCGGAGGCGGGGAAGGCGCGCTATCGGGATCTGCTCGGTCCGCTGATCGACCAGAACTTCCGCCAGCAGCCGAGCGCCGCGCCGGCCTTCGCGCAGATGACGTCCCAGCTGGTGGACGAGATTGCCGCCAACACCGGACGCCTCGTCGAGTTGCGCCGCTCATCCGTGCCGTTCGTGCTGATCTGGGGCCGGAACGATCCCTACCTGCACGTCTCGTCGGCCGAGTTCCTGCGGTCCCAGCTGCGACACGGTGCGCTCCATGCGCTGGATGCGGGACACTGGCCGCAGATCGATGCCGCCGCAGAGACCGCGCGCATCATGCTGAGCGATGGATCGAATTGAGAAGTCTCGGTCATCTCAGGTTTGTTAATCGTCGTCTTGGGGCTGCCGGGCGCCGTGAGTCTGCCCGCGCTGGCGTAGGCCACAATTCGCTGGCATAACGGAACAATGATTCGCAGCGCGACCCTGAGCGTCGCGCGCGCCGACGCTGGCGCGCCCGCCGATCCCGGCTTTGGGGTCTATGTCCATTGGCCCTTCTGCCTGTCGAAATGCCCTTATTGCGACTTCAACAGCCACGTGCGCGGCGCGGCCATCGACGAAGCTCGCTATCTCGCCGCCTTCAGGGCGGAGATCGCCCATCGGGCGCAGCTTGCGCCGCGCCGGACGGTGCGCTCGGTGTTCTTTGGCGGCGGAACGCCCTCGCTCATGCGCCCGGAGACGGTGCAAGGCGTCATCGACGCCATCGCATCCGCCTGGCGCCTCGACAAAGACGCCGAGATCACGCTCGAAGCCAACCCGACCAGCGTCGAAGCCGAACGATTTCGCGGTTACCGGTCAGCCGGCGTCAACCGCCTGTCGATCGGCGTGCAGGCGCTGAACGACTTTGACCTCAAGGCTCTCGGCCGCAAGCACACGGTCGTCGAGGCGCTGGCGGCCGTGAGGCTCGCGGCGTCGCTGTTTCCGCGCTTCACGTTCGATCTCATTTATGGCCGCCCCGGTCAGACGGAAGCTGGATGGCGGCGCGAGCTCGCCGAAGGGCTCAATTATGTCGGCGACCATATTTCGCTCTATCAACTGACCATCGAGCCCGACACAATGTTCGAGCGCCTGCGTGACGCGGGCAAGCTCGAGCTTCCCGACGAAGAGCTGGGCCTCGCAATGTTCCAGGCGACGCGAGAACTGACCTATGCGCGCGGTCTCCCGGCCTATGAGGTTTCGAACCACGCGCGTCCCGGCGGCGAGAGCCGCCACAACCTCATCTATTGGCGTTACGGCGAATATGCGGGCGTGGGTCCTGGCGCGCACGGGCGCCTCGTAACCGCGAAGGGGCGATTGGCGCAGGAGACCGAGCGGCATCCGGAAATGTGGCTCACCCAGGTTGAGACCGAGGGCCATGGCCTCGTCGAAAGCACGCCGCTCAGCCGTGAGGAGCAGGGCGACGAGTTCCTTCTCATGGGCTTGCGCTTGAGCGAGGGCGTCGACCCGGGGGCGTTTGAGAAGGTCAGCGGCCGCCTGATCGACCCCGAGCGGATTCGGAGCCTCGTCGAAGACGGTTTCCTGGAGCTCGACGAGCGCGGGCGCATTCGCGTGACCGCGATGGGCGCGCCGCTGCTTGACACGGTGGTGGCCGACGTCGCGGCTTGAGCCTCGCCGCTCGATAATATCTGGTTAGCAGAAAATTGATATTTATATTGACATTTTTAGAAATCCTGATAACGTCGCTCAAGTCTTGGATTGCCCCGACTTGAAGCGCCCCGAAAGTTCCTCCGGATTTGGGCCTCAAGTCGCGTTTTTTGGGAAAAGTGCGAAACGAAAAGGGGGTTAAGCGATTGAAGACAAACGATCCGGCGAAATCACTCAGCCATGCAATGATTTCAATGATTTAGCGCCAAAGGTGCGAAGTCTTTCGTTCCGCTTTTGGCGAACGTTGATTTCGTCTTTAGCGACGGGGCCCCCGTCCGCTTACAAAACGAAACAGCTGAGCGCCATCGCACCACAAATGAGATCGTGGGACTTGGCTCCTGGGAGGGAAGGAAGCTGCGCCGCAAAGTTGCGCGAAAGCGCACTTAAGTTCTTGAAATTGTTATCCCGCGTAAACTTGTGCGCGCCAGGAATGCGGCTGAACTAGCCCCGTCTCCGGACGAAGCCGAACTGCTCGTCTACTCCGCGGCTTGGCGCGGCAGGGACGCCTTGTCGAGCGCTTGGGCAAGATCCTCGATCAGATCCTCGACGTCCTCGAGGCCGACGGACAATCTGAGTAGGCCCGGCGCAATGCCGAGCGCGGTCCGCTGTTCGGGCTTGAGCCGCTGATGGGTCGTCGTCTCCGGATGGGTGATAAGGCTCTTTGCGTCCCCAAGGTTGTTGGAAATGCCAATGATCGAGAACGCGTTGGCGAGCCGAAATGCAGCCGCCTTGCCGCCGGCGACCTCGAACGCCACCATCGTGCCGCCGCCTTCCATCTGCCGCTTGGCGAGCGCCGCCTGCGGATGATCGTCGCGGCCGGGATAGAGCGTGCGCCGAACCGCCGGATGCTGGCTGAGGAAGTTGGCAATTTTGCCTGCGCTGCGCGTTTGCTCCCTAACGCGCACGGTCAGCGTCTCCAGCGACTTGAGCAGCGTCCAGGCGTTGAACGGCGAGAGACAAGGGCCGGTCTGGCGGAGGAAATTGTGGATATGGTCGGCGATGAACTTCTCGCTCGCCAGGATGACGCCGCCGAGCACGCGTCCCTGGCCGTCGATGTGCTTGGTGGCCGAATAGACGACGCAATCGGCCCCGAGCTTCATGGGATGCTGAAGCAACGGCGTGGCGAAGACGTTGTCGACCACCAGGGTCGCGCCAGCACCATGCATAATGTCGGCGACGCCGGCGATGTCGACGAGCTCGAGCGTCGGATTGGTCGGCGATTCTAGGAACGCCGTCTTGGTGTTCGGACGCAAAGCCGCCCGCCAGGCGTCAAGGTCGGCGCCGTCGACCAAGGTCGAGGCGACGCCGAAACGCGGCAGCAGCTCCTCGACCACATAGAGACAGGAACCGAAGAGCGCCCGCGCAGCGACGACATGGTCGCCGGCCTTGAGCTGGCCCATGAGCGCGGCGGTGACGGCGGCCATGCCGCTTGCCGTCGCGCGCGCGGCCTCCGCGCCTTCGAGGATCGCCATCCGCCGCTCGAACATCGATACCGTCGGATTCGCGAAGCGGGAATAGATGAAGCCCGGATCCTCGCCCTTGAAGCGCGCCTCCGAGAGCTCCATCGTGTCGTAAAGATAGCCCTGAGTGAGAAAGAGAGCTTCCGACGTCTCCTCGAAGGCCGAGCGCAGCGACCCGCCATGGATCAATTGCGTCGCGGGCCTCAGCGTCTTGGGATCGCGGGATTTGCGCGGGCTCGTCATCGTTCAAGTCCTCTGCGCCGGCGGCGCCTGACGGGCTTGAGACGAGGCGACGGTTTGAATGCGCCCCGATCTTTTAGCCCGTTGTTTAACGTGGCGGCAAGCCGATCGGCTCAAATGACCACGAGTAAAAGCTTGGATAGCGCCAGCCATGCTGCGGCGTCAAGACCAGGTCCTTCCTTACCAGTCTTGGCTTAAAGGACCGGGGGCGCTAACAACGCGAAACCGCCTTTTGAGGCAAAGCTGTTGACGCCGCCCCGGACGCCGCTTCCCCACATCCTCGACACTGATGAACCCAGCGTGGCGGACGCCCTGTTCTCGGCTCCCTTCGGCCTGTTGGGACGGCAGAAGATCCGGGCCATGATCGGTCGGAAATTGATCAAGGCCGAGATCCCGATTGAACAATCTCAGCTTCAGCCTGCCAGCCTCGACCTGAGGCTCAGCAAGGAGGCCTATCGTGTTCGCTCAAGCTTCCTGCCCGGCCGCGGGTGCTCCGTCCGCGACCGGCTGAAAAGCCTGAATGCGGAGCCTGTCTCGCTCGCGGGCAAGGGCGCGATCTTGGAGAAGGGCATCGTCTACGTCGCCAAGTTGATGGAGCGGCTGGAGCTGAGACCCAACCTGTCCGGCGCCGCAAATCCAAAGAGCTCGACCGGTCGCATCGACATTTTTACCCGCCTCATCGTCGATGGGGGTGAGGCGTTCGACGAGGCGCCGCTCGACTACCAGGGTGAGCTTTGGCTGGAGATTTCGCCGCGCAGCTTCAGCGTCCGGGTCAAAGCGGGAACGAAGTTGAACCAAATTCGGTTTCGCAGCCGTCATCCTCAGCAGCGGGACAAGCGCACATTCGCGCTCGACGACGCCGAGGTCCGCAAGCGGCACCTCGCCTGCCCACTGGTCGACGGCGCTCTCGACTTGCGCGAGGGCGTGGTCTTGCGGGTCGATCTTGGAGGTCTGGGCGAGTCCATCGTCGGCTACCAGGCGATCAAGAACAGCGACGTCATCGACGTCAACCGCTTGCGCGGCTACGCCATCGAGGATTTCTGGGAGCCGATCCGCGCCCGCGAGGATCGGCGCCTGATCCTCGATCCCGACCAGTTCTACATTCTGGCTTCGCGGGAGAGCGTCCAAATACCCCCTGATCTTGCGGCGGAAATGGCGCCGATCGATCCGGCGATCGGAGAGTTTCGCGTCCATTATGCCGGCTTTTTTGATCCAGGCTTCGGACAGGGCGGTGATGGGCGCCCATCCGCTCGGGCGGTTCTGGAAGTGCGCAGCCGCGATGTGCCGTTCCTGTTGGAGGACGGCCAACCGGTCGGGAGGTTGGTGTACGAAAAGCTCGCCGGGCAGCCGGACGCTCTTTATGGCGCCGACGCGACCTCGAACTATCAGCATCAAGGCCTAAAGCTGTCGAAGCATTTTCGAGCCTAGCGGCTCCCGGGCCACGCACGTAGGTCATTGCAACCCTTTTATCTCAGAACGTCACATTTCGCTTGGCTTGAGGGCGCCTTTTCCTATATGAGGTCCGGGTGGCGCGGCGCCGTGAGGCTCCGCGCCGCGAGCTTTTCTGGCTGGGCGTCGTCGCCCGCCGCGTCGAATTTCAAACCCACGTCGAGGCAATGGCCAATCCGTTCGAGTTCGTTCAGCAGGTGCGCGCCGAGGCCGCCAAGGTCATCTGGCCGACACGGCGCGAGACCCTCATCACCACTGGCCTCGTGCTGATGCTGGTCGTGTTCACGAGCCTGTTCTTCCTCGTCGTCGACGAGGTGTTGCGAACGATCGTTTCTCTCGCCCTTGGCTTCGGGCGCGGCGGCTAACCTCGGCTATGATCCGGATCGCCCCAATATGACTATGCGCTGGTACATCGTGCACGCTTATTCCAACTTCGAGAAGAAGGTCGCTGAATCCATTCGCGAGCAGGCGAGCCAGCGCGGCCTCTCTGACAAGTTCGAGGAAATCCTCGTACCGACCGAGCAGGTCGTCGAGATGCGCCGGGGGCGCAAGATCAATTCCGAGCGAAAGTTCTTCCCCGGCTACGTCCTGGTCAAGTGCGACCTCACCGACGAGGCCTACCACTTGATCAAGAACACGCCCAAGGTGACCGGCTTTTTGGGCGCGGACAAGAAACCGATGCCGATTCCCGATATTGAAGCTGATCGGATCAAGGGGCAGGTGGCCGACGGCGTCGAGCGACCGAAAGCAGCGATCCGGTTCGAGATCGGCGAAAACGTGCGGGTGGCTGATGGGCCCTTTGCCTCCTTTAACGGCGTGGTGGAGGAAGTCGACGAATCCCGATCGCGTGTCAAAGTCGCTGTGTCTATCTTTGGCCGCGCCACGCCGGTCGACCTCGAATTCGGGCAGGTCGAAAAGCAATAAAAGTATCGATGGCGCCAAATTGGCGCGAGGCCGACATCAGTTACGGCTTAGACCATGCTGCCCAGACGAGAATAGCGATCGGTCTATGCCCGGCGGCGCATGCGCGCTCTCGGATCTCAACCGATTCGGGGATTGCCATCGTCGCACTTGAACGATACAGAATGTCGCTACACAAGGGCGGCGCCAAGAAAAGACCATTTGGTTTTCTCGTGAGCGCCGCTTCCTTCGTTTTAGGGCTAAGATTTCATGCAGTATACAAACGTACCGAAGCCGATCCGGGCCACCGTACGGGCGCTTAAATATGCTCGCAAGTCCGGCCTGCGGTTGTTCGGTGCTCAATATCCGAGACATTGTACGATTTGTGGTCACTCCGGCCGTTTCTTTTCTTACGGATACCCTTTGGCCGCTGATACGATCTGCCCCGGGTGTCTCTCCCTTGAACGTCATCGGGCGCTAGCTATCTGCGCAGGTCAAGAGCCGCTGTTCGAGGGTAAGGAGCTTCTCCATTTTGCGCCCGAGCCGAGCCTGACGGCGTTCATCCGCAGTAAGGGAGTCAAAAGCTATAAGACGTGCGATCTGTTCAAGCCGGACGTCGACCTCCGCATCGACATCTGCAACATCGCTCTTCCGGATCAGTCATTCGATCTCGTCTTATGTCTTCACGTTTTGGAGCACGTCCCGGACGATCGCAAGGCGATGTCGGAGCTGAGGCGAATTTTGCGCCCGTCCGGCATCGCGATCATCATGGTTCCGTTGGAAGAGGGACTCGACGAAACATACGAGAACCCATCGATTGTGTCCGAGGCCGACCGATTGATCCATTTCGGCCAGGAGGATCACGTTCGCTATTATGGCCGCGACCTTCGCGAGCGGCTGCGCGGGGCGGGATTCTCGATCCGCGAGTGGGTGTCGAAAGAGCCTTACGTCCTCAAGCACGGGTTAAAGCGCGGGGAACGGGTTTTCCTTTGCACACGAATCGATTGAGTGGCATTGCCCGGAGTCGGTCCGGGAAGCGAATGCTTTGCTTCCCGGCTGAAACCTTATGATTGCGGAGACGGGGTTAATGACGGTAAGGGAGCGGGTATTTGGCGCGTTTAAAGAAAGCTTTGACCTTGACGATGACGTCGATAGGTCAAAGCTCGTCTATCAGGACTACCCCGCTTGGACTTCGATTGGCCATATGATCCTCGTCGCCGCGCTTGAATCGGAATTCGATACGATGCTGGAGACGGACGACATTTTAGAAATGAGCAATTTCGAGAAGGCCGTATCAATCATGAGCAAATACGCCAAATGAGGCTTAAAGGCAGCCTATGACGGTCGGTGAGACCGAACAAGCCGCGCCGCTTGAGGCGACCGGCAGGCCGCCCGGCGTCGGTCTCGTCTCGGTGATCGTGCCGCACCTCGACGATTACGACAATTTGGATAGCTGTTTGAGCTTGCTGCAAGCGCAGAGCTTTCCAGGCGATCGGACGGAAATCATCGTCGTCGACAACGGCAGCTGGCGGGGCATTGACGCGGTGCGCCGCATTGTCGGCTCGCGCGCCCAAGTGATTGAAGCCGCAGAGCGTGGCGCCGGGCCCGCCCGCAATGTTGGGGTTCGCGCTTCACGGGGCGAAGCGCTTGCTTTCATCGACAGCGACTGTCGTCCGGATGAGCGGTGGCTCGAGGAAGGTCTCGCCGAACTGCGTCACGCGGATATCGCCGGCGGCCACGTCGACGTCTTGGTTGAGGATCCTGGGCGGATGACGGCGGCCGAGGCCTTTGAGAGCGTGTTTGCCTTCCGCAACGAGCGCTACGTCAAAGAGCTCAAGTTTACGGTCACCGCATCCATGTTCGTGTGGCGTTCGGTGTTCGACGCGGTCGGCGACTTCATAAACAGCGTCCCGGAGGACAAGGATTGGTGTGAAAGGGCGTGGCGGCAGGGCTTTCGCATTCGATTTGCTCCAAAGTCGATCGTCGGCCACCCCGCTCGCCGGACAATGGAGGAATTGAAGCGCAAATGGCGGCGGCTGACGCTCGAATCCTCCGAAGGCGCTCGGCGCGAGGGCAGAGGGCCCGTCCTCGTCTTGTTGCGCCAATCGGCGGCCCTGCTTGCGGTTGCGCCGCATGCCTTCCTGCCGCTTGCGTCGAAACGTCTGAACGGGACTCGAAACCGCCTCATGGCGATCGTCGGGCTCGCCCAGATTCGCGCGTACCGCTTTTTGGTGGCGTATCGAGAGCTCACGCGACGGGATGAAAAATGAATTGCGCCAGGCTCATGTTCGAAGTCGATCCAGAGCGCTGTGGCCTCCGGATTGACACTGCTTTGTGGGTCCGATACCTCTCGATCTTCCCGTGGCGGTCTTCAAATCCGGTCTAGGCTTGGAAGCGAGGCGCATACGCTCGGCCCTCAGAGTGGCCGAAAAGGTCGCCTAAAGCTGTTGCGGCCACTTCAACCAAAAACACCAGGGCGGGCTTTGCAAGGAGCAGCATTTTAGCCGCGCGTCGTAGCGCCGACGCAAGCGCCCGTCAGCATTTTGCGAATAGCGTTTCGCCAGCCATGCGAGATTGACCAATCGGTAGGGGTGTCGAGTGTCGGAAGTCGCGAACGCAATCAGCACCGCCCCCCGCGTCGTCGTTGCGATTGTCGCGACAGACGAAGCCAAGAACCTTGTGGGCTGCCTCGAGTCGCTCAACGGCTCGATCTACCGAGAGTTCAGCGTCGTCATCTGTGAGAACGGTGGCCATGAGGCCTTTGAGCGCGACGTCCGGGAATTGTCCAAGGTCCCGGGGATGGTCGTGGCTGAGGTCGAGGCCAATGATTGGCTGGGCGCCGCAGAAGGCCAGCGTTTCCACCTCGGCGCCGACCAGCGCGTGGTGAGGGTTCTCAGATCGCGCGAGAACCGTGGATATAGCGGGGGCGTCAATTTCTGCATCGCCGCAGCGGGTGCCGACTGGGATTTCATCTGGGTTCTCAATCCCGACACGTTCCCGGAGCCAGACGCGCTCGGCGCTTTGGTGCGCCGACAGGCGGTCGGCGGCTACGGAATCGTCGGGAGTAAAATTGTCTTCGTGGCCAATGGGCGGGTCCAGCTATGGGGCGGGCTCAAATTCTGGCCTTTGCTTGGGCGGGCTCGGTCGCTGGGCCATGGGCAGCCAGCCGAAATAACTCCCGACTTGAAGCAGGTCGAGGCGGACCTCGACATTGTCGCGGGCACGGCGATGTTCGTGTCAAAGGATTACGTCAACACGATCGGCGTGATGGATGAGGACTTTTTTGTCTATCACGAAGATAGCGAATGGTCCCTCCGCCGTGGAACGTTTCGGCTGGGCTACGCACACGACTCTGTGGTCCGCCATGTAGCCGGCTCGACCTCAGGTTCTGGGGGACCACGTCCAAAGCGGTCGCGGTTCAGCATTTACCTTTCCGAGCGTAATCGGGTGATCATCGCCAAAAAGCGGTACCCCGCGTCTTGGCCTCTGTTCGCGGGCGTGGCGCTGTTGGAAACCTTGGAGCTTTTGCTTCGCTTCCACTCATGGCGTTCGTTCACGATCGGCCTCAGCGGATGGTGGGCCGGCGTGAGCGGGGAGACAGGAATGCCCGGGTTCATGCGCGCCACTCAGGGACCGGCTACGAAGGTCTTTTTGCAACGGGCCGATTAGTAGACGTCGCTTTCTCGCGCAGTCGGGTCGCCGGAAGGTGGATCCTTATCGGGCGTGAGCACGAAAATGAAGGACTTTTCTGGCAAAAGCCACGCTTTCGGATTGAGCATAAATTGCAGTGAAACAGCGCTGAAACGAGAAAAGGGTCAACGATGAAGGTGTTCGTTACGGGGGTCGCGGGCTTTCTCGGCAGCCATTTGGCTGACGCGATGATTGCCGATGGGCATCAAGTAGTGGGGGTCGATAACCTCATCGGCGGAGAACTCGACAATGTCCCTTCAAAAGTTGACTTTCACCAGTTCGACTGCAACGACTTCAATCACATCCAAAAGGTGTCGGAAGGCTGCGACATCTATTATCATTGCGCCGCGACGGCGTACGAAGGCCTGTCGGTTTTCTCACCGCACTTCGTAACCCAGAACATAGTCGGCGCTTCGGTGGCGATTTTCTCCGCCGCGGTCGCCAATCGCGCGAAGCGGGTCGTCTTCTGCTCTTCGATGGCGCGCTATGGCGCCCTTAAGCCGCCGTTCACCGAAGACCAGAAGCCGAAGCCTCAAGACCCCTACGGAATCGGCAAGCTCGCCGCCGAGGACGTTCTGCGCAATCTCTGCACCGTACATGGCGTCGAATATGTGATCGCGGTGCCCCACAACATCATCGGTCCCCGGCAGAAATGGGACGATCCGTTCCGCAACGTAGCGTCGATCATGATCAATCTGATGCTGCAGGGACGCCAGCCCATTATTTATGGGAACGGTAAGCAGAAGCGGTGCTTTTCGTTCATTGACGACTGTCTCTACTGCTTGAAGGAGATGGCATTCCGCGACAACGTCGTTGGCGAGATCATCAATATCGGTCCGGACGAGGAGACGATCACGATCATCGAGCTCGCCGAGCGAATCGCCAATCAGCTGCAGTTCAATCTCGACCCCATCTTCATGAAAGGGCGACCGCAGGAAGTTGAGCACGCGTCGTGCTCTTCCGACAAGGCGAGGAAGCTGCTGCAGTACAAGACGTCGGTCGATCTGGACACGGGTTTGGCAAGCATGGTCGAGGCGATCAGGAGGCGCGGTACTCGCGACTTCAAGTATCACATCGATCTTGAGATCATAAACGAGAAGACGCCGAAGACCTGGAAGGATCGGTTGTTCTGAAGACGGATCGCGCCCTGACCTGCTGTCTCTAAGCGCCTCAGTAGCGCCAGCGCTGCGCGGTGCTGATCAGAAAGTCGCGAAAGGCATGAACGCGCGCGACGTTCTTAAGCTCCTCGGTATAGACAAGGAAGCAGTCCATCTCCGGCATGTCTGCCTGCGGCAGCAGCCGGACGAGGCCTGATTCCGGCTGGACGCAATAGTCGGGTAACACGGCGATGCCGACGCCGTGTTCGACTGCGTGTGTCATCCCCGCCAGATTGTTGATCGTAAGTTGCGGAGTCCGAGGAGACTTGGGGTCGCGGCCCAGGCTCAGAAGCGAATTGAGATCGTACAAGAGATGCGTCGCCGTCGGCGCGCCGAAGGCGACCAGATGATGCTGATCGAGATCCTCGACCTTGCGTGGTTGCGGGTGCCGTCGCAGATAGTCGGCTGACGCGTAGGCGTGGAAATGCACGGTGAATAACCGGCGCCGAATCAAGTCCGGCTGGATCGGTTCGCGCAGCCTGAGCGCAACGTCGGCTTCGCGCATCCCGAGGTCAAGGTCATCGTCCGACAACAGCAATTGCAGCTTGATCTCAGGATAGAGATCGACGAACTCGCCGAGTCGGGGCGCCAGCCAGTTCGCGCCGAGGCCCAATGTCGTGGTGACCCGCAATTCGCCGTGCGGCTTCTCCCGGCTATCAATGAGTCGGCTGCGCACCGCATCGAGTTTGAGAACGACGTCACGCACGGCGCCAAGCAGCATTTCGCCCTGTTCGGTCAGAATGAGGCCGCGCGCGTGGCGATGAAACAGCGGGGCGCCAAGGTCGGCCTCTAGCGCTCCGACCTGGCGACTTATCGCTGACTGGCTGAGACCCAGCGTCTCGCCGGCATGAGTGAACGACCCAGCATCGGCGGCCGCCTGGAAGACGCGCAGCTTATCCCAGTCCATGAACGTTTCCTCGGCCCCGCGAGGCCATCGAGATTTCGCTTAACTTATTTGCCGGACGCCATCGCCGGCATATCTTTATTCGGCCGCCGCCCGTTTCGGTTCTTCAGCGGCGAGCCAGCGTTCGGCCTCGAGCGCCGCCATGCAGCCAAGACCGGCGGCCGTGACCGCCTGGCGGAATATGTCGTCCGCAACGTCGCCGGCAGCGAACACGCCCTCGACGCTGGTCGCGGTCGACCCGGGCGCTGTCTGAACGTAGCCGTTTGATTTCAGGGCCACTTGGCCGCGCACCAGTTCGGAGGCCGGCTCATGGCCGATCGCGACGAAGACGCCGTCGACCGTAAGATCGTCAAGCGCGCCGCTCACCACGTTCCGTAGCCGGATGGCGGTTACGCCCCGCGGCGGCGGGTCCCCCAAGATGGACTCGACGGCGGTATTCCAGCGGATCGAGACGTTGTGACGGGAGGCCAAACGCTCGCTCAGGATTTTCTCGGCCCGGAACGAGTCGCGGCGATGCACGACGGTGACATGGGCGGCGAGGTTGGAGAGGTGCAACGCCTCCTCGACCGCGGTATTGCCGCCCCCGATCACGGCCACGGTCTTGCCGCGGAAAAAGAACCCGTCGCAGGTCGCGCAGGCCGAGACTCCGAAGCCTTTGAACGCCTCTTCGCTCGCGAGCCCCAGATATTTGGCCTTCGCTCCGGTCGCAAGAATGATCGCCTCCGCGGCGAAGATGCGACCGCTGTCGCAGCGAATGAGGAACGGCCTGCGTCCGAGTTCGAGCGCGATCACATATTCGCTCTCGATCCTTGCGCCCACGTGACCGGCTTGCGCCCGCATCTGCTCCATCAGCCATGGGCCTTGGATCGGATCGGCGAATCCAGGATAATTCTCCACATCGGTGGTGGTCATCAACTGGCCGCCGTGCTCGAAGCCAGCCAGAACAAGCGGCTTCAACAAAGCGCGCGCGGCGTAAATTGCTGCTGTATACGCAGCCGGCCCCGAGCCGATGACAACAAGGCGTTCATGCTCAATTCTGGACGAGGACAACTCGACCCCCGAATATTGCCGCCGCCCGACAAGCCCATTTCCTGGGTCGCAGCAGCCTCGCCCTTATATGGGGACGGAGGCTCAGCTACAACGCCGGCTCAAAGCTAAAAAGCCTGCCTTTCGCCGTGCTAAGTAGGCAGCAACAGGACGACTCCGCTCAATCGGCGGACGGCAACCGACGGATGACAAACTCGATCCGGTCGCCCGCGACCTCGCGCCAAGATTCGATCTCCGTCATGTAAGCCGCTTTGGGGAATCGCTCGAACCATTCGCGCGCCTTGGCGCGCGCTTCGTCGCGCGGCAGGCAAAAAGTCTCCCGCCGCCAGGCGTCCTCTGCGCCGGCCGCGTAAGAACGTCTGCTGCGCCGATTGGCGACGCGCTCAGCGAGATCGCTCGGCTTCTTGGTCCCGCTCGCCATCATGGGCCCTCTTCAAGGCCGAAAGGCTAGCGCGATTTCTGTCCAGTGGGGAGTCGGGGATTGCGCCGTGCAAAAATAGAGTTAGCGCCGGACACGCCCGGGTCAGGCGGCCGTCGATGAAGGCGAAGGTCGAGCGCGATCAGCGCGAAGCGGAAAATCTGCCAGGCGAGTAGGACCTGAAGCTTGTCCATTCCTGCTGTCCAAATTCAGCGGCGGGCGATCGGCGGAAAGCGGGCCATCGCCTCGAGATCATCGAGGTCCATGGAATTGCGGACGTATTGACGCGATGCTTTCTGGAACGGCTGGAAATCCCAGGGCTGGATTTTGCCCCTGCTAAGCGCCGCGTCGACCAGGCGGCGCCGGCGTTGGCTATCGCGGATCCGCGCATCCAACTCGGCCATGTCCCAGCGCTTTCCAACCTCCGCGCGAAAATCGGCGATGACTTCAGCACAAGACGGACTGTCTGCAAGGTTGTCGAGCTCGCGCGGGTCGCGCTTCATGTCGAACAGTTGGTCGGGGTCGACGGGGGAGTGAATGAATTTGTGCGCGCCGCGACGGATCATGACGATCGGCGCGATCGCGCCTTCGGCAAGATATTCACCGATCGCCTCGTCATGTCCTCCGGTGCCGCGGAGATGAGGCGCGAGGCTTCGCCCGTCGACGCGAATTCCGAGCGATTGCGTATTCCCGCCCGCGAGGTCGATCAGCGTCGGCATGAGATCGACGAGCGAGACGCTGGCGGCGACGCGGCGCGGCTCGAAGCGGCCGGGATTTGCCACGACGAGCGGCACGCGGCACGAGCCCTCGAGGAAGCTCATCTTGTACCAGAGGCCACGTTCGCCGAGCATCTCGCCGTGATCGCTGGTCAGGATGACGATCGTGTCCTCGGCCAGGGCGGCGGATCGCAGCGCCTGCATGAGCCGGCCGAGCAGGTCGTCAACATAGGCGATTGCGCCGTAATAGGCGCGCCGCGCGGCGCGCACCTGAGCCTCCGTTACTGGTTCGGCGTCCATCGCACAGACGTGACGCAGGCGCCGCGAATGTGCATCGAGCGCGTCCCCGGGCGCCGGCATGTCGATGTCCTCGTCGCGGTAGAGGTCCCAGTAGCGCTGCGGCACGGCGAACGGGTCATGCGGATGTGAGAATGAGGCAACGAGCAGGACGGGTCGCTGATCTCTCGAACGCGCGAGATCAAAGATCGCGCGCTCGGCCATGAACGCCGTCTCGTCATCAAAGTCGAGTTGGTTCGAACGCACGCATAAGCCCGCGTCGCGAATCGAGCTCATGTTGTGGTACCAGCTCGGACGATGCTCGGGGCGATCCCAGTCGGGCGTCCAGTTAAAGTCGGCGGGATAGATGTCGGTCGTCAGCCGCTGTTCGAACCCATGCAGCTGATCGGGTCCGCAGAAGTGCATCTTGCCAGAGAGAATGGTGCGATAGCCACGCGCCCTCAGAGCATGAGCGAAGGTCGGAATGTCCGCCGCGAACTCAGCCGCATTGTCATAGACCCGACTCCGTGACGGCAAAAGGCCAGACATGAACGAGGCGCGCGAGGGCGCACACAAGGGACTCGCGCAATACGCGCTGTCGAACACGACCCCGTCTCGCGCCAGCGCCTGCATATTCGGCGCGCGGACGAGGGGACGGCCGTAGATCGGCAGAAACGCCGGCGCCATCTGGTCGGCCATGACGATGAGAATGTGGGGCGCTTTGGCGGTCATTCAGGGATCCTGGCTCGGCCGTATCTATCTCGATGCAGGGGCGAGCGCCCCCTTTTTTGACTCCCGCTGTCTTGGCGGACTGAGGAAGCTGTGGTAGAAACAAACCATGAACATTCAGATCGAGGCGAGCCTTCAGCGAAAGCTAGCCATCCTTGCGGACGCCGCGAAATACGACGCTTCCTGCGCGTCCTCCGGAACCAGCGGCCGAAACTCCCGCGACGGCAAAGGGCTCGGATCCACGACCGGCTCGGGCATCTGCGATGCCTACACCCCGGACGGGCGGTGCGTTTCGCTGCTCAAGGTCCTCCTCACGAATTTCTGCGTCTACGATTGCGCCTTTTGCGTCAATCGCCTGTCGAGCAACACGCCGCGCGCGCGCTTCAAAGTCGAGGAGGTCGTGGCCCTTACGCTAGGCTTTTATCGCCGCAATATGATTGAGGGATTGTTTCTTTCGTCGGGAATAGCGAAATCGGAAGACCATACGATGGAGGAGATGGTCCGCGTCGCCGAGACGCTGCGGCGTGACCACGACTTCCGCGGCTACATCCATCTCAAGGCGATCGCCGGAGCGTCGCAGGACCTGATGGAGCGCGCCGGCCGGTCTGCGGATCGGCTTTCGGTCAATGTCGAGCTGCCAGTTGACGAGGCGCTCGTCCGTCTTGCGCCGCAGAAGAATGCGCTCGTCATCCGTAAGGCCATGGGCGGCCTTCGGCTTCGCCTCGACGAAACCAAAGAAGAGAAACGGAAAACGCCGCGCGCGCCGCGATTCGCTCCGGCCGGCCAAAGCACGCAAATGATCATTGCCGCCGACGAGGCGCGCGATCGGGACATCATCGCGCGTTCCGCCTCGCTCTACGCTTCATACGGCCTGCGGCGCGTCTACTATTCCGCCTTCAGCCCTATTCCTTCCGCCGCGCAAAGCCTGCCGCTTCGTCGTCCGCCGCTGATGCGCGAGCATCGTCTTTATCAAGCCGACTGGCTGATGCGCTACTACGGCTTTGCGCCGGAGGAGATCGTCGATGGCGCGAGCGATGGCATGCTCGATCTCGAGCGCGACCCGAAGCTTGCATGGGCTTTGCGCAACCGGGGTCTTTTTCCGATCGATGTCAACCGCGCTCCACGCGAAACGCTGCTGCGCGTGCCAGGCTTGGGAGCCCGCGTTGTCAAGCGCATCCTGACTGCGCGCCGGGATGTCACGCTGCGCATCGATGATCTCGCCCGTCTCGTCCGCTCGCTAGATGCCGTGCGTCCCTTTGTCGTCACGTCGGACTGGCGCCCGACCAACCTCATCGACTCTGGTTTGCTTGCGGCTAAACTCTCGAGTGGCGGCCCGCGCCAGCTCGACCTTTTTGCGTGAGTTGGGGAGCGCCGTGAGGATCGTTCGCCTAAAAGGCGAGATCGATTTCGAAGGCTTTCGCCAGGTCGCGCGCTCAGCAGCGGCGCGAGGCGTGAGGGCCGAGGCAATCCGTTTTGTGGCGGGGCACGCGGAGGAAGAGGGCGACCTTTTCTCTGAGCAGGAGGCGCCCGAGGTCTCGACGCCACGTGCGCCGCTGCGCGTGCCTCCCCGTTTCCTCGATCTCGCCGATCTGGTTTGCCGACATCGTGAGCGGACTCGCTACGATCTGCTTTACGCAGCCCTCCTCCGACTTCGGGAGACCCGCGCTTCCTGGAGATCGCTAGCGACCCGCTGGTGCGACGGCTTGAGGACATGGAGCGCGCGGTGCGGCGCGATCGGCACTAGATGACTGCCTTCGTTCGCTTTCGCGAAATCGGCACGCCGGACGGGTCGCGGTTCGTCGCTTGGTTTGAGCCCTCGCATCACATCGAGGAACTCACGGCGCCGTTTTTCGTCGACCGTTTCGCGTCAATGCATTTTGCGATCCTGACGCCGCGGACCTCGATCCTCTGGGATGGGACTCTGCGCTTCGGTCCCGGCGCGCGGCGTGAGGACGCGCCGCCGCTCGACGATTTCGCCAGAGCGTGGGACGATTACTATCGGTCTATCTTCAATCCCGCCCGGCTGATGAAGCGGGCCATGCTCACGGAGATGCCGAAGAAATATTGGGCCAATCTCCCTGAGACGCGGCAAATCGCAGCCACGTCGTCGGCCGCTCGGCTTCGCGAGGATCAAATGGTCGCCGCGGCGGCGGCGAAGGCCGCGCACGGCGCCGCAAGAGTCGCCATGCGCTTCGCTGAGGCGCGCACGCCGCGTGAGCCCGCTGACGCCTATGAAACGCTTCTGCGCGAGGCGAAAGCTTGTCGTCTCTGTTCCCTCGCCGATTGCGCGACGCAAACGGTGTTCGGCGAAGGTCCGATGCGGGCGCGCGTGATCTTCGTCGGCGAGCAGCCCGGGGATCAAGAGGATCTTCAGGGTCGTCCCTTCGTTGGGCCAGCGGGCATGCTGCTGCGCTCGGCTTTACGCGACGCGGGCTTCTCAGAGACCGAGTGCTACCTCACGAATGCGGTCAAGCATTTCAAGTTCATCCCGCGCGGAAAACGGCGCATCCATAAGACGCCCGGCGCACGCGAGATCGATCACTGTCGTTGGTGGCTGGAGCGTGAACTTGCGTTGGTGCAATCGTCGCTGGTCGTTACGCTCGGCGCGAGTGCGCTTCGCGCTGTGGCGGGACCGTCGGCGCGGCTTGCCGAGATGCGGGGACGGCCAATCGCGCTGGGCGCGCGGACGTTGCTGCCGACGATCCATCCCGCCTATTTGCTTCGGCTGCCGGACCCAGCCGCAAAAGATGCTGAGATGCGCGCTTTCGCCAATGACCTCGAGCAGGCGGCTGTTCTCGCTCGCGACGGCTCGCAGGCCGATGAAAGCCGACGACTTCGATCGAGCGGCAACGACTGTCATGTGCTCACCAGCCAATAGCGCTAATCGCAGCGGCGCGCCGCGATCGGCCATTTAAATACATCGGTAAACTGTATTGTTTTATTTAGAGTTGCAGAAAAATGAGGCTAAGCGCTTGAAAATAGGGAGTCGTGCGAAGAATTGCACACCCACCCCGGGACAGCGCTGAGGACCTAACAAGAGCCCCGTGATTGCACCACGCGGGCGTCCTCGTTAGAGGAGGCGGCGACGTCGCTCCGCCCACAGGGGAACCCCCAGCAAGATCGATGAGTTAGTTTTCTTTCCGGTTGCCGCGCGCTTATCGACTGAAGCCGGTCGCCCAAAGGGAGGAGGACGCCCTTTCCCTGCTCAGGATCGGCGCGCGCAACCGAAGCGTTATCGTGCCTTATTCGTCGAATCTGGATTATGTCGTAGCCTCAAGGGGCGGCGCAGCGCTTCCGATCGAAAGCCGCGACTTTCGGGTCGAAACGCTGGGAGCGTTGTCGTCGCTGTGGGCGCGGCTTCGGCTGGCATTCTTCGTCAAGAAAAGAAAATTTCTCAGATTCGAGGAGTTTTCTCTTTTTTCCGCAGGGCCAAAAACTGAGCGCAGACGCTTTACCAGATACAACCGGGATATGAGGAATATTGGCGTCGAGCTCGACAGCGACCTTGTCGCCAGGCACCCGGAGCTTCTCTACGGCTGGGCGGCCGAGATCACTCCGACATCCCAAGTTACGGATGGCGGCGCGGGCGCTCCGGTCGCGGTCGTTGCTCATATCTACTATGAGGATACTTGGCCCGACATCGCGGGGGCGCTCCAAAGGCTGACGATCCCCTTCGATTTGATCGTGACGACAGTTGCAGGGCGTGAGCGCCTGATCGAAGCGATTCGGCGCATCTATCCTCGGGCGGAAATTGAGATCGTTGACAATCGTGGCCGCGACATCGGCCCATTCCTGGTTCTGCTCGAACGGGGCCGGCTCGATCGCTACCGTTATGTTTGCAAGGTTCACGGCAAGAAATCGATCGACGGCGGCCGTAAGACTTATATGGGCGAGCTGTGGCGGCGACGACTGTTGTTCGATCTGCTGGGAGGGCCGGGCGCTGCAAACGCCGCTATCGGCATGTTTGAGCGCGACCCGTCCATTGGGATGATTGGCCCAAAGGTGTTCCGACTGCCAAAAGCCGGTTATGCCGAGGATCTCTCCTGGTCGGCCAATCGTCCCATGACGTTGAAGATTGCCGAACGCATGGGCGTGCCGGCCGACAAGTTCCAGCTCGATTTCTTTGGCGGAACAATGTTCTGGGTTCGCCCGGAGGGGCTGAAGCCGCTAAGAGACCTGCACCTTGCCGCCGATATGCCTCACGAGAGCGGGCTACTGGATGGCGACCTCCCGCATGCAATTGAACGCCTGTTGCCGACTTCGGTTTTGGTGGCCGGCTATAAGCTCGCGAACAGCGACGGTCATGAGGCTATGCAAGCGCGCGGAGGAACGACCGGGATTGCGCATTCGACTGGAGCCGACCCGCTGGCCGCGTCCGCGCCTGAACGGTCGACCGTGAAGTAGGCCGCATTCGCCGCGGGGAGGGGTTCGTTTGAGCGGTCAGGCGTCGCCGACCGGGTCGATTGCGGCGTCGGACGCGTTGGCGAGGACGGCCATGATGAGCGCGCGCCAAAGGGCGGCGAGCCAGACGAGGATTCTCCGGAAGTTGTAGCCGGCGGCGGCGAGCACGGCGTTGGCGGCGTCGCCTTGGACGCCTTTGAGGAAGTTGCGTCCCATGCGGTGGTCGCTCTTGGCGTGGCCGATGACGGGCTCGACGGCCGAGCGCCGGCGCAGGTCGCGTTTGATGGCGTCGGTGACGCCGCGCTTCTGGCCGGAGATATAGACTTTCATCTTGTGGTCGGGCGGAGCGTTGTGGCCGCGGTAGCCGCGATCGGCGACGATGCGAGCAAGGCTCGCGCCGATCTGGGTCTCGATCTCCGGAATGACGGTCTCGAGCGTGTGGCCGTCGTAGGGGTTGCCCGGCAGCGCCTTCACATGGGCGATGAACTGGCCGCCCTTGGAGCGGGCGAGCGTGGTGGCGACCGACACCTTGACGCCGAACTCGTAGGGCCGGTGCGCCTTGCCCTTGCCGATGCATTCGACCTCGGGCGCGCGCAGCGAATAGATCTTCGGCCCGCGCTGGTTCTGGCGCTGATGGCGCACCCGGAAGGCCAGCGACAGTGGCTCGGCGAAAATCTCTCGCAGGCCGGCGTCGTCCCTGGTTTTGCGCACGATGTCGCGGAAGGCCCGACCCAAAAAGGTTCGCACGCTGCGCATTGGCGTCGGTCGGGAACGCCACCGCCTTCGGCTGCACGGTGGTGTCGACGATCACCTTAGAGAAGTCCGAGGGCTTGGCCGCGCCCGTGCGCGTCGCCGCGTTCAGGCTCTCCTGGATCAGCGCGACAAGCTTCTCCTCGCCCATCCGCTGGCGCCACCGCGTCAGCGACGATCGGTCGAACGGCAGCTTGTGACGGAAGAACTCCTCGCCACAGAAGAGCTGGAAGTACGGGTTCTCGACCCAGCGCGCGCAGAGGTCCTCGTCCGACAGATCGTGCGTGTGCTTGAGGATCGAAAGCCCCGCCATCAGCCTTGTCGGCAGCGGCGGTTGACCCGGCTTGTCCGAATAGACTGCGCCGAACCGCTCCTCCAGGAACCGCCAGTCAACTGTCGAGGCCAGCTTCGCCAGCGGGTGGCCCACGTCGACGATCTGGTCGAGACGGGCCTTGAAAAAATCGCTCTGCCCGCTGTCCCGACGCTCCTTCGGCCGCATCGCGAATCGCTCCCATCGCCTCTCCGACGACAGAGAATCACGCTGCGAAGCCAGACTCAATTTGCCAGACTCAATTTGCAAGATTGCGGCCGGCTCGACTTCCCAATCCGGCAAAAATGAATACTTCAAAAATCCAGGCAAACCCCAAGAATCAGGGCGTCTCAGGGTTCTTCACGGGCGACTGGACGGCTTCCCGCGCCAAATCGCGCTTGTTATGCGAGTCGGTCCGTGCGCGTGGCCTGGTCCTGCGCGGTCTGACCATCGATCCAGATCACCGGGTAGAACGCCGGTTCGGATGACCCTGCGAGGCACACCAACGCGTTGTCGATGCACTCAGTTCAGCCGGAATTCCGCGCCGACCGCCTTGAATTCCGCCGGCTTGATCAGGCGCGAATGCGCCACCGTCACCGAGTGAAGCAGACCGTCGAGCTCGCGCGTCCAAAAGTCCAGGAACTTCTTGAGTTCAGGGAAGTGCGGATGCAGGTCGTGCTGTTGCCAGATGAAGTTCTGCAGGATCTCAGGGTGATCGGGCATGTGGTAAAGGATATTGGCAGTTGTCAGTCCAAACCCCTCGAGCTGACGGCGGAAGTCGGCGGTGGCCATGCGGATCCTCCTGATTCGCAGAGTGCGATGGTGTCACCACCAACGCATTCTGACAATCATGGGTTCCGCAAAAACCGTGCCAAATCAATCTATTAGCAGCACGGCAGCTGAGTGCTAACGGGCGCGCCTCGAACGCCTAGGCCTGTGAGCCTGCTGTGAAGCGGAAGACTTACGCCGCCTTTCGCTTCTCATTGTAGGAGCCGTAGAAGGTCTCACCGCTCTCGGCCATCCGGATGAGCTTCTCGCTTGGCTCAAACTGCGGTCCATACTTAGCTGCGAGTTCTTTGGCGCGCGAAACGAAGGACTTGAGCCCCATCCCGTCAATGAAGGACACGGCCCCGCCCGAATAAGGCGCATAGCCAAAGCCGAGGATTGAACCGACGTCGGCCTCGCGCGGATCGGTGACGATGCCCTCTTCCATGCAGCGGGCGGCCTCAAGCGCCACGGTGAAGAGGAAGCGATCCTTGAGGTCCTTGACGCTGATGGTGTCGGGATCGACCCGCTTTCCGACGATCTTCGCAAGCCCTGTCCACAGGCTTTTCTGTCCGTTTGCCGGATAGTCGTAGAAGCCTTTGCCGTTCTTGCGCCCCGAGCGGCCTTCCTTGATCGCCATGGCCTCGATGAGCTTCTCTTGGGCGGGATTGATGGCGTTCGCGCCAAGGTCCGTCTTTGCGGCCTTAAGGATTTTCCAGCTCAAATCGATGCCGACTTCGTCGTTGAGCGCGAGCGGCCCGACCGGCATGCCGGCCATCTTGGCGGCATTCTCGATCATCGCCGGCGGCGCCCCTTCCATCACCATCGCGTGCGCCTCAACCATGTAATTGCCGACGCAGCGGTTGACATAGAAACCGCGGCAGTCGTTGACTACGATCGGCGTCTTCTTGATTGCGCGGACGAAATCCATCGCCATCGCGAGCGCCTTCGCGTCTGTCTTCTCCCCCATGATGATCTCGGTCAGCATCATTTTCTCGACGGGCGAGAAGAAATGCACCCCGATGAATTGCTCTGGCGTAAGCGATGTTTCGGCGAGCGACGTGATTGGCAGCGTCGAGGTGTTGCTGGCGAACACGACGTCAGGTCCAACGACGGCCTGCGCCTTTTTCGTCGCCTCCTCTTTGACCGCACGATCCTCGAACACCGCCTCGATGATCAGATCGCAGCCCTTGAGCTGAGCGTAGTCCGCCGTGGGGGTGATGCGCGCGAGGAGCGCCTCTTTGTCGGCCGTCTTGGCGCGACCCTTGGCGATTTGCGAGCTAATAAGCTTGTCCGAGTACGCCTTGCCCTTGTCGGCCGATTGCTGGTCGCGGTCGATTAGCACGACATCGAGCCCGGCGTTCGCCGAAACGTAGGCGATTCCGGCGCCCATCAGACCCGCGCCGAGCACGCCGACCTTGCGCAAGTTCGTTGCCGGCACGCTGGCAGGGCGGCGCGCGCCCTTGTTGAGCTCGCCCATGGACAGGAAGAGCGAACGGATCATCGCCGCCGCTTCCTTCGACAACAGGATGTTGGCGAAATGCTTCGCCTCAACGGCGAGCGCGAGGTCCATCGGCAGTTGCAGGCCTTCGAACACGCAGGTCAGAACCGCCCTGGCCGCGGGATAATTGTCGTAAGTCTCACGGCGATAGATGGCGTTGGCCGGCGGCCAGATCATCACGCCCGCGGGCGAGAAAACCTTGCCCGAGGGAAGCTTGAACTTCGGATCGTCCCATGGCGCCTTGGCGCTCGGGTTGGCCTTCACCCAGGCCTTGGCGAGCGCGACGGTCTGATCGGCGGGCGCGACCTCATGCACAAGGCCCATCTTCTTCGCCGCGGCCGGGCGGATCTGATCGCCCTTGAGCAGCATCTGCAGAGCGTCCGGCGTTGGCATGAGCCGCGCGATGCGCTGCGTGCCGCCAGCCCCAGGAAACAGCCCGACCTTGATCTCCGGCAGTCCGACACGCGCCTTGTCCGCGTCGGCGACGATGCGGTAGTGGCACGCCAGCGCCAGTTCGAAACCGCCGCCCATGCAGACGCCGTTGATCGCCGCGGCGATCGGTTTGCCGCAGGTTTCGAGTCGGCGGTAGGCCAGCGACAATTGCTTCGTCCCATCGACCAAGGCGCGCATCGCAGCGTCCTTGCCGTCAGCCCTGGCTCGGCGCGCATATTCCTTGCCCGCGGTCTCAAGCATGGTCAGATCCGCGCCCGCCGCGAAGCCATCCTTGCCCGAGGTGAAGACCGCGCCCTTGATTGATTCGTCACTGGCGATCTTCTCGACGATCTGGCCAAGCTCGCCGACAACCTCGGCGTTGATCACGTTCATCGACCGACCCGGCATGTCCCAGGTCACAAGCGCGATGCCGTCCGAGTCAGTTTCGAAACGAAAGTTGGTCAGGTCCATTTTGAGAAACTCCGTCTCGTAATCAGACACGCTCGATGATCGTGGCGGTGCCCATGCCGCCGCCGATGCACAGCGTAATAAGCGCCGTGCCTTTGCCGGTGCGCTCGAGCTCATCGAGTGCCGTGCCGAGGATCATTGCGCCGGTCGCGCCCAGTGGATGGCCCATCGCGATCGCGCCGCCGTTCACGTTGACCTTGCTGTCGTCGAGGTCGAACGCCTGGCGAAAGCGGAGCACGACCGAAGCGAACGCCTCGTTGATTTCGAATAGGTCGATGTCGTCAATCGACATGCCCGAGCGCGCCAGCACCTTCTTGGTCACGTCGACCGGGCCGGTCAGCATGATCGCGGGCTCGGAGCCGATGTTGGCGAAAGCGCGAATTTTCGCGCGTGGCCTAAGGCCTGCTTTCGCGCCCGCTTCACGCGAGCCGAGCAGCACGGCGGCGGCGCCGTCGACGATGCCCGATGAATTGCCCGCGTGATGAACATGGATGATGCGCTCGACGTCCGGATGCGCCTGAACGGCGACTGCGTCGAAGCCGCCTTGCTCGCCGGCAATGACAAACGAAGGCTTCAGGGAGGCTAGCGACTGCATGTCCGTCCCAGGGCGCATATGCTCGTCGCGGTCCAGCATTGGCAGGCCATTGATGTCGAGGACCGGGGCGACCGAGTTCTTGAACCGGCCTTCTTTCCAGGCGGCGGCGGCGCGCTTCTGCGACTCGACCGCGTAAGCGTCGACGTCGTCGCGCGAGAACCCGTATTTCGTCGCGATGAGGTCAGCCGACACGCCTTGCGGCATGAAATAGGCGGGAATCGCCAGCGACGGATCAGCTGGCCAGGCGCCTCCCGAGGCGCCGATGCCGACGCGGCTCATCGATTCGACGCCCCCGCCAATTGTGAGCTCATGCTGTCCGCTCATCACTTGAGCGGCGGCGAAATTGACCGAATCAAGACCTGACGCGCAGAACCGGTTGATCTGTACGCCCGGCACCGTGTCGCCGAAACCCGCGGCGAGCGCCCCCATGCGGGCGATGTCGCCGCCTGCTTCGCCGACTGGATCGACGCAGCCCATCACCACGTCGTCGACGTCAACGGGATCAAGATGGTTGCGATCCTTGATCGCCTTCAACGCCGTCGCGGCCAGATGGAGGGTCGAAGCCGTGTGCAGCGAGCCGTCGGGCTTGCCGCGTCCGCGCGGCGTTCGCACGTGGTCGTAGATGATGGCTTCGGTCATCGCGTCTCTCCATGCGGCTCGCGGGCCGCGAAATGCTTTGTCAGGTCTGGTGATCCGGGTGCTGATGCGAATGAACGGCCGCGATTTTTTTCTTCGCGAGCCATTGTTCTATGCGGAGTTCGGGAAGGTTCAAGGAACGGTCAAGCCAATGTACCTTCAATTCGACGCCAAGCTGCGTCTGCGGCTCGGTCGCGCCGGGATCATCAAGGCTCCCGAGGGTGACGCTGACGCGATCGTTTCCCGAGCCTTGATAGGTCAAGGGTGTGCCACATCGTGCGCAGAAGCCGCGTTCCGCGATGTCCGAACTTGAGAAGGTTGCGATGGCCCCGTTGGTGACGACGAGTTCCGAAACCCGCACGCCGGCGAAGGCCATGAACGGACCTCCGCTCGCCTTCTGGCACATTCGGCAGTGGCAGATGGTGACGCCGGTCGGCTCGGCGATCAGGCGATAGCGCACTGCGCCGCACTGGCAACCTCCCGCCAAGCCAGCCGCCGCATCGATCGCCATCGCCCTTGGCCTCCCTGGAAACGCGCTTTCAGAACGCTTCTGCCGGAAGCGCCATGAGGGCCTCCGCGCCGGCGCTGAGCCGCGCCAGATGCGCTGCCGTTTCCGGCAGCATACGCTCGTTGAAGAACTTGGCGAGGGTCAATTTCGCGTCAAGGGCGGGTGTGCTTTCCGAACTCGCCTGTCGAACCAGCACCGCCTTGACGATCCGCGCCCACATGTAGCCAAGCGCGGTGAGGCCCATGAGATGCATATAATCATAGGAACCGGCGCCCGCGTTATCTGGATTCTTCAGGCCGTTGGCCGAGAGCCACATTGTGGCTTGCTGCAGATGACCGAGCGAGGACTTGAGGCCGCCGAGGTAGGGCGCGAGCGCTGCGTCATCCTTGTTGGCGGCGAGGAAGCCATTGATTTCGCCGAAGAACGCCATTACCGCGCGCCCACCATCCTTCGCCAGCTTGCGGCCGACGAGATCCAGCGCCTGCACGCCGTTGGCGCCTTCGTAAATCATCGCAATGCGCGCGTCGCGCACGAACTGCTCCATGCCCCACTCGGCGATATAGCCGTGGCCGCCCAGCACCTGCTGCGCCTTGACCGCGTTGGCGAATCCATAGTCGGTGAACACGCCTTTGAGCACTGGCGTGATCAAGCCAAGCCGATCATCGGCCATCTGTCTCGACTTTGCATCCGGGGCGTGGCGCGCCTCGTCTTCGGCAAGCGCGATCCAGACCAGAAGCGCGCGCGCCGCTTCGTTGAAAGCGCGGACTTCAAGCAGCATGCGCCGCACGTCCGGGTGGACCAGGAGAAGGTCGGCCGGCTTATCCGGTTCGATGGGGCCCTTGAGCGAACGACCCTGCCGGCGCTCCTTGGCGTAGGCCGCAGCGTTCTGATAGGCGACCTCGGAAAGTCCGAGACCCTGGACCGCGACGCCGAGCCGGGCGCCGTTCATCATCACGAACATCGCCGGTAAGCCGCGGTGCTCCTCGCCGACTAGCCACCCTTTGGCGCCATCATAGTTGAGGACGGCGGTCGAATTGCCGTGAATGCCCATCTTGTGCTCGATCGAGCCGCAAACAACGCCGTTGCGTTCGCAAGCGGAGCCATCGGCGTCGGGCAGCAACTTCGGCACGAGGAACAGCGAGATGCCCTTCGTGCCCGCCGGCGCGCCTTCAATGCGCGCGAGCACGAGATGAATGATGTTGTCAGTCAGATCATGCTCGCCGGCCGAGATGAAAATCTTCTGGCCGGTGATCGCGTAGGAGCCGTCCGCCTGCGGGACGGCCTTTGTTTTGATGAGCCCCAGATCGGTGCCGCAATGGGGTTCGGTCAGGTTCATCGTGCCGGTCCACTCGCCCGTCGTCATCTTCGGCAGATAACGCGCTTTCAAGTCATCGTCGCCATGCGCCATCAGCGCGGCGACGGCGCCTCGAGTGAGGCCCGGATACATCGAGAAGGCGATATTGGCGGAGCATTCGTACTCGCCGAACAGGGCGCCGACGAACATCGGCAGGCCTTGACCACCGTATGCGGGATCGCCTGCAAGCCCGACCCAGCCGCCTTCGACCAGGCTCTTATAGGCCTTCCTAAAGCCCTTGGGCGTGGCGACGCTGCCGTCGTCGTTGCGTTTGCAACCCTCGATGTCGCCGACGCGGTTGAGCGGCTGGATGACCTCCTCGACGAACTTTGCGCCTTCGCTGAGCACCGCCTCGACAACATCGATCGGCGCCTCGGAAAAACCGGGGCTGTTCGCATATTTGGCGTAATCGAACACGTCGCTCAGTAAAAAGACCGTGTCGCTCACCGGCGCCTTGTAAGTCGGCATTGTCGTCTCCAACGGAAAGCGGAAGCCGCCTGCCCACGGCCGCGGCGCACATTCGCCGAAATAAGGTTCATATATGAACTATCTTGGGCGCCATTGCAAGGTCAATCACGCGGCAGCATGGCGGCCAGCGGCTCAATCGTTTTGAGTTGCAGAAAAATGAGCTTAAGGGGCTGAAAAGATTGGGTCGCGCGCAAAACTGAACACCGCCAGCGAGGTGCAATCTTGGCCCCTGTCCGGCGCAACGCCCGCGTGAACCAGACGAGCCGCCGAGGCATGCTCGCGATTCCGCCCGTGGTGGTTTTCTCAAACCTCTTCCTCGGTTATTGTCATTAGGAAGCGCCAAGGTGAGCTTCCGAATGGATCGACCGCGCCGACTTGAGGGGCTGGGACGGGCGATGCTGCGATGCGCCGTCGCGGCGTATGTCGTTGCGATAACTGGCATCGCTCATTCGGCGGGATCGTCGCCGACCCTGACGGAGGTCAAGACGCGCGGATCCTTGGTTTGCGGGGTCAACGAAGGTTTGCCCGGGTTCTCCAACGTCGACGAACGCGGGGTATGGACAGGATTTGACGTCGACTTCTGCCGTGCGATCGCGGCCGCCATCTTTGGCGATCCGAAGAAGGTCAAGCTCGTTCCGCTCTCGGCGGACGCCCGGTTTCAGGCGCTTCGGGATGGAAAAATCGACGTCCTTGCGCGCAACTCCACCTGGACGATGGGGCGCGAAACAGAGTTTGGCCTCACCTTCGTTGGGGTCACCTATTATGACGGGCAAGGATTCATGGTCCCGCGGGCGCTGCGGGTGAATTCGGCGCTTCAACTCGACGGCGCCAAGGTCTGTGTCCAGAGCGGCACCACCACCATCGACAATCTTGCCGACTTCTTCAGCAGCAACGGCATGACGCTCCAGGAGGTGGTCTCCGGGTCCATTGACGAGTCGATCAAGAACTACGACACGGGTCTTTGCTCTGTCCTGACCAGCGATCTGTCCCAGCTTTATGCGTTACGTCTCCGTCTCGCCAAACCAAGGGACCAGGTGATTTTGCCCGACGTGATTTCGAAGGAGCCACTCGGGCCTGTGGTGAGCGACAATGACCTGCAATGGATCCGTGTCGTGCAATGGGTTTATTTCGCCATGCTCAACGCGGAAGAGCTCGGGGTCAGTTCGCGGACCATCGACCAGGCGTTGAGGTCACGGAAGCCGGAAGTTAAGCGCCTGGTCGGCGCAAGTGGCGATTTCGGCCAGGAGATCGGGCTAAGCAACGCCTGGGCGGCCAACGTCGTTCGATATATAGGGAATTACGGCGAAGTTTTCGACCGCAATCTAGGCGCGACAACCCCGCTCGCCATTCCGCGCGGTCTCAACCAACTGTGGAGCGCCGGCGGCATTCAGTATGCTCCGCCCATTCGATGACTGATTGCGACCCGGCGGGGTTTATGGCCGTTCTCGGGAGAGCGCGCCTGCTGAAATGGGCGAAGCGCGCCGATGTTGTCAAACTTCATGTTGGACAAATCTGAAATCAGAATTATGTAATTCGAAATATCATGAAACACGGCCTTCAGGTCCTCGAGGCCGGGATAAAGGTGAGGCCTGCGCTGGAGATGGTCCGTTTCGCAAACTGGGGCGCGAGATCGAAGCCGGCCGAATTTTTTGATGTTTTCCGATGTGGCCTTTGAAAAGGTTCAATTCGACCCAGTGTCGAGCTCGCGCCCTTGGTTGTCGGAGCCCGTGCCACACGGTTATGGCGCGCGCGCTGGCTCTACGGGCGCTCGCACTCGCGCTTCATCGAGGCAAGCGGATTGGCGTAAGCCTCTTGGCGATCCACGCTCCAGTAACGCAGTTCGTCGAGGGGGATTGGCTCGCCGGTCGCGGCGCAGCGCACATAAGCGCCCGGTCGGAGGATGCGAAAATCGCCGTCGAGAAACTCAATCTTCGCTTCGCCAGTATCGACCGGTCGACGCTCGAATCTGTTCATTTGAAGGATCCTGACTTGGTTGTTTTATGCCACGATGGACGCAACAAGGGAACCGCGCCGTGGAACGCCAGCGCTCTGGACAAGAAAAAGCCTCTCTGCTAAAGGCCCCGCAACTTGCGCTACGCGGTGTCAGCGAATGCGCGCGCCAATTTTCGGATCTTTCGAGGCTCGGGCCTCAGAATACAGGATAGTCCGTGCAGGTACTCGTTCGCGACAACAATGTGGATCAGGCCCTCAAGGCTCTCAAGAAGAAAATGCAGCGCGAAGGAATCTTCCGCGAGATGAAGCTTCGCGGACATTATGAGAAGCCCTCCGAGAAGCGGGCGCGCGAAAAGGCCGAGGCGGTTCGGCGTGCTCGCAAACTCGCGCGCAAGAAGTTGCAGCGCGAGGGCCTTCTTCCAATGAAGCCGAAGCCTGTCCCCGGGGCCCCGAGGTCGGCCGGCTGATCAGCGACGGTTCGATGTCTGTCGCCATGAGTTGCCGCACAAAATTTTAGCGTCTAGCGCCCGTGGCCTTTTGAGGGCCCGTTGAGCGGCGGGGTTTTTGGTTTGGCCTTGTGCATCATCGATCAAGGCGCACATTTGCTCCAGCCTTTGGTCTTGGCGCGATGATGGGACGACCGACATCCGCAAGCATTTTGGCACGGACCGCATTAGCGGCGACCGCGCTAACGCTCGCAGCGTGCAGCGAGACCCTCGGCGGGTTGAACACGCACGTGGCGGAACTTGACGCCGAACCTGCGGCTCAGGCCTCCAACGCCGGCAATATTGCTTCTCTTACCGACGTCATTCAACGCAATCCAAGTGACGCTGCTGCGTACAACACCCGCGGCGTTGTCTACGCCAAACTCGGCAAGTATCCCAACGCCATCGAGGATTTTAGCCACACAATCGAACTCGATCCGCATTTCTCGGGCGCCTACACGAACAGGGCGCTCGCCTACCGCCAGACGAAGAAGGACGATCTGGCGATGCAGGACTTCAATCAGGCGATCTCCGTCAATCCGAACGACGCGGCGGCCTATCTCGGCCGTGGCAATCTCGAGCGCGCGCATGGGGACTATTCCGGCGCCCTTAACGACCTCAACCAGGCGATCCGGCTGAACCCCGAGGGCGCGCAGGCCTACCACGCGCGAGGCCTCATCTATCAGCGCCAGGGCAACAATGTTCAGGCGATCACCGATTTCAACAACGCGATTGATCGCGACCCTTTCGCCGGCGAGCCGTATCAGGCCCGTGGCCAGAGCTTGATGGCGACTGGCAAGTATGAGGCGGCGATCGAGGACTTCAACGCGGCGCTCAACGTGAACGCCAATAACTCGGAAGCGTGGGCAGGCCTCGGCCTCTGTTACGAGAAGCTTAACAATCACGCGAAAGCGGTCGAATCTTACCAGCGCGCAGTGACCGTCAATCCTGGCAACAGCGAGGCGCGGGCAGCTCTGCAGCGGTTGAGCTGAGACGCCCGCAGGCTCAAGAGGCCGCGGCCGAAATCGTGCACCGGAGTGCGATACATGATTTTGCGCGCGAATTAGTCTTTTCAGCCACTTAATATCGTTTTTCTGCAACCCGAATCGACTGGAGCATTCGCCGGCACATAGGACGGGTACATTTAGCTATTTATAGCTGATGGCGTATATAGAAAAGCACGTTGGCCGGAGCAAGTTCGGACGGGCCTCGCGAGCGGCCACAGGCGTCGAGTAGCCTCGGTCTTCCGAAGAGCTAGAGCGTTCTGGCGTGGAGTGGAATCGGCTTCTTTAGGCGGCAGCGCCGTGCGGGCAGAAGCGCGATCAAGGAGCGCGCATCCCTAGTTTCCTTTTAGTTTCGCGCCCCTCATGTTTTCAGTGCGTTATGACCCCGTTTAGTTTCGCCCTCGCGGGTCGGCGTCTTGCTGGCTGGAGCACAAAGTAACATATTGCCAATGTTATACACGCTGACGCGGGCGCCCTGTCCAAAAGCAAATTGCTCTAGGCGACGCGGCCGTCCGAATCGGCGCGCGGGGAGATTGGCCGTCTCGCGATCGGGCTTCGCAAGCCCGCCATCATCAGGGCGGTCTCCCCCTTACCTTGAACGCTTGATAGTTGACCGGGCCGCCAACTGCCGATGCACGGCCGCAGACAATCCCAAGTTCATAAGAGGATGGCCGCAAAATATCTCACCCCGCCAACGTCCTCACGCTTCATCGGATGCGACGTCGGCAAAACCGCAATCGTCGTCTTCGACGCCGTCAGCGGCCGCCGCAATCGCCAACCAGCCGCTGGCCTGTCCGACTTCGCCGTCTCGCTCAACCCGGCCTGCTGCGTCGTCTGCGAGGCCACGGGCGGCTGTGAACGCGATCTGTTGGCCGCCCTGATCGCCGCCGGCGTCTCGGCTCACTGAGTCGACGCCCGCAAGAGCCTGCCCTCCGGCTAGACCAGAGGGTCAAGGCCTTCATCCCTTGTTCGGGACGCTGGGCAAGTCCGACGCCATCGCCGCAAACGCGCTCGCCCGAAACGGCAGGGACCGCTACGCCGAACTCTGGAGCGCCAGAGAGCCCGAGCGAGAGCGCTTGCAAGCGCTCGTCCTGGCCAGACGCGACCGTCAAGGACCGCCTCGCTTGACGCCCATCGTCGCGCCGTCCCCGCCGCTGAACCCGTCCGTGTTTATCTCGAGGCGCTCGTCGAAAGCTTCGAGGCTGAAATCAAGGCGATCGAAGCCGACATCCATATAATCACTCGAAAACCTGTCGCCATTCGCAAACGCCAAACTCAGACCAAATCAAATCGCCGTCATCTGCTGAGTTGATGGCGCCCTCTCGGTTCGACCAGATGCAACGCACCTCGCGAGCAAGCCTTTACCCGTCCGCTTTGGGCTCGTTTTTCAGGAAATCCTCAAGCCAGTGAATATCGTACTGGCCGTTCTGCACGTCGGAGTTTCGAACCAGAGCGCGAAATAGCGGCAGCGTGGTCTCGACGCCCTCGACGACGAATTCATCGAGCGCTCTCCGCAGCCGCATGAGCGCTTCGGTGCGAGTTCGGCCATGTACGATCAGTTTGGCAACCAACGAATCGTAATAGGGCGGGATCACATAACCCTGATAGGCGGCCGAATCGACGCGAATGCCGAGACCGCCGGGCGGGTGAAAATAAGCAATTCGACCTGGCGAGGGCGCGAATGTGCGCGCATGCTCGGCATTGACGCGGCATTCAATCGCGGCGCCAAGGAAGCGAACTTCGTCCTGCGTAATGGACAGCGGAGATCCTGCGGCAATCTTGATTTGCTCATTGATAATATCAATTCCGGTGATCATCTCGGTCACGGGGTGTTCGACTTGCACGCGCGTATTCATCTCAATGAAGAAGAATTTACCGTCCTCGTACAGGAACTCGATCGTTCCGGCGCCGACGTAGCCAAGTTCGGCCATGGCCGTGGCGACAATCCCACCGATGCCGTCGCGTTGTTCCGGGTTCAGAGCGGGGGAGGGGCCTTCCTCCCAAACTTTCTGGTGACGACGCTGAAGGGAGCAATCGCGCTCGCCAAGATGAATGGCATGCCCCTGCGTGTCGCCGAGCACCTGAACTTCGACGTGGCGCGGCTTGGCGAGGTATTTCTCCAAATACACGGAATCATCGCCGAACGCGGTCCTCGCCTCGATCTTGGCGGCACTGATCGCCTCGGCAATGTCGCTGGGCCCGAACGCGACCTTCATCCCGCGGCCACCCCCGCCTGCCGCGGCCTTGACGATGACCGGGTATCCGATCTTGTCGGCGATCTCGCGCGCTTCGACTTCGTCCCGCACGCCGCCTTCGGATCCTGGGACACACGGGAGCCCGAGCCGCGCAGCAGTGCGCTTGGCCTCGATCTTGTCGCCCATCAAGCGGATGTGTTCAGCCTTCGGCCCGATGAATGTGATCTCGTGCTCTTCGAGAATATCCGCGAACCGTGCGTTCTCGGCCAGAAAGCCGTAGCCAGGATGAACGGCGTCCGCGCCAGTAATCTCGCAAGCGGCGACAATCGCTGGAATGTTGAGATAGCTGTCCCGCGCCGGCGGCGGCCCGATGCACACGCTCTCATCGGCGAGCTTGACGTGCATTGCGTCTTTGTCGGCAGTTGAATAGACCGCAACGGTCGCGATGCCGAGCTCCTTGGCCGCACGCATGACCCTGAGCGCAATCTCGCCCCGGTTGGCAATCAGGATTTTATCGAACATCGAGGCGAGCTCCCCAATTGCTCGCGTCCCTCGCAGCTCGATTCCGTATCGCGGTCATTCAACAATCATCAGCGGCTGGTCGTATTCGACCGGCGAGCCATCCTCGACCAGGATGCTGACGATCTTGCCGGCCCGTGGCGCGACAATATCGTTGAAGGTCTTCATTGCTTCGACCAGCAGCAGCTTGTCTCCAACCTTCACTATCGATCCAATCTCAACGAACGGCTTGGCTTCGGGACTGGCCCGCAAATAGGCGGTTCCGACCATCGGTGACTTCACGGCGCCGACCAGGTCGGCCGCAGGCGCCAATGCAGTCGGAGCGACGGGCAAGTCGTGCGCCGAATTGGCCGCGACGGGCGCCGTTCGAGGAATCGCGGTCAGGTTCGCCTGCATTGCTGGCGCGCGCTCGCGCGCCAGACGCACTTGCAGGTCGCCGAGGCTGATCTCGATCTCGCTGAGATCGTATTTCGACACGATCCGCGCAAGCTGGTCCACGGCAGCCACGTCGACAAGATTTTGCGTAGACCCGTCGGTTTGCACGCCGGACGGCTTCTTCATTTGCTTCGCTCGCGCCTACGCTTCGGTTAACAATTGGGCTTTCGTATATCCCGCCGATCCGGGCAAGGAAAGCGCGCCGAGTGGCCGCGGTTCATGCCCGGCGGGCCCATACGCTAACGTCGTGAAACGCGACCCCGCCGTATGGAGCGACGCTGTCATCGCCAACGAGGACGTTGATTCCCCAGCCATCAAGAAAGGCGGAAGGCGGCCAAATGCCCTCGCTGACGAGGACCCCCGGCTTTACGCCCTCGAAGAGGCGCGCGTGCAAGCGCGTCCGTCCCCGGTCATTGCCAAGTTGCACGACATCGCCTTGCGAGATCCCAAGCCTCGCCGCATCGGACGGATTGATGAGCACTTCAGGCCGCTGTTCCCGTGAGCGTGAAGTCGCTGTCTCCGTGAAGCTCGAATTGAGGAAATTCCGGGCCGGGGAGGTCGCAAGTTTGAACGGGCGATCTTCGTCGGCATCTTCGTTGATCGGCCAATAGTCGGGCAGAGTTGGCATCGCGCCCCAGGGCCCTCGCAATCCGTCATTGGCGAGGGGCGTGTCTTTCCAATCCGCCTTGAAGCGGAACTTTCCGTTGGGAAATCCAAAGCCGTTGAGGAAGTGTGACTCGTCGAATGGCGGTTGCAGGTCGAGCCAGCGCTCGCTTTCGAGTCTTGCAAGATCGCCGTAGCCCGATTCCCGCAACGTCCAGTCGATGATCTCTCGTGGCGACATCGAGAATGCAGGATGTTCCGCGCCAACTCGTTGAGCGAGCGCGGCGACCACCTCGTGATTCGATCGGCAGCCCTCGGGCGGATCGACTGCCTTAGGCGCGAACTGAAGGTGCTGGTGGCCCCCCGCCGTATAGATGTCGTCGTGCTCCAAAAACATCGTGGCGGGCAAGACGATGTCGGCGTAGCGCGCGGTGTCGGTCATGAACTGTTCGTGGACGCAGGTAAAGAGATCATCGCGCGAAAAGCCGCGACGCACTTTCTCCTGATGCGGAGCGACAGCAAGCGGGTTCGTGTTCTGGATCAACATGGCGCGCACGGGCGCTCCGCCTTTCAACGCGTCGATGTCGCCGGTCAGAACGGCGCCGACCCGCGACTGGTCCAGGCGACGAACACTCAAATCGCGGACGTCCAGGCCCTCGATCATTGTCTTTTGCAGCTTGTATACGCCGCTGTTGCTATGAAACGCGCCTCCTCCTTCGTGCGCCCAAGCGCCGATGACCGCAGGAATGCATAAAGCGGCGTGCATGTTCGCCGCGCCGTTGCGTTGTCGCGAGAAACCAAAACCGAGGCGGAAGAAGCTGCGTTTCGACCGCCCGATCAGCGTGGCGAATTCCTCGATTTGCGCAACCGCGACACCGGTGATCGCGCTTGCCCATGCGGGATCGCGGGTCTGCACGTGCGCCTCAAGTTCACGCGGGGTGTCTGTGTGCCTGTCGAGATAGTCCCAATCAGCCAACCCGTCCCGAAACAGAATATGCATCACTGCGCAGGCAAGCGCGCCGTCCGTGCCTGGCCTCACGCACAAGGCAAGATCGGCCTGACGCATCGTTTCGGTTTCATAAATATCGATGGCGACGATTTTCGCGCCGCGTTCCTTGCGTGCGCGAACCGCGTGGGTCATGACGTTGACTTGGGTCGCCACCGCATTGGTGCCCCAGATGACGACGCAATCGGACTTCGCCATTTCTCGCGGATCGGCGCCCACCAGCCGGCCGGTTCCAGCGACATATCCTGGCCAGGCGATGCCTACGCAGATCGTCCCATGGAAGCGGGAATAGCGTTTCGCGTGCGTAAGGCGCTCGATGCCATCGCGCATCACGAGCCCCATTGTCCCGGCGTAGAAGTATGGCCACACGGCTTCGGGCCCGAACTCGCGTTCGACCGACAAGAAATTGTCAGCGACGCGGTCGAGCGACTCGTCCCAGCTGATGGGCGCAAATTGCCCGCTTCCCTTGGGACCAACGCGTCGAAAAGGCTGGGTGAGCCGATCCTTGTGATGGATGCGCTCCCAATAGCGAGCGACCTTGGCGCAGACGATGCCGGACGTGTAGGTCTGGTCGCCCGCCCCGTGGATGCGGCCGATGCGCTTGCCCCCAATCACCTCGACGTCAAGAGCGCAAACCGAGGGGCAGTCATGAGGACAGACTGAGGGACGCCTTGTAACCTCGGTGATCGCGTTCATGAGTCTCCTACAATGGCCACGCTTCGAACCCTGCGTGGTCCGATACTAGGGCGCCACCCCTTCTGATTGAAGCGGTTGCGCTTGGCCTGCAAGCTCCCCTTGCATTTGCAACCAAATACAACTAATAAGTTGTAGTAACTCAAACGGTTCACGTGGCCTTGGCGATTCGCGTATTTCTCAGCGCCTGTGTGGCCTTTGCGGCGCTCGGAGTTGCTTGGGCGGAGAAGGGACCCAAGGCCGTTGGGTCTCAACCCGAGATCCATTATGCGCCGCGCGAGAACCTTGAGAGCGTTGACGGTCGGGCAATTGGCCGCGCGGAATTGTCTATCGACATGGCTGCGTACGTTCTGTCCGACTCACGGATAATCGAGGCGCTGACCGCCGCAGCGGAACGCGGCGTCCTCATCCGACTTTATTTGGACAGGTCTCAATTCGCCGAGCACGGACCCACACGGGGCGGAGTGATTGAAACGCTCCTCGCCCATCCCAACGTCGCCGCGCGGGTCAAGGGCGAGGGCGTCTTGATGCACTTGAAAGCCTATTCGGTCGACGGGACAATATTGCGCACCGGTTCGGGCAACTTCTCTCGGTCGGGGCTCGCGAGCCAGGACAACGACGCGATTTTCATTACCGATACGGCGGTGGTTGACGCGTTTGAGGGGAATTTTGAACGCATTTGGTCGCGCGCTCAAAACCTCAGTGCTCTTGACGCAACTCGCTGATACCGTCGTCGCCGAATGCTTCGGTCATCGAAGCATTTTGGGATCGAGCACCGGGGCCGCGAGTTGAAAGCGCCGCGGCGCCGTACCGTCCAAACAGAGCCCCGTAGCATGCGCGGCGCTGCCCGACCGCGAGTCCGGCCAAACGCTTCTAGCGGGAATCTTTGCGGGGCTGCGGCAACCCCAGTGGCGTGTAGCGCTCGTACCGTTGATTGAACGCCTCAGCGCCAAGGACGCCGACTTCCATGCGCCGAGAGCCTGTTTCGTTTTGTACCGCCAGAATTGATGACACGTGCCAACGCCAGGTGGTGGGGTCGTCCATCCCAGGACCCGTGGCGACCTCGGTCACGCCTGCCGCATAGCCGGCGCCGCCGCCAATTGCCGTGAGAGCAAGAATGAGGGACTTACGCATTGTCTCCTCCGGGATCTTGGCCGTTTATTCGTCGCCGCAGCCTCAATCTCCCATGCCGCCAGCGATAATTAAGACATTGTAAACACGAATTTGTGGCTAGGCTAGGGCCAGTCGTTATCCAAAGCCATTTCCCGTAGAGCCGCGCTTGCCATCGCGCGCGTTATACGTCGACCTTGTGTCAAAGCTTCGTTGTCGAGCGCGGCGACAAGCTCACGCGCGGCTCCAAGCGAACGCTCGATCCTAAGTGCGATGTAGGCGATTACATGCAACTCCACCTGAAGCTGCCGATCACTGAACAACTTGAAGAGAACAGCCTCGGTCAACTCAATGTCGGGCGCGCCAAGACGGACAACAGGCGCTAGGCGAAGTCGTGACAAAAGGTCGGGAGTGTTGAGTCCCCACGCATCTGGCGTTGTGCGAGAGGTTAGAAGCAACCACGCTTTGGATTGGAGCACGGCATTAATCAGATGAAAAAGCATCGCCTCAGCGTCCATTGCTTTATCGGCGTCTTCAATCAGCATGGCGCGACTTTCTGCGCAGGCCGCCACCTTCTGTTCATCCAACTTCGCTCCAACGAGACTGACAGCGCCGGCGGCGCGAGCCCAAATCGCCGCGAGATGACTCTTTCCGGCGCCCTCAGGCCCTACAAGCATCAGCATTCGTCCAGCCCAACTCGGCCAAAGTTCGATCGCGGTCAGCGCGTCGAGGTTGGAAGGCGCTGACAGAAAGTCTTCGCGCGCAAAGCTCGGCGAATGCACCCAGCTAAACGTCAGTTGCCGAGGCGGAGACATCATTGGCCCTCCGGTTCGGAGCGGCCCCGGTAAAATGCGCTCGTCAGATAGAGGGCCATCAGATGCCGGGCTACCACGCCGATCGCCGCTGCCGTTGGAACGGCGATGATCAACCCAAGAAAGCCAAACAACTGCCCAAAAGCAAGCAGCGCAAACATCAGCCAGACCGGGTGAAGCCCGATCAATTCGCCGACGAGCTGCGGCGAGAGGATGTTACCCTCAAGGAACTGTCCCGTTCCAACAACGCCGAGGGCTAACAAGAACAGCTTGAGGCTTGGCCATCCCTGAAACAGGGCGACGCTGAGCGAAAGGATCAGCGCGGTAAGCGAACCGACATAAGGCACAAAACTCAAAAGGCCGCCGACCACGCCGATCAGAAAGCCGTAGTCGAGCCCAATCAAAGTCAAGCCGACGCTGTACCAGATCCCAAGGAACAGGCAGACGATCGACTGGCCGCGAATGAAACCCGCCAATGCGTGGTTTATTTCCCGGGCGATGTTTCGCAGAGATTCGCGATGGTCGAGCGGGAGCCAGGAGTTGAGCTTTGCGATCATCCTGTCCCAGTCAACGAGAATATAAAAGGCGACGACGGGTGTGACGATGAGTAGCGAGAGGAAATTGAACAGCGCAGCCCCGCCAGACACCAGCCTGGTGAATGCGTCGAGAAGCCACTGCGCGCTCTGTGCGACGAAGTCGCCGACGGATTTCTGAATTTGCGCGCCCGACAATTGCTGGCGGAGGCCCAAGGCGTCCAGCCAATGGCCGCCGTATTTCGCAATGAATGCGTTGCCCTCATCTACCGCGATCGTCTGCAACCGCACCGCGTAGCCGGGCAAGTGTTGCGCGAAGGCGATGAACTGGCTGCCCAGCACCGGAACGACAAGAATAAAAAAAAGGACAACGGTCAGGACGAAAACAGTGAGAATAAGAAGCGATGCGCCGAGGCGGCTCGATCCGAAGCTTTGAAGCTTGAGCACGACCGGGTCGAGAAGATAGCCGAGAACAATGCCGGCGGCGAAGGGCGTTATCGTTGAGCCCAGCAGATAAACAATCAGCAAGAGGCCGACCAGTCCGAATCCCCAGAACAGAATCTGGCGCTCCAAGGTCACTTGGCCGAATCTCATAGCGTTTCTGGCGCTCCGCTGGCCGGCTGCAGCAAGTCCCATTTGCCGCCCCACGGATCGAGAAAGACCGCAACAATCCCATAAGTTTCGCGGCGCGGCGTTTCCAGGAATTTGAGGCCGCGCTCACGCAGCCTCTGATAATCAGCCCAGAAGTTCTCAGAGTGAAGAAAAAAGCTGACCCGCCCCCCGGTTTGGTCGCCGACACGGGCCGTTTGACGTTCGTCACTCGGAACCGCGAGCACCAGCGCCGCGCCTGCGCCGCGCGACGGGGCGACCACAATCCAGCGCTTCGCCGGGGACAGCTGCGTGTCTTCAAGAACCGCGAAGCCCAGGACATCGCGGAAGAACGTGAGCCCATCATCGTAGGTCGGAACAAGCACTGTTACGGCTGCAAGGCTTCCGAGCATGGCTGTGCGCTACCGGCTCATATGGTCTAGCCATTGGGCGATATAGACGCCACCGGAGGCCAGGGTTGTCCCGGCGACTATCCATTCAAGGGAGCCTTGCAGAAGCGGCTGGTCGAGGCCGTACGCGCGGACCCCGAGCGCGAAGCCAGCAAGCGTAATCTGCGCGACCGTATTCAGTTTCGACACCCAGACAGGGCGGATTTCAACCGGTTTGTCTAGCAACCAGGAGACCAAAACAGCCATCAAAATCATCACGTCCCGAGACACGACCGTGATGGCGATCGAGGCTGGCAAGCCGGCATATATGGCTAGGGAAACGTAGATCGAAATCAGCAGCGCCTTGTCGGCAAGTGGATCGAGATAGGCGCCGAGCTCCGTCCGGAGAGCGAACCGTTTGGCGATGAATCCGTCGATCGCGTCGGAAACGCCGGCCAGAATGAAAATGAGGAATGCGGGAAAGAAGCGTTGCGAGATGATCATCATGACCGCGAGAGGCGTCATCAGCATTCGCGCGAGCGTGATGAAATTGGGTAAATTCTTGAAGAGCGTGCCGATATTCATCAACTACAGACGCCCTAGCGTCACCACCCGACCATCCCCTTCTTTGGACTTAGCGACAGACATGGGATGACTGGGGCGCAGCGATAGCACAAAGTCGTCAAGCTTGGGAAACCCGGTCTGACATCCGCGCTTGCGCGTTGCGTGTCGGGCAATTACCCCAATGGTCACCGAAGCCCTGCGAGCCTGGATGTCTGATAGCCGAGCGCCGCTCACCTACGCCGAATCGGGGGTCGACATCGATGTCGGCAACCGGATTGTGGACCGGATCCGCCCCTTTGCTCGGGGCACCCGGCGTTCCGGCGCGGGGGCGGAGCTTGGCGGATTCGGTGGACTGTTCGATCTTAAGGCGGCGGGATTTGTTGATCCGATCCTGGTCGCCGCCAACGACGGGGTAGGCACAAAAGTAAAGATCGCCATTGAGAGCGGCTTGTACGATACGATCGGCATTGACCTTGTCGCCATGTGCGTCAACGACATTGTCGTTCAGGGCGCCGAGCCGTTGTTTTTCTTGGATTATTTTGCATCCGGCAAGCTCGATGAGGACGTTACGTCCGCCGTGGTGCGAGGCATCGCAGAAGGGTGCGCGCAATCGGGATGCGCGTTGATCGGCGGAGAGACGGCGGAAATGCCCGGTCTTTACGCCCCTGGAGATTTCGACATCGCCGGCTTCGCGGTGGGCGCCGCCGAGCGCGGGAGGCTGTTGCCGCGGCCAGGATTGAAGCCAGGCGATCTCGTCTTCGGTCTGCCCTCGTCGGGCGTCCATTCCAATGGATTTTCACTAGTGCGGCGGGTCGTCGCTCGGTCTGGCCTCGGGTGGGAAACTCCTGCCCCGTTCGATCCGGCACGCTCGCTCGCAGCCGCGCTGCTGACGCCGACGCGCCTCTATGTGCTGCCGCTGCTCGAGGCGCTGAGGCGAACCCGAGGCATCCATGCGCTGGCCCATATCACCGGCGGCGGTTACCCGGACAATCTGCCGCGCGTGCTCGACGTCGGGCTCGCCATCTCGCTCAATCTCGACGCCTTCACGCCGCAACCTGTTTTCTCCTGGCTGGCGTCGGTCGGCGGTCTCGACGAAGGGGAGATGCTGCGCACCTTCAATTGCGGATTTGGGATGGCGGCCTTCGTTGCCGCCGACAGCGAGGCGGAAGCGCGGGATGCGCTTACTGGCGCGGGCCTCTCGCCGGTCCTGATCGGAGAGCTTGTCCCAGCCGATGGCCGCACGCTTGCGACTCACGGAAAGCTTCGTCTGTGACGCCAAGAGTGCGAACAGCTGTTCTTATATCGGGGCGCGGCTCCAACATGAGCGCTTTGATCGAAGCTGCGCGATCGCCGGGCTTCTCGGCCGAGATCGTGCTTGTTCTGTCGGACGACCCGGCAGCGGCCGGCCTGTCGGCGGCGCGCAAGATAGGCGTTGCCGCCGAGGCGATCGACTTCCGAGCCTTTACCGGTAAGCCGTCCTTCGAAGCGGCGCTCGACGCGCGGCTCGCCTCCGCATCGGTCGACATTGTCTGCCTCGCGGGTTTCATGCGGGTGTTGAGTCCCTCCTTCGTCGAGCGATGGCGAGGACGAATGCTCAACATTCATCCCTCGCTGTTGCCAAATCTGCGCGGCCTCAACACCCACGAGCGCGCTCTGGCCCAAGGGCTTATCGAACATGGCTGCACGGTTCATCTCGTGACCGCTGAGCTGGACGCCGGTCCGATCCTTGCCCAGGCGCGCGTGCCCGTTCTGCCGGGGGACGATGCCCACGCCCTTGCGGCGCGGGTCCTCACAGAGGAGCACCGGATCTATCCGCAAGCCCTTGACGAGCTCGGCCGGTCGGTGCGCGCGGCGTCCGAGCACGCATGATTGGCCTTGGCGCCCACGCCCGCATCAGCGGCTCGACGGCGAGCCCAGTTTCGTTTTACTTTCGCGCCTCAAGCGTTCTCAGCGGGTTAGCACCCCTTTTAGTTTCGTCCTCGAGACAGCGCGCGCCGTAGTGTCGTACAGACACAACCGTAACGATATGTGATATGTTGATTCCCATCTGACGTTTTGACGAGTCGACGGGTTCGTCTTTTGCCCGCGCCCTTGAACCAGGCGATCCCGCACGCTTGCGGCGCGCCGGGATTGGATCAATTATTTCTTGACGGAAACGGAGATTTCGCTTGGCCTCGGCGGTTGCAACGAAGAAGCAGCATTCGTCATCGACTGCGGTCGCAGCGGCGAATGACGAACCGGCGCCCCTGTTGTCCTCGCCCGAACGGTTCATCAACCGCGAACTGTCGTGGCTCGAGTTCAATCGAAGGGTGTTGGAGGAATCCGCAAACGCAAGCCATCCGCTGCTCGAGCGGCTGCGCTTCCTCTCAATCTCGGCCACGAATCTCGACGAGTTCTTCATGGTTCGCGTGGCGGGCCTGGTTGGTCAGGTGCTGACCGGCGTCGCCGAAATTTCCGATGATGGGCGCACGCCTGCGGAGCAGCTCGAACGCATCAGCGAGCGCGTCGCCGAGTTGATCGCGTCGCAGCAGGCGGGCTGGAAGGCGTTGCGATCCGAACTCGCGGCGAACGGCGTTGTCATCCTCGACGTCGGCGACCTGACACGCAGAGAACGAGAGTGGCTGCAGCACTATTTCCTCCTGCATGTGTTCCCGATTCTGACGCCGCTTGCGGTTGATCCGGCGCATCCATTTCCGTTCATTCCCAATCTGGGATTCACGCTGGCGCTCGAACTTTTAAATCCGCGAGATGGCGCCACGATGAGCGCGCTTGTGCGCGTTCCCGGGAGCGTCGAACGGTTTGTCCGCTTGCCCGACGGTCCCCTTGGGGGCGCCGCGCGCTTCGTCATGCTCGACCGTTTGATCGTCGCCTTTATCGGGCTTTTGTTTCCTGGCCACGAAGTCCTGGGGGAGGGGGCTTTCCGCGTCATTCGCGACAGCGACATTGAAATCGAGGAGGAAGCGGAAGACCTTGTTCGCCTGTACGAGAGTGCGCTCAAACGGCGGCGGCGGGGCATCGTCATCCGGCTCGAGATCGAAGCCAGCATGCCCGAATCGCTACGCGCGTTCGTGGCCGGCGACGTCGACGTTGTCCCGTCCGGCATCGTGCGGATCGAGGGCATGCTCGCGCTCAACGACTTGTCGCAACTGGTGGCGATCGATCGCCCTGAGCTTAAGTTTCCCCCTTACAACCCTCGCTTCCCGGAACGCGTCAAGGAGCTTGGCGGCGACATTTTCGGCGCCATTCGGCAGAAGGACCTCGTTGTCCATCATCCTTACGAGTCGTTCGACGTCGTCGTTCGCTTCCTCAATCAAGCGGCGCACGATCCCAACGTGGTCGCGATCAAGCAGACGCTCTACCGGACTTCGGCCGACAGCCCGATCGTGCGCGCGCTCATCGAAGCGGCGGAGGCGGGCAAATCGGTCACCGCGCTGGTGGAGCTAAAAGCCCGCTTCGATGAGGAGGCTAACATCCGCTGGGCGAGGGATCTGGAGCGGGCCGGAGCGCAGGTCGTCTACGGGTTCATCGAGCTCAAGACGCACGCCAAGCTTTCGATGGTGGTGCGACGGGAGGGTGGGGGGCTTGTCAACTACTGTCATCTGGGCACTGGCAATTATCATCCCGTGACGGCGAAGATTTACGCAGACATATCCCTTTTCACGGCGGATGCGGCGCTTGGGCGGGATGTCGCGCGCATATTTAATTTCATTACTGGTTACGCAGAGCCGGACGGCCTCGAGCAGTTGTCGATTTCGCCGATCACACTGAAGCAGACATTGCTACGCAATATTGGCGATGAAATCGATTATGCCAAACTCGGGCGACCCGCCCAGATCTGGATCAAATGCAACGCGCTCGTCGATCCGCAGATCATCGACGCTCTTTACGCCGCGAGTCGGGAAGGGGTGCAAATCGACATCGTGATCCGTGGAATTTGTTGTCTGCGGCCGGGCGTCCCGGGGCTTTCCGACAACATTCGCGTCAAGTCGCTCGTCGGCCAATTCCTTGAGCATGCCCGCATCTATGCGTTTGGCGCCGGCTGGGGTCTGCCCAGCCCGAAGGCTCGGGTATTTATTTCATCAGCCGACCTCATGCCGCGCAATCTCGATCGGCGCGTCGAGGCGCTGGTCCCGCTGCTCAATCCGACGGTTCACGAACACGTCCTCGATCAAATCATGCAGGCGAACCTTATGGACAACCAACGGAGCTTTCGAATTCTACCCGACGGCTCGAGCGAAAGAATTGTTCCCGCCGAGAGCGAGGAGCCGTTCAACGCGCACAACTATTTCATGACCAATCCGAGCCTTTCGGGTCGCGGCAAGGCGCTGATCAACTCCTTTCCGATGGCGCTTCGAAGGGGCGTCTGATAGAGGGCCCTGCCGGGCGACACGGGGCGCCCGACGGGGTTGGTTATGCTCGACAAGGCTCGGGGACGGTTGCCGGGAAAGCCGTTAGCGATTGTCGACATAGGCTCGAACTCGGTGCGCTTGGTGTCTTACGAGTCGCAGTCACGCGCTCCGACGCCAACTTTCAATGAAAAGGCCTTGTGCGGCCTCGGCAGAGGCGTCGCGATGACGGGACTTTTGCCGGAGGACGGGGTCCTCAAGGCGCTCGCCGCGCTTCAGCGCTTTCGCGTTCTCTGCGACACGATGGGAATTCGCGACGTGCGCGGCATCGCGACGGCGGCTGTGCGCGATGCGGCGAACGGAGCCGAGTTTCTGAGTCGCGCCGAACGCCTGCTCGGTTGCAAAATCGAGCTCTTGAGCGGGCAGCGGGAAGCAAGATTGTCGGCCCTTGGCGTTGTAAGTTCGATTTATAAAACGAACGGCCTCGTCGGGGATCTGGGAGGTGGCTCGCTTGAGCTGACCGATGTTCGGGACGGCGAGTGCAGCCCGGGAGTCACCCTGCCGTTGGGCGGCCTGTCGCTGATGGACCTTTCTGAGCGTTCGCCGAAAAAAGCCGCAAAGATCGTCCGTGAGAAGCTCGCGGGCGTGAAAGCGCTTCAAGGGCTGCCCGGTCGCACGTTCTATGCCGTCGGCGGCACGTGGCGCGCGCTTGCGCGCCTGCATATGCGGCAGCGGCAGTATCCGATGAACGTGATGCACAATTACGTCATCCCTTCGCGCGACGCGCTCGAATTTGCGTCGCTGGTCGAACGGATCGAGGCCGACGCGCTGCTGTCAATTGAGTCCGTGTCGGCGGCCCGCAGGCCGCTGCTGGCTTACGGCGCGGCGGTGCTGGAGGAGATCATCCGACAGTCCAATCCGAAGGAAATTGTCGTTTCGGCCCTCGGCGTTCGAGAGGGATTAATCTACTCGCAGCTCAGTCTTGAAGAGCAAGCGGGAGATCCCCTTATCCTGTCGGCACGCGAGTTCAACCAGTTGCGCTCGCGGGCGCCTGGCCACGGGGACGAGCTTTATGCCTGGACGAGCCGTCTGATCGAATCGACCCATCTCGAAGAAGACGGTCAGGATCGGCGGCTGCGCCACGCCGCATGCCTCTTGTCCGATATTTCCTGGCGCGCCCACCCGGATTATCGTGGCGTTCAGGCCTACGATTTGGTGGTCAACGCTGCTTTCATCGGCGTGGATCACCCTTCGCGGGCCTTTCTTGCGCTGGCCGCTTCCTATCGGCACATGCCCAATGAAGATCTTGTTTCGCCGCAGTCGCGTGCGTTGGTTACATCTCGACAACTCGATCGGGCGCGAATTCTCGGTGCGGCGATGCGAGTCGCCTATAACATTTCCGCGGCGATGCCTGGAGTGCTGCCGCGCGCCCCTCTGGTCTGCGCGAAGGGCCGCGTGATCCTGACTTTGCCGGCAGACCTCGCGGCGCTGAGCGGAGAGCGACTCTTGTCGCGCATGCGGCAGTTTGGCCGCCTCGTCGGCGCCGAACCGGAGATCCGGACGTCTTCATGAGCTTTGACGAGGCTGCACGTTAGCGATTGCGACCGCCGCGAGGTCTCTCGTCCCGACAGTCATAACGGTTCAAAACGCGTTGAAGCGCCAAACGGATTCTTTACGGGCCCAGACGCAAGCTCGACATTATCCCTTTGCGCCAGCGATCGGTCAGACATGCACTCGATCCGAACCGACAGCCAATTTTTTCGCGAGGCTCTCGAAAGAGTTGGCAAAGCGGAAGATTTGCGATCCGTGCGGTCGCTCGCCCCAATGGAGCCGCAGCAACGTAAGGCCGAGCAAATTGCTGGGGAGGAGTTTCAGTCCGATCAGCGAGAGCCTCAGCCAGCGCGCGTCATCGGGCGGCTGGTGGCGTTAACTGGCACGCAGGGCGTTATCAGCTGTCCGCTGAAGACGGGCGAGGAGGATTGGTCCGTAGGGCATCTCATCACCATCGTGCATCGAACCTCGCGTTTGGTCGGCTCCGTCTGCGAAATTGCGACGGATGACGGCAGATGGTCCGAAAGCGAGTCGAACACCACTCGCGTCACGATCGAGTTGAACGGCGAAATCATCGACGGTCCTGATGGAGCGCCTCTTTTTTATCGTGGCGTGCGGTCGTTTCCCTCCCTTGGCGCGCCGGCGCACCGCATACGTGCAGACGATCTTCGAGCCGTCTATACGTTTCGCGGTCAACGGGGGGTCGAAATCGGCCGCCTGAGCCAAAATGAGGATATTCCCGCCGAGATTGACGTCAGTGAGTTGATTCGGCGTCACTTTTCGGTTTTGGGTTCGACTGGCGTCGGCAAGACCACATCGGTGAGCCTGTTGCTGAGGAAGTCGTTGGCCATAAGGCCGAAGCTCCGCATCATGATCTTTGACCCGCACAATGAATATTCTGCCCATTTCCCCGGGCTGGCTCAGATTATCGATGCCGAAAGCCTTGAGCTCCCATTCTGGATGTTTAAATTCGATGAACTGGCCGATGTTGTCTTTAGCAATCGACAGCCTCACCCGGACGAACGGGATGCGCTCTATGAGGTTATTCGCATCGCGCGGGCGAAATATCAGGCCGAACTGGGCTCGTTGGCCGGAGCAAGCGCGGTGCGCCGCCAGCCAATTGCTGAGGGAACTTCGGTGACTTCAGACGCGCCAACGCCCTATCGCATCATCGATGTCGTCGCCATCATTGAGGAGTGGCTCGGCATGCTGGATCAGCGTTTTCCGCGCTCCGATTTGCGGGCCTTGCGCCACCGGCTCGAGGGGCTGAACCGCGATCCCCGCTACCGGTTCATGTTCGGCAGGTTGGTGGTCGAGGACGACCTCGCCAAGGTGGTTTCTCGCCTCTTTCGCATCCCGACCCGGGGGCTGCCTGTTACAATCGTCCGACTGGCCGGCCTGCCCAACGAAGTGACGAACTCGGTCGTGTCTGTGCTGGCTCGACTCGCCTTCGAGATCGCCTTTTGGTGCTCAGGTAAATATGAGATCAACGTTTTGTGCGAAGAAGCGCACCGCTATATTTCCTCCTCGAGCGGGCAAGCCTTTGGCCCGGCGCGGCTCGCCATCGGACGCATCGCCAAGGAAGGACGCAAGTACGGCGCCTCGCTTGGCGTGGTTACCCAACGTCCTTCGGAGCTCGACCCGACGGTGCTCTCGCAGTGTTCGACTATGTTCGCCATGCGGCTTGCCAACGAACTCGATAAGGGGATCATCCGTGCCGCGGCGGGCGTTTCAGCCAGCAGCACGATCGCCTTCCTGTCATCGATCGCAGACCGCGAGGCGATCGCGTTCGGCGAGGCGATCGCGACACCGATGCGAATGAAGTTCGCGGACATTTCGGGGCGCCCTGGGGAGCGCCAAGCTGACGCTTCGGACGAGCGTGACGCCGATCCGATCGATCTGAAGAAGCTCTCTGCTCAATTGCGTGGCGAGGCGACGGCGTGACCAGGGCTGCCCGTCCAGTAGCCATTTTTTGCGGTGATAGCACTAAATAACATCGGCAAAATGTGAAATAGGGTTGAGATGAGCTTGCTTGCAGCGTCGAGCGCGGCGGAATCGACATTTGCAATCGGCGCGCATGAACGCCATATAGAGGCTGCAGCCGCCGGACGAAGTGAACATTTTCTGTGCGGCGGCCTATCCTGACCCCCACCGGCGGTCCTTGAAACCGTCAAGGCGAGGAGAAGTCCCTTATGGCGGCCGTCCAAGAGACCGTCGATCGCGTACGCTCGATTGAGGTCGATGCGTACAAATATGGTTTCATCAGTCCAATCGAGTCCGATCTGGCCCCTAAGGGCCTGCGCGAAGACACCGTTCGGTTCATTTCGCAAAAGAAAGACGAGCCGGAATGGATGCTCGACTGGCGGCTCGAGGCGTTTCGTCGCTGGCAGACGATGGAAGAACCGAAATGGGCGCGCGTCAGCCATCCGCCAATCGACTACCAGAGCATTTATTACTTCGCTGCGCCCAAATCCGGAGTCGCGCCGAAGTCGCTCGACGAAGTTGATCCAGAGTTGTTGCGCACCTACGCGAAGCTCGGCATCCCGCTTGTCGAGCAGGAGATCCTAGCCGGTGTCGAAAGGCCCAGAGTGGCGGTTGACGCCGTCTTCGACTCCGTTTCAATCGCGACGACCTTCAAGGCGGAGCTTGCGAAGGCAGGGGTGATTTTTTGCTCCTTCTCCGAAGCAGTTAGAAATCATCCTGACCTCGTTCGCCGCTATCTAGGCACCGTGGTGCCGAGCAGCGACAACTTCTACGCGACGCTCAATTCGGCTGTGTTCTCCGACGGTTCCTTCGTCTATGTCCCGCCCGGCGTGCGCTGTCCCATGGAGCTGTCAACTTATTTCCGCATCAATGAGCGAAACACTGGGCAGTTTGAGCGGACGCTGATTATCGCCGAGCGCGGAGCTTACGTAAGCTATCTTGAAGGGTGCACGGCGCCGAAGCGAGACGAGAACCAGCTCCACGCAGCGGTCGTCGAACTGATCGCTCTGGACGACGCGGAGATTAAATATTCGACCGTGCAGAACTGGTATCCCGGCGATTCCGAGGGCCGCGGCGGCATCTACAATTTTGTTACTAAGCGCGGCGACTGTCGCGGCGCCCGGTCGAAAATCTCCTGGACGCAGGTCGAAACAGGCTCGGCAATTACGTGGAAATATCCGTCCTGCATTTTGCGTGGCGAGGCCTCGCGCGGGGAATTCTATTCGATCGCGATCTCGAACGGCCATCAGCAGGTCGACAGCGGAACGAAGATGATCCATCTCGGCCGCAACACGACGAGCCGGATCATTTCAAAGGGCGTCGCCGCTGGCAAATCGCAAAACACCTATCGGGGTCAGGTGTCTGCGCACCGGCTGGCGACAGGGGCGCGCAACTTCACCAATTGCGATTCGCTTCTGATCGGGCACGAGTGCGGCGCGCACACGGTGCCTTATATTGAGGTTAAGAACGCCGCCGCGGTGATCGAGCACGAGGCCACCACGTCGAAGGTTTCGGAGGAGCAGCTGTTCTATTGTCTGCAACGGGGGTTGTCGGCCGAGGAGGCGACGGCCCTCATCGTCAACGGCTTCGTCCGGGACGTGCTTCAGCAATTGCCGATGGAGTTTGCCGTCGAAGCGCAGAAGCTCATTTCAATCAGCCTCGAGGGGAGCGTGGGATGATGGCCCGAACGCGACCTGAGAACCGACGAATGCTGGAGATTAGGAACCTCAGCGTCTCCATCGAGGACAAGCTGATCCTCGACAATCTTAGTCTCAGCGTGAACGCGGGCGAGGTTGCTGCGATCATGGGCCCGAACGGCTCTGGCAAGTCAACTCTGGCCTACGTCCTTGCGGGCAAGCCGGCGTACGAAGTCAAGTCCGGCCAGGTTTTGCTTGGCGGAGAGGACCTTCTTGAGCTTGAACCGACGGAGCGCGCGTTAAGGGGCCTGTTTCTGGCGTTCCAGTATCCGACCGAGATTCCCGGAGTGGCCGCGATGACTTTTCTCAAGGCGGCGTTGAACGCGCAGCGGCGGACCCGCGGAGAAAGTGACCTCACGACGCCCGATTTTATGCGTCGCGTGCGAGAGGCTGCGCAGGCGCTGAAGATCGATCAGGAAATGCTGCGTCGACCGCTCAACGTCGGCTTTTCGGGGGGCGAAAAGAAAAGGTTTGAGGTCCTGCAAATGGCGCTCCTGGCGCCTCAAGTCGGCGTCCTCGACGAAACCGATTCAGGGCTCGATATTGATGCGCTCAGAATCGTCGCCGAAGGTGTCAACGCGCTTCGCGATCCGAATCGTGCTTTCCTCGTCATTACGCACTATCAGCGGCTTTTGGACTACATCAAGCCGGATATCGTGCATGTGATGGCCAGGGGCCGGATTGTCGCCTCCGGGGGTCCGGAACTCGCGCTCGAGCTCGAGCGCAATGGCTATCGCGATTACGCAGAGGAGGCCGCGTAATTCGCCGATGACCGCGCATGTCGTCAATCGGTCGGCTGCCGAAAAAAGTCTTGCCCGGCAATTTGCGGAGCAGCAGCGATGCGAGCGATCCCCAGCTCGGGCCGCGGCTTTCGCGCGGTTCGCTGCGGTCGGACTGCCGACCCGGCGTGTCGAGACTTGGCACTACACGGATTTGCGCGCCTCGATGGCGGATGCGGCGCCGATCCCACCCGCGCCGACCCGGGCTGACGTCGAGGCCGCGCGCAGCCGGCTCGCCCGGCGCGAGCGTTTAGTGGCGGGGCCGCAACTCGTCTTGCTGGGCGGACGCTTTATCGCCGAGCTCTCGGACCTACTTCCGATCGGTGTCTCAATCGCCGAGGGGGTCGGAGTCCATGCGGCCGACGATCCTTTAGCTGCGCTAAATGAGGCGCTGAGTCCAAGCGGATGCACCATCTCGGTTGTGCGCGAGGCCAACATTGCCGAGCCGATCACGCTTCTGCATCTCGACGATGGCGCGTCGTCCTGCTCCGTCTATTCGCGGACGGCGATCGAGCTCCACTTGGCAGCACGGGCTACGTTCGTTGAGATATTCGAAGGCGCCCATTCGGGAGTCCAGCGACATTCAGCGACGATTTTGACCCTGGCCGAGGGAGCCAGGGCGAAGCACGTCGCGGTCGTTGGCGACGAGCCCGGGCTGCATATCGAAACCCAGATCTGCGAACTTGCGAAGGGCGCGGAACTAACCGCTTTTGGATTGATTTCTGGCGGCGACCTTACGCGTCGGCAGATTTTTGTCAGGATGCTTGGGGAGGAAGCGAAGGCGTCGCTTGGTGGACTCGCGCTCATCGACGGCGCGCGGCGTGCCGACACGACGCTGCAGGTCGTTCATGCCGCTCCAGCTGGGACAAGCCGCGAATTCTATCGCACGATCGTCGATGACGACGCGATCGGCGTGTTTCAGGGAAAGATCATTGTCGAAAAAGCAGCGCAAAAGACAGATGGAGCTATGAAGTCGCAGGCTATCCTCCTCTCGCCGCGAGCGCAGATGAATGGGAAGCCGGAATTGGAGATTTTTGCCGACGACGTTGTGTGCGGCCACGGGGCGACGGTGGCTTCGCTCGACCCCGAACACGTGTTTTATCTGCAATCGCGCGGCATTCCGGACGACGACGCGAGGGGCATGTTGCTTGAGGCTTTCGGGGGGGAGGCTATCGACCGGGTTGAGGACAAGCTGCTGGTCGATGCGATGCGCGCTCGGCTTACCGCGTGGCTCGGAACGCGAAAGGCGAAGACGTGAACAAGTTCGTGCAACCGGCGTTCGACGCTTACGACGTTGAAGCGACACGGGCGGATTTTCCTATCCTGGCCGAGCGCCCGTACGGAAGGCCGCTTGTGTATCTGGATAATGCCGCCTCGGCTCAGAAGCCAAAGACGGTTATCGACCGCGTCACGCATGCCTATGAGCACGAATATGCAAATGTGCATCGTGGCTTGCACTACCTCGCGAATGCGGCCACCGAAGCGTACGAGGGGGCCCGAGAAACGGTGCGGCGGTTCGTCAACGCCGGCTCGCACGAGGAAATCGTTTTCACCCGGTCGGCGACCGAGGCGATCAATCTCGTTGCATCGAGTTTCGGCCTTGCGGACATCGGCGCCGGCGATGAGATCGTTCTCAGCGTGATGGAGCATCACTCCAATGTCGTGCCTTGGCACTTCCACCGTGAACGCAAGGGCGCGGTGTTGCGATGGGTCGATGTCGGCGACGATGGCGGCTTTTCGCTCGACGCATTCGAACGCACTCTGAGCGATCGAACAAAGATTGTCGCGATAACGCAAATGTCGAACGTGCTTGGGACCGCGGTCCCAATCAAGGAGCTCGTCAAAATTGCGCACGAGCGAGCGATCCCCGTACTGGTCGATGGCTCGCAAGGCGCTGTGCACCTTGACGTCGACGTCCGCGACCTCGATGCAGACTTCTACGTTTTCACTGGGCACAAGGTTTATGGCCCCACGGGTATCGGCGTGCTCTACGGCAAGCGGGAACTTCTTGAGAAGTTGCCGCCATACCAGGGCGGCGGCGAGATGATCGAGGAGGTCACGAGGGACACAGTCTCCTACAACCATCCGCCACATCGGTTCGAGGCCGGCACTCCGCCGATCGTGCAGGCTATAGGGCTCGCGGCGGCATTGGACTACATTGAGGGGATCGGACGACCCCGCATCCGCGCGCATGAGGAAGCTTTGTGCGTCTATGCGCACAAGCTCCTGTCCTCGATCAATTCTCTGCGCATAATTGGCGTTGCAGAAGGCAAAGGCCCTATCGTCTCATTTACGATGGAGGGCGCGCACGCACATGACATTGCAACTTTGATCGATCGATCGGGCGTAGCCGTGCGGGCCGGAACGCATTGCGCGATGCCGCTGTTGCAAAGGTTTGGAGTGACATCGACGTGCCGAGCCTCGTTTGCGCTCTACAACACTTTCGACGAAGTTGATGCGCTGGCGGAATCGCTGATCCGCGCGCGAAAGCTCTTCCAGTAGGGAGATGGGCATGGACGAGGCTCAAGTCCGCGCGAATGGCATCGAGGCTCTTCCCCCTCAGGTCGAGCGAAATGCAGTGTTTCGGCCGCCTTCGGAGATGGAGCCGGAAGACTTGCGTCAGCTGACAGATTCCATCGTGGCGGCGCTGAAAACAGTATATGATCCGGAGATTCCAGCCGATATCTACGAACTCGGCCTGATTTACAATGTTGATATAGATGACAGTCGTTTTGTCAGCATCGAGATGACGTTGACCGCGCCTGCTTGTCCCGTCGCGGGCGAAATGCCGACTTGGGTTGAGAACGCCGTTAGCGCGGTATCGGGCGTTGCGGGGGCGAAAGTGAACATGGTGTTTGATCCACCTTGGGATCAGACCCGTATGACCGATGAAGCGCGGGTCGCGCTCGACATGTGGTGAGCGACCACGCCGGCGAGCTCCGCCATCCGTCGACCTTTTTCTTGTCGTCGGCAGGCGCCTTAACGACCTAGGGACCTAAGGAATGGACCCGGCGCACGCCAAGCGCTCGCCTTGGCTGAATGATCAGCGAGTGCGCGGGCTAGCCTACCAGATATTGCTGCTTGCGCTTATCGCAGCGCTAGTTTGGAGCGGAATTTATAACGCTGTGGTCAATATGCGGGCTCGCGGCATTCCGATGGGCTTCGGTTTTTGGAACGACGTCGCCGGCTTCGATATCAATCTCCATCTTGTAAATTACTCCAACCTGTCTACCTACGGACGTGCGTTTTGGGTTGGGTTGCTCAACACCCTGCTTATCGGGGTTATTTGCATTCCGCTGGCGACGCTGTTGGGCTTCGTGATGGGCGTTGCGCGCCTCTCCCCCAACTGGCTGCTGTCACGGTTTGCGCTTGTCTATACCAGCGTCATGCGCAACACGCCGCTGCTCTTGCTGTTGCTGTTCTGGTACAACGCGGTTCTCAAGTCATTGCCGGGACCTCGACAGTCAATCAGCATCGAAAACGTCATCTTTCTCAACAATCGCGGCCTCTACTTGCCAATGCCTGTCGCCCGCCACTCCGCCGTGTGGTTTCTGGGATCGGCCATTGTAGCGATCGTTTCCGGGGTCGGATTTCACGTATGGGCTCGGCGGCGACAAGACCGGACCGGCGCACAGATGCCGACCGTGCTCGTTGCCGCGGCGCTCATCGTCGGACTCCCTGCGCTCGCGATAGCTGCGGCCGGGGCGCCGTTCGAGTTCGATGTCGCCCGGTTGTCCGGCTTCAATCTCAAAGGGGGACTCCAAATCATCCCCGAAATGGCCGCACTCGTGTTCGGACTTGTCACCTTCACCGCGGCTTTCATCGCTGAGATTGTTCGCGCCGGAGTTTTGGCGGTCCCGTTTGGTCAGAGCGAGGCCGCGGGCGCGCTTGGTTTGCATCACGGCTTATCAATGAGGCTGGTTGTCATCCCTCAGGCGATGCAACTCATAACGCCGCCGCTCACGTCGCAATATCTTAATATTGTCAAGAATTCCTCGCTTGCCGTGTTTATTGGTTATCCCGACCTCGTACAGATTTTCGCCGGTACTGTTCTCAACCAGACGCAGGCTGCGGTACAGGTGATGGCGATCACCATGGCGGTTTATCTGGTCATCTCGCTTGCGGTCGCCACGGCTCTCAATGCGTTTAATGCGCGCTATGCCCTGAAGGGACAGTAAGCGTGGACGCTCTGACCTATGTTCGCCAAGCACCCGAGCCTGAAGAAGCGCCGCCGCTCCTAACGAGTGGTGCGCTGGCCTGGGCCCGTACGAATCTCTTTTCGTCGATCGGGTCGACCTTGGTCACTCTCGGCTGCGTCGTGCTTGTCGCATATTTGCTGCCGCAATTGGTTGCCTGGGCGACCACGCGCGCGATTTGGAGCGCGAGCGACGGCTCCGCCTGCCGCCAGCATCAAAATGGCGCCTGTTGGGCGTTTGTTGTCGCGAAGTGGGATTACTTGCGGTTCGGGTCCTATCCCGTCGCCGAGCGCTGGCGCGTCGATATAACGGAGGCCATTGGGGCCGCTCTGATACTCTGGTTGCTTTGGATTAACGCACCTCGGCGAGCGTGGGGTGCTTTCCTGTTTTTTCTCGCCTATCCGATTCTGGCGCTCATTCTTCTGCCCGGCTCGTCCTGGCTCGGTCTTCCGAGTGTCGACACCCAGCTCTGGGGGGGAATTTTCGTCTCCCTGCTGACGGCCGTCGTCGGAATTGTATTCTCGCTGCCGCTCGGCGTGCTTCTTGCGCTTGGACGCCGTTCGCCGCTGCCCGCCGTCCGCTTGGCCAGCGTCGTATTCATCGAGTTCGTTCGCGGGGTGCCGTTCATTACGATCCTGTTCATGGCCAACAACCTGTTGCCATTGTTTGTGCCCGAGACATGGACGCCTGACCGCTTGCTGCGTCCACTGGCCGGAATCATCATATTTTCAGCAGCCTATATGGCTGAGGAAGTGCGTGGCGGTCTTCAGTCGTTGGGGAGAGGGCAATATGAAGCCGCGATGGCGCTCGGATTGAAATATGCTCCCATGACGGGCCTGATCATACTGCCTCAGGCGCTGACCTTGGTGCTCCCCGGCATCGTCAACAACTTCATTGGTCTGTTTATGGACACGACGCTCATCTCGATTGTCGGCGCCACCGATTTCCTTGAAGCCATGAACAATGCAATCAAGGATCCGCTCTGGGCGGGGCCAACGATCATGGTGACGGGCTATGTTTTCGCCGGAGTCTTCTATTTCATTTTTTGCTTTGGAATGGCGCGATACTCGGCTCACATCGAGAGAGTTCGCACAAAAGGGCGCATATGATGTCGAGCGCATCGGCCGACGACGATCGAGGCAACGACGCTGCAATCCGATTTCTCGACGTCCACAAATGGTACGGAAGCTTTCACGTCCTACGGAATATCAGCCTGACGGTTGCCCGCGGAGAGCGCATCGTGGTCTGCGGTCCATCTGGTTCCGGTAAGTCGACGCTCATCCGGTGCGTCAATCGCCTTGAGGAACATCAGCGCGGATCGATCGTGGTAGACGGGGTGGAGCTAACCGACGACATCAAACGGATCGATGAAGTGCGGCGTGAAGTGGGAATGGTGTTCCAGAACTTCAACCTGTTTCCTCATCTCACCATTCTGGAGAATTGCACGCTGGCGCCGATCTGGGTGCGTAAAATGCCCAGGCGCGAGGCGGACGAGCTAGCGACGAAGTTCCTGGCACGCGTGAGAATCGTGGATCAGGCGCACAAATATCCGCGCCAACTGTCAGGCGGTCAGCAGCAGCGCGCGGCGATAGCGCGCGCATTATGCATGACTCCGAAGATCATGCTGTTCGACGAGCCGACGTCGTCACTCGACCCGGAAATGGTGAAGGAAGTTCTTGATACCATGACGGCGCTGGCGGAAGAGGGCATGACGATGATCGTCGTGACGCACGAGATGGGCTTCGCCCGGCAAGTCGCCGATCGCGTCGTGTTCATGGACGGAGGCGAAATCGTGGAGGTGAACGCACCTCTACCGTTCTTTCAGCATCCGCAACATAAACGCACCAAGCTGTTCCTCAGCCAGATTCTCCACACTCATCATTGAGTTTTCGTTCAATTTTTCTGGCATTCAATATGACTGTGGGCGATTTGCTCTCGCGTTATGCCCCATAAAGCCAATCGTACCGCTCGATCAGGCTCCGCGTCCCGAGTAAACGCATCGTCGTGTCCCGAGCGAACGCAAAGGGGCCACCCATATGGTAGATACGGCCTATTTTGACAGCTTCCCGTTGAACTCGACCTGCTCTCGCGGCACGATTACATGAGTACATCGAGAGAGCCGTCGGAATATCCTGCACTTGGGCCAGGATGCGGCCAATCGCGCCCGCGTCCTCGATGGCTTGGGCAGCTCCCTGCGCAAGGAACGGAACCATCGGATGAGCCGCGTCGCCGACAAGCGCTACGCGCCCGAGCGAAAATGAAGAAATCGGAGGACGGTGGTAGAGCGGCCAAACTCGCCACTCAGCGGGTGTCTTAGTCAGCAAGCGCGCTTCTCTTGACCACCCGAAGAACGCGTCTTCAAGGGTTGAACCGCTTGCCCTTTCGTTCTTTTCACGATCGGCACGATTAACGCCCCTTGTCGGCGTTGCTGACCCGATGGTTGCGACCAGATTGATGAGTGATCCGCCACGCAACGGGTACTGGACGAGATGCGCCTTTCTTCCGAGACGAAGGATAATATCTTGACTCCACTGGACGCTAGCATCATCGGTATCGAGGAGGGCGCGATAGGCAATGCGTCCGGCGAACTCAGCTTGATCTTGAGCTCCGAAGCCTAACTGGTCTCGCACCTGGGAGCGTAAACCGTCGGCGCCGATCAGGAGATCGGCCTCATCGCGGATTTGGGTTACACCACGGGCCAATTCGACGGAAAGACGTCCCCCGTTATCAGCAAAATTAAGGAGGGTCGTACCTAGCGTCAGTTCGATGGCCGATTGACTGCGGACAGCGTCGATGAGCGCGTGCTGCAAATCAGCGCGATGAATGACCAAATAAGCCGCGCCCCATCGACGTTCAGCATCGTCTAGCGGCATGCGCATAAGTTCGGCGCTATCCGAGCCTCGCAATACGACGACAGCGCGCGGCCTTGAGGCATGCGGTAGGACTCGCTCGAGCACACCGAGCTTGGCCAAGATGCGTGCGGCGTTCGGAGTGACTTGCAAACCGGCCCCAAATTCCTCGACCGAGTTTACCCTCTCGTATATGGCGACTGTGAACCCCGCACGTGACAGCGCTATCGCTGCGGTAAGTCCGGCGATTCCGGCGCCGGCGATAATCGCGCGCCGCGTCAAGCTTCAGGCGAGGTCGCGCAATTCGCACTCGGCTGGCGAGCAGGGCCCGCCGAGATCGCTGCTGTAGATGAAGTGGGTCGAACAATAGGAGCAGATCGCCTCGATATCGGATCCCATGTCGATGAAAATGTGGGGATGATCAAACGGCGGCCTAGCGCCGGTGCACATAAATTCCGTGACTCCCACCTTGATCGAAGGGACGCCGAGATTATTGTGAAAATGTGGGATTGAGCGGTCCACCATCAACGGCGCTCCTCTTGGGCATTCTTAAAGCATGTTTGAAGTGGCGAAGCCAGCGGGAGTGTCTATGCCGGATGCAACATAGTGATCAATGCCACCGTCGCTCGAAAGCACCTCAGGGCAGATGATCGGCCGATCGTCCAAATGAATGAATTTGAGCCGGAAGCCAGCAGAAGATGGTGCACAACAAGTTGTCCAGTGCCCTAACCGATGATGAAAGTAATGGGGATGGCTGGTCCCCTATGATTGACTTAGACCCAAAGGCTCGCGAGCTGGCCTGCTGCTGGTTCCGTGGACACCGAGATAGGGTGTTTCAGGAGGCGGGAGGCGTGGGATGCAGAGGCGAAAGTTCAATCGAGAGTTCAAGATCGAGGCTGTCCGCCTGGTGGATGAGCGAGGCGTAAGCGTGGCGCAGGCGTCTCGAGACATCGACGTCCACGAGAACGTTCTTCGCAAATGGGTGAAGGAATTTGGCGCGGATCCGAAGCAGGCGTTTCCCGGACACGGTCAGATGAAGCCCGAGCAGCTGGAGATCGACCGGCTCCGGCGTGAGGTCGCAAAGCTCAAGGCGGAGCGCGACATCCTAAAAAAGGCCGCAGCCTACTTCGCCAGGGAGTCGACATGAAGTTCGGCTTCATTGCGAAGCACCGTTCCGTTTGGCCGGTGGCATGGCTTTGCGAAGCTCTTGGCGCATCGAGGTCCGGCTTCCATGTCTGGCTGAAACGCGGCCCTTGCGCGCGCTCGCGGAAGGAGCCGGCGACTGGCCGATCATGCCGGCGGTAAAGGCAAGCTTCGTGGCGAGCGCCCGCACCTATGGCGCGCGTCGGGTCTGGCGCGACGTGCTGGAACGCCTGATGGGCGCTCAGGCGCTGCGGGCGCGGCCGCGCAGGCGCGCCCTGCCGAAAGACGACGGCGAACGTTCGGCCTCGGCGATCGCGCCGAATGTGCTCGATCGCCAGTTCACGGCGGACCAGCCCAACCGCAAACGGATTGCCGACTTCACTTACGTCTGGACAGCCGAGGGCTGGCTCTATGTCGCCGCAGTGGTCGATCTGTTTTCGCGCCGCGTAGTCGGCTGGTCAATGAAGGCCGAGATGAGCGCAGCTCGTCACCGACGCGTTGTTAATGGCGATCTGGCGGCGCGGGCGCCCGGATGCGTTGTTGCATCACTCCGACCGGGGCAGCCAAGGCGGATTCAAGCGGTCGTCGCAACACCTTAACGAAGGAGGTTGCGATGAGCCCTCGAAAGCGCCGATCACACCATTCTGGACGGGCCCCGCTGCCGTCACCGGGACGGCCGCCAGCAGCGGAGCGATCTGAACTTCAGCGATTTTGGTTGGGGATTGCGAAGGGGATGACCAGCGAGGAGGCTGCGCTGGCGGCTGGTATGTCGCAGCCTGTCGGAACCAGGATGTTCCGAAAGGCAGGCGGCATGCCACCAGCGATGTTCAGATCTTCGGCCGAGCCCCCGTCCGGACGATATCTCTCGTTTGCCGAACGTGAGGAGATCGCGCTTCTGCGCGTTCAGGGCCTTTCGAAGCGCGAGATCGGACGCCGGCTTGGTCGATCCGCCTCGACGATCTCCCGTGAGCTACGGCGCAATGCCGCCACGCGCAGCGGTGGCTTGGAATATCGTGCGTCGACAGCCCAATGGCACGCCGAGCGATCGGGCCGGCGTCCGAAAGGCGCCAAGCTTGCGCTGAACCGGGCCTTACGCGTCTATGTCGAGGAGAGGCTGGCCGGAACGGTCGCTGCTCGTAATGGTGCTGTCGTTGCCGGTCCTATGGTCTGCTGGAGTGGACGCCGTCATGGACAACGAAAGGCTCGTCGATGGAGCACGGCATGGAGCCCGGAGCAGATCGCCCGGCGATTGGCTGTAGACTTTCCGAATGACGAGACCATGCGGATCAGTCACGAAGCCATTTATCAAGCACTCTTCATCCAAGGCCGAGGGGCCCTTCGACGAGAACTGACCGCATGCCTGCGAACCGGGCGGGCGTTGCGGACGCCGCGGGCGCGCGTGGGCCAGCGCGGCAAGGGCTTCGTGTCATCCGAGATCATGATCAGCCAGCGCCCGGCCGAGGCGGATGACCGTGCGATTCCGGGGCACTGGGAGGGCGACCTCATTCTGGGGCTTGGCAGTTCGGCAATAGGCACACTGGTCGAGCGTACGACGCGCTTTACGATGCTGCTACACCTGCCGCGACTGGACGGTCATGGGGCCACGCCGCGAGCCAAGAATGGACCGGCTCTCGCAGGGCATGGCGCCGAGGCCGTTCGCGATGCCATCACGCGCACCATCGTAACCCTGCCTCAGGAACTTCGCCGCTCGTTGACATGGGACCAAGGCGCCGAGATGGCCCAACACGTGGCGCTTAAAATCGACACTGGAATCCAAGTCTACTTCTGCGATCCCCAGAGCCCCTGGCAGCGGGGCGCCAACGAAAACACCAATGGATTGCTGCGCCAGTACTTCCCAAAGGGCACGGACCTGAGCACCCACAGCGCAGAGACGATCGCAGCCGTTGCCGCAACCCTCAACGCGAGACCGCGAAAAACCCTCGGGTGGAGGACTCCGGCCGAAGCGCTTGACCAATGGTTGCCATAGAACCGAATACGCCTGTTGCGACGACCGCTTGAATCCGCCCAATACACGAGCGAGCAGTTCCAGCGGCTGATGGCCGACAATGGCGTCGACTGTTCGATGAGCCGTTCCGGAAACGTGTGGGACAACGCCGCCATGGAAGCTTCTTCTCGTCACTGAAAACCGAACTGATCGGCAGAAAGGTCTACCGGACGCGGGACGCCGCCAGGGCCGACGTGTTCGACTACATCGAGAGATTCTACAACACGATCCGCAGGCACTCGACCAACGGCTACCTCAGCCCGGTTGAGTTCGAAAGGAAGGTTGGATTAGCTTAACTGCCTGTCCACGGAACCAGCAGCAGGCCAAAGATTGATGCGAGAGCAAAGAATGAACGTACTAATTCTCGGTTCTGGGGCCAGGGAGCATGCATTGGCTCGGGCATGTGCAAAGTCCGCATTTATTGGAAATCTTTTTGTGGCTCCCGGTAATCCGGGTTGTGCAACCGTCGCTCACACCGTGCCGCTGAGTCTAGCCGAGCATGAGCAGGTAATCGCCTTTTGTCAGAGAGAAGCTATTGATCTGGTGGTGGTCGGTCCCGAGGCTCCGCTCGTATCGGGTTTGACAGACGATTTGATACACGCAGGCATATTGTGCTGCGGGCCGACGAGGGCCGCGGCCCGGCTCGAAGGGTCGAAAGCATACGCCAAGGATTTCTGCCGCGAATTTGGGATCCCTACAGGCGATTTTCGGCGATTCCACGATCCGACGGAGGCAAAGAAGTATATCCGAAAGACTGGTGTGCCGATCGTAGTTAAAGCTGATGGCCTTGCTGCGGGAAAGGGGGTCGTCGTCGCCAGAACGGTTGAAGAGGCAGAGGTCGCAGTCGACACGTTTCTGTCCAGTGCGAGGATCTCGCAGGGAGCGGAAATCGTCGTTGAAGAGTTTCTTGAAGGTGAGGAGATTTCGTTCTTCGCTTTGTGTGATGGCGCAATAGCGATGCCTTTCTCCAGCGCGCAGGATCATAAACGCGTGGGTGACGGTGATAAGGGTCCCAATACCGGAGGGATGGGCGCTTATTCACCGCCGGCCATAGTGACGCCGAAGCTAACCAAGCGCATTATGAGGGAAATTGTAGAGCCCACATTGCACGGGATGAATGAAAGAGGTTCGCCATATCGAGGGTTGCTATTTGCAGGTTTAATGGTCGGCGAACGCGGGCCGAAGGTAATTGAATTCAATGTCCGATTTGGGGATCCTGAAGCGCAGGTGATCCTAGCGCGCCTCAAAAACGACCCACTACCGCTTCTGACCGCCTGTGCTAGCGGAACTCTAAGCGGCAACCGACCAAGATTTGCTTCCCACGCGGCGCTAGCGGTGGTGATGGCTGCGCGAGGCTATCCTGGCCAGCCGCTACGTGGATCCCGGATCGGGCCAATCGACGATGCTGAGTCGGTGCCAGGAGTTGTCGTTCTTCAGGGGAGCACACGTGAGGTCGGCGGCGCCATTTTCTCGGATGGGGGAAGAGTCCTCACGATAACGGCAAATGGGAGCGACGTTGCCTCCGCGCGTGATCGAGCGTACGCGGCCATCGATCGAATCAAATGGCCGGAGGGTTTTTTTCGGCGTGATATCGGTTGGCGTGCGATAGTTCGGGATAGCAAAAATGCCGGCGCTGCAGACGGCAGGCGGCCCGGATAGCAAATAGTCCAAGACTAAGCTGGCTATATCCCTCGGAAGCCCCGGCGCAGGTGAAATTGTGCACATCTTGCGCCGGGGGCGTTGGACGAAATGGAGATTTCTCCCGTGGCGAGCGCGGGTTGCGCTATTGGCGTCATCATCGGAGGCAAGTGTGCCGCCGGAATCAAGGACACCGCTTTTGGGAATCATCCACGGCGAGTCTTAAGAAATCGCTCGGATGTGATGAGCAAGTTGTTGCGAGCGGGGGCGGGAGGTTTCGCCGGCGTTGTGCTGCGCCGCCGTAGCCATCCCGCACTGCTGGGCCCCCGGGATTTGTCTTGATGGGGTGGACGGCCCCCCTTTTTCCGGCATTGATGTGCCACAACGTGGTTGTCGGTGAACGCCACACTGAGAGGAGTTTTCTGCCATGCAAGCTATCGCAATCGGTCTCGATCTCGCTAAGCATTGTGATCCGCTCCCCCAAAACTGGACGGTTCAAAGCTAGAGTTTTCCGCGGTATCTCTCCCCTGGCTGGCAGGAGCGGAAGACGATGAAGGCATCATAGTTCTCGGACGCGCAGACGGCGTTCATTCTCAGGCAGGGAGCCGATGGCGTTCCGGTTGCCGACGTCTGCCAGAAGGCGGCGTCAGCCAGGCGACCTATTTCAATTGGACGAAGAAATACGAGCGCCTGCAGCCGCCGGAGATGCGGCGGCTCAAGCAGCTTACGGACGAGAATTTCCAAGCTAAAGAAAATCGTCGCGGACCTGTGGCTGGATCGCGAGATGCTCCAGGACGTCATCCGCCGAAAACTGTAAGGTCTGCTCGCAAGCGCGAGCTGACGACGGCGGTTTGTGATGAATGAGCGTGTCGATCCGGCAGGCGTGCAGCGTCCTCGAATTCGATCGTTCGAGCTACCGTTACAAATCCCGTCGTCGCGAGCGCGTTGAACCGCCCCGGGTTTGCCGGCGGCCGTTTCGTTTGAGTCACGCCGCGGTGGCGGGTTGGTCCGTCATGGCATAGTAGCGTTTCTCGGCTTCGGCTGGCGGGATGTTGCCGATGGGCTCCAGCAGCGGCGATTGTTGAACCGATCCACCCACTCCAGCGTCGCGAACGCGACAGCCTCGAATGACCGCCATGGTGGGCGCCGATGGATGGCCTCGGCTTTGTAGGGACCGTTGATGGTTTCGGCGAGAGCATTGTCGTAGCTGTCGCCGACGCTGCCTACAGAAGGCTCGATACCCGCTTCCGCCAAGCGCTGGGTGTATGTGATCGAGACGTATTCGGCGGATTCAAGCGGTCGTCGCAACACCTTAACGAAGGAGGTTGCGATGAGCCCTCGAAAGCGCCGATCACACCATTCTGGACGGGCCCCGCTGCCGTCACCGGGACGGCCGCCAGCAGCGGAGCGATCTGAACTTCAGCGATTTTGGTTGGGGATTGCGAAGGGGATGACCAGCGAGGAGGCTGCGCTGGCGGCTGGTATGTCGCAGCCTGTCGGAACCAGGATGTTCCGAAAGGCAGGCGGCATGCCACCAGCGATGTTCAGATCTTCGGCCGAGCCCCCGTCCGGACGATATCTCTCGTTTGCCGAACGTGAGGAGATCGCGCTTCTGCGCGTTCAGGGCCTTTCGAAGCGCGAGATCGGACGCCGGCTTGGTCGATCCGCCTCGACGATCTCCCGTGAGCTACGGCGCAATGCCGCCACGCGCAGCGGTGGCTTGGAATATCGTGCGTCGACAGCCCAATGGCACGCCGAGCGATCGGGCCGGCGTCCGAAAGGCGCCAAGCTTGCGCTGAACCGGGCCTTACGCGTCTATGTCGAGGAGAGGCTGGCCGGAACGGTCGCTGCTCGTAATGGTGCTGTCGTTGCCGGTCCTATGGTCTGCTGGAGTGGACGCCGTCATGGACAACGAAAGGCTCGTCGATGGAGCACGGCATGGAGCCCGGAGCAGATCGCCCGGCGATTGGCTGTAGACTTTCCGAATGACGAGACCATGCGGATCAGTCACGAAGCCATTTATCAAGCACTCTTCATCCAAGGCCGAGGGGCCCTTCGACGAGAACTGACCGCATGCCTGCGAACCGGGCGGGCGTTGCGGACGCCGCGGGCGCGCGTGGGCCAGCGCGGCAAGGGCTTCGTGTCATCCGAGATCATGATCAGCCAGCGCCCGGCCGAGGCGGATGACCGTGCGATTCCGGGGCACTGGGAGGGCGACCTCATTCTGGGGCTTGGCAGTTCGGCAATAGGCACACTGGTCGAGCGTACGACGCGCTTTACGATGCTGCTACACCTGCCGCGACTGGACGGTCATGGGGCCACGCCGCGAGCCAAGAATGGACCGGCTCTCGCAGGGCATGGCGCCGAGGCCGTTCGCGATGCCATCACGCGCACCATCGTAACCCTGCCTCAGGAACTTCGCCGCTCGTTGACATGGGACCAAGGCGCCGAGATGGCCCAACATGTGGCGCTTAAAATCGACACTGGAATCCAAGTCTACTTCTGCGATCCCCAGAGCCCCTGGCAGCGGGGCGCCAACGAAAACACCAATGGATTGCTGCGCCAGTACTTCCCAAAGGGCACGGACCTGAGCACCCACAGCGCAGAGACGATCGCAGCCGTTGCCGCAACCCTCAACGCGAGACCGCGAAAAACCCTCGGGTGGAGGACTCCGGCCGAAGCGCTTGACCAATGGTTGCCATAGAACCGAATACGCCTGTTGCGACGACCGCTTGAATCCGCCTTGGCTGCCCCGGTCGCGGTGATGCGCGAGCCCGTCGCGATGCGCGGGCCGCCGGTCATGCAGGGCCTGTTCCCACGCATCGAGAACGAAGCTTGCATGTGCGGTCCGTGATGCCCGCCAGCCCACGATGCGCCGGGCGTAGGCGTCGATCACGAACGCGACGTAGACGAAGCCGGTCCAGGTCGCGACATCGGTGAAGTCCGAGACCCAGAGCGGGTTCGGCCTGGGCGCCCGGAACTGGCGGTTGACAGGATCCAGCGGACACGGTGCGGCCGTGTCGCCGATCGTGGTTTGACTGGCTTGCCGCGGATCACGCCTTGCAGGCCCATGCTCCGCATCAGTCGCTCCACGGTGCATCGGGCGATATCCTCGCCCTCGCGGCGCAACTGCCGCCAGACCTTGCGCACGCCGTAGACGTCGAAGTTCTCCGCCAAGACACGCCTGATCTCGATCTTGCGGATCGCATCCTGCTTCGCCCGCGCCGATAGTTTGGCGGGGTCGGCCCGCTTTGCCGCATGGGCGCGGTAGGTGGATGGGGCGATCGGCAACACCTTGCAGATCGGCTCGACCCCATACGCCTCGCGGTGATCGTCGATGAACGCGATCATGGCTTGTATCGGCGGGCGAGCGCCGCCTGGGCAAAATAAGCGCTAGGGGTGTGGACTCTTGGGATTCCTTTTTAGGGGCAAATCAGATTCAAGGCTGCTTTTTGGGAGGCAGTCTTGGGTGTGATGGACCGGTTGGTTTTGAGCGAGGCGGGGTGGGAGCGGATGGCTCCGCTGATCATTGGTCGACCTGACCAGAAAGGTTCGACCGGGCGCGACAATCGGATGTTCGTGGAAGGTGTGCTGTGGATCGTGCGCACCGGCTCTCCCTGACGCGATCTTCCGGAGGCGTTTGGCGATTGGAACAGCGTGTTCCGGCGCTTTAGGCCGAGGAAGTCACAAGGGGGTTTGGCGGCGGATCTTCGAGGCGATGTCCGATGATCCGGACTTTGAATATCGGATCGTCGATTCCACCATCGTGCGGGCGCATCAGCACGCCGCGGGGGCGAAAAAAAGGGTCTGAAGATCAAGCGCTCGGCCGCTCGCGCGGCGGCCTGAGCACCAAGATCCATATGGCCGTTCGCGGCCTGGGATGGCCGGTGCGGTTCACGCTGACCGCAGGTCAGAAGGGCGATGCGCCGCAAGCCGCCGCCTTGATCGAGGGATGGCCCGCCGAGGCGGTCAGGGGGGACTGTCAGGAATTTCGTGCGTGGGGCCATAATCGCGCCGATGGAGGGCGAATATGGCGATCAAGAAGGACACGCTGGACGATCTTTTGGCTGGCCGCGACCCGAAGGCTGTGTTTTCGAAAGACGGTCTTTTCGATGAGCTGAAGAAGGCTCTGGCGGAGCGGGGGCTGGGTATCCCTCCGGCGGCGGCCGCCTTGCTATGGGGGCGGGCGTTTCGAAGGGTGTGACCGTAGAGCTAGCTTTAAGGTCACGCGGAGATGGATGGGAAGGTTCTCGGGGTCGAACGCCGACGGCGTTGGAGCAGGGATGAAAAGGCTCGGATCGTCGAAGAGACGCTGATGCCGGGAGCGGTGGTGTGCGAGGTGGCGCGGCGACACGGCGTTGCGCAGAGCCTGCTCTTCACATGGCGAAGGCAGGCGCGAGCTCCTGAACCGGGCGGGAGAGACGGTTCGATTTTGCTGCCTGTTGAGATCGGAGCGGCGAGGCTGTCTGGGTCCGAGGCGGCAAGACAATCGCGCGCACCAGCAAGCGGACGACGAACGAAGACCGGAGTGATCGAAATCGAGCTTGGCTCCGGGAACCGCGTGCGCGTCGACAGCGAGGTGGACGCCGATGCGCTTCGGCGGGTTCTGAGCGTTCTGAACGAACGATGATCCCGATGCCGAGCGGGGTGCGGGTGTGGATCGCTGCTGGCCACACCGACATGCGTCGCGGCATGCAGGGTCTGGCGCTTCAGGTTCAGGAGCAGTTGAAGCGTGATCCGCACGGCGGCGATCTCTACATCTTCCGCGGGCGCCGGGGCGACCTGGCGAAGATCCTGTGGCACGACGGCCTCGGGCTTTCGCTCTACGCCAAGCGGCTCGACCGGGGAAAGTTCATCTGGCCGTCGGCGAAGGAGGGCGTCGTGTCGATCTCGGCGGGGCAGATGGCCTACATGCTCGAAGGGATCGACTGGCGGAATCCGCAACTGACGTGGCGGCCCAAGAGCGCGGGCTGAGCGCGAAGGCGAAAGCGCCCGGCCAAGCGAAGAAAAACATGGGGCCACACGCATTTTAGGGCGCCTCGAATCGCGAAAACTATGATTCCCTTCGTCTCATGGATCCCGCTCCCGAGGCTCTTCCCGACGACGTCGCCGCCCTGAAGGCGGCGCTCATCGCCGAGCGCGCGAGGCGCCTGGAAGTCGCGGCGGAACTGGCGGTCGCGCGGGCGAAAGCCTCGGAGGACATGGCGCTGATCGCGGCGCAGAAACTGCGGATCGCCAAGCTCGAGCGCCAGGTCTACGGGCAGCGGTCGGAGCGCTCGTCGCGGCTGATCGACCAGTTGGCGCTCGACTTTGAGGAACTCGAAGCCAGCGCCACTGAAGACGAACTGGCGGCGGAGCAGGCAGCCGCCCGGACGACGACGGTGCGCGCCTTCACCCGCCGGCGCGCCGAGCGCGACACGTTCCCCGACCACCTGCCGCGCGAGCGCGTGGTGATCGATCCGCCGACGGCCTGCGCGTGCTGCGGGAGCGATCGCTTGCGCAAGCTCGGCGAGGATGTGACGCAGACGCTCGAGACGACACCCCGACGGTGGAAGGTGATCGAGACGGTGCGGGAGAAGTTCTCCTGTCGGGACTGCGAGACGATCAGCCAGGCGCCGGCCCCGTTCCACGTGATCCCGAGGGGGTGGGCGGGTCCGAGCCTCTTGGCGATGATCGCGTTCGAGAAGTTCGGTCAGCACCAGCCTCTGAACCGGCAGGCCGAGCGCTACGCGCTCGAGGGCGCGCCGATCGCGCTCTCCACCATGGCCGACGCCGTGGGCGCGGTCTGCACAGCGCTCGATCCCCTCCGGCGCCTCGTCGAGGCCCACGTCATGGCGGCCGAGCGCCTTCACGGCGACGACACGACCGTGCCGGTGCTGGCGAAAGGCAAGACCGACACCGGCCGGCTCTGGATCTATGTTCGCGACGACAAGCCGTTCGGCGGCGCCGGCCCGCCCGCTGCGATCTTCCATTACTCGCGCGATCGGCGAGGCGAGCATCCGCAGGCGCATCTCGCGGGATACGCAGGCATCCTGCAAGCGGACGCCTATGACGGCTACAACAAGCTCTATCTCGCGGACCGCAAGCCCGGCCCGATCCGGGAAGCGGCGTGCTGGGTGCACGCGCGCCGCCCGTTCTTCGCCATGGCCGACATCGAGGAGAATGCGCGCCGCAAAGCTTCGGGGAAGAAGGAGATCCCGCTCTCGCCGATCGCCATCGAGGTGGTGCGCCGCATCGATGCGCTGTTTGCCGTCGAGCGGTCGATCAACGGCAAGAGCCCCGAGGAGCGCCTGGCGGTCCGACGCGCCGTAAGCCGGCCCCTGGTCGACGATCTCATGACCTACATGCGCGAGCAGGCGGCGAGGCTGTCGCGCGGGCACGACCTCGCCAAGGCGATCCAGTACATGCTCAAGCGCAGGCCGCCTTTCACGCTGTTCCTCGACGATGGGCGCGTCTGCATGTCCAACAATGCCGCCGAGCGCGGGCTGCGCGGCGTCGCGCTTGGGCGGAAATCGTGGTTATTCTGCGGATCCGACCGCGGAGGCCGGCGCGCCGCAGACATGTACAGCCTCATCATCACTGCCAAGATGAACGGCGTCGACCCGCAGGCCTGGCTCGCCGACGTGCTCCAGCGCATCGCCGCGCATCCGGCTCATCGGCTCGACGAGTTGCTGCCGTGGAACTGGCGAAAGGCGATTGTGAGCCATGCGCAAGCCGCTTAAGCCGAGCGCCGGATTCTCCGAGGCCGAAAGGGTTCGCGTTACCGCAGCCTGCGAACGATTCATCGACGAATTCCTGAAGCCGCGTTTCCTGCCGTCAATCCGGCCGACGGAGTTCAACTATCCCGTCGATATCCTCGGCAAATGGCATGGCGCCAAGTATCGCTTCATCCAGCGCTACCGCTCCGGCTTACCGGAAAATCTCGGCGAGGAGTTCGACGCGCCCTTCGCTCGCCTCGACTGGATCAGCCCCGACCGCTTCGACATCCAGTGGCATCGCCACACCGGAGAATGGTTCCGCCTCCATCGCGGCCTCACTCTCGTCAAGGCGATCGAAACGCTCGGATCCGACGGTATCCTCCACCCCGTGTAGCCCAATACCGGAACGTTCAGCAGACAGGCGCACTGCGGCCCACGCCGAATGGATACCGTGCTGAACGCCGAGCTGGACGATCATCTCGACAATGAGGCCGCCGAGGGGTCCCAGAACCGGCGCAACGGCTCTTCAAAGAAGACGGTCCTGACGGAGACGGCCAAGATCGACATCCGCATTCCGCGCGATCGGGAAGGCACATTCGATCCGAAGCTGATCCAGCGCTACCAGCGGCGGTTTCCCGGCTTCGACGACAAGATCGTGTCGATGTACGCGCGCGGCATGACGGTACGCGAGATCCAGGGCCATCTCCTGGAGCTTTACGGGCTGGAGGTGTCGCCGGACCTGATTTCGACGGTCACCGACGCCGTGCTCGAGACCGTGGCCGAATGGCAGAACCGGCCGCTGGAAACGAGCTATCCGCTGGTTTTCTTCGACGCCATCAGGGTCAAGATCCGCGACGAAGGCCTGGTCCGCAACAAGGCTGTCTATCCGTAACCCTCCGGGGAGGGCCGCGGTTAAGCTGCGGCGCGCGAGCGGCGGTCGGACATCCAGTTCCAGGGTAGGAGTTTGCCGAGCCGGGTCTGCGGCGTCTCGGCGATCTTGGAAAGAGTGTCGGCGAGCCAAGCCTGCGGATCGATGTCGTTGAGCTTTGCGGTCTGAATCAGCGTGTACATGATCGCGGCGCGCTCAGCCCCGCGCTCCGAGCCCGCGAAGAGCCATGACTTTCTTCCCAAGGCCAGACCGCGCAGCGCTCTTTCCGCCGCGTTGTTCGTAAGACAGATACGCCCGTCTTCGAGGAAGCGGGAGAAGGCCGGCCAACGGGTGAGCATATAATCGATGGCCTTAGCGACGGCATTGTGCCGGGAGAGCTTGGCGCGTTCAGAGCGCGTCCACTCTTCGAGCGCGGCGACGAGCGGCGCGCTCCTTGAGCGGCGCGCAGCGAGCCGCTCCTCGGCCGTGACGCCGTTGATCTCGCGCTCGATCTCGAAGATGGCGTCGATGCGTTTGACCGCCTCCAGCGCGATCGGCGAGATCGGCGCGGCGTTCTTACCCCGCCTCGCGTTGGCGGCGATGTCGGCGAGTTCGAAGAACTTGCGTCTGGCGTGGCTCCAACATAGCGCTTCGACGATCGGGCCCGGTTTCCGATCGGGCGGATAAAGTCTGGCGTAGCCGCTGAAGGCGTCGGCCTGGAGGACGCCGCTCCAGTTCGTCAGATGACGCTCAGGATGCTCGCCGCGGCGATCGCGCGAGGCGTAGAACAACGCCGCCGGCGGGTCCTTGCCGCCGAACGGCCTGTCGTCGCGGACGTAAGTCCAGACGCGGCCAGTTTCGGTCTTGCCGTTCGCCAGGATCGGAACCGTGGTGTCATCGCCGTGCAGGCGCTCAGCCGACAGAACGTGGCGTTCGATCAACCTGTGCAGGGGCCCCAAGGCGGCGGCGCAGGCGCCGACCAGGTCAGCGAGCGTCGATAGGCTAAGATCCACGCTTTCTCGGGCGTAGCGTTCGCTCTGGCGATTGAGCGGCTGATGTTGACCAAACTTCTCGAACAGGATCATCCCCAGCAAATTGGGGCCAGCGAAGCCGCGCGGCGTCACATGGAAGGGCGCCGGCGGCTGGGTGATCGTTTCGCATTCGCGGCATGAGAAGCGCTCGCGCACGGTCTGGATCACCTTCCATTGACGCGGGATAACCTCGAGCGTCTCCGTGAGGTCCTCGCCGAGCTTCGACAGCTTGGCCGAGCCGCAGCAAGGGCAGCTCTGCGGCGCTGGGATCACCACGCGCTCACGCGGCAGATGATCCGGGAACGGTTTTCGCGCCGGTCGCTTGCGCGCGAAGGATCTGACCGTGGTGGAGGGCTTCGTATGTTCGGCGGCGAGATCATCTTCCGCCGCGTTGGCCTCTGCCTCCTCGAGCCGAAGCTCCAATTGGTCGAGCAGCCGCGCCGTGCGCTCGGAGCGAGGTCCGTAAATCGTGCGCCGCAACTTTTCGATCTCAAGATTGAGATGCGCGATCAGCGCGCGACCCTGCGCCAGTTCCGCGACGGCCGCCACGGCGCACGCCTTCTCCGCCGCAGCTTCGGCCCGCGCCGCAATCAGCGCCGCTTTCAGCGCATCGAGGTCGTCCGGAAGCGAGGAAAGATCGGCGTCCACGAATCACATGGAATCACAAAATCGGCCATTTGAGGCGCCCCTTTTTGCGTTTATTCAGCCGATTTTTTCCTATCCGACCGCCGTCGGACGCCATGTCTCTTGCGGCATGCGCCAATCGATGCCCGACAGCAGATAGGAAAGCTGGGCCGTCGAGATCGTCACCGTTCCGTCAGCCAACGATGGCCACAGGTATCGCCCGCGCTCCAATCGCTTTGAGAACAGGCATAAGCCCTGGCCGTCGCTCCAAAGACACTTGATCAGAGACCCGCGGCGGCCGCGAAAAACGAAGAGATGGCCGGAATGCGGGTCGCGCCTCAATGTTTCTTGGACGATCAGCGCCAGACCGTCGAATCCTTTGCGCATATCGGTGTGGCCGGTCACTAGCCACACGCGCGCCCCACTCGAGATCGGAATCATCGCCGCCCGAGCGCCTTGACGATCCGGGCCAGCGCCGTCGCGTCGACGTCCGCCCCGACAAGGATCCGCTCGCCCCCGACAAGCACGATCTCCATCCGACCCATCGAGGCCGGAGCTGTGGCGGTCGCAGTCGGCGTAGCCTCCACGACCCTCACCGGCACAATGCTCACTGTCTTGCCGACGTCATTGACGTCCGCCCGTTCTCGCCGTCGCCAGGTGAACAGCATATTGGAGTTCAGACCATAACGGCGCGCCACCTCCGCAACGGATCCGCCGGGCGCAAAGCTCTCCGCGATGATCCGTTGCTTCTGATCAGCCGACCAAGTCCGTCGCCGGCGCTCGCCGCCATCCGCGCCTTGCATCCCGGCGTCCGACATCTGCGATAGTGTCCATCATCGATTAGTGGACACGATCGCCGCGTCCACATCACCGCACTATCGCCGCTCGCCTCGCTTTCGCTAGGCGGCCCTCGCCGGAGGGATACGTCTATCTCGCGCTTGGCGTCGCAGCAGATGGAACGAAGGACATTCTCGGGCTCTGGATCGAGACGACCGAGGGCGCCAAATTCTGGCTCAAGGTGATGAACGAGCTGAAGGCCCGCGGCGTCGAGGACATCCTGATCGCCGTCGTCGACGGCCTGAAGGGCTTTCCGGAGGCGATCGAGGCGGTCTTTCCGCAGGCCGCGGTTCAAACCTGCATCGTCCATCTCATCCGCAATTCGCTGGATTTCGTGTCCTGGAAAGACCGGAAGCCCGTCGTCGCCGAGCTACGGAAAATCTACCGCGCCGCCGACGCCGAAACCGGCCGCAAGGCGCTCGAGGCCTTCGAGGGCGGCCCGTGGGGCGGCAAATACGCGGCGATCGGCCAGATCTGGCGGCGGCAATGGGAGCAGGTCATCCCGTTCTTCGCCTTCGCTCCGGCCGTGCGCAAAATCGTCTACACCACGAATGCTATCGAGGCCTTGAACGCCACGCTGCGACGGGCCGTGCGGGCGAGAGGCCATTTCCCCAGCGACGAGGCGGCGACCAAGCTCATTTTCCTGGTCTTGCGCCAAGTCGCTCAGCAATGGAAAATGCCGCCCCGCGAATGGGCCGAGGCTAAGACCCAGTTCGCCATCATGTTCGGCGATCGCTTCGTCAGAACCTGATGGAAACCCGGCCCCGCGCACAAGATTTCCGACAGTCCCGGTCATGGCCGATACAGCCTATGACGCCGATCTCTTGCGCCAAGCCATCGACGCCAAAGGCGCGATCGCCGTCACCCCCAACAACCCGTCGCGCGCCCTCAAATATCCGCTCGACAAGCATCTCTACGCCCAGCGTCATCGGGTGCACTGCTGTTTCTCAAAACTCAAGCAATTCCGCCGTGTCGCAACCCGCTTCGAAAAGACCGCACGCAATTACCGCGCCGTCCTAAACTCTCGCCGCCATCATCTTATGGATCCCGATAAGTGTCCACACGGCCTAGCCCATCTCGCATCACTCGATAAGGATGCCCCACCAACGGGACCAAACATCTAGGGAAATTAAATCCTGCGAGCCGCCGAAGCTAGCAAGGGAACTCACTCATGATGGGCGGGCGATCAAGGCCAACGAGACCGCGTGAAAATTGCTCCTGGAGCGAGGGTCGACCCGCGCACCAATTCGCAGCCACTCATGATGGTCTTACCGGAGCGTTGTCCCTTGAGCACTCGTATCGCCCCAGCGCCACATGCGATGCGCATGTCTTCGGAGAGGAGCATCCCCGGTGAGCCGGTGTCCGTCGTGGCCTCGGCGCGAAGTAGCTTAATGTATTCGGCCTTATTTCCGATGACGACTGTCGAAAAGGCACCTGGCGCAGGTGACAACGCATGGATGTGGTTGCGAACGGTTTCGGCGTTCTGCGTCCAATCAATTACCGTCTCGCTCTTTTCAATCTTGCGTGCATAACAGGCACCTATGGTCGGTTGCTGGTGAAACTCCAATATATCGGCTTCCATTGATTGCAATGCATATACTGACAGTTTGGCAGCAATTGCTGCAAGGCGAGTTGTTAGATCGCCGGCGGTCTCATCAGGACGCACCGAAACGATTTCACGCATAGCAACTGGTCCCGTATCGAGACCGGCGTCCATACGCATCACATCAATGCCGGTCCGTAAGTCGCCGGCCATAATCGCGCGCTGAATTGGGGCGGCGCCGCGCCAACGCGGCAACAACGAAGCGTGCAAATTTAAACAGCCTAGCCTTGGTGCTGTCAGTATAGGGATTGGTAATATCAGGCCGTAAGCGGCCACGAGTACAACGTCGGCCGCGAGAGTGCTGAAGGCTTTTTGGACTTCGATGTCGCTCAGGGAATTTGGCGTGAAAACCGGAACTCCGAGAGAATCCGCCGCCAAGTGAACAGGAGTCCTTTTCATTTCAAGGCCTCGACGGCCACTCCGCGCGGGCGGACGCGTATAGACGGCGATCGGTACGCGCCCACTCTTACACATTTCCAACAACGTAGGAACAGCAAATTCTGGCGAGCCCATGAATATAACTCGCATAGTGGTCAACAACATCCCATGTTAGAGCAACAGAGGCTCATCATGGCCCAGATTTTATCACGACGCGAAAAATTTAATTCGTGCTGGGCTGGTGCCTGTCTTCAGTTGAGGCGAGACCGGATTGGAATCGGACGCAGGATGTTTGGTGTTTCGGATACTCGAGGGGTTCCCGAATTAGCAAATGTCTGACTCGTGAGTGGTCGGCCCGAGGAGGGGCTGACCTATGCGACGATATGCGCTGGGCGACGAGGGAGTGTCCGGAATCTTGTGCGCAGGGCCAGATTTCCATCAGGTCCTGACGAAGCGTTCACCGAACATGATGGCGATCGGACGGGACGAAGGACATCCTCGGCCTTTGGATCGAGAGGAGCGAGGGTGCCAAGTTTGGGCTCAAGGTCATGAACGAGCTGAAGGCTTGTGTTGGGGTCGAAGACATCCTGATCGCCGTAGTCGACGGCCTGAAGGGCTTTCCGGAGGCGATCGAGGCGGTCTTTCCGCAGGCCGCGGTCCAGACCTGCATCGTCCATCTGACCCGCAATTCGCTGGATTTTGCGTCCTGGAAAGACCGGAGTAACCCTCCGGGGAGGGCCGCGGTTAAGCTGCGGCGCGCGAGCGGCGGTCGGACATCCAGTTCCAGGGTAGGAGTTTGCCGAGCCGGGTCTGCGGCGTCTCGGCGATCTTGGAAAGAGTGTCGGCGAGCCAAGCCTGCGGATCGATGTCGTTGAGCTTTGCGGTCTGAATCAGCGTGTACATGATCGCGGCGCGCTCAGCCCCGCGCTCCGAGCCCGCGAAGAGCCATGACTTTCTTCCCAAGGCCAGACCGCGCAGCGCTCTTTCCGCCGCGTTGTTCGTAAGACAGATACGCCCGTCTTCGAGGAAGCGGGAGAAGGCCGGCCAACGGGTGAGCATATAATCGATGGCCTTAGCGACGGCATTGTGCCGGGAGAGCTTGGCGCGTTCAGAGCGCGTCCACTCTTCGAGCGCGGCGACGAGCGGCGCGCTCCTTGAGCGGCGCGCAGCGAGCCGCTCCTCGGCCGTGACGCCGTTGATCTCGCGCTCGATCTCGAAGATGGCGTCGATGCGTTTGACCGCCTCCAGCGCGATCGGCGAGATCGGCGCGGCGTTCTTACCCCGCCTCGCGTTGGCGGCGATGTCGGCGAGTTCGAAGAACTTGCGTCTGGCGTGGCTCCAACATAGCGCTTCGACGATCGGGCCCGGTTTCCGATCGGGCGGATAAAGTCTGGCGTAGCCGCTGAAGGCGTCGGCCTGGAGGACGCCGCTCCAGTTCGTCAGATGACGCTCAGGATGCTCGCCGCGGCGATCGCGCGAGGCGTAGAACAACGCCGCCGGCGGGTCCTTGCCGCCGAACGGCCTGTCGTCGCGGACGTAAGTCCAGACGCGGCCAGTTTCGGTCTTGCCGTTCGCCAGGATCGGAACCGTGGTGTCATCGCCGTGCAGGCGCTCAGCCGACAGAACGTGGCGTTCGATCAACCTGTGCAGGGGCCCCAAGGCGGCGGCGCAGGCGCCGACCAGGTCAGCGAGCGTCGATAGGCTAAGATCCACGCTTTCTCGGGCGTAGCGTTCGCTCTGGCGATTGAGCGGCTGATGTTGACCAAACTTCTCGAACAGGATCATCCCCAGCAAATTGGGGCCAGCGAAGCCGCGCGGCGTCACATGGAAGGGCGCCGGCGGCTGGGTGATCGTTTCGCATTCGCGGCATGAGAAGCGCTCGCGCACGGTCTGGATCACCTTCCATTGACGCGGGATAACCTCGAGCGTCTCCGTGAGGTCCTCGCCGAGCTTCGACAGCTTGGCCGAGCCGCAGCAAGGGCAGCTCTGCGGCGCTGGGATCACCACGCGCTCACGCGGCAGATGATCCGGGAACGGTTTTCGCGCCGGTCGCTTGCGCGCGAAGGATCTGACCGTGGTGGAGGGCTTCGTATGTTCGGCGGCGAGATCATCTTCCGCCGCGTTGGCCTCTGCCTCCTCGAGCCGAAGCTCCAATTGGTCGAGCAGCCGCGCCGTGCGCTCGGAGCGAGGTCCGTAAATCGTGCGCCGCAACTTTTCGATCTCAAGATTGAGATGCGCGATCAGCGCGCGACCCTGCGCCAGTTCCGCGACGGCCGCCACGGCGCACGCCTTCTCCGCCGCAGCTTCGGCCCGCGCCGCAATCAGCGCCGCTTTCAGCGCATCGAGGTCGTCCGGAAGCGAGGAAAGATCGGCGTCCACGAATCACATGGAATCACAAAATCGGCCATTTGAGGCGCCCCTTTTTGCGTTTATTCAGCCGATTTTTTCCTATCCGACCGCCGTCGGACGCCATGTCTCTTGCGGCATGCGCCAATCGATGCCCGACAGCAGATAGGAAAGCTGGGCCGTCGAGATCGTCACCGTTCCGTCAGCCAACGATGGCCACAGGTATCGCCCGCGCTCCAATCGCTTTGAGAACAGGCATAAGCCCTGGCCGTCGCTCCAAAGACACTTGATCAGAGACCCGCGGCGGCCGCGAAAAACGAAGAGATGGCCGGAATGCGGGTCGCGCCTCAATGTTTCTTGGACGATCAGCGCCAGACCGTCGAATCCTTTGCGCATATCGGTGTGGCCGGTCACTAGCCACACGCGCGCCCCACTCGAGATCGGAATCATCGCCGCCCGAGCGCCTTGACGATCCGGGCCAGCGCCGTCGCGTCGACGTCCGCCCCGACAAGGATCCGCTCGCCCCCGACAAGCACGATCTCCATCCGACCCATCGAGGCCGGAGCTGTGGCGGTCGCAGTCGGCGTAGCCTCCACGACCCTCACCGGCACAATGCTCACTGTCTTGCCGACGTCATTGACGTCCGCCCGTTCTCGCCGTCGCCAGGTGAACAGCATATTGGAGTTCAGACCATAACGGCGCGCCACCTCCGCAACGGATCCGCCGGGCGCAAAGCTCTCCGCGATGATCCGTTGCTTCTGATCAGCCGACCAAGTCCGTCGCCGGCGCTCGCCGCCATCCGCGCCTTGCATCCCGGCGTCCGACATCTGCGATAGTGTCCATCATCGATTAGTGGACACGATCGCCGCGTCCACATCACCGCACTATCGCCGCTCGCCTCGCTTTCGCTAGGCGGCCCTCGCCGGAGGGATACAGACCGGAAGCCCATCGTCGCCGAGCTGCGCGAAATCTACCGCGCCGCAGACGCCGAGGCCAGCCGCAAGGCCCTGGAGGCCTTCGAGAACAGCCCATGGGGCCGAAAATATGCGGCAATTGGCCAAATCTGGCGCCGGCAGTGGGAGCAGACTAACGGCATCGTCGAGCGCTTTCACAAGACCATGCTCGACGAATTCTACCGGGTCGCCTTCCGCAAGACGATCTATACGACCATCGTGACCTGCAGACCGACCTGGATCTCTGGATGCTCGAGTTCGACGAGGTCCGCCCTCACCAGGGCAAATGGTGTTTCGGGAAAGACCCCGATCCAGACTTCCTTGACACCCTGCCCATCGCCAAAGAAAAATCCTTCCAGGTCACACATCAAACCTGCCGCCCAATGACCAAAAGGGCCAGCTCATGCCGTCCGTCAGGTCGGGTAGAACCTTTTACACGTCAGTTGTTTGGCGCTCCATGTAAAACCTAGCCCCTCGCGCATCCTTTGAATCACTCGATAAGAATGCCCCATTAAAATCCGGGACGAAAGCGTAGTGTCCTGTCGAGCTGAACCGCCCCGGGTTTGCCGGCGGCCGTTTCGTTTGAGTCACGCCGCGGTGGCGGGTTGGTCCGTCATGGCATAGTAGCGTTTCTCGGCTTCGGCTGGCGGGATGTTGCCGATGGGCTCCAGCAGCGGCGATTGTTGAACCGATCCACCCACTCCAGCGTCGCGAACGCGACAGCCTCGAATGACCGCCATGGTGGGCGCCGATGGATGGCCTCGGCTTTGTAGGGACCGTTGATGGTTTCGGCGAGAGCATTGTCGTAGCTGTCGCCGACGCTGCCTACAGAAGGCTCGATACCCGCTTCCGCCAAGCGCTGGGTGTATGTGATCGAGACGTATTGGGCGGATTCAAGCGGTCGTCGCAACACCTTAACGAAGGAGGTTGCGATGAGCCCTCGAAAGCGCCGATCACACCATTCTGGACGGGCCCCGCTGCCGTCACCGGGACGGCCGCCAGCAGCGGAGCGATCTGAACTTCAGCGATTTTGGTTGGGGATTGCGAAGGGGATGACCAGCGAGGAGGCTGCGCTGGCGGCTGGTATGTCGCAGCCTGTCGGAACCAGGATGTTCCGAAAGGCAGGCGGCATGCCACCAGCGATGTTCAGATCTTCGGCCGAGCCCCCGTCCGGACGATATCTCTCGTTTGCCGAACGTGAGGAGATCGCGCTTCTGCGCGTTCAGGGCCTTTCGAAGCGCGAGATCGGACGCCGGCTTGGTCGATCCGCCTCGACGATCTCCCGTGAGCTACGGCGCAATGCCGCCACGCGCAGCGGTGGCTTGGAATATCGTGCGTCGACAGCCCAATGGCACGCCGAGCGATCGGGCCGGCGTCCGAAAGGCGCCAAGCTTGCGCTGAACCGGGCCTTACGCGTCTATGTCGAGGAGAGGCTGGCCGGAACGGTCGCTGCTCGTAATGGTGCTGTCGTTGCCGGTCCTATGGTCTGCTGGAGTGGACGCCGTCATGGACAACGAAAGGCTCGTCGATGGAGCACGGCATGGAGCCCGGAGCAGATCGCCCGGCGATTGGCTGTAGACTTTCCGAATGACGAGACCATGCGGATCAGTCACGAAGCCATTTATCAAGCACTCTTCATCCAAGGCCGAGGGGCCCTTCGACGAGAACTGACCGCATGCCTGCGAACCGGGCGGGCGTTGCGGACGCCGCGGGCGCGCGTGGGCCAGCGCGGCAAGGGCTTCGTGTCATCCGAGATCATGATCAGCCAGCGCCCGGCCGAGGCGGATGACCGTGCGATTCCGGGGCACTGGGAGGGCGACCTCATTCTGGGGCTTGGCAGTTCGGCAATAGGCACACTGGTCGAGCGTACGACGCGCTTTACGATGCTGCTACACCTGCCGCGACTGGACGGTCATGGGGCCACGCCGCGAGCCAAGAATGGACCGGCTCTCGCAGGGCATGGCGCCGAGGCCGTTCGCGATGCCATCACGCGCACCATCGTAACCCTGCCTCAGGAACTTCGCCGCTCGTTGACATGGGACCAAGGCGCCGAGATGGCCCAACACGTGGCGCTTAAAATCGACACTGGAATCCAAGTCTACTTCTGCGATCCCCAGAGCCCCTGGCAGCGGGGCGCCAACGAAAACACCAATGGATTGCTGCGCCAGTACTTCCCAAAGGGCACGGACCTGAGCACCCACAGCGCAGAGACGATCGCAGCCGTTGCCGCAACCCTCAACGCGAGACCGCGAAAAACCCTCGGGTGGAGGACTCCGGCCGAAGCGCTTGACCAATGGTTGCCATAGAACCGAATACGCCTGTTGCGACGACCGCTTGAATCCGCCTTGGCTGCCCCGGTCGCGGTGATGCGCGAGCCCGTCGCGATGCGCGGGCCGCCGGTCATGCAGGGCCTGTTCCCACGCATCGAGAACGAAGCTTGCATGTGCGGTCCGTGATGCCCGCCAGCCCACGATGCGCCGGGCGTAGGCGTCGATCACGAACGCGACGTAGACGAAGCCGGTCCAGGTCGCGACATCGGTGAAGTCCGAGACCCAGAGCGGGTTCGGCCTGGGCGCCCGGAACTGGCGGTTGACAGGATCCAGCGGACACGGTGCGGCCGTGTCGCCGATCGTGGTTTGACTGGCTTGCCGCGGATCACGCCTTGCAGGCCCATGCTCCGCATCAGTCGCTCCACGGTGCATCGGGCGATATCCTCGCCCTCGCGGCGCAACTGCCGCCAGACCTTGCGCACGCCGTAGACGTCGAAGTTCTCCGCCAAGACACGCCTGATCTCGATCTTGCGGATCGCATCCTGCTTCGCCCGCGCCGATAGTTTGGCGGGGTCGGCCCGCTTTGCCGCATGGGCGCGGTAGGTGGATGGGGCGATCGGCAACACCTTGCAGATCGGCTCGACCCCATACGCCTCGCGGTGATCGTCGATGAACGCGATCATGGCTTGTATCGGCGGGCGAGCGCCGCCTGGGCAAAATAAGCGCTAGCCTTACGCAGGATCTCGTTGGCCTGACGAAGCTCGCGGTTCTCTCGCTCCAGGGTCTTAAGCTTGGCGGCCATGTCCGTGATCAGGCCAGGCTTGCGCCCGCTGTCTCGCTCGGCCCCGCCAACCCATTGATGCAGCGTCTGCGCAGCGCAACCGATCTTGTCCGCAATCGAGACCAGCGTTGCCCAACGCGACGTATGTTCATGCTCGTGATCCAAAACCATCCGCACCGCGCCGGATCGCACCTCAGGCGAGAACTTGTTTGTTGTCTTGCTTGTCATCGCTCCACCCTCTCAAGAGTTGGAGCCTCCGGCAAACCCGGGGCGGTTCACGTCGGCGTTGTGCAAAAAAGAGCCAAGTAGATTGTGTATTTAAGCGATTATCGTCGGGACTCCGGCAGGTTTAACGATAAAGGTTTGATGCCGATTGTAGAAGCGCCTCGGCCTCGATGAGCCCCGTTCGCCTCGCTGCTCATACTAACACCAACGGTCCTAGCGGCTGACCGACGTGAACCCAGTCGCGCATTCGGATGGACGTGATGATTTCGGGTTGAGCAATGAGCTTTCGCCAAGCGGCGCATGCGGCGTCGACGATGGCGTCGTAGTTTTCGAAGACGGTGTTTGAGAGCCAGTTCTGGCGGAGATATTGCCAGACATTCTCGACCGGGTTCAGCTCAGGCGCGCGGGAAGGCAGGAAGATCGGGGTGATGTTGTCGGGCACGTCGAGCTTGCTCGTCGTGTGCCATCCGGCGCGGTCGAGGAGAAGAACGGCGTGCGCGCCCGGGGCGACGTTGCGTGAGATTTCGTCGAGGTGAAGCTGCATCATGCAGTGTCGGCATGAGGCAGCGCCAACGCCGCCCCGACGCCGCGGGCGGGGCAGATCGCGCCGAACAAATAGGCGTCGTCATAGCGCGGGTCGGCGGCCTGGCCGCGTTCCGCGCCTGGCCCACTGCCGAACCTGGCCGTTCTTCTGGCCGATGCGGGCCTCGTCCTCAAACCAGATTTCGACCGGCGTCGTCTCGGGCAGGCCGCCGAGATGAGCCTTCAGTGCGCGCGGAAAGTTTTTTTGAACGCTTCGATCATCCGTTCGTCCTGAGCTGGATGACGCGGCCGCGCGCTAATATGCGAGAAGCCAAGCTTGTTCAGGAGCTTTCCGACATAACGCTGGTGGAAGTCGACGCCGAACGGGACTGTCAGGAATTTCGTGCGTGGGGCCATAATCGCGCCGATGGAGGGCGAATATGGCGATCAAGAAGGACACGCTGGACGATCTTTTGGCTGGCCGCGACCCGAAGGCTGTGTTTTCGAAAGACGGTCTTTTCGATGAGCTGAAGAAGGCTCTGGCGGAGCGGGGGCTGAACGCCGAGCTGGACGATCATCTCGACAATGAGGCCGCCGAGGGGTCCCAGAACCGGCGCAACGGCTCTTCAAAGAAGACGGTCCTGACGGAGACGGCCAAGATCGACATCCGCATTCCGCGCGATCGGGAAGGCACATTCGATCCGAAGCTGATCCAGCGCTACCAGCGGCGGTTTCCCGGCTTCGACGACAAGATCGTGTCGATGTACGCGCGCGGCATGACGGTACGCGAGATCCAGGGCCATCTCCTGGAGCTTTACGGGCTGGAGGTGTCGCCGGACCTGATTTCGACGGTCACCGACGCCGTGCTCGAGACCGTGGCCGAATGGCAGAACCGGCCGCTGGAAACGAGCTATCCGCTGGTTTTCTTCGACGCCATCAGGGTCAAGATCCGCGACGCAAGATCCGCGACGAAGGCCTGGTCCGCAACAAGGCTGTCTATCTCGCGCTTGGCGTCGCAGCAGATGGAACGAAGGACATTCTCGGGCTCTGGATCGAGACGACCGAGGGCGCCAAATTCTGGCTCAAGGTGATGAACGAGCTGAAGGCCCGCGGCGTCGAGGACATCCTGATCGCCGTCGTCGACGGCCTGAAGGGCTTTCCGGAGGCGATCGAGGCGGTCTTTCCGCAGGCCGCGGTTCAAACCTGCATCGTCCATCTCATCCGCAATTCGCTGGATTTCGTGTCCTGGAAAGACCGGAAGCCCGTCGTCGCCGAGCTACGGAAAATCTACCGCGCCGCCGACGCCGAAACCGGCCGCAAGGCGCTCGAGGCCTTCGAGGGCGGCCCGTGGGGCGGCAAATACGCGGCGATCGGCCAGATCTGGCGGCGGCAATGGGAGCAGGTCATCCCGTTCTTCGCCTTCGCTCCGGCCGTGCGCAAAATCGTCTACACCACGAATGCTATCGAGGCCTTGAACGCCACGCTGCGACGGGCCGTGCGGGCGAGAGGCCATTTCCCCAGCGACGAGGCGGCGACCAAGCTCATTTTCCTGGTCTTGCGCCAAGTCGCTCAGCAATGGAAAATGCCGCCCCGCGAATGGGCCGAGGCTAAGACCCAGTTCGCCATCATGTTCGGCGATCGCTTCGTCAGAACCTGATGGAAACCCGGCCCCGCGCACAAGATTTCCGACAGTCCCCCTCCGAACCTCTCAGCGATGACGCGCTTGAGGTCGATCCGCCGCCAGCGCACGACCCCATCCTTCTCGCGATCCGGCCCGGCCTCGACGATCTGTGCGAATTGGGCCAGTTGCTGCTCCGACAAGCGAGGCTTCGGGCCTGCGGTCCAGTTGTCGATAAGACCCTCCCCCGCCCGAGGCGTTGAAGCGATGAAACCAGTCGCGCAGCGTCTGCCGGTCCATGCCGCCGATCTTCGCCGCCGATCTTCGCCGCCGATCTTCGCCGCCGAGCCTCGGTCCATCCCGTCCCGGACCGCCGCCAACGACAGAAGCCGCCGGCTCCGGTTGACGTCCTTCGACCGACGGGCGAGCCTCCGAAGCTCCTCCGCCGAATAGTTCTCTCGCAATCTGACCGCTGATGGCATGGCGCGAATCCTCCACGCCGCCTTCAATCAGCATCGCCGCGATTCGCAAATCCCTCTATAAGTCAACCAGCGGACCCTCTGGTATAAGGCTACAAGCGGCATCATCAGGAATGATGCGGGTCAAAAGCGCGGTCGAATCGTGCGGCCAGCGAATCCATCCGCTCCCCAAGTCGGAGCTCTAAATCACGAATGTCCGCGCGACTGGGAAGCCCACCGATCGTCTCGCGCAGACGATAGTGATCGTCGTGCAGCAAAGCCAGACGTTCGGCTAGACGCAGGAGTGCAGATTCATTGGCCGACTGCGAGAGGTCCAGATCGCGTTGATGTTGCCCGACCACGATTTCGAGAGTGTGTATCCAAGTCATAAGTCGCCAGACAAATGCGGCGGCACTCGCCCCGATCGAAGCCAATCCAGCAACGGCCCACTGAAGAAAGCTCCAGGGCGGACTTTCCGGTGAATTCATTCAATCCTCCGGAACGCGTCGTCGCGGCAGCCGCCCGCGAGGAGTCGTGCGCCCAACCATGCATCCGCAATGGTGCAGAGCGCTAAATCAATCTTCGTCAATCGCGGCACGTCGGCAATTCCGCAGGGTGTTGATTTCCACTAAGAACTGAGCCGGGCAGCACGGGTTTTTCCGCTGAGAACTGATGCATGTTCAAACCTCGCCCCCTTGGCCTAAGCAAGGGGGCATCGGAGTGATCGACATAGAGTTGTTGAGGGTGATCCGACGTGAACCGCCCCGGGTTTGCCGGAGGCTCCAACTCTTGAGAGGGTGGAGCGATGACAAGCAAGACAACAAACAAGTTCTCGCCTGAGGTGCGATCCGGCGCGGTGCGGATGGTTTTGGATCACGAGCATGAACATACGTCGCGTTGGGCAACGCTGGTCTCGATTGCGGACAAGATCGGTTGCGCTGCGCAGACGCTGCATCAATGGGTTGGCGGGGCCGAGCGAGACAGCGGGCGCAAGCCTGGCCTGATCACGGACATGGCCGCCAAGCTTAAGACCCTGGAGCGAGAGAACCGCGAGCTTCGTCAGGCCAACGAGATCCTGCGTAAGGCTAGCGCTTATTTTGCCCAGGCGGCGCTCGCCCGCCGATACAAGCCATGATCGCGTTCATCGACGATCACCGCGAGGCGTATGGGGTCGAGCCGATCTGCAAGGTGTTGCCGATCGCCCCATCCACCTACCGCGCCCATGCGGCAAAGCGGGCCGACCCCGCCAAACTATCGGCGCGGGCGAAGCAGGATGCGATCCGCAAGATCGAGATCAGGCGTGTCTTGGCGGAGAACTTCGACGTCTACGGCGTGCGCAAGGTCTGGCGGCAGTTGCGCCGCGAGGGCGAGGATATCGCCCGATGCACCGTGGAGCGACTGATGCGGAGCATGGGCCTGCAAGGTGTAGCGCGACAATCTGGATGGGAAGGCAGCGACAATCAGGATGGCCATTTTGGCGGTCGCGGCGATGTGATGATTGTCGCGGCGCGACGATAACGCAAGCGCTTTTTGGCGAGAGATGGTTTGATTGTCGCGGAGCGACAATCAGGATGATCCCTTGACTGTTGCGCGCGTGGGCGGGCGTCCGGCTCCACGGGCTTTGTCGACGGCTTCCTTACGACGATAGCTGTCGACGTTCATTTCGAGGATCGTAGCGTGGTGCACGATACGATCGATGGCGGCGAGCGTCATGGCTTGGTCGGAGAAGACTTTTCCCCATTCGCCGAAGGGCTGATTGGCGGTGATGAGCATGGATCGGCGCTCGTATCGCGCGCTGATCAGTTCGAACAGAACGCTCGTCTCCGCCTGGTCCTTGGTGACATAGGCGAGATCGTCGAGGATCAGCAGATGATATTTGTCGAGTTTGGCGATCGCGGCTTCGAGGGCGAGATCGCGGCGTGCGATCTGAAGCTTTTGCACGAGGTCGGTGGTCCGGGTGAACAGGACGCGCCAACCCTTCTCGATCAAGGCCAGACCGAGCGCCGCCGCGAGATGGGATTTCCCGGCGCCGGGCGGCCCGAAGCACAACAGATTGGCTCCCCTTTCGAGCCAGGCGTCGCCGGCCGCGAGCGCTTGCACCTGCGCCTTCGAGATCATCGGCACAGCGGTGAAGTCGAACGTGTCGAGTGTCTTTCCCGGCGGCAATCGCGCTTCCTCCAGATGCCGTTCGAAGCGGCGGCGGTTTCGCTCCACCATCTCCTGTTCGGCGAGGGCTGCCAGGAATTGGGCGGCGGGCCAGCCTTCCTTGTCGGCGGTCGCCGCCAGGGCGGCCCAGATCAGCTTGATGCCGGGCAGTCGCAATTCGCCGAGCAGCAGGTCTACGCGGGCGGCGTCGATCTTATCGGTCGCCTTCATGCCGCTTCTCCAACGCCTGTCGCGATCTGATCGTAGATGGCGAGGGAAGGCAGCCTGACGACGACGACAGGCAATGGCGCGTCCTTTGGCCGGAAGCGTTCGATCAGCGCAGCGACATCGGGAAGGACGCCGTCGTCGAGACCCGCTTGCAACGCGAGGGCGAGTTCGGCCTCGCAGGAGCGCTCGAACGCGAGCGCGAGAATCCCGACCATGGCGCGGCAAGCTGGTCGCTCACCGAGACCGGCGAGCAAGGCGTCGAACGCCAGGGCGAAGGCTCGGCGGGGGAAGAGCTGATCGCGATAGACCAGATTGAGCAGCGCCATGGGCTTGCGGCGCAGGGAATGGATGACGTGGCGATAGTCGACCACGTGACCATGTTTGCCGTTCGGCTGGGGCCGACCGCGCCGCAAGATGACGATGGGCGTCGAGCCCTGAAAGCATTCCAGCCGATCGTCATAGAGGCGCACCCGCAGCCGATGGCCGATCAGTCGCGAGGGAACCGAGTAGAACACCTTGCGCAGCGTGAAGGCGCTGGAGCTGGTGACGTCGACGTTGACCTCCTCGTAGTCGGCGGTCTTGCGGACCGGCAGCTTGTTCAACGCCATGCGCTCATGATCGATGCGCCTGGCGTTGCGGAGGTTGCCGCGACCGACGATGTCGTCGACGAAGCCCCGCCATGCGGGGAGATCGTCAAAGTCGCGCGAGGCGCGCAGCAACAGAGCGTCGGCGAGCGCTCTCTTAAGATGGCCGTGGGCGCTCTCGATGGAGCCGTTCTCGTGGCTGACGCCGGGATTGTTGCGGGTCGGCGTCATGCCGTAATGGGCGCAGAACGCTTCGTAGCGCTTCGTCAAATCCTCCTTGGCGTTGGCGTCGAGATTGCGGAAGGCCGCCGAGAGACTGTCGCTTCGATGTTGCTCGGGAACGCCGCCCAACGCCCACAGGGCGTTCTGGAGCCCTTCCGCCAGCGCGACGAAGCTTTCGCCGCCGAGCACGACATGGGCGTGTTCGAAGCCCGAGAACGGCAAGCGGAAGTGATAGAGTCGGCAATCAAGGATTTGGCCGGCGATGGTGACGCCGAGTTCGGCCACCTCGGTGAAGTCCGACAAGCCCATCCGGCCCGGCGGATGCTCCTGCCGAAAGATGACCTCCCGATCCGGGCCGTTCACCGCCCGCCAAACCCGGATGCGGCGCTCGAGGGTCCGCCGCGTTCCGGCGCCCAGGTCTGGATGGCGGCGGCAGAGCTCTTCGAAGACGGCGATCGGTCTCAGTCCGGGCGCCGCCTTCAACATCGGGACGACTTCGTTGTCCCACACATTGGCCAAGGGATCGGCTCGGCGTCGTCCTCGGCACGCCTTCTTTTGGCTGGGAAGCCGAGGATCCTTTTCAATGCGGTAGGCGGCGGCCGTGCTGAATCCGGCCTTCGCGCCGGCAATCGCCGGCGAATGGTTGCGACGCAAGTTCATGAATAGCCTCATCTGACGATCGGTGACGTGTCGGCCGGGCAAAACGTCGGTCCTCTCGACAGAGAAGGCCGATGCTTATTCCAGCCGCCGTTACCGCCAGACGAGGCCACTTGGGCGCTCGCCGCCGCCGCGGGGATTTCTACGGTCGGGCTGCGCCCTTCCTTCGTAATCCCCGCGGCGGCGCATTCTCATCCTGATTGTCGCGCGATTCTCATCCTGATTGTCGCGCCGCATGCAAGGCGTGATCCGCGGCAAGCCAGTCAAACCACGATCGGCGACACGGCCGCACCGTGTCCGCTGGATCCTGTCAACCGCCAGTTCCGGGCGCCCAGGCCGAACCCGCTCTGGGTCTCGGACTTCACCGATGTCGCGACCTGGACCGGCTTCGTCTACGTCGCGTTCGTGATCGACGCCTACGCCCGGCGCATCGTGGGCTGGCGGGCATCACGGACCGCACATGCAAGCTTCGTTCTCGATGCGTGGGAACAGGCCCTGCATGACCGGCGGCCCGCGCATCGCGACGGGCTCGCGCATCACCGCGACCGGGGCAGCCAAGGCGGATTCAAGCGGTCGTCGCAACAGGCGTATTCGGTTCTATGGCAACCATTGGTCAAGCGCTTCGGCCGGAGTCCTCCACCCGAGGGTTTTTCGCGGTCTCGCGTTGAGGGTTGCGGCAACGGCTGCGATCGTCTCTGCGCTGTGGGTGCTCAGGTCCGTGCCCTTTGGGAAGTACTGGCGCAGCAATCCATTGGTGTTTTCGTTGGCGCCCCGCTGCCAGGGGCTCTGGGGATCGCAGAAGTAGACTTGGATTCCAGTGTCGATTTTAAGCGCCACGTGTTGGGCCATCTCGGCGCCTTGGTCCCATGTCAACGAGCGGCGAAGTTCCTGAGGCAGGGTTACGATGGTGCGCGTGATGGCATCGCGAACGGCCTCGGCGCCATGCCCTGCGAGAGCCGGTCCATTCTTGGCTCGCGGCGTGGCCCCATGACCGTCCAGTCGCGGCAGGTGTAGCAGCATCGTAAAGCGCGTCGTACGCTCGACCAGTGTGCCTATTGCCGAACTGCCAAGCCCCAGAATGAGGTCGCCCTCCCAGTGCCCCGGAATCGCACGGTCATCCGCCTCGGCCGGGCGCTGGCTGATCATGATCTCGGATGACACGAAGCCCTTGCCGCGCTGGCCCACGCGCGCCCGCGGCGTCCGCAACGCCCGCCCGGTTCGCAGGCATGCGGTCAGTTCTCGTCGAAGGGCCCCTCGGCCTTGGATGAAGAGTGCTTGATAAATGGCTTCGTGACTGATCCGCATGGTCTCGTCATTCGGAAAGTCTACAGCCAATCGCCGGGCGATCTGCTCCGGGCTCCATGCCGTGCTCCATCGACGAGCCTTTCGTTGTCCATGACGGCGTCCACTCCAGCAGACCATAGGACCGGCAACGACAGCACCATTACGAGCAGCGACCGTTCCGGCCAGCCTCTCCTCGACATAGACGCGTAAGGCCCGGTTCAGCGCAAGCTTGGCGCCTTTCGGACGCCGGCCCGATCGCTCGGCGTGCCATTGGGCTGTCGACGCACGATATTCCAAGCCACCGCTGCGCGTGGCGGCATTGCGCCGTAGCTCACGGGAGATCGTCGAGGCGGATCGACCAAGCCGGCGTCCGATCTCGCGCTTCGAAAGGCCCTGAACGCGCAGAAGCGCGATCTCCTCACGTTCGGCAAACGAGAGATATCGTCCGGACGGGGGCTCGGCCGAAGATCTGAACATCGCTGGTGGCATGCCGCCTGCCTTTCGGAACATCCTGGTTCCGACAGGCTGCGACATACCAGCCGCCAGCGCAGCCTCCTCGCTGGTCATCCCCTTCGCAATCCCCAACCAAAATCGCTGAAGTTCAGATCGCTCCGCTGCTGGCGGCCGTCCCGGTGACGGCAGCGGGGCCCGTCCAGAATGGTGTGATCGGCGCTTTCGAGGGCTCATCGCAACCTCCTTCGTTAAGGTGTTGCGACGACCGCTTGAATCCGCCCAATACGTCTCGATCACATACACCCAGCGCTTGGCGGAAGCGGGTATCGAGCCTTCTGTAGGCAGCGTCGGCGACAGCTACGACAATGCTCTCGCCGAAACCATCAACGGTCTCTACAAAGCCGAGGCCATCCATCGGCGCCCACCATGGCGGTCATTCGAGGCTGTCGCGTTCGCGACGCTGGAGTGGGTGGATCGGTTCAACAATCGCCGCTGCTGGAGCCCATCGGCAACATCCCGCCAGCCGAAGCCGAGAAACGCTACTATGCCATGACGGACCAACCCGCCACCGCGGCGTGACTCAAACGAAACGGCCGCCGGCAAACCCGGGGCGGTTCAACGCTGATCTTATCGAGATCGTTTCTCGATCCGGGAGATATCTCGACGCACTGGGCTGTCGAGGAACACGGTCCGCAAGTACCTGCGTTCGGACAGCGTCGAACCGAAGTTTGCCGTCCCAGATCGGCCGGCCGCATCTACCAGCAGACCTTTATCGACACCTACGCCAAGGTCGCCCTCGCCAAGCTCTATGATCTCAAGACGCCCATCACCGCGGCTGATCTCGTCAACGATCGGGTCGTGCCGTTCTATGATGCGAGGGAGATGAGGCTCTGCTGCGTGCTGACTGATCCAAAACCAGCATCAACCCGGGTCAGTTCTCAATGGAAATCCCGGGTCACTTCTCAACGGAAATCGATACGCAAGGGTTCTCGGCCATGGCGATATCGTGCGTCAGGGCGAGGTGGGAACAGAAACTGCAGTGGCGTGCGCCTGCAGCTTGCCGATCTCGCCCGCGACAAGTCTGCTGAGGTCTTCTGGGGTCTTTCCGGCAGCCCTCACAGCGTCAGGCATCGCCGTGGCTATACGAGCGGCCGCTGCCGCGATCGCCGGCGATGTGACGGAAATGGATCGAGATGACAAGTTATCAGCGGCCTCAGCGACGAGAACTCCCGCTTCGGTCTGCGCCGCTTGGCGCAGCGAATCGACATAGACCGATTGTAGTGTCACGCCTGTCCATTTTTTAAGCAATGCGACTCCAAACGTGACAGCGACCCCTACTGTCGCCGCGACGAGGGCGGATATTATTGGACGCAAGGCTTCAACGATGGGACCCGCGGCGATCGCGAATGCTGAATCCGTCATAGAAGTCTCCTTAGGTGACTCAGACCCGCAGGCTTAGCAGGCTGCTGAAAAAGTGGCGCGGAAAGGTTCTGGAATTTTGGTTTGCGGCGTGATTCGCTTGCGTCGGCGAGGCGATTCGGGAGGAACCGATGCGGGGCGAGGATCGGACGAGCGGGGCCTTGTTCTCTTACGTCGACGTCGAGGCGCGCATCCCGGCGCAGCATCCGCTGCGGGCGATGCGGCGGCTGACGAACGCGGCTTTGGCTGAGCTCGACGCGAGGTTTTCCGCGCTTTACGAGGGGATCGGGCGTCCATCCATCCCGCCGGAGCGCCTTCTGCGAGCTTCGCTTCTGCAGCTTCTCTATTCGATCCGCTCGGAGCGGCAGCTGGTCGAACGGCTGGAGTTCGACATGCTGTTTCGCTGGTTCGTCGGGCTGTCGATCGACGAGAGGGTGTTCGACGCCTCGACCTTCTCGAAGAACCGCGACCGCTTGCTCACGCACGAGATTGCGCAAGAGTTTCTGTCTTCGCTGCTCGGCCTGGCGGAGGTGAAGGGGCTTCTGAGCGCCGAGCATTTTTCGGTCGATGGAACGATGTTGAAAGCCTGGGCGTCGATGAAGAGCTTCCGTCCGAAGAGCTCCTCGGGCGAAGACCCGGGGACCGGCTCGGGCGATCCGTCTCAGCCGGGGCGCAACCGCGAGGCCGACTTTCGCAAGACCAAGCGATCGAACGCGACGCACGCCTCGACGACGGACAAGGACGCTCGCCTTTACCGCAAAGGCGCCGGGCAGGAGAGCCGTCTCGCCTATCTTGGCCACGCCTTGATGGAGAATCGCAACGGGCTCGTGGCGGCGGCCGAGGCGACGCTGGCGACCGGAACGGCCGAGCGCGAGGCGGCGGCGGCTTTCAGCCAGCGCCTGCCCAAGGGGGCGACCCTCGGCGCCGACAAGGGCTACGACGCCGAGGCCTTCGTCGAGGGCTTGAAGGCGCGTGGGATCGCGCCGCACGTCGCGATCAACGGGACGGTGAGCAAGCATGGCAAGACGCGCAAAACCGCGGTTCCGCCGGAGGTCGCGGCGAGCCTCGGCTACGCCGTCAGCCAGCGGCTGCGCAAGCGCATCGAGGAAGGCTTCGGCTGGACGAAGACTGTCGGCGGTCTGACGCAGGTGAGGGGGCGCGGCCTCGACAAGGTCCGCGCCGCTTTCGCCTTCGCCATGGCCGCCTACGACATCGTCCGCCTGCCCAAGCTCCTGGCCCCGAAGGGCGAAGTGCGTCCGGCGACATGAAAAGCGAGAGAACAATGACCCCACCGCAGGCCAAAACCTCAAAAATGAGCCGCATCCACCCGCAAAAAATCGCGCCTGCCTCCCTTATCGCACAAACGCACTGACTTTTTCAGCAGCCTGCTAGAGCTCGGTCTTCGCGAGCGTCCTCATGCCAGCAAGGGGAAATACCGGCTAATGACGAGCCGCAGCTGCGCTTCCCGCAAACGACCGCCACGCCAGCCTGTACTCGCGGTTCTCGCAGAGCCCCGGTCCGACGACGATTGAGTTGGGTTTCAACTTGAACCGCCCCGGGTTTGCCGGAGGCCGTTTCGTTTGAGTCACGCCGCGATGGCGGGTTGGTCCGTCATGGCATAGTAGCGCTTCTCGGCTTCGGCTGGCGGGATGTTGCCGATGGGCTCCAGCAGCCGGCGATTGTTGAACCGGTCCACCCACTCCAGCGATATCCTCGCCCTCGCGGCGCAACTGCCGCCAGACCTTGCGCACGCCGTAGACGTCGAAGTTCTCCGCCAAGACACGCCTGATCTCGATCTTGCGGATCGCATCCTGCTTCGCCCGCGCCGATAGTTTGGCGGGGTCGGCCCGCTTTGCCGCATGGGCGCGGTAGGTGGATGGGGCGATCGGCAACACCTTGCAGATCGGCTCGACCCCATACGCCTCGCGGTGATCGTCGATGAACGCGATCATGGCTTGTATCGGCGGGCGAGCGCCGCCTGGGCAAAATAAGCGCTAGCCTTACGCAGGATCTCGTTGGCCTGACGAAGCTCGCGGTTCTCTCGCTCCAGGGTCTTAAGCTTGGCGGCCATGTCCGTGATCAGGCCAGGCTTGCGCCCGCTGTCTCGCTCGGCCCCGCCAACCCATTGATGCAGCGTCTGCGCAGCGCAACCGATCTTGTCCGCAATCGAGACCAGCGTTGCCCAACGCGACGTATGTTCATGCTCGTGATCCAAAACCATCCGCACCGCGCCGGATCGCACCTCAGGCGAGAACTTGTTTGTTGTCTTGCTTGTCATCGCTCCACCCTCTCAAGAGTTGGAGCCTCCGGCAAACCCGGGGCGGTTCAACTTCTGTCGGACGATCAGAGAAACTTCGCAAAGAGCTTAGCGCGATAAGTGTCCGTCCATCTCGCGCATGCCGTTTAGCTCGGTGAGTAGTTTCGCTTCCGTCTGTGCGCCGGCAACCCCATCAGGGACGATTCCGCTGCGCATCTGGAAACTTGTAACAACTTGCCGGGTTTCGGCACCGTAGTCGCCATCTACGGCAATACGATACCCGAGCATCGTGAGCGCCGGTTGAAGTCCGCTGATCGTGTGAACATCCAGAGGCAGTGCCGGCGAGGTTACAGCCGACAAGGTCGAAGCTTTATCAGGCGACCGCAGACACGCCTCCTTGGGACTGTGTGGATCCCACATCCCAGGGAAATGGCCTTCACGATGCTCATCGTCAACCACGCCAATAAATCTCTGCATGAAGCTGGGGTCGTCGGACGGATCGTGATGACCGCCGCCCGCAGGGCCGAGGTCTTTGTGCGACCCAATGCTCGGTCCGACGCCACCGCGCGCATGTCGGACTGGAATTTTGCAGATAATAGCACAAAAAGGCGAACACACGCGTAGTTACAAGCAGGGGCGCCTCAAAACCACGACTCGTAAAGCCGCTCGTCTCGACGCCAACGGAGCGCCGATTGAAAATGCGTGCATGCCACGCATTGTCGGAGAGGTGACCATTTGCGTTGCCTCACCTCCGTCCTCGCGAATCACGTAGTGCGCCGATACACTGGACCTGCTCAACTCGAACCATCGGAGGGAGCCCCCGTAACCACCCCCGCAGTCGTGCAACACTAAGAGATGGACGCGTGTACCGAGACGGCTCGAGAAATTGAAGACGGTCCCCGGAGAAGCGTAGGAAGAAACTCCGTCATTCGCAAAATCCCCCTTTGCACCAAATACGGCTGATACCTGAGAAGAAACGGTCCATTTCGCGGAGCGGGTGCCGCTCACGCGGTCGGTGCGCCGACTCGCGATCCGCCCAACGATGTCGTCGGCGTCGGCCAACCTTGTTCAGTTGTGCGCAGAGGAATGTGCAGAATTCGCGCAACTCTGTTCCGATCCGTAGTAAAAAAGGGATTCGTCAGGGGAAAGCGGTGAACACGAGGGTTCTCGTTATGTGAGTGTGTTCACGTCCTCTTCGCGGGACCGTAGATAGCGGTCGAACGCGCGCTCAAGATTTGGCTTGGAGCCAGAGAATTCGAGGACGCCATATGTGTTGCGTTTAAGGTCGGTAGCCGGATCGAAGCCAGTGTCGAGGAACATCTGCCAGCGGGTCTGATAGCCGCGATCAGACTTGCGACCATGGAAAGGATGCTCGATCGTGCCATGGGTGAAGCCGAGTTTGCCGTTGAGTTCGAAGGCAGCGCGAGTCGCCCATGAGGCAACCGAGTTCTTGTATCCTTCGCTTACACCAGCCGGTAAGGAGGCTTGGTAGTTTCCGACCATGCCAAGGGCCATGTGATAGTCGCCGGAGCCCATGGCTCCTGTGTCAAGCAGGCCGCCGATGCGGTCCAGCACGCGTCTATGCCAACCCCATGCGTAGCCAGGATGCGGATAGATGTTATAGCCGCCGTTGAAGGCCCAGAAGGAGGCGCTGGTCGCCACAACGGGTTTTCCAGCGTGCCAGACAGACGCGAAGCTCTTGTGCGTCTGGATATGCTCGTCATGCGGCCCGAGATCATAGGCTGTGTCCCAGGGCTGAATGACGGGATAGAGATCGAGAGCCGCCAAAGTTTCAGTTGCCCAACCTTGGCGCCGGAACGTCACGTCGGCGTCGAGGGCAACGATCTTCTCGGCTTCGCGCGGCAGATGCGCAATCGCGATGTTGAGAAGGCATTCCTTCGACCAAGCCATCGTTGTGGCGCGAAGCGGTACGTGCGTGACACGTGCAGAGGCTAGGTCCGCGAGGTCCCATTCGCGCGAACCGTAGACGCATTCGGCCAACGTGATGTGGACATCGGGTTCCTTGAGCCAGTCAGCGAGCGCTGCGCGCGCGAGCGCAATGCGCGACCGCCAGCGCAGGGGATTTGCCACGCAGGCAACAATATAGAGTGTTTCCATTGGGTTTCCGGCTGTCGGATTGTGCATGATGCCGTTAAGGCGGTTGCGAGCCTGCGGGTCGAGGTATTGAGCGAGGTGCTGCCTTTTGGTCACTATGCGTGCGTGATGCATTTGGCTTTCTGCCTGCGAATCACAGTCCATTGCCCTCGGCATCGAGTGCGCCAGTTTTGATGTCCGCGATCAGCTTTATAAATATTTTGCTGATTGGGAGTGGCCCACACGCAAGTGGGCCGCGGGTCCAAAGAATAATGCCATTCTGGACACCGTCATGAGTGGCAAGCAGCGCGCCATCGCCTGGCGGCAAGCCATCGGGAGTAGTCGGGCTTCCAACGTAGATGCCTTCGACGAAATGGAATTGCCCGGGGGTCAGCGTGGTGAAATGAGTTTTAGCGTCGACGTCAGCCCGGAGCTCGGCAAGCGGCCTGCACGGCGAAGGCGTTTTGTTCGCCGCATGGGCGGTCCCTCTGATCCCTGGATTAAGTCCTAGGACGAGGGCGAAAATGATCCCGATCCGCATCATGAGACCTCTTTGAATGCTCGACGGAAAACGGAAGAAGAACCCGTTATGCTTAGCCCCCTATGGACCGTAGTGCGCGTGCCTATTCGCGCGCTGGTCGATGAGACCCAGAATCACGCTCGAAAGAGCTCAGGGCGGCGGTGGCCGCACAGCACGTCGGGCCATGCATGAGTTTCGACTTAATCTGACGGCGGGTGTTTTCTGACGCGGACTTGAGCCGTGGCGGGGGGAGCTGGTCGGGGTTGTGCAGCCCCCGCCACGGCGGCTCCGGGAGACACTGATATGACCAAGGATCAGAAAATCATTCGCGCCAAGGCCTGCTCGAATTGGCCAAGCAGTTCGGCAACGTCAGCCAGGCCTGCAAGATTCAGCCAGGCCTGCAAGATGATGGCGACAGCCGGGACAGCTTCTACCGGTTCAGGGATCTCTACGACAAAGGCGGGGAGCTGGCGCTTCAGGAGACGTCGCGCCGCAAGCCGATCCTGAAGAACCGGGTTGCGCCCGAGATCGAAGCGGCGGTGGGGGGCCACGGCGATCGACCAGCTGGCCTGGGGCCAGACCCGGATTTCCAACGAACTCGCCGACAGGGGATGTCCATCTCGCCCTTCGGCGTCCGTTCCGTCTGGCTGCGCCACGACCTGCAGACCATGAAGCATCCGGCTGAAGGCGCTGGAGGCGAAGATGGCTCAAGACGCCCTGATCCTCACCGAGGCGCAGGTCGCAGCCCTCGAGAAAGCCAAGGCTGACAAGGAGGCGCACGGCGAATTCGTCTCCGAATGCCCGGGATATTGCGGCGCCCAGGACACCTTCTATGTCGGGACGCTCAAGGGCGTCGGACGCGTCTACCAGCAGACCTTCCTGGACACCTACGCCAAGGTCGGCTTCGCCAAGCTCTATGACCGAGCGCGCTCACCGCCGCAGACCTGCTCAACGACCGGGTGATCCCGTTCTATGAGGAGCAGGGCATTCCGCTGCAGCGCGTGCTCACAGAACGCGGGACGGAAATTGCGGGACCCACGACCGCCACGAATACGAACTCTATCTGGCGGTCGAGGACATCGATCACACGCGCACCAAGGCCAAGAGCCCGCAGACCAACGGCATCGTCGAGCGCTTTCACAAGACCATGCTCGACGAATTCTACCGGGTCGCCTTCCGCAAGACGAACTATACGACCATCGATGACCTGCAGACCGACCTGGATCTCTGATGCGCGAGTTCAACGAGGTCCGCCCTCACCAGGGCAAATGGTGTTTCGGAAAGACCCCGATCCAGACCTTCCTTGACACCCTGCCCATCGCCAAAGAAAAATCCTTCCAGGTCACACATCAACCCGCCGCCCAATGACCAAAAACGCCCAGCTCATGCCGTCCGTCAGGTCGAGTAGAAGCTTTTACACATGGCAAGCTACGCCGCGCTGTGGCGCTTCTTTCACCCTAACAAAATCACGCAAAAAAAAGACTGAGCTTGGCAACGAGCAGTATCTCCCGAACATCGTGAAGAGCCGCTAAGTTGGTTCAATGGCGAGTTGAAATCGCTATCCCGCCGCCTCGTTTCAACACCGAAACGCCCGAGCTCGACCAACATCTTCCGTCGTTCAGAACGAGCGCCGAAATGGCCAACGGCTCAGAGTCGCCATTCCTTTCTACACTGAAAACATGGCCGTCGTCGCCGGATTGCAGCTTAAGGAATGGTCGTCCCGATGGTTCTCGACGGACCCGCAAACAGCTCCGCGCTTGAGGGCTTCACAGCGGATTCAGATCTAAGCATCTCAGTCGCGAAACGCCTTCCGTGTCGTCGCCTGACGATTCAGTCCTTCGCAGGAAGTGAGAAGAAGGAATCATCCAGTTCGTAACCGGGCTCATCTGGCGCACGCTGCTCCTCTGCGCCAGTTCGCTTCGTTCCAAGCCGGGCTTTTACCAGCATTACCCTTTCGCCACGGCTGAGCCTGCTCTGTGCCTCACGCAATATCCGCTTGAGCCTGTTGTCCAGCGTAGTTTCGTAGGCCCGTGGCGGAGCGTTTCTCTGGCGTAACCACAAATCCACCAGCGGGTCGTCATCGTGCGCGACGAAGGCAATGAGTTCGGCATAAGCGGGCAACGTCGCGGGGGGCGCTAAGATAGGAAGCCCCAGCATCGCATTGACTTGATACGGTGTGGCACAAGCGAGCGCGACGATGAGCGCGGGGACGACGATCTTGGCGATAAGTGGTGCGGCACTAGAACGAAACACCCACGAGCCGATGAGCGCGATCATAAGCAGCGTGGATCCGAACGAGGCAGCGAAAGCGCTGAAGAAGTTCACGGCCTGACCCTTAGGCGTTGGTGATCGGATCAAGCGGGGGCTAGCGGAGCGTATCTTGCCGGGCGGCGCTTCGTAAATTATTCACGACATTAGCGTGTTGAGCGTGATATACACAAGAAAAAACGGCTAATATTGATCTGGATTGACGAGCCGCGGTGTTTCATTAGATTAGCTGAGCGCTTCGGGCGAAGGAGCCCATTGTCGTAACAGCAAGTTTACACTTGCCTACTACTCAAGTCGTGCTGTGCTCTTCTAGTGCCTGCTTCAAGATTGAAAGTCATGATGGCGATAAGGGCCGCTGCAGCCCCGCCGCTCGCGGTGGTGAAGAGCGTCGTCGCCAGCGCGGTGAAGCTGGTCATGCCGCCCGCGAGCGACTTGGCTTGCAGAGAAAGGCCGATCGCCGTGCCGACAAAGCCCGCCATGACGCAAAGCCGCTCGGCCAAATGACCATAATCAGACGATGGAGTTAGAAAAATGAAGGAGGGTAAGTCGGAGCCTCCTTTGTTGTCGGACGTCAGTTCGCCAATCCGCCACGCTTCAAATCCTAACCAAACCGCCGAGCCGACGAAAAGTGCGCCGATCACGCTGGTCATCATACTCATGTCATTCCTCCAAATAGTCTGCGGGATGTCGTTAGCCCAAGCAAAAAACGATAGCCCCACACAAGCTAAGCAGAGAACGAAGTGCGACAGAAAGGTTAGACGAGGAAGGTACACGCGCGGCCTCCAGCTCTAATGAAGACACTTCCAATGAAACTAAGGATAACTGCAAAAATCAATGTGATATTGAAAAGCAACGACTAGCCCATCTAGGTTATGTTAATCTTTCTGCTAGCGGCTTGCGCGCCGCTGCGTCTCTCTACGGGCCTTTCCCGCCGCCGAAGGCCGGCGCCTGGTCGAACGTTTCGAAGGGCCTTACACGCCCAAACACGGGCCCTGGTTCGATTTGGCTGAATCCGAACTCGGCGTCCTCGCCTCGCAATGTCTCGACCGCCGCATCGTCGACAACAGGCAATTATCGCCAGGTTGACGCCTGGGTCCGCGGCCAATCAAAACTCACGCCGTCGCCCAGTGGCATTTCACAACCAACGACGCCCGCCTCAAATTGAAAGGCCTGTACCCTTCGCGCGAAGGATCGAATCGCGGCCGCCCCTAGAGGCTGTTAGGAACTGATTAACTGTAAATTCTGAGGGTTGCGGGATGTTGATGTCCCGCAAGCCTTATCCCTCTGATGTTTCCGATTGCGAATGGGCGCTTGTGGCGCCTTATTTGACGCTTTTGCCGGAGGAGAGTGCGCAGCGCACGCACGCGTTGCGCGAGGTGTTCAACGGCATGCGCTATATCGTGAAGACGGGCGCCCCGTGGCGCTGGATGCCGAATGACCTGCCGCCATGGGAGATCGTCTACCAGCAGGCGCAGCGATGGCTGAAAGCGGGATGCTTCGAGACTCTGGCTGAGGACTTGCGCGTCATCCTGCGTCTTGCGGCGGGCCGAGGCGCGCAGCCAACCGCCGTCATCATCGACAGCCGGACCTTGCGCTCGACCCCTGAGAGCGGCGCTCGCGCCGCTTATGACGGCGCCAAACGCAAAAAGGGATCGAAGCTCCACTTGGCCGTCGACACGCTTGGCCATCTTCTGGCTCTGCATGTCACGCCCGCCAACGCGGATGATCGCGCCGAAGTCGGCCGTATCGCCAAGGCCGTTCAGGCGGAGACCGGAGAGAACGTGAAGATCGCTTTCGTCGATCAGGGCTATACCGGGGAGAAGCCAGCGGCCGCTGCCGCTGAACGCGGCATTGCGCTCGAGGTCATCAAACTGCCGCAGGCCAAGCGCGGTTTCGTGTTGCTGCCCAGACGATGGGTCGTCGAACGATCCTTCGCGTGGGCCACCCGCTTCCGAAGACTCGTCAAAGACTACGAACGCTGTGCTCAAACCCTGGCAGACCTCCATCTCATCGCCTTCGTCTGCATCATGCTCAAAAACGTCGCTAAACTTGCCCCAGGTTCCTAACAGCCTCTAGCAGGCTGTTGAAGAAGTATTCCGTTTCGCTTTGAGGATGGCGTCGTCGCCTCATAGGCGAACTCGATCTCGATCGTGCCGTCATCGAGGAGTTCGGCGGTTCCTTCGCCCCTGACCTCGTCGCCTTCCTCGTATCCGGCCCAGTGGAAGCCGATCGAGTCGCGGGCGTATTGACTTCAAGGCTCGGCTCCAAGGCGCCGAATGCGATTTCGCACTCCAGTCGCTCCATCAGTTGCCGCTCGGAGCGGATCGAATAGAACGCCTGCAACAGCATCGCCCGCAAGAGCTTCTCAGGCCGGATCGAGGGATGGCCGCTCCGCCAATACAGCCCCGAGAACTCTCTCGAAAGCGCCGTCAGCGCGTCGTTCACGACCCCGCGGATGATCCGAAGCGGATGGTCCTTGCCAGCCGCCCCTCGAGATCGACCGAACTGAACAGCGACCCCGACCGCTCATCCCCGCCCCTCATCCATCGCCTCCGCCAAAACGCGAGACGACCGAATCACAGCACGATTCCGCTCGCCAGAGACTTTTTCAACGGCCCGCTAGGCCGGACTGACTCACCCGCTCACCGCCGCGCCCTGGAACATGCCGAAGGGGCGCAACGGCAAGCCCGGCTCAAAATAGCCGCCCATCCCGTTCGTGAAGAACGAGTTGAGCGGATTCCCGACGAAACCTGAATTGTCGTACAAGAACATGCCCATCGTGTTCGAGTCGGTGTTATAAGTGCTGATGCCGCCTTGGCCTTCAAGAGGCGCGACCGTCAGAGGCCCAACGGAGCCTCCTGTCCCGCCTGCGGGCGTGAAGGTGCAACCTGTTCCAACACCCAGCCCCGTCGCATTAGTTGCGGTGGAAGGAACCGCGCTTACAATTGATCCACTTGATCCGATGGTGATGTCCATTTTCGGTGTTACGCCGCCAGACGCAACGCCGCAGCCCGTCCCGGCGATACCGAGTTGCTGTCCTGGCGTATAGCCAGAGCCGGGCGTGAACGGAAAGGACTGACCGCCGACATAGCCTACAAGGGAGGCAATTCGACCAGAAGCCCCGAGCCAGTCTCCATAGGAGACATAGGTCGTGACGCTTGACCAACTGCCGACGCCGGTCGGAACGCCGCTAGAATAAGCGGGGGCCTTGACGCATTGAACGACCTTTGCCGCGACAATGTTGCAGGTGAAAGCCGCGCTTTGGTTGAACGCCCCTCCGGCATAGTCGATGCCATCATCGTAGAAAGAGCCGGTCGTCGGCGGTTGGCCCCCGCTTCCGTGCATGGCCTGGTTTGTTCCGATCCGGAACGCGCGCACGAGTTCTCCGACGCCATTGTCCTGACACACGCCGGATGGCGGGGTATAATTCGCCGAACTCCCGTTCAGATTGTTCGCGCCGCAGGTGGCGAGCGCCGCCGCCGTCCCGAAGGTCCCGCTGTTGTTGATCGAGATTGCAATGTCGATGCAGTTCGATCCGGTTCCCGACGTGCCCGAACAACCAGCCGTAATCGTGCCGCTCCCCGATCCGCCAATGGACTGACCCGCCGCGTTGTTGGCGGTGAAGGTGAAGGTCTGACTGACCTCGCCCGCGCCGCTCACCGCCGATTGTGTCGGCGGAACGGATAGCGACGTGATGACCAGATTGGAATTGCAGCTTGCGCATGTCACGGCCTGACCGACCACAAATGGTCGGGCATGAGGAGCAAGGCCGCCCGAGATGGTGACGGTGTTGCCGCTCCATGTCGCCGTCGCTGACGCGGAATAGTGAGTGCCTGCGCCGCTTCCAATATCGAAGCATGGAGCCGCTGCGGCCGCGAGGTCGCATCCGCCAGCGTCAGCCGCCACGCGATCCTCCTTGGGATCGCTCGCATTGCCGCCGTTCGCGCCATAAATCATTGCCGCCCAGCGCGAAGTCGCACGCCGGCCGCCCGCAAATCCATACCATGGATGTGGGCTTTCGCCAGTTGTCCCGGACAGGTTTGTGGCCTGAACGGTGATGTCATTCAGCGTGCCGAGATAGTTGGCAGGACCAGCCCCGCTGTAGTAAACGGGGTTTTGCATCGCTGACGAAACCGATACAGCCGGGGGAGAACCAGCAAGAGAATAGGTCGAGCTCGCGCCTCCCCATGTGCCGCTCGACAAGGCCGTGATGTAGACGCCCGACAAAGGCCCTATGCTGCAATTCGTGTTGACGGGAGCGCAGCCGATGAGCTCTCCCTCCCACATCGGTCCGACCGCAGGGGAGGTTCCGAGAGTGAGCGTCGTCCCTGCAATCGTTCCTGAGAACGTCGATTTGGTTACAATGTCCTGAGCCCACTGCTCGTAGATGCCTCCCGACGCATTGACGCCATAAAAGAATGCCGGACCTTCGTCACGCCATTGTCCGGTCGTGTAGAACGGGACGCTCGCGCTCGCGCCGGGAACCAGCGCCGGGAATTTCGTGTCATAGAGCCACGACACCATCTGCGAGTAGCCGATGCCTCCGAACTGATAACCGGCATACGCGCCCGCGTTGCTTTGCAACGCATAACCCAAATCAGTGCCTTCACCCGAGAAAATATGACCATTGACGCCTCCGGGGGTCTTGCAGAACAGCGCCGAATCTACGCCGCTCTGGCAGGTTCCATCACCAAACCAATCAACCCCCTGCACCTTGGTAAGTGAGGCGTTGACAAGAGTCTCCGGCGAAACGATGTTCGTCCACGAAGCAATGATCGCAGCATTTGAGGCCGGAGCGTTCCCAGACGTGAACGTAATCTGGTAATCGCCGGTCTGATAATTGACGAAGCTCGATGCGATCGTAGCGCCAGTGCAATTGCCGCCGGTCTGATTATAGGCGAAGGTCGCGCTATCCTGACAAACAACCGTGCCATTGACGCTCACCTTGAACGTCCCAGCCTTGACCAGAGGCCACCCAAAACCGGCCCAGCCATATGCCGGACCACCCGTCGTCTGGATGTTTAAGTTTGGCCATGGAGCGCCCGCAGCCGTAGCGCCAGGCGACCAACCCGCAGGTGGGTCGGCGCGCATAGCGCCAGTCGCGCCATTGTCTGCATTCGAACTCAGAAGCCAAGTTGAGCCACCGAAACTCATGCCCGACGAACATCCAGTCAGGCACTGAACGAGCGTAGGCGCGTTCGGGGTGCTGAGCACCATGCCCGGCTCGAGCGCGCCGCCGATGCGGGTGGCGGCGGTCACGATCGGCTGACTGGAGCCATTGACCCCCACTGTTCCGGTAAACCAGCCGCCCGTAACGCTTGCTGCGCCAAAGACAAGCGGTCCCGCGGGAGAGACGCCTGGGGACGGACAGAATTTAGACGCTGAGCACCAGCTTAGGGTCGATCCGTCGCCGTCGCCGACCGTCTGCGTCTGCACCACGTTCCCGAGTGTCGCAAGACCGATGCCAACTCCATCGCGCATTGCATAAAAGTAAGAAGTCGGCGTTGCGCCATACGCATTGCTCAATTCCTGATCAAATGCCGCAACTGCCTCTGAAAGCGTAGCGCTATTACCGACCACGCTGAACCGATCCCCAGCAGAATAGTTCGCCTGCCCAGGTACAAAATTCGCTGTAACCGGAGGCCCAATCAAATACTGATCCAGCCCGGAATAAGGACCGCCTGCGCTAAGTTGCCCCCACAATCCCGCAAACCATGACGTGGCAACCCCGCTCTGAGAATTCTGCATGGCGGCGGCCTGACCTTGGCCATAGACGGCAAAAATCCAGCCCACCCTGATCGCGCTCGGCAGCGTGGCGTAAGCCGTACCGTTCGCGGCGCGGACGGAGACAAAGTACGGGCCGCCGCCCGGAATCCCCGCAATCGTTCCCGACCAATTTCCGCCAGAGATCGTTCCGGTGAGAGCGCCCCAATTGCAAGGCGTGCAACCTGCCAGAGGCGGTCCGTTGGCGCTGTTGGAAACCAGAACCTGAATACCCGATGGCGTGCCGCCGAGCGTTCCGGTGGCATAGGTTCCCGACAGGTTGAGCGTTCCGGTCTTCGCGCTGATATTGGTCAGCGGGAAGGTGATGGCTGGCCCGAGGTCGCTGATCGTTAACGCTGGTCCCGGCGCAATGGCCCCGCTATCGGTGATCGTCGTGCCGGTAAGGATCTGGGTTGCACCGGAAGACCCCACGGCGCCCGCCGCGTTCGGATTTGCGGATAGAGTGTAGCAGCCAAGAGAACCAGATCCGATTCCGCTATAGGCTCCCGAAATGCCACACGGTCCAGTATAGGCCACAACCTTGACCGGGTTCGTGATCGCGCTGTTTTGGATATATTCGCCAGGCACGACCGTTGAGAATGTCGCAACCATCGGCTCAGAAGCGATGGAGCCGTAATAATTACCTGAAACGGTGCAGGTCGTGCAAGCGCCACCGCTGATTACGAGAAGGGGAGCGCCCGTAATGTGTGTCCCGCCATCTGTTACAACAATTCCGGGATAAAGAGACGCGCTTGAAGTCAGCGTCGTTCCGCTCAAAGAAGCCGTCGTGCTTACAAAGCTCGGATGCGTTACGCCATCATCGAACGAAGTCACATGCAGGGTTGAGACGCCAGCAGTTGTGTCAATCCAACCCTTCATCGTGTTCGATTGGATCGGCAACGCAGGTTTGAACGCGCCCACTGCGAAGGTGACTGGAGATCCGCTTGATCCTAACGCAGCTGTCGTATTTGGCGTGATTGCGTAGGTTGACGACGCGCTTGTGGTGAGCGGGATCGTGACCGGACTTGCAACCGGCAAGCCAACGCCCGTCAGATAAGCCGTCTCCGTTCCGGTCGCCAGCGCGAGCGCGCCGAAGGTTATCGACGAGACATTCAACGTCGCATTCGTGCCCGTCGAATTGGTAATGTAGCCAGTAATGGTCGCATTGCCGCTATCAGCCCAAATGCCAGGATCGTTCAGGCGATAGAGCGAATTGACCTTGAGGCTATGGGCTGCCGCATAAGTCTGGATGTCCGTTGACTTGGTGCAGATCGAGGCCAGATCCGTCGTGCTCGGCGCGCCTCCGGATTGGTTGGGCAGCACGCCCCAGAGCGCGGCGAAATTGCCGAGCGACCCGCCCCAGCCGTAGTTTGCAGTCTCGCTGAAAGTCGCTGAAGCCGACCCGAGTATCAGAGAAAAAGTCACTGGTCGACGCCTGGCTGTGAGGAGTGACGGTTATCAGGCCGGGAGTGCTGCTCGCCGTGATCGGCGCTGAAATAAAACTGGTTGTAGGCGGCAATCGTAACGGGCGAGCCAGAAGATCCAATCGCGCCGGTTGCCGAGGCGGTCCCGCTGTTGCTGGTGGCCGGGAGTGACGGTGTAAGTCCCCGCTTGGCCAGTGCCCGTCCCAAAGGCGGTTACGACATAGGTCGTGCCGCTCAAAGTAAACGTCGTGCCCGGAATGATCGCTTGGGCGTTCGCCCCGGTTACGGTGAGCGTAGAGCCGGAGACGGAGGCCGTGAACGTATAGCCAGTCTGATTGGACGGTCAGAGCGTACGTTCCGGTTCCGCCCGTGCCCGTGCTGCCATCCGTCCCATATGGCAGGATGACGGAGATGGATGCGCCATAGACCTGTGATCCCGGAAGGACAACGGACGCCATCGATCCGCCAGACGACCATGCGCTCGATCCGGTGAGCGAGGATGCGGTCGGGACGCCTGCAGGTCCATTCAACGGATTGGCGACGACGGTCGTCCCCGACGTTCCAGCGACGGCGACGTAAGTCAGGTTGAAGCTGCCCGGCCCCGTCGATGTAACGCCCGAGACAGTGAACTCGGACCCCGCAGTATAGCCGGGATTAGTCGAGGTCGTGAACGTCGCAAAGCCGGTTGTCGCGTTGAAGCTGGCGGCGGTGATTGAATAAGGATTCAGCGCCGTAATCGTCAGCGACGGCTGCGCGCCTGTGGCGACATAGCCGGTCCAGTTGCCCGTTCCTTGGTTGAGATAGGGAATGAGCATGGGCGAGCCGGGAAGCGCACTCCCGCTCGAGTTGACCATTTCTAGGAACTGAGAGCCGGGGAAAGCCGAATCGTCGCCGTTCTCGCCGAGCCAGAAGCAAATATGCTGGCCGCCCTTGGTCGTGATCCCGGTCGAGCCCGCGGCGTAAGGATTGGTAGCCGAAACCGCTGGAAAGGTCAGCGAAGCCCCTGTGCCGCTGAGCGCGGTTCCTTCGGCGCTGACGGTAGCGGGGCAAGAACCAGCTCCGGTTGTCCCGACAAGCGTCGTCCCGGTCGTCCCCAAAAGAGCGGTGTATGTGCCGTTATAACCGCTCGGGGTGAAGCCTGCGAGCGGATAGGTGATTCCCGGCGTGACGCCGTGAGCAACCGCGACCTGAGCCGTGACAACAGCCTCACCATTGACGACCGCGCAAGTGGTCGGCGTAGAGCTTGCGCCCGTCGCCTGTTGCGCGCCGGAACCGGGAATGTTCGCGGCGATGGCCGCCGCATTGAGAGAGAACGCTGACGCCGGAACTGGACAGCCGAAACCAGGATCGACCTGCTGAAAGGATGTCGAACTCCCATTCCACCACACGCCAGTCGGCGCACGGGCGCAGCCGGAGCTTGGGACGGTGAACGGATAGAACCCGCTCGCATAATTGCTGCCTCCAGAGACACTTCCGTTGACCTCAAAGCTCGGCCCCGGATTGAGCATCCAGGGAATACCCTGAAATGAACCCCATATGCGCTGAAAAAAGAAATTCGGCTGGCCCGGATTGCCATAACGATTGAGTTCCGCGCCATTGAACGGAACCTCAATACCTGACGTGCCTGCAATATTGGCGTTGGTCATCATTTCGCCGTAAAACACGGCGGAATCTGGCGGATTTGTCGGAAGTTGCGTCGATCCACTCACGCCCTGGTTTAGTCTCAAACCATTGAGGGTGAAGCCCGGGTTCTGGTTCGGATTGAAATTCGAGGACACCTGTGGAACGGGCGTCGGCGTAATGAGCATGGCGATGCCGCTCGCGCCCCCGACGCCAAGCAGCGTGAGCACACTGGCGGCAATCGCCGGGTGACGGCCGATCGTCTCGATGAGCGAGAAGGTCGCGAGGGCTGTGAAAAATCGTTTCATTCGGTCCTGACCCGATCGGAAAAGGAAGGGCGCGGCGAAAACGAGGGCCTAGGCGCCGCCGATGCGTGAACCGCCGAGCGCATAGAATGCCGCGCGATGCAGCCATGAAGTCCGAGTGATTCCCTGTCGCCTCGCTGATTCGCTCACCCTGGCGAGCAGCGTGGCGTCGAATCTAATGCTAACGCGCACCTTCTTCGCGGAAATTTCCCTGTCCGCGCTGGCGTGCTGGCTCAATGTCGGAGTCGTGGCGGTTGGCTCCGGGGCTCCGGGTAGGCGGACTGAAACCGTCGCTGACCCAGCGGTTATTCGCGACGATCTCGCACTAACTACAACGCTAACTCGGCGCTGTGCGCCGAGCCGCGAGAAGGACTCCGCAATTGCTGCGGCAAGCGAACGTTTCATTTTTGGTCCTGGAGGGAGGGAAATTGCGATTTTACTAACGAAAGGCCGTGACCTTGGCAGGGGAATTGAATCCGCGAGCGGACGTGGGCTGCCATCGGCAGCGGGGCGAAACTAGAAATCTGGCGCGGCTTTCGACAGCCAATTCACGAAAACGTGTTGTTGCCGTGGCAACGGATCATCAAAGCGTTGCCACCACGTCAACGACCGCGCGCAGGCGGTGGGATATAGTGCTGAGTAAACGGCTTATTGACAGACGCCACGGAGTGGAACAGCGGGACTGTCATCGGGCTGGGAAGTCCGCCTGGCTCCCAGGATAAGCTATGCCCTCAGGTAAATCGGCGGTTAAGGATGGAAGCCGAGTCGCGATCGCGAAGTGGCTCATGTCGCGACTGACGCGCCGTTTGTCGGCGAGTTGCAAGCAGACGCGGCGAGGGGGGCTCTTTAGAATTGAGTGTACGCCAGGCTGCCGCTGACTTGGACCGCCGAAGAACTAACGGCGCAAAGCGCGTTGCCCGTAGGGACGACGAGCACCGGACCCAGACCGCTGCCCTTTGCAGCGCCAAACTGCGCCACGAGGCTGTAAGCGCCAGTCAGCGCCGTAGTCCCTACGGCGCAATTCGTTCCGGTTCCGTATTCGAAAGTGAAATTGGTTGTCCCGGCGGCGATCACATCCCAGGCAGTGACGAAAATCGCCTTGCCGCTGACGCCGGCGACAAGCTGCGTCGTGGTCGCGCTTGTGATGTTGATAGGAACCGAAGCGCCTGCCTGAATAATACTGGTGAGGTTTCCGCCCGTGTTGGCGCTGTTGGTCGGCATCGGCACGCCGCCCGTGACGCCCTGCATGGCCTGAGCGCTGGTTGCACTTGTGCCGGCTGCGGTTACTTCCTGATTGGCCGCCGTCGCGGCGCCGGCAGGCAGGGCGGATGAAAGCACGTCAGCGTTGACGCCCAATACGTTGAGACCCGTCGGCGCCGAACCCCACGTCGAGCCAGATGCGCCCACCATATTGCCACCAGGGACCAGCACGCCGCTGTAAGTCGCCGAGCCCGGCGCGGGCGACCCGATGGCTCCGACCGAAGCGTTTGAGCCACCACCGCCGCCTCCGCCACCTCCGCCCGCGCCGGTCGGCAAGCCCGCGCCGCCGGATAAGTTCAGCATAGTCGTTCCCGCTGTTTCAATCGCGGCGAGAAATGTGTTCGTGCCAACGGTGAATGCCATCCAACCGCCGGCCGGGATGACATCGTTGCCCACCGACGCGGTAACGGTCGAACCGCCAAGCGTCACAAACGCTGCGTTCGAGCCCGTATTGTAGACGATTACGACCGATCCACTTGGAAGCGCCATCCGTGACGATGTCGCTCCGACGGAGAGCTGTGCATAGGCTGGCGTCGGCTGAAAGCCGCTAAGCGTGGCTGAGAACGTGCCGGAAATCTTGCCGGGGTTCGACGTCGTGAATAGCGGTCCGACGCCGGGTTGAATGGGCACAACGCCGGGGACGTACGTGCCGCCGGAGTCCTGGTAGGTCTGCGCGCCCGCTGGCACGCCAAACAACAGGCCAGCCGCTCCCGCGGCGCCCAGAAGGATGCGCTTCATTTCCGACCCTATTGGAAAGAGAAAGCCGCTACGCGGCCGAAGGATTCGCGAGAAGGATGGAAGTCGATAACCTCACCTGTCCGCCGGTGAACGAACCGCCAGCCGCGGTGATGATGATCGTCGTGTTGGTGTAGAAGGCGGTCGGACCGATCAGGCCGAAATTTGATGAGCCGGCCGGAACCGAGAGCAGCGAACCGAACTGTGAAAGATTCCCAGAGACGCCGATCTCATACGATGTGGCGCCAGTAATTGCCGTTAGTACACGAGTGCCGACCGCCAGGACGATGCAGTTTGCCGGGATTGGCACGGAAGCGTTAGTGGAAGCGCCCGAGAGGGTCACCGTCTGCTCAATCACCTGCACCTGGACGTTGGCGCCGTGCGCGGCCGCCGCAAGATTGAGGGTCGCAGGCATGAAGCCCTGGTCAATTATGGTCCAGTTGCCAGCGCCGCTGCTCTCGAGGCCAATGAAGCCAAAGGCTTGGTTAACGACGATGGAGATTGCGCCGTCGATTGTATCCGTTCCCCCCGCGTTGACGGCGATTGTCTTCGTAACGCTGCAATTGCCCGTCTCGTCGACGATCAGGAGGCGGGTTCCGGTCGGATAGGCGCTCGAGGTCGGCAGAGTCACAGCGCGCGCGGCGGCGAGCGCGGTGTAGGCGACTGTGCGGTCCGTGGTCAGGACGGTATAAGAGGCGTCACTGACGGCAGTGCGCGTGTTGGTGATGACCTCAGCGAGTTTTGCCGCAGGGTTGCCGCCTGCCGTGACCCCGTCGTTGGCGACAATCCGATTGTTGGTCGTGTCGAATACGACCTCGCCCTGCGCGCCCGTGAAGGATGCGACTTGAGACGCGGTGCCGCGTCGAAGTTGAAGTTGCTCGCTCAAAGATCATTTCTCCAAACAAAAAGGCTAACGAGAGCGACAAGAAAGATCAGCTCCACGGCGCCATGCACAAAGTCGCTCATAGAAAAAGTGGGCACGAAATTCGCCGCCAGGATGATCAAGGCCACCACCGCGACCCACGCCGTGGCGCCATCACGGCACCGTCCCCAGATTGATCACGTCGACGATCGCGTCATTGGTTGAACCGAAATCGTCGGATACCGTCACAGCGCCAGTCGTTAGACCAAGATCGACTGGCCCGATAAGCAGCTGCGCCGCGATCGGATGCGGGTTCGCGACGGCGACGGCGCCAAGATCGATGACATCGACCACCGATGCCGTGACGAGCCCGAAGTCGTCAGCCACAGTCGGCGCGTTCTGTGCCTGACCCAGGTCAACCGGGAAGCCGGTCTCGAGCTGTACCGCGATCGGATTCGCCGGGGGGGTCGGTGGTGTGTTCGGTGGTGTCGAGGTAACGACCGTCGAAGCGAATTGGGGCGTGAAGATGTAGAATTGGACTGTTGACAGATCCTCGAGTCCGCCCCCGAAGACATTGAAGCTCTGGAATTTGAAATAGGTCGTCTTGCCGATGAAATTGGCCGGGACGTTATATTTGACGATGGCGCCGTCGATGCGGAAGAATTGCGCGCCTGAAGAATGGCCCGCCGCTACCGATCCGCTCAGCGCGCGCGCCAGTCCCGTCAGGTTGTAGGCCGTTCCGCTGGTCAGCGTTGCGACCTCATAGGCGAGAAGTTCGCTATCGATCAACGATAGCGTGGCGCCAGCTTGCGCGGCCGCCTGGCTCGTCCCCGTCAGCGCGCTATCGCCAGCTCGAGCGCTCTCAGCAAGATCGATCGAAAGGGTATCGACCGAATCCCACCCGGCCGCGGCGGGCAGGCTCGCGGTCAAAATCCCCTGGCGCATTGGCGCCGTGATGACCGCGATCTGAGAATAAGTGACGTTGTCCGTAGAAATGTAGACGTTGGCGCCACCCCATTGGCTGCCACCGCCGCCATCGATCCCTGACGCGCCGATCCAGATCTGCGCCACACCGCCCGTTCCGGACGGCGGCGGCTCGTAGATCAGCGGAGGATTAATGGAAACGGCGGGGACACCCCAGTTCGGCTGGAAGCCGCCCGACGAAGCGTTCGGATTGAAGGCAGGGTCGGAGACGCCGGTCACCAGTTCCTCGCACGTGAACGCAAGCAGGCCCTTATCGTCCTCCTCGATCTCGATGATGCGAACCGGATAATTCGACAGCCCGAGATTCGCGTCCGTGATCGTGACGATGTCCATGGGATCGAGCAGGCAATATTCCCAGGACAGTTTGAACGTGAACTTGGTTCTGACATAAAGCGCGCGCTGCAGGATTGTTTGCGCGATCGCTGGCCCCATTACGAATTCGTCGCAGATCTCGTGTGCGGTGATAGTCGAACCAACTCGGGGACCGAAGATCTCGATCTGGCTCTGATCGCGCGCTTCAACAGGGAGCGCGCTGTACTGGTTACCGCGCGATAGAACTTCCACGCGTTGGATCGTCGGCAAAGAGAACACGTCGGCGCGCTCGACCTGGACCGGATCCTTGTTGCCCTTCTCGTCGACGAAATCGGCATCGCTTAGCGCGTACGTCGGAGTTAGGTCCGGTGAAAAGCCGCCGGCAGATCCGGCCGTATACGTGATGACGACTGGCTTACCTTGATCCAAGGGCCCGAAAACGTAGGTACCAGAAGGGAACATCCCGTACTGACCGGCAAGGTTAGGAACAACTTCTCCGGCATATGTGAGTGGGATGTTGGAGAAGGCGTAAACGACGCCCCCATCCGAAACGAACTGCTCTGGTGTAGCCACCGTAACCAGCGCTGGGAGGGCCCTGCCAGACGACGCTGGAATCGGAACTGGGATCGACATTTCCGTGCTGAAAGTTTGCACTTGCCCAGCGGAGATCGCCGTGTCCCCATAGGGGATGAATTTCAGCAGGCCGCCACTCCAAACCGCCGCCGTCGAGAAGATCTGCAGCCATCGCGTCAGGATGCTTGACGCCTGTTCCTGACTGACCAGAGCAGGCGAGAACGCATAGCCCATTGCGCGGCAATAGGCTTGGAACGAGTCTGCGTTCGTGAACAACGAGCCCGCGTCGATTGACGCTGGATCGAAACCGCAGCCATATTGCGCGTTGGTCAAGAAATCCTGGATGACCAACGCCGGGTCGGCGTCGATCCCATTGACGCCTGTGCCGGCCAACGGCCCGTAGACCTCGACGTTGTGATTGCCGATCGCGGCCGAGTTCCCGAGGTTATAACCAGCACCCCACAGGTAGGCGGTCCCCTGGTAGGCGAGCGCGTTGTAGGGGTAAAACGCGGCCAGATAGTTCCATTCCTCTTGCGGCGTCGTGCCGCGAAAGCAGCCCAGCCCGAGTTCGAAATCGACGTAGACCGAAAGGTCTTTCCAGATGAAGCCGATCCCGTCATGAAACTCGCCTTTCGGCGTCAGCGGCCCTTCACAGAGCGCCATGATCAGGTCGGCGGTATAGGTATAGTTTGCAGCTCCGGCGCCCGCGCCAAAGGCGCCACCTTTGCCGCCGACGCCCTTTCCAGAACCGCCGGGAACTGCCTTGAAATTCGCGTACCAGATCAGGTTCGGTGCGATCTTGTTCTGACCCCACACAATCGGGATCGGCAGGATAGACGTCGACGTCTGGACCTGGAGCGCGGTGTAATCCGGTTTGGCGTTATCGTTGCGGCGAAGGAAAGCCATATTACTTGCGCGCCGCGCCCTTCGTCTTCCTGTTCGGCCTTGGGTCTTGGGCCAGGAACGGCCTCCGCGCGTCCTCGGCGATCCGCTCGACGGTCTTTGTCTGGGTTTCTCGACGGGTCAGCATTCTTCAACCCCAAGTGCTGGCGAACTTCGCCGTCTTCATCCGTGCCGTGAGCTCGGCGCTGTTTTGGATGACTTCCTCGACCACGTGCCTGGCGCCGGCGAAGGCGTGGATTATCGCCAGCGGAGCAATGCGCGACACAATCCCGGCATGGGCAAAACAGCGGCCCATGCGAAAGACAACAATATCGCCCTCTTGTGGCGTCCGTACCTGGCGCGAGCGCGCCAGCAGAAAGCCGAGATAGCGCTCCTCGTCACGGTGCAAGAACCAGTCTTTGGTATAGGGGCGAGGATCGAATTTCTCGACCAGCCCAAGATCGCAATAGACGCGGACCAAGAGCATCGCACAGTCGACGCCATGTCCTTTGACGTCGGCCGCATGATGGTACGGTGTGCGGAGCCATGTGCGCGCCTCAGCGACCACTGCAGCGCGCTCACAAGCCTGCTCGAGATCGCTCATCAGTAGGCCAGCTGCGGCGGTGGAACGTAGGGGAAGGCGCGGAAGTTGGAGAGATTGTTGAACTTGGCCACGCACGTCGATTGCGTGTGGTCGCAACCGAAGGCGACGTTGAAGCGGTCGTTAGTGGCCGGCGCGAAGGGCAGCGGGTACATGAGATTGTAGCCGATCGGTGTCCCGCCGCCGTCCAAGATGACCGACTTGACCGTCGAGCGGACATTGGCGTTGGCGCCCGAAGTGAATACGAGCGAACCCTGCGCATCGCCAGCGCGCGCGCCGGAGAAGTTGATCGTGTTCGAGTTGGACCCGGCGCCGACCGATCCGTCGACCGAAAAGGTTCCCCGAATGATGCCGCAGCCGGCGTCATAGAGCACATGCAAGCAGGTTGGCGAGAACAGATTCCTCGGCATGTCATAGTCGAGAATCACCAGGTCACTCGCGACCGTGACGGTAGCTTGCGTGCGCCCCACGCTATCGACTGTCGAGAGTCTTCCTTGGAACATGCGGACGCCGCCGACGACGGCGGCGGCAGGCCCAGTAAGGAAAACGCGGTCGCGATAGACCGGCGCGCCGTCAAACGCACCATCTCTCAACGCCACGAGGAATGGCGCGCCATTGACCATATCCGTTGATCGAGCGGCAATGGTGATCTGCTGCTTGTCGACCTCGAGCCCGACCGACCCCTTGTATTTCAGGCCGGAAACAAGCGGGCCGTTGGCGAGGAATAGGACCCCTTCGAAAGGCACGTCATAGTCGACGTTTGTCCAGGTGTATTGAGTGCCGGTGGTCGTGATGAAGGTGAAGCACTCAGCGAAGGCGATTGGCGCGTCGGGCGCGGCGCGAGCGGCATTGATGAGATTGATGACGGCAGAGGAGGTCTGTTTCATAACCAGAAAAATTTCAGGAGGTCGGCCATAAGCACATACATTGCAGCGGCGGACGTTGTTGGAGCGCCGGTGCAGCGAATTTCTTCGTTGGCTGCGGTTGGACTTTGAAGGCGCATGGGCAAGCACCCGCAAGCGTAGAATCTCAAGACGTCCGCACTGATTTGAATTTGATACTGGCGACCTGCCATAGGTTCGACATGAATTGCTCGAAATCCTGGTCGTCGGAATCGAAGCGGCACTCGAAGGCGTACGTAAAGGTTGCGCCAATCGAGACACCGGGGCCGGGCGCGGTCGCGAACACAAGGGAGTTAGGCGCTGATAACGACCAGCCGGACGGTTGGTTGACATTGTTCAAAAAAACGTTCGCGACGCTCGTTACCCAGCCAACTGGCTCAAGGAAGGCGCCCATAAAGCGGCCGAACGTAAAGGCGGTAGTCACCCCGTCGCCAGTGGCGAAGGCCGCGTTCGTCGCCGCGCTGTCAGTCGGATCGCTGTAGAGGAAGGTCGCGAATTGCCCTTGCATTTGCAGGAAGAAACCCATGAGGGCCTGAAGAGAATTGGCGCCGGCTCCAGGATACGAAGTCGGCGATGATGACAGGGCGTCGAAGGTCAGCTCGAATTGCCAGATGGGGTTCTGATAGAGAGGGTCGCGGACCTCTCGCCCAGACACATGAGTCGCGAGCAGTGTCGAAAACACTGGTCTTTTGTGCACGCTCCAGCCCAGGCCGGCTAGCGTCGGAAATGACGGCGGTGTGGTCATATCACGGTCGGACCGTCACCAGCCGAACCGTCCGAAGCGCCCAGAGCATTGTCATGAACTCCTCGAGGTCCTGCACGTCCTCCGCGAACCGGCAAAGCCAGAGAACGCGAAAGTCCGCTGAGATGATGACGCCAGCGCCGGGCGCCGAAGCGAACGCGAGCGCGGGTAGGTATCCAGTTGAAAGGGACCAACCATTGGGCTGTGCGGCGCCGTTCAGGTAGACTGCGGCAATGCCGGACGTCCCGTAGACCGGGCCAATGTAGGAACCAATCGAGGCCGCCAGTGAGAAAACCGTCTGCGAGCCGTCGCCCACCCCTATTGCTTGGCCAGTAACCGCGGATAGGCTAGGCGGCTCGATCCAGAATGGCGCGGCCTCGCCACTGGCCTGTTCGAAGAATCCGGCGATTGCTTGCAATTCGAGATGCGCGGCGTCTGCACGCAATACGTCATAGGTCAGATCGATGTCGAAATATGGGTGTGCGAACCGCTGGGTCCGCGTCTCCCGTCCGCTCACATGCTGACCGATCTCCGTTTTGAATTGCGGCTTGATGTGGACAGACCAGGCAAGAGCGGGTCCGAGCGCGAGCGTAGGGAATTCCGGAGGGGTGGGGGGCAGGCTTGGCGAAGGCGGTGGCAGGGTGGCGCGGGTCGTTCCAATCCAAAGCCCTTGTGGCCAATTTCCAGCGTCGCCCCAGGCGCTGTTCAGGACCGGGAATGTTGGGAATGGCCGTGCGTCGGTATTCCAGACACAGCAGAAATTCCAGTTAAGCATCGGCAGTCCGCCGATGCTTTCATTGTTCCCATCGACATTCCAGTATTCGTAGACCGCCTGAAGCGCTAGAGCCTGAATGGTGTCGTCCCGCCGCGGGAGATACTGGAGCTCGTTGGCCGGATCCCAGATCGACCAGTAGGCCGTGAAGCTTTCGGTCGATTTTGGGTCAAAGAAGACGTTCGGTTGGTTCGTCGACTTGTCGCAGGCGGCGAATCCGTATTCCAGCGTAATAATCGACTTGGCGTTCGGATTCCATTCGGTTTTCGGCCCGTGCGGGGCGAAACCTTGGCCGTCACCGATATCGTAAACGGCTTGGTGATTGTTATTCCACCACCACCGCAATTGCTTATTGGCGAGGATTTCCTGATTTGTGAAATATTGATTGCGCGCTTGTGATAAACGATCGCCTTCTGGCAACGAGACTTGTAGATCCGTGCCCCTCGGGTCAAGGCCGTGGCCGAGATTATTGCTATCGTTGTAGAACCAATTAAAATACTGTCCGCCCTCAATGTTGCTCTTGAGGTATGGGGTTGAGTAAATCGTAGGCGGCCCGGTCAAACCCAGCCCGCTCAGTTGTGTCGGTCCAGGCGGCCAAGCCCCACTGAACCGGGGCTCATTCCAGTTCGCTGCGTCTAGGCCGCCGGACCCCGTGGTCCAATCCGTCAGCGGCATGTAATTGTCGAAGCTGACGAAATCGACGTTCGGATTGGCCCACAGTTGATCGAGATGCGGCCATTGGCCGTTTGCCCCAGCGTGCTGCCATCCCATCCAACTCGACCAGTCGGCCGAATAGGTGATGAGGTTCTCGAGACTTGACAAATTCTTGGTGAAACCTGCGCTGTCGAACGTGGACCGGGCGTCATTGGCGAGGGCGTTCAACTGGGCGACCATTGGATAATCCCAGATCGCATTGCCCACACCGTCGACGGCTCCCGATTTGGTCCAGGTTGGACCACGCAGGATCTCGAGACCGCGAAGCTCTGAGCCAATTACGAACAGGTTCACTCCGCCCGCCACCACGCAGAGGTTCGCATAGTGCAGAATCATGCGACGAAACGTCCAATCGAACAGTCCCGCTGCTCCGGCGTAGTCAACGGTCAGATTGATCGAATCCCGAGTGAAATCGCCGACCGCCGCGGTGCCCATGAACGTCGCAACATCATTCGTCGCGGTCTGAGTGAGATCGCCGGGCGAGGTAATGCGGCCTCGCCAGGGAAATCCAGTGCTCGTCCCAAGTAGGAACGGATAGAACACGACTTTGAATCCGCGGCTTTTGAGATCGCGGATGCAGCGCACGACGCTTGGATCGCTCGGTGTGCCGCCGTACACGAAACTGGTTGAGCCGGGCAGGGAAGGCAACGGAATCAGTCCAGGGTAGGACTGCTCCGTCAAGCCGGACACGCGCCAGCTGACCGGCGCGAGGGTCAACCCGTTCCACTGTTCGAACTCGCCGAGAATGAAGTTGGTCGACGGATAGATATTGCAGATCGACGCATCCTCCGAATCGAAGAACCACGCGATGACCAAGCTGACCGTCGTGCATTCGGGATGTTCGGCCTGAAATTGCGCAATCGCGTTCGTATAGTCGGTCGGCGCGCCCGCAGAGCTGCTAAAGAAGTTGAGAATCGTCGCGTTGTTGAGGCCGGTCGACCCGCGCTGAAACCCGACCGCCGAGATGGTGTCGTAGGCGAACTCGCCGGTCGACGGGAGCAGGTGGACGCCGGTGACGGTTGGAAATGCCATCAGCGTCCATTGAGCCGTTTCAGGCCAAGCGCAGCGCCATGGCGGACTGCTTGATCGAGCGCCTTCGCCATACCCGGTCCGTTTTGGCGCATCCAGGACGCGACCGACGGGCCGTCGATTGCACTAACGTGTAAATGCGTGGTTGGGTGAATGGCGACCGATCCTCCGCCTCCTGGACTTCCGCCGTTCGGCGCGCTCGACAACATGTCCCGTAGCGCTCCGGCAGGCCCCGCGGGCATGATGAGTTCGTTCTGATAAATCAGCGCAAGCTGATCTCTTGGCACCTGCCACATACCAATATCCGCGGATACAACAGCGCCTGCCATTCCCGCGACCGTAGCCTGCGCCGCCGTGGCGGGACCGATGGCGAGCGGTCCCATGAGCGGCGCCAGAAATCCGAAGACGCCGGCAAAAGTCTCCGCCGCGGACGACAGGATCGATCGGACCATCGACGCGCCCTGCGCGCCCAATGAAGCCGCGGCTCCGCCCTGTTCGGCGCTTGTGCGAGCCGCGACGCCGGACGCGGTCGCCGCTGTTTTCATTGCCTCCGCCAAGACATAATGCTCGACGGTGATTTCGCACCACTCGATAAACTTTATCAGCAGATCATCGAGTGTATTCTTAAATGCCGTGTGCCAATTGGTCGTCCCGGCCAGCAGGCCGCGCAATTGAGAATTGAACGCCTGTGTGATTGAATTGCCGAACGCCTGATAGTCCCGTTCCTGCTGCTGCAGGGCCGACCGGTTCAACTCCGCCATCTGATCGTCGCGACGGCGCGTCGCATCGATGACCATGTCATCGACGCGCTGTTTCGCCGCTAGCGACTGATCACCGAGAGCTTCCTCCCTTTGCAGCGCGGCCAGCTCGGCGGCATATTCCGCGTCCACGGCTTCATGCGAAAGGGACGCCTTTTGCTGCTGCGTGATTTCGAAGAAGCGCGCTTCCTCGGAATAGAGGGCGAGTTTCTGCTTCGTAGCGTCCGCCAGGATCCTCAACTCTTCTGAGGTCGCCAATTGGGCGGCTCTTGCCGCGTCGGCATAGGCCGCGTCGTCGCCTTCGCGCAAAGCCGCCGCCGCGCGCGCGCTATCTGCGGCAAACGACTGCTGAAGCGATTGGGTCGCGGAGAGCGCGTCGCGATAGGGAGCCAGACGATCGGCGCTAAAGGCCTGTGATGAAGCGTTCCCGAGCGAGACCAGCTGCCGATTGATTTCGCCGAATGGGGCTGCAAAGGTCTGCAGCGCATCCTTTGCTTCACTGACCTGGGAAACGAAATCGTTGGTTGAAGCGCTGAAGCTGACGGAGACGTTTGCGTCGGCCATCGCTGCTCCTTGAGCTCGAGGGTGGGGTTTGTTAGAGCGCCCCGTTGGGGAAGACCGCCTTCAATTCCGCAATCGTCGGCTGACGCGCCGGCGGCGCGTCGTCTGGTGATCGATACTTGAGCGCAGCGGCTACGAGCCAGTGAGCGGGCGGGTTGCGCCGCCATTCGGCCCGCAGTGCGAGAAACCGCGGCATAGTCAACTGGTCGAGTGCTTCGTCCCAGCTCCAGCCGGTGTTGGAGACGACCTGAGCGATCAGGGCGTCGAAATCGACTTTCCCACGCTTTGCGACGCCTCCTGCGTCGCATGAGCCGGCGAAGCTTCATCCTCAACTTTGCCCGGCCGAAGTCCAGCCGCCTTGGCGACGGACGGAAACGCCTGGATCAATTCGCCGACCGAGAATGGAAGGTCGAGAAAGTTTGCCAAGGATAGTTCGGGCTCGACGAAGGCGAGCGCGCGCCACGTCGCTTCGGCAAGGCGATCGAGCTGGGCTTCGCTGAGACGAGCGACGGATTCGGCCGACATCGACGAGCCGCCAGCGGCGAGATAGACGTCAAACAGCGCTGGTTGAATTGCCTTGATTGCGCGGAACGGGAGATGCGGTACCGACCACGTCTTTCCGCCGAGCGATATGGCGAATGGCTCCCCGCTCACGCCGCGTCTCCGAAGTTGAAGGTCATCACCTGACCAGCCGCGTTGGCGAACGCCTGGAACTCGAAGTCTGGCTTGGCGAAGTCCTCGATATTGGTGTTGAACGAGAACTTGCTGGCGACGCATTGGTTGAGCGTTACCGAGAACTGCGCACTCGTCGTAGGATCAGTGGAGAACAAGGTGGCGCTGAAGGTCGACGTCGGGCCGATCAGCGGGTTGGCGATCGCGATGTTTTGAGTCGTCGAGGGCGTCGTTGCGGCGACGCTATAGGTATACGAGATCAGGACGCCGAGGCCCTCATCTGCGGCAGCAAAAGTGTAGACGCCGGCCGCAAACATATATTGGCCCTGCGTCGGACTCGATGCGACCGTGATCAGCGGAATCCCTGTCGTGGCATAGGTGACGCCCTGGTCGGCGATAAAGTGCGTCGACTGCGTGACGGTGATCGTGAACGGGCCGGTCGGCGGGACGTTATGCACCTCGGCGAAGGAAGAAAGCGTCGAACCAGGCGTCGGGACCTGATTGTAAAATAGGCGCCCGATAGCCTGGCCGCTGAAGCGCGCCAGGGACGCCTTGCACGTGACCTTGCGCGTGCCGGATCCGACGGCCACCGGGAACGCATACTGGCCGTACAGTTCCTTGACGCTGACCGATGTGTCGACGCTGACCTTCTGGATCAACCCGAAGTTGATCGGAGTCGGATTGGGGACGTTCAATTGCGTGCCGATCAGCACGCCCGAGCCGAAGACGAACATAAGGGTGAACTCCGTTATGGGTCGGTATGAGAGTCGCGCTGCTGTCAGGCGGACGCAGAGCGTTTCCTAAAAAGGTTCAGCGGGATGAGCGATGTTGCAGCGTCACGGCCCCATCAGTCGCACCGCGACCACCGCGAGGCCGTCGCCATCGAGGTCGCCTGTATCTCGCACTGGCACGCCCGTAACCTTGCAGTCATACACGGCGCCGCCGAGGGTTTGGCGGCCGAGGCCGATGTTGGAGGCCGCAGGCGCAAGCGCCGCGTCGATCGCGTCGAGAGCGTTGTTGATCGCGATCGCGCCAGGCGTCATTGGGTCGCGAGCGTCGAAATAGAGGAAGAGCTTGGCCTCAAGCGTCCGCCTTGGTGTGGCGGGCGAGGCCCATTGATAAGCTTCCGGGCCCGATTCAAGCTGGAAGAACGCCGGGCGCAGCGCGGCGGGAACTTCGCTCCATAGCTTCATACGCCGCGACGCGAGGCCCCAGGGATAAGCCGAGGACACGGCGGCGAACAATGCGGAGAAGGCCGCTTCGCGGGTCATGCATTCTCCCATGCAGTGGCCGAGCAGTCGGTGAACGCCGCGAGGATTTCGTCTTTCATGTCCTCAAGCGACGAGCGCAAATAGGATCGCTCCGGGATCACCGAGCCAGGATGCTCGATCCGGCGCGCGAAATGCAGACCATCGTCGGCGACAAAAGCGAGCACATTGCCCTTAACCGGCAGGATCTCGTGCGCGCTCGTCTTGCCACCGTACTCCTGAATCGCCGCATATTTTACGTCGCCTTCGGAGCCGACCGAAGCGAGGACGCCGTTCGCGTCGGCAGTTACGCTGGCTGTGATTGAGTCGCGGAGCGCGCCGGAGCTTGTATTCAGCACGGCGCCGGAAAGCTTGTTGTCTTTGACCAGATTGGTGAGCGCCGCTGCGAGTTCGGTCGCCTTCGCGCCGAGCGCGGCTTGCAGCGCCGCTGGATAGGCATCGAACCGCGCCCCAGTTTCTTCGAGGCCCCGGACCTCCAGGGCGGACATCAGAGGATGACCCGCTTATAGGGTTGCAACATCCCCTGGATCGCCGCCGACATTGCGCTCGTGTCGTAGGCGATTGTTTCCTGACCGCCTATCGACTTCGATTTAAGCCCAATGCGCTCGGCGGCGCGAAAACGCTCGGCCGCCAATTCCAGGGCTGCCTGCGCGATATCCTGCGGCACATACCCGTAAGAGATGGACACCAATTGTCCGGCGTCGGCCGCAGAGAACGAGTAGACGCCGGCGCTGACCGAATATTGGCCAGCGGCAGGCAAGGCGGAAACCGCCGTCAGCGGCGCGCCGGTGGCAGTGTAAGTCACACCGAGATCCGATCCCCAGGGACCATAGGGCGAAAACGCGGAGAGCTGAAGGGGAGCGGCGGTGGGAACCCCTTGCGCCTCATTTTCAACCGCATACCCGGCGCTGTAGGACACGATCAGGCTCTGCCGCCCCGACGGGTAGTGATGCCCGAATAAATCGAGCACCTGCGGTCGTCCCGGCGGAACCCCATCGCCCGGCTCGAGGGCGTACCCGACGGACGCCTCGAGGTCGGCGTTCTCATCGGGCGGAACGGGGATTCCGCGCCATGTCACTGAGTTCACCTGCACCACTGGCCAATGCCTCAAGGTGACACGGCTGGTTTCGAGATCAATCGTCTCGGCATAGGAGAACGGCAGCAGGCTCGGGCGGCTAAGCGCCGCGTAGATGGAGCGGCTCGCCGCCGTGACAAGCGCGGAGAGCGTCGCATCGTTCGGGCCCGGCGCGGGCGGCAGTCCGAGCCAGGCTTTTAAGGCCGCGAGATTGGTCAGATCGAATGGCGACATGCAACGCTCGCAATGACGGGCCAAAATCGAAACGACCGCGCATGCGCCTCCGCCTTGCGGCGACGCGCCACGCGGCCGAGCGTCAGCCGTTGCCGATGTTGGTGAGGATGCCGATACCGAATGAGGCGTATATGGCCAACACCTCCTCGGTGTAGACGCCGAACTCGCGGCGACGGGTGCGGACCGGCCAATCGACGCGATAATAGTCGCGACGCGTCAGGACCTCAGCGACATTGGGCGTCTCGTTCGATTGATACCACGCCGGCAGTCGCTCGCAGTAGGCCAGGATGGTGCCGGGCGGCAGATCCGGATGAACCGGCATCGGGATCTCGACGCCGGTGAAGGGGTTGTAATACCAACGGACGACGCCGGAGGCTGTGAATTCGTAAGGCGCCGACTGAGAGGCGTCGACATTATAGCGAACGAGCGGGCCGGACGCATTTGTCAGGCACTTCGCCGTGATGTTCTTCTGCTCTTGCGCGTTGACGTAGATCACAGTCGGCGATAGCCGATAGCTGTTCCACATCTGCAGCAGCATATTGTCGATCTCGAGGATCGAGCCGCGGCCTGAAGGCGTGAGGGGCGTGCCGGTCCCCGCAGTACCCGACGGCAATGCCTGCACGAACGAGCTCGTCGACGGGTTGAAGCCATCCGTCAGCAATCCGTCGAACGCCAGCCCGGGATTGCGAGAATTGTCAGCGGTGACGGCGGTCGCCGGCTGCTGACCGGAAGTAATGAGTGGCGCGCTGAAAGCGGCGCTGTTGATTGTGGTGATCGCTTGCAGCGTCTCCGAGCCGGCAGCCCCCACATACCATGCGTAAGCGACGGCCCCATTGACGACCGGGACAGTGGCAAACAGCGTTTGGCCCCCCGAAACAGCCTGCGTCGCGTTGTTGCTGCGCAGCGAGGAGCCGCCGCTCAACGTGTAGGTGTTGCCGTCATTGCCGGTGATGGTCATTGTGGTTGCTACGCCGCCGGCAAGCGTTGAATTGCGGTAACCTTCAAATGTCAGCGCGACGACAATGACCGAATAGGTCGTAGCCGGCAGAGTTCCACCCGTGCCTGAGGCGCTGAGCGTCGGTGTGCCGGGCTTGCCGAGCGCAAGCGACGTGTTGCCGCCAAGCAGCGCAGTCTCCTCCTTGCGCATCGTCTTCTGCAGGATGCGCAGGGTAGCAGTGGCGTTGATGTCTTCGAAGCCCTGGGCGGCGGCCTCGGCTTCGAAGGTCACCGTGTCTTCTTCGCCAAGGGTCACGTAAGGGAGCGTGATGGACACTGCCGAATAAGACATGCTCGCGGAACGCTGGCCTTCCGGAACCCAGCCCATCGCGTCAAATCCTGAACCGGTCGTGGCGAAGATTGAACGCCAATGCGCCGCGTCGCCTGGGTTCAGGCGCGCGACGCGAGGCACCGAATTCCGGAGCGGCGTGATCGTCGGGTACAGGTTCTTCGCCGGCGCCTGCAGGTCGTATGCCGTTAGGCCTGTCGAGATCGTAACATTCTTGGCGAGCGAGTCCTTCATCAGACCCAGCGTCTCCTGGGTCGTCAGCGCGATGTTCATGAGATTGGTCCTTTGGCGCGGATAGGGGTTAACGAGACAGGTGGAGGTGGACGGCGGACGCGATCACGCGCGACCGATGGGCTTGCTGTGGGGAACCCGGGATCCTGAGCCTGCGAGGGCGTCTCGATCGTGTCGGATCACCGCAAGGGGGTGGGCCACAAACGAGACCGGTCGTGCGACGGGCCGGCGTGTCACTCGTCTGAGATCCCGATCACTCGCCAAACTTCAGATTGCGGAGATTGGCGATCCCGAGCTTCGCTGCTTGATTTGGCAACGCCCAGGGGCAATCAGCCGCGACTACTCATGCAAGCATCAGTAGTATGACGCAGGCTGAAAAAACTTTGTGATCGTAAGGTAAACGGGTCGAACGGCAAAACGTTCGTTGGGGCCCATTCTAAGCGGAAAATGGAGCTTTAAAAAAATCTTAAGCACGACGGCGCGCCCAACATCAAGTGACGTCTCGGCGCGCCGTCCTACGGCTGGCAACGTTATCAGAATACCGTGCCACCATCTCCTATACGAAGAGCCATATGTAATACTCCCTCTTGCTGGTTCCTCCTACCGGAGGCACCAGCAGCACAGTCGCTGCGAGCAGCACGCTATCAGCACCTTACAGTCCCAATCCTTACATACCGACACTTAACAATCAACCACCGCGGGGATCGTTCCCGTCAGCTTTTCGGGTTTCTTCGGGTGGGAGCGATTGCGGCTCAGGCAGCCTCTTCCACCATATGGCGAACCCCTGGTGAGGCAGCAAGTACCTCGCCAAATGATAATTGTATGTACCCGTAGCGTCTCGGGGCAAATCATTCTCCAGGTCGACGTGGTGTATCGAACGCGCTCGGACAATCCTTCGAGTTGGGCCCCAGTCAACGACCGTGATATTGACAAACTCCATCGGGTATAAAGTCTGACAGATCTCTGTGTCATCCTCCTCTTTTGGCATCGAGTATTCGTACGTTGCCTCGATTTCTTCACCTGGAGCCATCGACACATCACAGACCTTGAAAGGCACCATATACGACAAATCGTTCTTTAACTTCTCCTTGAACTCGTCCTGTGCGAGGAGCATTCGGTTCGCTATAAGCTTATCAATTTCTGTTTGCGACGACCCAGTTATTTGAATCGTTTTAACTTTACTGAATTCCTTAAGTTCATCAATAATAGGGTTAGGCATACCAACTTTTGCCTCAAATATTGTTTTTGCATCGCCGATATTTTTTATCTTGAACCTAAGCCTCGCGCTTAACTCAACAAATTTCTGGCTAACGCCATACCTGTCAGTGTACGTTTTATCCCTGAGACTGTAGGTAATCGTCGTCGGTCCTCGCACAAGATTGTGCTCAAGCACCAAGATATTTGCTTCGTGAATAAGCCCCGGCGGAAAATTTCGTCGAAACACACCAAAGAAAACATTCTTTGCGATAAGCTCAACTCGCGCCTTCCATTTCTCCTCGGCATCCTGTTGCGAGAAAACCTCGAATGTCGACCAAATAATTACCGCCACAACGAGTGCAAAGCCGACCTCTTGAAGGATTTCTTCAATAAGGGGATGTAGCGGCAAAGACCAATGTGCCGCCAGCAATAAGACAACGCCCAACAGGAGGGCTATCCCCGCGTGCAAATACGGGAACGACCTTAGAGAACCCTTTTCTGTCTCATACATCGCGCTTCGCCCTCCAGCGCGCCGGTTTTGAGGCGTAGCCTAATCTGAAGGCGGATCGCTGTCGAGGTGTGTAGATCTAAGCTAGCTGGAATTCGGGAAGCGACCCGCTTCAATGTGTCCAACCGGAGTCCGTCGTCAAAGAGGCGCCAAGGATAATTGAGCTCGCGCCGCTTTCTCAACTTGAGCGTCGCCTCTCCCACGGGCACTGGGTTGATCGCATTCGCCGCGCCTTTGCGCGCCCACTTGTACTCCATCGGCTTTCCATTATAATTACTCGCCAAACTTGAGGTTGCGGAGATTGAGGTTACCGAATTTCCCACGCAGCTTGGCAATCTCTTAATTTGGCGCGAGCGCCGTCGCTTTCTTGAAGTAGGGGAGAAGCGCATTCTCGATCGCCAGAATATCGACGCCCGCGGCGATGGCGTTGGTCGGCGCCCCAGCGGCGCAAATCGCTTGCGCCTGAGCGTAAGCATTCTTGGCGTCGGCGTTCATCGTCGCGGAGGCCGGACCGAGCGCCGGCAGGGCGCTACAGACGTCATTATAGGCAGTGTTGATCGCGGCCGATGCGCTAGGCGTGAGCTGGCCGGCGGATGTGCAGCCGGTCAGCGCGCTGCATAGTGCAACGAGCGCCAAGACGGACTTGAAGGGAGTCATTCGGAGTCTCCTTGAGAAGCATCGGAACGTTGGACTGCGGGTCACAAAACCCGCGCTTGCGACGATCGACCCCAACCGGCGGTGGGTTCCGAAAATTCGCGGCGGCCGAAGCTTCGAGTGGTTGACCGATCGCCGCCGTGAGCGAGGCGATGGCCCACTGAGCTTCGACCGCCGCCTCGCACGACGCCGCGGCGTCAGCGATCCTTTGGTCCTTTCGAGAGCCTCGCTGCGACGGGGCGTCGGGACTTCAAAATGCGACGGTTGAACGTTTAGGGTAGCTGGCCGGCGGCAGCGCTTCAGAAGCGCGGCGGCCCGGGATTGGCGAGGCTAAGCTTGGTGAGCGCGAGCGCGCGCTCATGAGCAGGCAGCGAAGCCAGACGCCGAACGGCGTCGTCGGCGCTGACCGGAGCGCCATCAGCGCCGTCGGCCGTCTTGGTAACCGAGCGCAGCGCAGCCTTGGCTGGCAGTGGCTGGGCTTCGAGCGCCGCGATGCGGTTCGTCATCTCCGCGAGCGCGGGCGTCAGATTGTCGAGCGCCTTGCGCAGGCGTGCATTTTCCGCCGTCGCGCGATCGAGCTTCAAAGCGGCGTAGGTCAGGGCCTTAGCCAACGCATCGGGGGCCTGCGACGTCTCCGGCGAATTGGAGACACCCGCCGCCTTATCGGCCGTTTCCGTCCAGCCGTCGGGCAGGGCGCTCTCAGCGCCGATTGCCTTGGCGCGCGCAATGATGTGCGCCTTCACATCCGCTTTCTTGCCGCTTCGGTAGTAGTCCCTCAAGGCATTCTCGAGATCTTTAGCGGACCGGATCGGATAGGAGCCGTCGGGCAACGCGACGTCCTCTTCGGCGTCTTTCTCACGCTCCCCGGCCGACAGCTCGCCCTTGTCAGCGGCGCAATCGTCATCATCCATGTTCTCGTCGACGGCCGTATCGATCGCCTCGGCGTGCGACGCGAAAGCGCGCTTTTCGATCATCCCGCCCTTGACCACATCGAACGTCGCGTCGGGCACGCAAGGCAGATCGACGAGCGAGATCTCATGCGGTTCGGCGGTGTAGCGAGTAAGCCCGCTGTCAGGGTCGGCCCATCGCTTCACGTAGCGCCCGCCCTGGCTGAACCCGGTATAGACGCCCTCCTGAACCTTTCGCCATTCGCCGTCGTCGACCACTTTGGCGCACACGGTGATGCGCTTCGCCGTGTCGTCGAAGGCGATGTCGGTCAGCTTCCCGGCGGCGATCGGCGTATGCATGACGCGAACGGCGCCGAGCGATTTGCCCCCGGTTGCCGCGGCGGCCTCCGCAGACCATTTCTCGAAATAGGGCTTGCTCGAGGCGTAGTCGAAAATTTCACCCGAGCGATCGGGCGTCTCCGCCGTCGCGACCCCAGTGACGAGGCGCTGGTCGACGTCGACCTTGGCGAGTGGCAGGAACAAGTCGAGAGCGGACATGCAGGCTCCGGAGGAAGCAAGCGAAATCACGCCCAGTGACCGGGCGTGCGACGAAGAATTTTCTGAAAGACCAGGGAAGGGCAGGGCCTCATCGCCGCCGCCATTTCTCCCACTGTAGCTGACTATGCCACGACCGGCGTAAGCGGTCAAGGAAATGTTCTTATTTTGTTCTAACGCCCGGAAACGCTGGGATCTGCGTTCGCGCGGGGCGGTGTCTCTGCAGATGCAACAGCGTCTGTGGGGGCAGTCGGTGGCGCCGCCGCCGGCGCAAGCCCAAGATCCGCCCGCGCCTCCTCGCGCGTCTTGATCCCGGCGGCGACCAGGATGTTGAGCGTCTGCGCCTGCTCGAGCGGATCGATCGCGTCGTCGCCGACCCACACAAATTCGAGGCCGGGCTCGTACATGCACTCACGGATCACATGGTCGAGCGCGTTCTTCACCCACGCTTTCAGCGGAACCAGCCCTTCCTGCGCCGCCTGCTGGCGCAAGGTCTCGCTTGTCGCGCGGTTGACCTGGCTTACGAATGGCGAGACGGGAACCGAGAAGGCGTAGCAGATGATGCGCGCCAGCCACTCGTCGTACTGGTCCTTCAGCGGCGGCTGGCGGGCCTCGATCAGCTTGAAGTCGGCCGGCATGAACTTGGTCTGCCGCCGGCGCGCAAGGTTGCCGCTCATCAGCGCGTCGAAATAGTCCTGGAACGAGCGAATCTGGTCGGCCGTCCACTCCTTCGGCAAAGTGGCGAAGGCGTCCGGTGAAGAGCCGGTGCGGTAATAGTCGAGGGTCGAGGCGTCGCGTCTGAGCGCAATATTGACGGTGAGCGCGATCTGCTCGACCGGGCTCATGCCATAGAGCCGATGGGCGCGGGGGTTGCGCGGCAGATAGAGGAGCTCCTCAGCCGAGAAGTCGGCGGCGGGGATGCCCTTGAGGATCTGCTGGTAGGCAGGATCGGGCGGCTCGGGCGCACGCCCGTCCTCGCCGATCAGCGGCTTGATCGTCGCCCCGTCGATGATGTCGAGCGCGTAGAGCGAGCCGCCTCGATTGTAGCGCGGATAGATGGTCGCCGCGTCAATGACCAGCATCTCCTCGAGCAGCATCCTGAGCCAGTCGGCGAACGAACGGCGCCGGTCGGGGCGGGCGAGGAAGCGCGTGACCTGATCGATCGCCTGGGAGCTTGCCGGCACATCCTCGTGGTTGCGCACCCGGATCGCGTAGCTCTGCGCCGCGATCTGGTCCTTGCGGGTTTCAATCACCGCGCGCAGGAGCGGCAGCGCGTCCGCGAGCCCGCGCAATTCGGGGAACGAAACGCCGTCTTCGGATCGTGGGATGTAGTTGAGGTTGGCGCCGAATGGATAGTCCCATTGGCGCCCCTTGACCTCCGGCGGCGCCATCGGCGCAAGCGGCTGCAACGGCCCGAACCAGGTGTCCGGAGACACGCCGGTGATCACATAGCGCGTCGCGTCGGCGAGCCTGGCGAAAACGCTTGGCGGCAGGGCGCGTCTGACGGGTTCCGACATGGGATCGTTTCCTTGGGGTCTCCCGCTCAGAGGCCGTCCGTCTTTCGACGGGCCATGGCGGCAGAAGGGTGGTGAGAGGCCTTCGTATTCCGTTAGGGATTGGCGCCTAGTTTCGCGCCCGGTTGGCTTACGCATGCAGTGAGGGCGATGCGCATTTCGATCGCGCTGGCCGCAATCATCGTTTCTCTGCCCGTTCTCGCGCTCGCTCAGCCGCGCTGGACCTTCTGCGTCGCCTCGTCAAAGAGCGGCGCCGACGTCTGGATCACCGAGGTTTTCGCCGCCGAGCGCGATCGCGAACAACTGGAAAGCGCGTTCAGAACGACGGTCGCGCGCCTGGGCGGCGTTGGCGCCGATGCTCAGTGCCCAATGCCGCGCGAGGACAAGACGGAAGCCGTCAATGCCCAATTCGAGGCCGAAGCCTTCAATCGCAAGCTTGGCGCGACGCTGCATGCGGTGCTTGCCGGCGGCTTCCTGCCGCGGCGGTAGCCACCCTCGACGCCGGACACCGGCTGCTATTTGAGATCCGCGTGATCGGGGGCTCCTTACCGCCTGACCATTTCAGTCGATAAACGGCGGTGGGCGCGACGGACTACGGGGCCCTAGGATTCGCAGATTCGCGACCGCCTCGCGTCCAAAACTCGTACATTCCCCCCGTGCTCGCCTGGCCCACGCCAAGCAGGTCGGCCAGCGCCCAGACCAGCGCGTCGGCCCGGTCGGGCGAGAAGCCCGCAGCGCGGCGGTCGAAATCGGGGGTCAAAGCGCAGAGCTGGTCCTCGAGCTTCATGAATGTGCCGGCATGGAACACGAGTCCGCGCTCATAGGCCGCCGCGATCGGCTCGGCGCGCAGGAACTTGCCCCGGGTCGCATGAACCGCGCGCACCGGCAGGTTGGGCTCGCTCTGGCGCAAAACCTCCGTCACCATGTCGCCGCCGTTGTTGATTTCGGCCACCACCCGGTTGGCGTTGAAGCCGCGAAAGGCGGCGCCGACCCGCGCCCCCCACCCGCCCGGCGTCTCGCCCTGGCTGGTGAGGTCGGCGAGCACATAGAAGAGCCCGCTTTCCGCTTTTGCCGCGACGATGAGCCCGCACTCGTCGGATTTTGAGCCCGAGCGCGCCGGCGGGTCGACCGCGACCACGATCTCGGCGAATTCCTTCGGCGCGGATTCAGGCGTAACGCGCTGGCGCTCGAGCAGCGACCGCGACCACAGAGCACCCGGCGTCTCCTCGACAATCTCGGCGAACAGCTCCTGCCGCCCGATCGCGCGGCCCTCGTAGCGCGCGGTGATGCGTTCGAAGAACGCGCGCGCCAGATGGGCCTTGTTGTCGAACGTCGAGCCGCGGGTCACGATCGTGTCCTTGCCCGCCGACAGAGTTTTGATGATCTTGCTTGGGCGCGGCGTTGTCGTGATGACAGCCTGCGGCTTGTCTCCGAGCCTCAAGCCAAGCATCGCCTGATCGAAGGCGTCAGGCTGGCGCCAGGCGGCGAGCTCGTCGCACCACAATTTCATGTGCTGCTTGCCCCGGAGCCGGTCGGGCTCTTCGGCGGAGAACAGCGCGCTGACCGCGCCGTTCGGCCATTCGAGCCGAAGGTCGGCTGCGAGAAAGCGGGGACGCTCGTCGCGCCGGCAGCACGCGAGGATGCCGGATTCGCCCCGGACCATGATGTCGCGGGCGTCGGCGATGGTCGCGCCGATCAGGTTGACGATCGGGTGGGTCTGCACCCAGGTGCGCACCGCCTCCGCGCCGGCCCGCGTCTTGCCGGCGCCGCGCCCGGCGAGGATGAGCCAGATGATCCAGTCGCCGTCCGGCGGAGCCTGCTCGGGGCGGGCCCAGAACGTCCAGTCATGGAACAATTGCGCGCATTCGAGCGGCGTCATCTCCTCGAACATGCGCACGCGCGTGTCGAGCTCGAGCTTCAGAAAATCGGAGACGCTCCTGATCCGGCCGCCTGTCGCGGGACGAGGGTGCGCGCCAGATTGGGCGGGTTGCGCCGGTTCGTCATTCATTCAGCAGGCTGTTCCGGCTGAAGCCTATCTGCGATTTCGTTAACTTTTTTCAGGAGTCTAGCGCGCTCCTCTTCGCCGTATGGCTCGGGGACGCGCGTCCCCTTCGTGAATCCGTGATAGCGGTCAAGCCGGTCGACGATTTTCAGCGCGCGGTCGATCGCCCTGAGGTCGCCCTCCTGAAGCCGCTCGAGGAGCTTGAGGATCATCTGCTCGAGCCGCGCGATCTGCAGTCTGGCGAAGTCTTCGGCCGGCGCGACCCAGCGGTTGCGAAGCTCTTGACGCAGGATGCTCTCGGTCCGCTTGCGAGTGAGCAGTTTCGTCGCGCCGATTTCGTCGACCGCAGCGCCGGCAATGAGCGAAGCGAGAACACGCTGGGCGCGGGTCACCCTCGAGCGTTTCGATCGGGCCGACGGGTTCGTGGGGGTCATGGTCGCCTTGAGGGGCTGGGGCGGAAGCTCGCACAGGCCAATGGCGCGACGCTTCCGGCGTACGCGGCGATGACAGGCGACTGGCGGGGAGTTGGGCGAGAGGGAGAGCGGCACGTTCAGCCGCAGCTCTCGAACTTGCCCCACTATGCCGCCACCGGCGTCAAAGCGCAAGCTTTTGTTCGTGTTATGTTCTAATATTGTCGCCACGGCCAAAGAAATCTCAATCAAATCAGCGTGTTATAGGAACGAGTGGCTTCGTACGGGCGCGACCAGCGCGACGCCAGTTGATAGGGACGATCCATGATTATTTGATATCGCTAGTGATAACAATATATTGATGACATTTATTCATATAAATAATAAAAATAATAATTCAATAATATGACAATAATCATCTTTTTTGAATATTCCTGCAGTGTCACCTCAATTTCGCTGTCCTCGCCGAAAATCTCAGCCGATTTCGAAATGTCGGGCGCGATCGTGGACAGGCGGGGAGGTCGATCGAGTTGCGAGTTGCAGAAAAAGAGACTTAACTTCTTGAAAGCGCTCAAGCGCGTGCAGAAGATGCGCGCTCGCGCGCCAAGCTCCCCACCGTCCACTCTTTTCCTCAGCTCCCCACAGGAAAGCGATGAGAATTTCGTGTCATTCCTCCGGCGCGCTTTGGCTGAAGCAGAGGGCGAACCGTGCTGATTGTCCACTATGTCGTCAAAACCGATCCCGTTGGGGCGACGGCGACCAGCGTTGGACTCCAGCGGAAGATCCTCGACCCGGCCGAGCCGATTCCACCTGGCGCGGTTTGGATCGATATGGTCGAGCCGACCGTGGACGAGGACCGGAAGGTGGAGCGCTATCTTGGCTCCAAGGTGCCGTCGCGCTCCGATCCCGACTTCGCTCAGCCCGCCGAATCGTACTATGCCGAAAATGGCGTGCGCTACCTGCACGCCTGCGTCGTCAGCGAAGCTGAGTAAACGCCCGACGTCGCTGACGTCACCTTCGTCCTCGGTCCGAAAGCGCTTGTCACCGTACGCTACGACCGCGGCGAGGCCTTCGAGCTTTTCGGTCAGAGGCTGGGCAAGATTCCGAGGCAGGCGCTTCACCCCGACGCGGTGGCGGTCGGTCTTATCAACGCCATTGTCGATCGCTCCGCCCGGGCGCTGAACAAGGTCGGCGTCGAGCTGGATTCGATCGCAAGACAGGTTTTTCGAGCCAAGGGCGACCAAAGCGCGCGGAGCAAGGTCTATTCCGCGACCCTCGGGGCGCTCGGCCGCGAGGACGAAAAGATCTCGAACCTGCGCGAGAGCCTGGTTGAGCTCGAGCGGCTCGTGCTGTTCCTGATGTCTGAGGGGCGCTCCGCAGATGCCCCAAAGCCGGTGCGGGAGGCGACGAAGTCCGCTTTGCGCGACCTCCAGTCGCTCGAGCAGGACGCGAACTTCAAGGCGCAGAAGGTGCAGTTCCTGCTCGACGCGACCCTCGGCTTCATCAACCTCGCGCAGAACGACATTATCAAGCTGTTCTCGGTGCTCGCGGTCATCTTCATGCCGCCGACGATGATCGCCTCGATCTACGGGATGAATTTCAAGACGATGCCGGAGCTCGACTGGTCGTGGGGGTATCCGGCAGCGCTTGTTCTCATGGTGCTTGTCGCGGTCGGGCCCTATCTGTTCTTCCGATGGAAGAAGTGGCTGTGAAGGGGGGTGCCGTCCTGGCTTGTCTGTTGACTCGTCGTGACAGAGCATTCGCTTAAGACGGATCAGGACGGAAAGTCAGGCGCTTCACTTTACCTGAAACCAGGTTCCGACTCCGGCTGCGCGGTGGTCGGGGATTGCCGATTCGAGCGGCCATTTGCCGGGGTTGTCGGCGACGAACGCGACCATGGCGCTGCGCCCGGGCTGGATGAGGATGGTGTCGCGCCAATAGGGCTCCCATCCGTCGTCCATCGAATGCAAGAGCCGCGCGACGTGGCCCCATAGCCGGATGGCCTGGACGACCGCCGTTTTGTTGGCGAGCGCAAACACGGTGGGCTGGCCCCGCGGGATCACATAGGCTGGCTTTGGCGCCCAGTCGATGAAGGTTGCGCCGTTGATCGCAAATGGCGCTGAGCCGCCGCCACTGATGACAAAATCGCAACGCCTCGCGGATTCAAGCGCTATTTCCGTCGGAAGTCGCGGATTGGCGGCGAGCCCAGGCGATTCGGCGCGCGCGTCCATCGGCTTGCCCTCCGACATGATCACAACGAAGGGTTGGTCGGCCGCGCCAGTGTCGCCGCGCAGGTCGAGACGAACGTCGGCGCCGGGGTCGGGCGGCATATCGAACATCAGTTCGAACCGGGCGCCAGGACCCATCGGGAACTGATTGTTGAGGGGTTCGAATGGCTCGCTTGGCTGGCCGTCGACGGCCACGACGTGGATCCTTGCGCCGCCTATCATGACGGTCGCGAGACGCGCGGTCGCGGCGCTGGCAAGACGCAGCCTGACGCGGGCGCCCGATTGAGCCTTCAGCTTCAATGGCGCGACCCCGTTGTTCGCGAACATGACGCCGCCCTTGCGCCCGCTTCCCCGGCCAATGGCTGGGTCGGCGAAATCGTCCTTGATCTGGCCGCTCGGGTCGAGGGTCCAGTCGGACAACACCACCGCCGCGTGGAGGTCGACATCCGGCGCCTTCGGCTCGTCGACGATGATCGGGCCGAAGAGCCCGCGCCCTTGCTGGGAGACGTCGGTCGAGCCGGCGCGCGGCAGATAAAGATTGAAGCCGGAATCGGGGGGGACGAAGCGGATCTCGGCGCTCGCATCAGGTTTGAGCCTCTCTTGCGTGAGACCTCCTATTCCGGCAGCCGCGTTCGCCGCGCGTAAGCCAGGAAAGCTCAATGTGGTGGGCTCGGCCAGCTTGTTGGCGAACTTCAGCCTCAACTCTTCGCCTTGCCTGAGCCGCAGGAGAGGGCCAGGAATTGCGCCAGCATAGGCGTATGCAGCCGCCGGTTCCGCGGCGGCCTCAGCGAGTTGAAACCTCGCTGGCGCGGCTTCGAGGTAGAGAATGCTCTCAGCCGCAGGATTAGGCGCGTCCGCTCGCGCTCGGGCGCAAAGGCGCCACAGGGCCGCCGCAAGACCACCGACGAGAACGATGCGGCGGTTCGGAGTCACGCCATTTGTCCCATTTTGGCCCATTGCGCGCGGCGCCGAAAATGCTGACGATTGGCTTGCGCCGAAAAGGGCAAATCCATGCATAAGGTCGCCATATCCCTTGGTTTCGTCGCGATTTTCACCGCGTTCGGGCGCTTTCTGTTCGCGCCGGCCTTCTTAGCCGTGCGCACCGACGGCGCAACCCGCATCCTGCTTGCGGCGGTCCTCTTCACCATCGCGATCGCCGCGGTGGTGCGCAAATGAGCCGACGGGCGTGTCAGCTCCGTATTTTTTTATGGCGGAGGGCGGACAAGCTGGTATAGAGCGCCGAAAGCAAATCGGCCTCGTCAAGCCGGCGCTCGCGGCGGGCGTGGCGGAACTGGTAGACGCGCCGGATTTAGGTTCCGGTGGCGAAAGTCGTGGGGGTTCGAGTCCCTCCGCCCGCACCATTTCCTTCGCGACCGCGAATGCGTCCGGGACCAATTGACGATCGTTCGATCGGCAAGTATCGGCCAACCGCGGTTGTCGGCCGCGATGACCACAAGGCGGAACCCAGATGCAGGTAACTGAGACGCTAAGCCAGGGACTTAAGCGGGAGTACGACATTTCGTTGCCGGCCAGCGACCTGGCCGCCAAGCTCAATGGGCAGTTGGCGGACCTAAAGGCGAAGGTCCGCATCAACGGATTCCGGCCTGGCAAGGTGCCGGTGGAGCACTTGCGTAAGGTTTACGGCAAGTCAGTGATGGCCGACGTGGTGCAGGAAGCAATTGCAAGCGCGAACAAGAAGATCGTCGACGACAACCACCTGCGTCTCGCCCGCGAGCCAAAGGTCGAGCTTCCGAACGATCAGGCGGCCATTGACGCCGCGCTCGAGGCACGCGGCGACCTTAACTTCAAGATCGCGCTCGAGGTGCTGCCGGCGTTCGAGATTGGCGATTTCTCGCAAATCTCACTCGAGCGTTTAACTGCGGATGTCGAGCCGTCAGACGTCGAGACCGCGCTCGATCGGTTGGCTGAAGAGCGCCGTTCGTACAGCGAAAAGGCCGCCGGCGCGAGGTCCGAAATCCACGACCGGGTCACGATCGATTTCGACGGAACGATTGAGGGTGTGCCCTTCGAAGGCGGCGAAGGGAGGGATATCCAGGTCGCGCTCGGCTCGAACACGTTTCTGCCTGGGTTCGAGGACCAGCTCCTCGGTGTCGCCGTGGGCGACAAACGCACGGTTCGAGCCACTTTTCCTGAGGCGTACGCCGTGCGCGCGCTCGCGGGGAAGACCGCCGATTTCGACGCGACGGTGAAAGCCGTCGCCACGCGCGACCCGTTCTCCCTCGACGATGAATTGGCCAAGAGCATGGGAGCGGAGAATTTCGACAAGCTCCAGGAGACGATTCGCGATCGGCTCGCCGCCGAGTACGCGCGCGTCTCGCGCGATAAAGTTAAGCGCCAGCTTCTCGATAAGCTGGACAAACTTTATTCGTTCGAGCTGCCGGAAGGGCTGGTGAATCAGGAGTTCAATTCTATCTGGGAGCAAGTCACTCGCGAGCAGCAGGCCTCGGGGGGGACCTTTGCTGATGAGAACACGACGGAGGAGGCGGCGCAGGCCGACTATCGTAAGATTGCTGAGAGGCGGGTGCGTCTGGGGCTTCTGCTGGCCGAAGTCGGGACGAGGGCGGAGATAAAGGTCGCGGACGATGAAATGACCCAGGCCCTCGTTGCTCGAGCCCGGTCGTTCCCAGGCCAGGAAAAGCAAGTCTGGGATTTCTACCGCAACAACAGCCAAGCGTTGGCCGAGCTACGGGCTCCGATTTACGAAGAGAAAGTTGTCGACCATATCCTCGGTCTCGCCAAGGTCGAAGAGCGGAAGGTAGGCAGGGAAGAACTCCTCAAGCCGCTGGATGATGAGCTGTCGAGCGTGCCACAGGATTTTGAATGAGCGGGCGGGTGTCTAGCTGGGAACAGCCTCCTCTTTTCCGGACGGCCCCGGGCGCCTATGTTGGGTCCGCGCCAAGTGAGGGGCGTCGGGTGTTGCCGGTAAAAAAAGGACTCTAATGCGCGATCTCGTCGACTATTATACCAATAATCTTGTGCCGATTGTCATCGAGCAGTCGGCGCGGGGGGAGCGTTCGTTCGACATTTTCTCGCGACTGTTGCGCGAACGCATCATTTTCATGGTCGGTCCAGTCGATGACGTCTCCGCGTCGCTGATTGTCGCTCAGTTGCTTTTTCTCGAGGCCGATAATCCGAAGAAGGAAATTGCTCTTTACGTCAATTCCCCCGGGGGGGTTGTTACAGCGGGTCTTTCTATCTACGATACGATGCAGTTTATTCGTCCCAAAGTGACGACAATGTGCATTGGACAGGCGGCGTCGATGGGTTCGCTTCTGCTCGCCGCGGGTGAGAAAGGCTCACGGTTCGCTCTGCCCAATTCTCGCATCATGGTCCACCAGCCGTCTGGCGGCTTTCAAGGGCAGGCTTCGGATATCCAGAGGCACGCCGAGGATATTCTCAAGGTCAAGCGAAAACTCAATGAGATCTACGTACATCACACGGGTCAGTCCTACGAAGCCATTGAAAGAACGTTGGATCGGGATCATTTCATGTCGGCGGAAGAGGCGAAGGCTTTCGGGCTCGTCGATGAGGTGACAACCAAACGCGCGGTCGAGTTGGAAGAAGCGAAGGCGTAGCCGCGGGCCGTCAACCGCGTATCTTTTTCTAGTTTGGGCGGTCGGCCGCAACGAAATTTGCGGCGTGGCCTTGATTTTGCGTACAAATTGGTGGTTGCTTGTCAAATCCCGTTCCGACCCAATGGCGGCGGACGGAAGGGAAATGCGAGACAGGCCCGAAGGCTACGTTTCGTTAGGGTGGTTTGGTTAGGCTGCTCGGTCAGGCGTTTGACGACTCGCTTCGGCGGAAGCGGCCTAAATGGAGAAGATGCGATGGCCAAGGCCGAAGGCGACGCCAAAAATACGCTCTATTGCTCGTTCTGCGGCAAGAGCCAGCATGAAGTCCGCAAGCTCATCGCCGGGCCCACCGTGTTCATCTGCGATGAATGCGTCGAATTGTGCATGGACATTATCCGCGAGGAGAGCAAGACCGCGCTTGTCAAAAGCAAGGATGGCATCCCGACCCCGCGAGAGATCTGCAAGGTTCTAGATGATTATGTGATTGGCCAGCCTCAAGCCAAGCGGGTGCTGTCGGTCGCGGTTCATAATCACTATAAGCGCCTTAATCACGCCACCAAGCACGGCGACGTCGAACTGGCGAAATCAAACATTCTGCTGATTGGCCCGACCGGATCGGGCAAGACGCTCCTCGCCCAAACGCTTGCGCGGATCCTCGACGTCCCGTTCACAATGGCCGACGCAACAACTCTGACTGAAGCTGGCTATGTCGGCGAGGACGTCGAGAACATCATCCTGAAACTGTTACAGGCTTCCGACTATAACGTCGAGCGGGCGCAGCGCGGGATCGTCTACATCGACGAGATCGACAAGATCAGCCGTAAGTCCGACAATCCGTCGATTACCCGCGATGTGTCGGGCGAGGGCGTGCAGCAGGCGCTGCTCAAGATCATGGAGGGTACGATTGCAAGCGTTCCTCCGCAAGGCGGGCGCAAGCATCCTCAGCAGGAGTTTTTGCAGGTCGACACTACGAATATCCTGTTCATCTGCGGCGGGGCTTTTTCCGGCCTCGAGCAAATCATTTCGGCGCGCGGCAAGGGCACCTCGATCGGCTTTTCCGCCAAGGTTCAGTCGCCTGACGACCGACGCACAGGCGAAGTGTTCCGCGAGGTCGAGCCAGAAGATCTGCTGAAATTCGGCCTCATTCCCGAATTCGTCGGCCGCCTACCCGTCATCGCGACGCTCGAAGATCTCGACGAGGACGCCCTGAAGAAGATCTTGACGGAACCAAAGAACGCGCTGGTCAAACAATATCAGCGTCTGTTCGAGATGGAGAACACGGACTTGACAATTCAGGAGGAGGCCCTGGGAGTCGTCGCCAAGAAGGCGATCGAGCGGCGCACAGGCGCCCGCGGCCTCCGTTCGATCATGGAAGGCATCTTGCTTGACACAATGTTTGAATTGCCGGGCCTCGATGGCGTCGAACAAGTCGTCATCGGTCCCGAGGTCGTCGAAGGCAAGGCTCGCCCACTCTATATCTATGCGGAGCGCGCCGAGCGCGCGAGCTGACGGCGCCTCCTGATTTGCGCGCCGCTTGAAAGTCGTGTGGCGCAAACCCATGTTTTTTGGCATGGATCCTCAATTCCCATGCTGATCAGGCACAATGTTCAGTGCGTGAAATTGGCAACTTTTCGCGGAATTTGGTTCGTGTCCGTTCTTTTAGGGCGGCCTTTCGTCGAAGATCTGTAAACCAAGAAAATGCGGAGTGGACGGACACGTCGGCTCGCGAAGTTCAGGATGGCCATGACCAACCAACATAAGTCCATCGTCCCCGGGACGCTCGACGTCTATCCCGTCCTCCCATTGCGCGACATCGTCGTGTTCCCGCATATGATCGTCCCATTGTTCGTCGGGCGCGAAAAGTCAATTCGTGCGCTCGAGGAGGTGATGAAGTCCGACAAGCCGATCCTGCTTGCGACCCAGAAGAACGCCGCCGACGACGATCCGGCGCCCGACGCTATTTTCTCCGCCGGTACTCTTGCCAGCGTTCTGCAGTTGCTCAAGCTGCCCGACGGCACGGTCAAAGTGCTCGTCGAGGGTTCTACCCGCGCCCAGGTGACGCGGTTCGTGTCAGGAGATGGTTTTTTCCAGGCTGAGGCTCTGGCGATTGCCGATGAGCCGATCGAGAAGATCGAGGCGGAGGCCTTGTCGCGCTCGGTTGTGTCCGAGTTTGAGAGTTACGTGAAGCTCAACAAGAAGATCTCGCCCGAGGTCGTGACCGCGGTCAATCAGATCGACGACTACGGCAAGCTCGCCGACACCATCGCTTCCCATCTCGCGGTCAAACTCTCCGACAAGCAGGCGATCTTAGAGATGCGCTCCATCGCGAAGCGCTTCGAGAAGTGTCTAGCGTTGATGGAGAGCGAGATTTCCGTGCTCCAAGTTGAGAAGCGCATCCGGACGCGCGTCAAGCGGCAGATGGAGAAGACTCAACGGGAATATTATCTTAACGAACAGATGAAGGCGATCCAGAAGGAGCTCGGCGACGAGGACGGCAAGGACGAAATGTCCGAGCTCGAGGAGCGTATCAAGTCGACCAGACTGACTAAAGAAGCGCGGGAGAAGGCGCTCGCCGAGGTCAAGAAACTCAGGCAAATGTCGCCGATGTCGGCTGAAGCCACGGTCGTACGCAATTATCTTGATTGGCTGCTGTCGATCCCTTGGCAGAAGCGGTCGAAGATCAAGAAGGACCTCCCGACCGCGCAAATGATTTTGGACGCGGATCATTTCGGTTTGGACAAAGTCAAAGAGCGTATCGTCGAATATCTAGCCGTGCAGCAGCGCGCCAACAAGCTGACCGGGCCGATCTTGTGCCTCGTCGGTCCGCCCGGTGTCGGCAAGACCTCGCTCGGCAAGTCCATCGCGAAAGCGACGGGCCGCGAATTCGTTCGCATGTCGCTCGGCGGCGTGCGCGACGAAGCGGAAATTCGTGGGCATCGGCGCACCTACATCGGTTCGATGCCGGGCAAGGTTATCCAGTCGATGCGCAAGGCCAAGACGTCGAATCCGCTATTCCTGCTCGACGAGATCGATAAGATGGGCATGGATTTTCGCGGCGATCCATCGTCTGCGTTGCTCGAAGTGCTCGATCCCGAACAGAACTCGACGTTCAACGACCATTATCTTGAAGTCGATTATGATCTATCCGGCGTCATGTTCGTGACCACCGCCAACACTCTCAACATTCCGCCCGCGCTAATGGACCGGATGGAGATCATTCGTATCGCCGGCTACACGGAAGACGAGAAGCTGGAGATCGCCAAGCGGCATCTGCTGCCCAACTCGATGAGCAAGCACGGGCTGGACGCCAAGGAATGGGTGGTCGGGGACAGCGCCATCACCGAGCTCATCCGGCGCTATACGCGTGAAGCCGGCGTCCGCAACCTCGAGCGTGAGATTTCCAATCTTGCCCGCAAAGCAGTGAAGGAGATCCTTACCCACAAGAGTAAGGCTATCGTCGTCAATGGCGAGAACGTCGCCGAGTTCCTCGGGCCCCCCAAATTCCGCTACGGCGAGATCGAAGCCGACGATCAGGTCGAACTCGTGACCGGGCTGGCTTGGACGGAGGTAGGCGGCGAATTGCTCACAATCGAAGGGGTCATGATGCCGGGCAAAGGCCGCATGACGGTGACCGGAAATCTCAAGGACGTGATGAAGGAGTCGATTTCGGCTGCGGCGTCCTATGTGCGCTCGCGCGCGGTCGATTTCGGAATTGAGCCGCCTTTGTTCGATAAGCGCGACATCCACGTGCACGTGCCCGAGGGCGCGACGCCTAAGGACGGGCCTTCTGCGGGCGTTGGCATGGCGACGGTCATCGTTTCGATGCTGACTGGCGTCCCGGTGCGGCGAGACATCGCCATGACCGGCGAGATCACGCTGCGCGGGCGGGTGCTTCCGATCGGGGGGCTCAAGGAGAAGTTGTTAGCGGCGCTCAGAGGTGGCATCAAGAAGGTCCTCATACCGGAGGACAACGTCAAGGACCTGGCCGAGATTCCGAGCTCGGTAAAGAACGGCCTCGAAATCGTGCCGGTTTCCCGAATGGACGAAGTGCTCGCGCATGCCCTCGTTCGTCGGCCGATTCCGATCGTTTGGGAAGAGGACGTGGTTGCGCGGCCGCCTTCCGGGCCGCCTGAGGACGACGGCCAAGGGCTCATCGCGCACTGAGGGCCGTTTGCCCTCGCACCGGAGACGACAGTCCCTGGTGCCGCGAAGGGGGGCCGCTTCACAAGATCGGCGCGAATTCTCGGGAATTCACGCCGATTTTTTTGCGTGGAAGTCAGTTTTGGGCTCTTTTTTTCTTATTGGCGCCGGCGAACGCTTGCGTTCCTTCCATGAAACGGCGAGCTATGTGTCGGACTCTGCTGTCAATTCGACGGGGCGCCGATGAGCGCTTTCGAGGGGGACGGACGGGTATGAGCGCGCGGCGGCGGCGATGAAGGCGCCGGACTTCGGAATTGGCGCCGACAACCGAGCGCCGCAGTGGAACGGAGAGGCAAATAATGAACAAGCTTGAGCTCGTCGATCATATCGCGACGGAAGCGGAATTAACTAAGGTTTCCGCCGCTGCCGCGCTCGAGGCTGTCCTGGAGGGTATTGTCGACACCTTGAGGAAGGGCGAGGAGGTGCGGCTCGTGGGTTTCGGCACCTTTTCGGTGCGTGAGCGCGCCGCGGGAAAGGGACGCAATCCGGCGACTGGCAAGGAAATAAAAATCGCGGCGTCGAGAAACGCACGCTTTAAGCCAGGCGCCGCGCTGAAGGCGAGCCTCAACAAGAAGTCGGCCAAAAAATAGGTCAATACGCCACAGTCTGCGCCGCGCGGCCTCGGGCCGCTCGGTCGCGTGCCCGTCACTCTTCGCACTTCGCCGCCGGCGCTTGGCGAGCCTGCCGCGAGCCTGTTATCCTGCAGCTGCCGGACGAGGCGACCGGCGGCGGCAAGGGCGGTTAGCTCAGTTGGTAGAGCATCTCGTTTACACCGAGAGGGTCGGCGGTTCGAGCCCGTCACCGCCCACCGTCTTGAGGTCGCTGAGCTTGTTCATGCTGGCTGCGGCATTCGCATTTATGGCGGCCGCGGTCACTCCGGCTGCGGCCCAAAATCACGGCCCGTCGATGAGTTTCCGCGTGGCGCCGCTTGAATCCCACGAATGCGGCCGACATTGTCCCGATGTCATCGCAGCCGACGGCGTGATTGAGGCTCAGACCCCACAGGCCTTTGTCAACTTTCTCAAGTCGGGCAACTCGAACTCCAAGTTGCGGCGAATCGTGTTTTTCAACTCCCGCGGCGGCAATGTCGTCGCTTCCATGGTCTTCGGCCATATACTGCGGGGGCTGCACATCGCTGGCGTCGTTGGACAATTCGACGCGGATGGCGATCCGGGACCGTACGTCGGCGAATGTCTGTCAGCCTGCGTTTACGCACTCATGGGCGCCGTGCGCCGTGTGGCGCCCCCCGGCAGCGAGGTCGGGCTGCACCGAATGTCGATCGTCGAAAGCGAGGGCGGAGGTCTCTTCGGGTCGCATGTACAGCGCAGTTTCGCGGATCCCCCGATGGTCGCGGTGCTGGGGCGCTACGCACGAAGGATGGGTGTGGACCCGGCGCTGGTGCGAAGAGCAGAATCGCTGCCCCCCGACACTGTGCATGTTCTCACGCGGGATGAAATGCGGCGCTGGTCATTGGCGACAAGCCAATTCTGATTTTGCCCTTTCGGCAAGCGCGGGGCCGATCTGCAGCTCTTGTTTGCGACCGCTTGCGATCCTTGACTTGGGAGCAAGCCTGGCTTATCCGCTCGTGCTCCAGTGGGGGAGTAGCTCAGTTGGTTAGAGCGCCGGCCTGTCACGCCGGAGGTCGCGGGTTCAAGTCCCGTCTCTCTCGCCATCTTCGCCCTGCTCCGTCGATTGCTTAGTTCGCAAGGTACAGCGCCTTCGCCGCGGTCACGAGCATGCTTCATAGCTCCGAGCTCAAAATTAGTTTCTGTCTGCCTCTAAGCTCGCGACCCTAACCGCGGAGGCGATAGTAAACTCCCTCGGCATGGGCGCCGCGCAGTCTATGAGATGTCGTGGCGGCGAATCGGAGCCTTTCGTCTTGCATGCTACGCTGCGCTGCGATACGCGTTGACGCTGGGGACATCCGCTTCGCGAGGCGTGGCGCGCAACCGATAATCCGACGAGCGAGGCCATGCCGAGCCTTATTTCCGATTACATTCCGCTGCTCGTATTCATAATCATCGCAGCTCTCATCAGCGGAGCACTGTTGATCGCTCCTTTTTTCGTCGCCTACCGAGCCCCCGACAGCGAGAAGCTTTCGCCCTACGAGTGCGGTTTTCCTCCGTTCGACGATGCTCGCATGCGCTTTGACGCACGGTTCTACCTCGTCTCGCTCCTTTTCATCATCTTCGATCTTGAGGTCGCGTTCCTGTTTCCCTGGGCGATCGTCTTCCATGACATTGGCGCGTTGGGATTCTGGTCAATGATGATCTTCCTTGCGGTGTTGACCATTGGGTTTGTATACGAATGGAACAAAGGAGCACTGGAATGGGACTAAGCTCCAGCCCGACTGTCGCGCTTGGCGCGGCCGCTCTTCTTGATCCATTGACGGGCACGCCGCTCCGGCCGGAGGATCGCTACTACGGCTCGATAAGCGACGAACTCGCGGACAAGGGCTTTCTTGTCACAACAACCGACGACCTCATCCAGTGGGCGCGTACCGGCTCGCTGATGTGGATGACTTTCGGACTTGCCTGCTGCGCGGTCGAGATGATGCAGGTCTCGATGCCACGGTTCGATGTCGAGCGCTTCGGGTTCGCGCCTCGCGCGAGTCCTCGCCAGTCAGACGTGATGATCGTCGCTGGGACGCTGACCAACAAGATGGCGCCGGCCCTGCGCAAGGTTTACGACCAGATGCCTGAGCCGCGCTATGTCATCTCGATGGGCTCGTGCGCCAATGGCGGCGGCTACTATCACTATTCCTATTCGGTTGTGCGCGGCTGCGACCGCATCGTCCCGGTCGATATCTACGTCCCGGGCTGTCCGCCTACCGCCGAGGCGCTACTCTACGGAGTGCTGATGTTGCAGAAGAAAATCCGCCGGACCGGGACGATCGAACGCTGATTACACGCGGGAGCGAAGCAAAACGCGAGAGTTGAGCGAATGGACGATGAACTTCAGACCATCGCGACCAAACTGGCCGCCGGGGCGGCTGGCGCGGTGGTGAGATCCGCCTTCGCGTTTGGCGAGCTGACGCTAACGGTTGATCCTGCGCGCATTATTGAAACACTCCAATTTCTTCGCGACGATTCTTCCGCTCAGTTCGTTTCAATCGTCGATATTTCTGGGGTCGACTATCCCCAGCGTGAGAAACGCTTTGAAGTCGTTTACCATCTGCTCTCGCCGAAGCTGAACCGACGGGTCCGGGTCAAGATCGAAACCGACGAGGATACGGCGGTTCTGAGCGCGACCGCCGTCTATCCAGGCGCCGACTGGTTCGAGCGCGAGATCTATGACCTGTTCGGGGTCGCTTTCGAGGGCCATCCGGATTTGCGCCGCATTCTGACCGATTACGGCTTTGATGGTCACCCGCTGCGGAAGGACTTCCCGATGACCGGTTTCGTTGAGGTGCGCTACGACGATGCGGAAAAGCGTGTGCGCTACGATCCGGTGCGGCTCAATCAGGAATTCCGTCAGTTTGATTTCCTAAGCCCGTGGGAGGGACCGCCGCTGCCAGGGGATGAGAAGGCGAAAGGCGACGGACGGTAGTAGGTAGTCGAGCCATGAACGAGCACAACCTCCGCAACTTCTCGATCAACTTCGGGCCTCAGCATCCGGCCGCGCATGGCGTGCTGCGTCTCGTGCTCGAGCTTGACGGTGAGGTGGTTGAGCGCGTCGACCCGCATATCGGCCTCCTGCATCGGGGCACCGAAAAACTCATGGAGGCTCGTACTTACCTGCAAAACGTGCCCTATCTCGATCGGCTCGACTATGTCGCGCCGATGAATCAGGAGCATGCGTACGCGCTGGCAGTCGAGCGGCTGCTCAGCATTTCGGTTCCTCGGCGTGGCCAGCTTATCCGTGTGCTTTATTGCGAGATCGGTCGCTTGTTGTCGCACTTGCTCCAGATCACCACGCAGGCGATGGACGTCGGCGCCCTAACGCCGCCGCTTTGGGGGTTCGAGGAGCGCGAGAAACTAATGGTCTTCTACGAGCGCGCCAGCGGCTCGCGCATGCATGCGGCCTACTTCCGGCCGGGCGGCGTCCATCAGGATCTGCCGCGCAAACTCATCGACGACATTGAGGCCTTTTGCGATCCGTTCCTTCGGGTCTGCGACGATCTGGAGACCCTGCTCACAGGAAATCGCATCTTCAAGCAGCGCAACGTCGATATCGGGGTGGTCAAGCTGACGGATGCCTGGGCGTGGGGCTTTTCCGGCGTCATGGTGCGTGGCTCGGGCGCCCCATGGGACCTGCGCAAGGCGCAGCCCTACGAATGCTACGAGGAAATGGATTTCGATATCCCCGTTGGCAAGAACGGCGACTGCTATGATCGCTATGTGATCCGCATGGAAGAGATGCGCCAGTCGGTAAAGATCATGCGACAGTGCTGCCAGAAGCTGAACTCGGCCGAGGGAGAAGGGCCGGTGGTGACGGACGACGGCAAAGTTGCACCGCCCCGACGCGCCGAAATGAAGCGGTCCATGGAGGCGCTCATCCACCATTTTAAGCTCTACACCGAGGGCTATAAGGTGCCCGCTGGTGAGGTTTACGCCGCAGTCGAAGCACCCAAGGGCGAGTTCGGCGTTTATCTGGTGTCCGATGGCTCTAATAAGCCCTACCGGGTGAAACTTCGCGCGCCCGGCTTCGCGCATCTTCAGGCGATGGATTTTCTGTGTCGCAAGCACATGCTGGCCGACATCAGCGCGATTCTCGGCTCGCTCGACATTGTGTTCGGAGAAGTCGACCGATGATCGCGGTCGCGGGCAAGCGCTTCAGGATGACGCTGCACTCGAGGAACGTTTGACCGATGTCCGTTCGCCGCCTTGCTGACGAGCAACCGACAAGCTTCGAGTTCACGCTCGATAACAAGGCGTGGGCGGATCGGGAAATAGCGAAATATCCTCCTGGCCGGCAGGCCTCGGCGGTACTCGCGCTGTTGTGGCGCGCGCAGAAGCAAAATGGTTACTGGCTTCCCCGAGTCGCGATCGAAAAAGTTGCGGCGATGCTGGATATGCCGAACATCCGAGTGCTCGAGGTCGCGACCTTCTACACGATGTTCAATCTGGATCCGGTCGGGCGCCACTACGTGCAGGTCTGCGGCACGACCCCGTGCATGTTGTCCGGTTCTGACGAAATCAAGGCGGTCTGCCGCAAGCGCATCGGCGAACAGGGCCATGTTAGTCCGGATGGGGTATTTTCATGGATCGAGGTCGAATGCCTCGGCGCCTGTTGCAACGCGCCGATGGTCCAGATCAATGACGACTATTACGAGGACCTGACGCCGGAAAGCTTCGGCAGCCTGCTCGACGATCTAGCTACCGGTCGGCCAGTCAAGACGGGCTCGCAGATCGGACGCGTCTCGTCCGAGCCGGTTGGAGGTTTAACGTCACTGACGACATTATACGGAAGTGACGGACGGGACCGCCCGAGCGCGCCCGCAAACGATCAAACGCCGACGGGAAAGATCGGGAACTGAGCGATGCTGGAAGACAAGGATCGCATCTTCACTAACCTTTATGGCCTTGGCGATCGCGGCCTCAAAGGAGCGCGAGCGCGCGGCAATTGGGATGGGACCAGGGCGCTCATCAACAAGGGGCGCGACTGGATCATCGCCGAAATGAAGGCCTCAGGCTTGCGGGGCCGCGGGGGGGCGGGGTTCCCCACCGGTCTCAAATGGTCGTTCATGCCGAAGACCATCGATCCCAAGCGCCCACACTACCTCGTTATCAACGCCGACGAATCGGAGCCGGGGACCTGCAAGGATCGCGAGATCATGCGGAACGATCCGCATACGCTGGTCGAAGGCGCATTGCTCGCGTCATTCGCTATGGGCGCACACGCGGCCTACATTTATGTGCGCGGCGAATTCATCAAAGAGCGCACAAATCTCCAGGGTGCAGTCGAGGAGGCCTACGAGGCCAGTCTCATCGGCAAGGACAATGTTCACGGCTGGCCATTCGATCTCTACGTCCATCATGGCGCGGGAGCCTATATTTGCGGCGAAGAAACGGCGATGCTTGAATCGATCGAGGGCAAAAAAGGCATGCCGCGCATGAAGCCGCCCTTTCCCGCCGGCATGGGGCTGTACGGTTCCCCCACTACTGTTAACAACGTCGAGTCGATCGCCGTGGCGCCGACAATTTTGCGTCGTGGCGCGTCCTGGTTCACAAGTTTTGGGGCTCCTAACAATTTTGGCACCAAGGTCTTCAGCATCTCAGGTCACGTCAACAGGCCGTGCAACGTTGAAGAGGCGATGTCGATCCCGTTCCGCGAGCTGATTGAAAAGCATTGCGGCGGCGTGCGCGGTGGCTGGGACAATCTGCTCGCAGTCATTCCCGGAGGGGCGTCTGTGCGTCTCGTCCCTGCCCCTCAGATCATTGACTGCCCGATGGACTTCGATTCGCTCGCGAAGCTCAAGTCCGGTCTCGGCACAGCCGCCGCGATCGTGATGGACAAGTCGACCGACATCATCCGCGCTATCGCGCGTTTGTCATATTTTTATAAGCACGAAAGCTGCGGCCAGTGCACGCCGTGCCGCGAAGGCGCTGGATGGATGTGGCGCGTGATGGAGCGTATGGTTCAGGGTCGCGCGCAAAAGCGCGAAATCGACATGCTGCTCGACGTGACCAAGCAGGTCGAAGGGCACACGATTTGCGCCCTCGGCGACGCAGCCGCATGGCCAATTCAGGGGCTCATCGCCCATTTCCGACCCGAGATCGAGCGGCGCATTGACCAATACGCCGCCAATCCGCACAGCGAGCCGGCGCTCGCGGCGGCGGAGTAGGGCATGACGCACTACATTTCCCAGCTCAACATCGGCCGGTTCCGTTATCCGACCGACGATCCCCACATGGCCGCCTTCATGACGAACCTCGATCGCATCAACGCTCTCGCGGAGCGCAGCGAGGGATTCGTGTGGCGGCTCAAGGACGAAAGCAACAATGCGACTGCGATCCGTCCTGCAGGCGACCCGACGATGGCGGTCAACCTGTCGGTGTGGGAGAATGTGGAAGTGCTCGAGCGCTTTGTGTGGGCGACAGTCCACAAGCAGTTCTACAGCCGCAAGGGCGAATGGGTTCGAAAGCCCTCAGGCGCCGCATTTTGTTATGTGGTCGATACCGGCTGGGCATATTCCGGACTTGGAAGAGGCGATGGCGCGACTCGATCATCTAGCGCGGAACGGCGATAGCGACTTTGCCTTCGGCTGGAGCCATCTGGCGCATATCAAGGCGTGGATGAGCCAGAAATGCGGGTAAGTGCGGGCGAGGGAGCCTATTTCCCTAGGGCGCTGATGGTGTCTGCGAGTCGGATGAGATGACCATTGATCGCATGTTGGCCTTCCGTGGGGTGATCAGCGCGTGAGCAAGATTGTCATCGACGGCAAGGAACTCGACGTTCCGGCCGAATACACACTTCTTCAGGCTTGTGAGGCGGCGGGCGCCGAAATTCCACGCTTCTGCTTCCACGAGCGGCTGTCGATTGCCGGCAACTGCCGGATGTGCCTCGTCGAAGTGAAAGGCGGACCGCCCAAGCCGACGGCCTCCTGCGCCATGGCGGTCAAAGACTTGCGCCCCGGCCCGAACGGCGAACCGCCGGTCGTGCTGACCAACTCGCCGATGGCCCGCAAGGCGCGCAAGGGCACAATGGAATTTCTGCTGATCAACCATCCACTCGATTGCCCGATCTGCGACCAGGGCGGCGAATGCGATCTCCAAGATCAGGCGATGGCCTATGGCGCCGACTCCTCTCGCTTCGCCGAGAACAAGCGCGCCGTTGAAGACAAATACATCGGGGCGCTCGTCAAGACCTCGATGAACCGATGCATACAATGCACCCGGTGCGTGCGCTTTGTAACAGAAGTAGCCGGTGTTCCAGAACTCGGTGCGATCGGCCGCGGCGAGGACATGGAGATCACCTCCTATCTTCAAGAAGCTTTGAGCTCGGAGCTTCAGGGGAACGTTGTCGATCTCTGTCCCGTCGGCGCCTTGACCTCGAAACCGACGGCATTTCATGCCCGTCCGTGGGAGTACGCCAAGACCGAATCGATCGACGTTATGGACGCGCTTGGGTCCTCGATCCGAATCGATGCGCGCGGGCGCGAGGTCGTGCGCATCCTGCCGCGTGTCAATGATGCGATTAACGAGGAATGGATTTCCGACAAGACACGGCACGTTGTCGACGGTTTGAAGACGCAGCGACTCGATCGCCCCTATGTTCGTGTCGACGGACGGCTCCGGCCCGCGAGCTGGGCGGAGGCTTTTTCGACGGTAGCAGCCAAGGTTGCCGCCGCTGCTCCCTCCCGGATCGGGGCAATGGTCGGCGACCTGGCGACGGTCGAAGAAATGTTCGCGCTCAAGTTGCTTCTCGCCAAGCTCGGCTCAACCAACATCGACTGCCGTCAGGATGGCTCCAGACTGCATCCCAAATTTGGCCGCGCGTCGTATCTTTTCAACTCCACGATCGCCGGCATCGACCAGGCTGACGCTATTCTCATCGTCGGCTCGAACCCACGCCATGAGGCGCCAGTCCTCAACGCGCGTATCCGCAAGCGGTGGCTAAAGGCCGGCGCGCCAATAGGCGTTATCGGCCCCATCGCCGATCTGACGTACAGGCACAACTACTTGGGCGCAGGCCCCGAGACGCTCGCGCAGGCTTGGGAGAAGCCACTAGTGGGCGTAACTAAGCCGATGGTGATCGTTGGCGCTGGGGCTTTCGCGAGACCGGATGGCGTCGCTGTACTGGCGAGCCTCGCCAAGGCCGCCCTCGCGGCGGGCGTCGTGAGGGACGGGTGGAACGGTTTCAACGTACTGCACGGCGCAGCGTCGCGTGTCGGGGGCCTTGATCTGGGCCTTGTGCCTGGCGAAGGGGGGCTCGACGCGCCAGCTATGGCGAAGGCGAACGCGCTCGACGTGCTGTTCAACCTCGGCGCTGACGAGATTAGCATCGAGCCGGGCGCCTTCGTGGTCTATCTCGGCACACATGGCGACCGTGGCGCCCATCGGGCGGACGTCATTCTGCCGGGTGCTGCCTATACAGAAAAGACAGGCATTTACGTCAACACCGAAGGCAGGCCGCAGTTCGCAGAACGCGCAGTGTTCCCGCCGGGAGACGCGCGTGAAGATTGGTCCATTCTGCGTGCGCTATCGGACACGCTGAGCGCCAAGCTGCCATTCGATTCGCTCGCCCAATTGCGCGCGGCGCTCGCCGTCGCTTACCCCTTCCTGGTGCGCTTCGACGTCGTCGCGCCGAGCGGACGCAAGCGTTTTCGACTCGATCGCCGCGCTCGGCGGCGCCGTCGACAAAGCGCCGTTCGTTCCCTGCCATCTCCGACTTCTATCTTACTAATCCGATCGCGCGCGCCTCTCGCGTCATGGCCGAATGTTCGGCTCTCGCGCGAGGCGTTCAGCGTCAGGCGGCGGAATAGCATCGATGAGCACCGCCTCTCCCAGCAGACCGTCGTCTTCGTCCTCCCTCGCCGTAATCGGCGTCGCCGCTGCGATTGTCGCCGTCATCATCGTCGCGGTTCTGGCGTGGTTGATAAGCGGAGGGCTATTTCGCTGCGTTCGGGCACTGGATGCACACAACCGCCGTCGGGACGGCGCTTCGCTACCTCCTCGAGAGCTTGGTGCTGCTCGTCTGTGTGCTCCTGTCGACGGCCGCGCTAATCTACATTCAACGAAAGATCTGGGGAGCCGTACAGCTGAGACGCGGCCCCAACGTGGTTGGACCTTGGGGTATCCTTCAGCCGTTCGCGGACTTCTTCAAGTTTATCCTCAAGGAGCCGATCATCCCCGCGAGCGCGAACAAGGGCGTGTTCCTGCTCGCTCCGCTCGTCTCCGTTGAGCTCGCCTTCGCCGCGTGGGCGGTCATTCCGGTCTCGGACGGGTGGGTGGTCGCGGACATCAACGTTGGGCTCCTTTATCTCTTCGCAGTTTCCTCGCTTGGCGTGTACGGCGTCATCATGGCGGGGTGGGCGTCCAATTCGAAATATGCGCTGCTCTCGGCGCTACGCGCAGCCGCGCAGATGGTTTCCTACGAGGTCTCGATCGGCTTTGTGATCGTGACGGTGGTGCTATGCGCAGGCTCGGTCAACCTGAGCGACATTGTCCGCGCCCAGGACACTCGGTTTGGCTTCTTCGGTTGGTACTGGCTGCCACTCTTCCCGATGTTCATTGTTTTCTTTGTTTCGGCCCTTGCCGAGACGAATCGGCCTCCGTTCGATTTGACCGAAGCGGAGTCGGAGCTGGTCGCCGGCTACACGGTCGAGTATTCCGCCTCGCTGTTCCTGCTGCAGTTCCTGACCGAGCTAGTCGCACTGCTCACCATGGGCTCGTTGGCCGCGGTTTTATTCCTTGGCGGATGGCTCTCGCCGCTGCCGTTTCCACCATTCACATGGATACCGGGGGTGATCTGGTTCTTGATCAAGGCCTGGGGGGTCGTTTTCTGCTTTTTGATGGTCACTGCCTTCGTCCCGCGCTATCGCTACGATCAGTTGATGCGCTTGGGCTGGAAGGTGTTCCTGCCGATTTCTCTGGTCATGGTGGTGGTGGTTGCCGGAGCGCTCGAATTTACCGGTCTCGGGGCGAGCCCCTCGAGCCCGTTGCACTGAAGGAGAGAAAGGCAATGGCTCTCAGGCTCGCCCATTCGGCTAGGTCTCTGTTCCTGACAGAGTTCCTTTCCGCGTTCGGGTTGTCGATTCGCTATATGTTCAAGCCCCGGGCGACGCTCAACTATCCGCATGAGAAGTCGCCGCTGAGCCCCCGCTTCCGTGGAGAGCATGCGCTGCGCCGCTATCCGAATGGCGAGGAGCGATGCATAGCCTGCAAGCTGTGCGAGGCGATTTGTCCGGCTCAGGCGATCACGATCGAGGCAGGACCTCGGCGCAATGACGGCACCCGCCGCACCACGCGCTACGACATCGACATGGTCAAGTGCATCTACTGCGGGATGTGCCAGGAGGCCTGCCCGGTGGACGCGATCGTTGAGGGGCCGAACTTCGAATTCTCGACCGAGACGCGCGAAGAGCTTTATTACGATAAGCAACGATTGCTAGCCAATGGCGATCGCTGGGAGAGGGAGTTGGCCCGCAACATCGCGCTTGACGCCCCGTATCGATAACGCCTTCGCTTTTCTGAGGAGAAGGGGTTGACCACGGCCAGTGGAGTGAGGGGCCTTCTTCACGGGCGTGCTTGGAGGCTCGACGCGCCGCGCCGGGGGTGGCGCCAAGGAACGTGGCGCTCGTGCCGGTGCCCGCGCTGCCTGTTTCCGGCAAAGGAAAAAGGCAGTCGGGCAGGGGGACTATGACAAGAGGCGGACGATGCAGGCCGATGTTTTCTTCTTTTGGATTTTAGCCCCGCTTTTGGTTGTGTCGGCTTTCGCCGTCATCGTGGCCAAAAATCCGGTGCATTCGGTCCTCTTTCTCATTCTTTCCTTCGTCTGTGCGGCCGGGCTGTTTCTGCTCATGGGCGCAGAATTCCTGGCGATGATCCTGGTCGTCGTCTATGTCGGTGCGGTCGCGGTGCTGTTCCTTTTCGTTGTCATGCTGCTCGACGTGGACTTCGCCCGGTTAAGGCAGGGCTTCGTCGAGTACCTGCCGCAGGGGTTGCTGATTGCCTTGGTCGTGGCGATCGAGCTCATTTACGTCGTGTCGGGTCTCGGCCCCTCACAGCGGGCCGCAGCCGCGGCCACGCCCTCGGGCACGCTCAGCAACACGGCCGCGCTCGGGGAGGTGCTCTACACCCGCTATATCTACTTCTTTCAGGCGGCGGGAATGATTCTCCTCACCGCGATGATCGGAGCGATCGTTCTCACTCTTCACCACAAGCCCGGCGTCAAGCGTCAGGACGTTGGCGCGCAGGTGGCTCGCAACCCGGAAACCGCGGTCGAGGTACGCAAAGTTCCCTCGCGTGCCGGCATCTGAAAGATCACGCGGATGGGCATCGACCTTGCAAACTACCTCACCCTTGCCGCGATCGTGTTCACGATCGGCATCGCCGGCATCATCCTGAACCACAAGAACATCATTATCATTTTGATGTCGGTCGAGCTCATCCTTCTTGCCGTCAATATCAACCTCATCGCTTTCTCGACCTATTCAGGCGATCTGACCGGGCAGGCCTTCGCGCTCTTCATTCTGACAGTGGCTGCTGCGGAGGCAGCGATCGGCCTTGCGATCTTGGTGGCCTATTACCGCAATCGCGGCTCAATCGCGGTTGAGGACATCAATGCGTTGAAGGGCTGAGATCGGTGTACCAGCTAATCGTTTTCCTGCCGCTTCTCGGTTTTCTGATCGCCGGCATTTTCGGGCCTTGGATTGGCGCGCGCGGCGCCGAATATGTCACCTGCGGCCTGCTCGGGGTTTGCTGTGTGCTCGCCTGGATCGCTTTCTTCATGGTCGCGGGCGGGTCGGACGCGCATGTTGCGATCGGAAATTGGTTCACCTCGGGCAAGCTCGCGGTCGCATGGGCTCTCCGCATCGACACGCTGACCGCCGTGATGTTGGTCGTGGTGACGACGGTGTCGTTTCTCGTCCATGTTTATTCCATTGGCTACATGTCGGACGACCCGTCCCGGCCCCGCTTCTTCGCTTACCTCTCACTGTTCACGTTCGCGATGTTGATGCTGGTGACGGCGGACAACCTTGTGCAACTGTTCTTCGGCTGGGAGGGCGTCGGTTTGATGTCCTACCTGTTGATCGGCTTCTGGTACGATCGGCCCACCGCCAACGCCGCGGCCATCAAAGCTTTCGTCGTCAACCGGGTCGGTGACTTCGGCTTCTCGCTGGGCATCTTCCTCACGTACTATCTGACTGGTTCGGTCACCTTCGATCAGATATTTGCCGCCGCTCCCGGTCTTGCCGGCAAGACCGTGCACTTTATCGGCTTCGATTGGGACGCGGTCACGCTTGCCTGTTTGCTGCTCTTCATGGGGGCGATGGGCAAGTCGGCGCAGTTCCTGCTGCACACCTGGCTGCCCGATGCGATGGAAGGCCCGACTCCGGTTTCGGCCCTCATTCACGCCGCGACGATGGTGACGGCAGGCGTGTTCATGGTAGCGAGACTCTCACCGCTATTCGAAATGTCGCCCACCGCGCTGGGTGTCGTCACGATCGTCGGTGGAACGACCGCCATCTTCGCTGCGACGGTTGGCCTGGTGCAAAACGACATCAAGAAAGTGATCGCCTACTCGACGTGTTCTCAGCTGGGCTACATGTTCGTGGCTCTCGGGGTCGGTGGCTACAGCCTCGGCGTTTTCCACCTTTTCACCCACGCCTTCTTTAAGGCTCTGTTGTTCCTCGGCGCTGGCTCAGTCATCACCGCGATGCATCATGAACAGGACATGCGCGTGATGGGCGGATTGCGTAAAGAGATCCCGTTCACCTTTTGGATGATGATGATTGGAACGCTTTCGCTGACCGGGGTTGGCATTCCGCTGACGTCGCTTGGTTTTGCCGGTTTCGTCTCGAAGGACGCGATCATCGAGGCCGCATTTGCCTCGCACCGCTACGGCGCGCTCTATGGATTTCTGTGCACCGACATCGCCGCTGCGCTGACCGCGTTCTATTCGTGGCGCCTGATGTTCATGACTTTCTTCGGGCAGCGTGGCGACTGGGCGGCGAGTCTTGCCAGCGCGCATGATGCTCATGGACATGGAGATCATAGTCACGGGGATCATCCCGCGCATGAATCACCACTCGTTATGTTGGTCCCGCTCGGAGTTTTGGCGGCAGGGGCGACGTTCGCCGGAACGGCTTTCCGCCACCTCTTCATCGGCGGAGGTTACGAATTGTTCTGGCGCCAATCCCTGTTCCTCGGTCCGGGCAATCATCTTCTCGAGGACATGGAGCACGTGTCTGCGTTGGTATCGTTGTCACCAAGCCTTTTCATGCTCGGTGGGTTCCTGGTCGCCTATTACATGTACGTAGTCGACCGAACCGCGCCGCAGCGACTCGCCTCCGATTTTCCAGCGCTCTATCGCTTCCTACTCAACAAGTGGTACTTCGACGAACTCTACGACTTCCTCTTCGTTCGTCCTGCCTTCGCCATCGGCCGCTTGTTTTGGAAGGGCGGTGACGGCGCGATCATCGACGGGCTGGGACCGGACGGCATATCGGCTCGCGTTCTTGATATCGCCCGGAACTCGGTGCGCCTGCAAACCGGCTACGTCTACCACTACGCTTTCGCGATGCTATTAGGCGCCGCGGCGCTGACGACCTGGTATCTGTTCGGCGGGGTCACGCGATGAACGGCTCTTGGATCCTCTCCGGCATTCTAGCGTTGCCGCTGATCGGTGCCCTGTTCATTCTATTGCTTCCGGGAGACAGCGAGGCGACGAAGCGAAACGCGCGCTGGATTGCGCTGTTCGCCACCTTAATCACCTTCGTGCTGAGCCTCGTCGCCTGGGGCCGCTTCGACGCGGCGCAGCCTGGCTTTCAGCTTGTCGAGGAGCGCGACTGGTTCTCCCACGCGATCCTCTACAAACTCGGGGTCGACGGCGTTTCGATGCCGTTCGTGCTGCTCACCACCTTCATCATGCCAATTTGCATCATCGCGTCGTGGGTTACGATCCAGACACGGGTGAAGGCGTACATGATCACCTTCCTGGTGGCGGAGACGCTGATGGTCGGTGTCTTCGTCGCGCTCGACCTGGTGCTCTTCTATCTGTTCTTCGAGGGCGGCCTCATTCCGATGTTCATCATCATCGGCGTCTGGGGCCATGGGAACCGGGTGTACGCCGCCTTCAAGTTCTTCCTCTACACCTTCACCGGCTCGGTGCTGATGCTGCTCGCGATCATGGCCATGTACTGGACCGCGGGCACGACTGACATCACGGTGCTGCTCAAGACTCACTTTTCACCCCAGATGCAGACTTGGCTGTGGCTCGGGTTCTTCGCCTCGTTCGCGGTCAAGATGCCCATGTGGCCAGTCCACACCTGGCTGCCTGACGCGCATGTCGAAGCGCCGACCGCCGGATCGGTGGTGCTGGCCGCCATTCTCCTCAAAATGGGCGGCTATGGCTTCATCCGCTTTTCGCTGCCGATGTTTCCGGACGCCTCGGTTTATTTCACCCCGCTCATCTTCGCTCTCTCGGTGATCGCGATCATCTACACGTCCCTCGTCGCGCTGGCGCAGGAGAACATGAAGAAGCTGATCGCCTATTCGTCGGTCGCCCATATGGGCTTCGTGACGATGGGGATTTTCGCCGCCAACACCCAAGGGATTCAGGGCGCGGTCTACCAAATGGTGAGCCATGGGTTCATCTCCGGCGCTCTCTTCCTTTGCACCGGCGTCCTCTATGACCGCATGCACACCTACGAGATCGCCGACTATGGCGGCGTCGTGCAGCGCATGCCGCTCTATGCGGTCGCCTTCATGGCGTTTACCCTGGCCAACATCGGATTGCCGGGCACGACGGGCTTTATCGGCGAGTTTCTGACTCTGATCGGCACGTTCCAGATCAACAACTGGGTCGCGTTCCTCGCCACCACCGGCACAATCCTGTCGGCGTGCTACGCGCTCTACCTTTACCGCCGTATCGTCTTTGGCGTTATCGAGAAGCCGAACCTGATGGGCATCGCCGATCTTACCAGTCGTGAGGTGGTGACGCTTGTGCCGCTTGGCCTGCTCACGATCTTTTACGGCGTGCACCCGCAGCCGATCATCGACGCGAGCGCCGCTTCAATCGAACAGATCATTAGCGGCTTCCAACACGCTGTCACGGCGACGAAGTCGGCAGGGCTGTGACTCCCATGCATGAGACGGCAATTTCTCTTCCCGTGATCCTGCCGGAGGTGCTGCTGGCGGCGGGAACCTTGGCGCTCGTGCTCTACGGCGCCATCCGCGGCGAACGGGGTTCGCCTCTGGTCAACGAAGTCGCCGTCGGCCTCCTCGGCCTCGTTTTCATTCTGATGGTTGCCAGGAATCGCCCGATGGGCGTCACCTTCTACGGCTCATTTGCCGACGACGCTTTCACCCGCTTTATGAGCGCCCTTGCGCTGGTTGGCTCGCTGGTGACGCTTCTCTTGTCGGTCGAGTTCATGCGTCAGGAGCGGATCGGCGGATTCGAATTCCCGGTCCTTATCCTCATCTCCACCCTCGGCATACTGATGCTAATCTCGGCCAATGACTTCATCGCGCTCTACCTCGGGTTCGAGTTGATGAGCTTGGCGCTCTACGTTATCGCCGCCTATCGGCGCCACGATCTGCGCGCCACCGAAGCCGGTCTTAAGTATTTCGTCCTCGGCGCGTTGTCGTCGGGCATGATGCTTTACGGAATGTCGCTCATCTACGGATATTCCGGCTCGGTCGCGTTCGGCGCGGTCGCGAACGCCGTGCATGATCATGCTAACATCGGCGTGCTGTTCGGACTGGTGTTCCTTTTGGTGGGGTTGGCGTTCAAGATCTCTGTCGTGCCGTTTCACATGTGGACGCCCGACGTCTACGAAGGCGTGCCAACTCCGGTGACGACGTTCTTCGCCACCGCGCCCAAGATCGCCGCGATGGCGGTCCTGGTTCGGGTCGTGATCACCGCCTTTCCCGGCATCGCCAACGACTGGCGCCAGATCCTCACCTTCGTCTCGATCGCCTCGATGGTGCTGGGCGCCTTCGCCGCCATCGGACAGCGCAACTTTAAACGGTTGATGGCCTATTCCGCGATCGGCCATATGGGATACGCGCTGGTCGGGCTCGCTGCGGGCACGGTCGAGGGCGCGCAGAGCGTCGTCATCTATATGGCGATCTACGTGGTGATGACGCTGGGAACCTTCGCGGCTATTCTGTCCATGCGCCGCGCAGGCCGCGCAGTCGAGACGATGGCTGACCTTGCGGGCCTGGCGCGGACGGATCCGACCATGGCCTTCTTCCTGGCGACGATGATGTTCTCACTTGCCGGCGTTCCGCCGCTCGCCGGCTTCTTCGCCAAGTTCTACGTCTTTGCCGCCGCCATGAAGGCAGGTCTCTATGGCCTTTCGGTCATCGGTGTTTTGGCGAGCTGCGTGGCCGCCTATTATTATCTGAGGATCGTCAAGCTGATGTATTTCGACGAGCCGGCTCCAGCGTTCGATCGTCCAAGCCCCGTCGCGCGTATCGTGCTAGCGCTTTCGGCGCTCATGATCATCCTATTTGTGTTCGCGCCCTCGCCGCTCACCAACGCCGCGATGGCGGCCGCGCAGTCTCTCTTTTGACCGCCGCCGCCAGGCTGGACGACGCGCATCGAGGCTGGCCCATCTTACGGTTCGGCGCCATCAATTCGACCAACGAGGAGGCGCGCCGGCGTGCGCTGGCTGGCGACACCGACCGGCTGTGGATCGTCGCCGACAAACAGACCGCAGGCAGAGGCCGTCGCAACCGGCCCTGGATTTCGCCCAAGGGCAACCTCCACGCCAGCGCCCTCATGATCGATCCCTGCCCGCGCGCGGTTGCAGCGCAGCTCGGCTTCGTCGCCGGAGTGGCGTTGACGCGCGCGGTCACAGATCTGGGCGTGACCGATGTCGGCCTCAAATGGCCGAACGATTTGATGTCTCATGGAGCGAAATGCGCCGGGATCCTCATTGAAGGCTTTGGTTTTGGAGGCGGGCGGTCTGCTTGTGTCGTAGGGATCGGTGTGAACTGCGCGCGTGCGCCGAAGGGGCTCGGTTACGCGACCTCATGCCTGACGCGGGCAGGTGGACAGGCGGTGGCTCCTGGAGAACTGTTCGGGCGTCTCATTGAACGGTTCGACGACACGCTTGACGAATGGCGCGCTGGACAAGCGTTCGACCGCATTCGCGCGGCTTGGCTCGATCACGCCGTCGGTTTGGGGGAGCGGATCGCAATCCAAAACGGGGCCGGGCGACGTGAGGGGGTCTTCGAGGGAATCGACGCGACCGGCCGTCTGCTCATGCACTCCGAACACGGGCTGGATGCCATCGAAGCGGGCGATACGTGGCTACTGCCTCGCTCGGGCATCCTGCAGCGAGTGACCTCCCGCCTGCCGGAGGGGCGCGCCTAGATGGCGGACGATAACGAGTTCGTGTTCGTCCCGCTTGGCGGCTTGGGTGAAATCGGGATGAATTGCGCTCTTTACGGATATGGACCTGCAACCGCACGCCAATGGCTCATGGTCGACCTCGGCATCGGCTTCGCCGACGAGGACTTGCCTGGCGTTGATCTCATCATGCCGGATCTCAGTTTCATCGAGAAGGCGAAGGAGAATCTGGTCGGGGTGGTCATCACTCATGCACACGAGGACCACATGGGCGCCCTCGTCGAGCTTTGGCCGGACCTTCGCGCGCCCGTTTACATGACGCCCTTCGCGGCCGGTCTTGTCAATGCGCGTCGGGCGGGCGATCCCGGCGCGCCCGAGATCCCTTTGAAGGTTGTTCAGCTTGGCGAGAAGGTCGTGATCGGCCCGTTCGTTGTCGAATTTATCCCCGTCGCTCATTCCATCCCCGAGAGCTCGGCACTGGCGATTCACACCCCCGCTGGGCTTATCGTCCACACCGCCGACTGGAAGATTGATCCGACGCCGATCGTTGGTCTCCCCACCGACGAGGCGCGCTTCAAAGCCCTCGGCGACGAGGGGGTATTGGCGCTTGTGTGCGATTCGACTAACATCCTGCGCGAAGGGGAAAGTCCGTCCGAGCGCGATGTCTCGAGGACTCTGGCTGGGCTCATCGCCAATGCAAAAGGCAGGGTGGTTGTGACCACTTTCGCCTCCAATGTCGGCCGGTTGCGTTCCGCGGCTGAGGCTGGGTTTGCCGCGGGGCGGCAGGTCTGCATTCTCGGCCGGGCGATCGAGCGCGTGGTCGGCGTCGCGCGCGACTGCGGGATGCTGGAAGGCTTGCCGCCGTTGTTGGGCATAGACGCATTCGAGCGCCTTCCGCGAGATCGAATTTTGGCGCTCGCCACCGGAAGCCAAGGCGAGCCGCGGGCAGCGCTCGCCCGCATGGCGGGAGACGAGCACCCGGCAGCGGAATTGAACGCAGGCGACACCGTCATCTTTTCGTCGCGCACGATTCCCGGCAACGAGAAGGCGGTTGGGAAAATCGTTAACGCGTTCGCTCGCGCTGGCGTCGAGGTGGTCACCGACCGCACCGCGCTTGTGCATGTTTCCGGCCATCCACGGCGGTTGGAGGTCGCGAAAATGTACAGCTGGGTGCGTCCGAGAATCGCCGTGCCCGCGCATGGGGAGCCGGTGCACTTGACCGAACATGCGGACTTTGCCAGGGCGCAGGGGGTGTCGCAGGTCTTGCGAGCCTTCAATGGCGATATGATCCGGCTTGCGCCCGGCGAGGCCAGGGTATCAGGCAAGGTGACAAGCGGACGGCGGGCGAAGGACGGCGCCATTCTACTGTCGGCGGATCAGGAATCGGTCCGCCAGCGTCGCAGGCTCAGTTTCGCTGGCGTTGTCTCGATCGCGGTCGCGCTTACCGCTGGGGGCGATATGGCGGGCGACCCGGATGTGATGATCGCCGGCCTGCCGGAGCGCACGCGCGAAGGCGCGGCGATCGACGCGCTGATCGACGATGCCATCTTTGAGGCCTTCGAGAGCCTGCCGCCAGGCAAGCGGCGCGACGCGGAGGTCGTGTCAACCGCCATCGAGCGTGCGGTGCGCGGTTCGGTCAACGCCGTATGGGGCAAGAAGCCACAAGTGCATGTGCTGGTGGTTGAAGTTTAAAGACGGACGGCCTTCGGTTAAATCCCATCTTTCGGGGAACGCATCCATGAAACATTTGGGTGGAAAGACCGCGTTTGTCACCGGCGCGGCGTCCGGAATCGGACTAGGGATCGCCACCGCTCTCGCCCAGGCGGGCGTGAAGGTGATGCTTTGCGACATTGAGGATGCGGCGCTTGAACGAGCGGTGGGGGGCCTGAAGCAAACCAACGCGGACGTGGATGGGGTCAAGGCCGACGTGTCGCTCAAGGCGGAGCTGAAGGCCGCGGCCGCGGCCGCCGTTAGCCGGTATGGCAAAGTGCATATTCTGGTGAACAACGCCGGAGTGGGTGGCGGCGGCCCATACGGCGGATGGACGGACGCGGCGTGGGAGTGGACCCTTGGCGTTAATCTTATGAGTGTCGTCTGGGGAATCGAGATTTTCGGCCCTTTGATCGAACAGCATGGCGAGGGCGGACAGATTGTGTCCACCGCGTCGATCGCCGGCCTGCTCTCATCCGGGGGCGCTATTCAATACAGCGTATCCAAGTACGGTGTTGTCGCTCTTTCTGAGGGGCTGCGCGCCGAACTCGCGCCTCGCGGGATCGGCGTGTCTGTCCTGTGTCCAGGATTCGTCCGCACCCAGATCATGGACTCTTCGCGAAACCTGCCCGACCGCTTCGGTCCCGTCTCCCCTGACAAATTCGCGGCGGTTCGAGCGTCTGAACCCTTCAAGATGATACAGCAGCGCGTGTCGAATGGCATCGATCCCGCCTATGTGGGTGAACTGGTGCGGGAAGGCATCGAGAATGATTGGCCCTACATTTTCACCGACAGCGAGTTTGAGCCTATGATCGAGGCCCGCTTCGCGGCAATCAAACAGGGGTTCGATCGGATACGCGGACGTGAGCCGCGCCATTGATGAACAAGATCTGGCGCCCGTTCCTGCGCGTCATTTCGGGAAAGTTATGATCGGCAAGCTCAACCACGTCGCCATAGCTGTCCCCGATCTCGAAAAGGCGGCGCGGATCTATAGGGAAACGCTTGGCGCTCGCGTCTCCGAGCCGAAACTTGAGCCTGATCATGGGGTGGCCGTCGTCTTCGTCGAACTGCCCAACACGAAAATCGAACTCTTGCATCCTTTAGGCACGAACTCGCCGATCGCCAAATTTCTCGATCGCAATCCGGACGGCGGGATGCATCACCTCTGCTTTGAGGTTGAGGACATCATCGCCACCCGCGACCAGCTCAAAGCTGCGGGCGGACGCGTGCTCGGGGACGGAAACCCGAAAATCGGCGCTCATGGTAAGCCGGTGCTGTTTTTGCACCCGAAGGACTTCGCCGGCACCCTGATCGAGATTGAGCAGGTCTGAGAGCATGCGGTATTCCGCCGTCGGAGGCGGCATGAGTCGTCTGGGCGCGGACGGCCTGCTTCTCATCACCGCCGTCCTGTGGGGCGTGACCTTCGTGGCGCAGAAATACGCTACGGCGACGATGCCGGCGCTCGCCTTTGTCGCCGCGCGTTTTGCTGTTTCGGCCGCAGCGCTTGCCCCGTTCGCGCTTTGGGAATTCCGTCGCAAGCGGCACGCCCCGACCCGCGACGAATGGCGGCTCGCGCTGGTGATCGGCCTCGCACTCTTCCTCGGCACGACACTGCAGCAGGCGGGGATCGAGACGACGAGCGCCACCAACGCCGGCTTCCTAACCGCCTGCTATGTCGTACTGACCCCTTTCGTCGTCTGGGCGCTGACGGGCGCGCGTCCGCGCGGGATCATCGTTGCCGCGGGCTTCGTCTCGCTGGTCGGCGCCTGGCTGCTTGCCTCGGGCGGCCTCGGTCCTCCGAACGTCGGCGACGCGCTCGTGCTCCTCGCCGACTTCGCCTGGGCGACCGTCATCGCACTGACGCCGGTCTTCCTTGCCCGCTCCGGTCGACCGCTGCTGCTCGCCTTCGTGCAATATGCGGTTTGCGCTGGTCTCGCGGCGTTATGCTCGGCCCTGTTCGAATCGACTCCGCCTGGAGCGCTCGTCGTTACCCTGCCGACGATCCTGTTCTCTGGCATTGTCTCAGGGGCGATCGCCTACACGATCCAGATCTTCGCGCAGGCGCACACGCCGCCCGCCGAGGCGGCGCTCATCCTCGCCCTCGAAGGTGTGTTCGCCGCTCTCGCGGGGGCGCTCTTGCTCGATGAGCGTCTGACCGCGATCGGCGCCTTCGGCTGCGGGCTGATCCTCGCCGGCGCGTTGATAGTGGAGATCGGGCCGCTGTTCGGGCGAAAGACGGTCAGCGAAGCCACGTGACGAGAGTAGAAAAGCTTTCCCTCCCGAACGCCCGCCGGATCGCTCTTGCCGCCCAGGGCTTTGCCGGGTCGCGCCCGGAACGAGTCACGGCCGCGCGTTGGCTGAAAGCCGTCGACCGGCTCTCTCTGCACCAGATCGACAGCGTCAATGTCCTGGTCCGTGCCCATTACCTACCGGCCTTCTCCCGACTGGGACCTTATGACCGTTCGCTGATCGACGCGGCCGCCTGGGGGAGATTGAAGAAGCGAAGGCTGTTTGAATACTGGGCCCATGAGGCCTCGCTCCTGCCGCTGCCATTGCATCCCCTGCTGCGCTGGCGGATGGCCCGCGCGGATCGCGGGGAGGCGGGTTGGAGGGGATTGCGCGTCTTCGCCGGGGAGCGTCGGGCCGAGGCGGAGGCGTTCCTCAATCGCATCCGCAACGAGGGTCCTTGTGCGGCCTCAGACTTCGAGGAAAATCGCGGCCAATCGGGCTGGTGGGAATGGAGCGACACGAAACGGGCGCTCGAGTGGCTGTTTTGGGCGGGACACATCACGACAGCAACTCGGCGCGGCAGCTTCGAGCGGGTGTACGACCTGACCGAGCGCGTCATTCCGGCCGAGATCCTCGCCCTGCCAACTCCGGACGAGAAGGATGCCCAGCGCGCGCTGATCGACCGCGCCGCTCAGGCGCTCGGCGTTGCCACGACCCAGGATCTGCGCGACTATTTCCGGCTTGGCCCAAACGAAGCGCGACAGGCGATCGAGTCGCTGGTCGAGGCGGGGGTTCTCCAGCCGGTCGAGGTTCCGGGCTGGGCGCGGCTTGCCTATCTTCATCGTGACGCCCGCAAGCCGCGTCGCGTCTATGCGCGGGCGCTGCTGGCGCCGTTCGATCCGCTGGTGTGGGAGCGATCCCGCACGTTGCGGCTCTTCGACTTCCACTATCGGATCGAAATTTATACGCCGGCGAACAAGCGCCAGCACGGCTATTACGTTCTTCCCTTCCTGCTTGGCGACCGGCTCGTTGCGCGGCTCGACCTGAAGGCCGACCGCCAGGGCGGACGACTGCTCGCCCATGCCGTGCATCTCGAGCCGCACGCCGCGCCGGATGTCATGGACGCGATCTCCGAGGAGCTTCATGCGCTGGCCGATTGGCTCGGTCTCCCTGAAATCGTCTTGCCTTCGAAGCTGGCGCGCCGCAAGGCAGGATGACCGCAGCAAACACAGGGTTCTCGGAGCGTCCCCTATGGACTCCCGACGGGCAAGAATGTCCTGACGACCTCATACATGCCCGGATCAAACTTCGCCAACGTCAGCGCTTCCTCCATAAAGCGCAGCGGACGGGGATCCCTGCGCATGGCCTCATAGTCCTTCACGCTTTTCCATTGCCCGTACATTGTCACTTTCGAGCCATCGAAACTGCGATGAAGCGTCGACGAGACAAAACCGGGCGACTGACGGACAAATTCATCGGTCACACGAACGAGGAGATCGACAAGCCGCTGCTGGTTGGCCGGCTCAACCGTAAAGACATTTATCAGGGTGATCATGTTCATCGCCTACGCCTTACGGATTGCTCGCCCGACCCAAAATCCGGCGTCCAATACGCTAGCCGCTCGAGACAGGAACGAACAAAGCGATCGGAGTCGCCCAAACTCGTGCGCCTTCATAGCTGCGACGCTGACACGTCCGCCCTTCCGGGCTATAAGCCCGCCGCTGCAGCCCGCGTGGACGACCGGATCAAGCCCCGTCATGTCGGCTTGCGCCTCGCCATGGAAAGGCCCCTGATGTCTGGCTCGACTTTGAGCAGTTCTGCGCTCGATGAGCGCCGGCGGCGGATTCTGTTTCGCGCCTGGCGCCGAGGCGTCCGCGAGATGGATCTCATCATGGGTCGCTTCGCTGATGCGCATTTGTCGACGATGAACGAAGACGAACTTGCCGAGTTCGAGCGTCTTCTTGACGTCCCCGACCCGCAGGCGCTCGCCTGGATCATCGGCGGTGAACAGCCGCCCCGGGAATTCGACACCCCGCTCTTTGTCCGCCTGTGCGGGTCGCGATGAAAGCCGCCAACGCACGCCGACCGGACTCCGTGAGTTTCAAGGCTCCCGCCATTCGCCGCCTTGAGCAAGGCAGCGCCGTCACTCTGGCGCGGGCGCCTGAGGGGTACGACGCCTTCATCGTCGCCGAACTGACGCGGGCGCTCGCGAAAGACGGCGAGCAGCGCGCCGTGACGCTCGCCTTCGTCGCACGGGACGGCCTGCGCGCCCAGGCCTTCATTGACGCCCTGAGCTTCGCCGCGCCTGAGATTGAGGCGCTATATTTTCCGTCGTGGGATTGCCAGCCCTACGACCGGGTCTCTCCAAACGCTGCTGCATCAGCCGAGCGGATGACCGTGCTGGCGAGACTGGCCAAGAGCCGCGGCGCCGTGGAGCGGCCGCGCATTCTCGTCGCCTCGGTCAATGCGCTGACGCAACGCGCGCCGCCGCTTGCCTATCTCAAGTCCGCTGCATTCTCCGCCGCGCCGGGCAACAGCGTGCGTATGGAAGATCTCACGCACTGGCTCGAGTCGAACGGCTATGCGCGCGCCAGCACCGTGCGCGACGTCGGTGATTACGCCTCGCGCGGCGGCATTCTCGACCTCTATCCGCCCGGCGCCGCAGCGCCAATTCGGCTCGATTTCTTCGGCGATACGCTTGAATCGATCCGCGCCTTCGATCCGGAGACGCAGCGCTCGACCACGCAATTGCGCTCGCTCGATCTCGTGCCAATGAGCGAAGCGCGCCTGACAACCGAATCGATCAAACGTTTCCGCCAGGGTTACGCGGGCGAGTTCGGGGCGCCCGCTCCGAACGACGACCTTTACGCCACCGTCAGCGAAGGGCGCCGCGCCATCGGCGTCGAACATTGGCTGCCGCTGCTTTACGACAAACTCGACACGATCTTTGACTATGTCGGCGATGCCCCGTTCGTGCTCGACGGTCGCGCCGACGATGCGGCCCATGAGCGCATTGCGCTCATTGCCGACAACTATGCAGCACGCCGCGCGGCGTATGCGGAAGATCCCGGCAAAGCGGACTATAAGCCGCTGCCGCCGACGCGGCTTTATCTGAGCGAGAGCGAGTGGAAGGAGCGGCTCGGCGGCCAGCCGGTGGCGCGGCTCACGCCATTCGAGGCGCAGCCGGGCGCAAGCGACGTCGTCGACTGCGGTGGACGGACGGGGCGCAATTTTGCCCCCGAGCGGCTGAACGAGAGCGCCAACGTGTTCGACGCCGCGGTCGCCCATGTGCGGGCGCTGCGCGAGCGCGGCTTGAACGTCATCGTCGCCAGCTGGAGCGACGGCTCGCGCGAGCGGTTGAGCCATGTGCTGGCCGAGCACGGCCTCAAACCGCTCGAGTTCGTATCGTCCTATCATCAAGCTGCGACAGCGCGCGCCGGCGCGCTGCCGCTCGCCGTCATCGCGCTCGAACAGGGGTTCGAAGCGCCGGACTTTGTCATCGTCGGCGAGCAGGACATTCTCGGCGATCGTCTCGTACGGCAGTCGAAGCGCCGACGCCGGGCGCAGGACGTTCTCGCGGAGGCGAGCGCGCTCACCGCCGGCGATCTTGTCGTCCATATCGACCATGGCGTCGGGCGCTTCGTCGGTCTGAAGACGATCGAGGCGGCGGGCGCGCCGCACGACTGTCTCGAGATCCACTATGCCGGCGGCGACCGGCTGTTCCTACCGGTAGAAAATCTCGAACTTCTGTCTCGCTACGGTTCGGAGACAGGCGAACTCGACAAGCTTGGCGGCGCCGGATGGCAGTCGCGCAAGGCGCGGTTGAAGAAGCGCGTGCGCGAGATGGCGGGCGAGCTCATCCGCGTGGCGGCCCAGCGCATGACCCATACGGCTCCCCGCCTCACTGCCCCCGAAGGCCTGTACGACGAATTCTGCGCCCGCTTCCCTTATGACGAGACGCCGGATCAGGCGGCCGCGATCGATGCGACGCTCGACGACCTCGCCGCCGGCCGGCCAATGGATCGCCTGGTGTGCGGCGACGTCGGCTTCGGCAAAACCGAGGTCGCGCTGCGCGCGGCTTTTGCTACGGCAATCAATGGCAAGCAGACAGCGATCATCGCCCCGACGACGCTGCTGGCTCGCCAGCATGCCCAGAACTTTCGCCAGCGCTTCGCCGGGCTTCCGGTCAACGTGGGTCAACTCTCGCGGATGGTTGGCGCTGCGGAAAGCCGAGAGGTCAAGAAAGGCCTCGCCGAGGGCGGCGTCGACATCTTGATCGGCACGCATGCGGTCTTGGGCAAGACCGTGAGTTTCAAGGATCTCGGCCTTGTCGTCGTGGATGAGGAGCAGCATTTTGGCGTTGGGCACAAGGAGCGTCTGAAGGAGCTTCGCTCGGAGGTGCATGTGCTGACGCTGTCGGCGACGCCGATCCCGCGCACGCTGCAGCTCGCGATGACCGGCGTACGCGAGATGTCGATCATCGCCACGCCGCCGATCGATCGGCTCGCGGTGCGCACGTTCGTCTCGCCCTTTGACACCCTCATCCTTCGCGAGGCGCTTTTGCGCGAACGCTATCGTGGCGGACAGTCGTTCTATGTTTGCCCGCGCATCGAGGATCTGGATGAAGCGGCGGCGTTCCTGCGTCAGAACGCGCCCGAGTGCAAATTTGTCATGGCCCACGGCCAGATGGCGCCGCGCGAGCTCGAAGACAAAGTGGGCGCCTTCTACGATGGCAAGTACGACATTCTTTTGTCGACGGCGATCGTCGAATCCGGCCTCGACATCCCGCGCGCCAACACAATGATTGTGCATCGCGCCGATATGTTCGGACTTGCACAGCTCTATCAACTGCGCGGCCGCGTTGGCCGGTCGAAGATCCGCGCCTACGCCTATTTCACGACCCCGGCCAAGGCCAGGATCACGCCGCAGGCGGAGAAGCGGCTCGCCGTGTTGCAATCGCTCGATACGCTCGGCGCCGGTTTTCAGCTCGCGAGCCACGACCTTGACCTGCGCGGCGCCGGCAACCTTCTGGGCGAGGAGCAGTCTGGCCACATCAAAGAGGTCGGCTACGAGCTTTACCAGCAGATGGTGCGCGAGGCGGTCGAGCGCATCAAGTCGGGCGAGGAAACGCCGGCCGAGGACATGTGGTCGCCGACCATCCAGCTTGGGGCGCCGGTGACGATTCCCGAATCCTACATCTCCGACCTGCCGACCCGGCTCGCTCTCTACCGTCGTCTGTCAGCGCTTGAGGACGAGGCGGAGATCGACGCGATGGGGGCCGAGATCGTCGACCGCTTCGGTCCGCCGCCTCCCGAGGTCGGGCTCTTATTGAGCCTTGTCCAGATCAAGGCTTTATGTCGCCGCGCCAATGTTGAAAAGCTGGACGCCGGCCCCAGGGGCTTGACGCTCGCTTTTCGTAAGAATTCCTTCGCCAACCCCACGGCTCTGGTGAAGTGGGTTTCGACCAGCCCGCTCGCCCGCGTCCGCCCCGACATGCGCATCGTTGTCAGCGACGATTTCGAGAAGCTTGAGGATAGGCTCGTGGGGACGCTCAAGGTGATGCGAGAGATCGCCAAAATCGCGAGCGGAAAGAAGGGGTAGGTTACCACTATCGCCTCCGGCGAGGCTTAAGCGCCTGACGTGAGGCGCTAGTTAGGACCCGCGTTCTCTCAGCGTCGAAGGCGACCCGGCACCGAGACGTAAACAACTCATCGTCGGCTTGCTTTAGGGAGTAAAGCTCTCGCTCTCGGGCTTCCTCGGCGGCCAGATAATTTATCAGTTGCTCTACGCGTGCTAATCGCGTTCTGACTCTATCCACACGCTCATTGCGTGTAAACAGGCTGTACTCGGTCTTTGCAGCTTCCACGAGGTAGTTACTAACTGACTCGCTAAACACGCCCGTATCAGTACAAACTAGATCAAGATAGGGAAACAAAAACGCGAGTTCAGCGTGCATATATAAGCCATACCCAGTAATTTTAACACTATCGACCGATTCCGAAAAATAATCCAGCCGGTTATCGGCTTCAACAAAACCATGTTTCAAGAGGATATCCATATTCTTTACGAAATCATCAATCATGTTAAACGTCTCTGCAAAATAGGCTTTCATCTCTGCGACCGACAAATACGCAGCCGTCGCGCCCTCGACGTGTCTAGACAACCGCTGCAGTATCCTCAGAGAGGTAAAATGTGAACTGTGCCTGTTATATCTCAATTGATAAATATTAGGGATGTCACTAAGAAGTTCATCATAAAAATATCGTGTAGGAATCATCACGGGCTTAATGATCTGGTGAATCTGAAAGGTCCACGTTCCGGCGTTGAGCATTTCTTCGACGTTTGTGTACCCAGAAAGCAGGAAACTTCTGAACAAATCTAGTGAGAGCCGAATGTCGCCGTGCGCGCAAGCAGTCAAAAATCCGTTCAGCGGAGATCTTTCGCTAGAAAATTCTTTGTTTATTATATCGAGATATGTCGCGCAGTCGCTAACTAGTTCGTCCACAGTCTCGGGAACCAAGGTGGCTCTGCTGCCTCTGTGGTTTAGCAATCCCATAGTGTAACGAAGCCGCTTTCTAAACACCTCGGCGGGTTTAGGGGAACTGATATGAAAGCCGGCATTCTGAAACGCATCCAGGACGCCGTGTATTTTTGAATTGTAAAATCGCTCTTCTCGCATGGATATCAGCGCAATGCACCCGAGATGCTCGGCGATCTGTTGAGCGGTCGTGAAGCAAAAATCCTGTATCGTTCCCGAATATTGGTCAGTGTTATCGATCACAACTATAACGCCGCGACCACGCGATGACCAATACTCACCTAGGCACCCAGAGCAGTAGTGCTTATCGCTTTTCCAAGAATTGACTAGCTGGTTCAAAATGGTATTATAGGTGTCAGAAGCCCTATTTATGCCAGATAGATCCTGTCGACCAGCGATGTTAAATCGGTCGCTAAACAAATTCTCCAACAGTACATGCCTATCAGCGCTTAATATTCTATCTGTATCAAGCTTATCGACTAGGCCATCCCAAATGGCTCGCTTAATCTCGTCCATATTTTCGGGTATCGTTAGCAGGTCCAATATGACAACGGTGGCATGGTCGCGGAGCCACCGCGGAGGACTGAAGTGCAAAAGACGTTTAATGAAGGTCGATTTTCCGGCTCCCTTTCCACCGAAAAGAACGAGAACCTCGCCCTTCTTGCCGCGCTTGACTCCTTTCGTCAGGCGACCGCCCAGACGACCGCCTTTGCCAGTGTCCTCGAGTTGTTGAACTCCGTAGCTTGCGAAGTAAGGGGAGAGGGAATCTTCAATTAAAGATTGTACGCCCTCAAGCGTCTGTTCGTAGTCTCTCTGAGAGACATAGCACCTATTCATGAAATCAGGCTCGTCGTCCGCGATAACACCAAAATAATGATTTACAATCGGTCTTAAGGTCGATGCTAGGCGATTTGCCTTTATGGGGTGGGAATAAGATGGTATCCGGTCTTTAGCATAGTATATACTACGATCTTGAGTAGAATGACTTGTTAGGAGAGAAACTAGGGAAAGACGATCGGTTACCGCCCGATATGATAAAGAATTTCGTGCTCGCACATAATCCTGCTCAAAGAAGTCAAGACTGCGTATGACGAATGCATTGAGTGAGGTCCACTTTTTATTTCGCTCAAATATTTTGAAGAAAATCCACTCGTGGCCATTTGTAATGCTTTCAAATTCGCAGCCAATGTCCAAACAGTAGCTACGAACTTGGGTCGCTGCCGAATTTATGTTGGTGTCTGTTAAAAGCTTGCTAAGCGAAAGATATCCAAACGATCCGTCGAAATCAAACTCCGGAAGCGTGAAGAATGTACCTTCGCGTTTTGCTTCCACAAGGATAATAGGTTCGCCAGACGAGTGAGTTAAGACATAGTCGATATATCCAAAGGCAACATATTCTTCAACGTTAACCCGGTTCTTTGGCCATGACAAGAAGTCATGAAGGATAAAGTCGATAATTCGGTGTCGAGTGTCGGCTTCATTCAGATTGCGAATGTCTAAAGCTGCTCGGATTGCTTTAAGGCTTTCCAACGGGTTGATTATAGGGTTTTCTTCGAACACCATCGGGGCAACTCGCTTTTAAAAATTATACCACGGACTGTGGTGAAGTCTTCCATCGTTGCCTCCTCGACAACATCCAGTTTTTCTGCGCCGATCCGAGTTGCGGAAAAATGAGGTTAAGCGTTTGAAAAGCTTGAGTCGCGCGCAGAATCGTACACTCAGCTCCGCTGTTGAATGTGAGCGGGGCAGAACCTGGCTCCGGCACCTTTCAGAGCCTTTAGAGTTTAGGCCCAATGGGATCATGGGGACCCATGGAGACGCCGGGATGAAAGAGCCGCGAAAATCGGCAGCGAGCAAGCCGCAGTCAAAACCTGAAGATAAGCTCGACGAGGAGCTGGAAGAATCTTTCCCCGCCAGCGATCCGCCGGCCAACACGCCAACGTCCGCAGGCGGTCCCGAACGGTCGCGGACGAAGCCTCCCAAAGCGGACAAGCCGCCGCGTCGCGGCTGAAGCCGGGGCGCCGGCGTTCGCGCTCCCTCCGCGCTATGCCATGGGCCGGTTGACAAACCCGCCGCTGCGTGAGGGGTTTCGTCGAGTTCGGTGACGATCACGCTGTTGACAGTCGCGAGTCGTGGCCCTTTGCGCATCTCGGCGACAAGCGCTTCGGCGGCCGCGTGCGGGCCGCGGATCAGCGCCTCGACCGCCCCGTCGGTCCGGTTGTGCACCCAGCCGGTGACGCCCAGGGTCAACGCGGCGCGGCGGGTGAACTCGCGATAGCCGACGCCCTGGACGGCGCCGTCGACCAAGACGCGCCAGACAATGGCGCCGGCATGGGTCATGTTGCGTTATCATCTCCCTTGACATTCGGTCCAAGCGCGATGCGCGGGGCCGCAAAATGCGGAGGCGGAAATGACGCTCGAAGAGGTTTTCGACATCGCCAGGAGTAAGCGGTATCTCGTCGTGTCGACCGTCAACGAATCCGGGCGCCCGAGGCGGCGCTGATGGGCTTCGCGTTGACGCAGGCGAAAGAGATCGTGTTCGATACTTTGTCGACCAGCCGCAAGGCCGTCAATCTTGAGCGCGATCCTGCCGCCGCGCTCGTCATCGGTTGGGATGATAACATGTCTCTCCAGATCGAAGGCATAGCGCGCCGACCGGTCGGCGATGACTTGGCGCGCGCCAAGGCGGCTTATTTCCAAGAATGGCCGGACGGTCGCGCACGCGAGAATTGGCCCGGCATCGCTTACGTTGTCGTGCAGCCGAAGTGGATACGATACTCCAACTATTCCGGAGCTCCGGTGGTCGAGGAGTTCAAGCTCTAAGCGCCGGATTCCCGGCTCTCGCCCATTGCCCTGACCTCCGTCGGCGTTTATATGCGGCACCCATGCTTACGTCGATTGGTGTCGGCGACTGAGCTCAAGGAGCCTCGATGATCCACGTCACTTTTCCCGACGGCGCTGAGCGCGCCTACGAGCCCGGCGTCTCCGGCCTCGAAATCGCCAAATCCATTTCGCCCTCACTTGCCAAGCGGACCGTGGCGATGGTCCGGGATGGCGAGCTTGCCGACCTCGCTGATCCGATCGACCGCGACGCGACCCTTGAGTTCGTGGCGCGCGACGATCCCCGCGCGCTTGAACTGATCCGCCACGATGCAGCCCATGTTCTCGCCGAAGCTGTGCAGTCCCTTTGGCCAGGGACGCAGGTCACCATTGGCCCGGTGATCGAGAACGGCTTCTACTACGACTTCTTCCGCAACCAGCCGTTCACGCCCGAGGATTTCCCGGCGATCGAAAAGCGCATGCGCGAGATCATCGCCCGCGACAAACCGTTCTCGAAGCGAGCCGTATCGCGCGAGGAGGCGAAAAGCCTGTTCGAACAGAAAGGCGAAGCTTTCAAAATCGAGTTGATCGATACCATTGCGGCCGATCAGGAGGTGAAGCTCTACAGCCAAGGCGAATGGACCGATCTCTGCCGCGGGCCGCACATGACGTCGACCGGCAAGATCGGCGACGCTTTCAAGCTGATGAAGGTCGCCGGCGCCTATTGGCGTGGCAACTCGAACAAGCCGATGTTGTCCCGCATTTACGCAACCGCGTTCGCAAAGAGAGAAGAGCTCGACGCCTATCTGAAGCAACTCGAGGAGGCCGAGAAGCGCGACCACCGCAAGCTTGCTCGCGAGATGGACCTGTTCCACACCCAGGAGGAAGGGCCGGGCTCGATCTTCTGGCACCCAAAAGGGTGGTCCCTGTTTCAGACGCTGGTCTCCTACATGCGTCGACGCCTCGCCGCCGACTATCAGGAAGTCAACGCGCCACAGGTGCTCGACAAGCACCTGTGGGAGATCTCCGGGCATTGGGGCTGGTATCGCGAGAGCATGTTCATGTGTCGCCCGGCTGGCGATGAGGCCGAGACCGAGGATTTGCGCGTCTATGCGCTCAAGCCCATGAACTGCCCGGGGCATGTTCAGATCTTCAAGCACGGCCTGCGTTCCTATCGCGAGCTGCCGCTGCGTTTTGCGGAATTCGGCGCGGTCAACCGCTATGAGCCGTCGGGAGCGCTGCATGGCCTCATGCGCGTGCGATCGTTCACGCAGGACGACGCGCATATTTTCTGCACCGAGGAGCAGATGGCCGAGGAGTGTCACAAGATCAATGAATTGATCTTGTCGGTGTACGGCCACTTCGGGTTCGACAAGATCGTGGTGAAACTCTCGACGCGGCCGGAAAAGCGGGTCGGAACCGACGCCATGTGGGATCACGCAGAGGCGGTGATGACTCGCGTGCTGGACGAAATCCGGCTCCGCCACGGCGACATCGTCACCACCGCGCTCAACCCGGGGGAGGGCGCCTTCTACGGGCCGAAGTTCGAATATGTGCTGCGCGACGCGATCGGCCGCGACTGGCAGTGCGGGACCACGCAGGTCGATTTCAACCTGCCGGAGCGCTTCGGCGCTTTCTATATTGCAGGGAACAGCGAAAAGGCGACGCCGGTGATGATCCATCGCGCCATCTGTGGTTCGATGGAGCGTTTCATTGGCATCCTGCTCGAACATCATGCCGGCCACTTGCCATTGTGGCTTGCTTCGGTTCAGATCGTGATCTGCACCATCATCAGCGACGCCGACGACGCCGCGCTTGCATTTGCCGCCGCGGCGAAGAAGCGGGGTCTGCGAGTCGAGACCGACTTACGAAACGAGAAGATCAACTACAAAGTGCGCGAACATTCTTTGGCGAAAGTACCTGTCCTCATCGCTCTCGGACGCAAGGAAGCGAGCGAAAACACCGTGTCCGTACGACGCCTGGGCTCTAATGCGCAAGTTGCGATGGGCGCCGAGGAAGCGCTTGCTTCGCTGGCCAGCGAGGCCGTGCCTCCCGATCTCCGAGGATGATTCCCGCGGCGTCGGCGGATGTCCTTGGGGATGCGCAGAGCCAGAGGCGCTCCAGTTCGGCGCCGGATTCGCTCGGTGACGACGACACCGGGCGTGGCGCATGACCTTCTGATCGCCGGCTTCGACAACCAAGGCGCGAGTTCAACGCAGGGGCAAACGCAAATAAGTCCACGTAAACGCTAGCAAGCCGCCAGTAAACGCTAGTAAAAGCCCTAGCGCTTAGTAGCGTTTATTTTTCCGAATCGGCGCTTTTCAAAGGGTTGCGAGCGATTCAAATAAGGAAATGCTCCTCGGCTTCCCGTTTCGCGCGCCGGTTGTGGTTGAGCCCGCGTGTCAAACAGCCAATGGCCGCTCTTCGCCCCGCCGAGCCTGAGCGCGAGAACTGATTCCATAATAACGAACATGATGCGGCATATTTCTGATTTTGTCAAGACAAAAGTCGGCGGCGGACAAACCTCTTCCCGGCGGGGCGGACCCTGTCCAGAGCGACTGGCCTTTCGGCCATCGAGGCTTCCAATCCCGCGCGCCGCTGCGCCGGACCAAACCCGGCGCGGCCGTCCGCCTCGGTTCGACCTGAATGGTCGGACGGTCTCAAGCCGCAAAGGCAGAATCGCGAGGACCCGCGGGCCTGACCCCATGGCGCCGCAGCGATCCAGTAGACTGAAGCTCACGTCTCCTCTTGGCTTTCGTCGGCCGTGGCTCCGCATGGACGCTTTGAGGGGGGTAATGGCACGAAAAGGCTCGCTTTCGGCACGGACTTTGCCTCCTTCCGTTTTGTCAGCAAAAGCGCCATCTTAGGTGGAGAGGTCAGGAGCGACAATGTCGTCTGAGGCCAGACAAACCGGCGCGCGAGATGCGCTGCGCTTCCGTTTTCGCGGCGGAGATGTCGAGCTTCGACAGTTCTCCCCTCGCGCCACCGTCCTCGACTGGCTGCGGGAGGACATGGGAGCGAAGGGAACCAAGGAAGGATGCGCCGAAGGAGACTGCGGCGCGTGCACCGTGGTGCTGGCGCGGCTGAGCGGAGGTCGGCTTACTTACGAGCCGTTCAATGCCTGTATTCTGCTCCTCGGCCAACTCGACGGCGCGGAGTTGATCACGATCGAGGATCTCGCCTTCGGCGGCGAACTGCATCCGCTGCAGCAGGCGATGGTCGACACCCACGCCTCGCAATGCGGCTTCTGTACGCCCGGGATCGTGATGAGCTTGTTTGCGGCGTACCATTCCGGCGGCCCCATGACGTATGCGGGGCTTTGCGATCAGCTTGCGGGCAATCTCTGCCGGTGCACCGGTTATCGCCCGATCATCGCAGCGGCGCTGCAGACTTCGGTCGGTGAGCCTGTCGACCATTTCGCCGCGACGTCTCAGGAGCGCGCTGCTGCGCTCGACGCCCTCGTCGATGGTAAAGACGTGTTCGTCGGCGGCGAAGCGGCCTTCTTTGCCGCTCCGGCAAGCCTCGATTCGCTGGCTGCGCTCTATGCGCGCTTTCCCGATGCGACCCTCGTCGGCGGGGCGACCGATGTCGGGCTCTGGGTCACCAAGCAATTGCGCGACCTGAAGCGCGTGATCTGGCTGGGCAGGGTCGCCGGGCTGGACAAGATCGGAGAGAGCGCTGAGGGCGCGCTTTCGCTCGGGGCGACTTTGACGTTGGAGGACGCGGCCCCGCTGCTTGGCGAGATCCATCCCGATTTGAGTGAATTGCTGCGGCGTTTCGGCTCAAAACAGGTGCGGATCAGCGGAACGGTCGGAGGAAACATCGCCAATGGATCGCCGATCGGCGATCTCGCGCCGGCGCTGATTGCGCTGGGGGGCAGGGTGGTCTTGCGCAAGGGAGACAAGACGCGCGCACTGGCGCTGGAAGACTTCTTCATCGCCTATGGCAAGCAGGATCGCGAGCCGGGCGAGTTCGTCCTGGCCGCCGAGGCGCCGCCGCTCGCCGCCCACCAGCGCTACCGCGCCTTCAAGGTGTCGAAGCGCTTCGATGAGGACATTTCCGCCGTCATGCTCGCGGTGCGCTTCGACCTCGATGGACGGGAAATTCTCAGCGCGCGCATTGCCTGCGGGGGCATGGCGGCGACGCCAAAGCGCGCTGAGAAGGCTGAGCGCGCGCTTGCGGGCGCTAGCCTCGACTCGCCCGCGACCTGGCGCCGTGCGCGTGAGGCGATCAACGAGGACTTCACCCCGCTCACCGATATGCGGGCGACCGCCGCCTACCGTAAGACGGTTGCCGCCAACCTGCTCGAAAAGGCGCTTATGGAAATCTCCGGCGCGACCGCGCCAACGCGGATTGGAATGCTGCATGCCGCCGAGTGATGACTCAGCCGTCCTCGACGCGCCCGCGACCACGGTGGTTCACAAGCCGTTGCCGCATGATTCCGCGCGCCTGCACGTCCAGGGCGCGGCGACTTACGTCGACGATATTGGCGAGCCCGCGGGCACGCTGCACATCGCGATCGGCATGGCCAACAAGGCCTCCGGCAAATTGAAGAGCCTGGGCCTGGAGGCGGTCCGTGGCGCCCCTGGCGTCGTCGCCGTTCTGACCGCGGCCGACATTTCGGGCAAGAACGACGTCGCGCCGGTCTTCGCCGATGAGCCGTTGTTCGCCTTCGATGAGATTCTGTTCCACGGCCAGGCTTTGTTCGCGGTCGTCGCGCGCACGCGCGATCAGGCGCGCCGGGCGGCGCGGCTCGCGAAGATCGACATCGAGGCCGGAGCGCCGGCCGTCACGATCGCCGATGCGCTTGTCGGCGGCGCGCGAGTTCAAGACGACTATGCGTTCGGCCGCGGCGACGCGGCGACCGCGATCGACAAGGCCCGACGCCGGCTGGATGGCGAATTCTCTATCGGCGGCCAGGAGCACTTCTATCTCGAGGGGCAAGCGTCCTTCGCCTTTCCCGGCGAAGCGGACGAGATGACCGTCCATGCTTCGACGCAGGATCCGACCGAGACGCAGCACATCGTCGCCCGCATCCTTGGAATACCGGACGCCTTCGTCACTGTGGAGACGCGCCGCATGGGCGGCGGCTTCGGCGGCAAGGAAAGTCAGGCTTGCGCCTGGGCTGCGATTGCCGCGCTTGCTGCGCGATTGACGGGTCGACCCTGCAAAGTCCGCCTCGATCGCGACGACGACTTCGCCTTGACCGGCAAGCGCCACGATTTCCGCGCCGATTGGCGCGTGGGTTACGACGACGAGGGCGTGGTCGCCGGTTACGAAGTCGCGCTCAACGCGCGATGCGGCTGTTCCGCCGATCTTTCGCCCGGCGTCTGCGACCGTGCGATGTTTCATGCCGGCAACGGCTATTGGCTCCCTGACGTTTCGATCCTGACGCGCCGCCTGAAGACCAATACCGTATCCAATACCGCTTTCAGAGGCTTTGGCGGGCCGCAAGGCATGATCGCCATCGAGCGTGTCATGGACGCGATCGCGCGCGAGCGCGGTCTCGATCCGCTCGACGTGCGCAAGGCCAATCTTTTGCGCGCCGGTTTCGATCGCACCCCGTACGATCAGACGGTCGAGGACTTCCAGACGCAGCGGGCGATCATCGAGGAGCTTGAGGTCTCGAGCGCCTATCGCGCCCGGCGCAAGCGGATCGCCGCCCTCAACGCGGAGAGTCCAATCATCAAGCGGGGCATTGCGCTGACGCCGGTGATGTTCGGGATCTCCTTCACGCTGATCCCGCTCAATCAGGCCGCCGCGCTAGTGCACGTTTATTCCGACGGCTCGATTCATCTCAACCACGGCGGCACCGAGATGGGGCAGGGCCTGTTCACCAAGGTCGCTCAAATCGTGGCGGAAGAGTTCGGCGTGCCGCTGCATTTTGTCCGCATCACCGCGACCAACACCGCCAAGGTTCCCAACGCCTCGCCGACCGCCGCTTCCTCCGGGACCGACCTCAACGGCATGGCGGGGAAAATCGCCGCAGGCGTGATCCGAGAGAGGATGACGGCTTATGCATCGGGAGCGTGGAACGTTGCGCCCGAGGCGATCGAGTTCCGCGATGCGCGTGTGTTCGCCGGCAACGTCTCCATGAGCTTCGGCGAACTCGCCAAAGCATGCCGGCTTGCTCGCGTGCAGTTGTCGCACTCCGGCTATTACAAGACGCCGGAGATCCACTGGGACCGGCTCAGGGCGAAAGGACGTCCGTTCCTCTACTTTGCTTACGGCGCCGCCTGCTCCGAGGTCGCAATCGACACGCTGACGGGTGAAATGCGGGTCCTGCGCGCCGACCTGCTGCATGACGTTGGCGCATCGATCAATCCGGCGATCGACATGGGGCAGGTGGAAGGCGCTTTCATTCAGGGTATGGGCTGGCTGACGACCGAGGAGCTCGTATACGACGCCAACGGACGGCTGCTCACTCACGCGCCCGCGACCTACAAAATCCCCGTGGCCTCAGACACGCCTCCCATTTTCAACACGCGGCTTTTCACGCGGCCCAATCCGACTCCGAGCATTTACCGCTCGAAGGCGGTCGGCGAACCGCCGTTGATGCATGGAATTTCGGTCTATTCCGCGATTCTCGACGCGGTCCACGCGACGAACCCGAAAGGTCAGCCGAAGCTTGAAGCGCCATGCACGCCGGAATCAATCCTGAACGCGATCGCATCGCTGAACGCGCCGGGCTGAGGGGCGGCGATGAAAGCCTTCCGCCGTCTCATCGAAGCGATTGAAGCCGAGGGCTCGGCGGCCTTAGTGACGCTCGCTCGCGTCGAGGGTTCGAGCCCGCGTGAAGCTGGAGTGCGAATGGTGGTCCGGCCGTCGGGCGGCTTCCACGGCACGATCGGCGGCGGTACGCTCGAATTTGCCGCGCTCGAAGCGGCGAACGAGGCCTTGAGACGAGGACGGGGGCCTGCGCAGCGTCGTTCGCTCGCGCTTGGGCCTGAGCTTGGGCAGTGCTGCGGTGGCCGCGTCGAATGGCGAGTTGAGACCTTCGACAAGCGCGATCTCGACGATCTCTCCGCATTTGCGATCGCCGAAGGCGGCGCCTCAGTGGCGCTCAGGGCGGGGTTGGGGCCTGACGGGCGAGTTCAGCGCACGCTCGGTTCGAGCGCGAGCGAGCGCAGGTTGGCGCGTCTGGAGGAAGCGAGCTGGACCGAACCGCTCGGCGTGCTGGCGCGCGCGGTCTATCTGTTCGGCGCCGGTCACGTCGGACGGGCATTGGCGCTTGCACTGGCGCCGCTGCCTTTCGCGGTGCGCTGGATCGATTCCAGGCGCGACGCGTTCCCCACACACACGCCCGCGAACGTCACGCTCATTCATGCGTCGGAACCGGTGGCTGAACTCGCCAGCGCGCCCGACAAGGCGCTCGTCGTCGTGATGACGCATTCGCACGCACTTGATCTCGAAATTGTCGCAGAGGCGCTGCGGGTCGAGCGCTTCGGTTATGTCGGCCTCATCGGCTCGGCGACGAAACGGGCGCGGTTCTTGAGCCAGATGCGTGCGGCGGGCCTCACAGAAGTTGAGCTCGCTCAACTCGTCTGCCCGATTGGAGTGGCGGGCCTCGAATCCAAGGATCCGGCGGTGATTGCAGCCTCAACAGCCGCGCAGCTTCTGATCGTCAGCGAAAGCCTGGCGAGGGAGGAGGATGAGGCGCCGGGCGCAAGACTTTCGAATGGCTCGCCGGCTTCCATGCGTGGATAATCTCGACATTTAGCTCGTTTTGACCACTCCGTGTCGTGCGCAAGCGCCATGGAATAAATCGTCTGCGTCACTCTATGAACGGCGCTTCCGCGCGACACGTTTGGCCTTGGTGAGACGCTTCGGCTTCGCTCGGGTTTCAACTAGCGCCGCAATGCGCGCCTGAACATCTCCGCCGTTTGACTTCAAGCGCTCGCCGATCCGACCGACTTCCTCATCGAAAGTATCGCCGGGCGACCAAGTGAAAGAGCGATTGCGTAGAGCCGCGCGAGCGTTTCGAGTTCGCGCGCCCGGACCAGCGCAGCTTCCAGTGTGGGCCCAGTGGTCATCGCGCAATAGTTGCTGAGCAGCACCGCGTGGCTTTGGTCCAGCGCCTCAAGCGCGAGCTCCGCCAGTTCCTTGGTGCCGGCGGGCGCATATTTGGCGCACCGGACGATCGGCGCGCCAAACAGCGCGATCATCGAGTGGGCAGCCTGGATCGGTTTGCGTGCCATGGCGAGAGCAGTGGCGTAAGGCGACTGGAAACGCACAATGCCGCCGATATCGGGGCGGGCTCGCACAATATCGAGGTGAATGCGCCATTCGCCTGTTGGCTTCCTAGGACCTTTCCAGGCGCCGTATTCGCCGACCAAGGGCATGAGCGCGATCATCGCCGGCCGCAGGTCGGCATAACTCGCCCCGCTCGGCGTGATGAGCAGTAAATCTTTGAAGCGCGCCGAAATGTCGCCGACAAGGGCGCCGTCAAGTTCGGCGGCGACGACCGTTGCGCCATGGGCGATGATCAACTCGCGCAGCGCCTTCTCAGTCGTGGCCATGTCCCCCGCTTTCGTCCGACGCCAACCCGCGTTTCGGGCTAGCTTTTGAGAGAAGATCGCTCAGGAAATCAAGTTGTGAACTGCTAACTGACGAAGCGGGTTTTCGGTCCGGCGGCGCCATCTGTTCTATCCTATCGCGTTTGCGCGCGTCGCCAGCCTATAATGTGTTCGGCGTCTCGAAGCGCCAGCTCGCGCCCTTCAATCTGGAGACCAAGTGTCGCGACATCCATCCGCCAATTTGTTTGATCTCATTGCCGCGCGAGCGCCCCATCCGGGCAAGCTCGCTCTGGAGACCCAAGACGCCACTGCGCTGACCTACGGCGAGTTGTTCGAACGCTCAGCTCAGGCGGCCAGTGCGCTGGTCGCCCTTGGAGTCAAGCCCGGCGACAGGGTCGCGGTCCAGCTCGAGAAGTCAACCGACGTGATTGTCGTTGCTCTGGCTTGCCTCCGCGTGGGCGCGGTGCTGCTGCCGCTGAACACGGCCTATACGCTCGCCGAGCTCGAATATTTTCTTGGCGATGCCGAACCCTCGCTCACCCTCTGCCGTCCCGACCGGTTAGAGCCGATTCGTACGCTCGCGCGGGCGCTCAACTTGCGTTCGGTCGAAAGTCTCGGCGTCAAAGGCGATGGAACGTTCGCCATGGCGATCGACAACGCGTCAGCCGAGTTCGAAACCAGGCCACGGGCGAGCGACGATCTGGCCGCGATCCTCTACACCTCGGGCACCACCGGCCGTTCGAAAGGCGCGATGCTGACGCACGGGAATTTGTCGTCGAACGCGCTGACTCTGATCGACTGTTGGCGCTTTGGCCCCGCCGACAAACTCATTCACGCGCTGCCCGTTTTTCATACGCATGGGCTGTTCGTGGCGGTCAACGTCGCGCTGCTGTCCGGGGCGACAATGATCTTCATGCCCAGGTTCGAGCCGGAAGCGGTTATCGCGGCGCTGCCGGAAGCGACAGCCATGATGGGGGTGCCGACTTTCTACACCCGGCTGCTCGACCAACCCGCCCTCGGTCGCGACCTTTGCGTGAATATGCGCCTCTTCGTCTCGGGCTCTGCGCCGCTGCTTGCCGAGACTCACGCGGCCTGGCGGGAGCGCACCGGCTTCGCAATTCTCGAGCGCTACGGCATGACCGAAACCAACATGATCACATCGAACCCTTGCGACGGTGAACGCCGGCCGGGCGCCGTCGGGTTTGCCCTTCCAGGGGTGAGCGTGCGCATCGCCGACGAGAGCGGCGCGCCGGTGCGGGCTGGCGAAATCGGCGTTGTCGAGGTCAAAGGACCCAACGTCTTCGCTGGCTATTGGCGGATGCCGGAAAAGACGAAGCAGGAGTTTCGCGCTGACGGCTATTTCATCACTGGCGACCTGGCCCAGGTTGACGGCGATGGCTACATCCACATCGTCGGGCGGGCCAAGGACTTGGTGATTTCCGGCGGCTTCAATGTGTATCCGAAGGAGGTCGAGACCGAGATCGACGCGATCGAGGGTGTGCTTGAGAGCGCTGTTTTTGGTGTCCCGCATCCCGATTTTGGCGAAGCCGTGACAGCGGCCGTCGTTGCACGCGCCGGCGCGACGCTGAGCGAATCGGCCATTCTTCTGGCGCTCGGCCAACGCCTGGCCAAGTTCAAGGCGCCCAAACAGATCGTCCTCGTCGATTCTCTGCCGCGCAACGCGATGGGAAAGGTGCAGAAGGCCGCGCTGCGGGAAGCTTATAAGGACATTTATCGCAGCCTCTGAGAGAATGCCGCGGCGCGCTCCCTCGAAGACGCACTTCGGCGAGAGCGGATGTGGCCGGCGCACTGATCTCGCGCTCGTTTCGCCTCGGGGGCTTTCGGAGGCGTTTTAAGCCGCAAGTCGAAAGCGTTGTTTCGCCAGCCGCAATCAAGCGCTTCGCGTCCAGTGTGATGTCATGCCCGCTTCGGCGGGCATGACATCAGCGACGCTTTATCGGGTCCGGTCTAGCCCAGCTTCCCCGAGGCATGCGCGAGAATCGTGTAAACTTTGCCAGTGTTGGATAGCAGGTAGGCCCGCCACTGCGCGCCGTCGCGATCGTTCTGGCCGATCTTCGACAAGAGGCGCTCGAACTCCTGCATATAGCGCGTCGTCGTCTCCCGGAACTGGGGGTCGGAGCGAAAGCGCCGCCGAAGCTCATCGAACGCCTGTTGGCCGGCCTCCGTGTAGAGGCGGCGTGACACAGCGCCGGTGTCGCCGCGGCGCCATCGATCCCACATTTCCACCGCGGCGGCATTGTCGATGAGGCTGGAGATTTCCCGGCTCAGCGCCTCGAGCGTTTCCGCGCCTATGGACGCGGTCTCCTCCGGATCGTCGCGGGAGGCAGCCGCAAGCAGGTTCGAGAGCCATCCGGGCTGCCCGCGATCGGCGGCAAACGCCGGCGCCGAGGCTGTCGGCGCCGCAACCGGCCGCGGCGCGGCGGGGGGCGACCCCGGCCAAGCCTGCGGTTGAGCCCGCGCGAATGGCGGAGCCGGTTCCGAGCCCCCGATCCGCCCTAACGTCTGGTTCTCAGTTGCAGGCGCGGCATTTGCTTCCGCCACGGGCGCGAGGACTTCGGATTGAGTTGGGGACTCGAGCTCACGCGCCCTCTCGACGGCGCGCAGCAGAGGCTTCTCAAAGCGCGCGCCTGCGACCGCCGTCGCCGCGGTCGGTTCGACGACGTCGTAGGTCGCCCCCGACTCTGACACCAGCGCCGCAAGCTCCTTCAGGGCGCGGATCTGATCGGAAACGACCCGCCGCATCGCGTCTGCGGTTTCGCTTGTCTCCTGCGGCAGATCAAGCACCCCGCGACGGAGTTCCTGCCGGGTCTGGTCGAGTTCCCGCTGAACTTGGCTCGCCATGTTCTTCACTTCGGCAACCAATTCACGGAACCGGTCGGCGGCATGATCAAGCGCGCCGGTCAGCTGCGCATTGGTCTGTTCGATGGTCGCCTGCAGTGTTTGAGTCGTTCGCTCGCGCTCTTTTGCCGCCGTATCGCGAATGGTCTCGAACTGGCCTGCGACGGCAATCGACGCGCCCCTTGTCGCAGCGGCGAGCGCGGCGCTGATTTCCTGGGCGCGAGCTTGAGACCGAGCGAAACTGTCTTCCACGTTCGCCGCGAAGCGCCCGAGTGTCGCCTCGAAGGCTTCACTGCGGCCCGAGATATCGCCGATGAGCGCTTGGAGGCTGCTGCGGCGGCGTTCGAGAGCGGAGTCGAGCGACTGCTGCTGCTGCGCGAGATCGCGTCCGACAATCGCGAGAGCTTCCGCATGCTGGGCGAGTTGCTCGGCAAGCGTGCTCGCGTCGGACTGGGTCGAGGCCGAGAGGCGTCCCAGAGCGGCGACCTGCGATGAGATGCCGCCGAGCGCATGTTGGAATTCCTCGACGCGCGTCGCGAGCCCACTTTGAACGGAGGCGAGCCGATCTCCGGCCGATCCAATCGCCTGATCGATGACGGCGCTGGTTTGATCGAGGTTGTCGATCACGGATGTCAATTCGTGGCGCAACCGCTCGCCGGTCCCGGAAAGAGAGCCAACCGACTTTTCAGCGCTGCGGGTTACGGTTTCGCTGAGCGAGACGCTCGAAGCTTCAACCTGCTCGGTCAAACGCTTGAGCAATGCTTCGATCGTCTCCGCCGACCGGTGGGTGACGTCGGCGGCGACGTTGCGCAGCGCCTCGCTGGAATCGGCGACCTCGGAACGCAGCTGCCCCGTCAGAGCGCTCAACGCGCGCACCGGATCCGCGGCGCTGCCATTGACGGCCGCGATAAGTTCGTCTGTGCGCCGTGTCAGGAGCGTTGCAAGGCCGGCCATCTGCTGGTCGAGCGTATGCATCGCGCGCTCGCCGACCCCGATGAATCTCGCTGAAACATCATCTCCCCGTTCTCCGAGGGCGGTCACCAGATCGGCGCCCTTGCCTTCGATGACCTCGCGCAAGTCATCGACCTTTGCCCTGATCGCGCTGGCGACGGCGGCGCCGCGCGCCGACCAGATTGATTCGGCTTCCGACGCTGCTCTCGTCAGAACGTCGCTCATCGCCTGAATGCGAGCGACAAGGCGTTCATCGATGGTCTCGGTGTTTCGATTTGCCGCCTCCACCATGTCGGCGAGCCGCACGTCAATGATTCGCGTGCTTTGGTCCGCGGCCTCGGCGAGCGCGGCCAGACGCGCGTCAAAGATCTGCACGCTTTGTTGTGTAGCGTCGGCGACAACGACTTTGTGAGAGTCGAACGCGGCGCCGATCGACGCCTTGTGCAAGTCGAGCATCGCTGTGACTTGCTGAGCCTGCTCGCCGACCTTGCCCTCCAGCTCGGCCCGGCTCGAGTCAAGGCGCCGGCTCAAGTCCCGCATCGGCGTGACAACCTGCTCGTTGAACTGATCGACGCTCACACCAAGCGACCGCGATACGTCTTCGACGCGGCCGGTCAAGGTCGCGTTGATGTCCCGGGCGACAGTCGACAGCGTTTGCGTCAGCTCTTCCGCGCGCCGTTGCAGTGCATCGCTGATTTCCGCAGATTTGGCACTCATGCCCTGCGTGATTTCGCGACCACCGTCTCCGAGCGCCTTGGCGGTTTCGAGAGTGGTGCGAGCGAGGGTCTCGGAGAGCGCCCGGCCGCGCTGTGCAAGCGCGTCTTCGATCCGCGCCAGAAGGCCTTCGAGCGTCGATGACACTTCGTGAAGTTTTGCTCCTGCGCGTTCCTCGACGGCTTGCAGGCGACGGTCGAACAGCGCCGCCGCCTCTTCGTTTCGCTGGCCGAGCTTCTCGTCGATCGCGCCGCCCCGGTTGACGAGAGTCTCCTCGATGGCGCTAAGCTTGTCGCCCAGATCGGCCACGAGAGCCGCGGATCGATCGTCAATTCGCCCGACGATTTCGCGTCCGCGCCCGTCCATTGTGCCTTCGAACCGCGCAAGCCCGTCTCCGAGCGAAGTCTCAACGCGGCGCGAGTACGTCGCCAAGGCAACGTCGACGGCATTGTGATGCGCGGCAGACGCGATCTCAAATTGCTCCAGTCGCTCCGCGGACGTGGTCGCCAGCTGTTCTCTGTGGTCGGCAAAGCGCTTCTCGAAGTCATCGCGCTTCGCTTGCATCATCACGTCGATCGCATCGAGATGTCCGGCGATGCGAGCGTTGAGCTCGTTGGAGTGGGACCCCAAACGGTCGATGACGTTGTGCCCGCTTTCACCGACAAGACCATCCAGCGCTTGGAGATATTCGCGCATGCGCTCGGTCTGTTGCGACACAGCCTCCACGAGGGTGACGGCGCGCTGGTTGACGATATGGTCGAAGGCGGCGATCCGCTCGCTGAGCGCCTCGTGCACGTTGCCCGCTCCGTTCGCCGCTGCGGCCGCTGCGTCGATGGCAAGCGACGCCAAGCGTTCGTTGATTTCCGCCGACTGAGAGCTCAGCGTGGCCATGGATTGGGACGCCGAGGCCTCGATTTGCGCTTGGGCGAGGGCGCCCTCGGAGGAGATCGCGCCGACAAGGCGGCGAGTTGATTCGTCGAACAGGGTTTCAAGCGCGGCGTTCTGGTTGTTGACCGCGCCGCGCAACTGGCTCTCGCGGGCGTTGAATTGCTCGCCCCACCGTGCGGCTGCGGTTTCAAGTATCGCGGCTGCGTCTTCCGCCCGATCCCGGATCACAGCGCTCAGCCGTTCGCTCGACCCGGTGAGCCTATCTTCAAGCACTTGCCCGCGCACCACGACAGTGTCGTGCAGACGGTCCGCGGCGTCGCCGAGACGCGCGACCAGGCTGTCGCCATGCACGACGATGGTGTCGGAGAGCCGCTCGCCGCCGCTTTGGAGCCGCTCGATCAGCGAATTCGACCGGTCGCTGAAGTCGCGGGCGACTGTTTCGCCGGCGAGGCCTAGTTGACCTGCGACAGAGTCGCCCTGGGCGCGGATCGCGTTGACAGCGTGCTCGCTGCTCGAACTGATCCGGCTCACGATCTCGTCTGAATACGTGTCAACGGCGCTGCGGGCCGCCGCGGAGGTGTCGGCAAGCCGATCAGCGATCGAGTCGCCATTGAAGCGGATCGCCTCGACCGCCTGTTGGCCGCTTGCGCTGATGCGGGCGACGACGTCGTCCGCGTATTCGTCGACGGCGCTACGCGCCGCCGCCGAAGTCTCGGCAAGTCGCCCGGCGATCGAATCGCCGTGGAAGCGAATCGCCGCGGCGGCCTGTTCGCCGCTTGCGCTAACACGGGCAACGATCTCGTCCGAGACCTCCGCGACCGCGCTGCGCGCCGCCGACGACGTCTGGGAAAGTCGATCGGCGATCGAAGTCGCCATGGAAGCGGATCGCTTCGACCACCTGTTCTCCGCTTGCGCTGACGCGACCGACGACATCGTCCGCGTACTCTCCGACCGCGCTCCGCGCCGCCGCCGACGTTTCGGCAAGTCGACCGGCAATCGAGTCGCCATGGAAGCGGATCGCTTCGGCCGCCTGTTCGCCGCTTGCGCTGACGCGAGCGACGACGTCGTCCGCGTATTCGTCGACAGCGCTACGCGCCGCCGCCGAGGTTGCTTCAAGTCGTCCGGCGATCGAATCGCCATGGACGCGGATCGCCTCGGCGGCCTGTTCACTGCTTGCGCTAATGCGAGCGGCGATCTCGTCCGATACCTCTGCGACCGCGCTGCGCGCCGCCGCCGACGTCTCGGCAAGTCGATCGGCGATCGAGTCGCCATGGAAGCGAATCGCCGCGGCGGCCTGTTCGCCGCTTGCGCTAACGCGGGCGACGACGTTGTCCGCATACTCGCCGACGGCGGCGCTCGCCGCCCCCGAGGCGTCGGAAAGTCGATCAGAGATGGATTCGCCATGGAAGCGGATCGCCGCGACGGCCTCTTCGCCGCTTGCGCTGACACGAGCGACAATGTCGTCCGCGTATTCGGCGACGGCTCCGCGCGTCGTCGCGGAAGCTTGCGCGAGCTGGTCGGCGACAGAATCGCCCTGTGCGCGGATCGCGTCCAACGTTTGCGCCCCGCTCGCGCTGACACGGCCGACAACCTCGTCCGCGTAAGCGGCGACAGCGGCGCTCATCGCGGTTGACGCGCCAGCAAGTTGAGCCGCGACCGACTCGCCGTGCGCATTGACGGTCTCGGCGGCCTCGGAGAGGCACGCGGCGACGGTGTCACCATGGACTCTGAGCGTCTGCGCGGCTTCGCTGCTGCTGGCGGAAACGCGGCTCACGACGGTATCCGCGTGAGCGGTGATGGCGTCGCCCGCTGACGCGGCGGCCTCGGAGAGGCGAACAGCGACTGAGTTGCCGAGGGAACGAATGGCGTCGAGGACCTCGCTGCTGCTGGCGTGAATACGGCCAACGACGTCGTCGCTGTGGGCGTCAAAGGCGGCCGAGAGCCCCAGCGATGCGACAGCAAGTTGATCCGCGATCTGGTCTCCATGTCCCTTGATCGCTTCGACGGCTCGCGCGCTGCTGCCGCTGATGCGGCCGACCACATCGTCGGCATGCGCCCCCACGGCGCCCCGCGCGAATTCGGCCGCGTCCGCGAGACGAGTCGCCACCCGGTCGCCATGCGCATCGATCGCCTCGACGACGGAATTCTGCGAAGTCTGGATGCGTTCGATCAGATTTTCGCCCCGTTCGCCCAGCCGCGACAGCAGATTGTCTCCGACTGCCTTGAGACGATTGTCGACCTCTCCCACTCGCGACACGATGTCGCCTGCGGCCTTTTGGCTCGTGCTGGCGAGGCGGTCTGCGAGGCTTTCACCGACCGCCTCGATCGATACGCTCATTCGCGCGCCTTCGGCGACAATGCGCTCGAGCGTCGAGGAGCCGGTCCGGTCCATCGCGGCGGTGATCTCATCCGACGCCCCGCCGAGAGATGCAGAGATTTTTTGGCCAGCCTCAGTGAGTCGCTCGCTCAAATTGCCGCCAGCGGTGACGAGATCCTGCGCGACGCTGTCGTGAGCTGTTGCTATGGCGTCGCGAACGCGCGTTCCGCTGGTCACGATCAACTCGCGCTGATCGGCCATTTCGGCGATGAGCAGGCGGATCTTGCGCTCATTGTCGGAATACGAGCGCTCGAGCGTCGACACTTCAGATCGTACGCGCGTCTCGAGTTCCGCGGCGCGCGCCAGAGCGCGTTCCACCCCATCGCCCATCGACGTGAGTTCGCGACGGATGGCCTGCGACAGGTTCGCGACATGATCGCCGGCCATGGTCTCGGGTTCGGCCAAACGTACAGCGACCTGGGAGATCGCGCGCGCTGATTGTCGCAACTCGCGCAGCCGCCGCGAAAGCGCCGCGAAGGCGAACATGAAAATGATGGGGCCCAGAGCCGCCAACAAAAACAGCGGGGTCTCCGGTCGCAACAGCATCTCGAGCGGGCGCCTGGGCGCCGAAGGCCAGACGGAGACATAGCCGTAGAGCGCACAGATCGCCGCCCATAAGACTGAAGCAACCAAGGCGAGAATGAATGGCGTCCGGCTCGCTGGACGCGCATTCATCGCCTGCAGGATGGCGCCGACATTCTCACGATCGTCATTCGCGGGCATTGCTGCAGGGATCGCCGGTTTGGGTTCGTTCTCGGGCAAGAATGGCGAAGACGGGCCGGCCCGAAGGAGCGCCGGCGCGTCGCCGGCGAGTTGCGTCGGCTTGAGAACCGGTGTCGCGGCGGTCGGCTTCGCTGGAACGAGCTGGGGCGTGGAGGCGTTGACGTCCACGAGGGCGTCCGCGGCCTCGTCGTCATCGGTTAGGTTCAAGGCGCTTTCGATCGCCGACATCGCCGCCGAAACGGGATCTGTCGCCGGATTTTGCTTTACCATTGCGTCCGCCTCACTCCATCGGCGCCGATCGTTGACATGACCGACATCCGCGCCAAGCGTTTCCCTGGGCTCGCCCCGGCCGAACCAACGCTGAATTAACCACGTTGCAGTCTACCGCCGAGCCTCATAGATGAAAACCACGCCGCCTGCGCAACTTGCAAACGTCGTTAACGGTTCGGTTACCGTGTTTTTCGATAGTGTTCAGTGATTAACGGCGGCGCTAACAGGCCGCGACCTGCACGTGGACGGACCGGCGCGCATGCTCGAAACTTGGACCCGAGGCTTCGACCCACCCCTTGATCTTGTCCATCTGGCCCGACAGTGCCTTGGCGATCATGAGCTCGAGGCGGAACTGCTTCAACTCTTCCGGCTGCAGGCCCCTGCGCTGACCGCGCGGTTGTCCGGCGCACCTGCCTTATCTTTAGATGCAAAGGCAAAAATCGCTCACACGTTGCGTGGCTCGGCGCTTGCCGTCGGCGCGGGGCGCGTCGCTGGCGCGGCTTGGCGCATCGAGGAATTGGCCTCGGCTGGGGGCGACCAAAGCTCGGCCGAGGCGCATGCGATCGCCGCACTCGTATCCGCAGTGACCGAGGCCCTCGCGGAAATCGACCGCCTTCGCGGTTAGTCGCTTAGACCGTCGACCCCGAGATCGGTGCGTTTTCGGCCTCGGTTCGCGAATCAGGCCGATCGCACGGCGAGCCTTCCAAATGCCCTTTCGGCGCCGCGCTGCTTGCTCTATGTAGGCGCGCTCTATATAGCCGGCGCTCGCCGACCGAATTCACGCGCCCTCAAGGCGTGACGCGGCATTCCAAGGAATCACTCTGTTCAATGGCGAAGATCACTTTCATTGACGCGACCGGACAGTCGCGTTCGGTCGAGGCGCAGGTCGGCGCGACGGTCATGGAAACGGCGTTGCGCAACTCCGTCCCGGGCATCGAGGCCGAATGCGGGGGCGCCTGCGCCTGCGCGACCTGTCATGTCTACGTCGCCCCGGAATGGACGGAAGCCACCGGTAAAGCCTCCCAGATGGAGGAGGATATGCTCGATTTCGCCTTCGAAGTGCGCCCCAACTCAAGGCTCTCCTGTCAGATCAAGGTCACCGAGGCCCTGGACGGCCTCACCGTGACCACGCCGCCGAAACAAGGATAAGAGCAAGGAATCTGAATGACCGAAGTGCTATCCACCGACGTCGCGATCATCGGCGCTGGGCCCATCGGGCTGTTTGCGGTGTTCGAACTCGGCCTGCTCGACATCAAAGCGCATCTCATCGACATCCTGCCGAAAGCGGGCGGCCAATGCGCGGAGCTCTATCCGGAGAAGCCGATCTACGACATTCCAGGCTTTCCGGTGATCAACGGACAAGAGCTTGTCGACAATCTCATGAAGCAGATCGAGCCATTCGGGCCAAAGTTTCACCTTGCCGAGATGGTCGAGCGAATGGAGGTTCTGGGCACGCCTGAGCGGCCGCTGTTTCGCATCGGCACCGACAACGAAAAGGCGATCGAAGCCAAGTCCGTGTTTATCGCGGCGGGCGGGGGATCGTTCCAGCCGAAGAGGCCGCCGATCCCAGGGCTCGACGCCTACGAAAACCAAAGCGTCTTCTACTCCGTACGCAAAATGGACCATTTCAAGGGAAGGCGCGTTGTGATCGTGGGAGGGGGCGATTCCGCGCTCGACTGGGCGCTGAGCCTGCACCCGGTCGCCGAGCACATTACTCTGGTGCACCGCCGCGACGCGTTCCGTGCGGCGCCGCACTCGGTCAACGCCATGCGGGAGCTCGTCAATTCGGGCGACATGGAATTCGTGCTGGGGCAGGTGACCGGCGTCAAGGGCGAGAACGGCCAGCTCTCAGCCCTCACGATTCGTCGTGAGAATGGTGAGACTTACGACCATGTTTGCGACGACATGCTGCCCTTCTTCGGGCTCACCATGAAGCTTGGCCCGATTGCCGGATGGGGAATCAATCTCAATGAGAATCTGATCCCCGTCGACACGGCGAAATTTGAAACGAGCGTTCCGGGCATTTTCGCCGTCGGCGACATCAACACCTATCCGGGCAAGCTGAAGCTGATCCTGTCCGGTTTTCACGAGGCCACGCTCGCCGCCCAGCGCGCGCACCGCTACATCTATCCGGACAAGAAGCTGACCTTCCAGTACACGACCTCTTCCACGAGCCTGCAGCGCAAGCTTGGTGTGAGCTGAGCCAATTCTTGCGCCCGCGCACTGCCTCGCGGCGCTGATCGGTCAGTGCGGACTCGGCCCATCGAGCCGAGCCTGTCAGAAGGTCACGTTCGTCCGCAGGCCGACCACGAACTCGTTCTTGATCCGCTGCGTTGGCGCGTCCGGGTTGGCGATTCCTAGGCCCGGGTTGATAAAATACTGAAGGTCGGGCTGGATCACCCAGGAAGGCAGAGCCTGAAACTGGTAGCTCGCCTCGACAAAGGTCTCGCTGCCGCGAATAGGCGTATAGACCGAAGGCTGGAAGAATTGCATTTGCCGGTCGAAGTTGGACGCGCCGCTGCTCGCCCACACGGTCCCCATTTCAATCCCGAAGATGTCGTTGTCGCGCGTCGGCAACGGGGCCTTCAACGCGAAGCCCGCGTTGATGCTGGCGCTGATGAGGTTGCGATCCTGGTACGGCGTGAACATCGGACGGAAGAAGACATTCAGACTCCGATTGGCATTGTCCTTCGAGCGCCAGACCATCTGGTCCATCACCCCATAGAGCGAAAAGTCTCCGTGATGGGCGGCGGGGGTCCCGTTGCTTAGGGGACTGGCGAGAGGCAGGCCGATAGTCTCGTACTGCTGGTCGTCGAACTTGTAGCTGTCGTACCAGGCGCCGAGCTTGTAGACGCCTGGCAGCGGACCATCGCTGCTCGGCTTTCCCGATGCGCTCGAGCCATACGCATACTGCAGTTCGGCGATTGCCAGCGTCCCAACGTCGAGCGGGAAGCTGACGCCATTGGGATTGCTTTCCGGCCCGTTCGGCGAACCGCGTGGGATGGGGCTGCCGTTGAAGACGCCCCCGAGCACGGTGACGCTATCGGTGAGCTGCGCCCGTCCGCGAACCCCGAGGGCCGCGAGCGGATAGGCGGGACCGCCGCCAGGCAAATCTATTGTTGGAACCCCAGGCCAGCCGGACATCGCGCTAAGGAAGAAGGAGTTCGCGGTTGGAGCAATAGTGAATTCCTCGTCGAGGCTCTGTTGGCCGATTTTGACGTCGAATTCGTCGCCGAATTTCTGCTGATACCAGAGCTCCCACAGTCGAATGCCGACGGGCGCCTCGATATCGGTTAGGGTCTGCAGAACCAGGAGATTGTCCGCGGTCAGGTTTCCACCCCAATACTGGAGGCCGCTCACATTCAGCGTGCCGCCTTTGAGACCGAACGCCTTTTCAGTATCCATTTGCAGCGTCACGGTAGTGAGGCCGTCGGTTTCAAAACCCTGTTTGAGGCCGCCCGAGAGATTGCCGAACGTCTCGACGTTCTCGAGTATCGTGAGCTGAACGCCGAACTTGTCCAGGGCAGGCCTGAGGCCTCCCATATCGCCAAGCAGGTTCTGGCCTTTCATGTCCAGGAAGCCCAACGGTCCCGGCGCCGTCGCCGTGCTCGGCGGTGGCGGCGCGTCTGCTCGGAACGGCAAATCGGCGAGCCTCGGCAGGGCGAAAGGGGCGGGATTGGGCAAACTCCAGGGGTCTGGGGAGACCGTCCCTGACGACGCCGAGTTCGACTGAGCAGGAGCCGGCCCAATATTTGACGGGGGAATCGAGTCGGCGAAGGCGGCGCCGGCGAGGCTGGCCATGGCCAGAGCGAAGGCGTTCCTGGGCGCGACCTGGCGGCGGCGACCGAGCGGACGATAAAGGGGGCGCAACCCGAACTCCAAGCCACGTGCCGCACGGCAATCGTCAATGACTTCGACCGCGCGCCCGTCGCGATGTCAATGATCGCATCGCAACATAGAACTCTTCTAAAACCGTTGGATGACAGCGGGTTAGCGGGAGATGCTCCGAGCGGCATTGGCGCGCTCTCGAAAAGTGCAAGCGTCTGGCGATCCCTCAGCGGCTTCGCAGTCGTGATCTCTGCGCCCCGGTGCAATTCTGCGCGCGTGGAGGCGATATCACGGGCTTAGGCTCATTTTCTTGCAACTCGAATCGTGGCGCGCGGCAATCAAAGTCCCTTGTGTATTACGTTAGTATGTATGCATAAACGATTGAAACTCATAATAATAGTAAAAATCATTAGGAAGTCTGACCAAGCAAAGCGGACGCACGCGTCCCCGGTCGCGGCTTCCGGGTCGCACCCTTCGCTCATAAGCCGACGCCGGACGGCTCCTACGTATGAAGCCCGCAGGTGGCGGGATCAAAGGTGGGACGCGGCGCGATCCGACTCGTTCGGCGACAACCTAATACTCAATATTGGAATGTGCTGTTTTCACTTGGAACAAATTGAGGCGCCTCAAAGTTCATCGCTGGCTCACGATTTCGCGCCAACGCAGCATGAGGAGGGTAATTTGGGCCGTGGAATTTTGCTTTGGCTTCTTGGCGTTCCGATCCCGATCATCATCCTGATCGCGCTTCTCTACCACTGAGAAGTCCACGTCCGCACGACCCCACGATTTCTCAGAAGTCTACCATCGGCACGCGCATGACCGGGCGCAGCTCGGTTGATTGTTCGTGTCCGAGCGAGGTTTGAACACATGGCTCAGGCTACAGTCACGTCACGTGCGCCCTTGTCGACAGTAACCACTGTCGACACGGCGATCGACATGGTCTCAGGCGTATCGTGGGCGGCCGTTTTCGCCGGTGCGTTTGTCGCCGCGGCCTTTTCCTTGGCGCTGGTGGCGCTCGGGGCGGGCATTGGCCTGGTCTCGGTTTCCCCGTGGTCGAGCAACAACCCGTCGGTGACCACATTCACTGTGCTGGCGGCGGCGTGGTTCATCGCGGTGCAGCTCTTCGCGTCCGGCGTCGGGGGTTATATCGCGGGGCGAATGCGGGGCGGTTGGGCGCGCGTGCACACGGATGAGGTCTTCTTTCGCGATACGGCGCATGGGCTTCTGGTTTGGGCGGTAGGCGCGGTCATGGCTGCCGCGTTGCTGGCTTCGGCCGCGAGTACGGCTGTGAGCGGGGCCGCACGACTCGCTGGCGCGGCGACGGAAGCTGTCGGCTCGGCCGACGGCCAAGCGGCCGGCCAGGCCGCTTCGGCAATGGGCGATCCGACGGGCTATTTTTCCGACATGCTGTGGCGCAGCGACAAACCCGCTCAAGGCGATCAGGCCCAAGCGACAGCCGAAGGCGGCCGGATCCTGTCGCGAGCCCTTTACAACGGCGATCTTCCCGCCGGGGACAAGACCTATCTCGCTCAACTCGTTGCGAGCCGCACGGGACTGAGCCAGCCGGACGCTGAGAAGCGTGTTACCGACGTCTTCGACCAGGCGCAGAAAGCCAAGCAGCAGGCCGCGGACAAGGCCAAGGAGGCCGCAGACGCCGCTCGCAAGACCGGAGTGGGCGTCGCACTTTGGGCCTTCATCTCGCTTTTGGTCGGCGCCTTCTCGGCCAGCTACATGGCGACGGTCGGCGGACGGCAGCGCGACGAAGCCCCGCTAATCTGAGTAGGGCGATGCACGGAATTTGCAGCACGGAGTTCGCGCCGCACTTGTGTTTGAAGGTTGCTGCGCCTCTAAAGCGGCCTGGTAGGAGTGGCAGGAATCGTGCACGCTTCGTGTCAGTGTAGTGAACCAACCTCGGATACTGCCTCGGCTTTTGCTTCCTGCCATTCGTGATATGTCGACCTCGACCCAACGACTTTCCATTCGCTCCGGCCATTGGAGTTGCGGTCAAGAACGACTGCGGCGGCGGCTGAAGGACTTTTGAACGGAAAAGATTTGGTGAAGACGTAATTGGCGGCGTTTGGTGATTCCTTAAGAACGCCCTGAGCAATGAGTTCCTGCTTCAACTCACCATATGTGTTGCTTTGATAACCTGCATCTTTCAACGCTTCGCTCCCCTCTAAGACGACGAACTCGCCGTCCTCTTCGACAGCCGTCGCACGGATCCCGCTCTTGTGGCGGATCTCGAAACGTGTCTCGCTAGGACTTACTTGGGTCTCCGGTTTAAGAACTGCCGTGGGTTTGGGCTTGAGGAGATCTAGAGGCTGTTAGGAACCTGGGGCAAGTTTAGCGACGTTTTTGAGCATGATGCAGACGAAGGCGATGAGATGGAGGTCTGCCAGGGTTTGAGCACAGCGTTCGTAGTCTTTGACAAGTCTTCGGAAGCGGGTGGCCCACGCGAAGGATCGTTCGACGACCCATCGTCTGGGCAGCAACACGAAACCGCGCTTGGCCTGCGGCAGTTTGATGACCTCGAGCGCAATGCCGCGTTCAGCGGCAGCGGCCGCTGGCTTCTCCCCGGTATAGCCCTGATCGACGAAAGCGATCTTCACGTTCTCTCCGGTCTCCGCCTGAACGGCCTTGGCGATACGGCCGACTTCGGCGCGATCATCCGCGTTGGCGGGCGTGACATGCAGAGCCAGAAGATGGCCAAGCGTGTCGACGGCCAAGTGGAGCTTCGATCCCTTTTTGCGTTTGGCGCCGTCATAAGCGGCGCGAGCGCCGCTCTCAGGGGTCGAGCGCAAGGTCCGGCTGTCGATGATGACGGCGGTTGGCTGCGCGCCTCGGCCCGCCGCAAGACGCAGGATGACGCGCAAGTCCTCAGCCAGAGTCTCGAAGCATCCCGCTTTCAGCCATCGCTGCGCCTGCTGGTAGACGATCTCCCATGGCGGCAGGTCATTCGGCATCCAGCGCCACGGGGCGCCCGTCTTCACGATATAGCGCATGCCGTTGAACACCTCGCGCAACGCGTGCGTGCGCTGCGCACTCTCCTCCGGCAAAAGCGTCAAATAAGGGTATCCCTCCGGCGGCGGCCGCCTTGCTATGGGGGCGGGCGTTTCGAAGGGTGTGACCGTAGAGCTAGCTTTAAGGTCACGCGGAGATGGATGGGAAGGTTCTCGGGGTCGAACGCCGACGGCGTTGGAGCAGGGATGAAAAGGCTCGGATCGTCGAAGAGACGCTGATGCCGGGAGCGGTGGTGTGCGAGGTGGCGCGGCGACACGGCGTTGCGCAGAGCCTGCTCTTCACATGGCGAAGGCAGGCGCGAGCTCCTGAACCGGGCGGGAGAGACGGTTCGATTTTGCTGCCTGTTGAGATCGGAGCGGCGAGGCTGTCTGGGTCCGAGGCGGCAAGACAATCGCGCGCACCAGCAAGCGGACGACGAACGAAGACCGGAGTGATCGAAATCGAGCTTGGCTCCGGGAACCGCGTGCGCGTCGACAGCGAGGTGGACGCCGATGCGCTTCGGCGGGTTCTGAGCGTTCTGAACGAACGATGATCCCGATGCCGAGCGGGGTGCGGGTGTGGATCGCTGCTGGCCACACCGACATGCGTCGCGGCATGCAGGGTCTGGCGCTTCAGGTTCAGGAGCAGTTGAAGCGTGATCCGCACGGCGGCGATCTCTACATCTTCCGCGGGCGCCGGGGCGACCTGGCGAAGATCCTGTGGCACGACGGCCTCGGGCTTTCGCTCTACGCCAAGCGGCTCGACCGGGGAAAGTTCATCTGGCCGTCGGCGAAGGAGGGCGTCGTGTCGATCTCGGCGGGGCAGATGGCCTACATGCTCGAAGGGATCGACTGGCGGAATCCGCAACTGACGTGGCGGCCCAAGAGCGCGGGCTGAGCGCGAAGGCGAAAGCGCCCGGCCAAGCGAAGAAAAACATGGGGCCACACGCATTTTAGGGCGCCTCGAATCGCGAAAACTATGATTCCCTTCGTCTCATGGATCCCGCTCCCGAGGCTCTTCCCGACGACGTCGCCGCCCTGAAGGCGGCGCTCATCGCCGAGCGCGCGAGGCGCCTGGAAGTCGCGGCGGAACTGGCGGTCGCGCGGGCGAAAGCCTCGGAGGACATGGCGCTGATCGCGGCGCAGAAACTGCGGATCGCCAAGCTCGAGCGCCAGGTCTACGGGCAGCGGTCGGAGCGCTCGTCGCGGCTGATCGACCAGTTGGCGCTCGACTTTGAGGAACTCGAAGCCAGCGCCACTGAAGACGAACTGGCGGCGGAGCAGGCAGCCGCCCGGACGACGACGGTGCGCGCCTTCACCCGCCGGCGCGCCGAGCGCGACACGTTCCCCGACCACCTGCCGCGCGAGCGCGTGGTGATCGATCCGCCGACGGCCTGCGCGTGCTGCGGGAGCGATCGCTTGCGCAAGCTCGGCGAGGATGTGACGCAGACGCTCGAGACGACACCCCGACGGTGGAAGGTGATCGAGACGGTGCGGGAGAAGTTCTCCTGTCGGGACTGCGAGACGATCAGCCAGGCGCCGGCCCCGTTCCACGTGATCCCGAGGGGGTGGGCGGGTCCGAGCCTCTTGGCGATGATCGCGTTCGAGAAGTTCGGTCAGCACCAGCCTCTGAACCGGCAGGCCGAGCGCTACGCGCTCGAGGGCGCGCCGATCGCGCTCTCCACCATGGCCGACGCCGTGGGCGCGGTCTGCACAGCGCTCGATCCCCTCCGGCGCCTCGTCGAGGCCCACGTCATGGCGGCCGAGCGCCTTCACGGCGACGACACGACCGTGCCGGTGCTGGCGAAAGGCAAGACCGACACCGGCCGGCTCTGGATCTATGTTCGCGACGACAAGCCGTTCGGCGGCGCCGGCCCGCCCGCTGCGATCTTCCATTACTCGCGCGATCGGCGAGGCGAGCATCCGCAGGCGCATCTCGCGGGATACGCAGGCATCCTGCAAGCGGACGCCTATGACGGCTACAACAAGCTCTATCTCGCGGACCGCAAGCCCGGCCCGATCCGGGAAGCGGCGTGCTGGGTGCACGCGCGCCGCCCGTTCTTCGCCATGGCCGACATCGAGGAGAATGCGCGCCGCAAAGCTTCGGGGAAGAAGGAGATCCCGCTCTCGCCGATCGCCATCGAGGTGGTGCGCCGCATCGATGCGCTGTTTGCCGTCGAGCGGTCGATCAACGGCAAGAGCCCCGAGGAGCGCCTGGCGGTCCGACGCGCCGTAAGCCGGCCCCTGGTCGACGATCTCATGACCTACATGCGCGAGCAGGCGGCGAGGCTGTCGCGCGGGCACGACCTCGCCAAGGCGATCCAGTACATGCTCAAGCGCAGGCCGCCTTTCACGCTGTTCCTCGACGATGGGCGCGTCTGCATGTCCAACAATGCCGCCGAGCGCGGGCTGCGCGGCGTCGCGCTTGGGCGGAAATCGTGGTTATTCTGCGGATCCGACCGCGGAGGCCGGCGCGCCGCAGACATGTACAGCCTCATCATCACTGCCAAGATGAACGGCGTCGACCCGCAGGCCTGGCTCGCCGACGTGCTCCAGCGCATCGCCGCGCATCCGGCTCATCGGCTCGACGAGTTGCTGCCGTGGAACTGGCGAAAGGCGATTGTGAGCCATGCGCAAGCCGCTTAAGCCGAGCGCCGGATTCTCCGAGGCCGAAAGGGTTCGCGTTACCGCAGCCTGCGAACAATTCATCGACGAATTCCTGAAGCCGCGTTTCCTGCCGTCAATCCGGCCGACGGAGTTCAACTATCCCGTCGATATCCTCGGCAAATGGCATGGCGCCAAGTATCGCTTCATCCAGCGCTACCGCTCCGGCTTACCGGAAAATCTCGGCGAGGAGTTCGACGCGCCCTTCGCTCGCCTCGACTGGATCAGCCCCGACCGCTTCGACATCCAGTGGCATCGCCACACCGGAGAATGGTTCCGCCTCCATCGCGGCCTCACTCTCGTCAAGGCGATCGAAACGCTCGGATCCGACGGTATCCTCCACCCCGTGTAGCCCAATACCGGAACGTTCAGCAGACAGGCGCACTGCGGCCCACGCCGAATGGATACAAATAAGGCGCCACAAGCGCCCATTCGCAATCGGAAACATCAGAGGGATAAGGCTTGCGGGACATCAACATCCCGCAACCCTCAGAATTTACAGTTAATCAGTTCCTAACAGCCTCTAGCCCCACTACCGGCAAAATGACTTTCAAATTCGCGAGGAACGATTCCATATTCGCGCGATCAGCCTCCGGAAGAAAGCGTCTTTCCGACATCGGGAATTGCCCGTTGTCCAAGACCACTCTTCCTGCCTTCGATGCCAATTCAATCAGTCGCGCTTCGAGGTAACGAACATGGCCTTTGGTCAGCGCTTCGTCGCTAGTCGTTATGACCACTGCGGACTCCCAGAACCCACGGTTCCCAGCGCTCTGGACAATTCGGTCCCTAACGCTGTCAGCCTCGCCCACGTAGGCGCGCATGGATAAGGGGTCAGAGGGGTCTGGCCCAAAAAGGATATAGACGCCGGTTCGATCTACTTCAGGCCGGGCGAGCAACTTTGCGAAAGTCGACTGAGTCGACACGAGGACAGATCCGGTCCATCCGTGAATGGACGCGATGACCAGTCCATTCGGCGTGCCATCTACTAAAAAAAGTTGGATCGAGCGCCCTACAGGTGTCTCTTCCAATGTGCGCCCCCCGGAAGCTCCGCCCATTATCGCATCATGCGCTTACGTTGCCATTGTTTGTGAGAGCAGCGCAGAGCCGAAGCCTCCGCGCTGCTCAAATTCTTACATTGGGTTGCCGTACTTAGCTCTGCACGCCCTTGACGTACCAGTCCATCACCAGAAGGTCCTTGTCCGCCATGCGCTGGCCTTTGCCGACGCGTTCCTTGCCGCTTTGATCCGCGATCGGGCCCGTAAAGACCTCGTAGGTTCCGGCCTTGGTGTCGGCAATGATCTTGTCGGCGGCGGCGCGCACGTTCTCGGGTACGTTCTTGTTATAGGGAGCGATGCCCAGGAGGCCTTCCTTCATACCCCACCAGATGTCGTCCGACTTCCATGAGCCGTCGAGCATCGCCTTGGCACGGTCGATGTAGTAAGGGCCCCAGAGGTCCAGGCTCGCCGTCAGCTGCGCGCGCGGCGCGAAGCGCGACATATCGGCGCCGTAGCCGAACCCATAGATCTTGCGCTTTTCGCAGACCTGCAACGTCGCCGGACTGTCGACGTGCTGGGCGATGACGTCGCAGCCGAGATTGGCCAGCGTCTCCGCCGCGGCGGCCTCCTTGGCGGGATCGAACCAGGTGTCGATCATCACGAGCTTGGTGGTGATCTTCGGGTTGACCGCCTGAGCCGCGAGCGTGAAGGCGTTCACGCCCATCACCACCTCGGGGATCTTGAAGGATCCGAGAAAGCCGATCGTTCCGGTCTTCGACATCATGCCGGCGATCGTGCCGATGACGGCCCGGCCCTGATAGAAGCGCGAGTTGTAGGTGCCAACGTTATCGGCGTGCTTGTAGCCGGTGCAATGTTCCCATTTGACGTCGGGGAACTGCTTGGCGGCCTCGATCGTCTGATCCATGTAGCCATAGGAGGTGGTGAAGATGAGCTTGTGGCCCTGCTGCGCGAGGTCCTTCATCACCGGGACCGCGCTCGCATCCTCCTTCACGTTCTCGACATAGTCGGCGACGACCTGGCCCTTGAGCGCGTCAACAAGCGCCTTGCGGCCCTGCTCGTGGGACCACGTCCAGCCATAGTCGCCGATCGCGCCGAGATAGACGAAGCCGACCTTGAGCGGCTCAGCGGCAAACCCCCTCCCAGCCAAGGCAGGGAGCGTCAAGCCCGCCGCGGCCGTCTTCATGAGATTTCGTCGGGTGATCATGCTCATTCGTCTTCTCCCTGGTGAATTCTGACAGTGCTCAAGCGTTGGGCAGGAACGGCCGGCCGAGGCAGGCGGGGGCTTCGCTTCCGGCGACCTCGCGGGCCGATATGACGGCGAGCGCGACGACGGCCGCGATATAGGGCATCGCCGCCCAGAACTGCGACGGCAGGAATGAGAAGCCGGAAGCCTTGGCGTAAAGCTCGAGCGTCATCAGGACGCCGAAAAAGTAAGCGCCCGCGAGCAATCGGCCCGCTCGCCAGCCTGAGAACACCACGAGCGCCAGCGCGATCCAGCCGCGACCCGCGGTCATCTGCTCGGCCCACATCGGCGTGATGACCATCGAGAAATAGGCGCCTCCGATCCCGGCCAGCGCGCCGCCGAAGGCGATCGCGGCGTAACGGATCGCGATCACCGGATAGCCGATCGAGTGGGCGGAAAGGTCGTTCTCGCCGACCGCGCGCAGGATCAGCCCGGCGCGGGTGCGGTTCAGGAACCAGCCGACGGCGAAAACCATGAAAAGCGCGAAATAGACGAGCGGACTGTAGCCGAACACGACCCGCCAGAGCGGATCGCCAGCGAGCGAATCGGGAAAGACGGAATCGAACGACGGCACGATCATGCCCACATAGCCCGCGCCGATCAGCGAGGAGAGGCCGATGCCGAAGATCGCGAGCGCGAGGCCCGTCGCGACCTGGTTGGAGCCGAGCGTCAACACCAGGACCGCGAACAGCATCGAGGAGGCTGCGCCCGCGAGCGCCGCGGCGATGACGCCAAACCAGGGGGCCAGATCGCCGAGATCGGGACCGTAGTTCATGGTGACGGCGAAGCCGGTGACCGCCCCGATCAGCATCATGCCCTCGATGCCGAGATTGAGGACGCCGCTCTTCTCGACCACCAGTTCGCCCGTGGCGGCGAGCAGGATCGGCGTCGTCACGCCGACCACGGTGATGAGCGCGTCGATGAAGAAGCCGATGTTCACGCTACAGCCTCCGCGGGCGCGGCGCGCGGGGCGTCGCGAAGGATCCGCACCCGGTATCGGACCAGAATGTCGCTGGCGAGAATGAAGAACAGCATCATCGCCTGGAAGATGCCGGCGGTCGCATTGGGGACGTGCACCACGGTCTGCGCCACCTGTCCCCCGACATAGGTGACCGCGAGGATCAGCGCCGCCAGAAAGACGCCGACCGGATGGAGGCGGCCAAGGAACGAAACGATGATCGCGGTGAAGCCGTAACCGGAGGGAAAGCCCAAATTGATCTGCCCGAGCTGGCTCGAGGCCTCGAGAATGCCAGCGAGGCCCGCCATCCCGCCGCTGATCAGGAGGGTCGACCAGACTGTGCGCGAGGCGTCAAAGCCGCCGTAGCGTGCGGCATTGGGCGCCGCGCCCACCGTGCGGACAGAAAAGCCATAGACCGAGCGCGCCGTGAGCACCCAGAAAACGAGCGTCAGCAGAATGCCGATGACAAGGCCAGGCGGAATGGCGGTTCCCGCAATTGCGTGCGGCAGGAGCTGCGCCGGGGTGAACGGCGGCGTCTGCGGGAAATTGTGTCCGTTCGGATCCTTCCACGGGCCGCTGACCAGATAGTTGAGAACCTGCAGCGCGACATAGACCAGCATCAGGGTCGAGAGCACCTCGGACACCCGGTAGCGCGTCTTCAAAAACGCCGGAATCGCCGCCCAGGCCATGCCGCCCGCGATTCCCGCCGCGATCATCAGCGGGATGACCCAGAAGCCTTGCGCGTCGGGCAGCGCGAAGGCCACGCCCGCGCCGGCAAGCGCTCCGATGATGTACTGCCCCTCGGCGCCGATGTTCCAGATCTTGGCCTGATTCCCGAGCGAGAGGCCGAGCGCGATGATGATGAGCGGCGCCGCCTTGGTCGCGACGTCCTGCCATTTGTATGAGGCGACTACGGGCGTGATGAAGGTCTCGTAGATCGCGCGCGGCCCGTCGAAGCCGAGCAATTGGAAGATGATCGCCCCGAGCGCCATGGTCAGAAGCACAGAGGCGATCGGGGTCGCGATCTGCATGAAGCGGCTCGGCGTCAGCCGTTTTTCAAGCCTGATGCGCATGAAGAGCCTCTGTCATTTCGACCGTCGCCGCCGGGTCGCCGTGCACGCCGCCCATGAGCAGGCCGATCTCCTCGATCGAAACCTCGCCGACCTTCATCGGCGCCGACAGGCGGCCGAGGTTGATGACGGCGATCGTGTCGCAAAGCGTGAGCAGCTCATCGAGGTCCTGCGAGATGACCATGACCGCCGAACCGCGCGCCGCGAGATCGACGATCGCCTGATGGATGGCGGCGGCCGCGCCCGCGTCCACGCCCCACGTCGGCTGGCAGACGACCAGCGCCTCCGGCTGCTGCAGGATCTCGCGGCCCATGATGAATTTCTGCAAATTTCCGCCCGAGAGGGAGCCCGCGAGCGCGCCCGGGCCGGTCGCTTTCACGGCGTAGGCTCCAATCACGCCGGCGGCATAGTTGGTCGCCTTGCCGGGATCGATGAGGCCGAAGCGCACCATGTCCATGCGGTCGCGTCCGGTCAGCGCGCCGTTGTCGGTGAGCGAGAACTCGCCGACCGCCGCGTGGCCGTTGCGCTCCTCGGGAACCGCGCATAAGCCCAAGGTGCGCCGCTCGGTGACGCCGAGCCGCCCGACCTGCCGGCCCGCGAGCGTGATCGCCTCAGGCGCCGGGGCCGGCGTCTCGCCGCTCATCGCGCTCATCAGTTCGTTCTGTCCGTTTCCGGCGACGCCGGCGACGCCGAAGATCTCGCCGGCCCTCACGTTGAGCGCGACGTCCTTGAGCGCCACGCCGAACTCGCTTGGCTTTGGCATGGTCAGGCCTTGCGCCGACAGCTTTGGATCCCCGAAGCCGCGGCTCATCGGCTTGGCGATTTCCTTCAGGTTGGCGCCGATCATCATCTCAGCCATCGAGCGCGAGGTCTCGCGCTTCGGGTCGCAATGGGCGACCACCTTGCCGCCGCGCAGGATGGTCGCCGTGTCGCAGAGCGCCACGATCTCGTGCAGCTTGTGGGAGATGTAGAGGATCGAGCAGCCGCCCGCCGCCAGTTTTCGCAAGGTCTCGAACAATTGCTCGACTTCCTGCGGCGTGAGCACCGAGGTGGGCTCGTCCATGATCAGGAGTTTCGGATTGAGCAACAAGGCGCGCACGATCTCGATGCGCTGGCGTTCGCCGACGCTGAGCGTGGAGACGACGCGGCGAGGATCGAGCTTGAGGTGGTAAGCTTCCAGCACCCGATTGAATTCGGCGAGCAGTTCGCGTGGCGAGAGACGCGCATCGAGGCCGAGCGCGATGTTTTCGAGCACCGTCATAGCCTCGAACAGCGAGAAGTGCTGGAACACCATGCCGATGCCGAGGCGCCGAGCCGCGCGTGGATTGGAGATGCGGACGGCCGAGCCGTCGAAGACGATCTCGCCCTCGTCGGGCGCGAGGATGCCATAGATCATCTTGACCAGGGTCGATTTTCCCGCGCCGTTCTCGCCGAGCAGGGCGTGGATCTCGCCCGGTCTCACGCTCAAATTGACGTTGTCGTTTGCGCGGACGCCCGGAAAGGACTTGCTGACGCCGACGAGCTTCAAGCGCAAGGGAGCTTCGACAGTCACCTCAACTTCACCTCGCTCCCGAGCCCTCTCAGGCCGCGCTCGAACCCGTCACGACGCAAAAATCGTACCGGCGTTCTGGCCCTTTGCGAGGCAGCGGCTCCAGACGAGCGATTTCCCCGCGCGCCTTTGATCGCCAGACGCCCATGTTTCCGGCGACCCTAGCGGGGACTGCTGAAGTGTCAAATGAATTGGCGGCCATCGGGCGGCACTATCGCGCGGGATTACGGAAGACGTGATGCGACGGTGTCTGCGGGACGCTCCGGCCGTGTTTACTCCTCTGGCAGCCCGGCCTTGAGCAGGGCTTCACGAAAACCCGGCGGCCAGTTGATAAAGCTAGGGATACGCATGTGAAACCACGCCACGGAGAGTTTGGGATCCAATTTCATCGCCTCCGCCAGCGCGACCTTCGCCTCCGGCATTTTGTCCGCGGCCGCGTAGAACGCCGCAAGGCAGGTGTAGGACGTAATCGTTCGAGTCCCCAGTCGATGGCTTTGAGGCCTTCCTGGATCGCCGCATCGTATTGCCCCAGCGCCAGAAGGTCTCTGCCTATATTCATGCGCCAAACTCCGAGACTTGAATCGCGGGGACTGATCTTGATGGCCTGCTCGAGATGCGACCTCGATTGCTCATAGCGGCCGAGCAGCTCTTCCCCGACGGCCATCGGAAAGTAGGCGGAGGCAGAACTGGGATCGGCGCGAAGCGATGCCTCGGCCTCCGCAATGACTTCGTTCGCGGACGCGTCGTTCGGTTTCGCTTTTAGCAAGAGCAGATAGGCCTTGACAGAATGCGCGCGGGCTTGGTTCGGATCGAGCAGAAGAGCTTTGTTAGCCCGCTGCATCCCCCGCGCATAGAGGTCCACCTGCTGGTCGGACCAACCCAAGGTATAGTCCACCGAGTCGACGTACGCGGCGCCCGCGAGAGCATCGGCATTCGCTGGATCGAGATTCAACGCTTGCTCGAATAAGTCTCTCGCCCCGAAACGAGTGGCTTTCGTGTAGGATTGGTTGAGAAGCGCGAGACCGCGCATCGTCAGATCAACGGCGTCGGGATTTCGTGGTCGGTCGTGCAGACTGCGCTGGGCTTCGGCGTTCACCAGCTCGACCTGAAGCGCGCGGGCGAGGCGCTCGACCACTTCGTCCTCGAGCTTGAACAGGTCCACGACGTCTTCATCGAATCGATCCGCCCAGAGATGCGCGCCGGTTTCCGCGTCGATCAGCTGAGCATTGACGCGTACTCGGTTGGCGTCCCGTTGCACGGAGCCTTCAAGCACGTAGCGCACGCCGAGGTCCTTGCCGATCGCCCTGGCGTCGAGGCTCTTGCCCTTGAAGGTGAAGGCGGTGTTGCGGGCGATGACGAAGCTGTTGTGGAGACGCGACAGGTCCGTGGTGAGGTTCTCGGTGACGCCGTCGGCGAAATAGTCTTGGGCAGGATCGCCGGAGAGATTGGCGAAAGGCAGCACGACGATGGAGAGACGCGGCGCCTCCGGGGACGCCTTCGCAACGGCTGCGGGTCGATTCTCGTTGAGGAACCACCACGCGCCGCCTCCGATCAGAACGAGCAATGCGGCGAGCGCTGCAGGAAGCGGCGTCAGCGCCAGACGCTTTTTCGGCGGCGCGGGCGTCACCGGATCCGCCGTTTTCGCGTGGGACGCCGACCCGCAGCGAATAGACTCTTATCGGCTCGGCGATGTTCTTGAGTTGGGTTGGACCAAGATCGGCGACCGCGAGATCGAGCCGTCCTTTGATCTGCCGATAAGCGTCCTCGGAAAGACAGATCGCGCCGGGCGCAGCGATCCCTTCCAATCGCGCGGCGATGTTGACGCCGTCGCCCATCAGGTCGCCATCGCTTTCTTCGACGACGTCGCCGAGATGAATGCCGATGCGAAATTCGATGCGTTTGTCCGGCGACACGCCGGCATTGCGCTCGACCATGCTGTGCTGCACTTCGAGTGCGCAGCGCACGGAGTCAACGACGCTGCGGAACTCAACGACGCTGCCGTCGCCGGTGCGCTTGACGATGCGGCCATGATGGACGGAGATCGTGGGATCGATCAGGTCGCTGCGCAGCGCGCGTAGTCGCGCCAGAGTTCGATCTTCGTCCGCACCCGCGAGCCGGCTATAGCCGACCACGTCCGAAACCAGAATCGCTGCTATTTTCCGGTTCTCGCTTATGGCGCGGCCCTCTGCGGCTTTGAGACTAGCACAGAAAGCGCGTAACAAGCCGCCGGCAAGTTCTTCGGCTCCTTCTTGACGACAGTTTCATGTTACTGACCGCTCCTTGCGATCCCTCAGGTCGAGACCCGTGCCCGATGTCCGCCCCATCCCCTCGCCCCTACGACGAGGCGCTGCTGCGCCGCACCTTCGACGTCGCCAGCCGATCGCGCGCGGCCGGCGATCATCCGTTCGGCTGCTTGCTCGCCGACGCTCGGCGGCCCCCGACGTCTGGCAATGCCACGGCGATGGCTGGGTCGGCGCCGCAGTGAACCAGGGAGCGCGTCGTTTTCGCCATCGACCTCGAGAGGGAACAGAATTCCTGATTCGAATCGGCTGTAACCCATTGAAAAGTCCCGATTCCAAAAAATAAACGCTAGTCGATGCGAGTAAATCTACTTGCGTTTAGGCGCGTTTAAGAGCGTTTACTGGCGTTTGTTGATGGCGGTTGGGTCGTCGGATTTCGAACCGGCGTCCTTGGCCCGGAGAGCCGTGCGGCGGGCCGGTTCCTGATGGAATGCGCGAGCCTCGGCTGCGGATTGTCATCGCTTTTTCACGCCCGCGTGTCTATGAATCCTCGCGGGGATCTTTGGGTCCTTACTCTCGGCGCAGTCGACCACCCGCTCGACGACGCTTTCCTACAAAGCGCATATCGGGCGGAGGTGCAGATGACGGTAACGGAAACGAGAACCGAAGCGCGGTCGGCGCGCGACTGGGCGCAGGCGATCCTCCCTTATCGCCGCGCGAGCGCCGTCCGCGGCGTGTTCGAGCTTATCGTCACCTTCCCGCCTTTTGTCGCGATCTGGGCCGCGATGATGATCTCCGCGCATCATGGCCAGTTTTGGCTTTCGTTCGCGCTGGCGCCGCTTGCCGCCGGGCTGCTCATTCGCCTGTTCCTGATCCAGCACGATTGCGGGCACGGTTCGTTCCTTCCGAACAAGCTCGCAAACGACTGGGTGGGCCGCGCGATCGGCGTCCTGACGATGACGCCCTACGATCACTGGCGGCGCTGCCACGCGATCCATCACGCCACATCCGGCAATCTCGACCGACGCGGCATCGGCGACATCAAGACGCTGACGGTGCGTGAGTATTTCGCGCGCAACTGGCGCGACCGGCTGCGCTATCGGCTCTATCGCCATCCCCTGGTGATGTTCGGGCTGGGCCCAGCTTATGTGTTCCTGTTGGAGAACCGCTTGCCACTTGGCTTCGAGCGCCAGGGGCGCATGCCTTGGCTCAGCACGATGTCCACCAACGCCGGGATCCTGCTTGTGGCAGGTATCCTGATCCTGTGCGTGGGCTTCACAACGTTGCTGATCGTGCATCTGCCGATTGTCGTGCTCGCCGCGACGATGGGCGTGTGGCTGTTCTACGTCCAGCATCAGTTCGAGGCGACGACATGGCACGAGGCGGCGGATTGGAGCCAGCCTGAAGCGGCGCTGCACGGCAGTTCGCATTACGACCTGCCGCTGCCGTTGCGCTGGTTCAGCGCCAATATCGGCGTGCATCACGTGCATCACCTGTCGAGCGGCGTTCCCTTTTATCGGCTTCCCGAGGTGTTGCGGACCTATCCTGAGCTGCGCGAGGTCGGCCGGCTGACGCTGTGGCAAAGCCTCGTTTGCGTTCGTCTCACGCTATGGGACGAGGAAACGCGGCGGCTGTTGTCGTTTCGCGAAGCGCGCGCGGCGCATGCCTCCCGGCGGCCGAAAGCGGCCTGATTCGATCGTTCTCGATCCGGAAAACTCGGGAAGGCCAGCGAGAACTGGCCGTCTACCTCTCCCTCAAGGCCTCGGATCCGATTTTGGCCAAAGGCGAAAGCAAGTAGTCGATCACGCGGCGGGAGTCGGTCCGGATTTCGACGGTGGCGGTCATGCCGGGGGTCAATGGGATGGTCGCGTTATCGATTTTCATCGCGCTTTCGTCGAGAGACACGGTCACTGGAAAAACGAAGCTCTCGGGCTGACCGGGGGCGGTGGGCGCCTCGGGCGCCACGTTGGCCGTCGCGGTGGCGTTGGCGAGCCCGCGTTTGGCGTCTTGTTCGGCGATGGCGGCGGAAGCGATGTTGACGACCTTGCCATGCAGCGCGCCGAAGCGCGTGAACGGGAAGGCGTCGATCTTGATCACTGCGTCCTGGCCGGGCTTGACGAAGCCGATATCGAGATTGGCCACCAGCGCCTCGACCTGAAGCTTGCCGCCGATCGGCGTCAGCACGATGAGCTGCTGGCCGGTGGTGACGACCTGGCCGACCGTGGTGACGGCCATCTGCTGAACCACGCCGTCCGTAGGCGCATAAAGCCGGGTGCGAGCGAGACGTGCGTCCGCTTTGGCGAGCGCCTGCCGCGCCTCGTCCGCCTTGCGCGCCGCGTCAGCAAGCTTGTTCTCGTTGTCGGCAATGAACTGGGAGACCGTTTTGGCCTTTTCGCTGCGCACCGACCGGATCGCCGCGTCGGTTTCAATCAGCTGGCCTTGGTCGGACGCGAGCGCCGCCTCATCCTTTTCCAGCTCCTCCTTGGCGTTATAAAGGTCGATCTTTGTGCCAACGTTGAGGTCGATAGCCTGCTGCCTGGTCGAGACGCGTTGGTTTAAAGTCTCCATCAGTTTGTTTTGGAAAGCGATGCTCATGTTGAGGCGTTTTTGGGTCGCCAGCTTTTCCGCCATCTGCCTATCGAGCGCCTTGAGGGCGTCCGAGAGCTGACCGAGATCCGCACGCAATACCGCTTCTTCCCGCAACTGGAACTGTTCGGGCAAGGCCCCGTCCCAGGCGATCTTCAATTCGGCCTGGCCCGCTAGACTTTCGACCGAGCCTGAGTCGGCCCCCGGCGCCGCATCGTCGTTGCTGCGAGCGTCAAGCCGGTCCTGCGCGCGCTGGACCTCACTCTCTGCAGCTCGCACAGCGTTGATCGCATAACGGCGCCGTGCGATCTCGGCCAGACTCGCATTAAGCGTATTCTGAGCGCTTAGCGCGTCGGCGTCGGCCTCCGCCGGATCCAGCTCCAAGAGCAGATCTCCCATCTTGACGGTTTGGCCTCTCTTGACGTGGATCGCAGCGATCTTGCCCGGATCAAGTGGCTCGATCACCTTGGCGTAGCTGACGGTCTCGATCTTGCCAGGCGCCGTCGCATGGACGTCCAGCCGGCCGAAATAGGACCAGACCAGCGCCGCAAGCGCGAAGGCGCTGATCGTGGCCATCAGCGCGATCGGCAGCGGAGGGGGCGGAGTTTCCAGGATTTCGAGCGCGGCCGGCAGGAATTCGCGGTCGCGCCCCGTGACCACGATCGGAGGCGGCCGCGAAGGTCGGGGCTGCGGCGGGGGCGCGACCGGGGGCGCAGCGCGTTCGTTCATGCTGGCGCCCTCACATGGTCGGACTGCAGCGCCCAAAGACGCGCATAAAGTCCGTTCGTTTGACGGAGAAGCTCGTCATGCCCGCCGACCTCGACGATCTCGCCTCTCAGCATTCCTACGATCCGGGAGCAGGGGCGGACCGCCGCCAGGCGATGAGCAATGATGATGACGGTGCGTCCGCGCACGATCGAACGCATGTTGTCCTGAATGATCCGTTCGCTCTCATAGTCGAGCGCCGAGGTCGCCTCGTCCAGAATGAGAACGCGGGGATTCGTCACGAGCGCCCTGGCGATCGCGATACGTTGACGCTGGCCGCCCGAAAGATTGGCGCCGCGTTCTTCGATCATCGTGTCGTAGCCTTGCGGCAACTGAGCGATAAATTCGTCTGCGCCGGCGAGCCGAGCCGCTTGCATCACCACCACGCGCGGCATGGCGGGGTCGCCAAGCGCTATGTTCTCGTGGATGGTGCGGTTGAAAAGAAGGTTCTCCTGCAGCACGACCCCGATCTGCCGGCGCAGCCAGCCGGGATCCAGCTGCGCGATGTCGACGCCATCGAGCATCACCTGACCCGATTGCGGACTATACAGGCGCTGGACGAGCTTCGTGAGGGTGGACTTGCCAGATCCTGACGGGCCGACGATTCCAATCACCTCCCCGGACTCGATCGACAGCGAAACTTTTCGCAGCGCATCCGCCGCCTCGGGTCGGTACCGCATCGTCACGTCGCGAAACTCGATCGCGCCCCGCAGGGGCGGCAAGGTCAGAAGATTCTGCGGGACGGGCTCGGGCGGCGCGTTGAGGATGTCGCCCAGACGCGCGACAGACACCTGCACCTGCTGAAAATCCTGCCAAAGTTGCGACAGCCGCAGAATCGGCTGCACCACTTGGCTCGCGATCATGTTGAAGGCGATGAGTTCGCCGACCGTCATCGTCCCTTCGATCACCGATTGCGCGCCGACAAACAGGATCAACGCGGTGGTGATCTTGCTCACATACTGGATGAGGTTCTGCCCGAGCGCCCCTGAAACGCCAGCGTTGAAGGAGGTGCGGACGTAAGCCGCCAGCCGCTCCTCCCATTGCGCCTGCATCATCGGCTCGACGCTCGCCGCCTTGAGGGTCTGCGCACCAACGATTGATTCCACCAGAAATTGCTGCGATCGAGCGCCGCGGTTGAACTTCTCGTTGATTTGTTCGCGCAGCACCGGCCGAATGAGACTGGCGATGACGATATAGACCGGTATCGAAGCCAGGACGATCATCGTGAGCTTCACCGAATAGATGAACATCACGACGAAAAAGATCAGCGTGAAAACAAGATCGAGTAGCGAGGTCAGGCCTTGCCCGGTCAAAAAACTGCGGATTGTCTCGAGCTCGCGCATACGGGCGACCGTCTGCCCGGCCGGGCGGGTCTCAAAATACGCGAGGGGCAGGCGAAAGAGGTGATGGAACAGCCGCCGACCGAGTTCGACATCGATCCGATTGGTGGTGTGGCTCAGCGTATAGGTGCGCAGGAACTGGAGAATGGTCTCGAACAAGCCCAGCGTCACCATGCCGATCACCAGCACGATCAGCGTCGAAAGGCCTTTGTGAACCAGCACCTTGTCGACGACCAGCTGGAAAAAGATGGGCGTCGCCAGAGCGAACAACTGCACGAACAGCGACGCGACCATGACATGGGCGAGCGGGCGCCGGTAACGGAGAATCGAGGGCCAGAACCAGCGGAACCCGAATGTGGTGGGATCGATCCCCACCCCGCCAAATCGGCGCGTGATCAGGATCAGGTCCCCTGAAGACAGCGCGGCTATGTCCTCCAGCGACAATTCTTGCGCTGTGCGGGCGACTGGATCGACCAGCCTCGCCGTCCCCTTGGTCGAACCCGCGCCCAGGACTGCGAAACCACCGTCCTTTAGACTTACGATAGCCGGATAAGGAACGCCGCCAAGGCGCTTGGCGGTCACTCCGCGAAGGATGCGCGACTTCAGCTGAAGGACATTCGCTCCGCGAACGATATCCTCAGCTTGCGCCGCGCGGCCGGTCAGGGCAAGTTGGTGTCTCAGCTGCGTCGGATCGCCGGCGATACGATAGTACCCCGCCACCAACGAAAGCCCACACAGCCCCGAGTCCAACAATTGTGCCGGCGCGGGAGATCCCATCTCGCTCTTGCCCATTGCGGTGGTTTATCCAACTTATATCGTTATTTCCAATACTCGCGCAATGCCAATCTTTTCTGCGCGAATTTGAAAACGCCGCTCGCATACAGGCTCAGGGTCGAAATTGCCACACCATTCAACGCACGATGTCACGGGTGGCGTCGGTGATGTTCCCCTTCGCGGGTGGCGCGAGCTTGTCGAATTTGGATCGTCGTGTTCCTGAACTAAGCCCTGAACATTGCAGCGGACTTAAGGATATCAATTGAGGCTCTTCGATCGAAGGCGGGCTGAGCCGCTCGCACTTGTGGCTGCGCCAAGGACGCGACGACCCCTTGCTGCCTCGCCCCCCCCAAAGGGGTATAGGATGGCTTCCGGGCCGGGAGGGGCTGGCAAATGGCGGCTCGGCCAGATCGGATCGTGCTTCGCACAAAGGAGGTTTCATGTGCCGCAACATCCGCCCGCTGTTCAATTTCGAGCCTCCCGCGAGCGACGAGGAAATTCGCGCTTCGGCTCTCCAGTTCGTTCGCAAGGTCAGCGGCTTCGCAAAGCCCTCGCACGTCAACGCCGAAGCGTTCGACCGCGCGGTCGACGAGGTGACGGACGCCGCGCGGAGGCTCATATTTTCCCTGCACAGCAGCGCTCCGCCGCGTGACCGGGACACCGAGGCCCGCAAGGCGCGGGAGCGGTCGCGGCTGCGCTACGGATAGGCGCCGACTGTTACATTACGTGCCGGCATAGGCGCTGACTTCCGGCGAGCGCCAGCTTTGGAGGGCCTCGCCGCGCGGCCGAAAGATCTCGACCTTCAGCGGATAACAGGGCGCGGCGTCGCTCGAATGGCTCGACCCGCAATCGCCGCCCGGGCAGGCCGACAGCGCGCCGATGAGATCGATCTCGGCAAAGAACTCGATGAAATCTCCGGGACGCACGGGGCTCGCCTTCATGAAGTAGCGGTGGGAGGCGCGCTCGTAGCCGGTGCACATGAACACATTGAGGACATCGTGGACATGCGGCTCTGCTTCGCTTCGCGGGAGCTTGGTCCGCTCGGCCAGCGCCCGCGTGAGGTTCGAATGGCAGCAATGGTGATAATCGCTGCCGGATATCAGCCGTTGCGTGTAGGGGTCGCAGCGCGTGCCGATGACATCATGGACGCCCGCGCCGTCGGCGTCGAAGCCGTACCAACCGAGCGTGTCGTATGTGATTGTGGCCATGGGCCTCAGATAGGGCAACGTGCTCCAAAGCCGGCAGCCGGTGGTCACATGCGTTGCGTTCAGCGCCCTCGTCTTGCCGCTAAAGAACCGTTCGGCGAGATTGTCGGCGCTCCACAAATTGAGGTCGCCGACCTGCGGTCCCGCGATGCTGACGATGCGGAAGAAATGCCCCGCTGGAACGTCGAACGCGCGCCCCTCGCGTGGCGGCACCATCGTTTCGCCAATCTTCACCATGCCTGCGCGCGCTTCGTCGTAGAACGCCGCGTCATAGGCGGGCAGCCGGTCGAGCGCGTAGACGATGACCGGTTTCGCTGCGCGACGCTGGTCCGCATCCGGGGGAGGCTGCATCTGAGGTTGGCCTGTCATGGCCGCGAGCCTAGTCGAAGGCGCCCGCCGGCAAAAGCCGTGCTCGCCTCGTCGCGCGACGAGGGTTGTGCTAGGCTTTTCCTCGCGGGGGCTCGCCAGATCTGGCGAGCGAGTCCAGGCTGGACGCATGCGACGGTCTTGCCGTGGGCCCGGGCGCTCAAACGGAAGATGTGGAGTGACGCGCAATGCGGGGTGACGAACAGGTTATCGATTATCTCAACCGGGCGCTGAAGCATGAACTTGCGGCGGTCAACCAATACTGGCTGCATTATCGCATTTTGGATAATTGGGGCTACAAGGACTTCGCCAAGACTTGGCGCAAGGAATTGATCGAGGAGATGCAGCACGCCGACCTGTTGGTAGCGCGCATTCTGTTCCTCGACGGCCAGCCCAACATGCAATCGCTCGACCAGCTCAGGATGGAAAAACGTCAAGGAAATCCTGGAATGCGACCTCTCGGCGGAGATGCACGCCCGCGCCCTCTACCTGGAGGCGGCCCGCCACTGCGAACAGGCCAACGATCGGGTGTCGAGGATCCTGTTCGAGAAATTGACCTCCGACGAGGAGGAGCACATCGACTTTCTCGAGGCGCAGCTCACCTTGGTGGAACAGCTCGGCCTTCAGCTCTACGCACAGAAGCATGTCGGCGAACTGGAAGGCGACGGCGACTGAAAGCGACACGGAGGGTCGGGCTCCTGCCTCGGACGAAGGTCGCGTTCGGCAAACTGAGCCTCGGTGTCGACGGCGCCGAATGCAACCGACGCGCGAGCGCCCGCGAAATAAAAGCGCCTAAACGTCCGGAAACGCGCCTAAACGTTAGTAGAGGTGCTTTCATTTACTGACGTTTATTTCTTCGAATCGGGACTTTTCAATGGGTTGCGGCCGTTTGGAATAACCAAATTGGCCCCTGTTCTTAGGTCGTGGTCTTCCATTTTCAAGTCTCGTGGAACGCATCGATTGACGATCCCATGCTTTCCCTCCTCAGGCGCCGCAAAGTGCGACTGGCCGGCGATTGAGAAGATATATAGCATGAGTCCTGAAGTTGGGAAAGAGATTTGTCGGAATTTCACTCGCGGCCGAGTTACACGGAAGCATATCGTATTGTGAAATCAAGGCTCGGAAAATATGGTAAGCCAAAGTTCGACGCGGGCCTTTTGCGGCACATGGTACATGGGCGCCCTGTCGAGGACGCTGGGTCCTGATCCGGAACCAGAGGGGGATGGCTACCCGGAGCGTGCGCCCAAAAAGGCGGCTAATACGCGGCGCCGCTCTGCTGGGTATCCGTCCGCTTTGAGGTGAAAATTCGATCAGTTAGACTGGGTTTCGATCCAAAGCGTGACGAATAGCGCGGCGTCTCACTCAAGGTCCGCAATGCGCAAATAGCGGTCGTTCCCGAACTGCGCGGTGAACGGGTGCCTCAGCCGTTGGGGAAGCGGATGAACTCCTGGTGGCGGTGGCGCTGCACGTTGCGGCCGATCACGGTTCTGTCGAGCACTCTCTGCGGCGCGTTGCGAACTTTCATGAGGGATTGAAGCCTATCCACGTCGGCTGCACCGACAGAGAGGGACATCCCGTTCGCATCGCCCTGACTTGCACAAGCCGAATCCGGCGGGAATCCCCAATCGGATTCGAATGTCAGATTTGATCCGCTAGCAACCCGAGCAGCTGACTACAATTCCGACCAGGGAACGTCACGCGCGCCACGCATTCTTTTCCTTTTCGGCCGGAACGATAGGGAGTCTGTTAGAGCGTGCAGGCAACTCTCAGGCCGATTCGGCCCTGCCAGCCGGGGTTGTCGGGGGCGATGACGTCGCGATAAGCCGAACGGCAGATCGCCGGATTGTGCGACCACGAGCCGCCGCGCAGGATTCGATTGCTCCCAGGCGGCCCCGACGAATAGGCGCCTCCGTCCGCGGGAGCATCGGCATAGGTCGGGTTCGCGGCGTCGAGGCAATATTCCCAGACATTGCCATGCATATCATAGAGGCCGAAGCGGTTGGGCGGGAACGTCCCCTTCGGGGTGGTCGTCGCGCGAAAAATCCCGGCCGGACCCTGGTCGTAGGCACCCGAGCCGTAGGTCACGCCGTCATAGACGTCGGAGGCAACGCTCTGGCCGTCGCTCTTGCCGCAGACCGCCCCGCCCTCGCCGCAGTAGTTCGCAAGATCGGTTGTGATCGTCGGCCCGACGTTGAACGGCCCGGTCGATCCGGCGCGGCAGGAATATTCCCATTCGGCTTCGCTTGGCAGTCGATAGTCGCGCCTCGTCATCTCCGCCAGCCGCCGGCAGAACTCATCCGCCTGGTTCCATGCGATGCTCTCGACCGGCAGATCGTCGCCCTTGAAGAACGACGGATAGGGATCGAGTCCGTAGGCGAATTTGCCGGGATGCGCCGTCACGACCGCTGCCCATTGCGCCTGGGTCACCGGAAACGCGCCGATGAAAAAACGTCCGAGAGTCACGGAGTGTTGCGGGCCCTCGTTGGCCCGGCGCTCGGGTTCGTATTTCGGCGAGCCCATGGTGAAGACGCCTGCCGGGGTCGACATCATGTCCATGCCGGTGCTCGCGCCCAGTGTCTCGGTGAAGATCGACGCGCTCGCCCTCTCCGCCGGCATACTCGCCCCTTTCTCGTCGACGGTCGCATAATCGAAGGCGATTGTTTTCAGGGCCGGCCTCGGCGGTGCCGACGCCCATCGCCGAATAAAGGGCGCGGAGATGGCCACGGCCCCCGCAGCCGCAGCGGCTGCGGAAGCGCTGAGCGCCCCTCGCCGCGTCAGCCAAAGCCGAGCCCGCGCCATCCCGGAGACCTCGGCTTGGCGCTCGGGCGGCGCGCCGGAGTGAATCGTAGGCGGCTGGTCAAGCGCGATCGGTTTGGCGGGGCTCGCCGCCCGCGCCTCGGCCGGCGCGGCGGCGCTCCCGAGTCCGAGCCTTTGCGCCATTTCCCGGACGTCGGAACGCCAGCGCGTGTGGCTAAGCTCGAACCCGTTGCGGAAGGCGAGCTCCTTGAGATCGTCCGGCAGGCTCTGCTCCGCCGGCATCGGGGTGCCCTGCAGCAACACCGGCGTCACCGGGATGTTTCGCTTCAGCGCGGTCGCGATTTCCTGACGCACAAAATCGGTCGGGTCGTCCAGCCGGCGCTTGCCGCCCGCGTCCTTGCTCTCGAGCCAGCTTGGCCCAATCAGCGCCAGGAAGGCGTCGCAGGATTCCAGGCTGTCATGGAGGCTCTTGCGAAAGTCGCGTCCAAGCGCGATGCTGTCGACGTCCATAAACACCGCCTTGTCGCCGATATAGTTCGCAAGTTCGAGCGACAAGGCTCTGGCCTGTCCTTCGGAATCTCCCCGTCTGTAGCTGATGAAAATCCCGCCCACCGCCGGGGCCTCCGGGGCATCGAAACAGAACAGCCTTATTTAGCGCATTGCGAAACCCACGAAAGCGGATTCAGCGGATTCGGAGAGTTCTTCGATTTGGCGTGATGGTCGGGACATTTCGCGTCGCGAGGGCCGGCCCCGACGCCGCCGCTGTTCATTCCGGGCCCCATGGAACCCATCCCGCCGCTATTCATCATCCCGCCGCCTGTCCCTGCGCCCATCCCGCCTACCGCGGGACGGAACCCGCCGCCGCCCATTCCGCCGCCCCTGGCGACTTCGAGGTCGGGATCGCCAACCGAGCTGGCGGAGGCGCTGGTGGGTAGTTCGATAGGGCGGCCCGCGGCGCTTGCGAAGGTCGCGACCACCGCGACGGCGGCCAGTAGTTTTTGCATGAGGTTTCCCTCACATTTCGCCCGCGTCGGGCCGGGCTTCCTTTGCCCCGCGCGCGAAATTGAAGCGAGGAAGCGCCTGAAGCATTTTCAAAGCAAGAGCTAATCGCGACTTGATCGGCGAAAAGCGGCCATCCCCTTGCGAGCGCGCGGTCCGGCCGCCCAGCCCCTCCCAGCCGCGACGTCCACGGCTGCGATCCGCAATGTCCCCTTTACGTCGAAACCGGTCAAACGGATGGAGTTTTGACCAGGAGCAGATTGCAATACCGTCGATTCGGGCGCTGTAGGCGCGGTCCGTAGTCCGTCGGGAGACGGGCTATCGAGCGCGGCCACAAGGGGCGGTCGACCCGAATTCAATCTCCTCTACGCCAGGCGCCAGACTGAAACCGGCTCCGTATAGCCGCGCACCGGGACAGGCCCTAGAGGCAGAGCCTCGCCGATCGCCTCGCGCGCTGCCTCGCGCACAGCGTCGGAGACGATGAGCTGCGAACCGACCTCTTTGTTGAGGCTCTCGAGGCGCGACGCCAAATTCACCGTGTCGCCGATGACCGTATATTCCTTGCGGCGCTGCGAGCCGACGGTCCCGGCCACCGCCTGGCCGACGTGGATGCCGATTCCGAGGCGGATCGGCCAGGGGTCATCGGCGTTGCTTGCCTCGATGCTTTTGAGCATCTCGCGCGCCGCCGCGACGGCGTTCGCCGCCTCGAGAGGATCGTCGATCGGCGCGCCGAAAATGGCGAGGAGGCCGTCGCCCAGAAACTTGTTCACAATGCCGTTGTGGCGGTCGACGGCTTCGACCAGGATCTCGAAAACAGCGTCGAGACGCTCGACGACTTCGGCCGGCGTCCGATTGCGCGCCGCTGAGGTGAAGCTGCGGATGTCGACGAACATGACACAAACCCGCCTCATCTCACTCAGCTCGGCTGCGCCGATCGCGAGCAACTGATCGACCACCCGTGGCGAGACATGTTGACCGAAGAGGTTGGTCACTTCGTCGCGGGCCGATGCGGCGGCGAGCGCACGTCGGAAATGGCTCTTGATCGTCGCTCCGACGGAACCGGCCAAGAGGCCCGCTGCCAGAAGAACGGCGCTGCGCGTCAGATGATAGCCGATGCTGAAGTTCGGGTCTTCGGTTTGCCAGCCAAGATGCAGGGTGACCGAGGCAAGGGCGAAGAGTTCGATCGCGGCAACCGCGCCGGTAAAGGCCGAAAGCGCAAAATCCAGCCGCAGAGTCGAGAGAATGATGAAGAGAAAATACAGCAGCGCCGGCCACGTCCCGAAAATGAGGACCGGCGCGGACAGATACCCTGCGAGGAGATAGAGCAGCACGGTCGGAAAGCTTGTCTCGACGAGTGCGTTCGCGTAGCGCCCGAGGACCGGATAGTTTCGACCGCGACGAAGAAAAATCGTGACCAGGCCGGCCGCGAACAGCTCGTAGGCGATGAAGGCGGAGAACGCCGCCAAGGCGGCGCGCTCCGGGAGTCGATCGTGATAGATCGACCGGACGAAGTTGGGGGCGAATGTCCCGGCCAAGAGGATCAAAACAAAGATGAGGGCCCCCATGGCGGCCAGGATGAGCATCCGCCGCCGCTCGCTGACGAGTGTCTCGCGGTTCAAAAGGCGCTGAAACGTCGTCTCGGCAGTGTCTGAGGGATCGGCCATCTCGATCTTTCGGGCGGTGGTGAACGGTGAAAGGGGCGGTCCTGGTTGCTTTACGACCGCGATCCTATCGGAGCCGTCTATTCTTGCTGATGGCAGGAAGGTTTTCAGCCCCCCGAACTGCGTTGGCGGCCGCGGCGGATGGGCCATTGCGGGGGCGCCTGATGGGCCTTGTGAAGTGTGGCGACATAGGCTATGTACGCCCAATCGAGTTTCGGCCGGACGACTTGGCCTCGCCGCGCGCTACGCGTCGGACTGACGACCTTCTTCCTAAATCTCGATTAATCCGAGCCGGCTGCGTGATTGCGCCGCCTATCTAAACACGTACTTGAAAGAAGTGTCTCATGACGCAAGGAACCGTAAAGTGGTTCAACAGCCAAAAAGGCTTTGGCTTCATCCAGCCCGACGATGGCAGCAAGGATGTCTTCGTGCACATCAGCGCCGTTGAGCGTGCCGGACTCTACAGCCTGAACGAGGGACAGAAGGTTACTTTTGACCTTGTTGCGGATCGAAAGACTGGCAAGTCCTCGGCGGACAACCTGAAGGCCGCCTGACCGGCAAAGCCTGACAGCCATATGCCTTGACCGCGGATGTACTGGCAGGGCTTATATGGTTCGAAATCCCGCGTCCGGCTTGCCGTGCGCGGGTTTTTGTTTTGTGGGGTTTTGTCCGGCGGCAGAGGCAACGTCCAGAATGAGGTCCGTTCGCGCCTGCGTTGAAGAGATGCAAGACGCGGAGCCCCGCCGCGGCGAAGACGCTTTTCACACACGCTCTGACAGGGCCAGAGAGGCTGCGGAATCATGACCCTCCACAAATTCTTGATCGGGCAGGCTGTCGACTTCGACGGGAAGCTGCCATCGATGTCGAGACCCAAGGGTCCTTTTGAGATCGTGGGCGTGTTGTCAGTCGACGACGCGAATTCGCCCACCTATCGCGTCAAGAGCAAAACCGAGCTTTTCTCGCGCGCCGTCAAGGAAGCCGACCTCGTCGCAATCGACCTGCCGCCGAGTGAACAAGCGGCCGCGTCGGTGTGGGCCGATCCCGTATCTGGACGATGGCTGCCTCGGCCGATCCGGTCGCGCTGACCACCTCGACGAATTTCAGTCCGGGCCCAGGACAGCGAGCAGAAGGCGAACCGCCGGGCAGCGTCGCTCCAGGCTCGCCATGGCTATTGGGTCAGCTCAAACCGCGCGGTGACGGTCACGGTCAGCTTGTCCTCGCCCGCCTCGATCGGCGTCGGCGCGGGAGCGCCGGCGGCAAAGGCGCGGGAAAAGGCGACGGGCTGTTGGCGGCCGGCTTCCTCCGTGAGCATCGTCAGTCTGCCGATCCTGGCGCCCCCCGCGCTCGCGTAGATCTCGGCCTTCCGCCTGGCGTCGGCGACGGCAAGTGGGCGCGCCTTATCGAGCAGTGCGCTCGGATCGTTGTGGCCAAAGCCGATTCCGTAGATTGAGTTGGCGCCGGCGGATACGGCCTTGTCGAGCAGCGCGCCAAGATGCGGAAAGTCGCGCACCATCACGCTCACGGTGTTGCTCACGCTGTATCCGGTGATCGTCGGCTCGGTCTGCTGTCCCGGTGAGGGCTGCGAGAACATGGGCGAAATCGACAGTTCGGAAGTCTGGATATCGGCGGGAGCGACACCCTCCGCCTTGATGAGCGAAACGAGGGCGCTGGCTGTTTTGGCGTTGGCCGCCATCGCCTCGCCCGCATTCTTGCCGGTGCTGGTCACGCCGAGCGTCACCCGGGCGAAATCGGGCGCGGCGCCGACGGCGCCTTCACCGCTGACCTCGACCCAGCGGTCGTTGCCGCCATCCATGGGACGGTCGAGCGCCGTAGCGGCCGAAGCGCTGGCCAGCGCCGCCGCAAATGCGATCAAAGCCAATCTGAGCCGCATCCGGTGTCCTCCCAGTCCGAGCCATCCGTCGCCGATAGATGACGAGGCAATCAGGCGGATTGCGGGCGCGGCCGCCTCTCTTCGCATGGCCGAATTGAAAACGTCCTGAAAACCCCATTCCCTCATTTCACGCAGGCTCGAGGCGTCATAGAGTTGCGGGAGCCTCGATTCCGAAATCAAGAAGAGGGGCCCCGCGAGGGGATGCGCCATGGCCGCTTCATTGCCCGCCTATGACTTGATTCCTTTGCCGGGCGAGGGCCCGGAGGACGTCGTGGTCGGCTCGGATGGCCTGATCTACACGGGGCTTCTCGACGGCCGTATCCTCAGTGTCGCGCCAAGCGACGGGGCGGTGCGCGAAGTCGCCAGGACCAACGGGCGGCCTCTGGGTCTCGAAGCGACGACGGATGGGCGGCTCTTGATCTGCGACAGCCCGAAGGGTCTCCTGGAGCTGGATATCAAGAGCGGCGTTCTCAAAACGCTCGTCACTCATGATGGCGTGGAGCCGCTCATCTTTTGCAGCAATGTCGTGGCCGCGCCCGACGGCGATCTCTTCTTCACCATCTCCTCGATGCGTTACAGCTTTCACGACTGGAGAAAAGACTTCGTCGAGAACGTGCCGACGGGGCGCGTTTATCGGCGCACGGCGGATGGGACGCTGACGAAGGTGATGGACGGCTTGCGTTTCGCCAACGGTCTCGTCCGCTCGCGCGACGGAAACAGCCTCGTCGTCGCCGAGACTGCCGGGCGTCGTCTGCTTCGCCTGTGGCTCGCCGGCGACCGCGCGGAGCCAAGCGAAGTGATCGCGGAGCTTCCCGGTTTTCCCGACAATCTCTGCGCCGACGAGGACGGCTTGATCTGGGTCGCCTTCGCGTCGGAACCCAACCCGGCGCTCGAAGTCATTCACAAGCTGCCGCTCTTTTTGCGCCGCTTGGTTGCGCGTCTCCCGGAAAGCCTGCAGCCGAAGCCTTCGCGCGTCGCTTGGGTCGCGGCTTACGACGAAAGCGGCGCATGCGTGCACGATTGCAAATGGACGGATGGCGGTTTCGCCATGGTGACCGGCGTCTGCCGCGTCGATCGCCATGTGTGGTGCGCCGGCCTGCAAGAACGCGCGTTGATGCGCTTCGACTTGCCAGGGTGAAGGTCCCGATCGGCTTCGAAGACTCGGCGGGAACCCGCGTCTTGCGCCGCAAATCGCGCCCGACGAAACGTGGCCGCCCTTCAGGGGACGAGCACCACATTGCCAATGTGGCTTCCGCTTTCAATATAGGCATGGGCCGCGCCGGCTTCGGCCAGGGGAAAGGTCCTGTCGACGATCGGGTTGATTTTGCCGGCTTCGATCCAGGGCCAGACGCGGGCTTCGACGGCGGCGGCGAGACGCGCCTTCTCGTCGGCCGAGCGAGGCCGCAGCGTGGATCCGGTAAGGACAAGCCGGTCGCGCATCAGGCGCATGAGGTCGATTTCCGCCTTCGCTCCGGCTTGTGTGGCGATGAGGACATTGCGCCCGAGCGGTTTCAGGCAGGCAAGGTTCCTGGGCGTGGTGGCGCCGCCGACCATGTCCAGAATGACATCGGCTCCGCCTTCGACCTTGATCCGCTCCACGAAATCTTCTGCTGTTGTGTCGATTGCGACGTCGGCGCCGAGCTTCAGCGCCGCCGCGGCCTTGTCCGCGCCGCGACTGGTGGCGATCACTTTGGCGCCCGCCGCTTTCGCCATCTGGATCGCCATGACGCCGATGCCGGATGTGCCTCCATGCACCACGAAGGTCTCACCGGATTTGAGCGCGCCGCCTTCCAGCACATTCGTGAAGACGGTGAAGGCGGTCTCCGGCAGGGCCGCGGCTTCGACCAGGCTCAGCCCCTTGGGAATGGGCAAAGCGTGCCGGGCGTCGACCCGGCAATATTCCGCATAGCCGCCCCCGCCGAGAAGCGCGCAGACCTGATCACCGATCGACCACCGGCCCGCGTTCTCGCCGAGTGCGGCCACTTCGCCCGCGACTTCCAGGCCCAATATGTCCGGCGCGCCGGGCGGCGGGGGATAAAGGCCCATCCGCTGAATGATGTCCGGCCGATTCACGCCGGCGGCCTTCACGCGGATCAGGAGTTCGCCGGGACCCGGTCTGGGGGTTGGGACTTTCGCCGCCTTCAACGCGTCGGCTGCGCCCTTGCCGCCCTCGACAATCGCGGCGGTCATCGTCTCCGGGATCGAAGTCACGTCGTCTTGCCTTTATGGAGAAGGCTGCGGTTCCGGACTTGAGCGATAGCGGAAGTCGCAATGGCTCGCCCCACGCATGATTGTCTGGGTTCGCGTCAGCTTGATGTGCGGGTCATAGCCCTCGCAGAACGCGCCGTCGCGGTTGCAGGAGAGAATGTCGCCGATGTCCCCAAGCCCCATGGCGCGATAGGTCTCCGCGTAGCGGCAGCGCTTGACGTTGAAGTCGAGCACGCCCGGCCTGTCGTCGATCACCTCGATCGTCAAGCGCGTCGTCCTTCGTCCAGAGAGGCAGGATCGCCTTGAAGCTTTCGAGATCCGCTTCACCACCGGCGCGCGAGGCCATTTCGGCGCCGGCGAAGGAGGTCGCGCGCCTTCTCTTCCCCCAACGCTTGGCGCATTTCGTCATAGATCGGCGCGATGATCGCCGCCTCGATCCTGCGGCGCGCGAGAATGCCGAGTTCGCCGTCGGCGCTATTCGTCCGTTCATCCATGATCGGGAAGCCTGCGCCCGGCGCGCGCGACGTGTCAAATTCGCGAGCGTTCTCTGCCGGCGACTTGACAGAGGTCGGGAGAGGCGACGAGTTATGGCGCCCGCTGGCGGCAGACAACCCGCGCTTCGAGCGCCCCAAGGGAGGAGAGGCCCCGTGCCGATTGCTCGGATGGATCATTTCACCATCCTCACCACGAACGCCGAAAAGACGGTCGCGTTCTATAACGACATTCTCGGCTTCACTTCCGGGCCGCGCCCGGCCTTCTCGTTCCCCGGCGCCTGGCTCTACAACGACGGCAAGGCGGTGCTGCATGTCGTGCAAAGACCGTCGATCCCCGACGGCGGCGGCGTGCTCGACCATATTGCTTTCTGGGGCACGGACGCGTCGGCCTATGTGGCCAAGCTCAAGGCGCGCGGCATGAAATACGACTTGAGGCGGTTGCCTGAGAACGGTCACGCGGCCGGGCTTTGGCAATTGTTTTTCTTCGACCCGAGCGGGGCGCGGGTCGAGATCGATTTCGCCGCGAGCGAAACGGTGGCGGAGCAGGGCTAGCGTTTGGAGCGGCTGCGCGCGGATCGCTCGCGCCGGCTCCCGTGGCCATGACGACAAGAGTTGCAGGCGTCGCCGCGGACAATCCTGCGTAACGAATAGGGCGACGGAAAGCGGGACCTTCCTTGCGCAACAATTCCATTGTTCAAATCGGCCAGGGCCCGCTTGCCGCTCGCTTCGGCCACACGCTGCCGTTGGCCCTCATCGCCGGGCCGTGCCAGCTCGAGAGCCGGGGCCATGCGCTCGAGATGGCGCAAGCGCTCAAGGAAATCGCGGCGCGGCGTTCGATCGGCCTTGTGTTCAAGTCCTCCTTCGATAAGGCCAATCGGACCTCGGGGTCGGCGAAGCGCGGACTGGGGCTCAAAGCCGCGCTGCCGATCTTTGCCGAAATTCGCGAGACGCTCGGATTGTCCGTCATCACCGACGTCCACGAGAGCAGTCAGTGCGGGCCGGTTGCGAAAGCGGTCGACGCGCTGCAGATCCCGGCGTTCCTGTGCCGTCAGACCGATCTTCTGGTCGCCGCGGCCGAGACCGGCAGGCCGGTCAACGTCAAGAAGGGACAGTTTCTCGCGCCCTGGGACATGAAGAATGTCGTCGCCAAGCTCGACGGCGCCGGTTTGGCCGACATCCTGGTCACGGAAAGGGGCGTGAGCTTCGGCTACAACACGCTCGTCTCCGACATGCGCGCGCTGCCGATCATGGCGCGCGAGACGGGCGCGCCGGTCATCTTTGACGCCACCCATTCGGTTCAGCAGCCGGGCGGGCAGGGAACGTCGTCGGGCGGCGAGCGCCGCTTCGTGAGAGTGCTGGCGCGGGCCGCCGTGGCGGTCGGCGTCGCTGGCGTCTTCATCGAAACCCATCAGGACCCCGACCATGCGCCGTCGGACGGACCCAACATGGTGCCGCTCAAGGATTTCGAGGCGCTCATCGCCGAACTTCAGGAGTTCGACCGGCTCGTTAAGCGTAACGCTGCAAGCGGCTGACCGCGGCCTTGTCACATGACGGTCGCGTGAACAGGATAGTTCGCCGACTGGCTTGCGACAACGAGTCCGATGGACAAATATCTCTTCAGCTACGCGACCGCGACCGACCCGCCGATCAAGCGGGGGGCTAATCCGGCTCGTCGAAAAAGCGACCGGCCAACCGAAGCTCAAGCGCATGTACGTGCAGAACCAACGGTTTCCGCGCGCGGGCGAAAGCTTCTGGCAGGCCGCCGTGCGCTCGCTCGAGCTCGACGTGCGCTACGACCCGCATGCGCTCGCCGCCGTGCCAAAGACGGGCTCCGTCGTCTTCGTCGCCAATCATCCTTACGGCGTGCTCGACGAAATCGTCATGGCCTGGCTGGTTAGCAAGGCGAGACCGGACTTCCTCGTTCTCACCCACATTGTCCTGACGCGCGCGCCTGAGGCCGCGCCGTTCATCCTGCCGATCGATTTCTCCGGCGCGACGGGCGCCGAGCAAACGAACCTCGCTTCACGCGCTGCGGCGCGCGCCCATCTCGCAAAGGGCGGGGCGATCGTCGTGTTCCCGGCGGGCGCCGTTTCCACGGCGCCGGACAAGTTTGGTTTGATGCCGGCAGTCGATGGGCCCTGGCAGCCGTTCGTCTCTCAGCTCGTTCAGCGGTCGAAGGCGACCGTCGTGCCGATCTGGTTTGGCGGCCAGAACAGCCGCCTCTTCCAGATCGCAAGTCACCTGAGCCTCACGCTTCGCCTCTCGCTGATCTTCCACGAGGTCAGGACGCGCATCGGGACCGCACTCCCAGCTGCGATCGGCGCGCCGATCCCGTTCGCTTCCCTCGCTTCGGTTAAAGATCGGCAAGCGCTTGCCGATGAATTGCGCGCGCGTCTATGAGTTGGCGAGGCTTGCCCCGCCGTGCGCCGACAAGCCGCGACGGACGATCGGCAAATTGCTGCGGCCAAAGCTGCAGATGCTCCGAACAAACCGCGCCGCTTAAAGGACCGCGCCGGTGGCGCTCAGGCCGCCTTGTCTGTTTCAGCGAGCAGGGCCAAGTGTTCCTTGATCATGCCCCGCGCCAGTTTCGCGATATTGGTCTCGTCGAGATTGTCGGGATTCTTGAGATAGACCTCCTGGATGTCGAGGCGTTTCCGATGCCCTCGACCTCAAAACGAATATAGTCGCGATCGACTTCGGGCCCGGCTTCTGAAGCGCGGAGCTTGTCGACGGACGCATTTCCCGCCTCGTCGAGATTTTGCATCAGATCCGCATCGCTCGGCGCTTGAATCGCGCCTTTCGGCGCGGCGTTCGTCTGGAGCGCTTTCAACACGTCGGCGACAGTTTCCTGCTCGGATATCTCGAACTCAACGAATTGCTTGAGGAGCGGATGGGTCACTCTGGACTTCGCCATCCGACTGAGCAACAGCGACAACGAGCCGAACGCCGTCGTATCCCTGATGTGCTTTTGCTCACCATCCGTCGCTGCGCTTGGCGCGGGCGCTGGCGGCGAGAGAGTTTGCGCGGCGACCCGTCCTGCGGACAACGTTGCGATCGACGCAAAAAGAAAACGACGGTTCATCTGCGGGCTCCGCTCGAACGGGCGCGCCTTGCGCCCTGAAGCCGGTGAACGCGCCGCAAAACGGCTCGTTTCTCGCCGCCCCTTCCGTCACCCGCGACCGCGATAGGGCGCGACGCCCTGGTCGGGGATCCAAACTCCCTTCGGCGGCTTGCCGCTCTGCCAGAATACGTCGATCGGCATGCCGCCGCGCGGGAACCAGTAGCCGCCGATTCTGAACCATCGAGGCTTGAGCAGGGCGACGAGGTCCTTGCCAATGCGGACGGTGCAATCCTCATGGAACGCGCCGTGATTGCGGAAGCTGGAAAGATAAAACTTCAAAGACTTCGACTCGACGATCCATGCGCCAGGCGCATAGTCGATCACCAGATGGGCAAAATCGGGCTGCCCTGTCACCGGACACATCGACGTGAACTCGGGCGCGGTGAAACGGGCGATATAATCCGTATCGGCCTGAGGATTGGGGACGCGGTCCAGCGTCTTGAAGTCGGGCGCGTCCGGGATGTGCGAGGGTTGCCCCAAATGGGCGAGAGCGGGCTGCGGCTTGTTCATGGCCCCGTTTAGTCCGAAGCCGCTTTCACCGGCAAGGCCGGGTCGATTATATCTACTTCCCTTGCCAGCCGAACTGGGACGAAACGTATCCGCTAAACCTGACACAGACGCCGTCAGACGCGAGCACGCCAGGAGAGCCGGCGACATTACACTTCTTGGCTGCTTCCGCGTGCTTTGGCTTGTCGCTGTGGTGCTGCGAGGGCAGCTCCGCCGCGTGACCAGCAATCGCTGCGACGACAGCGCCGGCGAGCGCGAATGCGACCCATCGTTGAATGATCATGGAGGCTTCCCGACCGGTCGCTTCGCGCGACACTGTGGCCGAATTATAGCCGCACGAGTGCGCAGAGACGCCATATTGGGCCGCTATGGGGCGATCAGCAAGCGGCGTTGAAGACGGGCTTGCAACTCAGTGTGCAATCCGCAAGGAAGACGCGGGCCTAATCGGGAGCGCGAAAAGGCATGGAGACGACGCCTGCTTTTGCACGCCCTCTCGCGCGTCGCCCGGTTGGCCTCTTGTGGCTTGGCGGCTTCGCGCTGCTCCTGCTTGCCTTGTATGCGGCAATCGCGCTGCGCGAACCGATCCTCGCCGCAGTCGGCGGCGCTGGGTCGCTGGCGCTCTTGCGTTGGGCGCGAGCCGAGCGCCCCTATTCTCCGGGGCTGATCGTCATTGACGCGGCGGCGTTCGCGATCTTCGCCATTGACCGCAATGATTCGCTCGGCTTCTGGCAATTGCCTGGACCCTGGGGGGACGTCTGGCGGTTCAACACGCCCGGCGCGACGATTGCGCTGATCATCTATGCCGGCGGTTCAATCCTCGCTCTCATCGGCGGCTTTTGCGGACTTAGACTCGTCGAGGTGGTAAGCCTCATCGCGATCCCGTTTTTGTTCAACCTGCTTCTGGCCGTCGGCGCCGACTGGCACATGGCTGAACTGGGATCCGCCGTAACGGCGCACGCGAATCTGCCCTTTCCGGCCCAAGTCGTCATCGGACGCGCGCTGACCCTGTGGTTCATCGGCGAGGCGATCCTCGTTCTGATCAACCTAATCAGCGTCAACTTGCTGCCGCGGTCAGTCCGCACGCATGCGCTGTTCGCTCTCAGCGGCGCGGTCGCGGCGGCAACCCCTTTGTTTGCCAATGCCGCGCAATGGGTCGCTCAGCCATTCCTGGCGATCATCTTCTCAAGCCTATGCGCGGCGCTGGCTCAAGCTGGCTTATGGGCGATCGTCTATCTTCTGACTGGCGTTGCTCTCGATTGGCTCGCCGGTCGCCCGCCTCGCTTCGAGGTCGTCTGGGAACATTGGCGGACCGGCTTCATCAAGGGCGCGCTCTACGGCGCTTTGTTCATGGGCTTTATTCTCGTAGCGGCTTTGATCCTGAGCGCGCCCGGCGCGGTGGCGGTTTTCGACCGCTTCTCGCTGTTGATTGGGACGCTCATTGGCGCTCTCCTTTTTCCGCTCGGGCAAACGATTATCGGCAGCGCGGATGGGACGGCGCCCTTCTTCGGCCGGTTGAGCGCCGCCTATCGGGATCCGCGAGGACCGGTGCGCGGGCTTGGCGCCGGGCTCGGCCTCGCGCTCGCCTATCGCGCGAATCTCTCAGCCTACGACGGCGGAGCGCGCTTCCTCGCGATGGCCGCGATTGGTGCGGTTTGCTACGGCGGGGTGGACGTCGCCTTCGACGCATGGAGCGTGATCCGTGGTGAGCGGCGAAAGCTGCAAAGCTGGCGGCTCTACGCGCTTGGCGTTCTGCTTGGCGGCGTGGTCGCTGGCGCGCTCGGCTGGTATTTCGACACGCCGCAGCTGCACGTCGTGATCGATAAGTTCTGGGCGTATGCCGACGTCAACTACCGGCTCCATGGCCGCAAGCTTGGCGACTTCACCACCTATCCGATCTTCAACAAGTATGGTTCGGTCAACCTCGGCGAGGTCGCGGGCGGGGTGAGGCTGTTCTGGACCGAGTCGGTTGCGGGCGTGATCAACTGGTCGCTCGCCGCGCCGCTGTTCTCGATCAATTACGTTCTGCTCGACGCCGCGCTGCGACGAAGCTTGCGCCCGATCAAGACGCTTCTCAGTCCCGCAGGCGTCGAAGGCCTGGTGGAGCAGGGCGTGCGCGTGCTGCGGTGGGGCCTGTGGATGGCGCCGGTCATCAATTCGTTCCTGCGCCAGTCGCCGGACCCGACCTGGTACAATCAGGACGGCGCGATTCGCACGGGGGTCGCCATCGGCGCCAACGTCGCTCAGAATCCAACGGATTTCCGCCAGTTCAGCCTGGCCATGTTCACCGGCCTTCTCGCCTATGACTGGCTCAGAATCCTCATCTGGTTCGACCACATGGGGCTGAGGGTCGCGACCTTGGTCAATCTTTCGTTTCTTGGCGGCGACCGCGCGGACGAGGCTGCGGCGCGGTTCGTCGGCCATCGTGGCCGCACGCGCGCAATTCCCGACGGCATCCGCCGCTTTGGCACATGGGCGCCGCTGCTCATTCCGTTTTACATTCCGCGCGGCCCCGAGTGGGACAAGGCTTGGACCGGGGCGGAGACGTTGGCGCGCGGCGGGGCGCCCATGCCGAACGCGGTCAGGACGCTAGCCTTCGCTTATGCCGCCTCGGGCGCCGCGATCGCCGCGGCCTCCGTCGCCGCATTTCTCAAAGAGCGCGCCAAGATTGGACCCGCGGGGCCGTGGCTTGACGGTGCGCCGCTCGAACTTGCGCGGCGTCCGGAACGCTATGCCTTCAACAATGGCGCGGTCGGGCTGGAGATTCAACGCGACGGCAAGGGCGCAGCGTTCGTGATGGGCGCGGAGCGCGGCGGCTTTGCAATCGACCTTTTTCGCCGTCCGCTCGATCCGCTTCAAGCGCGCGGCCATTTCTTCTATGTGAGCGAGGAGGACGAGGCGCCCTGGTCGATCGGCTTTGAGCCAGCTCGGCGCGCTGGCGACTACCGCATCGAGGAAACTGGCTTCAACCATCTCGCAATCGTCAACGCGCTGAACGGGATCGAAGCGCGCATGGAGATTGCGCCCGATCCCGAGGGCGCGATCTTGAGCTGGCGCATCAGACTTGAGAACAAATCAGTTCGACATCGACGACTGCGCCTCACCAGCTTCTGCGAGATCGCCGCCCACGAGACCGGCGCATACGCGAAAGATCTCGATTTCGCCGGCATGCACATCGAAACCGTGTTCGTCCGCCCTCTAAACGCCATTCTCGCGCGCAACCGGCTTCTACGCTCGGCGCGCGCCGATCGTGGCGAGGTCGCGTTCTTCGCTGTCAAGCCGGGTCGTGGCTCGGAACTCGCCGGATACGAGGATTCGCGCATCCGCTTTATCGGCGAAGGGTCGCTTGCAAAGCCAACCGGGTGCGAGCGGTGGCGCTGGCGCAAGCTCGATGACGAAGGCAAGCTCTGGCCCTTCGATCCCGCGTCGAGTTTCACCCTTGAGGCGACGCTCGGACCGGGCGAGACGGCGGAATCCGAGTTCATCGTCGGCCGCTCCGACAACGCCGTCTGGGGAGGCGAACTGATCGCAACGCGCCTCGGCTTGCCGCCTCTTCCAGAGCCGGAGCTGCAGAAGCGCCTTTACGAAACGCGCGCCGTCGAGCCTTCGCATGCTCTGCACTCCCGCTGGCCGTTTGCGTTCTCAGCGGATGGCAAAGCGCTGAGCCTGACCCAGCGCACGCCCCGACCGTGGGCGCACGTGATGGCGAACGAAATCGGCATGGCGACGATGGTGTCCAACGACGGCGAGATTTTCTCCGCCTTTGGCAACGCTCGTCAGAACGGACTCTCCGCCTTTCGCTTCGACAGCGTGACCGCCGTGCAGCCTGGGCAGATCGTTTACCTGCGAGACCTCGACAACGGCGAAACGGATGCGCCGAGCTTCACCCCTTTTCAGCACGACGTCGCCACTCACGATGCGGTGTATGAACCTGGCGTCGCGACGTTCACAATGACGCGCGGCGATCTCGAAACGGAATATGTCGTCTTTGTGCCGCCAGACTATCCTGGCGACATGCGTCTCCTCACGGTGCGCAATCGCGGGACGCGTTCAAAGCGCCTGCGGATCGCGCCCTACTTCGACCTCGCGCTTGACGACAGCCCGAATGCGAGCATCGACAAGATTCGCGACGAGGCTGTCGGTTCAACCCTTCTCTTCAACAACCCCAGCAATGATTTCGTGCGCGGAGTAGCCTTTGCCGCGACGACCCTCGAAGGGCCGACGACCGAGACCATCCGCGCGCGATTCTTCGGCGGACCGGGACGCAATATTCTGACCCCTACGATGGTGGAGACCGGCGTCAGCGACGGCTCCGCCCGCGACGACGGGCGGCGCGTGGCCGCGTTCTGCAGCGAGATCGTCCTCACGCCCGGAGGCGAAACAAAGATTGCCATCGCCTTTGGCCAGGCGCCGAGCCGACAGGAAGCGCTCGCCGCCGCGGCGCGCATCGGTGTCGCCAGCGCCGAGGGCGAACTTGCGGCGACGCGCGCCTCCTGGGCCGAGCGGCTGGGCAAGGTCGAAGTGCGCACGAACCGGCCCGACTTCGACCGGCTGGTCAACACCTGGCTGCCCTATCAGCTCTACGCTTCGCGGCTGTTCGGTCGCCTGGGCCCGAACCAGATCGGCGGCGCGACGGGCTACCGCGATCAGTTGCAGGACGTGCTGCCGCTGACGCTCCTCGAGCCTCGCCTCACCCGGGCGCAGATCGTGCTGCATGCGAGCCAGCAATTCCGCGAAGGCGATGTGCTCAAGTGGTGGCATCGCGCGCCCGGCGGCGGAACCGGCCTCGGCCAGCGGACCAAGGCGAGCGATCCGCACCTCTGGCTGCCCTATGTTCTTGCCCGCTATGTGCGCGAAAGCGGTGATCGAACGGTGCTCGATGAGGTGACGCCGTTCCTGGAAGGCGAGGCGGCGCCCGCGCATGAAGACACCTGGATCGTGATCCCCCGCGTGTCACGCGAGAGCGCGACCGTCTACGAGCACGCACGCCTGGCCATCGCCTTCACACTTAAGCACCTGGGCGCGAACGGATTGCCTCTCTTACGCGCGGGCGACTGGAACGATGGCATCGACGCGCTGGGTCGACGCGAAATCGGAACCAGCGTCTGGATGGGCTTCTTCCTCGCCAACGTGCTCGACGGCTTCGCCGGCCTGGCGCGGGTGAAGGGCGATGACGCTTTCGCGGCGCGCTGCGAGCAGGAAGTTTCTGCGCAACGGAAAGCGCTCGAAGCCGGCTGGATGGGCGACCATTACGCGCTCGACTTTGCTGACGACGGGACAAGAGATCGGCGCGCGCAACGCTATGACCACGGGCTGGTCCGCCTATTCCGGAGTCTGCGACGACGAGCGCGCGCTTGCCGCGATCGAGGGCGGCTTGAAGGGGATTGAGCGCGCAAACCGGGTGCTGCTGCTCGAGCAGCCGTTCTATGAACATTCGCAGCCTTACCCAGGACGGATCGCGGACTATCCACCCGGGGTGCGTGAGAACGGCGGCCAGTACAGTCACGGCGCGACCTGGGTTGTCGACGGCTTCGTGCGCCTTGCCGCCTCTGCGCGCGCCAAGGGCGATCACGAGCTGGCTGCTCGCCTGAGCGCGCGCGCCTTCGAGATTTACGAAAAGATCTCGCCGCTGAAAAAGACCGATCCCGAGAACCTCGCCATCTATGGGCTCATTCCAATTCAGCAGCCGGCTGATATTTACGACGGTTGGGGACACGGCGGACGAGGGGGCTGGTCGTGGTACACCGGCTCTGCCGCTCGAATGGTGTCGGCGGCGTATGTTTTGCTGGGCATTGGCCAGAAGGAGGGCCGGGTCTTTGTGCGGGATGACCTGTTCGAGGCCAAAGGAGAGCTGAAGGTCCGGTCCCTGCGCATCGGAGAAACGACCTGGACTCCGGAAGGGAAGCGCTGAGAGAGCAAATCAAGCGGGAGTGCCCGAGCCATTTGCCCCCCGCGCCCGGCATATCGACGCATTTGCCTTAAAACCGATTGAAAACGGCCACGACGTTGCGGCGCAGCGCAGTTTCTGGCAAGAGGCGCCACCAACGAGCCGCGGGAGAACGCCTGCGGCCTTGCAACGGGGCTTTCACGCATGCTTTTGGGCCTGATTATCGTCTGTGGACTGCTTTCCATTGTCTACGGCGTCTACACGATCAACAGCCTGATGGCGGCGGACGCCGGCACCCAGCGCATGCAGGAAATTTCTGGCGCGGTGGCGGAAGGGGCGCAAGCCTATCTGCGGCGCCAGTACACGACCATCGCCGGCGTCGGCGTCGTGGTGTTCATTGCGCTCGGACTTCTCCTTTCGTGGACGGTGGCGATCGGGTTCGCGATTGGGGCCATCCTGTCCGGCGCCGCAGGCTTCATCGGCATGAACGTCTCGGTGCGCGCCAACGTGCGCACCGCACAGGCGGCGACGAAATCGCTCGCCGGCGGTCTTGACATCGCCTTTCGCTCGGGCGCGGTGACCGGATTGCTCGTCGCCGGCCTCGCGCTTCTCGGCGTGGCTGGATACTTTGGCATTCTCACTGGCCCTCTCGGCTATTCACCCTCGGATCGCGTGACGATTGACGCGCTGGTTGCGCTCGGCTTCGGCGCCTCTCTCATCTCGATCTTCGCCCGGCTTGGGGGCGGCATCTTCACCAAGGGCGCTGACGTCGGCGCCGACCTCGTCGGCAAGGTCGAAGCGGGCATTCCCGAGGACGATCCGCGCAACCCGGCGACCATCGCTGACAACGTGGGCGACAATGTCGGCGATTGCGCGGGCATGGCCGCCGACCTGTTCGAGACTTACGCGGTGACGGTGGTGGCGACGATGGTGCTTGCCTCGATCTTCTTCGAGAACACGCCGGCGTTGATTCCGACGATGATGTATCCGCTCGCGATCTGCGCTGCGTGCATCGTGACTTCGATCATCGGCACCTTCTTCGTCAAGCTTGGGGCTAACGGCTCGATCATGGGCGCGCTCTATAAGGGCCTCATCGCCACTGGCGTTCTGTCGATCCTTGGCCTCGCGCTTGCGACGACCTACGTCGTCGGCTGGGGCGACATCGGTACGGTCGCGGGCAAAGTGGTTACCGGCTCGAGCCTTTTCGTCTGCGGGCTCGTCGGCCTTGTCGTCACCGGTCTTATCGTCGTCATTACCGAGTACTACACCGGCACCGGCAAGCGCCCCGTTGTCTCAATCGCGCAGGCCTCGGTCACCGGCCACGGCACCAACGTCATCCAGGGCCTGGCGGTCTCGCTCAAATCGACGGCGCTCCCGGCGCTGGTGATCGTGGCCGGCATCGTCTCGACGTACCAGCTCGCTGGTCTCTTCGGCACCGCGATCGCGGTCACGACCATGCTTGGCCTCGCTGGCATGATTGTCGCGCTCGACGCCTTTGGTCCCGTCACCGACAACGCCGGCGGCATTGCCGAAATGGCGGGGCTGCCCAAGGAAGTGCGTCAATCGACCGATGCGCTCGATGCCGTTGGCAACACCACCAAGGCGATCACCAAGGGCTACGCGATCGGCTCGGCGGGTCTGGGCGCGCTCGTGCTGTTCGCCGCCTACACCAACGACATCAGACACTTCACGGAGACTGGGGCACCCTACTTCAAGGACATCGGCGTCGTCGACTTCAACCTCTCGAATCCTTATGTCGTCGCTGGCCTCATCTTCGGCGGCCTCATCCCCTATCTCTTCGCCGGCATTGCGATGACCGCGGTCGGCCGCGCGGCGGGCTCCGTGGTGCTCGAAGTGCGTAGGCAGTTCAAGGAAATGCCGGGCATCATGAACGGCACGCAGCGCCCCGACTACGGACGCGCGGTCGATCTACTGACGCGCGCGGCGATCCGGGAGATGATCGTTCCCTCGCTGCTCCCGGTGCTGGCGCCGTTCGTCGTCTATTTCGGCGCGCTCTGGATCTCGGGTTCGAAGGCGTCGGCCTTCGCCGCGCTTGGCGCCTCGCTGCTCGGCGTGATCGTCAACGGCCTCTTCGTCGCCATCTCGATGACCTCGGGCGGCGGAGCGTGGGACAACGCCAAGAAGAGCTTCGAGGACGGGTTCGTCGACAAGGACGGAAACAAGTGGATGAAGGGCTCCGAGCCGCATAAGGCCGCCGTCACCGGCGACACGGTCGGCGACCCCTACAAGGACACGGCCGGTCCGGCCGTGAATCCGGCGATCAAAATCACCAACATCGTCGCCCTGCTGCTACTGGCGATCCTGGCGAAGTGAATTCGCAGAAAGAGGGTAAGGAAGGCGAACGCCCCTACGCCCTTCCAACTTTTCGCGGATAGTCCATCGGATCGATGAGGCTGATCTGTCTGAACACGTGGGGCGGGCGAGCGGGAAGCGAGAAGCTGCTTGCCTTTCTGGATTCGCATCGCGGCGCCGATTTCATCTGCCTGCAGGAGGTCTGGTCCGGCCCTTATGAGCATCTGCAGGGCGTCGCTGCCGGAGCCGCGCCGCTTTCACAAGCCGAGGTCATGGTCTACGGCAAACAGACGATAGGCGCGTTGCTCGACAGTCACCAAGCCTTCTTCCATCCGCATTGCTTCAACAACTACGGGCTCATGACGCTGGTGTCGAAGCGGCTGGAAGTCGTTGACTCCGGCGACGTCTTTGTCCACCGCGAGCGCGGCTTCCTCCCGCAAGGCAACCTCGGCCTGCACGCCCGCAACATTCAATTCGTCGCCGTCGCCACGCGAGCCGGGCGGTTCAGCGTCATGAACTTTCATGGCCTCTGGAACGGACAAGGCAAGGGCGACAGCGAGGAGCGGATCGCGCAGTCGAGACGTATCCTCGCCTTTCTCGCCTCCCGGCCGGAGCCGTTCGTCCTCTGCGGCGACTTCAACCTTCAGCCGGACACGCGGAGCTTGCGGATGCTTGAGGAGCAAGGCTTGCGCAATCTCATCGCAGAGCACGCGGTGACCTCGACCCGCACGAGCCTTTACCCTCGGGCCGAAAGGTTCGCCGATTACGTGCTCGTGAGCGGGGGCTTGAACGTGCTCAAATTCGGCGCGCTGCCCGATGAAGTGTCGGACCACGCTCCGCTTTCGCTCGAGTTCGGCCTCAGGTGAATTTGAACAGGCCGCCCATAATATTCTTGAGGAAGTCGGGCTCCGAGCCGCCGGTTGGCGTCGTGCGGCTGACGAAGTCGAACACCTTGCCGTCCTTCATGCCGTAATTCGCGATGCGGTCGACCTTGCCGCTCTTGTCGAAGTAGACCGCAAGGACGTGCTGATCGGTCATCTGCAGCGGCATGAACGACAGCGTGTGCTTCATCTTCTGGCCAATATAGTACCAGGCGTCGCCGCCGACGGTTGAGGTCGTCGAGGGCGTGCCGAGCAACGCAAGCGCCTCGGGCTTGGTCGTCGCGCCAACCTTGACTTGCGACACCGTCTCCTCGTCGACCTGGTAGCCGCGATCGAAGTCGCCCTCGTAGCCGAGGCAGCCGCTGACCGTGAGCGCCGCACAGAGGGCCAATCCCAACGTTGCTCGACGATGGAGCTTGGACGCCATTCGCATTCCGTCTCTCTTCGATTGGTCTTTCGCCTTGTCAGACCGGGCGCGGATGCCTAACTCATCAACCCTGACGAGAGCAAGGCGCAAGCGGCCGCTCGCAGGATATCGGTATGATCTTGGCCCAGTGGCGCGCGCGGCGCGCCAGCAAAACACTCATCGAGCAGATTCGAGGCGAGATCGTGGCTGCGGCGCGCCGCCCTGAGCTCTACGAGCAGCTTGGGGCGCCCGACCGGATCGACGGCCGATTCGAGCTGCTGACGCTGCACGCCGGGCTCGTCCTGCGTCGGTTGGCGGCGCTGGGCGGCGTCGCGGACGCAGTCGCCCAGGATCTGGTGGACAGCCTCTTCACCCATTTCGACGATACGCTGCGCGAGATCGGACACTCGGATATCGGCGTAGCGAAGCGGCTGAAGGCGATGGGGAGCGCCTTCTATGGCCGCAATGCCGCTTACGCGGACGCGCTCGACAACGCCTCGTTCGCGGACCTTTCTGTGGCGCTCGCCCGGAATGTTTACGGCGCAACAGGTCCTGAGGTCGTTCCGAAAGCGGAAGGGCTGGCCCGGCATATCGCTTCGCTCGACGCCGCCTTGGCGACGATCCCGATCGAGGATTTCACGTCTGGCCGCTTTCGTTTCCCGCTTGGCTCGATCGCCACCGGAGTTCCTCATGACTGAAGAGCGGCTCTTCTCTCGCGTCGTGCGGGTCGACGCCCTTCCTCGCGACGGTCAAGTCACCACGATCGAGGCCACCCCCGCCGAGCTAGAGGAACTGGCGTCGTTCTATCGGCTTCCCGCCATCGCGGTCTTGACGGCGAAGGTGCGCCTCGATCCTTGGGGCCGGGGCGGGGCGCGCGTCACCGGCGCCGTCCACGCAGAGCTCACTCAAATCTGCGTCGTTTCGCTCGAGCCGTTTCCGGCCATCGTCGATGAGGACGTGGACGTCCGGTTCGCGCCTCAGACGGCGGGCAATTCTAGGTCCGCGGCGACCGAGGAAACCCAGACGTTTTCCCTCGTCGACGAAGGCGAGCCCGATCCCATCGTCGATGGAAAAATCGATCTCGGCGTACTCACGGCGGAATTCTTCGCTCTCGGCCTCGACCCTTATCCTCGCAGGCCCGGAGCGGTCCTCAACGAGGAGAGCGCGACTTCAGAGCCGACAAAGTCGCCGTTTGCGGCGCTGGCCCGTCGGGACAAAGCGGGATCAGATTAGAGCGAGAATGTTGCATGCTGGTGGCAAACTAACGGCATTGCATAAAATCTGGTCACAAGTTAACATGCGTACGGCGGAGCTCGACGACAGAAGCTCCGACCAAGCTTTGCGCAACTCGAAAATCGGTGAGCGCATGGCGACTGGGGAGGATGCTATGGATCTCATTACTGCATTGGCGGTCAGCATCGGCGTGCTCGGAGGCATCGCCACATTTGTGCTGTTGTCGTTCGGGATGGGGCTGCAAATCTGGGTTGCGTTCATCGCCTGGGCGACCTTCTATCATTGTGGAGGGAAGGAAGAAGGACTCACCAAGGCGCTTACGAACAATATATTCGGCGCGATCATGGCGTTGATCGCGCTGCTCCTCGTCACCCAAATTCCGCTCGGCGGTGCGCTCGGCGTTCCCCTTTGGGCGGGGATATGCGTTTTGATCACGGTTTTCATTCTGGTGTACGCGGCCAAGGCGCCGATGCTCAGCGACATTCCTGCGGGCGTGCTGGGATATGCCGCCGTCGCCGGTCTCGCCTTGACAGGGAACAAGCTTGGCGCGGTTACCTCAGCCTCGCTCGAGAACCCTTTCATCGTTGGCGTGATCTCCCTCATCATTGGCGCGGTGCTCGGATACATTTCCCAGAAGATCGCCCTGGCGCTGGTCAAGAAATAGCTCGGGGCGAACGGCGAAGGCGTGGGAAGCTGTGTCGATTCGCGGGCGAAGCAGGTCCGCGAGTCGGCGATTCCAGCAATCGTGGACGCCCCGCGCGACCTCGGGAAGGCGTCGCTCTTTCCACCAAAAGAATCTCGGGATCGCGAGCCCGCGCCTGCTCCTAGCGGCCGGGCGCAATCCCTGAATTTGGTTGCACGGCTCTAAGGCCGGCGCTCAAGGTCAGTCTTCGTCTCTAACATTTTGGCGATCGCGCGACGTTCTGGGCCGCTGAATGGAGCCGTCGCGGGCTGCAACCGAACACGAGCTTCCTGCGTTGCCTTGCGCGGCGGAGCCGCTATTGTCGCGCCGCGCCGCGCCGTCCGGGCAAAGCGCTGGACGTGGTCGGATGAGGGAATGGCAGGCGACGTTCGCATAGCGCTGGATGCGATGGGGGGCGATCACGGGCCAACGATCGTCCTGGCCGCCGCAGCCCTCGCGCTCGAACGCCGTCCGGACATCAAGTTTCTCCTTTACGGCGACAAGAGCGCGATCACGCCGATCCTTGAGCGTCATCCCAAACTGGCTGCCGGGTCGCGCGTGTTTCACACCGACGTGGCGGTCAAGATGAGCGACAAGCCGAGCCAGGCTTTGCGCACCGGAAGACGCGTCTCTTCGATGTGGCAGGCGATCGAAGCGGTGAAGTCGGACGCGGCCGATTGCGCCGTCTCGGCCGGTAATACTGGCGCCCTGATGGCGATGGCCAAGTTCTGCCTGCACACGATGGCGTCGATCGAGCGGCCTGCCATCGCGGCGATGTGGCCGACGTTGCGCGGCGAGTCGATCGTTCTCGACGTCGGCGCGACCATTGGCGGCGATGCGCATCATCTCGTCGATCTGGCGGTGATGGGCGCGGCGATGGCGCGAATTGTGTTCCACATCGAATCCCCCACTGTGGGTCTCCTCAATGTCGGGACCGAAGAGATCAAGGGGGTCGAGGAGGTGAAGGGGGCAGGGCGCGTCCTGCGCGAAGCCCACCTGCCCAACATGCGCTATCAGGGCTTCGTTGAAGGCGACGATCTGGGCAAGGGCGCGGTCGACGTTTTCGTCACCGAAGGCTTCACCGGCAACATTGCGCTCAAGACCGCCGAGGGCACCGCACGGCAGCTTGGTCAATACATGCGCGAAGCCATGAGTCACGATTTCATGTCACGCCTCGGCTTCCTGTTCGCCCGCAAGGCGATCACCGCGATGCGCGCCAAGATGAACCCACGGGCCAGCGGCGGCGTGTTTTTGGGACTTGACGGCGTCGTCATCAAGGCTCATGGCGGCGCCGACGCCGAGAGCTACGCCGGCGCTGTGGAATTAGCGTATGACATGGTTCGTCAACAGTTGCTTGGCAAGATTCGAGAAATGATCGCCCACGCCAACGGTTTCCGTCCCACGCCCGCGCGGTCGCGCGCCGCCCAGTCTTGACTACGGAAAGTGCCATTCATGAGCCTTGCCTCTCCTCCGCCGCTCGACCGTCGCGCACGCGGTTCTGAACAGGAAGCGCCCCGTGACCGCGCGACAGGCTCGATCCGCGCCTGCGTACGCGGTTCCGGCGCTGCGCTGCCCGCGCAGGTCATCTCGAACGCCGAGCTGGCGACGAAGATCGACACGTCGGACGAATGGATCGTGCAGCGCACCGGCATCCGCCAGCGCTATATCGCCGGGCCCGACGAAACCACGTCGTCACTGGCCCTCAAGGCGGCTCAGGCGGCATTGCGCAGCGGAGGCCTCGAGGCGGCCGACATTGACCTCGTCATTGTCGCCACGTCGACGCCGGACTACACGTTTCCGGCGGTCGCGACCCAAGTTCAGGCCGCGCTCGGCATCGTCGAGGGCGCCGCTTTCGACCTGCAGGCGGTCTGCAGCGGCTTCGTCTATGCGGTCGTGACGGCGGAGAAATTTCTGCGTTCCGGCTCGAACAAGCGCGCCCTTGTGATCGGCGCAGAGACGTTTTCGCGCCTCCTGGATTGGAACGACCGCACGACCTGCGTCCTGTTCGGCGACGGGGCGGGAGCGATCGTGCTCGAGGCGCGCGACAGCGACGGCCGGCTCGCCTCGCCCGGCGTGATCGCCTCGCGCCTGCGCGCGGACGGTCGGCATCGCGAAAAGCTGTTCGTCGATGGCGGACCTTCGACCACCAAGACGGTTGGCCATTTGCGGATGGAAGGCAAGGAAGTGTTCCGCCACGCGGTCGGCATGGTGACCGACGTGATCCAGGGATGCTTCGCCGACGCCGGCGTCACGGCGGACGAGATCGACTGGTTCGTGCCGCATCAGGCCAATCGCCGCATCATCGATGCTTCCGCCGACAAGCTCGGCATTGCGCGCGACAAAGTGGTCGTCACCGTGGATCAGCACGGCAACACGTCCGCCGCCTCGATCCCGCTCGCGCTCGACATCGCGGTCAAGGACGGCCGCATCAAGCCCGGCGACCTCGTGATGATCGAAGCGATGGGCGGCGGCTTTACCTGGGGCGCGGCGCTGATCCGCTGGTGAAGGCGAAGGCGCGCCTGCGCGCTACTCGAACGCGAAGATGCGCTTCCAGTCGTTTTTCATGCTGACGACGACCCAGCCATCCTGGATCGCTTCGTCGTAAAGCTCCGGTGTGAAGCGGCCGACCTTGGTTTCGGGCAGGCCTTGCGCGGGTCCGTACGCGTATTCGCGTTTGCCGTCGTCGTGCAGCACCAGCATGGCGAGGCGCACGCCGCCGCGGCCCTTCGCATATTCGAGCATCTGCCGGTCGCCGGTCGAATTGCCAAAGGCGAAATAAGGCCGGCGGCTGATCATGAAATTGATTCCCTCAGGCTTGCCGGCGTTGTCGTCGTTGAACAGGAGCTTTGGCTCCTTGATGAGGACCGGGCCCTTCGCGCCATATTGAAAGCTGACGGAGCCCGCGCTGCCGACCACCTGCTCAGGCGTGACGCCGTAAACCTGCTCCGAATAGACCCGCACGAAACCCTGGCCGCCGCCGGTGACGATGTATGTGCGAAAGCCGACGCTGCGGAGGTATCTCAGAAGCTGGATTTGCGGCGCATAGGCGCGATCGGTGTACGGCCGATTCCGGCGCGGATCGCGCGCTTCAGCGATCCATTTGGCGACCTCATCCCGGAATGTTTCGACGTCCATTCCGGTCAGGGTCGCGGCGGCGATCTTGACGAGCAATTCGAGGCTGAGCTTCGCGATGGCTTCGCGTTCCCCGTCAGCGCGGTGCGGAACGGCTCGACCTTCGCGAGTTCCGGCTTCGCCTTGACGAGCGTCGGCACGCGATCGAGGCAATAGACAAGTTGTGTATAGATCGGGTGCTCGACCCAGAGCGTGCCGTCCTGGTCGAAGGTTGGGATACGGTCGGCGAGCGGCACGAAGCCCGGGCTCACGGCGTCGGTCGTCGCGTGGACGAATTTGACGATCGCGTCCCTCGCGGGTCCCGCCTTCCAGGAGGGCAGGAGATCGCTTTGCGCGTCCGCCCGCCCGGCGAGGCTGAGCGCAGCCGCCCCGCCGAGCATAAGCGCCGCGAACTCTCGCCGGCGCAGGTTCATACGATGCGAAGACGCGCTGGGTTCAAGCGAGCGAGATGCTCATCCCGCTGAGATCGATCGAGAAGCTGAAGCCGACCTGGCGCCCGTGCAGGCGCAGCGTCACGCCATTGGCGTTGGAAAGCTGGGCCGTGCTTCTGCCGCCCGCGACCGACATGCCGGCCCCGACCGCTGAATAGATACCCGCGATGTCGCCTGGGGAATGAACGTTGAACGCGGTGCCGACCAGATCCGTCGCCGAGACGCCGATCAAGGCCCCGGCGCTGATGCCGCCGACTCTGAGCGGATATCGTTGTCCCCGGAAGGTCAAAACCCCGCTGCCGCCCGTCACGCCGAAGATGAAACCAGCGCTCGCGATATGCAGGGAAACGGCGGCGGTCGCGGCTTCGGCCGGCACAACGAAGGCTGCGGTCGCAAGGCCGGCGCTTGATAGAATAAGGCTGCGACGCGTGATGGTGCTCATGTCAAACTCCCCGATTAGGTCCCGCTTATAAGCGCGCGGTTTCAGCACGAGTTTAGCCCGGCAGCGCGACGCACAAGGGAGTTTACAGGCGTCGGACCCGATTCGCTAACCCTAAAGGATCGGCCGCGCCCCAGGGGCGCTTCCGCGAAGGTCAGCGTTCCGGCGCCTTCGCGGGCCTCACGCCTGGCCGGCGTCGGAGCCGTGGCGAGCCTGGCGGGCGCGGATCGTCATGATTCCGACGAGCGCGATTGCGATGACGGCGAAGGACACGCCCGTGGTCGCCGTGCCCAGCGCGTAAATCTCCGGGGTCGTCACGGTTGTGGTCAGCGCCTGCAATTCCATCGGCAGAGTGTTGTGCTCGCCCATCGCCTGGCTCGATCGCGCAATCTCATCCCATGACAGGGTGAAGCCGAAGAATCCGACGCCGATCACCGAAGGCAGGATGATGGGCAAGATCACGGAGCGCAGGGTCTGCCACGGCGTCGCGCCGAGGTCGCGCGCGGCCTCTTCGTAGCGATTGTCGAAGCGATTGAAGATCGCGAACATGACGAGAAGTCCGAAGGGCAACGTCCAGGTCAAATGCGCGCCGAGCCCGGAGGTAAAAACCCCCATGGTCGTCTTCAGATTATCGGCGATCCATCCGGGTCCGTGATTCTTGAGAAAATCGTCAAGCAGCCGGAATTCGAGCGCGATGCCGAGCGAGGTCACGATCGAAGGCACAATGAGGCTCGCGACCGCGACGAAAAAAAGAAGCCTCGCGCCGGGGAAGCGCTTGCGAAAGGCGAGCCCTGCGCTCAGCGAAAGGAGAACGGTGAGGATCATGATGACGAAGCCGAGCTCGAGCGAGCGGGTGAAGGCGTCGTGGATATTGACAATTCCTCCGCCGTTCCACAGCCGCTCGAACCAGTGCAGCGACACGCCATTCATCGGGAAGGTCAGGCCGCCGGTCGGACCCTGGAACGAAAGAACGAAGATGACGATCATCGGGCCGTAGAGAAACAGCACGAACAGCGCGAAGAAGGCCGCGAGCCAGTAGAAAGCGGGAGAACGCTCGTCACCCATCGTTCAGAGCTCTTTTTGGACGTCGACGACGCGGTTGAGCGCGGTGATGATGAGCAGCGTCACGGCGAGCAGGATTACGGCGTTCGCCGCGGCGGGAGGGAATTGCAGCGCGTTGAGGCGCGTCTCGACGACCTTGCCGGCCGAGGCGATCTGCTCGCCGCCCATCACGTCGAAGGTGATGAAATCGCCCATGACGATGGTGACGACGAAGATCGAGCCGATGACGATGCCAGGCTTGGACAAGGGCACGATCAGGTTCCACAACGTCTGCCATGCGGAGGCTCCGGAATCGTAAGCCGCTTCGACCAACCGCTTGTCGATGCGCATCATCGAATTGAAGATCGGCACGACCATGAAGAAGGTGAAGAGATGAGTGAACGCGAGCGACACCGAGAAGGGCGAGTAGAGTAGCCATTCGACCGGCTTGTCCACGACATGGGCGCGCATCAGCGCGTCATTGACGAGCCCGTTGCGTCCGAGCAGCGGGATCCACGAGATCATGCGAATGACGTTCGAGGTCCAGAATGGAATGGTGCAGACGAGGAACAGCACCATCTGCGTCGTCGTCGAGCGGACGTGGAAGGCGAGAAAATAGGCGATCGTGAAGCCAATTAGAAGCGTGGTCAGCCAGACGATGAAGCAGAATTTCGCCGTCGACACGTAGGTTTTGAGGATCGTGCAGAGATCAGGCAGCTGGGTCCAGCAACCCTCGAAGGTCTCGGTGTAGCTGCGCGTCGTGAAGGACGGCAGCATAGCGTAGTCGTTGTAGTCCCAGAAACTGACAATGACGACGAGGATGAGCGGGATGATGAAGAAGAACGCGAAGACGAGGCCGAACGGCATCGCCTGAAGCCATCCCGGAATGCCGACGCGGTCCAGCCCGCGCCGGGCGGCACGATCAGCCGCCTTGCTGACCATCGGCGTCGAGATGCTGGTTGCGGTCATTCGTCAGACCCAATATTTGCCGCCGGTCTCCTCTCCTGCCTGGGCACGAGAGGAGCGAGGGGCCATCACGGCGCCAGGCGCCGCGAAAGCGCGGACGGACGAACTTGATCGCTAGGACGCGATGAACTCATTCCATTTGCGGACCATGTAGTCATTCTCGTCCATGACCGCGTTCCAGCAGGCGACGTTGCCCATGCGGTCGTCGTAGGAGCCGCCGTCGCGCGTTGCGCCGGCTTTCTCGAGGAGCGACCCGTCTGGCCCGTGGATGTCTTTCTCCGCCGGCTTGCCTTCCATCCAGTAAGCCCACTCGTAGGGCTCCATATGGGATTTGGCGGTCGACAGCACCGCCGAGTAATAGCCCTGGCGGTTGAGATAGGCGCCGGCCCATCCGGACAGATACCAGTTCACAAATTCGTAGATCATGTCAGCCTGTTTCTGCGAGACACCCTTCGACATGCAGAAGCCGGACGCCCATGAGCGGTAGCCTTCTTTCAGGGGCTGGAAGACACAGGGAATGCCCTTGGTGCGCACTGCGGTCACGGCTGGCGACCACATCGACTGGATGACTGTCTCGCCGGACGACATAAGGTTGACGCTCTCGTTGAAGTCCTTCCAGAACGCGCGGAACTGGCCGGCCTTCTTGGCTTCGGTGAGGACGCCCATGGTCATATCAATCTCGGGCTTCGTCATGTTGCCCTTGTCGGGATATTTGTACTTGCCGAGCAATTCGACCACCATTGCGGCGTCCATGATGCCGATCGAGGGGATGTTGAGGATCGCCGCCTTGCCCTTGAATTCGGGGTTGAGCAATTCGGACCAGTGCTCGATCGGCCGCTTGATCAGGTCCGGCCTGATACCGAGCGTGTCGGCGTTGTAGACGGTCGGAATGAGGGTGACCCATTCCGTGGGCGTCTTCGAGAACGTGGTCGAGTGCGGGCCTTCAACGAACATCACCTTCTTCGGCGCCGTGCCTTGGTCGCCGATGACCTTGCCGTTGGGCAATTGGCCCTTGGTGAAGACGGGCGTGATGTTGTCGAATTCTTTGATCTTCTTGGCGTCCATCGGCAGGATGTTGCCGGAAGGCACGAGCTTCTTCAGGCTGAAGTACTCGGTGTCCAGGACGTCGAACGAGTTCGGCTGGGTGATGACGCGCTTGGTCACGTCGTCGGTGGTGGCGACGATGTTCTGAATGGTGATCCCGGTCTCTTCCTTGACCTTCTTGGTCATCTCGTCCGACTGGTTGACCGCGGTGCCGAGATATCGCAGCACCTTCTCTTCCTGAGACCATACGGCTGGAAAGCCGGTGATCGCGCCGGAACCCGCGGCGGCGCCGGCGAGGCCGGCCGCGCCCTTCAGCACGGCGCGGCGGGATAGGCGGGATGTCTTGTTCGTTTTCTTTGACATGTGCTCTCTCCTTAGCAGTTCCCTACGGCTTCACGTCGCCGGGGCCAGCGCGTGAATATCTTTGTCGGCCCAGAGAACGGAAACGTCGTCGCCGATGTTGAGCGGGTCGCCGGCGAACTGCTCGTCGCTCACGACCGCCGTCAGCTCGCCCACGCCCGGGCGGTCGAGCGACACCTGATAGTGCGCGCCCTGATATTCGACGGCGCGCACCGCGGCGACGAACCGGGCGTCGTTCGCGCCCGAGCCGTTGCCGCGCCGCAGCGTGATGCGGTCGGCGCGCACCGCGACCGGTCCCGCTGGCGTTTCGATCACGTTATGGCCGCCGAGGAAGCGGGCGATGAACTCGGTGGCGGGCTTTTCAAACAGCTCGAGCGGCGTCGCCGTCTGCTCGATGCGGCCCTTGTTCATCACGACGACGAGATCGGCGAGCGCAAGGGCCTCGTCCTGTCCGTGGGTGACATGGATGAAGGGGATGTTGAGCTGGCGCTGGAAACGGCGAAGCTCGGCGCGCATGCGCACGCGCAAGAAGGGGTCAAGCGCGGAAAGCGGCTCGTCCAGCAAAAGGATCTGCGGATCGGTGACGAGGGCGCGCGCGAGCGCGACGCGCTGTTGCTGGCCGCCGGACAATTGCGCCGGCACGCGCTGCGCATACGGCGTCATGGCGACGAGCTCGAGGAACTCCATCGCCTTCTGACGCCGCGTCGCCTTGTCGACGCCCTTCATCTTGAGCGAGAAGGCGACATTGTCGACGCAAGTGAGATGCGGGAAGAGCGCGTAGCTCTGGAACATCATCGCCGTGCCGCGCTTGGCGGGGGGCAGGTCGGTGACATTGGTCGCGCCGATGAGAATGTCGCCCTCCGTCGCGCTCTCGTGGCCCGCGATCATGCGCAAGGTCGAGGTCTTGCCGCAGCCCGACGGGCCGAGCAGGCAGCAATAAGCGCCTGCCGGAACCTTGAGATCGATCGAATCGACCGCGGTCGTCGCGCCGTAACGCTTGGTGAGATGAACAAGTTCGAGGTCTGCAGGCTCCAACACCACCCCACGATTTGACGGTCGGTCTGGGGACCCGGTTTGCAACCCCCGTGCCAGTTGGGATTCCTCGCTGGCGGGGTTCAAAGAGTTGTCAGTGGAAGCTTTTCGGCCCAGGCTCGCGAACGCTGGTCGAGAGTTGCCGACAAATGAGGCGCCTCGTACACAATTGCGGCGCCTTATCCTGACGCCGTCGGGGCGCGCGGAGCGGACGAGCACCCAACAAAAAGGGCGGCCCTTCGGCCGCCCCTTCGTTCTCAGTATGGAAGTGGCGCGGGACTTAGAAGTCCATCCCGCCCATGCCGCCACCGCCGCCGCCCATCGGCATCGCGGGGGCTTCCTTCTTCGGCTTGTCGCCGATCATCGCTTCCGTGGTGATGAGGAGGCCGGCCACGGAGGCGGCGTCCTGCAACGCGGTTCGCACGACCTTGGCCGGATCGACGATGCCGGCCTCGATCATGTCGACATATTCTTCCGTCTGCGCATTGAAGCCGAAGGTCTGCGACTTGTTGTCGGTGATCCTGCCGACCACGATCGAGCCTTCGTTGCCCGCGTTTTCAGCGATCTGACGGATCGGCGCCTCGAGCGCCTTGAGCACGATGCTGATCCCCGCCTGCTCATCGGCGTTCTCGCTCTTGAGCTTGGAGACTGCGATCCTGGCGCGCAGAAGCGCAACGCCGCCGCCCGGAACGATGCCTTCCTCAACCGCCGCGCGGGTGGCGTTGAGGGCGTCGTCGACACGGTCCTTCTTCTCCTTGACCTCAACCTCGGTCGCGCCGCCAACGCGGATCACCGCAACGCCGCCGGCGAGCTTCGCCAGCCGCTCCTGCAGCTTCTCCTTGTCGTAGTCGGAGGTCGTGTCCTCGATCTGCGCCTTGATCTGCGAGATCCGGCCCTCGATGTCGGATTTCTTGCCGACGCCGTTGATGATCGTGGTGTTCTCCTTCTCGATCCGGACGCGCTTGGCCCGGCCGAGCATCTGCACGGTGACGTTCTCGAGCTTGATGCCGAGGTCCTCGGCGATCATCGTGCCGCCGGTGAGGATCGCGATATCCTCGAGCATCGCCTTGCGGCGATCGCCGAAGCCCGGGGCCTTGACGGCTGCGACCTTGAGGCCGCCGCGCAGCTTGTTGACGACCAGGGTCGCCAGCGCCTCGCCCTCGATGTCCTCAGCAATGATGAGGAGCGGCTTGCCGGTCTGCACAACCGCCTCGAGGACGGGCAGCATCGGCTGCAGCGAGGAAAGCTTCTTCTCGTGGATCAAGATATATGGATCCTCGAGCTCGGCCAGCATCTTCTCGGCGTTGGTGATGAAATAAGGTGAGAGATAGCCGCGGTCGAACTGCATGCCCTCGACGACGTCGAGCTCGGTCTCGAGGCTCTTGGCCTCCTCGACCGTGATGACGCCCTCGTTGCCAACCTTCTGCATCGCGTCGGCGATCATCTTGCCGATCGACTTGTCGCCGTTGGCGGCGATCGAGCCCACCTGCGCGACTTCCGACAATTCCTTGATCTTCTTCGAACGCTTGGCGATGTCCTTCACCGCTTCGCTGACCGCAAGGTCGACGCCGCGCTTGAGGTCCATCGGATTCATGCCGGCCGCAACCAGCTTCGCGCCTTCGCGGACGATCGCCTGGGCGAGGACCGTGGCGGTGGTGGTGCCATCACCGGCGGTGTCATTGGTCTTCGAGGCGACCTCGCGGACCATCTGGGCGCCCATGTTCTCGAACTTGTCCTCGAGCTCGATCTCCTTGGCGACGGTGACGCCGTCCTTGGTGATGCGGGGCGCGCCGAACGACTTGTCGATAATGACGTTGCGGCCCTTTGGCCCGAGCGTCACTCTCACGGCGTTGGCGAGGGTGTCGACGCCGCGCAGCATCTTTTCGCGCGCGTCGGAAGAAAAACGTACGTCTTTGGCAGCCATTGACTTCAGTCCTCAGAAATTCGAGAGATAGCTTTGATTTCAGGCGGCTTTCTTGGAGGAGGAAGCGGAACCCTCGACCACGCCCATGATGTCTGACTCCTTCATAATCAGGAGCTCCTCGCCGTCGATCTTGACCTCAGTGCCGCTCCACTTGCCGAACAGCACGCGGTCGCCGGCCTTCACATCCAGGGGGACGAGCTTGCCGCTCTCGTCGCGGGCGCCCGGGCCAGCGGCGACGATTTCACCCTCTTGCGGCTTCTCCTTGGCGGTGTCCGGGATGATGATGCCGCCCTTCGTCTTTTCCTCGCCTTCGATGCGACGAACGACGACGCGGTCATGCAGGGGACGAAATTTCATGAATGTTTCCTCTTTGAAATTGCCCGCATGGGGCGCGGATTGGCAATGTTGGCACTCATCCTTGAGGAGTGCTAACGGCGCTCAGATAGGGGTCATATGCGCCGTCGTCAAGGGCCTCTGAGCGCTTGTTTTTGCGGTTGAATTGGCTTCGCGGGACCCACCTCGCTTGCGCGCGCGCCACGTAGCGAATCCGCACCCACCTGTAAAACGAGTACCTGACTCGGATCCTGAGAGATCAGTGCAGGGGATGGCTTAGCGCTGTCGCCGGTGCCGTTTCGAGTATTCGCTTTGGAAGTTCTCTATCCTGAACTTTATTTTAGTCGAACTCTTTGCGATCCTCCGCGTTGATAACTGCGGAAACGAAGAACACGCGAAATCGTGATCACTTTGGATCTAGCCGGTGAGGAGAGCCGATCTATCTCAGATCAAACGGGGGCGTTTGCGCGGCGCTGATGGCGTCGCCAAGGTAAAAGGAATGGAACCATGACTCTTGGCGCTATTCGAGTCTCAGCCCTCGCGCTCGGCGGGTCCGCTCTCACATTGTTTTCGCCCCTTCCCGTGGCGAACGCGGCGACGGTTGTTCATCACCCGGCCATTCACGGGCGCGTGACGTACGCCCACGGACGTCACACGGTCCACCATTATGCCCACCACTACGTTCGCGGGCATCGCTACGCATACGGCAATGGCTACAACCCCGGCGCCGCGGCCGCCGTCGGCGTAATTGGCGGCATCCTCGGAGCGGGCCTGGCCGGCGCCTATGACTGCGGCGGCTATGGCTATGGCTGTATGGCTATGGGGCCTGTGACGACTACGGCTACGGCTATGGATACGGGCCGTATTACGGCGGTTTCGGCTATGGGTATCCCGGCTATGGCTTCGGCGCGGGGTATGGCGGCCACGGCTATGGCGGTCGCTATGGCTATGGCGGCTACGGCGGTCATTTCCGCGGCGGGGCCGCCCGCTTCGCCGGCGGCAACTTCGGCCACAGCTTCGGCGTCGGCCATTTCGGCGGCGGAGCCGCTCACTTCGCCGGCGGCAACTTCGGCCACATGGGCAGCTTTGGCGGCGGTCATTTCGGCGGCTTTGGTGGCGGTCATTTCGGCGGCGGCCATTTCCGTTAACAAACCCGTCGCTTCGCATTCAGCTTCGGGCGGCTTCTGGCCGCCCGATTTTGTTTGGCCGCGGCCATGTGCGGCCGAGGCCGTTAGGCAACGCGGCTCGCTTGCTTCGCCTGTTTTTATGCGGCGCGGGAACCGTTTAGTCGGCGCGCGGGTTTCCTAGATCAGGAAGGGCCACCTCGCGGCCCGTACCGTCCGATCGAACGAAGGAGGTCATGATGACCTACAGTGTTTCTCGCATTTCGGCCGCCGCCTTAGGCGTGGCCGCGTTTGTGTCCCTGTCCACACTCTGCGCCGCGTTCGCGGATTCATCTGCGGAACCAGCGCCCACCCCAAGCACGCCCGCGAGGGTCGCGACGCCTACGCCCGCAACGACAACGGCCGCCGCGGCGCCGTCGCGTAGCGAGCCAGCCCCAACGCCTGGGTGGGCCGAGGCTGGGCCGAACAGCGCCAAGGTCGCTCAGCACCTCGGAGCACGCCATTATCGACGGCACTACGCATATCGAACTGAGCGTCGCTATGACGGCAACCCTGTAGGGACTGCCGCGACACGGGTGGCCGGAGGCGTCGCCGATCTGGGTTCAATCGCCGCCTATCCGTTCTATTGCTTCCCGAACTACGGCTCCTGCTCCGTTCGCATGCCGTATCGATTTTAAGCTGGCCGTCTAGCGATGGATCTGGTCGGCGGTTCGAGCAAATCGCCGAGAGTTCTTGTCGTAAAGCCTTGAGATCGCTTTTGTTGAAGCGCCCTGTAACTTGGCCGCGCTGGTTTCGCTGACTTTTTCTATAATTCCGGCCCAACGACAACTTTTGAAGCGAACAAGGGCCTTCCGGCCCAGGGCGCCGGCGGTGGGGCCAGTCGAGCCGGTCTGTCAGGCCGCTTTGAGCAGGCGCTCCACTTCGTTAACCAAGTCTCTAAGATGAAACGGCTTTGAGAGGATGCGGGCGTCTTTTGGCGCCGCATTGGCAGGGTTGAGCGCCACGGCGGCGAAGCCCGTGATGAACATGACCTTCATTTCCGGGTCGAGCTCGGTGGCGCGACGCGCGAGCTCGATGCCGTCCATCTCCGGCATGACAATATCCGTCAGCAAGAGTTCGAACGGTTCCTCACGCAGCCGATTGTAAGCCGAAAGCCCATTGTCGAAGGAGGTTACCTCGTAGCCGGCGTTTTGCAGCGCCTTGACGAGGAAGCGGCGCATGTCGTTATCGTCCTCCGCAAGTAAGATCTTGGCGGAAATCTCGACTGGCGTCTGCATCACGCTCCCCTGGTAAGCCGAGCGACTTTGCGGCGCCCCAGTAAAAATTTATTGAACCCGCCGACAAATCTCGCATCCCGCCGGGTTTGGGCGATATGATAGAGTTCAACCGCGCGCTTGATGCAAGCGCCAGTCGGAGGACCGATGGAACAAGTCGAGGGGGCTGCTGTCCAGGACTTCGATCGGGCGTTCGAGACGATCGAGCCGCCTCGGTTGGCTTCGCCCCTCGTTTTCAGTTCTCCCCATTCCGGATCCACCTATCCTCAGCGCTTTCTTGCCGCCTCGCGGCTGGATCCTCTGACACTGCGCCGCTCGGAAGACGCTTTCGTTGACGAGCTCTTTTTGCCTTGCGTGGGGCTCGGCGCGCCACTGTTGCGGGCATTGTTCCCTCGCGCTTATCTCGATGTGAACCGAGAGCCCTACGAACTTGACCCGCAGATTTTCGATGGCCGCCTGCCTGAGTTTGCAAACACCCGCTCTTTAAGAGTTGCGGTCGGGCTCGGCACGATTCCCAGGGTGGTCGGCGACGCGCAGCCGATCTACAGGAAACCGATTCCGGTCGCTGATGGTCTTTGGCGGATCGAGACGCTGTACCGGCCCTATCACGCGCAATTGAAGGCCCTGATCGAGCGCGCGCGCGGCTGGTTTGGAATAGCGGTGCTGCTCGACTGCCACTCGATGCCCTCGAACGCCGCGGATGTCGCTGGACTCGATATTGTGCTTGGCGACCGATATGGCGCAAGCGCGGCGCCCCCGGTCGTTGACGTCCTGGAATCGAGCCTCAAGCGCGCCGGCTATCGCGTCCGCCGCAATAAGCCATTCGCTGGAGGATATATCACCGAGCATTTCGGCTCGCCTGGCGACGGAGTCCATGCGGTTCAGATTGAGATCGCCAGGGCGCTCTACCTCGATGAGCGCAGGATCATCCGAACGGAACGATGGCCGGCGTTACAGGAGGATCTGCTTGCGGCGGCGAAGGCGCTCGCGCTGGAACTGGGCGGGAATCCGGAAGCGGGGCGTCTGGCGGCCGAATGAGCGAGCGCGGGGCCGACAAGACGGCTGTGAAAGCTGCACCGCGACGCGACGCAAAAATCGCGAAATGAGGAGCGGCGAAAAAAGGAGGCCGCCATGTCGCCATGGCGGCCTTGAGTTTAGGGAGGAAACGCCCAAGGAGGGCATATGCGGCAGGTCATGCCGCACCGCAACAATATCGTCGCTGACCGCTGCCGTTGCAAGTGTTTTCTTCACCCTGTGGACGACCGGATCGTGAATCGGGAGCGCTGTTGCATTCCTGTTCGGACTTCACCATAGCGGTATAAAAGACAATAATACAATAATATCAATGTTATAAAACGATATAGCTGAGATACATCATCACTTTCCTATCGCACCCTTGGGATAGCAGATATGCCAGTGCCGCATGACGTTTCACGTGTTTGTGAGGGCTTTGTGTGACCACAGTCGACTTTGCAGCCTTCGTTGAGCGACTCGCGCAGCTGTCAGGCGAGGTGATTCTCCCATTTTTTCGCAGCGCGATTCGCGCCGAAGACAAGTCGTTGGGCGGCGTGTTCGATCCCGTCACCGAGGCCGACCGGGGCGCCGAGGCGGCCATGCGCCGGCTCATCGCGCAGACGTTTCCCGCCCACGGGGTGATCGGAGAGGAATACGGGGCCGATCGTCCTGAGGCCGAATATGTCTGGGTCCTCGATCCGATCGATGGGACCAAGAGCTTCGTTTCCGGGCTGCCGACCTGGGGCACGTTGATCGGGCTCATGCATCGCGGCCAGCCGGTCTACGGCATGATGGCCCAGCCGTTCACGCGCGAGCGGTTCTATGGCGACGGCAAGCGCGCGAGCTCGCGCACGCTCGCTCCCTCGCATGGCGAGGCGCCTCCTTCGGAATGGGCGACCCGGAACCTGCATACGCGCAGCTGCGCGGCCCTCGCCGAAGCAACTCTCCTGACGACCAGCCCCTTGCTGATTCGGGATGACGCCGACCGGGCGGCCTATATGAGGGTCGAGAAGCAAGTCCGGCTCCCGCGTTATGGCGGCGACTGTTACGCCTATTGCGCGCTGGCGGCGGGCTTTGTCGACCTCGTGATCGAGACCAACCTCAAGCCTCACGACATCGTCGCGCTCGCGCCGATCATCGAGGGGGCGGGCGGTCTGGTGACGACCTGGGACGGCGAGAACTCTGCCAAGGGGGGCCGAATCATCGCCGCCGGCGACCGGGCCGTCTACGATGAGGCCCGCCGTCTCTTGCTTCGGGGCTAATCGCGCAACGCTGGCTCTGGCGGGCGGCGCCGGAACGGGCGCGCGGCGCGGCCGGCGCGAATTTGCGCATATATGGGCAAATAAAAGCAAGCAGCCTCTCCCATGAGGCCGGACGGACCGTGCGGGCGATTGGTTCTGATCGTCGGCGCGCTGGGTGGTGGCCTCGACCGCAGCCCGATCTCAAGGCGACTAAGATGCTGCTCGCTCCGGCTCACGCAGGCGCGACGCGCCAAGCGCCTTCATCACGAAGCGTTCATAACCCGGTTCGCTGCTGCCCTTGCGCACTTTCCGCAGAAAATACTTCTCAAAGCCGACCTTGGCGAGGTGCACCCAATAACCTTGGCTCGACCAATTGGCGTTGCGGGGCGGTATCTGCGGCAGCGCGACGAAAGCGACGCCGCTGTCGCCAAAGTCGGCGAGACAAACGGCGTTCCAGGTTGCGACATGGGTCGGCTCGCGACCGTCGATGAGATCGGCAATGTTGTGAGCTGCCGCAGTCACCATCGATTCGATCATGTAGCCCGTCTTCGGCACGCCCACGGGAACGGGCGTTGCTTCATAGGGCGGAATCGCGGTGCACACGCCGACCGCGAACACGTTGCGGAAGCTCGGGTTCCGCTGATGTTCGTCCATGGTCACGAAGCCGCGCGGGTTGGTGAGGCCGGGAATCCACTTCCCGTCCTCGCCCTTGAGGCAATCGACGCCCCGAAAAGCGGGGATCATCATCGTAAATGTCGACCTCAGCTTGTGCGTCTTTTTGACCGAGCCGTCGTCATTGACCTCGGTCGCCTCGACCATGTCCGGCGCGACCCGATCGATTTTCGCATTGGTGATCCATTTGATGTCGCGGTCGCGGAGGATCAACTCCAGGAGGCTCTTGGTGTCGCCGACGCCGCCGAGCCCGAGATGGCCGATATAGGGTTCGGAGGTGATGAAGGTCATCGGCACGCGGTTCCGGATCTTCCGGCGGCGGAGGTCAGTGGCCGCGGTCAGCGCATATTCATACGCCGGCCCGAAACAGGACGCGCCCTGAACGGCGCCGACCACCATGGGGCCGGGATCCTTGCAGAACGTCTCCCAGCTCGTCGCCGCGGCCGCCGCGTCGTGGGTTTGGCAGATCGAGCGGGTGTTGGCTTGCGGTCCAAAGCCTTCGATTTCATCAAAGGCGAGCTTCGGCCCCGTCGCGATGACGAGGTAGTCGTAAGGCAGCGCGCGGCCGTCGTTGAGCAGCACTTCGCTTTTCTCCGGACGCGCTTGCTTCGCCCCGCAGGCGTGGAAGCCGATCCCAAGGCGGGCAAAAACCGGCGGCAGGTGAACTCTCACGTCTTCGGGCTTGCGCCAGTTCACGGCGACCCATGGATTGGATGGGATGAACTCGAACCATTCCGATTCCGAGACGACGTCGATCTCGGCTTTACGGCCGAGCTTCTCACGAAGCTCGAAGGCCATCGGAACGCCGCCGATTCCGGCGCCCAGAACAACAACACGCGGCATGCAAGCCTCCCTCGCAATGTCTATCTCGAGGCCTTTCCAAGCCTCCGATCCTGTCTCTTGCGTCCTGTTCGCGGCCCGCCGCCATGATCCAGATCAAGGCATGGCCTGCGCCGCTCCCTATTTGAAAGCCACGCCTTGTCCGACGCCGAGTCGCTTGAACACGACCGCGGCCGGGCAGAAGCCGGTGAATGACGCCTGAACGAGATTGAGGCCGACGAAAGCTGTCAGCAGCAACCAGTAAGGGCTGAACAGATCGGCGAGCGCGAGGCTCATCAGAACGATGCAACCTGCAAAGGCCATCACGGCGCGGTCAAGTGTCATTTTACTTTCTCCTCATCTTGTGGGGCGATGCCCCCACATCACAATTCGGGGCGCAATAGAGTTCATAGAGAAGTGCGATCAGACGCGAGATCGGCTTGCTGGAGAGCGAATAGTGGATCGTCTGCGCCTCGCGGCGCGTCGCGACGATCTTGTCCTCGCGGAGACGCGCGAGGTGCTGAGAGAGCGCGGACTGGCTAAGCCCGATCGCCGCCTGCAGAGCGCTCACCGAGCGCTCGCCCTTGAGCAACTCGCAAAGGATCACGAGGCGGTTGCGGTTGGCCACCGCCTTCAGCATGGCCTCGGCGACGCCGGCCTTCTTTTGCAGTTCTTCTAAATTCATGATTGCTAATTTAGCAGATACTAATATATAGTCAAGGCCTCAAAGGGGGATTTTGTCGATGCGCTCAACTATCGCCACGGCGGCCTTGCTGCTTCTCGCGGGAAACGCCTGGGCCGCCGGGTCTTTCGTGGTCCATCTCGCCGACATCGCGGACCAGAAGGCCGTGATCGGCGCCGTCGAGCCCGTCCATGAACTTGCCGCCCGCGCCCGCATCGGCGGCACGATCGCCTCCCTCACCGTCAAGGAAGGCCAGGAGGTCTCGGCGGGAGCCGAGATCGCCGTGGTCGCTGACCCAAAGCTTGTCCTGCAGAAGCAGGCGCTCGATTCCCGCATCGAGTCGCAGCAGTCGCAGCGCGACAAGGCGAAGACGGACAATGACCGCGCGATCGAATTGCAGAAGCGCGGCGTCAGCACCCAGGTCCAGGTCGACACCACTAAAACGGCGCTCGACGTGGCCAACCGCACGCTGGACGCGATGCAGAGCGATCGCGACGTCATCATCCAGCAGATGAAGGAAGGCGCGGTCCTCGCCCCCGCTGCAGGCCGCATTCTGAAGGCGCCCATGCAGGAAGGCTCGGTCGTGCTGCCCGGCGAGACGATCGCGACTCTCGCCGAGGACCGTTACATCCTGCGCCTGCAATTGCCCGAGCGGCACGCCCGCTTCATGCGCGCCGGCGACGTCGTGCAGATCGGCGCGCGCGGCCTCGAAGACACCGGCGAGCGGCGTGAGGGCAAAGTGCGTCTCGTCTATCCCGAAATCGAGGGTGGCCGGGTCATCGCCGACGTCGAGGTTCCGGGCCTCGGAGACTATTTCGTCGGCGAGCGCACGCGCGTCTATGTCAGCACCGGTACGCGCAAGGCGATCGTCGTGCCGCGTGTTTATGTCTACCGCCGCGCGGGCGTCGACTTCGTGAAGCTCGCGGACGGCGGCGAAGCTGTGGTGCAGCTCGGCAAGCCCCATGGCGCCGCTGATGTGGAGATCCTCTCCGGCCTCAAGGATGGCGACAGGCTGGTTCAGCCATGAAGCTCGGACTTTCAGGGCTGCTCACCCGCGCCTTCATCAATTCGCCGCTGACGCCTCTCCTGCTGCTGGCGGCCATCGTCGCCGGAGCGCTGGCGCTTGCCTCGCTGCCGCGTGAGGAGGAGCCGCAGATCAGCGTTCCTATGGTCGACATCATCGTCCAGGCCAACGGCTACAAGGCCGACCAGGCGGTCGAGCTGGTGACGCGGCCGCTCGAGGACATCGTCAAGGGCATCGACGGCGTCGAGCATGTCTACTCACAGACCGGGGACGACCTCGTCGTCGTCACGGCGCGCTTCCTCGTCGGCACTGATCAGGATTCTGCGATCACGCGCGTGCATGAGAAGATCCGGGCCCATATCGGTGAGCTGCCCAAGGGCATCCCCGAGCCGTTGATCGTCGGCCGCGGCATCAATGATGTCGCGATCGTCGACCTCACGCTGTCCGCAAGGCCGGACCGCGCCGGCCAATGGTCGGACAACGCGCTCTTCCAGGTCGCGGAGGAACTGCAGCACGAGCTCACCAAGGTCAACAACGTCGGCTCGACCTACATCGTCGGCGGCAGCCCGAACCAGATCCGCGTCGAGCCGGACCCTGAGCGCCTCGCAGTCTATGGCGTGACGCTGAGCCAGTTGATCGACAAGCTCACCAACGCCAATCGCTCTTTCCTCGTCGGCGCCTTCCGCGACGGGGGAAAGTCTCTCCCGGTCCTTGCCGGGCAGACGCTCCAGGGCGTGCCCGACATTGGGCTCCTGTTGCTGACGACGCGTGACGGCCGGCCGGTCTACGTCAAGGACGTGGCCGACGTGACGGTCGGCGCCGCCGAGCGTGAGCATCGCGCCTGGACGATCGTCCGTCTTGCGAGCGGCGAATTGCAGCGCCGTCCGGCGGTGACCATCGCGGTCGCCAAGCGGAAGGGCTCCAACGCGGTCGTGGTGGCGGAAGACGTGATGCGGCAGCTGGACGCCGTCAAAGGCCGCGTCATCCCCGCCGACCTGGAGGTCAGCGTCACGCGCAACTACGGCGCCACGGCCTCCGAGAAAGCCAACGAGCTTCTCTTTCACTTAGCCCTGGCGACGGTCTCGATCGTCGTTCTCATCACCATCGCCGTTGGCTGGCGCGAGGGGCTGGTCGTCCTCATCGTCATCCCGACCACGATCCTGCTCACGCTTTTCGCCTCCTGGCTGATGGGTTACACCATCAACCGCGTCAGCCTCTTCGCGCTCATCTTCTCGATCGGCATCCTCGTCGACGACGCCATCGTGGTCGTCGAAAACATCGCCCGCCACTGGGCCATGAACGACGGCCGCAGTCGGACCGACGCCGCGATCGAAGCCGTGGCGGAGGTTGGCAATCCGACCATTGTGGCGACGCTCACCATTATCGCGGCGCTCCTGCCGATGATGTTCGTGTCGGGCATGATGGGGCCGTATATGAGCCCGATTCCCGCCAACGCGTCGATCGCGATGCTATTCTCGTTCTTCATCGCGGTGACGGTGACGCCGTGGCTGCTCCTGCGCTTCACGCGCACAACGGCGGCGGCGGCCGCAACCGCAGAGCATGGCGTTCACGCCGTCGGCGCGATGGGCCGCTTCTATGCTGCGATCGCGCGGCCGCTGCTCCAGGGCCGCGTCCGCTCGAAAGTCTTTCTCATCACCGTCGGCGCCGCCACACTCGCCGCCTGCACGCTCTTCTACACCGAGGCCGTGCGGGTCAAACTGCTGCCCTTCGACAACAAGTCGGAGATCCAGGTCGTGCTCGACCTTCCCCATGGCGCGACCGTCGAGGACACCGACCGCATGCTGATGATGGCGGCTGAGCGGCTGAAGACGCTGCCCGAGCTCGTCTCGATCCAGGCCTATTCGGGAACGGCCTCGCCGTTCAACTTCAACGGCCTCGTCCGCCACTATTATCTGCGCGAGAATCCCGAGCAGGGCGATCTCTCGATCAACCTCTTGCCGAAGGGGGAGCGCTCGCGCGCGAGCCACGCGATCGCGCTCGACATCCGCCGCCGGCTCGCGGATCTGCCGCTGCCCGACGGCTCGGCGCTCAAGGTCGTCGAAGTTCCGCCAGGTCCGCCGGTGCTGGCGACCTTGCTGGCCGAGGTCTACGGGCCGGACGCTTCGACGAGGCGCGCCACGGCAGCGAAAATTCGCAAGGCCTTCGAGTCGGTCGACTTCATCGTCGACGTCGACGACAGCTATGGCAAGCCGTCGGACCGGCTGCGCTTCTCGATCGATCAGGAGGCGCTCGAGTTCCACGGCGTGGAGGAGCAGGCGGTCTACGACACGATTGGTGCCCTCGTCGGCGGCGTAAAGGTCGGCTTTTCCCAGCGCGGCGAGGGCCTGAAGCCGATCGACATCAGCGTGAAGCTCCCGAAGAGCGCAATGACCCTCGACGAACGGCTGCTCTCGACTCCTCTGCCTGCGGGGGGGACCGTGCGGCAGGGCGCCAATGTCGAGCTTGGCGACGTGGTCAAGGTCAGCCATGAACGGGCGTCCTATCCGATCTTCCGCCACAACGGGCGCTTCGCCGAAATGGTCAGCGGCGACGTCGCGGGGCGCTTCGAGGCCCCGATCTACGGCATGCTCGCGGTTCAGGACGCGCTCGCCAAGATGAACTGGGGAGCAGGGGGGCCCCCCCAGATCAGGTATCACGGCCAGCCGCTCGACGAATCTCATCCCGCGCTGCTCTGGGACGGCGAGTGGGAGGTCACCTATGTGACGTTCCGCGACATGGGCGCGGCCTTCATCGTGGCGATCCTCGGCATTTATCTGCTGGTCGTCGCGCAGTTCGGCTCGTTCCTGCTGCCGCTCGTTATCCTGGTGCCTGTGCCGCTCACCCTGATCGGCATCGTGCTTGGTCATTGGCTGCTCGGCGCGGCGTTCACGGCGACCTCGATGATCGGCTTCATTGCGCTCGCCGGCATCATCGTGCGCAATTCGATCCTGCTGGTGGACTTCATCCGCCATCGCCGCGCGACAGGCGGCGTTTCCCTGCGGGAGGCGCTCGTCGAGGCCGGCGCGACGCGGTTCAAGCCGATCGTGCTGACGGCGGCCGCAGCGATGATCGGCGCGGCCTTCATCCTGACCGATCCGATCTTCCAGGGTCTCGCGATCTCGCTCGTCTTCGGCCTCGCCTCATCGACGGCGCTGACCGTGCTGGTGATCCCGGCCATCTATGTGTGGCTCAGGGACGACAGGGCGTCTCGGCCGACGTCCAACCGCTAGATTCCGATCTTCGACGGCGGTTGAATACGGCGGCTCGCGCGTTCATTTGACCCTCCCGGCAAATCGTGATTTGTCGCGGCCCACGCACCAAATACCGATCTTCCCAGAGTATGCCCCCCGTAATGCGGCCCGAACGCTACAATGTGCGCGAATCAGAAGCCAAATGGCGGAAAGCCTGGGCGGATGCGCAAATCTTCAAGACCGAGAACGACGACCCGCGCCCGAAATACTATGTGCTCGAGATGTTCCCCTATCCGTCGGGGCGCATCCACATGGGCCATGTTCGCAACTACGCCATGGGCGACGTGGTGGCGCGATATCGGCGCGCGCGCGGCTTCAACGTCCTCCATCCGATGGGCTGGGACGCGTTCGGGCTGCCCGCCGAGAACGCCGCCATGCAGAACAACACCTGTCCTGCGGAATGGACCTACGCCAATATCGCGGCCATGCGGGCGCAATTGCAGTCGATGGGCCTCTCGCTCGACTGGTCGCGCGAGATCGCGACCTGCGATCCCACTTATTATAAGCACCAGCAGAAGCTGTTCCTCGACTTTCTCAACGCCGGCCTGGTCGCGCGCAAGAAATCGAAGGTCAACTGGGACCCGGTCGACCAGACCGTGCTCGCCAACGAGCAGGTGATCGACGGGCGCGGCTGGCGCTCGGGCGCGCCCGTCGAGCAGCGCGAGCTCACCCAATGGTTCCTCAAGATCACCGACTATTCCGACGATCTCTTGGCGAGCCTCGATCATCTCGAGCGCTGGCCGGAAAAAGTCCGCCTGATGCAGAAGAACTGGATTGGGCGCTCGGAGGGGCTCTCGGTTCGCTTTGTCATCGATCCGGCGACGCTTGGGGCGCTCAAGGGCGAACCTGAGACCAGCGAGCTCGACATCTACACGACACGGCCCGACACTCTGTTCGGCGCGAAGTTCATGGCGATCGCGCCGGACCATCCGCTGGCCGCGGCGGCGGCGAAGCGCGACGCGGGGCTCAACGCGTTCATCGAGGAAACGCGCAAGCTCGGAACGTCCGTCGCTGCGATCGAGACGGCGGAAAAGAAGGGCTACGACACGGGGCTCAAAGTGCTCCACCCGTTCGATCCTGAGTGGCGCTTGCCCATCTATGTCGCCAACTTTGTTCTCATGGACTATGGCAGTGGCGCGATTTTCGGCTGCCCTGCTCACGATCAGCGCGACCTCGATTTTGTCCGCGCTTATGGCCTGGACGTGACCCCCGTGGTGTGCCCGCCCGAGCTCGATCCCGCGAACTTCACCATCGGCGCCGAGGCCTATGACGGAAACGGCGTGATGATCAATTCTCGCTTCCTCGATGGCATGACGGTCGATCAGGCCAAAGAGGAGGTTTCGCGCCGGCTCGAGCAGATCACGCTTGGACAGGCGCCGCAGGCCAAGCGGCAGATCAATTACAAGCTCCGGGACTGGGGCATTTCACGCCAGCGCTATTGGGGCTGCCCGATCCCGATCATCCATTGCGAGACGTGTGGCGTCGTCCCTGTCCCAGTCGAGGACTTGCCGGTCAAGCTGCCGGAGGATGTGAGCTTCGATCAGCCCGGCAATCCCCTCAACCGTCATCCCACATGGAAGCACGTCGCCTGCCCGCAATGCGATGGACCAGCGACGCGCGAGACCGACACGATGGACACGTTCGTCGATTCGTCGTGGTACTTCGTGCGCTTCACCGATCCCCACAATTCCTCGGCGCCGGACAATCCGGCGATGGCCAATCATTGGCTGGCGGTCGACCAGTATATCGGCGGCATCGAGCACGCGATCCTGCACCTTCTCTATTCGCGCTTCTTCACCCGCGCGATGCGCAAGTGCGGCTATCTCAGTCTCGACGAACCCTTCGCGGGCCTCTTCACCCAGGGCATGGTGGTGCATGAGACCTATCGCGGTGCGGAGGGCCAATGGCTGGCCCCGTCCGAAGTGCGGGTCGAAGCGGACGGCGCCAGCCGCCGCGCCTTTCTCCTTGCCGGCGACGAGCCGGTCGAGATCGGCCCGACTGAGAAAATGTCGAAGTCCAAACGCAACACCGTCGACCCGGACGAGATCATCTCGACCTATGGCGCCGACACGGCGCGGTGGTTCATGCTGTCCGACTCGCCGCCTGAGCGCGACGTCATCTGGACCGAGGCTGGCGTTCAAGGCGCATTCAAGCAGACGCAACGCCTGTGGCGCCTGATTTGCGAGATCGAGCGCATCGTCGGGCCGGAGCGTCCGTCGCCGCCCGCGCGCTATGGCGAGGAGGCGCAGCGCATCCGCCGGATTGTCCATACGGCGCTGGCCAAGATCGAGGACGAGATCGATCGCCTCCGCTTCAATGTCTGCATCGCTACGATCTACGAGCTGGCGAATGAACTCGGCGCGGCGGTGGGCGCGATCAGCGAGGCGCCCGTCGCTGACGATCTGCGCTCAGCCTTCGCCGAGGCCGGAGATGGTCTCGTCCATTGCTTCGCGCCGATGATGCCGCATCTGGCCGAAGAATGCTGGGAGGCGCTTGGTCACAAGACCTTCGTGGCGCAAAGCCCGTGGCCGGTCGCCGACCGCAGTCTCATCGCTGCGGCCGATGTCACCTATGTCGTGCAGGTCAACGGCAAGAAGCGGGGCGAACTGACGATCGAGCGGGAGGCGGACAAGGAGAGGGTCGAGCGGGCGGCGCTCGCCCTCGACGCCGTCGTGCGGGCGATGGATAATAAGCCTCGCCGCCGGGTGATCGTCGTACCGCACAGGATCGTCAATGTCGTGGTCTAGAAGTCTCCCCGTCCTTGCGGCGCTTGCGCTCGCAGGCGCGCTCGCCGGTTGCTTCCAGCCGCTTTACAGCGAGGCCGCGCACCCAGGACTGGTCGAGGATCTGCGGGCGATCGAAGTCCAGCCGATCAAGGACCGCATCGGCCATTATCTGGGCGACAATCTGACCACCGATCTGAACGGGACCGGTCAGACGCCAACGCCGAAGTATAAGCTCACTGTGACTGTCACGGTGGTCACAACAACGCCGACGGTCAGCTCGCTCACAAATGTCGCCACTTCGGCGACTTTGACCGCCGATGCGAAATACACCTTGAACAAGGCCGAGGGCGGCGCGCAGGTGCTCACCGGCGTCGCCAATGCGAACGCGTCCTACGATCGCTCCCAGCAGCGCTATAATGATCTGCGCGCCGCGCGAGACGCCGAGATTCGGTTGGCGCGCTCGCTGTCGCAGGAGATCTCCCTGCGTCTCGCCGCGCAGCTGGCCGGGAAAACCTCATGAGAGCAGCGCCCCGCGTCGTCATCGCGAGGAGTCATAGGGCGTCGCGAGACGCCCTATGGTTCGCAATGACGGGCTCGGTTCGAAGCAATCACATCGTATCTTGGCGAGTCGGCACCGACGCAGGCGAGCGCAGGGCGCGTCGGCCCTAAGACGATGCTGCTCTACGTAGGACAGCGGATCGCTCTCTTCGTTGCAACGCTTCTTTTCGCCTCGCTCGTCGTGTTCGCGGTTATGCAGATCCTACCTGGCGATGCGGCTGAGACCATGCTGGGACCGACGGCGACGCCGGAGGCGGTCGCTGCGCTCTCGCATAAGCTCGGCCTCGATCTCCCTGCGCCCATCCGCTACTTGCGCTGGATCGGGGGCGCTCTGCATGGCGATCTCGGCCTCTCTTACGCTTATGGCTCGCCGATCGCTCCGCTGATCGCGTCGAGTCTCGCGGTCAGCGCGCCGCTTGCGCTGATGGCGATGGCGCTCGCCGCAATCATCGGGCTTGCGGCGGGCGTCTACGCCGCGGATCGTCGTGGCCGTGCGGGCGATGCGATCGTCATGGGCTTCAGCCAGATCGGCATTGCCGTGCCGAACTTCTGGCTGGCGATTCTGCTCGTGCTGGTCTTTGCGGTGACGCTGAGGCTCGTTCCCGCGGGCGGATTCCCAGGTTGGCATGACCCGGCGCGAGCGATTGTCGCGCTGATCCTTCCGGCGATGGCGCTGGGCGTTGTGCAGGCGGCGATCGTCACGCGTGTCACAAGATCGGCTGTCATCGAGGCGCTGAACGAGGACTTCATGCGCACCGCGCGCGCCACGGGCGTCTCGCGCCGCGCCGCGCTCTGGCGCCACGCGCTGCCGAACGCGCTGACGCCCATCCTCACCATCATGGGGCTGCAATTCGCCAATCTGATTGCGGGCGCGATCGTGGTCGAGAATGTGTTCGTCCTGCCGGGCCTTGGCCGCCTCATGCTGCAGTCGATCTCCAACCGCGACACGTTGGTGGTCGAGAATGGAGTGATGGTCCTGGCCTTGATCGTGATCGGGCTGAACTTCATTGTCGACATCGCCTGCGCCGCGATCGATCCGAGGCTTAGGGCCTCCGCCGCGTGATCTTGTCCGCCCGGTTTCGCCCGCGCGGGGGGCTGAGCCTGTGGCTCGGCGCCACGCTCGTGGCCGTGTTGATCGCCGCCGCCGTCTTGTCGCTTCTCTGGACGCCCTATCCGCCGACGGCGATCGACATCCCCCACAAGCTCGCGCGCCCCTCGTCGGCGCATTGGTTCGGCACCGACAATCTCGGACGCGATGTCGCTTCGCAGATTCTGGTTGGCTCCCGCGTCTCCATTCTGGTTGGCGTCATCGCGGTCGGGATTGGACTCGCATTCGGTATTGTCCTCGGCTTGATTGCGGCGTTTTCCAAAGGCCTCGTCGAAGACGGACTGATGAAGCTGAGCGACTTCGTCTTTGCCTTTCCGGCGCTTCTCCTTGCGATCATGCTGACTTCGAGCTTTGGCCCGGGCGTCGTCAACGCCATCATCGCCATCGGCGTCTATAACGTGCCGATCATCGCGAAGCTCACGCGCGCCACCGCCAACGGCGTTCTCTCGCGCGAATATGCGCTTGCCGCGCGCGCCGCCGGGCGCGGGTCGATCGCGATCGCAATCGATCACGTGCTGCCGAATATTGCGCCTGCGCTGATCGTTCAGGCGACGATCCAATTCGCAATTGCTATTCTAGCCGAGGCGGCGCTTTCCTACCTTGGCCTCGGCGCGCAGCCGCCGCAGACGTCCTGGGGCAAGATGCTCGCCGACGCGCAGAATGTTCTCTACAACGCGCCGAGACTTGCGCTCTATCCGGGTATTGCGATCGCGCTCAGCGTGCTCGGCCTCAATCTGCTCGGCGACGGGTTGCGCGACGCGCTCGATCCGAAACTGAAGGCCCGGAGCTAATGCTGCTCGAGGTCTCCGAGCTCGCCGTCGATGTCGCGAGGCGTCAAGGATTTCAGCGCGTCGTCGATCGGACGTCGTTTTCGCTGAACGAGGGCGAGAGTCTCTGGAATGGTCGGCGAGTCCGGCTCGGGCAAGACGATGACTGCGCTCGCGCTGATTGGGCTGACGCCAGAGGGGGCGCGGGTCTCGGGGTCGATCCGGTTCGAGGAGCGAGAGCTGGTCGGGCTCGACGAAGAAGAATTACGTCAGTTGCGCGGCGATCGCATCGCCATGATCTTCCAGGAGCCGATGACGGCTCTCAATCCGCTGCGCCGCGTTGGCGCCCAAGTCGCCGAACCACTGATGCTGCATCGGGCGTTGAGCAAGCGCGCGGCGCAGGCGCGCGCAGTCCAGCTGCTCGAACATGTGCGACTGGCCGAGCCTGAACGCGCGGCGCGATCCTATCCGTTCGCGCTCTCCGGCGGCGAACGGCAGCGCGCGATGATCGCCATGGCGATCGGGTGTTCGCCGCGCCTCGTCATCGCCGATGAGCCGACGACGGCGCTCGACGTCACGGTGCAAGCGCGCATTCTCGCTCTCATCGACGCCCTGCGCGTGGAATCGAAGATGGCGATCCTGCTTGTCAGCCACGATCTCGCGGTGATCGCGGGACATTGCGACCGCGTCATTGTCATGTATGCGGGCATGATCATGGAGAGTGGGCCGGTCGAGGCGGTGCTGCGCGAGCCCAGAAACCCCTACACGCTGGCGCTGCTCGAAGCCCGCCCGCGGCCTGGAGCGCCGCGTGGCGCTCGGTTGAAGACGATCCCGGGCGCGCCCCCCGTTGCGGAGGGCCGTCGCGCGGGCTGCCCGTTCGCTGGCCGGTGCGCGCTCACTGTCGACATCTGCAGCACCGCGGCGCCGCCTGAGGTTGCTTTCGGCGCTGGCCATGTCTCCCGCTGTCATCGCGCCGGCGAAGTGGGGCTTGCTCGATGAGCGCCGCGCCGCTGCTCGAGGTCTCTGCGCTCGTCAAGACCTATCGCTCGGCGGGCGTCGGCCCATTTGCGCGCAAGAATGCGCGCCCGGCGCTCGCCGGGGTCAGCTTCTCGATGCATCAAGGACGTTCGTTTGGAATTGTCGGCGAGTCCGGTTCAGGCAAGTCGACGCTCGCGCGCATCGCTCTCGCGCTTGACCGGCCAAACTCGGGTTCGGTGCGCCTTCAAGGGCGCTCGCTGTTCGATCTGTCGCGACGCGAATTGCGGCCCTTGCGCGCGCATATGCAAATGATCTTCCAGGATCCTTACGGCTCTCTCGACCCGCGTCAGCGCGTGGAAAAAATCGTCGCCGAGCCGCTGGCGGCGCTTGGCGGCGCGACGGGCGCCGAGCGCCGGGCCCGCGTGCGAGCCTCGCTCGATGCGGTCGGCCTCAAGGCCTCCGACGCTATGAAGCATCCGCACGAGTTTTCCGGCGGCCAGCGCCAGCGCATCGCCATCGCGCGCGCGCTCATCACCCGGCCGAGGCTGGTTGTCGCCGACGAACCGGTGTCGGCGCTCGACGTCTCGGTGCAGGCGCAGACGCTGAACCTCATGAGCGATCTCGAGCGCGAGGCGGGCGTGACCTTTCTCCTGATCAGCCATGATCTCGCCGTCGTCGCGCATATCTGCGAGACGAGCGCGGTCATGTATCGCGGACGCATCGTCGAGATCGGCGAAACTGCGGCCATGTTCGCGCACCCGGCGCACCCCTATACGCGCGAACTGGTTGACGCCACCCCGCGTCTCGACCAGCCGATGCGCGCGCCGCTCGCGCCGGTGAGCGGAGGCGCCGAAACGGCCGAGGGCTGCCCGTATGTCGCGCGCTGCGCGTTCGCACGTCCCCGCTGTCGCGAGGAGGCGCCAGTCCTTGAGACGAAGGGCAACGAAACCCGCAAGGTCGCATGCCACTTCCCTCTCGATTAGGTCAGCGCCCCTGACATTAATGTAATGCTTTTTTACATCCGAAAGCCCTTGCACGCCGCTTGGCTGCTCCCATCTCATACGCGCGTGAGCCGACAGCTCGCTTGGAGCGGCGCTCGCGAGAGGACATGGAGGCTCGGTATGGGCACTGCAGATGGCGCCATGGGTGGTTCGTATGGCGCGCGAGAGTTTGGCGCGGGCGAGTGGGCGGGCGCCCGCTGGCGGCAGAGCGCCGGATCGCGCTGGTCGGCGTTCGAGATCATCGCGATGGTTCTTGGCTTCATCGTCTTTTGGCCGATCGGTCTCGCGATCCTCGGCTATAAGTTCTGGCAGCGCCGATACGGCGGGCCGGATCTGCAGACGCTGGCGACCAACAAATGGCACGATGCGCGCACGATGATGTCGAGCAATTCTTCCTCGTGGGGCTGCGGCGCCATGAGCCGCGCGCGCGGCTACTATGGCGCTTCGACCAGCAACGCCGCTTTCAACGAATGGCGGACCGCCGAACTGGCCCGGCTCGACGAAGAGCGCCGCAAGCTTGACGAGGCGCAGCGCGAATTCTCCGAATATGTCGACGCGATCCGGCGCGCCAAGGACCGCGAGGAGTTCGACCGGTTCATGGCCGAACGCCGGCCCCGCCCGGCCGGCGGCGGCTCGAGCGCGAACTAAGCGCCGTGGTTTGTAGACGCGGTCGGTGATCGCGTCGGCCGCGGTCGGCGACCGCGGCCACACCGGTCCCTTCGTCCTGATCGGGAGGAGGGACTTACGCTTGACGCTCTCGCGTCGTGCGGTGCTATGCTCCGGCTTCTCGCCAGCCTCGGAGCGTTCCATGCGCCGCGCCCACCGACTTTTCGCCACGCTTGCTCTTGCTGTTATCGCGTCGGCAGGCGCCGCATTGGCCAAGGACAGCGTGACCATCGGCATGGTGCTCGAGCCGCCGGGGCTCGATCCTACATCCGCGCCGGCGGCGGCGATCGGCGAGGTCACGCACTACAACATCTTCGAGGGCCTGACGAAGATCAACGAGGACTTCTCAGTGACGCCCCTTCTGGCCGAGAAATGGGACTTTTCGCCCGATCTCAAGACGCTCACCTTCACGCTCAAGCCGAACATCAAGTTTCAGGACGACGAGCCGTTCTCGTCCAAGGACGTCAAATATTCTTTCGGGCGCTACGCCGACAAGGAGTCGACGAACAAGGACAAGGCTTTCTTCGCCTCGATCGAGTCGATCGACACGCCCGATCCGACGACGGTGGTGCTCAAGTTCAAGGAGCCGAGCTTCGAGGCGCTCTATCATCTGGGCATGGATACCGCGATCATCCTCGACGAGAAGAGTGCGACGACCGAAGCGACCAATCCCGTTGGCACCGGGCCCTATAAGCTCTCCTCCTGGGAGAAGGGCTCGTCGATCACGCTCGACAAATGGGAGGGTTATCGCGACGCGGCCAAGATCCCGCTCGCTCACGCGACCTTCCGCTTCATCTCCGATCCGTCGGCCGCAGTCGCGGCGATGCTCGCGGGCGACGTCGACGCCTTCCCGCGCTTCGCCAACGTACAGGCGCTCGACCAGTTCAAGAGCGATCCGCGCTTCCAGGTGCTGGTCGGCGGGACCGAGGGCAAGACGATTCTCGCCATGAACAACAAGAAGAAGCCGCTCGACGATGTGCGCGTGCGCAGAGCGATCGCTTACGCGCTCGACCGTAAGGCGATCATCGATGGCGCCCAGAATGGGCTCGGCGCGCCAATCGGCAGCCATCTCACGCCCAACGATCCGGGCTACGTGGATCTGACCGGCATGTATCCGCACGATCCCGAGAAGGCGAAGGCGCTGTTGAAGGAAGCGGGCGTCACCACGCCGCTCGAGCTCAGCCTCATCCTGCCGCCGCCTCCTTACGCGCGTCAGGGCGGCGAGATCATCGCCGCCGAGCTCGCTGACGTTGGGATCAACGCGAAGATCCAGAATGTCGAATGGGCGCAGTGGCTGAGCGGCGTCTACAAGGACAAGAACTACGATTTGACCATCATCAGCCACGTCGAGCCGCTCGACATCGGCATCTACGCCAATCCGAACTACTATTTCCAGTATGACAGTCCGGCGTTCAAGGCGATCTACGAGAAGGTGACGTCGGCGCCGAATCTCGAGGCGTACAAGGCGGCGCTGGGCGAAGCGCAGAAGAAGCTCGCAGAGGACAGCGTCAATGCGTTCTTGTTTCAGTTGCCGAATGTGACCGTCGCCGACGCGAAGCTCAAGGGCCTGTGGAAGAACGCGCCGATCTTCGTCAACGATCTGTCGACGATGGCGTGGCAATGACACAGCACGCGAGGACAGCCAAAGCTGTGGGCACGCAGCCCTACGGCCTGTCGGCGCTGGAGATGCTGCGCCTTTACCGAACGCGTGAACTGTCGCCGGTCGAGACGATGAAGTCGGTGATCGAGCGGGTCGAGGCTTACGAACCTCATATTCACGCAACCTATCTTTATGCTCCGGAGCGGGCGCTCAAAGAAGCGCGCGCGTCCGAGGCGCGCTGGGCCAGGGCTGAGCCGATCGGTCCGCTCGACGGCGTGCCGGTTACGGTCAAGGACAATATCGCGACGCGCGGCGACCCGAAGCCGGTCGGCACGGCGGCGGAAGACTTGTCGCCGCAGAAGGCGGACGCGCCGCCGGTGCAGCGCCTGCGCGAGGCGGGCGCGATCATGTTCACCAAGACGACGATGCCGGATTACGGCATGCTGTCGTCAGGGCTCTCGAGCTTCCACCCGCTCGCGCGCAATCCGTGGAAGCTCGACCGCAATCCGGGCGGCTCGTCGTCGGGAGCAGGCGCGGCGGCGGCTGCGCTCTACGGTCCGCTGCACCTCGGCACCGACATCGGCGGCTCGGTGCGCTTGCCGGCGGGCTGGTGCGGCATTTTCGGCCTCAAGCCGAGCGGCGGACGGATCCCGATCGACCCGCCATACACTGGTCGCGTGGCCGGCCCGATGACCCGTGACGTCGACGACGCCGCGCTAATGATGGCGACCTTGTCGCTGCCCGACGTCCGCGACTATACGAGCCTCAAATACGAGCAGCTCGACTGGATCGTCGAGCCCGCGCCGCTCAAAGGCTTGCGCGTTGGCCTCTTGCTGGACGCCGGATGCGGCGCGCCGCCGACGCCGGAAGTCAAGGCCGCCGTCGAGCGCGCGGCAAAGGATTTCGAGGCCGCCGGCGCGCATGTCGAGCCGCTCAAGCCGTTCCTCACTCAGGATATGCTCGACGGGCTCGACAAATTCTGGCGCGCGCGCGCGCTCAGCGACATCACCGCGCTGCCGGCCGAACGGCGCGCTCTCGTGCTGCCGTTCATCCGCGAGTGGGCGGAATCCGCGGCGGGGTTTTCCGGCGTCGAGGTGTTCCGCGGCTTCGACCGAATTCCGGAGATGCGCAAAGCGGCGGTCGGGGCGACGCAGGCGTTCGACTGTGTTCTCTCGCCAACCGCGCCGATGACCGCCTTTCCGGCCGAATGGCCCTCTCCCAGCCGCGACCCGCTGCATCCGTTTCCCCAAGTCGGTTTCACCGTCGCCTTCAATATGTCCGAGCAGCCGGCGGCGTCGGTCAATTGCGGTTACGATTCCGAGGGCCTGCCGATCGGGCTGCAGATCATCGGCAGGCGGTTCGACGACCTTGGCGTCATGGCGATCGCGCGCGCCTTCGAGGCCATTCGGGCGTACGAGGAGAGGCCGTGGCCGGAGCCGCCGACGGCCTGACCGAGTCGTCTGCGAGCTGGCGCTTCACGTCGTTGTCGGACGATAGGAAAGCGCGTAAGACGCGCCGCGTGTCAAGCGCTATTGACAATCTTGTGCGACGGGGAGGATCAGCCGATGAAAAAGTTCATAGTCCTGTACATGGCCAACGCCGCCGACTTCGAGAGGATGATGAAGGAATCCACTCCCGAGCAGCAGAAGAAAGGCATGGAGGGGTGGATGAAATGGATGGGCGACCACAAGGCGTCTCTCGTCGATGGCGGCGCGCCTTTGGGGAAAACCAAGCGGGTCGACGCCAAAGGCGTTTCCGACACCAGGAACGGGATCGGAGGCTATTCGATCGTGCAAGCCGATGATGCCGAAGCCGCGGCAAAGCTGTTCGGCAAGGATCATCCCCATCTCCAGATACCCGGCGCTTGGGTAGAGGTCGTCGAAATCATGCATATTCCGGGAATGTGAGAGGCGCGATTCTCGTCGCGCGCTTTCGCGTGCCGCACGGGCGACTTGGGGAAGACATTGAGAGCATTGGTATTCGTAGCGTTGGCGGCCATCTTCGCGGGCGCCCCGGCTCATGCGGAGGATTGCGGCAGGAACGGCGAGGGGTTCGGCACCTGGCTCGCGTCCTTCAAGGAGGTCGCGGTGATGGACGGCCTCTCCCGCAGGGCCGTGGACGCGGCGCTCGACGGCGTTTCTTACGACCCTACGGTCAAGCGACATGACGGCGGCGCCGCCATGTTCGGCCATAACTTCGCAAGCTTCGCCGCAGCTCACGTCTCGCCGGGAATGGTCGCGCGGGGTAGGGCCGAGCTCAAGCGCTATGCCGCGCCGCTCGCCCAGATCGAGCAGCGCTTCGGCGTGCCGGGACCTGTGCTTGTGGCGATCTGGGGCCAGGAGACGGGCTTTGGCGGCGACATCGGTTCCTTTCCCACTTACAGCGCCCTTGCAACTCTCGCCTGGGACTGTCGGCGCCCGCAACGTTTTCGCGCCGAGCTTATCGACGCGATCACCCTCGTTGACCGGGGCATTGTGACGCAGCCGCGCGCTTTGCGGGGGGCCTGGGCGGGCGAGGTTGGCCAGACGCAACTCATGCCATCCGCCTATCTCATGTACGCCACGACCCCTGATGGATCGGGAACGCCGGACCTCATCCGCAATTCCGCCGACGCGCTCGCTTCGACTGCGGCTTTCCTCAGGGGGCACGGCTGGCAGCCGGGCGCGGGCTGGAGCGAAGGCGAGCCCAACTTCGCCGTCATCCTGCAATGGAACTCGGCAGAGATTTACGCAAAGACAGTTGCGCTGTTCGCCGACCGGCTCGCGGGGAAGTAACAGGCTTGCCTGACCGGCGCGCGCCGCAAGGGGATGTCGCGGTTTGGCGGCGCCAGGATGGTCATCGCGAGGAGCCACAGGGGTCAAAATCCTTAACCGTGGTCAGTTAGACTGTGGCGCGTGACCGCCGTTGTCCCGCGCTCCCTCTCCGTTCCGTCTCGGCCCGCCAAGCGACGTCTCGCTGCGCTTGCGGGCCTGACGCTCATGGCGTCAATCGCGATTCTTCTTTATCGCGTTGCACCCGGCGCGCCCGCAATCAGCCTCATTGGCCTTACAGGTTTCATAGGGCTTGCGGCGCTGGCGTTGGCGTTCACGCTAAACGATGCCGCGCTATTCAGGTTCACGTGCGCCGTCGGCGCTGCTGCGGGACTTATCGGCCTCTGTGTGCTTGCGAGTCCGGAGGCAAGGCTCGGGCTCGCCAGTTTCGCTTCCGCCGCGTTCGGCGTCGGCCTCGCCGGATGGCTCGCGCGCACGGCGGGAGTGCGCCGCAGGGTTTCATGGCTGCTCGCGGCGCTGTTCGCCGCTACGCTCGGGCTTCTCTCTATCTATGCCACCTCTCTCGTCCTCGTTTCGCGCGATCTGATGATCGCCGACTTCATGACCTATCGCGGCATTGCGATGATGGTCGCGCGATTGGCCGAGGCGGGACATTGGCCGTTGCTGCTCGGCGCGTCCGTCCAGTCCGTCACGCAAGACTATTCCTGGGCGCCCGCGTTGATCCCAGGGTTTGTTTTGGCGCTGACCGAGCCCACATCGCGCGCCATCTATACCTTCGCGCTGCTCGCCCTTTACGCTGCGCCGGCAACCTTCGCGCTCGCGGTCCTGGCGCGCGATTGCGCGCGGCGCGCCGGGCTTGCGGGCGACACGCGGCCAGGCGCTGTCCTGGCCCTTGGCCTTGCCGCCGTCCTCGTCGCTTATCCTGCCGCGTTTGCGGTCGCCGCGCGTGGCATGCCCGACGTCGGCGGTCTCGTGCTGGTTGTCTGCGCGCTCAAGCTCGCCGAGCGACTCGTCCGACTGCTCGCGGTGCGACAAGGCTTCGGCGCGCGCGTCGAGGCCATGACTCGCCGCGTCGCCATCGCGCTCGCCCTCACCTTCTACGCGATGTTCGCCTTCCGGCGCTGGTATGCATTCGCCGCCGTCGGAATCGTTGTCATGCTGGCGCTCGAGGTCTGTTCGATCGCACTGAAAATGGGGGTGCGGTTTCGCTGGCGCGACGCTGTCACGGCGGCCGCGCTCGGCGCCCTGACGCTCCTCGCGCTCTTAAGCCCGGTCCTCATGGATTGGGCGCCGAACTTCGGCGCGCACGACTACGCCAACACTTACGCCGGCTATCGCAAGCCCGCGGACGTGTTCCTGCGCGAGCTCGGCGACTGGGTCGGGCTTATCCCCGCTGTCGCCGCGCTGGCCGGTGCGGCGTTCCTTTGCGCGCGCTCCCGCGACACCCGCCTCCTGCGTCTGACCCTTGGCGCCGCCGCGCTTGCGGGCGTGCTGTTCCTGCGTATCCAGACGCCCTACATCCACCATCTCGACCTTATCGCGCCGGCGATTGTCGCGCCGATCGCAGCTTCATTGATGCTCATCTTCGCACGGGCCTCGCGTATCGCGCTTCTCGGCATGGCTGCGCTCGGCGCGATCACACTCTCACCACTGGCGGCGGCGCTCAATCCCCTGGGGCTCGCGCCCGTCGCCGGATTGCCGCGAGCCCCGCGCGCCGACCTCGACGAACTCAGGCGCCTCAAGGATTGGGTGGATGAGCGCGCGTGGCCCGACGCCAAGGTCTGCGGCCTCGGTTCGAGCTACACGTTCAGCGGCCAGCTGATCGGCGAATTGTGGCAGCTCCGCCCCGAGCGCGGTCCGAGCGGAAGCAAGCTCAGCGTCACGATGCCTGATGTCGATACGGTCGAGGGGCCGCCGGCAGCGAGCCTGAAGGATTGCGCCATCATCATCGTCGGCGATCCGGTCCAGACTCACCTCGATCCCGATTACCAGCAGACGGTCATCGTGCCGTCGCGAGAAATGCTGACGGGGCAGGGGATCGGCGCCAAGTTCCGTCGCACTGGCGAAGTTTTCCACCTGGAGAAGGACGTGAGCGCAATCGTCTTCGAGCGCCGGGCGCCGCTGGACGACGCGGATATCGCCGCGCTGCAGGCGCGATGGCGAGCGGCGCGCACCGCGCGAGGGTTCGGGGAAGGCGGTCGGTAAGGCCGCGCCCGCTTTTGCAGACGCCGCTACTTGCAGACGCCGGCCGTCGCCACCGTGTGCTCGGCGATCATGAGTTCCTCGTTGGTCGGGATCACGAAGACGGTCGTCGGCGAATCCTTGGCGCTGATGATCTGCGCATTGGCGCGGTTCGCTTGTGTGTCGAGACGGACGCCCATCCATTCCATCTCGCTCAGCGCCGCTTCGCGCACTTTCCATGAATGTTCGCCGATGCCGGCCGTGAACACGATCGCCTCCGCGCCGTTGACGGACGCTGAAAGGCTAGCGAGTTCGCTTCGGATGCGGGCGATGAAATATGCGATGGCGGCGCGCGCGGCGGGCTCATCGGACGCCTCGAGCTCGCGCATATCCTGCGACAAGCCGGACATGCCCTTGAGTCCCGAGTTCTTCCACAAGAGATCGGATATCGCGTCGGCGCTCATCTTCCCTTCGGCCATGAGATAAAGCACCACGCCCGGATCGATCTGCCCGCAGCGGGTGCCCATCGACAATCCGTCGAGCGCGGTGAACCCCATTGTCGTGGCGACCGCGCGCCCGTCACGGACCGCGCACATCGAGGCGCCATTGCCGAGATGGGCGATGATCACATCTTCTCGAGCGATCTGCGGCGCGATCGTGCGCAGCTTCCGGGTGATGAACTCGTAGGAGAGGCCATGAAAGCCGTAGCGACGCACGCCCTCATCGTAATAGGACCGCGGCAGAGCGTAGGTGTCGTTGATGAAGGGATGGCTGCGATGAAAGGCAGTGTCGAAGCACGCGACTTGCGGCGTCGACGGGAACGCCGTCATCGCCGCTTCGATCCCGGCGATATTGTGCGGCTGGTGGAGCGGCGCGAGCGGAATGAGCGCCTTCAGCTTCGCGAGAGCCTCGTCGTTGACGAGCATCGGTTCGGCAAAATCCGGCCCTCCATGCACGATGCGATGCCCAACCGCTACGATCGAAGAATCGGCGCCCGCTTGTCTGAGCCAGTCGAGAATGGAGCCCATCGCCGCCGCGTGATCGACGCGGTTGTGCGATCGGTCGAAATTGAGCTCGGCCGTCTCGCCCAAGGCTGTCTGGACGGAGCCTTTCGCGGTCGCGCCGATGCCCTCGATTTGCCCCGAGGCGAGCAGGTTCGGCTCACCTCCGCCCGCGAGGCGGAACGCTGCGAATTTGAGCGACGACGAGCCCGCATTGAGGGTCAGGATCACCGAGTCCAACCGATTCACTCCGCCGCCTTGGCGACTGCCGGTTGATCGCCGAGTGCGCGGCGTTCCCGGCGCCAGTCTTCATGCAGTTCCGCCAGCGCGCAGGAGACGAGCCGAACTCGATTGTTATCGTCTCGGCTCGTCCATGACTGGCGCTTTTGTCCCCTGCGCCGGTCCCGCCGCTTCCGCCCGCGCGACGAAGCCGAGCACGAATACCACATTGCCGAGGCTCTCGGCCAGCAAGGCGAAACGGCGCCTCGGTTGCGCGAGGCGCCCGATTAGTTGAACGGAGTGACAGCTGAATGAAGAGCCGCCGGGCGCCGGTCGCTTGCTCCCCCGCGGCGCGCGTCTAAGCGACCCCCCTCGGTCGGGCCCGGCTGACTTGATTCTGCCGCGACTATGCTGTCTTAAGCTGCCGCCCACGGGACGACCGAGCCGCCGGGACCATAGATGAACTTTTCCCAACGCCTGACCTTTCTGTTCTCGGCGCCGATGTTCGACGCCGATGACCTCGAGGGCCTCAGGGTCAACCAGATCGTGACCGCGATCGAGCGGATGGGATTCCAGGTCATCAAGGCGCGGCGTCTCGAGGACGCCGAGATCGCGGTGCAGACCGACGCCGCGATCGGCTGCATGGTCGTGGACTGGGGCAAGAAGGGCATCGAGGGGAAGGCGGCTTCACTCATCAACCTGATGCGCAAGCGCGGCCTCGACATGCCGATCGTCGTGCTGGTCAGGCGCAAGCGCTTCGAGGACATTCCGGTCGAAGTGCTCGACTTCATCGACGGCTATGTGTTCCTGGCCGAAGAGACGCCCGAGTTCATCGCCAGGAACCTGGTCTCGCGCCTCAAGCAATATGCCGACACGCTGAAGACGCCGTTCTTCGGCGCGCTGGTCGACTACCAGGAAGAAGGCAACCAGTTGTGGACCTGCCCGGGCCACAACGGGGGCGTCTTCTATAGCCGCAGTCCGATCGGGCGCATCTTCGTCGAGCATCTGGGCGAAGCCGTCTTTCGCGACGATCTCGACAATTCGATCCTCGAACTCGGCGATCTCCTGACCCACGAGGGGCCGGCGCTTCAGGCGCAGAAGGAGGCGGCGGCGATCTTTGGGGCCGAGAAAACCTATTTCGTGCTCAACGGCACCTCGTCGTCCAACAAGATCGTGCTCACCAACCTCGTCGCCGAGGACGATCTCGTGCTGTTCGATCGCAACAACCATAAGGCGGCTCACCAGGGCGCGCTGCTGATGGGCGGCGGCATTCCGATTTATCTGTCCACCGACCGCAACGCCTATGGGCTCATTGGCCCCGTTCGCCCGGAAGATTTCGACGAGACGACGATCCGCCAGCGCATTCGAGACAACCCGCTGGTGACGGACAAGGAGGCGTGGAAGCGCGAGCGTCCGTTCCGCGCGGCGGTGATCGAACAATGCACATATGACGGCACGATCTACGACGCCCAGCGCATCATCGAGCGCATCGGGCGCCTTTGCGACTATGTCGTGTTCGATGAGGCCTGGGCTGGCTTCATGAAATTCCATCCGCTTTATGAGCGGCGGTTCGCCATGGGCTTGCGCGACCTGGGCGAAGCCTCGCCCGGCATTGTCGCCACCCAGTCGGCGCACAAACAGCTCGCGAGCTTTTCGCAGGCGTCCCAGATTCATGTGCGCGATCGCCACATCAAGGGGCAGCGCCGGCGGGTGGAGCATCGCCGCTTCAACGAAGGTTTCATGCAGTTCGCCTCGACGTCGCCCTTCTATCCGCTATTCGCTTCGCTCGATGTCGGCGCACAGATGATGAAGGGCCGATCGGGCGAGGTCCTTTGGGACGACGCGATCCGGCTTGGGATTGAATTGCGCAAAAAGCTGCGCGCTGTCCGCCGCGAGTTCGAGGAGAAGGAGCGGGATCCCGCACGGCGCTGGTTCTTCGACCCGTTCGTCCCGCAGCGCGTCTCGATCCGGGACGCTGCACTCGAGGGCGCGACCCACGACGTCGCGTGGGAGAATGTGTCGACCGACCTGCTCGCTCGCGATTCCCGCTATTGGGCCCTCGCCCCGGGCGAGGCCTGGCACGGCTTTCAGGCGCTCGAGGCGGGTTTCGCGATCACCGATCCGGCCAAGCTCACCCTGCTCACGCCGGGTTTCGACCGTGCGACAGGCGGCTACGAGGCGCATGGCGTGCCAGCCCCGGTCGTTGCTCAATATCTGCGCGAGAATCGGGTGGTGTCGGAGAAGAACGACCTCAATTCGCTGCTCTTTTTGCTGACGCCCGGAGTCGAGTTCGAGCAAGGCGGGCACGCTGGTGTCGTCGCTGGTCGCCTTCAAGCGGCTGCATGACGACAACATCCTGCTCGAGGACGCCATGCCCGAATTCGTCGCCAAGCGGCCGGCGCGCTATCGTGGCAAGCGGCTCAAGGACCTCTGCGGCGAAATGCACGCGTTCTTTCGCGAATCCGGCGTGAGCCAACTGCAGATGGCGCAATTCGCCGCCAAGCATCTGCCCGAGCCGGCGATGACGCCGCGCGAAGCCTCGCGCCAACTGGTGCGCAACAACGTCGACTATCTGCCGCTTGCCGAGATAGACGGCCGGATCGCGACCACGCTTTGGGTCGTGTATCCGCCCGGCATCGCGACCATCGTTCCCGGCGAACGGCTGACCGAACGGGCGCGCCCGATGATCGACTATCTCAAGATGTTCGAGAAGAGCGCGAACGTGTTTCCGGGCTTCGAAGCCGAGGTGCAGGGGCTCTATCGCGAGGTCGACGCTTCCGGGGCGATCCGATTTTACACCTATGTGGTTCGCGAGTGACGGAGTAAGCGACCGACAATGGACGCGAAATTGAAAGAGCCTGACGTCGCGCGATCCTTCCAGGTGCGCAACTCGCGTGACAGCGACGTGCCGGGAATGCTGACGATTTACCTGCACCATATCCGGCGTGGGGTGGATCCCGGCGTCGATGGCGAATTCGAAGCGCCTGACGCCGAGGATATCAAGCGCCGGCGCAGGTCGATGAACAACCGTAAGATGCCGCATCTCGTGGCGGAGGAGGCAGGAACGGTTCTCGGCTACGCCTATGCGGTGCCGTTCCGCAAGCGTCCGGCCTATCGCTATACGGTCAAGCACTCGATCTACGTGCGCAGCGACCGGCTGCATGCGGGGATCGGGCGCCAGCTCATGACGGCGCTGATCGACGCCTGCGCCGCGGCGGGCTTTCGCCAGATGATTGGCTATATCGACGGCGCCAATGTCGCTTCGATCAAGCTGCACGAACGGTTCGGCTTCCGCCAGGTCGGCTACCTGCCCGCGGTCGGATATAAATTCGGCCGCTGGACGGACTCGATCATGATGCAGCGCCCGCTCGGGCCAGGCGCGACCGAACCGCCGGCGGCTTGAACGCTTTGGCGTCGTGCGGCCGGAGTTACCGCTCGTTAACCATCCTCACAGCGCTTCTCGATCTTCAAGTGTCATCGCGAGCCTGACCCCGGATCAAAGTCCCGCCGAGGGTGCCGCGATCGAGGTTCGCGGTGCGCCCCACGCTCCCTCGATTGCCTCAGGCGCGGTCGCAACGACGACCTCCTTCGGCGCGAATGATCTGACGTGATCCTGGCAAGGGAGACGGCGGCCCACAGCGGAACGCGATGACCCAAATGGGCAAATTAGCTTCTGCGTAACCTGGTTCTGTTAGGACGCGTTCGGCTCGGAACGCTCTTCAACACAATGACGAAAACGACGACAAAAGTGAAACGACCGCCGTTGAAAGGTCGCGAGGCTTGGGTATGTGACCTGGATCACAGCACAGAAACTGTGAGTGAGCTACCTGAAACGCATTCGACCAAACATGGGAGTTATGTCGTGGCGAATGTTCCAAAGCGCAGGGTTGTCGTCGTTCATCCCAGCGTCAGCGAAACCTTGATCGACGGGCCCGCCGCAAGTGGAACGGTCGACCGCGAGGGCGCCAAGAATGGCGGTGAGACGACGCAGTCTCGCAAGCCCTGGCCGGCGGAATTCGGATGGGATTTCCCATTCGATTTCCCGAAGCCAGGTCGATGACGGACAGGGGAAGGGCGGGTCAAGGCCGCCCTTCCCGCCGGCTTGCGTGATGCCCGCAGGCTTAAAGAGCAGACCACCAACGCTTCACCGGATCTGAGATCGGGCGACGAGGCTCACGAGATACACGAGACCGGAAAGCGCCGTGATCCAGAACGAGGTCGGCCAGTCGGTGTCGTAGGCGAGCGTCAATCCGCCCCACGCCTCGGCGAGCGCGAGAACCGCTGCCAGCGCCACGCCGCCGATCAGCCGCCGCGAAAAATTCTGCGCCGCCGCCGCAGGACCGACCATCAGCGTGAACACAAGCAGCACGCCCACGATTTGCGCGCATTCCGCGACCGCGATCGCGACGATAGCCAGAAACGCGACCGAGACGAAGCGGACCGGCACGCCGCGCGCCTCGGCAAGCTCGCTTTCCAGCGACGCGAAGATGAGCGGCCGGATGATCATCGCAAGCGCGACCAAGCTCACGATGGCGAGCACGGCCAATGTCAGGAGCGCGGAGGAGTCGACGCCGAGCACATTGCCGAACAAGAGCGCTGCAGCCTGCGTCGCCGCCGCGGTGTAGAAATGCAGGAACAAGAGCCCCAGGCCGAGCGCGAGCGACAGCATCATGCCGACCGCCACGTCGCGCGTGGCGAGCTTCTCGCCGAACAGCCCCATGCCAATTCCGGCGACAAAGGTGAAGCCGACCAGGCCCGCGAGCGGCGAGAGGCCGAACAGAATGGCGCCCGTCGCGCCGGTGAAGCCGACATGCGACAGCGCGTGGCCGGCGAACGTCTGCCCGCGCAGGACGAGGAAAAACCCGACCGTGCCGGCCAGCACCGCCGCCAGCCCAGAGGCGACGAAGGCGGTGCGCATGAAATCATATTCAAGCATGGCTGTGGGCATGGTCGTCGTGGCGATGCGCGTCGCGCTCGACGTCGACGTCGCCGGCCATCACGTAATAGCGGTTCCTCACGCGCACGACTTCGATCTCAGCGCCATATAGGCGGGAGAGCACCGGTCCGGTGACGACCTCCTCGACCGGCCCGATCACGGCTTCGCCGCCGCCAAGATAAAGGACGCGGTCAATGGCGTTGACCAGGGGATTGAGCTCATGGGCGCTGAACAGGATCGCGATTTTGAGGCGCTCGCAAATGCGCCGGGCGATCTCGACCACGCTCTTCTGATGCGCGGGGTCGAGGGAGATCAGCGGCTCGTCCATCATGATGAGGCGCGGCTTGCCGATCAGAGCCTGGCTCAACAACACGAGCTGGCGCTCGCCGCCGGACAATTCGCCGATCGAGCGGCGGGCGAGCTCGCGCGCACCCACTTCCTCGAGCGCCCAGTCGATTTCGCGCCGCGTCGCCTTGTCGAGCGTGACAAAGCCGAAGCGGGCGCCGATCGCCGACGAGGCGACGACGTCCCAGCCGGTGAGTCTCAGGCTCGCGGTCGCGCCACGATTCTGCGGCATGTAGCCGATCTCAGCGTTGCCGCGCGTCGCCGGCCGACCGAGCACGGCGACCCCGCCGGAAGCGACGGGAACAAGGCCGAGCGCGGCGCGCATGAGCGTCGTCTTGCCGGCGCCGTTCGCGCCGAGCATGCCGACGAATTCGCCTTCCTCGATCACGAAGCTCGTGGCCTTCAGGATGTCCCGGCCGCCGAGCCTGATCGTCACATGGTCAAACTCGAGTGCGCTCAACTTGCCCCGCCGGCGAGCGCCTTATCGAGCGCGTTCAACTGTCCCATCATCCAATCCTGATAGGTCGAGTTGGACGGCTCGGTCTCGGAGACGCCGACGACGGGAACGCCGTTGTCCTTGGCCATCTGCACAAGCTTGCCGACAGCGGGCTCGCTCGCCTGCGCGTTGTAGAGCATCACCTTGACTTTCTTGCCCTTGAGGTCGTTCTCGAAAGCCGCCACTTGCGACGGAGTCGGCTCGGCGTTGTTCATGACTGCGAGCGCGTATTTCTCGTTGCGGACGTCAAGCCCGATGAGCTTCGCCTGATAGCCGAACACCGGCTCCGAAGCGGTGACCGGCTGGCCTGCGTACGACTTGTGCATGGTGGCGAGCTTATCGTCGAGGCGCTTGAGCGACTCAATGAACTTGGCTTCGCCTTGCTCATAGTCGGCCTTGTGCGCAGGGTCGGCGGCGACGAGATCGGCGACGAGCGCCTTGGCTGCGGCCTTCATATATGTCGGATCGTACCACAAATGCGGATTGTCGCCGGTTTTCCGGCCAACGAGCGCGCCGACCACGATTTCCCTGCGGCCCGCCGCTTTGCTGGCGCCAAGCAGCTTCTCCATCCACGGATCATAGTCGACGCCGTTGGCGATGACGATTTTGGCGTCGCTAAGCGCTTTGGCGGTCGCGGGGCTCGCTTCGAACAGGTGCGGATCGTCATCGGGATTGGAGAGAATGCTGGTCACCGCGACATTCGCGCCGCCGATCTGGCTCGCCATGTCGCCGTAGAAATTTTCCGCCGCGACCACTTTCACCGGATCGGCGAACGCAGGTGCGCTGAGCCCGCAGATCGCGATCGCCGCGATCACATGCAGCTTGTTGATCATGGGACGGGGCCTCCGAGCCGATCGAAGCGCCGGGTTGAGCGCGAGCGGCTCGATAGTTATGTTATATCCTATCTGTAGGCAAGCCCAAACTGAAACATTATATCATCTCTCGGTTCCGATCGTGGTATGATGGCGGACGCAATGAGCAAGACGACAGCGCCGAGAAGGAAACCGGGCTCCGAGCCGACTGCGAGCGGGTGGCAAGGCCAGGTGGAGAGCGCCTGCGACAGGGAGGGTCTGCATCTGACCCCGCTGCGCCGGCAGGTTCTGGCCATCCTCGCCGAAAGCTCAAGCCCGCTCGGGGCCTACGCGATCATCGACCAGCTTTCACGCCGCGAAGGCAAGCCGGTCGCGCCGCCCACCGTCTATCGCACGCTCGATTTTTTCCTCGAGCACGGCTTCGTCTACAAGATCGAGAGCCGCAACGCCTATGCGCCATGCGAGCACCTCGGCCACGCCCATCATGGCGCGCTGCTCCTATGCGAGAAATGCGGACGGAGCGACGAGATCGAGGACGTCAAGCTCGACCGCCTGCTGCAGGACGCGGCGGCCCGCGCCGGCTTCGCCCCGCATCGGCAGATGGTCGAGCTTGTGGGCCTTTGCCGGGATTGCGCGGAATAGCTGCATTCTAACGCTTGGAGACGAGGCATGAGGAGAACGCTTCTCGCAATGGCGGTGGGAATTGCGTTTTGCAACGCGGCCGTGGACGGCGCCATTGCGCCGGCGCATGCCCAGGATGAGACGCCGCCGGGAGAGACTTCCGCTTCGAAGGGCTCGATTTTGCTGACCATTTTTCTCAAGCATGATCAATCGAAACCGCTCGGGCAGATCAACGCCGAGCTGCGACAGCAAGGTTTCTACAAAGCGTTTCCGCCGCCTGGCATCGAGGTCGTGAGCTGGTATGTGATGATGGGGATCGGCCAGGTCGTGACGTTGCGCGTCCCGGCGGAGCGGCTGCGCGAAGTCAATCGCGCCATCGAGGAGACGGCGTGGGGCGCCTATCGCACCGAGTTCTATCCGACCTATGACCTCAAAGCCGTCGCCGAACAACTCCACGCGCAAGCGCAGTGAGGGCGCGACCGCGTCCTTTTGCGTGAACGCCGCGGCTCCTTAACGGCCCTCACCCGACCCCAAGCCGCCTCAGCCAGGCGCGCGCCTCCCGGCGCACATTGGCCGGCGCGGTTCCGCCGTAGGAGGTGCGGCTCTTGACCGAACGGTCAACGCCCAGCACGTCGAACGTTTGCTTGGTGATGCGCGGCTCGACGCTTTGCATTTCGTCGAGGGTCAGCCTCTCCAGCGCAACGCCACGCTCGGCGGCGAGCGCGACGATGCGGCCAGTGATGTGATGGGCTTCGCGGAACGGGATCTTGAGCGCCTGCACGAGCCAGTCGGCGAGATCGGTGGCGGTCGCGTAGCCCATGCCCGCCGCGGCCTTCATGCGCTTGGGCTCGGGCGTCATATCCTCGACCATGCCGCGCATCGCGGCGAGGCAGAGTGCCAGGGTCCGGAAGGCGTCGAACACGCCCTCCTTGTCCTCCTGCATGTCCTTGGAATAGGCGAGCGGCAGCCCTTTCATCACCGTGAGCAGCCCGATGAGCGCGCCGACGATCCGGCCGGTCTTGCCGCGCACGAGTTCGGCAGCATCAGGGTTGCGCTTCTGCGGCATGATCGAGGAGCCGGTCGAGAAGGCGTCGGAAAGCTTGACGAAGCCGAACTGCGGCGTCGTCCACAGAACGATCTCCTCGGCGAAGCGGGAGAGATGCGTCGCCGTGATCGCCGCCGCCGCCAGCGCCTCGAGCGCGAAGTCGCGGTCGGCGACGCTGTCGAGCGAATTGGCGGTCGGCCGGTCGAAGCCGAGCGCCTTGGCGGTCATGTCGCGGTCGATCGGAAACGAGGTGCCGGCGAGCGCGGCTGCGCCGAGCGGGCATTCGTTGAGGCGCTTGCGCGCGTCCCGAAAACGCCCGGCGTCGCGGCCCAGCATCTCGACATAGGCGAGGAGATGATGGCCGAAGGTGACCGGCTGCGCCGATTGCAGATGGGTGAACCCCGGCATGACGGTTGCCGCGCTGTCCAGCGCGCGGGCGGCGAGGGCGCGTTGCAACTGGGCGATCTGGGCCAGCACCGCGTCGATCGCGTCGCGCACCCAGAGGCGGAAGTCGACGGCGACCTGGTCGTTGCGCGAGCGCGCGGTGTGCAGTCGCCCAGCGACCGGGCCGACGATCTCGGCAAGGCGGCCTTCGACGTTCATATGGATGTCTTCGAGCGCGCGCGAGAATGAGAATGTTCCCGCCTCGATTTCGCCTTTGACTTGGGCGAGACCCCTGGCGATCGCCTGGGCGTCCGCGATTTCGACGATTCCCTGGCGGGCGAGCATGGCGAGATGGGCCTCGGAACCGACGATATCCTGAGCGGCGAGCTTGCGGTCGAAGTCGATCGAGGCGTTGATCTCCTCCATCGCCTCGGCCGGGCGCCCGGTGAAGCGGCCGCCCCACATCGTGTTGCTCATGCGTGTCGTTCCGGATGATTGGTCATGACGAATATCGATAGTCCGCCACGCCGGCGAAATGTTCTGTTGCCTGTTCTTGGCGTGCTCGTGGCGGTTGCGGCTGGCGTCGTCCTATACGGGACGGTTGCGCCGGCCGGCAAGGCCGCGAGCGATTGCCCCGCCGACTCGGCCAAGCTTGCAGCCAGGCTCGCGCCTTTCGCCAAGGGCGAGTTGGCGGCGCTCCAGGTGGCGAGCGAGCCCAGGCGCGCGGTGCAAATCGCTTTCCAGCGAGAGGACGGCGGCAAGCTCACGCTTGCCGACTTTCACGGTCGCGCCGTGCTGCTGAATCTGTGGGCGACTTGGTGCATTCCGTGCCGGGTCGAGATGCCGACGCTCGACCGGCTTGAGGCCGAGAAGGGCGGGCCGGGGTTCGAGGTGGTGGCGGTGAATGTGGACACCGCGAAGCCCGAACGGCGCGCCGCGTTTCTGGATAGCGTCGGCGTGAAGTCGCTCGCCCGCTATCTGGATTCGAGCGGGGATTCTTTCCAAACCCTGCATAACGACGGCAAGGCGCTCGGACTGCCGGTGACGCTGGTGATCGACAAGGACGGCTGCGAAGTGGCCGCCGTCGAGGGCGGCGCCAAATGGGACTCGGCGGAAGCGCAGGCGCTGGTCGAGGCGCTGAAGGGCGGGTAGGAGCCTAGCTAAGAACGGGTTAAGGGCTCGGCTGTATGTACCACGGCCGGTGTTTCAATTACTGGGCGGGATCTATTCCGGTTTCGACTTGCCGGGCCGTCTTCCGCCTGGGCTGTCTAATCCGAATGCGGCCTTTCTCGACGTCCCACCTTAGATCGGCTTGGACACTGGACGACGAGCGTGAGCACAACTTCGCCCGCGCCCGCTTCCGCTTAAGCTGGTCGACAGTCATTCCATGTCGGTAGCAAGACGTCTTCTCGTTGGTCTCTGGGCTTCGCGGGGAGGTCAGCTTGACAATCTCGATTATCGCATTGTCCGGGTATCCACGCTTACCACGTCGCGCGACTTCCCACTCGCGCGACGGCCGTCCGTTTGCCTTAAAGGGAAGATGAGCGTGCGGAACAACACACGGCCCCGTCTTAAGCGGGAACCTATCGCGGCGGCCCAAGAGTGCATGGGCCGACCTGCCCCGGCTTCGGTTAAGTAGTAGCCCATTCTTATCTCGCCCCATGCGGCCAAAGGCTTTTATCAACGATTTTTCAATTTCACACGCGACAGCCTCGGTAATATTGTCGGCAGCATAGGCTAACCACATGTCACCTTTGTGAGCAATAAAGTAGTCGTCAAGTTCCTGACGGCCCGAAGTTGTCCAATGAGTAAATTCGCGCGCAGGGAAAACGTATCTATTTCCGCTAATACCCACGTAGCGTGGAGTTTGGCCGTCGGACCAACAGTAGACGCGGTGGTCAGTGCCGCCACGGTCAAAATAGACACGGCGCGGAATCTTTGCCACCAAGCGGCGGAGGCGGCGCAGAACCCGCTGGTGGGTTGGGGTGCGAGACGGTGCAGGGGCGATCATCGCCCTAGGCGGCTCCAGTCGGGGCGCAGCACTCAATCAGAATTCCCGCATATTCCGGTTAAAGTCGGCCGTGCGAAGGTGCTCGGCGAACAGGTTGCCGTCAAGGTAGCGGAAGGCGGCGAGCTGCAAACACGGGTGAAGACGCGTCCAAAATGATTCTGTTTTCTCAGTCCTCCGACGATTCATCGGCCCATTCGTGTGAGAATTGAGGGAGCGATTTTTGATCGCATTCCACGAAAGAGGCATTTGCCCGAATCCACCTGTATTCCCCGTCGGTCATGTGGCATTCTACATGCTTACCTGTCCAAAGAAAATGCAGACGACAATGTGCGTTGCGACAATGTGTGTCGATAGTGTTTCGACAATTTGTTGCAGAAAATCAGAAATAAAGCTAAGCTTGCCCTATGAGCAATTCGGCGCTTCCGCGCGCCAAGACCCAAGGATCGCGTCCCGACCGTCCTAATCCAAGGGGAAAAGGGTGAGGAAATATTTTTCAGGGAAAATCCCGTGTAACTTATTGATAAGTCTCGTTTTGAACGAGATAATCCAAGGAATCCAAGGAAATCCAACACCTGAAAACGGGGGCTTTCGACCCGAAACCGCACGGCGCCAAGACAATCCAAACCGGCCCGATCCAATGGCGAGGCGCGCCTCAAGCCGCCTCGACATGGAAGTCGCGCCTGAGAAGCGCCGCCACGTCCTTTTCCGGGACGGGCCGGCTGAACAGATAGCCCTGAGCCTCGGAGATCGTGCCCAGCGCCTCAATCATTCTGAGTTGCTTGGCCGTCTCGACGCCTTCGATCAGCACGCTCATGCCGAGCCTGCGGCTCATGGACGAAACGCCCTCCACCAGCACGGACGCGCGTTCCTGCAGGCCAAGCCCCATGGTGAAGGAGCGGTCGATCTTGATGCGGTCGAGCGGGAAGCTGAGAAGATAGCTCAAGCTCGAATAGCCGGTGCCGAAATCGTCGAGCGAAACGCGCATGCCCTGAGCGCGCAAGGACTGGAGCGTGCGGCGTGTGTCGCCCCGATCTTCGAGCAGGGTCGATTCGGTGATTTCCAGGTCGAGGCGCTCCGGCGCGAGTTGAGCATGCGCGAGGGCGGCAAGAATCGTGCTTTCGAGGTTGCCGCTGCGGAACTGCGTGGAGGACAGGTTCACCGACACGCAGACGTCATCCGGCCAACCCGCGCAGGCCTTGCAGGCGCGCCGCAGCATTGCCGCACCCATTTCCTCCATCAGCCCGATCTCCTCGACGATCGGGATGAATTCCGCCGGCGACACGGGCCCAAGCAAAGTGCTGCGCCAGCGCGCCAGCGCTTCGAAGCCGACGATCTGTCTCGTCGCGACGGAGACGATGGGCTGGAAATAGACTTCGATCTGGTCGGTGGCGACGGCGGCGCGCAACTCGAGCTCGATCAGACGACGGATTTGGATCTTGGCGTCCATCTCCTGCTCGAACGCCCGCCAGGACCGGCGCCCGTCGGCTTTCGCCGCATAGAGCGCGATATCCGCTTTGGAAAGCAGGGCGTCGGGGCTTAAGCCATCCTCCGGCGCCGAGGCGCTGCCGATGCTCGCGCCGACGATGACCTCGCTCCCGTCGATGACCACGGCGCGATTGATCTCGTCGATGATGAGCTTGGCGAGGGCCTCGGTCTCGAGCTGGGCGGGCTCGTGATGGTGAAGGATGACAAATTCGTCGCCGCCCCAGCGCGCGACCAGGTCACGCGGGCCAATGATGGCGCGCAGCCGGCTCGCAATCTCGACCAGAAGCTTGTCACCGGTCCGGTGGCCGAGACTGTCGTTGACCTGCTTGAAGTCGTCGAGGTCGAGAAACATCACGGTCAGGCCGGAGCCTGGGGCGCCGTCGCGACGAAGGGCCAGGCCAAGCTCTTCCTCGAAACACCGGCGATTGGGCAAGTCGGTCACGGAGTTGAATCGCGCCATTCGATTGATTTCGAGCTGGGCGTTGCGGCGCTCGGTGACGTCCTGAACGACCAGAACGGTGCCCTCGCTTGTCATGCGGTGGACGGTGATCTCAAACGCGCGATTATCGAGCGTTTCGAGCGGGATGACGAAATCGACCCCGCTGCGGTCGTTGGCGAGAATCGAGGCGAGACGCGCGAATTGCAGCTCCGCGAGGATTCCGGCGCCGACCAGTTTCGCCAGGACCGATTTCACATGCGCGCCAACGGGAGCGTCGTCAGGGCGGAGGCCGAACATCTTGAGGGCCTGGTCGTTCGTCAGAACGAGGCGGCCATCCGGAGTCAACATGCAAAGACCGTGCGACATGTTGTTGAGAGCCATGTCGAGACGCGCCGCCAGCATGGCGGTCTGGCGCTGTGCGGTCACGACCCCGAAGAAATTCGCTCGCAGGCGGGTCGAATAGCCCTTCATGAAGGAAATGAGCGGCACAAATCCGACGATGATGGTGACGGGATACCATCCGCCTGCGATCAGCATCGCCGCGCTTAGAGGAACAAAGGCCGCGACGAGCTGCTGATTGACGCCGCGGTAGATCGCGTAGCTGCGAGTCAGCATCCCGAACGCATAGGCGATGGTCATCGTCGCGCTCAGGAACTGGGTAAAGGAATCGTTGGTCACCCAATAAGAAAGCAGGGTCCAGAGCGACATCGCCGCCAGACTGGCGCAAGCGCCGGCGGCGAAGGTTACCTCGCGTCTGCGGGCGATCTTGACCGTGGGGCTGGGTAGATGTGTCGCATGCTGGTGCAAGCAAAAGAGTCGGACGGCGGCGATGGCGGGCTGGGCAGCCGACGCTCCAAGCAAGATCATGCTCTTGGCGGCGATCGCGGCGACGATTTCCATCGAGGTCGCGGCGAGCGCCGCGGCGAAAACCGGAGCGGCGTCAACCAAAAGGCCGTCCACGAACCCGATATAGAGTTCGTCAGGCAGTTGGTCGCTTGGTGCGGGTTGATCGCTGCGGAGGGCGTCCGCCATGCAGGGGTGCCGGAATTGGTAAACCGGACGTCAGTATCGGCTTCGAGAATTAAAAAGTCCCTTAAACCAGACGTAAGAATAGCCATTCGAAAGGCTGAAGAAAAAGCGTCGATTTCGCGGCTTGCGGACGTCGATCGATTTCTTTGCTCTCGATGCGCCGATGGGGCTGCCGGGGCGCTGTCGCGCCTTTCGGCGGCCCGCCTCCGCCGGACAAATTAACCGCAGCGTTCGTAAATTGGACGCGGATGATTTACTTTGGTTCACGTTTTGTTAACCTGCGGGGGCGGCGATGACGAACGGGGGTTCGATGAATCCGGCAACCGACGGCGTTCCGACATCGTTTTCGGATCGCGTCCTGCGATTTCTAGAGCGGGTTGAACATCGGATCGCGACGACGGATTGCGAGCGAGAGGCGGCGTTTCAGCTGCGACACGACGCATACGTCCGGAATGACCTGATGGGACCCCGGGCCGATCGAAGACTGTTCGACCAGCACTATGACGTCGCCGACAAGGCGTGGATCACGCTGACCTTCCTCGACGGCGAACTGGCCGCCACGACCAGGCTCAATCTCGGGATCGGCGAAAATTCGCTTCTTCCCAGCATGGCCGTCTATCCCGACGTAGTCGGGCCTAAGCTGAGAGCGGGGTTTTCTATCCTCGAAACGACCCGGCTCGCGGCGGATATTCGAATTTCAGGATCGAATCCGGAACTCGCCTATATTGCAATGCGACCGGGTTTCATGGCCGCGGCGCACTTCGAGATTGATTTCGCTGTCGCCTCGCCGCGGCTCGAACACATGGCGTTTTACCGGCGCGTGCTCCTGTTTTCGCAATGGTGCGAGCCGCGACCGTATCCAGGCCTAACCGCCGAATTCGGCTGTATGGGCGCTGATTTTCACGAGTCCCGAGAGCGGATCGAGGCGCGTTTCGCCTTTTTCAAGTCCGATCCCGCGGAAAGAGAGAGGCTCTTTGGGCCTAGCAGACGGTTTGATCGCCCGGGGAGCGGCCTAGGCGCTCATCTCGTAAACTCCGCCTAGGAAGCGAGCTTCGCCGCCGAAAGAGGTTTGCGGCGGGGACTCGGCACGAAATGCTGGGCGCAGGCGTCGAGCGCGGTCTCGCTCGGACGCAGCCTCCGCGCGCCACACCAGTCAAGGAAATCGTCGAGTGCGATTGTTTCCAAACTCGCTTCTGCGCCGCCCATCGAGAGGCCCATGAAATGGCCGTAGCGGCTATCGAGCCAGTCGTCATAGTCGCAAAAATTCGACAATTCTGAAATGTAATCCCGCGCGCGGTCAAAATCAGCCGCGGATACAACCCCAACGAGAATCTTGTTCATAGTACAGCCGCCAGTGTTCTGGGGTCTCATTGACGCTACGCGTCCTGGTTCGTACACTACCAATAATTCGTAAGCGGGGAGTAAAAGCTTTAACTTAAAAAGCGCTGAGGAGATGGTGAAATCTGGCCTTCTTCCGTTTCGACAGCCATCCTTATCGCGCCGGTTAGTCTAACCAGCCACCTGTCACCAACTAGCGACGGCGCAACACCCACTAAAGTAATCTTACGTAAATATGTCAACATTAAATCAAAGGCGGGGTGCTTTGCTCAGGCACGCAACCGGAAGGGCGTCGCCCGCGCGGGCCCGTGTGACAACGAAAGCCAGTCGCGGCTAAGGATGAAAGCTCAAGGATCGTCGGATCCGAAGATCAACGCCCGTCCGTCGAAAATCGCGGCCGCCGTCGAACCCGGCGCCATACCCTCAAACGCGTTCCGTCGCCGGCGGCTTGTCCAAAAATGGGGCCATGCCTTCTCGGGCCAGCTTGTCCGCGCGGACGTTCAATTCGTCATCGGCGTGGCCCTTGACCCATCGCCACGCAATCGTGTGCCGCTCGGTAGTCGCGGCAAGGGCGCGCCAGAGGTCTTCGTTCTTGACGGGTTTTTTGGCCGCAGTACGCCAGCCGTTGGTCTTCCAGCTATGGATCCAGCCCGTGACTCCTCCACGCAGATATTGGGAATCCGTGTGCAGAATGACCTCGCATGAGCGTTTCAAGGAGCTGAGGGCTTCGATCGCCGCGGTGAGCTCCATGCGGTTGTTGGTGGTGAGCGCTTCGCCGCCCTTCAGCTCCTTTTCGTGGTCACCGTAGCGCAGAACGGCGCCCCAGCCGCCCGGGCCGGGATTGCCCGAACAGGCGCCGTCGGTCCAGATCGAGACGCCTCGGCTCACCGCATCAAACCGTAGTCGACGGCCGACCTTACGCGCTGGTGGAAGCGCAATTTGTCTCGGTATTCGAGCGGATTCTTCGGCGCGACCTTTGCGCCAGGCGGCACGTTGAGCCAGTCGACCAGCCGGGTCAGCATGAACCTCAGCGCCGCGCCTCGAGCCAGGAGCGGCAGCGCCTCGATCTCGGCCCCGCCGAGTGGCCGCAGCCGCTCATAGGCGGAGATCATTGCTCGCCCCTTGGAGACGTTGAAGGCGTTGTCGGGTTCGAAACACCAGGCGCTCAGGCAGATCGCCAGATCGTATACGAGCGAGTCGTTGCAAGCGAAGTAGAAGTCGATAAGGCCGGAAAGGTTCTCGCCAAGGAAGAACACGTTGTCGTTAAACAGGTCGGCGTGGATGACGCCGGCCGGCAGGTTCGTTGGCCAGCGAGCCTGAAGAAAAGTCAGTTCGGCCGCGATCTCATCGCGCAATTGCGGCGCGACGTCGTCCGCGCGAGCCTCGGCCGAATGGAACAGGGGTTGCCAGCTTGGGAGCGACAGAGCGTTGGCTCGCTTAAGCGGGAAGTCGGCGCCGGCCAAGTGCATCCGCGCCAGCGCCGCGCCGACCTCGCCGCAATGGCGGAGGTTGGGGCGTCGAATCCATATTCCGTCAAGGAATGTGACAATGGTCGCCGGACGCCCCGCCAGTTCGCCGAGCGCTGAGCCGGCACGATTGCGGACCGGTTGAGGACAGGTGACGCCGCGTTCGGCCAGATGCTCCATCAGACCGATGAAGAACGGCAAGTCCTCGGCTTTCACCCTTTTCTCGTAGAGGGTTAGAATATGCTGGCCGCTGGCGGTGCGCAACAGATAGTTGGAATTCTCGACCCCTTCGGCGATGCCCTTGAACGAGGTCGCTTCGCCGATGTCATAAAGCGCCAGAAAGGCGCGCAGCGCATCGTCCGAGACTTCGGTGTAAACGGCCATGTCCCGTCCGTTGAAGCGCCCTAACAAATTAGAGCGATGGCGGACCCGCTTAGCGGCGTGTATAAGGCCGGTCAATCGCCGAGCTTCGCCGCCGGTCGAAGGCCCTGGTGTCGCACGACCGCGGGCAAGCGAACTCCGCGCCCGAGCGCGGCCCGAGCGGACTATGACGGTTTGAACGCCGCATGGACCCTCGATATCGGTGTCCGGAGGAAATTGTTTGGTAGTCGCGCCGCCAGGGCGTCTTGGCGGCGGCCTCGCTGGCGATTGGACGGGGGTTCATTCGATGCGCATTGTGATGGTGGGTGCAGGTTATGTTGGCCTTGTTTCGGGGGCCTGTCTGGCTGATTTTGGCCATGAGGTTGTCTGCGTCGAGGTCGACGAGAGCAAAGTTTTAGGTCTGCGAGAGGGTCGCGTTCCCATTTACGAGCCGGGCTTGAGCGAGTTGGTGCTCGCCAATCAAGCGGCGGGCCGGCTTTCGTTCACGACGAGCCTGAAAGAGGGCGGGCGCGGGGCACAGGCGGTGTTCATCGCCGTCGGCACGCCTTCGCTTGCGGAAGTCGGCTCGGCCGATATGCATTTCGTTCACGACGCGGCTCGCGCCATTAGCGAGATTATCGAAGGCTTCACGGTGGTCGTGGTTAAGTCGACGGTTCCGATCGGCGCAGGCGACGAGGTGGAGCGGATCGTCGCGAAGCACGCCCCTCAAGGATCATTCGCCGTGGTGTCGAACCCGGAGTTTCTGCGCGAAGGCGCGGCGATCGAGGACTTCAAGCGGCCCGACCGAGTGGTCATTGGGGTGGAGGACGGACGCGCGCGTGCGGTGATGGGGGAGATCTACAGGCCCATCGAACGCAACGGCGGACGGATCGTCTATACGTCCCGTCGCAGTTCGGAGATGATCAAATACGCCGCCAACGTGTTCCTGGCGATGAAAGTGACTTTCATCAACGAAATTGCTGACCTGTGCGAGCGGCTCGGCGCCGACGTTCTTGATGTCTCCCACGGTATCGGCCTCGACGACCGTATTGGACGCAAGTTTCTGAATCCCGGGCCGGGCTTCGGCGGGTCTTGCTTCCCCAAGGATACGCTGGCGCTGACGAAGCTGGCCGCCGAGGCAAAAGCGCCGATCCGGCTTGTCGAGACTCTGGTCGACGTCAACGACAAGCGAAAAACAGCGATGGCGGCGAAAATCATCAGCGCCTGTGGCGGCTCCGTCGCCGGAAAACGCATTGCCGTCCTCGGCCTCACTTACAAGCCCAAAACTGACGACATGCGTGACGCGCCGAGCCTCGTCATCGTGCCCGAGCTGCAAGCGGCGGGTGCGCGCGTTGTCGCTTACGACCCGGAAGGCGTTCGAACCGCAAGGCCGCTGCTTCCCGGCGTCGAGTTCGCGGACAACGCCTATGCTTGTGTCAAAGGCGCGGATGCCGCGGTCATCGTGACCGAGTGGGACGAGTTCCGTGCTCTCGACCTCGCTCGGGTCAAAGGCAGTTTGACGACCCCGATCATGATCGACTTGCGCAACATTTATCCGATCGAAACGATGAAGGCGCATGGGTTTCGCTATGTTTGCGTTGGCCGGGGATTCGGCGGGGAGGGCTGAGGCGGGCGCGACGCCGCTCCTGCGCGCGCCGCGGCGCAGTGAACAGCGTCGCCGTCCCTAACGAAGCCGCGAATCCGGACAATCGAAGGTCTTTCATGCCGCTCGCGCGCCAAGCCCGCTCTTGTGTCATCGTCGTTGAAAACTTGCCTGTGCCTTTCGATCGCCGGGTTTGGCAGGAGGCTCAGGCCCTCCATCGCGCCGGGTGGATTGTGTCGGTGATCTGTCCGACCAACGCCGACTTTCCGAAGGCGTTCGAAGTCATCGACGACATTGCGATCTACCGGCATCCGCTGCCGCCGGAGGGGCGTGGCGCGCTTGCCTATCTCCGCGAATATTCAACCGCGCTGTTCCACGAGCTCCGGCTCTTGTTCAAAGTTTATCGCGAACGCGGCTTTTCGATCGTCCAGGCCTGCAATCCGCCCGACCTCATCTTTCTCGCCGTTCTGCCATTCAAGCTCATGGGCAAGCGGTTCATCTTCGATCAGCACGATGTCTCGCCGGAATTGTTTGTCGTTAAATTCGGCAAGAAAGGGCTTCTTTATCGGGCGCTCCGGTTTTTCGAGCGCATGAGCTACAGAACCGCCGACCACGTCATCACCGCCAACGCGACATTCAAAGACATCGCCATAAGCCGCGGCGGCAAAAGTCCCTCTCAGGTCGAGGTCGTCTATGGGGTGCCTGATCGCATGCGCATCCGTCGCGTCGAGCCCGAGCCCGGGCTGCGCCGCGGGCGCAAGTTCGTGCTTGGCTATGTCGGAATTATCAACGAGCAGGATGGCGTCGACCATCTCGTGCGCGCGGTCGCCCATCTCATCAAGGTCAGCGGATTTAGCGACTTTCGCGCAATTGTCGTAGGCTCCGGCCCGGCCCTCGAATTGGTGCGCGACCTCGCGCGCTCGCTCGAGGTCGAAGATTTCATTCACTTCACCGGCTACCTCAAGGGCGAGACGCTGCTTGCGTATCTCAGCGCCTTCGACATCGGCGTCATCCCCGATCCGTTGAACGAGGCCAACGACCTCATGAGCATGAACAAAGTGTTCGAATATTGCGCTTTGGGGATTCCGACCGCGTGCTACCCTCTCAAAGAGACCAAGCGGCTTCTGGGAGAAGCCGGAGTTTATGCGCCATCGCCTGATCCGGCGGGGCTTGCTGAGGCCTGCCTTCGCTTGATGCAGGACGGGGCCTTGCGCGCGCGCTCGGCAGCCGCGGCGGCGAAGCTTTCGGCGGAGGCGTTCGTCTGGGAGAACGAAGCTCGCAAATATATTGCGACTTATGAGCGCGTGTTGTCTCCAAAGCCTGACACCGCTCGGGAGAACGCTGGGGCCGCGCGCAGCCAGGACTTGTAGATCTCTCGCTCGCCCCCGCAAGCGAGCCGGACGCACGGCTCGCGCACAAGTTTACGCGCGGCAAAGATTTCATGGACTTAAGTGCGCTTTCGCGCAACTTTTTCTCAGCTGAGGTCTTCCCGATCGCGCCCTTTCTGAAGCGGGCAAGACGGGGATGGAGTCGACCTCCCCGTTTGCATTTTTGAGCCTCGACGAGGCCAAAAGCGGCGGAAACGAAACGACTGCTTCGCGACGCGAATGGAAACGTTTCGCCAAGAGTGTCGTAAGGCATTGGAATCATTATGAGCGCTGCGGTAATGGTCTCAAGGAGCTGCCCGAACTCTGAAGATCATGAGCAAGACGCGGCTCCGTTGAACGTGAGCAACCCCCTCATCCCGGCTCTCTTTCGAGGCGAGCAGGGAGCGGGTGTGCTGTCCCCTTTCCTGGGGAGAAGGTAGCGGGCGAGCCCGCCGGATGAGGGCGACGCGGCGAGGGTCTCACGAGAGACGTCTCGAGCTTGACGATCCGCAACAATAGCATAGATTTCCCAAAAAGAGAAGTTTTTTCTCCTATCATGTTTATTCGGAGCCGCGCGCTGCACGCGACAATCATCCACTCATGGCCTTGCCGTGGACACGGCCCAGCGTGGATAGCCGGCTCAAGACCGCCATGACGAAAGGCTCTGGGCGCGGTTGTAACGGGCGTTCGTCAACCACCGGCAGAGGAGCCGGTCGGCTAGGCGCGCGTCGAAGAAGGCCTCTCGCTGAGGCTTTTGGATTGCCGACAGCCGCCCACTCAGAGCTGGACGCCGCGCGTCAGGGCTCCATCGATCACGAGATTGGTGCCCGTCGTGTAGCTCGAGGCGGGGCTCGCCAGAAAGACGATGCCGCGGCCGACCTCCTCCGGTTTCGCCATCCGCCCGGTCGGGTTCAACGAAAGGGCGCTCTTGAAAAGATCAGGCAGGTTCGTTTCGATATTCTGCCAGATGCCGCCGTCGAAATAGGTGTTGCCCGGCGAAACCGAATTCACCCGGATCATCTTCGGCGCGTGCTGATTGGCAAGCCTCTGCGCGTAATGAACGAGCGCCGCCTTCATTGCGCCATAGGCCGGACCGGTGAAATCGACTTCGCGCCCGGAGACGGAAGACACGATGACGATCGACGGGTGGTCGGATTTCTCGAGATAGGGCAGGGCGGCCGTGACCGCGTTCACGGTGTGCATCAGGTCGACATCGAACGATTGGCTCCAGGATTCCTCGACATCCTGGGCGGCGAGGGCGGAGACGTTGGCGACCAGAATGTCGATTCCGCCAAGCGCCCGCGCGCTGTCGGCGATGAATTTCTGAAGCGCGGCCTTGTTGGCTACGTCGACTGCAGCCCCGTAGGCCTGCACGCCCTTGGCGTTGAGGTCTTTGACCACGGCCTTCACTTCGTCCGCGTTGCGGGCGCAGATGGCGACGCTCGCGCCTTCCTGCGCAAAAATATCGGCTGCGGCGCGACCGATGCCCTTGCTGCCGCCGGTCACGACTGCGCGCAGGCCCTTCAATCCGAGATCCATGTTCCCCTCCGTGAAGTCAGTTTGATGGCAGACATCTTCAAGTGTCCGATATATCGACACGTGTCGCCGACGCGCAGTCTTGCTGCCCTTGTTGGCAAGACACAGGCCTTAAGCTCACGAAATTGTAACCCCGAGCGCTCCTCGGCCGCGACCCGACTATCGCAGTTCGGCGAACGCTCGTGATGCAAAGGAGCAAAGGTTAGCAGCGCATACGCCTGTTGTCAGGTCTGTCGACCGCATGCTGCCCTGCGCCGTCTCACGGCGCCTTTGACGGAGGCTTGGACGACGGCGCGGTGCTTGCATTCGCGTCGGATCCGGTCCCGCCCGGCGTCGCCGCGCCATTGGCGTCCGAGCCATTGCCGTTCTTCCCTGGCGCCGAGGCTTGCCCGTCTTCATTGCCGGATTGGTTCATTTTGCCCTGCTTCTGATCGCTGGATTGGGCGAGCGCCAAGCTCGGAACAAGGACGAACATTATTGCTGCAAGAACTTTGGCTTTCATTCGCGTCGCCTCCAGGACCTTCCGCGCTGACTGGCGTCCGCCAGGTGAACAGGGTCGCGGCGCGTTTGATCCCGGTTCGTCGCTAGACTTTTCTGATGCACCGAGCGGAGCGCTCAGCCGGCGTCGATCGAGGCGCCGATGGCTCAAGTCGTATCGCTGAAACTGTTCCGCGAGCCGAGCCTTGGCGTGGGCCTGATCGTCGCCGCCGGGATCCCCCGTGTGGACGGTCCGATGAGGCTTGACGCTCCGCCGCCAGTCACTTCCCCAAGAGCGCGCTCATCTTGCCGGCAAGCGCTTCCAGCGTGAACGGTTTGGTGAGAACGTGCATGTCAGGCCCCAGGCCGCCGGCGCCGGCGGTTGAAGCCTCCGCATAGCCAGTGATGAACAAAACTTGCAGGTCAGGCCGCGCCTGCCGCGCCGCTTCGGCCAATTGCCGGCCGTTCATCCCGCCAGGCAACCCAACATCCGTGATCAGCAGATCAATCCTGGCGTTCGAACGGATCGCCTTCAGTCCCGCTGCGCCGGTTGACGCCTCCAGCACGAGATAACCCAAGTCTTGCAGGACATCGACGATGAGCATTCTTATCATCGCTTCGTCATCGACCACGACGACGGTGTGGCCGGCAGCCGCTGCGCTGGCAGGGGTCGACACGCTCTCCTGGTCCGCCGTCTCGTCGTGGTCAGCACGGGGGAGATACATGCTGATTGTGGCCCCTTTGCCGACTTCCGATTTCACCGTCACCTGGCCGCCGGATTGTCGGACGAAACCATAGACCATCGACAGGCCTAGCCCCGTGCCCACGCCAAGCGGCTTGGTGGTGAAGAACGGCTCGAAGACGTGCGCAACCACATCTGGCGGCATGCCGACGCCGGTGTCGCTGACAGTGATCGCAATATACTCGCCCGGCAAAAGGTCCAGTGTGCTGGCGACGACTTTGTCGAGCGCCAGATTGTTTGTCTTGATCGTCAGTACGCCTCCCTCCGGCATGGCGTCGCGGGCGTTGATGCAGAGGTTGAGCAGCGCGGTTTCGAGCTGATTGGGATCGCAGAGAATCAGCGACGCGTCCTTCGCGAGTTCGACCCTATTCTCGATCTGCGGACCGATCACGTTCTTGATCAGTTGCTCGACCATGTCCGAGATCAGCTTGTTCCCGTCGGTTGGCTTTGCATCGAGCGTTTGCCGTCTCGAAAACGTGAGCAGACGTTGCGTCAGGGCGGCGGCGCGGTTGGCGGAACCCAGCGCGCCCGCCGCATAGCGATCGAGGTCGCTGAGGCGCCCTTGCGCAATGCGCGCCTTGATCAGCTCGAGATTGCCAATGACGCCGGTGAGCAGATTGTTGAAATCATGCGCGAGGCCGCCGGTCAGTTGGCCGACCGCTTCCATTTTTTGCGATTGCAAAAGCTGTTCGCGCGATTGCTCCAGCTCAATCTCGCCCTTCCGGCGCTCGGTCAGGTCCCGGGTGACCTTGGCAAAGCCAAGCAGCTTGCCGTCTTCCAGGATCGGGTCGATCACGACGTTGGCCCAGAACCGGCTCCCGTCCTTGCGGACACGCCAGGCTTCGGCTTCGAAGCGGCCTTCACGCAGCGCCGTCTCGAGCGCCCTTCCGGGAACGCCGTTCGCGATGTCTTCCGGTGTATAAAAGCGCGAGAAATGCTCGCCCACGATCTCAGCCGCGGTATAGCCCTTGATACGCTGAGCCCCGGTATTCCAATTGGTGATGCGTCCCAGAGGATCGAGCATGTAGATGGCGTAGTCCGTCACACTCTGGACGAGCAGGCGGAAACGACGCTCGGTCTCCGCCGCCACCACCGCCGCCTCGTGCTGGGCGGTCATGTCGCGCGTGACTTTGGCGAAGCCGATCAGCTTACCGTCTTTGTGGATTGCATCGATAACCACCAGAGCCCAAAAAAGGCTTCCATCCTTGCGCCGCCGCCAAGCCTCGGCGGTGTAGCGACCGACCTCCAAGGCGGTCTTCAACGCCTGTTCGGGAACGCCGGCGGCGCGGTCCTCGTCGGTGTAGAAGCGCGAAAAATGAGCGCCAATGATTTCTGCCGCCGAATAGCCCTTGATCCGCTCCGCGCCCGAGTTCCAGGTCGTCACCAGCCCCTCGGGGCTGAGCATGTAGATGGCGTAATCCACCACGCCTTGGACGAGCACTTCATAGGTGGGGACGTCGTCGATAACGTCCACCACCGGGGCGTTAGAGGAAGGCACGTCGAGCCTCAGATGAAAGCCCCTTCTTCGATGGAAGTTTCAGGAGTCGCTTTGTTCGATCATCCTCCTTCGCGCTGGTGAAGGCAATCCGGAACGGCGGTTCTGATTGGGCTCGTGCCCGATGGCTTCACTGGCGCTTGAGGCAGCGCAATAGATTAAGGCTTCGCTGGCGCTGGCGCGGCGGGTCCGAGCGGGGGCAGGCTCTTGAGATAAAGAGCGATCGCCTGACGGTCGGATTCGGGCAATTCGGCAAGGTTGCGAACAACCGCCGTCATGCCGGCGCCGAGCACGTCGCCGGAAGGGGTGAAGCCGCTGGTCAAAGCCTCGACGATGTCGGCCTCGGTCCAATTCAGAAAGTCGCCCCCTCTAAGGTTCGCCGCCTTGCCGTGACCGTCCGGCAAGGGCGCGCCGGCGAGCGCGCGCTTCAAGTCCATCTCGCCCAGGAAGCCGCGCGGCGTGTGGCATTCGCCGCAATGGCCGGGGCCCTCGACGAGATAACGGCCGCGGTTCCATTGTTCGCTTTGGGATAGGTCGGGGCGGAGGCCGGCGTTGTCGAAATAGAGGAGCTTCCACAAGCCCACAGCGCGCCGGATGGAGAAGGGAAAGGGGAGGGCGTTCGCCGGCGCTTTGCCCTTGACCGGCGGCACAGTGCCCAGGAACGCCGCGAGATCCTCCACACCCTTCGGGGTCATGCGCTGATAGGATGTGTAGGGGAAGGCAGGGTAGAGATGGCCGCCGTTTGAAGAAACGCCAGACAAGAGCGCATTGGCGATATCGACGGGGCGCCAGGCGCCAATTCCATCGACCGGATCGGTGGAGATGTTCGGCGGGTAGAACGACCCGAACGGCGTCTTGAGTTCGAGCCCGCCGCCAAGCTTTAAAGGATCGTCCTGGCGTGGCGACTTGTGGCACGACTCGCAGCCGCCGGCGTAAAAAACGAGCCGCCCAGCAGCGGCGTCGCCCGACAGGCCAAGAGCTTGCCATGCCTCAGCCGAATAGCGCGGCTGAGGCGCCGATAGCGCCCAGGCCAGCGCCGCCCCGGCCATGACGACGAGCGCCAGGGCGACGGCGATCCATCTCATCCGCGCAGGCGATGTCGAATATGCGCGCGCGGACGAATTCAAGTCTTAGCCGCTTTTGGCCTTGTAAAGTTCGTGACAGCCGCCGCAGTTCTTGAACACGGCCGGTGCGAATTGCTTGAACGTCGCCTCGTCCGTGATTCCGGCCTGGGCGGCCTGGACGTCCTTGACGAACTGGGCGAAGCGGGCCTCGAAGTCCGCCTTGTTCTCCCAGATCGCGGGGAGCGCCGCCGTCCCACCGCCGGTCTTGCTGGTGTCGGGAAACAAAGCCGCGGATTTCGTCGCGCCTTCGTCGAGCGTCTTCAAGGATTCCTTCACCGTCGCCAGATCGAACGGGATCTTGCCCTTCGACATGCCGAACAGCGTCTTTGCGGCCTCGCCGTCGTGCTTCATGAGCGCTCGTCGCTCGGCGATCGGATCGGTGTCGGCCAACACGGCGGTCATGCCGCAAGCGAGCGCCATAGCCACCGCCAATAAGCGTTTCATGAGCCTCTCCCCGACAATAAGCCCCCGCTAAACACGGGTGCTCCCATGTTTATTCTGACAAGACAGCAATATTCCGGCGAGACCGCAATCCAAATCTCTGTGTTCAAGCGCGTCGCCCAGCGCCGCGCCCCTGGGATTGGTTCGAGCGCCCATGCCGAAGGCGGAAGAACTCGGCCGCTCCGCCCGATAAGACGATCTAGTCGATCGCGGACAGGATGTGAATCGTCCGTTTGGCGATCAGATCCTTGGTTTTCTGCGAGTAGGCTTTCATGTGAGGGGCCGCGACGTGATCCCTCAGCGCCTCCGGGCTTTCCCAGGATTCGAGAACGACAAGCGAGTCCGGGCCGTATTCGGTTTGAAACGGGCCAACGGTCGCGGCGTCGATATGGCCGGCATATTCGATGCACCCCTTTTCGGCATGCACATTGGGAACGTTGGCGCGAAAGGCGGCCAGAAGCTCCTCACGGCGGCCCGGATTGGCGGTGATGACGGCGACGACGCGGATCATTTATTACTCTCGCTGTTGGTTCGGCTCCCGGCCGGCGGTGCGCACATAACTCCACCCGCTCCGCCTTCGCCAGCGAAAAGCTGCGCGGCCTCAGTCGAGTGAGGCGCGCGGCATCGGGTCCTTGCGTCGCCGCCGCTGGCGCCCTATCGCAGTGCAGCATATCCGCTCTGCGTTACGAAACCGGTTCCATGGACCCGCTGATCGAAGGTTACCGCCGGTTTCGCGCCGAAATCTGGCCGGCCGAGCGAGCGCGTTACGAGGCCTTGGCACATTGGGGACAGAGCCCGGAGGCGATGGTCATCGCGTGTTCGGATTCTCGCGTCGATCCGCAGACCATCTTCGGGGCGGTGCCCGGGGAATTGTTCGTGGTGCGGAATGTCGCAGCGCTCGTACCGCCCTATACGCCTGACCCCGGACACCACGGAACGAGCGCGGCGCTGGAATTTGGCGTCAAGGTGCTCAAAATTCCGCGGCTGGTGGTCTTGGGACACGGGCAGTGCGGCGGGGTCAAGGCGATGGCCTACGGCCCGCCGCCGCAGGCGCAGGATTTCATCGCGACCTGGGTCGAGCTTGGCAAGCCCGCGCTCCTCGCAGCGGGGGAGAAGCCGGAGGGGCGGCTCGAACGGATCGAAGCGGAGGTGGTGCGCCTTTCGCTCGCCAATCTCATGACTTTCCCGTGGATCGTCGAGGCGGTCGACGCGGGCCGGCTGACACTGCAGGGCTATTGGTTCGACGTCCATATCGGCGTGCTGGCGAGCGTCGGGCCGAGCACGCTTGAGCATGTGGTTTGAAGCGGAAGCCGCGGCTCAAGTCCGAGCCTTCTCCTCCCCCTTGTTGAACAGGAACGGCGCGACGTCGGAGACGCCGGGCGGCTTGTCGACGGAAAAGGGCATCGGCCGGCAGACGGCGAGCGCGGAAAGTCCGACGCGCGTCGTGAGCATGCCATTCAACACGCCCTCGCCCATGCGGGCGGAAATGCGCGAGGCGATGCCGTGGCCGACGATCTGTTGGAGCAGGCTGTCGCCGACCGCCATGCCGCCGGTGATCGCGATATGGGCGCCGATGGAGCGCGCGAGCTTGATGAGCCCGAGCAGGCCGGGCCGGCCGCCGTAGATCTCGGCGATGCGCCGAACCAAGCGGATGATCTGAGCGACAACGAATACGACGTCAAGGATCGCCCGAGGGCTGATCGCGGTCACGACCGACACGCGCTTGGCGGCGGCGGCGATTTCGGCTTGTGCCTTGTCGTCGAGGGGCCGCAGAAGCGCGCGCTCAGTGACGTCGATGAGGTCGCGCCCGTCGATGATCGCGCGCCTCGCTTCCTCGACTTGCGCCCGCGCTCGCGCCGTCTCCGGCCGGTTGCGATAAAGCGCGACGAGCTGGCCGACCAGGCGGCGGGCGGCGGCGCGATCGTCAGCCGCACGCGCCTTAGCCAAAGCCAAATGCATTTCGGCGATCCGCGTCTGGCGAGCGACCGCGAGGATCTCGCGCGCCGCGAGGCCGATGAGGCCGATCAAGAGCACGAGGCCAAACACGACCCCGATGATCCCGAGCAATTCCGCTCTGGCGAACAGCCCTTCGATGAGGTTGGTCGCCCATAGGCCCAAGGCCAGCGAGATCAGGCCGCCGAGCCCCGTCCAGGCCAGACCGCCGAGGGTGACGCGCGAGCGGGCGATGAGTCCCGATTTCTGCGCCGCCTCGACCTCAAGCTCCGCTTCGTCGATCGGCGCCGGCGCGGCGGCGGGTATTGGATCGTTCTGCGAGCGAATGATCGCTTCAGGGATAAGCGACGCGGGCTGATCGTCGACCGCGACCCGCGAATCGTCGAGGCGAAAGGCGCGGGGGCGGGGCGCGCGCTGGCTCACGCGAGACGGTCCCCGATCAGGAATTGCAGCGCGCGGTCGAGCCGGATCTGCGGCGCGGGTTCGCCACGCTGGGTCAGCGGCGGGCGAAAGCGCACGAACCGCCAGTCGTTGTCGGCCTCGGGCAAGGCGATCGCGTCGCCCTCGAAGATCGTGTCCGGATCAGCCGGCAATTCTCCGGGAAAGACGGCCGCTTCGGCGATTCCGTCGAACATTTGCCCGCCAATCGTCTCGCCCTTTTCGGGTACGCCGATGATGGCGTCGAGCGTCTCGTCGCCGGTCCTGATCTCGGCCTCGCGGGTGGCGCGGACCGCCGCCAGCGCGATCACGTCGATCTCCGCCCCGACTCCCTCCGCGCGCGCGATCGCTTTTGACGTCAGCGCGCGCAGGATCGCCTCCAGCCGGTCGTGGCTCTTGTGATGCAGATGGTCGGCTTTGGTCGCCGCGAACAAGATGCGGTCGATGCGGGGTCGGAAGACCGAAGCGAAATAGGAAGAGCGCCCGGCGCGGAAGGCGCGCATGACCTCGGTCAGCGCGTTCTCGAGATCCTTGACCGCAGCGGGCCCGGAATTGAGCGCGGAAAGCGCGTCGACGAGCACGATCTGCCGATCGAGCCGGGCGAAATGATCGCGAAAGAAAGGCCTCGCCACATGCGCCTTATAGGCCTCGTAACGGCGCGCCATCATCGCCGGGAGCGAGCTAGGCGCGATCGTCGCGTCATCGTTGAGCGGAAGCGGCGCAAAGGTCAGAGCAGGCGAGCCGGCGAGATCGCCGGGCATCAGGAACCGGCCGGGCGGCAAGGTTGAGAGCGCATAGACATCATCGCGCGCCCGCTTGAGATAGGCGGTGAACAATTCGGCGATGCGCCGGGCCGCCTCCTCGTCAGCGTCAGCGTCCGGATCCAAGCCGACCATTGCGGCGCGCCATTGTTCCGCCAGCGGCGCGCGCGCCGAAGTCTCACTTGCGGTAAGCGTCTCGCGCGACCATTCGGCATAGCTTTTGTCGAGGAGCGGCAGGTCGAGCAGCCATTCGCCGGGATAGTCGACGATATCGACCGTAAGCGTCTGGCCTCGCGAGCCCCAGCCGGAAGCGCTCTCGAACTTGATCGTCAGCCTCAGCTGGCCGATGCGGCGGGTCGATTCTGGCCAGCGCCGATCCTGTCCCGAGAGGCTTTTCAGATGCTCCTCGTAGGCGAAGCGCGGGACAGCGTCGTCAGGCTGCGGTTCGAGCCGCACCCGAGTGATGCGCCCCTCGGCGGAAGCGGCCAGCACCGGCAGACGCGCGCCCGCCATCAGATTGTTGACGAGCGCGGTCAGGAACACCGTCTTGCCGGCGCGAGAGAGTCCCGTCACCCCCAGGCGCAGGGGAGCGCCGGAGAAATAGTCGCCGATCGAACGGGCGACGAGCTCGGCCTCGAAGATGAAATCGCTGAACCCTGACAAGGAAAAATCCGCGCCGAACCCGGGCCTATTTAGGCGGCGCGCGCCCGTTTGGACAGTGGGACGCCGGGCGGGGCTCTTGGCGTCGCGGAAAGCGCCTCCGGCTCTCTTCGCGAGCGTCAGTCCGCGTTCGCCTCGAGTTCCGCGGGCGTGAGGTACAGCGCCAGCTTTCCTGAACCGCGCTCGACCTCCTTCCACCGCTCAATCGAGAAGTCCAGAACTGCGACGGCGCCGGTCGGATATTTCGCCGCCAGACGCCGCCGTTCGGGCTCGGCGCCCGAGCCGGTCAGCGCCGTCGCCAGTTCGCCGAGACCGGGATTATGGCCGACCAGAGCCACGCGTTTGTGCGCGTCGGCGAGGGCTAGCGCGCGGTCGAGCAACGTCGTGAGGGACGCGTCATAAAGGCGGGCGTCCTTTTCAAGTGCGACGTTGTTTCCCCACTCGGCGGCGAAGATCTCGGCCGTCAGCCTGGCGCGCGCCGCTCCGGAATGGATGAGAACATCCGGAAGAAAGTGGCGGGCAGCCAGCGCCTTGGCGACTCGCCTCGCGTCCGTGCGGCCGCGCTCGGTCAGCTTGCGCGCGTAATCGTCACGCCCGACGGAGAGTTCGGCCTTGGCGTGACGAACGAGAAACAATCGGCGCATCAACGAAGATTGCGCAAGCGCTCGAGGATTGGCAAGCTCTGGTCTTCGAATGCGGCAGGAGATTGTGCGCGGCGACCTCATAGGACCTGTGACGGAGCGCGCCGACGACATCGGCCGCCTCTCCTCCTTAGGCCTTATGCTTCTCCCTCAAATATTCCTGCAAAGCCGCCTTCGCGGGCACCGGCACGTTGGCGGCTGTGAACTCGTCAATTGTCCAGGACTGTAAAGGCTTGATCTGCGGGGCGCCGGGCGAGCGCGCATTCGGCGTCACGCGCTCGCAAACGACGGACTCGCCCTTCAAACGGTACTGTTCATAAGGCCGCGCGCGCGAACTTCGCGCCTTGAAAAAAATGTCTGGACCAAGGGTCACGGTCGTCCGTTCCTATGTTTCCGGCTCAGTCTATCACTGGACCGGCCGCTGGGCGAGCGCTGGTCAATACCCTCAGATCTCAAGCTTGAGACGCGACCCACGTGACAGTCTACGCTGCATCCCGCATGGGTTTCGGCTAAGCGTAGTCGGGAAGCGCAAGGTTGTCGATGAGATCGCGGCCGATGACCAAGCGGCCGACGCCGGGCAGGGACAGGGCGCTCACAACAAGGTTTCGGGCTTTCAGGCCCCACCGGGTGCGCGGCGCGAAGGCCGCTGAGAACCGTTCCGCCCCTTTCTGTTTCAGACCGACATAGGAGCGCAGCAACGTCTCGTAGGCGCGGAAGGCTTCCTCATGGCGCCCGTCCGCCCGGGCCAGTTCGCCCGCAAGCACGTAAGCCGCGGTCATGGCGAGCGCCGAACCTTGTCCAGCGGCAAGGGACACGCAGAAGGCGGCGTCGCCAACAAGCGCGACGCGGCCTCTTGACCAGCGCTCCATCCGGATCTGGCTCACGCGATCGAAATAGAGATCGGTCGCCTGGTCAAGGCGGGAAAGGATCTTGCCGCATTCCCAGCCTGCGCCTCCATATCGCTCGCGCAGAAGGCTCTTCTGCGGGGCGATATCCTCGGGCAGAGCGCCATTCTCCGCCGTGAAGATGAAGATAAAGAGGCTCCGGTCGTTGCGCAGGGCGACGCGCCCGACCATAGCGCCGAGCGCGTTGTGCAGCACGTATACGTCCTCATCCCGCGGACGGTAGCCTTCCGTCTCAAAGGCCGCGATCGCATAGCCGAGATCGGTCTCGAAACTCGGCTCCGGGCCAAAGACAAGCTTGCGCACGTTCGAATGCAGGCCGTCCGCGCCGATGACGAGATCGAAACGCCGGGCAGGCGCGCGCTCGAAGGCGACAGTCACGCCGTCCGCGTCCTCGTCGATTGCAATGATCTGATCGCCGAACATGATTTCGGTCCGGGGGGCGGCCCTGTCGAATAGCAGCCGGGAAAGGACGCTGCGCGGAATGGTGACGAAGCGGCCTCCGGCCAGCGAGCGAATGGTCGCGACGCCAAATCCGGCGAGCTTTTCGCCGCTGTCGCCGACCACGCGAAGCTCGCGGATGTGATAGCCTTCGGCCTCGAGGTCAGGCCTGAGCCCCATGCGCTCGGCGATGTCATAGCCGAGGCCCCAGAAGTCGACGACGTAGCCTCCTGTCCGAAGCTCGGACGCCCGTTCGACGAGCGTGGGTTTGAAGCCGCCGGCGGCGAGCCAGAAGGCGAGCGTCGGCCCGGCGATTCCCGCGCCTGAGATGAGGACGGACTTCGAACCCATGCGGTTTCGCTACCAGCGGAGGCTGTCGGAACGATGTCGATTTGGAGGCGAACCCAATCCGCCGGTCAGCGCTCGCGCCGGCTCAAAAACGCCACCCGCTCGAACAGATGCACGTCCTGCTCGTTCTTGAGCAGCGCCCCGTGCAGCGGCGGGATCAATTTCTTGGCGTCGCGCTCGCGCAGCACCTCTGGCGAAATATCCTCATTAAGCAGAAGCTTCAGCCAGTCGAGCAGCTCCGAAGTGGTCGGCTTCTTTTTCAGTCCCGGTGTCTCGCGCAGCGTAAAGAACGACCGCATGGCCTCTTCCACGAGCCGCGGCTTGATCGACGGATAGTGCGATTCGACGATCCTGCGCATCGTCTCGGTGTCGGGAAAGCGGATGTAGTGAAAGAAGCAGCGGCGCAGGAAAGCATCGGGCAGCTCCTTCTCGTTGTTGGAGGTGATGATGACGACGGGCCGCACGCGCGCCTTGACCGTCTCTCCGGTCTCGTAGACGTGAAACTCCATCTGATCGAGCTCGAGCAGGAGGTCATTGGGGAATTCGATGTCCGCCTTGTCGATCTCGTCGATCAGCAGCACCGGGCGAAGGGGCGAAACGAAGGCGTCCCACAGCTTGCCGCGGCGAATGTAGTTGGCGATCTCGGACACGCGCGGATCGCCCAGTTGCGAATCGCGCAGGCGCGAGACGGCGTCATATTCATAGAGGCCCTGCTGGGCTCGCGTCGTCGATTTGACGTGCCAGGCGATGAACGGGGCGCCGATCGCGGCGGCGATCTCCTGCGCGAGCAGCGTTTTGCCGGTGCCGGGCTCGCCCTTGACGAGCAGCGGACGCTCGAGCGCGATTGCGGCGTTGACCGCAGTCTTCAGTTCGTCGCCGGCCACATAAGTGGCGGTTCCTTCAAAACGCATCAATGTTTGGGTCCTTGTACAACGCCCTCGTCGTGAGGAGCGCCGAAGGCGCGTCTCGAACGGCGCTTGTGAGCAGATATCTCTAACGCCCGAGCCCTCGTCGTCAATTCATCAGGCCCTTGACGGTCTCGATGAGCTGCTTGAGCGAGAAGGGCTTGGGCAGGAACACGAAGTCCTGGCCCTCGGGCAGATTTCGCGCGAAGGCGTCGTCCGCGTAGCCGGAGACGAAAATGACCTTGGCCGTCAATCCGCGTTTGCGCAGTTCCGTCAGCATGGTCGGGCCGTCCATTTCCGGCATGATGACGTCCGAAACGATGAGGTCGATCGGCTCGCTTGCGGCCTCAACGACGCGCAAAGCGTCGAGTCCTGTTTCCGCCTCCAGCACCGTATAGCCGCGCGAAGCGAGCGCGCGCGAGGCAAAAGCGCGCACCGCCTCTTCGTCCTCGACCAAGAGGATCGCGCCCCGGCCGGTCAGATCCGCGACCGGTTTGGGGGCTTCGGTCTTCACCGGCTCGTCGACGTCGTCGGCGAGGCGCCGAGGAAGCAAAACCCGGAACGTCGCACCGGCGCCCGGCTCGCTGTCGCAGAACACATACCCGCCCGTCTGCTTGACGATGCCGTAGACCATCGACAAGCCGAGGCCGGTGCCTTTGCCAACCTCCTTGGTGGTGAAGAAGGGTTCGAAGATCTTGGCCCGGACCTCGGGCGGAATCCCGTGACCCGTGTCCTCCACCTCGACCAGCACGTAATCCGCGGCGGCGACATCCACCTCTTTCAGGCTGCCGCATTCGGCGGCGGGAAAATTGCGCGTGCGCAGCGTGATCTTGCCGCCGTCACGCATGGCGTCGCGCGCATTGACGACGAGATTGACGATCACCTGCTCGAACTGGTTGAGGTCCGCCTTCACCTGCCACAAGTCGCGGCCATAAATCACGTCGAGCTGGATCTGCTCGCCGACCAGCCGGCGCAGCAGCATCTGCAATTCCGACAACACGTCGTTGAGCTGCAGCGTCTGGGGACGCAAAGTCTGACGACGCGAAAAGGCAAGCAATTGCCGCACGAGGCCCGCCGCCCGATTGGCGTTCTGCTTGATTTGCATGATGTCCTGGAAGGACGGGTCGGTCGGGCGGTGATTGGCGAGCAGGAGATCGGAATAGCCGATGATCGCGGTCAGCACGTTGTTGAAGTCGTGCGCGACCCCGCCGGCGAGCTGGCCGATGGCCTGCATCTTCTGGCTTTGCACGAGGTTCTCTTGCAGGGTGCGTTGCTCGGTTGTGTCGAGAGCGAAGAGGGTCGCGCTTGCACCCTCGTCACTCCGCGGATCGGCGGCCGAGACGAAGAGCCGCGCCGAACGCGCGCCGCCCGCTCCTTCGAGCGAAACGTCGAGGGGCGCGATTTCGCCGTTGCCCTGGGCCGCCGCCTCGATCGATGCGCTTAAAGGCGCGCGATCACGCTCGGCGACAAGGTCAAAAATCGACAGCCGTCCCTTGGCCGCCTCGGCCTTGGAAGCGGCTTGGGCTAGGCGCGCAAACGCGGCGTTGGGACGCAGCACCGCGCCCACGGCGTCCACGGCCGCGATCGCGACCGGGGTCGAATTGAAAATGCGGGCGAAGCGCACCTCCGCCGCACGCAGATCTTCGCCCTTGATGTCGCCCGGAGCACGATTGATCACCAACGACCGGGACGGGCCCGGCGCGCCTTCGCCGGAGAAGGCGACCTTGTGCAGGATGCGCGCCGGGAGCAGCCGGCCTTGGCGAGGCTTGAGGTCGACGTCGAATTGCTGCGTCGTTACTTCGCCGGGCGGTCCGGATATGATGGCGAGCATCGCGCCGCCATCTCCGGCGACGATGTCGTCGATCTTGAGCCGGCCAGCGCTGAACTGGGCGAGATCATAATCGAGCCAGCCCGCGAGCGTCGCGTTCATATGCGCGATCGAGCCGTCAGGCTCGGCGGAGAAAAACCCCGCCGGCGCATGGTCGAGATAGTCGATCGCGTGCTGTAGATCCTGAAAAAAGGTTTCGTGCCGGTCGTGGTCGCGCGTCTCATCCGAGACCGTCCACACCACCAGGCCGTCTCTCGCCATGCCCTCGAGCGGACGAACGCGAATGCGGTACCAGGCGACCTCGCCCTGGCCGCTGGGCGGCGGCGAAAGACGAAGCTCCTCGCTCGCGCGCCCGCCTGATTTTGCTGCTTGTGAGAGGCGATAAACGGACTCCGAGACGTCCGGCGAGCCTGTGAACAGGCGTTCGATCGGACGCAGGTCGCTTGCCGCGGGCGCGCCCGAAAGCGCGCGATAGGCTTCGTTGGCGTAGACGATACGCGATTCCCGGTCGGTGACGAGGACGCCGTCCGGATTGGAGTCGGCGATCGCCTTGGTGGTGTCGAACCGCGCCGCCCGGGTCGGCAGTTGCAACATGCCGAACGCGTAGAGAAGCAATCCGAAGGCGCCGCAGATGGCGAGGATGACGATCATCCAGGTCATCAGCGTCGCGCCGATGACGTTCGGCGCAAGCCACACTGCCAAAAGTGCGCCGGCGATGCAGACGAGGAGGATCGTCAGCGCGACCGGATTGACGGTTCGCTCGATTCTGTCCACCGGCGGGGGCGGCGGAGATTTCATTTGAGGATCAGACCCCCAAGGACATTGGCGTCGGCATGGACCAGTGCGAGCGCGCTGAGTTGCGGTTGAGCGTGTGCTACCATGGGCCGCGCGCCCTGTCTTGACGGCGGGCCGTTCAAGGAGAGCGAAAGTGCGGTGAGCGCCGCAGTTTTCAACGGGGTCGCATTTTGTTATGAAATGTGACATCGGCGCGCGTCGATCGGATTCGGTGCGCGCAGGCGGCGCGCCAGACCGGGTCACTGGGCCGCGCCCGATCTTGCTTCTCGGGCGCCGGGCTAAACCATCGTGCGGCTGGCGAATTGAAGAGCGGTATGTTCTGCGCTCGGCGGCGGAAGTGTTGGATTGGGCATGCAGTGGTTGAATGAGCTTCCGTTCGCGGACAGTCGGGTCCTTCAAATTGGATTCCTTGCGGCTTGCGGCATCGCCGCCCTCGTCGCGCTCGCGATTGTTTACCGGCTGACCTTCGCTCATCGGCTGCGTGTGCCGGGTGGACGGACCCGCCAGCCGAGGCTCGGGTTGGTTGACGCGTTCAGCCTGGATGGGCAGCGGCAGCTTGTGCTGATCCGTCGCGACAACATCGAACATCTGGTCATGATCGGGGGACCGAACGACGTTCTGGTCGAGTCGCAGATCAATCGCGCCGTGATTCCGGCGCGCGAGAGCAACCAGGCTTCGCCGCTGCTTGTGCCAAGCACGCCGGTACGGCGAACCGAAGCCGCCGCACTCCCTGCGTCACCGGCCGTTGGGGAACCTCCGCCGAAGATCGCCGCCAAGGTCCCGGCGCCCGCGCCTGTGCCGGCTGCGCCGGCCGCCCCGACCGCGGCGCCGGCGGTTCCGAAGCCGCCCGCTCCCGCCCAGCCGCCCGCTCCCGTTCCCGATCAACCGGCCGTCCCGATCCAAACGTCCGCGCCCGAATCGGCGCGCGCAGCCTCCGCTCCGCCGGCCGCGACACAAGCAGCGGAGCCCGCTCGACCGGCGCCGGCGAGTCCGCCGCCGCGTCAGGCGGACCCGTCGCGCCCCGCCCAAGTGCGTGCGACCATGCCCCCGCCGATCATCCCCGGCAACGCCTCGCCGAATCGCGGGGCGCCGGGGCGCGCTACGGAAACAGCTCCCGCACGAGGCGCGGGCAATCCCCCGGGCCCGTCTCCTGTCGCGCCGGCGCCTCCGCGGCGTCCGGAGAAGGCAGAACCGGCGGTCGCGGGCTCGAAAGCTGAGTCAATCGCTCCAATCGCGAAAGCGGAGCCGCCCGCGGCGCCAACGGTGTCGAGCGTCCCGCCGGCCAGCGCGGCTTTGGCCCAGGCGCGGCCTGCGCCGAAGCCGGTCCAGTCGGCGTCGGGACCCGACTGGGCGCGAAAATCAGCTGATGTTCGCCCGCCGGTGGACAAGACGAACGCGGCCTCGAGCGGCAAACCCGCGTCCAAAGTCGATGACCCCTTTGCCGATCTCGATTCGCTCGAGGCCGAGATGGCGCGTCTGCTTGGCCGCGAAAAATCTGATTGACCGGGGCCGCCGCTGAGGCGGTCGATCGTGGTCGAAGACGGCGTCAGCAATCCCTCGAACCGCGTCGACCACATTTTTCGCGTAAGCGGCGCTGACGGCCTGGCGGCTTAGCCGTCGTCCCCCGCGACCGGTCAAAAGCAAATCACTCGTCGCGATAAATCCGCTCACGTCGTTCGTGGCGCTCCTGCGCCTCGACCGAGAGAGTCGCGATCGGACGCGCGTCGAGGCGCCTGAGCGAGATGGGATCGCCGGTTTCGACGCAATAGCCGTAAGAACCGTCGTCGATGCGGGCGAGCGCGGCCTCGATCTTGGAGATGAGTTTGCGCTGCCGGTCACGGGCGCGAAGCTCGATCGCTCGGTCGGTTTCCGACGATGCGCGGTCGGCGAAGTCTGGGTGGTTTTCGCTTTCCTGTTGCAGGGCGGCCAGCGTGTCGCGGCTCTCGGCCAGAATCAATTCGCGCCAGGCGATCAGCTTGCGGCGGAAGTATTCGCGTTGCCGGTCGTTCATGAACGGTTCGTCGTCCGACGGCCTGTAACTCTCAACGGACACGTCGTTCATTGGCGATCCTTGTTTACGCGTGGAATTTCGCGGCCTTATAGCGATCGATCGGCGAAGGAACAATGACAATCCTCACCGATCGCGCCGCGACCGACCAACCGGCATTGGGGGGCGATGCGAAGCGGCTGGGAGCTATTTGCCGCAAGAGGCTTGCCAGAGGGTAAAGACGGTCTCACGTTCAACCGCCGGGATGGGTCCGAGCGAGGGCGCTCGGCGCCGGCGAGGGATCGCCATGTATAAGCGTATCGTTCTCGCGGTCGATCTTCTGGAGCCGACGCCAAGTCCGAAGGGGCTGGCGCAGGCGGTGGAGCTGGCGAAGATGGGCGACGGCGAATTGAGGCTGGTCAATGTCCAGCCGGTCATGCCGGCCACGTTCATGGAATATGTGCCGGTCGATTTCGATGTCGAGCAGTCGAAGCGGGCCAAGGAGGCGCTCGACGCGATTCTCGGCAGCGTCGATCTGCCGCCCGAGCGCAAGAGCGCCGTGACGCGGGCGGGCGGAATTTATCACGAGCTTCTACAGGAAGCGTCCGAATGGGACGCCGACCTCATCGTTGTCGGTTCGCATCGTCCTGTGATGTCGGATTACCTATTGGGCTCGAACGCCAAGACCATCGTGCGCCATGCGCAATGCTCGGTGCTGGTGGTGAGGGAATGACGCGCGGCGCCGCTTGGTAAGGCGCAAGCGTCAGGCGGCCAGCGCCCGCATCGCCGCTTCGACACCGTCGGGAGTCAGCGGAAACATGCGATGGTGAAAGATCTCGGCGATCATACTTGTCGACAGGGAATGATTCCAGGCGCCCGCCGGCGTCGGATTGATCCACACGGTCCGCGGCCATGCGAGAATCGCCCGCTCGAGCCACACCCGTCCCGGTTCCGGATTGAGATGCTCGACCGAGCCGCCGGGCGCCATGATTTCGTGCGGGCTCATCGAGGCGTCGCCGATGAAAACGACGCGATAATCGCGCTGGTAGGAATTGATGAGCTCGCGCGTCGGCACCCGCTCGTCGTGCCGGCGGCGATTGTTCTTCCATACGCTCTCGTAGAGGCAGTTGTGGAAGTAGAAATGCTCGAGCCGCTTGAACTGGCTTTTCGCCGCGGAGAACAGCTGCTCGGCCGCTTCCACGTGCCAATCCATCGAGCCGCCGACGTCGAGAAACAGGAGCACCTTGACGGCGTTGCGACGTTCGGGCCTGAGCTGAACGTCGATATAGCCTTTGTCTGCGGTCGACCGGATCGTGCCGTCAAGATCGAGTTCTTCCGCGGCGCCTTCGCGCGCGAATCGCCGAAGCCGTCTGAGCGCCACCTTGATATTGCGCGGCCCGAGTTCCGCATCGCCGTCGAAGTCCTTGAAGTCCCGGCGATCCCAGACCTTGACGGCGCTGCCTCGGCGACCTTTTTCCTGGCCGATGCGCACCCCTTCAGGATGGTCGCCATAGGCGCCGAAGGGCGACGTCCCGCCTGTGCCGATCCATTTCGAGCCGCCCTGGTGGCGGCCCTTCTGCTCGGCGAGGCGCTCGCGGAGCGTCTCCATCAGCTTGTCGAAGCCAAGCTTCTCGATCTGAGCTCGCTCCTCGGGACTGAGATAGCGCTCGATCATTCTGCGCAGCCATTCCTCCGGCAGGTCCTTGGCCTCGACCGCGGCGGCGACGCTGAGAACGCCCTGGAACGTCGCGGCGAAGACGACGTCGAACCGGTCCAGATTGCGCTCGTCCTTGACCAGGAGCGCGCGCGCAAGGCGATAGAACTCGTCGACCGACTTCTCGGCGAGATCGCCTTCGAGCGCCCGCATGAGGTCGAGATATTCGCGCGGCGTCGCCGGCACGTGCGCCTGACGGAGATTGGCGAAAAACTCAAGGAACATGGCCGCGATCCTAGCGCGCGCGGTCGCGGGCGTGCAATGCTTGCCGCGCGTCCGGTCGCGCCAGGTGTCGTCTCATGTCGGTTGTGGTCGAGCGTCGAGGATTTTCGCTGCCGCTGGGCGTCAGTCCGGAGGCGGAGATTGTCGCCGTGGGCGACATTCACGGGCGAAGCGATCTCCTCGCCGCGCTCATCGACGAGGCGGCGCGGGAGCCCAGGCTGCGCGACAGGCGCACGATCGTTTTTCTCGGAGACCTGGTCGACCGCGGATCCGACAGTCTCGGCGCGATCGATCTTGCGATGGCCGCGAAAGCCCGCGTCGGCGCCGACGAGGCGATCGCGCTCATGGGCAACCACGAGACGATGATGCGGCTCGCGCTCGATCCCGAGACCCCCTGGGACGACGCGATCGACGCGTTTGACACCTGGATCGCCAATGGCGGCGACCGGACTTTGCCGCAGTTTCTCAAAAGCGAGGAGCCGCGCGAGTCTCTCGACGATCTCCTGATCGAGGCCCGCGCCTCGCTTCCGCCGCGCATCCGCGCCTGGCTCTCGTCGTTACGGCCAAGCTGGCGCTCCGGCCACATTCTGTTCGTCCACGCGGGAATCAACCCGCAGGTCGAACTCGAAACTTTTCTTGCCGTTCCCTGGAACACCCCGCTCGCCAAGCTCGACGAAGATCGTCACTGGGCCTGGGTGCGCCGGCCATTCCTCGATCATCGGTCGATTGCCGGCTTTGGCGGGTTCTTCGTCGTTCACGGCCACACGCCGAACGACGCCCGTCGCGATCCCTCGCACGCGGATCAAATCGCTCAATTCCGCCTCAATCTCGATGCGGGTTCGGCGATGACCGGGGTCGCCAAAATGGCGGTGATTCGCGACAGCCAGGCGGAGGTGATCAGCGCAGGCGGATCGGCCAAGTGGAAGCTTAGAGGATAAACGTCGGTAACGGTTTCGTCATCTGCGAAGTGGGTGAGATAGCCCGCTCCTTGATCGTCACTGTAAAAAAAACACGAAATCGTCGCAGACGTCGAATAAACTGCACGCTTCGACCGTTATCGCTCGATGCCCAGGGCTGAGGCCGGGTTGATGGCGCGGGCGTCGCGACAATCAATTTTGATAAACCACGCGGAGAGTCGAAAATGAAACTGAAGTTGCCCCAAGCCCTGGTCGGCGCCACGGCCTCCCTGGTGTTCCTCGGAATCGCGGTCTCATCTTCCGCGCAAGCGGCGGAGATGGTCCATGTGCGTGGGACGATTGTCGGTCTCGAGGGATCGACGCTTACGGTGAAGACCCGCGAGGGTCCGACCAGCGCGGTGGCGCTCAAACCCGGCTTCAAGGTTGCGGGCATCGCCAAGGCGTCGGTCGAGGACATCAAGCCGGGGGATTTCGTCGGCATCGCCTCGCTTCCCACTTCGTCCGGGGGAGACGGGGCGGTTGAGGTGCTGGTCTTTCCGCCTGCGATGAAAGGCACTGGCGAGGGCAGCTATCCTTGGGACCTGAAGCCAAAAAGCTCGATGACCAATGCGACCGTCACCAACGCGGTCAAGGGTGTCGACGGTCGGACGCTCGATCTCACCTATAGCGGCGGCAAGGAGAAGAAGATCTCGATCCCCGACGGCACCCCGATCGTCACGTTCAGCCCCGCGACCGAGGCGGATCTCAAGCCCGGCGCGACCGTCTTCGTGCCCGCCCAAAAGGGCGGCGACGGCGCGCTTGCGGCGGGTTTCGTCGCCGTCGGCACGAACGGCGTCGACCCGCCGATGTGAACGGATAAGGAAAACCGCGCCGTCGGCGATCTGCGGCCTCGCCCCCGATTGACATGAGCCTCACCCGGTTCCCAATTGGGAACCGGCTGAAAGGGCGGGCGCGATGCGACTCTGGATCAAAGACCCGAAGGCCATTTTCGCCGACGATGCGGAGCGCGGGCTGGTCGTCGACGGGACGCGGATCGCGGCGCTTGTGGGTCGAGGCGAAACCCCCGAGCGCATCGACGCGACATTCGACGCGTCGCGCCACGTCTTGCTGCCGGGGCTTGTCAACACCCACCACCATTTCTACCAGACGCTGACCCGCGCTCACCCCTCCGCCATCAACAAGCCGCTGTTCCCCTGGCTTGTCGCGCTCTATCCGATCTGGGCGCGGCTCAAGCCTAATCACTTGCGGCTCGCGGCTCGGCTCGCCCTGACCGAGCTCATGCTTTCGGGCTGCACCACCGCCGCCGACCATCATTACCTCTATCCGGATGGCCTCGAGGACGCGGTCGATATCGAGGTCGAGGAGGCGCGCTCGCTTGGCATGCGGATGACCGTCTCGCGCGGGTCGATGAACTTGTCGAAGAAAGACGGCGGCCTGCCGCCCGACAGCGTGGTCCAGGACGAGGAGACGATCCTTGCCGACAGCGAGCGTGTGCTGAAGCTGTTCCACGATCCGAAGCCAGGCGCCCAAATCCGCGTCGCGCTCGCGCCCTGTTCGCCGTTCTCGATCTCGAAGGATCTGATGAGGGAAAGTGCAAAGCTGGCGGAGCGTTACGACTGCCAGCTTCACACCCATCTCTGCGAGACCGGGGATGAAGAACGGTTCTGCCTCGAAATGTATGGCTTAAGGCCGGTCGATCTTCTCGAGGCGACAGGCTGGATGTCGAGCCGCGTCTGGCTCGCGCACGGGATTCATTTTAATGCCGAGGAAATCACGCGCCTTGGCCGGGCGAAGGTTGGCGTCTGCCATTGCGCGGCGTCGAACATGGTGCTTGCGTCTGGCATCTGCCCGACCTGCGAGCTCGAGGCCGCCGGTTCCCCGCTAGGCCTCGGCGTTGACGGCTCGGCCTCCAACGATTCCTCCAACATGATGGAGGCGATCCGGCACGCGCTGATGATCGGGCGTCTCCGCTACGGCGCCGACAAGGTCACGCATCGCGACGTGCTGCGTTGGGCAACGCAAGGCTCGGCCCGCTGCCTCGGGCGTTCGGACATCGGCCGAATCGCCGAAGGCTATGAGGCGGACCTTGCGCTGTTCACGCTCGATGAGCTGCGCTTCTCGGGCGCGCAGGATTCGCTCGCGGCGTTGGTCCTGTGCGGCGCGCATCGCGCCGACCGGGTGATGATCGCGGGCGAATGGCGGGTCGTCGACGGGCAGCCGGTCGGCCTCGATCTCGCGGCGCTGATCGCCGAGCATCGGCAAGCCGCGCGGGATTTTGCCTGAACGGCGCGATGCGCATTCCGCGCAGCACCCGGCGCTGGGACCCGGTGTTTTCCTTTTCTTACGCCTCGCGAGTAGAACCTCTCGCCGCCTCCGCCGCGTGCGCTTGACCCACGGTGAACGAATGTCGCGATGAGCGCTCTCATCATCCTCTTCATCGCCGCGACGTGGGCGGGGGTGCAGAATGCGCTCGCCGGCGGCGGCTCGTTCGTCACCCTTCCGTCGCTGATGCTGACCGGCATGGACGCGCGCGCCGCCAACATCACCTCGACCGTGGCTCTGTTTCCCGCGCAGCTCGTCACCGCCTTCACCGGTCGGGCGGACGCGGGGACCCCGACCGGGCTCACGATGCGAAGGCTGTTCGTCATCAGCCTCATCGGCGGCGCCCTTGGCGCGCTCATCCTTCTCGCCACCCCGCCGTCGATCTTCGCCCACCTCGTGCCGTGGCTCGTGCTATTCGCGACTGCGCTCTTCGCCTGGGGCAGTTTTTTTCGTAAAAACCCGGCGCCCGGCGAAGCGCACTTGTCGCCTCGCGCCGCAAGCGTGGCGCAGTTTTTCATCGCGGTTTACGGGGGCTATTTCGGCGGCGGCATCGGCCTCCTGATGATGGCCGCGCTCACCATGATGGGTCTGGCGGTGCGCAATGCGGGCGCGGCGAAGAACATTCTCGCTGGCGTGATCAACGCCTCCGCGGTTGCGATCTTCGTCTTTTCTAGGGACGTGCATTGGCTGCAAGCGCTCATCACCGCGATCGGCGCCTCATTCGGCGGCTGGGCAGGCGCGTTGATGCTGAGACGCGTCGACGAGACGCTCTTGAAGCTGGCTGTCGTCGCCCTTGGCGTTGCGCTCACGATCGGGCTGTTCTGGAGCGCGCCCTGAGGTTAAAGCTGCGCCAGTGGAGCGTTGAAACATGAACATCGAACTTTTCACGGCTTTTCTCCTGATGACGGTGGTTCTGATCATCGTGCCAGGACCGATCGTCACCCTTGTTATCTCGACTGGCGCCACGCGTGGCGTGCGCGCTGCGCTGACTACGGTGGCGGGCACGACGCTTGGCAATGCCTTGTTGCTGGCGGCGATCGGTCTGGGTCTCAACTGGGTGCACGCGCACGCGGACCTGTTGTTCACTGCGCTGCGTTGGACCGGCGCGGCCTATCTTATCTGGCTGGGCGTACAGGCGTGGCGCCATGCGGGGGAGGGCGGCGAGCCGATCCGCGAGACCGGCCGCACCCGTTTTGTTCGCGGCCTGCTTGTCGCCCTGTCCAATCCGAAGACGATCGTCTTCTTCACCGCCTTCCTGCCGCAGTTCATCGATCCGCGGCTGCCGGCGGGACCGCAGCTTGCCGCGATGTGCGTTGCTTCGGTCTTGATCGCCGGCGCCTCGGATTGCGCCTGGGCGGTCGCGGCGGGCATGGGGCGCGCCTGGTTCATGAAGCCGAGCCGTGTCAAATTGCTTGGCCGGCTCTCGGGAACAGTCCTCATCGGCGGGGGTTTGTGGCTGTCGCTCGCCCGGCGAACGGGCTGACGGGCCGACCCTTAGGATCTTATGTTGTCGCGATGCCAAGCCTGACGACAATCATTTCGGTCGCTGGCGCCTCGTTCGCCGCCTCTTTCGTCGAGGCGGTCGAGGCGCTGACTGTCGTGCTGGCCGTTGGCCTTGCGCGCGGATGGCGCCCGGCGCTCACCGGCGCCGCGGCTGCACTTGTCGCGCTTGCTCTGATCGTCGCCATCCTCGGTCCGCTGATGAGCGTGGTCCCAATTCGTGGCCTGCAGTTCGTCGTCGGCGTCCTGCTGCTGATGTTCGGCTTGCGCTGGCTGCGCAAGGCGATCCTGCGCGCCATCGGAATCGTCGCTTTGCACGACGAGGACGCCGCCTTCGCACGGGAGACGCGCGAACTGAGCGAAGCCGGGCGGGGGGTGGCGCACGGGTTCGACTGGGTCGGCGGCGTGACCGCGTTCAAGATTGTGCTCATGGAAGGGATCGAGGTCGTGTTCATCGTCATCGCCGTCGGCGCCGGACGCGGGCTGCTCGGCCTCGCGAGCGCAGGGGCTTTGACCGCCTGCGTGGTGGTGGCGGCGGTCGGCGCGGCGGTCCACCGCCCGCTCGCACAGGTGCCGGAGAACGCGCTCAAATTCGCGGTCGGGGTGATGCTCTCGTCCTTCGGCCTGTTTTGGACCGGCGAGAGCCTTGGCGTCGATTGGCCCGGCGGCGACGCGGCCATCCTCGCCTTCATCGCCCTGTTTCTCGCCGTCGCGTTCGGGCTGGTCGTGCTCCTCAAGCCACGAGCGGCGGCGCTCGCATGATTGGCGCAGCTGTCAAGGAATTGATCGGTCTCTTCGTCGATGACGAGCTTCTCGCCGCGGCCATCCTTTGCGTGGTTGGTTTCATCAGCGTGCTGACGCTTTCTGGCGTAGCGCCGGCCTGGCTCGCCGGCCTTCTGCTGACGCTGGCGTTGCCGATTGCGCTCGCGGCGAGCGTATTGCGCAGCGCGCGGCGGGCGACGCGGAGCGGATAGCCGCCGCGCGGCGCGCAGGCGCACGAGGATAGGCAGGCAGGGACGCATGACACGACGCTTCATCGACATTTCCGCGCCGCTCCGGAACGACGTTGTCTCCGACCCGCCGGGGCATAATCCCAAGATCGAGTATATCGATCATCAACAGAGTTTGTCGCAGATCCTGCCCTTCTTTCCGGGCCTCAGACAAGAGGACCTGCCGGATGGACAAGGATGGGCGATCGAGCGTGTGCAGCTGACAACGCACAACGGCACGCATCTCGACGCGCCCTGGCACTACCATCCGACAATGAACGAGGGTGAGCGCGCGTGGACGATCGACGAAGTGCCGCTGGAATGGTGTTTTCAGCCGGGCGTGAAACTCGACTTCCGCCATTTTCCTGATGGCTATGTCGCGACCGCCGCTGACATCGACCGGGAGCTCAAGCGCATTGGTTATGCGCTGAAGCCGCTCGACATCGTTCTTGTCAACACCAGCGCTGGCGCGAAGTACGGACGACCCGATTATGTCGTCTCAGGCTGCGGAATGGGCGCCGAAGCAACGTTGCATCTTCTGAAACAGGGTGTTCGAGTGACGGGAACGGACGGTTGGAGCTGGGACGCGCCGTTCATCCATACCGCCAGGCGCTACGCCGAGACGCGTGACGCCTCGCTTATCTGGGAGGGGCACAAGGCCGGGCGTCACATCGGCTATTGCCATATCGAGAAATTGCAAAACCTCGAGACGCTGCCATCGACCGGCTTCACCGTCTCATGCTTCCCAACCAAGATCGAGCGCGCCTCCGCGGGGTGGACGCGGGCGGTGGCGATTATCGACGACTGAATGAGCGTCGACCTTGAGATTGTCGCTTTCTCCAGTCAAACGGACCCAACCTCCTCGCTAGGGGTCCAGCCCATGAAAATATTTCTGCTGTCGCGCGAGGTCAGGGCGTACGATCCCGGGCTGCGCACCCTTCACTGGCTGATGGCGGCGCTCATCTTTGTCGCGCTTCCGCTTGGCGTCTGGGCGTCGCTCTTGCCGCGCGGGGGAGTGCGCGTCGAAATTCTGTTCTTCCATAAGTCGATCGGCGTGACCGTCCTTGGACTGGTCGCGCTTCGGGTCGTCTGGCGCCTCATCGTCGGCGCGCCTCCCTATGCCGAGCCGCTCGGCAAGGTGACCCAGAGGGCGTCTCGCGCCGGGCATCTTGCGCTATACGCTTTGATGATCGGGATGCCGGTCAGCGGTTATCTGACGTCGACCGCAGGCGGCCGGGCGGTTTCATGGTTCGGGCTGTTCGAGCTGCCAAAGCTCGCGGCCAAGCACCAGCTCCTCGACATGGCGGCGAGTTGGGCGCACCTGATATTCGCCTGGATGCTTGCGTTCGTGCTGGCCGCGCATCTCGGCGCCGTCGTCTGGCACGCTGCGATCAAGCACGATTCCGTGTTGACGCGAATGTTGCCGAGCTTTCGGCCGACTTCGACGAGCGGGGCGTCATGATCGGCCCGGCGTTCAGGAACCGGCGAAAGCGTGGGCTGCTCTGACCGGCCATGCGAGGGCGACGGGCAGCGCCTGAACGACATGATCCGCCAACGCCGACGCGGGCTCACTATCCCAGGTGGATCGAATCGTCGGCGAAAGGACAACGCCGACGCCGATCAGATAAATGATGACGATTATCGCGAGCAGCAGGCGCATCTTCCTATCCGGATCGTCGATCAAACATACAGCTAAACAGCAACAACGCGGGAATGACATATATTGTTCCCATGAGCTAACGCAACTTCGAAGAAAAGGCCGCGCACGGAACCATTGTTACTCCACCTTGTTTCACATCCTCTCAGCGAGGAGCAGAATCATGCGTGCAATGATCATCGGGCTTTCGACCCTGGCGCTGACCGCGCTTCCTACCCTGGCTGTCGCTGACGGCGGCGGCGCGCTCACCGGCGCGGCCGGCGGAGCCGTCGCGGGAGCGGTGGTCGGCGGCCCGGTTGGCGCGGCGGTCGGCGGCGTTGCGGGCGGAGTGATTGGAGGAGCAGCGTCGGGACCCGGGCCCGTGGTCGTAGCCCCGCCCCCTGGCGCCGTCCCGTGCGGCAGTCAAACAACAACAACGACGAACAACAACACGGGCGCGAGCGTCACGAGACAGACGACGAACTGTCCCGATTGAGGCAGGCCCTCGACAACTCGGCTCCTAAATCCGTAAGGAGAGAGCAGCGCATTGGCTCCGCGGCGGCCTTCGCCGCGGGGCGAGGCTGTGCTACACTGCTTCTTTGCCGGTCGAATTGGGAGTTTCGTCATGGCGCAAGGTTTAACCGCCCGGATCGTCGGCATCGCTGGCGCCGACCCGCTGTTTGCTCGCATCCGCCAGGAAGCGGAAGAAACGGTGAGGCGAGAGCCGGAACTTGCCCTGTTTCTCTCTGTCAACGTTCTTAACCACGATACGCTCGAAGGCGCTGTGTCTCACCGGGTCGCTTCACGGCTCGACCATCGCGATCTTCCTGCAGCGCTCATCCGGCAAACCTTCGAGGAAGCCATCGCACGCGATTCCTCGATCGGCGAAGCGTTTCACGCCGACATCATGGCGGTCGCGGACCGCGACCCTGCGTGCATGAGGATGATGGAGCCGCTGCTGTATTTCAAAGGTTTTCAGGCCCTGCAGGCCTACCGACTGTCCCATTGGCTCCTAAAAGCGGGCAGGCGCGATTTTGCGCTGAGCCTGCAAAGCCTCGCGTCGGCGGTTTTCGGGGTCGACATCAACCCCGCTTCGCGCATCGGCAAGGGCGTGTTTCTCGATCATGCAACCAGCCTCGTGATCGGCGAGACGACGGTGATCGAGGACAACGTTTCGATTCTGCAGGGCGTGACCCTCGGGGGCACCGGCAAGGAGACGGGCGACCGGCATCCGAAGATCCGGCACGGCGTCCTGATCGGAGCGGGAGCGAAAATCCTCGGCAATATCGAGATTGGGTATTGCGCGCGGGTGGCGGCGGGCTCTGTTGTGCTTCACCCGGTGCCGCATAACAAGACGGTCGCCGGCGTGCCTGCGCGCATTGTCGGTGAAGCAGGCTGCGCCGAGCCGGCTCGTGACATGAACCAGATCCTCGCCGAAAAGGCGCTCGAAGCGTAGCGCGCTGACGCCATCAAGACGACGACAGTCCATTGGCCGGCGCCCCTCGGCCGGCGCCGCCAAATCCTTGTGAAAAAATGGAGATCGCGGCGCATTTCACGTATTGCAACGCTGCGCCTCTTCATGCCAAGCCTCGCGGCTCGCGAGCCGGAGAGGGACCATGGACAAAACCGAGATCGTGAAACTGCGTGAGTTCCTGCGCCGCTCCTTTGGCGCGCCGACGCTTCAGGTTGCGCCCAATTCAAAATCAGGCGAGGCGGCGGACGTGTCGCTTGGCGAGCGCAAGCTCGGAACGATCACAGTCGATGACGAAGACGGCGACCGTTCGTTTGCGTTCGAAATGAAGGTGCCGGTCGGGCGTCCCGTGCTGCAGGACTATCTTCGCCGTCTGTTCGAGAACGACAAGTTGACGATCGCTGGCCGGCTCAAGAAAACGGACTCGGTCGAACTCAACAACGGCCCCGATTTTCTCGGCGTCATCTCCGCCGACGATCCCGTTGCCTCAAGCTACACGTTGCAGATGGCGATCCTCGACGTCGATCTCGACGGCGAGGAATAGCTCGCTCGGCGCGACCGCGCCGTTGTCCCCACCCGCGTGGAGGCCGTGCGCCATGTTCTATTCGCTCAATGGCCGCAGGCCGACAGTGCCCCCTGAAGGGTTCTTCTGGGTTGCGCCGAACGCCTGCGTGATCGGCGATGTCGTGGTCGGGCTCGATGTCGGCATTTGGTTCGGCGCGGTCCTACGCGGCGACAATGAGCCGATCAACATCGGCGCGCGCACCAACATTCAGGAATCCTGCACCTTGCATACCGACATGGGGTTCCCACTCTCGATTGGGGAAGACTGTACGATCGGCCACAAGGCCATTCTGCACGGCTGCGCGATCGGCGAAGGCTCGCTGATCGGCATGGGCGCGATCGTGCTCAACGGCGCGCGGATCGGGCGAGGCTGTCTTGTCGGCGCGGGCGCGCTTGTGACCGAGGGCAAAACCTTCGACGATCATTCGCTCATTATGGGGTCGCCTGCCAGAGCGATCCGAGCGCTGGACAAGGCGGCGGCGGCGAAGCTGCGTCAGTCCGCCGCCCACTATGTTGAGAAATGGCGCCAATTCGCGGTGGGGATGAAGCCGATCGACTCCGGCGAGTGAGGCGCAGCGCGCCGGGCCGCTTGAATCAGATCGTCGTGCTCTCGCCGAATTCGTCAGCGGGCAAGGGGCTGAGGAACTCAACCGCAATGCCGCAATTGACGTGGCGCACGACCTCGGCCGGCGTTGAGCCGACGACGACGCGCGCGCCGATAGGGGGCTCGCAATCGACGTTGAGCGCGGCCCCCGAAACCGAGATGTCGATCAGGGTTGCGGTGTATTCGCGCCCGTTCGGGAGCTGGAGGATCGTGTATCGGTCGCGCGGCGCGATACGCTCATGGCGGCGGTCCTGGGGCAGCCCAAGCGCCTGGCGGTTCGCGAGCCACGCGATTTGGCTGGCGAGCTTGTCGCGCTTGGCGGCCGGCACGTTCATCTCGATCGCAAATCCTTTGGTGAAGATCTGAGTGACGCGTCCCTCGACCCGCCCGATCTGGTTCAGATAGGCGACAATGCGCTCGCCGGGCTGAACGCCGGCTTCAGCGGCAAAGGCGATGCCAGTCGGAGACGCATCGATCAATTCGCAGTCGAACTCCTGGCGATCGGACCGCATGAATCGTCCCAGAAGGCGCAGCTCGACGCGCCGGTCGTGCCGCTGCTCCGTTTGAGCAGGCTCCCGGATTTTCCATGCCAATGCGCCCATGGCGGCGTGTGCTCCTTGGATTCTCGGACGCCGACTGCGCGCGATCCGTGAGTCCCCTCAAGAATCGCACACGCGCCGGCAAGCGCGCTCACCATAAGCTTTAGGGATTAAGGCGCTCTTACGCGATGCGCATGACCAAACGTCAGGTCGCGGGTCGGTCGTTGGAATAGACAAACAAGTGTCTGTAGCGCCTCGGCATATCGCGGAGCGAGAAGTCGACGGGCGCCGCGCCCTCCGGCTTGAGCCGCTCGCGCGTCGGCGGATCGAGCGCGCGCAACGAGGTGAGCGCGAGGGGTTCCGCGCCGCTCAGACCCATCCATGCTGGCGCGGAATGAACCGCAAGGCCGCCAAGGACGCGGGCATGGGTCAGACCGTGATGACGGAGGGGCATGAGAATGATCTCGACGTCCACTGCATCAAGACCGGGCGCGCGGGCCTCGGCGCCGATGAGGAATGCCTGAGCCTCGTCGGCGACGCAATGAAGAATCGAATCGAGGTCTTCGCGAGCGACGCCGCGCCAGAGCTCCAAGAACGAAAACCCGCGCAGCTCCTTGAGGAACAGCGCGTTTGCCCTCGAGCCCGCGATCCGAAATGGAAAGCCGCGCGGACCGTCAAAATCGAGCACGAACGTGTCGGCCAGAACGCCGCGGATCGCGCCCGGATCGACAGCGTTGCGTTCCGGCGCCCTGCGCGCGCCCCGCAATCGATTCCAGTAAGCATAGAGTTCGATCGTGGCAGCGAGCTTCACTTTTGAATTCTCCGCGACCCGATCCCGCACTCCGTCCCGGAATGGGACGCAATTGATCCTTCGGCTTGGGTTTCAATGAGATGAGGCAGGGACCATGCCATCCGTATCGGAAGGGACGCGCTAGGCCTCTCGGGCTTGGCGCGCTGACGGTTGCCCTTTGGTCAAGCCTGAAACCGCAACGGTCGGTCCGGAATCGGCACAGTCGCGAACGCGAGGCGAGGCGGTCAGAACGAGACGTCCCGGTTCACGCCGACGCTTCGCGCCGTCGCCTTGATCAACGCCCAGGCCTCGTCCGCGAGCGGCACGCCGCTCTGAGCGCGCTTGGCGCGGCTCGCCCGCTCGGGTTCGCCGGGGGTCAGGATCGCTTGGCCCGGAATGGTTTTCCCTTGGCTGAACCAATCGAGATAGCGCGTCATATCGGCGTCGAAGACGTGCGCGAGATCGATCCGTTTCGGGTCGATGTAGAGCGAGAACATGCCGTTGGAGAATTTGCGATCCGGTTCGGTCGCGCCATTGCCGGTGAGCGATCCACCGAGGAGCTCGCAGAGCAGGGCGAGGCCGGAGCCTTTGTGCTCGCCGAAGGCCCGGATCGCGCCGGCGCCTTGGCTGTGGTCGCGCGTCCCCTCCGAGGTCAGGGGCCCGTAGATCAGAGCGGGATCGCCGGAGAACGCGCCGTCGGGACCGATCAAGGCGTCGGGGGGCAGCGGCTTGCCGCCATGGCTTGCGACATTGACCTTGCCTTCGGCGACCAGCGAGGTCGCAAAATCGAGCACCACGGGCGGCGCGCCCTCGCGTGGAACGCCAACGCAAAACGGCGCCGTCGACAGCCGACGCTCGAGGCCGCCGAACGGCGCGACAAGGATGGAGCCCGCGGCGTTGACGAAGTGGATCGAGATGAACCCCGCCGCGGCTGCGCGCTCCGCCCACTCGCCGACGCGGCCGATGTGGCCTGAATTGCGCAGCGAGACTGCGGAAAGTCCGGTCGCCCTCGCCTTCTCCACGCCAATGTCGACGGCCATCGGCGCCATCGTCTGACCGAAGCCGAAGCGGCCGTCGACGACGCCGATCACCGGAGTGTCAACGATTCGTTCCAGCGATTGATTGGGAACGAGATCGCCGGTGCGCACCCAATCGACATAACGCGGAACCCGAATGACGCCGTGACTGTCGTGGCCGGTGAGATTGGCGTCGACGAGCGAAGCGGATACGCGGGCCGCCTCTTGAGGGTCACAGCCGGCACAAGCGAAAATCTCAGCGCAGAAGTCCGTCAACGCGTCGGGGGGAATATGAGTTGTCATGCCGAGCGCGATTAAGCGCATTCCGTTCGACCGGCAACACCGTCCTTCGCCTTTGGTGGCGTCTTTCCACTGGTTGAGCGGACCCAAATTCGCCAAAGCCATGCCGCCGGTTTAGACTTGTCCTGGGACGGGTATCCAGGAGTGGAGCATCCTGCTCCTGCGTCGGTCCCGGCTTCGACAAGCGGGGCGTCGGAGTTGGCGACCGAAAGGCTGAGACGGGTATGAGCGGCGCAAACGAACCGCGGCGGATCGCGCGCCGCCGCGAACCGATGTTCAATGCGCCCATTGTGGTTCTTGGCCTCATCGCCGTTCTCATCGGCGTCTATGCGGGCTTCAACTGGGCTCCGGTGGCGATCCAGGACCGGATCATCCGGGATTACGCCTTCATTCCCGGCCGGCTGACCATCGCCATCTGGCCGGACAGGTTGATCGATCTGCTCAAGCGGGCGAACGCCGACCCGGCCGCGCTGCAACAGGCGCGACAGATCCGGGAATTGCATGTGCTGGGCGGCGGGGCGAAGCTGTGGACGGTGCTGACCTATGCCTTCATGCATGGGTCGTGGACTCACGTCTCGCTGAATTCAGTCTGGCTGGTCGCGTTCGGACCGCCGATCGCCCGCCGGTTCGGCAACACGAGGTTTCTTCTGTTCATGGCGGTGACCGCGGTCGCCAGCGCGCTTGCGCACTGGATGATCTCGCCCATGGATTTCTCCCCGCTCATCGGCGCGTCGGGAGCGGATTCCGGCCTTATGGGCGCGGCGACCCGATTCATGTTTCAGCCGGGGGCGCCGCTCGGCGCGTTCGGCTCGACCAGTCGCCCCGAAATTGAGACGGTTCCGGCCGCGAGCCTGAGCGGCGTCTTCATGGAGCGTCGGTCGCTCATCTTCATTTTGATCTGGTTCGGAACGAATTTCATTTTCGGCGCCGGAGCTCAAATCTTCGGCTTCTCGGACATGCCGGTCGCCTGGATCGCCCATCTCGGCGGCTTTATCGCTGGACTCGTGCTGTTTCCGCTATTCGATCGCCCCTTTCGCGCGCCGCCAATGACCGGAGAGCTTGCGCCGGACCCGCGGTCCATGGAGGTTTGACCACATTTCGCGCCCGCCTTGCCGAGTTCGCTATGCGTTCAGCGGGAGGGGCTGCGCTGAGACGTTGGGGAGGCCAATGATTCTACCGCCCATCGATCCGCTGATCGCCGGAGGAGTCGTGGCGACGACGGCGTTCACCGACGCCGTCTACGTGCAATTCAACGCCGCCGTCTCCGCGCGCCGCCGGTTTGCCGCGGCGAGCTGGAGCAGCATCTGGTATCTGCTCGCGGCCTTCGCCGTCATCAGCTACACGTCGAATTGGGTCTATGTGCTGTTTGCGGCGCTTGGCTCATGGATTGGCGGGTTCGTCTCGATCACCATGCTCGAGCGCACGCAGCCGCTGCGGCGCGGGTGAGTGTACCGCGCGCGGCAGATTGGCCGGTGAAGCCAACTCAGCCGCGCGCGCGAGCTGCGAACCACCCGTCCCGTGCGCACTGACAAGCGCTCTCCCGTTCCGCCTAGGCTCGCACGGAATGCGGGCTCGGCCGACATTGGCGATCCGTAATCTCGGAAACTCAATTCGGGCTGAATGGGGCGCGAAGAACCCGACTGCCGCGTTCGCAAATTCGCGCGGACGACGCGGCTGAATCGATCTTACTTGGAGACAGCATGATGAAATTCGTTTGCGCGCTTGCCGCCATCGCGGTCGTCACGGCCGGTCCTGCATTAGCGCAGGGAAAGTGCTCCACCGCGCCGAAGGCCAATTGGCAGCCGAAGTCCGCGCTCGAATCCCAGCTGCGGGCAGACGGCTACAAGGTGCGCCAGATCAAGACCGAAGGCGGCTGCTACGAGGTCTACGCGACGGACAAGGGCGGCAATCGCGCCAATATGGCGTTTAACGCCGAGACGCTCGAGAAGCTCGACAACGCGGAGGCCGGCGAGGACTGACCGCTGAGACACGGCTGGGCACGGGAGTTCGGCATTTGATCCGGGTCTGGGATCCGTTGGTGCGGACGTTCCATTGGATGCTCGCGCTGAGTTTCGCAGTCGCCTGGCTTAGCTCCGAGCGCTCGGGGCGGTTGCATGAGTTGGCTGGGTATGCCGCTGGCGTGCTCGTGCTCGCCCGGGTCGCCTGGGGGTATTTTGGCTCTGGCTATGCGAGGTTCTCGCAGTTCGTGCAACCGCCGGCTGCTGTCGTCACCTATCTCAGGTCGATCGCGACCGGCTCCGAAAGACGCTTTATCGGCCACAACCCCGCTGGCGGGGCCATGATCATCGTCCTGCTCGCAACGTTGATGGCGACTGCCTTGACCGGCTGGATGCTGACAACCGACGCCTTTTGGGGGTCGCTCGCCGCTCAGCGAGTCCATTCGATTCTGGCTCATGGCGTCCTGCTGCTCGTTCTCGCGCACCTTGGCGGTGTCGCGCTGGCGAGCATGCGGCACAGGGAAAACCTGGTGCGCGCGATGGTCATTGGCGACAAGCGCGCGGCTGCGCCTGGCGACGTCTCCTAGCTTTCTACCGCCAAGAGGAGGGCACGATGGGCGAGGGTTTTGAGGAGGGAGCTCCCTTCTTCTTCGCGACACAGCGGCTACCAACCGCGATAGCGCAGGACGACGACATTTTCTTGACCGTGACGGCTACCGTCCCGACGTTTCCGGGTCAGGTTGAAGATATTGATATCATCCTGTCGATCGAATACGCGCAGCATGCGATCGTGCAGCTTCGGAAGGCCGTTGAGTCCGCGTTGAAGTATGAGGCTCCTCACGGGCGCGAATCGTCTGGCGACGCCGATTCCGTTCATCAATCGCTCCCCGGCGCAACGGCGCCGGTTCAGCTCACACGAAATCCGGTTGATCAGCCCGGTTTGTCATTTCCGACGGTCACGAAGCGGCCGATCGGAAATTCAGACTGACATCAGTCAACCGCGGACTTTCCGGTCAGACCTTCGGCCCGCCGAGATTGAGCATGAGGCGAGTCCATCATCTCGCCAAAAACCGTATCACTCGCCGCCGTCTGCGGTCTTCAGCGTCACCCGCAAGCCGGGGTGATTGTCTGACGCCGAGCATTCCAATCCATGCAAATCGGCGATGGCGGAGACGAGATTTAGTCCCAGACCGCTCCCCGGAGTGGAACGCGCCGCGTCCGCGCGATAGAATCGCTCAAAGATCACTTTCAGCTCGTGCGAGTCGACGCCGGGCCCGTCGTCGGCCACCGAAAGCCGTACGCCGCCGGGCATGCGCTCTCCAGCGACCTCGACCCGGACGCCCTTTGGCGCGTGCCGCAAAGCATTATCGATCATATTCGCGATCATCTGGATCAAGAGTTCCTTGTCGCCTGAGATGAGTAACGGCTCGTCGAGCCGCAAAGCGAGCGTCTTGCCTTCGTCTTCCGCCGCGGGCTGAAACGCCTCGACGACTTCTCGCGCGATCTCGGCGAGATCGAGCGGCCTGAAGCCCGCCCGCCGCGCGCCGGCCTCGACCTGCCCGATGCGCAGGAGCGCGTTGAATGTCTCGAGCAGGTTTTCGATTTCGGCAATCGCAGCTTGGACAGCGCTCCTCACCACCTCCAAATCGGTTCCTTGAGCAAGCGTCCCTTCAAGACGCCGCAGGACGCTGGCGAGCGGTCTGCGCAGATCGTGGGCGATGTCGGCGCTGATGTGCTTGTTGGCCAGCAGCAGTTTTTCGATGCGGCCGAACAAACGGTTGAATGTGCGCGCAAGCGCGGACAGATCGTCGTCAATCGGCGTCAGCGGGATGCGTCGGCTCCAATCGCCGGCCATGATCGCTTGGGCCGCCAGCCTCATCGCATCGATGCGCCGCAGAAATTGCCTGCTTAGCCAGAGGCCGCCGGCAAGGCCCAGGACGATCGTCGCCCCGATCGCCCAGCCGAAGGCCGAGAGGACGCCTCGCAAGGCTTCGTTTGCGCGCCGCCGCTCATCGCCGACAATCAAAGTTGATCCGTCGGGAAGGGGCGTGACAAGCGCACGGATGATTTCCGCCTCCGGTCCCTCCGGGGGCTCATCTTTTTCGTCCTCCTTCAGTTCTGTCCATCCGCCAGCAACCGGCCCGACGAACTCGCCGGCGAGCGGCTTGTGGTCTGGAGACTGAAGGCCATAGAGGAGAGCGCCGCCGATCGAACCGCGCGCGGCGAGGGTCGCCGCGAGCCCGTCCCGACCCTGTTCGGCGAACGTCCGCCGAAGCGCGTCCGTCTCCTCGATGATTCTTGCGTCAAAGTCTGCCAGAATTTCGTGGCGTACCGACAGGTAGACGAACCCGCCCAACGCGCCCGCCGACAGCGTGAACAGCGCAAGGTAGATCGCAGCCAGGCGAAAGCTGGCAGTCCTAAAGACCCGGATTCGGGACACGCAATAAATATCCTGCACCGCGTATCGTGTGGATCAGCGAGGTCGTTCGCCCGCGATCGATCTTTGTCCGCAGCCGGCTGATATGGGTCTCGACGATGTTGGTTTGCGGATCGAAAAGGAACTCCCACACATGTTCGAGCAGCATCTTGCGGGTGACAAGCCGACCTTCGTTGCGCAGCAGAAACTCAAGCAGCCGGAATTCGCGCGGCTGCAGATCGATTCCCTCGCCCCCGCGCGTCACTGTGCGGGCGACAAGGTCCATTTCGAGATCTCCCGCCGAAAGTACGGTTGGCGATGCGCCCAACATCGGCCGGCGCGCGAGCGCGGTCAAACGGGCCATCAATTCCTCGAAAGCGAAAGGCTTGACGAGATAGTCGTCGCCGCCCGCCTCGAGCCCGTCGACCCTGTCGTCGATGCCGGCGAGATTCGTCAGGAACAGCACCGGGGTTGTCACGCCTTGCGCGCGCAACAGAGCCACAACCGTGAGGCCGTCGAACTCCGGCAGCATCCGGTCGAGAATGATGGTGTCAAAATGCTCGGCGGTCGCTCGCTGGACGCCGTCTCGTCCGTTGGCGACGATCGCTGCGTCATGCCCACGCGCTCTCAGCCCGGAGGCGACATAAGCGGCGACCTCGTCGTCGTCTTCAATGATCAGGGTTTTCAAAGTGCCGGTTCCATGACCTGTCGGGCGCGTTCATCAGACGCGAACCCGTCCCACCGAGAGCGCTGATCCAAATATGTGGCATCAGGCCGCATTCGGCTGCGCCGCGGCGTTCGCCTGCGCGGCCGCGCCCGGCAGGCGAGCCAGCATGGCGATCAGCGCCCGGTCGTTGAGGACGGCGAGCCGCTCGCGTGAGGTCAACCAGGCGCGGGCGTCTTCGAGCGTCTGAGCGTCGTTAAGCTTAGCCGTGGCGACCGCGGTCTCGACATCGACGTCACCTCGCCGCCTGCGAGGAGTCTCCGCAAGAAAGGATTCGTGAGCCGCCCGCAGGCCGGCGTCCGCCCAGATTGCCTGCAGCGCGTCGTCATGATCGCCCCCGGTCAGGGCAAGTTCCGCGGCAAGTGCGTTGCCGCGCGCGACGACCGCGGGCGGCGAGGTCTCTTCCGGCGTGCGCAGAAGTCCGATCCGGCGCATTCCGAGGCCGAGCGACAAATTGCCGCTCGCCCAGGAGAGCGGGATGGCGAAGATAAGTCCGAAGATCGTCGGCGACATCCAGATGACCAGGGAGGGTGAGATCAGCATCGCCGTGAACAGCGTGATCACGCCCAATGCCGTATGCGCGCGGTGGCGGCGCGCGATGCTTTTGAACGGGATCGAGCCGTCGTCCCGCCGCTGCGGATTCCAGCCAGTGTCCCGTCCTGACAGGATTTGCGCCACGGATCCGGACTGGATCAGCATCATGATCGCGGCAAACGCGGCCGAGATGATGATCTCGACGAGGGTCGAGGCGACAAGCGCCAGCGCGCCGCCGGAGCCGCGTCGCGTCTTCGGCTCGGTGAGCGCAAACAGGAGACCGAGGAACTTGGGCGCGAGCAGGACGCCGATCGTCACTTCGAACAATTGCAGGGCCCGCTCATAGTCGAAGCGCGGCCAGGCGGGAAACAGGGAGAAACTCTTGGTGAAATATTCGGGTCGGATGTAGTGGGACTGCAGCACCAGCACGATGCCGACCAGCAATTGCGCCATCCACAGCGGCGAGGCGAGATAGCCCATGATGCCGTTGGCGAGATGCTGTCGGGTCGCCAACAGGAAGCCGCGGGCGCCGATGATGCGCGCGTGCTGGAGATTGCCTTGGCACCACCGCCGGTCGCGCGCCGCAAGGTCGATGAGCGAGGGCGGGCTCTCTTCGTACGAGCCGCCGAGATTGGGCAGCATGTAGACGGTGTATCCGGCGCGAAGCATGAGCCCCGCCTCGACAAAGTCGTGACTGAGAATGTGGCCGCCAAACGGCGGTCGGCCGCGCAGGTCCGGCAATCCGCAATGATCGGCGAACGCGCGCGTGCGGATGATCGCGTTGTGGCCCCAGTAATTGCCCTCATGACCCATCCAGGCGCTCAGGCCAGCGGCGATGACCGGGCCGGTGATCCGAGCGGCGAACTGCTGGAGGCGCGCGAACATCGTGTTGCGGTTGACGATGAGCGGCAGGCTTTGAATGATTCCGGCGTCGGGGTCCGCCTCCATCGCCGCCGCCAGGCCCACGATCGCTTCGCCCGTCATCAAGCTGTCGGCGTCGAGCACGACCATGTGCGGGTAATGGCCGCCCCAATGGGTGACGAAATCGGAGATGTTGCCGGCCTTGCGGCTCCAGTTCTTGCGCCGCCGCCGATAATAGATGCGCGCCTGCGGCAGCCGCGCGCGCATCGACAGGAACGCCCGCTCCTCAGCGATCCAGACGTTGGGGTCAGTTGTGTCGGAGACGAGGAAAAAGTCGAACGCATGGGCTTGCCCGGTGCGCTCGACGTCCTCGAAGATCGCCTGCATGGCGCCAAACACGCGTGACGGCGCCTCGTTGTAGATCGGCATCACGACCGCTGTTCGCTCGCGCAGGCATGGCGAGGGTTCGGGGGGCCGGCGATGAGCGAGGAGCCAGACAAAGCCGACGAGGCTCGACGTGAATGAGAGCGTGATCCAGGAGAAGGTGATGACGAACAGGGCCGCGATCACCCCTTCGAGCGGCGTGACCGGACCGATCGAAACGACCTTGAACATCTCATAGGCGCCATAGGCGGTGAGCGCCACAGCGCCGCCGAATACGGCGACACGGGTCAAAACCGGCGACCGCGCTGGGCCCGGTGCGACCAGAGAGCGGCGATCGCGGCGCGACCAGCGTCTGAAGGACTGCGCCGGCATGGAGAGCGGCGCGAAGCCGGGCATCGAGGCGCCAAGCGACGAGCCGGCATCCTCCGGCCCGACGTCGGAGGCCGTGAGCGTCAGGCTGTCCAACGGTAGAGCCATGTCTCGCTCGCCGGTTGGTTGTCGACCCTGAGCGTCAGGCGCAGCTCCGAAACAGTTTCCGATCCCGGGTCAAGATCGAACACCACGCGCACCGAATGCCGGTCCTTATAGGGAAAAACCAACACAAATACGATCTTGCCAGGAGAAGCTTGGACATCCGCAGTCGCCGCCGCCGCCTTTGCCGGATCGGCGAACATGTCCCCGGCCATCTCGACCGCGAAGCGCTGGTGGTTGCCGGCCTTGCCGTGCCGCGACGACACGCAGGAGGCGAGCGGGGGCTTCGATGGCGGCGACCAGCACCAGAACTGCCGGAAGGCGATCGACAGGTTCGTGCCGGCGTTCATGCCCAATTTCGGGCGCCACTGGGCGATCACGTTCTCATTGGCCTCCGAGTTAGCCGGGATTTCGAGGAGACGGAGGTCGCCCTCGGCCCAATCGCCGATCGGCTCAATCCACAACGAAGGCTTCAATTCCCAATGCGTCTCGTCGTCGTAGAACGCATCGAAGGAGCGGCTGCGCTGTAAAAGACCGAAGCCGCGCGGGTTCACATCGGTAAAGGCCGAGATCTGCAACGTCTCCCGATTGGAAACCGGCCGCCAGAGCCACTCGCCTTTTCCGGTCAGGATTTGCAATCCAGTCAACTCGTAGGCCGCCGCGCGCACGTCGTCGGGAAGCCGATGATCGAGTGGACTGAAAAGATAGGCCGCAGCCATAGCCCCGAGCCCAAGTCTGTCGACTGCCGTCCGTGCGATCAGCGTCATCTCGGTGTCGATGATGGTGGTGTCCGCAGGACGGATCGTAAAGCGAAAGGCGCCAGTGACGCTCGAGGAATCGAGCAAGGCCTGGACGGTGAGCGTATCCGCCGCCGCATTGGGCTTTTCGATCCAAAACTCGCGGAACAGCGGGAATTCTTCGCCCGGGTCGTCGCCGGTCCCGATCGCCAGGCCGCGTGCGGTGAGGCCGAAGGGCTGGACATGAGCTCTCGCGCGGTAAAAGGTCGCGCCTTGGAAGATCGCCACATCCTCGAAGCCTTGGTCGGAGGACTTGAGAATGCGCAAACCGGAAAACTCAAGGTCGCCGAGTGAAGCGGGGGGCTTCAACGGCCCGAAGTCGAAATCAGCGGCGTCGTAAAGCACCTTCTCCGCCATGCCGTTGTCGACAATGTTGATCCCGATCGGCGTTGTGTAAACGAAGCCACGATGCAGCGGCTCGAGGGAAAAGCCAAGCTTCTGATCGCTCCAGATCGCGGTGCCCGGCACGCGCCGGATCGCCGCGTATTGCTGGAAGGTGAGGCCTGAAAAGACGCTTGGCAGCGGCGGCGCCTCGGGCGCCTTGAATGGCTTCGAAGCCAGTTCGATCGCCTTCTTGAGCACCGTGTCGCTGGCGAAGGGCACAGGCTGGCCCTGCGGCTCGGCGACGGTCGGCGTTGAGTCCGCCGGCGCCAGCGAAGCCGCAAGCGCGCCTCCGACGGCCAGCTGTAAGAATTCGCGACGCTGCCTGTCCGTCATCGTATTCGTCATTCGTTCGCCGGAACTAGGCCGCGCATGCACGACCCCACACGACGTTGCTCTCAGCCAAAATGAAAATCAGCCCGTAAGAAAAACAACGCGCCGCAACCAAGCACGTTCCGTTCCAGGCCCCTTGGTTGTATATCGTTTTTTGCGGCGCAGCGAGACGCTTTTTGTCGCAGCCATAAAATCGCGTTGATCCAGGCGGCGTTGGGCTGGAAACCGGGCTCGCCCGCGGCGATAGTGGCCCTCCGAGCGAGCTCAAGGAGATTCGGAGCGGCGGAGCCTGCCAACCAACGTCCCTCGACGGAGAGCAAACGTCCTCATGAGCGCCAACGCCCGCCGCTGTCTGACCATCGTGCTCGCCGCCGGCGAGGGCGTGCGCATGCGCTCGGCCCGGCCCAAGGTCCTGCACGAGCTCGCGGGCAGCTCGATGCTTGCGCACGTCCTCTCGGCCGTCCGTGAAGGGGCGACGGGCGACATCGCGGTCGTTGTCGGGCCGGACGCGAATGGCGTCGCCGCAGAAGCTTTGAAGGCGGCGCCGGAGGCGAGAATCGCCGTTCAGCGCGAGCGCCGGGGCACCGCCGACGCAGTTCTGGCGGCGCGCGATCGGATTGAGCGCGGCTATGACGACATTCTCGTTCTCTACGCCGACACGCCGCTGATCGAGGCGTCGACGCTGGCGGCGATGCGGGCGAAGCTCGCTTCGAGCGCCGACGTCGTGGCGCTGGGATTCGAGGCCGCCGATCCAACCGGTTATGGCCGCCTCATCGAACGCAACGGACGCTTGATCGCCATCCGGGAGCACAAGGATGCGAGCGCCGACGAGCGCGCCTCGCGCTTGTGCAACGCCGGTCCGATCGCCTTCAGCGGCGCCCAGGCGCTGAGCCTTCTCGATGCGGTCAAGCCGACCAACGCCCAGAACGAATATTACCTCACCGACATCGTCGAAATCGCCAACGCTCGGGGGCTCATGGCTGAAACGCTCGTCGCGAAGGAAAACGAGGTCATGGGCGTCAACGACCGGGCGCAGCTCGCCGCCGCGGAGGCGGCGCTGCAGGAGAGCTTACGCCGTCGGGCCATGGCCGGGGGCGCGACGCTGATCGCGCCCGAAACCGTGTTTCTGGCGTTTGACGCAAAAATTGGCCGCGACGTTCTCATCGAGCCCCATGTCGTGATCGGGCCCGGATGCAAAATCGAGGACGGCGCGGTGATCCGGGCCTTCTCGCATCTCGAGGGGGCGCGGGTCGCGGGCGGCGCGATTGTCGGACCGTTCGCCCGGCTAAGGCCCGGAGCGGACATTGCGGTCAACGCCAGAATCGGCAATTTCGTCGAGATCAAGCAGTCGACGATCGAGGAGGGCGCCAAGGTCAACCATCTGACTTATATCGGCGATGCGCGCGTCGGCGCCAAAGCGAACATCGGCGCCGGAACCATCACCTGCAATTACGACGGCTTTGATAAACACCGGACGGACATCGGCGCTGGCGCCTTCATTGGCTCGAACTCGGCCCTGGTCGCGCCAGTGACGATCGGCGACGGCGCCTATATCGGCTCGGGCTCGGTCATCACGAAGCCGGTCGAGGCCGATGCGCTTGCCGTCGCGCGCGGCCGTCAGGCGGTCATTCCCGGCTGGGGGAAGGCGTTCCGGGAGCGGCACAAGAAAGGGTAGCGCGCTTTAAAAGCGGCGCTTGGTTGTTTTGGATCACCTTTTCGTCAACTGATGTTGACGATCGGATAAGAGCGTCCAACTGAAGGTATAATTGCTTTTTATTGATTTTGCTGGCGCCATTGGCCGCCGTATCTTCCTTTCCTGGACAATGGTCATGTCTCGCTGGACTTTGCGCGTTCTTGCACCTTTGGCGCTCTTGGCGCCTTTAGCCGGTAGCGCCGAGGCGGGCGTCGGCGGCATGGGAGGCGCTGCTGCGTCCTCGGTCGGACGTTTATCACTCGTGCAAAAAGTCCAGTACGGCGGCGATTGCTGGTACGACAATGGCTCGAACGGTCCCGGCTACTATCCGTGCGGCAATGAGTGGAGCAACGGTTTTGGCGCCGCCGCCCCTATCGTGGGCCCGGCGATTCGGCGCCATCATCACCACGGCGTCATCGTTGCGCATCCCCAGGCGCAAAACCCCATGTATCCCGGTGCGCCGTCCCGCGGCCTGGGCGCTGGCGTCCCGTCCCCCGGTCTGCGTGGTGGTGTGGGCGCTCCGGCCTTCGGCGGTGGTCCACGGTTTCGTCAATTTGGAGCGGGTGGCGTTCACACCTCGCCCGGTCTCCACGCCGGAGCCGCGACCGTCTCCTCCGGGTTTGCCGGCGGCGGAATCTACAGCCGGCTTGGCGGCGGCAATTTTCATCAATTTCATGGCGCCGGCCTCGGAGTTCCCCACATCGGCGCGCCAGCGTCGCCAGGTTTTAGTGGGGGCGGCGGTTTGCATGGGCTTGGCGGGGCCACAGGAGTCCACATCGGCGCGCCTGCCTCCCCAAGTTTTGCGGGCGTCGCGGGTTTCCATGCCGGCGGCGCGGTGGGAGCGCCTCACATCGGCGCGCCAGCCTCGCCAGGTTTTGCTGGCGGTGGGTCTCATGGCGTTGGAGGGGGCGGGGCTTTCCAGGGCGGCGGCGCGGGGTTCGGACAAGGCGGCATCGGACATCGCTAAGCGCGGGGTGATATCCGTCTTAGGGTGCTGTCCTAGATCGTCGTTAGACCTAGAAAGACTTTCGACGCCGCCCACACGCCTTTCGGATCGTACTGGCCCTGATAGACGGGCGGCGGGGGCGGGCCCCGCTTCGTCAGGCGATGAACCGCTTCCCAGGCCGTGCGCGCGGAATATTCAAACGTGAATGCGATGTCCCGCTCAAGTTCGACGTACTGGCCGAGAAGTCCGAGATTGGTTACGCCCTCCGGAACCACGGGCGGTCTGTCTCCGCTTTTGCGCGGCAGCCAGATGTTGTTCACGTAGGGCATGTTGCAGGGAATGCAGATCGAGTTTTTCACGATCGCCGCCGCCGTCTTCTCGAAGCGAAGATGCTGCAGCAATTCCGTCAGGATCTCATCGCCGCTGCATTGATACATGGGTTTCTTGACCCAGGCGCCTTCACGCTCGGGAAAGAGCCCATAACCCCACCAGACCGATGTCCCCGGCGGCTGGTTGAGGATTTCCGGCTGCTCGAAGATCGACAGCGAGATCACCCAGGGCGAGTGCTTCAGAGTGAGAAGGCCGCCGCTTCCCGGACCGCTATGGGTGAGGTTGGTGATCTCATCGAGAAACTCCCTGCCGGTGGTGGTGACCGTGAAGGTCACCCAACGCAAATCGGCGATCCGGTCGTCGCCGAAGAACGCGCCGGGATTGCCGAAACCTTTGTGCGTCTCGGCCAATTTCTTCCACAGCGCCCATGATCGCCCGGGATTGGGGGGCGGAGGAGGCGCCTTGCCCCTTGTTCCCGCCGACATGTCGGCAGCCTGCGAGCCGGTGGTCACGAGCACGATATCGTCGGGGGCGACCACGACCGAGACCGGAGCTTTGTTTTCCGGCGCGGCCGAGGCTAGAGCCTGATAGTCGAGCCGGTTGGCGGTCAGCCGGTCAGACGACTCGACGAAGCCAATGTCTTGCACGACCGCGCCCTTCACGAATTTCACCTGCTTATCTTCGAGCCAGGCGACCAGAGGCTTGACGAAGGCTTCGTGCTGGTTGAATTGCGAACGGAAAACACGCGCCATGGTCGAGAGATCGGGAAACAAATAGACAAAGCGGTTCAGGTAACGGCGGAACTCGATGATGCTGTGCTGTGGCAGCGAACCCATCAGCGTCGACCACAGCAGCCAAAACTCCGTCTCGAAGAATCTTTGCGAGAAGACGTCCCTGATGAGCTTACCGTCCAAAGACGTTTCGGGCGTGAAGGAGAGCTTTGCAAGGGCGAGCCCGTCGGCAAGGCTCAAGCCATAACGCGGCCCATGCACGGGGCGGAGATCGCGGTCGAGGATGTGCGTTCGGTCGACAAACGGGTGCTCATTATTGAAAGTGAGGAATTGGTCGGCAACATTGATGTTGGGGTAGCCCAGGGTGGGGATCGTCCCGAACAGATCCAGAGCGCAGCGGAACTCCTTGTCGAATATGGAGCCGGGCAGATTGTAGCCGTGCTCCGCGTCGCCATCCAGAAAGAACCCGCCGCCAAGCTTGTCCTCCGCCTCGTAGATCGTGATGTCCGGCCCGGCGACGTTGGCGTTCCGGATGAGCAACGCCGCCGCGGCCAGTCCGGCAAACCCGCCGCCAACAATATGCGCCTTCATCCGCCCCTCCCGTCCGCAGCGCGAACTCCGCGCCTGCCGCCCCCGTTGCGCAAAGACGAACCTATACGCGGTTCGCGCCCCAGGAGCAGTGATCGCGATCACACAACATCCGGGTTGCGGGGATAAAGGCGTTCAGGCGAACCCAGGATTTTTGAGGCTGCAAACGTTCGCGGCACAATGGGGGTTTCTACCTATCGCGCTTCAGCTCCCCGTGCTCGCAGCAGTGCGCCGTGGCCTCGCTTTACGTGGGATCGAGCAGAGCAAACACGCTGACGAGGGCGATGACGACACAGCCGAGCGCGATCTCCGCGAGGCTCGTGGCGCGCAGTGTGGCGAGCGCATTGGCGCTCGCCTTGAGCCGCGGAGCGAGAACAAAGCGATTGAAGAGCGCGAGCGAAATCATCATCGCGACGATGACGAGCTTCGCGGCCAGAAGCGCGCGGTAGGGTGTCGTTGGCGGGAGCGGGGGTTGATGAGACGTCAGTGCGATGTTGACGACGCCGGTGAGAACAATCGCCGCGACGATGAACTGGCCCCAGAAGGAAAAGCCGGCCATCGCCCGCACCGCGTCTCTGCGCAGATCGTCGCGCTCATAAGCCCGCAGGCACATCGCGAACGGAATGAGGCCGCCGATCCACGCCCCCGCGGCCATGAGATGCACCGCGTGGTTCGTGCGATGCAGGGCGCCCTCGGCGCCCGTCTGCATCGCGGCATGGCCGACGAGGCCGAGGCTCGCCAGCAGCGCCGCCGACACGAACGAGGTCGCCGTCCACCGGGCGGGCGGCCCCAAGGCGACGAGAGCGACCAGCGCCGCCGCGAGAACAAGATGAGCCGCCCACGCATGGCCGAAGGTGGTGTCTGTGAGCACCGAGCCGACCGCGGCCGGATCGATCGCGGCGCTCCAGTCGTCGGCCATCGAGGCGGATTCGAGCATAAGCCACGCAATTGCGGTGACGAGGACGACGAGGCTGGCGATGAGCGCGAGGCGGCGTACGGCCGGCGACAGCGCAAGCCTCAGCCCTTCCGGCGCATAGGCCCAGAGATAGGCGCTCGCGCCGAATACCAGCATCGCCGCCAGGAAATGGGCGAAGCGGCAGAGCGCGAGCGCGGTCACGGACGCCGCGACCCGCTCGCGGCCGGACGCAGCTTCACATCTTCATGCCCTTCATGGCGCCTCCGCTGCCGCCGGGTCCCGACGCGCCGATCCCCGTCACGCTGAACTCGACTTCGATCGCGCCGCCATGTTCGAAATTGAGCGTCGCTTTGACGCTCTCGCCTTTCGTCAAAGGGTGGGTCAGATGCGTGAACATCAGGTGGTAGCCGCCGGGCGAGAGGGCGACCGAACCGTGGGCTGGAATGTTCAGTCCGTCCTTGAGTTGGCGCATCTGCGAGACGCCGTTTTCCGACGACATCTGATGGATTTCGACGGTTGCGAAGTCCGCTGTGCCTCCGGTCAGCCGGTCGGGCGCCGCGCCCTTGTTTTGGATCGTCAAATAGCCGCTGCCCACCTCGGCGCCTTTCGGCGTCGCGCGCGCCCACGGCTTTTCAACCACGATGTCGCCGCCCTTGAACCCCTGCGCGAGAGCTGGCGCGGCGCCGAGGGCGAGAGCCAACGCCAAGGTAAAAAGAGGATGTCTCATTGTCTGGCCTTTCTTGCCTCCGGCCGTCGCGGCCGGTCATGGCTTTACGGTGAATTCAAACGTTCCCTGGGTGTGGTGCGTGTCGACCGAAACGGCCTGCCAGCGCACTTTATAAGCGCCGGCGGGCAGGGGCTTCGCGATCGGCACGATCAACACGGCCTGGTTGTCCGTTGCCGTCTTCGGCGCCCCGAGAGGCACGGGGCCGCCCGGGCCGGTCACCGAAATCTTCGAGAATTTCGGCTCGACGCCTTCGCTGAACTCGAGCCGGATTTCACTTGCCGAAGCGACCGTGCCGCCGACGGCCGGCGTCGCTTTCTCAAGCTGGGCGTGGGCGAAAGCCTGGCTCGCGAAGAGGGCGAAGGCAAGCGAAGTCGCGATTTTGAGGATGTTCGTGCGCATGGGTCATACTCCTTGGGTTAAATTCCTGGCGCTATGCCAAGTCCGTGCGGGAAGATCGGTTCGTCGATTCGGTTGGGGATGTCGTCGAGATAGAAATCAAGAGAGCCGATCACGCCGACGCCGTGACCGGTTGCGCCCGTCATCGGGACCATGGCCTCGAGGGCGATCTGCCATTTGTCAGCTTCGTAGATGACGCCGGGTTGGAAATATCCGGTCGTCAATGCCCCGGCGGCGGCGCCATTGTGGATCGGGGTCTGGAAAGCAAACTCGGCGATTGGGACGAGATGCTTGAGGAAGTCGTTGTTGATCTCAGCCAATTGCGTGTTGAAGTATGGCAGGCTGTATTGGAGGGTGAACCCCCAGTTGAACGTGGACACATTGGGATTGCCGTCCGTCCAATCCTGACCCGGGGTGGTCGTGCTGAATTCGGCGGTGACGGCGAACGGGCGCAGGTACTTTAGGGATTCCGGCAACGTTCCAAAGCCGAGACCTGCGGCCACCAGTGGTGAGTAAGTGTTTTGCCCGCCGGAGCCCGCTTGGGTTCCCGTGCCGGTTCCGGCCCACCCGATGTCGAAGCCGACCTTGAACATGAACTCCGCGTCTGGGAGGCATAACGCCTGCCATTGCAGCTCCGTGTCGAGCCCGTTCCAGCCGTAGCCGCCGGGGTGCTCCCATGTCGATCCGGAGCCAATGACTACGCTCATGCCCGGGGTGATCGTCTTGGTCCAGCTGAAGCCGGCGTCCCACTCGTGGGCGCCGTCTGAATTGAACGGAACGTAACTCACGGCCGGCAGCGTGAGCTCGTCCAGAACGCCTGGATCGTCGATGGCGAGCGTGGCCGGGAAGATGCGGGCGCCACAGACCGCATGGGCGTGCGCTGCGAAGGTTCCCAGCGCGACGAACGCGCCGGCAAGCGCGCCCGCGGCAAGGCGGATACGGAGAAGAGACATGAAAGGAAGACCTCGAGTCTGAAGGAATGCGACGCGGCGCCAAAGGGCGCGCGTGGCTGAATGACCGTCAGACTGCGAGGGGAGGGGCCCGCGCCGGATTCGGCTGCGCGGGATAGGAAGGAAGAATGTCTTGGGCAGGCGGGGCGCGGATCGCATGCGCCTCGCCCTCGACCCGACCGGGCAGGGCCGGCAGGTCTGGCGGGACAAACGCCACAGCCTGAGCAGCGAAGCGGCAGAGCGGACATTGGTCGCAGCAATGGCCGTTGTGCTTGGCGGGCGCCTGATCGTCGTTGACGTGAAGGCAAAGTTCCGCTGCATTGCCGAACAGCGCCTTGAGTTCGGCGGCGATCGCCGCGTCATCGGCGCCGGCGAAAGCGGGCGCGGCAAAAGCAGGCGGCGTGGCGGCGGCGAAAAGCTGAACGACGAGCGAGAGCGCGACCAGAAAAGCCGCAAGAGGCGGCGCCCGGAACGCCGTCGGGCGAGGATTTGCACGCCAGTTCCTAAGCGCAAATTTCCGGCGCCCGAGGCCCACCAAAGCACCCTCCGATGCCCTATTCGGTAGCCGAACGGAGGGGGGAAGGCAATTGGGCGCCGGCCGTGGGGCGCGAGCGCGGTTGGGAGGACCGAGCGCCCGCCTCAACCGAGTAACGCGGACGGGGACACAGCGATGCGCTATCGAATAGGAACGATCGGACCCCTTCGCGGGTTCAGCACGGCCAAGTCAGGCGAGGAGTGCCTTCATGCGCAAGATCGACGAGAGCGAACGTCCGATGCCGGAGATCGATCTGGCGAAAGCGTGTTTCATCATTGAAAAATCGCGCGAATTGGTGGGCGAAGAGGCCGGCTCGGAGGCGGACGACTCCGATCCCGCCGACGACGACGAGCGGGTGATGCTGACAGAGACGGCGGGTCCCTCGATCCGCCGCGAACTGACCGAATTCATCAAGGATCTGGACGTCGACGAAGCTGCGGCGGTGGTCGCGCTGGTCTGGATCGGGCGGGGCGACTTCCAGCCGGTGGAATGGAAAATCGCCGTCGCTGAGGCCAAGGAGCGGGCCGAGGGCCCGACCTGGAAATACCTCCTCGAGATGGAGCTCTTGCCGGATTACCTCGAGGACGCGCTCTCCGCCTTCGGCCGGTCCTGCGAAGGCCTCGGATCGGCGGACGAAGGGTGACCGCCCCGGCCGCGAAGGCGCGGTCGACAAAGATTTCCCAAAAAGAGAAATCCATGCTATATACATTCCTGCTCGATTCTCGTCGAGAAATCCGGGCCGATCCGCGCCGGGGAAGGAGAAGGCGAATTGCGGGGCGCGCGTCGCACACACGGGCGTGAAGGGGAGGAGAAATGTCGTATTCCAATCGCTCGTAACCCTTTGAAAAGTCCCGATTCGGAAAAATAAACGCTAGTAAACGCCAGCGATTTTACTAACGTTTATTCGCCGTTATTGGCGTTTATCGACGTTTATTGGCGCTTATCGAGCCCCTCGAAGGCGCAAGCGCAAGCTTGGCATTTGTCTTGCAACCGCACTGGCAAGTCGGCATCCTGTCGATGCGCAACGCGCAGAGATCCCCCGTGTCCGATCCTTTCCCGCCGCCCTTCCACCGCTCCTTCGGCCAGCGGCTCCGCTCCTGGTTCTTCACCGGGCTCATCGTGTTCGGACCGGTTGCGGTCACCGCTTACATCGCCTGGTGGGTCATCAACACGATCGACAACTGGGTGAGGCCCTGGCTGCCGAACGTCCTTGCGCCCGACGCCTACCTTCCGTTTCACATCCCGGGCCTTGGCGTCTTCATCGCAATTGTCGGGCTCACCCTTCTCGGCTTCCTGACCGCCAACTTCATCGGCCGTTCGCTGGTGCGGTTCGGCGAAGCGATGCTTGACCGCACGCCGCTCGTTCGTGGCGTCTACAAGGGTCTGAAGCAGGTGTTCGAAACCATCTTCAGCCAGTCCGGCAGCCAGTTCCGCAAGGTCGGGCTGGTCCAATTTCCGGCGCCCGGCAGTTGGTCGATCGTCTTCATCTCTTCGGCCCCGCCCGAGATCGTCGCCAGCGCGTTGCCGGAGAGGAAGCCGATGATCTCCGCCTTCATGCCCTGCACGCCCAACCCCACCACCGGATACTTCTTCTATATCCCGGCCGACCAGGTCGTCGAATTGCCGATCTCCGCCGACGAGGCTGCGAAACTGATCATGTCGGCGGGCCTCATCCAGCCGCAAGGCCAGGCGGCGCTGGCCGCCATGGCGGAAGCGGCGAAGCTGGCAAAGCCCACGTTGGCGACGGAGGCGTCCGGCGCCGCGCCTTAGTCCGAGCTGATGACGCGCGGAACGCCTCCCCGCTTCTGTCAGGGCGCCGTTGATAGCGCCGCCCTTCTTTGGACGCTGTTAGTGGGTTAAAGCTATGCTAAGGGGGCGGCGGACGAACACTGCCGTAAACTCGCTTCTAGGCCGTCCTGTTCGCCCCGCGCGGCGGCCTTCGATTTCGTGTGATGCACATGGCGCAACTGCCTCAATTCGACCTGGCCGAAGTCAAACGCCGCATGCAGGCGGCGCACGCGTCGCTCAAGCATGAGTTGGGCGGCCTGCGTACTGGCCGGGCCAGCGCGAGCCTGCTCGAGCCGGTGCAAGTGGAGGCCTACGGCCAGCGGCAGCCTATCATTCAGGTCGCCTCGATCAGTGTCCCCGAGCCGCGCGCGCTCTCGGTCTCGGTATGGGACAAGAGCATGGTGCAGGCGGTCGACAAGGCGATCCGGGACGCCAACCTCGGTCTCAGTCCGACAGTCGAGGGTTCGGTTTTGCGCATCCGCATTCCTGAACTGAACGAGCAGCGGCGCAAAGAGATGGTTAAGATCGCCCACAAATACAGCGAGGACGCGCGCGTCGCGGTGCGGCATGTGCGCCGGGACGGAATCGATGTCCTCAAGAAACTGCTGAAGGAGCACGCCATTAGCGAGGACGACGAAAAGCGCCACGAGGCGGAAGTGCAGAAGGCGACCGATCAGGCCATTGAGGAGATCGACGCCTCTCTGGCCGCGAAGGAAAAGGAGATCATGCAGGTCTAGGCGATCGCCGTCTTTGTCCGAGGCCCTCATGCGTCATCATCGCTCCCCTCCCGGCACCGCTCGGACGCCGGCCCACGTCGCCATCATCATGGACGGCAACGGCCGTTGGGCGAAATCGCGCGGCCTGCCGCGTTTCGAGGGTCATCGGCGGGGCGTAGAAGCGGTGCGCCGGGTCGTTCGCTCGGCGATTGAGCGCGGCGTGCAGTTCCTGACGATCTATAGCTTCTCATCGGAGAACTGGAGCCGCCCTCCGGAGGAAGTGGCCATGCTGATGGGCCTCCTCAAGCGCTTCATTCGCGAGGATCTCTCGGAACTCAACGCCAACGGGGTTAGGGTCAAGGTCATCGGCCAACGCGATAATCTCAAGCCCGACATTATCGCCCTCATCGTCGAGGCCGAAACCCTCACCGCCAACAACCACGGCCTTACGCTGGCTGTGGCGTTCAACTATGGCGGACGGCAGGAAATCGTCGAGGCGGCGCGTCGTTTGGCCATCGACGTCCGCGATGGACGCCTCGACGCCCGGTCGATCGGTCCGGAGGACCTGGCCGACCGCCTCGACACGGCTGGCCTGCCCGATCCCGATCTCATCATTCGCACCTCAGGCGAGATGCGGCTCTCGAACTTCCTGCTCTGGCAGGCGGCCTACGCCGAACTCGTGTTCCTGCCGGTTCTATGGCCTGATTTCGACGATGCGGCCTTCCTCTCCGCGCTCGACCAGTACGGAGCGCGGGAACGTCGTTTTGGCGCTGTTATCGAACCCGCTGCGGTCAAGTCGGCGTCGTGAGGACGGGCGCGTGGGGTTGAGCGGAGGGGGTCCGGCGGTTCGACCGGCGCCGCGCAGGCGCTTCGGCTCGGATTTGAAGCCGCGCATCGCCGCCGCGGTGGTGATGGGGGGCCTGGCGCTCGCGACCGCATGGGTCGGCGGCTTCATGTTTGCCAGTTTCTGGTGGCTTGCGGCCGTGGTCGTCCTCTGGGAGTGGCAGCGCCTGGTCGGCGACGCCCGGCTCGCCGAGCGTGTGGCGCTCGGCGGCCTTTTCGCTGCGCTGGCCGCGCTGTTCGCGCTGCACAATTCCCTTCTCGGCGCCATTGCCGGGCTCGCTCTCGGCGCTGGCGCCGTGGGCTGGCTAGCGGGGCCGAGGACCAGGGCATGGGCGGCTATGGGCGCGCTCTACGCCGGCGCCCTCGTCGCGAGCGTCACCCTGTTGAGAATCAGTCCGAGCTATGGCCTGCCCGCAATTTTGTGGGTTTTCGCAGTCGCTTGGGGCACGGATATCGGGGCCTATTTTGCCGGACGAATGACTGGAGGGCCCAAGCTTTGGCCGAGCGTCTCGCCTGGCAAGACCTGGTCCGGCGCGATCGTCGGCGCGTTCGCTGGCGGGCTTCTCGGCCTTATGCTTAGTGGGTGGGCGAATCGCTTTGCGCCGCTGTTCTGGCTCGGACTTGCGACGGCGATCGTGTCGGAGCTTGGCGATTTGTTCGAATCCGCGCTCAAGCGGCGTTTTGGCGTCAAGGATTCGAGTGGCCTGATCCCCGGCCATGGAGGATTGATGGATCGGCTTGACGCGTTTGTCGCGGCGTCCGTTTTCGCCGCAGTCGTAGCGGGTTTCAACTCGCGCGGTCCCTTCATCGCCGGCGGATTGTTTCAATGGTGAGCGTAACGACCGCCGTTCGGCCTTCGTCATTGCGTCCCCGGGAGGTTGTTCCTTCGCCAAGACGCGTCTCGATTCTGGGCGCGACGGGCTCGATTGGCCGCTCATGCGCGCAGGTGATCGCCGCCGCGCCGGGCCGGTTCTCCGTGGTTTCCCTGGCGGCCGGGCGCGACGGGGCGGCGCTGGCGAAATGCGCGATCGAACTTGGCGCTGAATTTGTCGCGCTTGCCGATCCCGCGGGCTATCCGGACCTGAAGGCGGGCCTGGCCGGCCGCGCGGTCGAATTCGCAGCTGGCCCGGAAGCGGTCGAGGAAGCCGCCCTTCGCGAGGCCGATCTGGTGGTCTCGGCCATCGTCGGCGCCGCTGGGCTGCGCCCGACCTTCGCCGCAATCGCAGCCGGCCGCACGGTCGCGCTCGCGAACAAGGAGACCTTGGTGTGCGCCGGAGAGGTGGTGATGGAGAGAGCCCGGCGCGAAGGCTCTATGGTCCTGCCGATGGATTCCGAGCACAACGCCTTATTCCAGGCCATCGGGACGCGCGATCCGGACACCGTTGAGATGATGACCATCACGGCTTCCGGCGGACCCTTCCGCGAATGGAGCGCCGACCGCATTTCCTCCGCCACCCGCGAGGAGGCGCTTGCCCATCCCAACTGGGTGATGGGACCAAAGGTGACGATTGATTCGGCCGGTCTTATGAATAAGGGTCTCGAACTCATTGAAGCGCATCATCTATTTGGCTTGCCGGCCGACCGGCTCGATGTCGTCGTGCACCCGCAATCGATCGTGCACGGGCTCATCGCCTTCGCCGACGGGTCCCTGATCGCCGGGATGGCGTCGCCGGACATGCGCACCCCGATCGCGCATTGCCTGGCCTATCCGGATCGGATCGCGTCCGGGGTGCGAGCGCCGGACCTCGCGGCGCTTGGCCGATTGACCTTTGAACGCGCCGATCTCCAGCGTTTTCCGGCGCTCGGACTGGCGATCGATGCGCTGCGTTCCGGCGGAGGCGCGGCAACCGCCCTCAATGCAGCCAATGAAGTCGCCGTTGCGGCGTTCCTTGATCAACGAATCGGTTTCGGCGACATCGCGCGACTTGTGGCAAAAGCGCTGGCCACGATGACCGCGGCCGGCGAGTTGAGCGCTCCGGCTGACATTGCGGAAGCCCTCGCAATTCACCATATCGCGACAGATAGGACGGCAGGTCTCTTGGCGTAAGCATAAACTTGCGCCAAAGTAACCGTTCAGTAACCATCGTCCGCCGGCCATTCGCCGATGCGGCGCGCAGACCTGGAGACGCCGCAGATGGCGGGAGTGCACGCGGTCGCCGACCTCCTGGCCTGGCTGGGATGGTACGTCGTCCCCTTCATTATCATTCTGAGCCTGATCGTCGCTGTGCACGAACTCGGCCACTATTTCGTCGGCCGATGGTGCGGCGTCAAAATCGACGCGTTTTCGCTCGGCTTCGGCCATGAGTTGTTCGCGCGGGTGGACTCGCGTGGCACTCGGTGGCGGATTGGCGCGCTGCCGCTCGGCGGGTATGTCAAGTTTCACGGCGACGCCAACGCCGCGAGCGTCGGCGTGGGTGAGGGCGGCAGCTTCAATCCCTCGGTCGACCGCTCATTGACCCTGGCTGGTCAGCCGTTGCGTAATCGCGCGGCGATCGTACTCGCGGGTCCGGTGGCGAATTTCATCCTGGCCTTTGTCATTTTCACCGGCATGTTCATGGCCTTCGGCCGCGTTGAGCATGTGGCGCGTATTGGCCGGGTCGAGGTCGGCGCGCCGGCCGCGGCCGCCGGGTTCCGGGCCGGCGATTTGGTAAAGTCGATCAATGGGAACCCGATCGACAGCTTTGAAGCGCTTCAGGAATCGACGCTGATGAGCACCGGTCTCCCGATGAACTTCGTTGTTGAACGCCAAGGCAGCGACGTTAACCTCACGGCGACGCCGCAGGTTACCGTCGTCGACCAAGGCGTCTTCGGCAAGCGCCGCATGGGCCATCTTGGGCTTGCCTCGTCAGCCGACAGGAACGACGCGAAGGTCGAACGGTGCGGCCTCATGACCTGCGCCGCCTGGGGCGCGGGGCAGGAATGGTTCATTGTCAAGGCGACGGGGACGTACATCGTCGGGATCTTTGCGGGGCGCGAATCAACCGACCAGATGTCCGGACTGATCGGCGCCGCTCAAATGGCGGGAGAGATGGCGAAAATCAGCCTTTGGGAGTTGTTCAGCCTCGCCGCGTGGTTTTCAGTGTCGGTCGGCCTGATAAATCTGCTTCCAATCCCGCTGCTGGATGGCGGCCATCTTGCATTTTATGCCTTCGAAGCCCTGCGCGGACGCCCGTTGAGCGAGCGAGCGCAGGAAATTGGCCTTAGAATCGGAATCGCGCTGGTTGCGTTATTGGTGGTTTTCACCACGTCGCACGATCTGTTCCGCTTGGTCAGCAGCGGGAATTAACGAACGGTCGACCATGTTTGCGTGTCCCCGACGCAACGGTGGCCGGAAATGGTGTAGGCTTTGCCAATAACGGTTTGCAGGGGCGAGCAAAGATTGTAAAACGCAGTTAATCTTCCCGACCGTCTTCTCGGCGAGCGGGATAGAGCGCCGCAGCGTGTGCGGCGCCGCCCGCGAAGGACGTCTAAGGCGCGCGGGGGGCGCAAGCGGGGATCGGGATCACACCGAAGCGGCGCCGCAGTGGCGGGCCGCGTTGGCGCGAACAGGGGCTTTGGGCCATATGGTTTTGATTCGCGGGTGCGTTGGCGTTCTTCTGGCGGTGGCTCTTAGTCTGTGCGGGTTGTGCTGGGCGGCGACCGCGAGCGCGCAGCAGATTGTCGTCCAAGGTGCGAATGTCGAACCTTCAACGCTGAAGCCGTATTTCACTGGAACCGATCCAGCCGCAGTTGAGCGCGGCGTCGAGGATCTGAGGGCCACCGGCGTTTATTCGAATGTCAGCGCCAAGGTGGAGAATGGCAAGATTGTCGTTAGCCTTGCCGGGGGCGCGCAAATCATCAATAGAGTTGCATTCGAAGGTAACAGACAGATTGAGACGAAGCAACTCGAAGTCGAGGTGCAGTCGAAGCCGCACACCGCCTACAACGAGGCGACCGCAGATACGGACATCGGCAGAATCAAAGACGCTTACAAGAAATACGGCCGCAACGAAGCCGGCGTCACCAAGCGGTTGGTCCAATTGCCTAACGGACGGGTGGATCTCGTCTTTACCGTCAATGAAGGCGAGAAGACCGGCATCCGGGAGATCAACTTTGTCGGCAATCACGCGGTTTCGAACTACCGCCTGCGAAGCCTGATGCAAACCAGCACGATGAATTGGCTATCGTGGTTCAAGAGCACCGACGTTTACGATCCCGACCGCTTGGCTTCCGACGAGGAGGCGATCCGCCGCTATTATATGAAGAACGGCTACGCGGACTTCCAAATCACGAACACGGACGTCACCTATCACGCCAATCCTCCGGGCTATGTCATCACCATCACGGTCGACGAGGGTCCCCAATATCACGTCTCGTCGGTGGCGGTGGTTTCCAATATTCCGAAGGTGGATGGGCCGGCGCTCAATCGATTTGTCGCCTTGAGGCCTGGGGACGTCTACGACGCAGGCAGCGTCGACAAGTCCGTGGAAGGGATCACGCGCGACGTCGCTCGACAAGGCTACGCTTTCTCCGAGGCTCGGCCGCATGGTGAACGCAACGCGGCCAATCATACGATCGCGCTTTCGTTCTCAGTCGACAATGGTCCGAAAGTCTACATCGAGCGCATCGACATTGTCGGAAATACCCGCACCCGCGACTTTGTCATTCGACGCGAATTCGATATCGGCGAGGGCGACCCCTATAATCACGTCCTGATCGAGCGGGCTGAGCGACGCCTGAACAGCCTCGGCTACTTTAAGAAGGTGCATATCTCGAACCGGCCGGGGTCTTCGCCCGATAGGGTCATCGTGGTGGTTGATGTGGAGGACCAGCCGACAGGTTCAATCAGCTTGAGCGGCGGCTATTCGACGACCCAAGGCTTTCTGGCTGAGCTCGCCTACACCGAGACGAACTTTCTCGGCCGAGGTCAATACGTGCGCTTAAGCGTTTCCGATGGCCAGTTCACCCAGGGGTGGAAGGCCTCGTTCACCGAGCCCTACTTCCTCGGCCAGCGCCTGGCGGCTGGCTTCGACCTTTATCATCAGGTCAACAACAACAACCAATTCGCGCTCTACGAGAACTGGACGACGGGCGGAACGCTACGGCTTGGCATTCCGATCACTGATGACCTGACGTTCCAGCCTAATTATTCGCTTTACGAGTCGAAGATCACCATTCCGAACCAGGCGGGTCAGCCCTACGATGATTGCAGAGGACCCGATCAGACCTGGTTTCCCGGTGGAACTTTCATCCCGGTTACTCCGACGCCATTTATTAACTGTTTGACCAACGGTGAGGCCCCGGTCGAGATCAAGCAGGCGGCGGCGCAGGGCAATATCGTCACCTCGATGGCCGGATTCTCGGTCATGTTCAACAATATCGACGATCGTAAAAATCCCACCACTGGCTACGTCGTGAATTACAAGCAGGATGTCGCAGGCCTTGGCGGTCAATCCCAGTTCTTTCGCGAAACGCTCGACGCGCATTGGTATCACCCGATCACGGAGGATTTCATCGGGTTGATTCACCTGCAAGCCGGTCAGATCAATTCCTTCGGCTCGAAGGATGCGCTCATCATCAACAACTTCATGGAAGGCCCGTCACTGGTGCGCGGCTTCGCCCCGGGAGGCATCGGGCCGCGCGACATCTCGGATCCGTTCAATATCCAGGCCAGCGCTCTTGGCGGTACGAGCTATTACGGCGCGTCGGCCGAGGTCGACTTTCCGATCTTCGGCTTGCCGAAAGAGGTCGGGTTGAAAGGGGCGGTGTTCGCTGACGCCGGCAACTTGATTGGATTTTCAGGGCCGACCAACTTCTCGAATTTCCTGGGCTACACCTATTGTCCGGCTCCGGGGTCAATCAGCAGGGTTTTGCCCATCACACAATTGAGTTGCGCCAGCGTCTGGGACCCCAACCTAGTGCGCGCCTCGGTGGGGGCAAGCCTGATTTGGGACTCGCCAATGGGCCCGATCCGCTTTGACTTTGCGGTTCCGATCCATAAAGGCCAATACGACCAGCTGCAGCTCTTCAACTTCTCGGGCGGCACGACGTTCTAAAATCGAACCCAGCTGCTTTCCCGAACAAGCGGGCGCGCCAGGGGCTGGCGCGCCCGTCGTCACTTCTGACGGAACTCCCTATTGGCCAGAATTCGCTTCTTTCCTCCGAGTTCAGCGCCTTCACTGGCCGAAGTTGCGGGCTGGTGCGGCGCCACGCTCGGCGCCAGCACAAATTCCGACCGCGTGATCCGGGACGTCGCCGCTCTCGATGAGGCGAGCCCGGGCGACCTCACCTTTCTCGACAATCCCCGCTATCTCGACGCGCTCAAGCGGACGCGGGCGGCGGCGGCGCTCGTGTCGCCGCGTCATGCCGACGCAGCCCCCGCGACTTGCGCCGTGCTCATCGCTGCCGAACCTTATCGCGCCATGGCCGTGGTGATGACCAAACTTTACCCTTTCGCGGTCAAACCGGGGTCCGTTTTTGGCGAAACCGGGATTTCGCCCCGAGCGTCCATTCACCCTTCGGCGCGGCTGGAACCGGGCGTGATCGTCGACCCTGGCGCGGTGATCGGCCGCGGCGCCGAGCTTGGCGCCGGCACGGTCATCGGTCCCAACGCCGTCATTGGTCCCGGGGTGCGCATCGGGCGCGATGGCTCGGTCGGGGCTTCGACAACGATTTTAGCCACGCTGATCGGCGACCGCGTGATCATTCACCCGGGCGCGCATATCGGACAGGACGGCTTCGGATTCGCCCTTGGGCCGCGGGGGCACCTCAAAGTGCCTCAGATCGGTCGCGTGATCATTCAAAACGACGTCGAAATCGGCGCCGGGGTCACAATTGACCGTGGCGCGAACCGGGACACGGTCATCGGCGAGGGAGCGAAGATCGACAATCTGGTGCAGATCGGCCACAACGTCGTCATCGGTCGCCATGCCGTGCTGGTCTCGCAGTCTGGCGTCTCGGGATCGAGCGCGATCGGCGATTTCGCCGCCCTCGGTGGTCAGGCGGGGATCGCCGGACATCTGACGATCGGCGCGGGCGCCCAGGTCGCCGCGGCAGCCGGAGTGATGAGCGATATTCCCGCCGGCGAGCGGTGGGCCGGCGCGCCAGCGAAGCCCGTGCGGAAGTTTTTTCGTGAGGTCGCCGCGATCAAGCGACTGGCCGAAGGCGACGCGCATGCCGACCCCAATGCCGAATAACGCTGCCGAGCGGACGGGAGAGAAGGGAAATGGAATGAACGAGCTGCCCGCCCAAACGTTCGACAGCTTCGACATCCAGAAGCTGCTCGAGTTGTTGCCGCACCGCTATCCCTTCCTCCTGGTTGACCGGATCGTCGAAGCCCGGGGCGACGAATACGGCGTCGGGATCAAGAACGTGACGGCCAACGAGCCTCATTTCCAGGGTCATTTTCCAGGCCGACCCGTCATGCCGGGGGTGCTGTTGATCGAAGCGATGGCGCAAACTGCAGGCGCCATGTGCGTTGCTTCGCAGCAGGACAGGAGCGCGCCGAGCGTCGTCTATATGATGACGGTCGACAAGGCCAAGTTTCGCAAGCCGGTCGTTCCCGGCGATCAGGTGCGGTTTCACATGACTCGTATCGCAAAAAAGCGAAACATGTGGTGGTTCCGGGGTGAGGCGAAGGTTGAAGACGTGCTGGTTTGTGAAGCCGAAGTCTCCGCGATGCTGGTGCGTGAATGACGAGTACAATCCATCCGAGCGCCGTCATCGAAGACGGGGCTCGGCTCGGGCCGGGCGTCGAGATTGGGCCGTTTTGTCATGTTGGATCGCAGGCGAAACTGAGTGATGGCGTACGGCTGATCTCTCATGTGAGTCTCGCTGGCGACACCACGGTTGGCGCCCGCACCGTCATTTATCCCTTCGCCTCGATCGGACATCCGCCGCAGGACCTCAAATATCGCGGCGAGCCGGTCCGCCTTACAATTGGCGAGGGCTGCCTCATTCGCGAAGGGGTGACGATAAATCCCGGCACTGCGGGCGGCGGCTCGGAAACGAGCATTGGACCGCGGTCGGTGTTTTTGGCCAACGCTCATGTCGCGCATGATTGTCGTATCGGCGAGGGCGTCATTCTTTCCAACAATGTGATGTTGGCCGGCCACTGCAATATCGGTGATTTCGCTATCGTGAGTGGGGGCGCCGCCGCTCATCAATTCGTTCGCATCGGAGCCCATGCTTTTGTCGGCGGTCTCGCTGGAGTCGAGAACGACCTGATTCCCTTTGGGCTTGCGCTCGGCAACCGTGCGGGGCTCGCTGGCGTCAACGTCGTTGGCCTGAAGCGCCGAGGCTTCTCGCACGAGGCGATCCACGAGTTGAGGCGCGCCTACAAGATGCTGTTCAATGGCGGCGGCACGTTGAAAGAGCGCACCGACGAGGTCGCAGAAGCGTTCGCCGACCAGGAAGCCGTCCAGCAGATCGTCGCCTTTTTGCGTCAGGGGGGCGATCGGGCGATCTGCGTCCCGCGCGGCGGAAGGGATGAGGAGGGGTGAACAGGACGAACGGTGGACCGGATGCGGGCGCGCTAGACCCTCCTCTGGCCATCCTCGCAGGCGGGGGCGCCTTTCCGCTCGAGGTCGCCGGCGAGGTTCGCCGTGCCGGCCGGGAGCCGTTTCTCGTCGGGGTCGTCGGCGCGACCAATTCGGCGATCGAGGCTTACCCACACATGTGGGTGCGGATGGGTGAAATCGGAAAGCTCTTCGCCGCGCTGAAGGAGCGCGCCATCGCCGAAATGGTGATTATCGGCGCGATGACGAGACCCGAACTGGCTGATCTCAGGCTCGACTGGGGCGCGGTGAGGAGGGCCGCGGGGCTCGCGCAGCTGTTTCGCCGTGGCGATAACGGGCTGCTCGCCGGTCTCGCCGCGATCATCGAGCGCGAGGGCGTCCGGGTGGTCGGCGCGCACGAGATTGCCCCCCGCCTCCTGGCGCCGTCGGGCCCGATCGGCGTGCGCGCGCCATCCGGGGAGGACGAGACGGACATTGCGCTTGGCGCGCGCCTTCTGGGAGCCTTGTCGACCTTTGACGCGGGGCAGGGCGCCGTTGTCGCCGCTGGCCGGGTGCTGGCGATCGAGGCCGCCGAGGGCACTGACGCCATGCTTGCCCGCGTCACGGAGATGCGCGCCAGCGGCCGACTGCGCCTCTCAGGCCTCGCTGGCGTCCTGGTGAAAGCGCCGAAGCGCGGGCAGGATCTTAGGCTCGACATGCCGGCGGTCGGGCCGAAGACGATGGAAGCCGCCGTCAAAGCGCGACTGCGGGGCGTAGCGATCGCCGCGGGCCGTGTGCTTGTGCTCGAGCGCGCGCTCTGCGCCCGCGAAGCCGACGCCGCCGGCCTGTTTGTCGCCGGATTCGCGCACCCGACCGTCGCCGGGTGAGGCCGTTGCGCGCGGCTCTCGTCGCCGGCGAACATTCGGGCGACCAGCTCGGCTTCAAGCTCATGCGGGCGCTCCGCGAAGCGCGTTCGGACGACGTCACCTTCGCCGGTGTCGGCGGCGAGGCGATGGAGGCCGAGGGTCTCAAAAGCCTGTTTCCGATCAGCGACATCGCTGTCATGGGCATTCTGCCAGTGCTGGCCCGGCTGCCGACGCTTCTGGCGCGCATTCGGAGCACAGCCGAGGCGATCATTGCCGAGCGGCCCGATGTCCTCGTCATCATCGACAGCCCCGATTTCACCCACCGCGTCGCCCGCCGTGTCCGCGCCGCGCTGCCGAAATTGCCGATCGTCGATTACGTCAGTCCGAGCGTCTGGGCCTGGCGGCCCGGTCGCGCCAAGGCGATGCGGGCGTATGTCGATTGCGTGCTGGCGCTGCTTCCGTTCGAGCCTGAGGCCTACATACGGTTGGGAGGGCCGCGTTGCGTCTATGTCGGTCACCCGCTGATCGAACGTCTTGGCGAACTGCGGCCGAACGCCGACGAGGCGCGCCGTCCCGTCTCGGAGCCGCCCCTTATCGTCGTGCTGCCCGGCTCGCGCCGGTCTGAAGTGACCCGGCTCATGGCGGATTTCGGCGGCGCACTTGCGGCGCTGCGCCAATCGGTCGGCCCATTCTCGCTCATTTTGCCGACGCTCCCTCATATCGAGAGCGAGGTGCGCGCTTTGGCGGCGCGTTGGCCCGAGCCGCCGACCATCGTGCTCGGCGAAGCAGCGAGATACGCGGCATTTCGCGCCGCTCACGCAGGCCTCGCCGCATCGGGCACCGTAACGCTTGAGCTTGCCCTCGCCGGCGTTCCAATGGTCGGCGCCTATAAGGTCTCGCTTGTCGAAGAGCAGCTGAAATACCTGATCAAAGTCCCCTCGATCCTGCTCCCCAACCTCATCCTCGGCGAGCGCGCGATCCCGGAAAAGCTGCAGAAGGGTTGCGCGCCGGGACCGCTCGCCGCGGCGATGGCTGAGATCGTGCGGGAAGGCCCGGCGCGCCGCGCACAACTCGAAGCGCTGTCCCGGCTCGATCGGCTGATGGCGCTGCCGGACGGCGGGGCCCCTAGCACCCACGCGGCGCGCGCAGTTCTCGAGACGATCGAGGGTGCAGGCGCCCGGCCGGGATCGAGCCGTCGAGGGGCGCAGGCTGCGCATGGCTGATCGCCCCGGTCGGAAATCGCACGGTTGCCTGTGACAGCGTTTTCCGTGGCTTAGATGCGCCTTTGCGCATCTCGAATACGAGACGGCTTTGATCCAAACGCATCGCTTGCTGGATGAGTTCGGCCAATGTTTGTACGCAGATAAAGCTGATAATCTGTAATTAAAACAATATATTATAATATATAATTGATGTTATAGATTAAAATAACTGCATGAGGTCAGTGGCTTTGCGCGCCACTCGCCCGTTCCACATGTCTTGTGAGCGAGCGGGTCCGCTCGTAATCCGTTTGGATTTTCTTGGCTTCCCGCAATTGTGCTGCGAAGCCCCCGCTCGAGACGGTTGGATTGTCTTGGATTTCCTTGGATTCTCTCGTCCGAATCGAGACTTTTCAATGCGTTACGCGGCCGAAAGCCGAGAAAGTTTTTTCTCGCGGCTTTTCCCTGGGCGTTCGCAAGCGGACGGGCGAGTCCATCCTGAGAATGCGGAACGGCAGAATTATTCATGAGTGGATTGTACTGGAATTTCTGCTTTCGTGCAATCAATTGTCGTCTAGGCTTTCGTTCAGCGCCTCAATTCGAAAGCAGATGGATATCGATCACAGCCGCGCCAGCCCACCGGCCTGTTCCGGTGCGACGAAGAGCGTGGGCGCGCCGTAGCGCCCGCGCCCCCTTCGATCGTCGTCCGGGCCCGGGGAAGGGAACCCGGCCGAGCCAGGTCTCCGCGAGCGTCAGAGCGCGTAGCGGGCGCTCTCGCGGTTGCCGCGGCGTCGGTTGAGCCCCATCGCCGCGAGACCGGCGAAGCCGATGCCAAACATCGCCCAGGTCGAGGGCTCCGGAACCCCAGCGACCGTGGTTACGTTGCCGTCGACGGCGAGCTTGAGTGAGCCAAGACCGCTGGTCCCGGAGACCTCGACGAAGTACGACCCGGCCTGTTCGTAGTCCCCAAACGGGGTGAACGAACCGACGACCGCCGTCTGACCGCCTAAAGACGGCGCCGAGACCGTGGCTTGCTCGATCACGCTCCCGAGGGGGATGAAGGGCGAGACGCCGGAAGTCGAGGTCCAGGTCGAGAGGGTCAGTTCCCCCTTGCCGGTCGGGATCTGGTCTACGACCGGGCCCGAAATCGACATCGAGGCGGTGATATATTCGGCAGTCGGCAGCGTGAACTCAAAGAAATCCTCGAACGTCTGGCCGGAGCCGGGCGTCTTGGTGTTGGGAAACGAGACGCTGTCGTTCAGGATAGAGCCAAGGTTTTGGACGGTCATCGTCGTCGCGTCAGCCGCCGGTGAGCAGAGAATTGCGACGCCAAATACGGCGAGTGATTTTACCAGAACATTCGTGCTCATAAGCCATCCCCAATACAAAGGCCACATTCGGCAAGAGACAGAGCGCCTCTGTGGAACTATGCGGAAGCACGGTCCCACTGTCAACAATTTATCTAAAGATTATCGTGAATTATGTGGCGATGGTTACGCTGCCCTCGGCGAGGTGCGGGCGTCCGCGGCGCCATGGGCCAAATCGGGCCGCAATCCCGATGGTTTCGGCCGCGCTCCCGCCGGCCCGGAACCAGACCGTTCGTGAGCAAGAAATCTACGCCGGTTGGCTTATGTCCACATTCATGCTGAAGGTATCGACGCCCTACGCCGACAACACAGCGCGCTTTTCACGGGGTGGTCTTCCGAAAAACGTCCAGCTGTTAGCGCGACGCCCGGACGATAAATCCTGGCCTCTGGCCGCTTGAGGTTTCTGAACCTCAGCGCTTGCTCATTGGCTTGTACTGGCGGAGCGTCTCTCCGGTATACAGCTGGCGTGGGCGGCCGATCTTTTGCTCCGGATCCTGGATCATCTCCTTCCACTGGGCGATTCAGCCGACGGTGCGCGCGAGCGTGAACAAGACCGTGAACATGTCAGTCGGAAAGCCCATCTATTGGCGCGCCCGCCACACCGGTTCGGCTCGGTAGGCGCCCGCGCGGTTGCGGCCATGAGGTTCGCGGGGTCAGTTAAAGCGACGATCTTCGGACGTCCGATTCGGAGAGGACCGGGTTATTAGCTTATCCTACGAATAGGATGCTTCGCCATTGGCGGGAACAAACGATCGGAACGGAACGCTCAGCCGAGACGGGCGACAAGGAGGATAGAAGCCGTGGGCCCCGTGAAAGGCAGGCCGCAAACCGGACAATCGACGCCGGGACGCAACGATCCGTGCCCTTGCGGCAGCGGGCGTAAATACAAGCATTGCTGCGCGTCCAAGGATCGGGGCCTCTCTTTTCAGAGCGATTTCGCTCGGGCTCACTACCGGCAAGGACTCGCGCTCGAGACCCAGGGCCGGGACGACGAGGCGATCGAGGCCTATCGCGTCGCCGCTGCGGTAGGGCGGGCTCCCGAAGCGATGAGCCGGCTCGGACACCTGTTCGCCAAGCGCGGCCTGAGCGGCGCGGCCAGCGACGCATATCGCGCAGCGGCGGCGAACGGCGAGGACGCTGATCGACGGCTGGACCTGGTCAGGGCTTTGATGATCGAGGGCAACGGCGCCGACGCCGAGCGCGAAGCCCGGCGAGCCGTCGAACTCGATCCCCGCAGCGCCTATGGTTTCTGGCTCCTGGGCAGGATCCTGACGGAAGGCGGACGCTTTGCCGAGGCGCGTGCGGCGCTGGAAGAGGCGATCGCGCTGGACCCCAAGCTGGGCGGCGCGTACTACGACCTGGTCCGCATTGGCGCGATTGGTCAGGCCGATCGTGCGCTCGTCGAGCGTATGCTCAACGTCGCTCCCAGCCTGACTGGGACCGATCAGCGGATACGCATCCATCTCGCTTTGGGCAAGGCGTTCGAGGACCTTGGCGAGTTCGGTTCAGCGATGCGTCATTTCGACGAGGCCAATCGGATCAAGGAAGCGCTCGGCCGCTTCGATCGCACTGCATTTGCGCGTCGGATCGACAGGGTTATCGAACGATTCACTCCCGAGTTCATCGCCGCCCACGTCGCGGGCGGCGACGATTCTGACCTTCCGATCATGATCGTCGGTATGCCGCGGTCCGGCACGACGCTGGTCGAACAGATTCTGTCCGGTCACGACAGAATTGCGGGCGGCGGAGAAATGCAATTTTGGACCCAGCACGGCCCATTGTGGGACACCGCGCCGGACAACGCCTCGATCGCTGAAATCCAGCGGCGAGCGGCTGAGGACTGCTTGACCATGCTCCGCTCAGTCGCGCCGGGGGCCGCTCGAGTCGCCGACAAGGATCCATTCAACTTTCTGTGGGCGGGCGCGATCCATCTCGCCTTTCCGCGCGCCCTCATCATCCATTGCCGACGCGATCCGGTCGACACCTGCCTGTCCGTGTTCTCGACTTATTTCCGGTGGCGGCCGGATTTCTCCACCGGCCGTGATGATCTCGTCTTCTATTATCGCGAATATCTGCGACTTATGGCGCATTGGCGGGCGACGCTGCCGCTTCAGCGGTTCCTCGAAGTCGACTACGAAACGCTGGTCGCGAACCCTGAGGGCGAATCGCGCCGCCTCGTCGCGGCCAGCGGTCTCGACTGGCAGCCGCAATGTCTGCGGCCCCAGGACAACCCACGCATCGTCAGGAGCGCCAGCCGTTGGCAGGCCCGCCAGCCGATTTATAGCGGCGCCGTCGGACGGTGGAGGCGTTACGAACCGTGGATCGGCGCGTTTCGGGAATTGGCGGCCGACGCAGCGCCGCGTTCCGTTATGTGAAGCGCCATTGCGCCGCTCGCGTCAGCCGGTGCGCGCAGCAGAAAGGCCGCCCGAGGGCGGCCTTTCCACGTGTCGCAGCTTTGAGTTGTCGCGATCAGGCCGTGACCGCGGGCTTGGCGCGCATCCTTGCCCGATAAGCGGCGAAGCCCAGCCCGCCAAAACCAATCAGCATCATCGCCCAGGTCGAAGGCTCGGGTGTCCCCGGAGGCGTGCCGATTTGAATGATCGCCATGGTTCCGGAGAAAGAACCCGAATGCTGATCGAAGGTCGTCTCGGAAAGTCCCGTGGGATCGAGACCTTCCCAGCCGACGAACCCCCCGGTGAAGTTGGTGGTCGGGCTGAAGACCGAAAAGACCGGGTCTCCATTGAACGTGCCGCCAGAAATCGTGGCGGTGAAGGTCACGTTGAAGTTGCCGACCAACGCACAAAGGCTCGGGTTGACGATACAACCCGAATTGCTGATGATGGGGCTGCCTTCATCATCGTAGTCATAGGAAGCCAAGTTTCCAAGCGGGCCCACGTTGGGCTGGTTGGCGAAGCCCGGTATTTGGCCCCATATGATGTCTGTCGTTGTGCCATCGAGAAACGCGTATGAAAGAGGGACAGTCTGGACTACGCCAAAGTTGTTAGTGCCAGGTTGATAACCCTTTAACACCATTTGAGCGTTGATAAGCTGGCCGCCGCTCGAATTGGTCAGATCGAGCTCGGGCGTGTCGTAGGCGTCTTTGTCGTAGGCCCCGGCGATTGTCGCCACGGTCGTGGCTTGAGCGGGTCGAACCACTCCTGCCAAGGCGAGCACGCCCGTCGCAACAAGCGTCACAAACGACAGATGCCTAGTGATGCTATGCTTAATCATGATTTCCCCCGTTGTTCGATTTTAATCGTCGCGCCCCAATAGCCCAATAGCCTAGACATATCTACCGTAACGGAAAGAATGAAAATTAGGCGGTTGCCGCACCGTCAACCAAAAACTAGATGGAGAAAGTGCGCGCCGAACCGCGCGCCCCGAGATCAACAACGTCTCCCGCATTGGGGAGCCATTTTTTCCTCAACCCGCTCAGCGCTTGCTCATTGGCTTGTACTGGCGGAGCGTCTCTCCGGTATACAGCTGGCGTGGGCGGCCGATCTTTTGCTCCGGATCCTGGATCATCTCCTTCCACTGGGCGATCCAGCCGACGGTGCGCGCGAGCGCGAATAAGACCGTGAACATGTCAGTCGGAAAGCCCATCGCTTTCAGCGTGATGCCTGAATAGAAATCGATGTTCGGATAGAGCTTCTTCTCGACGAAATAATCGTCGTGAAGCGCGATACGCTCGAGCTCGATCGCGACCTCAAGCAACGGGTCATCCTTGACCCCAAGTTCGTTGAGCACTTCATGCGTGGTGCTCTGCATGATCTTGGCGCGAGGATCGTAGTTCTTGTAAACGCGATGGCCGAAGCCCATCAGGCGGAACGGGTCGTTCTTGTCCTTCGCCTTAGCGATGTATTTGGGAATGTTCTCGACCCGTCCGATCTCGCCCAGCATCTTGAGCGCGGCCTCGTTGGCGCCGCCGTGCGCCGGACCCCAAAGGCAAGCGATGCCGGCGGCGATGCAGGCGAACGGGTTAGCGCCCGAGGACCCGGCGAGGCGCACGGTCGAGGTCGAGGCGTTCTGCTCGTGGTCGGCGTGCAGAATAAAGATGCGGTCGAGCGCCCGCGCCAGGACGGCGTTCACCTTGTACTCCTCGCACGGGACGGAGAAGCACATGCGCAAGAAATTCGCCGAATAATCGAGCTCGTTTTTCGGATAGACGAACGGCTGGCCGATTGCATATTTGAACGCCATTGCCGCGAGCGTCGGCATTTTTGCGATCATGCGGATCGAGGCGACCTCGCGCTGCCAGGGATCGGTGATGTCGGTCGAGTCGTGATAGAAAGCGGCGAGAGCGCCGACGCACGCCACCATTACGGACATTGGGTGCGCGTCACGACGGAAACCGTTGAAAAAACGGTTCATCTGGTCGTGCACCATCGTGTGGCGGGTGACTCGATAGTCGAACTCGGCCTTCTGCGCCGAGGTCGGCAACTCGCCGTAGAGGAGCAGGTAGCAGGTCTCGAGGAAATCGCCGTGCTCAGCGAGCTCGTCGATTGGATAGCCGCGGTAGAGAAGCACGCCCTCGTCGCCGTCAATATAAGTAATCTGCAATTCCGTGCTCGCGGTCGAGGTGAAGCCCGGGTCGTAGGTGAACATGCCCGTCTGGGCGTAGAGCTTGCCGATGTCGATCACCGACGGGCCTACGGAACCTTTGCGGATCGGCAGTTCGACGGATTTGCCGCCTAGGTTGAGTGTGGCCGAAGCCGTGGCCGCCTGCTCGGCGGTTTTGTCGCTCTTAGCAAGGGTGGCGGAGGTCGGAGTCATCGAGCGTCTCCCATACACAGCTTACAAGCGCTCTCGCACTGCAATATGGCTATTGCAGCGCATCACTCAAGGCAAGTCAAAACCAGGCGAGCAGCAGAACCGCGATGTGCTATTGCGGGTTCTCGTAGCTGAACGTCTGGCTGTTCTCGTCGTAAGCAAAAAGCTCGCCATAACGACCGAGATTGATGATCGCCCGTAACGTGCGCTCGGCATAGTCATCGGACATGTAGTCCTCAAGCTCCTCGCGGAAGCGCGTCGCGGGCGCGCGATGGGTCGGACGCTCGTCGAGAACCCGCTTGATATGGGAGGCCAGGGGAACGTGCGCCAGCACCTGGTCGCCCATCACTTTTTTGCGTTGATCGACATCCATCTCGACGAAGCGCTGGCCGAGGCTCGTGAGTTTGATGTCGCCCTCTTCAAACTCAGCCAGGCGCAGCAATTGCAAGGTCTCGCCGAGCGGGAACAACTCGTCGATTTCGAGCTGCAGGGAATCGGCGAGATGCGGCAGGTCCGCCTTCCCGTCATACGGCGGAGCGGCGATTTCCTCGAGCATGCCGGCGAGCGAATTGGTCGAAACGCGCGGAAGGGCGAGGCCGAGGCCGACCGCCGTCGCGGCTTCGCGCGTCGCCGGTTTCGTCGGATCCGGTCGTTGGGTCATCAAGGCGTAGATCTTGTCGACCAGGGCGCGGAAATCGTTGTCCAGCCGATCGCGCGGGTGAGGAAGGGTGACTGGGATCTCGGAAGCAATCCGGCCGGGATTGGATGACAGCACGAGAATGCGGTCCGCCATCAGCACCGCTTCCTCGATGTTATGGGTGACCATCAGGATCGCCTTGATCGGTATGCGCCCCTCTTGCCACAGGTCGAGCAGGTCGGTGCGCAGGGTTTCGGCGGTGAGCACGTCGAGCGCGGAGAACGGCTCGTCCATCAGCAGGATCGTTGGTTGCATGACGAGAGCCCGCGCGAAGCCGACCCGCTGGCGCATTCCGCCCGATAGCTCCTTCGGGTAAGCGGATTCAAATCCGTCGAGGCCGATGGTGTCGATCGCCTTCAAAGCTCGCTTGCGGGTCTCGTCGAGCGGCACGCCGTTGGAGCGGGGCCCGATCTCGACATTGTCGAGAACGTCGAGCCAGGGGAAAAGCGCGAAGCTCTGAAACACCATCGCGACTTCCTTCGCCGGTCCGACCACCAGCTCGCCGCCGATCTTCACCGTGCCCTGCGTTGGTCGCGTAAGACCGGCGATAAGCCTCAAAAGTGTCGACTTGCCCGAGCCGGAGCGGCCGAGCAGCGCGACAATCTCGCCGGTCTTCATGCGCAGGGAAACCTCACTCAGCACCGGCGCCCGCGCTTCGCCCGAACCGGTCGAGAACACCTGGCTGACATTGTCGACGTCGAGGATCGTGGCGACACCGGTGTCCAACATGGCCGAACTCCTTAAAATCAACGATGCGGTCAGAGGCGCAGCCGCCGTTCCGCATAGGCATAGAGCCGTCGCCAGAACAGCCTGTTGAACAGCGTCACGAACAGCGACATCATCGCGACGCCGAGCACAATGCGGGGAAAGTCGCCCTTGTCCGTGGCCTCGGCGATGTAGGACCCCACGCCCTGCGCGACGACCGTGTGATCCTTCCACCTGACATATTCGGCGACGATCGAGGCGTTCCATGAGCCCCCCGACGCGGTGATGGCGCCGGTCAAATAAAAGGGGGCGATGGCGGGAATGATCACCTGAGACCACCAACGCGAGCCCCGAATGCCAAAGTTCGCGACCGCTTCACGCAGGTCATTGGGAAACGCCGCCGCGCCGCCGATTGTGTTGAAGACGATGTACCATTGCGTGCCGAAAACGATGAGGAAACTCAGCCAGATGTTCGGGTTGAGATTATAGGCAAGCACGAGGCTCACCGCCGCCCCGAACAGAAGGTTCACCGGGAAAGCGGCAAGGAACTGGGCGATCGGCTGACTGGCCTCGGCCCAGCGAGGCCTGAGCCCGATCCAGACGCTGATCGGAACCCAGACCAGGGTGGCGAGCGCCATCAGCAGCACGACGCGAATGAGGGTGTAGAAGGTCAGAACGAAGACATGGGCGACCTCGCCCCAACTGATTTCGGTCGCGATGTAAGAAATGGTGAGCCACGCCGCCCAGGCGGCCACGGCGACGATGACGAGGATCCAGATGGCGTCGAGGAGGCGCGACGGCTCTTTTGACGGCTTCTGCGCCGGCGCAAGGGTCGGGAAGCGCACCGGCCACAGGCTTACGCTCCTCAACGCCGAAAAGAGTGGAGCGGAGCCCAGGCGCAGCCAGTGCGTGCGCTTGATCAGGTTCAACACCCACGAGGACTCGACGTCCTGGCTCACCGACAATTCGACGCGGAACTTGGTCGCCCAGGCGACGATCGGGCGGAACAGCAGCTGATCGTACAAGAGGATGACGATACCCATGGTCAGCACGGCCGCGCCGATCGCCGACCAGTCGCCGGCGTCGTTGGCCTTGGCGATGAACGACCCCACGCCGGGCAGCGTGATCGTCGTATTGCCGACCGTGATCGCCTCGGAGGCGACGACGAAAAACCAGCCGCCCGACATCGACATCATCATGTTCCAGATGAGGCCGGGCATCGCGAACGGCGCCTCGAGCTGCCAGAACTTCTGCCACCCCGTCAGGCGGAAGCCGCGCGCCACCTCGTCGAGGTCGCGCGGAACGGTGCGCAGCGACTGGTAGAACGAAAAGGCCATGTTCCAGGCTTGGCTGGTGAAGATCGCGAAAATGGCCGCAAGCTCCGCCCCCATCGTGTTGCCGGGGAAAAGGTTGAGAAAGAAAGTCACGGTGAAGGAGAGGAAGCCCAGGATCGGCACCGACTGCAGGATATCGAGCAGCGGGATCAGAATCATCTCGGCGCGCCGGCTTTTGGCCGCAAGCGTGGCGTAAGTGAAGGTGAAAATGAGCGAAGCGACGAGCGCGGCGAACATCCGCAGCGTGGTCCTCAGCGCATAATAGGGAAGCTCCCAATAATCGAGCGAGATCGGGCTTTCATTGGCCGCGGGCAGGGGCGCTGAAATGCCGTGGTAGCTTTTCGCGATCGCAGTCAGAAGCGCAAGGATCGCGGTGAACGCGATCAGGTCCCATTGGTTCGGCAGAACCCGCCGCCCGGCGGACGCAAGGGAGTTGAACATGGGCGAATTCCGGCTGGCGCGTGTCGAGACCTACGCATCGAAGCGGCCAAACGGACGCGAAAAAGGTCAAACACGGTTGCCGCGGTGAAGGCAATCGGAATTTGCGCCGCCCCGTCCAATCAACTCCGGACCTAGCGTTGATGGGCGAATGCGACAGTATGACGACGGCCCCGCGGCGGCTCTACCGCGGCTGACGCCTCAACCACGGCTTGAGCGAGCTCGAGGCGCCGCGCGCGACTGCCGAGAGGTCCGGGAAGACGAGGCAAGCCCGAGAAAAACCGCGAGCGATCGGTTCAGGCGGAGGATGTCCTCGTCGGAGAGACGGCCGACGCGGACGCCGAGCTTCGATTTCGAGACGGTGGTGATCTTGTCCGCCATCATTCGGCAGGTTACGCCCAGGCCGTTGCGCGGACCCGGATCAACCGGCGGCCGAATCAACGGCGCTTCCGTCTCGTCGCTGATGAAGGCGCAAATGGTGATCGAATCCGTGGCGTTGAAAGACCAGAGCCTTCGTTCAGGGCATGCGAGGAAACAGTCGGCGCATCGGGCTCGCGCTTGCCTTTCTCCTTCGCCTCCCCTATATGCCGCGCCATCCCACAGGCGGATTTTATGCGGCTCCTGATCCAAGGTTCCGCTCCGGTGGCGAGGCTCGCTTCGCTTCACATGATCCGCCGAGGCTCAACCGGACAAGGATAAGCTCCATGGCTTTGCCTGATTTCACCATGCGTCAGCTGCTCGAGGCGGGCGCGCATTTCGGCCACCAGTCGCATCGCTGGAACCCGAAGATGGCGCCCTATATCTATGGCTCGCGCAACTCGATCCACATCATCGACCTCGCCCAGACGGTCCCGCTGCTCCATCAGGCGCTGAAGGCGGTCTCCGACACCGTCGCCAAGGGCGGCCGGGTGCTTTTCGTTGGCACCAAGCGTCAGGCGTCGGATGAGATCGCGACCGCCGCCAGGCGTTCGGCGCAATATTTTGTCAACGCGCGCTGGCTCGGCGGCATGCTGACCAACTGGAAGACGATTTCGGCGTCGATCTCGCGCCTGCGCAAGGTCGACGAGCTTCTGGGCGAGGGCGCGAAAGGCCTGACCAAGAAGGAGCGCCTCATGCTGTCGCGCGAACGCGAAAAGCTCGAGACCGCCCTCGGCGGCATCAAGGACATGGGCGGCGTTCCCAATCTTGTGTTCGTCATCGACACCAACAAGGAAGCGCTGGCGATCAAGGAGGCGAATCGCCTCAAGATTCCCGTGATCGCGATCCTCGACACCAACAGCGACCCGGACGGCATCAGCTTTCCGATCCCGGCCAACGATGACGCGGGCCGCGCCATTCAGCTCTATTGCGACCTCATCGCCCGCGCGGCGATCGACGGCATTTCGCGGGGTCAGGGCGCGCAGGGGGTTGATCTCGGCGAGGCTGAGGCGCCGGTCGCCGAAGCGCTGCCGGAGACGGTCGACCTGGAGACCGCGACAACCGAGCCGGAAGCGCTGACCGAGCACTTCGAGCTCCTGGCCGCCCCGCGCGGCGCCCCCGACGATCTGGCCAAGCTCACCGGCGTCGGCCCGCAGATCGTCAAGAAGCTCAACGAGCATGGCGTGTTCCACTATTGGCAGCTCGCCGCGATGACACCGGAGGAAGCCGAGAAGCTCGACGGCGATCTCAGGTTCAATGGCCGCATCGCGCGCGACAAGTGGAGCGAGCAAGCGCGCGAGTTGATGGCTGCGGAGTAGGGTTCAGGTCGCGCGGCTTCAGAGCGAAAGAGGGACGAATGGCGACCATTACCGCCGGACTGGTCAAAGATCTGCGCGAAAAGACCGGCGCGGGCATGATGGATTGCAAGAATGCGCTGAGCGAGACCGACGGCGACATCGAGGCGGCGATCGACTGGCTGCGCAAGAAGGGCCTCGCCAAGGCGGCGAAGAAGAGCGGCCGCGTCGCGGCCGAGGGTCTTGTTGGCGTCGCCATCGAGGACAATATCGGCGTCGTTGTCGAGGTCAACTCCGAAACCGACTTTGTCGCCCGCAACGACGACTTCCAGGCGCTGGTGCGCGGCGTGCTCGCGGTCGCGCTCGACCATGCGCCAGATGTCGACGCGACGAAGGTGCTCGGCGCGCATTACCCGGGCGGCGGCACGGTGACCGAGGCGATCGCCAACGCCATCGCCACCATCGGCGAGAACATGACGCTGCGCCGCGCGCAGGGCCTTCGAGTGGCCGAAGGCGCGGTCGGCCATTACGTACACGGGTCCGTCGCCGACGGGCTGGGCCGAATTGGGGTCATCGTCGCGCTCGAGTCCGCAGGCGATCGGGAAAAGCTCAGCGCGCTGGGACGGCAGGTCGCCATGCATGTCGCAGCCGCAAGCCCTGTTGCGCTCAATGCCGCTGGGGTCGATCCGGCGACAGTTGCGCGCGAGCGCGCGGTGCTGGCGGAGAAGAACGCCGGCAAGCCGGCAAACGTGATTGAGAAGATTGTCAATTCGGGCCTCAAGACCTTCTATAAGGAGGTCTGCCTTGTCGATCAGCCCTATGTTCACGATCCGGCCAAGACGGTCGCCCAGGCGATCAAGGAGGCCGAAAAGACGGTCGGGGCGCCGATCGTCATCACCGGTTTCGTCCGCTATGCGTTGGGCGAAGGCGTTGACAAGACGGCGGAAGAGGCCTGACGGCCTGGCAAGAGTGTCAAGCGGCCTTTAGGCCGCTTTTTTTTTCGCGTAGGATGAACGGATCGGCGATCGTGCGGCGGCGCGCGTCGCAAGGGGGGCAGAGCATGTCGAAACCGCCGCATCCGTTGTTCAAGCGCGTTGTCGTCAAGCTGTCAGGCGAGGCGCTGATGGGGCCAGACACGCATGGCCTGCATGCGGGGACGCTCCAGCGCATCGCCGGCGATCTGAAGGCGGCGGCTGATCTTGGGGTGCAGGTCGCAGTTGTCGTCGGCGGCGGCAATTTCTTTCGCGGACTCCAGGGCGCGGACAAGGGGATCGAGCGCGCGCGCGCAGACTCGATCGGCATGCTGGCGACGGTGATGAACGCGCTGGCGATGGAGGGGGCCCTCGAACAAATCGGCCAGCCCGCGCGCGTGCTCTCGGCGGTTGCGATGCCGTCGCTGTGTCAACCCTACTCGCGGCAGGCCGCGCTCGCGCACCTGGTCAAGCATCGGGTGATCATCCTCGCTGGCGGGACGGGCAACCCGTTCTTCACGACCGACACGGGCGCGGCGCTGCGAGCGGCCGAACTCTCGTGCGATGCAGTGATGAAGGCCACTCAGGTCGACGGCATCTATTCCTCAGACCCGAAGAAGGATCCAACTGCGACGCGCTTCGATCGGCTCAGCCACGACGAAGCGATCGGCCGCAACTTGCAGGTCATGGACACTGCGGCTTTCGCTCTCGCCCGTGACAACGGCATCCCGATCGTCGTCTTCTCGGTCAACGAGCCCGGCGCCATTCCCTCGGCGATCCTGGGCAAGGGGCGCGCGACTTACGTTATGCCGTGAGTGTCGCCCTTGTCATAGCAGCGCCCCCCCATCGGGTCGCTCAGAACAGTCAGCGTGGGCCACGCGCGAACTTTCTTGACTTGAGCAAGCGACCGCCCGCGAATAAATTCGCCGCCTCAAGCGTTTTCTGGGCTCCTGCCTCGAACCGGAAAGACCCAATCATGACCGCTTCGTTTTCATCCACGCGCAAAAGCCATCGTCGTCTCGCATCGATTGTCTTCTGCGGCGCTCTCGCCCTCGGACTTGGGCTCGCCGCGCCTGCCGCCAGAGCGGCCGGGGACGAGAACAACAGCGGGCCCAGCGCGGGAAGCGCGGCAAGTGGCGGCGGCACGATGGAAAAGAAAGCCAACACTATGAAAAAGACCGACCTGACCACATGCGCGCCGGGTCAGGTTTGGGACAAGAAGACGCACAAGTGCCTCGAGCGGCACAGCGGCGTTTTGCCCGATGCCGATCTGACCGAATACGCCTATTCGCTCGCCAAGGCGGATCGCTACCAGGAGGCGATCGACGTCCTCGACATGCTCGACAATCCCAATACTCCCCGTGCGCTCAATTATCGCGGCTATGCGACGCGCAAACTTGGCCGGACGGACGAAGGGATCGGCTATTATCTCAAGTCTGTCGCTCTCGATCCGGCCTATCCGCAGGTGCGCGAGTATCTCGGCGAAGCCTATGTGATCCAGGGCAAATACGAGCTCGCCAAAGATCAATTGGCGACGATCGAGAAGCTCTGCGGATCGAAGGACTGCGCATATTACGAGGATCTCGCCGACGCTCTGAAGACAGCGCACGCCCTTTGAGGGAGCCGTCTTGCGCGCGGCCTGTTGAGGAGCCGCGCGCGAGACTCTTGCTTTAAGTGAACTGCGTCGCCCGAGTCGCGATGTTCGGGCGAGAGATCAATGCCCCCACACGCCGATCAACTCCGCCTTGGCGAGCGTGTGGAAGTGAAGCTGGAAGCCGACGAAGGCGGCGCTGTTGTTTTCGTCGCCGTCGAGCTTTGGCGTATCCACCGCGAAGATCGTGAAGTGATAGTGGTGCGGCGCGTCGCCCTTGGGAGGGCAGGGGCCGCCGTAGCCGGGGACGCCAAAATCGGTGCGGCTCTGCACCGCGCCCTTGGGCGCTTCGCCGGCTTTCAGATTGCCCGCGTTCTTGGGCAGGCTCGTGACGTCCGGCGGGATGTTGAAGACGACCCAGTGCCAGAAGCCGCTGCCGGTTGGCGCATCGGGGTCGTAAACGGAAAGCGCAAAGCTCTTCGTGTTCTTCGGCGCCCCCGACCAGGAGAGCGCGGGCGAGATGTTGCCGCCAGTGCAGCCAAAACCGTTGAAGACCTGCTCATCGGCGATCTTGGCGCCCTGAGCGATGTCCGGGCTGGTCAGGGTCATCGTTTGGGCGGCGGCGGCTTCGACGCCCAACAAAGCGGCGAAAAGCGCGAATGCGGTCACTTTGAGCATGAGTCCTCCGTTTTAAGTTGAAGCGCCATTCCGTCCGCCGATCACGCGAGTGCGACGTGGCGTTGGCGTTGTGTGCAGCCTGAGTTTCAAGGATTGCGCTGACACGCCTGCAATTCCCCCAACCAAACACGCCCTGCTCCGCCTGTATTCGTCTATCGGGTGCATGAGGCAACTATCTATGTCGCGCCGGGAGACTCGGAGTCAAACGGCTGGCGCGCGGCGGCGTGCGGCTTGCGCCTGGCGAGAAGCGGTTGAATTCGCCAGTATAGGCTTTGGCCAACGGGGCGGCGTAGGTTCTGCGCTTCGATGTCTTCAAGCCCAGCCGGACCAGGCTTTCCGCTAGGCTGACCGCGCAGGCGACGCCGTCGAGCACAGGAACGCCGACCTTAAGCGCGAGGTCGCGGGCAAGATCGGTCATGCCGGCGCAGCCGAGCACGATCGCTTCGGCGCCGTCGTCGGCGAGCGCCCGTTCGATCTCCCGTTCGATAAGGCGCCGCGCGTCGGACCCTGGCTCCTCGAGCGCCAGCACCGGAACCTCGGCTGCGCGCACACGGGTGCAGCGGGAGAGAAGCCCGTATTTCGCTAAATTGTGCTCGATCGGAACAATCGATCGAGACAGCGTGGTCACGACGCCGAATTTCGCCGCGACCAGGCTTGCCATGTGAAAGGCGGCCTCGCCGATGCCAATGACTGGAGCTAAGGTCGCGCATCGCGCCGCCTCCAGCCCGGTATCGTCGAAACAGGCGATGACGAAGGCGTCCGCGTCGCGGGCCTTGCCGATCTCATCGATCAGGCCAGGAACGGAGAACGCCTCGTCGAAATAGCCCTCGATGCTGGCCGGCCCGAACTCCGGATTGACGGCCGTGACTTCGACCCCCGGCGAGGCGGCGGCCTTGGCGGCGGCCCCGATCTTCAGCGTCATCGAGCGGGTGGTGTTGGGATTGATGACGTGGATGCGCATGGCTTGCCCTCGAAATGTGGACCGGAGGATAGCGACGCCCGAGGCGCGCGTGAACAGGCTCGCTCATCGTCCCGCCGCGGCCATCGGCCGCAAGCTTGCGCGTGACACGGACGCCTCCTAAAGCCTGAGGCGCGGGCGTGCGCCCGTGCTCGCCAAAGGGAGGCTGAAGACATGCCGCATAAGATCCTGGTCGCCCAGGGAGGCGGCCCGACAGCGGTGATCAACCAGTCGCTGGCCGGGGTGGCGCTCGAGGCGCGGCGGTTTCCCGACGTGACCCATGTCTATGGCGCGCTTCAGGGCGTGCGCGGCATCGTCAACGACGATCTCGTCGATCTCGGACAGGAGACGGTGGCGAACTTGGAAGCCGTGGCGGCGACGCCCGCCGCCGCGCTCGGCTCGACTCGCGACAAGCCGGACCGCAAATATTGTCAGGAGATCTTCAGGGTTCTGAAAGCGCACGCGATCGACACGTTCTTCTACATCGGCGGCAATGATTCCTCCGATACGGTGCGCATCGTCGCGGAGGAAGCGAAGACATCCGACCATGGCTTGTGCGCCGTCCACATCCCAAAGACGATTGACAACGATCTCGTCGGCTTCGATCATACCCCCGGCTACCCATCGGCGGCGCGATTCGTGACGCAGGCCTTCGCCGGCGCCAACCTCGACAACTTGGCGCTGAAGGGCGTGTATGTCGCCGTGGTGATGGGCCGGCATGCGGGCTTCCTTACCGCGGCCTCGGCGCTGGCGCGCAAATATCCCGACGACGGCCCCCATCTCATCTACCTGCCCGAGCGCACCTTCGTCGTCGACAAGTTCCTGACCGACGTGAAGGCAACCTTCGAGCGCCACGGGCGATGCATCGTCGCCGTGTCCGAAGGCATCCACGACGACAAGGGGGAGGCGATCATCACCAAGCTCATGGGGAAGAGCGAGAAGGACGCGCACGGCAACGTTCAGCTATCCGGCACCGGCGCGCTCGCCGATCTCTTATGCGAAGAGGTAAAGTCCAAGCTCGGCATGAAGCGCGTGCGCGGCGACACGTTCGGCTATCTGCAGCGCTCATTCGTCGGCTGCGTCAGCAAGGTCGACCAGCGCGAGGCGCGCGAGGTCGGCGAGAAGGCGGTCCAATATGCGCTTGCAAATGCAGGCGACGGGTCGGTGGCCATCCGCCGCGTCGCCAATTACGCCGTCGACTATCCGCTCATCCCGCTCGAGACGGTCGCAGGCAAGACGCGCGTGATGGAGGATCATTTCATCAACGCCGCCGGCGACGACGTCACCCCGGCGTTCCATGATTATCTGCGGCCGCTGCTTGGCGCGGACGTGATCGAGGTCGCGCGGCTGCGGGGCGCGAAGGTCGAGAAGGCTGGAGTGCTATCGGGGGATGCGACCTGAGGGCTGCACGCCTATTGGTGCTCCAATTTAGTCGAATTTTATAGCCTGTTTCCGCTTAGGGGTGAGCCTCAGCGCTTTCAGCGCCAGCGGCGCGGTCAGGCCCTGCACGATCACCGAGAAGGCGACAACCGCGAAGGCGGAGATGAGAATGTCGTCGCGACGCGGAAGATCAGCCGGGAGCGCGAGCGCGAGCGCCAATGCGAGCGCGCCTCGCAAGCCGCCCCACCACATCAGGTGCTGCTGGTTGAGCGGGATCGCCCAGCGCGAGCGCAGGAAGATGAGGCAGACCGGATAGACCGCGACCGCGCGGCCGAGGAGCGCGAGTGCGATGATGAGCGTGAGCGCGAACATCCCCTCACGGGCGAAATCGACGGTCGCCAACGCCGAGCCGATCAAAAGAAACACGAGCGAATTGGCAAGAAACGCGGCGAACTCCCAGAACTCGAGCACAAACGCGCGTCCGTGCGGAGTGAACGAGACGCCAAACCGCTGTTTCTCGGTGAGAACTCCCAGGTTGCCCAGTGTCATGCCGGCGGCGACGCTCGCCAACACGCCGGAAGCGCCGAAATGTTCGGCGATCAGAAACGAGCCGAAAGCCGCGACCGCTGTCACCGCCGTCTCGACCAGATGATCTTCAGAGGTTCCCACGACCATGATGGAGATCAGCCCGACACCGAACCCGGCGGCCAGGCCGCCGCCCGCGACGATGAGAAACGTTGTGAAGATCGCGAGCGGATCCTGAGCGCTCGCCGGGTCATGGGCCGCCCAGACGAGAATCAGGGTGAAAAGGACTGCGGCCGCGCCGTCATTGAACAGGCTCTCGGCTTCGATGAGGAGGCTGAGGCGCCCGGTGACGCGTGATTCCTTGATGAGCGCGATGACCGCGATCGGGTCGGTCGCGCTGATCAGCGCCCCGAAGACGAGCGCGGATTTAAGCGGCCAGCCGAGTAGGGTCACCAGTCCGCCTGCGACGACGGCCGCGCAGAGCGCGACCCCGATCGTCGAGAGCGCGACGACCGGAACGAGATCGCGTCGCAAATCGCCCCAGCGAAGGTTCAGCGCCGCCTCGAACAGGAGAGGCGGCAGGACGACGTCGAAGATGAGGTCGTGGGTGAGCGCAAGGCCGGCATGGCTGCGGGTGGCGGCGAGCGATGCGCCCGCAAGCACGAGACCGACCGTGTAGGGCAGACGCAGGCGGCGCGCCGCGAGCGCCACCAGAATCGCAAGGCCAAGCAGGCTCAGCGCGCGAAACAGCAGAACGTCCATGCGCCCTGTCTAACGGCGCGCCTTGAAAAGAGGAACCGTGGCGCACACGCTATTCCGCCGCGGCGAGATCGGCGCCGGCGCGCAAATAGCGCTCGGGATCGACCGGCTCGCCGTCGACGCGCACTTCGTAGTGCAAATGCGGGCCGGTCGAGCGGCCGGTCGAGCCGAGCCTGCCCAGGACCGCGCCCTTGTCGACCTGCTGGCCTTCCTCGACCAGTGTTTCCGACATGTGCGCGTAGCGGGTGGCGAGCCCGTTGCCATGATCAATCTCGACCATGTTTCCGTATCCGCCCGCAGGTCCGGCATGCACGACGCGGCCGGACGCAGCGGCGTGAATTTCCGCTCCGTAAGCTTCGGCGAGATCGACCCCCGGATGCAGCGCGAGGCGGCCAAGAAATGGATCGGCGCGATAGCCGAAGCCCGAGGTGACGCTCGGATCGCCGGAAAGCGGCATGCGCAGGGGCACGAAGGACATAAGCGCCTTGAGACGTTCGGCCGTCGCGACGTCGCGCGCGACGCGCACGAGCGCCGGATCGGGAGCGTTCGAATCGAGATCGGCTGGAATATAGGGGCCGCCGATCCCGCCTTCGCCGTGAGGCAGAACGAGCTTCGCCGGGTCGAGCCCGGTCTCGGCGACAATCGCCGCATCGCGCGAGGCGGAACGTTCGGCAGCGCGGTCGAGGGCGGTGAGAGCCATCGTCTGGACGCTCTCGATCCGGTCGAGCGCGTGATCGACGAGCGCAACGCGCGCCAAGGGATCGAGGTTATCCGCGCTGGCCGCGACGCCTGCGGTCGTGAACGGCGCGTCTGAGGGCAGGGCGCTCAGGGTCTCGCCCGATTCATCGATCGGATGAGGCTTGACGGCCCGAGGCTCGACGCCAGGAGGGGCAAGAGAGGCGTAAGCGCGCGCGTCGTCGCCCACGCTTGCGCCGGCCGCGGTCGGCGGAGCGAGAGCTCGGATCGCGCTGACTGCATCGGGAGCGCCGAGAGATTTCGCGATCTGGCGACCTGTAGCCAGGGTGCGTCCCTCCGTCGCGGCGAGCGCGGCCACGATCGCTCCGCGCTGTTCAAGCCGCGCCTGCCGGGACGTGACTTCGTTCACCTTGCCGTTGAAGGCGTTCCGCTCGAGCAATCGCCGGCTTGCGGCCTGATCGAGCTGAGCGCGCGCCTCGGCCAGACGGTCCTCGTAAGCCGCCTTCATTTCCGCCTGCCGCGCGAGGATTGCGCCCATCAAATCGTCGTGGAAGGCGACATAAACGGTGACGGAGGCGGTCCACGCGAACGAGATGAGCGCGAGCGCGGCAAGCGCGCCGACGCCGCCCCGCCCGAGCCGAACGCTGCGTATGACCCCGCCCCGGGAGAGCGAAAGACAATAATGCGACCCCGGCGGCTTCGCCTCCGGATAGCCCTCTCGCAACCACATGAACCAGCGCTCCAGCCCGGCGAAAGCGGGCGTGCTCGGCCGCCGAGCAAAGCGCATTAAGGTTAATGGATCGCAAAATGGCGTTTCGCGGGTCTGGCGAAGGTTCGATCGCCCAGGTTCAATCACTCCTGGTCGTCAGAGCGCCTTCGTCGCCGCGAGAACCTCGTCCGCGTGGCCCGGCACCTTCACTTTTCGCCAGATCCTGGCGATGCGGCCATTGCGGTCGATGAGAAAGGTCGAGCGCTCGACGCCGAAATACTTGCGGCCGTACATGCTCTTTTCCTTCCACACCCCGTAGACCTGGATCGCCGACCGCTCCGGGTCGGCGGCGAGCGCGATCTCCAGATTGTGCTTGCGTTTGAACTTGTCGTGGCTCGCTGCGCTGTCCGGGGAAACGCCGATGACCGTGGCGCCGGCGGCAGCGAATTTGACGCGCAAGGCGTTGAAGGCGATGGCTTCAGCGGTGCAGCCGGAGGTGTCGTCCTTGGGGTAGAAGTAGATGACGACCGGTTTGCCTTTGAGGTCCTGAAGATGCGTCCGGCCCCCGCCGTCGGTCGGCAGCTCAAAAGTCGGCGCGATGTCGCCCTCGACCAGTTCCTTAACCATTATCGCCCTCGTTTTGTCTCATTATGGGAACACTGCCCGCGTCCCGGAACGCGGTTTCGTCTTCGGACGTTCTCCTGTCGGGCCCGCGGTTTAAGCCGGTCAAGCAAACAACCGAAACGTCGAGTCGGCCTGCGGCCTTCGAATCAACGAAGATTGCGCTTACTCTACTCGCGCCACGGAGGGTGATCGGTATTGGTCGTTAGATATAGCATGACGACACGGGCCCGCGCCCGGGCCGCTGTGCGCGGCATGGCGGCGGATGCGCAGGGTCCACGCCTTCGCTCGCGCTGGCGGCGGATCGGCGCCGGCCGGATTACGCATATCTGTCTCCGGACGGTGGAGTTCATCGCAGCCCTGTTCATCGTCGGCGGGCTGGCGTTGGCTTCGTTGCTCGCGCGAGGGCCGCTTCGGCTGGTCGGGATGCACGACCAGATCCAAACCTCGCTCCAGGAGCGAGTTGGCGACCGTTACGCCATCGCTCTCGGCCCCACCTATCTCATGCACAATTCCTGGGGCGTGGGTCTGGGGTTCAAGGGCCTGACGGTGCGTGACGCCGCTGGCCGAACGGTCCTTTCGGCGCCGAGCGGCAAAATTGGCCTCGATCCGTTCGCCGCGGCGCTCCTCGACGTCCGGGTGCGCCGGCTTGAACTCGACGGGCTCGACCTGCGCCTGCGCGTCGCCGCCGACGGCGCGCTATCACTCGCGGTCGCGGGCAATTCGGGGGCAACCCCGATCCCTCTGCCTGGTCCGGTATCCGCGGGCGCAGGCGGCACTCGGCTCGCCGCTCTCGTTGGCGCCGCTGTCGAAGCGATGGCCGGCGCCACACAGGCGCTCGACCGGTTGACCCTCGCTAATGGTCATTTCGAGATCGACAACGAAGCGACGCAGCGCTCGGTCGTCTATAGCGATTTCGCTGTCGTCTTCGATCATTCGGACGCAAGCGCGCGTGCAGCGCTGTCAGCGACCGGCCCAGCAGGACCATGGACAATTTCGGCGCAAGCTGCGGAGGGGGATGCGCGAACCCTGTCCATCCAGGCGCATGATCTGAGCCTTGCCGACCTCCAGACGTTCGACAAAAAGCCTCCCCCGCTGACCGCCGAGGGGCCGGTTGCGATCAAGCTTGACGCTGAACTCGCGCCGGACTCGACGCTGCGCGCCTTCACCGGGCGGTTCACCATCGGCGCGGGACGCGTGCGCATCAACAACCCGGACGCCGTGCCGTTCTTCATCGACGAGGCGAGCGGCGCGATGGCGTGGGATGAGGATGCGCGGCGATTTCGCATCGACAGGCTTCAGGTTCTCGCCGGACTGACGCATGTCGAGATGCGAGGCTGGATGGCGGCCCCCACCGACATGGCGAGGGTCTGGACGACCCATCTCGAGTCGCGCGACGCGCAATTCGGCCCGGAACGGCCTGGCGCCAATCCAGTCCCCCTCGAGTCGATGGTCTTCGACGCCCGCTTCCTCGAGACGACGTCCCAGTTCATCCTCGACCGCTTCACAGCGCGCGGACCGACCGTCGATGTGGCGGTCAAAGCGGAGACCGCGCCGGACGGCGAGGGCGCTTTGCTCAAGCTCAACATCGACGCCGGCCCGAGCGCCACGGCCGATCTCATTCGTCTGTGGCCGCAATTCATCAATCCCGACGTGCGCGAATGGTGCGCGGAGAATTTGCACGGCGGACGGCTCCAGGGATCGCTGAAGGCGAACTGGACGGCCGCCGATATGGACGCGATGGCGCATAAACGCGGTTTGCCGCGCGAAAGCCTGCACGGTGAATTCACCACCCGCGATGTCGGCGTCGACCTCCTGCCTGGCCTGCCGATCATGATGACCGACGTGGGTACGGGATCCTTCACCGGTCATGAGTTCACCGTCTCGGGCAACCATGCGACCATGGCGCTGTCGCCGTCGCGGCGGGTGCAGGCGAGCGACCTGGCCTTCACTGTTCCCGACATAACGCCGAGACCCATCGTCGACGCTTCCTCGAGAGCGCACATGACGGGAACGGCGGACTCGCTCGCCGATCTCTTGATGCGCGAGCCTTTGCGCCGCCAGGCGGGCCTCACACTCGATCCTGCGACTGTCAAAGGTCAGGCGGAAGGCGATCTTGTCCTCGATCTCAAACTGGGCAAGACCGCGCGTCCGGAAGACACCCAGTTCCACGCCAGCGGGGCGCTCGACAATCTCCAGATCGAGAAGTTTCTCGCCGACGAGAAGCTCGACTCGGCGACGGCTTCGTTCGAGGCCGATCGCAACATGCTGAAGATCGCGGGCGACGGAGAGCTGCTCGGCGCCGCGACCCATGTGGATGTCGCCCGCGCGCCCGGCGAGGAAGGGTCGGCGACGATAACTTTCGCTCTCGACGCGGCCGGACGCGCCAAGCGCGGCCTCAATTTCGGCTCGTGGCTGACCGGCCCCCTCCCGATCAAGCTCAAGGCGCCACTGACCCGCGCCAACGCGGAGGTCGAAATCGACCTCACGCCGGCGGGCGTCGACAATCCCGTGCCGGGAATCTCGAAACCGGCTGGAAAACCGGGCAAAGCGACGTTCCTCGTCAAGCCCACGCCGGAGGGCGCTTCGCTTAGCAACATCGCCGTCGAACTCGGCGTGCCGATGTTCCGGGGATCGGCTCAAATGGACCCCGCCGGCGCCATTGAGAGCGCCACGATCACTCAGGCGCGCATCGCGGCCGGCGACGATTTCAAGGTCGATGTCGTCAATGGCCAGTCTTCGCTCAAGGTTTCGGCGCGCGGCGCTTCGCTCGACGCCCGCGCCTTCGTCAAAGCGATTTTGGATGGCGGCTCCTCCGGACAAACTGCGGCGAAGGACTTCGACCTCGACGCCAGGATCGCCAGCGTCACCGGCTCCAACAAACAGGCGATCACGAATATGGAGCTCACCGCGTCACGGCGCGGCGGCCAAACACGACTCGGAAACCTGCGCGGGAGAATCGGCGCGGGCGCCGTGGCGGCGACTGGAAGCGGCGGGGAGACGCGGATCTCGACGTCCGACGCCGGCGCCCTTCTCCGCTTCGCCAATCTCTATTCGCATCTCGAAGGCGGCGACCTCAATCTGTTGCTCCGCTCTCGTGGCGATGTGAGCGCCGGCGAGGCGACGCTCACCGACTTCGTTCTGCGCGACGAACCGGCGTTTCGCCAGCTGGTCAGCGCTGCGCCGCAGCGTGCATCGGCGGGGGGAGCAGCCCCGGTCGACGCGGCGAGGGTTCGTTTTGAGAAGATGACGGCGTCCTTTGAGCGTAGCCCAGGCAAGCTCGCGATTCAGGACGCGGTTATCTACAATCCGAGCGTCGGACTCACGGCGCAGGGCGGAATCGATTTCGAACACAGTCAAGTCGACCTCAGCGGCTCCTTCGTGCCTGCTTACACAGTCAACACGATGCTGACGAAAATCCCGCTCGTCGGCGTTCTGCTCAGCGGCGGTGAGAACGATGGCGTTTTCGGTCTCAGCTATCGTGTGCATGGCTCGATGAGCAGCCCGACGCTGACGGTCAACCCGCTGTCCGCGATCGCCCCCGGCATTTTGCGCCGGATGCTCGGCGCCATCGACGGGACGACGGCCCACGGCGCCGGTTCGCATGAGCCGGCCGAGACGGGCGATACGGCGACCCGCCGGCCGGCGCGCTAGGATTCATGCCGCCCTGAGCAGTACGTGCTTCTTGCGGCCGAGCGACAGCTTCACGACACCGCTCGAGTTCAGCGCTTCACGAGTGATGACCGCCTTTTCGTCGCTGAGTGTGGCGTCGTTGACTTGCAGGCCGCCGCCGCGGATCTGGCGGCGCGCTTCGCCGGTCGAGGCGACGAGGCCAGCGCGGACGAAGGCGTTGAGCGCGCCGAGTCCGGCTTCGAACTCGGCCGCCGGCACATCGACCGTCGGCAGGCTCTCGGCGAGTTCCCTGTCCTCGAAGGTCTTGCGCGCGGTGACCGCCGCACCCGCCGCCGCCGCCTGCCCGTGCAGAAGCGCGGTCGCATCGTTGGCCAGCGCCTTCTTCGCTTCGTTGATCTCGGCGCCGGCCAAGTTTTCAAGTCGGCGGATTTCGTCGAGCGGCATGAGCGTGAACAGTCTGAGGAAGCGGCTGACGTCGACGTCATCGGCGTTACGCCAGAACTGCCAATAGTCGTAAGGCGAGAGCATCGTCTCGTCGAGCCAGACCGCGCCGGCGGCGGTTTTCCCCATCTTCGCGCCCGACGCCGTCGTGATCAGCGGAGAGGTCAAAGCATAGAGCGGCTCGAGGCCCATCCGCCGGCCGAGATCAACGCCGGTGACGATATTCCCCCACTGGTCGGAGCCGCCCATTTGCAGCGTCACTCCGTAGCGCCTGTTGAGTTCGCTGAAGTCATAAGCCTGCAGGCACATGTAGTTGAATTCGAGGAAGGAGAGTTCCTGCTCACGGGTCAGCCTGAGCTTGACCGAATCCATAGCCAGCATCCGGTTGACCGAGAAATGGCGTCCGACCTCGCGGAGGAAATCGATGTAGTTGAGCTTGGCGAGCCAGTCGGCGTTATCTGGCATGATCGCGTCGCGCTTGCCGTCGCCGAACCGGATGAAATGGGAGAAGGCCTTACGGATGCCCGCCTTGTTGGCCTCGATCTCCTCAACAGTCAGGAGTTTGCGGCTCTCGTCCTTGCCCGATGGATCACCGACCCTGGTCGTGCCGCCGCCCATCAGCGCCACCGGCTTGCCCCCCGTTTCCTGCAGCCAGTGCAGCATCATGATCTGCACGAGCGAACCGACGTGCAGGGACGGGGCGGTGCAATCGAAGCCAATGTAGGCGACGAGCGATCCGGACCGCGCCTTCTCGTCCAGACCGGCGAAGTCGGAGCACTGATGGATAAAACCCCGCTCCTGCATCACGCGCAGGAAGTCGGATTTCGGTTCGAACGCGTCAGTCAAACTCGGTCCTTCGGCCAGCTTTTGCGGCCACGTTTACGGGTGCGAGCCGGCGAGCGCAACTCTATGCGCGGCCACGCCGCAGGCGCGGCCACGCCTATTTGCGCGAGCTATGCTGGTAGGCGCCAATGTCGGTCCGACCCGCGCGCGGCGCTCCCGTAATGTCGACCGGAGGCGCTTCCGCAGCGTTGCCCGCTCCAATCGCCGGCGCCTCGGGTCTCAGCCTGAGGTCGAAGACAAGCTTCGCGGGATCAAAACTGACAAACATGCCGCTGGCGCCGCGTCCATCAATGATGTTGTGGTCACCGTGCATGCCAGGCTTTATTGTGCCCCAATCCGGCTTCCCGTTCACATAAGTGACGATCTGACACCTCCCGTTGATGCCAAGACAGATGTTGTGATCCATCGTCATATTGGGGTCGAAGTTATCAATATTGAGACCGTTGGCCATATTGTTTCGCATGATCACGTCGCCAGATGACGAGCCTTGATGGGTCTTGTCCAGAACGACCACGAGCGGCTTGCAATTCCCGGGCATGGTCATCAAACCGTCCGCAACGACCGTGTTGTTGATGACTTTGCCGCCATGCACGCTTGCAAAAAAAATGCCCCAACAGGCGCTGGTCACGACCACGTTGTTCGTCACCGTGAGGTTCGTCCAATCTCCGTCGAAGGCGTCGATCCCTTGCAGGTAGGTTGAGAATGGCAGTTTCGGATCGGTCTGGCGGATAACCCGGTTGCTGTCGATAACGACGTTGCTGGCCCCGCCAGGATATCCTTGCATGCCGTCCATATGCGCCCCGTTCCCGACCCCCACGTCGTCGTGAATGTAATTCTTCGCGATCAATATATTGCTCGCGACGTAGTCGATCCCGTCGTCGCCGAAGCGGTCGATCTCGTTGCCGGAGAACAGCATGTTGTTCGCCATAACCTCTGCACCGAATATGACCTTGGAAATGTGAGAGTTGGTCACCGAAACGCAGGTTGTGTCGGCTCCGTGATCGTTTCCCTTGGCGAGAACCCCAATGACGCGAGCGCGCGCCAACCAGTCCGGCTGGCTCCATTCCTCCGTGCTGTCGGCTGAGCTGATCTGCATGTTCTGCAGAATGATGTCGGTGGTCGGGAGCGCGGCTCCCTGGTCCGTGACGGTCACCAGCGCCTGTTTGTTGTTATTCGTGCCGAACAGGCTTTGCACCTTAATGCCTTTGAACACCCACTTGTTGGTCGAGCGAATGTACAGGGTCGAGAACACTGGCGCCTGGCCCGGAGCGGCCTCGACTGTAATGAAACTTGGGTTGACGACCTGCTGCAAGTAATCGCCGATGACGATGTCGCCGTAATTCCCGCTCATCAGCTCGATCGTGTCGCCGGGCCGGACGGGCGGGCTCCCGAGTTGGTCGGCGACGTAGACGCGCTTACCGTCGATAACGTGGAAGTAGGGGACGCTCGACAGCAGCGGACGCGTGTAGCCAGGAGGGAACTTGAAGAAGAGGACACCTTGCAGCGAGTTCCAGGGCGCAGTTTGCGATCCATTCCCGCCGTCGGCTGGCGTCTTGCCGTTGACCGGATCGAGATACCAGACTTTCCCGGTCGGACCGGGCTGAGCGCAACCCGGGTAAACTTCAGCCGCCCGGGCGCCGCCAGCGAGCGCAGCGGCCAGGCAAAACAAGCCGGCGCAAATCAGCGCGCGCTGTTCCCTGTCCAAGATCATGGCGCAATCTCCAATTCGATCGCCGGGAGAGGAAAGTCAAAGAGGGTTTGCGGGCTTTCTACCGGAACAAATGGGCCAGGAGAAAGGCAACCCAGGTCGAATCGGGGCCGCTACCCGCTTCTGTCCATTTTGTCGCCTCGCTCCAGGCGACTCCGACGTTCGAATGCGCTAACAGACCCACCTCCGCCGCCAGTCTTGGCCCGCCGCTCCGGATTTGCGCTTCCCATGCCGTCTCGCCTTGGCGAAGCCGATCTCATCGCCCGGTACTTCGCGCCGCTGGCGGGACCTGCAGGCTTGGACTTGCGCGACGACGCAGCGCTGATGCGACCGCCGCCCGGAGAAGACCTTGTGCTGACGACCGACGCGCTCGTCGCAGGCGTCCATTTCTTTGCCGACGATCCGCCGCAGGCAATCGCCCGCAAGGCGTTGCGCGTGAATCTGTCCGATCTTGCGGCCAAGGCGGCTCGCCCGCTCGGATTTTTGCTCGGGCTCGCGCTGCCCTCCGACTGGAGCGACGAATGGCTGGCGGCCTTTGTCGACGGGCTTGGCGCCGACGTCATGGATTTCAAATGCCCGCTTCTCGGCGGTGACACCGTTGCGACGCCGGGGCCGCTGACGCTGAGCGTGACCGCGATCGGCGCGGTTGCGCAAGGCCGAATGCCCAGGCGGACGGGCGTCAGGCCCGGCGATCGCCTTTATGTCAGTGGCACGATTGGCGACGCCGCGATCGGCCTCAAGGTTCGGCTGGGGCGGGGTCCTGACATAACGCGAGCGGACGAAGCGTTTCTGCTCGAGCGGTATCTGACGCCGCAGCCGCGTTTGGCGCTGATCGGCGCGATCGCCGCGCACGCGAGCGGGGCCATGGATGTGTCGGACGGCTTTGTCGGCGACCTTACCAAGATGCTGGACGTCTCAGGGGTCAGCGCGCGCGTGCAGATTGATCGTCTGCCCCTGTCGCCGGCGGCGCGCGCAGCGATCGCGACCGATCCTGATCTGTTCGAAATTGCGGCGACCGGCGGCGACGACTATGAGCTTCTAGCCTCGGCGCCGCGCGAATCCGCGGCCGCTTTCGAGGCTGCGGCTGCGGCTGCGGGCGTCCCATTGACGTTCGTCGGCGAAGCGGTCGAAGGTCGGCGGCCGCCCAGATTCATCGGACCTGACGGCAATCCGGTCGTCTTTGAGCACGGCTCCTACAGCCATTTTTGACGGAGATACGATGACCGAAGGCGCTTCCACGCTCATGGACATGCGGCTGCTCGCGGCGGAGGCGGTCGCGCGCGAAGCTGGCGCGCTGGCGCGGCGGCGTTTCCTCGACCAATCGTTCACGGTCGGCTTCAAGGGTCCGCAGGACTATCTGACCGAAGTGGATGGGGAGACGGAGGCGCTGATCGCGGAGCGCCTGCTTCAGGTCTTTCCCGCCGACGGCTTCATTGGCGAAGAGAGCAAGGCCCGCCCCGCTGGCGAGAGCGGCGCGGCCTGGGTCGTCGATCCGATCGACGGCACGGCCAACTTCGCTCGCGGCGTGCCTCATTTCTGCGTGTCGATCGCCTGCGTCGCCGCCGACAGGATCGAGGTCGGCGTCATCTACGATCCAATGCTCGACGAATTGTTCGCCGGCCGGCGCGGCGCCGGCGCGCGGCTCAACGGGGCGCCGATGCGCGCTTCGGCGGCGAACGCGCTCGCCAGCTCCGCAATCGAGGTTGGTTGGAACATGCGTGCGAGCGCCGAGCAGTATGTCGACCTCCTCCGACGTGTCGCACGGACGGGCGCGGCGCCATTTCGCACTGGCTCCGGCGCGCTCGCCCTCGCCTATGTCGCCGCCGGGAGGCTGGATGGCTATGTCGAGCATCATATGCATGCGTGGGATTGTCTCGCCGGAATCCTCTTGGCCAGCGAGGCGGGCGGATACGTGAACGACTATCTCCGCGCCGGTGGCCTTAAGCACGGGGCGCCAATCATCGCTTGCGCGCCGGGGGTCAAGGGCGCCCTTATCGAGACGGCAGCTTTCGAGGGCGTCTTGGCATGACCGAAATCATACTCACGCATGGCGACGCGCAGGCGACCATCGCGCTTCTCGGCGCCGAGGCGCGAAGCTGGCGGATCGCCGGGCGCGACCTCTTGTGGCCGGGCGATCCGGCGATCTGGAGCGACATCAGTCCGATCCTCTATCCGGTCGTCGGCTGGACGCGTAAGGGCGAGGAGCGGGTCGACGGCGTCCGTTATCCGCTCGGCCTGCACGGCTTCGCACGTTTCGAGACCTTCGCGGTCGAACGATCGGGGCCTGACTTTGCGCGGCTGACGCTCGGCGACAATTCCGGCACGCGCGCGATCTACCCGTTCGCCTTTGCGCTTGCGATCGAATATCGGCTGAGCGCCGACGCGCTCGCGCTCGCGATCGAAGTCGCCAATCCCGGCGAGGGTCGCGCGCCCTACGCTTGTGGGCTGCATCCGGGTTTCCGCTGGCCGCTGGGCTCGGCGGGACGCGAGGGCGCGCTGGTTCAGTTCGAAAAGGCGGAGCGGCCCGAGGTTCCTGAACTTGCGCCGGGCGGCCTCGTCCACGCGAGCAAGCGCCCGATCCCGCTTTGCGGCCGCAATCTGCCGCTGTCCGACGCTCTGTTTGCGCGCGATGCGCTTTGCTTCCTCGATTGCGCGAGCCGGTCGCTTACCTTCCTCGACGCGTCCGGGGCGTCGATCACCATGGAATACCCGAGCTTCCAGCACGCCGCGCTGTGGACGCGACCCCACGCGCCGTTCCTGTGTCTCGAGGCCTGGACCGGCTACAGCGATCCCGACGGGTTCACCGGCGATTTGTTCGACAAACCCGGCATGCGGGTGCTCGAACCGGGAGAGCAGGCCCGCCATGAAGCGCGCTTCGTCTTCCGGCCGGAGTAACGCTTCACGGCCGGACCTGCGCAGGGACGATCCATGACCGACACATCCGCCTTCGTCATCGATGGCGCGACGATCGCCGACGAAACTCTCGCGCGAGTCGCCGAAGAGGCGCGCGCGCTTGTCGCCCGCGGCGTGACGCCGGGGCTTGCGGTCGTTCTCGTCGGCGACAATGCGGCGAGCCAATCTTACGTTGCGGGCAAGGGCAGGGCGGCCAAGGCGTGCGGCTTCCACTCGATCCAGCACAATCTGTCAGCCGACACGAGCGAAGCGGAGTTGCTGGCGCTTGTCGACACGCTCAACGCCGATTCGTCTGTGCACGGGATCCTCGTGCAATTGCCATTGCCCAAGACCATCGACTCGGCGCGCGTCTTGGAAGCCATCGCGCCCCATAAGGACGTCGACGGCTTTCACCCGATCAATGTCGGCCTGTTGTCGATCGGCGACACGGGCCGCGCCTTGATCCCCTGCACGCCCGCGGGCGCGATGATCCTCATCGACAAGGCTTGCGAACGGCTCGGCTGGACGCTTCCCGGCATGGAGGCGGTGATCATCGGCCGCTCGAACATCGTCGGCAAGCCGATGGCGCAGCTGCTTCTGGCGCGCCACTGCACGGTGACGATCGCCCATTCGCACACCCTCGACCTGGCTGCCGTGGCGCGCCGCGCCGACATCCTGATCGCCGCTGTCGGCCGGCCGGAAATGGTGCGCGGCGACTGGGTCAAGCCGGGCGCGATCGTCATCGACGTCGGTATCAATCGCGTGGCCTCGAACGAGCGCAACACGTCCGGCAAACCCGGGACGCGTCTCGTTGGCGATGTCGCCTATGCGGAAGCCGCCGCGGCCGCCGGCGCGATCACGCCGGTGCCCGGTGGCGTCGGCCGGATGACCATCGCCATGCTGATGGCGAATACGGTTCTGGCGGCGAAGCGGTCCGCGGACCTACGGCGCAGTCCGTTGGGCGATCCCCGTGATTAGGCGGGAACGTACGTCAACCTTATCGCGTCCTCGCCGATTGAATCGCTGGCCACGAGACGGAGCGGCGGCCGGGGGCCAGCGAAGAATGGCTTGCCGCGGCCAAGCACGAGGGGGCGGAAGTAGAGTTGATACTCATCAATGAGACCCAGGTCGCTCAGGCTTCGCGCGAGGTCCGGTCCGCCAACTTGAATCTCCCCAGCAAGCCGAGCCTTTAGCCCGCGTATCACCGCTTCGATGTCGTCCTCGATAAGTGTGGCGTTGGGGCCGACCGATTTCAGCGAGCGCGACGCGACCCACTTCGGTTGGCTCCGCCATGCCGCCGCGAAGTCGCGGTCCTGCGGGGTCCACTCAGGATGGTCTTGGTCCCAATAGCGCATGACCTCGTACATGCGGCGCCCGTACACACTGCCCGTGAGGGCGCGCACCTGCTCGATGAAGTGATGGAAAAGCGCGGGGCCAGGCGCAAATTCCTGGTGGTCGACGTAGCCGTCCAGGGACTGGTTCAATCCGAAGACGAGCTTCGCCATGCTGCCAAATCTCCATCCGAGCTTTTTCAGAACGGCTTCAGCCGCTGTGACGCGGCGACGGGCGTTTTATCGGGACGGGCGGGCGGCTCGATCGCTTCGCACTCTACGTCGGCGCCTTCACGACATGGTACTCGATCCGGCGGTTCTTCAGCCGCCCCTCGGCGGTGTCGTTGCTGGCGATCGGGTCGGCCTCGCCATAGCCTTTGGCGACCAACATGTCCGGATCGGCGCCGTACTTGATGAGCGCCTCGCGCACCGACTCTGCGCGCTTCTGCGACAGCGCCAGGTTCAGCGCCGCATCGCCGGTGTTGTCGGTATAGCCCGCGATCTCGAGCACATGACCGGCCTTGAGCTGCTTCAAGTGAGCGGCTGCCGTCTTGAGGAACGGCGCCATCGAGTCCGGCACGTCGGCGCTGTCCGAGGCGAAGCTGAACACCGAGTCGTTGAGCGCGAACAGCAGGTCCTTGACGCCGAAGCCGGACTGAAGCGACGCAAGCTCGTTCGTCGCTCTGTCATTGGCGACAGCGACGGCTGCGGCGGTTTTATCCGATAGCGCGCCAACAGTGACGCCCGCGCCGACCACGCCCGTCAACGCCGCGATGACCTTGTCGCGCGCGGAATCGCTGAGGGCGGCGCCGCCGACGTTGATCTTGTCGCCCTGGAAGATCGCGTCGACATTCGTGTCTTTGATCGCGTCGAGCGCGGCGCGGAACGCGCCAATCCAAGGCGCCGCAGTCGCATTCTTGTCGACGCCGATGTCGCTCTTCACTTTGTCCGCGCCGAAGACGGCGTTGAGCGCATCGGTGATCGACGTCTTGGCGTCCTGGTCGCCGACCACGCCTGATGCGCGCACCAGTCCATTGTCGTTGCTGAGCGCGAACCGGGTGGGCGTAGCGGCGGGTGCGGGCGCGGTCGGCTCGGCCGTCGCGACCGCCGGAGCCGGAGGCGTTGCAGGCGCCTGTCCGGTCGTTGCAGGCGGAGCCGTGTCCGTGGGCGGCGGAGGCGGCGCTTCCGCTTTCATGGCGGGAGCAGGCGCTGGCGTTGGAGAGGCCGTCGCCTTCATGGCGGGAGCAGGCGCTGGCGGTGGAGGCGGCGTCGCCTGCGCGTTGGTTGAGGCCGGCGCCGAGGTCTGGGCTGGCGGCGCAGGCGTGGGCGCGGGGGGCGGCGGAGTTGGCGCTTGCGCCGTTGGCGTAGGAGCAGGCGGCGGGGGCGGCGCTTGTGCGACGGTCGGGGGCGTGGACGTGGCCGGCTCGGGCGCATTGGCGACCGGATGAGCGGGCGGGATCCGGTTGAGGGTCGACCAGAAATAGGAAAGGACGGCGACGACGGCCAGCGCGGCGAGCCCCGGCCACAGCCAGCGCAGGATGGTGGGTTCGCTCTCCGCGGCTGGCGGACGAGCGTCGATCCGCCTCGGCGCGACTTGCTCCGTCGCTCGCGCGACGCGCGGTTGCGAGAGAAAAGCGGTGACCGCCGACGGAACGCCTGCCGGAACGACGCCGCCCGGCGTCAAAAGGCCGACGATCTTCGGCAACGCATATCCGAGCGCCGTCGACGCGGCGCTCTGGTCGAGTGCGAGCCGGCTCGCAATGCCTCCAAGGGCGGTCGCGCCGAGCGCCCGTCCGATCTGGCCGGAGGCGATGGGAGCGGCGTCAGAACGACCGAGCCAGGACTCGACCTCCGATGTCAGGCCGGCGGACTTCAGCTTGTCGAGAAAACCGCTCATGCCTCCTGGCGCGGTCGAGATCATCGTCAGGACTTCTTTGACGAGCGTAGGGGCGTTGGCCCCAAGCCCGAAACGGCCGGCTAGATCGTCGATCAGCGAATCGAACGTCGCCATGTCGTCCTCCCCAAGGTTTCTTTCGCAGGTCGAGCTTTGCAGAAGACAATGACCGCCCGATGGCGCCTGAGGCCGGCGGAATGGGTTCGGGCTCAATCTCCCAGGTCACATCCCCTTCTCAGAAATTGGCGCGCCGGGCGGCGCCTCGACGCTCGCGACCCGATCAAGGCTTGCGATCAGGCGCCTCAGCAGGGCAACGAGAATCCCGGCCTCCTCGTCCGTGAAGTCGCCGAGCACCTCGCAATTACCCCGGAGCAAGACGGCGACCGCGTCCGGCAGGCGCGCTTTTGCGACCTCCGTCAGGGTGATGCGGCTCATGCGCCCATCGGCCGGGTCAGGCGTGCGCTGAATGAGCCCATCCCGCTCCATCCGGGCGAGCATCTGCGCCATCGGCGGCTGCTCGATCCTAGCGAAGCGGGCGAGATCGCGTTGCGTGCTCGCCCGGCCGTCCTGAAGCGCGACCAGCACCGGCAAATGGCCGACGCCGAAGCCGAGCGGCTTCAGCCGCGCTTCACTCAGGCGGGCGAACCCGCGCGCCGCGAGGCTGATCAGGTGCCCGGGTGTCGAGAGCACGTCGAGGTCCATGGCGCCTTGTCCCTTGCATTCATCGCCGTCCAGATGCATACGTGCATATGTAAATCAGCTTTAGCCGCTAAAGCAACGCCCGCACCAGTGCAGGAGAGATCCAAATGGACGATGACGTCAAAGTCCTTGAACGCATCTACGATCGCTTCAACGCGCGGGACATCGATGGCGTTCTGACCGCGCTCACCGACGATGTCGCCTGGGCCAACGGCATGGACGGCGGCCATGTCCATGGCCGCGAGGCCGTACGCGCGTACTGGACGCGCCAGTGGAGCCTGGTCAGTCCGCACGTTGATCCTGTGAGCTTTCGTCGAACTCAGGATGGCGCGATCATCGCGGAGGTCCGGCAGTCCGTCCGCGATCTCGAAGGCAAGCCGCTCGAGGGGCAGACGCACGGGCTGAGGGACAAGATAGTCGGACACCTCTTCCGCTTTCGAGACGGCAAGGTGGCTTGCTTCGACATCGTGGATGCCGCCTGATCCATGCGCCCCGCTCGCCCCGGGTGGGGGCACGCGATCGTCTATGCACTCTTGGATCCGACGCCCGACGATATCAATACAACATTAATGTAGTAAATTCCGACATGAGGCCGGGCGCGAAGGCGTCCGGGCCGGGCGGAAGGAAATGGCGCCGCGTCCCGTTGGAATCGCATGAGGCGCGGAAGGAAATGGCGAGCGACGTCCGGAAGGCGGACCTTCAGTTCATGAGGCCTTTCGCCTTCGCATAGTAAAGCAGCGCGATCGTCTTGGCGTCGGCGATCGCGCCGCTTTCGATCATCGCGAGCGCTTCGCCGAAAGGAACCTCGAGGACCTCGATATGCTCGTCCTCGTCGACGCCGCCGCCTTTTCCGGTGCGGTCCGCGTCGGCGTAGGGAGCGACGAAGCAGGCGATCTTTTCGGTCATGCCGCCCGGGCTCATATAGGCGTCGAAGGCGTGGACGGGTTTGCGGATGACAACGCCCGTCTCCTCGAGCGCCTCTCGGATGGCGCAGATTTCGGGCGGATCGCCGTCCAGCATCCCGGCGCATGCCTCGATCGTCGCCAGCGCTCCGTCGCTGAGATAGGCGCCGGCGCGAAACTGCCTGACCAGCACGACGACCCGGCGCTTCGGGTCGTAAAGCAGGACCGCTGCCGCTTTGCCGTGGCGATAGACATCGTGATTGAGCGTGCGCGACGAGCCGTCGTCCTCCCTGACCTCGATCTCGGTGCGGGTCAGGTCGAACCGTCCAGTGGCGAGAACAGTGTCGCGGATGATGCGTGCAGTCTTGGCCATCGGCGCGCCTAGTAGCGGAATTGTTCGCGCAGGATCCGCTCGTCGAGCGAATGGCCGGGATCATGCAGGAGGACGAGCGACGTCGCCTTGTCCATCGCTACCTCGACCTGAACGACACGACGGATCTCGAAATGATCGGCGACGGCGGCGACGGGACGCTTGTCGGCTTCCATCACCTCGATGCTGACCCGTTGGGAATCCCTGAGAAGCGCCCCACGCCAGCGGCGCGGGCGGAATGGCGAGAGCGGCGTCAGCGCCATCAGCGGCACGCCGAGCGGCAGAATCGGCCCGTTGGCGGAAAGGTTATAAGCCGTGGAGCCGGCTGGAGTCGCGACGAGGATGCCATCGGCGATCAGTTCCTCGAGTTGCACTCTGTCGTCAATCTCGATGCGCAGTTTGGCCGCCTGATAGGTCTGGCGCAGAAGCGACACCTCGTTGATCGCCCGCGCCGTCGTCTCGGCCCCGTTGATGTCGCGGGTGCGCATGATGAGCGGATGGATGATCGACGGCAAAGCGGCTCTGAGGCGTTCCCGCAGCCCCTGTTCGGAATAGTCGTTCATGAGAAAGCCGACCGATCCTCGGTTCATGCCGTAGATCGGCTTCGGCGCCTTCATGGTCATATGCAGGGTTTGCAGCATCAGGCCGTCGCCGCCGAGCGCCACGATGACGTCGGCATCGTCGAACGGGCTGTTGCCGTAGAGAGCCGTGAGACTCTCGAGTGCGTCGTTGGCTTCTTTTGCGCCCGAAGACAGGAAGGCGATCGATTGGGTTCGCGCCACTGGCGTCACGACCGACATCTGCACCTTCCCCGAACGCCACGCGAACTCTCGACGAAATAGGCGTTCGCGCACGTGTCCGCCGGGCTCAGTCTTAACCGAGCGCCGCGCCGCCTCAAAGTCGAGCGTATTGTCAGGGGGATACGCCCCTCAAGGGACGTGGATTACGGGAGCAGCTCCCTGCCGTCCGAGGCCGCGCGCGCGGACTTGCGCGCGCCCTCCGCGGTCGGCAATTTGATCAGGAATCGCGCGCCACAGTAGAAGTCGTCAGCCTTGGCCGGCGCAAGCGTGATCGCTCCGCCGTTCCGCGTCACAAGGTCCGCGGCGATTGCAAGGCCGAGGCCAGCGCCAACATCGCTGGTCGACTTATGGAACGGCTCGAAGATGCGGTCCTGTTGATCGGGCGGAAATCCGGGCCCGGTGTCGCTGATCTCGATCAGCGCCAGCCCATCGGTGCGAATGGCTGCGAAGCGAATGGCTTTCGGACGTCCGTCCGTTGCGCCCTTGGCCATCAACGCCTGAGCGGCGTTGCGGCTCAGGTTCTCAAGCACCCGCAAAATGTGGTCCGGGTCCGCATAGACACAGAAACGAGGCGGAACGTCGATGTTGTAGTCGACTGCGACCTCGTGCTCGGCTTGCCCCGACTCGACGACTTGGCTCACCAGCTCGCTCAGATCGAAGCGGCGGCGAGAGGGGGGAAGCTCCCGGCTCGCGCCATAGGTGAGCGTCGACTGGCAGAACTGGATCGCGCGATCGAGCGTCGCAACCAGACGCGGCGCGAGTTTTTGGGCGAGCGGATCGGGGATCGTCGCCAGGCGATCCGAGATGAGCTGTGCGGCGCTCAGGATGTTGCGCAGATCGTGATTGATGCGCGCGACCGCCATGCCGAGCTCGGCCAGCCGCTTGCCTTGCGCCAGCTCATGCGCGAGCGACCCCTGCATGACGGCGAGCGCCGCCTCGGCGCGGCCGATCTCGTTGCGCCGACTGGAGGGCGCGATCACACGCGAGGCGTCCTGCGGACTTTCGCCGAAGGCGATGATGTTGGACGTGAGCCGGCGCACCGGCTGAAGCACCATCCGCCACAGCGCCGCCCACAGCACGCAAGTGACAACCGCGGCGATCGTCAGCGAAATCGTGAGAAAATTGTAGGACACGCGCCGCAACGACTGAACCACCGACGCCTCGTCGAAGGCGAATTCGATCGCCGGTTCGCTCGCTTGCGCCGGCGCGCTCAGCTTCACGACCGTCCCCGGCGCGGCGAACAGGGCGTGAAAGGTGGCGGCCATGCTTCCCAGGTAGGAATTGTCCTCAGCCATGATCAATTCGACGCCCGCCGGGAGGCCGCCCGCGACGACGAATTCGCGTTCTCCCGCAGGCGTCTCGATCGCCATCCACTTCACATCGATGCTGTTCAGGATCTTTTGCGACAGGTCATGGGACGGCGGGGTCGGTCCGGCCATCCCGAAAGCCCCGACAGTCGTCTGGACGGCGCTGATCTTGCCGCGCAGCAAGAGCTCCCGATGGGCCGTGAGGCGGGTCACATAGAAAAGGCCCATCGCAAGGAGAACAAAGCCGATCGTAACCGCAAGGACGCGCGCCGTGAGGCCGAAGCCGCCAATCGAGGGGGCCAGTCCGGGCGCGCTTGCCTGCCTTGCAACCGCGTCCGGGAACGTGAGCGCAAGCCGGTCGGCGCCCCGTTCGCTTCTGGCCGGAAGGTCTAGCATCCTGCGGTCACGCCCTCAGCCCGTCGAGTTCATCCTCAATATGGGCATTGATTATGGCGGAAAAATTGGCGTCCGCTTGAAATCCTAGGCTTTTTGCCCGCGTCGGATCGAAATCACGCGCCCATCCCGCCACGATTCGGATGATCGTCTCATCGGGCTCGCGGCGGATGAGGGCGACGGTCTTGTCGCCGGCGATGGCGCGCAAGGCCTCGATCTGCTCCCCGACGGTGACGCTCACGCCAGGCAGGTTGAGCGAGCGGCGCGCGCCCAAGAGCGAGAGGTCGAGCTCAGCCGCCCGCAACAGGAACTCGACCGCGGCTCGGGGCGAGGCGTGCCAGTGACGAACATCCTCGCCAACCGGCAGGATCGCCTCCTTGCCGGCGAGAGGTTCGCGAATGATGCCGGAGAAGAATCCGGAAGCCGCCTTGTTGGGCAAGCCGGGGCGAACGCAGATCGTGGGCAGGCGCAGTCCAATGCCGTCGAAGAAGCCGCGCCTCGAATAGTCAGCGAGCCAAAGCTCGCAGATCGCCTTCTGGGTTCCGTAGCTGGTCAGCGGAGCGGCGAGGAATTCGTCGCCGATCTTGTCCGGAAACGGCGCGCCATAGACGGCGATCGAGGAGGTGAAGATCAGGCGGGGCTTGTAGGCGCCGCCGGACAGGGCCTGCTCACGCCGGATCGCCTCGAAGATCGCATGGGTTCCCCCAAGGTTGATGGCGTAGCCCTTGTCGAAATCCGCCTCCGCTTCGCCCGAGACCACCGAAGCCAGCAAGAAAATGACGTCGGGCCGCGGCGCGACGAGTTTTGCCGCGACGTAGGAGGCGGCGATGTCGAAAGCGTCGAGGGTCACCGTGAAGGGCGCGTTCGCCGGCGGCTGCGGCGCGACGACATCTACGAGATGCGCGTTTGTGATCGCCTTGCCAGCGAGTTTTCCGTCGCGAACCAGGCGTGCGGTCAACTTGCGTCCGATCATGCCCGCCGCGCCGACAATAAGCACCTTCATTCGAGCTTTCTCCCTTTGCCGCTACGCCGATCTCGTTCGCGGGATGGCCGCAATCTAAAGCGGTTTTGCCGTCCTGCATATTGGGATCATACTGTCAAGTTGTCCTGAACATTGATTCAGAGTAAATTAAGCAAGCCTTGTTTTTGCCTCATACACCCGTCAGACGGCCGGGTAACGTTCACAATAATGAGGTGTAGTGAATGCGGAAGATCATGTTTGTGTGTGCCGCCATGGTTGGATTTACGAACGTAGCAGCCGCAAGTGAGTTAGGTATAGCCTCGTATTATCTTAATCCACATTTCTCCGGACTGATTGCAGCCCACAAAACTCTCCCCTTTGGAACGCGAGTGAGGGTGGTCAATCTCGATAACGGCCGCAGCGCCATCCTGAAAATCGTCGACCGGGGGCCGTTCATCCGCGGCCGCATCATCGATGTCTCACCCGCCGCAGCGAGCGTGCTTGGCTTCCGCGCGGCAGGCCTCGCGCATGTGCGAGTCGAGCGGAACTGATCTTCAGCGGCCGATCGCCCAGTGGACGCCGCCCCAGCGCTCCCGCGCGCATCGCGCTTGGGCCCGGGGGCGGTGGACGCAGTCGTTTCGAGTTGCAGAAAAATGAGCTTAAGCGACTGAAATGACCCGCTCGGGCGCAAAACCGTACGCCCGGCCCTGACGCACGACCGGCTGCCGCTACTCGCTTGTCGCGAACGACGTCCTCCGCCGGTCCCGGCGCCCCTCGGGCCAAGCGCCCATCAGTTTCCGCCCTCGAGCAGCCGGCGCGCGATCACCTGGGCCTGAATCTCCGCCGCGCCCTCGAAAATGTTGAGAATGCGCGCGTCGCAGAGGACGCGCGAGATCGGATATTCGAGCGCGAATCCGTTGCCGCCATGGATCTGAAGCGCATTGTCCGCCGCGGCCCAGGCGACGCGCGCGGCGAGCAGCTTCGCCATGCCGGCCTCGAGGTCGCAGCGTCGGCTCTCGTCCTTGGCGCGTCCAGCGAAATAGGTGATCTGGCGGGCGATGTGGATCTCGACCGCCATCATCACGAGCTTGTCGGCGACGCGGGGGAAATGGAGGATCGGCTTGCCGAACTGCATCCGCTCCTTGGCGTAGCGAAGGCCGAGCTCGAAGGCGCATTGCGCCACGCCGACCGCCCGCGCCGCCGTCTGGATGCGCGCCGATTCGAACGTCTCCATGAGTTGTTTGAAGCCCTGGCCCTCCACCCCCCCGAGCAGGGCGTCGGCGGGCACGCGGAAGCCGTCAAAGGCGATCTCGTATTCCTTCATGCCGCGATAGCCGAGCACTTCGATTTCGCCGCCCGACATGCCCTTGGCCGGGAATGGATCGGCGTCGGTCCCGCGCGGCTTCTCGGCCAGAAACATCGACAGGCCCCGGTAGCCGCGCTCGTCGGGGTTGGTTCGGACCAGTAACGTCATGAGGTCGGCGCGAACGGGATGCGTAATCCAGGTCTTGGCTCCGCTGACGACATAGTCATCCCCGTCCCGGGTCGCGCGGGTGCGCAAGGACGCGAGGTCGGAGCCGGTGTTGGGCTCGGTGAAGACCGCGGTCGGCAGGATCTCGCCGCTCGCGATCCTGGGCAGGTATTTCCGTTTCTGCGCCTCTGTGCCGCCGACCAGGATCAGTTCGGCTGCGATCTCGGATCGGGTGCCGAGGGAACCTACGCCAATATAGCCGCGCGACAGTTCCTCCGACACGACGCACATCGCCACCTTGCCGAGCCCCATGCCGCCATAGGCCTCCGGGATGGTGAGGCCGAAGACGCCCATCGCGCTCAGACCCTCGATGATTTTAAGCGGGATATAGGCGTTGGCGCGATGCCAGCTTTGGGCATGCGGAACGACCTCGGCGTCGGCGAATCGGCGCATTTCGCCGCGAATCGCCTCGAAGGTCTCGTCGAGGCCGGGGTCGCCGATCACGCCTTGCCGCGCCTCCCCAATCAAAGCGGCGAGGGCGGCGCGGTTTTCCCGCGTGTTGCCGGAGGCTATCAGCGCCTCGACGGCCTGGTTGCGAAATTGCGCGATTTGCTCGGGAGCGAGGCCAAAGTCGACGGGGCGCACGATTTCGCTCTGATTCATCGGGATGGCGCTAAAGATCTGATCGAGATAGTCTCCGAGCCCGATGCGCGTCAGCAGCTCTTCAGTTTCGCCGAATCGGCTGTCCTCCTGCATACGGTTGGCATAGGCCGCCATTTCCTTGATCGCTTCGACATAGGTCGCAAGCCAAGCCAGCCCGTGGACGGCATGCTGTTCAGATTCGATCTTGCCAGCGCTCAGCCTGCCGTTTTCGCTCACCCGGCCGCGCATGGCGTCGAGCGCGCGGTCCATGAGGCGCCCGGCGGCGAAATGGGCCTCGCGGGCAAGGTCGTCGAGCGTCAAAAGGCGTGGCTCCTTCAGTGGGCGACGTTGCTGCGCCGCAGCATGCGTCGCTGCTTCCGCCGTTGCAATGCCTCTCCGCGCCTGTGGGGACGTGAATTCGGCCTCGCGCGGGTAGCGCTCGTCGCCGCGTCGGGCCAAAATGGCCGCTGATGCGGGGAGGGTCCAGCGGGGGTGAGCGCACGCCTGAAAATCATCTGGCAGGCGGCGGAGAAATTTGCCGCCGATGACGGCTGGGCGATCGCCAGCTACATCGGCCTGACGCTCCTGACCTCGTTGTTCCCTTTCCTCATTTTCGTTGCGGCGGTGGCTGGATTCTTCGGCTCCAGCGACCTGGCGCACGAGGCGGCGAAGCTCGTCTTCGCGGAATGGCCGGAGATGGTGGCGCGCCCGATTTCCGAGGAGGTCGAGCGGGTCCTGACGACCCCGCGCAGCGGCGGACTGCTGACCTTTGGCGCTGTGTTCTCCTTCTATTTCGCTTCGAGCGCCATCGAAGCGCTTCGGGTCGGGCTCAATCGCGCCTATGGTCTCATCGAACCAAGGCCCTGGTGGATGCTGAGGCTTCAGTCGCTGGGGCTGGTGCTCATCGGGTCGATCGCCTTATTGGCCCTGGCCTTCCTGGTCGTTCTCGGGCCGTTGATCCTGGATACGCTTGGCGCTTTCTTCCCTGCGGTGGCGCAGGCGCGCGGGATTCTGACGTTTCTCCGCATCGGCATCGCGGCCCTGATGCTGGCGAGCTCGCTTATTCTCGCGCATCTCATCCTGCCGGCGCACCGGGTCGGATTTCGCGACATCCTGCCGGGCGTCGCGCTCACCTTTGTCGCCAGCATCGCTTTCGGCGAGGCCTTCGGCGCCTATTTGAGCGAGTATTTGCGCAACTACATTTCGACCTACGCGGGCCTGGCTTCGGTCATGATCGCGCTCGTCTATCTCTATTGGGTGGCGCTCTTGTTCGTCTTCGGCGGCGAGCTCAACGCGGCGATCATCAGGGCCCGCCAGACACGGCAATTTGGCTGACACGGAATCGCGTTGCGCGTTAGTTGATAGTTGGATATCTCTTATGCCCCAAGAAATCTGGCCCACGCGTAGATCAGGAGCTTACATGGAGATCCACAAGATCATCATGTTTGTAGCCGCCACTAGCTTCGGGGCCCCCGCAATGTCGGCGACTTCTACTCCCTTTCTGATATCTTCGACCATTTGCCCGAAACCAACTTCGCCTTTGAGTTCGTATGAAGATCCGGCACACGTTGACCCGGAATCGCCTAAACCGATGACGGAGGACACAAAGGTCGCGAGCCTCGAAGTCAGCTCGGCTTTTGCCGCGCAGAGGGGCGGCAACGGAGTAAACTGGTGTGTGCTGTACGAAGTTAAAAACAATGGTCCGGATACGATTCCGCACTTCTATTGGCACCTAATGGCCGAAAAGTTCCAGCAGCTGAGTCCAAACGACGGTCTGCTGAGTTTCAAGATAACATTGCCACCTGGATACGAACCGACTGTAAAACCTACACAGATAAGCGGATTCAAGGGTCAGTCCATCGACACCAGAGCGTATCAACAGGCGTCCCAGGCACCAGCCGGGCGATCTCTAATTACTCTCTTGTCGCGTCGACAAATAACGGGGCTAGGTCGCCTCGGAGTGATCTCCAGTTAGAAAACGGGGGCAGTCTTCCAGAGATCGGTGCCGAATTCGCTATTAGGGGAGAAAAAATAGGTGCGACGTCGGCCGTGACCAGAGACGGCGATATCTATCATTTTACGATCAATCTGGGAAGGACTGGCAGCGAATCAATACAAGACGTCGTCGCGCCGCTGGCTATCACCTTTGCAAAGCTCGGTTCTGATGTTCTATCGCCTTCTTCATTGTTCTCCGCATTGAAGGACTTCCAAACCTTTGAGGTGTTGCCGGCAGGAGATACATTCTCCGTAAAAAGTGATTTTCCCGCCGAGAGCATCAAGAAGGTCTATCTTATTAGACAGCCAATATTGTTCCAAGACGCAAATAAAACAAGTAAATGCTTTCTGGTTCCGACATACTCTCCTGTTGACATTCCTGAAGAGTGGTCAACTTGTAAATAACTATAGGTGGAGTTCAGAGTGTGACGGATCCTCCTCCGGAGAATAACATCATAGAGAAGTCAATTGCTGGATTGGCTGCTTTTGTCGTTTCTCAAATACCACCTGTAGAAGAAATAATCCGGACTGGGTACGATCCTTTTACACCTTATCAGCCCGGTATATATCACAGCGATGATAGATGGTACTTATATCTTTTGATTCCGGCAATAGTCTCGGCTCTAGCAATTTATTTGGTTCAAACCTCATCTCGAGTATTTTTTTATTTAATATTTGTTTTTTTTGGCCTCGCTGTTATTTCTATATGCCTTTATAGGTATGTTCCTGCGCAGAGTGATTTGCATTTTTGGAATTGGATATTATGGCATTGCGTAGTCGCAATTTTTATAGCGATCGTTCTGCATATATATCTGCGTTTCAGAGGACTTGGCCCGTAGCGGGTCTTCGTTCGAGGTGATGCACCGTTTTCTCGCTGTGAGATCGGGGCGAGTCGCGCGGCTCGACCGAGGCGAATAGCACCGTTGGCGCGGGAGACCCAGTTTACAGATGCCCATCCGAGTTCGCTACCCGTTTTTGAGTGGTGGAGGGGAAGCAGCCGAAATCATCGCGGGCTTCGATTGGGCGGCGACGCCGCTTGGTCCGATAGAGAACTGGCCGGCGAGCCTCAAAAACACGATTGCCCTCATTCTGCGCTCGCCGGTCCCGATCGTGACCCTGTGGGGCGAGGACGGGATCATGATCTATAACGACGGCTATTCCGGATTCGCCGGGGGGCGCCATCCTACTCTGTTCGGCTCCAAGGTCCGGGAGGGCTGGCCCGAGGTCGCCGACTTCAACGACAACATCATGAAAGTGGGGCTCGCCGGCGAGACGCTGGCCTATCGGGATTTCCCGCTTACGCTTTATCGGCATGGCGGCAAACCGGAGCAAGTCTGGCTCAATCTCGACTATTCCCCGCTCCTCGGTGAAGACGGCAGACCTGCCGGCGTCATCGCCATTGTCGTCGAAATCACGGACAAGGTGCGAATCGAGCGGGAGCTCGAGGCCGAACGCAAAAGCTTGAGGCTCATGTTCGAGCAGGCGCCCGGATTCATCGCGATGGCGACCGGCCCCGACCATCGCCTCACCATGGTGAACGAGGCCTATCGCGCCTTGGTCGCCGGTCGCGACGTCATTGGCAAAACCGTGGCCGAGGCGCTGCCGGAAGTGGTCGAGCAGGGCTTCGTCGGGTTGCTCGATCGGGTTTACGCTTCGGGCGAGCCGTATATCGGGCGCGGCGCGCCAGTTAATTTGCGACACGGTTCGGATGGCGTTCTCACCGAGCGCTATCTCGATTTCATCTACCAGCCGATCGTGGCCGATGGTGGCGCGACCACCGGCATCTTCATCCAAGGCCACGATGTCACCGAGCAGCACGAGACCGAGCGGGCGATCCGCGCCGAGTCTCGCAAGCTCGATGTCCTGAACCGCACGGGCGCAGCGCTTGCGGCCGAGCTCGACGTGGACAAGATCGTGCAGATCGTGACCGACGCCTGCACCGAGATCGTGGAAGCTGAGTTCGGCGCCTTCTTCTACAATGTGATCAACGACAGGGGCGAGAGCTACATGCTCTACGCCCTCTCTGGCGTGTCGAGGGAGCACTTCGACAAGTTTCCCATGCCGCGCAACACAGCTGTGTTCGAACCGACCTTCAGGGGCGCTGGCGTCGTCCGCTCCGATGACATCCGCAAAGACCCTCGTTACGGCAAGAGCGATCCCCATTACGGGATGCCCAAAGGACATTTGCCGGTGCGGAGCTATCTCGCCGTGCCGGTCACCTCGCGATCCGGCGGGGTGATCGGCGGACTTTTTTTCGGACACGCCGAGCCGGCCAAGTTTATCGAGGAGCACGAGGAGCTTCTGGTTGGCATTGCCGGCCAGGCCGCCACGGCCATCGACAACGCCCGTCTGTACCAGGCGGCGGAGCGCGAGGTGGCGGAGCGGCGCCGGGCCGAAGAAGCGCTTCAGGTTTTGAACAACACGCTCGAGCAGCGGGTTCTCGATGAGGTCTACGCCCGGTCCAAAGTCGAGGAACAACTCCGCCAGATCCAGAAGATGGAGGCGGTGGGGCAGCTCACCGGCGGCATCGCGCACGACTTCAACAATATGCTCGCCGTCATCATGGGCGGTCTTAGCCTTCTGCAGCGCAAGCTGGCGCGCGGCGAGACCGACGTCGAGCGGTTCGTCGACGGCGCCATGGACGGCGCCCAGCGCGCGGCGACGCTGACTCAACGGCTTTTGGCGTTTTCTCGTCAGCAGCCGCTTTCACCCGAGCCTCTGATCATCAACAAGCTGGTCGCCGGGATGAGCGAGCTCCTTGACCGGACGCTTGGCGAGCAGGTCAAGGTCGAGACCGTGCTCGCCGCGGGTCTCTGGCAGGTCAAAGCGGACCCGGCGCAACTTGAGAACGCGATCCTCAATCTCGCCGTCAACGCGCGTGATGCAATGCCGGGCGGGGGCAGGCTCACCATCGAGACCTTGAACGCTTTTGTCGATGACGCTTACGCCCAGGAATACGCGATCGAGACCGGGCAATATGTTCTCATCGCGGTTGCCGATACCGGCACCGGCATGGCGCCGGAGGTGATCGCAAAGGCTTTCGACCCCTTCTTCACGACCAAAGGCGCCGGAAAGGGGACGGGTCTGGGCTTGAGCCAGGTGTATGGCTTCGTTCGCCAGTCCGGGGGCCACGTCAAAATCTACTCTGAGCTGGGAGTAGGGACGTCGGTGAAGATTTATCTGCCGCGCCTCTACGGCGAAGCCGCGGCGACGGAGCAGGCGAAGCGCCTTGCCACCATCCACCGCGGCCTGCGGAGCGAAATCATCCTTGTCGTCGAGGATGAGGAACGTGTGCGCGCATTGTCTGTCGAAGCCTTGCGGGAGCTCGGTTACAGCGTCGTCGAGGCCTCTGGTCCACGCCAAGCGTTGCGTCTGCTCGACGAGGGCCGGCAGGTAACCCTGTTGTTTACCGACGTCGTCATGCCGGACATGTCGGGGCGACAACTGGCCGATCGCGCGCGCGGAAAACAGCCAAACCTCAAGGTGCTCTATACGACGGGCTATACGCGCAACGCCATCGTGCACAACGGGATGCTCGACCCCGGCACCAATCTCCTGACCAAGCCGTTCAGCATCGAGGAACTCGCCGCGAAGGTTCGCAAGATCCTCGACGACGGGCCGTAAACGGTTCTCACAATCCCCGCGCCTTGAAGTACTTCAACAGTGTCCAGACGGCGGCCTGCTGTTCATCGTCCATCTCATTCAAGTCGAGGTGGGTGAGAAGGATTTCTGACGGCTTCCTGCCCTCGAAGGGGGACAGGGGCGCTTGAGGCGGCGAAGCTCCCGCCTCGAACTCCCTTATCGGTGAATGCGCAGACGCAGGCTTTGCGGGCTTTCTGTGCGGCGTCAGAGCTCGCGGCTTCCGGCCCTTGAGGACGCGGCCGCTTATCCTCACGCCCGCATCCTTCGCCGCATAGAGAAAAAACGTCACGCACTTCTGGACGACGGCGTCAGCGGCCGGAAACGCCTTTCTGAAGGTCCCGCTGAAGTGGGACGGGGTCGCGGTTTCGAGGTCGATTGCGAACATCGGCGCGTAGTCATGCCTGAGCAGCTCCAAAAACGTCGAGGACCAAGCGCCTGTCCCGTGCGCTTTCACGAGCCCCTTGAGGCGCTCGGTCGGACGTCCATCGTCCTCGATGAGGCCGAGGAACCGAAGCGCGTGCATGAGCTGAGTGCCGACGACGCCTGAAAAGCGCGTCAGCACGCTGCGGTCGATGCGCGACGGAACGCCGTGTTCGTGAAGCTCCTCGATGAAGGTCTTGAACGTTCGGTACGACGTATACGGCGGCGTTCCCGACGACCTCGTCCGCTCGAGCATTACGATCTCCCGGCGGTTCGGAACGCCGCGCCCCGTATTCCGCACAAGGGGGGCACTATACCGTATTTATGGTCCCAGTAGGACTATTCCAAATGGGCGATTGCAGCCTGATTCGTTTTTTTAAGATGCTGAAGAAATTGGAAATTCTTCCAAAAGTGTTGGGCCGCGGGGGCTCCGACGTCTCGGCTTCCGCCTAGGACAAGAATATCCGCCTATCAAACCATTCCGCGGCTGGGACGCCGCAGCGACAACCATTGGAGCACGCCCATGCTGTGGACCGCCGACGCAGTCGAGGACCTCAAGAAGCTCGCTCTCGAGGGAAAGAGCGCAAGCCACATCTCGGCGGCGCTCGGCGTCGGCTCCCGCAACGCTGTCATTGGCAAAGCGAGCCGGATCGGGATCAAGCTCAGCGGCGGCGGACCCGGCTCTTCACGCGGCAAAACGCCCTCTCCCGTCGGTCGATCCCGATGGGCGACGGCTTCTTTCACACGGCGCATCGCCGACAACTCTGGCTCCGTCGCGGCCCTCGCTCACAACCCTCGCGCCGTTCGCGGGTCAGCGCCCGGGGAGCGGGAGGGCAAACGAGCGGCGTGGACGATCGGCGAAGCCGAGATTGGGGAGATGCGACGGGTAAGGTTCGAGGAAATGCACGAATCCGCCTGCCGTTGGCCGCTCGGCGATCCCAGAAGCGGGGAATTCGCCTATTGCGGGCTCACGCCGGCCGAAGGGCAATCCTATTGCGCCGGCCATTGCCGCATGGCCTACCGTTCGGGGCAGCCGAGACCGATTGCGCGGGAGCGACACAAGCTCCGCGCCATCGGAAGTTCATGGCGGCTTTCGTGAAGTGCTGAACACGAAGATCAGGCCTGGCGCATCAGCGCCTCCTTCCCGCCGCGTCGAAGCGGATTGGACGAGCAGCGGCTGCAAGCCGACCTCGCGCGCCGACGTCTCGACATAGGACCGGCTGTGAGCAAAGCGCATCGCCGGCTCAAGCTTGAACCCATCGCCCTCGCAAGTTTCGACCGAAAACGCGAACAGGCCGTGCGCGCTCAGCGCCGTCGCGACGGCGGCGAAGAGAGGCGCGAGGTCGCCGACATAAACGAGCGCGTCCGCGGCGACGACGAGATCAAAGACGCCAGGCGGCTCGCGCCCGAGCATCGCCGCCGCGTCGTCGACCGCGAGCCGATCATAGAGGCCGCGCAGCCGCGCTTTGGCGATCATGGCTGCCGAGAGGTCGACCCCGGCCAGATGGTCGGCGCGGCCTCGCAGCGCCTCGCCCATGAGGCCCGTGCCGCAGCCGAGGTCGAGGACCGAGGCGAAGCGGCGGTCCGATGCAACCGCGCCCAGGGCCTCGGCGATGAGGGCAGGGGCGCGATAGCCGAGATTTTGTGTGAGATGCTTGTCGAAGCGTGGCGCGTAGTCGTCGAAGAGCCTCGTGACATAGGCCCGCGGCAGCGCGGCGGGCGCCTTGGCTCGCCCGATCAGCGCGAGCCGGGCTATCGCGCCTTGCGCGTCGGCGGGATCGGCGACGAGCGTCTCACGAAAGGCCCGAGCCGCGGCATCGAGGTCGCCGAGCTTCTCCCGCGCTTCCCCAAGCGCGAACCAGGCCGCCGCCCAGTTTGGCGCGCGCTCGAGCGCCTGCTCGAACAGGTCCGCCGCCGCGCTCAGGTCGCCCTCTTCAACGGCGGCTTTGGCGTAGGCGAAGCGGCGTTCGGCGATGAGGTCGCCCGATGCAAGCGGATCGCGCGTCACCACGCTAGGGACTGTCGGAGAGCGCGGCCTTGAGGCGCGGCTGGTTGACCTGCGCCTCGTTCGCCTTCGCCAACTCGATCAGGCCGCCGAAGCGGCGCAGCTTCTTCGCCTCGTGATTGGTGAAGATTTCGGAGAGACGGTGATCGAGAAAGGGATTGGAGAATCGCTCGATCACGGTCTTGACATAAGCCTGCGCCGCGTCCCCCATGCCGATCGCCGCGAAGACCGGCAGCACTTCTTCCGCGTAGAGCGCATCAAGCTTCGCGCGCATCGTTGTGTCTGCAACCGCCTCGCGGACCGTCAGCCGTGGCGCGCCGCCTTCTTTGGCCCAGATCTCGGCGAGATAGGTGTGTCCAAGATTGAGGATGAACAGCTTCAGGCGCTCGTAGGGCTTGAGATCGGCAGCGACGACGATCGCGGGATGCCGGCAAGGCACTTGGAGGCCGGGTTGGTCTTCGATCGCCCATAGCGCATAGGGCTCGGCGACCGCGCCCAAGGGCTCGAGCGGCTCGGAAACGATCCGGTCGACGAGCGAATTGACCCAGACGCATTCCGCTCCGACCCAATGGCGCGCTTCCGCCGGCGCCTGCCAGCGGTCGAGCACCTCCAGCACCACGCCGCGCAGGACCTGGCCGTTGCCGGGCGTCAGTTCGCACGGGAAAAACGTGATCGGCTTGGCGCCCGCCCGATGGCGCGCGAGCAGGAGCTTGGCGAGCTTGGCGGGAAACGACCGGGGCGGCCCGGCGTCAGGCCGGTCGTCGGGATCGGTCTCATAGCCGCGATCGGCGGTGTTCGACACGACGCAGCGCGCGGCGAGGAAAAGGGGCTCGAGTTCGTCCCATTGGGTCGCGGCGTCGACGCCGGCGCCGACGCTCGAAACCTCCACGATCTCGTCAACCACCGCCCCGTCGCTGAGGCCTTTGACGAGAACCGGATAAGGCTTGGCGGCAGCAAAGGCGTCGACCCGGCGCCGGCTTTCGGGGCTTCCCGTGGTCCCCGCCACGGCGATGCGGCCCATCGCTCCGCCGCGAGGCAGCGCCTCGCTGACGAACAGGTCGATATGGGCCTGCAGGAAGCGGCTCGCGCCGAACTGGAGGATCGGGAACTCGGTCAAATTGCTCTCCGCGCGGCCCGCTTGTGGCCGGCGTGGCGGGGCTTGTCCATTCCGGCGAACGCCGCGGGTTGATTTTTTTGGCTATCTCTGATTGAAGGGCGCCCATGCGAACGTGGTCGACGACCCTGCACCTTAGACGCCCGGCGCGCTAGACGCGTCGGGACATCGTTTCGCATCCGCCTTTTCGTTTCGAAGAGGCAAGGTCGGCCAGCTGATTTCAGCTTAAGCGCCGCTACAAGTCTTCCAGGGTTCGTCATGACACAGATGCCTGTTCAAAAGTACCGCGCCTACGCGCCCATCATCCTGCCTGACCGGCAATGGCCCTCCCGCATCATCGAGACAGCGCCGATCTGGTGCTCGGTCGACCTTCGCGACGGCAATCAGGCGCTGATCGAGCCGATGGGCGTCGAGCGCAAGAACCGCATGTTCAAGCTCCTGGTCGACATGGGCTTCAAGGAAATCGAGGTCGCCTTTCCCTCAGCCTCCCAGACCGATTTCGACTTCGTGCGCTCGATTATCGAGTCGGGCGCGATTCCTGACGGCGTCGCCATCCAGGTTTTGACCCAGTGCCGACCGGAACTGATCGAGCGCACGTTCGAGGCCGTAAAAGGCGCGAAAAAGGTCATCGTCCACTTCTACAATTCGACCTCGACCTTGCAGCGCGAGGTCGTGTTCAGGACCGATCGCAAGGGCGTGACCGAGATCGCGGTCAACGCCGCGAAGCAGGTCAAGGCGCTCGCAGCCGCCGTCACGGGCACGGATTTCCAGTTCGAATATTCGCCCGAGAGCTTTACTGGCACCGAGCTCGATTTCGCCCTCGAGATCTGCGAGGCGGTCAAGGACGTCATCAAGCCAACGCCTGAGAAGCGGCTCATTCTCAACTTGCCGGCGACCGTCGAGATGGCGACGCCAAATACCTACGCGGATCAGTTCGAGTGGTTCGGGCGGCGCATCTCCGACCGCTCGAGCGTGATCCTGTCGGTGCACCCGCATAACGACCGCGGAACCGCGGTCGCGGCGGCGGAGCTCGCGCTGATGGCGGGCGCAGAGCGCGTCGAGGGCACTTTGTTCGGCAATGGCGAGCGCACCGGCAACGTCGACATTGTCACCATGGCCTTGAACCTGTTCACGCAGGGGGTCGATCCGGACCTGGACATCAGCGACGTCAATGGCATCCGGGATGTCGCCGAGCATTGCACGCAGCTGCCGGTCCATCAGCGCCACCCTTATGCGGGCGAACTCGTTTACACGGCGTTCTCCGGCTCGCACCAGGACGCCATCAAGAAGGGGTTCGACGCGCAGGAGAAGCGCAACGATCCTGTCTTTCAGGTTCCTTATTTGCCCATCGATCCCAAGGACGTCGGTCGCGACTACGAGGCGGTCATCCGCATCAACAGCCAGTCGGGCAAGGGCGGCATGGCCTATATCCTGCGCGCCGACCACGGCCTCGACCTGCCGCGTTCGCTGCAGGTCGAGTTCTCCAAGATCGCGCAAGAACGCATGGATGCGGAGGGCAAGGAGCTGACCTCGCCCGAGCTATGGGCGTTGTTCCGCCAGGCCTATCTTCTCGACGATCCGCCGATGACGCTGGTCAAGCAGCAGACGGTTCCGACGAGCCCCGACAATCGCGAGCTGGTGGCGACGCTGCGCAAGGCGGACGGCTCGACCCTGACGATCGAAGGCGAGGGCAACGGGCCGATCGACGCCTTTGTCGACGCCCTGAAGACAGCGTTCAAGGTCGAGTTCTCGTTCATCGACTATCACGAGCACGCCGTCGGCCGCGGCGCCAATGCGACCGCGGCGAGCTATGTCGAGATCCAGGACACGGAAGGCCGGCCGGTGCATGGGGTGGGCATGGACCCGAACATCGTGATGGCCTCGCTCAAGGCCACGCTTGGCGCTGTGCTCAGGCTGATGCGGCGGGAGGGCAGGGCGCTTTAGGCGCGCGCCCGCCCTGCGGGGCGTCACGCCGGCGCGAGCACTTCCTTGGGACGCCGGCCGATCGTCAGCACGAGTCCGGCCGCGAGCACGCAGGCGACGCCGGCGACGTAGAGCGCCGGCAGGTAGGTGGCGAAATCGCTGCGCGAGAAGCCGGCGCCGAAGGCCGCTGTCGCCGCGCCGAGCTGGTGGGCGGTGAAAATCCAGCCGAAGGTGAGGTTGGCCCTTTCCGCGCCGAACCGCTCGGCGGTCAGCCGCACGGTCGGCGGGACGGTCGCGACCCAGTCGAGACCATAGAAGACCGCGAAGGCCGACAGTCCGACGACGGTGAAATTGGTGAAGGGCAGCGCGATCAGCGAGAGGCCGCGCAGGCCGTAGTACATGAACAGGAGCCAGCGGTTGTCGTAACGGTCCGACAGCCAGCCTGACAGGATCGTGCCGACAAAGTCGAAGGCGCCGATCACCGCGAGCGCGCCAGCCGCGGCGACGGGCTGAATCCCATAGTCGCCGCAAAGCGAGACCCAGTGGGTCTGGATGAGGCCGTTGGTCGAGAGGCCGCAGACGAAGAAGGTCGCAAACAGCACCCAGAACGTGCGGCTCGCGCGGACCGCGTAGAGCGCGCGCAAGGGCGACGCCATCATCGCGAGGAGCCGCAGATCCTGCTTCGGCGCCGGCTGGAGGACGCGCTCGCCGAACGGCGCAAGCCCAACGTCGGCCGGGCGGTCGCGCAGCACCATGAGCGCGACGAATAAAGCGACGAGCAGCATGGCGACGACGAAGGCGAGCGCGCTGCGCCAGCCGTGGTCCTGGGTCAGCTTGGCGATGAGCGGCAGAAAGATCAGCTGCCCGGTGGCGCTGCTCGCCGTCAGCATGCCCACGACCAAGCCGCGCCGCTGAACGAACCAGCGCGTGGCGATGGTTGCGCCAAGCACCAGCGCGACCATGCCGGTGCCGAAGCCGACGACGACGCCCCAGAGCGCGACAAGCTCCCACACCTCAGTCATCGCCATCGAGGCGAGGATGCCGGCGACGATCATGCCGACGGCCGAGACGACGACCGGCCGCACGCCGAAACGGTTGATGAAGGCGGCGGCGAAGGGCGCGATTAGCCCGAACAGGGCGAGCCGCACCGCAAGGGCGACCGAGATCTGGGCCGTGCTCCAGCCGAACTCCTTCTCGAGCGGTTGGATGATGACGCCCGGCGCGCCCATCGCTCCCGCCGTCGCGAGCATGACGAGGAAGGTCGCTCCCGCGACCACCCAGCCGTAATAAAGGTTGCGTTCGGCCATCGCCGCGGCGAGCCGGATTGGAAAGCGAGAACGCCGCGAACTGCCTGTGCGGCTGGGCAGGATCCTGCACAGCCGGCGCCGATATCGTCATCTTGAACTCCCGTAACGGGTATCTACCCGCAAACTTGCCAAAAAAAATCAAAGATTATGCGCGAGCGCTTGCAACTGCGCCGCTCCGGTCGCGCCGAGCGCCGCCTCGACCCGCCGCTGGGCTTCGTCCCATAAGGGCGCCCCGACTCGCAACGCGCGCTCGCCTTCAGGTGTGAGCCGTACCGCGGCTTCGCGGTGGTCCTCCGCCGCGGCATGGGACACGAGCGCAAGTTTTTCCAGCGCCTTCACGTTTCGTCCGATCGTCGATCGGTCCAAGTCGGCGAGCCGCCCAAGCCCGGTCAGGGAAACCGTTCCGGCGCGCTTGATTTTTCGCAAGAGACTGAATTGCGCGAGTGTGACCCCCGCCGGTTCGAGGATCGAGTCATAAAGCGCGGTTGTTTTTCGCGCGGCGGTCCGAACCGCGGCGCAGTAGCAGATGGCGTCCATTCGCGGGTATATACCCACGTTGTGGCCTGGACGCAAGCGGCCGGGGGCGACGCGTTTGAGCTGCCGCGCGGCGGTCAAATTTTGTCCTGCAAACTCGCGCCCCTTTGGTGCACTGGCGCTGCCAGGCAAGATTCCAAGTGGGGACAAGTGTCATCGGTGTGAAGTATCCGCCGCGAGATAGCATCCGCGGCCTGCGTTTGAGCCTGCGGAAGGAGTGTTGTTCAATGGACAAACTGCAGCCCAAGGATTTCGGCTCGCCCGCCATTCTATTGGGCGGCCCGGTCGACTACGACATGTACAAGAATTTTCGCTCGCAGTTGGACGCTTCAAAAAGGGAGGGCCTGGTCGTCACGGAATTGTCGACGCTCGGCGGCGATCCGGAGGTGGCCCGCATGATGGGCGAGGACATCCGATTTCACAGCGAAAATTCTCGCAACTGTCGGTTCGTCTTTCTGGGAAAGGCCGCGATCTATTCCGCTGGAACGACGTTCATGAGTTTCTTTTCGATTGAAAATCGATATCTGACACGCGGAACGCGTTTGATGGTGCATGAGCGAAAGCTCGACAAGCAATTGCACATCAATGGCCCGCTGACGACGTGTGTGGCCACGGTCACCGCGGCTCTGCACGAGATCGAAGCCTCGATCGCAATCCAGAACGAAGGTTTCGAAAACCTCATTCGCGGGACAAAAGTGACGATGAACGAGGTTCTGAGCCGCGCTCCTGGCAACTGGTATATCGAAGCCAACGAGGCGAAATCCCTCGGGCTGGTTGCGGACGTTGTCTAGTCCCGAAGCGATAGCTTCGGTCGTTGCCGCAACCGCCGCGGCCGGCCACGACGGCTGAGCGCCAATTTCTGCCGTCCGATCAGCCGAAATTGCGATCGCCCGAGACGCTGACGCCCAATACGGACGGGCTTGGGGCCCCTTGGGCTTCAGGCGCCCTCTGGAGCGAGGCGCGCGATCAGGCTTCCGCGCCCGCCAGGCGCGCGGCCAGGGACTCGAGCCTCGAACCGAGGTCGTCGAGTTTCGAGGCGAGAGCATTGACGCGCTGCTCGGCCTCTGTCGAGCGCTTGCGCTCGGCCGCCGCCTCGTCCTTTGCTTCGGTCAGGCTGTCGGCGAGTGTCAAGGCGGCCATGATGACCAGACGCTGGTCGCCGATCTCGCCGAACGTCTTGCGCATTTCGCCGATCTTCTCGTCGATCGTGCCGGCCAGCGATTCGAGCCGCGCCTCTTCGCCCTCGTTGCAGGCGAGGCGATACTTGCGCCCGTCGATGGTGACTGAAACCTGCGACATCGCGAGCGCCTTCTCCAAGAGGCGGACCGGCCTTAATCGTCCGCGCCCGGCGCCGACCGGCCGAGAACACGCTCGACGGCCTGAGCGGCGCGGGCGAGCCGCTTGGCGGCTTCGGCGTTGGCGGATTCAAGCGCGCGCGACCGGTCAACGGCGGCGTCGAGTTCGACCGCAAGCCGTGAGCGATCGTCTTGCATCAGCGCGAATTCCTCTTGCGTGCTTGCGCGCGCTTCGTCGTGGCGCATGCGCAGGTCCGTCGCCCATTCGAGCGCTTCGACCGCGGATGTGAGACGTTTGAGCGAGGTCTCAAGCGAATCCATGGAGGTGTTGATTCCATCCATTGCAGGGTTTTGTTTACGCGATGCTTGAACGGGACGTCAACGCGGCCTCGGCCGCAATTGACAGGTTCCTGCGAGCGCCCCTAATTGACGCGCCCGTTCCGCTTGGGGTCAACTCACCGCCCAAGACCGGAACTCCGAAATTGCCGGCACCCAATTCTTGAGGAGACCCCAATGACGACGAGCGTGTCTCATGACGCGATGGCCAACGCGATCCGCTTTCTCGCCCTCGATGCGGTTGAGAAGGCGAAGAGCGGCCATGCCGGCCTGCCGATGGGCGCGGCCGACGTCGCCACGGTTCTGTGGCGCGATGTGCTGAAATTCGACGCGTCCGATCCCCACTGGCCCGATCGCGACAGGTTCGTCCTGTCGGCCGGCCATGGCTGCATGCTGTTGTACAGCTTGCTCTATCTGACGGGCGTCGGCGGCGCCAAGGGACTGGGCGTCGAAGACATCAAACAGTTCCGCCAGGTCGGCTCGAGGACGCCCGGGCATCCAGAATATTGGTGCGCGCCGGGCGTGGAGACGACGACTGGCCCGCTCGGCCAGGGGATTTCGACGGCGGTCGGCATGGCGATCGCAGAGCGCATGCTGGCGGCGCGCTTTCCTGGAATCGTCGACCACCACACTTACGTCCTCGCCTCCGACGGCGACCTGATGGAAGGCGTGAGCCAGGAGGCGATCGGCATCGCCGGCCATCTCCAGCTGTCGAAGCTCATCGTCTTCTGGGACGACAACGGGATCACGATCGACGGGAAGCGCACGCTGGCCGACAATGTTGATCAGGTCGCCCGCTTCCAGTCGGCGGGCTGGAATTCGACCCACATCGACGGGCACGACCCCAAGGCGATCCTCGACGCCATTCACGCCGCGCAGAATTCCGACAAGCCGACGATGATCGCCTGCAAGACGACGATCGGCTTCGGCCTGCCCACTCATGCGGGAACCCAGAAGGCGCACAGCGACGCGCAGGGGCCGAGCGAGATCGCGGGCGCGCGCAAGACCCTGAACTGGCCCTATGAGCCGTTCGTAATCCCTGACGACATCCTAGCCAGTTGGCGAAAGGCAGGGTCTCGCGCCTCAACACAGCGCGAAGCATGGAACCACGCAGTCGAGGCGCTTGACCCGAAAGAGCGCGCCGAATTCGAGCGCCGGCTGCGCGGCGATCTGCCGCAAGACCTTGATAAGGTCATCGACGCCTATAAGCAGAAGCTCGCGAACGAAAAGCCGGAGCTCGCGACCCGCAAGGCGGGGCAGGCGGCGCTCGACGTCATCGGAGCCGCCGTGCCCGAGCTCATCACCAGCTCCGCCGACTTGACCCCGTCCAACAACACCAAGTTCTCGGACGAGAAGGAAATCCAGGCCGACAACTTCTCGGGACGCTACATCCACTGGGGCATCCGAGAACATGGAATGATCGCGGCGTGCAACGGCATCGCCATTCATGGCGGCTTTATCCCCTCCGGCGCCTCGTTCTTCTGCTTCACCGACTATTGCCGTCCTTCGCTGAGGCTTTCGGCGCTGATGGGGATCAGGGTCGTGAACGTGTTCACCCACAATTCGATCGGCCTTGGCGAGGATGGCCCAACTCATCAACCGGTCGAGCACCTGGCGGCCATGCGGGCGATGCCGAACTTCTATATGTGGCGCCCCGCCGACAGCATCGAGACGGTCGAGTGCTGGCAGGCCGCGCTTGAGCGTGAGCATTCGCCCTCGATCCTGGCGCTAACGCGGCAGTCCATCCCGGCGGTGCGGCTTATGCATGTGTCAGAGAACTTGTGCGCGCGCGGCGGCTACGAAATTTCTCCCGCTTCAGGCGAGGCCCAGGTGTCGATCTTCGCCTCCGGCTCGGAAGTGTCGATGGCCGTCGCCGCGCAGGCGCAACTGAAGGAGAAAGGGGTCGCGGCCCGGGTCGTGTCGATGCCGTGCTTCCCGGCCTTCTTCGAGCAGCCGGAAGACTATCGCCGCTCGGTCATCGGCAATGCGAAGGTGAAGGTCGGCGTCGAGGCGGCGGTGCGGTTCGGGTGGGACGCGATCATTGGCGACGGCCCCTTCATCGGTATGAAGAGCTTTGGCGAAAGCGGACCCTACAAGGCCGTCTACCAGCATTTCGGCATCACGGTCGAAGCGGTGGTCGAGGCGGCGCTCAAGAGGCTCCGCGCCTGACGGTCCAAGGCGCTTTTTCGATCGAACCGGAGGCGCTTTCGCGCCTTCCTTTGGGGTTGCAGCGATGTCAGCTCGTGGCCAAACGATCGTTGGCGCCTACGCCATCGCGGGCGGGAAAGAGGGCAAGGAACGGCTCGACCTGCTCTCGGACGCCATGCGGGCGACGACGCTCGAGCTCCTCGACAGCGCCGGCCTTGCGAGCGGCGATCAATGTCTGGATGCGGGATGCGGGGGCGGCCATGTGACGCTCGACATGGCCCGCATTATTGGACCGAGCGGCCACGTCATGGGCATCGATTTTGACCCGCACGTGCTCGAGTTCGCGCGGGCGGACGCCAAAGAGGCAGGGGCGGGCAACATCGAGTTTGTAACGGCTGACACGACAAAGTTTCGACGGCGGTCCATTTTCGTTCGTTCACGCGCGCTATTTGCTGTCGGATGTGAGCGAGCCTGACCGCGTCTTCGCACGGCTCAAGGGGCTGCTCGCGCCGGGCGGACGGATGGCGATTGAAGACATCGATATGTCCGGCGCGTTCTGCTATCCGCCCGAACCCGCGCAGGATCGATTCCAGGCGCTCTACACCGAAGCGGTGCGCCGCGGCGGGGCCGACGCCAATCTTGGCCGCCGATTGCCGGCTCTTGCCCTTGCCGCCGGCCTGCATGGCGCGCAATGGAGGGTCTTTCAACCACTTTACGCTTCCGGATCCCATAAGCATATGACCGCCGTGACCATGCAACTGATCGGCGGGTCGCTTTTGCGCTATGGGCTGGCGACCGAGGTTGAGATCGCCATGCTCGCCCGGAAACTGAGCGCCTTCGCCGATGATCCCTCGACGCTGGCCGCCCTCCCGCGCATCGTCCAGGTTTGGGGAACCGTTTAGCTTGGCGGTCGCGTCTCTCCGCGTCAGGACAAGAGGGAACGCGCTCCCGTTGACCAAACAAAGTGCCGCGTCGCTCCGACGAGCCTGTAGACTCCGGGCCGGGGATCGGACAATAAGCGCGGCTTCAGGGAATTGAATTGTGAGGCGCCGGCGGCCCTTCGGGTGGCCCGGCGCGAGAGGAGGCATTGCGATGGTTGCCAAGGTAGCGATCAACGGCTTCGGCCGGATTGGGCGGCTGGTGCTGCGGGGGATTCTGGAATCGGGCCGCAAGGACATCGAGGTCGTCGCCATCAACGATCTCGGTCCGGTGGAGACCAACGCGCACCTCTTGCGCTACGACAGCGTCCACGGGCGCTTTCCTCACAAGGTCAAGGTCGAAGGCGACACGATGGTCGTCGACGGGCACAAGATCAAGGTCACGGCGATCCGGGATCCGGCCGAGCTTCCGCACAAGGCGCTCGGCGTCGACGTCGCGCTCGAATGCACGGGCATCTTCACCGCGCGCGAGAAAGCCGCGGCCCACCTCAAGGCGGGCGCGAAGCGGGTCCTCATCTCGGCGCCGGCGGAAGGGGCGGACCTGACGGTCGTCTATGGCGTCAACGACGACAAGCTGACCAAGGATCATCTCGTCGTCTCCAACGCGTCCTGCACGACCAATTGCCTGGCCCCGGTCGCCAAGGTGCTCAACGACGCGATCGGCATCGAGCACGGCTTCATGACCACGATCCATTCCTATACCGGCGACCAGCCGACGCTCGACACGCTGCACAAGGATCTCTACCGCGCCCGTGGCGCGGCTTTGTCGATGATCCCGACCACGACCGGGGCGGCGAAAGCGGTCGGCCTCGTGCTGCCGGAACTCAAGGGCAAGCTCGATGGCTCGGCGATCCGCGTGCCGACGCCGAACGTTTCGGTGGTCGACCTCAAGTTTGTCGCCAAGCGCAAGACCAGCCCGGACGAGATCAACAACGCCGTCAAGGCCGCCGCCGACGGCAACGGCCCGCTCAAGGGCATCCTCGGCTATACGGACGAGCCCAATGTCTCGAGCGATTTCAACGGCGACGACCGCTCCTCGATCTTCCATCTCGACCAGACCAAGGTGATCGACGGCAATTTCGTCCGCGTGCTCTCCTGGTACGACAACGAATGGGGCTTCTCGAACCGGATGGCGGACACGGCCGTCGCGATGGCGAAGCTCATCTGAGGGTTGGGTGTCATCCCCGCGAAAGCGGGGGTCCAGTTCGTGTCGCGAAAGCCCCGCTCGACCGGGCGCGGCTGGACTTGTGAGGTCCCATGACAAAGCCGTTCCGCACCCTCGACGACGCAGACTTGGCCGGCAAGCGCGTGCTGTTGCGCGTCGATCTCAACGTTCCGACCGAGAACGGCCGGGTGACCGATGCGACGCGCATCGAACGCGTCGCGCCGACGATCGCGGAAATCGCCGACAAGGGCGGCAAGGTCATTCTGCTCGCCCATTTCGGCCGGCCGAAGGGCGGCCCGGACGAGGCCAATTCGCTGAGGCCCGTCGCCGCGGCGGTCGCCGACATCATCAAGCGGCCGGTCGCCTTCGCGACCGACTGCATTGGCAAAGCGGCCGAGGACGCAATCGCGAAAATGAAGAACGGCGACGTGCTTCTGCTCGAGAACACGCGCTTTCATAAGGGCGAAGAGAAGAACGACCCCGCTCATGTCGACGCGCTCGCCAAGCTCGGCGACGTCTATGTGAACGACGCGTTCTCCGCCGCCCATCGCGCGCACGCGACGACGGAAGGGCTTGCGCACAAGATGCCCGCGCATGCCGGACGAGCGATGCAGAAGGAGCTCGAGGCGCTCGAGGCTGCGCTTGGCGATTCGAAGCGCCCTGTCGCTGCGATCGTCGGCGGCGCCAAAGTGTCGACCAAGCTCGAGCTCCTCGGCAATCTGGTGAAGAAGGTCGATGTCCTCATCATCGGCGGCGGAATGGCCAATACATTCCTGTTCGCCGAGGGCAAGGGGATCGGCAAGTCGCTGTGCGAGAAGGATCTCGCCGACACCGCGCGCTCGATCGTCGCGGCGGCGGAGAAAGCCAAATGCCGCATTCTGCTGCCGGTCGACGCGAACGTCGCCAAGGAATTCAAGCCGCATGCGCCGGCGCACATGGTCGACGTCGAACATGTTCCCGACGACGAGATGATCCTCGACATCGGCCCGAAGTCGGTCGCGGCGGTCGAGAAGGTTTTGGGCGAGATCAAGACGCTGGTCTGGAACGGGCCGCTCGGCGCCTTCGAGACGCCTCCCTTCGACACGGCGACGATGGCGATCGCGAAGACCGCGGCGCGCCTGACCAAAGCGGGCAGGTTGACCTCGGTCGCCGGCGGCGGCGACACCGTCGCCGCGCTCAACGACGCCAAAGTCGCGGGCGACTTGACCTACGTGTCGACCGCGGGCGGCGCGTTCCTCGAATGGATGGAAGGCAAGGCGCTGCCGGGCGTCGAGGCGCTCAGGGCAAAGTAGCCTCGGCGCCGTCCCTCACGCCATCGTCCGGATCTTCGCCGTTTGGCCGAGCGGCATCTGGCGGGCGCAGGCTGAAGCCGTACGCGGAACCCTCGTTTTCCAGACTATTACCGGAAGACCAGTCTGCTATTGTCGACGCTATGACCGGAGCGCTTGATGGCTTCGCTGGCGGAACTTTCCAACCTTGTCGGCTTCTTCAGCTACTCGCGTGAGGACGACGAAGATTTCAGGGGCGAGTTGTCCGCGATCAGGGCCGCGATAGGACGCAACCTCGCGGCCCTGCTCGGGCGCAGCAAGCGGCGGAATTTTCATCTCTGGCAGGATGTGGAGGCCATCGCGCCGGGAAAGCTGTGGGAAACGGAAATCGCCAAGGCGATCGAAGAATCCGTGTTCTTCATTCCCATCGTCACGCCGCGCGCGGTTCAGAGCCCTTATTGCAAGTCCGAATTCGAGTCGTTCCTTGCGCGCGAGCTGGCGCTCGCCCGCAATGACCTCGTCTTCCCCATCCTGTACCTTCCGGTTCCGGCGCTGCGGGATGAGGCGAAAAGGCGCAACGATCGGGTGTTGACGATTGTGGCCGAACGTCAGTTCGTCGACTGGCGCTCCTACCGCCACGTCGACGTCAGCACGACGCCTTTCGGCCAAGAGATTGGGCGATTTTGCGAAAACATCGCCGATACGCTGCACGAGACCTGGATCTCGCCGGAGGAGCGTCGGCGGCTGGAGGCCGAGTCGAGAAAGCGCGCCGAGGACGAAGAGCGCGTTCGGCGGCAAGCCGAGGCAAAGCGCCAGGCCGATGAACGCGAAAGGCTGCTCGAGGAGGCCCTGGCGAAGAAGCGGGCCGAGGAGGAAGCGCGGAGACGTGAAGAGGCCAACAGGCGCGCCGAGGACGAAGAACGCGTTCGGCAGCAAGCTGAAGCAAACCGACAGACGGCGGAGCGCGAAAGGCTGCGCAGGGAGGTCCTGGCGAAGAACCAGGCGGGCGGTCGGAGAGAAAAGGCGGCGTTCGTGACCGTTCACAAGCGGCCCGTCGGGGGGAAGGAGGAAAGTCAGGCGTCGACGAATGTAGGCCCCCTCACAGCAGCGCAAGAGCGCGCCCTCAAGGCGGGCAATTCCTTCAAGGAGGGCGCCGATTGCCCGGAGATGATCGTCGTCCCGGCGGGGCGTTTCCGGATGGGCTCGCCCGCCGGCCAAGGCGACGATGACGAGCACCCGGCGCACGAGGTGACGATCGCTACGCCCTTCGCGGTCGCGAAGTTCGCGCTGACGTTCGATGAATGGGACGCCTGCGCCGCCCTGGGCGGTTGCCGTCCGGATGTGGACGATAGCGGGTTGGGGCGCGGCCGGCGCCCGGCGATCAACGTCAGTTGGGATGACGCGCAATCTTATATCAGATGGCTGTCCGATATCACCGGCAAATCGTATCGGCTGCTTTCCGAGTCGGAACACGAATATGCTGCGCGCGGCGGAAGCGAGACAGCCTATCCCTGGGGGAACGACATCACGCTGAACGGCAAGCCGATGGCCAATTGCATTGGCTGCGGCGGCCAATGGGACAATAAGCAGACCACGGAGGTCGGCTCGTTCCCTCCGAACCAATTCGGCCTCTACGACATGGTCGGCAACGTGTGGCAATGGACGCACGATTGTTGGAACGAGAGCTACGAAGGAGCTCCGACCGACGGTTCTCCCTGGACGAGCGGCGATTGCAGTCGTCGCGTCGTGCGCGGCGGTTCCTGGCATCTGAATTCGGGCTACCTTCGCTCGGCAGACCGCGGCAAGGGCATTTCCCGCGACCGGGCCAGCTTCCTCGGCTTCCGGGTTGCCCGTACGCTCAGCCCTTAAGCTCGTTCACCCGCTCTTGACGCCCGCCGCCGGGTTGACCCCCACTCCTCACCGCGCCCTGATCGCGAGGCTCTGGGTCGCGCGCCCGATCAGTCCCCGTTCGTCATAGAGAGCGGACTCGGCCAGCCCGCAGCCGTTGTCGCCGAACAGGCTGCGCGCCTCGAGGCAGATCCATTCGCCCTCCGGTCGGCGGAAGAGATTGATGGTCAGATCGCAATTGAGGAACACGTATTTGGCGAAGTCCAGCGCGGCGCTGATCCCATTGCCCGAATCGCCGGCGACCGCCGCGCGCTGATAGCCGCTTGGCGTCTCGCCCTCGACCAGGGGATGGTTCATGCGAAACCAGGCGGCGCAAGGTCCGTTGAAGAACCGCCCCGCCGCCAGGCGGTTTTCCACCAGTTGGCTGTAGCCGAAGGCTCCGTCCGCGAAACCCATGGTGACGACCGGGCATTGGTCGGGCGGCTTTGGCGCGACCGGCGGTGGATGTCCGGGCGTTCCCTGAGGCGCCCTGAGGTCGTCTTCGCGCTGCATGAGCGCGGTGAATCGCGCGACGGCCTTGCCTTGCGCGATCAAGCGCCCAGAATAGTGGCCGGCGCTCCGGCCGACATAGTCCGCCTCGAGTTCGACGCTGCACTCACCGACCGGCGCGGGCCGCAAGAGATTGACGGTGAGCCGGGCGAGATGGGTCAGGCCATCGCCCGCAGCGCTGCGCTCGATTGCGCGGCTGATGAGTGCGGAGGGTGGGCCGGCGTGCTGATGGTCGGGATGCCAGGGGCCGCGGGTCAGATGGCTGGCGCGAAACACGCCGTCGCCGACTTCGCTATAGGCTGCGTCCACGAGAGCCTCCGCCGTCGCGCCGTTCCCGCTCCCGTCGGCGCAGGCGCGTTTTTGCGCCATGCGGAGGCGTGGCGCAAGATGGTTCGTATATAAACCAATAGAGCTGAGATGCGGATCAAGTCCAAAGACGCTCATCGCCTTCGCGCCGGACGATCGGCGTGAGAGGGGCCGAGGCTGACGCCGTGTTCGCAGCTGTGCGGCGAACCGGCCTCGTTCCGCGCGGCGCGTTCAACCTCGCCGAGGACGAGCGGGGGGGCGAACTCGCCGGTATCCGCACAATCGTGCTCGCCGGCATGGTCGGGCGCGACGGCTGGGATGCGTTCGCGGCAAGTCCCGAGGCGCGCGACGGCCTCGAGCATCCGCTCGACCGTTGGAGCCGGCGGCTGATCGAGAGCCTGGCGCACGAACTCGGGGGCAAGGCGCTGTTTCCCTTCGGCGGGCCGCCGTTTTTGCCGTTCCAGCGATGGGCGCAGCGCGCGGAATCGGTCCATTCCTCGCCGATTGGCCTGTTAATTCACCCGCATTACGGCCTTTGGCATGCCTACCGCGGCGCGCTTGGCTTGCCGGAAGAGCTTGCTCTTCCTGAGCAGGCGGCGGTCCCGAGCCCGTGCGAAACGTGTTCGGGGCGCTGGTGCTTGAAGACATGTCCGGTCGGCGCGTTTTCCGAGGCGGGCTACGACGTCGCCGCTTGCACGGGTCACCTGCGAAGCCCAGTCGGCGGGGATTGCATGGACTTGGGCTGCCGCGCCCGGCGGGCGTGTCCGGTCGGCGCTGAACATGCCTACGGGCTGGAGGAGGCGGGTTTCCTCATGCGGGCGTTCTTGCGCGGGCAGGGCGGCTGAAGCGCGGGGGACGATTTCGAGGCCTCAGCCCCGCGCGAGATCCGTGAACCGGGACGGCGACAAACGGGCTCTTGTAGCGTTCGCTGTTGGTTTCGGAATTCAGCCTTGCATCGTCATGGCCGGCCTTGTGCCGGCCATCCACGCCGCCCCGCACGAATAATCTCTGTTACCAAGAAATGATGCCTCTTATCAGATGCTTATCCTGATAGAACAGTGTTCTCGTGGATAGCCGGGGACACCCCCGGACTGTGATCCGGGGGCGGCCATGACGCCTTCAAGAGCACCAATGCCTAGCGCTGTAAGAGTCGACAAATGTTTGCGGAAAACTGGAATTAATGCTATAAGTTTGTGCTATGAAGGAATCCGACTGGACCAAAGCCGCATCGGGCGGCGGGCATCTGCATCGGGGCTTGGCGCCCCTTTGGCCGAGCCAGAGAGGCAAGAGGGACGGGCGAGGGCGTTTTTAGTGAATCGCTTGCAACCCATTGAAAAGGCTCAATTCGAAAAAATAAACGCTAGTGAAACGGTATGCAACCCGGCGCGACCTGGTACTGACGTCACTTCTTGCGGCGCTGCCCTTCAGGCCAACGGGTGCGGCCGCCAGTCCGCTCAATCCGGCGCAGACCATCATCAAGTTGCCCGACGCGTTGCAATGGGAAACGCAGCCCTCGTTTCCTCAGGGCAGCGCCGACATTTGTCCTCTGACCGGGGACAGCCCTGCGCCAGGCCTCTACTATGTCCTTATCCGTTGGCATCCGGGATACATGAGCGCGCCGCATACGTATACGACCGATCGGTACTGCGTCGTTGTCTCGGGCAGTTGGTGGGTCAACAGCGGCGCTGATTTCGACCCCGCTTCGTGCGTGCCTGCGCCTGCCGGCAGCTTTGTGCACCGCGTGGCTGGAACTCCGCATTACGACGGAGTGATCCGCGGCCAAAATGAACCGGCGGTCATCGCAATCTGCGGTATCGGTCCAGTCAACTTCGCGCTCGCCGATCCATCGAAGCCCGCTTGGCGGGCCGTGTGATCGCAGACTGCCAGCCGCACCGTGATCTCTGCCGCCGCCCCGGCATATTCCCTCGGCTTCGCCGCCCCGATCTCTTCCGCGCCGCGGGCCCGTCGTAGCCGTCAAATCCCGGCGCCACGGACGCTTCTCCGGCGCAACGCGTCTCGGCGGTGGGTCCCGTATTAGACTTGGCTCCAGCGGTGCTCCGTCGCTGGTCGAGGGCGATTCGTCGGCCTTGAACCGGCACGACCCGATGGACCTCATGGCAGTGTCGAACAGGGGCAGGAGCTGTATGGCTGGCACGAGTAAGGGTCGTTGGCGGCGATGAAGCAATGGTTGGCATAGTAACGCCTGCCGCGATACCGCCTGTAGCGCATATTTAGTCTAGCCCCTGCTGCGGCGGCGTGCTGGCCGACGAGAGCAGAAGGGCTTGTAAAGCGACCAGTATTAATTGCCAGAGGGGTCGTTATTGAATTCGCCTCCAGAAAGACCGCCGAGGTGGCTGCCAAAGCTGCCTCCGAACCCGCCGACACGCGCTCCCTCCAAACCCGCCGATACGGGTTCCCCCGAACCCGCCGACATGACTACCCCCAAACCCGCCGACATGGCTGCCTCCAAAGCCGCCGATATGGCTCCCCCCAAATCCGCCGCCCGATCCAGCGACGAAATCACTCCCAATCCCACCGATGTGACCGCCTCCGCCACCAAAGCCTCCGCCACCAAAGCCTCCTCCGAACCCTCCACCCCGCGCCGCCGCGGCGTCTACCGCCGCTCCGGACAAGGCAGCCGCAACGGCAAAAACTGCGACTGTGTGCAGTATCGTGCTCAACGGGCGTCGTCGCGCCATCGGATCGTCTGTTGGCGAAGTCGTTCGAATTGGCGCGCTGCAGAGCGCGGTCGCTCGGATTGCGGATTGGAAAGCGCCGAACCCAACCGATGTTCCGGTTCGCTGCGCGCGTGGGTTCTGACCCAGCCGGGTCAGCCGCCCCGACAGCTGTAGCGTCAACTCCGCGATCCTGCTGTGAGTAAGCATGAGAGCCTCCTTTTGCGAAAGCGACGATACTGCCGCAAGGAGGAGATAGGTCTTTGAGGGAATAAAACTAATAAAACATAAGTATACTATTCTAAACTCAGCGTTGCGTTTATCCAACTTGCTTATGTCTGGTTGGTATATCAGTTTAATTCAAACGAGGAATAATCGACAGCGTTCCGCGACTGACCAGGCAGGTTCAATCTAATACTCGTCGGCAAGCCTAAACCAATCCGTTAGCGTCCGCTCGAAACTCACGAGCGCATCCTCTTCTGTGTCAGATGGCCCCCAGACGCCGGACCCAGTTCGTATTAAAATCGCCGATCCAGAAAACCCGGGGTTCAGAATTTCTAAGGGGCCGTGCGCTCAAAGTCCTGGTCTGAGATCGATGTATCCGTCGGCGCCCGAATCACGACCACGCCATGGTTTGTGGCCTCATGGCAGGCGTTGCATGCGGAGGTGAGATCGCCATAGGCCTTGGAGAACGCCACCCTGTCTTTCGCCTCGATTGCCTTGTGCATGTCCTCAAAGGGTTGAGAGGTTACGGACGAAATCATCTCCTGCAGAGGAATTTCGCGTTCCACTGGGTGAGCACGGCCGAGGCGATCAAAGGCGCCCTTCAAATTCCCCAGTTCGTAGGCGGCAAACGACCAATCTCCGCTCCTTGCGGCGACCCACAGTCTCACATGACGGGGCTGAATAGTGGCTATCATGAAATCGCTAATACTCGGAAGATAGCTCATTGCATTCAAGGTCGGCGGGACATCAGATCGCGCGGGCGTCGCTTGCGTCGACAGCCCCAGACACAAGCATCCCGAGATCGCTGGAGCCAGGAGAATCCAGGACTTGATTGACCATCGGCTTCGAGGCATCGACATGGTAAGGCTCATTTGATCGCCCTCCAGGAGTGCGGACGTCGGGTACAGACGTCGGCTTGGCGCCTCGACGCCCAAGAAGCAGTCCGGTGCTTGACCGCAAACGATCGAAATCGCGCGGATTCGAACGACAGCCTGGCAGACTTGCGTTCATCCGCGGATCACCATGAACATAAACAGCGATCCGAGACCGATATGCAGATTTGCTTTCTGTCTCCCGGTTATTTGGACGATCGCCCCGAAGCTTTAAAGCTCTATTCTCGCTTACAGGAGACATACATCAGGATGATTTCTATGAAACAAGCGTATCTCGTGCCGTAGGCGACTGGGTTCGATGATCACGTAGTGTTTCATTCAGAGTGTTGTGAATCTGGGCCGCATGCGGTGGCCGAATGCCTCGTATAGAATGAAATCAGGATCAACTCCGAGATGGGAAGCGAAGTCTCGCTTGATCGCGCTCTGTTGATTGCTCGCCATGTCGGCCAACTGCGGCAATCCACGCATTTTCTGGAGCGTTGAGTTCGTCAACGCCGTACTCGAAGTTGAAGATTCGGCTTTTCGTTGGCTCCCTTGCGCGAGAGAGTAGCCGAGCCGCCACCCCAGGAGTCGCCCTAACCGTCTTGCGGTCGTCGCTCAACCGGCCCGCATCGCGCTGGCAAGAGAGGAGGGCTTGGCGCGACTCGGGGCCGACAAGGCCTGACCGATCTTATCCATGTAGATGAATACGATCGGCGTGGTGAAGAGCGTGAGCACTTGCGACACCAGCAGTCCGCCGACGATCGCATAGCCCAGCGGTTGCCGGATTTCCGACCCTGTTCCGGTTCCGAGCATGAGAGGAACGCCGCCGAACAGGGCGCACATGGTGGTCATCAGAATGGGCCGGAAGCGGAGGAGGCAGGCGTGATGGATCGCGTCCTCGGAGGAAAGACCCTCATGGCGCTGCCCCTCGAGCGCGACGTCGATAAGCATGATGCCGTTCTTCTTGACGATGCCGATCAAGAGGATAATGCCGATAATCCCAATCACGTCGAGCGGGCGGCCGACCAGCATCAGCGTGACGAGCGCGCCGAGACCGGCCGAAGGCAGCGTCGACAGAATCGTCAACGGATGGATCGTGCTCTCATAGAGCATGCCGAGGATGATGTAGACCGCGAACAACGCCGCGAGGATCAGCGGGGGCGTGGTGCTGAGCGAGCTCTGGAAGGCCTGCGCGTTGCCCTGGAAACTCGTGGCTATCGATGGCGGCAAGTGAAGGTCGCGGGTCGCCTTTTGCACCGCTGAAACCGCGGCGCCGATCGTCGCGTCCTGCGCCAGATTGAAGCTCAGGGTGACCGACGGAAACTGGCCCTGATGGTTGACGACGATCGGGGTCACGGCCGGAATGAGGCGGGCGATCTGGCTCAAGGGCACCATTGTGCTGTTCTGGGAGAGGACGTAGATGCGTTGCAGCGCATTGGGGCCGAGCTGATATTGTGGATTGACTTCAAGAATCACGTAATACTCGTTAAGTGCGGTGTAGATGCGGGCGATATGACGCTGGCCGAACGCATCGTAGAGCGTGTTGTCGATCGTCGCAGGCGTGATACCAAACAGTGCGGCGGCCGGGCGGTCGATCTCGACCTTCAAGGTCCGGCCTGGCGCCTCCTGATCGCTTGCGACTGCCGTCAGCTCCGGCAATCCCTGCAACTTCGCCATCAGTTTTTGCGCGTAGGAATTGACTTCGTCCTGGTCAATGTCGACCAGGGTGTACTGATACTGCGTCTTCGACAGGCGGCTGCCGATGGTGATGTCCTGCGCCGCTTGCATATAGAGATTCATCCCCTGCACCTGTTGCACCGCTTTTTCCAGGCGAGCGATCACCTGGTCGGCCGTTACGTTCCGCTCGCCATGGGGCTTCAGAGTTATGAACACACGGCCGTCGTTCTCGGTAACGGTCGGGCCGCCCGGCCCGATATAGCCGACCGCGGAGGCGACTGCCGGGTCGCGGGCGGCGATCTCGAGGATCGCCTGCTGACGTTCCTTCATCCCGTCGGGCGAGACATCCTGGGCCGCTTCGCTGACGCCCATAATGATGCCCGTATCCTGTTGCGGGAAGAAACCCTTGGGGATGACGACGAAGAGCCACCCCGTAGCGGCGACCGTCGCGATCATGACGCCAAGCGTAATCCGGCGATGTCTGAGAGCGACGATGAGAGCGCGATCATAAAAGGTCACGAGCCCAGTGAAGAACGCTTCGAGGGCGCGGGAGACCCGGCCCTCCTTCCCATGAGCTGCGGCCGGCAGCAATTTCGCGCAAAGCATCGGAGTGAGCGTCAGCGATACGAGCACCGAGACCACAATCGAGACGGCGACGGTAACGGCGAATTCCCGAAACAGAAGGCCGACCACACCACCCATCAAGAACAGCGGAATGAAGACCGCGATCAGCGAAATTGAAATCGACAGGACGGTGAAGCCGATCTCGCCGGCGCCATCAAGCGCCGCCTGCAACGGCGACGCGCCGCCTTCGATGTGCCGGACGATGTTCTCGACCATGACAATGGCGTCGTCGACGACGAAACCCACCGCGATCGTGAGCGCCATCAAGGACAGATTGTCTAGGCTGTAGCCCAGGACGTACATCACCGCGAATGTGCCGATGATCGATATCGGGACCGAAATCGCGGGAATGACGGTCGCCCAAAGCCTGCGGAGGAAGAGCGCGATCACGCCAACGACGAGGGCGATTGTCAGGAGCAGGGTGAAGCGCACGTCCGCGAGGCTGGCCGCGATGGTCTGGGTTCGGTCCGATACGATTTCAACATCGATCCCCGGGGGCAACGAGGCCCGGAGTTGAGGCAGGGCCTTCTTGATCGCCTCGACGGCCGACATGACATTTGCGCCCGGCGTCCGGAAAACGGCCAGCAAGACAGCGGGTCTGCCGTTCAGCCAGCCTGCAACGGTCTTATCCTGGGGCGCCTTGATCGCCCGCCCGATGTCGCGGATGCGAATCGGCCCCCCGTTGCGATAGGCGACGATCGCGTCGTCGTAGCCTTGGGTTGTCAGCAGCTGGTCGTTCGTCTGAAGCGCGACGGCTTGCTGGCCGCCGTAGAGCAGCCCGGTCGGCTGAACGACCGTCAGGCTCGCCAGAGCAAGCCGGATCGTTTCGAAATCAAGGTTCATGGCGGCGAGCTGGGCGGGGTTTAGTTGGATCCGGATTGCCGGACTTTCGTTGCCGCCGACGGTTACGAGGCCGACGCCAGGGACTTGCGAAAGCTTCTGCGCCAGGACAGAATAGGCATAGTCGCTGACCGTCATGATCGGCAGGACGTCGGACGTCAGCGATATCAGCAGGATCGGCGTGTCGGCCGGATTGGTCTTGCGATAGATCGGCAGGCTCAGGAGCGAGATCGGCAATTGCGCCTGCGTGGCGTTGATCGCCGCCTGCACGTCTTGGGCGGCCGAATCGACCGTGCGGCTGCGGTCGAATTGCAAGGTGATCGAGGTGAATCCCGTGCCGCTGCTCGAAGTCATTTGAGTGAGGCCGGGGATCTGGCCGAATTGCCGTTCGAGTTGAGTAGCGACGGAGGACGCCATCGTTTGCGGGCCCGCCCCGGGCATCTGGGCTGTCACCTGGATTGTCGGCGTATCGATGTTGGGCAAGGCCGCGACGGGAAGCAGCACGTAGCTGGCGATCCCCAGCGTCACGATCGCGACCATCATGAGCGCGGTTGCGATGGGCCTCGTGATGAATCCGCTGGAAAGGTTCACGGCAGCATCCCGGCGCTGGCCGTCGTCGGGTTCAGCACGTTGGATGGCGCCGTCGCGACGACGAGGGCCCCGGGCGTCAGCCGGTACTGACCCTGCTCGACGACGGTCTCGCCGGCCTGCAGCCCCTTTGAGATCAGCGCGACCGCATGCAGCCGCTGCGCAACCTCGACCGGCTGGACCGAGACCCTCTTGTCGGCGCCGACCACATAGACGAATTGCCCGTTGTTGTTCTGCTGCAGCGCGTTGGTCGGGATCGTCAGCGCGTTCTTGACGACTGAGGTCGTGAGGTCGACATTGACGAATGTCCCGGGCCAGAGCTGACGCTCATGGTTCGGAAATATCGCCTTGAGCTGAATTGTCCCGGTTGTCGTGGTCGCCTGGTTGTTGATCGCCAGCAGTGTGCCGACATCGAGCTGTTTCTTGCCGCTTTGATCATAGACCGTCGCCTGAACCGTGCCGCGCGCCATGGCCTCCTGGACCGAGGCGATATCGACGCTCGGCAGTGTGAACACGACGCTGATCGGCTGCACCTGGGTCAGAACCACGATGCCCGTCGTGTTGGTTGGTTGGATCAGGTTGCCGATCTGGACCTGCAAAAGGCCGGTCACGCCATCGAAGGGCGCCCGCAAGGTTGTGTAATCCAAATTCGTCTGGTCGGTATTGATCAGCCCCTGGTCGGTCTTCATCGCGGCCGCATCCTGCGCAACCAGAAACTGCTGGTCGGCGACTTGCATCAGGGCGATCGAATTCTCGGTCCCAAGCTTTTGATAGCGCGCGAGATCCGATTCCGCCTGGGCGTGAAGGGCGGTGTCCTTGGCCAGTTGTCCTTGCGCCTGCTCCAGAGCCGCCTGGTAAAGACGCGGATCGATCGTGGCGAGGACGTCGCCCTTCTTGACCGTTTGGCCTTCGGTAAAATTGACTTGCTCGAGCACCCCCGTCACCTGGCTCATGATCGAGGCCGTATTCAGCGCCTCAACCGTTCCAAGGCCAGAAAGCACGATCGGCTCGTCGTGCTGCAGCACCTGCGCGGTGACGACCGGGACCGGGGGGGCGGGCGCGGCCGGCGGTTGGCCGCGATTGCGCCACGAATATAAGACGATTGCTCCCGTCACAAGCAAGACGACGGCGGCGGTCAGCACGGATTTTGTCCAACCGCCACGCATCATTTCGCCCTGTGTGCGGGACTTGGCGCAAAAGTCCAATTCGGAGTGGCCAGACCCAAAGCCATTTCAGTACTCCTCGCGGCTCGAATTTAGACCTCGAGGCCGAGGTCGATCAATCCGCGCCGCCAACGCTCATGCCTGCGCTGCGGCTCGGCCCGACGTGTAGAAGTCCGCCCTGTCGGGACTCTCGAGCGCGCGAAGATGGGTCCCGATCAGGTCGAAGGCGTCGCTCGAGCCAATCGGCTCGTAGGGATCCGTCGCGCCATTGTAGCGCATTGGCTCCGTCAGTCGTCTCTGCTCCTCCAGCCAGTAGTCGCTCTGCCCTTCCAATTCGCTCCCGGTGCAAGCGTCGAAGAACTCGGGCGTCACCCTCCGTTTGGTGAGTTCGAACGAAACCGCTTTCGCCCCATTCTCGCAGAACTCAAACGGGCTGGTATGCTTCGGATCCGGCCGTGCGCGTCCAGGGCAGTCGAAGCCATTCGGTTGGTTCATCGACAGCAGCGCCTCCGAGCCCTTCAGCACTACGCTCTCCTCGCGAAGCGCTCGCGCAACAGCGGAGCGCGCCCCAGCCTCCGGCAGGGCTCTCATAGGGCTCGAACACGGGGCCTGCTTCTGGTTCATCGACCTGGACGCCTGACTTGCCGGCAGAAGACAACGGAGGTTGATCTGACATCGCGGGTGACTCCCGACGCCTGGCGCCGAATGAGCCCAGATTGTTAAGCGCGCTTTTGTTGTCTCTATCCCAACGTGTAGACGGTGACGATGTCCGACCGCAAACGCGACCAATCATGGCGAAGCGCGCTCGATAGTCCGCGCGGAAGGGCGAAAAAATACCCTCTATCAGCGGGCGCCTCAACAACCGCTGCAGATGCTGTTGTCGATGCGGTTATTCTCCTGCTCGATGTAGCGGTCGAACGGCGTCTCGCCCGACGATTGCGAAACGCCGGGCCGCGGGACAGTCTCGCCGGTCGAAGTCAGATAATCCTGATCGGGCAGAGGCCCCGGCGCAGGCTTGGTAAGTTCAGGAGCAACGTGTCCGCCGTCGCCCTGGCCACTGGCCGCAAAGGCAGCTAATGGCGCGATAAATATGACGGTGGTGAGAAACAGTTTTGTCATTCTGCCCTCCTTCGTCTTCGGCGCCGAACGACGTCTTCGTTGTCGGAGCGGCGGATGGGAATAGGGCACAGTTCAGGGTTAGAGAGAGGAGACCGTTCGCGCGCGGCCTCTCGGTTCCGGAGCCAAGCGCTGATTTTCTGCGAGATCATTTTGAGAGTGATCATTTCAACTCCTTTTCCGGTGCCCCGAGGCGCGGGCCTGGCCGCAAGCCATTCGTGGCGGGCTCGCACAGCGGCGCGGCGTGCTCGGCAAAGGTCTCCGCGAAGGCTTGCTCAAGCAGGGCTTCATTGCCCGTGCTCCAGAACTCATAAGAGGCGCGGACGGCCTTGGCTCTCGCATTTTCGCGGATGCTGTCGGCAGAAAGCGCGGGCGTACCAGGAGGGAATTTATTTGGCATGGCGGCGCTCCTGACCAAGGTCCTGCGTCCTCAGCACGACGTCGTCGAGCATTGTGCCCTCCATCGATGCGCTTTGCGGTCGACTAGGCGGCCAGCTGAACAGGCGGGGCCATGAATTCCGGACCCACGGCATCCACGATCGTTTCTGAAACGATGCGATCGATCTCGGCCATGGCGGACGCGTCGATATGCCAGCCCGAGAGGCCCGAGATCGGGGCGAGTTGGTCGGGCCTGCGCGCGCCCCACAGCGCGATCGTCGAGTCCTGCCGGTCGAGAACCCAACGCAATGCAAGATGGATGACGCGCCTTCCGTAGTTGGCCTGCGCGAACCGATCGAGCCTTTCGACGGCCCGAAGGTATTGCTCAAACCGAGGCGGGCGGAATTTGGGATCTACCTTTCGCAGGTCGTCCCCGTCGAACTTCGTTTGCGCCGTCATGCGGCCGGAGAGGAGACCCCTGCACAACGAACCGTAGGCGAGCGTGTCGATGGTCTTGTCGCGACAGTAGGGGAGGACGCCCTCTTCGATCGCGCGTTCTAACAGGTTGTAGGGCGACTGCACCGTTTGAACCGGCGCCACCTTGCCGAAGGCTTCGATCTGCGCCGGACTGAAATTGCTGACGCCGATGAGCCGGATCTTGCCGGCGCGTTGCAATTCCGCCATCGCCGCCGCGGTCTCCTCGATCGGCACGTTGGGATCGGGCCAATGCACCTGATAGAGGTCGATGACGTCGGTGCGGAGACGTCTCAGAGAATCGTCAACTTCTTTGTGAATGCGTCTCTTGCTGGCGTCGCGGAACGGCTGGCCGTCTTTCCAGTCAAGGCCGACCTTGGTGGCGATGACCACGTGCTGACGCCGTCCACCCTCGGCCAGCGCCTTGCCCACGATCTCCTCCGAGCGGCCGAAGCCATAGGCTGGCGCGGTATCGATCAGCGTGACGCCACGATCGACCGCCTCGCGGATGACGGCGATCGCCGCCGTTTCATCAGTTCCGCCCCACATCCATCCGCCGATCGCCCATGTGCCGAGGCCGATGCGAGACACCTTGAAGGGAGTGGCGAGATATTCGATCTCGGCGCTGTCGTGCTTGATCTCAGAGGTCGCAATATCCGGAAGTGCAGCCGTGTCCGTCATGATCTTTCCCTCGAATATGGCGATGTGACGATGATGGTCAGAGTAACGCCCCCCGCCACCGCTCGGCCATTCCCCTTGGGTTCTGGCAGACAGCGCGTAGGTCTGTGGCGACCAAACCCTAGGTTTGAAGTCGTCAGACCAACGTTTAGGATTGGGACGGATGGGTCGATTGTGCGCGCATGGCGTCGGCGCGACGGATGTCATTGTCCTGGCGGCGAAGGCCACCCTCGCGGCCCCATCCAAAGCGAATCCAATCGCGGAGCATCGATGCTCCTTGCTCAATTCGACCTCCATTTGCGAGATCTGAAAAGACGCGCCTTGTCGCTCGAGGCGCCAATCGCCGATGTAGATGCTGGCGAAAATCCCCCAGGAATCGGCAGGAACTAAAACTAACTAGACGTTCGCGGCATGGATTTCGTTGGCCGATGCAACTCGAGAGCTTCGCCCGCCCTGACAAGGTCCGCCAAGGATCGCACGGTCATCTTCCTCATAATGTGACCGCGGTAAATCTTGACGGTGATTTCACTCAGCCCGAGTTCTCCCGCCACCTGTTTGTTCATGAGCCCAGCCGTCACAAGCGCCATGATCTCCCGCTCGCGCGGCGTGAGCAACTCGAAACGCTCGCGTAGTTCGGCAAGCGCCTTATCGCTATCCCGTCGCTTGCGGTCCCGTTCGATCGCCTGCGCGACGGCGTCGAGCATGTCCTGATCGCGGAAGGGCTTCGTCAGGAAATCGACAGCTCCTCCTTTCATCGCCCTGACGGACATTGGAATGTCTCCATGGCCCGTCATCATGATGATGGGGACATGAATGTTTGAGTTAGCCAGTTGCGCCTGGAAGTCGAGGCCGCTCACTCCGGGCAGTCTGATGTCGAGCACGAGGCAGCAGGCAACATCCGGAAACTTGCGTAGCATTAGTTCCGCCACCGAGGAGAACAACCTAGGTTCAAGGTCGACGGATCGAAACAAGCGGCCCAGCGCCTCGCGCAGTGAGGGGTCGTCATCGACGACGAGGACGACAGGCGTCTCAGGAATGGGATCAATCTGTTTGGAGAGCCTTCGCGGCATCACGAGAATTCCCTCCTGAGCGGAGGCCGGGCCACTGAACTGCGGCGCAGTCTCTGCGTCCCAGGAAGCAAGGGCCTCCAGATTGGCTTCGATGATCGATCAGCAAATTGACCAATCTCCCGTCCGGTCGGATCGCTGGCGAGGACGACATTGAACTTTGCCCAAGTCGAGCTCGCTGGCAACAGCTGGTTCTTCCAACGCGACAGACCGGCTAGGGATGCGAACGGCTGCTTGCCGGCGCTCGTGGGCTGTTCGTTCACCTTCAACCGCCACTTCGATCAAAATTTCCTATAACAGCGTCGACCTCTGAGGGATCATACGAAGGTTTGCTTTCAAGAAGCGAACGGATGCTTCCATATAACAACACCATGAGCGCGATTATGCGGCCAACCTGGCGCGGCGGCGGGCGTCGAAATGGGCAAGATGATCATGTCTGGCGCGCCAAGTACTTGTCACCCGACGCCATTCCGCCGACCTGAGGTCGCGGCGACTTCATTCCGCGACAACGCCGCGATAGTCGGCCCGAGCGGCGGCTACAGCCCGCTCTGTGTCCTGAACGTGAAGCCGCTGGGCTTGCGGCAACTCCCAAGCACAATTAAGATTTTTGGTTGCGATTGCGACCTCGCTCGCGCCCCGCGTCGAGCCATATCGCCGACTTTGTGGCAGACTCTCCGGGCATCGTACGAGCGAGACGAAATTAAAAAGGCCGCGGTATGACGGAGTTGTCCGCACACGTGCCTGAAACTCGATGGGAGGATGGGGAGTTCCTCCTGTCTCGGGCCGTATCGGACGAGCCACTACCGGTCCTCGCCGCTGTGCCTTTAACCACCCCGCCGTCGCACGGCGCGATTGCGCGCTTGCAACACGCTTTTAAGCTGCGGAACGAGCTCGAACCTGCCTGGGCGGCTCGGCCCCTGAGGCTCGTTACAGACAAGGGACGGCTTACGCTGTTGAGCGAGGATCCCGGCGGAGAGCCCCTGTTGCGGCTCTTGGGGCAGCCTTGGGAGATCACTTCGTTTTTGCGCTGCGCCATCGGCCTGGCGGCTGCGCTGGCGAAACTCCACGAGCGAGGCCTCATTCATAAAGATATCAAGCCGGCGAATATCCTGGTCAACAACGCGACCTGGGCGGTCTGGCTGACGGGTTTCGGCATCGCGTCTCACCTCCCCCGCGAGCGACAGGCGCCGGGATCGACTGAAGCAATCGCGGGAACGCTGGCGTACATGGCGCCCGAGCAGACCGGCCGCATGAACCGGTCGATTGATTCGCGCAGCGATCTCTACGCCTGTGGCGTCACCTTTTACGAGACGATCACCGGAACGCTTCCTTTCTCTGCATCCGATCCGCTGGAATGGATCCATTGCCACATCGCCCGCCCGCCGACGCCGCCAAGCGAGCGGGTCCACGGAATTCCCGGCGCCATCGAGGCGATCATCTTGAAGCTGCTCGCAAAGTCGCCAGAGGATCGGTTTCAGACCGCCGCGGGCCTCGAAGCGGATCTGCGCACGTGCCTGACTTCGTGGGAGACGCACCGGCGAATTGACGCTTTCCCCATCGGGGCGCGCGATGTGCCGGACAGGCTGCTGATCCCGGAAAAGCTCTATGGACGCAAGTCGGAGGTAGACACTCTTATTGAGGCGTTTGATCGCGTCGCCGAACGAGGAACGGCTGAATTCATTCTGGTGTCGGGCCATGGCGGTGTCGGCAAGTCCTCCGTCGTCAGCGAGTTCAGCAAGGTAGTCCCGCCCCAAGGCTGGTTCGCGGCGGGGAAATTCGATCAGTACAAACGCGACATCCCATATGCGACGCTTGCGCAGGCGTTTCAAAGCCTTGTCCGTCGTATTCTTGGTCGGGACGATGCGGAATTAAACCGTTGGCGCCAATCTTTGCTCGAGGCGCTCAGTCCCCATGGCCAACTCATCGTCACTCTGATTCCCGAGCTCGCCGCAATTATCGGGGAGCAGCCCTCGATCCCAGATCTGCCCCCACAAGAGGCGCGGAATCGATTCCAGATGGTTTTCCGGCGCTTCGTCAGCGCTTTCGCCCAGCCAGAGCATCCTCTCGCGCTGTTCCTGGACGATTTGCAATGGCTGGATGCTGCGACCCTCGAATTCCTTGAGCACTTGTTCGCAGAACCGGACGTGCGGCACATCCTGCTGGTTGGCGCCTACCGTGGCAACGAACTCGACCCCTCTCATGCGCTCATTCAAACGTTGGAGCGGATCCGCAACGCTGGGACGAGTGTCCAGGAGATCACGCTCAAGCCTCTCGCGCCGAGCGACGTGAGACGGCTCATCGCCGACGCATTGCGGGCGGAAGCGGAGCATGTGCGACCCCTCGCCAAGCTGGTGGTTGAGAAAACCGGAGGCAATGCGTTTTTCGTCAATCAGTTTATCGCCGCGCTGGCGGAGGACGGCCTGCTTGCCTTCGATTCGGACAGGCGCGGCTGGAAGTGGGATATCGATCGGATCCGCGCGAAGGGCTTCACCGCCAACGTTGCAGACCTCATGGCCGCGAAGATGAACCGTCTGCCCACGGCGACGCAAGTGGCCCTGGGATCGCTGGCCTGCCTTGGAAGCGTCGCTGCAGTCGCCACGATAGACCTCATTTCCGGATCAGAGAAGGAGGCGGTCCATGCGGCGCTCTGGCAAGCGGTCCGGGCCGGTCTCCTCTATCGCCTGGACGGCGCCTACGCGTTTATCCATGACCGCGTCCAAGAGGCCGCCTATGCGCTGATCCCCGAACACGAGCGGGCACTGGCTCACCTTCGAATCGGCCGATTGCTCGCGTCGGAGACCGCGCTGGATGAGCGCGATAAAAGGATATTCGATATTGTAAATCAGTTGAACGGCGGCTCGGCGTTGATCACAACGCCAAAGGAGCGCGAGCAGGTTGCCGCGCTCAATTTGAGCGCGGGCAAGCGCGCAAAGTCGGCAGCGGCTTACTCGGCAGCCTTGCAATATTTCTCTAAAGGTCACGGCTTGCTGGGAGAAAGCGATCGAGAGCAGAGGTCCCGATTGGCGTTCGACCTCGAGCTCAATTGGGCCGAGTGCGAATATTTGACAGGTCGGTTGGCCTCAGCCGAGGAACGGCTTTCCCTCTTGTCGAGACGTGCGGCAAACCTTGTTGACACAGCGGCCGTCGCTTGCCTGCGGATGACGCTCTACACCACGCTCGACCGAAGCGACCGCGCGGTAGACGTGGGTCTCGAATACCTTCGCCGGGTTGGCGTCGACTTTTCGCCTCACCCGACCGACGACGACGTCCGGCGGGAATACGATCGGCTCTGGCGACACCTTGGCGACCGCGCCATCGGCGCGCTCGTCGATCTGCCCGTCACGCGCGACCCCGATTGCATCGCGACGCTCGAGGTGCTCACGCTGACTGTGCCTGCGGCCAATTTCACCGACGAGAATCTTTTCTGCGTCGCCGTGGCGCGAATGGCCAGCCTGTCGGTGGAACACGGCAATGACGACGCGTCGTGCCACGCCTATGTTTGGCTCGGCATGATACTGCGGTCGCGCTTTGCTAATTTCGACGCGGGCTTTCGCTTCGGCCGCCTCGGCATCGATCTAGTGGAGCGGGAGGGCCTGGACCGCTTCAAGGCGCGCGTCTACTCGGACTTCGGCCACCTCATCAATCCGTGGACGAGGCACTTGCGGGACGGGTTCGATTGGGTGCGACGCGGGCTGTTCACTGCCCAGACGAATGGCGACCTCACCTTTGCGTCCTTCGCCGGCAATTCTCTTGCTATGCTGCTTCTGGCGAGCGGAGAACCGCTTGCCGATGTGCAACGGGAGGTCGAGAACGGGCTCGAATTTGCGCGAAAGGTACGCTTTGGCCTGTTCGCCGACATCATGACCGGACAGCTCGGCCTGATTCGGGCTCTGCGTGGCCTGACCTCCGATCTCTCAAGTTTCGAGGATGAACAGTTCGACGAGCGGCGATTTCAAGAGCGCCTCCAAACCGACCAGCGTCTGGCGTTTGCCGCATGTTGGTACTGGATTCGCAAGCTCCAGGCGCGCTTTCATGCCAACGACTACGCTGGCGCTGTCGCCGCTGCTGATCGGGCGCAATCCCTGATGTGGAAGTCACCGCCGTTCTTCGAGGCGGCGGAGTACCATTTCTATGCCGCCCTCGCGCGAGCCGCGACCCCAGACCCTTCGCCGAGCGACGCGGAACCGCCGAGCCGGGATGCGCTTTCTGCCCACCACCTCCAACTTGAGACGTGGGCGCGGCACTGTCCCGAGAACTTCGCAAATCGGGCGGCGCTCGTAAGTGCCGAGATTGCGCGCCTCGAAGGACGCGACGCCGACGCCATGCGTCTGTACGAGCAGGCCATTCGATCCGCCCGCGACAACGGCTTCGTTCAGAATGAGGCTCTGGCCAACGAGCTCGCGGCTAATTTCTATGCAGCTCTCGGTTTCGAGACGATCTCGCACGCTTACCTGCGGAACGCGCGATGCTGCTATCTCCTGTGGGGGGCGGACGGAAAAGTCCGTCAAATGGATGAAGCGAACCCTCATCTGCTGCAGCAGTTGGCGCCGTCGCAACCTGCCGCCACGATCGGCACGGCGGTTGAGCAGGTGGATGTTGGGACTATGATCGCTGCCGCGCAAGCGGTATCCGGCGAGATCATTCTCGATCAACTCATCGAAATCTTGCTGACGATCGCGCTCAAAAACGCCGGGGCGCAGCGGGCCCTGCTCATTCTCCTTGAGGGCGATAGGCCACGGATCGAGGCCGAGGCCAAAGTCGATCAAAAGACGGTCAAGGTCACGGTACGGCGCGAGGCCGTGACACAGGCCGACATGCCCGAATCCTTGCTCCATTATGTGGTACGGACCCGCGAGAGCGTGATCCTCGACAACGCTTTGGCCCAAGACCCATTCTTGACCGATGACTACATCCGTGAGAAGCGCGCCCGTTCAGTCCTCTGCTTGCCTTTGCTGAAGCAGGCCAAGCTGATCGGCGTACTCTATCTCGAGAACAACTTAGCGTCGCACGTTTTCACGCCGGCCCGTATCTCGCTCCTGGAGTTGCTGGCGTCGCAGGCCGCGATCTCATTGGAAAACGCCCGCCTCTATGGCGAACTGACGATGAGCGAGGAGCGCTGGCGCAAACTGTTCGAAAGCGTACCTGTTGGCGTCGTCCTGGTCGGTTCGGACCGACGCTACGTCGCCGCAAACCCGGCCTTTCAGAAAATGACCGGCTACTCCGAGGCAGAACTCCTTCGGCTCTCGCCAACCGACATCACCCACGAGGACGATCGCGCCGAGACCGAAGCAATCGTCGCGGCCTACGCCGCCGGTCTGCCGTACTACAGAGAGCATATCGTTAAGCGCTACAGGCGCAAGGATGGCGGCGTAACCTGGGCTGAGATCGACGGCTTTCTGGCGCCGGCGCAGAGAGGCGCTCGCTTTCTTGCCGGGGTCTCGGTTGATATCACCGAGCGCAAACTCGCGGAGGAAGCGTTGAGGGACGCAAGGGCCGACCTTGAGCGCATGGCCCGGCTGACGACGATGGGCGAGCTCACCGCGTCGATCGCCCACGAAATCAATCAGCCGCTCGCCGCCATCGTGACCCAGAGCGAGGCCGCGCAGCGGTTCCTGAAACGCGATGAACCTGATCTCGACGAAGTGCAGGATGCACTTGCCTGCATCGCGCGAGACGGCATGCGCGCTGGCGAGGTGATCCGTGGCCTGCGCGCGCTCGCCAGGAAATCCGCGCCACAACTGACCAGGCTCGACATCGACGACGTCATCAGGGAGGTGCTGGCGCTCGCCCGCGGCGAACTGGTGCGGCACGACGTCGTATTACGCACCGAACTGAGCTCCGACGAGCGGCCGGTCCTGGGCGATCGCGTGCAATTGCAGCAAGTGCTTCTGAACCTAATTATGAATGGCGTCGAAGCCATGAGAGAGACGGAACGGACGAGGGAGCTGTCGGTTTCCTCGACGCTCGCTGAGCCCGGCAGCAGCGTGCTCGTCGTTGTAAGGGACACCGGAACGGGGTTCGATCCGGCAGTCGCGGAACGCATGTTCCAGCCCTTCTTCACGACGAAACCTGACGGCACCGGCATGGGTCTCACCATCTGCCGGTCAATCGTCGAAGCCCACGGCGGACGCCTCTGGGTGTCGCCACGCGCTCCCCATGGCGCCGATGTTCACTTCACCGTTCCGCAATGGGCGGAGCAATAGGGCCGTCGCAATAGACTGAGGCGATTGGCGATGGGCGACCATCGAGCGGTTTCACAAACATACTGAGCCTGATCCTGATATAGTGTCGCGCCGATCGCCTCAGGACCGGCACGAGGCGCGCGCTGAAGGGAGGGAATCAAGATGCTGAGAAAACTTGTCAGAACGGCGCTGCTGGCCGGCGCGACGAGCTTGGCGCTCATACCCGGAACCTCTGCCGAAGCGACGAGCAAACACTTGACGATCCTGGCGTCGGTTCCAGATCTGGCGTTTCCGTTCTTCGTATTCATGATGCGCCAGATTAAGGACGAAGCGAACCGGCTCGGCGATATCACGGTTGTAGAGAGCGATGGAGAGCGCTCTTCGCCGAAACAGAGCGCCGACCTGGAAGCTGCGATCACCAAGGGCGTTGACGGCATCGTCATCAATCCGAACGACTTCGATGCGCTGGCGCCGGCCTTGCAGGAGGCGATAGACTCCAAAATCCCGGCGGTCACGATCGACCGGCGCGCCAACGTGCGTGGAATTCTCGCTCACGTCAGCGCCGACAATGTCAAGGGCGGGGAGGCCCAGGGCCAACTCGTAATGAAACTGTTCCCCAACGGAGCCAGAGTTATGTACCTGCAGGGCCAATCCGGCGCGAGTCCAGCTATCGATCGCAGCAACGGGCTTCATAATGTGCTGGATAAGGCGCCCGACAAGTACAAGTTCGTCTTCGAGGACACGGCCCACTTCGATCGCGCCCAAGGCTTGTCGATGACGGAATCGGCGCTGGCGCGGATGAAGTCGCCCCCGGACGTGATCGTCTGCGCCAATGACGATATGGCCTTAGGCGCGCTGGTGGCTCTCAAGAGCCGCAATCTCGTCGGCAAAGTTGCGCTCATTGGTTTTGACGCGCTTCCTGAGGCGCTCGAGGAGATAAAGGCCGGCAACCTGACCGGAACCATTGAGCAGAAGCCGGGCGGCCAGAGCCGCCGCGCGGTTGACATACTTGTTGCGTTCCAGCGCGACGGCGCGAAACCAACGGATCAGGTGACGCAGCTGGCGCCAGTCGCCATCACCAGGGACAATATCGACGAGGCCGAGCGCATTGGGGAGGTGAAATAGGGCGGCGATGTTGGAGCGCTGCACAAACGGGAGGACGCGAGGACGCCCCTCGCGCGATCGCTGTCCTTAGCTCGAATGTCGCTGCGGTTCGTCCAGTCCCCGGCTCGCTTGATGGAAGATCAGCTCGATCGCGGCCCCAAGGCTGGTCCCAAGAGCCCGCCGGTTCGAGCGCTTAGGTCTCATGCACAAAGAGCTGGCCGGGGAGCTCGGTGTTTGCGTGATCCGTCAAGTGCGCACCGCGGAGAGTGAGGGAAGGTCGCCCAAACCTAAGTATGATTTCAAAAGGTTGATTCGCAGCACATTTTTCGACGGAGCGGTCATGCAACACGAGCGCTGGCTCCCGCGTGAGGAAGGCCGGTCTTGTCAACGGTTTCGTTTATTTCCGTCGTCGACGACGATGCGTCAGTTCGTGCGGCGACCAGCAAGTTTCTGAGGTCGCATGGGTACTCGGTCCAGGCATTTTCGTCCGCCGAGGACTTCTTGCGGTCGGGCCGCTTGAATGGCACGTCGTGCGTAATCGCCGATGTGCAGATGCCGGGCATGAACGGACTGGAGCTCTTGGCGATGATGCGCGCCCAGGGTCACAGCGTGCCGTTCATATTTATCACCGCCTTCCCCGACGAGCCCACTCGCGCCCGAGCCCTGCAGGCGGGAGCGATTTGCTTCCTGCCCAAGCCCTTCGCCGGACCGGCCTTGATCAATTGCGTTGTCGTCGCGCTCGAGGGACTTCGGCGCGAAGAGGAAACGTGAACGGTGAGCTCGATGTAGCGTCGGATCCTCGTTAGAACTGGAATTGCAGCCGTAGATTCGGATGAAGGGCTGCCAGCGAGTCCCGCAGCGCAAACGCGCTCTTGGCGAAAACTCAAGCTTGGATTTTGGAGGCCGTTCTCCGCAATTGTAGTCCCAACTCGCCGCCCACTCTTTCGTGCCACAAACTAATGTGAAGCGAGCAATCAACCCTTTCAGGCGCGCCGATGAGACTCGCAGCTTCGTTTCTCATCATGGCGGGCTTTTTTCACGACATCGACGGCAGCATTTCACAAGCAGGACAATCAGCTCCCTCGGCGCTGGTGATCAAGGTGGCGCTTTTGGCTCAGAATACGAACAGCCACGTCTTTTTTCGCGCGACCGGTCTCAATTGTGAAAAAGAGCCAACATGCGAGCGTGACGGCGACGGGCCCGTAGATCAGAGAAAAAATGACGGAGTCGATCATGTCAGCGTCTATTGCCGCCTTGCGGCTTCTCTCCCTGCGGAATCACATCGCCTGTCCAACCTTTCCGGTCTCGCCGCGGCCGACCTCATCGACGACCCGCTCAATCCAATCGGTTGCTCGGAAGACGGCGCAGACCTCGCCACCGTCGTCAAAAAGGCCGAAGACGGCAACGCCGTTCGAATCCTTCGCCAGGAACGCCCTGTCGCCGGGCGGCAAGTCGCGGGTAGCCGGGGGAATACCCATCCAGAACCCGCGCACGAACTCGAACTGCTCGGGCGTGAGTTGAACGGTTGCCCCGACTGCCCGCACAGCATCGATCGTGACACACACGCCTTGGGAGAGCGGTGCAAACACTTCCTCCAGCGTTTTCGGCTCGCCCTCAGCTGATGCGGACGTGAAAAGGGAGGCTGCGGCCAGCCAAGCGAGCATGAGGCGTTGCATCATGAACTCTCCTTTCGTGTAGACCGCTTCTGACGCCAAGATCAATTCAAGCCAACTCGGCGGCGCCGGTCGGCTCAAACAGGAACCAGGTGCGCCTCTCGGCCTCGTCGATCCAAACTTCCAGTAAGCTTGCCGTGGCCACATCGGTGTGTTCCTCGCACAACCCATGCGTCTTCCGCATTTTGGCGGCCAGCTCTTTGTTGTCGTCGCGCAGCTCTGCGAGCATATGTAAAGGGGTCACGGACTCTGCGTCGTTGTCATTGATGCGCTGTAGGCGGCTGATCTCGCCGATGGATCGTAAAGTCATGCCTCCGATCTTGCGCACGCGTTCGGCGATCGCGTCCGTGATGGCGAAAATCTGATCCCCATGCTCATCCAACAACAAATGATAGTCTCGGAAGTGCGGACCTGAAACATGCCGGTGGAAGTTTTTCGTTTTGAGGTAGAGGGCGAACACATCTGCCAGCAGAACATTGAGAGCGCCGGATATTTCCCTGACACCCTCGGCTTTCAGATCCGTCGGAGTTTGCAGGGCCGCGGTCCGCAATCCTGTGGCCTTTTGAACGTTCATCGCTGTTGCCCTCATGGGTGGTGAGAGGGATTAGGGAATCCAACTCCCAAAACTGTTGCTGGAGCCAAAGAGCTATCTTTATGTTTTGCGTGTTCCGATCCATTGCACGCGGGTATGCGGAGCAGGCTTTGAGTATTAGGGTATCCCTCCGGCGAGGGCCGCCTAGCGAAAGCGAGGCGAGCGGCGATAGTGCGGTGATGTGGACGCGGCGATCGTGTCCACTAATCGATGATGGACACTATCGCAGATGTCGGACGCCGGGATGCAAGGCGCGGATGGCGGCGAGCGCCGGCGACGGACTTGGTCGGCTGATCAGAAGCAACGGATCATCGCGGAGAGCTTTGCGCCCGGCGGATCCGTTGCGGAGGTGGCGCGCCGTTATGGTCTGAACTCCAATATGCTGTTCACCTGGCGACGGCGAGAACGGGCGGACGTCAATGACGTCGGCAAGACAGTGAGCATTGTGCCGGTGAGGGTCGTGGAGGCTACGCCGACTGCGACCGCCACAGCTCCGGCCTCGATGGGTCGGATGGAGATCGTGCTTGTCGGGGGCGAGCGGATCCTTGTCGGGGCGGACGTCGACGCGACGGCGCTGGCCCGGATCGTCAAGGCGCTCGGGCGGCGATGATTCCGATCTCGAGTGGGGCGCGCGTGTGGCTAGTGACCGGCCACACCGATATGCGCAAAGGATTCGACGGTCTGGCGCTGATCGTCCAAGAAACATTGAGGCGCGACCCGCATTCCGGCCATCTCTTCGTTTTTCGCGGCCGCCGCGGGTCTCTGATCAAGTGTCTTTGGAGCGACGGCCAGGGCTTATGCCTGTTCTCAAAGCGATTGGAGCGCGGGCGATACCTGTGGCCATCGTTGGCTGACGGAACGGTGACGATCTCGACGGCCCAGCTTTCCTATCTGCTGTCGGGCATCGATTGGCGCATGCCGCAAGAGACATGGCGTCCGACGGCGGTCGGATAGGAAAAAATCGGCTGAATAAACGCAAAAAGGGGCGCCTCAAATGGCCGATTTTGTGATTCCATGTGATTCGTGGACGCCGATCTTTCCTCGCTTCCGGACGACCTCGATGCGCTGAAAGCGGCGCTGATTGCGGCGCGGGCCGAAGCTGCGGCGGAGAAGGCGTGCGCCGTGGCGGCCGTCGCGGAACTGGCGCAGGGTCGCGCGCTGATCGCGCATCTCAATCTTGAGATCGAAAAGTTGCGGCGCACGATTTACGGACCTCGCTCCGAGCGCACGGCGCGGCTGCTCGACCAATTGGAGCTTCGGCTCGAGGAGGCAGAGGCCAACGCGGCGGAAGATGATCTCGCCGCCGAACATACGAAGCCCTCCACCACGGTCAGATCCTTCGCGCGCAAGCGACCGGCGCGAAAACCGTTCCCGGATCATCTGCCGCGTGAGCGCGTGGTGATCCCAGCGCCGCAGAGCTGCCCTTGCTGCGGCTCGGCCAAGCTGTCGAAGCTCGGCGAGGACCTCACGGAGACGCTCGAGGTTATCCCGCGTCAATGGAAGGTGATCCAGACCGTGCGCGAGCGCTTCTCATGCCGCGAATGCGAAACGATCACCCAGCCGCCGGCGCCCTTCCATGTGACGCCGCGCGGCTTCGCTGGCCCCAATTTGCTGGGGATGATCCTGTTCGAGAAGTTTGGTCAACATCAGCCGCTCAATCGCCAGAGCGAACGCTACGCCCGAGAAAGCGTGGATCTTAGCCTATCGACGCTCGCTGACCTGGTCGGCGCCTGCGCCGCCGCCTTGGGGCCCCTGCACAGGTTGATCGAACGCCACGTTCTGTCGGCTGAGCGCCTGCACGGCGATGACACCACGGTTCCGATCCTGGCGAACGGCAAGACCGAAACTGGCCGCGTCTGGACTTACGTCCGCGACGACAGGCCGTTCGGCGGCAAGGACCCGCCGGCGGCGTTGTTCTACGCCTCGCGCGATCGCCGCGGCGAGCATCCTGAGCGTCATCTGACGAACTGGAGCGGCGTCCTCCAGGCCGACGCCTTCAGCGGCTACGCCAGACTTTATCCGCCCGATCGGAAACCGGGCCCGATCGTCGAAGCGCTATGTTGGAGCCACGCCAGACGCAAGTTCTTCGAACTCGCCGACATCGCCGCCAACGCGAGGCGGGGTAAGAACGCCGCGCCGATCTCGCCGATCGCGCTGGAGGCGGTCAAACGCATCGACGCCATCTTCGAGATCGAGCGCGAGATCAACGGCGTCACGGCCGAGGAGCGGCTCGCTGCGCGCCGCTCAAGGAGCGCGCCGCTCGTCGCCGCGCTCGAAGAGTGGACGCGCTCTGAACGCGCCAAGCTCTCCCGGCACAATGCCGTCGCTAAGGCCATCGATTATATGCTCACCCGTTGGCCGGCCTTCTCCCGCTTCCTCGAAGACGGGCGTATCTGTCTTACGAACAACGCGGCGGAAAGAGCGCTGCGCGGTCTGGCCTTGGGAAGAAAGTCATGGCTCTTCGCGGGCTCGGAGCGCGGGGCTGAGCGCGCCGCGATCATGTACACGCTGATTCAGACCGCAAAGCTCAACGACATCGATCCGCAGGCTTGGCTCGCCGACACTCTTTCCAAGATCGCCGAGACGCCGCAGACCCGGCTCGGCAAACTCCTACCCTGGAACTGGATGTCCGACCGCCGCTCGCGCGCCGCAGCTTAACCGCGGCCCTCCCCGGAGGGTTACGTATTAGGCCGTGTGGACGAATTTTCGACAGATGATGTTTTTGGGATTCCCGCGGTGAATCAGGCGTGATTCATAGGACTCCGACCGAATCAGGGGCCGGGGTCCATGTCGACAAAGATGGATGAGAACGATTGGGCGCACACGCTTGCGGTGTTCCGGGCCTGCCTGCCTCGGCGTGGACGGAGGGCCGAGGACGATCGCCGCTTCCTCGAGGCGCTTCATTTTTTCACCGTCGAGAACGTTCGCTGGCGCGCGCTGCCGGAGCGCTTCGGTCATTGGAACAGCGTGTGGAAGCGCTTCGATCGCTTGAGCAAGGCTGGCGTCTTCGAGGCCTTCTTCGACACGCTCGCGTCCATGAGTTCCACGGCGCATCTCCTTCAGATGTTCGACTCGACCACCGTGCGCGCTCATGTCTCGGCGGCCGGAGCAAAGGGGGGCAAGAAGGCCAGGCGCTCGGGCGCTCGCGTGGCGGCTTCACCACGAAAATCCACGCAAAATCGGACGCCTCCGGCGACATCATCGCCTTCGACCTGACCGGCGGCGAAGCCCCCGACGGGCGTCACTTCGAAACCCTGCTCGATATCGGGCCCGACATTCAGCCGCGCGCCGTCATCTGCGACAAAGGCTACGCCAGCAAGGCCAACCGGGACGCCGCGAGAGCGCGCGGCGTCGCTCCGGTCATCCCGCACAAGGCGAACGAAAAGAACAAGCCGGCCTTCTTCGCACGAACGCTCTACAAAGCCCGCGCCCGCATCGAGCAGGGCGTCGGACGGCTCAAGCGCTTCAAGCGGGTCGCGCTACGCTGCGAAAAGACCGCCCAAAACTTCAGATCGATCGTCAGCTTCGCCGCCGGCCTATGCTTGATCAAATTCGTCCACACGACCTAGGAACGCCAACCATGGTTTAAAGGTCGCCGCGACAAAGGGCCTCGCGCCCTTGCGAAAGCCTGATTTCGATCGGCCGAAGAGCGGAAGTGGACGGCAAGACTGGAGAGCTCCGGAGCGCAGACATTGCGCGCGTAGACGTGATCTCGAGCGCTCTTTGGCTAGATCGGTCTTTCCGCGCGCTGGCCAAGACGCCTACCCGCTTCGCCGGCGCCAGGTCGAGCTTACGAGCCCGGCGGAGAGGGTTTTCGATCAGGATAAAATGTTTGCATCGCCAGGAAGCGTAAATTGAAAGGTAGCGCCACGCGGCTGGTTCGTACTCGCCCAAAGGCGCCCGCCATGCGCCTCGATGATCGAACGGCAGATCGAGAGGCCGAGCCCCAAACCGGTCGGCTTCGTCGTGTAGAAGGACTCGAACACCCGCCCGAGCATCGCTGGCTCCAGTCCCGGACCCGAATCCTGCACCGCGACCAGCACGCCGCTGGATTCGACCTTTTCTGTGCTGATCAGCAATTCTTTCGGCCCCCCGTTGGCCACGCCCATTGCCTCGAGAGCATTGACGACCAAGTTAAGCAGCACTTGTTGCAATTGGACGCGATCGGCTTCAACAAAAGGGGACGGGTCCGCCAATTCTGTTAGAACCGAAACGCCATACTTCAGTGCTTCACCACGCGCGAGCCCGATGATTTCGAGGATCGCCTCATTGACTTCCAAACGATCCTTCCGGGGAGGCGCTTTCTTCATTAGCGCACGGATCCGATTGATCACCTCGGCTGCGCGGACGCCATCGTCGACGATGCTGGTGAGTGCCTGCTGCACGTCCCCCAGATGCGATGGTCCAAGACGGAGCCAGCGCAGAGCAGTCTCGGCGTTTGTAACGGTCGCGGCGATTGGCTGAATCACCTCATGCGCGATCGACGACGTGAGCTGTCCCACGGTCGCGACACGGTTCGCATGCGCCAGCTCCATCTGCATCTCATGGTAGCGCCGGTCGTTTTCGCGTGCTTCTGCTTCCGCCCGCTTGCGTTCGGTGATATCGCGGCACACGTTGCCGACGTTCACCGGCTGCCTGGTCTCAGGGTCGTCGATCCGAAAGCACGAATAGAGAATCGGGATCGGATCTCCGGTCTTGAAGTGGCGGAAACGCATCTCTCCCGACCAGGAACCTTTCTCCAGCACCGTCGGCCAGAGAATCTCATTCACAAACTGACGGTCCTCGGGAAAAATGTAGTGGATTCCGCGCCTCTCCTTCGCTTCCTCCCAGCTATCAAATCCGACCATTTTCAGGCCAGCCTTGTTAAGGTAGATCGGCCTGCCTCCGCCGAGGTCGGCAATCGCCATAAGGTCGTCGGCCTGCTCCACCAATGACGCCAGGCGTCGACGCTCGAGCTCGGCCACTTTGCGTTCTGTGACATCTACCGCAGTAGCTATGAACTCGACGAGCTCACCCTCTTCATCGAGAATCGGATGGCCTGAGGAATTGATGTGCTTGACGGTTCCGTCAGGCAGAAGAACCCGATACTCGTCGAAACTGTCCACTCTTTCGCGCAGCGACCATTCAAATCTCTTGTCTACCCGATCACGATCCTCGGGGTGGAGGCGCGCCCGAAAGTTCTTGCGAGTCGGCAGGCTCTTTGTTGGATCCAACCCGAAAATTCGGAACATTTCGGCGGAGCAATGGAGCACCTTCCGAGCGCGGACATCCCAAGCCCAACTGCCCGTATGGGTCAGCTTCGCCGCTTCGGCCAAATACGCCTCGCTTCGCTGTAGCTTCTCCTGTGCCAATTTGTGTTGGATCGCGACGCCAGCGAGGTGCGTGATTTGGTCAACGATCTCTTGATCGCGCTGGGTGGGTCGGCGCGGCTCGCAATAGTACATTGCGAGCGTCGCGATCACTTCGCCTTGCGACGAAACCGGTACCGCCCAACAGGCGCGCAGAGAATGGGACAAAGCCAAATCACGATGCTCCGCCCACAACGGGTCGGTCGCGATGTCGCCCACAATTACCGGTTCGGCGCGGTAAGCAGCTGTCCCGGAGGAGCCGGCCGATGGTCCGATTGCATCGCCATTGATCGCATCAGTATAGGGCTTTGGAAGGCTAGGCGCGGCGCCATGCCGCAGACGATCGCCGTCCAGCATCGAGATGGACGCAAGGACGCCACTCGCCTGGCTCTCCACAAGTCGGCATAGGCTATCAAGGATTTCAGCAAGCGAATCCCCTTTAGTCACCCTCTCGAGGATTCGTCTCTCAACGGCGAGCAGGGATTCTGCGCTTGCGCTCTTCGATATCAACACCCGTTTCGCACCACTTCACGATCTTTCCCTTTTTATCTTGCGGGGGCGCGTTCCGGAAGTGAGGCCTGGTGGGGCGCCTGCATTGCTGTCTACGTCTGGCGAGACGGAAAGCTGCTCGTTGCGGCTCCGCTTCCTGTGGCGCTTACCGCATTCAGGCCTCGGCGCTGCGTCTGCGGTCCGCGGAGGCGCCGATAACCGCAGGACGCATCCGACGCAGCGCAGCCGCCACGCCCGCCCCATATTCTGGATCGGGCTTGGTGCAGTTGGCGACGTGGCGTTCCTGAATATGGACCGCGGCGCCGCCGAGCGCCCGAGCGGTGTTGTTGAACAATATCTGGCGCTGAATCGCATTCATTTTGCGAAATAGGCCGCCAGGCTGCTGATAGTGGTCATCGTCGAGGCGACGGTCCCAACGGGCGGCGGCGCCGGCAATCTGAATCGGCGGTTCGTTGAGGTCTGGCTGATCAATCCATTCGTCAAAGCAATTCGGGAATTAAGTCGGCGTGCGGCCCATGTTGCCATCGGTACGCGTCGCGCCGTCGCGATGATAGGAGTGGAATGGGCACTGCGGCGTCTTGACAGGGATATGGTTGACATTGACGCCGAGCTTATAACGCTGGGCGTCGCCGGGATCACTTCCCGGTGGATGTTGGCGAGCTTTTCCAGGAGCCAGATGTCCTGCAAAAGCGCGGGGCCGCGCGGCCCAGCTGTCTGGACGTTGACGTTGTCGCTGACGGGAGCGCCGGTCGCATGGGTCGGATGGGGGCGTCTCGGCTTGTCGATCATCGTGGGCTCCATCAAGTCGGTCAGTTATGCACCGCGGCGGCGCGGGTTTTTCGGGGGATGGCGGTCAGCCCGGCCAGCGCGATTCGCGAATTACCACGCAGAAATTCCCGCGGTGGAAATGCGGGTCCTTGTCCGCCAGGACGTCGGCCTTAACGTTGCCGAAGGTCGTTTCGGGCTTGTGCTTGATGCCCTCATAGAAGGCCTGGATAATGTCCTCCTTGAAACGCGGCGTGCGGGCGAACGCCTTCACGACCGCCTCGCGCTCGGCGTCGGAATATTCGCCGTAAGCGAGGCCAAGAACATCCATCTCGACGCCCGCCGTCAGCAGCGCGACGACCGGATGCATGTGCTTCGGAATGCCGGGTGTCGTGTGCAGCGCGATCGCCGTCCACACCGTGTCGATATCTGTCGTCGTGATTCCGTGCCGCTTCAGGAAATCCCGCGCCGCATTCGCGCCGTCCACCTCGAAACGCTCATCGTCGCTGCCGTGCGCCTTGGTCAAACCCATGTCGTGAAACATGGCTCCCGCATAGAGCAACTCCGGATCGAATTTCAGGCCACGATGCTCGCCCGCCTGCGCGCCGAACAGGTAAACTCGGCTCGAATGATTGAAGAGCAGCTCGGACTCCGTATCGCGGACAAACTCCGTCACCTCGCGCGCGAACTTGCTATCGGGAATTCTCAAGGGGTGGGTTGCGTTGTTCACGTGCGCATCCATTCATGGGTTCCCAAGCCTGGGTCGGGTCACATTTGACGCCGCGACGGATGGCCGCCACGAAGTCCCTTGTCGCTTCCTTGCGCTGATCGCCGTCAAGCGCCCAGGACTCGGTTGTCGGCCCCCCTCATACGGTCGATCGGAAAGTGCAATCCCGTTGGTCATCGTCTGCTTCAATTGCAGTGGTTGTCGCTTGATTTAGCGAACCTCCGCCGACCCAAGCTATGCCCTTTTGGTTGGATCGCGCAGCACGTTGGTCTGTTGCAATCAATCATACGTTTGGACTCAACGAACCAAAGTTTAGGATAGGTCGGGCAACCGCCGCCGTTGGGGCAAACTGAGTCGTGGACGGCCAGTTGGGTTCAAAGACCTGCTCGACGTGGGCGGGATATCGCCTACAAGACGGCGGGTCGGATGCGTCTTGAAGTTCGGGAGACGCGCGCCGTCGACGTCGTGACGGCGCCCCGCCGTGCAACGAACGGGTCGACAAGGCTGCGGCGGTGAAACTGACGCGCCAGCTACTCAAGAAGCGAGATGGACTCTCGGGAAGCAAATTCGGCCCGGTTCCGGTCTCTGCTCGACAGAACCCTCGCAAAACGCCTGGAAATGAGCGTCCGACGCCGCCATCAGCACCCCTCAATCCGTATGTTTTTCGAGTCGTAACGTGACGATTGGGTTGACCTCGACTTATGCTGCGGTCGGCGATCCTTGTAACGCCGCGCCCTCGAGTTGGGACCCTGCCGAAATACATCAGTTCTCAGATCGCGTGGCCATCGAATTGCTCAACCCCTGGCATTCCCCTCAAGCCTTTCGATCGTCACCTTGCCCGCGAAGCGGTGGTAGGCGCCATCAAAGCCGATCGACGACTTCAACGGGGGCGATGCCAAGTTTCGTATAGTCGGCTGGACGATCCGCCAGCCGTAGGTGCCCCTTCTTTCTACGTTGCATGGGCCTTTTCACTCGCGGCGATCGAGACTTCAGACCAGCAACCGCCCCGAATTCGAACTGGACCAATGCTAGCCTACGTGGCCGGCGCCGTTGCGTCGGAGCGTAGCTGTACTTTGTCGCCGCCGACGAGAGTGACCGGGGGATTGAGGATAACTTGCTCGCCGGACTTCACTCCAGCGTCCGCTTCCACCCACGTGCCGAAGTCGCGCGTCACGTTGAGCTTGCGGATCTCGGCCTTGCCGTCGTTGACCACCGCGACCTGCAAGCCATTGCGGTTGAAGATGATCGCTTCCGCGGGCACGATGAAGGACGGTGCTTTGCGTGGAATCTTGAGTTCGACGGTGCAGTAGACCCCGGGCGGGAGCGCGTCGTCCGAATTGGGAATGTCGATCTCGGCCAAGAGCGTGCGCGTACCGCTCTGCAGTGCGTCGGCGATCCGGGTCACCTTGCCGGCAAACTCGCGATTCGGAATTTCGGGTACGCGAATGATTGCGTCAACGCCTGGCGCGACGCCGAAGGCCGCGTCCTGAGGCACGTAGACGAAGACGCGGATCACGTCCCTCTGCATGACCTCGAACATGAAAGTGCCAGTGTTGGCGTTGCCCTGCACCAGACTGCCGACGTCGACGTTGCGCTGCGTAACGACGCCATTGAACGGCGCCGTCACCGATGCATAGTCGCGGTTCTGATGCAACGTCATAAGCAAATTGTCCTGAGCCGCGATGTTGGCCCGTGCGACGCTGACTGCAGCTTCATCCGCCTTCAGGGTCTGGACGTCGATTGTGCCCTGCTGCTGGGTCGCCCAGCCTTCACTGACCAGCGGCCGGTCTCGGTCCCAGGTCACTTGCGCGAGATTGGAGTTGGCCTGCGCCTGATCCAGCGCCGCTCGGAGCTGATTACGCGTCGCTTCGTTTTGGGAAATCGTGTCATCCTGCTCGGGCACTGCAAGCTCCGCCAGCACTTCGCCTTGCTTCACGTGATCGCCGATGTCGACGTTACGCGTACCGATATAGCCGGTGGCGCGGGCATAGATCTCAGCCTGCGCAAATGCGGCTGTCGTCGCCGGCAGGGTGACGGACATGACGGCGGCGTTCGCCTTGACCGTCGCGACGCGCACGCTGGGTACGAAATCACGCTCCTGCTCGACGGTCGCCATGATCTGTTGCTGCAGCGCATAGTGGCGCCATGCGCCGAGCGCAACGCCACCGGCGAGCAACAAGAATGCGCCCCCGGCGAACACGCGCACGCCCGATCGGCGCCGCACCTGCGGGCGAGACTTCTGCGGGTTTTGGGTGTCACGGTCGACCGGCCGGTCGTCAAGACGATAGTCGGGAACCGCGTTGGTTCGATTGCGAAAGCCAAGGTCATTCATCGGGGAGGTCCTCGAATACACCATGGGCCGGGACGCCGTCGTTGCGTTTGCGCAGCACGGCAAAGAGGTAGGGAACGACGAGTAGCGTGGTCGGGGTCGCAAACAGAAGGCCGCCGATCACCGCCCGGGCCAGCGCGGCATTCTGCTCCTCGCCGGCGCCGCCGATCGCCATCGGCATCATGCCGACGATCATCGCACCCGCCGTCATCAGAACGGGGCGGATACGGATATGGCCAGCGTCGATCGCAGCCCGGAACGCCGTCCTGCCGGCGAGCTGCTGTTCCCGTGCGAAGGTGACCAGCAGAATCGAGTTCGCGGAGGCTACACCGACCGCCATGATGGCGCCCATCAGCGAGGGAACGCTGAGCGTCGTCCCGGTGATGAACAGCATCGTGACGATGCCGCACAAGGTCGCGGGGAGCGCCAGGATGACGACGAACGGATCGCCGAAATTCTGGTAGTTGACGACCATGAGCATATAAACGAACACGGCCGCGAACAGGAGCCCGATGCCAAGGTCCCGGAAGGAATCGTTCATGCTTTGGATCTGGCCGAGCACTTGAATCGTGTTGCCGGGCTTGAGCTCCTTCTGCAGCTCCGCGACGATCTTGTTGATGTCGTCGGAGACGCTGCCGAGATCGCGGTCCTGCACACTGGCATAGATGTCGTAGACCGGCTGGATATTGGTCTGGTTGAGATTGGTGGGAACGGCGTCGCGCTGCAACGTCGCCACGTTGCTGAGGAGCCCGGGTATGTTGGGAACGGCTTCACTCTGCAACATCGCCGCCTGGCTCAGCAGCCGGGGCATCGGCAAGCCAGCGGAAGCGATCGTGGTGGATACAGGCGTGTCGCCGAGCTCGCCGAGCGAGCTCACCTCATGCTCGGGCGTCTGGACCGCGATGTAATAGGGAATTCCGTTCGATGGATCGGTCCAGAAATTAGGCGATACCTGCTCCGACGAGCTGAGGCTGATGTTGAGATCGTTGGCGACCGCCTGCGCATTGAGACCAAGCTCCAACGCCCGCGACCGGTCGATATTCGCCATGAAGGCGGGTGCATCGAGCTCCTGCTGGAGGTGGGCGTCAGCGATGCCAGGAATTGCCGCTATACGCCGCCGCAGCTGATGCGCCAGCCGCAGATTGGTGACGCGGTCGCGGCCGACCACGCGAGCGTCGATCTGCGCCGGCAATCCGAAATTGAGAATTTGGGTGACCATGTCCGCGGCTTGGAAATAGAAGGTCACTGATGGAAAGGCCGCCGGCAGCGCCTCGCGCAGCCTGCGCACGTAGTCGGCCGTTGGCGCATGTCCGTCCTTCAGGGCGACCAGGATCACCCCGTCGTTGACGCCGATGGTGGACCCGTCGGTGAAGGCGAGGTTGTATGTTCGCTGCGGCACTCCGAAATCGTCGACGATGAGGTCGCGATCTCTTTTCGGGATGACCCCGCGGATCTTGTCCTCGACCGCCTGAAAAATGTGCTCCGTCGTTTCGATGCGCGTGGCGGCCGGCGCCCGGACGTGAAGCTTGATCTGGCCGCCGTCGATCGCGGGATAGAAGTCGCGGCCAACAAGGGTGAACATGACGCCGCCCAGCGCGAGGATCAGCGCAGCGACGACCGGCACGATCCAGCGCCGTTTTAGGAGCAACGTGAGCGCGCGGACATAGCCCTGGCGAAATTGCTCGAAGCCGCGCTCGAACCCCTGGTGAAAGCGCGTAAACCAGTTGCCCGAGCCGGGCGCCGCGTCGTGGTTTTCACCCTTGAGCAACAGGCCGATGATGACGGGCGTCAAGGTTCTCGACAGCGTATAGGACGCCAGCATTGCGGACACCACCGCAAGCCCAAGCGGCGTGAACAGGAACTTCGCCGGTCCTTCCAGAAACACTACCGACGTGAACACGCAGCTGATCGCGAGCGTCGAGACCAATGTCGGGATAGCGATGCCCGCGGAGCCGTGCAGGGTCGCCGCGGCAAGGCTCAGGCCTTCACCGCGAAGCCGGTGGGTGTTCTCGATCGTCACTGTCGAATCGTCGACCAGAATGCCGACCGCGAGCGCCATGCCGCCGAGGGTCATGGTGTTGAGCGTCTCACCGAGGAAGTACAGGACGACGATTGATGTCAGGATGGACAGTGGAATCGAGATCAAGACGATCAGGGTCGACCGCCATGAGCCGAGAAAAAGCAGGATCATCAGTCCCGTGAGCCCGGCCGCGATCGCCCCCTCGCGGACCACGCTCGTGATCGACGCGGTAACGAGCTTCGACTGATCGAACAGTTCATTGATGCTGAGGCCAGGGGGCGCAGCCTCGCGCGCGACCGTCAGGACCTTGCGAACGCCGTCGACGACAGCAAGCGTCGAGGCGCCGCCATTCTTGATGACGCTCAAGAGCACGGAGCGTCGACCATTTTCGCGCACGACGTTCTGCTGCACCGCCCAACCGTCGTGCGCCTGGCCGATATCCCTCAGGAACACCGTCTGCCCGTTGGCATATGTGATCGGAATATTGTTGAGGTCAGCGATGGTCGCCGGCATCGCATTGGTGCGCACCGTGTATTGGGTGTCGCCGATCTTGGCGAGACCCGACGGCAAAGTCAGGTTCTGCGCGTTGACCGCGTTCACCACATCCGCCGGCGTGAGTCCTTTGGCCTCAAGCTTGACAGGGTCGATGTCGACCATGATCTGCCGGTACTCGCCGCCATCGGGAGTCGGGAACGTCACCCCATGAACCGGCGCGAGATGCTGGCGCAGGTTGTAGATCCCATAATCGTAGAGCTGCTGTTCATTGAGGCGGTCGGAGCTCAAGCTAAGCTGCAGGACCGGAACGCTCGACGCGTTGTACGCCACCACGGTCGGCGGCTGTACGCCAGCCGGCATCAGGGCGCGGATCGAATTCGTCGCCGAGACGATCTGCGCAATAGCGAGATCGAGGTTGACGTCCGGCTGGAAATAGATCTTCTGCACCGAGATGCCATTGAGTGTCTGGGCCTCCATATCCTTGATGCCGGTGACGTTCGAGCTGATGGAGTACTGGCTGTAGGTGGAGACGCGCTGCTCCATCTCCGGCGTGCTCAGGCCTGTGTACTGCCAGATCACCGACACGACCGGAATGTTGATCTCGGGGAAGATGTCCTCCGGCATGACCGTGATGGCCGTGACGCCCAGAAACACAATTAGGGCCGCGAGGATGAAGAACGTGTAGGGAAACCTCAGCGCAAAGCGAACTATGCCCATGGTTCATCCTCGCGTCCCTTGGTGACACCGCGGAGCGGGGTCGCGCTGTTTGCCTCCTGTCTCACAGTGTCGCAGCGGGCCGGGGCCCTGCAGTCTCGGTGATCGCTTCGCGTAACTGGCCTGGCCGTGCCGGCGGACGAGCCGTCCCGGCGAGCCCGCGCGAGCGAGGCAGTATGCGGGTGGGCAATCTGCGGCGAAACGAGAGGCTTCACGCTGTCAACCTCGCGAGAGGGGAGGAATTTGAGATAGTGCTAATAAAGGGAGGTCATCCGGAGAGGTTCGCCATTGAATGGAGGTTTCAACGGGCGAAACTTTCGTTTTGCGGCTTGACCGTTACGCCGAGGGGTGAAGCGAGATACAAGTGACGCAGACCGCCTTCGGCGGCGCGCAATCCGGTCCAATTTTCGCCAGGCGAATAGCCAGGCCCCGATGATTGGCCGGATTTTTACCGGCCCGATCCCTCTGTGCGGCGCGGGTGAGCCCTTCGTCGCAGCGATTTAGCGGCTCGGAGCACGCGGTTGGCCGCCCTGAGCCGCTCCTCACGCGCATGCGCTTCGTTGAAGTCCAGGGAAATTTTCTCGTGAAGACACGCGCCCACTTCAGCGTGGTTGCGTCGCGAGAGCCTGGCGGACCAACTCGATCATAGTCCTCCCGGCGAATGGCTTTTCGAGAAGACCCAGTGCGCCGCTGGCTTGCACGCGACGTCGAATGGATTGTTGGGGAAACGCGGTGATGAAGATGGTTGGAATGTAGGTTCCTTGCGCGATCAAGCAATCCTGAAGATCAAGGCCGCTCATGCCAGGCATCTGTACGTCGGTGATCAGGCAGGTGCTGTCGCCGACCCGCGGCGAGCGCAGGAAATCCTCAGCGGACTCGAACGCGAAAGCGACGAAACCGAGTGACCGCACGAGGCTCTGCATCGCGGCGCGAACCGACGCGTCGTCGTCCACGATCGAAACGATCTGAGATTTTGACACGCCAGCTATTCTCCTTTCACCAGCCCAGGCTCGGGAACGAATAGCCAAGAGCATGGAGCGACGATTCGACAATGCCTCGCTCAGCAGAACAATGAAATCATAAAGCCGAGCAATGAAAGCATATAGCCGAGCAAAGAGATCATACCGAGGTTTAGGCGTGGGTCTCCGCGCGATGCGGTACGAGACCTTATATGGCGGCGAACTCGGCGTGCGCGGCTGGTTGGCAGCGCTTGACGCCGACAACCAGGCCCATGAGGAGGGAGACAATATATCCGGTCATAGCCGCCTCCTATTCCTGTGGCCGCAGACGATGCGCCCCGCCGCGCCAGCCGCTACTTTGCGGTAGGCCTCTTGCGCCTCGCTGAGCCCGCAAGTCTCGGCGATGGGCGCGGCATTGTGGTCGCCCGCGACGAACCCAGGGATTAGCCCATCCAGCACTTCCGCGGAGGCTGTAAGGTCCCGCTTGAGCGTGTCCACGCCGAAGAGTCGGCTTTCATTGTGATAGAAATCGACGAGGTCGAAATTCACTTCGCGGTGGCCGGTCGGGCGATTTCGACCAGCCTGCCCCACAGGGCGAGACTTTTGAGGGCGCTGGGGAACATGACGCCGCCAACAAGATCGAGGACGACGTCCGCACCCTTTCGACCGGTCGCCGCGTGAACCTCTGCCGGCAAGTCCTGCGCGCCGATGATCAGCTTTTCCGCGATGGCCTGAATCGGCGCGTCCGGGCGCGGCATTCGATTGTCGGCGCCGATCATGCGCGCGCCAAGGCGGCGGGCGATCTGGGCGGCAGCGGCGTCGACGCCGCTGCCGGCCGATCAGCACCGTCTCGCCGGCCTTGAGGCTTGTCGCTTCGACGCCGCGTCAGGCGGCCATATAATTGACGCCGACCGATGCCGCCTCGTCGAAGCTGAGGGTGGCGGGCTTGTGGCTCAGGCTCGCTGTCGGCACGGTAAGCATTTCGGCATGGGTTCCGTGGCGGGTAAAGCCACCGTCGCCGCCCGTGTCCCAAACCTCCGCTCCAATCCATTCGGCTGGACCTGCGGCGACCACTCCGGCGAAATCGCGACCAGGGATGCGCGGCAACGTTGTCTACTTCATCGCTCCGGCAACATTCTTGACGTCGCTCGGATTGATCGAAGCCATGACCCTCATCAAGGGCGCCTTCTCATCGGCAGCCGGGGCAGGGACTTCCGCCACGTTGAGAACCGAGGGATCGCCGAAGGCCTCGAACCGCATCGCGCGCATGACTTGCTCCTTTAAATAATCATTTGCCAGCCATCACGGCTCCGCAGCGTCTCGGGACGAGCATCCATCACTCGATCAGAGCGCGAGAAACCCACCGGAACTTCAATGCTGACCGCGAAGTCCCGGCCGAATTCGACGCCTCTGAGGACGCCATTGTCGCCGCAGCCCACCGCCGTGACCTCTACCGCTTGGCCGACAGGCCGGGAGCGCGATCTCACACGAGGCGCATTTGGCGAACTCGTGCGTGCAGCCTAATCGACTACCTATCGGGTTTAAGGAATGCTCGAACCTCAACCGGATCGACAGAAAAATACCGCGCGATCTGGTCGACTGAGAGGCCCAACTCGGAGAGCGCGTTAAGCGACGGTCGCTCGATTGGCCAGCGAACCCCCTGCGCGAACGCCTGCTTCAGCAGGCCATCCAACTCGTCTCGATTGCGTAGCATGACTAAGTCCTTCTTACCCAACGCTCAGAGCGTAAAATGTTGCTGCTCCAGAGGTTGTGCCGTTTAGGAATTTAAGTCACTCGCGCAATTATTCCATTCTACAAGGGGTGATAAGGGCGACTTGTTTGTTTTGTAGGAATATACTTTCGTATGATCGTTGTTCGTCCGGCATCGGCGAGCCGTCGCCGGCGAAGTCGACCGGCGCCAGGCTCAATGTCATCCTCGAGGGTCAGTCCCAGCGGCGAGAGATTTGGACTTTCAATTTGCTACTTGATAATCGAAGCCAAGGCAGACCCGCGCCGTCTTCCGTGCGACGAGCGGGCGTCGTGGCGGTTCAGGCAGCCTGGCCTCGGTTCGAGAGGGATTTATCGTGATCCAGCGCGGGTCGTCCCAGCAGACTGACGCGCCCCCGGAGACGCCAATTGTCCTCATCGTCGATGACGACCCTGAGGTTCGTCAAGCGTTGAGCAGTTTGTTTCGATCGGTTGGCCTCGAGCCAAGGCTGTTCGCGTCGACGGCGGAATTCTTGCAGCGCAAGCTTCCGGAGGCGCCGTGCTGCATTGTGCTCGACATCAGGCTGCCCGGAGTGGGCGGCCTCGACTTCCAAGCTCAATTGACCAAAGCAAATATTCACATCCCGATTGTCATGATGACCGGCCATGGAGACATCCCCATGTCAGTCCGGGCCATGAAAGCAGGAGCGATCGACTTCCTGGCGAAACCGTTTCGCCATCAGGACATGCTCGATGCCGTGGCGCAGGCGATCGAACGGGACCGGAAGCGACGCGATCGCGAAAAGTCGCTTGACGAACTCAGGGGGCTGTTCGAGTCGCTCACGACGCGCGAACGGGAGATCATGACGCTTGTCACCGCGGGCCTGATGAACAAACAGGTGGCCGCGGAACTCGGGCTCAGTGAGATCACCGTCAAGATCCATCGAGGTCATCTCATGAGGAAGATGGGCGTACGATCCTTGGCGGACCTCGTCCGGGCCGCCGAGACTCTCGGACTGCGTCAATCGAAGACATCCACACCATAAACGTCTGTATGATTTCATTGCTCTGCCGATAAGCGCATGACTCCGTCATTTGCTGCGCTTGCTTGCTGTTCGGTCCCGAGGCTCTCGCGACGCAGTCGCTCCGAGGTCGGTGCGAGAGACCCGCGGCCGGCGACCGGCTTTCTGCGCAAGGAAATATTCCGTTGAAGTTGCGTGAGCCCACAAGGGCAAGGCTGCAGGCTGAGATCGCCGAGCGCACGCGCGTCGAGGAACAATTGAGGGCGGCCAACTGCACCCTCAGAACCATCAATCGTTGCAACGAGGCGCTGGTTCGCGCGACTGAAGAGATCGACCTGGTAAAGGCCATCTGCCGAATCCTGGTGGAGGACGGCGGTATGAGGATGGCCTGGGTCGGTTATCGAGACGACAGTGCGGCGCAGGCGATTCGGCAGGTTGCGCACGCTGGCTTAGAGGATGGATATCTCGATCGCGTCGACGTTAGCTGGGGCGACGCCCCCACGGGGCGAGGGCCGACCGGCGTCGCCATCCGGACGGGCAAGCTCCGCTCGACTGATGAGATCGCAACCGACCCGGCCTTCCACCGATGGCGGGACGAGGCGCTAAGGCGGGGGTATGGATCATCGCTCGCGCTCCCACTCAAATCCGAAGGAACGGTGTTCGGCGCCCTCACCCTGTACGCCGACCGTCCCTACGCTTTCGATGAGCAGACGCGTTCCCATTTCACCGAGCTGGCCAACGACTTGGCCTACGGGGTGATCGCGATCCGGACCCGAGCCGACCGCGCGCGGGTCGAGGCGGAATTGCGCCGCATCGAAGCGTATCTCGAGGAAGGACAGAGGCTCACCCACACAGGAAGCTGGGCCTGGAGAGTTGCGAGCCGTGAGAACGTCTACTGGTCTCCGGAGCAGTACCGAATTTTCGGCTTGGATCCGGTTGAGGACTCTCACGCTTTCGAAAAGGCCCTTCAGCAGATTCTTCCGGAAGACCGCGCCAAATTCATCGAGATTCTTGACGCTGCCATCCGGGAAAAGAAGGACTTCGATGTCGAATGGCGATTTCCGTTGCCGGACGGGAGCGTGCGCTATCATCATAGCGTCGGACATCCCGTCGTCGACAAGGACGGCGAGGTGGTCGAGTACGTGGGTACACTGGTCGACGTGACCGAACAGTATCTAGCCAAGATGGCCCTCGAACGCGAAAACGCGGAACGCCGGCGCGCGGAGGAGGAACTCCGCCGCAGCGAGGCTTTTCTGGCGGAAGGCCAACGAATCAGCCGGACCGGAAGCTGGGCGTGGAACGTAACCACCGGCGAGGTCTCATGGTCGGCCGAGCATTTTCGCATTTTCGGATTGGATCCGGATACAGCGACACCGACGTATGCCGCGTTTGTGAACCAGATTCATCCAGAGGACCGTTCGGCTTTCGAAGATATGTTGGAGAAGGCCGTTCGCGAGGGTAACAATTTCGAGTGGGACTTCCGTATTGTCACGCCAGATGGCGCCACAAAGTATTTGCATTCCCTGGGGCATCTAACCGCTTACGGCGCCGGGACCACCGAGTTTATCGGCACGGTCATGGACGTGACCGAGCGCCGGGTCGCTGAAGAGGCTCTGCGGAGCGCATTGGCTGATCTCGAACGAGCCTCGCGATTGAGCACAATGGGCCAACTCACTGCATCCATCGCGCATGAGATCAATCAACCGCTGGCCGCGATCATTACGAATGCGGACGCTTGCCTGCTCTGGCTCGAAGCGGACCGGCTGGACCTCGAGGAAGCGCAGCAGGCCGCGACTCGCATTGTGAGAAACGGCCACCGCGCCGGCGATATCATCAAGAGCGTCCGGGCCCTCACGCGCAAGTCGACGCCGGATATGATCGTACTCGATATCAACGACGTGATCCGCGAGGTTATCGTTCTCATGGCCGCAGAGTTCCGCCGTCATGGCGTCCGAGTCGAAACTTCGCTGCCCTCCAATCTCAATTCCGTCATTGGCGACCGCGTCCAGCTTCAGCAGGTCGTGCTGAATTTGATCATGAACGCCATCGAGGCGATGGCGAATTCCGGGCACGGGCAGCGGCGAATGCAGATCAGTTCCGGGAATGACGAATCCGGAGGGGTGCTTGTTGCGGTCGAAGATTCGGGCCCCGGGCTCGACTTCGCGGGGACTGAGCGCATGTTCGAGGCCTTCTTCACCACCAAACCCGAGGGCATGGGGATGGGACTGTCGATCTGCCGTTCGATCATTGACGCCCACGGCGGCCGACTCTGGGCATCGCCCAACCTTCCAAACGGCGCCGTGTTCCAGTTCACCTTGCCAGCGACAGGTGATGCAACCAAGGCGTGACGACGACATATCGCGACATGAAACTTCTATGATTCAGCCCCTGCTACTCGGGCTCTTGGCGCATCCGCGGCGGTCAAGTCCAACCGTGACGAACGGGCGACTTTTGGCGAGCGCGCTCCAGCTGAGATCGCCGCCGCGCCAAGGAAACTGAACAGCGTTTTCGTCGCCTTTTCCCGGTCGCGTTCATGGGTTGGCGCGATCGCTTCCGTAATCGTCCCTCGGCGCTTGGCAGCGTGAAATCGGCGGTGATCACGCCTCGATCATACGAAGGTTTGCTTTCTCAAAACCAACAATAAATCTCCGTCTACCAACGTAGGATGGAATAATTGCACGACGAGCGTAAATTTATAACCAACACAACGTCGCAACCCGACGCGTTCATTTGCGATTTAGATCATGCAACGAGCCACTGATGAAAATGCTCTCGCACGCACGCTTCCTTCGCCGGCGCCGTACCTACAAGACAGTGCTCCAGGAGCTTTCCGGCTACTCGGATCATGAGCTGAACGACATCGGCGTCGATCGCGCGGATATTCATGATATCGCGCGCCGAGTGTGAGAAGAACAGCAGTAAGCGCTGACGGCGGCGCTGCGCCGCGTCGTGATGGTCTCACATCCGCCGATAGGCGCATCAGCGCCCCGAATTGCACGAGCGCCTAGTCAGGAGACACTGATGACGGACCAATCCATCTCCCCGCTCGGAAGCCCCAGCGCATCCGAATCGGAACCGTCGGATGAGGGCGCGCCAACCCTGGGAAAAATCGGCTTTATCGGTCTTGGTCAGATGGGGACCGCGATGGCCGCGAACCTTGCCAACACGGCGCATCGCGTCACCGCTTATGTCCGCCGACCGGGTCCAATGGGCGCGCTCATTGGGCTCGGCCTCAGACCCACAGTGGAATTCGCCGACCTCTTCGACTGCGAGGTCGTCATCAGCATGCTCCCCGATGACGCCGCCGTTCGCGATGTCGTCCTCGGACGAGAAGACGCCGGCGTGAAGGGTCTCGCGTCGGGATTGAAGCGCGGCGCAATTCATCTTTCCATGAGCACAATCAGCACATCGGCTGCGGCTTTCCTCGCGGCGGAACACGCCCGGCGCGGGCAGCGGTACGTCGCGGCCCCGGTCTTTGGGAATCCGGATGCGGCCAAGGCGCGCCTGTTGTTCATTGTCGCCGCCGGGGCGCCATCCGATGTCGAGCGCTGCCAGCCGCTCTTTCAAAGTCTCGGACAGAAGACATTTGTCGTGGGTGCCGAGCCTTCGCAGGCAAACCTCGTCAAGTTGCTCGGCAATATGATGACCGCGACCACATTGGAGGTGCTGGGAGAAGTGGTAGCCGTGGCTCTTAAGCGAGGACTCGATCCCAAAGCGTTCATCAACATCATGACGAACACGATGTTCAGCGGGCGGGCGCATAAAATCTATGGCGAGAAGATTGTCAGTCGGAGCTACGCGCCTGGATTCGCCTTGCCCCTCGTGCTCAAGGATGTGCGGCTTGCGCTCGCCGAGGCAGAAAGCGCCGCCGCGCCGATGCCGTCGGTCGGCGTGGTGCGAGACCGGCTCATCACCGGAATCGCGCGCGGCTACGCCGATCTCGACTGGAGCGCACTTGGGTTAGTCGCCGCGCAGGAAGCAGGCCTCAATGTCCCCGGTCCAGTCGCTGCGCCGTCGATGAGTAGTAGGAGCCAATGATGGCGATGCGTCGCCCATCCCAAGCATCAGGGCGTCATGCCGCCATTGGGCGGGACCTCCCTTTCGCCGCGAAAAGTAGCGGCGGTGGCGGCGTCCGTTTGGACCGCCGGCCATGCCGGAAAGCCATGAGGCCTCCCATGATCGCCCGCCTGCTCATTGGTCTTAAAATAGAGTCGCGCTGGCTGCGCTCAGCCGCGCAATATGGAGGTCAAATTACATCGTGCTCGCGATTCTCGGGAGGGCAAAGGGAGATGATCATGAAGCAGTTCGCGGCCCTAGCCGTCTCGGCGCTTACACTGTCCAGTTGTGTGTCTTCGCCCATCGGCGCAGCTGCAGGTGGCGCGACCGCACATGACCCCCACTGGTGCAGAGAACATCGCTTCTATCGCTACGACCTTGCGTGGCATCTTCACCACTGTGGGGGCTGGTGTACGGCGTCCGGTTGCGGTCACTGACAAACTCTCGACCTGGTCGAGCAGATGGTTTTTCGACCGCTGCTTGTAGAGGACAATTTTATTGAAGGCGCGGTCGCTGTATTTGACCATTTCTCGGTGAATGTACCCGGAGACCGAGATCTCCGGCTCGGACCTGATCGACGTGGCCATCCGCGGGTGCGGCTGGCAGGGAAGATCGACTGGAGGTTACTCGACCGGCGCTTCGGCGAGGTCTACGCGGCGGGAGGTGGACAGCCGCCGTTGCCGGTGCGGCTCATCGCCGGCGAGCGCGTGTTCCGCCACGCGCTTGCCGCCGACCGCTCGTCGCTGACGCGCTCGGCGAGGAGCGGCTTTCAACGCTCTTGCAAGACAGCCTTCGGGTCGCTCACGAAATCGAAGCGCTGGCGACGAAGGAGCTCGAGCGGGTCGCCGTCGATACGACGATGCAGCCGAAGGCGATCCTCTATCCGACCGACGCCAGGCTCGCCCACAAGGCGATCGAGAAGCTCGTCGGCTTCCGGAAGCGCCACGGGCTCGCGCTCAGGCAGAGCTATCTGAGGGTCGCCGCCTTGGCATTTCAGCGGCAGCCGCACAGCGCGGAGGACAGCCGAGCGTAGAGGCATGCCCCGGCGCTGGATCGCTCGCTCCGTATCCGAACTAGAAACCGCCGTTCTAAACAAGATCTCTCTAGAACGGTGGTCGCCAGCGTAACATATTGAAATTGCTGCGCGCCCGAAGAGATTCGAACTCATGACCCCCAGATTCGTAGTCTGCGGTCCGAGGCGCAACAACGCGCCAGGACTGGACAAACGTAGGTCCGCATAGCCGACTTCCCCTTGCAATCGCCTGAAATACCTGCCATAGCATCAGACGTGACGCGACACGACGCGCAACGGCTCGCCATAACAGGCGGGGTCCGCTGTGGGTCCGCAAGCCCTTCGGGGTCCGCTGTGGGTCCGCAAAAACCAGATAAGGTGGTCCGCAATGAAGCTTACCGAAACCAAGATTTTGAAGCTCACGTGCCCGCACGGGAAGAAGGACCGCCTTGTTCGCATCGACGAGCAGCGCGGCCTCTATATCCGCGTCACCAGGGCCGCCGTCGAGGGCAAGCCGGGCGGCAGAACCTACCTGGCGCAATACACTTTCGCCGGAAAGAAACAGCGCATCCCGCTCGGCGATCTCACGCTTGCTTCGGCGATCTCGGCCGCGGCGGCGAAAATGGGCGACGTGGCGCTCGGTCGCAATCCGGCCGCAGATAAAAAGCGAGCGAAGGCGGAGGCAAAAGAGAAGGCCAAAGTCGAGGCTCTGACGCTTGGGGTGCTGATTGATAAGTGGGAGGCAGGACACCTTGCCGACAAGCGACCGGGCTACGCCGCGGAGGCGACGCGCGCACTGCGCTTCGCGTTTAAGGAGCATTTGAAGGCGCCGGCCGCGGCGCTCACGCCGGAGGCCGCAGAGGCGACCCTCGATGCCATCACAGACGCGGGCAAGAAGGCCACCGCGCGGCTGACAGGTGCCTACGGCCGCGCCTGCTACGGATGGGCGATCGGCAAGCGTTGGCTCTCCAAAAACCCGTTCGCGGGGATCAAGTTGAAAGCCGTGGCCTCGCGCGATCATGTGCTGACAGATGCCGAGCTGCACGCGATCGGGCGCGCGACCGCCGGCCCCGGATCGTTCAACAGTATCGTCCGCATGTTGATGCTGACAGGCCAGCGCCGCGATGAGGTTGCCGACATGGCGTGGTCTGAGCTGTCCGACGATCTCTCGACCTGGACCATTCCGGGCGCGAGGGCGAAGAACGGCGTTGACAGCATCGTTCCGTTAGCGCCGCAGGTTCGGGCGATTCTCGAAGCCGCGCCGCGATATAAGGGGAACCCGCTCGTCTTCCCCGGCGAACGCGGCGTGTTTTCCGGGTGGAGCAAAGCGAAAGCGCGCCTCGATCGCGATAGCGGCGTGAAGGGCTGGCGGCTGCACGATTTGCGCCGCACCCTCGCGACGAACTTGCAAAAGCTCGGGGTCCGGCTCGAAGTCACGGAAGCGGTCTTGAACCATGTTTCCGGCAGCAGGGCAGGGATCGTCGGCATCTATCAGCGCCACGATTGGGCGGACGAGAAGCGCGCGGCGCTGGCGGCTTGGGGCGAGCGCGTGGCGGCGATCGTCGAGGGGCGCGAGGCGGGCGCGAATGTGGTTCCGATCCGGGCCAGCGCTTAATCTCCCTTCTAATCCCGAAGAAGGAAAAGGAACCCAAATGCGCATTCTGATTGCTGCCGCCGCGCTCGTCGCGCTCGCAGGGCCGGCCGAGGCTGCAGATAGGCGCGTCCCACCGTTGACGCCAGACGAATACAAAGCGGACCTTGACGCCATGAAGGCGGCCGATCGCAACTGCCCGCACGACGGAGAGCATAACCTCGTTAGAGACGCGAACGACGAAACAACTTGGGTCTGCCTTCGGGAAAGGTGATGGTCGCGCCGCTCGACGGCGTTGCAAGGGGCGGCCTTCGGGTCGCCCTTTTCTGTTTCAGCAGCTCGGCGCGGGGACAAGCGGCGGATCAACAGCCGCCCCGCGACACGCGCCTGACACGCGCCAGCACGTTTTCCCCAACTCAGTGTCTCTGCGTGTCAGACACGCGCCCGGCGCACGGCTTCGCTTAACCCATTGATTTCTATGGACATGGCTGGTTCGCACCCCATAGGAACGAACCGCAGCAATATCAATGACTTAGGGTTAACGCCCTATTAACGTCAAATCATTGATTTCATTGAGCGGTGTTAGGAACGCGGGACAATCCCCATTGAAATCGTTGGGAAATCCCGTCGGCTCGTTCCCCGGCTCGAAAAGTCGCGTTTTTCCAATAACATCAACCGCTTAAGGACACTGCCAGCGCTAAGAGCCCATTAACGCTGCCCTGATACGTTACCGTGTAAGCCATTGACATGAAAACATTTTTGTTGAGTTTTTGCCCCTCGACAAATCAAGCGAAGCTCTTCATCTCTCGTGCATCAGCCAGTGGTCGCCAGGAGAGACGAAGATGCAAGACCCGATTGAAATTCAGACCGATGACGTCCGTTCGAAGCGGGAGGCCGCACGGCAGCTAGACGTCGCCGAGCGCAGCGTCGATCGGATTATCGCCCTCGGCTTGCTGCCCGTGGTCGAGATCAGCCCCCGCCGAATTGGCGTCCTGCAATCCGACTTCGACGCTTTCAAGCTGTCACGGCGGCGCCTGCGGGGATCTCCCGCCGCGGCCGAAGCGGATCAATCTCAACATGCCTGAAACGAACAAAGGGCGAGGCCACCCGGCGCTGTGACGGCAGCTAACCGGACCCCGCCCTTCACTTTCCGAAATGATCACCTCGCCAAAGGACAATCATCATGCAGCCCGTCACTGCTAGCCCAGACGCCGTTCTCGATCTACGCACCGTTTCCGCATCCTTCATCCACTTCCCCGACGCGCCGGAACCGTGGGCCTATTTCCCGCCACCCCCACGCGCTCCCGTCCCGCCTGCCAGGCTTCAGCGGTTAGCCTCTCTGATCCACGAGCTTGGTCCAAGGCCGCTCTACGAGCTTTTCTGCGAACTCGTCGCCGGGCGCGATCCTCTCCCCCGCATTGAAGCATACGCCGAGCTCGACGGCGACATCGTCGCGGCTCTTGGCGGTGATCGCCTGCCGAGCCTCAGGCCCGTGCAATGATTACTGTCAGCAATGCGCGCAAGATTAACAAGGGCGCGCTTATAGGCTTCTTCGACGTCGCGTTGCCTTCCGGCATGAAGTTGAACGGCTGCACTCTACTTGAGAAGGACGGCAAGCGCTGGATCGGTCTGCCATCCAAGGAGTGGGTCAAACCGGATGGTTCCAAGTCCTACGTCCCGATCGTTGAAATTCCGGATCGCGAGGCGCGGGACAAGTTCAGCGCGGCCGTCCTGCCTCTCGCCGAGCGGGCGTTGCTGTCATGACAGATCTTCGCGCCCTCGCCCGAGAGCTTGGCGGAAAGCCGACCCCATCCGGCTTCGTTTGTTCCTGCCCCCTTCCTACACACGGAAAGGGGCGAGGCGACAAAAACCCGTCGCTTTCGATCGGTTCGTCGTCGGACGGCGCCCTGCTGCTACACTGCAAGGCCGGCTGCAATTCCCACGACATCTTTATCGCCCTTCGCGATCGTGGGCTCCTCGACGATTTGCCAGAGCGCAGCGAGCGCCAAGTAAAGGCGCAGCGTCCGACCATCTATTTTCCTGTCGATCCCGCGGAGCCGGACCTTCGCGCCCTTGAGCTGTGGCGCTCGGCGCGGCCGATCAAGGGCACTCTCGCTGAGACGTATCTGAGGGCGCTCGGCATCGGTTTGCCTATCCCGCCGACGCTCCGGTTCCTGCCAGAATTTGAATACATGCCGCGCGTCTCTTTTCCAGCGATGATCGCGGCCGTCCAGGCGGCCGATCGAAGGGTCATCGCGGCTCAGCTCACGTTCCTTCACCCGTCCGGGCGCAGCAAAGCGCCGTGCGCAACCCCACGCAAGACGTTCGGCCCGTTGGGCGCGGGAGCAATCCGGCTGGGCCCCGCGGGCGCCACTGTCGGGCTCGCCGAGGGCACGGAAAGCGCGATGAGCGCAATGCAGATGTTTGGGATTACGGTTTGGGCGACGCTTGGCGCTCAAAGGCTCGGGTCGATCCGGCTCCCCTCCGAGGTCGACAAGGTCCTCCTCTATCCCGATCGCGACGAAACCGGGCGCGGCGCAGCGAAGAAGGCGGCCGAAGCCTACCGCGCGACGCGCTTCGTCGAATGCAAGTTCCCGGCCGAGGGCTGCAACGATTTTAACGACGAGCTAGCGCTCGAGGAAGCGGGCGCCCTGTCATGAATGACGCTCCTGGCGGCTTCCAAGATTTCAAGGCCGCGCCGCTCGCCCGCATCAAGGGGATTGCCGACTTCCTCCGCGAATATGAGCCGATCAACTACACGATCGACGGGCTTGTCCCCGGAGGCTCGATCTATGGCGTCACAGCGAAACGCGGCGCCGGCAAAACGGCGTTCTTGACGTCGACCGCCTTAGCCGTCGCGACTGGCGACGCCAAAATTCTCGGCCTTGAGGTCGAGAAGGGGCGCGTCGCCTATGTCATCCTGGAGAACCCTACCGATTTTCGGATGAAGCTTTCTGTCACGGCATACGTGCTCGGGATCGACGTCCAGGCGCTCAACGACAAGCTCGTCATCCTCGACATGCGGCTCCCTCACGGTCAAATCATGGAGCTGTTAAAGCGCGACGCGGACCGCTTCGGCCCCGTCCAGCTCGTCAACTATGACACATTCCAGGCCGGGTTTGCTGGCGCAAATTTCAACGACAACAACGACACGCTGAAGCACGCTCAAAGCCTTCGCGAGTTCACCACACTTCCCGGCAATCCATCGGTCCTCGTCGCCTGTCACCCGGTCAAGAACGCGACAAGAGACAATCTTGAGCCCTACGGCGGCGGCTCGATGATGAATGAGTTCGACGGCAACCTGACGCTCTGGAACGAGGGCGGCTCGATCGAACTAGGGTTCAACAAGGTTCGCGGCCCTGAATTTAAGCCTCTGTATTTTCGGATCGAAAAGATCGGCTCGCCTGACATCCTCGACAACAAGGGTCGTCAGCCGCTCTTGCCGGTCCTCTATCGCACAAGCGAGCGTTCAGCCGAGGAGCGGGAGAAGGCCTCCGACAATGACGACATCGCGCTCCTCAAGGCGATGAGCGCCGATCCGAGCGCCTCGAAACGCGCGTTGGCAGAAGCGACGAAGATACACGCCTCCTCGGTCCAGCGCTCTCTTGATCGGCTATCGACCGCGAGGGGCGGCAAGCTGGTGAAGAAGACGCTTGGTAAATGGACGCTCACGCCAGCAGGGCGCGAAGCAATCGGATGACACGGGAGAAGGCGCAATGAACGACATTTCGCACTTGCTGATAGAGGCGCTGGAAAGGGGCGAGGTCGGCCTTTCGATTAAGAAGGGCAGCGTCGTCGCGGAGCATGTTCTCCGCGTCGGCGGCGTGAGTAGCATCAGCATGCCTCACGCGCTCCGCGATGTCCGCGCGTCCCATAAGTTTGACATATCGGGGGTAGTTCCAACTCTGTCCTCCGAGCTGTCCCTTACAGCCCTCGACCAAAATGCGGACGGGCAGCTTCACCTTCCGTTCAAGGATTGTTTGTTTGATTTCGGCCTCAATGACCGCGGCGAGCGCATGCTTATTCTGGCCTGCGAGGCGAACGACGGCGACCTCGCGTTTAGCATTTTCTTCTTAGAGGGCGGCGAGTGGGGCACGTATCCGTGCGTCCTCATGGTCCGGAAGGCCGCGCCGGCCGACACGTGTATTTACTTCAGGCCCTTATTCGAGGGCTTCCCCTTGGCCGCCGAACCTTCGGATGAAAACCCTGCCTTGGAATGGCTCTCCGCGAAATCTCTAGCCGCCCTCGCGATGATGGACAGCGAGAGCGTCAAGCGCACGCTCGTCAAAGCGCCGAAGTTCATCAACTCGAAACGCATCGCCAAGGGCAAGACGCCACTCAATGACTACACCACGGTCACTATCGATGTTGACCGCGTTCGGCGCGATACCGAGCGCCTGGGAGGCTCCCATGCCTCACCGCGCCTGCATTGGCGTCGAGGCCACAAGCGCCACCTGCCAGACGAAAAGACGACATGGGTCCGCCCTTGCCTCGTCGGAGATCCATTCGCCGGCAGCGTCTCTCACGACTATGCCCTCACTGGAAAAGCGGCATAGCTAACGTTATTCGCGATAATACGGTTGTAAGCCATTGATACGCCTGCAAATTGTAGCGAAACCTCCTTATTCACAGAATTAATCGCGTACAACCGAACCACTGGTTCGCTCTGGTTCGCCGAACCAGCAACCGAACCAGACTTCTCGGAGACGCCCAGAAAAGCAGGTGGTTCACCCGAACCAGACCGCGAACCAAAACGCCTAACTGGTTCGCTGGTTCGCCCCTTTCTTTCCTTGGAAAGGGGCAACCGAACCAAGGCCGAACCGGAGGCGATTAAAAGGGCGTTCGGGCAGCGACCCATTCACGAAATATAGCTCCACGGGCACGGGCTGCGGTAGGCGGGCTAAAAGCGGAGATCTGTCAGTGCCTCTCGCGCGCGAGGGCAAGGGCAGCCAGCGGGCTTCTGTCAGGCTCCTCACGATGTGAAGGCTGTCGCGTTTAGCCCGACGACGTGCCCATAGCGCGCGAGCTGCGGCCCTCCCAACATTTCGCGCCGACCGTCGCCTTCTTGGCAAGCGCCTGGCGCCGCCGACGATCGCAGCGTTCTGTCATCTGACAGCGTGACAGAATGGCGGCTCGTCCGAGCACCTGATATATGATCAGATGGTCTACCGCAGAATTGCTGGCGTTTTCGGCCATCGCCAGATTTGCGGACCCTGGGCGGACCTGACGCGCCCCCAGGCAGGCATGCCCCTCAACTCTCCCGCTCGATGGCGACTGCCTAGGGAGATCCCCAGCGTTGGCGCATTGCCGGCGAGCGGCGCGCGCCTTGGCTGGAGAATGGCACTCCCCCCGACCCTCCGATTATCGGCTGAAAGGGAGGCCGGGGTTCGAAAACGGGTCGAAGTTTACCGCTCCACACTCAGAAGCCGGCTGTGCAATTTTTTAAAAATCCGCTGCCAGATTTTTCATCAAAGCGTTGCGATCATTGTGGAAATCGTCCTTTCCGCCTCGACATCGGCCGCAAATCAGCGCTGGGTTTTCGGCAAGGTGTTTATCCGCGATGGCGAGAAATCACGATGACGATCCTTGGCATTGACCCCGGCGCTCACGGCGCGATTGCGGTTCTGGACGCTGCCGGCGATCTCCTCGCGGTGCACGATATGCCTCACACGGTCGAGGCCAACGGGCGAGTGGCGACGAATGCGGCTTTGCTGACGCCGATCCTGGGGCGGCCGACATTCCGGCCGGCAAAGAGCATAAGGATCTTGCCCGCACGAGGGCGATTGCGCGCTGGCCGGCACATGCCGCCCTATTTGCCCGCAAGCTCGACATAGACCGCGCCGAGGCGGCGCTTATCGCGATCGCCGGCATGAAGCGCGAGGCCTCCCGATGATCGACCAGACGGAAATGGACCTCCTGGCCGGGGCAATCGCGGCGCTTAGGAAGCGAGCTGATCGTCAGCGCAAGGTCGCGGCTCGCTTTGGCGAGGGCAGCGGCGAGGCCGCGATTGCCCTTCGCCTCGCCGCTGAGTTCGACGAGCTAGCGGATGATTTCTCGCGGGAAGCGATTGCCGCGCTATAACGAGAAAACACGTTTTTATCAAACAGTTAGATCCTCATCCTGCTTGACAAGGTCAACGCACCCTTGTAGATACAAGCATCTGCTTCGGAGCTTCGATCTTGCCCCGTACTCGTGGTGACAGCGATGGCGATCTGATCCGTTCCGGCGAGAAAGTCGCCGATGAAAAGCTATTCCGCGCCGCTCCCGAGCCGCTTGGCCGCTCTTATACGTGGTCTGACGAGCTCGATCGGCAGAGATCGCTGTCCTTCAATAGCTTCTATTCGTTCAATCGCTTCTATGCGCCGCGCGCTTCTCGCCCGGCCGCCGCCCCCTTTCGCCCCCGCTCACTCCGGAGATCCTGACGCATGCTCGACACGCCGTCTTTCGATGCGCCCGCTGCTCCTGCTGCTCCGGCCCCCAAGCTCGATCGCCGCGCCAAATATGACGAGCGCGAAATCAATAGGGCCTGCATCCGGCATTGGGCGGTTGTGAGATTTTGGTTGGCCGACTGGAAAGGAAAGCCGACCGCGGACGTGCGGCGGTTGAACCCGAGCAACAAGCCGCTCGATTCGAACCGCGGCACGCCTTATGGCGTCCCAGACGTCTCGCCCCGGCTCGTTGAGTTTCGCGGACCCTATCCCTTCGAGGATGGCCGCGAAAAGCTCGGCTCATGGGTTTCCTTGGGGAACGGGGCCCGTGGGGACTCCCTAGTCGACCTCGTGATTTTCCTCAGTTCTGGCTGCGACAGGCGTGTTGCCGGCGAATTTCTCCGCGATTTGGTCGCGAAAATTGTCGAGGTCCCTGCAGCATGAAGACCGTTCCCGCCATCCGGTGCCGCACGTATCAGGATCTTACGCAGGCCCTCGCCGCTCGACGCCGTCAACTTGGGCTTACGCAGCTCGACGTTGACGCTCGTTCTGGCTTGCAGAGTTCGTACACCGGTAAGTTGGAGATAGGCACGCGCCATTTGGGAAAACTGAGCCTGCCGATGCTCTGCGCCGCGCTCGACATCGACATTCTCGTCGCGCCGAGATCCGGCGTCGCGCCCGTCGAGGAGCGCATGGGCAGCGCCGGCCACGTCCAACATTTACGACAATCGAGTGGAGATCCTACGCCATGAAAAATTCCCCCACCGTCACCGACAAAAACCCGAACAACGCCAGCAAGTCCGGCTCGCCCGACAATCCCATCCAGGGATCGAAGGGTTGGGACGATAAGCGCGGCGTTCGGCAGACGAAGCCCACTGTCCTCGCTCCGAAGGACAGTCCAGCCGGCGATGCGAAGCACACGGTCCTGAAGCACCATGCGGTGGTGAAGGCGGGCGACGTTCAGCACCCGAAGCGCCCTTACTAAGGCGCTGACAGAACACTGCCAGAACCGGAGCGACTACGTTGTCCTACAACAGACCCGACAGCGGCCCCAGCGGCGGCGACGCCGGCCTCGGCGGCTCTCCAGGCATCGATCCGCGTTATCCGCAGTTGCCGGTCGGCTGCCCGATACCGGGAAAATCATTCATTGCCCGGCCTGAGCTGGTGACGAGCGCGCCTCGGGGCCAGGACGGCTACGTTCGGATTGGCCCGGGCAGCGAGCAGTTCAGGCGCGGCGCTGAGCTTGTGCTGAACAAGCGGAGCGTCACGACCGCCGATGTCGCCGGGCCGCGTCGCCGGCGCCCGAAGTAACCGCGCCCTCAGGGGCAGCAAACGAGAGAAAGATCACAGCTATGGCCGACATTTCCGATCATCTTCGATCCGAGGAAGGCAAGCGCCGGGGCGGGCATACCCGAGGCGTTCACGAGAGCGGATGGGGCAAGATGGACGCAGCATCGGCCAAAAACGCGCCTGAGGGCGAGAAAGGCTACAACTCGGCGATCGGCTCGCACGGGCCCGCCCCCGCGAAGCCGTTGCAGCCCGGCGCTTCCGAGGGCAACCCTCACGGCTTTGGCCCGGCTGGCGCCCCACGCGCTCGCGTTGCGGCTCAGCCCGCGGGCATGAAGGGAAGGCGCTGACAGTGGCATACGAGCCCAAGCTCCCCGAGGGCGTGAGCCTGCCGCCCGGGTTCAAGGTCGACACCGGCGACGCGCGCTACAAGGCGCTGGAAGAGCTGGCGACCCGCGAGCGCTGGTCGCAAAAGGCGTTTTCTGATCTGCTCGGGATCGAGGGGCGCAAAGTGGCTGCAGACCATGCCGCCCGCGCTGCGGCTCCTACGCAGGCTCCCGCGCCGGCGCCCAAGCCCGGTGTTCCAGAAAGCTGGTCGAAGATGACGACGCAAGAGCGGCTGCACTGGTCGCTCGGCGCGAAGCGGGGCTGACGTGGGACCCGCATCCGCCGCCATCGGTCTCGCCGCAACTGGCATTTCAGCCATGGGCTCACTTTCGAGCGCCAGCACCGCCGCGCAAGGCGATATGCTCGAGGCGCAGAACGCGACCAACGCGGCGCAGATCGGGCAGACCAAGGCGGCCGAGACCGACGCGAACATGCGCCGCGGGCTGATATCCCAGCTCGCAAATATCTCGGCGATCCGCTCGGGTGCCGGCCTCAACCCCATGAGCCCGACCGGGGCGGCGATCAGCGCCAACGTCCAGGGCGTCGGCGATCTGTCACGCACGCAGGCCGTCAACAACATTCTGAACCAGTCCGAGATGGATAAGAACGCGGCGCAGTTTTACACGTCGAGCGCCTCGAGCGCGCTGATGGGCGGCGAGCTTGGCGCGGCCGGCGATATCTTTAGTGGGCTCAAGGGGGCCATGAGCAGCATGAGCAGCATGAGCGGCGGCAGCGGCCTCCCCGGCATGGCGGGCTTATAGATGGCGGCCAGACAGAAATGCCCGGTAGCCACACTCGAGCGCGAACTCCTCGCGGTCATGCACATCGAGGACGCCGCTGAGAGGCGGCTCCAAGCGACACCCGAAGGGCCGGCCCGCATCGGTTTGCAAATGGAAATCGCTGCCGCCAGGGCGCTCGGGCGAGAGCTTCTCGAAGAGCAGTTGAGCGAAATCGCCAAATCCGAACATGGCGTCGTTTTGCAGCTGATGCAGCTTTATCACGCCCGCGACGCGGGCGACATGGACACCGCCGATCGGCTTGAAAGGCATATTCGCCAGGGGGTCGACACCATCGAGCGCGCCATTGGCGCTAGGCTCACGGCGGCGGCATGAGCGAAATCTACCACAGGTCGCTCGGCGGTCGCATAACATTCATCGACGCGATGACCCGCGACGAGATAGAGGATGCGGTTAAGCGCGCGCCTTGGGCGTGGTGCGAAACTCTCCGCGGCTTCGCGCCTTGGCCTCCCGATCGCGTGCGGGGTGAGCCGGTCTATCCTCCCTCCCTCGCTGACACAGCTCAGCCGCGTCCGCCCCGAGTGTGGGACATGGCGAAATGAAGCGACTTACTGCCCTCACGGTCCCCACCGCCTCGCCGAAGCTGACAGAGGACGAGGAGGAAATCGCGCGCCTCATGGTCTACGGTCTGCCAAACGAGGAGATCATCCTCGGCAAGGCCGTCAAGGCCGACTGGCCTCTGACCCTTGAGCAAGCGGCTAAGTTTGTCGGCTATCGTCTCAAGCGGGCGCGCACGCATCTCGACAATCTGCCAGAGTTCGCGACGCATCGGCGCCAGCTCCTCGACGGCCGACGCAAGGCCGAGCTGGCGCGGAACCTCGAGACGCTTATCCAGATCCGCGATGATCCAGGCGAGAACCTCGCGGCTGACAGAACGGTTCGCATCAAGGCGGTCGCCGCGATCGAGGGAACTGACAAGGGCGGCGTCACCGTCAATGTGAACACGCAGACCAATGTCGCGACCATCCAGCCAGGCTACGTGATTCGATTGCCAGCGGGAACGCCATTGCCCGCGATCGAGCAAAGGTCGTCCGTCACCATCGAGCAAGAGCGCGAGCCGCTTACGATCGACCATGGAGCTTAAACGAAATGAGCGAGCGCGACCTCAATTCGGCTTCGTCGGGGTCACATCGACAATCGGACCATCGTCGGGGATTGAAAGATCAAACCGATCTTTCAAGTGTTGCAGATGCCTCAGAAGACGCATCGCGTCATCCGTGGTCATTCCGAGAGTGCATGGTGTTCCGGTTCGCTCCTTCGTCTGTTCGTCCAGCCGCTCAAACTGAACACAAACATATCTGAGCGACTTGGTGATCCCGCTCTCGGGATTGCAAACGTAGACGTCGATTTTATCGCTCATGTCGAGCATGTGATGGCCTCCTCGCTGTCACGTTGTCATGACAGAAAAGGGAAGGACGGCCCGTAAGCCGCTTGTCTCGCCGTCGCCTTTGCTGCTCTCTGCGCGCTCAGCCCGCGAAATGGCTGACGATAAGTATGATCGCGAGGATGATCCCGCCGAACAGGAGCACGGCTCCCCGCGCCTCGCCCTTCGCCTTCTGCTTTAGATCGAACCTCCGCTGTCGCTCGGCGTCCGGCAACTGCATCGCTTTCGCTCCTCTCGGCGTGGCTTACGCGGCCTAGTTGATGTCGGCGGACGGCGCCTGCTGAGGCGTAACGCCAATAAGCCAAGCGTTGCACTTCTCCTTGGTGGAGAAGAAGCGCCATTTGACCGGTTTCCCGTTAGAGGTTCCTCGGACCGTAACCTCCAGGGTGTCGTCGTTGTACTTGACGGCGTCGTCGGGAGCGATCCTTTCCGCAGTTAGTCCGCTCGCGTGACCGGTGTCGTTCTGAAACTCTTGCGGAGTTACGCGGCTGGGCTCACACGTTGCCGTATCGTAGTGCAACTGGAACCACGTATGTCTTGCTGCAGCCTGGGCAGACCCCGCGAGGGCGACGAGGGCCGCGGCAGCAATCAGAACATTTCGCATTTTGTCCCGCCCCAGCCCGTCTTACCCAGCAACCGAATTGTTGGCGATTGCAAGTCCGTCGCCGCTCACTTTTCCGTGTCGGGCGGCTATGTAATTCGGTTGCCGGCGTCTCGGGCCGAAGACGCGCCCATGATCGAGGGAAACGTGTCGCCGTACACACGTGTTCGCGCCAAGGAAGCGTCCAGACACGGCCGACTTCCACAAGGCCACAAAATCCCGCTGACCCCCCGCAAGACTGAGGATTTGGCTGATTTACCGAGCCAAGCGAAGTAAATGTGTCTCGGTAGGCATGTATTCGTGTTTTGCTAGACACGAAACACGGACACTAATACATGCACAAAACACGGGCATACTTTGCGACGGCGGATAAGTGCTTGACAGAAGCGACGCAACTGCTTAAACAGCCCCCGCCCTTAGCAGTAGGGCGAACTCTAAACAGAGAGGACCTGCGCCATGAACACCCTGGCCATCGACCGCGGCTTCGACGCCTTCATCGCCAACGTCTTTCAGCGCTTCGTCGCCACGGCCATCGACAAGGACGACCTGATGACCTGGCTCGGCCGGCAATTGGAGGAATGGGAAGCCGTGGCGGTACGTGAGGCATCATTCCCTGCCGACGACGTAGTCCGCTGGATCGAGCAAGCCCTCGAGCGCATCGACGCCTTCCCCGAGAGCGAATGGGCGCGGCGGCGGGCCAGGAGCGCGCTTATGCAGCAGATCACCGAGCTCGAAACGGCCGCCGACGCCGAAGATTTTGACGAAGCCGCGAAGGTCTCCGAGCAGGTCCTCGCAGGCATCAAGGGACTGGCGGGCGCTCCTGCCATTGCCTGACCTCACCGCATCGCCGAAAGCCTCGGCGTTCGCAGCGCCGGGGCTTTTGTTTGGCCGGGCGGGGTCAGCGCTCCGCGGCAACATCCTCCGCCAGCCGGAGAACAACATCGCTGAAGCTTTCACCCGGCCCGCGCAGATGGCGGAGTTTGGCGACGGTCGCGTGGTCGAGCCACACAAACACTTCATTCTTGGGCGCGGTCGCGTTCTCGAAACCGACGCTGCCGAGCGGCATGGTGCTCGCGATGGCGTCAAACGCGGCTTGGCTGATGGCAATCCGAACCATGTCGGGGATATGGGGCTAGGCTACGCTGGTCGCCAGTCACCGCAAGTCGTCGGGCTTCGTATGTGGCCATGAGGCCGGCGCGGTCCGCTGCGAGTGGCCGCCTTCGATAGGGCGCCGCATGATGACGAAGCCCGAGGCCTTCAGCTGCGCGACAAGTCTCTCGGCCACGACCTTGGACATGGTTTCGGCCGACTGCGACCGCGCCAGCGACTTCCCGCTGGTCAAGGCAAGCGCCAGCGCCGTTTCGACGTCGCGAGGATCGGCGGGCGTGAGCTTCTCATCCATGGGAGCGGATGGTACAAGAGCGCGAGAACATTTCAAGAACGAAATGGACCCGGTCATGATCGCCAGTTTCCGGATGTCGCGAAGGTGGCTTCGCTCATCGCCGGACGGCTCAACCATCGGCCTCGGCGTTTGCGCGCCGGGGCTTTGGTTTGCGGCTAGCGCCTGTCGGCAGTTCGCCGGCCGGCTACCACTCCGCCGATTTGGAACAGGGTGCCAATGGCGATGATGTAAAATCCCCACTCCGCCATCCTCGACTGGCTCAAGAGGCTCTGCACGGCGGGTAGTTTCAGATTTTCTTCGTCGTTCTCGCCATTGAAGCGCGATACGCCAATCGCGATTGCCTGTTTCGGCGTGAGCGAAACTCCCCATGCGCCCAGCCAAGCGCCGGCCACCGTGAGGAGCAATCCTAAAACCATGAGCCCGTCTGCGATCGACACCCGAAGCCTCCCCAAGCAAATGTCCTCCATCGCGATGTCGTTTCTGTGCCTTTGGACACGCCCAGTCTGGAAGCCATATTCTGTCACCCCGCCTCGCCTTTCGCCAGCTGCAGGATCACGCCGCTGTAGCTCTCGCCGGTGCCTCCGCCTTTCGGCTTATTGGCTTATTCACCCAGTTGCTTAGTTGACATTGGGCCTACACAGCACGACTGTGCTTAGACCTGATTGTGCGTCGAGGGAACATCATGCTTGTTTCGGACGATCGGACTTCGAGAGACGCACGGCTCAACACTCTTGGCGACGAACTGGCCGCAGCATGGGCGCGATTTTATGCTATCGAGGTTGATAGCCGCCCGGGGGAACTTGAGTACGATCGGGCGCTCGCCACCGCTAAGAAACTGGAGGCCGCGACCGTCGAGGTCGTCGGGGCAGCCAGAGGACGGCCTGAGAGCGACTGGCCCTTTTGAGCCTCTCCCAGGACGTCGGCGGCCTCACTCCTGGGCGATCGCCGCATAGGCGGCCGGCGTGATGGGGATGCGGATCATGGGCGAAATCTGTCACAAAAAATTGGCCGTTGGCCCCACGGGTCCGCCAGGGGTCCGCAGTCGAAAGGTTCATTCTTCCCGCCGCGGCGTCGGCTCCGTTTTATCTGCTTTTTCAGATGTTTAGTGGCGCGCCCGAAGAGATTCGAACTCCCGACCCCCAGATTCGTAGTCTGGTGCTCTATCCAGCTGAGCTACGGGCGCCTAGGTCCGCTGAAGGGCGGCGAACGCGAGCCCCGAGCGAGCGGGCGCTCTAGCCGCTTTTGGCGAGACAGGCAAGAGCGCGGGCGAAGGCCGAACCGCGGCCATACCCATCTGCCGCGGCCTTGCGCTGACCGGGGCGGCCCTTTAGTCAACGACGCGGCTCATGACCTCAGCTCCGCCGATCGCTTTCCTCAACGCGCGTCTTATCGATCCCGTTCAGGAGACCGAGACGCGCGGCGGCCTTATCGCCATCGATGGCCTCATCGCCGGCGTCGGGTCTAAGGTCACGCGGGGGCAATTGCCGGCTGAGGCGACGATCGTCGATTGCGGCGGCGATGTCCTGTCGCCGGGCCTGGTCGACATGCGCGCTTTCGTTGGCGAGCCTGGGGCCGAGCACCGCGAGACCATCGCCAGCGCCAGCGCCGCCGCCGCGGCAGGGGGCGTGACCACGCTGATCACCCGGCCGGACACCAGTCCGCCGGTCGACGACCCCGCGGTGGTCGACTTCATCCTGCGCCGCGCGCGCGACGCCGCCAAGGTCCGCATCCACCCGGCCGCCGCCCTGACCAAGGGTCTCAAAGGCGAGGAGATCGCCGAAATTGGTCTGCTCGCGGAAGCCGGCGCGATCGCCTTCTGCGACGGGCCCCATTCGGTCGCCGACGCGCTGACCATGCGCCGGGCCATGACTTACGCCCGCGACTTTGACGCGCTCATCGCTCCGATCTGCGAGGACCGGTCGCTGAGCCGCGAGGGGGTGATGGCCGAGGGCTTGCGCGCAAGCTGGCTCGGTCTGCCCGGCGTGCCGCGCGAGGCGGAAACCATCGTGCTCGAGCGCGATCTGCGCCTCGTCGCGCTGACCGGCGCCCGCTATCACGCCGCGCTGCTCTCGAACCGCCTGTCGCTCGAGGCGATCGTGCGGGCGCGCGAGGCTCGGCTGCCGGTGACCTGCGGCGTGTCGATCAATCACCTGACCCTGAACGAGCTTGACGTCGGCGACTATCGCACGTTTCTCAAACTCAAGCCCCCGCTGCGCTCCGAGGACGAGCGCCTGGCTCTGGTCGAGGCGCTGGCCGCCGGCCTTATTGACGTCATCTGCTCCGACCACGATCCGCAGGACGTCGACACCAAACGGCTGCCGTTCGCCGAAGCGGCGGCAGGCGCGATCGGGGTCGAAACGATGCTCTCGGCGAGCCTGCGCCTCGTTGCCGGCGGTCATCTCTCGTTGCCACGCCTGATCCGCGCCATGACTTCGCGACCCGCCGAGATCCTGCGGCTGCCCGTCGGCAGGTTGTCGGTCGGCGCGCCGGCCGACGTCATTAGCTTCGATCCGGACGAGCCTTATGTGCTCGATCCCGCTTCGCTCCATTCGCGCTGCCGCAACACGCCCTTCGACGCGGCCAGGCTCGAGGGCCGGATCAAGATGACGCTGGTTGCCGGGCGCGTCGCGCATGAATAGTCTCACGGAAAATCTTTCGTCCGCGTCGGCTGGAAGCGCGCATGGTCGGGGTTTCTTACGGCGGGGCGTTGGCGCTGGCGCTCGGCTATTGTCTCGGATCAATTCCCTTCGGTCTCGTGCTGACGAAGCTCGCCGGGGCGGGGGATTTGCGCTCGATCGGCTCCGGAAACATTGGCGCGACCAATGTCTTGCGCACCGGCCGCAAGGGGCTCGCGGCGGCGACGCTCGTGCTCGATGCGCTCAAGGCGACGCTGGCGATCATTTCGGCAGGGTGGTTGTTTGGACCGCCGACAGCGCTCGCCGCGGCGGCGGGCGCGATCCTCGGACACATGTATCCGGTCTGGCTCAAGTTCCGCGGCGGCAAGGGCGTCGCCACCTATCTTGGCGCGCTCATCGGCCTTGCTTGGCCGGCGGCGATCGTCTTCGCCGTAGCCTGGCTCGCGGTCGCGGCGCTCTTGCGTTACTCCTCGGCGGCGGCGCTCGCGGCGACGGTCGCCTCTCCAATCGCCATGGCGGCGATTGGCGAGGGCGGCGCGGCTCTGGTGTTCGCCGCTCTGTCGGCGCTGGTCTGGTTCAAGCACAGCGCCAACATCGGCCGCCTTCTCAATGGCTCCGAGTCGAAAATCGGGCAGAAGACTTGAGAGCAGATGGCGAATAAGCCTGATTTGCGCCTTACCGACCAGCAGCGCTTCGATTGGCTGCGCCTGATACGATCGGAGAATGTGGGCCCGCGAACGTTCCGGGCGCTCACCACCAATTGCGGCGGCGTCGCAGCAGCGCTGAAAGCGCTGCCGGAGCTGGCCCGACGCGGGGGCGCGAAGCGTCCGATCCGCATCGCTTCGGTCGAAGAGGTCGAGAAGGAGCTGATCGCCGCGCGCAAACTCGGGGTCCGCTTCGTCGCCGTCGGCGAGCCGGACTATCCGCCGGCGCTGCAGGAGATCGACTCCGCGCCGCCTGTTCTCGCTCTTCGGGGGCGCGCGGCGGCGTTGCGCAAGGCCGCGGTCGCGATTGTCGGCTCCCGCAACGCTTCCGCCGCCGGACTGACTTTTGCCGAGCGCCTGGCGCGCGGTTTGGGACAAGCGGGCTACGTCATCGTCTCCGGGCTCGCGCGGGGGATCGACCAGCGCGCCCATATGGCGAGCCTGGAGACCGGCGCCGTTGGGGTGCTCGCTGGAGGGCATGGAAAGCCGTATCCGAGCGAGGCTGTGCCGCTGATGGAGCGGATGATCGAATCGGGCGCGGTTCTGTCCGAAATGCCGGTCGAGTGGGAGCCGCGAGGGCGAGATTTTCCTCGCCGCAATCGCATCGTCTCGGGGCTCGCCCTGGGGGTCGTGGTGGTTGAGGCGTCGCGGGGTTCGGGCTCGCTCATCACGGCGCGGTTCGCGCTTGAGCAAAACCGTCAGATCTTCGCCGTGCCGGGCTCTCCCCTCGATCCACGCGCCGAAGGAACCAACGATCTCCTGAAGCAAGGAGCATCGATCTGTACGGGCGTGGACGACGTGCTGACCGCGCTTGAGGCGGTGCGCCCGGACGAGGACCGCGCCGTCATGCGCGAGGCGAGCGGCGAGGCTGGCGAACCTCTGTGGGGGGAACAGGATTTGTATGGGGTTGATCCGCAGTCGACGCCTCGAACGCGGCCGGGCGACGAATTCGATGACGCGAGCGGAGCGCCCTACAGCACCGGCGACGAAACGGAAGCCGCACGCGAGAGGATCGTCGCCTTGCTGGGCCCTTCGCCAATCAGCCTCGACGAACTGGCTCGGGCCGCTGAGGCTTCAGCGCGGACGGTGCGGGTGGCGCTGCTCGAACTCGAAGTGGCGGGGCGCCTCGACTATTCGGGGGATCGGGTCGCGTTACGCCCGACCGTCGACGAAATTTAGCCCGGACGGAAGTTCAATCGAACGAATTGCCTCCGTGGGGATATCCAACCGCAACCTCGAAGGGCTGCTCTTCGCCCCGCTCATCCTCGCGCTCGGCCTCGGCGACGGCGTTGGTGCGAACATAAATCTCGCTTTCCGCTCGGGCCATTCCCAGAAAGTAGGCGAGCAGGTCGAGGCGCGACGCGATCGCCATCGCTTCGAGCTGGGCGGTCATGTCGGTGATGTAACGCGCGACGTCGAGCGCTTCGGGCGTGACAGCTCGCTGAGACGGGTCATTCGCCCTTCTGGGCGCCCTCCCGGAGCCGTTCCTGCCGGCTCTCCCATGTTCTCCGCGTATCCGTCTTGGGAAACCCATTTCCTCAATCATACCAATAACGCTGTCCCGTTCGTCGGAGGGCGGCGTATCCATGCTCGGGCGCCACGCTCCGGGGTCGATGGCCTCCTCAACGCGCGGGTCGCTTTGATTCGGGCAAGACCCTAGATTACCTCGTAACAGGCGCGCATTTCTGGCCGAAAAACAAGTCGTTCCTGACAATTTTGACGAACCCGCGCTTCCACAATAATGTTGAGACAAGCGAGAAAAAGTGTTGAGAAGGGTTATGGGTTGCCTTTTTGTGCCCGCATGAGGCCGCCAAGCCGGTCGAGCGCGCCCTGAAGAATATAAGCCGCCGCCATCTTGTCGACGATCTGCGCGCGCCGGGCGCGCGACACGTCATTTTCGATCAGCGACCGGGTGACGACGGCGGTCGAGAAGCGCTCATCCCAGAGGACGATGGGCAGGTCCGTCCGCGTCGAAAGATTGCGCGCGAACGCCCGCGTTGACTGCGCGCGCGGATTGTCACGTCCGTTGAGATCGAGCGGCAATCCAAGAACAATTCCTGCGACGTCGAATTCGGAGAAGATCGCGGCCAGCAACTCAGCGTCCTTGGCGAAGGCGCCGCGCGGCAGGGTCTTCAAAGGCGAGGCGAGGCGGCGCTCGACGTCGGAGATCGCAAGGCCGATGGTCTTCGAGCCAAGATCAATGCCGATCAGGCGCGCCTTGGGAGGGAGGCTTGAGGGCAGATCTTCGATTGCGATCGCATGACGCATTGGCGTGACCGGCCTATCACCGGGCGGCGCGTCAGTCGACTGACGGCCTCGCAAGCAAGCCGCGGACGATCGCTCGCCTCTCGCATCGCTGTTTGCCAGCCAAATATTGCCGATGTATAGGGGCCCGCCCACGTTCCAAGGTGTTTCCAGGAGCTTTGGATGTCCGTCGATCTCAACACCGTCCGACGCATCGCGCATCTTGCGCGCATCGCCGTGAGCGAAGCCGAGACGCCGCATCTGCAAGACGAGATCAACGCCATTCTCAAGTTCGTCGAGGCGCTCGATACGGTCGACGTCGACGGCGTCGAGCCGATGACGTCGGTCATTCCGATGCGCCTGCCGATGCGTGAGGACGTTGTCGCGGACGGCGATATTGCGCCCCTCGTGCTCGCGAACGCGCCGCTGACCGAGGACGGCTTCTTTGTCGTTCCCAAAGTGATTGAGTGACGCGCCGAGGCCGGACGCTCGCTATCAAGGATCCATTTTGACCGATCTGACCTCTCTGACGCTCGCCGAAGCGCGCGATCGTCTCAAATCTCGGGCGATTTCCAGCGTCGAGATCACCAAGGCCCATCTCGAAGCGATCGAGCGCGCCAAGGGGCTCAACACGTTCGTCGCCGTCACGGCGGACAAGGCGCTGCAAATGGCTGAGGCGAGCGACGCGCGCCTCGCCAGCAAAGAGGTCGGTCCGCTCGAGGGATTGCCGATCGGCGTCAAGGACCTTTACGCAACGGAAGGGGTCCACACCCAAGCGTGCAGCCATATTCTGGACGGCTTCAAGCCGCGCTACGAATCGACCGTCACCGCGAATTTGTGGCGCGACGGCGCGGTGATGCTGGGCAAGCTCAATATGGACGAGTTCGCCATGGGCTCGTCGAACGAGACCTCATATTACGGGCCCGTCGCTTCGCCCTGGCTGCCGCCGAACTGGAGCCTCGACAGAGGGCGCGCGGCGGCGCTGAGTTCCGACAAGCGCGGTCTCCTGACGCCCGGCGGCTCGTCCGGGGGCTCTTCGTCTGCTGTTGCGGCCCGGCTCTGTCTTGCCGCCACGGCGAGCGACACCGGCGGCTCCATCCGCCAGCCTGCCGCCTTCACCGGCATTGTCGGCGTCAAGCCGACCTATGGCCGCTGCTCGCGCTACGGCATGGTCGCCTTCGCCTCGTCTCTCGATCAGGCGGGGCCGCTTGCGCGCACCGTGCGCGACGCGGCGATCATGCTGCGATCGATGGCGGGGCCCGACGCGAAGGATTCCACCTGCTCGCCGACCTCCGTTCCAGCCTACGAGGCCGCGGTCGGCCGTTCGGTCAAGGGCATGAAGATCGGCGTGCCGAAGGAATATCGCCTCGACGGCATGAGCACCGAAATCGAGCGCTTATGGGCTCGCGGCGCCGAATGGCTACGCGCCGCCGGCGCAAGCGTGGTCGACGTCAGCCTTCCGCACACGCCCTACGCGCTGCCTGCTTATTATATAGTGGCGCCTGCGGAAGCCTCGAGCAATCTCGCGCGCTACGACGGGGTGCGCTACGGCCTGCGAGAACCGGGGGCCGACATCACCGAGCTTTACGAGCAGACCCGCGCCAAAGGCTTCGGGACGGAAGTGCGACGGCGCCTGATGATCGGCACCTATGTCCTCTCCGCCGGCTATTACGACGCTTATTATGTAAGGGCGCAGAAGATCCGCACCCTCATCAAGCGTGACTTCGAGCGCGCGTTCGCTGACGGCGTCGACGCGATCCTGACCCCGGCCACGCCGTCCGCCGCCTTCGGGATCGGCGAGAAGGGCTCGGACAACCCGGTTGAGATGTACCTCAACGACGTCTTCACCGTGACCGTCAACATGGCCGGACTGCCGGGACTCGTCGCGCCCGCCGGCTTGTCGAGCGATGGCTTGCCGCTCGGGTTGCAGCTCATCGGGCGCCCGTTCGACGAGGAGACTTTGTTCGCGCTTGGCGAGACGATCGAGCAGTCGGCGGGCCGGATGACGCTTCCCGAGCCGTGGTGGGCATGAGCTCCCGACGCAAAATCCCGACGGACTTCGGACGAGAGTAGAGCAATCAGCATGGCGACAGACAGGGCGAGCGCGAAGCTCATCAAAGGTGCGACCGGAGACTGGGAGGTGATCGTCGGGCTCGAGGTCCACGCCCAGGTGACTTCGCGCTCGAAGCTCTTCTCCGCCGCTTCAACGGCGTTCGGCGGCGAGCCCAACTCGCACGTTTCGCTCGTCGACGCGGCGATGCCGGGCATGCTGCCGGTGATCAACCGCGAATGCGTGGCTCAGGCGGTCCGCACCGGCCTCGGCCTCAAGGCGCAGATCAACCGTCGCTCGACTTTCGACCGCAAGAATTACTTCTATCCCGATCTGCCCCAAGGCTACCAGATCTCCCAGTACAAGAGCCCGATCGTGGGGGAGGGGGAGATCCAGGTCGACCTCACGCCCGACCAATCCATCAAGGTCGGGATCGAGCGCTTGCATCTCGAGCAGGACGCGGGCAAGTCGTTGCACGACCAGTCGCCAACGATGAGCTTCGTTGACCTCAACCGTTCCGGTGTCGCTCTAATGGAGATCGTCTCGAGGCCGGACATGCGCTCGGCCGACGACGCCAAGGCCTATGTCAGCAAATTGCGCACCCTCCTGCGCTACATCGGCTCGAGCGACGGCGATATGGAGAAGGGCAACCTGCGCGCCGACGTGAATGTCTCGGTGCGTCGTCCGGGAGAGGCGCTGGGCACGCGCTGCGAGATCAAGAACGTCAACTCCATTCGCTTCATCGGCCAGGCGATCGAGACCGAGGCGCGCCGGCAGATCGCTCTGATCGAGGACGGCGGCGCGGTCGAGCAGGAGACGCGGCTGTTCGATCCGGCGCGCGGGGAAACCCGCTCGCTGCGCTCCAAGGAAGAGGCGCACGATTACCGCTATTTCCCGGACCCTGACCTCTTGCCGCTCGAACTCGACACGGCTTTCATCGACGCGCTCGCCGCCGACCTGCCGGAGCTGCCCGACGCCAAGCGGGCGCGCTTCATCGCCGACTACGGCCTCTCGGCCTACGACGCTTCGATCCTCGTGGCCGAAAGGGAGACGGCGGATTTCTTCGAGGACGCCGTCAAGCATGGCGGCGCCAGGCGTGACGCGAAGGCGGTCGCCAACTGGCTGATGGGCGATATCTCCGCGCAGGCCAACGCGCAAGGGCTTGCAGTGGCGGACGCGGGCTTGAGTCCGGCGTCTCTGGCGAGCCTCGTCGATCTGATCGGCGAGGGCGTTATCTCCGGCAAGATCGCCAAGGATCTGCTCGTCCGGTTGTTCGCGGATGATCGCGGCGCGGACCCGCGCGCGCTTGTCGAAGCGTACGGTCTGCGTCAGGTAACCGACGTGGGGGCGATTGACAGCGCCGTCGACGCCGTCATCGCAGCCAATCCCGACAAGGCCGAGCAAGCCAAGACGAAGCCCGGCATGTTGGGCTGGTTTGTGGGTCAAGTGATGAAGTCGACCGGCGGCAAAGCCAACCCGCAGGCGGTCAGCGACGTGCTCAAAAAGCGACTTGGGCTCTAACGCTGCAGCCGAATCACACGCAGCGAATCGCATGAGTCTCGGTGCGATTCGCGTGTCGAAGCCGGCGGCGCCAACGTCTCATCGACAGAAATCTGATCACGACGACGAAGAAAAATTCGATTGCGATGAGCGTGCTCGCCGTTTCGATTTGATACGCTCGTGGCGATCGGCGCCGTTGCCGCTCGCGTGGTCGCATGCGCGTGGGCATGCGTTCGCGAGCGCGGTTAACGGCATCTGCGCGAGCAGCGACGAGTCTCGGAGACCGGCGAAATATATAGGAGAATCAGGAATCGAGCGAACTTGCGTCGGCTGATCCGCAGGGGGTTCGCGCTCGAATGCGTGCGCCGTTGTAACGAAGTCAACGGCGTGCGCGCGCGCTCTCGTCAATGAATGATGAGAGGTCCGAGTGCGCGCGATAATTCGATAGTCACGACGCTCCGCGCTTGTTGCGCGCGTGTGCAGCGCTTGCGTGAAATCAAAACGAATGTAGTTTCGCTCGCGCATCTGCACGACGCAAAATTTGTGTCGAGAGCAGATGGTTGAGAGGGACGTGATACATGCCGAAAGCTGCTACCAAGAAAACGGCGAAGAAGTCCGCCGCCAAGAAGCCCGCAAAGAAGTCCGCCCGCAAGGTCGTCGCCAAGAAGGCCACGCGCAAAGGGGCGGTGAAGAAAGCCTCCGCGAAGAAGTCCGCCCGCAAGGTCGTCGCCAAGAAGGCCACGCGCAAAGGGGCGGTGAAGAAAGCTTCCGCGAAGAAGGCCTCCGCCAAGCGCGCGCCAGCCAAGCGCAAGAAAGCGATGCCAATGCCGACCTCGGGATCGTCAGACACGTCGCCCGCCGCGTAGCCGGTCGGCGCGTTTCGGCGTATCGGCTGATCAGGCGCGGTTGCCGGCGGTTCGGCCTCGCCTGATCAGCCTGTTCGTGCATTGTGTTGGAAATGATCGCGCGTTTGGAGGCCGTTGGCGGACAGTCTGCCCTGCGATCGCGCATTGAAGTCCTTCGCGTGGCGATTCATCCGTAGCCGCGACATCGGCTGTTCCAGACCGAGGTTTTGGGTGGTGGCTGACGTTTGCGCCGCCGTCCTCGGCCACAAGTTTTTCCCGCGAGACCCTGCCAAGCGCGGCCGCCGCCAAGCGCTTGCAATGGGGGGACGCGTCGGGCATATGTCGCAACGCGCATCGCGCCCGGAGATGTGGCCGAGAGGCTGAAGGCGGCGGTTTGCTAAACCGTTATAGGGTTGTAAAGCTCTATCGAGGGTTCGAATCCCTCCGTCTCCGCCAAGAAATTTTAGATTTGTGTGTTTATGACCCTCTGTTGGGCCACGGCGGCAGGCAGGATGAGGCGACGTCCGCTGGCGTTGCTGGTCGAAAACCTCCATGAATCCGACCGGGCGGCAGACCTTACACCGAAGGTTTCCGAATTGTGACCGATACCGGGACGCGACGGCGGGTCAGTCTCGACACGGGCTCAGCCGTACACCGACACATGCCGCCGAAAGTCCCGGACCAACGCTCCCATGGCAAATCGGACAATCACCCAATGTCGCAATAAGGAACGACATAGGGACCCTCCGGGATCACCGCGACACACGGGTCCTCGGCGAGGGCAATGCTGCGAGCAATCGTGTCGTCGAGATTGGCGATCGCCTCCACCCCGGTCAAAGCACGCTCCTCGTCCGACAGGCCGGATGTATAGAGCGAGATTCGACCGACGCGCATCGGTTTAAGCTGCATCTCGGTCTGCCATTCGTCGACATCCGCCAAAGACTTGGCGGTTAGAGTGGCCAGGAACTTGTCGGGACCCAATTCAATCAAGCGGCGCTGCGCCGCCCGAAATTCGTTCGACCCAAATCCTTCGGAACATTCGGAGGCAATGATCAGCGTGCCGCCGGGCGCCAAAATATCCATTGGGGTCACCATCCCCTTGATGGTTTGATAATAGGTCTTGTCGAGCGGATAACCGGCCGAGGACGTGACCACAGTCTTGAACTTGCGTCGCGCCGGCACGCGGATGGCGCCGTTCACGAATTCCACTGCGGCCCCATGGCTCGCAACGATCTCGCCGAAATTCACGTAGGCCAGATCGCGATCGTCGTCGATAACCGTGTTGAGGCCGTAGACGTCCCCGAGTTGGCGGACGATCTCGAGCTGTTCCTCGTGAAGCGGATTGCCGATCAGGTTGCACTGAACGGCGAGGGGATCCTCCATGAAGCGCGCCGAATGAAAGGTGCGGATGGTTTCATGGTGGGCGACGCCAGGCGCGATGACTTTGCGGCCGCCGGACCAGCCAGCCATGAAATGTGGTTCGACCAGGCCCGTAGCGATGCGTAAATCCGCCTCGACGAAACGCCGGTCAAGCTTGACCGGCGTTCGCCGCGTCGCGGTGAAACCGAGATCGACATGATCGGCGTCGTTGCGCGCATCATGATTTTCAGTTCGCACCCGCTCCAGGACCCATGGATCGCCGACCAGCTCGGCGAGCTCGTCGCCGATGTTTGGCCGGTGCAAGCCGGTCGCGACCAGAATGGTGATGCGATCGAGCGCAATGCCCGAGGCGACCATGGTTTCGATCATCGGTCGCAAGAACAGATGGTTGGGTACAGGCCGGGTAATATCGCAAATGAGTACACAGGCGCTCTTGCGTCCACGGGCGAGTTCGGCCAGCGACGCCGAATTGATCGGCTTCGACAACGCTTGTCGAACCGCGGCCGCGGGATCGGCGATTTTCTGAAGCTTTCCCTTTTCGATCAGGGTGACTTCCGCGTGCTCGGGCATGCGCAGATTGAGTTGGCCGCGGCCGTACAGAAGGCCGATCGATTCAGAGGCTGACACGTGCCGCTCTCGCTTTACCGGCTGCCACCGCTTAAGCCTGCGCCCGACCTTTGGACAACAGTCCGCGGCGAATTCACCACAAGGAGCCCGTGGGGCTTTTCGGGGCGCGCGCCATTGATCGAGCATGGGACGTCCCTTGTCAATTTCAAGCGCAATGATGCAGTGCATCCACGACAGGGTTCGAACCCGCCGGCAGACCTCCGACATGAACCGCGCGAACCTCTCATAAGGATCGCCGCGACATTGCATGCCCGGTTCTGGCGCCGAAATGCGCTATATTCCGTGTTCTCATACCGGCGCGCCAGCTTGAGTTTGGAGAGTTTTTTGGACGTTCATCTCGACCCGCTCGGTGGCTTGTCAGGCGACATGTTCGTCGCGGCTCTCCTGGACGCTTTCCCTGAACACTGGCCACACGTGCAATCGACGATCGCCTCCCTGAAGCTTGGCGAACAAGGAGAGTGCAAGCTCGCGCCGCATCGCGATCATTCCTTCGCTGGACGTCGATTTCTTGTTGGAATGGATCGGACGGCGCTGAACCGTTCGGAGAGTCGGCAACCGGACGATCGCCACAAAGATTCCTCGCATGGTTACGAGGCAGGCCGCCATCACGAGCACTTTCACGGTCACGAAAATCGAATGGGCCACAAGGCGTGGGCCGACATCCGAGCCGAACTCGACCGCTCAGGCCTGGACGCTGGCGTGAAGAGGCACGCGCTCGCGATCTTCGAGCTTCTCGCTGAAGCGGAAGCAAAAATACATGGTGTCGAGGTGGACGCGGTCACGTTTCATGAGGTCGGCGCCGTCGATTCGCTCGTCGACATCGTTGCGGCGGCGCAGTTGATTTCGCTTATCCAGGCCGACCGCTGGACGTCGGCGCCGTTGCCGATCGGATCAGGGCGAATCAATTCCGCACATGGCGTTCTGCCTATACCCGCGCCTGCCGCCGCTGTGCTCCTGCAAGGCCTGCCGGTTATCGACGACGGCGTTGCAGGCGAGCGGGTCACACCCACAGGCGCCGCCCTCGCTGCCTACCTTATCGACCGTAGCGCGAGATCGCCGGCGCGCGTTCTCAGGATGTCCCGCAGCGGCGTCGGATTCGGCGGTCGAACCTTGCCGGGCCTCAGCAATTGTCTGCGGGCGTTGGCGTTCGATGAAGCGACGCCTCTTGAACGTTCGACGGCTGCGGGGTTGATCGACCGTCGGCAATTGGCCGTCATCACATTCGAGGTCGACGATCAATCCCCTGAGGATCTGGCAGCCGGCCTCGACCATATCCGCGGACTGCATGACGTTTTCGATGTGACCCAGACTTCCGTTTTCGGTAAAAAGGGTCGCGTGGCCGCGCATGTCCAGATTCTGGTCTCGCCTCGTGAACTCGAAAGTGTGATTGTCGCGTGTTTCGAAGAGACCACAACCATCGGCTTGCGGCATCAGCTGACGGAGAGCGCGATTTTGCGCCGCCGTCTCAAAACGATTGAAATGGAAGGCGGCGATAAGTTGCGGGTCAAAATCGTCGAGCGGCCAGGGGGGATGCGAAGCGGGAAGGCGGAGGCCGCCGATGTGGCGCACCGCCGCGGGCATCTCGGACGCGCGCGTTTGCGAGGAGAGGCCGTCGCGCTTGCGCTGGACCTGCGCAATCAGAATCGGACTGGCGCTGATGATGAAGCGGAGTGAGGTTTCCGAGCGACAGGCAGTCGAAGCGAGCGCGAGCGTCCAGGCGCGATTGGCGGCGGTTCTGTCGGCCATGGAAGGGCCGCTGGCGGTCGCCGTCAGCGGTGGCGTGGACAGCCTTACGTTAGCGACTTTTGCCCATCGTGCGGCGGGGTACCGTGCTGAAATCTTCCATGCCGTCTCGCCCGCGGTGCCGGAAGAGGCGACTGGACGCGTGAAACGGCTCGCGGCGAACCAAGGTTGGCGGCTGCGAATTGTGGACGCGCGGGAATTTGCTGATGAAAGCTATCTGGCCAATCCGGTCGATCGCTGCTTCTTCTGCAAGACCAATCTCTACGGTTGTATCGCACGCCACAGCGACGCGCAGATCCTTTCAGGCACGAACCTCGATGACCTGCGGGAATATCGGCCAGGGCTGGAGGCCGCCAAACTTCATTCGGTCCGCCACCCTTATCTCGAGGCCGGAATCGACAAAAGGGCGGTCCGTTCGCTTGCTCGCGACCTGGGATTGGGCGCTGTCTCCGAGCTCCCGGCCGCACCCTGTCTTTCGAGTCGGGTTGAGACCGGCATCGCGATTCGCCCAGAGGTCCTGAAGGCGATCCATGCGGTGGAGCGAAGCATAGCAAAGGATTTTCCAACCGGAACTGTTCGATGCCGGGTGCGAGCGAGGGGAGTCGTGATCGAGCTGGATTACGAAACCCTCGCAGCGATTGCTGGCCAGCGCGAAGCGGAGGTGCGTGCGAACGCGGCTCGGATCTTCGCCGAGATTGGGCCGACGCTCGACCTGTCATTCGAGCCCTATCGCAACGGTAGCGCCTTCGTGCACTCGCCCGCATGAGGCCGGAATTCAACGTCGATTTCGCGCGCGGAGCGAGAATCGGTTTGGACGAGGCCCTGTTCTGCGAGAGCAAGACCGTTGACCAGATTTCGGCAATCGTGGACACCGTCAGGGCGAAGACGGGTCATATGTTGCTCACCCGTCTCGAGCCATCAAAGTACGAAGCCCTTCGCGCGCGCCACGGGGCCGAACTTGAATACGACCTCCTCTCCCGCACCGCCGTTCTTGGCCGCCCTCATCCGGCGCTCGTCACAGCGCCAGTGGCGATCGTCATGGCCGGGACCTCGGATCTGCCGGTTGGTCGGGAAGCCGCGCGGACTCTGGCCTTCGCCGGGCAATCGTGTCGCGAATATACGGATATCGGCGTCGCCGGCCTTTGGCGCCTTCTCGAAAGGATCGACGACATTCGATTGTCGCCTGTCGTCATCGTCGCCGCGGGTATGGACGCAGCCTTGGTCAGCGTCGTTGGCGGTCTGGTTTCGAGCCCGGTGATCGCATTGCCGACGTCCGTCGGCTATGGCGTCGCATCGGGCGGCGCGGCAGCGCTGCACGCCGCGCTTGCCAGCTGCGCGCCCGGAATATCGGTCGTCAATATCGACAATGGCTATGGCGCGGCTTGCGCGGCCCTGCGAATATCGCGAGCCTTGGCGATGTCGCAAGCCTCGGTCGATCGGGTTGCACACGGGGCTGCTTTCCCTACCCCGAGCTAGACCGCCGGAACCGTCGATGCCTGCCTTACGCCGCTGGCGGACCGCCAGGGGTCTCGTTGTGGATCGCCACGCCTCGCCGGACGCTTCTTATAGATGGGCTCGGAAGAGACCGTTCGCGCGTTGACTTGACGTTTCGCGCGCGTCGTTGTTCTGCCACTAACGATGAACTCGCCTCGACGCCTCTCGCAATTGCGGGTGCGGCCCCTTGCAGGAAACGGGGCGCGCGGCTGGCTGACCGCTGGCCCGTTCCGCATCCGGTGCGCGTTGGGCCTAGCAGGCGTCGTCCGCAACAAGCGCGAGGGCGACAAGGGCACCCCGGCGGGGCGGTTCCAGCTTCTATGGGGCTACTATCGGGCCGACCGTGTGCGGCTAAGGGCGACCGGGGCGCCGCTCAAGCCTCTGCGCCGCGATCAGGGATGGTGCGAGGAGCCGTCGAGCGGGCGCTACAATCGGCCGATGCGTCTGCCGGCCCATGACTGCACCGACCGCATGTGGCGCGAGGACCATCTCTATGATCTGACCTTCGTGCTCGACCAGAATTTCTCTCGGCGGGCCAAGGGACGCGGCAGTGCGATTTTCTTCCATCTCGCGCGCGCTGACCTTGCGCCGACCGCCGGCTGCGTCGCGATTTCGGCCGCCGACATGCGCAAGCTGGCTCCGCGCCTCGCTCGCGACGCAGTCATGGTGATCGGGTAGAGGCCCCGCCGAGCTTTCAGGCCCGATCAGAATCGACGCGAGCGGGGTCGATTCCCTATGATCGCGTGAGCCACGTCTCGAGGATCCTTGTTTGAGACCGTTCCAATTCGCCGCCCTCGCTCTCCTTTGCTTCGCTCCAGCCGCTGCCGACCCGGTCATCTCGCCCCTCGCCACGGCGCGTCCGGTGATCGCCGAGCATGGCATGATCGTCAGTCAGGAAGCGGCGGCCTCGCGCGTCGGGTTGGACATCTTGAAGCGCGGGGGCAACGCCGTCGATGCGGCTGTTGCGGCCGGCTTCGCTCTCGCCGTGACCTTGCCGCGCGCCGGCAATCTCGGCGGCGGCGGCTTCATGTTGGTTTATCGCGCCGATCTCAATCGCACGATCGCGATCGACTACCGTGAGACCGCGCCTGCCGCGACGACAAGGGACGTGTTTCTCGACGCCAATGGCAAGGCCGACCCGTTCAAGTCGCGCTATTCCGGTCTCGCGATCGGCGTGCCGGGAACCGTTTCCGGCCTCGAGCTTGCCTGGCGCAAGTACGGCTCGGGCAAATTCTCCTTCGCGGATCTGATCGCGCCGGCGATCGCGCTCGCGCGGCAGGGCCTCACGGTCGATGACGACGTCGCCGATTCTTTGCCGCTGGCGGCAAAGGCGCTTGCCAGTCACCCTTCATCGGCGCGCACCTATCTGCGCTCGGACGGCAGCGTACCGCAGGCCGGCGATCACATCGCGCTCGACGATCTCGCCGCAACGCTCGAGATGATCGCCGCCAAAGGCGCGGCGGCTTTCTACACGGGGCCGGTGGCGCAAAAGATCGTCAAGGCCGTCAGTGCGGCGGGTGGGCGAATGACGGTCGAGGATCTGGCTGGTTACCACGCCGTCGAGCGCGAGCCGGTCCGCGGAACCTATCGCGGCTATGCCGTCGTCTCGATGCCGCCGCCCTCGTCCGGAGGGGCGCACATCATCGAGATTCTCAACATTCTCGAAGGCTTTCCGCTGGCTTCGCAGGGGCTCAATTCGGCGGCCTCCCTGCACGAAATGGCCGAAGCCGAGAAGCTCGCCTATGCCGACCGCGCGGCTTGGCTCGGCGATCCCGATTTCATCAAGATCCCGCTTGCCGGCCTCACCTCGAAGCCATACGCGGAGCATCTGCGGTCGCTGATCGCGCTCGACCGGGCCCGTCCAGCCGCCGAGATTCGGCCTGGCGAACCTCAGCGCTACGAGAGCGATCAGACGACGCATTTCTCGATTGTCGATGGTGAGGGGAATGCGGTCGCCAACACCTACACGCTCAATCTTCCCTACGGGTCCGGCTTGGTCGCTGAGGGAACGGGAGTGCTCCTCAACAACGAGCTCGACGACTTCGCCGCCAAGCCCGGCGCCACGAATGCTTACGGACTCACGGGCGGCGACGCCAACGCGCCCGGACCCGCGAGGCGGCCGCTTTCATCCATGAGTTCGACGCTCGTGTTCAAGGACGGCGAGCTCGTGATGGCGACCGGCAGCCCGGGAGGCTCCACCATCATTTCGACGGTGTTGCAGATCATGCTCAACGTGATCGATCACGGCCTCAACGTCGCGGAAGCGGAGAATGCGCCGCGCGCGCATGACCAGCTTTGGCCGGATGAATTGCGCATCGAACGCGGCATGTCGCCAGACACCATTCGACTGCTCGAGGCGATGGGCCACAAGGTCGTGGTGCGCAACGCCATGGGCTCGGCCAACACGATCGTGCGGACCCCGGATGGCGAGCTTGAGGGGGCGTCGGATTTGCGTCAAAGGGGGACGCTGGCGGTCGGATATTGAGCGGCGGACGCGAGGGAGGAAGATAATCCATGACACTGAACATCGGCGTCGTCGGAGTGGGGAAGATCGGGCAGGAGCACATTCGCCGCCTGACCGAGACGCTCGCAGGCGCCCGAATCGTCGCGGTCAGCGACGCCGACGCCGGCCGGGCGACTGAGGTTGCGGCGAAGCTTCCCGGGGCGGAAGCTTATCCGACCGGCCAAGAGCTTATCGCGGCGAAGGACGTCGATGCGGTCATCGTCACATCGTGGGGCGATACGCACGCAGCTTATGTGATCGCAGCGATCCGAGCCGGCAAGCCGGTCTTCTGCGAGAAGCCGATGGCGACGACCGAAGCCGATTGTTCGGCGATCCTCGATGCGGAAGCCGCCTTTGGAAGACGGCTCGTCCAGATCGGATTCATGCGCCGGTTCGATACGCAATATCGCGCAATGAAGGAGGCGATCCAGAAGGGCGCGATCGGAGCGCCGCTGATGTTTCACAGCGTCCATCGCAACGCCTTTTCTCCCGCCCACTTCAAGGCGATGATGGCGATCACCGATACGGCGGTGCACGACATCGACATTGCGAGGTTCTTGCTTGATGATGAGCCTGTCGCGATCGCGGTCAAGGCGCCACGCGGGAACAGTCGCGCTGGCGGGGTCGCTGACCCGTTGTTCACGCTCATGGACATGCGCTCAGGGGCGCTGGTCACGATCGAGACCTCGGTTCACGTCGCCTATGGCTACGACATTCGCGGCGAGGTGATCGGCGAAATGGGGACAGTAAGCCTCGCCGAGCAAAATGAGGTCGTTCTCAAGGTGAACGGAGCCTTTTCAGGCCGCGTGTTCGCGGACTGGTCGGAACGGTTCGACCCGGCCTTCGACGCGGAGTTCCGCGCCTGGATCAGCGCGGCGGCCAAGGGCGGCGCCGCAGGTCCGAGCGCGTGGGACGGCTATGTCGCGACCGCCGCGACGCTCGCCGGCGTGAAGGCGCTCGAGAGCAGCGCACGGGAGCCGATCAAGTTGCGTGACAAGCCGGCATTGTACGCGTGACGGCGACAAAAGCGCCATGACGCGCGTCATGCAAGGAGCGCCCTCGATTTAACGCGGAATTATCGCGAGTTTGGCAGGTTGGGGCGATGTCCTTCGCCTTGCCGTTCGCCCGATCCGCGAGCAACGAGTTGTCCGATACCAGACCGAGCGGGCTCGGCTTGGCCGCGATTGCGCTCTTTCTGTTCACACTTGCCGCCCTCTCGCCCCAGGTGCTGGGCGACGGCGACACCTGGTCGCACGTGGCGACGGGCGAATGGATCATCGCTCATCGCGCCACGCCGCGCCTCGACCCTTTCAGCGGTTCGATGGCCGGCGCGCCTTGGACCGCGCATGAATGGCTGTCGGAAGTTTTGCTGTCGCTCGCCTTTCGCCTCGGAGGATGGAGCGGCGTCGTGGTGTTGACCGGGGCTGCCGTTGCGGTCGCCGCGCTGATCGTCGGATTGAGCGCGGCGCGTGAACTTCGGGGCGCCCCGCTGATCGCGACTGTCGCGATTGGCCTTTCGCTCCTCACGGCGAACCTGCTCGCGCGGCCGCACGTGCTGGCGCTCCCGCTCGCGGCTGCCTGGGGCGCCGGGCTTATCGCCGCGCGCGCTCGCGGCCGCACGCCGCCGCTTGGGCTCGCCGCCCTCATGACCGCATGGGCGAACATGCATGGCGGATTCATCTTTGGCCTTATTCTGATCGGGCCGTTTGCGCTCGAGGCGGTGAGCGAGGCGCTGCTCGGAGCTCGTCTCGCAGCCGCGCGCGCATGGGGGGCGTTCGCTCTCGCCGCTCTCGTCGCTGCGCTTCTCAATCCGTATGGCGCCGACGCGTTTCTCCTTCCGTTCCGGCTGATGTCAGTCGAGAACCTGTCGCGCATCAGCGAATGGCGGGCGCAGGACTTCAGCCATATCGGAACAATGGAGCTGGCTTTGCTGACTCTGCTCGGGCTCACGTTGACCCGGCCATTCGCCATGCCGCCGATCCGCGCCGCGCTCATGATCGCGCTCGTGGCGATGGCGCTTCAGCATTCGCGCCACGAGGTGTTGCTCGGGATCCTCGCGCCGATGCTGCTGGCGCGGCCGATCGCCGGAGCGATCGGCATGGCGGGCGCGAGTGGAGCGTGGCGGAGCCTCGCGCGCATCGCGGTCAGCGCGACCGTTGCGGCGGCGCTCACGGTCGGCGGCGCGCGGCTCATCTTCCCGATCGAGCAGACCGACGGGGCCAGCGCTCCGATCTCGGCCTTGAGCGCGGTCGCGCCGGAGTTGAGGCGCAAGCTCGTCCTCAACGACTATGCCTTTGGCGGCTTTCTCATCTTTGAGCATGTGCGGCCGTTCATCGACGCCCGCGTCGAGCTCTACGGCGACGGGATGCTGAACCTCTATGACAAGCTTCGGAGCGGCGACCGTGAAGCCGTCGAGGACGCCCTCAAGCGCTACGACATTGCCTGGACGATCTTCGCTCCCGATAACCGGATCGTCGCCGTCCTCGACCGGGAGCACGGCTGGCGGCGCCTCTATGCCGACGCGACCGCCGTCGTCCATGTGCGCGATACGGCGCTCGAGCCGAAGAGGCTGGGGGAGGAATGACGGGGCCAAAATCGAGGTGGGCGATTCTGGGCGAGACTCTTTGTTTTCAATAAGTTAACCTCATTTTTCTGCAATTGTGTAAAAGTTTTTGGACGCCGCCACCCCGGTCTGATAAAAACAAACTATATATCAAAGTTTTTTCGGAAAGGTAAAAAATCTGCCGACCACAATCGTGGCCGCTTCGCGAGAGCGCAAGACGCCTTTACTCCGGCAGTCCGGCCTGGCGCAGAGCGCCCCCCATCTTCTCCCGATAGGCGGCGTCGAAGCACACCAGCTTGTAGAACGCGTCGGCCTCGCGAATGGTCATCGTTGGAACCATCTTGAGAAGCGCTGCGACATGCTGCTTGGCTTCGTCGACGCGGCCGAGGAACGGCAGAGTGTAGGCGAGATCGAGATGCGACAGCCAGAACAATTCGCTGTACGCGCGCTGGAACGCCTCATAGGCCTCGGGATATTCGCCCCGGAACCAATGCCGCTTCGCTGATGGCCACCACCAGTACGGGAGCGCCGAGGGCCCCGCCAGCTTGATGGCCTTTTCGGCGTACGCCGTCCCTTCGTCCCAGTGACCGGTGAACGCCACCCATAGTCCAAGGGCTCCAAAAACGTTAGCGTCGTACGGTGCGAGCGCCGCCGCTTTTTCCGCTTCGACCAGAACGCGCTCCGGCTGACATGTTGCATAATAGCCCATAGCGACGCGGAGTTGCGTCAAGGGGTCCAGCGGCGCGAGATCTTGGGCGCGCAGACCCGCCTGCAACACCCGGTCCGCCAGATGCGAGCGATTTTCGACACTCGCCTCCTCAGGCGGCAATCCCCAGCCCCACACCCTCTGGTTTTGGATGACATCGGCGAGCGCTCCCCACACATTGGCGTTCGATGGCTCTCTCTCTGCCGCCGCTTCAAGGCACTTTCGAGCGCCTGCAGCAACGTCCGGCCTGGTGTTGGCTGCAAAACCCTTGACGACGCAGCCCCAGGTCGTTTTCTCGATATCCCCCGCAGACGAAAGGCGCGCGCGCTCCGCGTCGAGGATGGCGTTGCGCAACCGCGCTTCCGCCCGCCTCGTGACCTCGGCTTCGGCGGCAGCGGTATTGGGGTTTTCGAGGACGGGCGAAATCGTCTGCGACCAGAGGCGCGCGCCCGAATGGACGTCGTCGAGCTGGAACGTGACGTGGAGCGCATCGCCGCCGGCCTCGACATTTCCGGTGACGACATAGTCGGCGTTTAATTGCCGCCCGGCGTCGATAGGGTCGGCGGCGCTCCCGGCCGCGCCTCCGGGGCGGCCGATGATGCGCCAGATCGTCGTGTTGCCGGCTGCGTCCCTCGTCTTCTGAGCGATACGCTGGGTGAGCGGGTCGAATTGCGGATTGCCGGTCGCGTTGGCGAACGGCAGGATCGCGACCGTCGGAATGTCGAAACCGGCCGCCGGCAGTCCCGACGACGCAACGACCGCCGCGGTTTTGGCCGGCGCCAAATACCATGCGGCAGCCACGGCCCCCGATACAACAATGAGCGCTGCCACCGCGGCCACAGCTTGAATGAGCCGGCTTTGGGGCGGCGGCTTGGGCTTGGCGCCTGGCTTGCCGACCTCGACCGAGTAGGCGCGCACTGGTTCGGAGATGTTTTTTAGCGCCATCGCGCCCAGATCGCTGACATTCAGATCGAGCCGAGACTTGACCTGCCGATAGGCGTCCTCCGAGAGGCAAATCGCGCCGGGCTTAGCGACGCCTTCCAGTCGCGCGGCGATGTTGACGCCGTCGCCCATCAGGTCGCCGTCGCTCTCCTCGACCACGTCACCGAGATGAACCCCCATGCGAAATTCGATGCGCTTGTTCTCCGGCACGCCCGAGTTGCGCTCCGCCATCGCGTTCTGAACTTCGAGCGCACAGCGCACCGCATCGACCACGCTTCGGAATTCCACGATCGCGCCGTCGCCGGTGCGCTTGACCGTTCGGCCTTTGTGAACGGCGATTGTCGGATCGATGAGATCGCTTCGGAGCGCCCTGAGCCGCGCCAGCGTCCGGTCCTCATCGGCGCCAGTCAGCCGGCTGAAGCCAACCACGTCGGCGGCAAGGATCGCCGCGAGCTTGCGGGTCTCAGTTGTCACGGCGCCTCCCGAATGGGCAAGCAACAAAGCTTCATCGCGCCACTACCGAGTAGAGCAGCCCGTGGGTGCAAAATCAATGACGCGTTCAGTTCTCTCGCGGACTCTTCAGGGCAGGACGCCGCGGGCAACGAGCTCCTTCTCCAGATCGACGCCAGCGCCATAATGGATCGCCGGCATGCCGAGAGATTCGGAAGCGCGCACGTTGGGAGGCGAGTCGTCGATGAACAGGAGTTCGCTCGGCTGCCGCCCGGCGCGCTTGAACAGGATTTCATAGATGCCCGCGTCCGGCTTCACCAAGCCGACATCACCGGAGATCACCCGGTCGTCGAATTCGCTCAGGAAATCGTGCTTGCGCTCGGCAAGCGCGAAGGTTTCGTGAGCGAAATTGCTCAGCGCGTAGACCGGCTTGCCGGCCGCGCGCAACCGGCGCAGCAGCGCGACGTTTTCCTCGATCGGTTCGCCGAGCGTCTCAATCCAGCGCTCGTGGAACATGCGTATTTCCTTGGCGAATTCAGGAAAACTTTTGGTCCGCATGGCGACCGCGGCCGCGAAGTCTTGGGCGATGTCCGTATGCGAAACAAAATCCATCCCAAGCGCAGTCGCCAGAAAGCGCTCCATACGCTCCTCGTCGTCGAAAACCTTGCGGTAGAGATAGCGTCGATCCCAGCGCACCAGAACGTTGCCGATGTCAAAGACGACGATCATCAAGGGTTCCTCGCAACGGCTTCAGGAGGCGAGATTAACACTCGCGCGGGGGGAGCGCCGATCGCAAAAGGGGAACGGACGTCATCACAAACGTACCGGCGCCTTGTTGAGGGCATTGGCAGATCTGAAACGGCTGTCGGGCCCATGAGCTTGCCTATCGGCGCCCGCATTTGCTATTCGGGCTATCGGTAGCCAGAATTCAAGGGCCGGCGAGATGGGCGCATATTCGATTGCCGAAGCGAAGGACAGATTGTCGAGTCTCGTGAAGAAGGCGGAGGAGGGCGAAGACGTCGCCATCACCCGCCACGGAAGGGGGTCGCCTATTTGCGCTCAGCGCTCGAGCGTCCGCTTCGGCAACCGAGCCATGAGCTTGCCGCGAAAATGGTGGAGCGCGCCACATCCCGGCCTGGGCTCGGTAAGAACGGCGTCGACATCATTCGCCGGATGCGGGACGGTCAACGCGATTGATCTATTTCGACGCTTCCGTTCTCCTTCCGCTTCTGATCGCCGAAAGCCTTGTCCGGGATTTCGCGACGAAGCTCGCAGCCGCGGACGCGCTGCATTTGGCCACGGTGAAAACGCCGGCGCGACATTGGCGACCCTGGACGCGCGGCTCGCGGAGGCCGCGCGGGGGCAGGGGGTCGCGCTCGCGGACTTGGGCTAAGGCGGGAGGTCGAGAGCGCGTCCCCCTGCGCTCTCCTTATTTCAGCCGCCGGCCTGCTCAGATCGTGTTCGACTTCATCTGGTCGGCGATGTAGTCGGCCTGACGGATCGCGAGAGTCACGATCGTCAGCGTTGGGTTCTCGGCTCCTCCGGTCGTAAACTGGCTGCCGTCCGAGATGAACAGGTTCTTGATGTCGTGCGTCTGGCCGTGACTGTTCACCACGCCGTCGCGCGCGTTGGCGCTCATCCGGTTCGTGCCGAGGTTGTGGGTTGAAGGATAGGGCGGCGTTGGAAAAGTCCGCGTCGCGCCCACCGCCTCATACATCGCCTTGCCCTGTCCAAAGGCGTGGTTGCGCATCGCGATGTCGTTCGGGTGGTCGTCGAAATGCACGTCCACGACGGGGAGGCCCCATTTGTCCTTCTGGTCGCTGAGCGTGATCCGGTTCGTTTCCTGCGGCATGTCCTCGCCGACGATCCACATCCCCGCCATATTCGAATAGCCATCGAGCGCGGTGGTGAACTCGCGACCCCAGGCGCCGGGATCGAGGAAAGCGGCCATGAAGGGCAGGCCGAGCGACAGCGTCTCCAGTTCGTAACCGCCGACGAAGCCTCGGCTCGGATCGTTTCGCGCTTCGTCCCGCATGATGCCGGCCATCGTCGTGCCCCGGTACATGTGCACGGGCTGCTCAAAGATGGCGTAGACCGACCCCGTGGTGTGCCGCATGTAGTTGCGGCCGACCTGGCCCGAGGAATTGGCGAGCCCGTCCGGAAATTTCGACGAGGCGGAGTTGAGCAGAAGCCGCGGACTTTCGAGCGAATTGCCCGCGACCGCGACGATACGCGCCTTCTGGCGTTGCAGCTTGCCTTCCGCATCGAAATAGGTGACGCCGGTGACCTTGCCCGAGGCGTCGTGCTCGATCTGCGCGACATGCAACTCTGGGCGAACCTCCATGTTGCCGGTCGCTTCGCCCTTCGGGATCTCGGTGTAGAGCGTCGACCATTTCGCGCCCCACTTGCAGCCCTGGAAGCAGAAGCCGGTTTGGTGGCAGGCGACCCGGCCGTCGCCGGGAACGGAGTTGATCGCCATCCGGCCGGTATGGCATTCCTTGTAGCCAAGCTTGTCCGCGCCAGCCTTGAAGACCTTGAAATTGTTGCTGCCCGGCAAACCAGGCCGGTCGCCCGTGCGGGTGACGCGCATCTTGTCTTCGGCCTTGGCGTAATAGGGCTCGAGATCCGCGAGGGTAATGGGCCAGTCAAGGAGATTGGCGCCCGGGATGTGCCCGTAGGTCGACGCCTCCTTGAACTCGTGCTCCTGGAAGCGGAGGGAAGCGCCTGCCCAGTGGGTCGTCGTTCCGCCGACCGACTTGACGATCCAGGCCGGCAGGTTGGGGAAATTCTTGTGAACCCGCCAGCTGCCGGAGGTCGTCCGCATATCCGTCCATGCGAGCTGGGTGAAGCTTGGCCATTCGTCGTTGATGAAATCCGAGAAGTCCAAGCGCTTGCCCGCTTCCAGCACGACGACCTTGACGCCCTTCTGCGCCAGCTCGTTGCCAAGCGTGCCGCCTCCCGCGCCCGACCCGACGATGACGACGACGGTGTCGTCGTTCTGATCGAATTTCGCTGCCATGTCCGTTTCCTCGCGTGAATGGAATCTTGTTGTTGCGGTCAGAGCCAGCTGATGTCGTCGAAGCCGCGCTCGATGTAGCCCCCCTTGGAGAAGGACTCGCCCTCGTATCCGAAGATCGGCCAGATCTCTTTCTGGTTGTAGAGCGACACGACGAGGCCTGAGCGGATCGTCTCGAAGATGGGATCCGCGCTCTGGTTCCTGAGGATTGCGACTCGATCCGCCTCCCAGGGCAGGCCGACATAGCCTCCTGCGCCAGCGGCCCCGTCGAGCGCGGCGACGAATCCCTCAACCTGAGCCTTCATCTCGGGGCTGCCCGCGGCCTTGTCGTCGTAGCCTTTCATCGCGATCGCGTAGTAGCGGTCGGCGACCTTGTCATGCGGGTAGATGTCGCGGGCGACGAGGATCAGGGTCTTCATCGTCTCGGGCTTCAGGCCCTTGACGTCGAGGGCCCACGCTTCGGAGGCGTTGAGCAGGGCGCCTGTCGAAGTGATCGCGATCGCGGCGGCGAAACCGCTCGCAGATCGTTGCAGAAACCCGCGTCTGGACAGGGCCCTCGCGAGGGTGGCGTCGGTTGCCGTCATGGGTGTCTCCTCCTGTTTTGGCTTCGAATTCATTGGGCGCGGACGGCTTAGCGGAAGCGGCCGCGCTTCTGCAGCACTTCGATCTTATAGCCATCCGGATCTTCGACGAAGAAAAAGCGCGCGATCTGCTTTCCCTCGTTATTGAACTCGACAATCTTGCGGGGCTTGAGACCGTCGGCCTCGAAACGGCGGTGCTCCCCGTCGAGGTCCTGCACGACGAAGGCGACGTGGCCGTAGCCGTCGCCAAGATTGTAAGGAGCGGTGCGATCCTTGTTGATCGTGAGCTCGAGTTCGTAAGGCGTCTCGGAATTCGACAGATAGACAAGCGTGAAGTCGGGGAAGTCGAGGCGATCGGCGATATCGAGTCCGAACGCTTTCTTGTAGAAAGTGAGCGACCGCGCCTCGTCCAGCACGCGGATCATCGTGTGGATCGCTTTCGCCATGTCTCACCCGGCCCAGGTCGCCGCATGAGGGCAGCGAGAAACGGTGACGTTAGCGCAGGCGGAGGCGGGCGGGTGTTATCAGCTTACTACGCAGGCCGCGAGTTTCATGCCGCCTCCGCTCGCGTTCTTGCGCCGGCCTCTGTTGGAGCCCGAGCGGTGACACAGATGCAACGCAGGTGCGAGGTGAAATTGGGGACCTCTCCGCGCAGGAGCAAGATTTCCTGATGCAGCGTCGAGATGAAACGCGGCACGGTCATTCTCTCAGCCGCGGCGATGTCCTCGAGGATCTCCCAGAACACTCTTTCCAGGCGAATGCTCGTGCTCTGGCCGTTCAGCCGGATGGAGCGGGTTTCGAAGGCGTAGCTGTTTGGGCACTGGCTTGCAAAAAGATGACACATGTTTCCTCCTTTGACCGGCTGCCCGCATTGTCAGGCTGCCGTTCTGAGGCTCGCCATTCGGGTCTGATTTTTGATTTAGAATGTTGCTAAATCGCGAGCTTAAGGCGCTTGCAACGCGCCGTCGAGGGTACCGGGCGCGCTCGGCTACCCCACCTCCAGCCCGGCACGAACATGATCTCGCTGGGGTTCCCGGTTAGCAGGTCACCACCCTAACGCGACGCCCCTCAGTCGCTCGTTAAAAGGTTGCTGGGCGAGAAGGTGGGGTAGCCAGCCCGTCAGTGTTCACGCTGGCAGATGGGCCGTTGGGCACCTTGTACCCGGTTTTAATTAGCCTCGCGCATAGTCGCTACTCAATTCGAAATCTCTCCAATATTACTTCCAATACTTAGAGTGGCCCTTCGTATAATATCAACATTTCTTGAGAGATGTTCTTTTATGAGGCCGTCAGTGACCAGAGACACGCCGAGGTCACCCGACGAACCAGCTTTATACAAGTAATAGTGAGTTGGAAGTTTGGATGGCAAGCTTCACTCAAAAACGCATAATCATCTTCACTACTAGGATTTTGCTCGATCCAATGCTTTATCATCGTAAGTACGTTGATACTTTTTGGTAGCTCTTGGTTCGTCGGGAGCCATTCGTACCAAAATGGCCGTCGCGTTCCTATCAAAAGCGTAGATAAGTTACTTGACGCTTCCCGCCAGTCATTTGTCGCTTTTCCGTGTCGAATCGATTTCAATACATAATGTATAGCTGCCGCGTATTCGAATATCAGTCTTCCGATCAGGCAAAAGCCCACAAAATCACCAGACTTCCAATGAAGTTGCGCGGCCTCACAGAGCGCGTTAACTGTTTCTGAGGTATAGTAAGAATAGTGGATCGCTACCCGTTTCGAATTTGATCCTTCAGATCGTTTCAAATCTCGATTTTCATCAAATTTGTCCTGGAACGAAGCTACCGCTTCAAGTTTGCCTACTTCTTGCTGCCCAGCCGCGAAATTTTTGATGAAGCATTCAACGTCTTTATCGTGCGGCGCAGCCCGCTCTCTCCAGAAACTGGGCCAGTCGCCGCTTCTCTTGGCCATAGTCCGCGACGCCTCAGCGGCTGAATTTCTTATACTTCAGCCGGTGCGGGATGACGCTGTCGATGCCGAGGCGGCGCTTCTTGTCTTCCTCGTAATCGGCGAAATTGCCCTCGAACCACTCGACATGGCTGTCGCCTTCGAAAGCCAGCATGTGGGTGGCGATGCGGTCCAAGAAGAAGCGGTCGTGGCTGATGATGACGGCGCAGCCGGCGAAATCGAGCAGGGCCTCTTCAAGCGCGCGCAAGGTGTCGACGTCGAGATCGTTGGTCGGCTCGTCGAGCAGAAGCAGGTTCGCGCCGCTCTTCAGCATTTTGGCGAGATGCACGCGGTTGCGCTCGCCGCCGGAGAGCTGGCCAACTTTCTTCTGCTGGTCCGCCCCCTTAAAGTTGAAGGCGCCGACATAGGCGCGGCTGTTCATCTCGCGCTTGCCGAGCGTGATGAGGTCGTAGCCGCCCGAGATTTCCTCCCACACGTTCTTCTTGCCGTCGAGCGCGTCGCGCGACTGATCGACATAGCCAAGCTGAACGCTCTCGCCGATCTTGATCTCACCGGAATCCGGCTTCTCCTGGCCGGTAATCATGCGGAACAACGTCGTCTTGCCGGCACCGTTGGCGCCGATGACGCCGACAATGCCGCCGGGCGGCAGCTTGAACGAAAGCTTGTCGACGAGGAGCCGGTCGCCGTAGCCTTTGCTGAGATCGACGAGGTCGACGACGTTCTGGCCCAGCCGCTCGGAGACGGGGATGACGATCTGCGCAGCGGTCGGCGCCTTCTCGTTGCTTTTCCTGACGAGCTCGTCATAGGCCGCGATGCGCGCCTTGGACTTGGTCTGACGCGCTCGCGGCGATGAGGCGATCCACTCGCTTTCCTCGGCAAGCGCGCGCTGCCGGGCGGCGTCCTCGCGGCCTTCCTGCTCGAGTCGCTTCTGCTTCTGGACGAGCCAGGCGGAGTAGTTGCCTTCGTAAGGAATGCCACGACCGCGATCGAGCTCGAGAATCCAGCTTGTCACGTTGTCGAGGAAATAGCGGTCGTGGGTCACGATCAGGATGGCGCCCGGATACGCGCGCAAGTGGCCCTCGAGCCAATTGACCGTCTCCGCGTCGAGATGGTTGGTCGGCTCGTCGAGCAGCAACAGCTCAGGCTTCTCTAGAAGCAGGCGGCAGAGCGCGACGCGGCGGCGCTCGCCGCCTGAGAGCTTCGTTACGTCGGCGTCGTCCGGCGGACAGCCGAGCGCGTCCATCGCCTGCTCGACCTGGCTCTCAAGATCCCACAGGCCCTTGGCCTCGATCTCGTCCTGGAGACGCGTCATTTCATCGGCGGTCTCGTCGGAATAGTTCATGGCGAGATCGTTGTACTGATCGAGGATCGCCTGCTTTTCCTTCACGCCGAGCATTGCGTTGCCCTTCACGTCGAGGGCGGGGTCGAGGTCAGGCTCCTGCGGCAGGTAGCCGACCTTGGCTCCCTCGGCGACGAACCCCTCGCCGACGAACTCTGTGTCCAGTCCAGCCATGATGCGCATGAGCGTCGACTTGCCCGAGCCGTTGACGCCAAGGACGCCGATCTTCGCGTCCGGGTAGAAGGAGAGGTTGACGTTGTCGAGGACCTTCTTGCCGGCGGGATAGGTCTTGGAGAGACCTCGCATGTGATAGATGAACTGGCGCGCGGCCATTGAAGACGTCCTAGCTAAGTCGGGAATTGGGTGTCCCCCTAGCAGGGGGCCCGCTGCGAGACAAGCGCGCCGGGCCGTTCAAGGCGCAGCGCGCTTGTCGATCAGCGAAACGGCGGAAACGGGACGGGCTTCGTCAGAACCGCGTCGTAAGGTCGGTCAGCCATTGCGGCGAGCGGTCGAGCAGCGCCGTTTCGAGCGTCCTGTCGGCTCCGGTCACGATCAGGAGCCCGAGTGCGATCATGAGGATCCCGAGGGCCGTCTTGGCCCGCTTGCTTCCGACGAGAAGGTAACCGCGCCAGCGCGCCATCGCTTGCCGCGAGGCGAGGCCGAGGACGATCAAGGGCGCGGCTGCGCCGATCCCGAACGCCAGCATGGTCAGCGTGACGCGGGCGAGCGACGAGCCCTGCGCCGCCAGCACCGAGGCCGCGCCGAGCGTCGGGCCGACGCATGGGCTCCATGCGGCGCCAAGCAGGAGGCCGACGCCGAATTGTCCGGCGAGCCCGCGTGAGGGGAGGGCGTTGATGCGCTCGTCGGCCCAGGCCGTCACCGGGCCGCCGGCCGCCGCGAGCCGCGTCTGCAAGGCCGGCGCCGCCAACAGGAGGCCGACGGCGGCCATGAGGATTGCGGCGGCGGTCCTGAACGCCTCGCCGTCGAGACCGATGGCGAAGCCGAGAGTGGCGACAAACAGGCCGATCGCGGTGAAGGAGAGTGCGAGGCCCGCGGCCAGCGCGAACGGGCCGCCCCGCGCCTCGCCCGCCGCCGCGCCAAGCACGATGGGCACGAGCGGCAGCACGCAGGGCGAAAGGACGGAGAGCAGGCCCGCCAGCAGCGCAAGCCCGAGCGTTCCCAGCGACATCGGGGCGCGTCAGATCGCCTTGGCGACCAGCGCGGTGAGCGCGGCGGGGTCCGTTTCGCCGACCGAGCGTCCGGTCTCCTTACCGTTCTTGAAGGCGATGAGCGTGCTCTGCATGCGTGCGCCAAAGCGCTTCACCGCGTCCTTCTGGGAATCGAAATCGACGCGGACGACCGTCAGATCCTTATATTGCGGATCGGCCTCGATCTTAGCGAGAGTGGGGGCCTGCGCCTTGCAGGTCGGACACCAGGTCGCATGAATCCAGACGAGGACCGGCTTGCCCGACTTGAGCGCCGCATCGAAAGCGGCGGGCGAATAGTCGACTGGCGCGGCCGCCAGCGCGGGAACGACGAAACCGATGGCGGCGATGGTTGCGAGAAGTGAGCGTCTGGACAGCATCTTGGGCGATTCCTTTCGAGGCGGGGACGACGCGCCCGGCCTCCGCGCCAAGTTCGCCAGAAAGACGGCGGTTGTTACGCGGAGGGCGCCTCGGGGCCGACCATCGCCGGGCGATCACGGCATTGTGTATTCAGTCGGCCTTGCCGTCCGCGCCCGTTCGGCGAGCGAGGGCTCCGACGCCGGTGAAGCCAAGCGCCGAAAGCGTCCACGTCGATGGTTCGGGCGCAGGCGGCGCGGAGGGAGGGCTGCGAGGCAAGGCGCGCCAGCGCATAGGCGCCGCAAGCGCGCGCCACCGCCTTTTGAGCCGGCTTACCCGGCTTGCCCCTCGTCGATCCACACCGTCATGCCCGGCTCAAGCTTCGGCGTCGGCCCAGTCGGGTCGGCGCGCAGAAGGAAGGTGTTGATGTCGTGGTCTCCGACCGCGCGCGCGGCGCGCCAGACCGCGAACTCACCGAGCGGTCTGAGCTCGGTGACTTTGGCTTCGAAGCGATCTCCGGCGGCCGTTTGCAAGAGTGATCTTCGAACCCATCGTCAGGCCTTGAAGCCGGTCCTCGCGGATCGTGAACGTGAACCAGCGGTCGCCAGCGACGCCGAGGGTTAGAACCGGCTGGCCCGGAGAGATCGCTTCGCCTGCGCTCGCCGACGAGAAGCCGCGCGATCCCGTCCACCGGCGAAGTCAGCGTCGTCTTGGCGAGCTGAGCCTCGAGGTCAGCGACCGTCGCCTGCGCGAGAGCGACCTCACTCTGCGCGACGGCGACCTCTTCCTTCGTCGGTCCGGCCTTGGTCTGGTCCAACGCCGCATTGGCGAGAACGAGACTGGCCTCCGCCGTGCTCAAGGCGGCCGCATCCTCGTCGTACTGCTGCCGGCTCGCATAATTCTTCGCCGCCAGCACCGAGACGCGAGCGAACTGCTCCTTGGCCAGCGTGACGTTGGAGGCAGCGATTGCGACGTTCTGCGCCGCGGCGTCGCGCTCTTCCTGGCGCACGCCCGCAACGACATTGGCGAGATTGGCGCGCGCCAATTCCGCGTTCGCCTTCGCTTCCTCGAGCGAGGCTGCGACCTCCGGGCTCGACAGCGCCGCGAGCGCGTCGCCCTTGCGCGCCTTTTCACCCGGTTTCACCCCAATCGAAGCGAGCCTGGCCGAGATTTCGGGCGCGATGCGGATCTCCGTCTCGTGCACGACGCCAATGAGCGGGGACGTGGCTTTGCGCTGCGTCTCGAAGCGGAATGCAACGGCCCCGGCCGCTCCGATGAGAAGCACCGTCGCAAGGATCGCGACGGTCCGGCCTCTAGCGTTCATGGGCGGCCCTCATGGCGGGAAGCGAAATGGGTCGCAAGCACAGCGAGCAGTCCGTAGACGATGGTCAGAACCCATAAGGTCGTCCAGTCGCGTTTCACCTCGAGAATGCTTGCGCCCATCTGATTGATGCGAACCAATCCGTCGATGGCTGAGGTGCTGGGAATGATGCGGCTTGCGGCCCGGATGAAATCGGGAAGGGCTTCGACCGGCCAGGAGACGCCGACCTGGAAGAAGAGCGGCAGGCTGACGGCGATGAAAAGCAGAACCGCAGTCTCGCGACGGTGAAACCAGGCGCTTGCGAACTGGGCCAGGAAGCTGACGGAGAGCACGAACGGAACCGCCATAAGAATGAGATCCTCGAGCGGCCCGAGCGTCGAAAAGCCGTAAACACGCGGCAGCACGATCAGATAGAGCGCAAGTCCCGGCAGCGCGAAGCAGAGATGCGCAAGCGCCTGGCCGAAGACGGCCCGCGCCCCGGATCGAAGCCAGCGGTTTGCGCTGCCGCCGAGCGCGTAAGCCGCGCCGCCGAGCGAGGCGACTCCCAGCAGCAACGTCTGTTGAAGGATGAGGAGGAAGGCGGCAGGCACGACGTAGCTGGCGTAGCCGCCTGTCGGGTTGAACAAAGGTTGGGAGAGAAAATCAATCGGCGAGCTGTTGCGGGTCATCGCCGCATAGACGAGGCTTCCTTCGCTGCGCGCCCCGCGGGTCGCGATGTTGGCGGAGACCGTCGCGGCGGCTTCCGATATCCCCTGAAGGGTCCGGCTATAGAGCAGGAAATAGGCGGCGTCGACATAGGCCGCGATCCGCGCCTTCTCGCCCCGCAAGACTTGGCGCTCCGTGTCTTTAGGGATCGCGAGAATGGCGAAGACCTCGTGGCGGTCGAGGGCGGATTGGGCGTCGGCGATGGTGTCGCTCCGCAGCTTGACTGCGATCGCCTCATCCGCGTTCAAGGCCTGCACGAGGTCGCGGCTGAGCTCGGTTTGATCCTGATCGACGACCGCGATCGGAATGCCGCGAAGTACCTGCCCGAGGTAGGGCTGCGGGTAGAGCGCTCCATAGACGAGCGGCGCGAGCACGATCAGGCCCAGGACCCCGCGGTCGCCAAGAATGCGCTGGACCTCGTTGCCCATCGCAATCGCGACGCCTCGCCCGTATCTCAGGCGGATCACCAGCGTCTCCTCTCGTTTTGGCGGCGTGTTGGCGATGGCGCGCAGCCTCGCCCAGGCGAGCGCGAAATAGAGGCAAGCGAGGCCGGCGAGGATCATGAAGGGCTTGACGGAATCTGACGCCGGCAGGCCGCGCGCCGCCTGGTCGAACAGGATCTGGAGATACCAGCGAAGGGGCAAGATCGAGCCCCAGATTTGCGGGAAAGCTCCCATCGCGACAACCGGGAAGCCCACGCCAGCGAAGCCAAACGCCGGATTGCAGAATAGGGCGATCAGGCTGAGGCCGGCCGGGAGCGCCTGAGTCAGCAGCACCAGCAAGGCGCCGAACGAGAGATAGGCGATGAGCAGGAGGCAGGCTGACGCAGCGACCAGCAACGGGTCGCCGCGAAAGGAGACCCCGTAGAGGACGTGGATGATGGCGGCGTCGACCACCATCATGACGATGAAGATGGCGAACAAAGGCAGGAATTTGCCGATGAGCGCAACGAGCGGGCGACCGCCGGCCGCTTGCATCCAGGCGCGCTTGCTGCGCTGGGAGAACTCCGAGCCGACCGCATAGCCGCCGGCGATCGCCGTGACGACATGCAGCACCGTGGGCAGAACCGCGCGCAAGAGGAACTGGGCGAAGTTCAGCGCCGGGTTCGAGAGCACATATTGCTCGGCGACGAGGACGCCGGGCTTGTAGCCGCCCTCCGCCTCGTGCGGCAGCTGAGCGGTCGCCGCCGAGATGGCGCTCGAGATCGCCGAGGCGGCGTTGTTGCCCGGCGTGAAATATTGCCTGTTGTACAGCGACACCACCTGCGGCCGCTTCCCGGCGAGGAGATCGCGCTCAAAATTCTCCGGGATGTAGACAGCCGCAATCGCGTCGCCCGCCCGGACCGCCTGCATCGCGCTTCTCATGTCGCTCGATCGCTCCGCGACGGTGACGCCCGGCGCGGAGGCGATCGATTGCACATAGATGAGCGAAGTGGCGGAGCGATCCGCGTCGACGATGGCGACGCGAAGATTGCGGATGACCGCATTGCTGAAAGTAAGCGTCAAAATGGCGAAGGCGAGGACCGGAACGAGGACAGCCAAGATGAGCGCGACACCGTCGCGCTGCATCCAGCGCAACTCGCGCGTCGCGACCAGAAGCAGTCCCGGCTTTGGCGGCGCTTTCACTTGTGCTCAGCTGTTGGCCACTCGGCATAGACGCTCATTCCGGGCCGAAGCGCGGGAAGGAGCGAGACCGGATAGGCGCGCACTTCGAAGGTTCTCAAGTCGAAATCGCCTGTCGCGCGCGTGGCCCGCCATCCCGCATATTCGCCGCGCGTCTCGATCAGCTTGATCTCCGCCTCGATCTCCTGGTCGCCGAGCGCGGGCGCGCGCATCTTGAATCGGTCGCCGACCTTAAGTCCCTTGACCAAATCCTCGCGCAGATTGAAACGCAGCCAGATGTCGCCGAGGTCGATCAGCGAGAGAAGCGGCACGCCGGGGGAGACATATTCTCCGACCTCCGCCCCGATCTTATAGACCTGCGAGGCGATCGGCGCCTTGACCGTCAGCTCATCGACGCTGGCTTTGATGGTGTCGACGCTCGCTTGCGCTTTGAGCACATTGCTCTGAGCGATCGCACGCTCTTCCTTGGTCGCCCCGTTCACGGCCTCGTCATAGGCGAGTCTGGCCCTGTCCTGATCCCGCTTCGCGACTTCGCGGGAGTTCGTGACTTCGTCGAGACGTTGCAGCGGAGCATTGCCGCTTCCGGCGAGGTCCTTGATGCGGGCGTAGGTTTTGTCGGCGAGCGCGAAGTTGGCGTCAGCGCTCTCAACCGCAGCTTTCTTTTGCGAAACGATTTCCGCGCGTGTTCCTACCAGAATATTGGCCAGCTGTGCCTTTGCGACAGCGACGCCGGCTTCAGCCTGACGCAGTTTCGTGACCAGTTCGGGATTGTCGATCTCAAACAGCAATTGCCCGGCTGTGACGTTTTGGCCGCGCTCGACGGGACGCTTGCCCACTCGTCCGTCGACCCGTGCGGCGATGTCGATGCGGGTCGCATCCGCTTCGCCCTGGACGATAAGCGGCTGAGGCCGCGCGAGGTACCAGACCGAGAGGCCGACAATCGCCGCCAGGATGAGCGTCACTATGGTCGCCGCAGCCGTCGCGCTTCCCGCTGGCCGTTCGCGCTGAGGTTCGGCTTTGTCGCGATCTTCCGGCGCCGGGCTCTCTCTACCATCCGTCATGCGAGGCTCGTCTCCCGACACAAGATCGATCGCGATCATCGCCCGGCGTGCTGCGCCGGCGCCAGCATAAAAACGATCGATCCTGCCGCTATTTTGCGCAACAGCCATCAGCCGGCCGACCAACTCGCAAAGTGAATTGAGACAATCGCAGGGCGCGGATAGAAAGAGCGGGGTGGGTCAGGCGCGCGGAGAGCCTTGTATGCGTTCAGGCCTTTGCCTTGCAACGATGCTGGCGGCGTCCGGCGTGGCCGCAGCCGAGGCGCCGCCGCTGACCGTCGAGCAGTTGCTCGCGCAAGGGTGGGAGATCGCGGGCTATGCGAGCGGCTACGACAACCGCACCTCGCTCCTGCTGTTCCGCCACCTGGGCGTGAACGCGCTCGTCCAGTGCGGCGTGCTTTACGACGTGACGCGAAATCCGCGCACGATCGTCAATTGCTACGAGCTCAAGTGACGGCCCCGGTCAGCGTGCCGCAAGCCTGGCGATGGCCGCATCCGCCACTTTCTGCGCCGCGCCCCCGAAGCCGCTCAGGAGCTGCTGCAGCAGGGTCTTGCGCGCTTCAGTCGAGACTTCATAGAGGCGCGCGCGTTCGCGGGCCCGGAACAGGAGGTCATCCCCGCTCATGATCTCGTCCACGAGGCCGAGCGCGACTCCTTCCCGCGCCAGCCAATAATCGCCGTTGGCGACGCGGCCGAGGTCCACGTTGGGGCGGCACTCAGCGACATGGGCCTTGAACGCTTCGTGGGTCGTGTCGAGCTTCTCGCGGAAATGCTCGCGGCCCGCCGGCGTGATCTCGCCCAGGACGGAGACGGTGCGTTTGAACTCGCCGGCCGTAATCTCCTCGAAGTCGATCTCGTTCTTCTTCAGAAGCCGATGGAGATTCGGGACCGGCGCCACAACGCCGATCGAGCCGACGATCGCAAACGGCGCGGCGACGATGCGGTCCGCCGCGCAGGCCATCATGTAGCCGCCGCTCGCCGCCACCTGATCGACCGAGGCGGTCACTTTGATCTTGCGGTCGCGCAGACGCAGAATCTCGGCCGCCGCCAGGCCATAGCCGGTGACTGTCCCGCCGGGGCTTTCGATCCGGATCACCGTTTCGTCGGTTTCTGGCCGCGCGGCGATGAGGACAGCGTCGATCTCCGCGCCAAGGCGTTTGACAGCGCTCGCCCGCATGTCGCCCTTGAAGGTTAACACAAAGATTCGCTTTCCTGGCTCCTCGGCGCGCCGTGTCTTGGCGGCCGCCTTGGCCTCCTTCTTCCTGCTTTTGGCGAGCGCCTTGAATTCCTTCCGGTCGAGCAACTCGCCGTCCATGGCGTCGCGCATGTCGTCGTAGCGCTCGTCGAGCGAGCGGACCTTGATCTCCTGGTCCTTGGGTTCGTTCGAACGCGCGAGGCGCGCGATGAGCACGGCGAGGCCGCCAAACGCCGTGACGATGATCACGGCCTTGAGGAGAAAGGCCGCGATGTCCAACCAGAACGCCATGTACGGATCCGCTTAACGAAAAGGTCTCGGGCAGCGCGTGTTTCACGAGCGGATGCGAATGGCAAGCCGCAGATTGCTCGCTTTGCCCCTCGTTTTATTGCGCGCCTGATCGAACCACCGAGGCTTCCAGCGCCGCGATGATCGGCTTCTGCCCCTTGTTTATCTTCACGAGCGCCTCGTCGATGGAATACCATGCGGCTCGGTCGACCTCCGGGAATTCAGCCATTCGCCCCGAACGCGGAGGCCATTCGAGCGAGAATGTGTTGCTCTTCAGCGTTGCCGGATCGAAATCGCCCTCGCACGCCCAGGCGGCGATGGTTTTGGCGCTCGGCTGCTTGTGGGCGCCGAGATCGAGGAATTCGCCGTCAACCGCTATGCCCGTCTCTTCAAGGAATTCGCGCTTCGCTGCTTCAAGTAAATCCTCGCCCTGATCGGCAAGGCCCTTGGGAATCGACCACGCGCCTTCATCCTTCTTCGCCCAGAATGGGCCGCCCGGATGGACAAGCATCACTTGAAGACCTGCGGGACGACGGCGAAACAACACAATTCCGGCGCTCAGCTTCAGCATCGTGATCGTCCGCGGGTCCGCGTCGGCGCGCTTCGCGCCTCCGATGCTCGCCGCTGTTTTATCGTGGAGGGGCCGCACGCCAAAGGTCTTTCACCATTCGCGAAAGGGCGGGACAACCAGGCCGCCGAGTTCGGCCGGCCCATTTGGCTCGCGCGGAAGCTTGATAGGCGACCCGTCTCTGGGGTGCGAACCATTTCCGCGGCCCCCCGTCGATTCGGCCGATCGAGCCGGCCGCGTGAGCCGGCTCGAAACAAGGCTAGATCACATGGGATTTCAGCGGCGGGAAGCCGTTGAAGCCAACCGAGGAATAAGTGGCCGTGTAGGCGCCTGTTCCCTCGATCAGCACCTTCGCGCCGATCTCGAGCGAGACTGGCAGCAGGTACAGGTCTTTCTCGTACAGGACGTCCACCGAGTCGCAGCTTGGGCCAGCGATGACGCAGGGCCCGACCTGGTCGTCGTCATATCCCGTCCGGATCGGATAGCGGATCATCTCGTCCTGCGTCTCGGCGAGACCGTTGAACCTGCCGATGTCGAGATAGACCCAGCGGCTCTTGTCCTCGTTCGACTTCTTTGAGATCAGCACCACCTCGGCCTCGATGATTCCCGCATTGCCGACCATGCCGCGGCCGGGCTCGATGATGGTCTCGGGAATCTGGTTGCCGAAATGGCGACGCAGCGCCCGGAAGATCGTCTGCCCATAGGTCTTGATTGCGGGCACATCTTTCAGGTAGCGCGTCGGAAAGCCGCCGCCGAGATTGATCATGGCCAGTTGCACGCCGCGCTCCGCAAGGTCGCGGAAGATTGCGGCCGACACCTTAAGCGCCCGATCCCACATGCGCGGATTGCGCTGCTGCGAACCGACATGGAACGACAGTCCATGAGCGATCAGGCCGAGCGCGTGGGCGCGCTCGAGCACACCGGCCGCCATTTCTGGCGCGCAGCCGAACTTGCGCGACAGCGGCCATTCCGCGCCCGCGCCGTCGCATAGGATGCGGCAGAAAACTTTCGCGCCCGGCGCTGCGCGGGCGATCTTCTCCACCTCAGCCTCGCAATCGACGGCGAAAAGGCGGATCCCGAGCGCGTAGGCGCGCGCGATGTCCTTTTCCTTCTTGATCGTATTGCCGAAGCTGACGCGGTCGGGCGTCGCGCCAGCGGCCAGCGCCTGCTCGATCTCGCCCACAGAGGCGGTGTCGAAGCACGAGCCGAGCCCCGCCAGCAGATCGAGAATCTCGGGCGCCGGATTGGCCTTCACCGCGTAGAACACGCGCGTGTCGGGCAGAGCGTTGGCGAAGCCCAGATAATTCTCCCGCACAACGTCGAGATCGACGACCAGTCGGGGGCCGTCTTCCTGGTTGCGTACGAGAAACTCCTTGATGCGGTCAGTCATGCGCGGCTTCCCCCAAGCGCGCGGAAAGTTTCCGCGCGTGGAAACATGAAGGATTCGCGGCGATGCGATCTGCACACGCGCGGTGGAGACGCGACGCGCAATCGTTGACCCGCCGACGCGACTGCTGCGCGATCCGGCGATAGCTTAAGAAAGCCGTCGTCGGACCGCTCGAGCGGCCAGCTGCTACGCCGTGGCCACGACACGCCTGAGGACGGTACCCCCACGCGATCAGGGCCATCGTTTGGACGAGGAAATGCCCTGTCCGCACGCCCGGCAAGATAGACAAGCCTCTTTGGGCGCCGACCTTTGGAGGGTCGGCAGAGACCAAAAAAGCCCGGTCCGTCGTTGCTTCAAGTCGCGTCCCCCGTTGGGCGGGGTTCGCCGGTTCGCCTCCGGCTGCCGGTCTTCCAGGGGCGGTTAACTGGCCTCTTGTCCAGATCCCCGCCGACCGACACACGACCACAGGCACGTGCGTATTGGGCAACCTCACTATTTGGGTGAATCGCGCGTCGACGCAAGAGTTTTTTGAGCTTAGACGGACAATTTCGCGCGAGACGCGTCCGTTGGTTCATGAACCAAGAGGCGGCGCACACCGATCAGGTCGCGACGCAGCCTCGGCAGGCCAATCGAGATCATGGGCGAGCCTCCTCACCCGGGCGTTCGTGCGCCCGCGCCGGGCCCGGCGGAAGCATCAGCCGCGAATGGAATTGAAAAGGTTCCAAATTGAAATCCTTTCAATTTTCAGCCGGCGCCTTTGGGAAGACGGCGCCGAGTGTTAGCTGCTGATACACACCAACTCTTCGCATTCGATTGAACAGCCACACGACCCCGCAGCAATCGTCGACCCTGATCGCGGGTATCACTGTGGATGAAAACTTGGGCGTTGTCCCAACGGACTTCCCCGCTACCTAGCTGCCTGAAGGTCACGGCTGTGGGAAGGAAGACAGGAGTTAACAAGTATGCGGGTCGTTTCAAAGGTAGTCCTCGGCCTGGCGATCGCCTTCGGAGTGCGCGCCCCCGTCGCAATTGCGGATGAGTCCACGAAAGTCAGCCTAACGCTCAAGGACCACAAGTTCTCGCCTGCCGAGCCGACGGCGCCCGCGGGCAAGCCGATTACAATCGACCTGTTCAACCTCAACTCGACGCCTTCTGAGTTCGAAAGCAAGACGCTTCGCGTTGAGAAGGTTGTACCGGGTGGAGGAAAGATCGCCGTCCAGATTCGGCCGCTGGGACCGGGCCGCTATCGCTTCTTCGACGACTACCACGAGGATACGACCGAGGGCTTCCTGGTCGTCAAATAAGCCTCCGCCGGTCGGCAAGATACGGGTAGAAAACAGCCATGCTCGGCGCGCTCGTCATTGTTTTTCGCGAGGTCATCGAGGCCGGACTGATTGTCGGCATCGTTCTGGCGGTCACGAAGGGTCTGCCCGGCAGCCGCCTCGCGATAATGGTGGGTGTGCTGGTCGGAATTGTTGGCGCATCGCTTGTCGCCGCCTTTGCCGGCGCCATCGGCGAGGCCTTGGCGGGCGTCGGGCAGGAGATCTTCAATGCCTCGATCCTGCTGATCGCAGTTGTCATGCTGACTTGGCACAATGTCTGGATGGCGAGCCATGGACGAGAGCTCGCCGCCGACGTCAAGCGCGTCGGCGAAGCCGTTCGGTCAGGCTCGCAATCGATCTTCGCGTTGGGGGTGGTCTGCGCTGTCGCGATCATGCGCGAGGGTTCAGAGGTGGCGCTCTTCATGTATGGCCTTGTCGCCGCAGGAGGCTCCACAATGACCGAGCTCGTCATGGGTTCGCTTCTCGGGCTGGCTGCCGGCGTTGTCGTAACGGCGCTCACCTATCTCGGGTTGGTGGCGATTCCGCAACGACGCCTGTTTGCAGTCACGACGGCGCTGATCAGTCTGCTCGCCGCGGGCCTCGCGGCGCAGGCCGTGTTGTTCCTGCAGCAGGCCGGCGTCTTGACAAGGCTGAGCGAGACCGCCTGGGACACGTCCGCTATCTTGTCGGATACGAGCCTGTTCGGGCGCGTCCTGCACACGCTGATCGGCTATTCCGACCAGCCTTCGGTTCTGCAGGTCGTCGCCTATGGCGCGACGCTTGCTGTCATCCTCGCTCTCATGAAGATGTTCGGGTCACGGCGAGCCCTGGCGGTTAGAGCGCGAAGCGCAACTTCGGGTTGAGCGAGGCTCGAGAGCCCCCTTCGATTGCGGGTGACAAATCTCGCGGGTGAGTGTAGCTTCAGCCGATCTGTCGGCGCGAGATCGCGACGTTAAGTTCCTCCTGGCTGACGCCCGAATTTCGGTTGGCGCAGACGATATGAAGGAGGATCCGCTGTGACTTCCGCTTTCCACGTCTATTTTGGGCCAGACGCTCTGACTGCGACGCCACGGGTGCGGTGCATCGGGCCGGCCGACTGTTTCTCAGCTCTGGCGGAGGGGTTCGACGACTTCTTCGCGATGCCGACCTACCCGATATTCGTCGGCCTGTTCTATGCCGTTGCGGGAATTGCGTTGTTCGCGATGACATCACTTGGCAATGCGCTGCAACTGGCGTTTCCGATCGCCGCAGGCTTTGCGATCATCGGTCCGTTCGTCGCCATCGGCCTCTACGAGATGAGCCGGCGGCGCGAACGCGGGCTCGCGGTGAGAGGGCGTGACGCCTTCACGGTCCTTCGCTCGCCGGCGCTGCCTTCAATTCTTGCGTTGGGCCTGCTCCTGCTTGCTATCTTCGCCACCTGGATCTTCGCCGCCGAGTTCATCTATGTCTGGCTCTTTGGGCCAAATCCACCCGCGGCCGCGACCTCATTCTTTCAGGACGTCCTGACCACTGATCGCGGGCGAACGTTGATCGTCGCGGGCGTGCTGGTCGGCTTCTGCTTTGCAGCGCTTGCGCTCGCGCTTAGCGTGGTCTCTTTCCCACTCATGCTCGATCGCGACGTTGGCCTCGTGCCGGCGCTCGACGCTTCGTTGCGTGTGACGCGCGCCAATCCGGTCGCAGTTGCTTTCTGGGGCGCGATCGTCGCAGTGGCGCTCGTTCTTGGCTCGCTGCCACTGTTCTTTGGCCTTGCTGTGGTCTTGCCAGTGCTTGGCCATGCGACGTGGCGCCTTTATCGAAAGGCGATCGAGCGCGACGCCGCTCATGAGCTCCCGATCGAAGGTCCTTTGAATCCAGATTTCACCGAGAACTCGGTCCTGCGACTGATCTGGACTTTCTTGGATGCGCTCGAAGCCCTCCGAGAAGGAAAGGAACCAAAAGCTGCCGATCTCGCCGCGGGGAGTGGGGAGCCGAAATCGAGCGGGCCGAAAGCCTGAGCTGGCAAGCTCTAACGCCGCGCCGGCCCCGCTGCCTGCCTTACTGCATCAACGGCCCCCACGAGGGGTCGCTGCCGTAATTGGGAGTCGGCACCAGGAATTCAGCATGCCCGAAAATATCGGTCATGTAGAGCTTCGGACCGCCAGAGCCGCCGGCATCGCGAAAAAACATGAGATAGAGGCCGTTGGGGGCAAAGGTGGGCCCCTCATTGTGGAAGCCTTCAACCAGGATTCGCTCGCCCGAGCCGTCCGGCTTCATCACGCCGATGCCGAACGAGCCGCCTTTGATGCGGGTGAAGGCGATGAGGTCGCCGCGCGGCGACCAGACCGGCGTCGAGTAATGGCCTTCGCCGAATGAAATACGCTTGGCCGTGCCCCCGCCCGCGCTCATCACATAGATCTGCTGGGAGCCGCCACGGTCGGACTCAAAGGCGATTTGCGAACCGTCGGGCGAATAGGTCGGAGAGGTGTCGATCGCCGAACCTTCAGTGAGGCGAGTCGTGGCGCGTGAGCGCAGGTCCATTGAGTAAAGGTTGGTGCTCGCCCCGTCGGAGAGCGACAGCGCGATCTGTTGACCATCCGGAGAGAACCGCGGCGCGAAAGTCATGCCGGGAAAATTGCCCACGGACTCGCGTTGTCCGGTGTCGAGATTGAGCAGGGTCACCTTGGGATCGCCGTCGCCGAACGACATGTAGGCGACTTGCGGGGCGGAAGGCGAGAAACGCGGGGTGACGACCAGCTCTTTTCCGCCATCGAGATATTTGACGTTGGCGCCGTCCATGTCCATGACCGCAAGCCGCTTGTGTCGCTTCTCCTTCGGACCCGTCTCGTCGACGAAGACGATCCGCGAATCGAAAAATCCCTTCTCGCCGGTCACGCGGGAAAACACCGCGTCGGCGATCATATGCGATACGCGGCGGGCGTTCGCCGCTTCGGTCGAATATTGTTGACCGGCGACCTGCTCGCCGGTCGCGGTGTCCCACAAACGGAACTGCGCGGTGACGCGTCCCGCGTCCTGATGAAGCACCCGCCCGGTCAGCACGAATTGCGCGGCGGCGGCCTTCCACGCGTCGAGGTTCGGGACTGCATCGGGATTGGAGATCGTTTCGGGAAAGCTCGCCGAATTGAGCGGCAGAAGGAAGATCGAGCGGGCGAAATCCGAGGCTATGACGCCGCTGATCTTGTCGCCTGCCTGTTCGCCCGCGAACGGGGTCACCGCGATGGTCACCGGTTTGAAGTTGGCGCCCGCATGCACATAGATGTCGCCGTCGGCCATTGCCGGCGCGGCGATGATCAAGGCTACGCCAAACGCGAAGGCAGAAAGCGCGTAGCGACGAGAGACAAAACAAAAGACGCTCATTAACGATCTCACAGACGACAAGGACACTTCTCCGCCTGCGCTCACCGAGCAGCGACTTGAGGATCGAAGTGGATGGTCTTGGTTTTCCATTGCTCATAAAACGGGCGATATTGCGCCGGCACTGCGAGCGGGTTGCAATTCTTCACCGCCGCAAGGACGCTATTCGCCTGCGGTTTGAGAGCTGGATCCGAGGGTGGATTGACCAGCTTCGCCTTCGACAGCGAGCCGTCCGGGTTATAGGCAAGGCGCATCTGCGCGACGTAGACATCGGCGTCGGCCGGCTGTCGCGCCGGCTTCCAGCAGGCAAGATAGGTCTTGATCAGCCAGGTGTCGAAGCTGGCCTGCTGCGCTGAGGTCATGCGCGTAGGCGCGTCGATCGGCGGCGCCTCCGGCGTGGTTCGAGCGGCGATGGCAGCCGGCGGAATGGGGGGCATCGGCGGTTGTGCGGCCGGTTTGGGAGCCTCCGCCACGCGGGACGGATGGCGATGCCACAGGCGCTCGTAGCCGCCATAAGCGGCTGCCGCGATCGCGATGAGGATGAGCGCCCCGACAGGCCTCGGTAAAATACGCATTGCGGTCGACACTCCTCTTCCGGTTTTGGTCGCGCGCGAAGGAGCCCGGCGCCGCGTTTGCGTGGACGTCATCCCTGGGTCTCCCGCGGATCGAAATGGATGGTTTCGACCTTCCATTGGTCGAAAAAGGGCATGTACTTAGCCGGAACCGTAAGGGGATCGCATTTTCGGACTGCGCGCATCGCGCTCTCCGCGTGCGCGCGCCAGGCCCGGTCGCTCGGCGGGTTCAAGAGAATCGGGCGACCCGAGAGCGATCCGTCTGGATTGAAGACCACCTTGATCTGCGCGACATACGTGTCGCCCTCAGGCACGCCTGGCGGAGGCGTCCAGCAGTTGAGGTAGCTTTCTGTCAGCCACGCATCGAGCTCCGAAGCCATCGACATCGACATGTGCGGGGCATCGTGGTGGGGCAGCCCTTGCGGGGTCGCTGAAGCCGACTGGCTCGGGGCGGCGGTTGGCGTCTTGCCCTGGCCGATCAGCTTGGCGATCGAATTCGGGTCGAAGTTGCGTGACGGCTTGGGCTTCTCCGGCTGCGGCTCCTTCGGCCGCTCGGTCGGCTCGAGGAATTTCGGCCGCACCGGCGGCTCGACCGGCGCGTCCTGCATGGCGAGCTTCGGCGACGGCGGTTGCTGCTCGGGCCTTTCAGGCGGCATCGGCTCGGTGTCCGGAGGGGTCGCCGCCGCTTTTGGCGGCGGAGGTTTCGGCGGCGGGGTCTCGGCTTTTGGCGGCATGGGCGGGGGCTGCGCGGCTTCCGGTTTGGGCGGCGGGGTCGGCGCAGGCTGCGGCGGGGGCGGCGGCGCGGGCGTGGACTGCGGCGCCGGTTTGGCGTCCTTTTCGCCATTGGCGATCTGATTGAGTTCGCTCAGCGAAATGGTCTCAATCGGAATCGCTTCAGGCGTGTCCGCGAATCGAGGGGCCGAGGCGACGCCGAGCAGGAGTATCGCCAGCAGCCCTCCGTGCAGCGCTGCGGAGCCCGCGAAATTCGAATATGACCGCCGTTCTTCCAACGCCGCTCCCGGCTATTGTTTGATCGGCTCGGTGACCAGCGCCACCTTCTTGAAGCCAGCGGAGGTGACCGCCGCCATGATTTCCGCCACCCGCCCGTAAGGCACCACCTTCGAGGCGCGAAGATAGATGCGCTGATCGACGTCGTTTCCTGCGGCCGCTTAAATCTTCGCGACCAGATCGGTGTCAGCGGTCGGCTGGTCCATCACGTAAAGCTGACCCTGCTCGTTGAGCGAAACCGCGATCGGCTTCTGCTCGACATTGAGCGCCGTGGCGCTCGCTCGCGGCAGGTCGACCGATACGCCCGTGGTCAGGAGGGGCGCGGCGACCATGAAGATGATCAGAAGCACGAGCATGACGTCGATGAACGGCGTCATGTTGATGTCCGCCATCGCGCCGTAGCGCGGGACGCCGCGCCGCCTTCGACCGCTCTTGCGACCGCCAAGGACAGGGGAGGCCATCGCGTTGCTCCGCCCGCCTCAGGAGACTTTTTCGATCGACAGATGATGGTCGATCTGGCGGGACAGGATGGACGAGAATTCGTCAGCGAAGCTTTCCAGCCGCGCCTGCGCCTTGGCGACGTCGCCCTGGAGCTTGTTATAGGCGATCAGCGCCGGGATGGCGGCGAATAGGCCGATGGCCGTCGCCAGAAGCGCTTCCGCTATGCCCGGCGCGACGACCGCGAGCGATGTGTTCTTCGACGCCGCGATCGACTGGAACGAGTTCATGATGCCGAACACCGTGCCAAAGAGGCCGATGAACGGCCCGGCGGAGGCGATCGTCGCCAGAACCAGGAGGTTCGATTCGAGCCGCTCGACCTCGCGCGCGATCGAGACGTCGAGAACCTTGTCGATGCGTGCATGAAGACCGCGAAACGAGCCGGCCGCCTGCTGGAACGACCGCTTCCACTCCCGCATGGCCGCCACGAACAGGGCCGCCGCAGCGGAATTGTTCGATTGGCTGGAGAGCGACGTGTAGAGCTCCTCGAGCGATTGGCCCGACCAGAAGATCTGCTCGAAACTTTCCATCTCGCTCTTGAATTTGCGAAACAGCCGGGTCTTGTCGAAAATGATCGTCCAACACCAGAGCGAAGCGAGAAAAAGGCCCAGCATCACCGCCTTCACGACGATATGGGCCGACCAGAACATCGCGAGGATGCTGGTTTCCGGAGTCGCGGCTGCGGCGGCTACGTCGGCAGGATTCATCGGAATAGGCGACCTTGTGTTGGCGGACGGAACCGCGCGGCCAATGGCGGCAAAACGGAGCGGGGCGGGGTCTGCGCCGCAAATCGGCCGAAACTTGGGCTTTTGTCAGACGCCCGAAAAACCTGACTTTTTCGTTCCGATTTAAGACTCTGATAGTGTTAACGCCGCGTTATCGACGCGCCGCTTTCAGCGGGATGGCGCGGTTTTTGCGATCCGTTGGGCGAAATGGCGATGGCGATCCCGCATCCCTACCAAAATCGCGCCGCCGCCTTTATCGTGATCCGGCCGGCGCGATCGTCTCGCCCGCAGGAGGCAGGTTGATGGGGGCGCTTTGGACCTTCGGCTGGGAATGGGGCTCGGCGCTTCTGCGCTGGCTCCATGTGACGGCGGCCATCGCGTGGATCGGCGGGTCGTTCTTCTTCATGCATCTCGACGCTTCCTTGCGCAAGAAGGCGGGCGACGATCCGGCGGTCAAGGGCACTTCCTGGCAGGTGCACGGCGGCGGCTTCTATGAAATGAAGAAGTACCTGCTCGCGCCCGCCGCGCTGCCCGAGCATCTCATCTGGCACAAATGGCAGTCCTACTGGACCTGGATGAGCGGCTTTGCGCTGCTCTGCTGGGTCTATTACGGTCAGTCGTCGCTCTTTCTCATCGATCCTGCGATCATGCCGCTTGAGCCGTGGCAGGCGGCGCTGATCGGGATCGTGGCGCTGGCGCTCGGCTGGCTCGTCTACGATTTCCTGTGCCGTTCGGCGCTCGCCGCCAACGAGCCGCTGCTGGCGCTGGTGGGATTCGGCTATGTCATCGCGACGAGCTGGGTGTTCACGCTCGTCTTTTCCGGCCGCGGCGCGCTTATCCACACCGGCGCGCTCATGGCGACCATCATGACCGCCAATGTGTTCTTCATCATCATGCCGAACCAGCGCAAAAGCATCGCCGCGCTGCAAGCCGGCCAGAAGCCTGATCCGGCCTGGGGCCAAAGCTCGAAGATACGGTCGACGCACAACAACTATATCACGCTGCCGGTCGTGTTCATGATGCTGTCGAGTCACACGCCCTCGGCCTTCTCCAATCCGCGTGCGATTCCCGCCATCGTGACCTGCATCATCGTCGCCGGCGCGATGGTGCGTTATTTCTATAATGTCTGGCATCTCGATCACGACCGCGCGCCCTGGTGGGCGTGGGCGGCGGCCGCGGTCGCCGTTCTTTGCGCCTTTGGCGCCGCCGCGACCGCTTCGCCCGGCATGCGCTCGCTTATGGGATTGGCGGCGCTGCCAACGGAGACCGCGAGGCTTGATGAGCCGAAAGCGCCGCAGGAGGTCGTCGACATCGTGCAATTGCGCTGCATGATGTGCCATGCGGCTGAGCCGATGGAGGAAATCGGGGAGGCGCCGAAGGGGGTGCTCCTCGATACGCCCGAGCACATCGCCCGGTTCGGGCCGGCCATTCGTCAGCAGGCGGTTTTGAGCCACGCGATGCCGCCCAACAATTTCAGCCAAATGACCGATGACGAGCGCAGGACGCTGGCGCGCTGGCTTGGCGTCGAGACGGCGCAGAACTGATGGACGCTCGCGTCCTGGACACGGACCTTGCGGCCGGCCGGCGGTTGATGGCTCGGCTCCAGGCGTTTGCAGACTTCACGGACGAACCGCGGCGGCTGACGCGGCTTTTTCTCTCCGAATCGCATCGACGCGCGGCGCTTGCCTTCATCGGCTGGTGCGCAGAGACGGGGCTCGAAGCGAAAATTGATGCAGCCGGCAATGTCGTGGCTCGCTATGAGGGCAAACGGGCAGGGGCGCCGGCGCTCATGCTTGGTTCGCACATCGACACCGTGCGCGACGCCGGGCTCTACGACGGAAATTATGGCGCGCTGGCGGCGCTCGCCGTTATCGAGACGCTTAGCGCGCGCGATGAGCGCCTTGATCACGCGATTGAAATCGTGGCTTTCGGCGACGAGGAGGGCGTCCGTTTTCGCACCACGCTCACCGGCTCGCTTGCGCTCGCCGGGAACTACCCGGAGGAGGCGCTCGACCAGAAGGACGCGCAAGGCGTCTTGATGCGCGACGCGCTCCGAGCCTTCGGCGGCGATCCCGAACGAGCGCCTTTTCTTCGGCGCGAGGGCGTCGCCGCGTTCGTCGAGGCGCATATCGAGCAGGGTCCGCGCCTCGAGGCGGAGGGGCTGCCGCTTGGCGTCGTCACCGCGATCAACGGCGCAACGAGGCTCGAAGTTGGCGTGGACGGCGTCGCGGGCCATGCGGGCGCAACGCCCATGAGCCTGCGTCGCGACGCGCTCGCCGCAGCGGCCGAGATGATGCTCGCGATCGAAGAGCGGGCCCGCCGCGAACCTGATCTCGTGGCGACCGTCGGACGGCTCGAAGCATGGCCCGGCGCGACCAATGTCATTCCCGGCCATGTGCAGTTTTCCATCGACATACGGGCCCCGGCGGACGCGAACCGAGCGACGGCGATCGCCGACATCGAGGGTCGGATGAACGCCATCGCCGCGGCGCGGCGCGTCAGCACGAGCCTCATCAAGACGCATGAAGCGAACGCTTTCGCTTGCGACGCGGGAATCATCGCTGGCCTCAAGAAAGCGGTCGAAGCTGTTGGCGTTTCGCCTCGTCTCCTGCCTTCGGGCGCAGGTCACGACACCATGGCCATGGGCAAGCTCTGTCCCGCCGGCATGCTGTTCGTCCGGTGCAAGGGCGGCGTGAGCCACAATCCGCTGGAATCGATCACCGTCGAGGACTGCGCGATCGGACTGAAGGCGCTTATCCAGTTTGTGCGGGACTTCCGCGCCGAGTAGAGTCGAGCCGCGAGATGGGCGCGATGGACGGTCCTCAGGTCCCGCTTAGCGAGTCCGAATCGAGCCTTTTCAATCGGTTGCGGCGCGATTAGCGAGTCGCCTGCGGCGTCCCTGCTTCCCTGCCACGATCAGGCTTGCGCCGCTTTGGGCTCAACCGAAACATCGTCGATTTGAGGTCAACGGCACATCTTACAGAGGAATTTGGAGAAAGTCAAGGTTTTCGAGTTTATTCCGATAAGCGCAAATTCTGAGCTTCCTTGCTCGCGCGGCTCCAACAGCCGCGCGCAGGCCATCCCTGAGGATCGTTGGGGCCTGTTGAGCGGCCGGGCCAATTCTGCTTAAGACCTGTCCTCTCGAGGAGACGGACCCATGAGCAAGCGCTTTTTCGGCGATATCGGCCCCGTGCGCTTTGAAGGGCTGAAGAGCGACAACCCCTACGCCTATCGCCATTACGACCCGTCCCGCGTCGTGATGGGCAAGACCATGGCCGAACATCTTCGCCCTGCGGTCTGCTACTGGCACAATTTCGCCTGGATGGGGACCGACATGTTCGGCGCTCCGACCTTCGAGCGTCCGTGGGATGGCGAGACGATGAAGGGCGCGCGGGCCAAGGCCGACGTCGCGTTCGACATGTTCTCGACCCTCGGTTTTCCCTTCTTCACCTTCCACGATCGCGACGTCGTTCCGGAGGGCGACGGCCTCAAAGAGTTCGGCCGCAACCTCGCCGAGATGACCGATATTTTCGCCAAGAAAATGCAGAAGGCCGGGACCCAGCTCCTCTGGGGCACCGCCAATCTCTTCAGCCACCCGCGCTATCTCGCGGGCGCCGCCACCAATCCCGACCCGGATGTGTTCGCTTACGCCGCGGCCCAGGTGAAGAACGCCATCGACGCGACGCACAAGCTCAACGGCGCCAATTACGTGCTCTGGGGCGGCCGCGAGGGTTACGAGACCCTCCTCAACACTGATTTGCGTCGCGAGCAGGATCAGCTCGGGCGCTTCTTGTCCCTGGTCGTAGAGTACAAGCACAAGATCGGTTACAAGGGCGTGATCCTGGTCGAGCCGAAGCCGCAGGAGCCGACCAAGCATCAATACGATTTCGACGTCGCGACCGTGTTCGGTTTCCTTCAGCGCTTCGGCCTCGAGCGGGAGGTCAAGCTCAACATCGAAGTCGGCCATGCGGTGCTTGCGCACCATTCGTTCGAGCATGAGATCGCGCTCGCGGCCGCGCTCGGAATGCTTGGGTCGATCGACGCCAACCGCAACGATTATCAGTCCGGCTGGGACACCGACCAGTTCCCCAACAACGCCGCCGAGCTCGTCCCGGCGCTCTATTTCATCCTGAAGGCGGGCGGCCTTGCGCCGGGCGGCTTCAACTTCGACGCCAAGGTGCGCCGCCAGTCGATCGATCCGGCCGACCTGTTGCTCGGCCATATTGGCGGCATCGACGTCTGCGCCGCGGCGCTGGCCGCGGCGGCGCGCATGATCGAGGACGGCAAGTTCGATGCGCTGCGCGCCGAGCGCTACGCCGGCTGGGATAAGCCCGAGGCCAGGGCGATGCTGGCGAAGGGCGCGACGCTCGAAGCGATCGCCTCGCGGGTCGCCAAGGAGAAGATCGAGCCTGAGCCCAAGTCGGGACGGCAGGAATATTACGAGAATTTGCTGAACCGTTACCTTTAGGGGTGAGCGGAACGCGCTATGCGGGAACGTCGGATCGGTCCGCGCGTAGTCGCGATTGCGATTGTCGCGCTCGGCCTCCGGGAGCAAGCGCAGCCTGCCCAAGCACAGCCGCCGCTGGTCACGCGCGTTCATGGCATTGCGACAGGAATCGCGGCCTGCTGGCGCCCGCCGCACGATGACGATCAAGTCACCGTTCGCATGAGCTTCACGCGGGACGGCGCCGTCATTGGAGAGCCGCGAATCGTGTTCGCGCAGTCGAGCAGCGGCCGGGCAGACGACGCGGCGCTTGCCCACTCCATGGCGACCGCGCTACGCGACTGCACGCCTTTGCATTTCTCCGCTCAGCTTGGCTCGGCGATCGCGGGGCAGGTCCTGGACATACGCTTCGTTGGCCGCAGCCGGGCGACGATCGTGGCGCCGCCATGATGTGCAAGACGCCGCGCCGTCCGGGCGAAATGCTCCGAGATTTGCGCGAATCGATTCACCGGATTTTCGCCTCTCGTCATCATGCTCCGGGGGCCGGCGCCGCGCGAGGATGGCGCCGGGCGGAGGCGAAATGTTCGGGCGCGTCATTTTCTTTGCGACAGTGTGTGTGGCGCTCGCGTTGCTGGGTTCGTCCTTTCTGTTGAACCGTTTGCCTGCGCCTGCGCCTGTGTCCGCCGCGGGCGCGACGGGCGCGGTCGCGGCCGAGGCGCCGTCGCCCGAGCCGCCGCAGCGCGAATCGTCCGGCTATCGGGAAGCGCTGCTCGAGGCTGACCAGCGCGGCCAGTATGCGGCCGGGGCGCTGGTCAACGGCACTCCGGTGCAGATGCTCATCGACACCGGCGCAAGCGACGTCTGCGTCTCCGCTTCGACTGCGAGGCGACTGGGACTCAGTCCCTCGGGCGGACGCAAGCGCGTGATGCAGACGGCGAACGGCCAGTCGACCGCTTCGCCGACCGTCCTGAGAAGCGTCAGCCTTGGCGGCCTCTATCTGAACGATGTCGAGGCTCTCATTCTCGCGCCTGAGGCGGGCGAAGTGAACCTGCTCGGGGAGAGCTTTCTCAAGCGCCTAGTCAGCGTCGAGCAGCGCAACGGTACGCTTGTTCTGCGTCAGTAGGCGCCTTCACGAGACGCGAATGAGCCGCGTCAGCTCAAACGGGATGTCGTAGCCGTCCCAGATGAAATCGAAGTCGAGCGCCGTGCCGATCGGCGCCCAGCGCGATACGCCAGGACCCACCCGGGTCGCCGCAACCGCTTCGATCTCGCCGCGTCCCCAGCCGAAATACGTGATCGTCTGGTCGCTCTCCCGGATGAAGCTCGCGACCTCGTCGAGCGAACGGACAAAGACGACGCTGAGAAATCCACCGCCGACCCTGAGATCCTGACGCTCCGGCGCGCTCGCCACGAAACTGGTCAGATTCGTGTTCTGCCAGCTGACTGACGAGGCGCGTCCGGTTCCCGCGGCGTAGAACGCAGCCGTCATCTTGCCGATCGCGTGCCCGACATGGGCCTTCGGATCGTCCATCGTCCACTCGAGCGCCGATGCGTCGAGGAGGCGCCGGACCCCGGCGGAATGCTCCGCGGCGTCGCCGACAACATAGAGCGCGTGCGGGGACGAGCAGGCCATCTGATCGAAGACGAACACGTCGTTATGGAGTTTCTTGGCGAGCGTCCGGAGCGCAGGCTCGTCAAGCTTGTCGAGCGCGGCGCCGTTGATCGTCGAAAACGAAAACCGATCGCCGAACCAGATCGACTTTCCGCCGTTACGCAAGGGGAGGGGGGCGAACAGGGCGACCTTGGCGTCGCCGCCCCAGACGACGCGCGCATCGCTTATGGCGGAGATTTTTGCCCCGAGATCGCCCTGAGAAGGATAGTGAACGAACAATTGCGACTCGTCGTCCGCGGCGTCCAGCCGTTCGAGGAAGAGGTCGACAATGGCGCGCATACGGGTGCTGATCGCCTGCGGCAAGCGCACGATATTGGCGTTGCCGGCCAGATAGGAAAGCGCCCACGAGTAGAGAAAGACGGTCTCGACATTCTGCGGCGGCAGATGAAAGACGAGGCCGCGTGGCCGCGCCAGGGCTTGCTGCGGCACGCGCGCAGCAAAACTCGCCGCGAGCTTCATCAGCGCGGCGCGGCGGGTCCAGAAGGCGAAATGGGCGGCAGGCCCGGAGGCGGTGGACGGTCGCGAGCCAAGAAGGGCCTCTGCGACGCCCGCGACCAGATCGAGACGCTCGGGCGCGAACGGCGCCGCAAGCTGTCGGCGGGCGACGTCGAGCTTCGCCAGGAGCGCGCTCTCCTCGACCTCAGCATCGCGCGCGCTGGCGCTGTAAGCGAGCACGTCGGTCACGGATCTGTCCTCACCCTGTCGCTCACGCGGCGATCACGTCGCTGCAGCCCCTCAGCTCCGTCTTCGGCGCGCGGCCGACAACGCGAATCGCCTTGCCGAAGCGGCCGCCGGCTCCAGCGTCAATCGTCGCCACGACGCCCATGTCCTCGGTCAGCACGCTGTGGCCGGGATAGGATCGCGGCAGCAGCGAGACAACCTGGATCACGCCCTCTTCTCCGACGTCCGCGGGCTCCCAGCTATGCGCTCTCCTCACGATGATGTCGGTGAAATTAGGAGGATAGAGCAATCCGTCCGGGCCTTCGATGAAGACAGACCCGATCTGCTCGACGAAGCCATAGAAGTTGAAGACGCCAGTCAGATTGAACCGGCGTTTCAGCGCGGACCGGAACTCGGCGTTGGAGACCTTCTGCGCCTCGAGCTTCTTCCAGCCGCCCGAGTGGATCAGGATCGCATGTGAAAGATCGACCTCGCCGTCCGCGAACGCCCGGTAGAGCTTGTCCCAGACGAGAAAGGTAAAGCCGAAAATGAGAAAGGGCTCGGCGCCGTTCGCGCGGACAAAATTCTCGACCAGCTCCTTGTCCATATCCAGCTGCGAATCGAGGGCGAAGGCCGTCTTGGCGCCGAACTTCATCATGCCCAAGACGCCGCCGCCGCGCGCGGTCAGGTCGGTCGGCTTGATCACGTCCTTCGTGTCGATCGCGAGGAATGGCAGACGCCGGCTTCCGAGAATGGGGCGGAACGAGGCCACGAGCGCTTCCGACTGACGCCGCGCCGTCTCGTTGTCGATGATGATGCGGCTCGTTCGTTGTCCGGTGGTGCCGCTCGAGCGCATGACCATCGCCGGAAGCGCGGTGCTCTTCAGCTCCATCTCCTTGAACAGGCTCACCGGCAGATAGGGAACCTCGGCGACCGAGCCATAGGTCTTGAGGCCTCCCCAGGCCGCATCGATGATCCGCTTATATTCGGGGCTCTTCTCGTAATGATGGCGCGTCAGCTCGTTCAGCCCCTCGAGCAGAAGCGGCTCCTTGTCGGCCTGCTTCAGCGAATAGGGCGGCTGGTTGAGAAGGCGCTCAAACACTCACGAGATCCTTCAGTCGCGCATAATCGATTTTGCCGCTCGAAGCGCGAGGGATTTGCGTGATCTTCCTCAACGCGAAGCTCGACGAGGGCACCTTGTAGCTGTCGGCAAGTTCGCGGACACGAGCCTTGAGCGCCGTCTCGGACTCCTGCTCGTGCGCGACGGCGATTTTCTCCCCAAGATCGAGACAGGCGACCGGGCAGACGGCGAACAGTTCCTTTTCGATCTCGTCCAGGCCAAGGCGATATCCGGCGATCTTGGCGAAACGCTTGGTGCGGCCGGTCAGGTAAAGAAACCCTTCCCAATCCAGTCGTCCAAGGTCCCCGGTTTCGAGGCGGCCCTTCATTTCGTCGCCGTTGCCGAGGTCGGCCCTGGATGTGGCGTAACCCAACATCACATTCGGGCCTTCATAGACGACGGTCCCGACCGCGTCGGCTGGCAGCGGGGCGCCGTGTTCGTCAACGATCGAGAACTGGCCGCCGGCCAGCGCGACGCCCACCGAGCCCGCTTTGCGCGCGTGGTCGGCGTGCTGAAGCGTCGCCATGCGCGGCGCGGCCTCGGTCTGTCCGTACATGACGAAGAACCGGCTGCCCCGCTGCGCCGCCCAGTCTCGCATTTTCGTCTGAACGCGAAGATCGAGCGCTCCGCCAGCTTGCGTGAAGACCTTAACGCAAGCGGGCGCCATGCTTAAGCCGAGGCGCGCGAGCGCGACATAGTGAAAAGGAACGCCAGGGAAATGCGATCCGCCGACGTTTTCGATCTTCGACCAGAAGGTCGGCGACGTGATCGAATCGTTAATGAGGCAAAGTTTGCCGCCGCATGTCAGATGCGAAGTGACGACGGAAAGCCCGTAGGAATAATGCATGGGCAAATGGGCGATGCCGACGCTCCGTTCGTCGATGGTCAGCGCATGATCGATCTGATGGGCGTTGGCGACGACAGCGTCACGCGACAGCCGCACATATTTCTGGCTGCCGGTCGTCCCTGACGTGGACAGAAGGAGCTGCAAGTCGCGGTCGATGGGCGGAAACGATGACCCGCTGTTCCTCGCGATCCATTCGACGACGCCCGCGCGGGACTGGGTCGAGTTCACGGACGCTTTGCCGTTTACAACGTCGGCGAGTTTCTCGCCTGAGCCGCGCGCGCCCAGAATGAGTTCGGGCTGATAGGACTCGATGAGGCCTGCCATCAGGTGTTCAGGGAGCGCCGGATCAATCAGCGCAGTCGCATGACCAGCCGCCGCAGCCGCCAAAAGACCGACGATCGTTTCCGAATTGACGCCGCAGAGCAGAAAGACGAGGCGCTTCCTTTCTGAGCCGATGGCCCTGGCGAGATCAAGGCTCGCGTTTCGAAGCTCTTCGCGGGTCAGCCAGCTGGTGCTGTGGTCGTCATACACCGCCGGCGACGCCTCGAGGCGCGGGATGAGCGGAAGAATTCCGCCGCAGGAGAGGTCCAAGTCGTTCATTGCGATTGCGGATGCGATCAATTCATCGATGCTCTTCCAGCCGCCTCATACAATGAGGCCGCCATCAACCCCGATGATCTGCCCAGTCACGTAAGATGAGAGGTCAGAGGCGAGAAACAAGATCGTGTCGGCTACGTCGTGCGCGGCGCCAACCCGACCCATGGGGATCTGCGATTCCAGGCTCTTGCGCTTGTCCCCGGGGATGGCGTCGATCATCGAGGTTTGGATGAGGCCCGGCGCAACCGCGTTGACACGAATGTTCATCGGCCCCAGCTCCTTGGCTGCGGAAAGCGTCGCGCCTATGACGGCGGCCTTGGTCGCGGAATAGACCATCTGGCCGCTGTTGCCTCGTCTCCCGACGATCGACGAGATGTTGATGATCGATCCGCTCTTGCGTCTCGACATCAGGCGGGCGGCGAGCTGGGTGATCTTAATCAATCCGATGATGTTGACGTCGAACAGCTCGTTGATCTCGGCATCCGAGATCATGCCAATGAGCTTGTCGCGAAGGATGCCGGCGTTGTTGACCAGAATGTCGAGGCGCTTGTGTTTCATCGCGCCCTGGACGAGCGCGGTCGCGGTCGCGCTGTCCGCGACGGACCCGTAAACCGCGCTCACGCGATCGGGATAGGCTTTCTCCAATTCCGCGAAGCTCGCCGAGGCTTCGTCGGAGGCGCGCGCGTTGAGCACGACAGTTGCGCCCGCCTTGAGCAGGGTTTCGGCGGCGGCTCGGCCGATGCCGCGCGAGGCGCCGGTGACGATGGCCACGCGGCCACTGAGGTCGATGACAGTCATGGATTGGGCCCGCAGGTCAACCGGCGGTCGGCTTCACGAAGCCGCTTTTTCGGGAGCCGCTTCGTCGGATGCGGCTTGAGCCGCGCCGAAGTCCGGGCGGACGGTGCGGTCGATAATGCCCCTGTGGCCGGTCTTGATGCCCTTTTCCATGATGCGCGCCGGGTTGCCTGCGACCAGACAATTCGATGGAACGTCCTTCATCACCACGCTCGCCGCCGCCACCACGCAATGGTCGCCAACCCTGACGCCAGCCATGATGATGCTGTTTGCGCCGATGTTACATTGTTTTCCAATCCATGTGTCCGCGTGAACGCCGCGCGGGGTGTCGTGGGTCATGACGACGGCGCCGAAGTTGATCGCCGTGCCTTCCCCGATATGGATGCCGCGCGGGTAGCTCTTGTCCAACTTGGCCGAAAATGAAATCGCGCAGCGAGGGCCGATGTCCATTCCCCAAATCTTAACGAAATAGAGGCGGCGCAGCTCTCCGAAGAAGGGGCGGAGCTCACGGCGCAAGACCGCCAGGGGGCCGGTGGAGCGCAGGTCGGAAAAATTCACGGTCGAACTCCATCAGCAAAAGATCGCCGAGCCCCGCGTTTTTTCGCTCGGCGTTCGGCGACCGCCCCGCTCGTTTCGCCCCGGCTATTCAGAGATATCTTGTCCTCACGGGCAGCCATAATGCTCGCTCCGCCTTCAATAGGACTACGCGCGAGGTTTTAACAGTTCGCGCATTCGGGTCAAGCGCGCATGGCGGGCCGGTCCCGGTTGCTTGAGGCGTCGCCGTCCTCTAAGCCCCGCGCGCGGCCGATCGCCGAGCCGTGCATCCCACTCGCCGAGGCCCTTTTGTTCCCCAAGCCTGAGCCCAGACTTCTCCCCAACACCTCCGCCTTTGAATCGCAGCCGATGGTGAAACCGACCGGCTTTCGCGAATATGATGCGCGCTGGCTGTTCGAAAAAGAGATTAACCTCATGGGCGCGCAGGCGCTGGGACTCGGTCTCGCGCGCCTCCTGAAGGAGCTTGGCGTTGGGCGCGAAATCGTCGTCGGCCACGACTTTCGCTCCTATTCCGCTTCGATCAAGCTGGCGTTGACCGTTGGGCTGATGGCGGGGGGCGCGCAGGTGCGCGACATCGGCCTCGCGCTCACGCCAATGGCCTATTTCGCCCAGTTCGCCCTCAATGCGCCCGCGGTCGCGATGGTGACCGCCTCCCACAACGACAACGGCTGGACGGGGGTCAAGATGGGGGCGGCAAGGCCGGTGACCTTCGGGCCGGAGGAGATGGCGCGTCTGCGCGACATCGTCATCGCGGGCGAATACGGGCCGGAGGCAGGTGGCGGCTATGAATTCGTGCCCGACTTCCCCGCCCGCTACATCGCCGATCTGACGGCGCGTCCGACATTCCGCCGCCCGCTCAAGGTGGTCGCGGCCTGCGGCAACGGCACGGCCGGCGCGTTCGCGCCCACGCTCCTGAGCGCGCTCGGGGTCGAGGTCGTTCCCCTCGACTGCGAACTCGACTTCACCTTCCCTCGCTACAATCCGAACCCCGAGGATATGCGGATGCTGCACGCGATGGCGGCCGCGGTGAAGGAGAGCCAAGCCGACCTCGCGCTCGGCTTCGATGGCGACGGCGACCGCTGCGGCGTGGTGGACAATGAGGGCCACGAGATTTTCGCCGACAAGATCGGAGTGATGCTGGCGCGCGACCTGTCGACGCTGCACGAGGGCGCGACCTTCGTGGTCGACGTCAAGTCGACCGGGCTGTTCGCGACCGATCCCGAGCTTCGCGCCCATGGCGTCAAGGTTGATTTCTGGAAGACCGGCCATTCGCACATCAAGCGCCGGGTGAGGGACCTGAAGGCGCTCGCGGGCTTCGAGAAATCGGGGCACTTCTTCTTCAACGCGCCGGTCGGGCGGGGCTATGACGACGGCTTCGTCACCGCGATCGCCATCCTCGACATGCTCGACCGCAATCCGGGAAAGTCGATGGCCGATCTTGATCGCGCGCTGCCCAAGACCTGGGGCTCGCCGACCATGTCCCCGCATTGCGCGGACGAGGTGAAATATGAGGTCGCCGACCGCGTGGTTGCGCGGCTCCAGGCGATGCAGGCGGGCGGCGAGCCGTTCGCCGGGCAGCCCATCCGCGACCTTGTCACCGTCAACGGGGTCCGGGTCACGGTCGAAGACGGCACATGGGGCCTCGTCCGCGCCTCCTCGAACAAGCCGGAACTCGTGGTCGTGGTCGAGAGCCCGGCGTCGGAGCTGCGCATGCGCGCGATGTTCGAAGCGGTCGATCGCGTCTTGCGCGAGAACCCCGAAGTCGGCGCCTACAACCAGACGATCTGATGCTCGACGCCGCGAGCGATCCCGCGCATGTGCTGCCCGACCTGCTGCGCCCGGGTCTCAGGATCGTCTTCTGCGGCACGGCGGCCGGAAATGTCTCGGCCGCGCGCGGCGCCTATTACGCCCATCCGCAGAACCGCTTCTGGTCGGCGCTCCACGCCTTCGGCCTGACGCCGCGGAAGCTCGAGCCCCAAGACTACGCCGAACTGCCGCAATGGGGCTTGGGGCTGACCGATATCGCCAAGCACGTGAGCGGCGTGGACCGCGAGCTGCCGGCAGGCGCGCTTGGCCGGGAAGCCTGTGCGGCGCTCGCGGCGAGGATCGCGGCCGCGGAGCCCGAATGGCTCGCGTTCACGAGCCTCACCGCAGGGCGCCGTTATCTCGGCCGCGCCGCCGGCTTCGGCGAGCCGCCCGAGCGCATCGGCCGCACCCGCCTCTGGCTCCTGCCTTCCCCATCCCCGACCGCGGGCTGGAACTGGGAGCGCAACACGCACTGGTGGCGAAGGCTCGCGGACGCGGCGCCCTACAGGGGAGCTCGCTGCCCCAGGTTAAGCCGCGCGTCTTCGTTCCGGCGCAGCCGGTCGATATAAGCGGCGATAAACGTCAATAAAAGAGGAATAGACGCTAGGCCGTGTGGACGAATTTTCGACAGATGATGTTTTTGGGATTCCCGCGGTGAATCAGGCGTGATTCATAGGACTCCGACCGAATCAGGGGCCGGGGTCCATGTCGACAAAGATGGATGAGAACGATTGGGCGCACACGCTTGCGGTGTTCCGGGCCTGCCTGCCTCGGCGTGGACGGAGGGCCGAGGACGATCGCCGCTTCCTCGAGGCGCTTCATTTTTTCACCGTCGAGAACGTTCGCTGGCGCGCGCTGCCGGAGCGCTTCGGTCATTGGAACAGCGTGTGGAAGCGCTTCGATCGCTTGAGCAAGGCTGGCGTCTTCGAGGCCTTCTTCGACACGCTCGCGTCCATGAGTTCCACGGCGCATCTCCTTCAGATGTTCGACTCGACCACCGTGCGCGCTCATGTCTCGGCGGCCGGAGCAAAGGGGGGCAAGAAGGCCAGGCGCTCGGGCGCTCGCGTGGCGGCTTCACCACGAAAATCCACGCAAAATCGGACGCCTCCGGCGACATCATCGCCTTCGACCTGACCGGCGGCGAAGCCCCCGACGGGCGTCACTTCGAAACCCTGCTCGATATCGGGCCCGACATTCAGCCGCGCGCCGTCATCTGCGACAAAGGCTACGCCAGCAAGGCCAACCGGGACGCCGCGAGAGCGCGCGGCGTCGCTCCGGTCATCCCGCACAAGGCGAACGAAAAGAACAAGCCGGCCTTCTTCGCACGAACGCTCTACAAAGCCCGCGCCCGCATCGAGCAGGGCGTCGGACGGCTCAAGCGCTTCAAGCGGGTCGCGCTACGCTGCGAAAAGACCGCCCAAAACTTCAGATCGATCGTCAGCTTCGCCGCCGGCCTATGCTTGATCAAATTCGTCCACACGA
>CAVSBJ010000005.1:0-176748 GCA_963726105.1 uncultured Alphaproteobacteria bacterium
GGTGCTGCAAGAGAGGATTGAACTCTCGACCTCTCCCTTACCAAGGGAGTGCTCTACCACTGAGCTACTGCAGCATCCGGGACGCGGGTAGAAGCGCCCGGCTTCCTGCCATAGCAAAGACGGCATGGCAAGGCGGGCGCAAAGCATACCTGCGGCCTTGCGGATTTCCAACCGGTTCACCGGGTCAGGGCGCGGCGCGAGGTTGGACGGGCGTCTGGACGACCGGCCGCTGGACCATGAGCGGCAGTTTGTTTACGAAAGTTAGAAAACGTGCTATTGTTTTTCCTATGAACGAATTTGGCCGTCTTTTCCGGGCACGAGCGAGGCGACGAGATCGACATGCCGTCGAGGCGTTCGGGAACGGAACTGGAAGCCGGTTTCTATTTGAATCCATCGTAACCCCTTGAAAACGCTCCTTTCAGAGAAATAAGCGCCAGTGTGGGGCGCCTGGCGGGCTCGCTCGACTTCTCGTGCTCGACGCTGGCGTCGTCATGGCGCCGGAAGGAAGTAGTTCTTCACCAGATAGGTGACCCCGTGGCTCCACGACTCGTCCGTGTTGCCGCGAATGTCGACGCTGTGGGCGAACACCAGTTTCCTCGCGGCGACGTCGGCCATGTAGACGTTGATGTTGAGGATGAGGTCCGACACCTTCTGCACCACGATCCAGGCGACGTCATCAGCGCCGAGCGCCTTGCCGTAGCCGAACTCGCAGCCGCCGCAGGCCCCAACCTCCGGACCGGCGTTGATCTTGGCCGCGGTGTCGGCGGGGACGGGGAGGAACTGATACCGCCCGGAGGCTTCGAGCTTTGCCTTGAAGAGGGACGCGATCAAGGCAAGGCGCGCTCGTTCCGCATCGGTCGTCGGCTCGAGATCCCCGTGGTCGTTGATGAACCGAACATTGAGCAAGGCGACGCTCTTGGCCGGTTCAGATCGCGCATCCGCAGCCGCAGAGCGAATGGCAAGGGATCCGAAGACGAACAACGCGGCAAGGCCCCACGCGGCGAGCGCGACGCGCCTCCGCGCGGGCAAAGCATCCCGCCGGCAAGGGCGCGGTCCGCGGCCGGCGTGGGCCGCGACTCCCGATGCTGTTTCAGGGTTCGAATCCTTCATCGTTTCATCCTTTCCGGCCCTCTGTCGCCCATCGCCGCGTCTGGCTGTCAGGCTTGTCTGGTCGGCCGGGCCGTCGCAGACTCAACGCTCATCCGTGCTATTGGATGCCTGCCTATCGACAAACTCGGAGGATCGCCCATGCCAGCAAGGTTCACGCGGCTCCTCCTGGGCGCCTCGTTCGCTGTCGCGCTTGCCGGTATGGCCACGGACGCGTCGGCGCAAATTCCGGGCGACACGATCAAGATCGGCGTCTTGAGCGACTTCTCAGGTCCGTTTGCCGATCAGGTCGGCAAGGGGTCGCTGATCGGCGCTCAGCTCGCGGCCGAGGATTTCGCCAAGGAGGCGGGCGGTCTCAGGGTCGAGGTCATTTATGCCGATCATCAGAACAAGCCCGATATCGGAGTGGCGATCGCGCGGCGATGGGTGGATCAGGAAGGGGTCGACGCGATCGTCGACCTCGCCAATTCCGGCGTCGGTCTCGCGGTCAGCACGCTTATGCATGAGAAGAATCGCGCCATGCTCGCTTCCGCAACCGCGACCTCGGACCTCACCGGAAAATTCTGTCAGCCGACCACCGTCCAATGGGCCCTCGACACCTGGGCGCTCGGAAATGCGGTTGGCCGCACCATCACCAAAATGGGCGGTTCGACCTGGTATTTCATCAGCTTCGACTATGCTCTCGGCAAGGCTCTGCAGCGCGACGCGACCGAGGCGATCGTCAAAGCCGGCGGCTTGGTGCTCGGCTCGGTGTCGCATCCCCTCGGCGCGACGGATTTCGGCTCGTATCTTTTGCAGGCGCAAGCCTCGGGCGCGAAAGTGATCGCTCTCGCCGACACCGGCGCCGACGCGATCAACGCCATCCGCCAGGCGGCGGAGTTCCGGATCGTCGGGCCCGACCGTAGGCTCGCGGCGCTTTTTCTGCAGATCACCGATATCGATGCGCTCGGACTGAATGCGGCGCACGGCCTCATCCTGTCGGAAGCCTTCTATTGGGATCTCAACGATGCGACGCGCGCCTTCGCCTCGCGCTTCGCCGAACGCATGGACGGCAGGATGCCGACAGAGGATCAGGCCGCAGCCTATTCGGCGACGCTGGCCTACCTGCGCGCCGTCAAGACAGCGGGAAACATCGAGGGCGAGAAGGTGGTCGCCGAAATGAAAAAATCGCCGATCGACGATCCGCTCTTCGGCCATGTCGTCGTGCGCGCCGACGGCCGCGCGACGCACGCGATGTATGTGTTCAAGGTCAAGTCGCCGGAACAATCGAAAAGCCGCTACGATGTCTATGATCTCATCGAGACGATTCCGCCCGAGGCTGCTTTCCGGCCGCTCGATCAGGGCGGATGCGCGCTCTTGAAGTGACCGGGCGATTGAAGCGCGTCGCTGCCGGCGGATCGGAGGAACGTTATGAGCGAGAATTCCAAAGAGCGCGTCTACGAACCAGACGAGATCGAGGCGCGGCTCAAACGCGAGCTTCCGCATTGGGCTTATGAAAACGGCTGGATCAGACGCAGATTTCGCACCTCTGGCTGGAAGGGCACGCTGATGGTGATCAACGCGGTCGGCCACCTCGCGGAGGCCGCCTGGCATCATCCCGATATCGCCGCGTCCTACGCCTGGGTCGAAGTCAAATTGCAAAACCACAGCGCAAAGGGAATCACCGATAAGGACTTCGAACTGGCTCGCAAGATCGAGGACTTCGTCTCTTGGCGCCCCGGCAAAGAGGGCGGCGCGCTCGAGGGGACGCCCACCGGAGATCAGCGGTTCGCGTACATCAAGTACGATGACAAGTGACGGGTGAGGTTCGCGCGCGTTCATGGGTCGCCTCGGCGTTCGAGGCCATCGAGCGCGCCGTTTGGCGCTTGGGGTTGTTCTTCAACGAGCGCGTTGCTTTTGGATGGAGGCGGCCAGATGGGAACCGCTGGGGTGGAAATATCTTGCAGAAAATCAGAAATAAAGTTAAGCTTGCCCCATGAGCAATCCCTCCTTCCGCATGCCGGATCGTCGGCGCACTGTTTCGCGGCTCGTCCACGACGACAAAAATCCAACCCTCATATTCGTGGCTTTTCGCAGCGAAACGGCGACCAACCAAGAAAACCCAAATTGGGTCGAGCGGACTGAAACGTTGGTCCGCCTTATAAGCTTTATGATACTGTATAATAAGAGAGGGATTCCGAAACGGCGCCGCCCCCCATTGTAATCAGCCCCCGCGCCGGGCTCGGAGAGGGGGGATTCAGCCCGCCTGCCGCAGACCCTCGATCCGCGCAGCGACCGCTTTGCGCTCTTCCTCGCTCATCGACGCGCGCGGCCTCGTGATCCGGATCTCGCCAACCACGTGCGAAGGCCGCGCGGAAAGCACGAAGATGCGATCGGCGAGAGCAATCGCCTCGTCGACGTCGTGGGTGACGAGCACGGTGATCATGCCGCGGCTCTCGACGAGCCTCGCGAGGTCGCCTTGCAACTGACGGGCGAGCGGCGCATCGAGTGAAACGAACGGCTCGTCAAGCAACAGCAGTGTCGGGCGAACGGCGAACGCGCGGGCGAGCGCCGCGCGTCGCGCGAGGCCAAGCGAAAGCTCGCCCGGAAAATGCGCCCGATGTTCGGAAAGGCCGAGCGCAGTGAACACAGTGGCGACTTCGGCCTCGCTCGCGTCGGGCGCGGCGAGACGAACGTTATCCTCGACGCTTCGCCACGGCAGGAGCCGCGGCTCCTGAAACACCATGCCCACTCGGCCGTGCGCGGGGACGTGGACCGAGCCTTCGAAATTGCGATCGAGACCGGCGAGAATGCGCATCAGCGTCGACTTGCCGCAGCCGGAGGGCCCGATCAGCGCTCCTGTTTCGCCTTCCTCAAGAGCGAACGAGAGATTGGCGATGACCGGACCGCTCTGTCCCGATGCGCTGCGAAAGAACTTCCGCGCGACGCGCGCCTCAAGCCGCACGCGGTCGCCAACGGGAGACATGACGTTCAAAGGGCTGAACCGCGAGGGTTTCGATAATGAGCATGATTGCCGTGAAGGGCAGGGCATAGGCGAGCAGGAGCGGGACGTCGAACAGCTGAAACGCTGTATTGATTTCGAACCCGACGCCGTTGGGCCGGCCCATCAGCTCAACCACCAGCACGATCTTCCAGACGAGCGACAGGCCGCCGCGGGTGGCCGCGGCGAAATAGGGCGCGAGCTGTGGCGCGACGACATGGGCGAGCCGTTTCAGCGGCGAGAACTCGAATACCTGCGCCATCTCATCGAGCCTTGTGTCGAGCGCGCGCACCCCCTCGCGTATGGTGACGGCGGTGACCGGCAATTTGTTGAGCGCGACCGCGCCGATCGCCGCGGCTTCGTTGAGGCCGACCCAGATGTAAGCAAGGACGATGATGACCAGCGCGGGCAGGTTCAAGAGCACAATGACCCATGGGTCGGCCGCGCGATCAATGAGCGCATGGCGTCCCATTGCGTAGCCAATCGCGGATCCAATCGTCATCGCGAGCAGGAAGGCCGCCGCGACGCGGGCGAGCGTGACCCCGAGCGCTGCGAATAGCGCGCCCGACGCGGCCTCGGACCTCATCGTGGCGAGAACCGTCATCGGACCTGGCAGCAGCCGCGGATTGGCGAAATGCGCAGTTATCTGCCACAAGACAAGGAGCGCGACGAGTGAGATCAGACGCGTTGTCACGTCCTATTCGCTCGCCAAGGGATCGTAGAAAAGACCGGCGTCGAGTTCCTTGGCCTTGCCGACCAGCGCTTCGCCGCCGACCTCCGCCAATCGGCGATAGAGCACACGCGCATCTACGGCCTGCTCGGCGACGGTTCGTTTCGGCACCCCTTCGAGGTAGCGTTGGCGATAGACGGCAAGCGCTGCGTCGTCTTTCAAGCGGAGCCGCGCCTTGATCGGCGCCCACGCGCTCGGATCGTCGGCCAAGGTTTTGCGAGCCTCTGCGGCGGCGGTGAAATAGCGCCGCAGGACATCTTTGTGCGCAGTCGCAAAAGCCTCGCTGAATACGTAGCCGGTCATCGCCACAGGGCCGCTTGCGCCGAGCGCCTTCTCGACGTCGGACATTTCAATCGCGCGGCGGAAGCCCCGCCCCTCAAGATCGGCGGAGAAGTTCCAGTATTCGAGTGCAGCGTCGGTCTCGCCCTGGGCGAGCTTCTCGGCGATGAGCGGCGGCGCGCCATAGGACGGCCGCGCCTCCTTGGTGAGGTCGAGTCCGGAGCCCAGCGCGACCGCCCGTAAGAAAAGCCAACTCTTGTCAAGCGGTCCGCCGGCGACGCCAATGGATCGGCCGGAGAGATCGGTGACCGTATGGATCGGCGAATCGTTCGGCGTCATCACGGCGCCCAGCGTGGTCGAATAGGGCGTGAACAGAAGCTTGTCGCCGAGCGCGCGTTCGCGCGCCGCCCAAAGCCAGTCTTCAGCGATCATGTCGGCGGCGCCGCCCATGAGGGCGACCTTGGCCGCGTCGGTAGAAGCAACCTCGATCGTCTCGATGTCGAGATTGGCGGCCTTGTCGAGCCCGCGCGCCTTGATCACCTCGAGTTCCCAAGAGGCTGTTCCAGTTTTCTGGACTGCGATGCGCAAGGGGTCGGCGGCTTCGGCCCCGGAGGCGAGGCAGGCGCTCGCGACGAGAGCGAGAATGATGAACATGCGTTTGATCATGCGCACTCCTTGACTCGGTTGCGCATCAGCCGCCCCGGCGCATCAGCATGCCGCGCGCCGGGTCATAGGCGATCACCGCAGCGCCCAGGAATGCGGCCGTGCATCCTGCCACAACCGCGAGCGCCAGCCAGTTGACCTGTTCGTAGAAGGCGAAGCGGATCAGTTCGACCGAATAAGTGAAAGGATTCAGCCGGCAGACGGTGGCCAGCCACGGGCTTCCCTCCTGCACGCGCCACAGTGGATAGAGGGCGGAAGACGCGAAAAACATCGGGAAAATGACAAAATTCATCACCCCTGCGAAATTCTCAAGCTGCTTGATGAGCGACGACAACAGCATCCCGAGCGCGCCGAGCATAAGGCCGGACAACACCAGGGCCGGCAGCACCGTGAGATAGCCCCACCAGGTTGGCGGCTCGATCTCCCAGAAGTAAGCGATGACAAGAAATGCATAAACTTGCAAAACCGAAACGGCGACGCCCGCGATCAGCTTCGACGTCAGGAGAAACCAGCGCGGCGCGGGACTCACCAGCAGCATGCGCATGCTGCCCACTTCTCGGTCGTAGACCATCGACAGCGAAGATTGCATCCCGTTGAAGAGCTGGATCATCGCGATCAGCCCCGGGGCGATATAGACCTCGTAGAGCACATAGGTGTCATAGGGCGGCATGATCGACACGCCGAGCGTTTGCCGAAATCCGGCCGCGAAAATGAACAGCCAGACCAACGGGCGCACTAGCGCGGAAATGAAGCGCTCTCGCTGGTGGAGAAAGCGCAGGCTCTCGCGCCATATGATGCCATAGAGGCAGATCAGACGCTGCGTCCAGCCGAACGGTCGGTCACCCGCAAGGACGACGTCGCTCACCATTCGCCTCCTTCCTTGCCGTCACCCGTCAAGGACGTGAACGCCTCGCCGATTGAGCGCGCGCCTGCCTCGCCAACAATGGAACGCGACGGGCCGTTCGCGAGCACGCGCCCCTTGCGCAACACAACAACATGGTCGTCATCGTGGATCTCGTCGACGAGATGGGTCGCCCAAAGGACGCCTATTCCTTCGTCAGCGACGAGGGTCCGTACGACCGCGAGGATCCCCGCCCGCGACTTGACGTCAAGCCCCGCCGTCGGCTCATCAAGCAGCAGCATGCGCGGCCGGTGCAGGAGCGCCCGCGCGATCTCGACTCTCCGCATCTGACCGCCGGACAGGAATCTCACCTTGTCGCCTGCTCGGTCAGCGAGACCGACGCGGGCAAGTTGGATCGCGCCTCGTTCGCGCGTTTCACGCGCGCCGATGCCATGCAAAGCGCCGTGATAGGCAAGGTTCTGCGCGACGCTAAGATCAGGATCGAGCGTGCGCTGCTGAAAGACGACCCCGAGCTGAGCGAGAGCGGCCCCGCTATTGCGCGCGACGTCGCGCCCGAAAATGCTCACCGCTCCCGACCGGCTCACATAAAGGTGTGTGATCACCGAGAACAGCGTGCTCTTACCGGCGCCGTTCAGGCCCAAAAGTACGGCGAAACTCGCTGGCGCGACGTCGAAGCTGACGTCATCCAGAGCGATCCGAGCGCCGTAGGCGTGCGACACCTTGTCGACCGAGAGCGCGCTGACGGCCGCCTTCGGCATGACGTCGGCAACCACAGTCATTGTTTCGAGATCGCCACGCCCCAAGGAAACGAACCGACGGGAATCGATTTGATCACCTTCAGCGCGGGCACATCGATGACAGAAACGTCGTTCGAGACACCGTTGGTTGTCAGGAGGTACTTGCCATCCGGCGTCAGCTCCAATTGCCAGACGCGCTGACCGACGAGCAGATATTTGAGGACCTGCTTGGTCGCGGCGTCGATCACCGCGACGCGATTGGCTGGACCCATCGCGACGAACGCCAGCTTGCCATCGGCGCTGAAGCGGACGCCGACAGGCTGGATCTGTTCCTTTGCGAGTCCTGGCACGTCGAACGTGATTTTCTGCTTAACAACGTGCTTGATCGGATCGATCACACTGACGGTTCTCCCGACCTCCGACGTCACCCACAGCTCCGAGCCGTCCTTGTTGTACTCGGCATAGCGCGGGCGTGGGTCGACAAGAATATTGGCCACCATCTTCTTGTTCCGCCAGTCGATGAGGTGGGCCATGCTGGTCGTTTCTGAAGTGTTGACGACAATCGAGTCGTCGGGACTGACTGCGACCCCTTCGGGCTCCACGCCGACCGGGAATTCGCTAACCACCTTGCGCGTTGCGATGTCGATCGCAGTGAGGAGCGCGTCGTTTTCGTTGGCGACAAACACATATTTGCCATCCCGGCTCACGCGCAATTGCTCGGGGTCGGGGCCTGACGGCATTTCACCGACCTCCTTCAAGGTCTTAGTATCGATGACCGCGATCGTATCGTCGTCGCCGAGGCAAACGAACATCAACGCATCGTCTTTGCTCAGCGCAATGCCACGCGGCCTCTGGCCGGTCTTGATGGTGCGCGTGACCTCGAGTTTGTCGACGTCGATGACCGAGATCGAGTTGCCCTTCTCGTTGGTGATATAGGCGGTCGTCGCCTGGACCGGACCCGAAAGCGCCCAAAGGCCGCACAGAAGAGCCAACGAGGCGCTTCGCCGCGCGATCTGTGTCACTGAAGTTTGCATTTGGTCTCCGGCCTGTCGAAGCCGAGCGTGTCGAGTTCGGACGTCTGATGCAGGAAGCCTTCCTGGGGTGACACCGAGACGGTGGCTCGCCCATCGGTGAGCAGGATTGGCTGACGAAGCTGCTGGTTCCAGGGGCGCACGGTCAGTCCCTGCCCCTTGAATGCGCCGAGCGTAAAGCTTGGCGAAAGAAGATCGTCGTGGATCGCCTTGGGGTCGCCGGATTTGGTGTGCGCCACGGCGTCGCCGATCAGGCGCATGGCCTCCCAGGCCTGGTTGTCACGCGCGCCCATGCCGCGCTTGAACATGCGCTGGAACCGGTTTTGCAACTGAACGGCGCCCCAGAATTCGTGCGAAGGATCCCAACTCACCGGCCGCAACCCGGCGGAGCCGGCCACCGGCCGGGGATCCCAGGTGCGATAGGGCAGAAAGCCGGCGAAAACCTCGCTTTCGTCGGCCGCGACAAGTACGTCATAATTGGGTGCATTTTGCGTGAAGACCGGCATTTGCCGCTGAACTTGCACGCTGCCGGAATCCGAGCGCCGGCCTCCGCCAGTGTCCTGATACACGCGCTCCTCGACGATTTTGGCGCCGAACTTCTTCGCCGACCGTCGGTAAGCCTCGGCGAGCAATTGATCCTCCGGATGCGATCCGACCACGAGGAGCCAACGCCTCCACTGCTTCCAAATCAGATATTGCGCGAGCCCGTCGGTCAGCATCGATCGGGTCGGGCTGACGTGAATCACATTTGCGCGGCAGTCCTCCTCGCGCAGACGATCGTCCGGGGCGCCAGCATTGAAGACGAGCGCGCCAGAAGCGCGCGCGGCCTCGGCGACGGCGAGAACTTCAGCAGCAGGGAGGTCAACGATGAAAAAGCGGACGCCATCGGCGAGCATGCCCTTGAGCGCCCCAATCGGGTCCTCGCCGGAATTAAGCTTGGCGTCGACGACCGAGAAGGACTGATCGAGAAAACGGCCGGTGGTGTTGTCGTCCTCCATCGCCAGCCGCGCGCCGGCGACAAAGTCGTCCGCGGGAGGGATGTCAAGGATCGAGATCGTGTCGCGCGGATGCACCTCGCGGATGACGCCGACTTTGACCACGAGGGGGTCTGCGGCTGCGGGCTCGCTGAGCGCCGCGCATAATGCAAAAGCGACAACAAAAACGGCGCAGAGCGCCTTGAATCCCTCGTAGCCAAAGTCGACAAGGGGCGACCGCTTAAACTTTGGTTGAGACGTGAACATTCCGCGGGGCAGATCCTTTCATCGAAGCGGCCTGCAGAGGCTGATTCTAGCGCAGTCACCGTTTCGAGGCGGCCATAGTCAACATTTCCGTGGGTCGAGAAGCCCCCGCGGCCCCCGGCCTCATCCGTAGGTGGGTAGGTTCAATGAGAATTCGACGGCGGCTGCTCTACCGGCTCGGCGAGGCGTTCATCACCCGGGAAACGTACCAGGGATAGCTAGACTCGACGCCATAGAGATTGGCCCGCGCACCTGCTCCGTGACTTGCTCGGCGGATTTCGCTCCATGTTCGTCCGCCTTATAAAAGGCGGCCGGGCCGGCCGATTGTTACATCTCCGCCGACAGATAAGCAGTGACTTCCATGCCAGCGCAAACCTCGACAACGACAGGCATATTCCAAGCCATGGATCCAACTCCTTTGGTTTCTCTCCTCGTGGCGGCCATTCCGGTCCCACCCGGACATACGTAGCATCGCGCGCTGGCTTCGTCACGTGCTTTGAACAGCCGACGCAGGGTGTCGTCGAAAGCCCGCTCGGAGCTGCGGAAAAATGCGCTCGAGCTGCGTTCACAAACGGACACCCCTATCCCTCAAACGGTACAATTGCTAAGTCACGACCTGTGACGGCTCGCTTCGCGGCAGGGCTGGTTCGGGATGGACAGATCCGGGAGGACAATGTGAAGTTGTTGAGTTTTTCGCTTGCGGGCGCGGCGCTTCTTACCTCAATGGGCGTGGCGCTGGCGCAGGACGCCGCAGCTGGCGAGAAGGTCTTCGCCAAGTGCAAGATCTGCCACCAGATCGGCGAGGGCGCCAAAAACATGGTGGGCCCGGTCCTCAACGGAGTTGTGGGGCGCAAGGCTGGCACTTATCCCGATTACCATTACTCTGAGGCCAATAAGAGTTCCGGCATCACCTGGGACGAGCCGACTCTCAAGGAATATCTCAAAGACCCGAAAGCGAAGGTTCCCGGAACCAAGATGGTTTTCCCGGGCCTTAAGTCCGACGACGACATCGCCAATGTCATCGCCTATCTCAAGCAGTTCGGTCCCGACGGCAAGAAAATCTGATCGGGGCGACGGCGATTTTACATCGCCTCGAGATCGGACCGGACAATCTGCCGCTCGTGCAACGCGGTCGAGATCAAGGCGCCCGAGGCCCCCGAAGCCTTGAGCGCTGAAAGATCTCGCGCGTTGCGGACGCCTCCTGCGGCATAGATTTCACGTCCGCCTGCGATCGACCGGATCGCGGCGAACCGCTCGAGATCCGGACCTGCGTCGCTGCCCACCCGCGCAAGCGTCATGACGATGATTCGGTGGGGCCAAAGAGCCGGTTCGGCTAGGATCTCCCGCGGGCCCTGGAAAGCATCGCCGCGAAAATCCAGCGAAAGCACGATGCGCATCGAGTCCTGATGCTGCGCAATCAACTCGCTGTCGCGTTGCGATTCGCTGCCAAGGACCGGCGTCCCAAGATTGGCGCTGATCAGAGCCTCGATCGCGCCGGCGTCGGCCGCGCCATTGTCGACCCACATCTGCAAGGAGGGAAACTCTTCGCGGATGCGCCGCAGAGTCCGGGAATTGTCACCATAGCCCTGGATCGCATCGAGATCGGCGACATAAAGCTGCTGAAACGGAAAGATGCCGAGCAGGCCGCGGACGACATCTGTGGCGTCGCTGGTTGGTGAAAGCGGCGATTCGAGCGGTTGGTAGGACGCGCGATCGCCCATCCGCGCGCGGACGACTCGGCCGCCCATGAGGTCAATGACCGGGACGGCCCGCAAGTCCGGTCCCCGAGTCGCGAACGGCGAAGACCTCCGCCGCCTTGTCCTTCAGCCAAGTCCAAGCCTCGGCCTCCGCCGGCCCGGCCGTCTTGCCGACGATGGTCTCCAGCCGCGTCAGTTCCGCCTCGATCTCGGCACGAGGCAGAATGTGCAAGCGGCTCACTAGCACCGCGCCCTCGATCACCGCCGCTTGCGCGCGATTGAAGCCGTGGAACGGCGCGTGCGAGGCATGATGGGCGACGCGGCACAGGAAGCGAGGCCGAAGGTCGCTCTCGCGCACCTCGACGACGATAAGTTCGAGATGCGACGCAGTCGCCGCCAAGCGCGGCGCAGCAACGATCGTGGCAGGGGTCAGCGGCCAGTCGCGGCGCCCAGTGAGGCATCCTGCGAAGACGCGAACGTCATCGGTAAAGTTGGCGACGGCGAATGGCGCCTGACGCAGATTGTCGAGCGTCGTTGAGGGGTGAAACGGCGCCAGAATCCATTGCTCGCCCTCGGCAATCAGCCCCAGAGGCGCGATATGGGGCTCGCCGCGGCCATTGACCGTGGTTATGACGGCCTCGCGGATCAACGGCATCGGGTCACTCGTTCGCTGCCCGCGAACGCAGCGTGTGGCCAGCTTCCCTCAGGCGCGTCCTGTCCTCCTTTCGGCGATCGACCGCGCAGCCCCAATCCAGCGGCTCGTCCTGGGCGTAGCGTTTGCCAAGCTGAAAAGCGATTTCAGCCTTCGTCAACTCGGCCCCGAGATAAAAGGCGTGCGCGCCGTCCGTCTCGACTCCGAGCTTATCGAACAAGGCAAACGCATCCTCAGCGACAAAATGGCCGGCGCGGTTGTAGACGTGAATGCCGTCCTCAGCCGTCTCGATCCGGAAATTGTCGTCCTTCACTTGCGTCGAAATCTCAGCGATCTCTCCACTCGTGTACGGAAACGGCTTCTGGTCGTGGATCTGCAACAACGCCCGCCCATAGCCTCTTGGCAGGCTATGGTCCGCCGCTGCAGCGTACATGACGCGGCGCGCGGCGTCATGCTCTTGAATCGTCCGGCGCGTGTGCGGGCTGACATGGACAGTGAGCACGTTGGCGATAGCGAGCTCCGAACAGATTCCGAGCAGCAAGGCCGTGACGCCTACGGAATCGGCGTCGGTCAATTCCGTCAAATTCCCGGTGCCCATGAGCATCTCAGCATCGGGCAGACGCTTGCGCACTTCGCGATAGCGCGAGAGCGACTCGGTAAAGCCGAAGTGGATCGGATCGATAACCGGGTCGAGGATAAAGCTAAGCCCTCGCTTCTGTGCGCCTTCAGCGGCGCGATAAAGCGAGGCGAGATCCCCATGCCGCTCGGGAATCAAGACCGGTCGTGCGCCGGTCTCTTCGGCGATGTCAAAATTGCGCTCGGTAAGGCTGAAGAGATAATCCGCGCCCGCGATTCCGCCGCGGCGCAGTTCGTCCGCGTCGGCGGAGTCGACGCTGACCGCTAATCCTCTCGCCTTCAATTCTCTCACGGTGTCTTCGAGATGGGGGAACGGCGTATCCGGCAGGCACCCGAGATCGATGACATCGGCGCCCTCGACGCGCAGGGCTTCAGCGCGAGCGATGACCGCCTCGAGACTCATCTGCGACGCGTCGACGATCTCAGCGAAAATGCGCAGCGCATGGCGTGACAAATCGAGCGCGGCTCCGTCCTTGCCGAGAAACGTTGGCAAGTCCTTCAATTCGTCAGGGCCGCGTTGGAACGGAACGCCAAATTCATGAGTGAGGCGGGTCAGGTCAGCGCGGCAACGCCCCGGGACGACCACACGGTCGGCGTTGATCGGGCGCGGCAGTCTGCGCATGAGGATGGGTTCGGTCATCAACGCCGCGACCTTCACGCCCACGTTGAAGATAGACCAGTCGAACGGCGTCGGCGCCATCGCCTGCAACACTTTTTCGAGGCGGCTCTGGGCGAGGCGGCCGGTCAAGAATAGGACGCGCTCACTCATGCCGCGACTTTGCTTCGGCGCCGCGCGATGGCCTCTTGAAGCTCGGCGATCGAGTCGACCGTCGTCACGCCGGCAAAACCTCCCAGGCGCTCACGGTTCTCCAAATCGATCGGGCGAGGGTAGACTTTCACCATTCCCTTCGGCGCTTCTGTCTCGAGCTCGGGCGCCGTGTCGCAGGCGAAGACGATCGTTGGCACGCGGCATTTTCCCGCCTGGGCAAAGACATTGCTGATGAAGTCGTCGGAAATCCCGTAGACGAACTTTGCGACCGCGTTCGAAGTCGCCGGAGCGACGATTAACGTGTGATAGACGCCGTAGTAGAATTGTCCGACGGTCACCGAACTCGCCGACGTGTCGCGATAGATGCGTACAGAGCGTGACAGGTCGAGATCCTGCTTGTACATGCGCAGGACTTCGGATCCGGCCTTGCTGAGAAAGAGATCGACATGTTCGAGCTCACGGATCAGAGACAGGCTTTCCTTCAGGAAATGACCGGATCCCGTGAGCGCCCATCCCCAGCGCGGCGTTTGGCGTTTGGTCATTGTGCTGCCGGCGGTCGATTTGAGGTCGCTGCTACGATTTCAGGAAATATTCCTCCTCGCAACCCTTTGGCGAGTCTGGCGCTGTCGGCAGGCCCAGCGAGCCAAGCCTGAGCGCCGCTCTCCTTCAGATAGTGCGGGAACAACCGATCAACGACGCCGCGCGCGACGAGACCGGGGGCATCTATGGTTGCGCCATCGAAACGACCGTGCTTGACGAGCACGAGAGAGCTCGCTCCGAGCGCGCCAGCGAGCCAGGCAGCAAGACTGTCAGAGGTCAGATCCCAGGTTTCCGGCAGCGCGGCGGTGCGCGCCATCGCTTCCGGCGACCAGACCGGAACCTTGCGCTCTCTAAGCGCACGCAGGATCGCCGAACGCGACGCGGCGAGTGTCAAAACAGGATTAAGGCTCGTGAGGGCACGACCGAACTGCGTCATCGCCATCAGCGCCATGGCGTGCGCGGCTCGATTGTCGTAGCCGATCGAGGCTTGGGCTGTTCGCACCCCATCCGCAAAAGCGCCACCGCCCGGCACAATGGCGATCGAGCCGGCCTCGGCCGCGATCGCCGCAAGCCAGCTCTTGAGATGCGGGCCCGTGGCATGGCTGCCGCCCAATTTCACAATAGCCAAACGTGAGCGCGAGGCGCTGATTTTGCCCCTCAAGCGAGCCTGCAGGGCCGGTTGCGCCCGCCTCCGGAGTTGCGAGCGGCTAGCCTCGCTCGTTCATCAAGTGCGATCAAAACCTGTTTTATCACTGACAGCCCTCGGGACGGCCACGTTACGGTTGAGTCGCGCCGCAGTCGATAGCGGCTTGCTCGAGCTTCCAAGTGGTGGAATTGAAGGTCCGCTCGGATGCCTGGAGGAACAGTGCGCGTCGTCATTGGTTGGGACATCGGGGGCGCGCATCTGAAAGCCGCTCGAGTGACACACGGGCGCGTCGAAGCGGTGGCCCAGGCGGCGACGCCGCTTTGGCTGGGACTCGACAGTCTGGACGCGGCTTTCGACGCGCTTTGCGCTGAGCTAGGCCGCGCCGACCGCCATGTGATCACCATGACCGGCGAGCTGTGCGACGCCTTTCCCTCACGCCGAGAGGGCGTCGCGGGTCTGGCTGCAATCGCGGCCAATCATCTTGCTCCCGCAGCTCCAAGCCTCTACGCCGGCCGAGCCGGCTTCGTCGACCTTGGCGAGGCCGCTTCCTTCGCCGGCGACATTGCCTCGGCCAATTGGCACGCGAGCGCCGCGCTCCTCGCGCTCAAACTTCCGGACGCGTTGTTCATCGACATCGGCTCAACGACAACAGACATCATCCCGGTCGTCGGCGGTCAGGTCGCGGCCGTCGGCTACTCCGACGCCGAGCGGCTCGCGTGCGGCGAATTGATCTACACCGGGATGACGCGCAGCTTCGTTATGTCATTAGCGTCGCGAGCGCCGTTTCGCGGCGCGTGGACGCCGCTGATGAACGAGTATTTCGCCAGCAGCGCCGACGTTCACCGCATTCTGGGCGACCTGCCCGACGACGCGGACAAAATGTCGACCGCTGACGGACGCGAGAAGACTGTCGAGGCTTCGCGTGCGCGCCTGGCCCGAATTATCGGACGCGAGCCCGGCGAAGGCGCCGATTCGGACTGGACGGGACTCGCCGCTTGGTTCGCGGAAGCGCAGATGCGGCAGATTACCGAAGCGGCGTTGCTCCGTTTGTCTCGCAACGACGTGGCGGCCGCGGCGCCGGTGGTTGCGGCGGGGGTCGGAGAAGGCCTCGCGGCGGAAGCGGCGCGCCGCCTGCGGCGGCCTTGTCTCGGATTTTCTTCGCTGATCGCGGCTCCCCCGGAAGCTTCGCATTGCGCGCCCGCGGTCGCGGTCGCCTTGTTGGGCGCAAAATAGGGGAAACGCTTCCGCTGCGTCCGAAGTCGGTGTAGGTCCCTCAAGGGGGGCGCCACGAGAGTGTCGACCATGCGCTTGACGAGCGTGGTGTTATTGATGTCGGCCGGCATCCAGCTCGCGAGCGCTGCCGAAGTCGCCGCGGGGTCCGCGGCTGCCAATGACTATCCGACTTCCGCGCGCGCCGAATATGTTTTCGCCTGCATGAAGACCAATGGCGATACGCGGGAGGCGCTCGACCAATGCTCGTGTTCGATCGACGTCATCGCTTCGCTGCTCCCCTACGACGCGTATGTGTCTGCAGCAACGGTCGCGTCGATGGACCAAGCTGGCGGACAAATCGGCTCCATGTTCCGCGGAACCGCAATTGCGCGTGACGCGCTCGCCCGGCTGCGACGCGCGCAGGCGGAAGGCGAAGTGCGCTGTTTCTGACCGCCATGGCTCGTGGAATCCACCGGGCGTCGCCTGGAGCAGGAACGCCGGCGCATTCGCCTTCGCACTCACGGCGATGACGTTATCGTGACCAATGCCGGGTTGCCCCTTGCGCTCAAAATTCGATCGGGATATCTTCCCGTTGGTTTCGGCTGCACGAGCGTTGGGGAAACGGGAGCCCTGGCGCACTTTTCGGAGACAAGGCGAATCCCCGCGAGCATCGTGCTCGTTTCGCCGTGTCGTGACACGCTGTCGACACCATCCCATGAGACAGTCGCTGGAAGCGCTTTGACCTGTGATGGGTTGTGGGGCGCTTTGCTCTATAAGTCTAACCGGGAGGAAACAATGCGAAAACTGTTGCTGGGAAGCTGCTTCGGCGTCGCGGCCCTGTTCACGGCCGGGTACGCCGTGGCGAATGACGAATTGGCGAAAATGGCGGCCGACCCGAACCAATGGGTTATGCCCGCCGGGAACTTCGCCAATACGCGCTATTCAGACCTCAAGCAGATCAACACCGAAAACGTCCACAAGCTCGCGCCCGCCTGGACGTTCTCGACCGGAGTTTTGCGCGGGCACGAAGGCGCGCCGCTTGTGGTTGGCGACGTGATGTATCTCCATGCGCCGTTCCCGAATACTGTCTTCGCCCTGGACCTCAATAACGATGGCAAGATCCTCTGGAAATATGAGCCCAAGCAGGATCCGAACGTCATCCCGGTGATGTGCTGCGACACGGTGAACCGCGGCCTCTCCTTCGCCGACGGCAAGATCTTTCTCCATCAGGCGGACACGACGCTTGTCGCCCTCGACGCGAAGACAGGCGCGGTGGCTTGGTCCGTGAAGGACGGCGATCCCTCCAAGGGCGAGACAGGCACGGATGCCCCGCATGTGTTCAAGGACAAGGTCTATATCGGCGTGTCCGGCGGCGAGTTCGGCGTCCGCGGCTGGCTCAGCGCCTATAACATCAAGGACGGCAAGCTCGCTTGGCGCGCCTATTCGGAAGGGCCGGATTCGGACCTCCTCGTCGACCCCGAGAAGACGACGGCGCTCGGCAAGCCGGTCGGCAAGGATTCTTCCCTCAAGACCTGGGAAGGCGATCAATGGAAGATCGGCGGCGGCGACACGTGGGGCTGGTACTCCTACGACCCCGAACTCAACCTGATCTACTACGGTTCCGGCAATCCCTCGACCTGGAATCCGAAGCAGCGGCCCGGCGACAACAAGTGGTCGATGACGATCTGGGCTCGCGACGCTGACACCGGCGAGGCCAAGTGGGTCTATCAGATGACGCCTCACGACGAGTGGGATTACGACGGCGTCAACGAAATGATCCTCACCGACCAGAAGATCGACGGCAAGGACCGCAAGCTGCTGACGCATTTCGACCGCAACGGCTTCGGCTACACGCTCGATCGCGCCACCGGCGAGTTGCTGGTCGCCGCCAAGTTCGACCCGAAGGTCAACTGGGCAACCGGCATCAATATGGACAAGGCTTCGCCTGACTACGGGCGTCCGATCCGTGTCAAGGCGATGTCCACCCAGGCTAACGGCGAGGACGTCAACTCCAAGGGCATCTGCCCTGCGGCGCTTGGCTCCAAAGATGAGCAGCCGGCGGCCTATTCGCCGCAGACCGAGCTCTTCTACGTGCCGACCAACCACGTCTGCATGGACTACGAGCCGTTCAAGGTGAGCTACACTGCGGGTCAGCCCTATGTCGGCGCGACCTTGTCGATGTATCCGCCAGCAGGCGACAGCAACATGGGCAACTTCATCGCCTGGGACGGCAAGACCGGCAAGATCGTCTGGTCGGATCCCGAGCAGTTCTCGGTCTGGTCTGGCGCTCTGGCGACCGCGGGCGGCGTCGTCTTCTACGGGACGCTCGAAGGTTATCTCAAGGCAGTGGACGCGAAGACAGGCAAGGAGCTCTACAAGTTCAAGACGCCATCGGGCATCATCGGCAACGTCATGACCTATGAGCATGGCGGACGCCAGTATGTAGCGATCTTGTCCGGCGTTGGCGGTTGGGCGGGCATCGGCCTCGCGGCCGGCTTGAACAAGCCGACCGACGGCCTGGGCGCCGTCGGCGGCTATGCGGCGCTGTCGAACTACACCGCGCTCGGCGGCACTCTCACCGTCTTTGCGCTTCCGAGCGATTGAGGTCGGATCCGATTCCACGGGAATAACGGGGCTCGACGTGTGGAACAAAACACGCGCCGAGCCTTTTTCTTTGATCCAGATCGCTTGAGAAACCAACGTGACGATTTCCAAACTTACGCTCGGGTTCGCGCTCGCTTTGTCGACGGCGCCCTTCGTCGCCCACGCCGATCCGGCAGGAAACCCGGCCCCGGTTACTCAGGACGATCAAGGTTTGTGGCACGATAAGGACGGCGATCCGACCTTCAAGATCGAGCCGGACGGAACCGTCGACTGGAACACCTTTTCAGGCTTCCGTCGTTACAATGCCGCATGTATCGTCTGCCATGGCCCCGATGGCGCGGGATCGAGCTACGCGCCGGCGCTTGCAGACTCACTCAAGACAATGAACTACGCCGAGTTTTTCGGGACCGTCGTCGGCGGGCGAAAGGACCTCACCAACGGCAACGATCTGGTGATGCCGGCTTTCGGCGACAACAAGAACGTGATGTGTTACTTGAATGACATCTACGTCTATCTGCGCGCCCGCTCGACGGGAGCGGTCGGGCGCGGACGGCCCGACAAACACGCTCCGAAGCCCGCGGCCTTCACTGCTGCGGAAGACAAATGCATGGGTCCGGATTGATGGCTGCCGATTGCAATCCGTACCGTCGGCAGCGTTTGATGCGGGCTTGTCTTTTCGCGCTTGCGATCACGTGCGTCGCCTGGTCGGTCTGGCCGGGCGCTGGGCGGGCGCAGGATGCGGAGGGCTCGATCGAGCTGGTCGATCCGCACGTCTTCAGGGCCTGCGCGGACCCACGCGATCTTCCTTTCTCCAACGAGGCCGGCGAAGGTTTCGAGAACAAGATCGCCGACCTTTTCGCTCATAAGCTCGGCAAGTCGGTCGCCTACACATTCTATCCCGACGCCACGGGCTTCATCCGCAAGACGCTGAACGCTCATCGCTGCGATGTCGTCTTGGGGATCGCTCAAGGCGCAGACATCGTTCAGCCGACCAATCCCTACTACCGAACGAGCTACGTCGCCGCATATCACCAAGACGGTCCCCTGAAGGGGCTCGATTCCCTTGCCGATCCACGTCTCAAAACGGCGAAGATCGGGATCGTCGCCGGCACGCCGCCGGCGACCGTGCTGGCCGAGAATGGGCTGCTCGGCAACATCAAATCCTACGCGCTGGTCGTCGACACGCGTTACGATTCGCCAACCCACCAGATGATGGACGACCTGGACCGCGGCGATATCGATGTTGCGTTGCTCTGGGGTCCGCTGGCGGGCTACTATGCGATGAAGTCCAAGACCCCGACCGCCGTCGTCCCGCTCGTGAAGGAACAGGGCGGCCCGCAAATGGTCTTCCGGATCGTCATGGGCGTGCGACATTCCGATCAAAATTGGAAGCGCGACCTGAACAAGCTGATCTCCGAGAATCAGAGCGAAATTCAAGCCATCCTGCGCTCCTTTGGCGTGCCGTTGCTCGACGAAAACGATAAGCCGCTCTCACCCTGACGATTCTCGCAAGAGCCTGGGCTCCGCCGACTGGATCGGGTCGTAGGCGTGCGGGAGGTTTCCTTGGCTGCGACATTGTCTTGGCGTAGTCAGAAATATATGTTAGTCTTATTCTGAATATAAGAATTAACTGCGCCCGCACGAACCTGCGAGAAAATAACGGTAGCCTTCACATCGGGCGCGAGCTTGGTGAGTGAGAGAGAAAAAGTCGTAAAGTTGCGCGAAAGCGCAGTTAAGCCATTGAAAGAATTCGACCGCGTAAACTTGTGCGCGTCCCTCGCCGGGCGGGCCGCGCGGGCGAACGGCAGCGCTACAGAGCCTTTTGCACCGCGCGCGCGATCTCCCCGATGCGCTGTTCAATGAGCGTCGGCGCCTCGCAGACATAAGTGATCGTCTGACGGCGATCGTCGAAGACGCGAAGGTCCCATAGCAGCCGCTCTTGATTGTCCGCGCCGGGCGGCGTTTGACCGTCTTGATTCTGGTCCGAAGATCTTTGGACGGCTTCGTTCTCCGTGCGGATGCGATCGGCCAAGGCCTTCTGCTTGCGGCCAATTCGATCGAGGCCGCTAACGATCTGGGAGCGTTGCTGCGACAGGTCCGTGAACGCCGCGGCGAAGGCGCGCAGAAGTTTGGTGTCCGCGTCGGCGCCGGCTTTCGCTTTCAAGTCGGTGATCGCGGTCTCTACGTCAGCGATGGGAACGCGTCGCTGCGCCATTTGCGCCTTCAGTTCCGCAACGTCGCTCTCGTCGCGCCAGCTTTCAGAGTCGAGTTCAAGCTGAGGCCCGGCCCAGACTGAGGCGAGCGAGAAACGTGGGCGTCTTGATCTGCTGGCAAGGCCAGTCCGGATCGGTCTTTCCCTTGAATTGAGCGACCGCCTGGGGCGCGAGCAGCACCACCGTCGCAATCGCGAGAACGGCGCGGGCCGCAGGATGCATTTGCGTTTCCTCTCAAGCGCAATAATAAGATTGGGCTTGCGGCCAAGCAAGCTGCTAAAATTCACGGTTGCGTCGCTCTTGACACCGTTCTGCCTCGGCAACCGCCCGTGCTGATGGACTTTTGGCGACCGCAGAGAAGAGGACGCGACGCGATGACGCGCATGCTCGCCAGTGTCGCTGACGGCGCCGAGGCCGGCCTTGTCGTGCAACTTGGCGCCGACATCATCGATCTGAAGGACCCGCGACGGGGCGCGCTCGGAGCCGTCCCGCTCGATATCGCGCGCGAGGCGATCGCCGCTGTCGCGGGCCGAAGCGAAACGAGCGCGGCCCTTGGCGATCCGCCTTACACTGAACCGGTGTTACTCGAAAACGCCCGTGCGCTGGCCGCGATGGGCATAGACTACGTCAAGCTCGCGGTGGATGCGCCTGCGCTCGATCGTCTCGGCGAATCGTTGAGCAAGCTCGCGCGCGAGGTCGCGATTATCGGCATGATGTTCGCCGACGAAAAGCCGGATTTCGTTCTCCTCCCCAAGCTCGAGAAGCTGGGCTTCAAGGGCGCGATGCTCGACACCCGCGACAAGACACGAGGCCGGCTCGTCGCGCATCTCGAGGTCGTGCAACTTAGCGAATTTTGCACGCAATGCCGCGCACTCAAGTTGATGAGCGGCCTGGCGGGCTCGCTTGAAGCGCCTGACGTCCCGAGGTTACTGCTCGTGCGTCCCGATGTCCTTGGATTCCGAGGCGCGCTTTGTCACGCCCGCGATCGGCGAGGCGCGATCGATCCGACCGCGGTCGTTCTCATCCGCGATCTGATCCCTCGCGAAAGACCGGATCCAGAGGCGTCACCGAAAATCGATTGGCGATTGCTGGCGCGCGGCCTCATCGGCGGACGTGATCAGGAAGGCGAACTCGACCGCGTGTTCGTGCGTGACTTCGTCATTTCCGCCGCGATTGGCGCCTATGATTTCGAGCGTTCCATCCGTCAGCGCGTCGTCTTCGATGTCGAGGCTCTCGTCCGTCGCGCCGGCGCGCATACCGACGATATGCGCTCGATTTTCTCCTACGACGTCATTCTCGACGCCATTCGGCTGATCGTGGGGCGCGGCCATGTCGATTTTGTCGAGACGCTCGCGGAAGAGGTCGCTGCGGTTCTCTTGCAGCACGCGCGGGTTCTCAGCGTTCGAATCAACATCCGCAAGCTCGACGTTATCGAGGGTGCGGTCGGGGTCGAAATCCGCCGCGAGCGCGCCTCGGGGTCAGCGGACGTGCGGCCGGTGGGCCTCGTCGACCGAGGCGCCTGAGCAAGGTACTCGCCAACGTCAACCTTGTGAACCGTCTCATGCGAGCGTGCGCGCAAGGTCGAACGCCTGACGAAAGTCGAGTCGCAGAGGGGTCTTGCTCTCTGTCATCTGCTTGAACAGTCCGGACTCGGTTCGATATTTGACGTTGCCGATCGCGAGTGCGCCGATCGCGAGCGCGCCTCGATCGCCGAGCGGCGTTCCGTTGGCGTGGGCGTCCACGCCCTCGATGCCGGAAGGCGGCACCGCGTTGACGTCGGCCGCGATGAGCAATTTCGCCGCGCTGGCGATCTCGCCGGAGTCGAGCACGCGCACGCCCGCTTTCGCTGTGCAGAGAACGACTTCCATCGACCTCAGAACCGCCGCTCTCGCCTCAGGCGTCGAGCCGTCAGCGATGACGATGTTGACGCCGAATTTGCGATTGACCTCGGAAGCGTGGCGAGCCGCGCGATCGGTTCCATCGCGGCCGACGAAGGTGACAGACGCCCCCTCGAGAGCGGCGATGACCCCCGAGGCGGTTCCGACGACGCCGGTTGCGCCAAAGACCGAGACGGCGGCGCCGCGAAGCGCGCGATCCTTCTTCTCCTTCAGCGCCTTTTCCACAACTGCGATCATCGCGGCCGCGGTGGTGAACGAGCCGGCCGGGTCGGCGAAGAGCGAAATCTCAAACGGCTTGAACAGCGTCTTGCCGGCGGCGTCGAGCATGTTGAGGGCGAGAAGCGCGTCCTTGCCGCCAATAAACACGCCGGTCCGCACCGCGTCCCGCGGCGAACGCGAGAACATGGCGTCCTGGATCAGGTCTGTTATTTCGCCGAGCGAAACGTTTGTGTACGACGCCGTCGCGTCATAGCCGGCGTCAAGCGCCATGTTGACGTCGAAGGGACTCATGTGCGCAAGCGGCGTGATCATGTGCAGGATGTTCTTGGCCATTGTTCCTCCCGAACGATTATCGGACTGAAGCGTCTTCTTCTTCGTGGATCTCGGCGCCGTGATCGCGCGCGCTGCAGATTCTGATCTGCACCTCGGTTCCTTGCTCGGCCTGCGCGCGCCGAGCAAGGAATTGCGCATGGTCGGGGTCGGAAGCAAAGGCAAAACCGGTCGGTCCCCAGGAGCTTTGGCCAATGCCGCGCGCCCCGAGAGCCTTCAATCGCGTGGCGACTCGGCTCACCGGCACGCTCGCGAAACGGGCGCCGCCTTGGACCGGAGCGAAATGATCGCCGAGGATTTCCTGGATCCTGGCGACGCCGTCTCCGAAAGCCTCGATATCCCTTTCGGCCGCGCCGGGCAGAATCTGCAGGAGCGCGCGGCGACAGATCTCGCTCGCCGCTTCGGCTGGAAAACGCGGCAACCCGGCAAAGGCTCGCCTTTCCTCTTCGCCATGAACGCCCTCGAGCGCGTGGGTCCAAGATCAGAAGAATGCGCCAATCCCGTGGGAAGTTCATCCATGCGACCACCGGTGGAACCTCGGTGTTCGGCCCCCTGCCGGCGTCGACGGCCAAGCCGCCGCGCTCGAACAATGAAACACCCACGCCAGAACGCCCGCCCCGATCGAGCAGGCGCGCATCCTCGCGCGCGTCGGGCGGCAATCCGGCCAACCGGCGAAACGCCGACGCGATCGCCAGCGCCAACTGAGTTCCGGAGCCAAGTCCGGCGTGTGCGGGGATGGCGTTCGAGATGATGAGCTTCTTCCGGGTATCAAGGCTAAGACTTTCGATGATACGGAGAGCGATCTTCGCGCCTCGCTCGCGCTCCTCGCCCAAAACCTCAAAGCTTGGCGATTCGCGAAGCTCAACGCGGGTCTCGAACGCGTCGATGGCGAGGCCGATCGATCCAAACCGGCGGCCAAGATCACCGCCGGGATCGAGAAAGCCCAGATGAAGGCGCGCCGCCGTCGTGACCTGAACGCCCTTCAACGCGCGCCTCTTTTGTCGATTCAGTCGCCCCTTGGGGCCTGGCAAATCTGTCGCAACTTTGCGAAACTTTGCATGCTTTGCCAAGCGTCGCGGCGAGAGGCTACGAGATGAGGGTTTTTTGCCCATCGTGACGTTGGTAACCACGACGCGGATCAACTCCCAAAGTTGCGGCGGCCCGTCGAAAATGCCACAGTCCGATGGGGCTCCGCTTGACGACAGGTGGGCGATGATTGAGCTGATTTTGACGGTGTGCGCGCTCAATGCGCCTGGCCAGTGCGACGAACAGCGGCTTCAGTTCGCTGCCGAGGAGTCGCTGATGCAGTGCATGATGCAGGCGCCGCCTTATATCGCCCAGTGGTCTGACGAACATCCGGCGACGCGCGTCACGCGGTGGCGATGCGCCTTCCCTGGCGACGAGAAGATCTGATCAACACCGCGTGACGACAAACGGTGTTGAGCTTGTCGCAGCGCGCGCCGCAAGGAGGGCTCGCCATGCGCTTGACGACCGGCTTCCTCGCACTCGCGCTCGCGATTGCCGCCGTTTTTACGGCCGCCGCGCAGGACCCGATGCGCGGTCTCGACCTGACCTCGCCGGGCATGACGACGGCCGAGATGACGCGCGGTCAAGTGGAAGAGGCGCTCAAGGCGCCGCCAGCCGGGCATGGGGCCGATTTCAACCGCAAGCGCCTTTCAGGCCTCGATCTTTCCGGCCTCGACCTTTCCGGCGCAGATTTCCGCGCGGCGCGGCTTAACCACGCGAATCTTTCGCGCGCAAAGCTCGACGGGGCGACCCTGGACCAGGCGTGGGCGCTTGGTGTCGATCTCACTGGAGCCAGCCTCGTCAAGGCAAGCCTGTTCGCGACGCAGATGGCGGGCGCGCATCTCGACGGCGCCGACCTTACCGGGGCGCGCGTGACCGCGGATCTGACTGGCGCGCATCTCGCGGGCGCCCGATTCGAAGATGCGAATTGTAGCGCCGACGAAAAGAACCAGTCGATGGGCCTCATGCGCGCAACTTTCAAATCCGCGGACCTGAGCCACGCCGACCTCTCTCGCGCCAATCTCGCCCGCGCCGACCTGCGCTTCGCCAACCTTTCGGGCGCCAATCTCGCCGGGGCGACGCTACGCGAGGCGGACGCAAGCGGCGCGGACCTCCGCGGCGCCTTTCTTCAAGGCGCCGACACGTCGGGTCTGGATCTCAATTCCGCACGCATCGACGTGGCGAGCGTTCCTCGTCTCGCGAAAGCTATCCATCTCGACCGCGCCTCCAAAGAGTGAACGCGACCGGGCGGCGCGTTGGGCTCGCAGGCTTAGTGCGCCGCTACTGGTCGTCTTTGGCAGGCGCGCGCGGCGGCGCAAGGGGCGTGAAATTGATGGCCTGATTCTCCTGGTTGTCGAGCTGGGGGTCGATCGGACCACCGGAGGACGGATCGCCGCCGCCTGTTGTGATGATCGTCGACGGCGTGGCCTCCCGAGCGGTAGCCTCCGCGTTCCCCCCTTGGCCATTGCCGTAATCGGCGGTCCGACCCCCTTGTGGGAGGCCGTTGGCGCTCGCCTTGACCGCCGCTTCCGTCTTCTCCGCCAGATGGACGTTGTAGGGTAACCGGAAGGCCCGCGGCACAGCGGTTGGATAGTTGTCCTCGTCCAGAGCCTCGACCCATAGATAGATAGCGCCAGGATCCCCCGCGAGCGAGTGCGGCTCAACGATCCGAGCCCCTAAAAGCTTGAATTTTGGCGGCAAAGGGTCGATCGAAGACCAGCCGAGCAGGCCGCGCGTGGCAAAAAAACTCACCACGTAAAAAGCGCTCGTCACCACGATAAGACCGGCCTTCACCGGCCAGGGAATTTTCGCGAAGACACAAATCACGAGCAGAAGAACGCCGAGCAGCGCGTAGGCGATCGATAGCCAGATGATGACGTCGGTGAGGCTCGTCACAGCTTTTTTACGGCGCCGGTTTTTGAATCGAGGTCGGCGCCGTTACGGTGCACATTGCGAAAGGTCTCCATGAGCGACTTCTGCCGGCTATTGACGTCGATGACCTTGCCGTCAGCGTCCAGCGTGAACCGCACGGCTGTCTTCTCGTCGCCGGTGTGATCGACGAAGATCGTGTCGTCAAAAATCACCTGCGCGGTCGGATTGAGCTTCTCCACTTTCACTTTCGCCGGCACCGGCGCGCCGGTGGTCGCTATGAAATGGCTGACGTTCACGGTGTATTCGCCGGCGACGATGCCGCGGATGGTGACGATCTCTTCGCGAATCGGCGAGGCGATCTTCTTGCCGTTGACTACGATGAAGTCGTTTGCGCCCCCACGGTCGTCACGATCAAGCACCAGAAAGCCAGCTTCGCGGTGGCGATACCACGCGATGTTGCCAGCCGGATCCTGGACGAACAGATCGAGATCGTCAGGATGGCCATCGGGCCAATCCATGGTGACAATGAATTCAGCTTTCGAGTCGATCTTGCCGTCCTTGGCCTCAGGCGATATCGCCAGCAGCGCGAGGAAAAAGAGAAACGAGACCACCTGCAGCGCCTTGAACAACATGACGCTGAAGGGATCGAACGGCTCCTCGCGCGGGTAGAGGCCGAACTCATCGATCATGCGCGCATGGCCAGGTCGTGGGCGCGCTCCAAGGCGGGAACGACCCGCGTCTCGGTCAGCGTAACCGCCCGCGAGAACACTTTCGCGGTTGCATTGTCGAGCATGTAATACTGGATCTTCAACAGGATGGAGCCGACGAGGCCGGCGAGCGTCGTGTACATCGCCACCGCCATCCCGTCGCTCATCAACCCCATCGACGATTTCATCATCGACTTGTCGCTCGCGTCGAGCCCCGCGATCGGCGCCAGCATGATGATGAAGCCGATGATCGTCCCCAGGAGGCCAAGCTTCATGACCGTGTCGCTGGCGAACGCGCCGAAGCCGTTGGAGCCGCGCAGGCGATCAGCAAGCGAGCGGAGCAGCAGCGTCTGATCGAGCCGCCCGCGCCCTTGCGTGCGCGCTTTCAGGGCAAGATCGCGAATGTGATCGGCGATAAGGCCATCGGGAAGCGCGGCCGGGGAATCGAGCGCGGCGAGGTCGGCGCCTCCCGTCTGGATACGAGCCGCCACCCGCTGTCCAGCATCGCCTTCGCGCGAGATGACGATCGTTCGCCAGAGGCAATGCAGCGACGCGCCTACGTAGATCAGCGCGATCACCGATGAGAGATATGTACGGTCTGAGACGACCATCAAGCGAAGGAGGCCGTAGCGCCACAGCAGGATCGCGGCGAAAACGGTCGCGCCGGTAAAGATCAGCCAGCGCAAAAGGGGCGCGCGATCCGCACTGGACCACGCGCGCTCAGGCTCTGGCGACAGGACGACGGCGGTCATGCCCGTTTCCTCTCAAGGTCGTCCCACGATGAGCCGAGGATAACGCCCGTGGTGGCGAGCGCAAGCCGCTGCGCGGACGCACTCATGAGTTTGGCAATAAAATCTCTCCCTTGCCGAGCGCGGCAAGGTCGCCAACGAGACGCCGTAGCGGCTGGCGGAACAGCCCTCCCAGCTTTGCGCTGACTTCGCCGACGTAATTGGCCAGAAGCCGCGCCGCAACCAGGTCATGTTCGCCGCAATCGCCGAAGGTCGGCGAGAAAAGCGTCGCCCCTTGCCCAAGAACAATCGTGCCGCGGCCCATCAGATAGCCGGGCAGATCGCCGGCCTCGCCTCCGATCGCCAGGGTGCCCGCGATCATGCGGCTGCCAGCGTAGGGACCCGCGCGGCCCTCGATCAGAATGAAGCCGCGCCTCAGCCGGTCGCCGGCGCGTGGACCCGTGTCGCCACGCACATGCAGGACGCCGCCGCTCATGCCGACCGTCTCGCCGCTCAACGGGCCTCCGACGCGCTCGCCCGCGTAGCCCTCGATGTCGAGCGTGCCGCCTTTCATTCCAGAACCCGCGAACGGGCCCGCGTCGCCGCGAATGGTCAAGCGTCCGCCCGACATCAGGCGCCCAGCTTCGAGGCCGACTTCCCCCTCGACGCGGATTGAGCCCGAGGCCATGCCCATGCCAACACGGTCGAAACGTTCCGCTCCGCCTTCGATGAGAATTGTATCGGGATCGCCGTCGCGGAGGCGGAAAACGTCTCCCACCGTCACGCCTATGCGTGTCGTTCGCAGTTCGATGCGTTCGATTTCCGCGACCGTCTTGCCGGCAAGATTTTGCCCGATCAAAGGCGACAGATCGAGACGCTGAGCCGGCGCCTCGCGCAGCGAGAAGGTCAAAGAACTCACGGGAGGAGATCCCTGAGATAATAGTGGTGCCGGCCGAGCTTGCCGCCGTAATTGCCCGCGCCGACCCGCAACGCGCCGCGCTCGGGACCCAGTTCGACGATTGCGGCGAGGCCCGCTCGCATAGCCTCAGCGACAGCCTCGCTGGTGAGGCCATCGATGACGATTTCGAGCACTGAGGCGATCTCGGCGCCAAGGTCGCTTTCGACCGCGCCCTTCAGCGTCGGGCAATAGCGGTCGTTGGTCGAAGCGCTCGCGCCCTTGTATTTCGACCCCACCTTCGACCCCGAGCGTGCGATGCCGCCCGGAAAGGGCATGATGACATCCGCAACCTCGCGCATCGCTTTCACCGCAGCCTCGGTCGCGACCAGTGTCTTCGCCGCGCTCTCGCCCATCACGATCAGGTTGCCGCCGCCGACCGCTTTCTTGGTCAGATAGGTGGTCGATTCGCAAACGAATTCGCCGTCCATCACCGGCACGCGCCAATACCGCTTGGCGCCGAGACGCTTGGCGATCTGCCAGCCGTCGCCGAAGAAACGAATGGCGTCGCCGAGCTTGAGCTTGTCTTCGCCCGCCTCGAGTCCGGCGTAGCAGGCCGAGCCGGGGCTGGTGAGCACGCATTGCCCGACGCGGTTTTGCAACTGCCTCTGCAGTTCCGCAGTCGAGACCGCGAACATGAGCACCCGGACGCCGGGCCGTCCATCCGGGGTTTGTTCAGGCGACTGGACGCTTTCAATTGCCGCTTCGCAGCCGCAGGCTATCACCGAGGTGGCGAACCCCGTCATCGTCGTGGCCGCTTGCGCCCCCCAGCGCTCAGTCGGCGCCGTGATGACGAGCCCGGTCGCACGCATGTCGAAAGCTTCCGCGAATGTGTCGTCGATCGCGATTCCGTTGACCGTCAGCTCCGGCATGCGACCGCCTCGAACGGTTGCGGCCGCGCGATCGCGCCCTCCGGCACACGCATGAAATCGGACGACAGGCCGTAACGCTCGTCGTAATATTCCGTCATTCGGCGCCGCATCGAGGCCTCGACATCGGGTGTCAGATGAAGCGCGCGGCCATAGCGGGTGCGCGTCACTTCGCCATCCCGCACGACGAGCTCGCCGTCCTTGTAGACGCGAGCCGCGGCGCGGAACATTTGGGCGATATCTTTGCCAGGGCGATAGAGGGCGACATCGGCGCGGGCGCCTGCGCCGAGATGGCCGCGATGCGGCAGGCCGAGCAGCTTGGCCGGCGCCGCTCGCGTCATCGTCGCGATTTCGCTTAAAGTATATTCGCGCGTCAGCGACGGGAGCGTCGTTACAGCGAGCGCTTCGGCCGGCAGACGGGACGCCCATTCCGCCCGCACATCCTTGTCCATGAGCAGCGCAAAGATCTCGGGATAGGTCGTGAACGGCGCGCCATTCGGGTGATCAGTGGTGAAGAACACGCGCCAGGGGTCGTCGATGAGGAGGAACAGCTCCAGGCCGGCGGCGAATTGCACCGCGTTATGAAAGCTGCCGGCGCGATATTCATAAGGCACCATGCCGCCGCCGTTCGAATCCCCGTCGATGATCGCGTATTTCTTGGGCCGCGCCTGACCCCGGGCGGAGAATTGCCGCAGCACGTCGGACGAGATCGTCACCGTCTGGCCGAACATCACCTGCCCGACATCAATGGTCACATTTTTGGCTGCGTTGACCGCTTCGGCGAGCTGCGGCGCGGCAGAGGAAAAGCCCTGAGGGCCCTCTTTGCCGTAGCCGTAGAACTGCAGATGCGCGAGGTGCAGCGGCAATTCCTCCGCGGCGGCGATCGTAGCCAGCGCCGTTTCAAAGTTCCCGGGCAGGCCGAGATTGTTGCAATGGACATGGAGGGGATGCGGCACGCCGGCGTCGTACGCCGCCTTCTGCAGCGCTTTGACGATGGCGCGGCTGGTCACGCCGTAATAGGGCACGACATCGTCAAACGAAAAGCTGCGGATGTTGTCTTTGAACGCCGCGACGCCGCCAGCGTTGATGACTTTGATCCCGAGCGCGCGCGTCGTTTGCGTCGTCCAGGCGACGTGATCGCGGAGCGCGCTTGCGCCCTCGCGCGAACGCAGGAGGTTAAGGACGAAGTCGTCGTTGCCGAGGATCGTCAGAATCGCCTTGTCGATGATCGGAGTGTCCGCAAGTTCGAGATGCGCGTGAAGCGCATGATGCGGCGAAACCGCCGGCTCGACCACCGTCGTGAAGCCCATCTCGGCGTAGAGCCGTCCGGTCTCGAACGTGGTCCAACCGACTTCGGAGAGCGGCGTCTCGGCGGGGCGGCGGGCATGGGCGCGATGCTGTTCGGGCAGCATGAGGCGGGCGGTGTTCACGTTTGCGCCGGCGATATGCGAATGGATGTCGATGCCGCCGGCCATCGCGATCAGCCCGCTCGCGTCCACCGTTTCGTCCGTTTGCGCGCCGCCTTGCGGGCGCGCGACGATCGTATCGTCGCGGATCCAAAGATCGCCGATTTCATCGCGCCGGTTCGCGGGATCGACGATATGCGCGCCCTCGATGCAGGTTAGCATAGCGAAGCGTCCCCGGCTCCGAGATGAGCGCCAATGCGCTCGAGAGCCTCAGCGACGCTGGGCGCGCCACGGCGCGCGGGCGCCGTCGTCGCGATGAGGGTTCCGGTCTCCGGTGAATGCGTCACCGCGTCATGATCGACGCCGGGACGCCCGACCGTAATGCGGACGTTGGGCTCTTTCCCGAATTGGGTCGCGCGCCCGCACAAAGCAATGAAGTTCGCCGCGCTTCGCCAAGCCGGGGGAGCCGACCCGAAGGCGGAGATCCACAATACGCAATCGGTCTCACCTGACGCGACAAGCCGCTCAGCGTCGAATCGCCATGGATCATGGATCGGGACGCCGGCGCCGAATCCGGTTCGCATCGGGAAGCCGGTCATCCACCCGCAGGCCGCAAGCACGCCTGCGCCATTGTCCGGCGTAGCGAGCGGCAAGGTCGAGAAACGCGTCGTTTCGTTCAAGTCGCGAACAAGCCCATGCAGCATCTCGATTTCGAGTGCGCCGAGACTTGTCGCAGTCCAAACCGCGACGCCGAAGCGCGCGCCTTTCACGATACCGGCGACCGTGTCGAGCGCGTGCGACGGTATCTGGGTTGGCGCGACAGGTCGCCCTTTGACCCGCGCGCGCAACGCGGCGAGATGAGCGCCGAGGATTGCACCAAGACCGGCGGCGACAATTTCGATATCGCCATCAAGGCCACGAATTTTTGCGTCGGCCTGCGGCGCCAGCCACACGATGCGCCGCTTGACGTCCGCGCCTTCCCGCCTCGCCGGCGCCGCCAGCAGCCGCTCGTTCAAACGCGGCCAAGCTTCGGTGAAACCGTGGCCCACGAGCAGCACGACGTCGGCGCGCACGCGGGCCTCGTTGGGCGTCGTGAGCATAACGCCGGCTTCGCGCAGACAGTCGAGATCCCGCAGCAACGCCGCCGAATGCATATGCTCGATGACGCCGCCGACCCGGGCGGCGAGCGCGATGGCCGCCCTCGCCCCGTCGATATCCGCGCCCAGCCCGGCAATGAGCGGTTGTTCGCTTCGCACCAGAAGTCGAGCCGCCGCCGCGGCCGCGACGTCCAAAGAAGCCGGCGCGCCGTCGATCGATGCTGCCGCCTCGGCGCCGATTGGATCTTTCAGCGACATACGCACCGCCGATTGGCCTCATATCAACCGAGGATCGACGCCAGCGATTGCAGGCAACCTCGGAAAGGCGAGACTTAACTCAACAAATCTCGCGCCGGCAAGTTCAATCGCATCGCGATTTGATTGCACCTCAGTGACAGACAATAGCGCACGCCGACGAAATGCCTAGCCCTTACCGCCAAGTTTACGAACGTATCGAACCGGGCGTCGGATGACTGACCGTCCGGCCATCATTGTTATGGGCTATTCAGCGCGTGCGCTTGCTTCCTCCGCTCGCCGTGCGGGATTTGCTCCGCTCTCAATCGATGTCTTTGGCGACGATGACACGCGCGGGATGAGCCTTGCTTCTGTGAAGCTCGAAGGCGGATTTTCGGAGGGACTTACGCTAGGCAAGGTGTGCGGAGCCGTCGAAACGTTGGTTGGCGCCCATGATCCGATTGGTCTGGTCTATGGCGCCGGCTTCGAGCATCAGCCGGAAGCGATCGCGGCGATAGCCGAGACGACACGGGTGTTTGGCAATGGCGCGGATAGTCTGAAGCGCGCCAAGGACCCGCTTGCGCTTGCGCGCGTGTGCGAGGCGAATGGCGTTCGACATCCGCAGGTCGTGTTTGCGCCGCCAGATGAGCCAGAGCTCTGGCTCACGAAGAAGTGGGGCGGCGCCGGAGGCGCTCATGTCGCCGTGGCGGAAGCCGGGAGCTGCGCTCGGCCCGATTCCTATTTTCAACGCCACGCGGGCGGAAAGAGCATCTCCGCTTTATTCCTCGCGAGCAAAAAGACAGCGGAAATTCTTGGTCTCAGCATCCAGTGGACTGCGCCAACGCCGGCGTGCCCGTTTCGATATGGAGGCGCCGCCGGCCCGGTCGCCATTGACCCAGCGCAAGCAGAGGAGGTCGCCCGCTCCGTCGCCATAATTGCTTCCGAACTGGATCTCGTCGGACTCAACAGCGCCGATTTTCTGGTTTCGGCGGACGCAGTCTGGCTCATAGAGATCAACCCGCGGCCGGGGGCGACGCTGGATGTGTTCGAATCGAACGAGGCCCCATTGTTTGCGTGTCACATCGCCGCATGCGAAGGACATCTGACGCACGCCTCTGCGAGCTTCGCGTTCAAGGCGGCCGAGGTCGTCTACGCCCCGCACGATGTTGTCGTTCGGAGGCGATGGAATTGGCCGGATTGGGCGGTTGACCGATCGCCGACGGAAACACAGGTCGCAGCCGGCGATCCCGTGTGCACGGTGCTTGGCTCCGGTGTGACCGTCAATTCGGCGCGGGACTGCGCCAGCGAGCGGGCGCGGAAAATCATCGCTCTCGTCCAGGAGGCGCGCCATTGAGCGATGTGGGGACCATAAGCGTCAATCGACGCGCCGCCGAACTGACGGCTGCGCTACGGCGCGACGCAGCAATACTGAACGTCGGTTCTACTCGCGGACCACGCGGAGAAACTTTGATCGACGCGGGAGCAAAGCAGCGCGGCGGGATCGACGCCGGGCTGCGCATTGCGGAAATCTGTCTGGGCGGACTCGGTGAGGTGCGGCTTACCCCGGGCAGCGCCACGCCTCGCTGGCCCTGGACGATTGCGGTTCGTTCATCGCAGCCGGTGATCGCATGCCTAGGGAGTCAATATGCGGGGTGGAGCCTCGCGCACGGGACTGGCAAGGACGCATTCTTTGCTCTCGGCTCCGGCCCGGCTCGCGCTTTGGCGCAGAAGGAAGCGGTTTTGAGAGACATCGGCTACCGGGACGAAGCCGATGTCGCCACGCTCGTCATCGAAAGCGCGCGTCCGCCGCCGGAGGAAATTGTGGACAAAGTTGCGAGCGATTGCGGGGTGGCGCCTTCGGTTTTGACCGTGATTTACGCCCCGACTCAAAGTCTGGCTGGAGCTACGCAGGTGGTGGCGCGGATACTGGAAGTGGCGTTGCATAAGGCCCATGAGCTGAAATTTCCGCTCGAGCGCATAATCGACGGCATGGGCGCCGCGCCGTTGAGCCCCCCGCATCCTGACTTTGTTACTGCGATGGGCCGCACCAACGACGCGATCATCTACGGCGGACGCGCGCAGCTCTATGTCACCGGGCCGGCCGAGGATGCGAAGGGTCTCGCTGAAGCGCTTCCTAGCCGCGCTTCGCGCGATTTCGGCGCTCCGTTTGCCGAGATCTTCAGGCGCTTCAAGGGCGATTTCTACGCCATCGATCCCATGTTGTTCAGCCCGGCTGAGGTCATTGTTACGGCGGTCGAGAGTGGAGAGAGTTTTCACGCGGGCGAGGTGCATCACAAATTGCTCGATGCCTCGTTCGGCTGACACGGCCACGTGTTTGACTGCCAGCCCTGCCATTCTTCTCGTCAGCGACCAGCGCGATTGGCACGCGCGTCAAATGGAAGCGGCGCTCACGGCCGCTGGTGCGCGCGTCGATCGCATCGATCTTGCCGATTGCGAGTTCGACACGCGAAGCGCAAGCGGATTGTGGCTGCCCGTTCTTGGATCGAGACTGCCCGACGCCGTACACGTGCGCACGTTGTCGGCCGGATCATTTGAGGCGACCACCAAACGCCTGGGCGTCCTGCATGCGTTGACGAAACTTGGAATCGTCGTCTGGAACGACGCCCGCGCCATCGAACGCTGTGTCGACAAGTCAATGACAAGCTTTCTGCTCGGGCATGCCGGCGTGCCAACGCCGTCAACCTGGACAATGGAATCGGAAGCGGCCGCGCGCGCCCTTGTCGAACGTGAAGCGCCGCGCGGTCCACTCGTGCTCAAGCCCCTGTTCGGCGCGCAGGGGAAGGGCTTACGCTTGATTCGGCGGCCAGAAGACCTGCCCGCCCCGAAAGACATCGCAGGCGTTTATTATCTGCAGCGGTTTCAATCGAACGGCGCCCAGGACTTCACGGACTATCGACTGTTCGTCGTGCGCGGTCGCGTGATCGCCGCGATGATGCGGCGCGCCTCGACATGGATCACCAACGTCAAGCAAGGCGGCCAGCCGCTGGCTATCGCTCCAGCTCCCAAGATGGAGCGTCTCGCGATCGCCGCGGCGGAAGCGGTCGGCGCCGAAATCGCCGGCGTCGACGTCCTTGTTACCGCCGACGGCGGCCCGACCGTGCTTGAGGTCAACAGCATGCCGGCCTGGAGCGGCCTGCAAAAGGTGACCAAGTGCAACATCGCAGAGGCGATCGCATTGGCGTTGATGGAAACCCTTGAGCGCCGCCCCGCGCAACCGCGTCCCTCATGAGGAGCCTCGAAGATCGCGTGGCGGCGGCCTATATCCAGGCGTGCCTGGCGGAACTGGACGCGCCCAAACCGGGCAATGTGCATCGGTTCGCGCCCGGCCACCGGATGGAGGTCGAGGACTTCGTTCGGAGCGCCGAGGCGAGCGCGGCTCCAATCGCATTGCGAGGGGCCCCGCTGGGAACACGGGTCCGCGCAGCGGTCGACGCAACACTCAGGGCGGTCGGCCAGAACACCAACCTCGGCATCATACTCCTGTGCGCGCCGCTCGCGGCTGCCGCGGAGGTCGAAGATGCGCTTTTGCGGCCGGCGCTGGCGCGGGTGCTCGACCGCCTCGATCGGGCCGACGCCGCCGACGTTTTCTCCGCGATAGCCGCGGCCAATCCAGCCGGCCTCGGTCACGCGCCCCGTCACGACGTGAACGCCCCTGCCACGGTTTCGCTGCGGGCGGGCATGGCGGAAGCGGCGGATCGGGATCGCATCGCCCGACAGTACGTGACCACTTATGACGACGTTTTCTCGCTCGGCTTGCCGGCGCTGGAGACCGCGCGTCAACGGCATAGCGATCCGCGCTGGCCCACGCTCGCCGTCTATTTGACGTTTCTCGCGGCGATGCCCGACACGCATATCGTGCGCAAGTTTGACATGGGCGTCGCCGAGGCAGTCCGCCGCGAGGCGTCCGACATGCGCGACGCGTTCGCGGCGGTTGGCGATCCGGAGGAGATCAGCGCCAGCTTGCTGGCCTGGGACGCGGCGCTGAAATCTCGCGGGATCAATCCCGGGACGAGCGCGGATCTCACGGTGGCGACGTTGTTTGCGGCGGGTCTCTCGAACATCCACGATGACAAATCCGCTTCCGCCATCTTGCCCTTACGCGCTAACGATGCTTGAGTCGGGCTCAAGGGGCGCGCGCCCCTTGACTATCCGGCCAACCGATCCCGCTGCTGCGGGATGCTGACAACAAGGGTAGCCAGTCCGATCGGTCATGAATGACTGGGGACAAATGTGGTTTGGCTTGATCTCAGGGAGGAATTGGCATGGCTAAGATTCATAAGCTGATGGTTGGCGAGTCGCTGGTCGGCGATGGCAATGAAGTGGCGCATATCGACCTCATCATTGGGCCGCGGGGCAGCGCGGCGGAGACCGCCTTTGCCAATGCGCTGACCAACAACAAGGACGGTTTCACGGCCCTTCTGGCGGTTGTGGCGCCCAATCTGGCGACCAAGCCTTCCACGGTCATGTTTAACAAGGTGACGATCAAGGGCGCCAAGCAGGCAGTGCAGATGTTCGGGCCGGCGCAACATGCGGTCGCCAAGGCGGTCGCGGATAGCGTCGCCGATGGCACGATTCCCGCCGCTGAAGCCGACGACGTCTTCATCTGCGTCGGCGTCTTCATCCACTGGGACGCGGCCGACGACAAGAAGATCCACGACTACAACTATCAGGCTGTCAAGGAATCGATCGAACGGGCTGTTAACGGCAAGCCGACGCCCGCGGAAGTCGTCAGCCAGCGCGACGCCGCCAAGCATCCGTTCAGCCCCTAGGCGGGTTGGTCGCTGATCGCGTCGAATCGAGCTGCACGTGGGACAAGTGTCGTCCCGCGTGCCTTGATTTTGCTTGAGATTTAACTTCGCGCGTCGATGGCGATGCGCATCAAGTCCATGGCCGAGCGCGCGCCGAGCTTCTGCTTGAGCTGGGTGCAGTTGTTGGCGATCGTCTTGTAGGAGACGTTCAGAAGATCGGCGATCTGCGCCATGGTGCGCCCGGCCGCCAGAAGGCGGAGGATTTCGAGTTCGCGGGGGCTCAAGTTCGAGAGCGCGTCCGGGCTCGGATCGGCGCGCAGAAAAGCAATTCGCCGCGCCATCTCGGGGTGCAGATAGCGGCCGCCGTTCGCGACCGTCTTGACCGCGTCAGCGAACAGAGTCGGATCGTCGTTCTTCGCTATATAGCCCTTGGCGCCGGCTTCAATCGCACGCGCGGCGACGGTTGGATCGTCGTTCATGCTGAAGATGACGAGCCGCGCCTCAGGCTCACGCTCGAGGATGCGCCGCATGAGTTCGAGCCCCGAGTACCCCGGCAGATTGATATCAACTACGCCGACGTCAGGTTTGTGATCGAAGAAGGCGGCGAAACCGGCCGCCCCATCCTGCGCCTCGATGACCTCGACTTCCGCCTCCCCCTCGAGGAGCGCCCGGCACCCCGAGACGATGATCGGATGGTCGTCGACGATGAGAACCCGCACGGACCTAAGTCTCCTTGGCGATCCTGACCGCTTCGCGCCGCAGAAGGAAAACGCGGAACGGGGCCCTTTCTCCACCAGCATTGACAAGCGGGCCGCGCAAAATCAACGGTGAAGGACAAAAAAGGCCTCAGACCGATGTGGCGTTCAATCTCCCTGCGGAACCGGCTCAATCTCATCTTTGCCTCGCTCTTCGCTCTCTGGCTCGTGGCCGATGCGATTCATAACGTCTGGCAGGCAAGGGGGAGATCTCGCGTCGAAACGCAAAGCGCGATGCGGCTGACGAAGGATTTCGTCGCAACAACCCTCGCCCTCGCGCCTGGAGCGCCGGAACCGGAGAGGGTCAAGAACCTCGTGGCCGGCCTTCAGCATTTGCGGCACGTGCGCGCTGGAATCGGCGATCCGTCGCTTGCTTCGGCAATTCTCAGCGAGGCGAACAGGGAGTCTGAGACGCCGCGTTGGTTTCGCGCCCTTGCTGGCGCGCCGGCCGAAACAGCTGTCATTCCTGTCGCGCTGAACAATGGCGGCGCGGCGTCGATCATCCTGGTCGCTGATCCGGCGGACGAGATCGACGAGGTCTGGGACGACGCGCGGGAGAACGCGCTCGAGGGCGGACTGATGGCGCTCGCGGCGATCGCCGTGACCAGCCTTCTGGTCGGGCGCGCGGTGAGGCCCCTCGGCGTCGCCGGAGCGGCGCTTTCGAAACTCGGGGCCGGCGATTATTCCGCGCGCGCCGAAGGAGACGGACCCCCGGAGATCCGCAACCTCAATGCGAAGATAAATTCTCTTGCGGAGGCGCTCGACGGATTGAGACGCGCCAACGATCACCTCATGGAACGCGTCTTCGACGCCCACGACGAGGAGCGTCAACTTATCGCGCACGAGTTGCACGACGAGTTCGGACCTCATCTGTTCGCTTTGCGCGCAAGCGCGGCGGTGCTGGCGAAGACCGTCGGCGATCAGCCCGCTGCACGCGCCGCTGCGAGCGCAATCGAGGCTCAGGTCGGAGAACTGCAAGGCCAGAACCGGCGCATTCTGGCCGATTTGCGCCCGGCCGCGCTCGAGGAGCTCGGTCTCGTCGACGCGCTCGGGGCGCTCGTCGCGCATTGGCGTCGCGCAGACCCCAAAATGGCGGTCAAGCTCGAGGTGGACCCACGCGTCGAAGCGCTTGGCGATCGCGCGAGTCTGATGGCCTATCGCTTTGTGCAGGAGGCGATGACCAACGCGTTTCGCCACGCGGGAGCGACGCGGATCGAGGCGTCGCTGAGGTTCGAACCCCGGAGTGGAGCGCAAAACCTGCGCGATCCGGCGCTTACCGGACTCGTCATGCGCGTGGCCGACGATGGCCGTGGGCTGAACGGCGAGGGAGAAGCAGGAATGGGCCTCGCCGGCATGCGCGACCGGGTCCGGCTCATGGGCGGGTCTGTTAAAATCGAGTCGCCTCAAGGCGGCGGAGTTGTGGTCGAAGCGTGGTTTACTGGCCTCCGGCCCAATCCCGACCCGGGAAAACCTCCCGATGCCGTCAGGAATTCGACTCGGCAAAACATCTAATCATTGAAATTACCCACGGCGCTCGACGAGCGTATTGTGAGCCTGTCGCGCACGCGGGCTCAGTCGATGCCTCGCATCTCTAACTCTCTCTCGGGGCGGGCTCGCAACTCCTTGATCACCAGGGAATGAAGTCAAAAAGGGGGGCGAAGGCATGAGGATCAAGGTTGCCGGACCCGTTGCGGCGGCCGGTGGCGTCCTCGCCTTTACGATCATCGGCTCTCGGGCCGAGGAGATCCAACTTCCCACTTTCGACGTGGTCGCGACGACGCCGCTCGGCGGTGGCGACATCGACGTCGCCAAGTCGCCCTTCGCGGTCTGGCAAACGAACTCTGAGGACATCCAGACCTTCAACGATTCGACGCTGCCTGGCACGCTGGCGCGTCAGGCGCCGGGCGTGACCGTCGGCAACGTCTCCGGCAACGACTTCCAGCCCGACGTCAGCTACCGCGGCTTCGATGCGACAGCTGTCAGCGGGACGCCAATCGGTCTCGCCGTCTATCAAAATGGCGTGCGCATCAACGAGGCGTTCGGCGACACGGTCAACTGGGAGCTCATCCCAGAGAATGCGATCGACAAGACCGCGATCATAGCCGGAAATCCGATCTTTGGACTGAACGCCCTGGGCGGCGCGGTCACCGTCACAATGAAGAACGGCTTCACTTGGCAGGGCGTCGAAGCCGATCTGCGCGGCGGCTCATTCGGCCGTGCGCAAGAGGAGTTTCAGTACGGCAAGCAGGTTGGCGACTGGTCGGTCTACGCGGCGGCGACACAGATCAACGACGGCGGTTGGCGGGTCGACGGAGCGTCACAGATTACTAATTTCTATGGCGATGTCGGCTACAAGGCGAACGGCTTTGAGTCGCATCTCCAGCTCACCGCGGGAGACAGCCAGCTCGGCGCCGCCGCTTTCACGCCGCTCCAATTGCTGCAGAACAATTGGGCCAGCGTCTTCACCGTTCCCCAGACGACCGAGAACAAGATGGCGATGGTCTCCTGGACCGGCGCTTATGCCTACTCGCCCACGCTGAGCTTCCAGGGCAACGCCTATTTCCGCGCCTTCAATCAGGCGCATGTCGACGGCAACCCGACCAGCGTGGGGCCCTGCCCGCCAGTCTCGTGCCTGAACGGAAACCCGGTGCATGATACGTTTGGCAACGTCATTCCCGACCTATCAAACGGCGGGACCACCGATCTCGGCGAAATCGACCGAAGCTGGACGCAGTCGCGCTCTCTTGGCGCCAGCGCCCAGGCCGTCGACACGGACAAGCTTGCCGGCCACGACAACACACTGACCGTCGGCGCGTCGCTCGACTACGGCTGGACGCGCTTCAACGGCAACAGCCAGCTTGGGACGATCTTCAACGACAACAACACCTCGTTCCCGGTGATCGGATTTCCGTTCACTATCGATCAGCCTGACAGCTTCCTGAACCCGGTCATGGTCCATACGAACAACACCTATACCGGCGTCTACGCGCTCGACACCTATAGCGCGACCGACCGCCTGACGGTGACCGCCGGCGGACGCTTCAATTACGCGGGGATCGATCTCGAGGGCGCGAACGGCGCGCTTCTCAACGGCTTCTCGAACTTCTTCCATGTCAATCCGACTTTAGGTTTTACCTACAAGCTCACGCCTGACATCAACTTCTATGCGGGATATGCGATGACCAATCGCACGCCGACGCCGCTCGAGCTCGGCTGCGCCGATCCCAACAACCCCTGCATCATCGACAATTTTCTTGTCTCGGACCCAAAACTGAGGCAGGTGGTCGGGCAGACTTTCGAACTGGGCTTCCGGGGGCAGAACGCCCTAAGCCAATTGGGTCTGAGTCCTGAATGGGGCAAGCTGCAATGGTCGGCTGGACTCTTCCGCACGACGCTCAATAACGACATCCTGCCACAGCAGAGCGCTGTCAGCGGCTTCGGCTATTACGCCAATGTCGGAACCACGTTGCGCCAGGGCGCGGAGGCAAGCGTCCAATGGACCGGCGACCGCTGGTCGGCCTACGCCAACTACACCTATATCGACGCTGTTTATCTGACGACCTTTCAGGAATCGTCGCCGTTCAATCCGCTGGCCGACGCGAACGGCTTCATTCCGATCACGAATGGCATGCCGATCGCCGGCATCCCGAAGAACACGGTGAAGGTGGGCGTCGACTACGCCGTGACCGACAAATGGCATGTCGGCGCCGATATGGTCGCTGCGTCTGGCCAGGTCGCCTTCGGCAATGAGAATAACGCGCTTCCGCAAGTCCCGGGCTACGCGGTCTTTGGCCTGCACACGTCCTACCAGATCGCCAAACAGGTGCAGGCCTATGGCCTCATCCAGAACCTATTCGATCAGCGCTACTATACCGGTGGCGGCCTGTTCGACATCACTGAACTGCCCAACTCAGCGCCTTCCCTGACCAACCCAACGAGCCTCGGGCCGGCGAGGCCCTTCGCCATCTACGGCGGGTTGCGGATCACGTTGTAATGCGCAAAAAGCGGACGAAGGACGCAAAGCGAGGCCATTTATCGTGAAAGCCATCGGTCGGAGAACCTTACTGCAGGCGTTGGCCTGGACGTCTGCGCTGTCGCCCTCGCTTGCGGCGTCGGTGTTCAGCGGGATCGATATCGACAACGACGGCACGATCAGCCTCGATGAAGCAAAGGCGGCTGCCGGCAAGGTTTTCGACCAGCTCGACCATGACCACGATGGCACGCTCGATCGCGCCGAGCTTAGAGGCCGCGTTCTCGATCAAGATTGGGCGGTCGCCGATCCCGACAGCGACAAGACTTTGACCAAGGACGAATATCTCAAGTACGTCGAAACGATCTTCAAACGTGCGGATACGAATAGCGACAGAACGGTGGACGCGAAGGAAGCGCGTACGCATGCCGGCCGCGTCCTTTTGCGTCTTTTGCGGGCGCGCTAACCTCTCCGATACGCGGCGCAAAGACGACGCGATCGGTCAGAAACCGGGAGGAAGAATGCAGAGTTTGGACCTCTCGCCGGTCGGCCTGTTTCTGGGCGCAAGCCTCGTCGGCAAGGCCGTGATGGCCGCTCTGTTCCTCGCCTCGCTCTGGTGCTGGGTGCTCATCATCGAGGGCGCCGTTTCGGTCACGCGCCTTCGAAGCGCGGTCCGTCAGGCGCGCGCCGGCGGCCCGCTTACGAAATCGCTATCCAGCGTCGCCGCCGCGGGCGATGAGGAGGCGCGCCGCCGCATTCCGGGCGAGACGGTCGGCGAACTCAGGTCGCGCATCTCGGACGCCATGGCGCGAGGGGCGCGCGAACTCCTGACGCGCTCCGAGGGCGGCTTGCCCAACCTCGCGGTCATTTCCTCGGTTGCGCCGTTTGTCGGCCTGTTCGGCACAGTGTGGGGCATCATGTCGAGCTTCGCGGCCATTGGCCAGGCGCAGGACACGTCGCTGGCGACGGTTGCGCCCGGCATCGCGGAATCGCTCGCAGCGACCGCTTACGGCCTCGCGGCGGCGATCCCGGCCTCGATCGGCTACAATCGCATCGGCGCCGCCTTCGGCCGGCTCGGACAGGACATGGCCTCGTTCGTCGAAGAACGCGCGCTGGCGCTCCTTGCCCGTCCAGCCGAAGTCGTGCGCGAAGACGCGCCACGCCGTCGCGCAGAGACGCCCTGATGGCGCTGAGTCCACGCAAGATCGGCGAAGGCCTCTATCAGCCGCTGGCCGACATCAACGTTACCCCGCTCGTCGACGTGATGCTGGTTCTGCTCATCATCTTCATGGTGACCGCGCCGATGATGGCGACCGGCATCAAAGTGAATCTGCCGAGCGCCAAGACCGCCCAGCCGCTCGAAAACAGGGAGCCGGTCGTCGTCGCCGTCGCCAAGGACGGCGCCTTGTCGGTCGGAAAGGACCCGGTATCGCGGGAGGAGCTCGCGGCGAGGGTCAAGGCGAAGCTTGGCGATTCCAACGGAATCGTTCAGCTGCGCGGCGATCGCGACGCGTCTTACGGCGACGTCGTGTCGGTGATGGACGAACTCGCCGCGAACGGAATCTCACGGATCGCGATCGTCTCCGGGCCTCGCCGCGCGGTTTGGGCCGCGCCGAGCGCGCCGACTCCGGCTGGGCCAAGCGCGCCTGTCCCGGCCGCGCCTAACGCGCAGGCGCCGTGACCGCCGCGACGCTGGACGGGCGCGTGTTCCAGCCGCCGCCCGCCAGGCCTCCTTGGCTTCGCCCTCTTGCCGTCGCCATCGTGATCGCGCTTCACGCCGCCGCGCTTTCGCTCGTTTACCTCACGCCTCGGCCGGTCGAACTGCCGAGGGAAGTGATGGTCGACATTCAACAGGAGGCCCCGCCGGCGGAAACACCGGCGCCCCCGGCCGAACAGGCGAAACCGCCCGACCAATCCGCGCCCCCGCCAGCACAGGAGGCCGCCCCGGCTCCGACTGAGCCGCTGCCTCCAGCGCCTGCGGCGCCGCCAGTCGCCGAGCAGCCTCCGCCGCCGGTAGAGGAGCCACCGCCGCCGCCGCCGCAAACGCCTCCGCCGCCTCCCGCTCCGGTCGAGCTTGCGCCGCCTCCTCCCCCGAAAGCGATCGAGGTCGCGAGGCCCAAGCCGCCTCCGCGTCTCGAAGCGCCGAAACCGCAGCCGAGACCGGCGCCGAAGCCGGCTGCGGCCCGACCGGCGGAGGCGCAATCGCGGTCCACTGCCGCTCAGGCGTCGCGCGGCGCTTCCTCGGCGAGCGCGCCTGCCCGCGCGGCGGTGAGCGCTTCCTCGCTTTCCGCGTATATTGGAGAGGTGAGCTCAGCCATTCGCAGCCGCCTCTTCTATCCACCCGCCGCGCGCGCCCGCAGCGCCAAGGGAATCGTGGGCGTTTCGTTCTCAATCGGTCCTTCGGGCGCGGTAAATTCGTTTTCGATCACCCGCTCCTCCGGCGACAGCGACCTCGACGCCGCAGCGCGCTCTTTGGTTCAGGGGGCTCATTTCCCGCCGCCCCCCGGCGGCTCGGCCCATATCGCGACGAGCTTCAACTATGTCCCCCGCTAGCCCGCGACTGAGCGCGCTCGTGCTGGGCTCAGGCGCGGGCGGCGGCGTGCCGCAATGGAACTGCGGCTGTCGCGTCTGCCGGCTCGCCTGGAGCGGCGACAGCCGTGTCAAGCCGCGTACGCAAGTGGGCGTCGCGCTCACAGTCGACGGAGCAAACTGGGTTCTGCTCAACGCCTCGATTGATCTTAGGCAACAAATCCTGGCCACGCCTGCGCTGCATCCGAAAGGCGCGGGACGCCATTCGCCGATCGGCGCGGTCGTCTTGACCAACGCCGAGGTGGATTCTTCGGCCGGCCTTCTGGCGCTGCGCGAGCGTCAGCCGCTCGTCTTGTTTGGCACGCAGGCGACGCTCGACGCGATCGGGGCCAATCGCATGTTCGACGTCGTCGACCGCGCCGTCGCGCCGCGTCGCGCTGTCCGTCTCGGCGAGCCGTTCGAGCCGCTGCCCGGAATCAAGCTCGAACTCTTCGCGATTCCGGGCAAGGTTCCGCTCTGGCTCGAGGAGGGACATGTCACGACGGACGACATCGGCGAGGGGACGGTCTGCGTCGCGGTGGAAGCGGCGGGCAGGCGGCTCGTCTATGCGCCGGCTTGCGCCCATGTTACGGAGGACCTCGACGCTCGTATCGCCGAGGCGGACGCGCTGTTTTTCGATGGGACGTTGTTCGCCGACGACGAAATGATCGCCAATGGCCTTGGCGACAAAACGGGGAGGCGCATGGGCCACATGCCCGTGTCGGGACCGGAAGGGACGCTCGAGTCGCTTGCGCGCCACGCGCGTGTGCGGCGCATCCTCATCCACATCAACAATTCGAACCCGATCCTCATCGAGGGATCGCCGGAGGAGGCGAAGGTGAAGACGGCCGGTTGGGAGATCGCGTTCGACGGAATGGAGGTTTCCCCATGAACATACACGCCCCGTCTGAACCCCTGACCCCAGACGCGCTCGAGGCCGCGCTGCGAGCCATTGGCCCCGTGCGCTATCACGACCTGCATCCGTTCCATGACCTTCTGCACGGCGGCAAGTTGAATAAGGGCCAGGTGCAGGCGTGGGCGCTCAACCGCTTCGTCTATCAGTCGGCAATTCCGCGCAAGGACGCCTCTCTGATCGGGCGCTGCGAGGATCGCGAATTGCGCCGCGAGTGGCTGCACCGGATCACCGACCACGACGGCGTCGGCGACGAGCAGGGCGGCGTCGACCGCTGGCTCATCCTGACCGACGGACTGGGACTCGACCGCGACTACGTGATCTCGCAGGAGGGCGCGCTCCCGGCGACCAAGTTCGCAGTCGAGGCCTATGTCCGTTTCGTGCGCGAGAAGCCGCTGATCGAGGCGGTCGCGTCGAGCCTGACCGAGCTCTTCGCCCCGTCGATCCATAAACGGCGCATCGCCGGAATGCTGGCCAATTACGACTTCATCGACGAGAAGGTGATCGCCTATTTCCGTCGTCGGCTCGACCAAGCGCCGAGGGACGCCCAGTTTGCGCTCGATTACGTCAAAAGAAACGCCCGCACGGTCGAAGAGCAGCGCGGCGCCCTTGCGGCCCTGACGTTCAAGACCAATGTCTTGTGGGCGCAACTCGACGCCCTGCAGCACGCTTACGTCGACGGCGCGATTCCTCCAGGGGCCTTCCGGCCGGATTGAAGGCGATGGACGAGCTGAAGGCAATAGATGCTCAGTCGCGCCCGCATCTCCCGAGGGGCGTGCGGCTCAAACGCGATGAAGCGCGCGGGCGATGGACGCTGCTCGCGCCGGAGCGGATCTTCGAGGTCGATGACACGGCGGCGACCGTGCTCGAGCTTTGCGATGGGCAGCGCGATCTGGCTGCAATCGTCGCCGAGCTGGCCGCGCGCTACGCCGCTCCGCCCGCGGTGATCGAGAAGGATGTCGTCGCCATGCTGGCCGACCTCAAGGTCAAGAGAGTGCTCGAGACATGACCGCTCACATCCCGCCGCCGCCCGCTCCGCCGATCGGCCTTCTGGTCGAGCTCACCCATCGCTGCCCGCTCGGCTGCCTTTACTGCTCCAATCCGGTGGCGCTCGAGCGCCCGGGCAATGAGCTTGACGGCGAGACCTGGAAGAAAGTGTTCAGCGAGGCGGCCGCGCTCGGCGCTCTGCACGTGCATCTCTCCGGCGGCGAGCCGACGGCGCGGCGCGACATTGTCGACCTCACACGCCACGCTTCGCAAAGCGGACTGTACACCAACCTGATCACCTCAGGGATTGGGGTGAGCGAGAAGCTGACCGGCGAACTGGTTGACGCCGGCCTCGATCATGCGCAGCTTTCGTTCCAGGGCGCGGACAAGGAGACCAACGACCGGCTCGGCCATTACAAAGGCTCGTGGGAGCGCAAGCGCGCTTTCGCCGGCTACGTCACCAAGGCGGGCCTGCCGCTGACGATCAACGCGGTCATTCATCGCTCGAATATTCATCAGGTGCCCATGTTCATCGATCTTGCGGTCGAGCTGGGCGCGCGCCGGCTCGAAGTCGCGCATACGCAATATTACGGCTGGGCGCTCGCCAATCGCGCTGCGCTGATGCCGCCGAAAAGCCAGGTCGACGAATCGATCGCGATCGTGCAGGCGGCGCGCGAGCGCCTGAAGGGAGAACTGGTCATCGACCTGGTGGTCCCCGATTATTACGCCCGCTATCCGAAGCCTTGCGCCGGCGGGTGGGGCCGGGTCGCCATCAACGTGTCGCCGACCGGCAAGGCTCTGCCGTGCCACGCGGCCGAATCGATTCCGGGGCTCGAATTCTGGAACGTGCGCGATCATTCGTTGAGCGAAATCTGGCATTCGAACCCCGCCTTCAACGCTTTCCGCGGCACGGATTGGATGCCCGACCCCTGCCGTTCGTGCGACCGGCGCGAGATCGACTGGGGCGGCTGCCGTTGCCAGGCGCTGGCCCTGACCGGGGACGCGCGCAACACCGATCCGGCTTGCCACAAGTCGCCCGATCACGAGCGCATTGCGGCGATGGCGATGGCGGAGTCCGAATCGGGCGACGGCGTGCTGCGCTGGCGGTCGTACAAGGAGAAGGTCGAGGCGTGAGAGCCTGCTTCGAGGATCAGAGGGCGCCGACGGCGAGGCGCTCAGCTACGAAGTCATCCGGATCGTAGCGCGCGCGCAGATCCCGGGATAGCTCCCCGGACCGAGTCATAAAACAGTCTAAATATGTTATAATGACGCGAAGCGCATGCGCGGCCGCCAATCCTCGAGCGACTCGCTAATCGTTCTGCAACCCTTTGAAAAAGCTCAATTCGGACTCGCAAAGGGCAGCGGCCTGGGGCTATTGGCAGAGCGCGCGGGCGTTGGCCGTCCACTGTCCGAAACCGCTCGCGACCATGTTGCGGATGACTGAGCAGACGTAGGTCTTTTCCGCCGCCGGATTGCTGGGCCCGGCATTGTAGCGAGCCACGGCAAGCGTCCACGAGCCCTCTTGCGCTTTGAGCGACTTCAGGAAGTTCGCCGCATATTCGACGTTGCGCGCGGGATCGAACATTTCGCCCAGGGAGTGAAAGTCGGCGCCGTGAAAGTGGTGGTTGATCTGCATGCAGCCGATGTCGATGAACTTGGCGCCGTGCCCTTTGGCCTGCGCGAAGCGCGCCATCGCTTCGGCGAGACTCGTGGAATGCACCGCCTGGCCGTCGACGTTCATGTCATACGGGCTGAGCCCGTTTCGGCTGCCGGTCTCGGTCAGGCCGACTGAATAGAGCACGTTGAGCGGAACGCCGTGCGCCGCCGCGGCGCGCGTCATTTCCCGCTCGCAAGAGAGCGTCGCATCGGCGCGCGCGGCGCCGCCGCTAGAAACTGCGATCGCGACCAGCGCCGCGCCGAGGCCCATCCGCATCGTTCGAACCACCCCGCCCGCCGGCGCCGTGCGCCGATCGCTGTTCGCCTCCTGCCGAGCCGCCGTCGGCGGAGGACCCGTTTCCGTTCGCATTCCCATCGGTGTTGACACCCGCCTGCTTGACGATGAGCGAGTTCGAGCGGTTGGCCGATCGCCACCATGCGATCGGCGATCGCGTCGCGCGCGCCTTCGATTGATCCTAGCGTTTGAGAACTCGCGGCGCGGATGACCACAGAGAGTTTGTCGCCCGCGAGCCGCATCGTCATCGAGACATCCTCGAGGCCTCCCGGCGAAAGATCGACGTCGATCTCCCGGATCGGCGGAGCCGAGGGCGCGGAGGCTGCGGCGAGTGCGCTCGCGCGGGGCGTGACGCTTGCGTGTCCGGCGCTGGCCGTCGGACCGTCGAGTTGGAACGACGCCCCTGCGGAGAAGGGCGCCGAAAGCTGCGCGCCGAACAGGTCTGTTTGCGCCTGCGACGGAGCGGCGGAGGTAACCGGGTCTGGTGGTCGACCGTCGGCGGTCTTACCGCTCGAGTGCGCGGGCGCGTGGACTGCGGCGGAGGTCGCGACCCGGCCGACAGGCGGAGACGCCGAGACGTCAGGCTTTTGCCCGATACGTGCGGCTTCGTGCGCGGCTGCTAGAGTGAGGCTCGCGCGATGCGTTGGGGGCGAGCCCGAGCGAGACGCGATCGGCGTCGAAGACGCCGCGCTTGCAATCGGCGGAACGGCGTCGGCCGAGGCTTTCGCTGGCATGGCCTCGGCCGGCGAAAAGGCGGAAGCAATGGCGCTTTCGCCGCCGAGAGCGGGTCGGGCCGTCAGGTTGGCGGCGGAAGCGGCGCCGGGGACGAACGGCGCGTTGACCCCGAGCGTGCGGCTCGCGATCGCGCCCGCGAACGTGGAGGGGCCAAAGTGAAAAGCGCGTTCGCCGACCAGTCGCCCAACGCTCGCCGCCTTCGCGCCGGCGGCGAGGGATGCGCCGCTGTCCTCGGATTTCGGCCCTTTCATCGCCGGCGAGGCGAGCGAAGGCGAATTGTTCGCGGCTTGCGGGCGTTCGTTCAGCGTCGAGGCGACCCGCAAGGCGAATGGCAAAGCCGCCAAGAGCGCGCTGTCGTTGAGCAGTGAATGATGACCCGTCTGTCCATGCGAGGAATCTTCCCGCGCAGATTCGTTCGAGGGACCCGGCTGTTCATCGGCCGTTGATGCGTCTGCCTTCGCTGGCGCGCCGGGGAGCGAGTTGAGCACGGCCCCGAAGGCGAACGGGTCGGCTACCGCTTGCGGAGCCGGGCGAGACATAACCGGCGCAATTGGCCCGGAAGCAGGCGCGGCGGCGGGCGCGGTCATGGCGTGCCTTCAATTTGCGTTGGCGGCGCGAAGCTCGACGTGCGTTGAAGTGCATCCTGCGCTTGCGCGATCGTGAGCGCGGGCCCGCTGGGCTTACTCTTGTCGGCGTCGGGCAGAGCGACGGCGCTTTCAGTGTTGAAGACACTCTGAGCGGGAACCGCGCGGAGCTCCGCCGCCACCCTTCGAGCGGCAGCCAGCAAGCTGGCGTCAGCCCGGCCGAGTTTTGCCGCAGAGAGATCCCGCAGATCGGCAAGCGCCGCATCGTAGGCGTCCGAGAACAATCGACTGGCCGCCAGGTAGAGGCGGGCGCGCATGGCCTCCGGGCTGTCGGCCTTCGAGTCTTCGAGGGCCTCTGTCGCCGCCGCGGCGGCGGCGACAAAGCGCCCGTTCACCACCCCGGACCTCGCAAGGTTGAGGAGGAATTCGCGCCGGCCTTCGGGGGGCAGCGACGCCAACGCGCTTGAGATGAGCTTGTAGTTGACCGGATCGTCAGCGAGGCCAAGCCGCGCGACGGCGCTCGCAAGATCGCGCAGGAAATCCGCGGCATAGAGCGAAGCGCCAAAACGCGTCACGTACTGCCGGGTCAGAACCGCCAGGCGGTTCATGTCCTTGGCGTCCGCGAGGAGCGCGATCTCGCGTCGCAGCGCGGCTTCCTCGACCAATCCGCCCGGCGCAAGCAGACGCGCCCAATCGAGGAGATCGATCGCCGCCTTGGCGTCCCGCTTCGTCTCGAGGACAGAGCGAGCAAAGGCCACCTCGCCCGCAAGCCGCGCGTCGAGCGCCGTCAAGTCCGGCTCCCGAAGGAGAGGAATGGCGTCGGCCTCGTGATTGGTGACATAGGCGAGCGCGCCACGCGCGAGCGACCGCTCCGACTCGAGAATCGCGTCGCCTTTGAGCAGCGGTCCGACGTCGGCGAGAAATCCGCCGCTCAGGATGTAGATGATGAGCGAATCAGCTTCGCGCTTGTTCTTCCAGGTTTCAGGGGTCGCGGTCGCGATCGCGGCGCCGATCGTCTTCAGTTGGGTGAGCTGAGCCGGGTAGGCCGCCTTGTCGCCCTGAGCGACCCTGAACTGAATGCGCCGCAGTTCGTCGACGAGGTCGGAGATCTTCGGCGGATCGGCAAACGCCGCGGCCGGCGTCAGTGCAGCAAACGCCGCCAAAGCCAGCATACGCCAAGGGGAAGTCATGGCTTGGCCTCGCGGACGAGAATCTCGATGCGGCGATTTTCGGCCGCGAGGGGATGGGACGCATCTTTGAGATGGTGGTCGGCGTAGCCTTCGACCCGCTCGAACCGCCTTTCCGGCAGGCCGCCGCGAATCAGCATGTAATAAGCCATTTGCGCGCGCGCCGAGGAGAGCCGCCAATTGTCGTAAGTGGCGGACCGGTAGGGACGGCCATCCGTGTGACCGCGCACGACGATGCCGCCCTGCAAACTTTGCAGGCTCGCGGCGATGGCCTCCATCATGTGCAGGACACGGGGTTGCGGCTCGGCGGAGCCGATGGGGAACATGGAGAAATTCTGCCGGTCGGTGAGGCTGATGAGGATTCCTTCGTCGGTCGCTTGGACGTCGAGTTGCGGGCCTTGCATCGACTTGGACTCTCCGGCGAGACGCTTCTTCAAGTCGGCGAGCAGGTTGGACGCGGTTATCTGGCGCGCCGCGACGGGGTCGGGCGTCGGTGCACTCGCTGTTGGCGGGGCAGGCGATGGCGGGGCGGGGGATGGCGGGGCAGGCGACCCCGCGCCTGGGCCTTCGACGCCAGCTTGAGCAGGGGCGGGAGGCGCGGGCGCTATCGTGATCGAAGTGGAGGGGGGCTCGTCGCTCGGAGCAGCCGCAGCCGACGGCGCGCCCGGATCCTCCGCAACCACATTGACGGCTTTGTCGCTGCCGAGCGGGCGGAATGGATCGCGCAACGCCTCGTCGGCGCTGGGACCGACTTCCCCGTATCCCCTCAGAGTCGCCGAGGGATCGATGCGAGGGCCGGGAGGCGGCGCGCCGGCGATCTTGTCGAGACTCGCGCGGGGGTCGCTGAACAATTCCTGCTCCGACATTGTCGGATAGGGCTTCGCTGGATCGGGCGGCGGCAGGGGTGATGGGGTCGGCGGGCGCGCTTGCTCGTTTTGCTTCGAGGGACTTGGCTGGTTTTCGGTTCCCTTCGCCGCGGGACCTTCGCCGTGCTCGGAAGAAGGCTGCCCCGCATTGGGGGCGCCATTGCCATCTTCCGGCGCATAGACGGCGCCCTTCTCTGGCGCGCCGTGGATCCCCTTCTGCGCCTTTGCCGGCTCTTCAACTTTCACCGGATTGAAGTATCGCGCGATCAGCGTCTTGGTGTTTTTGTCGGTCGCGCTGATGATCCAAAGCACCAGAAAAAAGGCCATCATCGCGGTCATGAAATCGGCGAATGCGATCTTCCACGCGCCGCCGTGATGCTCCTCCTCATGCGCGCTATGACGCTTGACGATGATGATTTCCGGGTGCGCCTCGGTCATCGGCTCCGCTCAGGCCTCGAACGCGGTCAGCAACTCGGCCCACGGGCCGAGTTCGGCGACAATCCGAGTGGCGTTTGCTTGAACGACGGTTTCCGCTCCGTCATCCTCGACATATTCGACCTCGATCGGCAGATCGAGGATTCGTGGGCGCAGGAGAGCGAGCACGCGCTCGGGCCCGCGAATCTTGATTAATCCGGGCGAATTGCTCGCAGAGATCCGGGCAATCGCCCTGGCCAATTCGTCCACGGCGCGCTTGACGACCTGCGGCGAGAGAAAAGGCGCGAGAATACGGGCGACTGCGCCGCCGACATCGTCGCCGATCCCTTTGATCCCGGACCGTATCGCGGCTTCGAGCTCCGCGGTCTCCTCAAGACGAAACTCTCGCTGCTGCGTTTCCGCCAGCTCCCGCGCTGCGGCGAGCTCGGCCGCGTGGTGGTCCGCCCTCTCGACACGACCTTCCGAAAGGCCTTGCTCGCGGCCGCGGGCGTAAGCGTCGGCGAGCTTCGCCGACACATCCTCTGGCCTCGCCGGCTCTCCTGTCGGGGCCAACTCCCGCGCCGCAGACTCGAGCAGAACCGGCTTTGGCGCCCATGGCGAGCGTCGGGGAGCGTCTTCCCGTTGCGTTTCTCCACCCTTGTTCGTGAGGCGATCGAAGACTGGTTTCGCACCGGATGCGGCGGTCTGCGGGTTCGGGAGGGTTCGGGGGCGAAACGGCGAGCCCTCGGGTCGCGGCGGCGCCTTTTCTCCGGCCGGGCTCCCGAGGCGGTCAAGATAATCGGCCATTGAAAGTGGTTTCATCCGTTCACTCCTTGGCGAATCCATTGTTTGAGAACCGTAGCGGCGTGGTCCTCATCGAATTCGATCATCTTCAGCAGCTTGCGCTCGAAACCCTTGTCGCGTCGGGTGAGCAAAGCCTCCATGAACTCATCTCGATTGGAGGCGGTCTCAATGAGGATGCTTTCGCCGGGCTGACCGTCGCCGTCCGGCGCCCCCAATGCAGGCGTCTGGCCAGCAGGCGCGCCGCGCGCGTCCGTCAACGCGGCTGGACTTGGGGGAGCGAAGGCCATTCTGAGGCCAGGTCGAACTCCGAACCAGAGCAGCATCGCGGCGACCGCCACGATAGCGCCGGCATTGAGGATCGATCCTGTTTGGCGGGCGACGATCTCAACCAGCGAAGGACCCGGGGCGGGCTCGAGGTCGCGGCTTGCATCGACGAAATCGACAACCGAGATCTTGACCGCGTCGCCGCGCTGCCGATCGAGCCCGGCGGCTGAGCCGACGAGCTGTTCGATCTCCTTGACCTGGGCGTCGATGGCCTCGGCCGACGGTTTGCCGCCAAGCGATGCAGCGAGGGCGGCGCGATTGATCAGCACGGCCACCGAGAGATTCTGGACCACGAAGCCGGCGCTGGTCGTCTGAATCGACTTCGACGAGATCTCGTAGTTTGTCAGTTCCTCGCGCTTTTGCGTTTGATCGTTCGATTGCTTGGATTCGCCGCCTGTCGGCTTTGGCTTCGGAAGATTGGCCTCGACGCCGGCGGCTTGCTCTCCGGCCGCGTTCTGCGAGCTTTGCTGTTCCTTGGTGACCCGCACCGATCGTTCGACACGACTATCGGGATTATAGATCGTCTCATTCGTTTGCGTCTTATCGGCGTTAAGCCTGGCGGCGACCGAGATCTGAAAGTTTTGGCTGCTGAGGTAAGGCGTCAGCGTGCGGCTGACGCTTTCGCGGATTTGCTGCGACACTTCCTTTTCGAGCGCGAGCAGATTGTCAGGCGACTTCTCGACCGAATCAGCCCCATAGGCCAGAAGGCTGCCGTCGACATTGAGCACGGTCACGTCCTCGAGCTTCATTCCGGGGACCGCTGAGCCGACGAGGTGGCGGATCGCCTGCCCCGTCGCGCGATCGTCGCCGCCATCCGTGCGGATGACCACGGAGGCTGACGAGGGCTGGCGTTCGCGGCGGAAGGAGCCTTCGTCGGCGAGGACGATATGCACCCGAGCGGCTTTGACGGTCCGCATCATCTGGATCGTGCGTGCAAGCTCGCCTTCGAGCGCTCTCAAGCGTGTGACGTCCTGCATGAATGACGTCAGGCCGAGCGAGCCGAGCTTATCGTACAGTTCGTTTCCGACGGCGCCGCTGCGCGGCAGGCCCTTTTCCGCCAGGATCATCCGCGCGGCGGCCGCCCGACCAGCCGGCGTCAGGACCACTGTGCTCTCGGCGTTGACGTCGAAAGGAACGCCCGCCTCGCGCAATGCCGCGCCGATGGCGGAGATGTCGTCGCGGTCGAGCCCGGAATAGAGCGTCTCCATCGTCGGGCGACTGAGATAGTAGCCCACGAGTCCCGTTGTCGCGAACACGGCGGCACCGATCAACGCCAATGCGGACAGGCGGCGGACACCGAGCCCCTTGAGGTTCGCCCACAGCCGCTCGATTTGCGCCAACAGGTTCGTCGCCACATCCGGGCCTGAGTGAGAATTCGCAACGGCCATCGTGGGGAGCGGAGCTTGCGCCGGCATTGCGCGGGTGGCCTCAAGCGCGACTTCATTCGGCGCAACGAGAGAATTTTTTTCGCCCGTTAACTGGCCATTAGCGGGAGGCCGTTAGTTTTCTCTCGCCAGGCGAGGACGGGCGCGATGAGCGCGCGTCGCCCAGGCTCTACACGACGGTTAGGCTCCGATGTGAGCCTAATGGCATGCGGCCGGTCCGTCGTCTCGGTGCGAGTCCGAAATGTCGCCCCATCAGCGTGAACATTTTCGACAGGAGCACAGCCATGAGTTCACTTTTAAACAATCCGGCCGCCCTTAGCGCGCTGCAGTCCTTGCAGATGACGCAGCAATCGCTTGCGACGGTCCAGAATCAAGTGTCGACCGGCCTCAAGGTCGCCAGCGCCGCCGACAATTCATCCTATTGGTCGATCGCGACCCAGCTCAGCTCCGACAGCGGCGTCGTATCGGCCTCCAACGACGCATTGTCGCAAGGGCAGTCGCTTCTGGCGACCGCGAGCTCCGCGATCAATTCGGTCATCACGACCATCAATTCGATCACGACCGCGCTGACTCAGGCGACCGAGCCGGGCGCCCAGATCAGCAATGTCAACACGTCGCTCGCCGCGCTCGGTAAGCAGCTGACTGACGCGGTAACCGCCGCTTCGTTCAATGGCTTGAATGTTCTGAACGGCAGCGTCGCGTCCCTCAACTTCGTCGCCGGCTTCAACGCCAGTGCGACTGGCGGGACCATCAACACCATCTCCTTCACCACTCAGGCGCTGTATGGATTGACCACCGGCGGCGCTTCGACGTCGACGACCAGCCAATCGACCGTCACGGATGCGGCGACTATGGCTCAGTTGCAGACCCAGTTTGCCGCCAACACAGCAAACACGACGCCGGTCACTGCCGGAACGATTACGGCGACATACGGGACGGATAAGGTCTACGAGGACACGGCCAACCAGGCGCTGACAGTCCAGTCGATGGGTCTTAACGGCACCGCGACGACCACGACCTACACAGCTCTCGACGCCAACGGCAACTCGATCGCCCAGGGTGGAACTCCCACCTTCGCGGCTGCGGCGTCGTACGGGGTGACGACGACCGTGACGACGCCGGGGTCGCAAAACCTGCTCGTGCAGAACGGGACCGACGTGACCAATCTGAGCGTCTCCGGCGCCGCTTCAGCGCAGACTGCTCTGAACGCCGTCAACCAGGCTCTCGCGGCGGTCACCAACTACGCCGCGCAGATCGGCGCCACGCAGGATCGGATGACAACCGCGGCTACGTTCAACAGCGCGCTGATGACTAACTACGCCAACGGCGTTTCCGGCATGGTCGATGCGAATATGAACACGGCGTCAACCCAGTTGCAGGCGCTCCAGACCCAGGAGCAACTCGGCATCCAGTCGCTGTCGATCGCCAACCAGAACGCGCAGCTCATCCTGAAGCTGTTCGGGCTCTAAGATCGGCGCGCCGGGCGGCTGGCTTCGTCTAGCCGCCTGGGCTTTGCACTCAGGGATCAAAGCCTCATCCCGGTTTCCCAGCGCGCCGCTTGCCCGCCTCCGGCAAGACGGCTCTTCCTCCACGATGGTGCGGGGGGATCGAAGTTTCGGCCGGAACACCGGCGCGGCGAGCCAGATGGTAGTCTGGAAAGGCCTCTCTCGGGGACAAGGGGGCGCCCGGCTTGGTGGCGCCTAGGCGCCGCTCGCGCCTGTCCAGCCTGAAGCGCAGCGAGCGATGCGGGTGATCCGAGGCCAGCCCCCAAATTGTTTCGGACCGGAACCGATCGAAAGACAGGCGCTCTTCCGAGCGCTCTCAGATATCTCCCAATGCCGGTTTAGCGCGCGATCCGGCCAAGCGCCCTATTTCTCGATGCAATAGCCGAGGAACCGCTTCGAATTGATGGGGTCGAAACCCAGCCGATGCTTGAGTTTCTTGCGCAATTTGCTGATGTGGCTCTCGATGACGTTCTCATCGACGTCCTCGTCGAAGAGCCCGTAGACCGCGTTGAAGATTTGCGTTTTGCTGACCCGCCGACCGCGACAGCGCAGCAGAAACTCGAGGATCCGTCGCTCCCGGCGCGGAAGCGGAAAAGGCTTGCTGTTCACCTCGGGCTCGCGTCCGTCAAAATAGACGCGCAATTCGCCGATCGTCACGTTGCCCTTTTCACCGAACACGCGCCGGTTGATCGCTCCGACCCGGGCGACGATCTCACGCACATGAACCGGCTTACGCAAAACGTCGTCGGCCCCGGCGGCGAATAGGCACAACGTGTCATCGAGGGAATGGCGCTCGTTGAGACAAAGAACTGGAGCGCTCGAGCGCTCGCGAATGAGCCTGGACAGCGCCTCGCGCTCATCGCAGTCGCCGATCACGAAAGCTTCGACCGCATTCATGTCCGAATCGCTGATCTTGCCGATCCATTCGCGAAATTCTGACGCCTCAATTCCGGCCGAGGAAACGCCCTCGCGATCAAAACCATTGGCGTAGCCGCCGGCCACCATGTTCCGATCGTCGACAATAATATACATACCCTCGCTCCAGCCCACCGAATTGAAAAGGGGACGCCTTCCGCTACGCGAACGCAGGTACTCAGATCAGACGAAGAAAGCGCAGTGACTTAGCCATTTTGAATTTTGCTTATTATTAAGCAATAAGGACTTTGTTATTAACTGTGACAGATTATTACGGACTCACGCCTTTTTTGGCAGCTGTCTATTGCTTGACAAAAGCTCCTGGCAGCAGGAAAAATACGCCAGCGTTGGTTAACAAAATATGGATTAAGTTGATATTTTTATGTTCGATATAAATGCGGCATGAGACCTTAAATCGGCCCTTCCCCGAGGTTTGGAAGCAGGACGGCGCGTATGGGCCGATGTTGCTCGGAGTTCGAGCGCGGGGATTGGCGCGCCCGACCCGAGGCGGCGCTTAAGCTCGGCCGCAAACTCGCTGGACGCGGCGAAGTCGCCTATTGGGTCGCCTTACCGGAAGGAAGGCCACCCGAGAGCAAGCGCGCCAATAATCGCGCGCACGCTCGGAAGCGCAAACGTTTGTGCTCGGCGAAACTGCTCGATGGGTCGTACCGCTTCGTTTGCGAGGGCCGGATCTGCGACCAGTCGCGCGACGGTCTGCGTCTTGGACTTGCTCACGACATTGTGCTTCCACCCCAATTGGCGGTGCACATCGACGAAACATCCGAAGTGCGCGAGGCGAAGGTCATCTGGCGGCGCGGGTCGACAATCGGAATTCGACTGCACTCAGCCACGCCAGCGAACGCGCTGACTGCAAGCCAAAGGTATGCACTACGGGAACGCTATTACGCGATTCCCGGCTGAGCCCGTTTACGTATAACTTTTCTCTTCGACCAAGGCCGAACGGGTGAGCGTGTTGATGGCGCGCTTGATCGCCGCGCGCGTATCGTTTTCACAATACACGGATCGCGCGAGCGCGACAAAGCGTGGCCCGAAGTCTCCTTCGCGCTCGCAGCTGCGAAGCGCATCTTCGATTGTCCACAGGCGCCCGTTCACAAGAGCGAGCTGAACGGTCAGCAGATCGATCGGCGGCAGGGTCGCGCCGTCCTCTGGCGCCGAACGCTCGAGCAAGTTCAATTCGCGACGCACATTGGCGAGTTTTTCAGGTTCGCGGATTCGGTCGGCCTTGATCCGGAGGATGGTGATCCTGTCGATCAGTTCGCCGAGCGAACATGGCGTTGATACGGTGCACGGCGCCCTGCGCCGCTCGACGAGCTGAGCGAGTTCGTCCGCCATAACTTCGAATACGTCGCTCCAGACGCCGCGATGCGGCTGACGAAAGAGACGCATGGTCGGATACCAGGGCGAATCGGCCCGTTCTGTGAGCCAGCGCCATTCCGCGTCCCGTTTGAGCGCGACCCAAACCGGCACGGCCAGAGCTCCCGCCAGATGCGCGATCGACGTGTCGCAAGTCACGACGAGATCGAGGCAGGCCATCGCCGCCGCCGTATCAACGAATGCGTCGGCTCCCGCGTCGAAGTCGGCGCCCAGCGTTTCGACCTGAAACGAGTGCGGCAGATTGGCAAGCTGCTCCTCGCCTGCCCCTTTCTGCAGCGAGATGAGCCTCACGCCCGCGACCGTGGCAAATGGCGCGAGCGCGGTGAGTGGCATGGAGCGGCCTCGATCGGCTTCCGGATTGGGGTTGCCTTGCCAGACGATGCCGACCTTGAAGCCTTCCCGCCCGATGCGCTTAAACCACATTTCGCGTAAACGTGGCTCGGCTGAGAGATAGGGAACCGCAGCCGGGATCGTCTCGAGGCGCGTCCCAAAGGCGTGAGGCAGGCTGCTGATCGCGATCTGCGCGTCGAATGGCTCGCCGCGGGGCGGGGCGTCCGTGAATTGCGCCTTGGCCTTCGACGACAGAAGCCGACGCAGCCGCGGCGGACACACGAAGGTCGGTTCAACGCCGGCCGCGGCCATCAAAGGCAAATAGCGAAAGAACTGGATGGTATCGCCAAGGCCGTGATCGTTGAGCACGAGAACCCGCTCGTCGCGCCGTCCGGGCCCCTTCCAGGTTTCAAAACGCGTGCCGAGCGCCTCACTGAGCGACTTTCCCGCAAGCCAGCGCGCCTCGTAGCCCTCGAGGCCCTGTTCGAAGTCTCCGAGCGTCAGCATGAGGCAGCCCTTGCCCGCGACCGCCTCGCGGCTGCCGAGGGCAGAGGCCCTGTCAAACGCCGTCATGGCCTCCGAGAGGCGGCCAAGACTCCGCAACGCCAGACCCTGACCGAGCAGCGCCTTGGCGAGGCAAGGCCCCGGCTCGCTCGCCCGGAGATAGGCGTCAAGCGCTTCCTCGCCGCGATCGAGCTTCAGAAGCGCATTGCCAAGATTGATTGCGGCTTCAGGAAAGTCACGACGCAGTTCAAGCGCGCGCCCAGCAGCGTCCACCAATTCCTCCAGGCGCCCAAGCTCGCGCAGCGCTCCTGCGCGGCTGCACCATGCGTCCGGATCATGAGGTGCGAGCCTCGTTGCCGCGGCAAAAGAAGCGAGCGCTTCCGTGAATCGGCCGGCGCCGAACAGGAGCTTGCCGAGATTGACATGCGCGACCACAAGCGAGGCGTCGAGCTCGAGCGCCCGGCGATAGAAACGCATCGCCGAATCAGGCTTGCCGCATTCGCTCAACATGTACCCGCCCATGCACAGAGCCTCGGCGAAATCGGGCCTTAGCCGCAACGCCTCGTCCATGAACTTGATCGCCTCGTCGCGTCGCTGATCGCGCCATCGCGTGACGGCGGCGGCGTAAAGCGCTTCCGGCCCGCGCTGGGCGTCGTTCGCCATGGTGCGGATTGTCTGGAGGGTGTTAGGCATTGGGGCTGCGCAAAACCATCGCATTCCGCTTAGAGGGCGGCGCTTGCGTGAACCTTTCTAAGGCGAATGCGGGCCTGGCGGCGGGCTCACCCGCCTAGCGGAAGCCTCGACATGCTCGACATCAGTGCGGTCGAGAAGATTGGCTGGGATGCCCCGATGAAGTTATTGAGCGTGCTGCCCAGCACCGAGCCGTTCGAACTGATTATGCTGGCGAGGACAGTGACTGCGCCCGACTGTCCTGAGCTCGAATTGCCTGAATCGACTGTGAGGCCGGAGGTCGCGCCGGAGCTGGGTCCGTAGGTATAGTCGTACATCGCCGTGAACCGTTCGGTCAGCTGCTTGAGCTTGACCGGGTCCTTCAGTTCCGAGAGGGGCATGAGCTCCGAAAGCGTCTGCGGGTGCAGATCGGCCGCGGCCGTCGGCGGCAGTCCCATGATTGTTGCTGCAACTTGCAGTAGATTAGGATCGGCCAGAATTCCATATTCGCTCGTGACCGTCGGCGCTATGCGCTGGAAATAAAGCGCGAGCTGGACACCGACATCCTGGTTGCCCTGATCGCTTTCCAGCTGCTGTTCGACATAGTCGCCCGTTGTCGTCGCGACCGCGCCGGTCGATGAAGGCGGACTTGCGCCGCTGTCGACGAAATTGAACGCCGTGGCGAACGCCTTCCATTGCGGGTTTGGCAGAGTGTTGGCAAGGCTCTTCGGGTTGGACACCCCGCCTTCCAGCACCTTGGTGATGAGTCCCTTGGCGTTGATCTGGTCGCCGAGACCGTAGGCGTCGAGCGCGTAGGACAGCAGCCGGTAGTTGCCGACGAGATCGCTGATCGACTTCACGGAGCCGATGTTGGCCTCGTAATATGCGGTCGCAGTTTTGACTGCCGGCTCGGCCGCAGTCATCGCCTGATAGCGAGATAGGTTCTGCGATACGGCGAGAAAGGCGGTTGTCGTGCTTGTCATTGGCGATTCGTCGACGCTTGGATGGAAATGGCGAGCCGCGCCCAGCCGGACGACTTCACTTTAGCGGCGAAGTCCTGCGCCTCGGTTAAGAAGGAGGGGTTGCGATGGCCGCGTCAGCTATCGCTGCGGCTGGGGGCGAGCCCGGCGGCGGCGATGAGGTCTTCGCGTCGGACGCCGGTGCGCTCGGCGATTGCGTTAGCCAGCGAAGCAACGGAATCGTGCCGCATGAATTGCGCAAGGAGCGCCAGCTCGCTCTCCTCCTCCTCGGCCGCGCGAACGCGAAAACGGTCGTCCCCTTCCGCCCTCGGCTGGCCACGCAGTCTTCGCATCATCCGCAATCCCTGACCCGGAGATTCGGGGCACGGCCGAATTGTGCCATTGCCGGGTTGGGAAAGGCGTGACGAATTGTAACAAAATGCAACTATGACGAGAATCTTCTATCTCATGCGTCATTCTGATTGAAGCGCTTCGACCAGGCTTGCAACCCACCGGCGGCTGGCGAGCGCCAAGGCCTGCGATCGCGCCAACAGCAACAGCGTAACCTCGGGTAAAGACGGAAGCCGCTTGTCGGAGCACGCATCAAGGCCGTCCGGCGCGAGCCCGTCGAGCATCGGCGTGACGCCAAGTCCGGCTGCGGCGGCGGCTGCGAGCACGGCAAAATCTGAACACGCGCAGACGATCTCGAATCTCCGTTCCTGGGCGCGCAACGCGCCAACCGCCGCCTCGTGAAATGGCCATCCTTGCGGCGGGAGAACGAGCGGGAGCGGCCGATTGTGTTGCTCATCTTCAAGCGTCTTGCCGAACCAGCGCAGTTGACCGCGCCATTGTTCGATCCTGCTCGGCTCGCTCTCGCCGGTCCCGACAATGAAAGCAACATCAAGCGCGTTCTGGCGAAAGGCGGCCGAAATCGCCTGCGAGCGATCGACGATGACCTCAAATGTCGTGGCGACCTCGGCATTCGCGCGCAGCTCATTGAGTCGCGGCGCGAGAATGGCGGCAAATTCGCTTGGCATCCCAATCCGCATCACGTCATTCGGATTGTTGCGGCCAAGCTCGTCCACCATGTCGTCATGCAGCCGCAGCAGACGCTTTCCATAATCGAAGCACACTTCCCCTGCGGGCGACAATTCGAAGCGCCCGCCTTTCTTGAACAAGGGCGCTTCGACGAGTTCCTCGAGCCGTTTCACCTGAAGGCTGATCGTCGGCTGCGTTCGTCCGAGTTCCTCTGCGGCGCGAGTGAAGCCGCGCGCTTCCACGACGGCGACAAAGGCTCGCAAAATGTCGATGGGAATGCCGCGCATGAAACGCCTTCCGGATAGGACTCGGTTTCCATGTGTACAATGTTTTCGTTACTGCCATAAGCGGCCGACATGCAACCATTCGCGTGTTGCAGCCCCACGCCCTCGGTTACGGAGAGACCAGGGCTCCGTTGCGATGGCCCAAGCTTCGACTGTTCTTGCACCCGCGTCGATTGACGCATCGGCATGCGAGAGGAAGTACTGTTTTCAAACTTGAAACAAAGACCGCAGAGTGCAATCGTAACTTCGGGGCGGCGCAGCTCCCGAACACCACCGCCGGTGGTCGAATCAAATAAAGATCTGGTTAACGTATCGTAACTCATTGACAACGGTACATATCCTGTTCCGAATCAATTTGACTGTGACAATTCGCAGGGCGGTAATCAGAGGCGGGCGCGATGCAGATCCATATTCTTCAAGAGATGGGGCCGGAACTGGCTGCAATTGATAGCGGCGTCCGGCGGCGCGAACCCGCAATTCGCCGCGCGCAACCCGTTGAGCCGATCGAACGGCTTTACACCTTCGCGGGCTGGAGCCTGGATGAGACGACACGAGACCTCGTGAGCCCCGCTGGGCAGCGAGTCGATCTAACGTCATCTGAATTCGACCTCCTGATGGCGTGTCTGCGCCACCCCGGCCAGCCCCTGTCGCGCGCCGCCCTTCTCGGCGTATTACGCGGGCGCCAATGGACATATTTCGATCGCTCGATCGATACGCTAGTCGCGAGACTGCGGAAGAAACTTGACGATGGTTCCGACCGTCCCCCGTTGATTCGCTCCGTGCGGGGAATCGGTTACGTCTTCTGCGCCGCAGTCACGAAGCTCGGCGATCAAGACTGTTCCGTCGCTTTTCCGAGACTCGCGCCCAAGGATGGGTTCGAGCCGCGTCCTTCACCCTGAGGCCGCCCGCGAGGAACCCCCAGCGCCCCTGCATTCCTCGGCGCGTTGGACTGTTCCACGCCGTGGCGTCGGTTGCCCGATATGCGACCATCTTGGGCGCCGTCGCCCGCGCCGGCTCTCGCGCCTCTTCCAATTGACGTCCCGCCAAGCCGGTTCTATCCATGGCCGCGTGTCCTTATCTTCGCGAGGTCTGGCATTCCGGCGACGATGATCCGGTTTCACCGTAATGATTTGCCCGCCGAAGCGTCGTTCGGCGAGGCGGCGGCCATCGACACGGAGACCCTGGGGCTCGCCGTTGGGCGTGATCGGCTCTGCGTCGTGCAGCTATCCCGCGGCGACGGGACTGCGGACATTGTGCAGATCGCTGCGGGCCAGACGAGCGCTCCCAATCTTGAGCGGCTGCTGGCCGATCCGGCGATCGTCAAGCTCTTCCACTACGGCCGTTTCGACATGGCGGTGCTGTGTCACGCCTTCGGCGTCATGGCCGCGCCGGTCTATTGCACCAAGATCGCCTCGAAGATCGCGCGAACCTATACCGACCGGCACGGACTCAAGGATCTGACGCGCGAGTTGATGAACGTGGAGATCTCCAAACAGCAGCAATCATCCGATTGGGGGGCCGACACCCTAAGCGAGGCGCAACTCGCCTATGCCGCGTCGGACGTGTTGCACCTGCACGCCTTGCGCGAGAAGCTCGACGCCATGCTGAAACGCGAGGGTCGGGACGGACTCGCGCGCGCCGCCTTCGCTTATCTCCCCGATCGCGTCCGCCTCGACCTCGCGGGATTCGAGGCCATGGATGTTTTCTCGCACGGCTATCCCTAAACAGCAGGCGCGGCGTGCGTCGCGCTATATCAGGCCCCAGGTGCGCCTGGCGCGACCGCCGCCTTCTGCATGGCGACGAGCTGCCGGACGCCGCCACGCGCCAATGCCAGCATCCGGATGAGCTCTTCCTCGGTGAATGGCGCGCCCTCCGCCGACCCCTGAACTTCGACCAGGCCTCCGAGGCCTGTCATGACGAAATTCGCATCGGTGTGAGCGTTCGAGTCCTCGGAATAGTCGAGATCGATCACCGCTTCGCCGCCGACGATACCGCAGGATACGGCGGCGACATGATCCTTGAGCGGGCTCTCGCGCAGGATGGAGCGCTGCGTCATCCAGTGCAGGCAGTCGCGCAGCGCCATCCATGCTCCGGTGATGGAGGCGGTGCGAGTGCCGCCGTCCGCCTGCAGCACGTCGCAGTCAATGGTAATCTGTCGTTCGCCCAAGCGCGGCAGATCCACCACCGCGCGCAACGATCGGCCAATCAGGCGCTGAATCTCCTGGCTGCGGCCGGAAACTTTCCCAACGGACGACTCGCGCCTCGTACGGGTCAGCGTCGCGCGCGGCAGCATCGCGTATTCCGCCGTCACCCAGCCACGTCCCTGTCCGCGCAGCCATGGCGGCGGCTTGTCCTCGAGCGAGGCTGCGCATAGGACATGCGTTTCGCCGAAACGGACCAGACATGAACCTTCCGCATAACGCGCCACGCCTCGCTCGAAGCTCACCGAGCGCATTTCATCGACGGCGCGTTTGGACGGACGCATGGGCGGACCTCCCTCATATTATCGATCCGATCTAGCGGCAGACATCCCGCCTGGCAAATGCACTGTACACATGCATCGCCGCCACCGCGTTGACCATCGGCGCCCGCGACTCTAGGGTCCCGCCCAAATTCAGGGACCCACAACAAATCCATGGCTTTCGCCAAAGACGCAGCGCTCGATCCGGCCAGATCGTTTCAGGGCCTTATCCTGACCTTGCAGACCTTCTGGGCTGGCCATGGCTGCGTCATGCTGCAGCCGTACGATATGGAAGTGGGCGCCGGCACGTTTCACCCCGCGACGACGCTGCGCTCGCTTGGGCCGAAGCCTTGGAAGGCTGCTTACGTTCAGCCGTCGCGCCGGCCCAAGGACGGACGCTACGGCGAGAACCCGAACCGGCTGCAACACTATTACCAGTATCAGGTCATCCTGAAGCCCTCGCCCGAGAACCTGCAGGAGCTTTACCTCGACTCTCTCGCCGCGATCGGCGTGGACATGGCGCTGCACGACGTGCGCTTCGTCGAGGACGATTGGGAGAGCCCGACACTCGGCGCCTGGGGCTTGGGGTGGGAATGCTGGTGCGACGGCATGGAAGTGTCGCAATTCACTTATTTCCAGCAGGTCGTGGGGTTCGAATGCGCGCCGGTGTCCGGCGAACTGACTTACGGCCTCGAGCGGCTGGCGATGTATGTGCAGGGCGTCGAGAGTGTCTACGACCTCAACTTCAACGGCGGCGAGGGGGCCGAGCGCGTGGCTTACGGCGACGTGTTTCAGCAGGCGGAGCAGGAATATTCCCGCTTCAACTTCGAGCACGCCAACACCGACGTTCTGTTCCAGCATTTTCGCGACGCCGAAGCGGAATGCATGGCGCTCCTGGAGCGCGGCGCGTCTGGCGACCGTCATCTCATGGCGCTGCCGGCCTATGACCAGTGCATCAAGGCGAGCCACGTGTTCAATTTGCTCGACGCGCGCGGCGCCATATCGGTCACCGAGCGCCAGAGCTATATCCTGAGAGTGCGCGAGCTCGCGCGCGGCTGCGGCGCGGCCTGGCTGAAGACCGCCGGCGGCGGGGCGGCGTAGTTCCGGATATGCCTGACCTTCTGCTCGAACTGTTCAGCGAAGAAATCCCCGCCCGCATGCAGCGGCAGGCGGCGGAGGATCTGAAGCTGCTCGTCACCGATGATCTGGTCGCGCGCAACTTGCTCTATGAAGGCGCGCAGAGCTTTGCCACCCCTCGTCGCCTTACGTTGCATGTCGTCGGCTTGCCAGCCGCTCAAGCTGACTCCCGCGAGGAGCGCAAGGGCCCGCGCGTCGGCGCGCCGGAAGCGGCAATCCAGGGTTTTTTGAAGAGCACGGGGCTTCAACGCATCGAGGACGCTCGCATAGACACCGACCCGAAGAAGGGCCAATTCTATGTCGCGGTCATCGAAAGGCCGGGCCGCGAGACCAAGGAAGCGATCGCCGAGATTATCCCGGCGATCATCCGGGCGTTTCCTTGGCCGAAATCGATGCGCTGGGGCGCCGCCTCGGTGAAGCCCGACGCCTTGCGCTGGGTGCGCCCGTTGCGCGGAATCGTGTGCACGCTCGCCACCCAACACGACACGGCGGAGATCGTTGCGTTCGAGATCGACGGGATTACGGCCGGCGATGTGACCCGGGGTCATCGCTTCATGGCGCCCCAGCCTTTCCATGTCCGCCGCTTCGACGACTATGTCGACACGCTGCAGAAAGCGAAGGTCGTGCTCGACGCCGACCGGCGCAAGGCGATCATCCTCGCCGATGCCAAAAACCTTGCTTTCGCCCAGGGGCTGACGCTGGTCGAAGACGAGGGCCTGCTCGAGGAAGTCGCGGGCCTGGTCGAATGGCCGGTCGTCTTGATGGGCGAGTTCGAGCCAGCGTTCCTTGATCTTCCGCCCGAAGTCATTCGCGCCACCATCCGCGCCAATCAGAAATGTTTCGTCTTGCGCGCCGGTGCTGGCAAGCTTGCAAACAAGTTCATCCTTGTCTCCAACCTCGTCGCGGCCGATGGCGGCGCGGCGATCGCGGCCGGCAACGGGCGCGTCGTGCGCGCCCGCCTCGCCGACGCCCGCCATTTCTGGCAGACCGACCTCGCGGCCTTGCCGGACGCCAAGGACAAAGAGGCGAAGCCGCTCGACCAGCGGCTTGAGAAACTGGACCGCGTCGTGTTTCACGAGAAGCTCGGGACGCAGGGCGAGCGAGGGGAGCGCATAACTCGGCTTAGAGCGCTGGCGAGAAACCTTGCCCCGCAGGTCGGCGCTGAGCCTGGCCTCGCCGAGCGGGCTGCCAGGCTTGCTAAAGCCGATCTAGCGATGGAAATAGTCGGCGAGTTCCCCGAGCTGCAGGGAATCATGGGCCGCTATTACGCGCTCGCGCAAGGCGAACAGCCGGGCGTCGCCGACGCGATCGAGGACCACTATAAGCCGCAAGGGCCGAACGATCGAGTCCCGACCGCGCCGGTGTCGATCGCGGTTGCGCTCGCCGACAAGCTCGACATGCTGACCGGCTTCTGGGCGATCGATGAAAAGCCCACCGGCAGCAAGGATCCTTACGCACTGCGGCGTGCCGCTCTCGGCATTATTCGAATCATATTGGAGAACAGCCTACGAATATCTCTGAAACCGATTTTACAGATGAAAATCGCTTACTGGCCGTTTCTCAAGTATCTAAAACGCGTAAATGCAAAAATGGACGCAATCGAGAGCTTGGCCGACATGCTCGTCTATGAAAGCGCGCATTTGGAGGAACTGTCGCGGCAGGTCGCAGTCCAGAGCGCTAAGGATTCTGCGCCTTCGTGGCGATCAGCCATGGATTCAGGGCGAGTTGGCGCGGATGATCTTCTCGCCTTCTTCGCCGACCGCCTGAAAGTCTACCTCCGCGAAAAGGGCGCGCGGCACGATCTCATCGACGCGGTGTTCGCGCTGCCGGGCCAGGATGATCTGCTCATGATCGTCCGCCGGGTCGAGGCGCTCGGAAAACTCCTCGACACCGAGGACGGCAAGAACCTGCTCGCGGGCTATCGGCGCGCCGCCAACATCCTGCGCGCCGAGGAAAAGAAGGACGGCGCCAAGGCTTTCGTCGGCAAGCACGTTCAGACCACGCTTGCTCCGCCAGCGGAGAGGTATCTCGCCGACGTCGTCGCGTCTGCTGGCGCGGCCGTCCGCCAGCTCGTAGCCTCCGAGGATTTCGAGGGCGCGATGCGGGCGCTCGCCACGCTCCGCGCGCCGGTCGACGGCTTCTTTCTCGACGTGACGGTCAACGATCCCGACCCGGAAACGCGACTGAACCGCTTGAGATTGCTCAACGAATTGCGCGAGGCGATGCACGCTGTCGCCGACTTCTCGAAGGTCTCTGGATAGACCACTCCTTTAAGAATCCGCCGGCAGCGCATAAATGGCGGCGGGGCGCGCTTCTGGGGCGCGAATAGGGAAGATTGAGTCATGGCGCTGAGGGAAGAGAATCTCGACGGGGCGTCCGGCGGCGGCAAGCCGGCGGTCAGTGACGCCCAGGCCGAGGACGCGTTCCGCACCATCCTCAAGTGGATCGGCGAGGACGCCACCCGCGATGGCCTGATTGAGACGCCCGATCGGCTTGTGCGCGCCTACCGCGAATATTTCGCCGGCTATGACGAGGATCCGCACGAGGTGCTTCGCAAGACCTTCAGTGAGGTCGACGGGTATGACGAGATGATCGTGCTGCGCGGCGTGACCTTCGAGAGCCATTGTGAGCACCATATCGCGCCGATCATTGGCCGCGTATGGGTTGGCTACATTCCCGACAAGAGGGTGGTGGGCATCTCGAAACTCGCGCGCGTAGTCGAGATCTTCTCCAAGCGGCTGCAGATCCAGGAGCGGCTCACGGCGCAGATCGCCAACGCGGTCGAGGAGATCTTGAAACCTTGCGGCGTCGCGGTGGTCGTCAAGGCGGCGCATCATTGCATGATCGACCGCGGCGTCCGTAAGCGCGGCGCCGACCTCGTCACCAGCCGGATGCTGGGTGTATTTCGCGACCAGGCCCAGACCCGGCAGGAGTTCCTGTCGCTCGTCAACTCGGACAGCCACGAATAAACGCGCGGCATGATCGGCGCGTTTCGGATCGAAGCCTATGTCATCGCCTCCGCCGATGGCATGCTCGCGGACGCGACCGGGGTTCAGCCGGCGTCGTTGCATTTCGAAGCCGATCAGCGGCATTTCGAGGAAGGCCTCGACCGCGCCGACGTTGTCGTGAACGGGCGCCACTCGCAGGAAGGCCATTCGAACGCGATGAGCCGGCGCAGGCTGGTTCTGACACGACACATCGCTAGCGTTGCGCCCGACCCGGACAATCCAAGGGCGCGGCTCTGGAATCCCGCCGGAGCCTCGCTCGAGGCTGCGTGCGCCGCACTGGGCCTGAGTTCAGGGACGGTCGCCGTGATCGGCGGCCCGCAGGTCTTCGCCCTGTTCCTCAAGCTCGGCTACGACTGCTTCCACTTGAGCCGCGCTATCAACGTGCGCCTGCCGGGCGGCTTTCCGGTCTTTGGCCGCGAAAGATTTGGGGGGGACCCCGATGCGACGCTGTCCGCCGCCGGCCTCAAGGCTGAGCCGCCCCTCTCGCTCGATGACGGGCTGACCCTGACCGACTGGATGCGACCGGAATAGGCGTCCGCTTGGTGCCGGGCCTCGTTCCGCGGCGGAAACCATGGCTTGCGAAGACGATTGTCAATTCATAACATCGTGTGTCGTCGAAATGTGATAAGGATAGCGCTTCGCAAGGACTTTGACGCATGGGGAATGCGATGCAACGTCTAGCTTTGATCGCTTGGATACCGGTCACTTGCTTAATGAGCCAGGCGAGCGCGACGCCTCTGGAGCCTCTGGATTCGCAGCAAGGCATAGCGGCGGATCTGTCGTTCATAGAGACTCAGGTGACGAAGACGCTGACTTCGCTGGGTTCCCCTACGTCGGGATATCCCGTCTCGGGAGGCGACAGCGGAACGTGGACGACGACGAGTCCGTCGAGCGGAAGCCAGGGATGGACGACCGGGTTTTTCCCGGGCCAACTCTGGCTCCTCTACCAGGCGACGGGGTCGCCGCAGTGGCTCGCGGCGGCACGGCAATGGACTGCGCCTTTGGCCTCGCAGGCCTCAGCGCCCCGGATCGACCCCACGGACATCGGCTTCATCATAGGGACGAGTTTTGGCAGCGGATACCGACTGACCGGAGACCCGAGCTACAAAGACGTGCTGATAACGGCGGGCGGCTCGTTGGCGTCGTACTACAATTCAAAGGTCGGGGCGGTTCGCTCCTGGACTTTTGGGCCGTGGGAGTTTCCGGTGATCGTCGATAGCATGATGACACTAGGGCCGTTGCAGTGGGGGGCCGGTAATGGCGGCAGTCCTGCTTGGGCCGGAATCGCGTCGACGCACGCCCAGACTGTAACCACCAACATCGTGCGCTCGAACGGTAGCACCTTCGAGCTCGCCAATTTCGACCCGTCGACCGGGGCGCTGCTGAGTCAGGAGACATTCGCCGGCTATTCCAATAGCTCGACTTGGGCGCGCGGGCAGGCCTGGGCCCTGTATGGCTTCGTGCAGGCCTACCAGACCTCGGGTAATCCAGCATTCCTCACGACGGCGGAAGACGTAGCGAACTATTTCGTCGGCCATTTGCCCGCGAACGATATCCCACCATGGGATTTCGGCGCGCCGCCGACGCCAACACCTCCGGTGGACACTTCGGCGGCGGCGATCGCGGCGGACGGGCTCGTCATGCTGAGCACGGTTGCGGGAACGAGCGCGCTTAAGATGCAATATCTGCAGGATGCTGAGAACATCCTGGGGTCGCTCAGCAGCTATCTTGGGCCGCCGTCTGGCGAGTCCGTGCTGTTCGATGGCTTTCCGGGCAAGAACGGGTCGAATACTGCACTGATTTACGGCGACTACTACTTCACCGAGGCGTTGCTGCGATTGCAAGACGTGCTTGATGGGAAGCCCGGCTGGGTGCTGTATAGCCCGACGGTCCCCGAACCTTCGACGTGGGCGATGATGCTGCTCGGATTCGCAGCCCTTGGCTTCGCAGGCTATCGCCGGGCGAAAGTGGGCCGCCGGACGTTTGGCGGCTAGCTAGAGCCTCGGACGGTCAGATTGAATCGTAGGGGATTCCCGCGGGGATGAGAATGTGATTCACTTCCGAGTGGAGGTGATTTGCGATGCCGAAGCCCTATTCGCTTGATCTTCGCGAGTGAGTTACGTCGGGGCTGGGCATTCGCGGCGTGCGGCGGCGGCCCATTTCAGGGTGTCGCCCTTGTTTGTCATTAATTTGATGACGGCTTTTCGCCAGCGCGGGGCGGTTACGCCCAAGGCGCTCGGCGGCTGGCGGCACAGCAAGCTCGACCCGCACCGCGTCTTCATCTTGCGCCGCGTGGCGGAGAAGGACGACATCAGCATGCCGGAACTGGCCGGCGAACTCCATGCCGCCAGCGGAGTGAAAGCCGACCCTGCCTCGCTGTCGCGCTGGCTGATCCGCAACGGCCTGAGCTTTAAAAAAAGCCTTCAGGCCAGCGAATGCGATCGGCCCGACGTGCGCCAGGCGCGCGAGGCGTGGAAGGCTGAACGACAGCCCAAGATGCAGACCGAGCCGCATAGGCTGGTGTTCATCGACGAAACAGGAACCAACACAAAAATGAACCGGGCGCGCGGACGCTGCGAGAGGGGCGAGCGCCTTCGCTCCAAGGCCCCCTTCGGCCATTGGAAGACCCAGACTTTCGTCGCCGGACTGCGCTGCGGCGCCCTAACTGCGCCATGGGTCATCGACGCGCCGATGGACCGCACGATCTTCGGCGCCTACGTGCGCACCCAGCTCGTCCCAACGCTGCAAGAAGGCGACATCGTCATCTTGGACAATCTGCCCGCCCACAAAAGCCCGGCCGCCGAGCAAGCCATCCGCGAGCGTGGCGCCTGGCTCATGTTTCCGCCCCCTACAGCCCCCGACCTCAATCCGATCGAAATGGCCTTCGCCAAACTCAAGGCGCATCTGCGCGCCATGGCCATGCGCACCATCGACGAACTCTGGAACGCCATCGGCCAAATCTGCGATCTCTTCACCCCCAGAGGAATGCGCAAACTACTTCGAAGCCGCAGGATATGGATTCAAATGAGCGTCCGACGCTCTAATACCTTTGAACCGAGCTTATGACTCATTGATGGGGCTTGGATAGACGCGGGCCATTTTGGCGAAGGGCTCTTTCCGGGGCGAACATCCAATTGATGGACGCGCCGGAGTTGTTTCGCTGCTGTCGCCGGGCCGCGACCTTAGCCCGCCTTCTTCCGTGCGCCGGGCTTTTGCGCCGTCTGTTTCTGTGGCGCTTCCTTTGCGGCCGTCGCTGCTTCCTTCGCGGGCGCACCACCCGAAATAGGCAACAGCATCTCGCGCTGGTCCGGGCTGCCTTTCGCCGTCCGCTTGCCTCTGGCCACTGCGGCAGACTTCGCTGCGGCTGGCGAGGCCGTCGCCGGGGGCGGTTGTCTGGCGGCCATCTTCGGCGTTTCGTCCTTGGCCTTCTCGATGCTCTGCTTCAGCGCGGCCATCAAATCGGTGCCCGCGACAATTCTTGGCATTGGACGCTGCTTCGGGATCGGCATACCCGCCCTTTTCTCGTTCAGCATGGCGACGACCGCCTCCTCGTAGCGATCGTGGAACAGGGTCGGGTCGAACGTCGCCGCCTTGCTTTCGAGGATGTGCTCGGCGAGAGCGAGCATATCTTTGGGAATCTGGATGTCGCCGATGTCGCCGAAATAGATCGTCTCGTCTCGGACCTCATAAGGGTACCTGAGCGTGGCGCCCAGCAGACCTTTGCCCCGCGGCTGGAGCATGATCACGCGCTCGCGCTTGGATAGGACCACACGCCCCAAGGCGACCATGCCCTTGCCGAGCATGGCGTCGCGGATGACGGCAAAGGCCTCCAACGCAACCTTGTTTTCCGGAACCAGATAGTAGGGGCTGTCGATATATCGTTCGTCGACCTCACTCTTCGGCACGAAGCTGTCTATGTCGATCGTATGACTGCTCTCGATCGCGATGGCGTCGATTTCTTCGTCCTCGACCTGCAGGTAAACGCCTTTGTCGACTTCGTACCCGCGCCCTTTGTCGTCAGGATCGATCGGCTCGCCCGTCCCTTCGTCCACCAATTGCTGACGAAGGCGATTGCCCGTTTTCTTGTTGATTTGCCGGAAGGCGACACGCTCGCCCGATGACGTCGCAGTGTAAAGCGCGATAGGGCAGGAAACGAGGGAAAGCTTGAGATAACCCTTCCAGTAGGGGCGCGGCGGGGCCATGGGAACTCCTACTCAACGCGTACAACCATCCCTATAACACGCCAGACGCCGTCCCGGCCACTTGGAAAGGATTCTTTAACCAATGTCCGCGCGGGCGGTCCGCGCCACCCTGTCTTGCCGAGCTGCCGCCCCTTACCCGCTATTTGGCGAGACGGTCCCTCGGGCTTGGGCGAAATGATGGATGGCGAGCCCGGATACGCGAAGGGCCCGCGCCGGCCCAACGCGTTCCCACGTTCAACGCACCGGGGCGACGACGATGGATGTGCGTTGGCAGGTGTGCCGCGCAACCTTGCGGCACACGGCGTAAGACGAGAGATCCTTCGCCAGGCAGAACCGTACGTCGACCAGTTCGCCGTTGCTGCAGCTGATCGCCATGTTGTCGGGGCGCAGATTGGGGTTGGCGGTCATGAACGCTTGTTCGACCTCTTCAGGCGCCATGTGCAACGGCTCACTCGTCGTCTGGAACATCTCCGGAATTTTGAGCCGTGCGCGCACGTTGCGCACAGTGGCGAAATAGTCATGGGCGCTTAGGCCCGTGCAAGTGCCATGCTTACGGTATTCGTAGGCTGCCAGGCGATCGTTGGGGTAGACGCCATGCTCATCGTCGAGATCGGCAGGGGTGGCGTCATGGCCCAAGCAAGACTCGGGGTTCGGACGATATGCATTATCCGGCCACAGGCCGTGGACGACGAAGCCATCCCTGGACCCTTCCGCACATTCTGGCGACGAGGTCTCTTTACCACCGAGATCGCAGAAGCCAGGCGCCCAGGACAACGCCATCACGTAATAATCGAACTGCGAAGTCGCGACCGGCGGAGAAGGCGCGGTCTGCGCCAGAGAGACAACTGGCGCCGCGGTCGCGGCTAGCGCTGCGCTCAGGGCCAATTTGAGGGCCAGACGCGCCATCCCGACGTCTCCGCCTTCGGCCTATCCTATCGCGCTCAGTAGCCCGCTCTAAGACCGTATCCTGCGAGCCACTTCGCCTTGCCGATCTCGCGCTCTAGGATGGGCCGGATAACCTCGCAAGCGGGCGCATAGGCGAAAGTCGGGTCAATGCCGACGACGCACCATTCGACGCCCCAGGTATTTCCGATGATGCCCAGTTGCGTTCCTACGGAATAGACGACGGTCCGCTCCCTCTGATCGGACATGGCGGCCCGAGCGACGCAATAGCGGCGCGGAATATAGGACAGGCCGTTCGATCGAAAACCGATTTCGCGCACGCGATCGAAACCGCCGATGGCGAGATTTGAGTTCCAAAATTCACGCTGTGTCCCGGCGAACCGACCGCTGATCGTCGACAGGACTCCGCTGTCCTCGCAGGCGGGCATGTCGGCGACAAACGGCGCCCAGCGCGCCTCGGCCGGCGTGTCGTAAAGGTTGAGCTGAGCCGGGCCGCCGCCGGCGCGTGCGAACGGAACGAGGAGGAAAAAGGCCAAAAGACCGAAGATCGTTCTCTTCAACGCCGCTGCTCCCCTCGCAAATAAACCGCCCGGCGCGCGCCGGGCGGCCGCGCCACAATGGCGCTCGGCGCTGGCCAAATCAAGCCAAAGCGAAGGTCTGTGGCCGCGCCACCCGATCCCGTCCCCAGCGGGCTGCAGAACGAGTGGGACCCCCTGTCCCAATCCTAGCGCCTCAAGAGAGGCGGCGATTGATCTCACCGATTTCGCGCGCCACCAAATCAGTGCCGGCTGACCCCATCATCTGGTCGGTAAGCACGATTTCCGCCGCCTTGGCGGCATGCTCTGCCGCGGCGGCGCGAACCTCAGCCGAGGCCTGGGCCTCGGCGAGCTCGATCTTGGCTTCGGCCTGCCTGGTGCGCCTGGCGATGAATTCCTCCAACCGCTCGGCAGCCTCAACATTCAACTGCTCGGCTTGAGCGCGCGCCTCGGCCACAATGGCGGCGGCGTTCGCTTCCGCTTCAGCAGACTTTTTCTCGAAGCTCGCCAGGAGCGACATCGCCTCCTGGCGGAGCTTGGCGGCCTGCGCGAGTTCGGCCGCAATCGCTTCGCCGCGCGCATCGAGCGCCTTGAGCACTATCCGATGGGCGCCGAAATAAATCAGGACGCCAATGAAGACGATGAAGCCGAGAAGGACGAAGAATTCCGCATCATAGTCCATCATGCGGCTCCGCTCAGCGACTTCACGGAACTGATGGCGGCCGCGATCGCCGAGGGATCAGCCGGGTGTCCTCCCAGGCGCTCGACGATCGCCCCCGCGGCGTCGCGGGCGACGTCCGCGACAATCGCCATAGCGTCGGCGCGCGTCTTGGCGATCTCGCGCTCGGCGCCGCTAAGCTTGGCCGCAAGCTCATCCTCAAGCGCCTGCCGCTTGGCTTGGGCATCAGCCGCGGCGGCGTCACGAGCAGCCTGGGCGAGGCTTTGCGCCTTCGCGCGCGCCTCGGCCAACGTCCTTTCATGCGCGGCCGCCGCCGCGTCGGCTTTCTGCTGCATCGCCGTCGCTTCGTCGAGGTCGCTTGCGATTCGGGCTTTGCGAGCCTCAATCACGGCTCCGAGTTGCGGCAAGCCGCGCTTGGACAAGTACCAATAGAGGAAGCCAAAGGCGATCGCGAACCACACCAGTTGCGACGGAAACGTGCTGGCGTCGAAGGGCGGGAAGTTCGCATGAGCGCCGCCTTCCTGGCCGACCTGCGTCTGCATCGCGCCGGGGTCCGCCGCAGATCCCCCGCTCAAATCCTTGGTGGCCACGCCAAGCGCCCTCTCCTAAAGCGAGCCGAACTCTGGCTCGTTACACAGCGAACAGCAACAGGAACGCGATCAGCAGCGCGAAGATGCCGAGCGCCTCGGTCACCGCGAAGCCGAAAATGAGGCGGCCGAACTGGCCTTCAACCGCGGACGGATTGCGCAGCGCGCCGTTCAGGAACTGGCCGAACAGCGTGCCGACGCCAATGCCGGCGGCCCCTGTCCCAATCGCGGCGAGGCCCGCGCCGACATATTTGGCGGCGATGGCAAGCTCATGCGGTTCCATGCGGTGCTCCTTGTTTCGCTGGCGAAGATTCGCGTTTCGGGTTGATGGGGTCAGTGACCGGGGTGAAGCGCGTCGTTGAGATACATGCAGGTCAACATGGCGAACACATAGGCCTGCAGGAACACGACAAGCAGTTCGAGTGCGTCAAGTCCAATTGTCGCCAAGAAAGGCAGCACCGCCAGCGCCTTCACCGCCGCGCCGGCGCCAAGCAGCATGACCACGAAACCGCCGAAGACATTGAGCGTAATGTGGCCGGCGAGCATGTTGGCGAATAGGCGCACCGAGTGGCTGACCGGGCGCGACAAGAAGGAAATGACCTCAATCGCCACGACCAGCGGCAGTATGTAGATCGGCACGCCGGGGGGGACGAACAGCTTGAAAAAGTGAACCCCGTGCTCCCTGACGCCGATGATGACGACGGTGAAAAACACGATAAGGGCAAGAGCGGCGGTGATGACAATGTGGCTGGTCACCGCCATCGAGTAGGGGATGAAACCGATCAGATTGGCCAAGAGAACGAAAAAGAAGATGGAGAACACGAACGGGAAAAACCGCATGCCAGCCTCGCCAGCGGCGGAGCGCACCATGCCGGCGACGAATTCGTAAGCCATTTCAGCCATCGCCTGCAGGCGTCCCGGCACTCCTGCGCCGCCTCGAGCGCCGATCGCGACCAGAAGGCAGGTGAGCGCGACTGCAAGCAACATGTAGAGACCGGAATTGGTCAGCGAGACGTCGTGGCCCTGGACCTGAATCGACACGACGGGGTGCAGGGCAAATTGATGGATCGGATCGATCGCCGGTCCCGACTCTGTCGCCACGTCCTCAAGTCCTCGTCGTCGTCCGCCTCGGTGCGAGGCTCCAAACCGTCCCGCCAGCGGCTCCGCGCCCCCCCAACGAGGCGTCCCGTTCGGCGAGCGAAGCCGAGCGCCGCACGTCTTTATCCGGCGAGTTTGCGCGAGACAAGGGCGAATTGCGCTTCAAGGAGACCGTTTTGGTGAAGTCAGCCGGATCACGTTCCAGATTCCTGCAGCAACGCCGATCAGGAAAAATACGATCAGAAACGTAGGATTGGTGTGAAGCGCGCGGTCGAGAACCCAGCCGATCCCCAAACCGACGATCACAGCCGACACGAACTCGCTGCCGGCTCGCAAGCCGAGCGACATCGCGGAGCCGACCGCGCTCGATTTGGGCTCTGGCTTCTGGGCGGATACGGGGGGTGGAACGGCCCGACCCTTCAGTTCGTGCGACAGTCGATTGAGGCGCGCTCGCAGCGCGGCGGATTCGTCGCCGGGATTCGCGGGGTCCGAGCTCATGGGGTCAATCCTCCCTGGCGCCAAACGCCGTAGCGCGCCGCCTCGTTTCAGCGCGCCCGCGTTTTCGGTATCGGCGACGACGACCCGGAGCCCGTCCGCTCTCTAGGCGGCGCCAGCGACCGCTTCGCAGACGTCGCTGACCAGAGCGTCGACCAGAGCCTGGTCGTCCGCCTCGCCCATCACCCGGATCACCGGCTCGGTGCCGGAGGGGCGGACGAGAAGCCGGCCACGTTCGCCCAAGCGAGCGGTCGCGTCGGCGATCGCCTTCGCCACCGCCGGATTCTCCAGCGGCCGGCCGCCCTTGAAGCGAACGTTGCGCAACACCTGCGGCACCGGCTCGAACCGTCGGCAGACTTCGCTCGCCGGTCGGCCGAGCTTGCGCACGACCGCCAGCACCTGCATCGCCGCCACCAGGCCGTCGCCGGTGGTCGAATAATCGGACAGGATGATGTGGCCCGACTGCTCGCCGCCGACATTGAAGCCTTTTTCGCGCATCCGTTCGATCACGTAGCGATCGCCGACCGCGGTGCGCTCGAGCGTGAGCCCCAGGCTCATGAGATGGCGCTCGAGGCCCAGGTTCGACATCACCGTGGCGACCACGCCGGGCCTGGACAAGCGGCCCTCGTCGCGCCAGCTCTCGGCGACGACCGCCATCACCTGATCGCCGTCGATCAGGCGCCCCTTCTCGTCGATCAGGATCATGCGGTCGGCGTCGCCGTCGAGAGCGATGCCGACATCCGCCCGCATCTCCCGGACCTTGCGCGCCAAAGCCTCGGGCGCGGTCGAGCCGACCTCGAAATTGATGTTGAGCCCGTTCGGTTCGACGCCGATCTTGATCACCTCGGCGCCGAGCTCCCACAACGCTTCGGGCGCGACCTTGTAAGCCGCGCCATTGGCGCAGTCGACCACCACCCGCAAGCCCTCGAGCGACACGTCGCGGGACAGCGTTCGCTTGGCGTATTCGATGTAGCGGGCCTCGACGTCGTCGATGCGCTTGGCGCGGCCGAGGTCAGGGGAATTGGCGAGCTTCGGCGCGACGTCGCCATCCATCAAAGCCTCGATGCGCGCCTCGACCTCGTCGGACAATTTATAACCGTCCGGCCCGAACAGCTTGATGCCGTTGTCCTCGTAAGGATTGTGGGAAGCGGAGATCATCACCCCCAGGTCGCAGCGCATCGAGTGCGTCAGCATCGCCACCGCAGGCGTCGGAACCGGCCCCAGCAGCAGCACGTCAGCCCCGACCGAGGTGAAGCCCGCGACCAGCGCATACTCGATCATGTAGCTCGAAAGCCGCGTATCCTTGCCGATCACCACCCGATGGCGGTGGTCGCCCCGGCGAAACGCCAGCCCGGCCGCCTGGCCAACCTTCAGCGCCATATCCGCCGTGATCTGGCTGTTGGCCCGGCCCCGAATGCCGTCCGTGCCAAAATACCTGCGCGCCATCTTTTTAAGGCTCCCCGGGCGAGTTGCCGCTGTTCGAACGCTGCGCGGCCGTCCTATAGCATATGTGCAGGCAAAAGTTTCACAATTCGTTGCTAGACGTTAACCTTGCAAGGCGGCGTTGCCCATCCCGCGCCCGGCGCCTAGAGTGCCCAAGCTCGCCCAAAATTACCGCGGCCGCCCATTGGGAGAACGCCGATGATCCGAACTATCGCCACCAAGCCGTTCGCCGACCAAAGGCCGGGCACCTCGGGTCTGCGCAAGCAGGTCACGGTCTTTCAGGGGCCTCACTATCTCGAAAACTTCATTCAATCGACCTTCAATTCCCTTGAGGGCTTTCAGGGCAAAACGCTTGTCCTCGGCGGTGACGGGCGGTTTTTCAACCGCGAGGCGATCCAGGTCGTGATCAAGATCGCGGCGGCCAACGGCTTCGGCCGCATCGTCGTCGGCAAAGGCGGCATTCTCTCGACTCCCGCCGTCTCGGCGCTGATCCGCGCCCTGAAAGCTTACGGCGGGATCATCCTGTCGGCGAGCCACAATCCCGGCGGCCCGCACGGCGATTTCGGCGTCAAGTACAACATCGGCGCCGGCGGACCCGCCCCGGAGACGGTCACCGAGGAGATCTTCGCCCATACCAAATCGATCTCCGCCTACAAGATTGCCGACGCCCCTGACGTGGACATCGATCGCCTCGGGACTGTCAGGATCGAGGGGACCGAGATCGAGATTATCGATCCGGTCACGCAATACCTCTCGCTGATGAAGACGCTGTTCGACTTCGACGCCATCCGCGCTTTGTTCGCATCGGGCTTCCGCATGCGCTTCGACGCCTTGCATGCGGTGACCGGTCCTTATGCGCACGCGATCTTCGAGGGCGAACTGAAGTCCGGCGCCGGAACCGTGGTGAGCGGCACGCCATTGCCCGACTTCGGCGGCCATCACCCCGATCCCAATCCGACCTACGCCAAGGACCTGTTCGACTTCATGATGTCGGCGAACGCGCCCGATTTCGGGGCCGCGTCGGACGGCGACGGCGACCGCAACATGATCCTGGGCCGCAACGCCTATGTCACGCCCTCGGATTCGCTCGCGATCCTCAGCGCCAACGCCCATTGCGCGCCCGGCTACGCCAAGGGCCTTGCGGGCGTCGCACGTTCGATGCCGACCAGCGCCGCCGCCGACCGCGTCGCCGCCAAGCTCGGCATCAAGTCGTACGAGACCCCGACTGGCTGGAAGTTCTTCGGCAACCTGCTCGATGCGGGCCTGGCGACATTGTGCGGCGAGGAAAGCTTCGGCACCGGCTCGAACCACATCCGCGAAAAGGACGGCGTGTGGGCGGTGCTGTTCTGGCTCAACATCCTCGCCAAGCGCCGCATCTCTGTGCTCGACCTGGTGCGCGAGCATTGGCGAACTTACGGCCGCAACTATTACACCCGCCACGATTACGAGGCGATTGACCTCAATGCCGCCAAAGGCCTGATGGCGGCGCTCGGCGACGCGACCAAGACCCTTCCCGGCAAGAGCTTCGGCGCCCACAAGGTCGAGGCTGCGGATGATTTCGCCTATCACGATCCGGTCGACGGCTCGGACACGCCCGATCAAGGGATCAGGGTCATGTTCGAGGGCGGCTCGCGCATCGTCTATCGGCTGTCCGGAACGGGGACTGTGGGCGCGACGCTGCGCGTCTATATCGAGCATTACGAGCCGCCGTCGGGCAAGCTCGATCAGGAGACGCAGGCCACGCTCGCCGATCTCATCGCGCTTTCACGAACCCTCGCTGACATCGAGAAGCGGACTGGTCGGAAGGAACCGACTGTCGTCACCTGAGGCCCGGGCGGCTGGCGGTGTTTGCGAGTCGCGATTGAGCCTTTTCAGGGACTTGCGGCGCGATTAACGAGCCACTTTGGCCGGCCTCGTCGCACACGCGGCAGACGCAATTTGCAGGATGATGTCCTTATACACATTATTTTGCAGTACAATAATGGGGGCTTCTTCGATCAAGGGCCTGGGACCCCACGGGGCTCGAGCGCGACGGGCGCGATCTTTTAGGAATTGCGAAGATATAAAGTTCTTCGCCGTTGACTTGAGAGGGTCGTGCCGATGCGCGCCCATTGCCGCCCCGTTCGCTCTGGCATAAGAGAGGCCGCCCATGGTCAATCTCGCCAATCCGACGACCTTCGTCGAGCTGACGCGCCGGGTTCTGCCCTGGCTCGTGGCGGCGACGGCCGTCCTGTTTGTCGCCGGCCTGTGGCTCTCTTTCGCCGCCCCGCCCGACTATCAGCAGGGCGCGACGGTCAAGATCATGTACCTGCACGTGCCGGCGGCCTGGATGGCGACCTTCGTCTATGCCGTCATGACAGCCGCGGCGCTTGGCACGCTCGTCTGGCGCCATCCCCTTGCCGACACCGCGCAGAAGGCCGCGGCGCCGCTCGGCGCGGGATTCACCTTCATCTGCCTCGTCACCGGCTCGCTGTGGGGCAAGCCGATGTGGGGCACCTATTGGGTGTGGGACGCGCGCCTGACCTCGGTCTTGGTGCTGTTCATTCTCTATCTCGGCCTCATTGCGCTGTGGCGCGCGATCGACGATCCGGGCCGCGCGGCCAAAGCGGCGGCGATCCTGACCCTGGTTGGCGCGGTCGATCTGCCGATCATCAAATTCTCCGTCGACTGGTGGAACACCTTGCACCAGCCCGCCTCGGTGTTCCGGCTTGGCGGTCCGACGATCGCGCCCGAATTGCTGATGCCGCTGCTCGTCATGTCACTCGCCTTCACCTGTCTTTTCCTGACGCTGCATCTGATGGCGATCCGCAACGAAATCCTGCGCCGCCGGATCGCCCGGGTCACCATGCTTGCGGCAGTCGAGGGCGATCGGCTTGCGCCGGAACTTGCGGCCAGAGGCGCGTGATGAGCGATCCGCATATCGGTTTTATCATCGCCGCCTACGCGGTCGCGGTCGCGACCATCGGCGCCATGATCGGCTGGGTCGTCCTGGACTTTCGGCGTCTGAACAGCCAACTGGACGAGGCGACGCGGGCGCTCGATAGCGCGCGGGGCGGCGCGAAAGGCGTCGAGCGCCGATGAGCGTCGAGGCTGAAACCGCCGCTTCGCCTCCCCGGCGGCGCTGGTTCGTCTATCTGCCGCTCGTCTTCTTCATGGCGCTTGCGTGGCTCCTGTTCCAGCGGCTGGGCGCCGGCGATCCAGCTAGCATTCCCTCGGTCCTGATCGGGCAGACAGCGCCGCCACTCAATTTGCCCGGCCTTGACGGCGCCCCGGGCCTGATCGACACCGACTTGCGCGCCGGCCATGTCAGCGTGGTCAATGTGTTCGGCTCCTGGTGCGAGCCCTGCCATTTCGAGCATCAATATCTGATGGCGCTCGCCGCCGATCCGGAGATCAGGGCCAAGGGTGTCGCCATCTATGGCGTGGCGCAAAGGGACTCGGCTGAGAACATTCGCCGCTTCCTCGGCGCCAAGGGCGACCCTTATGCAAGGGTGGGTCTCGACCAAGATAACCGGGCCGGCATCGACTGGGGCGTTTACGGCGTGCCCGAGACATTCATCGTCAAGGGCGATGGAAAGCTCGTCTTCAAGCTCGTCGGGCCGATCACCGCGGCGACCCTCGAGAGCCAGATCAAGCCCCAGATCCTGAAGGCGATGAATTAGGGCGAAACCTAACCGTCTGATTCCGCCAATCCGTTCCGGCTACCGTCCTTGGTCCGCCTATTCGCAGACGAAGCTTGCCGCCGCGTTGGCGTCGCCTGAGCCGGTATAGTGCGCCATCTTCGGATAGGCGCAGGCGGGGCGCTGCATGACGATGGGCTTCGTGGGGTCGTCGCCCTGATATTTGGTGGCGATCAGCTTCTCCGGCGCGGTTCCGGTCTCAACCCATTGGGCCAGCGCGGCAAGAACGTCGTGTTCCGCGTCAACCTCCGGCGCCGGCAGCCCATGCTCGCTCCCGACCGCATCCGGCCCCTCGCCGCCGCCCGAACCGCAATGCTCAACGCCCGGCAGAAGGAACAGGCGCGCCGAGCCTTGCAACTTGTCGCGACCCCCCGGAGCCTTGGCGAGCGTTTCGTAGAAGGCGACCGTGTCCAACGGGTTGACGATCAAGTCCGCCCACCCGTGATAAAGAAGCAATTTCCCGCCATGCGCCTTGAAGGCGTCGATGTTGGCGACCGTGTTGCCGTTCACATCGGGCCCGAGCACCGCGTCGACTTCCGCCATGTCGTGGTCGAAGTCGAAACTGCGCCAGTCCCAGGTCGGGCCGAACACCCATTTGAACAGGCTGTCGAAGGCCGGCTCCTTGAGGGAGAAGGGCGCGTCGCCCTCTTCAAGCGCCCAGCCGAAGGCCGGACCTTCGCTTCCTCGCGGCCAACCGGGGTAGATCTGCTCGCCGGTGCGCGGGTTCGTCGGACCCGCATAGAAGCGCTTCACCGTCTCGACCTGTTCCGGCGTCAGACAATCGGGCGCGTCTCCGGCCTTGCAAACAAGGGAGGCCGGATCGAACGCGCAATGGAGCGGGTCGGCGACGAACGTATCCGAAGCAACCCCGCCGGCGCCTGGCGCGCAGGCCGCGACCACCGCCTTCTTCAGCAGCATGAGCTTGTCGCGCCCAAGCGTGCCGCCGGCCGAACGGTCCGCCGCCTGGCGGCTCCAGACGAAGGCGGCATGCAGATGCGTCCGGTTGACGACCGGCGCGCCGGCGGCGACGCCATCGTAATCCGCTGGATAAAGCTGGGCTTCGCTAAGCGCCTGCTGACCGCCGGTGGAGCAACCGGAGAAATAGGCATGGGCCGGCGCCTTGCTGTAAAAAGCCTGAGCGATCTGTTTGCCGGCGACCGTCATCAAATGGGTCGAGCGAAAGCCCCAATCTCGCCATTTCACCGGGTGACCGACGACAGCGTCGCCGTTCAGCGCGGTCGCGGGAGCCGTACCCTCATCGGTGTTGATGACGGCGTAACCGCAACTCAAGCCCGCCGCCAGAATGGGGTAGTTGAACACGCCGCTATAGCCGCCGTTCCCGGTCCCCTCGAAGACGCCCTTCCATCCGTCCTGCGGCAGCCACATTTCGATGCGGATTGCCGAATCATGCACCGGCGATAGGGTGGCCGTCACTCGGCAGAAGGCCGGCAGATTGGCGTAGCTCTTCGAGTTGGGCGCGGTGAACGATCCTGCGGGCACGCTCTCCGCCGCGGTGATCGTTGTGTTTTCGACCCTGAGGTCCTTAAGCGAAGCGCAAGCCTCAGCCGCGTGGCCAGAAGCGGCGCGGGCGATCGTGGCGACCGAGCCCATTGCAACCAGCAATCCCATCCTGCGGAAGCGTTGCATCGTGTTGGCGCGTTTCATCAGCTGCATCGCTCCTCGGCTCCCGGAAGGCTTAACTGTCAGCCAGCTAAAGGCTCGGCCTCAATAGCTTGAACTTAGCGCCCGATCCTTAAAATCGGAAGACATCAAACGCGAATCGAACACACGGTCTCCATTGTGTGGGTGACCACGTTCGATCTTCCGCAGCTGAGCTGTTCCATGGCGGAGAGCAGGGCTTATTTCCACCGACAATCAGCAGAGGAAGGCCCGGCTCTTAACCCTTCATAAACCATTCCGACGCAAACGTGGTTAACGAAACGCCAACGGACTGGTGCGATGAACGCGCATGTAGGCCCTGCTCAGACCCTCAAGTTTCGAGCGCAATCCCTTCTGGCCTACGTCCTCGAGCCGGTTCAACCGCTCGACGAATGGTTTACGGCGCTCGATGGCTGGCTTGCCCGCTCGCCGACTTTCTTCATCGCCAGGCCCGTCATTCTCGACATGGCGGCGCTCGACATCACCCTCAAGGAATACCGCGACCTCTTGAGCGGCCTCGCGCGGCGCCACATCAGGGTCATGGGCGCGGAGAACGTCGACCGCGGCCTGGTCGGGCCGCATCTGCCTCCGGTCGTCTCCGGCGGGCGGCCAATCGATCCGCCGACGCTCCGCGAGGATGCGCCAACCCCGCGCGAGGAAGACCCGGCGGCCGCCGCACAAGCCGCGCCGGAGAGGACGGAGTCGCTGATCGTGGACGGCAACATACGCTCCGGCCAGACGATCATGCATCCTCAGGGAGACGTGACGATCATCGGCCGCGTCGCCTCGGGCGCCGAGATCGTCGCGGGCGGGTCGGTGCACATCTATGGAGCGCTGCAGGGCCGGGTGATCGCCGGGATCTCGGGCTCACGATCCGCGCGCATCTTCTGCACTGAAGCGAGAGCCGAACTGCTCTGCATCGGCGGCGCTTATGTCACGGCGGAAAACACCAATTCCGAGATGGAAGGCCGGGCTCTCGAGGCGCGGCTGGACGGTGACGAACTCAAACTCCAAATCTTAAGCTGAAGGGCACTTCAAGGGGACAACGCGCATGAGCAAGGTGATTGTCGTGACATCAGGAAAGGGTGGTGTAGGCAAAACCACCTCGACCGCCTCGTTGGGCGTGGCGCTCGCGCAGGGCGGAAGGCGCGTCTGCGTCGTCGATTTCGACGTCGGCTTGCGCAATCTCGATCTGGTGATGGGCGCCGAGCGGCGGGTCGTCTTCGATTTCATCAACGTTGCGCAGGGCGACGCCAAGCTCTCGCAGGCCTTGATCCGGGACAAGCGGATCGACACCCTGCACCTGCTCGCGGCGTCGCAGACGCGCGACAAGGATGCGTTGACCACCGAAGGCGTCGAGCGGGTGATCGGCGAATTGCGCGAGACTTTCGACTACGTGCTTTGCGACAGTCCGGCCGGCATCGAGCGAGGCGCGCTCCTGGCGATGCGGCACGCGGACCAAGCGATCGTGGTCGCGAACCCGGAAGTCTCCTCGGTGCGCGACTCCGACCGGATCATCGGCCTCCTCAACTCGAAAACCTTGCGGGCTGAGCGCGGCGAGCCGATGGACAAACACCTGCTGCTCACGCGCTTTGATCCCGCTCGTTCCAGCTCAGGCGAGATGCTGAGCATCGAGGACGTGCTTGAAATTCTGTCCATCCCTCTTCTGGGCGTGATCCCGGAAAGCCGCGAGATCCTGCGGGCCTCGAACATCGGCGCTCCCGTGACGACCAGCGCCGCCGGGGGCCCTGCTCGACTGGCCTACCTCGAAGCGGCTCGACGTCTCGGCGGCGAAACGACGGCCCCGGTCGCGATCCCGGATGAGAAGAAGACTTTCTTCACGCGCCTGTTCGGCCGGAGGGCAGCATGAACCTGTTTGGATTTCTCAAGGCCCGCGGCAGCGCTCCGGTCGCCCGCGAGCGGCTTCAGATTCTGCTCGCCCATGAGCGTGTCGCGCTCGGTCCGCGCGATCTTGTCGCCATCCTGCGCGACGAATTGCTCGCCACCATCGCCCGCCACATCGAATTCGATCCGGAGAAGCTGTCGGTGAAAATGGAGCGCTCGGATTCGGTCTCGACGCTGGAGATCGATGTCGAGATTCCGTGCGACAAGTTCATCGCTCGGCCTCAGGCGTCAGCGGCCTGATCTGTGTCGAGGGGCGCCGGGCTCGGCTCAGGCGCCCTTCGGGCGCCGCGACCCGTTGAGCTTGGGCGGCTTGGCCGGCTCCGCGCCGGCGTCGACCACGGCGATGAACTCGCGGATTCGAGGCGCGATCTCGTTACGGAAGCGGGAGCCGTTGAAGACGCCGTAATGGCCGACCCCCTTCGCCAGATGATATCGCTTTCTTGACTCGGGAATATTGACGCACAAATCGTTGGCGGCGCAGGTCTGGCCGACGCCGGAGATATCGTCCTTCTCCCCTTCCACGCTCAAAAGGCCAGTGTTGTGGATCGCCTTCAGGTCCACCGGTCGTCCACGGTGGGTCATCTCGCCTTTCGGCAAGGCGTGGCGCACGAACACGGTCTCGATCGTCTGCATATAATATTCTGCGGCGAGGTCCATCACCGCCAGATATTCGTCATAGAACTCGCGATGCTTCTCGGCCGAATCGCCGTCGCCCGAAACGAGATGATTGAACATATCGAGGTGAGCGGTGACGTGGCGGTCGATGTTCATCGCCATGAAGCCGCTGAGCTGGAGAAAGCCCGGATAGACCTCGCGGCCGAAACCGGGATACGGGAACGGCGCCGTATGCAGGCAGTTGCGGCGGAACCACTCGACGCCGCGCTTCTCGGCCAGCTTGTTGACCTCGGTCGGGCTTCGGCGGGTGTCCACCGGGCCGCCCATGAGCGTCATACTCGCGGGCGCGGCGCGGTCGCCGTCGGCCTCCATCAGCGCCGTCGCGGCGAGGAGCGGCACCGAAGGCTGGCAGACCCCGATCGTGTGCACGCCCGGGCCCAGATGAACCAGAATCTCGCGCAAGCAGACGATATAGTCGTCGAGATCGAAGGGTCCGAGCACCAAGGGAACCATGCGCGCATCGGTCCAGTCGGTGATGTAGACGTCGTAATGAGGCAGGAACGCCTCGACCGTGCCGCGAAGCAGGGTCGCGTAATGACCCGACATCGGCGCCACGATCAGAAGCTTCGGCTGATCCGCGCCCTCGGTAAAGTCAGGTCGGGCGAAACGAAGGAGGTTGCAGAACGGCCGGCTCCAAACGACCTCCTCCAGAATCGGATAGACGGCGCCGTTGACGTCAAAGTCGTCGAGGCGAAAGGCCGGCTTGCCATACCGACGGGTCATGCGCTCGAACATCTCCGCGCCGGCCGAGATGTTCTTGCCGAATAGAGTACTGGAAAACGGATTTAACGGGTTGCTGAACACGAAGTGCGCAGCGTCGGAAACCGCGCGCGCCGGCGCCAGGGCGGCGTGAGCCATCTCATAGAGCTGATAGGGATAGGTGGGGGACATGAGACTGACCTGTCTGGCGCCAACCGGCGGGCTGACATGTCAGCCTAGATTTTGCCGCGCAATTTAGCAATTAAGCCTAAAGGATAAGCTTACAACGTCCCAACTAGGCGCGACGGCTCAATTAAGCGTCAGACGCTGGTCGCGACCGCTCGCATGAATCCCAATCGCCGGGAGCGCGTATGGTCCCACCCGGGACGAAGCCGAGGCGCCGCGACCACCTGTAACCGCGCGCGATGACCGTCGCCGCGGGGAATTAGGCCCCGGCGGCGCTCTTCAACCGAACGCCGGCATCCGTCAGAACCGACGCCAGTTCGCCGGACTGGAACATCTCGCGGACAATATCGCATCCGCCCACGAACTCGCCCTTGACGTACAGCTGGGGGATCGTCGGCCAATTGGCGTATTCCTTCACGCCCTGACGAATATCGGCGTCCTCGAGCACGTTCACGCCGACGACCGGCGCGCCGACATAGTCCAGAATCTGGATCACCTGGCCGGAAAACCCGCATTGCGGAAACTCGGGCGTCCCTTTCATGAACAGAACAACCGGATTTTCCGAGATAAGCTTCTCGATCCGTTCAAGAGCATTCGCCATGGCGCTGGGTCCTCACAGGAGCGGAGAGTCAAGGTCCCCGCCTTCACGCGATTGATATAGCGCGGGGAAGCGGTCCCTGCCAGCGATCGCTCAGAAAAATAAGCGCTGTCAGCCGCCGGTCGCATTCATATGGCGGTGAACGGCGGGCGCGGCCGATCGGGCAATGACGAAGTCATGACCCTTGGGCTTACGCTTGATCCCAGCACGGATCGCCTCCGTGAGCGGCCCGTCGGTCGCGGAGCGGCGAAGCGGCTCACGCAGATCGACCGCATCCTCCTGGCCGAGGCACATGTAGAGGGTGCCGGTGCAGGTGACCCGCACCCGATTGCAGCTTTCGCAGAAATTGTGGGTCAGCGGGGTGATGAACCCGAGACGTCCGCGGGTTTCCTCAACGTCATAATAACGCGCCGGGCCGCCGGTGACGTAAGCCGAAGGAATGAGCGTCAGCGAGTCTTCGAGGCGAGCGCGCAATTCTGTCAGCGGCAGGAATTGATCCGTCCGGTCGCGCTCCATGTCGCCGAGCGGCATCACCTCGATGAAGGTCAGGTCGAACCCGCGACCATGCGCCCATTTCACCAGATCCAGGGCTTCATCTTCGTTGAAGTCCTTCAGGGCGACGGTATTGATCTTGATTTTGAGCCCGGCGGCCGATGCGGCGTCAAGGCCGGCGAGAACGACCTTCAAATCGCCCCAGCGCGTGACCTGGCGAAATTTGTCCGGATCGAGCGTATCGAGCGAGACGTTGATGCGCCTGACGCCGCAATCGGCCAATTCGGAGGCGAAGCGCGCGAGTTGCGAGGCGTTGGTCGTGACCGTCACTTCATCGAGCGTTCCCGCGCTCAGGTGCCGAGACAGGCCATGGAACAGCGACATCACATTGCGCCTGACCAGCGGCTCGCCGCCGGTAATGCGGAGTCTTCGCGCGCCGAGGCTGACGAACGTCGAGCACAACCGATCGAGCTCTTCGAGCGAGAGGATGTCCCGCTTGGGCAGGAAATTCATGTCCTCCGACATGCAGTAAACGCAGCGATAGTCGCATCGGTCGGTGACCGAGACGCGCACATAGGCGATCGCGCGACCGAACGGGTCAACGAGCGGCGGAACGGCCGCAGGCGCGTGAATGTTCATCGCTCAACGATATAGGCCCGCATCCGCTTGAAAGAAAGGCGAGCGCTCCCCTCCGGGTGTAAAGTTTTCAGCACGTTATATGTGGTTGGGAACAACGCGCATGCTGGGACACGGAGCCAGCATTCAATTCCCCCCAGCAGAAGTCTCTGGCGGCCGGTCGTCGTTGTTCGGCCTGCTATAGGCGTTGGGAGAGCAAGGTCTTGATACCCCATGCCTCGTCAGCCATTCGAATCCGGGTAACGCAGCCGCCATTGCGAGCGAAGCAACGAGGTCGAGAGGCGGGACTCGGGGATGAGCGATGGGCGTGTTCGCGCTACTCAACCGTTTATTTCATGGACCGGCGTGGCTGACCTTCCTGATTATGGGTCTGGCGCTGGGCGGCCTCGCGCTGTGCTCCTTCAATCTGCTGTTTCTGTTTCAGGCCAACGCCCGGTTGATCTTCGCCTATGGCGCGATGGCCGCCTTCGACGGAGGCCTTCTGCAATTTATCGAACTGACAGCCTGGGGCTATCTCGCGCTCGCCTGCTTCATCGTTGTCGAGACGTGCCGCGAGGGCCTCTTAAGCCGAATCCGCCACCCGCGCTCTACCCCAGGTCTTTAGACGCGGCCCCGAACGACCCCCGGGTTCGTTCCCAGAGCGCTCGCTAGTCTATAAAACGAAAAAGACAAAAATATATTCCTTATTTCCGAATTATCGATTATAATGGGCGAAATCGCCATCCCAATCGAGAGATTCATGTCCGAACCGCCGCCCAGAATAACGCGCTCACAAGACATCGCAGGTCCGGCGTCTGTCATTCCCGCGCCAGCCGGAATCGAGGTCTCGCAAATGGGGCTGGACCGGCACAAGCCGTGGCGTCGATCGAGCCCATGAGGCTCGAGAAAGGCATTATGGAGAAGGGTGCGAAACCAAAACGCGGTTAAACCATTGAAATGAAACGATTCCATGAAATCGGTGATTCAGCGATCGTCATGATTTCAACGGGTTACGATCTGCGCTGCGAAACGTTTCATTTCGCTTGGCGAAAGATCCGTTTCGCGGCTTTGGGCTCGTCGACGCAGGAAACGAAATGGCCTTCGCTTGGCGTCACTCGGAATGGGGGACTTGGAAGGGGTTGGCGCAAAAGTTGCGCGAAAGAAGCAGTTAAGCCCATGAAATCATTGGCGCGCGTAAACTTGTGCGCGGGCTCGACGACCGCTGTCAGCTGCACCGACGCTCGGCCGAATAAGACGGCGCTAGGGGACGGCGACCGAGACGGCCGCTTCCGCCGAGCCGTTCCAATTCGCCCCGAACCCACCCCTTGGGAGTTCGCGCAAAGCCAGAGCGCCACGGGAACGGGCGGATCAGCGGCGGGCGGCCAGCCTCCCGTTCGCGGGACTTCGCCTGCTCATAAGGCTCCGATCGAGGCTCTCGACAAAGCTCCAAGGCGCGCCCGATGATCCGCCGGCAAGAGCCCGTCAAGGTCAATCATGTCCAAACCCACTTGCCCCCGGTCCGGCCGCGCCCCACGCGCTTCCCTCATCGCCGATTCACCTCACACCAATCAGCGACAGAGAATCACAGCACGGCCAAACGACCGTTCTTGCGCCTGAAAGCAAGGCGCTGAGGGTGCGCGGGTTTACGCCGCGGCGCGCAAAAGACCTTCGGCGAAGAAATCGCCCTTCGACTGGACGCCGGGCAGAACGAAGAAATACCCCCCGCCCACCGGCTTGATGTACTCCTCCAGCCGCTCGCCGTTGAGACGCGACTGCACGGTGAGAAAGCCCGCGGCGAGATCGGCCTGAAAGCAGACGAACAAGAGGCCCATGTCGAGTTGGCCAGCATCGGTCAGCCCACGCGAATAATTGTAGCTCCTGCGCAGGATGCGGTTGGGCTCGCTCTCAGGTGCGCGTGGATTGGCGAGACGGATGTGGGTGGTGAGCGGGACTCGCTCGCCCTTCGGATCGGCCGCATAATCGGGCGCGTCGTGCTCGTTCGCGTAGGTCAGCGGCGCGCCGCTCGCCTTTTCCCGGCCAATGATCTGCTGCTGCTCGATCAAGGCGGTGCGATCCCAGCGCTCAACGAACATGCGGATGATGCGGATCACCTGGTAGGTTCCCCCTGACGTCCAGGCGGGTTCGCCGGAGTTCGGCTCTGCCCAGACGACGTCGTTGATCAGCTTTTCGTCGCTGGCGTCGAGATTGGCGGTGCCGTCCTTGAACCCGAGCAGGTTGCGGACCGTCTCCTTGCCGAGTTTCTTGATCGTGTGCGGAGGCAGGAAGCCGTCGATCTTCCAGCGCAGCGCGAGAAGATCGGGCGTGTGCCTGAGGAGGTCGCGCAGCGCGTGGATGTTGGTCTCTGCCGTATTCGAGCAGAATTGCAGGACGAGATCGCCGTGGCAGAGATACGCCACGAGCGCGTCATTGGGAAACTGCTCCATGGAGAGCAAGCGCGCCGGCCTCAATTTCTGCAACCCGAAGCGCTCGTCGAAGATCGACGCCCCAAGCGCCACGGTCACGGTCAAATTGTCAGGGAAGACCCGCGGCCCAAGCAGCCCGGAATCCGGCGGCGGGTACCTCGGGTCCAGGGTCGCCGCCTCCCCGCCCTTCATGAGAAAGGCGATGCGGTCGGTCAGGGTCCGGAACAGCCGCTCGAGCGCGGCGCGGTCCTCCGCCAGCACGTCGAAGCTCACGATCAGCGCAGCGGCTGGCTGCGATGTAAGCACGCCCGACTGATGAAGGCCATAGAACGGCCGAGAATCCTGAGTGCCGTCATCGCCCAGCGTCAGCGTTTCGGCCGGCGTCGCCCGAGCCTGAGAGCCGAGCCCCAAGCCGAAGGCGCCGCCCGCCAGGCTCATCAGGAGATCGCGCCTGGCCGTCTGCAGCCCGCCTCGACTCGCGTTGGCTTCTGATGAAGCCGACGAGAACGGACAACCTTCCCGATCCTGAAACGACCTCATGCGATTCGCTCGCCTCCGATCATTCGACGCCAAGCGCGCCCTTGAGCGCGGAGAGATCCTCGGCAAGCGTCGTGACAGGCGCTTTGAGCGCGGTGCGGTCGTGGTCCGAGAGCATCTCATAACTCTCGAAGCCGCCGTCCTTCGTCCTGTACTTGGCGAGCAAGGCGTCGACCCTGGTAAAATTGTCGCGCAGACGGGCGCTGAGCTTGGGATCCTGCTTCACGATCAGCGGATTGAGAAGCGCGACGATCTTCTGCGCGCCATCGACATTCGCCTGGAAATCCCAGAGATCGGTGCGGCTGTAGCGATCCTCTTCGCCGGCGATCTTCTTCGACGCCACCTCTTCGATCAGATCGGCCGCTCCACCGACAAGGTCCTTCGGGGCGATGGTGAGAGCGTCGATACGCTTCTGCAGGTCGAGCGCGTCGGCCATCAGCTTGTCCGCAATCGGCGTCAGGCCGGCGGTCGATTTATCGGTGAACAGGCCTTTCTCGAGCCGATGGAAGCCGACGAACTTCGGATCGTCCGCCTTCTTCTCGAAATCGTCTTCGCGCGAATCCATCGAGCCGTCGAGATCGTTGAACAATTCGGCGATCGGCTCGATTCGCTCATAGTGCTGATGGGCCGGCGCGTAGACCTGCTGGGCTTCCTCCAACTTGCCGGCCTTGACGGCGTCGGTCAGCTTTTTTGTCTCCGCGACGAGCGTGTCGACCTCGCTCTTGACGTAGACTTTGTATTCCGAGATCGGGCCGACCAGGTCCATCGGCGATGGTTTCGCCGGCGCTTCGTTGGTGGCCGCGACCTTCAGAATTCCCTGTGGATTGCTTCTAAGTCCACACGTCATCGCATAGTCGCCGGCGTCGAGGGTCGTGGTCAGGGTCTGCGCGAATCCCGGCAGGATGTTTTCGCGCTCGTCGACGACCATGACGTCCCTGAGGATCTCCCATTCGACCGCCCGCCTGCTTTCATTCTTGATGTTGAACGTGGTCTTGCCGGCTTTGGCGTCGACCTTCGCGGGATCACATCCGGAATCGGTCAAGGTGATTGTGATCGCGCCGGGCGCGACGGGGGCGGCGTTCGCCTGCCCGAACGCTTGACCGCCGATGGTCGCCGGAAAGGAAAGCAACGCGGCCCCGCCAAAGAGGGCGAGCCTCAATCGGGTTGTGCGCGAGTCCGGCATGTGAGGCTTCCTTTATCGGGCCTAGCAGTTGCGAGTGCGTCAGGTCTTGGAGAGCTGTTGAGCCGCGGACGCGACGGGCGCCGGGCGCGGCGGTAAGAAAAAGAGGGTCAAAGCGGGAATCAGGAACGCAAAATAGACGATCAGTTCGCCGACGGTCGGCGCGTCTTGATAGCCAACGACGCCGGAGAGCAGGGTGCCGATTAAGCCGTCTTGCGGCATGAATGCGCTGATATCGAAGGCCGTGCCCTGCAAGCCGTTCCAGAGTCCGGCCTCGTGAAACGCGCGGAGGGCGCCAGCGAGCAGACCGGCTGCCACGAAAATGATGAAGACGCCGGTCCAGCGGAAGAAGTGGCGGAGATTGAGCCTCACGCCGAAATAGTAGATCGCGAAACCCACGCCGATCGCCGAGGCGAGGCCAAGCGCGGTGCCGATCGGCACGGCCCAGCCGTCGCTTTGCTGGATGATCGCGAGAAGGAAGAATAGGGATTCGAGTCCTTCGCGGCCGACGGCGAAGAAGACCATGCCGATCAGCGCAAGACCTTGGCGGTCGCCCGGGCGCAAGGCGTTGTCGATCGAGTCGTGCAGCTGGACCTTGATCGACCTGGCCGCTTTCTTCATCCAGAAGACCATGGAGGTCAGGATCGCAGTCGCTAGAAGCGCGACGAGGCCCTCGAAGAGCTCCTGCTGGCGCTGGGGGAATTCCCGATTGGCGCCGACGAGAGCCAAACCGATGGCGACGCAGACGAGACACGCGGCGCCGACTCCGACCCACACCATCGGCAGCCATTTCGTGCGCCCGGATTGCCTAATATAGCTCGCCACAATGCCGACGATCAGCGCGGCTTCGATACCCTCGCGCAGCATGATCAAATAGGCGGCGAACATTTGGAACGCTTATCCGTCGAAGAGGCGGGTTCAAGGCCCGTCACCACAGGTGTCTACATCAGGCCTATCGCGTAACCATGGCGTTTAGTGAAGTCAACGAAAGACGCGTCATCGCCTCAACTTTAGAAAAGTTCCAAAAGCTTGGGGTTGGCAAGTTTAAAATCATTCTAAATTGCTCGCTATAGAAACAATCCTCAAGCTTGACGCTGAGCATAGCCGCCTCCGAAGGACGCGTTCACACACGTTCGGAGCCTTCTGCCGCAACCATCAGACGGTCAAGGCCGCCGCGATGTCAGCGCGATTCCGCGCTTGCGGCATCAAGTGGAGATCCAACGGGCCGCCGCGCTCGAGAAAATTGTAGATCTGCTGCCCGCGCCGCCGCCAGGAATGATGTTCGCGCACCAAGGTCGCGGCGGCGTCAACGGCGCGTTGATTGTCCGGGTTTTGTCGATCTCGATCAAGACGATCAGCAAGATCCGAACCGTCAAGCGAAACTTCACATAAGGCGTCGGTCGGCAGAAGCGCGTGGTACTCGCCGCTCGTGGGCATGGCGCCGAGCAGACGCGCTCCCGCCGCCAGTCCCTCGAAATACCGCGGCGAGAGCGGGCTGTACGCAGTCTTCGTCTTCGGATCGACGACCTCGCGCGGCGAAGCGACGAAATACTGGGCGCTGGACGCAGCCCGCCCCAGCTCCTCTCCGAACAGGAACCGGTCGGAATAAAAATACTTGAGACCACGCGCTTCGCAATACTTGAGAAGCGCCTGATGCAAAGGGTCGTGACGGCGGCCCATATAGAAAGCGAAGTTTGGTTTTCCCTCCTTGCGCGGGTAGAAAATATCCGTGTTGCCCGCATGTGGCAGCCAGACGAATTTCGCCAGCGAGAAACGCAGCTTAAGTTCCCTCGTGGCTTCCAGATAAGCGATGAAGCAGGGATCAAGCCGCTCGATCGTCGCCGCCATCCCGATCTTGCTTACCACCGGCTTCCAGGCGTCGATAACGAAGTTCGCACGCCGAGCGCCCAGCCTATTCAGCGACGCCAAATGGATCTCGGTGGCTGGACGTGCGCTCAATTGCAACCAAAAGAGCGTGTCGCAGGCTTTAATCTGGGATCGAACGGATTTCCACCCGATGCGGCTCGCCCAAGCGACTGGCGGAGGTTCCACGATCCGCACGTTGTTTCGGTAGCCGGCGATCGCTGAAAACAAAGGCGGTACGTAGGCCTGCCAATAGGGCTGCCGATTCACCAACATGTTAGAAAGAAGACCCAATTCCACTCTCGTCAAACTCGCGTCTATTCAGCACGCCCGCACGCCTAGCAACGCCGGCGCAGGATCGAGTCGGTCAGCATTTGCAGGAGAACCCCAGATTGCTTTCTCCCCCGACGAAAGCCTCTGGGATAAGGGGTCGACGCAGGCTATGGGCATTCGCGCGTTGATTTAGGCGCCGCAATAGCCGAGCGCGACGGTGTGCCGCAAGCCCACAGCTTTGTGGAGCGCCGCGCGAGGGAATGCGGCTCGCAAAGGCCGGCGCTCTTTCTCCGATAAAGCGGCGCGGTTTGCGCCTTACGGCACGAGCACCGCCGCGCCTTCGAGACGCCCCGTGCGCAAGTCGTCGAGCGCCTCGTTGGCCTTATCGAGTGGATAGGGCGTGGTCGTCGTTCGCACCTTCGCCTCGAGCGCGACGCCCAAAAATTCGTGGCCGTCTGCGCGGGTCAGGTTGGCGACCGAGGCGACGCTCCGCTCCTCCCACAATAGCCCGTAAGGAAACGCCGGGATGTCGCTCATGTGGATGCCGCCGCAGATGACTCGGCCGCCCTTGCGTAACGCGGCAAGCGCGGCAGGGACAAGTTCGCCCGCAGGAGCGAATACGATCGCGGCGTCGAGCGGTTCAGGCGGCGGGCCATCCGAGCCGCCAGCCCAGTCGACGCCGACCAAGCGCGCGAACGTCTGTCCGGCATGATCGCCGGGCCGGGTAAAGGCGAACACGCGCCGACCCTGCCAGCGACAGACCTGTGCGATGATGTGTCCGGCGGCGCCGAAGCCATAAACGCCGATTGTCCGTCCGTTTCCGGCGAGCTTGAGTGAACGCCAGCCGATCAGGCCGGCGCAGAGCAGCGGCGCCGTCTCGACCGGGTCAATGTCCTCGGAAAGCGGAAAGACGAAATCCGCTTCGGCGATGGTATGGGTCGCGTAGCCGCCGTCGCGCGAGTAGCCGGTGAACAGCGCGGCGTCGCACAGGTTTTCGCGGTCGCTCCGGCAATAGGGGCAAGTCCCGTCGGCGTGGCCGAGCCAGGCGACGCCGACGCGCGCGCCAAGCTTGAGGCCGACCCCTGTGCCGACCGCGTCCACGCGGCCGACAATCTCATGGCCCGGCACGATGGGCAGCTTGGGGTTCGCCAGTTCGCCGTCGACGACGTGGAGGTCGGTGCGGCAGACACCGCAAGCCTCGACCCGCACGCGAACTTGGCCTGGTCCGGGGGATGGGTCAGCCCGCTGCTCCATCACGAGCGGTTCGCGCGCTCGATGCAGGACCATGGCGCGCATCGAAGCGGCGCTCCTTCAGGTGCGGCGCGAGCCGGCGACCGATCGACGCAGCAACGCATAGAGGCTTCCGCCGCTCAGCGCCCCAAGCACATAGACGACGAAAACGAGCACGGCGAGTGGCAGCGTCGCGCTAAGCGCGAGGAAGGAAACGTCGACGCTCGCGGTGTTCTGAAACACGAAGATGATCAGCGCCGCGACAAACACGACCACGATCGCCAGATAAAACCAGCGCACGCGAGGATCTCCTTGTCACGAAGCGCGGCCAGCCGCGCAACGCCGCTTCGGTTCAAATTGGGCGCGAGCTCACTGTTGAGGCCACCATCTCGTCCCTCAGGTCGCTTGTCGCAAACCCAGGCCGAGCCCGATCCAGCTCGCGCCCGCGAACACGAGATCGATGCCGAGAAAAATTCCAAGCACGTAGAGCGAGGAGACAGGCCAATGGATCAAGATGATGATGCCGAGCAGCAGCGTGATCAAGCCCGATGCGACGACCCAGCCCCATGGCGTCCCGCCCTTCATGTTGAACCCGAGGAAGACCCGCATGATGCCGGAGGCGACCAGCGCGGCGCCGAGAATGAGCGTCAGCCACACCGCGGTCAGCAGCGGATTGTCGAAAGCCACGAACCCCGCAATGATGTACAGGACGCCGAGCAAAAGCCAGAAGATAAACCGGCCCCACGTTTTGATCTGAAACGAGTGGATGACCTCGAAAACGCCCGCGATGATCATCATGATTCCGACCACGTAAACCGTCGCCACCGTCGCCATGACGACGCTGCCAAGAGCGATCACGCCAGCGATGAGGTAGACCACGCCGAGGGCGACGATCCAGCCCCATTTGCCCTTGAGCGGCGCGATGCCCGCGCCGGGTCCGAGTCCTAATACTGATGCGTTGGTCATGGCGTCCGTCCCAAATTTTCCCCGCGCGATGACAGGAGCCTCGTCGCCCTCTGGCGCGCGAATCTTTGCGCAATCTAACACAGTCAACTTTGATGAGAAGCGCCCGTTTTGGCGCTGACGTATGGTGAGCCATGCGGATTTGTGGAGGACCGGGGATAAGGCCTCAAGCCTTGGCGCCGCTCCAGTCCCTCAAGCGGCTCATGAGCAGGAACGAAGCGGCTTCGTTCGAATCGGCCAAATAGTCGCGCGCGGCGCGGGACAGGCGCTCAACCAGCGATTTCTTGTAGCCTTTGTCATGAGGCTCAAGCGGGATCGTGGTGACGATCACAAGGACGCGCTGCTCACCTCCGTCGTGGGTTCTCGCGGTCCACACTTTGGAGGCCCTGGCGAGGGGATGAGAAAATGCCATTAACAATTGCCCCGTGGATGATAATCCGAGCGTAAGGGATCAGCGCCCGAGAGGCGCGTCAAGCCCCCCGCCATCAAAATGCGCGCGAACCCTTTGCGCCTACCGCCCGCTGGAGTCGAGCAGCCGCAGCACGAGCCAAATGGGGACGACCACCAACGCCCCAGTCAGCAGAATGCGCCCCACCCGGCCCATGTCGCTCAATCCAAGTTCTACGATCTGTCTCGCCATACGGACAGCCTCGGCAAACAACGTCGCCGAGTCGAAGCCGAAAGTCTCGAGAACGATCCCGACAACAAACGAGACGACAATCAGCGCAGGGCGACCAGCGCCGGCGATCGGCCGACAGCGTTGATCATGACCGATCAGCCGATTGCCACGGCCGACGCCGGCGGCCGTAGTCGCCGGCTGGCCGCTCGAATGTCGGAGCGTGTTCGGGCCTCATCGATCAGGCCTTCGGAAACCGCACGATCGGCGATGACTTTGGCTGGGAAGACTCGTCCGCCTCGCCGCCGACCTCCTTGCCGTTGATCGTGAGGCGCCCCTGCGAGGCGCCGAGCTTGATCATCGAGCCGTCGCCGATCTCGCCGGCGAGCAGCATCTGCGCCAACGGGTCCTGCACCCACTTCTGGATCACGCGCTTCAACGGGCGTGCGCCGTAAGTCGGATCGTACCCCTTGTCGGCAAGCCATTGCCGCGCCTTGGCGTCGAGGCTGAGCCCGATCTTGCGGTCCTCAAGCAGCCTGTTCAGGCGCTTGAGCTGGATGTCGACGATCTCGCCCATATCCTCGCGCCTCAGCCGATGGAAGAGGATGATCTCGTCCACGCGGTTAAGGAACTCGGGCCGGAAATGCCCGCGCACGACGCCCATCACTTCCTTCTCGACGACCTTCACGTCTTCGCCCTCCCGAAGGTTGACGAGATATTCGGAGCCGAGGTTCGAGGTCATGATGATGAGCACGTTGCGGAAATCGACCGTGCGCCCCTGGCCGTCCGTGAGCCGTCCGTCGTCAAGCACCTGCAGAAGGACGTTGAACACGTCCGGATGCGCTTTCTCGATTTCGTCGAACAGCACGACCTGATAGGGCCGGCGCCGCACGGCCTCAGTCAAGGCGCCGCCTTCCTCGTAGCCGACATAGCCCGGAGGCGCGCCGATGAGCCGGGCGACGGAGTGCTTCTCCATATATTCGGACATGTCGATGCGCACCATCGCGCTCTCGTCGTCGAACAGGAAGGACGCGAGCGCCTTGGTGAGCTCCGTCTTGCCGACGCCGGTTGGCCCCAGGAACATGAACGAACCGATCGGTCGGTTCGGATCCTGTAAGCCCGCGCGGGCGCGCCGGACCGCAGTCGAGACCGCGACCACCGCTTCGCGCTGCCCCACGACACGCCGCGCAATCTCTTCCTCCATCTTGAGGAGTTTTTCGCGCTCGCCCTCCAGCATCTTGTCGACGGGAACGCCGGTCCAGCGCGAGACGACCTGCGCGACATGGTTAGCGGTCACCGCCTCGTCGACCAGCACGCTGTTGTCCTGGCTCTCCGCCTCCTGCAGCTTCTTCTCAAGCTCGGGGATGGTGCTATAGGTTATGCGGCCGGCTTCCGCGTAGTCGCCCTTGCGCTGCGCCTGGGCGAGCGCATTGCGCGCGGCGTCGAGCTCTTCCTTCAGCTTGGCGGCCTGGCCGAGCTTGTCCTTCTCCGCCTTCCAGCGAGCGGTCAGCGCGTCGGACTTCTCCTGCAGATCGGCAAGCTCGCCGGCGAGCTTCTTCAGGCGATCCTTGGAGGCCGCGTCGGTCTCCTTCTTCAACGCCTCCTGCTCGATCTTGAGCTGCATGATGCGCCGGTCGAGCTCGTCGAGCTCCTCGGGCTTCGAGTCGACCTGCATCCGCTGGCGGGCCGCAGCCTCGTCGATCAGGTCGATCGCCTTGTCCGGCAGGAACCGGTCGGCGATGTAGCGATCGCTGAGCGTGGCTGCCGCGATAATCGCCGAATCGGTGATGCGCACGCCGTGATGCGCCTCGTATCTGTCCTTCAGCCCCCGCAGGATCGAGATCGTGTCCTCGACCGTGGGCTGGGAGACGAGCACCGGCTGGAAGCGCCGCGCGAGCGCCGCGTCCTTCTCGACATGCTTGCGATATTCGTCGAGCGTGGTCGCGCCGACGCAATGCAATTCGCCGCGCGCTAGCGCGGGCTTCAGCAGGTTCGAAGCGTCCATCGCGCCATCGGCCTTGCCCGCGCCGACGAGGGTGTGCATCTCGTCGATGAACAGGATGATGCCGCCCGCGGCCGCGGTGACCTCGTTCAAAACGCCCTTGAGGCGCTCCTCGAACTCGCCGCGATATTTTGCGCCTGCGATGAGCGAGCCCATATCGAGCGCGAGCAGCTTCTTGTCTTTGATCAATTCCGGCACGTCGCCGTTGACGATGCGCAGCGCCAGACCCTCGACGATCGCCGTCTTGCCGACGCCGGGCTCGCCGATCAGCACGGGATTGTTCTTGGTGCGCCGCGACAGCACCTGCACGGTGCGCCGGATCTCCTCGTCGCGCCCGATCACCGGATCGAGCTTGCCGTTGCGCGCAGCGTCGGTGAGATCGCGGGTGTATTTCTTCAGCGCGTCATACTGGTTCTCGGCGCTCGCCGAATCGGCTGTGCGGCCCTTGCGGATGTCGTTGATCGCCGCGTTGAGGGTCTGCGCCGAGACGCCGGCGTTGGCCAGAATCTTGGCCGCTTGCGTCCCCTTCTCCATCGCCAGCGCAAGCAGAAGGCGCTCGACGGTGACGAACGAATCGCCCGCCTTCTGGGCGATCTTCTCGGCGTTGTCGAACAGGCGCGCCGTCATCGGCGCCATGTAGAGCTGGCCCGCGCCCGACCCTTCGACCTTGGGCAATTTCGCCAGCGCGGCCTCGACCTCGGTCAGCGCGTTACGGGAATGCCCGCCCGCCCGGTCGATCAGCCCGGCGGCCAGCCCCTCCTCGTCGTCCAGAAGCACCTTGAGCACGTGCTCGGGCGTAAACTGCTGATGGCCTTCGCGAAGCGCCAGCGACTGCGCGGCCTGCACGAAGCCGCGCGCCCGTTCGGTATATTTCTCGAGATTCATGCGTTCTGCCCCTTCGGCTCCGGCCAGCGCCCCGAGGCGACACCAGCCAGCCCATACAACAGGATTGCCGCGTTTTGCGGCTCATTGATAATGTAGGAGCGGCCTCATGAGTCCGGAAGGGCAAAACGCGAACGGGGGAAACGAAAAACTGATGCAGACGTCTGCCCGTCAGGGCTTCGGGGACGCGCGCTTGAAAAACTCCTGGAGCCATTCCGCGTTCATGCCGGCGATCGGGAGCCACGCCTTGAACAGAGTTTCGGGAGAAAAGCGCTCGAGCTCGGCCATCATGCGCCTTTCGATCTCCGCCATGGCTGCCTTCTGCATCGGCTCGACATCCGGCAATCCCATGAATTGACGCGCCTCGAGAGGCGTGCAGTCGACATCGACGGTGATCTTCATCGGGCGCGGCTCTCCCTTTTCCAAGGCTAAGCGGGATGACTTGGCGCGGCACGGCGCGTATTGAAGGCCCTCTCGCGCTCTTAAGGCCCGGACTATTGCAGGTCTTTACACAGTGAGCCAGTCTTGAGCGGGCCCAAGGCTTTTATTCTCCATCTGGAGCGCGCGAGTTCGCGCGCGGCCACGGTCCAGTCGCTGCGCGCCAGCATGGCGATCGAGAGCGAGGTCCTGGCGGCGGTCGACGGGGCGCGCCTCTCGCCCCGGGAAGTCGACCAGGCTTACGCCCGGCGGCGTTTCCGCCCCACCTATCCATTCCCGCTGACGAGGACCGAAGTCGGCGTCTTCCTGAGCCACCGCGCGGCCTGGAAGCGGATTGTGGATGGGGCTCTCGACTTCGCCTTCATCTTCGAGGACGACGCTGAGATCGACCCCTCTCAGTTCGCGGCGCTGGTCGATTTCGTCACCCTCGAACGGCAAGTTTGGGACTATGTGCTGCTGCCGGCCCAATCGATCCGAGGTGGGACGCCGGTCGCGAGCCGCGGCGGGCTTTCGCTCCTGCGTCCGGGCGCGCCCCCCTTAAGAGCGATCGCGCAGATCGTGTCGCTCCGGGCAGCCAAGCGCCTCCTCGACCGCACGCTGCCCTTCGATCGTCCCATCGACACGACGTTGCAGATGACCTGGGTCACCGGCCAGCCATTGCTGGTGGCCTCGCCCTCCCCGATCCGCGACGTGTCTCGGGAGACCGGCGGCAGCACCGTCCAGCGCCAATCGATGAGCGTCTTCGAGCGCCTGCGCCATGAGGCGATGCGTCCAATCTACCGCGCGCAGGTGCTTGCTCGCTACCGGCGGCATTTGGGGGAAGCTTCACGCTAGAACCCCGGCGCCGCCTGTCAGGCGACCGCCGCGCCCATCAATTTTCGCGCTGCGGCTGCGCTCATGGGCTGGCCGAAAGCCGATCCTTGCGCGAACTGGCAGCCGAGCTGGGCAAGCTCGACGGCGTCGGATTCCGTCTCCGCCCCCTCGGAGATGACGTCCATGCCGATCTCCTGCGCCATGGCCACGATCGAACGCAGGATGGGCGAGCGGGCGCCGAAGGCGTTGGGTCTGACCAGCGACGCGTCGATCCGCATCGCGTCGAAACGGTACTCCGGCAGATGGCCGAGTGAGGTGTAACCTGCGCCGAACCGGTCGAGCATGAGCGCTGCGCCGATTTCACGCACCCGTTGCAGGAGGGCAGCGGCGTATTCCGGATTCTCCATCACCAAACTCTCCGCCGCCGCAAGCTTGAGCGAGCCGCGCTGGACGTAGTGGCGGCCGAGGGCAGAGCGCACGTCGAGCAGCAGGTCGTGGCTGAGCATCTGGCGCGACGACGCTGCGACTGTCGCGAAGATAGGCGGATTGACCTCGAGCGCCTTCTGCCATGCGGCGAGCTCTCTCGCGGTCGAACTCGAGAGCGTAGGCGCCGATGTCGACGATTGCGCCGGTGGACTCGGCGGCCTGGAGGAACTCATCGTCGCCGAGGACCCCAAGCCTCGGATGACGCCAACGGATGAGCGACTGGAATCCGGCGACCGTGCGATCCTCGAGGCGAACGATGGGTCGGAAGAGAATCGAGATCTCACCGCGCTCGAGCGCGCGCCGCACGTCATTCCCGAGCGTCTGCCGGTCGGTGCGATGGAGGCGCATGTTGGGGGCGAAAATCTCCACCCGGTCGCCGCCTGCCTTTTTGGCGTTTGCGAGGGCGAGCTGAGCGTCAGCGAGAAGATCGCCGCCTTTGTCGTGCAGCTTCGGATTGTAGTGCGCCGCGCCGATCGACACGGACAAAGTGATTTCCCGCTCGCCAAAGCTGATCGGCGAAGCGAGCACTGCCCGCAAAGCGTCGATCCTGGCGGGCGCGTCCATCGAGCCCGGTTCGGCGAGCACGATCGCGCCGAACATGTCGCCGCCCAGGCGAGCGAGCGTATCGCCGGGGCGTAAATCCCGCGCGAGGCGCCGCGCCACCGCCAACAGCGCCGAGTCGCCGATCGACAGCCCGTAAGAATCGTTGACCGCTCGGAATTCGTCGACGTCGATCACCATGACCGTCGGCGATGCGCCGCCGGGCTTCTGGGCGAGCAGAATGGCGGCGCCCAGGCGATCGGTGAACAGCTCGCGGTTCGGAAGGCCGGTCAGATTGTCGTGAACCGCGTCATGGAGCATGCGCTCTTCGGCCGACTTGAGCTCCGTCACGTCCGAAAGCGAGCCGATCACGCGCACGACCTCGCCGTCGGCGCTGATGACCGGCCGGGCTTTGAGAACGTACCAGAAGTAATGCCCGTCCGATCCGCGTAGTCGGAGATCGTGGTTGATCCGGCCTGAGCGCTGATGCAGGAGCCCGTCCAGCGCCAGCGTGTACCGGTCGCGATCGAGAGGATGCAGCACGTCGAGCCAGCCAGCAGCCGGCCCCTCGAGCGCGCCACGCTTCAAGCCCAGCTGACTTTCGATCGCCTCGCTGCCGTTGACCTCGTCGGTGAGCACATTCCAGTCGAAGATCGCCTCGCCCGATCCGGTCATGGCGAGCGAGCGTCGCTCGGCGTCGGGGCCGTTGTCCATGGCGCCGCCGGAGCTGGAAAAGGCGAATTGCATCACCGTGAAGCCGATCAGCATGACAATCAGCACCAGGCCGCCGACGAGGCCGGGCGCCGCAAGGTCATTGGTCAGATAGCCGAGCGCCGCCGCTCCAGCGGCCACCACCCACACCGCAAGCAAGTACCAGGTCGGGATCAGCATAACGGCGCGGTCGGATCCGCGCGCCGCGAGACTCAGGATGAGCAGGAACCCAATGCCGGCGACGGTGGCGATGGAGATCCTCGCCACCCCCGCGGCGATCGCCGGATTGTAGACCGAAAGTCCGACCACGGCCCCCATCAGTAGGAGCCAGGCGAACGCGAAATGAGTGTAGCGCACGTGCCATCGGCGCAGATTGAGATAGGCGAACAGGAAGATGATCAGCGTCGCGCCGATCGTCGCCTCGACTCCCGCGCGCCAGAGTTTTTCCGATGCGTCCCCAAGGCCGAACATCTTGCGCCAGAAGCCGAAGTCGATACAGACGTAAGCAAACACCGCCCAGGCGAGCGCCGCGGCGGCGGGAAAAATCATCGCGCCGCGGACGACGAAGACGATGGTCAAAAACAGGGCGAGAAGACCGGCGATCCCGATCAGAATCCCTTCATAGAGGGTGAGGCTCGCCGACTTGTCCTTGAACGCGTCCGGCTCCCATAAATAAAGCTGCGGCAGGTTCGGCGTGCGCAGTTCCGCCACGTAGGTCACGGTGGTTCCGGGATCGAGGGTCAGGCGAAAGACATCGGAGTCCGCGCTGTCCTCACGCTCGGGCGCCGCGCCCTGGCTTGCAGTGATGGTCGTAATTCGCGACGAACCGAGGTCCGGCCAGATCAGGCCCGAGCCGACGAAGCGAAAATGCGGCGCTACGATCAACCGTGTCAGTTGCTCCTCGGAGTCGTTCGTCAGCGCGAACACGATCCAGGCCGGCTGAGCGCCCGGCTCAAGGGCGCTGACCTCAATCCGGCGGACGATGCCGTCGGCGCCGGGCGCGGTCGACACTTGGATGCGATCGCCCTGCGCGCTGTAACGCTCGACCACCCGGGTTAGATCGATCGCGTCCGAATCCGGCGAAACCCTGACCGACTGCACCGCGAAGGCGGGACGGCAGAACGCCGTAAGCGCGGCGATGAGAACCATGACGCCGATGAGGCTCGACCAAACGCCCGCCGCGGGTTTCAGTCCCACGGAACGCGTTTTGCCCAGGCGGCCCGCGCGATCGTTGAAGGTCTGGTCAGTCAAGATTGGTCCACGCCAGTCGCGGACGCGTGTCGCTTTGCACCAGCCCGAACAGGACGTGGTCGCGCCAAGCCCCGTTGATCCTGAGGAAGCCGCGCGCGTAGCCCTCGCGCTGGAAGCTGTTGCGCTCAAGCAGCGCGATTGACGGCGCATTTTCCGGGATGCAAGCGGCTTCGATCCGGTGCAGCCGCAACTTGGCAAGCGCGAATTCGACCGTCGCCGCGACCGCACGTGTCATGCGCCCTCTGCCGGCATGCGGGGCGCCCATCCAGTAGCCGAGCGTTCCGCTCTGCGACACTCCGCGCCGCACCCCTCCGAGGGTGATGCCGCCCAACAATTCGTCCGTTATGCTGTCGAAAATGAGGAACGAATAGGCCTCGTCGCGAGCCATGTCGTCGTCCTGGCGCTTGAGGCGCCGGCGAAATGCGGCGCGCGTCAAATCGTCGTCCGGCCATGTGGGTTCCCAAGGCTCGAGAAAACCACGGCTTCCAGCCCGCAACTTCGACCATGACGAATAGTCCGGAAGCGCCGCCGGCCGCAGATAGAGGCCATCGCCGCGGAGCACAGGCTCCGGCGTCACCGGTCGCGTCAAGCCGAAAAGCGCCATCATACCCCTTTCAAGGCGGCAGCGATCTTCGCTTGGCCGGGCGCTTTGCCGACCGCGCCGACCATCGCCACGGCGGGGAGCGATCTAAGCATGGCGGCGCCGGTTTTGCGAACGTCTTCGACGGTGACAGCGTCGACGCGGGCCAGCATCTCGTCGAAGGAAAGCGGGCGTCCATAGATCTGCATCTGGCGCGAGAGCTGATGGACTCGCGCGCCCGGTTGCTCAAGCGCGGTCACCAGCGAGACCTTCATCTGCGCCTTGGCGCGGCGAATTTCCGATTCCTCGAGCCCGTGCGCGGCTTCCGCAAGGCAATCGAGCGAAGCAGCGATCACTTCGGCAACATCCTTATGAGCCGAGGCTGCATAGAATCCGAACAGGCCCGTGTCGATGAAGTCCCAGTGGAATCCATAGATCGAGTAGGCGAGGCCCCTTTTTTCTCGCACTTCCTGAAAGAGGCGCGACGACATGCCCCCACCCGCGGCAGCGGCGAAGACTTGGGCGGCATCGTGATCCGGCGCGCCGGAGTTGCAACCTTCGAAGCCGACCACGACATGCGTCTGCTCGAGGCGCCGTTTAACCTTGGTCTCGCCGCCGCGATAAGCCGCTCGCGCCTCGGCCGGCGCCATTGCGTCCGAGAGGGTTTCGAGGCGAGACTGAGCGAGATCGAGGATGCGATCGTGTTCGATTGCGCCGGCGGCGGCGACGACGGTGGCTCCGGCGCTGTAGCGGCGGCCGAGATAGTCCACGATCGCCGCCCTGTCGAAGGCCTCGACGCGCTCGCGAGTTCCCAGGATCGGCCGCCCGATCGGCTGGTCCGGCCAGGCGGTCGCGGTGAGGAGATCGAATACGAGGTCGTCCGGCGTGTCTTCGACTGACCCGATTTCCTGGACGACAACGTTCTTCTCCCGCTCGAGCTCCTGCGGGTCGAACGCGCTGTTGGTGAGAAGATCGCCAATGACGTCGAGCGCGAGATCCGCGTCGGTCCCCATGACGCGGGCGAAATAACTCGTCCGTTCAACTCCGGTCTCTGCGTTCAGGTCGCCGCCTACGTTCTCTATCGTCTCGGCGATCTCGCGGGCGCTTCGACGGCGCGTGCCCTTGAACGCCATATGCTCAATGAAATGGGAGAGCCCGTGCTCGCCCGTGCGCTCGTGGCGTGATCCCGCGCCGACGAACACGCCGATCGCGGCCGTCTTGAGCTGGGGCGTCGTCTCGGTTACGACGGCGAGCCCGGTGGGAAGGCTCGTTACTTGAACGCTCACGCCGCGACTCGCGCAGTCTGACGGAGATAATCGGCCACCGCCCGGCGATCGTTGGGCAGAATGGTGATCGCCTCCTTGCGCGCCATCAGATCGGAGAGGGGCTCGGGCAGCGGGGGCCGCACGCCGGTCGCGGCCTCCACGACGTCAGGAAATTTCGCCGGATGGGCCGTTGCGAGAGCGACGACTGGCGTCGTGGGCGAAGCCGCAAGCGCCTTGCGTCCAGCGTGAACGCCGACCGCTGTGTGCGGATCGAGGATCATGCCGCTCGTGCGGTGGATGCGACCCATCTCCTCGGCGCATGCGGGCTCATCGATCCGAAAAGCATCGAAATCGGCGCGTATGCGGGCGAGCGCGGGCGCTGGGATCGTGAAGGAGCCCTCTTCGGCCAGCGCGCTCATCTGCGCGACCACTTGCCTGGGCTCCCGGTCGGAGGCCTCGAACAGGAGGCGCTCGAAGTTTGAGGACACCTGAATGTCCATCGAGGGCGACCGAGTGGCCTTAACCTCCTTTGGAGCATAGCGTCCGGTGGCCAGCGTGCGCACGAGAATGTCGTTCTCGTTGGTCGCGACGATCAAACGCTCGATCGGCAATCCCATGCGCTTGGCGTAATAGCCGGCCAGCACGTCGCCGAAATTGCCGGTCGGAACAGCGAAGGATATTGGCCGCTCCGGCGCGCCAAGCGCAGCGGCGGCGACGAAATAATAGACGATCTGCGCCAGGATCCGCGCCCAATTTATGGAATTCACGCCCGACAGGCGCATCTCGTCGCGGAAAGCGAGATCACCGAACAGGTCCTTGACGATACGCTGACAGTCGTCGAAGGAGCCTTGAATCGCGAGCGCGTGGACGTTCGGCCGATTGACCGTCGTCATCTGCCGGCGCTGGACGTCCGAGACCCGGCCCTCTGGGTAGAGGATGAACACTTCGACCTGGGACTGCTCGGCAAAAGCCTCAATTGCCGCAGCGCCGGTATCGCCCGAGGTCGCTCCAATGATTGTCGCCCGACCATTCCGGCGCCGCAACACGCGATTCATCGCCGGCCCCAGCCACTGCATGGCGAAATCCTTGAACGCCAGCGTCGGTCCGTGGAAAAGCTCGAGCGCGAACAGGTTGTCATCAACCTGAGTCAGCGGCGCAATTGCGGCGTGACGGAAGCCTGCATAGGCAGCCGCGCTCAGCGTGTTCATTTCCGCGTGATCAAAATCCTTGCCGACGAAGGGCGCCATGAGGCGCGCCGCCGCTTCCGAATACGGGACGCCCCTCAACGCCCGGATCGCGTCCGGCGGCAAATGGGGAACGGAGAGCGGCACATAAAGGCCGCCGTCACGCGCGAGACCCGCGAGAAGGGCCTCCGCAAAGCCGAGCGTCGGCGCCGCGCCGCGCGTAGAAACATAATCCACGATCAGGGAATCCTTGGCCGATTTGGTCGCCGTCTAGCGCAAATTGAGCCAGAGGGAAACGGGCGGCGGACTTGGTCGCACGAATGGGGCCAAAACAAGACGTATCCGATCGGGGGTTGCGCCAGAGGAATGCCGCCCGGTCCAGATTCGCACTTGAAAAGCCCTTGGAACTTTCCATAAACTTGACACATTTACGGCAGGGGCGCCAGGCGCGGCTTGGGAGAGCCCGCCGGCACAACCAGGATGGCGAGTGGGAGTGATGAACGCGGTTTTCAAAGCCTATTTGCGAAGACTGGTTCGTAAAGGTCGGCTCGAAGTCGAAACCGCCGACGGGACTGTCGAGACCTTCGGCGACGGCACAGGCCCCGTCCTTGGCGTAAAGCTTTTCGATCATCCGGCCGAGTGGAAGCTGATGCTCAATCCCGCCTTGAGCCTGGGCGAGCTTTACATGGACGGACGCATCATCGTCACCAAGGGCGATCTTTACGGCCTGCTAGAGCTCGGTGCGCGCGATCTCGCCGAGCTTGACGGGCTCTTCTGGGTGAAGGCGCTCAATAAGGTGCGCATGGCGTTTCGCGATCTGCACCAGCGCAATGACCGCCGACGCGCCAGACGCAACATCGCCCAACATTACGACCTGAACGAGCGCCTCTACGGCCTGTTCCTTGATTCCGATCGTCAGTACTCCTGCGCTTATTTCGAATATCCCGGGCAATCGCTCGACGATGCGCAAACCGCCAAAAAGCGCCACATCGCCGCCAAGCTGTTGCCGAGGGACGGAGGGACAGCGCTCGATATCGGCTGCGGGTTCGGAGGCCTCGGGCTGTATCTCGCAGGCGTTGCGGGCGCGCGGGTAACCGGCGTGACACTATCCGAGGAGCAGTTCGCTGTCGCGACCGAACGGGCGCGCCAGACGGAACTCGCCGACCGGGTCGAATTCCGACTGCAGGACTATCGCGACGTTCCCGAGAAGTTCGACCGCATCGTCTCGGTGGGGATGTTCGAGCATGTCGGCGTCAATCGGTATGACGAGTTCTTCACCAAGGTCCGGGGCCTGCTCAAGGACGATGGGGTGATGCTGCTCCATGCGATCGGCCGCAACTCGGTTCCGGGCGTCACCAACGCCTGGATCCGCAAATATATCTTCCCCGGCGGCTATATTCCGAGCCTGTCCGAAGTGCTGCCGGCGATCGAGCGGGCGGGCCTGTACGTGACCGACATCGAAATTCTCCGGCTGCATTACGCAGACACGCTGCGGGCCTGGCGCGAGCGATTCATGGCGCGGCGAGACGAGGCGGCGGGGCTTTATGACGAGCGGTTCTGCCGGATGTGGGAGTTCTATCTTGCTGGCTCGGAGACGTCGTTCCGCGTCGACGCGCACATGGTGTTTCAGATTCAGCTCGCCAAACGCCAGGAGGCGGTGCCGATGACCCGCGACTATGTTCCGGAGCGGGAGGCGGAGCTTCGGCGTCGCGAGGCGACGCACCCGGCCATTCGCCAGGCGGCGGAGTAGTCTTAAGCCGCCTCGGCGAATCGAACCGCGAGGCCAGTCGCCGTCATTCTCTCGAGCCGGAGTCCGTCGATCTCGCAGCCTTTGCAGCCCTCGACGTCGAACCGGACGTCGACGACGCCGTCAGCGCCGTAGTCCTCGGCTTCGCGCGTTAACGCCTCGATGACCGCCTGACGGTCCACTTGCGTGCCTTGACCTCCGGCCGCGCGCCAGGGCCCCGTCGCCCGAATTCGCCCGATCGCAATCGTACGCCGGCCGTCATCCAGGGCGGCCGCAAAACTCACTCGCATCAAATTCAGTCCATATGCTGAAGCGCAAACTCCATACCGCGCTCGGCCTTTCCGACTCGTTAACAAGCCATTACGACGAGAAATAGGCCATTTTTGTGACGTGGAAGGGCAGGGGCGGCGCCGCAGCGCCGCCCCTCTATGGAGTGTCCAGGTTGGGCTTCGTTACTCGGCCGTCGCGGCCGCCTCAGCCGCCGGCGTCTTTTCGAGATCGGCGCCGGTCTGCTGGTCGACCACGCGCATCGACAGCTTGACTTTGCCGCGATCGTCGTGGCCCATGACCTTGACCTTGACCCGGTCGCCTTCCTTGACAACGTCGGTCGTCTTGTTGACCCGCGTCTTCGCGAGCTGCGAAATGTGGACGAGGCCGTCCTTCGAACCGAAGAAATTGACGAAGGCGCCGAATTCGACGGTCTTGACCACCGTGCCGTCGTAAATCTGGCCGACCTCCGGGTCCGAGGCGATCGACTTGATCCAGTTGACCGCCGCCTTGATCTTCGCGCCGTCGCTGGATGCGATCTTCACGGTGCCGTCATCCTCGATGTTGATCTTGGCGCCCGTCTTTTCGACGATCTCGCGGATCACCTTGCCGCCCGTGCCGATGACCTCCCGGATCTTGTCGGTCGGGATCTTCATGGTCTCGATGCGCGGCGCGAACTCGCCAAGCTCGGCGCGGGCTCCGGTGAGCGCCTTGCTCATTTCGCCCAGGATATGCAGGCGCCCGTCGCGCGCCTGAGCCAGCGCCTGGCGCATGATCTCCTCGGTGATGCCGGCGATCTTGATATCCATCTGCAACGAAGTGACGCCTTCGCTCGTGCCCGCGACCTTGAAGTCCATGTCGCCGAGATGGTCCTCGTCGCCGAGAATGTCGCTGAGCACCGCGAAGCGCTCGCCCTCGAGGATGAGGCCCATCGCGATGCCCGCGGTCGGGCGCTTGAGCGGCACGCCCGCGTCCATCAGCGCCAGCGACGATCCGCACACCGTCGCCATGGACGACGAGCCGTTCGAACTCGGTGATCTCCGACACGACGCGAATTGTGTAAGGGAATTCGGCCGCCGTAGGCAGCATCGGGCGAATGGCGCGCCAGGCGAGCTTGCCGTGGCCGATTTCGCGCCGGCCTGGCGCTCCCATGCGGCCGGTTTCGCCGACCGAATAGGGGGGGAAGTTGTAGTGGAGCAGGAACCGCTCCTTATAGGTCCCGTCCAGCGAGTCGACATATTGCTCGTCCTCGCCCGTGCCGAGCGTGGCGACGACCATCGCCTGCGTTTCGCCGCGCGTGAACAGAGCCGAGCCATGGGTGCGGGGTAGCACGCCGACCTCGGCCAGGATCGGGCGGACGGTGGTCAGATCCCGCCCGTCGATGCGGCGCTTGTGGTCGAGAATGTTCCAGCGCACGACCTTGGCCTGAGCCTTGTGGAACGCCTCCGCGACCTCGCCGGCGGGAAACTTCGGGTCGACGCCCTCGGGCGCGAGCGCGGCGAACACCTTCGACTTGGCCGCGTCGATGGCGGCGTAACGCTGCTGCTTCTCTGTGATCGAATAGGCGGCGCGAAGATCGGCCTCGCCCACATCGAGCACCGCCTTCTCGACCGTGGCGTGATCGTTTGCCGCGAGGTCGCGCGGCTCCTTGGCGGCCTTTTCGGCAAGCCTGATAATCGCCTGAAGGACCGGCTGGAACGCGGCATGGCCGGCCATCACCGCCTTCAGCATCGTTTCCTCGGAGAGCTCCTGAGCCTCCGACTCGACCATCAAGACCGCGTCCGCGGTGCCCGCGACGACAAGATCGAGTGTCGAATTTTTCATCTCCTCGACGGTCGGGTTGACCTTGATCTCGCCCTTGATAAGGCCCACGCGCGCGCCGCCGATGGGGCCCATGAACGGCACGCCGGAAAGAGTAAGCGCCGCTGACGCGGCGACCATCGCCAGGATGTCCGAGTCGTTCTCAAGGTCGTAGGAGAAGACTGTCGCGATGACTTGCGTGTCGCAACGGAAGTCATCGGGGAACAGCGGGCGGATCGGCCGGTCGATCAGGCGGGAGGTTAGCGTTTCTCGGTCGGACAGACGCCCTTCGCGCTTGAGGTAGCCGCCGGGAATGCGTCCGGCGGCGAAGGCCTTTTCCTGGTAGTGAACTGTGAGGGGAAAGAAATCCTGGCCGGGCTTCGGCGCCTTGGCCGCGACGACGGTCGCCAGCACCGTGGTCTCGCCCCAGGTGGCGAGCACCGCCCCGTCCGCCTGGCGGGCCACGCGGCCCGTTTCGAGCGTGAGTTTGCGCCCGCACCAATTGAATTCTTCACGCTGTACGTCAAACATCTTTCTTCATCCTGCATGAGTTGAGGATGCGAAAGCCTGCGGCCCATGCCGCCCGTCGATCGAGCTCGTCATCGGCAAGACGGCGAGCGGCTGGACGAACGCCAGCCGCTTGCGATCCTGCCATGACGCGAGGCTCTCGCATTCCGTAAAGGGCTTCGGCCGCGCCGTCGCCCGGTCTTGAGGACGGAACGCCTGAAACCAAGCGCTCCGCTTGCGTGGGGCTCGCCTTCAGCGGCGGATGCCCAGGCGCTCGATGAGGGTCTTGTAGCGCGCCTCATCCTGCTTCTTGACGTAGTCGAGAAGCGTTCGCCGCTGCGATACCATCTTGAGCAGGCCGCGGCGGGAATGGTTGTCCTTGACATGCGTTTTGAAGTGGCCGGTCAGATTTGCGATGCGCTCGGTGAGAATCGCAACCTGAACTTCGGGCGACCCGGTGTCGCCGACCTTCAAACCATATTGATTGATGAGCGCAGACTTGCGCTCGGCGGTGATCGACATCGGGATTATCCTTAAATCTGCGGCCAGCCGAGGCCCGCCTCATCATCTTTCAAAAAACGGCCGAACCGGGATGTCGTCCAGGTCGGTCGCAACGCGAATTCCCGCGCGATACCACGTCGCGGATCGCGCGCTTATACAGATTTAGCGCCTCGACGCCAGCAAAATGTTGGGCTCTGCCATCCGACGTCATGGGCGACCGGCACCCACGAAGCCTAACTTCGCTATTCGGAGCGGCGCATAGCTTCGTCTGCGCGAGCGAGCCGGTCGTCAAGCGTGACAAGTTCAGCGCCGCGCGCGTGGGCTAGCCAAAGGTAGCTGGCGTCGTATAGCGACAGCTTCATTCGCTCCGCTAGAACGATGGCGCCGCCCAGGTTGACCGTGTCAAGCGAAATCGAGAGCGCATCGAGCAAGGAGAAGGCTTCAATCAGCGCTTCCCGCTCGGCGGGAGCGGCGCGAATTTTCTTCAAGCAGGCGTTCGCGACTTCGAATCCGATCAAGCTTGGGGCGCGGAGGGTCGCCTCGCGCAGCCGGGAGACGATCTCTTCGCGCCGCAGCTCATTGAACAGCAAAGCGACAATTGCGGACGCGTCGACGACCTTATCGGTCACGGTCTTCGCGGATGAGCCGCACCGCTTCGTCCCGGCGCGTGAGGTTGAGGCCCCTTACTCTGGCGACGATTTCGTCAATTCCAAGCCGGCGCGGCGTCCGCGTCGCCTCGTCGATCAACGCCCTCAATTCGCCCTGCAGCGACCGATGGTTCGCTTTGGCGCGTTCGCGCAGCCGCCTCACTTGGTCCTCTGGCACGCTTTTGATCGAAAGGTCCAAGTTTCGAGCTCCAAAACGGAGCTATAACAGAGCATTTTTGGCGCAGGAAAGCAACCGAGTCATCGCGGACAACGCGACCCGCGTGGTTGTCGCCGAACCCGGAAGCGGCTACCAACCCCCATCCTTCTCCCCATCCCGCATTCCTCATGCCCGCCTCACCCGAAGATCTGCTTGCCTATCTGACTGCGCTCGGCGTCGAGATCGAAACCGTCGATCATCCGCCGCTGTTCACGGTCGAGGAGTCCCGGACGCTGCGTGGCGAAATCCGCGGAGGCCACACCAAGAACCTGTTCGTCAAGGACAAGAAGGGCCGGTTGTTCCTGCTCGTCCTGGGCGAGGAGACCGTGGTCGACCTCAAGCGCGTGCACGAGACGATCGGCGCGCAGGGGCGTGTCTCCTTCGGCTCCGCAGATCTCCTGGAAGAGGTTTGGGGCGTCCGGCCCGGCGCGGTCACGCCGTTTGGCGCGATCAACGACGAGGCGGCCAAGGTTTCCGTCGTGCTGGATGAGGCGATGATGCGTCACGAACGGCTCAACTTCCACCCGCTGGTCAACACCCGGACGACCGGGCTCAAGAGCGCGGATCTGATCAAATTCCTGCGAGCGACCGGACATGAGCCGCTCGTCGTGGCGCTGGCGCAGGATCAGATCGCCGGTTGAATAAAAAGCCGAACGCCTCCATTTAAAGCGCCAAAGTGGCGCATGGCGCGGGTTTCGCCCGTCCGCCGGGCTGGAGATGATGGGACATGGCGAATGTGAGCGGCGCGGTCGCGCCTCAACCCAAGGCGGGTTCGGTCAGGGAGGTCACGACGGCCTCGTTCCGCGCCGATGTCCTGACGGCCTCGACCCGCCAGCCGGTTCTGGTCGATTTCTGGGCGCCGTGGTGCGGCCCGTGCAAACAGCTCGCGCCAGCGCTGGAGAAGGCCGTCGCCGATTCAGGCGGCAAGGTCACCCTGGTCAAGATGAATATCGACGAGCATCCCCAGATCCCGGGCCAGCTCGGCATCCAGTCGATTCCGGCCGTCATCGCGTTCGACAAGGGCCAGCCGATCGACGGATTTGTCGGCGCCCTTCCGGAGAGCCAGATAAGGGGCTTTATCGAGCGGCTCGTCGGGCCGATCCAGAATGAATCGGCGGCGCTTTTGGTTGAGGCGGACGAAGCCGCCGCCAAGGGCGATGCGGCCGGAGCAGAGGCGATCTATTCCGAGATTCTGGCTGAGGACCCGGGCGAGGCGAAAGCGATCGGCGGTCTCGCCAAACTCCATGTCGCAGCCGGGCGGCTCGACGAAGCGAAGGCCCTCTTGGAGACGGCGCCGGCGGCGGCGCCCGGCAAGGAGCAGGATCCGGCAGTCGTCGCAGCTCATGCCGCGTTGCGCCTGGCCGAGCAAGCCTCGAACGTCGGCGAACTCGCGCCCCTCGAGCAGGCCATCGCCGCCAACCCGGACAATCACCAGGCGCGCTTTGACCTTGCGGTCGCGCTGTCGGCCAAGGGCGAGCGCGACGCAGCCGCCGACCAACTGCTTGAAATCATTCGCCGTGACCGCAAATGGAACGACGAAGCGGCGCGCAAACAATTGTTGCAGCTGTTCGAGGCCTGGGGTCTGATGGACCCGGCGTCGGTCACCGCGCGGCGCAAGTTGTCGGCGGTCTGGTTTTGACTGCTAAATCCCGCCAAGAGCACTCGGAGCAAGAGCACCCGAAGAATGAGAAGAGCGCAATGAAGCTCAACCGCACCTTCGCCGCGCCGGCCGAGATGCCGGCGACGATCCCGCTGTTTCCGATGGCGGGCGCGCTTCTTTTGCCGCGCCGGCCGATCCAGCTCACCGTGTTTGAGCCCCGCTATCTCGAAATGCTGGACGATGCGCTGGCTGGCGAACGCCTGATCGGCGTCATTCAGCCCTCGTCCGAGGAAGAAGAAGCGACCGATCCGGCCCCGGAACTTTATCCGCTCGGCTGCGCCGGTCGGATCGTGCAATATGCGGAGATCGGCGACGGCCGCTGCTTTTTGACGCTGATGGGCGTGGCGCGATTCCGCCTCACTGGAGAAACGCCGAGCGAGCGCCCCTACCGGACCGCGGTCCCCGATTATGCGCCATTTGCCGAGGATTTTCTCGAAGGCGCAGGCGAAGCAGCGGTCGATCGCGACGACCTGATCGCGGCGCTCAAACGCTTCGCCGAGGTCAACGAGATCAAGGTGGTGTGGAGCGACATCAAGAAGGCGTCGAACGAGGCTCTGGTCAACGGCCTGTCGATGATGAGCCCGTGCGGTCCAAGGGAGAAGCAGGCGCTGCTCGAGGCTAAGGACCTGAAGTCCCGCGCCGAGATGCTGGTGGCGATCACGACCATAGAACTGGCGCGCGGCCAGGACGCGGCGACGCAGATTCACTAGCGTTTCTCGGCGCAGTTAGAGCCGCGTTGCGTTGATGGCTCGTCATTGCGAGGAGCGCAGCGACGAAGCAATCCAGAGAACGTGGGCCCGCTACGTTCCCTGGATTGCTTCGCTTTGCTCGCAATGACGATCGCATCGCATATTCTGCCGCCTCCCGGAGCGCGGCGTAACGGGTGAGCGCACGGCGGGAGTGGGCGGGTTGACGCGAGCCGCTTTCTCAGAAAGCCTTGATTGAAGCGAGTCAGCGCGGCACATTGGTTCTCGGGGCGACTTACCGCGCGATGAGTATCTCTCGTACTTTTGTCTTTAGAGGCGCTGCAATACTGAGCGCAGCTTTGCTCGCATTTACCGGGACTGTCGGAAATCTTGTGCGCGGGGCCGGGTTTCCATCAGGTTCTGACGAAGCGATCGCCGAACATGATGGCGAACTGGGTCTTAGCCTCGGCCCATTCGCGGGGCGGCATTTTCCATTGCTGAGCGACTTGGCGCAAGACCAGGAAAATGAGCTTGGTCGCCGCCTCGTCGCTGGGGAAATGGCCTCTCGCCCGCACGGCCCGTCGCAGCGTGGCGTTCAAGGCCTCGATAGCATTCGTGGTGTAGACGATTTTGCGCACGGCCGGAGCGAAGGCGAAGAACGGGATGACCTGCTCCCATTGCCGCCGCCAGATCTGGCCGATCGCCGCGTATTTGCCGCCCCACGGGCCGCCCTCGAAGGCCTCGAGCGCCTTGCGGCCGGTTTCGGCGTCGGCGGCGCGGTAGATTTTCCGTAGCTCGGCGACGACGGGCTTCCGGTCTTTCCAGGACACGAAATCCAGCGAATTGCGGATGAGATGGACGATGCAGGTTTGAACCGCGGCCTGCGGAAAGACCGCCTCGATCGCCTCCGGAAAGCCCTTCAGGCCGTCGACGACGGCGATCAGGATGTCCTCGACGCCGCGGGCCTTCAGCTCGTTCATCACCTTGAGCCAGAATTTGGCGCCCTCGGTCGTCTCGATCCAGAGCCCGAGAATGTCCTTCGTTCCATCTGCTGCGACGCCAAGCGCGAGATAGACAGCCTTGTTGCGGACCAGGCCTTCGTCGCGGATCTTGCGTCGCGGATCTTGACCCTGATGGCGTCGAAGAAAACCAGCGGATAGCTCGTTTCCAGCGGCCGGTTCTGCCATTCGGCCACGGTCTCGAGCACGGCGTCGGTGACCGTCGAAATCAGGTCCGGCGACACCTCCAGCCCGTAAAGCTCCAGGAGATGGCCCTGGATCTCGCGTACCGTCATGCCGCGCGCGTACATCGACACGATCTTGTCGTCGAAGCCGGGAAACCGCCGCTGGTAGCGCTGGATCAGCTTCGGATCGAATGTGCCTTCCCGATCGCGCGGAATGCGGATGTCGATCTTGGCCGTCTCCGTCAGGACCGTCTTCTTTGAAGAGCCGTTGCGCCGGTTCTGGGACCCCTCGGCGGCCTCATTGTCGAGATGATCGTCCAGCTCGGCGTTCAGCCCCCGCTCCGCCAGAGCCTTCTTCAGCTCATCGAAAAGACCGTCTTTCGAAAACACAGCCTTCGGGTCGCGGCCAGCCAAAAGATCGTCCAGCGTGTCCTTCTTGATCGCCATATTCGCCCTCCATCGGCGCGATTATGGCCCCACGCACGAAATTCCTGACAGTCCCCATTTACCCCTGCCCAACCGCCGCTAGCCGGGGAAATTGACGACCCGGTGGATCCCAACAATCATCATTATGCAGAGAAGGAGTATGCCGAAAGACATGGTATTACATTTACTGAGCTGGACTCGCGCGTCACAGCAACCGGAATTATTTATTGTGGCGGACTTTATTTTATGAGCGCCAATTTAATCGCGAAGAAGGGACACAATTCAGTATCGAATGTTATTGCGACGGCCTCTCACTTATTTCGTGACACGGACACATGCATCGCCCGACAATTTAAACAGGACGCCTGTCTTTTCCTTCCAAAATCCGATTCGTTAACTCTAGAGAATAGAGCTGTTCGCATAAAGAAGCTCATCGCTATGGGACCGTGCGACCCAGACAGCGGCGATTGGGCTATATTGACGTTGCACACATCGTTGTCCGGAGTGAGACCTTATGTCGTGGAACAGAGACCGATATCCTTAGAAGTCGGGGAGTCTATTGTCGCAGTTGCCGGAGCATCATACGATTTTTTATAAATACGATATAGATCGGATGAAAAAACTATATCCCAAGCACGTAGGCGACTGTCACGTTAAAGCGAACGACCCCAAGCGTGGTTTGGTGGTGACGAATTGCGAACGAGGCAAGTTTGCTTCCGGAGGCGCAATCCTCAATTCCCTTGTCACTGACCCTCCTCGCGTCCTCGCTATAATCTCGGCCGATAACGAGTCGGCGGATATGGCAAAAGAGGTCCAAGATAGTGGACACATCAATCGTCGCACATTTGATATAAACGAATGGGCAGCTTACGAAACGCCGATCGACAATCTGTTTCTGAAGGCCTTGGATCTTGCGTCACCGTGAAATTCGTTTGACGTTTGCTCTATGCGCCCCCGCTCGTAGTCAGCGCTAAAGGGCCCGCCCTTTTGCCTTGGTTTCATTTCCGTTTGCTTGCATTTGCTTGGCGTTGCGGCCGAGGACCGCGCGCCTATTCCGCCGCCTCGCGGAGCGCGGCATAACGGGTGAGCTGCGCCCTGAGCGGCGCGGGCTTCAGCGGCTTGGTCATGACGAGGACATCCGCACGCGCGGCCTCGTCCCGCACTTCCAGGCTTCGATCGGCGGTGGCCAGGATCGCGGGCGTGCTTCGGCCGAGGCGCTCGCGTAAACACCGGATCGCGGCGACGCCGTCCCCTAGGTCGAGGTGGTAATCGGCGATAATGACGTCCAGCCGCCCGAACACGTCGAGCGCCGCGATCGCCTCCTCAACGCTACGGGCGGTCGCGACCCGACAGCCCCAGCGCGTGAGAAGGATGCGCAGGCCATCGAGCACGCGCGGTTCGTTGTCGATGGCGAGAACCTTGAGCCCATCGAGCGGTTCGCCCGCCGCGACCGGCTCGGGCGCGCCCCGATCCGGGCGCGGCTTCGCCGTGGCCTGTCCAATCGGCGCGGTCACGGAGAATACCGACCCATCGCCCGGGCTCGACCGCAACTCAACGGGATGCTCGAGCACCCGTCCCAGACGCTCGACGATCGATAGCCCAAGCCCAAGGCCACGCGCCACACGCGCACCCTGGTCGAGGCGCCTGAACTCGGCGAACACCGCGCGCTGATGCTCAGGCGCAATGCCGAGCCCCGTGTCCCAGACCTCGATGCGGACCGCGCCGGCAACGCGCCGGCAGCCGACCAGCACCCGGCCGCTCAACGTGTATTTGAGCGCGTTCGAGATCAGGTTCTGCAACAGGCGCCGCATGAGGCGCCGATCCGTTCGAACCGCGAGCGTGGTCGACACGAAGACGAGGTCGAGCGCCTTCTCGCGGGCGAGCGCCGCGAACTCGATCTCGAGCATTCCCATGAGCTCTGCGACCGGAACGTCGGAAATCTCCGGGCGCGTCGCGCCAGCGTCAAGGCGTGAAATGTCGAGGAGCGCGCCGATGATCTCCTCGACCGCCTCGAGCGAGACGTCGACATTGCGCGCAAGATTTTTGCGCTCCTCGGATGAGGCGTGGTTTACGCCCTCGCTCAACGCGCTCGCGTACAGCCGCGCGGCGTTGAGCGGTTGCAGAATGTCGTGGCTCGCGGCAGCGAGGAAACGCGTCTTGGACAGGTTCGCCGCGTCCGCTTCGTTCTTGGCGCGCTCGAGTTCGGCGTTGAGCCGCTGCAATTCCGCCGTGCGTTCATCGACGCGACGCTCCAGCATTTCGTTCGAGGCCGCGAGCGCTTCTTCCGCCTGAACGGTCTGTGTGACGTCGGTATAGGTGGTGACGATCCCGCCGTCCGGAAGCCGCGCCGAGCGCACCTCGATGACGCGGTGGGTCGAGAACAGACGCAGCCGGTTCGGTCGATCGTCATAAAGAAGGCTCGCCACGCGGTCGGCGACGAAATCTTCGGAATCTCCCGGTCCGTAGGCCCCGCGAGCGGCGTTGAAGCGCACGATCTCGTCGAGCCCCACGCCATGACGCAGCATGCCGGGCGGCAGATCGAAAAGATCAACGAATTCGCGGTTCCAGGCGGTCAGAGCCAGATTGGCGTCAAAGACGGTAATGCCCTGGCGCGCATGGTCGAGCGCATGCTGCAATTGATCGCGGCTCGACTGGATCGCGGCCGAGGCCTCGTCGATGAGCTTGAGCGCCGATTGCCCCGACACCGCCCTCGGCTTCAGCAACAACGACAGGACCTGGCGCGAGGTCGAGGCGCCGATCGCCGGCGACAGCAGAAATTCCGCGTGGCGTATCAGTTGCGCGCCGGCTTCGAGCGCGGGGTCATAGACGAGGCCGCGCTCGCCCATGAAGGTTGCGAACGCGCGGTGCGCCCGCGCGACCCCGAGATAGCGGGCGACCGCCGCCTCGAGCTCGCCGCCAGTGGTCGACGAACGCCAAAGGCGGAACGCCTGCGGCTCGCCGCCGACGCCCGCTCCGGCAAAGGCGCTTGCTTGTGCGCGCTCGAGCGCGCTCGGCTGGCGGGTCAGTGAAAAGGCGACAAAGGCTGCGACATTCGCCGCCAGGGACAAGACCACCCCGCCCACGAGCGCGTTGGGTGCGAAGGCGACGAGCGAGGCCGGGCTCAGCCACGCGATCGCCAGGGGGCCGTGCGCCAAAAGGTGCGCGAGCGCCTGTTCCGGACGGATTGACGGCAAAAGCAGCAGGTAAAGCCAGGCCAGCGCGCCAATTGTCATCCCCGCGATCGCGCCCCGCGCCGTCCCGCGACGCCAGAAGAGTCCGCCAAGAAAGGACGGCGCGATCTGCGCCACAGCCGCGAACGACAAGAGGCCGATCGACACGAGGCCCGCCTCGCCCGCCATGCGCTCGTAAGCGAAGCCCAGCGCCAGAACGCCGACGATGGCGAGCCGGCGCACCCACAGCACCAGCGCGCCGATGTCGCCTTCAGTGGCGGCCGCCTGCGTATTGCGCCGGAGCAAGAGCGGCATCACCAGGTCGTTGGAAATCGTGATGGCGAGTGCGACGCTCTCGACCACAACCATTCCAGTCGCCGCCGAGAGGCCGCCCACCATCGTCAAGAGCGCGACGCCATGCGCGCTGGCGTTGAGGGGCAGCGCAAGAACGGTCAGATCGCGATTAAAAGACGCGTCCGGGAAAACGTGGAGGCCAGCGATGGCGAGGGGCGCAACAAACAGATTGATCAGCACGAGGTAGGCGGGAAAGAGCCACGCCGCAGTGCGAATGCCGCGCTCGCCGTGGTTCTCGACCACAGCGACGTGAAACTGGCGCGGCAGAAGCACGATTGCGAACGCCGACAGGAGCGTGGTCACCACCCACACCGCGGGATCGGGGCGCGTCTCGATCACCGAGGCGATCCTGGGATCGGAGTGCGCGATCGCGGTCAGGTCGCCGATTCCGTTGTGAAGTCCCCAGACGACGAAGGCGCCGACGGCGAGAAACGCCACGAGCTTGACGATCGACTCGACCGCGATCGCGAGAATCAGACCGTCCTGGTGCTCCTTGGGGTTGATACGCCTGGTCCCGAAGGCCATCGCGAAGAGAGCGAGCAGCACCGAGACCGCGAGATAAAACGAGGTCGAGGGCGCATCCGGCGTGAGGCGCGCGTGATCGAAGGACTCGATCACCATCAGTATTGTCGGCGCGACGGCTTTGAGTTGGAGCGCCACATAGGGCGCGGAGCCGATCAGCGCGATCAGCGCGGCGATTGCGGCGACTCCTTGAGATTTTCCATAGCGCGCGGATACGAAATCGGCGACCGTGGAGACGTTCTGCGCGCGGGCGAGATTGGCGATGCGGGCGATGAACGGCGCCCCGAGGCCGATGACAAGCACCGGCCCGATGTAAATGGGGAGAAAATCAAGGCCGTGCGCCGAGGCGAGGCCGACCGAGCCGTAATAGGTCCAGGACGTGCAATAGACTGCGAGACTGAGCGCGTAGATGAAAGCTCGCGAGCGCCCGGATAAAAAGCGTCGTCCGGCGCCGTCACCCCACCAGGCGATGAGGAACAGAACCGAGACGTAGCCGATTGCGGTCAGAAGAACCGTGGTGCCGTTCATCAGAGCCGAGCATCCGCCCTTTGCCGACTGAGAGGCACACTAAACGAAGACGGGGTTTCTTGGAATTCACCGTGGTCGCCGAAATGGGGTTCAGCGTCAACGCTTAATCAGTTGGATCGGTTTCAACCCAGAACGGACCGTCGACGTGGTGCGCAACTCAAGATTTATGCAACACCTCGACCGTCAGGTGTGACAGCGACGTGAAGCGGGCGAGGCGGTTTCGATAATAATCCGCTTCTCGTGCTTGCGCGGTGACGACCGAGACGATCGCTCCCAAATGCCCTGGCCCCAAGCGCCAGAGATGGAGATCGGCGAGTTGGTCGCCCTCGATCTCGACGGCCTGTCGCAGCTTGCTCGCCATGTTCCGGTCGGGGTTCATGTCGAGCAGGATCGCTCCGGTGTCGCGGATCAGGCCGTAAGACCAGCTGGCGATGACGCAAGCCCCGATGATACCAGCCAGCGGGTCCATCCAAAGCCAGCCGAAGGCGCGCGCGAGCAGCAGGCCGACGATCACGAGCACTGACACAGCGGCGTCGGCGACCACGTGAACCACAGCCGCGCGCATATTGTTGTCGCGGGCTGTCATTCCCTGCGCATGTTCATGCTCTTCGAAGGCGACGGGATAGCTCTCTTGCCCGATCCGCACATTGGCCGCGAACGCATGCGGCTCTGGAATCTCGGCGACCGATTCCAGATAGCCGCCTTGATCCGTCATGGTAAAAAGTTGCCGCGCACCGTCAGGGCGGACGGTTTCGACTAACGTGGTTTGCGCCGTCAGCGCGGGGCCGGTTTGGGCGCGGATCCGGAAGCGCGGCGGCGCCCTGTCCTCGAAGACCTCGAGACGCACGGCGCCGGAAGCCGTCGCGATCTCGTGGGACTCGTCATGCTCGTGATGATCATGCGCCCCGTGCGCGTGTCCATGATCGTGGCCGTGGCTATGGCCGTGATGATGCCCGCCGCCGCTTAGCAGCCATGCGCTCGCGACGTTGACGGCCAAGCCGAGACAGGCAATCGGGATGGCCTCGGCGAAGTGAATCGGCACAGGCGCAAAGATACGACTGACCAACTCGTAGCCGATCAGCAGCGCGATCATCGCGAGGATGATGGCGCTTGTGAATCCGGCGAGGTCGCCGAGCTTGCCCGTGCCGAAGGTGAAATTCGGATCATTGGCGTGCTTGCGGGCGTAGGTATAGGCGAGCGCCGCGAGCAGGAGCGCTCCCGCGTGCGTGCTCATATGCAAGCCGTCGGCGACGAGCGCAATGGAGCCGAACAGCAGGCCGCCGACAATCTCGGCGATCATCATGGCCCCGCAGAGCCAGATCACCGCCCACGTCTTGCTCTCGCTCTTTTCGTGCCCTTCGCCAAGGAACACATGGCTATGAAACGCAGCCGCAGCGCCACCGTTGGGTCCACTCATGGCAATCCTCATTTCATGTAGGTGCGAACAACATCAAGCAGTTGCTCCGCCGCTTCGGTGTTCAGCGCGCCGGGGTGCGTTTCGGCGTCGACGAGATGCGTCCGGACATGATCCTCAACAACCTCGGCCATCAGACCGGCCATCGCCCCTCGCGCGCCGGCGATCAGGTGCATCACCTGTTCGCAGCCCGCCTCGCCGTCGAGAGCGCGCTCAATCGCCTCGACCTGGCCCCGGATGCGACGCACGCGCGCCAGCAGCTTGCCTTTTTCGCGGATTGTATGAGTCATGCCTCTCTATCGCATACCCCCCTATCCTATGCAATCAGATAAGGACGGCCATGGCGATGAGGACTGCTGTGTGCGACAGCTATGAATGGCGGCGAGACGATCGTCGGCGCGACCGGAGTTGGAGACCGGGAGGTTCCTGCTTCTCGAGCCAGGCGAAGACGGGGGTGGACGTGAAGTTCGACAAAGCCTAGCGCGGGAAAGCGGCATGAGGGGTTTGATTGCGATCCTTGGAGCGTTGGCCGCTCTTCCGGCATGCGCTCACGACCAATGGACAAACGGCGCCCCGATCCCCGATTGGGTGAAAGCCTCATGCTGCGGTCCAGCGGACGCGCATCATCTGACGTCCGACCAGGTCCGCCGGTACGGCGACTATTACCGCGTGGACGGGTATCATCGTCCGATCCCGATCGCCGTCGCGCTCCCGAGCCAGGACGGCGACTATTGGATTTTCTATCGGGACAAGGATGGAGCGCCGGGCGCAAACGGCGGAGGGAGTGACGGTCAATCGGGCGTCTATTGTTTCTTCGTGCCAATGGCGTTTTGAGCCATGCGGGCGTCGGCGGCAACGGAGCGCAGACCGTTTCGACGCGCTTGCCGCTCTCTGGCTGGATTTGTTCGACCTCAAGCGGATGGCCGGCCGCCGCCGGGAACAACGGCAACCACGATATACAGATTCCAAGAGTGCTTCTAGACCGCTCACCGCCGGGATGGGGCTCGGCTGACTTCTTCTCATGCGCGTCGATCGCTAAGGCTTCGACCAGGGTCGGGCCGATGTCGTCGGGCCCTCGCAGGATCAACGTCGCGTTCGCGCCGCGCTCGACGTCGTCGCCGACCGCGGCGACTACTTCAAGGCTGAGGATATCGAGGCTTGCGAGAAAGTTGGCTGCATTGCACGTTCCCAGGCCGCAGCGCGGCTTCTCGGTTACGCGGGGCCTGTTTCGCAAGGACGACCTTCGATACGACGCAGCGCGCGACTTCGTCTGCCCAGCCGGGACGTTGCTGACGCCGATCCCCGCGGCCGGCTGCGCGATCTCGCCAAAGTGGATTGCGGTAATCGAGGAGCCTGTCGTGACTGCCCATTGTGCGCGATGCAGGAACGACATTCGCTCCGTCTCCCGCCGCGAAAGCGAGGCCGGGCTCGTCGCCGCGAGGCCGTCGACTCGCGTCAAACTGATCGGGCTTTGGTCGGGCAGCCCGCTATTCCAAGGAATATTTCGCGCGCCGCGCTCGTGGTCGCGCGTCAACATTTCAGCGTCCGAAGGGAGCAACTTCCGCATCCACGCGTTTAGCCCGCTTGCTGGGATCAAGCGGAGTCCGCGATGCGCTGGATTGTCAATCGCCGCGAAGTGGAGCGGGAAGTCGACGCGCGAACGTCGCTTCTGGATCTCCTGCGCGAACATCTGCACCTTTTCGGCGCCAAAAAGGGGTGCAATCAGGGAGCGTGCGGAGCCTGCACCGTCCTCGTCGACGGCGAGCGCATCAATTCCTGCCTCGCTCTCGCTGTGCAGTACGAAGGCCGCGAGATCACCGCGATCGAGGGCCTTGGCGCGCCCGGCGCGCTCCATCCTTTGCAGCAAGCGTTTGTTGAACATGACGGGTTCCAGTGCGGCTATTGCACGCCGGGTCAGATCTGCTCGGCGGTTGGCATGGCGACCGAGCTGCGCCGCGGCGTGCTAAGTTACGTCACTGCGGATCTGGACGCAGAGACCATAGCGCTCAGTCACGATGAGTTGCGCGAGCGGATGAGCGGCAATCTATGCCGCTGCGGCACCTATAACGGCATCGTCGATGCGATCCACGAGACGTTCGGCGAGCTCGCTACGGCGGCGCCTACGCGCGAGGCCGCCTGATGACTCCATTTCAATATGAGCGCGCTTCTGACGTGGGCGCCGCGCTCGCGGCGGGCGGGCGCGGCGGCGCGCAATATCTGGGCGGCGGGACCAATCTTGTCGACCTCATGCGCGAGACCATCGAGCGACCTGAGACGCTGGTGGATGTGACCGGACTCTCGCGGGACATCGAGGAAATTCAAGGTGGCGGCCTGCGCATCGGCGCTGGGGTGAAGAACACGGCAGCCGCGGCCGATCGACGTGTGCGCGAGCGCTTTCCCCTGCTTGCGCAAGCGATCCTGGCAGGCGCCTCCGCCCAAATCCGCAACATGGCGACGGTCGGCGGCAATCTCATGCAGCGCACGCGCTGCATCTATTTCTACGACGACGCCGCGCGCTGCAACAAGCGCACGCCAGGAGAAGGCTGTGACGCGCGTGAGGGGTTTAACCGCAATCACGCCGTGCTCGGCGCCTCTGAGGCCTGCGTGGCCACTCACCCCTCCGACATGTGCGTCGCGCTTGCGGCTCTGGACGCGATGGTGACGGTTAGGGGCAAGGACGGATCGCGCGAGATCCCGCTGACCGCGTTTCACCGCCGCCCAGGCGACACGCCGCAAGTCGAGACGGAGCTTGAGCCCGGCGAGCTGATCACGGCGGTGACCGTGCCGCCGAATGGGATCGCCGCCCACTCGCATTATCGCAAGGTTCGCGACCGCGCCTCTTACGCCTTCGCCCTTGTCTCGGTGGCCGCCGGTCTCGAAATGGAGGGAGGCATGATCAAAGACGTGCGCATCGCGCTTGGAGGCGTGGCGCACAAGCCGTGGCGCGCAGAGCGCGCGGAAGCCGCGCTCAAAGGCCGTCAGGCGACCGAGGCAGCCCTCCGCCGAGCGGCCGAGGCCGAGCTCGCTGCGGCTCAGCCCCTGCGCGACAACGCCTTCAAGATTGAGCTCGCAACGCGGGTCATTGCGGACACGCTCGGCAAGCTCGCCAAAGCCCAGGGAGCCGCGCAATGAGCGTTGTGCAAGACGCCGTTCAGGCGGTGATGAAGAAAGCCATCGCGCTTGCGCCCGACGGCTGGATTCCAGGCGGCCACCCCGACCCGCTCATGCATCATAAGCATGGCCTCATCGGAGCGCCGATCTCGCGAATTGACGGTCCGCTGAAAGTGTCGGGCAAGGCGGCGTTCTGCGCCGAGTTCCCGATGGAAGGGGTGATTTATGCGGCGCTCAAATATTCGACGATTGCGCGTGGCCGTATTGTTGACGTCGATGTGGCCGCGGCCGAGGCGGCCCCGGGTGTCGTGCTGGTGATGACGCATCGCAACGCCCCGAAACTGAACAAAGCGCCACCCTTCATGAGCAAGCCGAAGGCAGCCGGTCCTGACGATCTGCCGATCATGCAGGATGACCGCGTGCACTGGAATGGTCAGCCGATTGCGATCGTGCTCGCCGAAACCCAGGAACAGGCCGAGCACGCGCAGAGCCTGATCGGCGTCACTTACGAAGCGCAGAACCCGGTCATTGCGCTCGCCGCAGCGAAGGCGAACGGAACCGAATCCGGCCTGTTCATGGGCGAGCCGCTGAAGCAGAAAGTCGGCGACGCAGAGGCCGCCTTTGCCGCTGCTCCGCACAACGTGAATGTCACGTACGCGACGCCCCGCCATCACCACGCTCCGATCGAGCTGCACGCCTGCACCCTCGCTTGGGACGGCGATACATTGCGCGTCCACGACGCTTCGCAGGCGGTGGCGCATGAAGGCTGGACGATCGCGCAGGTGTTCGGGCTGAAAGATGATCAAGTGCGCCGGACATCGCCCTTCGTTGGCGGCGGCTTCGGCAGCAAGCTCCTTTGGCAGCATCAAATCCTCGCGGCCGCGGCGGCGAAGCTTGCGCCCCGGCCGGTTCGCATCATGCTCTCCCGCGAGGGCGTGTTTCGTATCGTCGGCGGCCGCACTGTCACGGAGCAGCGCGTGGCGCTTGGCGCCCAAGCGGACGGCCGTCTCGACGCGTTGATCCACACCGCGGTTGTTGCGATGACTCCGCACAACAACATGCCCGAGCCCTTCATCCTGCCAGCGAAAAGTGTCTACGCGTCGAAGACCTTCTTCCTGGACGTCGAGACGGTGCGGATGAACATGGTGGCCAACACCTTCATGCGCGCTCCAGGCGAAGCCGTCGGCACGTTTGGCCTCGAATCCGCGATGGACGAGCTCGCGGTTGAACTTGGGCTTGACCCGATCGAGCTTCGCGTCCGGAACGAACCCGAGAAAGACCCGCTGACCGGCCTGCCCTTCTCGCAACGCGGGATCGTGCAGGCTTGGCGGGACGGCGCCAAGCGGTTCGGCTGGTTGAAGCGCAGTGCGACGCCAGCGACGAGGCGCGAGGGCGACTGGCTGATCGGCATGGGGCTGCGCGACCGGCACCTATCCTTATTATCGGATGCCCGGCGGAGCCGCGCGTCTCACCATCACCCGCGACGGTCGTGCGACCGTCGCCATCGCGGCGCACGAGATGGGCATGGGCACCGCCACGGCCCAGGCGCAGGTCGCGGCGGAACGGCTCGGGCTGCCATTACAGCAGGTGGAGGTGCTCTATGGCGACACTCTCTATCCGGGCGCCGTCTTGGCAGGCGGCTCGCAGCAGACGGCCTCGATTGGCGCGTCGATCATCGCGGCGCATCGCGCGCTGGTGAAAGAACTCCTGAAGCTTGCCGGCAACAACTCGCCTCTGGCCGGACTTGGTCCTGACGAGGTCGGCGGTCTCGATGGCGGGCTCTCGGCTCTCGACGATGAGGGCCGTCGCGAGAGCTACGCTTCGATCCTTGACCGCGCCCGGCGCGAGGAAGTGACCGTCGAGGCCGAGGCCCCGATGCCGCTTGAGCTGCAACATTGGTCCACGCACAGCCACAGCGCGCTGTTCTGCGAAGTCCGGGTGAACGCCGTCACAGGGGAAGTGCGCGTCAGCCGTTTTCTCGGCTCGTTCGATTGCGGGCGAATCCTCAACCCGAAGACGGCGGCGAGCCAGTTTCGCGGCGGCATCATCATGGGCCTCGGCCTCGCGCTCATGGAAGAGGTGATGTTCGACGAGCGCAGCGGGCGGATCATGAATCCCTCGCTCGCCGAGTATCACGTGCCGGTGCACCTGGACGTTCCGGAGATCGACGTGATCTGGACCGACGAGCCCGATCCTCACGCTCCCGTGGGCGCGCGCGGCGTTGGCGAGATCGGCATCACCGGAGTCGGAGCCGCGGTCGCCAACGCCGTGTTCAACGCCACGGGCAAACGCGTGCGCGACCTGCCAATCACCCTCGACAATCTGATGTAGTGAGGCGCCTCGGCGTAGTCCGCGTCAGCCGAGATTGGGTTGGGTGTTCTTGAAACTCGGCAAGGCTTGGATCTTTGTCCACCAATCGGCAAAGCCGGGGACATTGAAAACCACGTCCTTGTCCGGCGTGAGCGAGACGTAAAAGGCGATTGGCGCGAGATAGAGGTCGGCGAGGCTCAAGTCGCCCGCGATGAAGGGGGAAGAGCCCTTCGCCTTCATGGCAAGCTCGATCACCTTGCGGCCATTCTCGAGGCCGCTCTTGCGCATCGCCTCGTTCTTGCCGCCGACAAAATCCGGAAACAGGTGATAGGCGGCCACACCGCCGGTCAGGGCGCCGTAACCGTAGGAGTCGATTAGGCCGATAATCATGTCCATCCGCGCGCGATCCTTGGGGGCCGAGGGGATCAGCGACTTGCCGGGGAGGACATCGTTGAGGTAGCGCGCAATCGCGGTCGTCTCCAGAATGCGCATGCCGTCATGGTCAAGGACCGGGACCTTGCCGAAGGGATGGCGCTCCAGATGCTCAGGCGTTTTCGGATCGCCCGCCAGCACATTGAGCGGCACTTGCTTGAAGTCGGTCACGCCCTTTTCGGCAAGGACCATTTTGACCGTGCGGACGTAAGTCGAGCCGTCAAAGCCCCAGAGAGTCATGTCCGACATGGGTTCCAGTCCTTTTCAATCTTCGTCCAGGCGAGCGCTTTAGACTAGATTGAATTGTCCGGACAGGCCAGCGGCTCAGCCGGCGTCTTCGGTCTTGAGCGCCTTGGGCTTCACGCCCTTCGCAGGCTTGCCGAGATCGCGCAGAGAACCACTCTGCGCGATCATCTGGCGGATCGCCTCGACATTGGCGCGCGCGGCGTCCGGGGAAAGGTCGGTCCGGCTGACAGCTTCGGCGTCGGCGAATTTGCCTTCGAGAGCCAGCACGAGCGCCAGGTCGCCGCGCATGCGAGCGTCGGCTTTGGGACTTGCGACGGCCTGCCTCAGGGCGTCCTCGGCCGCGGGCAATTGCTTGGCCAGAGCGAGCGAGAGCCCCATGTTGGTGAGCACGCTTGGCTCACCCGGGGCGATCTTCAGCGCCTCGTGATAGAACTGCATGGCCCCGGCATGGTCGCCGAGCCGGTCGGCAACCGTTCCCTGCACCGACATAACGTCCCATCGCGGATTGTCAGGCGTATAGGCGTGGCTCAGCACATCCTTGGCTTGCGTGAGTTGCCCGGCGTCGGCGAGCGCCTTGCCATATTCGCCGAGCACGTCGAAATCCTTTGGCGTCTTGATGGCCGCGGTCTGAATGACGGCGACCGCTTCGCTGTAGCGGGTGAGCGCGCGCAAGGCGCGCGCATATTCGATTGAAGCCGTCTTCTCGCCGGGGTTGCGATCATAGCGCTTGCCTAACTCCTCTGCGTAAGCCCTGAGCTTCGCGTCGTCCGTCGGCTGGGCTGCGGACCCAGGAATGGAGCCGGTGACGTCGCCAAAGTCGTAGCAGCCGGCGAGCGGCGCGGCGAAAGCGGCGACGCATGCGGCGAAGAGCCCCCGCAAGACAGCGGGGCGAAAGGACGATCGCGGCATCGGGGCCCCAAGACGGACAGCAACGGCGTTTTGCGAGCGTCCGCCTCGAACCTTGCTTGAGGCTGTCTTATCCGCGCCGTCGCCCTCGCCTCGGGCGCCCGTCTTGGTCCACGCTTGCTTGCAACCCCGGCCTCAAAACTTGAAAGATGGCCGCAAGCTTCGCGCCAGGGGGAGAACGTCATGCGTCGCCGCGATATTGTTCGAGTGGGACTCCTTGGCGTCGCTAGTCTTTCAATCGGCGCACGTGTCCGCGCTCAAAAGCTTCCTGTTCGCATTGGCGCGCTCATACCCGTGCCCGACAACGGCCGATTTTCCGTGGCCCTGCGGGATGGCCTGCGCGACCTCGGCTGGAGCGAGGGCGCGCCTTTACCCTTCAAGTCCGCTAGGCAGACGGCACGGTTGTCGCCTTCCGGCGTCTCGGCGCCGAGCTGGCGGCGCTCCCGGTCGATGTGTTGGTCACGGCGTCGACGGCTGCGGCGACCGCGCTCGCGCAGACCACGACCACCATACCGATTGTCTTTGTAGGCACGTTCGATCCAATGGCGGCGGGCTTGGTCGACAGTCTCGATCATCCCGGCCGAAATCTTACGGGAATCGCTGGCTTTCAGGCGGATATTGCGACGAAATGGGTAGCCCAGCTAAAGGAGATCGCCCCCGTCGTCACGGAAATGGCGATCTTCTCCAATCCGGCCTCGGCCTCGGCGGCCGCCCTTGCTGGCTGGAAGGCGGTCGCGTCACAGAGCGCGTCAATCAGCGAGGTCCATGTGGACGCCGTGCCCGACATCGAACCCGCAGTCGCCGAAGTGGCGAAGAACCCGCACGCGCGCATGATCGTCGTGCCGCACACGTTTCCTTTGGCGAACCGCAAGGCGGTCGTGGAGGCGATGTCGAAGCATCGCGTCCCGGCCATCTATGGCGTCGCCGAGATGGCGAGAGCCGGCGGCCTGATCAGCTATGGGCAAGATCTCGCCGCCCAGTGGCGCATGTCGGCGCCGGTCATCGATAAAATCGCGCATGGCGCCAGGCCAGCGGATTTGCCCGTCCAATACGCGATGAACTATGCCCTGGCGATAAACAAAGGAGCCGCAAAGGCGCTTGGTCTTGAGGCTCCAAAAGCGATGCTCGAACGCGCTGATAAGATTGTTGACCAAGGCTAGTCCGCTCGGCAACTGAACCTCGAGTGCTGCGGCTGGTTGCGGATCGTCGTTCGGGAGTTGTCCTCTCGCGCGATCGTTCACCTTCACAAAGGACAGGCCCGACATGCCACAATTCATCACGATCGGCTATGGCGACAGCGCGGGATATGAACGCACACCCAAAGACGTCCGCGATGCAGCTCATGCCCACGACGCCGAGATAAAGAAACGCGGAGCGTTGATGGGCGTCGCGGGCGCGCCGGTGCAAGTGCGCAATCCGCTGGCGGCTGGAGTCAAGACGGAGAACTCCGCTTTCATGTCGTCCGCCTTGCCGGTCGCCGGCTTCGCGCTGATTGAAGCCGCCGATCTTGCGGAGGCGATCAGGATCGTTTCGCAAACGCCATGCGCAATTGCCCATGGCGTCGTGGAAGTCTGGCCCTTGGAGCAGGCCGGCTAGGAGCGCCGAACCGGCGCGCCGGCTTCGATTTGCCCCTCACGTTTTTTGCCCGTTCATAACCCGGATCGGCTTGCCGTCCAAAAACGCCTCGGCGTTCTCAACGCTCTGTGGATAAAACTGGCGCCACGTCTCCTCAACTCCATAGCCGAGATGGGGCGTGAGCACGGTGTGGTCCGACGCCCGCAACGGATGGTTTTTCGGCAGCGGTTCTCTGTCGTAGACGTCGAGCGCCGCGATGATCTTGCCGGCCTGAACGGCGCCGACGAGAGCGGCCTCGTCGATGAGTGGGCCTCGTGAAGTGTTGATCAGGATCGCGCCCGGTTTCATGCGGGCAATATCGTCAGGCCCGATGAGGCCACGCGTGGGTGGCGAGAGGACCATGTGCACGGAAATGACGTCTGCGTCGCTCATGAGATCCGATTTGCCGACGAGGACAGCGCCGGCCTCTTGAGCCTTCGCGTCTGTCAAATTCGGACTCCAGGCGATCACCTGCATATCAAGCGCGAGCGCATAGCGGGCGAGGCGCGCCCCGAGGCGACCGGCGCCAACAATACCGAGCGTTTTCCCGGCGAGGCCCATGCCCACCGGCACGCCAAATTGGAAGCTGCCGGCTCGAATCGACCTGTCGCCGGCGGGAATCGCGCGGGCGGCGGCGATCATCAATCCGAGCGCCAGCTCCGCTGTCGCATAAAGGGCCTCGCTGCGCGGAGTGTTGCAGACCGTCACGCCTTGACGCGTGCAAGCCTCGACGTCCACCGTGGGATTTGAAGGGCCCGTGATGCCGATCATGCGCAGCTTGGGGAGATGGCGAATGAGGCTTTCGGGAAAAGCTGTCCGCTCACGCATCGTCAGGATGATGTCGAAATCCGCGAGCTCCTGAGCCGCCATATCCTCGGAACCGAAGGCGTCGGCGAAGAACACAAGCTCGGCGCGACCGGCGAGTCTCGACCAATCGGCACTGCTTCGCGCCACGCCTTGCCAATCGTCGATGATTGCAATTTTTATCATTTTTTCTCCGGAACGTTCGGCTCCCGCTTCACCAAGAGCTAGCATAGAGAAGGAAGCGGGGCGCGTTGTTCGCGATTCCGCGCGCTGCTACGAGAGCGACCGACAGCGCGAGGCCGAAGGCGGGACAATGAGTTCACTCCAAAGGCGCAGATGCGCCAATCACTACCCCAGCAATGGGATGGGATCTCATGTGGTCTCCGCATGGTGCCTGCGAGCGGCGGCGCGTTCTCTATCATTGAAACCATCGACGCGCCGGCGAAGGGCCCGCCTCGCCACAAGCATCCCGAGGCGGAGATCTTTCGTGTCCTCAAGGGCCGGCGCCTCTATGAAATGGACGGCCGACGCTTTATGCGGAGGTTGGCGATGTCGTCAGCATCCCGGGCGACCGGGGTCATGATTTCGTCAATGTTACGGACATGCCAGCGCGCCAGCACATCCCGCTCTCGACGCTGCCGCCTTCTTCACCGAGCTTGCCGACGTGATGCGAACCGGCATTCCGGATAGAGCTGCGCTCAACCGTTTCGACTTGAAGTGGCGCGTGGAATTTCTCGGGCCGCCGCTAAGCCTCGAGGGTCAGTCGAGAGTATAGACTGGCGCCCCTCCTGCGCGAGAGGCGCTAAGTCAGGCGTGGGCTGTCTTCGCACCCTCAGCATCACCGTCGGTCGCGTTCAAGCGTTTCACGCGTCGAGCGCCGAAGACACTCGCCGTTACTGCTTCTTTTCCAGAGTGGCAGCGGTTACGGGCTGTGACTCTCCGGTCGATTTCGGACCGGGGGTCACGCCAGCGCTGTTGTCCGTGGAGCCGCTGGAATTGCTCGCGGTCGAGCCGGTGTTCGGTTTGAGCGCCCTTCGTCGGTCCGCTGCCGGCGTCGTTGGACGTCACAGCGCCGGCGGTTTGGACCACTGCCCGCGTCGGCTTTGGGCTGCGCCAACGCCGGGACTGACAAGCCGAGAACGATAGCGGATGCAAGCAAGCTTCGATTGAGTGAGGACATCAGAACCTCCCTTGACACGTTGTTGTGCAGCTCAACTCGGCTTATCGCGGCAAGTTCCGGCTCTTCTCGAGCTTCTTTTGCAAACACGCTGGATGAGCACGGGCGTTCACGAGGTCCGTTCGCAAGGAGACATCGTCAGGTCGTGATTGGAGCGCCAACTGACTGGCGCAAGGATGGGCCTGAGCGCCACCAGCATGTCCAGGGCGTGATGAAGCATCAAGGTCGTACTCGATCCGATCCCGAGCGACGGCGTCAACAACGCGATCTACAGCGGAGCGCGTTGGCGCATGCGCGCAGAAGAGATGCGCACGATCGCCGATTAAAGCTCACGATCCACTGCGCGAGCGATGATGCCGAGAATCGCGGCGGACTACGACCGGCTCGCGAACGGACGGGTTCATTGGCGTTCTCCTGATCTCGCCGCGCGTGCTCGGCGTGTTATTCGTATTGGCGGGAGCGCCTCAAGAGGAGATCTCGGCCGGGGTTGCATCGCCATGCTCAGATGCGCTCACACGCCTGAGCGCCGTCGAGGACAGGCTCGAGCGCGGCCCGTGGAGAAAGAGAAGCGCCGGCGGCCGCGTCGTCGCCAAGCGCGAAGCGTCCCGCTCCGAAACCCGCCAACGCGCAAGCGTTGCGCCGGCTGGACTCGAGATCGCTTTCAACGTCGAGCCTGGCCGATCGACGACCACGATCGGCGTGAGCTCGGCGATCAAGCGCCAGTGACGCCAGAGGTGGAACTGGCGAAGATTGTCGGCACCCATGATCCAGACGAAATGGACGCCGGGCGCGCGGCGCTTGAGGCAAAGAAGCGTGTCACAAGTGAAGCGCGAGCCGATCTGCGCCTCGATGTCAGTGACCACGACGCGAGGCCCGACGTCGAGCCCACGCGCGGCCTCGATGCGGGCGTTGAGCGCCGCGAGGCCCGTCAGCGACTTCAAGGGATTGCCAGGCGTCACCAGCCACCAGACGCGGTCGAGCGCGAGCCGACGCAGCGCAAGCCGGGTGATGAGGGCATGCCCCTCGTGCGGCGGGTTGAACGAGCCGCCAAGGAGGCCAATGCGCATTCCGGACGCGAATGGCGGCAGATGCGAAATGGGAATCACGACGCCGCCTGCGCCGCGAGAAGCTCCGCTTGGCGTTCGGCCGTGAGTTCGTCAACGATCTCGTCGAGACCCTCCCCTTCCATGATCCGATCCAGCGAATAGAGAGTGAGGTTGATGCGATGGTCGGTGATCCGCCCTTGCGGGAAATTATAGGTTCGGATGCGCTGCGACCGGTCGCCGGAGCCGACCTGGGAGCGCCGGGCCTCAGCGCGATCGGCGTCGAGCTTCTGGTTTTTGGCGTCGAGGATGCGCGAGCGTAAGAGGGCCATCGCCTTGGTGCGGTTGCGATGCTGGGAGCGCTCCTCCTGCATCGCGACCACCACGCCGGTCGGCAGGTGGGTGATGCGGATCGCCGATTCGGTCTTGTTGACATGCTGGCCGCCGGCGCCAGAGGAGCGATAGGTGTCGATCTTGAGATCGGCCTCGTTGATCTCGAAGTCCGACTCCTCCGCGATCGGCAGCACGGCGACGGTCGCGGCAGAGGTGTGGACGCGCCCCTGGGTCTCGGTCGAGGGCACGCGTTGCACCCGATGGACGCCGCTCTCGAACTTGAGGCGGGCGAAAACGCCGCGGCCGGAAACTTCGGCCACGATCTCCTTGAACCCTCCGGCCGTTCCTTCGCTCGACGACAGGACTTCAACCTTCCAGCGCTTTCGCTCGGCGTATTTGACGTACATGCGGAATAAATCGCCGGCGAACAGGGCGGCTTCGTCCCCGCCCGTGCCCGCCCGGACTTCGATGATTGCGCTGCCCTCGTCGGCGGCGTCCTTGGGCAGGAGCGCAATCCGAATCGCCTTGGACATCCCTTCCGCTTCGGCTTCGACGGCGGCAAGCTCGACTTCGGCCATGGCGCGCACGTCGGGGTCCAGATTCGGTTCCCGCAGCATCGCTGTGAGGTCGGCCCGCTCCTTTTCTTTGGACTGGAAGGCCTCGATCGCCGCGACCACCGGGTCAAGCTCGTTGAGCTCGCGCGACAGAACGGAATATTGCGCTCCGGACGCCCCCTCGGCGAGGCGAGCCGAGATTTCCTGGTGACGGCGGAGGATGAGATCGAGATTGTCGTTGGCGGGCATTGTGTGAGCTCAAGAAGCGGAAACGGCGAGTGTTCAGGACGCTCGCGTCGCTAGAGGCGCACCTGGAGGCGTTCGGCCAGCCGCTGGAGCGGCGCCCGCAAGGATGCGTCCTCGCGCCCTCTGGTCAGCATCGCCTCGGCCTCGCGCCCCGCCTCGCGGATATTGAGCGACAGCGTCATCGCCTTGACCGGCCCGATCGAGGTCGGGGACATCGACAATTCGCGGTAGCCGATCGCCATCAGCGCCATCGCTTCGAGAGTCTGTCCGCCCATCTCGCCGCATAAGGTCACCGGCGTGCCGTGTCGCTCGCCCGCCTGCGCGATCGAGCGCAGCGCGCGCAAGAAGCCGACGCTCAACGGATCGAAGCGGTTCGCGACCCGCCGGTTGTCGCGGTCGGCCGCGTAGAGATATTGCATGAGGTCGTTCGATCCGACCGAGAGGAAATCCGCGGCTGCGGCGATTTCGTCGAGCTGCCACAACAGCGACGGCACTTCAACCATCACTCCGAGACTCGTCGTGCGTGGCGGCTCATGGCCGCGGCTCAAGCTCCAGTTGAGTTCATGATCGAACATCGATCGCGCGACTCTGTATTCATCAACGGTCGAAACCATGGGCGCCATGATCTTGAGGTCGCGGCCCGCAGCGGCGCGGATGAAGGCGCGAAATTGCATCCTGAGCAGCGCCGGACGGTCGAGCCCGATACGGAGCGCGCGCCACCCGAGCGCGGGGTTTTCCTCCTCGAACCCCTTCATGTAGGGCAGGAGCTTGTCGCCGCCGATGTCGAGCGTGCGGAACGTGACCTCGCGGTCCCCCGCGGCGTCCAGGATGGCGCGGTAGAGCTGCTGCTGCGCGCCGGGCCTAGGAAAGCGCGCGGCGAGCATGAACTGCAATTCGGTGCGGAAGAGGCCAATGGACTTCGCGCCGGTTTCCGCCAGATGCGGCATGTCGACGAGGAGCCCCGCGTTCATGTGCAGGCCGACCGAGATGCCGTCGACACTGACTGTGGGCGTGTCGCGGAGCGCCCGATACTGCGCCTGGCGTCGTGCGCGCATGCGCGCCTTTTCGGCAAAAGCCGCCTCGACATCCGCGGGCGGCCGCAGGTAGATCTCGCCCGTGTCGCCGTCGACGATGATCGCATCGCCGTGCTCGACGATTTCGGAAATATTCGCGATATCGCTCACGGCTGGAATGGAGAGCGCGCGGGCGACGATGGCGATATGGCTCGAGGCGCCGGCCTCCTCGAGCACCAGACCGCGCAGCCGGGCGCGGTCGTAATCCAGTAGCGCCGCAGGGCTCATCGAGCGGGCGACAAGGATGGCGTTTTCCGGCAGCTCGTCCGGCAGCAGGACGAGGCTCTGGCCGGCGAGCTGATGTAGCAGGCGATTGGCGATGTCGGTCAGGTCGTGGAGCCGATCGCGCAGATAGGGATCAGTCTGGCGCTGCAGCTTGGCGCGGGCGTCGTTATGGACGCGCTCGACCGCGGCCTCAGCGGTCAGGCCTGAGCTCACCGCCTCACGAAGCCGGCGTAGCCAGCCGCGATCGTGCGCGATCATTCGGAAGGCCTCCAGCACGTCGCGGTGCTCGCCACCGACGCCGTCGTCGCTGCGGTCGATCAGATCGTCGACCGAGGCGCGCATGGCGCTGATCGCCGTCTCGAGGCGAATGAGTTCCAATTCCACATCATCGGCGACTATCGTGGACACCGTCACGCGCGGCTGGTGCATCACCACATGCCCAAGGCCCAGCCCGTCGGCGATGCCCACGCCTTTGAGCGCCAATTGGCGGCGCACGGCAATCGGAGCCCCCTGGGCGGATATCCCCTGCAGCTCTCCGGATGCGATCATCTCGGCGAGCAGCATGGCGGTCGTCTGCAGCGCCTCCAGCTCTTCCTCCGAATAGGCGCGCCGGGCGCGGTTTTGCACCACCAGCACTCCGATCGTGGCGCCGCCGCGCAACACCGGCACGCCGAGGAACGACTGGAAGATTTCTTCGCCCGTCTCCGGTCTGTAGGAAAAGGAGGGATGATGCTGCGCGTCGGACAGCGCCAACGGCTCGGCGCTGGAAACGATCAGGCCGACAAGGCCCTCGCCTGGCCGCATCGTGGTGAGATGGACCGCCTCGCGGTTGAGGCCCTCGGTGGCGAACAGCTCCATCGCTCCGTCAGCGCGCACGACGTAAAGCGAGCAAACCTCGGCGACCATATTGGAGGCGATGAGGACGACGATGCGGTCCAGGCGCGCTTGTGCGGTGACAGGCTCCGCCATCACCTCGCGGAGCCGCCGCAACAACAGACGCGGTCCGCCCGGCGCGCGCATCAAGACCGTCCCGTTTCATCACCGGCCGAAGGGTCGGCCGATTTGAGCCATGCAATGATCACGCCGAGGAAAGCCGCTCCCCGGAAAGCGTTCCCACCCGTTTCCTCAATTAGCTTGGGGCGGTATAGAAACGAAATGCGGGCGCGGCAAGGCCGGACTGGGCGCCCTTTTATGGGGACCCCGACCCAGCTCCTTCAGGGCGCCCTGAGCAGCGCCGAAGTCCTCGCAACTCCGGTCGCGCGCGCCGCTAAAACCTCGTCAAGCCAATCTGGCCGCATTTCTGGCACCGAGGACAGAAGCAACTCGGTATAAGGATGATAGGGCGGCGAGAACACCGTGGCCGTGTCGCCGCTCGCCACCATCTTGCCCTTCAGCATGACTGCAACCTTATTGGCGATTCGTTTCACCGTTCCGAGATCATGGGTAATGAACAGATAGGCGACGCCCAGGTCGTTTTGCAGCTTTTTCAGCAAACGCAGAATCTCTTCGCCCACCAACTGATCGAGCGCGGAGGTCACCTCGTCGCAGATGATCAGGTCAGGTTCGGCCGCGAGCGCCCGGGCGATCGACACCCGCTGCTTTTGGCCGCCAGACAATTCGCTGGTCTTACGGGTGATGAAGGATTCCGGCAGATCCATCTGCCTCATCAGTTCCGCCACGCGCGCGCGCGCTTCCCGCCCTGATCGATTGAAATAGAAGACGACCGGCCTCGCGATCGTCTCGAGTACCGTATGCTGCGGATTGAGCGCGACGTCCGGCATCTGGTAGATCATCTGCACCCGGCGCAATTGGTCCTTGGTGCGGTCCTTCAGTCGCGGCGAGAGACTAGCGCCGTTGAAGCGCACGTCGCCAGCGACCCGCGGCAAGAGGCCGGTCACCACGCGCGCCAAAGTCGATTTGCCCGAGCCGGACTCGCCGACCACAGCCACCGTGTCCCCCTGGCGCACTCCGAGGCTGACATCGTCAATGACTTTGGGTTTGCCTGGGTAGTTGGCGCTGACGTGATCGATGGCGAGAATCGGGAATTCGGCGGCGACTAAGCCATTGGCGAAAGAGCGGCCCGCGACGCGTTCGCTCACCAGACGGCGGGTGTACTCCTCTTTCGGCTCGAGCAGGATTTGTCGTGACTCGCCGAATTCAACCATTTTTCCGTGTCTCAGCACCATGATACGGTCGGCGATCTGGGCGACGACGGCGAGGTCGTGGGTGATGTAGAGCGCCGCCGTGCCATGCTGGCGGACGAGCTTACGGAAAGCGGCGAGGCATTCGACCTGAGTCGTCACGTCAAGCGCGGTGGTCGGCTCGTCGAAGATGAGAATGTCGGGCTTGGCGACCATAGCCATCGCGGCCATCACGCGCTGAAGCTGTCCGCCGGAAACCTGATGGGGATACCGCGCCCCGATTGTCTCCGGGCCCGGCAGATCGAGCTGCTTGAACAGGCTGATCGCTTCCGCTCGCGCCTCGTTCGGCGACAATACGCTGTGCCGCACCGAAGCCTCGCAGACCTGCTCCATCAGCGTATGAGCGGGGTTGAACGACGCCGCCGCGCTCTGGGCGATATAGGCGATCTTGGGGCCGCGCAACTCGCGGCGTGCGTCCGGGCTGATGGCGCGAATGTCTGTATCGCCGAAGACGATGTTGCCGCCGACGATATGACAGTCGCGCCGGGTGTAGCCCATCGAGGCGAGGCCGATCGTCGACTTGCCGGCGCCCGATTCGCCGATAAGCCCGATCACCTCCCCGCGCCGCAATTGCAGCGACACGTCATCGATGAGAACTGGCCCCTCGCCAGCATCCGTGCGCACTGCGACGCGCATGCCGCGAATGTCAAGGATGATAGGATTATTCTTTGACCTGAGACTGTCGCGAGTCGGGTCGCTCATGCGCCTTCTCCCTGGCCTCTGGAATGAATCCAGAGCATCCAATCGACGACGAAGTTGACGCCGATGGTCAGAATCGCGATCGCAGCTGCAGGATAGAGCGGCGCCGCGGAGCCGAAATTGATCATGTCGCGGTAGTCTCTCACCATGCTTCCCCAGTCGGCGTCTGGAGGCTGCACGCCGAGCCCGAGAAAACTCAGCGCCGCGATGAAGAGGAACGTAAAACAAAAACGTAGCCCGAACTCGGCCGTCAGCGGCGGGATTGCGTTGGGCAGGACCTCGCGCGTGACGATCCACCGCCACCCTTCGCCCCGCAGGCGGGCCGCCTCAACGAACTCCAGGCTGACGATATTCACGGCCACCGACCTCGCCAGCCGAAACACCTTGGTCGAATCGAGGATGGCGATCGTGATGATGAGCACCGGCAGCGCCGTCCCGAGCACCGAGAGGATGACGAAAGCGAAGATGAGCGTCGGCATGGACAGGAAAAGATCAACGAGGCGTGACTGCGCCTGATCAATCCATCCGCCCGCAACAGCGGCGGCAAATCCGGTGATGACGCCAAGGAGGAAGGAGAGAGCGGTTATGACAAGCGAAAGACCGATCGACATGCGCGCGCCATAAATCAGGCGGCTCGCGATATCGCGTCCAAGGTTGTCCAGTCCAAGCCAATGCTGCGAATCGGGGTCGGCCCAGGCGTCGCCGAGCGGCGTGGCCTGGTCGAAGGGCGCAATCAGCGGCGCCAGCAAAGCGACCAGCAGGTTGATGACGACGATCACGATGCCGATCTGCGCGGTGAGGCTTAATTTGTAGCCGCGGATACGCATAACGATCTTTCTTTGTCGCGATCAGCGCGGCCAGCGAAGCCGGGGATTGGATAGAATGGCAAGGATGTCGGCAATCATGTTGAGCAGGATGAAGGTCGCGGCGAAGATGAGCCCGCACGCCTGAACGATAGGCACGTCATGCTTGGAGACTTCGTCGACCATCAATTGGCCGAGCCCCGGATAGACGAATACAGTCTCAACGACGACGACGCCGACAATGAGATAAGCCAGGTTCAGGGCGACCACCGAAATGATCGGGGCCAGAGCGTTCGGCAACGCGTGGTGAACGACGATGCGAGATTTCCTCAATCCCTTGAGAATCGCCATCTCGATATAAGGGCTCGCCATCACTGAGAGCACCGAGGCGCGCGTCATCCGCATCATGTGGGCGACAATCACCAGAACCAGCGTCAGCATGGGCAGGAAGGTGTCGTAAAGCCGCTCGAGGAATGGTGTGTCGGATGAGACGCTCGCGAGCGAAGGAAACCAGCCGAGCTCAACCGCCACGTATTTGATGAGGAGATAAGCGAGAAAATATTCCGGCACGGAGATCGTCATCAGCGTCACGACGTTCACAAGCCGGTCGAAGATTCCGCCCTGCCAGATCGCCGCCAGTAGCCCTAGGCCGATCGCCAACGGCACAGCGACGATGGCGGCGTAGGCGGCCAGGAACATCGTGTTGGCGAAGCGCGGCGCGATCTCCTCCAAGACGTCGCGCCCATTGGCGAGCGACTTGCCGAAATCGCCGTGCAGCGCCCCGAACAGCCATTGGAAGAAACGAATATAGGCGGGCTGATCGAGCCCGAGATCGAGCCGCATCTTGGCGAGCGTCTCGGGGGTCGCGGTGTTCTGCAGGATGGCGGAGGCGAGGTCACCCGGCAGGATCTCCGTCCCGATGAAGATCAGCACAGACGCGGCGAACAGGGTGAGGATTCCGAGGCCAAGACGGTTGAGGACGAGCTTCAGCATGGGCGTCCTTTCTCCACCTCGATCTGGATTACGACCTCAAGGGCGCCGCGCGGGGTGCGAGAGCGCCCGCGCCGTTCTTCGTCGCGCCGTCGATCACGACTTCAGCCAGGCGTCCTCCATGATCCAGCCGTTGTTCATATCGTAGCCGCCATGGGGCGTGTGGCCGCCGACCTTCTGGTTATGCGCGTCGAGCCAGTCTCGGAACACGGGAATGAGCGCGCCGCCGCGCTCATTGAGAATGGCTTGCATCTCCCATAAATAGGGCTTCCGCTTGGCCTCGTCGGTCTCGGCTCGCGCATTCCCGAGCAGCTTGTCGAACTGTGCGTCGTTCCAGTGCGTCTCGTTCCACGGGGCGCTCGCTTGGAAGGCGACGGCGAGCATCTGCGTCGCCGCCGGGCGCCCGCCCCAATAGCTGCTAACGAACGGCGCTTTGAGCCACACGTTGTCGAAGTAGCCGTCGGCCGGCTCCTTCTTCACATCGATCTTGATTCTGGCTTTCGACGCGCTCGCCTGCAAGAGCGTGGCCTGATCGACCGCGCCGTTGAATGCGGCGTCGGACGCCTGCAAGATGATCTTTGGATCGCTGATCCCCGCCTTCTTGAAATGGAAGGCGGCCTTTTCGGGATCGTATTTGCGCTGCGGCAAATCCTTATTGAAGTACGGGTCGGTCGGGGGAATCGGATGATCATTGCCGGCTGTGCCGTAGCCGCTGAACAAAGCTTTGAGCATCTGCTCGCGATCGGCGGCGAGCATGATCGCCATGCGAATATCGGGATTGTCGAAGGGCGGCCTGTCGACCTCCATCGCCAAGACCGAGAACCAGCCGCCTGGCGCGCGAACCACCTCGATCCTTGGAGTTTTGGAGAGGAGTGCGACTGCCTTGTGATCGACGCGGTTGATCGCGTCGATCTGGCCCGAGATCAGCGCGTTGAGACGAGCGGAGCCATCGTTGATGACGGTGACGTCCACGCCGTCGAGAAGGCCTTTTCCCTCCTTCCAATAGGGTCGGGTTTTCTTGAGCCGCAGCCGCACGCCCGGGTCGAAACTTTCAAGCACGAAAGGTCCAGTGCCGACCGGCTTCGCCCAGTCCTTAAAACCGTCCGGAATCATCATGAGGTGGTAGTCGGTGAGCCCATAGGGGAAATCGGCGTCGGGAGCGGAGAGCGAAATCTGGATCTGGTGGTCGTTGAGCTTTTTGATGTCGGCGACGCCCTTCACTGAAGTGGCGCCGCCGGATTTGGTGTCGCCCCGGTGAAGGTTGAGCGAGTAGATTCCGTCATCGGCATTGAATTCCTTGCCGTTCGAGAAGGTCACACCCTTACGCAGGTTTAAAACCCAATCTTTGGCGCCGTTGGTCGCCTCCCAGCTCTCCGCCAACTCCGGATGCGGTTTCCCGTCCTGCCCCCATTCGGCGAGGCAGTTCCAGATCCCGTGATTGGAGTCGATCATCACGGAGTCGGTCGTGGTGCGGAAGTCGAGGCTGTCGGTCGTGCTGCCTCCGGCGAGGCCGAGCTTCAGTACACCGCCGCTCTTTGGCGCATCGGCGGCGGCCGCGGCGGCGCTCGCCAACAGGGTTGAAATCGCGAGGCTGGAGGCGCCAAGCGCGGCGGCGCGGCCCATGAACTCGCGGCGCGAAATGGCCCCCTTGATCAGGCGCCCGTTCCAATAATCCAATTCGCTCATCGGCTTGGATCCTCTGTTGATTGCGCCCTTTCCCCAAATCTCGACCGGCAGTTGCTCCTTTGTCTTGTTTCCACGACTTGCCGTTAGAAGTTCGGTTCTGTCAATCGCGCGCCGCGGAGGCGGGCGACGAGTTCGCGAAAGCGGCCGAGCGCATGCTTTTCAGGACAATTTCTGCATGGCGCCGGCACGGGCTCACGCAATCTGAACCCTGCGGATTGCGCCTTGGCGCAACGCCAAACGGACACTCGCTTGCGTTGACTCGCGCCGGAGCCAAGCTTAGGGGTTCGGTCTCGAATTGCTTGGGCATGCGCCGAGTTCGGCAGGAGTTCTGGGGCATATGAAGATCCTCGTGCCCGTCAAGCGGGTGGTCGACTACAACATCAAGATCCGGCTCAGGTCCGACGGCTCGGGTGTCGAGCTCGCCAACGTCAAGATGTCGATGAATCCGTTCGACGAGATCGCCGTTGAGGAAGCGCTGCGGCAGAAGGAAGCCGGCAAGGCGACCGAGGTGATCATCGTTTCGATCGGCCCGGCGCTGGCGAGCGAAACCATTCGCACAGCGCTCGCCATGGGCGCCGACCGCGAAATCCTCATCAAAAGCGACGGGTTCGTCGAACCGCTGACGGTCGCCAAGCTGCTCAAGGGCGTCGTCGCCGCCGAACAGCCAGGCCTTGTCATCATGGGCAAGCAGGCGATCGACGATGATTCGAACCAGACGGGACAGATGCTGGCGGCGCTGACCGGCTGGGGGCAGGGCACATTCGCCTCCAAGGTTGTCATCGGCGACGGCTCGGTCGAAGTCACGCGCGAGGTCGATGGCGGCATGCAGACCGTTTCGCTGAAGCTGCCGGCGATCGTCACCACCGATTTGCGCTTGAACGAGCCGCGCTACGCCTCGCTCCCCAACATCATGAAGGCGAAGAAGAAGCCGATCGAGGAGAAGACGGCGGCCGACTACGGGGTCGACGTTTCGCCCCGGCTCAAGGTGCTGAAGACCGTCGAGCCCCCGGGTCGGAAGTCCGGCATTAAGGTCAAATCGGTGGCGGAGCTGGTGGCCAACCTGCGCGAAGCAGGAGTGATCTGACGATGGCGACTCTTCTTCTGGCGGAAGTTGTGGGCGGCCAATTGAATGACGCGACTGCACGGGCTCTCACCGCGGCGCTCGAACTCGGTCAGCCTGTCGATGTCCTCGTTGCGGGCAAAAATGTCGGCGGAGCCGCGGAGGCGGCCGCCAAACTGCAAGGCGTGGCGAAAGTGCTGGCCGCCGACGACCCCCGTTACGAGCACGGGCTGGCGGAGCCGCTGGCCGCCCTCATCGTTAACCTCGCGCCAGGCTACGACGCCATCGTCGCGCCCTCGACCGCCAGCGCCAAGAATGTTGCGCCGCGCGTCGCGGCGCTCATCGACGTGATGCAGATGTCCGATATCATCAAGGTCATTGGCCCGAAAACCTTCGAGCGGCCGATCTATGCCGGCAACGCGATCCAGATCGTGGAATCGACCGATCCAAAGATCGTCGTGACCGTGCGCACCGCCTCTTTCGCCGCGACCGGCGAGGGCGGCTCGGCGCCGATCGAGACCGTCGCGCCCGCCGCCGATCCGGCGCTGTCGTCCTTCGTCCGCGAGGCGCTCGCCAAGTCCGATCGGCCCGAATTGGCTTCGGCTAGGATCATCATCTCGGGCGGCCGGGCGATGCAGAAAGCAGAAAATTTCAAGACCTACATCGAGCCGGTCGCCGACAAGCTCGGCGCGGCGATGGGCGCGTCGCGCGCCGCAGTCGACGCCGGCTACGCGCCCAATGACTGGCAAGTCGGCCAGACCGGCAAGGTGGTGGCGCCGGAGCTCTATATCGCGGTCGGCATCTCGGGCGCGATCCAGCATCTGGCGGGGATGAAGGATTCAAAGGTCATTGTCGCGATTAACAAGGACGAGGAGGCGCCGATCTTCCAGGTCGCCGACTACGGCCTCGTCGCCGATCTCTATACAGCGTTGCCCCAGCTCGCGGCGGAGCTCGCGAAGATCGGCCGCTAAGTCCGGCCATGCGAAAAGCCGGGCGCCCGACTGGACGCTTGTCGCCGCTAGTCTATGATTGTCACGCGGCGCAGGCTGTTCGCTGGAAAAAGAAATGACATTCAACATCGAAACGGTAGGCGTCATCGGCGCCGGCCAGATGGGCGCCGGCATCGCCGAAGTCGCCGCTCAGGCAGGAATGACCGTCTCGCTCACCGACGTCGCCGAGGAGCGTGTCAATGCGGCTTTAGCGACCATCAACGGCCATCTGTCGCGCCAGGTTGCCAAAGGGCAAATGGGCGAACCGGAGCGCAAGGCGATCCTCGATCGCATTCGGGTAGCCTCAACCCTCGACAAGCTCAGCGAGTGCGATCTCATCGTCGAGGCCGCATCCGAGAACGAAGAGGTCAAGCGCAAGATCTTCACTTCCCTGCGCTCCTTTCTCAAGCCGGATGCGATCGTCGCGTCGAATACGTCCTCGATTTCAATCACGCGCCTCGCGTCGGTGACCGCCAATCCCGAGCGTTTCATCGGCATCCATTTTATGAATCCCGTGCCGCGGATGCAGCTGGTCGAATTGATCCGGGGCATCGCTACCAAGGATGAGACCTTCGAGGCGGCGAAGAACTTCGTCGTCCGGCTCGGCAAGACTGCGACGATGTCCGAGGATTTCCCCGCCTTCATCGTCAACCGAATTCTCCTGCCGATGATCAACGAGGCGGTTTACACGCTCTACGAGGGCGTGGGCTCCGTCGAGGCGATCGACACGGCGATGCGGCTCGGCGCCAATCATCCGATGGGGCCGCTGCAGCTTGCCGACTTCATCGGCCTCGATACCTGCCTCGCCGTCATGCAGGTGCTGCACGAGGGGCTGGCCGATTCCAAATATCGCCCTTGTCCGCTCTTGGTGAAATATGTCGAGGCCGGCTGGCTCGGCCGCAAGACTCAGCGCGGCTTCTACGACTACCGCGGCGAGCATCCCGTGCCGACGCGCTGACGAACGGGAGCTGCGATAGCGATTGTCGCGCTCGGAGAGGCTTCTCGCGCTTCTGCAGGCGCTCCGGCGCCGGCGCCGTCCCGTCAGCGGGCGTGTCCTTGCCGACGAACTCGGCGTCTCGTTAAGAACGCTCTATCGCGACATCGCCAGCTTGCAGGGGCAGGGGGCGGAGATCGAGGGCGAGGCAGGCCTGGGCTACGTTCTCAAGCCGGGCTTCTGGCTTCCCCCGCTCATGTTGAGCGGCGAGGAAATCGAGGCGCTCGTTCTCGGCGCGCGTTGGGTCGGGGCGAAAACCGACGAAGCGTTGGCGCATGCGGCGCGCGACGCGATCGCCAAGATTAGCCTCGTTTTCGCTTCGCTGTTTTCGCGGTTTGTTTGTTCTCAATGACTTACGCTCCATTCTCGTTTCGTTGCGCAACCGCCAAGCTGGCGCTTTGGACAAGGGTCTTAAGGGTTGCGAGTCATCGGCTCGCTTCGCGCCCAATCCCGCCCGCGCGCTCGATAAAAACTGTCAGCCACCCTCGTCTGTATTTCTGAAAAACAATATCATATCGCGCCCCCTTCTGGCAACGAATTGTCGATTTTCTTAAATCAAGCCACGGCGCTCGATCGTTCATGGAACGCCAAGCCCTCTCAGCAACCGAATTCCATATAACACTGCTGACAGAATCTGACGCGCCGGCGCGCGAGGGTCGCGCTCACTTCAAGAAAAGGAGCGATCCCGATGGGCCTGCCGCATTTCGTCCTGCTCTATGTCGACGAGCCTCAGAAGAGCGCTGATTTCTACGCGCGTTTGCTTGACCGCCAGCCGCTGGATTCCTCGCCAAACTTCGTCATGTTTGCACTCGCGCCCGATCTGAGGCTTGGGCTCTGGGCGCGCTGCGACGTCGAGCCCGCGCCGCTCGGGGCGGGCGACACCGGCGAACTGGCGATGACGGTTGGGAGCGACGAGGAAGTTGAAGCGCTCTGTGCCGAGCAGAGGCGCAAAGGCGTCACGATTTTGCAGGAACCCGTGACCATGGACTTCGGCCGGACCTTCCTTGCCGCCGACCCAGACGGACATCGCCTTCGGCTTTTCTGCCCCGCGCCTTGATGTGTTGTCGCGTGCTCGGCAGGAAGGACGGAAGTGTCCTTCCGCCGATCCACTAGAGCCTGCTGCGTCGGGATGGAATCGTCATTGCGAGGAGCGCAGCGACGAAGCAATCCAGAGAACATGGGCGCCCTACGTTCCCTGGATTGCTTCGCTTCGCTCGCAATGACGATCGCGGTTCGACCCAAATGCAGCTTGCTCTAAAGGCTTGAACTGGATTTCACCTCGCTCGCGCTTCCGAACAGATAGATCGGAATGTGCTGGGCTGCCTCGCCGTCTTTCGAAATCAAGACGCCGGCTCCAGCCTGGTACCGTTGAGCGCCGACATAGTGATCGTCGAGGAGCGAAAGACCTTCCTCCTCGAAGCGATATCCGTACCGTTGCGCGTCTTCGACGAATTGTTGAGACAGGAGAATGTCGCCTGGCTTGGCGAGGGGCTCGATGCGCGCGGCGATGACGACGATGTCGGAAATTTCGGGGTGCTGGGCGCCTTCCAGCGCTGGATTGAGCCTCCAGAATCCGCTGTGCGCGCCCACTCTCATCTGCAGATTGTATCCGGAAGCCAGGAGTTGGGCGCTCAGTCCGCGCGCCGCCCGCAAGAGCCTGCCCGGGCTTCGATCGGCCAAAACCAGATGGTCGCCGGCGGACGTGTTCGCGTAGTCTAAATCGCGCGTGAACTGCCGGAACAAATCGCGCCAGTATTTGTCGAAGGTCTGCGATCTTCCGGCGATCTGGACGACGTTTTCCCGGTAGCCGCGAATATCGCCAACGGCGACAAAGCGAATGCTCTCCTCGGGCCTCCATTCGAGCTCGTCGCCGATGACGTTGTGCTTATTGAGTTCCTTGAGAAACCCGACGTTCCGCCGCGTGATGAAATCGCTGAGCGAGGGATGGATGAGATAGGTCTCGGCCTGGGGCAGGACATGGATCTTGCCGAAGGCGATGTCTCCGACCGGGGCGAACTTCTGCACGAGCCGGGCAGGGTCGTCCCGGCTCTGCTGGACGATTCCGACCAGCCCCAACGCATACAGGGCGCAGAACGGATGTCGCGCCGCCTCGGTCTCGATCTCGTATTGTCTCGCAGCGATATCCGCGTAGGCTTGGGACGCCTCGACGACCTCGTCATAGGTCAACACGTTGGATTTGATGATCTGGGGGAAGATTTCCGGATACAATCCGCTGAAGAACGGCGCGACCTCATTGAACAGCGTTTCAACTCTCTCCGCAGCGGCGGAGTTGATCGCGTTGCGAATTTCCTGCTGACTTCTTCGCTTCGCGCCAATCAGGCTGATCTCCTTGCCGATCACGATCGCGTCGCGCGGCCTCAGCGAGCAGTGGCGGGTCCAATAGTCGATCGCCCGCTCCTGCCGCGCCGTTCCCGCGTTGGAAACGAACTCATTTTTCGGCCCAAGAAAACGCAACAATGGATCTTCGGCGCTCCTGTCGACCAAGTCGCTCTTCGAAGCAATCGCGATGTTGTTCTCGATGATCTGTTTGATGTCCTCGATCCTGTAGCGCAGCTCTCTTCGGAACGACCTCAGGTTCGAGAATTGCGGCTCGTTCTGGGCGGCATGCTGATAGGCTTCCTTCCTGATCGAGACGAAGATCCGCACATGGGGATTGATCCCATGCAGACGTCTCAAGGCGAGCCACGCGCCGATCTGGCCGGCGTGCCAGATGCGCACAAACCGTTCGTGGACCTCGTTGCGGCGCAGATAAGAGAAATTGATGTAGTGGATGAGATACTCGTCGATGTTGTCGACGAAGATTCCCGCCTGCTTGTGAATTGTGGCGAAGATCCGCGTCACCTGTTGCGCGGCCCGCATGATCAAAAAGATCTCGTTGCGCTGCGCCGCCAGGCAATCGTGCAGGATGTCGAACGGTCTGGTGATATGCGGATGGGTCAGGATGTTGAGCAACGTCGGTGGTAAATCACGAGATTCCAATAGGTCGGTGAGCTGCTGGTGAACGTCGCGGTCGTCCTGGAACCCCTTGATCAGGCATATCGAGAACGCGATATTCCACAGCGTCTCCCAATTGTCGCTGCTCTCCAGGACGTTGATGATTTCATTGGGCAGGATCGGCGGCTTGTTGCTCGGGCGATCGACAATTGGTGAGAATGGAAAGCAGCGATAGTCATTTTCCTGCAATGAAATGCGCTTGAGTTTGAGAACGAGAGTTTTCCCAAACCCCTTCGGCGCAACGAGGGCATGAGAAGACAAATTGAGGTTGGACAGGAACTCTTCGACTTCCGTTGTTCGAAGCAAGACCGAGCTCTGCGAGCTGCTCAAGTCTCTAAGATCGGTCAGTTGTTGTGCGTCTTCCACCCACGCCGGCATTCGGGCTCCACATGTCTATTTTGAAGATAGGCCGGTCGTTGCTCAGAGGATAGGGCGATCGGCGAGAACAAAAACCCAGAAACCGCGGCGACTCTGGCGGCCCTTAACGCTCCGTCAAGTCCGGGCGTCTCTCACGCGTGATGCGCTCGGCCTCGGCGCGACGCCAGGCCGCGATCTTCGCGTGGTCGCCCGAGAGCAGCACGTCGGGAATTGCGCGGCCCTCCCATTCACGCGGGCGGGTGTAGTGCGGATATTCAAGCAGCCCGCGCTCGAAGCTCTCCTCGGCGCCCGACTCCCCCTTGCCCATCACGCCGGGAATAAGGCGCACGCAGGCGTCGAGAATGGCGAGCGCTGCGATCTCGCCCCCTGACAGCACATAATCGCCGACCGACACTTCGATCAGGCCGCGCGCTTCGATCACGCGCTCATCGACGCCCTCGAAGCGCGGGCAGAGAATGACGAGGCCAGGCCCCGCCGCCCATTCGCGGGCTCGCGCCTGGCGGAAGGGCTCGCCGCGCGGGCTCATAATCAGGCGTGGCCGTTGGTCATCCGCTGCGAGTGTCGCGTCGAGGCTCGCGGCGACGACGTCCGCCCGCATCACCATGCCCGGGCCGCCGCTCGCGGGCGTATCGTCGACCGCCCGATGACGGCCAAGCCCATGTTCGCGAATGTCGCGCGGCTCGAGCGACCACAAGCCGCGCCCCAGCGCATCGCCGGCCAGCGATTGGCCAAGCGGGCCGGGGAACATGGCGGGGAAGAGGGTGAGGACCGTGCAGGCGAACATCGGGCGACGCTTAGCCCGTTCGCCCGATCGCGGCCACCGATCGATTTTTCGCGGCTAGACCTGCAAGATCGAGTTGAAATCGAAATTCGCACCCGGCGGGTTCTGCCCGACCCGCACCGTCTTGTCGTCCGGGAAATGGTAGGGCGGCACCGGCAGGTTGTAAGGCGCGGGAACGCCCTGGAAGACACGGCCCGCCAGATCGTATTTCGAGCCGTGGCACGGGCAGAAGAAGCCGCCTGGCCAATCAGGCGCTGGGTCGGTCTTGCTGGGCTCCGGATCGAACAGCGGAATGCAGCCAAGATGCGTGCAGACGCCGACCAGCACCAGAATCTCGGGCTTGACCGACCGGCTCCAGTTGGCGGCGTAAGTCGGCTGCTGGTTTTGCTCAGAGTTGGGGTCGCGCAACTGAGAGAGGAGCTTTGGGTTTTTCAGTTCATCAAGCGCCGGCTGGGCGCGTTTAACGACGAACACCGGTCGTGACGCCCACAGCGTCACCACCCGCTGGCCCGGCTGGAGTGCGCCGATGTCGATGTCGACCGGGCCGGCCGCGGCGATCGTCGCGGCGTCGGGGTTCATCTGGTCGATGAACGGCCAAAGCGTCGTCGCGACGCCGACCGTCGCCAAAGATCCGGTCGCCAGAAACAGGAAATCCCGCTTCGTAACCGAGGCGCCCCCATGGCCGACCGAAGCCGTCTCGGAACTCATCGTCATGCAGCGCGTCTCCAAACGAACAAGCGGGTCTCGGATCCCCAACCACGGCGCCGGATGCATTCAACGGCGCGAGCGCCTTTGTGTATCCGCCCCCTTCGCCCTTAGCAACACCCCGTTCGCTTCGGACCCTCGTCGCCCTCGACTTCGCGCGGGCGTTCGATGACGATCCGCCCGGCGTCGAAATCGATGCGCGGCGCGACCGCTTTGGTGAACGGCAGAAGCAGGGTCTCATTCCCGCCGACCGGCGCGATCTCGAGAACGTCGCCCGCGCCATGATTCGTGAGCGACACGACGCGGCCGAACGGCGCCCCTGCCGCGTCGACGGCTTCCAGCCCGATCAGGTCGTCGTAGTAGAATTCGTCCTCGTCGGCCGGCGGCAATTGGTCACGGCGCGCGAAGAGTTCCACGCCCTTCAAGGCCTCGGCCGCATCACGAGTCGAGATGCCGGTGATCCGCGCCACCAGCATGTCGTTCTTGAGCGAGCGGAGGGATTCGATCGCGAACGCTCGCGTCCGGCCCTTGTTGGTCAGAGGCCCGTAGCCGCCGATGGCGCTCGGTTCGCCGGTCAGCGATTTGACCCGAACCTCGCCGCGCACGCCCTGCGGCGCGCCGAATACGCCCAACAGAATGAGGCGGTCCGACGCGCGCAAGTGCGTTAGCGCGTTCAGGCCGCCGGAGCCGCCGCGGCCTTTTCGGCCGCGGCCGTAGCAGCTGCGGCGCGCTCCTGCGCCTTCTTCTTCGGCAGCGCTTTCTGCGGATTATTGCGCGCCTCGCGCTTGGCGAGGCCGAGGCTGTCGAGCAAGCGCAGCACGCGATCGGTCGGCTGCGCGCCCTTGACGAGCCACGCTTTCGCCTTCTCCTGATCGAGCACGAGGCGGGCAGCGTCGTCTTTCGCCTTCAAGGGATCAAAGGTGCCGATCTTTTCGACAAAACGGCCGTCGCGCGGCATGCGCGCGTCGGCGACCACGATGCGATAGAAGGGGCGCTTCTTCGTGCCGCCGCGGGAGAGGCGGATTTTGAGAGACATTGGTGCTTTCCTTTCAGATCAGATGAGTTGTTGAAGTCATTTCTTGTTGCCGAACGGGTTGAAGCCGCCGCCGAGGCCCGGCAGCTTCGGACCGCCGCCGAGACCGGGAAATTGTGGAGGCAGGTTGAAGGCGCCGGGCGGAGGCGCGGCGGGAATGCCCGGCGGCCCCGAAGGCGCTCCCGGCAGGCCGGCGCCGCCCAATTGCTTCTGCATCGCCTCGACCTGCTCAGGCGACGGCATCGGCATGCCTCCCCCGAGACCCATCATCTGGCCAAGCTTGCCCATCATGCCGCGCTTAGCCCCGCCGCCGCCCATCGCCTTCATCATGTCGGCCATCTGGCGATGCTGCTTCAGAAGCCGGTTGACATACTCGACCGTGACGCCCGAGCCCGCCGCGATGCGCTTCTTGCGCGAGGCTTTGAGAAGGTCGGGGTTGCTGCGCTCCTGCGGCGTCATCGACGAGATGATCGCCCGCTGGCGTTTGACGAACTTATCGTCGAGATTGGCGGAATTGAGCTGGTCCTTCATCTTGGCCACACCCGGCAGCATGCCCATGATGCCGCCCATGCCGCCAAGCTTCTCGATTTGGCTCAATTGCTCCGAGAGGTCGTTCAGATCGAAGACGCCCTTGCGCATCTTCTCGGCCATCCTGGCCGCCTGCGCGGCGTCGATATTTTGGGCGGCTTTCTCGACCAGGCTGACGATGTCGCCCATGCCGAGGATGCGGTCGGCAAGACGCGCGGGATGGAAATCCTCGATCGCGTCCATCTTCTCGCCGACGCCAAGGAGCTTGATCGGCTTGCCAGTGACCGAGCGCATCGACAAAGCCGCGCCGCCGCGGCCATCGCCGTCCATGCGGGTGAGCACAATGCCGGTCAAGCCCACCCGCTCGTTGAAGTTCTTGGCCAGATTGACGGCGTCCTGGCCGGTCAAGGCGTCGGCCACCAGCAGGATCTCATGCGGACGCGCGGCGCCTCGGATGTCCGCCATCTCCTGCATCAGCGGTTCGTCGATATGGGTGCGCCCGGCGGTGTCGAGGATCACGACGTCGTAGCCTTGCAGGCGCGCGGCGCTCTCGGCCCGTTTGGCGATGGCGACCGGATCCTCGCCGAAGACGATCGGCAGGGTCGCGACGCCGACCTGTTGGCCCAGCACCGCGAGCTGTTCCTGCGCCGCGGGCCGCTTCACGTCGAGCGACGCCATCAGCACCTTGTGCCTGTCCCGCTCGGTCAGGCGTTTGGCGATCTTGGCCGCGGTCGTCGTCTTGCCCGCGCCCTGCAGGCCGACCAGCATGATTGCAACGGGAGCCGGCGCGTTGAGGTCGATCGCTTGCGATTCCGTGCCCAGCGTTTCGACCAGCGAATCGTGGACGATCTTGACGACCATCTGGCCGGGCCTGACCGACTTGATGACAGAAGCGCCGACCGCCTTGGTGCGGGTCCGGTCGACAAACGAGCGCACGACCTCGAGCGCCACGTCCGCCTCGAGGAGCGCACGACGCACTTCGCGCATCGCGGCGTTGACGTCTTCCTCTGAGAGGGCGCCACGGCCAGTGAGTTTATCCAGAATGCCGGAGAGCTTTTCGGACAGGCTCTCGAACATGGGTCACGCTCCTTTGATCAGGCTGCGAATGGCGATGAGCGGATAGATAGGACGGGACGCCCGTCATCCCAATCCGCTGAACCGCACCCGCGCTTGACCCCAACGCCGATCGCGCCCGGGGGCGCAAAGCGCTGCCGGACGGGGACCGCTGGCCTCAAAGGACAGTCGGCTTGATCGACGAGGCCAAAACCTGACGAAGGCGCGGTTCGTATGTGCGCAAGCCTCGGATGTCAAATACGAACGCGCTTTTTGACTTGAGATCGAGGTCTATCGCGCCAACGCTATATCGACACGAATATTTCGCAAGTCAGCGGTGAAGATTTGAAGTAAAGCCGCAATCCTTCGATGTATTTATACGAACACATCGTAATTACAATTGATCCATCGCCAATCGTGACTTAGGATCGTTTCAATACCGGGAATGGTTTCAAGTCTGCCTGCGAAAAAGCGGGACCGATGCTGAACCGGTTGGCACGACTTTTAGCGCAGACGCTTTCGACTGGGAGGGAAGCATGATCACTCTGCATGTCAATGGCCAGGCGCAGTCATTCGACGGCGATCCGTCGATGCCTGTGCTTTGGTATCTACGCGACGTTCTCGGGCTCACCGGCACGAAGTTCGGCTGCGGTGTGGCCGCTTGCGGCGCTTGCACCATCCATCTCGACGGCGACGCCACCCGATCTTGTGTGACGGCGATGAGCGACGTGAACGGCAAATCCGTCACCACCATCGAAGGCCTGGACCCGGAAGGCAACCATCCCGTGCAGAAGGCCTGGCGCGCGGTCAACGTGCCCCAGTGCGGCTATTGCCAGGCTGGCCAGATCATGCAGGCCGTCGCGCTTCTGAAGCAGTCGCCTCATCCGACCGACGCCGACATCGACAGCACGATGTACGGCAACATCTGCCGCTGCGGGACCTACCAGCGCATTCGCGCCGCCATCAAGCAAGCTGCGGGAGCCTGAGTCATGACCAAGCACATTCGCGAAATGGTGTCGGTGTCGGGCATCGAGAATGTCAGCCGGCGCGGCGTCCTCAAGGGGATCCTCTCGACAACGGGCCTCGTGCTCGCTGTCCACGTCCTGCCGTCGCGTCCGGCGCTGGCGGAAGACGCCCCCAAATGGGGCGCCGACGGCATGCCGCATGGCACGGTGAATAATCCTCTCGCGTTCGTGTCGATTGCGCCAGATGGAACCGTCACCATCGTCTGCCACCGCTCCGAGATGGGACAGGGCATCCGCACCGGCATGCCGCTCATCGTCGCCGACGAAATGGAGGCGGATTGGGCTCGGGTGAAAGTCGCCCAGGCGACCGGGGACGAGGTCAAGTACGGCAACCAGGACACCGACGGCTCCCGTTCAACCCGGCATTTCTTCATGCCGATGCGCCAGGTTGGAGCCGCCGCCCGCATGATGCTCGAGGCCGCCGCCGCGAAGCGTTGGGGCGTTCCAGTCTCCGACGTGGAGGCGAAGAACCACGAGGTCATTCAGAAGTCGACCGGGAAGAAGCTCGGTTATGGAGACCTCGCCGCTGACGCCAGCACGATGGGCGTGCCGTCGAATGTCAGCGTGGAGAAGTCGGGCGCCGCAACGCCGGTCAGCCTGCCCCTCAAGGAGCCTTCCGAGTTCCGCTACATCGGCAAGGAAGGGACCAACATCGTCGACGGCTTTAACATCACGACCGGTCGCGCGACTTATGGCCAGGACGTCCGTTTGCCCGGTCAGAAATATGCCGTCATTGCCCGCCCGCCGGTGATGGGCGGCAAGGTCGCCTCCTACGACGCGGCGGACGCGAAGAAGGTCCCGGGCGTCCTCCAGGTCGTCGAGATTCCCGCGCCGTCGTATCCGATGAAGTTCCAGCCGTCCGGGGGAATCGCAATCATCGCCGACGACACCTGGGCTGCGATCCAGGGCCGCAAGGCCCTGAAGATCACGTGGGACGACGGTCCGCACGCGACGTATGATTCGCAGGCCTATCGGGCGGCGATGGAGGCGACAGCCAAACAGCCCGGCAAGGTCCTGCGCAGCGACGGTGACTTCGCCACCGCTTATGCAAGCGCGGACAAGAAGGTCGAGGCCGAGTATTACATCCCGCACAATGCGCACGCGACGATGGAGCCGCCGTCCGCGACCTGCCGGATCGTCGACGGCAAGGCTGAAGTCTGGACCAGCGTGCAAAGCCCGCAAGCCGCGCATGATATGGTCGCCTCCTATCTGGCGCTTCCCCCCGAGAACGTCACCGTCAACGTGACTCTTCTAGGCGGTGGCTTCGGCCGCAAGTCAAAGCCGGATTTCGCCGTCGAGGCGGCTCTGTGCTCAAAGGCGATGGGCGGCGCGCCGGTCAAGGTCGTATGGACTCGTGAGGACGACATCCACAACGACTTCTATCATACGGTCTCGGTCGAACGCATCGAAGCCGGGCTCGACAAGGACGGCAAGGTCGTCGCATGGCGACACAACAGCGTCGCGCCGACAATTCTGTCGCTGTTCGCGGCCGATCCCAAGCACGAGATGCCGCTCGAGCAGGGGATGGGCCTTGTCGACATGCCCTTCGACATCAAGAACGTGAGCATCGAGAATGGCGAAGCCGAAGCGCACACCAAGATCGGCTGGTGGCGCTCCGTTTCGAACGTCCCGCACGGGTTCGCGATACAATCCTTCGTCGCCGAACTCGCCTCTGCGGCGGGCAAGGATCAGAAGGAATTCCTGCTCGATCTGATCGGACCCGCTCGCATCCTCGATGTGCCGCAGAAGGTGAAGAACTTCTGGGACTACGGCGAGAATCCGGAGGTCTATCCGATCGACACCGGCCGGCTGCGCAACGTCGTCGAACTGGTCACGGAGAAGGCGGGTTGGGGCAAACGCGACGTGCCGAAAGGTCACGGCCTTGGTCTCGCCGTCCACCGCAGCTTTGTGAGCTATGTGGCGGCTGTGATCGAGGCTGCGGTCGACGAGAAAGGCAACGTCACAGTGCCGCGGGTCGACATCGCCGTCGATTGCGGTCCGATCGTCAACCCGGATCGCGTCCGCTCTCAATTCGAGGGGGCGGTGGTCATGGGGCTCGGGGTCGGCTTGCTGAACGAGATCTCGTTCAAGGACGGCCGGGTCCAGCAGAGCAACCTCGACGACTACCAAGTGCTCAGGATCACTGACGCGCCGCGTGAGACGCATGTCTATATCGTTCCGCGCGGCTATGACATGCATATGGGCGGCGTGGGCGAACCGGGCGTGCCGCCGGTTGCGCCTGCGCTCATGAACGCGATCTTTGCGGCGAGCGGCAAGCGCATCCGCGCCCTGCCGCTCGGAGGCCAGTTGGCCAGCAAGGCCTAAAGCCTATACCCGCGGGGCGGGCCGGAACTTGCTTCCGGCCCGCCCCTATTCCGCCGCGCGCGCGGCGCGAGGCGCTGGCGCTCCCCGGGTTTTGACCAGCGCGTAATAGACGGCGCCGCCGATCGCGACTCCGAAGAACCAGCCATAAACGCCCCACCAGGACGGCAGGATGCTGGTGAAATTCGGCAGGATGCTGGAGAACACCGCGCCGATCGCGGCGGCGATCACGGCGTTGATGTTCCAGCCGTTCGTGTAGCGGTAGATCCCTTCCTCGCGATAAAGTTCAGGAACGTCGATCTCGCCATTGTGGATGAGATAGTAGTCCACCATGATGATGCCGAAGATCGGGCCCATCGTTGAACCGATGATGCCGACGAAACTCGCGGCGCTCCCTTCCCACGGCGCGAAGGGATAAAGAACGAGCGCGATCAGCGCGGCGATATAGCCGCCCTTCTTGAAATCGATCTTGCTTGGAAACACGTTCGCAAAGTCGAACGCCGGCGAGACAAAATTGGCGACCACGTTGATGCCGAGCGTCGCGACCGCGAACGTGAGCGCGGCCACCAGGGCCAGGAACCAATTGTCGAAACGCGCCGAAATCTCGTCCGGATGCAGCAAGGCCTCGTGGTAGACGGCGTAGGCCGCCGTGGTCGTGATGCCGGCCACGAACGAGAACAGGATGAGGTTGATCGGCAGGCCCCAGACATTGCCCCTCCAGACCGCCTGCTTGTCGGGCGCATAGCGCGAAAAGTCGCAGAAATTGAGGTAGAGCGCGGCAAAATAGGTGATCCATGTCGCCGCAACCGCCTCGAGCGCGGCGAACGATCCCGGCTCGAAGGGAACGCCGGCGTCGGCGGTCTTCTTTATCAGCACGTCGCGCGGAATGTCGTTGCCGAACGAAATCCCGCCGGCCTTCACGCAGAGGTAAATGGCGAGGATCAGCATCATCGCCCACACCGCCGGACCGGCCCAGTCCTGGAACCGCCGCACCGTCTCCATGCCGTGCTGGATGATGAGGAGCTGGAGCGCCCACACGATGAGGAAGGTGATCGTCTCCAGGGTCGTATGACCGAGGAAATGCGAATTCCGGTTGAATTCGGCGATCGCGCTGCTGCGAAGCAAGAGAGCGACGATGGCCCCGGAGGCGGCGCTCGTTTGCGCGCCATACCAGAAGCAGGCGACCACCGCGCGAACCAGCGCCGGCAAATTGGCGCCGAACGTCCCGAACGACGCCCGCGCGAGAACGGGGTAGGGAACGCCGGTCTTGACGCCAGCGAAGCCGACGAGGTTCATCAGGAGAAAAATGACCAGCGATCCGATGCCGATCGAAAAGATGAAATTGACGAAATTGCCGCAGATGAGAAACAGGCTGGCGGCGAGATAGTAGCCCCACAGGCTGTGGACGTCGGACGTCCAGACGTTGAAGATGCTGAACGCGCCCCAGTTTCTTTCGCGGGCTGGCGCGAGATCTTCGTTGTACAGGCGCGGCGACGCGTTGGCGATGGTCATACGTTGGCCTCCCGCTGTTGCGACGGTCGGCGAGGCGGATCGACATCCAGCGACGCCTTCGCTTTGCGCGAACGGGCCATTGCGCCCGACCATTTTACAATCAGCTGCCTAATTCTTGCACAGCCGGAGCCAGTCGGAAAAGGGAATTCTGAATTTGCCCATTCCGGCGGCGGGGAAATACTGTCGCGCGGGTGCTGCTCAAAGCACGAACACGTCGAGATAAAGCGCCGCCGCGCAGGCGACAAAGATCCATCGCCACAACCCTCCGAGGCGAAAGCCGCGCCAATAAGCGGAATGAGCGACGCCACACCCATCGCGCGCGGCGGGTCGAAGCCGCACGGGGGCAGCGGGAAACCGGTCAGGATCGTCGTGACAAGGACGACGGCGATCGTCCTGAAATTCCGGCCTAGCAAAAGGCCGTACGACACCACGCGGCCGGAAAGACTTCCGACCACGCTTATCGCCGCGCGGAATTAAAGCGTTGCAGGCTCCGCAGCCTTGGCGCGAGGCGAATCATCGGTTCGTCGCCCGCGTCTGCCCGCGCGGCAACTTCTTCCTTTTGCCGCCCTGCGACAATGTCTATATGAGCGCCAGGCTCGCCCGCTGCTCCGCACCGAAAACGAGGGTGCGAGCGCGGGAGCGCGATTCTGGGCTTCGCCGTCGGATCGTGACAATCTTTCGAAGCCAAACGCGAAGGAAGCGGAGGCGCCATGGGCCAGGCCGTCGCCAGTCCAACTCAGGCCGGCCATAACCGGCCCCGCAATCCCGGCGTGCCCCTTGCGCCCGATTGGTTCGAGAGCGTCGGCGTCAACGCGAGCGCGGTCGAGCGCCGCGCCGCAACCCTGACCACGCGCCGGTCCGTCAAGAAGGAATACCAGGCGGCCTGGCTCTTGAAGGCCATGACCTGCATCGACCTCACCACGCTGTCGGGCGACGACACCCCGGGCCGCGTGCGCCGGCTCTGCGCCAAGGCCCGCCATCCGCTCGGCGAAGAGCTGCTCGCCGCGCTCGATCTCGCCGACCTGGGCCTGACGGTGGCGGCGGTCTGCGTCTATCCGACCATGGTTGGACCCGCGGTCAAGGCGCTTGAGGGTTCGGGAATTCCGGTGGCCTCCGTCGCGACCGGCTTTCCAGCTGGGCTCACCCCGTTGAAGCAGCGCCTCGAGGAAATCCGCTATGCGGTCGGAGAGGGCGCGCGCGAGATCGACATCGTCATCACCCGCGCGCGTGTGCTCAGCCGCGACTGGAACGCGCTCTACGACGAGGTCGCGGCGATGCGCGAAGCCTGCGGCCAGGCGCATCTGAAGACGATCCTCGGCACTGGAGACTTGAAGACCCTGCGCAACGTCTACGCGGCTAGCATGGTGGCGATGCAGGCGGGCGCCGATTTCATCAAGACCTCCACCGGCAAGGAGGACGTGAACGCCACGCTTCCGGTGAGTCTGGTGATGCTCCGGGCTTTGCGCGACTATCGCGAGCGCTCAGGCGTCGACATTGGGTTCAAGCCGGCGGGCGGCCTGCGCACGGCCAAGGATGCGCTCGCCTGGCTCATCCTCATGAAGGAGGAGCTCGGCTTGCCGTGGATGCAGCCCGATCTTTTCCGCATCGGCGCGAGCGGCCTTCTGACCGACATCGAGCGTCAGCTCGACCATTACGCGACCGGGCGCTATTCGGCCCCCCATCGCCACGCAATGGCGTGAGGCAAACCCATGGGCGTGATCAAGGACATCCTGCGCACGATGGACTACGGCCCCTCGCCTGAAAGCAACGAGCATGTCGGCGTCTGGCTCAAAGAGCATGAAAGCGGCTTTGGGCATTTTATCAACGGTGTCTTCACCAAACCGGCCGACGTGTTCGATGTCTTCAATCCCGCGAACGGCGAACGCATCGCGCGCGTTTCGCAGGGCTCTCCCAAGGACATCGACGACGCCGTCGCCGCGGCGCGGAAGGCTCAACCGAAATGGGCGGCGCTCTCCGGCTTCGAGCGGTCGAAGCACATTTACGCGCTCGCGCGCCATGTGCAGAAGCGCGAGCGCTTTCTTTCCGTCCTGGAGACGATCGATAACGGCAAGCCGATCCGCGAGTCGCGCGACATCGACGTTCCCCTCGTCGCCCGCCATTTCTATCATCATGCCGGTTGGGCCTCGCTGATCGAGAGCGAGTTCCCGGGGACCAGGCCGGTTGGCGTCTGCGGGCAGATCATTCCGTGGAACTTTCCGCTGCTGATGCTCGCCTGGAAGATCGCGCCGGCGCTCGCGGCGGGCAACACGGTCGTGCTCAAGCCGGCGGAATTCACGCCGCTGACCGCGCTCGCCTTCGCCGCCATCTGCGTCGAGACGGGAATGCCTCCTGGCGTCGTCAACATCGTCACCGGCGACGGAACGACCGGCGCGGCGCTGGTCGCGCATAAAGGCGTGGACAAGATCGCCTTCACCGGTTCGACCGAGGTTGGCCGGGCGATCCGCAAGGCGACGGCGGGCACGGGCAAGAAGCTGTCGCTCGAGCTCGGCGGCAAGTCCCCGTTCATCGTGTTCGAGGATGCGGATCTGGACAGCGCCGTCGAGGGCGTGGTCGACGCGATCTGGCTCAATCAGGGGCAGGTGTGCTGCGCGGGCTCCCGGCTTTTGGTCGCGGAAGGCGCCGCCGACGCCCTCTACGCCAAGCTGCGCGCCCGCATGGCGAACTTGAGAATCGGCGATCCGCTCGACAAATCGACCGATGTCGGCGCGATCGTCGCGTCGGTTCAGCTCGAGCGGATCCACCGGCTCATGCGCGAGGGCGAGGCGGAAGGGCTCGAATTTTTTCGCGCCAACGATTCGCTTCCTGATCGAGGCTGCTTCTACCCGCCGACCCTGGTCACCGGCGTGGACCCGGTGTCCGTGCTGGCGCGCGAGGAGATCTTCGGCCCGGTGCTGGTCGCCACGACCTTCCGCACGCCGGATGAAGCGGTCGCGCTCGCCAACAATACGCGCTACGGCCTCGCCGCGTCCGTCTGGACGGAGGACGTCAATCGAGCGCTTGAGGTCGCGGCCCGCATCAAGGCTGGCGTCGTCTGGATCAATTCGACCAACATGTTCGACGCCGCCTCGGGCTTTGGCGGCTACCGCGAAAGCGGCTTCGGGCGCGAGGGCGGCCGCGAAGGCTTGTCCGAGTACCGAGTCGCCGACGAACCGAAAGCCAAGCCCAACGCTTCCCGCCCGTCCCGCCTCAACGCTTCGCCTGGCGCCAGTCCGGCCCGAAACGCCATCGACGAGGGCCCGGATCGCACCGCCAAGCTCTATATCGGCGGCAAGCAGGCGCGGCCCGACTCCGGCTATAGCTACGCGGTTCTCGAGCCTGCGGGCCGCGAGGTCGGACTGGCCGGACTCGGCAACCGCAAGGACATCCGCAACGCGGTCGAAGCGGCGGCCAAGGCCTCCTCGTGGGGCGCGGCGACGGCCCACAATCGCGCGCAAGTGCTCTATTACGTGGCCGAGAACCTGGCAGTCCGTGAAGACGAATTCGCGCGGCGCCTCAGCGCCATGACCGGAGCTTCCGCGCGCGCGGCGAAGGCCGAAGTCGACGCCTCGATCCGCCGCGCCTTCGTCTATGCGGCTTACGCCGACAAGTTCGACGGCGCCGTGCATGCGACGCGCTCGCGCTTCGTCACCCTGGCGATGAACGAGCCATGGGGCGTCATGGGGCTCATCTGCCCGAACGAGGCGCCGCTGCTCGCCTTTGTCTCGCTCGTCATGCCGGCGATCGCCATGGGCAATTGCGTCGTCGCGGTCCCGTCCGCCACCCACCCGCTGAGCGCGACCGATCTCTATTCGGTGCTCGATACGTCGGATGTTCCCGCCGGCGTCGTCAACATCGTCACTGGAGAGGCGAATGTCCTCGCCAAGACGCTCGCCGAGCACGACGGGGTGGACGCGGTTTGGTACGTCGGCGACGTTGAGGGCGCAGCCCAGGTCGAGGCGCTTTCCGCCGGCAATCTCAAGGCGACCTGGACCTCGGCCGCGACGATGGACTGGGCGAAGGCCGAGGGCCGCGCGTTCCTGGGCCGGGCGACACAGGTCAAGAACATCTGGACGCCTTACGGCGAGTAGGCTCATTACAACGATAGAATGATGTTAAACTTCCGATATCCGGGGGCCGGAAACGCCAAAAAAGGCGGCAAAACCAAACGGGTCCTAAGCCATTGAAATCACGAGGGCCGCGAAACTAAAACGAAACTGGGCCTCACGCACTCCCGAGTCCCACTTGGCTTCCTACCAGACTTTTGTCACCCTGTAGCCCTGCGCGCGGAACCGCTCGACGAGGCCGGTTTTGCCTGAGAGGTGGAGTGCGCCAACGGCGATGAACGCGCCGCCGGAGGCGAGCAGCGGCGCCGCGCGCTCGGCCATGGTTGCGTTGCGGCCCTGTAGCAGAGCGAGCGTGAACTCATCCTGCGCCGCCCGCTCGGACTCGCTCAATCCACCCAGGGCGTCCGAGACCGCGAGGATTTCGGCCGGTCGACTTTCGCGATAGAGCCTGAGCATCGTCGCATACAGATTGTCGTTCAAGACCGGGTCTCTGGCGGCGAGCGTCAACAGCGTCGCGGCGACTTCAGGGCGCATACTGGTGATGGCGGCCAGCTGTTCCTCCGCCGTTTCAAGTCCGATCACCTTCACCCCCGAATCTCTTGCCGTCTCGGCGAGAAACTGGTCGACCTCGGGCAGATTGAGCGTTTCACGCTTCGCTTCGCATTTGGGGAGCGCGGTCAGGATGGCCAGGAACCAGGGCTTCAAGTGGTGCGCGAATTCGGCGGGATAGCCGAGGCTCGTGATCAGCTTCTCGATTTTCTGGCGGTCCTCGGGCGCGATGGCGCCCACGAACGTGTCATGGTCGCGATCAAGCGCCTTGGCCAGTGTAGCGGCCGTGATGTTGGCTTTTTCGATCGTGTCGATTGGCCCGCCAAGTTCCGTCGCCACGATCTTGGCGCCCGTGATCAATTGCGCGGCGCGCCGCGCCACTTCGAGCGCGGACTCGTCGGTCGAATGAATGGTGCCAAAGAGAGTGGAGGGCGCGAGGCCCGGCTTCTCGATGCGCCACAGCAACCCGTCGCCATTGACGAGATCGTCCGCGCGCGCGGCCTCGGCCGCGGCGAGCCCCTTAACCTGGGTGAGATCCGAGCCTTGACAGGGCTCAGGCGGCTCCGCATGCGCCAGGCAAAGCGTGAGAACGCCGATAACAAACGCGCAAGCGCTTAGCGCCGGTCGCCACATGACGCTCACAGCTTTCTCAGCGCGACTTCTTCAATTCTATGGCTCGCTCCCTTGGTCAGGAGCAAATCGGCGCGCGGCCGGGTCGGCAGGATATTCTCGTGCAGGTTGACGAGATTGATGCGCCGCCAGATCGAGCGCGCCGTCGCCTCGGCCTCCGCGTCGTTGAGGTCGGCATATTGGCGGAAATAACTGCGCGGATCTCGGAACGCCGTCGTCCGCAAGCTCATGAAGCGTTCGATGTACCATTGCTCCAGCAACGTGGTCTCGGCGTCCAGGAAGATCGAGAAATCGAAAAAGTCGGAGACGAACGGAATCTCTTTGCCGTCGCGAGGCAGCCGGTTCGGCAGCAGGACGTTGATGCCCTCGAAAATGAGAATGTCGGGTCGATCGACGACGATCGATTCGTCTTTCACGATGTCGTAGGTGATATGCGAATAGACCGGAGCGGCGACACTGCGCTGCCCCGCCTTTACCGAGGAAAGAAAGCGAAGGACGGCCGTCCCGTCGTAGCTCTCGGGAAAGCCCTTGCGATCCATGATGCCCAATCGGATCAGTTCGGCATTGGGACGCAAAAAGCCGTCGGTGGTGACGAGCTGCACCTGGGGCGTATTCGGCCAGCGGGTCAGCAGGGCTTGCAGCACCCGTGCTGTTGTCGATTTGCCGGCAGCGACCGATCCGGCGATCCCGATGATGTAGGGCACTTTGCCATCGGTCGCGCCAAGAAAGCGCTGCGTCGCCTTGAACAACCCTTGCGTCGCCGCAACGTAGAGCGCGAGCAATCGCGACAGCGGCAGATAAATGGCGACGACCTCGTCGAGCGAGATCGGATCGTGAGTCGACTGCAGCTTGCGCAGATCGTCGATGGTCAAAGTCAGCTGGGTGTCGGCGCGCAGCTGCGCCCATTCCTCGCGGGTGAAGCGGCGAAACGGGGACTCGAGCGATTGAAGTCCAACGCAATTCATCAGAACTCTCTCACTCGGGCCAGTCGGCCCACGCTTGGCGGGGCGCTCACTTCGTCCGGGACGCTTTTTCCTGATGCCCGCTTTGCTTTGACCTTTTGCCCAATTCGTTCATCACCGACGACAACGCTATTCCCCGCACGCGGAGAACGACGAGCAGGTGGTAGAGAACATCGGCCGCCTCCGCGCGGACGGCGGTCTCGTCCAGGGCTGCGGCGGCGATTGCGAATTCGACCGCTTCCTCGCCGAATTTGCGGGCGCAATGGGCTGCCCCCTTATCGATGAGGCTGCGGGTATAGGAAATCTCCGCGCTTGTCCCGGCGCGCTGGTCTATTGTTCGCGCAAGTTCGTCCAGCGTGAACATCGCGTCTGCCCTGTCTTTCTCGCCCATCGCGCCTTTATCTCTCGCCGCGTCGGCCGCCGCAACAGGAGGCGAGCGGCTGTTCGCGGCGTCGAGCGCTGCTTGACTTGGCTCTCGCGGGGGCCATAAAGCATGCCCAATCTGAGGCGGGGCGATTAGCTCAGCGGTAGAGCACTCCCTTCACACGGGAGGGGTCGCAGGTTCGATCCCTGCATCGCCCACCATCTAGTCCGGGCAAACTAACTCGGTGTCCGGGTCGACGGAAATCCACGCGATTCCCGTCGGTTAGTGAGGGATGTCCTGGTCTGCGGGTCAGAATAAGCCCGTTCTCCCGCCTTCCACGCCTGAATCCGCCCGCCAGTCTCAGCCGGAAAAATTCCGTTTCCCGGACCATGAGATGGAAAGGCTGGAGGCAAAGGCCCACACTCGCTAAGTCGGTCGCACGAGAAGGGTTTGCAGCGCGTGGATAGCCACGATCAGTCGAGTTCAGCCTATGCCTGAATCGGCTCTCGCAGTCCGAGGGCGCCCCATTGGTCGGACCAGAGCATTGGCAACTCAGTCAGGCGCTTGACGCTGAACGCACGCGGGAGCCGACCGTCCATAGCGGCTTCCGCCAGGACGGGGGAGAGAAAAGCCAGCGACAGCGTCATCCGGATCGAGCGCTCGCTTCTGCCCTCGCGGACGGCCAGCGACTCGATGCTCTGGCTGGGGTCGGACAGGAGTTCGTCGAGCCAGCGATGAGCGGCTCGGAGAGCTTTGACAAAACCATCTCGCGCCTTTGTCCGCATTGCACGCGTGGATGGTTCGTCGACGCCCTGGATGATCTCGCGGCGTCGACGCGAGGACGTCCGAGTCCAGGGGAGCGTCAATAGGCGATCGTGCCCTTCGCTGACGATGGACTCGTTGAGAACAATTTCGATCCGCGTCGCACCGACCGTGACGCGCTCGATGGCGTTTCGGACATCGTTCCCAATCAGCGGGTCTGTTGGTGGGCGCCGAGTCTGTTCGCGCTGCGCGCTCGTGACACCGCAGTCGAGGAATCCGCGATTGATGGGGTGATCTGCGATCGCGCTCTCCTGACCCGTCAAATACGTCCCGACTGCGCGCGAAACCCGGTCTTCGATCTCTGCAGCGGGAATGCGCACGATCGATCCAGCCTCTTCCTTGCCTCCCGACAACGCCGCGCGTGACACATAGTATCGCCAGCGCCGCCCCCGCTTGGACGCATGGCTAGCCCCCATCCTGTTTCCGCGATCGTCGTACAGCTTGCTCGCGAGGAAGGAATGATCGCCGGTCTGGGCCGCGCGCCGTTTCTGCGTTTGGCGTTCGAGCCTTTGCTGTACAAGCTCCCAGGTCATCAGGTCGATGATCGCCGGATGAAGGCCGTCGTGGATCAGCCCTTTGTGGCGCAGCCGTCCGACATAGATCGGGTTCGATAGGATCCAGTACAGATGGCCGCGCGAGATCGGGACGCCGCCGGTCCTTCTGCCGGTTCTGCTCGTCCGAACTGGCGAGCGAACGTTCTCGGTGTCGAGAGCGGTCTTGAGGCGCACGCTGCCGGTTTCAAGATAACGACGAAAGAGAGCGTGGACGAACTCGGCTTCGTCTTCGACGACGTGGAGAGCGCGGTCTTCGACCCGGTAGCCGAGCGGAACCGCGCCGCCCATCCAGATGCCCTTGCGCTTTGAGGCGGCGACCTTGTCGCGGATTCGCTCGCCGGTGATCTCCCGCTCGAACTGCGCGAAGGACAGAAGCATGTTGAGGGTGAGCCTTCCCATGCTGGTGGTGGTGTTGAAGGCCTGGGTGACCGAGATGAAGGAGACGCCGTGGGCATCGAACAGCTCGACCAGTTTGGCGAAGTCGGCAAGTGATCGCGTCAGCCGGCATTGTCACACCTAGGCCGTGTGGACGAATTTTCGACAGATGATGTTTTTGGGATTCCCGCGGTGAATCAGGCATGATTCATAGGACTCCGACCGAATCAGGGGCCGGGGTCCATGTCGACAAAGATGGATGAGAACGATTGGGCGCACACGCTTGCGGTGTTCCGGGCCTGCCTGCCTCGGCGTGGACGGAGGGCCGAGGACGATCGCCGCTTCCTCGAGGCGCTTCATTTTTTCACCGTCGAGAACGTTCGCTGGCGCGCGCTGCCGGAGCGCTTCGGTCATTGGAACAGCGTGTGGAAGCGCTTCGATCGCTTGAGCAAGGCTGGCGTCTTCGAGGCCTTCTTCGACACGCTCGCGTCCATGAGTTCCACGGCGCATCTCCTTCAGATGTTCGAACTCGACCACCGTGCGCGCTCATGTCTCGGCGGCCGGAGCAAAGGGGGGCAAGAAGGCCAGGCGCTCGGGCGCTCGCGTGGCGGCTTCACCACGAAAATCCACGCAAAATCGGACGCCTCCGGCGACATCATCGCCTTCGACCTGACCGGCGGCGAAGCCCCCGACGGGCGTCACTTCGAAACCCTGCTCGATATCGGGCCCGACATTCAGCCGCGCGCCGTCATCTGCGACAAAGGCTACGCCAGCAAGGCCAACCGGGACGCCGCGAGAGCGCGCGGCGTCGCTCCGGTCATCCCGCACAAGGCGAACGAAAAGAACAAGCCGGCCTTCTTCGCACGAACGCTCTACAAAGCCCGCGCCCGCATCGAGCAGGGCGTCGGACGGCTCAAGCGCTTCAAGCGGGTCGCGCTACGCTGCGAAAAGACCGCCCAAAACTTCAGATCGATCGTCAGCTTCGCCGCCGGCCTATGCTTGATCAAATTCGTCCACACGACCCAGTGATTTCTCGATCCGTCAGTCCTTCGCCCGTTCAACGTAGCTTCCGTCATCGGTTTGAATGATGATCCGAACGCCAATTGCGATATGAGGTGGAACCATGACTCGAGCGCCGTTAGCGAGTCTCGCCGGCTTATACGAAGACGAAGCGGTCTGGCCCTTCATCGCTGGTTCGGTTTCGGTGACTTCCAAAGTGACGCGGGGCGGCAATTGAATGCCGACCGGGGTCGAGTTGAATATCGATAATATGACCTTCATACCCTCCTGAAGCCATTGGGCTTGGTCCCCGATCACCTCAGCAGAAACTTGAATTTGGTCGTAGGTGCTGGCATTCATGAAATGGTAGCCATCGGCGTCCGCATAAAGGAAGTCAAAATCATCGTCCTCGACGAACGCGCGTTCCACCTGCTCTGTGGTCTTAAATCGATCTGTAACCTTAACCCCATCGGAAAGGCGGCGCATGTCGATCTGAGTTGTTGGAGTTCCTTTGCCCGGGTGAAAGCTTTCCGCAAAAAGAACTACGCACAGCTGGCCATCTTCTCGTTCGATAATATTTCCTTTGCGGATTGAGCTTGCGATAACTCTCACGTTTTATCCTCTGAAACTGAAGGTATGTTTCGCCCTCAAGATTGTTGGCGTTGTTGACTGCAGATTGGCAACTATGACCAGAAGCATCCGAATTTTTGAGCCGAAGGCCGGACAGGATCCACCTCAACCCTGGCTCGTCGCGCGCCGCGGTCACTCTTGAACACGTCCGTGATCCGACCTTTTTGGAGCAAAGCTCGATATGCCGAACGGCACGACAGGTTGCTCACCCGAGCGCGGGTGTTGACTTCCGTGCGGCGTTGGTTCTGTGCCAGACGTTTCATCGAAGTGCAACCCGCCGCCCTCCAGGCTTCGCCTGGAAATGAAACGCATGTGCATGGATTCAAAACCGCACTAATTTCGCCTGACGGGTCGCCGCACGACGTCTATCTGCATACCTCACCAGAATTTGCGATGAAAAAGCTGCTAACGGCGGGGGAGCGGCAAATCTTTTCACTGACTAGCGTCTTCCGCAATCGCGAGCGAACGGCCTTGCATGCGCCCGAGTTTGCTATGTTGGAGTGGTACCGGGCACATGCGTCGTTGGAGCAAGTCATGGAAGACTGCGCTGCGGTAATCGCGCTCGCCGCTCATATCGCCGGAGCGAAGGTGTTTGCATATCGTGGTCGGGAGACAAGTCCATTCGCCCCGCCGGAGCGGATAATGGTGCGAGATGCGTTTCGGCGCTATGCCGACATCGACATTTACAACAGCTTATCGACGAGCGGTCATGCAGATACCGAAGCGTTTGCCCGACAAGCGGCGAATCGCGGTATTCGGGTCGCACCTGATGATGACTGGTCGGACATCTTCAGCCGGGTCCTCGCCGAACGCGTCGAGCCCAATCTAGGTATCGGGAGACCTACTGTCCTATATGCCTATCCAATAAGCGAGGCGGCGCTCGCTCAGGTAAGCTCCGATGATTTGCGCATTGCTGAGCGCTTCGAATTCTATTGCTGCGGCGTCGAGTTGGCTAACGCTTTCCATGAGCTGCGCGATCCCGTTGAACAACGGCAGCGGTTTGGATCAAGCACGGAGAAACAGCGGCGTATTTTCGGCGCTTCTCAGCCCATCGACGAGGATTTGCTCGCAGCCCTGGCGGATATGCCAGATGCAAGTGGCGTCGCGCTCGGCTTCGACCGGCTAATAATGCTGGCGACCGGCGCTAAATGGGTTGAGTCCGTCCAATGGACTCCAGTTTTCGATCCAGCCAGCAATGCCAATGATAAATTCGCTCTTTGACCGCTAGCACCACGGTGCGGATCCGTGAGAAGTGCACCCTCATGAATGCTCGCTTCCCTTCGGGGCTTGATGCTCGATATGGCAAACCGATATCCGTCCCTCGCTCAAAGGGCGGATTATACCAATGGTCCTAGAGCGGGCTGCTTTTGGCTAGAGTCGAGGTTGGGATTCCCGAATCAGTTGCGTTCTGATTCAACCTGTTGGCTGGGCGGAGGCCAGCAGGGATGCCGAAGCCTTATTCGCAAGACTTGCGTGATCGGGTGATTGACGCGGTGGAGAGGGGTGAGATGAGCCGGCGGGCCGCGGCGCTACGCGATCAGCGAATCTGTGGCTAGCAAATGGCTTGAGCGCGTTGAACGGGATGGCTCGCGAGAGCCTGTCGGGCACGGCGGCCACCGGGCGTCCAAGCTGATGCCACATCGTGATTTTCTGCAAGCCGCGCGGACCGAGAAGACCGACATTACGCTTCAGGCTCTGTGCGATCGCCTTTCGGCCGAGCGAGGGGTCAAAGCCGACACCTCGATGATGAGCCGCTTCTTTCGCAAGATTGGCGTGACGTTTAAAAAAAAGACCCTCGTCGCGCGCGAGCGGATCGTGCGGACATAAGCCGCCATCGCGCGCGCTGGCGCGCTTACCAGGGCCGCATCGATCCCAGGCGATTGGTGTTCATCGACGAGACGTGGACCAAGACCAACATGACCCGGCTTCGCGGCTGGGCGCCGAAGGGAGAGCGCCTCGTCGACAAGGTCCCGCAGGGCAAGTGGAAGACCGCGACGTTCCTTGCCGCTCTTCGCAATGACCGCATCGATGCGCCCTGCCTGTTCGACGGCCCGATCAACGGCGAACGCTTCCGCGCCTATGTCGAGCAGTTCCTCGTCCCGACCCTCAAGCCGGGCGACGCTGTGATCCTCGAGAACGACGGTTCTTGACCGCTAACATTCATAACCGACCGCTAAAGCTGTGAAATGTGGAATAATTACAAGAAATAGCTGACCGCAACCGACCGGTTGCAATCGCCCCAAATCGCGTTTACGAGTAAGTGCACTTCTGTAAGCGAGAGGGCGAAAATGGGAAAATTGACAGCACGCGCGGTTAGCCACAGCAAACCGGGACGAATTGGCGATGGAGAGGGGCTGTGGCTCGAGACATCACCCACCTCAAACGCAGATGGCTCATTCGCTACTCGCGTCCGGGTGGGGCCGGCGTCACTGAAACGGCGATTGGATCTGCCACCTACATGTCGCTGGCAGAAGCGCGCGAAGCCGCCTTCGAGTTCAAGCGCAATCTGGGACGTGGAATCTTGCCCGTTCGCAAGGCGACGTTTGGCGCGGTTGCATGACGATGTTCTGGAGGCGAAGTCAGCGCGATTCAAGACCGGAAGCCAGACCGCCCGTCATTGGGTGAAGTGGCTCACCTACTGCAAGCCCCTCAGCGACCACGACGTTGGCGCTATAGGGGTGGAAGAGGTCTTGAACCTCCTCAAGCCCCTGTATCGAACAAAGCCCGCTGCTGCCGATGGTGTGCGGTCTGTGATGGAGGCCGTGTTCTCGGCAGCGAAGGTTCGAGGCCTTCGCGCTGGCGACAACCCAGCTGTATGGCGCAACAATCTCGACCATGTGCTGCCGCGCCGCCCCCAGCTGGTCAATGGGCATCATTTCGCCATGCCCTATGGGGAGGTGGCGTCGTTCATGCGGGTCCTGGAACAGCAGGGTGGTGTCGTTTCACGCGCCTTCCGTTTCGTCGTTTTGACCGCACTGAGAAAGAATGAGGTGCTCGGCCTTCGAGTGGTCCGATATCGCTGGCGACGTGCTGACAATCCCCGCCGTGCGAATGAAGCAGGGCAAAGAGCATCGGGTGCCGTTGTCACCCGCTGCCTTGGCGATCCTGGAGGAGCAACGCGCTCCTGGCGTTTCAGGCGACCTCGTCTTTCCCTCCCCCTACAAGCAGGAGCAAGCGATCAATCTCTCGGCGATGAATGACATGCTGGGGCGAATGGCGATTAAGGCGACGGTGCATGGCTTCCGCTCGTCCTTCTCAGACTGGGCGAATGACACCACCGACTATGGCAGCAACGTCATCGAGGCCTGTCTGGCTCACTCGCTGGGACAGGTAGAGCGCGCCTATCGTCGTGGTGACGCTTTGGAGAAGCGCCGAGCCCTGATGAACGAGTGGGCGAGCTATATCACAAGTTGAACGCGCCAGAATGATTAACATGTTAAAGCAATTCCATAAGGTTTTTGCTTGATGCAATCAACCGTTAACAATACCGATAATAAGTCGTATTGGTGTAAGTCTGGTCGAGCACCATTTTTCATGTGATCCAGAATCTCGTTCATCTATCCTTAGGATCCCTTTCCAAATTCACAAGACACGAATTGTGTGGTGAACATCGGCGGTTGTATCGCACGTCACAAAGCAACCTCAGGATCTGGTTTGGAAAACGAATAAGGAATTATTTCGCTCAGAAAGTATTCGCAAGCGTTCGACTCGCTTGCATCTGTTGACGGCTCATCAGCGAGTCGTCCATTTTACCGTTGGCACCAAAGGCCCGGAGTGGAGACAAACCAATGACGAAAACACCAAACGATCCCAATGATTCCCCAAAGAAAAAACCAATCGACCACCTGCGTGATCAGGAGAAAGCCGACAAACGGTATTGGCTAAAACCTGACGAAGCTTGTGCTTTGATCCGTTGTGGCAAGACTAGACTTTGGACGCTTCGGAACAAAGGCCTTGTTGATAGCTGCCTGGATGGCGCTCGGCGGAAATACGTCGCGGCGAGCATCTATTCTTACATGGCCCAAAGCTCAGGGAGGGCGGGGGGATGAACGAACAGTCAGAGATATCGATACCGGCTACCCTGAGGCGACGATATCGACCGCAGAAAAGGCACCGGTTTTATAGGGTCACGTTTACGGCTCACGTTAGCCATAGCAGCCTCGCCGACCTGTGCGAGGGCTTAGTGAACGGGTCCCGTGGTCACAGTCACAACCGCAAGCTACGTGTGGAACAGGCTCGGTGACCTGCTAGTCATCCATTGCCACCATCCTGCCTGGGATGGTGGCTTTATTGTCCTGTATGGTCGATATACTGACAATCTTTGTTGCCACGACGTAATATATTTGCGAGTGGTATACTATACGGTATTGAACAGGAATGATTTCCGTGCTATGATCGCAAGATACTCGCAGGAGTATACTTCCTATGTCCAAGCTTCTTAGTCGGGCAGACGCTGCCCGTTACTGTGAAGAAAATGGAATCCCCCATGCGAAGCGGAAGCTAGAGGACTACGCTGCCAAGGGTCGGGGTCCATCGTATACCCAAGTTGGTCGCTCGGCAGTCTACCAGCAAGACGAACTGGAAGAGTTCGTCCGCAAGCTCCAGGACGAGAAGGTAAAGCGTGGGTGGTAATCTCTAATTTAGGGGGAAACTGATCAGGCTCTCCAGGATTACTCGGAGCCTAATATCCTGAAACAAGATCGGCCCCAGTCTTGCGAGAACTGGAGCCGATAAATATCAGGATAATAACCGGCAGGTGCAATGCCGATGAGATACTATAGCACAGTTCATGTTCCAGTTCAAGGACTTTGTTGCGGAGTGTTCTCCCTGTTACTTGCGGGAGGGCAACATGTCTGAGTGGAGCAATTGGTCTGATGACAAAGCCTCTGCCACCAAGAGGAAAACGACCAGAGACAAGAAACAGGTTGTCGTGCCTTATGTCTGTGTCCGTGAACCCGAATATTCACAGACAATGGAGGTCATGACTAGAAACCATCGCTTTATTCGGCCTGATATATTGCCAGAGAAACTAGGTGCTTTGGTTTCGTATTATGAAGCGAAATGGCTTGACAACAGCATTGCCTTTGCCGAACTCCGTTTTGAGCCTGGTGGCGATAGACCAAAGACCTTTCGCCCCTGGTATCATGTCCAAGTTAGCGGGTCAGATAACCCCGACCATAACCACGAGATAGCCTTTAGTATTGAGTGGGAACACCTCGTTAAAGCAGGTCTACTTATCCCCGCCAATGTTCCGGGGATGTTTGCGGCGCTGTGCGAGGCCCGCCGTTTAAAATTGCAATTGCTGGTCGTTCTTTGTGAGGGCGTCAAAGCAATGGGCGCAATGCGGGCCAAGATTTCGAGCCCAGAGGCTCTGAAACGGTTTGCAGAGGCTGGCTATCACCCTGTCACCTCCGCTTGGTTCTCCGGCGACTATGGCGCAGGCAGAACCAATTACGCCGTACGTCCAGCCAACGAGGATTATGTCGTCACCGCCAAGAACGATGTTGCTTTTCCGGTTGAGAAGGTTTCCTGGGCCGTTGCGATGGACACAGGCGATCAAGGCAAGAAGGAATGCCGCAAAGTTGCCCTGACCCTATGCGGCAAATTCAACGTTGACCCCGACAGAATCCGAATTGTCGATCCGATCCCTGGCTATGAGACGATAAAGCCAGACGGCTATGATGACGCTGATACCAATCCGGTTGGTATGGACGGACTTGGACCGAGTTGCCCAGATCATCGGGGCGGTGCTTTGGCCCCAGCATGAGCTTTACAGTGTGGTTATTGTCATTCGAGAGGGCAAGCTCGATCAAAACATTACTGCCACCGAGAATGCTCTTGTTGGCAGTGGGCGGCGATTTTACCAGCACCTAGGCAAATTGATTAAGGTCTGCGAAGTCGAAAGGACGGATTTCAACGGTAATGAGATCCTCGCTGACCGAATGGTTACGTGCAACCCTAGGGCCTTAAAGCAGGATATTTCTGCCGCCGCCGAACTAGTTAGATGGCGTGGTGACGAGAATAATGGTAGATTAGTCCCTTGCGATCCGCCGGATAACGTTGTTCTAGCCATCACGAATAAAATTTGTGGTCCCAATATTCCTTTGCTGCATGGTATAATAAGCGCCCCCACAATACGTTATGATGGCTCCTTGCTACAAGAGCCGGGATATGACCGCCAGAGCAAACTCCTATTCAATCCTGATGGGGTGACTTATCCGAAGGTGAGCAATAATCCAAGCCACGATGAAGTGGTTAGTTCTCTGGCTCTATGGCAAACGTTACTCGAAGAATTTCCCTTTGTTGAAGAGGTTGATCAGTCGGTAGCCATTGCCGCCGCCATGACATTCTTGTCTCGTAAATCTTTGAACCTAAGCCCGGCCTTCGGCATAACGTCCCCCGACTTTGGAACTGGCAAGACGTATCTGGTTGACGTTTTCAGCACCACCGCCACCGGCTCCACCGCCGCTGTCATTCAGACTGGCGATGATGAGGAGTTTCGCAAGCGCCTAGAGACGGAGCTACTGCAAGGTGCTTCCGCCATTGCGTTGGACAACATATCATTGGAGCTCAGGTCAGATACCTTGAGCGCCATGCTCACCAGCGAGTTTATTAAGCCCCGTACACTTGGCTCGCATTATTCCACAGAATTGCCGACCAATCTTGTTCTCACAATTACGGGTATACAGCTAAAGATCAGGGCCGATTTGGTACGGCGAATTTTGCGAACTAGACTAGATGCACAAGTCGAAAGTCCATGGAAGCGGTCATTCAAGAATGATCCTTTGAAAATGGTTCGAGAGCGGCGAGGAGAATACGTGGCGGCGCTGCTTACTTTGCGGCGAGCGTATCATGTGAGCGGACAAACGATCAATTTTAACAGCCATTGCGGCTATGAACAATGGAGCCGCTCGATACGGGGAACTGTGAAGTGGTTAGGCCTACCTGATCCGTTTGACAGTGTTGAGTTGGTAAAAGAGCGGGATCCAGAAAAGTCGGTGTTGATGGTTATCATGGACGAGTGGGGGAAAGCTATTGGGCCTAACAAGGTGAAGTGCTCTGAGGTTATTGCAAAGGCGATGGAAGAGGACATTCAAGGCGATGACAAGAACGGTTTTATACGAAACCGGCGATATCCAGCATTTTATGATGCCTTGATGCAAGTGGCAGGGGGACAAGATGGAAGTATCAGTACCAAGAGACTTGGTAAGTATTTAGATGGGTTAAGTCGGGTGGTGATTGGGGATCGAAGGTTTACAGACGCTGGTTCCTTTAGAGG
>CAVSBJ010000006.1:0-268868 GCA_963726105.1 uncultured Alphaproteobacteria bacterium
CGCCCGCAAGAACGACCGACAACGCGAGAAAGAGCATCTGAACCCGCAACGTCGTCCTCCAAAAAATGCGCGTCAGGCCGCCGTCTCCTTCGCCGGCGAGGCAACGGGCGTGTCCAGGCGCAGCGCGGCGCCAAAGGCGAGGACCGAATAGGCGGTCAGCAGCAGCCCGGCAGGCACCCACATCACGAGACCGCCAAGCTGTTGATCCTGGAGCCACGTAAGGCCCCAGGGCACGGTCGTGAACTCGTGCACGGAAAACAGGGGGACGGCGGCAAAGGTCAGCAAGGCGCCGAGCAGCGACATCTGCGCGCCGGTCGCGAACAGGACAAGAAAGGCGAGGGGTGCGCTCGAGCTGAAGACGGCCATCCACAACCCCAGCGCCGCGGCGATCGTCGTCACATGCATCAGCCAATAGACGACGTTGCTTCGCAACGTCTCGTCGTAGAAGAGCGGGCTATGCCAGATCCAGAAGATCGCGGCGAAGGCGAGGGTCGCGGCCCAGGCTGCGCCCGGCCATGGCTGTCGCTCCGCGGGCGCGAATACCCATCCTCGCGCGATCATCGGCGCGGCGAACAAGGCGATCGCCATATGTTGGGTGACGCGCGCCGAGAAGAGCGCCACGCTCAGATTGCAGAGCGGGGAGATGAACGCGAGCGCAAGCAGGAGCCAACCGAAGGCGCTCACGCCCATGTCCGGCCTTGTCACGCCGCGTGAGCGAGCGAACCTCAGGTGCGCGGCCGCCAGCACGAGCAACGCGGCGATGAGAACGGGATCCAGATTCCAGTGGAGGGCGCCAGGTGAGGGAGCAGAGCCGCAGTACGGGACAAAGCCGGCCACGAAGAGCCTCTCCAAGTCGTCGAATTCCCAAGCGCTCTAAAACTGCGCCCTTTTATTTAGGTTCCAACCGCTCAAGGATTTTTGTCGCCGCGGTTCCTCGCACGCGGGCGGCTTGTCCGGCATGACCATCAGACCCGGTTGCTGGCTCTGCGCGCGCGGAGCAACCGCGACTTCGGAAGCAAGCAGGATGTGATCGAAGTCCATCACGCAAGACTTGCGGTCGTGGACTCGTCGCGCTCGGGCCCTGCAAGGCTAGCGGGCCACGAGGAGACCGCGTCTACGGAACCTCCTCAAGGAATCCGCGTTTTTGCGGATTCGAAGGAGGAGAAAACAGGATGGCTCGATATTCCAAGTCCGCATCCAAGGATGTGAAGGGCGCCATGGAGCGTCGCAAAGCTGGCGCTCTCAAGAGCGGCAAAAGCGGGAAGACCGTGAAGAGCAAAAAGCAGGCGATTGCGATCGGCCTCTCGGAGGCGCGAGCCAAAGGCAAAAAAGTTCCAAGCAAGAAATCCGCTTGAGGTCACCGGTGGCGATCGCTTTGCTCTCAAGTTTGCAATCGGGTTGCAGGCGAGCAACAGGATAGCTGACGCCCTCGATGATTGCCGAAATGGGCCACGGGCTGGACCGCTGGACAGCCCGTCGGAGACCTCGCCTCCAGGTTGCGCTATCCCCGGCCGACGAAGGGCATCTTGGTCGCCATGATGGTCATGGTGAGCACGTTGGTCGACAGCGGCAGGTTCGCCATGTTCGCGACGGCCTCGCCGACTTCGTTCGGGTCCATCGTCGGCTCGACCGCCATATGCCCGTCTGCCTGCATGACGCCCGAGGTCATGCGACGCGCCATCTCGGTCAGCGCGTTGCCGATGTCGATCTGGCCGCAGGCGATGTCGTGGGGGCGCCCGTCGAGGGCGATCGACTTGGTCAGCCCGGTGACCGCGTGCTTGGTTGCGTTATAGGAGATGGCCATAGGCCTCGGCGTGTGCGCCGAGATCGAGCCGTTGTTGATGATCCGCCCGCCCTGCGGCTTCTGGCGCTTCATCAGGCCGAACGCTGCCTGGGCGCAGAGGAACATGCCATTGAGGTTGACGTCGACCACCGCCTTCCACGTCTCGTAGGGCAATTCGTCGATCGGAACCGCCGGCGCGCCCCGCCCGGCGTTGTTGAACAGGAGGTCGAGGCGGCCGAACTCGCGCTCGATTCGGGCGAACAAGGCCTTGACCGCCTCGGGGTCGGCAACGTCGGCGGATATTGGCGCCGCGCGGCGCCCGAGCGCCTTAACCTCGGCCGCCGTCTCCTCGAGGAGCTCGCTCCGCCGGCCGGTCAGGGCCACATGCCAGCCGGTGCGGGCCAAAGCCAGCGCCGATGCTTTCCCGACCCCCGAACCCGCGCCCGTCACCAGGGCAAAACGCTCGCCGTTCATGATTCCTCCCAATACCCTTACGAAACCCGTTCCTGCCTCAACTCGGGCGCGATCCGCCATATAGCGGCGCCAAGCACAATCGCGCCGCCGAGCAGGGTCGCCAGGCCCGGGTTCTCGCCGAAAGCGATAAACACCCAGAGCGGCCCGAGCACAACATCCAGGAGGCTGATCAGGCCCGCTTCCGCGGACGGAATGAACTTGGCCCCCTCCATGAAGAGGACGAAGGCGAGGCCGATCGTCGTCAGGCCGAAGGCGAACAGGATCGCGAAATCAGTAAGGCTGATGGGTTCGAGCGGCGAATTGGCGAGGCCAAAGATGCCGGAACCGATGGCTCCGAGGCAATTGACGACAATCACCGAAGCGCCCGGCTGGCGACGCTGCAAAACAATCATGCCGGCAAAGGCGAGCGTCATCAGCATCGACAGCGCCTGCCCCAGGAGACGCCCGGAGCCGAGCCCGCTCGCCACCATGACGATGATGCCGACGAGGGCGACGCTCGAGGCGATGACGGTGTGGGTCGAGACGCGCTCGCCATTGATGAGAAAGCCGATCGCCGCTGCGACGAAGGGCAGGGTGGCGTAGATCACCATGACATCGGCGATGGTCGTCGTCATCACCGAGGCGGTGTAGGCGGAGATCGCGATCATCGCCAGCAGCGCCACGACCGGCGACAGCGCGCCGAAGCCGAGCGGATTTTCGAGGCGCCCGTTTCGCCATTCGATCAGGCCCACCGCCGCGATCGAGGCCGCGCCCAGCAGCGCCCGCCAACCCATCACTGTCCAGACGTCAAGATGGACGAGAAGGCGAGCGAACAAGCCCGCCAGGCTCCAGAGGACCGCGGAGATGAGGACCAGCAGCACGCCGCGCCGGCGCGCGGACTTGTCTGCCGGCACGAGAACTTCTCCTCATCGATCTGGGTCGCGTTGGGAGAATAGGGAGATTCGGCAGCGAGGGGAACCCGCCGGTCAGGGCGGCGGCATTGGGGCGGCGCTGGCGGCGCCGCGCGCAACCGCGGTTCTTTGGAGGAGCTTCAGCACATGGCCGGGAAGCCGTGCGCAGGGCGTGACAAGGGCGGAGAGTGTCGAGCGGAACGCTCCCCCCTCGTCGCCGACGCCGAACACGATGGGTTCGCGCGTCTTGGCGGGAACGGCGAGCGTGCCGAACCCCCAGTCCCAGAGAGCAAGCGCAAAGCCGAGGTTCTTGTCGAAATGAGCGGGGTTGGCGGAGTGATGGAGCTGGTGATGGGCCGGACTCTGCAGGATCCGGCCGGCCACTCCGGTGAACGCGATCCACATATGGCTGTGCCGCAGATGCCCATAGGTCAGGAGAAACGCCATGGTGAGGATGTTGCCGTTCAGAAGCGTGAACGGGCGCACGCCGGGACCGAAGGCGTAGGTCATGACGCCGAACACGATTCCGGTCGCGAGCCCGATCCAGTTCATGAATACGATGATCTCGACCGGGTGCTGGCGCAGCTCGGTCAGGGTCGTCATCACCTCGGCGGAATGGTGGACCTTGTGAAACTCCCACAAAGCCGGGATCTTGTGAAAGCCATAGTGGGCGGACCAGTAGGCGAGTTCGTAGGCCAGGATCTGCAGCACGGTCGCGAGGGCGAGCACGGTCCAAGCTGGCCAGAGGAGAGGCGCGTGCAGCCCGAATTCGCGGGTCAGCCAGGCGACGATCGCGTCGCGCCAGAAGAACAGGCCGAAGCCCAGCATCGCGTAAGCCGAAGCGAACACGATTGCGTTCAGCGCCCACAGGCGCATGTCGATCAGCGAGGACGGATGGAGGAGAATGCGGCGCGGGAAGATCGAGCGGAGGAAGCCCCTCGCGTTGACGCGTCGGCCCCGCGCGCGCCGCCGGCCCGCATAGTAGAGCGCGGAGAACGCGAGCGCGCCGAGGAGCGCAGGGCCGCCATAGGCGGACGAGGCGCTGAAGGTCTCCAGGACCGCGCTCTGCAACGCCGCCCACAGGGCGAGTGGACCGGCCACGGATCTCCCTCGGGTTCGCGGTTGACGCGAGAAGGCTAGCGCAGGAGGCTTCTCAAAAGGTTAGAGGGAAAGCGCGAAAACAGAGCGCGCTGTTCACGCAATCCTCGTCAAATGGGGGGCGAGCATGGAGCAAATCTTGGGCGCGTTGGACTCCCGGACCTTCGCCACGACCGCGAATTCCGCGTTTCTGTTCGCGTTCCCGTCCCTGTTCTCGATCATCAACCCGATCGGCGGGGCGCTTATCTTCTATGGCTTCACCAAGGACTTCAGCTCCCTGGACCGGGAGAAGATCGCGGCGCGGGTCGGCCTCTATTCGCTCTGCATCATGTTCGGGGCGTTGTGGACCGGGACCTACATCCTGTCCTTTTTCGGCGTCTCGATCGACGCCTTGCGCATCGGCGGCGGGACGGTGATCGCGCTGAGCGGTTTCCAGCTCTTGACCACGAGCGATTCGCATCCGGACCAGAAGCGCCACGAGCGGGAAGCGACGCCGAACAGCGACGATGATCCGATGCAGCTCGCGTTCTTTCCGCTGACCTTGCCGTTCACCACCGGGCCCGGCACCATTGCTGTCGCGATTACGATCGGCGCCGAGAAGCCGTTAAGCAGTGTTGGCCTCGCGGCGTTCTTCCTCGGCGCGAGCGTCGCGGCGGTCGCCAACGCGGCGATCATCTGGATCGGCTATCGCTTCTCCGATCGCCTGACCGGGCTGATGGGACCCACGGCGCGGCAGGTTATCGTGCGGCTGACAGCATTCCTCCTCATGTGCATCGGCGTGCAAATCCTGGTGACCGCGATAGGCGACGTCGTCGCCAAGTGGCGCGTCGCCTAGGCCCGTGTCGCTTTCTCGGCCTGGTAGAGCGCGCGGTAGCGCTTGAGGCGTGGAGCATAAACGGCGGCGCGGTTCGGATCGGGCTTGAACTCCCGCTGGATCGGTGGTCTTGGGCAAACCGCTTCGACGCTCCCCGCTCCAGCGGCAAGCATGCCGAGCCTGGCCGCGCCAAGCGCCGCGCCCGCTTCCGCGCCGGAAGCGAGATCGATCGTCAAGCCGGTGACGTCGGCGATCATCTGCGCCCAGAATTCTGACCGCGCGCCGCCGCCAACAAGCAACGGCCGGACCGGCCGCGCGCCGGCCGCGTCCAGAACGTCAACTCCATCCGCGAACGAGAAGGCGACGCCCTCCATGACCGCGAACACCAGCGCGTCGGCGTCGTGCCCGGCGCGCAGTCCCGTGAACGTTGCGGTGGCCGCAGCGTCGTTGTGGGGCGTACGCTCGCCGCTGAGGTAGGGGAGGAAAATCGGCGCGGAAGCGACAGCGGTGGGCGACCGCGCGAACGAATCCGCCCCCGCGATCAATCCGCCGATGTCGTCCTCGCGCCCCAGGACACCAGCGACCCAGGCGAGCGACGAAGCGGCCGAGAGCATCACCGCCATGCCGTGCCAGCGATTTGGCAACGCATGGCAAAACGCATGCAACGTCCGCTCGGGGAGGCTGACGAAACGGTCGGTGACGGAAAAGATGACGCCCGACGTGCCGAGCGAAACGAAGCCGGACCCTGGCGCCGTGGCGCCGACGCCGATCGCCGAGGCGGCGTTGTCGCCGCCCCCGCCGGCGATCGGAACCGTGCGACCCTCGAGACCCCACGCAACGGCGATTTCCGGCGCGAGATAGGCGGACACTTCCGAGCCCTCGACCAGGCGCGGCATGGCCTTCTCAGTCAGGCCGGTCGCCGCAAGCAAAGTTTCGTCCCAGCGCCGGCGTCCGACATCGAGCCAGAGCGTGCCCGAGGCGTCGGACATTTCGGACACCGCCTCGCCCGAGAGCCGCAGGCGCACATAGTCCTTCGGCAACAGCACGCGCTTCGTCGCCTTGGCGATCTCGGGCTCGTGCGTCGCGACCCACAGCATTTTCGGCGCGGTGAAGCCTGGCATGGCGAGATTGCCGGTGCGCTGTTCAAGATCGGGGACGCGCCGCTTGAGTTCGGCGCATTCGGCGAACGACCGCCCGTCGTTCCACAGAATCGCGGGTCTCAGCGGTTTGTCGTCAGCGTCGAGAAGCGTCGCGCCATGCATATGGCCCGAGAGACCGACGCCGGACAATTTCGCGAACTCGGATCGGGCCTGGCGGCGGACGGCGGCGACCGCCGCCTCGACCCCCTCGACCCAATCGGAAGGGTTCTGCTCGCTCCACAAGGGATGCGGGCGCGAAACGCTCAGCGGGACCGAAGCTTCCGCAAGCACGCGCTGCTCGAAATCGACAAGCAGCGCCTTCACCGAGGAGGTGCCCATGTCGAGCCCCAGAAACGTCTCTTGTGCTCGCCGAGCCATGGCCGCCTCCCTTGAGGCGGCCACCATAAACAAAAAGCCCCGGCCTTGTCGCCGGGGCTTGAGTTTCTAGCGCGCCAGATTGGATGAGAAAATCAGGCGACCTTCAGGTTGCCCGCCGACGAGCGTCCGGTGCGCTTGTCCGCGACAATTTCATAGGCGACCTTCTGCCCCTCGTTGAGTTCGCGGAGACCCGCGCGCTCGACGGCGCTGATATGGACGAACACGTCCTTGCCGCCGTCATCGGGCTGGATGAAGCCAAAGCCCTTCGTTGCGTTGAACCATTTGACGGTTCCCGTAGCCATAGATGCAGTCCCGTAGATCAAGTTGAAGTGAGCGGCCGGATGTCGCCAGTCCGCTATCGGTGCGGAAGGCTTCCTCGTCGCGCCGCAAGACGCGATGTCGAGTCGTCAGTCGGACATCGATGCGAGCCCGATAGCCAGACAAGGTGTTAAAATCAAGACAGCCGCTTGCGCCCGCGGGAGTTCGCGGGTCCGGTAACCTTGCCGGTTTACAGCCGTGCGCCGACGGCATGGGCGATTTGGGCTCCAGCCTCGTAATAGGCTTCCCTCAAGGCCGGAAAAGCGGGCGCCTCCGGCTCCGTAACTGGCAGCGGCAGGTCCTTTTCGCTGAGTTTTCCGAGAACATGCTCCGCGAGCAGACGCCCGAACACCGTGCCGGTGCCGATGCCCCTGCCATTGTAGCCGCAGAAGGTCACGACATTGGGAGCGAGGCGATGGAAGCGCGGCAGCGCGTTTCCGGTCATGCCCATCATTCCATACCACTGGGCTTCGAACGCGACCTCGTGAACTTGCGGAAACGTCTTCTTGAGCGCGCGCTTGGCCCACGCGCGGTGGACCTCGAGGCCAGCGAGACGCAGCGCCCCGATGCTGCCGAAGAGAAGCCGTCCGGCTTGATCGAAGCGGAAGGAATTCATGATCATCCGCGTGTCCCAGCAGCCCTCGCGCCCCGGCAGGATCGAGGCCCTGAGCTCGGCGCTCAGCGGGCGGGTGGCGAAATTGAAATAGGGCACGCGGATCTGCTCGCGCTTCCCCTGCGGCCACGGGCCCCGCTCGGCATAGGCGTCGGTGGCGACCACGATCCAGTCCGCCGTCACGGTGCCGCCGTCCGTCTTGAGACGCCAGACCTTGCCCGTCTGCTCCGCCGCGCGCACCGCGCTCTGGGTGTAAACGCCTGCGCCTGCGGCGAGCGCAATGCGGGCAAGCCCGCGCGCATAAGCCAGCGGCTGGATCGTGCCGGCGCGCAGGTCGAGCAATGAGCCTGCGTAGATGTCGACGCCGATCCGCCGCGCCGTCTCCTCGCGGCTGAGAAGTTTCACCGGCGCGCCGCGTGCCGCCCATTGCGCGCAGCGCTCCTCGATCTTGGCGAGGCCCGACGGTCCGATCGCGCAGTGCAGCGTGCCGTTGCGCGCGAATTCGCAGTCGAGCCCATGCCGGGTGACCAGCGCCTCAACCTCGGAGGGCCCATCGCCAAGCAATGTGAGCAGCCGCTCGCCATGGTCGGGCCCAAGCCTCGTCGCGACATCGTCGGGCGCAAGCCACATGCCGGCGTTGACCAGGCCGACATTGCGCCCGGCGCCGCCGAAACCGATCTCGACCGCCTCCAGCGCGACAACCTTGGCGCCGGACTCCGCGCAATGCAGCGCCGTCGAGAGCCCGGTATAGCCGCAGCCGATGATCGCCACATCGGCCCGGACCTCGCCCTTGAGCGGCGAGGTGGGCGGGGCCGGGGGGGCGGTCATTTCCCACAGGCCGTGCGACAGCGGATTGTTTTGCATGGGCCTCAGAGAATAGCGGGCGATTGTCGTTTCCGCACGGGGTTAGTTTGACCGGGGCGGCGTGTTGGCGAAGAGGAAGCCCAGTCCCTCGGCAAAGGTCGGATGCGTGAGGTCGGCTTCCCGGAGTTTCGTGTAGGGCATGTCCGCCATCATCGCCGTATGGACGACCGCCATCACCTCTCCGGCCTGAGCGCCGACCATGGTGAAGCCGAGAATCCGGTCGTCGCCCGCTCCGACAAGCGCTTTCATGAAGCCGTCGGTTTCGCCCGTCGCCTGCGCGCGCAGCACCGCCTTCATGGGCAATCTGGCGATGCGCGTCTTGACGCCGAGACGCTCGGCTTCGCGCTCGCTCAAGCCCACATGCGCGAGCGGCGGATCGGTGAACATGCAATAGGGAACGAACCGATCGCGCGTGTTTCGGCTCCCTCCGGCGAGATTGTCGCGAACGATGCGAAAGTCGTCTTCGGATATGTGCGTGAACAACGGGCTGCCGGCGCAATCGCCGAGCGCCCAGACGTCCGGAGCGCTTGTCTCCAGCCGCTCGTTGACCTTGACGAAACCGCGATCGGTGAGCTCGACGCCGGCTGTGTCGAGCCCGATGCCGGTTGTGTTCGGAACGCGGCCGGCGGCGACGAGGATATGGCTGCCCTCGATCGTCTGTTCGCCGGAACTCGTGCGCAGCGCAACGCTGACCGCGGTTCCGGATTGGCCGCTGACCTTGATGAGTTCGGCGCCGACGTGGGTTTGAATGCCCTCTTCGGTCAGGATCCGCCGGATTTCCTGCGAGGCGTCGGCGTCCTCTCGGCCCATCAGCTGAGGCCCGGCCTCAACGACGGTGACTGCGGCGCCGAAGCGGCGATAGGCCTGCGCCAATTCGAGGCCGGCATAGCCGCCGCCGATCACGATCAGATGCGGCGGCACAATGTCGAGTTCGAGCGCTTCGATATGGGTGAGGGGCTTCGCGGCTTCGAGGCCGGGAATGTCGGGAATGGCGGCGCGCGTTCCCACATTGATGAAGACCTGGGTTCCCGTCAGCGTGCGCATGCCTCCATCGTTCAGCTTCACTTCGAGCGTTTTCGGCGCGACGAAGCGCCCGTCGCCCATCACCAGTTCGGCGCCGCTTTCGTTGTAGTTCTTCAGATGCGCGGCGACGAGCCTTTCGACCATCTCCCGCTTGCGCTGGCGGACCTTGCCCATGTCGATCTTGATTGGGCCGGTGATCACGCCGAACTCGGCGCCGTTGCGCGCGAAATGGGCCGCCTCGGCGCTATGGATCTCGTTCTTGCTGGGCAGGCATGCGATGTTGGGGCAGGAGCCGCCGATCCATTTGCGCTCGACCACCGCGACCCGGCGGCCCGATCGCCCGTTGTGCCAGGCGGTGAGCTTGCCGCCGCCTCCGCTGCCGAGGATCAGAACGTCGAAATGTTCGGGTTGAGACATGCGAGACCTCCTCTCAAAAGCAGCAATTCGCAAACGCCGATGGCGCCGACCGGACGATGCGGCGCCATGAGATAGCGGAGCGTGATCAAAGTCGCCACGGGTGTCATCGGCGTTGGCGACCCAAGCCATGGAGCAGGCCATGGAGACGGAGCGACATACGTCGCCGGCGTGCGGGCTAGAATCGGTCAGAATGCAACTTTAGATAGAAGGACGATTTTCGCTTATTGTTTTCGCTCATAACCTCTTGAAAAGCCTCGATCCAAAAAGTAAGCGCTAGTAAACGCTAGCCATTTTACTGACGTTTAGGCGCGTTTAAGCGGATTTATTCGCGTTTAGTGTCGTTGAGCGCCGCGACCGCTCGCCCCAGGGTTGTAAAGGCGGCCCAGGCGAGCGGACGGGGCGCCTGTCTCCCTTTGGACGCCTGGCTCCTAACCCTCGACGCCTTGCGCGTCGGCCAATATAGATCGGGGGGCGGGCGCCAGGGCCCCCGAGGATGTTGCGATGAGCGCCTTTCACGGGCCGGATCTCGGTCCCTTCCAGTGGGACGACCCCCTCCTCATCGAGGGCCAGCTCACCGAAGACGAGCGGATGATCCGCGACACGGCGCGCGACTTCGCCGCAAAGGAGCTCGCGCCCCGCGTCCAGAAGGCCTATCTCGAGGAAAAGACCGACCCTGAGCTGTTCCGGCTGATGGGCAAATCGGGCCTGCTCGGGGTGACGCTGCCGGAGGAGTTCGGCTGCGCCGGCGCAGGCTATGTTTCCTACGGCCTCGTTGCGCGCGAGGTCGAGCGCGTCGATTCGGGCTTCCGCTCGATGATGAGCGTGCAGAGCTCGCTCGTCATGTATCCGATCCACGCCTATGGCGATTCCGACCAGCACCGCAAATACCTGCCGGGCCTCGCGCGCGGCGAGCTGATCGGCTGCTTCGGGCTCACCGAGCCGAACGCCGGCTCCGACCCCGGCGGCATGATGACGCGGGCCGAGAAGATCGACGGCGGCTACCGGCTCACGGGCTCGAAGATGTGGATCAGCAACGCCCCGATCGCCGACGTCTTCGTCGTGTGGGCGAAGTCGCGCGCGCATAACGATCAGATTCGCGGCTTCATCCTCGAAAAGGGCATGAAGGGACTGTCTGCGCCCAAGATCGAGGGCAAGCTGTCGTTGCGCGCCTCGGTCACCGGCGAGATCGTGCTCGACAATGTCGAAGCGCCGGAGAGCGCGCTCCTGCCGAATGTCGCCGGCTTGAAGGGGCCGTTCGGGTGCCTCAATCGCGCGCGCTACGGCATATCCTGGGGCGCGATGGGCGCGGCGGAGGATTGCTGGCTCGGCGCCCGCCAATATGGCCTCGACCGCAAGCAATTCGGCCGGCCGCTCGCTCAGACCCAGCTCTTCCAGAAGAAGCTCGCCGACATGCAGACGAGGATCGCGCTTGGCCTCCAGGCGTCGCTCAGGGTCGGACGGCTGATGGACGAGGGCAGGGCGGCGCCCGAGATGATCTCGCTCGTCAAGCGCTCGAATTGCGGCGATGCGCTCGACATCGCGCGGGCCGCGCGCGACATGCATGGGGGCAACGGCATCCAGATCGAGTTCAAGGTGATGCGTCACCTCGCCAATCTCGAGACGGTCAACACCTATGAGGGCACGCACGACGTTCACGCGCTGATCCTCGGCCGTGCGCAAACCGGCTTGCAGGCTTTCTTTTGAACACGAGCGCGCTCGCTGGCCTTCGCGTGCTCGAGCTCGCGCGCGTGCTCGCCGGGCCGACGACCGGGCAGACGCTCGCAGACCTCGGCGCCGACGTCATCAAGGTCGAGAGCCCCGAGGGCGACGAGACGCGCGCCTGGGGACCTCCGTTCATCGACACCGAAGGCGAGCGCTCCGCCGCCTATTTCCATTCGTGCAATCGGGGAAAACGCTCGATCGTCGCCGACTTCAAGACCGAGCGCGGTCGCGAGATCGTGCGCCGGCTCGCGGCGCGCTCGGACATATTGATCGAGAATTTCAAGGTCGGGGGCCTGCAGAAATTCGGCCTCGACTACGAGAGCCTGAAAGCGCTCAATCCGCGGCTCATCTATTGCTCGGTGACCGGCTTCGGGCAGACCGGGCCTTACGCCAAGCGCGCGGGCTACGATTTCCTGATTCAGGGCATGTCGGGAATGATGAGCATCACCGGCGAGCCGGACGGGTCGCCGCAGAAGGCCGGCGTCGCGATCAGCGATCTGTTCACCGGGCTTTACGGGGTCATCGGTATCGAGGCAGCGCTGATCGCGCGCGAGCGGACCGGGCGCGGGCAACACATCGATCTTTCGCTGTTCGACTCGATGATCACGATGCTCTCCAATCAGGCGATGAACTTTCTCGCGTCCGGCCGATCGCCCAAGCGGATGGGCAACGCCCATGTCAATCTCGCGCCCTACCAGACGTTTCCGGTCGCTGACGGCTGGCTGATCGTCGCGGTCGGCAATGACGGGCAGTTCGCGCGGCTCTGCGGGGTGCTGGGCCTGGAGGCAATGGCGCGCGATCCGCGTTTTGCAACCAATCCCGGGCGGGTGACGAACCGCGACGAGATGGAGCGCGCGCTGGTCGAGAAGACCCGCCTGTGGAAGCGTGACGACCTTCTCGCCGCAATGGAAAAGGCGGTCGTTCCGGCAGGGCCGATCAACACGATCGCCGACCTGTTCGAAGATCCGCAATTCAAAGCGCGCGGCATGCGCATCGAGCCGCAGGGAACGCCTGGCCTTCGGAGTCCGATCCTCATGAGCGACAATCCGCTTGCGCTCGACCGCCGTTCGCCGACGCTCGGCGAACATCAAAGCGAGATCCTGCGCGAGATCGGACTTGAGGAGAACTGACCGCGCGGCTTGACGCCGCTCGGCCACGGGCGGCAAATCTTAAACATGAGCGCGATTCGAAACGTTTGCGTCTATTGCGGATCGAGTGACGGCGCCGACGCGCGGTTCGGCGAGGCGGCGGAAGAGCTCGGGCGGGCGCTCGCGGCCGGGGGCGTCGGCCTCGTCTATGGCGGCGGCGGCGAAGGGCTGATGGGCCGTCTCGCCCGGTCGACGTTGGCGGGCGGCGGCTATGTGACCGGGATCATACCGAGCTTTCTCATCCGCAAGGAGCATCCGCTGACCGACGTCCAGGAGATGCTGGTCGTCGAGGACATGCACGAACGCAAGCAGGCGATGTTCGATCGCGCTGACGCCTTCGTCGCCTTGCCGGGTGGAGTTGGCACGCTGGAAGAATTGGTCGAGCAGCTGACCTGGGCTCAGCTTAATCGTCACACGAAGCCGATCCTCATCGCCGACATCGGCGGCTTCTGGCGCCCGCTGCTCGCGCTGCTCGCCCACATGCGTATCGAAGGCTTCATTCGCGAAGGCTTCGAGGCGCGCTATCTGGTGGCGGAAAAAATCGAAGACGTGGTGCCGATGCTGCGCGCCGCCGCGGAGCGCCGCTCAGTCGAACCTGAGCCAGAGGGCTCGGTCTCCCCGCGCAACATGTGAAGTTGGCGCGCGGTTAGCGGAGGTCACGTCCGCCATTCTTGCGCCATCGTCGCAAGCGCAAGCTCTTGAACTCGAGCCCGGGGCGGGAGGAGATTGATGACGAAATGGACCTTGGCCGTGGCGCTTGCCGCACCGCTATGCGGCCTTATCGCCACGCCGGCGCTGGCGCAGAACACGGTCACGAAACTCAAGCCGAAGGCGGCTGAGAGCGCGCCCACGGCCACGGTCGTTGTGACGAACTCACGCAAGGCCGATCTCGTCCAGCTCCAGGCGACTGAGAGCGGCTTGGTGAGCTGGAAGAAAGTGCTGGGCGCGCTGAAATCGGGCGGTCACGTCGCGGCTCAGCTGCCGCGACCGTTCAACTGTCGTGTGGACTTGCACGGAACCTTCAGCGACGGCCAGTCGATGGACGCGTCAGACGTCGACATCTGCGCCCAAAAGACGCTGAACCTGACGGACTGAGGCGGACGCCTCCGGCGCGTTAGCCGGAGGCGGCGACTGGGCTTTACTTCTGCCCGAGCAGCTCGGCGACATATTCCCAATTGATGAGGTGATCGACCCAGGCCTTGAGATAGTCGGGCCGGCGATTGCGATAGTCGATGTAGTAGGAGTGCTCCCACACGTCGACGCCGAGGATGGGCTTCGCGCCGTGGACGAGCGGGTTCTCCCCGTTCGGCGTCTTCATGACTTGAACCTTGCCATCCTTGAGCGCGAGCCACGACCAGCCCGAGCCGAACTGGGTGACGCCGCCCTGGATGAAGTCCTCTTTGGCCTTTTCGATCGAGCCGAACGAATCCTTCAGCGCCTTTTCAAGTTCGCCAGGAATCTTGTTGCTCGCGTTCGGCTTCATCCATTTCCAGAAATGGATGTGGTTATAGTGCTGGCCGGCGTTGTTGAACACGGCGGGGTTCTTGCCGAACGAGCCCTTGACGATCTCCTCGAGCGGCTTGCCCTCCCATTCGGTTCCTTTTAGCGCGTTATTGCCGTTGTTGACGTAGGCGAGATGATGCTTGTCGTGATGGAATTCGAGGGTCTCCGCCGACATGTAGGGTTTCAGGGCGTCATGCGGATAGGGAAGATCTGGCAGCGTGAAGGCCATGGGATGGCTCCTTGGGAGGTTTAGGGGGCGAATACGGAAACCCGGGCTATAATGGCCCCCGTGGAAGCAAATTTACCCCCCGGAAGCCATCGCCGCAACTGCATGACAAGCTGTCGCTCCGCGGCTTGAGCCATCTATGAACTGGCGTGTATTGAGCTAGGTTCCGCGGGAGGGGATCTCAGTGCATCTTTCCAATGAGCGCATGATCGTTATCCTGCTGGTTGGCGCGCTCGCCGGATGGCTGATCGGCAAGGTGCTGCGGGGTAATGGTTTTGGACTGATCGGCGACGCCGCGGTCGGAATCGTCGGAGCGCTGATTGGCGAGTGGCTGCTGCCGCGCTTCAACCTGCACTTCTGGAGCGGGCTTACGGGGATGATCATCGAGGCGGCGATCGGCTCGGTCGTTCTTCTGGTTGTTCTGCGCTCCGTCGGGGCGAGCGGATGGGGAGGCGGCCGATAGCCGGGGAGGATCCATGTTCAAGCACATTCTGATTCCGACGGATGGTTCAGACCTGTCGCGCAAGGCGATTCTCTATGGCGTGCAACTCGCCAAGGAATCCGGCGCGAAGGTCACGGGACTGACGGTCGCCGAGCCGTACCGCGCCGCGGCCATGGACGCCGTTCTCGTTCCCGTCGACGAGGGCGATTACGAGGAGCAGTCGCGCATCCTGTCGGAGAGAGCGATGGAGCAGGTGAAGATGGCCGCGCAGGCGGCGGGCGTGCCGTGCGAGACGATCCGCGAGGTTCACGACCAGCCCTATCGCGCCATCATCGACGCCGCGCAGGCGCTCGGCTGCGATCTCATCGTCATGGCCTCGCACGGACGGCGCGGGATCTCGGCCTTGCTGCTCGGCAGCGAAACGGCAAAGGTGCTGACGCACTCGACCATTCCGGTGCTGGTCTACCGGTGAGCCGCGGGTCCCTGACCCCGCGCGGCGGGGTCAGTCGACCCGCTCGACGCGCAAGAGCGAACCGTTCTCCACGGCGACCACCCGCACCATGGCGCCCGCCGGGCAGTCCGGTCCGGCGACGCGCCAGGAACTGTCGCCGACGCGGATGCGCCCATAGCCTCGGGCGATCGCTTCATCCAAAAAGAAGTCGGCCCCGACCATCGCATGCGCGCGGCTCCGGGGCAGCGGCCCGGGCCCCTTGTCGAACGATCCGTAGACCCGTCGCCCGATGAGAACCAGCGTCGCCACCAGAACGGCGAACAGGATGAGCTGCGCGACGAGGCCCATCGGCAGGACATAGTCGACGGCTCCGACGATGGCCGCCGCGGCGCCGAACCATATGAAGAACGCGCCCGGCGCGAGCGTCTCGATCCCGCTGAGAACGAGCCCCGCGACAAGCCACGTGAGCGCGACGAGGTGCGGCGGTTCCAGGGCGTTCATCGTAGGCTCCGAGCGATCCCCTTCAGGAAGAAACCCCGCCCGGCGGCGCGTTCTCCGAGCCTTGCCAAGGGGAAACCGGCGGCGTGTTCGGCACAGGACCCGGCGGACGCGGCCGAGCAGGCGGCCGCGGGGCGGCGACGGCCTCCGCGCCCATGGCGCTCGCGGCGATCTGGCTCAGTCCGCCAAGCGTGCCGGCAAGCGAGCTCAATTCCATGGGCACGATCACGAGCTTCTGATTGGGCGATTGCGCGAGCGCGTGGAGGGCGGCGATATATTTCTCCGCGATCAGGAAGTTCACCGCGACCACGTCGCCGTTGGCGGTCGCCTCGCTGATGACCCGCGTCGCCATCGCCTCCGCCGCAGCGGTTCGCTCAACCGCCTCGGCGGCGCGGAATGCCGCGTCGCGCCGGCCTTCGGCTTCGAGCACGAGCGCGGCCTTGCGCCCTTCCGCGCGGGTAATGTCGGACTGTCGCATGCCTTCAGCCTCGAGGATCACGGCCCGCTTCTCGCGCTCGGCTTTCATCTGCCGCCCCATCGCGTCGACAAGGTCTCTGGGTGGCACGATATCCTTGATCTCGACGCGCGTGACCTTGATGCCCCAAGGCTCCGAGGCAGCGTCGATCACCGTCAAAAGCCGCGCGTTGATCTCGTCGCGGTGCGAGAGCAGCTGGTCCAGGTCCATCGAGCCCATGACCGTGCGCACATTGGTCATGACGATGTTGCGCAGCGCCATTTGAAGATCGGAGATCTCATAAGCTGCCCGGCGCGCGTCGAGGACCTGATAGAAGGCGACGCCGTCCACGGTCACGGTCGCATTGTCCTTGGTGATGATCTCCTGGCTCGGGACATCCATGACCTGCTCCATGACGTTGAGCTTGCGGCCGACGGAATCGATGTAGGGAACGATAAGCCCAAGGCCCGGGCTCAAGGTCCTGTGGTAGCGGCCGAAGCGCTCGACCGTATAATTGTAGCCCTGAGGCACCTGGCGCACGCCCATGAGAGCGGTGATGACCACGAACGCGGCGACGACAAGCGCGAGGATGGTTGCGCCCTCCAGCATCATCGCTTGCCTCTGACCTGACCAAGCTGCGGACAAAGCACCGCGGACGGGAGCCTACCCGCTTCAGCATCGGCATGCGACTTCTGTCTTGTCCGGGGCTTGACGGCGCCTTGAGCGCTGTCCTCAGGCCGGAACGCCTTCCCGGTCGGCCTAGGCTCTCGCTACCTCGCGAGCGGGGCCGCCGCGCGGAGATTGTCCTTCGCCCGGTCGGCGCGGCCTTGCCTCAGCCGCACGAGTTGCTGGTCGGCCAGCACTCCAATCAGGATGACCGTTCCCATGACGGCGAAATTGAGCGAACTCGGAATGCCGAGCAGATTGACCAGGTTCTGCAGAACCTGAAGCAGAATGGCGCCGAGCACGATGCCCAGGATCGAGCCCTCGCCGCCGCGCAGCGAACAGCCGCCGAGAACTGCAGCCGCAATTCCGTAAAGCTCATAGAAATTGCCATGCGATGCGGGAGAGATCGAGCGCGTGTACATCGTGAGGAAAATTGACGAAACGCCGGCGAGCGCGCCGCAAATGACGTAGGCCGCAACGATGATCCTCTTGGTCGCGATGCCGGAGAAACGCGCCGCCTCTTCGTTCTTGCCGATGGCGAACAGGTAGCGCCCGAAGACCGAGCGGTGCAGCAGCACCCCCATGATCGCCGCGACGATAAGGAAGATGACGAAGGTGTGCGGGATGCCGTAGGTTCGTCCGGTGGTGATCCATTCAAGCGCCGGAAAGCTCTGCCCGAACTCAAATCCGGCTGTCCCGTCGTTGGTGTACCAGCGCGCGATCCCGCGATAAATCAGGAGCCCGCACAGGGTTACGACGAAGGGCTGCAGGTTCATTCGCGTGACGAGAAACCCATGCACCCAGCCAAGGAGCACGCCGAAACCGATGATGATGAGGACGGCGAGAATCCACGGCAGGTGATAGTTCACGAGCAGGTCGACGAAGACGACGCCGAACAGGGCGAATTCCGAGCCGATCGAAAGGTCGATACCGCCGGTGATGATGACAAAGCCTTCGCCGATCGAGAACAGGCCAAACAGCCCGACGAGATTGGCTGTATTCGCCAGATTGACCGGCGAAATGAATCGGGGGTTGAGAAACGCCACCACCGCGCCGACGACGACGATGAGCAGGAAAAGCCCGAGATCTTTCTTCAGCATCACGCCGCACTCTGCTCCGGTCCATGAGCCACGGCGAGCCGCATCACGTTCTCCTCGCTGAACTGGTCGCGGTTCAGCGTTCCGCTGATCGCGCCTTCCAGCATCACCACGATTCGGTCGCTGACTCCGATCACCTCCTCCATGTCGGAAGAAATCATCAAGATCGCCACGCCTGTATCAGCCAGCCCCCGCATCAGCGAATAGATTTCAGACTTTGACCCGACGTCGATGCCGCGCGTCGGCTCGTCGAAGATCATCACCTTGGGCTTCATCGACAACCATTTGGCGAGGACCACCTTCTGCTGATTGCCCCCGGATAGCGTGCCGACCACCGTCTCGACATCGGCCGTCTTGATGTTGAGGGACTGGCGCTGCCGTTCCGCGTTCTTGCGCTCCGCCGGCGAGTTGACGAGGAAATACCGCGCGAAAGACAAAAGATCGGGCAGCGAGATGTTCTCGGTCACCGAATCCTCGAGCACGAGACCGCTGCGCTTGCGGTCCTCTGGAGCCAGATAAATTCCGTGCGCGATCGCGTCTTTGGCTGAACGAATGGCGACGGACGCGCCGTTCAGCCGAATCTCGCCTCCCGATACGGGATCAATGCCGAACACGGCTCGGGCAAGCTCGGTTCGCCCCGCCCCGATCAGACCGGCCATCCCTAGGATCTCGCCGGCTCTCAGCGAAAGGCTCACGGCATGCCCGGGGTGCGAAAGGGTGCGCAAACCCTCGACCTCCAGAACGTTGGCGCCGGGTGGCGATTTGGGCGGGATGTACAACGACTTGAGGTCCCGCCCGATCATGAGGCGGATCATCGCGTCGCGATGGATCTGGTCATGAGCAAGCTCGCCAACGACCGAGCCGTCCCGGAGGACGACCACGCGGTCGGCGCAGGTTTCGACCTCGTTCAGCCGGTGGGTGATAAAAATGATCGACACGCCATTGGACTTCAACTCGCCGATAACCCGCATCAGCCGCTCGGTCTCGGTGGATGTCAGGCTGGAGGTCGGCTCATCCATAATGACGATGCGGGCGTTGAGCGAAAGCGCCTTGGCGATCTCCAACAGCTGGCGCTGCGCCAGGGAGAGGTCGGAAACCAGATCGTCGACCTCGAAGTCGACGTCCAGTCGCCGCAGCAACGGCGCCACGACGCGTTTCGTCGTCTTGCGGTCGACGAGCTTGAGGGGACCGGCCGACAGCGGCTCCCGCCCGATCAGCACATTCGCGCCAACGTCGAGATTGTCGAAAAGGTTCAGTTCCTGATGAACGAAGGCGATGCCCGAACTCAACAACTCGGAGACGGTGAACGAACTGTGCGGGGCGCCGTCGATCTCAATCGTTCCCTGGTCGGGTTTCACCACCCCGCCGAGAATCTTCATCAAGGTCGACTTGCCCGCGCCATTCTCGCCGATCAGCGCGAGAACCTCGCCCCGGTTCACCGTCAGGCTGACACGCGCAAGCGCGCGGACGCCGGGATAGCTCTTGCTGATGTCGATCAGCCGAAGGAGAGGATCGGCCAAAGGCGGTCCTTAAGCAAAAAACGGCGCCGCGCGGAAGCGCGGCGCCCGAAACGAAGCCAAGCGACGCTCCGATCGCGTCTCTTCGTCCTGCTTTCTTATTTGCCCTGGCGCTCTTTCAGCTCCGCCCAGAAGGCGTCGACGTTGTCCTTGCTGATGATCTTGGTCGGGATGATGATGAGACCGTTCGACGGAATGAACGATTTGTCTCCGTCGAGATACTTGGCCATGTCCTTCATGCCCTGATATCCCCATTCGTAGGGCTGCTGGACGACCGTCGACGCGATCGTCCCCTCCTTGACGCCGCCGAGCGTGATCGGATCCTCGTCGAAGCCGATGATCGTGATCTTGCCGAGCTTGCCCGCTTCCTTCAGCGCCTCGTAGATGCGGGGCGTGTTGTAGGAATAATAGCCGACCATGCAGTCGATCTCGGGATGGGCGGTCAGCGTGTCCTCGACATTGCGCTTGGCGCGGGTTTGGTCGATGTCGTCGGCGCGAACGTCGACGAGTTCGATCTTGGAGCCCTTGATCGTGTCCTTGAAGCCCTCGATGCGCTCGCGGGCGTTGTCGGCGCCGGGCAGACCGACGAAGCCCATGCACTTGCCGCCGTTCGGCATCGCCTTGAGCGCGATCTCGCCAGCCTGCTTGCCGGCGTCGACGTTGCTCGAACCGATATAGGCGACGCGGCTGCTCTTGGGCGCGTCGCTGTCGGTGGTGAACAACGCCACCTGCTTGCCGATACGGTCCAGCGCGTCGGTCATTGTCTTGGGATCGACCGCGCTGACCATGATGCCCGAGACGCCGGCCGCAACGAGGTCATCCATCAGACGGGTCTGGATCGCCGCAGACGACTGTTCGGGATATTTGAAGTCGAGCTTGTAGTTCGGCAGTTCGCCCTGCGCCTTCTTGACGCCGGCTTCAGCCGCCTTCCAGAAGTCTGACGCGCCGTTCACGACGAACACGAGCGTCTTCTTGTCGGCGGCTTGCGCCGACCCGACAAACGCAAGCAGGGCGCCAAGCATCGCGCCGGATAGCAGAAGCCGTTTCATTTGATTCCTCCCTGTGGCGTCCGAAGCAATGGATCGGACGCACCGTATTTCGAGCCATTTGGCGGCTCGGGCCGGAAGATCCCTAAAGACAGGTCCGGACGGGGTCAAGCTTACAAACTGAGCAATCGCCGAGCGATGAGGCTGGCGACTCAAGTAAGTTAACGGCGCGGGTTCTGAGGCGCCCCGCGGCAGCCATAGGCCAGCCTCGCGCCTATTCCGCCAGCGCCAAGCCGACGCCGCCCGCGCTCAATGTCCGGCCCGCCGACATCGCCTCCTCGGCGCGGTCGAGTCTCAGAAGCGCGAGCGCCTCGCGCCCCGAGGAAGAGCCGAGCGCGCCGACGGAACGTTCGCCATCCATGACCGGCGTCCCCGGCGCCGGCGCCGGGCCAGTCAGTTTGACGCGCGCGACGCGCTTGCGGGCGGTTCCGCGGTGCTTCATTCGCGAGACGACCTCCTGGCCGACATAGCAGCCCTTTTCGAAATCGACCCCATGCAGCAGATCGAAATTAACGTCGTGGGGGAAGGCGTCCGCGTAGGCAAAATCGAGACCGCCCTTGGGAGCCCCGACCGCGATCCGAAGGCCCTCGTATTCGCCCGCGTGCTCTGATCCGATCGCCGCGGCGCTCGGGCGCGGCAGGATCGCGCGCCAGCCTAAGCGCGGGTCGCGCGGATCGGCGTAGAGAAGGCCATCCACGACGCTCGGGAACTCGGCGCCCCAGAAGGCGGCGACGGCGCGATCCGCGCTCATGTCAGCAACCGCCACTTTGGCGCGCAGCTTGTAGAAGCCAAGCCGCCTGGCGAGATCGGCCGCCTGCGCCGCCGCGCAGTCGATGAGATAGGAAGGCTCGTCGGCATCAGCCGCGCGCACGACGATCATGTCGAACAGGATCTTGCCTTGCGGCGTGAGCAGCGCCGCATAGCGCGCTTCGCCTCGGGCCAGCCGTTCGACGTCGTTGGTCAGCAGGCCTTGGAGAAAGGTCGTCGCATCTTCGCCGCTCACCGAGATTACGCCGCGATCCTCGAGTATGGCGGCTTTCTTGTGCATGAGACGGCTCCGTTCGCGCTTGCAAGGAGTCGGCCGCGAGACCGCTTACTTATGCGTCAATTGGTACTTGGGAAAGCCGCGTTGAGAGGTCCGTAGCTCAATCCACCTTACGGCCTCGTCCTCGGTTGCGCATAGGTAATATTCCGGCTCTTCGGTCTCGACCCTATTCTTATAGTCAATCTGGGCGTAGCAACTGGCGCGAAACTTTCCGTCAACGGTTTCAACCACGCCGAAGAACTGCGCACCGTCTTCGGCTTTCAAACTAGGTTTCCGCATCGACGTCCCTTTCACGAGTTCCGTCAGCCATTGTGGATCATCATCGCGGCCATTAGAGGCTGTTAGGAACTGATTAACTGTAAATTCTGAGGGTTGCGGGATGTTGATGTCCCGCAAGCCTTATCCCTCTGATGTTTCCGATTGCGAATGGGCGCTTGTGGCGCCTTATTTGACGCTTTTGCCGGAGGAGAGTGCGCAGCGCACGCACGCGTTGCGCGAGGTGTTCAACGGCATGCGCTATATCGTGAAGACGGGCGCCCCGTGGCGCTGGATGCCGAATGACCTGCCGCCATGGGAGATCGTCTACCAGCAGGCGCAGCGATGGCTGAAAGCGGGATGCTTCGAGACTCTGGCTGAGGACTTGCGCGTCATCCTGCGTCTTGCGGCGGGCCGAGGCGCGCAGCCAACCGCCGTCATCATCGACAGCCGGACCTTGCGCTCGACCCCTGAGAGCGGCGCTCGCGCCGCTTATGACGGCGCCAAACGCAAAAAGGGATCGAAGCTCCACTTGGCCGTCGACACGCTTGGCCATCTTCTGGCTCTGCATGTCACGCCCGCCAACGCGGATGATCGCGCCGAAGTCGGCCGTATCGCCAAGGCCGTTCAGGCGGAGACCGGAGAGAACGTGAAGATCGCTTTCGTCGATCAGGGCTATACCGGGGAGAAGCCAGCGGCCGCTGCCGCTGAACGCGGCATTGCGCTCGAGGTCATCAAACTGCCGCAGGCCAAGCGCGGTTTCGTGTTGCTGCCCAGACGATGGGTCGTCGAACGATCCTTCGCGTGGGTCACCCGCTTCCGAAGACTTGTCAAAGACTACGAACGCTGTGCTCAAACCCTGGCAGACCTCCATCTCATCGCCTTCGTCTGCATCATGCTCAAAAACGTCGCTAAACTTGCCCCAGGTTCCTAACAGCCTCTAGGGCGATCAACCCCATACCCAGTATTGCGCCCCAAGCGGCAGCCTTCACGGGGTTACGACCTAACGCCAACGCGAACACGAGGAACACAAAAGCCGGGGCTGCGATCACACCTATAATAAACGCGAGCATTTACGACTACTCCGGCAAGGTCGCCTCGACAAACAAGTTTAAAAGATCAGATGCGATCTGCCTGGCTCTATTCGCGGAGATGTGATCGCGCGGAATAATGTGATCCTTAATCCTGAGCGGTTGTTTTGTTAGCTCTTCAACGATCGGAGCAAGTCTCATCACAATGGGATGATCTTGCTGCCCCGCCCCGCAAAGTATGATCAGGGGCATGGTGGCGAATGTCAGCCGACGCCTGAGCGGACCCTCGCCGACTACCAGGCTGTGAAGAGCTTCGCCTAGCTTCTTCTCTGCGTACGAGTAGCGTTGTCCTGTCAATTTGGGGCCTCAGCCGGGGATCGATCCGGTGGTCGCATTCCAACCCTCTTGTCTCTCGCTTCGCCTCCGGTCGCGCTTGCAAGGACGGACACCGTCAAATAGGCCGGTTTTGCCCCACTGCAAGAAAGAACCGAGATGCCGCCGAGCTTCGACAGCGTGCTGATCAACGGGACCGTGGTCAATCACGACGGCATTGGTCCGCGCGACATTGGCGTCCGCGACGGGCGGATCGCCGGGATCGGCGCTTTGAGCGACGCCGCGGCCGGCGAGCGCATCGACTGCGGGGGCCTTCATATCCTTCCCGGCGTCATCGATTCCCAGGTGCATTTTCGCGAGCCGGGGCTCGTTCATAAGGAGGACCTCGAGACCGGCTCGCGCGCGGCGGCGCTCGGCGGGGTGACCGCAGTGTTCGAGATGCCCAACACCGATCCCCTGACCACGAGCGCAGACGCGCTCGCCGACAAGCTTGCCCGGGCGAAGGGCCGCATGCATTGCGACTTCGCCTTCTGGGTCGGCGGCACGCACGACAATGTCGCCGACATCCCCGAACTCGAGCGGCTGCCCGGAGCGGCGGGGATCAAGGTGTTCATGGGCTCCTCGACCGGGCGGCTGCTGGTCGCCGACGACGAGGGCGTGCTGGCGATCCTCAAGCAGACTCGCCGCCGCGCGGCGTTCCATAGCGAGGATGAGGCGCGCCTGAATGAGCGCAAGCCTCTGCGCGTCGCGGGCGATCCGTCGTCGCATCCCGTCTGGCGTGACGAGATCGCGGCTCTGCGCTCGACCGAGCGGCTCGTTCGCCTGGCACGCGAGGCGCGCGCGCAAGTGCATGTCCTGCACATCACCACGCGCGAGGAAATGGCCTTTCTGGCCAGCGCCAAGGATGTCGCGAGCTGCGAGGCGACGCCGCATCATCTGACGCTCAGCGCCGAGGACTATGCGCGCCTGGGCGCGAAAATGCAGATGAACCCGCCGGTCCGCGGCCCCGATCATCGCGACGCGATCTGGCGCGGTCTCGAGCAGGGCGTGGTCGACGTGCTTGGCTCCGATCATGCGCCGCACACGCTCGAGGAGAAGGCCAAGCCCTATCCCGAGAGCCCGTCGGGCATGACCGGCGTGCAGACGCTGGTTCCGATCATGCTCGACCACGTGAACGCGGGGCGGCTCAGTCTTCAGCGCTTCGTCGATCTGACGAGCGCCGGGCCGCAGCGCCTGTTCGGGATCGTCGGCAAGGGCCGCATCGCGGCCGGATACGACGCCGACTTCACCATCGTCGACATGAAGCGCCGCGCAACGATCCGGGATTCGTGGATCGCCTCGCGCTCGCAATGGACGCCCTATGATGGAAAGACGGTGACGGGCTGGCCGGTCGGGACGATCGTGCGCGGGCGCCGGGTGATGTGGGAGGGCGAACTCACGGCGCCCTCGAATGGCGAGGCGGTGCGGTTCTGGGGCTGACCAGATCATAAATAACAGTTGCATTATGTAATGTACTCGATCAGCCGCGCCGCGCGTGAAGGGACTCGCTAATCGCGCGACAAGCCTTTGGAATTGCTCAAACCGGACTCGCTCATGGCAGGCCATCGACTTGCATCAAGGCCCGGCGCGCAGTCGGCCTTCAAACGGCAGCCATCACCTGCATCGTCAGCCAGGTCGCCGACAGCGCGGGCTTTTCCGTTCCTTCGATTTCGACGCTGACGTCATAGGTCAATTGCCAATCGCGCCCCGAACGGGGTGTAACCGCGCGCAGGGTGAAACGCCCGCGCACCTGGCTTCCCGAAGGGACGGGGCGGACGAAACGCACGCGGTCGAAGCCGTAATTCACGCCATGGGCGGCGCCTTCAATTCTCGGCAGCGCGCTATAGGCCATGGCCGAGAGCAGCGAGAGGGTGAGGAAGCCATGGGCGACCGTTCCGCCAAATGCGGTCTCGGCCGCCCGCTTAGGGTCGACATGGATGAATTGCTCGTCCTCGGTGATCTTGGCGAAGGCGTCGATCCGCGCCTGGTCGACGGTGAGCCAGCGGGAGACGAAATCGCGCCCGACCATGCCGGCGAGTTCGGCGGCGGGAAGCCGCTTGACGTCCGCCCAATCGCTCATTCGAGATCTCCGAACATCGCGGGCGGCGCGGTGACGCTGACCCCGCCGTCGACAGGCAGAATCGCCCCGGTGGTGTAGGCGCCGCCGCGCCCGGCGAGGAAGAGAAGCGGTCCGGCGATGTCTTCAGGCCGTCCGACCCGACCCATCGGCACAGACTTCGCGCTACGCGCCTGTCCCGCCTCGTCTCCGATGGCGAACTTGGTCATGTTGGTCGGAAACGGCCCAGGCGCGAACGCGTTCACAGTCACCTGCTTTTCCGCCAGCTCCGCCGCGAGGATCCGGGTCAGGTGATGCACGGCCGCCTTCGAGGCGGAATAAGCCCATGCGGTTTCCGACTGCGTCACGGCGCCCATGACCGAGCCCATGTTGACGACGGTCGAAGGCCAGTCGCGCGTCGCAGAAGCGATCAGCATCGGGGCGAGATCGCGCGTCAGTGTGAAAAGCCCGGTGACGTTCACGCTGAGCACGCGGTCCCACGCTTTCCAGGGATAGGTCTCGAACGGCCCGCCCCAGTTCGTCCCGGCGTTGTTGATCAGGATATGCAGCGCATCCGCGCGCTTCCGCGTCTCGTCGGCCAGCGCCGCGACGCCGGCTTCGTTGGCGACCGTGCCGCCGAAGCCCTCGCAGGGCCCGAGCGCGGAAAGCTCTTGCGCCACCGCCTCGCAAGCCTCCGCCTTGCGCGAGGCGATCAAGACGCGCGCGCCGGCGCTGAGCAGCGCCTCGGCGCAGATCCGGCCAAGACCTGTCGCCCCGCCGGTCACCAGCGCCGTGCGGCCGCGGACGGAAAAAAGCTCGTTTGCGGCAATCATGGCTCCCCGCCCCAGTCGCGATTTGCTAAGGGACCATAGCAATTCCGTGACAAACGCCAAACCTTTTGCTGCGAATCGCCGCGAGGCCGTTTTGGTTTGAGGGGAACGAGCAATGGCTCAAGACAAGCCGCTTCACTTTGTCGTCATGCTGGGCAGCCTGCGAAAAGGCTCGTTCAACGCGGCGATCGTGCGCGCCTTGTCGGCGCTTGCGCCGGAAGGGGTGACGATCGAGCCGCTCCCGTCGGTTGGCGACTTTCCCCTCTACAACCACGATGTTCAGCTAAGCGGCTTCCCGCCGATCGTCACCGCCACGGCGGAGGCGATCCGCAAGGCGGATGGGATCATCGTCGTCACGCCCGAATACAACCATTCCATTCCGGGCGTATTGAAAAACGCCATCGACTGGATCTCACGCTTGCCCGATCAGCCCTTCGCCGGAAAGCCGGTCGCGCTCGAGACCAGTTCGCCGAGCCTATTCGGGGGCTTGAGAGCGCAACTGCATCTGCGCCATATGTTCGTCTATCTCGACGGGCGCGTGCTCAATAAGCCGGAGGTCATCATCCCCCAGGTCAACACGAAAATCGACGCCCCAACCGGCGAATTGACCGATCCGGCGACGCGCGGCTTCATCGCCGACCAGCTCAAGGCTTTCGCCGATTTCGCGCGCGGTTGACGGGCGATTGCGCCCCAACCACATTGCCGAACATCCCCGGAGCGCGCCGCCATGAAAGTCTCGCTCGTCCAGATGAACTCGATCAATGACAAGGCCGCCAACATCGCAGCGGCTGAGGCGCTGATCGAGCGGGCCGTCTCAGAGGAGAGCCCGGACTGGGTGCTCTTGCCGGAACAATTCGACTGGGCGGGCGGCGCGCGGGCCGAGAAGCTCGCCGCCGCCGAGCGCCTGCCGGGTGGTCCCGCCTATGCAATGGCGCGGGGCCAGGCGATCAAGCACCGCATCTTCGTTCACGCCGGCTCGATCATGGAGAGAATCGACGGCGAGGACCGCTATCACAATACGTCGGTCGTCTTTAATCGCGAGGGCGAGGAGATCGCCCGCTACCGCAAGATCCATTTGTTCGACGTGATGACGCCCGACGGAACGGCCTACCGCGAAAGCGCGACGGTGAAGGCGGGCGATCAGGTTGTCACCTACGATTGCGAAGGGGTCACCGTCGGCTGTTCGATCTGCTACGATCTGCGGTTTCCGGACCTCTTCCAGGCGCTCATGGAAAAGGGCGCGGAGATGATCGCGATGCCGGCCGCCTTCACCATGCAGACCGGCAAGGACCATTGGGAGGTGCTCCTGCGCGCCCGCGCGATCGAAACCGAGACGTATGTCTGCGCCAGCGCCCAGACCGGCTCGTTCACGGTCGGCAACGAGCAGCGGCACACTTACGGCCATTCCCTGGTCGCCGACCCTTGGGGCCATGTGGTCGCCAAAGCGTCGGACGGGGTCGGGATTGTCTCCGCCAGGATCGACCCCGCCCGCGTCAAGAAGGTGCGCGGAATGATCCCGGTCGCGGAGCACAAAGCCCACATTGTCGCGAAACTAAGGCGAGGGCTTACGCCGGCACGACGTAGGGGAACTTGTCAGCTCGCTGGTTCTTGGCGACCGAGGGCTTGAGCCCGGAGGGGATCGCCGTTCCGGCGACAAGGGACAGCATGACTTCGGGTGCGTTGTCCGCCAGCGTCCTTCCGTTTCGGACGGCGAAGCCGAATGTCGCGGGCGTCCCTATGACGTAAGGCAGGACATCGGGAAACAGCTCGCGGGCCACAGCCTGCCCGTACCCCTTCGGGTCGCCCGAGGTCCCGCTGGCCCTAACGACGGCGGCGATATGCTCGGCGATGTGCTCGCCCTCCGCGTCGAAGTCTTTCGACGGGTGCCTGGTGTTGGCGGGATTGGTGAAATGGCCGTCGTCCGGCCAGAAGATCGGCCACATCATCGGATACCCGCCCCGGTTGATCTGCCGCCAGCCGCCCGCGTCCGTGGCGAGTTTGGTCGCGCACCAGACGCCGATGCGGGCGCCGGGTTTGAGCTGGGGATGCCGGTGGGAGACCTCGAACACGATCAATTCGACCATTGTCCCGGTGAAGTTGTTCTTCGCCTTCTCGGGGCGCCAGCCCGAAAGGTCGACGGCGGTCCCGTCTTTTACCGCCCCGTTGACTTTCGCCAGAAGGGACAGGTCGACATAGAACGAATCCGCGATGCGCCCCGCCCACAGCCGCGCCCCCCCGGCGCTGGCCGCCTCGCCCGTCCGGCCTTCCAGCACCATTTCGCCGGTCGCGGAATCCTCGCGCGCGTCCTTGCCGGTGAGTGCGTGCACCTTGACCGCCTGCTTCCCGTCAGGCCCCGCTTCGTCGAAGGTGACGCGGTACGTCAGAGTTTCGAAGTCGGCCCCATCGAAGTGCAGTTTGAACTCATAGCGCGCCTCATGATGAAACCCGGGTTTTACGTGGACGCCAGTAACATTCGAATTGACGTCCATGATGAACACGGTGCTGTCGGCGGCAGAAAAGACGTAGAGGTCGTCGATGAACAGCTGGCCGTTCTGGGCCGCGAGAGGGGTATCGAGATGGTGAGACATGAAAACACTCCCATTGCCCGTTGTTTCGCAATTTTGCAATTTCTTTGGCGACAAATTCCCGGCCGACAAGGCGGCGTCTGGCTCAATTTGCATAGCGACCCAGCTTGTCATCTTCAACGGAAGTCGTTCGACACTCGTATTCTCGCTTCGGCGCGTCGAAACCGACCCGGCAGCCGGGCCGCAAAATTGAACGTCCGGCCGTGATAATTGTGTTTGGCTAAGACGCGACCGCGCGGGATAATGCAAACGCTTCAACGGACTGCGCCGCGAGCGCTTCCTTGGACTCTGACGGGCGCGTTGAACCGCGTGCGAAAAGACTTTTGCGGGAACAAGCGCCAATGGCCGAAGACGAACTCGACCTTAAAACTCTCGCCGACGACGAGCTCGTCCCGCAGATGCACGACGACCTCTACGACGGCCTCAAGGAGGAGATCGAAGAGGGTGTGCGAATTCTGCTCGACCGCGGCTGGGCGCCCTACGACGTCTTGACCAAGGCGCTGGTCGAAGGCATGCGGATCGTCGGCATCGACTTTCGCGACGGCATTCTGTTCGTGCCGGAAGTGCTGATGTCGGCCAATGCGATGAAGGCCGGCATGGCGATCCTGCGTCCGCTTCTCGCGGCGACGGGCGCGCCGAAAATGGGCAAGATGGTGATCGGCACCGTCAAGGGCGACATCCACGACATCGGCAAGAACCTCGTCTGCATGATGATGGAGGGCGCAGGCTTCGAAGTGTTCGACCTCGGCGTCAACAACGGGGTCGAGAAATATCTCGAGGCGATCGAGAAGCATCAGCCGGAAATCGTCGGCATGTCGGCGCTTTTGACGACGACGATGCCCTACATGAAAGTCATCATCGACACGCTGAAGGAGAAGGGCATCCGCAACGACCACATCGTGCTGGTCGGCGGCGCGCCGCTCAACGAGTTTTTCGCCGAGGCGATTGGCGCCGACGCCTATTGCCGCGACGCGGCGGTCGCGGTGGAAACCGCCAGGGCGCTGCTGGCTCGCCGGCAGGGAACCCTGGAGGCGAAAGAGCAGGCGGGAGCGGGGGCGTGAGCCGGGGACGATCGCGCCCACCACTCCCCTCTCCCTCAGGGAGAGGGGTCGGGGGTGAGGGCCTCACCCCGGAGCTTCGACGCATTCCCTCATCCGGCGCCAGAGCCCGTCGAGAGACGGGCGTTCTTCCGAACGCCCGATCGCGACACCCTCTCCCGGGGGGAGGAAGGACGGCGGCGGACGTCGATTCCGAGACGATGCACCATGCGTCCTCCCGCGGAGCGCGTCGCATCCTGGTCATTGCCTGCGGCGCCCTGGCGCGCGAAGTGCTCGCGCTCCAGCTCGACGCCATCGATGTCGTCTGCCTGCCGGCGCAACTGCACAATTATCCCAAGCAGATCCCCGATGCGATGCGGGCGAAAATCCGCGCCAATCGCAACTCCTACGACGAGATCCTCTGCCTCTATGGCGATTGCGGAACCGGTGGCGAGCTCGATCGTGTGCTGGGTGAGGAGGGGGTGAGGCGCTTCGAGGGCGCGCATTGCTATGCCTTCTATGCCGGAGAGGAGGCCTTCGCGGCCCTCGCCGAGGAAGAACCGGGCACGTTCTATCTCACCGACTTTCTCGCTCGCCATTTCGACGCGCTCGTCATTCGGGGCCTCGGGCTCGACCGCTTTCCCGAGCTGCGCGATGATTACTTCGGCAACTACCGCAGGCTGGTCCATCTGGCGCAGTTCGACGATCCCGATATGGAGACGAAAGCCAGGGCGGCGGCTGAAAGGCTCGGCCTCGCGTATGAGCGCCGCTTCACCGGCCTCGACGGGATCCGCTCGTTTCTCGTGAAGGGGCCGATTGTCGCCGGCGAGGCGGTCGGCGACCGCGCCTACAAGCCCGATGCGACCGCGTTGCCGTCTGCTCCGGACACCGCGATGCAAACGAAGGACGCGTCGTGGCCAGCCTGACCGTGCTTTACTGGCGCGACATTCCGAGCCAGGTGATCGTGAAATCCGGCCGAAAGGCGGCCAAGCGGCAATTGTCGGAACGGTTCATCCGCGCGATCGATGCGGCGGCGATGCATGCCGGCGCGAAAAGCGACGACGCCTATCTCGCCGAATGGCGGCGCGGCGAGTCCGTGCCCTGCGGCGACGACCTGGAAGCTGAGGCGGACGCTTCCGCTGCGCGGCTCGAAGCCGAATATGACACGCATCGCCTGGCGGTTCTGGCCAAGCATGATGGACGCGAGACCCCCGCGTGATGCGCGCTCGCCGACCGTGTGTCACCCGCGTGAAAGCGGGGGTGCAGGCTGTCGCGAAGGCCTTTCCAGACAGGACGTCGCGCTCATCGATGCTCGCTTCCGCGGGCATGACAAGGAGCCTCGGCCAACGCTCGACTAAAGGGCTTCAAACTGGTTGATCTCTTGACCCATCGCATCGTTTTCACGCCCTCCGGCAAGCGGGGCGAGTTCGCCGACGGCTTAAGCCTGCTGGAAGCCGCGCGCGCGCTCGGCGTCGATCTCGATTCGGTCTGCGGCGGGCGAGGCATTTGCGGGCGCTGTCAGGTCGACATCGCCGAGGGCGATTTCGCCAAGCACGCCATTCATTCGGGCGCCGATCATGTGACGCCTTCGGGAGCGGTCGAGGCCCGCTATGCCTCGAAGCGCGGGCCGTTTGCCGACGGCCGGCGGCTTGGCTGCCAGGCCAGGATTTGCGGCGATCTCGTCATCGACGTGCCGCCCGAAAGTCAGGTCCACCGGCAGGTCATTCGCAAGCGTGCGGAAACGCATCCGATCGAGATCGACCCGGTCGTCCGCCTTTATTACGTCGAGGTCGCCGAGCCGGACATGCACGAGCCGTCGAGCGATCTTCGTCGCCTCGAGCAGGCTTTGCGCGAGCAATGGGGTATCGCCGAGGCGCACGCCGATCTCGCGACGCTCGCTCATCTGCAGAAGACGCTGCGCGCGGGGCAATGGAAGGTCACCATCGCGCTGCGCAAGGGCCGCGACATCGTCGCCATTATGCCGGGCTTCGCCGAGCACGCCTTCGGCGTCGCGATCGATGTCGGCTCGACCACCATTGCCGCCCACCTCACCGATCTCATGAGCGGCGAGGTTGTCGCAGCGGTCGGGGCGATGAATCCGCAGATCCGCTTCGGCGAGGATCTCATGAGCCGCGTCTCCTACGTGATGATGAACCCGGGCGGCGACAAGGAGCTCACGCGCGCGGTGCGCGAGGCGATGGACGGCCTGATCGGCGAAGCCGCGCGCGAGGCCAGTGTGGCGCGCGGCGAAATCCTCGAAGTCACGCTGGTCGGCAATCCGATCATGCATCATCTCGTCCTTGGCCTCGACCCCACCGAGCTCGGCGGGGCGCCGTTCGCGCTTGCCCTCGACGCGGCTTATGAAGCGCGCGCGCGTGAACTTGGCCTCGACGTCGCGCCGGGCGCGTTTGTCTACGCGCTGCCCTGCATCGCCGGCCACGTCGGCGCCGACACGGCAGGCGTCGTGCTCGCCGAGGGCCCGCATCTCAAGGACGAACGGACCCTTCTCGTCGATGTCGGCACCAACGCCGAGATCGTGTTCGGCAATCGCGAGCGGCTGTTCGCCTGCTCTTCCCCAACCGGCCCGGCGTTCGAGGGCGCGCAGATCTCCTGCGGCCAGCGCGCGGCGCCGGGCGCGATCGAGCGCGTGCGCATCGACCGCGTGACGCTCGAGCCGAAGTTCAAGGTGATCGGCTGCGATCTCTGGTCGGACGAGCCGGGCTTCGCTGCGGCGACCGCGACGATCGGCGTCACCGGCGTTTGCGGTTCGGGGATTATCGAGGTGGTCGCCGAGATGTTCCTGGCCGGGATCGTCTCCGAAGACGGCGTGATCGACGGCGAACTTGCGAGCCGAACCGGCCGGATCGAACAGGTCGGCCGCACCTTCGCTTATGTGCTGCACGAGGGCGCGCAGCGGCTTCTCATCTATCAGACCGACGTGCGCGCGATCCAACTCGCCAAGGCCGCGCTCTATGCCGGGGCGAAGCTGCTGATCGAGCGCGCCGGGGCCGCGCCTGAGCGCGTCACGCTCGCCGGCGCGTTTGGCAGCCACATCGATCCTCTCTATGCCATGACGCTTGGCCTCATTCCCGACTGCGATCTCGCCAAAGTGGCGAGCGCCGGCAACGCCGCGGGGACGGGCGCGCGGATCGCGCTTCTCAACCTTGCGGCGCGGGCGGAGATCGAGAGTGTCGTCCGGCGCATCGACAAGATCGAGACGGCGATCGAGCCCGACTTCCAGCGCCATTTCGTCGCCGCGATGGCGTTTCCCAACAAGGAGGACGCGTTCCCGAACCTGGCCCGGCGGATCGCGCTCCCGCCGCGCAAGGAGCCGAGCGGAGAAGGCGGGCGAAGACGAAGGCGGGCCGCTCCCGCCGCGCCGGTCTAGCGAGCGTCCCGCCTACTGATTGGCGATGATCCTGATCGGCGCGCCGAGGATCGTGAGCGGCAGCGACACGACCGCGCCGACGCCGCTCACGGCGGTTTGGCCCACGTCGCTCGCCTGGTGATCTCTCGGGATTCCGCGGGCAAGAACGCCGCGCAGCTCGGGCCCGACGGTCGCGAGCTGAGCGAACTTATCGTGGTTCGTGGAATCGGTCGCCTTGAGGTCCGAAAGGTCGATGACGGTCGCGCCCAACTTGGCAAGCTCGTCGACATCGGGATTGTCGCCGACCCGCGTGACGCCGCCCGCGATGGTTCTGGACAGAAACAAAGCTCGATCGTCGGTGGAGAGGATGATGTAGAACGGCTTTCGCGGCTTGCCGAAGCGGCGCATCTGCGATTTGAACACGTCGATGTCGATATCGGGCGCGGCGAGATAGACGTTGCCGATCTTGTTCGCGTGACTGAGGTCGCCCGAAATCTTGATCTGCCGGAACGCTTCGACCGTGACCCAATTGCCCATCGAATGGGCGAGCACGTTCACCTCTTCCGCGTTGCTGGCGAGCAGCAGACGGAGCGTATGTTCGAGGCCGTCGCGGGCCGCCGTCGCGCTGTTGAGGTCGTAGACATAGGCCGTGGGCTTTCCGCGCGACGCCCAGGTGAACAGCACAGGGACGCCCGGAGCTTTCGAATCGTGCGCGAGCTGCGCCAGCCGGTACACCCCCTCGGCGAACATCGTATTGAAGCCATGAATGAACAGGAGGACCTTGCGGCTTCCCGGCGGACGCAGCGCGAGTTGCGCGTTCAGCGCCTGAACGAACGCCTTGTCGCCATCGAGATATTTTTCGTCGTGGACGACGTAATCGACATTCGGATCGCCGGGCGGCGTAGTCGCCCATTCAATTTCGCCCGTCTTGTGGTTCGGCGGGATCGAGACCGTGAGCTCGGCATAGTCGGTGGCGGTCGCCCTGTCGCCGTTGAAAAGCGTGCCCGGCCGGTTGTCGCGCTCGCGTGTCGTCGCGACAAGCAAAGTGTGGTCGACGGCGCCGGGAGGGCTCAAGGCCACGGCGCTGAGAAACCCGGTCTCCGGCCGCGAGGCGCAGGCGACGAGGGAGAAGGCGAGAAACACGATCGCCAAAACGGAAAACGGCCGTTTCAACGACCTGCCGCGCTCTGGAGATTTGGCGCCTGTCCGCGCCGCGAGATTGTCCACCGCTTGCCCCAGCCCACGCCCGCCGCCAATTCCTGACGATGCTGGGCTTTGCCCCGGCGAACCTTTAGGGCAAAGGTCGCTGCGAGGGAAACTGAAAAAGCGGCTGGGCCTGCGTTTCCTTTGTCCGATGCATTTCAGGTCAAGGCTGGTGGTCGCGGTAATTGGCTGAGCCCGACGGCGGAGCACGTTTGCAAAAGGCCTCCGACTGTTGCTGGGGAGGCTCAGGGCCAGAGCCCCGCTTTTGGGAAGGCGCGGGATTCGGGTATCACCGCGCAATGGCCGAGAATCATGATCTCGCACGCGCGATGGCGCGCCTCGATGCGCTCACCGACTGGGAGCGCCGGCCGCGCAATACGATGCGCGTAGGCCTCGAGCCGATGCGGGATCTCGCCGTGCCGCTCGGCGACCCGCAAAAGTCGTTTCGCTCGATCCATGTCGCGGGCACGAAAGGCAAAGGATCGGTCTCGGCCTTGATCGAGGCGGCGCTGGCGCACGCCGGCCTTCGCGTCGGCCGTTACGCGTCTCCCCATGTTGAGCGCATCACAGAGCGGGTGAGCGTGCAGGGACACGATGTCGACGAGCCGACGCTCGCGCGAGCCTTGAATCGAGCGCTCGACGCTTACGAGGCCGCGCGCACGGCGGGTACGGCCGCAGCCAATGCGACCTGGTTCGACCTTCTCACCGCCGCCGCCTTTCTCATCTTCCGCGAAGCGGCCGTCGAGTGGGCGGTGATCGAAGTCGGCTTGGGCGGCCGGCTCAATTCGACCAACATCGTCGACGGCGAAATCGCCATTGTCACCAACATCGCGCTCGAGCATACGGAAATCCTGGGGCGCACGCGCGCGGCGATCGCGGGCGAGAAGGTGGGGATCCTGAAGCCCGGGGCCGTGCTCGTCACGACGCTTGGCGCCGATGACGAAGCGGGCCGTGTCCTGCAGACGCGAGCCGACGAGCTTGGCTCGCGGATCAAGCGCACGCGCCTCGACCCCTCGGCCCCGATCGAACAGATCAATTTCGCGCTCGCCGCCGCCGTCCTCGGCGAGCTTCGCCGCAAGGGGGTGAGCGGGCGCTTCGGCGAGCCGGTCGGCGCGGCGCTTCTCGATGGCGCCACGCGCCTGGCCGCGCGTCTCCCCGGGCGGATGGAGCGCGTTGACGTCGAAATGGGGCCGGCGCGCCTGCCCGTCGTCATGGACGGGGCGCATGTGCCGTTCAACATCGGCGCCGTCCTGCGCGATCTCGCGGCGACCCCCGACCTCTCCGGTCCGTGCGTGGCGATCGTGGCGCTCGCCGCCGACAAGGACGCTGAAGGCTTCGTGGCAGAACTCATCGGGCGCGCCTCGACCATCGTCTTCACCGATGTGCCGGGATCGAGCCGCGGCCGCGCGCCGGTCGAGCTCAAGGCGCTCGCGGAGTTGCTCGGGCTCGTGAGCGAGGTCGAGCCGGACGCGAAACGAGCGCTCAAGCGCGGCCTCGAGCTGGCTCGCCAGACCCATGCCTGGCTCCTGATCACCGGCTCGCTCTATCTCGTCGGGGCGCTGCGCCCCGCGATCGGCGAGGCGGCCTCAATGCCGGAAAGCGCCGTCGCCACGCCTGTCCGCGGCCGCGACGGGTCCAGCTGATGGCCCCCATTTCCCCGCTCATGGCAAAGGCGCGGTCGGCGCTGTCGACCGTCTTCGGCTTCTCGGACTTTCGTCCCGGACAGGAGGACGTCGTCGCCGCCACCTTCGCGGGTGAGGACGTGCTCGCGGTCATGCCGACGGGCAGCGGCAAGTCGCTTCTCTTCCAGCTCCCGGCGATCGTTCGCGGCGGCCTCACGCTCGTGGTTTCGCCCCTGATCGCGCTGATGCGCGACCAGGTCGCCCAGTTGCGCGAGGCCGGCGTCGAGGCGGCGAGCCTCAATTCCTCTTCCGATCCCGACGAACGGCGAGGGATCGCGCGCGGTCTCGAGGAGCGTTCGCTGAGGCTTCTGTATGTCGCGCCCGAACGGCTCCTGCGCGACGACACGATCGCCGCCTTGCGGAAGGCCCGGGTCGATCTTTTCGCCATCGACGAAGCGCATTGCGTCTCGCAATGGGGCCACGATTTCCGCCCGGAATATCTGCGCCTGCGCGAGGTCGCGGACGCGCTCTCTGGCGTTCAGATGATCGCGGTGACCGCGACCGCGGACGAGCCGACAAGGGACGAAATCGCCGAGAAGCTGTTCGTCCGCCAGCCGCGGATCTTCGTGCGCTCGTTCGATCGCCCGAACCTGTTTCTGGCCATGCGGCCGAAGGCGGACGCGACCCGCCAGCTCCTCGACCGGCTCGAGGCGCACCGGGGCGAAGCGGGCATCGTCTATTGCGCGTCACGCCGCCGGACGGAGGAGCTCGCGGCCGAATTCGCAAGCGCCGGCCGGCGCGCGCTCCCCTATCACGCCGGGCTCGATCATGGCGTTCGCGCCCGCAATCAGGACGCCTTTCTGCGCGAGGACGATTGCATCGTCTGCGCCACCGTCGCCTTCGGCATGGGGATCGACAAGCCCGACGTCCGCTTCGTCTTTCACGCGGACATGCCGTCGTCGATCGAGGCTTATTACCAGGAGATCGGCCGCGCCGGCCGCGACGGCCTGGCCGCCGACACGTTCACGCTCTATAGCGCGGGCGACATCGAGCTCAGGCGGCGCCAGATTCTCGACAACGGGGCGCCCGAGGAGCGGAAGCGGGTCGAGACGGCCAAGCTCGACGACCTCGTCACGCTTTGCGAAACGGCGCGCTGCCGCCGCCAGACGCTTCTCGCCATGTTCGGCGAGGATTCGGGCCCGTGCGGGCATTGCGACGTCTGCCAGGGCGGGGTTCGGCTGATCGACGGGCGGCTCGAGGCGCAAAAGGCGATGTCGGCCATTCTGCGCACCTCGGGGCGATTCTTTTTTGGCCATCTGGCGAATATCCTGTCCGGCAAGGCGACCGAAACGGTTCTGCGGCACGGCCACGAGGGGCTGAAGACCTTCGGCGCGGGCAAGGATCGCGCGCCCGCCGAGTGGCGCGGCGTGCTCAGGCAATTGCAATCGGGCGGCCTCATCGGGCGTGACGGAGACGACCGCGATAGGCTGACGCTCACTGAAGAGGGCAGGCGGGTGCTGCGCGGCGAGGCCCCGTTCGCCCTGCGAGAGGACGTGGTGAACCCGAAAGCGCGCCGGCGCCGCGTCGCCGAGGCCGTCGCGGCGGGCGATGCGGACGCTGAGCTCCTAGCCGCGCTCAAGGCCCTGCGCGGTGCGATCGCGTCAGCGCAGAAGCAGCCGGCCTATGTCATTTTCCCCGATCGGACGCTGATCGAAATCGCGAAGCGGCGCCCTAGTGGCCTTGACGAACTGGCGAGCATTCATGGCGTCGGCGCGGTCAAGCTGCAAAAATACGGGCCCGCCTTTCTCGCCGTGCTCCGGGAGCGTCGCGCGGACTGAGCCGCGCGTGTCCGGCGGGGTTGCCGCACGGCGTCCGCCTGACTATAGGTGCGCCGCTCAACTTTTCCTAATGCAACCAAAAGGCGCCAGTCCCAAATGGCCTTCCTCGCCGACGTCCTCTCTCGCGTTAAGCCATCCGCGACCATCGCGATGACGCAGAAGGCGCGGGATCTCAAAGCCAAAGGACGGGAAGTGATCTCGCTTTCGGTCGGCGAGCCGGATTTCGACACGCCCGACAACATCAAGCAGGCGGCGATCAAGGCGATCGAGCGCGGCGAGACAAAGTATCCGCCGGTGCTCGGCATTCCGCTCTTGCGCGAGGCGATCGCGGCCAAATTCAGCCGTGAGAATGGCCTCGACTACAAGGCCACGGACACGATCGTCGCCACCGGGGGAAAACAGATCCTCTACAACGCCTTCCTCGTCACCATGAACGAAGGCGACGAAGTGATCATCCCGGCGCCCTATTGGGTGAGCTATCCGGAAATGGTCGCGATCAACCGCGGGACGCCGGTCATCGTGCCGACCACGATCGAGAACGGGTTCAAGCTGCAAGCTGCGGACTTAGAACGCGCGATCACGCCGCGCACCAAGTGGCTCGTGCTCAACTCGCCCTCGAATCCGTCGGGCGCGGCCTATACGGAGAGCGAGCTGAAAGAGCTCACCGACGTCTTGATGCGCCATCCCCATGTTTGGGTGCTGACCGACGACATGTACGAGCATCTTGTCTACGGCGATTTCAAATTCACGACGCCGGCGCAAGTCGAGCCGGGCCTGAAGCCTCGCACGCTGACCATGAACGGCGTCTCGAAATCCTACGCCATGACCGGCTGGCGCATCGGCTATGCCGCGGGCCCATCCGAGCTCATCAAAGCCATGGACATGGTGCAGGGGCAGCAGACCTCGGGCGCCTGCACGATCGCCCAATGGGCCTCGGTCGAAGCGCTGAACGGCCCGCAGGACTTCATGCCCGTTCGCCGCAAGGCGTTCGAGGAGCGGCGCGATCTCGTCGTGTCGATGCTCGGCCAGGCGAAGCACTTGCAGTGCCCGAAGCCGGAGGGCGCGTTCTACGTCTATCCGTCCTGCGCCGGCGCAATTGGGAAAAAAGCGCAGTCGGGCAAGGTGATCGAAACCGACGAGGACTTCGTCACCGAGCTTCTGGACGCGGAAGGCGTCGCCGTCGTCCACGGAACCGCCTTCGGCCAGGGCCCGAACTTCCGCGTCTCCTACGCGACGTCGCTCGAGCAACTTGAGAAGGCGTGCAAGAAGATCCAGAAGTTCACCGCCGAATTGAGGTGAATTAGCGGCGTCTCTCGACGGGCCACGCGGGGGGAGGGGGCGAGGGCGCTCCGCCTGAGGCCGCCGCGAGTTGCTTCTCAGGCGTGTCGAGCGCCTGACGGCGCGGCGGCGCCTGCTCGACGCTGGCGTTCTGATCGCCAGCGCCGGGAACAGCCGAACGCCGCCGCTCGAGCCGCTGAGCCGCGGGCGCGGAGGAGCCGAGCGCGCCATTGCGGCGGTCGCCGTCCGCATCGTTGTTTGAGCGAGCGGCGCCTCGGACCGATTCGCGGCGCATTCAGTCGAAAGCCCGTCAATCCGCTGAAAGACGCCGTTCAGAAAGCGCCCGACGCGCAACATCTCCGGCAAATCCGCCTGCGAAACACCACGTTAACACATTTTCCGCTTGCGCGTGCGCACGGAGCGCCGCTTAAGTGTGGCGGGGGAGTGACGTTCTCTGGCTCAATGCCAGGCGAAAATCAGGCCGGATCATGCGCATCAACGTCTGGAAATTGAGCTTGCTCGTCCTTCGAGGACTTCGCGCGACACGGACGGCTTCGCAAGCGCGCGGGATTTCGTTGGCCGCCATCGCCGCCGCTGCGGGAGCGACTGCCTTCTCCCTTCCTGCTCAAGCCTTCACCTGCGGAAATTCGTTTACCGGGGCCGGGACTATCCCTGGCGGCGCAGAAGGCGCCTCCGACAATGGCTTCCCGACGGCCACGGCCTGTGGCTCGAATGCCGACGCCAATGGCGCCGGAGCGACCGCGACGGGCGCGAACGCTACGGCGACGGGCACCTACGCCACCACGAGCGGCTTCAACTCCTCCGCCAGCGGGACACAGGCGACCGCGACAGGCGACGCCAGCAGCGCCTCAGGCGATTACGCCGGCGCTTTCGGGGCGTTCTCCAACGCCGCCGGCCTCGAGGCCACCGCGGCCGGCGCGGGAAGCGTCGCAACGGGCAATTTCGCCGGCGCCTTCGGCGCGTTCTCCAACGCGGCGGGCAACGAGGCGACCGCCGCAGGCGCGGCCGCCGCCGCGAATGGGAACTCCGCCAGCGCCTTCGGCGAGGGAGCGAGCGCGGCCGGCGTGGCCGCGACCGCGGTCGGAGCGACCAGCGCCGCGACCGGCGCAAGCGCTAGCGCCTTCGGACAGGCGGCGAACGCGGCCGGCGCGGCCGCGACCGCGGTCGGAGCGACCAGCGCCGCGATCGGCGCAAGCGCCAGCGCCTTCGGCCAGGCGGCGAACGCGGCCGGAACCAACGCGACCGCGGTCGGCGTGGCGAGCGCCGCGACCGGCCCCAGCGCCAGCGCCTTCGGCCAGGCGGCGAACGCGGCCGGAACCAACGCCACCGCGGTCGGCGTGGCGAGCGCCGCGACCGGCCCCAGCGCCAGCGCCTTCGGCCAGGCGGCGAACGCGGCCGGAACCAACGCCACCGCGGTCGGCGTGGCGAGCGCCGCGACCGGGGCGAGCGCCAGCGCCTTTGGCCAGGCGGCGAATGCGGCCGGAACCAATGCGACTGCGGTCGGCGTGGCGAGCGCCGCGACCGGCGCCAGCGCCAGCGCCTTCGGTCAGGGGGCGAACGCCATCGGAACGAACGCGACCGCGACCGGCGTCGGCAGCGTCGCCAACGGGAGCGGCGCCACGGCGACCGGAGAATTCAGCAACGCGACCGGCGTCAACGCGAGCGCCTTCGGCCAACTCGCCAATGCGAATGGCACGGCGGCGACGGCGAGCGGCGCGTTCAGCAACGCCACTGGCGTCCAAGCCACCGCCACCGGCTACGGGGCGTCCGCCAACGGCGCGAATGCGACCGCGACGGGGGCGCAGAGCGTCGCCCACGGCGCGACGGCGACGGCATACGGCCAGGGCGCCGCCGCAATCGACGACCGGGCGACCGCGATCGGTCAAGGGGCGAGGGCGACCCGAATCGGGGCGACCGCGATCGGTCAGGGCGCCCTCGCCTCCGCGGACCCCACCACCGCCGTCGGCACGGGCGCGCAGGCGCTTTCCAACAACGCCTCGGCGTTCGGCGCCGGGGCGACCGCGGGCGTCGCTCCGGGCTTCGGCGATAACGCCACGGCGATCGGCCAGGGCGCCCTCGCGACCGGAGCCAACTCGACCGCCCTCGGCCGCGGCGCCTCGACCAATGGCTTCGCCGGCTCGACCGCGATCGGCGCAGGCGCGGTCAGCACGGCGCCGAATCAGGTCACTTTGGGGACTTCGGCGACGACGCTCGCCGTGCCCGGCGTCACGTCGGCGGCGAGCGCCGCCGCCCAGGCCGGCGTCACCAAATTCATAAGCACCGACGCGCAAGGTCACGCCGCTGCGTCGGCTTACGGCCCGCAGGACGTCGCCGCGCTCAGCGCCGGTGTCGGGGGAATGGAGCAGAGCGTCGCCGGGCTGCAGCAGAGCGTGAACGCCATGCAGCAATCGATCCCGCGAGCCTACGAAGGCACGGCGATCGCGATCGCGCTCACCGGGGCCGCTCTGCCGGATAACAAGAGATATGCTGTCACCGCCAACGTCGGCACGTTCCGCGGCGAGTCCGCCTTCGGCGGATCGGCGCAACTCCGCGTGAGCGACAACCTCGTCCTCAACGCCGGAATCGGCGCAGGCTTTCGTGAGGGAGGGGTGGGCGCGCGCGTGGGCGCGACATGGGCATGGTGAAATCGAGGCTGGGTCTCAAACTCCTCGTTCTTGCCGCCATCCTAGCCGGCGCGCCGGCGCTGATCGGCGCGGCGGCGCAGCAGCCGAAGCCTGCGCGTATCGACCGGAACGGCGTGCTCATGCTGCTGCGTTCGACGTTGATCGCGCTGGATCAGGCGAACAAGACCGGGAATTACACCGTGCTGCGCGATCTCGGCGCGCCGGCCTTCCAGTCGAACAGCGCGGCGCGGCTCGGCGAAATCTTCGCCGGCCTTCGTCATGAGTTCCTCGATCTCTCGGGCGTCGCGGTGCTCGATCCGGAATTGACGCTGCTGCCGCAGATCGACGCGGACGGCATGATGCGGATGACCGGCTTCTTCCCGTCGGCGCCGACGCAGATCAATTTCGATCTCGTCTACGCGCCGGTCAACGGGCAGTGGCGGCTCTTCGCCATCACGGTGGGGCTCGGTCAGACCGCCCCCGCCGCGCCTGCCCCGCCCCCGCAGCCCGAGAAGCCCGCACAATCCGAGAAGAAGACGCACACGAAGGAGTGATGCGAGAGCCGATCGATCGCTTCGTCCGCCGCCGGACAACTGAAGCCTTCGTCGTCGCTCTTTCAATTCCACCTGATCCGCGCGATCGCGGCGCGCGCCCGATTCACCCCATCCGCCGCTCGAGCTCATCCAGCACCCGGTAGCACGGCAGCACCTGCGCGACGCTGGCGTTGGGTTCGCGGCCCTCGCGGATGGCGGCGAAGAACTCGCGGTCCTGCAATTCGATGCCGTTCATGCTGACGTCGACATGGGCGACGTCGATCTTCTCATCCTTGCCGTTGAAGAGATCGTCGTAGCGGGCGATGTAAGTCGCCGTGTCGCCGATATAGCGGAAGAACGTGCCGAGCGGCCCTTCGTTATTGAACGACAGCGACAAAGTGCAGATGGCGCCGTTCTCGGCTTTCAGTTGGATGCTCATGTCCATGGCGATGCCCAGCGTCGGATGGATCGGTCCCTGCAGCGCGTTCGCTTTGACAATTCGTGAGCCGCATTGATAGGCGAAGAGGTCGACCGTGTGCGCGGCGTGATGCCACAAGAGATGATCGGTCCATGTGCGCGGCGCCCCAAGCGCGTTCATGTTGGTGCGGCGGAAGAAGAAGGTTTGCACGTCCATCTGCTGGATATGAAACTCATTCCTGAGGATGCGCCGGCGCACGAACTGATGGCTCGGGTTGAAGCGGCGGGTGTGGCCGACCATGGCGACGAGCCCGCTCTTTTCCTGCGCCGCGACCACCGCTTCCGCTTCCTTCAGACCGTCGGCGAGTGGAATCTCGACCTCCACGTGCTTGCCGGCCGTGAGGCACTGAAGCGCCTGCGCGGCGTGCATCTGCGTCGGCGTCGCGAGGATCACCGCGTCGAGCCCCGGCAGTTTGAGCGTCTCGGCAAGATCGGTCGTGACATGGCCAACGCCATATTTCGCCGCCGCCTCCCTGGTCTTGTCGAGTTCGCGGCCGATGAGCGAGACCGCCTCGACGCCGTCGATCTCTTTGATCGCGTCGAGATGCTTGAGGCCGAAGGCGCCGGCGCCGGCCAGCGCGACTTTGAGGGTGGACGCCATTGAAATGAACTCCTTCGGCCTCGTCCTGAGGAGGCGCCGAAGGCGGCGCGTCTCGGAGGACATTTTGAGCTGTCGCAAGCGCTTGCGGTTGCTGGATCATCCTTCGAGACGTCCGCTTTGCTGCCTCCTCAGGATGAGGTCCGCGGCGCCTCAGGTCGCGTTCTCCAAGATGAGATGACCGACAGCCGTGTTCGACGCCGGCACGTGATAGAACCGATGCGCGACTTTCGGCTTTGCGCCGCCGGCGACGACATCCGCCATCGCGCCCCGCGCAACCAACCACATCACGAGTTCGATGCCCTCGGATCCGGCCTCGCGGACGTATTCGATGTTGGGCGTCTTCGACAGGCCCATTGGATCGTCGATCAGCCGGTCGAGGAACTTGTTGTCCCACGCCTTGTTGATGAGCCCGGCGCGCGGCCCCTGAAGCTGGTGGCTCATGCCGCCGGTGCCCCAGATATGGACGTTGATGTCCTCGGGATAGCTCATGATCGCGCGGCCGATCGCGCGGCCGAGGGCGAGGCATCGGGCGCCCGAGGGCACCGGGTGCTGCACGACATTGACCGCGAAGGGGATGATCCTGCACGGCCATTCCTTGACTTCGCCGAAGACGCAAGAGAGCGGCACGGTCAGACCATGGTCGACGTCGATCTCGTTGACCATGGTCAGGTCGAAATCCTGCTGGATCACCTCCGAGGCGATATGCGAGGCAAGCTCCGGGTCTCCGATGACCGTCGGCACGGGACGCGCGCCATAGCCTTCGTCCGCGGGATTGAATTCCGGCCCGGTCATGATCGCGAAGGTCGGGATCATCGCAAGAGAGAAGGCGGTCGCGTGATCGTTGTAGACGGCGACGATCACGTCGGGCTTGTGCGTCTTCATCCATTGCTTGTCGAAGTCGTATCCGGCGAAGACTGGCTTCCAATAGTCTTCCCTGGTCTTGCCGAGGTCGAAGGCGGCGCCGACGGCGGGGATGTGCGACGTGTACAGGGAGGCGGTGATGCGGGCCATGTTCAAACGTCCTTGCGCGGGCGTTGCGCATCGCCGTGCTCGCCGATCCTGCGGTTTCCCTCGATTGTCCGGCCGCCCTTGATCATCATGTCGCGGTATTCCTGCTCGGTCATGCCGGTCATGCTGCCGGCCATCTGCTGGAAGCTCTTGCCGTCGGTCGCGCCGATCTTGGCGAGGAAATAGATGTTGCCGCCGAGCTCGATGCAGCGGTTGAGGTCGCGCGCGAGGACGGCCTGCTTCTGCTCCTCGCTCATCTTCCATTCGTCGAGATAGGCGCGCTCATTGGCCTTGAAGCGGGCGCGGTTGTCGGCCTTCATCAGCGACATGCAGAACTGGTTGAGCCAATAGCCCTTGCGCGACTGCTCGGCGTCGAAGACGGTCGTGCCGGGAATCTCGGTGAACGCTTTGTCGAGGGCCATGATTCAGCGTGTCCTCTCCTCGGCCCAATAGAGCCGCGTGGGATTGTCGACCAGGAGCAGATCCATGAGGCCGGCGTCGGGAGCGATATGGGGAATGATGTCGACCATGAGGCCGTCGTCGGGCATGTGGTCCTTGAGGTTTGGATGCGGCCAGTCCGTGCCCCAGAGCACCCGGTCCGGAAATTCCTCGACCACCTTGCGCGCGAACGGAACGACGTCGCGATAGGCGTTCGTCTCGCCGTTGAGCGCCCGTGGACCAGAGACCGACAGGCGCTCGGCGCCGGTCACCTTGCACCAGACGTTCTCGTAATCGTCCATGAACTTGAGGAAGCGCTTAAATTCCGGACCGTCGACCGGCTTCGTCACGTCCGGCCGGCCCATGTGGTCGACAACAATGGTCGCCGGCAGCTCGGAAAAGAAACCCTCAAGGTCGGGCAAGTCGGCCGCCTCGAAATAGACGACGATGTGCCAGTCGCGTTCGATGATGCGCTCGGTGATCGCCTTGAGTTCGTCCATCGGCGTGAAGTCGACCAGCCGCTTGATGAAATTGAACCGCACCCCGCGCACGCCCGCCGCATCAAGCCGCTTCAGTTCCGCGTCGGTCACGTCGCGTCTCACGGTCGCGATTCCGCGCGCTCGGCCCTCGCTCGAGAGAAGCGCGTCGACCAGCGCGCTGTTGTCGGCGCCATGGCAGGTCGCCTGCACGATGACGTTGCGGTCGAAGCCGAGACGGTCGCGCAGAGCGAACAATTGCGCCTTGCTGGCGTCGCAGGGCGTGTATTTGCGCTCCGGCGCATAAGGAAACTCGGCGCCGGGTCCGAACACATGGCAATGCGCGTCGACGGCGCCGCGCGGAAGCACAAAGCTTGGCTTGCTCGGCCCCTCGTACCAGTCGAGCCAGCCCTTGGTCTTCTCGAACGGCCCGCTGACGGGCTTGCCGGCCCCTTCAGTCGACATATTTGAGCCCCGCCTTTTCGAGCGGCTCGCGCATCTTGTACATGTCGAGACCGAGCACGCCGGCCGCGAGCTTCGCGCGCTTGTCGCCCTCGTTGGCCTCGCGCGCCGCCGCGGCCTCGGCGGTCCTGCTCGCCCATTCGGCCGGCACGACGACCACCCCGTCGTCGTCGGCGACGATCGCATCGCCCGGGTTCACCGCCGCGCCCGCGCAAACGATCGGAATATTGACCGAGCCCAAGGTCGCCTTGACCGTGCCCTTGGCGCTGACGCATTTGCTCCAGACGGGAAAGCCCATCTCGGTCAGCGTCTTCACGTCGCGCACGCCGGCGTCGATGATGAGGGCCTTGGCGCCGCGAGCCATGAAGCTCGTGGCCAGAAGATCGCCGAAATAGCCGTCGGTGCACTCGGCGGTGATCGCGGCGACGACGATGTCGCCCGGCTCGATCTGCTCCGCGGCCACATGCATCATCCAATTGTCGCCCGGGTGCAGGAGCACCGTGACCGCCGTGCCGGCGACGAGCGCGCCCGGATAGATCGGCCGCATATAGGGCTTCATGAGCCCGAGGCGCCCCATCGCCTCATGCACGGTCGCGACGCCAGTGCGCCCGAGCGCCTCGACCGCGGCGCGTTCGGCCCGTGCGACCTTGCGCCTGACGACGCCAAGTTCCGTCATCCGCTCTCCTCCCGCCCCCGTGCGCCGCGCCTTGCGGAGGCGCGGATCGATCCCTTGGACTTCATAGTCCTGATGCCGACTGAGGCGCAACGCTAGCGGTCCGGGAGCCATGAAATCGCGCTGTAGCAGTGCGAAATGCGCTGGAAATTCATCTGCATTGGCGTCTTCGCCTGCATTTCTGCTGTTCGGTCGGCGCCGCTTGCGCCGCGACCGGGGACGTCGGGCGAGGCCGCGCCACCCGGCGGGGGGCTGAGCTCAGGATTCAAAACCCGTTCGCCGCTGACTTGGGTCGGCCGATTTGGGCGCCTTGGGGCCAAGGCCAAGCTGGCCGGAAGGGAGGTCTTCGCCGGCCGCAGCAATCCGGGCCGCCTCGTGCGAACCCCCACGCCATGATCGCCGCGCGCCGCGCATGCAGAATGTGAATCGTCGAAATGCACAATCGAGCTTGGGGCCAATATCGGGCTTACAGGGCCGTTAGGTCTATTTCCGCTATCACCCAGAGTCGGCTTGACTTTGGAGTTCTCCCTCAGCAAAAATTAATATCTTCATAGACGAGCGAAATTGTTGGGGGACGCAGATGCAGAAACATTTTTCCGCGAGACGATTGTTATTGGCCGGCGTGTCGGTGCTGGCGATAATGACGAGCGTTTCGGAAGCAGGCGCAACAATTTTCACGATTCCCGGTTTGTACACCTACACCGCCCCCACCAGTGGTGTTTACGACATCGTCGCGGTGGGCGCGGGGGGTGGAAGCGCCAATTTTAACGGGCAAACGGGCTCCTACACATACATCGGCGGCGGCGGCGCCATCGTGGGCGGCGACGTGTCGCTGACAGCGGGCGAGCAGCTGGGCATCTATGTTGGCGGACAAGGCCAGAGCGGCCATTTCGGGAGCGGTTACGCTGGCGGCGGCGGCGGCCTCAGCCTTGTCCTGTTCCCCTCAAACGTTGGCCTGATCGCCGGCGGAGGCGGCGGCGCGGGATACAAAACGAATGGCGGCCCTGGGCTCACCAGCGTTGCCGGCGGCAACGGCTTCGGAAAATATGCCGGAGCTGGCGGCGTCAATGGCGCTGGCGGCGGCGGCGGCTTCTATCAAGGCGGTGGCAACGGTGGCGGCGGGACCGGCTTTTTTGCCGCAGGTCAGAATGGACAGGCCGGGGCCTCCCCCTCTGGTCAGGCCGGCGACTTCGGAGCAGGAGGCGCGTACCAGGCCGCGGGGGGCCTCAATGGCGGCGGCGGCAGCGGCTTTAACGGCGGCGGCGGCGGCGGGGGCGCGTCCGGCGGCGGCGGCGGCGATGGCAGTACGTATTCCGGGGGCGGCGGCGGTGGCGGCTCGTATATTCCGGCTCAATTCAGCAACACGATCGCTTTCGCCGGCGCCCAGAAGGGCGACGGGTTGATCGGCATCGAGGCCGTTCCCGAGACACCGACCTGGGCTGCGCTGATCACCGGCTTCGGCGCGCTCGGCGCAATGGCGCTGCGCCGCAGGCGCAAGATCAAATCCGCCTGATTCAGAGTTCGACGCCAACAGGCAGAGGCGGCGCCGCGGCGTCGCCTTTTTTCATGTGAGGCCCCCATGCAGAACCGCCTCCACTTCATCTCCGGCCTGCCTCGCTCGGGCTCCACCCTGATGGCGGCGCTGCTCAGGCAGAACCCGCGCTTCTCCTCAGGCATGAGCAGTCCGGTTTTCAATCTCTTTCGCACGATGCTTTCGGAGACGAGCGCGCGCAACGAGGGCTCGGTTTTTCTCGACGAGGATATCCGCAAGCGCCTGCTTGTCGGAGTCTTCGACGCCTACTATCACGACGCGACGCCGGGGACGGTTCTCTTCGACACGAACCGCGGCTGGACGACAAAGCTGCCGGCGCTGGTCGAGCTGTTTCCCGAGGCCAAAGTCGTCTGCTGCGTTCGCAATCCTTCTTGGATCCTGGACAGCATCGAAAGCCTGATCCGCCGCAACGCCTTCGAGCTTTCGGGCATCTTCAGCTACGATTCCGGCGGCACGGTCTATTCGCGGATCGAGGGCCTCGCCTCGGCCGCCGGCATGTACGGCTTCGCCCTCAACGCGCTGCGCGAGGCGGTCTACGGACCGCAGTCGGACCGGCTCCTGCTGGTGCGCTACGAGAGCCTCGTCGGCAACCCGCTCGCAACGATCGCCGCCATCTACAATTTTGTCGGCGAGGACCTCTATCCGCACGACCCGAGGCGCATCGAGCCCTGTTACGACATGATCGAGTTCGACATCAGGCTCGGCACGCCCGGCCTGCACGAAGTCGGGCGCTCGGTGGAGGCGCGCGAGCGCAAGACCATCCTGCCGCCGGACCTCTTCCTCCGCTACCAGAAGGACGCCTTCTGGGAGAACCTCGCGGACATCCCCCCGACGGTGAAGGTGATTTGAGCGAGAGTTGGACTCCATTCTTGTCTCTCACGCATTGCCATGTTCGTCGGCCGCGTGGCTCGCGCGCAGCCTGCAGCCATCGCGGCCGTGCAGTGTCGTAGCGGATATCTGGCGTCCGCCCACCCGCCTAATGTCTGCTCTTTTGCGCGAACCGGACTTTTGTCGACCGGTTCAATGGATTGCGCTTTGGCCAAAGGCAATCTTGGTCGCGCTATTTGCTTGTGTAAAGTAGAATTTTATGCTATAGGTTTTCAATTGGCAGAATCCGTCTCGCGACCGGCGCCGGACAGACGAGAGAGCAGGAGAGAATGGAACGCGCGATAGGCCTGACCGCAACCTGCGAGGCGAGTTGGAGAGAAGGCCCCAAATGCTCTATTCCAAACGCCTGTAACCTTTGAAAAGGCTCGATTAGAAAAAATAAACGCTAGTAAACGCCAGCACTTTTACTAACGTTTACTCTCGTTTAAGCGCTTTTATTGGCGTTTAGGCTGCGGGCAATTCGCGCTCTGGTAGTATCCAGGGGCCCCGCCGCCGGCTTGACGCCGGCGAGAACTATCGGCCTTGGGCCTTCAAAGCCTTGTCGAGCCGCGGATAGACCCGTCGGGCGTTGCCTTCGTACACCTTGTGGCGATCCTCGGGGCTGAGGTTCGCGGTCGCCTCGATGTAACGCTTGGTGTCGTCGTAGTGATGGCCGGTCTCGGGGTCGATGCCGCGCACCGCGCCGATCATCTCGCTGGCGAACAGGATGTTGTCGACCGGGATCACCTTGGTCAGGAGATCGACGCCCGGCTGATGATAGACGCAGGTGTCGAAGAAGACGTTCTTGAGGAGTTGCTCCGTCAGGAGCGGCTTCTTCAGTTCCTGCGCAAGCCCGCGATAGCGCCCCCAGTGATAGGGCGCGGCGCCGCCGCCGTGCGGAACGACGAAGCGCAGGGTCGGGAAATCCGTGAACAGCGCTCCCTGAATGAACTGCATCACCGCAGTCGTGTCGGCGTTGATGTAATGGGCGCCGGTGGTGTGGAAACAGGCGTTGCAGCTCGTTGAGACATGCACCATCGCCGGGATATCCCATTCCACCATCTTCTCATAGATCGGATACCATGAGCGGTCGGTCAGCGGCGGGCTTGTCCAGTGGCCGCCGGACGGATCGGGGTTGAGATTGATGGCGACGAAGCCATAGTCCCGGACGCACCTCTCAAGTTCGGGGATGCAAGTCTTCGGATCGACGCCCGGGCTCTGCGGCAGCATCGCCGCGCCGATGAAATGGTTGGGAAAGAGCTTCGAGACACGAAAGCAGAGCCCGTTGCAGATCGAGGCCCAGGCCGAACTGACCGCGAAATCGCCGATGTGATGGGCCATGAAGCTGGCGCGGGGGCTGAAGATCGTGACGTCGCAGCCGCGCTCCCGCATCAGGCGCAGCTGGTTCGATTCGATCAATTCGCGAAGCTCGTCGTCGCTGATCTTGAGTTCCGCCGCCTTGGGCGCCTGGGCCGGGTCCTTGATGCCGGCGACCTGCCGGTTGCGCCATTCCTCGAGCGCCTTCGGAGCGGTCGTGTAATGTCCGTGGCAATCGATGATCATGGCGCTCCTCCTGTCGGACGACCTCGTGCGCGCTCGCGCACTCGGGGCGAGTCTCCGTCCCGGGCAGGGATTTTTTCAGAAAGTTGGCGAGAGCGCTAGGAACGAGCCTGCGCCTGACCCCTCAGGCGGCGACGCTGCCACGGCGAGCTCAAACGACGCGATCCAGGGACCGAAAGTGTTAACCGTTTCGATCAAGAGGGGCATTCCTCCAAACCCTATATCGATCGCAATCCTGGGACCCTCCACCGTCGCGCCCGTCCAAATACCCGCATCTCGCGACCTCCAAAGGCGAGTTACAATGACGAGACCGCCTCACTCCGGTGGGACCACGCCCTTCTTGAAGATGAAGCAACCGTAGAAGCGACGTTCGCCGGTGGGCACGATCGCGAAAGCGTTCTTCGCGCGCTCATAGAAGGCGAACCGCTCAACGCCAAGTAGCGGCACGTGCTTGCTCGCCGCGCGATCGACAGCCTGCTGCACCTCGCGCTGTACTGGCGGCATCGTGTCCGAATCGCCGACGATTTCCATGCGGCACGCAGGATCGGCGACGAACGTGTCGAGCGGCATCACCGAAAGAATCGCCTCGACGGCGCGCGCCGCATTGACCCCGGCCAATGGGATCGGTTCGCCCATCGCGGTGGACATTGCGGTCGAGTCTGCGGGGAAATTGGCGTCGACGATCACGATTTCGTCGCCGTGTCCCATCCGCCGCAAGGCGTAAAGCAAGTCTGCAGTGAGCAGCGGATCGATCCCCCAAAGCATGCTTTCCTCCCTCGGCCCCTACGCCTTCAATCGCGACGATAGCGAGATTTTTTAGGGTTGGCGATCCCACGATGTTCGATAGGCCAGCGAGAACGATGGAACAGTCTTCACTTTGTTTGCGCTGGAAGAGCCAGCCGTGTGGCCTCGAGTGCTTGACAATCCGATCGCTCCATCAATAGCTTCCCTCTTGATGGTTGTCGGACAAGTCGGCTGGCTCAAACGCAAATATTTCGGCCGGCTACGGGGGAACGCTTATGTGCAGACGCCGTCGCGGAGACGGGAGGTTTTTCGGCGTTCGCCGAGCAGGACTTCCAGCTTATCGCCGCTCATTGACCAGCTATCGCAGTAGCCCACCGCGTTGAAAGAGCGTGACCATGTCTGCGCAGGCTGAACTCGCTGCGTCGCCCGCACGTCGCTTTGGCATTGTGAGGCTTGGTCAGCCTGTGGCGATCACACTTGCGGTTCTCATCATTTGCGCCGTGATGGCTTTGATCTCCGAGCCGTTCCGCAGTTACGACAATCTGTATAACGACAGCCGCAACTTCGGGTTTGTCGCCATTATGGGCATGGGCCAAATGTTGGTGATCATCACGGGCGGCATCGATCTGTCGGTCGGCTCGGTGATGGGGCTCGTCGGCATCGTAACCGGGCTTACGCTTCAGGCTGGTTGTCCCCTGTGGATCGGGGTCGGCGCAGGGATGGGGGTTGCTCTCATCTGCGGGGTCATCAACGGCTATGCGATCGCCAGGTTCAAGCTGTCGCCGTTCGTTGTGACGCTGATCATGCTGTCGGTTGCGCGCAGCCAGGCGCTGATCTTGTCCAACAACAAAATGATCTATCAGTTTGGACCGGACGAGAAGCTTTTCGGCGAGCTGGGCGGCGGAAGTCTGTTCGGCATCCCTTCTGTCGTCATCGCGATGGCGCTGATCGCCGTTGTTCTCACGATCGTTCTGGCCAACACAAGTTGGGGCCGATACGTCTACGCGATCGGCGGCAACGAGCAGGCAGCGCTTTTGACCGGCATTCCTGTCGTGCCGGTCAAGGTTTCTGTCTATGTCCTCAGCAGCCTCTCGGCTGGAATCGCCGCCATTCTCATGGTCGCGTGGCTCGGGTCCGTCACCAACGGGCTTGGCGTCGGCTACGAGCTTCAGGTCATCGCCGCGACGGTCATCGGTGGCACCGATCTCATGGGCGGCTACGGCATCCCCTATGCCGCCGTGATCGGCGCGGCGCTCATCGAAATCGTGCGCAATGCGCTCCTGCTCGCCGGGGTCGACCCCTATTGGCAGGGCACATTCGTTGGCCTCATCATTGCGGGGGCGCTGCTTCTGGAGCGAGTGCGTCGAGCGCCCGCGGAATGAATCTCCGTCTGCGAGAAATGCAGACGGCGCAAACGGAGGAAACGTCAATGAAGGTAACGAGTCTTGTTGCTCTCGCAGCCCTGATCGGCGCCGTCCAGCCGATGGCGGCCGAAGCCAAGGACAAGGTCTTTGCTCTCGTCCCGAAGGCGATGAACAACCCGTTCTTCGATCAGGCGCGCGACGGCTGCATTAAGGCCGCGAAGGAGATTGGCGGCGTCCAATGTCTGTTCATCGGCCCCGCTGATGCGACCGAGCAGGAGCAGGTGCAGGTCGTCCAGGATCTGATCACCAAGCATGTTGATGGCATTGGCGTCTCGGCCGCCAACGCCCCCGCGATCGGCAAGGTGCTGGCGCGGGCGAAGGAGGCCCACATTCCGGTCGTGACCTGGGACAGCGACTTGTTGCCTGCCGACAAGGGTCTGCGGGCCGCTTACATCGGTACGGTCAACGAGGAGGTCGGCAAAGCAGTCGCGCAGCAGGCGATGGCGCTCAAGCCAAACGGGGGCACCTATTGCATCCAGACCGGCGGACCGGCCGCCGCCAACATGAACGACCGCATCAAGGGCATGACCGAGACCCTGCCTGACGACAAATGGAAGCAGGTCGCGGGATGCCCGCTCTATAACAATGACGATTTCCCGCTGTCGATCACGCAACTCACCGATCTATTGGCCAAGTATCCGAATATCGATGCTGTTCTGGATGCGGGCGGCGCTCCCCAGATGGAGGTCAAGGCCTATAAAGAGCTCATGAGCAAGTACAAGGATCGGCTCGACAAGAAAGATCTGGTCATGCTGTTCGTCGAGACTCTGCCGATGCAGATGGACGATCTGAAGGCGGGCCTGAGTCACGGGCAGGTTGGGCAACGGCCGTTCGAGATGGGCTACAAGGCGATCTATCTTTTGAACGATCTCACCCAAGGCAAGACCGTACCGGATCCGGTGACCATCGGCCTCGACGTTTGCACGCCCGAGACGATCGACACCTGCAAGAAGAAGTAGCGTCGGAAGGGCGCGTTTGGACGCCCGCCGCCTCGGCTTAGTAGCCGCGGCGGCGATCGACCACATGGGCGAGCGGCTCGCCGCGTTCGCACGCCTCGATCTGCCGGGCGACGAGCGCGGCGATCGCCTTGGGCGAGGAAATCGCCGCATTGTGTGGGCTGACATAGACCGCAGGATGCGACCATAGGCGCGAGTTCCTCCGGAAGGGGTTCGCGCTCGAACACGTCAAGTGAAGCGCCTTTTAGCGCACCGGAGTTCAGCGCGGCAAGGATATCGGCTTCGACCTGCAGGCCGCCGCGTCCGGCATTGATCAGGATCGGACCGCCGAGCGGGCCGCTTTGGTTGAGATGCGACAGAAGCGGCGCGTTGATGATGCCGCGCGTGGCGTCGGTCAGCGGCAACAGCACAACGAGCATATCAGTCTCCGCCAGCATTTGCTCAAGCCCATCCGCGCCCGAAAAGCAGGTTGCGTCGGGGAGAGACTTTGGGCTCGCGCTCCAGCCGGCGACCTTGAAGCCCGGCGTCTTGAGCTTCACCACGGCGTCCTTGCCCATGACGCCCAACCCGAGCACGCCAATCTGGACGTCGCCGGCCTTCGGTTGCTGGTCGTCGTCCGCCCAGATCCGCTCGTCCTGCTGCCGCTCGTACCGGCGCAACTGTCGCAGATGGATGAGCGCGTGCATGACCACCCACTCGCTCATACGGTTGGTCAGATCGGGGTCGACCACGCGCACGATTGGCTTGTCTGGGAGAGCATGATCAGCGAAGAGGTGATCCACGCCGGCGCCGAGCGAAAGAATCACGCGAAGATTGGGAAGGTCCTTGAGCGCGCCGGGAGGATGTCGCCAGCTGAGCGCATAGTGCACCAAGGCGCGGTCGAACGGCTCATCAAGCATCACGATCTCATGTGAGGGCAGCAGGGCCTTCACGCGCGCCCGCCAGGGCTGCGGGTCCCACCCAGAAATGGCGATCAGCACGCTCACGATGGCGCGCCGCCGATGCGTTCGATGATCGGGTCGCCGGGTGAAAGCTGCGCTTCGTCGAGGCGATAGGCGGCGCGAAGACGCCGCACCGCGACGTTGGCCTGGTCGGCGCTGCGGGCGTGCACGCGGGCAAGCGGCGCGTCAGGGCCGACTTCGGCCCCGATTGGAGCAAGCTCGGTCAGGCCCACGGCCGGGTCGATTTCATCAGCAGCGCGCGATCGGCCGCCGCCCAGTTCGACCACCGCGAGCCCAACTCCGCGCACGTCGATGCCGGAGACAAAGCCTCGCGTTTCAGGCGTCGCGTCGACGAGCAATGGTGCTTGAGGCAGCTCCTCTCCTACGCGCGAAACGAAGTCTTTCGGGCCGCCAAGTGCGGCGACCATGCGCTCGAATCGCTCTGCAGCGGCGCCGGTCTCAAGCGCGCGTCTCAACGACGCCGCGCCCGCATCCGTGTCGCGCACGAGCCCGGAAAGCGCGAGCAGTTCGGCGCCAAGCGCCATCGTTACTCGGTCAAGGCGCGCGTCGCGCTGAGCGCCGGTCAGATAGTCGACTGCATTACGAATTTCGACGGCGTTGCCGGCAGCGCTTGCGAGCGGTTCGTTCATGTCGGTGATCAGCGAAACGGTGGACAGGCCGGCGTCGTTGGCGACTGTCGCGATACTTGTCGCGAGCTCACGCGCTCCCTCGAGAGTCGCCATGAACGCGCCTGATCCCGTCTTGACATCCATGACCAGACCTTGCAGTCCCGCTGCTAGCTTCTTCGAGAGGATCGAGGCGGTGATGAGCGCAACCGATTCGACTGTCGCGGTCACGTCGCGGATCGCGTAGAGGCGCCGGTCGGCCGGGGCGAGATCGGCCGTCTGGCCGATGATCGCGCAACCCGCCTGGCCGACCACCCTCTTGAACAGGGCCAGATCCGGCTGCGAGGCGTAACCCGGGATCGAATCGAGCTTGTCGAGCGTGCCGCCGGTGTGGCCGAGGCCGCGCCCCGAAATCATCGGCACATAGGCGCCGCATGCCGCCAACATCGGCGCCAGCATCAGCGAGACATTGTCGCCGACGCCGCCGGTCGAGTGCTTGTCGAGGATCGGGCCGGGCAGGTTCGCGTCGCGCCAATCGAGGCTCGTGCCTGAGCGGGTCATCGCCTGCGTCAGCGCCACGCGCTCGTCGAGCGACATGCCGCGAAAATAAATCGCCATGGCGAAGGCGGCCGCCTGTCCCTCGGTGATCGCGCCGCTGGTCAGCGCGGCAATGAAGTCGCCAATCTCGCCCGCGCTCAAGGTCTCGCCGTCGCGCTTGGCGCGAATGATTTCCTGCGGCAGCATCATGCGGGTTGCGGCCGATAGACGCGGATGAAGCCGCGCAGAAGGCGCTTGAAGCGATCGGCGGCTTCATGGGCGACCGCTTGCGTCTCCTCGTGGCTTGGGTCGCCGCCGGCGAGACCTGCGGCATAGTTGGTGACGACCGAAACCGCGGCGCAGCGCAAGCCTGCGCGGCGCGCGAGGATCACTTCGGGCACGGTCGACATGCCGACGAGATCGGCGCCCAGGAAGCGCGCGGCGCGAATCTCGGCCGGCGTCTCGAAGCTCGGCCCGGAAAACCACATGTAGACGCCCTCATGGAGCTCGACATCCGCGCCTCTCGCGGCTTCATGCAGAGCCGCCAGCAGCGCCTCGTCATAGGCTTTGGTCAACGGCACGAAACGATCCGATCCGAGATAGCCGATCAGCGGATTCGTGCCGGAAAAGTTGATGTGATCGGTGATCGCGACCAGCGCCGGCGGCCGCCATTCTTGTTTGAGGCCGCCCGCGGCGTTCGTGAGCAGCACCGTCTCGCCGCCGAGCGCGCGGATTGCGTCGATGGCGATCCGCATCGCGTTAGCGTCGCCTCGCTCATAGTAATGGCCGCGGCCCTGGAAGAGCGCCACCCGCTCGCCCTCGATCGTCCCGACCACCAGGCGCCCGGCGTGGCCCTCGACGGTGGGCGTCGGAAAGCCCGGAATATCGAGGTAGGAGATCGTGGCCGCGTCGCGTGCTTCATCGGCGAAACCGCCTAGGCCCGAGCCGAGCACGATGGCGAGCGGCGGCAGGGAAGCAAGCCCACGGCTCCTGAGCGCGTCGATCGCCGCCTCACGAGGGAAGTGCATCTCGCGCCTCGCTAAAGTTTGAGAGTTTGGCGTTCGCCGAACCTCCCATCTTGCGGCATAATAGAGATGTCGACCGAACACGGGAAGATATGGGAGGGAACTCGGCCATGGAGCATCAGGCAAGCCGACGCGATCTGTTATTCACCTCGCTCATGGCTGCGCTGCCGTTCGGCGTTGCGGGCGCAGCCGCCAGTCCCCTCAATCCGGAACACACCATCATCACGCCGCCGGATAAGCTGCACTGGAAAAGTCAGCCGTCGTTTCCTCCGCAGAGCGTCGATATGTGTCCCCTTGTTGGCGACACGTCCGCGCCGGGTCTCTACTACACGCTCGTGCGCTGGCATCCGGGATACATGAGCGCGCCGCACTTCTATTCGACGGACCGCTATTGCATGGTGCTTTCGGGCACGTGGTGGTGCAACAGCGGCGCCGACTTTGATCCGGCCGCCAGCGTTCCGGTCCAAGTCGGCAGCTACGTTTGTCGCGTCGCCTTGACACCACACTACGACGGCGTCATCCGCGGCCACAATGAGCCCGCGGTGATCGCCATATGCGGGATCGGGCCAATCAACTTCAAACTCAGCGATCCGTCGAAGCCAGTGTGGCGCGAGGTGTGACGGGCGGGATTGCGGCTCGCTCCCGGCGATTGCTCCTCCATATATCGGCTTGCGCCGATGCCCGGCGCCGGAGTCGCCTGCGCTACAGGTGCGCTGACCGCCGCCGTTGGTGGCGCCACAGGCGTAGACGTCGCGCCGAAGATAGCCGGACGCGTGCAGGCAAAGGCGGTGACTTTAACCATTCGCGTGGCTAGGATAATGAACGCTCTGCCGAAGAGGGGTCGTCATGAAACGCACTCTCCTTGCGACGCTCGCCGCCGCGGTCCTCTCCGCTTCCGCGTTCGCACAAAGCGATCAGCTGCCCTCCGCACAGAGCGATCAGAAGCCTACGCACGCCGAGCAAGCCCAGCACTGGGCAGAGTCTGCTCTCGATACCCAGCTCAAGGGCATGAAGGCGGCTCTCGGGCTGACCGCTGACCAGGAAAAGGACTGGGCTGCGTTCGAATCTGCAGTCAGAGACTCCGCCAAAGCGCGTGTGCTTGCCTTGCAGAAGGAGCAAAGCAGCGATCTATCACCGATGAATCGCAACTTGGCGAAGGCAGACCGCATTGCGCAGGGCCAGTCAAATCTCGAGAAGATCGTCGAGGCGGCCAAGCCTTTGTACGCGAGCCTCGACGAGACGCACAAACGCAAATTCATCGCGCTCGGACGGACGCTCGTGCCCGAACGCGGGCAGTTTGTGAAGGCGATGAGGCGTCTTCTTTGAGAGACGAGGCGTGTGGGCGAGTAGCGGCGTGAGAGGCTCGGAGCGCGGGAATTTGCGCGATTCGAACGCCTCGGCCCTCCAAGGCAATCTGAGGGGGCAAGAATGCCCTTCTTGGCTCGATTTGGCCGGCATGGCCCGTCTCAGGCGATTGCGGCCGCAGTCAGGTCTGCGACGCCGAGGATGCTGCTGAAGGGGTGCTCGACGGCCTCGCAGCGACGGTCGAGAATCTCTGGCCTCGTCTTCAAGCGCTCGGCCATGCGATCGAGCCCGGCCTCGTTTTCGCGGCGGGAGACGGAGCGAACGTCGTCCGTATATCGCACACAACGGGCAGTTACGACAGGTTCCTCGATTACCGCAATCGACTTGGCGAGATCGCGCAGCCGGCCCATGGCGGATCGGCGTCAGCAACGTCCCGGCAGGGGGCAGACGTCGTCGCGCGCTGCGTCATATCGAAAGTGGTCATTGTGAAACGGGCCCTCGCACGCCTCGATATCCTCAGCCTTGAAGTCGCTGCGGTCGGCGACGACGTCGAGCGCGGCGCGAACGCGACGCTGACCCTCGATCTGCCGGCGCAGGAGATCCGCGGCCTACCCTGGCGGTGATCCCCTTCCAGGGCGCTTTGTCTTTGGATGGAGCCGGGCGCCTTCGCGACAGCGGGCGGCGACGTTGCCCGGTCCGCCTGTTTGGGTTTTCTCTGCACGGGGCCTTTGGCTGCGAAGACCCCCGTTCGAGGGCGTTGGATTGTCATTGATTTCCTTGGATTCTTTCGTGCGGATCGAGACTTTTGGGTTACGCAGCCTGAAGCGAGGAAAATTTTTCGCAGCGCTTTTTCCGTCGCGTCAGACGCGCCGGAACCGGAGCGCGCGGTCGAGGCCATGCGGAAGGGAGGAATTATTCATAAGGCGAGCGCAATCTTACCCCCGCTTTTCCGCAATCGATTGTCGTCCGAGCCGTTCCGTTTCGCCGCCACCGTTACCACATAAGCTCATAAAGCCGATGAGCCCCGGCCAGACCCTTCAGCGGCCTCTCGCCAACTGGTTCGAACCTCAGATCGCCCGCGCTCGCCGCGACGTCGTGGAGGGTCGATGACACTAGGATCTGTCCGCCCTGCGCGAGCGCAGAGATGCGCGAAGCGAGAATCACGGTCCTGCCGAAGAAATCCGTCGATTCCCGCACGGCCTCGCCGACATGCAGGCCGATCCTAACCTGTATCGGCGCATCGCGATGGCTGTCGCAATAGGCGGCGAACGCCCGTTGCAACGCTATCGCGCACAGCACGGCGCGCCGCACGCTGGAAAAGGCGATCATGAAACTGTCGCCGAAGGTTTGGACCTCGTGGCCCCGATGCGCGGCGACCTCGCGGCGGAAGATTTCATTATGGGTCCGAATGAGTTCGCTCCCGCGCAAGTCCCCGAGCTTCTCGTACAGGGCGGTCGATTCGACAATATCGGAGAACATGATTGTCACGGTGCCGTCGAGCGAGGCGAGCGCGCGCACGTCACGGCTTTGCGACAGCGCTGACGCCGCGACAGTGTCAAGGGCGGCGCTCTCCGGCTCAATCCGGGCTCCGCCCAGCGAGGGGACTTCGACCCGCGCTCCGCTCTCAGCCAGGCCTCCCGCGACCGCCGCGGCCCGCTCGCGTCCCGCGGGAGGCGGCGCGTTCGCCCCGAGGCGTTCGAGCCTTCGCTTGACGCGAACAAGATTCAGGGCGTCCGCCGCTCGTCGCGCTGAGTCGATGAGCGTGTGCGCCCGCCCGACGTCGTCGACCTCGGCCCGGGTCAGAAGCAGTTTCGCAAGCTCACACTCCGCGTGCGCCAGCGGCGCGGCCGCGCGAATTCGCGCATTGGCGGCGAGCGCCGTCTCGAAATGCGCCTTCGCCTCGTCGAAGCGTCCGAGGAGCGCGGCGAGCCTGCCGAGCGCGAACGCGAGCGATCCGTAAGTGTGATAGTACCCAAGCATCGCGTTGCGCGCGGAATAGGGCGCAAGAAACCGGTGGAGAACGTCCGCGTGTTTCGCGTCGCCGAGGTCGACGCAAATCTCTGCCAACACAAACATCGAGGCGAGCCAGTTCCAGTCGCGCGGCACTTGCGCGAACTCTTCACGGGCGAGCCCTTCGAAATCCGCGCGCGCCTCGTCCAGGCGTCCGAGCTCGATGAGCGTCAGTTGCAGGCTGCAGCGAGCGAACACGATGAGCGGATTTTGCGCGACATATGCCCGCAGCTGCGGCTCGAGCTCGCTAAGACGGCCCAACTCCCACATGGCGCTTCCGTGCTGGACCAGAAACGCGTTGATGGTCAGTGGACGCGCGCTCTGCTGTCCGGCGATGAAGGCCTGCTGCGCCAACGACATCGCATCGGTGAGCCGCCCGTCCATCAAGGCGCGCATTCCCTGCAGAAGGAGCCCGCGCTTGAAGCGATCTTTGAGGTCCAACTCCGCCGCGAGGTATTCGCGCAAGCCCGCGTCGGCGCTGGCGATGTCACCAGCTTCGATAAGGTCGGTGATGTGATAGAACCGCGCCTCAAGCGCGAAGTCGCGCTCGCGGGCGCGCTCGGCCACGGCGATAGCCTCGCGCCCGTCGGCAAGCCGCTGCTGCAGGCTGTCCGGGTTTCGAAGCGAAAGGTGCCGGCCCCATAGCGCAACGATAAGCGTGCGGGGGTCGTTGAGCCGCCGCGCCATCTCGACGGCCTCCTGGCACAGGGCGACTGAGCGCTCTCGATCCGCCCAGTACAATTCGATGCCGAGCCGCGCCAAAGCTTGCGCGCGCAGCGGGCTGTCCCGGTCGCCCAGCCTCTCCAGCGCTTCGTTCAGCAGGCCGACGAGCTCATGATCGGTCTCGCCAGAGTTGCTGACGCCACGCCCCGCGGTCACCACGGCGCGAGCGAACGGCTCGGGCCGATTGACTTGGCGAGCCAACTCGACGGCACTGAGACAGGTCTTGCGCGCCTCCGCGAGATCGCCTGTCTTGGCCTGAGCCTCGCCGAGTTCGCACAGGAGCTCCGCCTTCAGCGGCGGGTCGCCGCCGGGCTTGAGCGCTAGCGCGTCGATGGCGTTGCGCAGATGTTGCGCCGCCTCCTCGTAGGCGAGTTGCCGCTCCGCCATGCGCGCGGCCTGGCGGGAATAGTCGGCCGCCGGCTCGGCGTCATCGGGTGACGCGCCGCGACAATAATGATAGGCGATCTCCGCGAACGGCGGGGGCTCGGCGTTGAGCCCCCGGATCGCCTCAGCGGCGACGCGGTGCAGCGCGCGACGCCGGCCCGCGGACAGAGCGTCGTAGAGTGCCTCGCGAATCAGCGCATGGCGGAAACTGTACCGGCCCAAGCCGCGCGCCTCGGTGATGAGCTCGAGCGCCACGGCGCGATCGACAGCATCAATCAAAGCATCGGGCGGCTTGCTCGTCGCGGCCGCGAGCGCGTTGAGGGAGAACTCTCGTCCCAGCACGGAGGCGACATCGAGCATCTGGCGCGCGTCGTCCGGTAACGGTTGCGCCAGCCGCTTGATGAATTCGCGGACCCCGCGGGGGATGCTCAGCGGTGCAGGGCCGGCTGGCGCGCCTCCCGTGAGCTGTCCGTCCGCCGCCATTTGACGAAGCACTTCGTGCAGGAAGAACGGAACGCCCGCAGTCGTCTCACGCAGGAGCTCGACGAGCGAGCTTGCCGCCCGCACACCCCAAGTGCGCTCCACGAACTCACGGATGTAGGCTTCGCCAAGCCCCCGCAGCGGCAGCACCAGACCCTCGCGTTCTGCCTCTGTGATGAGTGCGGCGATCTCCGGCAGATGCTTGACTTCGATCTCGCGGTAGGTGCCGATGATCGTCGCCCGCATTGTGCGGATTTGCCGCGACACCGCGACGAGCATCATGAGCGAAGTCGGATCGGCGGCGTGGAGGTCGTCGAGGATGATGAGCAGAGGCTGCGTCTCCGCGGCACGGCGCACGAACGAGGCGACCGAGTCGAACAGGCGAAACCTGGCCTTCTCAGGCTGCGCCAGCGCGGCGCTCGGTGGCTCGGGGAGTCCGCCGACCCGGTCGCGAATTTCGGGCGCGATCTGCGCGATCTCCGCCGCGTCGGTTCCGAGCCAGACAGTGAGGGTGGCGAGGTCCGTGTCGGCGATCAGACGGCGCAAGGCTTGCACCCAGGGCCAGTAAGGCGGCGCGCCCCCGTGTTCCCAGCAGCGACCCCATAGCGTCCGTACGCCTTTCTGATCGGCGTAAGCCGCCGCTTGGCGGGCGAGCCTACTCTTGCCGACGCCTGGCTGGCCAGAAACCGTCAACAGGCGACCTTCTGACGCGAGCGCGCCGTCGATCCCCGCCGTGAGCTCGGCGAGCTCATTCACGCGGTCGACGAAGGCCTCTCGATAGTGATTGGGCCCTTGTTCGCGCATGCGTAGTTGATCTCGCCGGGTGTTTCTGATGTTGACAAATTTTAACGAGCGATGCTAGCTTTTACGCAGGGGAAGCCTTCAGCGCCCTTAAAAATCGGTGCGACGCCAATTCGCGGCGAGAAGGCAGGAGCGGGTAATGGCTCAAGCCAATAGCGACAACGCTGGCGCCAATAGCACGCTGGACAAGTTCTTCAGCGTGTTCACCGCCAATTCTGGCGCCGGGACATATAAAAACATTGATATTCTGATCCATGATGTCTTTTGCGCCGATGGCGGCGGCTACCCTTGGATCGGCATTGCGCATCACGGCCCCCAATTTCGCGGTGAGGCCGGCGTCAGGAAACTCTACGACCAGGTGTTCAGATCGTTTCCGGACATCTGGTGGGGTCCGTCGACGAGCGCGCCGGCCCAAACAATAGCGCCTGTACCGGCGGTGCCACCCGCGCCGCGCCTCTACTCGAACGACGGCTGGCACCCCCCGACAATCGGTGTCCAGACGACGATGGTTGGCACCTTCCACCAGCGCTGGTTCCAAGATCAAGCTTATTCGCTGCCGCTTTCGGCCGTCACGCCCAGCACGCCGCCAAAAAGGACCAACACGCCGTCATTTGCGGTTTTCGTCTTCGGCGCGGAGGATCCAACGCGTGTTTCGCATGTGTCGTTCTATATGGATCGATATAACCAGGCCCGAGACTTACAGCCAATACATCCAAGCAGCTTCGACACCGACGTCCGGTTGCTTTTCCAAAATGCGCAGGACCGCGCGGACACGCAACGCCTCATCGAACTCAACCAGAAGACCGAGTCGGACTTGTCAAGAGCGGTCGAAGGGCTTGACGCACAGAAAAAAGAGAAGCGCTGAGCTTACCAGTGCTTCTGAGACCTGAATTCAGGCACGTTCATGATCGGGTTTCGAAAGCGCCCCGCGCAAGCGGGACCAGCATTAGAGTCAGTCGACACACACGACCATGGACACTGGCAGGCCTGAAGTTCGAGATGGCGACGGTGTCACGCCGTTCGTTTCGCAGGCGCTTCTAGGGAGCGATTTCGCAGCTCTCCCGGACCTGATCCGCGCGCACGCCGCTGAACACGGGCGCCAGCCGGCGCTGATCGAGGGTGAGGCGACTCTGAACTATCGCCCGCTCGCCACCCTTATGGACCGGATTGCCGCCGCCTTGCAACGCGGCGGCGTCGGACGCGGCGACGTGGTCGCTATCTGCGCCAAGACCTCGATCAACTACGCGGCCGCTTTCTGTGGCGTTCTCGCCGCCGGCGCCGCGGTGGCGCCGCTTGCTCCGTCTTCGACGCCGGCAAGCATCAAGAGGATGCTCGAGGACTGCGGCGCTAAGGTATTGTTCCTGGACCAGGACACGGCCGATATCCTCTGGAAAGCCGGATACCCGGTGGGACTCAAGGCCGTCGCACTCGACAATTCTGACGCCGGTGAGCCGTTTTCGAAGTGGCTTGCTCCCGAAGGCGAAACGCTCGCAAACGTAACCATCCGTCCCGACGATCCTTTCAATATCATCTATTCGTCGGGCACGACGGGCGCGCCCAAGGGCATCATACAGCCGCACCGCATGCGCTTTGGACAGTTCCTCCGCATCTCATACAAGGGCGCGGTGACAATGATTTCGACACCGCTCTATTCAAATACGACGCTCGTGCTCTTCCTGGCGACATTGGCCCATGGGGCCACGGCAGTGCTGATACCCAAATTCGATGCCGGCGAGTTTCTTCGCATCTCTGAAGAACGGCACGCGACGCACGCAATGCTCGTTCCGGTGCAATACCGGAGGATCATGGAGCGCGAGGACTTCGGGCAGTATGATCTTTCGAGCTATGTGTTCAAGCTCTCGACCAGCGCGCCCTTTCCGGCGGCGCTCAAGGCCGACGTACTGAATCGCTGGCCGGGCGGCCTGGTGGAATTCTATGGCATGACCGAAGGGGGGGCGCCACGATGCTCGCCGCCCATCAATTTCCGAACAAGCTGCACACTGTCGGTCGGCCTATGCCGGGGAATGAAATTCGCATCATCGATGAGGAGGGACGAGAGGTTGAGAACGGCAAAACCGGCGAGGTGGTGGGCCGGTCGGATATGATGATGACCGAATATCACAACCTGCCGGAGAAGACGCTGAAGGCGGAGTGGCGCGACGCGGAAGGGCGACGCTTTATCCGCACAGGCGACATCGGGCGCTTTGATGAAGATGGCTTTCTTATCCTTCTCGATCGGAGCAAAGACATGATCATCTCCGGCGGCTTCAATATTTATCCATCAGACATCGAAGCGGAGCTTACGCGTCATAAGGCGGTCTTTGAGGCGGCAGTGGTCGGAGTCGCTTCTGAGCGCTGGGGCGAAACGCCCGTGGGGTTCGTTTCTCTCCGAGAAGGCTCAAAAGTAGAAGCGCCGGCGCTGATGGATTGGACCAATCGCCAGCTTGGGAAAACCCAACGCCTGTCCGATCTCGTCATTCTCGACAGCTTGCCGCGCAGTCCGATTGGCAAACTACTGAAACGAGAATTGCGCGATCTGTATAGCATCCGTGGCGGTCAAACGGGCGGCGGATTAATTGCAAAACCGGCTTGATCGCAGCGGCGCCTAAGCGCGGCTCGCGAACATATCGCCATATCCCCTGTAGCTCTCGAAGAGGAACGGCAAAGGCCGAGCCATGCGCGGACAAATCGTCCCTAATCCGCTCGGCCAGATCCGGTCTCAGCTCAGAAGTGGGCGCGCGCGGTGGGAGGCCACGCGATCGCCCTAACAGAATTTCCGCGTGGCCCTTTCAAACGACTGCAACGGGTCGGCAGGCGACGGGTGTGGAGCGAGGCGGTCAATTGGGGATCAATTTCCGGCCCGACTTTTACCAGAATGTCCAAGGCCTGGACGCGGGAATAATGCGCTTCTCGCCGGAATTCAGGCGAGCTGGCGCTTCCAGAGGGCGACGTAGGCAAGGCCAGTCAGGGACGCACGGCGCGACCTATCGCGGACCTCGTTTAGAGGAGCGATTCGATTCCCGCTCCGCCGCCCTTGTTCTAGCTTGTTTGGGTTTATAGCCGTCGCTTATCGTACGTCGCTTTGCAGGAGTCATCGGTTGGCCTTCGAAGAGCGTCTAAGGAGGTAGGGAATCGCGCCCGAAGCAGAAGTCCAAAGTTTCTATCGGCGGCTCCTAGACGCTGTCGCAAGGGAAATTGCAATGGCATAAGATTCGCGGCAGAGTACCGGTCATAAGAAAGATCAAATGGGAGGAAAAATGAAACATCCTAGAGCCATTGCCGCGCTTTATCTGCTGGCGGCGATAGGGGCGACGGTGCCCGCCGGCAACGCCGCCGCTGCAGAGCAGTTTGTGATCGGGGTGTCCAACACTCATATCGGAAACAGCTGGCGCGAAGAGTTCGTCTGTTCGATCAAAGCCGAGGCCCTCGCGTCGGGCTTGGTTTCGAAGGTCATTCTTGCCAATCGCGAAGCGGGGCCTTCTGAGCAGATCGCGGACCTGCGCACGTTGATCTCGGCCGGCGTCAACGCGATTATCATAAACCCGTCGGACGAAAAAGCGCTCAACGGCGTCATCAAGGCGGCAGCCGATAAGGGGATCGTTGTCGTTGCGGCGGACCAACCCGTTACGGCTCCCGAAGCGTATATCGTGACCGGCGATCAGGTGACCTATGCTAAGGTGGGGGCCAAATGGCTGTTCGATCAGTTGAAGGGCAAGGGCGACGTCTATCAAATGCGTGGGATCGATGGGGCTCCCGGCGATGGCGTCAGGCAGAAGGGCTTCGAAGAGGCATTGAAGGATTCGCCCGGGATCAAGGTCGTCGCGACGACTTTCATGGATTGGTCCAATGAGAAGGCCGCTCAGCAGATGTCGCAAATGCTTGCCTCGGGCAAGCATTTCGACGGTGTCTGGACATCTGGCATCGACTATACGGTCATCGAGGCGATCAAGGCCGCGCACAAGCCGTTTGTGCCGTTCGTCGGCGCCGACAACAATGGCTTCATCAAGCAATTGATTGACTACAAAAAGGATGGTTTGGTTGGCGTCGCGGTGTCGAATTCACCCGCGATCGGAGCAGCTGGGCTGGTCGTCGCCCTCGATGTCCTGCAAAAGAGACCTCGCGACAAAGTGACCACCGTTCCGACAGCCTCTTATGACAACGCGACCGACGAAAATGTTGAGATACTGAAGAAGCTCTACGATCCGAACGTTGCGCCGACCGATCCGATCTATGGTCCCGAAAAGGGCTATGGTCACTTCACTGCGGCGCAGGAAAAGGACTGCAAGGGTCCGGGCGAGTAATGTCGGTTGGCCGCGGCGTTCGTCGTCGCGCGAACTCTGGTGCGGCTCACTGACCCTACTTTAGTCGTCGATTCGTGCTTGTTTCGGGCCGTCACGAACGGGCTGCGGGCGGACGTGGAGTCGGGCCGATGAGCGACTCCACGCCTCTCCTTAACGTTCAAGATGTCGCCAAGCGATTCGGCGCCGTCATTGCGCTCAAATCGGCCACGCTGAATCTTGTCCGTGGCGAGATCCACGCCTTGATGGGAGCCAATGGCGCGGGCAAGAGTACACTGGTAAAGATTCTGACTGGCGTTCACCCGGCTGATGCTGGAACCATAACGATCAACGGCGCGCCGCGTGCTTTTCGCTCCCCCGCCGAAGCGCGTCGAGCAGGCATCGTCTCGGTTTATCAAGACCCCACGCTCGTCCCCGATCTGACAATTGGCCAGAACATGCGACTGGCCGATGTCCCGCTCGCAAGAGTGCGGACCTACTTTGACGACCTTGGAATAGAGGACCTCGACGCTAACGGACTGGTGCGAGACATTCCGTATCCACTCTTGCGCCTCATAGATCTGGCTCGTGCGCTAGCCTCCAATCCGACCCTGCTTATCCTCGACGAGATCACCGCCGCTCTTCCCGCAAACCTGGCGGAACGTGTCTTCGCGGTCATGCGCAGTTGGCGCGAGCGCGGCAACTCGGTGATTTTCATCTCTCACCGCATGGCGGAAATCGGCGCGCTCTGCGATCGCGCCACGGTTTTGCGCGATGGCGTAACAGTTGGCGTCATCGACGCAGGTCCCGGAAGCGGAGAGCGAATCGTCTCCCTTATGCTCGGCGTCGACCCAACGAAAGTCAGGCCTTCGGAGTCTGCGTGGCGGCAAAATCGCGACGCCGACAGCGATCTCGCCGCGCTTGAGGTTCGCGATCTTTGCTATGGCCACAGGCTCAAGAACGTGTCCTTCAGCCTGCGGCCCGGAGAGATTCTCGGGGTTGCGGCGCTCGAAGGTCAAGGGCAGCAGGAACTGTTTGACTGTATTGCTGGAGTGACCCGTAACGACGGGGGAGAAATCGCTGTCCACGGCCAAAGGCTGAAGCTCAATCATCCTGGCGACGCAATCGCCGCAGGCCTCGTGCTGGTCCCGGCGAATCGACTGCAAGCGCTTCTGCCGCAGCGCTCGATCCGGGAGAACGTGGCTTTGCCGCTTGTACGCAACCCGTCAAATTGGGGCCTCATCAACACTCGAACGGAACGAGAGCGCGTTTCCAACGCTGTCAAGCGATTGCAAATTGACACTCGAGCAGAGTCCCAATTGCGCCGACTGAGCGGCGGGAACCAGCAGAAGGTGGTGATCGCACGCTGGATTGCGACCGGATTCCAAACCCTGCTTTGCTTCGATCCGACGCGCGGCATTGACATCGGCACCAAGCAACAGATTTACCGGCTGTTGCGCGAGATGGCCGATGCCGGGTCGTCCGTGCTTCTGTTCACGTCCGAGCTTCCGGAAATTGCCCTGGTGTGCGACCGGGCGATCGTTGTGTTCGGGGGCGAAATCGTCGCTGAGATGCCGGCCGGCGAAGCCGACGAGGAAAGGTTGCTCCGCGCCGCGCATGGCCTGGAGGTCAGTCCCGCCAGGGGCGCGGTCCAGCGCGCAGGCGTTGGGTCCAGCCAAACGGGCGCAATAACCGAGGCAGCCGATGATTTATCCCTGAGCGTCCAAGTCACAAACCAGAGTTCCGGGCTTCTCGACGAGATCTGGGGCGCACTTGTGCGGAATCCCGCGCTATTCGGCATGCCGGCGCTCTTCCTTGTCTTCCTGATGGCCACCGTCGCGATCCATCCCCGATTCGATTCGTTCGACGCGCAGTCGGTCGCAATGGCGGCGTTGCCATTGGCATGCGCCGCGGCCGCGCAGGCCGTGGTCGTGATCTCGGGCGGAATCGACCTGTCGATCGGGTCCGCTATGGCCGTCGCAAACGTTCTCGCGGCGCGCACGATGTATGAGGCGAGCTTCGGTCAATCTCTATGGCTCGCCCTGGCGATTCTCGCCGCTGGCGCAGCCATAGGCGCAGTCAACGGGCTGCTCGTGATCGTCTCTCGTGTCCCGGATGTCATCGTTACGCTGACAACCGGCTTTATCTGGGGCGGCGTCGCGCTCTTGATCCTCGAGAAGCCGGGCGGCGGCGCCCCTCCCGAGTTTGCGAATCTTGGTACTGGAACCCTATTCACCGAGTGGTTGTCCAACTCGCTGGTTCTGCTTGTCGTATCCGTGGCGCTCGTTTGGATTCCGGTTCGCATGTCGAGGACTGGCCTGCGCATCTACGCCACCGGCAGTGACAAGATCGCCGCGTTTCGAAGCGGCGTGAATGTCGAAGTAGCTCGGCTCTTGTCCTATGTCCTCGGCGGCTTGTTTAGCGCCATTGGTGGGATCGGTTTGACAATGACGACAGGCATAGGCTCTCCGCACGCTGGCGTGCTCTACACGCTGAGCGGATTGGCTGCAGTCGTCATTGGCGGGGTGAGCCTGACGGGCGGACGCGGCGGGGTCGTAGGGCCCGTCATTGCTGCCTTTGTGCTCACCCTCATTCCCGCCGACCTGATCTTTTTGAACATTGACCCGAACTTCGGCCAAGTCATCCAGGGGACTTTGATCGTTCTCGTTGTGATGGCTGGCGGGCTCGCCACCATAGTGAGAGACCGCAAATGAGCGGTTCGTCCGATGCATCGATTCGGTCGGGGCGCCGGAGGGCTCGCAGCCTTCTTTTCTGGTTTCAGCGGAACACGATTGTTGCTCTGATCCTGCTGCTCCTCATCTTCATCGCGGCGGTCGAACTGATGAAGCCGGGCACGGTCAATCCCGTCTGGCTATCGAACACCCTCCTGTTCGCGGCCCCGCTCGGTATTTTTGCTGCGGGTCAGACCCTGGTGATGCTGACCGGCGGAATCGATTTGTCCGTGGTCAGCGTCGCGATGGGTTCGGCGTTCCTGATGACGACCACCGCGCTAAAGTTCGGCAATCCGACGGCGGTCGCCATTGGGCTCGGGCTGGGCTTGGTGGTGGGCGCGATCAACGGCCTGGGTATCGCTCTGCTCGGTGTTCAGCCCCTGGTGATGACGCTCGGCACCGGACTCATGACGCAGGGCGTCATCATCGTCTACAGCCAGAGGATATTGTCGTCGCGCTCGATCGTGCCAGACTTCGTCCACGCCGTTGGATCCGACCGTTTGTATGGACTCATTCCTCTCGACCTCTTTCTCTGGCTGCCGATCGCGGCGCTGGTGCTGATCACGCTGCAGCGGACCGGGTTCGGCCGGTTGCTCTATGCGATCGGCGACAATCGTGAGGGTTGTCGGCTGGCCGGCGTGCGCGTGTGGCGGCTCCTTTTTCTCGACTACGTGATTTGCGCGTTTCTCGCTTCCCTCGCCGGATTTGTCCTCGTCGGCCACACCAATTCCGCGGATCTCAGTTTGGGCTCAACCTATCTCTTGCCTTCGATTGCGGCGGTCATCATCGGCGGCACATCGATTTTTGGCGGCAGCGGCGGATATTCCGGCACGATCATTGGCGCTCTGATTCTGACCGTGCTCGACGGACTGCTGACCCTTCTCGACTCGCCCGAGCCGATCAAACAGATCCTCTATGGCGCCATCATCTTCGTCCTGGCGGCGGCCTATTCGCGCCTCACCGCCTAGGGCGCGAGGGCTTCCGACGTTTCTGCCTATTCAATTTATGTGAACCCCAAGAGCCGGCTCACAACGTCTCGTTCGGCGCCGGTTGCTGCAAAATCGTCGAACGCCCTGTCCGTCACGCGGATGATGTGAGCCGCTATGAAGGGCGCGCCTTCGGCGGCCGCAGCCGCGGGGTGCTTCAGGCAATCCTCCCACTCATAGACCGCCCAGCCGCTAAAATCGTACTCGGCCAGCTTCGAGAAGATCTGCTTGAAGTCGACCTGGCCGTCGCCAAGCGAGCGATCTCGCGCCGCGCGCTTCAGCCACGGTTGATAGCCGGAATAGAAACCTTGTTTGCCGGTCGGGCGAAACTCGGCATCCTTCACATGAAAGCCTTTGATACGCTCGTGATAGAGGTCGATGAACTCCACGTAGTCCAATCCCTGTTTGATGAAGTGACTGGCGTCATAATTGATATTGCAACGCGAATGGTTGCCGACAGCGGCCAGGAATTGTTCGAACGTCTCGCCGTCGAAAACCTCCTGGCAAGGGTGGAGCTCAAACCCAATGTCGACCCCAGCTGCGTCGAAGGCGTCGAGGATAGGAATCCAACGCTTGGCGAGCTCGCCGAACGCCGATTCGATGAGATGGCCCGGTCGCTGCGGCCACGGATAAACATAGGGCCATGCGAGTGAACCGCTGAACGTCTGCACGAGCTTGAGACCGAGGCGCTCCGACGCCCGCGCGGCGGTCTTCATCTCCGCGACCGCCCAGGCCTGACGCGCTTTGGGATTCCCTTGCACGCTCGCCGGCGCGAAAGCGTCGTAGAACGCGTCATAGGCAGGGTGGACTGCGACCAGTTGGCCGTGAAGGGCAGTCACGAGTTCTGTGACCGCGAGCCCATGCTCCTCCAAGGCTCCTGTGATTTCGTCGGCGTAGGTCTGGCTTTCAGCGCAACGATGGAGATCGAGAAACCGGGCGTCCGAACTTGGGAGCTGCAACCCCACATAGCCCAAGCCCGCGGCCCACTTGGCTATCCCGGGGAGGCTGTTGAAGGGCGGCTGATCGCTTGCCAGTTGCGCGATGAGCAACGCTGGTCCTTTGATCGTGCGCACGGAGATCCTCCCGCATCTTGATTCTAACAAATTGGCGCGATCAGGCCGGCGATTTCTGGCAGCATTCACTCGCGGACCCGCGAAATCCGAGTGCCCAGGATGGTCGGAGCGTTCGCGTCAGGTCGAATCCTGAACCCGCGCACCGCTCACAGCCAATACATGGGCGGCATGATCTGGGGTATTGGCTCCGCCCTTCACGAGCAGACAGAGATTGACCCAAGGACGTCGCGTTATGTGAACACAAACCTTGCCGATTACATGATCCCTGTGAACGCTGACGTTGGCGAGGTTCGCGTCATCATGGTTCCCGAGGAGGACCGGCTGATCAACCCGCTCGGCGTCAAGGGCATCGGCGAGATCGGCATCGTCGGGACGTCGGCGGCGCTCGCCAACGCGATCTTCCATGCGACCGGCCAGCGCTTGCGAGATTTGCCGCTGCGGATCGACGCCCTCGTCACCGGAGTCTGAGCCCGGGGATACAATCAGAGCGCGAATTCATGTCAAGACAATCCAAGGAAAACCAAGGAAAAATCCTTGCATTTCCTTGGATTCTCTTGGCCGAATCGGGGCTTTTCAATGGGTTACAGCGAATCCAAATAAAAAATTTCCTCGGCGGCCTCACTCGCGTCGCGGGTTGTGGGCGAGCGTCGCAAACCGCAAACTCGCACTGGGCGCCGCGATGGTCGTTGGCCGAGCTTCCCACCGGCGTCTACGATAGCTGTGATTTCTGTTTAATACAAGTAAAATTGGCAAGTTCGAGAATTACCCCCGCCGGCCAGCCCCATGCGACCCCCTGGCGGCGGCGCCGCCCGCAAGCCAATCAGAGTTCCGTTCCGCCCGCCGTCCTTGAGGGGCGCGATGTCTTAAGTCGACCCCTGGAGCCGGCGGCTCAATACAATCGCATTTTTCACCCAAATCGACATGTTTCGGAAGCCTTTGGCCCCAAAAGGATCTTGGCGCGGACTTCGCGAACCCGTGTATCGTCGAGGCGCGAAGGAACGTTCGCGAGCGCTATATTCAACAAGATATTTCGACTGCCGCCGTTGGGGTCCAATGGCGGCGCGCTGCGGCGCACACAAATTCACGGCTTGTAAAGTCCAACATATTCCGCTTCACTGATGCGGCATTCCTTGCCGCTGATGTTGTCGTGTCGGCTGGGAGACTTCGTCGCGAACGGCGACGACGTCGTCCAAGAGCGTGTCGTCGCGCGCCTGGACGCCACATTGTGAAACTGGGAGGAGAAGAATGATGTTGAAGGGTGGAATCGGCGCCGTGGCGCTCACCAGCATTCTGCTGTCGAGCGCGGCGTGGGCGCAGGAGAAGATCAAGGTCGGCGTGACCGCGACGCTCGAAGGCACCTATACGATCCTGGGCGTCGACGGCATCGCCGGCTTCAACGCCGCGGTGAAAAAATACGCCTCCAAGGCGGGCGGCAAGGAGCTTGAATTCGTGATCGCCTCGACCGACGCGACGCCGGACTCGGCGGTGCGCGCGGTCAAGAAGCTCATCGAGCAGGACCATGTGCAACTTCTTATTTCGCCGCTGTCCGGCGATGAAGGCATTGCGGTCAAGAACTTCTCCAAGACTCATCCCGAGTTGACGTTCATCAACGCCGCCTCGGGCGCGCAGGAGACGACGTTCCCGGATCCGTCGCCCAATTTCTTCCGCTGGAACATGGACGGCGCGCAATGGTCCGCCGGCCTCGGCGACTATGCCTATAACACCAAGGGCTACAAGAAGATCGCAACGGTCGGCGAGGATTATTCCTTCGTCTATACGCAGGTCTTCGGCCTCGTTCTGGAATATTGCGCGGCTGGCGGACAGGTGACGAACCGCCAGTGGGTGCCGCTCGGCACGAAGGACTTCGCCTCGACGATCGCGGCGCTGCCCGACGACGTCGACGCGATCTACCTCGGCCTCGGCGGCGCGGACGCGGTCAACTTCCTCAACCAGTACCAGCAGGCCGGCGGCAAGGCCCATCTCATGGGCGGGTCGATCATGGTCGACCAGACCGTGCTTTCGGCCAAGGGCGACGCGAAGAAGGCGATGCTCGGCACGATCGCCTCGAGCGGCATGGCCGACACCTGGGACGATCCAGGCTGGAAGTCGTTTGTGACGCTCTATCAGGACGCCACCCCCGCCGATAAGCGCCTGCCGAGCCCCGGCTTGCTGGCGACCAACTATTATGGGGCGACGATGGCGATGTTCGAGGCGCTTAACAAGGTCAATGGCGACCTCAGCGACAATCAGTCGAAGTTCAAGTCCGCGCTCGCCGGGCTCACCATCGACGCGCCGAACGGCAAGATCAGCCTCGATGAGGATCGCCAGGCGATCGGCACGAACTTCGTCACCGAAGTCGTCGAAGACGGGAAGGGCGGTCTCGTCAGCAAGGTCGTCAAGGTCATTCCGGGCGTCCACCAGACGCTGGGCTATCCGAGAGACGTCTTCGTCAAGATCGGGCCGCCGAGCCGGACCAATCCGGAGTGCAAGAAGTATTGATTTCAAGCGGCGCCGGGCGGCGAAAGCCGCCCGGTTCATGCGCACTTGCAAAACCTCTCACGAGTGTTGAACCTTGTCGCAACCTACGCGACAAATCGGGGAGGAGGTAAAGAGATGAGCCGGGCCGTCGCGGCCGTCCACGGCCAATTCGGCCGTGCGGTGATCTACAAGCTGAATCGCCCCTTCAACATCCATGCCCACCGCGAAGGGCATCTCATCTTTCATTTGTCCGGCGACGACGGCCGGGTGCTCGTTTCCGGCGCTCCCTGCCGAACAACCAAGGAGTCCGTCGTCGCCGTCAGCCCCTGGGAGCCGCATAACTTCATCCCCGGCGACCTCCACGACGGCTCGACCTTCTTCGTTCTTTATGTGAACCCCGATTGGTTCGGCCCCCGCGGCGGCGGGACGCCGCTGAGGTTCGGCCGCTCCCAATTCGCCCGGACGCCCGCGCTCGACGCCCAAATTCGGCGCGTTTCGGCGCTCGTCTACGCCGGCGAGCGCCTTGCGGTCCTCGATTGCGAGCTGCGCGGCCTGATTCACGCCTGCTACGAGGAGACTTGGCGTCAAGAGGAGACCTGCCGCCAAGAAGAGACCTGGCGCCAAGGGGAGACCTGGCGCCAAGAGGAGACCTGGCGCCAAGAGGAGACCTGGCGCCAAGGGGAGACCTGGCGTCAAAAAGACGCTGGCGAGGGCCGCTGTCCACCGGGTCAGGGCATCGATTTTCGCGTGCGGAAGTCGATGCGGCTGATGGAGCAGTCGATCGGGGCCAACATCGCGCTCGACTCGGTTGCGCGCGGCGCGGGTCTCTCGCGTCCGCATTTCTACAAACTGTTTCGGACGCAGACCGGGCTCACGCCGAACCTCTACGTCAACACCCTGCTCATGGAGCAGGCGATCGACAAGCTCGTGGCCAGCCAGGTTTCAGTCGCCAATATCGGCTACGATCTGGGGTTCTCCTCGCAAAGCGGCTTCACGCGCTTCTTCGCCGCCAATGTGGGCATGGCGCCGACGCAATACCGGCGGGTCGCCCATGTGCTCTAGTGTCCCGATTCTGAAGTTCTGCGCATTTCATCCCAACGTCCTCGTCCTTCGAGACGCGAGACTTCGCCTCGCTCCTGAGGATGAGGCGGTGGGTTCGCCACGTCAGTCGACGTTCACTGTCAATCGAACGAACTTCGAATCCGGGACACTCGCGGCGCGTCGACAGGACATGAAATCATACTGTCGATCAAATGTGCGCGGCTCAAATCGGATAGAATGGCCGGACGTACCAATGGGAGGCGTGGCTTCGCTATGACCGGGGAGTTCGCGAAAGCGTGGCTGGCGCTCCGTGGCGCGGCGGCGCGATCGCAAATGCGTTCCTCGAAGAGCCGCCGATGAACGGCTTCATCGCGCGTCGTCCGATCTGGTCCCTGATCATCGCGATTCTGGTGATTGCGGCGATCTGGCTCGTGTTCGCGCCCTGGTCCTCCGGCTTCGAGGCGACCTTCGGCCGGAAGAAGCTCTTCCTCAACGCCGTGCTCAACGGGATCACGCTGGGCGGTCTTTATTTCCTCGTCGCCAGCGGCTTCACCCTGATTTTCGGCCTGATGCGAAACGTCAATCTGGCGCACGGCTCGATCTACCTTCTCGGCGGTTACTTTGGCTATCTGGCCGTCGACGCGACCGGCTGGTGGCTGTTCGGCTTTGTCGTCGCATTCGTTGTCGCGGCGCTCCTTGGAGTCATCCTTCAAGTCGCCGTCTTCCGCCGGATGGAGGGGCAGGATCTTCGCCAGACGCTGGTGACGATCGGGATTTCGATCGTGCTCGCCGACCTCATGCTCTGGGGGTTCGGCGGAAATTCGTGGCAGATTCAAACCCCGACATGGCTTCGCGGGCCGATGGACCTGCCCCTGATCACGGCGGTCAAGTCCTCGGGCGAGGCGGTCTATCTGTCCTATCCGATTGTGCGCCTGGTGATCTTCCTGGCCTCGGTCGTGATCGGCCTTGGCATGTGGCTCGTCCTCAACCGGACCCGGATCGGCATGATCGTCCGCGCCGGCGTCGACGACCGCGAGATGCTGTCCGCGATGGGCGTGCCGATCCAGCTCGTGTTCGTCACCGTATTCGCGTTCGGCGCCGGGCTCGCCGGGATGGCCGGCGTGGTCGGAGGAACCTTCCAATCGCTGTCTCCGGGCGAAGACACGCGCTTCCTGCTCGCCTCGTTGATCGTGGTCATCGTCGGCGGCATGGGGTCGATTCCGGGCGCGGCGCTCGGCGCGGTCATCATCGGCCTCGCCGAGCAGATTGGGCTTGCTTATTTCCCGACCTACGCGATCGTTCTGACCTTCCTGATCATGGTGCTCGTGCTGGCCGTGCGGCCGCAGGGCCTTCTGGTGGGACGTTAGGTCATGGCCCTCGCCGAAAGCCGGGTAAGAGCCGCGTCCGGGGCCGCCCCGCGGCCCAACGCGCAGTCCACCTGGCTGCAGAGCGTCAATCCCGCGGCGGTCCTCGTCGGCGTCGTTGTCCTCATCATGCCGGCGATCGCCAGCAGTTTCGTGCTCACGCAGATCTTCGGCTGGTCGTACATGCTGGGCACGATCGCGCTCAGCCTGATGTTCCTCGCCGGATACGGCGGCATGGTCAGTCTGGCGCAGATGACGATCGCCGGTTTCGCCGGCTACGTCGTCGCCATCCTGGGCGTGAACGGCATGCCGGGCGGAATCGGCTGGCCGTGGTGGCTCGCGGTTCCGGCGGCTCTCATCCTCGCCATGATTGTCGGCGCGGGGATTGGCGCACTCGCGGTGCGCACCGTGGGCATCTACACGATCATGATCACGCTCGCGATCGCCGCCGCGTTCTTTTATTTCGCCAACGAGAATTACGCGATCTTCAACGGCCACACCGGCATCAACGCCATTCCGACGCCGGTGTTTCTGGGCGTCGACTGGCACGCCGCCATCCCCTCCTATTATCTCGAGCTCGGCGTTGCGTTCCTGTGCTGGCTCGCGGTCTCCACGATCGCCCGGGCGCCCTTCGGCCTTGCGCTTCAGGGCATTCGCGACAACCCGCGGCGCATGGCCGCGCTCGGCTTCAACGTCAACGCCCATCGCATCGCGGCCTACGTGGTCGCGGCGGTCATCGCGGCGCTCGGCGGCATTCTCCTGGTGTGGAGCTATGGCGAAGTCGCGCCCGGCACGGTCAGCGTCTCGGCGGCGATCGACATTCTGGTGATCGCGGTCGTTGGCGGAATCAGCAATCCGATCGGCGCGTTCATCGGCGCGCTCATCTACGCGGTGCTCAAGACCTTCGCGCTCGACTTCCTGGTGGCGTTCGGGCTCGACGGCAACCGCTTTCGCCTCCTGATCGGCCTCGGGTTCCTGGCGATCGTCTTTTTCTCGCCGGACGGCATCATTGGTTTGTGGGCGCGCTGGCGCGATCGCGCCCGGCCCGGTTCGGCGCGCGCGCCATCGGCAGGCGGCGGCCATGGATAGCGTCGCCCAGCGCCTCTCGACAGTCGGCTCCGCCAACGCGCTCGAGCTGCGCGGCGTGACGCGGCTGTTCGGCGCGCTCGCCGCGCTGACCGACATCTCGCTCACCGTGCGCCCGGGCGAGCGGCGCGCCGTCCTCGGCTCGAACGGCGCCGGCAAGACGACGCTCTTCAACTGCATCACCGGCGACTTTCCGCCGTCCTCGGGAACCATCCGCTTCTTCGGCGAGGACGTGACCTTCTTTCCGCCCTACGAGCGGATCCGCCGCGGATTGCGCCGGACCTACCAGATTTCGGCGCTCTTTCCCGGCCTGACCGTCATCGACAACGTCTATCTCGCCTGTCGCGGGGTCTCGCGCGGCCGGTACTCGTTCATTCCGCCACGGCGTAACGACGTGCTCGTCAACGCCGCGGAATCGCTCATTCAGGCGGTCCACCTGACGCCGATCAAGGACCGGCTCGTGTCGGAGCTGGCCTACGGCCAGCAGCGCCAGCTCGAGATCGCGCTCGCGCTCGCTGGCGCGCCGCGCTTCATTCTGTTCGACGAGCCGGCGGCCGGGCTTTCGCCGACCGAACGAGCCGAGCTCATCGAGATCCTCTCCTCGCTGCCCTCGCACATAGGCTACATCATCATCGAGCACGACATGGACGTGGCGCTGCGCGTGGTCGAGCGCGTGACGATGATGCACAACGGGCGGATCTTCAAGGAAGGCTCGCCGCAGGAGATCGAGGCCGATCCCGAGGTTCAGGCGCTTTATCTCGGAGGCGGGCATGGCTGAGCCGCGTCGCTCCGAGGCCAGCGTCATGCTCCAGGTCAGGGGCCTCAACGTCTATTATGGCCATTCGCACGCGCTGCAGGGCGTCGACCTGACGCTCGACCACGGCGTCATGTCGGTCGTCGGCCGCAACGGCATGGGCAAGACGACGCTCTGCAAAGCGATCATCGGGCTCGTCCGCGCTTCGAGCGGCGCGATCCGCATGCGGGGGCAGGAGCTCGTGGGTCTTGCCCCCGCGGGAATCGCCCGCCTTGGCGTTGGATACGTGCCGCAGGGACGGCGGTTGTGGCGTTCGTTGACGGTCGACGAGCATCTGCGCATGACGCAGGCTCGCGAGCGCGGCGCCTGGACCGCCGAGCGCGTCTACGACACCTTCCCCCGCCTGGCCGAGCGCCGAAACAACGGCGGCGCTCAACTGTCCGGCGGCGAGCAGCAGATGCTGGCGATTTCTCGCGCGTTGGTGACGAATCCGCATCTTCTGATCATGGACGAACCGACCGAGGGTCTGGCGCCGGTGATTGTGGCGCAGGTCGAGGAGATGTTGCTGCGTCTCGGCGAGGAAACCGATATGGCGATCCTCGTCATCGAGCAGAACATCGGCGTGGCGACGACGATCTCCGACAACGTCGCCATCATGGTCAACGGGCGCGTGAATCGCATCATCGAGTCGCGCAGGCTTGCGGCGGACCGCGAACTCCAGCAGCGGCTGCTGGGCGTCGGCCGCCATTCCGACGCCGCCGAACCGGACCGGCCGTCGGAGTCGCCGGGCGAGACCGTCCCTTCGCCCGCAAGCGCGGCGAAGCCGTCGGGCGCGCCGATCCGGATCTATCTGTCGAATCCGGCGCCGCCCACACGCTGGTCGCAACCCGTCCCCAGCGGGCGCATCGAGTCGGCCGCTCGCATCGCCTCGACCAGCGCCGGCAGCCTCGAATCGAGGCCCGCGACGAGCCCAGCCGCGCTGCCCTCCGGGCCGCCGGTGGTCATCGTCGCCGGCACGCTCGACACCAAGGGCGAGGAGCTCCGCTTCATCCGCGATCTCGTGGCCGCAAGCGGCTTGCGGACGCGGCTTGTCGACGTATCGACAAGCGGCAAGCCCGCGACATGCGATGTGACCGCACAAGAGATCGCGCTCAACCACGCTCGCGGCGGCTCGGCCGTCTTCAGCCGCGACCGCGGCGCTTCGGTCGCCGCCATGGCTGAAGCGTTCGAGACCTGGATCAAGCGCCAGGGCGACATCGCGGGCATCGTCAGCGCGGGCGGGTCCGGCGGCGCCTCGATTGTCGCCCCGGCGATGCGCGCCCTCCCGATCGGCACGCCCAAGATGCTCATTTCCTCGATCGCCTCCGGCGACGTCAGTCGTTATGTCGGCCCGACCGACATCACGATGATGTATTCGGTCACCGACGTTCAGGGCCTGAACTCGATCTCCCGGCAGGTGCTCGCCAACGGCGCCCAGGCTTTGATCGGGATGGTGAAGGCCCGCCTCGAGGCAAAACGAGAGACGGGCGCGGCGAGATCGCGCCGCCTCGCTGTCCGCTCGGTCGGTCTCACCATGTTTGGGGTGACGACGCCCTGCGTCCAGCAGATCGCGGCGGCTTTGGCGGCGGATTGGGAATGCCTGGTGTTCCACGCCACCGGCACGGGCGGTCGCTCGATGGAGAAACTGATCAATTCCGGCGCCATTTCCGGGATCATCGACGTGACCACCACCGAAGTGGCTGACATGCTCATGGGCGGCGTGCTGCCGGCGGACGAGGATCGCTTTGGCGCGGTCATCCGGACCCGCACGCCATACATCGGCTCGGTCGGCGCGCTCGACATGGTGAATTTCGGGCCGCCCGACACCGTGCCGCCGGCTTACAAGGGCCGGCGCCTGCACGCGCACAATCCCCAGGTGACGCTCATGCGCACGACCGAGGCCGAGAACGAGCAGATCGGCCGGTGGATCGGCGAGAGGCTGAACCTGATGGATGGGCCGGTGCGCTTCTTCTTGCCCGAACTCGGCGTTTCGGCGCTCGATCAGCCCGGTCAGGCGTTTCACGACCCCCGAGCCAACTCCGCGCTGTTCGCGGCGCTCGAGCGAACGGTGCGCCAAACCTCCGCTCGGCAGTTGATCCGCGTCAAGCGGCACATCAACGATCCCGAATTCGCGAGCGCGATTGTCGCCGCCTTTCGAGCGCTGCACGGCGAGACGCGCACGCGGCGGGCCGCGGGGGGTCGCGAATGAGCGCATGGACCCGATCGGCGTTGATGGAGAAGTTCCGCGCCATGGCCGCGCGAGGCGAACCGATCGTTGGCGGGGGCGCCGGCACTGGACTTTCCGCCAAATGCGAGGAAGCGGGCGGCGTCGACCTGATCGTCATCTACAATTCCGGTCGCTATCGCATGGCCGGGACGCGGCTCGCTCGCGGGACTTCTCGCTTATGGCGACGCCAACGCGATCGTCGTCGACATGGCCCGCGAGGTGCTGCCGGTGGTCCGGCAGAACGCCGGTCCTGGCCGGCGTCAACGGCACCGACCCGTTCCGCCGGATGGAGGTCTTCCTCGACGAGATCAAGGCGCTCGGATTTGCCGGCGTGCAGAACTTCCCCACCGTCGGCCTCATCGACGGGACTTTCCGGATCAACCTCGAGGAGACGGGCATGTCCTACGGCCTCGAGGTCGATATGATCGCGACCGCGCACAAGAAGGATCTCCTGACGACGCCCTACGTGTTCAACGAGGGCGAGGCGGAAGCGATGGCCAAGGCCGGCGCCGACATCATCGTCTGCCACCTCGGATTGACCACCGGCGGCGCCATCGGCGCCCAGACCGCGCCGAAACTCCGCGACTGTCCCGCGCTCATCGACGCATGGGCCGGCGCGGCGATCAAGGTTCGGCCCGACATTCTCATCCTGGCGCATGGCGGTCCGATCGCCGAACCCGGCGACGCCGACTTCATCATGAAGTCGACCAAGGCTTGCCACGGATTTTACGGCGCTTCATCGATGGAGCGCCTGCCAGTCGAAACCGCGCTGACCGAGCAGGTCCGCCGGTTCAAATCGATCAGCCGGCGATGATCATCAGGGCGACGCCAGGAAGAGCGGGACGCAAGGGAGGAATGGGAAAATGTCGGGGCTCTTGATCGGAAATCTGATCCTCTGGCTCATCATCGCGATCATCGTCATCGTGGTCGTCGTGTATGTGGTCAACTGGCTCTATCATCGCTCGTCGAGCGAGGTGTCGTTCGTGCGCACCGGCTTTCTCGGCGAGCGGGTGGTCATCAACGGCGGCGCCTTTGTCCTGCCGTTCATCCACGACTTCACCCCCGTCAATATGAATGTGCTGCCGATGCAGATCGTGCGCGAGAAGGGCGGCGCGCTGATCACGCGCGACCGCATGCGCATCGACATCGAGGCGGACTTCTATGTCCGCGTCGAGGCCACGCGGGAGGCGGTGGCGATCGCGGCGGCGACGCTGGGGCGGCGCACGCTCGAGCCTGAGCAACTCCATGCTCTGCTGTCGGGCAAGTTCGTCTCCGCCCTGCGCTCCGTCGCCTCCGAGATGACCATGGAGCAGATGCACGAGCAGCGCGGCGATTACGTTGCTCGCGTCAAGGGCGCGGCCCAGGAGGCGCTGGCGCAGAACGGTCTCGAGCTCGAGTCGGTCGCGATCACCGACCTCGATCAGACCGACCTCGAATTCTTCAATCCGTCGAACCGCTTCGACGCCGAGGGCCTCACGCGGCTGATGGAGGACATCGAGGACCGGCGGAAGCTGCGCAACGACATCGAACAGGATTCGATGATCAAGATCCGCACCCGCAACTTGGAGGCCGAGCGGCAGGCGCTGGACATCGAGCGCGACAGCGAAGCGGCCCGCCTCGCTCAACAGCGCGACATCGAGGTGAGACGCGCGGTGCAGCGCACCGAGGTCGCCCGCGAGCGCGCTTTGCGCGAAACCGAAGCCGAGCAAGCCCAGATTTCCGCCCGCGAGGCGATCGAGAAGGCGCGCATCGCCAACGAGCAGGCGATCAGCGAAGCGCGCATCGCCTCGGAACGCGAAGTCCGCCAGAAGGAAATCGAACGGACACGCGCAGTCGAGGAAATCGAGATTTCCGCCCGCGAGGGGATCGAGAGGGCGCGCATCGCCAATCAGCGCTCCGTCGACACGGCCCGCATCGCCTCCGAACGCGAAGTGCGCCAGACCGAGATCGAGCGAGGCCGCGCGGTTGAGGAAGCGGAGATCGAGGCGCGCGAATTTGTCGAGAAGGCGCGCATCCTCCAGGAGCGCGCGGTGACCGAATCGCGCATCGTGAACGAGGAGGAGACGCGCCGCCGCGAAATTGAACGGACGAGGGCGGTCGAGGAGGCCGAGATTTCGGCCCGGGAGACGACCGAGAAGCTGCGCATCGCGCAGATGACGACGATCAACGCTGAACGGATCGCCGCCGACGAGCGCGTGCGCGGACTGGAGATCGCGCGCACCCGGACGATCGAGGCGGCCGAAATCACGGCCCAGCAGGCGATCGAAGCGGCGAAGATCGTGCGCGAGCAGACGCTCGCCGCCGATCGCATCACCGCCGATCAGGCGACGCGTTCGCTTGAAATCACCCGCAACCGGACGGTCGAGGAAGCCGGCATCGCCGCGCGGGAATCGACCGAGGCGACCCGCATCGCCCAGGAGGAGCGTGTGCGAGCCCTCGAGATCGCGCGCAATCGTGCGTTGGAGGAGGCGGACATCGCCGCTCGCGAGGCGATCGAAGCCGCACGGATCGCCCAGGAGAAGACGGTTGCGCTGGCCCGGATTGAGAGCCAGCAGGTGACCCAGGGCGAGGAGATCACCCGTCGACGCGTGATCGAGGAGGCGGAGATCGCGGCGCTGCAGGCGACCCGGGCGGCGCGCATCGCGCAGGAGAAGGCGACGACCGCCGAAACCATCTCCGCCGATCAGGAGACCCGACGGCTCGAGATCGCCCGCAACGAAGATCTCGAGCGGGCGGAGATCGCCGCCCGCGAGCTCGTCGAACTCGCGCGCATCGCCCAGGACCGGAAGATCCAGGCGGACCGGATCGCCAAGGACCAGGAGGTGCGGGCGCGCGAGATCGTTCGCACGCAGGCCTTGGAGGAAGCGGACATCAAAGCGCGCGAGGCGATCGAAGCCGCCCGCATCGGGCAGGAAAAGGCGGTCGCGGCCGAGCGGATCGAGGCCGATCAGGACACGCAGAAGCCGGGAGATCGCGAGAACCGAAGCGCTCGAAGCAGCCGAGCTCAGGCGTCGTGACGCCGTCGAGCGTCAGCGCATTGGCGTCGAGCTCGCTTTGGAAGCCGAGCGCATCGCGTCGCAAAAAACGCGCGAAGTGCTCAGTATCGAGCAGAAGCAGGCGATCGAAATCGCCGACGAGGAGCGCACCATCGCGCTCTCCTCCAAGCGGTCCGAGCGTATCGGCGCCGACCGGCTGGTGCGGCAGGCCGAGATCGCCGCGAAGCAGCAAGTGGAGAAGACGGACGTCGAGCGCGAACAGGTCATGGATGCGGCGCGGCTTGAACGGCGGCGCTCGATCGAGCAGCTCGAAATCGCGCGGCTGCAGGCCTTGCAGGAGGCCGAGATCGCCTCCCGCGAGGACGTCGAGCGCGCCCGCATCGCCTCCGACCGCGGCATCGACGAAGCGCGAGTGACGCGCGAGCGCGACCTGCGCAAGCTCGAAGTCGAGCGTGAGAGGGCGGTCGAGACCGCGCTGATGGAGAAGGCGATCGCCCTCTATCAGAAGTCGCTCGAACAGTCGGCCGCGCAAGCGGAAGCGGAGAACGCGAAAGCCCGCGCCACCGAGGCGGAGGAGCGGGTCGTCACGGTGCGCGACACCGAGGTCGCCCGCAGGCGGCGTTCGATCGAAGTGCTCTTGGCCGAGAAGGCGGCCGAGGAGACGCGCATCGCCGCGGAAGCCGAGCGCGTGCGCGCCGCGGTCGAGGCCGAGGCGCAGAGGCTCCTGAACGAAGCCGAGAACGTGCTGACCGAACCCGCGCGTTATTCGCTGTTCCGGCGCAAGCTGCTCGACCGGATCGAAGGCATCGTGCGCGAAAGCGTCAAGCCGATGGAGAAGATCGAGGGCATCCGCATTCTCCAGGTCGACGGCCTGAACGGCGGCAGTTCCGGAGGCAATGGCGGGCGCAGCGCGACCGACGAGGTGATCGACTCGGCCCTTCGCTACCGCGTGCAGGCGCCGCTCATCGACTCGCTCCTGTCCGACATCGGCGTCGAAGGCGGCAGCCTTGCAAGAATGCCAGGCCTCATTCGCGAAGCGCGCGACATGCAGGGGATTCGCAAGGATACGGCGGCGCCGAAGAAAGAGCCGGACGCGACGCCGCCTCCAAGCGGTTCCTCACCGCGCAAGAGGAGCTGAGTCCGCTCATGGCGCGCGTTTTCGTCTCCAGCGTCATCAATGGCCGCAGCGACCGGGTCTGGGCCCGCGTGCGCGACTTCAACGGCATGCCGAACTGGCACCCGGCGATCGCCGAGAGCCGCATCGAAGGCGGCGAACCCTCGGACAAGATCGGCTGCGTTCGCGACTTCCGCTTGCGCAACGGCGACCGGATCCGGGAAAAGCTGCTCGGTCTCTCCGACTACGACATGTTCTGCACCTATTCGATCCTCGAATCTCCGATGGGCGTCGAGAACTATGTCGCGACGCTGCGTCTGACGCCGGTGACCGACGGAGAACGGACATTCGTCGAATGGACGGCGGAATTCGACTGCGCGCCCGAGCGCGAGGGGGAGCTCATCGCGAATATTGGCGGGGGCGTGTTTCAGGGTGGGTTTGACGCGCTCAAGCGGGCGTTCGGCGGCTGAAGATGGCCCATGTCGTCAAGAGCACGATCATCGACGCTTCGACCGATCGGGTCTGGGCGATCCTGCGCGACTTCAACGGTCATGACCGCTGGCACCCCGAGGTCGCAACCAGCCAGATCGAACGCAATCAGACTTCCGATCGCATCGGCTGCGTGCGCCGCTTCAGGCTCGCCGACGGCTCGGAGCTGCGCGAGCAATTGCTGGCGCTCTCCGATCTCGAGCAAAGCTTCAGCTATTGCCTGCTCGACACGCCGATCCCTATGTTCAATTATGTCGCGCATGTGCGACTGTTGCCGGTGACTGACGGAGACCGCACGTTCTGGCATTGGGAATCGCGCTTCACCACCCGGCCTGGGGAAGAGAAGCGCCTGACCGACATGGTCGGGGAGCAGATCTATCAGGCGGGTTTCGACGCGATACGCAAGCATCTCGGCGAGTCGCCATGAAAAGGGTCGGTTCACGATGCCGGTGACAGTGAAGACCTTCGCCACGCCGACCGAAGCGGCGGCCGCGCTCTCTTCCGACCGCTCCGCGTGCTACATCGGCGGCGGCACGCTGGTCATGCGGGCGCTCAATGAGGGCGACGTCTCGATCGCCGCGATCGTGCGCCTCGAGGACCGCTCGCTGACCCAGATTCGGGCCAGCGGCGCGCGGATCACGATCGGCGCCGGCGTAACCTTGTCTCAGATCTTGCGGGAGCGCGAGCTTTCCTTTCTGCATGCGCCCGCGCGCCTGATCGGCGGTCCGGCGGTGCGCACGTCAGCGACCGTCGGCGGCAATCTTTTCGCCCCGGCGCCCTATGGCGATCTTGCGGTCGCGCTGCTTGCGCTCGACGCGACGGTGTCCGTCATGAGCGGCTATGGCGCGCGGGACATGGCGCTCGAGGAATTTCTGGCAAGCCGCGACCGGTCTCCGGGCGCGCTCGTGCTCAGCGTCACATGCGACCGGCCGTCGGGTCCCGAGGCGTTCCGCTTCCGGAAGGTCGCGCGGGTCAAGCCGAAGGGCGTTTCCGTGCTTTCGATCGCCGTATCCCTCCCGGCGGTCGGCGGCCGCGTTTCGGGCCCGCGCATCGCTTACGGCGCGATGGCGCCGACGGCCATTCGGGCTAAGGCCGCGGAGCGAGCGCTCGAGGGAAAAACACTCGACGAGTCCGGCGTCGCCGCGGCGGTGGCGGCCGCCGCCGAGGGAACTTCGCCGGCGACCGACGCAATCGCCAGCGCGTGGTATCGCCGCGAAGTCGTGGGCGTGCATCTGCGCCGGCTGCTGCTCGGCCAGGGCGGCTGAGGAAAGACATAGGCATGGCAAAGACGCCGGTCCAATTTCGACACAACGGCCGAGAGGTGGCGATTTTCGTCGAAGGCGGCATGAGCCTGCTTTCGGCTTTGCGCGACGAAGTCGGAGACCATTCGCCCAAGTTCGGTTGCGGCCAGGGCGGGTGCGGCGCCTGCACGGTGCTGATCGACGGCGAGCCCGTGCTGTCTTGCATAACGCTCGCGGAGACGGTCGCCGGAAAATCGATCCAGACCGCCGATGGCCTCAAGACCGGTCCTGAGCTTCATCCGCTTCAAGCGGCGTTCATGGACAATTTCGCCGCTCAGTGCGGCTATTGCACGCCGGGAATGCTCATGGCGGCGAAGGCGCTCGTCGATCGCAACCCCGATCCAAGCCGCGTCGAAGTCGTCGACGCGATCTCGGGCAACATCTGCCGCTGCACCGGCTATGAGCCGATCATCAACGCCGTCCTCGCCGCCGCGCGGCGGGGCGAACGGCGCGCCTGAAAGGGTGACCCATGCTTGAACTGCGCAAGGACATTTTTGCCGACGAGCGCGACGACAATCTCAAGGAGATTGGCAAGCCGACGCAGCGGCAGGACATGCTCGGCCATGTGACCGCGACCTCGACTTATTTCAACGATCACAAACTGCAGGGCATGCTGCATCTCAAGGTCCTGCGCAGCACCCACTCCCACGCGCGCATTCGCCGCATCGACCTCACCGAAGCGGAGCGCCATCCGGGCGTGCGCCGGATCATCCGTGGCGCCGACGTGCCGCGCAACCTGAATACGCTGCTCAGCCTGATCAATTTCGGCAAGGATGACGAGCCGACGCTCGCTGTCGACAAGGTTCGCTACAAAGGCGAGCCCATCGTCGCCGTCGTCGCGGACAGCCAGCGCGAAGCCTTCGAGGCTTTGGCGAAGATCCGCGTTGACTACGAACCGCTGCCGACGGTTTTTGACGTCGAGGAGGCGATGAAGCCCGGCGCGCCGGTGATCAACGAGACCTATCCCAAAAACACCTTCACCTACCACGACGTCTACGACCACCAGAAGATTCGCTTCGGCGACGTCGGGCGCGGCTTCGCCGCGGCGGATCACATTCTCGAGCAGCGCTACCAGATGTCGCCGATCGAGCACGCGCCGACCGAGACGAACGGCTCGATCGCAGCCCCCGACACCAACGGCCGGTATGTCGTCTACACTTCGACGCAGGCCTTGTTCTTCTCGCTCGACACGTGCGCGAAGATTCTCGATGTGCCGTCGAACAAGCTTCATTTCATCGGCGGCACGGTGGGTGGCGGGTTTGGCGGCAAGGTCGACACGGTCACCGAGCCGCTCGCCATTCTTGGCGCGATGCTGACCGGCCGCCCGGTGCGCTACATGATCGGCCGTGAGGAGGAGATGCTGTATTGCGCGCCACGCGGCGCCGAGCGCATTTTCATCAAGGACGGGGTTTCCCGCGACGGACGCATTCTCGCCCGTCAATTCCGCTGCCTGTTCGACAGCGGGGCCTATACCCGCCTGTCAAGCTACGCCGTCGTCAAATGCGCGGCTCATCTCCCCGGGCCGTACACGATCCCCAATGTCTACGCCGACGTCTATTGCGTCTTCACCAATCGGGTGCCGGCGACGGCGATGCGCGGCTTCGGCGTCACCGCGGTCGATTTCGCCATCGAATGCCAGATGGACAAGCTCGCCCACCTCGTCGGCATGGACCCGATGGAGTTCCGCCTCGTTAACGCCTATCGCGATGGCGACATGAAAGCGCATCGGCGCGAGGCGAAGAACACGGCCCTCATCGAATGCGTCCAGGTCGCGGCGGAGAAGGCCAAGTGGCGCATTCGCGACGACTTCAAGCGCATGTCCTCCCGCAAGGACGGCGGCGGAGCACGCGCCGCCGTGCCGGCGCCGGCGCGCGAACCAATTCTTGTCAGCCGCCCCGCGGGCCAGCAACGCACACCATATGATCGCCCCGCGCCGCCGCCTGAACCGCTGCGGCCGCCGCCTCCGGCTCCGCCCGCGCCGCCGGTGGCCCCGTCCCACGGCGCGATCCGGTTCTCGTCGGTGTTCGGCGGAAGGAGAAGATAAGATGGCCAAGCTCCGCGGACGCGGCATGTCGTCGATGAACTATCCAATCGGAATGAACCTCGGCGGCGATCCGAGCCAGGCGCTGGTTCATTCCAATCCAAGCGGCAAGTTCACCGTGTCGCTGTCCTCGATCGATCTGGGGCAGGGGATGAAGTCGGTGACGCGGCAGATCTGTGCGGAAACGCTCGGGGTGCCGGTCGAGGACGTCTATGTCGATACGGCCAATTCCGACACCGGCCCCCATTGCATGGGCAGTTTCGCGTCGCGCGGGACGCACCGGGTGGGCAACGCCGTCATGGCCGCGGCGCGCGAGGCGCGCGGCGTGATGATGGAGGCGGCGGCCGAGGAGCTTGAAGTCAACGTTGCTGACCTCGAGACCGACGGGCGCGGCAACATTCACGTCAAAGGCGCGCCGCACCGGTCGATCTCGACCAAGGACGTCGCCATCGCCGCGCAATTCCGACAGGGGCGCACGATCTCCGGCCGCGGCATCTTTCTCGTTCCCCTGTCCGACGTCGATCCTGAAACCGGAGAAATGTCGCCGGCGACCTGCTACGCCCACGCTTGTCTCGTGGCCGAAGTCGAGGTCGACGACGAAACCGGCGAAGTCGCGATGGTGAGGATGGACAGCGCGTACGAACTCGGACGCGCGCTCAATCCGCGCCTGGTCGAGCAACAGCTCGTCGGCGGCGCCTGGATGGGCGTCAGCCACGCCCTCTACGAAACCCCTGAGCCGTACTATCCGGACCCGAGCCACGGGCCGCGCGATTTCGTCGAGTACCTGATGCCAGGGCCGGGCGACATTTGCCCCCATGACATCAGTGTCCTCGAACGTCCTGCCCCGGACGGTCCCTTTGGGGCCAAGGGCCCGGGCGAAATGTGCGCCAACCCGGTTATGCCGGCGATCGCCAACGCGATCTTCAACGCCGTTGGCGTCAGGATGGACGAATTGCCGATCACACCCGAAAAGGTGCTGCGCGCGATCAAGGCGCAAGGCGGCGCGCGGCCACAGCCGCGGCGCTAGACGCTCACGATGGCGATCAGGGCTGACATTGTCGGGATCGACAGCCCGGAGGCGCTCGAGCGAGCGCTTCGTTCGGCCTATTATCTTGCCGACGAAAGCCTCGCGACTGCGACTTACCTTGCATTGGCGCTTGGAAAGCCGCTTCTGCTCGAGGGCGCTCCCGGCGTCGGCAAGACGGAGGCTGCGAAGGCGGTCGCCGCGGTCCTCGCGCGCCGGCTCATCCGGCTCCAGTGCTACGAGGGTATCGACGCCTCCTCGGCGCTTTATGAGTGGAATTATCCCCGCCAGATGCTGGCGATCCGGCAGGCGGGCGAGCAGAGCATCGACATCTATGGCGAGCCCTTCCTCATCGAACGGCCGATGCTGGCGGCGCTGCGATCGCCCAATTCGACGGTCCTCCTGATCGATGAGATCGACCGCTCCGATCAGGAATTCGAGGCGTTTCTGCTCGAATTCCTGTCCGATTTTCAGATCTCGATTCCCGAGCGGGGAACGATCCGCGCCGCCGAGCGTCCGATCGTGATTCTGACCTCGAACCGTACGCGCGACCTGCACGAAGCGCTCAGGCGCCGCTGCGTCTACCACTGGATCGATTACCCGAATGCCGAGCGGGAGGCCCGCATCGTCATGCTGCGCGCCTCCAGCGTCGCCGAGGCGACGGCGCGAGCGGTCGTCGCTGCGGTCGGCAAACTCAGGCGCGAGCCGTTGAGCAAGTCGCCTGGCATCTCCGAGTCGGTCGACTGGGCCGAGGCCGCGACGCTGCTCAATCGTGGCGGCGCGCGCTGGCCCGACGCGTTCAAGCGCTCGATCGGCGTCGCGCTCAAAGACGAGGAAGACCTCGCCTATGTTTCCGGGCGTCTCGACGCCATGCTCGCCGAGTCGGTCGTATGAGCGAGATCGCTCCGCCGCCGCGCGCCATCGAGCCGCTCATCGGTTTTGTCGCGATCCTGCGCGCCAATGGCTTTGCCGTCGCGCCGGAGCAAACGACGGCGTTCCTCGCGGCGATTGTCCTTTTGGGGCCGCGCGATCCCGAGGATATCCGCCGGGCGGGTCTCGCGACCTTGGCCCCCCCGCCCGAGCGTCACGGCGCGTATCATACGCTGTTCGACATGCACTTTCTCGGCGCCGAAGGGCAGGACCTGCCGGAAGGCGAAGAGGAAGACGTTGTTCGCGTCCAGGAAGACCGGCGCGGGGCGGACGAACCGATCACCGCCGAGGAGTCGAACGAATCCGGCCAGGCGGCGACACGCGCCGAAGCGCTCGTCGAACGCCGCTTTGGCCCGGCGGAAGCGGGTGAAGCTTTGCGCCGTCTGGCGCGCGAAGCCGCCCGGCGTTTGCCGAAGCGCGTCAGCTACCGGCGCTCGCGGGCGCGGCGCGGCGCCGTTGTCGACTTGCGCCGCACCCTGCGCGACGCGACCCGCAATGACGGCGAAATCATCAAGCTCTCGCGTCTCAAGCGCCGGATGCGGCCGCGCAAAGCGCTGCTGCTCATCGACGTCTCCAGCTCGATGAAGGCCCGCACCGAAGACAACCTGCGTCTTGCCCATGCGCTCGTTCAAGCGAGCCCGCGGGTCGAGGTGTTCACGTTCGGCACCCGGCTCACGCGGGTGACACGGCCGATGCGGCTGAAGCGACGCGAGCAGGCGCTCGCCGGCGCGGCTCATATCGTCAGTGACTTTGACGGCGGGACGCGCATCGGCGATGCGCTCGAGGCGTTTCTCGCTGTGCCTCGCTTTTCGTCCTATGCGCGCGGCGCCGTCACGCTGATCGTCTCGGACGGCCTCGAGCGCGGTGACCCGACCGCGCTCGCCGACGCCGTCGCGAGGCTCTCGCGCCGCGCCTGGCGGCTGAGCTGGCTGACCCCGCTCGCCGTGGGCCAGGATTTCCGTCCGCGCACCGAGGCGCTGGTCGCGATCTTTCCCTTCGTCGACGACATGGTTGACGGCGGCTCTACGCCCGCGATCGTCAATCACGTCCTGTCGCTGGGGCGCAGGAGAGCCGCGTGATTCCCGTCGTCGATGGCCATCACCATATCTGGCGGCAGGCCGACCTCCCTTGGCTCATGGGGCCGATGCAGCGCCGCATTTTCGGCCCTTACGAGCCGATCCGGCGCGACTATCCGATCGAAGAATTTCGCGCCGACCTCGATGGCCTCGGCGTGGTCAAGTCGGTCTATGTGCAGACCAACTGGTCGCCCGAGGCTTATGAGGAGGAGGCGGCCTGGGTGCAGCGGACCGCTGACAAAAAAGGTTGGCCGCACGCGATTGTCGCCTATGCCGACGTGAGCGCCGATGACGTGCGTCCCCAACTGGACCGGCTTTCTTGCTATCCTCTCGTGCGCGGCGTGCGCATGCAGCTGCACTGGCACGAAAACCCGCAATACCGCTACGCAACGCGGCCAAACCTTGCCGCAGAGTCCAGGATAAAGCGTAACGTCGGCCGTCTCGCCGACTATGGCCTGAGTTTCGACCTGCAGGTGTTTGCGCCGCAAATGGCGGACGCCGCGGACCTTGCCGAATCCTGCCCGAAGGTCACGTTCGTGCTTCAGCACGCCGGCATGCTCGAGGATCTCTCGCCCGCCGGACGCGCGGAATGGCGCGCAGGCATGGTGCGCCTCGCGGCGTGCGGCAATGTGACGACCAAGCTTTCGGCTCTCGGCACCTTCCTGCATCGCAATGATCCGGCGCATGTCGCCGATGTGGTTCACGAGACCGTTCGCGTGTTCGGTCCCGGGCGGTGCCTGTTCGGCTCGAACTTTCCGATCGAGAAGCTTTGGACCTCGTATGCCGAGCTTCTGTCAGCTCATCGGGACGCCGTGGCGGCATTTGCGCCCAAAGACCAGCAGGCGATCCTGAACGACACGGCGATGCGCGTTTATCGCATTGCTTCATAGGACGCACGACGAACACGAAAGTTGGGAGGGAATTATGCCGCTCGAAATCAAAATCCTCGACTATGGCGACATCGAGCTCGAATCGAGCTTCCTCGTCCTCGGCCGCGACTGCGGGCGCACCCGTCGCGTGCTGACGCTGGGATTTCTGGTCCTTGGCGGCGCCTATCCGATTGTGGTCGACACGGGCTACCGCTCGAACCAGATCATGGAGACGCTGGGCATGCGCGGGCTGCAGTTCCACGAGAACATGATCGAGAATCAGCTTGCCAAGCACGGCGTGCGCATGGGCGACGTCCGCTTCGTGCTCCATACCCACCTGCACATCGATCACGCCGGCAAGGATGATCTTTTCCCGATGAATTCGACCGTGGTCGTCAATCGGCGCGAGCTCGAATATTCGGTCTCCGGCCTCATGCATCCCCAATACCCTGCGCCCGACATCAAGCATCTGATCGATCGGCTGCACGCCAAGAGCGCGCTGCGCTTCCTCGACCTCGAGATCAGCGGCCCGATCGAACTCATGCCCGGCGTCTTTTGCGAAGCTGCTGGCGCGCACACCGAAGGGTCGATGAACGTCCATGTCCACACCGCCGAGGGCGTGGCGACGATTTGCGGCGACGTCCTCTACGACATCAACGACCAGGTCGTGGAGCCGTTCCGTGAGAACAATGACGGCGAGCCGCGGACCACTGGCAACCATGGCACGACCAAGCGCGCCGAGAAGGCCGCCATCAAGAAGGTGCTCGCCAACGCCAGCTTCGTCTTGCCGGTGCACGATCGCCCCGCCAAAGTCGAGCACGGGACGGTCGTTGCGCGGCTGCAGGATTCCGTGCCGGGTCCCATTGTCCAGACGCTGCCGAAGCGCAACTGGTTCCCGGCCTGAGCGTGAGCCGAAGGAACCCCCAGCGATGACGCACGCGACCCTGCGGCCGGAATTCGAGGAACTGATCGACCCTTACGCGCCGGTCGGTCAGGTCGGAACCGGGTTCACCTTTACCGAGGGTCCGATCTGGCACCCGGTTGACCACTATCTTCTGTTCTCGGACATGCCGGCCGACGTGCGCCGCCGCTGGGACGCCGCGCGGGGCGTCGCGGAAGTGCGCCGCCCTTCGAACAAATGCAACGGCATGACCTACGACGCCGATCTCAATCTGATCGTCTGCGAGCACGCGACGTCCTCGCTCGTGCGTGAGCGGCCGGACGGACGGCGCGAGGTTCTCGCAAGCCATTTCGACGGTCAGGAGCTCAACAGCCCGAACGATGTCTGCGTCCGCTCCGACGGTTCGATCTATTTCTCCGATCCGTACTATGGGCGCATGCCGGGGTTTGGGGTCGAAAGGCCGCGCGCGCTTGGCTTCCAGGGGGTCTACCGGGTCCCGCCGGGGGGCGGGGGACCGCAACTGCTCGTCGACCGCCTGCTCTTCGATCAGCCGAACGGCCTCTGCTTTTCACCGGATGAGAAGCTTCTCTACATCAACGATACGGTCCAGACGCTGATCCGCGTCTTCGACGTCGCTGCAGACGGTTCGCTTTCGGGCGCGCGCATGTTCGCCTCCGGTATTCGTTCGTCGCTCGAGCAGGGCGTGCCTGACGGGATGAAATGCGATCATCGCGGGAATGTCTGGGTGACAGCCCCTGGAGGCGTTTGGGTCTACGCGCCTTCCGGCGACCTCCTGGGCAAGGTGCGAGCGCCCGAGAAGGTCGCCAATCTCGCCTGGGGCGGACAAGACTTCCGGACCCTGTTTCTGACCGCGACCCATTCGGTCTATCGCATCGAGACCAAGGTCGGACCGCGACGCGAGCCCTATATGAACGCAAGGTCGGCGACCGTCGCGCCCGCCGTTCGCTCAAGCCAAAGCGTCGAGAGCCAGCCGCCCTCCTCACAACCTTCGCTCGCCCAAAACCTGACGCTCGATCCCAGGCGTTGCGCGCTGATCATTCAGGATATGCAAAACGACGTCATCGGCGAGGGCGGCGCCTTTGCTTCGTCCGGCGCGCCCGCCCATGCGCGCGAGCAGAACGTGGTCGAGAACACCCGTCGCCTCGCAGCGGCGGCGCGCGCGCGCGGCGTCGCGGTGATCCATGTCTGGTTCATCGTCGAGCCGGGCGCGCCGGGACTGACGCTCAACGCGCCGCTGTTCGAAGGGATCGCCGACAGCAAGGCGATGGTGCGCGGCAGCTGGGGCGCGGCGCCGGTCAGCGGTCTCGAACCTCAGCCTGGCGACTTCGTGGTCGAAAAGATGCGCATGAGCGCCTGGGAAGGCTCGCGTCTCGAAACCATTCTTCGGGCCCAGGGTCGCGACATGATCATCAACACCGGCGCCTGGACCAACATGTCGGTCGAGCATACGGCGCGCACCGGCGCCGACAAGGGCTACTTCCTTGTCGTGCCGGAGGATTGCTGCTCAACGATGAACGCCGCGTGGCACCGCGCCTCCATCGACTTCGCGCTGCAAAATGTCGCCGTCGTCACCAACGCCGAGGCCGTCATCAGGGCGCTCGGATGAGCCGTCGAGGGAAGGCGGCGCGACCGGCGAGAGCGGTGTAAGTGCCGAAGCTGCTCCATTTGCGGTGCTCGCCGCGCGCGAGTTCGGCGTCGTCCGCCGCGGCGGAGGCATTCCTGACGAAATTTCGTCAAGCCCGGCCCTCATGGGACATCGACCTCCAGGACCTGTGGCGCGAGACGTTGCCCGAGTTCGACGGCGCTGCGCTCGAGGCCAAATATGCGCGTCTCGGCGGCCGGTCGTTCAGCGATCCGGAGCGTGACGCTTTCGCCGTCGTCGAGCGCCTGGCGCTGCGCTTCTCGCTCGCCGAGCGGGTGCTCATTTCCGCCCCGATGTGGAACTTCGGCGTGCCCTATAAGCTCAAGCAATGGTTTGATCTCATCGTGCAGCCGGGGCTGACCTTCACTTTCAATCAGGCGGACGGCTATCGCGGTCTGCTCAAGGACCGTCCGACGGTCGTCATCCTCGCCAGCGGCGGCGATTTCGTGACCGGAATGAACCGGGGCCGCGTCGACATGGCGACGCCCTATCTGCGCGACATCCTGCGGTTCATCGGCGTCCACAACGTACGCTTCGTCGCCGTTGGGCCCACGGTCGGCCCGCGCGATCAGGTTGACGCCGCGCGTGAGGCGGCCCAACAAAAACTCAGCGAGCTCGCAGCCTTGTTTTGACGTCGGCCAGGCGGCGGACCGGCGTTTGCGACGTGTCCCGCGCGCCGAGCTCCATCCGCCGCCAGGCGGCGGGCGATGCGCCCACGACGCGTTTGAATTCGCGGCCGAAGTGATACACGTCGCAGAACCCGCACGCCTCCGCGATGCTGGCGATCGGAGCGTTCTCTCGAATCATTAGGGATTGCGCGGCGATCAGCCGCTCGCGGATGAGCCAGCGGCGCGGACTTTCCCGCAAGTTCTTCTGAAACAGCCGCCGGGTTTGCGACGGACTTAGCCCTCCGAGACGGGCGATGTCGGTGGCGCTCCACGAATGGCGGATGTCGGCGCGCACCGCGGCGACGACGGCGCTGAGCGGATCCGACGCGTCTCGCGAGGCGGGAGCGGCGAGCGAGCGGGCCATCAGGAGGAAGAACTCGCCGACGAGCTGATTGAGATGAAAATCGAGGTTGCGGTCCCGCCGCCTCAACACCAGGAACAGTCGCTCGAACCAGGCGACGAGTCCGGTCCTGTCGCTTGCCGCAACCCGCGGGACGCCTTCGCCGAACAGGCGCGTGCGCACGGCCGCGGGGTTGGGACCGTCGAAGCGGAACCAGAGAAGCGTCCAGGGATCGCGCGCGTCCGCGATATGCGCGTGAGGGGCTTCGTTGGCGATCCACACCACTTCGCCCGCCTGCACCTCGACCCGCCGGCCTCCGAGTTCGACCGCTCCCGAGCCGGAAAGGCAGAACAGCACGTCCTGCCCGACCTGACTCGCCCGGCGCACCGAATAAGTCGCACCCGCGGCGACTTTTCCGGCGCGCAGCACGGTGAACGCCGTAAGGGGCCACGCGGCGTCGGGGACATAGTGCAGGTTCTCGGCGAAAACGGTCTCGAGGCCCATGCGCGTTTTATACAAAAACGAGGGTCGGTCTGTCCATTGGCTGACAGCCGGCGCTCGCCTATCGTCCCTGCATGCAAGCCCGATGGGGCTGGACGTGACGACGACAAGAACGGCGGAGGGAGACCACGATGATCGCCATGACCCGCGAAGAGACCGCCGCCTACGCCCGCGACGGTTATATCCTTCGCTCAGGCCTTCTCAGCCGCGAGGAGCTTGAACGCTTTCGCGACACGGCGCGGGCGCAGCTTGAACGCGAGAACCGCGAAGGCGCCGTCATGTCCAAGGGCGACAAGGATGGGAAGACGACGCTTCTCAAAATGTGGACCAAGGCCGAGGACGATCAATACGGTCTGCTCGCGCGCGACGAGCGGCTCGTCGATCTCGCGGAGGATGCGGTTGGCAAGCCGATCTACCTCTACAGCCACAAGATGACGATGAAACAGCCCCAGGAGGGCGGCGCCTGGGAGTGGCACCAGGATTTCGGCTATTGGTACAATTACGGCTGCCTCGCGCCCGAAATGATGAGCATCTACGTGGCGCTCGACAAGTCGACCAAGGAAAACGGCTGCCTTCAGCTTCTGAAGGGCTCGCACAAGCTCGGGCGCCTCAATCACATTCGCGAAAACGACCAGACGAATGTCGAGCAGGAGCATCTCGAAGCGGCGCTCAAGCGCTTCAGCCACGTATATGCCGAAATGGAGGCGGGCGACGCGCTCGTTTTCGACGGCAATCTCCTGCATCGCTCGGACGCCAACCGTTCCGACACCTATCGCTGGGGCTATATCTGCTCCTACAATGCGGTCGAGAACGCGCCGTTCAAGCGCGTGCGCGAATATGGCAATTACGAGCCGCTGCAGAAGGTCCCCGCCGGCTCGTTCCTGAAGAGGAGCCTGGAGCCGGCTTGATCAAGGGCGTCCCGGCCGCCGGCCGCCGCAAGACTTGAGACGTCTCGAGGCGTCTGAATCGGGAGTGAATGCGTATGGTGGATGTGGTTGGGAGCGGCGCGCGCGCTCCAACCCGCGGGTCGTTCAGCCTGTCGCAGCTCCTGTGGGCGCGCGAGGCAGGGGTCTTTTTGGCCCTCCTCGCGCTATGCCTGTTTCTGACGTTCGCGACCGGCGGCTTTCTCACATCCCTGAACCTGCTCAACGTCGGGCGGCAGATTTCGCTGCTTGGGATCATGGCCGTCGGCATGACCTTCGTCCTGATCGCGGGCGAGGTCGATCTTTCGGTCGGCTCGACCTACGCCTTCTGCGGCCTTGCCAGCGGCATGCTGATCTGCGCCGGCTGGCCGCTGTTCGCGGCGGTCGGCCTTGGCGTGCTCGCCGGCTGCGTCATCGGGCTCATCAACGGCCTGCTTTCGACCTATGGCCGTTTGCCCTCGCTGATCGCGACGCTTGGCATGCTGAGCATGGTGCGCGGCGCGGCGCTCATTCTGACGAACGGCGCGCCTGTCACCGTCAATGTCCGCAACGGCGCGTCGGAAAGCGTGCTCAACGCCTTCGAGTTCATGGGGCAGGGCTATCTCTTCGGCGTCGTTCCGATGCAACTCGTCTTCTTCGTCATCGTCGCGGCGATCGCGTGGTTCATCCTTTCGATGACGAACTTCGGCTTTCGCATTTTCGCTGTCGGCGGCAGCGCCAAGGCGGCGCGCGTTTCGGGCATTCATGTCAGTGCGGTGAAGATCTGGGCCTTCGTCCTGATGGGCGCGCTCGCTGCGTTCGCGGGAATTCTGAGCCTCGCCTTTCTGCCGAGCGGGCAGGCGGGCCGGACTGGCCTCGGCCTCGAGCTTGACGTCATTGCCGCCACCATCGTCGGCGGCGCTTCGCTTTCGGGCGGCGAGGGAACGATCCTGGGCACGATCCTCGGGGTGCTCATCATCGGCGTGATGCGCAACGGGCTCGTCCTCATGGGCGTCTCGCCCTTCGTTCAGGAATTCATGATCGGCCTCGTCATCGTGATCGCGGTCGGCATCGACAAGTGGTCGACGCGCCGGACGGCGTGAGGCGTTGGTTTCAACTCAGAACCGGGAGGACAAACTATGAAGATTGCAGCTCTGATGGTTGTCGCGGCGGCGCTGCTGCCGCTTTCGGCGAAAGCGGACGGGCCGGTGAAAGTCAGCGACTTTCCCCTCGCCGACCGGATCAAGGAAAAAGTCGCCTCCGGCAAGCCGCTCGACATCTACGTGTCCTATCACGACGTCTCGAACGAGTTCGCGCCCTCGATCAAAGCCGGCGTCGCGAAGGGCGCGGCCGATGACAAGGTGAACGCGCAATTCATCGGGCCGGTCGGCTCCGACGCCAACGCGCAGATCAACGAGATCGAGACGCTCATGGGCAAGATGGATGGCCTTGCCATCTCGTCAGTTTCGAGCGACGCGCTGGGGCCGGTGATCGACCGCGTTCTCAAGGCCGGCATTCCGGTCGTCACCTACAACACCGACAATCCGAACAGCAAACGCCTGGCCTTCGCGGGACAGGACCTCGTCCAGTCCGGACGCGAAGCCGGCAAGCTCATGGGCAAGGTGCTCGACGGCAAAGGCAAGGTGATGATCACCACCATCGACGCCGCCGCCCAATGGTCGCTCGACCGTGAGAAGGGCGTGCGCGAGGCGCTGAAAACCTTCCCCGGCATCGAGGTGGTGAAGACGCTGAACACCGGCAGCGATCCGCAAAAGATCTATTCCGAGATCGAGAACGCCATGCTCGCCGACCCGAGCGTGACCGGCATCCTGTCGCTGGAATGCTGCTCGACGCCGGCCGCGGGCACGTGGGTTCAGCGCAACAAGAAGACGGGCGCGATCAAGGTCGTCGGTTTCGATCTCCTCGATCAGACGGTGCAGCTCGTCCAGAGCGGCGACATCCAGGCGACCATCGATCAGGCCCCCGAGAAACAGGGTTTCGAAGCCGTGGACCTTCTCGTGAAGTTCCTGAATGGCAAACCGATCGAGAGCGTCGATACGGGCGTCGGCGTCTACACGAAGGACAATATCGACAAGGTCGCCAAGAAGTAGGGCGTCCGCCCAAGACCGGCCGCCCGTGACGTCCAGTCCGCATATCGTCGAGATCGCCGGGGTGACCAGGAGGTTCCCTGGCGTTCTTGCGCTCGACCATATCCACGTGGGCTTTCGCGCCGGCGAGGTTCACGCCGTCGTCGGCGAGAACGGCGCCGGCAAGTCCACGCTCATGCACATCCTCGCGGGCGACCTTCGCCCCAGCGAAGGCGAGATCCTTGTCGACGGCAAGGCGACGCATTTCGCTTCGCCGCTCGACAGTCGCGCCGCGGGCATTGTCGTCGTCTATCAGGAGCTCGCCCTCTGCCCGACCATGACGATTGCCGAGAATGTCGTCATGTCGGACATGGCGCGCCGGCGCGTCGCCTCGCTCGTGCCTCGGGCGATGATGCGCGCGGAGGCTCGCGCCGCGCTCGGACGTCTCGGCATGGACTCGCTCGATCCGGACACGCGCGTGAGCCGGCTGTCGGTCGCCGAGATGCAGCTCGTCGAAATTGCGCGCGCCATCCGTCAGCGCGCCCGCGTTCTTGTCCTCGATGAACCCAATTCCGCCTTGTCGCGTCGCGAGAGCGAGCGCCTGTTCGAGGTCGTGCGCCAGTTGCGCGCCGAAGGCGTGACGGTCATCTATGTTTCTCATCACCTGAGCGAGGTGCTCGACCTCGCCGATCGCGTCACGATCATGCGCGACGGCCGCACGATCGAGACGCTGGACAACAGGGACCTGTCCGAGCAGCGCCTGATCCGGTCGATGGTCGGGCGGGACCTCGGAGACGTGCCGCCCTGGCGCGTCAATCCGGCCGCGCATTCGGAAGGCAATCCTGTGCTGCTGTCGGTGACGGACCTCAAGGCGCCGGGGCTCGACGGCGTCAGCTTCGACGTCCGCGCCGGCGAGATTCTCGGTATCGGCGGCCTGCCGGACTCGGGCAAGGACGGTCTTGGCGAGGCGCTTTTCGGGCTTTGCCCGCGCGAGGGCCGGGTCGCGATCGAGGGCGCGGAGACGCCCGCCGACGCGCTCGCCTCCATTCGCTGCGGCATGGCCTTCGTACCCGCCGACCGGCGCGGGGCAGGCGGCCTTCTCGCCATGACGGTCGCCGACAATGTGGTGTCGGCGTCGCTCAAGCGCTTCTCCGTCGCCGGCGTGCTTCAGCGCGCCGCCATCCGCCGGGAGGCGCGCGCTCAGGTGGCGCGGCTCGACGCGCGAATCGCGCGCCTCGGGCAGAAGCTCGGCACGCTTTCAGGCGGCAATCAGCAGAAGATCATTCTCGGCCGCAGCCTCGTCACGCATCCGCGCGTGCTGATCCTGCACGAGCCGACGCGCGGCATCGATGTCGGCGCCAAAGCCGAGATCTACGGGATCCTCCGCGGGATCGCGAGCGAAGGAGTCGCGATCGTCCTGATCTCCTCGGAAGTCCCTGAGCTCATCATGAACGCCGAGCGCGTTCTTGTCTTGCGACGCGGCCGGATTTCGGGCGAGCTGCGCGGGGAAGCCATCACCGAGGCTGAGATCCTCGGTCGCGCCATGGCGTCATAGTTCTCGGGGTTGGCATGGGGCCTGAAATCACCATCGTCGGAAGCTTCGCTGTCGGCCTGACCATGCGCGCGCCGAAATTGCCGATTTTCGGCGAGACGATGCTCGGCTCCGACTTCGACATGGGGCCCGGAGGCAAGGGGTCCAACCAGGCCGTCGGGACGGCGCGGCTTGGCGCGCATTCGGCGCTCGTGGCGATGATCGGGACGGACAAGCTTGCGGGCATCGCGACCGACCTCTACGCCGCGGAGGCGGTCGACACGACCCATGTCACCGTGCGCCACGAGCGCGCGACCGGCGTCGGCTTCATCATCCTCAACCAGAAAGGCGAGAATTTCATCATTCTCGATATGGGCGCGAACGAGCTTATGGACGCGGCCGCGGTGGACGCGGCCGAGAGCAGAATCGCCGAAAGCTCGGTCGTGATGGCGGTGCTGGAAGTTCCGGTCGCAGCGGCGGCGCGAGCGATGGAGCTTGGCCGCAAGCATGGCGCGCGAACGATTCTCAATCCGGCTCCGGCTCGCGCGCTGCCCGCGGAGATCTTCGCCAATGTCGACTACTTGACGCCGAACGAGAGCGAGCTGCGCATTCTCCTCGGCCTTCCCGCCCACGATCCGAGCTCGTCGCGCGAGCTCGCGGCGGAGCTGCGCAAGCGCGGGGTTCGAACCGTCGTCGTCACGCTCGGGCGCACGGGCGCGCTGATCCTCGCCGACGACCTCGACGTCATGGTTTCGGCTGTGCCTGTCGATGTCGTCGACACGACCGGCGCCGGCGACGCCTTCAACTCGGGCTTCGCCGTTGCGCTGGCGGAAGGGCGGAGCGTAGTGGACGCCGTGAAATACGGCGTGGTCTGCGGCGCCATCGCCTGTACGAAGCTCGGCGTTGTCCCAAGCCTTCCCGACCGCGCCCGCGCCGACGCACTCTATGCCGAAGCTCAGAACTCCGTCTGGAGACAGCCAACGTGAATCGCAACAGACTGCTCAACGCCGAACTTTCGCACGCCATCGCCTCCATGGGTCATGGCGATCTCATGATCGTCTGCGACGCGGGTTTTCCGATTCCTTCGTCCGCCTGGCGCATCGATCTCGCCATCACGCCCGACATGCCGGATCTCGCCACGGTTCTGACCCCGATTTCCGAGGCCCTGATCGTCGAGCGCCTCTCCTACGCGGACACTTTGCCCGAGTACAACGCGCCGCTGCTGGCGACGATCAAGCGGCTCTTCGGCGACGCCGAATTCGCGGCCGTGAAGCACGAGGCGATCCTTGGCGAGATGGCGGCGAAAGCGAAGGTGATCGTGCGCACCGGCGCATTCGATCCTTGGGGAAATATTCTGCTCTATTCGGGCGTGGACGTGCCGGCATGGTTCTCAAAGCCCGGCGTCAAAGCCCCGGATTACTACGCCAGGAAGCTGAAGAAGGGCTGATGCCGCGCATCTTCGACTTCGGTGGTCGCGAGGTCGAGCGCGCCCAGACCGTCGCTGGTCTTCGCGCGCTGAAAGGCGCTGGCCGGCAGGCGGCTCAGGTGACGGCGGAGACGGCGGACGAGGCGGCGGCCGCCGAAGCGGCCGGCGTTGAAATGGTCGTCTGCCGCGCCGCCAATGTCGGGCGCGTCCGCGAGGGCTCGCAGCGCGTTTTCGTCACCGCCGCCCTCGGTTTCGCCGAGGCTGTGACCGCCGAGGAGATTCTGCGCACTGCCTTCGCGGCGATCACCGGAGGCGCCGACGCGGTGCTGACGAGCCGCGGCAGCGAGACGGTGCGGGCCCTCGCCCACGAGCAGATCCCGGTCGTTGGCCATCTCGGCTTCGTGCCGCGCAAATCCACCTGGGTCGGCGGCGTGCGGGCGGTGGGCAAGAGCGCGACGGAGGCGCTTGAGCTCTGGGAACGGTTCCGGCGCCTCGAGGACGCAGGCGCCTTCGCGGCTGAATGCGAGCTGATCGCGGCGCCCGTCATGGCGGAGATCCATCGGCGGACGTCGCTCGTCACCCTCTCGCTCGGCTCCGGCCCGCACGCCGACGTGGTGTTTCTGTTCACTTCCGACATCTGCGGCGAATCGAGCCGTCCGCCCCGCCATGCGCGCAGATGGGGCAATCTCGCAGCCAGGCATCAAGCCGTGCGTGACGAGCGCGTGCAGGCGCTCACGCGCTTCCGCGCGGAGGTCAGCTCGAAGTCCTTTCCTGCTCCCGCCGAATGCGCGGGCGCTCCGCTTGCCGAGGTCGAGGCGTTCCGCGCCAGACTGGCCGCCGACGCCGGCTAAGGGCTGATCGACCGCCGCCGTCCAGGATCAGCGAAGGAAATCCGCGCACTTCTGGATCTCGTTCGCCCCGCCCCAGGGTCCGATCGGAACGCTCGAGGTGGAATTCTTCGGCGAGCCTTCGACGAGCTTGTCGCTGTAAGTCATGTAGACCAGGATATTCCGTTTTGTATCGCACCCTCGGACGATCTGCATTTTCTTGAAGAAGAGGGATCGGCTTTCGCTGAACACCACGTCGCCTTGCGAGAACTTGTCCTTGAACTTGATCGGGCCGTACTGACGACAGGCGAGAGAAATGTCGGATGTCTGCTCGGCGAGACCCAAGGCGCCGGAGATGCCTCCTTTTTCCGGGACGGTGTAGTGGCAGGCGATCCCCTCGATGATCGGGTCATCGATGCCGTAGACGGCGAGCTTGTCGTTTGGCGTCAGCAATTTGAACGTCGTCGACTTGCGGAAGATCAGATCGGGATCCTGCGAAGCGGCATGAGCCGGCCATACGGACACGAACGCGGCAAAGAGGACGGCTGTGCGCAATGTCGCCATGGTGAATGTGCTCGCTGTCGTTTTCATTCACGAGAGATAGGCGTCTTTCGTCTTCCCGCCAATGACGAGCCGCCCTTTTCGTCCGATCGCCGGCCGCCTCTTGGCGCAGTACACGCAGCGCTAGCGCGACAGGCATTTGAGCAAATCGGCGTTTTCGCGCGCCTTCGCTTCCAGGCTGCCGGCGAGTCGGCGCTGAAGCGGCGTGGGACGCGCGGGGTTGCGCCGGACCGGGTTCGGCAACGCGGTCGCCAGCAGCGCCAACTCATGCGGATTGAGCTCTCTTGCGCCCTTGTGGAAATAGCGTTGAGCCGCGGCTTCGATCCCATAGATCCCGTCGCCCCATTCGGCGATGTTGAGATAAATCTCGAGCGTGCGCGCCTTCGACCAGGCGCGGCCCATCACGAGCGCCATGCCGATCTCGATGCCTTTGCGGACCGTGGAACGACCGGGCCACAAAAACAGGTTCTTGGCGGTCTGCATGGTGATGGTCGAGGCGCCTCGGCGTGGGCCATGTTCGCCGGCCCCGCTCAGAACCTCGCGCAGCGAGCCCCAGTCGACGCCGTCATTGTCGCAGAAGCTCGCGTCTTCCGAGGCGACAACCGAGGCGAGCGCGATCGGCGCGATGGTCTTGAGTGGCGCGTAAATGCGCTGGTAGCTCTTGCCCTCGACCATCCGCGCAAGCATGAGCGTCGAGAGCGGCCGGACGACGGTATAGAGTCCAACGAGGACGATGAACAGCGCGAACAGCGCCAGCGCCGCCCAGACAACGCCAAGCGCAAAAAGACGAAGAGGGGATCGCCGCCGCGCCACGCGGAAGACTTGGCTGAAGTCGGCGCATCGGGCAAGCGACGGCGGCTCGCCGCCTCAGGACACCGGCGATGTCGTCGCCAAGCTCGCGGCGTGGCGCATGGCCGACCGCTATTTTTCCGGAACTCCGGCTTTGCGCAGCCCGTCCAGAATGTGCTCGCGCTGCTTGAGGTAAGTCGGGTTGTCGCTCTCCGCCATGGTCAGAAACCGGGCGATCGAGTAATTCGGCGCAAGCGCCAGCCCAGCTTTGACTTCCGCGCGCGCCTCATCGAGACGGCCGAGATGCGCAAGCGCGGCGGCCATATAGAAATGGTTCAGCGGATAGTTCCGGCTGGCGTCGACCGAACGGCGAAAAAGCGTGACCGCTTCCTCGTCGGCTCCGAGGTGGAATTTGGCGAGGCCACGGACGTGGGTCCACATGAAGGCGACCGCGTCATTGGGCGATAGCCGAAACGCCTGGTCGACGTGAGCCTCGGCCTCTTCGGCGCGGCCCATGGTGATTTTCGCCTGTCCGATCCACGCATGCGCCGCGCCGAGGTTCCGGTTGAGCGACAACGCCTGCTCCAATTCGCCGATCGCTCGCGAAGCGCGATTGGTCTGGATCTGGATGAAACCCAGCCACATATGCGCCCAATAGTTACGCGGCGCGATCGAAATGCCCTTGATCAAGAGCCTCTCGGCGTCGGCCAGGCGCTCGGCCCGATGCTCGGTGGTGTAGATCGCGCCGACCAGCACGTCGGCGCGTGCGGCGCCGACAAGGGCGTCGATGTTGGTCGGATCGAGCGCCACGGCGCGCTCGAAATAGCCGCGAGCGCGCTCGATATTGTCGGGCCCACCTTTGCTGAACCACTGAATTCCCTGAAAATAAAGGTCGACGGAATCTGGGTCGGCCACTGTCTCCGCTCGCTTTGCTTCGGCGGCGAGCAGCTCCGGACGCAGCTGATTGGCGAGGTGGGAGACAATTTCATCCTGCATGTCGAACAAATCAGCCATTGGCTTGTCGAACCGGTCCGCCCACAAGTGGTTCCCGGTGACGGCGTCGATGAGCTGGACGTTGATGCGCATTCGGCTGCCGCCGCGCTGAATGCTTCCCTCAAGGACGTAGCGCACGTTGAGATCGCGGCCGATCTGCTTGGCGTCGACCGACTTACCTTTGTATGTGAAGGCGGTGTTGCGCGAGACCACAATCGCGTTGCTGATGCGCGACAGATCGGTCGTCAGGCTCTCCGTCACGCCATCGACAAACATCTCATGCTCGAGATCCACGCCAAGACTGGTGAAGGGCAGCACCACGATCGACAAGCGCGGCGCCGCAGGTTTCTCGGCCGGGGCTGGGCTTGGCGCCGGGCTGACTTGTGCGGCCGAACCCACCTCGAGCGAGTAGACCCGGATCGGCTCGGCGATATTCTTGAGCTCGGTCTGGCCAAGATCGCTGACCATAAGATCGAGGCGCCCCTTGACCTGCCGGTAAGCGTCCTCGGACAGGCAGATCGCTCCCGGCTTCGCAATTCCCTCGAGACGCGCGGCGATGTTGACGCCGTCGCCCATCAGGTCTCCATCGCTCTCTTCGACCACGTCGCCGAGATGGATGCCAACCCGGAATTCGATGCGGCGCTCGGGCGGCAGGCCGGCGTTGCGCTCCATCAGTCCATGCTGCAGCTCGATCGCGCAGCGCACGGCGTCGACCACGCTGCGAAACTCGACAATGAAGCCGTCGCCCGTGCCCTTGACCACACGTCCTCGATGGACCGAGATCGTCGGCTCGATCAGGTCGCTTCTCAGCGTGCGCAAACGCGCCAAGATGCGATCCTCGTCGGCGCCCGCAAGCCGCGAGTAACCGACGATGTCCGTCACGAGAATCGCCGCCAGCTTGCGCAACTCAGTCATCCGTGCCCTCCGCGAGTGACGAGGCCTATATAGGGTCGCGCCTGCGACTATCCAGGATTTGCGCGTCGGGGCGCCCGCGCGTTAGGATGGCTGGCGTCGACGTTGCGCCGAGCGGACGTCCTTCGGCGCGGATCGACTTGGCTTCGCCTGCGCGACAACCAGCCAGAATATTGCGATCGAATCCTAGCCCGGAAGGCGCCCTTATGACCGCTTCTCGCCTCGTCATTCCCGATCTCGCCGGCAAAAATGTTCTCATTACGGGCGGCTCGACCGGCATCGGCGCGGCCGTGGCCAGAGGCTTTGCCGCGCAGGGGGCGCGGGTCGCGATCGGTTACCATTCGAGCGCGGACAAGGCTCACGCGCTTGTGAACGAGATCAAGGCCGCGGGCGGCGAAGCGCTGGCGGTCAAGGGCGATGTCGCTGATCCGGAAGCGTGCGCGCAAATCGTCGCCGAAACAACGAACCGATTCGGCGCTCTCGACGGTCTCATCAACAATGCCGGCCTCATGCTCGGGCGGATCCATTCGCTCGAGGCGAGCGACGAGCATGTCCAGGCGGTGATCGATCTCAACGCCCGTTCAATCATCTGGGTGACGCGCGCGGCCAGGCCCTGGCTCGAGCGCCAGGGCGGCTTCATCATCAATACGACCTCGATTGCGGCGCGAAACGGCGGCGCTGGCGGCGCCATCCTCTACGCCGCCGCGAAAGGCTTTGTCTCGACGATCACGAAGGGCCACGCCAAGGAACTGATTGGCAAGAAGATCCGCGTCAATGCCGTGGCGCCCGGCGTGATCACGACGCCGTTTCATGAGCGCTATACGGACGCCGACGCCCTGGAGGCCATTCGCAAGACGATCCCGATCGCCCGGCTCGGGACGGCCGAAGAATGCGTCGGCGCGTACCTGTTCCTCGCCTCGGAGGTGCTCAGCGGCTATGTCGTTGGGCAGATTATCGAGGTCAATGGCGGCCAGCTTATGCCCTGAGGCGTCGACGTCTGGCCGCGCGAGGCTCCTCTTTCAGGAGCGCCCGGATCCGACGGCTAGTGCCGATATTGCTGGATGCGGGTGGTCCGAAGTCCAGCCAGGCCATGCTGATCGATCGAGATCTGCCAGCTCAACAGTTCATCGACTGTCAGCGTATAACGCGAGCAGGCGTCTTCGAGCGACAGCAAACCGCCGCGAACGGCGGCGACCACTTCAGCCTTGCGGCGAATGACCCAGCGGCGCGTGCTGGGTGGCGGCAGATCGGCGATTGTCAGGGGACTACCGTCCGGACCGATCACATATTTTACTCTCGGCCGCAGCGTTTCACTCATTGGACTCTCACTCAGACGCATGTCACACAACCTCCGCGACATTAGGCGAAGCGATTTAAGATTTGCCTAAGCCACAGCTACAAAAATATACCGATACCTAACCAGAATTGTGTGGTGATCTGCGTAGGGGCGGGTGTCCTGCTCGCCGAGTCGACAATTGAAGGGTCCGATGCCGCCAACTTTCAACCGGGTTTCGCGTTTAGCGGTTTCCAAATCCACGATGATGTTTCGGGAGCGGCGGCGAATGCGACCAAGGGCTTGGAAGAATGTATTGTTTTCGATCGTCGCAGCCGCGACGATGGGGGTCGCTTCAGCGCGCGCGGCCGATTGCGGAGACAGCGCGGACGGCTTCAACGAATGGCTCACGTCCTTCAAGCAGGTGGCGATTCGCAATGGCATTTCACCGCAGGTGGTCGATGCGGCCCTGAACGGGGTTGCGTTCGATCCCTCCGTCGCCGCGCATGACCGCGGCCAGAACTTTGGCTCGAACTTTGCCGCGTTCTCCGCCCGCCACGTGACTCCCGCCCGGATTAAGAAGGGCAAGATGATGATGCTGGCCTACGCTGAGCCGTTGGAGCGAATCGAGCAGCGTTATGGCGTGCCTGGGGCCGTTGTCGTGGCGATCTGGGGCCTGGAAACCGATTTCGGCGCCGGGTTGGGCAGCTACTCCACCCTCAGCGCGCTGGCGACGCTGGCCTACGATTGCCGCCGCGCGCAAATCTATCGGGCCGAACTCATCGATGCGCTCATGCTCGTGCAGCGCGGTCTTTTGCGCCCCTCGCAGAGGGGTGCGTGGGCGGGCGAGATCGGACAGACCCAATTCATGCCTTCGGCCTATCTGAAATACGCGGTCAACGCTCAGGGGGGAGGCGGTGGCGACATCATTTCCAGTCCCGCCGACGCGCTGGCGTCGACGGCGAATTTCCTGCGTTCGAAGGGCTGGACCCCGGGCGCGGGTTGGGATGAAGGCCAGCCGAACTTCAACGCCTTGCTTCAATGGAACTCCGCTCCGGTCTACGCCAAGACGCTCGGTCTGTTCGCGGACAAGATTGCGGAGAAGTAGAAGCCCGCCCCCCGTGGGCCCGCTCATCATTGGGCTCGAGCAAATTCTAATCTACGGCGCCGGTCCGGTCTCGCTCTGGCGGGGGCGGCGGATTTGGGCTATGGCCTTGCCGGATCGGGCGAGACACCCGAAATAACAATGGTCCGACGGTTTCGCCGGTAAAAAGCTCGCCATGCTTGCACCATCGCTCGCGCCGCCTTTGGACGGCGCGCTGAACAGTTTAGGGCTCGAAAAGCCGCCCGGCGAAACCCGCGTCGTTGTGGCGATGTCGGGCGGGGTCAACTCGTCTGTCACGGCGGCGCTGCTCGCCACCGAAGGCTACGACGTCGTTGGCGTCACGATGCAGCTCTACGACCACGGCGAGGCGACGCACCGCAAGGGCGCGTGCTGCGCGGGGCAGGATATTCACGATGCGCGCGACATCGCGGCGCGGCTCGGCGTTCCCCACTATGTGCTCGATTACGAGGAGCGCTTTCGCGAGAAGGTCATCGAGCCGTTCGCCCGATCCTATGTCGCGGGCGAAACCCCGGTTCCGTGCATCGCCTGCAATCAGCATATGAAGTTCGCTGATCTATTCGACGCCGCCAACGATCTCGGCGCCGATCTCTTGGCCACCGGCCACTATGTCGTGAGTCGGGACGACGGTCGCGGAGGGCGGGCTTTGTACCGGGCCGCCGACCCTGAGCGCGACCAAAGCTATTTCCTGTTCGCCACCACGCGCGCGCAACTCGAGCGGCTGCGGTTCCCGCTGGGCGGCATGCCGAAGGCGCGCGTGCGCGAGCTGGCTCGCGAATTCGGTTTGACGAATGCTGCGAAGGCCGACAGCCAGGACATCTGCTTCGTGCCGTCTGGACATTACACCGACATGATCGAGCGCCTGATTCCGGGCGCCTCTGTTCCGGGCGAGATCATCCATGAGGACGGTCAACTCCTTGGGCGGCATGGCGGCGTGATTCAATTCACCATTGGCCAGCGGCGCGGCATCGGCGTCGCGGCCGCCGAGCCGCTCTATGTGGTGGGACTCGACGCGGCCAATGCGCGCGTGATCGTCGGCCCGCGCGCTTCGCTTGCGGTGGCGCGGCTCCGGTTGCGCGATGTCAACTGGATCGGTCCGGGCGCCATCGCCGCCCTGCCGTCGCACGGCTTGCCCATTGCCGCGCGGGTGCGCTCGACTCGTCCCCCGGCGCCCGCCCTGCTGATGCCCACGGGCGAGATCGACTTCGTTGAGCCCGAAACCGCCGTCTCGCCCGGTCAAGCCTGTGTTTTCTACAACTCCGTCGACCCGGGCGCGCGCGTGCTGGGCGGCGGGTTCATCGTCGCCGCCTGACGAGAGAGGCGGAACGAGCCATGCCTTCGTTCGACGATGATCCCGTCTTCGCGCCGAAGCCGAAAGCCCCGGTTTCCCACGAGATAGGTCAGAATGTCGACGACTTGTCGGCGCCCGAACTCGCGGAGCGCATCGCTCTCTTGCGCTCGGAGATCGATCAACTCGAGAAGGCGATCGAGGCGCGTCAGGCGACGCGCGCGGCCGCCGCCTCGGTCTTCAAGATCTGAGCCGTCGCGATCCCTCTGCGCCGCGTTAAGACGCCCTTAATCCTTATTGTTTATGAATCCAATGGCCCGACAGCAGTCTGCATGGGCGCCTAAGTCCTGCGTTAATCCTCCCATAACCCCACCTTGAAAGCCGCCGTCAGGCGGCTTTTTTTATCCGCCTGCGGACCGCACGCGGACTTCCCGGTTAACCTTGCTCAATGGTAAATGAGCCCAAGACGCTGCGCGGGCGCTATTGTCGCCGGCGGGCTCCGGATGGCGCGGCGGCTGTGCACGCAGCTTCGCCTCTATAGGACGGGAGTGAGGGCGTATGGGTCATCAGTACGAAGGACCGAGGCGCAGTTTTGCCGCGGCCTCGCCGCCCTCAACTGCGATTCCGTTTATCCATCGTCTTGCGTCGTCCGCCGCATTCAAAGACCTCTTTCGCGAAGGCATGACGCTCGTCGAAGAGGCTGCCGGTTACCTCGACGGTCCAGGGCGGGCGGAATCGAGCGCTCTAACTCGCCCGACCGCTCTCGCCTATTCGACCGAAAGCATGCGCTTGACCACCCGTCTGATGCAGGTCGCCTCCTGGCTTTTGCTCCAGCGCGCGGTCAATGAAGGCGAACTGACCTCGAGCGAAGCCCAGGCTGAGCGCGTACGCGTCAAGCTTTCCCGCGAGGAGTACGGCTACAAGCCGGAGGTCTTCGAACAATTGCCGCCCACCCTGCGCAGTCTCAGTCAGCGCTCGATGCGCATTCAGGAGCGGGTGATGCATCTGGATCGAAGCCTGGCGGTCGCGCATTCGCGTCAGCCGATGAGAGCCCAATCCGCGGTCGCCTCGCAGGTCGAGCGCCTTCGCGCCGCGTTCTCACCCTAGCCGGTTGAGACCTTTCTGCGGGCCGAGGTTCCGATAGGCCGGCGTTCGGGCGGCGACCCGTGTCGAAAGCCTTGCGTCGACCCCGATTTGGCCGCAATGGTCGGTGACATCTCCTCCCCCGCTCCGATTTGCCGCTCATGTCGTTGACCCATCAGAACTCGCCCCGCTGCTCGCTCTATCTCTTCACTCCCCGCCTGTCGGCCGCTGACGCCAACGCCTTTGGCAAGATTTTCGCCGAGGCGCTCGAGGCGGCGCCGGTCGCTTGCGCGCTCGTCCGCTTCGCGCCCGGCTCCGAGGCTCATGCGAAAGCGATCGTGGCGCCTCTCCTTCGTCCCGCCAGGGACGCCGACTGTGCGCTCTTGATCGAAAATGACGCCCGGTTGGCCGCTCGACTTGGCGCCGACGGCGTCCATGTCGCGGGCGACGGGGACGATCTTGTCGAGGCGATCAGGAGCCTGAAACCGGAACGGATCGTCGGCGCGGGATCTTTGCGCACGCGCGACGAGGCGATGACCGCAGGCGAAATGGGGGCGGACTACGTGATGTTCGGGGAGCCGCACGGGGGCGCGCAAGCGAGGGGCCTGGCGTCCCTGGTGTCGATCACCGAGCGGGTCGTCTGGTGGGCCGAGATCTTCGAGACGCCGTGCGTCGCCTATGCCGAGACGATCCCTGCGGCTGGGACGCTGGCTGAGGCCGGCGCCGATTTCGTCGCGCTCGGCGACGCCATCTGGGACCGTTCTCCGCCACAAGCGGCCGTGCGCGAGGCCCACGGGCTGGTCGCGAGCGTAGGGGTCGCCACGTCATGATGCGGATCGCGCTCGTCCTGGGATTGACGCTGAGCTTGAGCGGCGTCGCCCTCGCCCAGGCCCCGGTCCAAGGCGTCGCCTCCCCGTTCGCAACTCCTTCAACCCTTGCTGCTCCCACCGCAGCGCCGCCCCCTCTGCCGCCGCGAGCGGACGGCGTGCCGGCCGATATGGCCTTCGGCGCCTATCAGCGCGGCAATTTCCTTTACGCCCTCTTGGAGGCCGAACGCCGTCTTGACACCAATCCCAAGGATGCGGCGGCGATGACGCTGATCGGCGAGATCTATCGGGAAGGTGCCGCGGTCCCCCGCAGCGATCAGGAGGCTTCGCGCTGGTACCGCCTCGCCAGCAATCTCGGCGATCCCCAGGCGGCCTACGAACTTGGAGCGATGCTGGTTCAGGGCGCGAATGGCGTGGCGAAAGACCCGGCCGGGGCCAAGGCGCAGTTCGAGCGCGCCGCGGCCAAGAATCATCCCGGAGCGATGTATAATCTCGGCGTGATGGCGCTCCAGGGCTTGGATGGCAAGACGCCGGATTACAACCAGGCGGCGCAATATTTCCTGCGCGCCGCGAACGCAGGCGACGACGACGCGGCCTATTCGTATGGCGTCATGCTGCGCGACGGCAAAGGGGCGCCGCAAAACATCACCGAGGCGACGCACTGGCTCAAGCGCGCCTCCGACGACGGCATCGTCGCCGGCCAGGTCGAATATGCGATCATGCTGTTCAACGGCGAGGGCATGAAAAAGGACGAGGCCGAAGCGGCCAAGATCCTCCTCACCGCCGCGTCGCGCGGCAACCCGATCGCGCAGAACCGGGTCGCTCATCTCTATGTCAGCGGCGAGGCCCTGCCAAAAGACATGGCCAAGGCCGCCGCCTGGAACAGTTTCGCCAAGGCGGCCGGACTGAAAGACGACGGCCTCGATGTCGCCACCGCCAATCTGACCCCCGACGAGCGGAGCCGCTTCACCAGAATGGTCCACGAACTCGCCGGCTTTTAGCGCTAAAGCCGGCGCCGGCGGCGGTCGTTCCTGACGGCCGTACCGGCTCGGCCTTTTTCTTGCGTGTCTTTCCGCTGGAAACGGGTGACGTCCCGCCTGCCGGATCTAGGAGGCACGATTCGCATGACAACCCAACTCAATGCTCGCGTCGGCGAAGTGACCCACCGCATCGTCGAGCGCAGCCGCCGGTCCCGTCAGGCCTACCTGGCGCGGATCGATTCCGCCGTCGCCAAGGGGCCGGCGCGCAAGCGCCTCGGCTGCGCCAATTTCGCCCATGGCTTCGCCGCTTGCGGAGCGAACGACAAGGAGGCGTTGCGGGAGGGGACCGGCGCCAATCTCGCCATCGTCACCGCCTATAACGACATGCTTTCGGCCCACCAGCCTTACGCGCGCTTCCCCGATCTCATCAAGGAGGCGGCGCGTTCGGTCGGCGGGTCAGCCCAGGTCGCGGGCGGCGTTCCGGCAATGTGCGACGGCGTCACCCAGGGCGAGAAAGGCATGGAGCTTTCCCTGTTCTCGCGCGACGTCATCGCGCTGTCGACCGCGGTCGCGCTTTCCCATGACATGTTCGACGCGGCGGTCTATCTCGGCATCTGCGACAAGATTGTGCCGGGCCTCATCATCGGCGCGCTGTCTTTCGGCCATTTGCCAGCGGTGTTTCTGCCCGCGGGGCCCATGCCCTCAGGCCTCGGCAACACCGAGAAGTCGAAAGTTCGTCAGCTCTACGCCGAGGGCAAGGCGAGCCGCGCCGACTTGCTGGCGGCGGAGGCCGAGGCCTATCACGCGCCGGGCACCTGCACCTTTTACGGCACCGCCAACACCAACCAGATGCTGATGGAGATCATGGGCCTGCATCTGCCGGGCTCGTCCTTCATCAATCCCAACACGCCGCTGCGCGACGCCCTCACCATGCTCGGCGTCAAGCGGGCGCTGGAAATCACCGCGCTCGGCAACCAGTTCGCGCCGATCGGGCGGGTGATCGACGAGCGGGCGATCGTCAATGGCGTGGTCGGACTTCATGCGACGGGCGGCTCGACCAATCTCACCATTCACCTCGTGGCGATGGCCGCCGCCGCCGGCATCGCGCTCCGATGGGAGGATTTCGCCGATCTCGCGGAAGTGACGCCGCTTCTGGCCCGGATTTATCCGAACGGGAAGGCCGACGTGAACCATTTCCATGCCGCCGGCGGCATGGGCCTCCTGATCCGCGAGCTTCTCGGGGCCGGGCTTGTGCACGGCGACGCGCAGACCGTCTGGGGCGAACTCGAAGCCTATGCGGTCGAGCCGCGCCTCGACGCGGATGGCGCGGTCGCCTGGGCGCCAGCCGCCGCCGAGTCCGGCGATCGGGCCGTCTTGCGCGAGGCGGCCGATCCCTTTCAGCCCAACGGCGGCCTGCGCGTGCTCGAAGGACCGCTCGGCCGCGCCGTCATCAAGACTTCGGCCGTCGCCCCCGACCGCCATACGATCGAGGCGCCGGCCCGGGTGTTTCACAGCCAGGAGGAATTGCATGTCGCGTTCCGCAACGGCGAACTCAACCGGGACTTCGTCGCGGTCCTCAGATTTCAGGGACCGAAGGCCATCGGCATGCCGGAACTGCACAAGCTGATGCCGCCTCTGGGCGTGCTGCAGGACCGCGGACACCGGGTCGCGCTCGTCACCGACGGGCGCCTGTCGGGCGCCTCGGGCAAGGTGCCGTCGGCGATTCATGTGACGCCGGAGGCGGCGGCGGGCGGAGCGATCGGCAAGATCAGGAACGGCGACGTCATTCGTCTCGACGCGCCGGCGGGCCGGCTCGACGTTCTGGTCGCCGAGGATGTCTGGGCGCACAGGCCGCATGCCGAAGCCGATCTCTCCGGGTCCCATGTCGGCGTGGGGCGCGAACTGTTCGGGGTCTTTCGCGGCGCAGTCAGCTCGGCCGATGAGGGCGCGGCGATTTTTCCCGCCGCCTGACGCACGGAAGCGCTCTGGATGTTGAGGCTTTCTTCATCATTGGCGAGCGAAATAGCCCCTCAGTCTCCGACCTCGAGAGGGCTCCGATGTCGTCGCGCCTTTGGCTTGCCGTCGTATTCGTTCTCGCCTCCGGCGCGTCGCCGGCGCGCGCCGAGACGAGCATGATCGCGGTCATCCTCGACCAGGCCAAGATCGCGCGATTGCCTGAGGCCACGGCGACGCTCATCGTCGGCAACCCGATGATCGCGGATGTGACCATGCTCAAGAACAACAATACCATGGTCATCACCGGCAAAGGCTTTGGCCAGACGAACCTGATCGCGATCGACGCGACCGGATCGCTCATCGAGGAGGAGCAAATCCAGGTCCTGCCGTCGAGAACCGTGCTGGTCTTGCAAAACGGACCTTCCAGGATCTCCTACGCCTGCGATCCCACCTGCATGCCGACGGTCCAGCTCGGCGACGACGACAAGGCCTTCAAGGACGTCGGCGAACAGATGTCGACCCGCAACGGCTACGCCGCGACCGGCTCAGCCGCAAAGTAAGACGGACGGCGGCCAGACCGGCGCCCGTTGCTTAGAACGGGCTGCGTTCGGATGGAACCGTCATTGCGAGCGATAGGGCGTCGGAGACGTCAGTCCTTCCGGACGGGCTATGGCGAACCAATCCAGGGAACGTAGGCGCCTTTCGTTCTTTGGATTGCTTCGTCGCTGCGCTCCTCGCAATGACCGCTCCTGCAACACGACGCTAGTTGAGGGACCGCCAAAAGGCGGCCCCTGTGTCTGTGTTCAGAGCGTCGAGGCAAGCTCGTCCAGTTGCGTGAGGCATGTGCCCCACCCTTGGAAGAAGCCCATTTCCTCGTGCTTCTTCCGATCCTCGGGATTCTTGTGGCGGACAAGCGCCTGGTAGCGAGTCCCACCTTCGACGGTTTCCATAGTGATTTCCGCCGTCATGAAGGCTTCCGCGTTTGGCCGATACAGCGGGCCGAGGCCGTCTGTCCAGACGAGGCGGCGCTCCGGCTCGACCACGAGAATGCATCCCAGTTTTTCCGGGAAGGCATTCCCCTCAGGCGACTGCATCACAACGCTGAATGCGCCACCCGGCTTGAGATCGACTGCCGCCCTGGCCACACCATAGGGCTTCGGCGCGAACCATTGCTTGAGCAATTCAGGTTCCGTCCACGCGCGCCAGAGCTGCATGGGAGTGGCCTTCACCGTGCGTTCGAGCAGAAGGTCGAGTTTGTCGTTTTTTTCCATCTATTTTTCCTTTGCAGCTAGTAATTCGATGAAGGCATCCAGCTGATCCAGTCGGGTTCCCCAAATTCGGCGCTCGCGTTCCAGCCAGTTTTGCGCTTCTGTCAGCGCATGCGGACGCAATTCGCACATGCGCACACGACCTTTCTTGTGGGATATGACTATCTCACTCTCTTCCAAGACCCGGATGTGCTTCATGAAGCTGGGCAGCGCCATGTGATGACGCTGCGCCAGATCGCCGATGCTTGCTGGGCCGCTTGCGAGTTGCGCAATCACGGCACGACGGGTGGTGTCCGCGAGTGAATGAAAAACGTGATCTAAGTTAGCCATATGGATAAGTAATATCAGCCATGAAGCTGTGTCAAGAAGCTAATCCGATTGGCTAAGTGTTTTAGAGTGACTATGCAAAACTCCAACATTTTTGCCCAGCAAACCGCTGCCAACGACATCAACGGCTTAGGCGGTGCAAATATCTGGTGCAGAAATGTTTGGTTGTTCGCAAAGGCCGACACCTTGGCTGAGTGTTGACCTTGGAACGGCCTGGCTTCGGATCGAGGCGAGCCTGAAGCGCCATCCACGACAAAACGGGTTCTTACGGCGTTAGGCACTGGCGCTCCTGAAGGCGTAATGGCCGCCCCCGGATCACAGTCCGGGGGTGTCTCGGCTATCCACGAGAACAGTGTCCTATGCGAATAAGCATCTGATAATAAAAACTATTTTGTCGATGAAATGATCGCGGCGGGGCGGCGTGGATGGCCGGCACAAGGCCGGCCATGACGATGCGGGGTTGAACTCCGAGGCAAACAGCGAACGCCGTAAGAGCCGATTAAGGATTGCAGAAAATCAGAAACCAAGTTAAACTCCGCGCATGATGATTTGCGCACTTCCACGTTGCAGGCTGCGATGTCACGCTTCTCTGGCGTCGCCCGTCAGGGAGGAAGGGGCCAAGAAAATTTTTTGCGGCAAAACCCGCGTAAGCCATTGATAAGTCTCGTTTCTGACGAGAGAATCCAAGGAAATCCAAGACAATCCAATCCTGATAAACGGCGCTTTCTCAAAGGAAAAGCTCAGTCGCCAAGAAAAACCAAATCGGCCCAGCTTCGCTACAAAGTAACTATGCTAATCTGTCAATTTGTTTAGGCGAGACGGAAGCGCTGCTCGCCGCCGGCAGGCGCTTCGCCAACCACCATCCCGCGCGCGCTCAAATCCTCGAGATGCGCCAGCGTCGACAGCCCGGCGGCATGGGTCAGGGACGGGTTCAGGCCGACATAGATTCTGGCGACGAGGGCCGGAATTGTCTGCGGGCCGTTCGCCAGCGTGTTCAGGATCGAGGCTTCGCGCTGGCGGCGGTGATGGATCAGCGCGCGCACGTACCGTTGCGGCTCGACGACCGGGCCGCCGTGACCGGGCCAGTAGATCGTCTCGGGGCGCCCGCGCAGCTTGTCGAGCGAGTCCATGTAGGCGCGCATCGAACCGTCGGGCGGGGCGACGATTGACGTCGACCAGCCCATAACGTGATCGCCGGAAAAGAGCGCGTTCTCCTCCAGAAGCGCGAAGCACAGATGATTGGAGCAATGGCCCGGCGTGGCGATGGCCTCGACCGTATAGCCCGCGCTTCGCCAACGCTCGCCGTCGGCGAGGATCCCGTCAGGAGAATAGTCGCGGTCGTGCGCGGAATCGAGGCCGGTCGAGCCGTCGCCACAAGGCGTAAAGGGCGCCGCGCCGACCACCCGCGCGCCTGTCGCCGCGCGAAGCTTGTTCGCGCCGACGCTGTGATCGCGATGGGTGTGGGTGATAAGGATCGTCTCGACCCGCTCGCTCTCAACCGCTGCGAGCAGCGCCGCGAGATGCGAGTCGTCGCCGGGACCCGGATCGATGATCGCGACCCGGCCTTCCCCCACGATGTAGCTGCAAGTGCCGTTGAAGGTGAAAGGCGAGGCGTTCGGGGCCACGAGGCGGCGCACCATCGGCGAAACTTGGGTCAGGGCGCGCGGCGGCGGCTCGCGCGCGGAAACGAAAAGGTCGGGCTCGCTCTCGTCGTCAGCCATCGCGCGCTCTGTGCTCTCTCATTCCGCGACGAGCGGTCCCGCCTTGTCACCATCGCCAGGCTCAGGCTATGTGGCGAGGCGCCGCGTCGCGGCAAATCGTCCAGGACATTCCCATGACTCTCCAAATGCCGCCAGCCGCCATCCGGGCGTCGGCGGAGCGAATTGCGCATGGCGTCGCATTCGCGCTTGGCGGATCGCTGCTGCTCGCGGCTTCGGCCAAGGTTCAGGTTCCCTTCTACCCGGTGCCGCTGACGCTGCAGACGCTCGTCGTGCTCCTGCTCGGCGCGGCGCTTGGCGCGAGGCTCGCAGCCGCCTCGGTCGCGCTTTATCTCATCGAGGGTCTGGCAGGCCTGCCGGTCTTCGCCGGCGCGGTCGCCGGGCCTGTCTACATGGCGGGGCCGACCGGAGGATTTCTCGTCGGATTCCTGGTCGCGGCGGCGCTGGTCGGTTTCGTCGCCGACAAGCGCTGGGACCGGTCGTGGATAAGGCTCATCGCCTCGCTAAGCCTTGGCCATGCCGTGGTGTTCGCCTTTGGCTTTCTCTGGCTCGCCCACCTTATCGGCGCGCAGAAGGCGTTCGCCGCGGGCGTCGCGCCCTTCGCGCTTGCGACGATCGTCAAAACTCTTCTCGCCGTCGCGCTGGTCGGGGCGGGCAGGAGCGCATTCAAGCGAATGGGTCGCGCCTAAACCCGGCGCGCGCCGGCATGGCGGCCGATCCCGATCGCCACGGACCGCCTTCGCGGACGGCTTTCGCCCAATTCGTGAGCCTGGCGACGCGCTGGAGCGACAACGACGCCTACGGCCACCTCAACAACGTCGTCTATTACGCGCTGTTCAATTCGGCGGTGAACGCGATCCTCATCGAGGCGGGGCTGCTCGATCCGGCTCTAAGTCCGATCATCGGTCTGGTCGTCGAAAGCAATTGCCGCTTCTATGCGAGCCTCACCTATCCCGAGCCGGCGGAAGTCGGCGTCGCGGTCGAGCACCTTGGCCGCTCCTCGGTGCGTTACCATCTCGCGGTGTTCAAGGCCGGCGCTCAAGAGGCAGCCGCGGCTGGCCGCTACACCCACGTCTATGTCGAGCGGGCGACGAACCGTCCGGTTCCGATCCCCGAGGGACATCGGCGGCTGATGGAGGGCCTGAAGGCGACGTGACGACCGGGGCCGCGTTACCGGTTCCGGACGGCGATCATGGCGTCGCGCAGAACGTTGACCTCGTCCCGGGATTCCTGCCACCGCGACACCATGACGTCCCGGATCGACAGCATGCCGACAAGCTTGGCGCCGTCCATGACCGGCAAATGGCGAATGCGGTGCTTATGCATGAGCCTCTCCGCCTCGACCATGGTCATGTCCTGCGGGCAGGTCGCGACCTCGCGGGTCATCAGGTTGCGAACGTGCAGATCGGCGAGCCTGGCTCCCTCCTTCGCGAAAGCGCGCACCACATCGCGCTCGGAGATGATGCCGACCAGGGTCCCACGAGCGTCGCAGACCGGGAAGGCGCCGATGTTGAGCGCGCTCAGCCGCGTGCAGATGGACGCGATCAATTCTTCGGGAATGCACGTCGCGAGAGACTGACGGTTGGATTTCAGGACATCTGCGACCCTCATGGGAAGAGCCTCCACTGGAAGGTTCGAATGCTTCGCCCGTACGCCCGCCAAGACTGTGCCGCCGGAGTTGGTCTGAAACAAGGCCAGCGTTGTCGGGGCTTGCGAGCCCTTGATCATGGGCTTGGTTTGAGGCATACGAGCGCCTCCTTATTGTCCGCCGCTGGGTTCGTCCCTCGCGGGAAGCCCTTCTGGTGATTGTCGTGAAAGTCCGTAATTCGCTGAAATCCTTGCGTAACCGCCATCGCGACAACCGCCTCGTGCGTCGCAAGGGCCGCGTCTACATCATCAACAAGACGCAGAAGCGCTACAAGGCGCGGCAGGGATAGGCCGTCTCCCACACCGATTTTTTTGACGGGGGCCGCCTCGCGCGCTAGAATTGTGCGATGCGGCATCCCGCGCGCGCTCTGTTGACGGGCCTGGCGATCGCGACCTTTCTGGTCGGGGCTTCAGCTTGGGCGGACGAACTCGCCCCTGAAGCCGCCCCGGACGCGCAGGCCCCTCAGGTCAAGCCGGACGAACCGGCGCCGCAGGCGAAAAAGGACGAGCCGCCGGAGAAAACGCCTGCGGAAGAGCGCGCCGATCTCTACGCGCGGCTGGCCGCTTCGAAGGACGCGGACGAGACCGCAGGGATCATCCCTCGGCTTCTGCACAATTATTCCGAATCCGGCTCGGACACCGCCGATCTCCTGCTCAACCGGGCGCGCCAGGCGATCGGGGCCGAGAACTATGCCGACGCGCTCAAAATCCTCGACGCGACGGTCGCGCTTCAGCCCGACTGGGCGGAGGGCTGGAACGCCCGCGCGACCGCACGTTACCTCGATGACGATTATAAGGGCTCCATGGCCGATATCGCGCAGACGCTCAAGCGCGAGCCCAGGCACCTCGGCGCGCTCATGGGCATGGGGATGATCCTCGAAGCGCGCGAGAAACGCGAAGAGGCGCTCAAGGTCTATCAGCGCGTCCTGGAGATCGCGCCGCACTGGCGTAACGCTGAGGAGGCCGCCGATAAGCTCAAGGCGGCCCTGGCCGGCAGCGAGCTTTAGGGCGCCCCGGCGCGAGGCCCATGCGGGCCGCGGCCGGTTGTTGGATTCTGCCCGCGACGCGGTCTTTTCAATTCGTTAGGCTCATTTTTCTGCAACTCGTGAGGGGCATGAGTCGCGCCGTTTGGGGCTCGCGCGGACGTTTGCAGGATGGGCGGTCATCGGCTAGTGTTGTCTGAGACAACACTGGGAGTCGTCGCCGTGACGCTGACGGACGAAGTCCGCGCCTTCAACCGGTTTTACACTCGCGAGATCGGCCTCCTGAACCGCAGCCTGCCGGCGACCGATCTGTCGCTGCCGGAGGCTCGCGTGCTCTACGAACTGGCTCAGTCGGCAGAGGGCGGGCGAACCGCGGCGGAGATCGGCCGGACGCTCGAGATGGACAAGGCGCATCTGAGCCGGATCGTGGGCCGCTTGCTCGCGCGCGGGCTTGTGGCGAGGAGGGCCAGCCCTGATCATCGCAAGCACAGGCTGCTGATGCTGACCGAGGCGGGCCGAAAGGTCTTCGACGCAGCCGAGGCCGCGGCCCGGGCGCAGCTCGACGCCCTGCTCAGTTCGGTCGACCCCGGCGGCCGCAATCGCATCGTCGAGGCGATGCGCGATATCCGCGCGGCGCTGAGCGATCGCGCGCTCGCAGACGCGGAAGTGAGCCTGCGGCCGTTGCAACCTGGGGACCTCGGCTGGATCATCCATCGCCAGACGGTCCTCTACGCGCAGGAATATTGCTGGGATTGGATTTATGAAGGGCTCGCCAGCAGTATCCTGGGGGCCTTCGTCGCCGAGTTCGACCCGGCCCGCGAAGACGCCTGGGTCGCCGAGCGCGGCGGGGCGGTCGTCGGCTCGATTTTTCTCATGAAAAGCGACGATCCCCGGATCGCGAAACTCAGGCTGCTCTATGTCGAGCCCAGCGCCCGCGGGGGTGGGGTGGGGCGCAGACTGGTCGCTGCCTGCATCGCCCGTGCGCGCGAGCTCGGCTACCGGGAGCTGACCTTGTGGACCAACGACATCTTGGTCGCCGCGCGCCGCCTCTATCAGGCGGCGGGCTTCCGCCTCGTCAGCGAAGCCCCGCACCATTCGTTCGGCCACGACCTCGTCGGGCAGACCTGGACGCTTGAACTGAGATGACGCAACCGCATCGCGGTTCGCACGTGCCTACAGGGTCAAAACTCAATCGCTGGACCCGTTTCGACCGACGCCAAGCGGAAATTCCCGGGCGAAGGGCCAAGCTCGGACAGTGGATCTCTTAACCGCCGCCCCTGCCGCCGCCCGCTCCCATGCCTCCCGAGGGGATCTGTGGCCCTCTGCCGCTGAACGGCTGAGCGCCGATGGCGCCCGGCCCCAGACTGCCAGAAGGCCGGGCGCCGACGCCAACGAGAGGCCGCAAGGATCGCCTGCCGAACGACTGAGCCGAACCGATGCCGCCGGGCGGTGGGGACGCTCGCAAGCCGCCAACGGGGGGAGCCAGCGCGGTCGGCGGAACCCGACCAAACAATCCTCGTTCGATCAGCATCCTCGTCTCTTCGTCGCGATTGAGCGACTGTCCAACTGGCGATCCGGGTTCTCGGTCGGGATCAACGCCTTCGAGCGCGGGCTGCACGGCGCCGGGGCGGGGGCCGCTGAACGCCCGAGCGCCGACCGCGCCGGGCCCCCTGTCGCCAAACGGCTGCGCACCGACGCCAACGAGAGGCCGGAAGGTCGGATCAACGCCCTCGAGCGCGGGCTGGACGCCTCCGAAGCGGGGCTGGACGCCAGCGCTTGACGACCGACCCTCTTCAAGAGGGGCCCTGATCCCCTCGGGCGAAGGCCGAGCGCCGTCAAGGGGTAATCGGGCGCCCTCCATCCCGGGACGCTGCCACTTTTGCGGCAGCGGGGCCGCGAGGCGACTCTCGACAGGAGACGGGCCGGTCCAGCGTCCGCGGAAACCGGGATTGATGTTCGCCGCTGGCGTTCCGCCGCCAAACAGGGCGCGGACCGCCGCATCGCGGTAAGGAACATTGCCCCTGTGAGCGGGGTCATGGCGCCACTCCTCGCCGAGCGCCTGGTCGCGGCCCCGGTCGAACAGGGCCAGTCGCTTGCGGTCGATCTCGAGACGCCGCGTGCGAAAGTTCAATACGAACGGCGCGAAGATCGGGCCGGTGATCCAACCGCACCCGCCGATAGTCGCGCCCGCGAAGATCGGAAAAAACGGCGGATAGTCGGGGTAGGGCCAGGGACCGTAGGCGAATGAAGGATCGCAAATCGGCACGTAGGCGAGTTCTGGACTCGGGGACTCGATGGTCACCGTCTCTTCGGTACGCGTGGGCTCCCGCTCCGTGCTTACGATCTCTTGCGACGTCGTGACCAGCCGGCCCGCCGATTGCGCCCGACGGCGCAGCCGCTGAACGGCGTCCATAACGCCGGCCGGATTGGCGAGATACGCCTCGCCAAGCTGCTCGGTCCATTCGAGGTTCGCGTCCAGCATGCGTAAGATGCGCGGGAAGGGTGTGAGCGCCTTCACGCTCGGGTCCCATGACTTTTGCCGCAGCGCTGCGAACAGTTGGTCGCCCTTGAGGGCGGCGTTCTGAGAATCTTGCAGCCAGCGCGCGGCTTCCACGATGTCAAGCGGATAGGTCGCGGCCGCGAGAACGTCGGCGAGCAGATCGTCGGGATAAAGCGCGATTGGGGCGAGCATTTGTCCGAGACGGGCGGGCGAGAGTGGCGAAGCCGGCTTGGTCTGCGGCGTTGTCGGACTTTCCGCTTGCGGCGCGGGGGGCGTCGGCCAGGAAGGCGACTGCGCGCTCGCCGCGGTCGCCAGGATTGTGGCTAGAGCGGCGCCTCCCACGGCGCGCCTCAATGTCTTCGTCGTAAGCCTCATTTGCTTCGTCCGCAGCGAATGCGCCGCGAGGGCGCACATGAATGAACACTTTAGCAGGCTGCCGCATTCGCGGCGCTCCTGGACCGCGCCGACAGCGCTCCTCATGTGCTAGATGGGACGGCGGCCACGGGGGCGCCACGAGCGGGACCCCCGGAAGATTGCGGCGATTCTCCGCGCTTGACACCGCAGCGATCGCCCCGACAGAAGGCGCGTGCGTAACAAAAACACGGGGGCGGGCAGGGCGCATACATGCTGACCCCAGAGGAACTTGCCGCGATTCCGATCTTCTCCACGCTTTCGCCGGTCGCTCTGGGGGATGTCGCGCGGGCGGCCGCGGACATCCATCTGAACGCCGGTGAATACGCGGTCTATGAGGGCGAGCCGGCGGCTCTGTTCGTCGTGCTCGAGGGAACAATCGAAGTCGTCAAACTCGTCGATGGCGTCGAGCGCAAGCTCGGATCTCGCGCGGCGGGCAATCTCTTTGGTGAGATTCCCCTGGTCTTCGGCGCGCAGTTTCAGGCGGGCTTCCGCGCTACCGAGCCGACGCGTGTCCTGAAGGCGGACGCGCCGCTCTATTACGAGATCGCCGCCACGTCGCCTGAGCTTATGAGGACGATGAACACGCTCGCCCACGATCGCATCGGGGGCCTGCAGAAGCTTGCGGCGGAGCCGCACAGTGCTCACGTCACCCTGCTCGGAAACCGCTGGGACAGCGCCTGCCTCGATCTCCGCCGTTTTCTCGAACGGAACCAGATTTCCTTCAACTGGCTGACGCTGGACGATCCCAATCTCGCCGACCACTGGCGCGGGACCCGGCCGCTCGAGAGCGATTGCCCGGCGCTGCGGCTCGTCGACGGGACGACGCTCACGAAGCCGCAGCCGCGAGAGTTCGCAAGCCTGCTCGGCCTTCAGACCGCTCCGCGCTTTCAGGACTATGACACGGTCATCATCGGCGGCGGACCGGCCGGCCTCGCCGCCGCCGTGTACGGCGCCTCGGAGGGCCTTCGCACCATCGTCGTCGAGCAGGAGGCGCCCGGAGGCCAGGCGGAGACGTCGTCGCGAATCGAAAACTACCTCGGGTTTCCGAGCGGAATCTCGGGCTCGGAGCTCGCGAGCCGGGCGCTTCGGCAAGCCAAACGGCTAGGCGCCGAGATTCTCGTCGCGCGCAAGATTGTGCGCCTCGATGCTCACCCTCGCCGCATCGTGCTCGACAACGAGGAGGTCCTGAATGCGAAGACGATCATTGTCGCCTCCGGAGTGAGCTGGCGCCGTCTCGCCGCGGACGGTTTCGACCGCCTGCTCGGCAAGGGGATTTTCTACGGAGCGGCGCGGAGCGAAGCCGGCATCGCGCACGGGCTCGACGTGCATCTCATCGGCGCCGGCAATTCGGCCGGCCAGGCTGCGATGTTCTTCGCCAATCACGCGCGAACCGTGACCCTGATCGTGCGCGCCGACGCGCTCGAAAACAGCATGTCGCACTATCTGATCGATCAAATCCACAGCAAATCGAACATTCGCACAGCGCTATGCTCCGAGGTCAAGGCGGTTTACGGCGACACCCACTTGACCGCGATCGACATTTTCGATCGCGGCGCCAATGAAGTCCGTCGAGAAGAATTGGGGGGATTGTTTGTGTTCATCGGCGCCGACGCGGAAACGGCTTGGCTGCCGCCTGAAATTGCCCGTGACGCGCGCGGCTATATTCTGACTGGCGGCGACGTGGTCAAAGCGGGTCGCTGGAAGGAGAGCCGCGACCCTTATCTCGTCGAAACCAGCGTGCCGGGCGTGTTCGCCTGCGGAGATGTGCGCTACAGCCCCGTGAAGCGCGTCGCCTCCGCCGTCGGCGAGGGCAGCATCGCTATCGCCTTCGTCCATCAATATCTTGCGACTGTTCCATCCGCATAGCTGAGCGGGATTCGTTCAGCCGTTGGTATGGAACGTATCCTTTCGACGGGTGTTGGGGCCACGAGAAGCGCCGAGGCTATGAGCAAAGCCCCCGGCGCTGCAAAGGAGATCGGACATGGCCGACGACACGCTAAAAGGATTGACGGTCGCGATTCTGGCGACCGACGGTTTCGAACAGGCGGAACTGGTCGAACCGCAGAAGGCGCTCCATCAGGCTGGCGCGGAGACGCGTGTGGTCTCGCCAAAGGCAGAACGCATCCGAGGTTGGAAATCCAAGGACTGGGGGGACGAAGTCCGCGTGGATGCGCCTCTCGATCAGGCCAAGCCGGAAGACTTCGACGCCCTGCTGTTGCCGGGCGGAGTTATGAACCCCGACTCGCTCAGGATGCTGCCGAAGGCCGTTGCGTTCGTCAAAGCCTTCTTTGACGCCGACAAGCCGGTGGCGGCGATCTGCCACGGGCCTTGGACGGTCATCGAGGCCGGCGGGGCTCGCGGCCGGCAGTTGACGTCCTGGCCCTCGCTCAAAACGGATTTGAAGAACGCCGGAGCCGATTGGGTGGACAAGGAAGTCGTCGTCGACCAGAAACTGGTCACCAGCCGCAAACCAGATGACCTTCCGGCCTTCAACCGAGAAATGATCGCGCTTTTCGAGGCCGCCGGCGCCCGTCGCCGTGCCGCCTGAAGCTTTACAAGGCAAAGCGCCTATCGTGGACCAACGCCCGTTCGGTTCGACGAAGCGTCAGGTCGCAATGATCGGCCAGGGGACCTGGAACATCGAGCAGCCGGATTCCGGGGGAGCGATCGGCGCTTTGCGCCGGGGCCTCGACCTGGGCATGACGCATATCGACACCGCGGAGATGTATGGATCGAGCGCGGCGGAGAGCCTGGTCGGGGAGGCGATCGCCGGGCGGCGCGACGAGGTTTTTCTCGTCTCCAAGGTGCTGCCGAGCAACGCATCGCGAAACGGGACGATCGCCGCCTGCGAGCGTTCGCTCAAGCGGCTGAGGACGGATCGCCTCGATTGTTATCTTCTCCACTGGCGCGGCCCGCATTCCCTTGCGGACACCGTCGCCGCGTTCGAGCGGCTCGTCGCCGACGGCAAGATCCTGTCATGGGGCGTCAGCAATTTCGACGTCGACGATCTCGACGAGTTGAGCGAGGTCGCGGGGGCCGGCAAACCCGCTTGCAATCAGGTGCTCTACCACTTGCAGGAGCGCGCGATCGAGCATGCGGTGATTCCGTGGTGCGAAGCGAACGGCGTCGCCGTGGTCGCCTATAGCCCGTTCGGCCACGTTGGCGGATTTCCGGGTCCGCAAACCGCGGGAGGGCGCGTGCTGAAGGCGATTGCCGACCGGCATAATTCCACGCCGCGCCAGGTCGCGCTGCGTTTCCTGACCCGGCGAGCCTCGCTGTTTGCGATCCCCAAGGCTGCGGACCCGGAGCACGCCGAAGAAAACGCCGGCGCGGGCGCGCTTCATCTCAGCGCCGCCGAGCTTGCTCAGATCGACGCCGCATTTCCACTCGGGGCCCGCCCCCGCTCGCTGCCAATGCTTTGAGGCTCAGAAACGAAAGTACAGGAACGGGCTATAGGCGCCGGCCGCAACCGTGATCATCGAAAATATCAGCAAAGCGAACGTCAGCGCGACGTCGGCTGGCGCGCGCACCACGAAGGGCGGCGTCCATTTGGCGGGCCATCTTGGCGCAATTGCGAGCACGCAGCCGACGATGAGGGTCATGATCGCGCGGTCGTTCAGCGCGTCGTGCATGTCGAAGCTGATCTCGCTCAATCCGTTTTGGCCAAACAGGCTCGCGTAATAGCCGATCGCCTCAGCCAGATTCGTTGAGCGGAACAGCACCCAGCCTCCCATGACGACGAGCAGCGCGTAGGCCCATCGCGCCGGCCTCGCGAGCCGGGCGAGCGCGGAGCCTAAGCCAACGCGCTCGATCACCAGGAAGGCGCCGTGCCATACGCCCCATAGGACAAACGTCCAGTTCGCCCCATGCCAGAGCCCGCAGAGCAGGAACACCATGATGAGATTGCGGTAGGTTTGCGCGTTGCTTCCACGGTTGCCGCCGAGCGGAATGTAAAGATAGTCGCGCAGCCATGACGATAGCGACATGTGCCAGCGCCGCCAGAATTCGGTGATCGAAAGCGACGTGTAAGGCATGCGGAAATTGCGCGGGAATGTGAACCCGAGCACGATGCCGAGGCCAATCGCCATGTTGGAATAGCCGGCAAAGTCAAAATAGATCTGCACCGTGTAGGAAATCAGGCCGATCCACGCCTCAGCCATGGAGCGATGAGGGACGGTGTTGAACGCGACCTGAACGAGCGGCGCAACGACATCGGCCACCAGCACCTTCTGGGCGAGACCGATAATGAAGATCCGGGCGCCCACGGACGCCCGTCCGAGCGTGAACCGGCGGGCGTCCAATTGCCGCGCGACGGTCTTGTAGCGAACGATCGGTCCCGCAACCAGTTGCGGGAACAAGGAAATGTAAAGCGCGATGTCGATCGGATTGCGATTGGCCCTGAACCGCCGGCGGTAGACGTCGATGATGTAGGAGAGGCAGTGGAAGGTGAAAAACGAGATGCCGAGCGGAAGGGCGATGTTTGTCGTTAAGGGCGGCGCCCCGAGCGGGTGCAGCAGCGTGGTCAGATTGGCGGTGATGAAATTGGCGTATTTGAAGATTCCGAGCAGGAGCAGATTTCCGGCGACCGCGATCGCAAGCGCAAACTGGCGGGACGATCCCTCGCGCGCATCGATCAACAGGGCCGCGCAAAAATTGAAGGCGATCGAAAGCTGAAGAACAATGACGAACCGGGGCTCTCCCCAGGCGTAGAACACCAGAGAAAACAGGAGCGTGACGACATTCTTGGCTTGAATGGTCGGCGTCAGGAAATAGGCGGCCAGGAAAATGGGCAGGAAGTAGAACAGGAACGTTATCGACGAAAACACCATGTCTAGCGCCCTGCCTCCCGCCGATCTGATCGGTGACGATTGCAAGCTTCGAGGCATTTTCAGAGGACTGAAGCCACGTCAAGGTGGCGCCAAGCCGGGGTTGGGGACGCGCTCTGCCTACAATGAATAGCGTATCTTAGATGTGATATGGCACGACATATAGATTTGTGCCGTTAAATATGCTAGTCGCCCTTGCAGGCGGCCAGGCGTCCGCCTAGCTCCATGAGGCCGGAATGCCCGATGTCATCACCGCCAACCGGCTTACGGACGGCGTTGTCGTGTTTCAAACAATTGAAGATCGCTGGACCGAGGATTTCGTGCGCGCCGCGGTTTTGTCCGATCCGCAAGCGACGGCCGAGGCGCTCAAGCGCGCCAAGCAGGACGAAGCGAGCAATATCGTCGTCGACCCGTATGCGATCGCGGTCGAGGAGCGCAACGGCCATCTCGTTCCCAAGGCTTTGCGCGAAGCGATCAGGGCGACCGGGCCAACGATCAGGCGCGATCTGGGGAAGCAGGCGTTAGGTCAGGCGCCGCGTTCGGGTCCCAAGGTCGCGACGGAGACCGATCATGTATCATTATGACGATTTCGACGCCGCTTTCGTCGCCGCGCGGGTCGAGCAGTTCCGTGACCAGGTGGCGCGCCGCCTCAGCGGCGAATTGACCGAGGAGCAGTTCCGCCCGCATCGGCTGATGAACGGCCTCTACCTGCAGCTTCACTCCTATATGCTGCGCATCGCCGTCCCCTATGGCGTTCTCAACTCTCGCCAGATGCGCAAGCTCGCCGAAATCGCGCGCAAATACGACCGCGGCTACGGCCATTTCACCACCCGACAGAACATCCAGTTCAACTGGCCGGCGCTCAAAGACACGCCCGACATTCTGGCCGAGCTCTCGAGCGTCGAGATGCACGCGATCCAGACCTCGGGGAATTGCATCCGCAACGTCACGGCGGACCATTTCGCCGGCGTCGCGCAGGACGAAATCGCCGACCCGCGCCCTTATGCCGAAATCCTGCGGCAATGGTCGTCGCTCCATCCCGAATTCTCGTTCTTGCCGCGCAAGTTCAAGGTCGCCGTCAATGGCGCAACGCATGATCGCGCAGTGGTCCAGGCCCACGACATCGGGCTGCAGGTCGTGCGCAACGATAAGGGCGAAATCGGCTTTCGCGTCTATGTCGGCGGCGGGCTTGGCCGAACGCCGATGATCGGGCGGATGGTTCGCGATTTCCTGCCCGAACGCGACCTGCTTGGCTACGTCGAAGCGATCTTAAGGGTCTATAATCTCGAAGGACGGCGCGACAACAAATTCAAGGCGCGCATCAAGATCCTGGTGCACGAAAAGGGTCTCGAGGCTTTGCGCGAGGAGGTCGAGGCGGAATTCGCCGCCCGCGATCCCAAGGCGCTCAATCTCCCGGAAAAGGAGCTTGCGCGGTTTCGCGCGTTCTTCGCCCCCCCAGAGCTTGAGCTCAAGAAGCCGGTCAGCGATCGGGTCGAGCGGCGCAAATCGAAGGATGCGCGCTTCGCCAGCTTTTTGGCCTCCAACGTCGTCCCGCACAAAACGCCGGGCTACGGGGTCGTCACGGTCTCGCTGAAGGCGATCGGCGCGATCCCGGGCGACGCCAGCGCCGACCAGATGGACGCCGTCGCCGACCTGGCGGAGGACTATTCGCACGACGAGGTCCGCGTCTCGCACGAGCAGAATCTCATCCTGCCCCATATCGCGCTGGACGACCTGCCGGCGGTCTACGATCGCCTGGCGTCGGTCGGCTTGTCGACTCCGAACGCCGGCGCGATCAGCGACATTATCGCCTGCCCCGGCCTCGACTATTGCGCGCTGGCGACCGCGCGTTCGATTCCCGTCGCGCAGCGCATCGCTGAGCGGTTCGGCGACGGCCAGCGGGCGAAACAGATCGGCCCGCTCAAGATCAAGATTTCCGGCTGCATCAACGCCTGCGGTCACCATCACGTCGGCCATATCGGCATTCTGGGGCTCGAGCGGGCAGGGGAAGAGACCTACCAGATCACGCTCGGCGGCTCCGCCGACGAAAAGGCCGCGATCGGCCAGATCACGGGCCCCGGCTTCAGTTCCGAGAATGTGGTCGAGGCGATTGAAACCATTGTCGAAACCTATACGGGCCTCAGGCTCTCGGAGCAGGAGACCTTCATTGACGCTTATCGCCGCGTCGGCATGGCGCCGTTCAAGGAGGCGCTTTACGAACGAAGCGCCGGATCGGACATCTGATGAGCGCCCACGACGTCAAGCTGTTCGGCGATCAGATCGCCGCCTCGCGACTCGAGACGCGCTTCGCGCAGCTCAAGGCCACTTCGCTCTTGAGGCTTGCGATCGAGGATCTCTATCCCGGCCGCATCGCGCTGGTGTCGAGCTTCGGCGCGGACGCCGCCGCGCTCTTGCACATGGTGGCGCAGATCGACACGACGACATCCGTGGTGTTCGTCGATACAGGACAGCACTTTCCCGAGACGCTCGCCTATCGCGATGACCTGGTCGCGCGTCTCGGTCTAACCAACGTCATCGTCGCCGAGCCGAACGCAGAGACGGTGGCGCAAGAAGATCCGGAGAAATTTTTGTTCATGAGCGATCCGGACCGCTGCTGCGATATCCGTAAGGTCCGCCCGCTGGCTGAGGCGATGGAGGGGTTTGACGCCTGGATCACCGGCCGCAAGGGTTTCCAGACCACGACGCGCGCGACCCTGCCGCTGTTCGAAGCCGAGGGCGAACGGATCAAGGTCAACCCGCTTGTCGGCTGGAGCTCGAGCGACGTGCTGAAATATATCGCCGAGGCGGGCCTGCCGCGGCATCCCCTGGTCGCCAAGGGCTTTCCATCGATCGGCTGCCTGCCGTGCACGAGCCCGGTCAAGCCGGGCGAAGACGAACGCGCTGGCCGTTGGCGCGGGCGAGGCAAGGTCGAGTGCGGCATTCATGTGGGGCCGCTCGACGCCGGATCAGGCATCTGATGCCTTTGTGGCGGCGCGAAGGTTTCGTCGAGGACAAGTGGGCGTTTCTCGGCGACGAGGCTCCCGTGCCCGAGGAGGGCGCGATCGTCGTCTCGCTCAAGCGCTGGCTTGGTGAGCGCGAGGCGCTGGCGGCGCGGGCAGCCCCTGTCGGAGTCGCGCTCGAGGCTGGCGCCGACGCGCAGGCGCACCTGTCCGATCTCACGAACCGGCCTCTGGTTGCGCTGGCCTTCGACAAGTTCGCGGACGGCCGTTCGTTTTCCTACGCCCGCATCCTGCGCGACCGGCGCCAGTTCCGCGGCGAACTCAGGGCGATTGGCGACGTGCTGATCGACGAGATTCCGCTCATGCTCCGCTGCGGCTTTGACTCATTTGAAGTGACCAACGCACCGACCCTGCAAGCGTTAAAAGCCGGCCGTCTGCCGGGCTCGCCGCTGCATTACCAGCCGAGCAGCGCCCCGGACGAGGCGCACGAAGGCACGCGGCCATGGCTCAGGGTGACGAGGCCGACGACGGATTAGGGTGCGACCCGTCGTTTTGAGGACCACCGACTCCGCGTCTCGTAGGACGCTCGGCAGGCGCGAACGGCGATCCACACTCAGCGCTGTCTGCGAGCAACCGTCTTTCGACTCTTCACGGCTTTTTGCGATGACGTCCCGGAAGGATCGCAGACATCAGCCGCGCGTGGGGTGGGGCAAGGTCCGTCATGAAGTCTTGATCCCCTGGCCGCTAAAGAGTGTACTCAGGCGAGCGGAAGACGATCCCAATGCCCCATGACCATACCGGCCATTCGCACGACCGCGACGATCATGGCCACACGCACGCCCATGCGCCGGCGAGCTTCGGCAAAGCCTTCGCTATCGGAATCGCGCTCAATCTCGGCTTTGTGGTTATCGAAGCGCTCTATGGCTTGATGAGCAATTCCGTGTCCTTGCTGGCCGACGCCGGACACAATCTCAGCGATGTCCTTGGCCTTGGCGTGGCGTGGCTCGGGAGCGTACTCGCTCAGCGTGCGCCAACCGCGCGCTTCACTTACGGACTGCGCGGCTCGTCGATCCTTGCCGCCCTGTTCAATGCGGTCTTTTTGCTGGTCACGGTCGGGGGCCTTTCGTGGGAGGCCATCCGGCGTCTCGGAACGCCCGAAGCGGTGGCGGGCAAAACGATGATGGCGGTCGCGGCGGTCGGCATTCTCGTCAACGCCGTGACGGCGTGGCTCTTCGCCTCCGGCGGCAAGGACGACATCAACCTGCGCGGCGCGTTCCTGCATATGGCGTCCGATGCGCTCGTGTCTGTCGGCGTCGTTGTTGCTGGGCTTGTGATCCTGCTGACGAACTGGCTCTGGATCGATCCGGTCGTTAGTCTCGTCATCAACGCGGTCATCGTATGGGGCACGTGGGGGCTTCTGCGCGATTCCGTCGGCATGTCGATGGCGGCGGTGCCGCCGCAAATCGATCCCGGGGCGGTGCGGGTATTCCTTTCAGCGCAATCGGGCGTCGTTGAGGTGCACGACCTGCATATCTGGCCGATGAGCACGACGGAAAACGCGCTCACCTGCCATCTCGTCATGCCGAAAGGCCATCCGGGCGATGCCTTCCTTCATGAGCTGTGCAGCGATCTCGCCGAGCGCTTCAAGATCAATCACACGACCGTGCAAATCGAGGTCGATCCGCACATCGCCTGCGCGCTTGCGCCTAACGAGGTGGTTTAGCGTTCTCCCCTCTCCAAGGGGGGGCGGGGGTGAGGGTTTCGCTCCGCCCCTCTCCCTCATCCGGTCGGCTTCGCCGACCCCCTTCTCCCAAAAGGAGAAGGGTCACTCCGCCCAGCCTCTAAGCTCCCGCCGGGCAAGGGCTTCGATCACCGCCATGCCCTCGGCGCTGTCGTTGAGGCAGGGGATCGCGGCGAAGCGCTCCCCGCCGGCCTCGCGGAAATATTCCGCGTTTTCGACGCCGATTTCCTCCAGCGTCTCCAGGCAGTCCGCGGCGAAACCGGGCGTCAGGACCGCCACGCGCTTGATTCCGCGAGAGGCAAGCTCGCGCAGGGTCTGGGCGGTATAGGGCTTCAGCCATTCGCCGCGGCCGAAACGCGACTGAAAGGTCATCAGGAGCCGGTTCTCGTCCATGCCCATCGTTTCGCGCAAGAGCCGCGTCGTCTTGGCGCAATGGCAGAAGTAGGGATCGCCCTTGTCAAAATAGACCTGCGGAATGCCGTGATAGGAGGCGACCAGGACCTCGGGTTCGAAGTCGAGATCGGCGAGGTTGGCGTGGACGGAGCGGGAGAGCGCCTCGATATAGACGGGATCATCGTAATAGGGCGCCGCGACGCGGATCGCGGGCTGCCAGCGCATGGATTGCAGCGCCTCGAACGCCTTGTCCCCCACGGTCGCGGTCGAAGCGGCGCAATATTGCGGGTAGAGGGGGATGACGAGAATGCGATCGCACCCCTCGGCCTGAAGCGCCTTGAGGCGCTCGGCGATCGGGGGCGCGCCATACCGCATGGCCCAGTCGACGACGACGTCCCTGTCGAGATTGCGGAGCGAGGCGCGCAGCTTTTCGCTTTGCGCCCGCGTGATCGTTTTCAGCGGCCCCTCGTCACGCTCCTTGTTCCAGATGGAATCATAGTCGCGGCCTTTGGCGTGCGGCCGCCTGAGCAGAATGGCTTGCAGGATTGGCAGCCAAATCACGCGCGGCGTCTCGATGACGCGGCGGTCGGAAAGGAACTCCTGGAGATAGCGCCGGATCGACCAATAATCGGTCCCTTCCGGGGTGCCGAGATTGACGATCAGCACCCCGACCCGACCGGCCATCGCCGGGGGATGACCCGCCGGGCGATGGGTCCGCGCTTCATTCGGCGGGCTCGCTACGTTCATGGAATGGCCTTATCGACCCCAGCCGCGTCCGGTCGCCAGGGGGACTCTGTCAGTTTCCGGCCGCCGGCGTGAAGTTTGTCGCGACCCCGTTGATGCAATAGCGCAAGCCGGTCGGCGGAGGCCCATCCGGAAAGACATGGCCCAGATGCGAGCCGCAGCGCGCGCAATGCACCTCGGTGCGCGTCATGCCCATGCTCCGGTCGATGCTTGTCTCCACTCCGCCTTCCACCGGCGTATCGAAGCTCGGCCAGCCAGTGCCGCTCTCGAACTTGGTCTTGCTCTCGAACAAATGTTGTCCGCAGCCGGCGCAAACGAAGGTCCCCGGACGCTTCTCATACAGGAGCGCGCAACTGCCCGGCCGCTCGGTGCCGTGGGCGCGCATGACATCGTATTGCTCGGGGCTCAGGATCTTGCGCCATTCGGCGTCGGTATGGGTGACGGGGAAATGGTCTTCTTTCATGAGATCCTCCTTGAGAGGCCTTATATAGGCGCGATCGGCGCCGGCGGCACGCCCTATACGTCCGCGACCGACCAGAAGTTTCCTAACCCTCGAACACCACGGTCTTGCCGTGGTTCAGGAGCACCCGGTCCTCGAGCACGTTGGCGATCGCGCGGGCAAGCACGCGGCGCTCGATGTCGCGGCCCTTGCGCACCAAATCTTCTGGCGTGTCGCGGTGACTGATGCGCTCGACATCCTGTTCGATGATCGGCCCCTCGTCGAGATCGGAGGTGACGAAGTGCGCCGTCGCTCCGATCAGCTTGACGCCGCGAAGATGCGCCTGGTGATAAGGCTTTGCGCCCTTGAATCCGGGCAGGAACGAGTGATGGATGTTGACGCAGCGCCCCTGCAGCTTGGCGGCGAAGCCGTCCGACAGGATCTGCATGTAGCGGGCAAGAATGACGAGGTCGACTTTTGCGGATTTGATGATCTCCCAGGCCTGAGCTTCCTGCTCCATCTTGGTCTGCCTGGTGATCGGCAGATGGTGAAAGGGGAGGTCGCCGAAATCGATATGAGCGTAGGTCTCGCGCGGATAATTGGCGATGATCGCGACAGGATCCATTGCCAGTTCGCCGCTGCGCCAGCGATAGAGGAGATCGACCAGGCAATGGTCGAAACGCGACACCATGAGCACGACGCGCTTCGATTGGTCGACGGGGCGCATCGACCATGTCATCGCGAAGCCGATCGCGATCGCCTTGAAGGTTTGGCGAAGCTCTTCGAGGTTCGCCCCGGGCGCGCTCGCGTTGAACACGACCCGCATGAAAAAGTCGCCCGTCTCGACATCGTCGAACTGCTGGGCGTCAAGGATGTTGAACCCGCCGTCGAACAGCGCCGCCGCGACCTTCGCGACGATCCCGGGCCGGTTGGCGCAGGACAAGGTGAGAATGTGGCGTTGGCTCGACACCAGGGCTCCTTATGATGACGCGCAGCCGACGGCGGCGGCGTTGGCTATCGGGTTGCTTGCTTCAAGAGCGCTTCGACCGAAGGCAGAATTTTCTGAACAATGATCTCGACCCCCTGGGCGTTGGGGTGCAGCCCATCGGGCTGGTCGAGCTTCGGGTCGCCCGCGACGCCGTCAAGAAAGAAGGGGTAGAGCGAAACGCCGTATTCCTTCGCCAGCGCCGGATAGATAGGAGAAAATTGGCCCGCATATTCGCCGCCGAGATTCGGAGCTGCCCGCATGCCGGCGAGGAGCACAGGCAAATGGGCGGCTCGGGCCTTGTCCAGAATCGCCGCCAGCGTCGTCTTCGTCGCCTCGGGCTTCATGCCCCGCAGCATATCGTTGCCGCCAAGCTCGACGATCAACGCGTCGGCGTCTTGCGGCACCGACCAGGCGTAGCGGGCGAGGCCGTCTGCGGCCGTATCGCCGGAGACGCCGGCGTTGATGACCTTGACATCCCAACCCTTGGCGCGAAGCGCCGCTTCGAGGCGATCGGGAAAAGCCTTGCCGGGAGGCAAACCGTATCCAGCCGTCAGGCTGTCGCCCAAGGCCACGAGGCGAAGGGTGCGCGCCGCAACGGCGTGCGAGGCGGTCGCCAGGACCGCCGCCAACGTCACCGCCTGGACGAAGCGGAGCAAATACCCATATGAGGGCGGCTTGATTTCAAGGTGCTCGGACAATGGTGTTTCCTGCGGTCGCGATGCGCGGCGTCGACCTCAGCCTCGGCCGCGGCGCGGCTCGCGTGCATATCTTGCGCGACGTCGATCTGACAATCGGCAAAGGCGAGGCGGTCGGCATAATCGGGTCTTCCGGGTCGGGCAAGTCGACGCTGCTCATGATCATGGCCGGTCTTGAGCGGCCAGATAAAGGCGAAGTTGAGATCGACGGCGTCAAGCTCGGGGCCTTGAACGAAGACGCTTTGGCGCGCTTTCGCGGTCAGCGCATCGGCATCGTGTTCCAGTCCTTTCACCTCATCCCGACCATGACCGCGCTCGAAAACGTAGCGGCGCCGCTCGAACTTGCCGGCGCAGGCGACGCGGTCCAGCGCGCGCGGACCGAACTCGAGCAGGTGGGTCTTGGCGGTCGCCTCACACACTATCCGGCGCAATTGTCGGGGGGCGAGCAGCAACGCGTGGCGCTGGCCCGCGCGCTCGCGCCCCGGCCATCGCTTCTGATCGCGGACGAGCCGACCGGCAATCTCGACGAGACGACGGGGCGCGCCATCATCGACATGATGTTCGATCTGCCCGCTCGGCGCGGCGCGACGCTCGCGCTTGTCACGCATGATTCCTCGCTCGCTTCGCGCTGCGACCGGGTGATCCGCATGCGCTCGGGCAGGATCGAAGGCGAGCCGGTTCCCGCGGCGACGCTTCCGGCATGAACCGGCGGGCGGCTTTGACGCGGCTGCGCGCCCCCCTCTCCAACGGGAGAGGGGCTGGGGGTGAGGGTTCGCGCGCAGGACACGCGGACGGCTCTGTTGCGACGCCCTCATCCGACGGGCTTCGCCCGCCACCTTCTCCCAAAGGGAGAAGGGAGTCGCCGCGATCTTCTCCAGGCGGAAGACGGGGGCCGTGCGCCCCCCTCTCCAACGGGAGAGGGGTTGAGGGTGAGGGTTCGGGCGCAAGGCGGGCGATCGGCTTAGACGCGGCTCCCTCATCCGGCCGACTGCGTCGGCCACCCTCTCCCCGAGGGACGAGGAAGTCGTGAACGCGCCCGCGACAGGACTCATTCCACAGCCGACCCGCGCGCCGACCCTGCGCTTCGCCTTTCGCGATCTGCGCGGCGGTCTTGCCGGCTTGCGCATTTTTCTTCTCTGCATCGCGCTTGGCGTGGCGGCGATCGTCGGCGTGGAAAGCCTCGCCCTCGCGCTCAACGACGGCATGGGGCGCGAAGGACGGGTGATCCTCGGCGGCGACGCCTCGTTCGCGCTCATCCACCGCCGTCTTTCAGCCGACGAGCAGCGCTTTCTCGAAGCGCATGGTTCGCTGTCGACGGTCGCGACTTTGCGCGGCATGGCGAGAGTGTCGAGCGGTGATGCGGCCTTGATCGAAATCAAGGCCGTCGAGCCATCGTGGCCGCGGATCGGCCAAGCCGCCTTCGCGCCGCCGATGTCGCTCGAGGACGCGCTCAGCGAGCGCGACGGCATCTTCGGCGCCGCGGTGGAAGGGGCGCTGCTCGCTCGTCTCAACCTCAAGCTTGGCGACGTCGTTCGCATCGGCGAGACGAATTTCGCCATTCGGACCCTGCTCGTCAGCGAACCGGACCGGTTGGCGACGGGCATAGGCTTGGGCCCACGCGTGCTCATTTCACAATCGGCGCTTGACGCAACGAAACTGATTCAGCCGGGTTCGCTGGTCAGATGGACGACGCGCGTCATCATGGACGGCGCGCCCGACAATTCCGCAGTCCAGGCCTTCATGGACGAGGCGAAGCGGACCTTTCCTCAAGCCGGATGGGACGCGCGCTCTCGTCTCGCCATCAATCCGGACTTCAGTCGCGATCTCGACCGCTTCGCCGAATTCCTGACGCTGGCGGGATTGCTGTCCCTGGTGGTCGGCGGAGTAGGCGTCGCGAATGCGGCGCAGGGTTTCGTCGAGCGCAAGCGTGCGACGCTTGCCATTCTCAAGGCGATCGGCGCCACCGGATCGAGCGTCGTGGCGCTTGCGCTCTTCGAGTTCATGATCGTGGCGCTGATCGGCGCGCTTCTCGGTGCGGTGCTGGGCTCGGCGATCCCGTTCGCAGTCGATTGGCTGTTCGGCTCCTTGCTGCCAATTCCGCTCGCGCCCTCGATCTCACCCCGCCTCATCGGCCTCGGGCTGATTTATGGGTTTTTGACAGCGCTCGCCTTCTCGATCGCGCCGCTTGGACGAGCACACGATCTGCCCGTGACCACGCTGATCCGCGACCTCGTCGAGGAGCGCCAGGGCTGGCCGCGCAAGCGCTATCTTGCCGGCGCCGCGCTCGCGGGCGCCGCGCTTTTCGCGCTTGCCGTCCTGACCAGCCCGCAACAATCGGTCGCGGCGATGGTCGCCATCGCGACGGTGGCGGCGTTTCTCGCGTTGCGGCTTGTCGCTTACGGCGTTGCTTATCTTGCGCGCCGCGCGCCCCGTTCGCGCTTCGTCGAATGGCGCATGGCGCTCGACGCGATCCATAGGCCAGGCGCGCTGACGCCGTCCGTCGTGCTGTCGCTCGGCTTGGGTTTAACCGCGCTCGTCGCGCTCACGCTCGTCGAGACCAACATGCGCGCCGAATTGCGCGAGGCTCAGCCAGGCGTGACCCCGAGCTTCTTCTTCCTCGACGTGCGTGGCGCAGACGCTGGCGCATTCGTCGACTTCGTCAAGCGCGAGGCCCCAGGAGTCAAAGTCAGCGAGACGCCGATGATGCGGGGGCGCTTCGTGCAGCTGGGCGACCGACCCGTTGAACAGGTCAAGCCCAGCGACAAGGTCGCCTGGGCGCTCGAAGGCGATCGCGGCGTGACCTTCGCCGACAAGGCGCCCGAGGGGTCCGAGGTCGTCGCGGGGACATGGTGGCCGAGCGACTATTCCGGGCCGCCGCTGGTGTCGATGGAGAAGGAAGTGGCGGAGGGCCTCGGCCTTCATGTCGGCGACACGGTCGTCGTCAATGTGCTCGGTCGCGACATCTCGGCGAAGCTGGCGAATTTGCGCAAAGTGAACTGGCGCAGCTTCGCGATCAACTTCGTACTGGTCTATTCGCCCAATGCGCTGAAAGGCGCGCCCTACACGGAACTCGTGTCCGCGGCGCTGCCTACCACGGCGCCGGACGCCGAGCTCAAGCTCATGCGCGCCGTGGCGCAGGACTTCCCGAACGTCGCGAGCGTCCGGGTGCGCGAAGCCATGGACAGCGTCGAATCGCTGGTCGCCAAGCTTGCGCTCGCCATCCGGGCAACGACCGGGGTCGCGCTTACCACCTCGGTCCTGGTGCTCGCCGGCGCGCTCGCCGCCAATCGGCGCGCGCGCCTCGCCGACGCGACAATCCTCAAGATTCTTGGCGCGACCCGCGGCCGGCTGACGATGATGTTCCTGATCGAATACGCGCTTCTGGGGATCGCGACGGCCGCATTCGGCGTGGCGGCGGGAACGCTCGCGGCTTACTGGGTCGTCTGGCGGGTCATGCAGTTCGATTTCGTTTTCGATCTGCACCCCGCGCTCGCCGCCGCCGGCGGGGGCCTTGCGATCACCGTCGGGCTCGGCATGATCGGGGCGTGGCGGACTTTGAGCCAAAAGCCGGCGGCTTACTTGCGCGAATTGTGATAGCATCCGTGGAAAACGGGCCTAGGGCCGTCACCCCAAGGCCTTGCTGCGCTATGGATGGAGAAAGGGCGCGCGACCCATCGGAGGCTAGGATGATCGACGCGTCGATGGTGGTGGGCACTTGGCGAATGCTCTCCTGGAAGCGCGAGTTCGTCGAGACCGGCGATCAGATAGACTCGCTTGGTCCCGATCCCATCGGATTCGTCACTTACACCGCCGATGGCCGAGTTCACGCGATTGTGGTCCGAAACGATCGCGAGAAGCCTCTCACGACGCCCCTGTCCGACGCCGACAAAATTCGTCTCTTCGATTCCATGCTCGCCTATAGCGGGTCCTACGAGTTGATGGATGACAGGGTCGTGCACCGACCTGACGCATCCTGGAATCAAATTTGGACAGGGACGGACCAAGTCCGCTATTTCAAATTTGACGGCGGGCGGTTGCATTTGTGGGGACCGCAGGCGACCGACCCTTATTCAGGCAAGCAGGTCATTCATCGCATGACCTTTGAGAAGTGGGCCGGATGACCATCGGTCGCTCGCGCAGATCCCTTGCCGCACACGTGCTCGAGGTGTGATAGGCTAGCGCGAGCTTCGGGCGATCGACGGGAGGACAGAATGGCGCTGCTCACGCAATCCTACGTCCACGGCGTCTCTTCGACGCCGCTGATCGGCGAAACGATCGGCCAGCTCTTGCGGCGCATCACCGCCGAAGGGCCGGAGCGCCCCGCGCTCGTCACTCGCCACCAAAACGTGCGCTGGACCTACGCCGACCTCCTGCGCCGGTCCGAGGACCTGGCCGTGGGCCTGCGCAAGCTCGGCCTCGAAAAGGGCGACCGGGTCGGCATCTGGTCGGCCAATGTCAGCGAATGGGTTCTGGCGCAGTTCGGCACTGCGCTTGCGGGGATCATTCTGGTCAACATCAATCCGGCCTACCGAAGTCACGAATTTGATTACGCGATCAAGAAATCCAGTTGCCGGGCCCTGATCCTGAGCCCGGGCCACAAGAACAACGACTATTTCGCCTCGCTCCGGACCTGCGCCCCCGAGATCGACGCCGCCGAGCCGGGCAAACTGCAGTCCAAGGGCTTGCCAAAACTCGAGTTTGTCATCCGCTTAGGCACGGACAGGTCGCCGGGCATGCTCAACTTCGACGACGTCGCCAAACCCGCAACGGCAGGCGAGCGGGCCGAGCTTATGGCCTTCGAGGCGACGCTTCAGTTCGACGACCCAATCAACATCCAGTTCACGTCGGGGACGACCGGCGCGCCCAAGGGGGCGACGCTCACCCATCACAACATCCTCAACAACGGCTATTTCATCGGCGAGGCCATGCGCCTCACGCCAGACGATCGGTTGTGCATTCCGGTGCCGTACTACCATTGCTTCGGCATGGTGCTGGGCAATCTCGCCTGCGTCACCCACGGCTCCTGCATGGTGAGTCCGTCGGAGGGATTCGATCCCATCGCCACCCTGGAGGCGGTGCAAGCTGAACGATGCACCGGCCTGCACGGGGTGCCGACCATGTTCATCGCCATGCTCGAACATGCCGAGTTCGCGCGCTTCGACCTCAAAAGCCTGCGCACCGGCATCATGGCCGGATCGCCCTGTCCGGTCGAAGTGATGCGAAAAGTGGTCAACGCGATGCACATGAGCGAAGTGACCATCGCCTATGGCATGACGGAAACGAGCCCCGTCAGCTTTCAGAGCGCCTATAACGATCCGCTCGAGCGGCGCGTCTCCACGGTCGGACGCATCCTGCCCCATCTCGAAGTCAAGATTGTCGACGCCGAGGGTCGAATTGTCCCGCCGGGGGCGGCCGGCGAGTTGCTCACCCGTGGCTACAGCGTCATGCGCGGCTATTGGGATGATCCCGCGGCGACAGCAGCTTCAATCGACGGCGCCAGATTCATGCATACCGGCGATCTGGCGACCATCGACGAGGAAGGTTACTGCAATATTGTTGGCCGGCTGAAGGACATGGTTATTCGCGGCGGCGAGAACGTCTATCCTCGCGAAATCGAGGAATTCCTCTTCACCCACCCGGCGGTCGCCGAGGTCCAGGCGTTTGGCGTTCCGGACCGTCGCTATGGCGAGGAGCTGTGTGTCTGGGTCCGCCGCCGCGAAGGTTCGGCCTTGAACGAGGCGGAAATTATCGCGTTCTGCCGGGACCGAATCGCCCATTTCAAGGTTCCTCGCTATGTGCGCTTCGTCAATTCGTTCCCGATGACGGTCACCGGAAAGGCGCAGAAGTACTTGATGCGCAAGGCGATGATGGAGGAGCTTGCGCTCGCCGAAGAGAAGACGGCATGAAGCTTTCGAGTATTGACATGCGAGTGATATCAGCAGGCTTTAACCTTTGCCGAACCATCAGGGCGCCGGGGAGAGCCGCCGGGCGACCCGTCCACACGCCGCTAAAAAGCAACAATTTCGGCCTTCACTGGATGTTGAGACAATTTGAGTTCTCTTGGCAATTCGGCCGGGCGCGCTTAAATGGCAGAAACGGGGTCGGAAAGGTCCGAGAAATCTCAGACGACCGCTTCGTGACGGAAAGATTATGAACGCAAACTATCGAAATTTCGCCCTGTGGGTGATCATCTTTCTGCTCGTTCTGGCGCTCGTGACGCTGTTCCAGAGCCCGGGGCAGAAGTCGCCCACGAGCGAGATCACGTTCAGCCAGCTCCTGTCTGACGCCGACGCGGGCAATGTGCGCGATGTGACAATCGCGGGCCCGGAGATTTCCGGCCATATGAAGGACGGGCGAACGTTTCAGACCTATTCGCCGAACGACCCCGGCCTCGTGCAGACGCTGTACAAAAAGGACGTAACGATCACGGCCAAGCCGCCGTCTGACGGCAACAACTGGTTGCTCACGATCGTCTCCAGCGTCCTGCCCGTGCTCCTGTTCCTGGGGCTGTGGATTTACATGACCCGGCAGATGCAGGGCGGCGCCGGCAAGGCGATGGGATTTGGCAAGTCGAAAGCCAAGCTCCTCACGGAAGCGCAGGGACGCGTGACGTTCGAAGACGTCGCCGGCGTCGATGAAGCGAAAGAGGACTTGCAGGAGATTGTCGAGTTCCTGCGCGACCCGCAGAAGTTCCAGAAACTCGGCGGACGCATCCCGCGCGGCGTGCTGCTCGTCGGCCCTCCGGGCACCGGCAAGACCCTGACCGCCCGGGCGGTCGCGGGCGAAGCCAATGTGCCCTTCTTCACCATTTCTGGTTCTGACTTCGTCGAAATGTTCGTCGGCGTTGGCGCGAGCCGCGTGCGCGACATGTTCGAGCAGGCGAAGAAGAACGCGCCCTGCATCATCTTCATCGACGAAATCGACGCGGTCGGTCGCCATCGCGGCGCCGGCCTCGGCGGCGGCAACGACGAGCGCGAGCAGACGCTCAACCAGTTGCTCGTCGAGATGGACGGCTTCGAGCAGAACGAAGGCATCATCATCATCGCCGCAACCAACCGGCCCGACGTGCTCGATCCCGCGCTTCTGCGGCCCGGCCGCTTCGACCGCCAGATCGTCATCTCGAACCCCGACTTCATCGGCCGCGAGAAGATCCTCAAGGTCCACGTCCGCAAGGTCCCGCTCGGGCCCGACGTCGACCTCAAGATCGTCGCGCGCGGAACGCCGGGCTTCTCCGGCGCCGATCTCATGAATCTCGTCAACGAGTCGGCGCTGCTTGCCGCCCGGCGCGGAAAGCGGGTCGTCACGCGTCAGGAATTCGAGGATTCGCGAGACAAGATCATGATGGGCGCCGAACGGCGCACGCTCATCATGACCGAACAGGAGAAGCGGCTCACCGCCTATCACGAGGCCGGCCACGCGCTCGTCTCCGTGACGATGCCGGCGTCGACGCCGATCCACAAGGCGACCATCATTCCGCGCGGCCGCGCGCTTGGCATGGTGCAGTCGCTGCCCGAGCGCGATCAGATCTCGCAGAGCTTCGAGGAGCTCATCGCGATGCTGGCGATGGCGATGGGCGGGCGCGTCGCCGAGGAGCTCGTATTCGGCAAGGACAAGGTGACGTCCGGCGCGGCGGGAGACATTCAGCAGGTGACCAAGATCGCCCGCGCCATGGTGACCCGGCTCGGCTTCTCCGACAAGCTCGGCACGGTCATGTATGGCGAGAACCAGGACGAGGTGTTCCTCGGCTATTCGCTCGGGCGGCAGCAGAACATCTCGGAAGCGACCGCGGAGACGATCGACCAGGAAGTGCGCCGTCTGGTGCAGGAAGCCCATGAAACGGCGACCCGCGTTCTCACCGAGCGACGCGCCGACCTGGAAACGCTTGCGTCCGGGCTCATGGAGTTTGAGACGCTGAGCGGCGATGAGATCGTTGGTCTCCTGCAGGGCGTGAGGCCAGTGCGCGAATCGGCGACCGACCGGGAGCCTCCGGCCGCTCCCCGCGCCGCCGTGCCTTCGACCGGCAAGCCGCGGCCGATCGGTCCGGAGGCTGGCGGCCTCGAGCCGCAACCGCAAACCTGACGACACTTGTCCACGTTGCGAGACTGAGGCCGCGCCACCAGCGCGGCCTTGTCTTATTTCCGGGCAGCATGGCGTGGCCGGCTTGGCCATGATCGACGGCGGCACCAGGCTCATCGCGCATATCGGCTATCCGACGGCGACGTTTCGAGCGCCGTTGATCTACAATCCCTGGTTCGCGCGGCGCGGGATTAACGCGGCGGTCGTGCCGCTCGGCGTGAGAAGCGAGAACTTCCGCGAAGCTTTTCCCCAGATCTGCCGTTTCAGCAATTTTCACGGCGCTCTGATCACCATGCCGCACAAGGTCGCCGTCGTTGATTGGCTCGACGAGACGTCCGCCGCGGTGCGCGTGGCCGGCGCCTGCAACGCCGTGCGCCGAAGCGGCGACGGCAGGCTCATCGGCGACCTGTTCGATGGCGAAGGCTTTGTTCGCGCCGCCGCGCGCATCGGCCGCAACGTCCTTGGCCAACGCGTGCTCATCCTCGGCGCCGGGGGCGTCGGATCGGCGATCGCCGCATCCGGCGCAAAAGCCGGGGCGCGCGAGATCGCGCTCACCGATATGCGCGCGGTGGCCGCCGAGCGGCTCGCCGAGCGGCTGCGGCGGAACTTCCCGAACCTCGAGCTTTCGCTCGGATCGAACGATCCATCGGGCTTCGACATCGCGGTCAATGCGACGCCGCTTGGGACCGATCCGGGCGATCCGCTGCCCATGGACCCCTCGCGCCTCTCGCCGTCCGCCCTGGTCGGCGAGGTGGTGCTCAAGCCCGCGATCACCCCTTTTCTCGCCGCCGCCAAGGCGCGGGGGCTGGCGTGCGTGACTGGCCTTGATATGCTGTTCGAGCAGATTCCCGCCTATCTGGAATTCTTCGGCTTTCCGACGGCGACCGCCGCCGAGCTGAGAGAGACGGCCGAACTAAAAAACTAGCGTGCGAAGAGCTCACGCGAACGGGGAGGAGACGACGATGTCATCAGCCATGACGCACGAGCCCGCCGGCCCGCGTCAGACCAGAGTGGCCGCTGCGAGCGGATGGATCGGATCCGCGCTCGAATATTATGATTTCTTCATCTATGCGACGGCGGCCTCGCTCGTCTTCCCGCAGACGTTCTTTCCGTCGAGCAATCCGACCATTGCGATCGTCGCTTCGCTCGCGACTTACGGTGTTGGCTACGTGGCGAGGCCGGTCGGCGCCTTCGTCCTCGGGCATTATGGCGACGTTCACGGCCGCAGAAACGTGCTCCTCGTCTGCCTGTTTCTCATGGGGCTGTCCACCATGGCCGTGGGTCTCGTGCCGACCTATGCGCAGGCTGGCGTCTGGGCGCCCATTCTGCTCGTGGTGTTGCGCCTGATTCAAGGGTTCGCGGTCGCCGGCGAAATCTCCGGCGCGAGCTCCATGATCCTCGAGCACGCGCCCTTCGGGCGGCGCGGCTATTTCGCCAGCTTCACTTTGCAGGGCGTGCAGGCGGGCCAGATTCTGGCCGCCGCCGTTTTCCTGCCCCTGAGTTACGCGCTGTCGAAGGAGGCGTTCCTGTCGTGGGGCTGGCGCATTCCGTTCCTGCTCAGCGTACTCGTTCTTGTCGTCGGAATCATCATCCGCCGCGAGGTCGAGGAGACGCCTGCCTTCCGGGAGGAGCAGGCCAAGCACACGACGCCGACCGCGCCGGTGCGAGAGGTGCTCACTCACCATGCGTCCGATCTCATTCGCGTCATGTGCATGGCGCTCATGAACGTGATCCCCGTGGTCGCGACCATTTTCGGCGCCGCTTACGCGGTGCAGCCGGGATACGGCGTTCAAATGGACAAGAGCGTCTATTTATGGATTCCGGTCGTCGGCAACATCGTCGCCGTCATCGTGATCCCGTTCGTTGGCGCGCTGTCGGACCGGATCGGGCGCCGGCCGCCGATCATCGTTGGCGCGTTGGGCGCGGGACTGCTCGCGTTCGCCTATCTCCACGCGATCAGCATCAGAAACGTCCCGCTCGCCTTCCTTCTGTCAATCCTGATGTGGGGCGTCGTCTATCAAGGCTATAACGCGGTCTTTCCGAGTTTCTATCCCGAACTGTTCCCAACGCGCGCGCGGGTCTCCGGCATGGCGATCGCGCAGAACATCGGCACCATGCTGACTGCATTTTTGCCGGCGCTCTTCGCGGCCGTCGCGCCGCCGGGTTCGACCAATGTCCCGCTGGCGGTCGGGGCGATCGCCTTTGGCGTCACCGTTATTTCGGCCCTCGCCGCCTGGAGCGCGCGCGAGACCTATCGCGTGCACCTCAACGACCTCGGCGATCCGGAGGCGCCGGCGGTCGACAAGGCCGAATATGATCGGCTGCGGCAGGCAAGCGTGGCGGCGGCGACGTAAAGCGGGAAGACGGCGGCGCTGTCCTCGTCGCCATCCTGACGACATGCCCGCCGGGGCCGGGCCGGGGAGCGACGGCCAGGTCCGGAAGGTAGCGCGCAACCAGCGCCGCGCGATCGAGATCCTCGATGTCGGAGAACCCCAGCCCGCCCGCGCGCGCGTGCAGTTCAGGCGTATCGAGGTAGCAACGAAATGGCTCCCCGCTGGCCGCGACCCGTTCGGCCATTTCCCGATGGAAGTCGCGCGCCGTCCCTTCCTCGACCGCCTCTGGCGGGTTGGCGTAGTCGAACACGACTTCCGTCCCGCCGGGGCAGCTGGCAAGCTCGCCGAGCGTCGCAAACACCGCCGCCTCCGTCAGATAGGGCGTGACGCCGAGCCAGAGGACGAAGACGCCCCCGTTCGGATCGAGGCCGGCCGCCTGGAGCGCGGCGGTCATGCTGCCGCTTTCGAAATCGTGAGCAACATACGAGACATGCTGAGGCTCGGGGATTTGCGCCTCAGCGAGCCGGCGTCGCTTTTCGGCTTGCGTCGCCGGATGATCGAGCTCGAAGACGCGCAGGTCCTGGGTCGGCTCGAGCCGATAGGCGAAGGTGTCGAGACCGGCCCCCAGAACCAGGATCTGCCGCACGCCCCTGTCGATCGCGCCTAGCGCCGAATCCTCCGCGAACCGGCTGCGCATGGCGATGAACAGGCGCAAGCCTCGCCGCTCCGGCCGTTCCTTGGCGAGCGCGATGGCGCTGTCGGCGTCCTGGCCTAGAATCGGGAGCGCGAGCGGGTCGGCGAAGACGAACCCCCGCTCAAGGACCTGATGCGCCGCCCGGTGTCCCGCCGCGCCGATCGCGGTCACGCTCGCCCGTCCCTGTTGCATGGGCAGAGGGTAGGGGCGCAAAGAGGGCCTGTCGAGCGCACGAAGCTTGACGCCGAAAACTCGCTCCCCTATAGACCCGTCATCTTTGAGCCAGGCCGAGCGGCAGGCGGGGCGCTTCTTGATTGGAGCGGCCCGCTTTAATATTTGCCGCGCCGGGCTGAAGCATTCGTTTGAAGGATCTTAAGTTCGATGTCACGCCGCTGCGAGCTGACGGGCATAGCCGTTCAATCCGGCAACAAGGTCAGCCATTCCAACCGCAAGACGCGCACGCGCTTCTTGCCCAACCTCGTCCAGGTCACGCTCACCTCGGATCTGCTCGAGCGCTCGGTGCGCTTGCGCGTCACTGCGGCGGCGTTGCGTTCGGTCGAGCATCGCGGCGGCCTCGACGATTTCCTCGTCAAGGCCCACGAATCCGAGCTTTCCCAGGACGCGGTCAAGCTCAAACGTGAAATCACCAAGAAGCGCGCCGAAGCCAAGGCGGAGCCCGCAGCCGCCTAAAGCGGCGCAAGGCTTCATCCAGTTCCCGTACATCCTAGGCGGCCGCTCGTTTGAGCCCCGCCGCGTCGCGCGACAAGGCTTCGACCGCGAGATAGTCGCCCGCCGCGAGCGCCGCTTTCTGCAACATCCACGACCCGCCGACGCAGGGCACGTTCGGCAGCTTCAGGTATTCCGGCGCCTTCTCGAGATCGATGCCGCCGGTCGGGCAGAAGCGGAGATCCGGCAGCGGCGCCGCGAGCGACGCGAGCAGCTTCGCGCCGCCGACCGCTTCGGCGGGAAAGAGCTTCAGCGCCCTGAAGCCAAGCTCCCGCAGGGCCATGGCTTCAGAGGCCGTCGCGCATCCCGGCAGGAACGGGACCGGCGATCGCGCCGCGGCCTTGGCGAGCGCCGCTGGAGCCCCCGGACTGACCAGAAACTTGGCCCCCGCCGCCACGGCCTGGTTGATCTGCTCGGCTGAAACGATCGTGCCTGCTCCCACGACCGCGTCGGGCACATGTTTGGCGATCGCTTTGATCGCCTCAAGCGCGGAGGGCGTGCGCAATGTCACTTCGATTGCGTAAAGGCCGCCCGCGATAAGCGCCCTGGCCTGGGCGAGGCCATCCTCGACGCTGGCGACCGTGAGCACCGGGATGACCGGCGCGAGCGCCATGATCGAGGCCGTCTCACGGTCATGAGGATAAAGCGGCACGGCGCTCTCCAGAGAGAAAACAATCGCCTTTAGCATGCCGCGGCGCGCGCGGCGACGCTACCCTTCGACCTCGAATCGAATAGGCTCGACTCCTCGCGGGTCCGCGGCTCCGAGGAGGCGCAAGTGAACGAGCCGGTCGACCTTTCGGTCTACAAGGAGACGCTGCTGTTCCTGGTGACGGCGGGCGTGGTCGCGCCGCTGTTCTTCCGGCTGCGCATCAGTCCGGTCCTCGGATACCTGCTCGCGGGCGTCGCGCTCGGACCTTACGGCCTCGGCGCGGTCGCCCGGAAAGCGCCCTGGCTCAGCGCGCTTGCGATCAATGTCGAGTCGATCGACCGTATCGCCGCCTTCGGCGTCGTCGGACTTATGTTCACGATGGGGCTCGAGCTGTCGCTCGCCCGCTTGAGGCGCATGCGCCACCTCGTGTTCGGGCTCGGGCTCGCGCAGGTCGTCGTAACGACGCTCGTTCTCGCCGCCGCCGCCTGGAGTCTTGGCCTTGGCCCCCCCTCGGCGCTTGCGGTCGGCGCGGCGCTGTCGATGTCGTCGACCGCCATCGTCATTCCGATGCTGGTCGAGAGCAAGCGGCTTCATTCCGGCGCCGGGCGAGCAAGCCTGTCGGTGCTCCTGTTCCAGGATATCGCGGTCGCGCCCCTCCTCGTCATGACAGGGGCGTTGTCGGCGGCGGGCGACCGCGGCCTCGCATGGCAACTCCTGACCACGCTCGTTCCGGCGGCGCTTGTCCTGACCGCCCTGGTCATTTTCGGCCGCCTGGCGTTGCGGCCATTTTTCCATTTCGTCGCGGAGACAAAGAGCCCCGAATTCTTCATGGCGGCGTGCCTCCTGGTGGTGCTTGGCGATGGCTTGGCGGCCGCGGCGAGCCATCTGTCGATGGCGCTCGGCGCCTTTGTCGCCGGGCTCCTGCTGGCGGAGACCGAATATCGGCGCGAGATCGAAGTGACGATCGAGCCGTTCCGGGGCCTCTTGCTCGGGCTTTACTTCGTCTCGGTCGGGGCCGCGATCAATCCGGCGTTCATCATTGCCCGGCCCGGCCTCATTCTTGGGCTCGCCGCGGCGCTGACGGCGGCGAAGGGCCTGATGCTGTTCGGGCTCGGGCGGGCCTTTCGGTTGCCATCGCGCGCGGCGGCGGAGACCTCGCTCCTGCTGGGTCCGGGCGGCGAATTCGGCTTCGTGATGATCGGCGCCGCGCTGGCTGGAGGCCTTATCGACCGATCGCTGGCGACGACGCTCATCAGCGCCGTTGCGATGTCCATGCTTGCGATTCCAGGGCTGGCGAAGGTCGGCGCGCGCGTTGGCTCGAGCCCGCGCGGCGGCGCCGGTGAGAGGGCCCCGGAGATCCCCCCGGAGAGCGAATCGTCCCGCGTCATCATCGTCGGCTACGGCCGCGTTGGCGCGCTGATCGGCGACATGCTCGACCGGCACGCGATCCCGTTCATCGCGGTGGACGCGAATGCGGGCGTGACGTCCCAGGCCCGTTCCGACGGCAAGCCGGTCTACTACGGCGACGCCGCGCGGCCCGAATATCTGCGTCGCTGCGGGCTCGAAACGGCGCGCGCCGTGGTCGTCACGATGGACTCGACCGTTGCCAATGAAGCGGTGGTCGAGACGACGCGCCGCCTCAGGCCAGACATAACCCTGGTCGCCCGCGCCCGCGACGCCGACCACGCGCGCGCTCTTTATGGGCTTGGCGTGACCGATGCGGTGCCCGAGACAATCGAGGCGAGCCTGCAGCTTTCGGAGGCAGTGCTGGTCGATCTCGGCGTGCCGATGGGCCTCGTCATTGCCTCGATCCATGAGAAGCGCGACGAGTTCCGCAAGTTGCTCGCGGTCGCCGGCGCGCCCGAGCGGCCACGCTCGACGCGCGGGCCGCGGCGGGGATAGGGCGACCGGGCGAAGCGTCTGCTAAGCCGCCCTTCATCATGCCCGCGCGCGAGCTCTAGCCGCGCGGGCCGGTCTTGGTTAGAAGGACGCCTTCAATCCGAGAGCCTGTTTTGCCCGCCTCCGTTCGCCTTTTCATGATCACCTTCGCCGCCTGCGCTGGGCTTGGCCGGCGCAGCGCGCGCGTCGGACTGCGCGTTCACGCCGGCGCCCGCGACGCGGCTTCAAAGCATGGCCGCCGTCACGGACTATAGGCCGGTGCTGAAGGCCTGCGTCGCCGCCGACGGACGCAAGGCGGTCGCGATCCGCGAGATGACCGTGGCGGGCCAAAAGATCGCTCTGCTCGCCGATCCCGAGGCGTTGACCACGCGGCTCGAACGCGCGGCGTGCTGGACCTGCCACGACGAGAGCGAGGATGAACTCAAGGCGACCCGCATGGGCCGCGCGATCCGCGAATCCGCCGAAGCCCCAGGCCTCATCCAACGCGGTTTTCTTCAGAACGCCGGTCTCACGCATGGCGGGGGCCAAGGCGATTTCGTCACCGGCGACCTCTGCCCGAGCCGGAAGCCGCTCGCTCGCGCATTTTTCACGCGCCTCGAGTCCGCAGGCCCGCATGTTCCGGTGGCGCTCTCGATTTCAGGCCTCTGGCTTATCCATCACTTCGACGATTTCCGCTGGCTCGTCAGTGAGCGCAATTCCGGCGCGCTCGACATCCTGTGGACCGATCACACCTATCACCATCCGTATCATCGCCGGCTGCCCGACGATGAGAACTTCCTGTTGTCGAAGGGCGTCGATCCGCAGGAGGAAATCCTCGACACCGAGCGGGCGCTCATCGCCAACGGCGAGACGCCGTCACTGTTCTTCCGCTTCCCGGGCCTTATCTCGAGCGATCCGCTGATGCAGGCCGTTCGCCAGGATCACCTGATCACGCTCGGCGCGGACGCGTGGCTGGCGCTCGGCCAGAAGCCTGAACGCGGCTCGATTGTGCTGGTCCACCCGAACGGCAACGAGCCCAAGGGGTTGGCGCTCTTTTCCGCCGATCTCGCGCATGGGGAGATCGCAGCCCCGCTCGAGCCCTTGACCGCCGCGCCCGAATAGGCGGAAGACGGGCTTGCGAGCGGGGATTCCTTAGGGCTTCCGTCCGAGAAAAATTCCGCTTCCCAGGTAGCTGTTGTTTCCGTTGAGGATGAGCGAACCGCCGATCTCGCTGTAGGCCGGGGTTAAGCCTGTGCCCTGGAAGAAGGAGCCGGCGAGCGTTGCGGTTCGGCCTCCATTGTTGCCGGCCAACGAACCAGCGAACGTGACCGGCGCCGCCCCCTGCACGGCCGTGCCGGTATAGTTCGTTCCGTCGAGGCCGGTGATTGATACTGTGCCCATCTTGGTTGCGAAATTGGCCGTGGCCGAGAGCGCGCCTGCTGCAAGATAGCTGGTCGCGCCTGGATTGGCGCCATTGGCGATGCTGGCGATCGCGTGGCCGGTGTAAGTGGCCGTGCCGGTTACCGGAAGGGTGCCAGCCAGCGTCGGGGTGCCGGCCACCCAAAGCAGCAGAACGCCCTGATCCTCGAACACGAGTTGACCGTTGTTGCTTGCGCCGTTGATGGCGCTCCAGAAGCCCCACTGCGTCGAACACGCACAGGGTTGAACGCTGGTGGAGGAAATCGAACTCAGAAACGTCGACGTATTTGCGCCCACGCTCCCGGCCGTCACCAATGAGCTGATTGGAATAGCCTCCTATTGACGACAACGGCTGACCGTCGCGCGACGAGACAGGAATCATTGGCCCCGTTGTTGAACACTGCTGCGGCCCGGGCTGCGAAATTCGATGGATTGACGTAGGCGCCGCGCGCGCTGTTCAGCCCGGTCTGGCCGTTTCCATTCAGGCTTCCGAAGAGATAATTGGAACTCGTCATGCCGTTCGCTGGCGCGTTGACGCTCCCGACATTGAAGGAAGCCAGCATCTCGCTTGAATTGCCGGGCAGGAAGATGCCGACGTCGCCAGGCTGCCCGGTGAGATTGGTTATGACATAGGGCTTGGTGTAGTTCGTAAACGGCGGCGACGCGCCTCCGGTCGCCGTCACCATCACTCCGCCGACATAGCCGTTCAGGGTTGAGGTTGGATGGTTGTTCGCAAGGGTTGTCGGCGTTGCCGTCGTGAGCGGATTGAACTTGTAGTTTGCCGGACCGGATTGGACATAATTGTAGGACTGGGTGTTTGACACATTTCCTGTGTTCAGATTTGTCGTCGTATTGTTCAAGGTGAAACTTGCGATGGGCACGCCATTCCGAGTCGTCACAGTGTTGGGCGCCGAATTCGGCGTCGCCGAAGACACGGCGCCGGCGGCCAGTCCGTACCATCCGTTCGGATTGCTCATCGTCACTCCCGTGAACCCGCCAGCCTGGGTGAAGCCGATGTTGGGCGCGTTGCTGATCGCCGACGTCATGACGAATAGGGTCGCGTTCTGCGCCGCGCCCTGTCCTGTCACGCTGAGGCCAGCTTGGAACTGTCTTGAGGTCGTATTCGGCGTACCGTCCGTATTGAGGCCGCCTGTCTGATAGCCAAGGATCGGCGAAACCGAGAATTGGCCGCTTCCTGCGAAAGCGCCGGTGAGATAAGGCACGGGGCTCGCGCCCGTGCTGGTGCTGAAAGGCCCTTGGGTGACCATGGCGTAAGTTGCAGTCGGAGCCGGCACGACCGGCGTAATTGGAGTTATGGGTGTGACTGGTGTGATTGGTGGCGGCTTGATCGGCGTCTGCGCCTGAATCAAGTTCTGAATCGCGACGCGCGTCCCGGTCGCGCTCGAGGCGCTGTTCTGCGCCCCTTGCTGGACAGTCTGTTGCGTGGCGTTCGCCACCGTGAGCGCATTTGCGCGTCCCTGCGAGGCGGTCTGACTGATCGGCGCGCCGGGCGAGGTGGGCGTGCCGACATTATAGCTCTGCGCCAGACTGTCCGTCGGCTGCTGGCTTGCGCCTCCCTTTTGGCCTTTCTGGCTCGTCAATGAAGCATTCGACTGCGCGATCTCCTGGCTGCTAGCCCGGCCGGGGGAAGAGGGAGGCCTGTTGAACCCCGTAACCGTCACGCCGTAGCCAGGGCGCGAGACATCGATCGTGGTCGGATGGCAATCTGACCCGCCGCAGAGCGACGTGACCGACATGCGGCCGAAGCCGAGGATCGCGTGCGTGCCGTTGGCTCCGCTATGCGAGATGATGGCGATGCCGCCGCGCAAGCCAATCGCCGCGACCGGAGTTCGGATCGTGGCTCCCTCGGAATGCGTCGCGATGCCTCCGACGACGCGCACCACGCCCTTGCCCAACGAAAGGGCGAGCTCACCCTTCGTCGTGGCGGGATTGTAAACGAAGCGGTCAATCACCAGCGTCGAGTTGGGGCCGACGTTGAGCGTCGTCTTGTCGATGAACAGCACCTGGACGCTGCCGCTCGCGGTGGTCTGGATCTTCTCGTTGGCGACGACCTGCGTCCCGATCTCAATCACTCGAGTGGGCGCTCCCGGCGGCGTGCCCGAGGTGGCCGTGTTGACCGCGCCGGCCGTGCCGACTGTATCGGCGCGGGCGCCGGCCGATAGCGCGAGAACGGCGCCGAGCGAGGTGGCGGCGAACAACAGCGGAAGCGATCGTCTCCGGCGCATGCGAGTTTCCTAAAGGTCAAAAGTGGAAGGTCGGCCCCGCCGCGACGATGAAATCCTGAAGGCTGTAGTTCGAAACGGTCGAATAGGTGCGCAGATATTGGACCTGCAGCGTGAAGCCGATGTTGTGGTAGAAGCTCGTATCCAGGGTTCCCGACACCCGCCATTGTCTATCCGTGCGGGTGATGAAGGGCGAGACGAACGGGTCCGGCGCCGCGTAAGGGGTGTAGGAAAAGCCTGCTGCGGGCGTCAAGGTCCACAGCGAACCCGTATGCGCGAACGCGGGCGCCGCAAAAGAATAGGGCAACCCGGCGTCGATCGAGAAATCGTGGAAGGCGTACGGCCCATAGCTTGCGCTTGAGTCGGTGTAGGAGACGCGGCCCTGCCACCCGAGGCCCCACGGCGCGGAAATCAGCCCCGAGCCGAAGACATAGCCGATCCACTGCCCGCCGCTTTGGCCGGCGGCCGTCGGATAGTTCTCGGAATTAGAGAACCAGCGGTTGCGGAACTCGACCCCGGGCGTGATGGTCAGCGTCTCGTTGACCGGCCAGTTCATCGACACGCCGGCGCCGGCCGTGTTGAGGTAGTTCGCGCCGCCGAGCGTTAGCACGTTGCCGATCGCGTATGGGTGGACGCTGGGCCCGCCGTAGTCGCCGATCCCGATTCGTGGCCCGGTGCGCAATTCGGCGAGGCCCAAATCAAGCCGCGTGACGTGGAATTGCTGCGAGTAATAGGTGATCAGATCGGATTCCCATCCGTCGCCGCGCTGATCGTTGAAATCATAGAAATCATGCATAGTGACCAGTCCGAACGCGTTCCAGTCCGGAGTCTTCTGAAACTGGGGCGACAGCAGCGCGTTCTGGCCGAGCGCAAGAACGTTCGGGCTGTTGGGGCCGGCGTTGGCGTTGGTCTGATAGGCGAGGCCGAATTGCCCATAGACCGAGAACTGATTGATCGCGACGGCCTTATCGACTGCGGCGACATAGGTCTGCACTTCGGTCCGGATGTCGGAGGGCGTGTCCGGCGCGTTGAGCACGGCGTCGAAATAATTGCGCGCCATCTCATAGGAGCGCAGATGAAAATAGAGCACGCCGAGCTGGAGCTTCACCCGGGGAAGATTCGGGTTGTAATAGAGGATGCGCTCGAGCGCGCCGATCGCCGCCTCGTAGTCGCCGAGTTCGGTCTCGAGCTGGGCGTATTGGAACCCGGCGTCGAGATCGTCGGGTTTGAGCAACAGGCGCTTGAACAAGAGGTCGGCGGCGACGCGCTTGTCCGCATCGTTCATGGGCGCGGCAGGCGCGGAGACGACTGGCGCCGGAGCGTTGGCCAGCGCCGGAGCGTTGGCCAGCGCCGGAGCGCCGGCCGGCGCCGGAGAGGAAGCGCTCGCGACTTGGGCGAGAGCGGCGGGGGGAAGGACGAACGCCGCGCCGGCGACGCCGATCGTCGCCGGAAGCGCGCGAAGAAGCCCCCACGAAGCAAGGGCGCGCCGAGCGGTCTTTTTCTGCCCCCACTGCATTAGGCAGACCCCAGCTTCCAGTTTGTAGTTTCTTACGGTCTATTTCAGCCCGAATGCAACCAGATTCTCGACAACGTTGCAGCTCGGTTGCCGTCGTGCTGGTTGATCCGCCCTTACGCCGGGGCCCCTGAAAGCTTAGCTTTGTCCGCGAAGATACCGATGCGGCGACCGAAGGGCAACACCCCTCTGAAACCGAAGCGCCGTCGCGCCTTCCCGCGCCGTGTCCGGAATTCGACTTGATCAGGAGACAAAGCCATGAACGACATCAGATCCGCAGCGTTTCCGCTCGGCGACCGGGTGGTGAAACGGCTTGGCTACGGCGCCATGCAACTCGCCGGGCCCGGTGTTTTCGGGCCGCCGAAGCACCGCGATACCGCGATTGCGGTGCTGCGCGAGGCGGTCGCGAGCGGCGTCAATCACATCGACACGAGCGATTTCTACGGTCCTCATGTGACCAATAAGATCATCCGCGAGGCGCTGCATCCCTATTCCGACGACCTTGTGATCGTCACCAAGATCGGCGCCCGGCGCGGGCCAGACGCGTCATGGAACCCGGCCATGAGCCCGGATGACCTCAGGAGCGCGGTTGAGGACAATCTGCGCAATCTCGGTCTTGAGGTGCTCGAGGTCGTCAATTTGCGTATGATGGGGGCGATCCACGGACCCGCTGAAGGGTCGATCGAAGCGCCGCTCACGGTCCTCGCCGACCTTCAGCGGCAGGGCCTCGTGCGCGACATCGGCCTCAGCAACGTCACTTCCAATCAGCTCGAAGAGGGGCGGCGGATCTGCGACATCGTCTGCGTGCAGAACCTGTACAACGTGGCGCGCCGCGACGACGACGCCCTGATCGACGAGCTTGCCCGAGCCGGAATCGCCTATGTGCCGTTCTTTCCGCTCGGCGGCTTTACGCCCTTGCAGTCGTCGGAGCTGAACGAGGTCGCCACGCGTCTCGGCGCGACGCCGATGCAGGTCGCGCTCGCCTGGTTGCTGCAGCGCGCCCCCAACATCCTGCTCATTCCGGGCACGTCGTCGCTCGAGCACCTACGCGAAAACTTGGCCGCGGGCAGCCTTAAGCTGCCGGGCGATGCGCTGACCGCGCTGGACGAGATCGCGAAAAACGCCGCGCCGGCCTGACGGTCGGGTTAGGGGCGCCGGCCGGCCTGCCGCGGGCGGTGGACGGCGGCGATTTCGTTCTCGCGTCTTCCTCGGACCGCGGTCGGGCGGCGCGTCGACCCAGCGACTGCCGCCCTTCAGGCGCGCCCCGTGCTAACGCGGACCTTGCGGCGCCGGTCACGGTGGCAATCGCGAAAGCGCACTCCGCATTCACCCAATCGTCGAAGATTCGCGCTTCTTACGGCGCGTCCGGCGCCCCGTTATGCTTGACAAGGCGGCCGTCGACATGGTTCTTCTTCGCCTCAATGCCAGGCCGCCGAAAGAAAACGAGGCCGCGCGCAATAATAATTCATCGGCTTTTATAGATTAAGGACTTACGCTCGTGATTAATGTAGCGGCAGTCGTCGTAACGCGGAATCGTCCAGCGCTTCTTAAACGATGTCTTGAGGCGATTGACTCGCAGACTTACCCAGTCCGCCAGCTTGTGGTCGTCGACAATGCTTCCGACGAGCCGACGCGCGCGGTTCTCGCCGAAGAATCTGCGTGTCGCAACACTGATTTCCACTCGATCCGCCTGGACGAAAACACGGGCGGCGCCGGCGGCTTTCATGAGGGAATGCGGGCCGCTCTTCCGCTTCCGTGCACGCATATGTGGCTGATGGACGATGATTGCGAACCCGAGCCGGACGCTTTGGCGGAACTGGTGGCGGCGGCGAAGATTGTCGGCGAGGACGCTGTCCTCGGCAGCAACGTTTTCGACCTGAACGGGGAAAACATCAACGTCCAGCCCATCAGTCAGCGATCCGGCATGAACAACATGCCCCAATATGCCCGCTATTTGGCGGATGGCCTCATAGAAATGAAGACGCTGACTTTCGTCTCGTTCCTGGTCTCGACCGACTTGGTGCGAAAAGTCGGGCTGCCTTTGAAAGAATTCTTCATCTGGGCCGACGACACCGAATATTGCCTCCGCCTCGCGCGCTTCACAAGATTGTATCAGGTTGGAAAGAGCAGAACGAAGCATCTGAAGTCCGGAGACGCGTCTCAACGGGTATTTGTCGAACAGGATCCTCGCAAGATCGCCCAATACCACTGGCTTTACCGGAACAGGCTTTTCGTCAATTTGAAATATGACGGCCTCTCATCGACGACTACAATTCAGTTTATCTATAGGTCGTTCAGAGACATGATCATGTCTATCAAGAGCGGCAGGTTCGCGCTGGCGAAGTGCCGAACGATCCTTTACGGGCTGTGGTCGGGGGTCGCGTTTGCGCGCTCAATGCCGAAGAAAGAGAAGCTCGGCCTTCTGGACTGACCGCCGACTCTTCGCGTTTCGCGCCTCTCAGTGCCCCGTCAGCGGCTGGGCGAAGAATGTGGGCATATCGGCGCCTTCGGAAATGCGTTTGAGCATCCCGTCCGCCGCGGTTAACGCCTCGCCGATCGTCACGTCCATATCCAGATAGCGATAGGATCCAAGCCGTCCGACGAAGGTCACGCCGGGAGTCGTCATCGCCCGATCGACGTAGGTCTTCAGCATCGCTTCTTCGTCGGTCTGGCGGATTGGATAATAGGGAATGTCGTTGGGGCCGCAGGACCGGCTGAACTCGCGGTATAGGATCGTGCCCTCGATCTTGTCCTTCTCCCATGGGGCGAAGTGCTTGTGCTCGGTTATGCGGGTGAAGGGCGTCGCCTCGTCGCAATAATTGATGACGGCGGACCCCTGGTAGTCGCCTTTCGCCCGGAACACCTCGAAGTCCAGGGTGCGGTAGCCCAGTCTGCCCGAACTGTAGCCGAAATAGCGATCAATCGGGCCGCTGTAGACCACATGCGCGAACTTTTCGGTCAGCTCTTCGAATTTTGCGCCCAATCGCACCTCGAGGCGCGGCGTGTCCAGAATGGCGGCGACCAGTTCCGTGTAACCGCGCTCGGGCATCGCCTGATGGGGGTGGGCGAAATAGGAATCGTCAAAATTGAAGCGAAGCGGCAGGCGTTTGAGGATCGACGCGGGCAGCCGGGTGGGATCGAGGCCCCATTGCTTGCGGGTATAGCCGCGGAAGAAGGCCTCGTAGAGTTCGGGCCCGATCATGCTGAGAGCCTGCTCCTCGAAATTGGCCGGCTCCTGGATTTTCCGGGTCTTCGAAGCGACAAACGCGGCCGCTTCTTCCGGCCGCAAGGTCTTGCGGAAGAACTGGTTGATGGTCAGGAGGTTGACCGGCAGCGAATAGACCAATCCGCCACTGATCGCCTGCACCCGATGCCGGTAAGGGCGCATGATTCCGAATTTTTGAACATAGACCCAGACGCGCTCGTCGGCGGTGTGGAAGATGTGCGGACCGTAGACATGAGTCATGACGCCGGTCTCGGAATCGCGCTGCGAATGGCAATTGCCCGCCACATGCGGGCGCTCATCGACCACCAGGACTTCGTGCCCGGCTTGCGCGAGAGCGCGGCCGATGACGGCGCCGCTGAATCCAGCGCCGACGATGCAATATCTCATTCCGTCGATGTCCGATTGTTGTTCTGGGGAGAGCTACGCCACTCTATCAGGCTGTCCACGGCATGTCCCGCGCGCCGGCGGGAAGGGCGCCGGCGGGGGCGTTTTGGGTGGGAGAGCAGCTATTGAAAAAGCTGATGCCGGCATCCAATCCACGCGCCATGCGCGACCAAGCCTCGACTCGATTCCCAAAATGGCGGTAGAAGCGGGGGCAGGGCTTGCGCCGGCGAGCCCCTCAAACAATGGACTCGGCAGGCCGAAAGGCCTCCTATCCGAGCAAATGGAATCCCCGACAAATGAAACGCTTCCCCTTTCGCCTGAGCCTGTCGACGCCTTTGATCGCGGCCGTGCTCGCGCTTCTCTCGCTCAGCGCGATCGCCTCGCCGGCCGAGGCGCAGGCCTCCCGGCGCATCGAGGCTTATTACCAACAGCTGATGCCGACGCTCAAGCAGGCCGGCCAGCTCAGCGTGCGCGAACGCGACCGCCGTTTCTCACCCGCCATCACTTCGGCCTTCGACATCGGCACAATGGCGAGGCTGGCGACGGGACCCGCGTGGAGCAAGTTCTCAGGCGCCCAGCAGGCCGCGGTTCGCGACGCCTTTTCTCGCTTCCTCGTCGCCGAATACGCTCATCAGGTGAGCGACTATTCGGGAGAAAGCTTTGTCGTCGAGCCGCAGACGAGCCCCTCCTCGGGCGGGGGCGAAGTCGTCAGGACCAAGCTCCTCCAGCCCGGCGGCCGGACGGTGCAGATCAACTATCTCGTTCGCGGCGGCCGCATCATCGACGTCTATCTCAATGGCACGATCAGTGATCTCGCCACCCGCCGCGACGAGTTCGCCTCGATCCTTGCGGGCGGCGGCGGCGCCGACGCCCTGGTCAAGACCTTGCGCGAGCGGACCGACAGCCTGCTCGCGGGCTAGTCCGTCGGGCCGGACGACCCACCCGCCTTGCCGCCGTCCGCAAGCGTCCTGATCGTCTGCGGACTGAAGCGCGAGGCGGCGGTCCTCAAGGGACCGGGGCGCACGACGCTCTGTGGCGATGCGCGAACCTTGCGCGCTCGCCTCGCCGAAGCGGCGAGCCTCAAGCCGTCGCTCGTGGTCAGCTGGGGCCTGTGCGGCGGGCTTGATCCGCGGCTGCGCCCCGGCGACCTCATTCTCGGCGCGGAAGTCGTGTCGGATGAGGGCAGCGTTCGAACCGACAATTCCGTCACGGCGTCGCTCGCGCAGCGCCTCGGCCGCGCCGGAGCGCGCGTCACTGTCGAGCGTCTGGCGGCCTCGGCTGCTCCAGTCCTGACCGTCGCTGCCAAGGCGGAGCTGCGCCGCGCCACCGAAGCGGCCGCCGTCGACATGGAAAGCCTGATCGCCGGCCAATATGCGCTTCAGCAGCGGGTCCCGTTCGCCGTTCTGCGCGCGGTCGCCGATCCGGCCGAACGCGCCCTGCCGCCGCTGGCGTTGAAGGCCGTCGCCTCCGATGGCGGGATCGACGCGGCAGCCGTCGTCGGAGCGCTCATCCGCTCTCCGAGCCAGTTTGCAGGGCTCCGTGCGCTCGCCGCCGACAGCGGGGCCGCGTTCCGCGCGCTAAACCGTTGTCGCCGCCTTCTTCCGGGCCTTTTCCTCGGCCTCGGAGCGGCGGATCTCTGACAGCTTCTGGGCCACGTTCTTGTCGAAAACGTACTGGGCCTCGCGCTGGCTCCCGAGCGGGATGTCCCGAGCCATCGCGCCCTCGGTCTTCACGCCAAAGAGAGCGACGCGGGCGGCCTTCCACGGCTTCGTCACCGTATCGCTGACCGCGGTCGCCTCGAACCCGCTATGAACCATGCAGTCGGCGCATTTCTCATAATTGCCGACTCCGTAGGCGTCCCAGTCGGTCTCCTCCATCAGTTCCTTGAAGGTCTTCGTATAGCCTTCGCCGAGCAGGTAGCAGGGCCGCTGCCAGCCGAAGACGGTGCGCGTCGGGTTGCCCCATGGCGTGCAGTGATAGCTCTGGTTCCCGGCGAGGAAGTCGAGGAACAGGCTCGACTGGTTGAAGGCCCATTTGCGCGCGCCGTCGCCGCGCCGGAACACCGCGCGGAAGAGCTCCTTCGTCGTCGAGCGGTTGAGGAAATGCTTCTGGTCCGGGGCGCGCTCGTAGGCGTAGCCGGGCGAAACGGTGATGCCATCGACGCCCAGTTCGGTCACCGTATCGAAGAAGGCGGCGATGCGCTCGGGATCGGCGTCATTGAAGAAGGTGCAGTTGATGGTGACGCGGAAGCCCTTCGCCTTGGCGGTCTTGAGCGCCGCGACGGCGCGGTCGTAGACGCCTGGCTCGCAGACCGACTTGTCGTGCATTTCCTGGTCGCCGTCGAGATGAATCGACCAGGTGAAATAGGGGCTCGGCTTGTATTGATCGATCTTCTTCTCGAGGAGCAGCGCATTGGTGCAGACGATCGCAAATTTTTTGCGCGCGATGACGCCCTGGACGATCTTTGGCAGGTCTCTGTGCAGCAGCGGCTCGCCGCCCGCCATGACGACCACGGGCGCGCCGCACTCGTCGACCGAGGCCAACGCGTCGTCGACGGAGATGCGCTTGTTCAGAATGGCGTCGGGATAGTCGATCTTGCCGCAGCCGGCGCAAGCAAGGTTGCACCGGAACAACGGCTCCAGCATCAACACCAGCGGATAACGCTTGCGGCCGGCCAGGTGCTGCCGGACCACATAGGCCCCGACTCTTACAATCTGCCTGAATGGTATGCCCACGGACGATTCCTAGAAAGTAAACGGAACAGAAAGGCTTAGCTCCGGAATCAATTCCGAAGCTCCGCCGGGAGGCGAAAGCTAACCGTCTCGGCCGGACCGTCAAGGACCGACACTTCCGACGGCGCGAGCGCCGACAAGGCTTGGACCACCTCTTCGACGACAATCTCAGGCGCCGAGGCGCCGGCGGTCACGCCGACCACAGCGGCGTTGCGAACCCATTCCGGGTCGATTTCGCGACTGTCGGCGACGAGATAGCTCGGAATTCCGACCTCTTCCCCGATTTCTCGCAGGCGGTTCGAGTTGGAGCTGTTGCGGGCGCCGACGACGATGATGACGTCAGCGACCTGACACAATTCGCGCACGGCAGTCTGTCAATTCTGTGTCGCGTAGCAGATGTCGCGAACGTCAGGACCGACGACGTCGGTGAAGCGACGATGCAACGCGGCGATGACGCTCCGCGTGTCATCGACGCTCAATGTCGTCTGCGTGATGTAGGCGATCGGCGCAGCGGGATCGATCGGCAAATTCTCGACGTCTTCTTCGTCTTCGACGAGGTGCACTTCGCCGTCGATCTGCCCCAGCGTCCCTTCGACCTCGGGATGTCCGTCGTGACCGATGAACACCAGCACCCGGCCCCGGGCAATGTATCCGCGCCCCTGGTTGTGCACCTTGGTGACCAAGGGGCAGGTCGCGTCAATGGTCGGCAGCGACCGCGCCTTGGCTTCCTGTTCGACGCCTCTCGAGACGCCATGCGCGCTGAAGATGGTCACAGAGCCCGCCGGCACGTCCTTCAGCGTCTCGACGAAGCGCGCCCCTTTCGCCTTAAGCAATTCGACCACGTGGCGATTGTGGACGATCTCATGGCGTACGTAGACCGGAGCGCCATGCTTGGCCAAGGCCCGCTCGACAATATCGATCGCCCGAACAACGCCGGCGCAAAACCCGCGCGGCTGAGCCAGTATGATCTTCATCCGCTCGCCTTCTCGTCGGAGCCTCGATGGCTGAGGTAAACCCCCGATGCCGGCTCAGAGCCAACCCCGCGAGCGCCCCCCGACGAATTTCGAAAGGCAAGCCATACGCCGCAACGGATGGCGAGACAAGAGACGGGCTCCGAGCCCTGCGCCGCTCCCCCCGATGTGCGAACGGCCGGCTGAAAGGTCAAGGCTTGGCTTGGCGAATGGCGCGCGGGCCTGTCCTGACCCCCTCGCGTCACGCGCGCACGGCCGACGGCTGGGGCGCCCACTTCCGGTTGAGCGCCAGCACGGCGGCGATGGCGGCGAGCGGGACCACAGTCGCCCATGAGCCGATCACCGCGGTGGTCGTGGCGATCGCCCACAGGATCGAGACCAGGTGCTCCATCATGCCGACCAGTTTCGACTGTGAGTGACGGCGCAGCACGAGGCCGCGACGGGACGGCGCCTGGCGCCAGAGGTTGATGAGCGCGGCCGAGGCGATCGCTCCGGCGCCGAACAGAAGCGCGCAGAGCCCGGCCCAGGGCGACGCGAAGGCCAATGCGGCCAACGGCAAGGCGAGGATGAGCGCGATCGGCTGGCCGATTGCCGCGATCTTGGCGCGTTCGATGACGGCGCGCGGCAGCGGAGCGGTCGTGAGAAAATCCGGCGCGTCCTCGGCCGAGAGCGCGATCCAGGAGAGCGCGCCCGCGAGTTGCGCCGCGATCACCACGAGCGCCGGCGTGAACGCGACCCCGACCGTGCCCGTCGGGCCGCCGCCGCGCCAGAGAACGACGGCGAGCGGCGTCGTATAGGCGGCCTGTAGAAGAAGCTGCGACATGAGCCAGGGATCGCGCCAGACGACGCGCCGCTCCTTCATGCGCAAAGCCGCGCTGGCGCTCGCGCCGAAGCGCGACGTCCCCCTCGCCGCAAATCCGGCGTGAGCCGGCGCGCCCGCAGCGGCGATCGCCGCGCGCGCGAAACGCTCGCCGAACAGTCCGCACGCGAGCGCAAAGACGACGGCGGCGAACGCTGTCCAGACGAGCATCGCTTGCGGGTCGCCCGCCGCCGCGCGCACCGGGGCCCACAGGAGGCCATGGAGCCCGCCCTGTGCGTTTGCACGCGGCGCAAGGGCCCCGAGAATCGCTGTCCTCATGCCCTCCGGCAGCACGGCGACAACCTGCGCCCCGAGCACCGCGGAGGCGCCGACCGCGGTCGCTGCGATCTGGCCGAAGAGGCGCGCGCGTCGCGGGCCTGTCGCAAAAAACAGGCCCATCGACAGGATGATCGCGAAGCCGGTTCCTGCGAGCCCGGCCGCAAGCAAAGCCGGATAGAGCGCCAGCCAATGCGGATGGCCCCTGAGAGCCGCGACGTCGGCGAGCGGCGCCAACAAGAGCCCCACCGATGCGACGGCCCCAACCGAAATCGACAATGCGCGGGCGGCGAGCAGAGCGTGAGCGTCGACAGGCGAAGCGAGGATCAACTCGAGATCCGAGCGCCCGAACAAAGTGCGGGTGAAGTCGGCGATCGACTGGCCAATGATCCAGGGAAGGACGAGCGCGGCGCCGCTGGCGAGGATCGCCGTGATTCGCATCGCGCCGCCGGGGCCGTCTTCAATGCCGATCAGCCAGCCGGCGACCGGGTACGCCGTGATGTGCAGCGCCACGAACAGCAGTGCGATCAGAGCCGCCAGGCGTCGCGGCGACAACGCGCCGAACATGGACGCCAGCGCGCGCGCGCTCAGGCGCAGATCGTGCGCAACGAAACGAGGAAAACCGGTCAAGGACCGAATCAACCGCCCAATCACGCGGCGCGTCCGGCCTGGGAGGTCAAATCGAGGAACACCGTCTCGAGCGTCGCCCCGCCCGCGCCAATGCTGGCGCGCAACTCGTCGAGCGTCCCCTCGGCGATCATCTTGCCGTTGGCGATGATGCCGATTCGGTCCGCGAGCCGCTCCGCGACCTCGAGAATATGTGTGGTCATGATGATGGTCGCGCCTGCCCGCACGCGCTCGGTCAGAATGTCCTTCACCTGCCGGGCCGCGGCGGCGTCGAGGCCGGTCAGCGGCTCGTCGAGCATCAGGAGCCGCGGCTCATGGATGAGGGCGCCGGCGAGCGCCAGCTTCTGCCGCATGCCGCGCGAGAAGCCTTCGCAGCGGTCGCGCCGATTCGGCCAGAGGCCCAGGCGCTCCAGCAAGTCCTCGGCGAACCGCTTGGCGCGACGCGCCTCGACCGACCAGAGGCCGGCGACGAATTCCAGATATTCGAGCGGGTCGAGCTTGTCGTACAGCATCGGCTCGTCGGGCAGCCAGGCGACGATTCGCTTGGCCTCGATCGGCGAGCGGCGGGCGTCGATGCCGAAGATTTCGATCGCGCCGTCGTCAGCCGGCAGGAGCCCCGCGATCAAGCGTAAGGTCGTTGTCTTTCCGGCGCCGTTCGGGCCAAGGAGAGCGTAGAATTCGCCGGCGGCGATGTTGAGGTCGAGCCGATCGACGGCCGGGCGCCCGAAGCTCTTGCTGAGACCGCTGAGGACAAGGGCGGGAACGTCGAGGGCAGGCATCGAAGCAATCTCGGCCGGTGAAGAATGCAACCGAGAGTAGAAGCCGACGCTTGATCGGGCCTTAAGATCGCCATTCAAGCCGGAATCAATCGCCACGCCGAACGAGCGCAACGGGCAACCCGTGATTCTGGACGCTGCAGCCTATAACGCCGCGCTATCGCGACACAGGCGCAAAAAAGCCGGAGGAAGGTTGCCCTTCCTCCGGCCAAGATGTTCGGAGTTCGAAGCTTTGAAGGCTCAGAACTTGTAGTTCACACCCGCGCGGAAGATCGAGGCGTTGTAGCCGACCTTTCCGGCCACAGAGACGCCCGGGAAAGCAATTGCCGAAGCCGCGTTTCCTAAGCTGTTGAAGCTGCTGCTGCCGAGATCGGCGTACAGATATTCGCCCTTGATCGTGATGTTGTTGGTGACCGCGTATTCGACACCGCCGCCGATCGTCCAGCCGACGCGCGTTTTGCTGGGGTTGCCACTCCAGAAGGAGCCAGTCGTATTGTCGAAGACCGTGAACTGCGAATTTCCGCCGCCGTAAGCGACACCACCTGTGGCGTAGATCATCAGGCGATTGTCAGGCGTGGCGACGAAGCCAACGCGCCCGCGGGTCGTGCCCAACCAAGTCAGGCTGTTCTTGCCGTTGACGGTCAAGAAGTCGCCCCCGAGAGGTGTCGTAGCGGCAAACGGAGCGCCAATGTTATTGAACGACTTGCTGAGGGTCGACCCATCGAAGTCGGTTTCGACACCGAGCACGAAGGCGCCGGTCTGCCAGTTGTAGCCGGCCTGGCCGCCGCCGATGAATCCGGCGCTTTGCGAGCCGAGACCGCCCGGGAACCCAGCGCTGATGAAGGCGCCATCGATAGCCGCATTCGGGTCGAGGATCGACGCATTCCGGCCCCCGCTCGGCCAGATGCCGCCGGCGTTCACACCGATGTAGAACCCGGTCCAGGTGAACGGAGGCGGCACGAACACCGGCGCCGGCGCCTCTTTTCTGGTCGGAAGGTCAGCCGCCTGAGCCGCAACCGCTCCGACGGCCGTCAACGCCGCAACTGCGACACCCTTTAGCCAGCGATTCGTCATTTTCTTCGTCTCCGTTTGTGGCGCGACGCCGTACGCAACACGCGTCACCCCGCCGCCAATAACAATGACCGGACTATAGGATTCCGATTCACACGAGTTTACCTCACTCTCGCCTTCCACGGGCGTTTGTCCACCAATGTGGCAAAACCGCCACAGGTTGGTAACGTTCTGTTTATCTTCGTTCATTCACCAGGCTCGCCAGCAGCACGGCGATGACGCCGGTGAGGAAAATGCCGTCAAATGTCCCCGCCCCGCCGATCGAGGCGACGGGGGCGCCGAGGCTCTGCAGCCGCCCAAGATTGAGGAGATCGGCGCCGATCAGCACGCCAAGGTTGCCGCCGATGTAGGCGACCGGCGCCGCAAACCTGCGCGACAGCACCAACGCCACGGCCGCCGCGATGAGCGGCGGCGCCAATGTCGGCACCGATATGCCCACCCCCGGGACCGGCGTCGCCATCCGATGGACAACAAAGGCGACGACCGCCGTCGCCACGGCCCCCGCCGCCCAGAGATCGTAGCGCATGAGGAGATAGAACGACAGCAGAATCGGAATGACGGCGCCGCCGACGTTGATCGCCAGGATTGTGCCCGGCCAGTCGACCGCGACCGGAGCCAGAAACGGCACGCCGAAGATTTCCACCACCTCCCGCGAGACGATTCGCTGCTCGGGCAGTCGCGCGAGCGGCAGATTGATGTAGGAGCCGAGCAGGGAGGCGAACAACACCAGCGTGGCGACGCGGGGATCGAGGCCAAGCGCGGAATAGGCGTGACCGAGCAGCCTGATCTGGATGAAGAACAGAAGACCGAGCAGAATCGTGAAGAAGACGGTCGCGACGCCAGCGCCGACGGGAAAGTAATGCATATGGGTCAAGGCATCGGCGTCCGAAGATCTGGGGGGCAGGCGACCTGTGAACGCCTAGACGTGAGCGAGCGCCGCGATGATCTTGTCCGCGTGCGGCTTGAGCGCTTCGGCCTTCTGGAACGGTCCGCCCGGCGGACGGATCGCGACGCCGGTCCAGCACGGCAGGAGATGAAAATGCAGATGGAAGACCTGCTGGCCGCTCGCCGGTTCGTTGAACTGCTGGAGCAATAGCCCCTCGGCTTTCATGCCGGCCATGACCGCGCGCCCGACCTTCTGCACCGCGGGCATGAGCCGCGCCAAATCCTTCGGATCGAGGTCGAAGAGCGTGCGCGCCGGCGCCTTCGGGATGACCAGCGTATGGCCTTCGATGCGCGGCATCACGTCCATGAAGGCGAGCGACGCGTCGTCCTCGTAGACCTTGACGCACGGCGCCTGGCCGCGAAGGATCTTCGCGAAAATATTGTCGGGCTCATACTTCGGCGTCAAAGGCCTCTCCCATTTCTTGCCCTCCTTGCGCGCCGTCGCCGCGGCGGAAAGGCGCATAGCCCTCATAATGCGCGATCGCGCGCTCGACCGCCGTCCGCTCGTGTCCGAGATAGTCGGCGATCGCCCGGCCCAGGCGCGCATCGGCGAACTCGTGCGCCGAATAGGTGAGGGTCGGCCGGTAGCCGCGCGCGAGCTTGTGCTCGCCCTGAGCGCCAGCCTCGATGCGGCGCAATCCGCGCGAGAGCGCGAAGTCGATGGCCTGATAATAGCAGACCTCGAAATGCAGAAAGGGCCGGTGCTCGATCGCGCCCCAGTTGCGGCCGTAGAGCGCGTCGTCGCCGATGAAATTGATCGCGCCGGCGATATACCGTCCGGCGCGTCGCGCCATCACCAGGAGCACGCGGTCGGCGAGGGTCGAGCCGATCAGTTCGAAGAAGGCGCGGGTGAGGTACGGGCGCCCCCATTTTCGCGAGCCCGTATGCATGTAGAACTTGAAGAAGGCGTCCCAGTGCTCGGGTCGAATCGCCGAACCGGTCAGCGGCTCGATCGTGACCTCGCCGTCCAGGGCGTCGCGCCGCTCGCGCCTGATCGCCTTGCGCTTGCGCGAGGCGAGCGCGCCCAGGAAATCGTCGAAATTCGAATAGCCGTCGCAAAAGAAATGGAACTGCTCGCCATTGCGGACCAGAAAGCCGGCTTTGGACAGGCGGTCCGTGTCTCCGAGCGTCGGGAAGGTGACGTGGATCGACGACGTCTTGGTCTGTTTGCGCAATTGGCCGAGCGCCCCGATCAGCGCCTCGCGCGCCCCCTCGGGCGCATCGGCGGCGACGAGGAGCCGGCGTCCGGTCACCGGCGTGAACGGCACCGCCACCTGGAGCTTCGGATAATAATCGCCGCCCGCGCGCTCGTAGGCGTCGGCCCAGGCATGGTCGAAGACGTATTCGCCCTGACTGTGGCTCTTGAGATAGCAGGCCGCGGCGGCGACCATGCGCCCGCTTGCGTCTTCAACCGTCAGATGCGCCGGCGTCCAGCCGGAGCGGCCGCCGACCGATCCCGAAGCCTCGAGCGCATGCAGAAAGGCGTGGGTGAGGAACGGGTTGAACCGTTCGCCCTCGGCCTCTTCATACGAGCGCGCGAGCGGATTGGCGCAGGCGTCCCAGGCCGCTGCGTCAAGGGTGGCGATGGACGGGACAACGCGCGCGGTGAAACTCGAGGACATGGGGCTTCAGGCGATCCAATCTGGCGGGATCCGCGCATCCTAGCACGTATGGCGCCGTTTTCGTGGTGAAGGGCCTCAAACCTCGGGTGAGGCGCGCAGCGCCCCGGAGCCGCAACCGACGCGAGCGGGCGGGCGCCGATTCTTGTCGCACCGCTCGTTAAGGGAGCGCCATAAAGGCGTCGGAAAGAAGCGCCATAATGGCGTCGGGAGAGGAAACACGGAGCTTGGAAGGACGCCTGCGATGGCGAGGGAGGCGCAACGCGACCTCTATCAGGCGGTCAAGGCGCATGCATTCGAATTAAAAATTAAACGAGGCGCCGCGTCGGGTCTCGATCTGGAGGTCCTGGATCGCCGGATCGAGGCCGCTCAGCGGCTCTTAGAATGGCTCGCGCAAGCTCTTGAGCCTCAACCTCGGGCTTTCCCAGCTGCTCAAACGCCGCCACCATCAAGCTCTCCAGCTGATCGGGATCAAATTCCGCCATCGGCGCCCGATCCTCCAGACACGCCCGTGAAATAGTGTTCAAAGGCGGGTGCTAGGACCGGACCGGCTCCTGCACGGCAGCCTTTTCAGGGCTTTTTATCCCCGACCGCGTCCATATCGCCGATCACGCCGAAATCGGCCGATTTCATCTTCCCGTCCGAAACGTCAAAGCCCTCCGCCGCCAAACCACGGCGCAACAATTCGCGCACCGCGGCGGCGCGGCTCGGCATATGACGACTGAATCGCCACCGATCGAGAGCGGTAAACTCCTCTGACGTCAGCATGATCTGCAGACGCTCACCGCGAGGCTCCGGCGACATGGACAGGCTCCTTTCAGCTTTGTTTGCTCATGTGACGTCATTTACTCATAGTTAGGTCTTTTTGTCAAGTGGGGAGGATGAGTCGTTACCCAATGTATAGCCAACTGTTTAGGCGGCGCATAATGATGCAATTCCGCGCTATACTTAGGTTAATCAATAGATAACTCTTGCCAGAGGCCGAGCTTTGTTGTAGCTGCAAAACGAAATGGTGATTGCCATGTTATCCCTAGCCGAAGCAGATGTTTCGACCAGTGAGCGTTCTCATTTCTATCGAAAAGAGGCCGAGCACCGGATTGCAAATAGTCTGCAGCTCATCAGCGCCCTGGTTCGCCAACGGGCGAGAAGCGGCGATGTCTCGGACCCGCAGACGTTTCTTCTCGAAATCGCCGACCGCATAGAAACAGTTGGAAAACTTCACCGTTTCTTGGGCGAGTCGACGAGCGGGACAGTCCAGCTCCGCAAATATCTGGAAGAGATTTGTAATCGCCTGAGGGGCGCTCTCACGCCGGCCGCGACATCATTTTCTTTTGACGGTCCGGCGGATTGTCACGCGCCGGCAAAAACTGCGTTGTCGCTCGGGCTCATCACCGCGGAGCTCATCTCCAATTCGTTGAAATACGCCCATCCGGCCGGTCTGCCGACCAGGATCTCGCTCTCCTGCAGCTGCGAGGAGGAGGGGCGCCTCATGATCGCTTATGAGGACGACGGGGTCGGATTTCCCGAGGGCTTCGACCTTAACGAGACCGGCCACATGGGGATGAACTTCATCCGCCTTCTCAGTACGGGCCTCGGCGGCCACCATGAATGGCATAGCGATTCGCTCGGAATTCGCTTTGAGATTGTCCTCCCCCTAGGCATAGCACCCTCTGGCTCATAACCATCAGCTTGCGCCGGCGACCCGCGCCGACGCCGGGGCGTGACGGCTTCTGGTTATACGGGTGTCAGCTCTATGCGACCGCGCCTCTGTCACGGCGCGCGAGAGCCTGGCGGATATGGTCCAGCACGAGAAGATGATCGTAAGGTTTGGCGAGCGCCGGACCGTCCTTGCAGATGGTTGCGGCGCGATCGACGGCTTTTTCGATCGACCCCGCCAGAATCACTTCTGCGGGGTGATTATGCTCCTTGATCCAGCGCCTTAGCGCAAAGCCGCTTCCTTCGGTGGCCATGTCGGCCAGCACAACGTCAATTTGTAAATCTGGCGTCGTCAATGCGCGCCTGGCTTCGTCGCCGTTCGACGCCTCGAAAACAGTGAAGCCGCATTCGCGCAGATACTCGGCCAAGGGATGGCGAACGGTAATGTCCCCTTCGACGAGAAGGACGACGGGAGAAGACGAGGTCATCGTTCGCCCTCTTGTTGTCGCCTGCTGGTGACCCGCTCAACCAGGGCGGTCGCGGTTTCAAACAGGTCGTAGGGCTTCGCGATAACGGGTTCCGGCCATTTCCGATCATTGAAATAGCCGGACGTGACGACGACGATGACGAACGGATAGTCCTGCGTGATACGGGCCGCGAGCTGAGCGCCAGTCATCGACCCCGGCATGAAATGGTCGGTGAAAACCAGGTCGACCGATCCCCCAGCGGTCAGATATTGCCAAGCCTCATCGGCTGACGCGGCCTCGACGACGGATACGCCGAGCTCGCGAAGCGCTTCGGCCATCGTGAATCGAATAAGCGGCTCGTCTTCCACCACAAGCATCCTCGGCGCGCCCATTCTCGGCGCGGTCTCGACTTTCGATTGCGGCATCCGTCAGCGCCCAGCCCCGTTTCCTGAAACGCGGGACGAGGGCCAACGCGCGGCACGACAAACGGTTCCGCTTCTCATGCGCCTGCAGTTTGACTCAGAGGACAGGGAACGGACGTCCCGCCCCCATGAGCGGCGGCCAGCGCCGGCATGCAGCCTGCTGGCGTCCCGTGGGATTCTGGCCAAAAAAAAAGCCGCCCCGGCCGGGCGGCTCCTTTCGATCGAACGGTTGAGAAGCCGTCATAGATTCTTGTTGATGGCGTTCGCGGCTTTGTTCGCGCCATCCTTGACCGCGTTCTTGGCGTCGCCAACGGCCCTTTGCGCGTCGCCCTTCACTTCCTGGGCGGCGCCTTCGCCCTTTAACTTCTCCGAGCCGACAACGCTGCCGACGCCCTGCTTCGCTTTGCCCATCGCCTCGTTGGCGATGCCGGAAATCTTGTCGGTCGTGCCACTCATGATGAAAACTCCTGATGGCGGCCGAGAACGGCGCGCTCAATTGTCAACGCGCGAGCCACAAAGCCGTTCCCCTGAAGCCGCGATTTCCCGGTTCGTGCTCGAAAGCCGATGGCCAATCCGGTCTGAACGCAGCACCGACGGCGGCTGACGACGGCCCCGGGCTTGCTTGGCGCCGAGCCCGTGAGGCGGCTAGTCCGGCGCCTTGCCAAACGGGATGCCGTTGACCTTGATGGAGCGTTCGGCGTCGAGCTCCACGAGCCAGCTCAAGCTCCCGTCGGTTTCGCTCTTGGCGAGCCCCTTGGCCAGCGCCAGGCCCGGCATGGCCCTGGCCGAGATGTCGGGGCCCAGGCCTTTGACCGCCGCCATCGTCTTGTCGAAGCTGCGCGCGTGGATCGTGATCGCCGCCGTCGGCTTGCTGTGGTCGAGGCGGATCAAGCCGGCGAAGTCCGCGTCGACCGCCGGCGCGACCACATGCGAGGGGGCGAACTCGATCTGGACGGGACCCGAACTGATGAAGGCCGCCTCGACCTTCTCCGCGTTGTCATCGGAGAGGAGGGGGCCCTCGCCCTCAAGGCTCAGGTCGGAGATCCACTCGTTGGCGGCCGCGGTGATGTCGATGCCCTTGAGCGTCGCCGCGACGTCGATCTTCGACGGCGTGAGGGCGCCAGCGTTGGGAGGAAAGAGGCCGACCGGCAGGCTCAGGCCGTCGGCTGAAAGGCTGAGGTTGATCGCGCTCTGCGGCCCCGCGTTGGCCGCGCCGAACTGATACTTGAAATCCCCCAGCGCGATCGCGCCGAGCGAAGCGGTGATGACGGTCTTCTGCGCCTCGATCCCCTCGTCAAGCTTGAGGCCGGGCGCCGCCAGCTCCTTGAGCAGGCCCTTGAGCTCCGCTTCATGGGCGGCGAGGTCGGCTCGCGCGGGATGAGCCGCGAGCAGGCCCCAGAGATCGAACGCCTTGCGGCTCTTGAAGCCCTCGACGCCAAGGCTGATCAGCGCTTTGTCCGCCCTGCCGCTGAAATTGATCGGGGCGGCGGCGTCGCCTTCCCCTTCGCCGCTTCCGACCGCCTTGAGACCGAGCTCGGCGATGTCTTCCTTCACCTGCGTCGACACCGACCCGTCGCCGGCCACCTGGGTCGCGATCGTCTCCTGAACCGGTCCGAGATCGACCGTCTCGGTGATCTTCGGGTTCTGGATCTGGAAGGTTCCTTTGTCCAGATTCGCGGAGCCCGAGAGGAGCCAGGCGATGGCCGGGCTGATCAGCGCGCTCGAACGAAAGTTGGTGAGTTCGATGGCGCCGGTCGCGTCCTTGGAATGAAAGCCGATACGGGGAAGCGAGTCCATGCCGACCCGCCAATTGCCGTCGTCCTGCTCGACCGCCTGGTAGGTGATGACCGCCGGATCATAAGTGACGCCCGTCTCGGCGAGAAGCGCGTTGAGCGCGCTGAGGTCGGCTGAAACCAGATAGTGCGAGCCGTCCGGCTTCACCGTCACAAGCGGCGTGGCGCCAGCCTGCGCGGCAGGCAGATATTTTGCGATCAGGGCCTTCAGCGCCTCGGCGCCCTCGGGCGTCGCCGGCTTGTCGGCGGCGAGCGCGGGAAACCCCCACAGAAGCGCCGCGGCCAGCGACAAAGGCGCAAGGCGGCAGCGCGATCGGCCCGGGCGAAATGGGGTGGGGGGCATGGGGCGGCCTGTTCGGTTCAGCGAGGTCAATCCGAGTCTTAACGCCCAGCCTATTTCAGATTCTTCGCCGCCGCGCGACAATTTCCACGAGCAGCGACCGCCGGGCGAGACGCGTTAACCGCGCGTCACCGCCGGCAATGGCGGGGGCAGGCGATTTTTCGGCGCTTGCGCCTTGGCGACCCCGGCCTTGACCGCCTGTTGCACCTTCTCGAAGGCGCGCACCTCGATTTGCCGCACGCGCTCGCGCGACACGTCGAATTCGGCCGAGAGCTCCTCGAGCGTGATCGGGTCGTCAGCCAGCCGGCGGGCCTCGAAGATGCGCCGCTCGCGGGGATTGAGCACGCTCAACGCGCCGCGCAGCGCATCCATGCGAACGTCCAATTCCTCACGGTCGGCGAGCAGCGTTTCCTGATCCACGGCGTCGTCGACCAGCCAGTCCTGCCACTCGCCCTCGCCGCCTTCGCGCAGCGGCGCATTGAGGGAGGCGTCGCCGCCGAGGCGGCGGTTCATGTCGATCACGTCCTGCTTGCCGACGCCAAGCCGCTTCGAGATCGTCTCGACCTGGTCGTCGCGCAGATCGCCCTCGTCGAGCGCGGAGATCCGGCTCTTCGCCTTGCGCAGGTTGAAGAACAGCTTCTTCTGGCTCGCCGTCGTGCCCATCTTCACGAGCGACCATGAGCGCAGGATGTATTCCTGGATCGATGCGCGAATCCACCACATGGCGTAAGTCGCGAGCTTGAAGCCCTTGTCCGGCTCGAAGCGCTTGACCGCCTGCATGAGACCGACGTTGCCCTCGGAAATGACCTCGCCGATGGGCAGGCCGTAGCCGCGATAACCCATGGCGATCTTGGCGACGAGGCGCAGATGCGAGGTGACGAGCTTGTGCGCCGCCTCACGATCCCCATGTTCCCGCCAGCGCTTGGCGAGCATGAATTCCTCCTGCGGCTCCAGCATCGGGAACCGCTTGATCTCTTGCAGGTACCGGGCAAGTCCGGATTCGCCCGCAATGATGGGAAGCGACGCGGCCATGTTGTCCTCTGATTGGGAGCCCGGCCGTTGGCCGTCTCCTTCGGCGCCAGGGCCGGTTAGACATATTGTGGTCGAGCAAGCATGGCCGAAAGAGGGCCGCGCCTAGACAGTTATTCGCAGCGGATATCGAATTGTTTCAGTAGCGCTCGGCCGGATCGACGCGTCAGGCCGCCCGCGTAGCTCGTAATGCTTTGAGCAACCTCACAAAATCTTTCGGCGGCTGGCTCTCGAAGCGGAGCGTCTCGCCGGTCGCCGGATGGTCGAACCCCAGGACGGAGGCGTGGAGCGCCTGTCGTCCGAGGGCCGTGAGCGCAGAGGCGGCCCGATCGCCGAGCAGGGCCGCCTTGGTCTTGAACCCCGATCCATAGACCGAATCGCCTAACAGCGGATGACCGATCGAGGCCATATGGACCCGGATCTGATGCGTCCGGCCGGTCTCGAGCTGGCAAGCGATCAGGCTCGCCGGGCTTAACGCTTCCTCGAGCCGCCAGTTGGTCGTGGCGCGCCGTCCCTTCTCCTCGCTTACGACCGCCATTTTCTCCCGATTGCGCGAGTCGCGGCCGATCGCAGCGGCGACCTTGCCCGCGGTCACGTCGAAGCCGCCCCAAACGAGCGCCAGATATTCGCGCTTCAAGGAGCCGCTGCGGCCGTGGTCGGCGAAGAGATCGGCAAGGCCCCGATGCGCGGCGTCCGTCTTGGCGACCACGAGGAGTCCGGACGTATCCTTGTCCAGCCGGTGCACGATCCCGGGTCGCTTGATCCCCCCGATTCCCGACAGGCTCGCCCCGCAATGGCGGATCAGCGCGTTGACCAGCGTGCCGGCCGCGTGGCCGGGCGCCGGATGAACGACGAGCCCGGCCGGCTTGTCGATGACGATCAGGTGGTCGTCCTCGTAGACCACGGCGAGCTGGATGTCCTCGCCGATCAGGGGCGATTCCTCCGCCGCCGGCGCCTCGAAGGCGATGCGCGCGCCCGCGGCGAGGCGCGTCGAAGGATCGCGCGCAACGCTTTCGTCGATCCTCACTTCGCCCGCCTCGATCAGCGCCTTGAGCCGGGTCCGCGACAGAGCGATACGCCGTGCGGCGGCGGCTTGACCGAGGAAACGGTCGAGCCGCTCGCCCGCGTCATCGGCTTCGACGTCGAAAACCTGCAGCCCGTCCGGCGCAACGAGCGGAGCGAGAGGCGCGGAGCGCGCCGCTGCGTCTTCCGGATCGGCGACAACGGGCTCGGTGTGACGGCTTTGGGCGCGCTGCTTGGCCTTGGTGTTCACGCACGCTCCCGCCGGCGCGGTCGGCCAGGGCCGCTCTCCGCCGCGGGCGGCGCCACGAGGGGACCGAGCGCTGCGACAATCGCCTCGACGTCGGGACGCGCGCCGGCTTCATGGGCGTCAAGCCCGCGCCGCATCGCTGCAACGTGGGCAGGCGTATTTCCGCAGCAGCCGCCGACGATCCGTGCGCCACAATCGACCGCAAGGCCCGCATAGCTCTGCATGAGCTCCGGGGTGCCGGAGTAGTGGATTTCCGCCCCATGCCATTGGGGCACGCCGGCGTTGGCCTTGGCGATCAGCGTCGCGCCTGGCGCCATCCCAAGGATCGCCGCCAAAAGGTCGGAGGCGCCGACGCCGCAATTCGCGCCATAGGCGACCGGCGGCGGGTCCAAAGCCTGGACAAAATCGCTGAACGCCGCCGGCGCGACGCCCATCATCGTGCGGCCGGCGGTGTCGAAGCTCGCGGTGACCGTGTAGGGCATGCCGCACCTGGCCGCCGCGTTCGCAGCCGCACGCATTTCCTCCGGCGCCGACATGGTCTCGATCCAGGCGACGTCGGCGCCGCCTTCGCGCAGGCCCTCGATCTGCTCGATGAAGACATCGACCGCCTCGTCTTCGCTCAACGGTCCGAGCGGAGCCAGGAGGTCGCCTGTCGGCCCGACGGATCCGGCGACGACGACCGGCCGCCCGGCGCCGTCAGCGACCTTGCGCGCGATCTCGGCGGCCAGACAATTGAGCTCACGCGTCCGGCCTTCGAGGTTGTGCAGCATCAGGCGCCGGCGGTTGGCCCCGAAACTGTTGGTCAAGATGATGTCGGAGCCCGCATCGACAAAAGACCGATGCAGGCTTTCGATCCGATCGGCATGTTCGGCGTTCCAGAGTTCGGGCGAATCGCCCGAGGTCAGGCCCATGGCGAAAAGGTTGGTGCCGGTCGCTCCGTCCGCCAGCAGCGGCCGGCCTTCGGCCAGAAGCGATTGCAACATTTTTGGTTTCTCTCGGGGGGCCGGCGGCGCGCTTCCAGTCCTATTTAGCGCCCCGGCGGGTCGGCGCAAGCGGCGCAATGGCCCTACTTGTACTCCCAGTCGAGCCCGACGCCGACGGTCGACCCGCCGCTCGAGTCGACGCCCGCCTGCAGTCGGACGTGCCGGGTGACATCGAAATTCAGGTTCACTCCGTTGTCCTGGGGCCTCGCTCCGGTCGTGACGCCGACGCTCACGCGGTCGTTGATCGCGCGGGTGGCGCTGACGAGAGCCCCGCCGGTGGCGCTCGTGCTGATGTCCAGGCTGTCGACGCCCAGCGATTTTCGCACATTCTCGAACGCGTCGACCTGGCCGGATAGGGTGGCGACCGCGTTCGCCAATTCGAGCGCCTGGAATGCCGACAAGCTGCCCGCCGGCTTCTGAAACAGGATCCGGGACAGGATTTCGTCGTCCGGCAGGCTGGGATTGGAGCTGATCTGAAACGACGGCTGCGTCGCCGGGCCGGTCACGGCGATGCGCGCGGTGACGCCGCTCGTGCTCGTCTCGGCGACGAGATCGAGGTCGGGCATGACGTCGCCATGAAACCGGACATCTCCGCGGGTGAAGGTCAGGCGAGAGCTCAGGAGCATGAGCGAGCCGCGCAAAAGCTCGAAGCCCCCCGTCACCTGCGGGTCTCGGGCGGAGCCGTTCATATGCAGGTTTCCGCCAAGTTCGGCGTAGATGCCGCGGCCGCGGACGAAAATGCGGTTCATCGCCGAGACCGTAACGGCGAGCGTCGCATCGAACAGCGGAGCGTGCGCGCCGGACCCTTTGGCCTTGGCCGCAAGCGCCAGGCGCGCCCGCGCGGTCGCCGTCGGGTTCAGATGTTTCGTGCCGGAGAGCGGCGAGGCGACACTGGTGAAGCGGCTAGGCACCGAGATGTCCATGCCGACGATCGTGATGCGCCCGTCGACTCTCGGCCTTTGGCCGAGAGGACCCGAGATGTCGAGCGCCATGTCGGCGGTCGCGGAGAGGATGTCGTTGGCGACGAGCTGAGCGTGCTGGCCGGTCAGGCGAATGGAGCCGGGAAAGCCCGCGGCGGGGTCGAGCCGGACTTCGCCGGTGGCGCTGATCGAACCGGCGTTCGGCGTCGTCCCTGCGAGATGATCGATCCGGATCGTGCTGCCGTTCGCGACGAAAGTCGCGGTCAGTCCGGTAAGCTTGAATCCTGTCTGATCGTCGCGGAGTTCGCCGCCGCTCAAGCGAACCGTTCCCTGCGCCTGCGGCTTTGCGATCGTGCCTCGCAGTTGAAGCGCGACGGCGATCGAACCCGCGGCATGGCGACCCGACACGGAAAGCATGGAATTGGCGAGGCGAGCGTCGAGGGCGCCGTCGATCTTCATGTCCAGCGGCGCGTCGGGCGCGAGGGGCGCGGAGCCGGTGACGCGCACGCTGTTGCCAGTCCCGGCGTTGATCGTCGCGTCAATCGAAGTTCGCCCGCCGGCAAGCCGGCCCGAGCCCGCGACGTCGAGCGCGGGCAAGCCGGCGTTGCGCATTTGCGGCGCGATCACGCGCTGGAGACGCACGCGCCATTCGCCGGTCGGATTGGCCGGCGTTCCCCCGATCGTCGCCTCGCCGTCGGCGACGCCGGACAGGCCGAGACCGGGCGAAAACAAATCGAACGCCGCGAGCGGCACGCTCGCCGCATTCGCCTTCAAGGCCAGCGTCGATCCGCTGTGGCCGGAAAGCGACAGCCGGCCTGCGCCGAGACGAAACGCGAGATCCTTGATGTCGAGGCCATCGACGCCATAGGTCACGGTCGCCGGGCCTGCGAGCGTGATGCGCTGGCCGCCGCCTTGTGCGGCGAAACTCGCGAGTTCAAGCCGCGTCGGCGGCCCGCCGAACAGCCGCCCGCGCGCTATCAGCGCGAGGCCGCGCGCGTTCCCGCTGAAGTCGAGGTCGCTCGCCGAGGCGTTTCCGGTCGCCGTCAGCTTGACGCCGGTGATCGACTGCCCGCCGACTTCGGCCCGCGCGAGCTGCGCGAACCCGGAAATGATCTTCGCGCCCCAGAGGTCGGCAATCTTGAAGTCGACCTTGAGGCCTTCGAGACGATTGGCGCCGATCGTCATCCGGTCGCTGTTGGCGGTGACCGAGAGCGCTTGCTTGCCTTCGGCGACGGAGGCGCTTACTTTCGCCTCGAGAGCGCCGGTCAGCTTCGTGAGCACAAGCGGCGACAGATCGTCGAGATTGGTCGCGCTGAAGCTCAGATCGCCGCTCGCCAAGGTATCAGCGCCAACGGCGAGCGCGCCGGCGAGCCGCGCCGAAGCGAGGCTGAGCGCAAGATTGTCGATGGCCCAGCCGCCGTCGTCGTGCCTTGCGACATGCGCCGAGCCCTGGAGAGGATGGCCGTCGACATCCCCGGACAGGGAAGCGTTCGCGTCGATGAGGCCCGTTATGTGATTCGCGAGCGCTTCGAGAGCGATGCCGGAGGTCTTGCGGTCGAGGAGCCTTCCCTCGCCCAGACTCGCTTTCAGGGCGGCGGTGAGGTCCGAAGGCGCGCCGCTGAGCGCGCCGGCGATTTCCGCCTTGCCGGAAACGCGCGGGTCGAGAGCCTGCGTCTGCGGAATTTCGATGCGCGCGCCGAGATCCACCTTGTCGCGCCCGTATTCCCCATTGAGGCGCGCGGTCGCGTGCTGTCCGCTCGCCAGAAGATCCGTGAAGGCGAAGCCGCCGCCGGGCGTCAGCCGCGCGGCGCCGGTCACGTCGAGGGTTCCGCCCGTGGCGCGGTCGAGCATGGAAAAATTCGTCGCGAGTTTCGTCGCATGGGCGTCGAGGGTCGCGCTCAAGGCGCCGTAGCGCGGCGCTCCGTCGAGATCCGCGGCGATGCGCGCCTCGCCCTTGAGCGCGCCCCCCGCGAGCAGGGCGAAGCGGCTCAAGTCGCGGGCGGCGATCGTCGCCTTGCCATGAATTTTGCCGCTCGCGAGCAGACCGGAATATTGGGCGTCGAAATTGGGGCCTGAGAGATCGAGAACCTCGAACGTCGCTTCGCCCTTGGACGAGACCGAGCCGCGCATGTTCAGCGCCAGCTCGCGGCCGACCGCTTGGGCGAAAGCTGGATCGGCGAGCGCAAGACCCTTCACCGAGGCCTGGCTCTCGAACAGGATGCGCGTCTTCTCCTCATTCAGCGGACCGTCGGGGCTCGCACGGAAGCTCGCCTCGACGCGCTCGACCGAGCCTTGCTCGACCCGGATCTCGCCAGCGTCGAAAGCGCCCTCGATCGTCGGGCTCGTCAGCGGTCCCGTGATCGATGCGTTGAGGTCCAGTTTGCCGACCGTCGGAGAGCCTGGAATGGCGCCGGCGTGGACCTTGAAATCAAGCAGGCCATTCGCAGACCTTTCGCCTTCGAAGTCGAGCCGCGCGGCGGCCGAGACGAGATGCAGGCCGCCGGGCAGGGCGATGCTCGAATCGTCGTTGAACTGAACGTCGCCCTTGAGCGTCGTATGACCGGCGAAGACCGGCTGGACGACGCCGGGCGCAAGGCCCTCGAGGCGCGAGTCGAGATCGAGCGTCAGCCTGCGCGCTGCGCCCTGCCGCGCGACGATCACCTGCCCGTTCGCCCACACGTCGGCGCCCGCGTTGAAGTCGAGCTTCGCGGTGAAATTGTCGAGCGCGCCCGCGCCATTGAAGGCGAGCTTGACCGGCGGCAGGCCGGGAAGGTTGGCGAGATGGGCGAAAATGCCGCCGGCGGGCTCGGAGGAGTTCACGTTGAGCGTGAGCTTGTCGGTGGCGGGAATGTAAGTCAGCTGCGTCTTGAAGTCGCCCGGCGCGTCGAGCCGCTGCGCGTTCAGCGTGAGGTCGAGGCCCTCGGACGGCGGCCCGAGCGTCGCCTTGCCGGCAATGTTCAGCCGGGCCGCGACGCCGACCACCGGCTCGCCAAGCGAGAGCTCCTGCACGCCGAACTGCTTGATCAGCACCTTGACCGGCAGTTCGGGAAGGATCGGCTGCTGCGCGCCGGTGTCCGGCGGCGGGGTCTCCGAGGGAAGCGGGCGGCGCAGAAACTGCAAGCGCCCGATCGTGAGCTGGTCGACCTCGAGCCGCCGGCTGAACAAGGCGAGCCGGTTCCAGACCAGCCGAGCCTTGTCGACCTTGAGCCACGGGCCCTGGCGGTCGGAGATGACGATGTCGCTGATCGACGCGTCGGAAGACAGCACGCCGTCCACGGCGCCGATGGACACGCTCATTCCCGGCGAGGACAAAGCCCGCGAGATCAGGCTCGCGAGCACGCCCTTGTCGCTCTCCGCCGCAAGCGCGCTTGCGCACAGGCCGAGCAAGGCGATCAGCGCCAAAGCTTTGAGCCGGATGAGGAGCTTCGCCATAACACCCAAGCTGTCAGTCTTCAGAATGGCGTCAAACCCTGCGGACCTCATCCTGAGGAGCCGCGCAGAGCGCGGCGTCTCGAAGGATGATCCAGCGCAGCGTCGTTTGCGGCTCCTCGAGCATCCTTCGAGGCCGCTTCGCGGCGCCTCAGGACGAGGAGGTTGGGAGTCACGCTTCGCCATCAGAAGGACTGCCCGATGCTGACATAGACCGCGACCGGCCCGGCGCCCTCTCGCCGCTCGAGGGGAAAGGCGACGTCGAGGCGAATGGGTCCGACGGCCGTATAGTAGCGCAAGCCGAGACCCGCCGCGGCGAACAGAGGCTCGTTGAAGGTCGGGAAGCTCGACGAGAACGCGTTTCCAATGTCGAGAAAAGGAACGACGCCGATCGTGTCGGTCACTTTGACGCGCAATTCCGCCGACGCGTCGAACAGGCTGCGCCCGCCGACCACGGCGCCCCACCAGAGGGTCGGACCGAGCTCGTTATAGGCATAGCCGCGCACCGAGCCGCCGCCGCCCGCATAAAAGCGCCAGTTGGCGGGGATCTCGTCGAGCTGCGGGCCGACCATCCCTCCAGCCGCGACCCGTCCGGCCAGGACGTAACGGGAGTCGGCGTCGATCGAATAATAGGCCGAGGCGCCCGCCTTCAGCTGCACCAGGTCGAGGCTCGAGCCCAGGAATGTCCCAAAGCCGACAGCGGAGGCGTTGAGGCGGATTCCGCGCGTCGGGTCGAGCTTGCTGTCGGTCGTATCGAAATTGGCGGATACGGGAACGCCGACCAATGTGTAGTTGACCGAGCCCAACGCGTCCGTGGCGTTGCCTTTTTGCGCTTCGAGGCCCGCTTGAACCCAGAAGTTCTGATTGAAGCGATGGCGAAGGGAGGCCGTCACGTCCACGTCCTGGGCCTGGTAGCCGACAAACCCCGCGCCGCTGGTGCTCATCTTCTCCGCCAGCGCATCGAGCAGGAGGTCGTTGGTCGTGCCCCACAAGGCAGGCTTGAGAAAGCTCGCCGATACGCGCCCGCCGATGTCATTTGACGAGAAGTGTCCGAAATTGGGCGAAGAAATGTACCAGGGCGGGGCATAGAAGATGTCGGCCTGCAGTCGCAGCCGCTCGGCGCCCCCGAACACATTGCGGTCTTCCCAATAGACCTGGCCCTCGGGGCCGTTGATCGTCGAATATTTCAGGGATGCGCCGATTGCGTAGGGCAGCCGGTCCTCGACATTGATCTGATAGGGGAGGCGCCCATAGGCGTCGAGCGTCCTCCCTTCGGTGATCCGCACGCCCCCGACCGCCGGAATCTGGCGGATGCTGTTGCGCGCATCGGCGATCGCCGCCGGCGAATAGGGATCGCCCGGATGGATATAGAGAAACGAGCGCACGATCGCGGGATCAAAAGTCTGCGGCCCTTGAATCGTCGCTTCGCCGAATGGCGCGATGGGGCCCGGGGCCGCCATGATCGTCACGTCCATGACGTCCTGCGCGTGGTCGACGACGGGCGCGACCGACTGGATCTTCGCCAGCGGGCGCCCTTGCTGTCGGAAGGAATCGACGATGCGGGTTTGAGCGGCGCGGATTTCGCTCGCCGCCGCCGGATCTCCAGGCTTGAGGCCGACGATCCGCTGCGGCAGCTCGGCTTCCGGGAATTCCACCCCGAGCGCGTCGACAACGCGCACCGTGCGAAGCTTGAACAGGGGGCCGGGGTCGACCTGGATGACCACAGGGGCGGCGCTGCGATTGCGGTAGGCTTCGGCGGCGCGCGAGAAGGCTGCGATGTCGGTCGAGCCGATGCCCAGGCTCGCGCCGTCGATCGCGATCGTCACCCTCGCGTTGTAATAGCCTGCGCCCCAGAGCGCGTCGATCACCGGCGCAAAATCGCTTTGGGCGCGCCGCGCGAGGGCTTCGCCGTCGGCGGGAGCGTCCTTGCGCAGACTGTAAAGCGAAGACGCGTCTTTCACGCTGTCTTTGAGGCCGGAGGGGTCGCCCGCGACCTGGACGGCCAGAGTGTACGGGATCGAAGCCCGTGAAACAGCCGGCGGCGTGTCGTCCGAGCCAAAGAGTCCAAAGAAATCAAAGGCCTCGGCGACGCTCCAGTCGCTCATGACCATCGTGGCGGCGGCCAGCGCGACAACAAGGCGCACGCTCACACGATCAATCGGTTTTGCGAACCGCCTGCCAGTCAACGCAACGCCCTTTTCCCTGACTGACCAAGGGTTACCGGCAATGATTTTGAAGCACACAGCCTCCCGCGTCAAAATCCTTAGGTTAACAGGCCCTCCGAGCGCTCGGGCTGGTCGTCGGAGCGAAACCGATCAACCTGGTCCTGTTGACCGCTCGACCGCGCTTTAGAAGAACACCCGCCAAGGGCACGCTCGCCAAAACCTGAACGTCAAGCGGAGGCGAAGGGTCCTTCCGCCAGGCGCAAACCGAAAAGGATGGTGAAGGAAGCGTTTACGCGCTCGCCCTATTCCTGCGACTGGCCGCCCGCGAAGCGGGCGACCATCAAAGATCCCAGTATGATCGCGCCATAGATCGCCTGGATCCAGAACGACGGCACCTGCGCGAGCGTGAGCAGATTGCCGACGACGCCGAGCAGCAGCACGCCGGTCAGCGCCCCGAACATTGTCCCCTTGCCGCCGTCGAGCGAGATGCCGCCGATCACCGCCGCGGCGAAAACGGTGAAGATGAGCCCATTGCCCTGATTGGCGCTGATCGCGCCGACATAGCCGGTGATGGCGAGGCCGCCCAACGCGGCGAGCATTCCGGCCAGCACGTAGACGCCCCAGGTGATGCGCTCGACGCGGATGCCGGCGGCGCGCGCGGCTTCGGGATTGCCGCCGATGGCGTAAAGCGCCCGGCCCAGGCGATGGTAGCGCAACATCACGCCGGCGATCACGAAGGCGAGGGCCGCGAGCCACACCGCGAGCGGCAGGCCGAGAAAGGTGATCACCATCAGGCCGTAGAAGGCGCCGGGCAGGTCGAACAAGGTCCGTCCGTGCGTCGCGCCGACCAGCATGCCGCGCAGGATGATCAGCATCGCGAGCGTCACGATGAAGGCGCTGAGCCTCAGCTTCACCACCATGAAGCCATTGATGAAGCCGACGAGGCCGCCGACGACCAGAACGGTGAGAATGCCGATCGCGGTCGGCCATTCGAAGCCGAAGCCGAAACCCTCGGCAGGCAGGACCACCATGGCGCCGATCGCGGGCGCGATGCCGTAGATCGACTCGAGCGAGAGGTCGAACTTGCCGGTGATGATGACGAGCGATTCCGCGAGCACGACGAGCGCCAGAGCCGCCGACGAGGTCAGGATGGTGTTGATGTTTCCCGAGGTGAGAAAGACCGGGCTTATGATCGAGCCGATGACGAGCAGCACCGCCAGCGCCGGAAGCAGCGCCAGGTCGCGAAGCCGGGCCAGCGCGATGGCGCTGGTGCGAGGCGCGAGGCTCTGTTGCGCGACAGGCGCGGGGGCCGAACTCTCACTCACTTCAAATCCCCTCGACCGACGCGACGAGCTCGTTGTCGCTCCACCCTGCCGCATGCTCGGCGACGACCCTGCCGTGCCGCATCACGAGCACCCGGTCGCAGACCCGCAAATCCTCGAGCTCGCCGCTCGCCACCAGAATCGCCCGCCCCTCGCGGCGTGTATTGTCGATGGCGCGCAAGAGCGCTTCCTTCGATTTCACGTCGACGCCCGCCGTCGGATCGATAAGGACCAGAACCGACGGGCGGCTCGAGAGCGCCCGTCCCATCACGACTTTCTGCTGATTGCCGCCGGAGAGATCGGAAACGAGCTGGTCCGGCCCCTGTGTGACGACGCCGAGCGTCTCAATCGCTTGCCTGGCCGATGCGGCGCGGCGCGTAGGCGCGATGAATCCGAGCGGCCCGAGCGCGTTCGCGATCGGCATCGTCACATTGTCGGCGATCGACTGCGTGAGAACGAGCCCTTGCCGGTGTCGGCTTTTCGGCACGCAGCCGACGCCGAGCGCAAGCGCGGAGGGAACGTCGCCCGCGCGCAAGGGCGCGCCATTGATCCGGATCGTTCCCGACGTGTACGGCGCCCAGGCCCGCCACGGCCTCGGCCACGCCGAGGCGGCCGCTGCTGGTCGCGCCGCAAAGCCCGATGATCTCGCTCGGCCTCACGGAAAAGCTCACATCGTCGAAATCCTCGCCGCCGAGGCGGCTGACTTCAAGCGCGACAGGGCCCCCGGTCGGCGCCGTCCGGTTGGCGGCGTCGGCGAAGCTGAAACTCACCTGCTCGCCGGTCATCGCCTCGATGAGCGCGTCCTTGGGCAGGCCGGCCGCGGGCGCGGTCAGGATGTGCCTTGCGTCGCGCAGCACGGTCACGGTCTGGCAGACCTCGTAGACCTCCTGAAGGTGATGGGAGATGAACAGGAACGTCACCCCTTGCGCCTGCAATCGGCGCATTTGCGCGAACAGGCGCTTGATCTCCTCGCCGTCCAGTTGCGCGGTCGGCTCGTCGAGGATGATGAACCTGGCGCCATAGGAGAGGGCGCGCGCGATCTCGACCAGTTGCCGGGCTTCGACCCTGAGATCGCCGGCGCGCGAGCGCTCCGAGACCGACACATCCCAGCGATCGAGCACGTCCCGGGCCTCTCGCCAGAGCGTGCTCCAGTTGATGAAGCCGCGCCGAAGCGGCTGCCGGTTGATGAACAGGTTTTCGGCAACCGTGAGATCCGGAATGATGGTCGAATGCTGGTAGACGCAGGCGACCCGCCGGCGCCATCCTTCGCGGTCGGCGATGGCCGGCGCCGGTTCGCCATGGAAGCGGATTTCCCCGCTGTCCGGCTCGCGAAGCCCGGTCAGGATTCCAACGAGCGTCGACTTGCCGGCGCCGTTGCGCCCGACCAGCGCATGCGACTCGCCGGGCAGGACGCGCAGGCGCGCGTCGCTGAGCGCGACCGTCGCGCCATAGCGCTTCGAGACGCCCGCAGCTTCGACAATCGGGACGGCGGCGGCCGCCCCGGTCTCGCCGTGTGGCGTCTCGAGCATCGAGGGACGCTGTCAGTTTTATTTTGCAGCTATTTCGGATTGTTGCCCCAGAACGACTTGTCGTCCACGTTCGCCTTGGTGACCAACTGCGCCGGAAGCTGATCTTCGAGAACGCCGGGAGCCACTTCGAGAATCGTGCTGTCATGGTCGGTCGGCCCGGCCTTGAAAGTTTTTCCCTCGATCGCGTCCTTGAGATACATGATGCCGTATTTCGCATAGAGGTCGGCCGGCTGAGAGACCGTGGCGTCGATCTCACCCTTGCGGATCGCGTCGAACTCCTGCGGAATGCCGTCATTGCTGACAATGACGATGTGGCCCTTTTCGCCGGCCGGATGAAGCATGCCCTTACGCTTCAGGGTCTGCAAAGCCGGCGCGAGGAAAACGCCGCCGGCGTGCATGTAGATGGCCTTGAGATCGGGGGTCGAGTTGAGAATCGTGTCGAGACCCGCCGCTGCGTCCTCGCCCGACCAGGCCTTGGTCGGAATTTCGAGCTCCTTGAGCTTCGGATAGTTCTTCTTGATGCAGTCGCGGAAGCCATTGCCGCGATCCCGGCCGTTGATCGAGGCCTGGTCGCCCATGATCTGCACGACCGGGCCTTCCGCCACATGCTCGCCAATATACTTACAGGCCTTCTCGCCATAAGCGATGTTGTTCGCGCGCACGACGATGGCGACCGGACCGGTGTCCGGCGCGACGTCGACCGCGACGACTTTCACATTCGCGGCCGCCGCCGTCTTCAGGATCGTTCCCGCCGCGGAGCTGTCGAAGGGCGAGAAAATGAGGCCTTTGGCGCCGAGCGTGATCGCGTTCTTCACCCCGGTGATCTGTTTCGCCGTGTCGAACTCGGAGTTGAACGGTTGCAAGAGGTCGACGCCCTGCGCTTTCGCTTGCTCGACGATGTATTTGTTGTAGGCGGTCCAGAACGGCGACGTCAGCGTGGTGAGATCGACTGCGATTTTCGGCCCGTCCGCGGCGGAGGCGCTGAGGGATAACGCGCTCAGCGTGGCGGCGGCGAGGGCGGTCAAGACAAAAGTGCGCTTGGTTTGCATGTTTTGTTTCCTCCCGATTTTTGCGCTGTCTTGGTTAGGCGGCGGTCCGGGGACGGTCAAGCCGTCGCCCGAGACGAAGACGAAAAAAAGACCGTCAATTCGCCCCTAATTCCTCATGCGCCAGGGCGAGCGCTCGGTCCATGCGCTCAGAGTTTGTTCGGCCCATTCGATCGATTTGTCCTTGTGGCAGAGCATGCAGGGGTTTGGAACACCGAGCGCCGCCGTCGTCGCAGGGGCGATGAAGCGGAACGTATGGGCGTGAACCTTCACATCCCCGAGCGTCTCTTCGATGAGCGGCATGTGGCAGGAGACGCACGCGCCGCCGGCGCTATCGAGCTTGTGATGCGTATGGGCGGGAATGCTGCTTGCGAACGGGCCGAGAGGCGAGTTCGGTCCGTGGCAGCCGAGGCACAGCGCATTCCCTTTCTCGCGCAGCATGGCGACGTTGTCGCTGCCGTGAGGATCGTGACACGAGAAGCAGGTCACGCCGCGCGTATACATGAGGCTCTGCACGAAATCGTTGCCCTGCATTCTGTTCTTGTGCGCCGTCCCGTCAGGAAAGTGGGTGAACGTCAACTCGCCCGCCTTATGCGGCTCGAGGCTCCAGAAGTCGGCGAGCCGCAATCCCATGTGAAAGCCGACGGGCCAGTCGTAATCTTTCCCGTCGATCGGATTCGCCCTGGGCCGACCCTGCGAGTGGCAGCGAATGCAGGTGTCGTTCGCCGCGACATAATCGAGCCGAGCCGGATTGACGATGGTGGCGCGCACGGGGTCGGCGACATGGGCGCTGCCTGGTCCATGGCAGGATTCGCAGCCGACATTCCATTCGGTCACGCTTTTCGTCTTGATGTCGTAATTGACCGAGTGGCAGCCATCGCAGAGCGGACCGGTCGGCCGCTGCATATTGTCGTCTGGATAAAGGGGCGCCCACCAGTCGGCGGTCTTCGGCACGTGGTAAGGCAGCCAGCGCGCGTGCGTGATGTCCCATTGCGCCGGCAGCGGGAAATAGTCGTCGCCCTTGCGCGTGAAGTAGCGCTGCTTCCAGCGGCTGCCATAGACAAAGGCGACGTCGTCCAGCGTGAACGTCAATTTGGGGTCGGGCTTCGAGAAGTCGGGAATGACGGCGTCGGGATGTTCGCGCGGATCGCGCACGACATTGGCCATGCGCGTCAGCTTCCACCGGGCAAAGACTTCCTTGTGGCAGGATTCGCACGCGGCCGAGCCGACATAATGCGCCCCGGCGGCGATTGGGGCCGGCGCGCCGTTCGACAAGCCCGGCGGGACTGACGGGGGCAAGTGACGCAGGAAAGCGACGATCTGCCAGATTTCGTGATCCGGCAGATCCCAGGCGGGCATCGCCGTGTTGCGAATGCCGTCATGGATGTAGGCGAAGATCTGGCCATCGCTCAACGCAGGCAGCAATTCGCGCAGCGCGGGCGCGCGTGGATAGACATGTTGGCCGATGGTCGTGCGGCCGGTGCCATCGAAATTGTGACAGACAGCGCACTTCCCTTGAAACGTCGCGGCGCCGGCGGCGATGGTCGCCTCGTCAGGCTTCAGCGGATTGACACGCGCCGCGTCCTTTGCCGGCACGCTGTTCCGAAGCAGCCAGGTCGCAACCTCCATTTCGATCTTGGGCGGGTCCGATCGCGCGCTCGACAGGCCGGGAAGGGCGAAGCGATAAAGCGCGCCGGCGACGGCGGCGCCGAGAACAAGGAGGGCGACGGCTGCAACAATGATTTTTCGCATCACTTCGCCTTCGAATTTGGCGCGGCGGGTCGCATCCGTCCGTGAAGCGGCGGGCGCGCCTGATTTTTGACCGGGGCCGTCGGCCAGTCGTGCGTCTCGTCGCTGGCGTCACGCGCCCAGCGATAGAAGGCGTCATAAAGCGATACGCCCGCCGCGAGCTGCTCAAGATCATCGGAATGCATGCGCGACAAACCAAGCGAGGCGGCAAGCAGCCCCGCCGCTTCCGGGGCAAGATCCAGCCGGTCGGTGTCCGCGGCCCTGACGAGGGCGGCGAGTTTCGCAAGCGGCGGGGTCTGAAGCCCAAACTCATCGAGCATCGTATCGAAAGTGCAGCGCTCGCCGCGATGACTCCAGGCGACGCCCTCGACGTCGAACGGAGCGCCGTTAAAGCGCTCCGCGACCGCGAGCACTTCGGCCGGAGCCACGAAGAGGAAAACGGCAGTGGGATCGACAAACCGACGAATGAGCCAGGGACAAGCAATGCGATCGACCTTTGGTCGCGAGCGCGTCACCCACAAGGTTCGCCCTCGCAGATCGCGCTGCGGCAATTTGCCCTCGGGGACGAGCGGGAGACCCGCTTGCGTCCAGGCCTTTTGGCCGCCTGCAAGAACCTCGGCGGAAGCGGCTCCGCCGACGCGCAACCAGGCCGCAACGCCTTCGCTTTCGCCACGTCCGTTCTCGCAGATCGCCACAATTGACCGCCCGGCGAATTCCTGGGCCCAGGACGAGACGGTTTCGTGCGCCCGGCGGACCGCGCCGGGAATAAAGCGCGGATCGGCGGCAAAGGAATCTTTGCCGCGCACGTCGATGAGCGCCGGACCGTGAGGCACGCCGACCAGACGCCAGAGCTTATCCGTCGATATGCTGTTGAATGACGACACGAGGCGCCCTCGAAGACGAAGGGGCGCGATTCTTCAGCTGTCGCCTCACGGGGAGATCGCTTCCCCATGTCGGAATCATAACTCCGATTGCCTGGCCGCTGTCAATGCGCCTGGTCCAGTCGCCCGGAGGCCCGCCGGCGATCGAGGCGCTTGACCGAGATCTAAGCCGCTTCCCGCGCTTCAACCGCCGCAGACCGGCTCATAATGCAGCTGTATTGACGCCGCGAAGGCGCTTGTGACCGCGTTAGGCGGCATCAGGGAAGCGGTCCCGGCCGCCTCGGGGACGCCGCCCTTCGGTCCAGACGGCAGCCCTGAAAAACGCGCGCGCCATGTTGCGGAAAAACCAAATGTGTGTTATACATCTTCCCATCGACGGGTCCTCATCGCGCCGACCGGAAGGGGTCGTTTGACTATGAAGAAGAAAGACGCTCTTGATTTGTGTTTTCAGCAATCCCAGACGCCGGGGATTCTCTGATTCCAATCGCTTGTAACCCATTGAAAAGTCTCGATCCGAAAAAATAAACGCTAGTAAACGCGAGCACTTTTACGAGCGTTTACGAGCAGATACTGGCGTTTACCGGCGTTTATGCGCACGGCCCGGCGGGCGTCGCTGACGGCTCACGCGCCAAACCGCTCCGCCTTGAACGGCGCGGGATCGACGAAGGGCGCCCCGCCGGTCATGAGATCGGCCAGAAGCCGGCCGGTGATCGGGCCGAGCGTCAAGCCCAGATGGTGGTGGCCGGCGTCGAGCCACAGGCCCGGCCGGCCGGGGAAGGCTCCAATGACGGGGCGCATGTCCGGCAGGCAGGGCCGCCGGCCCATCCAGGGCGCGGAATCCTTGCGGGCGCCGATGGGGAACAGCTCCCGCGCATAGGGCTCGACCCGCTCGAGATGCGCCGGCGAGGGCGGATCGTCGCGCCGGGCGAACTCGGCCCCGGTGGTCAATCTCAGGCCCCGCGCCATCGGGGTCACGAGGTAGCCGCGTTCGAGATCGAGCACCGGACGCGTGAGGCCGGCATTGCCCCTGGCCTCGTAATGCATGTGATAGCCGCGCTTGACGAAGAACGGCAGGCGAAGTCCGAAGCGCCGCGCGAGCTCGTCGGACCAGGGTCCGAGCGCAATGACGACGTCGCGGGCGGCAAGGCGCCCTGAGTTTGTCGTCACCATCCAGCCCGAGCCCGCAGGCTCGAGGCTCAACGCGTCGCCACGCTCCATCCGGCCGCCGCGCTTGACGAACAGGGCGGCGTAACTCTGGATGAGCGCGCCCGGGTCGGAGGTCGACAGCGGCTCGGCATAGTGGACGCCGCCGATCGCCTTGTCGCCCACATGCGGCTCGAGCGCCGTGAGCGCGGCGCGGTCGAGCGCGACCGGCTTGACGCCGAACGGCTTGAGCTCCTCGACTTCGGCCTGCGCCAGTTCCGCCCGCGCGCGCTGCGATAGGCCTTGATCCAGCCGCCGGCGCGCAAGAGCCCAGAGGCGCCCGCGTCCTGCGCGAGCTTCACGTGCTCGGCGGCCGCCGCGAACAGGAGCGGGGCCATGACCCTGCCGGTCGCGGCCTTTCTCGGCTGGGTCGAGGCCCGGAAATAGCGCCAGATCGCAGGCGCGATCGAGGGCAGCGAGCCATGGCGCAGGTGCGCGCGCGGATCGCGGTTCGCGGCCGCCCGCGCAACCTCGCCGATCGCGCGCGGGAAGAGATAAGGGAGCACGCCTTCGGTCTGGACGATGCCGCTGTTGCCGAAGCTCGTCTCCCCCGCCGCCTCGGGCAGGCGGTCGACAAGCGCGACAGCCCGCCCGCGCGCCAGAAGCGCGAGCGCCGCCGAAACGCCCACGATTCCAGCGCCAAGCACGATGACGTCGACGGTGTTCGAGGGCATGGGACGGCGGTTTTCCTGATTGGACGCGCGTCGCTTGACCCAGCGCGCGCTGCTCGATTCTCGACTTCCGTTCCTATAGACCCCGCCCCGAACGAACAAACAGAAAGCGTCGTCGCCCATGATCCCGCGCTATTCCCGCCCCGAGATGACCGCCGTCTGGTCGCCCGAGACGCGCTTCCGCATCTGGTTCGAAATCGAAGCCTACGCCTCGGAAGCAATGGCCGAGATCGGCGTAATCCCCAAAGCGGCGGCCAAGACGATCTGGGAGAAGGGGCGACAAGCCAAGTTTGACGTGGCTCGAATTGACGAGATCGAGAGGGTGACGAAGCACGATGTCATCGCCTTCCTCACTCATCTCGCCGAGTTCATCGGCCCCGACGCGCGTTTCGTCCATTTGGGGCTCACCAGCTCCGACGTGCTCGACACCTGCCTCGCCGTGCAGCTCGGCCGCGCGAGCGACATCCTCATCGCCGACGTCGACGCGCTGCTCGCGGCGCTCAAGCGACGCGCTTTCGAACATAAGATGACGCCGACGATCGGCCGGTCGCACGGAATTCACGCCGAGCCGACCACCTTCGGCCTGAAGCTGGCCCTCGCCTACGCGGAATTCGTCCGGGCGCGCGCCCGGCTTGTCGCAGCGCGCGAGGAGATCTTGACTTGCGCGATTTCGGGCGCGGTCGGCACTTTCGCTAACATCGACCCGAGGGTTGAGACTTATGTGGCGGCGAAGCTGGACCTGAAACCCGAGCCGATTTCGACTCAGGTGATCCCGCGCGATCGCCACGCCGCTTTCTTTGCGACGCTGGGAGTCGTGGCGTCGTCGGTCGAGCGGCTGGCGACCGAAATCCGGCATTTGCAGCGCACTGAAGTCATGGAAGCGGAGGAGTTTTTCTCCGAGGGCCAGAAGGGCTCATCCGCCATGCCGCACAAGCGCAATCCGGTGCTGACGGAAAACCTCACGGGGCTCGCGCGCATGGTGCGATCGGCGGTGACGCCGGCGCTCGAGGATGTGGCGCTGTGGCACGAGCGCGACATCTCGCATTCGTCGGTCGAACGCATGATCGGGCCCGACGCGACGATCACCCTCGACTTTGCGCTGGCGCGGCTCGCCGGCGTCGTCGACAAGCTGATGATCTATCCGGAGGCGATGCGGAAAAACCTCAACCGGCTCGGCGGCCTCATCCATTCGCAGCGCGTGCTGTTGGCGCTGACACAGAAGGGCGTCGCCCGCGACGACGCCTACGCGTTCGTCCAGCGGAACGCGATGCCCGTCTGGCGCGGCGAAGGGGAGTTTCTGGAGCTCCTCAAAGCCGACAAAGATGTGGCCGGCGTCTTGAGCCCATCGGAACTGGAGGCGCTGTTCGACCTTGGCTACCACCTGAACCACGTGGATACGATCTTCGAGCGCGTGTTCGGGCAATGAATGGCTCAATGCGGCGCGTCAGACTGGCTCACAAATTCGTCGATCGAACGGTAGCGGATACCCGCGCCGCCCACGCGGCTGTGAGTCGGCTATGGGGCCGGCCCTTAGGAAATTGGGCTGGTTTGTTGTTCAGTCGGCGCTGATTGGGGGACCGAGCGGGCCTGACGAGAGGGCTGAATGCGGGTCAATTGCACAGCCGCCATGACGTCCGAATTGGCGCGCGCGTCCTGCGCATAATCCTGGAGGCGCAGGAGCGAGAGACGCGAGCCGCTCTTGGCCTCATTGGAGCTCAGGTCGTCGAACATGAGGAACCTGAGATCGGCGACGCCGCCCGCTTCTTTCACCCACAGGGCAGAGGCGATCTGTACGGCGTCGGTAAACGACATCATTCGCGGCTTTTCGTCTGCTCCGCGCAGGTCTGCGGGCCTTTGCCAATTGGCGTCGCGCAGCCGCCCAACGCGCAGCATCGTACTCGGGTCGGGCGTCACCAGCGTCGCTAGCGAGCGGATGCAGCGCGTGAACTCATGAAATGTGTTGAACCCTCCGGGAGCGAACATCGATGGCCTGAGTTCAGCGAAAAGCATGCTGCTGATCCATACGCGACGTTTCGCCACCGCGGCCTGGGTCAAAATCCTATCGATGTGCTCTTCGGCTTCGCCTGACGCGCCACTCGCATGCCGCAGAAAGACGTTGGTATGGAGGAAATGATGGCCGCAATCGGATTGACCCGAGCGCGCATCCATTTGGAGAAAGGGGTGCATTTCAAGTTCCACGATTCACTTGCTGTGGCGTGTTCGCCTCTGGAGCGAGTCAACGAGAGAAGCCTGCGGCAATTTTGTTAACAACGACCCACGGCCTGCCGTTTTTTGGAGCGACGACAATCAGTTAAGGCTGGATGAGCATCCCGTAACGTGAGCTGTGTCACACCGCGGATTTGGTCGCATCGCTTCGCTTAGGCCGAGGAAGCCGTCATCGAGAAGCTGATCCTGCGAAAGGGCTCGATAAAGTTCGGCCGCAAGCAACGACAAGCCGGGATTTGAGGGCGCGGCAGCGCCTATCCCGGATGGGCCTGCGCCTCGCGTTGGCGGTTCTTCGATGCGCGATACCCGGCCGTGCGCGCATCAGCTTCGCACATAAAGGCGCCTTTGAGCGTATGCCCATAGTAGCGCGTTCCCGAATAATGATAGATGCGCGTCGGCGTGTTGACCCACACGACGGTATCCGACGGGCAACGGGCGCGTGCTGCGAGCTCCGTTGTGTATTGGCCAGCCTGCAGGGGCGAAGGCGCGCCAATGTTCGACGCCGGCGTTGAAGCAGGAGTCGATTGTTGCCACCACGGGAACAGGGAGCCTGCCTGGGAGGCAGGAGCGGGTGCTGTGGCAGGGGCCGGCGTGGGAGCGTAGCCTCCCGAGGACGAAGCGGTGGAGGTTTGGCGCGCTCGGCACTGTGATAAAAACTGCGGCCACGCCTGCCCGGCGGTCGCTCCAGCAGCCTTAGCCTCTTTCCATTGGCTAGCGCATAGCCTCATGACGCTTCGGCCGGTCGACGAAGCGCCGACATTCGAGGCCGCGGCGGAACTCGGCGCCGGCGGCTGCGACCACGGGAATAGGGAGCCCGACTGAGGAGCCGGCGCGGGAGCCGCTGCCGAGGAGGACGGTGCGGCGGCTGAACCCTGGCGCGTACGGCATTGGGCCAAGAACTGAGGCCAGCTTTGGCCCTGGGTCGTTCCCGCCGCCTCGGCCTGCTTCCATTCGGTTGCGCACGTTCTCATGACGCTTTGCGCGTTCGCCGCCTTTACCCCCGCGATGGATAATCCAAAGACGATCGACGCCGCCGTCAACCACGAAACGAACGAATTGCGCATATCAATCCCCTTTGGAGCCTAGGCAAGGGCGCAGTGTCAGCTTATCGCGAGCAGGACCGCTCCGCCAAGCCTATCTACCCCATCTTTTCGTCCTTCCTTTTGCTAGCGGCAGGCTGAGGGAACTATTCCGTCTCCGTCGATCACGCACTGGCAGCTTGCTTGATGCGATCACGGGGAATGGGCGCCGATTCACGTTCGGGTGTGCCGCGTGGCGCGGCGCGCAAATATTGTGCTGGCCACGGCGCGATCTGCTCAAGCTCCTGCGCCGCGTGCATTGACCAATAAGGATCGCGAAGCATCTCGCGCGCGAGCAGCACCAAATCAGCCTGATCATTGCGGATGATCTGATCGGCTTGAGCCGGCGCCGTAATCATGCCCACGGCGGCGGTGGCGATATTGGCCTCGCGTCGAATCCGCTCTGCAAAAGGGGTTTGGTATCCGGGGCCGACCGGGATCTCCGCTTTCTCGAGATTGCCTCCCGACGAGCAATCGATAAGATCGACGCCGAGGGAGAGCAGAAGACGGGCGAGCTCGACCGATTGGTCGATGTCCCATCCACCTTCAACCCAGTCAGTCGCTGAGATTCGCACGAACAGCGGGCTGCGCTCTGGCAGTGAACGTCTCACCGCTTCCACGCATTCCCGAAGAAATCGCGTTCGATTTTCGAACGAGCCGCCGTAAGCATCGACGCGACGATTGCTGAATGGCGACAAAAATTCGTGGATCAGATAGCCGTGCGCCGCATGAATTTCGATCACCTCGAAACCTGCGGCAGCCGCGCGTTCGGCCGCCACCGCAAACGCCCTCTGCAAGGACTTGATCTGGTCGATCGTCAGCTCGCCGGGCTTGGCATAGGTGTCGCTGAACGCGATGGCGCTCGGGGCGACCGGACGCCATCCGCCAGCGGCTTCCGCAACGGCGCCTTGTCCCGCCCCGGGCCGATAGGTGCTTCCCTTTCGACCCGCATGCGCAAGCTGGATGCCGGCGCGTGCGCCCTGATTTTCCATGAAGCGCGCAATCCGCTCGAGAGGCTCGAAATGCTTTTCGCTCCACACGCCAAGATCCTGCGGCGAAATGCGGCCCTCGGGTGTTACCGCGGCTGCCTCCGTGAACACCAAGGCTGCGCCGCCGACCGCCCGAGCGGCAAGATGCGCGAAATGCCAATCATTCGCGTAGCCGTCGACCGACGAATATTGGCACATTGGCGAAACGACGACGCGGTTGGCGAAGTCGACGTCGCGCATGCGAAGTTTACTGAACAGATGCGGCATGGATCAATCGTCTCGATCGAGAATGAACGGGAAAGCGGAGGTTGATTGGGCGCGGCTAGGGCAGTCGTGACGACCGGCGCTCTAATGAACCATATCCTGCACCGGAGTGCGGTCAAGCCGAACAAACGAAGCGACCCGATTGTACAAAGTGGCTGAGGTCCCCCAAGCATGCTCGGCATTCCGGGGTGAAGGGGTTGAGCGCCTATTGGTAACCGAGCCGATGGGGAAGCCAGAGCGTCAGACCCGGGACGAACGCGATCACCAATAGGCACAATAGCAGCAAGCCAAGATAGCCGAGCATCGGCCGCACGGTCGTCTCGATTGGCACGCCGCCAATCAGACATGCGCCGTAAAGTCCAAGCCCAAGCGGCGGGGCGAACAAACCGATACCCATTGCAATCACAAGAACGACGCCAAAATGTAGCTCGTTAATGCCAATCTGGCCGGCGACGGGTATCAGCAGCGGACCGAAGATGATGAGCGCCGCGGCGCCCTCCAGAATCGAGCCCATGACAATCAGGATAAGTATGGACAGAAGCAGGAACAGCCAGGCGCCGGCGTTCTGCGACAGAGCAACCATCGCTTCCGCCAGCGCATGAGGGACCTGTTGGAGAGTCAGCACAAAGGCCAGCGCCTGGGCCGCTGCGACAATGAATAGCACGAGCCCTGAGCGGGTCGCAGCATTGACGAAACTTCGCGCCGCAGCTCGGGGCCCAAGCTCGCGGAAAGCCACTCCACCGACCAACAGCGCGTAGAGCGCAGCGAAGGCCGAGATCTCCGTCGCGGTGGCGACGCCGAACCTGAAACCGGCAAAGATGATGACCAAAAGCCCAAGCGTGACGATTGCGCTGCGCCAAAGTTGAGAGAGCGGCGCCATCGAAAGGCGAGCCTCAGCAGGCAAACGGGCTTCGCCGCCAAGCAGGACCACGGCTCCGATTAGGGCGAGCGCCATCAGGGCCGCCGGCAACAGTCCCGCCATGAATAGTCCGCCGATCGAGAGATTGGCGACGAAGCCGAGTATGATCAGATTGATGCACGGGGGGATGGTCTCCGCCATCACCGCAGAAGCCGCTAATAGCGCCACCGCCCCCCCGGGGTTTTGCTGCGAGCGGCGCGCCGCAGGGATCAGGACCGAGCCCACCGCCGCGACATCGGCCATCTTCGAGCCCGAAATGCCCGAGAAGATCACCATCGAGAGCACCATCACCACGTTAAGGCCGCCGCGGGCGCGTCCGACCAGGCGTTCGAGCAGCGCGATCAGGCGGACGGACATGCCGTTCGCCTGCATGAGATAGCCGACTAGGATGAAGAACGGGATCGCGAGCAGCACAAAATTGTCGATGCCGCGCGCCATTTGTTGAGCGAAAATGAGGCCGGGCAGAGCGCCTTCGATCCAGATGTAAATGAGCGCGGTGAACGCCAGCGCGAACCCAATTGACACTCCGCCCATGAGACACCCGACGAAGCCCAAGAGCATCGGCAAACCTGCGCGCGTCGCGCCCACTCCGATAAAACGCCAGCCATACGCTGTGCCACCCAAGACCAGAGCAAGAGTGACGGCGATGGCGATGTCGGAAGGTTTTCGGCGGCAGAACAGGGCGAGCGCAAATACTGTCATGCACAGGGCGCCTGCGCCCATCGGATAAAAGGTTAATTCCAGTGGCAGGCCGGAGCCGGTCGTTTGCCCGGTTGTGAATTGTCCCAGCGCAATCGCGTACCAAGCTACCGATCCTGCGGTTGCCAGGACAACCAGCGCAGCAACGGCGTCGACCCACTTGCGCGCTCGTAAACCGAGCTTCTCCACGAAGAAGACGACGCTTGCGTTCTCATTGCGCGCTAGAGCGCCTGCCGCGCCGAAGAAGCTCATCGCCACCATGAGCCCGCGCGCGACATCGTCCGCCCACTCGATCGGCGCAGCCAGAACGTAGCGATAGAATACGGAGAGTGACACCACTATCAGGTCCGCCGCCAGCAAGGCCGCGGCGATGGCGTCGACCAAAACGAGCAGAATGGCGAGCCAACTGGGGGCGATCTGGTGCGGGTTATCCAGAGCCTCGCTCCCGTCCGTCGACCGCTTCATGTGTCGTTGCCCGAGAGCCGAAAATTCCTCGTTCGCCCACGGCGCGTAGCGAGCGTCCAATCACATCTCAAAAAAACCCTCACCCAATCACGCTTGGGTGCTGCGGATGATGTCGATGATTGGCTTCGCCTCTGGGCGCGCCTTGATGAACCCGTCGGTTTGCGGCAGCGCCAGTTTGCGGAACGGCTCGCGATCGCAAGCGATGACCTGGACGCCCTTCTGCTTCAGCGTCTCAATCGCCTCCTTTTCCGCCTCAAGGCCTCGGGCCCTGGTGTCGACCGCCGCTTCCGCCGACGCAGTCAGAAACTGGTCGCGCAGCGGTGCTTCCATTCTGCCGAGTGTCAGCCCGCTGCAAAACACTCCGAGCGCGGAGAAATTGTGCTCGGTCAGCGAATAGAATTTTGCGGTTTCGTAAAATTTGCTCGCCGCAATCGTGGGTGGATCATGCTCGAGTCCGTCAAGAACGCCGGCCTGAAGCGCGGTATAGATCTCACCAAACGCCATTGGGGTGGCGGCCGCGCCCATAAGCTTCAGGCACTCTGTGATTATCTTGTTCGGTAAGGTTCGGATTCGTTTTCCGGCCAAGTCGCTTGGTGCGTTGACCGGAGATTTGCACAGGACGCTGCGCGAACCGAAATTGTAGGCCCAGCCGATGATTTGAACGTTGGCGCCGGTTTTCAGCGCCTGTTCCAGCGGCTTGGCCGCGCCCGCTTCGAGCGCCTTGGTTTGCTGCCGAAAGCTTTCGAAGAGATAGCCAAGGTCGAGCAGACCAATCAGCGGCACGACGTTCGCCCAGATCGAAGTGCCCGTGACCATGAGATCAATCACGCCAAGACTGACGGAATTGACAACATCGATCTCTTGCCCGAGCTGATTGTCAGGGAAAAACTGCACATCTACGCGGTCGGCGAGGCCGCTGGCTGCGAGGCGCTTGACGAGATTATCATAATAGACCCGGCCGTTGGCGAACTTCGGATTGTTCGGCAATGACGACGATAGGCGCATGGTCATCGGCGCGGCCCGCGCGGCGCGCACAATGGCCGGGGCGACCGCCATGCCGACGAGCAGGGACCGACGATTGACGCGATAGGCCTTCATGACAAATCCTCCCGCCCGCGCCTCACCGGCGTCGACGTTAGTCCGATCAGCAAATGACTTGCAAGTTGACCACCGCTGCTGCTCTCCCCAATCATGCGGCGGCGATGGCCGCGCCTGTTTGCGCGTCGAAAAAGTGCAGCGGGCCTTCGAACGTCAGCCCGATGCGATCCCCCGGGCGTCCGTTCAGGCGCTCGCGAAACACGCAAGTAATATCCTGTCCGGCAAACTTGGCGATCAGCTGAGTTTCATACCCCGTCGGCTCGATGACCGTGATTTGCGCGAACATGGCCTGCGGGCCGCCAAGGCTAACGTGTTCCGGCCGAACGCCCATGATGATCTCCGAGCCCGGAGCAGCCTGCGGGGCGTTGCTGAGCAGGACTTTGACGCCTGAGGCGGTGGCGAGAGTTGGCGGATCACCGCCTTCAAGACGTCCTGCGACAAAGTTCATCGCGGGCGAGCCGATAAAGCCCGCCACGAAGACGTTGGCGGGCCGGTCATAAAGTTCGAGTGGCGAGCCGACCTGCTCGACTGCGCCGTCGTGCATGACAACGATCTTATCGGCCATGGTCATCGCTTCGATTTGGTCGTGGGTAACGTAGATCGTCGTCGACGCCAGCCGTTGCTGTAGCGATTTGATCTCGGCACGCATCTGGACACGGAGCTTCGCGTCCAGATTGGACAATGGCTCGTCGAACAAGAACACTGCCGGATCACGCACGATCGCCCGTCCCATCGCGACGCGCTGTCGCTGGCCGCCCGATAACTGGCGCGGATAGCGTTCGAGCAGCGGCATGAGGCCGAGGATATCCGCCGCCTTATTGACCTTTTCTGAGATCTCCTCCTTCGGGCGGCGCGCGAGCTCAAGTGAGAAGCTCATGTTTTTCGCGACCGTCATTTGTGGGTAGAGCGCATAGTTCTGAAACACCATGGCGATGTCGCGCTCTTTCGGCGGCACGTCGTTGACGACGCGCCCGTCTATTCGAAGTTCGCCGCTCGTGACCGATTCGAGCCCTGCGACCATCCGTAGCAGCGTCGACTTGCCGCAGCCCGAAGGCCCGACAAGGATGACGAACTCGCCGTCGTCAACGCTAATCGAAACGCCATGAAGCACTTCAAAACTGCCAAAGCTCTTGCGCACATTGGAAACCTCTACCGAAGCCATAGGCATTCATTCCGTTTCGCTTGGCGCGACCGCGCGGCTAAATGCAAATTCAGCGAACGGCCGTTGGCGCGCTGAACGACGTGGACTTAGAGTTGATCATGGGTCTTCCCCGCGTCGCGATAAGTGACATACGCTGCCGATCGTGAGACCTTGGACAGAAAGACGCGCGGTTGATTTCGAAGGCCGTGAGATTCCGGGCGCCGCCGTCTTGTCATTGGGATTACGGATGCAAAATCAGCTTCTGGACCCGCCAATTGAGCAGCTCGGCCACATAAAGCTCGTTCTCTGACGGGCAAGAGATCTCGTGAATCCATCCGAACTGCTTGAGCTTCTTGCCTGTTTCGCCGAGCACGCCAAGCACCTTCCCATCGAGTGTGAGCTTGTAAATGCGGCCGGGAAACGCGTCGGCGCTATAGAGCACCTGATTGGGCGGCGGAGTGATGCAGAGCGCCCAAGGCGCGCCGGGTGCCATGGTCACGGCGGCGCCATAACTCGCCAGACTGCCGTCCGGAGCGCCAGGCTTCGGTCCGATTGCGGCGTGCGCCCTCGCGTAATCGAACGGAACTCCGATCTGCATGATTCGAATCAGCTTTCCGTCGCCGTCGAAAACCTGAATGCGACCATTGCCGCGGTCGGCGACGTAGAGGTTGCCTTCTGCGTCGGCCTGAATCGAATGCAAAACCCGAAATTGTCCGGGTCCTGTCCCGAACTCGCCCCACGACTTAATCCAATTTCCGTCTGCATCATATTTGGCGACACGGGAATTAATGTAGCCGTCGCTGATATAAGTGTTTCCGGCTGAGTCCCAGGCGACGTCCGTCACTTGCCTGAACATGCCGTCGACCGGTGGCGAGGGAGGACTGGGATGTTTCCACGGCTCGGCGGCCTCGTCGGAAGCTTCCTTCTTGCGGCCGAAGACCATAATGACCCGGCCTTCGGGACTGAACTTGATCACCATGTCCGAGCCCTTGTCGACGGCCCAAATGTTGTCCTCCTTGTCAATGCGGACGGCGTGGGCGAAGGACCAGGCGTAGAGGTTACGCCCGATCTCGCGAACGAATTTCCCGTGGGCGTCGAACTCCAGCAGTTGCGCCGCCGCGCCGCCGTAGGCCGGTCCGCTCGTCCCGCCGCGCGAGAATACGAAGACGTGGCCCTTCGAATTGACCGCGACCCCCGCTGCTTCGCCGAGAAAGAGATCTGGTGGAAGCTTGAGAAAGTCCGGAACCGAGTCGAACGGAATGGTTGGCGCTGGTTGCGGGGATGGTTCCTGCGCCAACGCAGCGCTAGCAGTCAGGATCATTGCGAACACGATCTGGCGCAAAAAGGCTTCCTCCGCGGTGTTTTTCGGCGCCCGTTGTTTAGGATTGCTGATTGCCGGTTCGCCCAGTTCTACGACAGTCCGCAGATCATGAAAAGGTTTGCGAGCGTCGGCTCGCAACGAGATGCCCGATTGCTGCGAGCGACTGGTCGGCTCGGGGCGCCGTCGGTTGATCGAACTTGCCAGCCAGAGCCGGTCGCGATAGCGGTCGGGGCGTCAACCTGGGCCCGAGTGACACGCAAATGTCCTCCACTGCCATCCTCCTTACGTCTTACTCGGCTGCGCCGGGACGCGAATGCGGCGCCTGCACGCTTTGCTGCAAGGTCTACGGGCTGCCCGAGCTTGCCAAACCGCCCGGTGTTTGGTGCAAGCATTGTGCGCCCGGAAAGGGCTGCGCGATCCATGACGCTCTGCCCGATCAGTGCCGGCAGTTTTTCTGCCTCTGGATGACCGATGGCACGATGCCCGCCGAGTGGAAGCCCGACCGCGCGCGGTTCGTGCTCTCCATCTATCCGACCAACGGATTTGTTTACGGCCAGGTCGATCCCGGCGCGCCGGGCGCGTGGCGCAGGGCGCCTTATTTCGACGGCTTGCGCGGCATGGCGAAGAAACTGCTCGAACACAAACGCCACGTGATCATGTTCGTTGGCGATCAAGCGACCCTTGTCATGCCTGACGAGACCTTGTCTCTTGGCGCAATGACCGCCAACGACCATTTCCGCATCGAAGCGGCCTTTGGCCCGAACGGGCCAACATGGCGCGCGACAAAAATATGAGGGCCATTGTGCGTCTCTGTTTTGGACTTGGCCTTTCCATCGCTCTTATCGCGCCCGCAAGCGCGGAACTGGCGATGACCGGCGCGCCGGTGACGATGCGCGCCGGACCGACCATCAAGGCCGGAATCGTGCAGCGCATCCCCCAAAGCGCAGAAATCGGCCTGGAGAAATGCGTCCGTAACTGGTGCCGCGCGTGGTGGCGCGGCCGTTTTGGCTACATTCCCGAGAACGCTGTCGTACTCGGACCTCCCCCCGCAACCTTGCCTGGCGATGAGATGCCGCCGCCCTTCGTCAATTTGCAGCCAACTTATATCACGCCGCCGGCGTGGCAATGGAGCGGGCCCTATATCGGTCTCAACGGGGGTTTTGGGTCTGGTACTGGCTCTTGGTAGCGCCAATCGTTTCCCGGCCTCGGGGGCGGGCCTACCCATAGGTGCCGCCGGTCCCTATATCTCGACCTGATCCCTTTCTCATCGAGGAGATGACCGCGTGACCGTGAGCCACGAGCCGGAGAAAATCCCCGTCACCGTCCTGACCGGCTATCTGGGCGCCGGCAAGACGACCCTTCTCAACCGGATCTTGAGCGAACCGCATGGCAAGCGCTACGCGGTTGTCGTCAATGAGTTCGGCGAGATCGGTATCGACAATGAGCTCGTGATCGGCGCGGACGAAGAAGTGTTCGAGATGAACAACGGCTGCATTTGCTGCACCGTGCGCGGGGACCTCATTCGCATCATCGAAGGGTTGATGAAGCGCAAAGGCCGCTTCGACGCCATTATCGTCGAAACGACTGGCCTTGCCGATCCGGCGCCGGTGGCGCAGACCTTCTTCGTCGACGAGGACGTAAAACAGGCCGCGCGGCTTGACGCGGTGGTGACGGTCGCCGACGCCAAATGGCTTGCGCAGCGGCTGCGCGACGCGCCCGAAGCCAAGAACCAGATCGCGTTCGCCGACGTCATCATCATCAACAAGACCGACCTGGTCAGTGCCGCTGAATTGCGGGAGGTTGAAGCGCGCATACGCGCCATCAACCCCTACGCGACGCTGCATCGGGCGAAGAAATGCGACATCGCGCTCGCCGACGTGCTCGAGCGCCGAGCCTTCGATCTCGACCGCATTCTCGATATCGAGCCGGACTTCCTCGTCCGCGACGAGGACCATGATCATGATCATGACCACCATGATCACGACCGCGGCCACCATCATCACGGCCTAAAGCACTATCACGACGAGCATATGCAGTCGGTGGCTGTGAGGCTCGAGGGCGACGTCGACCCGGCGAAGTTCATGCCCTGGATCAATCAACTCACCCAGGAGCACGGCCCGAACATCCTGCGTTGCAAGGGCATTGTGGCGATGAAGGACGACCCCAAGCGCTTCGTTTTCCAGGGCGTGCACATGATGCTCGACGGCGATTCGCAACGCGACTGGAAGCCTGACGAGAAACGGGAATCGAAGGTCGTATTCATTGGCCGGGATCTCATGGAAGAGGAAATCCGCAACGGGTTCCTGGCCTGCGCCGCTTGACGGCGCTATCACCCTCGCCCGTTGGGCCGGATGAGGGAAACGATGACTGAAGCTGACAACGCCGCCTCTTCGTTGGCGCAGCACGCGCGGCTGTTCGACGCTGGCGCTCATGTTGTGGCGGCGGCGTTCGTGGATGGCGCGCCAGCGCTGGCGCTGGCCGACGGCGCCGTGCTGATCGGCGATCCCAAGGAGCAAAAGCGCGTCGTCGCCTACCCCGACGCGGCGATGCTGACGGCGATTAGCGACGGCAACACGCTGCTTACCGGCGGCGACGACGGACGCGTCGTCGCGGTGCGGGCCGACGGGAGCTTTGAGGCCATCGCGGACGAGAAGGGCAAGTGGATCGACGCTTTGGCGTTGCGCGGCAAGGCCTGCGCGTGGAGCGCCGGCAAGCAGGTGCGGGCGCGCGATGAAAGCGGGACGGTCAGGTCTTGGAGCGCGCCGACGACCGCCCGCGGCCTGGCTTTCCAGCCCAAGGGCTTTCGCCTCGCGGCGACCCATTACAATGGCGCGACACTCTGGTTTCCGAAGGTAGAAGGGGATCCGCAGACCCTGGAGTGGAAGGGCGCGCACCTCGACGTCACCTTCTCGCCCGACGGGCGTTTTCTCGTGACCTCGATGCAGGAGAACGCGCTGCACGGCTGGCGGCTTCAGGATTCGCGCAACATGCGCATGACCGGATATCCCGGGAAGACGCGTTCGGTCTCCTGGTCGCACGACGGGCAATGGCTCGCGACCTCCGGCGCTGACGCCGCCGTCGTCTGGCCGTTCAAGGAGAAAGACGGGCCGATGGGCAAGGCCCCGCGCGAATGCGGCGTGCGCCAGGCGCGGGTGACCCAGGTGGCCTTTCATCCGAAGGCGCTTGTCCTGGCCATCGGCTACGCCGACGGCCTCGTTCTGCTCGTCCGCCTTGCGGACGCGGCGGAAATTCTGGTGCGCCTTCCAGGCGACGGCGCGGTCAGCGCGCTCGCGTGGGGCGCGATGGGCTCACAGCTGCTGTTTGGTCTTGAGTCCGGCGCGGCCGGTCTTTTGAGCCTGCCTGCCTGACAATTCGAGGCGTGCAGGCTTCGGGTATTCGGCCCCCCGCACAAGTTTACGCGCCCGAATGATTTCAAGGCCTTAGCTGCGCTTTCGCGCAACTTTTTGTTTGCTCGCCCTCTGCCGTGCGGACATGGTTCTGAGACGCCGTTGTCCCGTGCACCTGCTTCCATGTTGCGGTAATCATCACGAGTTCCGAATTACCAGTTTCGCCAGATCATTTGTTTTAGAACCTTGGCTGCCATTTGATTGCGTGTCTTTCCCTCGATTACGATTTTCGTACTTCTAAAACCGGTTGGCGGATCGCGGCGCTGCTTTTCGACAAAACCTCAGTTCAGCAGGGGCCGAACAATTGGACACCGCCGTTACACGCCGGTTTGACAAGTTCTTCCACCGTAGCAGACGATTCTCTAAAAGACAATAAATTGTCATAGTTTCTGATTCACGGACCATTCCAACAGGCATCGAGCCAAACGAGGCGTTTTGGCGCTCGGCTCCGTGGGCCGCGGGCGGCTCTCCGGTTCGACCTCAGCCCTGCCGCTTGCCAGCGAGGCAGGAAACGGAGAATTGTCCACCCGATTTCACGCCGGGCAGGAGGACATGCGCGAAGCCTATATCGGAGTGGACGTCGGCACGCTCAGCGCCAGGGCCGGCGTTTTCAATTCGGCCGGACGGCTGATCGCCAGCGCCCGACGGCCGATCGCCGTCTGGCGCGAGCCAGGCGAAATCGTTGAGCAATCCTCCGACGACATCTGGAGCGCAGTCACTTCGGCTGTGCGCGAGGCGGTCCAGGCGTCGGGTCTGCCAGTCGAAGTCGTTCGCGGCATGGGCTTCGACGCGACCTGCTCGCTCGTCGTGCTTGACCGCAACGCGTGTCCCTTGTCGGTAAACCCGACCGGCGCGCCGGAGCGCGACGTGATCGTGTGGATGGATCATCGCGCCGCGGAGGACGCCGAGCGGATCAACGGCGGCGGCCATGAAACCCTGCGCTATGTGGGCGGCAAGATCTCGCCCGAGATGCATGCGCCGAAGCTCATTTGGCTCGCCCGATGCAAGCCCGAGACGATCGCCAAGGCCGGGCATTTTTTCGATCTCACCGACTTCCTGTCGTTTCGCGCGACCGGGTCGCTGACCCGCTCGGCCTGTCCGGCGACCTGCAAGTTCGGTTATCTCGCACATGAGAAGCGCTGGCCGGATGAATTTTTCGATCAGATCGGCCTCGGGTTCCTCAAGGACGACGATTACGCCCGCATTGGCGTCGAGACCGCTTGGCCGGGCGAGCCGCTCGGGCTGGGATTGACGGCCGAAGCCGCCGCGGCCATGGGCCTGCGGCCCGGAACCCCCGTCGGCGCCGGGCTGGTCGATGCTCACGCAGGCGCCGCGGGCACGCTTGGCGCACGCGCCGCGGGCGGCGCGCGGGTCGATCCACGGCGGCGGCTGGCTCTGATCTTGGGCACGTCGTCGAGCTGCATGGCCCTTGCCGATGAGCCTCGTTTCGTCGATGGGATCTGGGGCCCGCATTTCGGCGCGCTGACCCCAGGTCAATGGCTCATCGACGGCGGTCAATCGGCCTTCGGCGCAGCGATCGATCATCTGCTGCGCCTGCATCCAGCGTTTGGAGAATTGTCGGCGCGCGCGGGGACGCACGCGCTCCAGGCGCTCGAGAAAGAAATCGTCGCTCGGGCCGGCGCCGTTTCGAAAGCGGCGTTGATCGCGGAGGGTTTGCATGTCCTGCCTGACTTCATCGGCAGCCGATCGCCGTCGGCCGATGCAGGCGCGCGCGGCGGCGTGATGGGGATGGATCTGCGTGAAGACCATGCCAGCCTGCAGGAACTCTATGTCGCTGGCCTTTGCGGCCTCGCCTATGGCCTGGCCGACATCGTGCGCAAGCTCGAAGAGTCGGCCTATGAATTCAACTCGATTGTCGTCAGTGGCGGCGCGTCGCGGAGCAGATTGGTCCGCCAGATCATCGCGGATGTGTGCGGAAAGAGGGTCGAATCGCCGGAGACCCTGGAGCCTGTGCTTCTGGGCTCCGCGATGGTCGGCGCTGCCGCGGCGGGGGGACAGACCATGATCTCGGCGATGTCGGCGATGTCGACCATCGCGCCGGGCGCAAAGACGCCGGCAGGCGGCCCAGTTGCTGCGTTCCACGTGCGAAAACGACAGGCCTCAGAGATCTTACGGCGATCCGAGCGAGAGATTCGCAAACTCATTCGTAGCTCTCGCTGGCCTGAGCTGGTGATATTCGATTGCGACGGGGTGCTGGTTGACAGCGAAGTGATCGCGCTCGGCGTCATGCGCCGCAGGCTGGGCGAAGCCGGGCTCCGCCTGACCGACCAGGAAACGCGCGAACGCTTCCTGGGCCGGCGGCTCGATTCGTCCCTGCATAGAATCGAAGCCGAACTCGGCGCGCAATTGCCCGAGAGTTTTCGCGACGAATTTTCGCGCGAGATTCTGTGCGCGTTCGCGCGCGAACTGAAAGGGGTCGAGGGCGTGCGTCAGGCGGTCCAGGGCTTGCGCGCGCGTGTATGCGTGGCCTCATCGAGCGGGCACGACAGACTGCGCTTCTCGCTTCGCGTGGCCGGCTACGAGACGCTGTTCGCCCCCAATATTTTCTCCGCCGCCGAGGTCGCGGAGGGAAAGCCAAGTCCGGATCTCTTTCTGCACGCGGCGCGCGTGATGGGCGCCGAGCCCAGGAACTGCCTTGTGATCGAGGACAGCGTAGCGGGCGTTGTCGCGGCCCGCGCCGCCGGGATGGCGGTGTTCGGGTTTGTCGGCGCCAGTCATTTCTCGCCTCTCGATGACGGAGCCTATTTGACCGCAGCCGGCGCCGAGCTCCTTTTTGGCGATATGGCTCAGCTGCCCGACATCGTCGCCGAGAGGGCGACCCACGCGGACGCTGTGGGCGCGGACTGAAGCCATGGCGCGCAAGTCGGATCACGACGGTTTGCGGCTCGACGAGGCCGCGCGCGCCGGATGGCTCTATTACGTCGCCGGCAACACGCAGGACGAGATCGCGCGCAAGCTCGGCATTTCGCGCCAGGCGGCGCAGCGCCTGGTTTCGCTGGCGATCAGCGAACGGCTCATCAAGGTCAGGCTCGATCATCCGATCGCGCGCTGCATGGAGCTCGCCGCGGCGCTCAAGCTGCGTTACGACCTTCGGTTCTGTGAGGTCGCTCCGACCGATCCGGCCTCGACATCCTCGACGCTCGGCATCGCCCAGGTCGCGGCGGCCGAGTTCGAGCGCTGGCTGCGGCGGCCCGAGCCGGCCATCATCGGCATCGGCACCGGGCGCACGATGCGCGCCGTCGCCGACCAGTTGCCGGCGATGGAATGCCCCCAGCACAAGCTGGTCGCGCTGGTCGGCACCACCAAGACCGATGGTTCGGCTTCGTTCTACGACGTCATCATCCGCGTGTCCGACAGCGTCCGCGCGCCGCACTACCCGATGCCGCTGCCGGTCATCGCCCGCTCGGTCGAGGAGCGCCATCTCCTGACCAGCCTCGCCTCGGTGAAGAGCCTGTTTGACCTCGCGGATCGGACCGACGTCAGTTTCGTCGGCGTCGGCGCGGTTGGCGATTCGGCCGCCCTGGTGCAGGACGGCATCATCACCCGGCAGGAAGCGGAGGCTTTGCGGCAGCTTGGCGCAGTCGGGGAGATCACTGGCTGGGCGTTCGATGCGGCTGGAAAGGTGCTCGCGGAAGGGACGAACCAGCGGGTCGCCTCAGCGCCATTGCGACGCGCCGACAACCAACTCGTGATCGGTGTCGCGATGGGGCCGTCGCGGCGGGCGCCGGTGCGCGGCGCGCTCGCCGGGCGGCTCATTTCCGGCTTGGTCACCGATGAGTCGACCGCGGAGCATCTGCTGCAGCGATGAAGCGGGACGAAAAAGGCCTGAAAGCGCCTGATTCTTGACCGGGACCTGGATTTTTCAGCGGCGTGACGAAAATCTGCATTGACTCGCGCCCAAACTTATGGCGAATATTCGCCCGCTAGCTTGGCAAATGCCCAAATGGGCATGCCGCACGGAGGAAACGCTATGAAGGTTCTTGTGAAGGGGCTGCTCGGCGCCGTTGCGCTCGCAGGCTTCTCGCTTCCCGCTTACGCTGACACGAAGCTGACCATCGCGACCGTGAACAACAGCGACATGGTCCGCATGCAGGGGCTGACCGAGGATTTCACCAAGGCCAATCCCGACATCAAGCTCAATTGGGTCACCCTCGAAGAGAACGTGCTGCGCCAGAAGGTGACGACCGACATCGCCACCAAGGGCGGCCAGTTCGACATTCTGACGATCGGCACGTACGAAGTTCCGATCTGGGCGAAGAAGAAGTGGCTGGTGCCGCTCGACAAGCTCGGCGCCGACTATGACGAGAACGACCTCCTGCCGCCAATTCGCGCCGGGCTGTCGTCGGGTGACAAGCTCTATGCCGCGCCGTTCTACGGCGAAAGCTCCTTCGTCATGTACCGGACCGACCTTGTGGAAAAGGCCGGGCTCAAAATGCCGGAGAAGCCGACTTGGGACTTCATCAAACAGGCCGCGGACAAGATGACCGACAAGTCCGCCGGCGTCTACGGCATCTGCCTGCGCGGCAAGCCGGGCTGGGGCGAGAACATGGCGTTCCTCACCGCCATGTCCAATTCCTTCGGCGCACGATGGTTCGACGAGAAGTGGGAGCCGCAGTTCAACTCGCCCGAGTGGAAGAAGACAATCGACTTCTACGTCTCGCTGTTGAAGGCGGACGGACCGCCCGGCGCATCCTCGAACGGTTTCAATGAGAACCTCGCCCTGTTCAGCGACGGCAAGTGTGGCATGTGGATCGACGCGACGGTTGCGGCCGGATTCGTGACCGATCCGAAGCAATCGAAGGTTTCCGACAAGGTCGGCTTCGCGCTCGCGCCCAACGACGGGCTCGGCAAGAACGCTAATTGGCTGTGGGCATGGTCGCTCGCTGTCCCGGCCGGAACGAGCAAGGCTGAGGCGGCTGAGAAGTTCATTTCATGGGCGACCAGCAAGCACTACACCGACCTCGTCGCCTCAAAGGACGGATGGGCTCGCGTTCCTCCCGGGACCCGCACGTCGCTCTACAAGAATGCGGACTACACGAAGGCGGCGCCGTGGGCGCAGCTCACGCTTGACTCGATCGACTCGGCGGATCCCAACCATCCGACGGTGAAGCCGGTCCCATATACTGGCGTTCAGTTCGTGGCGATCCCTGAGTTCCAAGGCATGGCGACGGACACCGGGCAGGACTTCTCGGCTGCTCTCGCCGGAACGATGACCGTCGACCAGGCGCTCGCGAAGGCCCAGGCCAGCGCGACGACCGTTATGAAGAAGGCCGGCTACCTCAAATAAGCTAGGTCTTTTCCCCGCCGCTTCGCGTATCTCACGCAAGGCGGCAGGAAGGGGTGTCCTCCCGCCCCGCCCCCCTTCTCGTTCGCGAGAAGGGGGATGGCGAGGAGTAGAAATAGCAAGTGAACGCGGCGGCGACCCAAACGGTCGACTGGTGCGCAAAACGGGAGGAAAGGGCCACAACGATGGCGACACAGCAAACGGCGACAGCGGGTCGCGCTCTCGTTTCACCATCGGTCATCTTGCTCTTTATCTGGATGATCGTGCCCTTGGTGATGACGCTCTATTTTTCGACGCTACGCTATAGCCTGCTTGATCCAGACAGCAGCGGCTTTGTAGGGCTGCAGAATTACACGTCGTTCCTTTCCGACCCGGATTTCCTGACCGCGCTTTTCAATACATTGATCCTCGTGATCTCCGTGCTCGTCATCAGTGTTGGCGGGGGCATGCTGGTCGCATTGCTGATGGATCAGCCAGTGTTCGGGCTCAATATCCTCCGGCTCATGGTTATCGCGCCGTTTTTCGTCATGCCGACAGTCAGCGCGCTCGTGTGGAAGAACCTCCTGATGAACCCGGATTCCGGGCTGTTCGCCTGGATCGCGAGGTCGCTCGGCTTTCAGCCGATCGTCTGGTTCACCAACTGGCCGATGCTGTCGGTCATCATCGTCGTCTCGTGGGAATGGCTGCCGTTCGCGAGCCTTATCCTTCTGACCGCATTGCAGTCGCTTGATGAGGAGCAGAAGGAGGCGGCGTCGCTCGACGGCGCGGGCGCGTTCTCCTATTTCGGCTATATCGTCCTGCCGCATATCGCGCGCGCGATCACCGTCGTCATCCTGATCGAGACGATTTTCCTGCTTAGCGTATTCGCGGAAATTTACGTCACGACCTCCGGCGGCCCTGGCGTCGCCACGACGAACATCCCCTTCCTTGTCTACAAGCAGGCGCTCCTCAACTTCGACGTCGGCAGCGCTTCCGCGGGCGGCATTGTTGCGGTCATTCTCGCCAACATCGTCGCGATCTTCCTGATGCGCATCATCGGCAAGAACCTGGAGGGCTGAACGATGGCCATCAAGAAATCCGCGGGTCAGCGCATCGGCGTGACGATCCTCGCCTGGGTCGTCGCCTTTCTGATCTTCTTCCCGATTCTCTGGACGTTCCTGACCAGCTTCAAGAGCGAGCTCGACGCCATCGCCATGCCGCCGAAGTTCCTCTTTTTCAACTGGACGCTGGAAAACTATGTCGACGTCCAGCAGCGCTCGAACTATCTGAAGTTCGCCTTCAATTCGGTCGTGCTCTCAATCGGCGCAAACCTGGTCGGTCTCCTGATCGCGGTTCCGGCCGCCTGGTCGATGGCCTTCGCGCCGGGCAAGCGCACCAAAGATCTCTTGATGTGGATGCTGTCGACCAAGATGATGCCGGCGGTCGGCGTGCTGGTGCCGATCTACCTCCTGTTCAAGAACCTGGGCCTGCTCGACAGCCTGTTTGGAATCGGCCTCGTCTTGATGCTGCTCAATCTGCCGCTCTTGATCTGGATGCTCTACACCTACTTCAAGGAGATCCCGAACGACATCCTCGAGGCGGCGCGCATGGACGGCGCGTCGCTCCTGAACGAGATCGTGTATGTGCTGACGCCGATGGCGGTCCCGGGCATCGCCTCGACCATGCTGCTCGCGATCATCCTGTCGTGGAACGAGGCGTTCTGGACTCTCAATCTCACAACGTCGAACGCCGCGCCGCTCACGGCCTTCATCGCCTCTTATTCGGCGCCGGAAGGCTTCTTCTGGGCCAAGCTTTCGGCGGCTTCGACCCTCGCCATCGCGCCGATCCTCATCCTCGGCTGGTTCTCGCAGAAACAGCTGGTCCGAGGCCTGACGTTCGGCGCAGTGAAATAATTCGGGATTGAAGGAAACCAGCCATGGGCAGCATTCAACTGAAGGATGTGCGAAAGGCGTTCGGCGCAGTCAGCATCATCAACGGCGTCAATCTCAATATTGAGAACGGCGAGTTCGCGGTGTTCGTCGGGCCGTCCGGTTGCGGCAAGTCGACGCTTCTCCGTCTCATCGCCGGTCTCGAGGACGTCACCTCCGGACAGGTGCTCATCGACGCCAAGGACATGACCAATGTCGGTCCCGCGCAGCGCGGCCTCGCCATGGTGTTCCAGTCCTACGCGCTCTATCCGCATATGAGCGTACGCGGCAACATCGCCTTCGCGCTCAAGATGGCGGGACAGAAAGCCGACGTCATCGAGCAGAAGGTGCGCAAGGCGGCGACGACCCTGAACCTGACCGACTATCTCGATCGCAAGCCGCGCCAGCTTTCCGGCGGCCAGCGCCAGCGCGTCGCCATCGGGCGCGCGATCGTGCGCGAGCCGAAGGCGTTCCTGTTCGACGAGCCACTCTCGAACCTCGACGCTGCCCTGCGTGTCCAGATGCGCGTCGAGATCGGCGAGCTTCACGAGGCGCTCAAGACGACGATGATCTATGTTACTCACGATCAGGTCGAAGCCATGACCATGGCTGACAAGATCGTGGTGCTCGACCGAGGCTCGGTCGCGCAAGTGGGCTCGCCGCTCGAGCTTTACAACAAGCCGAACGGCCTCTTCGTCGCCGGCTTCATCGGCTCGCCGACGATGAACTTGATCAAGGGCGCGCCCGCCGCCAAGCGCGGCGCGGAGACGATCGGCATCCGGCCGGAACATGCCGACATCTCGACCACCGCCGGCGAATGGCCGGCGAAGGTGCGCCTCGCCGAGCACCTCGGCTCCGATACGTTTGTGCACGCGGAGGCGGACGGCATGGGACAGCTGACCTTGCGTCTGGAGGGCGAAGCGCCGCTGACGCCGGGCCAGACCATTTATGTCACGCCGCGCGAAGCGCACCTGCATCGTTTCGATAAGGACGGCCGAAGGATCAACTGACGTTGGGCTAGCGGCGAACGGTCAGTTCCAGGTTTGACTTGAAAAGCGGGTTCCAATCATGAGCGTCAAACTCTCGGCGGCGGCGCTTGCGCGTTTGCCCGCAGACGTTGCGGCTCCGAAGTACCAACGCTCTGACCTTCGCGCCGGCATAGTTCATATCGGCGTCGGCAATTTTCACCGCGCCCATCAGGCAGTCTATCTCGACGATCTGTTCAACGCCGGGCGTGATCATGACTGGGCGATTGTCGGGGCCGGAGTGCGCGACCCGGACGTGACGATCCGCGAAAAGCTCAAGGAGCAGGACTGGCTGACGACGGTCGTCGAGCAGGAAGCGGATACGACCAGGATCCGCGTCACCGGCTCGATGATCGATTTCGTGAAGCCTTACGATACTGCGGCATTGCTCGATGCCCTTTCCGCGCCCAGTATCCGCATCGTCTCGCTAACCGTTACCGAAGGCGGTTATTATATCTCGCCCGCGACGCAGCATTTCGATCCCGCCCGTCCGGACATCGTTTACGATTCTCAGCACCCGGAGGCGCCAAAGACGGCCTTCGGATCGATCGCCGCTGGACTGAAGCGCCGCCGCGCTGCGGGGACCGCGCCTTTTACTGTGATGTCCTGCGACAACATTCCGGGCAATGGCCACGTCACCGAGAACGCCATCGCCGGTCTGGCCGAGCTTGCCGATCCCGAGTTCGCGCGTTGGATTCGCGCCAACGTCACCTTCCCCAATTCCATGGTTGACCGCATCACGCCGGCGACGACCGATCGGGAACGCGCCATTCTGCGCGACAAGTGCGGCCTTGAGGACAATTGGCCGGTCTTTTGTGAAGAGTTCAGGCAATGGGTGGTCGAGGACAAGTTCCCAGCCGGGCGCCCGGCGCTGGAGACGGTCGGGGTCACGTTCACTTCCGACGTATCGCCCTACGAATTGATGAAGATCCGTATCCTCAATGGCGGTCACGCCGCGATTGCCTATCCAGCAGGACTGCTCGACATCCATTTCGTTCACGAAGCGATGGCGGATGAACAGATCCGCGCGTTCCTCGAAAAGCTAACGAGAAGCGAAATCCAGCCGGTGGTTCCCCCGCCCCCCAACACCAGTCTCGACGACTATCGCGAACTGATCGCGCGCCGCTTCGCCAATCCGAAGATTGGCGACACCATTCAGCGCCTGTGTTTTGACGGCTCGAACCGCCAGCCGAAGTTCATTCTTCCGACCGTCGCCGATCGGCTCAAGGCAGGCGGGTCTTTCCAGGGTCTCGCGCTCGTGTCGGCTTTGTGGTGCCGCTATTGCTACGGGGAAACCGAGAGCGGCAAGCCGATCGCGCCAAACGATCCGAGCTGGAAGCAGCTGCAAGAGGCGGCGAAGCCGGCGCGCAACGACCCGACGGCGTTCCTCCAGTTGCGCCACATCTTCGGCGATCTGTCGGGCAATCCAAACTACGTCCGCGCATTTTCCAATGCGCTCTCGGGGCTCTGGGCGCGCGGGGTGCGATCCGCTCTGTCCGACTATCTGGCGAACAAGTCTTGAGCTGCAGGGAAGCGGCCGGACGCAAGGCCGTGGACCGACGATAGGGGCGACACGGCGGTGAAACTCTGGAACAAAGTCGCGCTCGTCACCGGCGGCGCGCGCGGTATCGGCGCTGCGATCGCCGAACGTTATGTCGCTGAAGGGGCGCGAGTCGCGATCGCCGACATCTCCTTGGCTCACGCCCAAGAGACGGCCGCGCGTCATGGCGATAAGGCGGTCGCTGTCGCGATCGACGTCGCCAAGACGGCCTCCATCGAGGCCGCGGTTGAGAGCGTGGTTCAGCGATGGGGCGGGATCGATATTCTCGTCAACAACGCCGGTATCTTCGACATGGCGCCGATCGTCGAGGTCACTGAGGCGAGCTACGACAAGGTTTTCGGCGTCAACGTCAAAGGCCTCTTCTTCACCCTTCAGGCAGTCGCCAGGCGCATGATTGCGCGGGAGCAGGGCGGGAAGATCATCAACATGGCCTCGCAAGCCGGCCGACGCGGCGAAGCACTGGTCGCGATCTATTGCGCCTCCAAGGCCGCCGTCATCAGTCTCACCCAATCGGCCGGGCTTGACCTCATCAAGCACCGCATCAACGTCAACGGCATCTCGCCTGGCGTCGTCGACACGCCGATGTGGGCTGAGGTCGACGCCCTGTTCGCCAAATATGAGCATCGGCCGCTTGGCGAGAAGAAACGTCTGGTCGGTGAAGCGGTGTCATTCGGCCGAATGGGATTGCCGAACGACCACGTCGGCGCCGCTGTGTTCCTTGCCTCGTCGGACAGCGATTTCGTGGTCGCGCAGACGCTCAACGTCGACGGCGGCAATTGGATGAGCTGACGACAATCGTCGTGGAGGCTTCGCGCCCATGTATCTGGATCGATTCAATCTTAAAGGTCGCGTCGCGGTCGTGACCGGCGGCGCGCAGGGGATTGGCCTCGCCTGCGTGGAAGCGCTGTCGGAGGCGGGAGCTTATGTCTATATCGCCGACCGCAATCTGAAGATCGCGCAGGAAGCGCAGGCGACGATGAAAGTCAAAGGCTACGCCGCCGGCGTTATCGAGATCGAAGTGACGGACTCCAAACAGGTCGACGCGGCTGCCGCTCGAGTGAAGGCGGAAAAGGGCCGCGTGGACATCCTGGTCTGCAACGCCGGCATCGCGAGATCTCAAACACCAGCGGAAGAGGTGACTGACGAGCACTGGCTGAATGTCATCGACGTCAACCTCAATGGCCTCTTCTGGTGCTGCCGCGCGTTCGGCAAAAACATGCTGACGGCGGGACGCGGTTCAATCATCAACATCGGCTCGATGTCCGGATTCATCGTTAACAAACCGCAGCAGCAGGCCTATTACAACGCTTCCAAAGCGGCCGTGCACCATCTGACGAAATCGCTTGCGGCGGAATGGGGCGCGCGCGGCCTGCGGGTTAACGCTGTCGCGCCGACTTATATCAACACGCCGCTGACGGCTCACGCGAAGACGAATGAGGCGATGATGGGCGCCTGGATCGACGGCACGCCAATGGCGCGCATGGGCGAGCCGGATGAGATCGCCGCGGTCGTCCTTTTTCTTGCCTCCGACGCCTCGAGCCTGCTGACCGGGTCGATCGTTCTGGCTGACGGGGGCTATACTTGCTGGTAAAGCCCACGCGACGTCAGTAAGCGAGCGAGGGGTGGAATGGATCTAGGGCTGAAGGGGAAAGTCGCCGTCATCACCGGCGGCAGCGTCGGCATCGGTCTTGCGATCGCCGAGGGGCTCGCGGCCGAGGGTGTCGACATCGTCATTGCGGCGCGTGGCGTCGAGCGGGTTCGCGGCGCGGCGAGTCGGATCGCCAAATCCTTTGGAGTTCGAGCTGAAGGCGTGGCTTGCGACGTCGCTAAGCGCGAGGGAACGGACGACCTTATCGCCGACGTGAAGCGGCTATTTGGCGGCGCCGACATTCTCATCAACAACGCCGGCACCGGCAGCAACGAGACGGTGCTCGATGCGCCGGACGAGAAGTGGCAAGCGTACTGGGACCTGCATGTGATGGGGGCGGTGAGACTTGCGCGGGGCCTCGCTCCGCTCATGAAGGAGCGCGGCGGCGGCGTCATTCTGCATAACGCCTCAATCTGCGCCGCCCAGCCGCTTTGGTACGAGCCGATCTACAATGTGACCAAGGCGGCCTTGATGATGCTCTCGAAGACGCTGTCCACCGAACTTATCGGCGATAACATCCGCGTCGATTGCGTCAACCCTGGCCTCATCCTGACGCCGGATTGGATCAAGACCGCAAAGCAGCTCACTGCTGACAAGGGCGGCGACTGGCAGGCCTATCTCGACGGCGTCGCGCGCGAACACGCGCCGATCAAACGATTCGCAACGCCTGAGGAACTGGCGAACTTCTTTGTCTTCCTCTGCTCGGAACGCGCCAGCTATTCTGTTGGTTCAACCTATTACGTCGACGGGGGAATGTTGAAGTCGGTCTGAACGGATTCGGTTGATGTGTACGGTCTCGGGCCGGTTCGCTCCATTCAAGAAAAATCGACACTGAAATCGCTCAATATGAACTCGGGCGGGCTCCGGCTCGAGGTCACGGAAACTCGATCGGGCGAACTCTCTAGGGGCCCTCGTTCCGCCGCCTGCGACGACGAACGTTAATGCTGGCTTTGCGCCATTTCGTCCGGCCGCAAGATCGGCGCTTGAGCCTCCGCCAAGCGAATCCGGTTGGTGACGCCGACCACGCCCTGGACGCTTTTCGCGTCACACTCGGCGCAGCTTCGTTGATAGGGCAGGTCGACCAGTCCGGAAACCGTTACCCAGCCGTTCTCAACATCGACGTTCAGCCGGTCCCGAGGGACCGCTAAATCCCAATAGAGCGCGTTCAAAACGCGCATGCGCATGTCTTCGCTCTGCAACCGCATCTCGACCTCCCGGCGTCAAGATATTGTGAAGATTGTCGACGACTGGTTCGGGAATCGTCAGCTCGGCCTTGACGCTGGCCGAAGCGATAGCGAATCAGTAGAGCGGAATTTTGACGGGATCGCCGGCCGAAGAGCCAAACCGGGCTAATCAGATCTGGGATCGCGGTTCGGACTCGGTCTGCGGGAACACCCCGTCGTCGACATCCATGGCGTTGCCGCGCCAGGTGACGTTGCGGCCAGACCAGCCTCCCGCCCACAGCAACGGCAGGAGGACGTCGCGCACGAGCCATGCCGCGGGACTGCGCCACGACAACGGCCAGCCGGCGATGAAGGCGAGGATGGCCTCCGCGCCGTAACAGAATGCAGCCACCAGCAAGGCGCCGAGGACCGGGTCGATCCCGAATATCGGCGCGGCGACGGCGGCTGAGATGAAGGTGAGAAGGCTGGTCGTCAGGATTTCCGGAGCGAAAAAGAACGGGAAAGTGGCGCGTCTCAGCCGCGCCCAGCGAAGCTGCCGCGACCAGACGTCGCGCAGACGCCGCTGGCCGAGCGGCTGCTGGAACGGTCGATCGACGAGATGGGCGTTGAACCCCTGCGCCCGGATAAGCTTCGTCGCCGCCGCGTCTTCCGCGATCTCCGCTCCCAAGGCTTCAATGCTTCCGCCCGCTTCCAGAATCTCCCGACGCCACAGCATGGTCTTGCCCTGGGCGAATCCGTAGCCGCAGGATTCGCCCGCATACTGCCAGCGCGCCTGATATGTGTTGAGAAAAGCGCACTCGATCTCGGCGCCGAAGGACTCGGGTCGAGAACCGATTGGGGGCGCGCAGACGATGCCGGTGTTGGAGCGCCAGCGCGCGAGCAAGCGCTGAATGTAGTCGACGGGCATCAACACGTTGGAATCGGCCATGATCACCCAATCGTGCCGCGCGGCCTTCCATCCCTTGACGACATTGTTGAGTTTGGGGTTGGCGCTGATCCGGTCATCACCGATCAAAAGGCGCGCCTGGCGCCCGGGATTGGCCGCGATCGCGTTTCGCACGAGGGGTGTGATCGGATCATCGCCGCTGGCGAGGCAGAAGATGATCTCATAGCGCGGGTAGTCGAGCGCAAAAATGGACCGCAGCGTTTCGCGCGAAAACGCCTCGACGCCGCATAAAGGCTGCACGATTGTGACGCCCGGAGCATCCTTGGGCGGCGGCAGCGGCGGCCCGGACCGTCGCCGGCAGCGACGAGTTGCGAGCACGACGCTCAGCCCGTGCATCCCCGCGCTGGTAGCGCAAATCCCCGCCGCCAGGGCGCCTATCGTCATGGGGCCAGATTATCCGAATCACAAGGCCTTGTCACACCATATTGCCGTGCCCGCACGACGCTTCTATGAAGGCGAATGGCTCCTCTTCCGGTGGTCCGGTTCGCGCCTTCGCCGACCGGCCGCATCCATATCGGCAACGCCCGCACCGCCCTGCTCAACTGGCTCTTCGTCCGGCGCCGCGGCGGAACGTTCATCCTGCGCTTCGACGACACGGATTTCGAGCGTTCGAAGAGAGAATACGCTGACGCGATCGAGGCGGATCTCGAATGGCTTGGGATACGGCCCGACCTGGTGCGTCGCCAGTCGGATCGGATGGCGGCGTATGACGAGGCCGCGGCGAGGCTCAAGGATCTAGGCCGACTGTATCCGGCCTATGAGACTCCCGAGGAGCTCGACCGGCGCCGCAAGCGGCAGCAAGCGCGAGGGCTGCCGCCGATCTATGATCGAGCCGCCTTGCGCCTGTCGGCGGACGAGAAGGCGGCGCTCGAAGCATCAGGCCGCAAGCCGCATTGGCGTTTTCGCCTCGAACCAACGACTTTGCGCTGGGACGACGTCGTGCGCGGCGAAAGCCACATCGATTGTGCCTCGCTCTCCGATCCCGTCCTGCGCCGCGAGGACGGAACCTATCTCTACACGCTGCCTTCGGTGGTCGACGACATCGATTTTGGCGTGACGCATGTCATTCGGGGCGAGGATCACGTCACCAATACCGCCGTGCAAATCCAGATTTTCGAGGCCCTTGCGGGCGCAACGCCCAGCTTCGGCCACCACAATCTCCTGACGGATGCCGGCGGCGGAGGACTGTCCAAGCGCTCTGGCGCGCTCTCGATCGGCGCCTTGCGCACAAAAGGAATCGAGTCGCTCGCCGTCGCCGCGCTTGCGGTGCTGGTCGGTTCGGCCGAGGCGGTGCGTCCGGTGGCCTCACTCGACGAGCTCGCGAATCTCATCGACGTTTCGCAGCTGTCACGCGCTTCGGCCCGATTTGACGAAGCCGAGCTCCAAGCGCTTTCCGCGCGCACGCTGCATCAATTGCCCTATGCGGCGGTCGCTGACCGGCTGGCGGCGCTCGGCGCCGTCGGATCCAACGCGGAGGGCTTGTGGCTGGCGGTGCGGGGCAACCTTTCGCGTCTCGATGATGTGGCGATCTGGCGCCAAGTGACGGAGGGCGACGTCGCGCCGATCGTTGAGGACGCCGACTATCTGGGCCTGGCCGCGTCATGCGCGCCCGATGACCCGTGGGACCAGTCGACATGGGGCGCCTGGACGACGCGGCTCAAGCAAACGACCGGCCGCAAAGGCCGAACGTTGTTTCATCCCTTGCGCCTGGCCTTGACCGGCCAGGAGGCGGGCCCGGACCTTGCTGTCCTTTTGCCGCTGATCGGCCGCGCTAAAGCGATGGCCCGACTATCCGCACCGAGTGCTTGACTCCGTCGGATCCGGTTACTTCCACGGTGCGGCCCTGCTTCACACTGAAGTTTTTGGCGCTCTGAAGGTCGTCGCCGGCGATGCCGGAGCCCTCTCGGCTCACTGTGGCGGCTGCAGCGCTGAGCTTGGTGTCGGCGCCGTTGGCGTCGAGAACCGGCGCGGTCGCGGTGTCGAGGGAGGGCGTTCCTGGGTTCGCGCCTGACCCAGGAACTGGCCCAAGAACAGGCGTGGCGCCCGGCCCAGCGAGCAGAGACGCATTCGGCCCGCCGGACTTGCCCTTCAAATCCAGGGTCGGCTTGGCCTTCGGATCGATGATCGGTCGGGCCATCTCCGCCGACTTCTCTGGCGTCACCAGAATGTCGTGCTTCTCATGGCCGTACCGGGCTTCCGCGTCGGCCAGCGCTTCAGCCCAGGTTTGCCCCTTGCGCCGGCAAGAGCAGCTCGGATCGTAAGCCTTCTCGAATTTACCCGCGTTGGGCAAATTTGCGTAAGGCTCGCCCGTTGGCGAAGCGGCCTCTTCGATCGTGCCGCCGAACGGGAACGAATAGAGGGCCATGTCTGCGTTGGGGCAGAGGGATCTGCAAACGTCCTCGAGACTGTCCGCCCGGCTTCCGGCGCCGGAATAGGAAACGGGGAAGAAGCTGCCGTCGCAGGTCCGCACGCACACCGCATAAGAGCCTGAGTGCGCCTGCACGGGCCCTTTCTCTCCCGACGGGGCCGACTGTCGCGAGTCGTCGCCGCGATCCTCGAATCGGCCGTCCGTCTGCGGCTCCTGCTCTTGGGGAGCCCCAAGCCTCGCTATGCCCCCGAACAGAGCCTCGAAGACGTTGCTGGGGCCTGAGGGCTGCGCATGACCGCATTCGGCGTTGTAGCGAGCGACAAGGTCGCCGGCCCCGCCTCCCGCCCGCGCCTGGAGGTCGGCGAGATTGGCCTGCATACGCGAGATTTGGGCGTTGACTTCGCCGCATTGAGCCGGCGGATCCGAACCGAACATCAGGAACTTGCGGTTCTCGCAGCCGAGCGAGCGCGCATAGGCGCTCGTGCGGCCAAGTTCTGCGCGTTGACGCTCAACAGCGGCTTGAGAGCCGCTTGAGCCCCGGCGAGCGGCGATCGCTTGCTGCAAACGGGCGCACTCGGCGTTCTGCGCCAGCGCAACGTCGCCGCTGAATACGGCGCTTGCGACCGCGAGTGCAGCCAGAGCCAGAATCTTGCCCGGTACAAAAGCGCTTCGCATACGTGTCTTGGCCGTCCTCATCTCGTCAGTCGGCTCCGCGCGTTTTCCGATCCTCATACGCCGAGGCCGCCTTCGGTAGGCGAGCCGCGATTAGAGACCGGCATCGCGGCGTGAACAAGGCATAAGCTCGCAAAGTTGCGCCGGGTGCTTCTACGGGGTTTCGACGCGCGATGCCAGAGGCTCGCGGCGCCCGTGCTAATGTCCGCCCATGTCCCACAGCATTTCGGCGCGCAGCCCTCTTTGGCCTGGCGTTTCTCTCGCGATGACGTCGCGCCTCGACCCCCTTCGCAAAAACCTTCTGCTCCGAATCCCGCCCCAACAGAAGGCCGGGAGGTGGCGGGTGTAAACTTAATTTCTTCATCGGGCGCCGTGGAGGACGATGTGCAACTGATCCGCGAATCCGACATCCTGCTTTGCCCGACGATGTCGCGCCCATACCGGCTGCTCGGTTCCAAGGCCGGGGAGATGTCCCTCGAGACCGTCCAGGACGCCAAGCCCGGAGGGTCGGACCGCGATTGAAATTGCAGTGGATGGGGCGTGGCAGTTCGGTCCTGACCTGCCTCTCCATCGGCGGTCGAAGCCCGTATCACGGTCGTATCGGCTATGACCGCGGCGACGGGGCGCCGGATCTTTTGACCATCGCCGCGGTCGCGAGATCGAGCGCCAAAGCGAGGACCATCGCCGCCGAGCCGATCAGGAACAGCGGCCGATAGTCGCCGCCGTTGCGTGCGAAGACGAAGGAGAGGCCGTAGGGAGCCGCAGCCTGCATCAGCGCGAAGCCCACAGTAGCGAAGCTCCAAGCCGCCTTTTGCCGTTCGACATGGTGCGGGAGAAGTTCGCTGATCGGGCCGAGGACCAGGGGGATCGTCCCGGTCAGGAAGGATCCGACGATGACACTCGAAAGGATCAGCCAGACCCATCCCAGACCGAAGGCTGGGATCGCCACGGCGCCAGCCTCCAGAAGGAAGGCGAGGCGCAGCGTCGGCCCGAAGCCAATGCGGTCGGCAAGGCGCCCCGTCGCTAGCGGCCCGACCGTCGCGGCGATCCCGAACACGACCCAGAACTCCGAACCCACCTGCACGCCCTTGCCCATGCCGCGCGCCACGAAGTCCACCAGGAAGATCATGTGCGGCAGCCAGCCGACCGCGTTGAGGGGGTAGATGACGTAGAGCGAGCCTAGGATTGGCGAGCGAGGCGCCGCGAATTGGAGTCCGGGGGCGGCAGCGGGCGCCGGCGCGGCGGACGGCCATCCGCTCCACCCGATGACCATGAGGAGGAACGACAGCGCTCCGAGGCCGAACCAGGCCGCACTCACGCTGAGTTGCAGCAGGAGCGGCACAAGGGTGCCCGAGGCGACAATGCCGGCCCCGACCCCCATGAAGATGGCTCCGCCAGCCAGGCCTCGCCGCGAGGGGCTGATGCTGGGCAGCACGGTCGGCGCGGCGAGAACCATCAGCACGCCGCCGGCAAGGCCCGAAGCGAAGCGCCAAGCGAAGAACCAGGCGAAGTTCAGAGGGAAAGCGCAGGCGAAGAAGGCAAGCGTGGCCAGCGCCATCGAGGCTCTCAGCACTGTCACGACGGGCACGCGCGCGGATATCGGACGTCCGAGAAGCGCGCCGGCGAGATAGCCCGCAAGGTTGGCCGCGCCCAGATAGGCGGCGGTCGCTGGCTGAAACCAATGCGCGCCTACGAGAGCCGGGAGGAGCGGAGAATAGGCGAAGCGGGCGAGACCAATTCCGATCAGGCTCGCGCAAAACGCGCAGAGCACCCCACGCCACCCGGGGACGTGGCGGTAATATAGCGGCTCCTGTGTGGCCGATGCGCTCAAGGTCATCACTCTATCGTCTCGTTGACGCTGGCGAACTGGTCGCGCCCGCCCGCATAGGTCTAGTCAGGCTGCTGTAGCCAAACGATCGGCCCCTGGGACCGCCGCTTGATAAATGAGTTGCCCCGGCTTGTGGATGATTCGCTATTCTGGCTCAGCCGCTGATCGAAACCGCACAGAAGCGAGCGGATCGTTTTGCGTTCGCGTGGAGAAACGTGCGCCTTCAAACCCGCTGCCAGGATTGCCGCGCCGATGCCTGACTTCCCCGTAAGCACATCTGGTCCGGGCGCTTTTCGTTCATCACTCGACCGACAGTTTGAAAGGACAGAACTTTGACTGACGCTCTGACGCAAGGCGTGCACCACGTCGGTCTCGCCGTTCGCGACCTCGACGAGGCCACAGGCTTCTTTTGCGGCACCCTGGGCTTCAAGGAAATCGCCCGGAACGACGCCTACCCTGCCGTGTTCGTCTCCGACCTCGCCGTGACCCTCACCATTTGGCGTGTCACCGATCCTCAAAACGCGGTGGCCTTCAATCGCAAGACCAATATCGGCCTGCATCACCTCGCGCTTGCGGTCGCGGACGAGGCGGCGCTCGCTACGGTCTACGAGCGCGTTTGCAACCATCCGGGCGTCATGCTCGAGTTCGCGCCGGAGCCTGTCCGCGCGGGCTCGACCACACATCACTTCATCTGCACCATTCCGGGCGGCATCCGGATCGAGTTCGCAACTCGCCCGCGCTGACGCTATCGCCGGACGCAAAGCGTCCCGGTTTCAGGAAACATGAGTAATCGGCGCAGCGCTCTCAAGCGCGCCAGGCATGTTCCTGGAACATCGGCTCAAGCGGCGACTCGGCGATGCTCAACGCATAGTTGGTGATGGTGGAGGCTGCGCTCACCGCCAGAACTTCGAGCGCCTGGTCTGGTTTGAAGCCGGCGGCCAGAAAGCCATCAACCGCCGCATCGCCAACGTGGCCGCGCTTGTCGATCAGGCTGCTGGCATAAGCCGAAAAGGCCGCGCAGCGCGGCTCCCGCGGCGTGCGACGTTCGCGGATCGCCTCGACATCGGCGGGATCGAGGCCCGCCTTCAGGGCTAGATAGCTGTGGAAGGCGACTGCCCAGGGGCAGCTGTTGGTGACCGCATTGGTCAGGAGCAGAGTCTGGATCTCGGCTTCGGTGAAGGTCCCAGCATGCACGCCCTCGAACAGAGGCGCAAAGATGTTGGCCAGCACCGGCGAGTTGGCGATCACACCGCCGACGTTCGGGATCATGCCGAAGGTGTCGCGGAGTTCCTCGAGCGGCGCGCGGGAGCCTTGGGGCGCCCTTTCGATCGTCTGGATTTCAAACATGGACATCCGTCCGCTCCTTGGTTTGGGAATTGAACTCGACATCGCCCATTTAGTCGGGCACGATTTGGCGATGTCGCCAAAGACTCCACAAATCCCGCCACAGGCGCCGCGGCCAGTCGAAAAAGCCGCGCGCCGTATCGAGGTGCTGGCCTTCCCGGACGTTCAGATGCTGGACGTAGCCGGGCCGATCCAGGTGTTCGCCGCCGCCAACGAGCGGGCGAACTCGCCTCACGCGCCCTACGAGACGCGGGTGATCGCTCCGGAAGGCGCGGAGATACGGGCCACATCGGGACTGGCGTTCGCGACCGAGCCGCTGCCAGAACCGACCGAACCGCTCGACACGTTGGTCGTGGCCGGCGGCCGTGGCGTCATGAAGGCCGCCGAGGATGCGAGCCTGGTCGAATGGCTGAAGCTCCGCGCCGGCGCCGCGCGGAGGACCGCCTCGGTGTGCACCGGCGCGTTCCTGCTCGCCGCAGCAGGTCTGCTTGATCATCGCCGCGCCGTCACGCATTGGGAATATTGTGATGAGCTCAGCCGGCGCCATCCTGCCGTGACAGTGGAGCCGGATCCGATCTTCGTGCACGATGGCCCTCTGTGGACCTCGGCCGGAGTGACGTCCGGCATCGACCTGTCGCTTGCGCTCGTGGAAGAAGATCTCGGACGCGCGCTTGCGCTCAGCGTTGCGCGCCAGTTGGTGGTGTTCCTTAAGCGGCCGGGCGGGCAGGCGCAGTTCAGCGCGGCGCTGTCGCTTCAATTGGCGGACGAGCGTTTCGCGGACTTGCACAATTGGCTGGCCGAACACCTCGCCGAGGACCTGTCGCTCTCCCGACTCGCTTCGGAGGCGGGCATGAGCGAGCGCACCTTCCTGCGCCGCTATCGCGAGGCGACGGGCGTCACGCCTGCGCGGGCGATCGAGCGGTTGCGCGTCGAGGCGGCTCGCCAGTTGCTGGCCGACACGCGCTTGCCTGCCAAGCGGATCGCTGCGCGCTGCGGTTTCGGCTCGGAAGAGACGATGCGGCGCGGGTTCGCGCGGCTCCAGGGCGTGAGCCCGCAGGATTACAGACAGCGCTTCGGTGCCTGAGGCGCGACTGAGGTGACGCAGCAAAACAAAGAGAGGTCCGCCGCGCCCCTTCGGGCTTCGCGCTCTTGGTTCATTTTGCGGTCTTTCGCAGGCTGGCGCCCGGGCGACTTCGGCGCCGACGTGGTCGCCGGTCTAACGCTGGCGGCGATCGCCATTCCCTCTCAAATGGCGACCGCGCGTCTTGCCAACCTCACGCCTCAAATCGGTTTGTTTGCTCTCGTCGCCGCCGCGATCGGGTTCGCGCTCTTCGGCGACAGCCGGCGCCTCTCGGTTGGCGCCGATTCGACCATCGCGCCGATTTTCGCTGGCGCGCTTGCGGTGCTCACGGCGGCGGGGCCGGAGCATTACGCCGCAGCCGCGGCGGCGCTCAGCCTCGCGGTCGGGCTCATTCTCATTTGCGCCGGCGCGTTCAAGTTCGGCTTCGTCGCCGACCTTCTGTCCATTCCGGTGACGACGGGCTTTCTCATCGGCATCGCCGGCCATATTCTCATTCTGCAGGCGCCTGCGGTTCTTGGCGTTGGGCCGGGTCCCGGTCCGCAGCATGCCCTGTCCCTCATCATGCGCGCTTCTGCGGCCAATCCGTGGACCTTGACGATCGGCCTTGGCGTGCTTGCGATCATGCTCGCGGGCGAAAGAATAAGCCCGCGGTTTCCCGGGGCTCTCATTGGTATTTGCCTTGCTGGGCTCGCGACGGTTACGCTCGGTCTCGAAGCCAAGGGCGTGGCGACTCTCGGTTCGATCACTGGCGCCGCTCCTCATTTCTCGCTGGCGATCTCCTGGGACGACCTTCACGTCGTCGCGCCGCTCGCGGTGCTCATCGCGCTCGTGGTGATGGTGCAGACAGCGGCGACGACGCGCTCTTTCCCCAACAGCGCGGAAGGCCCCGACGTCAACCGGGATTTCATCGGCGTCGGAGCGGCCAACGCCTTGTGTGGTCTCATCGGCGCCTTTCCTGTGGATGCAAGCCCTCCTTCGACGGCCGCCGTTGCGGAGGCGGGCTGCAGGTCGCAGCTTGCGGGATTGATTTCGGCCACGGCGGCGGTCTGTATTCTCCTGTTCGCGAGCGAAGCTCTCGCCCATTTGCCCTCCGCCGCGTTGGCGGGCGTCCTTCTCTTTGTCGCAATACGTCTTGTTCGCGTCGGCGTGATGGTCGACGTGTGGAGACGAAGCCGAGCCGAGTTTCTGCTGATCGTCGCGACTGCGCTTGCAATTGTGGCGCTCCCGATCGAGCAGGGGGTGGCCATCGGCGTCCTGCTGTCGATGCTGCATGGCGTCTGGACGACGACCCGCGCCCAAGCGATCGAACTTGAGCGCATTTCCGGCACGTCGATCTGGTGGCCGCGCGATAAGGATGTCCAAGGCGAGTTCGTTCCCGCCGTTCGGGTTGTCGCGCTGCAGGCGCCTCTGTCGTTTCTCAACGCATACAATTTTCGTCGTGCCATCGAGCGCTTCGCCTCCCAAGACCCACCGCCAAAGCTGATCGTGATCGAGGCGAATGCGCTGGTCGAAATCGACTACACCGGCGCGACGGTGTTCGCCGAGCTAACCGGCCGGCTGCGCAACCGGGGCGTCGACGTGGCGGTCGCGCGGCTCGAATCCGTGCGCGCGCAGCAAAGCTTCGCGCGGCTTGGATTGTTCGCGCTGATCGGCCGCGACCACGTCTTCCGCAGCGTGCAGGACGCTATTGACTCGCTCGCCAGATGAGAAGGCGGTGATGCGCTCAAGCGAACTCGATTTTGTCGCCGAGAAAACAGCGCTATGTTGCGTCGAAGCCGCTTGATCGGCGTCGCGCGTCCGGGGCGCGCACGCCAGCGGCCTCAAGCTTCTTGAGTCGCGAGCCCATCCCCATGGCGGACATTCCCATCGGCGTCGTCACCATCTCCGACCGCGCCTCGAGAGGCGTGTACGAGGATAAGGGCGGGCCGGGCATCGAGGCGGCGCTCAAGGATCTTTTGGCGACGGACTGGCGGCCCGAGCGGCGGGTGGTGCCCGACGAACGGCCGGCGATCGAAGCGGCGCTGATCGCGCTCGCCGACGAAGCGCGCTGTTCGCTCATCCTAACAACCGGCGGCACCGGCCCGGCGCGGCGCGACGTGACGCCGGAAGCGACGGAGGCCGTATGCGACCGAATGCTGCCCGGCTTCGGCGAGCTCATGCGCCTGAAGAGCCTGGCCGAGGTCCCGACCGCGATCCTGTCTCGCCAGGTTGCGGGCACCCGCGGCTCGAGCCTCATCATCAATCTGCCGGGCAAGCCGGCGGCGATCCGCACCTGCCTCGACGCGGTCTTCGCCGCCGTGCCCTATTGCGTCGACCTCATCGGTGGCGCGCGATTGGAGACGAACCCCAAGTTCTGCACCGCCTTCCGACCCAAGGCGTGAAGCTGAGGTAGCGGATTCTACGTTGCTCACGCGAAATTGAATGGGCGGTCGCAATTCCACGTTTTCCAGTGCTGAACTGCCATAATTGGGGAATGGTCTTTTCTCCATGGGCTTACTAAATCAGTAGCCGAGCGGAGCGTTGGGGATCCTATGTCGGTCGTTCAGATCTTCGAGCCGGAGACCGAGGTTCGCGCTGCAATGCGCGAGATCGGGGCGAAGGCGCGCGTCGCCGCGCGGGAGGTCGCCAACGCGCCGGCGGAGAAGAAGAATCGTGCGCTCCTGGCCGGAGCGCGAACTTTGCGCGAACGCACGAACGATATTCTTTCCGCCAATGAGCTCGACTGCGCGGATGCTCGGGCGAAGAACCTGAGCGCGGCGTTGATCGACCGGCTCACGCTCAATCAGACTCGGATTGAGGCAATCGCGCGCGGGCTCGAAGAGGTCGCCGCCTTGGCCGATCCGGTCGGGCGGGTGCTCGCGACCTACACCCGGCCCAATGGGCTCATCATCGAACGCGTGGCGACGCCGCTCGGCGTGGTCGGCGTGATTTACGAGAGCCGCCCGAACGTCACCGCCGACGCGGGCGCACTTTGTCTCAAGAGCGGCAATGCAGTTGTCTTGCGCGGCGGCTCCGACAGTTTTCGCTCATCCGCGGCGATCCATGACTGCATGGTGATGGGCTTGAGGGAGGTCGGTCTGCCTGAGGCCGCGATTGCGCGCGCGCCCTACGCCGCGCGCGAGGCGGTCGGCGAGATGCTCGAGGGCCTGGGCGGCGCGCTCGATGTCATCGTGCCGCGCGGAGGGAAAAGCTTGGTCGAGCGCGTTCAGCGCGAGGCGCGGGTGCCGGTGTTCGCCCATCTTGAAGGCGTCGTGCATGTGTACGTCGATCGGGCCGCCGATTTCGACAAAGCGATGAAGATCGTCGTCAACGCCAAGATGCGGCGCACTGGAGTTTGCGGCGCGGCCGAGACATTGCTGGTGCATCGCGCGGTCGCTCCGTTCCTGCTGGGCAAGCTGATCGACGCGCTGATCAAGGCAGGCTGCGCGGTGCGCGGCGACGCGGCGGCGCGTGAGGCGGATTCGCGTGTGACGCCCGCGACCGAAGAGGATTGGCGCACGGAATATCTCGATGCGATCATTTCGGTCCGCGTTGTCGACAGTCTTGAGGCGGCGATCGACCATATCGAGACCTTCGGCTCGCATCACACCGACTGCATTGTGACCGAGGACAAGGCCTCGGCGGAGCGGTTCTTGAAGGAGGTCAATTCGGCGATCGTCCTGCACAACGCCTCGACCCAGTTCGCCGACGGCGGCGAGTTCGGCTTCGGCGGCGAGATCGGCATCGCCACCGGACGCATGCACGCACGCGGGCCGGTCGGGGTCGAGCAGCTCTGCACGTTCAAGTATCGCGTGCGCGGCGACGGGCAGGTGCGGCCCTAAGCGGGGCCGCTTGCAGCGAGATTGCCGCCGCGGCGCTGCGCGATCCCTCGGTTTCGCACAAGTTTTCTTAAGCCCGGGGTTGATTGCGCGACCTCCCTATGGCCGCTAAGCCCTGTCTGAGCCTCGCGAAAAATGATTCGCCTGGGCAAAGACGATTGCGAGCGGCGCACGGATGCGCCGTCCCGGACCGAAGGGTCAGTACGATGAAATTCGAGCGCTTGCGCCTGACCGGCTTCAAGAGCTTCTGCGACAGCGCCGAGTTCAAGATTGAGCCCGGCCTGACCGGCGTCGTCGGGCCGAACGGCTGCGGCAAGTCGAATCTCGTCGAAGCTTTGCGCTGGGTGATGGGCGAGAGTTCGTTCAAAAGCATGCGCGCCTCCGGGATGGAGGACGTGATCTTTTCCGGCTCAGGCCGGCGACCCTCACGCAACAACGCCGAGGTTGGCCTGGTGCTCAGCAACTCGGACCGACGCGCGCCCGCTGCCTTCAATGATTCCGAGACGATCGAGGTCACGAGGCGCATCGAACGCGACAACGGTTCGACCTACCGCGTCAACGGCAAGGAGGTGCGTGCGCGAGACGTGCAACTCCTGTTCGCCGACGCCTCGACCGGCGCGCGCTCTCCGTCGCTCGTGCGCCAGGGCCAGATTGGTGAGATCATTTCCGCCAAGCCCCAGGCGCGCCGTCTGATCCTCGAGGAAGCGGCGGGCGTCTCGGGCCTCCACTCGCGCCGGCACGAAGCTGAGCTTCGGCTGAAGGGCGCCGAGGACAATCTCATCCGCGTGGAGGACGTGCTGAAGCAGATCGACGCTCAGGTTGACAGCCTCAAGCGGCAGGCGCGCCAGTCGAACCGCTACCGCGAGCTCGCCGGCGCGATCCGCCGTCATGAGGCGCTAGCGCGCCTCATCGCCTGGCGCGAACATGAAGTGGCGTTCGCCGAGGCGCGCCGGCGGCTCGACGCCGACCTTCTCGAAGTCTCCGAGCGCACCCGCGCGCAAGCCGAGGGCGCGCGTTTGCAGGCGCTCGCCGCCGCAGCCTTGGCGCCCTTGCGCGAGGAGGAGACTCGCCGCGGCGCGGCCTTGCATCGCATCGCGCTCGCTCGCGAGGCGCTCGAAGCGGAAGAGAAGCGCGCCAAGGAGCGCGAGGCGGAGCTCAATCGCCGGGTCGCTCAATTCTCAGGCGATGTTCAGCGCGAGGAAGCGCTCATCGCCGATGCGGCAGGAGTCATGGACAGGCTTACGGCTGAGGACGCCACGCTGATCGAGCAAGGCGCGAAGGCCGACGAGGACGCCGCGCGCGCCCGCGATGCGGAGGAAAGCGCCCAGCGCCGTCTCGCTAGCACGGAGAGCGTGCTTTCAGAGGCGCAAGCCGCCGCGTCCGATCTTACCGCTCGCAGGCGGGCGCTGATCGGCACTCTTGAAGAAGAGGGGCGCCGCCTCACGCGTCTCGAAGCGGAGTATGCCGGGATCGAGCGCGAGCGTGAGGCGCTCGGCGGCGCGAGCCTCGACAACTCTGTGCACGCCGCGCGCAGTGGCGTCGTCGCTGAAGCCGCCGGGGCGCTCGCAGCGGCCGAGCGTGAAACTCTGGCGGCCGAGGAGCGGCACGCCGCAGCTCGAGAGATCGAGGCGCAACGCCGCGGACCGTTGGCGGATGCCGAACGTGTGGCGCAAAGGTTGGAGACGGAAGCGCGCACGCTCGCCGGACTTCTCGGCTCCGACTCGAGCGGCCCTTGGCCTCGGGCGGTCGACGCGGTCAGCGTCGCGCGCGGGTATGAGGCCGCGCTTGGCGCGGCGCTGGGCGACGATCTCGAGGCCTCGGTTGACGACGCGGCGCCCGCGCACTGGTCGTTGATCGAGAGCGCCAGCGGGGATCCATCGCTGCCGGCCGGAGCCGATCCGCTTGCGGCGCGCGTTTCCGCGCCGCGAGCGCTCGCCCGCCGCCTGGCCCAGGTCGGCGTGGTCGGTCGCGCGGACGGCAAGCGGCTCGCACAAGAGCTTAAACCTGGCCAGCGGCTCGTGTCGCTCGAAGGCGATTTGTGGCGCTGGGACGGTTTCATTTCCGCCGCCGAAGCGCCGACCGCCACCGCCCGGCGCTTGGCGGAAAAGAACAGACTTGGCGACCTTGAGCGGGAAGCTGAGGCGGCGCGTCAAGCGGCCGCGACGCTCAGCGTCGAAGCGGCGAGCGCGGCGAGCGCGACCCGCGAGGCCGCCGCGGCGGAAACGGAATGGCGCGGGCGCACTCGCGCCGCTCGGATTGCATCGGACGCCGCTCGCGACGCCCTAGCCCAATTTGAGCGCGACCGCGCCAAAACGCTTACGCGTCTATCGGCCGTCGAAGAGGCCTTTTCGCGCGCTGGCGCCGCGCGCAACGAGGCCGCGGAACGCAAAGCCGGCGCGGCGGCCGCGCTTGAGCAGCTTGGGCCGGGAGACGACGTCGCTGCGAGCCTTGAGCAGGCGCGCGAGGCCGCCGTGCGCGATCGAACCGCCTTCGCCGAAGCACGGGCGACGGCGCAATCCATTGCCCGCGAGACTGCCGCGCGCGCCACGCGACGCGCTGCGATCGCCGCCGAACGGTCGTCTTGGGATGAGCGGCGCCACCACGCGCAAAGCCGCATCGCCGAGCTCACCGAGCGAAAGGCGGAAGCGGAGCGCGAGCGGGCGGAACTTGCCGACGCGCCAACTGACTTTTCTCGGACGCGTCGCGCGCTCGCCGACGAACATGGCCACGCGGAATCCGCGCGAAAGGAGGCCGCCGACGCTCTCGCGCTCGCCGAAACTTCGCTCGCTGACGCCGATCGCGCCGCTCGTCAGGCGCTGGAAGCCATGAGCGTCGCCCGCGAGCAGCGCGCCGCCTCCGAAGAGCGCGTGGAAGGCGCGCGTGCGCGGGACGAAGAGCTTAAGCACGCGATCGCGAGCGAACTGGATTGCGAGCCGGCCGGCCTCGCCGCGCTTGCCGACCATAAAGCTGATAAGCCGCTGCCCGGGGGCGTCGAGGTCGAACGCAAGCTCGAGAATTTGCGCCAGGAGCGTGAACGGCTCGGAGCCGTCAACCTGCGCGCTGACGAGGAACTCGTCGAGCTCCTTGCGAGTCGCGACAAGCTGATCTCCGAGCGCGACGATCTGACCGAAGCGATCAAGCGCCTGCGGAGCGCGATCGGCACCCTCAATCAGGAAGGGCGCGAACGGCTTGTCGCCGCTTTCGATGTGGTCAACGGCCATTTCAGGGATCTGTTCTCGACGCTGTTTGAAGGCGGCAACGCCGAGCTGCAGCTGATCGAATCCGAGGATCCGCTCGAGGCGGGACTCGAGCTTCTCGCTCAGCCGCCAGGCAAGAAGCCTCAGACGCTGACGCTTCTTTCGGGCGGCGAGCAGGCGCTGACCGCGCTTGCGCTCATCTTCGCCGTGTTCCTCACCAACCCGGCGCCGATCTGCGTGCTTGACGAGGTCGACGCGCCGCTCGATGATTACAATGTCGAGCGCTTCTGCGATCTGCTCGAGGAGATGCGCAAGCGCGCCGACACCCGCTTCGTCGCCATCACCCACAATCCGGTCACGATGTCGCGCATGGACCGCTTGTTCGGCGTCACCATGGCGGAGAGGGGAGTCAGCCAACTCGTGTCGGTTGAGTTGGCCGAGGCGCAGGAGTTTGCCGAGGCGGGATGAACGCGCTGTCATAAGCCTTCGCCGTATCTTCGCGGCTGGACGGTCCTTTCAGCGCGGAACAAAGACAACGACGAGGCGAAGCCCTAGCGACACGTCGGTTTGCAGGCCCATCGCAAGCCGGCGCCACGAGAGGCGGCTCGCCTGTCCGGTGACGCGGGCCCGGCGCCCGTCAAAGGAATCGGCATTTTCTCGTTGACCCGGCGGCTCTGTGGTATTGATTTTAGAAGAAGGCGAGGTTTGAAGCGCCCTTTCACGAGCCGCGCGATTGGTGGTCCGATCCGACTCGGAAAGGGCGCCGCAAGCTCTTGTAAAGCTGTTCGGCGGCCTGGCGGATCACCGTTGAGAAGTTGATCGACATCTATACGCGACGGCGAGTTGTTGGCCGCCTGCGCACAGCCAAGTCGATTGAGAGCCGTCTGAGGCGCACACTGGCGCCCATCCTCCAACGATATGCCGCCGATATTTGCCGACGGGACATGCGGGCAATCCTGGACTCGATCGTCGATTGGGGCCAAGGGCGGCCGGAAAAACTTCGGCAGGTTTGCACGGCTATGTTTCGCTGGGCGCTCTCGCAGGACATCGTTGAGCAGGATCCCACGGCGGGGCTGGCGCCATATGACCGAGGCGCCCCGCGCGATCGGGTCCTGACCCGCGAGGAAATCGAGTTGGTCTGGAAGTGGTTGGATACCGACGCGCTTTCTCTTGAAGCGGCAGACATTCTAAAACTCGAGCTTCTGTTGGGCGCCAGATGCGGGGAGATCAGCGGACTTCGCGCCGAGGAGATCGATTGCCAAAGATGGATTTGGAGGTTGCCTCCTTCGCGCTCGAAAAATGGACGTCAGCGCCTAACGCCAGTTAGAGGTGCAGCACGCGAGATCATCGAGCAACGACTGTCTGACATCGACAAGGGCCCGCTGTTCCTGCTGGCGAAAGGCGTGGTCATGACCTCGGCCCGTATCGGCCACTATCTCTTGACGCGCGGGGCTAGGCTGCCGATCTCTAAGTTCACGAGCCACGATCTCAGAAGAACGTTCGCGACCATATTGGCGGAGATGGGGATTGCACTCGACCGGGTCGGCGCGATCGTCGGGCATGAATTGGGCGGCAAAGAGACCCGGACGCTCGTCCGCCATTACGTGCACACCGACATGCTCGAACGCAAAACGCGTGCGCTACAGCTTTGGGATGAGAGGCTGAGGTCGATCGTTATCGGCGAGGAGGCCGTTAAGGTGGTGCGGCTGCCGCGGGTGGGATGAGGGTGGCTGACCAACAACCTGTGCTTTGAGCGCGCTCTTTTTGATTTTTCGTGTCGAAGGTCGAGCCCTTTCCGCGCCAGCACGAGCTTTAGCGCCCATTTCGCGGAGAATCTAGCGCCAGACTGGCGCCGTTTGCTGTGAGCGCTCCCCGACACCGGCGAGATCGCCGTTCTGACGCGGAGCTTGCCTGCTGAGCCACTGGCTGCTGCCGGCCAGCCTCAGTCAATTGAAGAAGAACCTCGGCGTCTCGGGCTCTCCATCAAAGGAGCAAATCGTCCTCTTGGTAGGACTGGCGACGGAAACTATTCTGCGAGGGCGGCCGGCGGACGCTGACTCGGCCAGCGACTTGAGATGCTCGGGAAGGCAAGCACAGCAAAGTAACCCTCGCGATGAGCCAGTCGCGCTCGGATAGCCGGAGCGTTGTGCTGCAAAAAAAAAGCCAAACGAAATCCTGCCATCCCTCAAGTTGAGCCTTACCTCGTTTCAGGCCGGAGCGTTCGAAAGCATGCAACCGGAAACGCTCTGTTGCGCAGTGGTAAACCTTTGCGGCACAAATCAAGCCCTTTGTGGCTTTACAGTAATGCATTGCCACATTGACGTTTTAACTCATATTGACAATTAGATAATAAGTTGAGCGAAGGTCAACAATTCGATATGGGAAGTGAGGCCCGTAAACGAACGACAAGCCAAGCGCTTTGCAGAGGAGCCAGAGCTGATCTCGGTTAGGGCTACGCAGGCGCTGCTCGGCGACGTGAGCGACAAGACGGTCAGACGCCTGGTCAAGGCGGGTCGGATCGAAGCCGTGAAGGTGGGTGCCCGTATCATGCCGCGAATCGCTTCAGTCCGCAGCTTCGCCCGAGGCGGATGATGCTTTAGGTCGGAGACCCTTCCGCTCAAAGCATCGGGCTACGGTTCATCGCGCGGCTTCTTCGTCCCGATTAAGGCAACGTTAACCATAGAGGTAAAGGCTCCAGCACGACGCCACCATCTGCCCAAAAGAGCCGGCCGTGCGTCGCAGGTCTCGCGCTACCGGAAAAGCTACTCCCTAATGGGCCAGCTTCAGCTATGGAGGCGGTAAAGAATCGAGCGCCCAGCAGGAGAGCCTAGATATGCCGATCAATCTGAAGACCCCCCAACTGAAAGAACTGAAGCCCCGCATTGTGGTGTGCGGCGTGGGAGGCGCCGGGGGCAACGCGATCAACAATATGATCGCCTGCGGCCTGTCCGGGGTCGACTTCGTCGTCGCCAACTCTGACGCGCAGGCTCTCGGCTCGTCGCGCGCCCAACGCATTATCCAGATGGGCCTTCAGCTGACAGAGGGTCTCGGCGCCGGCTCCAGGCCGGAGATCGGCAAGGCGGCGGCAGAGGAGACGCTGGAGGAAATTCGCGACTGCCTCGCCGGCTCGAACATGGTTTTCCTCGCCGCCGGCATGGGTGGCGGCACGGGCACAGGGGGGGCCCCAATCATCGCCGCAGCCGCTCGCGAAATGGGAATCCTTACCGTCGGCGTCGTCACCAAGCCGTTCCACTTCGAGAGTGGTCGCCGGATGAGGGTCGCTGAGGCCGGTATTGCCGAGCTGCGCAAGGCCGTCGACACGCTGATTATCATCCCGAATCAGAACCTGTTCCGTGTCGCCAACGAGCGGACGACCTTCGCCGACGCTTTCGGGATGGCGGATCAGGTGCTTTGCTCGGGCATCTCCTGCATTACTGACCTTATGGTCAAGGAGGGGCTTGTCAATCTCGACTTCGCGGACGTGTGCGCGATAATGAGCGAATTGGGGACCGCCATGATCGGGGCCGGCGAAGCGGCGGGGGACCATCGCGCGCATCGCGCCGCCGAAGCGGCGATCGCCAACCCACTATTCGACGATGCCTCACTGAAAGGAGCCCGGGGCGTTCTGATTTCGATCACTGGCGGCAAGGATCTGACGCTGTATGAAGTGGACGAGGCTGCAAGCCGGATACGCCAGGAAGTCGACGAGGAAGCTAACATTATCGTGGGCGCGATTATCGACCCTGCTCTCGAGCAAGCGATGCGGGTGTCGGTCGTCGCGACGGGCATCGATCAGTCGGCCAATCGTCGGATGGACCCTCAGTCCTTCGCCAAACCGGTTCTCCCCCCAAACGTTGCGCCGGCTTCGCTGGACCGGATCGCGGGAGCACCTTTCAGCACCGTCGAGTCACGTCCACCCATGGCGGCGGGCACAGAGTTCGAGACTCCGCCCCTTCTTGCGCCCGTCATCCCATTTCCAGAGCCGACGGGGCAGCGTCAAACTCTCGACGAGGAGACGCACTTCGATCCGCCAGCAATACGACGGCTGCTAGACAGATTCGCCGTCGCAGCGTCGGAAAGGCGACAGGCTCGAAGAGCATCGGCCTGAACTAAACTGGGCAGCAGTCGTCGTTGGGTCAATGAGACGGGAACGGCACGCGCAGTTGAGATCCCCGAGGCCAGCAGCAAGTATCGGGCGAACGCGAAAAGCTAAGGCGAGGGCGGGTCGCCCACGATCACATTCGACGGAACACCGCGCTCAGATTGTTTGCGGGCATTTCGGTGATAACCGGACCCTGGAATCCTAAGGTTTGTGCCGTGCGGCGACCGCTTCGAGGTCTCGCAGACCTCAGTTCGGGTCGCGATCGCGAGGGCTCTGGTCGAAGGCTTGATTGCTCGGCGCCGTTGCGAACCCTTCGCGTTTGTTTGGACCGTAGAGACAGAGCGGCGATTTCGAAGCGAGGATGGCGGCCGCCCCTTTGATCAATCCCACAGTCGCCTCCCAAGGTGAGATGTGGATCATGTTGATGCAGATAATCCCGTCGGCTGATGCGATTGGCCAAACCGAATGCAAGGCGTCCAGGGCAATGGACGCGCGTACATTCGTGGCACCCGTGGCCTTCACCCAGCCGGGCATCGGGATCAGGATCGGAAGGTTGGAAAACGAGGCTCGGGAGATTTCTCGCACGATGAACGACGTGCTCGCCCGAGCCACATGCGACCTTAAGGATGATGCCCGTCGTTGGCGGGACATCGCGAAGGACATCGAGAATGAAATCGCGATTACGCAGTGTTGCGGGCGCATACCGGCGATCGTGGCTCACTCTTTCTCGCGCATTCCTGGAACTTCCGCCGCAGGATAGCCCGGGCGTCAAGAGTTGTCGGCAATTCGCGAAAGAGCGCCAGTCGGTGTCGTCGCATCGCTTGCCAGGCGACGATGTCTGGGTTGTATGGCGATCACCACATACCCCGAGCCGTAGCCCGCGATTGATATTGCGGTTCACGTTCGATTGACGTTTCGCTAGACATTGCGGTTGACATTGAAGCGCCGGGGCGAGTGCGTGGCTTATGCTCCCGCCGTGCGCGCCGTGCTATTTCGGCTGGGGAGAGGGAGCATGCGCAAGTCCAACGCGAAACACGAACCGGCAAAAGACGCCTCCGGCGCCCCCGCCGCATACCGATCCGCCGACGAGCGCCGCGCCGCAGGCAAGGCGCTGCGTGACGCTACGCCACGCGCCGCGCACGGGGGTTGGAAGCCGCCTACGGATCGGCTCGATCCGGTCGAGCTTCTGCGCGAGGCTAACGAAGGCCGCATCGCCGAACTGATCCCGTTACGCTTCTCCCGCATGGCCCAATCGCCCTTTGCTTTCTATCGCGGCGCGGCCGCAATCATGGCGGCCGATCTGGCCTCGACGCCGACGTCCGGACTTCGCGTGCAGGCCTGCGGCGACGCTCACCTGATGAATTTCGGCGGTTTCGCAACGCCCGAGCGCAACATCTTCTTCGACATCAACGATTTCGACGAAACCCTGCCGGCGCCCTGGGAGTGGGACGTTAAGCGGCTCACGGCCAGCATTGTCATCGCGGCTCGTCATATCGACCTGCCCCACAGCGCGGGGGCGAAGGCGGCGACGGAGTCCGTGTGCTCGTACCGTGAACGAATGGCGGATTATGCCTCGATGCGCGCGCTGGACGTGTGGTACGATCGCATCGATCTCGACCGCGTTCTCAAGGTCCTGCCTTCCGGAGCCGAGGTAGAGCGGGTGAGGCAGAGAGTCGAGCAGGCGCGCCGGAAAAGCTTGCCTGAAAGCCTGTTCCCGAAGCTGGTCGAGCATTTGGGATCCGCGCCGAGGATCAAGGACGCGCCGCCGCTGATCTTCCATCCCACGGCCGAACAGGCTCCGGGCGTCAGGACAGGATACGTCGAGGCGCTCGAAGGTTATCGGAACTCGTTGCCCGAGCATATTCGCGTGTTGTTTGACCGGTTTCGGCTGTTCGACCTCGCGATCAAAGTCGTCGGCGTGGGCAGCGTCGGCACCTATTGCGCGCTCGGGCTGTTCATGGCGGCCGATGACGATCCAATTTTCCTGCAGGTCAAGGAAGCGCGAAAGTCTGTCCTCGAACCTTACGCCGGCAAGTCGGTGCACAGGAACCATGGCGAGCGGGTCGTGGCGGGTCAGCGTCTCATGCAGGCGGCGAGCGACATTTTCCTCGGCTGGACGCGCGGAGTGATTGGCCGCGACTACTACTTCCGTCAGCTTCGCGATGCGAAAATCTCAGCGATCCCGGAAGACTGGGACCTCACGACTTTGAAGGAATTCGGCAAGCTCTGCGCCTGGGCGCTTGCACGGGCGCATGCGCGATCCGGCGACCCGGCAAGGATTGCCGGCTACATGGGCTCCAATACGACGTTCGACGACGCGGTGTGCGAGTTCGCGGTTGAATATGCCGACCAGAACCTTCGCGACTATCGCAGCTTTGCCAAAGCGATCCGCGAAGGGCGAATCCCGGTTGCGTCCGAGGATTGAGCCTTCGACGAACCAAACGGTTCAGGTCGCGTCCGATTGCCGCCGAGACAGGCCGATGCCCTGCCGATCTTCCTGCAGCGCCATCCTCTTGTCCTCGACGTCGAACGGCGAGGCGCCGATGACACGGTCGAGGTGCTCGAGATAACGTATCACCGTCTCTACCCGTTCTTGGGTCGGCAACGATTCCCCGAGACCCACTAGGGCGGACCTCATTCGCCGCATGACCTGCACCGAATTCGAGCCGAAGTGCCGAGTCTCATCGAACGCGAGGCTGAGATAGTCCTCCCAGGTCGGCGTCGGGAACACCAGCCGTAGAGCGCCGCTCTCATCGACGGCGTAGCCGGCGTCCAGTTCCGCCGCGCCGAGACGGCGCAGGAGGTCCTCGATCTGGTCGATGGTCTGGACCGCGGTCGTCGGGTCGTTGATCGCCGGCGACAATGCTTTGATTGCGATGTCGACAAGAAGCCGGATCGGATATTTTGGATCCTGCTCGAAGGTTCGCTCGCGCTTAAGATGGACGGCGCGCCTCAGTGCGTCCTCCGGCAGCGGCGTTCCCGAGTCGTGAACATGCAGCAGAGCCGAACCCTCGACCAGCGTATCGCCGACCGCGCATGCGATCACGATCGTCCCCCCTCCCTTCCGCGCCAGCGCGACAAGGGAATCGACATCGAGCTTGGCGAGAGTGCGCGGTTTACCAAAATATTTCACCGTTTGGGTCACGCGGCCGATCCGCGCCGTGCGCGCCGCGCGCGCCGCGCTTTTCGCGGGATGAGGGGGCGCGGCCGCATCGTCCAGGCGGCGGAACATCTCGCCGACGACGGCGCGCCCCTGATCGCCAAGCAGGTGAAGCACGTTGCCGATCTGAAGGTCGCCCAGGCGCTGCATCAATCTTGAAAACAGGAGCATGCTGACAATGATCATGATCCCGACGAGCAACATCGAGAATAGCGGGACCTTTGCCGAGCCGCCGCGATCGACCCAGGCGAGCGTGAACAGCGCATAGATGAAAGTCGCCGTGAACGCGCCCAGTGCGTGGAACAGCATCCGGTCGCGCGCGAACCAAAGAACGAGCCGAGGGGAATAGGCGATCGCGCTGAATTGCACCATCACGAAAGCCATGGCGAACACGATGCCGGTCAGGGCCATCATGCCAGAAGACGCGGCCGAGAGGAGCGCCTGGGCCGAGGCCACCGACACAGCTAGAGTGTAGCCTGAGAGGTAGGCCTGCTCAATTCGCGGCAGCGCGAGCCCGCCCAGCACAGCGCCGCTCATGTAGAACATCGGAATGAACCAGGGCTGCATCGCGGGCCGACCGGTCTGTCGTTGCTACGATTGTCCGATTTCTCAGGCGATCCTGGTCGTGTATGGGATCGATGACGCGAAGACACAAGGATCGAGCATTGTTGGCTCGCGCTTTAGGCGATCCGACGACCCCCGCCGGTCCCCAAGGACTGATACGCAATTCCGGCGGGCCGAAGATGATGCTGCTACAGTCGCGGTTCGGTCGGTTCGACAAATCCCGGAAGAGCGAAGAACATGAGCCAAGCCGAAGGTTTCACGGACGCGGGATTGAGAACCCCGCGGGCCGCCGCGGTCGCAGGCGTCGTTTTTTCCCTGCTGACCCTAACGAGCTTCGGATTGCTATGGAGCGCAATTCCCGCCGATCCGCAGGCGCCGGGCTCGTGGCTCGCGGCCAACACCGCCGAGGTCGCACTGGCGCTCAATCTCATCCCTTTCGCCGGGATCGCCTTTCTGTGGTTCATCGGCGTCATTCGCGACCGGCTCGGAGCACGGGAGGATCGCTTCTTTGCGACTGTGTTTTTGGGAAGCGGCCTTCTGTTCCTGTGCATGTTGTTCGTCGCCGCCGCGATCGTCGGCGCGATGCTGGTGGCGTTCAAAGACGATCCCGCTGCGTTCGGCTCGCCGGTGTTTCGCTTTGCGAGGACGCTTTCATACAACCTCGTCAACGTCTACATGGTCAGAATGGCCGGCGTGTTTATGATCTCCACCTCGACGGTCGCGATGTCCACGCATTTCGCGCCCCGCTGGCTGGCCGCGCTGGGCTACCTGCTGGCTGTATTGCTGCTCCTCGGCAGTCCCTTTCTGCGCTGGAGTTTCGTGCTTTTTCCCCTATGGGTGCTTTTGTTGAGCATCCAGATCCTTGCCAGCAGTCTTGGCCGGCGCGCGGAGAGCTAAGGCAGGCCGCCTGGCCCTACGGCTACTCGGCGCCATTGGAAACGCTGCGCTGCGCGACGCCGCCCAAAGCCCAGAGCGATCATGTTGGGCCGATGCGAACGTGACCCATGATTGCGGCCACGTCATCGGAATATCGCCCTTACCGACTTCGACGAACGAGCTTTGTCACCCCTGAATTGTCGGTACGCTGGGCGTGAACGCGGTCAGAAACACTTCCGACCCAGCGCCGCAACGCCTGAGGCAACCAATAGCCGTGGCGAGTGGAACCTTGGCTGGACGGACGCTGTCGGCGGCGACGAGAAAGACCGATCCGGACATCGGATTCGGGGAATTCGGGACGAAGATCGCGACCAAGCCGCCGCCCACCACACCGGTCTGGACCGCGATCCGCCAAGCGCCGCCAAGTTGCGCGAATACAACCGGATGATCAACCGTTTCGCCGAGACCCATTACGCTCGCGCCTGCTTGCTTCAAATACTCATAAGCAGGAACCTTGGAGAGAACAGAAGACTCCAACTCGGCCATGATTCGCCGCGCTGGTCGGGTTTGGGCGAACAAGCCGGCGAGAAAGCACAAAATCGCAATAAGAACGATCGCCAAAATTGCTTCCATGGTCACCCCAGAGACAAATCTATCTGGAATGATCGTGGCCATCGGCTTCAATCCGCGACGCGCAAGGTCGAACGCCTTGCCCAAAATGATGGCGAGCACCACAATCGGCGTCAGAAAGAGCACGCCGCCGAGGACAGTAATCCGAAGAAAATGGGAGATCGCTTTCATCTCGCCCTCCTATTGCGGGCCTGTCACTAGGTCGTGTGGACGAATTTGATCAAGCAAAGGCCGGCGGCGAAGCTGACGATCGATCTGAAGTTTTGGGCGGTCTTTTCGCAGCGTAGCGCGACCCGCTTGAAGCGCTTGAGCCGTCCGACGCCCTGCTCGATGCGGGCGCGGGCTTTGTAGAGCGTTCGTGCGAAGAAGGCCGGCTTGTTCTTTTCGTTCGCCTTGTGCGGGATGACCGGAGCGACGCCGCGCGCTCTCGCGGCGTCCCGGTTGGCCTTGCTGGCGTAGCCTTTGTCGCAGATGACGGCGCGCGGCTGAATGTCGGGCCCGATATCGAGCAGGGTTTCGAAGTGACGCCCGTCGGGGGCTTCGCCGCCGGTCAGGTCGAAGGCGATGATGTCGCCGGAGGCGTCCGATTTTGCGTGGATTTTCGTGGTGAAGCCGCCACGCGAGCGCCCGAGCGCCTGGCCTTCTTGCCCCCCTTTGCTCCGGCCGCCGAGACATGAGCGCGCACGGTGGTCGAGTCGAACATCTGAAGGAGATGCGCCGTGGAACTCATGGACGCGAGCGTGTCGAAGAAGGCCTCGAAGACGCCAGCCTTGCTCAAGCGATCGAAGCGCTTCCACACGCTGTTCCAATGACCGAAGCGCTCCGGCAGCGCGCGCCAGCGAACGTTCTCGACGGTGAAAAAATGAAGCGCCTCGAGGAAGCGGCGATCGTCCTCGGCCCTCCGTCCACGCCGAGGCAGGCAGGCCCGGAACACCGCAAGCGTGTGCGCCCAATCGTTCTCATCCATCTTTGTCGACATGGACCCCGGCCCCTGATTCGGTCGGAGTCCTATGAATCACGCCTGATTCACCGCGGGAATCCCAAAAACATCATCTGTCGAAAATTCGTCCACACGGCCTAGTCTGTTGGGGGAGTATAGCCTGCGGAGTTGCGCCGCGATCCAAAGGAGTTGTGCGGACGCGCATCCGTTGCGGCGGACGCATTGATCCGTCTCAGGTTGTCGACATCGCAGGCCTTGCGGCCGCGGCCTGTCGCCGCTCGCGAAAAGGAAGCCCAGCCATTTCTAGCGTCTGAATGGTCAGCGACTCTTCGTTGTGTTGCCGCTACTCGACGACTTTCCAGTTCGCGCCGGGATTGAACTGGGCCATTGACGCGCCGAGAGCGGCGGTGTTCGGCCCGAGGTCCTTTTGGTAGACGAGGCCGTTTTCACCGCAAATAAAGGTCTTGACGCCGCTGTCGCCATAGGCGGCGGGCCAAGCGACCATGGCGTGGCCTGCGATCATGTGGCCGTTGATGAGATATGAAAAGGCGCCCCCCGGCGCCGCTGGTCCCTGCGCGGTCAGGACGCGGAAGTAATAGCCGTCGTAAGGTTCCGGCTTCTCACCCGAACGGCCACGCAGATTGGCGTCTTCTGCGAAACCGTCGAGCGGCGACATATCGGCCTGGTTCTCTGGCGGCCAGTAGAGACCGTCGTGAGTTCCCGGCGTCGAGATGATCTTGCCCGCGTACTCACGTAGCCCGTTGCCGTCGCGATCCAGTTTGAAATATTCGTCCTGGGCGGCGACATAGGCTTTGCACGCTTCGATGGCGCTGAGCTCGTTGTATCCGACCCGGCGATTGGTCATTTCCTCCTTTCCCCGAGCTGCGTCGAAATGCCAGCCGGCGTCATTCTTGATGAGCGGCAGCGGCAAGGTCCAGCCGTTCTTGCCGACGCGCAATATTTTCGTGCCGTCCGGCCCATCGTCGATCGCGATCTCAGCCGCCGCCGCTTCGTTGAACTCCTTCAGGTTCTCGGCGTCCTGGTCAGCGTCCCCTGACCTGAGCAACGCCGCGCCATCCTTGCCGAGAATGCGGTCTCCGAAGCCTGGCGTCTTGGCTTTGGCAGAATCGACCAGGTCCTTCACTGCTGCTTCCGGAGTCGAATAGGTCTCTTGTGCGCGCGCTGGAAGCGCAGCGGCGATCAAGACGGCCGTTGCAAGAATGCCGCCGATCCTCATTGTCATCCTCGTTGTCCTCGTCCGCGTTCCCGCCATCGACTTGCCTTATCCGTAGCCGCCGCGCACGCGAGCCAGGCGGCACAGCCATCAATGCGCGGCCGGTTTCACACTCGGTAAATGCGCGCCTCTCGCCAGCCACTGGTCGTAGGTCTCGAACGGCAATCCAAGCCGGTCGTAGGAAACGCGCATATAGCCGTCAGGGCCGAGCGTTACCGCTTCCGGCATCAGGGTCCGCACCTCCTGCGCCATCACCCCGACATAGGCGGTGTGGCCGCCGTTGTAGACGAAGCGATAGTAGCCGAGGCCGTCATCGAGCCGCCCGAGCAGCACGATATCGTGCTTGAGGCGGATATCGGAGCGCCGTCCGCCGCCGCCACGTCCGCCGCCGCCGCGGCGCCCGCCACCGCCGAAGCCGCCTCCGCCACGCCCGCCGCCACCGAAGCCGCCTCCACGTCCGCCGCCGCCGAAGCCGCCCTGCATTCCGCCACGGCTGAATGCGCCGCGGCTGGCGAAAGCCGCGTTGGCCCCACCCATCCTCATACCCCCCATGGCCGAGCTTCCCGGCCGGCTCATGCTCGGCCGCCCAGCAGGACGACCAACGGGTCTCGCCGCGGGGCGGGCGCCGCCGCCACCGCCAGGACGCCCCGCCGGACGTGTGGCTGGACGATTGGCGGCTTGCCCGCCACCCGGACGCCCTGGACCGCCAACTCCCCCTGGGCCACCGGGACGACCCGCGCCGCCAATTCCCCCCGGCCCGCCGGGTCGGCCTGCGCCGCCAACGCCGCCCGGCCCCCCGATCCCTCCGGGCCGGCCGGCGCCACCGATCCCGCCCGGCCCGCCAACGCCGCCCGGACGGCCGGCGCCACCAACGCCCCCTAGTCTCCCCGGTCGGCCACCGCCGCCGGGGCGATTGGCGCCGATCCCTGGCTTACTGCCCATGCCGGGTCGATAGTCGCCGTTCGGCCTCCAAGGCCTTACGGTGTTGCCGATGTTGACGTTGCCGTTGTTGATGGCGCCGCTCCAGCCTGAATAGCCGGCCCATGTCGGCGGATAGATCGCGCCGGTTCCCCAATTCCAGTAGTTGTTGTTCCACAGCGCGCCGACCGCGATGCCAGCCCCGAAGCCCAAGAGGGGCGCGACGCCGGAATAGGGCTGATAGACCGCAGAGGGGTCATAAGTCGGGACATAGACGGTTGAAGGATCGGTGGGCTGGATGGAGATATAACTCGCCGCGGCTTGCGGCGTTGTCGACCCCTGGGGCGCGCCGGCCCCTGGCGGTGCGCTCGCCTCCACGCGTTCGATCGTCTGCTGATCCGTTGTCTTGAGCGTCCCCGCCGCTTCCGCCTTGGCGCGAAGGTCCTGGATGACTTCGGCTACGTCCTGCGGCTGGTTCACCTCGGCGTCGCCGAGGTCGGTCGTCCAATCCAAATCCGCGCTCATCGTCTTGATGACCTCAGGAAAGCGTGCAAGCGCCTTCACCGCCGGATCCCAATTCTGGTTGTCGATGCTGGAATAATCGTTTTTGGCGACGAGCGCCTTGTCTTTGTCAAGCCAGCGCTGCGCCTGGACGATCTGTACGGGATAGGCGCTCGCAGGGAGCATCTGCGCCAGCAAAGGGTCGGGATAAAGCGCGATTGGAGCAAGCAGCTTCTCGAGCTCGTCACGGCTGAAGCTCTCTCCGGCCGCCGGCCCGGCAGCGTTGGCCTCTGCGTCGGTCGTCGGAGCAGCGGGCGCCGCCGGATTGTCTTGCGCCTGCGCCATCGCGGGCTCCGCGATCAGTGCCGCTGAAAGCGCAAACGCAAGCAGACTTTGTGCGAGCTTATCGGCGCGTCGGCTGATCGCACCCCCCATCCACGTGTCCTCCCATTTTCCGCGCCGGGCCTTCATTGTGCCCTCGCGGACAGAACCCCAAGGGACAATGTCACGTTACGCCACTCACAAGCACGGCGTCGATGGTCGGGAGCAAATCCGTCGCGATCGATCTTTTAAGGACAAACCCATTGGCCCCCGCCTCGATAGCCGCCAACTCCGCGCTCTTTTCGTCATGGACGCTGAGAGCAATCAGCTTCAGCTGGGGGAAATTGCTCCGCATCCGTCGAATTAAGCCCAGCCCATCTCCGCGTCGCAGCGAGAGATCGACCATGGCCAGAGCGACATGGAGCTGGCGCACACTCTCGAACAGCGAGACTTCATCCCCCACCACCACAACCGCCTCAAACTCATTCTCAAGGAGGCCGCGTACGCCCTCCATCAAGCCAAGATGCCGGTCCGCCAGAAGCGCGCAACCTCTCTCTTTTGCAGGCATCTTTTCATTTCGTGTTGTCGCCTGGGGCGACCTAATTTTCGGGCGAACCTTGGACCGGGAAAGCGTCAGTATGACCTCGAAGATTTACTAGCTTCGGGGATGAAAAATTACGAGGTTCCAACGATCGGGAAATCGCGGGCAGGCGCCGATTTTGCATCTCGTGACGGCGCCGCGGATCGCATGTTGCTTGACAACGGTGTTACCTTCTTTGGTAATGCGGAGATTATAGCCCCGTACGAACCAATTTTGTTGATTAGCGGGGTATGCCATGGGATGGGCGCGCACAGCGTGGATGGCGGTTGCTCTGCTGGCTTTCGTCGCAGGGAACGCGACGGCTGCAGAGCCGAAGCGAGTACTCCTGTTGCACTCATTCGGTTGGAATTTTCAAGCCGAGGATGCCTTCGGGGATTATCTGCGCACGGATTTGGCTAAGAAAGCTCCTTTTCCGCTAGACCCCTACGAGGTGTTGTTGGAGATCGCGCGTTTCAATGACGGTGAGCGGGACGAAGCGTTCGTGGGTTATTTGCGGGCCCTTTTCGGGACCCATCCGCCCGATTTGATCGTTACGATGGTGAGTCCTGCGGCGCGCTTCATTCAGCGCCATCGACGAGATCTCTTTCCTTCCACGCCCGTTATTTTTGCCGCCCTTGACGCGAGAGCGATAAAAGACGCGACGCTCACCGCTAAGGACACCACGGTCGCGGTTTCGATTGACCTGAACGCGGTCATTGAAAACATCTTGCGAACGCTGCCAAACACAACAACGCTGGCGGTCGTGATCGGCGATGCGCCGATCGAAAGATTCTGGGTCAATGAATTTCTTCGCGCATTCCATCCGTTCGAGGGTCGGGTCAAGTCAGTTTTCATGAATGACCTATCGTTCGGCGAGATCCAGAAGCGCGTCGCCGCCCTGCCGCCCGACACCGCGATCTATTTCGGCGACCTCGTTATCGACGCGCAGGGGGTTCCGTACAAACAGGAGGATGTTCTCGCCCGGCTTCACGCGGTAGCCAATGCGCCGATATTCGGCCAGTACGACTATCAGTTGGGCGGCGGCATCGTGGGGGGACCGCTTCTCTCTGTCCGCACTTTGAGCCGGAAGACCGCCGAGGTCGCCGCGCAGATTCTTCGGGGGGCATCGCCCGGCGATATCAAGACCCCGCCACAGAAACTTGGGGAGCCTGAGTTTGACTGGCGGGAACTGCGGCGATGGGAGGTCGCCGACGCCAATCTGCCGCCCAACAGCGCTGTCAGGTTCAGCGAGCTGACCCTATGGGAGCAATACAAGTGGTACATCCTCGCAGCCGCGGGTCTCTCCGGGGTTGGCGCGATCCTTATCGCCGGTCTGTTGCTCAACTGGATCTGGCTGCGACGTGCGCTTGCCCGGCTGCGGACAAGCGAAGAAGGCATGAGCCTGGCCGCGACCGCCGCCAAGCTGCGCTTCTGGGTTTGGGATATTCCGCAAGACGAGGTCCGAGCGAGTGAAAGCGACTGGAGTTCCGGAAACTGGTACTCGGCGCATCCCGTCCATTTTGATGATTTCATCGACATCGTGCATCCCGACGACCGCGAGTCGCTACGCCAGGCGGTTCGCGGGGCGCTTGAAAGCGACGGCCAATACCAAACGGACTATCGAGTGATTTTACCGGATTCGACTATGCGTTGGATCGCCGCTCGGGGACGAATTGAATTCGATCAGAGGGGCAAGCCCAGGCAATTGCGCGCTATATCGATCGATATCACTGAACGCCGGCATGCCGAAGAGGAAGCTCGCGATCTGAACGGACGCCTGATCAGCGCTCACGAGGATGAACGCGCCCGGTTGGCGCACGCGTTGCACGATGACGTCACCCAACGGTTAGCATTGCTCGCGATTGACGCGGGACGCAAGGAGAAGGGGCTGGGCGATACGAACGCCCGCCAAGCAATACGTTCGATACGCCACGACCTCGTCCAACTCAGCGAGGACGTGCACGCCCTGTCCTACGCGCTGCATCCCGCAATTCTCGAAGACCTCGGATTGATCGAGGCGCTCAAGGCCGAGTGCGCGCGCTTCGGCGCCGTAGAGGGAATTCCGACGAGCTTCCGAGCGACCGGCAACGTCGACGAGCCGCCCCAGGCCCTGTCCCTTTGTCTTTACAGGGTCGCGCAAGAGGCGCTTCGTAACGTCGCCCGCCATTCAGGCGCCAGCTCGGTCGGAGTCGAGCTTCGCGCAGTCGGCAGCAAGCTCGAGCTTGCCGTGGAAGACAATGGCGTTGGTTTCGATCCAACCCGAAAACAAGTTCGGCCGAGCCTCGGGCTTGCCGGGATGAGACAACGCCTCTTCCTCGTCGACGGCGAACTCGTGATCGACAGTGCTTCCGGCAATGGGACGATCATTGTGGCTTGGGCGCCATTGAAGCGAGGAGGGGCGCCATGACTCGTCCGCGCGTGTTGCTGGCTGACGACCACCGCATGATGGCCGAAGGCCTCAAAGCCCTTCTCCACGACGAGTTTGAGCTCGTCGGGATTGTTGAGGATGGGCGCGCAATGATTGAGGCAGCAGAAAAGCTGCGGCCCGATGTGATTGTCGCCGACGTCACTATGCCGAACCTCAACGGCTTCGAGGCGTTAGCTCAACTGAGGAAGACCCACCCAGCCATCAAGGTGGTTTTCTTAACGATGCATCAGAACGCGGCGTATGCGCGCCGCGCGCTGGACGCTGGCGCGTCCGGCTTTGTGGTCAAGCATTCGGCCTCCGAGGAATTGGTGGTCGCCATCCGCGCCGCTCTAAAAGGCAGGACTTTCATCACCCCTTCCTTGACTAAAGAGGTGGTCGAGCAGGCCGAGACTGGCGCTCGAGGCGGAAAGGAAGGCGCCAGTGCGCTCACCTCGAGACAGAGAGAGATTCTGCAATTGCTAGCGGAAGGACGCTCGGCGAAGGAGATTGCCAGCGAGCTTACGATTTCGCCCCGAACTGTCGAATTCCATAAGTACCAAATGATGGAGATGAACAAACTTCGCAGCAGTGCTGAACTGATTCACTTCGCGATCAAACATGGAATTGTGGCGATCTGACTTGGCCTAGCAATGCTTGCTTCCCCGTATCCACGACCCCGTAATTTTTCAGGGCGCAGCCTCGTAATTCTACGAGGTTACAGGTCGTGCCCCCCTTTCGTAGCCTCGCTGAGGTTTGGTCATCCTTGGGACGCGCCAAGTCGAAAAATAGAACCAGCAAAGACCGCGGCGACCCAACGCCAGCGCATCAATCATGGTTCGCGACAGTTGAGGAGATTGGAGGGGGTCCGATGGCATGTCGAAGCGTCAGCTGGTCTGTAGGTCGCGACTTGGACCCACGGCTATCCGACGCTGTCTTCACTCACTCCACTGCAAGCCTCAAACAGCGAGCCGCACTCTACGGACTTTCGCCGGCCGGACATCGAGGTGATCGCGCTCAACCGACGCCAATCCAGTTCGGCAATCGTGACTGAGAGGGAGACAGCAAGTGAACGAAAGAATCAAAACGGAAATGATCTCGCGGCGAAAGGCGCTTTCTCTGCTTGGTCTGGGGGCGGCGTTAGGCTTCGCCCTATCGTCGACGCTGGAGCCGTTGGAGGCTGAAGCACAAGAGGCCACCACGCCCGCTGAAGCCACCGGAACACACGGCATGCAACGGCGGCAAGGACGGCGCAGTGGGCGCCATCAGCGACGGCACACACGCCGCACCGGTCAACCTGCGCCCGCAGCAACGGCTCCAACGCAATAGGGATCCATCTGCTTTCGAACGGCCGGTCGCGCGATTCGATGGGGTCAGAACTGCGTATCCGTTTGGCGGACCACGCTATGCGCGAGACCGCAGAGGAAAAGAAGAGGAGGAGACGAAAGTACCCCGCTACCGCGGAATCCACGGGAAAGCATCTCGTGATGACCGAACTGCAGGGACGCGGATTCGATGCGGAGTTTGCCGGCGCCAGTCACGAGAAGCACGACATATTTGTTTGCGTGCGCGGGTCCCGGCCAAAACCCGTCCGCATCAAGACCGTGCATTCGGCGCCATGGTACGTACGCTGGGATCTTTTTGCCAAGCGTGCGGATCAGGTGACGGTGTACGTCCTTCTTGGGGTCGACACTGCAACGCCCGCTCAATTCTTCGTGGTCAGGAACAGCGATCTGGCGGCCCAATTTCGTCAGCCGCCGACTTGGAAAGCTTTCGGATTCATCGACGTCAAATCGGTGGAGAAATACGAGGATAACTGGGATCTCTTAAAGTAGGCCGGTGAACGTCAACAAACGGAAGGGAGGATCGACATGAGGACAGCATTGTACACGTTGGCGCTCAGCGCGGCGCTGCTGCTCACGGCTTCGACTGCATCGGTGCGAGCGGAGGACCGGGATTGCACAGTCGATCTCAAGTCCATGTGCGCGGGTATCGCGCCCGGCGAGGGACATATTCGGGCGTGCATCCAGGCGCACATGAGCGAACTCTCCGTGGGCTGCTCATCAAGACTGTCGAAGGCCGCTTGGGTCTTCGCGGAATGCCACGCAGACATCCAGCACTTCTGCCCCCAAGCCACGTACGGCAACATTTCGGACTGCATGAGGCCGCATCTCGGTGAGACCAGCGACCAATGCAGGAGCGCGGTCGCATTCATCGCCTCTCCCGCCGGCGATTAGCGGCGCCCGGCGGGAAACGGCGGCGGCCTCAGGTCGCTGGACGGCGGGCGCAGGCGCTTCAAACCAAGCAGCGCTGACCTCCATGGCCTCCACTTCGATGGCCCCAGGGCAGCGATGCGACCTGAGCCCAATCGACAAGAGGGTGCGACCTTCTCGAAGGGAGCTAATTATTTTCCCATAAAGCAAAGATGGGAGGGGTGAGAAATGCAAAGAAGCAATGTGACGAAGGGCATTGCAGCGGCGGCGGTTAGCTTTCTTGCGACTTACGCCGGGATGGCGCAAGAGGTGAAGAATTTGCCGGCCGGCGCTACCGCCCATTTCATCTATTTTCCCACCGGCGGCTATAAGTTGGATACCAAGGACGAAGAGCAAATCCGCGACGTGGCTGGAATGATCCAAAGCCATCCAGACTTCGTCGCGACAATCCTTGGCAAGACCGATTCAGTCGGCTCTGCGGGATTCAACGAGCGCCTATCTCAACGGCGCGCCAATGTCGTGTTCGAGGCTCTCGTGTACGACCACAAAGTGTCAGAGAACCGGATACAGATGTGCTGGACTGGCGAACGACTGCCATTCACATCAACTGCCGATCAAACCCCAGAGGCGCAGAACAGGATGGCTGCGATTGTCGTGAGCAAGGCGCCGGATGCACATTTTTGTGGCGGATGAGCGCCCTCCGTCGGTGTTTCGGCTACACACGCCGACGCTGCTTTCGATGGGTTCGGCTGTCAACGCGCCCACCAAGTTACGTCACTAACTTTGAGGGGAGAACGCCCATGCGATCCCATGTCGCCGTTTTGATGAGCGCCCTAGCAGGGGCTTTGTTGTTTTCCGCTCTGCCGACGAATGCGGCGATAACACACACCACGTCGAACCTAAACCTGCGGGCAGGACCTGGCACGCATCATCAGGTCAAGGCCATCATTCCGGCGGGAGCGCCGATTGATATCGAAAGTTGCGGGGAGGCTTGGTGCTACATGGCTTGGGCCGGACATGTCGGATACGTAAAGCATCAGTACCTGATGCACCACGTGACCGAAGAAGTCGCGCCGCTCATTCACGTGACGCATGTTCATAAGCATGGCCTGATCAACTTCTAGCGTAGGCGGGAAACGCCCGGTGTGAGGGCTGCGGGACGGCGCTGGACCGGGAGTTCTAGCGCTAAGGCGACTGCAGTCCGTTCCTTCGCTGTCACTTGCGATTGACCAATCCTTCAATCGAACACAGCCATTCTTGGCCCTACTGGCTTTGCGCAATGAGCATCCTGCTAGGAATGATGAGTCGTGGATGGGACAATTTTCTTGCGCGGCCAAGTGGGTCGCTGAGCTTACGGTTTTACATTCAGCCGACAATGGCGAGCTTGTTGGCCCTCCGGGCCGGCATTCAGGATGCGAGGCAGGGCCGGCAGGGCTATCTGTGAGCGATGCTAACGCGCCCGGAGAGGCGTCTGCAGTTGCTCCATGAGGGCTGGCGGGGAGCGATGACTCCTTTCCTGTTGGCGATCGCGCTTGATTGCATCTATCAGCTTATTGCAGTCCGGTTTGTCTACCCGCTGGAGCTGCTGTTTACGGCGACCTTGCTGGCGCTCGTTCCATACGCCTTACTGCGAGGACCGTTCAATCGCCTCGCCCGGCTGTTTTTGCCAGTTCCTCGGTCGCCGCCAGGTGTAAGATCAGCCCGCACCAACAAATTCATCCACTAAGGAAACAGAACAAGGAAAGGACAACACAATGTCGAGCGAATCCAAGGCCCGGGACTGGTCGAAGCCGGTCGCGATGGCGATCCCCAAGGGGGGGTACTTCAAGGACAAGGTCGAGCAGGGGCGTTATGGTCCTATCTTTCCCAAGACACCTGCCTGTTACGGCTTCTCGATTGTCGCGAAAGTCATTCCCGGCCGTGAAGAGAAATTCTACGAACATGCCAGGACGATCGAAAAGACGATCGCCGAGCAGCCGGACGCTCTTGCGGTGCTCAAATTGCATTACCTGCGTTGGTTGTTGTTTCCCATCAAAGGGGAAACCCATTTCATGTACCAAGGCATCTTCGACACCGACTTCGACAAATACACCGAGGACGCTGTCACGTTGTTCTCCGCCACGGGCATTTCGACAGTCTTCGAAAATCTTGAGGGATTCCCTATGGACTGGAAGACCAATCCGGCGTCCTTCGTGACATTTGTTCGCGAGCATCAATGTCCAAGTTTCCTCGAATACGGCGAGTACCCTTTCGTTAGCGCCGATGAGGTCAAGAAGGCGCTCAAGTTGAAGGCCGCGTTCTCGACCATGCTCGACCAGATGCAATGATTTCCCGAGACGGCGCTATCGCAGCGGACGTCTCCGAGGCTGCGGATGTGACGATCACCCGCGGCGAGGGCAGCGAAACAGAAAAGGTCGCGATGCTCGAATTCGACGACATTCAGCACATCCTGCTGACCCGCGCCCCGGCGCTCGCGGCGAGGTATGAGTTTCTATCGTTTCGCAACGGAAGCGGCGGCCGCGCCTGGGTGTCGGCGGTCAAAGAGACGATTCATTCGGCAGCGTCGATGCGGGCCGGCATGGATAGCGACAAACGATGGGTGACGGTGGCATTCACCTGGAACGGCCTTCGTGCGCTCGGACTGGACGAGACTTCGCTCACCTCGTTTCCTGAGGAGTTCAAGCAGGGGATGGTCGCGCGGGCGGAGATGCTCGGCGATACAGGCATGAACGCCCCCGAACATTGGGTCGGCGGTCTGGCAAGCCCCGATCTGCATGCGATCGCCATTCTCTTTGCGCGCGACGACGTGGAACACGACCGCTGTGTCTCGGAGCACGAAAAGCTTGTCGCCAACTGCCCCGGCGTCAAGGTCCTATCTGTACTCGACCTTAAGGCCATTCCCCCGCTTGACTATGCTCACGATCATTTTGGTTATCGGGACCGTTTGTCGCAGCCAGTGATCGAGGGGGCGGGCGAGGAACCCACGCCCGGCTCCGGATATCCTCTAAAGGCGGGTGAGTTCATCCTTGGCTACCCTGACGAATACGGTGTCATAGCCGACAGGCCCCAGCCCGAAGCGCTCGCGCGCAACGGCAGCTATATGGCCTACCGCAGGCTCGCGGAGCATGTTGGGAGGTTTCGCGACTTCCTTCGCCAGCATGGCGAGACGGCGGAAGAGCAGGAGCTGATCGCCGCCAAGCTGATGGGACGTTGGCGCAGCGGCGCGCCGCTCGTGCTGTCGCCGGACAAGGATGATCCGGAGCTTGGGGCCGATCCGCAACGAAATAACGACTTCAACTACAAGGAGATGGATCCTCATGGATATGCGGTCCCGCTCGGCTCCCACGCGCGCCGCATGAATCCCCGCGACACCGCGGCGAACATGAACCGGCGGCGGATGATCCGCCGCGGCGCGACCTATGGACCGCATTTGCCGGACGACAAGGCCGAGGATGGCGCCGAGCGCGGAATCGCGGCGTTCATCATCTGCGCGAGTCTGATTCGGCAGTTCGAGTTCGCGCAGAACGTCTGGGCGAACGATCGAAATTTCCACGAGCTTGGCAACGAGCGCGACCCGATTATCGGCGCGCAAGACGGAACGCTGGAGTTCAAGATTCCCAAGCGGCCCATTCGCAAGAAAATCGTCGGCCTGCCCGCCTTCAGCACGGTCCGGGGCGGCGCATACTTCTTTCTCCCGGGCCTCAAGGCGCTCGGCTATCTCGCCTCACTGAACGAACCGGGCCGGGCCTGACCCGCTAGCAGGACGAAAGGGAGGATCAGATGTCAGCGCAAGCTTCCGCCCGCACCTACAATCAGGATCACATTGCGCGCAAATACACGCCGGGCAAGCGGCGCATAAGCATCTACTGGACATGGAGCTATCCCTGGGAGGCGCAACGCGATCCGGCGGCGATGGAGAACCGCTTCTCGACCATGACGGAGGTTCGGAACGTCCTCTGGCCGGCCTACGAGACGCCGGAGTGGAGCGCCGCGCAGTTTCTTCAGGGTATCGCGGGAACGCTCGAGCTGTTTCACCGCTCGACCCTCAGTTTCCAAAGAATCGCCGGCGAGACGACGGGCCATCCAGTCGCCGTTTTCCAGCGCATCGACCAGGCTGGCTACAAGCTGCCGATTGACGAACGCATCCTCGCCGATACCGACACTCTTATGGTGTTCGGGCTCGATCATATTCTCTCCGAGCAGGAGGCGGCGCCGGAGGAGATCGGCGCGCTCCGCGAATGGTTGAAGCGGGACGGCTCGTGCCTCCTGCTCGCGCCTCATCATGATGTCGGCTTCACCGACGACATGAAGCAACGCCAGATGGAGTATCTGCACCATAGGGATCCGCTCGTGCCTCGGCAGCAGCGGTTCGGGCAGTACACACGCTCGTTGATGAAGGGGCTTGGCGTTCCCGTCCATAACACCTATGGGCTTCGGCCAGCGCTTGTGAAAGGCACGACCGAAATCGCTCCGCTGACGCCCTTCCACGACCTCGACAGCCTTGGCCTGTTGCAGAATGTCCCGACCCTCAATTTCCACCCGCATCTGCCGCACTATGAACTGACGGGAGGCGCGGGCCCTGTCCAGCTGCTCGCGCGGCAGCCGATCGATCTCGAACGCCCGCATCCTTTCACTGAAGCTGGAGAGAGGGAATTCAACTGCCTGCTATGGGTTCCGCCGAACGAGCAGATGGCCGGAGACATCGTTCTTGTCGATTCCACTAATTTCACGACCCTCTTTGGCGGCACGAAGAGTTTGGAGACTTTCTGGAGGAATCTCGCGGCGATGAGGTAAGCTGCGCCTGGTGGCGACGATGCGCCTGAAGCTTGCGCGCGTTTTGGGCGCACGGTCGCTTCTCACCCTTGCGCGTTGCGGTTCTGTCGTAGGCACCTTGAGCTTGGCGGACCCCGTTCTTGCCGACTCGGATCGCCCCAACGTCGTAAACGGGACCGGCGACGATCCAACTCAACCGTTAGGCAAGATCGAGCTTCTCGACCGCTATACCGAAGCTCCCGGTCCAGGCGTCGAAGAGGGAACGACCAAACAAGTCGAAACGAACACGCCATTCGCTCGGATCGAGGCGCCATTCAGCCTTGCGCCGCAATGGGAGTTGAACTTCCGAGCGGAAATTCCGATTGTATGGACAAACGGCGTAACGCCCGAGAACCCGACCGGCGCGACTGTGTCAGGCTTCGGCAACGTGCTCACTCAGGCGTGGTTCGTGCACGACTTCGATCAACGCTGGGCGGTCGCGCTCGGCGGGCAACTGATCGCGCCCACCTCGACCAACGGCGTGGCGACGGACGCCTGGGAACAGGTCGAGGGTTTGGTCGTCCGCGCCATGCTTCCGGAGATCAGTCCGGGCAGCTATTTCGCGCCGCAGCTGCGCTACGGAATTGACTTCGAAGGCAACGACGACGGCCGGATGCTGCGGCAGTTGCGGATCGCGCCGACCCTCAACATCAATCTGCCGCACAACCTGTTCTTCACGCTTTACCCGAGCCCGGATATTCGGCTGAACTATGGGACACCGGTGTGGAACCAGACGGGGCGATTGTTTCTGCCGCTCAACTTCATGGTTGGCTGGAAGCCGACCGAGCACACAGTGATTTCGGCGGAGTTCGGCATTCCGATCATCAGGGATTTTCCCGTTTACACGTTCAAGACTCAATTGAGGGTGGGTTATTTGTTTTAAACGATCGGCATGCGGATCATCAGCTCTGCGGAGGGACGGGTCGGCCCATCTGAGTTTAAAACTGCCTCAGCGATTGGCGGAGGTCATCGAGCGCAAGACGACGGTCGTTGCCTTGAGCATGTGGCCGGGGCCGGCGTGAAGCGGACATAGCCCATTCCGAGGGCGAAGGTCGCAATTGGATCGAATTCGACTTGAGCCAGCCTCCGACGGGAATCGGATCTGCCTCGGCCTCAAGCCTAGCCGTTCGCCAGTCAGACCTGAGTCGCCCGTGAAGAACCCTGAGACGCCCTGATTCTTGGGGTTTGCCTGGATTTTTGAAGTATTCATTTTTGCCGGATTGGGAAGTCGAGCCGGCCGCAATCTTGCAAATTGAGTCTGGCAAATTGAGTCTGGCTTCGCAGCGTGATTCTCTGTCGTCGGAGAGGCGATGGGAGCAATTCGCGATGCGGCCGAAGGAGCGTCGGGACAGCGGGCAGAGCGATTTTTTCAAGGCCCGTCTCGACCAGATCGTCGACGTGGGCCACCCGCTGGCGAAGCTGGCCTCGACAGTTGACTGGCGGTTCCTGGAGGAGCGGTTCGGCGCAGTCTATTCGGACAAGCCGGGTCAACCGCCGCTGCCGACAAGGCTGATGGCGGGGCTTTCGATCCTCAAGCACACGCACGATCTGTCGGACGAGGACCTCTGCGCGCGCTGGGTCGAGAACCCGTACTTCCAGCTCTTCTGTGGCGAGGAGTTCTTCCGTCACAAGCTGCCGTTCGACCGATCGTCGCTGACGCGGTGGCGCCAGCGGATGGGCGAGGAGAAGCTTGTCGCGCTGATCCAGGAGAGCCTGAACGCGGCGACGCGCACGGGCGCGGCCAAGCCCTCGGACTTCTCTAAGGTGATCGTCGACACCACCGTGCAGCCGAAGGCGGTGGCGTTCCCGACCGACGCCAATGCGCAGCGTGCGAACCTTTTTGGGTCGGGCCTTCCGCGACATCGTGCGCAAAACCAGGGACGACGCCGGCCTGCGAGAGATTTTCGCCGAGCCACTGTCGCTGGCCTTCCGGGTGCGCCATCAGCGCCAGAACCAGCGCGGGCCGAAGATCTATTCGCTGCGCGCGCCCGAGGTCGAATGCATCGGCAAGGGCAAGGCGCACCGGCCCTACGAGTTCGGCGTCAAGGTGTCGGTCGCCACCACGCTCGCCCGCTCCAAGGGCGGCCAGTTCATCGCCCATGTGAAGGCGCTGCCGGGCAACCCCTACGACGGCCACACGCTCGAGACCGTCATTCCGGAGATCGAGACCCAGATCGGCGCGAGCCTTGCTCGCATCGTCGCCGATCGCGGCTACCGCGGCCACAACGCTCCGCCCGACCACAAGATGAAAGTCTATATCTCCGGCCAGAAGCGCGGCGTCACCGGGGGCGCTCAGGAGGCCGAGGCTCTGAAGAGGAACCTCCTTCGGCGGGGGCTCCTTGAGACGGTCCAGCGGGGCGGCGGCGTCAGCTACGTCGTCAAGCGTACCTTGCCCGACGGCGCCCGCCAGTTCTTCGTCGTCCTCCGCCACCATCCGCAGAAGCCACTGACACTGGGTCCAGCGCTCGTGACCGCGGCGGCAGTGTCGTCGGGGAACTAGGGCGCGCCGTCGTGCCCGGCTGGCGCACCCGGCTGCAGCGGCCCGCCATTAAATCGACGACCCCAAGCATGGCTCGCGGATGTCGCTCGGACGGCCGGCGTCAGTCGGGTTGGCCGCCGCGATGCCGCTCAAGGACTGACCCTCTTGTTAATAGAATGCGAAATCCGACATCGCGACGCGCTGTTCGCGAAGGTGGGTCGCGAGCGGCGTAATCACTGCGGCGTCTCTGGACCTGCGAATTCACTCCAGACTTCACTCGCTCCAACGGAGAAGAAGATGGGAACCTTTGCACTTAGGCGCGGTATTCGGCGGAGTCCCCTGCGCTGGCGCCGGACCCCCAGTAGCCCACTCCATCGCCCTGTCGCCGCCGTCTCGCCGAGTTCGAGTGCGGCGTCCGCGGCCGTCGCTCCTCCACTGGAGTGGCCCGGGAAGGAGACGCGAAGCCAAGCCGAGAAGTTGAATGATGACCGCCTCGAAGTGCTGCTGCCACGCCTGCCCCACGTCGGTCGCGCGCTCCTCAAGTGCGACGGCACCGACCATCCCTGCCGACTGCCGATCTGTGCCGTCTGCGCTCGCGCCTATCGGGCAGGCCCAATTGCCCAACTCCACGCCCCAGCCGACTCCTACGTCGGGCCCCATCAGGTCGCCACCATCTACCTGCGCCTCTTGGGGCCCGGCTCTCTCGCGGACGCAGACCCCTCGCGCGTCCGTGAGATGTTCCGCAAGCGCCTGGACCGCGCGGGCTTCAAGAATGGGATTCTGGTGGGCGGAATCGAGGTGGCTTGGCAGGAGGATTGGCAGCGGTGGATCGTGCACGCCCACGTGCACGCCATCGGCGTCCACGAAGTCACTTGGAAGCAGCTCGAGGCGGCTTTGAAGGACAGCGGAACCGCGAGGCCAGTCGTGCCGAAACTGCTGCGCGACCCCGATGAGCAGCTCTCGTATTGCATCAAGTTCGTTACCTATCACCAGCCTGGACGCCGCCTCGTCCCCTTTGCCGGCGGATCGCCTCGTCGAACTCGCGGCGTGGTGCTCGCGCTCTCGTTTCGCGGATTTCTTCTTCGCTTATGGCGCTCGTCGTCGCGGCGACCGCCTCGTCGTCGATGAGTAGTCGCTCCCCTCCGGCCACTCCCCATCTTGATGGGTGACGAAGGGCGCGGGTGAATGGTGGTGCCAATCCAGGGCGTATGGGGTGACGCGAGATTTTGTTGCGTCCCTCTCATCTCAATTGGTTCGCGTGCGGGCCAACATGCTGCGAGCGCTCTAATTCTCTTCCACGCAGTTGCAGTCGGGGTGGCAGTCACGCGGCGCCTTTCCCGATGCAAGGTCACTGTCGCCAAGGTCCTCCGACCCAGAGCGCCGCGATGCGACGGCTGACGCAGCGCAGGATTTTCCAGATCGAAGGGAGGTAGCCATGACATCAAAGTCGAAGAAGGTCGCTCGGCCGACGAGCGGAACGCCGAAAGAGGACGCATCCCCTGTCGGCTCCGCCCCTGGGGCTTCCGGGAGGATCCACGTCGAGGTCGATCCGGGAACGGGGGATCACATCACCTTCGAGTTCAAGATCACGGTCCAACGGCGGGCCGCGAGCGGCTTCGCTCCTGTGGTCAACGCACGAGAGACGTCGTCTCCGGAACTCTGGGATGAGCAGTCACCCGACCAATCGCCCGACGATCCGGAATTCGGACCGTGGGTCTACAGTGTGATCACCGGCGAGCCAGTTCGGATGCGCCGACCCAAGCGCGGGTGGCGCAAGTTCGGCCGGCGGAGGTAAGGACGAGCCCGGTCTGGAGCCCGAGAAATCGCGACCGATGGATTAGCGGATCGATGCCGAATCGCAACCGCCGGTTGGGCGGGTCAGCCCTCTCCCGCTGTCGGATCGGTTCTGCCGCGTTCGGCGTGTGTCTGGACCGATGGTGGAACATAACACAAACGCACTAACGGGTCCTGGCCGCCAACGAGCGCGCCCGGTGCAATCATCCGACGGCGATGTGACGCCGCTACGGTGCACCGCCAGGGCGCCGACGAGGTTCGCCGCGCCGGGCATGAGAGACCCAGGCGCAAAAGAGGGAGCGCGGGATCGAGCGACTTTGGGGCGCGGCCGAGCTTGATGCAGGCGCGCCGACATCGACGGCTCGCTGTTTGATCTAAAAGCGTGATCTGGTTAGGTTGAAGCGTAGCCTGCATTTATGAAGTAGTTGGCGCATTCGGTTGGGGTGAAGCAATCGAGCAGGGCGCCGATGGTTCGCCAGGTCTCGTCGATTGTTCGAGCGTCGGCCTTGCGCAGGAGGGTCTTCATTTTGGCGAAGGCCTGTTCGATCGGGTTGAGGTCGGGCGAGTGGGCGGGCAGGAAGAAGAGCTTGGCGTTGGCGGCGCGGATGGCGCCGCGAACGGCGCGGCCCTTATGACTGCCGAGGTTATCCATGACGACAATGTCGTCCGGCTTAAGGATCGGGACGAGAACCTGCTCGACATAGGCGCGGAAGCTCATGCCATTGATCGGTCCGTCGATGACGCAGGGCGCGGTGAGGCCGTCGCAACGCAAAGCCGCCAGGAAGGTGAGGGTCCGCCATTTGCCGAAGGGCGCTTTGGCGACGAGGCGCTGGCCTCTGGCGCATCGGCCGTGGATGCGCGTCATGTTGGTTTTGGCCCAGGTCTCGTCGATGAAGACGAGCCGCTTCGGATCGATCGTCGCCTGACGCGCCTTCCACCGCTCACGCCGCCTGGCGACGTCCGGCCGGTCCTGTTCGGAGGCGCGAAGGCTTTTGGGACTGGCAGGAATTTCGTGCGTGGGGCCATAATCGCGCCGATGGAGGGCGAATATGGCGATCAAGAAGGACACGCTGGACGATCTTTTGGCTGGCCGCGACCCGAAGGCTGTGTTTTCGAAAGACGGTCTTTTCGATGAGCTGAAGAAGGCTCTGGCGGAGCGGGGGCTGAACGCCGAGCTGGACGATCATCTCGACAATGAGGCCGCCGAGGGGTCCCAGAACCGGCGCAACGGCTCTTCAAAGAAGACGGTCCTGACGGAGACGGCCAAGATCGACATCCGCATTCCGCGCGATCGGGAAGGCACATTCGATCCGAAGCTGATCCAGCGCTACCAGCGGCGGTTTCCCGGCTTCGACGACAAGATCGTGTCGATGTACGCGCGCGGCATGACGGTACGCGAGATCCAGGGCCATCTCCTGGAGCTTTACGGGCTGGAGGTGTCGCCGGACCTGATTTCGACGGTCACCGACGCCGTGCTCGAGACCGTGGCCGAATGGCAGAACCGGCCGCTGGAAACGAGCTATCCGCTGGTTTTCTTCGACGCCATCAGGGTCAAGATCCGCGACGCAAGATCCGCGACGAAGGCCTGGTCCGCAACAAGGCTGTCTATCTCGCGCTTGGCGTCGCAGCAGATGGAACGAAGGACATTCTCGGGCTCTGGATCGAGACGACCGAGGGCGCCAAATTCTGGCTCAAGGTGATGAACGAGCTGAAGGCCCGCGGCGTCGAGGACATCCTGATCGCCGTCGTCGACGGCCTGAAGGGCTTTCCGGAGGCGATCGAGGCGGTCTTTCCGCAGGCCGCGGTTCAAACCTGCATCGTCCATCTCATCCGCAATTCGCTGGATTTCGTGTCCTGGAAAGACCGGAAGCCCGTCGTCGCCGAGCTACGGAAAATCTACCGCGCCGCCGACGCCGAAACCGGCCGCAAGGCGCTCGAGGCCTTCGAGGGCGGCCCGTGGGGCGGCAAATACGCGGCGATCGGCCAGATCTGGCGGCGGCAATGGGAGCAGGTCATCCCGTTCTTCGCCTTCGCTCCGGCCGTGCGCAAAATCGTCTACACCACGAATGCTATCGAGGCCTTGAACGCCACGCTGCGACGGGCCGTGCGGGCGAGAGGCCATTTCCCCAGCGACGAGGCGGCGACCAAGCTCATTTTCCTGGTCTTGCGCCAAGTCGCTCAGCAATGGAAAATGCCGCCCCGCGAATGGGCCGAGGCTAAGACCCAGTTCGCCATCATGTTCGGCGATCGCTTCGTCAGAACCTGATGGAAACCCGGCCCCGCGCACAAGATTTCCGACAGTCCCTGGCTTTTTTTTGAACGTCACGCCTTCGTGCTGGAGAAAATGCCAAAGCGCGTAATAGCTCACCACCAGGCCGCGGTCGGCCAGCTCCTTAAGCCGAGCGCGCAGCGTGAGATCCGGCTTCTCGGCGATCCGCGAGAGAGCCCAATCGCGCTCACGCGCCACAAGATAGGGCCTGCGCCCGCCCATCTTCAGCGCCGCCGGACTGCCGATAGCGCGCTGGCGCTGCGACCACTTCACGACGCTCGCCACGCTGATCATGAACGTCCTGGCTGCCGAACGGCAGGACTGACCCGCCGTGACCGCCGCCATCACCCGCTCGCGCAGGTCCAAAGAATAAGCTCGAGCCATCCCTGCTGGCCTCCAAGCCCAGCCAGCAGATTTAAATCTGACTCGCGCCCTCTTGGGAATCCCCCGCGATTCAGTCAAAGCAGATCGCGCGCTAGTCTACCCGATCCCATCGGCGGCATGCACTGAGCACTTTTCATCCATCTAAGCGATCACCGTCCGTGATTTTAGAAGCATACCCCTTTGCCGCCTCCTTCAGTATTTCGGCGCTAGGCTTCAGCGCGGCGCGCTCGCCAGCGTCGAGATCTGGCATGAAGGTCTTCACGATGCCGCTCGCGCCGAGCACGCGTGGCAGAGAAAGGGCCACATCCCGCACGCCCTCGCACTCCGGCGTCAACATGGAACAGGTGAGCAACGCTCGCTCGTCGTCCCTTTTCCTTTGATGATGGCGTCCGCGGCGCACCGCACCCCGGTGTCGATGTGGCTTCGATCGGCCTCCGTCAGGCGCCGCCCCATCTGGCGGGCGACTTCAGCCACCGACAGGTTGCCGGCCGCCTCGCCCGACCAGTGCAACACCTCGCTGTCGCCATGTTCGCCCAGCACTCGCGCATCGATGTATGTTGGGCTGATACCGAGATGTGCGGCGAGCAGCGTGCGGAACCGCGCGGAGTCGAGGATGGTGCCCGATCCGATCACGCGTTCCGACGCAACACCGCGCCGCCCCGCGATTGCCGTGACAATCTGGGTCATAACGTCAACCGGATTGGTCGCGACTAGGAAAACCGGGTCCGGCGCCGCCGCCAACACTGCCGGCACAATCTCTGAAAAGATTTCAGCGTTGCGCGACAGCAGATCCAGCCGGCTCTCCCCTGGCCTCTGGTTAGCCCCCCGCAGCAAGCACGACCAGGCGCGCGCCATCAAGATCAGCAAAACTCGCCCGCGCGGACGCGGACCGGATCGGCAAAAGGAATAGCGTCAAGAATGTCGCGCGCCTGTGCGACCGCCAAATCCGCGTTGCGATCGACAAGCAAGATCCCCGAACCGACCCGGCGCATCATCATGGAATAAGCCGCAGTGGCGCCGACCTGTCCGGTTCCCACGATGCCGATTTTCATACCGTTCCTCCCATATCGATTGCTCAACGCCTCGGTTTGAACCCCGAGCTGCTATCCCTTCCATGGGCACGAACACAACGGGAAGCTCCCAATCTCGGCGACGCCCAAGGCCCTTGTGCTCTCCCGTTTCAGATATTCGCAAGCCGGAATCTTCGACAGCAGCGAAGACTCCAGTGCGTTGACGAAGCGTTGCGCGATCAAAGTATGGGCGACAAGCCAACAGAAGGCAGACGAGCGCGATCATCGCGATCGAAAGCGCTGTCTCCACGCCGACGCTCGAGTCCGAAACCCCTGGAATTTGAGCAACAACGGCATGCAAACCGGTCTACGAATAGCCGAACGCCTTCAAGGGGACGATCGGCGCCAGGAAAAAGACGCCACTGATAATCGTTGTCCGGGCAAATAGAGCGATCGCTTTCATGGAAGACCTTCCTCTCTGTTAGGCGCAGCGCGCGACCAGGTCGGAGCGCAGCCCCGAGCGGCCCTGGCGATCAGGAGTACCGTAGAGTGACGTGCACGACCGGCCCCTCGCGCCTTGTGTTCATCGTGAGACCGCTGCGCTCGAAAACATTCAGCATGGGGCATTTTCCGCGAGGACTTCGGCAGTGAGCTCACGAAGTCCGGCGTCACGGCCGAGAGTTGCGAGATGGCGCATTAATGCTGAGCCGATGCCCACGCCCTGATATGCGTCGACGATCGCAAACGCGAGTTCGGCTTGACCGGGCTGGGCCACAACATAGCGCCCGCCACCGGTAATCGTCGGCTGACCGGCATCGTTGGCCACCGCCACCAAAGCGACGTGATCGACGAAATCGATGTCAAGGAAATAGTCCGCCTCCTTCTCCGAAAACTCGGGCCTGACGGCGAAGGAGCGACGGTAAAGCGATCCCGAGCTGGATCGCGCGATCGCCCCTTGCATGCCTTCGCGGTCGTGGGGACGCTGCGCGATCTCGACCGTACGCCCGCCGCGCAAGGTCTCGGTCGCAGAATAGCTGGCGGCGTCGCTCATTGACCGAACTCCATCCACTCGCCCCAGTGTAGCACTGCCGATCGGCGGCGGTGCTCGGCAAGTCCGCGTGCGTTGGTCCTTTTCAAATCAATACCTTCGAAATGACCGCCGGAGCCGGATCCTGGGCCTGAGCGACCCCGCGCCCGTGCCAGTCCATCCCAGTCTCACAAATGCTCAACTTAGCAATGGAAACCAACCTTACAGTCTCAACGCGCAACGCCCCTAGACTGTCCAACGGTGCCAAGGAGTGCCACGCTTGGTTCCCGAGTGCCACGTGTGGGCGACTTAGTGCCAAATTCACGCATGCAACATGTCGTGTTGTTTCTCGGCCTCGCAAGGTGGCTGGGGCTCCCCGGAGCCGGAGTTGCCATGGGGGAGGGGTGGGGGGCGGTCAGCAGAAAACTCGCGACTCAGCTTGTTCTTCGCCTGAGCGGACCGGAGCCCGTGGGCCACGGTGCATCCGAGCTTCCAAATCCGCTTAGTTCAGCCTCACCACCTTGAGCGCCTTGTACACATTTCCCCGCTTGCACCCGACGGCCTAGCGCCCATTCCGTCTTCGCGTAGCGACACGATGCGTGCGCGGTCGAAAGTGACGGGGCGGCCTTGTAAATGCCCTTCGCTTTCGCGGCGTCGATCCCGGCGCGCTGGCGATCGCGAATGAAGCCAAGCTCCATCTCGGCGACCATGCCCAGCACAGTCAGGACCATGCCGACCCATCGGCGACCGTTCCGGGAGCTTCCAGAGACTGTCTCGGTTCGAATAAGCGTGCAGCCTGCCGCCTTAAGTCTGGCTTCCTGCGTAGCCGTGCCCTGTCCAGTTGGGGAGACGCGGGCGGAGCCGATGAGGTGTCCCTTGCGGCGAGCGGACGAAGGGCCCGACGGAGCCGCTTTCCTGCCTGCATTAGCTGCTGGCGGTTCATCGCGCAGCTGAACCGCCCCGGGTTTGCCGGCGGCCGTTTCGTTTGAGTCACGCCGCGGTGGCGGGTTGGTCCGTCATGGCATAGTAGCGTTTCTCGGCTTCGGCTGGCGGGATGTTGCCGATGGGCTCCAGCAGCGGCGATTGTTGAACCGATCCACCCACTCCAGCGTCGCGAACGCGACAGCCTCGAATGACCGCCATGGTGGGCGCCGATGGATGGCCTCGGCTTTGTAGAGACCGTTGATGGTTTCGGCGAGAGCATTGTCGTAGCTGTCGCCGACGCTGCCTACAGAAGGCTCGATACCCGCTTCCGCCAAGCGCTGGGTGTATGTGATCGAGACGTATTGGGCGGATTCAAGCGGTCGTCGCAACACCTTAACGAAGGAGGTTGCGATGAGCCCTCGAAAGCGCCGATCACACCATTCTGGACGGGCCCCGCTGCCGTCACCGGGACGGCCGCCAGCAGCGGAGCGATCTGAACTTCAGCGATTTTGGTTGGGGATTGCGAAGGGGATGACCAGCGAGGAGGCTGCGCTGGCGGCTGGTATGTCGCAGCCTGTCGGAACCAGGATGTTCCGAAAGGCAGGCGGCATGCCACCAGCGATGTTCAGATCTTCGGCCGAGCCCCCGTCCGGACGATATCTCTCGTTTGCCGAACGTGAGGAGATCGCGCTTCTGCGCGTTCAGGGCCTTTCGAAGCGCGAGATCGGACGCCGGCTTGGTCGATCCGCCTCGACGATCTCCCGTGAGCTACGGCGCAATGCCGCCACGCGCAGCGGTGGCTTGGAATATCGTGCGTCGACAGCCCAATGGCACGCCGAGCGATCGGGCCGGCGTCCGAAAGGCGCCAAGCTTGCGCTGAACCGGGCCTTACGCGTCTATGTCGAGGAGAGGCTGGCCGGAACGGTCGCTGCTCGTAATGGTGCTGTCGTTGCCGGTCCTATGGTCTGCTGGAGTGGACGCCGTCATGGACAACGAAAGGCTCGTCGATGGAGCACGGCATGGAGCCCGGAGCAGATCGCCCGGCGATTGGCTGTAGACTTTCCGAATGACGAGACCATGCGGATCAGTCACGAAGCCATTTATCAAGCACTCTTCATCCAAGGCCGAGGGGCCCTTCGACGAGAACTGACCGCATGCCTGCGAACCGGGCGGGCGTTGCGGACGCCGCGGGCGCGCGTGGGCCAGCGCGGCAAGGGCTTCGTGTCATCCGAGATCATGATCAGCCAGCGCCCGGCCGAGGCGGATGACCGTGCGATTCCGGGGCACTGGGAGGGCGACCTCATTCTGGGGCTTGGCAGTTCGGCAATAGGCACACTGGTCGAGCGTACGACGCGCTTTACGATGCTGCTACACCTGCCGCGACTGGACGGTCATGGGGCCACGCCGCGAGCCAAGAATGGACCGGCTCTCGCAGGGCATGGCGCCGAGGCCGTTCGCGATGCCATCACGCGCACCATCGTAACCCTGCCTCAGGAACTTCGCCGCTCGTTGACATGGGACCAAGGCGCCGAGATGGCCCAACACGTGGCGCTTAAAATCGACACTGGAATCCAAGTCTACTTCTGCGATCCCCAGAGCCCCTGGCAGCGGGGCGCCAACGAAAACACCAATGGATTGCTGCGCCAGTACTTCCCAAAGGGCACGGACCTGAGCACCCACAGCGCAGAGACGATCGCAGCCGTTGCCGCAACCCTCAACGCGAGACCGCGAAAAACCCTCGGGTGGAGGACTCCGGCCGAAGCGCTTGACCAATGGTTGCCATAGAACCGAATACGCCTGTTGCGACGACCGCTTGAATCCGC
>CAVSBJ010000007.1:0-12270 GCA_963726105.1 uncultured Alphaproteobacteria bacterium
ACGTGACGCGCGCCAAGCGCGGCGTCATCGTTACGACGATGGCCGCGATGGCGGTTTCCGCAATCATCATCTTTGTCGCTCCAACCTTCTGGCCGATGGCGCTTGCCTTGAGCGTGCTCGCGGTCGCGGGCGACGCCTTTGTTCCCGCGGTCTCCGCGCTCACGCTTGGCCTGGTGACAAGAGACAAGCTTGCGCGCCGCCTCGGCCGCAACTCCGCCTTCGACCACGGCGGCAATATCGCCATCGCGCTCTTGGCCGGCGCGGTCGGCTACGCGTTCTCGCAGCGCGCGGTCTTTCTCATGGTTCCCATGTTCGCCGCCCTGACGTCCGCCGCCGTGCTCGCCATTCCAGCGAACGCGATCAATCACAATCGGGCGAGAGACCTGACCACCGACGGCGAAGCGCAGGGCGCGGCGGCCGGGTACCGCGTTCTCTTTCAGACTCGTCCACTGATGATTTTCGCCCTTTGCGCGTTTCTCTTTCATTTCGCCAACGCTCCGCTTCTGCCGCTGATCGGGCAGAAACTTGCGGTTGAATTCCCGCAAGAGGCGACCGCGATGATGTCATTCTGTATGGTGGCGGCGCAGGGAGTCATGCTGCCGATCGCGATTCTCGTCGGCCGCAACGCCGACGCCTGGGGACGGAGGCCGCTCTTTCTTGTCGCCTTCGCAGTCTTGCCGATCCGCGCGGCGCTCTATCCGCTGTCGGATAACGCGTTCTGGCTGATCGGAGTCCAGTTGCTGGATGGCGTCGGGGCAGGTATCTACCAGGCGCTCACCCCCTTGATGATCTCCGACATGATGCGCGGCACTGGCCGTTTCAACCTCGCGCAAGGCGCTGTCGCGACGACCCAGGGCGTCGGAGCTTCAGTCAGCGGATTGGCGGCCGGCCTCGCGGTCGACCATTTCGGCTATAGCGTCTCGTTTCTTGCGCTTGGCGCCGCTGCCGCCGTCGCGTTCCTGGTCTTCTTTGGCTTCATGCCCGAAACGCGCGACGAACACGCAATCAGCGGAAAAACCAGTCCGCCGGCGCTCGAGGGAGCGGCGGTCGGCGAATGAATCCCGAAAGCATCGCCGCCCTCGTCGTCCTGATCCTGACCTATCTGGGCGTCGCCGTCGGGCGGATTCCGGGTTTGCGTCTCGACCGCGCGGGGATCGCCTTCCTCGGCGGCGCGGCGATGATCGCCGTTGGCCCCTTGAGCCTCGAGGAAGCCTTTCGCGCGATCGATTTCGACACGATCGCCCTTCTGCTCGGCATGATGATCGTGGTTGCGCATCTCAAGGTCTCAGGCGCATTCCGGGCGCTTGGCGGATTCGCGATCGATCATGCGCACGCGCCGTTCGTCCTGCTGGTCACGGTAACAATGATGGCCGGCGTCTTGTCGGCCTTCCTGGTCAATGACGCGATCTGCCTCGTGATGACGCCGATCGTGCTGCAGGTGGTGCGCTCGCTTGGCCGCAATCCGCTGCCCTATCTGGTTGCGGTCGCGACCGCTTCCAATTGCGGCAGTGTGGCGACGATCACTGGAAATCCGCAGAACATGGTGATCGGGACGCTCTCCCGCATCCCTTATCCGGCGTTCGCCGCCGCGCTCGCGCCCGTCGCCACATTCGGCCTCGTCGCTGTCATCCTCATGGTGCGGCTCGTCTATGCAAAGGAATTCGCGTTCAAGGGCGAGCTTGAGCCGCATTCCTTTCGCGGCCACATGCATGGCGGTCAGGTGCTCAAGGCGAGCGTCACCTGCATTGCGCTTGCGATCGCGTTCTTTGCTGGCGTTGCGCCCGCCAAGGCGGCCATTCTGGCCGGCGCGTTCTTGCTGCTCACGCGCCAGATCAAGCCCCACCGCATCTATCGCGAACTCGACGGGCCGCTGCTCATCCTCTTTGCCGGCATGTTCGTCGTCGTCGCCGGCGCGGAAAAGGCTTTGCTGACGCCAGACCGGATCGCGATGGCGAGGACGCTCGGCCTCGACATGGTCTGGCGCCTGTCGCTGTTCACCGCAGTGCTTTCGAACATCGTGAGCAACGTGCCGGCGGTCTTGGCGCTGAGGCCGTTCATTCCGACATTCCCTGACCCTCAGCGCGCCTGGCTCGTGGTCGCGATGAGCTCGACGCTCGCCGGAAATTTCACCCTGCTCGGATCGGTCGCAAATCTTATCGTCGCCGAACGCGCCCGCGCGGAGGGCATGCCGATCAGCTTCTGGGCCTATTTCAAGGTGGGAGCGCCGCTGACCATCATCACGCTCGCGGCTGGCACGGCCTGGCTGATGTGGCGGTAGGCCCAGCTCCGCAAGACCTGCGGAGCCAGCCCGGCGCTCAACATTCGATGATGCAAACTCAACGGCAGTGGAGCGCGTGCCGCAGATCACATTTCCGTGATCGTGCATCCGGCTCGCCGTTCTCGCTGACCAATCCTTGTTCCGTCACGCGAACGTCATGCCCGTTCTCTAGCTGCGGCTGCGTCTTTGGATGCTGGAACTCGGGGAGACGTTCGCATGGGCATTTTCAACTTTTATCCGTTCAATTTTTACCGGGCGGCGCTTGGTCTGGGCTGCAGCGCGCTTGCCCTTGCCGCCGCGGCGAACGCCGCGCAGGCCGGCGACCTGATCAACGGCAACTCGCTGCTCGTAACGACGACCACATATCAGGACGTTGGCCAGGTTGCGGGACTGGTCGCGGGCACTACCGCGATCCCCGGCGGCACGGCGGTTTCGAACGGCGCCCTCAACACGGTCTGGAACAACTCGAATGTCGACGGACAGTTCGGCGTGACTTCGCCGCTCACGCTTCAAGACCTCAGCGCGACCAGCGCCAAGCTTCTCGCCAGCGAGACCCTGCCCACGAACCAGGTCGTCACCAGCTTCAGCTCGAAGTCGGAGCTCGGGCTCAGCATCGCGCGGACGGCCAGCGGTCCGGTCGCGACCTTCATGGGCTATACGCCAGGCGGTGCGGGTTATCCGCCCGTCGCCGCCGGCGTGCTTGACGTGTCGAACGCGGACAGCACCTCGTACGTGGACACAACCAACGTCGCCTCGCAATTCTACAAGTCCACCTACACCGATTTTGCGTTCAACCGGTCGGTCGTCGCGGTCGGCGCGAACGGCAGCTTCTCGATCACCCCAACTCTCGCCTATGGCGGCGACAACAGCCGGGCCGCCGTGCTGGGGCCGAACGGCCTCTATTATACGGTCGGCAACTCCAACAGCGGCACGACCACGGCGCCGCAGCTGACGAAGACCACCGGCCTCGAGGTGGTGACACCGGGCTCGACGCCGAACTCGACGATGATCGATCCGAACTTCAACACATATCCCGGGTACCAGACCTACTCGAAGGACAAGGCGGGAAAGACCAACAACTACCGCGGGGTGACCTATTACGACGGCAATCTCTACTTCACCAAAGGCAGCGGCGGCAACGGAATCGACACGGTCTATACCGTCAGCAATCCAAACGGCAAGCTTCCGACGTCGGCCACCGCGGCTGACGCCACGATCTCCATTCTGCCCGGCTTTCCGACCAACTCCGCCAAACAGACCGGCGCGAACTTCACTCCGTTCGGACTGTTCTTCGCCAACCCGACGACGCTCTATGTCGCCGACGAGGGCACCGGGAACGCGACCGACGTCAGCACGAACGCCGGCCTCGAAAAATGGACGCTGTCGGCGGGAACGTGGTCGCTCGACTACACCCTGCAGGCGGGTCTTATCGGCGATACCTATAGTGTGCCCGGCTGGGATTACGGCGAAACCACGATCGGCCTGCGCAATCTGACCGGCACGGTCAATACAAACGGGACCGTCACGTTATGGGCCACGACCGGGACCGTCAGCGGGTCGGGAGACAACGGCGCCGATCCCAATCAGATCGTCAAGATCACCGACGTCCTGGGCGACACGGCGCTGCCGACGAGTGAGGCGTTCTCGGTGTTTGACGGACCCGTGGCTGGACTGCGTTATGGCGGCGTCGCCTTCGCCGCCGCGCCCGAGCCGTCGACCTGGGCGATGTTGCTGCTCGGCTTCGGCGGCCTCGGCTTCGTAGGCTATCGAAAGCGGCCGGTTCCGTCGCTCGGCTGATCAGACCTCCGCTCATCGCCAGGCGACGCCTGCCCCTCTCCCATAGCCCGTCGAGAGATGGGCGTTCTTCCGAACGCCCTATCGGGAGAGGGAAGCGCTCACGCTTCCGCGTTGAGCGTGAAATAGTCCGGCGGGTTCGGGCCCCATACGTAGAATGAATCCTCCGGCGCGTGGTCGCCGCTCTTCCAGTCGCAATCGGCGGGCACAAAATCGATGCCGGCCGAATATTCGCTGAAAGACCCCCACGGGTCGCCGACATAGTGGAAGAAGTTGGAGCCGAGGACGTGGCGCCCGAGGCCCCATCCCCGGGCGAAGCCTTTGTCCAGCATGTGCATGGCGCCGCGGCCGATGTCGTCGACGGAGCCCACGTCCCAGCTCAGATGATGCAATCCCGGCGCGCTCGATTTGACGAAGGCGATCATATGGTGGTCGCTGCCGTAAATCCCGTGCAGGAAAGCGATGCCGTCGCCGGACCGGTCGGAGAGGCGCAAGCCCAGCGTGCGCGTATAGAACTGGACCGCCTTCTCGACGTCTCGCGTGAATAACAGCACATGCGCCAGGCGCCGGGGCGTGACGCGCGCAACGTCGCGCCGGAACGGCGCGCCGCGCTCGCCCGGGCCGATGGAGAGTTCGGAGAGATCCGACTTCTCGTTGGGCGAGGATTTCGCCGCGACCTTGATCTCGACCAGGTTGCCGTCGTGATCGTGAAACCACAGGCCGTTCGTTTCGACGCCGGGCGGCGGATCGAGCCGCTTCACGCCCATCGCCTGAAGCCGCTCTGCAAAGCGGTCGAAATCGTCGTCGAAGGCGCCGAATGAGATATGGCCGAGCTTCTTGCGCGGGCCCTCGCCAAGCGTGACCCAGACATGCGAGTTGCCGGGGGTCTTCAGGGCCAAGAGACCGCCTTTCTCATCGATCTCAAGTCCGAACTCGCCGTAGAAATTTTTGGCGACCGCGAGATCGGGGACAGCGAAATGAAACCGGTCAACCGAATGAACGCCCAGCTCGCCGGGACGTCGAGTCGGCTTGATGGCGCTGCGAATGGCGGTCATGGGCGCATCCTCTTGTTCCCAGTCGCGCACGCGGCCGCTTTGACCGATCGCACGCTGGCTTTGGCGGATGCTATCGCAGAAAGAGCCGAACGGCCAAGGTCAGCGCGCGCGCGCGTTGCCGCTCGTCGATAATGAATTGGGCGCGGGCTCGAACGGTGTTGGCGGCCCCGCATCGGGCGCTGGCGCCGCAACGACAGTGGGCGGGGGCTTGGGTTTCTTCTTTTTCGCTTGCGCGGGCGGCGGAGCCGGCTGCTCGGGGGAGGCTGCGTCGGGCCCCAGGTCGGTCGGCGGACCTTCGTCCGGGTTCGGCGCCGAGGCCTCGACCGGCGTATCGTGAATCACCACCGTGCCGCCCTTGCAGGCCGTCAGCCAGATATCGAAAATCGGATGCTCGACGCCGTGCAGGCCGGGCGAGTCGGCGAACATCCAACCCGAGAAGATGCGCTTCATCTGCTTCTGCTCATCGATCTCGTCGACTTGGGCGAAGACGTCGGTCTGCGGCGCATCGGTCGGCGGGCGGGAATAGCAGACGCGCGGGGTAATCTGCAGGGCGCCGAACTGCACCGTCTCGTTGATCGCGACTTCGAACGAAATGATGCGGCCCGTGATCTTGTCGAGGCCGTTGAAGACGGCGATCGGATTGCTGATCTTGTCGGCGAGCGCGGCGTCGGGGATTGTCAGCGCCGAAACCGCGGCCAGCGCCGCGCCAGCCAGCGTCGGCCCCATCGCGATTGCGGAAGAAGCGCGACGTCGGATCGCGTGGGCCAAGCGGAGGAGGTCCATGGCGGGCGCTTTGCTGGTGAAGGGCGGCGGAATGAAGGCGGCTAGCCTCAGGGGCCGGGGCTCCAAGCCTCGTAATCGCCCCCGGTCGGCTGGCGTGGGCCAGGCCTCAGCGTCGAGCCGTCAGGCCGAATCGCCGCCGGCGTGCCGGTCGGATTTCCCATATGCGGCTTTTGCCACGGGTGGGGTTTGTAGTCTTCCTCGGTCGGCGGCACGTCGACGGTGTGATGAAGCCAGCCGTTCCAGCCCGGCGGAGTCATCGAGGCTTCGGCCAAGCCGTTATAGATCACCCACCGGCGCTCGAAGCCGAGAGCCGGATCGATGCCGGGTCGCCGATAATAGGCGTTGCCGAACTCGTCATGGCCGACCAGCACGCCAAAACGGCGGGTGTAGAATCGGGTGTTGAAATTCGCGCCATTCCACCAGGTGAAATAGTTCCGAAAAAATTGTTGGATCTGTTCCAGCATCCGTGGAGCTTCGTTTCTCGCCGGGAAATAAGTGCAAGCTGTGCGCGCGCCGGACTATGGCGATGCGGGCTTTGCGAGGCAAGCTGAACTTCTCGCCAGATATGGTTGAAAATCGCTCTTGCGGGTCTGCCCCAACTCGTCGGATGCTGCCCGTCCGCGCTGGCGTTAAGCCCTTGTTATCCACGTTATCCACAATATGTTGTGCCGTCGTTTGGGTAGCCATACAAGGTGTTGACGCGGTCGTCATAGTTTTGTAATGTGCGATGGTTCCAGGGATCGCGTGGGGATCAAGCGTCGGGGACAGCGGTTTTAGAGCGGGGCAGGGGCTCAAACCGACTAGGCGTGGTCTTGTAAATCTTGAGGCGGGTGAGGGGCGGGCGGCGTCCGGCGAGCCGACGGCGGCTTGCGCGTTGAGGGGCGCGCGGGAGCGCCGCTCAGGTCCGATAAGGCAGGAATAACGTGGCCAAGCAGGCCGCAACAATTGGGGTCGAAGGCGATGCGCATCGAACGGCACTACACACAACCGGGCGTCAGCCCTTACGACCTCATCTCCTTCGCCACCACCAAGAGCGAGATTCGCAATCCCGACGGGTCGGTCGTGTTTTCGCTCGAAGGCGTCGAAGTCCCGGCTGCCTGGAGCCAGGTCGCGGCCGACGTGCTGGCGCAGAAATATTTCCGTAAAGCCGGCATCCCCGCGCGGGTGAAGCGCGTCGAGGAGGAGACCGTTCCCTCTTTCCTCTGGCGCTCGGTCCCCGACGAGACCGCGCTGAGCTCGCTGCCGAAGGAAGAGCGCGTGGGCTCCGAGACCTCGGCGAAGCAGGTGTTCGACCGCCTCGCCGGCGCCTGGGCCTATTGGGGCTGGAAAGCCGGCTATTTCGACGGCGAAGACGACGCGCGCGCCTATTACGACGAGATGCGCTTCATGCTCGCGCGCCAGATGGCCGCGCCCAATTCGCCGCAATGGTTCAACACCGGCCTCCACTGGGCCTATGGCGTCGATGGGCCGAGTCAGGGCCACTATTACGTCGACTTCGAAACAGGAAAGCTCGTCAAGTCGAAGTCGGCTTACGAGCATCCGCAGCCGCACGCCTGCTTCATCCAGTCGGTCGCCGACGATCTCGTCAACGAGGGCGGGATCATGGACCTCTGGGTGCGCGAGGCGCGCCTGTTCAAATACGGCTCCGGCACCGGATCGAACTTCTCGCTTCTGCGTGGAGAGAACGAACAGCTGTCGGGCGGCGGCCGCTCGTCCGGCCTCATGTCGTTCCTGAAGATCGGCGACCGCGCCGCGGGCGCGATTAAGTCGGGCGGCACCACGCGTCGCGCCGCGAAGATGGTGGTCGTCGACGCCGACCATCCTGACATCGAATCCTTCATCGACTGGAAGGTGCGGGAAGAGCGCAAGGTGGCCGCGCTCGCCGCCGGCTCCAAGATCGTCAAGCGGCATCTCAAGGCGATCCTCAAAGCCTGCCTCAATTGCGAAGGCTCGGGCGACGATTGCTTCACGATCGAGAAGAACCCGGTGCTCAAGCGCGAGGTGAAGGCCGCGCGCCGCAACGACGTGCCGGACGGCGTGATCAAGCAGGTGATCCAGTACGCCCGCCAGGGCTATACGAAGATCGACTTCGAGGAATACGACACCGACTGGGAGTCGGAGGCCTATCTCACCGTCTCGGGCCAGAACTCGAACAATTCGGTGCGTCTCAGCGACGCGTTCCTGCATGCGGTCGAGACCGACGGCGAATGGAGCCTCACCCGCCGCCTCGACGGCAAGGTCGCGAAGACCCTGAAAGCCCGCGATCTGTGGGAGAAGATCGGCTACGCCGCATGGGCGTCCGCCGATCCCGGCCTGCAATATCACACCACCATCAACGACTGGCACACATGTCCCGAGTTCGGGCCCGATCCGCGCGTCGAATCCTTGCTCCGAATACATGTTCCTCGACGACACGGCCTGCAATCTCGCCTCGCTCAATCTGCTGCAGTTCCGCGATTCGGCGACGAAGTCGTTCGACGTCAAAGGCTACGAGCACGCGATTCGCTTGTGGACGCTGACGCTCGAGATCTCGGTCGCGATGGCGCAGTTCCCCTCGAAGGAGATCGCGCGCCTGTCTTATGACTACCGAACGCTCGGCCTCGGCTACGCCAACATCGGCGGCCTGCTCATGTCGTCCGGCATCCCTTACGACAGCGACCACGGCCGGGCGATCTGCGCCGCGCTCTCCGCCATCCTGACCGGCCGCGCCTATGCGACCTCGGCGGAAATCGCCGCCAAGAGCGGCGTCTTTCCCGGCCACAAGGCGAACGCGCAAGCGATGCTGCGCGTGATCCGCAATCACAAGCGCGCCGCCGACGGTGAAGCGGGGGCTTACGAGACGCTCTCCGTTGCGCCGACGCCCCTTGACCGTAACGAACTCGCCAATGCGGGGTCGGAATGGGCGGACTTGAGCGAAGCCGCGCGCGCCTCGTGGCGCGACGCGCTGGCGCTCGGCGAGGCTCATGGCTATCGCAACGCGCAGGTCTCGGTCATCGCGCCGACCGGCACCATCGGCCTCGTCATGGATTGCGACACGACCGGCATCGAGCCGGACTTCGCCCTGGTCAAATTCAAGAAGCTCGCGGGCGGGGGCTATTTCAAGATCATCAACCGCGCCGTGCCCGAGGCCTTGCGCACTTTGGGCTATGACGAGAAGCAGATCGGCGACATCGTCGCCTATGCGGTCGGCCGGGCGACGCTCGCCCATGCGCCGGGCGTCAACCACGCCGCGCTGAAAGCCAAAGGACTGCCGCAAGAGTTCGATCGACAAGGTCGAGGCGGCGCTTGGCGGCGCTTTCGACATCCGTTTCGTCTTCAACAAATGGACGCTCGGAATCGAGACCCTCGCCCATGCGCTGAAGATCCCGCCCGAGCGCTATGACGCGCCGGGCTTCGATCTTCTGACCGCGCTTGGCTTCACCAGGTCTGAGATCGAGGCCGCCAACAGCTTCGCCTGCGGCGCGATGACGCTCGAAGGCGCGCCCTATCTCAGACAAGAGCATCTGTCCGTGTTCGACTGCGCCAACCCCTGCGGGCGCATCGGCAAGCGCTACCTCTCGGTCGAGAGCCACATCCGTATGATGGCGGCGGCGCAGCCGTTCATCACCGGCGCGATCTCGAAGACCATCAACATGCCCAATGATTCGACGGTCGAGGATTGCAAAGACGCCTACATGCTCTCGTGGCGCCTGGGCCTCAAGGCGAACGCGCTCTATCGCGACGGCTCGAAACTGTCGCAGCCCTTGAACTCGCAACTGATCGAGAGCGACGAGGAAGAGGACGATGCGGTCGAGACGCTGATCGCGCTCAACGCGCCGCAGCGCGCCGCCGCCGTCGCCGAGCGCATCGTCGAGCGCGTGGTCGAGCGGGTCGAGCGCCTGCGCGAGCGCGAGCGGCTGCCCAACCGGCGCAAGAGCTACATCCAGAAGGCGGTCGTCGGCGGCCACAAGGTCTATCTGCACACCGGCGAATATGAGGACGGGCGCCTCGGCGAAATCTTCATCGACATGCACAAGGAGGGCGCCTCCTTCCGCAGCTTGATGAACAATTTCGCCATCGCCATCTCGCTTGGGCTTCAGTACGGCGTGCCGCTCGAGGAATATGTCGAGGCCTTCACCTTCACCCGCTTCGAGCCGTCGGGCTTCGTGCAGGGCAATGACGCGATCAAGAACGCGACCTCGATCCTCGACTATGTGTTCCGCGAGCTCGCCATCTCCTATCTCGGCCGCAACGACCTCGCCCATATCTCGCCCGACGAGATCGGCAACACGGTTCTCGGAGGCGGCGTCGATCAGGACAAGGCGCCGGGCTTCGGCGAGGCCAGCGCCTCGCCCGCGCCCGTCTCCTCCGTCGTCTCCAAGGGCCTCCTGCGCTCGCGGCCCGGCGACAAGCTGATGCTGGTGCGCTCGGGCGTTGGCGATTCCCCCGCTGCTCAGGCCAGCGGTTCGGGCGCGCATGGGCCTTTCGTGCAGGGGGCGACCGCGCTCAAGGGCGAACTTGCCGAACGCACCGCGCCTGCGCTGGGCTCGAGCCTCGCGCCGCAAGCCGAAACCGTCGCCGAGAAGCGCGCCGAGGCGCGGATGAAAGGCTACGTCGGCGAATCCTGCCCCGAATGCGGCAATTTCACCATGGTCCGCAACGGCACTTGCCTCAAGTGCGACACGTGCGGCGGGACGACGGGGTGTTCGTGATCTCATGCCGACGACCGTCAGGGAGATCATCCGTCGTCTTGAGGATGACGGATGGGCCCTTGCGGCGACGAAGGGCAGCCACCGCCAGTTCACACATGAGTTCAAAAAGGGCCGTGTCACTGTGCCCGGCAAACTGAGCGCCGATTTGCAACCGGGCACGCTCAAGAGCATTCTTCGGCAGGCTGGCCTTAAGGACTGACCCCATGCGGTACGCTGTCGTGATCGAGAAGGGCGAGAGGAACTACTCGGCGTACGTTCCGGACTTGCCCGGCTGCGTGTCCGTCGGCGATACGCCGGAGCAAGTGAAGTCCGAAATTCGAGAGGCGATCGAATTTCATCTCGAAGGGATGCGGGAGGATGGTTTGCCGATCCCTAAGCCGTCGAGCCAGGCGGACTATGTCGAGGTTGGCGAGCAGGCCGCGTAGTCGGTGTCGCCGAGAAGCGCGCGGAAGCGCGGATTGAGAGAGCCTGGAATGGACACTTCGGCGAAGGCGGTTAGGTTCGACGACAACTCGATGTGGGTCGAATTGTCTGACGGCCGCACGCTCGGCGTTCCCTATGCGTGGTTTCCGCGACTCCTCAACGCTACCCCCGCGCAGCGCGAGGCAGTTGAGATCGGCCGCTTCGGGCTGCACTGGGAGGACCTCGACGAGGACATTTCAATCGCCGGATTGCTGGCTGGGCGCGGCGACCACACAGTCAAACCGCTGCGACCGGTCAAGCCGGCTGGGGCAGGGGCGAACGCTGGGGGCGCGAGACGTCGAAAGCGCGCATGAAGGGCTTGGCGAAGCCTGCCCGGAATGCGGCGCCTTCACCAGGGCGCCCAACGGCACGTGTTTGAAGTGCGACACCTACGGCGCCACCACGGGGTGCAGTTGAGGTCTGGCTTGATCGCTGCTCGTTTTCCTTTGCCGAAGGACTAAGCCAAAGGCGTTTTTTGCATCTCGCGGTCCGAGGGAGGGTCAATGATTGAAATTTATTCGCCTGCTTGGTTTGAGCAGCCGCTGACGTCGTCCGAACGCCGCCGGCGTATGGCACGCCTTTGCTGCAGCTTCACTCGGAATCTTGCGTTTCATCGGGCGGGTATGCACGAAGACGTGCAGAGAAATTTGTTTCTTTGCTCCCATCCAAACGGTGCGTTCTGGAGAGAAGTCCACGCAAACTTTATCGACATATGTGTATTAGATTGGTGCAAGCTTTTCGCAGACAAGGGTGGCGAACACGATTGGCGACGTGTTGTGGATGATACCGCGCGGTTTCAGGAAGACCTTTATGCAACATTGTCAGTAAGCGCCGAGGAGTTTGCCGAATTGACGAAGAAGATCCGACACTATCGTAACAAGTTTGTTGCGCATCTTGATGCTGAACGTATGATGCACATTCCAAACCTCGAGATTCACAGAAAGTCTGTCGATTTCCTATTTGGGAAACTGGTTCAAGGCGGACATGGGGATTCCGAGTGGACTGGCCTTCCTTTGACCGGTGAGGACTTCGCTCGCGGCTATCAGCAATGTCTCCATGATGCTGAAAGTGTTTACAGAGAGGCGCTCGTCTCTAGTCGAAGATCCCGCCCCGACGCAGCATGAGCAACTTCTCTTGAGACATACCACTTCCAACTAACTGGGAGGGCTGGGCCTGCTCGACAGGTCGAACGACAATTGATTGCTGG
>CAVSBJ010000008.1:0-89046 GCA_963726105.1 uncultured Alphaproteobacteria bacterium
CGACGGCAACGGCGTGGCGCAAGACAAGGCGCAGGCGTTGGCCTGGTATCACAAGTCAGCGGACCAGGGTGACCCTCTTGCGTTGTTCGACATCGGTTCGATGTATCGGTACGGCGAAGGTGTTCCGAAGGACGCTGCGAAGGCGGCCGAGTGGTTTCGCAAAGCCGCCGACCGGGGGGACGCCTCAGCGGCGAGCAACCTTGGCGCGATGTACGCGGCTGGCGATGGCGTGCCGAAGGACCATGCCCAGGCTCTGATCTGGCTCCGCAGGGCCGCCGACACAGGGCACGACGTCGCTCTGTTCAACCTCGGCCTGAATTACGCCAGCGGTACGCCGCCCGACTTCGCGCAGGCCGCGGTTTGGTATCGCAAGGCCGCGGACAAAGGCAACGTAGCCGCCCAGATCAATCTTGGCTCTATGTATAGAAGAGGCGAAGGCGTGCCGAAGGACTTAGTCCGAGCTTACATGTGGGCCGAGCTCGCGGCATCGCACGCGCACGATGACGAAACGCGCGAAATCGCAAACAAGAACCGCGACAAATGGGTCCAGGGAATGAGCCGCAAACAGATCGTCGAGGCGCGGCGCATGGCGCTCGAATGGAAGCAGGCGAACTAGCCATGCGCCCCGTGATTTCTTCGCCGGCGAAAGCGTCAAGCGCGACGAAGCGACCTTTGGCAAGCTCGATCATCCTGTCGCATGGAAGCGCGCGCCTGGGCGCTGTGATCGCGGCTCTGCTGATGGTCACCGCTGCTACCGCGCAGAACGGAACTCCTGCGAACACGCTCATGGATATCCGCCGTCAATTCAGCGCCTGCCTCGAGGGCACGCCAATCGAGAAGGGATCGGTGATCACAATCACCTTCGCGATGAAGCGCGATGGGTCACTCCTTGGAAAGCCGCGGATCAGCTACTCGCATTTCGGTGGCGACGCCGAAGGCCGGCGCCGTTTCGTCGCAGACGTGAATCACGCGCTCAATTCCTGTCTTCCACTCAAGATCACTCCCGCTCTTGGCGCAGCGATCGCCGGACAGGTTTTCTCTGTCACAATGGAGGGGGCGGAAACGCAGCAACGGCTCTAGATGATTGGCCAGTTCTCCCTCGGCGGATCAATCGCACGGAAGCAAGCGTCGCATGGTTAAAATTGAGACAAGTGTGGTGGATCGTATTGCCAATTCGCTTTCGGATTCGGAGATCCTTGCAATTTCGGCCCTTCTGTTCGGCCTCGTCGGCGGCTTGGTCGCGTACTTGGCCAATCAATTCTGGTTTCGCTACTGGCCGACGCACGGCCCGTACGACGACAAGCTCGGCGAAGCCGCACACACGAGCATGCTCGGTTTTTCCGCATTTGTTCTCGCGCTGCTGATCACGAACGGACTTTCGAGCCTTTCGGAGACCGACAAGGCGGTGAGGTTCGAGGCGACCACCGTCTACCGTCTCGGCCAAGAACTTGACGCGCTGGGGGGTCTACCGGCCCGCGCGGCGAAGCAAGCGCTCGCGTCCTACACGCAGAATGTCGCCTTGGATGAGTGGCCGCGGCTGGCGAAGCTGCCCGTATCACTGTCGCCGCTTGCGCAAAAAAATCTTGATGATCTCTGGGTCGCCGTTCGCTCGACCCAGGAAAATCTGGCTGAAACCGCTCCCACTCGATCCGATTATCGCGCTGACCTGTCGAAGTATACCTCGCAGATCGAAACGTCGAGGTCGGGAAGACTTTCGGCGGCCACCCTTAACATCCCGGACGACTTCTGGATCATTCTCCTTCTTTTTGTCGTCGCCGCTTCTTTTATCAGCGGGCGTGAAACTGCAAAGCGCTTCGGCGTGCAAGTCAATATGATGCACATGTCCGCGATCGGCCTGGCAGTTGGCCTCGTCATCGTTCTCGACAATCCTTTTCGCGGCGAAACGAGCATAGGCCCAGAGATCATCCAGTACGCCTTGCCGCTTGAGAGGGGCCCGCAGGGTGGCAAGCCCTGACCGTGCTCTCGTGGAACGACGACCCAAAATAGAAGATAGATTGTGAACGGCGCCGCATGACCGGACAAAAGATATCGATTTCTGAGCTGAGGCCGACTCAGATGACGCTGGGCCTCGATGAGGTTGCGGGCCGCGCGGCCAAGATTGCTGACCTGGCGCCCCCGAACTCGAAGCTCTTCTCAAGAAAAAGCCTATCCCTTACGTTTTGGGCCCGGGAAACAAGATCTACATTGTCGACCATCACCATCTGGCGCGTGCGCTCTGGTCTTTGAAAATTCCCGAGGCCATTCTCGGCAATCGGCTCGCTGATTGGTCCGATAGGGAGACCAAGGCTTTCTGGCGCTTGATGGAGTCGAACCACTATTGCTGGCCCATTGACGCGGAAGGCAATCGCAGACCCTATGCCGCTATTCCCACCTCAATCGCAGACCTGACCGACAATATCTGGCGGACGCTGGGGCGGCGCATGCGCGGCAAGGCGTTCGAAGACCTAGATACGCCATATCAGGAGTTCGTGTGGGGCGATTACTTCCGCACCTTCATGAGCCGGCGCCTGATAGAGTTGGAATTCGATCTCGCCGCCGAAGTCGCGGCGAGGCTCGCGCGCCTGCCCGAGGCAGAGGACCTGCCAGGCTATTGGGGGCGGGCATGATGACGTCAGCCCGCAGTGTTGTTGCGGCGGCGGTGGCCGGATTTCTCCGCGTGCTGCCGGCATGTGCGGCCGTCTCGACCCTGCAATTGCAAAGTCCGCCGCCAGTCGGAAAGGAGGCAGTCGCCATGCCGCAGATAGCCAATCCGTCGGACGACGCGGAACGGCGGATCAACGCCGCCCTGAAGCGCCTTGACGCGAACCTCCGCAAGGCGATCCACGATTGCAAGGGGCACGATAACGGCTCCGGCGACTGGGTCCGAAAAGTCGAGCCAACAATGAAGGGGCCGGGCTACCTTAGCTTCGTCATCACGGACACGTCGTTTTGCGGGGGGCCCTACCCGTCGATCGGGACGATGGCGATTGTCTACGACCTGCGCACGGGGACGCCGGTCGACTGGGCGCGATTGCTGCCCCCCTCGATGACCGGCAAGGTCGCCCTGACGGAGGGAATGGACGGCACAAGAATGGTAACGCTGGCCTCCCCTCGGCTCCATTCGCTGTATCTTTCTGGATATGATCGCGCGATCCAAATGGCTGGAAATGACATACCGGCGGAAGACCTCGCCAGTTGCAAGGAGGCGGTGCAGGAAACGGACGATCCGCCTATGATGGTTTGGCTCGACGCCAAGTCAGGCGGCATCGCAATCCAATTTGATCTTCCGCATGCCGTTCAGGCCTGCGCCGTGCCCGTCGTCATTCCCCTCGCGGTCCTACGTGCCGACGGCGCCAATGCTGGCCTGCTCGATGCGATCGACGCGGCCCACAGGGACTGAGGAAGGAGACATGCGGCAGCTGCTGACCCACTCGAGATGCCCTTCAAAGCTCACTCAGCGGCCGACGCGAACTCGAATGGTAGGGCTCGCGAGCATCCGTTCTTCAGCGCTTTGAGGACACGGGAGACATTGCGTTGGGAGCGTAAGAACATGCGCCCCGCAAGCGTCGTGCACCGTTGGTTTCACCAGAAGCCCATCCAACTCGGCACATAACCACCCAATCCGTGGTCTATACCAAAGCTAAGTAATTGTTTTGAACTTAATTGGAGAAACTCCATGGCGTCGCGTTGGTTCAAGTTAATCCCATGTTTCTTATTCATAGGGGCCCCCGCTCTCGCAAACAATTCAACCGCTGAGCTTAAAACGGGCGGCTTGGTTCTATTGAAATCCTCAAACATAAAAATGCAATCCGAGGATTTGTTCATATCTAGTAAGGAGATCAAGATAAAATACATTTTTTTGAACAATTCCCCGACCGATATTGCAACAATTGTCGCGTTCCCGATGCCTAGAATTCCACAGAGCGGCTGGGGCGAAGACTTTGAAATTCCAAATGTGAACTCTGACAATTTCCTTGATTTCTCAACGTTTGTGAATGGCCGACCCATATCCGCTCGCGCGGAGCTGCGCGCTTATCAGGGCGACCACGAGGTCACCTCAATCCTAAAAGCCGCCGGACTTCCACTCACTTCGAATTCCAAACAAATGCAAAACATACTTGATCACCTTCATGCATCAACAAAGAGAGAACTCATAAGACGAAACCTTGTTGATGCGAACAAAGGGCCGAGATGGTCGTTGGCGATGACCTATTATTTCAATCTCGTATTCCCTGCGGGCAAGGAGACAAGAATTGAACACAAATATCGCCCAAGCGTTGGCTCCAGTAATGTCACTTCGCTGGGGGACCCGAACCTAATATCACAATCTCGGATTAAGGAAGAGCTAAGAAAGTATTGCATCGATGACGCGACGTTGAAAGTCATCAGTGGTGCGAAGAAGCCTCCCTACATGGATTATGGCTCTCCTTTCACAGAGGACAGGATATCTTATATACTCCATACTGGTGCGAACTGGGCAGGGCCAATTGGAAAATTCCACCTTACCGTAGACAAAGGTTCTCCTGATAGCATGATTAGTTTGTGCTACGACGTCACCAAAAGTGCACCTACGCTCGTTGATTTCAGTAAAATAAACTTTACGCCAAATAGTGACATAGACATTATCATCTTCAAGCCGTTCGACAATATTATAGATAAGCCGTAAAAGACCACGGCGAGGCGCGTCCAGCACAATATCGCGGCGCATTCCGAGCGCCGCCTACGAGGCGGTATCATTCAAGGTTCCTGCGGGATTAAGCGTCGAGATATCGTTTCATCCGCCGGCCCCAGAGGAACAGCGCTACGCCCACAACCGTTGGGATGCCGCCGACGAGGATTGCACTGATCCCGAGACTGAGGGCATCCGAAGCGTTGGAGCTTTCGGCTCCTCGAAGGGACGTTAAGATCGCTGTTCGGCAGAAGCGGCGGTTCAAGCGCACCACCGACAGCCTTCACGCCTTTCCGATCGCCCCGAACCTTCCGGACCAGGACTTCGCAGCGGCCAGGCCGAACCAGAAGCGGGGCTCCGATATCTCCTGCGTCTGGACCCGCGAGGGCTGGCTCTACCTTGCCGTCGTCATCGACCGCTTCGGCCGGCGCGTCGTCGTCTGGGCAACCAGCGATCGGCTCCACAAGGATCTGGCATTGTCGGCCCTGCGCCGGGCCATCGCCGTGCCGTTTCCTGCCGCCGGCCTCATTCACCACGCGGCTGCGGGAGCCAATAGTGTTCCCTCGATTACCAGGCTGAGCTGAGGAAGAACGACATCGTGATTTCGATGTCGGTAAAGGGAAACTGCTTCGATAACGCCATGGTCGAGACGTTCTTCAAGACGCTAGAGGCCGAACTCGTCTGGCGCACCGTCTTCCAGAGCAGGACCGAAGCGACCGCCGCAATCGGACGTTACATCGACGGCTTCTACAATCCCGTCCGCCCGCCATTCGGCGCTCGACTTCATCAGCCCGATTCAGTTCGAGAGGCAGGCCCCGTAAACTTGAAAACGCTCTCCACAAATGCGGGGCAAGTCCAACCAGGCGTAACCGACGGGCACGCTGATCCGCAACTCGCGCGCCGCGCCTTGGAGCGCGCCGCGTCGAAATTCGGGCGCGCAGCATTCCGAGTTCGAACTCGCTGATGCTGCCTTTCATTCCCAGCAGCAGCCGGTCATTTGGACGGCACGGATGATATATCCCGTCGATGTCGATCACGCGTGCGCCGGCGAGACCACAGAGTTCCATCAGATGTTGCCAGGCCCCTCCGTTACGGGCGAGCCGCGAGGCGTCGAAACAAAACGCGGCGCGGACCTCGCCAGCGCTAAGCCACCAAGCGATCGAGACCCGGCCGCGCCACTGTCCCGCTCGCGGAGCGCCCGAGGTCGCCGTCGATGACCTCGACATCGTGGAAGCCGCGGCGACGCGCCTCGTCGACCAGATCATACTGCCGACGCTGACTTTCGAGATTGGTCTGGACCTGGGTCTGGGCGGACTGCCTGACATACACCACAGCTTTACGCTGCAGGACCGTCGCGGTGCTCGGGTGGCGCGGCACCCGATCGGGCAAAAAACCAACCACACATGAATAGTCCGAGCTGCGGCTGACGCAGTGACGCACCTGACGCATGTTCGGAATGAGGGGGGATTCCCGCGTGCGCTAGTTGGCCTCTATTGGAAAATGCGTCAAATGCATCATGTGCGTCAGGCGCGCACATACAAGCGTCCACGTTCGTCCTTTCTGCCCGGCCGCCAGCCGAGCGCGGTCAGCACGGCGGCTATGCGGCGCTGGTCGTGGGTACCGATTCGGCTCGTCGAGTCGAAGCCGAGCGCATGGTGAGCGATGGCCAAGATGCGGACTTCGGCGAGGTCTTTCAGGTATTCAGCGACGGGTTGCTCCCACGGGTCGCCCTCGTAGCGCGCCTGTTGCTCGGCCTTGATGTGCGTGCGTTCGAACTCGCCGGCCGGCCACCACTTCTCGCCGCATCCGTACCGGGCGGCGGCCTCGGCGAAGAGTTGGTCGCGGTCGCGACTGAGCGCGGCGACGTCGATCTTGCCCACCTTGAACGGCCAGAAGCGCCGCGCGCCGGTTTCGTCCTTGAGGTACGTCTCCCGGTTGGTGGTGCCGACGAAGACGCATTGCCGCGGTTCGATCACCTCCTCGCGCCCGTAGCTCGGGCGAAAGCGCTCCTCCTGTCGCGAAATGAAAGCCTTCAAAGCCTCGCTCTCCGCTCGGCCGATCGCCGCGAGCTCGGAGATCTCGATCAGCCACTTTCCACGCAGGTGCTCGGAGGCGTCCTTATGATGGATGTCGGGTAGCGATCCGAGAAATATTCCCCTGCCAGCACGGCGCACGCGGTCGACTTCTCGGCGCCCTGGTCGCCCTCGAGGACAAGGACATGGTCGACCTTGCATCCGGGTCGATAGACGCGCGCCACCATGCTGATGAGGAACATGCGGCCGATCCCCGACACGTAGGGGCTCGGCTTGGCACCAAGGTAGGCGACGAGCCAATTGTCGAGGCGAGCCTTTCCGTCCCACTTGAGCCGGTCTAGGTAGTCGCGCACTGGATGAAAGCCCAGCTCATGGGCCCGGAGTTCGACCGACTGATGCGTCGCATCTCTGCCGATTTTCGGCAGACCCTTGTGCTGGAGCCACTCCTGAAGTTGAGTGACGTCCGGGTCGCTGAGCGGTCGCGGGATGGGGCCGGCGACTTCCTGTCCGCCAGGGGCGAGCGGAAGACCCTTCCGGAGAATGGACTTGCGCCGCATCTGATCGAAGGCGATCGCATCGGCGAGTTCCGGCGCCGCGCGCAGCGCGACCATGACGTTCGCTAGGATCGGCAGAACGCGGCCTTTGCTGTCGCAGATAGCGTCTGCGAGCCAAGACGGCCGATTGTGAGGCGGCGCAATCACCTTGCCGTTCTTGCGCTTGCTTTCCTCGCGATACTTCCGCGCTTCCTCGGCGAAAAACGCGTTGCGCCTCGCTTCTGACCAAGAGCTGAAGCCTTCGGGATACCCGCCGATCATGGCGCCGTCTCCGGGGCCAAATCGGCAACCGTTTCCACAACGGCGCGAGTGGCTGCCGAGAGCTGCCACGCATGCAAAACGCATTGGCGCTTATCGCCCTGTCTCGCGGCCAAAACGAGCGCGTCAGAGCATCCGCTGGCTACGTCTCCGAACTCGTCGAGGCAATCGAAGGCGAGGCCGTCGACGGCGTCGCGAGTAGAGGACGCGGGCGTTGTGTGTTGCGGCTCGGGGGCGGACTTGGCAAGTGCGTCCCGCATTGATGACGTCGCTCCGTGCCGAGGGGCGAAAAAAGTTAAGGCCGGTCCCACTCGCGGCGGACCGGCCTTTTGCGTCAAGGAGTGGCCGCAGGTTCGTCAGGTTTTCGCGGACGTCCGCGCGGGCGAACAGGCGCGCGGGAAGGAGGGTTCTCCGCAGTGCTGCTCTGCGGCGGGCCAATTCGCGACAGCGCAAAGCGGTCGAGCGCTTCGGGCTTGTACAGCGTCAGACGTCCGGCCTTATGGTACTCGGGTCCGCCGCCGGTCGTCGCGAGCTTGTCGAGCGTCTTCTTAGAGCCGATGCCGTATTTGCGTTTGAGATATTCGCCCGCTTCTTTGCGGGAGTAATATTCTTGGACCATCGCCATCCTCCGTTCTTGGGTAGGATGGCCCGGCAATTTGAACATATTTTTTGATTCGTCACTGTCACTTTTTTAGCCGAACGTGGCAGAAGGCCCTATGGTCGCCAGTTGCACCGGATTCGCTCCTTCAGCTCGCCCTCTTCCAGGGTCGCGTCGAGCACGTCATTCCACCACTTCCGACTGCGCGTCATCTTCTCCCACCCGCCAAACGGTGCGCCCCTCAAGCCCGTCATGTGGAGATCGCCAACCGCGCTCAACGCTGCGGTTAGGCTCGACGTCTCGGCCAGCGCCGCAACGATCGGTCTTTGCTTTTCAATCCGCCGCATCTCCTCGTCTTGCCAGCCGATGAAGTACGGCGCAGTTGCCAGTCGCACGCGAGCCGTTTGGGCGATCTGACTGCCGAGAATCTCTATGAGCAGGGAGCCGTTTATCATCGAGCCGCTCCGCAGCAACCGAGCGAGCCGCTTGACGTCCGGCCGCTTGTCCTTCGGACTTTTCCGAAGGAGGAAACGAGGATCTTGCCGATCTTTTCCACCGCGACTTCCTCGGAGTCATCAATTCGAGGCCTTGAACCGAACAACGTCTCCGGCCTCGCCCCTCATCGCGGCGTCGACGCGCGCGGCCACGCGGCCGGCACCGGCGACCAAGACCGAGTCGAGATGATGCACATATCTGCCGGTCACGCTCCCGGCCGCATGGCCGAGCATCGCCGCGATTGTCGGCTCGGAATAGCCAAGGTCTCCTGCCATGGATGCGAACGAATGCCGCATGGTGTGCGGCGTCACGCCCTCCAGTCCGCTGCGCTTCACCATGCGTTTGAAGGCATGGGGGAGGCCTGCGAAATGCCCGGCGCCGCGAACCGCAGGCAGGACGAAGGGGCAACCGTCGATGCGGGGCAGTGTCGCGAGAAGCTCAAAGGCGCGCCGGCCGACCGGCCGTGTCGAGGCGCCCTCCTTCGTGTCCGTCAGTCGAAAGCAACCGCCAAGCTCATCGATTTCCGCCCATTTCAGGTTGACGACTTCGCCGAGCCTCAACCCCGTGAGGGCGAGCAGGCGCGCGCCCGCGACAGCCTGCCACGTCTCGCCGGTTTGTTCGGCCTCGCGGATGGCTAGGCCACAATCGCGGTACTCATCAGCCGTCAGGCGGCGCGTGCGCTTTTCGTCCGCCTTGCGTTTGACGCCACGGGCGACATTGGTCTCGACGATCCCCTCGTTGACGGCGAAGCTGAGGATGGCGCCGAGGAAGCTCACGGCGCGCGCCGCCGTGCCCGCGCCGCCGGTGACGACGGCCTTTCCCCTCGCCTTCGTCCGCTCGACGGTCGCCGTCTCGCCGGTCGTCACGTCGCGGATGAATCGCGCGATATCGACCCGCGTCAGGTCGCGGACCAGCTTGCGGCCGAGCAATGGGACGATATGCCGATTGATGCGCGCATGGTCCTGCGAAATGGTGATCGGCCTCTTGGGCCGTCGCCCCTTGCCGAATATCAACCCCTTTTCGGCGGCGTCCATGTAGCGGTCGCAAAGCTCTTTGACCGTGAGAGAGTTGCGCCGCGTCGCGCGCTCGTCCGCCGGGTCTTCACCCTTAGCCGCGTCGCCTAGCGTTTGCAGCGCGAGCCTCCGGGCTTCGTCCGTGGTAAGTTTCCCGTGAACGCCGATCGTCATCCGGCGCCGGCCGCCGTCGCGGTTGCGATAGTCGACGTAGTAGACGCGCTTGCCCGTCGGATGGACGCGCACGCCGAAGCCGGGAAGCTGCTTGTCCCAGATGAAATAGGCCGCCGCCTTCGGCTCGGCGGCGTCGATAATCTGCTTGGTCAATTTGGCCACTGGCGACCGCTCCCATCGAGAAACGAGTCACCAAATAGTCACCAAGAGAGAGAAAACAAGAGAGGTTTACGGAAAATGTCAGGCATAACGACAGCGATCAAAAGCGATTAAACATCAAAGCGTTATGGCGATCAGTAAAATTTCGGGAAAGTCGAGAAAACAGGGCTGCACTCCCTTGGTAAGGGAGAGGTCTAGAGTTCAATCCTCTCTTGCAGCACCATTTAACTCTCTGAGATTGCTACGCAATTTTCAATCTTGATTTTCAGCGCTACTGGCGCTTATCGCGTACGAAAGAGCAACATAAACGTGCAACTCGTATTCAACGAACAGGAAAACTGAATCAATGCCAAAGTTTATGCGGCCGACCGAATACGCCGACGCGCCCGTCGAACTGACGCCATCGCGAACTTCTCGACGCCCACGAGAGCGCCACAGCCGAGTTGGAAGTCCTCACGCAGCGCATCAATCGCTTGGCACGCGCCAAGGAAGCCATCGGGCCATTGGAGGCCGAACTAACCGCGCTCGCAATTGCCGAAAGCGCGGCAATGCTCGCATGGTCTGAAGGCTCGCCCGACACCCCGGCGCCCGTCTCCGACACCGCCAAGCGCAGTGAGGTCGAAGCCAAGCTCATCGCCGCCCGCGCGCAGTCTCGCGCCGGAGATGGAGCAACCGCCAGCGTCTCGTCACAGGTCGAGAAGGTGAGCGCCGCGATCCGGGCGATCTCTGCCCGTATAGAGCAAGCCGCCGCTACCGTCGTTGTCGAGGAAGCGGAAAAGTTGTTTCCCGAACTGGCGGACGCGATTGCCGCTCTGAAGCCCTGCGAGGCCGCATCCTCGCTGCTCGCGACTTCATGCTGAACGTGACCACGCCGGCGACTGGTTTCGCTGTCGTCGCCATCCTACTCCCATTCGAGCGGTTCGATAACGGCCTTGAACTCGCCAGCGCGAGGCGGATGACATCCGGCGCCGATCCTGGCGAGTGGTTCGGACTCGAGGCGATGCTCACGCTTCACTTGAAGGATAATCAAATGAACACCAACGTACTAAACGACCTTTTGTCCGCAGCGTTGAGCGCGATCAATGCGGCGCAGACTGCCCTCAGAAAATCGGCGCCATCCGCGTCTGGGATTGACGTGCTGCGAAAGAGTTAGCCGCGCGCCAGCCAAGGCGACGCCCTCGCCAAGCGCGCAAGCGACATGCTCGCCGATCTTGGCGCTCGAACTCGACCGCCTCGAAGCCGGGCGCGATCTCGACGCGCAATATCGCAAGACGCATACGATGCGGGAGGCGGCGTAATGGTGCTCGACAAGCAAACCGTCTTCGAGCGCGACCGGCCGCAACGCGAATCCCAACGCCTCGCCGCCGAGGCCGGGCGCCGTTCGGACAAGGGCAAAGACATCGGCCGCGCCGTCTAACGCCGGAAGGCAAGGCAGAAGTCGCGATGAGGGCAGTTCACAGACTGCGCGTGCAGCCTTCGACGTGGCCGCGATGAGCGATCTCGTAAGACTCCGAGGCACGCGCGGGCAGGATGAGGTCAACGCGCGCTGCGTCTCGTACAAGGTCAATAAATGGGGCTGCGTTTCGGTTCCGGCCGAGGACGTTCCACCGCTCTTGAAAATTGGCGGCTTCCATTACGCAAGCGAAGACGACGAAGGCGCTGCTAGAGGCTGTTAGGAACTGATTAACTGTAAATTCTGAGGGTTGCGGGATGTTGATGTCCCGCAAGCCTTATCCCTCTGATGTTTCCGATTGCGAATGGGCGCTTGTGGCGCCTTATTTGACGCTTTTGCCGGAGGAGAGTGCGCAGCGCACGCACGCGTTGCGCGAGGTGTTCAACGGCATGCGCTATATCGTGAAGACGGGCGCCCCGTGGCGCTGGATGCCGAATGACCTGCCGCCATGGGAGATCGTCTACCAGCAGGCGCAGCGATGGCTGAAAGCGGGATGCTTCGAGACTCTGGCTGAGGACTTGCGCGTCATCCTGCGTCTTGCGGCGGGCCGAGGCGCGCAGCCAACCGCCGTCATCATCGACAGCCGGACCTTGCGCTCGACCCCTGAGAGCGGCGCTCGCGCCGCTTATGACGGCGCCAAACGCAAAAAGGGATCGAAGCTCCACTTGGCCGTCGACACGCTTGGCCATCTTCTGGCTCTGCATGTCACGCCCGCCAACGCGGATGATCGCGCCGAAGTCGGCCGTATCGCCAAGGCCGTTCAGGCGGAGACCGGAGAGAACGTGAAGATCGCTTTCGTCGATCAGGGCTATACCGGGGAGAAGCCAGCGGCCGCTGCCGCTGAACGCGGCATTGCGCTCGAGGTCATCAAACTGCCGCAGGCCAAGCGCGGTTTCGTGTTGCTGCCCAGACGATGGGTCGTCGAACGATCCTTCGCGTGGGCCACCCGCTTCCGAAGACTCGTCAAAGACTACGAACGCTGTGCTCAAACCCTGGCAGACCTCCATCTCATCGCCTTCGTCTGCATCATGCTCAAAAACGTCGCTAAACTTGCCCCAGGTTCCTAACAGCCTCTACCTCCTCTCTAAGTCGTGTCGAAGACGTTGTTTGGCACCTTCCTCTCGGCAAAGTCCGCGATACGCTTTTGATGCTGTGCAAAAATACGAACAGCCTCAATTATCTGGCGGACGCGGCGAGGCCGAGCATCGGATTGCTCCCGCGCCGCTCGATTCCCTTCGCGAGCGAAAATGATCTCGGTCGGGATCGGCCGGCTCTGCTTTCGCTCGCAGTTCAAAACGCGCGGGTTAGCGTGGCTTTTCAATTCACCAACTACGCAGCGCGCAGCCCTCTCGCTCTGCGATAGCCCGCATAACCGACCCCCGCGAAGCCGACCAGCATCATCGCCCAGGTTGAGGGCTCGGGAACCGCGCCCCCGATCGCGAGGTCGAAACCGAAGCCGCCCCATCGCTGCCGTCTCCGCCGGTTGTCGTCACCGCGGCCGATGCGCTTCCGGAACCGCCCGCGGTTGCGATGCCGGTCGCATCGGCGGCGCCCCCAGCGCCGCCGGAGCAGCAACCGTTGCCATTTATTTCGCCGCCGCCCCCTGCGCCACCGGTGGCGCCGTTCGAGATACTGGAACCGTCCGTGCCACCAACCGCAGAACTCGAGACACCGACATTTCCCGCTGAACTTCCGGTTGCGTAAGCGTTCCCCGACCCCCCCGAGCCAGTAAAGCCTTCGAACCCGTTACCGCCAGTATCGTTTCCACCAGCACCGCCAGTGGCCGAGACGGTCACGGCGCCATGCGTTGAGCTACCTCGCGCAACGGCGGTAGCCCCGCCTCCCGTATTGCCAACGCTAGATATGCCAGTGGAGCCACTCGAGCCTCCTGCCCCACCTATCGCAATGGCTAAGCTGAGTACCGGGCTGGCGCTCGCATTCATCGCGGAGGTTTGCCCCGTGGCGCCGCCACCGGTACCTCCTGTGCCAGCGCTCCCAAATGAATTGCTCCCGGCGCCGCCGCCAGCGCCACCGCTCCCACCATAAGAATAGGCGTCCACTTCCGCCGGACCCGAGACGATGGCAGTTCATGCCATGGCGTTCGAAGCGCCGCCGTTGCCGCCATTGCCACCATCGCCACCAATGGCGCCGTTGCCACCTTGGCCGCCATTGCCACCGGTCGCCGTGGCTTTATTCAGTGGCGCCGTTATCGGTTGCGTGATGCCCGCAGTGGCGGACACCGCCTCCCCGTTGCCGCCCGGCATGCCATTATCGCCGGGATTGACTCCATCCGCGCCCGCCAAGCCGTCATCGCTCTGGACGGTCACAATCTCTACATGTGCCGCAGGGCGCTCGCCATCATGACGGCCACCAACTCAACGCTGGTCATCAACGCCCGCGCCAAAACTGAACGATGAGTTGATTTCATGTCCGTCCCTCCCGGCACCTCGCTGGCCGCGACGCTGCTCCCGAGAGCTAACTTCCAATTCTAGTATGAACATAGCAAGATCGAAGTTTGCGACCAAGTTCACGTCGGTGTGAACTTTAACGGATTCACGCTTGCGACCTGTGCTGCGATTCGCGTTCAAAGTCTCGGGGCGGACGGAAAGAGATCTTGGACTCCGCCCATGACGAGACGTGGGCTGCGACCAAAGCGGCTATCGCTCCGCCTGCGTATGCCGGCGCTATGCCGTCCAATGTGGCAGGGCGCAACTTCCTCGGTCGCGATCCTCGATCACCGCAACTCGGAACGCTCGCCTACAGCCTCCATCGGCGCCCGTTTCGGTCAGCGTCAGCGCACCCAATGTGGACGTGAAAGCGACGACCACCGTAACACTCGACGGCGCCAGCATTGCTGCGGCGGTCGCGACGCGAGTCGAGAAGATGGTAACGGGTGCGCTCACGAGCATATTTCAGGGCATGGGCGCGGCCGGGACGAACGGCGACTCAGGCCACGACGGGCGCGCGGGAGCGGTCTATCCCGACCACTTCCACGGCGGGGGACATTAAGAGATCGCCGCCGTGGCGATGTCAAAACTTGGCGACAGTCCCCTAGGCCGCGTGGACGAATTTGATCAAGCATAGGCCGGCGGCGAAGCTGACGATCGATCTGAAGTTCCGGGCGGTCTTTTCGCATCGGAGCGCGACCCGCTTGAAGCGCTTGAGCCGTCCGACGCCCTGCTCGATGCGGGCGCGGGCTTTGTAGAGCGTTCGTGCGAAGAAGGCCGGCTTGTTCTTTTCGTTCGCCTTGTGCGGGATGACCGGAGCGACGCCGCGCGCTCTTGCGGCGTCCCGATTGGCCTTGCTGGCGTAGCCTTTGTCGCAGATGACGGCGCGCGGCTGAATGTCGGGCTGGGACTGTCAGGAATTTCGTGCGTGGGGCCATAATCGCGCCGATGGAGGGCGAATATGGCGATCAAGAAGGACACGCTGGACGATCTTTTGGCTGGCCGCGACCCGAAGGCTGTGTTTTCGAAAGACGGTCTTTTCGATGAGCTGAAGAAGGCTCTGGCGGAGCGGGGGCTGAACGCCGAGCTGGACGATCATCTCGACAATGAGGCCGCCGAGGGGTCCCAGAACCGGCGCAACGGCTCTTCAAAGAAGACGGTCCTGACGGAGACGGCCAAGATCGACATCCGCATTCCGCGCGATCGGGAAGGCACATTCGATCCGAAGCTGATCCAGCGCTACCAGCGGCGGTTTCCCGGCTTCGACGACAAGATCGTGTCGATGTACGCGCGCGGCATGACGGTACGCGAGATCCAGGGCCATCTCCTGGAGCTTTACGGGCTGGAGGTGTCGCCGGACCTGATTTCGACGGTCACCGACGCCGTGCTCGAGACCGTGGCCGAATGGCAGAACCGGCCGCTGGAAACGAGCTATCCGCTGGTTTTCTTCGACGCCATCAGGGTCAAGATCCGCGACGCAAGATCCGCGACGAAGGCCTGGTCCGCAACAAGGCTGTCTATCTCGCGCTTGGCGTCGCAGCAGATGGAACGAAGGACATTCTCGGGCTCTGGATCGAGACGACCGAGGGCGCCAAATTCTGGCTCAAGGTGATGAACGAGCTGAAGGCCCGCGGCGTCGAGGACATCCTGATCGCCGTCGTCGACGGCCTGAAGGGCTTTCCGGAGGCGATCGAGGCGGTCTTTCCGCAGGCCGCGGTTCAAACCTGCATCGTCCATCTCATCCGCAATTCGCTGGATTTCGTGTCCTGGAAAGACCGGAAGCCCGTCGTCGCCGAGCTACGGAAAATCTACCGCGCCGCCGACGCCGAAACCGGCCGCAAGGCGCTCGAGGCCTTCGAGGGCGGCCCGTGGGGCGGCAAATACGCGGCGATCGGCCAGATCTGGCGGCGGCAATGGGAGCAGGTCATCCCGTTCTTCGCCTTCGCTCCGGCCGTGCGCAAAATCGTCTACACCACGAATGCTATCGAGGCCTTGAACGCCACGCTGCGACGGGCCGTGCGGGCGAGAGGCCATTTCCCCAGCGACGAGGCGGCGACCAAGCTCATTTTCCTAGTCTTGCGCCAAGTCGCTCAGCAATGGAAAATGCCGCCCCGCGAATGGGCCGAGGCTAAGACCCAGTTCGCCATCATGTTCGGCGATCGCTTCGTCAGAACCTGATGGAAACCCGGCCCCGCGCACAAGATTTCCGACAGTCCCCAGCCCATCTTTCGAAAAGACCACGTGCGGAACGCGACCCTCCAAAAGCTGATCCAACGTGTCCTTCTTGATCGCCATACTCGCCCTCCATCGGCGCGACTATGGCCCCGAACACAAGATTCCTGACAGTCTCGGCAAGGTGCGTAGCGTCGATCATGACGATCATGATCCGCTCTGGCTTGCCACCCTTGCACCCTTGCTCGCCAGTTCGACGAAAATCTTGTTGAACACGCCCAGGCGGCTGCAGCGAACGAACCGATTGTCGATCGTCTTGTTGAAGGCGCGCCGCACCGCCGCAAGCCTTTAAAAAAGGGCCTGTTCCCCGACGTATCGGGCGCACCAAAGGCGACCTGAACTCCAAGCCGCCGCGGTGTGCGACAGCCGCGGACGCCCGCTCGTCATGCTGTTAAGCGAGGGGCAGATGAGCGACGACAAGGGGGTCGCCATCCCCTATGACGCCCGCCTCTACAAGCAGCGCCACAAGATCGAAAACATGTTCGGATGGCTCAAAGATCGGCGTCGCATCCACATTCGATACGACCGCGGCGCCCATACCCACTTCTCGACAATCTGTCTTGCCGCAGCCGTCGTCTTTTGGCTGTGATCAATGAGTCCTGAGCCGAGCTCCTATTGATTTGATTGGCCGCGAAACCGAAACTCGGGTTGTACGCAAATCGCCTTGGGTTGCGACCTGGGTCCGGAGCGGTCGACGCTATTCGACATCCTCAACAGCCACTGTTCGGCCGGAAAGACGCTGAGCCAGCGAAGCCTCCATGAATGGGTCCAGATCGCCATCGAGAACGTCAGCAGGGGCACCGGAGACGTACCCTGTGCGAAGGTCTTTCACCATCTGATAGGGCTGGAGCACATACGAGCGTATCTGGTGGCCCCATCCAATGTCGGTCTTGGACGCGGCGTCCGCGTTCGCCTTCTCCTCACGCGCCTCGAGCTCCCGCTCATAGAGCCGGGCGCGCAGCATGTTCCATGCGGTCGCCCAATTCTTGTGCTGTGAGCGCTCGGACTGGCAAGCGACGACAATACCGGTCGGCAGATGCGTGATGCGAACAGCAGACTCGGTCTTGTTGACGTGTTGGCCGCCTGCGCCAGAAGCCCGGTAGGTGTCAATTCGGCAGTCGCTCTCGTTGACCTCGATCTTTATCCGGTCGTCAACGACTGGATAAACCCAGATCGAGGCAAAGCTTGTGTGACGACGCGCGTTCGAATCGAACGGGGATATGCGCACCAGGCGATGGACGCCTGACTCGGTCTTTAGCCACCCGTGCGAATTGTGTCCCTTAACGGCAATAGTTGCGGACTTGATGCCGGCCTCATCCCCATTCGTCTCTTCAATCAGCTCGACTTCGAACTTCCGCCGCTCCGCCCAACGCATGTACATGCGCAGAAGCATTCTCGCCCAGTCGCAGCTTTCGGTGCCGCCGGCGCCCGAATGCACCTCAAGATATGTGTCATTCGCGTCCGCTTCGCCGGAAAGCAGCGCTTCAAGTTGGCGCCGTTCCCCCTCGGCCTTCAAACCCCTTAAGGCGGCGATCCCTTCTGATTCACTCGCCTGGTCGCCTTCTGCTTCCCCAAGCTCAACCAAGGTCGCTGCGTCCTCAAGATCGCGCTCGATCTTCGCCAGCGAACCCAGACGGTCTTCCAGCACCGTCCGCTCCCGCATCACCTTTTCGGCCGCGTCGGGCTTGGTCCACAGGGTGGGATCTTCAGATTTCGCATTGAGTTCGCCTAGACGACGCTGAGCAGCGTCGACGTCAAAGATGCCTCCTCAGCAGTCCCACGGACTGCTTAATCGAATTCGACCAACTGTTCGGCTTCGGCGCGCATGACCCACCAACGAAAATAATAAGCATATGACCGACGCACGGACGTCTGAATCCTCTAATAGAGTCCGCCCGTCCCGGATCCAATCGCTCGCTCGCTTCGGGACGATGTCTGGGCGGATTCGCCCCAACCGCCCCCGCCCCCATAAGAATCTGGCGGCCCAGTGCCCGGCTTAAACGCCTCCATGATCGAACCCGAACCGGTCGATCGCATGCCGGAATGAACGTCCACCGAGATAAGCTTGATCCCGGGTGGAATGCGGAACGGCGTGTCGGGCGTGTCCTTGAGCGCCATTTTCATAAAGTCACGGAAAATAGGCGCGGTATAGAGAGCGGCCTGCGCGCTGCCGCCGAGAGAACGCGGCTTGTCGTAACCCATGAACACGCCGAACGCGAGGTTTGGTGAATAACCTACGAACCAAAGATCCTTCGCGTCGTTCGTCGTCCCGGTTTTGCCAGCGAGATGCTTGCCGACTTCCTTGATCGCGATGCCGGTGCCCCGCTGGATGACGCCCTCCAGAATCGAGGTCACCTGATAGGAGGTTAGCGGATCGATCACTTGTTCGCGTTTGTCGATCAAGTGCGGCTCTGGCTGATTGTTCCACGTCTGAGCGTCGCAGCCTTCGCAGATCCGCTCGTCATGCTTGTAGATCGTGTTGCCCCAACGGTCTTGTATTCGATCGATCAGGGTCGCCTTCACCCGTTTCCCGCCGTTTGCAAACATTGAATAGCCGGTGATCATGCGCAGCACTGTGGTCTCGCCAGCGCCAATTGACATGGACAGGAACGGCGGCAAGTTGTCGTAGATGCCGAAACGCTTGGCGTATTCGACGATCAACGGCATGCCGATGTCCCGCGCCAACCTGATCGTCATTAGGTTGATCGAATGCTCGACGCCGAATCGCAGCGTGTGTTGGCCGCCTGACGTTCCTTCAAAGTTCGCTGGAGTCCATAGCTGGCCACTGCCGTCGTCGATCGTGATCGGCGCGTCCAAAAGGGTCGAGGAGGGCGTGTAGCCGTTGTCTAGAGCCGCGGCGTAGACAAAAGGCTTGAATGACGACCCCGGCTGACGCTGTGCTTGCGTCGCCCGATTGAACTCCGATTCGTCAAAAGAAAATCCGCCGACCATCGCCAATACGCGGCCAGTGAATGGATCCATGGCGATGCAGGCGCCAGACACTTCCGGGATCTGACGCAGGCGATATTCGCCGTCGTGGCCCGGGATCGGCTCGACGTAGAAGACGTCGCCGGGCTTGACCACTCCCTTTATTCCACGACCAGTCCAGCGCGCGCCTTCGACCGTGACTACGCCTGTCCGACGATTGGCGACGACCGCGCCTGATTTGTCCCGCTCAGGCTGAAGACCAATTCTCACGGCCGCATTGCTGACATCAAGCGCCACCGCGAGAACCCACGGCTTGATGTCGCCGTAAGATGGAATATCGGCCAGCGGGACGCCCCAATCCTGGCCAATGTCGATCGTCTTGAGCGTCCCGTGCCACCCGTATGCTTCGTCATAGCGTACGAGACCGTCAACAAGCGCCTTACGCGCCATCAACTGAACCTTCGGGTCGAGCGTGGTGCGGACTGAAAGGCCGCCCTCGTAAAGCTTCTGCTCCCCATACCTCTCCTGCAGTTCGCGCCTGACTTCTTCCGCGAAGAATCCCGCGGCGATCGAATTTGGGGTCAGGACGCGCGGATTGACCACCAAAGGCTCCGCCCGAGCCTCGTTCGCTTGCTTTGCCGTGATATAGCGATCTTCCTCCATGCGGCCGATAACATAGTTCCGCCGTTCCACGGCGCGATCATGATCGCGAAACGGGTTGAGCGAGCTCGGCTCCTTCGGCAGCGCTGCAAGATAGGCGACTTCGGCAATGCTCAGTTCATGAACGGATTTATTGAAATAATTGAGCGCCGCGGCGGCGACACCGTAATTGGAAAGGCCAAGATAGATCTCGTTGAGGTAGAGTTCGAGAATTTTCTCCTTCGAATAAGCGGACTCTATTCGCAGACTGAGCAAGATCTCACGAATCTTTCGATCGAAGGTTCGGTCTGAATTCAACAAAAAGTTCTTGGCTACCTGCTGCGTGATGGTGGAAGCGCCTTGAATGTGACGTGACCCCTGCATGTAAACCATGCCGGCGCGGACAATTCCTTCAGGGTCGACGCCCCAATGATTGTAGAAATTTTTATCCTCGGCCGAGATGAAGGCATGCTTGACCAAGTCGGGAATCTCGTCCGATGGCAAGTAAAGTCGTCGCTCGCGCGAGTATTCGGCAAGCAAGCTTCCGTCTGCCGCGTGCACACGCGTCATAACCGGCGGTTCATAATTCTTCAGTAGAGTGTAGTCGGGGAGATCCTGCTCGTACTTCCATAGGACGCCGGCGAAGATCGCCGCGGCCGCGACGAACACTAACGCGCCCGTCGCAAACATGAAGCCGATAATCCGAGCGATCCCGCGCATCTCTCGATCGAAGCCTTCCGTTGCGCCCGTCGGCGAGCGCGCGCGGCGTCGAGACGAACCTGAACTCCAGCGCTTAACGGCGCGGACCTACGAAACGTCGCGCCGACTTTCAGACGTGGCCGGATTCAGTCGAATCCAAATCCCTTATCCACCCTCTCATGCTTGAGTAAGGCGAATCTATGATCGACGGCTTTCGCACCAGAAACTCGCACGCCATTAGCGCGGAGCGCCCGGTGGGCGCAAGCTTTAATGCACAGCTTCCTGAACAACCGACGCGACGCCACTGTCCGCCGATGGACCGTTGTCCGGCTTTCCGACGCCTGCAAAGAACGCGTCGATTTCCTTGACCATTGCGGCCGCAGTTTTGGTTTGCCATTCCGGCGAGGAGAGAAATTGGACGTCCTGGGCGCTCGATAGATAACCGAGTTCCACGAGCACGGAGGGAAACTCCGGCGCCTTTAGGACGACGAAGCCCGCTGAGCGTTCCGGATTGCGATTGAGCCTCGTGACCGCCTTCAGACGCTGGACGAGGCCTCGCGAAAAAATGTGGGCGTAAGTGCGAGTTTCTCGACGCTTCAGATCGAAAAGAATGTCCGCCACGTCTAGCTCACCCGGCCGGGCTGCGACGCCAGGAGGCCTACCGGCAGCGTTCTCGCGCGCGGCGATGCGAGCGGCTTCCGCGTCGGAAGCGCGATCAGCCACTGTATAGACCGTGGAACCGCTTACGTTCGCATCCTCGCTCAGCGTGTCAGCGTGAACGGAGACCAACAGAGATGCGTTCGCCTTGCGAGCGATCGCGACCCGATCGTCGAGATCGACATATTGATCCCCGTAGCGCGTCATTATAATGGAGTAGCGCTTAGTCTCGTCGAGCTGGCGCTTCAGTTCAGCACAGAAGTCAAAAACCAGCGCCTTTTCCTGCACCCCGCCGAGGCCGCGCGCGCCGCCGTCAATTCCGCCGTGACCTGGATCAAGAACGATGACCGGTTGGGGTCGGGCCGGGATCGAAAGGGCGCGTGCAGCTGAGTGGGCCGAGCGGACCAAGTCGGCAAAGGCGGATGAATCGCAGGGCTTCAGTTCGATGGTGAGCCGCGCCGCGGGCGCGCCTTCCACTATGGGTTGCGCGGAAACCCCAACGGGACAGGCGGAGCGCCCAAGGTCGATAACAACTCGGGATTTGCCGGGCGCGAGCAAGCCGAACCGAAAGCCCTTCACGAGCGAATTATTCGACACTGCCCCAAGCCGCCCGATCGATGGGTCGAGTTGAAAGGTCACCTCGGGCATGTCGACGATAACGCGATCCGGCGAGGCCAGAGCGGAAGCTTGAGCGTCGACCGATTGAGACAAGTCGAACACCAGTTTCGCTTCGCCATCATCCTGAGAGAATCGAGCGGCGACGGCGACGGGCGGCGCTTCCCCCGCAAAGCACTGAAGAGGCGCTGCTGTAAGCGCAAAGACAGTGAGAGCCGCTAGCCGTCGAATTTGCGCCATTCCGCTCCCCTAGGCGCTCCCGCCATCCGCTATTAGTGCCAACATTGCAATTGCGCAATTACTAGGCCGTGTGGACGAATTTTCGACAGATGATGTTTTTGGGATTCCCGCGGTGAATCAGGCGTGATTCATAGGACTCCGACCGAATCAGGGGCCGGGGTCCATGTCGACAAAGATGGATGAGAACGATTGGGCGCACACGCTTGCGGTGTTCCGGGCCTGCCTGCCTCGGCGTGGACGGAGGGCCGAGGACGATCGCCGCTTCCTCGAGGCGCTTCATTTTTTCACCGTCGAGAACGTTCGCTGGCGCGCGCTGCCGGAGCGCTTCGGTCATTGGAACAGCGTGTGGAAGCGCTTCGATCGCTTGAGCAAGGCTGGCGTCTTCGAGGCCTTCTTCGACACGCTCGCGTCCATGAGTTCCACGGCGCATCTCCTTCAGATGTTCGACTCGACCACCGTGCGCGCTCATGTCTCGGCGGCCGGAGCAAAGGGGGGCAAGAAGGCCAGGCGCTCGGGCGCTCGCGTGGCGGCTTCACCACGAAAATCCACGCAAAATCGGACGCCTCCGGCGACATCATCGCCTTCGACCTGACCGGCGGCGAAGCCCCCGACGGGCGTCACTTCGAAACCCTGCTCGATATCGGGCCCGACATTCAGCCGCGCGCCGTCATCTGCGACAAAGGCTACGCCAGCAAGGCCAACCGGGACGCCGCGAGAGCGCGCGGCGTCGCTCCGGTCATCCCGCACAAGGCGAACGAAAAGAACAAGCCGGCCTTCTTCGCACGAACGCTCTACAAAGCCCGCGCCCGCATCGAGCAGGGCGTCGGACGGCTCAAGCGCTTCAAGCGGGTCGCGCTACGCTGCGAAAAGACCGCCCAAAACTTCAGATCGATCGTCAGCTTCGCCGCCGGCCTATGCTTGATCAAATTCGTCCACACGACCTAGCCTTGGGGCTGACCGCTCGCGGGTTGGCCAAAGGACTAGCGCTTGCGGAAAAATGAGCCGACGAAACCTTTTACGTGCGGTTAACACGAGGAGCACTAGGCATTTGCGCTAAATCACACTCGGGAAAAGAACTTGCCAAGGCCCAGCGAGGCGCCTATTTGTGGTGCGTTGCGAATTCGGACCGGATTCGCGCAGTCGGCTCGTTTAAGGTTGAGCGAGGCGTTTAGTCGGGACCATCAGACGATGGCCTGCGGGTTGCGCGGACAGGCCGGGGTCGGTCATTGCCCATCAGACACTTGCCACTTCAGTACGCGGGCGAGCGTCGGGGCGGAAGTTGCGAGCGGGCGGCGGGAAAGAAACCTGCCGGACAAGCCGGCGGCCCGGCTCGGATCGAAATCGTGACATCAGCGCCAAAGGCGCTTGAAGGGCGACGTGCTTCGGCGCGCTTTGTTTCAGGTTTGAAGATGGCCGGATGGCAAATCCAATTCGCGGTGACCGCCGCTCGGGCGGCGCGGAAGTTTTGCCCGGACGCCGTGGCGTCTGAACATTTCGTGCCTGCGCCGTTGCCATTCGCATTCCCGTGTTTTTCCATCTCCAGCATAGACGCCCCACGTGGCGCCGTCGGGTGGCGCAGATGCCTCTCGCCGCGCGCTTTCGCGCGCGGCGAGAGAGTTTATCATGGCAAACAAAATGATCATCGACGCTTCCCACCCGGAGGAAACCAGGGTGGTCGTCCTGCGGGGAAATCGCGTCGAGGAGTTTGACTTCGAGTCAGCAAGCAAACGGCCTCTACGGGGTAATATCTATCTTGCAAAGGTCACCCGCGTAGAGCCCTCGCTCCAGGCCGCCTTCATCGACTACGGCGGAAATCGCCATGGCTTTCTTGCTTTCTCAGAAATTCACCCGGACTACTACCAAATCCCGGTCGCTGACCGTCAGGCACTTCTTGAAGAAGACGCCCAATCCCAGCGGGAGGAGGACGAAGAGGCCGGCGGCGAGAGACGCAGCAGGCGCCATCGCTACCCGCGGCGCAGGGGAGTTGAAACCCGCGCCGAGGATGGCGAGACCGTTTCGGAACCGGCGCCTATGGAGGAGTCCGGTTCGGAAGGATTGGCTCAGAAGACGCCTATTGCGAATCGTCAAGGAGAAACCTCTGACACCGAGGCCGGGGTCTACGAGTCTTCGCAGGTCGCGGTTTCGCAAGAGTTGAACTCGATTGACACAATCTCGGCCGAAGCTGGCGAGCCGGTCGAGGATTTGGCCGCCGATCTGGCCTTAGAACCGACAGAGGCTCGGGCTCTCGATCCAGCGGGCGCTGCGGCGTTCGACCAAAGCGCGTCGATCCCCATACCAGGCGATGAACATATTCCGGTCGCTGAACTCAAGCGCGACGCCGAGCATGAGGCGCACTCGGTTGCGGAAGACGTCCATGAAGTGACGACGCTTGAGGGTGGCTCCGAAGAGTGGGTGGCGAGCGACAAGCAGCGAACAGAGGACGAAGGCGAGCCTGTCGAGCAGATTGGCGGCGATGCGTTGGAAGAGCTTCCGCGACGTCCCCAGCGTTTGCGGCGCCAGTACAAAATTCAGGAGGTAATCAAGCGTCGGCAGGTTTTGCTCGTGCAAGTCGTTAAAGAGGAACGAGGTAATAAGGGGGCGGCGCTCACCACTTACCTTTCCCTAGCTGGGCGCTATTCGGTTTTGATGCCCAATACCGCCCGTGGAGGCGGCATTTCGCGCAAAATCACCAATACCCAGGACCGCAGCCGACTGAAGGCAATCGCAGAAGAGCTCGATGTTCCGGAGGGCATGGGAGTTATTCTCCGCACGGCGGGCGCTTCGCGCACCAAACCAGAGGTCAAGCGCGATTTCGAATACTTGTTACGGATGTGGGAAACCGTGCGAGAGACAACTCTCACCTCCAGCGCGCCGACACTCGTCTACGAAGAGGGTTCGCTCATAAAAAGGGCGATCCGCGATCTTTACAGCAAAGAGGTTGAAGAGATCACTGTTGCAGGGGAGGCTGGGTATCACGAGGCCAGGCAATTTATGCGCCTCCTAATGCCAAGCCACATCAACAGCGTGCAACTCTATCGCGACGCCCCGCCGATCTTCGCCAACGCTGGAGTCGAATCGCAACTCGACGCGATGTTTTCCAACCAGGTAACCCTGAAGTCGGGCGGCTACATCGTTTTCAACCAGACCGAGGCGCTGGTCGCAATCGATGTCAACTCCGGACGATCCACTCGCGAACACAATATCGAAGATACTGCGGTGCGCACCAATCTTGAGGCCGCCGAAGAAATCGCGCGTCAGCTGCGTCTACGCGACCTCGCCGGGCTCATCGTGGTCGACTTCATTGACATGGAGGAATCACGCAATAACCGTGCGGTCGAGAGGCGGATCAAGGACGCGCTGAAAAATGACCGCGCCCGCATCCAGGTCGGCCGCATTTCGCACTTCGGCCTGCTTGAAATGTCGCGTCAGCGCATCCGGACCGGCGTTCTCGAAGGCTCGACGGTGACCTGTCCGCACTGCCAGGGCTCTGGCGTCGTGCGATCGACCGCTTCAATCGCTCTGCATGTGTTGCGTGTGCTTGAGGACGCCCTGATTAAGAGCTCGACCCACGACCTCACGGTGCAAACGCGCACGCCTGTGGCCCTCTACATACTCAATCAGAAGCGCGTCAATCTGCGGGATCTCGAACGCCGGTTTGGCGTCGTGATCGTCGTCGAGGCGGACAACTCGCTGAGTGGCGCTAACTACTACGCAATAGAGCGCGGTGAGCTGGCAACCGGGGTTAAGAGCGAAGCAGGGTCAGTGAAATCGGTGGCTGAGATTGCGCCGGTCATCGAGGAGATTGGGTCAGTTGGGGCGGAGGAAGATGAGGGCTTAGAGGCCCGCGTCGAGGAGAATGAAGAGGTAGCGCTTCTAGGCGACCACGAGGGCGGCGCGTTGCTGGAAGAAAGTGAAGTCGGCCGTCGCCGCCGCCGTCGCCGTCGTCGTCGTGGAGAGCGGCCATTCGGGGACAACCCCTCGCGAGAAGCCCCACAGCCGACGGACGAAGGTTTGGCAGTCGTCGCCGAAATAGGGGGTGATCTCGTTGGGTCGAGCGGGGATGCTGACGCCTTCGACCGAAGAGGTGTAGGCAGCGGAGGAGAGCGTCACCGTCGATCGAGAGGTTCGCGCGGTGGGCGAAGTCGATTCCGGCGAGCTGATGAAGAGGCGGCGGTTGAGACGTCCGCGCCGGGATTCGATTCCCCCCCCCCGATGGTGCTTGAGCAAGAATTCGCTGGGTCCGAAGCAGATTATTCCGCCCCCCCAACGTCCGGTGGCCCGACCTCTCATGAAGAGACGCCGACCGTGCTATCTCCGGTCGCTGAGGCGGACGAGCCGGTGACCCGCGCCGCCAATGCGGAGCCGGCCGTCGCTCCGTTTGCTACGGCGCCGGCCGAAACCTCGGCCGAGGCGCAAGCAGCTCCGTCATCGACTGAGCCGCCGCGTCCGCGCCGTAGCGGCTGGTGGCAGCGTGCACGCGCGAGTGTCATTGGGAAATAAATCATGGAGGGAACAGGCATACGTCGTAGAAGCAGAGTTGGCAGGGCGGCCACACTTGCCGTTGAGCTGTATTCGTCGCTCGGGTGGACAAGTTCGGTCGTGGTAGGGCGGTTCGAGGCTGTTCAATCGCTCCGGCCTGTCGCGCTGTCCGGCGCCGCTGATGCCGCGACTGCCTCCTCGAGGAGGCGGGCAAGCATCTTCGGCTCTTTGGAGAACCCGGCGTCGATCCATTGCTTCTGAAAGGCGCGGAGCGCCCACCCGACCGCCCGCCCGGCCGCAACGCGGCGCGCGATCAGGTCGGCCCCACTGATGGGGAGTTTGAGCTCGGGCGCGTTGGCGAGAAACTGATCGGCCGCGCCGAACGCCGTGACGTCCGAGCGCGCTTCAGACTCAACCTCAGCAAGCGTCAGGCCGTCGCGCGCGGTCTCACGTCCGGCGGTGAACAGCAGGATCCTGAGCCGATGGAACGAGGGCGGCGCCGTAGCCCCGTGCAGGCCGATCAGAGTCGCGGCGGCGGTTTTGAGCCGGTCGGACTCGGCATTGGTGAGACGCAGTCGGTCGTGCAGCCGCTCGGCGTCTTCGGGAATCGCGACGCCGAGCGCCGCCAGACGCAGGAGAGCGTCGGCATTCAGCCCACGCTCGGCTTCGATGACGATAAGGCGGCTGAGACGCCTTGGATAGCCGACGCTGCCAAGGATCGGTTCGAGAAGGCCGCTCTCGCTCATCGTCTGCGCGATGTCGCCCGCACGCGGCGCTGCGAGGAGCTTTAGGAATTCGGCGCGCACGCGTTCACGCGAGAGCCGTGCGAGGCCGTCGCGTGCACGGATTGCCGCGGACAGGCCTTCGGGGTCGAGGCCGTTTGCTGCGAAGCGGGCCGAGAAGCGAAAGAATCGCAGAATGCGCAAATAATCCTCGCGAATCCTCTTGTCGGCTTCGCCGATGAAGCGTACCCGTCTCGCGCGAAGATCATCGAGGCCGCCAACGTAATCGTGAACCGCCCCGTCGGCGCTGAGTGAGAGCGCATTGATTGTAAAATCGCGCCGCCGGGCATCGGCGACGAAGTCACGGCCAAACACCACCTTTGCTCGCCGCCCGTCGGTCTCGACGTCGTCACGCAGCGTCGTCGTTTCGAGCGTGCGCCCATCGACGACGATCGTCACTGTTCCGTGCGAGATGCCAGTCAGAGCAACCTTGAACCCCGCTCCTCGCGCGCGACGGATGACGACGTCGGTCGTCGCGGTGGTCGTGAGGTCGAAATCGACTGCCGGTTCGCCGAGCGCGAGATCCCGGACCGCGCCGCCGACGAGCCGGGTCTCCTCGCCCTCTCCGTTGAGGACCTCGAGCACTCGGCCTAGCGGTCCTTGTTTGAGGAGCGCCTGATCCTTTAGCTTTCCGTTTGCAAGACCCGGAATGGCGATCATTCGAAGCGGCCCGGGATAAGCACGCCGTTTTCGACATGCGCTGGCACATAGACGCCGCGGCCTCGAGGCGCGAAGGCGTTGACGGCGACAAGGCCGAGCACGGCCATCGCCAAACCAACCAAGGTCATTACCGACACGCGTCCGCGCGTCCAGTGCTCGACCTCGAGCGGGTAGCGGGCGCGCAAGGCAAGATAAACCGCATAGACCGCGAACGGGCTCAAGAAGAGCACCAGCGGTTCGAGGACGGTCCTGCCCATCAGGAAAACAGCTTTTCGTAGAGGTTGCGCAGAATGCCCGCGGTTGCGCCCCAAATATACCGCCCCTCATGCGGCATGGCATAGTATTTGCGCCGCCGTCCCGCCCACTCCCGCTCCTCGAGGCGGTGGTTGGCCGCATCCATCAGGAAGGCGAACGGCGTCTCGAAGACCTCGTCGACCTCGAGCTTGTTGACCGTGAGCGCGAACGAGGGCTCGACCAGGGCGACGAGAGGCGCGACGCGAAACCCGGTCCCGGTGAAAAAGGGATCGAGCCAGCCGAGCGGCTCGACGAACCTCGCCTCCAGCCCGATTTCTTCCTGCGCCTCGCGCAATGCGGCGTCGTGCGGGCCTTCGCCCGCGTCGATCTTGCCGCCCGGAAAGGCCACTTGACCCGAGTGGGCGCGCAAGTCAGAGGCCCGCAGGGTCAAGAGGACAGTGAGGCCGCCGGGCCGGTCAATGATCGGCAGGAGCACGGCAGCTGCACGCCATGGCGCGAGTACAGATAGCTCCGGCGGCCGCCCATCGAGAGCGCCGTCGCTCATGCTGCTTGGCACTGCCCGCTCGAGGTCCGCGAGGCTCAGCGAGGGCCTAAGCTTCTGCTGCGCGCGTGCGCGCAGGGAGGTCGAACTTGGGTCGGAGACGGGGTCGACGCTCAAAGCCCCTCGATTTCGCTCGCCAGGCACATGGGAAAGAAAACACCGCACGAGCGCACACCGAACCAGTCCTGATTCGCGATGCGCTCCGTCTGGCCAAGCGCAACAAGATCATAGAACAGCGCTCGTTTGATCAAGGCCCAAAGGTCGCCCCGCACCCTGACATAGGGCTTTAAGCCCTCGGCAGCGCCGCGCTCGAACCGAAGCACGTGCTCGGAATCGACCGTCACCAGGTCTTCGACATTCGTCCGAAAAATCAGCCGCCGTTCGTTAACTTCGTCCTCGATGCGCATCTCTATCGCCATGAAAGGCGCGTCGTCGACCTTGATCCCGACCTTTTCGGCCGGCGTGACGAGAACATATCGCTCAGTTTCCTTGCGCAGAACCGAGGCGAATAGCTGCACAAGCGGAAGCCGCCCAATCGGCGAGCCACAATAAAACCATGTTCCATCGGCAGCGATGCGCATGTCGATATCGCCGCAGTCGGGCGGATTCCAAGAAGGCGCCGGTCCTACGCCGCGCAAACGCCCAGTCGCCGCCTCGCCGAGTCCTCGCAGAGCTCCTTCCGGCGCGCGCGCTGGCTCTGCGTCACTCTGGCGTTTTTTCGTGGGCGAATCTGACATCTGCGCGCTTGGGGCTTGCGTCGAACTAACGCCTGTTCAATTTAGTGCGCCTAAAGAGAAAACGAAACTGTAAGCCGTCCGTGGTGGCGCAAAGGACAAGTTGATGAGCGTGACCAATATCGCCGATCCGGGCCAGCTGACCCGGGACGCCGACGTAGCGCTGGAGCGCATCGCCGCCGCGCGTGCTGAGATCGGCAGCGTCATTTTCGGCCAACAGCGTGTCGTCGACCTGACCCTCGCGACGTTGCTCGCGGGTGGACACGGATTGTTGATCGGTGTTCCGGGCCTCGCAAAGACCAAGCTTGTCGAAACTTTGGGAATTGTCGTCGGCCTCGAGGCCCTGAGGGTGCAGTTCACGCCAGATTTGATGCCGACCGACATTCTCGGCTCCGAGGTGATGGAGGAAGGTCACGACGGCAAGCGTGGCTTCCGCTTCATCAAAGGTCCGATCTTCGCCCAATTGCTAATGGCGGACGAGATCAATCGAGCCAGTCCGCGCACCCAGTCAGCGCTACTCCAGGCGATGCAGGAGCACCATGTCACCGTCGCGGGAGCACGTTATGATCTGCCGCGGCCATTCCATGTTTTGGCGACCCAGAACCCGCTGGAACAGGAAGGCGCCTATCCGCTTCCCGAGGCGCAGCTCGATCGCTTCCTTTTGCAGATCGACGTTGGCTACCCGGATCGGGCGGCCGAACGCCAAATTCTGATCGAAACGACGGGGGAGCGCGAGGCGCGCCCAAAGCCGGTGATGACGGCGGAGGATCTGATGGCGGCGCAACGGCTCGTGCGGCGCGCGCCCATCGGCGATCGAGTGGTCGAGGCGATACTCGACCTGGTGCGGGCCGGCCGCCCAGGCGAAGGCGACCCTGAACTTACCAAGGGTATCGGCTGGGGTCCCGGCCCGCGCGCGGCCCAGGCGCTGATGCTGGCCGCTCGCGCGCGGGCGCTGGTCGACGGGCGCTTGTCGCCTTCGCTCGACGACGTCGCCACCTTGGCCGAGCCCGCGCTCAAACACCGCATGGCGCTAAGCTTCGCTGCCCGCGCAGAAGGTGAGACGATTTCTGCGGTGATCGGAAGGCTTGTGGCCAAGACGGTCCAATGACTCGACGGTTTTCTGCGCGATGACGCTCCCCGCCTCCATACGTCGCGAAGCCGCGACTCTCTCTGCCCGCCTGCCAAGCCTGGTCATCGCGGGTCGCCGCGTGGCGCAGACGGTGCGGCACGGTGTTCACGGCCGGCGGCGCGCGGGCTCGGGCGAAACCTTCTGGCAATTTCGGCCGTTTCTTTCTGGCGAGCCGTCGTCGCGCGTCGACTGGCGTCGCTCCGCACGCGAGGAGCGCGCCTTTGTCCGTGAGCGCGAATGGGAGGCGGCGCATACGGTCTGGATCTGGTTCGATCGCTCGGCCTCGATGCAGTTCGCCTCGACTCTGGCGCCGGTCTCGAAGATCGATCGGGCGGCTTTGCTTGCGCTCGCTTTTGCGGACCTTTGCGTGCGCGGCGGCGAACGGGTAGGTCTGCTGGGCCTTACGAGACCATTGGCGACGCAAGGCGTCGTCGAGCGCTTCGCCGAAGCGATCGCGACGGACGAGCGACTCCGCGGGCCCTCGCAAGCCGCATTGCCGCCCGCATTGCCCGCCGCGCCACGCTCGATGGTTCTCATGATCGGCGATTTCCTCTCGGAGCCCCAAGATGTCGCGCAAGCGATCCGGGCCGTGAGCGCGGAGGGCGCGATTGGCGAACTGGTGATGATCGTTGATCCGATCGAGGAGATCTATCCGTTCTTCGGCAACACGGAGTTTCTCGATCCCGCCGGTTCGTCGAGCTTAGTTATGCCGCGGGCGCAAAACGTGCGCGACGCCTACCTTGCGCGCCTTGCCGCGCATCGAGAAAGGATCAGGTCGATCTGCGCCCGCTCAGGCTGGGGTATGAGCATCCATCGGACCGACGGATCTCCAGCGGAGATGCTGCTGACGCTGCGCATGCGCCTTTCCGCGTCCGAACCCGGCGTGGGTCTGAGGAGCGCCTGAACCATGCTGGGGCTCCCGCTCGCCTTTGCCGCACCTGCTGTTCTGGCGGCGCTGATTGGCCTCGTTGGGCTCTATTTCCTGTTGCGGGTCACGCCGCCAAGCCCCCGACAAGCGATCTTTCCGCCGCTGCGACTGCTTATCGGGCTCAATCCGAGCGAGACGACGCCGGCGCGCACCCCTTGGCCAATTCTGGCGCTCCGGCTCGCAATCGGGGCGCTTATCATTCTCGCTATGGCCGAGCCATTGTGGAACAGCTTGGCCGCGCTCTCCGGATCGGGGCCGCTCCTGATTTTGATCGACGACGGATTTGCCGCGGCGCCGGCCTGGGATAAGCGAATCGACTTCGCGCGGGAACGCGCATCGGCGGCGGCGCGCTCTGGTCGAATCGTGGCGATCAAGGCCCTCTCGCAGCGCGGCCAGGACATCGCGCCGCTGGACAGATCCGAGGTTGAAGGTCGGTTGCGTTCGCTGGCGCCCGTTCCCCATGCGCCGGACCGCGCGGCGGCTTTGCCAGCCATCAAGCGCTTTTTGGCCCGCGAGCCTGGGACGGACATCTTGTGGATCGCGGACAGCGTCGAGCTCGGCGGGGCAAGCGCCTTTTCGATTCAGCTCGCGTCGATCGCGCATTCGGTGGAGGTCGTGACTGACGGCAGGGGTGCGCTCGCGCTTGGCGGCGCCGACAACGAGGCGGGGGCGCTGACCGCGCAACTGACGCGGTCGGATGCACACGCTCCGACGACGGGGGCGGTGCGCGCCCTCGACGCTCAAGGACGCGAAGTTGGCCGGGCGGTTTTCGACTTCAGCGGGAAATTGGCCGTCGCTGCGCGCTTCGATATGCCGGTTGAATTGCGAAATGACGTCACGCAAGTCGTCGTCGACGGCGAACGCTCAGCGGGCGCGGTATGGCTGATCGATGAGCGCTCGCGCCGGCGTCGGGTCGCCATTGCTTCGGGCGCGAGCGCCGATGTCGCGCAGCCGTTGCTCGCCCCCAACTATTATCTCAAGCGCGCCCTGCAGCCGTTCGCCGATATCAGCGAGTGGCATGATTCTTCGACTGATCCTATTGTCTCGCTGCTCGAGCAAAAACCCTCAGTACTTGTGCTCGCCGATATGAGCGTGGCTCCAGGCCCGGAGCTCGACGCAATCACTCTGTTCCTCGACGATGGCGGCGTGCTGCTGCGCTTCGCCGGCACTCGCCTGGCCGCCGGCGACGATACTTTGACCCCTACCGCTCTTCTCCGAGGCGGACGCCTGCTGGGCGGCGCATTATCCTGGGAGAGCCCAAGGCACATCGCATCGTTCGAGGCGGGCAGCCCGTTCTTTGGCCTTGTCGCGCCGGACGAAGTGACGGTGACGCGCCAAGTGCTCGCGGAGCCGGAGTCCGGACTCGCGGAGAAGACCTGGGCGCGTCTCGCTGACGGGACGCCGCTCGTCACAGCGGAGCGGCGTGGCAAGGGTCTCATCGTGCTGTTTCATGTGACGGGTGACACCACCTGGTCGAATCTTCCCTTGTCGGGTCTGTTCGTCGACATGCTGCGCCGTATCGTTGCGGAAGCCGCTGCGCCGGGCCAGGGCGCTACGAAAGCGAAAGTCGGTGAGCACGGAACCGTGCGGCCGCCCATGCGCACGCTGAACGGTTTCGGGGTTCTTGGCCCGTCGCCGGCGCAAGCTGAACCGATAGGCGATGATTTTTCCGGCGTTGGCGACTCGCTTCACCCGCCGGGCTTTTACGGGGCACGCGAATCGTTGCGGGCGGTCAACGCCCTGGCCACCGGGGAGAAGTTGGCTCCCGCCAATTATGGGCCGCTTGTCGTGCATGAAGGCGCGCTGGCGATCGCGCCGCCGGTCGATCTCCGCCGCTGGTTCCTGCCGGCGGCTCTCGTGGGGCTGATGATTGATGCGTTGGTTTCGATCTGGCTGATGGGGGGCGCGCCGTTCCGACGGAATGGAGCGCTCGCCGCCCTTGCCATCGTTAGCGCGCTTGGGCTCGCGACTGTCCCGCACCAGGCCCGTGCCAGCGAATCTTCGCCGATCTCCGATCGCGACATCGATGCGGCTCTGTCCACCCGGCTCGCCTATGTCGTGACCGGCGACGCGTCGGTGGATGAGACCTCCAGGCTCGGTTTGACAGCGCTGACGCGTGTGCTCGCTTCCCGCACTTCAGCCGAACTTGCCGAACCGGCCGCGCTCGATCCGGCACGCGACGAACTCGCGTTCTATCCGCTCATTTATTGGCCAATTGTCGCTGGGCTGTCGCAACCCAAGCCCGAGGCTCGTGCGCGCATCGCCGCATTCATGAAAAATGGCGGCACGATGGTTTTCGACACCCGCGACGCGTTGGCGGCGCGTCCGGGCGGGCCGCCGACCGCCGAGGCGCTTTGGCTGCGCGCCCTCCTTGAGGGGGTCGACGTGCCAGAGCTTGAGCCCGTGCCGCACGATCACGTGCTGACCAAGACCTTCTATTTGCTCGACCGCCTCGTTGGCCGCACCGCGATCGGGCAGACGTGGATCGAGGCGCTCCCGCCGCCTGACCCGAACGACCGGGTTCAGCATCCCGCGCGAGCCGGGGATAGTGTTTCGCCGATCATCATCGTCTCGGACGATCTTGCGGCGGCGTGGGCGGAAGACGCCGACCGGCGCCCGCTCTATCCACTGATTCCCGGAGGGGCGCGCCAGCGCGAACTCGCCCTGCGCAGCGGCGTCAATCTGGTCATGTACACGCTCACCGGCAATTACAAGGCAGACCAGGTCCACGCCAAGGACATTCTGGAAAGGCTGACGCGTTGAGCGGCTGGTCAATAGCCCTTTCTCCCTTCCTTCCATGGCCGGCGATTTACGCGCTGTCGGCCACGGCGCTCGCCATTTCGGCCGGACTTGTCTGGCGGGGCGTTCGTGGCGCATGGCTGCGCGCGCTGAGCATGGCGCTGCTGCTGCTCGCCTTGCTCGATCCCAATCTTGTTCAGGAGAACCGGCGTCCGCTAAAAGACATTGTCGCCGTGGTCGTCGATCGTTCTGAGAGCCAGGGCATCGGCGAGCGCCCACGGCAGACGGATAAAGCGCTCGACGAGTTCGAGGCGAGGCTCAAGATGCTCGGAGACGTCGACCTCCGGGTGGTAGAAACCTCGCGCGACGAATCCGAAGTCGAAGGAACCAAGCTTTTCGCCGCGCTGCGCGGCGCGCTCGCCGATGCGCCGCCCGAGCGGGTCGGCGGAGCAATTATAATCACCGACGGCGACGCGCACGATATTCCGCAATCCGCGGCCGCGCTTGGCTTCAACGCGCCGTTGCATGCGTTGATCACCGGCCATGAAGGCGAGCGGCAAAGGCGTATCGAGCTGGTCGAGGCGCCGCGCTATGGCATCGTTGGCAAAGATCAGGTCATCGAGGCCCGCGTCCTCGATAGCGCCGACCACGGCGAGCCGGTCAGGCTCACGGTGCGGCGAGACGGCGCGACCATTGCGACCATTGACGCCAAGATCGGTGAGCGGATCGACGTGAGGGCGTCAATCGACCATCCAGGCCCAAATGTGATCGAGCTCGAAATCGCGCCGGTTGAAGGCGAGATCGCTCCCGACAGCGATCGCGCCGTGGTCAACATTGAGGGCGTACGCGACAAGCTCAGAGTTTTGCTGGTCTCCGGGAAGCCGCATCCTGGCGAACGAATGTGGCGCAACCTTTTGAAGTCCGACGCCAACGTCGATCTCGTGCATTTCACCATCCTGCGCCCGCCTGAGAAGGGCGCCGACGGTACGCCGATCAACGAATTGTCGCTGATCGCTTTTCCGGTCGCGGATTTGTTCGGCCGCAAGATCAAGGACTTCGATCTCATCATTTTCGACCGCTACGCGCAGCAATCGATCCTGCCCTACGTCTATCTGGAAAACATTGCCAAATACGTGCGCGACGGCGGCGCGCTGTTGATGGCGGAGGGGCCGGAGTTTTCGACCCCCGACGGTCTATTCTATTCTCCGCTCGGCGACATTTCGCCCGCCGAGCCAAGCGGCAACGACGTCGAGACCCCATATCGCGCCCGGGTTTCGGAGGAGGGACAGCGCCATCCGGTGACCCGAGGCCTGAACGGTTTCGACGCTAACAATGGCGAACCGAACTGGGGGCGTTGGTTCCGGCTCGTCGGCGCGAAGCCGACAAACGGGGTGACGGTGATGAGCGGTGCGAATGATAAGCCGCTCCTTGTGCTGTCGCGGGTCGATAGGGGGCGCGTGGGTTTGCTGTTGAGCGACCAAATGTGGCTTTGGGCGCGTGGCTATGACGGCGGCGGCCCGTATCTCGACCTGCTGCGACGTCTCGCGCATTGGTTGATGAAGGAGCCTGATCTGGAAGAGGAGGCCCTCCGGGTAAGCGCCAAAGGGCGCGAGGTTACGGTTGAGCGCCAGAGCGTGAGCGGAGATGCGCGTGACATTAGCCTCGTCGCGCCCGACGGCTCGAAAACCAAGCTCGACATGGCGCCTTACGCGCCCGGCCTCAGCCGCGCGCATGTGACTGTCAAAAGATTCGGCCTTTATCGAGCCGAAGATGGAGAGCATGTCGTGCTGGTCAACGTCGGCCAGGAGAACCCGCTCGAAATGCGGGATGTTGTCTCGACCACTGAAAAGCTGCGTCCGATCGCCGAGGCCACCGGCGGTACGGCGCGTCGCATCGCAGACGCGGGCGGCGCCATCGTCATGCCAAGGGTCGTCGGCTTGAATCCGTCTTCGAGCTATGGCGGCGTGGATTACATCGGCATCAAGCGGACAGGATCGACCGAACTGATTGGCGCGCGGTCGACTTCGCTGGCTTCCGGGTTCTTCGGCCTCGCGGTGCTGTTTGGTATAACAACGCTTGCGTGGGTGAGCGAGGGTGGCGGCTTGAGACGCGGCGGAGGTGAGCGTCAGCGGGACGAAGTCTCGTAGAAGTCTCGCTGAGACATTGCGTCGCTCGAAGGCGATGGACCTTGCACGGCTGTGGAGAAGGCCCTGACCCCGACATTTTGCGCGAGATGATCGCGTTCGTCGCCGAGCGGCTGATGGAGATGGAGGTCGACCTTTCGGAAGGCCAAGGCTTTCTGGACCGAGTTTTTGCATAAGCTGAGACGGCGCGGCCTGCGCGGCGTCCGGCTCGTGGTCTCCGACGCCCATTGGGGGCATCAAGGCCGCGGTCGCCAAGTTGATGAATGCCACCCTGGCGGCGCTGCCGGGTCCATACCCTGCGCAACGCGCTCGCCGATGCGGGAAAAAGCAGCAGCCGCGTCGGCGCAAGCCAGCGCCAAGGCCGCCAACGCCCAGTGGCGAAGGGTGCCGACCAACTCAGGCCGAAGCTTCCCAGACTTACCAGCTTCATGGACGAGGCCGAGGTCTCGCCTCTACAAGCTTTCCCGCCGAGCATGGCCGAAGCTGCACTACACCAACGGCGCGTGACCTGCCACTGAGATTTTCCTCGAGATGAAGCGAGCGCGGTTCACGGAAGAGCAGATCATTGGGGTGTTGAAGGAGCACGAGGGCGGGGGCGCAAGACGGCGGATCTGGCGCGCAAGCCCGGCGTCTCGGAAGCGACGCTTTACAAGTGGAAGGCCGGGTCCGGCGGCATGGATGTCTCCGAGGCGAAGCAGTTGAAGCGGTCTCGTCAGGTTAACGATTTACGAGCGGCCGCGCGGCTATACGGCCGCCATGCCGACAGCCCGCGACCCTCTCTGCCACCGCCATCGCTTTCCTCCGGAGGTCATCAGCCATGCGGTTTGGCTCTATTTCCGGTTTCCGCGGAGCCTTCGCAGGGTCGAAGAAACGCTGGCGACGCGTGGGATTTGCGTGACCTAAGAGACCGTGCGCCAGTGGGGCAAGAAGTTCGGCAAGGCATTCGCCGATCAGATCCGCCAGCGCACGCCTGCCCGCGGCGACAAATGGCATGGGGATGAGGCGGTCATCTCGATCGCGGGCGAACAACACTGGCTTTGGCGCGCCGTTGATCAAAACGGCTTCGTTCTCGACGTCCTGGTCCAGCGCCGCGGACACAGCCGCGCGGCGAACTCTGATCAACCGACCAGGCGGCGCGAACGGATCATGAAGCGATTCAATCTGCTCGACAGGCGCAATGGTTCCTAACGGTTCACGATCAAGTCGCGAACCTCCTCCACATCCCCCATCCCGAATCCGTCCCTGCTGACCTCCGCCGCGCTTCGCGCGAGCGAGCCTTTGCGGTCTGGAGCGAGATATGGAAGGTCCAGCCGATTGCCTTCCTCCCGCCAGCTTCGTTCATTGAAACCGCGACGTTGATCCATCGAGGTCGGGATTACGCCAACAATACGAGTTAAGCGTTTGAGGTTCGCCTCGTCGGCGGCGCGTCTAGCCGCACAGCCACGCCCTTCAGTTCCGGAGATGGCGGCGGATAGAGGCGCATCACCAAGGGATCGTGCCCCGGCACGATGTGGTCGGGGCTCGGCGCGATGGCACGGAGTCGGTTGTAACCCTCGAGCGTGTCGCCGACATGGAAGGTCGTCGTGAACGGCCGCCCGCTTTCCATGTGCTCGTAATAGTGCGTCACGTCCGACGCCAGCACCAGCCAACCTCGCTCAGTATGGACGCTGACAAACTGCAAGCCCGCCGAATGTCCGCCCGCGAGGTGCAGGCGAAAGCCAGGTGCGAGCTCTGTGTCTCCGTTGTGAAAGATGACGCGCCCCCGGTAGTTGAGTTCGAACCATGCCGACCACGTCCTCGACCTCGAACGCATGCGACAGGAAGGGGTGACGCATGTATTTTCCGGTCGCGAAAGCGAGTTCGGCCTCCTGGAGATGAAAGCGCGCTTTGGGAAATCGATCGAAGTTGCCGACGTGATCGTAGTGAAGGTGGGTGATGATGACGTCCTCGACGTCGGCAGCGCGCACGCCCAGGAGTTCGAGCGCGTCAACGGGATTACGCAGGTAGATGCGCTTGCGCTGAGTCGACACGTCCTCGGTAAAGCCGCAATCGATAACGAAGCAGCGCTCGTCGCTGACCGCGAGCCAGCAGAAGTAATCCATGGGCATCGGCCCGTCATGCGGATCGCCGCCGATGAAGTTGTCCTGCCGGCGGCCCTCGCGGGTCGCATAGCGTAGCGCATAAACCCGATAGCGCGGAAGGTTGTTATCGTCAGGCATAGCTCCCGCGCCCCTTATCGCTCGGGTCGATCCGCCACCGGCGGGTCCCAAGCTACGCCGCGCCAGCTTTGGCGACTGGCGCAAGAGCGAGTTGCATCAAGGCGCCCACATCCGTGCTCCGGTCGAGATCGTCGACCGCGGCTTCGAGCGCCTTGGCCACGTCCGTGCCGATCGCCTTCACGGCAGCGAGGCGAAACCGACGGCGGATGAGGTCGAGATCGGCCGGGATGACGTCCGGAAGCCGATGCGAGAGGACACGCCCGTCCTTGAGCCGGACGGTCACTTCGGCTCCCTGCTTGGCTGGGAATGCCGCGGTGAAATCGTCTCCCGCCATGACTGTCACTTTCGCCGCCAAGGCTAGCAGCGCCGAATCATTCAAGTTGAGATAACTTGCTTCGTCGACCGATCCGCGCAGAAGCGCGCTCGCGACCGCATAATGGATGCTCATCTTCGCCTGAAGGACGCGCGCGAACGGGCCGGCATAGTCGCAGCCGGGATAGGCCTTGGCGGCGCGCGACGCGCTGACTTCGACTGAAACGATGTCTGAAGGATCGAACCGGGCGCCCTTCGCCAGCGCCAAGGCGGCGAGGCACGGGGTTTGAGCGAAATTGCACACTGGAACAGGCTTGAAGAAAACCGACATGATCTCCGGCTCGCCTTCGAACAGGCGAACCGCGGGCGCCTTATGATCGGGCCGGTAGGCTGTGAGCAATCCCGCCTCCCCGTCGAGCGCCTTCTCCGAGCCATACGCCCCAAGCGCGGCGAGTTGGGCTGCAGTCAGACCATTGCGCGCTGCCACCCCGGCCTCGAAGAACATTTCGTCCGCGCCAGTGTGAGGCCATTGGTTCTGACCCCCAACAAAATTGGCCGCGAGCGAAAGCGCGCTCGCGGTCGCGGCCTCGTCGAGACCGAGCAACCGGCTGCAGGCGGCCGCCGCGGCCAGGGGGCCGGTGAAACCGGTCGGGCGGAAGGTTCGGGCGAATTCCGGCGTCACGATCGCGCGGCCTATGCGACCGCCGACCTCATATCCGACGATGGCGGCGGCGGCGAAGCTACGCCCATCCACGCGCCGCTGCTGAGCAAGCGCAAGCAGCGGCGGCAGAACGACAATGCCAAGATGGCTGACGCTGCCGGTATGCATGTCCTCTCGCACCAGCCCATGTCCGGCAACGCTGTTGGCGAAGACGGCGTCCATCGCTGGCGCTTTGACGGTCGTCCCTATGATCGAGCAGGGACCGGCTCCGGCTGTCGCCAGCCCCTGCGCCTGCCGGGCCCATGGCAGAGCGTGCGCTTCGAATGCGCAGGCAAGGAAGTCGAGCAGGCAAACCTTGAGCTTGTCGCGAGCCGCGGCGGAAATGTCGCCGTCTCGCTTGGCTGCAAGCGTGGACGCCATGAGAATGGAGAGCGGGACGCTGCGGGTCGTCGGCGCTTCCGCGAGGGCGACGGAACTCGACATTGAGACCTCCCTGGGTTCTGGTTTCGCTTACCTACGTTGGTCAGCAGGCCTACATACGCACGCTCGGCGCCGCCTTCGCCTGCGGCGACGGGCGCTCCGTGCGTTGATCGGCGCCGCGAAGGATCGCCTGAACCTCATCACGGATCAGACGGGCGACAAGGCGAGTCGCAACGCTCATTGGCCGCTGGGTCGACGTCGCGAGCAAAAGTTCGCGCATCAAGGTCGGGTTTGTCAGCGACCAGCTCCGAATGCGCCCGGCGTTCAAGAGATGCGTCACCGCGCCCTCGGACAATACAGTGTATCCGACGCCCCGCTCCACGAGGCTCAGCGTCGACGGCATGGCGTCGACCTCGAACACGACATTGGCGACGACACCAAGCTTTTCGAGCTCGTTGTCGATGAGAACGCGCAAGCCATGCGGTCGCGCCGGCAAAATGACCGGAATATCGGCGAGCCGCTTGGTCGGGACGCGGTCGCCGCCCAGGCCAGCCGGATCGTCCACTGCGCCGAGGAGGATGAGTTCGTCCGTGAGCAGAGGCTCGGTCTGAAGCGTCGATAGCCGCGGCGCCTGATAGACGACGCCAATGTCCACTCTGCCGGTGGAGAGCCACTCGGCGACGTGACCGCTGAAGCCTTCAGCGAGATGAAGGAGGATCCCAGGGAAGGCTTCGCGGCAGCGCACCACGAGCGGACCTGTCAGCATCCAGCCAATCGAAGGCGGCATCGCGATGGCGACGCGACCTCTCGGCTCCGCCTTCAGGGATCCGATTTCAGACTGGGCCTTTTCGACGAGACCAACGACGCTGCGCGCATAGGTCTCGAGCACCTTGCCCGCCTCGGACACGACCACGCCGCGCCCGTTGCGATAAAGGAGCTCGACTCCGAGCTCGGACTCAAGCAGTTTGATTTGGCGGCTGAGGATCGGCTGGGCGACCGACAGCCGGATGGCCGCCTTGGAGAAACTCCCCGATTCCGCGACTCCCAGAAAGTAGTCGAGCTGCTTCAATTCCATCGAAAAGGGTTTCGAACCGGCGGCGCTCGGCGCATGAGCGCCGGAAAGGGCGAAATTAGCAAGCACAATCTCGCTCCGCAATGTGACCCGCGCTAGCGCTGAACGAAGGGGTTCGCGACCTCGCCGATCGTGTCGATCCAGACGCTCTTTTCCTGCAGGTATTCTCGGATCGCGGTAAGCCCGCTTTCACGCCCGATGCCGGAACGTTTGTAGCCGCCGAAGGGCGAAAGATAGCTCGTGGCCCGATAGGTGTTCACCCAGACCGTTCCCGCCTCGAGGCGCTCAGCCATGGTGAAGGCGGTCCCGATGCTCTGGGTCCACACGCCCGCCGCTAGCCCGTACTGGGTGTTGTTGGCGATCTCGATCGCCTCTTCCTGATCATCGAAAGTGATCACCGAGAGGACAGGGCCGAACACTTCCTCCTGCGCAATGCGCATCTCGGGCTTGACCCCTGTGAAGATCGTCGGCTCGACGAACCATCCCTCGCCGCATTCGGCACGGACGGCTTTCCCGCCTCCGAGAACGCACGAGGCGCCCTCGGCTTTGGCGACTTCGATGTAGTCGAGCACCTTCTTGAATTGCGGCCGGGTCGTTATCGGCCCGACCTGAGTCGTGTCGAGCAGCGGGTCGCCCATGCGCGCGGTCTCGCCCAGCGCGACGAGCTTGTCGACGAACTCGTTGTGGATCGAACGGTGGATCAGCGCGCGGGAGCCTGCGATGCAGGTCTGCCCGGTGGCGGCGAAAATGCCCGAGACCACGCCTTTGACGGCGTTATCGAGAACGGCATCCTTGAACACGATATTGGCCGATTTGCCGCCAAGCTCGAGCGTGACCGGCTTGATGGATTTTGCCGCCAGCTCGTAGACGCCCTGCCCGGTGCGGTCGCCTCCCGTGAACGCGATCTTCGCCACATGCGGATGGGAGACAAGGCGTTCGCCGATCTCGGAGCCAAATCCGGTCACGATGTTCACGACGCCGGGCGGAAAACCGGCTTTCTCGAACAGGCGTCCAAATTCGAGCGCGGAGACCGAGGAGAATTCCGACGGCTTCCAGACGACCGTGTTGCCCGCCGCAAGAGCCGGCGCGAGCTTCCACGCAGCCAGCATCAACGGCGAATTCCACGGCGTGATCGCCGCGACGACCCCAAGCGGCTCCTCACGAGTGAAGTTGATCATGCCGGGCTTGTCGATCGGAATGACCCGCCCCTCGATCTTGTCCGCGAGGCCACCGAAATAGTTGAACCATTGGGGTATGTAGCGCAGCTGCGTCCGCATTTCGGTGATCAGCTTGCCGTTGTCGCGTGTCTCGATCTGCGCCAGCCGATCGGCCTCGGCTGCGATCAGATCGGCGAGCTTGCGGAGAAGGGCGCCCCGCGCCGTTGCGCCGATCTTGGCCCACGACGGCGCGCGAAACGCCTTCCGCGCTGCTTCCACCGCGCGATCGACGTCCGCGCTTTTGGCTCGCGGAACAAACGCCCAGACGGCGCCGAGATAAGGGTTTTCAGTCTCGAGCGTCTCGCGTGCTTCGGCCTCGACCCATTCGCCGCCGATCAACATTTGATAGCGCTTCATGAGCTCATCTCCGCGCCTGAGCTTGGTCCGTCAGGCGCTCTTCTCGACCTCGGCAAACGCCTCGCGGGCGATCCGGAACGAATCGACGCCGGCGGGAATGCCGGCGTAGATCGCCACCTGCAGGAAAACCTCGCGGATCTCAGCTTTGGTGACCCCATTCTTCAGCGCACCCTTGATATGCATCTTCAGTTCATGCGGGCGGTTGAGCACGCTGATCATGGCAAGATTGAGCATGCTGCGCGTCTTGTGAGGCAGACCCTCGCGTCCCCAGACGGCGCCCCAGCAATATTCCGTGGTCAGCTCCTGCATCGGCATGTTGAACTCGTCCGCCGTGGCAAGCGATTTCTCAACGAATTCCGCGCCTAGCACTTTCTTGCGAATCTCAAGACCGCGGTCGAATAGTTCCTTGTTCATTTCAGTCTCCAGGTGTCGACGCCAAGCGGCGGGCGGGCGGGCGGCCGGCTCAGCCTCTGACCTCGACGCCGGCCCACTCCTCCACGACGCGCGTGATGCAAGTAAAGTCCGACGTCGGCCCAAACTTGGCGTTGGTGACGGCGAGCATCTGGCGCACCGCCGCCCCGACCACCATCGGCACGCCCATGCTCTCCGCTTCGTCGACGCAGAGACGGACATCCTTATAAGAGAGCCCGGTCGCAAAGCCGAAATCAAAGGTGCCTGGCAAAATCGAGCGGGGAAACTTGTCTTGGGTCGCGCTGTTGCGGCCGCTGCCGGCATTGATGATATCAAGCATGATCTTCGGATCGATCCCCGCCTTGACGCCCATCACCAAAGCTTCGGAGGAAATGACCATCGCGGCCGCGGCCAGCAGATTGTTTCCGAGCTTCGCCACTTGGGCAAGGCCGGCCTTCTCGCCGACGAAGAAAACCTTGCCAAAGTTCTTGAGCAACGGCTCGGCGGCTTCAAATGACGCGCGCGGGCCGGAGGCCATCACGGCGAGCGTTCCATTCTTGGCGCCCGCGATCCCGCCTGAAACCGGCGCGTCGATCCAGCCAACGCCATAGGGCTCCAGACCGCGTGAAACACGCGTCGCCATGCCGGGTCCGCTGGTCGACAGATCGACCACCGTCTTCACTCGAGAGCTCTGCCCGACGTTGCCCAGAACCACCCTTTCGACAATGTCGGGCGTCGGAAGGCTTACGAATGCGAGATCAACCGAGTCGAAAACGTCTTTGGGCGACGAGCCCACCGCGGCGCCGGCGTTCTTCTGAGGCGCCTGCGCATCCGGATTTGTGTCAAAGACCACGAGGTCGAAGCCGGCGCTGATCAGTCGAAGGCTCATGGGGCCGCCCATTCGCCCGAGTCCGATAAAGCCGATTTTTGGCGTCGCCATCCCGAATGATCCTTGCGCCGTCATGACCGGGTGAACGACCCGACCTTGTTATTGCTGGCGAAGTCTAACCCACATGCCTCATGAGCCGCACCGCCAGAGCGGACATAACAGAAATATCGAGCTTGCAAGCCACGGACGAGCGCCGTGCAGGAATCGTGCGAGGGGACCTTTGCATCACGTGACACGGCTCGTGTCGCCATCCGCGAGAGCGAGCTCCACGACGTGCAGGCCTGCCGCCGTCGCGCGCGAAGGAAAGACGCTCTTGAGCCGGTGCTCGTGCACGGGGATGACGCGTTTGTGTTCGCCCCCAACCGCTTTCAACATGTCCGCGCTCGTGAACATGAGATTCGACTGGCTGCCGGTCGCGAGCCCGATGGGCACAAGCTGAGGATCGTTCTTATCGAGCCCCGTGAGGTTATCGTAGGTGTAGATAAGATCGCCTGCGAGGATGAAGGCGTCGCTGCTCTCGCGCGCGCCGTCGTTGCGCACGGTCACGTACATCGAGCCATAGGTGTGAGTGTCCGCGGCCAGATGGAGGTCTACCGCGGGCAAGACATCCTCAAGGTCGCCGTCGACCACGATCATCCGACCCTCCCGAGCCAGCCGCGTCGCCTTGACGATGTCGGCGGGGTCAGCGGCGCCGACCAGGAAGCGAAATTCTGGCCCGAGCGTCAGCGCCCACACCCACTTATCGATTTCACGCTTCTGAATATAGAACTTGGCGTTCGGGAACAGATCGAGCCCGCCCATGTGGTCGAAATGAGCGTGGGTGATCAAAACAGTCGTGACATCGGCCGGCTTGACCCCGCATTCCGCGAGAACTTCCGACGCCGGATGCCAGTTTGAAACGCCGTAGAGATCGGCGAGATACTTGCCGTACTCTCTGTGGTCGTAGCCAGTGTCGACGAGGATCACCTGGCCCTGGCCTTTGATCAGCACATAGGCGTAGGGCAAATTGCGGATGCCGACATATTGCGGACCATACAGCATAACGCTCTGCGGAAACTTGTTCACCGCAGCATAGTCGAGCACCCAGATCGAATATTTGCCCATGACGCTCCTCGCCTGTTCGTGGCCTTATTTATCCGGCGAACCCCGCTTCGAAAGGAGCGCGGATGTCATGCATCGCGCAGCACGCCTGTCTGAAATCGACTGTTTCGAATCCGGGCGTCGACCGTCCGGCGACCCGAAGGTGCCGCTCCGCTTCCTGAATGAAGTGGAACAGCGCGTCGCCTTCCTTGTCTGTCCTGGACGGAGCCGCCGTGAGCGCGCGCTCAAGCGCGAGAAGCCCTGCGACGAGGTGGCCCCGATGGTGGATCGCGCCCCTTGGCGCGCGCAGGCGTCTCAGGCCTTCGGCCGCTTCGCGAATGGGTTCGCGAGCGGCCTCGACAGGCTCGTAGTCGACGATTGCGCGGGGGCCGGCGATCGTGCGCTTCAGCAGGAATCCTGAGAGCTGGATCAGACCTCGACGCAGGAGATCGTGCAGAGGTGCGGCTTCGGAGATGTAGCGCGCGAGCGGGTCGACCTGACTCAAAGAGCGCGTTCCTCCATAGCAGTAAGGCCGGCGCTTCGTCTGCGTCGCGCGCCTCGCGCTTCCTTTACGCTAGCAATGATGGCCCTGGTCAGGCATTCGAACCCGCAGGATAACAGTTATAGCGATTTTAGGCAGTCACTTCATTTCACTTCGCCGGCGGCGGTTGGCAGAGTGCGGTGCAGACCAAAGAGTCGATAGTCTATGACCGGGAGGAGATGATGATGGCAAATCCAACGGGCAAGACGGACAAGCAGACGCCGGGTGTCTACAGGCGGCGCATTGGCGACGCGCTGGTCACGACAATCAACGATGGATTTCTCGATATCAATTTCGAGATCTTGAGAGGCGCCGGGCTCGAGGATCTGCAAGGGCTGATGCGCAGCGCATTCCGGGATGGCCCTCCGCGGCTCACGGTCAACGCCTTTGTCATCGAAACCGACCGCAACACGATTCTTGTCGATTCGGGCGGCGGCTCCACCACCGTCTATTCGATGGGGCGTCTCCCCGACAATCTGCGCGCGGCCGGCTTCAGGCCCGACGACTTCGACACAGTGATCGTGACCCACATCCATCCCGATCACACGAGCGGCCTCCTGGATACGGAGGGGAAGCCGGCTTTCCCGCGCGCGGAGGTGATCGTGCACGAAGACGAGATCGCTTTCTGGTCGGACAAGACCCTTCGCGACGGCCGGTCGGCCGCGGCGACGCCCTATCTCGATTCCGCCGACCGGGTCCTAGAAGCTTATCGTGAAAGGTTCCGACCGAGCCGGGGCGGAACGGTTGTCGCCGGGGTGACACAACTGCCGCTGCCCGGCCATACTCCAGGGCATAGCGGATATCGCCTCGATTCCGCGGGCGAGACCCTTGTGATGTGGGGGGACACCGTGCACGTGCCGGAGATCCAGATCCCGCGGCCCGAGGTCACCAGCGAGTATGACATCAGCGAACCCCTCGCCGCCGAGAACCGTTTCAAGATTTTCGACTATGTCGCAAAGGAGCGCCTGCTCGTGACCGGCGGGCACCTCCATCTGCCCGGATTCGCCCATGTCGTCCCAGACGGACGGGGGTTCCAGCTCAGGCCGGAACCCTGGATGGTCGAGATCTAGTCAGGCCCGAACGGCCGCGGGCGGCGGTGGCTGTCTGCCCGCGCCAGAATCTCAGTCCTTGACCTCGACCCACTGCTTGCTGGCGGCGTCATATTTGACGAGCGTCAGCTGCTCAGCGTTGATCGTGATGTGGTTCTTCTCCGAGAAGCCGAGATCGCCGGTGATGCCCTTGAACCCCTTGACGGAGTTGAACCCCTTTTGCAGGTCAGCCGGCTTGGTCGACTTCGTGTCTTTGACCACTTGCGCAAGCATGATGATGCTGTCGTAGCTCGTTTCGGCGAACGGGGTCGGATCGATGTTGAATTTCTTCTTGTATTCCTCTCGAAACGCGCTGAGCTCGGGGCTTGGATGGAGATCCGAGGTGAGCACCGCGCTGATCGTGCCGTCGGCAATGTCGCCGGCCAGCTTCGAGAACGTGTCGTCGGCGTTGGTCTCGTCATTGCCGAAGACCGTGGCGTTGTAGCCGGCAGAGTGCAGGTCCTGCACGAAGGCTGCCTGGTCCTGCGGGGTCAGCCACGCATCAATGCACTTGATGCCCGCCGCCTTGGCGGCGTTGACCTCGGGCATGAGGCCGGTGGTCGCGCCGGTTGACCAGTTCTCGGTGATTGTGTGGTCGATTGCGATCTTCTTGCCGGCTTTATCATAGGCAAGCTGAATGCCGTAGAGTCCGCCCTGACCATACGTCGATGGATCGTGCAGGACGGCGATGCCGTCCGGGCAATGCTTGAGCGCATATTCGCCGATCTTCTCGCCCCAGGCGAAGGTGTTCAGCCCGAAGTCGAAGACCCAGGGATTCGCCGGCCCGTTCGGTCCTTCGGTGTTGACGGTGAGCCCGCCGTCGTCGACGACGCCGATGGTCGGGAACTTGTGCCGGACCGCGAGCTGCGCCGTGACTGGACCAGTGTCCGGCGAGCCGGCGATCGCGATCGCCCCCGCGGCGATGAGCTTCTCGTACAATTGACCGGACACTGTCGCCGACGCGTCGTCGTTGTGAGGGTCAAGCTTGAACTGGCGGCCAAGCACGCCGCCGGAGGCGTTGACCTTGTCGACCGCCATCTGCGCGCCATTGACGGTCGCGACGCCTGTCGAGCCGTATGCGCCAGTTGTTCCGGCGATGAGCCCGATGAGGTACGGCTCCCCGGCGGCGCGGGCTGAAGTCTGTGCAGTGGATAATGCGGCGGCGGCGGCGAGCGTCGCCCCAATGATGGCTTTCATGAGCCTGGTTCCTCCCTTGAAGCGTGAGCGGTCTAGGTCGGGCGCGAAACACGATGCGCCTGACGCAGCCCTCCGTCAGCCTCGTGTTTCCTTGCGCAGATCGGGGGTGTTGTCAAAGTAACGACAACTGGAAAATCAGCGTTTCTGAATCGCCGCGACGCCGCGACTGCTGAAGCAGATGTGGCGAGGCGCTGACAAACTCACGATAGGCTCAAGGCTTCCTAAGCGCCAAGAATCACTATGCTATTTTGGTCAGGCTAATTCGGCGCGCCGGGAGCGTGCGCTCGCGCCCAACTTGGCTGGAGGGCTATTCGGTGAAAAGTTGCGCACGTCAGCTTACGCCGTTCCGATGGCGCGCTCATACCTGTTATGTCAGACCTATTCATTGCTGCGGCCGCGACTTAGCGGATAGCTACGATGGTCTAGCCGGTGGCGACTCGCCTGCCTTGGGAAACGTGATAGGCTTTGAGCCGACGCTGTCGGTTCGAAGTCTGTAACGATCCGGATCGCGTCCGACGCGCCGCAAGAGCGCACCGGTGTTATCGTCTCGCGGGACGCCAGGAAACGGACCAGTGCTGCAGTTCGTGGTGAGCGGCGTCGCCATTGGGGCCGTCTACGGCCTCATCGGAATGGCGCTGGCCATCACCTTCTATGTCACCCGCATCATCAACTTCGCGCAGGGGCAGATGATGATGGCGACGGTGATGATAACGGCGGAGGTCTGCGCCGCTGGTTATCCGACATGGGCGGCTGCGCTTCTGGGCCTTGGCTGCGCCTGCGTTCTCGGCGTGCTTTCATACCTTATCGCCGTTCGACCTATTTTAGCGCTGAACCGGTTCAGTTTTGGCTGGCTTGTCAGCACCTTGGGGTTTGCCGTCATTCTCGAGAATGCGGCCGCCTATATTTGGGGGCCCACCTCGCAAGCCTTTCCGCCAATGTTGCAGGGCACGAGCTTTCACCTCGCGGACGCGGTGGTGACGGGTCAGCAGCTGCTGGCGATCGTGACTGGTGCGGTCTTGACCGGGGGCTTCGAGCTGGTGCGGCGCGGCACGCTGTTCGGCAAGATCGGAATGGCCACAGCGGCCGACCCGGAGATGGCGACTGCCGTTGGCGTCAACACGAACGTTGTCTCGATCATCGCCTTCGCCGCCTCGGCTTTGTACGCGGGTGTGGCCGGCCTCCTGATCGGGCCGACAACCTTTGCCAATCCTTATCTCGGGGACACGTTCGGCACCTTCGGTTTCATCGCGATGATGATTGGCGGCGGAACCGAAAAACCGATCGCGGCCATGTTCGGCGGCCTTTTGCTCGGCGTCTGCGCCGAAGGCGCCAACGCGATGATCAACTCACAAGCCTCCGACTGGTTTCCTTTCATTATCCTCGTCGTCGTCCTGATCGTCTCGCCGCGCGGTCTGTTCAGTGCAGGAAATCTGTTCCGCTTGCGCGCGCGGGCCGTTGCGTCGGCGGGGGCCTAAGGGAGCCGTGGAAACGGAGCGCATGGATGCGCCGCGCGCCACGCCCGTTTTGGCCAGCCCGGGACTTAAGCCTCGGCTCAGGACGATCGGCGTCGCTTTGTTCGTCGCCGCCTATGTCGCGGCGACCGCGTTCGTCGCGCACTCGGACCTCGGCGTCCAAAGCCTCGTGCTGGTCGCGGCGGTGTTCGGCATTCTCGCCATCGGCCTTGACCTCGTCGCCGGCATGCTGGGCCTTTACTCGCTGGGCCAAGGAGGGTTCTTCGCAATTGGCGCCTATCTCACGACGATCGTCGTGAACAATCTCGGTTGGAACGCCTTTCTCGTCCTTCTGATCGTGCTCCTGATCGCAGGCCTCATCGGGCTCGCGGTCGGCGCGATGTCGCTGAGGGTCAGCGGGCTCTATTTTGCCATCACCACCTTCATTTTCACGCTTGTGCTGACGGTGCTGGCGACCGACCTCAAGATCACCGGCGGATTGCAGGGACTGCTCGGCCCCGCCTTTCCGGACTTTCCGGGGCGTCTCGAGGCGCTTGGAACGCCAGTGGCCTGGTGCGTTATGCTCGCTCTGCTCCTGTGCGTCGGCTTCGTCTGGAGCATTCGCCAGTCGCCGCTCTACCCCGTGCTCTTGTCAATTCGGGACGCTGAGCGCTTCGCGGAGGCGGCGGGCGCGCGCACTTCGCTCATCAAGATCGGCGTGTTCGGAGTCTCCGCCGCTATGGCTGGCGGCGCCGGATGGCTGTTCTCGTTCCTCGGCGTCGTTTCGCCCGGGCAATTCGATTGGGCGGTCTCGCTCAACATTTTGGTCATGGTGCTCATCGGCGGCATCAACACGACCTTGGGGCCAGTGATCGGCGCGGCCTTCGTTTCGATGTTCCCTGCGCTCGTCAACATCAATCCCTGGCTGCAGGAGATGGCCTATGGCGCGCTCTCGATCTTGGCGGTGACCCTGTTGCCGGGCGGCGTGATGAGTCTCGTGAAGCGCGTCGCGGCGTTGGGCGAAGGCGCAGTGCCGGAGCCAGCCGTCGCCGCCTTCGATCGTGCAGAGGCGCCGGTCGAGGCGAACCTCTTCCGCAAGTTCGCCGGGGGAAGCGCCGGCGCGTCGCAAGCAGACGTTTCCGAGGTGGAATACGCTGTCGAATGCCGCGGGGTCCAGTTCAGTTATGGGACCGGACTCATGGTCTTGCGCAACGTCGACCTCGCGGTGAGGCAGGGTGACATCCACGGGCTGATCGGGCCGAATGGATCGGGCAAAAGCACCCTCGCCAATGTGATCGCCGGGCGTTTGCAGCCGCTCGCCGGCGCCACGCTGATCCAGGGAGTGCGCGTCGACGGCGCTTCACCCAGCAAGCGCGCCGAGCTTGGCATGCGCAGGACGTTTCAGGCCGCCGAACTGGTGCGTGAATTGACGCCAATCCAGAATGTGATGGTTGGCCTGTTCAACCTCAAGCCGCGCATCATTTCCCGCGCGCCGATCTGGCCGCTATTGCCTTCCGGCCGGCGCGATATGGCGTGGATGGAAGGCCGGTCGCGCGAGGCGCTTGAGATGGTTGGCGCAGGCGCGTGGGTCGGACGGGCTGTCGGCGACGTTCCGCATGGCGTGGAGCAATTGACCCAGCTCGCGTCCGTCTGCGTCGCGGGCCCGGACATCATTGTTCTTGACGAGCCGGCGACGGGCCTATCGGCGCGCGAGGTCGACCATCTCGCCGAGATCCTCACCCACCTCAAGGCGCAGGGGGTCACGATGATCATCATCGAGCACCAGACGCGGTTCCTGTTTCCCCTCTGCGATCGGGTGACCGTGCTCAACGCCGGCGAAGTGATCCTCACCGGGACGGCGGAGGAGGTGCGCGCGCATCCGGTCGTCCGGCAGGTGTATTTGGGCGAACTGGACGAATGATGAACCGGCAAACCCTGGCGCTCGACGTTGCGGACCTGTCCGCAGGTTATGGCCGCTTCGACGTCGTGCACGATATTGCCCTCAAAGTTGGCGCAGGCGAGGCCGTCGCACTTCTTGGACCCAACGGCGCCGGCAAGACGACCGTGCTCAAGGCGATCATGGGCCTGGTCAGTCAGCGCCGCGGTTCGATCCGGGTGGCGGGCGAGGACGTTTCAGCATTTCCCGCGCATCGCGTGGCGCGCGGCTTTGCGGCGATCGCGCCCGAGGGGCGTAGGCTTTTTCTCGACCAGACCGTCGAGGATAACCTTCTGCTTGGCGCGCTGCATCTGCGTCGGGATCGCGGACGCCTCCAGGCCTTGTTGAAATCCGTCTATGAGCTGTTTCCCGTTCTTTACGAGTACCGTCGAAGGCTCTCGTCATATCTCAGCGGCGGCGAGCAGCAGATGGTTGCGATCGGGCGCATGTTGATGAGCGATCCGACGGTCATGTTGCTCGATGAACCCTCGGTGGCGCTGTCTCCGGTCGCTGTCGGCGTCATGGTGGACGCGCTGCTCAAACTGCGGCGGCGCGGCGCGTCACTCCTGCTGGTCGAGCAGCGTATCGACGTCGCGGTGCGCGTTTGCGACCGCCTGTACGTGATGACCCACGGGGCCATCGTCGATGAAATGACCCCCGACGACGTCCGCAACGAGGGCCTCTCGATCATCAACAAATACCTGGGCTGAGCGGCCAGCATTACGCCGCCCTGCTGTTCACGCGGGCTCCATGCCGTGACGCCGTTTCGCATCAGCAGTTTCCGTAGACGCCAGATAGGCTACGAACGTGCGCGCGCCCTCTGGATCGCCCGAATTTATCGACACTCCGGCCGAGAACACGGTTGCGGCCTGAATTTCCGGCGGCAGAGGGCCCAAGACCTCAATCCCTTGTTGACCGATCAGCTCGCTGAGCTGCTGGAAGCCGAGATCGGCGTCGCCGTTCGCGACCAGCGTCGCCACCGGCACGCCCGGGGGGGCGATGAGCACGCGCGCCGACGGCACGCCCCACTTTTCGCACAGCGCCTTCAAGTGACCGCCGCTCGGGCCGGTCGAGTAGCAAAGCTTTCGCGCATTCAGCATCGCCTGCTTGACCGCTTGTTCGCTTGCAATGCTTGGCGGGGCCGAGCCCTTGCGCACCGCAACGCCGATTTCCGATCGCGCGAAGTCCCTTGTTTCGCTTTTGGCCAGATGGCCTTCGATCTCCAGGCTCGCCATGACTTTCGACGCCAGTATGATGATATCCGTCGCCTCGCCGGCCCGAACTGATTTCGCGGCTTCGACGCCGCCCATGGGGCGGATTTCGACACGTGTCCCGTGGCGCGCCTTATAGTCGCCGGCGAGATCGGCGAGGATATTCCGGGTCGCCATCGAAGACAGGCCCGAGAGCCGGCCGCTCATGCGCTTCGCCAGGTCATCACGACAACCGGGAAGACGGCCGTTCGGCGCGCCTGATACATGGAAGCTCGGCTCCTCCCGCAGATTGACGCTCATGTCGCGGCAGCCCAAACCAGGGTCTGGAACGGGATCCCGGCCATCGAGCAAACGCGATTAAACGCGAGTGAAACAACGATAAACGCTAGTAAACGCCAGTTAATTTGCTAGCGCTTATCTTTTGGAATCGAGACTTTTCAGTGTCTTACGGTCGATACAAACAAAACCAATCGGTCCCGGTCTTACCGCTGCGATTCCGGAAACCTGAAATGCGAGGCGTCGGGCCGGCGATTGGGAAAAGTATGCCATCGATACCCGGAATGGGCAAGAAAATGCAGAATTCTCGATTCAGGCGGCGCCCGGAGGATGGCGCCCGAGCCGCTCCGCCATTGGCGCATGTAGTCAACGGGCGGCGTCGCCCGTGCTACCGGTGAAAGCGGGCATTAGCTAGGCTTTAGCAATTCTGGATTGCCGTTTCCGCAGGAATGACGAAGGCCGGATAGGATTCCGCGTGCAAGCGCGTTCCTACGCGAACGGACGGTTCGTACCGACCGGGCCCGTCCCGGCAGAGAAGGGCCTTGAACCGCTGGCGCCCGCGCCGATCATTCACTAATGAGGCGCGCGCCGCTTTTCCGGCGCGATGATGCGCCGAGCGACCTTATGCCGGATTCAGCAATACGTTCGGGCTCGATCGCCTTTCTCGGATTCGGCGAAGCCGCGCATGCCTTTCTCGACGGTTGGCGCACCAATGCGGACTTCAAGGCGCGCATTTACGGCTACGACATCAAGACCGACTCGCCCGATCAAGACGTACGGACGGCGAAGCGAGCCGACTATGCGGCGCTCAAAGTGCTTGGCGCTTCGACCGCGACCGAGGCGGTGAGAGGCGCCGACGCAGTCTTTTCCGTTGTCACCGCCGACCAGGCGCACGAAGCCGCGATCGCGGCTCTGCCGGGCCTCGCAAAAGGGGTGATCTTTTTCGACTGCGATTCCTGCGCGCCGCAAACCAAGGCGCGCACGGCCCTAGCAGTCGAGGCCGCCGGCGGACGTTATGTCGACGTCGCCGTGATGGCGCCAGTCCATCCCCGCCTGCACCGGACCCCACTCCTGATCAGCGGGCCGCATGTCGAAGTTGCGGCGCCGGCGCTCGTATCTCTTGGCATGTCGGCGAGGATCCACGAGGGTCCGGTCGGCGCCGCCTCGGCAGTCAAGATGATCCGCTCCGTCATGATGAAGGGGCTTGAGGCGCTCGTCTGCGAATGCGTGCTGGCGGGGCGAAAAGCGGGTGTCATCGAGACGGTGCTCGATTCGCTCGACGATACCTACCCCGGCTTCGATTGGACGAAGCGCTCGGCCTATATGTTGGAGCGGGTAATGACCCACGGGGTCCGGCGGGCGGCGGAAATGCGGGAAGTGGCGCTGACCGTCGATCTGCTTGGTCTCAAGGGGGAGATGTCGCGCGCCTCGGTTGGTTGGGAACAGGTGATTGGCGAACTCGGTTTGCGGGCGAATGCAGCCGAAGCCGCCGATTATCGCGTCCTCGCCGACCGGATTCTCGCCGCGCTCGATCCCGCCGCTCGGGAAGGCTGACAAGCGCGTGGGGTCGCTTTCCCGTGGACCGGAAGGCTCGCGCGGGGCGAGCGAGAAGCGCGGACCGGCCAACATGAAGCCGGCGGGACGAAAGGGGTTGGCGCCAGATTCTCGCCCTTTCCGGCGTTGGCCATGGCGCTGCGTGAGGGTCCCGCGTTGCAAGGCCGGGAGCCCTCAGCTAAATCTTGATAGGGCTTCGAGCTTTTTCATGGCGACCGATCTCATCCGTTACGACCTTCTGGTGCAGGACGCGCTGCGCTCCGTGGTGCGCAAGGTCCTTGCCGACACGGCGCGCAACGGGCTCGTCGGCGACCACCATTTCAACATCGCGTTCAAGACCCATGCGCCTGGCGTGGTCGCGCCGGCCGTGGTCAAGCAGCGCTTCCCCGACGAGATGTCGATCATCCTCCAACACGAATTCTGGGACCTCGTCGTCACCCAGGACGCGTTCGAGGTCAGTCTGAACTTTTCCCGCAAGCCCGAGCGGTTGATCGTGCCCTTCGATTCGATCACCGGCTTCACCGACCCGTCTGTTCCGTTCGGATTCAAGCTTGAGCCGCGCGTTTCGGAGACGGCCGGTCGCCCGCCGGCTGCGGAGGAGGAAAAGGGAGCGACTCCTGCCCCCGCCCCAGCAAAGCCGGCCGCCGTCAAGCCGGCGGCACGGGCCGCTTCCGCCCCGAAGCCAGCGCAGAACGCGGAAAAGCCCGCGGAGCCCGCCGGGCAGACAAAGGTCGTGTCGATCGACGCCTTTCGCAAAAAGTAGTCGAGGCGCCGTCTTGGCCGAGATCGTCAATCTGCGTCGAGCGCGAAAGATGAAGGAACGCGAGCGCGGCCAAGCGGAAGCGGCTCAGAAACGCGCCGTCTTCGGCCGCTCGAAGGCCGAGAGGCGTCTCGCCGAGAGCGAGCGCGCGCTCGCCGATGCCAAGCTTGACGGCCGCCGCATCACAAAACTCGATGACTGATACGGGGATCCGATTGATGAGATCGCTGGCCTTGCCGAGGTGGCGCGCCCGAGCTTGATCATCGCTTATCGTCGCCTCGCTCGCCGAGCGACCGTACGAAGCGGAGGTTCGCTTAGAGTGTGACGGCGGTCCCGATTGGAACACTCGCTCGATGAGGTTACGAAGGCATTCTATAAAGAATGCGTTTGGTCGCTGTTTGGAGAGACTGAGCTTGTGAAGCGGTTTTTGAATTTACCTACCGCCACATCGTAATCAGGCGTTCCGAATCGGCAGAACAGACGTATTGTAGCCCCAATTCTTATGCCATCGTTTTCAAACGTGCCCAGCGATATCTGATGGTCGCCCCTTTGGTCTGTTGACGAGTTTGGTCTTCCGGATACGAGATAGTGGAAGGTGCAGTCGTCTTTTCCTAGGATAAAATTCGGGAGCCAGTGCTCAAAGGCGTCAAGTCCATACAGAGCCACCGCCATTGCATGAGCCATCTTCGCCAAAAATCTAGCAAGATCGCGCATCTCGAAATGATCACCTTCAAAAGTGATGCTTTCTCCTGGTTTCAGAATTTGCGCCAAGTCCTCCTGTGAATACTGCCATTGCCCTGTGACTATCCAAGGTGCATCGCGGGTCCTTCCCACGACGATCCCAGGCGACCCGAGTGTCACATAGTTAGCCCAGCGTCGAGGAACTTTGTTGCCTGGGATGTCTACAATTCGCTTCACCCCATCTACACCAATAATAGTATGGGGCAGAGACTTAGGGCGCTCTTTTGGACGCTTGCTTTTCCATCCGGCCCTCAATCGATTTGCTGCAAACATGCCCTCAAATTTGTGTGTCAATCCGCCTTCTAGGCGATTCCCGATAATGAGTTCGCACTTTCGACAGCAAGCCTTCGGAAGGATCATATTGCCGCCGAGAGACTGAGGGATGATATGCTCATCTCCCAGTGGGAGATCCTTGTCGAAACAATAGATACATCTATTGACGGGCTGGAATATCCGTTGCCTCCCGAATCCGTTCACAATGAAAATGTCGCCCTTGTCGGACATTGATTGCCTATGAAAGAAGCGCCGCAAGAATATTCGGAGGACAAAACGGTGGAGCGCCCTGACGCTGCCCTTTTGCAAGCACTTAGCACGGCGCACAAGGGGCAAGAGGAAACGAAGATTGGGCGACCGTCAGTCGCCCGTGATCCGACGGAATTCGCGCTGCGGCGCGCTCTTGACCGTGAGGCCTCAAAAGCGCCCCGTTGAGGGCCGCGCTCTCTAAGAACATCGACAATTCCTTGCCAAGTCGCCTAGGGTCCAGTATTGTTATTCAGAAAGTCTGGGCGCCACTTTTCGTGGGCGACGGGGACCGAGACTTCGAGGCGAGAGCAGGAAACGACTCGTTGATGGCGCCGCAAGCCGTTGAAATGGCTCAAAATGGACTCGCTGATCCCTCGGCTCGCGGTGGCTCGGAAGGACAGACGAATTCCTGACGCGCGCGTCGTCAAGCGTTCGCTCGTCATCGCCGGACACCGAACGAGCGTCTCCCTCGAGGATGCGTTTTGGGGGCGGCTGCACGCCATCGCGGCCGACCGCGGGCTTTCTCTCAATCGCCTCGCGGCGATGATCGACGTTTCGCGCGCCGGCGCGAACCTGTCATCGGCCATCCGAGTGTTTGTGCTCGAGGCCGAAGGGGCGAGAGGGTCCCGCCCGACGGGTGAGAGCGGCGTTCGTCTCGATCAGTAGAGACCTTGGGGATCGACTTGCGTCGGGCGCGCCTTGGGCCTCGGCGGCGGCGTCGGAGCCGAAGGGCCGGGCCCGTTGGCGCCGACTTCGTCGCTCTTCGGCGATGGCGCGGACGCGAATGGGGGCGCCTTCCTCGATTGGCCGCTTTCGCCGTCCTTCCCCGGGTCAAGCCTGTCCACGGCGCCCTTTTCCTCCTCGGCTTTCTGAGCTGCGGCGGCTTCCGCCGCCTTCTTCGCCGCTTCGGCCTCGGCCGCTTTCTCTGCTTCCTCCAGAGAGTGCAAGCGTTCAGCCTGCCCTTTCAGTCGCGCTTGTTCGACCTCCCAGTCCTGGATTTCCTGCTGCCTTCGATCCATCAACCGCTCGCCCTTGAGACGCCGGTTGAAAAAGGCGCGCTCGCGAATGTCGGCTTCCAGGGTGGAGATGCGGTCGGTCTCGCGCGCGATCGCCTGGGCGGCGAGCGCGGCGGACAGCGAACTGACGTCGATCTGGCGCTTCGGCGCCTCCAGCGCATTGTCGATGGTCACCCCGGCGCTTGGTGGCGGCCCGGACCAGAACTTCAGATCGCGGGCCGATGAGGCGAGCGTAAAGCGGGTCTGTGTGGTTAGCGTGCGCAGATCGAAATCCGCGTTCAGAGCCTCATCCCCTTGTCCTTCGGGGATTTTGATTGGACCGATTTTCGCAACGCCGGCGCTGAGCGAAAGCGGCGCCGACCCGTCTGCGATCGCCAGCGGCGCCCGATTGAGCTCGTTGCCGAAGGCGAACGCGATGTTGGTCTCATCCAGTGGCGCCTCCGTGGCCTGCGCCTTCGCAAGCACGCGGTCGAGAGCCGTGGGATCGCTCCGCGCCAGCGCTGCGCCGGCGAAGGTCATGGTCCCTGAGCCGGCGAGTCCGTTGACCAGCGCGGCGGGGCTTCGTCCCGTCGAAGCGAAATCGAGCGCGGCGCCGACGCGGCCTGAGAATCCGCGTCGGTCGAGAGCGACCGAATCAACAGCCAGCGCGCCGGTCAGGGTCACGTTGTCCGCATCGCGACGCAGCGTCGCACGGCCGGACGCTTCGCCTCCTGCGATCCGCATCGCGAAATCGTCGAGATCGAGCCGGCCCTTATCGAAACGGAGCGTCGTCGCGAACTCGCGTGCTGTGAGTGCGTCCGCCAGATCAAGAGTTCCGACCCGGAGCTTTACCGCCGCGGAGGGGGGGCGCAGCGGTACGGGCGCAAATCTCACGTCCGACCAGCGCGCGCCGGTCCGTCCGGGCTGGGGCGGTCCGAGCGCGAGCGCCAGAACGCCGGCGAGCGGCATGCGTTCGACCGCAAGCTGGCCCTCGATCTCCGCCGGCATGGGCGCCGCCGACTTCCCAGGGGCGGCCCCAGAGCCGACCGCTTCTTCGGCGCGGACAATATCGGCGCTCGCCTCAGGCGCCGCCTCGAGCAGCTTGGCAGGCTGATAGGTGAGGTCGCCATTCGCCCTGACCCCGGCGATTGTCGCCGCAAGCCGTGAGAAACCCCAGCGATCGCCGCGCAAGGTCGCATCGAATCCGATATCGGCGGGACCGAGCGCGCCGCCGTTGGCGGGCGCAAGGCCAAGGGCGACGGCGAGCGGGGCGAGGTTTGCCGACTTCGCTTTGGCTGAGCCAAACAGTTTCGCATCGCCGCTCTCCGCCGCCGGCACGAAGCGGCCGCGCCACGTGAGGTCCGTTCCCGTGAGCTGCGCGGACGCGTCGACGTCGTAACCTTTCTCCCACCCCCCGTTCGCGTTCACCGCAATGTTGGCGCGGCCGCCTCCCGACGTTGGCGTGTGCACGCCAAGTTGACGCAACAGGGCTCCGGAGTTTGGCGAATCGAGGTTGACGGTGAGCCCGCGCCCGGTGTCGTTTGGCCGAGGATCGAGCGAAACTGAGAACTGCGTTTCTGCCGCCGATCCATTGGCCCTGAGCGAGTCGATTGTGGGAACGGCGCCAACGTCGGTTGCGGCGCCATGAGCCGCGAAAGTGAGCGCTGCAGGCGAAAGCTCGGCCGCTCGCGCGACCAGCATTCGGCTCCAATCGCTCGGCGCTGCACGCGAAACCAGCACCGCGAAATCGTGCAGGCGGTCGGCTCGCAAGTGGCCAGTCGCCGCGGTCGAGTCGGGACCGATCGCGCCTTCGATATCGAGCGAGGCTCCATCCAGGCCGGTCACGCTCAGGCGCTTGAGTGTGACGTTCGGCCCGCTCTTGGCCACATTCAGCGCCAGCGAGCCGCTGTCGATCTGGGTTTCGCCGACGCGAGCGATATGCAGCGAACCCGCCCGGAGCGAAAGCGAGAGGTCGAGATCGCCGAGCAGATTCCCTGCCGCGAGGCTAGGCAATCCGTCGACGTCGAGCGAATCGCTCATGAGATCGACATCGAGGCGGCCGGGTCGGCCGCCATCGGCCCCCTTGAACGCCAGGGCGCCGGTCAGCGTCGAGCGGTCCAGCGCCAGCTTGAGATTGCGTCCTGAAAATCCAGTCGGCGAGGCTTCCACCGCCCCCGATAACGACGCGCTACGGTAAGGGAGCGCATCGGCGAAAGCGACGACCTTCGCCACAGGCAGCGGCGCGCCCAGACTCGCCCACTCGCGTAGCAGAGCGAAGTCGGCGCTTATGAAGTCAACGTCGCCGCGGAACTTTGCCTCTGTCCCGGTACTGAGCTCCCCGTCCGCGCGCAGTCGGCTTTGTCCCGGAAGGCCGAGGTTGAAAGCAAGATTGAGCGGCGCGCCGGGCGCAGCCTTCAGCGTCGCGCTCGCGTCGGGCAGTGTTTGCGAGCCGAGAATGATAGGCTGGGCCAGAACCTTCGCGTCGACCGCCGCCTCGTTTTCGCGGCCCCGAAGCGCCGCCGAGACAATGCGGGTCATAAGGGTCAGGGCGCGCGCGGGCGCGACCCCATCCTCGCCCTTCCGCCGCAAGAGCGAGTCGATGTTGACCTGTTTTGCTCTCAGCGCGACGCCGATCTGGGCCGGCGAGCCGAAAACCAGTTTGGCGTCGCCGTCCGCCCGGATCCCTCGTTCCTCCGGTCCAAGACGGAATTCCGCCTGTCGAAGGGTCGCCTGGTTTAGATCGACGGTCATCGGCCCGGCGACACGCCAGGGGGTCGGCGCATCCTCGCCGGGCGCCGTTCCCATTAGCGTCGCTGCGCCGGCGAACCGAAGGCCGCCGAGTCCCGCGGCCGGGTCGCCTTCGAGCGCGCCGTCGAATTCGGCCGCAGGCCAACTCGGACCGGCGTCGACGGAGACGCGAAGCGGCGTTCCTGCCGGTCCGGGCTTTTCCGAGGCCAGCCTGAAGACAATGGGAGCATTGTCCGGGCCCGAAAATTGGCCGTTGAGATGCGCGGGCCCGTCGAGCGACGGCGCGGCCGCGTCGATCTCGACGCCGGAAAGGTCGGTTCCGGCGCTGGCGCCGACGATCTTCACTCGCCCCTCCCGCACGCTCAGGCGGTCAAACCCGGTCGAGTGGAGACCCGCCATTTGTACCGGCGGTAGTTTGAGGGCGCCGTCAGGCCCTCGCGTGAGGGTCAGAACGGGCTTCTCGAGACGGATGTCGGAGAACCGGATCTGCCCGCTCGCAAGCTTGACTAGCGCGAGCTCGAGCCGCGCTGAGGCAAATGAGAGCTTCGCCCCGTCCGGGCCCGGTGCGCTGACCAAACCCTCGCCCAGCGCCAGATAGGGCGTCGGCAGCACCCTGAGTTCGACCGGCCCGGTCAGGGCGACGTCCGCGCCCGTGATTGCTCTTAGCCGCGCCTCGATCTCGCCGCGCTGCGCAGACCAGTCGATGAGGTATGGCGCGATGAGCGCAACCGACATCACCGCGACGAGCGCGACCGCGACGATGGTCAGGACATAACGCACAGGGAAAAGACTTCCACTCCGCTTGGACGAACTGTCGCAAGAACAATTCGGCGACCATCGCGGTTCAAAATGCCGCGAAAGTATGACCGTGACAACAAAAGCGGCGGCTTATCGTTCACGCGGGATGGCGCCACGCATGCAGCTTTCGTTCCTGAGAACCCGCCGTCGACTCTATCGACGCCAAGCCAATGTTCAATTAGGCTGCCCTGGATCCGGCTGACATTGCGACCGGCTGGCTTGAGGACCGCACGATGACGTTTCGGATTGCTTTGCTCGGCGTCGTCGCCGCGGCCATCTGCTTCAGTCCGACGCATCCAACTTTCGCGCAACGGATGGCGGAAAAGCACATCCGGTCCCATGCCGAGATGGGCCAGACGGTCAGGATTCGAGGCCATGTCAACTATGAGCACAATTGCAGCGAGGTCATCCCGACGACCATATCCGTCATTCATGTTCCTCAGCATGGAACGCTCGATGTGCGCAACGAAAACGTCCGAGCGACCGATCCGGACTTGGGATACGGGTCCAAATGCGCTGGTGTCGGAGGTGGCGGAAAGGGCGTCTACTACACGCGCACGGGCCAGGGGGCCGACTCGTTCGCCTATGACTCGATATCCGGAAACGGGGTTGTGCATCTTCACGTGATTGTCCAGTGACGACCACGGACTTGACGCCGGCGTGGTATGTGTTGACGGCGTTGGCGTAAGGCCCGACATTGGGCGGCAAGGCGCAGGTCCCGCGCCAAGCCCGTTTCGGGCGCGCTGTGATCGGGGAGGCGACCCATGGACCTTCGATTGACCGAAGACGAGATCGGGTTTCGCGCCGAGGTTCGCGCCTTCATGCGCGACAATCTGCCGGCATCGATCCACGAGAAGATGATCGCTGGACGGAAGCTCTCCAAGGACGACTACGTGCGCTGGACACGCATTCTTGCCGCCAAAGGCTGGGGAGCCCCGCATTGGCCGCAGGAATGGGGGGGCACCGGATGGAGCCCGATCAAAGTGTCGATCTTTCTCGATGAGACGCAACGCGGCAATGCGCCGGAACTGGTCGCGTTCGGAGTCAGCATGGTCGGCCCGGTGATCTACACCTTTGGCTCCAAGGCCCAGAAACAAAAATTCCTGCCGCGCATCATCGATCTCAGCGACTGGTGGTGCCAGGGCTTCTCGGAACCCGGCGCGGGATCGGATCTTGCGAGCTTGCGAACGAGCGCCCGGAGCGACGCCGACGGCTGGGTGATCTCGGGCCAGAAGACCTGGACCACCATGGCCCAATACGCCGACTGGATCTTCGTTCTCGCGCGCACCAATGCGCAGGCGAAAAAGCAGGAAGGCATCTCGTTCTTTCTCGTCGACATGAAGACCCCTGGGATTACGGTGAAGCCGATCCAGACGATCGATGGCGGTCACGAGGTCAACGAAGTGTTTCTCGACGACGTGCGCGTCCCCGCCGACGCCCTTGTCGGCGAAGAGAACAAAGGCTGGGATTACGCCAAGTTCCTGCTCGCCAACGAACGCAATGGCATCGCCCGCGTCGGGGTCTCCAAAGCCCGTCTGGACCGGGTGCGCCAGCTCGCCTCGATCCCGGTCTATGGCTCGGGGCCGAAGATCGAGGATCCATTCTTCCGCACCAAACTTGCGGAGGTCGAGGTGGAGCTGAAGGCGCTCGAAATGACCCAGATGCGCGTGATCTCGGCCCCCCGTACCGGCAAGCCTGATCCCGCCTCTTCGGTGCTCAAGATCAAAGGCTCGGAGATCCAGCAGGCGACCACGGATCTCCTGATGGAGGTCGTCGGACCTTACGCGCTGCCCTATCGAGAGTCCGACGACATGAGCAACGAGCCGCCGGTCGGTCCGGATTGGGCGTCGCCGCTCGCGCCGATTTACTTCAATAACCGCAAGGTCTCGATCTACGGCGGATCGAACGAAATCCAGCGCAGCATCATCGCCAAGGCGATACTGGGGCTCTGAGACAAGATGGACTTCGAGCTCAATCCCGAACAGGAGCAGCTGCGCGATAATGTCGCGCGGCTGATGAAGGACCGCTACGGGTTCGAGGCTCGCAGGGCCTATCAGGCACGCCCGCACGGTTGGAGCGAAGCCTTGTGGCGCGATTACGCCGAGATGGGCCTGCTCGGCGCGCCTTTTGCCGAAGCCGACGGCGGTTATAACGGCGGCGCGGTCGAGACCATGATCGTGATGGAGCAATTCGGCAAGGCGCTGGCGCTCGAGCCCTATCTTCAAACCGTCGTCCTGTGCGGCGGCTTGCTGAAGCACGGAGCAAGCGATAAGCAGCGCGCCGAACTGATCGGCGCGATTGCGGCGGGCGAGCTCAGATTGAGCTTCGCGCATATGGAGAAGCAGTCGGGTTTCGATCTCAACGATGTGGCTCTGAGCGCGGTCAAGGACGGCGGCGGCGGATTTGTGCTGAACGGAGAAAAAACCCTGGTTGGCCAGGGCGACAGCGCCGACAAGTTCATCGTCTCGGCGCGCAGAAGCGGCGAGCGCCGCGATCGCGACGGGATCGTCCTCTTCCTTGTCGACGCCCATGCTCCGGGCGTGAGCCGGCGCGGCTATCCGACCCAGGACGGACAGCGGGCGGCGGAGATTGGCTTCGCCGATGTCCGTGCCGCGCCGCATGACATTCTGGGGGCCTTGGACAACGCGCTGCCCGTCATCGAGCGGGTGGTCGACGAGACGATCGCGGCGCTTGCCGCGGAGGCTGTCGGCGCGATGTCAGAGGCGCTGACGATGACGGTTGACTATCTCAAGACGCGCAAGCAGTTCGGCGTCACGATCGGCTCGTTCCAGGCGTTGCAGCATCGCGCCGCGGATATGACGGTCGCGCTCGAACAGGCGCGCAGTATGATGTATCTGGCGGCGATGATGGCGGACGAGGACGACGCGGCGGAGCGCGCCAAGACCATGTCGGCGGTGAAAGCGCAAATCGGCCGCTCGGCCAAGTTCATCGGCCAGCAGGCGGTGCAAATGCACGGCGGCATCGCGATGACCTACGAGTACAAGGCCGGCCATCTGTTCAAGCGCCTGACGATGATCGATACGGTCTACGGCGACGCGGACCTTCACCTGCGCCGTCTGGCCGATCGCAGCAGCCTGTTCGCCTGACCTTGTCGAGCGCCGCGCGCACAATTCTTGTCACCGGGTTCGAGCCCTTCGGCGGCGAGACGGTCAATGCGTCGTGGGAGGCGGCGCAAAAGCTCGAGGGTTGGCGCCACGGCGACGCCGTGGCCGTCACGCGCCTGCTGCCCTGCGCGTATGACGCCTCGGTGAAGAAACTTGTCGAGGCGATCGAAACGCTTCGGCCGGACGCGATTCTGATGACCGGTCAGGCCGCACGCCGCGCCGTCGTCTGCGTCGAGCGGTTCGCGCATAATCTTGATGACGCCACCGCGCCGGACAATGACGGCGCCCTGCGCAGAGGGCTCAGGATCTCCCGCGCCGCGCCCGAGTGGCTCGAGGCGAGGATGCCGGTCAGAACGATAGCGAGAGCCATTAAAGAAGCGGGAATCCCCGCGCGGGTGTCGAGGGACGCCGGAGGATTTGTCTGCAACCATCTCTATTTCGGGGCCCTGCAATATCTTGGCGACAAGCGGTCCGTGATCCCGGCCGTCTTTGTGCATTTGCCCGTGACGCCCGAGCAGAATCCGCAAGGGGCGAGCGAAAAGCGGCTCACGTCGACCGTAGCCTCGGACGCGCTTCGGTCGGCAGCTGCGGTGATCCTCAACTCATTGAAAGCGGGCGCGGCGGCGTGAGCAGCGCGCCGCTTTTTTTGGGCGTCGACGGCGGCGCGACCCGTTGCCGCGCGCGGCTGCGCGACGGCGACGGACGGACGCTTGCCGAGGCGAACGGCGCTGCGGCGAACATTCACGTCGATTTTGCCGCCGCCGTCGCGGCCATGCGCGCGGTCGTCGACGAGGTTCTGGCAAAGGCCGGCCTCGCCGACAGTGACCGGGGGCCGATCGCAATGGGACTCGGGCTTGCGGGCTTCAAGCAGGGAAGCGACCAGACGCGGGTCAAGGCGGCTTTTCCCGGCTTTCGGCTTGTGCTCGCGGCGAACGACGCGACCACCGCCTGCATCGGCGCACACGCCGGCGCGGACGGCGGACTGGTGATCGCAGGCACCGGCTCGGCGGCGATCGCGCGCGTGCAGGGTAAGGAAACCATCATCGGCGGACGCGGCTTCGCGCTCGGCGACGACGGATCGGGCTCCCATATCGGCCTCGATGCGCTGCGTTCCACGATGCGCGCCTTTGACGGCCTTCAGCGGGGAAGCGCGCTGACCGACGACATCCTGGCCCAATTCGGCGGCGATCCGGTCGCGATGATGAATTGGGCGCGTGAGGCGAAACCGGGAGATTTCGGCGCATTCGCGCCGCGCGTGTTCGACCATGCAGTGAGCCGTGATCCGATTGCGCTCGGGATCGTCAACGCCGCGGCGCGCGCCATCGGCGCCTTGATCCGTGGCGTGGTTACGCTTGGCGCTGAACGGGTTGCGATGGTCGGGGGCGTGGGCGACGCCATGCGGCCTTATTTCGACGCCGATGTCGCCGCGCGGCTCTCGCCCCCGCTCTATGATCCGACCGATGGGGCGATCCTGCTCGTTGGCGGCGTCGTGGCGCCTCAAAGGGAAGCGGCGCAATGAAGGTTCTCACCGGAGCGCGCATCTTCGACGGCGAGCGCCTGCACGACGATTGCGCGCTCGTTGTCGAGGGTGGCTCGATCCAGGCGCTCACTGCCTTTCACGACCGCCCGCGCGGCGGCGATGAGGTCGATCTCGGCGGCGGAATTCTGAGCCCCGGCTTTGTCGATTGGCAGATCAATGGCGGCGGCGGCGTGCTGTTCAACGCCAATCCGACCGTCGCGGGGATTGCTGCGATCGCCGCCGCGCATCGGCGCGCCGGCGTGACCGCCTTCCTGCCGACCGTGGTGACCGACGCGCCGCGCGTGCTTGATGCGGCGCTGGCCGCCGCCCGCGAGGCGCGCGACCGCGTGCCGGGCGCGCTCGGCATCCATGTGGAAGGACCGTTCATCGATCCCAGGCGCAAGGGCGTGCATCCGCCGGAATTCATCCGCCCAATGAAGGACGAAGACGCGGATGCGCTCATCGCGGCCCATGCCGGCGTCATGGTCGTGACGCTCGCGCCCGCCTCGGTCTCCCTGGAGCTCGTCGCGCGCCTCGCGAAGGCCGGGATCATCGTCAGTCTCGGCCATTCGGACGCGAGCGCGGAGGAGGCGCAAGCGGTTTTCGACGCCGGCGCGAGCGCGGTCACCCATCTCTACAACGCCATGAGCCAGCTCTCCTCGCGCGCGCCGGGCGTAGTCGGAGCGACGCTCGCTGATCCGCGCATCCTCTGCGGCCTGATCGCTGACGGCGAGCACGCCCATGCCCTCGCTTATCGCGCAGCTTTAGCCGCCAAGGGCGCGCGCGGCATTGCGCTCGTCTCGGACGCCATGCCGCCCGCCGCCGGCGGCCCGGACGTCTTCGAACTGCAGGGGCGGCGAATGACGCGGGTCGGCAATAAGCTGACCGCGGAAGACGGAACGCTCGCTGGCGCGGCGATCACCATGCGCGACGCGGTCGACTATGTCGTCAACGTCCTCAAGGTTCCGCTTGCCGACGCCCTGACGATGGCGACGCTGACGCCGGCGCGGCTGCTGCGCGTCGACGACCGGATCGGACGGCTGAAAGTCGGCCATCGCGCCGATCTCGTGCATCTGACCGACGACCTTCAGGTCAGGGAGGTCTGGACGGGCGGTCGCGGGCTGAACGAGGTCGACGCGGCCGCGTGAGGGGCGCGCACAAGCTTACGCGCGCCAATGATTTCATGGCTTTAAGTGCGCTTTCGCGCAACTTTTTGCGCCCCGCTCCTTCTGGCGGAATACGAAAAATGGCGCCATTCCGCATCGGCTGAGGCTCCGCCCAACCAGAAGTCGTCGGTGGCCGCATCGATCGGGCATTTTCTGAAAAACAATACACGGTCCCAGCCATCCTGGCAAGACTTTGTCGATTTTTCTCACTCCGCGGTCTCCGCCCGATCAGCGGATTTGGCCCGAGGCCGTACGGGTCCGCGCCTACGCCTCAGGATTTCGCGGTTCCCCCAGTGCGCTGAACTCGCCCTTTCGCCGCGTGGCGGCGTCGCTTCGGCAGGGTGAATGCGGCAATACAGCCGTATTTCAGACGGAAATCGTTCCGGAAACCCGCAAGATTGGCGACTGGCCCCGTCCCGCTGAGCGTCACGGCCGGGCCCGCGACGACCCGCCGCGCCATCTGAAAACTTTTGCGCTAGTATCGCGCCCATGACGGACAAGGTCAGGCGGCGGCTGACGACGCTCCTTTGCGCCGATGCTGCGGGATACACCCGCCTCATGGGGGCGGACGAAGCGGGGACGCTGGCGACGCTGCGCCGGCGCCGCGCCGCCATGGCGACTTTGATCGAGCGTCACGACGGGCGCATCGTCAACACCTGGGGCGACGCCGTCATCGCCGAGTTCGCGAGCGTGGTCGAGGCGGTGCAATGCGCGGTCGAGACGCAGCAGGAACTCGCGAGCCACAACGACGAGCTGCCCGAAGCGCAGCGGATGAATTTTCGCATCGGCATCAATCTCGGCGACGTGATGCTGGAGGGCGACGACGTCTATGGCGACGGCGTCAACATCGCCGCCCGGCTGCAGGAACTGGCCGAACCCGGCGGCATCCTGATCTCCGGCCCGGTCTACGACCAGGTGCACAACAAACTGTCCATCGGCTTCGAACCCCTCGGCGAACAAAGCCTGAAGAACGTCGCCCATCCGGTGACCGGCTACCGCGTCCTCCAGGGCGGCGCGCCGTCGCGATCCCAGCCGCCGCCCGAGCCGAGAATGAAGCCCCCGGCGGCTCCCGAAGACTCCGAATCCGGCTTGGCTCGCGCCTGGGGCTGGTACACGGGCCTGCCTCGCGCCAGCGTCGTGTTGATCGCGATCGCCGTGTTCCTGTTCGTGATCAACGTCTTCAGCGGCCTGCACGAAATCTGGTTTCACTGGCCCGCCGCGGTGCTGCTGCTGATCGCCTTTCTGCGCGCCGCGAGGGGGCGGGGATCGTAGGAGGGAACGGTCCGCGGCCCGCCTTTATATTGAGCGGCCTGCACTTGGCCTCTTTCCAAGCGGCCTCATCGGCGTCATCGCTTAACCTGAACGGAGGTGTTCTTGTTTGATTCGCTTGTTATCGAGTGTCCGAAGCGGGAAAGTCACGTCCCGACTGATTGGGACGCGTTTTTTCCTTATTACGCTGGTTATCCGGAACATTTTGCTCGAACTCTTCTTCGAAGCGCCACACTCCCAAGGCATGCAGTGATTTTCGACCCGTGGAATGGAAGCGGGACGACCACCTTCTCAGCGTCGCAACTTGGATTGAGTTCTCATGGGTTCGACATAAATCCCGCTATGATTGTCGTCACCCGGGCACGTCTGCTGTTGCCGTCGGAAGCCGACAGCCTAGAACCCTTGGCACGGGAGGCGGTCAAAGGACTAAGGGCGGATGCGCGGACCTTGAGGCAGCACGACCCGCTTCTCTTCTGGTTCAAGCGACCGACGGCGGCCCTGATTCGGGCAGTGGAACGGAGAATTTGCAAACAATTAGTCGGCGAATGGACGGTGACACCGGATGGCGTCAAGTTGGAACGCATCTCCGGAATTGCTGCAACGCTTTACGTAGCTCTCTTTGCTGTTTGCCGCGAGCTGGCGGCACCTTTCCGCTCGTCCAATCCTACGTGGCTACGCAAGCCTAAAATCGGGGAAACACTTCTTGAGGCCGATCGCGACGCCATATTGAGCGAGTTCACACTGAATGTCAGGAAGATGGCCATTGCTCTTACGGAGCGATTAAGAGACAAACAAAGCGAACAACCTGCCGCAGAAATCCAAATCGCCGATAGCACCTCGACCGCACTGCCCGAAGCCAGCGTTGACTTGGTGCTAACGTCGCCACCATATTGCACTCGAATTGATTACAGCGCGGCGACTCGCATTGAGCTTGCCGTTTTGGACCCTATGATTAGCGTAAAGATTAAGGACCTTGGCCGACAGATGATTGGCTCCACGCGGGTCCCGGATCATGCGATCGCTGTAGATCAGAGTTGGGGCACCACGTGCGAATGGTTCCTTACAGCTGTCAAAGCTCATCCTTCAAAAGCGTCGAGCGGTTACTACTATAAGACCCACCTCGACTATTTCGAGAAAATGGCGCACTCACTCGGCAATATCGCAAAGGCTTTGAAGCCTGCGGGAGCGGCGATTCTAGTCGTACAACCGTCCTTTTACAAAGAGATTTACAACGATCTACCGAACATCATAAGCGAGATGGCTGCACGCAGGGGCCTGCAACTTCGACGCCGCGTTGACTTCGAACTCAAGCGGTCGATGGCCGGCATCAATCCACACGCACGGTCTTATGACCGAGTTGCCCGGGACATCGAGTCAGTGCTGTGCTTCGAGAGGATTTAAGGCACCCGCAATGACTATAAAATCACCTCTTCTAATTGAGTTTATTGCTGCAACTCTGAAGCAAGCTCACACGCAGTCGTTGGATCTATCCTTCAACGAGCTACTCGATATGAGCGAGAACGGAGAACTGAATATCACTCCTGATTACCAGCGCCTCTTCCGTTGGAGTGAAGGACAGCGATCTCGATTTATCGAATCACTGCTTCTCGAAATGCCCGTGCCGCCGATCTTCGTAATTGAGGAGGGCGACGGGTCGTACCAACTAATTGATGGCCTCCAACGGATCTCTTCGTACCTACACCTGCGGGGCAAACTCACCGCGCGCCACCTTGATCCCCCCGTGCTGCCCGGCCAGTTTCTGACGCTTTCGGACTGTGACATTGTTCCGGCGCTGAACGGCCTTATGTTCAACGATTTCCCGACCGCCCTGCAGATAAGGCTCAAGCGAGCATTCATCCGTGTCGAAGTAGTACGTAAAGAAACTGACCCGCGCTTCAAGTACCACATGTTCAAGCGCCTAAACACTGGAGGAGAATTGCTGTCCGCTCAGCAACTCCGAAATTGCACCATTCGGCTATTGGATTCTGTGTTTCCGGACTTCCTGATCCGTATGAGCGAGGTAAACGACTTCAAAGAATGTACCAGTGGGATGACACGTGCCCGGACCCTGTCTGCCTTTGACCAGGAGTTGGTGCTGCGGTTCTTCGCGCTAAAGAATCGCCGTGCGCGGTTCAAACATGAAGTGTCTGACTTTTTGACGGAATATATGGAGGAGGTGGCAGACCCGGTTCAGTCGGAGACGTTCGATTACGAGGCAGAAGAAGCAATTTTCTGCCGCACTTTTGAGGCGCTGCGGAAAGCTCTCGGTGAAATGGCTTTCGCATTTGCCAACAAATCTCGCGAAAAGCTAGCAGCCGGATTTGGCGCCTATCACTACGAGGCGATTACGATCGGTCTGCAGGCAGTGCTGGACCGGCTGGATTTGGACGACACGGGCGTTATCGAACAACTCAGAAATACTTTAACAGAAATCAAGCTTGATCCCGACTTCATCGCTATGACTACTGGGGGCGGTAAGAACTCGCCCGGACCGCTCAACGACCGCATCAATTTCGTCCAACGTCGAGTGGTCGATGCGTTCCCCGGATGATATTCTGCAGGATCTGGAAGCTGACCGGCTACAGCGCGAAGCTGAGCTGCGCCTAATCGAGAATATTGCGGCCCGGACTTCTCATTGAAGCAGAGCGCAATATGCTGTTTCGGTCATTGGTACTTTTGACTTACGCACATCTTGAGGGTTTTTGTAAATTCGCTTTGCTTGCCTATGCTGGCACTATAAACGCTCTCGCTCTACCGTGCCGGGAGGCGTCTCCCTACATTCTGGCCGCAAGTCTCGGTGACGTTTTCGCCGCCTTGCGGAATCCGAACAGCAAGTCTCCAGAGTTCCGCAACGGGCTTCCGGACGACAAGGAACTACATATGCTATGGCGCGAGCGGGTGTTCGTCGAAGCGTACGAATCTATTCTTGGCCGCACAGTTGAGATTCCAGACCGGGTGATTGATACCAAAGCAAATCTCAGCACGGTCATTCTCAAGCGCACTCTTTACCAATTAGGGTTGGATTTTCCGACGGTCGAGAAGCATCGGGGTGCTATTGATCGCCTCCTTGGCGTCCGCAATGCCATTGCTCACGGAGACACCTTGCGAGTACCTAACCCCGATCAGATCCGTGAATACACCTCGGCCGCGTTCGCGGTCATGCAGTTCGTTCAGGAGTTGGTGCTTGCAGCGCTCCGAGCGGGTGCTTTCCGACGTGTTGAAGCGGCCTAGTCGCGCGATCAGACGTAGCCGCCTGCCGGAAACTGGGCGGCGGACCAATGTCGACGCTCGGTCTCGCCCGGCCAGTCGACGGACATAAGCCCCGCTAGCCCAGGCTCGGCGCCAGCACGACCTTCATGCAGTTGTCGATATCGAACGCCTGGGCCATCGCTTTGTCCACCTGATCGACCGGGAATTCGTGAGTGACGAACTTTTCCAGCGGATAGCTTGTCTGTATCCATTCGGCGTGGGCCGCAGTGCGCCTGTCTGCTGAACGTTCCGGTATTGGGCTACACGGGGTGGAGGATACCGTCGGATCCGAGCGTTTCGATCGCCTTGACGAGAGTGAGGCCGCGATGGAGGCGGAACCATTCTCCGGTGTGGCGATGCCACTGGATGTCGAAGCGGTCGGGGCTGATCCAGTCGAGGCGAGCGAAGGGCGCGTCGAACTCCTCGCCGAGATTTTCCGGTAAGCCGGAGCGGTAGCGCTGGATGAAGCGATACTTGGCGCCATGCCATTTGCCGAGGATATCGACGGGATAGTTGAACTCCGTCGGCCGGATTGACGGCAGGAAACGCGGCTTCAGGAATTCGTCGATAAATCGTTCGCAGGCTGCGGTAACGCGAACCCTTTCGGCCTCGGAGAATCCGGCGCTCGGCTTAAGTGGCTTGCGCATGGCTCACAATCGCCTTTCGCCAGTTCCACGGCAGCAACTCGTCGAGCCGATGAGCCGGATGCGCGGCGATGCGCTGGAGCACGTCGGCGAGCCAGGCCTGCGGGTCGACGCCGTTCATCTTGGCAGTGATGATGAGGCTGTACATGTCTGCGGCGCGCCGGCCTCCGCGGTCGGATCCGCAGAATAACCACGATTTCCGCCCAAGCGCGACGCCGCGCAGCCCGCGCTCGGCGGCATTGTTGGACATGCAGACGCGCCCATCGTCGAGGAACAGCGTGAAAGGCGGCCTGCGCTTGAGCATGTACTGGATCGCCTTGGCGAGGTCGTGCCCGCGCGACAGCCTCGCCGCCTGCTCGCGCATGTAGGTCATGAGATCGTCGACCAGGGGCCGGCTTACGGCGCGTCGGACCGCCAGGCGCTCCTCGGGGCTCTTGCCGTTGATCGACCGCTCGACGGCAAACAGCGCATCGATGCGGCGCACCACCTCGATGGCGATCGGCGAGAGCGGGATCTCCTTCTTCCCCGAAGCTTTGCGGCGCGCATTCTCCTCGATGTCGGCCATGGCGAAGAACGGGCGGCGCGCGTGCACCCAGCACGCCGCTTCCCGGATCGGGCCGGGCTTGCGGTCCGCGAGATAGAGCTTGTTGTAGCCGTCATAGGCGTCCGCTTGCAGGATGCCTGCGTATCCCGCGAGATGCGCCTGCGGATGCTCGCCTCGCCGATCGCGCGAGTAATGGAAGATCGCAGCGGGCGGGCCGGCGCCGCCGAACGGCTTGTCGTCGCGAACATAGATCCAGAGCCGGCCGGTGTCGGTCTTGCCTTTCGCCAGCACCGGCACGGTCGTGTCGTCGCCGTGAAGGCGCTCGGCCGCCATGACGTGGGCCTCGACGAGGCGCCGGAGGGGATCGAGCGCTGTGCAGACCGCGCCCACGGCGTCGGCCATGGTGGAGAGCGCGATCGGCGCGCCCTCGAGCGCGTAGCGCTCGGCCTGCCGGTTCAGAGGCTGGTGCTGACCGAACTTCTCGAACGCGATCATCGCCAAGAGGCTCGGACCCGCCCACCCCCTCGGGATCACGTGGAACGGGGCCGGCGCCTGGCTGATCGTCTCGCAGTCCCGACAGGAGAACTTCTCCCGCACCGTCTCGATCACCTTCCACCGTCGGGGTGTCGTCTCGAGCGTCTGCGTCACATCCTCGCCGAGCTTGCGCAAGCGATCGCTCCCGCAGCACGCGCAGGCCGTCGGCGGATCGATCACCACGCGCTCGCGCGGCAGGTGGTCGGGGAACGTGTCGCGCTCGGCGCGCCGGCGGGTGAAGGCGCGCACCGTCGTCGTCCGGGCGGCTGCCTGCTCCGCCGCCAGTTCGTCTTCAGTGGCGCTGGCTTCGAGTTCCTCAAAGTCGAGCGCCAACTGGTCGATCAGCCGCGACGAGCGCTCCGACCGCTGCCCGTAGACCTGGCGCTCGAGCTTGGCGATCCGCAGTTTCTGCGCCGCGATCAGCGCCATGTCCTCCGAGGCTTTCGCCCGCGCGACCGCCAGTTCCGCCGCGACTTCCAGGCGCCTCGCGCGCTCGGCGATGAGCGCCGCCTTCAGGGCGGCGACGTCGTCGGGAAGAGCCTCGGGAGCGGGATCCATGAGACGAAGGGAATCATAGTTTTCGCGATTCGAGGCGCCCTAAAATGCGTGTGGCCCCATGTTTTTCTTCGCTTGGCCGGGCGCTTTCGCCTTCGCGCTCAGCCCGCGCTCTTGGGCCGCCACGTCAGTTGCGGATTCCGCCAGTCGATCCCTTCGAGCATGTAGGCCATCTGCCCCGCCGAGATCGACACGACGCCCTCCTTCGCCGACGGCCAGATGAACTTTCCCCGGTCGAGCCGTTTGGCGTAGAGCGAAAGCCCGAGGCCGTCGTGCCACAGGATCTTCGCCAGGTCGCCCCGGCGCCCGCGGAAGATGTAGAGATCGCCGCCGTGCGGATCACGCTTCAACTGCTCCTGAACCTGAAGCGCCAGACCCTGCATGCCGCGACGCATGTCGGTGTGGCCAGCAGCGATCCACACCCGCACCCCGCTCGGCATCGGGATCATCGTTCGTTCAGAACGCTCAGAACCCGCCGAAGCGCATCGGCGTCCACCTCGCTGTCGACGCGCACGCGGTTCCCGGAGCCAAGCTCGATTTCGATCACTCCGGTCTTCGTTCGTCGTCCGCTTGCTGGTGCGCGCGATTGTCTTGCCGCCTCGGACCCAGACAGCCTCGCCGCTCCGATCTCAACAGGCAGCAAAATCGAACCGTCTCTCCCGCCCGGTTCAGGAGCTCGCGCCTGCCTTCGCCATGTGAAGAGCAGGCTCTGCGCAACGCCGTGTCGCCGCGCCACCTCGCACACCACCGCTCCCGGCATCAGCGTCTCTTCGACGATCCGAGCCTTTTCATCCCTGCTCCAACGCCGTCGGCGTTCGACCCCGAGAACCTTCCCATCCATCTCCGCGTGACCTTAAAGCTAGCTCTACGGTCACACCCTTCGAAACGCCCGCCCCCATAGCAAGGCGGCCGCCGCCGGAGGGATACGCTTGTCTTGAACTTCTTCAGAAGACGAAGGCTGCTCGGATACCGGTCGGGGGATGGTTGGTCATGCCGAACAGGCGGATTGGGTTCGCCAGCAAATGCCGGCGCCAATGGATGGGGATGTGGCGACATCGGCGAACACGCCGGCGACGAAATAGGCGCCGCCGGCGCCCCTTCGCGCCCTCAGTCGAACACGATGACCTGCCTGACCCCCACGCCCTCGCGCAGCCGGTCGAAGCCTTCGTTGATTTCCTCGAGCTTCAGGCGATGGGTCAGCAACTGGTCGACCGGCAGGCGGCCGGCGCGGAAGAGGGCGATCATGCGCGGCACGTCGCGCTGCGGAGCCGACGAGCCGACATAAGAGCCTTTGAGGGTGCGCTCCTCGGCGACCAGCGCCAGCGGGGAGAGGGTCATGCGCTTGTCCGGATGGGGCAGGCCGGCGGTCACCGTCGCGCCCCCGCGCGCGGTCACGGCATAAGCCAGCTCGAGCGCCGGAACGGAGCCCGCCATCTCGAAGGCGACATCGACGCCATTGCCGGACATGCGCCTGATTTCGCCGACCGCGTCGTTCGAGCGGGCGTTGACGGTCTGCGTCGCGCCGAGTTTGGTCGCGAAGGCGAGCTTCTCGTCCGAGAGATCGACGGCGATGATCTGGCGCGCGCCGGCGAGCCTCGCGCCGAGAACGACGCTCAGGCCCACGCCGCCCAGGCCCACCACCGCGACCGATTGCCCCGGCTCGAGCTTGGCGGTGTTGACGACCGCGCCAACCCCGGTCAGCACCGCGCAGCCGAACAAAGCCGCGAGTTCGAGCGGCAGGTCGGGGTCGATCTTGACGCAGGATTCGCGCGCCACAACCGCGTGGGTTGAAAAAGCAGCGACCCCGAGCAGGTGGTTGACCGGCTCGGCCTTAAAGGAAAGCCGGCGCTCGCCGGAGAGCAGCGTCCCGGCGGCGTTCGCTTTTGCCGCCGGCTCGCAGAGCGCCGGACGTCCCGAAGCGCATGGCCCGCAGCGGCCGCAGCTCGGGACGAACACGAGCACCACGTGATCCCCGACTGCAAGGTCGGTCACGCCGTCGCCGACGGCCTCGACAATTCCCGCCGCTTCGTGGCCGAGCGCCATGGGGGTGGGGCGCGGGCGCGAGCCGTCGATCACCGACAGGTCGGAATGGCAGAGCCCCGCCGCCGCCATTTTCACCTGCGCCTCGCCCCGGCCCGGGGGGCTCAGGTCGAGCTCGGTGATCTCGAGCGGTTTCGATTCCGCATAGGGCGGGGGAAGGCCGGGCTGGCGGAGAACGGCGGCTTGGATGCGCATGGGGATCAGGGTCTCGGAAATACGGGCGTCCGATCTCTAGTCCCCTCCACCGCATATGAACAAGTCGAAATCAGGCACTATTGGTCGCGGTTGCGCAACGGCTCCAGAAGGGGGAGTTGGGGCCAGCACAGGTGCGGCAAGCGCTGGTGTGGTTGAAGCAGTCGTTGGTATCAACGGTGGCGAAGGCACGATCACACTTGGAGGAGAGCTCCATAAGGTCTGGCCGACATGGAGTCCCGCCTCCTGAAGTATTTTGGTAAATTCTACAGCTGAGTCGGACGGTTTTTGTGGATCCGGAAGTCCCACTAAAATCCCACGCTCAGCTGTATTGCAGGTGGTTGCTATAGGCCCGATATTCGGAATATTATTAGCACTCAATAATTTGGTAAAATCACTGGCATACTCAGTAGAATCGCCATTTAGCCATGCGTATACGAACAATACTTTTATATCGCTCTTTAACTTATCAATATTCCGCAGTAGAGCGTCTTTTTCTTTATCCTCAAGACGCCGCGGTTTGTCAGGCAATATCATCTGCAATTTTTCGTTGGCGCGCCCTAATTGCGAGCGCAATTCCGAAACTTGCTTTGCTGCCTCATCTGGAGAAGCTCCTTGTAGTCGATCTTTGTACGCAGTCAATTGATCGTTAAGGAATGTAATTCTTTCATCTTTAACTCCATTCAATTCACTACTTCGGGAGACACCGAAGTAGTAAGCCAAGCCTGCAATAATGATGACAGTCGCGAGAATCGGAGGCTTTATAAAAGCCTCCCAATTATCTTTAATGTGTGCCTGCCAGGCGCGTACAAAGGTCACCAACGCTGGGAGGTCGGCGACGTCTGGTACTCCTGGTTCTTCAGATTCAGGCATAGCATCAATCCTGACCTCCTACGCGCGGTTCCGCAATCGAAGCCTGGCAAATCGCATCAAAAAGAGCGCGCCGCTCGGAGCTTTGGGTGTGGTTTAGGGCACGATTAGGTGGCTTTTGGATCTCCCCGTAATACCGGGAGGGTTGGCGGCATGATAGGCCGCGAGCCCGCTCTTGCGCCGCGAATGCGCTCGCGCCACATAGATTTCGTGCCGCTTCGACCTGATGCGGGCGCCGCCCGGAGCTTAAGTCATGCCGCAAACCAACAGCCGCTTCTTCGACGACCTCTCGCGTCTCATGACCGACGCCGCGGGCCTCGCCGATGGCGCGAAACGTGAGGCGCAGACCTTCGCCCGCTCGCAGATGGAGCGGATGATGGCCGGCATGAACGTCGTCACCCGCGAGGAGTTCGAGGCGGTCAAGGAGATGGGGGCGCGAGCGCGCGACGAGAACGACAAGCTTGCCGCAAGGGTAGCCGCGCTCGAAGCGAAGCTCAACGAGCCAAGGCTTTGATCGGACTCGCGTTCCGTTAGCAGAGTTTTGATTCTGTTTACTGTTTTTGTGGACCCATAGCAGTCATCGGTTTACGAACGCGCGCGAATCAGCAAGGTTGTAGTGGGTTGCGCGACGGAAAGGTCGACGCGGCCCTTGCTTTGTCCTCGATCCGCCGAAAGACCCTGATGACCTTCATCGACACCGACACCAGCGCTGGCGAGCGTCGCGAGCATCCCGTCGACGTCGTCGAGCGCCTGGCCGCCGTCAACGAGTGGACCTTCGATCGGGCCGAGACGGACGAGATTTCAATCCTGGTCTCGGGCAAGTTCGCCAATTACGACGTCGCCTTCACCTGGCTGCCGGATATGGAATCCCTGCATGTCAGCTGTTCGTTCGATCTCAAGACGCCTTCCCACAAGCGCGCCGCGATCGGCGAACTGACGCAGCTCATCAATGAACAATTGTGGCTTGGGCATTTCGACCAATGGAGCCAGCAGGACGTGGTGATGTTTCGTCACGCCTTGTGCCTGGCCGGAGGCGCGGGCGCGAACGACGCGCAGTGCACCGCCGTCGTCAACGCCGCCCTCGAGGCCTGCGAAACCTATTACCAGGCGTTCCAGTTCGTCCTGTGGGCCAACCGCCAGCCGCGCGAGGCGATGGCGTTCGCGACTTTCGAGACGCGCGGGGCGGCCTGAAGCAGAGCCGGAGCCAAAAGGCTCGATCAGGCGTGCCCGCCGGGGCATGACCTGATTGCGATGCCGCCGCGTCTCCGCCAGGCCACGACGCTCGACCTGCCTCGGATCTCCGAGGTGCGGCATGGAACGGCTGAAAATCGGCTTGATGACCCGTCGCTCGTTACGCCCGCGGAAGTCGACTGGTATCTCAACAAGGCGATTTTCCTCGTGTCCGAGGACGAAGCGGGGATTCAAGGCTTCACCTGCGCAAACCATCAGACCGGTTACGTTTGGGCGCTGTTCGTGACCGACGGCGCTCAACGGCGCGGTCACGGCACGGCGCTCCTCAATGAAGCGATCGAGCGGCTCCGGCAGGCTGGACACCGGCAGGCGTTCCTGACGACCGGCAAAGACACGAAAGCGGCGGCCTTCTATCGTTCGAGGGGGTGGGGCCAGACTGGCCTTGATATGCGCGGCGAGGCGGTTTTTCGGCTTTGGCTTTAGGAACGACTGGCGCTTCGGCTCGATTGCGTGTAAGAGCCGCGCCTTCTCATTTCCGGGCCTCGCCGCCCGCTTCTGAATTGGAGTTTCCCCGGTGGCCGTTCCCAGACGTAAAACCTCGCCCTCGCGCCGCGGCATGCGCCGCTCGGCCGACGCGCTCAAGGCGCCGTCCTATGTCGAAGACAAGGATTCGGGCGAACTGCGCCGTCCCCACCATATCGACCTCAAGAGCGGCATGTATCGGGGCCGCCAGGTCCTGAAGCCGAAGTCCAAGAACGTCGACGCTTAAAGAACGTCGACGCTTAAGAGTCGTTAACGAAACGGCTCGTCCGGGCCGCCGATCAAGCGCCCGGGCCGAAGCAACAACGATTTGCGCCTGTTCCAGGTTGCGGCGGCCGCGATGCGGGGCCGAAAGCCCGCGCTCCGGGCGGGGCTGTAATCCACATTACCAAGCTTTCATGTTCGCGCCATCGCGTGTTTAGGCGACCGGGCGCATTGTTTCGATCGTGAGGCGGCGGGGACAGTCTCCGCGGCGATGATTGAGATGGCTCGGAGCTTTTGATGTCGTTTGATCGGCCCTCCTATTCTCTCCGTGCGGCGCTTCTTGGCGCTGTCGCGCTAGCGGCCCTTGGCGGGGTTGCGGCCGAAACGTCGGTCGCGCCGGTTTCAGCCGCCGCCACGACCGCGCAAGCGCCTGCCGCTCTGCCTCCCGCCGGCCCGGCCTCGTTCGCCGATGTTGTCGACCGCGTAAAGCCCGCCGTCGTGTCGGTCAAGGTCAAGCTCACCGACGCCGACCCGGTCGATGACGAGGATTTTGACGGAATCCCGGGAATGCCCGACATCCCGAAGAACAGCCCGTTCTACCATTTCTTCCGCCACTTCGGCGTGCCGGAGGGCAACAATGGCGAAGGCGATCACGCGCCGCGCCATCATTTCTCGCAGGCGCAGGGGTCTGGATTCTTCATTTCGGGCGACGGCTATATCGTCACCAACAACCATGTCGTCGATCATGCCTCCGAAGTGACCGTCACCACGGCCGAGGGCAAGTCGATGTCGGCCAAGGTGATTGGCGTCGACAGCAAGACGGATCTTGCGCTCCTGAAGGCCGACGGCTCGAACTACCCCTATGTGACGTTCGCCGCTCACACCCCGCGCGTCGGCGATTGGGTGATTGCGGTCGGCAACCCGTTCGGTCTCGGCGGCACTGTGACCGCGGGAATCGTGTCGGCTCGCGGACGCGACATCGGCTCGGGTCCTTATGACGACTTCCTGCAGATCGACGCGCCGGTCAATCACGGCAATTCCGGCGGCCCGACCTTCGACGCCGAAGGCGAGGTGGTTGGCGTCAACACCGCGATCTTCTCGCCGTCGGGCGGCAGCGTCGGCATTGGCTTCGCCATCGCCAGCGACGTCGTCAAGAACGTCGTGCAGCAGCTCAAGGACAATGGTTCGGTCACGCGCGGCTGGATCGGCGTGCAGATCCAGAACGTGACCGCGGACCTGGCCGACGACCTCGGCCTCAAGGGGCAGAACGGCGCGCTGGTGGCTGCGGCGCAGAAGGATTCACCCGCCGCCGCAGCGGGTGTGAAGAGCGGCGACGTGATCACCTCGGTCGACGGCGAAACGGTCGCCGATCCGCATGATCTCGCCCGCCGGATCGCGGCGATGGGTCCGAAGAAGACCGTCAAGCTGGGGCTCGTCCGCAACGGTTCGCCGATGACCATCGATGTGACCCTCGGAACGATGCCCGCCGACAAGACGGCGAATGCGGAATCGCAAAATTCCAACGACAACGGCGGGTCGGCGCTGGCCAAGCTCGGACTGACCTTGCGCCCGGCGCATGGACAGGATGGCGTCGTCGTTGCGGAAGTCGACCCGGACGGCGCGGCCGCGGACAAGGGCCTGAAGCAGGGCGACGTGATCCTCGAGGTCGCGGGCAAGTCGGTCAGCCGGCCGGGCGACGTCGTCGACGCGATCGACGCGGCCAAGTCAGGCGGCAAGAAATCGGTTCTCGTGCGGGTCAAATCCAACGATGGAGAGCACTACCTGACGCTGCCCACACGCGCGTCCTAGAGTTTACCCGGCGTCCCGCGGTTCGCCCGTAGGACGCCGGCATGAAATTGGCGGAGAGGATCATGGGCACGTCCCCGGCCCAGCGCACAGCGCGCCTTTCCGTCCAAGTCGGCGTCGCACACATCCCCGCCCGCGCGACTCCGACAAAAGTGGCGGCAGGTCCCAATCCCCCGCGGGCCTGCCGCCATCTTTTTTCGCCTTAGCGCCCGGGTTTCGCTATATGTCCGACATGCGCATCCTCATTATCGAAGACGATCGCGACGCGGCTGCGTATCTGGCCAAGGCGTTTCGCGAAGCGGGGCATATCGCCGACCAGGCGAATGACGGCGTCACCGGATACGATTTGGCGCTCGAAGGCGCCTATGACGTCGCCATCGTCGATCGCATGCTGCCGAAAATGGACGGCCTCACGCTGGTTGGCGCCCTTCGAGAGCAGAAAAACGAGACGCCGGTCCTGATCCTCTCGGCGCTTGGCCAGGTCGACGACCGGGTCAAGGGCTTGCGCGCCGGCGGCGACGACTATCTGTCGAAGCCCTATGCCTTCTCCGAGCTTCTGGCCCGGGTCGAGGCGCTGTCGCGCCGCGGCCCCAAGGGCGCGCCGGAGGAGACGGTGCTCAGGGTCGCCGACCTGGTGCTTGATCGACTGTCGCACAAAGTCACACGTCAGTCGGAGGAAATTGTCTTGCAGCCGCGCGAGTTCCGGCTGCTCGAATATCTGATGCAAAACGCGGGCAAGGTGGTCACGCGCACCATGCTGCTCGAACATGTGTGGGACTATCACTTCGATCCGCAGACCAACGTGATCGATGTGCACGTGTCGCGCCTGCGCGCCAAGATCGATCGCGATTTCGATGCGCCGCTGCTCAACACGGTCCGCGGCGCCGGTTACATGATTCGTGACGGCGCTCGGTAAGCTCTTCGGAGCCACCGCTTTTCGACTCGCGCTGGCGATCCTTCTTCTCAGCGCGATCGGCTCCGGCATCGTCCTGACCGTCATCGCCTGGCAAGTCGTTTCGGTGGTGGACAAAGAGATCGCGCGAACGATCGACGCGGAATCGCAGGGCCTCATCGACGCCTTCGACAATCAAGGGATAGGACGGCTCGAGTCCGTGATCGAGGCGCGCAAACGCGAGCCTGGCTCTTCCCTCTACCTGCTCACCAACCCGATCGGTGAACCGCTCGCTGGCAATGTCGAGCAGATCCCCGCCGAAGTGCTGCTACACCCGGGCTTTCTGCCGATCATCTACCGCGGCAGCGGCAGCAGCGATCGCGGGCGCCAGGCGCTCGTGGGAGTCTACATTCTGCCCGGCGGCTTCCGCCTCTTGATTGGGCATGACCTCGGCGATCGGGCCCGCATCGGCAAGGTGATGGTGCGCGCGCTGGCGATTTCGCTGGTGTTCTTCGCAGCCCTCGGGGCGGTCGGCGCGCTCTTCGTCGCCCGGCGCGTGTTGCAACGCATCGATGACATGAACACCTCGGCGCATGGGATCATGGCCGGCGACCTCACCCGTCGCCTGCCGGTGTCCGGCTCGGGCGACGAATTGGACCGGCTGGCGGAAGGCCTGAACGAGATGCTCGGCCGGATCTCGGAATTGATGGAAGGCCTGCAGGAGGTTTCCGACAACATCGCGCACGACCTGCGCACGCCGCTGACCCGCCTGCGCAACCACGCGGAAGCCGCGCTCGCGTTCGGCGGCGACGCCGCGACTTATCGTCAGGCGCTGGAGAAGACGATCGAGGAATTGGACCAGCTCATTCGGATCTTCAACGCGCTCCTGCTGATCGCACGCGCGGAAGCAGGCGGCGATCTGGGGCCGCTTGAGCCATTCGATGTGGGCGAGGCGGCCAGAAGCGTCGCCGAGCTTTACGAGCCGATCGCCGAAGAAGAGGGCGTCGCCCTGATCGTTCGCGTCGACGATGGGCTCACGGTCCGGGGCAATCGCGAGCTGATCGGTCAGGCGGTCGCCAATCTGGTCGACAACGCGCTCAAATATGGCGCGTCCCGGAAGGGCGTTGGCGAAGCCGAAGCGAAGCCGGACGTTGTCATCACGGCGCGGCGGGCCGGCAGATCGGTCGTGCTCACCATCGCCGACCGGGGTCCGGGGATTGCGCCGGCGGACCGGACGCGGGTCCTCGAACGGTTCGTCCGGCTGGAAGGCTCGCGTTCGCGTCCGGGCTCGGGCTTGGGACTTTCGCTCGCCGTCGCGGTCGCGCGCATGCATGGCGGAACGGTCGACCTCGAGGACAATCAGCCGGGGCTGCTTGTGCGCCTGACCTTGCCGGCGGCGGACGAGCGGCCACACGCGCTGACCACCGCCGACCTGGTCCTGAATGACCGCAACGCTCGCTGAGAGCCTCGTCGAGGCGCCGCGGCTCTCCGCGCCGGCCGAAGCGCGCCGGCGCGTGGCTGCCTTGCTCGATACGCCGTCGTCCTCGGACCTCGCGCGCGAACTCGAACGCGGGCGCACGCGCGATGTTCTTCTCGGCCTTGCCGATCATTCGCCCTATCTTTGGACGCTGGTTCGGGAAGACCCGCCGCGGCTCGTCCGGCTGCTCAAGCGTCCGCCCGGCGACTCGCTCGAAGCGCTCGTTCAAGCGCTCCTCTCGCGACGCGACCAGAACGAAGCGTATCTTATGCCGGCGCTTCGTCGCGCCAAGCGCGAAGCGGCGCTCTTGATCGCGCTTGCGGACGTCGGCGGCGCTTGGGACGTTGTGGCGACAACCGAGGCGCTGACCCGTTTCGCCGACGCCGCTGTCCGCGCTTCGCTCGCGTTCCTGCTGCGCAAGCACGCGCGCGCCGGACTCTTGGCGCTCGACGCGGAGGCGCCAGACATCGAGAGCGGCTCGGGCATCGTCGTGTTGGCGCTCGGCAAGCATGGCGCGCGCGAACTCAATTACTCGAGCGACATCGACCTGATTGTCCTTTTCGACCCCGCGGCGCCATCGATTCCACAGGGAGCCGAGCCAGGCCCCTTGTTCGTGCGGCTGACCAAGGCGCTTGCGCGCCTGCTTCATGAGCGGACCGGCGAAGGCTATGTGCTGAGAGTTGATCTGCGGTTGAGGCCCGATCCGGCCTCGACCCCGGTCGCGCTCGCGACCTCAAGCGCCTACCAATATTACGAGACGGTCGGCCAGAACTGGGAGCGTGCAGCGCTGATCAAGGCCCGTCCGGCGGCGGGCGACCTCAAGCTTGGCGAGCGCTTCCTTGCCGACCTCGCGCCGTTCATCTGGCGCAAGTATTTCGATTATGCGGCGATCGCCGACATCCATGCGATGAAGCGCCAGATTCACGCCGTGCGGGGCCACGAGCGCGTCGCCGTGCCTGGTCACGATGTCAAGCTCGGGCGCGGCGGCATCCGCGAGGTCGAGTTCTTCGTCCAGACGCAGCAGCTTATCTTCGGCGGACGACGCCCCCAGATGCGCGGATCGCGCACCCTCGATATGCTGCAGCAATTGTGCGCCGACAAGTGGATCAGCGCGGAAGCCGTCGATGATCTCAGCTCGGCCTATGCGTTTCTCCGCCGCATCGAGCATCGGCTGCAGATGGTCGCCGACGAGCAGACGCAACGCCTTCCATTCGAGCGAGCGGCGCTGGCGCGCTTCGCCAAGTTCTGCGGCTATACGCGGATCGACGGCTTTGCGGCTGACCTCACCCATCACCTGACCCAGGTCGAGCGACATTACGCGCGGCTGTTCGAGGACGCGCCCGAGCTCAGCGTCGCCTCGGGCGATCTCGTTTTCACCGGCGTCACCGACGATCCGGCGACGCTCGCCACCTTGCAGGCGCTTGGCTTCCAGCGTCCGGAAGCCGCAGCGGAGACCGTACGCGGATGGCACTTCGGTCGACGCGCGGCGGTCCGCAGCGCCCGCGCGCGCGAGGTGCTGACGGAATTGACGCCGGCGCTCCTCGAAGCCTTCGCTGGATCGGGCGACGGGGACGCCGCGCTTTCCGCCTTCGACGAGGCGCTGGCGCGTATGCCCGCCTCGGTCGAGCTCTTGTCGATCCTGCGCTCGAACGCATCGTTGCGCGAGTTGTTCGGCGACGTGCTCGGGAGCGCCCCGCGGCTGGCGCAGGTGATCGCGAGCCGGCCGCACGTGCTCGACGCAGCCATCGATCCGGCGCGCAGCCTCGACTTCGACCTGAGCTTCGACGATGAGGCGATGAGCGGCCGGGTCGAGACGTTTGTGTCCCAGGGGCAGAGCTTCGAGGATGCTCTGAACCGGGCGCGCGATTTCGCTGCCGAGGAGACGTTTCATATCGGCCTCAATTTGCTGTCGGGGCGCCTCGACGCCGACCGGGCGGGACGCGCCTATAGCGCGCTGGCGCAAGGGTTGACCGCCGCGCTGCTCAAGCGCGTCATCGAGGCCTTCGCAGCCGAGCACGGGCGCATCCGCGGCGGCCGGGTCGCGATCGTCGCGCTCGGCAAGCTCGGCTCGCGCGAAATGACCGCGGCCTCCGATCTCGACCTCATGCTCATCTATGATTATCCCGCTGAAGCGAGCGAGTCGGACGGCCGGAGGAAACTCGGTCCGGGCCTTTATTATGCGCGCCTCACGCAGCGGCTCATCTCGGCCCTGACGGCGCCGACCAAGGCGGGTCGCCTCTATGAGGTCGACATGCGGCTCAGGCCCTCCGGCCGCCAGGGTCCGCTCGCGACCCAGTTCGCATCGTTCAAGCTCTACCAGCAGTATGAAGCCGAGACCTGGGAGCACATGGCGCTAACCCGCGCGCGTTTCATCGGCGGCGATGCGAGCCTCGGGGCCGATCTCGCCAGGACGATCCGACAAACGCTGACCCGAGTGCGTGACGCCGCGGCGATCGCCCGGGAAACGCAAGCCATGCGCCGGCTGATCGCCAAGGAAAAGGGCGACAAGGACATCTGGGACTTGAAGCTCGTCGCGGGGGGTCTCATCGAGATCGAATTCATCGCCCAGTATCTGCAATTGGCCTTCGCGGCCAAGCTTCCGGCGATCCTCGACGTGTCGACAGGGAAGGTCGTGGAAGAGGCAGGGCGCGCGGGGCTGATCACGGCCGAACAGGGTGAGGTCCTCGTCGACGCGCACCGGCTGTACACCGATGCGACGCAGTTCATGCGCCTTTCAACCTCAGGCCCTTTCGATCCCGCCGAGGCTGCCGCGGGCGTCAAGCGCCGCATCGCCGCGGCGAGCGGCTTTCCCGACTTCGAGGCGTTCGCGGCTGCGCTCGCCGATGCGCGCAAGCGCGTGCGTTCTGTTTTCGAGGCTATTGTCGGCAGCTAGATTATGACCGACCCGGCGCCGGCCGCCCTGACGCCAGGAGGCCGGGCCTGTCTACAGGGGATGGGCGCCGATTGCGGCCAGCCCCGCCCGCGCGCACTCCATGTCCTGCGTATAATGGCCGCCGCTCAAGCCGATCGCGCCAACGATCTCGCCCTCGAGCGTGATTGGAAATCCGCCGCCAAACACGGTCAGGCGCGGCGTGTGCGTGATCCCGTACAAAAGCGGCGGATCGTCCTTGATGAAGTCGAACCAGGCGTGCGTCGGCATCGAAAACGACGCGGCCGTGTAGGCCTTGTTGTGCGCGATATCGATTGAAAGCTTGGGCGCGCCGTCCATACGCAGGAAAGCCTTGATATCGCCGGCCTCATCGGTGACGGCGATGCACATTTTGAGCTTGAGTTCAGCCGCCTTCCTTGCCGCCCCAGCAATGGCCTTCTCCGCCGTTTCGGCGTCAATGCTGTGCTTGACTATGGTCATCGGCCTTCCTCCCAGTCCTATCGCGGCGCATCCGGCGCGGGCCACTTTACGGCATTTGCTGTCGGGGTCGAATTGCGGTGACGGCTGAGCGGCGCTAGAGCCCTCGCCGGCGGGCAAGGAAAGAGGGCCGCGTCCGCGGCCCGACCGGTTTTACGTTGAGGGAGAAGCGCCTATGTCCCCGGCATCTCCATGATCTCGATCATGTCGATCGTCGCTCCCGGCATTTGCAGGAAAGGCTGATCCTTGCCGAAAATTCTCGCCGCCTCTTCGGCTGAGTTCGCCTGGACGATCGAATAGCCGCAGACGTCGTTCTTGGCGTCCTTGATCCCCTTCGCGTCAATGCGCTTGGTCTTGCCCACGGGGGCGCCGCGATCGGCTAGCGAGGCCTTGTTGTCCTCCATCCATTTCATCCACGACTCCGTCCCCTTCCGCCGCTGTTCGGGGGTGGAATTCTTCATCATCTCGGCCATCCCCGAGGCATCGGCCATGTACAAAGCAAGGAATTTCTTCATGGCGTCTCTCCGTCCTTCCAGACCGCCCCCGTCTGTCTCATGGCCTCATTTTTTGGCCGATCGGTGACCACGAGCCAAATCAAAACGAGCGGTGTTGCGGTGAGCCGCTCTCCCGCTCTACGACGAAAGCCGCTTGCAACCGCGACGCCCGGGGTGGGACACGAGGGATAAGTTTGGAGATTTTCGCCATGCCCACACTACGTGAGGTCCTGAACGCCCGCCACAGGGAATGCGTGATCGCGGCGCCGGGCGTCTATGACATGGTCTCGCTGCGAATGGCGGCGGCGATGGGCTTTGAGGCGCTCTACATGACCGGCTACGGCGCCGTCGCCTCCCATCTCGGGCTTCCCGACGCCGGGCTTGCGAGCTACGCCGACATGGTCGGCCGGGTCGAGGCGATGGCGCGCATGGCCGGCGCGCCGCTCATCGCCGACGGCGACACCGGCTATGGCGGGCTTCTCAACGTGCGCCATGCCGTTCGAGGCTATGAGCGGGCCGGCGCGGCGGCGATCCAGCTCGAGGACCAGGAATTTCCAAAAAAATGCGGCCACACGCCCGACCGCCGCGTCATTCCGGTTGACGAGATGGTCCGCAAGATCGCGGTCGCCGCCGAAGCGCGAACCAGGCCCGATTTTCTCATCATCGCCCGCACCGACGCGCGAACGTCGAAGGGCCTGCCCGAAGCGATCCGGCGCGCCCGCGCTTACGCGGATGCGGGAGCGGACATGCTGTTCGTCGAATCGCCGGAGACGGAAGACGAGATGGCGACGATCGGGCGCGAGCTTGGCGACAAGCCGCTCGTCGCCAACATAGTCGAGGGCGGACGCACGCCGATGCTAAGCAACGCGCGCCTCGCCGAGATCGGCTACGCGCTCGCCATCTATCCGGTCGCGGGCCTCCTCAGCGCCGCGGCGGCGTTGCAGACGGTTTACCGGCAGATCCGCGACACGGGCTCGTCGCTCGGCTCATCGGCACCGCTCTATTCCTTTGCAGAGATGAACCGGCTGATGGGATTCGAGGACGTCTGGCGCTTCGACAAGGCGCATGCTGAGATTTGAGGCGGACCGTACAATCGAGCGTTCCGGAGGCCGGGAGTAGGCTTGTATCCATGACGTCGCCAAGACCAGCTCGCCTGGCATTTCATCGCGCCAGGAAAGCCGATGCAGAACGGCTTCTGCGAGAGCTTCAATGGCCGCATGCGCGGACGAGCTTCTCAACGAGGGCCTCTTCCTTGGTCTCGATCACGCCCGCGCCAGGATCGCCACCTGGGTCGCCGACTACGTGCCGAAAGGCCTTGCCGGCGACGTGGTCGTCCACGATGGCGGGCTCGCAGGAGCGGACCATGCGCTCTGCAACGCCCATCACCTGCGCGAACTCAAGGCGCTGATCGCATTCGATCACGAACCATGGGCCGAGCGCATGCGCGATCTGCTCCTCGACGCCAACCGGGCGGTCGGCGAGGGGTGGGCGCGGGGAGACGAAGCCCCGGAGCCTCCCGTTCTCGGAGTCTTCGAGACGCGTTTCTGGAATATCTTGCGCGAAGGACTCGCCTTTCACCGCAAACTGCCCAGACCCGCCAGAAAACAACGATGGAACATCCTCCAAACCCCTCGTCGCCCAACCCAAAGCCATCGCAAAAGCCACCCAACCCTGAGCGCCCTCCTTGGGAGTTACGAAAATCTAGGCTCGCGGAGCAGATGCGATTGCCGTAAGATGCTGAGATGGCAGACCACCCGATATTCACGACGGATGTCGTAAAAGACATTGGCAACCCTAATCGCTTCCGCTGGAATATTTACCAAAACGAGAGGGTGCGAGACAAGTCGTTCTATTCCTTTGCGACAAAGCGCGAAGCCCAGAACGACGCCGATAAATTCCTTCTGAAGCTCAACTCGGTTTGGCCGGGCTTAAAAGAATAGAGAGCCTACCGATCCAAGATGCGCTGCGGATCATCGAATCAACTCCACAGCTAGAGCGGAATCCCCTCACGTTCGATCGTATCCTGCGGCGGCGAAGTGGTTTGCGCATTGGCGTGGCGAGAGGCAGGCGGCAATTCGGCGATTTTGGCCCAGAGTCCTTCGACGGTGCGCTGTGCGGCTTTTCGCAGGAGCGCCTTGAGCTTGGCGAAAGCGTTCTCGATCGGATTGAAGTCGGGACTGTAGGGCGGGAGATAGAGCAGCTTCGCGCCGGCCGTCTCGACAAGCAGCGCGTATGCCTGCGCCCTTGTGCGATCCGAGGTTGTCCCTGATGAGGTTGTCCCATGATGACGCCGTCGCCGGGCTTGAGCTCTGGAACGAGGAGCTGATCGATATAGGCTTGAAAGGCGCGGCCGTTGATCGGTCCGTCGAGAACCATGGGTTTTCTGTCTTCTGCGAACGACGGTCGCCGCCCACCGCCTTTGGCGACGCGTCGCCCTGCGTGCGCTCCAACGCTCGCCACGCTGGCGGCGCTCACGCCAAAGCGATCGCCCACCCTTCGTCCCGATGCTCCATCGGCCACCGCCGCAAGCCCACGGATGCGAAGATCCATCGACAGCGGTCCGGCCATTCCCGCCGCCCTCCAATCCGCCCGGAAGCTTGAATCACTCCATCGCCGATTTAGGAATCCCCATCCCGATTCAATCAGTTCGGATGGCGC
>CAVSBJ010000009.1:0-281615 GCA_963726105.1 uncultured Alphaproteobacteria bacterium
ATCTCCTTGACCGCCGCGACCAACCGTGGGTCGGCGATCGCCTTGATCAACTGATCTTCAGAACGGAAGAGATAGTGGATCGACAGCACGCCCAATTCCGGCGCGACGGTCGCCGCGTTGGCGGTCGAGCTGATCATGAAATCGATGTCGCCGGTGCGAATCTTTTGCAGCATCTGGGGCTCCTGCCCCAGTTGCGCGCCTGGAAACTGGTCGATCGCCATTGACCCGTGGCTCAACCCCATGAGCTTGTTATTAAAGAGGTCCGCCGCGACGCCGTAGCCGGTCGAATGCGGCTGGTCATAGGCGAAACTCAAATGGCGCGTCTGATCCGCTCGCACCGTCGCCCCTCCAAGGGCGGCCATTGCGACTGCGATGACTGCCGCGCGCAACCGCCATCGGCCCATCCGCTTTCCTCCCGCTCGCCGCCGCATGGGTGACGCTGCGCCAACTTTTTGGGCTGAGCGTAGCCATATGCGCAACCCGTGTCCACGTCGGCTGAGCGCAGTGATAACCCGCAGGCTCTTCGGAGCGCCTCCGGAAGGAGAGGAGTGCGTGCCAAAGCCGCCATTCCGTTGCGAGCGCGAAATAGGCTTCGCCGTCCTGAGCGACAGTTCGTGGCGCGGCGTTCGTCATATTCCTGTCTATGATTGATCCGGAGTTCGGGGGGTTCTCGGTGGTTCAGCCCTTGAAAGCGAAAACGCGCCTCCAAACCTGAATGGTCTCGGTTGACGAACCAATGCGCGGGAAGGCCGGAAATGGCGGCGCGCAAACAAAATTCCAGTGCGCTATCCTCGCCACGAAAACGGACGCGGCCGCCATTGACGAGACAAAACCGCTCAGGGCGTTTCACTGTGGGAGCGGGTTCTGATCGGTCGCACCGTTCGGCTTTTAATACACGGCCGCGAACATGACCGTCTCGGAGGTTGCCTCGTCCGGCGAAAGCTCTTCGACAATTCGGCCCTGCCTCGAAACCAGAATGCGGTCCGACAAGCTCAGGATCTCGGGGAGGTAGGACGAGATCACCACAACGGCGAGGCCGTCGTCGGCGAGCGCGCCGATCAAATGATGGATTTCGGCTATGGCGCCGACGTCCACACCGCGCGTCGGCTCATCAAAAATGATCAGCTTGGGATCTTGAACAAGGGACTTCGCAATCACGACTTTCTGTTGATTGCCGCCGGAAAGTTCGATGACCCGCGGGTCGCCGCCCAGCGTACGAATATTGAGCTTCTTGGTCCACCGAGCCGCGAGCGCCAGCTTTTCGCTTCGGCTCGCGAGAACCCCACGCGACTCGCCGCCCGCGATTTGTCCGACGTAGATGTTGTCTGCGACGGACATGGTCTCGAACAGTCCGTCGCCTTTTCGATCCTCGGTGACATAGACGACGCCGTCGCCGACCGCGGCGCGAGGGGTCCGGTAACGCACCAATCGATCGCCCAGCCGGATGTCGCCGCCATGAAAGGCGTCGCGCTTGACAACGCCGGCGATGATTCTCGCCGTTTCTGTCCGCCCCGAGCCGACCAGGCCGAAAACGCCCGTGACCTGCCCGGCGAAAATCGAGAATGATGTGTTGCGCACCTGGTTCTGCATCGAGAGGTTTTGGACGCTGAGGACCTTGGCCCCAGGCGGTCGCCGTTGAGCGCGCGCGCCCGCTGGGCCATAGAGCTCGTCGGTGAGCGACCGTCCGACCATCTGGCGGATGATCGTTTCGCGCGTGAACGATTTGGCGTCGTCAGTGATGACGTGGGCGCCGTCACGCAAAATCGTGATCCGGTCGGAGATTTCGAGCGCTTCCTCCAACGCGTGACTGATGAAGATGATGGACACGCGATCCTTCCGCAGTCGGTCGATCAGCGCGAACAGATGATTTTTCTCCTCCGGGGTCAGAGTCGCGGTCGGCTCGTCGAAAATGATCACCTTCGCTTTGAGGCGCACCGCGCGCGCGATCTCGACCATCTGCCGCTTGGCGGTGCCGAGCGACTGGACCGTGGCGGTTGGATCGACCGGAAAGTTCAGCGACTGAAGAAATTGCTGCGCGTCGATATAGGTTCCGCGCAGCCGGTTGAAGAATTTTTCGTCGCCCAGATAAAGGTTTTGCGCGACCGTCATGCTCGGGACGAGGCTGGTCTCCTGATAGACCATCGCAATGCCATATCGTCGCGCCAACGAAGGGGTGGCGATCTGGATTCGTTGGCCATCGATACGGATCTCGCCCTGGGTCAGCGTCACCGCGCCAGCGAGGATCTTGACCAGCGTCGACTTGCCGGCCCCGTTCTCACCGAGAATCGCGTGCACTTCGCCGCGCCTGAGATCGAAATCAATGTCTTTCAGCGCCGCGACGCCGCGATAGTGCTTGCCAACGCCTATCATCTCCAAGACAGGCGGCTCTGTTTGGGATGAGAGATTCATGTCGTCGCTCCAATATCGGCAAATGAAGCGACAACGCCGTCGCCCTTGGCGGCGAAATAAACCCGTCCTTCGAACGCCAGGCAGGACGTGACGCCGTGCCGGCGTCCATTCGCCCGACTGTGGAGGCTGGCGACCGGACGATAGGCGGCGTCAAGACGCGCCACGAGCCCATAGGACCGGCTCGGAGACCACGGCTTGAGCACGCCGAGTTGCCGGACGCCGCCCTGTTGTGTCGGTTCGAGCGGCGACCCACCGGCGCGAAGGTTGGGCGCAAGCCAATAATCGGGATCGATTTCGTCGATCATGCGCCGGCGGTAGCGGTCCTCGCTCAGGACAAACTCGACGAGCTGACTGCGCGGCGCAAACAGGGCGAGCCAGATTGTCCCGTCGGCTCCGCGCGACAGCCGGGCGGGATAAGCCGGAAGGTCCTCCAGCACCGGAGCGGCGCGGTGGGAGGCGCCGGGAAGAATGCGAGTAAGCGCGCTGCGCCAGCTTTCGGAAACGACGACAGAGTCCCCTTCATCGATGAGGCCATAGGGGTAGGCGAGATCGCCGGCGATTTGGGTTCGCTCGCCGGTCGCGACGTCGAGCCGCCAGACCGAACCCGAGTTCATCTTCTCCATGAGGTCGCGTTTCCAATCGGCTGGCCCATGGGCCGCAGAGCCGCTCGCGACAATGAGCGCGCCGTCCCGGGCCGCCGCCAGCGCGGTCATGCATCGTGGGCCGGCAATCGTCTTTCCATCATTCCGTCCGCCGATGAAAACGATCCGGCCGTCGACAAGGCCGGCCGCCGCGCCACCGTCCGGCAATCCAGTCAAGGCGGTGATCTCAGCGTCGAAGCTCACGACGGTCTTATTTTCAAGCTCGTCCACGCGCTTGAGCGACTGCCCGAGCGAAACCAAAAGGCCTTGCGTGGTGACGGCGAGGGCGTCGGGCTTCGGCGCTTCGAGGACGACTGCGGCAGCGTCGAGGAGATCATTGGGCCGGAACGCGCCGTCCATCGGCGGCGTCGTGATCGAGGCTTCGCCCCGGCCGAACCATCGGTCCAAAGCTTTTGCGATCGGCCTCACGCTTGCGCTCGCCAGTAGGAGGCGAGGCTCGTCCAGTTGGGGTCGGCGTCGGGAAGTTTGATCCGGCCGATCCGGTTGTTCGTCACGCCGCCGAGAAAAAGATGGCCGCGATGTTCGCGCATCGAAGTGATCGTAGGATGGTTTTCACCCCTGCGATCCCAGAGCGTTTCGAGAACCCGGCCGTTCGCGTCGAAATGAACGACGCATCCGACATTCACGTTCGGGAAAAGCCATTCGTCGGCCGCCACCCAGCGGGCCATGCGGCGCCGAAAGCCGGGCATGGTCATCGCAAGATCGTAGCTCGGCGTCCGCGTCCCCGCGAGCGCCACCCAGTAGGCGCCATTCGATCCACGATTGATGTTGTCGGGGTAGCCGGGAAGATCCGAGATGACTTTTTCGATCGTTCCGGCTTTGGGACCCTGGAGCCAATATCGGCTCACGCGACAGCCCCAGGTTTCCGCGAACAGGACAGATTGATTGTCGTGGGCGAGACACACGCCGTTGGCGAACAGAAGGTTGCGCAGAATCGTCCGCGTCGTTCCGGTGGCGGGGTCGTAGCGGATCATCCGGCCATTGCCACGCCCCTCCAAGGCGTCAACGACCCATTCCTCGTAGCCGTATCGGATCGTCGCTTCGCTGAAATAGATCCTGCCGTCGGGCCCGATGTCGAGATCGTCGGCGAGGCGCATACGGGAATCGTCGATGATCGAAAAGGGCGAGCGATTGGTCTCCGCCGTCAGCTTCCTGACATTACGGTCTCTGTCGACCCGATAGAGACCCATGCCGGCGATACAGACATTGAGGCCGCCCTCGCGGTCGAAGGCCAGGCCGAGCGGCCGCCCGCCGACATGAGCGTAGACTTCCCGCTTGCGGTAATCGGGCGCGAGAAAGCGGACGATCTCGCCCTGCCGAACGCCGCAGTAGAGATGGTTGTCTTCATCGAGAATGACATCCTCGGGACCGTCGACCTCGCCGAGGCCGATGATCTCCACCTCGTTGAGGCGGTCATTCATCGCATAGGGCGACGAGGAGTTGCGGGCGAAATCCGGCGCCGCAGGCAAAGCGAGATGAGCCGGCGATACATAGACTTTCGCCAGCAGGCGATGGCGCCATCTGCTCCACCTGACGTCGATGGCGATGGCGACTATGAGCACGAGCCCGATCGCCAAGGAGGAGGCGCCGTTTTCAAGCCCAAGACGAACGAGACCATTCGTCAAGAGCGAAACGATGACCGCGCCCATAAGCGCCTTGCCGACAGAGCCGCGGCCGCCGCCGACGCTATTGCCGCCAAGGATCGCGGCGGTCACGACGGCGAGTTCGAGGCCGATTCCGGTGTCGGGCCCGGCGCCGGAAAGCCGCGCAGCGTAAAGCGTGCCGGCGAGGCTCGTCAGGAATCCTGAAACGACATAGGTCAGGCAGACGATCGCCCGCACGGGGATTCCCGCGTTGTAGGCGGCGCGACGCGATCCGCCGACTGCGGTGATCCGCCAGCCGATGCGCAGCCGGGTCAGAACGACTTGCGCGATGATCGCGACCGCCGCGAGGACGAGGACGCTGAATGGGATTCCCAATACCGAGCCCGAGCCGATAAAGTCCCAAGCGTCGGATTCCACGTCGCTCGACGCGATCCTCACCGAGTAGATCTGCAGCAAAAACTCGACGATCGACCGGATGAGGGTCAACATGACGAGCGTCGTCAGAAACGCTCGAAGTTTGAGAAAGCCGATCAGCAGGCCGTTGACGAGGCCAACAAACGCGCCGACGGCGATCGTCCCGGCGACCGCCGCCGCCACCGGCCAATGTCCGACATTGATGAGCGCCAGGGCTGTGACATTGGCGAGCGCGAAGTTCGAGCCGACGCTGAGATCGATCCCTCCACCCAGCATGACGATCGTCATGCCGATGACGATCAAGCCAAATTCGCCGATCTGACGCGACGTGTCGGAGAGATTTCCCAGGGTAGTGAAGTACGGAATCGATTCGGCGAGAAAAATCACCAGTGCGAGGAGCAGAACGATGGGGATGACATTGTCCATCCACCTCCTGCCGAGCACCTCGCCGACGACGTGATCGGGCACATAGCGATAGCGCAGTCTTGTGGCCCAGTCGCCGACCGTCATGACCCATTCCAACTCAACGAAAAAGCGCTGAGCCGCTCCAGCGGCTCAGCGCAATTTCTTGATTCCAGTTCGAGCATTCGCCCTATTTCTTGAGAGCGCTCGCGCTCCAGCACAGGCCGGGATGAAGCGTCTCCTTGGAGATGACGAGTTGCGGGCTATAGATGACCGCCTTGAGCTTGCCGGCCGGCAGTCCGGTTTCGAGAACGGTGGAGATCATGTCGTTGAGGTCGCGGCCCTGGTCCATGACCTGATAGGCGATCTCCTTGTCGAACGCGCCTTTCTCGACGTTGTCGCAAGCCATTTGCTCGCCGCCGCCTGAGGTTACCAAGACGATCGGCTTGCCCGATTCCTTGATCGCGGCCGCGGCGCCAAGATCCATCACGTCCCAGAATCCGATGATTCCGCAGAGATCCGGATTCTGCTGGATGACGGTGGAAATGACGGCATGCGCCTTGGTCGCGTCCCATTCGCCCGCGACATTGGCGACGGTCTTGATCTCCGGATGTTTGGACAAGGCGTTCTCCACCCCCTTCATCATCCCGCTGTCCGACCCCGAAGTCGGCTGACCCTGCAAAACCGCGATCTTGCCGCTCGTGCCGGCGCCGCACCTGTCGATAACGCCCTTCGCCTCCGCTTCGCCGATGCCGATCCAATCCGCGCCGACGTAGACGTCCGAATTGTAGTTCGACCTCATATTGATCTGGATGACGTGGATGCCCGCTTCCTCGGCGCGCTTGAGCAGCTTCGCGTAGGACTGGATATCCGGATTGTGCACGACGATGACGTCAGGCTTTTCGGCTATGAGCGCGGTGAGCGCCTGTGCGCCGGCGTCGGCGCTGAAATGCGGATCGCGAACTTCGAACTTCATTCCCAGGCGATCGGCCTGCTGCTTCATGACGGACGCCCAACCTTCGGTGAGGTCGATGCCCATCGTGACCGGTACGAAGGCGATCGTCTTGCCCGAGAGATCCTTGAAGTAGTCAGCGCGCCGAGGATCGTCAATTCCTGCGGCCCGCGCGGTGGCGGCGAGACCGGTCAGCAAGAGGGCAAAGCCCAAGGCCGCCGCTATTTGTCTGATGCGCATGTTTCATACTCCCTTTTTCAGTTGACGGCGTTCTGGATGCCGCCTTGTTGCGCGGTCCGTGCGTCCCCGCGGATTGACGATGCTGTCGAGCAGATTGTCATGAGCTGGATCAACCTTCTGATCACGGCGTCTCACTTCCTTTCGACGGCGCAAACGAAACTCGCCGCCGTGTTGGTGTCGCCCTCGCCCCTGTACCAGGCGCGCTGCGGATAGGGGCAGAGCGGCCGCTGCATCTCGATGCCCTTGGAGGCGTCGCCGCCGACGTATTTCGTCGCGATGACCTGATCCGGCGCGACGCCGTCCTCGACCCAGTGCGAAAGAGCGGTGAAAATATCGTGCTCGGGGTCGAGGACCGGCGGCTGCACTCCGCCAAAGGCCGAGGAGTCGAACCCGTTCAATCCGCCGCCGATGCCGCAATGGCCGATGCCGGGGATCATGAAGAGGCGCGCGAACGCTTTCGTCTTTTCTTCGCCGCCGAACTTGCTTACGAGGCCTTTGTAGAAGTCGAGCGTCTGCCCAACCGGGACGATCGGATCCGCCCATCCCTGGAAGAGGATCAGCTTTCCGCCCCGGTCGCGGAACTTGGTCACGTCCCCGGTCACTGCGCCATTCAGGTCGGGCCCGAGGACGGCGTCGACCTTTGCCATGTCCCGTTCGACATCGAAAGAGCGCCAATCCCAGTTAGGGCCGAACACCCATTTGAAGAGACCGTCAAAGCCCGGCTCGCCCGGTGCATTGGCGGGCGCTTCGAGGAAGCCCCAATTGAAAACGCCCGCTTCGCTGCCCGGCGGCTCGCCGTAGAAGAGCGCCTTGCCGTTCTTGTCGGCGGGGCCGAGATAGATCGCCTTTGCGCTCTCGACCTCTTCCGGAGTCAGGCAATCGTCGGCTGGGGCGCCCTTGCAGATGAGCTGAGCCGGATCGAAGTCGCAGGACATCGGATCGGCAATGAACGGATCGGACTTAAGGCCATTGACCCTGCCGCCACAGGCGGCCACCGCCGACTTGGTGAGCAAGGCGAGTTTGGCGTCGGATAGCTTGTGTCCTGGTTTGAGGTTCGCAGCCTGAAAACTCGTCACGGCGACCGCGTGCCCCCAGGTCCGGTTGACGACCGGAGCGCCGGCGATGACGCCGTCGAAGTCCTCGGAGTAATATTCCGCTTCGATAAGCCCCTGCTGACCGCCCGTCGAGCAGCCCGTGTAATAGGAGCGCTTGGGGTCCTCACCGTAGAACGCTTTCGCGATCGCTTTCCCGGCGACCGCCGCTTCGTGCGTCCCCAGCATGCCCCAGTCTTTCCACTTGTCCGGGCGCCCGATGAGCGCGTCGCCGTTGAGCGGCGTCGCCGGCGCCGTCCCGAGGTCCGTCTCCGCGGAGACGTAGCCGCGCTTGATCGCGACTTCCATCGCCCCGTAATTGTAGGCGAGGACGCCCCCGTAGCCGCCGTTGCCGTTGAGGTGGAAGACGCCTTTCCATCCGTCGTTCGGCATCCATAGCTCGACGCGAACGTCGGAGTCGGGCGCGTCTTTCACCGAAGCGACGACGCGGCAAAACGCAGGCATGGCCTTGCGCGTCACCTTGTCAGCGGTCATGAGGTCGCCGGCCGGGATCGCCTCCGCGCTGATGATCGTCGTGTCGGAGATTTTCGCAGATTTCAGACCTTCACAATCGACAGCGCGAGCAGGCGATAAATAGGACAAAGAGGTAAGCGTCGACAGCGCTAGGGCGACCGCGATTTGTCTCAGTCGCATGTTTCTTGCTCCTTTTGGGCGTTCTATATGTCGCCCTGTTGATCAGTCTGCTCGTCCCGAGGGTTGATCAGACTGTCGAGCACGATGGCTGCAAGAAGGATCACGCTCCGGATCACATTCTGCAGCGTGTATTCGATGTTCATGATCGTCATGCCGTTCAACAGAATGCCGATCAGCAGCGTGCCGACGAGCACGTTGCGGATGCCGCCGCGACCGCCGGAAAGGCTGATGCCGCCGAGCACCACGACAAGGATGACGTCGTAGATCATGGGTGAAATCGCAACCGCGGTGTTCATGCTCGAAACCGCCGTCGCGGTGATCATGCCGGCGACGTAAGCGATTGAGGCGGCGATCGTATATTGCAGGACGATGACCGAGCGCACCGGCGCGCCGGAAATGCGCGCCGCTGCGAAGTTGTCGCCGATTGCGTAGACGAATCGCCCCTGTTTGGTGAACCGCAAAAAAACGAAACCCAGGAAGGCGATCAGGGCGAAAAACAGGATCGGGGTCGGCGTGCCCCAAATGAAACCCCCGCCGATCCAGGCGACGACATTGGCGCTCGGCGGCAAGTAGACGACGTAGAGCGGGACCAACGCCCAGCGAACGAAGCCGTAGACGAGAGCCGCCATTCCCAGGGTGGCGAAGAGCGCTGGGATCTCCACGTAAGCGATCAGAACGCCGTTAATGACGCCGATAATCACCGCCAGCAGAAATCCAAGCAGCAGCGCCGGCGCGATCTCAACGCCCAGCGAAGCGAGGTGGAGAGTCCAAGCGGCGGACATCGCGTAGGTCGTCACGATCGCGAGATCGACCCCGCGGCCGATGACGACGATCGCCATTCCCCCGCCCAGGATTCCTAAGGTGGCGACGCCGCGCACTAGGGTCACCATATTGCCGGCGCTCAGAAAACCCTTGAGAAAAATGGAAAATAGGCAGAATAGAGCGGCGGCGGTCAGGAGAACGATCCTTTCCTGACTGACCAGCGCGCTCCTCACCTGTCCGAGCATCATTCCCACTCGATTGTCGCTTCCGCCCTGGAGCGCCTGGAGGATCCGCCGCTTTACGTTTTCGGCCCGACTATCCCAAGTTGCTTTCGCTTTCGCTTGCGCGGCAGCGCACTGGCTTTGCATCCGAGCGCAAAAACCGGGCAAGATTGGGCACTAGCCCGCGCGCTTCGCCAGCCGCACCCTAAGTCTAAGGGCGGTCTTGCCTTTCGCAGGCGCGGAACGTTATCCTTGAACGAACGTCAGAACCCTTGGAGCGCCTATCTCCACCTTTTGCCTCGCCTGGCGAGCGGCCACGCCAACGGCCTAAGGCCGGGTCGGAGCGACGGGAGGAATGCATGGAGGTCGTCTTCGACAGCAGGACCTTGCCCGCCGGCAGGCGCCGCCAAGCTTGGCGCGACGCCATCTGTGACATCTATCTGCAGGTCGACTGCCAGACAGACCTGGACGTCGAGTATATTGGGCTCGTCCGTGAGGCTAAGCTAGGCGACGTCACCATCACCGACGCGGTGCTTTCCCCCCAAGTCATACGCCGGGGAGCCCGCCACATCGGTCGGTTCGGAAAGGATTGCTACTACTTAGGGATTGAGCACATCGGCGCGGTCGACATTCGCCAATCCGGGACATCATTCGTCCTCCGGCCAGGACGAGGGTCTTTATACTACGCCAACGAGCCTTATGAGCTGCATTCCAACGCCAAGTCGCGTCAATTCTGGATAGAGCTTCCGCGCGCGGCTTTTGATCGCCGGTTCGACTCCGGCCGTCCGCCGCAGCTCAAGAATTTCGATCTCACTCGCGGGCTTGGCCGAATCGCGGCGGAATTTTGCGCGACGCTCGCCGCCGAGAGCGGGAGCCTCGATGAGGCCTCGAGATCGAAGCTCGGCGAGCAGCTCATGGACCTTACCGCCTTGGCGCTGAGTTCCGAACCTGATCGCCAATCAACGGACGATCAGAGCGTCCAGCGTGCGCGCCTGCAGTCGGTCAAATCGTATATTGAAGCCAATCTCGGGGATCCAAATCTGTCGCTGACTGCGATTGCGCGGAACAATGGAATATCGGTGCGCTATCTCCATCATCTTTTCCGGCTCGTGGACATGTCGGCCTCTGAATGGTTGCGGCTCCGGCGATTGCAAAGATGCTACGATCTGTTGGTCGCGCCGCAGCACGCGCACCAATCGATCACGGAAATCGCCTATTCCATGGGATTCAGCAGTTCGTCCCATTTCAGCAATCTTTTTCGCACCCACTTCAGTATGCGGCCTTCGGATGTAAGAGGCGCCGCCGCCGCGGCAAGGGCGCCGTCAAGTTAGAGGCAATCGCAAACGCGCCCCGGCGCAAATCGCGGCACGTTTCGTCGCCTGTCGAAGTCTGGCCTGCCGGCGCGAGATGAAGGCGAATCGACCTCTCCCAACGACCGTTCGCGGGATCAACCCGAATGTCTGCTCAGGACCGGGACCCGCACACTCTCATGAGGGCTGGAAACTTCTGCTTTTGGGTCGGTTCGAACTCGTTCGGTACGCCGTCGCGCAATGGCCGCTATTTGGGCTAAGCGCGCGTTCTCGGTCGGCTCCGAAAACGGAAAGAAGCCGGCATAGGCGTCGTTCGATCGTATGTCCGCTTTGGAGAACTCCCGTGACCTCACTGAGCGGCGACCATGGGCGCAGTTTGGCTAGCCCGATCGTGGCGAAGAGCCCTCCACACGCGCCGCCAAAACTTTCTGGGCCTCGATCCGCGCATTGTGAAGCGTAATCCGGTCAGAGGGTCCAATCGTGTATTTGCGTAGCAGCGAGCCGGCGCCTCCAGCGCGGTAGAGGACAACGAACACCTTTCGGCTCTTCGGCGTCATTTTATGGCCAAACCCAGGCAAGGCTTGATCCCAATGGACGATCTCCTTATCCGGTATCGGAAGAGCGTCGATCGCGGACTTGGTCAGGCGGGTCTTGGGCATTCGAAGATGCTACCTCGACTGAGCATAGGTAGCTCCAGAGGGCAATTTCTAGATGCGCTTGTCAGTGGCTGGGAGTCGAAAACCAAGTGGTTCGAGAGGGTTATCTATCGCAGGGAACTGTGGTCCATCGCTCGGAACGACCCGACCGAGAACCCTCGGGGAGAAGGGGTTGGGGTGAGGGCGACCGGATGAGGGAACCGCGGCAAAGCCACGGGCGAGCTTCGCGCGCGAACCCTCATCCCAACCCCTCTCCGCACAGGGCTTTCGGAAGAACGCCCGTCTCTCGACGGGCTACGGGAGAGGGGAATCGCGTGTCCGCCTCGAAGCACAGCGCGAGAGGAAAGGCGTTTATCCTCATTTCCCTTTCTCGCCCTTCTCGCCTTGCTTGCCGGTCCCGCGCTCGCCGTGCAGCCAGACGAGGTGATGAAGGACCCGGCGCTGGAGGCGCGCGCTCGCGCGCTTTCAAGCGAACTGCGCTGCCTCGTCTGTCAGAACGAATCGATCGACGATTCCGAGGCGCCGCTCGCGCGCGACATCCGCGTTCTTATTCGTGAGCGCATCGGCAAGGGCGAAACGAACGACGCCGTGCGCGCCTATCTCGTCTCGCGCTACGGCGATTTCATTCTCTTGAAACCCCCTTTCAAGCCGGAGACGCTGCTCCTGTGGCTGAGCCCCGTGCTCACGCTCGGCCTTGGCGTCACGGCGGCGTACTACGCTCGCCGGCGCGCGCCCGGCGCAACGCCGAGTCTGAGCGCCGAGGAGGAAGCGCGGCTCGCGGCGCTGACCGCGGACGACGGCCATTAGCTTCCCTCGCGCCCAAGCGACCTTCGCGTTACGCTGCCCGAGGATCGGTTTGAAAGGCATGGCATGCGAGCGAGCGGCGCGGTCTCTTTGCTGGCGCTCGTCGGGGCGCTGAGTTGCGCCGGCGCCGGGCCCTCACAAGCCAGCTCCTGTGACACGGAGGTCGCGGCGCGAATCCGATTTCCCGCAGGGAGGGCCTGCTGGACCTACAAAGGCCCGGCGACCTTGTTTGTCGGCAAATTCTCGAGCGGGCAGACCATTTCGGCGCAGATGATGGGTGATGCGACGGACTACGACCCGCGCAGCGGGGGCGTCTCGACCGTTTCGCGGCCGCGCGATCCGAATGTCGAGGGGCCTGGCGGATATTTCTACGGGGTTCCGGACGGGCCGGGGATCATGACCTTCGTCGCCCCCGCGACCGGAACTTATCGCTTCAGTTTCTCGCCCTGCGCGATGTGGGGCGCGCCGGGCGCGGTCAGAATTTGCACACCCTGACGGAGGCGCGAATGCGCGAGTGCCCTCAAACGTCAGACGCCGTCGCGGCCTGCTCGGAGACCTCATAGGTCCAGACCCGAAACGACTTCAGGACGTGGGGCCCGAACGAATTGATGAGCGGGATATCCGCCGCGTCCCGGCCGCGCGCGACCACAATTCTGCCAATTCGTGGAATGTTGTTGCGGGGATCGAACGTCCACCACGAGCCGTCGAGGAAGACCTCGATCCAGGCGCTGAAATCCATCGGATCGACCACAGGCACGCCGATGTCGCCGAGATGGCCGTTGATGTATCGCGCGGGAATGTTGAGGCATCGGCAAAGCGTCACGGCAAGATGCGCGAAATCGCGGCAGACGCCGATCCGCTCCTGGTAAGCGTCGAACGCGCTTCTCGTCGATCGCGCCTGCTGATAGTCGAACTTGATGTGCTGGTGGACGAAATCGCACACCGCCTGCACGCGTCCCCAGCCAGGCGGGGTGGCGCCAAACAGGTCCCAAGCCGTCTGGCTGAGCTTGTCGGTTTCGCAATACCGGCTGCCCATGAGAAAAAGCAGGCAGTCGTCCGGCAGTTCCGCAACGGGCGTTTCACCGGCGGCAAAGTTCGCGGGGTCGATCTTGCCATCGTCCTCGATCGTGGCGTCGCCCCAGATTGCGAAATCGCCGGCAGGCGCGACCAGCCTTCGGCAACGATTGCCAAAGGTGTCGATATAGGTGGTGGTGGGAATGATCGGGGTCGTAAAGACCTTCTCGGCGACGCGCATGTCCGCCTTCCGATCCTCGCTTACGGAGAGCAGGCAAACCATCGGGGTCGGCTGCGGGCAATTGACCGCGATCTCATATCCGTAACGGATCAGCATGGGTCGCAGCTCCTGATGCGTCTCTCGAGACGCGATGAACGAGCGGCCCCCTCGGCGTCAGCCTCGAACGAATGATGACTCTATAAAGAGCGGTCGGCGCGAGCGTCGCGCCGACCGTCGGTCTTCGTGTGCTAAGTTCGTTCTATCGGGCGATCAGTAATCCATGCCGCCCATGCCGCCCATGCCGCCGCCGCCCGGCATCGCCGGAGCGTCAGCCTTGGGCCGCTCCGCGATCATGGCTTCGGTCGTGATCATGAGCCCGGCGATCGAAGCCGCGTCCTGGAGCGCGACCCGCACCACCTTCGCCGGATCGACGATGCCGGCGTTCAGCATGTCGACATATTGCTCGGTCTGAGCATCGAAGCCAAAGGTTTGCGACTTGTTCTCGAGAACCTTGCCCACGACGATCGAACCCTCGACACCCGAATTCTCGGCGATCTGCCGGATCGGGGCTTCGAGCGCCCGGAGCACGATGTTGATGCCCGACTGCACGTCTTCGTTCTCGTTGGTTAGCTTGCCGATCGCCGCCTTGGCGCGCAACAGCGCGACGCCGCCGCCGGAAACGATGCCTTCCTCGACCGCAGCCTTGGTCGCATGCATGGCGTCGTCAACGCGATCCTTCTTCTCCTTGACCTCGACCTCGGTCGAGCCGCCGACGCGGATGATGGCCACTCCGCCCGCGAGCTTGGCGAGCCGCTCCTGCAGCTTCTCCTTGTCGTAATCGGAGGTCGTGTCCTCGATCTGCGCCTTGATCTGGGCGATCCGGCCCTCAATGTCGGATTTCTTGCCGCCGCCGTCGATGATCGTGGTGTTCTCCTTCTCAATCCGCACCCGCTTGGCTTTGCCGAGCATCTGCAAGGTCACGTTCTCGAGCTTGATGCCGAGGTCCTCGGCGATCATCGTGCCCGCGGTGAGGATCGCGATGTCCTCGAGCATCGCCTTGCGGCGATCGCCAAAGCCGGGCGCCTTGACTGCAGCCACCTTCAGGCCGCCGCGCAGCTTGTTGACGACCAGCGTCGCCAGCGCCTCGCCTTCGATGTCCTCGGCGATAATGAGCAGCGGCTTGCCGGCCTGCACGACCGCTTCGAGGACGGGAAGCATCGGCTGGAGCGAGGAGAGCTTCTTCTCGTGGATCAGAATGTACGGGTCCTCGAGTTCGGCGACCATCTTCTCGGCATTGGTGACGAAATAGGGCGAGAGATAGCCCCGGTCGAACTGCATGCCCTCGACGACGTCGAGTTCGGTATCGAGGCTCTTGGCCTCTTCAACCGTGATGACGCCCTCGTTGCCGACCTTCTTCATGGCGTCGGAAATCATCTTGCCGATGGTCTTGTCGCCGTTCGCGGCGATGGTTCCGATCTGCGCGATCTCATCCGACGACTGCACCTTCTTGGCGCGCTTTTCGATGTCCTTGACGACCGCGGTCACTGCAATGTCGATGCCGCGCTTGAGATCCATCGGGTTCATGCCGGCGGCGACGAGCTTGAGGCCTTCTTTCATGATGGAGGCGGCGAGCACGGTGGCGGTGGTGGTGCCGTCGCCGGCAAGATCATTGGTCTTCGAGGCGACCTCGCGCACCATCTGGGCGCCCATATTCTCGAACTTGTCGGAAAGCTCGATCTCCTTGGCGACGGTCACGCCATCCTTGGTGATGCGCGGCGCCCCGTAGGACTTGTCGAGGATCACGTTGCGGCCTTTGGGCCCCAGCGTCACCTTGACGGCGTTATTGAGCGTGTCGACGCCGCGCAGCATGCGGTCGCGCGCGTCGGAAGAGAAACGTACATCTTTGGCTGCCATGGGTTTGGATCCTTCAATTCTGGATAAAGAAATTAATGCTTAGGCGGCTTTCTTCTTGGCGGCGGGCGCGCCCTCGATCACGCCCATGACGTCGGTCTCCTTCATGATCAGGAGATCCTCGCCGTCGATCTTGACTTCCGTGCCCGACCACTTGCCGAACAAGACCCGCTCACCGGGCTTGAGTTCGATGGGCGTGATCTTGCCGCTCTCATCGCGGCCGCCGGGTCCGACCGCGACGACTTCGCCCTCTTGCGGCTTCTCCTTGACGGTGTCGGGAATGATGATGCCGCCCTTCGTCCTGTCCTCGCCCTCGATGCGGCGGATGACGACGCGGTCATGCAGGGGTCGAAATTTCATGGAGCGTTCCTCTTTCAGTCGAGTTGCTCCGCCGGCCCGGGATCATGCCCTAGCTCCTGGCGGCAGTCTGCGACGGCGCTTACATAGAGACTGTTGGCACTCATTGCAAGAGAGTGCTAACGACCCGTCCGACCCTCTCGTCATGCCGGCGGAAAGCGGCATCCAGCGCGGCGCGGGTCGGTGTGGAATCCGGTTAAGAGCCGTCATCACGCATGCATCCGCGCCCCTTTGGTGATCCTGTCCACGAGCTTCTTGTCCTCGCGCAGCGGCCAGGCCGACGACATTCATGGCGTCCGGCGCATATTGCTTGACCGTCGCGCGGTTGGCGGCGTCGTGGCCGGTCGTGAACATGTCCTCGATTAGAGCGAGAAGCGGACGCGCCGCTCCATGGCGCGTCCATAGATCGTCTTCAGCGTCCCCCTGTCGGCGCTGAGCACGATCGCCGGCTGGATCATGAGCGGGTTGTAGATGTTGCCTGCGGCGTCCTCATACGGCTCGCCGATGAGGCCTGAGGTCGCGCCGACGACGCCGCTCGTCAGAAAAGCGACGACGTTGAGCTTCTGCCATGTCGCGAGATCCTCCTGCACGACGATCGAAATTTTCGTATCGAACATCACTCTCCCTCATTTGCGCGCGCGGCCCGCGCCGCGCGTTCGAGCCGCGCTCGTTCGCGGGCGACCGTCAGATCGCGCAACGAATCGTAGATCGGCGGATCCTTGAGGAGCGTCGGCGTCAGCATCGCCATCGCGCAGGCGCCCAGCATCGGCAACAGCAGGGCGACATCCGCGGTCATTTCGGTGGCGAGCACGATGCCGGTCAGCGGCGCGCGCACGATGCCAGTGAAGAGAGCGGCCATTCCGACCACGGCGAAGCCTTCCGGTTGGACATGCAGGTCCGGAATGGCGAGCTGGCAAGCCAAGCCGAAGAACAACCCGAATTGCGCGCCCAGCACCAGCAGGGGAGCGAACAATCCGCCGGGCGTTCCCGCCGAATAGGAGAGCGAGCCGAGCGCGAGCCTCAAGAGAAAAACCAAGGGAAGCATAGCAAGCGTTCCAGCGCCGAGCAGCGTCCGCTGGGTGATTGAATCGCCCCCGCCAATGAGATCTGGGAGAAACCAGGCCAGCGCTCCGACTCCGGCCCCGATCAGCGCCGCGCGGACCTCGACTGGGACGTGGTCAAAGCGGGCGACCGTCGCCATCGTTTGCAAGAGCACGCGGTTGTAGATGACCGCCATCACGCCCGCGAGCGCGCCGAGAACGAAGAAGAGCGGCCGTATCGCCAGGTCCGGCATGACCAGCGCGTCCAGATGAAAATCCTGGCCGTCGCCAAGAATCGCGCGGGAGACGGAGATGGCGCTCGCCGAGGCGCCGAGCGCGGCGATCGCGATCCGCAATTCGAACCGCCGCACCAGTTCTTCGAGCACGAAGATGGCGCCTGCGATCGGCGCGTTGAACGCGGTCGCGAGGCCGGCCCCCGCCCCAGCGGCAAGCAACACGCGGCAATCCGCCCAATCGCGACGAAAAACTTTGCCGACAAGATGGCCCAAAGTCGCGGCCATGTGCACGCTCGGCCCCTCGCGGCCCAGCGCGAGCCCGGCGCCGATCGCGAGCGCGCCGCCGATGAATTTCACCGGAATGACGCGAAACCGCGCCTGCGGCAATTGCTCATTGAGGACAGCTTCGACATGCGGAATGCCGCTTCCGGCCGCCTGGGGCGAGATCCGGCGAACGAGCGAAGCCGCAATTCCGGCAGCCGCCGCGCAAGCCCCGACCAACAGCCAGAGGCCCTCGGCCCCTTGCGCGTGCGCGAAGACGACAAGCGCATCGCGCAGTCGGTCCGCCTGTTCGAGCAGGAGCATGAAACCGGCGACGCCAGCGCCGGAGATCGCGCCCACGATGAGCGCCAGAACCGTCAGGAGCGCGAGGCTCCCGCCCTCCCCTTCGCCCACGTCCGCGCCTCTCAATCCGGAAATCATTCGCGTGGCCAGGTTTCGACTGCCGAAGGGTGAGGCCAGCGGGGTCAGAAACCGCGAGCGAGCCCGCACTTGTTGCGGCTTGGCGTGGTTTGTCTCGTCGCCCCAGCGCTGAGGTTTATCCGCAACCTGATGTTTGCGCCAATCCCGGATCGCGCCCGCGCACGGTGTCCGCCTGAGAGGCTCGTCAGAGGCCAGGCTGGTCGCGGCTGCGGTTGCGTCACGACGTTCTGCTTGCGGCTCTCGGCGCCGGCTGCGCCGCCTTCAGCAGGGCGAAAGTGGCCGCCTAGTTGTGGTAGACGGAGAGCATGATCGCGCACCTCGAGAGGCCAGGTTTCGATCGATTCCACGATATCGCCGGCTGATCGAGAAAATTGGCGCGCCCGGACGGGTTCGAACCGCCAACCCTCGGTTTCGAAGACCGATACTCTATCCAGTTGAGCTACGGGCGCTTGGAGCGGCCCGCCATAGCACGAAGCGCGAGCGCGTTGGAAGCCAATCAGGCCGGAGCTTTTTTGCCGGGACCGCGGAAATGGACCTTTGTCTTGCCCGCTTGGTCCATTTCCTCAGGCGTCAACAGCACGATCGCCTTGCTCGCGATCAGACCGCTCTCGTTGACGGCGAGCGAAAGAGCCGCCGCGCTCACATTGTCGGGCAGGTCGACGATCACGAAACAATCGACGTCGCCGAAGGCGAAATACATCGATTCCAGTTTGCCGCCGACATCTTTGAGGTGCTTCTTGACCGCGTCCCGGCGGCTTGTGCCGCCTTCCTTTGCGAGACCGATCGCGCCTTCCGGGCTATAGCGCGCTTCGAATAGATATTTGGGCATGGCGTCCTCCCTTCCCGAGGGCACGCTATCTTTCCCAAAAGCGATGCGCAAATTGGCGTTCAGCGCGCGGCGATCACGAACAGCCGGGGAAACGGCAGAAGAACCGTTCCGTCCGCTTCCGCCGGATAGGCTTTGGCGATTGCTTCCTCGTAGCGCGCAAGGAACACTTCCCGCTCGCTCTCCTCGAGCGGGTCGAGGAACGGGCGAAGACCGGTTCCCTTCAGCCATTCGACAATGGCGCGTGCGCCGGCGAGCGGATGAAAGTAAGTCGTGCGCCAGACGTCGACTTGGCGCGCATGGGCGCGAGCCAAGCGGAAATACCAGTCCGCGCCGCGACGGTCGGTGCGCGCGGTTGCCGCGTCCTTAAGCTTCGCGGCCCAAGGCCCGCTGCTTGCGACCTCGCCCATCAGCCGATGCGACGGCTCATCGAGATTGTCTGGCATCTGCACCGCGAGCGCACCGCCCAAACCGAGTTTGGCCATCAGCGCCGGGAACAGCGTCTCGTGATCCGGAAGCCATTGCAGCACCGCATTGGCGAGGATCACGTCAAGCGGCTTTTTCGGACGCCATTCGTGAATGTCGGCGACCTCGAACGCGATGTCGGGAAGCCGCCTGCGCGCCGCCTCGATCATGTCGGGTGACGAATCGAGGCCGCTGATCCGCGCACTCGGGTAGCGCTCGCGCAAGACTTCGGTCGAATTACCGGGCCCGCAGCCGATGTCGGCGGCGCTGAGAACTTCAGCGTTCGGGATTCGCGCCACGAGATCGCGCACAGGCCGGGTCCGTTCGTGTTCAAATTTGAGGTACTCGGCGGCGGACCAGCTCACTGCGGGCGACTCCATAAGGGCGGGCCGCCTTCATGCGACCCGATCCCTGACGGCGCAAGGATGCGCGGGTCTTGCGTTCGTCGTGTTTGGGCGCCTAACCTTCGTGGCTGGCGAACAATTCCTGTCTCAAGGCGGACTGCTCATGACGATTTTGGTCCTCGGCCTCGTCATCTTTCTCGGCCTTCACTCGATCCGCATCGTTTCCGACAGCGGTCGCGAGAGCGCGATCGCGCGAATCGGCGAGGGCCCGTGGAAAGGCCTGTATTCGCTGATTTCGGCGATCGGCTTCGTCCTCATCGTCTGGGGATTCGCGCGAGCGCGCCACGACGCTCCCCAGCTTTGGACGCCCCCGCCCGGTGCTCGGCATATCACGATGCTTCTGATGCTGATCGCGCTGATTCTGCTCGCGGGATTTCTCTTCAAGCGAAGTCATATCGCGGTCATGACCCATCATCCCATGCTGTGGTCGGTGCTGTTGTGGAGCACAGGTCACCTCATCGCCAACGGCTCGGCGGCGGATCTCGTGCTGTTCGGCGCCTTCCTGGTCTGGTCGGCGGCGGATCTCCTAAGCTCGTACGCTCGCGATCGGCGGAACGGCGTCGTCTATCCCGAGCCGCAACTCGGCGCCACGGCTGGCGCAATTGTCGCTGGCTTGGTGGTCTATGCGCTGCTGATCGGCGGCCTGCATCTGTGGCTGTTCGGCGTGTCGCCGCTCGCGATGTGAAGCGCAATCCACGCGGCGCGCTAAGGGAGAGTCGCTGGGTCGCTCAAGCGAAACATTGAATTCGCTCCGCGATCTGGTTCATAATGGCCTGACAGCGCCGGCGCGACGAACTGAGCATGCGCCAGGGAGGCAAACGAGAGCGATGGCCGATAAATCCAAGACCAAATCAAATGGCGGCTCTAACGGCGGCGGCAAGCGTGCGTTGCGGTCCCGGCAGTGGTTCGACAATCCTGAGAACCCAGGAATGACAGCCCTTTATCTCGAGCGCTATCTCAATTTTGGGTTGACGCCGGGCGAGCTGCGCTCCGGCAAGCCGATCATCGGCATCGCGCAGACCGGTTCAGATCTTTCGCCCTGCAATCGCCATCACCTCGAACTCGCGAAGCGCGTGCGCGACGGCATTACCGCGGCCGGCGGCCTTGCGTTCGAATTTCCGGTGCACCCGATTCAGGAGACGGGAAAACGGCCGACCGCGGCGCTTGACCGCAATCTCGCCTATCTCGGCCTCGTCGAAATCCTGATGGGCTATTTCATCGACGGCGTGGTGTTGACGACCGGCTGCGACAAGACGACGCCGGCCTGCATCATGGCCGCGGCGACGGTCAACATTCCCGCGATCGTGCTTTCCGGCGGACCCATGCTCAACGGCTGGCATCACGGTCAGCGCAGCGGCTCCGGCACCGTCGTCTGGCAGGCGCGCGCCGACCTCGCCGAGGGCAAGATCGACTACGAGGAATTCATGGAGATCGTCACCTCCTCGGCGCCCTCGGTCGGCCATTGCAACACGATGGGCACCGCCTCGACCATGAACTCGCTCGCCGAGGCGCTCGGCATGAGCCTGCCGGGCTGCGCCGCGATTCCTGCGCCCCACCGCGAGCGGGGCCAGATCGCCTATCGGACCGGCCAGCGGATCGTCGAGATGGTGTGGGAGGACCTGAAGCCGTCGGACATCCTGACGCGCGAGGCGTTCGAGAACACGATCGTCGTCAACAGCGCCATCGGCGGCTCGACGAATGCGCCGATCCACATCAACGCCATCGCCCGCCACATCGGCGTGCCGCTCTCGATCCAGGATTGGGAGACGATCGGGCACAAGGTGCCGCTGCTCGTCAACATGCAGCCCGCCGGCAAATACCTCGGCGAGGAATATCACCGCGCCGGCGGCGTTCCGGCGGTCGTCAACGAATTGATGAAGCGCAAGCTCATCCATGAGAAGGCGCTGACCGTCAGCGGCAAGACGATGGGAGAGAACTGCGCCAGGATCCATTCGGACGATCCTGACGTCATCATGCCGATCGACAAGCCGCTGAAGGAGGACGCGGGCTTTGTCGTCCTGAGCGGCAATCTGTTCAACGACGCCATCATGAAGACAAGCGTCATCGATGCGGAATTCCGCGCCCGCTTCCTCTCCAACCCGAAGGATCCGGACGCGTTCGAAGGCCGGGCGATCGTGTTCGAAGGGCCCGAGGACTATCACCACCGCATTGATGACCCGAAGCTCAAGATCGACGAGCACAGCATTCTGTTCATTCGCGGCACCGGGCCGATCGGCTATCCGGGCGGGGCGGAAGTGGTCAACATGCAGCCGCCGGCGGCGCTGCTCAAGAAAGGCGTGCACGCGCTGCCCTGCGTTGGCGACGGCCGGCAGTCGGGCACCTCCGGCTCGCCCTCCATCCTGAACGCTTCCCCTGAAGCCGCGGCGGGCGGCGGACTGTCGCTGATCAAGACCGGCGACCGGGTGCGCATCGATCTCAAGAAGGGAACCGCCAACATCCTGATCTCGGACGAGGAACTAAACGAGCGCCGCGCCACGCTCGCGCAAAGCGGCGGGTTCCCCTATCCCAAGAGCCAGACGCCATGGCAGCAAATTCAGCGCGAGATGGTGGCGCAGTTCGACGAAGGGATGGTGCTGAAGCCCGCCGTCCAGTACCAGCGCCTGGCGCAGACGATGGGGGTCCCGCGGGACAACCATTGACGAGCCGGCGGCCTCCGTCTATACAATATTGGTTTATTGTATAGACGGAACGCGTCATGGGCATCAGCATCCGTAATCCCGAAGTTGGCGAGCTCGCGCGGGAACTCGCCAACTTGCGGGGGACCAACATGACCGAGGCGATCGCTCATGCGCTGCGCCGCGAACTGAAGCGGGAGCGTGACAAGCGGCCGCTGCGCGAGCGACTGGAGGAGCTCGCCCGCGAGACGAGGGCGATGGCCGGACCCAATCCGCATGACGTGACAAAAGAAGAAATCGACGAGCTTTGGGGTCACTGATCTTTATCGACACCTCTGTCTTCGTGGCGATCCTTGCTTTCGAAGCTGACCGGCGCGGCTTCGAGATCGAAATAGAGACTGCGGAGCGATGTGTGACTTCCAGCATTGTTCGTCTGGAAACGGCGATGGTTTTGGCGTCGAGGCTCGATATTTCGCCGGACGCCGCTCAGGGCCAGTTCGAGAAATTTCTTGGGAGCGCGAATGTTGAGGAGATCGCAATCGATGCGGGGATCGCGCGCGCAGCCGTGGAATGTTTCGAGAATTTCGGCGGGGGCCGACATCCCGCGCGATTGAATTTCGCCGATTGCCTTTCGTATGCCGGCGCACGGGCGCTGGGCGCCAAGCTCCTGTTCAAAGGGGATGACTTTGCAAGGTCTGACGCCAACAGTTGGATTTGAAGGCAGCTCGCGCATCGCAGAGCCCAGCAGGGACAGGAGGAGGTGACCATGTCCCTCGCGACTCTGCCCGTCGGTCCCCTCGTTGACGCGCATTCGGCGAAGCGGCCGGAGCGGGTCACGCTTAAGGGGCGGCGGATCACGCTCGTACCCCTCGACGCCGGCGCGCACGCCGAGGCGCTCTACAAGGGTTCGAACGGCGACGCCGACCGCGAAGCCGTGTGGACCTATCTGTTTGACGGGCCTTACAGCAGCCGCGAGGAATTTCGCGCCAACATCGAGGCGAAAGCCCGCTCCGCCGATCCGCTGTTCTTCGCGTTGATCGACAACGCCTCCGGGAGACCGGTCGGCTATCAGACCTTCCTGCGCATCGATCCGCCAAACCGCGTCATCGAGGTCGGCAACATCCTGTACACGCCAGCGATGCAGCGGACGGCTGGCGCGACAGAGGCGCAATATCTGTTCGCGAAATATGTCTTCGAGGACCTGGGCAATCGTCGTTACGAGTGGAAGTGCAACGCGCTCAACGCGCCGTCGCGCCGCGCTGCGGAGCGCCTCGGCTTTACCTTCGAGGGGATTTTTCGCCAGCACATGATCGTCAAGGGCCGCAATCGCGACACCGCGTGGTTCGCCATGCTCGACAGCGAATGGCCGGCGCGCAAGGCTGCCTATGAGCGCTGGCTCGCGCCGGATAATTTCGATTCCGCGGGCCGGCAAAAGGTCGCGCTCTCGGCCTTGATGCCGACAGGGAATGTATGATGCCGACGATCGCAGAAAAACGCGCCAGATTCGCCGAGCTGCACGCGGCGCCGGGGTGTTTTGTCATTCCCAATCCGTTCGACATTGGCTCGGCCAAATATCTCGCCTCGCTTGGCTTCCCGGCGCTCGCCAGCACCAGCGCCGGCATGGCCTTCGCCGCAGGAAAGGGCGATGGCGCCGTCGACCGGGCCTACACACTGAGCCACCTTCGCGACCTCGCCGAAGCGACGGACCTGCCGCTCAACGCCGATTTCGAGGCTGGCTTCGCCCGCGACGCCGAGGGCGTGCACGAGAGCGCGCGGCTTTGCATCGGCGCTGGCGTCTCGGGCTTTTCGATTGAAGACTACACTGGCAATCCCGGCGCTCCGCTCTACAGTGTCAGTGAAGCGGTCGATCGACTGCGGGCGGCGCGCGCCGCGATCAGCGCCAGCGGCGAAAAGGTCCTGCTCACCGCGCGCAGCGAGGCGATCCTGCGCCAGGCCGGTGGGCTTGCCGAGGCTTTGCGGCGCCTTCCCCTTTACGCGGAGGCGGGCGCCGACGTGCTTTACGTGCCGCTGGTCAGAACCGCGGAGGAAGTGTCCGAGGTCGTACGGGTCGCGGGCAAGCTGCCGGTCAATGTGCTCGCCGGCTGGCCAGGCTTCACCAAGCGCCAACTCGAAGATCTCGGCGTCAAACGGATCAGCGTCGGTGGAGCGCTCGCTCGCGCCGCCTGGGGCGGGTTCATGCGCGCCGCGAAGGACATTGCGGACAACGGCCGGTTCGACGCCTTCGCCGACCTGCCGACGATGGGCGATATCACAGGGGCATTTGTGGAGAAGGGCTGAACTCCCCGACGCATGGGCGGAAGATTTATAACAGTATCAATGTGTTCAATAGGAATTGAACGGCCACGGACGCAAGGCCGAATCCGCCATTTTTGAAACACGCCGGTAAAATGGGGCATAAGCCACTGAAATTCTTGAGGGGCGCCGGTAAAAACGGAACTAAGCCTGGCCCGCTCCCCGGAGGCGCTGCCTGGGCGGTCGCCCCTCAAATCCCCGCCGGCCTTCTCAGATCGAGCGTCAGCGGAAACTCGGGATGGGGCGTTTCGGGTGCGGGCTCGTAGGCTCCGGGCGTGTGGCCGCGCGCCTCGAAGCGAGCAAGGCGGCGCGCTTCCGCTTCGTTGCCGTTGACCGGGAAGGTGTCGTAGCTGCGCCCGCCCGGATGGGCCACGTGATAGACACAGCCGCCGAGCGCGCGCCCGCTCCAGGTGTCAAAAATGTCGAAGACCAATGGCGCGTGAACCGGAATGGTCGGGTGCATCGCCGTCGCCGGCTTCCACGCCTTAAAGCGCACCGCGCCGACCGCGACGCCGTTCGTCGCCGTCCGCGCCAAGGGAACGCGGCGGCGGTTGCAGGCGACGGCGTAGCGCTCTGGATCGGCGCCCGTCAGCTTCACCTGCAGCCGCTCGGTCGAAGAGTCGGTATAGCGGGCCGTACCGCCAATGGCGCCCGTTTCCCCGAGCACATGCCACGGCTCCAGCGCCTGGCGCAGTTCGAGCTGGACGCCCTCGACCTCGACCTCGCCGCAGAACGGAAAGCGGAACTCAGCTTGCGCTTCGTACCAGTCGGAGCGGAACGGAAACCCGTGCGCCTTGAGATCGGCGAGGACGCCGAGAAAATCCTCCCACACGAAATGGGGCAGCATGAACCGGTCGTGCAGCGACGCCCCCCAGCGCGGCAGCGGCCCATCGAGCGGATCGCGCCAAAGCCTTGAGAGAATCGCGCGGATCAGGAGCTGCTGAGCGAGGCTCATCCGTGGGTCCGGCGGCATCTCGAAGCTGCGGAACTCGACGAGTCCCAGCCGGCCGGTCGGTCCATTGGGCGAATAAAGCTTGTCGATGCAGATTTCCGCCCGATGCGTGTTGCCGGTCACGTCGGTCAAGAGATTGCGCATGAGCCGGTCGAGCAGCCACGGTCGCGGCGCGGCGCCGTCCCCCGGCTTCGGAATCTGAGCGAGCGCGATCTCCAGCTCGTAAAGGCTGTCGTGCCGCGCTTCATCGATTCGCGGCGCCTGGCTGGTCGGCCCGATGAACAGGCCGGAGAAGAAGTAGCTCAGGCTCGGGCGCCGCAGCCAATGGATGATGAGGCTCTTGAGCAGGTCGGGACGCCTCAGGAACGGGCTGTCCAGCGGCGCCTGCCCGCCGACCACGACGTGGTTGCCGCCGCCCGTTCCCGCATGCTTGCCGTCGATCATGAACTTGTCGGCGCCGAGGCGCGAAAGCCGCGCTTCTTCGTAGACGATCTCGGTGGTGGCGACGCATTCGGGCCAGCTCGCCGCAGGATGGATGTTGACCTCAATCACGCCAGGGTCCGGCGCGACACGAATGACGTTCATGCGCGGATCGACCGGCGGCGGGTAACCTTCGATCTGCACGGGAAGTCCAATTTTTTCGGCGGCGGCCTCGGCGGCGGCGACCAGTTCGAGATAATCCTCGAGCCGCTCGACGGGAGGCAGAAACACGCATAAGCGCCCGTCGCGCGGCTCGACCGTCACCGCAGTGCGGACGGCGCCGTCAATATCGCCGAGGCGCTGCTCGACGCGCTGCTGAGCCGATCCCTCCGCCGCGGCGAACGAGGCGACCCGCTGGGCGTGCTCCCGCGCGTCGTGAAAATCCGGCAAGGGCCCGCGCGGCTCGGTCGGATCGGCTTCGACCACATAGGGGAACGCGGACGGCGGAACGTAAGGCAGGGCGCCCAGCGGCAGACGGTAGCCGACGGGGCTGTCGCCTGGGACCAGATGGAGCGCGCCGCGCCGGGTCTTCCACTTCTCGCTGCGCCAGCGGAATCCACCGGCCTGCGCCTGCCAGCGCTGCACGGGCAAGACATAGCCCGAAGGCTCGGTCAGCCCGCGCGAGAAAACGCGAGCGATTCGGTGCCGCTCCTCGGGGTCCTTGAGTTCCGAGTTCTCCGGCGAGACGTTCGCCGGCAGATTGGCCTCTTTGACGAGCCACTCGGCGGGATCCTCGTATGCCGGCGTCACATGGTCGCGCGCGATGCCCAGCTCGGACGCGATCGCGCCAAGCAACGCCTCAGCCGTCTCCTTGCTTGCGCCGGCCTGCTCTCCCTCCGCGGCGATGCGCGCAGGGTTCTGCCAGATCGGCCTTCCGTCGCGCCGCCAGTAGAGCGAGAACGTCCAGCGCGGCAGCGACTCGCCTGGATACCATTTGCCCTGGCCGTAATGCAGGAACCCGCCGGGGGCGAACCGGTCGCGCAGGCGTCGAATCAGCCGGTCGGCGAGCGCCCGCTTGGTCGGGCCGACAGCGTCCGCGTTCCATTCGCCCGCTTCAAAGTCGTCGATCGAAACGAAGGTCGGCTCGCCACCCATGGTCAGGCGGACGTCGTCGGCGACGAGCTTATTGTCGACCTCCTCGCCGAGCGCGTCGAGCGCCCGCCAGGCTTCCTCGGAAAACGGCTTGGTGATGCGCGGGTGCTCGGAGACCCGATCGACCCGCATGTCGAAATTGAAATCGACATTGGCGAAGCTCGCCAGGCCCGAAATCGGCGCAGCGTTGCGATAGTGCGGCGTTGCAGCGAGCGGAATATGGCTTTCCGCCGCCAACAGGCCCGAGGTCGGATCGAGGCCAATCCAACCGGCGCCCGGAAGGTAGACCTCGGCCCAGGCGTGGAGATCGGTGAAGTCGTGGTCGGTGCCCGGCGGCCCGTCGAGCGCGACAAGATCGGGCTTCAGCTGAATGAGATAGCCGGACACGAAGCGCGCCGCCAAGCCCAAATGGCGGAAAATCTGCACCAGAAGCCAGCTCGAATCGCGGCACGAGCCGGAGCCGCGCTCGAATGTCTCCTCCGGAGTTTGCACCCCGGATTCCATGCGGATGAGATATTGAATTTCGCCCGCGAGGCGCCGGTTGAGATCGACCACAAAATCGACCGTGCGCCTCGGCGTCCGATCGATCCCGCTCAAGAACGCCTGAAGGCGGGGTCCGGCGTGCTCGGGCGTGCGATAGATGACGAGATCGGGCTTGAGGTCCTCGGGATATTCGAACGGCCAGGTCTCCGCGCTCTCCTCGACGAAGAAATCGAACGGATTGTAGACCGTCATGTCGGCGACGACGTCGACTTCGATCTTCAGTTCGTTGACGAGTTCCGGGAAGACATAGCGCGCGAGCCAGTTGCCGTATGGATCCTGCTGATGGTTCACGAAATGCTCGGCGGGAGAAACCTTCAGCGAGTGCGATAGGACCCGGGTGCGGCTGTGGGGCGCGGGCCTGAGCCGGATGATCTGCGGGCCGAGCGAGACCGGGCGGTCGTATTTGTAGTGCGTGAGGTGATGGATGGCGGCTCGGATCGACATGGCTTCCGGGGGCTGGTGACGGTGCGAAGACCCTTTCACAATCTGCTGCGCTGCACAATCGGCGCGGCTGTGGCCGCGATCGTCGATCGCGGCTCACGCGGTCAACGACCGCCTGCAAGGGCGGCCCCTGTGGCCGCGCGGTCAACGACCGCGCCTACAAGACCGGCGGCCCTTCTCCGACGAAGCCGCACGCGGCCAGAGCCTCCAGCATGTGGGGCGGGGGCGGCGCTTCAACCTCAATCGGCGGCCTCGATTTCGCCAGCGGCACGATCACCTTGCGCGCCAGCAATTGGAGCGGCAGGTCCGCGCGCGCCCCGTAGATGGCGTCGCCAAAGATCGGCCAGCCCTGCGAAGCGCAATGGACGCGCAACTGATGCGTGCGTCCGGTCTTGGGCTCGAGCTCGAGCCAGGCGATCGGCGCGCCGCGCCACGTTCCCCGCCCCTTGACGCGCCAGAGCGTCAGCGCCTTCTGACCTTTCGGGTCGACCTTCATCCACCAGCCGATCTTGTCGTCGAGGCGGCCGAGCGAGAGGTCGATCTTTCCCTCTTCGCCCTCGGGCGCGCCCGCGACAATCGCCCAATAGGTCTTAGCGATCTTGCCTTGCTTGAACAGAAGCCCCAGTTTTTCCAGGGCTTTGTGATGCCGCCCGAGCACGAGGCAGCCTGCGGTGTCACGGTCGAGCCGGTGCGCAAGCGCTGGCCTGCGCGGCAGGCCGAATCGCAGGGCGTCAAAGTCATCCTCAAGGCTCGCGCCGCCTTTCGGCCCGGCATGGACGGCGACGCCGGCGGGCTTATCGAGGACGAGCATGAGCCCGTCGCGATAGAGGAGCCGCTCTCTTGTTTCTTCCGGCGTCATGGGAAGAAGTGGTATGGCAGCATCGGCCGCGCCCGCATAGGGCGGGTCAGAGGAGGGTTTGTGGCGTCGACTGAAGACGAAAAAAAAGGGAAGTCAGGCCTGCTGGGTCGCTGGTTCCGTGGCGGCGATGCGACGATGGCGCCTGTCGACGCGCCGCCCTCGGTGGCTGCGATTGAAGCCGAGCGGGTTATCGAGCCGCCGGCTGACGCCCCCGCCCTTCCGAGCCTGGCCGCCGCCCCGGCGCCGAAGCCAAGCTGGCTCCAGCGCTTGCGCTTGGGGCTCTCGCGCTCGTCAACGACCATCGCGCGCGGCGTGACCGACATTTTCACCAAGCGCAAGCTCGACGCCGCATCGCTCGACGATCTCGAGGACGTTCTCATCCAGGCGGACCTCGGCCTCGCCGCGGCGTCCCGCATTCGCGAGGCGGTTGGCCACGGGCGCTACGAGCGCGGCATCAACCCGGATGAAGTCAAACAGATCCTCGCGGACGAGGTCGAACGCACGCTTGAGCCGGTCGCACGCCCGCTGGTGATCGACCCCGCCAAGCGCCCGTTCGTGATCCTCGTCATCGGCGTCAACGGCTCGGGCAAGACGACGACCATCGGCAAGCTCGCCGCCAAGTTCAGGGCGGAAGGCAAGGCGGTGCTGCTCGCGGCGGGCGATACCTTCCGCGCGGCCGCGATCGAGCAATTGCGTATCTGGGCGCGGCGCACCTTTTCCGCTCTCGTCGAGCGCGAGCAGGGCGCCGACGCGGCGGGGCTCGCCTTCGAGGCGCTGACAAAGGCCCGCGAGCTCAACGTCGACGTCGTGCTCATGGACACCGCCGGGCGACTGCAGAACCGTACGGAACTCATGAGCGAACTGGAGAAGATCATTCGGGTGCTGCGCAAAGTCGATGCCGCCGCGCCCCATGCGGTGCTGCTCGTGCTCGACGCCACGGTCGGGCAGAACGCGCTCAACCAGGTCGAGATTTTCGGACGCGTTGCAGGCGTCACCGGCCTCGTCATGACCAAGCTCGACGGCACCGCGCGCGGCGGCATTCTGGTCGCTATCGCCGACAAATTCGCGTTGCCCATCCATTTCATCGGCGTCGGCGAGGGCGTCGACGATCTTGAACCCTTCACCGCGCGCGACTTCGCCGATGCGATCGCCGGGATCGACAGAGAGGCCGCATGACGGCGCCTACCAATGAAACGATTGCAAGTGAAACGCATGTGACTCAAACCGTGGCTCAGCCGCGGCGCAAAGCGCTCAATCCGATCGTCAAGTTCGCGCTCGAACTCGGGCCGCTGGCGCTCTTCTTCGTCGTCTACTCCAAGGTCGGCATCTTCGCCGCGACCGGCATCTTGATGGCGAGCGTCCTGGTCACGCTCGGCGTCTCCTACGCGATGCTCAGGCGCTTTCCAATCATGCCGCTCATAACCGCGGTGATCGTCCTCATCTTCGGCTCGCTGACCCTCGTCCTCCATGACGAGACACTGATCAAGATCAAGCCGACCGCGCTTTACATTCTGTTCGGCGCGGCGTTGTTCGTGGGCCTCTGGCTCAAGAAGCCGCTCCTGAAAATCCTGTTCGACGGCGCGCTGCATGTCACCGACGAGGGGTGGCGCAAGCTCACTTGGCGCTGGGCGTTCTTCTTCTTAGTTCTTGCCGCCCTCAACGAGATCGTCTGGCGCACGCAAACGACCGACCTTTGGGTCAAGTTCAAGACCTTCGGCTTCCTGCCGCTCACCCTCCTGTTCGCGCTCGCCCAGGTGCCGTTGATCATGAAATATGAGACGAAGGATGAGGCTCCCGGCGACGAGCTCTAAGACCCGCGGCCGTCGTTTGTTTCCTGACGTCCCGGTCCTACTTCTCCAGCCCCTTCATGAACGTCGCGAATTCCGCGTCGGCGATCGGCACAAGATGCCTGTCCTCGGGGAACGCGCCTTTCTCGACGTCGGCGCGGAACTCCTGAAAGGCCGCGATGCGCTCGCGCTGCAAACGGTCATATTCGGCACGAAAGTTGCGATAGACTTTGGCGTGGCGCGGCTGATGGCCACGCGAATACCCCAAGACGTCCTCCGCGAACAGATATTGCGCGTCGCAGCCCGAGCCTGCCCCCATCGACATCAGAACGAGCGTGGTGCGCTTCGAGATCTCGCTCGCTACGCGGGCGGGCACAACCTCGATCTCGGCCGCCACCGCGCCTGCCGCCTCAAGCTCTTTGACCTGATGATAGACATGCATCGCTTCGGCGGCGGTTTTTCCGACCGCTTTGAATCCGCCACTCCATGTCGCCCGCGCCGGGATGAGCCCGACATGACCGACGACCGGAATCCCTTCGGCGGCGAGCTTCGTGATCGTTTCGAGACTGCCGGCGCAATAGAACGCGTCCCCACCGATCATCAGGTTCTTGTGCGCAGCGCGCAGATAGTCCTCGTAGGTGCAATGCTGACCGTAGATGAGTCCAACCTGAACGAAGCAGTCGCCCGCCGCCTCGCGCATCGCCGGCGACCAAAGGTGTTCAACGATCGACAGAATATCAATGCCAGCCGCAGACGCCGCAGCCGCCTCTTCCGGCGTTTCGACGAACAGCATCGTCAATTGGCGCTTGCCTTTGAGCTTGCGCAGGTCGTGGACCGTCGGCCGCGCGTGTTTCGTCAGAGCCATGCCATCCCCTCCCTGTGTGTCCCCGATAAAGCAAGGGCGCCGCGAAGCCAAACGCTGCTCGCAACGCCGTGCGGTCTTCAGGCGGCGCGTAGTGTTCTGAGATCGATCATCGCGGGCGCGTAAGCGGTCGCATTGACCTCGCCGCCCCCGGCGGCGACAAACCGACATGATCCGCGGCTTTTTCATTCTCCTGGCCTTTCAGCTCGTCGGCGAGGTCGCGGCGCGGGGACTTGCGCTACCCGCGCCCGGGCCGGTTGTCGGGCTCGCTTTGCTAGTCGTCGCGCTTAGCCTCTACCTGCGCTGGCGGCCGCTCGATGAGGAGGCGCTGACGGAGAGCGACCTCGGCAGGGCGGCGAGAGGGCTGCTTGCGGCTTTGCCGCTCTTGTTCGTGCCCGCGGGCGTCGGCGTGGTGCAATATATGGGCCTGTTGCGCGAACAGGGATTGGCGCTGGCCGTGGCGCTTGTCGTCTCGACGGTTGCGACGCTGGTCGCCACAGTCGGAATCTTTCTCCTCGTCAAGCGTCTCACGGGAACGAAGGCGGACGCATGACCCCGTTTCGCCTGTGGGTCTATCTGCAGACGACGCCGCTCTTTTGGCTGACGGCGACGCTCGCGGCCTTCCTCCTGGCCGACGCGCTCGCGAAGGCGGCGGGCCGGCGCCCGATCGTCAATCAGGTGCTGATCTCTATTGCGTTGCTCGGTGGCCTGCTCAAGCTCACCGGCACGGATTACCAGACGTATTTCAACGGCGCGCAGTTCGTGCATTTCCTGCTCGGGCCAGCGACGGTCGCGCTCGGCGTGCCGATTTACACCAATTTCGCGCTGGTCAGACGGAATTTCTGGCCACTCGCGGCGGCTCTTCTTGTTGGGGCGATCGTGGCCATCGCGTCGGCGGTCCTGGTCGCCCGGGCGCTCGGGGCGCCGCGCCCGGTCCTCATCGCGCTGGCGCCAAAGTCGATCACCGCGGGCGTTGCGATGGCGGTGACCGAAACGCTGGGCGGCGCGCCGCCGCTGACCGCCGTCCTCGTCATCGCCACTGGCGTTTTCGGTGCGATCATCGTGACCCCGCTCATGGACGCGCTCGGCGTGACCGACTACGCGGCGCGCGGCTTCGCCGTCGGGCTTGCGTCGCACGGCATTGGCACCGCGCGCGCGTTCGCGGTCGATCCAGTCGCGGGGGTGTTCGCCGGTCTTGCGATGGGACTCAACGCCGTCGTGACGCCCGCGGTGATCCCGGCGCTCCTGCCTTGGCTGATCGGCTAAGCAGGAGGCGCAGCCTTATCTCATCGCCTCGGATAGCGCTCGCTCAAGAGCTCGAACAAAGCGCGCGCCGCCTGGATCTCGCCGCCCGCTGGCCCATGCGCGCGCGGCTTCGGGTTCCAAGCGTAAACGTCGAAATGCGCCCAGGATCTGGCTTTCTCAACAAATCGCCGCAGAAAGAGCGCCGCGGTGATCGAGCCGGCCATGCCGGCCCCAGAGCCCGAATTGCTGATGTCGGCGACTGAGCCCTCGATCATCGCGTCGTAAGGGCGCCAGAGCGGCATGCGCCATACGGGATCACGCACGCGCGCGGAATGGCCGGCGATCGAGCCCGCGAGCGTGTCGTCGTTAGTGTAGAAAGGCGGCAAGTCCGGGCCGAGCGCGACCCGCGCGGCGCCGGTCAAGGTCGCGAAGTCGAACATCAGCTCCGGCGCGTCGTCATCCGCAAGCGCGAGCGCATCCGCAAGGATCATCCGCCCTTCGGCGTCGGTGTTGCCGACTTCGACCGAGATCCCCTTGCGGCTGACGATCACATCGCCCGGGCGCATCGCCGGCGCGGAGATCGCATTCTCGACGATTGGGATCAGCGTCCTCAGGCGAAGATCAAGGCCTGCTTCCATGATCATCCGCGCGAGCGTCAGCGCGGTGGCCGCCCCGCCCATGTCCTTTTTCATAAGCTCCATGCCGGACGCCGGCTTGATGTCGAGACCGCCGGTGTCGAACGTCACCCCCTTGCCGATAATCGACACTTTTGGCGCGTTTTCGCGTCCCCAGGAAAAGTCGACGAGCCGAGGCTCTTCGGCGCCCGCGCGCCCGACCGCATGGATGAGGGGAAAATTGGCGTCGATGAGTTCGTCGCCGCGCACCATGGTGATACTGGCGTCGAAATGCTCGGCGAGCTTGACAGCCTCCTGTTCAAGCGCGTTCGGGCCGAGGACATTGGCGGGCGCGTTGACGAGATCGCGTCCAAAGGCGACCGCCTCGGCGATGCGCTGAATCCGAGCGGCGTCGACCTCGTCGGGCGCGACGAGCTGGGGCGCCGGCCCCTTGCTCACCTTGAACCGATCATACCGATAGAGCGCGAGCAGGAAGCCGAGCGCCGCGAGATCGGCGTCTCGAGGCATGTTGGCGAATCGATATACCCCTTCGGGCAGCGACGTTGCGAGCTTGCCCGGGCCGAAGGGATCGCGCGTCGGCGCGTTCGCTTCGTCAATTCCGAACACGACGCCCGCGAGGACGCCGCCCTCGCCTGGGAGAAGCTGCATGCTTCCGGCCGTAGGCCGGAAGCCGCAACGGTCCGCGAAGGCCGCAGCGGCCTTGCCGATCGTCGATTTGACGGAGGGCCAGTTTTCGCTGCTGGCGAACCATACTGGCGTCGCGTCGTGGGTTGGCGAAGCAAATGCGAACAAGGGCTCAAGCCTTCATCGAGCTGACAATTCGGAGGCGGCTTAACCTGATTTCTCGGCTCGGCATAGGCTGCGGCTCTTCGGCGGGAAGGGAAGGCTTGGCATGCCGGGGCCCTTGCGGTGGTCGGGTGCCGCGCACTCAGATTAGGCGCCGCCCGGCGCCTTCCGATATCGGCCGCTCAAGATCGGCGTTCACCGCGATCGTCTTGAACGCGCACCGGTCCCGACCGAAGTGCGGGTGGCCAGGGCGCAGCATTTGCATGTCGTTTTCCTATCTCGGTGTGGTCGACGGTCCGACGCACCAAGGAACGCAAGACTGCAGCGCTAGCAGCGAAGGGAGAGTTGCCGAACCCAAGGCAACGCCCGCCGTTCCCTTGATGGCAAACATCTAGCGCCGGGCGCGCGGCTTGCGGTTCGGCCATTTGACAATCCGGCGTGGCCAATGCTCCGGCGGAATGTCGGTCTCGCTGGCCGATACCCGGCCGCGCACCGAGACGCCGGCGTCGTGTACGCTGTCGGGCGAGCCTGACACCAGCGGGTGCCAGCTGTGCAGGTCCTGTCCTTTGGCCACCAATCGATAGGCGCAGGTGACCGGGAGCCAGCTCAATTGACGGACCACATCCGCCGTGAGCCTCACGCAATCGGGAACCCGCCGGTGACGGCGAGGATAGTCGATGCATCGACACGTCTTGCCGTCGAGCAGCTTGCAGCCGATATCGGTGAAATGGATGTCGCCCGTGTCCTCGTCCTCGAGCTTGACGAGGCAGCACCGGCCGCAGCCGTCGCACAGGCTTTCCCATTCGGCGACACTCATTTCGTCGAGAGTCTTCGTGCGCCAGAATGGCTGAACCTGCTCGTCTTTTGCTGTCAAACCCTTTGTCCGCTTAAGCCCATGAAGCGCCGGCCCGGTTAGCGAGCTTCGTTCAATACTAAGTTAGGTTTGACCCATAAGCCACTCTCGGGCGTTGGTCGGAATGGACTTTCGGCGACAGGAGCGCGAGACATGCGGCTCAACCTCGGGAGAACGGAAATCGGAAGCCAAGACGTGAAAAGCGGAACGACGCTCGTCGTCTCCCACCCCGCCTGCCTCGAGCACGACATGGGCGAGGGCCATCCCGAGCGGCCCGATCGCCTGCGCGCGATCGAACGCGCGCTCGAGAGCGAGACGTTTCAGATGCTGGCGCGCGATGTCGCGCCGCGCGCCGACGACGCATCGATCGCCCGCGTCCATCCGCAGGAATACATCGAGGCGATCCGGGCGGCGACGCCGAAGCACGGCCGGACCGCGATCGATCAGGACACGTCCATGTCGCCGGGCTCGTTCGAGGCCGCGCTTCGCGCCGCCGGAGGCGCGATCTTCGCCGTCGACGAGGTGATGGGCGGCAAGGCCCGCAACGCCTTCGTCTCGACCCGGCCGCCCGGGCATCACGCCGAAGTCGCGACCCCGATGGGCTTCTGCTTTTTCAACAACGCCGCCATCGCCGCCCGGCACGCGCAAAAAGCGCATGGCGCCGAGCGCGTCGCGATCATGGATTTCGACGTCCATCACGGCAACGGCACCCAGCACATCTTCTGGGACGATCCGACCGTGCTCTACGCCTCAACTCACCAGATGCCGCATTATCCCGGCACCGGCGCGCTTCGAGAGCGGGGCGAGCACGACCAGATCGTCAACGCCCCTTTAAGGGCCGGCGACGGAGGCGACGCCTTCCGGGAGGCCATGGAGAGCGTGATCCTGCCGCGCCTCGAGGCGTTCGCGCCGGATCTCGTGATCATCTCGGCCGGGTTCGACGCGCATCGGCGCGATCCGCTCGGCAGTCTCAACCTCACCGAAGCCGACTTCGCCTGGGCGACGCACAAGCTCATGGCAACCGCGCGCGTCCATGCCCACGAGCGCGTCGTGTCGGTGCTGGAAGGCGGCTACGACCTCGAAGGGCTCTCGCGCTCGGTCGCCGCCCATGTGACGGCGCTGATGGAGGGCTGAGCGGTCCTCCTGTCATCGCCGCTTGCGCGAAGATGACAGGCAAGCCTATCGCCAAGCGTAGCGCGCCCCCTCGCGCGTCAGGCCTGCGGCGTCAGCCAAGGCGGAACGATCGACGGCGCGCGGCGAGGAGGGCCGTCCGGACAAAGCCCAGCGCCATCATCGCCCAGGTGGAAAGTTCCGGGACCTGCGCAACCGGGAAATTCGCACCGATGTCGGCGTTGGGCGTTGTCTCGAAGCCGTAGAGTTCAAGATTGGGCCCGGCGAATCGCGCAAATCCGTAGTAAGTGTCCGCTCCGACGGTGTAGCGAAGGCCAAGGAAGCTGTCACCCGAGGAGTAGGGGATATCCGTCGCGGTCGGGAAAGACGCATAGGAGCCGAACTGGTCCGGCCCGAAGAGGACGTCGCTGCCGTTGCGCATGTCCGTGAAAAACGTGCTCGGCTCGACGGGAATACCGAGAAACCCGCCAAAACTCGACACTTCGGCTGTGCCCGTCGTCGAAACGAAAGTGTCGGCGAAATATCCGCTCGTCGGGTAACTGAAAGAAAATTGGTCCGTCGACGACGGGCCAAAAGTAAACGGTGTTCCGGAGGACAGATCAACGGGTCCACCGAGAACAACAGCGGCGGAGGCTGGAGCCGAAAGCACAAGGCCGACGACGAGAGTAACAAGGAATTTCTGCATGAGGAGGCGCCTTCGCTGGGTGTACACACATGCAGTACGGTCCGATTCGCCACGGGATGCACGAACAGGAACACATATTTGTGATCGCGCGCCGCGAGGGCTGTCAGCCGGCAAACGGTTGTCAATCCAGCCCGGTCGAAAGGCTGCGCATGCAAGGGCGATGATGGAGGGTGAGCGAGCCTCATGTCATTCCCGCGTTCGAGCGTGTGAAGGAATCGGTTTTTTGTTGGAGCGCGGTCAATCGGGCGCCGTGATGAGCGTCCCGAACCCCACCCCTTCGACCGCCGCGCAAAGCATAGCGCCACGAGAACGGCCGGATCAGCGGCGGGGCGGCCCGCCTCCCCTTCGCGCGACTTCGCCTGCTCATAATGCCCCGATCGAGGCTCTCGACAAAGCTCCAAGGCGCGCCCGATGATCCGCCGGCAGCAGCCCTTCAAGGTCAATCATGTCCCAACCCACTTGCCCCCGGTCCGGCCACGCTCCACGCGCTTCCCTCATCGCCGATTCACACCACACAAGTCAGCGACACAGAATCACAGCACGGCCAAACGACCATTCCTTCACACGCTCGTAAGCGGGAATCACGAATTTGGGCAAGCCTTGCTGGATGCCTGCTTTCGCGGGCATGACAAGCAGGATTTTCGGCCGACCGGACGCTGGTCTAAACTCGGCAGAACAACAGTCGCTGGAGAACACATGCCGCAAGTTCGAGCCAATGGAATCGACATCGAATATGAAAGCTTCGGACGCGACGGCGATCCGCTCATCCTGTTTATCATGGGCTTCGGCGCCCAGCTCATCTTTTGGCCGGAGGCCCTCTGCCATGGACTGGCGGCGAAGGGGTTTCGGGTTGTCAGGTTCGACAATCGCGACGTTGGCAAATCGACCCATCTCGCCGGCCAGACAGCGCCAGACCCTCGCGCGCTCTTTGCCGAGGTCATGGCCGGGAGACGGCCACACGTTCCCTATTCTCTCGATGACATGGCCAACGACGCCGTCGAACTCATGGACGCGCTCGGCGTCAAGCGCGCGCATATCGTCGGCGCCTCGATGGGCGGCATGATCGCGCAACTGATCGCGATCAACCATCCGGACCGGACGAAGAGCCTTGTCTCGATTATGTCCACCACGGGGCGTCGAGATCTGCCGTCGGGGAACCCGGAAACGCTGTCGGTGCTGTTCCGTCCGCCGAACGGCACAAGCCGCGACGATCTCATTGACGCGAGCATCCTCGTGCAAAAGGCGCTGTCCGGTCCGGGCTTTCCATTGAGCGAAGCGGAGATGCGCGCGAGGGCCGAGCGCCGCACGGATTATGCGCCTTTCGATCTAGCCGGCGTCGCGCGTCAGTCGGCGGCGTTGATCGTCGCCCCGCCTCGCAACGCGCTCTTAAACGAGCTGCGCTGTCCCGCGCTCGTCCTGCACGGCGCCGATGATCCGGTCATACCCGCGGCCGCGGCCAAGGACACCGCCGAGAGCATCCCCGGCGCCGAATTGATCATCGTTGCCGGCATGGGCCACGACTTTCCCTCGGCGCTCGTGCCGGTTTACCTCAAGCATATCGGCGATTTTGTCTCGAAGGCAGAGGCGGGCGCCATCTAGCGTTAACGCCATCTTGTTCGTCCGCCCCGAACGCTGTCGCGATTAAATCAGCCTTCTTCGCCGCGGGCGCCGGGATGGGCGCCGGCCCTCTGCGGCAACACTGCAATCAGCGCGACGATGAGCCCGGCGAGGATCGCCGAGGCGAGATAGCGGCTGATCTCGAAGCCGCCACTGGTCGTGGGCTTTGTCGAACAATTCGGCCTTCGGCGTGACGATCGTGTTGACCGAGACCGTGCCTTCCGACCATCGCCAGACGGCAAGCGACGCCATCAGGCATGCCAGCACCAGCTTGGAGCCTCCAAAATATCCAATCCCCAGCGAGCGATCGACAAAGTCGGCGATCGTTGTGCCGACAGTCGTCGTCGCGACGATGGTCAGCCAATAGAGGTAAGCATTGCAGTTTTTCAGCGAATCTGGACGGAGACGGCGCCCAGGAAGATCGCTAGAAAGATCAGCGTCCCTACTGCGTAGCCGAGATTCATCGACATGGTCACGGCGTCCCCGCCGGTCTCTCCGAGCGTCGTCGCGAGGATTTTGATGATCCAGAACCCGAGGGTGACTTCGGGAACCTTGCTGAACCCTGGCACGCTGCCGCTCGCCACTGAAACTTGGCGCAACGGTTCGTCTTTCGGGAAACGCACTGTTTCGCTTGCGCCGATCATGGCTGCTCCTCGATGACCAAAGCCGGGTTGGATTTGGGCGACGCGAAGCCGCCGAGGGGCTATTGAGAGGGACCACATAGGCGATAACTGGGCGAACGCCTGACGCTTCTGAGGCGCGAGGCGAGGGCCGCCCCCCGGATCAACCCTTGCCCACGGCCCAGCTGTTCACGGCGCCGCGGCCGTCAGGCGTCGGCGCGATGTAGACAGTAAGCTGATTGCCCTCGCAGCAGCCGAATTTGAGAACGTCGCATGGCCACTCGTATCCCCCGAGGACGCCGCAGCTCGTCGCCTTGGATGAGACCGGCCGGGAGCCAACAATAAGGATTGCGACGTCCGTCGGCATGCCGACCGCGAGCTTCATGCCGGCCTGGAAGGCGTTGAATGGAGGCGGATCGGCGCTCCACATGGGCGGATAGCCGCCGACGCAGCATCCGGAGAGCAAGGCGGCAAGAAACAAGGCAATCAGGGCGCGCATCGAAGATCTCGGTTTATGGGCAGGCGGATCGAGATCTCATGACGCACGGTCGCCCAGACCGCCGTCTCGCCGACGCTACCAATCGCGCAAACGGGTTAGCCGCCGGTTAAGCCCGTCGCCTTCCACCATCCTCCACGCTGCGCTAATTTGAGACCCATGACGAAAGAGCCGAAAGCGCCGAAGCTCACTCTCGCCCAGGCGCGGGAAGAGCACGCGCGGCTCCAGGCCGAGATTGCCGAGCATGACCAGCGCTATCACGGGCAAGATGCGCCGACCATTTCCGACGCCGAATATGACGCGCTGCGCCGGCGTTACACCGCGCTTGAAGAGGCGTTCCCCAAACTTGTCGATGCGGACTCCGCCAATCGCAAGGTCGGGGCCGCGCCGTCGGAGAAATTCGCCAAGGTCCGCCATCGCGTGCCGATGCTCTCCCTCGGCAACATCTTCGCCGATGAAGAGGCCGAGGAGTTCTGCGCCCGCGTGCGTCGCTTTCTGGGCTTAAGCGAGAGCGCGCCGCTCGATGTCGTTGCGGAAGCGAAAATCGACGGGCTCTCCTGCAGTCTGCGCTACCAGGATGGCGAACTCGTCCAGGCCGCAACGCGCGGCGACGGCTATGAAGGCGAGGACGTGACCGCGAACGTGCGGGTAGTGGAAGCGATCCCGAAGCGCCTCGAGGGCGCGCCGAAGATTTTCGAGGCGCGCGGCGAAGTCTACATGCGCCATGCCGACTTTGCCGCGCTCAACGCGCGCCAGGCGGTCGCCGGCAAGCCGATCTACGCCAATCCGCGCAACTTTGCCGCCGGCTCCCTGCGTCAGCTCGATCCGCGCATGACCGCCGAGCGGCCCTTGCAGTTTTTCGCCTACGCCTGGGGAGAAGTGAGCGAGCCCTTTGCTTCCACCCAGTTCGGCGCCATCGAGGCCATGGGGCGCTTTGGCCTGTCGACCAATCTTCGGTTGACCAAGCTTTGCCGCTCCGCGACGGAGATGCTCGCGCAATATCACTCCATCGAAGAGCAGCGGGCGACGCTCGGCTATGACATCGACGGCGTCGTCTACAAGGTCAATGATCTGACGCTGCAGCAGCGGCTCGGCTTCGTCTCGCGTTCCCCGCGCTGGGCGGTCGCGCACAAGTTCCCGGCCGAGCAGGCGACGACGATTGTCGAGGCGATCGAGATCAATGTCGGCCGCACCGGTGCGCTGACGCCAATCGCCAAGCTAAAACCTGTGACCGTCGGCGGCGTCGTTGTCTCCAACGCCACCCTGCACAACGAGGACGAGATTGAGCGGAAGGACGTGCGCGTCGGCGACACGGTGGTGGTGCAACGCGCCGGCGACGTGATCCCGCAGGTGCTTGCGGTGGTGCTCGACAAGCGACCGCACCCGGAACCGAAGCCTTACGTTTTCCCTCAAGACGAAAAAGGAGAGTTCATATGCCCGATCTGCGGCTCGGCGGCTCTGCGCGAGATCGACGAGAAGACGGGGGTCGCGGATGTCGTGCGCCGCTGCACCGGCACGCTCATCTGTCCGGCGCAGGCGGTCGAAGGTCTCAAGCATTTCGCATCCCGCAACGCATTCGACATCGAGGGACTGGGCGAAAAACTGATCGAGCTTTTTTTCACCGAAGGCCTGATCCGCACGGCTGCGGACATTTTCACGCTTCATGCGCGCGACGGGCAAGGCCGCCCGCCTTTGCGCGAGTGGGAAGGGTTCGGCGAGACTTCAGCGCGCAACATGTTCAACGCCATCGATGCGCGCCGCATCGTGCCGCTCAATCGGTTCCTCTTTGCGCTCGGAATCCGCCATGTCGGCGAGACCAATGCGCGGCGCCTCGCGCGCCATTTCGGCGACTGGGAAACCTTGCGCGCCGCCGCGCGGGTCGAAAACGCCGCCGAAGAGATTTCCGCGATCGGCGGAATCGGGCCCGTCGTCGCTGAGGCGATCGCCGACTTCTTCGCCGAGCCACGCAACGAAGCGGCCCTCGACGCGCTCGTGAAAGAAGTGACGATCGAGCCGATGGAGGCGATCGCCGCCGGCCATCTGCTCGCCGGGCAGACGATCGTGTTCACCGGCTCACTGGAAAAGATGACGCGCGACGAAGCCAAGGCGATCGCCGAGCGGCTCGGAGCGAAGGTCTCGGGCTCGATCTCCGCCAAGACCAACCTTGTCGTGGCCGGACCCGGCGCCGGCTCGAAACTCGCCAAGGCGCAGGAATTGGGAGTCGAGACGGTCGACGAGGATGAGTGGATCCGGCGCTCGGGGTCGGGATAGGTAGCGCCGAGCCGGCTCAGGGCTCCGGGGCGAATTCTGCCGGTCGCGTCTGGCGCGCGAGCGCGTCGAGTACGGCGTTGATCATGCCGCTCTCCTCGGGGCCGAAGAAAGCCGCGGCGACGTCGACATATTCCGTCACCACGACCCGAGCCGGCACATCAGATCGACTTCGCAGCTCATAGAACGCGGCGCGCAGGATGGCGCGCATCAGCGCTTCGACTCGCCGCAGCGGCCAGCCCTTGGCGAGCGTGTCGTCGAGGGCGCGGTCGATCCGCAATTGATCGTGCAGGACGCCAGAGACAACGTCGCGAAAGAACGCCGGGTCGGCGGGCAGATAGGCATTCCCTTCGATCTCCTGCCCGAGCCAGTGAGCCTCGAATTCAGCGAGAATATCATTGAGGCCCTTGTCGGTGATCTCCATCTGGTAGAGCGCCTGCGAGGCGGCGAGCCGAGCCGCCGAGCGCTTGTCCGAGCGTTTCATCGATCGACAAGCCGACGCGCAAGATGGGCAAGGCCGATCGCCGCGCGCGCCGCGTCGCCGCCTTTGTCGCCGCGTTCCGGATCGGCGCGCTCCTCGGCCTGTGCGATCGTCTCGGTCGTGAGGATGCCGTTGCCGAGCGCAAGGCGGCGCGCGACCGACATGTCCATCAGCGCCCGCGCGGACTCGCCGGCGACGATCTCGAAATGAAAGGTTTCGCCCCGCACCACACAGCCGAGCGCGACCGCTCCGTCATAGGGTCGGCTCGCGGCCTTCGCTGCATCAAGAGCGATCGCCATGCCGGCCGGGATTTCCAGCGCCCCGGCTACGCTGATGAGGTCGTACATTCCGCCCGCCGCCTCAATTGCACGGGTCGCGCCGGCGAGCAGGTGGGCGCCGATCGCGTCGTAATAACGCGCCTCGACGATGAGGAAGCGACCGCCTTCAAAGCGAGGCGCAGTTGTGGCGGCCCGGCGCGGCTCGGCCATCGGTCAAAACTCTTGGGCTGTATCAGGGACGGCGCCCGTCCTTAAAGGCCGCGGGCGGCAGAGACAAGGCTCACTTGGCCGAGCGCCAGCGCCCATAACGCCAGGGCTGCGCCCACGAGGCGTCCACGGGAGGCCGCTCGGGCGGCGGATCGTAGCCAGATCCGCCCCAAGGGTGGCAGCGGCACACGCGCGCCAGCCCCATCCAGGAGCCCACCCAAACGCCATGGCGGTCGATCGCCTCGTCCGCATAAGCCGAACAGGTCGGCAAATACCGGCATTGCCGACCGGCCACGCTCGAGAGCGTCAGCTGATAGAAGCGGATGACCGCGTGGGCGGCGCGGCGCGGCGCGAAAACCAACGCGCTCACGACGGCGCGGTCTCGCGAGCCGCCTCGCGCGCGACGACCTGCGACAACGCATCGGCGACCGCGTCGAACGTTAGCAAGGTCGAGGCGTGGCGGGCCTTATAATCGCGCACCGGCTCGAGCACGGCGAAGTCCGCCCATTTGCCATCGGGCGGCGGGCCGTTCGCCTTCAGCATCCGCGTCACGCGGTCGCGCAGCGCGTTCAGTTCCTCGGCGGTCGAGCCAATGATATGCCGAGCCATCAGCGACGAGGACGCCTGACCGAGCGCGCACGCCTTCACGTCATGGGCGAAATCAGTGACCCGCCCGTCTTCCACGCAAAGGTCGATCGTCACGGTCGAACCGCACAGGCGCGAGTGCGCCTTGGCGCTGGCGTCTGGCTGCGCGAGCCGGCCGAGCCGGGGGATATTGCCCGCGAGCTCAAGGATTCGCTGATTGTAGATATCGCTGATCATCCCACTCGATCCTCAACGTTCCCTATATAGGTCGCGAGAAAGCCGAAATCGAGGGCTTAGAAACCTGTGCGAAGCCGCAGGCGACGAAGACGGGGATGAGCGTGAGCGTCAAATCGGAAGCACGGCCCGGCGCGGCGAGTGATCGGGAGGAAGGTCAGGCGTTCCAGCCGAAGTTTGGCGCCGACGGCCTTACGACTTGCGTGACGATCGACGCCTTGCGCGGCGACGTGCTGATGGTCGCGCACATGAACGAGGCTGCTTTGCGGGAGACGCTAGCGACCGGAATCGTCCATTATTGGTCGCGTTCGCGCGACGCTCTGTGGCGCAAGGGAGACACCTCGGGCCAAGCCCAGACGCTGGTCGAAATGCGGGTCGACTGCGATCAGGACGCCTTTCTTGCTTTCGTCACCGTCGGCGGCGACGGCGGAGCCTGCCACACCGGCCGGCGATCCTGCTTCTATCGCCGGGTCGAGAGGGACGGCGACACGGCCCGGCTCGCATTCATCGAACCGACCGCCGCGCGGGGCTGACGGCTCAGCCGAGCACATTCACGTTAATGGTCTGGCGAGATCTGGGGCGCAAGCTTAAGTTTCGCAGGGAAAGGGAACGGTGAGGGCATTTCGGGGCGAATTCAGCGATGTTTAGAGCGGCTCATCGCAGAATCGACACTGAGCCTGCGGTGAACGGCGGGCGGCGGCGAGCGAAAGTCGGGATCGTGCTCGGAGCGGGCGCCGCGCGCGGCTGGGCCCATATCGGCGCGCTTCGGGAGCTCGACGCGCTGGGCCTGAAGCTCGACGTCATTGTCGGCTCTTCGATCGGCACCCTGGTCGGAGGCTGCTACGCGGCCGGTCGGCTCGATATGCTCGAGGCTTTCGCTCGGGCCTTGACCCGTCGCCGGGTGCTTGGCCTCCTGGACTTCTCGTTCACTGGCAGCGGGCTCATCGGCGGCCAGCGGCTTCGAACGAGGCTCGAGGCGGGGCTTGGCGGACTTCGGATCGAGGACTTGCCGGTCCAATTCGCCGCTGTCGCCACCGAGATCGGCGGCGGACACGAGATCTGGCTCCGGCGCGGGCTTCTCGTCGACGCGATCCGCGCTTCTTATGCGCTGCCTGGCGTCTTCGAACCCGTGAAGGTCGACGGGCGCTGGCTGTTCGACGGCGCGATCGTCAATCCCGTGCCGGTCAGCGTCGCCCGCGCTCTCGGCGCCGAGCGCGTCATCGCGCTCAACATTTCAAGCGACCGCTTTGGCCGCGGCACGGCCATTCAGGACCCGTTCGGCCGAACGGAGCCTGCCGCGGCGGGCGACGAGCCGCCGCACGACACGAGCGGCATGATCTCCCGGTGGTGGCGCGGCTCAAACGGGGCGAGGGTCAACGGGGAGAGTCCGGCGCCCGGCCTGATGACCTCGATGGTCAGCGCGTTCGACATTCTCCAGGACCGCATCATGCGCTCAAGACTCGCCGGCGACCCGCCGGACGCGCTCGTGCAGGTCAGGGTCGGAAAGATCGGCATGTTCGAGTTCCACCGCGCCGACGAATTGATCGCGCTCGGCCGGGAGGCAATCCGCAAGGCGGCCGGCGAAATTCGGGAACATGTCGAACTCAACCCGACCGACGCCGCCGGAGCTGTCGCCCAGGCGGGCCCGCCAAACTAAGCCGTCGCGATATATTCGCGCAGAGCCTGGCGCTCGCTGTCGAGCGCATTGACGTGGCGCTTGACGACGTCGCCGATCGAGACGATGCCGATCAGGCGCCCTTCTTCCACGACCGGAACATGCCGAAACCGGCCCGCCGTCATCGTCTGCATGACATGGTCGATGGTGTCGTCGCGCGTCGCGGTGATGACCTTCGGCGTCATGTAACGCGACACGGGATCATCGAGCGCGGAAGCGCCGTGTTTGGCGAGCACGCGGACAACGTCGCGTTCCGAAAGTATGCCCAGAACGCTGAGCGAAGCGTCCGAGACGACCACCGCTCCCACCCCTCTTTCGGCCAGCAGCTCAATGACTTCCTTCAGAGTGCGATGCGGCTGGGTGGTGAAAACGTCGCGCCCCTTTTGATCAAGAATGCGGGCAACTGTCATCGTTCTCTCCCCTATTCGGGCGGTCTTGAGTTGGGCCGCCGTAGAATTCGAAGGATGCGCCCTCACGAAGGCGTGATCAAGTTCATTTTTGTCGAGGCGAACTAACGCAGTCCGCCATCCACCTGATAGCATTGCTTAGTAATCATAGCGCTGTCGTCAGAAGATAGAAACAGCGCAAGGCGCGCGACATCTTCGGCGAGCAAGGTTCGGTTGATGCATTGACGCGCGCGGAAGTCGGCGATGTGCTCCTCGCTCATCCAGAGTCGGCGCTGCCGCTCGGTGATGACTGCGCCAGGCGCAATGGCGTTGACGCGGATGTTGTCGGGGCCGAACTCGCGCGCGAGACTGTTCGTCAGGCCGATGACCGCAGCTTTGGCGGTGGCGTAGACCGACAATCGGGGCACCCCGAGCATCCAGGCGGTCGATGAGAAATTGACGATCGCGCCCCCGCCAAGCTCGCGCATGGAGCGGCGCGCGATCTGGGCGGCGAAGAACTGGTGCTTGAGGTTCAGCGCCATCGTGCGGTCCCAGTCCTCTTCGCTCACTTCGTCCGCCGCCTGGCGCTGGTCGTCGGCGGCGTTGTTGATGAGCACGGCGATCGGCCCCATGCGCTGGCGAACCTCCTCCATCGCCGCTTCGAGCGCGGTGATGTCGGTGAGATCGCACTGAAGAAAGAGCGGCGGCGGGTGGGAGGCGCCGATCTTGCCCACGAGCGCCTTGGACGCCTCGACGGCGATATCGACGAACGCGACATTGGCTTTCTGCTCGGCGAAGGCCTCGACCATCGCCGCGCCGATGCCCGACCCGCCGCCGGTGATGAAGACGACCTTGTCGATGAGCGAGGGGTAGCGGGCTAACGTCATGGGGCGGGGCCTTATGGTGAGGCTTGAGGGATGGCGCCAGATTAGGGCGCCTTTCGCTCCGGCGAAACCGGCGCCTCGGCCAGGGGCGGACCCTGCCGCTGCAACCCTCGGGCGAGCTTATTGAGGCATAAACGCCAATAAACGAGCGTAAAGGTGACCAAACGCTAGTAAAACTGCTGGCGTTTACTAGCGTTTATTTTTCCGAATCGGGACTTTTCAATGGGTTACGGGCGATTGGAGTCAGGAATTCCGGGGGCCGTTCCTTCAGGTTGCATCTCAATCTTTCGCGCCCCGTTCGGTGCTCATTTCCGGATCATAAGGCGGATTTCGGTTTATGACAAGAAAATGTCGGGCTCTTCCAGCGTTAGGCGTTGGCGCTGTTGAAGGCGTCATGGCCGAGACGGCGCGGCGCCGGGACAAGGCCGGCGCAGGTCATCGGCCGGGCGTCAAGGTAAAGGGCGGCCATTTGCGCGCCAAAGACGCCAATACGATTGAATTTCTTCCGGAAGAGCGACGCTTTTCACTCAACAAGCGCCGATTCCGAGCCTTGTGCGGAAGCCCGATTCGATGACCGAGGTCAATTCCTAGGCCACGGACGGCCCGGGCGCCCGCCCGATGGGCCCCCTGACGCCCGGGCCGGTTAAAGCGTGTCGACCGTCTTCGCGACCCCGTCGAGCGCCTCTCCTGTTTCGTCCATGAGCGCCGCCGAAATAAGCCGGGCCATCCATTGCGACCCGTCCTCGCGTGGAGCGAGTCGGGGGGCCTTCGCCATCACCCGGTCGAACTTGCTCAAGCCGCGCGCATGGGTGTCGGAATAGCCCTTGACGAGGCGCCGGCAGCGCAGGACCTCGACCGCGAGATCGTAATTCTTCGGCACAAGTTCGGACGCCCGGGCGAGCCACGCCTCCAAATGCTCGATCTCCCGCTTGTGCCGTAGGCTCGAGCGCCGCGTGGGCCTCAGAGCCGCGACGCCGTAAAGCTGCAGGAAGCCAGAAATCCGCCCGACCGGCACGCGCCGGCCGCGATTAACGACGCGGTCGAGGGCGCGGAACAGCAACGGGCGCGCCTCGATGAACGCGCCGAGCGACGCGGGCATCATGCCGCAGATCTCCTCAGCCCGCGGATGAAGGTACTCGGTCGCATAGACGAGCTGATCGGGCGCCGCGCCCGCTTCGTCTCGCAGGCGCGCGAACCGCGACGGACGCAGTTTGATGTCGGCGACGCGGATGACGTCGTCATAGGCCATGGCGACGGCGAGCCGCTTCGCCGCTTCCGCCGTGAAGGCGAAATTCTTCGTCGCGCCGCCGTTGGCCGTATCGAGCGCGGCGAGCTTCCGGAGGCGGTCGATATAGTCGTCGCCGTAAGCCACGTCCTGGAAATCGACGACGCGTTTCAAACCGGCGAAGGCGAGCGGCCGCGCGTTTTCCGGCAGGTCCGAGCGCAGGCGCGCGACGAGCCGGTTGAGCTCGGGATGGCCCGCGTTCTCTGGCAAGTCGTCGAGGCGCTTCACCGGGCCGGTGTTCGGCGCCTCGCGTTCGCCTGCGCGCGCGCGATCAAAGGCGTCGGCGAAAGCGGCGAGGCTTGCATTCGCGCCGCGCACGCCTTTGCGCACGATGTCTTCGTAAGCCGACCGCTCGAACGGCAGCGCGCCTGAACCGGCGAGGGCGCCAAGCATCGCAGCCGAGATCACCGTGCCGCGTTCGACCGCGAGCTTCTCCATGTCGAAAGCGATCGTCCGCCGGGCGGCGAAGTCGAGCGCGTCGACCACCACGAACGGATCGCCCGCGCCGTCGCCCGGCTTTTCCTTTTCCGCCACCGCATAGGCGCGATGGGTCGAGGCGATGAGCGTCGTCTTGTCCGGCGTCACCAGCCCGCGCAGGACCGATCGGCCAGCCTCCATGAGCTCCGCCGCCAGCACCACATCGACATCGCCCGGCGTCGGCATGAGCGAGAAAACGGGCGCGACGCCATTTCGCGCCGGCAGCGTCTCGATGTAATAGATCGTCGCGCCGGTGCGCTGCGCGACGCCCGGCACGGATGTCGATTGCGCCGCCCAGCCTACATGCTCGGCGACCTCGACGATCCAGTCCGCCAGCACCCCGCCGCCTTGGCCCCCCATGGCGAGAATGGCGATGGCGAGCGGCTTGTCGAGCGAGACCGGCCGCCCGATTGGGGAGGCTTCAGTCATCCGCGCTCCTCCCCTCTTCCCAAAGGGCGTTCGGAAGAACGCCCGTCTCTCGACGGGCTACGGGAGAGGGGTCGGGGGTGAGGGTTTCCGGCGCGACGCCCTCATCCGTCCGACTTCGTCGGCCACCTTCTCCCTGGGGAGAAGGGGAAGAGCCACCGCGAAACCGAACGGTCTTACGCAAAGGCGATCCGGCGGGCTTCGCGGCGGCGCTGCAGCCAGCCGATGACGCGCTCGCGTAAAGTTGGCGAGGCGGCGGTCCCAGCGGCTGGGATTGAAGATGATCTCGGTGCGGTAGAACGACGGACAAAGCACAGCCGCCTCCGCGACCTCGCCGCAATTGCCGCAGCCGACGCAAGCGTTGTCCACCGCGGCGACCGGATCGTCCTTGAGCGGATCGTCGGTATGTTTCAGCGACAGCGACGGGCAGCCCGAGAGGCGGATGCAGGCGTGGTCGCCGGAGCAGATCGCCTCGTCGACGCCGAAGCGCTCCTTCACCATCCGTTCGCCCGCCGCGACGCTCTTCGCAAACAGCGGCCGCACGCGCCGCTGCTTGTTCAGCATGCATTCGGACGAGGCGACGATGATCTTGGGGCCTTCGGCCTTGGTGGTCAGCGCCTCGCGCAACGTGTCGCGGACTTTGGCGACGTCGTAAGTCCGGTCGATCTGCCTGACCCAGGTCGCGCCGACGCCCTTGACCGCATCGACGATGGAATTGTTCGTTTTCCGACGCGGGTTCAGCGCCCTCGACGACGGAATGTCCTGGCCGCCGGTCGCGGCGGAATAAAAGTTGTCGACGATGAGGGTGACGCCGTCCTGCTTGTTGAAGACGGCGTTGCCGATCGACGAGGCGAGCCCGTTGTGCCAGAAGCCGCCGTCGCCCATGACGGAAATCACCCGCCTGTCCGACTTCACATTGAAGGCGGAAGCCGAAGCGGGCCCGAGGCCATAGCCCATCGTCGTCGTGCCGAGGTTGAAGGGCGGCAGGATCGAGAACAGATGGCAGCCGATGTCGGCCGAGATGTGATGGGACCCAAGCTCTTTCTCGACCAGTTTCATCGCGGCGAAGATCGGGCGCTCCGGGCAGCCGATGCAAAAGCCCGGCGGGCGCGGCGGCACCGTCTTGGCGAGCGCCTTGACCTTCTCATGCGCGAGAATGGGCGCGGGATCGGGGATCGGCGGCTGGTTGCGCAAAAGCTCTGGCGCATGGGCCAGAAGAAAAGCGCGCACGCCCGTGACCACGACCGGCGCGGTGTACTCGCCCCCCATCGGCAGGACGTCCTTGCCGGCAATCCGGGTCTGGATGTCGCGGCGGCGCATGAGCGTGTTCAGCGCCTGTTCGAGATAATCGGGCGCCCCCTCCTCGACCATCAGCACCGCCGACTTGCCGAGGCAGAATTCGACCATCTCGTCGTCGATGATCGGATAGGCGACATTGAGGACATAGATCGGAATCGAGGTCTCGCCATAGACATCGGCGAGGCCCAGTTGCTGAAGCGCGCGAAGCACGCCGTTGAAGAGGCCGCCGAGAACGATGATTCCGACCGCGCCCTCCTTCGGCCCAAAGAATTCGTTGAGCTTGCGGCTCTTGATGAACTCGACCGCGGCCGGCCAGCGCTTCTCGAGCTTCTCCTTCTCCTGCATGAACGAAGCCGGCGGGAGCACGATGCGGTTGACGTCGCGCGACGGATTTTCCAAGGCCTGGCGGAGCGTGAAGGCGGGCCTTTTGTTGTCCTTGGCGACGAATTGCCCGTGCACATGGCAGGTGCGGATGCGCACTTCGAGCATGACCGGCGAGTTCGAGGCTTCCGACAGTTCGAAGCCCTCCTCCACCATGCGCACGAGCGTCGGGAGGTCGGGGCGTGGATCGAGGAGCCAGATCTGCGATTTCATCGCATAAGCGTGGCTGCGCTCCTGCATGATCGAGGAGCCCTCGCCGTAATCCTCGCCGATGACGATCAGCGCGCCGCCGGTGACGCCGCTCGAAGCGAGATTCGAGAGCGCGTCGGCCGCGACATTGGCGCCCGCGGTCGATTTGAACGTCACGGCGCCGCGAACAGGATACATGACGGAAGCCGAGAGCGTCGCGGCGGCGGTGGCTTCCGAAGCGGACGTTTCGAAATGCACGCCGAGGTCGCTCATCACGTCCCTGGCGTCGGCGAGCACGTCCATGAGATGCGAGATCGGCGCGCCCTGATAGCCGGCGACGTAGGAGACGCCGGACTGAAGCAGGGCCTTGGTGATCGCGAGAATGCCTTCGCCGCGAAAGATCTCGCCGGCTTGAAGTCGCAAGTCCTGAACTTCGCGCTCGAAGGACCTTTCCGCCATCGGCTCGCTCCTTCAGGGATTCCTCTGCCGGTATTTATTTGCGTGAGCATATTTAGCGGCTTGTGCGGTGTCAACGATGAGAGGCCTGCTTACGGAAAAGGCGGACGCAAGCCACGAAAGACCGCACGCGCATTAAATTCCGCCTCATACAATTGCACGTCCCCTGCTTGCCTCGCCAATTCCACTTTGCTAGCGTTGCGATTAACGGTCGGCTGAAAGTGGCACGCAAAATGCGACGCCGCGGACCATGAGACCGACGGCTTGGATCATTTGGGAGGTCACGCATGGTGGAGGTCACTCGGCGCCAAACTCTGGCGCTCGGCGCGGGCGCGTTTCTCGCCGACCTGCTCGCCGCAGGCGCCGTTCGCGCGGGAGCCAAGGACACGCTCACCATCGCCTTTAACGTCAACCTGCCCTCGTTCGATCCGACCGACGGCACCTCCGCCGTCAACCCGACCATCCAGGCGATCTACCGCTCCATTTTCGACCAGTATATCGGGCAGGCGCCGGATCTCACGCTCAAGCCTGGAATTCTCACGGCCTGGGGCTGGAACGACGACAAGACCAAACTCTGGATGGACGTTCGCCCTGACGTCAAATGGCAGGACGGGTCGCCGCTGAAGCCAGAGGATGTCGTCTGGTCGCTCGAGCGCGCCGGCAAGAAGGACAGCGCCAATCCCATTTCCTTCATCTGGTCGACCGCCGGAAACTACAAGATCGACGGCAACCGGATCAATGCGGACGCCATCCGCTACGAGCCGACCTTCTTCATGTGGATGGCGTTCCTGACCGGCTATGTTTTGCCCAAGGCCTATTACGAAAAGGTCGGCGCCGAAGGCTTCGAGAAGAAGCCGATCGGCTCAGGCCCCTATATGGTGGACGAATACCAGGGCAACGCGTTCCTCAGGCTCAAGGCCAATCCCCATTATTGGGGCGAGAAGCCCGCGTTCGAGACCGTGATCTTCAAGTTCGTCCCCGACGCGACGACCCGCGTGGCCGAGATCGAGTCCGGTTCCTCCGACATCACGCTTGAAGTGCCCTACGAGGAGTTCGACCGGCTTAAGAAGGTCAAAGGCCTGTCGGGGGTGGCGACGCCGATCACCGACATCGGCATGATCTTCATCACCAACAAGGAGCCGATGCTCGACAAGAACGTGCGGCTCGCCGCGATCATGGCGATCGACAAGAAGGCGATCGTCGACCGGCTGCTGCACGGCTACGGCGTGCCGATCGAGACCCTGGAAGCGCCCGAATATTCGGCCTTCGACCCCTCGATCAAGACGCCTTACGATCCCAAGAAGGCGATGGAGCTGCTCGCCGCCTCCGGCTTCTCGCCGGAGAAGCCGGTCAAGTTCACGATCCAGACGACGCGCGGCTTCAAGCCCAAGGATTACGAGATGATCCAGGCGATCGTCGGCATGTGGCGCAAGGTCGGGATCGACGCGGATATCGAGGTCTATGAGATCGCCAAGCATTTCGAACTCAGAACCACGCACAAGCTCGCGCCTGCCGCCTTCTACAACTGGGGCGACGCGATCGGCGATCCGACGACCTCGACCGGCTTTGCGATGTTCGGCCCCTCGCCGCATTCGGCCTGGAAGACCGCCGACCTCGACGCCAAGATCGGCCCGCTTTGGGGCGAGAAGGACGAGAAGAAGCGCATCGAAGGCTGGAAGGCTGTCGACGCCTATATCGCCGAACAGGGCTATGTCATTCCCCTCCTGCAATACGTCCAGCCGATCGTCTACAAGTCGGACCTCAAGGTCATCCCGAACAAGTCCGGCGCCTTGCAGCCGACGCTGGTGTCGCCGGCCGCCTGAGCGGCCGGATGGCGACCGCACGCGCGATCGGCGATCGGCGCGATTGGGTGAAGACGTGACGAAGCGATGATCGCGCTTGCGATCCTCCGCCGTCTCCTGGTGGCGCTGGTCACGCTCGCGGGCGTCGCGATCGTCGTCTTCGTTCTCCTCCGGGTCGTGCCCGGCGATCCCATAGCGATGATGATTTCGCCGGGCGCAAGCCAGGCGGACATCGCGGCGCTCCGGGCGCATTACGGGCTCGACGGCAGCCTCCTGTCCCAGTTCGCCGTCTGGGTGCGCTATGCGCTGCGCGGCGATTTCGGAACCTCGATCTCGCTGCACCGCGACGTTCTGGCTCTCCTCGGCGAACGGCTTCCCGCGACGCTCGAGCTCGCGACCGCGGCGCTCGAATTTGCAGTGATCCTCGGCGGCGCGGCCGCGATCGTTGGCGCAATGGCGCGCCGCACCTGGGCGGAGCCGATCATCGACGCGGTCAACGGGCTTCTGCTCGCCATCCCCGATTTCGTATGGGCGCTCGCGCTCGTGCTCGCGTTTGGCGTCCTGTGGCCCCTTCTGCCCCTGACCGGCAGAGTCGATCCGAGCGTCAGCGCCGGCATGACGACGCCCTTCTATTTCGTCGAGAGCCTCCTGAGGCTCCGGTTCGACGTGTTCCTCGATCTTCTCAAGCACCTCGCCCTGCCGACGCTCGCGCTCGGCCTTCCGCTCGCGGCGGTGATTGCGCGCGTGCTCAAGGGCGCCCTCAATGAAGCGATGGCGCAGGACTATGTGCTGCTCGCGCGCCTCAAGGGCATGTCCGAGCTCCGGCTCGTCCTGCAGGAGGCGTTGCGCAACGCGATCGGCCCGACGCTCGCCCTGACGGGCGTTCAGTTCACGTTTCTCATCGGGGGCACGGTGATCATCGAGCGCATTTTCGCCTATCCCGGCATCGGCAATATGGCGATCGAGGCGGTGATCAATCGCGACCTGCCGCTGATTCAGGGGCTCGTGCTCACGTTCGCCGTCATTTTCATCCTGGTCAACATCGCGGTCGACCTCCTCGTCGCGCTGTTCAATCCCCGTCTGCGCCATGCCTGAGCGCGCAACCGAACAACCGACGCCCCTGTGACGGAAGCCTCCGCTTCTTCTCTTCGTGTCGCTGCCGGCCCGAGCGTCGCCGCGCGGCGTCTGCGCGCGCTCATGGCCGAGCCCAAGGTGACAATCGGCGGCGGCTTTATCGTGGCGTTGATCGTGATCGCGCTGTTCGCGCCATGGATCGCGCCGAAGAACCCGCTCGACCAGGACCTGATGCTCGGCTCCCTGCCGCCGGCGGGACTCGCCGGCGCGGAGCCGGGTTATTATTTCGGCACCGACGACCTTGGCCGGGACGTGCTGTCGCGCCTCATCTATGGCGCGCGGATCGCGCTGATCGTGGCCTTCGTCGCCGCCAGTCTCGCAGCGCTCGCCGGCACAGCCCTCGGGCTGCTCGCGGGATGGTATCGCGGCTCGGTCGACGGTGTGATCTCAAGGCTCGTCGACATCTGGATGGCCTTCCCGCCAGTCCTGCTCTCGATCCTTCTCGTCGCCGTTCTCGGCGCCGGCGTCGGATCGGTCATCGCGGCGATCGCCATCATCGACTGGACGCGCTTCTGCCGGGTGGTGCGCGCCGAGACGATGGCGCAAGCTGAAGCCGACTATGTCACCGCGGCGCACGCCATCGGTTTTCCACCGTTCCATATTCTTATGCGCGAGATTCTGCCAAACGTGGCCCCGGCGCTATTGGCGCTGGTGAGTCTCGAAATGGGCATCGCGGTCATCGTCGAGGCGATCCTTTCGTTCGTCGGCCTTTCGGTGGCGTCGGACACGCCGACCTGGGGCGGCATGATCGCCGAGGGGCGGCAGTTCATCCATCAGACCTGGTGGGTGTTCGCGGCGCCGCTCGCCGCGCTGTTCGCGACCGTGCTCGCCTTCAACCAGCTCGGCGACGGATTGCGGCGCGCGCTCGATCCGGTGCTCCGGCGATGACGGCGCCAATCCTCTCGATCCGGCGTTTAAGCGCGGTCTCGGAACTCGGCGCCGCTGAGCCCATCTTGCGGAATGTGAGCCTTGATCTTAAGGCCGGGGAAACGCTCGGGCTCGTCGGCGAAAGCGGCGCCGGCAAATCGACGATCGCCAAGGCGCTGCTCGGCGTGCTGCCGCGCACGGTCCGGATCACGTCGGGCGAAATCCTGTTCGAGGGGCGCGACCTGAGGACCATGCCCCGACGTGAGACGCGTGCGATCTTCGGCGACTTGATCGCGCTCGTGCCTCAGGATCCCATGACCGCGCTCAACCCCGGCCGGCGCATCGAGGCGCAACTGACCGACGGCCTGCGGCTCCGCCGCGGCATGAACGCGCGCGAAGCGCATACGCGCGCGCTCGAGCTGCTCGCCGAAGTGCATATCAGAGACCCCGAGCGGGTGCTGCGCGCCTATCCGCACCAATTGTCCGGCGGGATGCGCCAGCGCGTCCTGATCGCCGCGGCTTTCGCGCTCGAGCCAAAAATCATCGTCGCGGACGAACCGACAACGGCCCTCGACGTCACGGTGCAGAAACAGATCCTGCGGCTCATGCGCCAGATGCAGGCGGCGCATCGCACCGCGGTCATTTTCGTCACCCACGATCTTGGCGTCGTGGCGCAGATCTGCGACCGGGTCATGCTCATGTTCGCGGGCGCAATCATCGAATCCGGCTCGACTGCGGACATTCTCTCGTCGCCCCGCCACGCCTATACGCGCGCCCTGATCGCGGCGGGGCCACGATATGATCGGCCCGACGCGGGACTTGAGCCCGTGCCCGAGGCTTTGGTCGCCGAACTGCGGCTCGACGTCACAGGCGCGGGCCGCTAGGCCGGCGCATGGCTGACAGGATCTCTTCACCGCGAGCGGCGTCGAGGCCGCCTATGGCGGCAGGCGGCGCCTGAATGGCGAACGTGCGGGCGGCGTCAAAGTTCTGCATGGCGTCGACCTCAGGATCGGCCGCGGCGAAACCGTCGGCATCGTCGGCGAATCGGGTTCTGGCAAGACGACGCTCGGGCGCGCGCTCATGCGGCTCATCGACATCGACGCCGGCAGCATCGCCTTCGACGGGCGCGACATCACGCGTTTGCCAGAAGCGGAAATGCGACCCTTGAGGCGTCGCATGCAGATGATTTTTCAAGACCCGATGACGTCGCTCAACCCGCGCCACACGGTCCGGCGAATCCTGGTCGAGCCGCTGCTCTTTCATCGCGTCGCGCACGACCGCGCCGACGCCGAGAGCCGGGTGCGAAAATTCTTCGATCGCGTCGCGCTGCCGCTCGCCTGCCTCGACCGAACGCCGCACGAGCTTTCTGGCGGACAGCGTCAGCGCGTGGGCATCGCGCGCGCCGCGCTGCTCGAGCCAGACTTTGTGCTCGCCGACGAGATCGTATCGGGCCTCGACGTGTCGACGCAGGCCCAGGCGCTGAACCTTCTCAAGACGCTCACGCGCGACCTTGGTCTCGCCATGGCGTTCATCAGCCACGATCTCTCGGTGGTCCGAGCCGTTTGCGACCGCGTCTACGTGATGAAGGCAGGCCTGGTGGTCGAGGAGGGCCGCTGCGAGGATGTCTTCGCCGCGCCCAAGAGCCGCTATACAAGGCTCCTCATCGACGCCATCCCGCTACCCAGAATCGATCCCGGCTGGCTCGATCGGGACGTGGCGCCGGAGACCGAGTGAACACGCGAGCGCGCTCCGCGAAGTGGCGGAATCGACGAACTGGCGTTAGAGCCTTCGGCGGTCGGCGCGCGCGCCCCATGTCCCACGCGACGCGAACCATCCTGTTCGGCCTTGTCGTCCCGTCGCGGCTAGGACGTTCCGCGACAGGCGACCTGATGATCGGAGTGGCTGAATGAACGATCCTGCGGATGTCTTTGCTCTTCCCGAGAAGCTGCGCGTTCTGGTCACGGCCGGCGCATCGGGCATTGGGCGCGCGGCCGCCGATCTGCTTATCGCTCGCGGCGCGCGGGTCCATATCTGCGATGTCTCCGACGAGTTCCTCGCGGACTATCGCGCCGCTCATCCCAAGGCTGGAATCACAAAGGCTGACGTCGCTTCGGAAGCGGACGTCGCCCGTTTGTTCGATGACGTCAAAGCCTCGCTCGGCGGGCTCGACGCGCTGATCAACAACGCAGGGATCGCCGGGCCAACCGGCGGCGTCGAGGATATCAAGCCGGAAGACTGGCGGCGCACCATCGACGTTTGCCTGACCGGACAATTCCTCTGCGCCCACTTCGCCGTGCCAATGCTCAAAGCGGCTGGCGGCGGTTCGATCGTCAATCTGTCTTCGGCCGCGGGGCGGTTCGGCTACGCGTTCCGCACACCCTACTCGGCAGCCAAGTTTGGCGTTATCGGACTGACCCAGAGCCTGGCCAAGGAGCTGGGTCCCGCTAACATTCGCGTGAACGCGATTCTGCCGGGCATCGTCGAGGGGCCCCGGATGACCGGAGTGATCGCGGCGCGCGCGAAGCAGACAGGCGTCAGCTACGAAGCGATGGAAAAGACTTATCTTGAGAAAGTCTCGATGCGCAGAATGGTGACCGCGAGTGACGTCGCGGCGACAATCGCTTACCTGTTGTCCCCGGCGGGGCGCAACGTCTCCGGCCAGTCGATCGGCGTCGACGCCAATGTCGAGACGTTGTGACAGGTAGGCGCTGGCGTCGGAGGGAAAAATGGCAAAAGTGGCGGTGATCGGGTCCGGTTTCGTAGGCCGCGCCTGGGCGATCAGTTTCGCCCGCGCTCGCTGCGAAGTCGCCCTGTGGGACCAGGACAAGGACGCCCCGGCCAAGGCTCTGGCCTATATCGAGCAGCTTTTGCCTGACCTCGAGACGAACGATCTTCTGAACGGCGCCTCAGCGAAGGAAGTCGCAACACGAATCCACTTGGCGACAACCCTCGAGTCGGCGCTTGAAGGCGCGGTCCACGTTCAGGAAAACACGCCGGAGGACGTCGAGGTCAAGCGCGCGGTGTTCGCGCGCCTCGACGCGGCCGCCCCGGCCGACACCGTGCTCGCGAGTTCGACCTCCGCCATCCTGCCCTCGGCCTTTACCGAAAGCCTCAAGGGCCGCGCGCGCTGCCTCGTCGTCCATCCGATCAATCCGCCCTATCTCATTCCCGCCGCCGAAGTGGTCCCGGCGCCCTGGACGGACTTGGGCGTCGTCGAGCGCACGGCGACCTTCTTGCGTTCCGCCGGTCACGCGCCGATCGTCATGAAGCGCGAGCTCGACGGCTTCGTCATGAACCGGCTGCAAGGCGCGCTGCTTGAAGAGGCCTTCCGGCTCGTCGAGCAGGGTTACGCGGGGGTCGAGGACGTCGATGTCGGGATTCGTGAAGGCCTCGCCTTGCGCTGGTCCTTCATGGGGCCGTTCGAGACCATCGACCTCAACGCGCCCGCCGGCGTGCGCGACTATGCCGACCGCTATGAGGGCATCTACTCCGGCATCTTCCCGTCGACGCAATGGCGCGTCGATTGGAGCGGTCCGGTCATGGACACCAGTCGAGTCCGAGCGGCGCAAGCGCGTGGCCGCGGACAAACTCGGAGAGCGGCAGGCCTGGCGGGATCGCCGCCTGATTGCGCTCGCGGCGCATAAGCGCTGGGCGGACAAGACCATCGGCGATTAACGAATAGCAGAGAGGAAGAACGTTCATATGGGTCAGTCGAACAAGGTCATCATCACCTGCGCCGTGACGGGGGCGATCCACACGCCGTCGATGTCGCCTTACCTCCCTGTCACGGCCGACCAGATCGCCGAGGCCGCGATTGGCGCGGCGGAAGCGGGCGCCGCGATCGTTCACTTGCACGCGCGCGACGAGCAGACGGGCCGTCCTGATCAAACTCCGGAAGCCTTCGCGCGCTTTCTGCCGCGCATCAAGCAGTCGACAAAAGCGGTGGTGAATCTGACCACCGGCGGCGCGCCGTTCATGACGGTGCAGGAGCGGGTGAAGCCGGCGGAGACGTTCAAGCCGGAGGTCGCGTCGCTCAACATGGGGTCGATGAACTTCGGGCTCTTCCCGATGCTCAACCGCTTCAAGACCTTCAAGCACGATTGGGAGCAGCAGGCGCTCGAGAACTCGCGCGATCTCGTGTTCCGCAACACCTACAAGGACATCGAATTCGTCCTGCGCACGCTTGCCGATTCCGGGACTCGGTTCGAGTTCGAATGTTACGACACCGCGCACCTCTACAACCTCAGCCACTTCCTTGAACGCGGCCTTGTGAAGCCCCCCCTCTTCGTCCAGACCGTGTTCGGCATCCTCGGCGGAATCGGTCCGCACCCCGAGGACGTCATGCATATGAAGCGCACGGCTGACCGTCTGTTCGGCGCTCAGTACAGATGGTCGGTGCTTGGCGCGGGGCGCAACCAGCTCGCCATCGCCGCGACGGCCGCTGCGATGGGCGGCAACGTGCGCGTCGGACTGGAGGACTCGCTTTGGTCAGGACCGGGCAAACTGGCAAAGAGCAACGCCGAGCAGGTTCGCGCCGCCCGTCAGATCATCGAGGGCCTCGGCCTCTCAGTCGCGAGTCCTGACGAAGCGCGCGAAATTCTCGAGCTCAAGGGCGGCGACCGGGTCGCCTTCTGACGGCTTCTGCCGCGCGATCAACCGGGCGGCTGAAGGCGACGACGCAGATCAGCGGGAATCCGCGCCGGACGGCCGTCGCGAAGCGACGCGGCCAACACTTCGGCGGTGACAAGCGCCTTGTCGCCGCGCACGACGCGCTGGTGAAACGCGATCGACGCGCCGCGCACGGCGCTAGCGCTCGTCTCGACGATCAGGAGATCGTCCATCACGGCCGGCGCCAGATACTCGACTTGCAGCGAGCGCACGGCGAACACGACGCCCGAGCTCTCGGCAAAATCGAGATGCGTCAATCCGCGGCGCCGCAGCCACTCGGTGCGGCCACGCTCAAGGAAGCGCAGATAGGACGCGTGATAGACACGGCCGGAAAAGTCGGTGTCTTCATAGTAGACGCGAACCCAAAGCGCGTCCGCGGGCGTTTGCGGCAAGGGGTGGCTCCCGAGATTGACGCCAACAAGACGCGTTTTCGCACTATTCCGTCAACTGTCGTGGCGCCAACTGGGCGCGCGGCGCGTTACGGAAGCCAATGCTTGCGAGCCCTTCACCTGAAGATTTGCCCGCCCTTCGCTCGGGGGCTAAGACAGGCGACCTGTCCCGGAAAATGCGCGGAGAAATCATGGCTGACAAAGCTGACATTGGCGTTATGGGATTGGCCGTGATGGGCGCAAACCTGGCGCGAAACGCGGCGCACAAGGGGTTCGGCGTCGCGGTTTTCAACCGCAATCACGAGCGCACCGACGCGCTGATCGCCGAGCACGGCAAGGAAGGCCGATTTTTCCCGGCCAAGGCGCTGCCCGAATTCATCGCCAGCATCGCAAAGCCTCGCCCGATTCTCATCATGGTCAAGGCCGGCAAGCCGGTCGACGAGGTGATCGATGAGCTCCTGCCTCACCTCGAGGAAGGCGACATCATCATCGACGGCGGCAATTCGCTCTTCACCGACACCGCGCGGCGCTACAAAACCTGCGAAGAGAAAAAAATCCGCTTCGTCGGCATGGGCGTTTCCGGCGGCGAGGAGGGCGCGCTCGAAGGTCCGAGCATGATGCCAGGCGGCGATCGCGAAGCCTGGGATCGCGTCGCGCCAATGCTGACCAAGATGGCGGCCCAGGTCGATGGAACGCCGTGCTGCACCTATATCGGCCCGCAAGGCGCAGGCCACTACGTCAAGATGGTGCACAACGGCATCGAATATGCCGACATGCAGCTCATCGCCGAAGCCTACGACCTCATGAAAAGCGTCTACGGCCTCGACGCCCCGGCCATGGCGGATATTTTCCAGACCTGGAAAGAGGGCGACCTCGACAGCTATCTGATCGAGATCACCGCCGCTGTCCTGCGCAAGACCGACGCCGCCACGGGGAAGCCCCTGGTCGACGTCATCGTCGATGAAGCGGAGCAGAAGGGAACTGGCCGCTGGACGGCGCAGAACGCGCTCGAACTCGGCGTGCCGCTGACCGGAATCACGGAGGCCGTCTTCGCCCGCGTCCTCTCCGCCAACCGCGCAATGCGGTTGGAGCTGGACAAGAAGACGCCCCACCCGAAGTCGGAGACGCGCAAGCCCGAAAAGGCCGAGATCGACGCCATTCGCGACGCGCTCTACGCGTCGAAGATCGTCGCCTACGCGCAAGGGTTTCAGCAGATGTCGGTGGCCTCGGAGCAGTTTAAGTTTGATCTGAAGCTCGGCGACATGGCGACCATCTGGCGCGGCGGATGCATCATCCGCGCCCGCTTCCTCGATCGCATCAAGGAAGCCTACGACCGGAACCCGAAGCTCGCGAACCTCCTGCTCGACGACTATTTCCGCGAGGGCGTCATCAGGACGGAGGGCGCCTGGCGGCGTGTGCTGAGCCTGGCGATCGCCAACGGCGTGCCGACGCCTGCTTTCTCCTCGTCGCTGGCCTATTACGACGGGCTGCGGCGCGCGCGGGGCCCGACGAACCTGCTGCAGGGCCTGCGCGACTATTTCGGCGCCCATACCTATCGCCGCCTCGACAGGCAGGGCAGCTTTCATACCCGCTGGGCGCAGGACGGGACCGAGGTCAAGGTCGAGAGCTGAGCGGTTTGACCGGCGGCTGGCGCATCGACAAGGCCCGTCGCCTCACGCATCTTTGACTTCGACGAGCGCCCAGGCGCTGCTTTCGTCTTGGAAGCATCATTGTGACTCTCTACTGCCTATAGCGACTGCGCCTGCCATTTCCTCACGTTGCTTTTGGAGATTTGCGATGACGTTGTTCAAAACTGCTCTCGCCGCGGCGTTCATCTTGGGCGTTACGCCCGCCCTCGCCCAGAATCCGCCGGTCGCGTCGTCGCGCGCAACCATCCAGACGGTCAGCGCCGACGGCTCGACCTTGAACGTACGCACCCGCGCGGGCGAGGATCAGACGATCCACCTCAGTCCAAAAACGCGGCTTATCCTCGTGGTTCCCGCCGCGCTTACCGATGTGAAGCCCGGATCCTTCATCGGCGTCGCGGCTCTGCCGGGCGACGGGAACGAGCTCAAGGCCATGGAAGTGCACATCTTTCCCGAGGCGATGCGGGGGACCGGCGAGGGCTACCGCCCGTTCGATCTCGGGCCGAAAAGCTCGATGACCAATGGCAACATCTCCGCCCGCGTCGACGCGACGACCGGCCCCAAGCTCACGGTGACCTACAAGGGCGGTGAGCAGACCATCGTCGTCGACCCGAAGACGCCGATCGTCGCCTTGGAGCCTGGCGCGCAGACGGATCTCAAGCCCGGCGCGGCGATCATCGCCCGGGGCCCGAAAGCAGGCCGACGGCTCGATCGAAGCCGGCTTCGTGCTGGTCGGCAAGGACGGGCTCGTCCCGCCCATGTGATGGGCTCGGCTGAACCCGGCAAACGGCAGGGATTTGCTCGGATAAGCCACCCGTGCTAGGCGGTGGACGATTCTTTCGCGGGACAATTCATTCATGAGGGCGTCGTCGAGTCCAATCGAGGCCGATTCGGTTTCCAGCGGACCCAACTCGTTATTTACCTTCGTTCTCATCAAGCCGACCCACTACGACGACGACGGCTATCCGATCCAGTGGTTCCGCTCGGCGCTGCCGTCCAACACGCTCGCCTGCATGAACAGCCTGGCCGAGGACGCCAGCAAGCGCGAGGTTCTGGGCCCGGGCGTGAGGATCGAGGTCGACACTTACGACGAGACCAATCGCCGCGTGTTCCCGAGCCGGATCATCCGCGACCTCAAGCGCCGGGGCGGGCGGGCGCTGATCGGCATCGTCGGGGTGCAGTCGAACCAGTTTCCCCGCGCCGTGGATATCGCGCGTCAGTTTCGCGCGGCCGGCTATCAGGTCTGCCTCGGCGGGTTCCACGTCTCGGGCTGCCTCGCCATGCTGCCCGAGCTTCCGTCGGAGATCGTCGCCGCGCAGGCGCTCGGCATTTCGATGTTCGCCGGCGAATCCGAAGAGCACCGGCTCGACGAAGTGCTGCTCGACGCTTGGAACAGCTCGCTAAAGCCGCTCTACAATTTCATGGATCAGCTGCCGTCGCTCAATGGCGAGCCGGCGCCGATCCTGCCGCGCAAGCATGTCGAGCGCACGTCCGGGACCTATTCGAGCATCGATCTCGGACGCGGCTGCCCCTATCAGTGCTCGTTCTGCACCATCATCAACGTTCAAGGGCGCAAGAGCCGCTTCCGCTCGCCCGACGATCTCGAGCAGATCATCCGCGCCAATTATGCGCAGGGCATCGACCGGTTCTTCATCACCGACGACAATTTCGCCCGCAACAGCGACTGGGAGATCCTGCTCGACCGGGTGATCGAACTGAAGAAGGAAGGCATCCACGTCGGCTTCACCATCCAGGTCGACACGCTCTGCCACAAGATCAAGAACTTCATCGAGAAGGCGACGGCAAGCTGGCGTCAAGCGCGTGTTCATCGGGCTTGAGAACATCAACCCCGAGAACCTCATCACCGCCAAGAAGCGGCAGAACAAGATCACCGAATATCGGGTGATGCTGCAGAAATGGCGCTCGCACGGCGCCATCACTTTCGCCGGCTACATCCTCGGCTTCCCCGCCGACACGAAAGAATCGATCCTGCGCGACATCGAGATCATCAAGCGCGAACTGCCGCTCGACATTCTCGAGTTCTTCTTCCTCACGCCGTTGCCAGGCTCGGAGGATCACAAGAAGATGCTCGCCAAGGGCGTCTGGATGGACCCCGACATCAACAAATACGACCTCAACCACCGCGTCTCGCATCATCCGAAGATGAGCGACCAGGAGTGGGAGGACGCCTACCGGGCGGCATGGAGCGCGTTTTATACGCTCGACCATATCGGCACGATTCTCAAGCGCGCGGCCGCGATCAAGAACGGGCGGCCGAAGCAGATCCTGAGCACCATGCTCTGGTTCAAACTGATGATCGACCATGAGGGCGTCCATCCGCTCGAAGGCGGCGCCTTCCGGCTGAAGTTCCGTCGCGACCGCCGCGCCGGCCTGCCGATTGAATCGCGCTTCATCTTTTATCCGCGCTACGGATTCGAGATCGTCAGCAAGGCATGGAAATACGGCAGCTTCTTCCTGAAGACGCGAAAGGTTCTCAAGGCCACGCTCGAGGCGCCCGACCGCTGGACCTACAGCGATCTCGCCATCGAGGCGCCCAAGTCGGACGAGTTCGAGCAGCTGTCGCTTTATCACGCCACCAGTGGCGGCGAAGCGGCGCTCGCGCGCAAGACGCTCGGCGACACCATTCGCAATTCAGCGGCCGCCCCCGCCGCTGCGATATCCGCGACAGCGGCGGAATAAACTCAAGGCCATGGTCGAAGCGGCACAGGTCAGAGCTGCGCGCGCCCTTATTGGCTGGTCGCAAGCGAAGCTGGCTGAGACTTCCGGCGTGCCGGCACCGAAGATCAATGCGTTCGAGACCGGTTCGCCCGGTCCCTTCGCGGAGGAAGCGCTCGACAAAATCCGCGCCGCGCTCGAGGCCGCCGGCGTCGTCTTCATTCCCAAGGATGGCGGCGCGGGCATAGGGGTCCGGCTGCGCGAGCCCCACGAGGGCGAATATATCGGCTGGAACGACCTCAACGCCTCGAACGACGAGTAGCGGCCCGATCATCTCGCGAACTCTTGGCGCCACCCCCAATTGCTTCCGCGTTTCGTTGAAATTCAACGGGTTCGGGCGCCATTTCCTTCGGACCCCCTATCCTATCCGAGGACGCGCGGCAACTCCGAGGCCGTCATGACCGGGCTTGTCCCGGTCATCCACGTGGTTCAGCGCGTTGAAAGCTTGCAAGTGCGCGCTAACGCGACACGCTTTGCGCGTAAATTCTTCAGCCGCAGCCGGAGCCGAGACCGGCTTCGCCCTTTGGGGCAACAGGCGTGGATGGCCGGGTCAAGCCCGGCCATGACGACAAAGGCCGTGAAGCGAACTTACGAGCCACCTCCCATCAGGGGGTGAGCGAGGCGCCGAGCTGGTCGAGAAGGATCCCAGTCCCGTGCTCTCGCTTGCCGGCGTCGTCGTAGCCGTCGAGGAACGCGCCCTGCTCGCAAATCTTGAGCTTCGTCCGTCCCGCGCCTGCGGGCTCGATCTCGAGCGTCGCCAGCGAAACGGAGATCTTCCGCTCGTCGAGATGCATCTCGTAGGTGTAGACGATCCGCTCGCCAGGCACGATGTCGTGATAGATCGCGTCGAAGGTCGTCGTCACGCCGCCCTCGAAGCCGCCTTTGACCCGTTCGCGGCCGCCGACCCGGAAGTCCATCGCCCGCTCGATCAGACGCCACCCTTCGGGCCCATAAAACCAGCGGCTCTTGGCGGCCTCGTCCGATAGCGCCCGGTACACCTGCTCCGCACTGGCGTCGTAAGTGCGCGCGAGGTGGAAGGCGCCGTGCACGACCGATCGGGCGCCGCCGTTCGTTTGCATGCGCGCAACTTCCGCCTCGAGCTTGTCGAGCGTCTGGCGCCAGCCTTCAGGCGCGCCCTTGAGCATCGGCTCCGCCTGAGCGGGATCGGCGACCGTATAGGTCTGCACCACATCCATCCGCGTGCCGCCATCAACGGCGGTGAGCTTGACCTCCGTGACGGCGCTGAACAGCGGGCCGCCGCCGCATGGGTCGATCACGTGGTGGTCGATCGTCAGGCGCTCCGGCGCCACGACCTCGGTGAACGTTCCCTTGGTCCAATGCTCCATGCCCTGGGGCGAGCGCATGCAGACCTCAAACCGGCCGCCGACGCGCATTTCGACCGTCGCTGCTGGAACCGAATAGCCGTTCGGGCAGAACCAGCGCTTGACGTGGTCGGCCGAGCTCCAGGCCTTGAACAATGTTTCGCGCGGCGCTGCGAAGACGCGCGAGACGCGTAACGGGGCCGGCTGAACCTGGCGGCTTGTCTTATCCATCGTGTTCATCGCTCTTTCCTTCGCTTTCCAGAGTTTTGAGATAGTCGCCGAGCCGGTCGAGGCGGCGCTCCCACTCGAGGCGCCGCTCCGTGATCCAGCGCTCGGCTTCGGCGAACGCGACCGGATTGAGGCTGCAAGTCCGCACGCGCCCCGACTTTTGCGACACGACGAGCCCCGAGGTCTCGAGCACCGCGAGATGCTGCATCACCGCCGGCAGCGACATGGCGAGCGGGCGCTTGAGCTCGCTCACCGACGCCGGCCTCTCCGCCAGCCGCTCGACAATCGCCCGGCGTGTCGGATCAGCGAGAGCCTGGAACGCCAGATCGAGCGGAGCCTGATAGTTAAGCATAGGCTTAACTATCATCGCGCCTATAGGAAAGCAAGTGCTTTAGTTTGATCTCGGCAGCGCGGTGGGCGGCAATCGTTTGGCCGCCGCGTTGCGTTCGGGAAGACCCGCGCGCCTTATGCGAGGATTCGCGCGAAATAGGACTCGATCGCGGGAAGCGTCGGCGGCGTCAGCCGAAGGCCAAGGTGGCCGTCGGGGCGTACGACACAAAGCGACGGCTCCACGCCGCCGCCGAGCCGCGAATGGCCTGTCCCCGCCGCGTCGATCAGCACATCCTCATGCGATCCGCTCGCGGGCGCCTTCCGCGCGACGACAAAGGCTTTGACATGGGGGCCGAAACGGTCCGCGACTCCGCGCGCCATTTTCACCACCTCGTCCGATTTGGCGCTGTCGCCTTCGCCGATCGTCGCTAACAACGTGTGCCCGGTATGGGCCATCAGGTCGTGCATCCGGATCGCTCCCCCCGGTCCCGTTAGCGGGCCGGCGTCCCCGAGCCGATATCCAATCGCCGTCATGGACTGGGAGATGGGTTCTGGCCCGATCGCTCCCAGGATCGGGCTCGCATCGTAGCCGAGGCCAAGCTCCGATTCGCCAAACGCTGCCTTGTACTGGCCTTCGGCCGTCGCCAAATTCTTCGCGGCGGCATCGATCGCCGCCGGATCGCCTTGCGCGGCGTTGGCCTCCGCGTCGTCGCCCGAGGCGCAGACGATTTTCGCAATCGCACGGCGCTCGACCTCGTAGGAGTCAAGCAGGGCGTCCGGAGCCTTGCCGGTCGCGACGAGGGCGAGCTTCCATCCCAGATTGAACGCGTCTTGAATTCCGCCGTTCATCCCGTGGCCTTCGATGGGGCTGCAGGCATGCGCCGCGTCGCCGGCGAGCAGCACCCGCCCCGAGCGAAACCGCGTCGCGATCCGGGAGTGGGTATGGAACCGTTGCGGTTCGTCGCAACTCGCGACCGTCGTGCCCGGCGCCAGCATTTCCAGACACTGCGCGATATGGGTCTGATCCGCGTTGGCGGCCTGATCGGCGCGGAAATACGCCCGCCAGACATCCGCGCCGATCGGAATGGGGATCAGCAGCGGATCGAACATGGCCGCGGCCAGGTCCGGATCGTGCGGCCAGTTAGCGAAACGAACGTCGGCCACGCCCCATCGCTGGTCGTAATCGTGTCCGGGAAACTCGATACCGACGGCGTCGCGGACCTTGCTATGAAGTCCGTCGGCGCCGACGAGCCAGCTCGGCTCCATGATGCGTTCGGCGCCATTCTCGCGAACTCGAACCCGGATCGCCGTGTCGTCGGCCGTGAGGTCGACGAATTCGACCCCTCGCTTGACGCCGCCGCCCAGCCGCTCGAGCTCTCTCGTCAGGATCTCTTCGGTGACGCCCTCCGACAGACCCAGCATGAGCGGGAATGGCGTGTCGAGAACCTGGAACCGAAACGACGCCCTCCGTGATCCCGCGCAATAGAAGTCGGTTCCGCGGATGGCCGTCCCCCGAGCGAGAAACTCCGACGAGAGCCCCAGCGCAGCGAGAATCTCGAGGGTCCGCGTCTTGATGACCGCCGCACGATCCCACAGCAGCGGCTTCGGCCGCTGATCGATCAGGACGTGCGGGACGCCGCGGCGAGCGAGTTCGATTGCAAGCACGAGGCCCGTCGGACCGGCGCCGGCAATGAGAATGGGATCCACGGGACTCCCCCCTTCTTCGAGACTGCGCTTGTGGCTGCTTTTTTTGCCAATTGAGCGCAGGCGGACGGCGACCGACCCTAAATCCCGGGCTCGCAAATGACAAACAGCTGCGAAACTCCGTTGAAATGGGCGCCGTTCGCCTCGCCGATCACGCAGATTTGAGCGCACGCCTCGCCAGCCCGATCACGAATCAAGAGCCTCGCGACGCGTTCAGGCTCGACCCCGTCAGGCGCGGCGACTATTCCAGTCAAGGCGCTCCCGACTCGTGGTCGCCGGCAAAGCTTGGCCGCGCTGGAAAGTCCGGGAGTAGAACACCAATTGAGATCACCCCACGCGCGCTACGCGATAGCGCCTGTCTGCAGCCTTGAGACCTGGAGCCGCATGAATGAGCAGTTCGTCCGAATACACACCGCCGAAGGTTTGGTCCTGGGACAAGCCGAGCGGCGGCCAGTTCGCGAACATCAACCGCCCCGTCGCCGGCGCCACCCATGACAAGGAACTGCCGGTCGGCCGCCATCCGTTCCAGCTCTATTCGCTGGCCACTCCGAATGGCCAGAAGGTCACGATCATGTTCGAGGAGCTGCTGGCGCTGGGCCACAAGGGCGCCGAATACGACGCCTGGCTGATCAGGATCAGCGAGGGCCACCAGTTCGGCAGCGGCTTCGTCGCCATCAATCCGAACTCGAAGATCCCCGCTCTCATGGACCGCAGCGGCCCGAAGCCGATCCGGCTCTTCGAATCCGGCGCGATCCTGCTCCATCTCGCCGAGAAGTTTGGCGCCTTCCTGCCGACCGAAGCCGCCGAGCGCGCCGAGTGCTTCTCCTGGCTCTTCTGGCAAATGGGCTCGGCGCCTTATCTTGGCGGCGGATTCGGCCATTTCTACGCCTATGCGCCGATCAAGATCGAATACGCCATCGATCGCTTCGCGATGGAGACGAAGCGCCTGCTCGATGTGCTCGACCGGCGCCTGGCGGAAAGCGAATATGTCGCCGGCCCCAACTATACGATTGCGGACATCGCCCTCTGGCCCTGGTACGGCGGTCTGGCGCGCGCGAACAGCTACGGTGCGGCCGAGTTCCTGAGCGTGGACGATTACAAGAACGTCTTGCGCTGGGCCGACGCCATCGCCGCCCGTCCGGCGGTGAAGCGAGGGCGGATCGTGAATAAGGCCAACGGCGATCTTGCAAGCCAGTTGCATGAGCGCCATGACGCGAGCGATTTTGACCTCCGGACCCAGGACAAGCTCGCGCCGCAACCGTCCGCCACCTGACCGGGAGCCGCAATTACCCCATCGCGCCTGTCGGCGCGACAAAAATCGGGCGCCCGGAAGCCAGGCGCCAAGGCCGCGCCTTGCGCGCGCCGGCCCTGGCGCAACGCATTCGTTCGCGATGAGAACGCCCGATTGGCTGTGAATCAAGGAGACCGTTCATTCTGATCGCCGCGGCAATCGTCGCCTTCGCGCTTCTCTGGTACGCAAGCCTGCGCACCGCCGCCGTGACCCGCGGCGGCGTCAATGTCGTCGCGAGAGCCGTCTTTCTCATCCTGACCTGCGTCGCCTGTATCGCGATCGGCTTCTTCCTGCCGATGGCTCCCGTTATCAGCGCCCTCATCGGCAGTGCGTTCTGGGCGGGATTGCTGGCGACTGCCGGCGCCCTCGCCGGCATGGGGCTATCGGACGCCCTTCTCGACCGCCTCGAGACGCACGACGCCGGCGTCGCCCCGATCTCGTCGCACGAAAAGACGCGACCGCCGGCGTGAGCACAGCAACCCTCGTCAGCCGGTCGCAAGCGCGCGCCCGCGCAGTGACCAGATTTGAAGCGACGCCGACGGGCGACGCGCCAGCCTGATGACCCGCTTCAACATTCACGGGCTTGGCTTCACGCTCTTCCTCGCCCTCCTCACGGCGCTCCCGGCGCTGTCGATCGACATGGCGTTGCCGAGCCTGTCGCTGATCCAGGCGGAGTTTCACGCACCGCAGACGGAAGCCGCGTCGGTTATCGCCATCTTCATCGCCGGCTTCTCGAGCGCGCCGATCGTGGTCGGTCCGCTTGCCGACCGGTTCGGCCGTAAAACGATCATGACGATCGGCCTTGCCCTGTTCGCGCTCTGCGCCGCGGGCGCGGCTCTCGCCCCCTCGATCCATGCGCTGCTCGCGTTTCGCCTGGTGCAGGGAGCGGGCGCGGGAGCGATCGGCATTCTGCCGCGGGCGATCATCCGCGACCTGTTTGAGGGCCGCGAGGCTCGGCTGCAGCTCTCCGCGGTTTCGGTCGTGTTCGGCGTTGCGCCGCTGATCGCGCCGGCGCTCGGGGCTGAAATCCTGTCCTTCGGCTCCTGGCGCCTGATTTTTGTCGTGCTGACCGGCGTGTCCGTCCTGGCCGCGATCGCCGCGACCGCTTTTTTTCAGGAATCGCACGCGGCGGAAAACCGCCGAAATCTCAGGCCCGCCACCGTTTTCGCCGGCTACAAACGGGTATTGACCAATCCCGCGTGCGTCGGCTTTTCTCTCCTGGGAGGCCTCGTGTTCGCGGGTCTCTTTGCTTACGTCAATGTTTCGCCGCTCCTGTTCATGCAGGGCTATGGCGTGTCGAAAACCGCGTTCGCGGCTCTGTTCGCCATCACCGCCTCCGGCGTGATCGTCGGCTCGTCGGTCAACGCCTGGTTGCTCAGTCGCCATGTCAGGGCGAAAACGCTGCTCGACGCGGGGCTTGCGGTCGATTGCGCCGCGGCGCTCGTGCTCCTCGCCGTCGGCCTCGCGGGCGTCGGGTCAGCCGTCATCGTGGCGGCGCTGGTGATGGTCTTCATTTCGGCGTTCGGTCTCATTTTTCCGAACGCGGTCCACGAGGCGATCCATCCTTTGCCGGAGATCGCCGGCCTCGCCTCGGCATTTGTGACCACGATCCAAATGCTGTTTGGAGCGCTTGGCGGCGTCACTTCGGCCGCGCTTTACCGGGACGCTTCGCCCACGGCCCTTGGCGCGATCATGAGCGCCGCAGCGCTTAGCGCCGGAGCGCTTTATGCCTTCTGGCTGCGGAGGCGGGTCGAGGGGTGAAAGCCCGAACCCCGTCTTTGGCTGTGGTGGAACAGGCTGGAAGCAAAAAAAACTGGGATCTCCAGCCGCAATTTGGATGGGGATATCTCTGGAAATGTCGCTTTTCGTGACTAAGTGAAGCGCTCGCGTGGCTCCTGCGCCTTGCCGCGAGCCTTGTTCCCACCCGTTCCGAGCCGAAAATGTACAACGTCAAATCTAACGCTGTTAACCTGGCCATTTCCGAGGGCGCGCCGTTTACCCGCTATTTCGCCGACCAGGAGCCGATCGACGGCAAGCTGACTGTCGTCGACCTAACGGACGGAACTTGCCGTTGGCCGACTGGCAACCCGCGTGATCTCAACACGTTCCGCTACTGCGGCGGGGCCGCGCACACTGGGCCCTATTGTGACCGCCATGCGCAGCTCGCCTATTTGCCGAGGCTGCCGAGAGCCGCCTGACCCGTCGCCTGTCTCGCGTCTGCCCGTGAGATAATCGTCGGGCGGCCCGGCCAAGTCTGAACCCTCAGCTACGCTTCAAGGCCACCCCTGCCCCAGCCGCAGGCGGGTGAGGAAGATCGTGTTGCGCCTTGGCGAGCGCTTCGAGTGCGGCCTTCGTCTCGAAGCTCCACGCCACCGCGCGTGCGGCGCCGTCGCTCTGCGTGACAGAAATCAAGAGTTGCTCCGAGGCGGCCAGCCGCTCGCCGTCCGGCGCGGTCATGTCGAGCCAGACCCGCATGCGTTTGTCGTCGTGCTCGAGCAACTGACAGGAGACGGCGAGCGTGTCGCCCTCCTTCGCCTCTTTGAAATAGTGCAGCATCATCTGCAAGGTGAACAAGGTTTGCCCGGTCCGCTTGCGCACCGCTGCGTCGAGGCCGACCCGGTCCATCAAAGCGTCGACCGCGCGGCTGAACACGATCGCATAGGCCGCATCATTCATGTGGCCGTTGTAATCGACCCAGTCGCTGACCACGGTCGTTTCAAGCACCGAAAGAGCGGAGCCGTGCCGCATGGCGTCCTCCCGAAAAATGCTTCCCAACTGGCCGGACTGTCGCCGGCCCTGAACAATAATTTTGCGCTACTGCGCGGAATTGGACAAGAGAACTGTCGCGCCGCGCGGCGGGTTCGCGGTTCGAGCCCCCCATTTGCCTCGCTGTTTACGCGCTGCCCGGCGCGCAAAACGAGGCACAGAGCGCGCCGATGATCGAGCGCACCGGATTATTGCCGATGGCGCAATAAATCGTCCTGCCATGCCGACGGGTGGACACGAGGCGCTCCAGTCTGAACCGCGCCAATTGCCCTGATACGGAAGGCTGCCGCCGTGACAACAGGGCTTCCGGTTCGCTAACCGACTTTTCGCCATGCAAGAGATCGCACAGGATCAGAAGCCTTCATGGGCCGGCGCCTTGAGAAGCGCGCTCGCCTCACGCGCATGCTCGCCCATGCGCTCGACATCCACATTCAGGCGCCCCAGTCTACCCCCGCGAGCGCCACCGGCTTCGCCGCTCACGCCTCACGATAGTCTTCAAGCCGGCCGATCGCCGGCGGCCGGGTGTTGCGCAGGGATGCGCCGACCGCTTCGACCCGCCGCAGCACGCGCAGCATGTTCTTCGACGACATTTTCTCGAGGTCGCTCTGGGAGAAACCGCGGCGCACCAGCTCCGCGAACAGGTGTGGAAAGCGACTGACGTCTTCGAGCCCAACCGGGGACGCCCCGCCGAAATAGTCGGAGCCGACGCCGACATGGTCGAGGCCGGCAGTCTCGACCAGGCGCACGATGTGGTCGGCGACCTGCTCGAGGCTCGCCTTTGGCGCCGAGCCGTGCTTGGTCTCCAGTTCTGACAACTGGGCCTTGGGATCGGCGACGACGGGCGCCTTGCCATAAGCGTCGCGCGAGCGGCGCAGCCAGTCGCGCAGCGCCTGGGACACGAAGCCGGGCACGAATGTCGCCATGACCAGGCCGCCATTGGCCTTGAGACGCTTGAGAACATCGTCAGGCGTGTTGCGCGGATGATCGCACAGCGAAAAGGCGTTGGAATGCGACAGCGCCACCGGCGCTTCGGTCACGTCGAGCACCCGGCGCATCGCGTCATGAGACGTGTGGGCGAGATCGATCACGATTCCGAGGCGGTTGAGTTCGCCAATAATCGCGCGGCCAAAGGCGTTGAGGCCATTGTTGCGCGGCGCGTCCGTGGCGGAATCGACCCAGTCGAGAGTTTCGTTGTGGCAAAGCGTCATCAGCCGCACGCCGGCCGCGTGCCAGATCCGCAAGGGACTGAGCGAATTCTCGAGCCCCACGCCGCCCTCGACCGCGATGAACGAGGCGATCTTGTCCAGGGATTTCGCTTTGGCGTAGTCCGCGGCCCGCCGGGCGGGCAAGAACACATCGGGATGCGCCTCCTCGATGCGGCGGATGAGGTCGATCTGCTCCAGCGCGGTGCGGGCGGGGTGGGGCGCGTTGGTCGGCTGAAACGCCGCCCAGAACTGCGCTCCCACCATGCCTTCGCGCAGGCGCGGAATGTCGGTGTCCGCGCGCTCGTGAACTCGATTGAGGTCGTAGGCGACGACGTCGCCCCGCGCCGCCCTGTCGACCCGGATGACCCAGGGGAGATCGTTGTGCCCATCGATCAGCGGCGCGCGCTTGAGGACGTCACGCGCCACTGCGAGCGCATTGTCCGACGTTACGGATCCGTCCGCCATTGCGCCGCTCCCTTGACCTCAATCCACCGGCACGGCGACAAAGCGAACCTCGCCTTCGCCGTTGGAGACGAGCAACAAAGCCGGCTTTTTCGAGTCCGCCTTCGCGCCCTCGACCGCCTTGGCGATGTCGCCCGGATGTTCGACCGCCTGATGATTGACCTCCTCGACCACATCGCCCCGCCGCAATCCTCTTTCCGCGGCGGCCGAGCCGGGCTCGACGGAGGTCACGATCACGCCCTTGACGCTGTCTTTGATCTTGAACGTCTTGCGGGCCTCGTCGCTCAGCGCGGAAAACTCCATGCCCAGCGCCTTGGTGACCGCTTCCATCTTCGGCTGCTCATCATTGTCGGTGGTGAGCGCGGCCGTTTTCTTTTCTCCGTCCTCGAGGCGACCGAGCGTCACCGTCTTGGTCACTTCCTTGCCGCCGCGGATGACCACGACCTCGACCTGCTTGCCGACCGCCATCGAAGCCACGAGGCGGGGAAGATCGCGCGATTCCTTGACCTCCTTGCCGTCGAACTTGACGATCACGTCACCCGCCATCAGGCCGGCAGGCTTTGCCGGCCCCTTCTCATCCACGCCAGCGATCAGAGCGCCACGCGCCGTTCCCAGATTCAGGCTGTCGGCGATGGTGTCGTCGACTGGCTGGATGCGAACGCCAAGCCAACCGCGCCGGGTTTCATGGAACTCCGACAATTGCCCGATCACCGGCACGACGGTGGCGGAGGGCGTGGCGAAGCCGATGCCGATCGAGCCGCCCGAAGGCGAGAGGATCGCGGTGTTGATGCCGATCACCTCGCCCTGCAAATTGAACAGCGGGCCGCCCGAATTGCCCTTGTTGATCGAGGCGTCGGTTTGAAGGAAGTCGTCATACGGGCCGCTGTCGATATTGCGGTTGCGGGCCGAAATAATGCCCGCCGTCACGGTTTCGCCGAGGCCGAACGGATTGCCGACCGCCATCACGCCGTCGCCAACGCGCATCTTGTCGCTGTCGCCGAACTTGACGGTCTTGAGCGGCTTGTCGCTCTCCACCTTCAACACCGCCACGTCCACCTTCGGATCCTTGCCGATGACTTTTGCCTTCAGTTTGCGGCCATCGGTGAAGATGACAACGATATCGTTGGCGTCCCCAACCACGTGATTATTGGTGATGACGACGCCGCTCGGATCGATCACAAAGCCCGAACCCAAGGATTGCGCGCGGCGCGCGCGAGGCTGCGGGTTGATGCCGTGATTTTTGAAGAATTCCTCGAACATCTCGTCGAAGGGCGTCCCCTTCGGCAAATCGGGGGCGACATCCTTGTCTTCGACCGTTTGAGTGGCCGAAATGTTGACCACCGCGTCGGCGACCTGGTCGACAAGGTCGGCGAGATTGTTTGGCCGCGCTTGGGCGAACGCGGGTTCGGCCGGGGCCAAGGCCAGCGGAGCGGCGAGGACAATCGAAAGGACTGCGAGCGCGCACGCCGATCTTGCCGCGCGGCGAGACCCCGCCGAAATTCGCAACCCGTCTTGCAGCATGGGGGCTCTCCTCAGATTGGTCGATCGGTCCGGCTCAACATAGCAGCTTGAGCGAAGCTCGCCCTGCGCACGTCCGCGCCCTCGGCGGCGCCGGTCTGTGCCTCGATCGCCACGTCCAGCCGAGTTGCGTCGATGACATCGTGCATGTCAGTCCGCCTTCGCTGAAGGCGCGGAATTTGCAGGCGGCGCCGGAGGCGTCGCAGTCTCGGGGGCAGGGTTCGGCGTCGAGAAGTACCGGAAGAAGTCCGACTTCGGACTGATGAGCGCGCGCGTCCGCCCGTTGACGAAGCTGTTCTCATAGGCCTGCATCGAACGGTAGAAGCCGAAAAAATCTGGATCGGCGCCGTATGCGTCGGCGAAGATGCGGTTGCGTTCGCCATCGCCCTCGCCGCGGATCTGCTCGGACTGCTGCTGAGCCTGGGCGGTGATGACTGTGACCTTTCGGTCGGCTTCGGCCTTGATCTGCTGGCTCTGCTGCGATCCTTGCGCGCGATAGGAGGCGGCGCGCTGTTGGCGTTCGGTCTGCATGCGGCGGAACACCGCCTCGGAGTTCTCGGCCGGCAGATCGGCGCGCTTGATCCGCACGTCGACGACCTCAAGGCCGAAACGCTTGGCGCCCACAATCATCTGGTCCTTGATGTCGGCCATCAGAGCGTCTCGCTTGTCGCGCACGATATCGGTGATCGAGGCCCCCGATAGGCTGCGGCGAAGCGCGGAATTCAGCATGCCGCCGAGTTGGGCGTCGGCGCCGCGCGTGTCGGAAACCGATTGATAAAACAGCAGCGGGTCAGCGATGCGGTAACGCACGAAGGCGTCGACTTCCAGGCGCTGATTGTCGGACACCAGCACTTCCTGGCGCTCGTTGTCGAGAGCGAGAATGCGCTTGTCGATATAGACCACCGTGTCGACGAACGGCCACTTGAAATAGAGGCCCGGCGCGTCGATGAGGTCGCGCACCGGCTGGCCGAACCGCAAGATGAGCGCCTGTTCGGTCGGATTGACGATGAACGTCGCCATCGAGCCAAGAATGATGGCGAAGACCGCGATTGCAGCGAGGGCGACGCCGTTAAAGGACCGGTTCATTTGGCGACCGCTCCGGTCTTGGACTGCAACGGCTCGAGCGCGATATAGGGCACTGGCGGGCTTGAGGAGTTCGAGTCGACGAGGGTCTTGTCCATAGGGCCAAGCACCCGCTCCATCGTTTCAAGATACATCCGCTCGCGCGTGACGGCCGGCGCCTTCTTGTACTGCGCGTAAATCTGGTTGTAGCGGGCGGTCTGGCCCTTGGCGTCTAAAATCGTCTGCTCGCGATAGGCCTTGGCCTCGGCGACGATGCGGGCGGCCCCACCCTCGGCCTCCGGCACGACCTTGTTGGCGTAGGTCTCCGCCTCGTTGACGGCGCGCTGCTGGTCCTGTTGGGCTGCGGTTACGTCGCGATAGGCGGAAAGGACCTGACTGGGGGCGTCGACGGACTGCAGCTGAACCTGCTTCACGAGAACGCCAGCCCGATAGGTGTTGAGCAAGTCCTGCATCCGCTTTTGCACGTCGGCCTCGACAGACGCCCGATCGGTGGTGAGAATGCCGTCGATGGTCTTCAAGCCGACGACCTCGCGCATGATGCTCTCGGCGACCGCCTTGACCGTCTCGCGCGGGTTGAGAATGTTGAACACATAGTCTTCGGGCTTGGCCGGGTCGATCTGCCAGTTCACCCTGAAGTGAACGTCGACGATGTTCTTGTCCCCGGTCAGCATCTGGCTTTCTTCGGGAATGTCTTCGCCGCCGCCGAGGCTGCGGTAGCCCACTTCCGTGATCTGCTGATCCCAGACGGGAACCTTGATAACCGAACCAATGGGCCAGGGCCAATTGGTGTTCAGACCAGCCGCCGTTTTGCCGGTGTAGCGCCCGAACACCAGATTGATGCCGACCTCGCTCGGTTGGACCGTATAGAACGTTCCCCAGGCGAACCAGAGCACGAGAGCGGCGAGCAGGACGAACAGCGCTCCCCGGCCGCTTGGCCCTTTGCCGCCTGGGGCTGATCCTCCAGGAATCAGTTTGCCGAGGGTTTCCTGGATACGTCGGATCATCTCCTCAAGGTCGCCCTTCGGCTGGGGGCCCCGCGGCCCCTGGCCCCACGGCCCGCGTCCTTGCGAGCGCCATGGCCCCCCGCCTTGATTATTCCAGGACATCCAAACCTCTTGTCGGCCGCTGGCCGATACAGCGGCGCTTATATAGGCATCGGCGACAAACCAACAACAATTCCGACCTCGTCGGCCCCGGTTTCGACTTTGCCTCAATCGCCAGGGGCCGCTTCTCCGGCCTGGTCGACGGCCCGCGAGTTCTCCGTCCGGGGGATGAGCGGGGTGATCCTGAGCGCGGCGATCCGATTGCGTTGCTTGCGCAGCACTTCGAAGCGGAAGCCATGGAAGCTGAAGGTCTGACGCGGCTCGGGTATTGAGCGCGCCTCGTGAATCACGAGGCCGGCCACCGTCGCGGCTTCGTCGTCAGGCAAATTCCAGCCAATCGCGCGATTGAGCTCACGGATCGTGGCCGATCCATCGACCACCACCGAGCCGTCGCGCTGTTTGCGTACGCCCTGCACCGCAACGTCGTGCTCGTCGCGAATGTCGCCGACGATCTCCTCGATGATATCCTCGAGCGTGATCAGCCCCTGCACGACGCCGTACTCGTCAACGACCAGCGCCGAATGGGTCTTTCGACGCAAGAACTCCTGGAGTTGATCACGCAAGGTGGTCGACTTAGGGATGAACCACGGCTCCAACGTGAGATCGGCAATACTGAGCTTGCCGGCATCTCCGCCCGCGGCGACATACGCTCTGAGCAGGTCCTTGGCGTGCAGGACGCCGATAATATTGTCCGGCTCCCCGCGCCAGAGCGGCATCCGGGTGTAGGGAGACGCGATGACCTCGCGCACCAGCTCCTCCGGCGGGAGGTCAGCGTCAATGAGCCGCATTTTGGTGCGGTGAACCATCACGTCCGAGACGGGGATCTCGGACAATTCCAGAAGGCCGCCGAACATGTCCCGCTCGTCGCGCTCGACTTCGCCTTCGCGATGCAGGATGTCGACCGCGCCCATGAGTTCTTCGTGGCCGGTGACGCCGGGGTCGTGATGACCGAGCGAGACGCCGCACAGGCGCAGGACGCCGCGCACCAACATCTCGACCGCGCTCACGATCGGACCGAAGACGGTCACGAAGAACGACACCAGCGGAGCGATAAGCAGCGACACGCGATCGGGATAGGCGATGGCGATCGTCTTCGGCATCACCTCGCCGAAAACGACGATCAACGCGGTCATGATCGCAGTCGCAGCCCAAACCCCTCGCTCGCCGAAGACCCCGAGCAGGACGCTGGTCGCGATCGCCGACGAGCCGATGGTGACGAACTGTCCGCCGAGCAGCATCGCGCTGATGAGCCGACCGCGCGCTCCGATGAGACGCGTGACCAACTTCGCTCGCTGGTCGCCTGCGGTTTCGAGCGCATGCATCCGGGCGCGAGAGGCCGCTGTAAGGGCGGTCTCGGCGCAGGCGAAGAACGCGGCGGCGAGGACGCTCAGGATGATGACGACAATGTCGAGGGTGTACGACATCAAGTGGTTCTACCACGGGCGGCGCGTTCGGGCGTAATGTGCTTCGAAGGGGCGGTCAGCGCGAAGGAGCCAGTTCGCGCGCCAGGAAGGCCGAGATGCTTGCCTCCTCGACATCTCGGGCGACGAAACTCTCGCCGATGGCCCTGACGAGGATGAAGGTCAGTTTGCCGCGTTCGACCTTCTTGTCCTGGCGCATTGCAGCCAGCAGACTTCCCGGATTTGCGTCAAAGCCGGGGATGTCGCCGATCCGGGTCGGAAGGCCGACCGCCTTCAGGTGGGCCTCGACACGCCCGGCGTCCTGCCCGGAGCACAAGCCCAGGTCACGAGAGAACCGAAACGCCAGCGCGATGCCGATGGCGACTCCCTCGCCATGCACAAGGCGCGCCGGATCATAATCGGTCAGCTTCTCCAAGGCGTGGCCAAACGTGTGCCCAAGGTTGAGCAGGGCGCGCTCCCCTTGTTCCTTTTCGTCGGCGACAACGACGCGCGCCTTGGCCGTACAACTGATCGCGATCGCTTTGGCCCGGGACGGTCCGCCGGCGAACACGTCGCGCCAGTTCGATTCCAAAAACTCGAAAAAGCCGCGGTCGCCAATCAGTCCATACTTGACGACCTCGGCAAAGCCGGCGCGGAAATCGCGCTCGCTCAGCGAATCGAGGCACGACGTGTCGGCCAGCACCAGCGACGGCTGATGGAAGGCGCCGACAAGGTTCTTTCCATGACGCGAATTGATCCCCGTCTTGCCGCCCACGCTCGAGTCGACCTGAGCCAGCAGGGTCGTCGGGATCTGCACCAGTCGCACGCCCCGGCGCAGCGTCGCGGCGCAGAATCCAGCAAGATCGCCGACCACCCCGCCGCCAAGCGCAATGACAACGTCTCTTCGCTCGATGCGCGCTTCGATCAGCGCATCGGCGACGCGCGCGAACTCGGAATAGGACTTCGCGCCCTCCCCCGGCGGGCAGACGATCGAGGCGGAGTGCAAACCCGCGTGATCCAGGCTTGCCGCGAGCCGATCAAGATAAAGCGGCGCGACCCGCGCGTCGGTCACCACGGCGCAATTGACGCCCGGAGCGATCCTCGCGATTTCGGCCCCCGCGTCGTCGAGGACACCCGGTCCGATCAAGATCGAATAGGCGCGCGCGTCGAGCGGAACCTCCACCCGACGCCGCGCTGGAGACGACGCTCCAGCTTCGCTGCCGGGCGCCGGATGCAGGCGCTGGAGGATGGCCTCGACAACGGAATCGTGGGCGGCGTCAAGCGACTCGATGGTGAAATCGGCAAGCGCATAGATCGGCGACCGCTCGTCGAGCAGCCGACGCAGGGTCTCTTCCGGATTCGCCGTTTTCAACAGCGGCCTATTGGATTTCTTCCGCACCCGAGCAATCAGAACGTCGAAACTGGGCTTCAACCAGATCGAGACGCCATGCTTCGCGATATTGTCGCGCGTGGCCGCATTCATGAAGGCGCCGCCGCCCGTCGCCAGCACCATCGGCCCGCTGGTGAGCAAGCGCGCGATCACCTTGCGCTCGCCTTCGCGGAAATAGGCTTCGCCGAAACGCTCGAAGATCTCCGAGATCGTCAGTTGAGCGCCCGCCTCGATCTCCGCGTCGGCATCGACGAACGGCAGCCCGAGCTTTGCTGCAAGCCGCTTTCCAACCGAGGTTTTTCCGGCTCCCATCATGCCGACAAGCACGACCGAGCGCCCGGTGGGCGGCGCCGTCGCCTGTCCGGCGCCGATCGATTGGCCTTGACTCATAAACCCTCGAACCTCGCCAGCAAGCGGCTGGGCCTCATACAAGACGCTAGCGGCGAATGCGAGAGCGACGGCGACTTGCATTCCAACCACTGACCGTCTTGCGCGGCGGGCCTGTTCTTGCAACCATGCCGTCACACGACAGCAGGTCCGTAGCGGTCGACAACGCCGGCGCCAAGACCAGGGTGCGGTAGGAACGAGAAAACCGCGTCCGAGGGACGCTCGGGTCTAGGGAGTTGATCGCCTCGCGACGGTGAGCGCGCAACGCCTCGCTGCGTGGCGTAACGCTTGAGGGAGGCCGACATGAGCACAGCCAATCACGAGAACCGGGTCGCCGGTCCCCGTCTTGTGGCGATCGTTGGGCCGTTTCAGAGCGGAAAGACCAGTCTTCTTGAGGGGATATTGGCGCGCGGCGGCGCCGTGGCGCGGCAAGGGTCTGTGCGCGAAGGGACGACCGTCGGAGATTCGAGCTCGGAGGCCCGCAGCCACGCGATGAGCGTCGAGCCCAACGTCGCCAGCATCGACTATCTCGGGGACCGGCTCACCTTCTTCGATTCCCCGGGTTCGATCGAATTCATTCACGACATGCGTTATGCGCTGCCAATCTGCGACGCCGCCATCGTCGTATGCGAGGCCGACCCGCGCAAGATCCCCGCGCTGCAAGTCATTCTGCGCGAACTGGAAGACCTGGGATTGCCGCGCATCCTGTTCCTCAACAAAATCGATCAGGCGAACGGGGGCTTGCGCGAAACGCTCGAGATGCTTCAACCGGCCTCGCGCACGCCGCTGCTGCTGCGCCAGATTCCGGTATGGGAGGACGGCGTCGCCACTGGATTTGTCGATCTCGCGCTCGAGCGGGCCTTCGTCTATCGGGAGGCTGCGCCGTCCAGCGTCATCGAGATGCCGGCGGGCGTCCTGCCCGAGGAGAAGCAGGCGCGGTATCTCATGCTCGAGAAGCTCGCCGATTATGACGATGCGCTGATGGAGCAATTGATCAGCGACATCGACCCCCCGAAGGATCTCGTCTTCGACGATCTGGCCCGCGAGCTGCGCGATGGACAGGTCGTGCCTGTTCTCCTGGGCTCGGCGATCGGCGGCCACGGCGTCACCAAACTCCTCAAGGCGCTGAGACACGAGTCGCCAGGCGTCGCCCATACGCGCAAGCGGCTTCACATTGAGGATGAGGGGCCGGCTCTGGCGCAGGTTATGCGCACGGTCCACACCGCGCACGGGGGCAAGCTGTCGCTGGCGCGGGTGCTGCGCGGCGCCTTCGCCGACGGAGGCACCGTCGTCAATTCGCGTGGAGTCGAGGAGCGCATCGGCGGGCTGGCGCGGCTCATGGGCGCCATGTCCTCAAAACTGAGCCGCGCCGAGCAAGGCGACACCGTCGCTTTCGCGCGATTGGAAGACCTCGCCACCGGCGATCGCATCGCCGACGGGCGGGCCCAGCCGTCGCTCGGCGCGACGGCTGGCGCTCCGCCCCCAACTCAGGGAATCGCCATCCGGGTCAAGGACAGAAAGGACGAGGTCAGGCTTGCGAGCGCGCTGGCCAAACTCTGCGAAGAGGATCGCGCGCTGTCTTATGTCCAGGACGCTGAGATGTCCGAATTGAAGCTGCTCGGTCAGGGCGAAATGCACTTGCGGGTGACCGCCGAGCGGCTCGCCGACCGTTTCGGCGTCACCATCCAATCGCACAAACCGTCGGTCGCCTATCGCGAGTCGATTCGCGATGCGGTCACGGTGCGCGGACGGCACAAGAAACAGTCCGGCGGCCATGGCCAGTTCGGCGACGTTGTCGTCGAGGTCGGCCCGCGCGGTCGCGGCGAGGGCTTCGCCTTCGCCGAGCGGGTGCACGGGGGATCGGTGCCGAGGCAGTATTTTTCTTCCGTCGAAGCCGGCGCGCGGGACGCAATGGCGCGCGGTCCGCTTGGATTTCCGGTGGTCGATGTCTCGGTGACCTTGGTCGACGGCTCCTATCACACGGTCAATTCCTCCGACATGGCGTTTCGGGCGGCGGCGAAGCTCGCCCTGGATGAGGCGCTGGTCAAGGCGCATCCGATCCTGCTCGAGCCGATCCTCTCGGTGACCGTCTATGTGCCAACCGACGCGCTCGCTCGCGCAAGCGCGCTGGTCAGCGCCCGACGCGGCCAGATCCTTGGCTTCGAAGCCCGGGACGGCTGGGCGGGCTGGGAGGCGCTGCGCGCGATGATCCCGGAGGCCGAGATCGGCGATCTCATTGTCGAATTGCGCTCCGCGACGTCGGGTGTCGGCGCGTTCGAGACCAAATTTGACCATTTGGCCGAGCTTTCCGGACGAGGGGCCGATCTGGTCGTCGCAGCGCGCCAGAGGGCGAACGCCTAACACTTTCGGCGCGTTTCCCGGTATACAGACGCGGTCGCCCTGGCCTAAACAAGCGGCGCGCCTGTTGAGAGGACCCGATGACCGAAGCCACCAGGGAAGCGAACCGTTTGGCGACGGTATTCGGCGGATCGGGATTCCTTGGACGCTACATCGTCAGGGCGCTGGTCCACGAAGGATGGCGCGTCCGAGTGGCCGTCCGTCGACCCGATCTCGCTGCTTTCCTGCAGCCGATCGGCGGCGTGGGACAGATCCAGCCAGTGCAGGCCAATCTCCGCTTCCCGGATTCGATCGCCGCCGCGACCGAGGGCGCGACCGCAATCGTCAACGCGACCGGCGTGACCGCGGAGAGTGGAGCGCAAACCTTCCAGGCCGTGCATGTCGAGGGCGCCCTTGCGATGGCCCGAGCGGCGACGGCCGCGCGGGTGTCGTCCTATGTGCATATTTCGGGGATCGGCGCCGACCCCAACTCTGCTTCGCCCTATATCGCGAGCAAGGGGCTCGGAGAGAAGGCGACGCGCGATACGTTCCCAAACGCGGTCGTTCTGCGTCCGTCAGTCGTGTTCGGCCCCGAGGATGGCTTCTTCAACCGCTTTGGAGCGCTCGCCTGCCATTTCCCGGCGTTGCCCCTGCTAGGCGGCGGCGAGACTCGTTTGCAGCCAGTCTATGTCGGCGACGTCGCGCGAGCGGTCGCCGCGGCGGTCTCGGGTTTGGCGAAGCCTGGCGCGGTCTACGAACTCGGCGGTCCACGAATTATGACCCTCCGTGAAGCGGCCGAACTCACCTTGAGCGCGATTGATCGCCGTCGTCCGCTTATCGGCCTTCCCCTCGCTCCGTCGCGATGGATCGCGTCCTCGACACAGTTCGCGTCGAAGGCGACGTTTGGGCTTTTTCCTAAATTGCTGACCACGACGCGCGATCAAGTCGATCTCCTTGCATCCGACAACGTTGTATCCGCCGAGGCGGAAGCGGAGGGACGGGTGCTGAACGCCCTTGGGATCTTGCCGCAGGCTGCCGACGCGATCATCCCCTCCTATCTCACGCGATTTCGGCGGACCGGCCAATACGAGGCTCTCCGTTCGGACTGAACGGGCTCGGCCCTCACTTCGCTGAGGTCGCGGCGAGGGCGAACGGCATGGCGTTCTACCGGAGACGCGGTTTCCTATTGATGCGGACCCCGGTTTCGGGGCATGAAGGCCGAGCGAACGTCGGGGCATTTCGAGTTGGGGACATTCGGTGATCAAGTCTGAGCTCGTCCAGCGCATGGCGGCGCGCAATCCGCATCTTTATCAACGCGACATCGAGAACATCATCGACGCAATTCTCGGCGAGATCACGAATGCGCTAGCGCGCGGTGAGCGCGTCGAGTTGCGGGGCTTCGGCGCGTTCTCGACCAAGCAACGCCAGGCCCGCACGGGTCGCAATCCGCGCACCGGCGACAAGGTTCCAGTGACCGAGAAACTGGCGCCGTTCTTCAAGACCGGTAAAGAAATGCGCGAGCGTCTCAATCGCTCCGCAAACTCGCTTTAGAATGTTTGCGTCCATTGCTCGAGCGAGAGCTCGACAGGTCGAGGACATGAGGCTTGTATGGTTCGCTTCATAAGATTCGTCATCCTTGCTCTCTGCGCCCTCGTCCTTCTGGGTTTTGCCTTCGCCAATCGCGACTTTGTCACCGTTTCGTTCGACCCCTTCGCTTCCAGCGACAGTGCGGCGTTTTCAATCGCCGCGCCGCTCTTTGCCGTCGTGACTGTCGCAGCCATGCTTGGCGTCGTCGCGGGCGCGGCGGCGACCTGGATATCGCAAGGGCGCCACCGAAGAGCTTCACGCCAAAACCGGATCGAGGCGGAGAAATTGCGCGCGCAAGCTCAGGCGCTTAAGACCGCTCATCCGGTCCTGACGAGCGACCGGTAATCGCAGGCAGTCCGCCGCCCGGGCAATCGCGGCGGGCGCTCGCAGCGCACCTGATGACAGCGCCGCGCTGGACGGCTCTCGGCGCGATTCACCCCATCGCCGGATTCATCGCCCGTCGCTGCCGCCACGCGGGCTGCGCCCCCGGGACTGAAAGCGGGGTCGCCTCGTAGACGCCGCGGGCAATCGCTCGAGCGACGCATTCAGCACCCAACATGCCGATCTCAGTCAGGTCTCGAAGGTCTGGAACCGCGCTCGCCCGCGCCGTCGCCGCGGCAAAGACGACATCGTTGTCCATCGGCGCATGGGCGGGACGCAGCGCAAGCGCGCAGCCGTCTTGCGCCATCGTGGCGACGCGCTTGAGTTGCGTCGTGGCCAACGCGGCGTCGGTAACGACGACCATGAGATCGGTGCTGGACGGCGTATCGGACTTGAGGCGAAGCGTCAGATGATCCTCAATATGCTTGGGCCCGAAGCCAAGGCCGCCGAACTCGCCTTCTCGTTCATAAGGCGCCGCCCAGAAATATGGGCTTTCGCCCCGCGTGGCCCGACCGACCGAATTGACGACCACCAGCGCGCCGACACGAAAGCCGCTCGAGGTCACCGCACTTGCCGAGCCCAGTCCCCCTTTGAGGTTGTAGGTCGTCGCGCCAAATCCAGCGCCTGCGGTCCCAAGTGCGAAGTCGACGGCGGCGGTCGACGCAGCTTCGAGGCCCATGTCCCAGTAAGGCGGCTTACGGCCCCAGGATTTCTCGCCGCCGTTGAGAAGATCGAACAGGCTCGCGCCTGGCACAATCGGAACGCGCGCGCCGCGGTGTTCGAAGCCGCGACCGATCTCGGCCAGGTAGGTCATCACGCCGCCCGCCGCATCAAGGCCGAAAGCGGATCCCCCGGACAAAACGAAGCCGTCGACACGCTCGATGGTCATTTCCGGCTCGAGCAAAGCCGTGTCGCGCAACGCCGGCGCGCCGCCGTTCATCGCGATCGACGCGATCGCGGGTTCCTCGAACAAGACCACGGTCACGCCTGACGCGAGCCGCGTGTCGTCCGCCGATCCGACAAGCACGCCTTCAACGTCGGTGATCAGGTTGCGGGCCATCGATAATGCTTCACCGTCGGGTCAATTCGTGGATCATCGAAATCCTGGGTCAACTCGTATCAGGGCCAAAAATCGGAAGGAAGACTCGCGCCGCCCGCATCGGGTATCCTGGGCGGCAGACCGAGAATAGGCTGGGACAAGGTTGATTCGCGACTCTGTGACGTTCAGAGCGAGAGGCGCCGACGGAAGTGTGGGACGAACTGGACGAGCCGCTCGGTTTTGCCGCGGGCAGCGCATCGGCGCTGGCCGCGCGAGACAAGCGCCCGATGAGAGGAGCGGCGACGGTCGCCGCGATCCTCGCGTTCGCCATTGGCCTCGCTATGCTTCCGCGACCGGATTTCCCTGTTAAAGGCGAGCCGTTCGCTGTGGCGAAAGTTGAAATCTCGCCCGCGCCGCCGAAGCTCGTCGTCGTGCCAGACGCGACGGCAAGCGTGGTCCAAACCCCCCCGGCGCCGGCCGCCTCGACCGCGCAGGTGGAAACGACCAACGGGGTCAAGATCACGCGTGGGGCCGGCGAGGCGCCGAAGCCGCTTATCATCGATGTGGCGCAGGCGTTGGGCGCCAGACTTCCGCCTGACAGCCGCCCCCCGGACCAGCCGAAATATGGCCTTTCACCTCGCATCGCGGTCGATGGAACACGCAGCGCCCAACCGGATCATTAAGCTCCCACGTCAGCAAGGCTCAGCAATCCGCGACGCATCCATGTCGCCGGCGAGCGTCGCGTGGTCAGGGCGGTGGGCGACCGGACTCGACTCGAAGGGCGTCGCATGGGTCCTTATGTCCGCGTTGATGCTTGAAGCGTCGAGGCCGTCCGCTCAATCGAACGGATCCCTCGGTCCATGAGCGCGCGCCCATATCGTCCGTGTGTCGGAGTGGCGCTGGTCAATCGCGCTGGCGACGCATTCATCGGCCATCGCAAGCGCAAACGCGGTTCCGAGGTCCTGGACCTGCGCTCGTGGCAGATGCCGCAGGGCGGAATCGACGCCGGCGAACAACCCCTCAAAGCCGCTAAGCGCGAGCTTTGGGAGGAGACCAACGTCAGTTCGATCGAACTGATCGCAGAGCTGCCACGATGGCTAAAGTACGATTTGCCGGAAGACGCGCGCGGGCGGTGGAGCGGCCGGTATCGGGGGCAAACCCAAAAGTGGTTTCTGTTCCGGTTTGTCGGCGAGGATAAGGAGATCGACGTCCATCATCCGGCCGGGGGCGCCCACGACGCGGAATTTGACGATTGGCGCTGGGAGCGTTTGGAGCATCTGCCAGGGCTCGTGGTGCCGTTCAAGCGCGAAGTCTACGAGGCAGTCGCCGCCGCTTTCGCGCCGCTCGCGCGTCCCGCGGGACCGTGACCCAGGCGCCCAGTCTTACTTGCCCGCTCTGACCGAGGCGACCGCCGCCGCCATCTCCTCGTCCATCTTCTTGCGCAGACGGTGGTCGGAAAGCTCGACCTTGCTGTCCGCAAGGTCTGCCTTGAGCGCTGCAACGACGACGTCGTCGCTCTTGCCGATCTGCGCGCCGACGAAGTCGCTCGCAAATTTCTCGGCGTCCGCCCCCGAGAGGCCCTTCGTTTCGGCGACCCAGAGCGCGACCGCCTTGTTGCGGCGCGCGACGGCCTTGAAGCGCAGATCCTCGTCGTGCGCGAACTGCTTTTCGAACGTGTTTTCGCGATCTTGAAACGCGTCGGACATGATCGCCTCCGTCACTTGCGAAGTCCTCGCGAACCACCTCGCCGGCGACACCGCAATTCCTGGCCTCTTCGGACCAGGGGATGGCGGACCTTATGACGATTTCCGCTGCGCGGCGCAATGCGGGCGTTTACGGTAGGATCTTACGGGCGTGCGCCGTTCCTGAGCCCATGTCGGCGATTCGAATGGCTTGCGGCGCCATTTCCGAGTCAGCCATTTTACACATGGCTAGCAAGTATATCATTCGAAGAGGAAAGCCGCGCCTGCCTTGATGGGCTGAATCGCCAGCCCTTCTCGCGCCCCCGCGATCAGCGCTCGCGCGGCGCCGTCGTCGTAAGGCGCCGCGACGCCTTGCCCCCAGACCGGCCCTGGCCATGCGGCGTCGCCGGCGACCCGCGCGACAACGTGTAGGTGAAGCTGGCGAACGATGTTGCCGAGAGCGGCGACATTGATCTTGTCGGCCCGCGCGTGACTCTTCAGGAACCGCGCAGCGCGGCCGGCCTCGTCCATCAAGCGCGTCTGGTCCGCAGGCTCAAGGTCGATCAGTTCGACCAAGCCTTGTTGCCGGGGCACGAGAATGAGCCAGGGCCAGCGGGCGTCGTTCATCAACAGCACGCGGCACAGCGGCAAATCGCCAATGACAAACGAGTCGCGCGCGAGCCGAGCGTCGAGTTCGAAGCTCATGGGGTCCAGGCGCGGCCATGGGCGCCACGCGGCAAGTCGAGCTTGACCGCAATCGTCTCCGCGACGTCGGCCAGGCTCGCCCGCGCTCCGATCGGGCCAGGAAGAACGCCTGCGCCGAAGGCGAGGATCGGAACGTGCTCGCGCGTGTGATCGAAGCCGCGGAACGTCGGATCGTTGCCGTGGTCGGCGGTGATGACGCAATAGTCGGTCGGCTTCATCGCCGCTTCGATGCCGCCAAGCCGTCGATCAAAAGCTTCGAGACAGGCCGCGTAACCCGGGACGTCGCGGCGATGTCCCCATTCAGTGTCGAAGTCGACCAGATTGACAAAGATGAGGCCGCCTTCCGCAGTCGTCTTGAGCGCATCGAGCAGAAGGTCGACATTGTCGTCATTGCTTTTGCCCTTGCGCTCACTCCCCGTGTCGCGATGGGCGAAGATGTCGCCGATCTTACCAATCGAGACGACGGCGCGGCCGGCGCGGGCCGCTCGCTGCAGAATATCGCCCTCCGGCGGAGGCATGGCGAAATCCTTGCGATTGCCGGTGCGCGCAAAGTCCTTGGCGCTCGCGCCGAGGAAAGGACGCGCGATCACGCGTCCGATCTTCAGTGGATCGCACAACCGTCGCGCGATCCGGCAAAGATCATAAAGGCGCTCAAGTCCGAACGCTTGCTCATGCGCGGCGATCTGCAGCACCGAATCGGCAGAGGTGTAGCAGATGGGTTTCAACGTTCGCAGGTGCTCCTCGCCGTCGTCCTCGATCACGGCGGTGCCCGAAGCGTGGCGATCGGCGAGAATTCCGTTAAGCTTGCCTTCGCGGATCAGCGCGTCGGTCAGCGCCGGCGGGAAGGCGGGAACCGTCTCCGGGAAATAGCCCCAGTCGAAGTCGACCGGCGTGCCGGCAAGCTCCCAGTGGCCGGACGGGGTGTCTTTGCCGCGCGAGGTCTCGATTCCATAGCCCCACTGGGCGCGGGGCTCAGGCAGCGCAAAGCCGGGAGGCGCGCGGCCGGTCGAAGCCTTCATCGCACGACCAAGCCCTAGCCCCTCGAGCCGCGGCAATTTCAGCGGCCCGCTCCGCAATCCGTCGCGATCGCCGCGTCCCTGAGCGCAGGCCTCGGCGATATGGCCGAGGGTGTCGGCGCCCTCATCGCCATAGGCGCTCGCGTCCTCGGCGCCGCCGCAGCCGACCGAGTCAAGGACGATCAGGATGGCGCGGCTCATCGCCGCCCTCTCCTACGGGAGAGGGGTCGGGGGTTCGCACGCGAAACCGGCGTCGCGATCTCGGCGAACGCCCTCATCCGGCCCTTCGGGCCACCCTGTCCCGGAGGGAGACAAAGCGCCCGCCGCATTTCGCGGGAGATCCTCACTGATTGACGACCGCGTCGAGCGTCGCCTCGTTGGCGAAGGCGGCGGCGAACAAGGCGCGCGTGTAGTCGTTTTGCGGGGCGCCGAAGACGGTCCTCGCGTCCCCGCTTTCCACCACCTTGCCGCGCCGCATCACAATGATTTCGCTCGCCAGCGCCCGCACGACCCGAAGGTCATGCGAAATGAACAGGTACGCAAGGTTGCGGCGGCGCTGCAGTTCACGCAGCAGATCGACAATCTGCGCCTGGATCGACATGTCCAAAGCCGACGTGGGCTCATCAAGCACCACGAACCGCGGATCGAGCGCCATCGCGCGAGCAATCGCGATACGCTGGCGCTGGCCGCCGGAGAATTCATGCGGGTAGCGATCGAGCGTCGAGGGGTCGAGCCCCGTGTCGGCCAGCGCCTGCTCCACCACGCGGCGCCGCTCGGCGGCGTTCAGCTTCGTGCCTTGCGCGATCAACCCCTCCTCGACGATTTCGGCCACCGACATGCGCGGGCTAAGCGATCCATACGGATCCTGGAAAACGATCTGCATCTCACGCCGAAGCGGCCGCATGGCCTTTGACGTCAAGCCATCGATGGCGCGCCCGCAATAGACGATCGGCCCCTCCGAGCGTATGAGCCTCAGGATCGCGAGGCCTAGCGTCGTCTTGCCCGAGCCGGATTCGCCGACGACCCCGACCGTTTGCCCTTCGCGGACCTCAACGGAAACCCCATCGACCGCTTTCACGTGAGCGACGGTGCGCCGAAGGAATCCTTTTCGAATCGGGAACCACACCCGCAAATTGTCGGCGCTTGCGACCGTCGGCGCCGAATGGTCGGAAGGCGGCGGATCGCCTTTGGGCTCGGCCGCAAGCAGCGCCCGCGTGTACGGATGGCGTGGATTAGCGAAGACGCTCGTCGTTTCCCCCGCTTCAACAATCTTTCCGTGCTGCATCACGATCACGTCGTCGGCGATGCGCCGGACGATGTTGAGGTCGTGGGTGATGAACAGCATCGCCATGCCGAACTTGGCCCGCAGATCTTTGAGCAGCTTCAGGATCTGTGCCTGCACGGTCACGTCGAGGGCAGTCGTGGGCTCATCGGCGATGAGCAGATCGGGGCGGTTGGCGAGCGCCATGGCGATCATCACCCGCTGGCGCTGTCCGCCCGAAAGCTGGTGCGGATAGGCGCCAAGGCGCTGCGCCGGATCGACGATGCCGACCTCGGTCAAAAGCTCAATGATCCGTATGGGCGTGACCGCGGCGCGGCCGTGATGAAGCGCGATGATCTCGCCAATCTGCCGCTCGATCGTATGCAGCGGATTGAGTGACGTCATCGGCTCCTGAAACACCATGGTGACGGCGTGGCCACGCATCGCGCGCAATTCGTCGACCGACATTTTGAGCACGTCGCGGCCACGGAAGAAGATCTCGCCGGTCGGATAGCTGGCCGCGGGCTGTGGCAAGAGACGCACAATGGCCTGTGCGGTGACGGTCTTGCCCGAACCGGACTCGCCGACCAGCGCCAGCGTGCGGCCCTTCGCAAGTTGGAAGGAGACCCGGTCAACGACTGTGCGCCGCTCGCCGCTTTGCGCGAAGGCGATCGAGAGCTCCCGCACCTCGAGAAGCAGCTCAGCCCCGCTCACAGGAACGTCTTTCGCGGATCGAAAGCGTCACGCACCGCTTCGCCAATGAAAATGAGCAGCGAAAGCATGAGCGCCGTCACGGCGAAGGCGGACAGTCCGATCCAGGGCGCCGACAGATTGGATTTGCCCTGCAGCAGGAGTTCGCCGAGCGAGGGCGAGCCGGGCGGCATGCCCAATCCTAAGAAGTCGAGCGAGGTCAGCGTGCTGATGGACGAATTGACGATGAACGGTAGGAAGGTCAGCGTCGCCACCATGGCGTTCGGCAGCACGTGCTTGACGATGATCTTGGCGTTGGAGAGGCCGAGCGCGCGGGCAGCGTTGACATATTCGAAATTGCGTGCGCGCAGGAACTCGGCCCGGACCAAGTGAACAAGGCTCACCCACGAAAATAGCAGCAGGATCGTCAGCAGGACGAAGAAACTTGGCGCGAGGATCGCGGACAGGATGATGAGGATGTAAAGGTGCGGCAGCGATGACCAGATCTCGATCACCCGCTGCATCGTGAGATCGAGCCAGCCGCCGAAATAGCCCTGCACCGCGCCGGCGAAGACGCCGATCACCGAAGAGACGCCGGCGAGCGTCAAGCCAAACAGAATGGAGATGCGAAAGCCGTAGATGAGCCGGGCGACGATATCGTGCCCGTCCTGATCGGAGCCAAGCCAGAGCGGTTCAAGCCTGCTGCAAGGACGGGTGACGGTCGCAGCGTCCTTAATCTTCTGCTTGTCGAGCGCGGCGCGGCATTGGGCGTCGGTCAGCATCCAAGTCGGGGGCGTCGGCAGCGGCGTCGGCGGGTTGAGAATCGTGGTCGAATTGGCGAAGCGGATCGGCGGCCAGATCATCCAGCCATGCGCCTTGATCTCGTCGGCGATAAAGGGGTCGCGAAAGTCCGCGCGCGCCTGGAACCCGCCGAATTTGTCCTCGGGATAGTCGAAGAGGACAGGAAAAAGGATCTCGCCTTTGTAGGAAGCGATCAGGGGCCGGTCGTTGGCGATGAATTCCGCGAACAATGAAGCGATAAACAGGACCAGAAAGATCCAGAACGACCATGCGCCGCGCCTGTGGCGGCGGAAATTGTCGAGGCGGCGCCGATTCATGGGCGAGAGCCAGGGACGCCGTTCGAGGCTCGCGCGGGCCTTTGCCTGCGGCCAAGAATCTGTTTCTTCGTTCAGCGGAAGGATATCTGGCGCCGCTTCTCCCGGTTGCGGCGCCGTGTCGGAAGGGAGAGCCAGGCGGTCCGTATCGACCAAGCTCACACCTCTCGCGTTTCAAAATCGATGCGAGGATCGATCCAGGTGTAGGTGAGGTCGGAGATCAGGTTCACCACGAGGCCGATGAGCGCGAAGATATAAAGGTTGGCGAGCACGACCGGATAGTCGCGCTGGATGAGCGAATCGTAGGAGAGATAGCCGAGGCCGTCGAGCGAGAACACCTGTTCGATGAGAAGGGAGCCGGTGAAGAAGGCGCCGATGAAAGCGCCGGGAAAGCCCGCGATCACGATCAGCATCGCGTTGCGGAACACGTGGCCATAGAGTACGCGATGCTCGGTCAGGCCCTTCATCCGCGCGGTCTGCACGTAGGCCTTCTTGATCTCGTCGAGGAAGGAATTCTTCGTGAGGAGCGTCGAGGTCGCGAACGAGCCCAGGACCAGCGCCGTCACCGGCAGCGTGATATGCCAGAGATAATCGAGGATCTTTTGCGGCCAGCTGAGGTCGGCGAAATTGTCGGACGTCAGGCCGCGCAGCGGAAAGATCTGCCAGAACGAGCCGCCGCAAAACAGCACGACGAGCAACACCGCGAACAGAAAGCTCGGGATCGCATAGCCGAAGATCACGAGCGCGGAGGTTATCGTGTCGAAGCGCGAGCCGTCCCTGACCGCCTTCCGCACCCCAAGCGGAATCGAAATCGCGTAGGAGAGGACCGTCATCCACATGCCGAGCGAGATCGAGACTGGCAATTTTTCCCGGATCAGCTCGAGCACCGGAACGTCGCGGTAATAGCTCTTGCCGAAATTGAAGGTCGAGTAGTCGCGCACCAGAATCCAGAATCGCTCGAGCACGGGCTTGTCGAAGCCGTATTGCTTTTCCAGTTCCTTGATGAATTTGGGATCGAGGCCCTGCGAGCCGCGATAGCGCGACGTTATGTCGCCTCCGGCTTGCGCCGTCCCAGCTCCGATCTGGCCGCCGCCTCCGCCGAATTGCGCCGCCGAGCTTTGGTCCGCGCCTTGCAATTGCGAGATCGCGCGCTCGACCGGGCCGCCCGGTACGAATTGCACGATCGCGAAAGAGACCGCCATGATACCCAGGATCGTCGGGATCATCAGCAAGAGCCGGCGGAGGATGTAGGCGAGCATGTCTCAGGCAGCCCGCGGACGAAACGGCAAGCGCCTGTCAGAGGCCAATGGTCTTGGCCTTCGCTTCGTCCCACCACCAGGTTCCCGGCGCGCCAACTCCGAGCTTGGGCTGGCGCTCGGGACGGGAGAACGCGTCCCAGTGAGCGACCCACGCCGTGTCGCGATACCACATCGGAACCCAATAATGGCCGGCTCTGAGGACGCGATCGAGCGCGCGGCAGGCAGAGTTGAGGTCCTTCCGCGTTTTGGCCGAGGCGATCGCCTCGACCAGCATGTCCACAACCGGGTCGGAGACGCCGGCGAGATTCCTCGAGGCGTTCTGCTTTGCGGACTCTGACGTATAGACGTTGCGAAGGTCGACGCCCGGCGTGAACGTCCCGCCCGAGGCCGTGGTCACGACATCAAAATCAAAGGCGTCGGTGCGGCTCTTGTATTGCGCGGGATCGACGATGCGGTAATTCGCCTGGATGCCGAGCTTGCCGAGGTTCTGGATGAACGGCAAAGTGTGGGGCTGCAACGCGCTGGAAGAATTTAGGAATTCAATCGTCAACGGCTTGCCGTCCGGCAGCGTCAATGTCTCGCCTGCGCGTTTGCAGCCAGCCGCGATCAGCAAGTCGTAGGCTTGCTTGAGCAGCTTGCGATCACTGCCGGAACCGTCGCTGACGGGCGGGGTATAAGGCTCGCCATAGACCTGGGGCGACAGCTTGTCACGGTAGGCGCCGAGCAGCGCCATTTCCTCGGCGCCGGGCACGCCGGTCGCTTCCATGGGCGTATTCGGAAAGTAAGACACGATCCGCTTGTATGCGGAGTACATGATATTCTTGTTGGTCCACTCGAAATCGAAGCAGAGGCCGATGGCTTCGCGCACGCGCGGGTCCTTGAACTGGTCGCGCCGCGTGTTGAGATACCAGCCCTGTGTCCGTGACGGCGCGCCGTCGTGCAGGGTTTCCTTCTTCACGCGCCCGTCCCTGGCGGCGGGAAAGTCGTAAGAGGTCGCCCAGAAGCGCGAGGTGTACTCCTCATGATAGTTGATCGCGCCGGCCTTGAACGCCTCGAACGCGACCTGCCGCTCCCGATAATATTCGAAGCGCAGGCGATCGAAGTTGTTCTGCCCGAGATTGACCGGCAGCTTGGCGCCCCAATAATTGGGGTCGCGCCCGTATTCGATGAAGCGGCCCTGCTCGAACGTCTTCACCTTGTAAGGGCCTGAACCCAGCGGCGCATCGAGTGTCGCTGCGGTGAAATCGCGCCCTTTCCACCAGGCGGCCGAGAACACCGGCATGCCGACAACGATCAGATGCGCGTCGCGGCTGCGGCCCTGGACGAAGCGCACATGCACGACGTCGTCGCCTTCCGGATCGGCCTTCTCCACCTCCCTCAGGAGCTGGGCGTAGATCGGATGACCCTTTTCCTTCAGCACGTTGAGCGAAAAGGCGACATCGGCCGCCGTGACCTTCGAGCCGTCGACGAAGCGGGCCTCGGGACGCAATCGGAAGCGGTAGTCCAACTTGTCAGCGGAGACCCGGACCGATTGGGCGAGCAGGCCGTAGACGGAATCGGGTTCGTCGCCGTTGGCGGTCATCAGCGTATCGAAAGTGGCCGACATGCCGGCCGCGCCGTTGCCCTTCCAGGAATAGATGTTGAGCGTATCGAAGGTGTCGAAGTTCTGGTTGCCGCTCGTTCCCGTGATCTGCAGCGACAACAGGCCGCCGCTCGGCGCGTCCGGGTTGACGTAGGCGAAATGCGGAAAGTCCGGCGGCAAGGCGAGATCACCAAACGAGGACAGGCCGTGCGACTCGAATGAATCGTCGGCAAACGCGGCAAACGGGCGGCAGAGGAGCGTCGCCAGCGCGCCGCCCGCGCCGGCTTTCACCGCCGCCCTGCGGGTCAAGCTCATGGTCATCGAATCGTCCGCCTCATGGCTCATTCCGCGCGGTCTACCGCGCCTGAGCGGTCTTCGCCAGCGAGCGCGGCGAAAACGAGGCGCGGGCGGCGCGCGGGCCTGAAAGCGGGGTTAAACTTCGTCCATGAACGCTCGCGGGCGCCGGGGAAACTCGCCGCTTGCCTTCCAGCCTTGCGACAGTCTTATACGTCGGGCCATGGAGATTCGCGATCCAATCGCCAAGGACGCCGAAGCGGCGCCCGGAACGATCCTTCGCCCGTTATCGACTGCCGATGCGGGCGGGGCTGCCGAAGTCATCCGGATGGCTTTCGCCGCGCAGAACCGGCAGACCACCCCTCCGTCGTCAGCCCTTCTCGAAACCGGCCCGTCGATCGCCGCCAAAATCGCGGCGGGCGGCGGCTTCGGAGCCTTCGAGGGCGGCGCGCTCATCGCGGCTGCGCTGTGGAGCCTGAACGATGATGCTCTCCATGTCGCGCGGGTGTCGGTCGCACCGAAGGCGCGGGGCCGCGGGATCGCCCGGTCGCTGATCGCGGCCTGCGAAACGGAGGCGAGGCGGCGCGGCGTCAGGAGAATGACTCTCAAGACGCGGCTGGAACTGCCGGAGAACGAGCTCCTGTTCGAGCGCTGCGGCTTCACGCTGCGCGAGGTCGAGGCGCATCCAGGGTTTGAGGCGCCGACGACCGCGGTGATGGCGAAGGTCCTCGAGTGATAAACCTCATGGCTCCTGTGAGCGCCCCGGGACGCGTGAGGATCGACCTTGGCGCGCTAGCCGACAATTGGCGCGACCTCGCGCGACGCGCGGCGCCGGGGCGCTGCGCCGCCGTGATCAAAGCCAACGCCTACGGGACCGGCGTCTCCGAGGCTGCGCCTGCGCTGTGGGCTGCGGGCGCAAGGGTCTTCTTTGTCGCCCATTTCAACGAGGGGATCGCGGCGCGTCGGGCGCTGCCGGAAGAGGCGCGAATCTATGTGCTCAATGGCCTCGAGAGCGGGGCTGAGCCGGCCGACTATGCCGAGCATCGGCTCGCGCCCGCGATCGGCGACGAAGCCGAGCTTGAGCGCTGGTCCGCCTTCGCCGCGCAACGCGGCAGGCCCTCGCCTTGCGCTTTGCATCTCGACACCGGCATGAACCGGCTCGGCTTCGAGTCCCTCGCCCGCCTGCAGGCGGCGATGGCGACGCATGGGCCCTCGAGCGGGGCCGATCTTCTGATGAGCCATTTCGTCTCGTCGGAGATCCAGGGCTCCCCCCTCAACCGGGCGCAGATCAAGCTTTTCGAGGCCGCGCGCGCGGCGTTCCCGGGCCTCCCCGCTTCGCTCGCCAACTCCTCGGGCATGTTCCTCGATCCCTCCCCGATCTACGATTTGGGCCGTCCGGGCTACGCGCTCTACGGCGGCAATCCGACGCCGGGGCGCCCAAATCCGATGCGGCCCGTCGTTACGCTGACCGTTGCGATCCAGCAGATCCGCTCAATCGAGGCCGGCGCGACCTGCGGCTACAACGCCCAATGGACCGCCACGCGCCCGACACGGCTCGCGACCCTGCTCATCGGCTATGCCGACGGCCTGCCGCGCGGCGCTGGCGCGACCGATGCGAGGCCGGGGGCCGAGGTCATGGTCGCCGGGAGCCGCCGCCCGCTCGTCGGGCGCGTGTCGATGGACCTCACCGTCGTCGACGTCACCGACCTTTCCGAGGACGCAGTCCGCCCGGGCGATCCGGTGGAGTTCTTCGGCCGAGCGATCGACATCGACGACTTCGCGTCGCGGAGCGGCACGATCGGCTATCACCTCTTGACCAGCCTCGGCCCCCGCCATCAGCGGGACTATGTGCGATAGCCGGCGGACCTTGGGCAGTCCAATTGGCGCACGAATCGGCGGCTTCGACCGAAGTGGGCGAATTCGACCAAACAAATCCGAGCGAAACCAAAATATGATTTTTTGCCCGGCATGCAATGTGCAAGAGCAGTCGTCGAGCGGCAGCAAAGTGTGCCTTCGGAAGGCGACGACCGCCGCCTCTTCCTGCTTTGTCTCTCGCATCAAAAGTCGGCTGTCGGGCCGGGCGACGTCCATTCGCCTGAACGGATGCTGGACAGCGGACGGACGCTGAAGATTCTTGGCGCAATTGGTCGTCCAGTTCGGCGGGAACGCGCCACGCCCCATTGCAAGACAGCGACAAAGTCTCCAGATGGCCTAGAGCCGTTGGCCGTGTCGGCGAGCGCGATGAGAAGAAAGTTAGGGCTATGAGCCATATTACTTTCACGATCGTCGAGCACGACGGGGGTTGGGCCTACAAAGTCGGCGACGTCTTTTCTGAGACGTTTCCCACCCGCCGAGCCGCTCACGCGGCCGCGGAACGAGCAGCGCAGGAGCAACGGACGCCAGGGGAGAGCGTCCCGATCGAGTTCGAGGACAGCGCCGGCCGTTGGCATGAGGAAGACGAAAGGGGAGACAATCGACCTGACACTGAGGTCAAAAACTAACGGCGGGGACATCGCGAGGCGCTATTCGGCGGCGCGAATATCCGAGTTCTTCTCATCGCGGCGATGATCCAGCAATCGCTCGATTGATCGCAGGTCGTTCACAAAACTTGCGTAGCCGGAGCGCTTTTCCTCCTCGTCCCGCAAGCGCAACAGCGCAGATGGATGGATCGTTATCAGGACGCGCAGTCCGTTATCGATGTTAAGAAGCGAACCCCGATTGCTCTGGACTGGGATCGTTCGCCCGGTCAACCCGTGCGCGGCCGTGGCCCCGAGAGCAACAATGAGACGCGGGCCCACCGCCTGGATCTCCTCGAATAGCCAACGCCGGCATATCTTTGATTTCGCTAGCGTTCGGACGTCTGTGCAGCCGTCGTTTGCCCCGTCGCTCGAACTTGAAATGCTTGACCGCGTTCGTCACATAGACACGCTTGCGATCCCAGCCCGCCTCGACGAGCGCCCTGTCCAAAAGAAGTCCCGCCGGTCCGACGAAAGGTCGACCTTCGCGGTCTTCTCGGTCCCCGGGCTGTTCGCCGACAAACATCACATCCGCGTTCCGCGATCCCTCGCCGAACACGGTTTGCGTGGCGTCCTTGCAGAGTGGGCAAGCCTTGCAGGATGCAGCTTCCCGAGCCAACTCGTCGAGTTCGCCGGTCGCTCTGCTATTGGCGCTAACAGTCACGGCCTGACGAAATATTCGACCAGAATCCAGGCTACGATGGCGAGGGCGACGCTACCAATGAGTATGTAACGGACGTTGTTTCCAGTTGAGCCCGCCCTCACTGCGGTCTTGTTGCCTTCGGTTACGATTGGACGTTCATGCGCGTTCATCGAACGCTCCTTCCTCATGAGGATCGTGGGAACCCGCGGGATGACGCCTTGGCTGCCATCAACGTGAGAACGCCCTCAAACTCGGGGCGCAAAGCGGCGCGATCACACCAGGAACTCCGAGCCGGTGGAAACGTTCCAAGGCGAAATTCGACGCGCCCCGACCGCTCCCGGGATCAGCGCTGCGGCTTGAGCGCAGCGCCGTGCAACACGAGCGCCCCTGCGAGAGCCGTCCATCCGGTCTGATGCGAGGCGCCAAGACCTTCTCCGGTCTCGCCGTGGAAATACTCGTAGAAGAGAAGCGAATCTCGCCACGTCGGGTCGTGTTGGAAGCGGGGGTTTGCTCCATGCGCCGGACGCCGGCCGCTGGCGTCGAGCAAAAACAAGCTCAGCAGACGGCGTCTGAGTTCATCGGCGACTTGGTCCAAATTTGCTTTCCGACCGGATCCGGTCGGCAGTTCGACCGTCAAATCGTCGCCGAAGAACGCGTGAAGGTGCCTCAGCGATTCGATCGCGAGGAAGTTCAAGGGAAACCAAACCGGTCCTCGCCAGTTGGAGTTGCCTCCAAAGAGACCCGAGCGTGACTCTCCAGGTTCGTAGTCAAGCCGGTAGGTGCGACCGTCGAAATCGAGAACCAGGGGGTGTTCCTGGTGGTAGCGCGAGAGCGATCTCAATCCATAGGGCGATAGAAATTCGCTCTCGTCGAGCATCCGAGCCAGGATGCGCTGGAAGCGGGACTTCTCGACAAGCGAGATGAGACCGGGCCGCCCGCCGGACGGAAGATAGTAGAGATAGTTCTTCGCTCCCAATTTATGTTCGATGTACCAGCGGGCCCGCTCCCGAAACATGGGCAAACGCTCCCAGAGCGAGGGGTCGAGCCCCACGGCGGCGAAGACTGGTAGGAGCCCGACCATCGAGCGCGCCCGAACGCTGATTGCGGAGCCGTCGTTCGTGCGCAGGCAGTCGTAGAAAAATCCATCCTGTTCGTCCCACAAATTGTCCATCGCGGCGGCGATCAGCGCGAAATGTTCGAAGAATTTGATGGCGACATCCTCGTAAACCGAGGTCCGATTTGCGAGCAGCAGCGCCATCTCGAGCATGTTGAGGCAGTATTTCGCCATCCAGGCGGTGCCGTCCGACTGTTCAAGGACTTCGCCCGGAAGGATCACTGAACGGTCGAACGGGCCAATATTGTCGAGCCCGAGAAAACCGCCTTCGAAAACGTTGTCGCCGCGCGCGTCCTCGCGGTTGACCCACCAGGTAAAGTTGATCAACAGCTTGTTGAAGACGCGGGCGAGAAAATCGAAATCCTTGGCGCCGTCGATGCGAAACACCGCCAGCGCGGCCCAGGCCTGGACGGGCGGGTTCACATCGCTGAAGTTCCATTCGTAGGCTGGCAGCTGGCCATTCGGATTCATGTACCATTCGCGCGCAAGCAGCAGGAGCTGATTCTTGGCCATCCCCGGGTCGCTATGGGCGAGAACCACGCAGTGAAAAGCGAGATCCCACGAGGCGTACCAAGGATACTCCCACTTATCCGGCATCGCGACGATATGGTGGTTGCTGAGGTGGCGCCAGCCGGAGTTCCGGCCGGTTTTCCGCGCTTCAGGAGGGGGCACCTTGTCGCCTTCCAGCCAACGCGGGACGTCATAGTGATAAAATTGCAGGCTCCAGCTCATGCCCGCAAAGGCCTGCCGCATCACCGTCGCTTCTTCGTCGGTTGTCCCTTGCGGGCGTAGCGCAGCGTAATATTCGTCGGCTTCACGGCTTCGATCGGCTTGCGTTTGCGTGAAGGTCGCGCCGAGATCGAGAGTCCTCCCTGGCTTGTCGCGGGCCAGCCTGAGCCTGATCTCGGCAGTCTCTCCTGCGCCCACCGTGACGCGGTGCCAGCAGGCCACCTTCGTCCCGCGTCGTTCCGGATTGACCGTCGCCGCGCCGCTGATGACGTGGTCGTTGACGCCATCCTTGGGATAGAGCGTTGAAGCGGCGCCGGCGAAGACTTTCGGGACGTTGGTCTCGTTGTCGCAGAACAAAAGCGTCGGCGGGCGCCCTGCGGGGTCGGGGCCGGCGGCGAGTCTCCATGCGCCGAGCTTCTCCTCCTCGGCGACGACCACCGAGCCTGTCTCATGAGACGCGTCGCGAATGACAGGTTTGGAAACGCCGTCGTCCCAGGACCACCGATTGCGGAACCAGAGCGTCGGCAGAATATGGAGTTCGGCGGGCTCCGGCCCGGCGTTGCGCGCGGTGATGCGAATCAAAACATCATCCGGCGCCGCCTTGGCGTATTCCGCCGTGATTTGCCAGTAGCGATCGCCGTCGAACACGCCCGTGTCGAGGAGCTCGAATTCCGGCTGCTCCCTTGTGCGGTTTGCGTTCTCCTGCCGCAGGCGCTCATAGGGAAACTCGTCTTGCGGATAGTGATAGCGCCAACGCAGCCAGGAAAAGGTCGGCGTCGCGTCGAGAGACCACCAGTATTCCTTCGCGTCCTCGCCATGATTGCCCTCCGGCCCGCTGAGACCGAAGATCCGCTCCTTCAGGATGGGGTCGCGCCCGTTCCAGAACGCGAGAGCGAAACAGAGGCGCTGCTCACGATCGCAAAGGCCCGCGAGGCCATCCTCGCTCCAGCGGTAGGCGCGTGAGTGGGCGTGATCGAATGGGAAGTAGCGCCATGCATCGCCGTCGGCGCTATAGTCCTCGCGCACCGTGCCCCACGCCCGGTCGGCGACGTATGGACCGACGAGCTTCCAATCGCCCCCCGCGGCGGCGGCGGATCCTTCCGCGAGCCGCGCGTGCTCAACGGAGAGGGGCGCCTTTTGTCGATCGTCGCTGCTCATGGTGGGCGCATCCTAGCATCGGTCTTCGTTCTCGATGCAAGGGGCGCAGAAGGTGTTCTACGAGCGCCCGGAGTCGCAGCTCTCGACGATCGTTGTGGCTATTTACCGACCGGCTTTTCGAGGTGGCCGCCGAACTGGAAGCGCATCGCCGAGAGCAGCTTATTCTGGTAGTCCGCTTCGCCGCGCGAAAAAAACCGCTCGTAGAGGGCCGTGCTCAGCACCGGCACCGGCACTCCCTCGTCGATCGCCGCCTTGATCGTCCACCGGCCTTCTCCGGAATCGGAGACGCGTCCGGAGAACTTCGCCAGGGCGGGGTCTTCGGACAGCGCCGTAGCCGTCAGGTCGAGCAGCCACGAGGCGATCACGCTGCCGCGCCGCCAGACCTCGGCGACGTCCGGCAGATTGATGTCGTATTTGTAGTGGTCCGGATTCTGGAGCGGCGTTGTCTCCGCGTCGATTGCGTGCGTCTTCATGCCGACATTCGCGGCCCGCAGGATGTCCAGCCCTTCCGCATACGAGGCCATGATGCCGTACTCGATGCCGTTATGAACCATCTTGACGAAATGTCCGGCGCCGTTCGGCCCGCAATGGAGATAGCCGAGCTCGGCCGATGTGGCCTCGCCCTTGCGGCCTTGGGTTCGCGGAATGGACCCTGCGCCAGGCGCGAGCGTCTTGAAGATCGGATCGAGACGCTTCACCTCGTGCTCAGGGCCGCCGATCATCATGCAATAGCCGCGCTCAAGCCCCCAGACGCCGCCGCTGGTGCCGACGTCGACGTAGTTGACGCCTTTCGACATGAGTTGATGGGCGCGGCGGATATCGTCAACATAGTACGAATTTCCGCCGTCAATGATCGTGTCGCCAGCCTCGAGCGCCGGCAATAGCTCGGCTATGGTCTGATCGACGACCGCAGCGGGGACCATGAGCCACACCGCGCGCGGCTTCTCCAGCTTCTTGACCAGGTCGGCAAGCGAGGAGCTCCCGAGCGCCTTTTCGTCGACCAATTCCTCGACGGCTTTGGGGGACATATCGAAGACCACACATTCATGGCCGTTCGTGAGGAGCCTCCGAACCATGTTGGCCCCCATCCGTCCGAGTCCGACCATTCCAAGCTGCATGTACGTTTCCTTCAGACGAGTGAGTGGTCCAATCGCGCTAGGATTGCTTTGACCTTACCTTTTTGCGCAACTTCGAAGCAACCGGAGAACCCAATTGGACTGACGGCAACTCGGATTTCGAGGCCTCCTCCCACATCAGAAATCCGCCTCTGAATGCATTCGCGTTGTCCCCTGGCCTGCACCCCGGCGGCAGCTCCTTGAGGATCTTAGTGTTGCCGCCGCCGAGCACGATATCGTCAGGTTCGAGCGCGGCGACCAGTCTGTCAACGACATCGAAAACGTGCTTCCGCCATTTCTTCTTGCCCAGCCGGTCGAGCCCTCGGGCGCCGACATAGTCCTCATAGGTCGCTTTCTTGTATGGCAGATGACCGAGCTCCATCGGCTCCACGACTCCGTCGACGATCAGCGTCGAGCCGAGCCCTGTTCCAAGCCCGAGGAACAGCATCTTACCTTTCTTGTAGCTGCCGAGCGCCTGCATCGCGGCGTCGTTGAGGACCTTGGTCGGCCGCCCGAAACCCGTTTTGAAGTCGAAGCCCATCCAGCCCCGCCCCAAATTCTTCGGGTCGGCGACGGGCCGATCGTGCAGGACAGGGCCTGGATAGCCGATCGACACAACGTCGTAGCTCCACCCCTCGGCGAGCTTTCGGACTTCAGAAACCATCTGCTCGGCCGTTAGTTTTGGCCCGGAAGCAAACTCCCGCTTATCGCGGTGTCCGGTTGCAAGGATTTTGACGTGGGTGCCCCCCACGTCGATAGCCAACACGTCCATGAAGATGCCCCGTCGTCGCGGCGCCTGGCGCGAACGCCGCTCGCGAGAGAACATGCCTTAGGTCAAGGCGTTGCGCTAGCCCCGCGTCATCGGCCGAGGCGGCCACTTAATTTTTGGTTGGATCGCCCGAGCAGGAATGAGCGCGAATTGCAATTATTTCCGCAAGAGCTTTCGCAGTCCCTCACTGCGTTGCTGGGCGTTGCTGGTCGGAGTGAGAGGATTCGAACCTCCGACCCCATCGTCCCGAACGATGTGCGCTACCAGGCTGCGCTACACTCCGATACTTCGACCTCTTCAGGGCCGGCAGCGGGCCTTATACGGGCGTAGGTCGTGCGGCGCAAGCGTTGCTTTGCGGCGCTTGCGTCTTGTGCCACAGGTCGATTGTGATAGATTTTGTCGCCTGTGACCCCGGGGTTGGAATGGCGAAGATTTTAATTGTCGACGACGAACCGTTGATTACTGCGATGCTGGGGGATTGGCTGTCGGAACTGGGGCACGACGTGGTCGGCCCGGCGCACAATCTGGCCAGGGCTCTGGAATTGGCCAACAACGAAATCGATGCGGCCATCGTCGACGTGTCGCTTGGCAAGGACAACGCATATCCACTCGTCGAGGCCCTGGTGGCCCGCGGCCTGCCGTTGGCGCTGGCTACGGGCCATGGGCAAGACGGCATAGATCCGAGATACCGCACGCAGTCGACACTGAGGAAACCGTTCGATTTTGCGGCGTTCCAGCGCACCGTCGATGACATTATGGCCCGAAGCAGCACCAGCACGTGAAGGCCGACGGGCTATCTTAGCTACGCATTGACCGCGGCTGGACGTCATGTTCGCGGGCTGAGCCGGCGGCCCGCCCTTTCGTGCAGGTAAGAACGAGGGTTGCTCGGGCAGTCTTAACTCTTGCACATAAAGGCAGTCGCCGAGCGGCAGCAAAGTATGCCTTCGGAAGGCGACGACGACCGCCTCTTCTTCCGTGGTCAGGATCGTCGATTTGGGCTTCTTCGGCCCAGTCGGCAGATCGCCGACCAAAGTCCATCCCTTCCACTTCGCGACGGTCATTGATTCCGTAGCGCTTCGTTCGAGTGAAGGCGTAGGGTCGCTGGAAAAGGGGTTGCGATGCACCCTGCCTGAAGTAAAGCAGGAGAGTGGGCTCAGGTTGGCGCCGCTTGCGCTTGGGGTGCCGCCAGACCAGATAAAGCTTCGCAACCCGGAGCCTGAGCCCCATGAGCGATACGGATCAAGTTCTCACCATCGACGTGGTCAGCGACGTCGTGTGCCCCTGGTGCTACCTCGGCGAGAAGCGCCTCGAAGACGCGCTTTCGGACGAAGCGGGGCCGGTCGTGGTGCGCTGGCGACCCTATCAGCTCGATCCGACCATTCCCGAAGGCGGCCTCGACCGCACCGAGTATATGGAGAAAAAGTTCGGCAAGAGCGGCAGGCTGCAGTCAGCGCACGACAATCTGACGCGCCTCGGCGCCGAGGTTGGCGTCCCCTTCGCCTTTGACAAGATCAAGCGCTCGCCCAATACGCTCGACGCCCACCGGCTCATCCGCTGGGCGGCGGCGGCCGGCGTTCAGGCCGAAGTCGCCGACCGATTGTTCAAGGCCTATTTTGTCGAGGGACGCGACATCGGCGACGGCAACGTATTGATCGAGATCGCGAGCGAATGCGGCCTCGACGCCGGCGAGATCGAAAAGCGGCTCGCTGGCGACGCGGACGTCGACCTCGTGCGCCAGGAGATCGAGCAGGCTCAGGCGATGGGGGTGAGCGGCGTGCCGTTCTTCATCTTCGGCGGCCGCGTCGGCGTTCCGGGCGCCCAGGAGCCTTCCGTGCTGCGGCAGGCGATTGCGCAGGCGCGCCGGGAGATGGCGGAAGCCGCCAACGAGGCGCCAGCGAGCGCCTGACCTTAAGCCGCGTCGTCCAGCCGGGCGACAAGCTCGGGCGGCAGTTCGACACGCGGAGCTTTATCCTCGCTTGGGTTCGCCGGCGGCGCGCTAAGCTCGAGCGGCGGCGGCCCGAGCGGAGTTCGTGAGAAGTCGGCGATCAATTTCGGCGCGCGATCCGCGTCGTCGTTGACGGACGAAAATTCCAGAATCGGCGGGAGCCGACCGTTCGCAGCCAAGGATGCGGCCTCTCGGGCGAAGCGCGCTGCTTCCGCCTTCGCCGCTTCGGCGGCGAAGCGCCACATGAGCGCTCGAACCTTGGCGAGCGCCGGATCATCGATCAACTCGCAAGCGTCGATGACCTTTTGCACGAGCGGCAGTTTGAGTGTGTCGCCAGCCTCGGCGGCCTGAGCCTTGATCGCGGCGAGCCCGGCGCGAATGGCGAGCAGGACGCCGGCCTTCAGGCCAGCCCGGCGCGCGAGCGCGGCAAAGCCTTCCCCCTGCGGCTCGAGCATAAAGGCGGCGACGCGCGACAGCGGCAGGCCCGACAGTTCCGCCAGAGTGTGCGAGAGGAGGCTCCGCTCTCCGCCCAGCAGCGAACGCAGCAGCAAGGCCGGCGTAAGGGCGCCGGCGGCGCGCAGCGCACGCGTAAGCTCCGCCCCCTCGTCGGGACGGCATGACCAGGCGATCGTACAGATCGCCTGATCGCGCGCCTCGCGGGCGACGCGCTCGGCTCGCACGGGCGCCATCCACAGTGACGCCTCGAGTCCTAGATCTTTCGCCGCCGCCACAGCAATGCGCGCCCTTAGGGCTGCGGGCAGCGCCGGGCGCTCGAGCAGCGCGTCGCGCAAGCTCGGATCGTCGCCGAAGCGGGCAAAAACGCGGTGCAGCAGTTCTCCCGGACAATCGATCTCGAAATTGGCGATGAGCGCCCGGACCGCGTCGAAATGTCCGGTCTCGGCCAGCGCAGCTTGTGCGCGCGGCGGCAGGTTTGGCCGGCCGGCGAGCGCAATCTGAGCCACGACGTCTCCGCTGGCGACCAAATCGACGAGGTCGGCGTCGGTCAGCACCGGCGAGTAACGAAGCACCGCGGCGGCGGCTTCCGGCTCGTCCCCCGCCAACGTGAGGACCACAGCGCGCGGCGCGTCGCTGGCTCTGCACAGGCCCTCCGCCAGCGCTCGGCGCACCCCGACCGAAGAATCGTCGAGGAGCGCCGTCATCGCCAGCACCGCCTCCGCGCGCACGGGCGCGGGAAGATCGGAGTAGAGATAGGCGCGCGCGAGTGCGCTCGCCCCTTGCGCCCGTGCGTCCTCGTCGGCGGTTTGCACCCAGGCCAAAAATCGACGCACTATGTCTGGCTTGGCGTAGGACGGCGCGGGCTGGAATTCGGTCGTTGGAAGGTTCGCGTGCATGTCGGCCTCCCTCGCCGGTCATAGCGGTAGACGCTAATCGTGCAGATTGCACACGCATGGTTAAAGTCAACTTAAAGTTGTGAGAGGACGCTCATGGAGACCGGAACTCTTCGCCATTCGCGCGGCGGCCTCTATTTCGAGGCCTTTTCGGTCGGCCAGGTGTTTCGCCACGGATTGACCCGAACCGTCACCCAAATGGACAACATGCTGTTCTCCAACATGACGCTGAACCCGCAGCCGCTGCATATCGACGCGCATTTTTGCGCGACCGAGACCGAATGGGGCCGGCCGCTCATGAACTCGCTGTTCACGCTCGGATTGATGATCGGCATTTCCGTCAACGACACCACGGTCGGCACCACCATCGCCAATCTCGGCATGACCGATGTCGTCTTCCCGGCGCCCTTGTTTGAAGGCGACACGATCCGGGTCGAATCGGAGGTGTTGGCCACGCGCGCCTCAAAGTCGCGCCCCGAGGCGGGGCTGGTCGAGTTCCGGCACCGCGCGTTCAAGCAGGACGGCACGCTGGTGGCCGAGTGCCGCCGCACTGCGTTCATGCGCCGGCGCGAGCCTGAGATGCTGACGGTCTGAGGGACCCGTGCGCTCGCTTCTCCTTGTGCCGGCGTGCGAGCAAAAGCTCGCCGAGGCGCTCGAGAGCGGCGCGGATGCGATCGTTGTCGATATCGCGGGCGCCGCGCCGCCCGAAAGGGCGGAGGTGCTGGCTGCGGCGGGGCGGTTCCGGACCGAGACGCGTGGCACGGGCGGCAAGCCGGCGCTCATCGTGAAAATCAATCCGCTTGATTGGGGCGAGACCGATTCCGATCTCGACGCGGTCATGGCCGCCGCGCCCGACGCCATTCTGCTGCCCGGCAGCCTTGGAGCGCCGAGCGTCCAACAGCTCTCGGCCAAGCTCGCGGTGCGCGAGGCCCAACTGGGGCTCGCTGACGGCGCGACCCGGGTCGTCGCCATCGTCGATACGGCCCGGGCGTTTTTCAACCTGGGGAGTTATCGCGGCTCCAGCGCGCGGCTCATCGGCGTTGCCTGGGGCCCCGAATCCTTGCGCGCCGAGATCGGGGCCGAGACGGACCGCGACCGCCTCGGCGCTTACCTCGGCGCCTATCGTCTGGCGCGGGAGCTGACGCTGCTCGCCGCGACGTCGGCGAGCGTGGCCGCGGTCGACGCGGCCTTCGCCAACGTCGGCGACCTGGAGGGCCTGCGCGCCGAGGCGCTCGCCGCGCGACGTGACGGCTTCGCCGCCAAGATGGCCATCGATGCGGCGCACGTCGCCGTTATCAACGAGATCTTCCCGCGGCGAACTGCGCCCGTCGCGGAGAGCGGCGACTCAGGGAAGCGAGCTTGAGGCGGCCTACTGAATCGCAGCCTTGCGCGCTTCAATCTCCGCCACCCATTCTTCGGCGTTCTTCGACCGCGTGCATACGACCTTGACGTATTCCGTACCGTCATTTTGCACAAGATCTGTGCGGGCAATCATCGCTTGCGCATTAAATCCGCACATCATCGGATTGTCGACGGTCGGGCCTCGAACAACGTCAACCGCGGTTTTTGCCTGACAATCCGTGTGTGATAGCGCGGTCGAACAGATGAGAATGACAAGAGAATACATGATGGCCCCCGATTTACGATGGATTTCGGCCGATTTGCATTCCACATGCGCCCGGCTTTTGGTGCAACCATTGAGTTGTTACAAGTTGCAACATAGGTATGCCGCAAATTCCGTGCCGTGATCTGGCTCACAGTGCGGTGCAACAAATTGCCAAGCTTGTCGTGGGCCGCCCGGACCGCGGCCCTCCGGCCCTGCGCGGCTCAATCTACAGATCTAAACGATAAATTTTAAGCCTTGGCGCTTTGACGATCCCGGAGAACGGTTCTACGCCGCGCGGGCCCCGTGGTTCCGAGGCGACCAAGACATCGGGCCGATGGCGCTTGGTCCGGGCGATCCCCTCCCCGCTCCGGCCCGTGGCCGGGACCCTTCATTCGCCGTCGTCGATCTGCTCAATTCGCTGGGAGCCGCGATCTTCATCGCCTTCGCCTGGCTCGGATCTTCATCGCCTTCGCCTGGCTCGCCTGGCGCAAGGCTGTCGGCCTCCCTCGCTCCACCCTCTACCGCTGGCTAGCGAGCCGAACCGCTGAGCCGGCGTCTGTGCCGCATGCGACAGCCCAGGCGTCCACCGGGGCCTGGCCGAGGCGGTCGAGCGGCTTCGCCTCGACCAGCCCCATGTGCAGCCCCCCAAGTGGGGCAAAGGCAAAGCTCGCCCCGATCTTGCGCAAACAGGGCTACGCCACTAGGCCGCAGCCCGATTGACTTCGTTCTCGGCAAGCGTGGTCAACTTCTCGTCCGCGGCTTTCTCCTCAGCGAGATTCTGCTGCAGGACCTTGGCGCAATCCGCGCGGCCGAGCGTCTTTGCCCACGCGATCAACGTTCCATAGCGTGTCATCTCGTAATGCTCGACCGCTTGCGCCGAGGCGATGAGCGCCGCGTCCAGAACCTTCTTGTCCTCAATCTCGCCGCCGACTTCGTCAGCCTCTTCGAGGAGGCCGTCGATGGCGGGACAATCGACTTGCTTCGGCTCTGCGCCGTGCATTTGGAACACCTGCTCGACGCGCCTCACGTGATTTTTGGTCTGTCCAAGATGGGCTTCGAACGCGGACTTGAGCTCAGGCGAACTCGCCTTGGCGATCATGTCGGGCAGCGCGGCGACGATCCGCTTCTCGGCATAGTAAATATCCTGCAACTGATGCACGAACAGATCGTCCATCGACGCGATGTCTTTGGAAAAAAGACCCATGGTCACAACTCCTTGCGATCTCGATGTTCAGGATAGCGGCTGCGATCATGTCGCAGAATTCGCTCCGCGCCGGTTTCCGCGCGCGGCACGGAATCCGGCCATTTTTGAGCAGTTTCGGCTATGAAAAGGCGATTAATGCGACTGTCTTAGCCTGTCCGCTTGCCGGTCAGAACGGCTGCCACTGGTCGCCCTGCCAATATCCGCGGCCGGAATGCTCTCTCCAGGCATAGTTCGCGCCGTTGTCCGCCTGCCAGTCGTACGGATGAACCACCACATTCGCGTTGGGCGGATAGTCATACCGCTCCACTGAATGCCAGCAGGTCGTGCCGGCCTGATCGCAGACGATGGCGGACGAAGGTCCGTATCCCTCAATCGTGACCGGAGCCGTGCCTCTTGGCGCGCCCGGAGCCGTCGCTTGAGCGGCCGCAGGCGTTGCCGCTGCGAGCGCCGATAGCGCCGTCGCCGACAGCGCGGCGATCAAGAAACCTTTCATCGGAAACTCCCTTGGTTGGATCCTCCCGATCCGTTGGATCATGTCCGCGCCAACGCTGCGTTTCTGAGGTTTGTTCCGGGCCCGCCCGCGCCTATTGTTGCCGGCGCCGACGACTGGAGCCATCGCCGCTCGCCGCGATCCGAAGTTGTCGCTGTGAACTGCGACACGACCCCGCCCGACACGAACAAAGAGACACGGCGAAGAGTGCGCGAAATGCGAAATGCGAAGGTCGAAGGGGGCGCGCATTCCTATGACGAGCGCTGGCCGATATGACTTTTCGATGCAATTTCTTTTCGTTGTCCAGAATATGTGCTAGGTTTATTCCCAGACGCTGGAACTGGACCCGCCTTCAATCGGAGAGCAAGAGGCGCTTGAAACGTTCGCCGCAAGGGGCTGAAAAGGGGGGAAGGGAATTTTTTTATTTGGATTCGCCGTAACCCATTGAAAAGTCTCAATTCGGCCAAGGGAATCCAAGGAAATCCAAGCTTTTTTGCTTGGTTTTATTTGGTTTTGCTTGGATTTATTCGGAGATAATACTAGCTAATTATGTAGTATTTAAGCGCCGACCGCCGCTTAGAACAGCGAGCCCTGCCCCTCGCCGTCCTTGTCCGACTTTGCACGCCGGCGCGGAAGCAGCGGGGGCGGCGTCATGGGCGGACCCACCCGTCCGCCGGCGATGGCGCCAATCTTTCCGTCGGCGAATTCGATCTCGAGCCGCTGCGCCTGCCTGACCTCATCCGCGCGCCATAAGGGTTTCTGCGTCTCGTCCCGCACGAGCGCGAAGCCCCGCGACAAGACGCCGCGGTAACTCATCGCGCCAAGCAATTGCCCGGCGGAGCAGAGGTGGGCGCGCCGGGCCTGCAGGCGTTCGTCATAGGCGCGCGTCATGCGGGCGGCGAGGCGCTCGAGCGCGGCCGCGTGTTCGCCGCGCCGCCTGGCCAGGAGCGCGGCCTCGCGGACGAAAGTCCGGCCGACCGCCTCCGCCGACCGGCGCGGCCTTTCGACGAGGAGGGGACGCGCTCTCGCCAAACGCCCGCTCAATCCCCTCAACCGCTCGCGCAAGCCCGCGAGATGGGCGCGCGGCGAGTGGCGCGCGAGACTCCGGGCGAGCCCCGCGACCTTAAGCGCGCGCTGGTCGATCGCCCCACGCATGCGCTGCCCAAGCATCTCCGACGCACGATCGAGGCGCTGGCGCGGACCGGCGACGATCGCCTCCCCTCCGGGCAGAGCACGCGCAAGCGCGCGCAGGTCGGTGCGCAGGCGATGGGAAAAGCGCAGGATCGCGCCGCGCCGGCGCGCCTCCAGGTCGGCAATCGCCGCGACGAAGCTCCGCGCGAACAGGCACCGCGAATTCGGCCGCCGCGGTCGGCGTCGGCGCGCGCACGTCCGCCGCATGATCGATTAGGGTCCAGTCGGTCTCGTGGCCGACAGCGGCGATGAGCGGGATCGCGCTACGGGCGACCGCGCGCACGACGGCCTCGTCGTTGAAGCTCATGAGGTCTTCGAGCGAGCCGCCGCCGCGCGCGACGATCAGCACGTCCGGACGCGCCACGCTTCCATCCGTGGCCAGCGCATTGAAGCCGTCGATGGCCGCGGCGACCTCGGTCGCGGAGGTCTCGCCCTGAACGCGCACCGGCCAGACGATCACCCGAACCGGAAACCGGTCGGCGAGGCGATGCAGAATGTCGCGAATGACGGCGCCGGTCGGCGAGGTCACCACGCCCACCACCCTCGGCAGGAACGGCGCCTTGCGCTTGCGCGCGGCGTCGAACAGCCCCTCCTCGGCGAGCTTCCTGCGCCGCGCCTCGAGCAGCGCCATCAGCGCGCCGATCCCGGCGAGCTCGAGCGAATCGATCACGATCTGGTAGGTCGACTTGCCGGGGAAAGTGGTCAGCCGCCCGGTCGCGACGACTTCGAGCCCCTCCTCGGGCTTGAGCCGCATGCGGCTCAGCGTGGTGCGCCAGATGACGGCGTCGAGCCGCGCGTTCGCGTCCTTCAGGGAAAAATAGGCGTGCCCCGACGATGGAGGCCCGCGATAGCCGGAAATCTCTCCCCGGACGCGGACATAGCCGAACCGGTCCTCGATGGCGCGCTTGAGCGCGCTCGCCAGTTCGCTAACTGTGATTTCGGGCGCATTGGTTGGGCGCGCGTCCGCGTCTGCCATTGCCTCACTATGCCCGATCCGGCCTGCTGAAGCCACACGCGGCGCGGACGGCTGAGGAACGCGGGTACGCGACCGATCACGCAATCCAGAATTTATTATATATAGATTCAGTCGCCTAGGACGCGGACCGCGCGCCTTACGCCGTTCAACGACGCATGAAAGGTGCAGTGTTCCTGGTCGCGAGGCGCGTCGGTGGCGCTGCCGAAGCCGTCTCGCGATACCCCTTCCTTTAAGCCTAGGGGCCGCGGGTTCGATCCCACCGAACTGGACACGCGCTATGATCGGCCCCGGTCCATCAGACGGGACACTCGATGCTGGCGCGCAGACTAGCCTTGGCGATCGCCGTGTTGGCCGGATTGATCGGCTCGCAGGAGCCTGAATTCGCGCAACAATACCGTCAGCGTTTGGGCGGCGCGCTCGAAGAGCTCAACCGGATCGTGTCCGAGTTCGACAGCGAGGTTCAGCGCCGGAACCTCAGCCGCGCCGAGGGCTTGAAGCGGCTCGAGGACAATTCCGACCCATTGGCGCGCGAACGCGGCGCCGACATGGCCAAGGCGATCAATCGCTCGGAGCGTCTCGAGGGGCAGATTCAGGCCATGAACTCAGCCGGGCCGCTCATGCGCCTTACGTCGTCGCCACCAGCTTTGACCCGGAGATCGCGCAAAGGACGCTCGACAACTACGAGCCTGCCGAGCCCCTGTCGGCCGGCGCTCTGACAGCCGGCGGTCTCGCCGCCCTTTGGGGATGGGCGGCCACGCGCCTCGTCGCATGGCCATTTAGCCGCCGCTCCCGCCGTCTCGCGGCGCACGTGTAGTCGCGGACGGCGAACCCGAAAGAGGCTGGAGAGATGAGCCGGAACCGGGCCCCAAACCTAGGTGAATTGCAACATGGCGGGGTTGACGGCGACCATCGAGGGCATGACGCCGGTGAGCGTGAGGCTGTCGCCGTGCGAGTCGTTGATCGTCAGGCCGGACGCGTTCCTGGTGGCTTGGGACATGACGGCCGCCAGGTCCTCCGCCGGCGTCATGCCCGCGGTCAGATAGGAGAAAGCGGACTTCGCCAGTTGGATCGAATCCGGACTTGCGCCCGACGCATTATAGCCGTTGATCGTTTCCTTGCCAAAGCCGGCGCTAAAAGCGAACTGCTCGGCGCCGCTGGTGGTCGCGTCGATGGTCTCGACGGCGTGGTAGGCGAGCGGATCGCTGCCCGTCCCCACCTGCAGGGATTCGCTGCCGCCGCCTCGGGTGACGGTCTGGGTGGGGTCATAGAGGACGAGCTTGTTTTCGTTCGAACTGAGGTTCAGATCGTCCGCCTCCAGATTTTCGTAGCCCGAGCCGTAGAACGCTTCGTACGATGTATACGCTCGGCCCTGAACGTTGGAATACGCGTATTCTGTCGGCGCGCCGGCGGCTGTCGTGACCTGGTTGTAGGTCAAGGCCGCGCCGTTCGCGAGGGCCGCCGTCGACTGAGACGACGTGAGCGAAAAGTTGGCGGCCGTGAGCGGCAGCAGCCCGTAGAGCGTGATGGAAAAATCGGCCGTGATATCGCCGGCGAGGGCGGCCTGGACGGTCGTGGTGTCCGCCGTCGGATTGAGTTGATACCGCACCTCAGCGCCGCCGTTGAACGGGGCGGAGCCCATGAAGGTGAAGTTCTGGACGCCAGGCGTAAGGATGTCGGCGTCGATGTGGCTGAGATCGATCACGTCTTTTGCGGGGTCGAAGCCGGACATCACGTCGCCGCCGTCACCGAGCGCCAGATAGGTCAGAACGTTCGCGCCCTGACCGCCGTGCAGAATTTGCTCTCCGAAACCGCCGACAAAATTCGTTTCGCCGGAGCCCGCCGCACCCAGTTGCGCCGATATATAGCCGTTTCCTAGGAGCGTTGTCGGCACCGTCCCGGTCGCGCCAGCTCCCCCGGGGGTCCCAGAGACCACATTCGTCGTTGGGGGTACATAGGCCGCGAGGGCTTGGGTTGAGGCAGCGGGATTCGTGTAGTCGACAGCAATGTTCCCGGACACGGTGGCCATATTTTGTGTGCCGGGGAAATATTGGCTATAAGTAGCGAATCCAAAGTAATTGTTAGTCACCGAAACGTTGCTGAGCGTGTAATTCGTGTTCGAAGTTACTGCAGTTTCGAAGTTAAATCCAGCGCCAATCAGATAATTTCCCGACACCGTCACACCGTCATTATTGTTGCCGCCCTCGTCCGTAATCCTCAAGCTGGTGTTAGAAATGCCGGTCTGTCCAGCGTTTAGCGTGTCGTCAATGAAATTGTTGGTGATGCTGACGGCCCCGGTGGTAGCCGGAACATAGATCGCGTCGCCGTGCGCTGCTGTTGACCATCCTTCGCCGGAGAAGTAGTTGCCGGTTATGAGGCCTTGCTGGATCGCGATCGCGTCTTCTGGTGAATTGAGAAAGCTGTTGTCCTCTATTGTTATGTTCTGATAAGAGCTAATCCAAATATTTTTCTCAGTCGGCGACTTGCTGCCTGTGAAGGTACAGTTCTCCACTGTCGCTCCGCTGGCGGTGTCGTCTATAGCCCAAAAGCTGGTCGTGCCCGTGAATGTGCAGTCCTTTATCGTGACATTGTTGGCCTGGATAACCACCGTCGCACTGCCGAAATTGATGCCGCTCAGCACGGCGCCAGCCTGAGTGACGTACACGAAATTTGTCGATGGGGAGTAATAGTAGGGCGCTCTGTTGTTTTGGGTGATTTTCGTAACGTCGAGCAGCGAAGATGTCGCGTACGGATTTCCGGTCATCGTGTCGATGCCCGGCAAGACGGCGCCGGGATCGGCGTTGCGGATGGTTTGGATATCTGCGGCCGTGATCATGCCATTGCGCCTCGGTCCCCGCGCGGAAAGCCCGCGGGGCCGTAGCAATAGACGACCGCCATTGTCAGCTGCTGAACTGGACTGTTAAATTACAACTTCGAAGAGACTTTTGCCGTGGTGCGCTTCTGACACGGGCCGGCTTTGCAAACAGCGCCTTTTTTCTCAAGCTTTTTTCGCTAGAATCGAGTCGGTCGGTCAAAGCGGCTTCAAGATGAGCTTTGTGACCGTTTCCGGTCGAACAACACCCCAGCAAGCGAGGGGTTTTCAGGAGCGAAGAGTCGCTTCCGCAGTGAGTCCCTAGGTCAAGCGGGAGTATGTCTAACAATAATAAAAGTGTAGCCGATCCCGGCGACGATCAGGACGACAGCCAGGATATTCATCAGGACATTACTTCCGGCGTGGTTGCCGACCTGATTGGCGATTGCAAAGGCCGCGGCCGGCAGCATGAAATGGGCCAAGATTTTCATGCCACCTTCAGTGAACATGAAATAAGTGACGACAATACATATAAAACATATCACGGTGACGAAATCATAGACGGTCTGCATTTGGTGCGTCCAACTGTTTCGGCTGAGTGCAATTCGTCAGCCGTTCCCCTTACTCATCCTGATGCAAAAACGTAAAGCAACGGCCAATCTGGCCAAGGCGCACAAGAACGCTCCCGCCCGACCGTCCAAGCCGAAGCCGTCGCGAAATTTCGCTGCGGGCCTTCAGGCGGCGCTTCTCGCGCCTTTTGATCCGAGCGCCTTTCCGGCGAGGAACTCGATGCTGATGAGGACTCGATCCAGAAGGAAGAACAGGACCAGCGCGAAGACAAACAACGCTATGCCCGTAAGGTCGTGAAATAGGCCCTCGATCGTATCAACTCCGATGTAATAAGCTCCCAAAACCAGCGTCACGACCCGAAAGACGTTTGCCAGCACGGTAATCGGAACAATCGACAGGATCAAGAGCACCTTCCGGATCGGATGGTTGCCCACAAATTCATGAATATAGAAAATGCCGATCGCCGAAAGGGCGAAAATCGAATTCACGCCGGAGCACGCGTCTTTGACCATGAGTTCGTAAGAGCCGATCATAATCATGACGCCATTCTGCGCCACCGGATAGCCGAGATTGTACAAAAAGTTTGATACGATATCGGAAATCCCGACCTTCAATGGAACGGTGAACGCATCGAGCAGCCAGTTGGGAGGCGGCACCGAGAATATGAGAAAAGCAAGCGGAAAGGCGAAAACGCGGGCCAAGGGCCAACCGCCGATAAGGAGCAGGCATCCTAGCAGCACCGGGATCTGGGTCGCAACTTCGATCATCGGGATGTCTTGGGACCGCGTGACCGCCATCAGTAGGAGCGAAAGGAGCAAAATGATCCAGCCGGCGATGAAGGCCGGGCGCAATTCGATGGCCTTGAGCCGGGCGCGCTGCTGCCAGGCCAACCAGGCGGCGGCGAGCATAATGAGCGGACCATGCCCTTCCTGCTCGGTTTGCCACGCGCCTCCCGCGAGCCTCAAATAGGTCGGCAGATAAGCGACAAAGAAGGAGGCCGCAAGCGCCCCAAGGAAAACCAAATTGACGCCGCGGGCCTCGGCGCGGTCCCATAGGGAGGCCGACCGAACGGGCTGAGTTTTTAGCGACTCGATTGACATGCCTAAGTTCTCTCGCGTCTCCAGATGCTCGAACCGTGCGCCCTGACCGACCGAGTGTTCCGCATCTTCAATGCGCATTGTCGCCTGTAAACACGACCAGTACGGTTCTTATCATGACCGAGACATCGAGCCAAATACTCCAGTTGTTAATGTACCAAATATCGAGCTCGACCCGCCGCTGCATCTTATCGAGCGTGTCTGTCTCGCCGCGGGCGCCGTGAACCTGCGCCCAACCGGTGATGCCGGACTTCACGTGGTGACGGAACGCATATTTCTCGATGGCTGACGTGAAATGGCGTTCATGCGCCGACGCGTGTGGCCGTGGTCCGACGAGAGACATATCACCAATAAATACATTAAGCAATTGTGGTAGCTCGTCGATACTGTACCGACGCAACCATTTGCCGACCCTGGTCACGCGCTTGTCGAACTTCTGCGCCTGCTGAATGACGTCCCCGTTCTCCATGACGGACATGGTGCGAAACTTGTAGATCCGAAACGGCCGCCCGTTGAAACCGTGCCGGGTCTGCCGGAACAGGGCAGGACCGGACGAGTCCAGCCGGATCGCGATCGCGGCGGCGAGCAAGATTGGCGACAAGACGATCAAAGCGAGCAACGACAGAACGATGTCAATCGCGCGCTTGGCCGCCTGCTCGGTCGGCGAGAGCGCCGCCCGTTGAAGCTCGATCGCAACCGTATCGCCAATGTCGTAGCGGGCGCGCTGAAACAAGAGCGCGAGCGTTCCGAACGGAACCAGCGTCACAGGCAAGGGAAGCACTCTGAGCCGGCGGGCGATCCACCGCACGTTCGACATGTGCTCGGGATCGACGAACAGCATGACTTCTTGAATATCGGACGTGCGGCAGAGCGAAATGATGCTCTCGATGACCTCTCCCGCGCCCGCTTCGCTCTCGGATATGTGGAAATGCGCCACTGCATGATACCCGTGACGGGTCAAATTCTCGGTGAATTGCGGCGGCACGCTCTCCTCGCAGGCAACGCTCACAATCGTGCGACCCCGTAGCGCCCCACTCTCCAGTGCGCGCGGCAGCGCAAATCTCCAGGCGGCCCGGTGCGCGAGAAGCACGACCACTCCGCCCGCCCAAAACAGGAGCACGTCACCGCGCGACAGGTCTTGGCTCACGCCCCAGCTGAAAACGCCCGACGCCAGAATCAAGAAAGCGCCGCACCAGGCGCCTAGCACAGCGCGAGCCTGGTCCTCCCATACCATCAGGCGGGTGGGGCTGTAGAGTTTCTGCACCCGCATCGCGGCCACAAAAAGAATGGCGACAAAGATAGCCGCTGCAAGAGTGTGGGAAAATTCGCCCCCGAACTCGTCGGGAACCTTGTGATAGATCGTCTCAGCGAACGTCGCGCTGCCGAGGATAAGGGCCAGGTCGACGCCGAGCGCAACCGAAGCGATTGACCCATAGGCGATCGGCAGGCGCCACCGCCGTCCGCCTTCAAGAAGGGATCGGCCGCTCGCTCCCGCAAGCCCGCTCGCAGATTCCGGCGCGGCTTGACTCTCAGTCGTCGTCATGGACGGGCTCACAATTCATCAAAGAGCGCCGACCCGACATTGAGGAACGCCAATGCTGGTTCGCACATTCTCGATCCCTCTTTTATAAATTCAGCGGCGACGGTAAACCGCTTACCCCGTGTTGATCCGGCGGGCGCACAGATCCCAGGGCGCCCGGCCCCGACCACCGCCGCAATTGACGCGCTGCAGTGTAAGCGAATCTCGGTCCAAAACAAGCCGACCAAAAAGGGGGCACTCCTCTTTCGCAACGACGGCGTCCCTGATTCTTCAACCGCCAGTAGCGCTTGGGCGTTCGGAAATTTTGTCTGGCGGCGCGCCCGTATCTGGACAAGCAAACTTTGCCGAGCTATGGGATCGCCCTGTCGCCGCCGGCGATTTGATTCATAACAATATGAACATAAACTGGTGCCCCCCATGTTTAGTGCGCTGGTGGTTCTGTTCCGACTTGTCGCCGGGCTGATTATACTCGCGGCAACGTGGTTTGTTCTCGACACGATCCACGATAGAAATACCGAAATTATCGTCGCGACAATTGGACTACTCTATTCGTTCATTTTCATTGTATCTGGTAGACTGCAGTATTTTGGCCTGACTATATTCTCATTTTTTGGCAGGACATCTTCTTATGTTCAGAAAATTCCTTATGACCACATGATGCATGACGAGGTGGGATTGCGAACACCGAGAGGATCGACATTCCTCAATCTTATTTTTGCGGCCTTGATCGAGGTGCTCTGTCTGTTTCGACTCTTTTCGTCGCTTTTGGGCCGAGGCTGGGACACGCTGTCCGAACCGATCCGCGAGGTCCTCAGCACGCTCCTTCAATCCGCCCATTTCTAGAGGTTTGCTTAAGATTGATTTCTGAAGGGTTCGTAGCCTCTCTCCGATTGGCGCCGGCTAAGGGCGGTGAGCGCGCCTGAAGGAAAGGATCGATGGCACCCGGATTGAGAGTCTTAGCCGCTGGTTGCGTCGCTCTGGCGGTTGCGCTCACGTCGATCCAAGTCAGGGCGCAATCCGACCCTGCGGAACTCACCGCGCTCGCCGTGCACATCAACCACACGCCGCGGCAGTCCTGGCCGGGCTATGGCATTTATCTCGGCAATGGCCTAATTCTGACCGCGTCGCACGTGGTTGGAGACTTCGCGCAGACAAAACCACACGTCATCATTGACGGGCAAGATTTGCCGGCCGCGCTGGTCAAGCAAGGCAGCCTCGACAGCGTAGATTTGACACTGTTGTCGATTGACGGGACAAAGCTGCCGGTCGGGCTTCAGATGCGCCGCACACCGCTATGCAAGCATCCGCCCTTTGCTGGGGAGAGGGTCGTGGTCGCCATTCCCGAGGGCACGGCGCCCTCGAGGATCCTGCCTCGTCAGGCAATTCCGGCCGACCTGCGAGGACGGTTCGACACCGCCATCGCCGATGTCGCCTCCACCGGGAATTCCGGCTCGGGCGTCTTCGACGCACGCGATTTCTGCCTACTGGGCATCATGAGCCGCAAGCTTTCGGTCACTTCACGATCATTAATCGGCGGCGCGCCAGCGCGCACGATCGACATTGCAAAGTATTTCGTCCCGGCAGAGCAGATTAAAGCGTTCATTCCCTCAAGCGCCTCGTTTTAGATCGCGTCAGACGCGTTGGGACGTTGCCGGGCACAAGCAATCCGCCCGGTCAAATTTGGTTGATGATGTCCCGCGCCGACCAAAAGAATGGTATTGGCGAACACGGGATCCTGGGAAAAAGCTGCGGTTTCGGAATCGGGGGCGGCGCGCGCCGTGCGCGGAAGTGCGTGAAGATGCTTCGTCTGCGCGGTTGTTGGGGCGAAGAAAGGTTTTCGACGATGAAGCTCGGCGGGTTCGTGTGGATCGCCATACTGGCGTGCGGCGCAGCCGCCGCCTATGGCGTTTACGCGCCCGAAACGGCAGACCGGTGGCTTACGCCCGCCGGCGGGCTCGCCCACCAGCTGCACGACAGGATCTGGGCTGCGCCCGCTCAGACCGCATCGGCGCCGGGGCAAGGCCAACAGCCTCAAGCAACCGGCCCCGCTCCGATCGTTGTCACTGTGACGCCGGTGAAGCGCGCGGACTTTCCGGTCGTCCTTCAGAACATCGGGCAAGTCCAGGCCTACAACACCGTTCTGGTCCGGGCGCGCGTCGACGGCCAGATCATGAAGATCGCCTTTGACGAAGGCCAAATGGTCAAACAGGGAGATCTTCTAGCCCAGATCGAACTCGAGACCGTTCCAGGCCGCCCTCGACCAGGCCGTCGCCAAGAAATCGCAGGACGACGCCACCCTCGCTAACGCGAAGCTGGACCTCACCCGCTACGCCACGCTCGCCAAACAGGACTTCGCCACCAAGCAGCAGCTCGACACGCAGAACGCGCTGGTGTTGCAGCTCACGGCCACGATCGCCGCTGACGCCGCGGCGATCGAAGCCGCGAGGACGCAGCTCGACTATACCACCATCCGCGCCCCGATCTCGGGACGCGTGGGGTTCCGGCTCATCGACGAGGGCAATCTCGTCAACGCCGGGCAGCAGACCGGCATCGTCTCGATTGCGCAATTGCAGCCGATCTCGGTCGTCTTCGCCGAGCCGCAGGAACATGTGTCGCGCATCAACGAGGAGCTGGCGGCCGGGTCTCCTGTGGTGACGGTCGCGGACGCCGAGGGTCACAAGCTGGCGACCGGACGCTTGTCGATCAGCGACAACCAGGTCGATCTAGCCACCGGCACAATCCGGCTCAAAGCGGAATTCGACAACCGAGACAACGCACTGTGGCCGGGACTGGCGGTGACGACCGGGTTGCAGCTCGGCGTGGAGAAGGGCGTCTTGATTGTCCCAGCTGAAGTGGTGCAGCATGGCCAAAACGGGCTCTACGTATTTATCGTAGACGATCAGAACCGCGCCCAGGTGCGCCAGGTGAAGATCGCGCACCAGGACACGGCGACGGCCGTCATCTCGGACGGCCTGAAGGAGGGCGACCGCGTGGTGACGTCCGGTCAGTTCCTGCTTCAGCCCGGGTCGATCGTCTCAATCGACGCGGGGAGCGGAACCTAGCCGATGTACAAGGGCCTCTCCGCCCCCTTCATCCACCGCCCGATCGCGACCACGCTGATCATGGTCGCGGTGTTTCTGGTCGGCCTGGTTGCGTTCCCATCTCTGCCGGTGGCGCCCCTTCCGCAGGTCGACTTCCCGACCATCACCATCTCGGCTTCGCTGCCGGGAGGCTCCCCTGACACGATGGCGACCTCCGTCGCGCAGCCGCTCGAACGGCAGATCGCGCAAATTCCGGGCGTCTCGCAAATGACGTCGACGAGTTCGCTCGGCGCGACGGCGATCACCGTTCAGTTCGATCTCAACCGTAACATCGACGCCGCCGCCAACGACATCCAGGCGGCGATCAACGCCGCCGCCGGACAACTGCCGAAGGATCTGCCGAGTCCGCCGACCTATCGCAAGGTCAACCCGTCCGACACCCCCATCCTCATCCTGTCCGTCCAGTCGGACGTCATGCCGGTTATCGACGTCGACGACGCGGCCGAAAACATCCTCGCCCAGCACCTCAGTCAGGTTTCAGGCGTGTCCCTCGTCCGCGTCGGCGGCCAGCAGACGCCCGCCATACGCATCCAGATCGATCCTGCGAAGCTGGTCGAGAAGGGGATGCAGCTCGAGGACGTGCGCACCCAAATCGGCATTGCAACCGTTGACAGCCCCAAGGGCGCGCTCATCGGTCCGAAGCAGACCTTCACGATCCAGGACAACGACCAGCTAACTGAGGCCAAGGACTGGAACGACGTCATCGTCGCTTATCGCAATGGGGCGCCGGTGCGCGTCCACGACATCGGCCAGGCGGTCGCGGGACCGCAGGACTCGACACAGGCCGCCTGGAGCAATGGCAAGCCTAGCGTCTTTCTCGTCGTGTACAAGATCCCCGGCGCCAACGTCATCACCACGGTCCAAACGATCAAGGGAATGCTAGCCAGCTTGCAGGCTTCGATTCCGCCGACCATACACGTCAGCATTCTTTCCGACCGCACCACCACCATCCGCGCCTCCGTGCGCGACGTTGAGCTCACCCTCGCGCTCACCATTGCGCTCGTCGTGATGGTGATCTTCGTGTTCCTGCGAAACCTCTGGGCCACGATCATCCCGAGCGTGACGGTGCCCCTCGCCCTGCTGGGCGCCTGTGCGCTGATGTGGATCGCGGGCTACAGCCTCGACAATCTATCGCTGATGGCCTTCACCATCTCCGTCGGCTTCGTCGTCGACGACGCGATCGTGATGCTCGAGAACATCACGCGCCACATCGAAGAAGGCGAAAAGCCATTTCAGGCGGCGCTCAAAGGCTCTGCCGAGATCGGTTTCACCATCATCTCGATCTCCGTCTCGCTGGTCGCGGTGCTCATTCCGCTCCTGATGATGAGCGGCATCATCGGCCGTCTGTTCCGCGAATTCTCGGTCACCATCGCGATGACGATCTTCGTCTCGGCCTTCGTCTCGCTCACGCTCACTCCGATGATGGCGTCGCGCTTTCTCAAGAGCCACGACGAGGAGCGGCACGGTCGGCTCTATAACCTCAGCGAGAAGGGCTTCGTTGCGCTCGCCAACGGCTACGAGCGGGGCGTCGATTTTGTGCTGCGCCACCGCTTCGCCACGCTGCTCACCTTCATCGGCACGGTGGTCGCTACCGGCTATCTGTTCGTCGTTATACCCAAGGGATTTTTTCCGCAGCAGGACACGGGCATTCTGTTTGGCACGACCGAGGCGGGTCAGGACGTCTCGTTCCACGACATGTATCGCCTGCAGCAGGAAGTTGGGCGGATCGTGATGGCCGATCCGGCCGTCGACACAATGGCAATGGGACTTGGGTCCGGCGTCGGCAATGCGGCCCAGAACAACGGCCGCATGTTCATCACGCTAAAGCTGCGCGACGAGCGCGACGTCGACGCCTTCCAGGTGATCGCCCGGTTGCGTCCGAAGCTCGCGCAGGTGCCGGGCATGCGCGTGTACCTGCAGGCGGCGCAGGACGTGACGGTTGGCGCGCGCTTCGCCAAGACCCAGTTCCAGTACACGCTGCAGGACGCCAATTTCGAAGAGCTCAACGCCTGGGCGGCCAAGATTTTGGACAAGCTGAAAACGCTGCCTCAATTGCGCGACGTCGCCACCGACCAGCAGAGCTCCGGCACGACGCTGACGCTCAAGATCGATCGCGACATGGCTTCGCGGTACGGAATTCAGCCGCAGCTCATCGACGATACGCTCTACGACGCCTTCGGCCAGCGGCAGGTGACGCAATATTTCACCCAGGTGAACACCTATTACGTCATTGAAGAAGTCCTGCCGCAGCTTCTGGGCGATCCGGCGACCCTCGACAAGATCTACATCCGCTCGCCGACGAGCAACCAGATGGTGCCCGTCAGCGCGTTCGCCAAATGGACGACCGCTCCGGTCGCCCCCCTCTCGATTAGCCACCAGGGACAATTCCCCGCGATCACCCTCAGCTTCAACCTCACGCAAGGGGTGGCGCTTGGCCCCGCGACGGAGGCGATCCAGCGCGCGATGCAAGAACTCCAGCTGCCGCAGGGTCTGACGACCACCTTCCAGGGCAATGCGCAGGCGTTCCAGGATTCGCTGACCAGCGTGCCGCTTCTCATCCTCGCGGCGCTCGTTTGCGTCTATCTGATCCTTGGCGTGCTCTATGAGAGCTTCATCCACCCGCTGACCATCCTATCGACGCTGCCGTCGGCGGGGCTGGGCGCGCTCGCCACGCTCATGCTGTTCGGCTACGAATTCAGCCTTGTCGCCCTGATCGGCACCATCCTGCTCATCGGCATCGTGAAGAAGAACGGGATCATGATGGTCGATTTCGCCATCTCCGCCGAGCGCGAGGAAGGCCTCACGCCGACCGAGGCCATCCGAAAGGCGGCGCTATTGCGCTTCCGCCCGATCATGATGACGACCATGGCCGCTTTGCTTGGCGGCGTGCCGTTGATGCTGAGTCACGGCACCGGCTCGGAGATGCGCCAGCCGCTCGGCTACACGATGGTCGGCGGCCTGATCGTGAGTCAGGCGCTGACCCTGTTCACCACGCCGGTCATCTACCTCTATCTCGATCGGCTGTCGCGCTGGCTCTCTGGGTCAAAGATGGCTAAGACGCCGAAGCTTGAGGCTGAGCCTGGGTCTGCGCATGGCGAGCGCCCGTGGAAGCCGGCGCAAGCTGCGGAGTAACGGCGCCGCCTCGGTTCCCGCGGGTACGACCGGCCGGCGCGGAGCAAGAGGCGCCGACACGACAGTCCGGACGCGCAACGTCTCTTCCGAGAAATGGACAAGGGAAGCCGCAATGACTTCGTCCTCTGCGATTCCGCCCGACGACCCCAACCGTCAATTGACCGTCGCCGATCCAGACGCCGCCGGAGTTCGGCATGTTTCGGTTGCTGTCGGCACGTACACCATTCTTGTGTCCGGGGCGGAGACGGCCGGGCGCTATTGCCTGATCGACATGCTCGTCCCGGACGGCGGCGGCCCTCCTCCGCATCGTCACGACTTCGAGGAGATGTTCACGCTTCTTCAGGGAGAGCTGGCATTCACCTTCCGTGGCCAGACGCAGACCGTTCGCGCCGGATCGACAGTCAATATTCCGGCCAACGCTCCTCATGCGTTCAAGAATATATCGGGCAAGACAGCCCGCATGCTCTGTCTCTGCGCGCCGGCGGGACAGGAGGAACTGTTCATGGCCATCGGCTTCCCCGTCGACAGCCGCACCGCGCCGCCGCCGAAAGTCAGCGCCGAAGCGCAGGTCGAGATGGCCAAGCTCCTGGAGACTTTGGCGCCCAAATACCGGACCGAAATCTTAGCTCGGTAACGCTGCGGCGCGCCCGGCCAAGCCCTCGCTGGCATCACCCAAAAAGGACGGCCGCTTGGGCCCCCGCCGCCAGACATCAGGTCCGTAACCCTTTGAAAAGTCCAGATTTTAACGAGAGAATCAAAGAATATCCAAGACAAAGCGGTTTGGCAGGGCCTATAAGAACATTATAATTAAGTATATTATACCTCATTATTCCAGTTGCAGAAAAATGAACCCAAGTCCTTGATAAGATTGCGCCCCGCGCAAAACTGAACACGTCCGCCAGCAGTTGAATTGCAGATGAGCAGTCAGGCTCTTCCCGCCTCGCGGCGCTGGCGCGCCTTGGCTGCCGCTGAGGCTCGGAGCGTCGTCGCGACGTCGACAATGGTCGCGGTCTCGCCTTTAAGATGCGCGAGCGCCAGCGCCCGCACGTCCTCGGCCGGCCAGAGCCGTCCTCTGAGATCGGCCGTGTCCACCGCCCGGCACGCGTCGGCGACGACAAACACCTGATAGCCGAGGTCGGCGGCGTGCCGCGCCGACGCCTCAAGCGCATGGGTCGCAAGCGCGCCGCATAGGACCACGGTCGTCGCGCCGAGTTCGTCGAGCCTGGCTTCGAGGTCGGCGCCGACGAAGGCGCTTGTCGCGTTGGGGACGATGACAATCTCGCCCTCGAGCGGCGCGAGAGGAGAACCGGCCATTTGTCGGCCAGCGTGAACGAGCGGCAGCCCTTCCGCTCGCCACGAGGCGATAAGGGCGGCGATCGCCTTCTCGATCTCCGGACCATCGCCAACACCCTGGCGCGCGCTCTCGACCGCATCCTGCGCGTCGATGATGAGGAGCACCGCGTCGGCCGGCAAGCGCATGGGTCAGGGTCGCCGCGGCGCAAGCGCCCAATAGTCAAGCTCGAGCACGACATGGGGCTCGTACGCCTCGCCCTCGCGCCAGGGAAAGTCGGCGCAAGCACGGTTCTTGGTCGCGATCGTGCGCACTCTGAGCGCGCCCACGTCATCGCGGTGAGGCAGCGCCGCGGTCTCCACGATTTCGCTCCAGGCGAACACCGTATCGTCCGCGAACAGCGGCGCGACATGCCGGCCGCCGTTGATCGCCGCAATATGGAAGGCGTTGGCGAGGCCGTTGAAACTGAGCGCCCGAGCGAGCGAGATCACATGGCCGCCATAGATGAGCCGCCGCCCGAAGCGCCCCTGCCCCTCGCTGAACTGGTTGAAATGCACCTTGGCGGCGTTCTGATAGAGCCGGGTCGCCGTCTGGTGCTCGGCCTCTTCGACGGTGACGCCGTCGACATGATCGATCCGCTCGCCGGCACGATAGTCCTCGAACCGGCAAGGCGATCCGCTGAGTTCCGGGTCGAAGGCGGCCCGGTCGATCCGCGGACAAGCTTCGCCGAGGCTTTCAACAGCGGCCGCCTCAGGGAGAGCGGGAACATGGGCCTCGGGCGCTAGGGAGCTCACGTCGCGCTTTCTAACCATCACCCAGCGCACGTAATCGATGACCGTCTCGCCGCGCTGGTTGAAGCCCCGCGAGCGCACGTAGACGACGCCAGTCTGTCTGTTCGAGTTTTCCTTGAGTCCGATCACCTGCGAAACAGAAGAGAGCGTATCGCCGGGAAAAACCGGTTTCAAAAACTGGCAATCGGCATAGCCGAGATTGGCGACCGCGTTCAGCGAGACGTCCAAAACCGTCTTGCCGAACACGACATGGAAGGCGAGCAGATCGTCGATCGGGCTTGCCGGGTAGCCGATGGCGCGAGCGAAGGTCTCCGCGCTTTGCGGCGCGAAACGCGCCCCGGTGAGGGCCGAATAGAGGGAGGCGTCGCCGCTGTTCAGCGTGCGCGGCGTCGCGTGACGGATGGTCTCGCCGAGGCGAAAGTCCTCGAAGAACCGGCCGGCCGAGGTCTTCAGGGAAACAGAGGCAGCCATCCGGAAGGAGTCAGAAGACGTTCGGATAGATGTAATAGATGATGATCCTCTCGATCAGCATGACGGCAAGCAAAAGGATGATCGGAGAAATGTCTATGCCTCCGGTCGAGGGCAAGAAGTTGCGGATTGGCCGCAGGAAGGGCTCCGTCAGGGCGAGAAACAAGTTCCAGATCGAGCGCACGAAATCGTTGCGGATATTCACCACCCCGAAAGCAATCAGCCAGGAAAGGACGGCGCCCGCGATAATGACCCAGGTGTAGAGATTAAGGATAACCATAACGATGTCGAGGATCGCACGCATGAGTTCTCCCAACCTTCTGAGAGGCTGCCGTTGAAGCGGAGACGCCCCGACCCTCCACGCCGATGTCGTTGACAGGCATCGGACGCGCACGTAAACAGCCGCGCGACGGGGCTGTAGCTCAGATGGGAGAGCGCTGCAATCGCACTGCAGAGGTCAGGGGTTCGATTCCCCTCAGCTCCACCAGGAAGTCCGCGCAAATCGACGTCATTTGCTAGTCCGTAGAATAGCACGACATTTCCGCGGTTTGCAGTGGCAGCGGGCGGTCTGCCAAGTCCATTCCACCGTCTCCGGGGCTGATTGGGGGCACCTGGTGTCGAAAGTCTCTAGCCGCAAAATTCCGTTTCCAAGGTTGCTGTTACCAAGTGCCATCCGCGCCCGATTTGGAATGGCTCTTAGGATTCGAACCTCGATACTTTAAGCGGTCTGGATGGGCTGGATTAGCTCGTCGCCGGAAAACCAGCAAGCAATGGTGGATGGCTCGTTACGCCTGCGCTGGCTTCTGTAGTCCGAGGGCGCGCCACTGATCCGGCCACGCCATCGGCAGGTCGACGAGACGCTTCAGGCCAAATCCGCGCGGCAGGCGCCCCTCGAGTGCCGCCTTGACGATCTCCGGCGCGAGGAAAGCGAGCGACAAGGTCATCCGGATCGAACGCACTGTCCTGCCCTCCCGCGAAGCGAGCGACTCCAAAGTCAAGAGAAGTTCGTCCAGCCAGCGATGCGCGTCGCGAAGGGCTTCGATCAGAATGGCGCGCGCGTTGGCGGGCATCGGGCGGGCATAGGTCTTCCTATCGTCCGCTCCCTGGATGATCTCGCGCTTTCGATAGGGTGACGGATGCGTCCAGGGAAGCGTCAGAATGCCGACTACGCCGCTTGTGTCGCCTTACGCTTGTGCCCGCGGCCGTTCATCGCGTCGCGCTGCAATACGGTACGATCTCCCATATGGGCAAAGGCGTCCGAGATCCGATAGACCGAATCTCCAGCGCCCACCCGTTCGCGGATCACCGCGTATCCTCGTTTGCGTAGCCCGGTGAGCGCCGCTCGCGTCGTGTGCGGCAGCCATCCCGTTGCCTGAGTCAAATCGACAAGCGTCGCGCCGTCGGCGCGCTGCAGATGTTCGATCACCAGCGCCAGCTTGCTGCCGTCTCGCGGGGCGGCCACCCTGTGGCCATCCTCGGCTGGACTAGCGACATTCTTCGCCTCTGTCCGACGCGTCTCGTTCGGCTCGATCGTGTCTTGCGGTCCCTCGTCGACCGCGATGGCTTTCAAACCGGCCGCCGTCAATTTGAGCGCGTAACCTTGTCCAGCTTCATCGCGGCGCCAGATCGGGACTCCAGGTTTCGCCCCAATCTCGCGGACCAAACCGAGCTTCGTGAGTTTGACGCCGACCTTGCTGAGAGCCGCGCCCTTGCGCTCGCTGTGCCCGTTCGCGTCACTCGATCACCTCTCGCCTTGCGCCGGATTTTTGCCCTGCATCGGCCGATTAAGATTGTCGCTGAAACTGGCAGGGTCGCGTCTGCTCAGCTTCTCCCGCACCCACCGGAACTGCCCTCGGCTAAAATCGGCTGGCCGCGAGATAACCAATCGCTGCCGCCAATGCAGCGAGCGCAGAGCCCCAAGCGAGATCGACGACCGTCAAATGCGTCGGCCAATTGCGCAACGTCGCCTGGTTGGTCAGGTCATAAGTGGCATAGGCGAAAAAGCCGAAGAGACCACCAAAGAGCGCGGCGTAGCTCGACGACTGATGCTGCACAGCCGGGAGCACCGAAAAGATTGTTAGTCCGACCGGGAAGATCAGATAGAACACGATAGCCGCGGGCAGGTTCACGGATGTGGAGAGGATCTCGCCAAGCGCTGGCCGGTAGACCCGCTCTACCATTACCCCAAGCCAGACCATATCGGCGGCCACAAAAGCGACGAGGGTGGCTACGTAGCCCGCGACAAAGGTCATGTGCTCCTCCGACCGGTACCTCGTAGCAACTTGCGCTTCAGCACCGCTGCGTCGGGTCCGAAATCTCGAAAAAATCGGGACCTTGGATCGACGTTTCGACCCATCGCGCACGCCTGCTCCCGCGAGCCGTTTGTCGGGCACACGGCAGAGGCTTGTACGTTGAAGCAGGGACAATGGATCACCGCCGACCACGCGCCGCACAGCTCGAAAGTCCGACAACGAGCCGGCTCGTTCCCAGTCCTGCGATCAGGTACCTTGAACACTCAGTCCAGGTTCACATCTTGATCCATTACCTCCTTGCGACGCATGAACCACGGCGTCCAAGGCAGATTGTATTGAGCGATAATCGGTTGTCCGGCCGGGACGAGATTGCGAGATTTCAATATCGACACGAGCTCCCCCGCCTACGCCGCAAGGTCTGCGCTCCAAAAATAAAGCGCGCCAGTTTACGAAAACGGGCATAGGTCGCTGAATTCCAGTCACAAGGGACCGTCACTTTTGCAACCGTGAGAGCGGGAGAGTCACGGATTTCAAAATCTCGGTCGTGCGCCGCAACGCTATGCTGCGGCTCCTCCACGGCCGCGGCGACCCCGCCTAGCGGCATGAGAGCAGCCACGGCGCTAGCTGAAACCGCTACAAGAATGGGATGCGCAATGCGCATGAGCTGCTGCCTAACCTTGGTCTCTGACTCACATCGGGCTGTATTGCGTAGCAGAGAGACTGGAACGTTTCGGGACTTGGAAGTTATCCGGCCAGCTTTTTCGCGCTCTTGGCCTTCGTCGGGCAATAGAGAAGCGGAAATCTTGCGGCATCGTAAACGCGTCAGTTCCTCGGCCGATGGGGGCGGCGTCGCGTTTCGGATGTTGGCAGCGAAGAGTGGGGAATCCCAATGCCAATCGAGCCTGGAAGCGACAGCAAAGCAGCGTTGAAAGCATGTGGATGCCACTCCTCCGTCCCAGCAACGGCGCATCAACATCGAAGACGAAGGCTGAGGTCTTCATCGCCCTTCACCCCTTTGCAGCATGTAGCTGGAGAGATCTTCGAAATGATCGAACACGTAGAGCGGCTCGAATGCGGCGACGGACCCCCTGAGATACCCGCCGGAGTACAGCGCGAAGGGTACTTTCGCGCGAAAGGCAGTTTCGGCGTCGATCTCACTGTCGCCGACATATAGTGTGGACATGGGTGGAACTCCGAGCCGATCAAGACAGAGCAAAAGCGGAGCGGGGTCTGGTTTTAGCTTCGGCAGCGTATCACCCCCGACGACGGCGCCGATAAACCGCATGATCCCCAGTTCTTCTAAAATCGTGACGGCAATCTCATAAGGCTTATTCGTACATACGCCGACCGCAAACCCAAATTCACCAAGCCGCTGGAGCATCATCTCGACGCCAGCATAAGGGCGTGTCAGATGCACCGGCGCCCGGGCGTAGTGTTCACGAAATCTGGAAATGGCATAATCGAAATCCTTCGCCGCACCACCGGTCGCCGTAAGACAGCGCGCGACCAACGAAGGGACGCCATTGCCGACGAAACCAGCAACGTTCTCAAGCGTCAATGGCGGCCGGCGAAGATCGTCGAGCATGAGATTTGCTGCCGTATGCAAATCCGGCGCACTGTCAATCAAGGTGCCATCGAGGTCGAAAACGACAGCTTTCATATATTGGCGCTCGACGAACTCGACGGCAGAGGTTGAATCTCGTTGCTTGTGCTGTTTGAAGGCGTCAATCAGCTCGAAATCGCTTGTGATGTGATGCGACGCGGCCCGCCGAAATCACCGGCGGCTCAATGACCCCATCTACCGCTCGCTGTTCCCCGTCTGCTGAAACACCTTGCTTCGGCGAATGTCTTCGTCCTCGAGGGTCGTCAGCGCGTCGAGAGTTAGCTCGCGATCGCCCTCCGCAAAGAGGCGATTGGCCTGGCGCAAGCGCGCCCGGTCCAACGCGTTGCGGACCGAACGCGCGTTCGCGAACAGAGGTTGCGTTCGGCGCAGCGGAATATATTCGCCGAGCGCGAGCTTCGCGTCGCGGCTGAGCTTGTAGTTGAGGGAAGCAAGCATCTTCTCTCCGATCGTCAGGAGATCGGAGTCGGTGTAGTCGGGAAAGTCAATGTGATGGGCGACGCGCGATCGGAAGCCCGGATTTGAGTGAAAGAAGCGGTCCATCTTGTCGGCGTAGCCGGCCAAGATCACCACGAGATCGTCGCGGTTGTTCTCCATGATCTGCAGTAGAATCTCGATCAATTCCTGTCCGTAGTCGCGTTCGTTCTCCTGGCGATAGAGGTAATAGGCCTCGTCGATGAACAAGACGCCCCCCATCGCCTTCTTGAGCACCTCTTTCGTTTTGGGGGCGGTGTGGCCGATATATTGGCCGACGAGATCGTCACGCGTCACCGCGACGAGGTGCCCGCGGCGCACGTAGCCCAGCCGGTGGAGGATCTCGGCCATGCGCACCGCTACTGTCGTCTTGCCGGTGCCGGGATTGCCGGTGAAGCTCATGTGCAAGGTTGGCGCCTGTGAAGCGAGTCCGAATTTTGACCTCACACGATCGACCAGCAGGAGCGCGGCGATCTCGCGGATGCGCTCCTTGACCGGCGCGAGCCCAACGAGCTCATCGTCAAGCTGTTGAAGCACGGGACCGACGCCAGACTGCGCGAACTCTTCCGCGAGGTTGGTCTTCACCGGGGCCGCCGGGGCGCCCTCGTTCATGTGTAACGCTTCCCTTCCGGCCGGTCTGTCCCGTAGGCCCGGGTCGTATAGCGCTGGACACGGCCGTGAACTTCCGCTCGATCAAGACGGAAGCCATCCTCGTTCTTCGGCCGGTTGACGAGAAAGGATATGCGCACCGATTCCCAACCGTGAGCGGAATCGAAGGCAGAGAGGCGGATGTACTGGTCGCCGTAAATCTTGCGACAGTTATGCAGCTCCATCAGCACGCCCTTCGCATCATGAAGATCGAACATCGGCAGGCCCCACATCTCCCAGTAGGTGTTGCGCGGATGCGGATCGTCGGTGAACTCGAGATTCACCGCCCAGCCTTTTTCGAGGCAATATTGGACCTGGACGAGGATCTGATCGTCAGTGAGATCGGGCAGAAACGAGAAGCAGCCTTGTGTGATGCGCATTGAAAAGTCTCCTTGGGTTTGTGACCGCCGCCCAGCCAGTTTTGTACGAGATTGGGCGAAGCGCCGAAGAGGACGATCACGCCACCGTCAGCGACGGCACGAAGTCGGGCTGATCGGTTGAAGCATAGTTGAAAGTTACATCGCCCCAGACGTCGAGCGCCTGGCGAAGCGGCGTGCAGGTCTTGGCCGCGTCTGCGAGGATCGTTGGTCCATCGTTGACATAATCGCGGCCCGCGTTGCGGGCGAAGACCATCGCTTCGAGGGCCACGCGGTTGGCGGTTGCGCCAGCCTGGATTCCCCCCGGATGACCGATCGTGCCGCCGCCGAACTGCAGCACCACGTCGTCGCCCAGCAAATTGAGAAGCTGGTGCATCTGGCCGGCATGAATGCCGCCCGAGGCCACCGGCATCAGCTTATTGAGCGAAGCCCAGTGCTGGTCGAAGAAGACACCGTGCTCGAGCTGCATCGGATTGAATTCCTCTCGGCAGATATCGTAATAGCCTCTAGTCGTAGCGGGATCGCCCTCGAGCTTACCGACGACCGTGCCAGCGTGGATGTGGTCGACCCCGGCAAGCCGCATCCATTTCGCGATAACGCGGAACGAAACGCCATGAATCCTTTGACGAGTGTAGGTCGCGTGGCCAGCACGGTGCAGATGAAGGATTATGTCGTTCCTGCGCGCCCACTTTGCCATTGACTGGATTGCCGTGTAGCCAATGACGAGGTCGATCATCACGATGACGGAGCCGAGCTCTTTGGCGAACTCGGCGCGCTCGTACATGTCCTCCATCGTGCCCGCAGTGACGTTGAGATACGAGCCCTTGACCTCGCCCGTCGCCGCCTGCGCCTTGTTGACCGCCTCCATCACATAGAGAAAGCGGTCGCGCCAATGCATGAACGGTTGCGAGTTGATATTCTCATCATCCTTGGTGAAATCCAGGCCGCCCTTCAACGCTTCATAGACAACGCGCCCATAGTTTCGGCCGGACAGGCCGAGCTTCGGCTTGACGGTCGCTCCGAGCAGGGGCCGGCCGAACTTGTCGAGCCGCTCGCGCTCCACAACGATTCCAGTCGCCGGACCTTGGAACGTCTTCACGTAGGCGACGGGGAAACGCATGTCCTCCAGCCGCAGCGCCTTGAGCGGCTTGAAGCCGAACACGTTGCCTATGATCGAGGCTGACATATTCGCGATCGAGCCGGGCTCGAACAGGTCGAGATCGTAGGCGATGTAGGCGAAATATTGCCCTTCGGATCCCGGCGCCGGATCGACGCGGAAACACTTGCCGCGATACTTCTCGGCAGCGGTCAACCTGTCGGTCCACACCACCGTCCAGGTCGCGGTCGAGGATTCGCCTGCGACCGCCGCTGAGGCTTCGATCGGGTCGACGCCGTCCTGTGGCGTCACCCGGAAGCAGGCGATGATGTCGGTGTCTTTCGGCACGTAGTCTGGCTCCCAATACCCCATCTTGCGGTATTCCATCACGCCGGACTTGTAGCGATCCTTGCCTTTGACGGTCTGCGAAGGTTGAACGTTCATTGCTTTTCTCCTCGTCTTCGAGCCTCGGTGAGCGCGCAGATCCGCTCAGTCACAAGCGAACTTCGCTGACGCCTTAAGCGTGGATGGCGCGTCGACGGCGCTCCACCAGTTTCAGGATCATCGGCGTCAAAATGAGTTGCATCGCGATCTCGAGCTTGCCGCCATGGATCACGATCGAATTCGCCCGGCTCATAAAGCTGCCGTGGATCATGGAGAGCAGATAGGGGAAGTCGATGCCGTGGGGGTCCCGGAAACGGATCACAACCATCGACTCGTCAGGAGTCGGTATCCATCGCGCGATAAAGGGATTCGACGTATCGACCATTGGCACGCGCTGGAAATTGATGTCCGTTTGCGTGAACTGCGGGCAGATGAACTTGATGTAGTCGGGCATACGGCGCAGCACCGTGTCGGTAATTGCTTCGGTGGTGTAGCCGCGTGAGTCGCGATCGCGATGCATCTTCTGGATCCACTCCAGATTGATGACCGGAACGACGCCGATCTTCAGGTCGGCATATTGGGCGACGTTGACCGTGTCTGTTACGACAGCGCCGTGCAAGCCTTCGTAGAAGAGCAAATCCGAGCCCGGTTCGAATTCGGTCCAGGGTGTGAAAGTCCCGGGCGGGCACCTGTGCTGCTCGGCCTCCGCCGCGTCGTGGATATAGGTGCGTGTGCGTCCACCGCCGTTCTCGGAATAGGCGGCGAATGTTTTCTCGAGTTCTTCGAACAGATTGGCGTCTTCGCCGAAGTGACTATAGTGATTGTCTCCCTTGGCGGCCGCTTCCTTCATCTTTTCCCGCATCTCGAGGCGGTCCCACCGATGGAAGGCGTCCCCCTCGATATAGACTTGGTTGATCTTCTCTCGACGGAAGATCTGCTCGAAGGTCCGCTTGACCGACGTCGTGCCCGCCCCCGAGGAGCCGGTGATCACGATGATGGGATGCTTGATCGACATCTTGCCAGGTTCCAAAGTTCGAAGCTCACCGGCGCAAGAGGCCGCGTCTGGCAAATAGAGGTGAGTCGTTCGCTGAGGCGCTGTCTTCGCGATAGTAGCGAGCGATCCGCTCGACCTTACCTTTCGAGCCGAAGATCAGCGGCGTTCGACCGTGGAGAGCCCTTGGCTCGATCTCGAGAATGCGCTGAAATCCGTCGATCGCGGCGCCGCCGGCTTGCTCGATCAGGAACGCGACCGGGTTGGCTTCATAGAGCAGCCTGAGCCGTCCTCGCTCGTAGCCTGGGCGCGAATCTTCGGGGTAGAGATAGATACCGCCACGGATCAGAATGCGGTAGACGTCGGCGACCATCGAGCCGATCCAGCGCGTGTTGAAGTTGCGCCTGCGTGGCCCTTCGTCTCCTTCCAGAAGATCCTCGATATAGCGCTGCACCGGTGCAGGCCAATGGCGAGAGTTTGCCGCGTTTATCGCAAATTCGTTCGACTCCGCTGGAATCCTCGCGACGCCGTCCAAGACCCGATATTCGTTTGTATCCGGATCGAGCGTTGCAATGCGGACGCCGGCCCCCGTGGTGAAGACGAAGGCGACATGCGGCCCGTAGACGACAAGGCCGGCGGCCCGCTGACGTACGCCGCGCTGCAGGAATTGCGCGCCTTCAACTTCGCCCGCGGGCGCGTCGAGCACCGAAAAGACGGTCCCGATGGTGACGTTGGCGTCGATGTTCGAGGACCCGTCGAGCGGATCAATCGCCACGAGCAGCGTGCCGTCGCGGTCGATCGCAACGGGATCGTCGCGCTCCTCGGAAACAAGACCGCGAACGCCCGAGCCTTTCAGGCCATCGACAAAAGTCTTGTCGGCAAACACGTCGAGCGCCTTCTGGGCGACCCCGTCGTGCGCCGGGCCAACTGCGGCGTCGAGGGCGCCGCCGAGCGAGCCGCGGCGAATGAGATGTGCGACCGACAGAGAGGCCTCGGCCAGCGCGCACAAAACGGAGGCAAGGTCAGCGGGGGCGTTCGCGCCGAGGAACGCCTTGAGGCCAACGCCCAATCTGGGGGTGTTCACGTGTCGGTCCTCCCCGGTGGGCTTGAGCCTCACATCCTGCCCAATTTATATGGAGGATTGCGCATCAAAGAAAACTGAATTAATTGTTGCTTTGTATTCAAAAATATTGAATGGGCCTCCAGAGGTTTTCGATGCGCAACGTCTCGTTCCGTCACCTCGAGACGATACAGGCGATCGCCGCAGCCGGTTCCCTCGTCCAGGCGGCGGCTACGCTCAGAATGACGCCGGCGGCGCTCACCGCGCGCGTCAAAGGTCTGGAAGAGGCGGTCGCGCTCAAGCTTTTTGACCGGACCTCCACTGGAATGCGGCTGACAAGCGCAGGAGAAGCGGCTCTGGAAGCGTCGCGCGGCGTCGAGAGGGCCATGCGCGAGTTTGCCGACACGATGCTCGCGATCAGTTCTGGCGAGGGAGGTCGACTTTCCGTCGGCGCGACGTCCACGGCGAAATATTTCGCGCCGCGGCTAATCGCCGCCTTCGTCCGCAGCCGACCAAAGGTTGACCTGCGCTTTCAGATCGGCAATCGCGACGCGACTATGGACTCGTTGCGCAGTGGCGAAGTCGAGATCGCGCTTGCCGGACGTCCGCCTCAAGACATTTCTGTCGAAACGTTTCCTCTTGGGCCTCACCCCTATGTCCTGATCGCGCCTCCAGAACATCGCCTTGCCGGCGTCAGAGAATTGACGCGGGCCGACCTCGCCGGAGAAGCGTTCCTGTTTCGCGAGATCGGCTCCGGCACGCGATCGGTGTTCGACGTTTTCATAGGCGATACCAGGATCAACGCCGTTCAGATGAGAATGGAACTCGGCTCAAATGAAACGATCAAGCAGGCGGTCATGGCGGAGATGGGAATCGCTCTCATTTCCGCGCACACGATCGCCGCGGAAGTCGCGAGCGGAAGGCTGGTCTGCCTGGACGTAGAAGACTTGCCGATCATGCGCCGTTGGTACGTCGTCAACCGGACCGATCGGGCCCTGTCGCCAGCCGCGCGTGCGTTTCGCGATTTTGCGACAAGCCATGGACCGAACTACCTGCCCTCGCTCGGCTGAGACGTGAAACGCTGCGACTTACCTGTCCAGGAACTTCCGAACGATCGCTACGGTCGTTGGGGCCTCCTCCTGCGGGATGTGTCCCACGCCCGGCAGGGCCGCGAGTGTCGCATTGGGCAACGCCCGCAGGTAATCCGCGGAGTTTACAAACGGGATCATGCCGTCGTTTTCGCCCCACATGACCAGGGTTGGAGACTGGATGCCCCTTAGCAGCGGGACCGGGTCCACCAGCACCATCTGGTTCATCCGACCGACGATTGCCTGTCTAAACTAGACAGCGATGACGTCGATCCGTCTCGCGCGAACGGCATCCAACCGCTTCGAACAACCCGACCCGCAAGCGACATCATCCTTTCGACCAGACCGCCTATCGCCAACGCAATCTCATCGAGCGCATGTTCTGCCGCCTCAAGGATCGGAGACGCATCGCCACCCGCTACGACACGCTCGCAGCCAGCTTCGCCGCCGCCGTCATGCTGCCGCCGTCATCATCTGGTGGATCTGATTGAGTCCGAAGTCCTAGCGCAGGCCATGCCGCAATCGTCAGCTGGCGCGCCCTGTGCAGCTTCAGCGCCAAACCCGCCTTCTCACTGCGCGTCGGTCATTTCGAACAGATCGATCTGCGGCGCCGCGCCAGCGAGATTGAGCAGGGCGTCGATCCGGCCGAATGCCCCCAAGGCCTGATCGACCACGCTCTTAGCCGCCTGAGGCTGAGCGAGATCGCTGTCGATCACGAGTGCTTTTGCCCCTATAGCTCCCACCGCCTCTGCTGTGCCTCCAAGATTGGCGCGATCTCGCGCGACGAGAACGAGCGCGGAGAAATCGCGCGCGAGGCGGATAGCCGTCGCCCGGCCAATGCCCTGGCTCGCGCCGCCAACCATTGCGACTGACGGGCCATTTCAACGTCTCCTTTGAAACGAAGTCACCGAGGGATGAACTCGCGAATCGCCGCCGCAATCTCAGCGGCATGCGTCTCCAAAGCGAAGTGTCCGGTGTCGAAGAAGCGCACCGTCGCGTCCGGGATGTCGCGTTTGAACGCCTCGGCGCCCGGCGGCAGGAAGAAAGGATCGTTCTTCCCCCATGTTGCTAGCAACGGCGGCTTGTGAGTGCGGAAATATTGCTGGAAGGCAGGATAGAGCGCGACGTTGCTCTGGTAATCGCCGAACAGGTCGAGTTGCACGTCGGCGACACCTGGCCGCGACGTATAGAAACTGTCGAGAATGTAGCCGTCCGGCGACACCCGCGTCGGGTCAGGCACGCCATGCGTATATTGCCAGGCGATCGAGTCCGGCTTGAGGAAGGCGCGCAGCGCTTCGCGATTGGCGGGCGACTGATCCTGCCAATAGGCCCGGATCGGAGTCCATCCGTCGCTCAGCCCCTCCTCATAGGCGTTGCCGTTCTGCGAGATGATCGCGGTGATCCGCTCCGGATGCTTGACCGCGAGTTGGAAACCGGTCGGCGCGCCGTAGTCAAACACGTAGATTGCGAAGCGGTCGAAGCGGATAATCTCGGTGAAGCGGTGGATCGTCGCCGCGATCTGCTCAAACGTGTTGGCCTTGTCGGGCATATCGGAATTGCCGAACCCCGGGAGATCGGGAGCCACGATATGGAACCGGTCGGCGAGCCGCGGGATGAGATCGCGGAACATGTGGCCGGCTGTTGGGAAGCCGTGCAGCAGGAGGAGCTTGGGCGCGCCCGATGCGCCGGACTCACGGTAGAAAACGTTGCGGCCGTCGATTTTGACGGTCCGATAATGGAGGGTGGCCATAATGCGCCCTTTTTCTTGAGAACGGGGAAATCGCCTCAGCCTTTTGCGATCGCGCTGATGGCTTCGCGGATGATGTCGACGACGGTTGAGGACGCGGTCACGAGAGGCGTGTGATCGACCGGATGCGACCGCACTTGCGCCTTCATCCGTTCGGCCATGAAACGGTGATTGTCCTCGACGATCATGCGGTCCTGCTCCGCGACGAGGAACCAGGACGGCCGATCCTTCCATAGCGGGCGTTCGACCTTGACAGTGATGCAGGCGGGCGAGATTGGTCGTTGCACCGCCGCTAGCACGGCCAGCTCCTCTTTCGAGGCGTTCGGCGCGAAAGCGGCGGCGAAAGCCGCTTCCGGCAAATAGATCAGCCCGTGCCTGTCCGGCGCGAGCTTCGGCGCCTGCGGATGCGGCGTGCCGCGAGTGAAAACATCGGCCACGGTCTCGCCTTCGTCGGGAGCAAGCGCGGCCACATAGACGAGCGCCCTCACCTTGTCGCTGCGGGTCGCCCCAATGACCGCGCCGGCATATGCGTGACCGGCGAGGACGACCGGAGCCTCGACCCGCTCGAGCGTCCGGTCGAGCGCTGCGACGTCATCGCGGAACGACGTCAGCGGCATAGGCGCGGCGACCGCTTCGACGCCGCTCGCCGAGAGCAAGGCGACGACCTTCGCCCAGCTTGACCCGTCGGCCCAGGCGCCATGGACGAGGACCGCCGTCACGTCGTTCGTCGCCATTATCCGCTCCTACCATTGCGCGTTTCGACCAACTAACCTGCCTGGCGAGCTTATAGAGGTTATATACTAAGCTTTTAAATAACCTGTCAACGGCGATTTGATCGGTTACATTGCTTAAGATTCTCGCCTGATTCGGAGAGCCTCCGTGCTGGACAAACCGCCTGCGTTTTTTATCGCCGACTCACTTGGCCTCGATTTCCTGAACTCGATCGCGACGCCGGCCGATCACCCGGTGGACTGGCTCGACCGCGGCGACGGACTCGTCGATTGGCTCGCTCAAGCCGACCTTGTTCCTGCGCAGGCGCTGAATGCGTTGGTCAAGCAGACGACGCCAAGTGAACTGAACAAAGTCGCCGACCAGGCGCGCGTCCTACGCGAGTGGTTCAGGGGTTTCGTGCGCAAGCATATGGGGCGGCCTCTTACGCCCGAGGCGGTCGGGGAACTCACGTCCCTGAACGCGCTTCTTGAACGTGACGAAATGTTCAGTCGAGTGGTTGTGCATCAGGGAGCGCACGGCGACCATTTGGTAGTGCAAATGGCGCGGCGCTGGCGATCGCCAGATTCTTTGCTGCTGCCGATCGGCGAAGCGTTGGCGAAATGTGTCTCTGACGAGGATTTCGCCAGCATTCGGGCGTGCGAAGGACATAGCTGCACGCTGATCTTCGTCGACCGCACCCGGAGGCGGGGCCGACGGTGGTGCAGCATGGCGGTATGCGGCAATCGCGCGAAACAAGCGGCCCATCGCCATCGCCTCAAGATTGACCGCTGACCGCTTACCGGGGTTTTTCGGGCCCTGCCCTTTATTCCGTGGCATGAGGCGGCCCGTTCAAGAACAAGAAATTCAATCCCTCGGCCATGTTCGGATCGGCGAGTCGATTTGACGCATTCGCAACGCCCTGGCGGCTAACTGGTATTTGCGCAGTTCTGCCGTTCGCCTATCCCAGTGCGATCAGCGATGCGCCCGCCCCGAGCAGCGTCCACCCAACCGCCGGGTGCAGCAGCGCCCGCGACAAACGACTTGCCGGCTGAAAACCAAGACCGTGAGCGAACGCGACTGAAACGCCAAGCATGAGGAGGGGCAGCCCAGAGTGAATGCGAATTGTCGAGGCGCCTCTTAAAATATACGGATCCAGCGTGAGAACGAGGCTGACCGTGGCCGCCATCGCGAGAGAGGCGGCTCGTCCGAGACTGGTCACGGATGTCGCTTCCGTTGGGCCGGATGAACCTCGCTTTTCCCTTCGTCGAGCTCAAGCCACATCGCGTTGAGTATTGAAAAAGCGCCGGCAAAACCCACGCCGAGAATCCAGGCGAAATACCACACGTCATTCTCCCATTTCGTATTTAATACGTGCTCGTCGAGTTTTCCGCGACATACTCGAGGGTGACCCGCCCGCGCAGCACGCGATAGACCCAGGCGGTATAGAGGAGCACGATCGGTAGGAAGATGAGCGTCGCCACCAACATAATCATCAACGTCAATCGGCTCGATGATGCATCCCACACGGTAAGGCTCGCGTTCGGATCCAGCGACGACGGCAATAGGAAAGGAAAGACGCTAAGCCCCGCCGTCGCGATCACGCCGGCTACGCTCAGCCCGCTGGCGACGATCGCAAGTCCATTGCGCCGCCGACCCAGGAGCGGGATGGTGAGAGCCGCGCCGACGAAGGCCATACTCGGCGCGAGAACAATCAAAGGCGACTTTCCGTAGTTCGCCAGCCACCCGCCGGCCACCGTCGTCACCTGTTTCATGAGCGGATTTGAGGGACCGTCACGCAGCACCTCTCCGGCTATCGAATAGCCATTGATCAGAAGCGCCACCCACAAACCGCCGATCGCGAACAGTGCGATCAGAACGACCGCGGCCCGGCTGGCGAAATAGGCGGCCCGAGTCGCGACCGGCTGATCCGCCTTGAGCGCCAAATATGCGCCCCCATGCATCGTCAACATCGCTACGCTGACGAGGCCGCAGAGCAGCGCGAAAGGATTGAGCAAGCCGAACAGAGTGCCTTCGTAGGTCATGCGAAGCGTGTCATCGAAGCGGAAGGGAACACCCTGCAAGACATTGCCGAACGCGACACCGAAGATGAGCGCCGGCACCAAGCCGCCGAAGAACAATGCATAGTCCCAGATGGCTCGCCAGGTCGGATTGGCGAGCTTCGATCGGAACTTAAACCCGACCGGGCGGACGATGAGCGCGCAAAGCACGAGAAACATTGCAAGATAGAAGCCCGAGAAGGCTACGGCGTAGAGCAGCGGCCACGCGGCGAAGATCGCTCCGCCCCCGAGTATCAGCCACACCTGGTTGCCTTCCCAGACCGGACCAACCGAGTTGATCGCGACGCGCCGTTCGCCATCCGTCCGTGCAACGAAGGGCAGAAGGATTGCCGCGCCGAGGTCGAAACCATCCATAACCGCGAAACCGATCAGAAGGATGCCGAGAAGCGCCCACCAAATTAGGCGCAAGGAATCGAAGCTGAGCATGACTGATCCTTTTTACGATCTCATTCGGCCGCCACGGAGACGGCCATCGGGCTTTCGACCGCTGGCGAACTTGGCGCGACGATCTGTGGCCCAAGGCGTATCGCCTTCGCCATAAGATAGATCTCGACGACCAGCAGCGCCGAATAGAAGACAATGAAACCGACGAGCGTTGTCAGAACGTTGCTTGCCGATAGGCTCGACACAGCGAGAAACGTCGGCAGCACGCCTTCGATAACCCAGGGTTGGCGACCCACCTCGGCGACGTACCAGCCGAGTTCCGCTGCAATCCAAGGCAACGGCAGCATCCAGAGCGCCACATGCAGGAAGGCGCGCGAGGATTGCAGTCGGCGGGTCGAAGCGAGGTAGAACGCGACGGCAAAGACGCCGATGAAGAAGAAGCCGAGGCCGACCATGAGGCGGAAGCTCCAAAACAGGGGCGAGACCGCCGGAACCGTGTTCCAAGCCGCTTGCGAGATGTCGGCGCTGCTTGCGTTGAGGATGTCCGGCCTGATCTTCTTCAGGAGAAGCGCGTAGCCTAGATCGTCGGCGCGGTCAGCGAGGCTTGCTCTCGCGCTGCCGTCGCCATGATCGACATGCAGTCTTTCCAGCGCCTTGTAAGCGATCAGGCCAGAACGGATGCGCTGTTCCGTCTGCTCAACGAGCTCGTTGATGCCAGCCACTTTGCCGCTAATCGACCGCGTCGCGATCAAGCCGAGCATCCAGGGAACGCGGACCTCGTAATCCGTCCGATGGGCCTCCTGGTTGGGCAAGCCGAAGATGTCGAACGATGCCGGGGCAGGCTCGGTGTCCCACATCGCCTCGATGGCGGCGATCTTCATCTTTTGATTTTCGCCGGCCGTGTAACCGCTTTCGTCGCCGAGAACGACGACCGACAAAGCGGCCGCCAAACCAAAACTCGCTGCGACCGTCGCCGATCGCTTGGCGATCTCCACGTGACGTCCTCTCAACAGATAATAGGAACTGATGGCCAGGACGAAGACCGATCCCGTGACGTAACCCGCACTCACTGTGTGGACGAATTTTGCCTGCGCCACCGGATTGAAGATCACCGCCATGAAGTCGGTGAGCTCCATGCGCATTGTGTCGGGGTTGAATTGGGCGCCGACCGGATGCTGCATCCAGGCGTTGGCGATCAGAATCCATAGCGCCGAGAGATTGGACCCCAGCGCCACCAGCCAGGTGACGGCAAGATGTCCAACTTTGGACAGCTTATCCCAACCGAAGAAGAAGAGGCCAATGAAGGTCGCCTCAAGGAAGAAGGCCATCAGCCCTTCGATTGCGAGCGGTGCGCCGAAGATATCGCCGACGTAGTGGCTGTAATAGGCCCAATTCATGCCGAACTGGAACTCCATCGTGATGCCGGTCGCTACCCCCATCGCGAAGTTGATTCCGAAAAGAAGACCCCAGAATTTCGTCATCCGCCGCCAGATGTCGCGTCCGGTCATCACGTAAACGCTCTCCATCACCCCCAGAAGCACGGACAGTCCGAGTGTCAGAGGCACGAAGAGAAAGTGATACATCGCGGTCAGACCGAACTGCAGCCGCGAGAGCTGAACGACATCGAGAGTGGTGGTCACGGCGGCAGGATCCCCGGTTGGCGAGCGCTGTCGGCTCCAGACATCAATCGCGATTCAACGTTTCCGCCGTCGATCTTCAGACGCTGCCCTGTCGCGAACACGGCTATCGCCGCCGCCATCACAACGGTCAGTTTGATGGCGAGCACTATGAAAACGTCCCGAGTGAGAGGATGCGTCGGCATTCCTCACGTATCTGGCGCCGAGAGGCGTGGCGCTTTGATCTAGATCATGTCCGGACGCACTTATCCGAATTAGCCCGTATCAATCCCGATCTCGTGGCTTTGCGACGCACAAGACCGGCAGGGCGATCGTCAACAGATAGGCCCGCGGCGCGATGATCACACTCGGCCTCGATCCTACAGTTTCATCCTCTGACGAGCAGAGAACATTTAGGCGAATTGCCGAGGTCAACTGAGGCCGCACGAATGACCCCTTCCAACGCTGATCCCGAGCCGCTTCCTTTGCCAGCGGCCCGCATCGCGCTGCGCGTTGCGGCGAGTCGCGCTGCGCACAAGGGACTTCTTGGCCGCTTGGGGCCAGGTCTGATCACGGGCGCCGCCGACGACGACCCGAGCGGGATCGCCACTTATTCCCAGACCGGCGCGCAGTTCGGCTACGCAATGTGCTGGGTGATGCTGTTCTGTTTCCCGCTGATGGCGGCGATCCAGGAAATCTGCGCGCGCATCGGCCGGACCACCGGACGGGGCATCGCCGGCAATATCCGCGCGCATTACCCAGGCTGGCTGCTTTATGGAATCGTGGGATTGTTACTGCTCGCGAACACAATCAATCTGGGCGCCGATCTCGGCGCGATGGCAGCAGCCTTGAAGCTTCTGATCGGCGGACCCGCCAACCTTTATGTTGTGGGCTTCGCCGTCGGCTGCACCTGGCTGGAAGTGTTCTCTCGATACGAGCGCTACGTGTCCATCCTGAAGTGGGGCAGCTTCGTGCTGCTCGCCTATGTGGCAGTTGCGCTCGTGGTGCCCGTGCCCTGGGCGCTGGTCTCGTACAGCCTTTTCGTGCCGAGTTTCTCACTGAGGACGGACTATATCGTCACAGTGGTCGCGGTGCTCGGAACAACGATCTCCCCATACTGCTTCTTCTGGCAATCCTCACAGGAGGCCGAAGATGAGCGAGTCGACCCCACCGCGTATCCGCTCATCGATGCGCCGGAGCAGGGCCCCGCGGAGATCTCGCGCATGCGTTGGGACACTTATGTCGGCATGGGGTACTCAAACGTCATCAGCCTGTTCATCATCGTCGCAACGGCTGCGACCCTGAACGCACACGGCATTACCGATATCCAAACCTCTGCTCAGGCCGCCGAGGCCCTGCGCCCCATTGCCGGCGTCTTCACCTTCGCCCTCTTCGCCGCAGGGATTATCGTATCCCTCCGGCGAGGGCCGCCTAGCGAAAGCGAGGCGAGCGGCGATAGTGCGGTGATGTGGACGCGGCGATCGTGTCCACTAATCGATGATGGACACTATCGCAGATGTCGGACGCCGGGATGCAAGGCGCGGATGGCGGCGAGCGCCGGCGACGGACTTGGTCGGCTGATCAGAAGCAACGGATCATCGCGGAGAGCTTTGCGCCCGGCGGATCCGTTGCGGAGGTGGCGCGCCGTTATGGTCTGAACTCCAATATGCTGTTCACCTGGCGACGGCGAGAACGGGCGGACGTCAATGACGTCGGCAAGACAGTGAGCATTGTGCCGGTGAGGGTCGTGGAGGCTACGCCGACTGCGACCGCCACAGCTCCGGCCTCGATGGGTCGGATGGAGATCGTGCTTGTCGGGGGCGAGCGGATCCTTGTCGGGGCGGACGTCGACGCGACGGCGCTGGCCCGGATCGTCAAGGCGCTCGGGCGGCGATGATTCCGATCTCGAGTGGGGCGCGCGTGTGGCTAGTGACCGGCCACACCGATATGCGCAAAGGATTCGACGGTCTGGCGCTGATCGTCCAAGAAACATTGAGGCGCGACCCGCATTCCGGCCATCTCTTCGTTTTTCGCGGCCGCCGCGGGTCTCTGATCAAGTGTCTTTGGAGCGACGGCCAGGGCTTATGCCTGTTCTCAAAGCGATTGGAGCGCGGGCGATACCTGTGGCCATCGTTGGCTGACGGAACGGTGACGATCTCGACGGCCCAGCTTTCCTATCTGCTGTCGGGCATCGATTGGCGCATGCCGCAAGAGACATGGCGTCCGACGGCGGTCGGATAGGAAAAAATCGGCTGAATAAACGCAAAAAGGGGCGCCTCAAATGGCCGATTTTGTGATTCCATGTGATTCGTGGACGCCGATCTTTCCTCGCTTCCGGACGACCTCGATGCGCTGAAAGCGGCGCTGATTGCGGCGCGGGCCGAAGCTGCGGCGGAGAAGGCGTGCGCCGTGGCGGCCGTCGCGGAACTGGCGCAGGGTCGCGCGCTGATCGCGCATCTCAATCTTGAGATCGAAAAGTTGCGGCGCACGATTTACGGACCTCGCTCCGAGCGCACGGCGCGGCTGCTCGACCAATTGGAGCTTCGGCTCGAGGAGGCAGAGGCCAACGCGGCGGAAGATGATCTCGCCGCCGAACATACGAAGCCCTCCACCACGGTCAGATCCTTCGCGCGCAAGCGACCGGCGCGAAAACCGTTCCCGGATCATCTGCCGCGTGAGCGCGTGGTGATCCCAGCGCCGCAGAGCTGCCCTTGCTGCGGCTCGGCCAAGCTGTCGAAGCTCGGCGAGGACCTCACGGAGACGCTCGAGGTTATCCCGCGTCAATGGAAGGTGATCCAGACCGTGCGCGAGCGCTTCTCATGCCGCGAATGCGAAACGATCACCCAGCCGCCGGCGCCCTTCCATGTGACGCCGCGCGGCTTCGCTGGCCCCAATTTGCTGGGGATGATCCTGTTCGAGAAGTTTGGTCAACATCAGCCGCTCAATCGCCAGAGCGAACGCTACGCCCGAGAAAGCGTGGATCTTAGCCTATCGACGCTCGCTGACCTGGTCGGCGCCTGCGCCGCCGCCTTGGGGCCCCTGCACAGGTTGATCGAACGCCACGTTCTGTCGGCTGAGCGCCTGCACGGCGATGACACCACGGTTCCGATCCTGGCGAACGGCAAGACCGAAACTGGCCGCGTCTGGACTTACGTCCGCGACGACAGGCCGTTCGGCGGCAAGGACCCGCCGGCGGCGTTGTTCTACGCCTCGCGCGATCGCCGCGGCGAGCATCCTGAGCGTCATCTGACGAACTGGAGCGGCGTCCTCCAGGCCGACGCCTTCAGCGGCTACGCCAGACTTTATCCGCCCGATCGGAAACCGGGCCCGATCGTCGAAGCGCTATGTTGGAGCCACGCCAGACGCAAGTTCTTCGAACTCGCCGACATCGCCGCCAACGCGAGGCGGGGTAAGAACGCCGCGCCGATCTCGCCGATCGCGCTGGAGGCGGTCAAACGCATCGACGCCATCTTCGAGATCGAGCGCGAGATCAACGGCGTCACGGCCGAGGAGCGGCTCGCTGCGCGCCGCTCAAGGAGCGCGCCGCTCGTCGCCGCGCTCGAAGAGTGGACGCGCTCTGAACGCGCCAAGCTCTCCCGGCACAATGCCGTCGCTAAGGCCATCGATTATATGCTCACCCGTTGGCCGGCCTTCTCCCGCTTCCTCGAAGACGGGCGTATCTGTCTTACGAACAACGCGGCGGAAAGAGCGCTGCGCGGTCTGGCCTTGGGAAGAAAGTCATGGCTCTTCGCGGGCTCGGAGCGCGGGGCTGAGCGCGCCGCGATCATGTACACGCTGATTCAGACCGCAAAGCTCAACGACATCGATCCGCAGGCTTGGCTCGCCGACACTCTTTCCAAGATCGCCGAGACGCCGCAGACCCGGCTCGGCAAACTCCTACCCTGGAACTGGATGTCCGACCGCCGCTCGCGCGCCGCAGCTTAACCGCGGCCCTCCCCGGAGGGTTACGGATTATTGGCATCGGGCTATCGGCAGTTCCCGTGCTGGCCGCTTCCGGCGCCTATGCACTAGGGGAAGCATTCGGCTGGACCCCCGGCTTGGACCGCAAACCGCTCGACGCCAAAGCATTCTACGTCACAATCGCGATATCCACCCTTATCGGTGTGGGGATCAACTTTGTCGGCATCGATCCGATCAAGGCCCTGTTCTGGTCAGCAGTGATTAACGGCGTGGTTGCCGTACCGCTGATGGTGGTCATCATGCTGATGTCGATGCGGAGAGACGTGATGGGCCGTTTCGTACTTCCTAAGCCCCTGTGGTTGTTTGGATGGTTGAGCACCGGCGCAATGGCGGCTGTCGTTGTGATCATGTTCGCGACATGGTGAGGTTCTTCGGGGTGTTCGAGCCGCGGCAAGATCGCATCGAACGCGGGCGTGGCCCAACTGGGCCCTTTGGGGTTGGAATCTCTTTAGCGGGCATAGCGCGCGATCATCGCTGCCTTTGGCCCGACGAATCCAATTTCCGGGCTCGGTTTCCGGTGGCTTCTTTGCCCGCGCAATCACCCGCACTTTTTATTGCGGGTGTAAGCAGCAAGACGTCGAACGCGGCGAATCTAGCGACGGTCTCCGAGCCAGAGCCATTGCCCTCGATTCACCCTGTGTGACGCCCCCCACTGCCTAAGCGGCGCCACATCGCGACGACTTAGTGACTGAACAGGCAGCAAATTGGGCTTTTCTGTAACAAGGTGGAAGTAACCCCGCCAAATATCCATTCGCGCGGGCGAGCGTGTCCATATCCGCCGAGCACGATGAGGCCGACGCCGTTCGCCTCCGCATAGGCTAAGAGCTGGTCCCCGGCAGATTGACCGTTCGAAGGCATCGCAACCGCGGTCGCGCTCATGCCGTGCAGGCGGATGAACTCTACGACATCGTCGACCGGTCGGCCATGGCCCGCGTCCTCGGTCTCCTCTGCTATTTCCATCACCGTGATCTTCCCGGCCTTGCCAAGCAGCGGCAGCGAATCACCAACCGCGCGGCGAGCCTCACGGCAATCTTTCCAGCCGATGAGGATGTGGGCGAGCATCGGCTTCAGCGCGGCATTCGGCGGCGCGACCAGAACCGGTCTGCCTGCCGCCATCAACACGTCGCCCGGATCGACCGCATTGCGTAGCCGCGGCCATCTGGAATCTGGTCCCAAAATGATCAGATCTGCTCTTCGGGCCTGGCGGGCCGTAAACTCCTCGGGGTCATCCACGCCTGCCCGCCATAACAGGTTAGGATGGCGAGCGGCGGCAACGCTGCGAAAGCGACCCGCGGCCCGCTTAATTTCCTCTTCAGCGAGCTTCTGTTCCTCGATCAACCCATTGCTCACCCGGACCCCGCCCGGATAAGGCTCGACGGAAGAGACAACCGGAACGCTCGCAGAAACCCCAATGAGTTGTGCATCGAACAACTCCGCCAAATCGCATGCAAGCGCGATGCGACTGTCGGTGCTGTCGACGTCGTCGACGTACACCATTACGGATGCGAATCCCATTGAGACTCTCCAAAAGTCAATGAGATCGTGCGTAACGGTCTTTCGACGAGGACGAATTGACTTGCGTCAATATCGCGGCGGGGACTTGAATTTCGCAGCAGTCGCGACTCCGAAGCAGAGTGTGGCGTCCGCGACCACATGAGATTGCGACGATCGAATGATGAAGGCCGCGTGATCCGAGGTCCAACGGCTAGGTCGAAGGCCGACAGGCGCACCGTGTGTCGGACGCCTCGCAGCGCCGGTTCGAACGCGCGCTTCGCCGCGCGACGTCTTCAGACGATGTTTGTCAAAAAACTCTAACGCCAATTTGCGTTGATCAAGCAAGCTCTGCTCTGCTCGACTCAAGCGGGATTCTTATCGCCTGCCGAAGCTTGGCTGCCTTCAGATTTCAGCGCGTGACACGGTTCAATCGTCAATTGGAACGGGAGTTACGAAAGCCTCCGACGTCACGGTTCGGAGCTCCATTCCTACTCACCCGCAAGCTTTCGTCCCTCCAGTTGCAAAAACAGCGTATCGACATCTCCGCGCTTCCGGTCGTTGACAACGTCGGTAAGCTTCACCGGAATCCGAGGAACCGGCGTTGCCCGTGGTCGCCAATTGGTTTGGGCGAGAAGCCGCGCTGGTTACTGGCCAAGGATCCCGCGAACTTTCTCGGCGAGTTCAGCGGCCGTATAAGGTTTCTTTAACCAAGCCCCGGCGCCCAGAGCCTGTCGCGCCAACGTTGGCTCCGCATATCCTGACGTAAACAAGACTTTAAGGTCTGGTCTCGCAGACAGCGCGGCCTCCGCCAACTCATCACCGCTCATGCCACCGGGCATTACGATGTCGGTGAAGATCATCTCGATCTCGGGACGAGAAGCAAGCAAAGCGAGAGCTGCGGCTCCGTTATCCGCTTCGATCACGGTGTAGCCTAAGCTTCTCAGCCTGGCGGTGGTGACGCGACGAACACGTGCATTGTCTTCGACCGCGAGAATTGTTTCGGAACCTCGCGGCATCGCAACCGCGCCTGATGCTGGCTGGTCGCTCGTCTTGGGAGCTTCCGCGAGAGGCAGGAAAATCCTGACGCTCGTTCCACGCTCCAGCTCGCTGTAAATCTGAATGTTCCCGCCCGATTGCTTTACGAAACCGTAAACCATGCTGAGGCCAAGGCCCGTCCCTGCGCCGGTCGGCTTCGTTGTGAAGAAAGGTTCGAAGGCGCGCCGCCGGACCTCTTCCGACATCCCTGACCCGGTATCGGTGACGGCAACCACAACATAGCGACCGGTTCGGACCTCTGGGTACATCTGGGCATAGTCGGCGTCCAAGCGCGTCTGCGATAGCTCGATCGTAAGGTCTCCGCCGCTCGGCATGGCGTCGCGCGCGTTAATCGCGAGATTGAGCAACGCGCTTTGCAACTGTGGCGCGTCAACCACGCAAATGTGTTCATGCCCCGTCAGCCGGATGCGCAATTCAATCGACTGCCCGAGCGTTCGACGCAAAAGCTCCGAAAAGTTCGATATCAGCGGGGCTAAATCCGTAGGCGTTGGATTCAGGGGCTGACGGCGGCCGAAGGCGAGAAGCTGACCCGTCAGTTTCGCACCGTCCTGCGCCGCGTCCTGGGCCTCCTTCAAAAGTTCACGCTGAGCGGGATCCTCAACGCTCATTTCCAGCATTTCGAGATTGCCGGCGATCACTGTCAGGAGGTTGTTGAAGTCGTGCGCAAGGCCCCCGGTCAATTGACCCATCGCCTCCATCTTCTGCGACTGCCTTAGCTCATCCTCCATTTTCTGCCGGCTTGTCAGGTCCCGGATAAAACCGGTGAAGATCCGCTGCCCGTTGGACCGCGCCTCCCCAACCGCCAATTCCATCGGGAAGACCGCACCGTCTTTGGTGAGCCCCCGGACCACACGACCATAGCCAATGATCCGGGCTTCGCCTGTGTTCAGATAGCGTTCAATATAGCCGTCATGCTCGGTCCGATAGGGCTCCGGCATCAGGCTCTTGACGTTTTGGCCAACGACCTCTTCGGAGCTATAGCCGAAGAGGTGAGTAGCCGCGGCGCTAAACGAAGTAATGGCGCCTTTCTCGTCGATGACGACCATGGCTTCAGGAACAGTGTCGAGGATCGACCGCAGGTGCGCCTCGCGGGCAGCGATGTCGTCCTGTGCCCGCTTGAGCCCGGTGATGTCGCTATTGTTCTGAAGCACGGAATGAATGACGTCGTCTCGAGACTTCCTCGCGACCCACAAGCTCGAGACCGAAACAACTGAGCGGTCTTTGGTTTGATGTTCGATTTCGCCTTGCCAAGCGCCCTCTTCGCGGAGCTTTGCGATCAGTTCGCTCCGGGGCATAGGATATTCCGTCTTCAAAAGGCCTTGGACGAATTCGCCAACCGCCTCCTTTCGACTCCAGCCGTAGAGGCGCTCGCACCCTGTCGTCCAATATAAAATCCTTCCGTCGACATCGTGAATGATGACATTCGCCAAATCGAGGATTTTCGCGAGCGAGGTCAATTCTACAGTTACATTCGATGTCGGCAATTGAACGGTTGTCTCCTTTCAATTCGGCCAGACCGCGCGACGCGGCTGTGCGGCCCGAGGCGCCAACTCGTCCTCATCGTCGCCAGCAATCTCACGTAACGTCGACAGCTTGCGCAAAGCGACGACGTGACGCGCCCCCGCGGCGATCAAACCACGGCGAGTTAGGCTTGTCATCATGCGCGAAACCGTCTCGATCGTCAGCCCGAGATAATCGGCCATGTCCTGACGGCTCATCGGGAGCTCAATCTCGGCCCCTTTAGCTCTCTTCCGATAAATCGCAAGCAGGAAGCTCACGACACGCTCCTCGGCAGTCTTGCGGCCGAGGAGCAACATCTGATCCTGCGCGGCTGACATTTCGTCGCACAAGAGCGCGAAGAGTTGCGGCTGCAAAGCGGGCGATTGGTTGACCATCGCAAAGAAACGGCCGCGGGCGAAACGTCGAACCTTAACTTCCGTCACCGCTTCCGCAGTAAAGAGATAGCGATTTTGAAAGGAGACGCCGATGACGTCGCCAGGATGAATGAAGCCCACAATGGCGCGGCGGCCATCGGACATAGCGCGGTAAACACGCAGGACACCTTCCAATACGTCGAAAATCTGAACTGCGTCGTCTCCCTCCCAAAAGAGCGCCTGGCCCGGAGCAAAGGTTTCCGTCTGTTGGGCTCTAAAGAGATCCCTTAATGTGGGCGACGGTTCAATTGCGGGACCGAGGGGAACGACTGGGTTATGGGATTCTGAGACCGCTGTTTGGCTGTACATGGCATCGTCCCTCGGTTGACTTACGGAGGGCATTTGAACCGGCTCATGTAATAGGGGTATCGTCGGCTTGTGAGATTTGGCGACGATTTGTAACAGTATGTAACAGGCCCCCTTGAGGCTTGAATCAGTGGCGAATCTTATGGAAACCGCGGTGCATATCCTGGTCGTCGATGACGACCAGCGCATTCGCCAGATGTTGACTCGCTATTTCGAGCAGGAGGGGTATCGGATCAGCGCCGCGGCGGACGGCGCGGCGATGCGCGCGCAACTGAATGACTCGGTCGACGTGATTTTGCTCGACGTGGTTATGCCAGGCGAGGACGGTTTGACCCTCGCTCGAGAGATCCGAACAAATTCAGATGTTGGAATCATTATGTTGACGGGTCGCGACGATGTGCTCGATCGAGTCGTGGGGCTCGAAGTCGGCGCGGACGACTATATCGCCAAGCCCTTTCATCTGCGCGAAGTCTTGGCGCGGATCAAAAGCGTTCTCAGGCGCCGTGAACCGCGAGCGGCGGCATCGTCCCGGACTAACGAAGTGGTTCGGTTCGAGGGATGGCGTCTGGATCTTGGATCGCGAGAGCTCGTCGCTCCTGGAGGCGAAGCCGTTGACCTGACCACCGGCGAATTCGATCTGCTGGCCGCCCTTGCCAAGCATCCGGGTCATGTTTTCGGCCGAGAAGCGTTGATGGATTTGACGCGCGGTCGAAGCTGGGAAGCCTTCGATCGCACCATCGACGCGCAAGTCGCCCGCCTCAGGAAGAAAATTGAAACGAACCCGAAAAAGCCAGCGCTAATTAAATCGGTCCGCAACGTCGGCTACGTCTTCACCGGGAAAATCGATCGATAGCTTGGGCCACGTCGACAGTGCGCGCGCGCAGCGCCTTCATCATCCCGGAGCTACTCGTTAAGGCCGGCAGGAACAGCCCATGATCGCTCCGGGCGATATGATTGGGGCTCAACCTATGTGCCCAGGCTTCACGATCGAGTCTCCAAAAGCGAATGCCCGAGCAAACGGATTGATTGCACAGGCTCCTGAGAAAATGAATCAGGACCGCAGTCACCCCTTCACCGTCGGCAGCGCTCGCCACGATAAACAAAGGAACGTCGATCAAGCGCCCATAAGTTTCGTGATCTCTGATGGCGTAGAAGCAAAGGCCTTTCACATACCCTTGGCCGTCGCGCGCCACGATGACCTTCTCACGCTCGCCGTCCGTCGCGGAGCAACCGCCGCAAACGTCGTCCGGACAAGCATTTTGCGCCCATTCATGCTCTGAAATGCCGGGGATGACAGCCCGAATCAGAGGATAGGCCCTCGCAATCGTTGCAGGACCAATGGGTTCGACCAGATAGCCTCGAGACATTCAGCAACTCCCTCACTAAACACCGCATCATTGCCGCCGTCAGATTTGAATGCATTGCGATGGCGCAAATCCAACTGAGCGCAGTTCCGACTGCTGTTTGTTCCTAATGGGCGCAATGCGGCTCGTAGATCTTGAGCTTCGGCTCCTTCCTGCGGAGATCGATCGCGTCCTGATCGCTGGTCTGGCTAGAGGTCGCGTAGGGAGCGCCGACGGCGCCCGGCACGCTCTGGCGTCGGAATACGAGGCTCCTTGTCGCAATCGGCGCCAAGTTCACTGCTCGCGAGGCGGCCGATGCTGCGAGAACGAGGCGACTCGGCTGGTTTCGCCTGACGCCTCGGAAAGCCGCCCTGAGAGTCGCGCCGGACGACGGTCGCTCGGCCCCACAGACCTGCTCGATTTCCTTACGCAGCCACGCTGCACTCCCGGCGGCGCCGATCAGATCTATTCAGCCCTGCATGGGATGTCGACCAGAGAGCCTTAACAGAGTGTATGCGCCGTCGAGCAAGACCGTTTTCCAATTGCCGCTCGCTTGGTCGCGGCGCGTTCAGGCGTCTTTCGGCGTCACTCGCGGGAATGGACCGATCGCGGGTTTTCACTGCTTGCCGGGGAATCGATAACCGAGCGTCCAAAGCTTCGCTCCGGAGGGTTCGGATAAAAGAGATTTTGTCGGACGTCGAGATGGTGCCCCTAGCCGGAATCGAACCAGCACTCCTTGCGGAATCCGATTTTGAGTCGGACGCGTCTACCAGTTCCGCCATAGGGGCCCGCGCCAAAGCGGACAGCGCCGATATAGAACGCGCCACGCTTTGGGGTCAATCCGTGCAGGGGTCACGACAAGTCCTGCGCGTGGACGGCCGCGCCGCAAGCGCGTAAAAGGCCGCTGCACTGCGAAGGGCCTCTATGTTCAACTCGCTCTACCCCAGAGTCCGGTCGCTCGCCGAGGGCCCCTACGCCGAGCGCGCGCTGGCCGTGGTCGCCTTCGCGGAAAGCTCGTTCTTCCCGATCCCGCCCGATGTGCTGCTCGCCCCGATGGCGCTCGCCAACCCGAAGCGGGCCTGGCGCTACGCCCTCATCGCGACGATCGCCTCGGTGATTGGCGGCATGCTCGGCTACGCTATCGGCGCCCTGCTCTACAATACGGTCGGGCAGTGGCTCATCAATCTCTACGGCTATGGCGCGAAGATGGACGCGCTGAAACAAACCTACGCCCAATGGGGCTGGCTGGTGATCCTGGTCAAGGGCGTAACCCCGATCCCCTATAAGCTGGTGACGATCACAAGCGGTCTGCTCGGCTATAGTTTTCCTCTGTTCGTCGCCTTGTCAGTGGTGACGCGCGGCGCGCGATTCTTTCTCGTCGCCGGCGCTCTGCACTGGTTTGGCGAACCGTTACGCACAGCGATGGAGCGCAATTTCGCCGCGGTCCTTGGCGCATTCGTTGCGATGGTCGTCGTCGGCTTCGTGATTGCGATCAAGGTGTTTTGATGACGCTCGCCGAGACCGCGCTGCCGCCGTCGCAGGAGACCAGGGCGCTTTTGATGGCCGCGGCGTCAATCGCTATCCTCGCCGCGGTCTGGATCTTTCAGGGGATGGGCTACGCGCCCTGCGAGCTCTGCCTCACCCAGCGCTACGCCTTCTATGCCGCCATTCCGCTGGCGCTTCTGACCGCGTTTCTCGCCGGCCGCGCGGCGCATGGCCTGGCGCGCGCTGGCTTCGCGCTTCTCGCCTTGATCTTCGTCGCCAGCGCCGTGCTCGCCGCCTACCATGTCGGAGTGGAATATCATTGGTGGCAGGGACCGACCGCATGCACGGGCGGCGTCGGCTCCCTCGATGCCAACGACCTTGTGAAGGCGCTGGATTCGGTGAAGGTCGTGCGCTGCGACGAAGTTCAGTTGCGCATCGCCGGACTGTCGCTTGCCGGCTGGAATGTCGTCGCCAGCGCCGTGCTGGCGGCCTACGCGGCGCTTGCCGCGCGGCTTTAGAGAACGCACTTCCAGCCAGCCGGCCCCCGGCGACCAATTCGCCGATCTAGCGCATATTACCGGTGTGCCCGAGCGAATAACGCCCGGGCTGCGGCCAGACGGTGAGTCCGTGCGGCATGCCGCCGACCGTGATCGACTTCACCGAGCCGTCATCGGTATTGAAGGCGTAGATGACGCCGTCATAGCGGCCCGATAGCCAGAGCCATTTGCCGTCGGCGGAAAGATTGCCCATGTCCGGGCTGCCGCCGCCGGGAACGGTCCAATTGGCGACCACCTTGCGGCTGGCAAAGTCGATCACCGAGACGCTGCCTGGGCCTTTTCGCGCGCCGCCGAGACTGTGGGTGCCGCGGTTCGACACATAGAGCTTCGTCCCGTCGCGGCTCGGATAGAGTCCATGCGCGCCGACGCCAGTCTTGATGAAATCGAGCTGCCCGAAGGAATCGCCGTCGATCACCATGACGCCGTCGCCGATGAGGTCGGCGATGAAGAAGATCCTGCCATCCGGCGCGACCCTGATGTCCTGTGGCATATGGCCCGGCGTCAGCGGCAACGTCTCCACGAGCGTGTGATGGACGAGATCGATCTTGGCGAGAGAATCATTGAACTCGCAGGTGAAGATCGCATACGAGCCGTCGGGCGAAAAATCGGCGTGGTTGATCCCCGCGCATTGAGGCGTCGCGATATAACCCTGAAGCGCCATCGTATGGGGATCGCGGAACTCGAGCCGCCGCATCGCTTCCGCGACGACGATCGCCGATTTGCCGTCAGGCGTGAAATAGATGTTGTAGGAGTCCGGCACGTCGACCACTTTGCCGACCTTGCCTGTCTTCGGATCGATCGGCGCGACGCCGCCATGGCCGCCGCGCGCGCTCACGTCCGCCGAAACCCAGAGTGTCTGCAGGTCCCAGGACGGAACGATGTGCTCCGGGCTCGGCATCGCCGCCAGGCTGTCGATGACCTTGAAGGTTTCCGGATCGATCACGTCGACCTTGCCGGTCACGAGGTTCGGCGAATAGACCCGGGGCGGCTGCCCGGCGACAGCGGGACTGAACATGCCGACGCCAGCGCCGGCATAGACATTGTGCGGGTCGACCGGCGCCGGCATCGACAGGTTTGCTGGCGGCAAAGCGATCGGCCGCTCGGGACCGAGCTGATAGGCGGCAAGCGCGATGAAGTCGGCCGCGGTGCGGCCTTGCTCGAGGACGCTCGTGCAAACGTATGCGCAAGCGGAGCCTTCGACGCACGCGTCGGGAATGGTGAAGGACTGCGCGCTGCGCAGTTCGAAACCGACGCCGACTGCGATTGCCATCGCCGCGACGGCGACGAGGCCGTTCCGAACAGCCATTCCCTGCCCTTCTCCACCGACCCCTCGGCCGAACCAAGATTCGGCGCATCCGGGGAAGCGAAAACTGCTACTGCAACCATGACTGTTCGATGAACGGACGGGTCGAGGCGCCGATGCGGGTCTTGATGACATCGAGGCGCCTGAGTGAATCGCCACCGATCCCATGGCGCCGCCGTCAACGAGGCCGTGATGTTCCCAGGCTTATTTCGCGGGTCGAGCGGGTCTCTCGCCTTTGAGGCGCACCAGGATGATTTTCGGATTTTCGCCGATGCGCTCGACGTCGGCGATGCCGGAAGCTTCGACCAGATTGGAGAGGCGCGGAAAGCCGTAGTTGCGTGGGTCGAAGTCCGGAGACTGATTCGCAAGATGGGCGCCGACGCGGCCGAGATTGGCCCGGCCGTCTTCGTCGGCCGCGGCCGTGACAGCCTTGGCGAGCATGTCGAGCGCCGCGCGATCAAGAGGTGTTTTCGCCGGTGCGGGTTTGGCCGCCGGCGCCTTTGGCGCGGCGGCGGCTTCCCCTTCCTTCAGCTCGCCGGCCGCATTGAGCACGTCGAAATAAACAAACTTGTCGCAGGCGGTGATGAAGGGGCGGGGCGTCTTGCGTTCCCCAAAACCATAGACGGTGACGCCCTGCTCACGGATGCGCGCAGCGAGGCGAGCAAAGTCGCTGTCGCTCGAGACGATGCAGAAGCCGGAGAAGCGGCCCGTGTAGAGCAGGTCCATGGCGTCGATGATCATTGCGCCGTCGGTCGCGTTCTTGCCGGTCGTATAGGCGAACTGCTGGACCGGCTGAATGGAATGTTCGAGCAGGCTTTGCTTCCAACCCTTCAGGTTCGGACCGGTCCAGTCGCCATAGATGCGCTTGACGCTCGCAACGCCATAATTGGCAATCTCGGCCAGGAGGCCAGCAACGATTTTCGGTGAGGCGTTGTCGCCATCGATCAATAGCGCCAGGGTTTCAGAATTGTCCGTTGCCATTGCCATTCCTCCGTTTCTGTTCGCCATCGGTGGATTTCGCCCTTCACGCGCCCCCTCCGGCGGCCCACGATGGCGCTTCTAGGCCGTATCGCTTATGTGATGGCCATGACCCAGCCCCATCGCCCGGTCGGCGCCGGCGACCATGTTTTTCTCGTCGACGGCTCGTCGTTCGTCTTTCGCGCCTATTATCAGTCGATCCGCCAGGATCAGAAGTACAATTATCGGATGGACCGCCTGCCGACCGGCGCGGTGCGGCTGTTCGCCACCAAAGTGCTGCAGTTCATCCGCGACGGGGCTGGAGGTTTCAAGCCGACTCATCTCGCCATGATCTTCGACAAGACGGAGAATTCGTTCCGGCGCGACATCTACCCGGCCTACAAGGCGCATCGGAAGGAACCGCCGGACGAACTGGTGCCGCAGTTCCCGCTGATGCGGGCGACCGTCTCGGCCTTCGGCATGGTTCCGATCGAGCAGAGCCGCTACGAGGCCGACGACATCATCGCCACCTATGCCCGACAGGCGCGCGAGGCCGGCGCCGAGGTGCTTATCGTCTCCGCAGACAAGGACCTCATGCAGCTCGTCGATTCGGGGGTCTCGATGTACGACCCCGCTTCGGGCCAGGCAGGCGTCGCAGGATCCCGCGAGGAGCGGCGCTTCGGGCCGGCCGAGGTGGTCGAATATTTCGGCGTCGGCCCCGACAGGGTGGTCGACGTCCAGGCGCTCGCCGGCGATTCGACCGACAACGTGCCGGGCGCGCCGGGCATCGGACTCAAGACCGCGGCTCAGCTCATTTCCGAATACGGGGATCTCGAGACGCTGCTTCAGCGTGCGGGCGAGATCAAACAGCCGAAGCGACGCGACGTGCTGACCAATCCCGACACCGTCAAGCTTATCCGAGTGTCGAAAGAGCTCGTCACCCTGGATCGGAACGTGCCGGTCGAGACGCCGCTCGAGGCGCTCGCGACGCCTGATCTCGACGGCAAGCGGCTCGTCTCGTTTTGCAAGGCGATGGAGCTCACCACGCTGACCCGCCGCGTCGCCGAGATCTGCGGCGTCGACATGGCCTCGATCGAGCCGGACCCTCGCTTCGTCGGCCCGGCGGCTTGGCCGGGCGGCCAGGGCGTGGCGCTGTTGGAACGAGAAGGCGAGGCGCCGGCAGAGGCGTCCCCCGTGGTGGCGGTCCCTGCTCCCACGCCGCGCGAGCCCAGGGCCGCCCCGCACGGAACTGCGCCCGCTGACCTCGCCGCCGCGCGAGCGAAGGAGGCGCGCGCGGCGATCGACCGCGCGGTGTACAAGATTGTGCGCACAGCGGCGGAGCTTAGCGCGTGGATCGCCCGCGCCGAGGATGAAGGCATCGTCGCGATTGACGCCGAAACCAACTCGGCCGACCCGCTGCAAGGCGAGCTCATCGGCCTCTCGCTGGCGGTCAAGCCGGGGGAGGCCTGCTACATCCCCGTCGGACACAAGACCGGCGCCGACGATCTCTTCAACGGCGCGGGCCTCGCACCGGGGCAGATCGGCGGAAGCGGACGCGATCGCGCTTCTGAAGCCGCTGCTCGAGCAGCCGGGCGTCCTCAAGATCGGCCACGACATCAAGTTCGACCTCCATGTCTTTGCATTGCGCGGCGTTCGCGTCGCGCCGATCGACGACGCGATGCTGCTCTCGTACACGCTCGACGCCGGCGCGACCGGAGACGATCACAGCGTCGTTACGCTCTCCGATCGCTTTCTCGGCCACAAACCCATTCCCTTGAGCGAAGTCGCGGGCTCGGGTCGCACTCTCGTCGGCCTGGCGCGGGCGCCGATCGAAAAAGCCTGCGAATACGGAGCGGAGAAAGCGGACATCGCGCTCCGCCTCAGGCGCGTTTTGCAGCCGCGCGTCATCGCTGAGAAGATGTCCGTGGTCTACGAGCGGCTCGAGCGTCCGCTCGTCGAGGTTCTGGCGCGCATGGAGCGGCGCGGGATCGCGATCGACCGAAACATCCTCTCTCGCATGACAGGCGAGTTTTCCCAGCGCATGGCCGGGCTCGAAGACGAGATCAACAGGATCGTGGGCGCACCCTTCAACCCCGGCTCGCCGAAACAGCTTGGCGATATCTTGTTCGGCCAAATGGGCCTGCCCGGGGGCAAGAAGACCGCGACCGGCGCCTGGTCGACCACCGCGAGCGTGCTCGAGGACCTCGCCGCCGAAGGCCATCAATTGCCGGCGCGCGTGCTCGAATGGCGACAGATCGCCAAGCTCAAGTCGACCTATACCGACGCGCTGCCAGGCTTCGTCAACCCTTCGACGCATCGCGTCCACACGGCCTATGCGCTCGCTTCGACCACGACCGGGCGCCTGTCGTCCTCGGAACCCAACTTGCAGAACATTCCGATCCGCACCGAGGAAGGGCGCAAGATCCGGCGCGCCTTTGTCGCGCCCGAAGGGCGCAAGTTGATCTCGGCCGACTATAGCCAGATCGAGCTCAGGCTCCTCGCCCATCTCGCCGACATCCCAGCGCTCAAGCGCGCTTTCGCGGACGACCTCGACATTCACGCGATGACGGCCTCCGAAATGTTCGGCGTGCCGATCGAAGGCATGCCGAGCGAAGTGCGGCGCCGCGCGAAGGCGATCAATTTCGGCATCATCTACGGCATTTCGGCTTTCGGCCTCGCCAACCAGCTGAGCATCGCCCGCGACGAGGCGGGCGCCTACATCAGGAAATATTTCGAGCGCTTTCCCGGCATTCGCGACTATATGGAAGCGACGAAGAAGATTGCGCGCGCCAACGGCTATGTGACCACCTTATTCGGCCGAAAGTGCCACTATCCGCGCATCAACGCCTCCAATCCTTCGGAGCGCGCCTTCAACGAGCGCGCCGCCATCAACGCGCCGTTGCAGGGCTCGGCCGCGGACATCATTCGCCGCGCCATGGTCCGCATGGACGAAGCTCTGGCAAAGGCGGGCTTGAGCGCGCGGATGCTGCTCACCGTCCACGACGAATTGGTGTTCGAGGCGCCCGACGAGGAAGTCGAGGCGACCTTGCCGCTTGTCGCCAAAGTGATGGTCGATGCGCCCGAGCCTGCAGTCCAGTTGCATGTGCCGCTGAGAGTCGACGCGCACGCGGCGCAAAACTGGGAAGAGGCGCATTAGCCTCTCCCGGCATGACTGAAACGCACCCTTGAGCCCCATCGCGGACCGCTACCGCACGCTCGTCTCCGAGCGCGGGTTCGAATCCGACGCCGCCCAGGCGAAGCTTGCCGGCAAGCTCGACGCGCTCGCCAGCAAACTCAAAGGGTGCAAGGCCGAGGCGAAACCGAACGGCTTCTCCCGACTGTTCGGCATGAAGCCCGCCGAACCGCCGCGCGGCCTTTACATCCACGGGCCGGTCGGGCGCGGCAAGACGATGCTGATGGATATGTTCTTTGACGCCGTCGAAGCGCCGCACAAACGCCGGGCGCATTTTCACGCCTTCATGGCCGACGTGCATGCTCGCCTCAATGAATGGCGACAGGCGCGCAAGCGCGGAGAGGTCAGCGGCGAGGACCCCATTGCGCCGGTTGCGGCCGACTTGGCGCGGGAAGCGTCGCTCCTTTGCTTCGACGAGTTTTCGGTACGGGACATCGCCGACGCGATGATCCTGAGCCGGCTGTTCACGGCCCTCTTCGCCGCGGGCGTGGTCGTGGTCGCGACCTCGAACGTCGCTCCCGACGACCTCTACAAGGATGGTCTCAATCGCGCGCTGTTCCTGCCATTCATCGCGCTCATCAAAGAGCGGCTCGAGGTGATCGAGCTTGACGCGCGTACCGACTACCGTCTGGAAAAGCTTCAGCGCGCGCCGGTCTATTATACGCCGCTCGGGCCAAAAGCAGATTCCGCGCTCGACGCGGCGTTCCTGACGCTGACCGGCCATGAGCGCGGCGAGCCCGCCCGCATCGAGCTTCTCGGCCGCCATCTCGACGTGCCGCAGGCGATCGATGGCGTCGCGCGTTTCGATTTCGATGCGCTCTGTCGCCGTCCGCTCGGCGCGGCCGATTATCTCAAGCTCGCTCAGCGCTTCCACACCCTGGTGCTCGACCACATTCCGGTGATCGCCGCTAGCGAACGCAACGAGGCGAAGCGCTTCATCATCCTGATCGACGCGCTCTACGACATGCGCGTGAAGCTGATCGCTTCGGCGGCGGGTGAGCCGGAGGCGCTCTATTCGGGCGCCGAAGGCGGGGAGGCGTTCGAGTTCGCGCGCACTGCGTCGCGGCTCTTCGAGATGCGCTCGGCCGAGTACCTCGCGCTGCCGCACGGGCGCGAGAGCGGAGCGCAGGCGGGCGATCTCGGCGGCATCGCGGAGACGTGAGGCTCAGAGGAGAAAGGGAGCACCTGAGGAAGCCGGCATGGCCGGGCTTGTTCCGGCCATCGGCAGCCTGTGCCGCAGATGATGCACCGGATGGAGGTTGTTGAACGGGAAGCGCGGACCCAAAATCCAGGCGCTCTCGACGATCGCCGGGCGGCGCTCCGCCTCCGGCACGATACTCGGCGAAGGAGCGCACCATAGCGAGGCTTGCGCCGGGTTCGATGACGCAGACGGGATAGACCCAGACCGGCATGTGGCAGATGGCGAAACCCGGATCAGCACCGGCGCGCACAGAAGCAGGCGCCGCCCAACGAGGGCGGGCGCTGCGTTTGCGGCGACAAGCGTCCCGCAGGCGATCGCGGATGAAGGCCCGATCAAAAAGGCGGCCCAGCGCGACCGCCCCAAGAGCGTCGTCCGCGCATAGGCAAGCGCGCGACAAACCGGCCCCAATCCGCCCTATCCCGGCGCCGTCCAGTCGTCGCTCTCCGGATCCTCAAGGTCCGTGAGATTCTTGTCTCGATGATCGGCGAGGCGGGTCGACCCGTCAATCGAATAGGGCAGCCAAAGCGACAGAGGCCAGCAGCCGATCGCCCCATTGAGGCGTCGGTTCCGCGTCGGATGGCGAGGAATGGTGTCGTGCTGGAGGTTCAATTGCCAGGCGACGATCCTGGCGCCGAGCGAGCGCCCACCACGGCAAATCGCGATGGGAAAAAACGCCGCGACCGTCCGTCAATGGCGACAGCGAGCGCGGAAGCTCTACGAATCTCCACGCGCGTCCGAACTGACGCGTGGCGAATTCCCTATTGAAATCGATGATCGCGCAAACGCCACGCTTATCCTTGTATATGACACCTACACTGAAATAATTTGCCAGTGATATTTGACAAAAACAGAAATCCATGATACAAATTTTTTCTTGCCCCGGATCAGGCGGTCCTAGAGGAGCAAAGCCAAGCCCCATTGCGGGAAGCTGGAACAGGAAGGATCTCTTATTCGAAGCGGCTGTAACCCGTTGAAAAGTCTCAATTCGAAAAAATAAACGCTAGCAAATGAGAGCGATTTTACTAACATTTACTCGCGTTTATGGGCGTTTAAGCGCGCATATTGGCCTGCTTGCGCGGCCCAAAACTGAGGGCTCGCAACCTAATAAGGCCGCCTCGGGCATCGGGTGCTCAGGCTCCCCGCGCCGCCCCCTTCGCAGCCGCCAACGCCCCGGGCTCTAGCTCACAATAGAGCAGCCGCTCGGGATCGACGGGTCCCGGTAGCGTGATTTGTCCCTTGGGCGCGCGTTGGAAGCCCATCCGCGCGTAATAGGGCTCATCGCCGACCAGGAGCACAAGCTTCCACCCTGCGGCCTTGGCCGCGTCCAGCGAGCGATTGACCAGGGCTTCGCCGATTCCCTGGCTCCGGAACACGGGCTCGACGATCAAGGGCCCGAGCAGCAACGCCGAAGCGTCCCCGATGACGATGGGCGTCATGGCGGAGGCGCCGACCAGAAGCGTGCCGACGCGGGCGACGAAGCTCAGCGCCGGATCGGCCGACGTCGTTTCGCGAATGCGATAGGCCGTGCGCGCATAGCGGCCGGGGCCGAACACCCGCTCGTTGAGGCGTTCGACCGGCTCGGCGTCGTCGTCCGTCGCCGGCTCAAGGATGAGGGAGAGATCGTGCATCGCGCCGGCTTTAGCACGTTAGCGCGAGGCTGCGAGAGCCACTAGGCGCTCGCAACATTGGAGTCGCGCCAGGCGCGCTCGAACGGCAGGCGCCACGCGTGCGGCGCAGTCAGTTGGTAGATCGCCTGCGGCCCCCACGTGCCCGGCGCGTAGACCTTGACTGGCGGGGGCGATTCGAGAAGCGGCTGGGAGACTTCCCACAGCCGCTCGATGCCCTCGGCCGAACAAAACAGCGTGTGATCGCCGCGCATGGCGTCGAGGATCAGGCGCTCGTAGGCCTCGAGCACGTCCCCGCCCAATCCCGTATCGCGAATCGCGAATTGCAGGCTCTGCTTGTTGAGCCGCATCCCCGGCCCGGGCTTCTTGCCGTAGAAAGACAGCGACACCTTTGACTGATCGGCGAGATCAAATGTCAGGTGATCCGGCCCTTGCGAGCCAATGCCGGAATCGCCCGGGAACATGCTCTTCGGCGGTTCGCGGAAGGCGATCGAAATGATGCGCTGGCCTTCAGCCATGCGCTTGCCGGTGCGTAAGAAGAAAGGCACACCCGCCCAGCGCCAATTGTCGATCAGGCATTTGAGCGCGATGAAGGTCTCTGTGTCCGATTCCGGGTCGACGCCCGGCTCCTTGCGGTAGCCGATGAACTGGCCGCGCACGACATGCGACGGGTCGATCGGCATGAGCGAGCGGAAAACCTTGTTCTTTTCCTCGCTGATCGGCCCTGGCGCGAGCGAGGTCGGCGGCTCCATCGCCATGAAGCCCAGAATCTGGAAGAGATGCGTCACCACCATGTCGCGATAGGCGCCGGTCTGCTCGTAGAAGCCGATCCGGTTGCCGATATCGAGCGTCTCCGGCACGTCGATTTGCACATGATCGATGAAATTGCGGTTCCAGATCGGCTCAAACAGGCCGTTGCCGAAGCGAAAGGCGAGGATGTTCTGCGCCGGCTCCTTGCCGAGGAAATGATCGATACGGAAAATCTGGTCCTCGGCGAACACCTTGTGCAGTGCGTCGTTGAGCGCGACCGCGCTTTCGAGATCGGTCCCGAACGGCTTTTCCATGATGATGCGCGATCCGCCGGCGAGGTGAGCCTCGCTCAGCATCTTGATCGCCGATAGCGCGGCGTTCGGCGGCACGCTCATATAATGCACGCGCTGGGCCTCCTCGGCGAAGGACGTCTCCGCTTTGTCGACGGCCTCCTTAAGGGCGCCGGCGCCAGCCGCCATCGGGACGTAGTCGAGCAGCGCTTCGAATGCCGGCCAGGCGTCTTTCTTGGGGTGATGGGCGTGTTGCTCGAAGACGGCGTTGCGCGCGAGGGCGCGAAAGCCTTCCGCGTCGAGCGCGTCGAGCGACACGCCGATGATCCGGCATTTCGAGATGAAGCCGGCGCTCACCAGATGAAAAAGGCCCGGCAGCAGTTTCTTGTGGGCGAGATCTCCGGTCGCGCCAAACAGAACGACGATCTGAGGCAGCTTGGGGCCTACTCCCGCCGGTATCTTCGCCATTCCCATTCCCATCCCCACACTCGCCCTTTGATTCCGCGCTCAATCGCGCATCACTCTCGCGTGTCAGGACGACAGAAACGCGACAGGCCAAGACGTCTACGGCCACCGATTTCACCGCTGCAATCTGAGGCTTGCCCACCCTTCGAGCTCGATTCGCTCGGCGAGATCAAAGCCTTGCGCCCGCCAGGACGCAAGTACGCCGGGAACGTCAGCAAGAAGCAGGCCGGAGACGATCGCCTCGCCGCCGGCGCTCATCACCGCCACTAGCGACGGCGCGAGCAGCCGCAAGGGCCTGGCCAGAATGTTGGCGAACACGAGGTCGTAAGGCGCGGCTTCGCGCAAGGCTGCATTCTCGACTCCCCGCGAGACGATCGCCCTGCACAGGGCGCCGACGCCGTTCAGCCGGGCGTTCGCGTTGGCCACGGAAACCACGACGGGATCGATGTCGCCGAGCCAGACCTTGCGGCGCAGGACCTTGGCGGCGGCGATGGCCAGCACCCCCGCGCCACAGCCCACGTCGAGCACGCGCATCGGCCGGCGGCGCCTGAGGAGATGGTCGAAATGCATGAGACACCCACGGGTCGTGCCATGATGGCCGGTGCCGAAGGCGAGGCCGGCTTCGATCTCGATTGCAACGTCATTCGCCTGGACCCGGGAGCGATCGTGGCTCCCGTGAACCAGAAAGCGCCCTGCCCGAACCGGCTTAAGCCCGGCGAGCGAATTGGCGACCCAGTCGCGCTTTTCCGTCATGCCGAAGCTCGCCGACCGGGCGGTCGCTTCGTCGGCGGCGGCGGCGATCAGCGCCCGGATTGCCTTTTCGTCAGGCTCGGAGCCGAAGTAGGCTTCCATGAGCCACGCCCTCCCGCCGCCGGGCCAGGGATCCTCGGTTTCGAACACAGTCGAAGCGGCCTCGGCCGGCTCGAAGCTCTCAAAGATGAGATCAGCGACGGCGCGGGCGCGGCGCTCGTCGCTGACGAGGCGCATCATGTGCGCGGCGTTGTTCGGCGGCAGGCCTTCGAGCATGCCAAATTCATCCAAGCAAAACCAAATAAAACCAAGCGAAAAAGCTTGGATTTCCTTGGATTCCTTTGGCCGAATTGGGACTTTTCAATGGGTTACGACGAATCCAAATCAAAAAATCCTTTTCACCTGTTACACTGTGGCCAAAATGTCACAAAAGGCGCTCCGCATTCCTCTTAGAGGCACTCGAGCCCTGCTCCCCGCCAAATCTGCCGAATCGAATTTATAGCATGAATTTCCGATTCACGCAACAAATAGCAAGGCGCCCCTCCGCGGCTTGCCGCCCCTCGCAGCTGCCCGATTGCCCCGCCAGGCGACCGGCGAGCCGTCATGTTGCAGCGGCAAGTCGCGCCACGGTTTGTTCGGTTCGAGCGCGGCGGCGTGTTAATACAGCCGCATTTTTGCCCATCTCAGCGGTGAAAAGCTTCGGCGAACTTCCCAAAACCGTCGATTTCGTCTCACAATCAGACGTGCCCGTCGAACACCTTCCCCTCATCGTCGCAATCCTCACCTTCCTGCTCGCCGGCTTCGTCAAGGGCGTGATCGGCCTCGGGCTGCCGACCGTCTCGATCGGCCTGCTCAGTCTCGTCATGGCCCCCGCGAAAGCCGCTTCGCTGTTGATCGTGCCGTCCTTCGTCACCAATGTTTGGCAATTGGCGGGGGGCCCGAGTTTCGAGCGATTGGCGCGTCGACTTTGGCCCATGCTGGCAGGCGTCGTCGTCGGCGCGCTCGCGGGAACGGGATTGCTGACGGGAAGCCATGCGTTGCAAGCCGCGATCGCGCTCGGCGTCCTCCTGATGCTTTACGCCGTGCTCGGGCTGACGTCGGTGCGCTTCTCCGTAGCCCCGGCGGCCGAATGGTGGCTGGGACCCTTGATCGGCGCGCTGACCGGCCTCGCCACCGCCGCGACAGGCGTGTTCGCTATCCCCGCCGTGCCCTATCTCGGGGCGCTCAATCTGGACAAGGAGGACATGATCCAGGCGCTCGGCCTTTCCTTCACAATCTCCACCATCGCGCTGGCGGCGGCGCTCGCGGCAGGCGGCGCGTTTGCGCTTGGAGATGTGGGCGTTTCAACCGCGGCGCTCGCGCCTGCGCTGCTGGGCATGTCGGCTGGCGCCGCGTTGCGCGGCCGCTTCAGCGAAGAGACCTTTCGCCGCGCCTTCTTTGGCGGATTGCTTGTGCTCGGCGCTCACCTCGCGTCGCGCGCGTTCGTTTGACCCCCGCCGGCTTTCGCGCAGCGCAGCCTCCGGGCCTTCCCTGGTCAGGCTTCCTCTTCGATTTTTATCTGAGCCACCGTGGAAGCTCCGCTGTTGAAGCGGGCGCCGACGAGATGCCCGAGAGCGACAGCTGAGAGACAGAGGACGATCGAAAGTGCGATATTGAGCGCGGCCCGCGTCATGGCTCCGCTTCGCATGAGCTCAAGCGTCTGCAAGCTGAAGGCGGAAAAGGTGGTGTAGCCGCCGCAAAAGCCAACCATGACGAACAGGCGGAGATTTTCGGATACCGGGAAACGGCCCGACGCAAGCGTCAACGTGCCGAACAAGCCGATGATGAACGAGCCTGTGATGTTGATGACAATCGTTCCCCATGGCAGCTCCCGGCTGATGGGCAACGCGAGAACGGACACGAAATAGCGCAGGAACGTGCCGATCGCGCCCCCGAGCATGACAATAAGGCAGCTGGCTAAAGACATACGCACTCCTATCGTCACGGGCGCAGCCTGCCCGGAAAAGCCGGACACGCGCCGTTGCGTTAACAGGAGTCATCAGCCCACGGCGGGCGGTTTTGGGGGAACCCCATCCCCATTGACTATCAGTCTAGCACCGCGCGCTGCGTCAAGCTATGGCGCCTGTCGCCACGCTAGCGCCACAGCGCAGCCCACGGCCGTAGCATCTCCCAGTGTAAAATCGGCGTGAGGATACGAATGCCGAGTTCTCGCTCGACGTGACGGGAATTGCGCGGAAGCCGCCGTTCCACTGTCAGAAACGCTTCGCAACGCAGTACGATTGCCTGCTGAATGAGGAGGCGATCCTTTCGACCTAAATAACCAAACTTGGATTCGGTGAGGCGCGCGCCAAGAGCCTCGCTTTCAGCCGTCGGACCATCCTCTTCGAGGCAGACCTCGGAATGATCAGCAATGTCCCAGAGCCACTGCATGTGGCCTGTGTCGCGCTTATCAAATGCCTCCTGCATACTGCCACGAGACACAATCCATTCGAACTGCGCTCGCTCGTTGACCAGAAAGATATTGCGAAGTGCCTCCACGTTGGCGAGGCCATCTGTTACGCGGTGAATACGATTGGATTCGGGAATTGGCTCATCGTCGTAGATATAGCCACCATAGTTTCGGAGCATCTGTGCAGTGCAGGAATCCAAGAACAGGCGGCGCGGCAGCAAGTCTAATGAGCGCTCGGAATGGGCCATTTGATAACAGTCTGAATTGACGCCTAATTCTCGATCAGCCCGCGGGCGACGATCACCCGCATGATCTCGTTCGTGCCCTCGAGGATCTGGTGCACGCGCAGGTCGCGCACGATCTTCTCGACCCCGTAATCGGCGAGATAGCCGTAGCCGCCGAACAATTGCAGGGAATCGTTGGCGGCGTCGAAGCCTGCGTCGGTCGCAATCTGCTTGGCCATGGCGCAGAGGCGCGTCGCCTCGGGCGACTTCTCGTCGAGCGCGCTCGCCGCCCGCCACAGCATCGAACGCGCCGTCTCCAGCGAAGTGGCGATATCGGCGACGCGGAACTGCAGCGCCTGGAAGTCGGCGATGCGGCGGCCGAACGCCTTGCGCTCGCGCATGTAAGCGATCGCCTTGTCGAGCGCCGATTGCCCGCCGCCGATCGAGCACGCGCCGATGTTGAGCCGCCCGCCGTCGAGCCCGGCCATCGCAATTCTGAAGCCGACGCCTTCCGGCCCGACCCGATTGGCCGCCGAAACCCGCACGCCTTCCAGGATCACCTGACGGGTCGGCTGCGCCCGCCATCCCATCTTTTTCTCTTTCGCTCCGAAACTGAAGCCCGGCGCGCCGTTCTCGACCAGAAAGGCGGAAACCCCGGACGGACCGCCCTCGCCGGTGCGCGCCATGACGAGATAGAGGTCGCTGACGCCGGCGCCGGAGATGAACTGCTTGACGCCGTCGAGCACGTAATCGTCGCCGTCGAGCCGGGCCCGCGTGGTCAATGCGGCGGCGTCGGAGCCCGAGCCCGGCTCCGTCAGGCAGTAACTCGCGATCAATTCCATGTTGGCGAGCCGAGGCAGATAACGGGCTTTAAGCTCGGGCGAGCCGAAGCCGTCGATGACCCAGGCGACCATGTTGTGGATCGACAGGAACGCAGCGATGCAGGGGCAACCGGTTGAAAGCGCCTCGAAGATCAACGCGGCGTCGAGGCGGGTCATGCCGCTGCCGCCATGCTGCTCGCCGACGTAGATCGCAGCCATGCCCAGCGCCGCCGCCTCGCGCAGAACGTCAGCGGGAAAATGCTCGGTTTCGTCCCAGTGAAGCGCGTTCGGAGCGAGGCGCTCGTCGGCGAAGGATTTCGCCATGTCGCGGACGGCGAGATGGTCTGCAGTCAAGGCGAACATGCGTTTCCCGGCTTCGCTCCCCTGTGCCTCGCTGGCACAGTGCCCGACGTTTGCGGCCGCCGCAATCGGCCAGGCGATCACTCGCGGTGCGTCGCAGGCGAGCGGGTGCTGAAGAGGGAATGCGGCTGGAGCAGCCTTGGCTCCTCCAGTTCTCCTCGGCGCCGTCCCCGCAACCGGGACGAGCGCGGGTGAAGCGGGAATGAAGCTTAGAGCTTGGCGACGACCGCGAGCTTCTTGACCTGGCCGTTCTCATAGGCTCGCAAGAAGGCGGCGTAGTCCCTGAAGGACACACAGCCGTTCGAGTCGCCATTCGGACCAAGCATGAACGGGTGCGCCAGCAGTCCCGCGCGCCCGTAGATTCCACCCTCTCCGACTGGATTGAGGCGTATCGCCTGCACGCCGTGGAAGGAGCCTTCCCGCAATGTCAGTTCGTAAACATGCGGCGGGGTGGGACCGACCGCGCGCTCGGCCACAAAGCGCGGATTGTCGAGCGCCTGCCCCAGACCCGAATGGGCCTCGAGCCGCGTTCCGTCCGGGAGATAGACGACGCGGGCGGAGATGTCATAGACGGCGGTATAGTGGTCATAGCCGGAAACCGGGGCCGGGGCCGAGTTCCCAAAGGGCGACGGGAAGCTGAACAACGGGCCTCTGCCAAGGCCGCCAGCGGCGGCGGCTGAGTCTCTCTCCCTTTGCTCGGCGACGACCGGTTGAATGGCGGCGGTGCGCGTCGAGGTGGTGGAAGCCACGACCGGCGCGGACGCGTGCGCCCATCCGAAAAGTTTCTCGATCACATTGCGGTTGTCGGGCTGGGCGGCGGGACGAGCGACAGCCACATCGGGTCGCGACGGATGACGCTCAGGCGCGGACTCTGTCGGACCGCCGAACCCGGGCGGACGAGCGGGCGGCAAGGGGAAGCTTTCCGTCTCGCCAATCTCGGGCGCATCACGCGCCGGCGGCAGCGGCAGGCTCCCCACTTGCGGGATCGCCGGCGCGGAAGGGGGAAAAGCTTCGAGTTCGAGGCAGCGGGAAGGGAGAAACCGGCGCCGGTTCGAGGCTCGCAACCTGCTGGGACGGCGCGACGGGAGGAGCCGACTTCAATTGAGCCAGCAGATTGGCGTCAATGGCAATGTCGGCGAAGGGCTTTGAGATCGGATGCGTCGCGGTTGGCGCAGGCGTCCAGACCGAGAAAACCGCGTCAGAAAGCGTGGAACCCGGCCAGTGCAAAGCCCAAACACTAGCAGCCCCTGCGAAGGCCACGGCGGCCGCGAAGGGAACAATTTTTGGAAGAACCCGTTGAGGACTATCCCCGCCCTCGAACGAAAGGTTGTCGAATGTAGCCTCTAGTCCCTGCATCCCTAGCCCTACGCTCACGCTGTCCCAATTGAATCAAAATAGAGCGCGCGCGTTGAGCCTTCCTTAACGCAGTCGGCAATTCGGCGCCAGCCGGCGAGAGGCATGTTTACGCCGCTTTATTCTCCATATTTCTCCTGTGTGGCATCGCCGCCACGCGCATACGCGGTTCCTCTAATCTTTTGTAAAAACTTGGAAACAGACCGTCGCCCGGTCCTGCGATTGGCGTTTTTTGCTCAACCATGGACTGTCTTACGTCCACGCTGTGGAGTATAAAGCGACGGAAGTCCAGGTGCTCAACGGGCGGCGGCCTGACGGCTCAGGCCTGGTTTTGGGCGCCAGTCGGCCGCATTAGCCAGCGAGCGCCCGCGCCAGGCTTACCTGGCCCGAACGCTCCGCCGCCGCAATCAGCGTGAGTTTGATCACGTCGCGCTGGGCATGGCTCCCGCCGATCCTCGCCCAGTCCTCGCGGACCGGCAGGATGGATTCCACAGCGCGTCCATAGTCGCAGGCAGCGAAAGCAAGCGCGCCCTCGATGAGGGGCCGGCCAATCTCGGACGTCACCTGCAAATTGTCGCCGGAACCCCTGCGCTCGTAGTCGTCGAGCGACTGCCGAAGGCGTGCGACGTGATCCCGGTCGGGCGAGCGGGCGGCGGCAAAAGCGCAATGAAGATCGTTGAAGGCCAGCAGATGGTCGTCGACATGCGCCATCCACCTGCTCGCGAGCGGCGCCCAGCGGTCGCCGACATCGACCCCCGCAAGCTCGAGCCGCCACAGGAGCGAAGCGGCGTCGATGCGGTCGAGCGTCGCGTCATCGGCAAGCTTCGGCGCGGTGAAACGGTCGTAGTCGGCGAGAACCTCGTCGAACCGCCCCTGCTCGATCAGAAACAGCGCAAGGTGCCAGCCGTTGTGGTGGGCCATGAAATGCGCATGCGCCCAATCGCCCTGTGTCGATTTGAGAAAGGCGACGCCCTCCTCGTGCCGGTTCGCGGTCTCCATCACGTGGGCCAAAGCATGCGTCGCCCAGGCGTCGCGCGGGTTGCGGGCCAGCGCCTCGCGGCCGAAGTCCTCCGCCCGCTTGAGATCGCCGGTCTCCTCGAGACCGAAGGCGTAAAGCCCGAGGACGAAGCCAGCGAGCGGATTGTCGTGGTCCCAGGCGGGCAACACCCGCTCGGCGCAATCGCGAATGGCGGCGGACCGGCCGAGGAAGAAATAGGCGTCCTGCGCCAGCCGCAGAGCGAGCGCGTCGGTGGGGTGATCGGCCAGGATCGCCTCCCAACGCATGATCGCGCGCGAGAACTCGCCCCGCGCCCAGGCCCTGGCGGCGGCGAGATGGGTCTGCTCGCGCTCGGAGGCGCGCCCGATCGCGGCTGCGGCCGCGCGCAGCGCGCTCGTGACCTCCGGATGGTCGCCGCCAAAGCCGCCGATCATGGAGAGCGCCGCGATCCCAACCCCGCCCAAAGCAAAACCGGGATCGCGCGCGAGCGCGGATTTCAGCACGCCGACCGGATCGCCGGTCAGCCCGTAATAGTCGGCCATCGCGCCATCGAAGGCGCTCGCCGACTCAGGCGCGCCGGCGAGCGTCAGGCCCTGCTGGTCTCTGGCCAAGGATCGGTCCTCTCGCGACCATCGTAACGCTCGCGGATGGCGTGCGAAACCCGGGGGCGCTCGCGCCCCCGTCGCCGGCGCTAAATCAGGCCCCCCTTTTGGCGGCGCGTGAGCGAGCTTAAGTGTCAGGCCTTGAGGCCGAAGCCGCGGATTCATCGGATGCAGGGCAAGACCATCGTCGCCACCGGCGCGACCTCGGGCATCGGCGAGGCCGCGGTCCTTGCGCTTGCGGGGATGGGCGCGCGCATCGTCATCGTCGCTCGGGACGAAGCGCGTGCGAAAGCCACGATCCAGAAGCTCGAGGCGAAAGCCCCCGGGCTCGATCATCGCCTGCATCTGGCGGATCTTTCGAGCATGGCGGAAACGCGGAAGGTCGGAGAGGCGATCGCGGCAAATGAGCCGCGCATCGACGTGCTGATCAACAACGCCGGCGCCCTTTTCTCCAACCGGCGGGTCACACCAGAGGGTCTCGAGCTGACCTTCGCCCTCAACCACATGGCCTATTTCGTTCTGACGGAAACGCTGCGCGACACGCTCGCCGCCTCGGCGCCGGCGCGAATCGTCTCCACCTCTTCGGTCGCCCACGATGGCGCAAGCCTCGATTTCAGCGATCTGCAGAGCGCCAAGGGCTACGGCGGGCTCAAGGTCTACGGCCGCTCGAAGCTCGCCAATATCCTGTTCACGCGCGAACTCGCCCGCCGCCTGGCCGGGACGGGGGTGACAGCCAATTGCCTCCATCCCGGCGTGGTCAAGACCCGGTTCGGTGAATCGAGTGGCGGCTTCGCCGGCCTTCTGATCCCTTTCCTCAGGCCGTTTTTCATCACGGCGGAGAAGGGCGCCGACACGCTCGTTTACCTCGTCTCCTCGCCCGCGGTCGCCGGCACGACCGGCGGATATTTCGTCAAACGCAAGCTGACCGAACCCTCCTCCGCGGCGAGGGACGACGCGGCGGCAAAGCGACTTTGGATCGAGAGCGAGAAGCTGGCTAATGCAAGAACGCAAAAAGAGCGCGTGGCGAGCTAAGGCTATTTTGGCGCCCTGCCATTGGATCGAACCAGGCTCGTCATTGCGGGCGCAGCGAAGCAATCCAGGGAACGGCGGGCGCCTCGCGCCTCCTGGATCGCCACGTCGCTTCGCTCCTCGCGATGGACGCTTTTACCTCGCATCATGTTCTAGCGCTGCTTGCGCGCCTTCGCCTTCGGCGCCGCGTGGCGCCAGGCCATTTCCAGCGCCGCTTTGAGTTCGGCTTCGCTTAAGGCCGCGAGCGTCGCGCAGGTCCAGCCGCGCCGGCCCCAGGCGTTGTCGAGCGCCGCGAATGCGTCAGGCGCGACGGCGCATTTCAGCGCCTGCTCGTCCGGCGCGAATTTGATGTTGGCGCTAAGCTCCTCCGGAGCAAGCGTCGCGAAGGTGACCCGCGCCTTGAAGGCGCGGCGGTCGAAATGCGGATATTCGCCGGCGCCCCCGAACGAGAGCGCGATGCGGCGGAAATCAGCGGCGATGGCCATAGGAGCTCCGGCTTCTCGGACGAACGCCATGCTATGACCCCGCGTGGGTTTTCGGAAGGCGCGGGGATGAAGGCGGAGACCAGTGCGATCGTCATTGGCGCAGGGCCGGCAGGGTTGATGGCGGCAGAGACGATGGCGTCCGCCGGGCGAAGCGTCGTGGTCCATGATGCGAGTCCGAGTCCGGCGCGCAAATTTCTGCTTGCAGGACGAGGCGGCCTCAATCTGACCCATTCGGAGCCGCTTCAGACTTTTCTTGAGCGTTACGGTCCGGCCGCCGACAGGCTGCTTCCAGCGATTGAAGCCTTCTCGCCGGACAGGCTTCGCTCATGGGCCGCGGAACTCGGCGAAGAGACGTTTGTCGGCTCGAGCGGGCGTGTCTTTCCGAAAAGCTTCAAGGCGACGCCGCTCCTTCGCGCCTGGCTGCGACGCCTCGGCGAGCTTGGCGTCGACTTTGTTCCGCGCTCCCGCTTTCTCGGGTTTGAGCCGGACGGAGCGCTTCGCTTCATGACGCCGTCGGGCGAGGAGAGCGTTCAAGCGGCGCCGGTGGTTTTCGCGCTAGGCGGGGCCTCGTGGCCGCGCCTCGGGGCGGACGGCGGTTGGGTCGAGGCTTTTCGCGCCGAGGGAATCGCGGTTATGCCGCTGAAGCCCGCCAATTGCGGCTTCCTCGTCGACTGGTCGCCGAAGATACGGGAAACCTTCGCCGGCGCGCCGCTCAAAAATATAGCGCTTTCTCACGCCGGGATGCGCGTTCGCGGCGAGGCGGTGGTCACCGGCGCCGGCCTCGAGGGCGGTGCGATCTACGCGCTCTCGGCGTCGCTTCGGGAAGCGATCGCAATCCATGGCTCGGCGACGATGACGATCGACTTCAAGCCCGATCTCTGTGAAGCCGCGCTTGCGGCGCGGTTGAAGCGCAAGCCCGGTCAATCCCTGTCCACGCTCCTGCGCAAAGGCGCCGGCCTCACGCCTGCCGCGACGAACATCCTGCGCGAAGCAGGACCTCTTCCCGAAGGCGAGGCGCTCGCTAGCCATGTCAAGACCTGCGCCCTTCGTCTCGTTGGAACCGCTTCGATCGCCCGGGCGATCTCGACCGCAGGCGGCGTCTCGTGGAGTGAGATCGACCAGGACCTCATGCTGAGGAAGCGCCCGGGCGTCTTCGTCGCCGGCGAGATGATCGACTGGGAGGCGCCGACGGGCGGCTATCTGTTACAGGCCTCATTCGCGACCGGCGCGGCGGCTGGCCGCGCGGCGGCGCGTTGGGCGAGCCAATAAACGCAACGCTTCCATTCCGCCTCAGTTTCATGGCCTAAAAGGCGAGCCGAGGGAGGCGAGGGAGGAATGCCGATGCACGAGACGAGGCTCGACAGAATCAAGACCATTCTGCGTGTCACCAGCGGCAATTTCCTCGAAATGTATGACTTCTTTCTGTTCGGCATCTACGCCCGGCAGATCGCGCAGACCTTCTTCCCGAGCCACGATCCCTACGCCTCGCTGATGGCGACATTCCTGAGTTTTGCGGCGGGCTTTGCGATGCGCCCGATCGGCGCGCTGGCGCTCGGGCCGTACATCGACCGCATCGGCCGCCGCAAAGGCCTTATTCTCACTCTCTCGATCATGGCCTGCGGCACGATCCTCATCGCCTTCGTGCCGGGATACGCGACCATTGGCGTGTTCGCGCCAATGCTGGTGGTGCTCGGGCGGCTGCTGCAGGGGTTTTCGGCCGGGGTCGAACTCGGCGGCGTCTCGGTCTATCTGTCGGAGATGGCGACGCCCGGAAACAAGGGCTTCACCGTCAGCTGGCAATCGGCGAGCCAGCAGGTAGCGGTCGTGTTCGCCGCGCTCCTCGGTTACGCGATCGCCAACTTCATGGCGCCTGAGGCGGCCTTAAGCTGGGGCTGGCGCATCCCGTTCTTCATCGGCTGCGCCATCGTGCCGTTTCTGTATCTGATCCGGCGCAGGCTCGAGGAGACGCCCGAATTCGCGGCGCGAAAAGTCCACCCGACGACGGCCCAGATCTTCGCCACGCTCAGCGCCAACTGGTCGATCGTGCTCGGCGGCGTGGCGCTGGTGATGATGACGACAGTGTCGTTCTATCTCATCACGGTCTACACGCCGACCTTCGGCAGAAGCGTGCTCAAGCTCACCGAATCCGACGCGCTCCTGGTGACAATCGCGGTTGCGGCGTCGAATTTTGTCTGGCTGCCGTTGTCGGGCGCGTTGTCGGATCGGATCGGCCGCAAGCCGATCCTCCTCGCCTTCGCCGTTCTCGCCCTTCTGACCGCCTATCCGGCGCTCCGCTGGCTCGTGCGGGAGCCGACCTTCGACCGCATGCTTGCAGTCGAACTGTGGTTGTCGTTCATCTACGCCTGCTACAACGGAGCGATGGTGGTGGCGCTGACCGAGGTCATTCCGGCTTCGGTGCGCACGTCGGGCTTTTCGCTCGCCTATAGTCTCGCGACCACGCTAGGCGGCTCGTCGCTCCTGATCTCGACCTGGCTGATCGCCCATACCGGCGACAAGGCCGCGCCCGGCTATTGGATGAGCTTCGCGGCAATCTGCGGCCTGATCGCGACGCTTGCGCTCTATCGCCGGCCCAGGGACGGCGTGCAATATGCGGCGCCCGGCGCCGCGATAGGCGGCTGACCTTCGCCTACCTCGTTTTGCGAAACAAAAGAGGCTCCTCTGGCGTTTCGCGATTAGGCGGTCACGGGCGCGTCCGCGCCGAGGCGAGCCAGACAAGGAGTTTCCGATGCAAGCAACCTGGAAGCCTCATGAGAAGCACGGGGAACTTACAGCCAAAGGCGACTTGCCCGACACGGTCTTCGCATTTCCGAAGCAGCGCAAAGAGCCGATGACCGATGCGAAGCACGTTCGCAACGCCGTCGCGCGATTCGACCAGGTCACGGACGTGTCCGACGAGGAACGAACCTTGGCCTTCGCCAACATCAAGAAGGCGGCCGAACATTATGACGTCGAGCTCAGCGAGACGTCATGGCGCGATCTCGGCGTCCATCCGCAAGCCCATCGCAAGGAAGCCGCCGCCAAAGCCGTCAAGACAAAACGCGAGCGGGGCACAGTCAAAAAGGCCGCCGGCAAGGCGCGCAAGGGCTAACGACCCGGCGGGCGGCCTCGACTACGGGACCGCACGCGTTACGACCCTATTTTTCGCCTCAACCGGTAAGCGAAGGCGACCGACAGCGCCTGCACCCGACCCTGCAGCGCCTGTTCCGGCAGCGCCTGGTCCGTCGGGCTTGAAATATACGTCGAGGTCGCCCGCACATTGATTGTCCGGCCGGCCAACATCGCGACGCCTGTCATGAGATCCGGATCCGCGGGTCCACCGTTGCCGAGATACAGCGTGTCGACACGCACGTGAACTCCGACAGACGCCCTCGACCCGAGAGCCTGCGCGAGCGCGCCGGGCAAGGACTGCTCCACCCAGCCGGCGGTGGGATTGCCGACATAAGCCACCAGCGGCGACGTATCGACGCTGATGGCCCCGGCGCCTGAGCCGGCGATTGGCTGAACCCCGGCGGAGGGCGTCGTGTTGCAGCCGCCCAAGGCCGCGGCGGCGAAAGCGCCGAAACCCGCAAGCGCGGCGCGGCGCGTCAAAAGATTCCCCAGCATAGATCCTCCCATCGGCAAGCACGCCCTTCATGGACGTAAGCTATGCGACGCCCATCAAACCGGGTCGCTCAGGCAGCTCTGCCGGACGGCCCCTCTCGTACATGGATCGGCGAACGGCGCCAATTGCGACCGCTGGCCGTCCTGGGCTTTCTTCTTTTGCCGCGGCCTATCCGCTCTTCCCCCATTGGCCCGGCCATGGCGTCTCGGGCACCGGCGTGAGCGGCGGCTTGCTATCGGCCCAGGCGAACAGGTTCGAAACCACGCATTCGGCCATCGCCCGGCGGGTCCTGACCGAGGCCGAGCCGACATGCGGCAGGAGCACGGTGTTCTCAAGCGCAATGAGTTCTTGCGGCACGCTGGGCTCGTTCTCAAAGACGTCGAGGCCGGCGGCCAAAATCGTCTTATTCCGCAGCGCCTCGATCAGCGCTTTCTCGTCGACCAGCGAGCCCCGCGCAACATTGATCAAGACGCCGTCAGGACCGAGCGCCTGTAAGACTTCAGCATTGATAATGTGGCGTGTCGCAGGACCGCCAGGCGCGATCACAACGAGAATATCGACAGCCTTCGCCATGTCGATGAGCGAAGAATAGTATCGATAGGGAACATCGGCTTGTTCGTGCCGGCTATGATAGGCGATGGGAAGCCCGAATGCGTCGATACGCTTCGCGATCGCCTTGCCAATCCGGCCAAGTCCGAAAATGCCGACCGTGCGGCCCCCCAACGAAGGGCTCAGCGGGAAATTGCCCTTCGCTGTCCAATTCCCAGCGCGCAAATATCGCTCCGACTGCGGCAGTTGGCGCACGGTCATGATCATGAGGCCGAGCGCCGTATCGGCGACTTCGTCGTCAAGCACGCCGGGTGTGTTGGTGACGGTGATTCCAAGCCGCGCCGCCGCCTTGGCGTCGATATTGTCGTAACCCACGCCGAAGCTGGAGATGATCTCGAGCTTCGGGAATTGGCGCATATAGGCCTCATCGAGCGGCGCATGCCCGCCAGTCATCGCGATCGCGCGGATCCGCGGCCCCCATTCCGCCAGCCAGAGGTCGGGATTGGGCTCGAGCCACAGGCGGTGCAGCGGCAGCCGAGCGCTGATCTGGTCTTCGATCAGGTCCATGCCTTTGGCGGGCATCAGAACGTCGAGGGCTTTCATCGGCAAGGCTCCTGTCTTTCCACTTTCGCGGCGCCGCCGGACGTGGCACACGCCGCGCTCATGACCAGCCTCGACGGCGCCCCCCCGGCACGACGGCGCCCGCGCGTGCGGCGCATCATGCTCAACGATTTTCGTTCTTATGCCGCGCTCGATCTCGCTATTCGGGGCGGTCTTGTCGTCCTATGCGGCGAGAACGGCGCCGGCAAGACGAATCTCCTTGAGGCGCTGTCATTGTTCGCGCCGGGACGCGGTTTACGACGAGCGGAGCTCGCGGAATGCGTGCGGTTCGCCGGCGCCGGCGGTTTCGCATTGTCGATCGAGGTCGAGGAGGACGGCGAGACCCATCAGCTCGGCTCCGGCTGGAAATCGGGCGCGAACGGCGAGGCGGCCGAGCGCCGCAACCGCATCGACCGCGCGGCCGTCGCCTCGTCGCGCGCGTTTTGCGATCATGTGCGTCTCGTCTGGCTGACGCCGGCGATGGATTCGCTGTTCGCGGGGCCGGCAAGTGAGCGGCGCCGCTTTCTCGATCGTTTCGTGCTGGCGATCGATCCGGGTCACGGCGCCCGGGTCGGGCAGTTCGAACGGGCTTTGCGCGGACGCAACCGGCTTTTGGAAGAGGGCGGCCGCAACGCCGCATGGCTCGACGCGATCGAGCGCGAAGCGGCGGAGCTTGGCGTCGCGGTCGCCGCGGCGCGGTTCGACTGCGTGCGCCGGCTCGAAGCGCTCATTGCCGCCGAGCGTGACGATTCCTCGCCCTTTCCCTGGGCGAAGCTCGCGCTTCAAGGCGAGATCGAGGCCATGACCGGCAGCGGGCCGGCGCTCAAGGCGGAAGACCGCTATCGGGCGAGCCTGCGCGACAATCGGGGCCGCGACGCCGCCGCCGGCCGCACGCTGATCGGGCCGCATCTTTCCGATCTCCTGGTCTGGCACGGGCCGAAACAGGCGCCGGCCGCCGCGTCCTCGACCGGCGAACAGAAGGCGCTGATCGTCGGGCTCGCGCTCGCCCATGCGCGACTGGTCGCCGAGATGTCGGGAATCGCGCCACTCGCGCTTCTCGACGAGGTCGCGGCCCATTTCGATCCGCGCCGCCGCGCTGCGCTCTATGACGCGCTCGCGCGCCTCGGCGGCCAGGTGTTCCTCACTGGCGCCGACCCTGCAATGTTCGCTGAGCTTGAGGGCCGGGCGGAGATGTTCGAGGTGTCGGCGGAAACGGGAGTGAGGCCTGCGGCATGAGCAATGACGGCGACGCATCCGCTCGGCGTTCGACATCGGACCGCTTTTCTTCAGCGGGAGACGCGCCATTTTCGACCTCTATTTCGTGTCGGCGACCGGACACGAAACTCCCCGAACAGAAACCGCCCCCGGCGAGAAAGGCAGCGCCGGAGGCGGGCCCTCGGCCGAACGCCCATGAAGGGCCGGGCGGTTTTCCGGCCCGTTGCGACGCCCCGGTTCAGGTAGACGCTCACGCGAATCGCTCAAGGAACCCAACTGGGTGGAAATAACCTTCGGGCGGTGCGGATAACGCCGCGCCATGGTCCCTTGCTTTCTATAACCATCTGGGTTATATTACAGACACTCGGCTGGGGAGCCGGGAGAACATAGGAGAGCCGCCGCCATGACCACGCCAACCAGACCGCCCGAAAGGCGGAGAAAGCATCTCAATGAAGGCCTACCTCCCAAAGTCGTTTCAGCGCGAAGCGGACAGCAACGGTGTTTCTGACGAGGATTGCCGAGAGGCGATCCGCAGGGCTGAAAGAGGCCTGATCGATGCAGACCTTGGACAGGGTCTCATAAAACAGAGAATTTCTAGAGGCAACCAGGGCGCGGCGAGAGGCTCGCGAGCCGTTGTCTTCTACAGACGGGGAAAAGTCGCGGTGTTCCTGCACATCTTCCCCAAGAACAAAAAGGCCAACCTGACCAAGTCGGAACTGACCATGTATTCACGAGCGGGTCAGGAATTTGCGAAGCTCACGGACAAAGAGCTGAGCGCCCTGAGCGCCAAGCAAGGATGGAGAGAATTGGAAATATGACCCAGACGAAGCGCTATCGAAGCCCCGCGCTTCAGTCGCTTCACGAGGTGATGGAGGACCTCCACGCGGTCGGCGCGATCGACAAGGCCACGATGCGTGACTTTGACCTTGGTTGCCTGACGCCCGTGGAGAAACTTGCGCCCGAAGCGATCAGACAAATCCGTGAGAAGGCTCATATGAGCCAAGCGACCTTCGCCTTGGCGTTGAATGTCCCGAAGATGCTCGTCAGCAAATGGGAGCGAGGCGAAGTGCATCCGAGCGGCCCTTCCCTCAAGCTCCTCGCCCTCGCCAACGCCAAGGGCATCGACACTATTCTTTGACGGCCTCTCTTGAGCCAGGATATTGGTGGTCCCGACGACAATAGTGGCGGCGAGCAGAACGCTCTATGCGTGGCCGGCGTCGGAGGACAGCATCCCTTCGTCGACGCCCAGGATCGCGAGCGCGCGATCGTATTTGCGAGCGAAATCGGGGTCGAAGATGAGTCCGGCATCGGCGGGGCAGGTGAGCCAGCCGTTGGCGAGGATCTCGTTCTCGAGCTGCCCCGAGGCCCAGCCGGCATAGCCAAGCGCGAGCACGGCCTGCGATGGGCCTGTCCCCTCGGCGATTGCGCGCAGGATATCGAGCGTGGCGGTCAGGCAGACATCGCCGATCTTGACCGTCGAATCGTTGGCGCCGTAGTCGCTCGAATGCAGAACGAAGCCGCGTCCGGTCTCGACCGGACCACCCCGCAATACCCGCACGGTCTGGGCGCGCGGCGGCAGGCGGATCGCCTCGGCTTCCGGCACGATGTCGAGCTGGGTGAGAAGCTGGCCGAAATCAATCTCCGCCGCCCGGTGGTTGATGACGATTCCCATGGCTCCGTCATCGCGATGCGCGCACATATAGACGACGGAGCGTGCGAACGGACCTTCCCGGAGCGACGGCATCGCAATCAGGAACTGTCCTTCCAGACTCGTCGGCGGCGGAGGGTCCGCCTGTCTCATAATCGGCTCTTCAGTCGCGCTTCTACAAACAACATCGATGCTAATTGAAATTCATGGCAGGGTATAGGCAGAGAAGATGAGCACAGAGCGGTTAATGATGAGGCTTCGCGTTTCCCGAACAGGCATGCCGATTGGAGCCGCGCTCGCTGCTACGTTTTCGCTTGCCCTTCCCGACGCGCCCGCCTTCGCCGCCGATGCGTTTTCGACCGATTGGGCGCTCGCGGCCAAGTCTCAGGCGCGCCTCATCGCCGGCGGCGGCGATCTCGCCGGGTTCGAGATTGCTCTTTCGCCCGGCGCAATCACCTATTGGCGCGATCCCGGCGACGCGGGCCTGCCGCCGACGCTGGACTTTTCCGGTTCCGACAATGTTGCGAGCGTCGAACCCGAGTTTCCGGCGCCGAAGCGCATCAAAGAGGCCGACGGCGGCGAGGCGTTCGGCTACGACAGCGGCGTTGTCTTCCCCTTGCGGGTCAAGCCACGCGACCCCGCGAAGCCCGTGACACTCAAGCTCAACGCCGATTTCGCCGTGTGCGAGAAAGTGTGCCTGCCGGCCAAGGCGCATCTCGAACTCACGCTTCCGTCCGCTCCGGGCTCGCCTCACGCGAGCGCGATAGACGCCGCTCTCGCGACCGTGCCCCGCGCTGTTGAACCGAAGCATTTCGGCGCGCTCGAGGCGCTCGGCGCGGATCGCTGGCGCCTTTGCTCAGCGCATGAAAATGGGCCCGCCCGCGACCTATTCGTGGAGGCGCCGGAAGGCTGGTGGTTCAAGACGGCGCCCGCGCAAACCGACAGCGGCCGCGATTGCTTCACGCTGACCATCGGCGACAAACCCAAAGACGCCGCCTTTCCGGTTGCGCTCAGGCTCACGCTGACCGGCGGCGCCGGCGCGTTGGAGACGACGATCGAAGCCGCGCCAAAAACGTAGGGCCTTCCTCCCGCTTTACGGGCCAAGCGCTGGTCGTCTAGTGTCCGGCCCGCGCCCGTCTCCGTGGGCGACCCTTTCCTGCAACCGAGGACTGCGCCTCATGACCATCAAAGTTGGCGATCCCCTGCCCAACGTCCCCGTGCGTCTCGTGACCCCCGATGGGCCAAAGCCGGTGGAAACGAAGGATTATTTCGCTGGCAAAAAGATCGTGATGTTCGGCCTGCCGGGCGCCTTCACCCCGACCTGCCACAAGAACCACCTGCCCGGCTTCATCGTCAGCGAGGCGGCGTTCAAGGCCAAGGGCGTCGACGCAATCGCCATGACTGCGGTCAACGACCATTACGTGCTCCAGGCCTGGTCGGACGCGACTGGCTCCAAGGGCCATATCGATTTTCTCGCCGACGGCGGCGGTGACTTCGCCAAGGCTCTTGGCCTCGATTTCGATGCGTCCGCCGGGGGCTTGGGCGTGCGCTCCAAGCGCTATGCAATGCTGGTGGAGGACGGAGTGGTCAAGCAGCTGAACATCGAGCCGAAGCCGGGCGAAGCCGATGTTTCAAGCGCGACGCATCTTTTGGAGCAGATGAAGTAGGCCGACCGGGCAGGTTCAGCCCGGCCCGCCTGATTTCGTGGGCGGTGTTGACGCTTTAGCGCGATGCGCGAGGCGGCCGAGTAGCGCGCGGGATCGGCTCCTCATTGCTCGGCGGCTCAAAGACGACCGTCCAGCTCATTGGCCCGATCTGGCAGCTGATTGGATCGAAAGAGCAAGAGGCTTAACGGACAATTTAATATCAACCCGTGAGCGAGCGCGCCGCTTCGTCACGCTTGAAAGAAATATTAATGCCATGTCAACAAAATAGAGGACAATTTCGGCTTCTATTTCATCGATGATGATGATCCAGAAGAATTATAGTTCTTCTGTCACATCAGAGCACAAAGCGAGCCAACAATATGCGCACGCTGTAATCAAAAAGTGCGATTGCTGGAGCATATCAAAATATGTGCAACGTGTACAGAAGCGCTTGAATACGATGCTGCGCCGCCAGATCCAGCTTGGGTCGTTCCTAATCTTTGGTCACTAGGCCGTGTGGACGAATTTTCGACAGATGATGTTTTTGGGATTCCCGCGGTGAATCAGGCGTGATTCATAGGACTCCGACCGAATCAGGGGCCGGGATCCATGTCGACAAAGATGGATGAGAACGATTGGGCGCACACGCTTGCGGTGTTCCGGGCCTGCCTGCCTCGGCGTGGACGGAGGGCCGAGGACGATCGCCGCTTCCTCGAGGCGCTTCATTTTTTCACCGTCGAGAACGTTCGCTGGCGCGCGCTGCCGGAGCGCTTCGGTCATTGGAACAGCGTGTGGAAGCGCTTCGATCGCTTGAGCAGAGGCTGGCGTCTTCGAGGCCTTCTTCGACACGCTCGCGTCCATGAGTTCCACGGCGCATCTCCTTCAGATGTTCGACTCGACCACCGTGCGCGCTCATGTCTCGGCGGCCGGAGCAAAGGGGGGCAAGAAGGCCAGGCGCTCGGGCGCTCGCGTGGCGGCTTCACCACGAAAATCCACGCAAAATCGGACGCCTCCGGCGACATCATCGCCTTCGACCTGACCGGCGGCGAAGCCCCCGACGGGCGTCACTTCGAAACCCTGCTCGATATCGGGCCCGACATTCAGCCGCGCGCCGTCATCTGCGACAAAGGCTACGCCAGCAAGGCCAACCGGGACGCCGCGAGAGCGCGCGGCGTCGCTCCGGTCATCCCGCACAAGGCGAACGAAAAGAACAAGCCGGCCTTCTTCGCACGAACGCTCTACAAAGCCCGCGCCCGCATCGAGCAGGGCGTCGGACGGCTCAAGCGCTTCAAGCGGGTCGCGCTACGCTGCGAAAAGACCGCCCAAAACTTCAGATCGATCGTCAGCTTCGCCGCCGGCCTATGCTTGATCAAATTCGTCCACACGACCTAGTAAGGCGCGGGGTTCGCTCGTAGTGTGACGCCGGTCATAGCCGGAAGGCTAACGCTATCATCAACGTCTAAGTGGCGCGGCCAAATTCACAGGCTTGTCGTCATCTGCCAAGGACCTGACTATTCGACGGCGGCTCGAACACGATTGTCATCGACGGCACACACGACGGCGCGCCGCTGCGCTAGTAACCTGGATCACTCTCAGGCTCACGCTAATCCCGAGGTTGAACCTCAATGAGGACGTCTGGCCAAGCACAGCGGCATTTTATTTAGTGAGCTACTTCACCACCACCAGCCCAGCATTTTTTGTATTCTTCCTTGGCTGCTTGGCCAGTCAGACCTTTGCTTTTAACGTCAGCGCCGCACTGTGCTTTCATACTGCTAATGTGTTGAGTTTTAGATCCAGCATAAGCTGCACCAAAGCTCACAACAACTATCAGAGACGCAACTATCATTTTTACCATCACTTCCTCCTCAGTTAGCCCTCTTGAGTCGCCTGCTGCCAAGAGAGCGCATCAACAGCAAGAGCGCCACGTAAAAAGGGGTGCAGGCGGCCAATGTTCATCGCTTATTGACGGCGTAGTTCAATAGCCGATGAACTATGTCCATCTTTCGTCGTTTGTCAAATACCACTCTCCACCTGCGCATTGCTTGGGACGCAGAGTAGAATTGAAATCAGATTCACATTTCGTCAAGGTGAAACATTCTGTCGGACCGAGATTCACGGACGCTAAGCGCTTTGTGCTTCACGCCAGATATCGACTATAGCCGTCGCGGCTCCCGTGCTCCGAGAGAAGATCAATGAATGCCGCCACTCGCCCCTTCGACGACATCCGCGATCTCCTGCGGAAAATGCCGACGGCCGACGAGGTCGCGCGCGCGGCAGCGCGCGAGCGCGAGGGGCAATTGACCAAGCCCGCCGGTTCGCTCGGGCGGCTCGAGGAGATTTCCGAGTGGATGGCGGCCTGGCAGGGATCGGCGCGGCCGCATGTCGATCGGCCGCTGGTCGCGGTCTTCGCCGGCAATCATGGCGTCGTCGCGCAGGGCGTCTCCGCCTTTCCTTCGTCAGTTACGCAGGCGATGGTGGCGAATTTCCAGGCCGGCGGCGCGGCGATCAACCAGATCTGCAAGACCTTCGATCTCTCTCTCAAAGTCTACGAACTGGCGCTGGAGAAGCCGACCGGCGATATGACCCAGGAACCGGCGCTCGACGAAAAAAGCTGCGCGGCGACGATGGCCTTCGGCATGGAGGCGCTCGCCTCCGAGCCCGACCTGCTCGTGCTGGGCGAGATGGGCATTGGCAATACGACAGCCGCCGCAGCCATCTATCATGCGCTCTATGGCGGGCAGGCGGAGGAATGGGTCGGCCGCGGGACCGGCGTCGACGACGAGGGCCTGCGGCGCAAGGCCGACGCCGTGCGCGCCGCAGTTGCGTATCATAAACCGCATCTCGACGATCCACTCCAAATTCTGGCGCGTCTGGGGGGCCGCGAAACCGCGGCGATCGCCGGCGCCATCATCGCCGCGCGCATGCGCAGAACGCCAGTGCTGCTCGACGGCTTCGTGGTGTGCTCGGCGGCGGCGGTGCTGCTTTCCCTCGACAATTCCGCTCTCGACCATTGCCTCGCCGCCCACGTGTCGGCCGAGCGCGCGCATCGACACGCCTTGAAGCTTCTCGGAAAGACGCCCTTGCTCGATTTCGGGATGCGGCTCGGCGAAGGGTCGGGCGCTGCGCTCGCGGTTGAAATCGTCAAAGCCGCGGTCGCCTGTCACAACGGCATGGTGACATTCGCGGAAGCGGGCGTCGCCGGGAAGGAAAACCCTTGAGCGCCAGCGAGGACGACGAGCGGCAAATCCGCGAGCTGATCAACGCCTGGATTGCGGCCAGCAACGCTCGCAACCTGCCCGCGCTGATGGACATGATGACAGACGACGTCGTCTTCATGACGCCGGGCCGCGCGCCGTTTGGAAAGGCGGAGTTCGCAGTCGACAGCCAGCGCATGAAAAGCGTCGCCATTGACGCCCGCGCGCAGGTGCAGGAGATCGAGGTCTCCGGTCCGCGCGCCTATGTCCGCAACCACATTCGGGTCGAGCTGACTTCTCCGGGTCGGGCGTCGAAGCGTGTCTCCGGATACGCGATGAGCGTTTTGCGCAAGGAGGCCGACGGCCGCTGGCGCATCGCTCGCGACGCCAATCTGGTTATGCCGGAGTAAGCAAGAGTTGGTCGCGACCAATAGACGGCGGAGGATGACTTTGGCGAATGAGCGCCGGTGGAGCGAGGTCGATTCCTATTTTTCCGAGACCCTGATCGGGTCGGACCCGGCGCTTGAGGCGACGCTCGCCGCGAACGCCGCCGCCGGGCTGCCGTCGATCGACGTCTCGGCGCCGCAGGGCAAGCTGATCCATTTGCTGGCACGCATGTCCGGCGCAAGCAAAGCGCTCGAGATCGGCACGCTCGGCGGCTATTCGACCATCTGGCTCGCGCGCGCCTTGCCTGACGGCGGGCGGCTCCTCTCGCTCGAGATGAGCGCCAGACACGCCGATGTCGCGCGCCGAAACGTCGCCCGCGCCGGCCTTGGCGACAAAGTCGAGATCAGAACCGGTAGGGCTTTGGAGAGCCTGCCCAGGATCGAAGCCGAAGGGCTCGGGCCGTTCGACTTCGTCTTCATCGACGCGGACAAGACGAACAACGCGGCCTATCTCGAATGGGCCCTTCGCCTGTCCCGTCCCGGAACCACGATCGTGGTCGACAATGTCGTGCGGGAAGGCGAGGTGGTCGACGCTGCGGGCAACGCCACGGACGTCGTCGGCGTGCGCCGCATGTTCGAATTGATGGCGCGCGAGCCTCGATTGAGCGCGACCGCAATCCAGACCGTCGGGGCCAAGGGCTGGGACGGCTTCGCGGTCGCGGTCGTGAGTTGAGGCGCGCCGCGCCTCGCTTGATCGCGCTCTAATCCGCAGGGTGGAGTTGCAGCGTAGTCCCCGGACCATGCGCGCGCTCGGCCATGCCCCCGCCGAAACGGCGGTACCAGAGACCGGTCAGGATCGGCACGACAATCGATGTGACGACGATGCAGATCGCGACCAGCACCGTCGCCTGCGGCGCTGCAGGCGCAAATTGCGGAGCCACCGCCGCAATCGCCACAGGGTTGGCGGCCGCCGCTCCGGCGGTGGAGGAGGCGGCGATGCCGGCCGTGCCCGTGCCGCGTCCGATCAGCTTGTCAGCAATAATGAGTGGCACGCCGGTCAGCACAATCACGGAGAGCGCAAGCACGACGCCCAGGCCCGCGAGCGGCGAGAGAAGACTGTGCAGATCGATGGTGTTGCCGAGCGCGAAGGCGAAGAAGGGGATCATCAGTTGCCCGCCGGGGGCGAAGAATTCCCTGAGCTTCGGATCGAGATTGCCGAGCGCGAAGCCGACCAGGAACGGCAGAACGGCGCCGACGAAAACGTGCGGCTCGAAATGCGCCGCCCCGGACGCGCCGAGGATGATCATGCTCATCAGCGGTCCGGATTCGATCGAGGTCAAGACGAAAGCCCCGGCCTCCTCTTTCGTGCCGTAGGTTTGCATCAGCGATGCGTAGAGACCCCCGTTCGTCATATCGACCGCGCAGACGATGGCGAGGATCGAAAGGCCCGAGAAGAAGCCGCTCTGAACGCCCTCAGGCGGAATGAACTGCGAGGCGACGAGAACGATCGCCCAGGCGGCGAAGAACTTGGTCAAGACGAGCGTTCCGGACTTGCGCAGAACGGTCCCGGTCGCGCTGAGCTTGATCGACGCGCCCATGCAGAAGAACCAAACGGCCAGGATCGGTATGACCCCGGTCATGATTCCTTGCGTGAAGCCTTTGAAATAGGCGGGAGAGTTTGGAGCGAAGGTCTTGCAAAGCGCGCCGAGCAGCAGCGGCGCGAGCATCAGGCCACCCGGAAGTCTGTCGACGGTCTCCTTGATTCTCACGCCAACGCTTCCTCTCCCTTCATTCCGACCCGACTACCGCTTCGGCGCCCCGATCAGCTTGGCGATCCGCCGAAGCGCGAACGCATACCCCTGCGTCCCGCAGCCGACGATGATACCCGAGGCCACGCCGGACACGTAGGAATGATGCCGGAAAGCCTCGCGCTTGTGCACGTTGGAAATGTGCACCTCGATGATCGGACCCTCAAAGGCGTTCAGCGCATCGCGGATGGCGACCGAGGTGTGAGTAAAGGCGGCAGGATTGATGACGATGCCCGCGGCGCGCTCGCGGGCGGCGTGAATGAAGTCGATGATCTCGTATTCCCGATTGCTCTGATGAAACTCGATATCGAGCCCGAGTTCGCCGCCAACGCGGCGGCAGTCCGCTTCGACATCGGCCAGCGTCTCGCGGCCGTAGATCTCCGGCTCACGCTTGCCAAGCAGATTGAGATTGGGACCGTTCAGGACCACGACGATCGGATTCACGCGATTTCCCCCGCCCGGCCCACGCTGGCGCCCTTCGGCAGGTCCTTAACATGGCCCGCATCGTCGCGCATGTGGCCGATCAGTAGTGGGCGATGACCACCATTGGCTTTGCTTGCAGTTCGCCGGGCGGATAGGTCTGGACGCCGCCCCGGCCGGCGCCGGCCCACGCGCCAACATCGGCGGATGGAATCCCGTTGCGGCGCAGCTCTCTCTCCACGTTCGCCACCCGACGGTCGAGAACGCGAGCGCGCGGCTCGACGTTCCCAGCAACCTCCGCCCGTTGGTCAACGTCGATCAGCGTCACCGTTTTCGGCGCCGCGCCGGCAGCGGCGTCCACAACCTTCTGACGACCAACGACGGTCAGGGCCGATCCGCTCCATGCGGTCGCATCGAGATCGTCGCGCTTGACCACGGGCGGCGTCGCGCAGCCCGTGACCGACAGAGCGATCACGCAACACAAGCAGGCCCGAGCCGACAAGTGACGTCCCACTTTCCGCCTCAGCCGTGCCACGCCGCGACGGTTTTCAGAGCCGAGAAACCGTACAGCGCCTCAAAGCCCTTTTCGCGGCCGTGCCCCGATTTGCCGACGCCGCCGAACGGCAGCTCGACGCCGCCGCCCGCACCGTAATTGTTGAGAAAGACCTGCCCCGCCCGCAACGCCTTGGCGAGCCGCATCTGCCGGCCCCCATCGGACGTCCAGACGCCAGCCACGAGGCCGTAGCCGGTTCCGTTGGCGATCGCGATCGCCTCGGCCTCGTCGTCAAAGGGAATGACGACCTGGACGGGTCCGAAGATCTCCTCCTGGGCCAAGCGATGGGTCGGGCCGACATCGGCGAACAGGGTCGGCGCGACGTAGTATCCGCCCCTCGGCGCGTCCTCGACGATCTTGGCGGTCGCCACTGTCCTAAGATCGGCGCCCTCGGCGATGAATCGGCTGACGATCGACTTCTGCCGCTCTGAGATGAGCGGCCCGACGTCGAGATCCGCGTCGGCCGGGCCGACCTTCAAAGCGTTGTAGCGCGCCGCCATGCGCTCGACGACTTCGCCATAAATCTTGCGCTCGACCAGAATGCGCGAGGACGCGGAACAGGTCTGGCCCGCATTCTGGATGCCGGCATTGACCAGGAACGGCAGGGCGCGGTCGAGGTCGGCGTCGGCGAACACGAGCTGCGGCGATTTGCCGCCAAGCTCGAGCGTCACCGGTGCGACGTGACGGGCCGCCACTTCCTGCACCAGCGCGCCCACCGCAACCGAACCGGTGAAGGAAAGATGCCTCACGCCGGGATGGGCGGCGAGCGCCGCGCCCGCCTCTTCGCCGAGGCCCGGAACGACATTCAGCGCGCCTGCGGGAAAGCCCGCCTCGCGCGCGAGGTCGGCGAGCGCGAGCGAGGTGAGGCAGGCTTCCTCCGCGGGCTTCAGCACGCAGGCGTTGCCAATCGCCAGCGCCGCGCCGACGGTGCGCCCGGCGATCTGCATCGGATAGTTCCACGGCACGATATGGCCGGTCACCCCATGCGGCTCGCGCAAGGTGTAGACCGTGTAGCCCTCGAGATAGGGGATGGTTTCGCCCATCACCTTGTCGGCTGCGCCGCCGTAAAACTCCATGTAGCGCGCCATCGCCAGCGCGTCGGCGCGGCCCTGTTTCAGGGGTTTGCCGACGTCGAGCGCTTCGATGTCGGCGAGTTCGTCCACCCGCTCCTTGATGAGTTCGGCGAGCTTGGCCATGAGCCGCCCGCGCTCAGTGGCGGTCAGCTTGCCCCAGGCGCCGCCAAGCGCCCGCTCTGCCGCTTCGACAGCCGCGTCGATGTCTGCGCTCGCTCCGCGCGCGATTTCGCCGATCTCAACGCCGCGCGACGGGTCTTCAATCGGCAGGCGCTGGCGCGATTGCGGCTCGACCCAGCGCCCGTCGATGAAGCACTTGTCGGAATCGAACCAGGTCGGCCTTGCGCCCGTGCGAACTCGTTCCAGCATCTCGTCTCAACCCATTTGCCTCGTGTGGGCGGATTATGCCTCGTCCCACACCTCTTCGGCAATTTCGACCAGGCGCGCCAACTTGATCCACTGATCGGCTTCGCTGAGGTCATTGCCATGCGCGGTCGAAGAAAACCCGCACTGATGGCTCAGCGCACATTGTTCGAGCGGCACGTATTTCGTCGCCTCTTCGATGCGGCGCTTGACGTCATCCTTCGGCTCGGCGGCGGCCTTCTTGGAGCTCATGAGGCCGAGCACGACGGTCGCGCTCTTGGGCGCAAAGCGCAACGGCGCGAAATCGCCGGACCTCTCGTCGTCATATTCGAGAAAGAAGCCGTCGATCTTCATCTCGTTGAGCAGGATCTCTGCGACCGGCTCGTAGCCGCCCTGCGCTACCCAGGCGCTCTTGAAATTGCCGCGGCAGAGATGGACGCAGACGGTCATGTCGGCTGGCCGGTCGCGGATCGAATCGTTGATGAGCTTGCAATAGAGGCGGACGAGCGCATCCGGGTCGTCGCCCCGCGCCTTGGTTCGGGCGCGAATGTCGGGATCGCAGAGATAAGCAAGATTGGTATCGTCGAATTGCAGGTAGCTTAAGCCCCGCGCCGCAAGATCGGCGATCTCGGCGCGATAGGCGGCGGTCAGATCGTCGTAGAAAGTCTCGAGGCGCGGATAGACCGCCTCGCTGATCGCTTCGCGCCCGCCACGGAAGTGCAGCATCGACGGCGCCGGGATGCAGACTTTCGGCGTGCGCGTCGTGGCCTTCCTGAGGAAATCGAAGTCCGGCCCTTGAATCGGCGCAACCCATTTCACCCGGCTGCCGACGTGCATGGTCGGCGGCTTGAACCCCACCTCGGTCCCGTCGTCCTTGCGGAACTTGGCGACGAACTCGCCGTAATGGGTCTCGACGCCCTCGAAGCGCTCAAGAAAATCGACGTGGAAGAAGGTGCGGCGAAACTCGCCGTCGGTGATTCCCTTCAGGCCCACATCCTCCTGCGCGCGCACCACGTCGCGGATGCATTCGTCCTCGATTGCGTGCAATTCGGCGGCGGGGAGGCCGCCGGCGGCGAAGCGCTCGCGCGCTTCCCGCAGCCGCTCGGGGCGAAGGAAACTCCCAACATGGTCGGCGCGAAACGGCGGACGAGTCATGGTTTCCTCCCTCGGGCGTTCTTAGGCGGGCTGCTCCACATCTGTCACGACGGCCTGCGCGTTGGCAACCCGAGGCGGCCCTGGCGCCCCAGCAAACCTCATCCTTCGAGACGCGCCGCCTCATGGCTCGCTCCTCAGGACGAGGTGGTGCGGGAATTGCTCACCGCCTCGCGGCAAAAAACGCTCGCAGCATCGAGGCAGCCTCGCTCTCGCGCAAGCCCCCGTAGACCTCCGGCGCGTGGTGGCAGGTGGGCTGGCGGAAGAAGCGCGGGCCGTTGTCGACAGCGCCGCCCTTGAGGTCGGGAGCGGCGTAGTAGAGCCGGCGCAGGCGGGCGAAGGAGATGGCGCCCGCGCACATCGCGCAGGGCTCAAGCGTCACGTAGAGATCGCAGCCGACCAGCCGTTCTGATCCAATCTTGCCGGCGGCCTCGCGGATGGCGATCATTTCCGCGTGAGCGGTCGGGTCGTTGAGTTCCCGCGTCCGGTTTCCGGCGCTCGCGATCAGCGTCTGCTCGCGCATGAGCGCGGCGCCGATCGGCGCTTCGCCGCGAAGCTCGGCCGAGCGCGCCTCGGCGAAAGCGATCGTCATCGGATCGCCGCTCTTGCTCTCTTCAATCAATCGCGGTTCCCATGCGGCCCTGCCCCTTTTGCTGCTCCAGGCGTTTTTCGTTGGCGGCCCGCGGCGTTCGGGCTTAGGACAAGCGGCCACTCGCCGCAATGCGCGCGCAGACGGGCCGGAACGAAGCGAGCCATGAGCGACGAAACAGAAGCTGGAGCGTCAGAAGTCCGCGCCGGACAGCGCATCGCCAAGGTCATGGCGCGGGCGGGCGTTTGCTCCCGCCGCGACGCCGAGGCGTGGATTGCGGACGGGCGTGTCGCGGTCAATGGCGAAGTGCTCACGAGCCCAGCCTTCAACGTCAGCGAAACGGACGATGTCCGCGTCGACGGAAAACCGCTAGCCGCGCCGGAGCGCACGCGCCTCTTTCTCTTCCATAAGCCGCGAGGGCTGGTCACCACGGCGCGCGATCCGGAAGGGCGGCAGACGGTTTTCGCGGTGCTGCCGCCTGACCTGCCGCGCCTTGTCGCAATCGGTCGGCTCGACATCAACACCGAGGGGCTGCTCCTGCTCACCAACGACGGCGGCCTTGCGCGCGTGCTGGAGCTTCCGTCAACCGGCTGGCTACGCCGCTATCGCGTGCGCGCGCACGGGAACATTGATCAGGCGGCGCTCGATCGGCTCGCTGGCGGGGTCACGATTGACGGCGTCGACTATCTCGGCGCCGAGGCCAGGCTCGACCGCGGACAGGGCGCAAACGCCTGGCTCACCCTGGGCCTCAGGGAGGGAAAAAACCGCGAGATCAAGAAGATCCTCGAGCACCTTGGGCTTGCGGTCAACAGGCTTATCCGCGTTTCGTTCGGTCCTTTCGAGCTCGGGGACTTGCCGGAGGGCGAGGTGATGGAAGTGCGCACCCGGGTGCTGCGCGACCAACTGGGCGTGAAGCTTGCCAAGGAAGCGGGCGTGAGTTTCGACGCGCCTGAGATCGCCGTTGAACCGCCACCCGAGCGGAGGCAAGACGAACGGCCGCGAGGCGAGCGCGGGCCGCGCGAGAATCGCGGACCCAAGCGCGCGATGCAGGGCCGACCGGATCGTGGGGGACGCGGAGGCGAGATTCGCTTCGAACGGGACGCCGCGCCGCGCCGCGCGCCCCCGCAACCGTCGACGCCTGAGCGCCGGCGCAAGCATGTCTCGGCATTGCGCGCCGAAATCGTCGCCGACGCCGCGACCACCCGGAAGCGCATCGAGCGCAGCGCGACCCACGACCGCAAGGGGCGGACGATCGCCGTCGAGCGCATGTCGCGCGCTGGCGAAGAGGTCGCGCACGCTGGGCCTGAAACGCGGCCGAAACGCGCGGGACGCACGAACTTCAGCGAGCGCGGCGGACGTCCGTTCGGGTCTGGCGGGCGCGCCGGTAGGGACAACTCCTTCGGGCCCAAGCGAGGGGGAGCCGCAGGCGGACGCGAGCGGCCGTCGCGGCGGGACCATACGGAAGGTAGGGGTCGGCCCAAGAGGTTAAACGCCGCGAGGACCGAAGACGGCCCGCGCGAGCACCGTCCTCCAACGAGAAGTGATGGTGATCGTCGAGATCACGCGCCACGTGCACGGAGCGCCGCCGGTCCGGTACGCGAACGCAAGTTTGACCGGCCTCGGGGCCAGACGCGCGACCCGGTCGGCGAGGGTCGGCCGCCGCGATCGGACGCAAGGAGCGGCGGGCCGCGCAAGCGCCGCTTCGACGGTCCCGCAGCGAAGCGGGACGACGATCGCCGCCACGGTTCCCCGCGAATGCAAAGCGCCGACAACTCAGCGCGCGAACGCAAGTTTGGACGCCCTCCAAGCCGCACCCGCCCTGCCGGCGAGGGCTGGCCGCCACGATCGGACGACAAGAATCGCGGCCCGCGCTCCGACTTCAAATCACCCCGCGCAAGCGGGCGTGATCGGCCGACGAGCAGCGACCGTGGCGCAGGCGAAAAAGGCGGACCGCCGCGCGGCCGCTCCTCACCTGGACAGCGCCCCCGCACGCCAGGGAAGGGACCGCCGAAAGGCGTCGGCGGTCCAGGCCGGCCGCCGCGAAAGCCGTGATCGATGCGGATCGTCGGCGGCCGCCTCAAGGGCCGCACACTGCTTACGCCGTCGTCGCGCGCCATCCGCCCGACCTCGGAGCGCCTGCGCGAATCGATCTTTGACATTCTCGAGCACCGATTCCCCGGCCAGATCGAGGGCGCGCGCGTGGTTGACCTATTCGCGGGCACGGGGGCGCTCGCGATCGAGGCGCTTTCGCGCGGGGCGCGGTTCGCGCTCTTCGTCGACAACGGCGCGGAAGCGCGCGCACTTCTGCGTGGCAATGTCGAGGCGCTGGCGCTCGGCGGCCTGACTCGTATCTGGCGCGCCGACGCGACAAAGCTTGGTTCGGCGCCGGCGGGCGGCCCCTTTGCGCTCGCCTTCCTCGATCCGCCTTACGGGCAGGACTTCTCGGGGCCAGCGCTCGCGTCGCTGGTCGACGGAGGGTGGCTTGAGGCGAATGCGCTTTGTGTTGTGGAAGAGGCCGCCAAGGCCGAGATTGCCGCGACCGTCGGCCTCGCTCTTATCGACGAGCGGACCTACGGCGACACAAGGATCGCGATCTTTCAGGCGAGCGCCGCAACGGCGATTTGATTGAGTTCGCATTGTCAAACCGGTTCGGCTGCGGCAACGTCGGCCATAAGACCGCGCGGCAAACTCCCGGGGGACAACAGTGAGAAAACGCCTTGCGGCGCTTAGCCTTGTTGCGATGGGGCTCAGCGGCTGTCAGCCGCTTGAAGTCGACCAGGTCGCGCAACAATCGATTATCGGCCTTTCGAAGCGGGATATTCTCGCTTGTTTCGGTCAACCCGCTCAACGCGTCCCGTCCGGCCAGGCCACCGAGATCTGGACCTATACCGGCGGGGAAATGCGCGGCTACGGCCCGCAATGGGCGGTCGGCCTCAACACGAACCTCATTCCGTTCACGCCCGGCGGAAGCTGTGACGTGGTGCTGGTGATGACCAACGCCCACGTCAGCGAGGTCGGCTACACCGCGGTCGACGGAAGCAAGTTTCCGCTCGGCCAGGAATGCGTGTTTTCGGTGGAGCGCTGCGTCAAGGCGCCGTAACGGCGCACAAGTCTCAGATGATCACTTTGACCGCAAGCAACACGAGCGCGCCGATCCAAAGCGTCTCCGCGATCATGAGCCCGACCGGGCGCCAGCCGACGGCCAACAGCGCCTTGAACGACGTCTTCATGCCGAGCGCCGCGATCGCCGCGACGAGGCACCAACGCGAAACGTCGTTGGCGAGGTCAATCGCAACCTTCGGCAACAGGCCCGTGGAATTGACGATGACGAGGACGGCGAAGCCGACCAGAAACATCGGCAATGTCGCCTTCGCGCTCCCGCCCGGGCCGTCGTTTCGCGCGTAAAGAAACGATATTGCGAACACGGCGGGCAAGAGCATCGCGACGCGCAGCAGCTTGACATAAGTCGCGATGTCGCCGGTTTCGTTCGAAATCGTGTAGCCGGCGCCGACCACCTGCGCGACATCATGGATCGTTCCGCCGATGAAGATGCCGGCCAGCCTGTGGTCGAGGCCGATCGAGGTTGCGAAGATCGGGTAGACGATCATCGCGATCGTCGAGAGCGCGGTGACGCTGACAACGGTGAGAATGGTGTCGCGCTCCCGTGTGTCGTTGCGCGGCAAAACGGAGGCGATGGCGAGAGCCGCCGACGCGCCGCAGATCGCGACGGCGCCGCCCGAAAGGACGCCGAACATCGACGACAGGCCTAGGCGGCGCGCCAAGAGGAATCCGAACAGGATCGTCGTCGCAACGCCGACGATCACGGTCGCGACCGGCCACGGCCCGAGAGAAGCGATCTGGCTCAGCGTGATGCGCACGCCGAGCAAGCCGACGCCGAGCCGCAGCACCGACCGCGATGCGAACTCGATGCCGGCGACGCAGCGGCCCTCCTCGTGCAGGAAATGAAACGCCATGCCGAACAGGAGCGCAAACAGCATGACCGGCGCGGTGTAATGCTGCGCGAGCCAGGTCGAGGCCAAGGCGATCGTGCCTGCGACCAGGAGCCCGGGATAGACCGCATCAACGAGCTTGGCCCCCGGTCAGGAGCCGAAACGCGCCGGCGGCGCGCTCCGCTCGATGGCGATCAGGCCCTCCATGCTGTCGTAGCATTCAAAGCCGATGTCCGGCATTCTGGCGTCGTTCAAAACCGATTTCCTCGCGCCTAAATGTTTTCGCGCTGGATGGCCGCGATCGTCGCGTCGGTCACCGCGCGTGTGGTCGCGTTCCCGCCGAGGTCAGGCGTGTGCAGCGATGGGTCCGCTGTCACACGCTCGATCGCCCGCATCAAGCGATCCGCGGCGGCCTTTTCGCCGAGGTGTTCGAGCATCATCGCGCCAGTCCAGAACGACCCGATCGGATTGGCGATCCCCTTGCCGACGATATCGAACGCCGAGCCGTGAATCGGCTCGAACATCGAGGGGAAGTGGCGCTCCGGATTGAGATTGGCGGTCGGCGCGATGCCAAGCGAGCCGGCCAGCGCAGCCGCCAGATCGGACAGAATGTCGGCGTGAAGGTTGGAGGCGACGATCGTATCCAGGCTCTCCGGCTTGATCGTCATGCGCATGGTCATCGCGTCGACCAGCATCTTGTCCGAGGTCACGTCGGGAAACTCGCGCGCGATTTCGGCGCCGATCTCGTCCCACATCACCATGGCGTGCCGCTGCGCATTCGATTTGCTGACGATGGTGAGCAGTTTGCGTGGCCGAGAGCGCGCGAGCGCAAAAGCGAAGCGGAAGATGCGTTCGACTCCGGCGCGAGTCATGATCGAGACGTCGGTCGCGACCTCGATCGGGAGACCCCGATGGACGCGTCCGCCTACGCCCGCATATTCGCCCTCCGAATTCTCGCGCACGATCACCCAATCGAGCTCGGGACCGTTCACGCGCCGAAGCGGGCTGGTTATCCCGGGCAAAACACGCGCCGGGCGAACGTTGGCGTATTGGTCGAATGGCTGGCAGATCGCGAGCCGGAGACCCCAGAGGCTGATGTGATCGGGCACTTCGGGCGAGCCAACCGCGCCGAAATAGATCGCGTCATGGTCCTCGATTTGCTCGCGGCCGTCCGCCGGCATCATGAGCCCGGTCTCGCGATAGGTGTCGGAGCCCCAGTCGAACTGATCGAAGCTCCATTCCACCCCGCCCTCGCGCTCGGCGAGCGCCTTCAAGACCTCGAGGCCCGCCGGTATGACCTCCTTGCCGATGCCGTCGCCGGGAATGACCGCGATCCGATAGCGCCGCATGAGTTGGATTCCGGATGCTGAGGAAGCCGGCCCCGCAAGCCGACACTCTGGCGTATCATGCCGAACCGACTTTGTCGTGCACGATGGTGGGACGGAGGCCTCACTCCACGTTCGGCCCCGTCAAGGCCATCTTACGCGGCGATCATGGATCGAGGCGATTGCTGAGTCGACGGAGGGACAATGAGCTCTCATCATGTGGTCGTGGTCGGCGCCGGGTTCGGCGGGCTCGAGACCGTGCACCGGCTTGCCGGCGCGCCGGTTGAGATCACGATCGTCGATCGACGCAACCACCATTTGTTTCAGCCGCTGCTGTATCAGGCGGCGACGGCGTCGCTTGCGCCCTCGGAGATCGCCTGGCCGATCCGGCATCTCCTTCGCCGGCGCCCGGATGTCACGACGCTGCTGGCGTCCGTCGAATCCATCGACCAGCACGCTCGTAAGATTCGCCTCGATGACGGCTCGACGCTTGGCTATGACACGCTCGTGCTGGCGACCGGCGCGCGGCACGCCTATTTCGGACACGACGCGTGGGAGCCGTTCGCGCCGGGCCTCAAGACGCTCGAGGACGCCACGACCATACGCGGCCGAATCCTCCTTGCCTTCGAAGAGGCGGAGCGCCAATCGGACGAGCAGACGCGCGCGGCGCTTTTGACTTTCGTCATTGTCGGGGGCGGCCCGACAGGCGTCGAACTTGCCGGAACGATCGCGGAACTCGCGCGGGCCACGCTGCCCTCCGAGTTCCGCCGCATCGACACGCGTCAGGCGCGAATCGTCTTGGTCGAGGCCGGTCCGCGCATCCTTCCGGCTTTCGCCGAAGACCTGTCGAATTACGCCAAGGATTCACTCGAAGAGCTGGGCGTCGAAGTCGTGCTTCAAAAACCGGTTTCGGAGTGCAGCGCCGATGGGGTCGTCTTCGGCGGCCAGACTCTCGTTGCAGCGACGATCATTTGGGCCGCTGGCGTCCAGTCCTCGCCCGCCGCCGAATGGCTCGACGCGCCGGCGGACCGGGTCGGGCGGCTCAAGGCTGAACCCGACCTGACGGTCCCGGGACATCCCGAGATTTTCGCGATCGGCGACGCCGCGATTGTCCTCCGTCCCGACGGGCGGCCGGTTCCCGGCATCGCGCCGGCCGCCAAGCAGGAGGGCGCCCATGTCGCCAGAGTCATCCGCGCCCGGCTGAGCGGTGCGCCCGCGACTCCAAATTTCCGCTACAAACATGCAGGAGATCTGGCGACCATCGGCAAGCGGCGCGCGGTGATCGACTTCGGCTGGATCAAGCTCAAGGGCGCGCTCGCCTGGTGGCTATGGGGCTTCGCCCACATCTACTTTCTCATCGGGGTGCGCAACCGGCTGAGCGTCGCGATCAACTGGCTGTGGATTTACGCGCGCGACCAGCGCGGCGCGCGGCTCATCACCTGGTGGGGCGGAGAGGTGGAGGGAACGGTCCCGTTTGCGCGCGGAGAGGAAAAAACGCCGCTATAATTTGAGGCCGTTGCGCTTCAATTGCCGGGTGAGACTGCCGTCCGCGGGGAAGAGGGGGATGAGGCAGGCCTGGACGGCGTGATAGACGTCGGGACGTCCCTCAAAAACACGCGAGACCGGTTGGAGCGCGCTGTCGAGCTCGGGCTGCCAGCCGTGGGTCCTGTCGATCACGTGGGCGATGAGAAAGCTCCAGATGCGCCGGTACCATTCCTCGTAAAGGATTGGGTCGGCGCTGACGGAGCCGAGCGCGGCGGCGGCGGCGATTCCCTCGGCGCAGGGCCACCAATAGCGATCCGTTTGATCGGGCCGGTCGCTCCAGTCGAGGGTGTAGTAGAAGCCGCCAAGCTTCTTGTCCCAGCCGATCGATACGGTCTTATGGAACAGCTCCGCCGCGGCTTCGATCATCCATGCCTGACTGCGGCCTCCAAGCTCCCAGAGCTGGACCAGCAAGCGGCTCCATTCGAGCGCGTGGCCGGGGGTCGTGCCGCTCGGGCGGAACATCGGATCCCCTTTATACGCCCGGTCGACCTCCCAGTTCGCGGTGAAATGTTCGGCCACCCGCCAGCCTTCGTTGCGGGCGTGACGGTCGATGATCAATGAGGCGATGCTTTCCGCCTTGTCGAGATAGAAGCGCTCGCCCGTCGCCTCGAAGGCCGCCATCAAGGCTTCGGTGAGATGCATATTCGAGTTCTGGCCGCGATAGGTTCCCATCGGGGACCAGTCGGGATTGTATTCTTCCGTGGTCGCGCCGGCTCGTTTGTCCCAGAACCTGTCCTCGATCACCTGCGTCACGTCTGCCAGCAGACGCGGCGCGTCGGGATGCCCCACGCACATCGCGGACGAAGCGGCGAGCAGGACGAACGCATGGCCGTAAGCCTGCTTCGTCGGGTTGGTGGGCTTCTCGTCGTCCACGGCCCAGAAATAGCCGCCGTGCTCGGCGTCTCGCGTCCGCTCCCAAAGGAACGCCAGCCCATGGTCGACGATGCGGTCGGCGCCCGGAGTTCCCAGCAGATGGGCGATGGCGAAGGCATGCACCATTCGCGACGTGTCGTGCACGTGCCGGTTCGCGCCCTTGTATCCATGCTTCGGCGGGACAGGCCGCGCGTTCTCATCGAGCGTGAAGAAGCCGCCCGCCGCATTGAACGAGGGATGCTGGAAGAAGTCGAAGAGGGCGCGGGCGTTGTCGATGAGCCAGAGCCGGTGCGCCACGAGCGTCGTAAAGCGCGGCGTCCCGGCCGCCGGAAGGTCCTTGGTTGTCGACTCCGCCATTATCCGCAAACCTCCGTCTCACCATCGAAGAACGGCAGCCAAGCAGCCAGTCACCAGTTTGACGAGATGGTCTGCCAACTCATGTCGGAAATACCGCGTTATAGATCAACATCGCTTCGATCAACGTCACTGAAACGGTGGGGTGGCGTCAGGAAGTACAGACCTACCGCTAAATGGAGATAGGGGAATCTACCTGTGGCCGCGCGGCTGAGGGCGATACGTTCCGCCGCGATTAGGGGCTTCCGTCACACGTTGCCGCAGGAGAATATACCGCACCGGTTTTTGCCGCGCGGCCTCCTTAGATTGCGCAGGGGGTGGGCGGCCCTCTCGATAACAGCGTCAACAACGAGACCGACATCGTGCCCCGCACTCCCTTACTGCAATTTCTTAAAGCCCTTTCGTCTGACGTCAGTCGTTACCCAGGCCGCGACATCTCGGTCAGTGAGCTGTTGGCGGAGCGGCTCGCCGCCCCGTCCCGGCGCCAATTTGTCGCTGGCGCCGCCGCGATTGCGGCGAGCGCGGCGCTTCCCGAGGCGGCCTTCGCAGGCCCTTCCAAGCCTCGCATCGCCATCGTCGGGGCGGGGATCGCCGGGCTGAATGCGGCGCTCACCTTGCAGGACGCCGGAATCGCCAGCACGCTCTACGAAGCGTCGAACAGGATCGGCGGGCGAATGTTCTCCGCCACGTCGATCTGGGCGGATGGCCAGGTGACCGAATGGTGCGGCGAGCTCATCGACTCCACCCACGAGACCATCATCGGCCTCGCCCGACGGTTCGGCCTGCCGCTGGACGACTTGGTTGGAAATCAGAGCCTGCGGGACACCTACAAGTTCCTTGGACGCTACTATACCGTCGAGCAGGCCTATGAGGACTGGCGGAGCCACGTCCAGTCGGCTGTCGCGAAAGACCTCGAAGCCGCCGGCGACTCGACGACCTACGACAAGTTCACTCCCGCAGGGCGGAAGCTCGACCAGATGTCGATCGCCGAGTGGATCGACAACCGGGTGGCGGGCGGCCGCAAGTCATCCATCGGCGCTTTGCTCGACGTCGCCTATGCGATCGAATACGGCGCCGACACGACGGATCAGAGCGCGCTGAACCTTGTCTATATGCTTGGCGACAACAAGCAGACCGAGGCCGGAAACGGACTTGGCGTCCTTGGGGGCTCGGACGAGGGTTATCATATTCGCGGCGGCAACCAGCAGCTCCCGGCGCGGATCGCCAGCCATCTCCAAAGCCGCGTCGAGCTCGGAATGCGTCTGACCTCGATCGCCCGCAACGGCGACGGGACCTATGCCCTCAATTTCGCCGGCGCGCCGTCGGTCGCGGCCGATCTTGTGATCCTCAGCCTTCCCTTCGCCGTGCTTCGCAAGATCGACACCAGCGGCGCCGGCTTCGACGCTCGGAAGAATACGGCGATCCAGGAGCTTGGCCGCGGTCAGAACGGCAAGCTGCAACTCCAGTTCTCCTCGCGCTACTGGCGAGAGCCGGGCCCCTGGCCGGGGCGCGGCAACGGATTGTCCTATACCGACAAAGGCTACCAGAACACCTGGGAGGCCAGCCGGCGGCAATTCGGCGCGAGCGGCATTCTCAACAACTACACCGGCGGCTCCGCGACCGCCGGCAAGGCGACTCAGACGCCATTTGCGACTGCGGCCGACGCCAACGTGCAAGCGGACGCGAAGGCCTTCCTCGACGGGCTCGAGACCGTGTTTCCGGGAGGAGCAGCGAAATGGAACGGCCGGGCGGCGAGCTCCCTCCCGGCGCTCGATCAATATCTGGGCCTCTCCTATTCCTACTGGAGAGTGGGGCAATACACCTCATTCGCCGGCTACGAGAGAGTGCGCCAGGGCAACGTGTTCTTCGCCGGCGAGCACTGCTCGGTCGACTACCAGGGCTTCATGGAGGGCGGCGCGGCCGAAGGCGCCCGCGCGGCGAAGGAGATCTTGGCGCAGCTCCGCGGGAAGACTGGGCCATAGAGCGACCTTGGCCGACCGGGGTTTGGTTTTCCTTGGGCGGCAGCATTCCGAGCGCGGAACTTGGCAAAACAAGAGGTTGAAAAAGCTTGGATTTCCTTGGATTTTCTCGTCCGAATCGAGCCTTTTCAATTGGTTACACGGGATTTTCGGTTGAAAAAATTTCTCGCGCCCTTTGCCGCTGTGGCGGCAGCGCCGGGCCGGGCGCAAAGGTCCTTGGCATTGGGAAAGCGCAAAGATTGGTCATCGGGCAAGCTTAACTTGGTTTCTGATTTTCTGCAACAGGTTGCCGTCCAGCCCGATGGTTGCGCGCGGCGCAAGGGCGAGCACGTTGGCCGAAAGGCTCTTGTCAATTACGGCTAAATTGGGCAGGTCTTGTGGCGACCTTCGCTTGTTTGGAGAATCAATTGAACCCGGTTGGCTCTCTTGACGCGGCAGTTCTGATCGCGGGCGGGGGTCCGTGCGGTCTCATGCTCGCGAATGAACTCGGGCGGCGCGGTGTGCCGACGATCCTCATAGATGAGAAGCTCGGCACATCGCCAAATCCGCAGGCCAACGCGACCCAGGCGCGCACCATGGAGCACTATCGTCGGCTTGGCTTCGCCGACGAGATTCGTGGGCTCGGAATGTCGGCCGATTACCCGACTGACGTGGCCTATTTCACCCGCTACTCAAAACACGAGCTGGCGCGCATCGAATTGCCTGCGGCGGGCGACGCGCGGCGGATGATAAAGCAATTGTCCGGCGATTGGAGCGCTGCGGAACTGCCGCATCGGTGCTCTCAGATGTTTATCGAGCCGGTCTTATACAAACATGCCTCGAAATTGCCTTCGGTCTCGCTGCGACACGGTGTTCGGCTGACGGGTTTCACTGACCACGGCGATCATGTCGAAGTCAGCGCCACGCGGGTCGCGGACGATTCGTCCCTCACTCTTCGGGCATCCTGGCTGGTCGGGTGCGACGGCCCGCGCAGTCTCGTGCGTCGCCAACTTGGGATCAGCTACATCGGCGAAGCCGGGGCGCAACGCGACTTCATGGGCGGACGCATGCACATGTTGCATTTTCGCGCGCCCCACCTCTACGACGTCATTCCGCACGGCAAGGCCTGGATGTATTGGGCCTTCAATCGCGAACGGCGCAGCTTCATGTGCTCGATCGACGGTCGCGGCGACTTTGTCTTTCACACCCAGATCAAGGCAGGCGAGGAAGACGTCGAGGTCAGCGACGCGCGCGCTCGCGCCATGTTGGAACAGGCCATAGGCGCGCCGTGCCCGGTCGAGATCCTGGGGCGCTCGGCATGGACCTCGGGGTTTGCGCTGGTCGCCGAGCGCTTTCAGCGCGGGCGCGTTTTATTGGCGGGCGATGCTGCGCATTTGTTCACGCCGAGCGGCGGGCTCGGCTACAACACCGGCATCGAAGACGCGGTGAATCTGGGCTGGAAGCTCGCGGCGATGGCCAATGGATGGGGGGGGCCGAGTTTTACCGACAGTTACGAGAGCGAGCGACAGCCCGTCGCGCGACGCAACACGACCTTCGCGCGCGGTTTCGCGGCGGCCATCGGGGTTGCTCCGGACCCGGAGATCGAGGACGAGTCCCCCGCCGGAGACTTGGCGCGCCAGCGCGCCGGAACCTACCTGAACGCGGCGGTGCGTGCGGAATTCAACATTCCTGGAATAACTTTTGGCGCGCGCTATGACGGCTCGCCGATCATCGTGGGAGACGGAACGTCCCCGCCGCCCGACGCCGCCAATTCCTACACCCCCACCGCATGCCCGGGTGGACGCGCTCCCCATCTCTGGTTCGCTGACGGCGGCTCGCTCTACGACAAGCTCGGCTTCGAGTTCACGCTGTTGCGGCTCGGTCCGAAACCGTCGCCGGCGAGCGGCCTGATGGAGGCTGCGAAACGCCTCGGCATGCCGCTGACGTCTCTCCACCTGGAAAACGCGGAACTTCGCGATCTTTACGGGGCTGATCTCGTCCTGATACGGCCGGATCAAATTGTCGCCTGGCGCGGCGCCCAGGCGCCGAAGGACCCAGTCGGGTTGCTGGGCGCATTGGCTGGGTTCTCGCGCGGCGAGCTTCCGATCTAAGGCGACAGATCCACTTGCCGCCTGCGAGTGCCCTTCGGACCTCCCGGCCGCGCTCGTCGCTTGCTTCAACTGCGCGGCAGCCGGGTAAGCTCGGACCCGCAGCGGAAAATCCTTTTCGCTGAAAAGAACAAAAGCGGGAACGAACAAACGGCCCGCGACCTCCTGCTTGAACGGCGGGATCCCGCGGGGGACCGCAATGTTCCCTTCGGGAGGAGACATGCTCAGCACAGATCGCCGGACCTTCGTCCGGACAGCCGGCGCCAGCGCAGCAGCGGCGGCGGCGTTGCTATCGATCGCGCCCGCAGACGCGGCCGACGATTCCGTCTATGTGATCGCGGAACTGATCGCCAAGCCCGACAAGGCGGAGGACCTGCGCAAGCTTCTCCTCGATTTCGTCGCCGGCGCCCGGAAGGAGCCCGGCTGCAAGCACTATTCGCTGCTCGAAGACCGCAAGCAGGCCGGCCGCTTCCTCACTTTCGAAACCTGGGCCAATCAGGCCGCCATCGAAGCCCACATGACCACGCCCGCGATCAAAGCCGCGGGCCGAAGCTCGAGCCCATCCTGGCGAAACCGTTCACGCAGGAGTTTCTGAAGATGGTCTCGGACGGATAAGGTTGCTCAGCGCCTGCGAACGGAGAGAATTATGGAAAGAACAGTTCGGGGGAAAGGCGTGAAAACAAATTTCAGCTTCATTGTCGCCGCGCTGGCTGCTTCCGCGTGCGCGGGATGTGCGGTTACTGAGCCGGTTGCCGTGATCAGTAAAGGCATTCCAGGCGGCGTTATGCGTGGAACAACTACCGCGTCGCTCAGCGGTGGCTCTTTTAGCGTCACAAATGGCACGCTGTCCTGTGGAGGAGACTACAATGCGCTAGATCAGTCGCCGACGATCTCAATTCCTGTTCTTTGCAGTGACGGGCGGAAGGGAATCATCCTGGCGACACGGGATTACAGTGGGACAAGTGGCGGGGGTCACTTCACCTTGAACGACGGAACGACCGGCGATTTCATGTTCGGCGCAGCCGCTCAGAAGCTCTAGCGGTCGATACAATTTGCAGCGGGAATTTAAGAGGGTGCATTTTTCGCGATCACACAAGGAGAGATAATTGTCACTCGGCGAGCGAGCGATTTATTCGGCTTGCCTGACGAAGTTCCGGTCATAGCAAATTGGCATGGGGAGCGACGGACTGACGCTTTCTTACTGACAGTCTGCGAGCTCAGGGCAAAGGCGAAAGAGTTTGAAGGGTAGCAAGCTTTCTCCACCCCTTACCTTACCTTACCTTCCCCTACCCCGCCCCCTCATCTTCCCACCCTTGGGCCGCGCTTCGCCGCCGCCCCAATTGTGCGGCCCCATGTCGGCGTCGGTGGGTTTGCGGGGCCTTGTTGACGGCAGGTTGGCGGCGCGGCCGAAGGGGCGCTCGCCGGCGTAAGAGCCGGCCGTCGCCTCGATGTCCATCTGGCGCGCCATTGGATCGTCGCCGATTGCGAGCGCGACCGATTGCAGGCGCTTGATCTCGTCGCGCATGCGAGCCGCCTCCTCGAATTCGAGATTGCCCGCCGCCTCCCTCATCCGCTTCTCGAGATCGGCGATCGTTCCTTGCAGATTGTGGCCGATGGCCGGAGCGTCGGCGAGGCCGATGTCGACCGTCACGTGATCGGCCTCGTAGACCGAGCCCAGAATGTCCTGGATGCCGCGCCGGATCGAGGACGGGGTGATGCCGTGCGCTTCGTTGTAAGCCGTCTGCTTCTGGCGCCGCCGCTCGGTCTCCTCCATGGCGCGCGTGATCGAGCCGGTGACCATATCGGCGTAGAGCACGACCTTGCCGTCGACGTTGCGCGCCGCGCGGCCGATGGTCTGCACAAGCGAGGTTTCGGAACGCAGAAACCCTTCCTTGTCGGCGTCGAGAATGGCGACGAGCGCGCATTCGGGAATGTCGAGGCCTTCGCGCAGGAGGTTGATGCCGACCAAAGCGTCGAACGCGCCGAGCCTGAGATCGCGGATGATCTCGATGCGCTCGATCGTGTCGATGTCGGAATGCATGTAGCGCACGCGCACGCCGTTCTCATGCAGATATTCGGTCAAGTCCTCGGCCATCCGCTTGGTCAGGACCGTCACCAGCGTGCGATAGCCGCGCCGCGCGACGTCCTTGATCTCGCTCAGGAGGTCGTCGACTTGGGCACGCGCGGGGCGGATCTCGACCGGCGGGTCGATGAGGCCGGTCGGGCGGATCACCTGTTCGACGAAGACGCCCGCGGTCTGCTCCATCTCCCAGTGTCCGGGCGTCGCCGAGACATGCACGGTCTGAGGCCGCATCGCCTCCCATTCCTCGAACCGGAGCGGCCGGTTGTCCATGCACGACGGCAGGCGGAAGCCGTATTCGGCCAAGGTCGCCTTGCGCCGGTAGTCGCCGCGATACATGCCGCCGATCTGCGGGATCGTCACATGGCTCTCGTCGGTGAAGACGAGCGCGTTGTCGGGCAGATATTCGAACAAAGTCGGGGGCGGCTCGCCGGGCCTGCGCCCGGTCAGATAGCGCGAATAGTTCTCGATGCCGGCGCAGGAGCCCGTCGCCTCCAGCATTTCCAGATCGAACAGAGTGCGCTGCTCGAGCCGTTGCGCCTCGAGCAGGCGTCCTTGCGCATGGAGCTGATCCAGGCGCCCCTTGAGCTCGACCTTCATCCCCTCGATCGACTGCAGAAGCGTCGGGCGCGGCGTCACATAGTGCGAATTGGCGTAGATTTTGACGAACTCGAGGTCCTGCGTCTTCACACCCGTCAGCGGATCGAATTCGACGATCGACTCGATCTCGTCGCCGAACATCCCGATGCGCCAGGCGCGGTCCTCGTAGTGGGCAGGGAACACTTCGATCGTGTCGCCGCGCACGCGAAACAGCCCCCGCGAGAAGTCGCCGGCCTGCACGCGCTTGTACTGAAGGGCGACGAGATCCTTGACGAGCTGGCGCTGGTCGACCTTGTCGCCGAGCTTCAAGGAAAACGTCATCGCGGTGTAGGTCTCAACCGAGCCGATGCCGTAGATGCAGGAGACGGAGGCGACGATGATGACGTCGTCGCGCTCGAGCAGCGCGCGCGTCGCCGAATGGCGCATGCGATCGATCTGCTCGTTGATGTCGGATTCCTTCTCGATATAGGTGTCGGTGCGCGGCACGTAGGCTTCGGGCTGGTAGTAATCGTAATACGAGACGAAATACTCGACCGCGTTGTCGGGGAAGAAGCTCTTGAACTCGCCATAGAGCTGCGCGGCCAGCGTCTTGTTGGGCGCGAGGATGAGCGCGGGGCGCTGGGTCGCCTCGATCACCTTGGCCATGGTGAAGGTCTTGCCCGAACCGGTGACGCCGAGCAGCACCTGATCGCGCTCGCTGGCCTTGACGCCCTTGACCAATTCCTCGATCGCCTGCGGCTGGTCGCCCTTCGGCTCGAATTCGGATACGACCCGAAAGCGCCGACCGCCCTCGGACTTGTCCGGGCGCGGCGGCCGGTGCGGCAGCCACGGAGGGCGGTTGCGGATGTTGGGGTCGCCCTCTTCCAGGAGCGCCTTGAGCGAATCGGCCGAGACCGCCGCCCCGGTCAGGCCGCGGGGATGGCTTTCCGGCGCGGGACTTTCAAACTTGGGTTGCGGGCCTTCGCCAAAACCTTGCGTCTTGGCCTCGACCAGAGCGGGATTGAGAAGCTCCGCGAGATGCTCGCCGAGCGGGTGGACTTCGGGCCGCGAGGCCTTGGACTTCGGCCCAGAGGCGGATCTTCGGGGGGCTGGCATGAGCGGAATATGGGGCGAATCGGGCGCTGGGGGAAGGGCAAGCGCAGGAGCTTTGGCCCCCTCATTTGGATCGAGCCTGGAGCTCGCGTGCTGTTGTCAACAAGTTACGGTACGTCATCCGGGAGGGCGTGGGTTCGACAAGCTGCTTGTCTCTCCGGCGACCTCTTTCGATGACGGAATCGGCGCCCGGCCCGAAAGCACGCTCAGGCCGGGGGGCCTGCCCTCCGCTCCCGATCAGAAAGGAACAGGAAACAATGACTTCCACTTCCTGCCGCCGCGATCGTCTTCTGATGGCCGCCGCCGCGCCCGCTTTGGCGCTCACGCCGACGCAGCACGGCGGCGGCTATTGAGGCGGAGCGTGGTTCAAAGCTGGCGGTTTCTCGACGGACGCGGCCGCCGTCTTTTCCGCGCCCGCCATCGCCACTAAGCGCAGGCCGACCCATGCAAGACCCCATCAACTCCGTCGTTGTTTTCATCGCGATGTGCGTGAGCGCCGCGATCGGCTTCTTCATTCATTCCCGCCTATCCGAGAAGCACCGGTCGCCTGAATCCATCGCGCTGGTGCAGCTGATGATCACCCTCCTGGTGACCTTCACGGCCATCGTGCTTGGTCTTCTTACGACCTCGGTCAAGGCTGGATTCGACGCCGCCTACAGCGCTCGCGGCGACGACGCGGCGCAGCTGGCGCAGCTCGACCGCTGCCTGCGCGACTATGGTCCCGAGACGGCGCCCCTCCGCGAGCAATTGCGCGGCTATGTCGCCGCGGTCATCGCGAGCACCTGGCCTGACGAGCCGCGTCCCGCGGGCGTCGCTTTTCCGGACCCGGCCAAGATGCCCAGGATCGGGGAATCGCCGCTCCTGTCCGACGTCCTGAGTGAGGTGGGACGCGGCATCCACGGGCTCAGGCCGACGGACCCCTACCACTCGACGCAGATGGCGGCGTGCGTTCAAGAGTACAGCGACTTGCTGCAGGCGAGGTGGAAAGTGATCGAGGGTGCGCGTCCCTCTTTTTCGCCGCCGTTTTACTGGGTGTTGGTGATTTGGCTTTCGATCCTGTTTGGGTCGTTCGGCCTGACGGCGCGGCCCAACGCCATGGCGACGACGATGACCGGTTTGTGCGCGCTCTCGATCACGATCGCGGTCTTTGTCATCCTCGATATGGACGAACCCTACGGTGGATTGTTCGGAGTGCCCAGCACCTCGATGCGCAACGCGCTCGCCGATATGATGCGGACGGACGGTTGAAGCGTGAGGCTTGGGCGCGCGTTTCGCGGTTGGGATGCGCGATCGGAATGCGATGGCGGGAATCGGGTTGAATTCGGGGCTCGACGGCTGTTCCATGAGGGACGAAAGCGGAAGCCATGCAATGAGTGCGGCTGTACAGCATTATCATGTCTTTGGGACCGCGATGGGCTTTTGCGCGATCGCGTGGATCCATGCAGGAGTCGCGCGCTTCCAATTGCCGACGAAAAGCGCTGACACGACCGAGCGGCTGATGCGCCGCCGGGCCCTTGGCGCGGAGCCGGGCGCGCCGCCGGAAGACATTGCGGCAGTCGCCGAGGCGGCGATGCGGTACTTCGAGGGCGAGGAAATCGACTTTTCGCAGGTTCCGGTCGATCTCGCAGGCCAGGACGCGTTCTTTGTCCAGATTTATGGTTGCCTGCGCCGGATCGGCTGGGGGCGCACAACCACCTATGGCGCGTTGGCGAAGGAGGTCGGCGCCGGCCGCGAAAGGGCGCGCGACGTCGGCGAGGCGATGGCCAAGAATCCGGCGCCGTTGATCGTTCCCTGTCACCGCGTGCTGGCCGCCGGCGGCAAGGTCGGCGGCTTCTCCGCGCCCGGCGGCTCCAAAACGAAGGCCCGGATGCTCGAACTGGAAGGTGTTCGCGTCGGGCCGCCGGACGCGACGCAACAGGCCTTCAGTTTCTGAGCGGGGCAGGCGATCGGAAGGCGGCTCGGTTCGCGTCCTCGGCGGCTCGGGCCGCGCTGCCTTGCCGCGTCGGCCGGCCGGCTTTTTCGAGCCGGCGCGGGCCCAACATGGGCGAGTCGTCCGGCGCGGGAGAGCACCTTGAAATAGCCATAGTTTCGTCGTTTTGTGGTCATACTGGAAGCAACGAAAGTATTATCAAAAAGTGTATTATCAAAAAGTTTTGGTCAAAAGAGGCTTGTAAACGAAATTCGTATTGAAAAGTAAGGTCCGCCAGAAAAAAAAACAGGCGACGAAATCAACATTGTGGGAGCGAAACATGCCTGTTTCGGACAGTTACCGCGAAGCGGCGGAACGTCATACCCGGGAGTCGCGATTCATTTTCCTAGGCAAGTTCGAGCGCGACGGGTCGAACCTGTCTCTGGCGCCGCCGAATTCCAATCCTGCTGTCATTCGCGTCGAGCGAGTTTTTCGTGCTGCGCCGGCTTTGGGCAATCAACAAGGTCAAATGATCACGCTGATGCGTACGGCTCCAGGCCCGATGGCCGAGGCGGACGGCGACCTTGTGGTCTTCAGCAACCCCGTTCTCTACGGCGAGACGCTCGCGGTTAGGGAAATTGCGCATCTCCGGGCGCCGGACGACGTCGACGAACTCGGCGCGGTCCTGCAGCGCGCAGTTGAAGGGGCCGAGATGGATACGCTGCGACAACACCTTGCTTCTGCGACCGCCGTCGTCGTCGGCAAAGTCGTCGAGACTCGGGCTGTCGCGAGTCCCGATCACATTCCGTTTTCCGAGCATGATCCCGATTGGTGGATCGCCAGGATCCATGTCGCGCGATCGCTGAAGGGACGCCTGAAAGGCGACATTCGGGTCCGGTACGCCAACAGCCGGGACGTCGCTTGGTACCGCGCCCCGAAACCCCGCGAGGGCGAGGAAGCGGTCTTCGTCCTGCATGAGGATGGGGCGCGCGACGCGGGCGGCGTTCCGCTCGCGATTCTCCACCCCGAGGACATGCTGCCCGCGGACCCCGACACGATTCGCCGGGTCAGCGATCTCCTGTGAATCTTGTCGTCAACTTGTTTTGCCGGCCGAATGGGAGGGAAGGTCATGAGGAAGCCTCATGTCCGCGTCGTCAATATGATCCCGAAGTCGTTGAGCGCGGAGACCAATCAAGACAGCGAACCGCAGATCGCGGTGAATCCGGAGAATCCCCGGATGATCATCGGAACAGCCTTCACCCCTGATCCCGGAGGCGGGCCGCAAGGACCGGTCTTTGCCAGCGTGGACGGCGGCGAAGCCTGGGTCCTAGACCTAGTGATCCCGGGTGGCGCGCCGAACGACCAGTCAGTCCGGTTCGGCGGCGGATCGACGCTCTACGCGGGCACCTTGCGCGGCAACATCTTTCTCCAGCTGAACATCTTGCGAAGCGCGCCCTATTCCCCGACCGCCGTCATGCAGGAACTGGTCGCGCGGAATTCCGACGACCAGCCCTACGTTTCCACGCTTGTGGCCAAGGGAAAAGATCACGTCTATGTCGGCAACAACGATTCCGCCGGCGGCGCGGTCGACCTCTCCGAGGATGCGCGCACGGGCGCGCCGCCCGCTGGCTTCGCAAAGAATCTCGTTGATCCGCGTGTGCCGTTCATCAGGGATTCGCCCTCCATTCGCGCCGCGCCGCATCGGGACGGCACTGTCTACGCCGCTTATTTTCACTGGACACTGGCCGGACCGGTGAAGGCGGACGTGGTGGTTGCCCGCGACAACCAATTTGGCGCCGGGGCGCCGCCTTTCGGCGCCCTCATCGATTCGGACGGCTTCGCGGGCATCCGCGTCGTGCAATCGGCGACGATCCCCTGGTTCTTCGTCATGGGCCTCGAGCGTGTCGGCAGCGCGTTGTCGATCGCGGTTCACCCGCGGCACAGCCGCATTGTCTATCTCGCGTGGGGCGACAACGAGCCGGGAAGCACGCAGACCCTGCATGTCCGGCGCAGCGTCGATCACGGCGCCACCTGGTCCGCGGACCTGTTTTCCGTCGTCAACGCGACCAACCCGGCGCTCGCGATTGCCGAGGACGGCAAGGTCGGTTTTCTCTACCAACGAGTTGTGCCGGGATCCGGCGGAACGCAGCGGTGGGAAACCCATTGTCTCATCGCCGACGACGGCTGGGCGACGCCGGCCCATGACATCCTGCTCGCGACCACGCCGGTCGACGCCGCGACATTCACATTCAATCCCTATATCGGCGACTACGACGACCTGCAGGCGCACCGCGACCAGTTCTTCGGCATCTTTTCCGCGCACAATTTGCCCGACCATGCCAATTTTCCGCATGGGGTGCGATATCAACGCAACGCGAACTTCGTCACCAAGCAATTGCTGACCCTCGGCGGCGCGCCGACCGTGGCGAATTCCATCGACCCGTTCTTTTTTCACATCTTCTGGAAAGAGAAAGAACGCGAGGAAATCGAGGAGAGCCACGGCGCCGAATTCGAGCGGCTTAGAATCCGCGGACTGAAATACGAGAAACTGGAGGTCGAGGAGATCGAATTTCTCGGCGCCTCGCGCGATGACGACGGCGACGACGATCGGGAAGACATGCGCGGTCGCCTTGAGCGGGGTCATCACCATCGGCATGGCGCTCGCCACGAAGCGCGGCTTGGGGTCGGACGCGCTCTCAGGCGAGTCGCCGAGCGACTTGAAGATCTCTCCGAGCATATCGAGGATAGAGACGCTCGTCGCGACGAGGACGAATAAAACTCGCCGGCTCGCGCGTCGCCGGCACGATGCGGCAGAGGATTGGAGAAGACAATGTTCGGTTCGATGAGCGGGCGAACCCGGGTCGCCCTCGCCTTCATTTTCATCGGCCTGGTCTTTGCGCTCATGCCCGATCGTTGGATCGAGACCGCCTTCGGATTCAGTCCCGACAACGGCGATGACAGCCTCGAGATGCTGATCTCGGCCATCCCGATTTTGCTGGGGATTCTGGGAATGGCTGATATAGTGATGCGAAACAGGGCGGCGATCCGCAATGTCCTGGTCAGGACACGCGCGTAACAGTCCACCGGGTCGATCAGCGTCGAGCGAACTTGCCCTCCTCCAGCCCAAGGCGACGAGCCGGCGCCGCGAAACGTGGCCTGCGGGCGGCAATAAGCGTCACGTCCCCAACGCGCCATCGAGGTCGCGGATCAGATCGTCGGCCGTCTCGAGGCCGATCGAGAGGCGAACGACATCATCGCCCGCCCCCGCGGCGGCGCGCTGCTCGTCGGTGAGCTGCCGATGCGTGGTCGAGGCCGGATGCAGGATCAGGCTGCGCGTGTCGCCGATATTCGCCAGATGGGAGAACAGGCGCACGCCCTCGACCAGCTTGACGCCGGCCTCGAACCCGCCCTTGACGCCGAAGGTGAACACGGCGCCCGCGCCTTTCGGCAGGTACTTTTGCGCGAGCTTGACATACGGACTGTCCTTCAGGCTGGCGTGGGAGACCCAGGCGACCTTGGGATGCTTGGCGAGAAATTCGGCTACCTTGCGAGCATTCTCGACATGCCGCTCCATCCGCACATGCAGGGTTTCGACGCCGGTGATGGTGAGGAACGCATTCATCGGCGCGAGCGCGGGACCAAAGTCGCGCAAGGCGACCGCCCGCGCTTTCATGGTGAAGGCGAAATCGCCGAAATTCTCGAAAAATTTCAGCCCGTGATAGGCGGGCTCCGGTTCGGTCAGCGAGGGAAAGCGGCCCGCTTGCGACCAGTCGAACTTGCCCGATTCGACCACCACGCCGCCGAGCGAATTGCCGTGGCCCGCGAGGAACTTGGTGGTCGAGTGCACGACGATGTCGGCGCCGTGCTCGATCGGCCGGCAGAGGTAAGGGGTGGCGAGCGTGTTGTCGACGATCAGCGGCAGACCCGCCTCATGCGCGATATCGGCGACGCGCCTGATATCGACGACGACGCCGCCCGGATTGGCGAGGTTCTCAATGAAGATAGCCTTGCATCTCGGCGTCAGGCTTTTGCGGAAATTCTCAGGCTCGGTCGGATCGACGAAATGGCAGGTCCAGCCGAGCTTCTTGAATGAAAGGCCGAACTGGGTGAGGGAGCCGCCGTAAAGGTTGCGCGAGGCGAGGAACTCGTCGCCCGGCTCCATCAGCGTGAAGAAGGTCAGGAACTGCGCCGCATGGCCCGAAGAGGCGGCGACCGCGGCGCGCCCGCCCTCGAGCGCCGCGATGCGCTCTTCAAGCACCGACACGGTCGGATTGGTCAGCCGCGAATAGATGTAGCCGAAATTGTGCAGGTTGAAGAGCGAAGCGGCGTGGTCGACGTCGTCGAACACGTAGGCCGTCGTCTGATAGATCGGGGTCGAACGCGCGCCAGTGGTGGGATCGGGCGCGGCGCCGGCGTGAATCGCGCGCGTTTCGAAGCCGTAATCGAGATTGCGCGGCGCCGCCGGACGGGCCTTGATCCGGCGCTGCAGCGGCGCGGCGGGCGGCCGGTTCTGGATGATGCCGCTGTTGACGCCGCTCCACGACAATTCGCCGCCGAGCCGCCCGAACTCGATCTTCGGGCAGCGGTTCATGATCACTTCGATGCCGGCCGCTTCCGCCGCCTTCGCCGCCGCGTCATTGCGAACGCCGAGCTGCATCCACACGACCTTGGCGCCGATGGCGATTGCGTCCTCGACGATGGGGGGCGCGTCCTCGGACCGACGGAACACGTCGACCATGTCGACCTTGTCCGGAATGTCGCGCAGCGACGCATAGGCCGTCTCGCCGAGCAGAGGCTTGCCCGCGATACCCGGATTAACGGGGATCACGCGATAGCCTTTGCCCTGCAGGTACTTCATCACGAAATAGCTGGGGCGGTTCCAGTTCGCCGACGCGCCGACAAGCGCGATCGTCTTCGCTCGCTCGAGGATCGAGCGGATCTTCGCGTCGGAATAGGCAATCGGTTCGAGGTCGGCCATACGCTCACGCTCGCTCCACTTTGCGTATTCTAGATGGATCCTGGGTAGCGTGGAATTGGATCAATCGAACCTCCCGTGGGGGAGCGCGTTCAATGAGTACGCCGCACTCAGCAGCATTTTTAGTTCCGCGCCTTAATGTTCTCAGTGCGTTACAACCCCTTTTAGTTCCGCCCCGAAAGTAGCGCTTGGAGCGGGAGACCGGCCACAGCCCAACCGTCCGAACCCTCGGATTACCAGGCGCGCTTCAGGGTTTCGAGACTTCCAACTCGATTACACTGGCGATGGCCGCTAAAAACTTAATAACTTCTCTTGCCTGTATTTTATCGACCGGAAGCTTCTCGCCGCGAGCCTCATCGTAATCCGCGTTGTGAGCAATTAAATTTCTTCGATCCACTATACTTTCCAAGGTACCCTTCAACTCGTCCATTGTAATCTGAAGCACTCCAGCTATGTGTTGCCACTTGTGCTTTTGGCTCCAAATGTACGATAGTCCTTCGGCGATTTTGTCTGGATGCTGAAAACTTTTGTGACTTATACACTCGCTCAAGATGCGCTTGAATATTAGAATCAAATCGACAGAATTAGCATCTCTCAATTCCAAGGCATTTGATAGTAAGACGCCATCTGACAGTAGTTTAGGAGTGAGTGCTATTTTATTGGCGTATGCCTCTGTAGCGACCTCTAAAATAAGCTGTGAGATGTACTGGTCCAGCGCCGATACGGCCGCTATCCAAACGAAACGCAAATTAAAATCTGCGCGATATATCGATGTTTTCTCGAAATGCTCATACAGTGTTATTGCTTCACGGCATTCTTGCAGATGGGAGTCGAATAATAATTTCGCCCGACTAGTCATTTATTAACATTTCCACCTTCGAAGATATACACTCAAATATTTTTTTAAATTGACTGACGTTTTTGATCGCGGCTGATAGCGAGTTCCCATACAAACTAGCATCGCGTAACATATCTTCAGTTACAGCAGCGACGGGAACCTCATTTTGGCTTGCTATTTGGGCAAGAGATTGGAAGTCGGGTATCCTCGCAAGAGAAAATTCACTCGTTGGCGTTCCAGCGTCCATGTCAGGGTAGCGCTCGAACGCAGCTTGATACCTCTCGCGAGGTAGCGCCATTCCTTCCTGGCTAAGGCGAGGAAAGAGAACATTCTCAACTGTACTGTCTATCTCTCGAATGCGTTCATCAAATTTCTTAGCTGCCTTGCTGGAGTGCTTATTGAAGCGTGACGTAATAGTCCCTAGAAACGTTACCGGACTCGACTTCAACGGATACTGGGTGTCCTTGTAAATATCGAAAGATGCACGCCGCCACTGATTCCACTTAACAACTCTATCCGCCAAGGTGTGCAAGGCCATATTCGAAAACGGATCAGGATTTGTTGGGACAACAAAGCCATCAGCGGACAAAAATAGATTCTGATTTATCGCGCCAAGGCCCGGATTTAGATCGATTACAGTATAATTTATTTTATGAAAAGTCTCAATTGCGCCAACTAAGGTGTGAAAGAGCGCACTCTATGATCCGGTCGAGCACGCGCAAATTCATGGGCGTGGTTCGGGCTCCCTTTTCTCCACCGGCAGGCCGGCCGCGGCCCAACCGTCCGAACCCTCCGGATACCAGACGACGTCCGTGTAGCCGAGCGCGAGCGCGCGCCTGGCCGCGTTCCAGGACATCCAGCAATCCTTGAGGCAGTAGAACACGAGTGGACCCTGGCGCTCGCCCAAAGCCTTGTCGAGCCCGCGCCGAAAATAGTCGAGCATGACGGGAGCGAGTTCGCCGTAACCGGTGTCGGGGAGCCACAGGCTGCCCGGGATGTCGGACCGGGGCTTCTCCCGCCAGACGACATCGGCGGGCAGATCCTTGGGGCGCGGCGCCTGCGGCAGGACGTCGATGAAGGCGGCCTCGCCGCCGCGCCACATCGCCGCCGCCTCGTCGGTCGTCAGCACGCGCGCGCCCTTGAGACTCGCCGGCGTCGGCGCGCGATAATCGCCCTGCCGGTAGGAATCCGGCTCGGGCGGCCTATCGCCCGCCGCTGCGGCGAAGGATGCGATCAACAAGACGCCGAGGGCGCCGATAAGCGTCCATCGCAACTTCGAACCCCTTTTATCTCAAACCGGCTCCGTGCGCCCCCAGTTTGCTTCTCCAACGACCGGCGCTCGTCGAGGAGCCCGACGACGTCAAAGCCATCGAAGCTCGCCTGGGAGCCGATTGCAACTCTGCGGGTCGAAGGTTGTAGACGAGCCCGTCCGTGCGGCCGGCTGTGCAACGAATCCGTCGCTTGTTTCGATGCGATCGTTGATTGGTCGCGACGTTGGAGACGCAGTCGCCAACCGCGTCTAGCCGCGCTCAGCGAGCGCGGCTAGATTGGCGCTACGCGAAGCGGCGCCTGCGTTCACAGCGTGGATGGCCGGGACAAGCCAGGACAAGCCCGGCCATGACATCAGGAACTTAAAGCAAGAAGCCGGAAGCAAAGGAAACGCCATAACAAAGCCCCCGCAAAACTTCGGCTTCCCAAACATGCGCTGGCTCATCGGCGTCCTCGTCGCGGCGGTCGTCCTCTGCGCGCAAGGCGCGGCGTGCGGCGATACGCTCTCGCCGCTGACAGTGCAGGAAGTCGCGCCCGGCGTGTTCGTCCACGTCGGCGAAATCGCCCTGATGAGCGAAGAGAATCTGGGCGACATCGCCAACATCGGCTTCGTGATCGGCGACAAGGGCGTGGCGGTGACCGACACCGGCGGCAGCGTCCCGGTCGGCAAGCGGCTGCTCGCCGCCATCCGGTCCGTGACCAACAAGCCCATCCTCTATGTCATCAACACGCACGAGCATCCGGATCACGTCTTCGGCAATGCCGCTTTCGACGGATTGGGCGCGACCTTTGTCGGCCATCACAATCTGCCGCGGGCGTTGGCGATGCGCGGCGAATTCTACCTCAAGGCGTTTCGCCGGATCATCGGCGACAAGCTCGTCGACGAGGTGAAGCTCATTCCGCCAACCTTGCTAGTGGCGGACCACATGACGCTCGATCTCGGCGGCCGGACGCTCGACTTGCAGGCCTGGCCCCCGGCGCACACGGACTGCGACCTCACCGTCCTCGACCAGACGACAAAGACGCTGTTCGCCGGCGATCTCGTCTTCGTGAAGCATCTGCCGATCATCGACGGCTCGCTGAAAGGCTGGCTTGTCGATCTTCCCGCGCTGGCCAAGGTTCCGGCCGTGCGCGTCATTCCCGGCCACGGGCCCGCCGGCTTGCCCTGGCCGCAGGCGCTCGACAGCGAGCGGGCGTATTTCGAGGGTCTCGCGAAGGACGTGAAGGCCTCGATCGCCAAGGGCGAGCCTGTCGATGGCGCGACCCAATGGGCCGGGCAATCCGAGCGGGATGACTGGCGGCTGTTCGAGGACTATAATCGGCGCAACGTGACGGCGGCCTATTCGGAATTCGAATGGGACCCATAGACTGACGCTCGGGATGGAGGCGCTTCGATGGCGCACATGCTTACAAGACGACAGACGCTGGCCGGCCTTGCGCTGGGTTGCGCGACAGGCGGACACGCCTTCGCTCAAGCCGCCGATGAGCCCGATTCCTGGCCGGAGCTCGTGCACCTCTTTTTCAACGACGCGCCCATCCAGGAAGACAAGAGCCTCGTGTCGTTCGAGGCGCCTGTGCGCGCCGAGGACGCCGCGATCGTGCCGATGTCGTTTTCGGCGAAACTGCCTGAAGGCGACACGCGCCGCGTCGCCAAGCTGACGCTCATCATCGATGAGAATCCGGTGCCGCTCGCGGCCGCCTTCACGCTCGGCGAGAAGGCCGGCGACACGCGCATCTCAACCCGCGTGCGGGTCAATTCCTACACCAACACCCGCGTGGTCGCGGAACTCAGCGACGGCTCGCTGCGTATGGCGACGCGTTACATCAAGGCGTCGGGCGGCTGCTCGGCGCCCATGGTCAAGAGCATGGACGAAGCGCTGGCGACGCTCGGCCAGATGAAGTTCCGCATCCTGCCGGCGACTCCCGATACGCCGAACGAGGCGGTTCTCATGATCCGCCACCCGAACAATTCCGGTTTGCAGATGGATCAGGTGACCCGGCTCTATACGCCGTCACGCTACATCGAGAAGCTCGCGGTCTATCAGGGGCCGGATCTCGTCTTCTCGATGGCCGCGGGCATATCGATCTCGGAGGACCCGAACTTCCGCTTCACCTTCAGGCCGAACGGCGCCAAGATGTTTCGCGTGGAAGCCGAGGATACGGCTGGCAAGACCTTCTCGGGCGCATGGCCCGCGACCCGCGACGGAGCGTGAACCAGGACGAGAGGCGTTCTGGTTTACTCACGCCCTCGTCCTGAGGAGCGCCGAAGGCGCGTCTCGAAGGACGCTGCTGCAGGCAACGCCCACTCGCCCACGCTGGGACGTCCCTCGTGGCCGCTTCGCGGCGCCTCGGGACGAGGCGTGGTGGAAAGGAGTCTCGGCGTCCTACGCCGCCGCCTTGCCGACCCTCTTGCCTCTCGCCGCGACGTAAAGCCCGCTGCCGATGATGATCGCGCTGCCGATGACGATCGGCGGCGAGGGCGCGTCGCGCCAGACCAGCCAGCCCAGGATCGCGGCCCACAGGAGCCCCGTATATTGCAGCGGAGCCAGCACCGCGACGCGGGCGAAACCAAGGGCCCGAACGACGCAGATGATGCAGATCATCGCCACCACGCCGACAAGGAACATAAGACAGAGGTCAAAGAGACTTGGCGTCGTCCACGCCCAGGGAACGGTCGCCGCGCCAATCAGGCCAGAGCCGACGAACTGCCACAGGACGAGCGGCGCCCAGTGGATGCCGCGAAGGTCGCGCGTGATCGTCTGGCTGAGAGCATAGGCGATCGCTCCGATGAGCGCGATCGGGGCGGACCGGGACAGCATCTGCGGCGAGGGCCTCAGCGCAATGAGGACGCCCACGAAGCCGACCAGGACGGCGATCCAGCGAAAGCGCTCGACTTTTTCGCCAAGCAGCGGCGCGGACAGCGCGGTGATGATGAGCGGCGTCGCCATATAGAAGGTCATGACGTCGGCAAGCGGCATGGTGCGAGTGGCGTAGTAGAAGGCGAACGTATCCGCGGCTGCGCAGAGGACACGCAGAACCTGAAGCCCGGGTCGGCGCGGATCGATCAGTTTGACGCGCTGCGAAAGGAGCATCGGCGCGAGAACGGCGCCGGCGCCGATCGTGCGCAACATCATCAGCTGCCCGACGCCATAGTCCGCGACAAGCCATTTGCCGAGCGCGTCGTTGACCGCGAACATGGCGACGCCGGCGAGATAGAGAACGACGCCGAGGCCCGCGGTTCCGGAGCGAGGGATCGGCATGGGATCCTGGAGATCTGGCAGTCGCAGGTCCGCCCCGCCGGGCGATCGCGCGCAGGCGGGAGACTAGGAAAACCTCTTGAGACCCAAGGTCCCAGCAGGGGCTAGACAGCAGCGGGGCTCGCTTCGGCGAGCCCCGAGCGAATCGTCAGCGCGAGTAGAACTCGATGACCAGATTCGGCTCCATATGCGTCGGATACGGCACCTCCGAGAGCCCGGGAACGCGAGAGAGTTTGGCGGTGCCCTTGGCGTGATCGACTTCGACATAGTCGGGCACGTCACGCTCGGCCAGCGCGTTGGCCTCAAGCACCAGCGGCATTTGACGCGAGGCTTCCTTGATCTCGATGAGGTCGCCGACCTTCACCTGATAGGAGGGAATGTTCACCCGCCGACCGTTGACCCGGATGTGGCCGTGGTTGACGAACTGGCGCGCCGCGAACACGGTCGGCACGAATTTGGCCCGGTAGATCAGGGCGTCGAGCCGGCGCTCGAGCAGGCCAATGAGATTGGCGCTCGAGTCGCCCTTGAGGCGGAGCGCCTCGACGTAATAAGAGTGGAACTGGCGCTCCGAAATGTTGCCGTAATAGCCCTTGACCTTCTGCTTGGCCTTGAGCTGGGTGCCGAAGTCGGTCGCCTTGCCCTTGCGGCGCTGGCCATGCTGGCCCGGCCCGTATTCACGCTTGTTGAAGGGGCTGCGAGGGCGCCCCCAGATGTTTTCGCCCATCCGGCGATCGATCTTGTACTTCGCTTGTGCGCGCTTCGTCATCGCGGTTCCTCTTCAGTCACGGGTTTCAACGAGGAACGCGCCCTCCTCTGCGCTCGAAGAGCGCCGACAGGCTTTTGGCCGAGCAAGGCCTGAAAGCCGCGGGTGCGTCAAACGACAAACGCGCTCTCGTGCCCGAGAGCGCGCCTGAAGTTGCGGCTTCCCTAGAGCGGCGGGCCGCGGCTGTCAAATCTCTTTCAGGCGGCGGCCGGCAGAAACGCCCGAAAACCATCGAGAATCACTAGCCTCTTCCGTCGAAGGGCAGCACGGCACACAGGCGTTCTATGCTGCATTTGCATGTGTACTCACGGATTGATAACAGATTGTTAACTATTTCTGCAGTTGAGTGCCGATTGTGGCGCTTTATTGCCACACACAGGATCATCGCCATGCAGTTTTGACATTTATTTTTGCAGTGCACCATTGACTTCTGCAGTGCAGCAATTTAGGTAGGGCTGGTCTAGGTGAGGGAGCGAATTCCTCGGGCTCGCTGATTGAGGCCGGGTCAGGAGGGCGGTCAGTCAAAAGGAGACCGCCATGAAGAATTTCTCTCTTACACGCTTTCTGCGCACACGCCGCGTCTATTGGAACGTTTTGCAGGAGCTTTCGGCTTATTCCGATCGCGAGTTGCACGACATCGGCATCGACCGCGCCGACATCCACCAGATCGCGCGCCTGGCTTCGCAGGAGCAGCACTAACCAACCTGAATGGCGGCGCCGCTTGACGGCGCCGCCATCACCTCATTTCCGGTTATAGACGTCGTCGATTCGGACGATGTCATCCTCGCCGAAATAACTGCCGGTCTGAACCTCGATCAGCTCCACGTCGATCTTGCCTGGATTGGCGAGCCGGTGCGTCGAGCCAATCGGCAGGTAGATCAATTCGTTCTCGTGAACGAGCGTCACTTTCTCATTGAGCGTGACCTCGGCGGCGCCGCGCACGACCACCCAATGCTCGGCGCGGTGGTGGTGCTTTTGCAGCGAGAGACGCCCGCCAGGCCGCACCACAATGCGCTTGACCTGATAGCGCGGGCCCCGGTCGACGCTCTGATAATAGCCCCATGGCCGGTAATTGCGCCGATGCTCGGTCGCTTCGGGATGGCCTTCAGCCTTGAGGCTCTCGACGAGCGTCTTGACCTTTGCGGTCTGTGACCGGTCGGCGACCAGGACCGCGTCGCCCGTGGCCACGACAATGACGTCCTTGAGGCCGATAACGGCGGCCAATTGCCCTTCCGAACGCACCAGCACGTTGGACGAATCGATGACCACCGCCCGCCCGCGCAGGCTGTTGCCGTCGGCGTCGCGTGGGCTGAGCCGCCAGACGGTCGACCACTCGCCGACGTCCGACCATCCGACGTCGGCCGTCAGCACCACCGCCCTGTCGGTTCGCTCCATCACCGCATAGTCGATCGAGGTCTTGCGCGCCTTGGCGAAGGATTCGTGGTCGAGGACGACGAAGCCGAGGTCCTTTTTCGCAGCCGACACCGCGGCCGCGGTCGCAGCCGCGATCTCGGGCTCGAAACGCTGAAGCTCCTCCAGCATGACGTCGGCGCGGAAGATGAAATTGCCCGAGTTCCAGAGATAGCCGCCTTCAATGAACGCACGCGCGTGCGCTTCGTCGGGTTTCTCCACGAATCGCTCGATCCGCCGCACATGGGAATCAAGCGCCAGCGGGGGGCCCGGGTGGATGTAACCGTAGCCGGTGGCGGGATGGTCGGGGGTGACGCCGAAGGTGACGATTTCGCCCGCATCGGCCACCGCATAGGCCTGCGCGCAAAGGGCGGCGAATTGTTTCCCGTTCTCGAACACATGGTCGGCGGCGAGAATCGCGACAATTGTCTTGGGATCGCGCGCGGCCGCCCACGCGGCCGCGGCGCCGACCGCGGCGGCGCTGTCGCGCCGGTCCGGCTCGAGCAGGATCTCGGCCTCGGCGCCGATCTCCCGCAATTGTTCAGCGACCCGAAAACGATAGTCGTAATTGGTGATGACCACCGCCGGATCGAACACGGAAGCATCGCCAACCACACCGACAATCGTCTGAAAGGTCGAGCGCTGCCCGATCAGGGGAATGAACTGCTTGGGCAGGCTCTCCCGCGATTCGGGCCACATGCGGGTGCCGGACCCGCCGCACATGATAACCGGCCTTATCTTGGGCATTCATTTCCCGGGGTGGCGGGTCGCCGTTGCAATCGCTGGCGGCGGCTTCCTCTGCAATAACAGCGGCGCCAAAGCAATGCCTGGATCTGCAGCGTCCGACGCTCACGCATTGCGCGCCGCTCGTCGCCCGCGACCGAGGTAAGCGATGATCGACACGGCGGCCGCTGTCGTAGCCAATGCGAGCGCGAAGGCGGCGAACGCGGCCGACAGCGACAAAGCCTGCGCGATCGCGCCCGTCGCCAACGGCGCCGGCAGGCGGGTCAGCGCGCTGAACAACGAGGCTGACGCGAGCCCGACCGCGGGTCCCGCCGCCCCCTCACGCGCGGCAAGCGCGAAACTGCACGGCACGATAGGCCCGGTGCCAACGCCGATCAGGGCGAAGCCCGCGACGCTGGCCGCGAACCCGGCTTGCACGCCGACCAGAGCGAAGCCAGCGGCCGCGATCGCGAACGAAGCGATGATGATGCGAAGGTCGCTGACCCGAAAGCGAATCGCGTCGACGTTGAACCGCAGCGCAGCCTGGCAAGCGGAAAAGAACGCCGCGCCGAGGCCGGAAATCGCCGCGAGCTTCGGCGCTTCCTCGCGCAACAGCAGCGACGACCACACGGACGCTGCGAGTTCCGCCGCGATCGAGACGCCGACGACAATTCCAAGCCCGATCAGAGCTGGCGCGAAGGACAATCCGCTTCGTCCGACCGACCCGACCGCCGCCGAAGGAGGACGATCGGTCCGCGCCGCGCGATGGTAGGCGACGCCAGCGCCGGCGAGCCCGAGCGCAGCGACAAGGCCCGCCGCCCACGGCGCTGGCCCGACGACGATCAAACTGCCGAGGATCGCGCCGAGCGCCATGCCGGCGGACGCGGCGGCGTGCAGCCGAGCCAGGATCGGGCGCCCGAGCCGGCGCTCGATCCGCGCGCCCTCGGCGTTCATCAAGAGGTCGACGACGCCCCCGACAAAGCCCGAGACGATCAGAGCGATCGCGACCCAGGCTTTGCTCGAAGCGTTGAGCAGCGCGCAGAGCGCCGCGCCGAAAAGAATCGCCGAGACAGAGAGCGCCTGATCGACGCCAAAACGATGCGCCACCGCCCCGCCCGCCGACATGGCGATGAGATAGGCGCCGGTGTAGACGGTCAGGAGAACGCCGAACGTCGCCGCGTCGACGCCGGCGCGAATCAAAATCGCGCCCGACGCGCCGCCCCAGAGGCCGGCGCCGACGCCGAAGGCGAAGAACATCGCGGCAACCGTCACATGCAGGCGCATGCGGGAGCCGCCCGGCGGCGCGAGAGCGTTCAAAAGTCGGTCGGCCCGCCGCCTTCTTCTTTACGGCGGGCGACGAAGGCGGTCAGCGCCTCAAGGCGCTCGGCCTCGAGCGGAGGCGCGAGGAAATCGCGCAGGCGGTCGGCGACGATGCGCTCAGCTGCGTCGACCGCGGTCGGCGAGCCGGCTTCGCGCCAAGTCTCATAGTTGCGCCAGTCCGAGATGGCGGGCTGGAAAAAGGCGGTGCGATAGCGCGACTGCGTGTGCCCGGCGCCAAAGAAATGCCCGCCGGGGCCGACCTCCCGCATCGCCTCAACCGCCAGCTCCGCTTGGTCAACGCGCAGCGGACGCAAGAACTCGGCGACCATCGCCAAAAGATCGGCGTCGAGCGCCATTTTCTCAAACGAAGCTTGCAAGCCACCCTCCATCCAGCCCGCCCCATGCATCAGAAAGTTGACGCCGCCCATGATCGCGCCCCAGAGCGAGAACACGCTTTCGTAGGCCGCCTGGGCGTCGAGCGAATTGGCCGCATTGGCGTTCGAGGAGCGATAAGGCAGGCCAAGGCGGCGCGCCAGCTGGCCGCCGACGATCGAAGTTTTCATATATTCCGGCGTGCCGAAGGCCGGCGCGCCCGATTTCATATCCACATTCGAGGTGAATCCGCCATAGATGAAAGGCGCGCCCCGCCGCGTAGCTTGAGTCAAAACGAGGCCCGCCAGCGCCTCGGCGTGCTGCTGCGCGAGCGCGCCGGCGAGCGTCACCGGCGCCATTGCGCCAGCAAGGGTGAATGGCGCCATCACCACCACCTGGTTGCGGCGCGCCATCTGGATGATTCCTTCCACCATCGGGGTGTCGAGCCGCAGTGGCGACGACGAGTTGATGACCGTGAACAACGAAGGCTCGCGCTCCAGCGTCGCATCGTCGAGTCCCCGCGCAATCTTGACCATCTCGATGGCGTCCAGGTTGCGCTCGCGCCCGAGGCTATAGGCGTGCACCGGCTTGTCGGACAGCGTCAGCATGTCGAACAGCGCATCGAGATGACGGATGGAGGCGGGAATGTCGATCGGCTCGACCGGATAGCCGCCGATGAAATGAATCGAATCGAAGCTCTGCCCGAGGCGAATGAAGTTCTGATAGTCGCGCCCGGCGCCGGGCCGCCGGCCGCCCGCGCGGTCGAACGAATTGGGGGCGCTCGCCACGGTGCCGAAAGCGGCATGCCGCCCGCCGATTGAAAGATCACGCGCGGCGTTGCGCGCATGCAGCCTGAACGCTTTGGGCGCGAAGCCGATATGCGCCTCAACCAAGGCAGGCTCGAAGCGAACGCGACTCGAAACCGGATCGACCTCGGCGCCAACGCCCTTCAGCATCGTTCGCGCTTCAGCGTGCAGGAAGTCGATCCCGATCTCTTTCAGCACAATGAGCGCCGCCTGGTGGATCGATTCGAGCTCGTCGCGCGAAACAAGCTCGAGCGGGGCGAACGGCGACTCTGGCTGGACAGGGGGCTGAGGCGCGCCCGACCCTCCGCCCCGCTCGGCCGTGCGCCGGCGGCGGCGCCCGGTTTCCTGCGGCGGCGAATCCATCGTCATGACATTCCCCGGATTCTCGTCAGAGATCGCCGACCGCGATTCGCCGCCAGGTTAGTCTAGCGCAGCCGTCTTACCCACGCGCGCGCCAAAATGGCGTCTCAGCATGTCGATTTTTGCGAGGTCTCGCGCCGCTATTTCGCCGCGCGCAGCTTTGGCGGCTCGGCGGGAGCGCCTTGCAGCTTCGGCGCCTCGGCGGCGGGTTCGGGCTCCGGCGCCGGAGCTGGCGCGCCGCCAGCAAAGCGCGCAATCAGCCAAGATCGGAACAACGCCACCGCCTCGTTGCTCAGATCCTCGGGATGGGTGGTCAGATAATAGCCGTAGCCTTCGTCGAGCCAGAGATCGAACGGGCGCACCAGCCGTCCGGCCTTGATCTCCTCGTGGAACAGCAGCGGATCAAGCAGCGCGAGCCCATCGCCCATCATCGCGTACTGGGCCGCGAGTTGCTGAGTATCGAACACGAGGCCCCGATCGACCGCGATATCGGGACGCCCGATTGAGCGGACGAACATTTCCCAGAAAAAGTGCCGGGACCGACCATCGATCTTGAGGTGAAGGAGGTCGCTGGCGGCGATGAGCCGGCCCAGATCGCTGGCGTCCATTCCTTCAAGCAGCTTCGGGCTGCACAGAAGCGTCGAGCGCACCATCCATAAAAGATCGTGGATCGCGTCGGTGACGCGGGGCTCCGAATAGACGATGGCGATGTCGATGTCGCCGTCAACTTCCGGGCCGGTCGTCGGCTTGGAGACGATCTCAAGCGAGATGCCGGCGTTTTCGGAGCGAAAATCGCGTAAGATCGGAATGGCGAGGCGGTGAGCGAACGACGTCGGCAGCGCGACCTTGAGCACCCGCTTCGGCCGGCCCTTCTCCTTGATGACCTCGCCCAGCGCCTGGTCGATACGATCGAAGGACTTCGAAACGACGGGCAGGATGTGGCGCCCCGCTTCGGTCAGTACCAGCTGTTGGGGGCGCCGTTCGAACAGCGAGACGCCGAGAAAATTCTCGAGCACGATCACGTGACGGCTGACCGCGCTCTGCGCGACCGTCAGGCTATTGGCGGCGGCGGTGAAGCTGAGATGTTGTCCGGCCGCTTCAAACGCTCTGAGCGCGTTGAGCGGCAGCCACTTGCGATCCATTCCTCCTCCGCGCGGGACGCATTCGTCTCACCGGTGTTGTTGCGGGCGCGTCAATATCAAGTTCATAACCCATACCAAACGTATCGGACAATACGGTCGAACCGAAGCATCCAAAGCTGGATTAAGGCGCTGTCCGATCGACGGAGGCCTTCGGGGCTCGGTTCTCGACGCCCTCAAGCAACGCGCCCTTCCCTCTCCAGCCCATCCACACTAAGTAAGGGGCGTCTTCCCTACAACCCAAAGACCATGACTGACCCGAACCCCGTCGCGCGCCGACGCACCTTCGCGATCATCTCGCACCCCGACGCCGGCAAGACGACGCTGACCGAAAAGCTGCTCCTGTTTGGCGGCGCCATTCAGCTCGCCGGCGAAGTGCGCGCCAAGGCCAATCGCCGTCAGACCCGCTCTGACTGGATGGGCATCGAGCGCGACCGCGGCATTTCCGTCGTCACCTCGGTGATGACGTTCGAATACGGCGATTGTGTTTTCAACCTGCTCGATACGCCCGGCCACGAAGACTTTTCCGAAGACACCTACCGCACCCTCACCGCCGTCAATTCGGCCGTCATGGTCATCGATGCGGCCAAGGGCATCGAGGCGCGCACGCGCAAACTGTTTGAAGTATGCCGCCTGCGCGACATTCCGATCGTCACCTTCATCAACAAGATGGACCGCGAGACCCGTGATCCGTTCGATCTCCTCGACGAAATCGAGAAGACCCTTGCGCTCAATTCCGCGCCGCTCACCTGGACGATCGGCCGGGGACGCTCGCTCGCCGGCGCTTATGACATTCGGCGAAGCCGCCTCACGCCGCTCGGCAAGGACGCGCCGACGTTCGCTGTGAACGGCCCCGACGATCCGCGCGTCGCCGAGCTTCTGCCCGAGCACGAACGCACACAGGCGATCGAAGAGCTCAACCTCGCAGTCGAGGGGCTCAAGGCTTTCGACAAGAAAGCCTTTCTCGAAGGCCATATGACCCCAGTCCTGTGGGGCAGCGCGCTCAAGGATTTCGGCGTCAAGGATCTCATCGACGCTCTGGCCGAATTCGCGCCGAGCCCCCGCGCGCAGGAAGCTCAGAGCCGCACAGTGCAGGCGGATGAGCCGAAGATGACCGGCTTCGTGTTCAAGATCCAGGCCAACATGGATCCGAACCATCGCGACCGCATTGCGTTCATGCGCGTCTGCTCGGGCAAGCTCCAACGCGGCATGCGGGCGAAGCTCGTCCGCACCGGCAAGCCGGTCACGCTATCGGCGCCGCAATTCTTCTTCGCCCAGGATCGCTCGCTCGCGGAGGAGGCGTTCGCCGGGGACGTCGTCGGCATCCCCAATCATGGGCTTTTGCGGATCGGCGACACCTTGAGCGAGGGCGAGCAGATCGTCTTTCGCGGCGTGCCGAGCTTCGCCCCGGAAATTCTGCGCCGGGTCAAACTCGCGGACGCGATGAAAGCCAAGAAGCTCCGCGAGGCGTTGCAGCAGATGGCGGAAGAAGGCGTCGTGCAGGTGTTCCTGCCCCATGACGGCGCGGCGGCGATCGTTGGCGTCGTTGGAGCCCTGCAACTCGACGTGCTCACTGAGCGGCTTAATGCCGAATACGGCTTGCCAGTCACGTTCGAGCCGAGCCGCTTCGAGATTTGCCGCTGGGTCTCATCAAGCGACAAGGCGGAGATTGGCAAATTCCTCGACGCCTATCCGTCCTCGATCGCCTCTGATCTTGACGGCGCGCCGGTGTTCATGGCGTCGAGCGCCTTCAACCTGCGCTACGAGCAGGAGCGCTGGCCAAAGATCGGCTTCACGGACGTGAAGGACTACCAGAAGGCGGCGGCTTGAACCCTTCGTCACGCATCTTCCGCTCCCTTCCCTAGAGGGCGTATGCACAGCAAGGAGCCTAAAACGCGAAAGTAAACTCGATTTTATGCTGAGGCTATCTGCTTTGTTCCCTGCAGATTAGCGAATCATTCACCAATTTGTTATGAGAACTATGGGCTTCATCCATTGCGGAATTCGCAGTCTTACCTGTAGTTCCTTGGGGTGATTTGATCATGCTGAGAGGCGTCCCCCGCCGGGGAAAGACGCCCCGTCCTCCCAAGGAGTCGCGTGCTTGTTCATCAGCGTCGGTCATCCCAGGGTCGACGCCAAAGGTTTGAACAAGATCCTGGTCGTTGTGCTTGGCATGCATCGCAGCGGAACGTCGAGCGCGGCCGGAGCGCTCGTCCGTCTTGGCGCCGCCGCCCCTCGACATTTGATGCCGCCGAGCGCCGACAACGAGCGAGGATTTTGGGAATCTTCTGTCATCGTGGATTTGAATGACGCCGTCCTCGCTGCCGGCGGGAGCGATTGGAAAGACTGGCGTAAATTCAATTTCGCCAAGATCCGTAAAGTCGAGGCGGATGCGTTGCGCGTACGCGCGAAGGAAGTCCTGACGGAAGAATTCGGCGACGTCGGATTTGCCGTCATGAAGGATCCGCGCATGTGCCGGCTCATGCCATTCTGGGGCCCGGTGTTTGCGGAGGCGAACTGGTCAGTGCGCGCGCTGCTGCCGATCCGGTCGCCGCTTGAAGTCGCCCAATCCCTCAGTTGCCGCGACCGCCTCGGCCCTGCCTACGGGTGTCTGCTGTGGCTGCGCCACGCCCTCGACGCCGAGATCGCTACCCGCGGCATGGCCCGCGCTGTTCTGGACTGGCCCCAATTTCTTGGCGACCGCCGCAAAGCGCTCACGCGGGTCAGCGAACAGTGGGGCCTGATCTGGCCGCATTGGTATGAAGACGCGTTCTCGGAGGTGGATGAATTCGTATCGGCTGATCTGCGCCGTCAGCGAACGAGTGAGGCGGAATTCGAGGCGCATCCAGCCGTCAATGATCTGGTCCGACGGACCTACATCGCCATGATCGACCTCGTCCGGGACTCGGGAGACAGTAGCGTCCTGAACAAGCTCGACGACCTGCGTGCAGGTTTTGAGACAGCCTCGGCGATCTTTGACTTGCCCATGCGCGAAAGCGCGGATGAGGTTCATCGAGTCCGGTCAGAAGCCGCCGCGGAGATTGCACGCGCTGAAGGCATCATGGATCGAGGCGGACGGAAGCATGGTCGTTCGACGAGCGCCAGGTCTCGCTTCTTTTGGAAACAGCGTACAAAAGCGCCAGCATCGCCGCGCCCGAGCGCGAAGGAATTGAAGGCCATCCGCAACTCGCTCTTCTTCAATTCGGCGCACTACCTCGAAATGAATCCGGACGTTCGCGCCGCGGGACTGGACGCCGCGTTGCACTACCTCGTCCATGGAAGCCGGGAAGGCCGGGATCCCGGGCCATTTTTCTCAACCAAAGCCTATCTCGCCAGATACCCGGATGTCGCGGAAGCCAAGGTCAACGCCCTGCTCCATTACGAGACGCAGGGACGTCGAGAGAGCAGAATACCCGCACTCTAGCGGCCGCCGATCTGATCGATCTCGCGGAAGCGGTCGCCATCGACGTCGTTGACGAAGATGACGGCGGCCGTGTTGTCGCCCTTGGCGTCGAAGACCTCGGGCGCGGCATAAGCGACGCCTTGAAACTTTATGTCCTTCAGCGCGGCCAGCACGTCGGCGCGATCCGGCGCGCCGCCCTTCTTCGACGCCGCGGCCTCGATCGCGCTCATAATGAGGCGCGCGCTGTCATAGGAGCTTGCGGCGTAATTGTTGATCGGCCCGAAGCGGGCCTTGTAGCGCTCGGCGAACACCGCCGACCCAGGAACGGCGCCGATCGCGGGAGCGGCTGAGAGAATGCGGACGCCTTCCCCCGCCGTCGCCGCGCCCGCCGCCGGCTTGATGAAGCCGCCGACACTCCAGCAGCCGTCGCCACAAGCAAAGACCTGGTTGAGGCCGGCCTTGCGCATGTCCTTGAGGATAGAGGCGCCTTCCTTGATGCCGCCGAAGAACAGAACATCGAAATCCTTCGGCAATTCGGCGACTTCAGAGGCGAAATCCGTCTGCCCGGCTTTAGCGGTCCAGCGGCTGATGACCGCGCCTCCGACGGCCGCGAAGCCGCTCGAGAACTGATCGGCGAGCCCCTTGCCATAGGGCGTGCCGTCATCGACCACGACAGCCGCTTTCTTGCCCATCTTGGTCGTGAGCCAGCGCGCGAGAGCCGGGCCCTTATGGTCGTCGCGGTTGGTGAGGCGGAAAACGTTGGCCAATCCCTGCTCGGTGACGGCCGGATTGGAGGCCATCGGGGTCACGATCGGAAGCCCGCACTCCCCATAAACTTTCTCGCTCGCGAGCATGACGCCGCTGTTCACGTGGCCGACCACCGCGAGCACCCGCGGATCATCACAGAGCGACTTGGCGACGGCCCTTCCTTTTTCCGCGTCCGCCTGATCGTCGATCACTTCCGCGACCACCTTTCCGCCGAGAAGGCCTCCCGCTGCATTCCGCTCGTCGATCGCGAGATCGACCGCCTGGCGCATCTCCAGCCCGAACGTCGCCGAGGGCGTGGTCAGCGGACCGGCGACGCCGATGCGAATCTCCTGGCCGGTGAGGTCTTCCGCCAAGACAGCGGTCGGCGAGGAGAGCAGCCCGGCCGCAAGAATCGCAGAACATCGGAGCATGCTTAACCTCCTAACACTATTTTGAAGGTTAGAATAGCACGCGCCGCGGCGCACGCAAGACGGATCAGGATCGCCGCCGGAAGATCGTGTTTGCCGCCGTCAGGGACTATCAGATGACGATGGCGTGGCGGGCGGCCATCGCTGCGACAGGGGGAAAAACCCGATGTTAGTCACGCTGCGCGACGTCGTCGTTCCCGACTTCGGCGTTCCGCTCGAAGCGCCTCGCATTCCCGCAACCACATACGTGACGCGCTGCCGCGAGGCCAATGAACGCGCCGACTGCGATTGGCTGGTCGTCTACGCCGACCGCGAACATCTCGCCAATATCGCTTTCCTCTCGGGCTACGATCCTCAATTCGAGGAGGCGCTGCTGCTGCTCGGCCCACGCCAGAAGCGTGTGCTCATCGTTGGCAACGAGGGCGAAGCCTACGCGGCATTGGCCGGGCTTCCCGGCCTCGACATCGCGCTCGCGCAAAGCCTGAGCCTCATGGGTCAGGATCGCGCGCTCAAGCCCGATCTCGCCGCCGTATTGAGGGAAGCGGGCCTGAGCCGCGGCCAGACGATTGGGCTCGTGGGTTGGAAATATCTTGAGCCGGCGGAATGGGACGACGCCTCGCCGGGCCTGTTCGTTCCCCACTATCTCGCAGCTATGCTGAGCCGGATTGCGGGCGGGACGGAGGCTTTGAAAGACGCGACGCCTGTTCTCATGCATCCGACGAGCGGACTGCGCTCGACCATCGACGCCGATCAGATCGCCTTGCATGAATGCGGCGCCGCGCGCGCCTCCGCCGCCGTCTGGCGCATCCTGACCGGAACCCGTTTGGGCGCAAGCGAAACGGAGGCGGCGAGCGCGATGGACTATTCCGGCGAAGTCCTTTCCACCCACGTCATGTTTGCGACCGGCAACTCGAGTGACCCCGTGGTCGGCCTGCGCTCGCCAGGAAGCCGAATCGCAAATCGAGGTGACGGCGTCACGGTTGGAGTCGGCTTCTGGGGCGGCCTTTCCGCCCGCGCCGGATTGATCGCGGACGATGATGAGGCGTTCCTGAAGACCGCGTCCGCCTATTTCGAGGGCCTCATCGCCTGGTACGAGGGCCGCGGATATCGGCGCGAGCGGTAGCGTCCTGTTCGACGCTGTCGGCGTGGCGCTCGCGCGCGGCGGCCTGCGGTCCGCGCTCAACCCGGGCCACCTCACCGGCCACGACGAGTGGATCCATACGCCGATCCGGCCCCGCTCAGGTGAACGCATCGCGTCGGGCATGCCGTTTCAAGTCGACATCATTCCGACCCCCATGCGGGCCGGCTGGGCGCTCAATTGCGAGGATGGAATCGTCTTCGCCGACGCCGCGCTGCGCGCTGAGCTCAAAGCCCGCCATCCGGCTGTGGCCGAACGAATCGAAGCGCGCCGAAGGTTCGTTCGCGACGAGATCGGAATCGCGATCGGCGATTCGATCCTCCCCCTCTCGTCGACACCCTTATGCCTTCCGCCCTTCTGGCTTGCGGCCAGACGATTGCTGGCGCGGGTATGACGGCGGTGGACAACAAGTGGGCGCGGACAGCAGTGGCTTGACCCGCCGTTTGATCCGGTTCAGGGACATTCGCGTGAACAGTGTGGACTAAAAGCGGTGGCGAGTCATCGCCGATATTTGCTCAAGCACCTTCAAAGCGCACACGCGCCTGGGTTGGGGAGGGAAGAATGAAATTCATCGTATCGTTTTGTGCGACGGCGCTGTTTGGCGTCAGCGCCGCGCAGGCTCAGGTCGAGCTGAACACCTATGCGGACGCCAAGGGCAACCTGGATGTCCAAAAGCTGACCTGCGCCCAGCTCGCCAACACCTTTCAGGAAGACGCCGACTTCATGACCGTCTGGTACAGCGGCTGGTACAACGGCCTCGCTGGCTACAGCAAGTTGAAGGTCGATCGCGCCAAGGAGCTCGAGCATCGGGTCATCGTTTATTGCAAAGCGAACCCGAAGACGAAGGTCATCACGGCGATGGACATCAACATCAAGCTGATGCGCAAGGAACAGGGCATCAAGGTCAACGACGAGAAATAGCTTCGCCTTGCGCGCTCGCTGCTCTGCGGACAGCCGAAGGCGCGCCTCGTTGAACTCATGAGATCGGAAAGAGAGAATACAATGGTTGCCTCAAGCACAAGGCTGTCAGCAAGGTTTGGTCGGATCGATTTGCGTGTCGCGCTGTTCGCCGCGGCGGGTCTGATCGCGTCGGTTTCGGCGTCGCAAGCCCAGGTCGAATTGAAGACCTACATGGACGACAAAGGCTATCTCAATGTGCGGGCGCTGACCTGCGCTCAGCTCGCCGGCACCTTTCAGGAGGACGCGGACTTTCTCGGCGCTTGGTACAGTGGCTGGTGGAACGGCCACATGAAGCGACACGTGGTGAACATCCCTCGCGCCAAACAGGGCATCCACGAAGTCATCGTCTATTGCAAAGCCAATCCGGACACCAAAGTCGTCGACGCGGTCGACGCCTACGTGAAGAAGGTGCAGTCGGGCGGGCAGTAAATCGAGGATCAACCGGCGGCGCAAAATCAAGCTCGCCGCCGGGACCGAAGGGCGGGCCGCGAAACAACGCGTAGGGTTGTTGGAGAGCTGCGTAACCGCGCGGCACGTGGATCGCGTTTCGGCGACAGATCTTTCGCCTCGATATGGAATCGCCGCCGCCACGGTTGCTGGTCCAGGCGGTTCGCGAGGGCCATCCGGCGCGGGCGTCAGTCCGTCTCCGGTCCGGTCAGAGACTAAAGCAATTTGCTTTTGGATGGAGGCGCCCGCCTCAGCATCGATAACAGTCACGATGTGTTATTTCGTGGTCCCCGCCAGCAATACGCCGACCCGCGAGGGCGAAACTAAACGGGTCGTAACGCTCTGAAAACATTAGGTCGTGTGGACGAATTTGATCAAGCATAGGCCGGCGGCGAAGCTGACGATCGATCTGAAGTTTTGGGCGGTCTTTTCGCAGCGTAGCGCGACCCGCTTGAAGCGCTTGAGCCGTCCGACGCCCTGCTCGATGCGGGCGCGGGCTTTGTAGAGCGTTCGTGCGAAGAAGGCCGGCTTGTTCTTTTCGTTCGCCTTGTGCGGGATGACCGGAGCGACGCCGCGCGCTCTCGCGGCGTCCCGGTTGGCCTTGCTGGCGTAGCCTTTGTCGCAGATGACGGCGCGCGGCTGAATGTCGGGCCCGATATCGAGCAGGGTTTCGAAGTGACGCCCGTCGGGGGCTTCGCCGCCGGTCAGGTCGAAGGCGATGATGTCGCCGGAGGCGTCCGATTTTGCGTGGATTTTCGTGGTGAAGCCGCCACGCGAGCGCCCGAGCGCCTGGCCTTCTTGCCCCCCTTTGCTCCGGCCGCCGAGACATGAGCGCGCACGGTGGTCGAGTCGAACATCTGAAGGAGATGCGCCGTGGAACTCATGGACGCGAGCGTGTCGAAGAAGGCCTCGAAGACGCCAGCCTTGCTCAAGCGATCGAAGCGCTTCCACACGCTGTTCCAATGACCGAAGCGCTCCGGCAGCGCGCGCCAGCGAACGTTCTCGACGGTGAAAAAATGAAGCGCCTCGAGGAAGCGGCGATCGTCCTCGGCCCTCCGTCCACGCCGAGGCAGGCAGGCCCGGAACACCGCAAGCGTGTGCGCCCAATCGTTCTCATCCATCTTTGTCGACATGGACCCCGGCCCCTGATTCGGTCGGAGTCCTATGAATCACGCCTGATTCACCGCGGGAATCCCAAAAACATCATCTGTCGAAAATTCGTCCACACGGCTCTGGGGGCGCGAAACTAAAAGGAAACTAAGGATGCGCGCGCCTTGATCGCGCTTGTGCACGCACGGCGCCGCCGGCTAAAAGGAGCCAATTCCACCCCTCGCCAGAACGCTCTAAGACGACATTCTCAGCTCCGCCGCTTTGGCCGCGCGCCGCCTCAGCAAGTCGCTTTCGCGCCTGTTGCCTGCCAAGCCCGCGGCCGCTTCGAATTCGGCGCGCGCTTCCCCGTAACGCCCGAGCTTGTCGAGCAGATCGCCTCGGACGCTGAGCAGCAGATGATAGTTCTTGAGTCTCGGGTCCCGCATAAGGCGGTCAATGATCGCCAGAGCCGCTTGCGGCCCCTCGGCCATGCTGACCGCGACAGCTCGGTTAAGTTCGACGATTGGCGAGGGCGCAATCGTAGCCAGCTCGGCGTAGAGCGCTGATATCCGGGACCAGTCGGTTTCCTTGGCCGTCGTCGCCTGCGCGTGGCAGGCGACGATCGCCGCTTGCAAGGCATAAGCGCCGCTCGCTCCGCAGAGTTCATGGGCTCGTCTAAGCGCTTGCATTCCCCGCCGTATCTGGAACTGGTCCCAGAGCGCCCGGTTCTGGTCGAGCATGAGGATCGGCTCGCCGGCTGCGTTCGTGCGCGCCGACATGCGCGAGGCGTTCAACTCCATCAAGGCCATGAGCCCGTAAGCTTCGGACTCGTGCGGCGCTATGGAAGTGAGCACGCGGCCAAGGCGAAGCGCCTCATTGCAGAGCTGGGGACGCTGCCACTCCTCGCCCGACGCCGCCGCATAGCCCTCGTTGAAAATAAGGTAGACGACCTCCAGGACCGAGGAGAGCCTAGCGGAGAGCTCCTCGCCGCGAGGCGTCTCGTACGTCAGCCCCGATTCCGAAAGAGTTCGCTTTGCGCGCACGATGCGCTGAGCGATTGTCCCATTCGGCAGGAGGAACGCCCTCGCGATCTCGTCCGTCGTCAGGCCGCAGATCATCCGCAGCGCTAGCGCCGCGCGGGCCTCGCGGGGGTGGCGGGGGTGGCAGGCGGTGAAGATCAGCCGAAGCAGCTCATCGCCGATGTCGTCGTCCAGCGCGGAGTCCAGATCGGGCATCGCCAGCTGCTCCGCCTCCATGTCCCGAGCGATCATCTCGTTCTTGCGCTCAAGCATCCGGCGGCGGCGCAGATGATCCAATGCCCGGCGTCTAGCGGTCGCCATTAGCCAGGCGCCGGGTTTTTCCGGGACGCCCGTCAAGGGCCACTGCTCGAGGGCGGCCAACAGGGCTTCTTGCGTCAAGTCCTCCGCCAGCGGCACATCGCGCACCATCCTGGCCAGGCTCGTGATAAGCCGGGGCTGCTCGATTCGCCAAACCGCCAAGACCGCGCGATGGGTTTCGTCCGCCATCATCCGACTTCCTTGCCGCGTTTCCGCGTCAGGTGGCAAATGCTCGCAGTTCGCATACCCCTTCCCAACCCGGAGCGAGATCCTTGTGGAGCCGCATGAATTCGGTCGCAGAAGCCACTGCCTCTTCCTTGCCCGGTAATTCGAAAATCGCGTAACCGCCGATGACCTCTTTGGCCTCCACAAACGGGCCGTCGACAACGCCGAGTTCGCCGTTCGTTATACGAACCTGCGCCCCGGCGACGAGGGGCGTCAGTCCTCCCATGTCGAGCAGGCGCCCGGCTTTGATCTCCCGATCGGCGAGCTTGTTCATCGCCTCCAGAAGTTCAGGCGTAGGCGCTCCATGGTGGGCCGATTTGACTATGAACATAAAGCGCATCTGAAAACTCCTTATCGGGCGAGCCGCGGCGCCATCGCCGCACGATCTCGCTACTGATCTCGACGAACCGGCCCCCAGCGGATCGACATCCATTTAAAAAAATAGCGCCCGTTTCGATCACAATGAACGAATGGCGCAACGGTTGAAAAACAACGCATCACCCCCGCAAAAACGGGAATCCAGTACAAATGCCGCATTTTGGGGGCAAGTCCCGACGCTTGCATTCGCAGGCAGGACAAAACACGGGGCGTTCAAACAGTGTCAAATAACCCGCTAGCCTTGGCGTCGCCAGAGCCCACTTGACCCTTACGTCTGTCATTCCTTGACAGGCAGCCAATCTTGCTGGTCACCAGATCCCCAAGGGCCTCAAGCGACTCCGCTCACCAATTCGTCGGGTTGCGTAGCGCGGCTCGACCTCCTAGCTGACAGGCATGAGCCGCACCCTCCTGACGACCCCCTCGACTGCCCTCCCGAATCCGCTTCTCGAACCCTGGACCGGGCCATTCGAGGCGCCGCCGTTCGACTGCTTCGAGCCCCAACATTTCCGGCCGGCCTTCGACGCGGCGCTCAGCCAAGCGCGCGCGGAGATCGACGCGGTCGCCGCCAATCCCAAGTCCCCGACTTTCGCCAATACGATTGAGGCGCTCGAGCGCAGCGGCCGTAGCCTCGACAGAGTGGCCAGCGTTTTTTTCAATCTTGTGGGCGCCCATACGAATGACGAATTGCAGGCGATCGAGCGCGAAATCGCGCCGGTTCTCGCGCGCCATCGCAGCGAGACCTATCTGAACGAGGCTTTGTTCAAGCGCATCGACGCGCTCCAGGCGAACGCCGGCAAACTCGGGCTGTCGGCCGAACAGGCGCGCGTGCTCGACCGCTATCATCTCGATTTCACCCGCGCGGGCGCGGCCGCCTCGCCTGAAGCCAAAGCGCGACTGGCCGCGATCGCCGAGCGGTTGGCGACGCTCGCTGCTCAATTCGGCCAGAACGTGCTCAAGGACGAGAAAGACTGGCTCATGCTGCTCGAAGAGCCCGATCTCGCGGGTCTACCGGATTTTTTCGTGAGCAGCGCGGCGCGCGGCGCCGCCGACCGGGGCCACACAGGCAAATACGCGGTGACCCTCTCGCGCTCCAGCATTGAGCCGTTCCTGCAATTCTCGGCGCGCCGCGATCTTCGCGAAACCGCGTTCCGCGCCTGGACAGCTCGAGGAGAAAACGGCGGCGCGACCGACAATCGCGCGATCGCCGCCGAACTGGTGCGCTTGAGAGCCGAGCGCGCGCGGCTCCTGGGCTACGAATTTTACGCCCACTACCGCCTCGACGACACTATGGCGAAAACGCCTGAGGCGGCGCTTGATCTGCTCGAGTCGGTCTGGACTCCGGGCGTCGCTCAGGCGCGCAGAGATGAAGAGGCGCTGCAGGCGATCGCGGCCGGCGAAGGCGGCAATTTCAAGCTCGCGCCCTGGGATTGGCGTTACCTTACGGAAAAGCGGCGCAAGGCAGAGTTCGACTTCGACGAGGGCGAGCTCAAGCCCTATCTGCAGCTCGACCGGATCATCGACGCGGCGTTCTACGCCGCAAGCCGTCTGTTTGGCTTGAGCTTTACCGAGCGCTTCGACCTCAAGCGCTATCATCCCGACGTTCGCGCCTGGGAAGTGACGGGGCCCGACGGCGCGCCGAAGGCCCTCTTTCTGGGCGATTATTTCGCCAGGCCATCAAAGCGGAGCGGCGCGTGGATGAGCGGCTTCCGCGGCCAGCAGAAGCTCGACGGGCCGCAACTGCCGATCGTCGTCAACGTGATGAACTTCGCCAAGGGCGGCGACGGCGAGGCGAGCCTCATGAGCGTCGACGACGCGCGGACGCTGTTCCACGAATTCGGCCATGGCCTGCACGGCATGCTGTCGGACGTCGTCTACCCGCGTATTTCGGGCACGCATGTCGCCGGCGATTTCGTCGAGTTTCCCTCACAGGTTTTTGAGCATTGGATCTTGCAGCCAGAGATGCTGCGACGCTTTGCGCTCCACTACAGAACCGGCGAGCCGATGCCAGAGGCGCTGGTCGACAAGCTTCTCAAGGCGCGTCGGTTCAATCAGGGCTGGGCGACGGTCGAATACACAGCCTCGGCGCTCGTCGACCTGAAGCTCCACCTCGATCCATCACCTGACGAGGTCGATGTCGTCGGGTTCGAGCGCAAAGAACTCGAGCGGATCGGCATGCCCGACGCGATCGGAATGCGTCACCGCACCCCGCATTTCCAGCACATCTTCTCCGGCGGCTATTCGGCCGCATATTACAGCTATCTGTGGTCGGAGGCTCTGGACGCCGACGGCTTCGAGGCGTTCGAGGAGAGCGGCGACATCTTCGACCCGAACGTCGCCAAACGGCTCAATGACTTCGTCTATGCGGCCGGCGGCAGCCGCGACTATGACGAGGCCTATCGAGGCTTTCGCGGCCGCTCGCCTTCGCCGGACGCGCTTTTCCGCAAGCGGGGGCTCGAACTCGAAGCCGGCCGGAACTGAGGCGAAGCCGGTAACGACCTCGGGACGAACAGTTCAAGGGGGGTGCAAAATTCGTCAAGCGTGGTCCACACCGCCTACCCTCCTCAACCGAGGGTTTCGCAAAACCGCTGGAACTCGTCCGCCGACGCGTAAGCTTTCTGGGTGCCCCGCCTGGTGACCGAATCGGCCGCATAACGCGCCGCTTGTTTCAAAGCATCTTCGAGAGGAACGCCTCCCGCAAAGAACCGCGCAAAACTCCCCACGAAGGCGTCGCCGGCGCCTGTTGTATCGACGGCCTTGACCGGAACTGGTTCAATTCTTCGCGCGTCCGTCGGCGTTGTGAGAAGCGCGCCGCGCGATCCGAGCGTTACAATCACTGTGCCAAAACCTTTGTCGAGCAGGCTTCGCGCGGCGGTCACGATGCTCAATTCGGAATCGACCGGCATGCCGGTCAGGATCGCAAGCTCGGTTTCATTGGGAATGAAGAACGTCACATCGCGAATGCGATCGACGTCGAGCGCCGCCGTCGCCGGAGCCGGGTTGAGGACCGTCTTCACGCCGTGACGCTTGCCGAAGGCGATGGCCGCGTAGACGGTTTCGAGCGGGACCTCGAGCTGTAAGAGGATGAGATCGCAAGTCTTCAAATCATCGGCGGCGCGATCGATGTCGGCAGGCGTGAGATCGGCGTTCGCGCCTTTCACGATCAGGATCGAGTTTTCGCCATTCGGCTCGACCATGATCGGGGCGACCCCACTCGGCTTTCCCTTGACGCGCCGGACATGTCTCGTATTCACCCCAACCGCCTCGAGATTGCGGATGGTGGCGTCCGCAAACATGTCGTCGCCGACCGCCGTGACCATCATGACCTCGGCGCCAAGCTTGGCGGCGGCCACCGCCTGATTGGCTCCCTTGCCGCCGTGTCCCATTTCAAAGCTCGGCGCCTCGACGGTTTCACCTTTGATCGGCATGCGATCCACATAGGTGACGAGGTCCACCATATTGCTTCCGACAACCGCGATGCGCGGCCTGTGCCCCTCGGTCATTTCCCCTCGCTTTCGATGTTTGCTGCAGCGGTGAGCAGCCTGCCCAACCTGCAGGCGTCCGTCTCCGTTTTCTAGGTGTATGTTCGGTCTTGCAAGTCGCCCTCTGAAAGCGCCCCACTGCCGTCGTCTCCGCGCTCGACGCCAATTCGGCGATGAACTACGCTGAGGCCTGACATCGCGTCGGAAATCGCGTTGGGAGAGAAGAATGGCGTCTGTCGACGTTGTCAATGCGCGCAAGGCTTACGGTGGCGTCGAAGTCATTCACGGCGTCTCGCTTTCGATCGCCGATGGGGAATTCGTCACGCTCGTGGGCCCGTCCGGCTGCGGGAAATCCACACTTCTGCGAATGATCGCCGGCCTTGAGTCGATTACCGACGGAAAGGTCAAGATCGGCGCGCGGGTGGTCAACAACCTGCCGCCGAGGGATCGCGACATTGCGATGGTCTTTCAGAACTACGCGCTCTACCCGCACAAGACCGTCGAACAGAACATGAGTTTCGGGCTGAAGCTGCGCAATACGCCAAAAGACGAGATTCAGGCGCGCGTCAAGCGGGCCGCGGACATCCTTCATGTCGCGCCTTATCTATCCCGCTACCCGAGGCAATTGTCAGGCGGGCAACGACAGCGTGTCGCGATGGGGCGCGCGATCGTGCGCGATCCGCAGGTCTTTCTGTTCGACGAGCCCCTCTCGAACCTGGATGCTCAGCTGCGCGTGCAAATGCGCGCCGAAATCAAGGAGTTGCATCAGCGCCTGAAGACCACGACGGTCTACGTGACGCACGACCAGATCGAGGCGATGACGATGGCCGATCGAATCGTGGTCATGCGCGATGGCGTCGTGGAGCAGATGGGCGCTCCGCTTGAGCTCTACGATCGGCCCGCGACCCTGTTCGTCGCCGGCTTTATCGGATCGCCTTCAATGAACTTGCTCAAAGGGGTGGTCGCCGTGAAAGGCAAGCCCGTTTTCGTGACCGAAGGGGGTGCGCACCTGCCTCTCAGGTCGGCGCCATCCAACATTGACGGACGCCCTTGCATCTATGGCATCCGGCCCGAACATCTGGCCATCGGTTCAGACTTCAAAGCCGAGGTTTCCGTGGTCGAGCCGACCGGCTCGGAAACCCAGGTGTTCGCCAAGGTCGGGGGCCATCCCATAGTCACCGTCTTCCGTGAGCGCCTGTCGGCGCAGCCGGGCGAAAGCCTGCTGCTTTCGCCAAATCTGGACGCGGTCCACCTGTTCGACGCCGAAAGCGGCAAGCGGCTCGAATAGCCGCGCAGGGCAGGACTGCATTGTCGCGCGAAGCGCTTGGCGTCGAGCGGGCAAACGCCCGGGGTCCCCGCAATTGACTTTGGCCCAAAACGCCCGCTTAAGTCTCGGAACTTGCGCCAGCCGCGCGTTAGGGAAGTGCGAGCGCGGTGCGGTGTCCGCCTGTCCGGAATCGCTATACGGCGCAAGAGGGAGGAACTATCCATGCGTGTGCACGTCTACGAAACCCTTATGGCGATGCAGAGAAGCCGACGTGATGTCCTGAAAGGGGCGGCTGGCGCTGCGGCGCTGGCCGCAAGCTCGTCCGTCTTGTCGTCCACGCCGTCTTTTGCCGAAGACAGCGTCGTGTCTCAAATCATGAAGATCCCGGGCGCCGGCAACGGCTCGCCAACTGACGCCGATTGGCAGAAGGTCGGCGCTCTCTGCCTCGGGCCGACCAAGGCCAATGTCAAGCCGGGCGAATTCGCTGGCGTCGAGTTCTCCTTCATGGGCCTCAACAACCAGAACCTGCACAATTTCCTGTTTCGCGGCTTCCTGACGCCGTGGGAGGCCTATACCGGGGCGAAGATCAAATGGATCGACCTCGCCCAGGGCGATTACAACGCCCGGCTGCAGCAATCGATCGCAACTGGCACCGTCGATTTCGACATCATCGAGATGGGAGCCCCGTTCGAAGGCGATATGGGCGTCAAGGATCTCCTGTCGGAAATGCCCGACTGGGTGAAAACCCAGGTCGATTTCGACGACTACGTCAATTACCTGAAGCCGCCGGTCGGCACCTGGAACGGCAAGATCCATCGCACCTGCATCGACAGCGACTGTCACACGATGAACAGACGCACCGACGTCTTCGGTGACGCCGATCTCTCCAAACAATGGGCGGACTGGAAGGACAAGGCCGGTCTCGCGACTTGGGGCGCGCCGAAGACCTGGCAGCAGGTGCAGCAGGTCACCAAGTTCCTCAAAGGCAAGAAGGTCAAGGGCAAGGAGGTCTACGGGTTCCTCGACCAGCCGAAGCCGTGGGGCGGGTTCCAGTTCTATTTCACCGCGAGCCGCGCGACGGCCTACGCGAAATATCCGGGCGAAAAGAACTGGATGTTCGACGAGAACATGAAGCCGCTTGTCAACAATCCGGCTTGGGTGCGCGCGATCCAAGATGTGGTCGACCTCCTTCCCTATGAGCCCGCCGACCAGATCAACGCCGATCCGGGCGCCACCGCCTTCCAGCAGTTCCTCCCCGGAACCGGTTCGTTGCTCGAATGGTGGGGCGACATCGGCACGGTCGCGAAGACCAGCGACACCGCGACCATCGGCGACGTGCTCGACTTCGACATCCTGCCCGCCTCGGACGACGTCTATAACTTCCGCAAGGGTGCGTGGGAGAAGCTGGCGACCGGGCCGAACGTCGCCCCCAACATGGCCTATCTCGGCTGGGGCATCTATGTGATGAAGACGGTCGACAGCGATCCGAAGCGGCATAAGGCCGCGTGGAGCGCGGCCGCGCACCTCGGCGGCAAGGACCTGTCCATGTGGACCGCGGCCTATCCGTCAGGGTTCCAGCCCTATCGGAAGAGCCACACCAACCTCGACCTGTGGGCGCTCGCCGGCTACGACAAGAAGTATATCGGATCGTACATGGACTCGCAGTCGACCTCCTACAACCACCCGAACTCCGCGATCGAACCCCGCATTCCGGGCATCTTCCAATATTACAGCATCGCCGAAGACGAGCTGAGCAAAGTCTTCGCAGGCAAGGAAACCGCCCAGCAGGGCGCCGACAATGTCGCGGCCGCCTGGGACAAGCTGACCGACAAGCTCGGTCGTGAGAACCAGGTCAAGTACTATCGGATCGCGATGGGTCTGACTTAAGAGACGCACCTCCCGGCTCGATTCCGTCCGTGCGCTTCGCGCGTCGCGGACGGAATTGCTCCGGGTTTTTTGCTTTTGAAATGCGAAGCGCGAAGACGGACAGGGCGCTGTGAGCAGCGGGAGACTTGAAGCAGCGCACGAAGACGTGCTCCCCGGGCGATTGTCGCTCGGCAAGTGGATCTTCCGTCTCGCTTCGGCCCTGCTGGTTGTTGTCGCGGCGCTGCAAATCGCCGATGCGGCCGGCCTCACCTCGATCAGCTTCGCCGACTGGCGCCCGACGCTCTACGCGTTCTTCGTCTGGTGCGTGGCGCTGGCGATCGCCCAGGTTCTGGAGCATGGCGTGCTCGGACAGCAACGCTTGTTCGTGCTGCCCGCCCTTTTGTTCACCGGCGCCATGGTGATCTTCCCGACGCTCTTTGGCCTCTCCATCGCCTTCACCGACTGGAACCTCAACGCGCAGGGCGGCCATCACTTCAACGGCCTCGACAATCTGCGCACGCTCTGGGGCGACGCCTATTTCTGGAACGCGCTCGGCAACATGGTTTTCTACGTGTTGACCGTCCTCGTTCAGTACGTGATCGCCTTCGGCCTCGCGCTCCTGCTCAACGCCGACATCCGTGGCCGCAAGTTCTTCCGCGTCGCCTTCCTCCTGCCCTTCATGCTGAGCCCGGTGGCGATCAGCTGGATGATCGGCAAGTCGCTGATGGAAAACCGCTTCGGCCCTCTGGCGAATTTCGCCAGGTGGCTCGGCTGGTCAGACGCTGCCTTTTTCACCGACCCCTGGATCGCCCGCACCGCCGTCATCGCCATGGATGCGTGGGTCTGGATTCCCTTCATGGTGATCCTGCTGCTCGCCGGCTTGCAGGCGTTGCCCCACGAGGTAAAGGAGGCGGCCAAGGTCGACGGCGCGACAGGGTTGCAGTCCTTCTGGGAGATCACATTCCCCCTCATGCTGCCGGTCAGCATAACGGCGATCGTGCTGCGCACGATCTTCGAACTGAAACTCGCCGACATTGTCATCAACGTCACCGCAGGGGGCCCGGGCGGCGCGACAGACACTATTTCGAGCTTTGTGTACCGCGAATACCGCGACCGCTCGAATGTCGGCTATGCGACGATGGTGGCGGAAGTCTATCTCGTCATCATCATCATTTTCATCACCCTCATCCTGAACGTAGCCAACCGCTACGTGCGGAAGGTGACATGAGGCGCGCGATCAGGACGGAGAGCCCATGATGACCGTCGACGCCGCCACGGACGCCAATGCGCTCGCCGAGCGCGATGACGCCGTCGCGCCGCGAAGCTTTGTGCGAGTCATCGGACGCATCGCGATCTACGCGCTTCTGATCATTTGGACCTTCATTGCGCTCTTCCCCATCTACTGGACCCTCTCGACCTCGGTGAAGCTCGGGCGCGACGTTACCCAAGGCCATCTCATTCCGTGGGTCGACTTCGTGCCGAGCTGGAGGGGCTGGCAATCGCTCGGCCTTTCGCCCGACACGTTTTTCAACACGTCGAACGTGCGCGAGGAGTTCTTAAGCAAATTCATCAACAGCGTTATCTGCTCGATCGGCGCCTCCGCCTTCGCGATTATCATCGGCTCCCTCGCCGCCTACGGGCTCAGCCGTTTCGACTACAAGTTCGGCCCGTGGCGAAACAAGGACATCTCCTTCTTCTTCGTGTCCCAGCTCATCCTGCCTCCCGTGGTTCTCGCGCTGCCGTTTCTCGTTCTCTACAAGGGGCTGGCGCTACTCGACACGCGGATCGGCCTCATCCTCATCTACACATTGATGGTTCTGCCGATCGTGATCTGGGTGATGCGCGATCAGTTCGACACCATCCCGATGGAGATGGAGCAGGCGGCGCTGGTGGACGGCTGCACCATCTGGGGCGCCTTCCTCCGCATCGTCTTGCCGATCGCGCTCCCCGGCATGGTCGCGGCCTTCATCCTGTCGCTCGTCCTCTGCTGGAACGAGTACTTCTTCGCTTCCCTCCTGACCGGGTCTGACGCGCAGACCTTGCCCGTCATGGTGGCGAGCCAGACGGGCTCGTCCGGCATCAACTGGTGGACGATCGCGGCGCTCGCGACAGCGGCGATCACGCCGCTTCTGCTGATCGGCATTTTCCTCGAACGCTACATCGTCATGGGGCTTACGGCGGGGGCGGGCAAATAGCCGCCGCTCGAGTGTCGGACGCCGGTCCGGCGCGCGAGCGCCTCCGGGCGCTCACGATGGAGCTCATGCTGATCCCGGGCTTGAGCGGGCACGAAGGCCGCGTGCGCCGGCGCCTCGCCGCTGAAATGGCTGCTTTGGGTCTCGCAACCATGACCGATCGGCTTGGAAATTTGATCGCCACCGCTGAAGGCGACCCGAACCGGGCAAGCGTGATGCTCTTCGCGCATATGGACCAGCTCGGATTCGTCGTCCGGAAAATCGAGGCGGGCGGGTTCCTCAAACTCGAGCGCCTCGGCGGCGTCCCCGAACGGGCGCTCGCCGCGCAGGAGCTTCTCATTTGCGTTGGCGAGGGACGCGACATTCGCGCGATCGTCGGCAACAAGAGCCACCACGCGACAAGCCCTGAAGACAAGTATCGCGTCGTCCCCTACCAGGAGATCCTGGTCGACGCCGGCTTCTCCAGCGCCGAAGCCGCCTTGTCCGCAGGCGTCAAGATCGGCTCGCCCGTTGTCTATGCGCCGAAAGCCTTCCCGCTCGCCGAAAAGAGGATTGCCGGAACCTCGGTCGACGATCGCGCTGGCTGCGCTGTGGTCGCGGAGGTCGCGCGGCTTCTCATCCCCATTCGCGAGCGGCCGACGATCCATTTCGTTTTTTCGACCCAGGAGGAGTACAATCTGCGCGGCGCGATGCCCGCGGCTCAGGCGCTGAAGCCCGACATCGCCATCCAGCTCGATCTCATGCTCGCGACCGACACCCCCGACATGCAGGCGCGCGGCGATCTTGCGCTTGGGGAGGGCCCAGGCATGAGCCTCTACAGCTTCCATGGACGCGGCACGCTGAACGGCACGATTCCGCATCCCGCGCTTGTCTCGCTGTTTGAACGCGCCGCAAGCCATGCCGGTTTGCCGTTGCAGCGCAGCGCTCAGGTCGGCGTGCTCACCAACTCGTCCTATGTACAGCTTGTCCATCACGGCGTCGCCGCGATCGACCTCGGCTTCCCTTGCCGCTACACGCATTCGGCTCTCGAGGTCTGCGATCTTTCCGATCTTGTCAGCCTCTCGGCGCTCCTGGTCGCCGGACTCTCGAGCATTGAGGCCGGCTTCAGCCTCGATCGCGACGACTATCCAGAATGAACGCTACCCTCGGCATCGACATCGGAACTTATGAATCGAAGGGCGTTCTTGTCGACGGCGACGGCCACGTGCTGGCGAGCGCGGCTCGTCCGCACGAACTCATCGTGCCGCGCGCCGGTTGGGCCGAGCATCGCGCCGAGCAAGACTGGTGGGGCGATTTCGTCTGGCTCAGTCAAAAGCTTCTCGCCGACAGCGGACTTCACGCTCCGGAGGTGAAGGCCGTTGGCGCGAGCGCGATCGGCCCATGCATGCTGCCCGTCGACGCGGACGGCGCGCCGCTGATGAACGCCGTGCTTTATGGCGTCGACACCCGCGCGGCCCACGAGGTTGAGGAGCTGACGGCACGCATCGGCGCCGATCGCATCCTCTCGCACGGCGGGAATGCGCTGACCTCGCAGGCCGTCGGCCCGAAGATCCTGTGGCTCAAGCGCAACCGGCCGGACATCTACGCCAAGGCGCGGAAGTTCCTCAATGCGACGTCGTTCCTTGTGCATCACCTGACCGGCCGTCTCGTGACCGACGCCTACAGCGCTTCCACCGTCGCGCCGCTCTATGAAATCGAGAGCGGATCATGGAGCGACGCGCTCGCGCCGGACATCACGGATCTCAAGCGCCTGCCGGAGATTGCCTGGACGACGGAGATCGCCGGAACGGTCACGGAGACCGCCGCCGAGCAAACCGGGCTCGCGGCCGGGACGCCCGTGATCGTCGGAACGATTGACGCCGCCGCCGAGGCGATCAGCGTCGGCGTTCTCGATCCGGGCGAGCTCATGCTGATGTACGGCTCGACCATCTTCACGATCCGGATCGGGTCCGAGCGCATCCAGGATCCGCGGCTGTGGCATGCGCCGTGGCTCTTCCCCGACCAGTACGCCTCAATGGCGGGTCTCGCGACCAGCGGGACCCTCACGCATTGGTTCGCCGATCAGTTGGCGCGAGACCTCAGTCCGGAAGCGGCAATGGCCGCGCTGGCGGCAGAGGCTCAGGCATCGCCGCCCGGCGCGAACGGGCTTGTTTTTCTCCCCTATTTCTCGGGCGAGCGCACACCGTTGCACGATCCGAACGCCAAGGGCGCGATCGTCGGTCTGACTTTGGCCCATACGCGCGCAGACCTCTACCGCGCTGCGCTTGAGGGCGTCGCCTTCGCGACCAAACACATCTTTGACACTTATGCCGAAGCTGGGGCGCCGCCCGCGACGATCGTCGCCGTGGGCGGAGGGCTGCGCAACCGGACCTGGACGCAAGCCACATCCGATGTCTGCGGGCTCGCACAGGAGGCTCCGGAGATCAGCATTGGCGCTTCCTACGGCGACGCCTTTTTGGCGAGACTTGCGCTTGGCGACGTCTCCCGATCAGCGATCAAGCAGTGGAACTCAGCCGCTTTCAGAATCGAGCCCGATCAGCGCCACGCGCGCCTTTACGCGAGGCGCTATTCGATCTTCCGCGAGCTTTATCCACGCCTCCGCAACATTATGGGAGAGCTCGGCGCGGATGATGAAACAAGCGGGGTCATTGGGAGCGAGGCAAAACAACCCGGGGGAACTTAAGGCGCCCGGGCCCTCTGGATTGTTTCGTCGCTGCGCTCCTCGCAATGACATGAGCCGGATCACAACTTGCGTCAGTCGAACACTCTTCGCACCACCAATTCCGCAACGCGCAGAATGTGGATCGAGGCGAGCGGCCTCAAGTACCCGCCGGAATAGAAATGCTGGATCGCGGCAACCCTTGTCTTGAACGAGTGGTTGAAAGCGACCGCGAACGCGTCCCCTTCCCGGCGGACAATCTTTGCGGAAACCGAGAAGTTCGGCAGCTCGAGCTCGATCGATTGCCCTGGAGCGCCTGGCGGAACGCCAAAGATCCGCGCGCCCGTGATGGAAACGTCGGCGAGTTGCATCAGCTGCGTGCGGTCGGCCGTTCTTACCGAAACCAGTTCGCGCGACGCGAACCGCTCAGCGGCGCGGTGGCGAGGACGCTCGACGCAAACGAAGCAGAGCACGACCAGAACAATCAGATTGTACCAGGTCCAGGCCAGCGCGGGACTCGAGTAGTGAATCTCGTTCGATCCCCCGTTCACGTAGAAGGCCCACAGGACCGCCGCGAGCGAGAGGACGATGAGGATGACGAAAGGACGCATGACCGTCCATTCGACAAAGCCATGATTGCGATCGCCACCCTTTGCAGTGACCTGGAACTTTTGCCCTTGAGGCTGGGCGAGCCCGAATAGCGCAGCCCTCAGGATCTGGGGCATGACAATGATCTGGCTCACATCGAACAGGATCGGCATGACTTTGCCGCCCGACAGCCAGCTCATCACGAGTCCGCTCCACAGAAAATACGGCAGGAAGCGAGTCGCGAGATCGTAGAGTGAAGCGTGGAAAGGGTGGAGGCCGAAGGCCAGCGACACAGGTGGAATGATAAGACCAATGGCCCGCGAAAGGGGAACCGCGGTCCAGTTGAGGAACACTTCCGTTAACGACAGGCGGTCGATGAACGCGAGGGGCGAGGCAAACGAGAGCGGGCCGCTGCGGCCGCGCGCGATCTGCATGAAGCCAAGGCACCATCGGCTCCGCTGCGTGATGTATTCTTTCAGGCCTTCGGGAGCGAGTCCGTAAGTCAGAGGCTCGTTCAAATAGGCCGTCAGAAAGCCCCTCTCCTTGAGCCGCAGGCTCAAGAGATAATCCTCGGTCACCGAATCTGTCGGAAAGCCACCGATCTCCATCAGCGGCGCCATCCTGACGATCGAAGAGGTGCCGCAACAGAATGCGGCGGACCACGCGTCCTTAGCGGGGAGTACGATGTCGAAGAAGAAGCGCTGCTCGTCGGGCCAGAACTTGGTCGCACCGAGATTGATCTGAATGGGGTCGGGGTTGACGAAATGCTGCGGCGTTTGCACGACGCCGATCGTGGAGTTCCGAAACAGCGACATAGCGCGTTTCAGGAACTGCGGAGTGGGCACAAAATCAGCGTCGAGGATCGAGACGAATTCAGGCGGATCGGGCAGCGCGCCGATATGTTTCAGCGCGTGGTTGATGTTTCCGGCCTTCGCGTGCGCATTGTCGGGCCGCGAGAGGTAGCGACAGCCGAGTTCGACGCAGAGCGTCTTCACCCAGGCGCGGCGGTTGTCGTCGAGCATCGAGACGCGAAAATTGGGATAATCCATGCCGAGCGCGCCGACAATCGTGCGCTCGAGGATCTCTTTGTCTTCGTTGTACGAGCAGATGAGCACGTCGATCGCGGGAGGCTGCTCAAGCGACGCGAGCCAGCCGGCATTCGCGTCTGCGTCAGGCGATCGATTTCGCGTCCGGGTGAGGAACATGAGCGAGAGCGCGGCGGTTAGGATTCCAATCAGCTCGGCGATAAGAAAGGCGAGCGCAAGCGCGTATTCGAAGCTGAATGCGGGCGCGGGCAACGTTTCCGTGATCCGCCACCATGCATATTGGCTCATCATCGCGATGCTGCCAGCGACCATGAAGGCGCGGCCCATCGCGACAGGTTTTGGCCAAAGCGCCGCGCAGACGACGAAAAGCCCGAGCGTCACCAACGCCGGCTGGATGGCCGCGAGAACAGAATCATCGACAAAGGCCGGCACGGCTTCAGCTCTCGGAACGAGATCCTTTGACATGGGGGCGGCTATCGCCGCTGTCCGCACGAGCGGAAGCGGCGTCACCATTTCCGAAGGTGACCGTTCCGGTTCGCCCGATCGAGCAGCCGGCCTCGCCCATGTCGTCCATCGCGATCGTCACGTAAAACGGGCTTTTGCGCAGATTGATCGGAGCGATGGCGAAATTCGCGGGCGCACCGGCCGCGCCCGTCAAATTGACGACGGTGCCGTGATAGATCGAGCCGTCCTCGAGCGGGCGAAACGTCGCCGGGCTTCCGACTTCGAGACGGTTGTAGACCCGCTCGTCGACATTCGCGCTGACAATCGGGTGCGAGCAGTCGAGCACGCGCAAGAGGTCTTGGCCTTTGTTCACAAACTCGCCCGGCCCGACCAGCATTTCCCAGACCCGGCCCTTCGACGGCAGAGCGACGGTCGCTTCGGACCGAAGCCGCACGCGCGCGTCTTCCTCCGAAATCTGATCGTCGATGTGCTTGATTTGCGTCCGCACCCCGGCAAGCTGGGCGTCAAGCTCGCCCTTTTTCATCTTGAGTTCGGTCTCGCGCTGAATCGAGCTTGGGGCATCGTTGTAGCTGTCGCCGATGAACACGCCGTCGGCGACCGCGTCGCGTTCGACTTTCGTTTCCTCGCGGCGCTTCTGAGCCGCGGCTTCAGCGGAGGCCGCGGCGTTGAATTCGTAATTGACCCGATCGCTTTCGGCTCCCGAAATGAAGCCTGTCTGCTGCAGATGGTCGCCGCGTTGCTTGGCGGCAGTCGTTTCAGACGTTTTCGCGCTCGTGGCCTCAAGCTCCGCTGTCTGCCTCGCAAGTCTCGCGTCGATCAGCTTGAGGCGGCCGGCGCGGTATTTTTCGGCCTGAACGGCGATCGTGTCGAGCGCGGTCTGCGTCAATTGCGACTGGCGCCCAAGTGTCTCCTCTTGCGACTCGAGCGTGCTCAGGTCGCGCCGAAGCTCATCGAGGCGACTTCGATCGGCATACGGGTTATTGATGATGAGTTTGGGAGGCGCGGCGGTCGAGCTCCAGTTCGCGGTCTTGTCGCTGGGCGCCTGGACGATGCCTTCGATGGGCGCGCGGATCGTCTCGATGCGGGCGTTAACGATGGCCTCGACACTGGTGGTCGCCAGCATCGCACGAAGCGGCGTCCAGCCGAAGGCGACCACGAGCCCGATCCCAAGCGCGATCTTGAGGAAGCGCCTCGCCATCACGGCGTTGATAAAGCGTCTGGTTGCTGCAGGCGCTTTCTCGACCGGAGCTTCCTCGGCGCCGGGTAAAAAGCTGCGCTCCAGAATGGTCTGGACGGATCGCGCGCCTAGCGGAGCCTGTTTTGCCTTCGCTCGGTCAGCGCGAGGATCGGCCGCCGGCTTGGCGACGTCACTTCCCGCGATCAAGATCGGGTTGGTCGTCGCAATCGACGCGCCGGCCGCAGGTCGCGATTCTTCGACGTATCTTAGCTTGGAGGACGGCATTCAGACGCTCGGTTAGGGTGAAGGCATGCAGATGCGAAGGTTGGCGAACGGCGTCGCGTCCCAAATGCTCTCGAGACCATCCGAGTCGCGACTCCTATTTGCCGGGCATCCTCTGAAGAAATAAACAACCGAATAGCGCAGATAATAACGATCGGGCCGGATCGATCTTCCTCCGCCTGGCCCGTCAAGCTTTACGCAGCGTCCGGTTCCTGCCGCACACGACACTGCCGGTCCAACCGACGACGACAGCAAACCTGAGTTGCCAAATCCGAAAATCCTAGGCTTACTCCGAGCGGATTGGCCAAAGTCGATCTGTCGCGCGCCGACGTCGCGGATAGGACGCCTTCCTGGGGCGCTCCGGCGTTCCGTTGAGACTGCGCGATCAAGAGCTGATCACGAGGAGGAACGGGATGAAAAGAGCGCTACGCGTCGCCGCGGCTGTCGCGGCATTTTGTCTCTGGGGCTCGGGGGCCTTCGCCCAGTCGGGTGCGATCAACAAGGCCGTGGGCGGATACAGCTGGGAGGACGCCGCGAAGGAGGCGCCGACCACCAGGAAAAACGGCAAGCCGCTCACTTTCGCAATCATCACCCACACCGCGGGCAACGGCTTCTTCGACCCCGTCTATGTGGGCGCGCAAGTCGCCGCCAACGCCTTCGGGATCAACCTGATCAAACTTGGCTCCGAAGCGCCGATCGACGACATCCCGCGCGAAATCCAGATTCTCAATCAGATCGTCAACGACCCGACCATCAATGGCGTGATCATGACCACGCCGCAGGTCGGCGCCTATAACGACATCGTCAAGAAGCTGGAAGATCGCGGCGTCGTCGTCGCTACGATGAATTCGTATGATGGCACGCTGTTTGACCGCAACAACATCAGCCATACTGGCCAGGACGCCTCGGCAGCCGCGATCGGCGGCGAGGCTATTGTGAAGTGCCTCATCAAAAACAACGTCAAGGGCGGTTCGATCCTGTTCCCGAACACGGTTCCGGTCGGCAATATCGAGGTCAACAATCGCGTCAAGGCCGCTTTCCAGGCGACGGTCAAAGCGCTCAAGGCCGCCAACCGCCTGCAGGATTTCAAGGTTGACGCAGGCCCGAACAATATCGGCGTCGACGTCGGCGCCGACATCAGCCCCGCCCCGATCGTGCAATTGATCGAAAGCCGCAAGGATGTCGTCGGCCTCTTTGGACCGAACGGCGGCGTGACGCCCGCGATCGGCGACGCCATCTCGCAGCTCAAGCTCAACAACAAGATCTGCTCCTATGGCTTCGACCTTGGCCCCAAGCAGCTCGAGCAGATCAAGACCGGCGCGTTGCAAGGCTCGCTCGGACAGCAACCCTTCCTGCAGGGTTTCTATCCGGTGATGCAGCTCTATCTGCAACTCGATCGCAACATTGCAGCGGCGAACCTGGACACGCGCGCGCAGCTCGTGACCAAGGACAACGTCGACAAGGTCGGCAAGCGATTCGAAAACTGATCGCCTGACGCTCGAACGCGTGAGCGGGTCTCAGGCTTTGCTCACGCGCTCAGTTAAGATCGATGACCGCTCCCCCTAACGAAGCAAGCGTTCGCGGCATGGGACGCGAGGCTCCCCTCCTGTTCGGAGGCTGGGAGGTCGGCCTCCTTGTCATCATGGGGATTCTCTACGCGGGCGGCCTTTATCTCAATCCTGCTTTTTTCGGATCGACCGATGCGATTTTTTCCGTCCTGCGAGACGCCTCGCGCTACGGCGTGCTCGCAATCGGCATGACCTTCGTCATCGTCACCAGGGAACTGGACCTCTCGGTCGGCTCGACCTTCGGTCTCACCGCAACGATCTTCGGGATGGTTTTCGCGCCGACCTATTTCGACATGAGCGTCTGGACCGCCGTATTCTGGTGCCTGGTCATGGGTCTGACGATCGGACTGATCAACGGCTTCATGGTCACGATCCTCGAAGTTCCGGCCTTCATCGCGACACTGACCATGCTGTTCATTGGTCGAGGCGTGATCCTCGGCCTCACCGGCGGCAAAAACATCGCCTTCGAAATCAAGGCTGGGGATTATCCCGCTTTCTTCCATTTGGGCGAGATCAATACGCTTGGCTTCAACAACCAGATCATTCTTTTCATCATCATCGCCATCATAGCCGCCGTCGCGCTTGCCTACACCGCGATCGGCTGGACGACTTACTCCGTCGGCGGCAACGAGCAGGCGGCGCGCTACGCCGGCATCAACACACGCTTTGTCCGCGTGCGCTCCTATGTACTCTCGTCGCTCTGCGCGATGATCGCGGGGCTCATGAGCGTCGCGCAGAACAAGGACGCCGACCCGCTGGCCGGCTTCGGCCTCGAGCTCATCGCGATCTCATCGGTGATCGTCGGCGGAGCGGCCATTTTTGGCGGCCGGGGACGGATTCTTGGCTCCTGCCTCGGCGCGATCCTCATCGGGCTCATCGACAAGGTCCTGCGCGAGGGTATTCCCACGACTCGCACCATCGACCTCGGCGACGGCGAGACGGCGCAGGTGGCGGCGGTGACCCAATTGCCGCCCGGCGCGGTTCCCGCCTGCCTCGGGGTGATCCTCATTATCGCTGTGCTGATCGAGCCTTGGCTCGTCCGCCGTCGCGCCATCCCCCGCCTCTGGGCTTGGTTGCGGGGGCGGCCGCCGCCGCCGGTTCCCGACCTTGGCGGAATCGCGATCTCCAGCGTCCAGACCCGTGGCGCGACCGCTCAGGCGCGGGGTTTAGGCAAACGCGGGATCGCCGCTTTCTTCTATCGCCGAGACGCGGCGGCCGTGATCCTCATGATCGCGCTTTGGCTGTTCGGCTTATGGGCGCGGCCCGATTTCTGGGGCGGCCTCGACAACAGCTTTGCAATTCTGCTCGCGTTCTCCGAGATCGCGCTGCTCGCCGTCGGCCTCACCTTCGTGATGGCTAATGGCGACATCGACCTTTCCGTGGGCTCCGTGCTTGCGCTGTCGGGAGCGGTCGCCGCCGTGATCATGAAGGATACGAACTGGGGACCGCTGGCGGCGGTCGGCGGCGGAATCCTGGCCGGCGTCGTCGCCGGCCTCATCAACGGCTGGCTCACCGCCTATGTGGGCCTGCCGGCCTTCATCGCCACCTTGGGCACATTCTACTGGGCGCGAGGAATCGGATCTTCGATCGTCGCCGGCACGCAGCTCAACGGCTTTCCGGAATCGTTTAATCTGATCGGGCGGAATCTTTACGAACTCCTCGACGCGATCGGTCTCGCGCCGACAGAGCGCACATGGCTCGCCTTCGCCAAGGCGGTCAGTGTGCAAACCATCTTCGTCTTGCTCGTTGCTCTCATTGCGGGAGTAGTGCTCGCTCAGACCACCTTCGGAGAGAAGGTCTATGCGATCGGCGGCAACGAACGCGCCGCGACTTTCGCGGGCATAGACACGCGGCGTGTGCGTTTCACCTCTTTCCTGATCTCGTCGATCTGCGCCGCCTGCGCCGGAATCATCTACGACGCCTTCTACCGCAGCTTTATCCCGACCGCCGGACAATTGCGCGAACTCGACAGCATCTCCTCGATCATCATCGGCGGCGGATCGATCTTCGGCGGTTGCGGCACGATGATCGGCTCGCTTGCGGGCGCGGCGGTCATCACGCTCATCCGTTCGCTTTTGTCGCTTCAGATCATCCTGAAGGACGGTTCATCGTTTGTTTTGCCGCAGCAATGGCAGAATGTCTTCATCGGCCTCATTCTGATCGTCGCCGTTGTCGGCGACATCTGGCTGCGCCAGCACAATATCTTAGGCCAATGGTTCGGCCGCAGGCGGCTCGCCGAGGAGCCGCCACGCGTCGAGCCCGTCAAGGAGGCCAAGGCATGAGCCGTCCCATCGTGGAGATGCGTTCGATCGAGAAGAGCTTCGGTCCAGTGAGAGCGCTGAGCGACGTCCATCTCACCTTGATGCCGGGAGAGGTCCTCGGACTTGTCGGGGACAATTCGGCGGGCAAATCGACGCTCATGAAAATCATGACCGGCGCCTACCAACGGGATTCCGGCGATATCATGATCGACGGCGAACCGGTGCATTTCAAAAGTCCGCACGAGAGCCGCGATCTCGGCATCGAGATGATCTACCAGGACTTCGCTTTGTGCGGAAATCTCGACGTCAGCCAGAACATCTTCCTCGGCCGCTGGCCCCGCCGCTTCGGGATCTTTGTCGATCGCGCGCGCATGCATGTCGACGCCCGGACGATCCTCGATCGCCTGAAGGTGGACGTGAACTCGGTCTATCAGAAAGTCGAGAGCCTCTCCGGCGGGCGCCAACAGTCTGTGGCGATCGCGCGCGCGATTTCCTTCGAGCCCAAGGTCGTGATTTTCGACGAACCCACCGCCAATCTCTCGGTGACGGCGACCAACCGTCTCCTGGAGACGATGCTTGAGCTGAAACGACATCGCGTCTCGCAGATCATCATCTCGCATCGCCTAAATGACATCTTTGAGGTTGGCGACCGGGTGATGGTGCTCAAGCGCGGACGCAATGTCGGCGAGCGCGCGGTTGCCGACACAACGGAAAAGGAAGTGCTCGAGCTGATCGTCTCCGGCATTCCCGAGACGGTCGTCGATGCAACGCTGAGCGCTTAAGCGCTTCCGCGCAATGGCCTCGCGCCCTGTCGTGTCTTGCCCGCGAAAGCAATCGGCAGGGTTGGCCGGGACCATGGATTCCCGCGCAACGCGGGCATGACAAAAGGACCGTATCGCCCGCGCATGCTTGACAACGGGCGAGCCGGTATGCTGGTCTAGTCACCGGACCAGACGGACGGGGAGCAATGGGGCGGTATGAGTTTGCGCGCGCCGCCAACTAGTGTTTTCGCGCAAGTTCCGCATCTGCGAGCCGAGATCGGCCGGCGAACGGTGCGCGAACGGATCAGCGACAAGCTGGCCTCGCTCATCGCGTCTGGCATTCTTCAGGTCGGCGAGGAGCTGCCGAGCGAGAGAGACCTCGCCGCGCTGCTCGCGGTCAGTCGTGAAACGGTGCGGGGCGCGATTCAGACGCTCGCGACGACCGGCGTCGTCGCCGTGAGCCAAGGCTCGCGCACCCGTGTCGTCAGCCGCAAGATCGATACATTCAAGATCGGCGTCACGAGTCCAAGGGCGATCAACGCCTACGAGCTCGATTCCGTTCACAAGGCGCGCGTCCTGATCGAGCGCTCCGTCGCCGCGGAAGCGGCCACTCACATCGACGATGCGACGCTTGCCCGCCTTGAGCAGTCGCTCGCGATCCAGAAGCAGACGATGCGCGATCCGGTCCATTTCCTGATCTGCGACCGGGAGTTTCATCTCACGATCTATCGCTCTTGCGGCAATCCGTTGCTCGCCGACTTTGTCACGGATCTCTATATGTTCATGCTCGACCATCGCAGGACCGCGGTCTCGCAGCCCGGCGCGATCGAGAAGAGCTATCGTGATCATGTCGCGATCTTTAACGCCTTGAACGCCCGCGATCCGCGGGCGGCGACCGACGCGATCGGGCGGCATATCGACCGCATCTACGCGACAACCGTCGAGATCCTCGCGGAAAAAATGAAGTCACGGATGAGCGCTTGACTTCGACAGCGCCGCAGGAGCAGAGCCGCAATCGCTTGCGCCGGATGGTCCGGCAAATTGGGAGGAAAGAAAAATGAAACTCAGCCGTCGAGGTCTCATATCCGTCGTGTCTGCGCTCGCCGCGACGACGATGGTGTTCGCCGCGCCCTCGCGCGCCGCCAATTCAAAGGAAATCGTCTATCTGACGCCCGGGCTCGACTTGCCCTTCTGGCGCTATCTCTCGAAGGGGATCGAGGCGGAAGCCAAGAAGGCAGGCTACAGCTACACGGCGCTCGATTCCCACAACAGCGCCGAAACCCAGCTCAAGAATGCGCAGGACGCGATCGCGCGCGGCGTCGCCGGCATCGCGATTTCGCCCACCGACAGCTCGACGGCGCCGAGCGTTCTCGCGCTTGCCGCGCGAGCGAAGATTCCGGTGATCGTCGCGGACATCGGCACCAACAGCGGCGAGTATGTCTCGTTCATCATCTCCGATAACTATCAGGGCGCCTTCGGCGTCGGCGAGGCGCTGGCCGCCGCGATGAAGGACAAGGGGTGGACGGATGGCTCCGTCGGCCTCATCACGATCTCGCAGGCGCGCAAGAACGGCCAGGCGCGCACCGCCGGCTTCCGCGACGCCATGAAGAAGGCAGGAATCACCAAAGAGGCAGGCCTGCAGCAGATGCAGTCCTATACCGCCGACGAGACGTTCAAGTTCACTCAGGACATGCTGACCGCCAACCCGAACATGCGCGGCATGTTCATCCAGACCGACCAACCAACTCTCGGCGCGCTTCGCGCCATCAAGGCCGCCCATCGCGAAGGATCGCTTCTCGTCGCCTCCTTCGATGGCATTCCCGAGTTCGTCGACCTTCTGAAGAAGGGCGAGATCGTCGCCTCCGGCATGCAGCAGCCCTATCTCATGGGCGTGAAATCCGGCGAAGCCTTGGCCTCGGCGCTGAAGGGTGAGAAGCCCGAAAAGCAGATCCTCGTGCCGATCGTAGTAGCCACCAGCAAGAACATCGACCAGATCCTGCCGACGATCAAAGAGACCGTGTTCGCCAACGAAATACAGTGACAAAGATCGAGGCTGGCGCCGTGAGCGCCGGCCTCGCCTTGGGCCAAACGATGACAAACCCGGCAGCTCCGCTTCTGGAGGCGCGCGCAATCTCGAAGAGCTTCGCGCAGACGCGCGCGCTCGTCGGCGCAAACCTCACCTTGCGGCCGGGGGTCACCCATGCGCTCCTGGGGGCCAATGGCGCCGGCAAATCGACGCTTTCGCGCGTCATCTCCGGTCACGTCCGTCGCGACGGTGGCGAGATCCTCTATCGCGGCGAACCGCGAAACGTTCGCAGCCCACGCGAGGCGTTGGATGCGGGCATCGCCATGGTCATGCAGGAGACCAGTCTCGCGCCCGACCTGTCGGTGCTCGAGAACATCTTTCTCCCCGATCTCGGCCGGCCGGGCCGCCTGTCGCGTCCGACAATGCGACGGCGGACGAGCGAAATCCTCGCCGATCTTGGTCAGGAGCACGCGGTCTCGCTCGACGCGGAGGCGCGCGACCTTTCGGCCGCGCAGCGCCAGCTCGTCGAGATCGCGAAGGCGCTCGCGCTCAAAGCCAATCTCATCATTTTCGACGAGCCGACGGCGTCCTTGAGCCCGAGCGAAGTCGAGCGCCTTTTCGATGTCGTCGCGCGGCTCGAAAGCGCGCAATGCGCGATCGTGTTCGTCTCGCATCGTCTGGAGGAGGTGTTCGCGATCTCGGACGAGATCACCGTGATGCGCGAGGGGCGCACGGTCGCGGCCTCGAGGCCCACGTCGAGTCTGAGCCAGACGGAGCTCGTGCGTCTGATGGTCGGCCGCGATCTCGGATCGATCTACGCCCCCTCCTTGGCTTCCATCGACAAGCGCAGCGAGCCGGTGCTGTCCGTTCGCTCTCTTCGCGCGCCGCCGATGGTGCGCGACATCTCGTTCGACTTGCATCGCGGAGAGATTCTCGGCCTCGGCGGACTGGTTGGCGCAGGACGTTCTGAAACCGTGGAGGCGCTCTTCGGTCTGCGCCCCCGCGCTGGCGGTGAAGTGCATTACGAAGGAAAGCCGTTCGCTCCCCGCTCTCCATCCGACGCGATCCGCGCCGGCATCGGATTCGTCGCCGAGGATCGGCGCCGCCAGTCCATCGTGCCCGATCTTTCCGTGCGCGAGAATCTGCTCCTCGCGCACCTCGGCGCGCATCGAGGGTTCGGCCTTGGCTACGGCAAGCGGGAAAAGAAGATCGACGAGCTGATGGCGCGGCTCGAACTGCCGCCCAATCGGCTGGCCGAGCCGAACCTCTTGAACTTCTCAGGCGGCATGCAGCAGAGGATCATCATCGCGCGATGGCTGCTGCTCGAGCCCACGGTCTTGATCCTTGACGAGCCGACCAAAGGCGTGGACATCGGCACACGGGCCTCGATCTACGGGATCCTGCGCGACATCGCCGCGACCGGCGCGGCGATCCTCATTATTTCCTCCGAATTCGAGGAGCTGCTCGGGCTCGCCGATCGGGTGATCGTGGTCAGCGATGGGGCTTCGATCGCCGACGTGCCCTCTGCTTATCTCGACGAAGAGAAGCTGACCCTGCTCGCCGCCCCTCGCGCCTCGATGGAGCGTTATCGGCGCCTGTTGCAGGAACTCGCCAATCAGTGCGACGGCGCCGCGTTCTGGGCCATTCTCGATAACGAGCGGATCTTCTGTCTCAACACTGCGACGGCGAACCCGAAGGCTGATCCCTCGCTGAGCGCCGGCTCGGCGCCACGATTCGACGAGACGCCGATCTCGGCGGCTTTGAGGGCGCGCGCGCCAGACTTCGTCCTCGATCCGACCAGCGGTTTGAAGAGCCTCCTGGTCGACGTGCGCAGCCATCGCGGCCATGAGCTGGGATCGATCGGCGTCGTGATCCGCCCCGACAGCCCAGCTCCGCCGGCCAAGGCGATGCGCTCAACCATTCAAGACCGCTTCCGCGCGACGCTATGACCCAGGAAACCTCGAAACCGGTCGGCGCCGTTGCGCCCAACTCCACTCCCGAACGAGCCAGAAGCTTCAGCCTTCGTTCGGCTCCGCTTGAACTGAGGATGCTGGCGCTCGCGATCATCATCGCGGTCGCGTTGTCGCTGCTCTCGCCCTACTTCCTCAAAGCCAACAACCTTCTCAATCTGCTCGACCAATCGGTTGTCACCGGCATTGTGGCGATCGGCATGACCTTCGTCATTCTGACCGGCGGCATCGATCTCTCCGTGGGCTCCGTGGTCGGCCTAACCGGCGTCATCCTTGGTCTCGCGCTGCATCACTTTTCGATTCCGATCGCGATCGCGCTCGCGACGCTTGCTGGCGCGGGCATCGGCCTCTTCTCGGGACTGTTGATCGCCACTTTCGACTTGGCCGCTTTCGTCATCACGCTCGGCGTCATGGCGATCGGAAGGAGCCTTGCGTACATATTCTCCGGGCAGACGTCGATCAGCGATATTCCGCCCGAACTGAACGATCTCGTCTACACGACTGTGTTCGGCGTTCAGACGAACGTCCTGACCCTTCTTGCGCTTTACGGGCTCGCCTGGGCTTACCTCACCTACACCAAGGGCGGGCGGACGATTTACGCGGTCGGCTCCAACCGCGACGCGGCGCGCACGGCTGGCCTCAATGTGCTGTTCTACAGCGTGCTGCCCTACGTGGTTTCGGGAGCGCTTTCCGCCATCGCCGCGACACTCATGTCGTCGCAGATCCTGTCGATCGATCCGCTCGCGGGCACCGGGCTCGAACTGGACGCGATCGCCGCCGTCGTCATCGGCGGCGCGAGCCTCTATGGCGGCCGAGGCACGATCATCGGGACGCTGATCGGCGTGTTCATCATGGTGATGATCCGCAACGGCCTCAATCTCCTGGGCGTCTCGCCGTTCTGGCAAGGCTCCGCCATCGGCGCGATCATCATCGCGGCCGTTCTGGCGGAGCGGCTCTTGAGCCCGCGAACGCGACGCTAGTCTCACGGAGCAAAGACACGTGCCCAAGTTCGCCGCAAACCTATCGATGATGTTCACCGAGCATGCGTTCCTCGACCGCTTCGACGCGGCGGCGGAAGCGGGCTTCGCGGCGGTCGAGTTCCTGTTTCCCTACGACCATCCCCCCGAGGCGATCGCCGAGCGGCTTGAGCGCAATCGCCTGACCCAGGCCTTGTTCAACCTGCCGCCCGGCCGCTGGGACGAAGGCGAGCGCGGACTGGCCGTCCTGCCCGCGCGGTTCGATGAATTCAAGTCCGGACTCACCCGCGCGCTCGACTATGTGGCGGCGTCCAAGGTCAAACGCGTGCACATGATGGCCGGCAACGCCTCGCGCAAGGACACGCAAGCCGAGGCGAGCTACAAACGCGCAATCTCTTATGCAGCGCCGATCCTTGCCGAGCGCGGCGTCGATCTCCTTCTCGAGCCGATCAACACGCGCAACATGCCAACCTACTTCCTCAACGATTTCGCCTATACGAGCGCGCTCATTGATGAGCTTTCTCAGCCGAACCTCAAGCTTCAGTTCGACGTCTACCACCGGCAGATCCTGCACGGCGACGTGACGATGTCTTTCCGCGCCTTGCAGCCGATCGTCGGCCACATCCAGGTCGCCTCGGTTCCGTCGCGAAATGAGCCAGACGGCGAAGAGCTCAACTTCCCGTATCTGTTCGCCGAGTTCGACCGTCTCGGCTACGACGGCTATATCGGATGCGAATACAATCCGCGCGCCGGCACGGTTGAGGGACTGAAATGGTTTCAGCCCTATAGGAGGACGTGACGTGGCGCTTCTTCTCGGCGCCGTCGCCGACGACTATACCGGCGCCTCCGATCTCGCGAACACGCTCAATCGCAATGGCCTCTCGACAATTCAGGCCATCGGCGTGCCCGCGTCCGGTCTGAAGGTCGACGATGCGGAAGCGATTGTCGTCGCGCTGAAGATCCGCTCCGTCGAGGCTAGCCAAGCCGTCGAGGCGGCCACAGCCGCCTATGATTGGCTCAGCGCGCGCGGCGCCAAGCACGTCATGTACAAGGTTTGCTCCACCTTCGACTCGACCGACGCCGGCAACATCGGCCCCGTCGCGGACGCTCTTGGAGCCAAAGCGCATGGCGGCTGCGCTCTGGTGACGCCGGCCTTTCCGGAGACCGGCCGCACTGTCTATCTCGGCCACCTGTTCGTCGGCTCGACGCCCTTGAACGAGAGCCCGCTCAAGGACCATCCGCTCAACCCGATGCACGATTCCAATCTCGTGCGGGTGTTGCAGCGGCAATCGAAAGGGTCCGTTGGTCTGATCGACCTCACGACTGTCGAGCAGGGCGGCGATGCGGTCTCACGCGCCCGCGCCGAACTGTCGGCGCAAGGCTATCGGACCGCGATCGTCGACGCCGTCTTCGAGCGCGATCTCGAAGCGCTCGGCGACGCCGCGGCTGAGAGCACGTTCTCCGTCGGCGCGTCAGGCCTGGGCCTTGGCCTTGCGCGCGCGCTCGCGCGCGGGCGCGCCGGAACTGCGCACGCCGCCGCGCTTGAGGCCGTGGGCGGGAGCGCCGCGATCCTCGCGGGCTCGTGCTCACGCGCGACGCTCGAGCAGATCGCCGCGGCCGAGAACGAGATCCCCGTGCTGCGTCTCTCCTCCGACGCTTTGATCAAGGGCTCGGGCGAAACCGATCGGGCGCTGAACTGGGCGAGGGACCGCATCGGGGCGGGCCCGGTCGTGATCGCGTCGAGCGAGGCGCCGGAACAAGTCGCGGCTCTGCAAGCGCGCTATGGCCGCGGCACGTCGGGCCAGGCGATCGAACACGCGCTGGCCGAGATCGCGTCCGGCCTTGTGGACTTCGGCGTGCGCAGGCTCGTCGTCGCCGGCGGCGAGACGTCCGGCGCCGCGGTCGACCGGCTCGGTGTCTCGGCGTTCCGCCTCGGACCTGAAATCGCGCCGGGGGTGCCGCTCATGCGCACGGTCGGGCGAACTGGGGGCGAATTGCAGATGGCGCTCAAGTCCGGCAATTTCGGCGGCCGCGACTTCTTCACCCGCGCGCTCGCGATGACGCGATAAGGATGGCCCATGGGTGAGGAAACGCGGGCGCGCGACGAGATCTGCGAGGTCGGGCTGTCCCTCTTTTCCCGCGGGCTCACTTTCGGATCGACGGGAAACATCAGCGTTCGCTTGAGCGACGGCGGCTGGCTGATGACGCCGACCAACGCTTCGCTCGGCAAGCTCGATCCGGCGAACTTGACGAAGTTCGATCATGAGGACCGCTTGCTCTCGGGCGGCAAGCCGACCAAGGAAGCCTTCCTGCACTTTTGCATGTACGGCGAGCGACCGGACGCCCGCGCCGTGGTGCATCTTCATTCGACCCATTCGGTCGCGGTGAGCCTCCTCGCCGACGTCGACCCGCGTGACGCGCTGCCGCCGCTCACCGCCTATTTCGTGATGCGCGTCGGGCGCTTGCCGCTTGCGCCCTACTATCCGCCCGGCGATGAAAGTCTGGCCAAGGCGGTCGGGGCTCTGGCCGGCGAGCACCACGCGGTGCTGCTCGCCAATCACGGTCCCGTGGTCGCCGGCACGTCGCTGGAAAACGCCCAATATGCGACCGAGGAACTCGAGGAGACGGCCAAGCTCTTCCTCATGCTGCGCGGCCAGAAAATCAGGCCGCTGACGCCGGCTGAAGTGAGCGACTTGCGGGAACGCTACAATCTGCGGTGACAGGGCTCTCGCTTTCCCCGCGCAAACGTCCAAAGCCTGGACTAAGATGGGCGTGATATTCGAGGGACATTAACGATGGCGTTTTCAGAAATCTTCTCCCGGGTCGTCGAGCAGATCGGCGCCGCGACCATCGTGTTGCGGGGACAGGATGGCCGAAAGGTCACACAGGCCTTCGGCGGCAATCCGACCATTCCACCCGCCAAGCCGCAGGGCAGCCTGCCGACGCTCAAGATGCCGACCGCCAGGGGATGGAGCCCGGGACAAGCGCCGAACCCGGCTCCCGGGCTCAAGGTCAATGCGTTTGCGACCGACCTCAAGCATCCGCGCTGGATCCACGTGCTGCCGAATGGCGACATCCTCGTCGCCGAAGCGCTGACCACGCCGGATCCGATCAACACTCTGTTCGACTACGCGATGGTCGCGACGATGAGACGGGCGGCTGCGCTCGGCGACAGCCCGAACCGCATCATGCTCTTGCGCGACAGCGATCGCGACGGCGTCGCCGAGACGAAGAACACGTTCCTCGACGGCCTCAAGCAGCCATTCGGCATGGCGCTTCTCGCCGACACGCTCTACGTCGGCAACACCGATGGCGTGGTTGCGTATCCCTACACGACGGGCGCGAACCGCATAAGTGAGCCCGGTCGCAGGATGACCACGCACAACGGCGGCGGCCACTGGACCCGCAGCCTGCTTTTGTCGCCGGACAAGACGAAGCTCTACATCGGGGTCGGCTCGCTGACCAACATCGCCGAGAAGGGCATGGAGGTCGAAAAGGGCCGCGCCGCCATTCATGAGCTCGACCTGGCGAGCGGCAAGAGCCGCATCTTTGCGTCCGGCCTGCGCAATCCGGTGGGGCTGGCGTGGGAGCCGCAGACCGGTGTGCTCTGGACAGTGGTCAACGAGCGCGACGGCCTGGGCGACGAGACGCCTCCCGATTACCTCACATCCGTTCGCGACGGGGGCTTCTACGGCTGGCCCTATTGCTACTGGGGCAAGACGGTGGACGACCGCGTGCCGCAAGACGCCGCGTTGGTCGCGAGCGCAATCCGACCAGACTACGCACTCGGCGGCCACACTGCCTCGCTCGGGCTCTGCTGGCTCCCCGCCGGCATCCTTCCGGGGTTTCCCGAAGGCATCGTGATCGGGCAACACGGCTCCTGGAATCGAAGCACGCTCAGCGGCTACAAGGTTATCTTCGTGCCATTCTCGAACGGACGTCCTGTGGGGCCTTCGCGCGAGATTCTGAGCGGCTTTCTCGCGCCCGACGAGCGCTCCTCATTCGGGCGGCCCGTGGGCGTCGTGTTGGGACCGGACGGCTCGCTGCTGGTGGCCGATGACGTCGGCAATGTGATCTGGCGCGTGACGGGGGCTTAGCTTTGTTTCGCCCACCCCATTCCGATCAGCCTGCCTCGTCTGGCCAAAACAGCTGCTCGAGAGCATCGTCACCACCCCAATCAGTGGCAACGATGCTTTTCCCGATCTCCCCAACCTGACTGCACGCCCTTGTAAAAATAAGGACCGAAGTCAAGCCGGTCATACAGTTTGAAATCGCCTTTCTTGCGATCTCCTGACTGTCGCGAAATGTGGCTGTTTGGATATCCGGCCGAAACTCGCAAAAGGAGCTAAAGGCACCAAGGCTATTCGGGTGTAAAAATTCGGATAACCACTGATATGCATCAAGATACTCCATTCACCTCACCGTCAGCGTATCTAATCGCATTCATTATGTGCGTTGACTGTAATTTTAAGTCATCATAACCAGACAATTCCATATCTTTGTGAACCGCCAACATATGAGAAGCAACCCAGTGATAAGCCTTGTTGTATGTCTTGTCTTTAATATGCTTCTCTAGTTTTGAATTTATAAGGATAGCAGTTGCTGCGCTTTCCATACACCCGCGGCCCATCATTGTGCATGGCAAGATTCGACCGGTATTCCAAGTCAACTCCATGCCGTCGATAAGGCATAAAAATCGGCGAAGATGCGCCTGCATCAAAACGCCATAGATACAATTGAGTTGTTCTTTGTTTTTCGGATCGGGAGGTTTTGATAAAGCAATTAAATTCACTTTGCTTTTTTTTAGTGCCTCAATATCATGATTATACCTCCCAATCTGAGAGATCCATTCGGACGTCATCTCTTTTTTCAGAGACTCGGAAATCTCGAACGGCATTCTATCAGCCTTTTCGTCGGCCTTAGGCCGGTCCCCGCCGGCGCGCGAAAGGCAAGGATTAGAAGCACCGTTACGTCTTAACGCGTCTCAGCTTCCCGCCTTGACCGCGTTCATCCGCGCCTTGCGCTTCTCGTAGCGCGCGTTCACCCGCGCCTCGGCTTCAGGCGAGCCGTCGTGCCAAGTGCCGAACAGCTGGTCGAAGGGCACGAACCCGTCGCCGTAGTTCACCTCGAAATGTTTATGGTGGAGGTAGTGGCCATAGGCGTGACTATCGAAGGCGCTCACCTTGCCCGTCTCGATCTTGTCGAAGCCGATGTGGCCGACAACTGCGCCGAACCCCGCGTAGTGCAGCTGATAAATCGCGAGCACCGGGTTCGAAGGAATGATCACATGGATGAGCGAGGATGAAAAATAGAGGAGCTGCTCGACCGGATGCATCGACAGGGACGACCAGGGCGACGGATTGACCGAGTGGTGATGGACGCTGTGCACTGAGCGGCAAAGCGGCGGCCAGTGGATCAGCCGGTGGATGCAGAAGAAGTGGAGCTCGTGAAAAATCGGCACGAGTAGCGCTACGGATCCGAGATAAAGCGGATGCTGCGCGAAGCTGAGCCAGGGCGCGTAGCCGTTGGCGAAGGCGAAGAGGATCCCGACCTCATAGGCCGTCCAGATCGGCACGCCGGTTCCAAATCCCCTGATGATCCCCTCGAGATTCTGGCTGCGGAACAGGAAGGCGCTGTTCTTCTGGTCGTTGGGAAATTTGGCGTGGTACTTGAAGCGGTTTCCTTGAGCCCGCGACATATAGAGCCGGTATTCGAAGGCGCTATAGAACAGGAACACCGCGATGCAATTGACGATGAACAGCCTGAGGATCCAGCCCCAGGCCAAGGTCTTCATGACGTCGACATCCGGAAGCACGAAGGCTGCGTAGGCGACGGCGGACGCGGCGAAGAGGAGGTTCCAGGGGAGAAAATAGCCCGGTAGCCATTTCAGGAAGTCGAGAGGCCGAGGGGGAAGCACGAAGACGGGGGCGATCTTGAGAGTTGCGCTCGGCGTCCAGTCTCCCCGCTTGTTTCGTTTGCCGTATGCGAGGTCGTCCATGAGACCCTTCCTCCGCTGAATTCCATCGACCGCGGCGGCCCGCCGTTCCCTTCAGAAATAGAACGAAGTTCGGCAGCGCGCACATGGTTTTTTGATCGAACATCATCGGCAGGCTCGTCTGAGAGTTTCACACAACGACTCTACGACGCCGGCGCGCCCGCCCCCGCCCCTGACTGAAGCGGCTCGGATTTCTGCGAGCGCAGGCGAGCCGCACCCTCCCAGGTGCTCAAGCTATGCGCCGCGTTGATGAGCGCGAGATGTGAGAACGCCTGAGGAAAGTTGCCAAGCTGACGATTGCTGTGAGGATCGTATTCCTCCGCCAGCAACCCGACGTCGTTGCGCAACGCCAGCAGGCGGTCGAACAGCGCATGCGCTTCATCGTAGCGCCCGAGCAGCACATAATTGTCGACGAGCCAGAAGCTGCAGGCGAGAAACGCGCCTTCGCCGGGCGGCAGGCCGTCGACCGCCGTGCCCGTGTCGTAGCGCATCACGAATCCCTCGCGAAGGAGCTTGCGTTCGACTGCAGCCACAGTGCCCTGGACGCGGCGGTCGCCGGGCGGCAAGAAGCCGACGATGGGAATGAGCAGCAGGCTCGCATCCAGCGTCGCATCGCCGAAAGACTGGACGAACGTGTTTTCTCGGGAATCAAAACCGCGCGCGCACACCTCGTCATGAATCGTGTCGCGGACTCCGCGCCAGCGCTCGAGCGGTCCCTCGAGCCCGAACTCCTCGATCGATCGAACCGCGCGATCGAACGCGACCCACGCCATCACCTTCGAATGCGTAAAGTGGCGGCGGCCGCCGCGCACCTCCCAGATGCCCTCGTCAGGGTCTCGCCAAATGGCTTCGAGGTGCTGGAGGAGGGCGCATTCCAATGCCCAGGTCGCATCGCTCGTGGCGAGCCCCGCGCGGCGCCCGACATAAAAGGCGTCGAGCACTTCGCCATACACGTCGAGCTGGAGCTGCCGGACCGCGCCATTGCCGATCCGGACCGGGGCCGAGCCTCCGTAGCCCGGCAGCCAGGGAATTTCATATTCCTCGAGCCGCCGTTCGCCCGCGACGCCGTAGACGATCTGCAGGTCGTCCGGAGAGCCGGCGACCGCGCGCAGGAGCCACTCGTGCCAGGCCTTCGCTTCGTCCAGGATGCCAGCGCCGATCAGCGCATAGAGGGTGAAGGTCGCGTCGCGCAGCCAACAGAATCGGTAGTCCCAGTTGCGCGGGCCGCCCAATTGTTCTGGCAGGGAGGTCGTCGCGGCCGCGACTATGCCGCCGGTCTCCCAATGCGCGAGCGCCTTCAACGTCAGAAGCGAGCGAAGCACGGCGTCGCCCCAAGGGTCCGACGATTTGAAAACCGCGGCCCAGCCGGTCCAGAACGAATGGACTTGGGCACGCGCGTTCGCGAGCGCCTCCCCCGAGAGCGGTGAAAGGGCCGCGCGAAACGAGGGCGACCAGTTGAGAAGGAAACTCGCCTCCTCGCCCTCGCGGAGCGTGAAATCGCCGACGGTGCGCATATCCTCGCCGCGCGTCGGAACGGCCGTTTGGAGCAGCACTCTGTCCGGGCCGGCAATGAACTGAAGCCGCCCATCCTCCTGCTGGGACACCCAGGGCACGATCGCGCCATAGTCGAACCGCACGACCAGCTCGGTCCGCATGGCGACCTCGCCCTCGACGCCCTTGACGATGCGCACGAGTTCCGACGAGCCGTCTCGCCGGTACATGAAATCGATCAGCGAAACCGACCCCCGCGGCGTCTTGAACAAGGTTTCGAGAACGAGCGTGTTGTCCAGGTATCGTCGTGTGATCTGAACATCGTTGTCCGCCGGGGCGATCAGCCACCGTCCGTGCTCGGGTCCGCCGAGGAGGGCCGAAAAACATGCGCTGCTGTCGAAACGCGGCAGGCAGAGCCAGTCGATCGAGCCGTCGCGCCCGACGAGCGCCGCCGTCTCGCAGTTTCCGACGATGGCGTAATCCTCAATTCGAAGCGGCATACGAATCCTCGTCTGCGGGCGCTCAGGGGTGACCGGAAGCGATAAATACCCGTTTGGGCGATTGAAGGCAGCCTCGTCCTGGATTACCCGCCAGCACCCGGGTATTCACAGGCAGGACGAAAGATTCTGTTCGTGAGAGCGAAGCGATCGTCACGAGCGCGACATGGCCTCAACCAGCGCTTCCTCGATCGCCCGGAACAGATAGGGTTTGGGGCAATTTTTCACTCCGGAATATCGACTGCGAAGCACGTTGTCCTCATAGCCCGAGGTGAAGACGAACGGAATTTTCCGCGCGATGAGCTTGTCCGCGACGCCGTAAGAAAGCGCCCCGCCGAGATTGACGTCGAGAACCGCGGCGTCGATATGCGACTCCGAGTCGATGGTCGCGATCGCCTTGTCAACGGAAGGAACCGGCCCCACCACGATGGAACCCGCCCTCTCCAACGCGTCCTGCAGGTTCATGGCGATCAGATACTCGTCCTCGACGACGAGAATGCGGCGATCACGAAGGGCCGAGCTGGCCATCCTGCGTCTCCTCAGTCTGAGCTCCGGAGAGCGGAAGCGCGATCGTGCAGTGAGCGCCGTCGGGTCCGATCGTGAAACTTGTCCGAGCGCCGAACTGATAGGGCAGCGCGTTCTCGATCAGTCGCCGGCCATTGCCCGCTCGCCCCAGCTCGCCGGCCGGTTGACCGGTTTCGACGCCGCTTTCCTTCCAGTCGACAAGGATCCAGGGCGAGCCGTTCTCAACGTGCTCACGCCACCGAACGTGAAGGCGCCCGCTCTTCTGACCCAACGCCGCGTATTTGACCGCGTTGGTTCGGGGCGTGACGCGCACCTCGGGCGGAATAGACATGGGCTGATAGATTCGCGCTTCACGGTCGATGCTGCGGAACGCTCCGGTTGGACTGTCCGCGTTTTCCGACGAGCCGAGGAAAAAGTAGCCAGACCGCTGCAATGCAAAGTGGAACGTGACGCAAACCTGGCTTTGCACGTCCCGGTCGAGATAGATGAGGACGTTGCGACAGAAGATAAGGTCGACGCGCGAAAATGGCGGATCCTTGAGAAGGCTATGCTTGGCGATCAGCACCATGTCGCGCAGTTCGCGCGTCACACGGCAATTGTGGCCTTCGCGAATAAAGAAGCGCCGTAACCGTTCCTCGCTCCGGCTTCTATGGCGATGGGATAACGACCCTCCCTGGCGACAGCCAAAGCGGTGTCGTCGAGGTCAGAAGCAAAGATCTGCAGCGAGCAGCGAATCTCGTGCCGGCTTGCCTCTTCTAGCAGCAGGATCGCAATCGAATAAGCCTCCTCCCGGTGGCGCAGCCGGGCACCCAGACGCGAATCGTATCGGAAGCGCCCTTGTCCTCGAACAGACGAGGGATAACCGAGGTCGCGAGTTTCTCGAAGGCGCTCGTATCGCGAAAGAACGTCGTCACCGAAATGAGAAGATCGGCGAACAAAGCCTGCGCCTCTTGCGAATTGTCACGCAGGATTGCGAGGTAGTCCGCCATTGTCGCCGCGCGCTGAACCTGCATTCTCCGCGCGATGCGCCGGCGAATTGTCGACTTCTTGTAACTCGAGAAGTCGTGTCCGGAGCGGACGCGCAGATGGGACAGAATGCGCTGCATCGCCTCCCCGTCCGTCTCGGTCAGAACTTCGGATGGCAAACCCTGTCGATTGCGAATGAGTTCGGGAAGCCGGGCGGCGATCTCGCGCAACGGCAGAACGAAGTCGGCCAGACCCGTCGCGACGGCGCTCCGGGGCATGGATCCGTATTCGGCCTCGTCCGGGTCCTGGACGAGAATGATGCCCCCGGCTTCCTTGACCGCCTTGATGCCCACCGACCCGTCCGAGCCGGCGCCGGAAAGAACGATGGCGAAGTCGTCGCCGCGCTGGGAGGCGAGCGAACGGAAGAAAATATCGATCGGCGCGCGCTGCCAGCGAGGCTCGTCGAACTCCGCGGTCGCCAGGTGCTGATCGGTCACGCGGAGTTGCCGGTTGGGCGGGATGACATAGACGTGGCGCGGTTCAATCGGCGTCAGGCCGGAGACCTGAGTCACCGGCATGCGGGTCCGGGCTGGCCAAAATGTTGGAAAGCTCGCTCTGATGCTCAGGATCGAGATGCACGACAACAACCAAGGCCGCGTCGACGTCGTCTGGAAGGCTCTCGAAAAACATCTGCAGGGCGTGGACGCCACCGGCGGACGTCCCGATGCCAACTGTTGGAAAGCGCTTCCCGGCCGCCTTGTCGCTCGCTCCTTCCTCGTCTCCGGAAGGCCGGAACCCATGATCGTCATCGCTCATCTACGGCCCAAGACTTTGTGCAATGAGGCTGCCTTGAGGGGTCGCTACAATTCCAGCTGGCCACGTGAGGTGGCGCTGGCTTGCTCTTGCGCGCCGTAAGGCCCATTCGCGCTCGTGATCGATCGTCGATCGCGGCTCGGGACGTGACCCTCAGCAACCTACCCTCCGTTGTCCATGGCTCCAAACGCTAAGTCTTTATTCTAATGTCGAATGTGATTAGCTCGGGCTCGACCAAATCTGCGCGATTTTCGGCCGCAGAGCGGTCAGCTCGCCAACGTGGGCCGCCGGGGAAGTGTTCCGGACGCTGGCGCCGGAACGGCCAGGCAGAATTTTGGCCGCCGGCGACGCCTAGATGCGTCGAAATGCGGCTGAATTGGCGACGGCGCCGCGCCGCCACACTCAATCCGCGAGCCGGCCGAACGACCGAAGGGGTTAGTTTTGTCGACGCCACAACGCTGTCTGGCGAGATCGGCGCTCACATAAATTTTCGCCTGGGCGATCCGGGAACGAGAGTTTGCGGGGTCACATCCCACAACCTGGCGCGCGAATTCAAAAGCGGAGGCAAATTTTTTGGGGCTGTCTCGGATGCTTAACGGATCTAGGATCAGCGGATGCGGATAAGCGGCTCTCCGCTTGAGAAAAGACCAGGATCGATTGGCGGAGTTGTTTGTTGGCGGGGTCACGGCCGAAGTGCGGCGGATTTGGTCGGCGTCAACCGCAAGACAGCTGCCTATTTCTTTCATCGGATTCGGGCAACTGGAGGACGCCATGCCCGTCGACGGGCTCATCGAGGTCGACGAGAGCTATTTTGGCGGCGTTCGGAAAGGCAAGCGCGGCCGCGGCGCAGCCGGCAGGGTTCCTGTCTTCGGTATCCTTAAGCGCGGCGGCAGGGTCTACACGGTGATGATCCCCAATGTCCGAAAGGACACTCTCCTGCCGATCATCCGGCAGAGGGTTATGCCTGATTCCAGAGTTTATACCGATAGTTATCCCGCCTATGACGCTGGGCCAGAATCAACTCATAAACAAACCCATGGGACAGCCCCTGAAAAAAAAGACGCGGAAATGGTAATCTGCGGTTTTGCCCACCCTTGCCGAACAGCGCCATAGCAGCCGCCGTCATCGGCGCCACGGCTATGCACCGGCGCTGAAGTTTACCGCGTCCGAGAACCCTCCTGAAAGTATGCCAGCCTCGTCGATTTGGCGGCGAAGCTCGGGCGACGTCAGCGCCGACAGTTCCTCCTCATAGCGATAACCGGGCGCAGCTCCCGCAAAGCCCGACGCCATCGCCGGATGCGTGTAGATTTCGGTGACCCCCTCGGGCAAATGCGCGATCAGGCCGCCGAGCCGCGACGAGGTCATGGCGCCGCTCCACGCAAGCCCGAAGACCTGATCAGGTGTCTTGACGCCCGCCCGCCTGAGACGTGCGCGCTGAATGCGCGCCAAAGGCGCTGAGGCGCAGGCGTTCAAGCAGGGCTGCGCGCCGACGACCCGCGCCAGGACGCCCTGAGGCTCCACTGGCGCGCGAACCGCGGGCGCCCCGAAGTCCTTAGCCCGCTCGATGAGTGCGGACAGAATCGTAGGATGCAGGTGAAAATGCTTGTGCGCGGTGACGTGATCGAGCTTGAGGCCGGTCGCGCGAAAGGCCTCGAACTGGGCGCCGATCTCCGCTCGCATCTGCCGGCGTACATGGGGTAGAAAAAACATCGCGGCCCCCGAAACCGCCATATTCGCCCGAAACCGGCCGCGACTATCCACCAGATCCGGGATCGCAGAGGGCGTCAGCACCGGATCGGCGTCGACCAGCGCCAGATGCAGCCCGACAGCGAGCCTTGGCAAGCGGCGCGCGAGCTCCACAGCGCGGGCCGCCGCCGGCGCTCCGACCATCAGGCTCGCCGAGGTGAGAATGCCTTCGACATGCGCGCACTCAACGGCCTCGTTGACTTCGTCAGCGAGGCCAAAGTCGTCCGCCGTGACAATTAGATATTTCAGTGCGCGGTCTCGTGCCGCTCGCGTAAAAAACGGAAGAACTCAACGCCCTCGCGAAGGCGCCGCTTCATGACTTCCGGACTCCTAACCATCTCGCCAACGATCGAGGCGATCTTGCCCGGGCGGAAATAGAAGCTGCGGTAGAAGGTGTCGACGGAATCGAAGATCTCGGTGTGGCTCAAGCCCGGATAATTCAATAGAGCGATCTGCCTGCCGTCTTCGTTCACCAGATCCCCGTTGGCGTCGTCGAGCCAGCCGTTCTCCAGCGCCTGCTTATAAAGGAACGTTCCGGGGTAGGGCGCCGCCAACGACACCTGGAGCGTGTGTGGGTTCACTTCCTTTGCGAACTCGATCGTCTCCTGGATCGTCTCCCGCGTCTCGCCGGGCAGGCCCAGGATGAACGTGCCATGGATCCTGATGCCGAGTTCGCGGCAATCCTTGGCGAACCGCTTGGCGACATCGACCCGCATGCCCTTCTTAATGTTGTGGAGGATCTTCTGATTGCCGCTCTCATAGCCGACCAGCAGGAGCCTGAGGCCGTTGTCGCGAAGCACCTTGAGTGTGGCGCGCGGCACATTGGCCTTGGCGTTGCAGGACCACACAACGCCAAGCTTGCCGAGCTCTCGCGCAATCGCCTCCGCCCGCGGCAGGTCGTCAGTGAATGTGTCGTCGTCGAAAAAGAATTCCTTAACCTCGGGAAAGGCGGCCCTCGCCCATTTCATTTCGTCGATGACATGGCCGACGGAACGCGTGCGGTAGCGATGCCCGCCGACGGTCTGCGGCCAAAGACAGAAGGTGCATCGCGACTTGCAGCCTCGTCCGGTGTAGAATGACATGTATGGGTGCTTGAGGTAACCGCCGAAATATTTGGTGATGTTCAGGTCGCGTTTATAGATCGGCGTGACGAACGGCAGGTCGTCCATGTTCTCCAGGATGGGCCGGTCAGGCGTGTGCTGAATCTCGCCGTTGGCGTCTCGATAAGAAAGCCCCAGGATCGATTTCCAGTCGCGTCCATCCGCAACATCCTTGATCGTGAAATCGAATTCGTTTCGAGCGGCAAAGTCGACCACCGGCGCTGCCTTGAGAGTTGCTTCGGCATTGACCGCCGCCTTAGCGCCGATCAATCCGACCTTCAGAGCTGGATTGGCGTCTTTGAGAGCCGTGATCGCCTTCACGTCCGAGGCGAAAGAGGGCGTTGACGTGTGCACGACCGCGAGGTCGAAGTTCTTCGCTTGCGCCACAACCTCTTCGAGCGAGGTGTCATGCGGGGGCGCGTCGATCAGCTTGCTGTCCGGCACCAGCGCGGCCGGTTGCGCGAGCCAAGTCGGATACCAGAAGGACGCGACCTCCCGCTTCGTCTGATAACGGGCGCCGGCGCCCCCGTCGAACCCATCGAAGGAGGGGGCCTGAAGAAACAGAGTCCGCATTCCTCATCGCCTTTCCACAACATGCCGAGCCGACCCGCGGCTCAACGTCGCAAGGAGCGTTCCGTCCCGGGTGACAGTGAAATCCTGGCCCCGCCAAGCAACTCTTGTTGACCAGAAGCTGGCTAGATAAATCGCAAACGAAAGGATGTCTCGAACAAGAAGAAGCGCATAGCTCGGATCCGGCAACTCAAATTGGCGCGTGAGCCGATATTTCAAGAACAGCCGGCACGCGAGCGCGCATAGAATCGCCGCCATACCCAGACCGTCAAACCCGCGAAGCGCAGCTCCGATCAGGGCCAGAGGCAACGCGTGGGTGAGCCCGCTGCCGATATAACCGATTGGATCGACGGTGAAAATCGTGCGCGCCCAACGCAACTCGTGCCGAACCATCTCGCTGAGCGATTGTTCTTCGAAGGCGTGGGCGACCAGCATGGGGGAGACGACCACATTCAGTCCGGCTTCGCGCACGGCTTTGCCTATGGCGTAATCATCGGCCAGTTGGTTGGCGACTGTGTCGAAGCCTCCGATCCGCGACAATGTGTCTCGCGATAAAGCGATTGTCGCGCCGAGACATGGCCGCGCCAAGCCAAGCGCGAGGCCCAGGATCGTGGTTGGCAGAAAATGATCATGCACAGCCGAGGCGGACATCCGCGACCAAAAGCCGCTGCTCGTCAGACCTCGGTAGAGGCAGGTAACCACGCCGACGCCGGGCTGCGTCAGCGTGGCCGCCAACGCGCGCAAGTAATTCGGGCCGACGGCCACGTCGCTGTCGGCGGCGACAATGACAGGATATCGACTGACTTCAGCCATATTGATGAGGTTCGAGACCTTGTGGTTGCTGCCATGGGTGGCGGCGTTGACGACCAGTTCGATATCAAGCTCGGGATATCGCGCCATCAGCGATCGGACGACCGGGATCGCGCTGTCGTTCGGACCCTGAACGCCGAAGATGAATTGAATTTTCCCCGGATAATCTTGACGGAAATAGCTCTCGATATTCTCGGATAGCTGGGCTTCGCCGCCATAAAGAGGCTTCAGGATCGAGATGTTCGGCCATGTTGTTGGATTCGCGGGCGGAGGTCGTCGGACAAACCTACGCGTGGCCCAAGCGGCGCCCAGGGCGCATAATGAGCCAAAGACGCTGACCGCGATGCAAGTTAGCGAGAGCCACGCTGTCGTAAGCATAGCAATATCTACAAAGCCATAGCGCATTTTAGACCTGGTTGCTCCGCAGACGATTCTCGCGGAGATTTTGCGCGGACCGCGACGATATGGTGGTCTTTTGGTTACAGCTTTGTGACGACACCGGGACGAACAGCCGCCGCGACCCAACGACCTGCCCTTAAGCTCAGGCGGGTTGAGGTTTTGGGCGCAAGTCCTTAGATGCCTCGCTTGGCGCCTTTTATTATCGTTATTATCGGAGCTCAAGTCGCGCGGTGGTTGGCTTGGCAGTGAACCGGATTGCGGCCGCGCTTTTCGGAGACCACAAGGCTGAACTCGCGTCGGACGCCCTAATCGCCGAGGCGGCAAAGGGCACGCGCCTCGACGCCGCGCCGCTCGCCGACCCCCGCCTCGTCGAAGCGCTCGCCGCCCTAACCTCAAGCCTTAAGCAGGAGGCGTCGCTGTCGCCCTTCGGACGCCTCGCGGCCCGTTGGGACATCAAGCGGATGCTCTCGACGTTAATGATCCTTGCCGACGTGGAGCGCGAGGATCCCACGATCCGGACGCGGCGGCTTGCGGCGCCAATCTTCATTACCGGCCTGCCGCGCAGCGGCACGACTTTCCTGCACAGCTTGCTTGCGGAAGATCCCCTCAATCGCGCCCCTCGAATATGGGAGGCGATCTATCCGCGTCCTGAGCATCGCGCGGCCGAGTTCGCCGCAGGGCGAAGGAAGGTTGACTTGCAGCTCCGGATCTTCAACCGGCTCTCGCCAGGGATCAGAAACCTGCATCCGATCGAGGCGGACGCGCCGGAGGAATGCATCGAAATCACCAGCCAGGTGTTCCGCAGCCCGCGCTACGATGACGTTTATCGCGCTCCGTCCTATCGCGCGTGGCTCGACGCTTCCGGCTTCGACGAAGGCTACCAATTCCTCGCGCGGTTTCTTCGCCATCTTCAGGGGTGCGCCCAAATGCCACGCCGTTGGATCCTAAAATCGCCCGAACACGTTTTCTCCATTGACGCGCTCACCCGAGTTTTTCCTGACGCGATGCTCGTATTCGTGCACCGAGATCCCGGTCATGTGCTCGCCTCAGCCGCCCGGCTGACAGAGCTCCTGCGCGCGCCTTTCACGACTGCAATTGATCGGCGGGAGATCGGGCGGAAGGTGTCCGACTATTGGCAGGACGGGATGCAGCGGATGGTCAAAGTCGCGGACGATGTGTCTTTTCCGCTGCGCCCCCGCCTGATTCACGTGCAATACCGCGCCCTCGTCTCCGATCCCATCGGGACGATCGCACAGATCTACAGCACGTTCGGCCTTGAGTTCTCGCAGGCAGCACGGGAGGCGATGTCGGCTAAGGTCGCGCGTGCGCCGAATGGCGGCTATGGCGCGAACCGTTACCTCCCCGAGGAATTCGGGATCGATCCGGAGCGTGAGCGCGATCGCGCCTCCGTCTACATCGAGCGCTTCGGCATCGCGAGCTAGCACTTCGGTGAGGTGGCCGACCCGAGCTTTGAGTCTCAAAGGCGAACCCGTCAAGCAGCGCCGGGTTATCGACGGAGGTGAAGTCGAGGAGACAAGCAATGCCCACAATCGCTTACAAAGTCCCGCCCAACGGCGAAAAATGGTTGGTCACTCGCGACGGCGAACCGGGCGTGGAGTTACGTTTCGCAGGAAGCCGCCTACGAGGTTGCGGCGGCTGAGGCGGCCGCTGACCTGCGGACTGGTAACGAGATCAGGATCGAGGTCCTTGGATCAGCCTACAGCCGCACCGGCGACGGCTCGCCAGCTTCCGTGGACCGCTCGGACCCGATGATCCGGGCAACGCGCCGGGCTTGACCCCGTGGGGTGGTGGGGCGCGCACGGGCGAAATTCGTGATCGTCCCAAGCGGAACGAATGGCGGCAACCCCGAGTTTGGATCACATGCCGACCGTTCCAGAACAACCGATACCGGTTCCCAAGCCTGACGTGGTCCGTTCCCCGACGCCACTGGAAGAGCCGCAACCCGAAAAGGGTCCCGACCTGCCTGGGCCAAGTCCCGATGTTGTGGTTCCGCCAGAACCTGAGGTGATCACGCCGCCCCAACCGCAAGAAATTCCGTCGGTGCCTCCAGCTGAAGGCCGAGGCCAATCGTTGCGAACAAGGAGCGCAACGCTCGTTGCGACCGCTACCGGGCGGAACGTGAGCGTCGCGGCGACTTGCCCTCGGCCTCGTCCCTGGCAGTTTCGCCACGGCGCTCCTTCGCTTTCGTATGGCGAAGATGCTCCTCGTTATCTGTTGGCGTCTGCTGATCGGATTCGCCGGCCTCGCTGAGGGCGATCGCAATCGCCTGCCTACGATTTCTGACCTTTTGTCGGCTGGTACCCAAGCGGAGCTCGCCATGCTTGAACTCGTGCATGACCCGTTCGACGGTTTCCTTCTGCGGCTCGGATTCGCGCGGCGTCATTTGTTGGTCTCCAATTGACGTGGCTCAATCCTCTTCAACTTGGATCCGACAAAGCAGTTCCCCGCAAATTTCGCGCCTGCCTCGTGCTCCTTCAGCACGCCAATAATCTGCTTTTCCGTGAACCGTGCTCGCTTCATCTGTCCGTCCTTCAGAAGGTCGGACTCTAAATCTCCACTGGAGGAAAATCTCAGTGGCAGGTCAGTGGAAATGAGCTTTCGGGATGCCGTTGGAGCGGCTGAGGGTGCGCTTGGCTTGGCTCCAGAAGTTCTCGATCCCATTGATGTGATTGTGGCGATCGCCGCGCTTGAGCGTCGTGAACCGCCCCGGGTTTGCCGGAGGCTCCAACTCTTGAGAGGGTGGAGCGATGACAAGCAAGACAACAAACAAGTTCTCGCCTGAGGTGCGATCCGGCGCGGTGCGGATGGTTTTGGATCACGAGCATGAACATACGTCGCGTTGGGCAACGCTGGTCTCGATTGCGGACAAGATCGGTTGCGCTGCGCAGACGCTGCATCAATGGGTTGGCGGGGCCGAGCGAGACAGCGGGCGCAAGCCTGGCCTGATCACGGACATGGCCGCCAAGCTTAAGACCCTGGAGCGAGAGAACCGCGAGCTTCGTCAGGCCAACGAGATCCTGCGTAAGGCTAGCGCTTATTTTGCCCAGGCGGCGCTCGCCCGCCGATACAAGCCATGATCGCGTTCATCGACGATCACCGCGAGGCGTATGGGGTCGAGCCGATCTGCAAGGTGTTGCCGATCGCCCCATCCACCTACCGCGCCCATGCGGCAAAGCGGGCCGACCCCGCCAAACTATCGGCGCGGGCGAAGCAGGATGCGATCCGCAAGATCGAGATCAGGCGTGTCTTGGCGGAGAACTTCGACGTCTACGGCGTGCGCAAGGTCTGGCGGCAGTTGCGCCGCGAGGGCGAGGATATCGCCCGATGCACCGTGGAGCGACTGATGCGGAGCATGGGCCTGCAAGGCGTGATCCGCGGCAAGCCAGTCAAACCACGATCGGCGACACGGCCGCACCGTGTCCGCTGGATCCTGTCAACCGCCAGTTCCGGGCGCCCAGGCCGAACCCGCTCTGGGTCTCGGACTTCACCGATGTCGCGACCTGGACCGGCTTCGTCTACGTCGCGTTCGTGATCGACGCCTACGCCCGGCGCATCGTGGGCTGGCGGGCATCACGGACCGCACATGCAAGCTTCGTTCTCGATGCGTGGGAACAGGCCCTGCATGACCGGCGGCCCGCGCATCGCGACGGGCTCGCGCATCACCGCGACCGGGGCAGCCAAG
>CAVSBJ010000010.1:0-30359 GCA_963726105.1 uncultured Alphaproteobacteria bacterium
GTTTGGCGACATCACAACGACAAGAAGTTCAGCGTGGCTGAGCCCGTCGTCGATGATATCCGCAAACTGATCGCCCTGACTGATACGGCGGCGATCGCGCCAGACACTCGCCTGCCGCACGCCGAGATCGCGCAGCTTCAGGCGCAGCTGTTGATCGAGGAAGCTGACGAAGCCGGGCTCGTTAGGATCCGGCGACAAGATGAGGTCGTCGTCGTGAGCGTAGGATAGGAAGATGACGACGTCGTCGCTCATCGCAGCTCGCTCATCTCCCTGAAAAGGCCGCGCTTCCGAGCCCCATTATCCGACTAAATCCTTGAGATTGTTTCCGGTCAAGATCAACGCGCGCCTTTAGACCACGGTAGACGACCAGGCCAAAGAGCGAAGTTCTACCTATTCACCGAAAGCACGGATCTGGCAGAGCGGCTGTGACAGAGATCACAGATCAACTCAGCAGGGTCGAAAGCTGACCGGGTCCGGCGACGCTTTTCGCGTCTAACCCCGGTCGCGCATCAACCGCGACTTGTCGCGGTTCCAGTCGCGCACTTTCTCGGTCTCGCGCTTGTCGTGGAGCTTCTTTCCGCGTCCGAGCGCGATGGCGATCTTTGCTCTGCCCTTGGCGTTGAAATAGATGCGCAGCGGGACGATGGTCATGCCTTCGCGCTCGACGCCCTTGGCCAGCTTGGCGATCTCCTTGGCGTGCAACAGCAGTTTGCGGGGACGTTTCGGCTCATGGTTGAACCGGTTAGCCTGAAGGTATTCGGGGATATTGGCGTTGTAGAGGATGATGTCTCCATTGCGATCGACCGCGGCGTAGCTCTCGGCGACAGTCGCCTTGCCGGTCCGGAGCGACTTGACTTCTGGACCGGTCAGCATCAGGCCGGCTTCGAACGTCTCGCCAATCTCGTAGTCGTAGCGTGCGCGCCGATTGTCGGCGACGACCTTGTAGTTAGGCTTTTCCTTTTCGGCCGCCACATCAGCTCTTAAGCATTCAAGAGGCCCGCATGGACCATGGCGCGGCGGATCAGCGCCTCGGTCGCCTCGCCGACCGGAACCAGGGGCAAGCGGGTCTCGGGCATGATCCGGCCGAGCACGCTCAGCGCGTATTTGGCTCCGTTGACTCCCGGCTCGGCGAAGATCGCGGCATGCAACGGCGTCAGGCGATCCTGGATCTTGAGCGCGTGATCCCAGTCGCCCTTGAAGGTCGCCTCCATGAGTTCCGCGCAAAGCCCGGGCGCCACATTCGCCGAAACAGAAATGCAGCCGTGCCCGCCTGCGGCCATGGCGGCGAGCGCCGTCATGTCTTCGCCAGAAAGTTGGATAAAGTCCGCACCCATCGCATGCCGCTGGCGCGAGACGCGCCCGACGTCGCCGGTCGCGTCCTTGACGCCGACGATGTTCGGCAATTCGGACAACCGCTTCATCGTCTCGACCGACATGTCGACGACGCTTCGCGGGGGAATGTTGTAGATGAGGATCGGAATTCCAATTGCGTTGTTGACGGCCTTGAAGTGCTGGTAGAGGCCTTCCTGCGTCGGCTTGTTGTAGTAGGGGGTGACGACCAGAACGGCGTCCGCTCCGCTTTGCTCGGCGTGCCGCGCAAGCTCGACCGCCTCGCTGGTGTTGTTGGAGCCAGCCCCGGCGATGACCGGAACGCGGCCGCGCGCTTCGTCCGCGCAGATATCGACAGCGCGGCGGTGCTCTTCGTGGGTGAGCGTGGGGCTCTCTCCCGTCGTTCCGACCGGGACGAGGCCATGCGCCCCCGAGGTGATCTGCCAGTCGATCAGGGCGCGGTAGGCCGGCTCGTCGATCTTGCCGTTTTTGAACGGAGTGACCAGCGCCGTCATCGATCCGTGAAATTTCGCTCGCTTTTCCATGGCTCCCGCTCGGCTGATCTCGCGCCCGCTCAATCTCCGTGGTCTGCGCGCCGGCGGACACATAGCCCCCGGACGCCGTTGGCGAAAGGGGTACAGCGCCGAGCGCCATGGTTTACATCCTGGTCACCAGGATCGGGCCATCCTCCCTTGGGAGGACTGGACCCATGACTATCTTGCGATTTGCCCCGCTTCTTGCGGTTACCGGCGCCGCTTGCGTGGTTGGGTGGGCTCCGCATGGGCATCCTCCGCTGGTCGAAGTCGCAACACCCGATCGCGCGCCCTTTTCGGGCACGGACGGCGCGCCGAACAAGTCCGCAAGCATGACCGGCGGCCCGAAATCCCTGCGCACCACGTCGGTGCTGGAGTTTGCCTCCTCCTCCTCCGCCGCCCCTGACGCTGCGCAGGGCGACAAGGAAGCCAAGGTCCAATTCGCCTATGCCAGCCTTGAAGGCGCGGCGCCCGCGTTTGGGGCGGCGCCGGCGGTCACGCCGCCCACAGAGACGGCGGCTCTCGAGCTGTCCGTGCCGCCTCCTCCAGCCCAAGAGCCATCGGCGCCTGCGGTTGACCCTAGCTTACCGCCGCCGCGAAGTCCTCAGGCCGTAATCCTCTACAGGAAGGGCGACGTGGCGGGCCTCACGGCGCTCGCATCAGCGGCCACGGACGCGGACGAGCGTTCGGCGCTCGAATGGGCGGCTTTGCGCGCCGATGCGCACCCGTCCTTCGACGCGCTCGCCACATTCCTCAAGGCGCATCCAGGTTGGCCAAGCCGCGCGTGGATTTGCGAGCTACAGGAAGCCGAACTCGCGGCTCATCCGCAGGCGCCGGAACAGGTCGCCGCATTTTTCGCCAGCGACCCGCCGCAGTCGAGCGCGGGCAAGATCGCCACGGCGCGAGCTGCGCAGACGATGGGCCACTCCGAGGAGGCGTCGCAAATCATTCGCGCCTTGTGGCGCGAGGGCAATTTCGACGCGCTGGCTGAGAGCGTCGTCTTGCGCGATTTCGGGACTTTGCTCACGAAGGCCGACCACGCCTATCGGGCCGACCGCCTGGCCTATGCAGGTTACCTCAGCGCTGGCGCCCGCGCGGCGGCGCTTGCCGGTCCCGACGTCCTGGCGCTCTCTCAGGCGCGCATCGCGGCGGCGCGCGAGCCGATGAGCGCCGCGTTGGTCAAGACGGTTCCTCCGGCGTTGCGCAACGATCCCGGGCTCCTGTTTTCACGGATCCAGTACGCTCGCCGCGCCGGGCGCGTCTACGAGGCAGCGGTCCTGCTGAGCCTTGCGCCGCATGATCGCGCCGCGGTTGTCAGTCCGGATCGGTGGTGGAGCGAGCGCAAGATGGTCGCGCGCGCGCTTCTCGACCTCGATGAGCCGCGACTTGCTTTTGAAGTCTGTGACCAGGCGGTCCGGCCTGACACGTCGGAGGCTCAGGTTGACGCCGCCTTCCACGCCGGCTGGATCGCCCTGCGCTTTCTTAATGACGCGCCTTCGGCGGCGAAACGCTTTGCGATCGCCGCAGAGGCCGCCGAAAATCCGCTGTCCGTCGCTCGCGCCGCCTATTGGCAGGGACGAGCTGCCGAGGCCATGGGCGATTCCGATGGAGCCAAGGGTTTCTATGCGCGCGCGGCAAGCGTGCCGATCGCCTACTACGGACAACTTGCCGCGCAACGCCTCGGTGAAACCCGTCTCGCCTTCCGCGCTCCCGCAGCTGCGGCTGAAGGCGAGCGGCGGGACGAGGCGGTCCGAGCCGTCCAGGCGCTCTACGCGGACGGACTCGACGATGTGGCGGCGCCACTCGCTTTCGACGCTGCGCGGCAATGGCGCGATGAGTTGCAGCTTGCCGCCATGGCCGAGGTGGTGAAGCGGCGGGGCGACGCGGGGACAGAGGTTCAGTTCGCCAAGATCGCCGTCATGCGAGGCCACCCGCTTGACGCAATGGCGTTTCCCGCCATGGGCATGCCAGCCTTCCTTCCACTGCCTCGCTCCGCGGACCTGGCCACGGTCTACGCGGTTGCGCGGCAGGAAAGCGAATTCGTCTGGCATGCGTCGTCGGGCGTCGGCGCGAAGGGTCTCATGCAGATGCTGCCGTCGACCGCGCTCGTGACTGCACGGCGCGCCGGTGTCGAGTTCGAATACGCCCGCCTTATTGTCGATCCTGCTTTCAACACCCAGCTCGGCGCGGCGCTCCTGGGCCAATTGATGGAAGACCAACGGGGCTCACGCGAACTCGCCTTCGCCGCATACAACGCCGGTCCAGGTCGGGTCGCGCAATGGATTGCCGCGCATGGCGATCCGCGTGACGGAGCGGTCGACCTCATTGACTGGATCGAGCGCATTCCCTTCGACGAGACGCGCGACTATGTCGAACGGGTCAGCGAGAACCTTGGCGTATACCGTCAGCGTTTCGCGGACGAAAAGCTGGAGCCGCCGCCGGTGTCGGCCCGGGTGGCGCGGGAGTAGGACCGGTTCGGCCGGCACTCCTGGAAGGCTTGCCGCCGGCAATCGGATCGACTCGGGCCAACGGGTACGCCGACGCGGGAAATAAGGCAGTTGCGACTTATTGCGCTTCGAATTGGAACTCTTTTCGCCTCATCTTCGTTATGTGTCCGCTGGATCTCAAACAGGGAAGGACACGTTTTGGACAAGACCATCATGGGTCTCTTGGGCGGCGCTTCGGCGCTCGCTCTCCTCGGCGGCTCGCAGGCCTCTGCAGCGCCACCTGTCGATGAAGTCAACGTCTTGCAGCCAGCCCTGTCATTTGCTGAGTTGCTGGATCCCATCCCCAATGCGGAGAAGGTTTTGCGCGCCGAGGACGAGCGGACGGGAACGGTAGCGAGTGAAGAGAAGCCGATGGTAATGGCCCAATATTACCATCATCATCACCACCACCATTCATCACCATCACCATCACCATCACCACTACCATCATCACCACTACTACCACCATTACTATTGAAGGGTGTTTTAGGCGCGAGCGAACCAGCTCGCGCCGGCTTGAGTGCGCGACAGTTTAGGGAGGTTTCGTCAGCGCTGCCGCTTCGCCTTCTCGCTCGCGGCTCCGAGAATATGTCGGTATGTGCCGTCAAAAACCGTATTGGTCGCCGACGTCCAGTGTGTCTCGGCGGATAAGGTGGAGCGGCTCTGATAGATCCGCCGCGACTGCAGTTCGCGCTCGGCCGCCTCGGCTTCCGACATCGCGACGAGGTCGAACGCCGCCTCCTCTGGTACGATCAGGATTTGGGCGAACGGTTCGCGTGGCCGGAAAACATGCGTCTTGCCCTTAGGCGGCGATTTGAACACCAAAAAAAAGATCATCGGCCACCATCGGCGTATGAGCGCAGGGACAGCAACCGGGGTGGTATCCGTCGGGTCGGTGTAGAAACGCGGGTGCGGCTCAGTGCGAATCGCCCAGCCCTCGTCGACCTTGAGATCGAGCGAGACCTGGTAGGTGTAATAAAGATCGCCGAACGGACGGAACGGCGGCCATTCGCCGCCATGCCCTTCTGGAGGCGGCCCGAAATCGCCGTCGAGCGAAAGCTTCGCGCCGCTCCTGCTCACACGCAGTTCGTTTGGATAAGGGTAGAACAATTCGATGCCGTAGCGAGCACTTTCGGAAAACGGGAGGCAGTGCCAAGCCTGCTCCATCGACCCGTCTTTTCGAGGCTGACGATCACCGCCCCAGCCTGGGATTTCGAGCCTAGTGCGGCGCGGATTAAGCCCTGGCGTAAACGACCGATACTTGACCTGCATAGGCGAGCCACCTTGTCGCATTGTGCAATTCAATGCATTTGACGCGATCTTGGTTCCGAAGGGCGGGTGAAACCACGGTCCATCCGCCCCCCAAACTCAAATCAAGGCCTTCACTGTCTTCATCAGCTTCGGGATGTCGACCGCATAAGAGAAGGCCGAGTCCTTCACATGCCTGGGCATACTGGCGAGAACATCCTCGGACTGGCGCTGGAAGAGGACGACATGTTCGAGCTCGAGCATGGCGCACAAATGCGACGACCACGGGTCGTATTGGCCCTCGGCGATGATCTCGACGATCTTTGTGCCTGGTGGGCAGAAGTGGGCGTTCGACAACGCGGCGCCGAACTCGCACACGATGATTTTGGCCTGGGCGAAGAGAAGCGTCTGCTCGTCGAAGCTGAGTTTGTCCGGCTGGATCGCGATGAAACCGAGGACTTTGAGCGCGTCGATTATCGAAGCGCGATTGGTGATGTTTCGGCTGTTTGAGGGGCTCCGGCAGATGAGAACGCGTGGCGGCGTGCTCGTTGCGGGCGCATGCTTTCGCACATTCGCGAGAATGCGCTCGAACGCTTCGCGATTTTGAGGATGCGCGTTCTGGGTGTTCAGGCCGGTGAGCCGGTTCGAGGTGATCGCATTTTTGAGAAAGACCGGCTTTGGCCTGATCTCGCGGATGAGACCCTGTGGCGCCTCGAGCCGGGCAATCAGAGCCCGCTGCCACGGTCGGAACGTCCAGGTCAGCATCGGCACGCCCATTCTCACGCCGAAGTCGATCAGCGGCACGAGGTCGTGCAAATAATGGCCGTAATTGTGCTTGTCGGACCCCGCGATCAGCAAATGCTCGCCGGCGATACGAGGCGCGCGCGCGAGTTGCTCGAGATGGAGCCGCCGCTCGAAGTTTCCGTCCGCCTGCGGCCGCCTGACGATCGCCTTGATGGACGACAGGTACCCCTCCTGGAAGGAGCCGAGGAACGAATGGCGCCAGACCTGACCTTCCGGCGAAATGAGCAGACCGAAGGCAGGAAACCAGTATTGATTGACGAGATGCTCAAGCGTCATCTCCGGCGCATTGACGGCGTGATCGATATAATGGACGCGCTCCTCGTTCGTCGAATTGACGCTGAGCGGATGCAGTCGGGTCCGGTATTGCGCGGGCGCAACGACCTCGCATTGCGAGACCGGGGGCGGCAAGCGTCCCTCGTAAGGGGCGACCGTCAGAGTTGTCGCCTCATCGAGAGCGACCGGAACGCCGTCGCTGGAGACTGGCATCGCGTCGCGCAGCCGGCGGCGAAAATCCCGTAACGGCGTTCGGACGGCGTCGCGCCAAGCTGCATGCAGCGATCGACTGAGACGAACCAGCTTTTCGTTTTCGATTCTGTCGCGCGCCACGCCGCTCCGCTGGCTGTCTGACAAGCCAATCCTGCTCCAATAGCGCAGGCTGCCGCCGGCCTGCTCAGCCGCGGGTCTATGCCCGAACGCGCCCGCAGCGACAAGGGCCGCCTTATCCACTATGATCGAGACCGTCCGCGTGACTTTGCCCTTTTCGGAGTGTAGCTCCGATAAGGCCATGGCCTTCCGATTCGTTCATACCGCCGACATCCACCTCGATTCGCCGCTGGCGATGCTGGCGCTACGGGATCCGTAGCTCGCGGAGTTGATTGGCGGGGCGACGCGAAAAGCCTATGTCGCCGTGGTCGACCTGCGCCTTTCGGAACAGGCCGATGCGCTCTTGATCGCTGGCGACCTTTACGACGGCGAACAAACTTCGATGAAGACGGCGCGTTTTCTTGTCGATCAGCTGCGGCGGCTCCACGAGGCGGGCGTCAAGACCTTCATCATCCGTGGCAACCACGACGCTGAGTCCCGCATCACCCGGGAGCTGACCCTGCCCGAGTTGGTCAAGGTCTCGTCGGGCGCGCGGAAGCGGTGTTGCTCGCCCGTGGCGGGCTTGAGGCGGCGATTCATGGCGTCAGTTTTGCCCAGAAGCACACGCCAGAGAGCCTGTTGCCGAAGTTCCACCCGCCGGTTTCCGGAAGCGTCAATATTGGCATGTTGCACACGAGCATCGACGGCTCGCCAGCTCACAGCCTGTATGCGCCCTGCCGGCTTGCGGATCTGCATGGCGCGGGCTTCGACTATTGGGCGCTCGGCCACATTCATCAGCGGCTCGAGGAGCGGGGCAGGGCGGCGATCTGATGCCGGGAAATCCTCAAGGTCGCGACATCAACGAGGCCGGCCCGAAGTCGGCTACGCTGGTGACAATCGGCGACGACCGCAAGATCAAGGTCGAGCAACGGCCGACGAGCGTCGCGCAGTTCGAGCGCCTTCATATCGATCTTGCCGGCGCCGACGATTGGAGGGATGTGCTTAAGCGAATCGATGAGGGGCTTCTCGCCGGGCGCGCAGCGCCCCGAGCGAATGAGAGCGCGCCCTTGAGCGATCCGGTCGCCGAGCTCCGCGCGCTGATGGTGACCGAGGTCGCGCAGTCAAAAGCGTTTCAGGATGCGCTGCGCGAAATGGCCGAGGACTTGAGCCGCAACCTGCCGAACGGCTCCCGTGACGGGCTCCTCGGACGCGACCCCGGGGAATTCGCCAATATGCTGCGCGCCGTGGCGCGCGAAGGCGCCGAGGACGTGCTCGCGCATCTGCGCGCCGGAGACAGAGACGTTGCCGCGTGAGGATCGCGCGTCTCGATCTCACGCGTTACGGCAAGTTCAGCGAGCAACAGTTCGACTTCGTGCCCGCGCCGGTCGGTGGATCGGACTTCCACATCGTCTACGGCCTCAACGAAAGCGACAAATCGACCGCCGCGGCGGCAATTCTCGACCTCCTGTTCGGCATTGAGAAGCACTCACCCTATGGCGTCGGACGGGGATGCGCCGATGTTCCGAACTGGCATTCTACAACGCGATGCGCATCGGGGCGCGACTCGAACTTGACGGCCGCCATTACGAGGTTGCGCGCCTCAAGCGGGACAAGAACAGCCTCGTCGACGCCAACGACCGGCCGCTCGACAAGAACATACTGACCGTGGCGCTTGCCGCCGCCGATCGCGAAACTTTCCATATGATGTTCTCGCTCGACGACGCGAGCCTGGAAAAGGGCGGCGAGGCGATCCTCGCGAGCCGCGGCGACCTCGGGCAATTGCTGTTCTCGGCCAGCGCCGGCCTTGCAAAGATCAGCGATAGGCTCGAACTCGCTGCGCAACAAGGCGGACGGGTTCTACAGGCCGCGGGCCTCGACAACCGAACTTGCCGAACTGAAGCGCGAACTCGATGCGCTGAAGCACGAGCACGACGAAGCCGATACGCTCGCCCCCGCCTATGCCGAGCTCGTCCGCCAACGCGATGCAGCCCGAGAGGCTCACGGGGCCGTCGCGAAGAGCTTGAGCGAGCGGCGTACGCGCGAAGACGAGGTCCAGCGTCAACTCGCGCCCTGCCTCATCTCGTGGCTTTGCGCGAGGCGGAGGGCCAATGCGCGCCGCTCGAAGGCTTGCCGACGCCGCCGGAAAATTGGCGCGACGAGCGATCAGGCTGGCGGTACAGAAGGACGATGCCGAGCGCGCGATCCGAACGCTTGAAGACCAGTTGGAGCGGACGGATCTGGACGCGTCGGCGCTCAGAATCGCCGGTCGGGTCGACGCGTGGCGTCAGCTGCGCAGCCGCTACGACGCGGCAGCCGATATCCCCGTTCGGCGAGGTGAGCTCGCCGCCAAACGCGACGTGACCGCGGACATCTTGCTCCGCCTCGGCCGCGAGGGTGAGGCCGATCCGCGCAAACTCTTGCTTTCGGCGCTGGTCGTGGGCGCGCTTGAGGTTCTGATAGCCGTGCGCTCGGGCGTCCTGTCGAAGCTCGAGACGACGGGCGAAGCGGCAGAGGCCGCGCAAAGCGCGTACGCGAGGCGTTGCGGGGCTGCCTCAGCGCATTGACGGACGCCGGACCGCCGCGATGGCGTCATTGAAGACACGTCTCGTCGAGGCGCGACGCGACGATTCCACCGCCCGGCGGCGCGCTGCGCGCGACGAGATCGAGACGACGACGCTGAAACTCAAAGAGGCCTTCGCGGCGCTCGCGCCTTGGCGCGCCAACGCCGAAGCGCTGGCTCAGGCTCCCGTCCATGACGAAGCGAACACAGCGGAGTTGCGCAGTCGCGTCGCGAGGTCCGAGACGCTTCGCCAGCAGGCTCTCGATCGAGTGGCGGCAAGAACTCGCGAAGCGGAACGGCTTCGGGTCGAGGCTGCGGCCGCCGCGCGCGGCGCGGATCTGCTCGGCGACGAGGCCGCGAACGAGATTCGCTCAGCGCGCGATGCGGCGTGGTTGGCGCATCGCGCGGCGCTCGACCGGACGAGCGCCGAAATGTTCGAGGCGGCGATGCGGCGCGACGACGCCGCGGGCGCAGCAAGGGTCGCCCGCGCGCAGGAACTCGCCGCCTTGCGCGAGCGCGCGGTCAAGCTCGCCGGCGTTGAAGCGGAACGGGAGCACGCCGAAGCCGACCTCGAAGCGGCGGACAAGTCGATCGCCGCGCTCAATCTCGAGATCGCGACGATTGCGCCTGTCGCGCAGACGCAAGGGCGCGACGAGCTTGCTTTCATGGACGCGTGGAGGGGCAAGCGCAACGAGGCGCTCACGCTTATCGACGCCCTGCGGCGCTCGGAGGATGCCGAGCGCCCCGCGCAGGACGAAGGCGAGAGCACGCGCGAACGCCTGTGCGCGGCCTTGCGCGCCGCCGGTGTCGCGCATGACCAGATGGGCGGCCTGGAGGCGCTGGTCGGGACGACAGAAACGACGTTAGCCGCCGAGGCCAAGCTTAGAATCGCGAAGGAAGCTGACGCCAATTGGCTTCGAGCCTGGCGAGGGGCGTGCGCCGGGACCTGGCTTGACGAGGTCGCGGGCGAGCCCACGCTCGGCGCGGTCAAGCAATCGCTGAAGGCGATGGACGAATTGCGCGCGACGCCGAGCGTATGCGGTGAGCTCGAAGACCGTATCGCCAAGATGAAGCGCGACAAGCTCCTGTTCGCCGATGAGGTCGGCGCTGTCGCGGCGACGCTTGATCTCAAAGACGTTCCCGACGACCTCCGCCAGTGTGCGGACGCGATAGAAGAGCGCGTCGCGCGCGCGGACGAAAACGTGCGCCGCCAGGCAGAGAGAGCCGATGTTGTCGAGGAGGCGCGCGAACGCCTCAAGCCGATCGAGGAAGAGATCGAGGTCAACACGCGTCGAGCTTCAGCCATGACCGCGTTCTTCGCGGTCGGAACATTGGCCGACGTTGCGGTCAAACTCGAAGACTGCAAGCGCCGAGATGCGCTCGGGGCGGAGATCGCGCGAGAGAAGGCTGCGATCATCGCCGCCAACGTCGCCGGCTCGCTCGAAGCGGCGCGCTCGCTCCTTGAGCGAGCAGACGCGGCGGCGCTCACGAGCGAGCTCGCGGCGCTCAAGACGCGCGGGCCGCTTGATGATCGGACCCATGCCGAGGCGCACAGCGCTCATCGTGAGACGGTCAAGCGGCTGGAGGCAGTGGGCGGCGACGACGCGGTCGCACGGCTCGAGGAAAAGCGGCGCACCATTCTCGAGGCGGTCAACGACGGAGCGCGACGCTATCTGACCTTGCGCGCCGGCATCGCGGCGGCGGAGGAGGCGCTGCGGCTCTTTCGCGACCGGCACCGTGGCGCGATGATGGATCGCGCGTCGGGGGCGTTCCGGCTCATCAGCAGGGGCGCCTATCGCGCACTGGCGACCGCGCCGAATGGGCAATCAGAGACGCTGATCGCCCTTGGAGTCTTCGGCGGATCGAAAGAGGCGGCGCAATTGTCCAAGGGCGCGCGGTTCCAGCTCTATCTGGCGCTGCGTGTCGCCGGCTATCACGAGCTCGCCAAGACCCGGGCGCCGGCGCCCTTCATCGCCGACGACATCATGGAGACATTCGACCATTTTCGTGCTGAGGAGGCGCTGCGCCTGTTCGCCGACATGGGACGCGTCGGCCAGGTCATCTATTTTCACCCACCATCAGCACTTGGCCGAACTCGCGAAAGCCGTCTGCCCGGAGGCGCGGGTGCACGAGTTGGCGGCGTGACGCGGCCTCCGCATCTGACCAAGTTTCCGCATCGCTTGAGCGGCTCGACCTAGGCGCTGCTCTGACTGGCTGTGGAACCCTCCAGCGCGCTTCGAGTTTGTGAGTGATCTGCGCCGTAAGAAGGAGCGGCCCCGTGCCCAAACACCAGCAAAAAAACCGATGGTCGGCGGATGTGACTGCGCATTCGGACGCGCTTGATCTTGAGCCGAAGGTTTTCGGGAAGAAAAACGCCGGAGACATTGCGGAGTCGCTCAAGCGTTCCGCCGAGTCCAGCGATCGGCGAAAATCGAGCCCCTTCCATTCAGCGATTTCAATGCTCACCTTCTACATTAATCGCGCGGGGCGAAACCTGCCCGCCAAACGGAAGCGCACCCTCGAAGAGGCAAAAGGGAAATTGCGCGAGCTGTTCGGGCGGGGTCATCGAGGGTAGGGCTCCGTACAGGGTTTCTATCGAGCTTGAGGCGGGCTCCGAGCGAGATCGCTGAAAAAGGAGTACCTATGGCCAAGCGCACCCCTCCCCCAGGTTCCGACCCTGAGCCCAACTTGCCGCACGACCACGATCGGGAAGGTCGACAGCCATACGCAAAAGAGACGGAAGACTATGGGCGCGGCGTCTCGACGCCACCCGAGGAGCAGACTGGACGCGGAGCTGATCCAAAAACCAAACGCGCGCCAACGAAGGAATGACGGAGCGCCATCAAAAAAAGAGCGGGTGAGAGTCCGGGTTGTCTGCGGCACGACCTCGGCACGCTCTGCGCGGTGAAGTCAGGACGGGCAAAAATCGTGAGCGAAACCGGATCAAGATCGCGTTTAACTCAACGCCGAGGAAGGCGACACGCCATTCTTTGGAAACACCACGACACAGGGAGTCCAACAGTCGGTGGAACGAAACGGTTCGCGGGCCCGTTTTCGGTCCAACGAACACCTTGGAGCCCAAAAAATGTTGCGCTTTTCTTCTCTCTCACTCGCCCTCATTGCCGGCGTTTCCGCCACAGCGCTTGCAGACGGAAAAGGAGTTCATCACCGACGCGATCAAGGGCGATAATTCTGAGATCGCCTTGGGCCGGCTTACCGTCGCCACCAGCGCGAGCGATCCGGTCAAGGCATTCGGCCAGACCCTGATCGACGACCATTCCAATGCCAAGACCGAGGTTTCGGCTGTTGCGACGAAAGTGAATGTTTCGCCGCCGGGCGAGATGTCCTCGGAGGCGCAAACCGAAGTGACAAAATTGAAACAGCTCAGCGGTCGCGATTTTTACACGGAGTTTGCTTGTTACATGGTCGAGGATCACCAAAAGGATATCGCCGAATTCAAAAAAAGAAGCTGATGGCGGCCATGGGCCCGTTCAGCAATTGGCGGCCCAGACTGTGCTGACCCTCGAGAAGCATCTTCGGCTTGCGAAGTCACTGAGCGCCACGAAGTAAGATCACGCCCGGAGCCGATAAAGGCCTGGATCAAGGCTGCGCGCCGGGGGAAATGTTTGGCGTACAGATAGAAGCATAGACCTTGTAACAATAGATAGAAATACCAAGCGCATACGTGACGCTTCTAGAGGCTGTTAGGAACTGATTAACTGTAAATTCTGAGGGTTGCGGGATGTTGATGTCCCGCAAGCCTTATCCCTCTGATGTTTCCGATTGCGAATGGGCGCTTGTGGCGCCTTATTTGACGCTTTTGCCGGAGGAGAGTGCGCAGCGCACGCACGCGTTGCGCGAGGTGTTCAACGGCATGCGCTATATCGTGAAGACGGGCGCCCCATGGCGCTGGATGCCGAATGACCTGCCGCCATGGGAGATCGTCTACCAGCAGGCGCCGCGATGGCTGAAAGCGGGATGCTTCGAGACTCTGGCTGAGGACTTGCGCGGGCACCGTCAGGTTAAGCGCGCGCTGAGCTGAAGAAGGCGATTTTCTGAGAGCCGAGAGTCAGGCAGTGGCGGCAGTCTTGGAAATCTCGCTCCAGACCGCAAAGGCTCGCTCGCGCGAAGCGCGGCGGAAGTCAGCAGGGACGGATTCGGGATAAGGGATGTGGAAGAGGTTGGCGACTTGATCGTGAACCGTCAGGAACCGTTGCGCCTGTCTAGCTGATTTGAATCGCTTCATGATCCATTCGCGCCGCCTGGTCGGTTGATGAGAGTTCTCCGCGCGATTGTTCAGGCCTTTGTGCTGGCGATGTTCAACTTGAAGGCCCATCTTCGCCCGCGCCGCTCCGTATGAACGGAGCTTGTCCGTGATCATGACGCGCGGCGGTGTGACGGCGGATTTCAAGAGCTTCCTCATGAGCTGCTGCGCAGCGCGACTGTCTCTTCGACGCTGGACCAAGACGTCGAGAACGAAGCCATTTTGATCGACGGCGCGCCACAGCCAGTACGGCTCGCCAGCAATCGAGATGACGACCTCATCCATATGCCATTTGTCGCCGCGAGCAGGCGCGCGCTGGCGGATCTGATCGGCGAATGCCTTGCCGAACTTCTTCCCCCACTGGCGCACGGTCTCATAGGTCACGCAAATCCCGCGCGTCGCCAGCATTTCCTCGACCATGCGAAGGCTCAGGGGAAACCGGAAATAGAGCCAAACCGCATGGCTGATGACCTCCGGAGGAAAGCGATGGCGCTGGTAGAGAGGGTCGCGGGCTGTCGGCATGGCGGCCGTATAGCTGCGCGGCCGCGCTTTAATCGTTAACCTGACGGTGCCGTTCACCCGGTTCCGGGACTGGCTGAAGGCGGATGTCTGGAAGCGGCTGTTCGACGCCCTCTCCGATGATCCTGACATGGAATACGCAAGGGTTGACGCCACCATCGTCAAGGTCCACCGCCACGGCCAAGGCGCAAAAGGGGGACTCAAAGCCAGGCCATTGGACGCTCGAAAGGCGGCGTGACCACGAAGATCCTGGCGCTCACCGATGCGCTCGGCAATCTCGTACGCTTCGTGCTCCTGCCGGGACAGCGCTTCGACACGGTCGGGGTCCCGCCGCTCATCGATGGGTTGGCTTTCGAGGCTCTGATCGTGTTCGACAGCAACGCCATCATCGCAGAACTCGACGCCCGGGGAGCCAAGATCGTCATTTCTCAGCATTCACGCCGCGCAAAGTCTCTCGCCATCGACAACGAGATGTACAAATGGCGGCATCTGATCCAGAACTTCTTCGGCAAGCTCAAGGAGTTCAAACGCATCGCCATGCGCGCCGACAAAACCGATCAGAGCTTCCCCGCCATGATCAATATCGCCGCCGCCGTCATAAACTCACGCTGAATCCAAACCGACCCTAGGGGCGGAACCCGACGAATCAACTTAAGCACTCATCGACGCTGGCATGTCGCAGAGGCAGGCGGCGGCGCTCGGGGTAGGCGAAGCGACTGTGAGGCGCGACGTGCGCCGAGATGACGCAGAAAGTGCGCCACACCGGCGCACTCCCGCCTCGCCGCCGCCCATTGACGACGCCAGGGCGGCCGAGAAGCGCGCGAGGGCTCAGCGCAATATCACGGCCGGCCAGAAGGCGATGGGACATGCCATGCTGTTCCCCGAGCCGGAGAGAGGCGGGCGCGGAAAAAGAACTGTCCCCCGAGTGGACAGTTTCAGCAAGCAAACCCTCTCCAAAGCCCGCGCCGTCCTCGCCTATTCGCCGGGCCGCTCTCGGTCGCGGGGTTGCATCCAAGGTCCGACGGGCTGCTCGCGAGTCCGCTGACCCGGTCGCCCCCATCGGGCGGCGAGTTTGGCCGCCTCGACGCGATCGATCAGCGGAGCGCGTTCAGACACGTCCAGGAGAGCGGCGAGTTTTTCGAACTCATTCATGAGCGCGCGTCATAGGAGGCTGCCGCGAGAACCACGAGATCCCAATGTGGGGAAGTTCGGGTTTTCGGATGTAGGGGCCCTTAAGGGGCGGGACGTTCCCCGCCCCACGCGTCGCGTGCCGCGTGCCAGGCCGTCAGAAAGTTGAGGGCGACGGCAAGGAGGAGCGCTCAATGAAGGCGGCGTAGGAATGATGCCGGTACGTCGTCCAGCTTGGAAAACATGAACGTGCCCTCCCACTCTTTAGGCGCGACGGCTTCAGGCGCCTTGTCAAGGACAGCTTGTGATAGGAGCAAGAGCATTTCCAGGTCCGACGTCCCTTCTGGTGGCGTTTCCATGTGGTTGAGCGCTTCGTGGGCCAGTGCAATCAGCCGCGAGCGACTTGTCTCGACCTGCTTAACCATCTTCAACCTCTCGAAGGCTCCCCCCTATCTTAAAAACGAAGGTGTCCCCTAAGCGTTCCCCCAGCCAAGCTCGACCACAAATCTGTTAGGAGCCCTTGAAACCTTAAGGCGGCCAGGTCGTTTCTATTGATGACCGACCACCCAATGTTTCTTGAATTTGACTGGGCCTCCAACGCGTATCGTGCGCGCCTTGGCGACGCGCCAATCACGATCCAGCACTCTTTCGAGACGCTCGCCGCCCGAGACGCTCGCCGCCGCGCGCCACGCATTGCACCTTGTCGGTCTACGGATCGGAACTAAGACTGATGCGTGCTTATGGCGGATCGACTTCATGGAACTGTCGCCGAGCGCGCTGAGGCCTTCTGTTTGGGAAGTTGGGCCAATAGGTTCGCCGGTTAAACGCCCCTTACATCCAAAACGCCAGACTACCCCACATTAGGATCTCGTGCTTCTCGCGATAGCCACGTATGAACGGTGGTGTCTCGTAGTCTGGAGGAGTAGCCTGATGGTGTTCGACGACGAAGCCGGCGCACTGTATCTCTATGGCGGCGTTGATCGCCTGCGTGCAAACATCGCGACGTCACAAGCGGCGTACGCCGAAGCGTGCAAGCGAACGGCGGCGGCTAGGCCCAGGATGTCGCTCGCTCAGGCCGTCAAGCTAGAGAGGCGGAAGTCGCAGCTTACCGAGCTGTTAGTCGACTAGCGGGAAGGCTAGTCCGAGCGCCCGCTGATAACGGTCGCGCGCGGCGTCAGCTCGGGCTAGAATCTTGATCCACTGGCGCGCGGGAGCGTGCCTGGAGCGCGCGTACAGAACGATGTCGGCGGCCTGCTCAGGGCTATGGCCGTGCGCCGTGAGTAGCGCGGTAATGCGGGGAAAACGGTCCATAGCTCTCGCCGTTTTGGTTTCCGGGCGGAGCCCGTGGTCAAGTTGTCAGCCCCGGATAGAGCAATTGGCGGGCCCCGCAAGTGGAAATGTGCCCGTCAGGCAAATCTCTAACCGATGTGCTAGCCGATGTGGGGAGGAAACACAAAACATATCAGCTAAATTCCAAGCATTTCGCTCTATTTCGTCGATTGCCGGCGCGCGGAGCGCGCGTCCTTGCGTCCGCTTGCGCGGTTCTGGCCTTCGAACGTTCGGGGCGGGTGTCAGGCGCCATCTTGGAATGGGAATATGAAATGTTTTTTGGATTTGGCCATCAATAGGGGACCGATAAATTAGCTGGGGTGTTAGGCCGTCTTGAGCAACGGCGGTGTCGGCTCGAACATCCACGCGATCCTCGATCGATGGGCTTGTTTCGGCGGCTTGTATGTGAGGCGCTCCCGAAGATCGCAGTTGAGAACGGCGGCCCGAACCTGAAGCAGAAGATGCGCGCCCCGCTTTGACCATTGCATCTGCTGCTTTTTGACCATCCGCCGGGCGACCAGGGAATTCACGGCGGACTCAGCCAACGCCGTCGCGATGCGCCGGCCTGATCGATAGCGGGCCCCGTAGTTGATAATCGCGCTCTTGTTTGAACGGACATAGGTCAACAAGGGGTGCGCCAGATGCAGCAGGCGTGTCGCTGAAAGATTGCCTCTCTCTCGCAGCTTCGCGAAATCGCTCGTCATTTTCTCGAGCTGATCGAGCGCCCGATCGGTCTGTCCATGCCAGAGCTTCCACTTCAACGATCGGACGTCGGCGTCGACATGAGCCATTTCGCTGTTCCCACGCTCACGCCAACGCACGGTGTGATCGGCGATCTGCTGCAGCGGCTGGATCTTCATGGCAATGTGAAACCAGTCGATGATATGCGTCGTCGGCTGCGGCAGCGCCTTCGGCAGCCTTTTCATGATCTCGGCGCCATCGGAAAGAACCGTCACCTCGCCGCGGCCTGCATAGCCCTCGCTCTGCAGGGCCTGCAGCGCTCGGGACTGAAGCTCGCGCTTCGATGTGTCGGCCGTCGTGAAATTGCGGCCGGGGCGCGAGTCGCGTCCGCCGCGCCCGCATCGTGCGACAACGATCTCGAAGTTTCTGCCAGCTTCCGCCCGGCTTGCGCGAACATGCGCGGTATCGATGCTCACGACTAATTCGCGTTCTGGGTCATTCGGCAGATTCAACTCGATCTGGCGGCGTTCAGCCGTTGAGGCCGGCTCGAACCAGGCGCGTTCACGAGCCCTCTCGTCGAGGCGCTGTCCCAGTTTCATCGTGCGGCGCCGCAGGGTCACAAAGGACTCGGTTGATGGGATCGGCAGGAACTCGGCCATCACCTCCGCCGCTTTGCGATACGGCAAGAGGCTGCCGAGGCGTGCGGAGCGCTCCATCAATTCCGGCGTCGCCTGATCCGGGCAGATATCGCGCAGGACCGTCCAGGCCGCTTTGTCAGACGAAACGCTCACGGTGTCTGGGCCATGCTAAAGTCAGGCCATGAGCAACCCGTTCCGATATTTCAACAGCTCGCCGGAAGTGATCCGTCTGGTCGTGATGATGTACGTGCGGTACCCGCTGTCGCTGCGCAACGTTGAGGATCTGCTGGCCGAGCGGGGGATCGACATCAGCCATGAGACTGTCCGGTTTTGGTGGAACCGGTTTGGCCCGATGATCGCCACGGAGATCCGAAAGAAACGCATCGCGCACATGCGCGGCTATCCGCAGTGGGGGTGGCACTTGGATGAGGTGTTCGTGAAGGTCTATGGCAAGCTTTGCTATCTCTGGCGCGCCGTTGACCATGAAGGCGAGGTCTTGGAAGCTGTCGTCACTTCGAAGTCTGACAAGCCGGCGGCGCTGAAACTTCTCAGGCGGATCATGAAGAAATACGGTCGACCGCGGAAAATCGTGACCGACGGGCTTTGCTCGTATCCCGCGGCGATGAAAGAGATCGGCAACGCCGACCGTCACGAGGTTGGCCGTCGCCTCAACAATCGCGCGGAGAATTCGCACCAGCCATTTCGACGACGAGAACGAGCCATGCAGCTCTTTCGGAGTGCGAAGACACTACAAAAGTTCAGTTCAATTCACGCGCAGGTCCACAATCATTTCAACCAGGAGCGTCATCTCGTGACCCGCGAGGTTTACAAACAGAGACGCTCGGCCGCGCTGGTCGAGTGGCGCGGCCTCGCGGCTTAGCCACGGACCGAAACTCGGCATGCCATACCATTCATAGACCGCGTGTCGTTACTATGACAAAGCCCTTTGCGATCTTGGCAAACATTGCAAGACTCTTCCTTTTGAAGGCTTAGGGCGATCAGCGGCCGTTCTCTTGATGCGCGTAATGATGCGTTGCTGGCGGCCCATCCGGCTCGCGGAATGGCGGTCTCCGTCGGCCGGTTGATCGCGGCCGACTGACGGTTTGCGTCCGAGGCTGGAGCTATGGCGGCCAGTTCGCCTGGACTAGGTTCTCGCCAGGCGCGACGCTCGCCAGAACGACGCCCCCCAGATGGACGAAGACGAGGGCGATGAGCGTATAGGCGCTCGCCTCATGCACCCCCTTGAGGGATTCCGAGCCCCAATAGACGTCGGTCGTAAGCACATGGCCGGTCGCCGAGGTGAAGGAGATCAGAACCAGCACTGCGATGATCATCGCGCCTCCAGCCGGATTGTGGCTGAGGTAGCGGGCCGCCTTCAGCCGCACGCTGTCGACTACGAAACGAAGGACTTCGGACGGCGGCCGACGAAGTCGGAGAGCCGAGCGTGTCTCGTGCCGACGAAGCCCCACAGGACCCGAAAGATCACGAGGACGGCAATTGCATAACCGGCCCATATGTGCGGCCATTCGACCACATCTCCTGGTTCGCGCCATGATCACGGGTCGCAAGCGGAACTAGGTTCCGGCTGAGTGCGTCGCTAGAGATGGCGTTTGGAATCAACGCCGTTTGTTCCGATAGTGCGCCGGTCCACCAATCTGCGACGTCCGCGGACCGTTCGTCGCGAAAATGATCGCGGCGTCGACGATGACCTCGTAAAGTTGAGAAGCTCGTCACAAGGATGCTATGAGCCACGCTCCAAGTGCCAATGAAGATCGGAAAACGCCCAGTCCCCCACGAGTAGGTAATTGCCGTGGCTTCCATCGTCACCGTGGGCGGCTAGTGACAATGGTCGGCCGTTATAAAGACAGCTCGGGTGTGGCTGAGGCATGATCGAGGCGCCGTGGCTCAATCTGGCCATCGCCATCGGCGTCGGTCTGATGCTCGGCCTTGAACGTGAGCGTTCGAAGGGCGTTGGCTCTGCCCGTCGCCCGGCAGGCATCCGGACATTCACGCTCGCGGCGCTGCTAGGAGCAGTCGCCGCTCATCTCGGCGGCGTTCCACTCCTGGCTGTAGCGACAGCCGGCGTGACGGCGCTCGCAGCTCTGTCCTACGCCCAGGGTCATGATGACGATCCTGGCCTGACGACCGAAATCGGCCTCGTCGCGACGCCGCTGCTCGGTGGCCTCGCGATGTCGGATACTGGGCTCGCAGCCGCGTTGGGCGCCGGAGTCGCCGTCATCTTCGCCGCGAAGGCCCCGTTGCATGGCTTTGTCACGCGCGTCCTGACGGGCGCCGAGGTCACGGACGCCCTCGTTTTCGCGGTCGCCACGTTGGTCATCTGGCCCCAGCTCCCCGATCGATATTTGGGGCCGTTCCAGGCGTTGAACCCGCACAGCATCTGGTTCCTGGTCATCCTTGTGATGGCGCTCGGGGCATGCGGGCACGTCGCGACACGGGCCCTCGGCGCGCGTTCCGGGCTCCCCATCGCCGGCTTTGCGTCCGGCTTCGTCTCGAGCACTGCGACAATCGGCGCCTTGGCCGCGCGGGCGGCCAAGGACCCGGCGAGTACAACGGCGGCGGTTGCGGGGGCGGCTTTTTCGACCGTCGCGACCTTCGTTCAACTGGCTCTCCTGTTCCTGACAATCAGCCGCTCGACCCTCGTCCTGATGGCGCCCTTATTGGGGGCTGGCGCGCTCGCCGCGGCGCTCTATGGTCTCGCCTTCGCTCTGCGCGCAGTCACCCCGGAAGGGACCGCTGACGCCAAACCCGGACGTGCTTTCAGCGTCGGGGCGGCCCTCGGTCTCGCGGCAATGATGGCCGTCATGCTGGTTCTCGCGGCGGCCTTGAGGGCCTGGTTCGGGGAGGCCGGCGTCACCGTAGGGGCAGTTGTTGGCGGTTTCGTCGACACACATGCGGCGGCGATTTCGATCGCATCCTTGGCGGCGTCGGACAAGATGACGCCGCAGGATGCGGTTCTGCCAATCCTGGCGGCGATGACGAGCAATACCGTGGCGAAGATCGTAATGGCGATTGGCGGCGGTTCGCGCGGTTTTGCTCTGCGCATCGCACCGGGCCTTGTGGCGCCGATTGCGGCGGCGTGGGCTGTCGCGTTTCTAACAGTGTTCCGATGACTGGTCGATCGATCCCGGTAGACAAAGGATGTCCTCCGTGTTGACGCCCCGCCCGGACGAGGGGCCAAGTCCGCAGCCTGCCGGAGCCATGCCGCTTGGGAATTTTACAGGACGATTGCTTGTCGTCCTCGTCATTGCAGCGCTGGCGGGCGCCTTGTGGCAATTAGCGGACATCCTGGTGCTGCTGTTCGGCGCGGTTCTGCTCGCCATCGGGCTCTGTGCGGCCGTAAGACTGGTGGCCCGGCACACCGGCATTCGGAGAAGCCTTGCGTTGTCGGGCGTTTTTCTCCTTGGGCTTTGCGCCATGGGTGCCGCGTTATGGGTCTTCGGATCGACGGTCGCCGCGCAAATGGACAACGTGATCCAGGTGGCGCCCGCCGGGTTCAAGCTATTCATGGACTGGATGACAAGCCATTCCTACGGGCGACAGCTGCTCGATCAGGTGCGCGGAGCAAACGTGGTGGGCGCGACCGGTTGGGCGACCTCGACGTTTACCGCCGTCGGCGGCCAGATCACGCGAGCGCTTGGCTATGCTGTCATCGCTCTGTTCGTCGCAATCTATTTGGCGGCTCAGCCCGAGCGCTACCGTCATTTGTGCCTGCGCCTCGTGCCGCCCGCCCATCGTCCAGCTGTCGAACATTTGTTTGGCGTGACCGGTCACGTGCTGGAGCGCTGGCTTCTCGGTCAGCTTGTGGTCATGGCGACGATCGGCGTCCTGACTGGCATCGGTCTGTGGCTGATTGGCGTTGAAGCCCCGTTCGCACTCGGGCTCATGGGCGGTCTGCTCTGCTTCATTCCCTTCGTCGGCGCGATCTTGGCGGCGGTCCCCGCCACCCTGGTGGCGCTCACCCAGGGGCCTATCTACGCCGTGTTGGTTGTTTGCATGTATGTCGGCGTCCATTTCATTGAGGGCAACTTCATCACCCCAATGGTGCAGGCGCAGGCGACATCGTTTCCGCCCGTTTTGGCAATATTGTCGACTGTCGCGTTTGGCGTGCTGTTCGGTCCGCTCGGAGTCCTGCTGGCGGCCCCGCTAACTCTGCTGCTCTTGGCGGCGATCGAAGTTCTATACGTGCAGCAGGGACTTGGCGAGGCGCCCGAGGGCGAGGCCGAACAGAGCGCTGCGCCGTATTGATCTTTTGGACCCGCATAGGCTGCCGCTCGTCAGCATCAGCATCCTGTCGAACCCTGCGTTGAAAATTACGCCCCGCCGTCGCGAGAGAAAGGCTAAGCATGAGAACGATTTACAAAGAGAATCATCTGATCCAACGCATCGGCTGGTTGCGCGCCGCAGTGCTGGGCGCCAACGATGGGATCATCTCGACCGCTAGTCTGATTCTTGGCGTCGCGTCTGCATCATCGGCAGGCTCCGAGGCGCTTGTTGCCGGAGTTGCAGGTCTGGTTGCAGGGGCAATGTCCATGGCGGCCGGAGAATATGTTTCGGTCAGCTCGCAGTTCGATACGGAGCATGCAGATCTTGCCCGGGAAACTTCGGAACTCGCGAGCGACCCGGAGCACGAGGAGGAAGAACTCGCCCAGATCTATACAGCCCGTGGCGTCGAGATCGGGCTGGCTCGCCAGGTCGCGCGCCAACTCATGACAAAGGACGCCCTGGGCGCCCATGCGCGTGACGAGCTGGGCATTTCAGAGGCTACGACAGCAAGGCCAGTACAGGCCGCCATGGCATCTGCAGCTACCTTCACTGTCGGCGCCGCGGCTCCCCTGATCTTGACGATGCTTTCACCAAGAGCCCTGTTGCTCCCTGTGGTCGCCGTCGGATCGCTCCTTCTTCTAGCGCTTCTCGGTATGCTCGGCGCGAGAGCTGGCGGCGCCGGCATTTTGAGGCCGACCATCCGAGTGACGTTTTGGGGTGCTCTGGCGATGGCGCTAACCATCGGAATCGGGGCGCTATTCGGGAAGGTCGTCTGAATCCGCCCATTTGCGCCGGCTAACTTCGGTCTCGATTGCCTACGAGCTTCCCTATTGCACGCCTGCCGTCATGATCGACAGAGCCAACTGCTTTCTGACCGACGACCCGGCTCCGCGTCCGAGAACTGACCGAACACGGCTGGATATGCAGGCAGGCTAAACGCTGATGGCGTGGCGCGGCCGGGTTGGATGCTGCGATCTCAATTCCTGACAATGCTGAAGGCGGATTGGATTGAACGTCGTCGTCTTTACGGCTCTACATGCCCCATTGGCGGGCTGCGGCGCTCGGGTGACCCTCAAGAGTCAAGAGCCCGGACAGGCGCGGCTACCGTCGATCAGCGGGCTAGGCCGCGAGCGTTGCGCGGCCCGCCCTTGCCCGCCCGCCCATACCCCGCGAAGCCGAGGCCAGCGAAGCCGAGCAGCATCATCGCCCAGGTTGAGGGCTCGGAGACCGCGGTAACTGGAGGCAGGGTGCCGGTGACGTCAAACACCGGGGTCGCCGCATCGGCGCCGATTGAAATCCAGCCAAAGCCTATGTCGCGCTGGAGAAGGCCAAGAGCGAAAAGGAGGCGCATGGCGAGTTCGAAAGCGAATGCCCGGGCTATTGCGGCGCTCGTCGGCAACATGAAGGGGGTCGGACGGCACCGTCAGGTTAACGATTAAAGCGCGGCCGCGCAGCTATACGGCCGCCATGCCGACAGCCCGCGACCCTCTCTACCAGCGCCATCGCTTTCCTCCGGAGGTCATCAGCCATGCGGTTTGGCTCTATTTCCGGTTTCCCCTGAGCCTTCGCATGGTCGAGGAAATGCTGGCGACGCGCGGGATTTGCGTGACCTATGAGACCGTGCGCCAGTGGGGGAAGAAGTTCGGCAAGGCATTCGCCGATCAGATCCGCCAGCGCGCGCCTGCTCGCGGCGACAAATGGCATATGGATGAGGTCGTCATCTCGATTGCTGGCGAGCCGTACTGGCTGTGGCGCGCCGTCGATCAAAATGGCTTCGTTCTCGACGTCTTGGTCCAGCGTCGAAGAGACAGTCGCGCTGCGCAGCAGCTCATGAGGAAGCTCTTGAAATCCGCCGTCACACCGCCGCGCGTCATGATCACGGACAAGCTCCGTTCATACGGAGCGGCGCGGGCGAAGATGGGCCTTCAAGTTGAACATCGCCAGCACAAAGGCCTGAACAATCGCGCGGAGAACTCTCATCAACCGACCAGGCGGCGCGAATGGATCATGAAGCGATTCAAATCAGCTAGACAGGCGCAACGGTTCCTGACGGTTCACGATCAAGTCGCCAACCTCTTCCACATCCCTTATCCCGAATCCGTCCCTGCTGACTTCCGCCGCGCTTCGCGCGAGCGAGCCTTTGCGGTCTGGAGCGAGATTTCCAAGACTGCCGCCACTGCCTGACTCTCGGCTCTCAGAAAATCGCCTTCTTCAGCTCAGCGCGCGCTTAACCTGACGGTGCCGGGTGAACACGCTGTTCCAGTGGCCGAACGAACCCGGCAGATCTCGCCACGGACTGCCGGTGCGGGCAATCCACAACACCGCCTCAACGAACCGTCGGTTATCCTTGCCGCTCCGGCCGGGATCGCCCGGCTTGCCAAGACACAGAGGCTCCATTTTCGCCCATTCGGCGTCCGTCAAAACCAATCGATCCATCCAAAGCTTGAATCACGCCTCGGCCAATATGGGAATCCTGAATCCCAACAGGCCCTAGCCAAGCTTGCTCCACTGATCGGTTAAGGCGGATCGTCGATCGTCTGAGGACAAAGGAACCCGAGTATGCCCTACAAGGACCCTGAGAAGCGGCGCGAGGCGCACCGCAGGTGGCGTGAGGCTAACCCTGAGAAGGCCCGTCAGGCGAACCGCAGGTGGCGCGAGGCAAACCCCGAGAAGCAGCGCCGGGCGACCCGAAACTGGCATGAAGCCCACCCCGAAAAGGCCCGCGAGCAGAGCCGCAGGTGGCGTAAGGAAAACTTAGAGAGGGCCCGCGTGCGGGAGGCCGCCTACAGGGCCGCCCATCAGGAGGCCAGACGCATCTATATGGCTAACTACAAGGCCGCTCAGAAAGACGCTAAATGCCTGTACGCCCGCGAGGCCACCTTCGGCCAAGGCCGATTTGCCAGTGATCGAGCAGATCCAGCCAGATTGTGAAATGCCACACGTAGGAGCCTTGTTGCATGGAGGCGCGTGGGGACGGCATTCGCCCTTTGGCTTCGTGATCATGCGAGGAGAATGAACTGCGCCTGACCGAGCTCACGCATACGATTGAGCGCTTTGACGGCAATCGCCACTTCCGCTTTGCGGCGATCGTCAGCGCGTGACTTGAGAGCGTCGCCGATGACGCGTTTGTAACGCCCGATAGACGCCTCGACTTTCGAGCGTCTGTTATAGCCAGAGGCTTTTTGCCAATGCATTCGATCCCGTTCCTCAATTTCCAAAATGTGCCGATCGCGTTGGGTCGGCGACGACATCGCGTCCGATCCGGGCACGGCGCCTTTGCACGGCGGAACGAGAACGGACATATCGGGATTTCGTCTTGCAAGAAGCTCGCTTACGGCGCTTCTATCGTAGGCTCCGTCCCCCATAAATGAAGTCGGAGTCAGTGATAGTTGATCCAGCATTGGCCCGACATGCGAAGCATCGTCAACATCCTTGTCGGTCAGGTCGGAAGCGACAATCTCGCCCGTGTCGGCATCGATGCCGAAGTGAAGTTTGCGCCAGGCGCGCCGCTTTGTCGTTCCATGCTTTTCGAACAGCCATTCTCCGGCACCGCGCAATTTCAGGCCTGTGCTGTCGATGATCAGATGAAGCGGGTCCGAGGAGGAGCGAGGCTTCTGCAAGACCTTCAATCCGCCGGCCCTGCGGCTGAGCGTTGTGTGATCGGGAACGGGCAGGTCAATCTCCAGCAATTGCATGATCGAACCGATCAAGCCTTCGGTCTGACGCAGAGCCAGGCCGAATACAGCGCGTAAGGTCAGCACCGTCTCGATCGCGAGATCAGAATAGTGACGCTGTCCGCCTGGCGTCGCACGCGGCTGAGCGCGCCAATATGCAATGGCTTCCGCGGTGAACCAGATCGTCAGGCTTCCGCGGTTTCGCAATGCGGCTTCGTAGTCCCGCCAATTCGTCACGCGGAATTTCTGCCGGGGAATATGATGTCGGCCATTGCGATGAAATTTGAAAGGCATGACGATTTTTCCCGCGCCAACGACCGGGACATTTACCGCCAAACACACTAAGATCGCGCGGAATGCGTATCTCTGCCCTAAAGCCGCTGCGCAAATTCGGCGACGTGGACAATCACCTGGCCTCAAGTTGGCGAGTTAGCCAGATATTGCCGACGGTCTTACGTGGTGTGAGGAGCAAATGCCGATCGACATAGACTCATTGAGCGAGGCGGAGTTGGTGGATCTAAATCACAGAATTGTCGAGCGATTGCGCTTTCTTCATCAGATACACGCGCATCACACCATGCTTAAATTTTCGATCGGCGATCGTGTGACGTTTGAAGACGGGCAAGGGCGTAAGGTCGAAGGCACGCTGACCCGCTACAATCGCAAATCTGTGACCGTCATTGGAACCGATGGACGGCATTGGAATATCGCGCCGGGCTTCTTGCGAAAGGCGGATCAAGCCGCCGCCTCGAAGACGCCTAACATCATCGCACTTCCTAAACGATAACCTCATGAGACGACGTAAGCGTATCCACGCACCAAAGCCACTCGATGCGACGGACGCTGGATTTTCAGCTCAAGCAACTCGCCTATCGCGCTCGCGCCGGAAAGCTTGAGGGCGCGCGGCTCGTGGGCGGCGCATTGGTCGTATCGCCGTTGGAAAGCGAGGTTCCCGACGCTGCCGAGGCGCTTAAATGGGAGCTCAACAGCTTCTTGCCCAACGTCCACATTACGGATTTGCTCGCCGAGGTCGATGGTTGGACTGGGTTCGCCGACAAGTTCACACATCTGCGCACGGGCGACATGGTGCGCAATCGCTCCGCCATTCTGGCCGCCGTGCTGGCCGACGCCACCAATCTGGGTCCCAAGCGCATGGCGGAAGCCTCATCCAATGTCAGCGAACGACAGATTAGTTGGGCGCGTTTGTTTCACGTCCGGCCAGAGACTTACAGGGTATCCCTCCGGCGAGGGCCGCCTAGCGAAAGCGAGGCGAGCGGCGATAGTGCGGTGATGTGGACGCGGCGATCGTGTCCACTAATCGATGATGGACACTATCGCAGATGTCGGACGCCGGGATGCAAGGCGCGGATGGCGGCGAGCGCCGGCGACGGACTTGGTCGGCTGATCAGAAGCAACGGATCATCGCGGAGAGCTTTGCGCCCGGCGGATCCGTTGCGGAGGTGGCGCGCCGTTATGGTCTGAACTCCAATATGCTGTTCACCTGGCGACGGCGAGAACGGGCGGACGTCAATGACGTCGGCAAGACAGTGAGCATTGTGCCGGTGAGGGTCGTGGAGGCTACGCCGACTGCGACCGCCACAGCTCCGGCCTCGATGGGTCGGATGGAGATCGTGCTTGTCGGGGGCGAGCGGATCCTTGTCGGGGCGGACGTCGACGCGACGGCGCTGGCCCGGATCGTCAAGGCGCTCGGGCGGCGATGATTCCGATCTCGAGTGGGGCGCGCGTGTGGCTAGTGACCGGCCACACCGATATGCGCAAAGGATTCGACGGTCTGGCGCTGATCGTCCAAGAAACATTGAGGCGCGACCCGCATTCCGGCCATCTCTTCGTTTTTCGCGGCCGCCGCGGGTCTCTGATCAAGTGTCTTTGGAGCGACGGCCAGGGCTTATGCCTGTTCTCAAAGCGATTGGAGCGCGGGCGATACCTGTGGCCATCGTTGGCTGACGGAACGGTGACGATCTCGACGGCCCAGCTTTCCTATCTGCTGTCGGGCATCGATTGGCGCATGCCGCAAGAGACATGGCGTCCGACGGCGGTCGGATAGGAAAAAATCGGCTGAATAAACGCAAAAAGGGGCGCCTCAAATGGCCGATTTTGTGATTCCATGTGATTCGTGGACGCCGATCTTTCCTCGCTTCCGGACGACCTCGATGCGCTGAAAGCGGCGCTGATTGCGGCGCGGGCCGAAGCTGCGGCGGAGAAGGCGTGCGCCGTGGCGGCCGTCGCGGAACTGGCGCAGGGTCGCGCGCTGATCGCGCATCTCAATCTTGAGATCGAAAAGTTGCGGCGCACGATTTACGGACCTCGCTCCGAGCGCACGGCGCGGCTGCTCGACCAATTGGAGCTTCGGCTCGAGGAGGCAGAGGCCAACGCGGCGGAAGATGATCTCGCCGCCGAACATACGAAGCCCTCCACCACGGTCAGATCCTTCGCGCGCAAGCGACCGGCGCGAAAACCGTTCCCGGATCATCTGCCGCGTGAGCGCGTGGTGATCCCAGCGCCGCAGAGCTGCCCTTGCTGCGGCTCGGCCAAGCTGTCGAAGCTCGGCGAGGACCTCACGGAGACGCTCGAGGTTATCCCGCGTCAATGGAAGGTGATCCAGACCGTGCGCGAGCGCTTCTCATGCCGCGAATGCGAAACGATCACCCAGCCGCCGGCGCCCTTCCATGTGACGCCGCGCGGCTTCGCTGGCCCCAATTTGCTGGGGATGATCCTGTTCGAGAAGTTTGGTCAACATCAGCCGCTCAATCGCCAGAGCGAACGCTACGCCCGAGAAAGCGTGGATCTTAGCCTATCGACGCTCGCTGACCTGGTCGGCGCCTGCGCCGCCGCCTTGGGGCCCCTGCACAGGTTGATCGAACGCCACGTTCTGTCGGCTGAGCGCCTGCACGGCGATGACACCACGGTTCCGATCCTGGCGAACGGCAAGACCGAAACTGGCCGCGTCTGGACTTACGTCCGCGACGACAGGCCGTTCGGCGGCAAGGACCCGCCGGCGGCGTTGTTCTACGCCTCGCGCGATCGCCGCGGCGAGCATCCTGAGCGTCATCTGACGAACTGGAGCGGCGTCCTCCAGGCCGACGCCTTCAGCGGCTACGCCAGACTTTATCCGCCCGATCGGAAACCGGGCCCGATCGTCGAAGCGCTATGTTGGAGCCACGCCAGACGCAAGTTCTTCGAACTCGCCGACATCGCCGCCAACGCGAGGCGGGGTAAGAACGCCGCGCCGATCTCGCCGATCGCGCTGGAGGCGGTCAAACGCATCGACGCCATCTTCGAGATCGAGCGCGAGATCAACGGCGTCACGGCCGAGGAGCGGCTCGCTGCGCGCCGCTCAAGGAGCGCGCCGCTCGTCGCCGCGCTCGAAGAGTGGACGCGCTCTGAACGCGCCAAGCTCTCCCGGCACAATGCCGTCGCTAAGGCCATCGATTATATGCTCACCCGTTGGCCGGCCTTCTCCCGCTTCCTCGAAGACGGGCGTATCTGTCTTACGAACAACGCGGCGGAAAGAGCGCTGCGCGGTCTGGCCTTGGGAAGAAAGTCATGGCTCTTCGCGGGCTCGGAGCGCGGGGCTGAGCGCGCCGCGATCATGTACACGCTGATTCAGACCGCAAAGCTCAACGACATCGATCCGCAGGCTTGGCTCGCCGACACTCTTTCCAAGATCGCCGAGACGCCGCAGACCCGGCTCGGCAAACTCCTACCCTGGAACTGGATGTCCGACCGCCGCTCGCGCGCCGCAGCTTAACCGCGGCCCTCCCCGGAGGGTTACCTTACAGGGCGGCGCAAGCAGCGATTATCGACGCGCATTCAGCCCATCCGCACGCCACTCTTTGGGGCGCCGGCGCGACGTCATCTTCCGACGGGCAGTTCTTCCGCGCCAGCGACCGCGCCGCCGGCCGAAGCGACGTGAACCTCCATTACGGCAGCGAGCCCGGTACGAAATTCTATAGCCATCTCTCCGACCAGTATGGCTATTTCAGCATACTGCCGATCAGCCCGAGCGAGAGCGAAGCGCCCTACGTTCTTGATGGCCTGTTCGACCACGAATCGAAGCTCGACATCGACGAACATTACACCGACACTGGCGGTTCGAGCGATCATGTCTTTGGATTGTTCGCCTTGCTTGGCCGGCGGTTCGCGCCACGCCTGCGCAATCTCAAAGATCGTAAATTCCATGCGTTCGAGAAGCCAGACGCCTATCCGGCGCTGAAGGCTCATCTCGGCCCAAGGATCAACATCGATCTCATCCGCGACAATTGGGACGAATTGCTGCGTA
>CAVSBJ010000011.1:0-90592 GCA_963726105.1 uncultured Alphaproteobacteria bacterium
AGAGGCTGTTAGGAACCTGGGGCAAGTTTAGCGACGTTTTTGAGCATGATGCAGACGAAGGCGATGAGATGGAGGTCTGCCAGGGTTTGAGCACAGCGTTCGTAGTCTTTGACGAGTCTTCGGAAGCGGGTGGCCCACGCGAAGGATCGTTCGACGACCCATCGTCTGGGCAGCAACACGAAACCGCGCTTGGCCTGCGGCAGTTTGATGACCTCGAGCGCAATGCCGCGTTCAGCGGCAGCGGCCGCTGGCTTCTCCCCGGTATAGCCCTGATCGACGAAAGCGATCTTCACGTTCTCTCCGGTCTCCGCCTGAACGGCCTTGGCGATACGGCCGACTTCGGCGCGATCATCCGCGTTGGCGGGCGTGACATGCAGAGCCAGAAGATGGCCAAGCGTGTCGACGGCCAAGTGGAGCTTCGATCCCTTTTTGCGTTTGGCGCCGTCATAAGCGGCGCGAGCGCCGCTCTCAGGGGTCGAGCGCAAGGTCCGGCTGTCGATGATGACGGCGGTTGGCTGCGCGCCTCGACCCGCCGCAAGACGCAGGATGACGCGCAAGGGCACCGTCAGGTTAACGATTAAAGCGCGGCCGCGCAGCTATACGGCCGCCATGCCGACAGCCCGCGACCCTCTCTACCAGCGCCATCGCTTTCCTCCGGAGGTCATCAGCCATGCGGTTTGGCTCTATTTCCGGTTTCCCCTGAGCCTTCGCATGGTCGAGGAAATGCTGGCGACGCGCGGGATTTGCGTGACCTATGAGACCGTGCGCCAGTGGGGGAAGAAGTTCGGCAAGGCATTCGCCGATCAGATCCGCCAGCGCGCGCCTGCTCGCGGCGACAAATGGCATATGGATGAGGTCGTCATCTCGATTGCTGGCGAGCCGTACTGGCTGTGGCGCGCCGTCGATCAAAATGGCTTCGTTCTCGACGTCTTGGTCCAGCGTCGAAGAGACAGTCGCGCTGCGCAGCAGCTCATGAGGAAGCTCTTGAAATCCGCCGTCACACCGCCGCGCGTCATGATCACGGACAAGCTCCGTTCATACGGAGCGGCGCGGGCGAAGATGGGCCTTCAAGTTGAACATCGCCAGCACAAAGGCCTGAACAATCGCGCGGAGAACTCTCATCAACCGACCAGGCGGCGCGAATGGATCATGAAGCGATTCAAATCAGCTAGACAGGCGCAACGGTTCCTGACGGTTCACGATCAAGTCGCCAACCTCTTCCACATCCCTTATCCCGAATCCGTCCCTGCTGACTTCCGCCGCGCTTCGCGCGAGCGAGCCTTTGCGGTCTGGAGCGAGATTTCCAAGACTGCCGCCACTGCCTGACTCTCGGCTCTCAGAAAATCGCCTTCTTCAGCTCAGCGCGCGCTTAACCTGACGGTGCCGTCGTACTATCTCAGGCAGGAAAGGTCCGGCTTCATACTTGGACCCTATGAGTGGCGCGCCACGCCGATGTGGGTCGACCGCGTACCGGAGGACTTTTCCTTCAAGGTTTGGAACGACGACCTTGAACGCTTGGAGGCGTATATCGAGGCGGCAATGGCGCTGGTTCCTCCTCTTGCGTCCGCCGGCGTCCGCCGAGTGGTGAACGGGCCTATCCCCTATTCGCCGGACGGAAATCCCTACGTTGGTCCCGAGCACGGCTTACGCAATTTCCTTCACGCCAACACGTTCTCCTTCGGGATCACTCAGGGCCGGCGGCGCCGGCAAAGCGCTTGCCGAGTGGCTGATCCATGGCGGCCCGGAAATGGGATTTGTGGCCGTTCGACCGCCGTCGCTACACCGGCTATGCCGACGTCAGCTATACGAAAGCCAAGGCGATCGAAGTCTACCAAAGCGAATACGCGCCCACATACCCGAACGAGGAACGCGAGCGGGACGGCCGCTCAAGACGTCCTCGCTCTATGCGCCGCTGAAGGCCAAGGGCGCGCGTTTCGGCGCGCGCGGCGGCTGGGAGCGAGCGGCCCATTTTGATCCAGACGGCAGCATCAAAAACGACACACTTTCGTTCAGTCATGAACGGAGCTGGTGGAACGCCATCGCCGCCGAGGTTCGCGCCGTGCGGGAGCGTGTTGGCGTTCTCGATTTGCCGGGATTCACAAATTTGAAGTCTCGGGCCATGGCGCCAAGGCTTTCTTGGACACGCTGACGTGCTCGCGGCTGCCGCGACCTGGTCGCATCAGCCTCTCTTACGCGCTCACCCAGCGAGGACGGATCCTCTGCGAGTTCACCATCACGAGAACCGCTTCTGATAGTTTCTATCTTGTCGCGGCGACGACTGCAGAATGGCGCGATCTGGATGTTCTTCAGAGCAGATTGCCGTCCGACGGCTCGGTTCGGATCGTCAATCGATCTGATGCGATCGGAACGCTCGTTGTCGCTGGCCCGCGATCTCGCGAGCTGCTCCGCCAGGTTAACCCGCGGACCTGTCCAACCCCGCCTTCCGGTGCTCACCGCGCAAACGATCGATATTCTCGGAGGCCCGACGCTCGTCCTTCGAGTCATATGTTGGGGAACTCGGATGCGAGCTTCACGCGCCGATGGAGGAGCTTCCCGGCATCTGCGATGCTCTTTCCGCGGCCGGCCCGAATTATGGCCTGCGGGATTTTGGCATCTACGCCATGGATTCCATGCGGCTCGACAAAGGCTACCGCGGTTGGAAGACGGATATCGAGGCCGGCTACACACCCTATGAGCGCTGCGTTGCGAGCGTGTGCCGAGAGCCGCTTTACGACCCGGAGAACGCCCATCTGCGCGCCTGACGACGGCCTGCCAAGTTAGCGAACCGGATCGCAACTCATAGATCTTTGACCAATCTGAGCGCATCGTAGATCGCGGCATGCGTATTTCGCGCAGCCACGGCGTCGCCAATGCGAAACAGCTGGAATCGTCCGTCCTCGTTGTCAATTCGCGACTGAGGGCGCCCGGCGATCAAATCCCCATAATCGACCGCGCCAAGGTTCGTTGAGGCAGGCTTGAGCTCGAAATAAAGCTCGTCGAGAGGCCGCGTGCCATGGTTCACGACGACCTGATCCACTTGCCGCTCCCGGGCGACCGCGCCATAATCGCTGCCAACAGTCGCCAACAACTGGTTTCCGTCGCGCCGAACGGACTCCAGGCTAAAAGTAACGGTGAAAGTCACGTCGCGCTTCTGCAAGGAGCGCATGTAGGGAACGAGGTTCATGCCCATGACTTCCGGCGCGAAGGAGCGGTCTGGCGTCATGATCTCAACTTTGCCACCCGCCTCGGCGATAACCTCTGCGGCCTGGAGAGCGGCGTGATCGCCAGCGTCGTCGAATATGACTACATTCAAGCCTGGCTTTGCTTCTCCGGAGATGATCTCCCACGATGAGACGACGAGTTCGCCGCCGCTCTTCAGAACTTCTGTATGCGGCACGCCGCCGGTCGCGATGATGACGATGTCAGGCGATTCCCCGACTATGGCGCCCGCCTCCGCCCAGACGCCAAAATGAAATTGGACGCCTCTCGTTCTGCATTGCTCCATCCGCCAGTCGATAATGCCAATCATTTCCTTTCGCCGCGGGCTTCTGGATGTGAGCCTCACCTGCCCGCCCGGCTCATCGGCCGCCTCGAAGACGACGACGTCATGACCGCGCTCCGCCACAACGCGCGCGGCCTCCAGGCCGCCGGGGCCCGCGCCGACTACGACAACCTTCTTCCTGCGGCCGGCTTTGGCTATCTCGTGCGGCATGGTGGTTTCGCGGCCTGTGGCCGGGTTGTGTATGCAGTAGGCGGCGCCGCCCTGGTAAATGCGATCCAGGCAGTAATTGGCCCCGACGCAGGGTCTGATGTCGCCCTCGCGTTTCTCGACGATCTTCCGCACGATATGCGGGTCCGTCATGTGAGCGCGCGTCATGCCGATGAGGTCGACTTTACCTGAGGTGATAGCGTGCCGCGCGGTGGCACATCCTGAATCCGGGCGGCGTGGAAAGTCGGGAAGTTGGTGGCCGCCCTGATTTCGCCGGCAAAATCCAGATGCGGCGCGCTCCGCATTCCTTGAATGGGAATGACGTCAGTCAGACCCGCGTCGGTATCGATATGCCCTCTGACGACGTTGAGGAAGTCGATTAGGCCGCTGTCTTTCAAGCGCCTGGAGATTTCGAGACCGCTCTGCTTGCCAATCCCGCCTTCGAGCAGCTCGTCGCCGGTGTAGCGCACGCCAATGATGAACTCCTCGCCAATCCTCCGGCGCATGGCGCGCAACACCTCGAACGTGAAGCGAAGACGGTTGTCCAGCGAACCGCCGTAGGGAGGATCGAGCGTGTTGGTCAGCGGCGACCAGAACTGATCCATCAAATGCCCGTAGGCCTCAACTTCCAGCCCATCGAGCCCGGCCTCCTTCACGCGCTCGGCGGCGTCCACGTAATCGTTGAGGATGCGCTCGATGTCCCAGTCTTCCAGCTTTTTCGGAACGAGCTGTGCGCGGCTTCCCGATTGTGGGACGGCGAGACGATCGGCAGCCAGTCGCCTTTGTCCCACCGGGTCCTGCGCCTGAGATGGTGAGCTGGATCATGACGGCTGTCCCGTGCTCGTGACACGCGTCGGCGAGCCGCCTGAGCCATGGAACAACCTCATCCTTGTAGACGAGGACGTTGTTGAAGGCGGGAGGACTATCAGGCGACACCGCGGCCGAGCCCGCGGTCATCGTCAAGGCAACGCCGGCCTTGGCGCGCTCGGCGTGATAGGCGCGGTACAGATCCTTCGGCATCCCATCTTCTGGATAGGCCGGTTCATGCGCAGTGATGATGATCCTGTTGCGCAGTGTGAGATGCTTGAGCCGATAGGGCTGGAGAAGAGGGTCGGCCGACACTGGAGCGCTCTCGGAACCACGTTGCATTGCAAGCTGATTATCAGATTGCAGAAGACTTCGTTTGGAAATTGCCGGAGGCTCATGGCCTGAAACGGGTCGGGTCTCGAGCTAACCCGGAGTGAGACTCGAGCTCTGCTCACGAGACCGGAACCAATGTCACGGACACATATCGCCTTGCTCTGTCAATTTTGTCGACTATTGTAGCCGACCATGCCGGTGTCCTTGCCGCTCGTCGCCATCGATCGCGTACGGATCGGTCAACGAAATCAGCTTGTCCGGCTCGCGTGCACGGCGACTTCCAGAGCCTTGTACTTGCGCATCCGCTCTCGCAGCGCACCAATCTTGCCCTTCAGCCGCGCCCACCTGGCTTCCGCGAGTTCGCCTTCCTGGCGATCCGCCGTCTCCAGCGCCGACAGATAGCGCTCGATGCTCGCCTCCACCTGCTCCATGCCGCGCTCAATCGAGCCGCGCGAGAGAACGACCTGTCACGGGAATTGACGGCCGTGAACCGGTTGCCGTCGATCGCCACGATCGCCTACGTGAATAGATTCAGACCACGACACAGCGCAACTGCCGGCAGGCGGAGCGGATCGTCGGGCCGTTGTCCTTGCGAAAGTCCGCGGTCGTCTTGAAGTCCGGCGCAAGGGTGTTGTCACTCCGCGTTAGGTTTGCACCGGCCCTGGGCCGAATAACCGAGCGGATGCAAAAAATAATCTATGTCGGATACCGCTTCCCGTCCGAAATTATTCACCGAGCGATATTGTTCTACCTCCGGTTCACCCTCAGCCCGCGTGATGTCGAGGATTTGTTAGCGGAACGCGGAGTGGCCGTGTCCTACGAGACGGTTCGGCATTGGGTGAACCATTCGGACCGACGATCGCCGCCGACTTGCGAAAGCGTCGCCAGAAGCCTCACACGATCTGGCATCTCGACGAGGTCTATCTGAAAATCCACAGCTGAATGGTCTACCTGTGGCGGCCCGTCGATGCTGACGGCGAGGTTCTCGATGTGCTGGTCCGGTCTACGCGAAACAAGCACGCGGCGCTGAAACTGATGCGCAGGCTCTTGAAGAAGTATGCCTTCGTTCCCGAGCGATTGGTCACCGACGACTTGCGATCATACAGCGCCGCGGTCCGAGACCTTGGATCGAGCGCCGGCATGAGCGCGGGCAATGGAAGAACAGTCGGGCTGAGAATTCGCACGAGCCGACACGATGGCGCGAGCGCAAGATGCAGGGGGACTGGCAGGAATTTCGTGCGTGGGGCCATAATCGCGCCGATGGAGGGCGAATATGGCGATCAAGAAGGACACGCTGGACGATCTTTTGGCTGGCCGCGACCCGAAGGCTGTGTTTTCGAAAGACGGTCTTTTCGATGAGCTGAAGAAGGCTCTGGCGGAGCGGGGGCTGAACGCCGAGCTGGACGATCATCTCGACAATGAGGCCGCCGAGGGGTCCCAGAACCGGCGCAACGGCTCTTCAAAGAAGACGGTCCTGACGGAGACGGCCAAGATCGACATCCGCATTCCGCGCGATCGGGAAGGCACATTCGATCCGAAGCTGATCCAGCGCTACCAGCGGCGGTTTCCCGGCTTCGACGACAAGATCGTGTCGATGTACGCGCGCGGCATGACGGTACGCGAGATCCAGGGCCATCTCCTGGAGCTTTACGGGCTGGAGGTGTCGCCGGACCTGATTTCGACGGTCACCGACGCCGTGCTCGAGACCGTGGCCGAATGGCAGAACCGGCCGCTGGAAACGAGCTATCCGCTGGTTTTCTTCGACGCCATCAGGGTCAAGATCCGCGACGCAAGATCCGCGACGAAGGCCTGGTCCGCAACAAGGCTGTCTATCTCGCGCTTGGCGTCGCAGCAGATGGAACGAAGGACATTCTCGGGCTCTGGATCGAGACGACCGAGGGCGCCAAATTCTGGCTCAAGGTGATGAACGAGCTGAAGGCCCGCGGCGTCGAGGACATCCTGATCGCCGTCGTCGACGGCCTGAAGGGCTTTCCGGAGGCGATCGAGGCGGTCTTTCCGCAGGCCGCGGTTCAAACCTGCATCGTCCATCTCATCCGCAATTCGCTGGATTTCGTGTCCTGGAAAGACCGGAAGCCCGTCGTCGCCGAGCTACGGAAAATCTACCGCGCCGCCGACGCCGAAACCGGCCGCAAGGCGCTCGAGGCCTTCGAGGGCGGCCCGTGGGGCGGCAAATACGCGGCGATCGGCCAGATCTGGCGGCGGCAATGGGAGCAGGTCATCCCGTTCTTCGCCTTCGCTCCGGCCGTGCGCAAAATCGTCTACACCACGAATGCTATCGAGGCCTTGAACGCCACGCTGCGACGGGCCGTGCGGGCGAGAGGCCATTTCCCCAGCGACGAGGCGGCGACCAAGCTCATTTTCCTAGTCTTGCGCCAAGTCGCTCAGCAATGGAAAATGCCGCCCCGCGAATGGGCCGAGGCTAAGACCCAGTTCGCCATCATGTTCGGCGATCGCTTCGTCAGAACCTGATGGAAACCCGGCCCCGCGCACAAGATTTCCGACAGTCCCGCCGACGCTGCCTACAGAAGGCTCGATACCCGCTTCCGCCAAGCGCTGGGTGTATGTGATCGAGACGTATTGGGCGGATTCAAGCGGTCGTCGCAACAGGCGTATTCGGTTCTATGGCAACCATTGGTCAAGCGCTTCGGCCGGAGTCCTCCACCCGAGGGTTTTTCGCGGTCTCGCGTTGAGGGTTGCGGCAACGGCTGCGATCGTCTCTGCGCTGTGGGTGCTCAGGTCCGTGCCCTTTGGGAAGTACTGGCGCAGCAATCCATTGGTGTTTTCGTTGGCGCCCCGCTGCCAGGGGCTCTGGGGATCGCAGAAGTAGACTTGGATTCCAGTGTCGATTTTAAGCGCCACGTGTTGGGCCATCTCGGCGCCTTGGTCCCATGTCAACGAGCGGCGAAGTTCCTGAGGCAGGGTTACGATGGTGCGCGTGATGGCATCGCGAACGGCCTCGGCGCCATGCCCTGCGAGAGCCGGTCCATTCTTGGCTCGCGGCGTGGCCCCATGACCGTCCAGTCGCGGCAGGTGTAGCAGCATCGTAAAGCGCGTCGTACGCTCGACCAGTGTGCCTATTGCCGAACTGCCAAGCCCCAGAATGAGGTCGCCCTCCCAGTGCCCCGGAATCGCACGGTCATCCGCCTCGGCCGGGCGCTGGCTGATCATGATCTCGGATGACACGAAGCCCTTGCCGCGCTGGCCCACGCGCGCCCGCGGCGTCCGCAACGCCCGCCCGGTTCGCAGGCATGCGGTCAGTTCTCGTCGAAGGGCCCCTCGGCCTTGGATGAAGAGTGCTTGATAAATGGCTTCGTGACTGATCCGCATGGTCTCGTCATTCGGAAAGTCTACAGCCAATCGCCGGGCGATCTGCTCCGGGCTCCATGCCGTGCTCCATCGACGAGCCTTTCGTTGTCCATGACGGCGTCCACTCCAGCAGACCATAGGACCGGCAACGACAGCACCATTACGAGCAGCGACCGTTCCGGCCAGCCTCTCCTCGACATAGACGCGTAAGGCCCGGTTCAGCGCAAGCTTGGCGCCTTTCGGACGCCGGCCCGATCGCTCGGCGTGCCATTGGGCTGTCGACGCACGATATTCCAAGCCACCGCTGCGCGTGGCGGCATTGCGCCGTAGCTCACGGGAGATCGTCGAGGCGGATCGACCAAGCCGGCGTCCGATCTCGCGCTTCGAAAGGCCCTGAACGCGCAGAAGCGCGATCTCCTCACGTTCGGCAAACGAGAGATATCGTCCGGACGGGGGCTCGGCCGAAGATCTGAACATCGCTGGTGGCATGCCGCCTGCCTTTCGGAACATCCTGGTTCCGACAGGCTGCGACATACCAGCCGCCAGCGCAGCCTCCTCGCTGGTCATCCCCTTCGCAATCCCCAACCAAAATCGCTGAAGTTCAGATCGCTCCGCTGCTGGCGGCCGTCCCGGTGACGGCAGCGGGGCCCGTCCAGAATGGTGTGATCGGCGCTTTCGAGGGCTCATCGCAACCTCCTTCGTTAAGGTGTTGCGACGACCGCTTGAATCCGCCTTGGCTGCCCCGGTCGCGGTGATGCGCGAGCCCGTCGCGATGCGCGGGCCGCCGGTCATGCAGGGCCTGTTCCCACGCATCGAGAACGAAGCTTGCATGTGCGGTCCGTGATGCCCGCCAGCCCACGATGCGCCGGGCGTAGGCGTCGATCACGAACGCGACGTAGACGAAGCCGGTCCAGGTCGCGACATCGGTGAAGTCCGAGACCCAGAGCGGGTTCGGCCTGGGCGCCCGGAACTGGCGGTTGACAGGATCCAGCGGACACGGTGCGGCCGTGTCGCCGATCGTGGTTTGACTGGCTTGCCGCGGATCACGCCTTGCAGGCCCATGCTCCGCATCAGTCGCTCCACGGTGCATCGGGCGATATCCTCGCCCTCGCGGCGCAACTGCCGCCAGACCTTGCGCACGCCGTAGACGTCGAAGTTCTCCGCCAAGACACGCCTGATCTCGATCTTGCGGATCGCATCCTGCTTCGCCCGCGCCGATAGTTTGGCGGGGTCGGCCCGCTTTGCCGCATGGGCGCGGTAGGTGGATGGGGCGATCGGCAACACCTTGCAGATCGGCTCGACCCCATACGCCTCGCGGTGATCGTCGATGAACGCGATCATGGCTTGTATCGGCGGGCGAGCGCCGCCTGGGCAAAATAAGCGCTAGCCTTACGCAGGATCTCGTTGGCCTGACGAAGCTCGCGGTTCTCTCGCTCCAGGGTCTTAAGCTTGGCGGCCATGTCCGTGATCAGGCCAGGCTTGCGCCCGCTGTCTCGCTCGGCCCCGCCAACCCATTGATGCAGCGTCTGCGCAGCGCAACCGATCTTGTCCGCAATCGAGACCAGCGTTGCCCAACGCGACGTATGTTCATGCTCGTGATCCAAAACCATCCGCACCGCGCCGGATCGCACCTCAGGCGAGAACTTGTTTGTTGTCTTGCTTGTCATCGCTCCACCCTCTCAAGAGTTGGAGCCTCCGGCAAACCCGGGGCGGTTCACGTCGGCGGGACGGACGGGCGCCCGCAGCGGATGCTTCGCCGCGATGCGCGCCTCGACATTCACGTCAGAGAACAGGGCCCCGCTCGTCCGATCCTCGCCCCGCATCCAACTCCCCCCACTCGGCCACCGAGCACAGAGAATCATGCCCCAAAGGCAAACACCACAGCCTCCTCGGCCGACTTCTTCAGCAGCCTGCTAGGGGTAACCCAGCTCAAGAACATCGCTGAGCTCGCGCGAGTTTATTCGCTGCAAGTCGGGCTGCCCGCTCGGGCGAAGCCGACCGAGTTGTCCGACATCAAGTTCGCGAGCCTGCCTGCGGCGGCAGTCGCCCCTATCGAGCCGTCGATCGCCGTTCTCCCTTTCGCCAATATGAGCGGCGACGCTGAGCAGGAATATTTCGCGGACGGCATCTCGGAAGACATCATCACAGCGCTCTCGAAGCTCCCGCAGCTGCTCGTGATCGCCCGCAATTCCGCCTTCACGTTCAAGGGCAAGAACGTCCACGTCCCCGAGGTCGGCAAAATCCTCGGCGTGCGCTACGTTCTCGAGGGTAGCGTACGCGAATCGGCGCCCGGGTCAGGATCACCGCCAGCTCATCGACGCGACGACCGGTGGGCATCTATGGTCCGAACGCTTCGACCGTGAGCTCGCCGACATCTTCGCCGTGCAGGACGACGTGACGACCCAAATCGTCCCCGCGTTGGCGCTCAACCTCAGCCCCAACGATCGGAAGAATATCGCCGCCGAGCATACTGGCAATCAGGAGGTTTACGACTGCTTCCTGCGTTGACGCGAGCTGTGGTGGCGCCACGCAAGTGCGAGCAACGTTGAAGCCGAAAGGCTGTTGAGGCGGGCGATCGAACTCGACCCCGGCTTCGCTCCCACCTACGCCTTCCTCGGCGCGGCGAAAGTGAACGCCTATGCCAGCGGGTGGAGCGCCTCGCCCGAGCAGGGCCTCGAGGAGGCCGACAAGGCCGCCGGGCTCGCGGTGCAACTCGACGAGCGCTATCCCTTTGCACTCTGGGCGCTCGCCTGCGCTAGCCTCTGGGCCCGACGCTACGACGAAGCTGTGAGCGCGGCGGAGAAAGTGGTCGCGTTCAATCCGAGCTTCGCGGAAGAATTCGCCGGGATCGGCTTCATCCTGCACTACGTCGGCCGGTCCGAGGAGGCGGTCGCCTGCCTCGACCGCGCCATGACACTCGATCCCTTCTGCGCCGACATGGTCCTCCACTTTCAGGGGCAGGCGCTCTACCAGCTCGGCCGCTATGAGGCCGCCGCCGCGATCCTGAAGCAGCGCATTCTGCGCAATCCGGACACCGACGCCTCGCGCGCCCTGCTCGACGCCGCCTATGGCCAGAAAGGCCTTATCGAGGAGGCTCGCGAAACCTCGCGGGGGGCTCATGCAGGTCAATCCCGACTACTCGCTCGAGCAGCGCCGCAAGCTGCCGCCCTACAAGAATCCGGAGGACTTCGAACCGTTCATCGAGGGCTTGCGCAAGGCGGGACTGCCTTAGGTTGGGGCCAGTCCCGTTGACCGGCTCTAGCTCCGCAGCACGGCGCAGGCGCCGCCAACCGCCTGGATCCGATCGCAGAGTCGCCTGGCCTCACCACCGGTCTGGGCGGGCAGGCGGACGCGGTAGAACGGGCGCCAGCCGCGGCTTCGCAGGACCGAGCCCAGCACGAACGGATTCATGTCTCCGATCACGCTCGCGTACTGATGCCGGGCGCGAGCGAAGGCGCGCAGCGCCGAGCCTTTCGAGAAGCTCGCGGCAATCTGCACGCCCCAGGGCGCAAACCAGCCCGAGACAATTCCCGATGAGGGCGCCGTCACACGGAGGGAGGCGACGAGGCCCAGGCAGGAACCACTTTTGTCCAGCGCGGCCTCGGCCGGCGGCTTATCGCTCCGCCACTCGTCGGCATTATGGCCCGTGACGGCGAGCACGTAATCCTCCGTCTCGAACGGAAGCGATCCCTTGCCCGCGAGCCAGTGGGTGACCCCCGTGGCGCCGGCGTTATAGGCAGCTGCGGCCAGGCCCAGATTACCGAAGCGGAGCTTGAGTTCGTTCAGGAACCTCGCGGAGGCTGGGATCGCGGAAGCGGGATCGAACGGATCAATGAGCCCGCGCTCGTTCGCCGTCCCCGGCATGAACTGGGCGACCCCTTGCGCGCCCGCGGGGCTGACCGCGTTCGGCCGGAACGAGCTCTCCCGCCAGATGAGCTTGGTGAAATAGTCGGCCGGCAGCCCCTCCGCCCTGGCGGACGCTTCGACGATCCCGCACAAGGTCGCGACCGCATTGTCGGTCTCGGCGCCCGCGTCGGCATGAGCCGGGCAGCTGAGGCAAAATACGAGCGCGGCAAGCGCGATCGCTTTCCCTCCGGCGCCAGTCAGACCCCGGATGCGGCACGCGTCGTGCATGCCTTTGCCCGCGAAGGCGCCGATGCTATAGGGGCTCGTCGCCCGCACGTCGCGCGTCTCCCGCCAACGAGAGTCCCTCTAAGATGCCCAAGATCAAGGTCACGAATCCGGTCGTCGAACTCGACGGCGACGAGATGACGCGCATCATCTGGCAACTGATTCGCGACAAGCTTATCCATCCCTATCTGGACGTCGATCTCAAGTACTACGATCTCTCGGTCGAGAATCGCGACGCGACCAACGACCAGGTCACGATCGACGCGGCGCATGCGATCCAGGCCGCCGGCGTTGGCGTCAAATGCGCGACCATCACGCCGGACGAGACGCGGGTCAAAGAGTTCCATCTGAAGGAAATGTGGAGGAGCCCGAACGGCACCATCCGCAACATCTTAGGGGGAGTCATCTTCCGCGAGCCGATCATCTGCAAGAACGTGCCGCGTCTGGTCCCGAGTTGGACCCAGCCGATCATCATCGGCCGCCACGCTTACGGCGACCAGTATCGCGCGACGGATTTCAAGGTTCCCGGAAAAGGCCGCCTCACCGTCCGGTTCGAGGGCGACGACGGGACGGTGATCGAGAAGGAAGTGTTCAAGTTTCCCGGCGCAGGCGTCGCGATGTCGATGTACAATCTCGACAATTCGATCCGCGATTTCGCCCGCGCTTCGCTGAATTTCGGGTTGCTGCGCAAGTATCCCGTCTATCTCTCGACCAAGAATACAATTCTGAAAGTCTACGACGGCCGCTTCAAGGACATCTTCCAGGAAATTTACGACGACGAGTTCAAGAGCCGGTTCCAGTCGCTCGGCATCACTTATGAGCATCGCCTGATCGACGACATGGTCGCGGCCGCGCTCAAGTGGTCGGGCGGCTATGTGTGGGCCTGCAAGAACTACGACGGCGACGTGCAGTCGGACACGGTCGCGCAGGGGTTCGGTTCGCTCGGTCTCATGACCAGCGTCCTCATGACGCCCGATGGGCGGACCGTCGAAGCCGAAGCCGCTCACGGCACTGTCACCCGCCACTACCGCGAACATCAAAAGGGGCGCGAAACCTCGACCAATTCGATCGCCTCGATCTTCGCCTGGACGCGCGGCCTTGCGCATCGCGCCAAGCTCGACGGCAACGAGGCGCTCGCCAAGTTCACCGACACGCTCGAGAAGGTGTGCATCGACACCGTCGAGGCCGGCGCCATGACCAAGGATCTTGCCCTTCTGGTCGGCCCCGATCAGAAATGGCTCTCGACCGAAGGCTTCCTCGACAAGGTCGACCAGAACCTGAAAAAGGCGATAGCGTAGGGCGCGAGCGCGCGAAAATCGTCATCGCGAGGAGCGAAGCGACGCCGCGATCCAGGAGTCGGGGCGCGCCCGGGTCTCTGGATTGTACGTGTTGGCCGGCTGTTCTTTGGCGGCTTTGGGTCTGCGGTCAGAATGGCGGGCAGGACGGCGAGATCAATTCTGGATGGAACACGAGTTCGCAAGCAATCTCGATCCGTCGTCCTGCCTTTTTCGGTCTTGAGCGCGAACGGTAGGCCGGCCCACCCCGAGTTACAACCCTGCGCCAGAGGACCTTCCCCTCTTGCGAAAGGCGCGCCATGGTAGCTCGTCGCCGATCGGCTTCAACCAATCTTTGCGCTGTTGCAGGCCCCTTGTGCATCGGCGTCGATGTTTCGAAGGATTGACTCGACATCGCCGATCCGGCGGGCCGCTGGGACTGTCAGGAATTTCGTGCGTGGGGCCATAATCGCGCCGATGGAGGGCGAATATGGCGATCAAGAAGGACACGCTGGACGATCTTTTGGCTGGCCGCGACCCGAAGGCTGTGTTTTCGAAAGACGGTCTTTTCGATGAGCTGAAGAAGGCTCTGGCGGAGCGGGGGCTGAACGCCGAGCTGGACGATCATCTCGACAATGAGGCCGCCGAGGGGTCCCAGAACCGGCGCAACGGCTCTTCAAAGAAGACGGTCCTGACGGAGACGGCCAAGATCGACATCCGCATTCCGCGCGATCGGGAAGGCACATTCGATCCGAAGCTGATCCAGCGCTACCAGCGGCGGTTTCCCGGCTTCGACGACAAGATCGTGTCGATGTACGCGCGCGGCATGACGGTACGCGAGATCCAGGGCCATCTCCTGGAGCTTTACGGGCTGGAGGTGTCGCCGGACCTGATTTCGACGGTCACCGACGCCGTGCTCGAGACCGTGGCCGAATGGCAGAACCGGCCGCTGGAAACGAGCTATCCGCTGGTTTTCTTCGACGCCATCAGGGTCAAGATCCGCGACGCAAGATCCGCGACGAAGGCCTGGTCCGCAACAAGGCTGTCTATCTCGCGCTTGGCGTCGCAGCAGATGGAACGAAGGACATTCTCGGGCTCTGGATCGAGACGACCGAGGGCGCCAAATTCTGGCTCAAGGTGATGAACGAGCTGAAGGCCCGCGGCGTCGAGGACATCCTGATCGCCGTCGTCGACGGCCTGAAGGGCTTTCCGGAGGCGATCGAGGCGGTCTTTCCGCAGGCCGCGGTTCAAACCTGCATCGTCCATCTCATCCGCAATTCGCTGGATTTCGTGTCCTGGAAAGACCGGAAGCCCGTCGTCGCCGAGCTACGGAAAATCTACCGCGCCGCCGACGCCGAAACCGGCCGCAAGGCGCTCGAGGCCTTCGAGGGCGGCCCGTGGGGCGGCAAATACGCGGCGATCGGCCAGATCTGGCGGCGGCAATGGGAGCAGGTCATCCCGTTCTTCGCCTTCGCTCCGGCCGTGCGCAAAATCGTCTACACCACGAATGCTATCGAGGCCTTGAACGCCACGCTGCGACGGGCCGTGCGGGCGAGAGGCCATTTCCCCAGCGACGAGGCGGCGACCAAGCTCATTTTCCTAGTCTTGCGCCAAGTCGCTCAGCAATGGAAAATGCCGCCCCGCGAATGGGCCGAGGCTAAGACCCAGTTCGCCATCATGTTCGGCGATCGCTTCGTCAGAACCTGATGGAAACCCGGCCCCGCGCACAAGATTTCCGACAGTCCCCGACGCGCCCTGCGGATCGCCAACACGGTCGCCGCCATTGCCCAAGTCTTGCACCGAAGTCTTAGGCGGACCCTGGCCGCAGGGCTGTCGCGCCATGGTCTGCGAAGCGACTGGCGGCTATGAGCGCCCCCTGATGCTGGCCCAGTTCGGCCTGCCGCTTCGCCGCGCGCATCCCCAATCGCGCCCGCGCTTTCGCAAAGGCCGCGGCGCGCTCGGCCTAAGACCGATGCGATCGATGCTCGAATGCTGGCCCGCTTCGCCGCCTTCATCGCCAACGAGCCGGCCAGGCCTTCGCCAGCCCCACCAGACCCACGCGCTCGCTGCCCTGGTCAGCCGGCTCGACCGATTGAGCGACCTGCGTCAGTCTGAAAGTTGTCGCGCGCAACAGGCCGACGAAGCCAGCGTCAAGGTCTCGATCAGCGCGGTGATCGCGGTCCTCGACGGCCAGATCGACGCCATCCAGCGCGCCATCGACGTCCTCACCGCCAGCGACCCCATTCTGACCGAAAAGGCCAGCCTCCTGCGCTCTTGCAAAGGCGTCGGCCCGAAGAATGCGCAGATGATCCTCGCTAGCCAACGGCAAACCGCACAAGCTCATCATCGTCGCCGTCATCCGAAAACTCATCGTCACCCTCAACGCAATGATCAAAGCCGAAACACCCTTCAAACCGGCCTTGACTTGAAACACGGTAGATTGCTTCGTCGCTACGCTCCTCGCAATGACGGTTCTCTGGGATGCAGCAAATTCTCGGCGCGAAGCGCAATTGATTGCGGGAAATCACAAAATGCGCTAAGCTTGCGGGATGAACGAAGCTCCCGTTCCCTATGCCAGGATGATTTTGTTCCCCCGTTAAGCGAGCAGAGCCCGAAAAGCCTCCAGAAAATATTTTCTAGCGTTTGTCCCGCATAACCCATTGAAAAGGCTCGATTCGCACGAGAGAATCCAAGGAATTACAAGGAAATCCAACACCTCCGAGATGAGGTTTTGGCGGCGAAAGCGCGACAAGCCAAGACATTCCAAACAGATCGGGTGTTCGCCGTACTCACAACTCGATACAGTATAAAATGGCCGCCGCAAATCAGGTTGATGGAGGCGGCGCGCCTCCCAGCGCGCCAATCAGCGCCTTCAGCGTCGCGGCCGTCGAGGCGTCCGCTTCGCCGTCGACGCGCTCCGGCCGGAAATGGCGCTGGAAGGCCGTGACCACCCGCCGGGTCTGGCGGTCATAAATGCCCGTAAGATCAACCCCGTAGCCATAGAGGGCGAGCAGCGCCTGCAGCGCCCGAACCGGCGGGCCTTCCTCCTCATGGGCGAATAACGGCGAGCCGGTGAGCGGAGCGGGCTCGACCCAATGGCCGACGCCGCTCCGCCAGAGCGTCGCCCAGGGAAAGCCTTCCCCGGGATCGCGCTTGCGCGCCGGCGCGATGTCCGAATGGGCGAGGATCCGCTCGGGCGCGATCGACCAGCGTGCGGCAATATCCCGCACGAGCGCAATCGTCGCCTCGATCTGACGGTCGGGAAAGGGCGGCGAGCCCCCTTCGTGGCCTGGATTGACGATCTCGATCCCGATCGAGGCCGAGTTCAGATCGCTTTCGCCTTTCCATGAACCGTGGCCCGCGTGCCAGGCGCGAGCGGTCTCGGCGACCAATTGGTCGATCGAGCCGTCTTCCCAAATCAAATAATGAGCGGACACCTCAGAGGCGGGATCGGTTAGCGCCTTCAGCGCGGCCTCGCCCGTCGGCATCCCCGTGTAATGAAGGATGAGGCAGTTGGGACGGCCGTACCCGCGCCGCTCGCCATAGTTGGGCGATGGCACGAAGCAAGCAGCGAGCGGACTGTCCGGGGAAGGGCGCGCGATCATGTCCCACGGCCGGAGCCGCGAGCGGGGCGCGAGAGGACCTCGCCATGGCGAGAACTAGCCATGGCGCGCAAAGGGTGGATTGATCAGTACCAGGCGCGGCAGACGCGTTGGCCGTAGGCGTTCCAGCCCCAGCGCGCGCAATGGTGGCGCGGCGCCGTCACGGCGTTGCCGATCAGCGCGCCCGTGCCCGCGCCGAGAATGCCGCCGGCAATGGCGCCGCCGGCGCTGCCGCCGGTGAGCGCCGACCCGATCAGCGCGCCGCCGCCGGCGCCGATCGCGCCGCCAGCCAGCGTGCCGGTTTGTTGTTGCGGCGTGTAGCAGCCCGAAACGGACAGCGCGCCAACCAAGGCTAGCGCAGTGAAAGTCTTTTTCATGTTTCCCCCCTCTGGGTTCAATAGAAAGCGGTGCAGACCCGATTGCCGTTATAGTCGTAGCCAAACTGCGCGCATCGGCCGCTCGGCTGCGGCGGCGCCGTCGCGGCATTGCCGATTAAAGCGCCGGTCCCCGCGCCAAGTAAGCCCCCGGCGATGGCGCCGCCCGCGCTGCCATGGGTAAGCGCCGACCCGATAAGCGCGCCGCCGCCCGCGCCGATCGCCCCGCCGGCAAGCGTGCCTGTCTGCTGTTGCGGCGTGTAGCAGCCCGAAACGGACAGCGCGCCGCCTAAGGCGAGCGCAAGTGCGAGTGTTTTCTTCATGTTTCCCCTATTTGGCTCAATAGAAAGCAGTACAGACACGGTTGCCGTTGTAATCATAGGCCCACTGGGCGCATCGACGAGGTGGCGGGGCGCCGTAGTAACCGGGCGGGCCGCCGTAGTAACCCGGGCCGGGCGTCGCAGCTGAGCCGATCAGAGCGCCTGAGCCGGCGCCGATCGCGGCGCCGGCCAGCGCGCCGCCGGCGCTGCCCCCCGATACCGCCGAACCGATGAGCGCCCCGGTGCCCGCGCCCAGAGCTCCGCCGACGAGCGCATTCTGCTGCTGCGGGGTCTGGCAGGCGGAGACCGAGACGGCGGCGGCCAGCGCCAGCGAAAGCGCCAAAATCTTCTTCATGTGATGCAACCTCACGTCCCTCGTCCCCAAAAGGGCCCCGAAACTCGATTTCGTCGCGCCGCGAAGCCCTTAACCCGAAAAATGAAGCGGCGGAAGCGGACGAAGTCCCCTCGTGGCCACATTCCCATAATTCGCGTGAAGCTTCAATGAACTTACGGGGCCGTTGGTTCCGCGCTCGGCACTGGGAATTCCGTTTTGCGGCGTCGGTCCAATTCTACTTGACCGCCGGTGCGTCGGCCTCCTATGCGGACAGTCGCCAGTCGGCCGGACGGCCGCCGTCTCAAAAGCGGAGGAAAGTCCGGGCTCCATACGGATACGGCGCCGGATAACGTCCGGCGGGGGCGACCCCAGGGAAAGCGCCACAGAAAGCAAACCGCCGGATCGCTGGCCATGAAGGCCGAGCGGGAAGGCAAGGGTGAAAGGGTGCGGTAAGAGCGCACCGCGCGGGCGGCAACGTCGGCGGCATGGCAAGCCCCGCCGGGAGCAAAACCGAATAGGAGCGACACGCGGCGCCGCTGGCGCAGCAAGGCCTTGTCCGTTGGCCCCGCCGCTCGGGTTGGTTGCTCGAGGCGCCCGGTGACGGGCGTCCCAGAGGAATGGCCGTCACGTCGGGGCGATGAGTCCCGGCCATACAGAACCCGGCTTACAGGCCGGCTGGCGTTTGCTTTGCTTCTCGTTCAAACTCGGTTCAAGCGGGGATCCCGCCTCCCAAGGATGGGGCCGCCCAAACCCGAAAGGCAATGATGCTGCGCGCTGAAAAAGTCATTCCGGCCGGCCATTGGTCGGGCGCTCCGGCGGATAGTGTGGTGCTCGACTTCGACGCGCGCTATCGCCGGCGCGTCACGATGACCGGCGTCGGCGGGCTTGAGTTCATGCTCGACCTCGCGGAAGCGACAATGCTGCGCGGCGGCGACGGTTTGCGGCTCGAGGACGGGCGGGTGGTGGAAGTGGTCGCCGAGCCCGAACCGCTGGCGGAAATCCGGACGGCAGACCCATTGGCCCTGACCCGCGTCGCCTGGCACTTCGGCAACCGCCATCTGCCGACCGAAATATTGCCAAAGGCGCTGCGCATTCGCCGCAACTCCGTCATCGAGGCGATGGCCGAGGGTCTCGGGGCGCGCGTGGTCGCGCTCGAGGCGCCGTTCAATCCCGAAGGCGGCGCCTATGTGAAGGCCGAGGGCGCCGCCCCCGACTCTCACCAGCACGGCCATGATCACGCGCATCATGACCATCATGACGACCACGATCACGGTCACCATGATCACCCTCACGATCACGCCGGCTGTCATCATCCAGATCACCGGCGCGACCATGGGCATCGCCAATGACCTTGAAGCCGCGTGCCCTGAGCTCCCCATGAGGGCTGTGCGCCGGTGACCCTCACGGGCTTCCCGTCATCAGAGGCGCCTGACGCAGACGCGGCCTTGCTGCCCCTGATGCTCTGGCTTTCGCCGGCTTTCCCGGTCGGCTCGTTCGCCTACTCGCAAGGATTGGAATGGGCGGTGGAGAGCGGCGACATCCGAGACGCCCGTTCGCTCGGCGGCTGGCTGGTCGATCTTTTGACTTTCGGCGCCCCACGCGCCGACGGCCTCCTGTTCGCGGATTGCTTTCGCGCTGCCGTGGCTGAAGATTGGGACGCCCTCGCAGCGGCCAACGAGCTCGCCGTCGCGCTCGCCAATTCCGCCGAACGGCGCCTAGAGACCACGTCGCAGGGCGCGGCCTTTGTGGTCGCCGCGCGCGCGGCCTGGGATTGCGAGCCTCTGCGTCAGCTTTCCCGGGAGGAGCGCGTCTCCTATCCCGCGGCGGTCGCCTCCGCCGCCGCGGGTCACGGACTGCCGCTCGAGGCGAGCCTCCAGGCCTTCATTTTGGCCCAGATCGCAGCCGCCGTTTCCGCCGTCGTGCGCCTCGGGCCGATCGGCCAGACCGACGGCCAGAAGATTCAGGCGACGCTCATCCCCCGCATACGCGCGCTTGCCCGTGAGGCGTCGGGCTCCAGCCTGACCGATCTTGGCTCCTGCGCGTTCCGCTCCGACATCGCCGCCATGCGTCACGAGACGCAATATTCGAGACTGTTCCGATCATGACCAGCCAACAACCTCTTCGCGTCGGCATCGGTGGTCCGGTCGGTTCCGGCAAGACGGCGCTCATGGAGCAGCTTTGCAAGCGCCTGCGCGACCAGCTCGACATCGCCGCCATCACCAACGACATCTACACCAAGGAGGACGCCCGCATTCTGGTCGAGGCGGGCGCGCTTCCGCCTGAGCGGATCATGGGCGTCGAGACCGGCGGTTGCCCGCATACCGCGATCCGTGAGGACGCCTCGATCAATCTCGCGGCGATCTCGGAAATGCGCAAGCGGTTCACGAAGCTCGATCTGATCCTCATCGAATCGGGGGGCGACAATCTTGCGGCGACCTTCTCGCCCGAGCTCGCCGATCTTACGATCTATGTCATTGACGTCTCGGGCGGCGAAAAAATACCGCGCAAGGGCGGCCCAGGCATAACGCGCTCGGACCTGCTCGTGATCAACAAGATCGATCTCGCCCCTTACGTCGGCGCCTCGCTCGAGGTGATGACGACGGACGCGCTGATGATGCGCAAGGGCCGTCCATTCGTGCTCGCGAACATGAAAATTGGGGAAGGGATGGAGGCGATCATGGCCTTCCTGAGCCTCAAAGGGGGACTCAAAATCGCCGAGCCGTGGGCGTGAGCCGCGCCGGAAGTTCGGGCGTAGAATCTTTAAAGTCTGGGGAAGTGGAACTTTGATCAATTCCGTCCGTTCACACTGTGAACGCGGATAGACGAGGTTCAAATGGATTCCATGCGTTCCTATCGACACGGGAACCTGCCGGTCGCGTTATTGGCCGCGGCCCGTGAAATTCTGGACGAGAACGGGTTGCATGCGGTTGGACTGCGCGAGACAGCCAGACGCGTGGGCGTGTCGGCGACGGCGGCTTATCGCCATTTCACCAACAAGGAGGATCTCCTTGCTTCCGTCGCGGCCCAGGGTTTCCATGAGCTCGCTGAGGCGATGCAGGGCGCGACGCGAGGCGCCGATCCGCTCGTTCGCGGTGGTCTTGCCTATATCGAGTTCGCCAACCAGAACCGGGGCCTTTTCCGCCTCATGTTTGGGCCTGTTCTCGCCGAGCGCACGAAATATCCAGCGCTCCAGGCAGCGAGCGCGGGGGTCGAGGCGATGCTGGTGCGCGGCGTCACCGAAATCGACCCGCGGCCGATCAATGACAATCACGCGGCGATGGCGGCGTGGGGCCTCGTGCATGGGCTCGCGCATCTGATTGTCGATGGCCTCTTTCCGGCGACGCATGCGGCGCTCCAGGCGGAGGAAATCCTGGCCAAAGTCAGACTGCCGGAGCCGTTGGCGTAGGACCGACAGCTTGATCGCTCCGCAAACCGACATGCGAGAGCACCATATTCGCGCTTCTGGTTTCAAGCGACCGACTTTGTGGAGACGTTGACATCATGTCCCTCCATCCGAGCGCGGTCACTCCGAAAGAACATATTTAGCATCCGGATTTGAAGCTCGCGCGGGGGATACTGCGTCGTATTCGCAGATGCGCCAAGCACAATCACGCGCGTGATTCCGATGGCGGTCAGGTCCCACAGGGATTTGACGCTATTGCGCCGCCTCGCGCATCGCCCCGCGCATCGCGGCGCGCAAGTCGTCGATCGGGGTCAGTTGGCCCTCGCGCTCGACGTGCCAGAAGGTCCAGCCGTTGCAGGCGGGCAGGCCTTGCACCAGCGCGCCGATCTTGTGGATCGAGCCGACCGCAGGGCCTACGGCGAGCGCGCCGTCGGCCCGTATCAAGGCGCTATGGCGCCGTCCCGCGTCGACCAGGCGTTCGCCAGGGCGGGCGAGCCCAGCCTCAACGACGGTTGAGAAAGCCACGCGCGGCTCGCTGCGGCGCGTCGGCGCGAGCGCGAGCGCCGCTTCAGGCAGGGGTTCGACCATGTCGATCCGCTCGCGCGCCGCTCTGGCGTAAGCCGGGTCACGCTCGACGCCGATGAACGAGCGGCCGAGGCGCCGCGCAGCGACCCCGGTCGTCCCGGAGCCGAAAAACGGATCGAGCACCAGATCCCCCGCGTTGGAGGCGGCAAGCAGCACGCGGGCGAGCAGCGCTTCGGGCTTTTGCGTAGGGTGCGCCTTTCGCCCACTCTTGTCCTTGAGCCGCTCCCCGCCAGTGCAGATGGGCAGGAACCAATCGGAACGGACTTGTACGTCCTCGTTGCCGGCCTTCAGGGTCTCGTAATTGAACGTATAGGCCTTGGCCTCGGGGCCGCGCGCCGCCCAAATCATGGTCTCGTGCGCATTGGTGAAGCGGCGCCCGCGGAAGTTCGGCATCGGGTTGGCTTTGCGCCAGACGATGTCGTTGAGGATCCAGAAACCGAGATCCTGCAAGATCGCGCCGACGCGGAAGATGTTGTGGTAGGAGCCAATGACCACGATCGTGGCGGCGGGTTTCATCAGGCGCCGGACGGCGGTCAGCCAGTCGCGCGTGAAGGCGTCGTATTCGGCGAAATCGGCGAATTTGTCCCAGGAATCGTCGACCCCGTCGACCACGCTTTGATCGGGACGCGACAATGCGCCTTCAAGCTGGAGATTGTAGGGAGGATCGGCGAAGACGAGATCAACCGAGGCCGCAGGAAGCCTCATCATTTCCGCGATACAGTCGCCGATGAGGATCGTGTCGCGGAGAGCGGGCGAAGGATCGCCGAGCGCTTCGATGATTGCGGCCGGGCGTTTCGCCTCGCCGGTCCCAGTACGCGAAACCTGAATCTGGGCGGGGAGGCGGAACGCTCCGGCACGCGCGATACGCATGAACGCAAATCACTCGACGCATGAGCCGGATCAATTGAGCCGGCGCGTCGTTTATGCGCGGTTTAAAGTAAAGGTCCGGTTATGCCGCCGGCCATGCCGCTGTGTCGTTTTCGTACGGCGTCAGTCGTTCTAAAGGATATTCCGTTTCAACCGTTTAGAAACCTTTTTGGACAGCCTGTCATTCTTGTTCGGGCTCGAGTCGGAACGAGCGCCGGTGATAGGGACACGGACCCGCCGAGGCCAGCGCCCGGCGGTGCGCGACGGTCGCATAGCCGACATGGTCGGCGAAACCATATTGCGGATATTCGAGCCCGAGATTGCGCATCAGCGCGTCCCGCATCGTCTTGGCGACAATCGAGGCGGCGGCGATCGACATCGAGAGCGCATCCCCGTCGATGATCGGGCGCGCGGGACAGATGAGGCCGTCCGGCAGGTCGCGCCCGTCGATCAGCGCGAAGTGCGGACGCACGCTCAAGGCCGCGACCGCCCGCGTCATTGCGCGGAGCGCGGCGCCGCGGATGTTGAAGAGATCGATCTCCTCGACGCTGGCGAAGACGACCGAGACGCTCAGCGCCTTGGCGAAGATGATTTCGCAAAGTGATTCGCGCGCGGGCGCCAGGAGCACCTTCGAATCGTTCAGCCCCTCGGGCAGATCGTCGGGATCGAGAATGACGGCGGCCACGCCGACCGGCCCGGCGAGCGGGCCGCGCCCGACCTCATCGACCCCGGCGACCCATCGATGGCCGTTGGCGAAGGCCTCGCGCTCAAAATCGAAATGGGGCGCGACGACGTTGGGACGCGGTGGCGGAGCGGCCTTTTTCTTTACTTTCTTCACGCCACTCGCCACGAATCGCGCCTTTCGTTGGGCCGCAGGCTAACGCAGCCTCAGCCGGCGAGCCAAGGCGGGATATGGAAATGCCGGTGGAAAGAGGCGTATTGCGCTGCCCCGTCCGCACGAGAAGCCAATGGATCGAAACACGTTGACTCGCGTGTGCAAATGCGCCGGCGCGCGAATTCGTATATCAGAGATATTATGACCATCGGCGCGATTCGCATTCTCGGCGTCGATCCCGGCCTGCGCGCGACCGGCTGGGGCGTGATCGAGGCCGCCGGATCGCGGCTGATCTTCATCGGCTGCGGCTCGATCGAAACCGACGCCGCAACCTCGCTCGCCGAGCGTCTGGCGGCGATCCATCGCTTGCTCACCGGGTTGGTCGAGCGCGAGGGCCCGCATGAGGCCGCCGTCGAGGAGACATTCATCAACCGCGATCCGCAGTCGGCGCTGAAACTCGGGCAGGCGCGCGGCGTTGCGCTCGCGACATTAGCTCTGACCGGGCTGCCGGTGGCGGAATATGCCGCGAACCTCATCAAGAAGACGGTCGTCGGCGTGGGCCACGCAGAAAAGCGGCAGGTGGCCATGATGGTCCGGATGTTGTTGCCGGCCTCGACCGCATCGAGTCCGGACGCGGCGGACGCGCTCGCCGTCGCCATCTGCCACGCGCAGCATCGCGGGGCGCGCGCGCGAGGCGCGGCATGATCGGGAAGCTCAAGGGCGTCGTCGAAAGCGCGGACGAGGAGACCCTCATTCTCGATGTCAATGGCGTCGGCTATCTCGTTTCCGCTTCGGCTCGCACCCTCCGCGCGCTGCCCGGCGTCGGCGAACAGGCTGAGCTCTTGATCGAGACGCATGTGCGCGAAGACGCGATCAGACTTTACGGCTTCGTCACTGCGGGCGAGCGCGATTGGTTTCGCCTGCTCCAGAGCGTGCAGGGCGTCGGCGCCAAGGTTGCGCTCGGGATTCTCGGCGCGCTCTCGGCGGAAGCGTTGAGCACGGCGGTCGCGAGGCAGGACAAGGCGATGATGGCGCGCGCGCCGGGCGTTGGCCCGAAGCTCGCCGCGCGCCTCGTGCTCGAGCTCAAGGACAAGGCGCCGGCGCTGTCCATCGCCGATTTCGTCCACGCGGAATCAGGGCGCGACCACGCGCCTCGACTGGCTAAGGCCGCGGAGGACGCGGTCCTCGCTCTGGTTGGCCTCGGCTATGCTCAGGCCCAGGCCGCGTCCGCCGTGGCGAGGATTTCCGCTCAGCTCGGACCGGCGGCCGAGACCGCCGCCCTCATCCGCGCGGGCCTCAAGGAACTGGCGCAGTGAACTGCTTTCCCCGTATCCTGCGCGAGATGCGATGGATTAAGATAATGAGCGCCACATCGAAGCTCTCCTCGAAATACCAGCTATCAATTCCGAAGGCTGTTCGGGAACGCTTGGGCTCGCGGCCCGGCCAGAGGATCGCTTTCATCGACCACGGTTACGGTGTAGCGGTGGTCCCCGTGCCGGATCGTGAGGACCTCGCCGGCATGGCGAGGGGGGCCAACATCGACAATTACCGCGACCGCGACGATCGATATTGATGCACGCCGTCTACGCGCCCAAGGGCTCGCTATGAGCGGCCGGCCCTTCTTTGTCCCGATGATCGGCATCGTGCTCTTGTTCGCAGCGTTGGGTCCGGCCATCGGCGGGGTGCTGTTCATTCCCCTTTCCGTCGTCTTCAAGACGCCCACGGATCTCGAGGCGATCGGGCTTGTGGTTTTGATCAGCACGTTCTTTGGCCACGCCCTCGGACTGATCGCGGCCTATATTGTCGGCGTCGGGCCGGCCGCCGCGACCGGGTTTCTTTATGCGCTCTGGGACGCCGTGGCGCCGACGCGCGCGCCGCGCGCACTTGTCGCCGCTCTTATTGGCGGCGTGCTCGTCTATGGCCTCCTCTTGCGCCTCAACCCGGTCTGGGCGTCGTTCGAAATGACGATCAGGACCAACGTCAGCCCTGAGGCCGGGGACTGGGCTTTTCCGGGCCGCGTCGGCGTCACGCTCGGCCATGCTTTCGTCGCTTGCGCCGCGATCGCAGGTCTTGTCTGCGCATTCGCCGCAAACCTCGTTGGACTCACCATGCGACCGGAACTGAGCTTGGCCGATCGCCTTCATCCCCCGGGCGAAGGCGGCTGAGGTGGCCGAAGCGCCTCGCCGGCTCATCTCGGCCGAGAAGCGTCCCGAGGACGAGACGGCGGTCCGCCCGCAGCGCCTCGCCGACTTCGCCGGCCAGGAAGCGGCGCGCAAGAATCTCGGCATCTTCATCCAATCCGCCAAATCGCGCGGCGAGGCGCTCGATCATGTGCTGTTCGTCGGGCCGCCCGGCCTTGGCAAGACAACGCTCGCGCACATCGTCGCGCGCGAGCTCGGCGTCAATTTCCATTCGACCTCAGGACCCGTCATCGGCAAGGCGGGAGATCTCGCGGGGCAGCTCACGAATCTCGAGCCGCGGGACGTTCTGTTCATCGATGAGATCCATCGGCTCAACCCGGCGATCGAAGAGATTCTCTATCCGGCGATGGAGGATTTCCAGCTCGACCTCATCATCGGCGCGGGGCCCGCGGCGCGTTCGGTGAAGATCGATCTCGCCCAATTCACCCTGATCGGCGCGACAACTCGCGCAGGCCTCCTCACCACGCCCTTGCGCGATCGTTTTGGCATTCCGATCCGGCTCAATTTCTACACCACCGAAGAGCTGCAGGGCATCGTTGCGCGCGGCGCCCGAGTGATCGGCCTCGCGCTTGCCAATGACGGGGCGAACGAGATCGCGAGGCGCTCGCGCGGCACGCCGCGTATCGCTGGGCGGTTGCTGAGGCGCGTTCGCGACTTCGCCGTGGTCGAAGGCGCGAAGAGCGTGACGCGCGCGCTCGCAGACAGCGCGCTCAAGCTCCTCGACGTGGACGTCATCGGGCTCGACGAGATGGATCGGCGCTATCTCGACACCATCGCCGTCAAGTTCGGCGGGGGACCGGTGGGGGTCGAGACCATCGCCGCCGCGCTCTCCGAACCGCGCGACGCGATCGAGGACATCATCGAGCCCTATCTCATCCAGCTTGGCTTCGTGCAGCGCACGCCGCGTGGGCGCCTCTTGACGTCGCACGCCTTCCGCCACCTCGGTCTCGCCGAGCCGCGGCGCGAGGGACAGCCGACTCTGTTCGAGGAGGACTGAAGTGGGCCCCGATTTCGTAGAACCAGATCCGTCATTGCGAGCGCAGCGAAGCAATCCAGGGATCGTCGGGCGCCCTGCGTTCTCCTGGATTGCTTCGTCGCTCCGCTCCTCGCAATGACGCCATGAAAGCGAAGGTCGCTTCTCACATTGTCAGCTTCCTCGAGGCGCTTGCCTCCGAGCGCGGCGCGAGCGTGAACACGATCGACGCCTATCGGCGCGATCTCACCGACTACGAAGCCTACTTGAAGGCTGCGGGCATCGACGCGCTGAAGGCGGACACGAACCATGTGCGCGGGTTTCTCGCCGCGCGCGGCGGCGCACCGAAGCTGAGCGCGGCGTCGCTGGCGCGCCGTCTGTCCGCGATCCGTCAGTTTCACAAATTCCTGTATGCCGAAAATTGGCGGCGCGACGATCCGACGCTTGCCATCGAGGGCCCACGCCGATCGCGCCCGCTGCCGAAGCTTTTAAGCATGGCCGAGGTCGAGCGCCTGATCGCGACCGCGAGCGAAGGACTCGAAATCGAGGAGCGGCCGCTGCGCGAACGGCTGGATGCGGCGCGTATCGCCTGTCTCATCGAGCTCATCTACGGCTCGGGCCTGCGCGTGTCGGAGGCCTTGAGCCTCAAGAAATCCATAGCAACAGCCAAGTCCCCGCTCATCCCCGTGCGCGGGAAGGGCGACAAGGAGCGCCTGGCGCCGCTTTCGGGTCCCGCCCGCGGCGCGATCGGCGCGTTTCGCGCGCTGCTCGATCAAGCCTCACCAGGCATGGCGACGAGCCCTTGGCTCTTTCCCGCCGCGAGCGCGCGCGGCCACATGACGCGTCAGGCGTTCGCGCGCGATCTCAAGGGCGTCGCCGCGGCGGCCGGCATTGCGTCCGCGCGCGTGAGCCCGCACGTGCTTCGCCACGCCTTCGCCAGCCACCTGTTGCAGAATGGCGCGGACCTGCGCGTGGTTCAGGACCTGCTTGGCCACGCCGACATCGCGACGACGCAGATCTACACGCACGTGCTCGATGAGCGCGCCAAGGCGATGGTGCGCGATCTGCATCCCATGAACGACGAGGAGGGCGCATGACCGCCGGAGTTGAGCCATTGCGCTGAAAGCAAAAAAGGGCTTCGATGCCGCAAAGCTCGTGGTCGCGAGCCAGTCGCTGAGGAGACATGCTCATGAAAGCGCTCACCCTTGCCGGCGTCGCGCTGGCCGCGTTGCTAGCGGGCGCAGGCTTCGTCTCGGCAAAGACCCTGGTCTACTGCTCGGAAGGCAGTCCGGAGAATTTCACGCCGGCGATCAATACGACCGGGACCAGCTTCGATGCGGCGCGGCCTGTGTACAATCGCCTGACCGAATTCAAGCGCGGCACGACCGACGTCGTTCCCGGCCTAGCCGAAAGCTGGGAAGTCACCGACGCCGGCAAGACGATCACCTTTCACTTACGCAAGGGCGTCAAGTTCCATCCGCTGAAGGACTTCAAGCCGACGCGCGACTTCAACGCCGACGATGTCCTGTTTTCGTTCGACCGGCAGTGGAAGCCCGACAATCCTTACTACAAAGTCTCGGGCGGCAAGTATGACTATTTCAACGACATGGATATGCCGAAGCTGCTCAACTCGGTGGAGAAGACGGACGACAACACGGTCGTCATGAAGCTGAAAGAGCCGAACGTCGCCATCCTTGCCAATCTGGCGATGGACTTCATGGCGATCGGGTCGAAGGAATACGCCAACTTCCTGGTCAAGAAAGGAACGCCCGAGCAGTTCGATCAGGCGCCGGTCGGCACCGGTCCGTTCTCGTTCGTTTCCTATCAGAAGGATTCCGTCATCCGCTACAAGGCGAACAAGGATTTTTACGGCGAGAAGCCGCTCGTCGATGACCTCGTGTTCGCCATCACGCCCGACGCCACCGCGCGCTACGCCAAGCTCAAAGCGGGCGAGTGCCACGTCAACGCGTATCCAAGGCCGGCCGACCTCGCGGAGATGGAGAAGGACCCCACCCTCAAGGTCATCAACATGCCGGGCCTCAACGTCGCCTATTGGGCCTTCAACGCGCAGAAGCCTCCGTTCGACAAAAAGGAGGTTCGTCAGGCCTTGTCGATGGCGATCGATCGCGACGCGATCATCAAAGATGTCTATCTCGGCGCAGGCTCGAAGGCGACGACGCTGATCCCTCCCACCCTGTGGTCCTTCAACGACAAGATTCCGGACGTGCCCTTCGATCAGGAAAAGGCCAAGGCGATGCTCGCTGCGGCTGGGGTCAAGACGCCGCTCGACATCGATCTCTGGTACATGCCGGTATCGCGGCCTTACAATCCAAACGGCAAGCGCATTGGCGAAATGATGCAGGCGGACCTCGCCAAGGTCGGCGTCAACGCCAAGCTCGTCACTTACGAGTGGGGGGAGTATCGCAAGCGCCTCGCCGCTGGCGAGGAGACCACCGGACAATATGGCTGGACCGGGGACAACGGCGATCCGGACAATTTCTTTTTCTTGAGAGGTTGCCCGGGCGGCAAACCCGGCGACAGCAACCCGACAAAATGGTGCAACGCCGAATTCGACGAGTTGCTGGCGAAGGCCCGCACCCTGACGAGCCAGGCCGACCGGGCGAAAGTTTATTCACGCATGCAGGAGATCGAGCACGACCAAGCCCCGGAGCTTCTGCTCGCGCATTCAATCGTGTTCGAAGCCATGCGCTCGAACGTGACCGGCTATAAGCAGAGCCCGCTCGGAACGCACGCGTTCGAAGGCGTCGACCTCAAGTAAAGGGCCGTTCCGGCCTTTGCTAGCCGCGAGGCAATGCCGGGCCCGTTGTTTTCGGATCGGCCATGGTCGCCTATTTCCTTCGCCGCATCGCGCTGACCATCCCGACTTTTCTCGCGCTGATGTTTCTCACCTTCGTGGCGATCCGTCTTGTGCCGGGCGATCCGGTCGAAGTCAGAACCGGCGAGCGTGGCATGTCGCCGGAACGGCTAGCGTATTTTCGCCATGAGCTCGGCCTCGACCAGCCGGTGTGGCGGCAGTTTCTCGCCTATGTCTGGCGCCTCGCGCACGGCGACTTTGGCGTGTCATTGTCGTCACAGGATAAAGTCCTGACTGAGTTTCTGACCCTGTTTCCCGCGACGCTCGAACTCTCGTTCTTCGCGATGCTGTTTGCGATCGCGATCGGGGTCCCGGCCGGCGCGCTCGCCGCCGTCAAGCGTGGCGGCTTCTATGATCAGACGCTGATGACAATATCGCTGTTCGGCTATTCGATGCCTATTTTCTGGTGGGGCCTGCTTCTGATCATGTTCGTTTCCGTGCGACTGGGGCTTCTTCCCGTCTCGGGCCGGATCGACCTCATCAATTACTCGTTCGATCAGCCGACCGGATTCATGACAATCGACGCGCTTCTGTCGGATCAGCCGGGCGCTTTTCTCGACGCGTTGCGGCACCTCATCCTGCCGGCGATCGTGCTCGGCACCGTGCCGCTCGCCGTCATCGCCCGCATGACCCGCTCCTCGATGCTCGAAGTCCTGAGCGAGGATTACGTCCGCACGGCGCGCGCCAAGGGGCTGTCGCCAACCCGCGTCATCGGGGTTCACGCCCTGCGCAATGCGCTTCTGCCCGTGGTGACGGTGATCGGCCTCTCGATTTCGAGCCTGATGGCCGGCGCGGTGCTCACCGAAACAATCTTCTCCTGGCCAGGGGTTGGCCATTGGCTCATCAATTCCATCGGCCGGCGCGACTATCCAGCGCTGCAGGGCGGCGTTCTGCTGATCTCCGCCGTTGTCGTCCTCGTCAATCTGATCGTCGATCTCGTTTATGGCGTCATTGATCCCAGGATCCGCCATGCCCGCTGACGTCGCCGCGTTGGCAAGACCGATTGGCGACGACGCAGCGGCCGTCCTTGCGCAGCCCTCGCCTCTCGCCTCGTTCTGGGCCGCGTTCCGGGAAAACCGCGGCGCGGTGTTCGGTCTGGCTGTCTTCGCCGTGATCGTCCTCCTGGCGCTCACGGCGAATGTCGTTGCGCCCCATTCGCCGATCGAGCAGTTCCGCGACGCGGTGCGGGCGCCGCCCGTATGGGAGGCAGGCGGCTCGTGGCGCTTCGTGCTCGGAACCGACGGCGACGGCCACGACATGTTATCGCGCCTCATCTTCGGCGCGCGCGTGTCGCTGTTCATCGGCCTTTCGGTGATGTGCGTCTCATTCGTCGTCGGCGTGGCGCTCGGGCTCGTTGCAGCAATGGCCGGTCCAGTCTTCGACGTCGCCATCACGCGGTTTATGGATTTGATCATGGCGGTGCCTAGCCTGGTGCTCGCCGTGCTCGTCGTCGCGGTGCTGGGGCCAAGCCTCGCCAACACCATCATCGCGGTGACGATCGTCTATCTGCCGGCTTACGTGCGTCTCGCGCGCGCGTCCGCGCTCGGCGAACTGAGCAAAGATTATGTGACCGCGGCGCGCGTGGTCGGCGTCGGGCCGCTCCGGCTCGCCGCCTCGACCGTGCTGCCCAACTGCCTCGCTCCCCTGATCGTGCAGGCGGCGCTTGGCGTGTCGAGCGCCATTCTCGAGGCGGCGGCGCTTGGCTTCCTGGGCCTCGGCGCCCAGCCGCCGACCCCGGAATGGGGCGCGATGCTCGCCAACTCGCGCGAATTCATTCAGTCCGATCCCTGGATCGTCGCTCTCCCGGGCCTCGCCATCCTCATTACTGTCATCGCCATCAATCTGACCGGCGACGGCCTGCGCGACGCGCTCGATCCGAAGATGCGGAGAGGCTGATGGCGCCGGCTCTGCTCGAAATCCGCAATCTCTCCGTCTCGTTCGCGACCCGCCACGGCGCATTCGCTGCGGTGGATGGATTCGAGCTGACGCTCGATCGAAACGAAGTCCTGGCGATCGTCGGCGAATCCGGCTCCGGAAAGTCGGTGGCGATGCTGGCGGCGATGGGCCTCTTGCCTGCGACCGCGACCGTGTCGGCCGACCGCATGGCCTTCGACGGCGCGGATCTCCTGTCGATGAGCGCGAACGAGCGCCGGCGCATCGCCGGCAAGGACATGGCGATGATCTTCCAGGAGCCGATGTCGTCGCTCAATCCATGCTTCACCGTCGGTTTTCAGATCGGCGAAGCGTTGAAGGCGCACCTCGATCTCAAACGGGTCGACCGCGACCAGCGCGTCGTCGAGCTTCTGGCCGAGGTCGGCATCCCCGATCCCGAGCGCCGCGTGCGTGCCTACCCCCACCAGCTTTCGGGGGGCATGAGCCAGCGCGTCATGATCGCGATGGCGCTCGCCTGCCGGCCCAAGCTCATGATCGCGGACGAACCGACCACCGCGCTCGACGTCACCATCCAGGCGCAAATCCTCGATCTTCTGATGCGGGAGCGTAGAGACAGCGGAATGGGGCTTGTGCTCATCACCCACGACATGGGCGTGGTCGCCGAAACGGCCGACCGGGTCATTGTCCAATATGCCGGCCAGCAGATGGAGGCGAACGCCACCCGCGAACTGTTTGCCGATCCCCACCATCCCTATACCGCAGCCCTTCTGGCGGCGCTGCCGGAGCGGGCGAACGGACGGCGCCTGCCCGCCATTCCGGGCGTCGTGCCCGGGCCATTCGACAGGCCGCGCGGCTGCGTGTTCTCGCCCCGCTGCGCCTATGTTTTTGACGCGTGCCATGATTCCGAACCGGCGCCGGCTCCGCCCGCGTTCGGCCGCGCGCGATGTCTGACGCCCTTGGCCGCAGGGGTTCCGAGCGCTCTCGAGTTGCAAGGGTCGGCGCCGTGAGCGCCGTTCTCGAGGCCAGGGGTCTGACCCGCGACTATTCCGTATCACGCGGCGCGTTTCACTCCCGCGCAACAATCAAGGCGCTCGCGGGCGTGTCGTTCTCGCTTCAAGCCGGGCGCACATTGGCGGTGGTCGGCAAATCCGGCTCGGGCAAATCGACCTTGGCGCGCTTGCTCACCTTGATCGAGAATCCAACCGCGGGCGCGCTCCTGATCGACGGCGAGGACGTCGCCCACGCGAGCGCGGCGACGCGGCGCCGCCTCAGGCGGGAAATCCAGATCGTGTTTCAGAACCCCTTCGGGTCGCTCAACCCGCGCCAGACGATCGGGAAGGCGCTCGAGGAGCCGCTGCTCGTCAACACGGACCTTAAGCCCGCCGAGCGCAAAGCCGAGGCTCTGTCGATCATGGCCAAGGTTGGATTGCGGCCCGAAACCTATCATCGCTACCCGCACATGTTCTCGGGCGGCCAGCGTCAGCGCATCGCCATCGCCCGCGCGCTCATGCTGAAGCCGAAGATCCTGGTGCTCGACGAGCCGGTGTCGGCGCTGGATGTTTCGATACGCGCCCAGGCGCTTAACCTGCTCGCCAGCCTGCAGGAGGAATTTGCGCTTGCCTATGTGTTCGTCTCGCACGATCTTTCGGTCGTGCGCCACATCGCTGACGAGCTGATGGTGATCTACCTTGGCAATGCAGTCGAGATTGGCGAGCGCGTGGCAATCTTCGACCGCCCGCAGCATCCCTATACACAGGCGCTCCTGTCCGCAACGCCGGTCGCGGACCCGACCGCCAAGCGCCAGCGCATCCTGCTTTCAGGCGAGCCGCCGTCGCCCTTCGACCCGCCGCCGGGGTGTGCGTTTCATCCGCGCTGCCCACTCGCTTTCGATCGCTGCCGCGCCGAGAAGCCGCCGCTCGAGCGCAAGCAGGGACGCGACGTCGCCTGCTGGGCTGTCGCGGCATGAGCGCGGAGACCTATGATTTCATTGTCGTGGGAGCCGGCTCGGCGGGCTGCGTGCTCGCCAATCGCCTGAGCCGCGATCCGCGAAACCGGGTGCTCGTCGTCGAGGCGGGCGGGCGCGACAATTGGATCTGGTTCCATATTCCGGTGGGCTATCTCTACGCGATCGGCAATCCGCGCGCGGACTGGATGTTCAAGACCGCGCCGGAGCCGAATTTGGGCGGCCGCTCGATCGCCTACCCGCGCGGCCGCGTGGTCGGCGGCTCATCGGCGATCAACGCCATGATCTATATGCGCGGGCAGGCGGCCGACTACGACGGCTGGCGCCAGCTCGGCCTTGCCGGGTGGGGCTGGGACGACGTGCTGCCCTATTTCCTCCGGCATGAAGACCATCACGGCGGCCTGAGCGAGTTGCATGGAACGGGAGGCGAATGGCGGGTCGAGCGCCCGCGCGTCTCCTGGCCGATCCTCGACGCGGTGCGGGAGGCGGGGGTCGAGATCGGCATTCCGAAGATCGCGGACTTCAATCAGGGCGACAACGAGGGCTCGGGCTATTTCGAGGTCAACCAGCGCCGCGGGCGGCGCTGGAGCGCAGCGACGGCGTTTTTGAAGCCGATCCTCAAGCGGCCGAACCTGCATCTTGCGACCGGTGCGCATGTGGAGCGCATCCTGTTCGAGGGCCGTCGCGCAATAGGCTTGCGCTACAGCCAGCACGGCGTCAGTCACGAGGCGCGATCCGGACGCGAAGTCATCCTGGCGGCGGGCGCGATCGGCTCGCCGCAGCTCCTGGAGCTTTCTGGCGTCGGGGCTGCGGATCGTCTCGGAGAGATGGGCGTCCCCATCGTGCAGGCGCTGCCTGGGGTCGGCGAAAATCTGCAGGACCATCTGCAGCTGAGAGCCATTTTTGGCGTCACGGGCGCGCGCACGCTGAATGTCGACTATCAGTCGCGGGTCAAACGCGCGATGATGGGGCTCGACTATGGCTTTCGTCGGCGAGGGCCGCTGACGATGGCGCCGTCGCAGCTTGGTCTGTTCGCCAAGTCGTCGCCCGACTACGCCACCGCCAACATCGAATTCCATGTCCAGCCGCTGTCGCTGGACCGTTTCGGCGAGCCGATGCACCCCTATCCGGCGATAACGGTCAGCGTTTGCAATCTGCGGCCCGAGAGCCGCGGCTCGACCCACGCCACGAGCCTCGATCCGCGCGCCGCGCCGGTCATCCAACCGAACTACTTGTCGGCTCTCGCCGATCAGCGGGTGGCCGTGGACTCCATCCGCCTCACGCGCCGCCTTGCCGCCGCTCCTGCGCTTGCCCGGTACGCGCCGCAAGAGCTCAAGCCCGGCGCAAACTTGCAATCGGACAATGAGCTTGCGCGGGCCGCGGGCGAGATCGGCACCACGATCTTCCACCCCGTCGGGACCGCCAAGATGGGATCGGCGCAGGATCTGGTCGCTGTGGTCGACGAACGGCTTAGGGTTCACCGCCTGGGAGGCTTACGTGTCGCCGACGCGTCGGTGATGCCGCGCATCACCTCGGGCAACACCGGCTCGCCGACAATGATGATCGCCGAGAAGGCGGCTGAGATGATCCTCGCCGATGCTCGAGTCGCCTGATGTGGAAGGAAATGCAAACCCTTCCGCCGGACGGGCGTCAGTCGGCTTCGGCGCTGATGATCGCACGCGGCGTCCGGCGGCTGCTTCTGGCGCGGGGCTTTTCGAGTGTGACCGAGTTACCGCTGACCGACGGGCGCCGTGCTGACATCGCGGCGGTCAATCGCGACGGTGAGGTGTTGATCGTCGAGATCAAGTCATGCGCCTCGGACTTTCGCGCCGACCGCAAGTGGCGCGATTATGCCGCGTGCTGCGACCGGCTCTATTTCGCCATTTCGGAGCGGACGCCGGCCGACCTGATGCCCCTTGAGGCCGGCCTCATCGTGGCGGACCCTCATGGCGCGGAGATCGTGCGTCAGGCCGAATTGAAGCGCATGGCTCCGGCCAGCCGTCGCGCGCTCCTGCTCCGCTTCGCCCGGGCTGCCGCCGATCGTTTGCATCGCTTGGCGGATCCGGCGGCTACGCCGTAATTCTAGAACGCGGCGGCCCCTGGGCGTGGGTTGAGACTGTAGAGATCGGATGGCGAGCGCCCGACCCTTCTTCCGGCGGAACGCCCCAAGTCCGGCAAATCCGATGGCCATCATCGCCCAAATCGCGACCTCCGGAACCGGCGCGCCAACACTGAACTCGAACACATTGGCATTCGAGAAGGGCGCCAGACCAGTGATCGTAAACCCGGAGAGATCAACGGCTTCTCATAGCGACCACTTGGGGGAATTCGCCGGCCGCACGCGGCTTCCAAGGGGCTCGAACACCCACCCGTGGTCGGAGCACAAAAAGAAAGGGCCGCCTTGCGGGCGGCCCCTTGCAGAGGTTTCGAAGAAAGATGCGATCAGATCGCCAACGCCCAACTCTTCGTGTTGCGACGGAACGCGGCGTAGCCGAGCCCAGCGAAGCCAAGGGCCATCATCGCCCAAGTTGACGGCTCCGGTACCCCAGGGGCCCCGAGGCTAAACTCGAACGCATTACGCGTCGAGGAGAACGACACCTGCGTGAATTGGCCAAGGCCAGTTATCGTAACCCACTGATTGTCTTGAGGCGAACTCTGATTGCCCGTTCCCAAAACTCCATTCATCCCCACCAAATCCGCACCGGTTAGCGTGTAGCCATCGACAGTGATTGAAAGTGAGTTCAGGTTGGCGTTCCCACCGCCGTTGCCGTCGATCGAGCCCCAATAGAGGCTAAGGCTGGTCTGGGGCTTCGCCCAGGTGGCCATTTCCGTACCGCCACCCTCGACAGACATATAGGTCGTGCCCGTGGTTGTGCTGGTCCCCATTCCGAGAGGAGCGGCATATACGTTAGCAAGACTTCCCTTCTCGGTCTCGGCGACGCCTGAGACACTGGTCCACGTGATGCCGGCAAGCGTAAAGTTATTCTGATGGGCCGCTTCGGGAGCGAAGTACTGCGGATCCGCAGGTCCTTGCGCCAAGGTGACCGTGACGGCGCCTGCCGCCCCTGTCAGGGCCAACCAGACGAGCCCGGTTGTCATCAATAACGTTTTGCGCATCTTAAAAATCCCCTAATCGGCCGCACACAACTAAGGGGTAGCAGCGGAAAAAGGGCAAGTCAACAGCTTTTCGCAGTGCAAAATGAAATTTTTCAATGAACAGGCCGTTGGTCAATCGTACTTTGTTGTTGAAGCGCTGCGGCCCGCGCGGACACCGCAACGGAAGCCGGATGACTTCTATGTCCATTGTGCTTTCATGCCAAGCAGATGCGGCCGACGCGCTGGGTCAGGGGTCCGCCGAACAGCCCTTCGTAAAGCGAATGTCCGCAAAGCGTCCGGGCGCGGCGAGAAGGCAAAGAGGCTGACCCTGTTCGCCCGTCCGAGCAGAGAAACGGCGTCGCACGCGCGAAGAGCGCCGCGCCAATGCTTCCAACTTTCGCCGCCCACGAGGTCGGCGTGCATCCCGCCGGCGCCATCAGCATCGGCGGGGCCTCGAACTCGCGCAGCGCCCGGTCGTGCGCCGAGCGATCGGGGCCGAGCGCAATCATCAGGTCGATGCAACAGAGGAGCGCGCTGCACGCGCCGCAAACCGCAGAGAGGGGTGACGAGCATAACGCAGATGTTCGACTGAGCCCTTGCGACCTACCGGGAAACTGCGGCGGCGCTGGCCTCGCGCCGGCGGAGGGCGGCGAAGCCGAGGACGGCGAAGCCAAGCGCCATCATCGCCCAGGTCGACGGTTCAGGAATAGAAGGGGTGACGCTTGTCGACGTGTTGGTGAACTCCACCCCGATTGATCCGCTCGCTTGGCTCGCGGTCAAACTGAGCAGAACTGGCACATTGACGAATGATCCGGCGGAATCGCTGACCGTTCCGGTCAGCTTCAGACCGATTTGATCTGTTGTCCCCCGGTTGACCGACATGACCGTGGTCAGCGTTTCGGTAAACACGTCCGTGCCCGGGCCGACGACCGTTGGCCAGGATAGGATCACGTCCGCGCCGAGCGGCCCAGGCCCAGTCCCGGACCCATAAATAATCTGGCTGCTCGGCGGGGAAGTCATCGCGGAAAGGCTGATCGGGTCAAAGAGAGCAAGCCCGGACTGATCGTCGGAGAAGACCTCATTCACCACCAAAAAAGACAGGTCGAGATCGAGCAGGGTCGACTGGTCCAAGGATGAACCTGTGTAGCCGATCGAACCGTCAAACGCGGTGACGCCGAAGTCGATTGTGGCAGCTTCCGCAGCGCCGCCTGCTGCAAGCGTCGCGATCATAGCGGCACCGAGGCCCGCAATTACCGTACGCTTCATGTCGAGATCCCCTTTGGCGCGCCGCGCGCGACCTAATCACACGTTAGGGGCGGTTGTAAACTTTTTTTTGGCGATGCGGCAGCGCGGATCAAGCGACGTGATCCGATGACGGCGACGGTCGCCCGACGCGATGGAAACAAAACGATCAGTTGTCCAGGAAGCTTCTGAGCTTCCGGCTTCGGCTCGGGTGCTTGAGCTTGCGCAGCGCCTTGGCCTCGATCTGGCGGATGCGCTCGCGCGTCACCGAGAACTGCTGGCCAACCTCCTCCAGGGTATGGTCCGTGTTCATGCCTATGCCAAAGCGCATGCGCAAAACCCGCTCCTCGCGCGGCGTGAGAGACGCCAGGACACGCGTCGTCGTCTCGCGCAAATTGGACTGGATCGCCGCGTCGATCGGCAGCACCGCGTTCTTGTCCTCGATGAAGTCGCCGAGGTGACTGTCCTCCTCGTCGCCGATCGGCGTCTCAAGGCTGATCGGCTCCTTGGCGATCTTGAGAACCTTGCGCACTTTCTCAAGCGGCATGGCGAGTTTTTCCGACAGCTCTTCAGGCGTCGGCTCGCGGCCGATCTCGTGCAGCATCTGGCGCGAAGTGCGGACGATTTTGTTGATCGTCTCGATCATATGCACCGGAATGCGGATGGTTCTCGCCTGATCCGCGATGCTGCGTGTGATCGCCTGACGAATCCACCAGGTGGCGTAGGTGGAGAACTTGTAGCCGCGGCGGTATTCGAACTTGTCGACCGCCTTCATCAGCCCAATGTTGCCTTCCTGAATGAGATCGAGGAACTGCAAACCGCGATTGGTGTATTTCTTGGCGATCGAGATCACGAGGCGGAGGTTCGCCTCGACCATTTCTTTCTTGGCCTGCCGCGCCTCCCGCTCGCCCTTCTGCACCATCTGCACAAGACGGCGGAACTCCTGGATCTCAAGCCCGGTCTCGGTCGCCAGCGACTGAATCTCCAAGCGGATTTCCTTGATCCCGGTCTTGTCGGCGGCGATGAACTCCTTCCATCCGCGTGTCGTGAGCTTCGAGACCCTAAGCAGCCATTTCGGGTCCAATTCCGAATTCTGGTAGTTCTTCAGGAAATCCTCGCGGCCAACTCGATGGGCTTCGGCCAGGCGCATGAGGCGCACGTCGAGGCCGATTAGGCGCTTGTTGATGTCGTAGAGCTGCTCGACGAGCGCATCGATGCGGTTCTGGTTCAAGGACAGCGACTTGACGTCGCCAACGATGTCCTTCTTCAGCGCCTTGTATTTGCGCTCCTGAGCGGGCGAGAGCGACTCGTTTTTCAGCTTGTTCTCGACGTTCTGATCCTGCAGGCGACGCAGCTTCTTGTAAGCGTCCGCGATGCGGTCGAAGGTCTCGAGCACCTTCGGCTTGAGATCGGCTTCCATCGCCGACAGCGAGACGGAATTCTCGAGATCGTCCTCATCATCGAAGCCGTCGGGCGGCGGAGTCTCGCCCTCGAACCCTTCCGGCGGGGCCTGTGGCGCGGTCGCCGGGGCCATGCGATCACGGGCCGGATTGGGGGGCGGGGGCGCGCCGGGGGCTGAATAATCGGTCTTCGGCGCCTTCTTGCCGTCCGGGCCGGCGTAAGTCGCCTCGAGGTCAATGATGTCGCGCAGCAGGATCTTGGCGTCGTTGAGCTCGTCGCGCCAGATGATGATCGCCTGGAAGGTGAGCGGGCTTTCGCACAGGCCCGCGATCATCGCCTCGCGGCCGGCCTCGATCCGCTTGGCGATGGCGATTTCGCCCTCGCGCGACAGGAGCTCGACCGAACCCATCTCGCGCAGGTACATGCGCACGGGATCATCGGTGCGCTCGGCCGGCTCGGAACTGCGGGTCGCGACCGCCGCCGGGCGGGCCGTCTCGACGAGCTCGCCGCCTTCCGCCTCCTCCTCGTCGGCGCCGTCGGCGGTTTCTTTTTCGGCTTCTTCAGCGTCTTCGTTTTCGACAACATTGATGCCCATCTCGCTGAGCATCGCGTTCATGTCCTCGATTTGGTCGGATGAAATCTCTTCCGACGGCAGGACCGCGTTCAACTCCTCCTGCGTCACCCAGCCGCGCTTCTTGGCGATCTTGAGCATCCGCTTGACGGCGGCGTCGCTGAGATCGAGCAGCGGGCTGTCTGGAGTCTCGACGACCGCAGCTTCGCCTTCGCCCTTCGCCTCGTCTTTTTTTGCCATCGCGGCGTCTCCGTCATTCCGCGGCCCAGGGCGCCGGGTATTGAATGTCGTCGGCCACCCCCGTCATGTCGGGGCGGCCGCATCAAGCTAACGCGATCGAGCTAAGGCTTCGCTCATCGCCGCGCCCTGCTCGAACCCTCCATCCCGATCTCTCGCGCCGGGCCGTTCGGGTCAGATCGCGGACGAAATGCGTCCGGATTGATCACCAAAACCGTCAATGGCTGCTTCCGCGTCGGCAAGGTCAGCCAAGTTCGCTTTGATATCAAGCAGTCGGGCAAGATTAAGCTCGTTTGGCTCCGTTGCAAGCAACCGCTCCGCGAGCTTCAGATCCCTATCTAACGCACCAGCCCGCCGATGCAAGGCCAAGCTTTGCCTTAAGACCTGATCGGCGTCCGCTGGCGCCGCCTCCGGCCGCATGCACCACCAATTCGGCATCTTTGCGGCCAGGCCCAAGATCCGCTCGCGAGCTGGCCCGTGCCCCACGCCCGTCAGCCATTCCGCGAGCGCCGTGGACGAGATCAGCGCGTCGACCGGGGCGCCAAGCAGCGCGTCGCGGAAGGCGCTAACGCCAGCGCCCCTGAATTCGGTCTCCGCCAGTTCCTCGTAACGGCTCTCGATCAATGCTGGATGGCCAAGCGCAATCGAAAGGATCATGACCTCGCGCGCCGGCAGGCGAGCGCGGCGGCCGAGCTTGCTTTGCGGCGCCAGGGGCGTTTCCGCAACGCCGATCCGCAGCCCGCGCGGGGAAAACGGGCCGCCGCGCCGTGGGACGAAGGCCTGTTTCGCGCTCGCGTAGCCTCGGGCCGGCCGCTCGCGTTCGTCGCCGAAGAACGCCGACAGCCGACGCTTCACGTCGGCCTGGTAATGGCGGCGCAGCGGTTCGTCGGCGATCTTGCTGACCGCCTCGCTAAGGCGCCGCTCGAGCGCGGCACGCGGCTCGGGCGTGTCGAACCGCTCGCCGTCGGTCTCGCGCATGAACAGCATGTCGGCGAGCGGCCGCGCGTCCTTGAGATGCTCGGCCATCGCCGCCGGCCCGCTCTGGCGAATGAGATCGTCGGGATCCTGACCTTCGGGCAGAAGCGCGAAGCGCAGGCTCTTGCCCACGCCGATCAGCGGCAGCGCCGTCTCGATGGCGCGGAACGCCGCCCGCCGTCCCGCGCCGTCGCCGTCGAAGCACAGGATCGGCTCGCCCGCCATCGCCCACAATAACGCGCATTGATCGGGCGTGAGCGCCGTGCCGAGCGGCGCGACGACGTTGGGGAAGCCGGCCTCGCTCGACGCGATCGCGTCGATATAGCCTTCGACCACGACGATTGCGCCTGAATCATGCGCGGCCTTGCGCGCGCGGTGATGATTGAAGAGCAGCGCGCCCTTGTGGAAGAGAGCGGTCTCCGGCGAATTGAGGTACTTTGCCTTCGCGCCGGCCTCCATCGCCCGCCCGCCGAAGGCAATGACGCGGCCGGCGCGATCGTGGATCGGAAACATCACCCGGTCGCGGAACCGGTCGTAAGGAACGGCGATGTCTTCCCCGTGCACGAGCAGGCCCGCTTCGATCATCGCCTCGGCGCTCACGCCCTGGGCGGCGAGTGCGTCGCGCAACATAAAGCGCTCGGGTGAGGCGTAGCCGAGCCCAAAGCGCTGCTGCACCGGGGCGCCGAGGCCGCGATCGGCGAGATAGCCGCGCGCTTTGGCGCCGACCGGCTGCTGGAGGTTCGCTTCGAACAGGCGCGCCGCCATCGCGAGAACGTCGATCAGCTGTAAGCGCTTTTTGTCCTGCGCCGCATCGGCGCTGCTCTGGCGCGGCATCGGCAGTCCGGCCATGTTGGCGAGCCGCTCGACCGCTTCCGGGAAAGTGAGGCCCTCGGTCTCCATCAGAAACGCGAACGCGTCGCCGTGTTTGCCGGACGAAAAGTCGTGGAAGAAGCCCTTCTGGTCGTTGACGAAGAACGACGGCGTCCTCTCCGCACTAAAGGGCGAAAGACCCCGCCACTCGCGCCCTTCCTTGCGCAATTTGACGCGTGTCCCCGCCACCTCCGAGACCGGCAGGCGGGCCCTGATCTCATCGAGAAATTCGGGCGGGAACTTCATGGGAGCCAGATTGGCCTGCGTTACGGCTTTGGCAAGGCGGGGCGCGCGTTGTCCCCCGCTTTCGCAACCGCCACTGAGCGCAGCGGCCGCCCGGCGCGGCGCTAGCGGCCGTCATCGCGAGCGTGAGCGAAGCGATCAGGGATCGCAGGGCGTCGCGCTTCATCTCCTGGATCGCCGCGTCGGCCGTTGGCCTCCTCGCGATGACGGCCGACGCCTGGTTCGCGACCGCCGCTGACGGCGAGTGCCCGTCTATCCCTTCGTCGGCGCGGCCGACTCCAGAAGCTTGGCCGATTTGAGATCCGACCAGAAGCTGGGCGGGATCTCGACCGTCGCGTCGTGGACGTTCCCCTTGACCTCTTCCGGCTTCACCGCGCCGAGCACGACGGTGACGACAGCGGGATGGCCAAGCGCGAATTGGATCGCCGCCTGGCGCAGCGTGACCTTGTGCCTTTTGCAGATTTCCTCGATCGCCTTCACCTTGTCGACGACCGCCTTCGGAGCGGCCGTGTAGTCGAATTTTGCGCCGGGTCCTGATCCGGTCGCCAGAATGCCGGAATTGAACACGCCGGCGAGCATCACGCCCATGTTCTTTTCGAGCGCAAGCGGCAGAAACTCGGCCAAGCCCGTCTGGTCGATCAGCGTATAGCGGCCGGCCATCATCGCCACGTCGAAGTCGCCGGCCTTGGCGAATTTGACGCAGGTGTCGGCTTCGTTGATGCCAAAGCCGATCGCCTTGATGACCTTCTCGTTGCGCAGCTTGTCGAGCGCGCGGTAGCTGCCCTCCATCGCTTCCTTGAAGCGGCCCGGCGCTTCTTCCTTGCCATGCGTCCAGACGTCGCAATCATGAATGAGAACGATGTCAATCCGGTCGAGCCCCATGCGCAACAGGGAATGCTCGATCGAACGCATCGCGCCGTCATAGGAATAATCAAAGCGCGGCGCGTGCGGATGTCCGCCGGCGAAGCCGGGCGAAACCACGTCGCTGCGCGGCTTGGGCGGCTTGGTGAACGGGTCCATGATGCGGCCGATCTTGGTCGAGACCAGGATCTCGTCGCGCTTCGCGCGCCGTAAGCCTGCGCCCATCCGGGCTTCCGCGAGCCCGTTGCCGTAATGGGGCGAAGAATCGAACACCTTGACCCCGCTCGCGAGCGCCTGCTCGATCGTCGCGATCGACGTCTTTTCGTCGAGCAATTCATAGAAGTCGCCAAGCGGGCCGGTCCCCTCGCCAACGACGGAGAACGTCAGCCCCTCGCCGTTCCGGGCCTTGATGCGTCGCGTTTCCATCTCACCTCCACGAATGTCCCGTCGCTCCGGCGCGCCTTGATGCGGACGGCGGCATGTTTCATGAGCGGAAGCCTAACGCAAGGCGCACGGCCGCGAAAGGCAAGCCGCGCGTCGCGGCGCTTCGGCGCCGATTGCCGACATTCTGCGCGCCTGCCTTGGCCGTTAGCCGAGCTCTATCTCCGGGCTCTCGCCCGCGGCTTGGCCGCACTGAAATCGGCGGCGCGCAAAAGAAACACTTCGCCCGACGTGTCTTCGGTGTCGAGCCAGGCGAATGGCAGATGCGGGAACTCCTGCTCGAGCGCCTCGCGGCCGCCGCCGACCTCGCAAACCAGCGCGCCATCCGTCGTCAAATGCTTCGGCGCTTCGCCCAGGATCCGGCGCACGACGTCGAGCCCATCCATCCCGCCAGCATGCGCAAGCACCGGCTCGGCCGCATATTCGGGCGGAAAGCTCGCGATCGCCGCCGCATCGACATAAGGCGGATTGGTCAGGATCAAGTCGAAGCGCGCGCCCTCGACCGGAGCGAACAAGTCTCCCTGCTTCAGCACGATGCGGTCCTGAAGCCCATGCTCCTCGAGGTTGCGCGCGGCCACTTCGAGGGCGCCGGGCGAGACGTCAACCGCCTCGATGCGCGCGTTGGGAAAGACGCGGGCGGCGAGAAGGGCGAGCGAACCGCCCCCTGTGCAGAGGTCGAGCACGGAGACGATCGTCTTTGGATCGCCGGTCAGCCGGTTGTCCTCGGCGAAAGCCGTCATCACCAATTCGCCGATCAGGCTGCGCGGGACGATCACGCGCTCATCGACGTAGAACGGCACGCCCTGGATGTAGGCGCGGTTGACAAGGTAGGCGGCCGGCGTTCGGGTGGTTGCGCGCGCCTCGATCAGTTCTAAGAGTCGCGTACGTTCATGGCGAAGCAGTCTCGCGTCGAGAAACGGATCGAGCATGTCGATCGGCAGGCCCAGACCCTCGAGGATCAGAAAGGCGGCTTCGTCGAGCGCTGTCGTCGCGCCGTGGCCGAAGGCGAGGCCAGCAGAGAGAAAGCGCCCGACCGCATAGCGCAGCCAGTCTCGCAGGGTGAGGAATGTTTCAACCCTCTCGTCGGCCGGCGGTTCACGCAAGGACGCCCGCCTCGAGCACGAAGCTCATAAGCCTCGCTTGCACTCGAGCAAGAAGCGCTTCCGCGTCTTGCCCTGAAGACCCTGAGCGTCGGCCTTTTGCGCACATTCGATTGACCTTGCGGACAGCACGGCGGGGTCCTGTCTGGGGGCGGGGAGAGGCTCGGCGGCTGGCTTCACGGGGGCGCCGCCGTCCATGGCCACCGTCGCGATCTGCGCGACGACGACGGAGGTCAAGAGCGTTTCCGAGGCAATAAGGGAGAGCGCGCAAACCCAAACAAAGGACACGACGCGTATATTCAAAGTTATTCCTGCTGACGTCGATGGTTAACTGATCTTGAGCTTGGTTATAAGATCGACATTCGAATTTCAAGCGAATCGATTTGCTGCGCCCAGCCTGACTTCGCAGATCTCGGATGACTCAAACCCATAGCGCCCGGGCAGCCTGTGGGCGCCTCGCCGCAATGGCCAAAAGGCGCGCCCGCCTCTGTTCGGTTGCCGTCGAGCTGCTTGCGTACGCTGCAATGCAAAAAAAGGTTGGGCTGCGCAAAAAAAACGCTTATCTTATGTTGGCGCGCGTCGGCGTTACCCTCGGACCGGCATCAACCTCATGGCTAATTCCACTCCGATTACGATCAAGAAGTACGCCAATCGCCGTCTGTATAATACGGCGTCGAGCGCATATGTAACGCTGGCCGATTTGGCGAAAATGGTGAAAGCCGGCGAGGACTTCATCGTTTATGACGCCAAAACCAACGAAGACATCACCCGTTCGGTCCTCACTCAGATCATCTTCGAGCAAGAGGGGATCGCGGGGCAGTCGCTACTGCCGACTACGTTCTTGCGCCAGCTGATCCGCTTCTATGGGGACAGCATGCAGGCGATTCTGCCGAGCTATCTGGAATTTTCGATTGATCGCTTTTCGGGCGAGCAGCCGGCGATGCGGGAAGCCGCAAGCCGCATGTTTGGTCCGGAGGCGTTCTCGGCCGGCTCCTTCGCCGCTCTCCAGGAATTGACGAAAAAGAATTTCGCCGCGTTCAATCAGGCTTTGGCGATGTTCTCGCCATTCGCCGGCGTGACCCCGGCCGCGGACGCGGCCAAGAAGGCGAATTCCGAGGGTGATATCGACGATCTGCGCACTCAGCTGTCCGACATGCAAAAACGCCTCGAAACTTTGGCCAAGAAGACTGATACGCCTTAAAAGCGGTCCTTGCGCGTGCGGAGCTCCCCGAACACCGCCGCAGGCTCGGCCCCCACCATGCCGACCGCGGCCTGAATCGCCGGCTCCTCCACGCGCAGAAACGGATTGGCGGCAAGCTCGGCTGCGATGGTTGTCGGCAAGGTTGGATGACGCGCGGCGCGCAGCCTCGCGATCTCGTCGATTCGAGCCTTCAGCGCCGGATTGCCCGTCTCGATAGTGGCGGCGAACCGGCCATTGGCCTGCGTGTACTCGTGCCCGCAATAGATTTGGGTCTCGCCGGGAAGGGCCGCAAGCTTGGCCAGCGAGTTCCACATGACCGCGTGGGGCGTCTCGAACACGCGGCCGCAACCGAGCGAAAACAGCGTGTCGCCGCAGAAGGCGATTGCGTGTTTCTCGAAATGATAGGCGACATGACCGAGCGTGTGCCCGGGAGTCTCGATAACCTTCGCTTCGAGCGATCCCACGCGGGCCGTGTCCCCTTCCTTCACCTGGTGATCGAGGAACGGAACTCGCGCCGCGTCCTTGGCCGGACCCCACACTTTCGCGTTCGGGAATTTTGCCCTCACGTCCGGAACACCCTGAATATGATCGGCGTGATGATGGGTGATCAAGATGTCGGTCAAGTTCCAGCCCCGCTCCGCCACAGCTACGAGGGTGGGACCGGCTTCCGGGACATCGACACACGCGGTGGCCCCGGTCATCGGATCGTGCACGAGGACACCGTAATTGTCGGTGAGACAGAGATACTGATGGATGCTGATCGTCATTGGCGATTACGCTCGGCAATTTCCGTCTTCGGTGCTCGGGGTTTTGCGCGGTGATCGACCCCGCCGCGCGCCCTGACCGCGCGCTCCTTTATAACCGCCCGGCCGATCCCTGTCTCTCCTTTGCCCTGTCTCCCGCAAGGGACACGGACGCATTGCGAAAGCGACGGCGCTCGTTCAAAGTCATGGACCCGGTGCGGCCGATCTCGATGCCTCTCGACGTCCTCAACTTGCAGAGCTTCTACGGCTCGCCCCTCGGGGGCGTCGCCCGCAGGCTGATTGGGCGCGTGATCCGCGAGCGCTGGGATCGCAGCGGTGGCCTGTCCGTCGCTGCGGTCGGTTACGGCGCGCCGTATCTGGACCGGTTTCGCGACGGCGCTCGCCGATGCCTGGCCTTGATGCCGGCTGAACAGGGTGTGGCAATCTGGCCTGAAGCCGGGCGTTGCGCCGCGGCGCTCGTCGATGCGCAAATGTTGCCGCTGCCTGACGGCTCCATCGACCGGCTGTTGCTTGCCCATGCCTTGGAGGCGGCCGATCGCCCGGACGCGCTCCTCGAGGAACTCTGGCGCATTACCGCGCCGGAGGGACGAATGATCGTGATCGTGCCCTCCCGCCGGGGCGTCTGGGCGCGCACGGACAGCACGCCCTACGGACAGGGCCTCCCCTATTCGAAATCCCAGCTTCGCGACTTGCTTCAGCGGGCGGAGTTCTCGCCGGTCTTCTGGGGCGAGGCGCTTCATGCGCCGCCGGTCGCCCGGCCGTTCATGATCCGGTCTGCGACGACCATCGAGCGGGTCGGGGGCGCGCTCGGATTGCCTTTCGCAGGCGTCTACATTGTCGAGGCAGTGAAGCAGGTGCCTCGCCGTGTCGGCGTTCGCGCGGTCGCGCGGGCGCGGTTGCCTCCCCTCCACCCGGCGCTCGCGCCGAGCGCCCAGCGACAATGCCATCCCGAATGAGGCGGTCTTTTGGTTTTTAGGTTGGCGCCGCCGGTGCGCCATGCTTTTAGAGGCGACCCGTCGATCTCCAATCAAGGCGAAACTTCATGCCCGCCGAGCGTCTCCTCGTCCTGTTGCGCCATGGTCAGAGCGAATGGAATCTCAAGAACCTGTTCACGGGATGGCGGGATGTGGACTTGAGCCCCGCGGGCGTCGAGGAAGCCAAAGAAGCCGGACGGCGAATGAAGGCGCATGGAATCGCCTTTGATCTCGTCTTCACCTCGGCCCTCATCCGCGCCCAGCGCACACTTGAGTTGGCGCTTGCGGAAATGGGGCAGACCGGCCTGCCGGAAGAGCGGGATCAGGCTCTCAACGAACGCGACTACGGCGATCTGGCCGGGCTCAACAAGGACGACGCGCGCAAGAAGTGGGGCGAGGAGCAGGTCCACATATGGCGGCGCAGTTACGACATCAACCCGCCGGGCGGCGAAAGCCTGAAAGACACGGTCGCGCGCGCGCTACCCTATTATTGCCAGAACATTCTCCCGCCGGTGCTCAGCGGCAAGCGCGTACTGGTCGCGGCGCACGGCAACTCTCTGCGCGCGCTGGTCATGGTGCTCGATCGGTTGACGCCGGAGACGATTCCAACCATGGAGCTCGCGACCGGCGTGCCTCTGGTCTATCGTCTCAACGCTGACTCGACCGTCGCGAGCAAGGAAATCCTGACATCCTGACGGGTAATTTTCCGTTAGCCTTAACGATTTGTGAAGACGCTGGGCTCCATGTTGACCTCACGTGATTTGCGGTTCGCAGGGGTCGGCGATGGTTGCGAAAGCTTCAGTCTTTGGGTTGACGGCGCTGGCCGCATGCCTCGTTGCGACGGGCGCCAAAGCCAACCAATACGAGTTTCTCGCGGCGCCGCAAATTAATCTGTCGCTGGTCTACCGACTCGACAAGCTGTCGGGCGACGTCATCGCGTGCCAGTTCGCTCACAATCCGGGGCGAACCGATGTGGGTCCGGGCGCCTTCGGGGTCACCTCCTGCTATCGGAGCGGCGACGGCGCGACTAAGCAGGAGCCCAGCGACTATGGGCTCATCGCGACACGCCACGAGCAGGAAGGCGGCGTGTTCCGCGTCGATTATCGCACCGGCGCGCTCAGCATCTGCTATCTGTATTTCCAGCGAGAGAAGCAGGGCGATCACGAGGCGGTTGCGGACCAGTATGTTGTATGCACGCCGCCATGGAAGCAGGCGACCTCAACGCCCGCACATTCGGGCGGCGCGGTCAGCGAATTGCCCGCCGCCGCTCCAACGCGAGACTGACGCGCCGCCACTGTCTCTGGTGGGAGCAAAGCAAGGCGTCATGGCCGGGCTTGATCCGACCATCCACGCATTCTGCGCGTCGAAATGGCGCCTCGCGGCCATTGGATCTTCGCGACGCGCTGGCGCTTTCCTCGCGATGAACATTCCATCCCGTCGCCTGATCGCCTGACGCCGGCCGTGTTTGCGAACGATCACGACACGATCTTCGCGCTCGCCTCGGCGACCGGCCGAGCTGCGATCGCGGTCCTGCGCCTGTCCGGTCCGAGCTGTTCCGAGGCGCTTCAAGAGCTTGCGCCTGGGGCCAAATTTCCCGACCGCCGCGCGGTCTTGCGAACGCTCAGACACCCTCAATCTCGAGGACCGCTCGACCGGGCGTTGATCACCCGTTTTCAGGCGCCTCGCAGCTTTACCGGCGAAGAGATGGCGGAGATCAGCGTGACCGGGGGGCGGGCGGTCACGTCCGCTCTCGTCCGCGCGCTGGCGCTCATTCCTGGCCTTCGGGCCGCCGAGCCGGGAGAATTCGCCTGGCGCGCCTTCATGCATGGAAAGATCGATCTTTCCGAGGTGGAAGGGCTCGCCGATCTCGTTGAAGCCGAGACCGAGGCCCAGCGCCAGCAGGCGCAACGCATCGCCGGCGGAGCGCTCCGTCGCGAATGCGAGGGGATCCGGACGAGTCTCCTTGAGGCCATGGCGGCGGTCGAAACGCAGATCGATTTCAGCGACGTCGAGGACGCGTCGGATTTCACGCTGGAATCGGTCAGGCATGCGGCTGAGGCCGCAATCGATCGTATTGACCGGGCGCTCGCGACTGCAAACTCGGCCCAACGGCTGCGAGAGGGGTTCACGGTCGTGATTGCCGGTCCTCCCAATGTCGGGAAGTCGACGCTGATGAACGCGCTGGCTGGCCGCGATGTCGCGATCACATCGCCAATCCCAGGAACGACCCGCGATTTGATCGAAGTGTTCCTGGACCTTCGTGGCTATCCCGTGATTCTTGTCGACACGGCAGGCATTCGCGACGCCGATGACCCGATCGAACAGGAAGGCGTCGCGCGAGCGCGCCGCCGCGCCGAGAGCGCAGACTTGACCTTGTGGCTCGATGATGGCGGAGGCGCACTGGCGCCGAACATGGAATCTCCCGCGTTGCAGGTGCGGACCAAGATCGACATCACCGGGACTGATCCGCCGACGGCCGGAGGAGGAGAGCTTGCCATCTCGGCAGAAACGGGGGTGGGGGTGGACCGGCTGCTTGACGCCATTGCCGAACTGGCCGAAGAGCGCATGTCTTCGCGTGAGCCGGCGTTGTTGACGCTTGCAAGGCATCGTTGCCGCTTTGAGGACGCGCGCCGAGCATTGGCTTCGACGCTGGCGCAAAGCGCGGCAGAGCCGGAGTTGATCGCCGAAGACCTGCGACGCGCAGCCTCCGCGATGGACCAGATTGTCGGGCGGATCGGAGTCGAAGATGTGCTCGGCGAGATTTTCTCCCGGCTTTGCGTTGGGAAGTAGGATCGAGTCCTTGACTTTCGAGCGCCGCCCCAGGCTCCATCGCCATGGCCGAGCTTGTCCCGGCGGTCCACGCCCCGTCGTTTTAATGACAGGTCCAACGTCTTTCCCCGCAGCAAGGTGCGAAAACCATGCTTTGGATCCTGGCGCTCGCGAAAGTCGCGTAGAGGGGAAGGACAAGTCGGCCTTGACGCCCCACCGCGGAGTCTTTCTCCGGCTCGGCTCAGAAAGAGGCCTTCGCATGTTTCACGTGAAACAGGGGGACCCCACCGATGAAGTTTGACGTCGTTGTCATTGGCGGCGGCCATGCGGGTTGCGAAGCTGCGACCGCGGCGGCGCGTTGTGGCGCCGCGACTGCCCTCGTTTCCCATCGCTTCGCAACAATCGGCGAGATGTCCTGCAATCCGGCGATCGGCGGTTTGGGGAAGGGCCATCTCGTGCGCGAGATTGACGCGCTTGACGGCGTGATGGCGCGCGCCGCCGATACCGCCGGCATTCAATTTCGCGTTCTCAATCGCCGCAAAGGCCCAGCCGTTCAGGGACCGCGCGCCCAGGCCGATCGCAAGCTCTACCGGCGCGCCATGCAGGCGCTCGTGGGGACAACACCCAACCTGACCGTGGTCGAAGGGGAGGCCGCCCGGATCGCCTCCGACGCCGGCGCCGTCACGGGCGTCGCGCTCGCTGACGGCCGCACGATCGCCTGCGGCGCGGTCGTGCTCACCACCGGCACTTTTCTGCGCGGAGTGATCCATCTCGGCGACCAGCGCACACCCGCCGGACGCTTCGGCGATCCGCCGTCGGTCTCGCTCGCCCAAAGCCTGGACAGCGCCGGATTTGCGCTCGCGCGGCTCAAGACGGGCACCCCGCCGCGCCTCGACGGAACGACGATCGACTGGAACGAGTTGGAGATCCAGCACGGCGATCCGGAGCCCGAATTCTTCTCCTCGGTGACCACAGCGGTCACGGCGCCGCAGCTGCCGTGCCACATCACCCGCACCACCGCCGAGACCCACCGCATCATCCAGGCCGACGCGCATCGGTCAGCCGTTTATTCAGGCGCGATCTCCGGCCGAGGCCCGCGCTATTGTCCGTCGATCGAAGACAAGGTGATCCGTTTCGCCGATCGCGACAGTCACCAGATTTTCCTCGAGCCGGAAGGCGTCGACGACCCGACCGTCTATCCGAACGGCATTTCGACCTCGTTGCCCGAGGAAACACAGCGCGCGCTCGTCGCGACAATTCCCGGCCTGAGGCACGCACGCATCCTCCGCCCCGGCTATGCGATCGAATATGACTATATCGATCCGCGCGGTCTCGATCCGACGCTGGAAGCGCGCCGCCTCGGGGGTCTGTTCCTCGCCGGCCAGATTAACGGCACGACTGGCTATGAAGAGGCGGGGGCGCAGGGGGTCGTGGCAGGAATAAACGCCGCGCGCAAAGCCGGCGGCCAGGGGCTCGCGACCTTCGACCGTGCCGAATCGTATCTCGGCGTGATGATCGACGATCTTACCACCCACGGCGTCACTGAGCCGTATCGCATGTTTACCTCGCGGGCCGAATTTCGGCTGTCGCTGAGGGCCGACAATGCCGACGAGCGTCTGACGGCCAGGGGCATCGCGTTGGGTTGCGTCGGCCCCGAGCGGGCGCGGGTCTACACGCAAGTCCGTGACCAGTTGGATGAGGCGCGGGCGATGCTCAAGTCCGCGACCGCGACGCCAAGAGAACTCGAGGCGCACGGCCTTCTCGTCAATCGGGACGGGGCTCGGCGCTCGGCGTTCGAGCTTGCGGCGCAAAACCAGTTCCCGCTCGCTAACCTTGCCGGCGTCTGGCCTCAACTTACCACTATTCCTGCAAATCTTGTTTCCAGGCTCCAGGCCGACGCGAAATACGCGGTTTATCTCGACCGCCAGGCCGAGGACGTGGCCCGTTATCGCCGCGACGATGCGGCGTGCCTGCCGGCGGATCTCGACTATGCGCGCCTCTCGGGGCTTTCCAACGAGATGAAGCAGAAATTCATCGCCGTTCGCCCCGCCAGTCTCGGTCAGGCCCGCCGCATCGAAGGCGTCACGCCGGCGGCTTTGGCGCTTGTCGCGGCGCATGCGCGAAAGACGGAGCGGGCCGCGGGTCGCGATCGGCTTTCGGCTGGGACGTGAACCGCCGACCGACTGCCAACTCCTCGGCGGCGGACCAACTCGCGGACGATCGCCAGGCGGCCTTGCGTCTCGTCCCTGTTTCACGTGAAACAGAAGATCGCCTCGCCCTCTTCGTCGAGCTCCTGGATCGATGGCGGCGTAAGACCAACCTCATCTCCAATTCGACCTTCCCGTCAGTCTGGACCCGCCACATCGCGGATTCGGCCCAACTCAGCGCCCTCGCGCCCGACGCCAAACGTTGGGTCGACATGGGCTCCGGCGCCGGCTTCCCCGGCCTCGTGATCGCCATCCAGCTCGCGGACGTTCCCGGCGCCGTGGTCCATTGCATCGAAAGCGACGGCCGCAAATGCGCTTTCCTTCGCGAAGCGGCGCGCACCACCGGCGCAGCGGCTCAGATTCACCCCGTACGCGTCGAAGCCATCGCCGAGAGCCTCGGAGCTGTGGACGCCGTGACCGCGCGGGCCTTCGCCCCCTTGCCGCTGACCCTCAAATTGGCGAGACCTTGGATGGCGCGCGGGGCCGTCGCCGTGTTTCCGCGCGGCGAATCAGCTAAGGACCAAATCGCGGCGCTGCCTGAGGCTTGGGCTTATGCAATCGAAACGCTTCCCAGCGCCGTCAACCCTGAGGCCGCGATCCTGCGTATTCGCCAAGGCTGAGACTTGAATCCGATGACCGAGACGGAGCCCCTCGTTCGCGAGCCCGACGGTGCGACGCGCCCGCGCGTTTTCGCCCTGGCGAACCAGAAGGGCGGGGTCGGCAAGACGACCACCGCGATCAATCTTGGAACGGCTCTCGCGGCCATTGGCGAGCGCGTGCTGATCCTCGATCTCGATCCCCAGGGCAACGCATCGACCGGGCTCGGCATCAACCGCAACGCTCGAACAACATCGAGCTACGAGATGCTGGTCGGCGAAAAATCCTTGCGCGACGTCGTCATTCCGACCTCGGTGCCACGGCTTTTCATCGCCCCATCGACCATGGATCTCCTCGGTGTCGAGCTCGAGATCGCCGGCCATTCTGATCGGTCCTACAAATTACGCGATGCGCTGCGCGTCTACGGCGCCTCGAGCGCGGACGACCCGGAACGGGTCACCTATGTGCTCGTCGATTGTCCGCCGTCGCTGAACCTTCTCACCATCAACGCACTGGCCGCCGCCGACGCGGTCGTCGTCCCACTGCAGTGCGAATTCTTTGCCCTTGAGGGTCTGTCGCAACTCCTGACCACGGTCGAGCAGGTTCGCAGCACGCTGAATCCGTCTCTGACCATTCACGGCGTGGTGCTGACCATGTACGACCCCCGCAACAGCCTCGCTGGCCAGGTGGTCGCGGACGTGCGCGCTTACATGGGCGACAAGGTCTACGAGACGGTCATTCCGCGCAATGTCCGCCTGTCCGAGGCGCCGTCACACGGCAAACCCGCGCTGCTTTACGACCTCAAATGCGCCGGCAGCCAGGCGTATCTGAAGCTCGCGTCCGAGGTCATCCGGCGCGAGGGTCGCTGGCGCGCCGCGTAGTCAATCGAACTCCGAGGGGAAACAGTCCATGGCCGAAGACGCCGCCCGCATCGAAAACCGGCCTCGCCTGGGGCGCGGACTTGCAGCCCTGTTGGGCGGGGCGAACCCCCAGCATGCCGAAGTCTCGCGCGGAACGCGCCAAACGCCGATCGAATTCCTGCGCCCCAATCCGCGCAACCCGCGGAAGCGGTTCGACAACGACGACCTCGACGAACTCGCCGCCTCGATCAAGGAGCGCGGGATCATCCAGCCTGTCGTCGTCCGCGCCATCACTGGCGTCGCCGACGCTTACGAGATCATCGCTGGCGAGCGCCGCTGGCGGGCCGCCCAGCGGGCCGGGCTGCATGAGATCCCGGTCATCATCGTTGAGGCGGGGGACCGCGAAGCACTCGAAATCGCCATCGTCGAGAATGTGCAGCGCTCTGACCTGAACGCCCTCGAAGAGGCCGCCGGCTACGCCCATCTCGGCGCCGATTACGGCTATTCGCACAGCGACATCGCGCGCGTGGTCAGCAAAAGCCGGAGCCATGTGGCAAACACGCTTCGCCTGACCAATTTGCCCGAGCACACGCGGGGCCTCCTGGCCGGCGGAAAAATCTCGGCCGGGCACGCGCGCGCCCTGCTGGCCGTCGCCGACCCGGACGCGCTCGCCAACCGCATCGTCGCCGAGGGCCTGACGGTCCGGGACATCGAACGCTTGGGCGAGAATTCCGGCACGACGACCCGGCCGCGGAAGGGCGCTCCGCCTGTCGACGCCGACACAGCTGCCCTTCAGGAGAAGCTTGCACTGGCGCTCGGCACGAAGGTGACAATCCGGCACGGCGGAGAGTGCGGCGAGATCCGCATCGCCTTCCGGGATTTCGACCAGCTCGACGACTTCTGCCACCGCCTTAGTCAGCCCGCGGAACGCTAGGCGCGCCGCTGGGCTTTGCGGGACAGCGCCGCGGAATCCTGGGCGACCGACAATTGGCCGAGTCTATTGCCTGTCATGCCCGCGAAAGCGGGCATCCAGCGACGTTTTGACCGGACTTTGGATTCCCGCTTGCGCGGGACTCTCACAGTGACGGGGTACAATTCCATCTCGAAAGCGCGCGCCGCGCGAGGCGCCCAGGCTTAAGGCGCGGATCCGAAAAGGCTTTCTTCACAACCTGACATGACGTAGCAAGCTGATAGAGCTGGCTTCGCGCTCGCGCCTTGGCGTTGAGAAAGCCCCAGGTTTCGATGCCGCTCGAGCAGGAGGGGACATGCCCAGGATGGAGGAAGACGTCGTCTTTTCGAATCTCCGCGACAAGCTGTTCACGGCCGTCGTTGGCGATGTGCTCGATACGATGGGATATCGGCGCCAATTCCTGCCGCAAGCCATCCAGCCGCTCGCGCCCGACATGAAGGTGATCGGGCGGGCCATGCCTGTGCTCGAGGCGGACGTCTTCGAGGAAGGCGCTCGGTCGCCCGGCGCCGTCGGCTCGAAGCCGTTCGGGCTGATGCTGGAGGCGCTCGACGATCTTCGCCCGAACGAGGTCTATGTCGCCACCGGCGGGTCGTTTCGCTACGCGTTCTGGGGCGAGTTGATGTCGACCCGCGCCCGTTGCCTGCGGGCCGCCGGCGCGGTTCTTAATGGATTCGTTCGCGATGCGGCTGGGATCGAGGCGCTCGGCTTTCCGACCTTCAGCCGTGGATTATACGCGCAAGACCAGGGGCCGCGCGGCAAAGTCATCGACTTTCGCGTAAGCATTGAAATCGAAGGGGTCCGGATCGCGCCCGGCGATCTCATCTTCGGCGACCGCGAGGGCGTTCTGATCATTCCGTTCCTGGTGGCGGCCGACGCGATCCAGGCGGCCCTGGAAAAGGCGTCGACGGAAAACCGGGTTGCGACCGCCATTCGGCACGGCATGGGCGCGCGGGAAGCGTTCGAGACCTTCGGCGTCCTGTGATCCGCTCACCGCGAGCCTCTCACGCCCGAACCGGCGGGAGGGCCCGCCCCGGGTTGAGTTATGGACGTCCCGAGAAGAGGAGGGGCGCACTCGGGACGGAACCGCTCCGAGCTCCCGCGAGGATCGTGCCGGAGCGCGCCATGCGGTCACTGGAGAGGATCCCAATATTAAAAGTGGCCGCTACAAGAGTGTAAATTTGGCGCAGCGAAGCTCAATGAAAATGCAGAACGGCCCTGGCCTTCCTCGGTCTGGTCCCAGCGGAACGCTCGATCAGCGGTACGGTCCGACGTCGAAGGACGCTGAACGGCGGCGGGGGGGGCCCTTATTTTCTGGATGACGGAACAGTCACGACCGCTCTTGTAGCGTTACCTGTTGATAGGGACCTTTTCAGATTGCACCTTTGATCCAGTTTGGCGGTTCGGGTTTGTCGTCCCAGGCTCCGAGAGCGCGGCGCCATCCGAGATCGTTTGGCAGGTTCTTGGCACGCCGACGAGATTGTTCAACTCCTTGGCGGCCGAAGGACTCGCAGGCAAATCGGGGAGGAGCGGAATCAGGCGCCGAGATAGGCCGCCTTCACCTGCGGATTTTCGAGGAGCTCCCTGCCGGTTCCGGCCAACGCCAGACGTCCCTGCTCAATTACATAGGACCTGTCCGACAGCTCCAACGCGGCGAAAGCGTTTTGCTCGACCATGATGATCGTGGCACCCCCGGCCTGGATGCTTTTGATCACGTCGAAGACGCGATCGATGATGTTCGGCGCGAGACCCAGCGAGGGTTCGTCAAACATGACGAGCCTTGGGCGCGACATGAGCGCTCGCGCAATCGCCAGCATCTGTTGCTCGCCTCCTGACAAGGTGCCGGCCATCTGCATCCGGCGGTCGTAGAGGATCGGGAAGCGGTCGAAGAACTTGGCCATGTCGGCTGCGGCCTCCCGCGAATCACGGCGCAGATGGCAACCCATCTGCAAATTCTCGACCACGGTCATGAACGGGAAGACGCGCCGACCCTCGGGACAATGGGCGACGCCCAGCTGCAGAATACGACGGGCGGAGGCGCCCGTGATGTCCTCTCCCTCGAAGATCAGCCGGCCGCCGGCCGGCGCCATAAGCCCCGAGATCGCCTTGAGCGTCGTGGTCTTGCCGGCGCCGTTGGCCCCGATCAGCGTGACGAGTTCGCCTTGGTGAACTTCGAGCGAAAGCTCGCTGACCGCGGTGACCTTACCATAGCGGCAGGTCAAGCCCTCAACCTTCAGCACAAGCGCGCCTTTCGCCTAAATAAGCGCGGATGACGTCCGGATGGCGCTGGATCTCCGCCGGTGGGCCATCGGCAATAATGCGGCCCTGATTGAGACACACGACGCGATCCGAAATACGCATCACCATCTTCATGTCGTGCTCTACGAGAAGAATCGTGACGCCGCGGGCGCTGATCCGGGCGAGGGTCTCCATGAAGCCCGCCGTCTCCACGGCGTTCATGCCGGCCACCGGCTCATCCAATAGAAGCAGTGTCGGCCCCGCAGCTAGGGCCACCGCGACTTCGAGCCGTCGCAACTCGCCATAGGCGAGGGAGGAAGCAAGTTCGTCCTTGCGCAATTCAATTCCAACGAAACGCAGCACCTCTCTGGCCTTGTCGACCAGACGTCTTTCCTCTCGCGCGACCGAGGGGAGGCCGAGGATAATGGCGAGAGGATGCTCACGCGACTGCAAATGCAGGCCGATAAGAATGTTGTCGAGCACAGACCGTCCGGCGAAAACGCTCGTTTTCTGGAAGGTGCGCACGACGCCGAGCGCCGCAATACGGCTTGGTTTGAGGCCGTTGAGGCGCACGCGGCGATAGACGATGTCGCCCGCGGCGGCTGGCAGATAGCCGGTGATGGCGTTGAAGGCTGAAGTCTTGCCGGCGCCGTTCGGACCAATCAGCGAGAGCGTTTCGCCTTCCCGAACGTCGAAGGTCATGCTCTCGACGGCGGTAACGCCGCCGAACCGGATCGACAATTGATCGACCGAGAGCGCCACGGTCGGAGTTCCATTCATCGCGCGGCCTGGCTCGCGCCGGCGTCCGACGGTTGCGCCGGCTTGGCGCCTGCGCCGCCCCGCTCGTTCCACAAGCGCGCGAGCGCCGGGACGATGCCGCTTGGCAGGATCGAAACAATCACGATCATCAGCACGCCGTAAGCGACCCACTGCAGCTCGGGCCGGATCTGCAACGAGCGCAACGCCTCCGGCAGAAGGCCGAAAATAACGCCGCCCACAATCGGGCCCGCGAGCGTGCCTTTGCCGCCCACGATGACCATGATCACCATCGTAACGGTATAGATGAACAGGAATATGTTCGGATCGACAATCTGAACGTACTGCGCATAGAGCGCCCCCGCCATCCCGGCGATTGCAGCCGACACGACGGCCGACAACACGAGATAGCGCGTCACCTCGATCCCGACTGAGGTCGCGAGCGGCTCGTTCTCCCGCAGCGCAATCATCGCGCGTCCGGCCCGCGAATACACAAGCCGCGCAATGACGACATAAGCGACGAGCGCCGCCACGAGGACGAGATAATAGTTGGGGACCTTGCCGATGAAGGAGAACTCAAACAGGCCAGGAATCGACAGGGTGAGCGGCGGGATGTTGTTGAGCGCCATCGGGCCCTGGGTCAGTTCGTCCCAGTTCAGCGCGACGAGCCGCACGACTTCCGCGAAGCTGATGGTGACGATTACGAAATAGGCGCCGCGCACCTTGAAGGAGATCCGGCCGATCGCCCAACCGCAGAAGCCGGAGATTGCGATCGCCCATAGCATCGCGAGCCAGACAGGTTGCGGATCCAGCGTCACCAGCCAGTCTGGCGTAAGATGGACCGCGAAGCCGAGCGACACCAGCGAAGACACGTACGCGCCAATACCGAAAAAGGCGACGTGGCCGAGGCTGAGCTGTCCGGTGTAGCCAAGCAAAAGATTGAGGCTCATCGCCGCGATCGTGAAGATGCCGGTGATGATCAGGACGTGCAAAATGTACAGGTTGCCGACCCAAAGCGGGATTGAAAACAGGAAGGCCAGGAATGCCCCGGTCGCGAGGCGCTTCATCCGATCCGTTCCTTGCGGCTGAACAATCCCGTCGGACGGACGATCAGAACGAGAATGATAAGCAGAAAACCCATGGCGTCACGATAACCCGATGACACATAACCGGCGCCCATCTCCTCGATAAAGGCAAGCAGGAAGCCTCCAATGGTGGCGCCGGCGATGCTGCCCAATCCTCCGAGAATGACCACGGCGAAGGCTTTGAGGGCAGCGAGATCGCCCATTCCGGGCGTCACCACGAAGATCGGGCCGAGCAGCGCCCCGGCCGCAGCCGCAAGCCCGGAGCCGAGTGCGAAGGTCGACAGGTAGACCCTGTCGATATCGACGCCCATCAGCCGAGCGGCATCGCTGTCTTGAAAGGTCGCGCGCATTGCGCGGCCGAGACGGGTGCGGTCGACGAGCGCGTAAGCGCCCGCGATCAGCGCGAGGGCGACACCGAACACGAACAGTCGACTCCAGGCGACCGAAAGCCCTCCCAGCACCAACGGAGCCGAGGGGAAGGGCGTGTTGATCGACTTGGCCACGCCCGACCATGCAAGCTGCTCGAGGTTTTGCATGGCGATCCAGGCGCCGATCATCACCAGCATCGTGGTGTCAATGTCCGCGCCGCGCAGCTTACGCAGCAGGAGAAACTCGATCACCGCGCCCAGCGCAATGCCAAGCGCCATCGCTAGCGCCAGGGACAGAAAGAAATTGAGATGCAACAGCATCACGAACATGAACATCATGTAGGCGCCGAAGCTGTAGAGCTCGCCATGCGTGAAGTTCACCACCCGCATGATGCCGAAGATCAGGGTCAAGCCGATGCCGAGCAGTGCGTAGATGCCGCCGAGCATGAGCGCGTTCAGGCAATGTTGGAGGAATTCATCCACGCCGGCGTCACTCGAAACTGCAACCTGATCGACAGCCGTCCTTGGCCCGGCGGGAGCGCTCCGCGAGGTTTCGCGCAGCGCCGCAGATCGCCCGCGAGACTTCGTACGGCCTCGACGACGACAGCGCTTTTACGGCTGGGCGGCGGCCGCTATTGTTTGACGACCTTGCCGCCGTCGATCTCCACCAGGTAGACGCTGGGCACACTCTGCCCGCTTTCCTTGCCCGCGGGCCCCTGCTTGATAAATGCGATGTCGCCGTTGACGCCCTTCACCTTGACGCCCCACAGCGCCTTGGTGATTGAATCCGCGTCCGTCTTGCCGCCGGCGTCCTTGATCGCGGCGGCGATGGTGTTGACTCCGTCCCATCCACGGAAGCCTTCCGTCAGGCCTCCGACGTCATATTTGGCCGCTTTCCAGGCTTCCATGAAGGCTTTGGCCGCCTCGGGATTCTTCAGCGCGTCCGGGAACCAGGGCGTGAAGAAGACCAGATGGTAGGAACCATTGGCGGCGTCGCCAGCCTGCTCGATGAGCTGGTCAGGCGAGACGGAACCGCCTGTCGTGATAATGCGGGCGGTCACTTGCTGATCCTTGGCCTGCTTGAGGATCAAGGTCAGCTGCTTGACGTCCGTGGTGACGAAGATCGTATCGCCGCCGGAAGCCTTGATCTTGGCAAGTTGCGCCGACAAGTCGGTCGCGTCTTCGCCCATGGTCTCGGTAGCGCCGATCGCCACCCCGTTCGCCTTCAGCATCTTGGTGAACTCCGTCATGGAGCCCTTGCCGAAATCATCGTTCGTCGCCAGGAAATCGGCTTTCTTGATGCCCATTGACTTGATCAGCGGAGCGAAGGCCTTGGCCTCCATCTCCGAGGTCGGGCTGATGCGGAAGATGTAAGGATTGCCCGAAGTGGTGATCTTGCCCGATGAGGACGTCTCCACCACCATCGGCACCTTATATTCTTGAAGCTTGGGCATCACGGCGAGTGTGAGCGATGAACCCCAGGCGCCGAGCATGACAGGGACCTTGTCCTGGACAATCAGACGCTCGGCGGTAGCAGCCGCCTCGGTCGGGTTTGACTTGTTGTCCTCGATGACGAGTTCGATCTGCCTGCCGTCCACTCCGCCAGCCTTGTTTATGGCCTCCGCGGCAAGCTTGGCGCCCTGCGCCACATAGTTGCCGTCGGCGGCGAAGGCCCCCGTGAGAGGCTGCGTGACGCCAATCTTGACGGCGTCGGCAGCTGAAGCGGCGCCCGTCAGCACGACAGCGCCGGCCGCATAGAGCAGCGCTTTAAGAAAACTCCGATGCATGAACCCTCTCCCTTATTTCTTTATTCTCGCCTCACGGCTTGCAACGCCTCGTTGCGCCAAACCTTGCTCTTCCGCCCTATCGCGCCCTCGCCCAAGGAGGGAGGGGCGCAGGAATCCCGAACGTTCCACAAGTCACACTATCTTGCTATCCTTAGTACCACTATCATCCAGATTATTCGTTCGATCAATAGCAAATGGGGCCAGCACGCCGGCCCCTCGCGTTGGACGATCCGATCGATTTTGGGGGAATTCTTTTCTCGAGCCGCGTTGTCGATGCACGTCATGCGCATCACGAGCAAGAGCTACGTCTGCGACCCTGGGTGGTCTGGCTTGATCGAAAGGCCGGTTTCGGCCGCCTTAACCGCGGCAGCGGCGGGGGCCTTCACGCGGGGAGGCGGGCTGTGCCTAAGCAGATCGCTGCGCAAGACGAAGCAGTTCTTGAGGTAGTGGATGTCGGCGACGTATATCGCAATGTCGTTGTCGTCGAGGACGGTGAGTTGGCAGTCGGCCGTCGGTTCGCCGAGCCCGATCTCAAGCAGGTCGGCCGTTTCGGGATCAGCGACGCCGATCGTGAACCTTTGATAGGCGTGGGTGATAACCACGTCCTCCATCTCGACGATTTTCGGCAGCGCGGCTGAGCGTGTGAATCGCTTGCTGTCCCGCACGAACAGCTTCTGATCGAGGTGCAGGTTGACGACCGAAAAAGGCTTGCCGCTGTTGAACTGGACGCTTCTAAGGAAGGTGTAGGCGTTCGCGAGATTCCCCTCGCCGGGGATGAGGACCGGCGGCTCGGCGTCGCGCTGAATGAAGACGCGCTTCAGCACGTTGTTTCGGATCGACTCGACCAAGGAATCAAAATCCGTCGCAAGGTCGAGCCAACGATTGTTCACCGCTTTGCCAGAAACGAAAGTGCCCCTGCCTTGTTGCGCCTGTAAGAGACCCTCGGCGCGCAAGAGTTCGATCGCTTGGCGAATCGTCACCCGCGCCAAGCTGAATTCCTCCTCCAGCTCTTCGAGAGTCGATATCTGCTCGCCTTCGGCCCAATAGCCGGAATTGATGCGCTGACGCATCACCGACGCGACCTGAAGATAAAGCGGCACGCGGCTACGGTCGTATATCGCGGAAAATTTCCCCATCGGTCCTTCTCCATACGACAAGCAGCACGAGCGTTCCAGTTTGCCAAAGCCGCCAGCGCGTCAGGTGCGGCCGACGATCCTTTTGATGAGATCCTTCACCCTGCCGAGCAGCACGGTTGTGATCAGCGACCCTGCGTTGAGTTCTCGCACCAAACGGGGCGCGGCGGCGTCGTCGCCGGCGGAAAGGCGCGCCTCAAGGTTTTTCGCAAACGCCGCCGTCAAGCGGCCTGCAATATCCTCGACCAGGCCCGAGCGGCCGAATTGCGCCAGCATCCCGGTAAGCGTGTAGCCAACATCGACGTCGACGCGGGAACCAGCGCCGCCCTCATCCAGCTTAACGGAGTACGCGACAATTCCGCGTGTCGCCGAGTTGCTGCGCGCGTCACGACCTGAACCTACGATCGCGCCACGTTGGGACGCCTGATCGCGAGTGATCTGCGCCGCGCCGCTGAACTCGGCCGAGATCGGGCCAACCTTGACCCTCATCTTGCCGTTGACAACGCCGTTCTCCTCTCCGCCATCGAGCGACGCGCCGGGCAGACAGGCGGCGACATCCTTGACGCGACCGAAGAACGCCCACACCTCGTCGACCGGATGAGCGATCACGAAGCTCTGCCGGAACTCGACCTGCGGCTTCCAATCGGAATCGATGCGGGCGGCGTCGGCTGCAGTGGCTCTCGGAGAGGCGTGGACGCTGGCGGGGGCAACCGCCGCGGCCGTGGCCGCGCGCATTTCGCCGGCGCCGCCCGATCCGGCTGGCCCCAGCCGCTCGCGGCCGCCTCGGGGGACGGCCGCGACGCCGCGTGCGCGACGCTCGGAAAGGACGCTCTGGACCGCACGCACGATCCCGACATAACCCGTGCATCGGCAGAGATTGCCGCTCATCGCGACGCGGATATCGTGCTCGCTCGGCGCGTCCATGCGCAGCACGATGTCGCGCGCCGAAACAATCATGCCGGGCGTGCAATAGCCGCATTGCAAGGCATGATGAGCTGTGAAAGCCGCCCTCAGCTCGCGCGCAATTTCGTCCTCGTCGAGGCCTTCGATGGTGGTGACTTTGGCGTTTTCGCAAGCGACCGCGAAGGTGATGCAAGAGCGTATCGGCACATCGTCGACGAGGAGGGTGCAGGCGCCGCAGACGCCGTGCTCGCAGCCGACATGAGTGCCGGTCAGGTTGTGCGTCTCGCGCAGCAGGTCGGCGAGATGCGTGCGCGGCTCGACCTCCGCGCTCAGTACGCTGCCGTTGACCGTCAGGCTGACCTTGGTCATCAGGCCGCAGCCCGCTCCAAGGCGCGCCGCAGGGCGACGACATGCGTCTGGCGTTCCAGCGGATCATTCATGCCGGCTGAGCTCGCCAGCTCGTCAGCCGCCTGGGCATTGAAATGTTCGGGGGCGCCGTCGGCGATAACGCGGCGGGCGTCGGCGATGACGATTGGACGTGTCTCCGTCGCGCCGATGACCGCGCGGCAAACGCCGCGTTCCGGATCGACGACGAAAGCTCCGATCGCATGGGCGAATTCGCCGGTCTTGCGGCAGATCTTGTGATAGCCCCAGCGGGCCGACCCGCTGAGCCGCGGCGCCTTTACTGAGACCAGCAGTTCGCCCGGCCGGAGGTCCGCCTCAAGTGCGCCCAGCATGTAACTCTCGACGGGGATTGTGCGCGCGCCGTTCGGGCCGCGCAGCGTCACCGACGCGCCGAGCGCCGCAAGAATCGAAATCCAGTCGGCCGACGGGTCCGCATGGGTGAGGCTTCCGCCGATCGTTCCTCGGTTGCGCACCGCGCGATAGGCGATGCCGTGGGCGACGCCGGGGAGCGCGCCGCCGGTCACATCCGGCACGCGCCGGTCCTCGATATCGGAGTGCGTGATGCAGGCGCCGATGACGACTCCGTCGGCTTCCTCCTTGACTTGCCGAAGTTCCTCGACGCCGGTGATGTCTACGAGAAGATCGGGCTGGACCAGGCGCATGTTGAGCATGGGGCCCAGAGACTGACTTCCGGCTACGACCTTGACGGAACGCCCGTCCTCCGCGAGCAGCGACAGCGAGGCCTCTACGTCCGTTGGGCGGGCATAATCAAAATTGACCGGCTTCACCCCTCCAGTTCCTCGAATTCGACCGGCGCCTTCTCACGCTTTGCAGCCGCAATCGCCTCAAGCACGCGGCGCGGTGTCGTCGGCGAATGAAAGACTTCCGCTCTGAGAACGCGCAAGGCGTCGTTGATAGCGTTTCCGATCGCCCCCGGCGGCGCAATGGCGCCGCCTTCGCCAAGCCCCTTCACGCCAAATTCCGTGTAGGGCGCAAGCGTCTCCATGTGCCGCACCCGAGGCGCGGGAACCTCGGTCGGACCGGGCAGAAGATAGTCGGCGAAGGTCGAGGCGAGCGGCTGGCCCGAGGAGTCGAAGTTCATCTCTTCGTACAGAGCCGTCCCGACCCCCTGAGCGAAGCCGCCATAGATCTGGCCGTCCACGACCATCGGATTGATGAGCTTGCCGCCATCCTCGACGATGACGTAGTCGAGAATCTCGATGTCGCCAGTCTCGGGGTCGACGGCGACAGTCGCAATATGAGCAGCATAACTGAAAGTGCCCGTGTCGCGGCCGGGCTTGTAGCCGATCGTCGCCTCGAGACCGCGTGGGTCGACCGAAGCCGGGAGATCCTGCGGGCGCCGATACCAGGTGTGAGCAATCTCCGCGAGGGTGACGCTGCCGGATTGTCCATGGACGGCGCCGTCGCGCAGCACGATAAATTCGGCATCCGTCTGCAAGAGATGCGCGCCGATTGCTTTTGCGAAACGCGCCACTTCTCGCGTCGCGGTCGCGACCGCTCCGCCCGCCATCACCGCGCTGCGCGAACCCCAGCTGCCGGTCGAGTACGGCGTATATTCCGTGTCGCCGTGGACAAGCTTGATCTTGGCGATCTCGATCCCGAGAATCTCGTGCGCCACCTGCGCAAGGGTCGTCTCCATGCTTTGCCCATGCGAGTGGACGCCGACCCTCAGCTCGAGGCCTCCATCGGGCGTCATGCGCGCCGTCGCCTGCTCATGCCCGGGCACCATAGGAATGCCCCAGCCGGCGTAGACCGACGTGCCGTGCGCACCCTGTTCGCAATAGACCGCAAGGCCGATGCCGATGAGGCGCCCGTCCGGCTCGCCGCGCCTCTGGCGCTCGCGAACGCTCTTGAGGTCGGCCGCATCCAGCGCCCGGCGCAAAGCTTCGGGATAGTCGCCGCTGTCGAAATGCTTTTTCGTGATGTTGTCGAACGGCATCTGCCCGGGCCGGACGAGGTTCTTCATCCGCACCTCGAACGGCTCAAGCCCAGCCTCGCGCGCGACGAGGTCGAGCATCAGCTCGAGCGCGTAGCAAACGCCCGTTCGCGCGACGCCGCGATAGGGAAGGATCGGACATTTGTTGGTCGCGACCGACCAGGTGCGGCAGCGATAGGATTGGAAATCATAAGGACCGGGCAGGATGCTCGCGACCTGCGCCGCTTCAAGGCAGGCCGAGAACGGATAGGAGGAATAGGCGCCCGAATCGACCGTCGCTTCACAATCAATTCCGCGCAGCGTTCCGTCGCGATCCGCGTAAACGGTGATGCGGTAATGATGCTCCCGGCAATTGGCCCCGGCGGTCAGATGTTCGCGCCGGTCTTCAAGCCAACGGACCGGATGGCCGCAGCGCATCGCCAGCCAGCCGAGGCAGACATCCTCAGGCAAGAGGATGCCCTTGTAGCCAAAGCCGCCGCCGACATCCGGCGAGACGATGCGCACCTGGGTTTGCATCAGGCCCAGGCATTCGGTGAGGCCGGTGCGTACGATATGGGGCATCTGGCTGCCCGTATACAAAAGGAGCTGGTCCATGCGGCTGTCCCAAGCGGCGACCGTGCCGCGTCCCTCCATCGGAGCCATGCATTGGCGGGCGGTGGAAATCTCGCGAGTGATCTTGATCGACGCGTCGAAGGCGGCTTCGATATTGATATCGACGAACGTCTCCAGAAACGTGTTGTCGACCCAGTGCTCGTGCAGGAGCGGCGCGTTCGGGAGCCGCGCCGCCAGCATGTCGTGCACGGCCGGGAGCTCATCCAGATCGACTTCGATGCTCGCGGCGATATCTTCAGCCTCGGCGCGTGTCCGGCCGACGCACATCGCGATGAGTTCGCCGACCTGCCGCACTTTCTGGCTCGCAAGCACCGGTTGCTCGGACGCCTTGAATCCCGGCAAGCCGGACACGGCGACAATCGGCTTCACGCCGACGAGGTCCGCGGCGGCGAACGCCTTTCCGCGATGCTCGTCGGGAATGTGGACGGCGCGCAGCCTTGCGTGGGCGAGCGGCGAGCGAACGAAGGCGACGTCTTTCATACCCGCGAGGCGGATATCGCCAACAAACTGGCCGCGCCCGCGCAGGAAGCGGTCGTCCTCCTTGCGCTTGACCGAGACGCCTACGCCCTGATCGCCCATCTCTCAACCTTCCTCAGCCGCGACTCCCGACTCAGTCGTACAACTCGCCTTCCAATAGGGCGAGAGACCTTATGCGCTTCGACGGATCGGCTCGGCGTTGCACCAGTCGTAGATCGCGAGCGCCATCACCTTGATCGATGTGAGGTAGTCGTCAATCGAGACATACTCGTCATCTGCGTGCATGATAGCCGTCGAGCCGGGTCCGAAAATGACCGTCGGCGTATCGCCGTAGAGATTGAGGAAACGCGTATCCGCCGCTCCCTGTCGGCCGCTGATCACAGGGGCTTTGCCAGTGATCTCGCTGTAAGCGCGCGACACCGTATCGACGATCGGATGATCGCGCGGGATCTCCGAAGCCTGAGCGTCATAGCCGACGAATCGGACTTTTGGCGGATGATCCTTCATCCAGGGATCGGCGGCGGCGGCGCGGGCCACCTGATCGACGAGGCTTTGCTTGACGCCTTCATGGTCCTCGCCGGGAACAGTGCCAATGCTCCCCTTGAGCAGGCAGTTCGCGGGGAAGGCGCTCGGATAGCCGCCTGCCTGAAAACTGCCAACGATACAGGGCAGCGAATCGATCGCGCTCGGATAAAGGGGGTGGGTCACGGTCGCGACGCGCTTGGCCTCGAGATCGGCGACCGCCCTGGCGATTGTGTTGCCGAGATCGATGCCGCTGACGCCCTCGTAGCGCTTCTGGATTCCGGCCGGCTTGCCCTGAATCTCGATCTCGAACCAGATGCGCCCAATGCAGGCGGGCTGCACGGCGAGGTCGCTGGTCTCGCCCGAAATACCGGCGTCGGCCTTGTAGCCCCGGATCACCGTGTCGAGCGTACCGTGGCCGCTCACCTCCTCGTCGATGACGACATTGATCATGACGTCGCCCTTGGGGGTAAGGCCAAGTTCCTTAAGGTACTGGACGGCGAGGATGTGACTCGCGACGCCGCTCTTCATGTCGCAGGACCCGCGTCCATAAATGCGTCCGTTCTTGATGCGCGCCGACCACGGATCGTCGCTCCAGCCCTCGCCGGCGCCGACCGGAATGACGTCCGTGTGGCCATTGAGCAGAATCGACCGCCCGCCGCCCGTGCCCTTCAATACGCCGACGATGTTGGGCCGCCCTTCGTAGCCACGCTGGACCGGACGATAGCCGGGGTGTTTCTTGAGCGCTTCCCAGTCTGTCTCCCACATATCGACCTTGAGGCCGATCTCCACCATGGTGTTCGAGACGAACTTTTGAATTGCGGCCTCGTCTCCCGTGACGCTCGGAATGGCGATCATCTTCCGCAAAAAATCGATCGCCTGGTCACGGCTGGCGTCGACCTTGTCGAGGATTCTCTGGTGGTTCGGATCGGTCATTGCGTCGTCTTCCTTGCGGCTCGCCCGTGTCGATCAGAGGGATTTCAAGCGAGGGATGATCTCGCGTGCGATCGTCTCGATCTGATCCGCGCGGTATTTGTAGGGAACGAAGATAATCTTCTGTACGCCAACGGCGAAATGCTCGCGCAACTGCGATACGCAATCCTCCACCGAGCCCATGATGGCGCTCTCGCGTGAGCAGTCGCTATGCGCGGGAAAGTCCCACTCCTTGTTCAGCCAGTCCGTCATCTCTTCGCGCACGGCGTCCTTGGACGGCCCGACCATGATCGGAAGTTGCGCGGCGTTGAGGAGCGAGTTGGGGTCCTTTCCAGCCTCTTTGGCAAAACCACGGATCTTGTCCCACGATTTCTTGAAGTCGGCCGGGCGGTAGAAATAGGTCAGCCAGCCGTCCCCAGCCGTCGCCGCGCGCTGCAGCACCTTGTCCACATAACCCCCGATCAGGATCGGCATGCGCGGCTTCTGGTAGGGCTTGGGATACATCACCGCCGCGGAGATGTTGTGGTTCATATATTTCCCGTCGACTTTCGGCTCCGTCCACAGGCGCTTCAAGATCTCGAGATTCTCGTCCATGAGCTTGCCGCGCTTGTCGAACGGAATGCCGACCGCGTCGAACTCGCGCTTGTACCAGCCGGAGGCCATGCCCAGGATGAGGCGCCCTTCGGAGAGATGGTCGATGCTGGAGAGCTGTTTGGCGAGCGTCACCGGATTGCGCAGAGGCAGGACGAGGACGCCGGTGCCGACCTTCAGGCGGCTCGTGCGCGCGGCGATTCCGGTCAAAGCCGTGAGCGAATCGACAATCGGGAAGTTTGGCTCAACGCCAAGCAGCATGTGGTCCCATACCCAGACCGAGTCGTAGCCGAGCTCCTCGACGCGGACGCCGTATTCGACAAGCTCTTTCGCGCTGGGCATTTCCGGATAGGCGGTGAAATTGCGCGCGGCGACGCCAAACGTCTTGGCGAGACCCGTCATCAGCATTCCTCCGGAGCGGGTTCTTCAGGTCGTGAACAGACGGTCGGGATCGAGCTCCCTCAGCGTCTCAAGTTCGCGGCCGGTTGGAGGCTCGGTCATCGAAAGCCCTTCGTCGAAGAGGAGTTCAAAACCCGTGTTGTCTTGAACCTGCGCCCGGTCGACGCCGGGATTGAGGGCGAGCACCTTCATTCGCCGCGTTTCGTCGTCGAAACCGAACACGGCAAGCTCTGTAATGACGCGGAACATGCCGCCAGCCGGCAATCCGCTCTCGGCGCGAGTCTTCCGCCCGCGGATGAATCCCGGGCTCGTGATGAAGTCGACCGTGTCCACAAAACGCCTCTTCTCGTGCTTCATCGCGACGATCATGTTGGTGAGGCTCGCGATGTCGTTTCCGCCTCCGGTTCCCGGCAGCCGTGTCTTTGGCGCGGCAGGGGTTCCGATAAAAGAGGAGTTCAGGTTCCCGTACTGGTCGATCTGCGCCCCTCCCATGAACCCCACATCGACATAACCGCGTTGCAGCAGCAGCAAAACGTCGGCGCTGCCGAGCACCATGTTGGCGCGCTTGGTGCATCGCTGATCGTTGGTTGACGGCGGAAGCTTTCCCGGCTCGACGAAGGCGCCGATGACGCCACCCTCAAAAAGGATGGTGAGGCCAGGGCAATGCAATCTCTGAGCGAGCGTCGCTGCGAGCAGCGGGACGCCGACGCCGGCGAACACAACCTGTCCGTCCTTGAGCTGCCGCGCACTCAGAATCGCCAGCATTTCCGCGGACGTGTGGCGCTGGCTTTCAGTCATTGTAGATGCTGCGCCCCTTGTTGGCGGCCTCGAGCAGGTCGTCCAGGCCTATCAGCGACAGAAAGTCTGTCCACGTCTTCGGCCCGTAGACGTGCCGGTCAAGATAGTCGCGCATACCTTCCACCGGCTCGGTGTTCACCTTCACCACATAAGCCTCCATGTGGCGCATCATCGGCTCGTAGACGCCAAAGCATTCGTGCGGAGCCGCTCCGAAGGGAACCTCAACCACAGCGTCGACGCAGAAAAAGGGAATCTTGGTTTGATCCGGGGCGCGCCTGATCTGGTCGTTGGAAATGATGCGCTCGGTGGTCAGGATCACCCGATCGGCGGCCATGGCGAGATCGATGTCCATGAACTGCAGCCCGTCGATCTGGGCGTTGCCGAAAGGATCGCAGCGCTGCACGTGAATGAGCGCAACGTCCGGGTTGAGCGCGGGGACGAGCAGCAATCTCTCGCCGGTGAAGGGGCAGTCGAACTCCTTGGCTTCCGGGCGCTGCTTGAGAACATCGGAGCCCAGCATCGAGCGAATCGGCAGGAATGGCACGCCCATGCCGCCAGCGCGAAACCGCATGCCCATCGCCATGTGGCTCCATTCCTGGAACCGCTTGCCGCCTTTTTCGACATGGTGGCGCATGACCTTGGAGAGTCCCCAGAGAATGCCTTGCGCGAACCAGCTGGTGACGACTTCGTCGGCCATATCGGAGCCAAACAAGAGATCGCCGTCGGTGGAGACGATGCTGCGCGAGCAGGAGAGATGCTTGCGCCGCTGGCGCATCAGTTCCCAGATCATCGCCATTGGCGTGCGCGACATGGTCGAGCCGCCGACGCCGACAGACATTCCGTCTTGCACGAGGGTCGCCGCGTCGTGCAGCGACATGACTTTCTCGCGCAGGCTGCGGTCGCGCCGGGCGAGGCCCTGCCTGAGCGATTGATAATTTCTCACAAGCGGCGCAGACACCTGTCCCCCCAGAGCCGATCAAGCGGCGTCAGCTGCGATGCCCTTCAGACGCTATCCCTGGCAACAAAACTATCATACTAATATTAGGATGACCATACAATAAGGCCTGCGCGAATCCGGCGCAGTCTCGGCTCAGCGCCCGCGCCCAATTGAAGGACAAGGCGACCATGTATCTCGCCAACCGGCACAGCGATTATCGCACGCCCCTCGACACTCGGGACGCCAAGACCCTGAGCGTGGCGGCGGCCGAGGAAGTTGAGCAATTCCTCCGCCATCGCAAAAACCATGAAGTCACTCCCCTTCACGCGCTTCCGGCTCTTGCGCGGGAGCTTGGAGTGGGAGCGATCCACGTCAAGGATGAGGGGCTTAGACTTGGCCTTGGTAGTTTCAAGGCGCTTGGCGGCTCCTATGCCGTCATCCGCCTTGTGCTCGATGCGGCTTCGGACCGGCTCGGTCGGCTCGTTGACGTGAGCGCGCTTCAAACTCCTGATGTTCGCGCCATCGTCGCCACAATGATATTCGCCTGTGCGACCGACGGCAATCATGGACGGTCGGTGGCTCAAGGCGCTGAGCTCGTCGGCGCAAAATCGGTCGTCTTCGTTCATTCCGGCGTCAGCGAGGAACGCGTCGCCGCGATCGCGCGTTTCGGCGCCGAAATCGTCCGTGTGGCGGGCTCCTACGACGATTCCGTTGAGGAGGCGGCGCGGGTCGCTGACAAGAATGGCTGGACAATCGTTTCCGACACTTCCTGGCCGGGTAATGAGCGCATTCCCGCGCTGGTGATGCAGGGCTATACCGCCATGGTGCGCGAGGCGCTGCGTCAGCTCCCCGAGCCGCCTACGCATGTCTTTGTGCAGGCCGGGGTTGGCGGCGTCGCAGCGGCGGTTGCCGGCCATCTTGCCGTGGCGTTGGCGGATCAACGGCCGAGGTTCGTCGTGGTCGAGCCGGCGAGAGCCGCGTGCGTCTACGAGAGCGCGCGCGTCGGGCGTCCGGTCAAAATCGAACAAGGCGAACCCACCGTGATGGCGATGCTCGAATGCTACGAGCCCTCGCTCATCGCCTGGCGGGTGCTGTCGCGCGTCGCGGACGCCTTCATGACCGTTGGAGAAGAGGACGCCGTGAACGCGATGAAGCGGCTTGCGCGCCCTTCCGGGGCCGATCCCGCCATTGTCGCGGGCGAAAGCGGTGGCGTCGGTCTAGCCGGCCTCACCAGGGCTTTGGCCGACCATGAAGCCCGCGAAGCGCTGCGTCTTGGCCCGCAATCGCGCATCTTCCTCATCAATACCGAGGGCGCCACGGATCCGCTGCGCTACGCCGAGTTGGTCGCGTAGAACCCTCCGCCATACGATGACCTTGGCGCTGGCGTCAGCGGAGATCATGGCACCGCACGCCGGACATGAGGTCATTTTGATCATGATGCTCGCTGTCTTTCCCGCCGCGGCAGCCTCGGCCTCCAGGTCCCCACACGCGCCTATCCGGGCCGCGCTGCTGCGCTTTCCGCTGCTCGCGTAGCCGCCGATCGATTATTGGTTGCGAACCTGTTTGCTTCAGTGTTGGCCTCGTAACGGCCTTTTCTTTTTTGTAATAGTCGCTCTCGCGGCACTTGGCCTGCTTTCGCAGTTGCCGTCATGGAACAACGGACGGGGGCTCAACGAGCAATCGAAAGTCCTCATGATTAGGCATGGCATCGGCGATGTTCCAAGCCTCGAAATCTTGAGTTTGCCGGACGTTAAAAATGTCTGTGAAGTCCACGGTACATTTAACGGAGTGAGCGCCTCGACCTGGGATCAAAATTTCGCTGGGCAAAGGCGAGATCGAAGCGCCATCACGAGAGTCGGTTTCGCCTTGGCTAAGGTCTCCAACAAAGTATATCCCCGGATGCTTCGCCGGAATGAGGCGTCCAGTAACAAGGTCTCTGTATCCGAAGGTGATTGTCACCGTGACTTTGCGCGCCTGCGATTGCCCTGTGTTTTTACAAATATATTTAACACGTTGTCTGTTATCGGGATCGACTCTCGCCCAGAGCGAACAGCTGAAATAAGCTCGTATTTGAGCCCGACTTATATCGAGGGCGGCGACGGTCGCGTCAGCCGCCTCTTTCGAAAGTGCGAGCGAGCTGGCGGTGTCTCTACTCTGTCGATCTGCCGTTTTTTCGGCGAGTGTGTTAGCGGCCTCGGCCTTTTGAAGCGCGAGCAAAGTGTCGGCGTGCTGAGTGTTAGCGGCAACATCCGCGTCATCAATAGCTCTTTTGGTAAGATTAGCGAGCCTATCCGCTTCGCACGCAGCGGCAGCAGCAGCGATGAACGCAAGAATGAGGACTATGAGGTTAGCTTTATCGAGCCAATCGCGCTTATGCGGTTTTTGTTTGGGGGCATCATTGGCACTCTGGGCGTGCTGGCCGTGTTCTTTGGTGATCAGACCCCCAGAGAGAATCTCTGTACCGTTATTGGTATCGTTTTTTTTATTATCAGGGGCTTGGTTATCGGGTGGGGGTCCGATACTCTCGCTCGACATTTAGAGCATTTTCCTGTCTGATTGAATCGTGTGGGATTCCCGAATCGGCTTGGTTCTGATTCATGCTTCTTGCCGGCGAAGGGGGCTGGCGTGCATGGCCAGATCCTTATCCGTTGATCTTCGCAGGCGTGTCGTTGGCTCAATTGAGGGCGGATTGTCGTGTCGGGCGGCGGCGCAGCGATTTGGCGTCAGTGCGTCGAGCGCGATCCGGTGGCGGGCGCAGGAACGACGCGAAGGCGATGTTAGGCCCAAGCGCCAGGGCGGGGACCGCCATTCGCAACGGATCGAGGCGCATGCCGAACTGATCCTTTCGGCCGTGGCCGCCAAGAGCGACATTACGCTTTCAGAACTGCGAGAGCGGCTGAAGGAGCGCGGCATCGCCGTCGCCATCGGCACACTCTGGCGGTTCTTCAAACGCCGCAAGATCACGCGCAAAAAAAGACGGCGCACGCCGCCGAACAGCGCCGCAGCGCGGTGAACGCGGCGCGCGAGGCGTGGTTTGAGGGACAACTCGACCTCGATCCGACGCACATCGTCTTCATCGACGAGACCGCCGCGAACACCAAGATGGCGCGCCTTTACGGTCGTGCGCCCAGGGGCGAGCGATGCCGTGCCGCCGTGCCACACGGCCATTGGAAAACCACCACCTTCACCGCGGGCCTGCGTCACGACCGGATCGCTGCGCCCATGGTCCTCGATGGGCCGATGAACGGCGAGGCCTTTCTCGCCTATGTCGAACAGGCGCTCGTTCCGGAGTTGCGGCCACGCGACATCGTCATCATGGACAATCTGCCGGCCCACAAGGTCCATGGCGTCAGACAGGCGATCGAAGCCGCCGGCGCGAGCCTGCGATATCTGCCGCCTTACAGTCCCGACTTCAATCCCATAGAAATGGCCTTCGCCAAGCTCAAGGCCGCGTTGCGCGCCGCCGAAGCGCGAACCATTCCCGACCTTTGGCAAGCCATCGCCGACGCTTTGCGCCGCTTCACCCCACAAGAATGCGCCAACTATCTCGCCGCTGCAGGTTACGATGCAACGTGAACGGAAAATGCTCTAGCACCCCGGATCGGGGACTGTCGGAAATCTTGTGCGCGGGGCCGGGTTTCCATCAGGTTCTGACGAAGCGATCGCCGAACATGATGGCGAACTGGGTCTTAGCCTCGGCCCATTCGCGGGGCGGCATTTTCCATTGCTGAGCGACTTGGCGCAAGACCAGGAAAATGAGCTTGGTCGCCGCCTCGTCGCTGGGGAAATGGCCTCTCGCCCGCACGGCCCGTCGCAGCGTGGCGTTCAAGGCCTCGATAGCATTCGTGGTGTAGACGATTTTGCGCACGGCCGGAGCGAAGGCGAAGAACGGGATGACCTGCTCCCATTGCCGCCGCCAGATCTGGCCGATCGCCGCGTATTTGCCGCCCCACGGGCCGCCCTCGAAGGCCTCGAGCGCCTTGCGGCCGGTTTCGGCGTCGGCGGCGCGGTAGATTTTCCGTAGCTCGGCGACGACGGGCTTCCGGTCTTTCCAGGACACGAAATCCAGCGAATTGCGGATGAGATGGACGATGCAGGTTTGAACCGCGGCCTGCGGAAAGACCGCCTCGATCGCCTCCGGAAAGCCCTTCAGGCCGTCGACGACGGCGATCAGGATGTCCTCGACGCCGCGGGCCTTCAGCTCGTTCATCACCTTGAGCCAGAATTTGGCGCCCTCGGTCGTCTCGATCCAGAGCCCGAGAATGTCCTTCGTTCCATCTGCTGCGACGCCAAGCGCGAGATAGACAGCCTTGTTGCGGACCAGGCCTTCGTCGCGGATCTTGCGTCGCGGATCTTGACCCTGATGGCGTCGAAGAAAACCAGCGGATAGCTCGTTTCCAGCGGCCGGTTCTGCCATTCGGCCACGGTCTCGAGCACGGCGTCGGTGACCGTCGAAATCAGGTCCGGCGACACCTCCAGCCCGTAAAGCTCCAGGAGATGGCCCTGGATCTCGCGTACCGTCATGCCGCGCGCGTACATCGACACGATCTTGTCGTCGAAGCCGGGAAACCGCCGCTGGTAGCGCTGGATCAGCTTCGGATCGAATGTGCCTTCCCGATCGCGCGGAATGCGGATGTCGATCTTGGCCGTCTCCGTCAGGACCGTCTTCTTTGAAGAGCCGTTGCGCCGGTTCTGGGACCCCTCGGCGGCCTCATTGTCGAGATGATCGTCCAGCTCGGCGTTCAGCCCCCGCTCCGCCAGAGCCTTCTTCAGCTCATCGAAAAGACCGTCTTTCGAAAACACAGCCTTCGGGTCGCGGCCAGCCAAAAGATCGTCCAGCGTGTCCTTCTTGATCGCCATATTCGCCCTCCATCGGCGCGATTATGGCCCCACGCACGAAATTCCTGACAGTCCCAGCGGCCAAGGCCCTGGGCATTCGCTCCCCTTTTTGCCGGCGAGCGCTGGCAGCCTGCTGATGCGCCCGTACGATGGTGGAATCGATCATCAGCCATTCCAGATCGGCTTCGCGCGCCAGCGCGGCGAGGATGGCGTCGAGAACGCCCATCTCGATCCAGCGGTAGTAGCGGCGCTGCACGGTTTCGTAGTCGCCCAATCGCTCAGGCGGATCGCGCCAGCGTCCGCCTGAGCGGGCCATCCAGAGCAGCGCGTTCAGAAACCGTCGATTGTCGGTGCGCGCACCCCGCTTGCCCTTCCGGCCGCCGGGCACAAACTCCTTGAGCCGCTCCACCGGTCATCTCGCAGCCCGTCGCAATTCACCCCCGATCTCCCAAAATCAGCGTTGAATCCAATTCGCGCCCGCTTGAGAATCCCCCGTTCCTTAAACCGTCGCCGCGGCCTAATGCGGCGGCTCGGCCGGAGCGGACTCGGCCGCCTTTGCGGCCACGACCGAGGCCCGCTCGGCCGCCTCGGCCTTGTCGCGCCAGGACGCGGCCGAGGGATCCTTGACATAGTTTAGAACCGCGATCTTCATCGCCACGCGATAGGCCGATTGCGCGTCGGGCCAATCCCTCTTGGCGTCGAAGGTGCGAGCGAAGCCGAGGACGACATCGTACTGGTCGGCGGCCGTCTCGGCGTTCCTGGGATCATCCGCCAGCCGGTTCCAAGTTCGCACGGCCTCGCGATAGGCTTCGATCTGGGCGAGGCCAGTCGAGCGATCGCCGAGCAGCTTCGCCGCCTCGGCCAAATCCTTTTGTGGCTTCGGTCTCCCCGGCGCGCGATAGGCGAGCGTTCTCCGCGCGTCGTTGAGCTTCCGGTAAGTGGCGAGCGCCTCGTCCGGCCGTTTGAGCCCTTCCAGGGTCTGAGCGAGATAGAGATAGTTCGGTGTGAGAAACTCCTGCCATTGCGGATTGCCGGGCTCGTTCTTGGTCAGCTCCTCATCGAGAGCGACACCCTGCCGCAATTTCTCGAGCGCAAGCTCAAGGTTTCCGGCTCCCAGTTCGAGAAGTCCCCAGTGGGTGTACGTCGCGGCCAGGTTCGATTTCAGCGACGAGTCCGGCGCCTTTTGCGCTGCGACCGCCTCCTGCGCATTGCGCGAGATCAGGCCGTTCTGAACCTCTAATGCCTTCTGATAGTAGGCTCTCGCGTCGGCGAGCGCGTTGTCGGCCCTGAACAATTCCGCGATCCGGTAGAACGCCTTCCCCCTGTTGCGTAAGAGATCGAAGTCGTCCGGGTGCTTGCTGAGCGCGGCCTCGCAGGTCTTAAGGCCAGATTGATATTCCCCCAGAGCCTGCTGATGCAGCTTGGCGTCGCTGTCTTTGTAGACATCGCCGATCTTCAGATGCGCGTCGATGACGTCGATGTCGCCCTTGTCGCCGCTCGAGGAGGCAATTGACATGGCGATCTGGACGGCGTTGTCATATTCCTGGATCGCCTCCTTGCGGCGGCCCGGCAAGGCCCAAAGAGCATTGCCGGTGCGGATCGACGCATCGAACAGCAGTTGCATCCCGTCCTGGGCGCCCGAGTTCGACTGCATCAGCGATTGCGCAACGTCTTTCGCCTGCTTCGCCACGGTCAGAGCCTGGGCGTTGTTTCCCAGGATCGCATAAAGGTCGGCTTCGTCGTTGAGTGATTGTCCCCACAAGAGGTCGGCCGCCGAGGTCTTGCTCGACTGGCGCACATCATCCAGAAACTGTCCCGATATGGCGGCGAGGCTTCGAGCGCCGGCGAGATCGAGGCTCTTGTCATTGTAGGCCTTCAGAACGTCCTCCAGCAGCGTCTTGGCCGAGGTCATCGCGCTCCTGTCGAGTTTTTCCTGCGCCCTTTCATGGGCGATCCACATCCAGCCGGCGGCTCCAAGGGCCGCGGCCACGCCGAGCACCGCGGTCAGCCGCCGATTGAGTCTCGATCGTCTCTTCGCCTCAATGGCGTCATCGATCAGTCTCTTGACCTGCTCGAATTTGCCGCCGTAGCGATCCGCCCACGCCGCGGTCCGCGGCAGATGCCCCCACCAGTCTTTCGTGCGCTCAGGATCATCCAGGGTCGCTCGTTCGCCGCCGGCGGTCCCGTCGAGAAGCGACACGAGGGTATGATAACGCTGGCCGTCGATCTGCTCCTCGGCCAGCCAGCCTGGCGGCGGGCGACCGGTTTTCGCGTCGACCGAGTTGGGTTTGCCAGCGATCTCCTTCCAGCGGCGGAGCAGCGCCTCATGCCCAATGTCGATCCGTTCGTCCAGGCCGAGCGTTGGAGAAGCGGAAAGCGAAGGCAAAAGGAACGAACAATTCGGAGCGCGGAACCGGTCGAGCCCGGCCCGCAAGTCGGATTCGCTCACCCCGGTCTCGGCCAAGAGTTTGTCAAACCGAAGCGCGCGGCGAATGGCCCGGCCTTCCCGGTCGACTTCCGAGAGCGCCCGGAACGCCTGCTCGATCGCCAGCTCCTTTCCGGGGCATTGGTCTAAAATCTCGTCGGCATGGCGCGACAGCGCGTCCGACATGCGCCCGATTGCGTCATAGGTCGGTCGGGTGAGATGGCGGACGCCTTCCCCGGTCGTCTCCGTCCCCGCTCGGTCCCACAGCCGCATAAGGCAATGCTGCAGCACCGGAAGCTGATCGGGCTCGTCGCCGCAATCGTTGAGCAATCGTTCGACGAGTTCCGGCTCGATCGTTCCGCCCGCTTTTTCGATCGGTTTGCGGATCGCGTCTTCGAGCTGGCTCCGGGTCAGATTCGGCACAAGGTATTGCGTCGCGCTCACTGCCTCCGACAGGCCGTGGAAATTGGCGCAATCGCCGATGAAGTCCGAGCGCATCGTGATGAGCACGCGCACGTTCTCGATGCGGCGGCGGTCGGCGTCGAGCAGGATCTGCACGAACTGGGTCGCTTCGTCTCGCCGTCGCGCTTCCTCGACGCCGCCGCGCCGGTAGCCGACGCCGGCAAGCCCGAAGCGGAACAATTCCTCGAACTGATCGACGACCAGGATGAGCGATCGGCCACCCAAGCCGCCCGCTTCGGCGAGCGCGCTCTCGAAGCTGAAGCTCGACTGTCGCAGCGTCCATTCGATACGGTCACGTCGTCGCGCCGTCTCGTCCGGGCTATCTTTGGCAGACAGTTTCGACAAGGCGCCCGCGAGGCGTGTGATCGGGGCGCCGCCGGGCCGCATATCGAGAAACGCCCAGCTCGGCCCGCCTGAGTCGGCGGTCTCATCGGCGAGCAGGCCCTGAAGCCCCGCAAGCACCAGCGACGACTTGCCGCTGCCCGAACCGCCGATTACGGCGATGAAGCGGCCGTTCTCGACGAGCCGGTAGAGCGCGAAGGCCTGACGCTCGCGCCCGAAGAAGAAGTCACGGTCGGCGAAGCCGAAGGGACGCAGGCCAGGAAAGGGCCGCTCGTTGGAAAGCCGCATCCCGTCATCCGGCGAGCCCGATGCGGCGGCCGCCACGGTCTCGGTTTCACCCGGCGTCGCCTCGTGAGCCGCAGCGTCGCTTATGTCGAGCGCGCTCACGGTTTGGAGCTTGGCGCCGAGGTGAGGTCGGCCAGCAATTGCGCCGTTGGCGGCCCCTTCTCGACGAGATCGATAACTTTGTCGAACTCGCCGTCCTGGAAGATGAGGGAGAGGGTGTTTTTCTTCTTGTGCGACGCGGGCGGCGGCCCGGCGATGAGGCCGCGAAACGCGAATTGCGCCTTGCGGCCGAGCGTCTGCCAGTCGGACAGCCTGTCTGCTTCCGAGCGAACCCAAACCTCGGAGGCGTTGCCCCAGCAGAGCGTCACGGCGTCGCATTTGGCGAGCAGGTCGCTGTTGTAGCGGCGCGCATCCGCGTCGGAGTCCGCCACAGGGATGCGCGGCTTCACTGAGCTCTCGAGCAAAGCCTGCGCGACCGCCCCCGCATAGTCCTCATCCGCCGAATGGTAGGAAAGATAGAGGTCGAGCTTGTTGCCGGCCGCCGCTGTCACGACCGGCTTTGGCGCCGTCTCCGTGAGGTATTGGAACAGGAACTCAATGAACTTGCTTAAGATGTCGCCGTCGACCTTGTCGGTCGCGATCTGCTGATCGAAACGCTCCAGCGCCTTAAGCGGATCGCGCTCGACCACCGGACCCGCCGGAGCCGAGCCGCCGCCGTCGAGAATTTTTGGCGCCCAGACAATGCGGCGGTTGAGTTTTTGGCCCGACGGACCTTCCGTCTGGGCGGATTTGGCGCGGGCTAGGCCCAGTTGCAGCTTCACGATCTTGTCGAGACCTTCGGGCGCAAATCCTTCGCTGTCGCCGACGAGATGCACGAAGACCTCCGCCTTCGACAGCGCGTCGTTAACGAAGGCTTCGGCGCTCCTGTCGCTCGGGACGTCCGCCACAGGATCTGGGGCGACCGTGAAGCCCTTGCCCTGAAGCTCCGTGACGAGGCGGACATAGGCGGCCTTCATGTCGCTTGCGGGCTTGGCGAGAAAGACGGTGCGCCCGCTCGGCGTCACGGTCGGCGCGGACGCCTGCATCGCCTGAGGCGCCGGCGCGCCGCTCAGGATCTGAGTCACGCGCTTTTGCAATCCGCCCGCGAGCTCGTCAAGTTCGGCGTAGAACCGATCGTTGCACTTGCCGCGATTGAAGAAGGGCGTGACCGCGCTGACGTCGTTCTCATCATCGCGTGAGTAGAACAGGAATCCTTCCTGCCCTTGCAGTTCAGGCGGGCGGGCGATGCGATCGACATAGCCCTTGCCGACCACCAGCATTCGCGTGGCCGGATTCGCGACGCCGGCGGCCTTGCGCAAGCTCAAGAACGTTTCGAGCTCCTTGCGGCAATAGGGGCGCTGCATCCAGTTTGGCGACATCACAACGACAAGAAGTTCAGCGTGGCTGAGCCCGTCGTCGATGATATCCGCAAACTGATCGCCCTGACTGATACGGCGGCGATCGCGCCAGACACTCGCCTGCCGCACGCCGAGATCGCGCAGCTTCAGGCGCAGCTGCTGATCGAGGAAGCTGACGAAGCCGGGCTCGTTAGGATCCGGCGACAAGATGAGGTCGTCGTCGTGAGCGTAGGATAGGAAGATGACGACGTCGTCGCTCATCGCAGCTCGCTCATCTCCCTGAAAAGGCCGCGCTTCCGAGCCCCATTATCCGACTAAATCCTTGAGATTGTTTCCGGTCAAGATCAACGCGCGCCTTTAGACCACGGTAGACGACCAGGCCAAAGAGCGAAGTTCTACCTATTCACCAAAAGCACGGATCTGGCAGAGCGGCTGTGACAGAGATCACAGATCAACTCAGCAGGGTCGAAAGCTGACCGGGTCCGGCGACGCTTTTCGCGTCTAACCCCGGTCGCGCATCAACCGCGACTTGTCGCGGTTCCAGTCGCGCACTTTCTCGGTCTCGCGCTTGTCGTGGAGCTTCTTTCCGCGTCCGAGCGCGATGGCGATCTTTGCTCTGCCCTTGGCGTTGAAATAGATGCGCAGCGGGACGATGGTCATGCCTTCGCGCTCGACGCCCTTGGCCAGCTTGGCGATCTCCTTGGCGTGCAACAGCAGTTTGCGGGGACGTTTCGGCTCATGGTTGAACCGGTTAGCCTGAAGGTATTCGGGGATATTGGCGTTGTAGAGGATGATGTCTCCATTGCGATCGACCGCGGCGTAGCTCTCGGCGACAGTCGCCTTGCCGGTCCGGAGCGACTTGACTTCTGGACCGGTCAGCATCAGGCCGGCTTCGAACGTCTCGCCAATCTCGTAGTCGTAGCGTGCGCGCCGATTGTCGGCGACGACCTTGTAGTTAGGCTTTTCCTTTTCGGCCGCCACATCAGCTCTTAAGCATTCAAGAGGCCCGCATGGACCATGGCGCGGCGGATCAGCGCCTCGGTCGCCTCGCCGACCGGAACCAGGGGCAAGCGGGTCTCGGGCATGATCCGGCCGAGCACGCTCAGCGCGTATTTGGCTCCGTTGACTCCCGGCTCGGCGAAGATCGCGGCATGCAACGGCGTCAGGCGATCCTGGATCTTGAGCGCGTGATCCCAGTCGCCCTTGAAGGTCGCCTCCATGAGTTCCGCGCAAAGCCCGGGCGCCACATTCGCCGAAACAGAAATGCAGCCGTGCCCGCCTGCGGCCATGGCGGCGAGCGCCGTCATGTCTTCGCCAGAAAGTTGGATAAAGTCCGCACCCATCGCATGCCGCTGGCGCGAGACGCGCCCGACGTCGCCGGTCGCGTCCTTGACGCCGACGATGTTCGGCAATTCGGACAACCGCTTCATCGTCTCGACCGACATGTCGACGACGCTTCGCGGGGGAATGTTGTAGATGAGGATCGGAATTCCAATTGCGTTGTTGACGGCCTTGAAGTGCTGGTAGAGGCCTTCCTGCGTCGGCTTGTTGTAGTAGGGGGTGACGACCAGAACGGCGTCCGCTCCGCTTTGCTCGGCGTGCCGCGCAAGCTCGACCGCCTCGCTGGTGTTGTTGGAGCCAGCCCCGGCGATGACCGGAACGCGGCCGCGCGCTTCGTCCGCGCAGATATCGACAGCGCGGCGGTGCTCTTCGTGGGTGAGCGTGGGGCTCTCTCCCGTCGTTCCGACCGGGACGAGGCCATGCGCCCCCGAGGTGATCTGCCAGTCGATCAGGGCGCGGTAGGCCGGCTCGTCGATCTTGCCGTTTTTGAACGGAGTGACCAGCGCCGTCATCGATCCGTGAAATTTCGCTCGCTTTTCCATGGCTCCCGCTCGGCTGATCTCGCGCCCGCTCAATCTCCGTGGTCTGCGCGCCGGCGGACACATAGCCCCCGGACGCCGTTGGCGAAAGGGGTACAGCGCCGAGCGCCATGGTTTACATCCTGGTCACCAGGATCGGGCCATCCTCCCTTGGGAGGACTGGACCCATGACTATCTTGCGATTCGCCCCGCTTCTTGCGGTTACCGGCGCCGCTTGCGTGGTTGGGTGGGCTCCGCATGGGCATCCTCCGCTGGTCGAAGTCGCAACACCCGATCGCGCGCCCTTTTCGGGCACGGACGGCGCGCCGAACAAGTCCGCAAGCATGACCGGCGGCCCGAAATCCCTGCGCACCACGTCGGTGCTGGAGTCTGCCTCCTCCTCCTCCGCCGCCCCTGACGCTGCGCAGGGCGACAAGGAAGCCAAGGTCCAATTCGCCTATGCCAGCCTTGAAGGCGCGGCGCCCGCGTTTGGGGCGCCGCCGGCGGTCACGCCGCCCACAGAGACGGCGGCTCTCGAGCTGTCCGTGCCGCCTCCTCCAGCCCAAGAGCCATCGGCGCCTGCGGTTGACCCTAGCTTACCGCCGCCGCGAAGTCCTCAGGCCGTAATCCTCTACAGGAAGGGCGACGTGGCGGGCCTCACGGCGCTCGCATCAGCGGCCACGGACGCGGACGAGCGTTCGGCGCTCGAATGGGCGGCTTTGCGCGCCGATGCGCACCCGTCCTTCGACGCGCTCGCCACATTCCTCAAGGCGCATCCAGGTTGGCCAAGCCGCGCGTGGATTCGCGAGCTACAGGAAGCCGAACTCGCGGCTCATCCGCAGGCGCCGGAACAGGTCGCCGCATTTTTCGCCAGCGACCCGCCGCAGTCGAGCGCGGGCAAGATCGCCACGGCGCGAGCTGCGCAGACGATGGGCCACTCCGAGGAGGCGTCGCAAATCATTCGCGCCTTGTGGCGCGAGGGCAATTTCGACGCGCTGGCTGAGAGCGTCGTCTTGCGCGATTTCGGGACTTTGCTCACGAAGGCCGACCACGCCTATCGGGCCGACCGCCTGGCCTATGCAGGTTACCTCAGCGCTGGCGCCCGCGCGGCGGCGCTTGCCGGTCCCGACGTCCTGGCGCTCTCTCAGGCGCGCATCGCGGCGGCGCGCGAGCCGATGAGCGCCGCGTTGGTCAAGACGGTTCCTCCGGCGTTGCGCAACGATCCCGGGCTCCTGTTTTCACGGATCCAGTACGCTCGCCGCGCCGGGCGCGTCTACGAGGCAGCGGTCCTGCTGAGCCTTGCGCCGCATGATCGCGCCGCGGTTGTCAGTCCGGATCGGTGGTGGAGCGAGCGCAAGATGGTCGCGCGCGCGCTTCTCGACCTCGATGAGCCGCGACTTGCTTTTGAAGTCTGTGACCAGGCGGTCCGGCCTGACACGTCGGAGGCTCAGGTTGACGCCGCCTTCCACGCCGGCTGGATCGCCCTGCGCTTTCTTAATGACGCGCCTTCGGCGGCGAAACGCTTTGCGATCGCCGCAGAGGCCGCCGAAAATCCGCTGTCCGTCGCTCGCGCCGCCTATTGGCAGGGACGAGCTGCCGAGGCCATGGGCGATTCCGATGGAGCCAAGGGTTTCTATGCGCGCGCGGCAAGCGTGCCGATCGCCTACTACGGACAACTTGCCGCGCAACGCCTCGGTGAAACCCGTCTCGCCTTCCGCGCTCCCGCAGCTGCGGCTGAAGGCGAGCGGCGGGACGAGGCGGTCCGAGCCGTCCAGGCGCTCTACGCGGACGGACTCGACGATGTGGCGGCGCCACTCGCTTTCGACGCTGCGCGGCAATGGCGCGATGAGTCGCAGCTTGCCGCCATGGCCGAGGTGGTGAAGCGGCGGGGCGACGCGGGGACAGAGGTTCAGTTCGCCAAGATCGCCGTCATGCGAGGCCACCCGCTTGACGCAATGGCGTTTCCCGCCATGGGCATGCCAGCCTTCCTTCCACTGCCTCGCTCCGCGGACCTGGCCACGGTCTACGCGGTTGCGCGGCAGGAAAGCGAATTCGTCTGGCATGCGTCGTCGGGCGTCGGCGCGAAGGGTCTCATGCAGATGCTGCCGTCGACCGCGCTCGTGACTGCACGGCGCGCCGGTGTCGAGTTCGAATACGCCCGCCTTATTGTCGATCCTGCTTTCAACACCCAGCTCGGCGCGGCGCTCCTGGGCCAATTGATGGAAGACCAACGGGGCTCACGCGAACTCGCCTTCGCCGCATACAACGCCGGTCCAGGTCGGGTCGCGCAATGGATTGCCGCGCATGGCGATCCGCGTGACGGAGCGGTCGACCTCATTGACTGGATCGAGCGCATTCCCTTCGACGAGACGCGCGACTATGTCGAACGGGTCAGCGAGAACCTTGGCGTATACCGTCAGCGTTTCGCGGACGAAAAGCTGGAGCCGCCGCCGGTGTCGGCCCGGGTGGCGCGGGAGTAGGACCGGTTCGGCCGGCACTCCTGGAAGGCTTGCCGCCGGCAATCGGATCGACTCGGGCCAACGGGTACGCCGACGCGGGAAATAAGGCAGTTGCGACTTATTGCGCTTCGAATTGGAACTCTTTTCGCCTCATCTTCGTTATGTGTCCGCTGGATCTCAAACAGGGAAGGACACGTTTTGGACAAGACCATCATGGGTCTCTTGGGCGGCGCTTCGGCGCTCGCTCTCCTCGGCGGCTCGCAGGCCTCTGCAGCGCCACCTGTCGATGAAGTCAACGTCTTGCAGCCAGCCCTGTCATTTGCTGAGTTGCTGGATCCCATCCCCAATGCGGAGAAGGTTTTGCGCGCCGAGGACGAGCGGACGGGAACGGTAGCGAGTGAAGAGAAGCCGATGGTAATGGCCCAATATTACCATCATCATCACCACCACCATTATCACCATCACCATCACCATCACCATCACCACTACCATCATCACCACTACTACCACCATTACTATTGAAGGGTGTTTTAGGCGCGAGCGAACCAGCTCGCGCCGGCTTGAGTGCGCGACAGTTTAGGGAGGTTTCGTCAGCGCTGCCGCTTCGCCTTCTCGCTCGCGGCTCCGAGAATATGTCGGTATGTGCCGTCAAAAACCGTATTGGTCGCCGACGTCCAGTGTGTCTCGGCGGATAAGGTGGAGCGGCTCTGATAGATCCGCCGCGACTGCAGTTCGCGCTCGGCCGCCTCGGCTTCCGACATCGCGACGAGGTCGAACGCCGCCTCCTCTGGTACGATCAGGATTTGGGCGAACGGTTCGCGTGGCCGGAAAACATGCGTCTTGCCCTTAGGCGGCGATTTGAACACCAAAAAAAAGATCATCGGCCACCATCGGCGTATGAGCGCAGGGACAGCAACCGGGGTGGTATCCGTCGGGTCGGTGTAGAAACGCGGGTGCGGCTCAGTGCGAATCGCCCAGCCCTCGTCGACCTTGAGATCGAGCGAGACCTGGTAGGTGTAATAAAGATCGCCGAACGGACGGAACGGCGGCCATTCGCCGCCATGCCCTTCTGGAGGCGGCCCGAAATCGCCGTCGAGCGAAAGCTTCGCGCCGCTCCTGCTCACACGCAGTTCGTTTGGATAAGGGTAGAACAATTCGATGCCGTAGCGAGCACTTTCGGAAAACGGGAGGCAGTGCCAAGCCTGCTCCATCGACCCGTCTTTTCGAGGCTGACGATCACCGCCCCAGCCTGGGATTTCGAGCCTAGTGCGGCGCGGATTAAGCCCTGGCGTAAACGACCGATACTTGACCTGCATAGGCGAGCCACCTTGTCGCATTGTGCAATTCAATGCATTTGACGCGATCTTGGTTCCGAAGGGCGGGTGAAACCACGGTCCATCCGCCCCCCAAACTCAAATCAAGGCCTTCACTGTCTTCATCAGCTTCGGGATGTCGACCGCATAAGAGAAGGCCGAGTCCTTCACATGCCTGGGCATACTGGCGAGAACATCCTCGGACTGGCGCTGGAAGAGGACGACATGTTCGAGCTCGAGCATGGCGCACAAATGCGACGACCACGGGTCGTATTGGCCCTCGGCGATGATCTCGACGATCTTTGTGCCTGGTGGGCAGAAGTGGGCGTTCGACAACGCGGCGCCGAACTCGCACACGATGATTTTGGCCTGGGCGAAGAGAAGCGTCTGCTCGTCGAAGCTGAGTTTGTCCGGCTGGATCGCGATGAAACCGAGGACTTTGAGCGCGTCGATTATCGAAGCGCGATTGGTGATGTTTCGGCTGTTTGAGGGGCTCCGGCAGATGAGAACGCGTGGCGGCGTGCTCGTTGCGGGCGCATGCTTTCGCACATTCGCGAGAATGCGCTCGAACGCTTCGCGATTTTGAGGATGCGCGTTCTGGGTGTTCAGGCCGGTGAGCCGGTTCGAGGTGATCGCATTTTTGAGAAAGACCGGCTTTGGCCTGATCTCGCGGATGAGACCCTGTGGCGCCTCGAGCCGGGCAATCAGAGCCCGCTGCCACGGTCGGAACGTCCAGGTCAGCATCGGCACGCCCATTCTCACGCCGAAGTCGATCAGCGGCACGAGGTCGTGCAAATAATGGCCGTAATTGTGCTTGTCGGACCCCGCGATCAGCAAATGCTCGCCGGCGATACGAGGCGCGCGCGCAAGTCGCTCGAGATGGAGCCGCCGCTCGAAGTTTCCGTCCGCCTGCGGCCGCCTGACGATCGCCTTGATGGACGACAGGTACCCCTCCTGGAAGGAGCCGAGGAACGAATGGCGCCAGACCTGACCTTCCGGCGAAATGAGCAGACCGAAGGCAGGAAACCAGTATTGATTGACGAGATGCTCAAGCGTCATCTCCGGCGCATTGACGGCGTGATCGATATAATGGACGCGCTCCTCGTTCGTCGAATTGACGCTGAGCGGATGCAGTCGGGTCCGGTATTGCGCGGGCGCAACGACCTCGCATTGCGAGACCGGGGGCGGCAAGCGTCCCTCGTAAGGGGCGACCGTCAGAGTCGTCGCCTCATCGAGAGCGACCGGAACGCCGTCGCTGGAGACTGGCATCGCGTCGCGCAGCCGGCGGCGAAAATCCCGTAACGGCGTTCGGACGGCGTCGCGCCAAGCTGCATGCAGCGATCGACTGAGACGAACCAGCTTTTCGTTTTCAATTCTGTCGCGCGCCACGCCGCTCCGCTGGCTGTCTGACAAGCCAATCCTGCTCCAATAGCGCAGGCTGCCGCCGGCCTGCTCAGCCGCGGGTCTATGCCCGAACGCGCCCGCAGCGACAAGGGCCGCCTTATCCACTATGATCGAGACCGTCCGCGTGACTTTGCCCTTTTCGGAGTGTAGCTCCGATAAGGCCATGGCCTTCCAATTCGTTCATACCGCCGACATCCACCTCAATTCGCCGCTGGCGATGCTGGCGCTACGGGATCCGTAGCTCGCGGAGTTGATTGGCGGGGCGACGCGAAAAGCCTATGTCGCCGTGGTCGACCTGCGCCTTTCGGAACAGGCCGATGCGCTCTTGATCGCTGGCGACCTTTACGACGGCGAACAAACTTCGATGAAGACGGCGCGTTTTCTTGTCGATCAGCTGCGGCGGCTCCACGAGGCGGGCGTCAAGACCTTCATCATCCGTGGCAACCACGACGCTAAGTCCCGCATCACCCGGGAGCTGACCCTGCCCGAGTCGGTCAAGGTCTCGTCGGGCGCGCGGAAGCGGTGTTGCTCGCCCGTGGCGGGCTTGAGGCGGCAATTCATGGCGTCAGTTTTGCCCAGAAGCACACGCCAGAGAGCCTGTTGCCGAAGTTCCACCCGCCGGTTTCCGGAAGCGTCAATATTGGCATGTTGCACACGAGCATCGACGGCTCGCCAGCTCACAGCCTGTATGCGCCCTGCCGGCTTGCGGATCTGCATGGCGCGGGCTTCGACTATTGGGCGCTCGGCCACATTCATCAGCGGCTCGAGGAGCGGGGCAGGGCGGCGATCTGATGCCGGGAAATCCTCAAGGTCGCGACATCAACGAGGCCGGCCCGAAGTCGGCTACGCTGGTGACAATCGGCGACGACCGCAAGATCAAGGTCGAGCAACGGCCGACGAGCGTCGCGCAGTTCGAGCGCCTTCATATCGATCTTGCCGGCGCCGACGATTGGAGGGATGTGCTTAGCAAATCGATGAGGGGCTTCTCGCCGGGCGCGCAGCGCCCCGAGCGAATGAGAGCGCGCCCTTGAGCGATCCGGTCGCCGAGCTCCGCGCGCTGATGGTGACCGAGGTCGCGCAGTCAAAAGCGTTTCAGGATGCGCTGCGCGAAATGGCCGAGGACTTGAGCCGCAACCTGCCGAACGGCTCCCGTGACGGGCTCCTCGGACGCGACCCCGGGGAATTCGCCAATATGCTGCGCGCCGTGGCGCGCGAAGGCGCCGAGGACGTGCTCGCGCATCTGCGCGCCGGAGACAGAGACGTTGCCGCGTGAGGATCGCGCGTCTCGATCTCACGCGTTACGGCAAGTTCAGCGAGCAACAGTTCGACTTCGTGCCCGCGCCGGTCGGTGGATCGGACTTCCACATCGTCTACGGCCTCAACGAAAGCGACAAATCGACCGCCGCGGCGGCAATTCTCGACCTCCTGTTCGGCATTGAGAAGCACTCACCCTATGGCGTCGGACGGGGATGCGCCGATGTTCCGAACTGGCATTCTACAACGCGATGCGCATCGGGGCGCAACTCGAACTTGACGGCCGCCATTACGAGGTTGCGCGCCTCAAGCGGGACAAGAACAGCCTCGTCGACGCCAACGACCGGCCGCTCGACAAGAACATACTGACCGTGGCGCTTGCCGCCGCCGATCGCGAAACTTTCCATATGATGTTCTCGCTCGACGACGCGAGCCTGGAAAAGGGCGGCGAGGCGATCCTCGCGAGCCGCGGCGACCTCGGGCAATTGCTGTTCTCGGCCAGCGCCGGCCTTGCAAAGATCAGCGATAGGCTCAACTCGCTGCGCAACAAGGCGGACGGGTTCTACAGGCCGCGGGCCTCGACAACCGAACTTGCCGAACTGAAGCGCGAACTCGATGCGCTGAAGCACGAGCACGACGAAGCCGATACGCTCGCCCCCGCCTATGCCGAGCTCGTCCGCCAACGCGATGCAGCCCGAGAGGCTCACGGGGCCGTCGCGAAGAGCTTGAGCGAGCGGCGTACGCGCGAAGACGAGGTCCAGCGTCAACTCGCGCCCTGCCTCATCTCGTGGCTTTGCGCGAGGCGGAGGGCCAATGCGCGCCGCTCGAAGGCTTGCCGACGCCGCCGGAAAATTGGCGCGACGAGCGATCAGGCTGGCGGTACAGAAGGACGATGCCGAGCGCGCGATCCGAACGCTTGAAGACCAGTTGGAGCGGACGGATCTGGACGCGTCGGCGCTCAGAATCGCCGGTCGGGTCGACGCGTGGCGTCAGCTGCGCAGCCGCTACGACGCGGCAGCCGATATCCCCGTTCGGCGAGGTGAGCTCGCCGCCAAACGCGACGTGACCGCGGACATCTTGCTCCGCCTCGGCCGCGAGGGTGAGGCCGATCCGCGCAAACTCTTGCTTTCGGCGCTGGTCGTGGGCGCGCTTGAGGTTCTGATAGCCGTGCGCTCGGGCGTCCTGTCGAAGCTCGAGACGACGGGCGAAGCGGCAGAGGCCGCGCAAAGCGCGTACGCGAGGCGTTGCGGGGCTGCCTCAGCGCATTGACGGACGCCGGACCGCCGCGATGGCGTCATTGAAGACACGTCTCGTCGAGGCGCGACGCGACAATTCCACCGCCCGGCGGCGCGCTGCGCGCGACGAGATCGAGACGACGACGCGGAAACTCAAAGAGGCCTTCGCGGCGCTCGCGCCTTGGCGCGCCAACGCCGAAGCGCTGGCTCAGGCTCCCGTCCATGACGAAGCGAA
>CAVSBJ010000012.1:0-679892 GCA_963726105.1 uncultured Alphaproteobacteria bacterium
TCAACGCGGATGCGGCGGGCGGGACTCCAGCACCAGCCGCACGACAAAGCGAACGATGGTCTCCACGATCAGGCCGGCGATATAGGCGAGCGCCGAGCCGAACAGGCCCGCGGCGATCACGCGCCCGGTCATCGAGCCGCCAAAGTCGAATGAGCCGCCGTTCAGCCTGCGCATGACGAGCGTGAAGGGGAGCGCCGCGAGCGACAGCGGAAGGTCGGCGAACCAGGCGTCCGCGCGCCTCGCATAGTCGACATAGAGGGCGACGAACGCCAGCGCGTGGATGGCGGCGAAGACCGCCCCCGTCCACGACCACAGGCCCTTCATTCGGCTTTAGCTCAACCTGCCTTCCACGCGACCACTTGCTGCGCTTGCTGCCCGAGCCCATCGATGCCCAAGGACATCGTGTCGCCGGCTTTGAGGAAACGCTGCGGCTTCATGCCGGAGCCGACGCCAGGCGGCGTGCCGGTGGTGATGACGTCGCCAGGCTCGAGGATCATGAATTGCGAGATGTAGGAGATGAGCGTCTTGACGCCGAACACCATCGTCTTGGTCGATCCGGTCTGCATGCGCTGGCCGTTCACGTCGAGCCACATGCCGAGCCCCTGGACGTCCTTGATTTCGTTCGGCGTGACCAGCCACGGCCCGAGCGGGCCGAACGTCGGCGCGCTCTTGCCTTTCACCCACTGACCCGACCGCTCAAGCTGATATTCGCGCTCCGACACGTCATTGCAGACACAGAAGCCCGCGACATGGGAGAGCGCCTCGCTCTCGCTGACGTAGCTCGCGCGCGTGCCGATGACGATCGCGAGCTCGACCTCCCAGTCGGTCTTTTTTGAGCCCTTGGGGATCATCACGTCGTCGTTCGGCCCGACAACGCAGGACGGCGCCTTGGTGAACAGCACCGGCTCCTTGGGGACCGGCATGCCGGATTCGGCCGCGTGGTCGGCGTAATTGAGCCCGACGGCGATGAAATTGCCGACATGCGCGATGCACGGGCCGATCCTGGGCGTGCCGCGCACCGCGGGCAGGGACTCGGGCTTCAGCTTGGCGAGACGCGCCAGAGCGCGCGGGCCGAGCACATCGGCGTCGATGTCGTTCACCACCTCGCTGAGGTCCCGCAGCTTCCCGGCTTTGTCGACCAATGCCGGCTTTTCCTTACCTGGCCTGCCATATCGTGCGAGTTTCATAAGCCCTCCGTTTACGCCGCCCGCAGCCAGGAATCCTCATCCCGCCCGGCCGTTTGGCGGCCAATGCGATCCTACCAAACGCTGGCCGGACGGCCTCGTCAATCCTTGATGCTTGGCCCGCTTCCAGGTTGGCGCGAATGGCGGACGCATCACGGCGGTGGAAAGTTCGAACAGTCCCTTGGATTTCAGGCTGGGCAGACCTATAATTGTTGTGTGTTTTGTCTTGTCGCTTCTTCGAGATTTGCAATCCCGTCGGCGAGAGCGAAACGATCAGACCCACGGGAGAGAAAGAAAAATATTAGAGACAGACCCGAACGCGGTCTCAATTCAGACTTGATCGTGGTTTCATGAAAATGTCATGTGCCATGGCTGCCAGACAGACGCCATATCCGCCAATCCATGTTAAACGTCGAAAAGCGAAAAGAACCTCAATATGTCATCATTGGAACGGATCGCCCTGTTTATTGACGGGGCAAACCTCTACGCCAGCGCAAAAGCCCTCGGCTTCGACATCGACTACAAGCGTCTTCTAAAGGAATTTCAGTCCAAGGGACGCCTCATCCGAGCCTTTTATTACACGGCTTTGGTCGACGATCAGGAATATTCCTCCGTCCGCCCCTTGGTCGATTGGCTCGACTACAACGGCTATTCGGTCGTGACCAAACCGACCAAGGAATTCGTCGACTCGACCGGGCGCCGCAAGGTCAAGGGCAACATGGATATCGAGCTTGCGGTCAACGCCATGGACATGGCGCCGCATCTCGACATGATGGTCCTGTTCTCCGGCGACGGCGATTTCCGATCGCTCGTGGAATCGATCCAGCGCAAAGGCGTTCGGGTGGCGGTCGTGTCGACGATTTCGACCCAGCCGCCGATGGTGGCGGATGAATTGCGCCGGCAGGCGGACGAGTTCATCGATCTCGCTCACCTGATCCAGCGGATCGGCCGCGATCCCGGCGACAGGCCCCAGCGCCCGATGGATCATCGCCGAAGCCAGACTTTTGCCCCGATCCAGCAGCCGGCCGAAGAAGTGCGCGAGTAAGGCCTCGCGACCGCCGCGTGCCATTCGACGCCGGCCCGCCGCACGACTGCCCGGATTGTCCCCGGCTCGCCGCCTTCCGGGCGGCGAACCGGGCCGCCTTCCCGAACTGGTGGAACGCGCCGGTTCCAACCTTTGGCGAAGCGGACGCGCGCGTGGCGATCGTCGGCCTGGCGCCAGGATTGCGCGGGGCGAACCGCACGGGACGTCCCTTCACCGGGGACTACGCTGGCGACCTTCTCTATTCGACGCTTCTTAAGTTCGGCTTCGCGTCCGGCGTCTACGATCGCCGCCCGGATGACGGCCTGACCCTCGTCGACTGCGCGATCATCAATGCGGTGCGCTGCGTTCCGCCGCAGAACAAGCCGACGCCAGCGGAAATCGCCACCTGCCGGCGCTATCTGACGCCTGCGATCGCAGGCCTGCCGCGGCTCAGGGTCCTGATCGCGCTCGGCCGGATCGCGCATGAAAGCACGCTGCGCGCGCTCAAACTCACCCTGGCGAAATTTCCCTTTGCCCATGGCGCGCGGCATGCGGTCATGCCCGGCGTCAGCCTCTTCGACAGCTATCATTGCTCGCGCTACAACACCAATACCGGCGTGCTGACCGGGGCGATGTTCGCCCAGGTCTTCGCTTCGGTTCGCGCGGAACTCGACCGCACGGATGTGCAGGCGCCGGTCGTGGTGTGAAAGTTGAAGTTGGCCCGCGGGACCACAGCTATCGGGGGGAAAAATGAGTGCACGGAGTTTCGGCGCGATCGATGGATCGCCAGTGTTCGAAGTCACGATCGCGTCTCAGGCTGGGGCGAGCGCAAAAATTCTGACCTGGGGCGCGGTGGTGCGCGACCTTGTCGTGCCGGCCTCCAACGGGCTGCAGCGGGTCGTGCTCGGCCTCAACACGCTCGACGACTATCTCAACTATTCTCCGTCTTTCGGCGCGGTGCCGGGGCGGTTCGCCAACCGGATCGCAAACGGCCGGTTCGTCCTCGACGGCGTCGCCTATGAGCTCGAGCGCAAGCCCGGCCAGAAGCATACGCTGCATGGAGGCCCGCATGGATTTGGCCATCGCATCTGGAAGCTCGGCGCGTATGACAACTCCTCGGTCGAGCTGATCCTCGAATCGCCGGACGGCGATTCCGGCTTCCCGGGGGCCATGACCGCGACCTGCGTCTACCGTTTGCTTGAGCCGGCGACGCTGCGGGTCGAACTCTCGGCGGTTTCGGACCGTCCGACCATCGTCAATCTGACCCAGCACAGCTACTTCAACCTCGACGGCTCGCCCGACATTCTCGACCATGAGCTGACGCTGTTCGCCAACTTCTACACGCCAGCCGACGAGGAGCTCATTCCGACCGGGGAAATCCGCGCCGTCGCCGGCACGCCCTACGACTTCCGCACCCCCCGCACGGTTCGCAATCCGGCGCTCACCCCTTACGACACGAATTTCGTGGCCTCGCTTCAGCCCGACGAAGACGGTCTGGCGCAAATCGCGGCGCTGCGTTCGCCCCGGAATGGCCTCACGATGAGCCTGTTTTCGAGCGAGCCCGGCGTCCAGTTCTATTCTGCGGCGCCTCTCAACTGCCCGGCGCCCGGACTGGACGGCCAGCATTACGGGGCGCATGCCGGCCTGGCGCTCGAGCCGCAGGCCTTCCCCGATTCGCCCAACCGCCGGCACTTCACCGATTGCGTGCTGCGGCCGGAGGACGAGTACCAGCATGTGAGCGAGTTTCGCTTCGTTTAGCAAGAGGTTCAGAGGAAATCCTCCGAGCTGACGCGGGGAGAGCGGGAAACCTCGGCGGGCCGCAGCGAATAGAGATCGCCATGGCCGGTCTTGACACGGCTATCACGCCGCTAGGCGCGACGGTGGGTCGCTGACGGAGCACGACACGCGAAGTCGATGCTTCACTGGCGCGCGTAAACTTGTGCGCGCCGACCGCGATTTATGACTGGTCGAAGCTGGCGTTGGGGCCGGCCTCGGCCAGCGCCCTGCCGACTTCGAGCCCGAGGTCGTCCATCGAGGTCTGCTCGCGCACCGAGAGGTCTTCGCCCTTCGCCTGTCGTTCGGCCTGCTCGGGCGAGCGCGCGACATTGACGGTGACTTTCGACTCGACCTCGGGATGCAGGTGAATGGGAACGGGGTGCAGGCCCAGCGTCTTGATCGGTTGCTGGATCGCGACATGGGCGCGCTCGACCTTGTGTCCGGCGGCGCTGAGCGCCTCGGCGATGTCGCGAGCCGAGACCGAGCCGTAGAGCTGGCCGGTCTCGCCGGCCTGGCGGATGATGACCACCTTGACGCCGTCGAGCTTGGCCGACACCTCGTTCGCGCCGCGCTTGAGTTCGGCGTTGCGCGCTTCGAGATCGGCGCGCCGGACCTCGAATTTTTTCTTGTTGGCGTCGGTCGCACGCAACGCCTTGCCGCGCGGCAGAAGGAAATTGCGCGCGTAGCCGTCCTTCACGCGCACGGTCTCGCCGATGTGGCCGAGCTTGCCCACGCGCTCGAGTAAAATAACGTCCATGGAATTATCTCCTGTTTGGTCCAGTCGGGGTCGGGGAGGCAATGAGGGCCGCGCGCGAGCGCAGCTTGAGGAATCCATCGATGATTCCGAGGCCTGCGAGAGCCGGAAGGGTGTATTTGGCTCGCAGAACGCAGCAGGCGTAGAGGGCGATCAGCATCAGGGGCCGCATCTTGAGGCCGCGCGACAGCGCGTGCGCGACCGCGAGGCCCTGCAGCGCCAGCGCCGCTCCCAGCCCTCCGGCGCCGATGGAGAAATATTGCGCGGTCGGAGCGGGCAGGGCGTAAGCGCCCGCGACACAGGCGAGGAATGCGACGCCGACCGGCCAGGGAAGCGAAAGCGAAGACGGAATGTCAGGCCATGGCCGCGGAAGATTGCGCGACAATTGGGTGGAACGAGCCGCGGCGTAGAGGTTGACGCACAGCATCATCAGCGTCGAGCCGGCGATCGCGGGCGGCCCGTAGCGCACCAGCATGTCGGCGAATTCGCGCGCGGTCAGATTGCCGGGCGCGCCCTCGAACGTGTCGCCGGCGAGGGCGGTGATCAACTCCGCGACGTGGCGCGCGCCCTCACGGTAGCCGCCGTAGAACACGATGACGGTCGTCAGCACGGCGAGGCTGCCGAGCATTCCCAAGAGCGCCGCGAGCGAAACGATGGCGCCGACGGGCGCGTGGACCGGCGCGTCCGCTTTGAGGCGCTTGAGATAGCGCGCGAGCGGACTGACCGAAAAGGCGGCCAGGATCCAGGCCGGAACAGCGACCGAGCCGGCGAACACCAGTGCGGACAACGGCTCGGCGACCACGGCGAGCACCGCGATTGCAATCGCCGCGGCGATGGCGCCGCCGTCGAGGCCCCAGCCGAGCGTCGCGATCATGATCGGCAGCGGCGCGAGATACGCGAGCGTCATCGCCAGAAGGCTGGACTGCGCGCTCACCGCGAACAGCAGCGCGGCGGCGCATCCAGCCCCGATGGCGACGACAAAGCGATGCAACATGAGGAGCGCTGTCCCGCGTTGGCTTGCGGTTAGAAGGGGGCCGCCCGCCCGCCTCCAGCTGCCGCCGCGTCGAAACGCGGCGGGTTCGAAATTCAGGCGCGGCGACGCCCGACGGTCGTTAGCGGATCACGTAGGGCAGGAGGCCCAGAAATCGGGAGCGCTTGATCGCCTGGGCGAGTTCGCGCTGCTTGCCGGCGCTGACCGCGGTGATCCGCGAGGGCACGATCTTGCCGCGCTCGGAGATGTAGCGCGACAACAGGCGCATGTCCTTGTAGTCGATCTTCGGCGCGTTGGCGCCCGAGAACGGGCACGACTTGCGGCGGCGGAAAAAGGGGCGGCGGGGCGCGCTGGCCATCAGATTGCTCCTCCCACGACTGCGTCTTCACGCGGGCGGCGGGGCGGACGATCTCCCCGGTCTCCCCGGTCGCCGCGATCCGGCCGATCCCCGCGCGGTCCGCGCGGTCCGCGATCGTCGCGATCGCTGTCCTCGCGCTTGCGCAGCATAGCCGACGGTCCGGCCTCATGCTCGTCGACGCGAATGGTGAGATAGCGGATGACGTCCTCATTGAGGCTCAACAGGCGCTCGACCTCGACCACCGCCTCGGAAGGCGCGGCAATGTTCAGAAGCGTGAAATGAGCCTTGCGGTTCTTCTTGATGCGGAAGGCAAGCGACTTCAAACCCCAAGGCTCGACCTTGGTGACTGCGCCGCCGAGGGTGGCGATTTGGGTCTTGATCTGCTCCGTCAGCGCCTCGACTTGCTGCTGCGTGACGTCCTGGCGCACCAGGAAGATATGCTCATAGAGAGCCATGTTGGGCCTTTCCAATTCAACCGCGTCCCACGCGGAGCCCTTCGAGCCCGGGAAAGGCTCGAACCGGATCGTTCGAAGGCGGGAACACGGGAGGACGGACGATCGAGGCCCTGCCGCAGGCTCGCTTGAGAAGGAGCGCGCGGCCCTCCGTTCAGCCCCCGGCGGGACGCAACGAAGCGGCCCTCATACAGAGACTTGGGGCTCGCGGCAAGGAAAAATCCGAGAGCGGCTCGGATCTCCCGAACAGGCTTTATGGCTTCACGTCAAGGATCCCGGTCTGAGGAACCTGATCGGATCCTCCACAGGCCCTCATCACATCCGCCAGGGATTCGAATTCCGCGTCGCCGGGCAAAGACGCCAACAGCTCGAGCGCATCCTGGCCAGCGCCATTGTCTCGCGCTCGCCGAAGCAAGTCGCCCTTGGATGCGGGAAAATGAGCGCCCTGCAGATGATGCAGAACGTTCGCGGCCGACAGCCCGCCATGTCTCCGGGTCATGGATCGTTCTCCTGATCTGCGTAAGGAAACGGCCAAGCTTTCGCTTGGCCGTTCCGGATGGGATCGCTGACACGAGAGCCGTCAGCGGCGGTTCTGCCAGCCCCGGCGCGAGGCTTCCGAATGACCTTCCGGATCGCCCGACCAGCCACCGTGTCCGCGACCGCCGTTGCCACGGTCGTTGTCATCTCTGCTGCGGTAGCCGCGGTCGTCGTCATATCGAGACTGGCCGCGAGACTGCATCTCGTCGTAGCGCTGGGAACGTTCTTCGTCGCGGGGCGAGCGCCCGCCCTCGCGGCTTTCCCAACCGCGGCGCGACGCCTCCGAGCGACCCTCGGAGTCGCCATGCCAGCCGCTTTCGCCATGGCGGGGATTGTCCCAGCCGCGGCGCGTAGCCTCGGAATGGCGCTCGGAATCGCCGTACCAGCCGCTATTGCGGTGATCGCCGCTTTCCCAGCCGCGGCGAGAAGCCTCAGAGTGACCCTCCGAGTCGCCAAACCAGCCGCCCGTCCCGCGACCCTCGGACGACCCGCCGCGTCGGGTCAAGCGCCCTTCGTCGTCGCGATCCTGTCCCATCGACCGCCCGCTGTAACGATCGTCTTCGTCATAGCGCCCGCGCGAGCGCGATCCATATTCGCTCGTGAAGCGGCCTTCCTCGTCGCGGTCTCGTCCCATGGACCCAGACGATCGGGCGCCATAGTGCTGATCGTCGCCCTGGTAGCGCCCGCGGGAATAGCCGTAATCACTCGTGAAGCGGCCTTCATCATCCCGTTCGCGGCCCATCGAGCGGCGACCGCCGCCTTCACTCGTGAAGCGTCCGTTGTCGTCGCGACCGGAACCACCCCGGGAATAGCCGCGCTCGTCATTGGACAGGAACCGACCCTGCTCGTCTCGATCTCGATCGTTGGAATATCGGCTCATCTCATACTCCCTTCGATTTCGCTGGCTGCTTGAGGGTACAGAGAGGCGCCGCGGCGCCAGCATAGCGATTGCCTCTCCGATGCTTTCATCCATGTTGGCGAAGCGGCTCTTGACGCGCTCGTATCGCTCTTTCATCTGCGCATTCAGTCCGGGATTTGACGTTTCGGCGGATGTGACAAGGGCGAACATGCCATGGTCTTCGGCCGCCGCGCCTTCCACATGCGCATCGAATTGTTTTGCGAGCGCCTCAAGCCTTGCCTGGCCAAATTCACGGCTGCCGCCGCTCAACAGATCCGCAAGGAGCCAATTGATGATGTCCTTGTGGATCGCGACGGCGGCAAGCTTGTCCTCGTCGGTTCCTGCGTTCTTCAACGCGGGCGCAAGGACGTCCTGTTCGACGACCACATGCGGCAACCAAGCCGCGGCGAATTCCTTCACAATCGCATTGCGATCGGTGTTGGCTGCAGAGCGCTTGGCGAGCGTCGATTGAAGCCCGCGATGCTGCTCCTTGAGCATTTCCGTCGCGGACTTGGCCTCGGCATTGTCCTCATTCCCGGTCTTTTTCGAGGCCCCGTTCGGTTCGGTTTTCGCTTTCCCTATTTCTCGGGCTGATTTCTCGGGCTCTCGTGCCATGAGCGACTCCTCATTTCAGCGACTCGCGCAGAAACTCGGTCCCCTGCCGAGGGTTCCAGAGGAAACGGCGTACACATTTCACGATTGTCGCAGCGCCGCGGGCCTTCCGCTGAATCGCCCGCAAAATCAGGCGTTTCACGTGGCAAAGGAGACTCAAAAAAGCGAATTCGGACTCAATGTCGCGGCCAAGTCCAACGCGATCGGCTTGCCTCAGTCGGGAGCCTTGAAGTTGAGGATGCGGTCCGAGGGAAAATCGTAAAGCTTGCCCGTCTGGTCCCATTCCGGCGAGCACATCTCGACAATTTTCGGAGCGAGGTCGTCGGGCGTTCGTAACGATAACGGATCTTCGCCGGGCATTGCAGTTGCGCGCATGCGGGTGCGAAGCGGCCCCGGATTGATGAGCATGACGCGGACGGTCGAGGTGTTGAGGGTCTCGGCGGCGTAGGTTCGGGCGAGCGCGTCGAGCGCGGCCTTCGAGACGGCGTACGGGCCCCAATAGGCGCGCAGATCCGCCCGGCTCGCGGCGCCGGAGGTGATGAACGCGACGCGGCCGGCGTCGGACAGGCGAAGCAGCGGATCGAGCGACCGGATGAGGCGCCAGTTGGCGGTCACGTTGACCGCCATCACGTCGTCCCACGTTTTCGGATCAAGTTGATGCAAGGGGGTCAACAGACCCAGGACGCCGGCATTGCCGACGAAGGCGTCGAGCCGGCCCCACCGGCGATTGAGAGCTTCGCCCAGCCGATCGATGGCGGCAAAGTCGCGCAAATCCATGGGAACCAGGGTCGTCGCCTCTGGCTCTTCAGGCCGGAGCGCTCGAATTTCGTCGTCCAGTTCCTCGAGTCCGCCCTGGGTGCGAGCCAGCGCCACAACATGCGCGCCCGACTTGGCCAAGGCGAGCGCCGCCGCGCGGCCAATGCCGCGCGAGGCCCCGGTCACCAGCGCGATCCGGGGCGGTCCGTCGGGCTTCGAGGCGCTCAATCGACACTCCTTGCATCATTTGCTAGGCTTGCCTATGGGGCATGGTTGCGGGAGGACGCAAGACGAAGGGGGCCGGGTCGCGCCAGCGCCGGTTGCGGCGATGCGACAAACGTGGCTTATCTATTCCACAGATTTTAGGCTCGATCCCTCAGGGGACCGCCGGGACTAAAACGGGGAATCCGATACGGCTCGGACACATTCGTTGGCGCGCGCGTCGAGGCCTTGCGCGGTGAGGGCCTGACACTGCGCGGTCGGGGGAAATTGAGTGGGGCTCGATATGGCGAACGCTAGGGTTGGCCGCGAATCTGGAAAAACCGTGACTCGCGCCGATTTGTCGGAGATCGTTTATCAAAAGATCGGATTGTCGCGCACGGAATCGGCGGAGTTGGTCCAATCGGTTCTGGACGAGATCTGCGATGCGGCCGCCCGCGGCGAAACGGTCAAGCTGTCCGGCTTTGGCTCGTTTGTCGTCCGCTCCAAGGGCGAGCGCGTGGGCCGCAATCCAAAGACCGGGGTCGAGGTGCCGATCCTTCCCCGCAGGGTGATGGTGTTCAAGCCGTCAAACGTGCTGAAGGCCAGGATCAACGGGCACGACGAACCAGAAAAAGGGTAGGGCGGGTCTTCCGCGAGCGCGACCCTGGCGTTTCGGCCCCGATCGGCCAATAATCCGTCATCGTTGAACGGAGGCGCCCTGATTCTCACGCAGCGGGCGCCAGCGAGTGCGCCCATGGAGAAGAGTCCCGAAGCCTACCGGACGATCCGCGAAGTCGCCAATTCGCTGGATTTGCCGCAGCATGTGCTGCGCTTCTGGGAGACGCGGTTCCCCCAGATCCGGCCGCTCAAGCGGGCCGGGGGGCGGCGCTACTATCGCCCTGAGGACATCGAGCGGCTCAGAGTCATCAAGCGTCTCCTGTACGACGAAGGCTACACGATCAAGGGCGTCCAGAAGTTGTTCAAGGAGCAGGGCGTTCAGGTGCTGTCGAACGTGGCTCTAGCGCCCGTTGCGTCTTCCGCCGAAGCGGCGCGCGGCGGCGAACCTCGCGCGGGGGCTCAGGACGGTCCCGGCGCGCGGGAAACCCGTCTCAGGATCGCGGACGACGCCCATGCGGCGCTGCGCGAAGCGCTGGCCGAAATTCTCGAGGCGCAACGCATCCTTGCGCATGCGAGCGCGTCGGCGTCTTGACACGCTCAGCCCAAGCGCCACATTGCGCGCCGCGGCGACGGCCCCTATAAGGAGCGCCGTCGGAGTGTAGCGCAGCCCGGTTAGCGCACTAGTCTGGGGGACTAGGGGTCGTGGGTTCGAATCCCGCCACTCCGACCATTCCACCGGCTGACGCCAAAGAGTGCGGGCCGCGCGCCGCTTTCACTTCAGTTGGCGACGTGGCTCTTCCCCCGCGCCGAAACGATATGGGCCAGCAAGTCTTCCAGCCGATCGATCGTCACCGGCTTGACCAGATGATGATTAAATCCTGATGCTCCCGGAGCCGCGCCAGCTTGAGTCTGGCCCCATCCGGTCTGCGCGATGATCACCGTATCGTCGAACAGCGTCTGCTCGCGAAGAGCGCGGCAGACGGCGTAACCGTCCATTCCGGGCATCCCGATATCGAGCAGGATGGCGTCGGGTCGGTAGTCCCGCGCCGTCTGAACGGCGAGCTTGCCTTCATGGACCATCCGATAGTCGTGACCGATCGTCTCCAGCATCCAGCCCATGGTCTGCGCGACATCGACATTGTCGTCCACAATCAGGACCTTCAGCGCCGCGTTCTGTGGCGCCAGACGGGAATCGGGTTCCGTCACTTCCGGCGACGCCGGCGCAACCTCCATCACGGGCAGGCGCAGGCGGAAGGCGCTGCCCTTGCCGGGGCCGGCGCTGTCGGCGGCGATCGATCCGCCATGCATCTCCACAAGCTGCTTCACGAGGGCGAGACCAATTCCGAGGCCGCCATGCGAGCGATCCAGGGTGTCGCGAACCTGAGTGAAGAGATCAAAAACCCGCGGAAGCATGTCGGGAGGTATGCCGACGCCATTGTCGGAGACGGTCACAACCGCCTCGGCGCCGTCCCGTCGCGTTGAAAGAACGATCGTGCCGCCCTCAGGGGTATATTTCGCGGCGTTGTTGAGAAGATTGCTGACGACCTGAGACAGTCGCATCAGGTCGGCGTCCAGCCAGACCGGGGCGTCGGGCATATCGAGCTTGAGTTCGTGACGACCCGCAATGATCAGCGGATTGCTCGCGTCAATGGCGCTCTTGATGACGTCGCTCAATGTGATCCGGGCTTTGCGAAGCTCGATCTTGCCCTGGCTCACGCGCGACACATCGAGGAGATCGTCGACCAACCGCACGAGATGCGAGAGCTGTCGGTCCATGACGTCGCGAATCTCTTCGGCGTTTGGCGCGGTTGGAGACGTCCGCAGGATGTCGAGCCCATTGCGTATCGGCGCGAGCGGATTGCGCAGCTCATGCGCGAGCGTCGCCAGAAACTCGTCCTTGCGTCTGTCCGCCTCGGTGAGGGCAGCAGCATAGGACTTGAGCTCGTCGCGTTGGGCGGCGATCTGGTGACGCTGCTGGTAGAGCTCGAAGAACACGCCGGCCTTGCTGCGCAGAATGTCAGGCTCGATTGGCTTGTTCAGGAAGTCCACGGCGCCAGCTTCGTACCCACGGAATCTGCGCTGACGGTCGGCAGCTCCCGCGGTGAGAAAGATGATCGGCGCCCGGCGGGTTCGCTCGGTTCCCCGCATGAGCTCGGCGAGCTCGTAGCCGTCCATTTCGGGCATCTGCACATCGAGAATGGCGAGCGCGACGTCGTGTTGCAGGAGCAGCTCCAGCGCCTCGGGTCCTGAGCGCGCCTTGAGCAGCACAAGGCCGTCGCGCCGCAGCAGGCCTTCCAGCGACAGCAGGTTTTCCTCAAGGTCGTCAACGAGCAGAAAATAGACGGGTCCGGTCTCGGAGGTCATCGGGCTCCAACCTCCCGCAGATAGGTAGCGATCTCGTTCACCGGCAGAACGCGAGCGCTGGGGCAGGCTGCGATGGCCGCCTCCGGCATCGCGGCCGCATAGGCGCTCTCCGGACTTTGAACGACCGCCACGCCGCCTCCTCCGACCACAGCCTTAAGGCCGTTTGCGCCATCGCTGTTGGCTCCGGTCAGCACCACCCCGATCAGACCGCCGCCATAGGCGTCAGCGGCGCTCTCGAACAGAACGTCGATCGAGGGACGCGAAAACAGGACCGGCTCGTCGTCCGACAAAGACAGGCGCTTATCCTGTTCGACCAAGAGATGATAGTCCGGTGGGGCGAAGTAGGCGACCCCAGGCTCGATCGGCTCCTTGTCCTCCGCCTCGCGCACTCGAATTCTGCAGCGCGCGCGCAAAAGGTCAGCGAACAAGCTGGTCTTATCAGGGGGCAGGTGAACGACGATCAGAATTGGCAAGGGATAGTCCGCCGGCAGGCCGGGCAGGAGGTTCGACAGCACGTCGAGCGCGCCCGCCGAGGCGCCGATCACGACCGCGTCCGGAGCAAGTCCGCTCACGGGCCGCTCTGCTTCTGGTAAATTCGCTCATCTTTCGCGAACTCGGCAAACGCGTTCGCATATTCCGTGAAACGCAGACTCTCCTTCGCGCCAATTCCGAGAAACGCCCGGCGCGCAAGCAAATCCCTGAACAGGCCAACCGCCCGGTTCTGCAACGCCTTATCGAAATAGATCAGCACGTTTCTGCACGATATGAGATGCATTTCGCCGAATGAAGCATCGGTCACCAGGCTGTGGTCGGAAAACACAACACGCTGGCGAAGGCGCCTGCTGAAGGAAGCGCGGCCATAAGCTGCGGTGTAATAGTCCGACAGGGAGGACTTTCCTCCCGAAAGGCGATGGTTCTCGGTAAACATTTTGATCCGATCGAGATCGTAGATGCCGGTCTCGGCTTTTGTCAGGGCTTCCTGATTGACGTCGGTCGCATAAAACAGGGTCCGGTCTTCCAGACCCTCCTCGCGGAACAGAATGACGAACGAATAGAGCTCTTCGCCCGCGCTGCAGCCGGCGATCCAGACCTTCAGCGAAGGGTAGGTGCGGAGATGGGGAACGACCCGCTCCCGAATCGTCCGGAAATAGGCGGGATCGCGAAACATTTCGCTGACTTGAACCGTCAGGTACCCAACCAGCTTCGGCGCCATCGCAGAATCGCGCAGCAACCGGTCCTGCAGGGCGGAAGTGGTCGCAAAACCCAGGTCGTCGCGCGCACGCTTCAGGCGCCGTTTCAGCGAAGCCATGGCGTAACCGCGAAAGTCAAAATGGTACTTCTGGAACAGCGCCTCCAGCAGCAATCGAATCTCTATTTCCTCGGTCTTATCCACCGCGCCGTCCGATCAGCCGTTGGGCATCCACACGCGGATGAGTGACAGCAGCTTCTCGACATCGAGGGGCTTCGCCATATAGTCGTTCGCGCCGGCCGAGAGGCATCGCTCCTGATCGTCGGGCATGGCTTTTGCTGTCAACATGATGATCGGCAGCTTTCTCCGGTCGGGATTCTGGCGGATCTTCTCGGTCGCCATCAAGCCGTCCATCACCGGCATCATGACGTCCATCAGAACGAGGTCGATCGCGTCGCCTTCCTTGAAGGATTTATCGATCGCCTCGATGGCCTCGCGGCCGTTTCGTGCAATCTGCACGCGCGCGCCGCGCGGTTCGAGAATGCTTGTGAGGGAATAAACGTTCCGCACATCGTCCTCGACTACAAGGATTCGCCGCCCTTCGAGCAGGGCGTCGCGGTTGCGCGCCTGGCGGATCATTCTCTGCTGTTCGTCCGGCAGGTCGGAAATGACCTGATGCAGGAACAGGCTGACCTCATCGAGAAGCCGCTCGGGCGATTTCGCCCCCTTGATGATGATCGACTTCGAGTAGCGGCGCAGTCTCTGCTCTTCCTCGCCGGAAAGATCGCGGCCCGTATAGACAATGACTGGCGGAAAGGAATAGGCGCCTTCCTGGCTCAAGGTTTCGAGAAGCGAATATCCGGACGCGTCCGGAAGCGACAGGTCGAGGACCATGCAGTCAAAAGTCTGGTTCTTGAGAAGAAGGAGGCATTCGGCGGCCGTGGCGACGGCGACGGTCTCGACCTCGTGCGAGCCCAGCAGTCTGCGCACCGCGTCACGCTGAACCGCATCATCCTCGACGATGAGAACTCTGCGCATTCGCTGCGCGAGCTTCGTCTCGAGCTTCTTGAGAACCTCGGTCAAGTCCTCATGTTTCACCGGCTTCAGCGCGTAGCCGATAGCGCCGAGCGAGAGAGCCGTTTGCGCGTTGTCGGAGGCTGAAACCACATGAACGGGAATGTGACGGGTGCGGACATCCCGCTTCAGCTGATCGAGCACCCAAAGGCCGGAATGGTCCGGCAGCCCCACGTCCAAGACGACCGCGCTTGGATGGACTTCCGTGGCGAGTGCGAGCGCCTCCGTCGCACCGCCGGCGACAAGGCATTCGAACCCCATCTCGTGCGAGAGATCCTGAAGGATGCGGGCGAAACTCTGGTCGTCCTCGATGATCAAAAGGACGCGCCTCTGACCACTCAGCCGATCTCGGTCGTCCTCGACGCGCCGATCCGGTCGTCCGGTCGCGACCGGTGCCGCGACCGGCTGCGGCGAGTCGACGGTGAGCGGGGCAGGGGAAGCTCGAGGCGCCTCCGCTGGCGGCTGCGCGGTCGCGGCCCCGAAGGTTTCGGGAACGACGACCGTGAACGTGCTGCCCTGACCTTCCACGCTTTTGAGCCCGAGCGTTCCGCCAAGCAGACGGACGAGTTCTCGACAGATCGATAGCCCGAGGCCGGTGCCGCCATACTTGCGGCTGATCGTTCCGTCAGCCTGCCGGAAAGGTTCGAACACGGCGTTCTGTTTGTCCTGGGAGATGCCGATGCCGGTGTCGGCGACCGATAGCGCGATCCGACCGTCGGAGGCGCGCCCGACGCTCAACTCGACCTTGCCTTGTTCCGTGAACTTGAATGCATTTGAGAGCAGGTTCCGCAACACCTGCTCGAGCCTTTGCCCGTCGGTCTCGATATGAGTTGGGCATTCCGGCGCGACTTCGACCCGAAACTCCAGATTTTTCCTCTCGGCGACCGGCTTGAAGAGGTTCGTGAGGTCTTTGGTCAGGCGCGCGAGGGCGAGCGGCTCGGGCTTGATCTCCATATGCCCTGCCTCGATCTTCGACAGGTCGAGGATGTCGTTGATGAGCGTGAGCAAATCGTTGCCGGACGATTGGATCGTCTGAGCGTAACGCACCTGCTCCTCGCTCAGCCGTCCGGTGTCATTGTCGGCGAGGAGCTTCGCGAGGATCAAGAGCGAGTTCAGGGGCGTCCTGAGTTCGTGCGACATGTTCGCCAGGAAGTCTGATTTGTACTGGCTCGCCCGCTCGAGTTCCTGAGCCCGGAGGCGCACGATGTCGTTCACGCGTTCGAGATCGTCCCGTTGGTTCTCGAGCTGCTGCGCCTGCTCCTCGAGCTGCGAATTGGTCTGCTCGAGTTCGGCTTGCTGAAGTTCGAGGCGGGACTGCAACTCCTTCAGCGCACGGCCCTGCTCCTCGAGTTCCTCGTTCGAGACCCTGAGCTCTTCTCCCTGCGCCTGCAGCTCTTCGGCTTGACGCTGCGTTTCTTCGAGGAAGTTCTGCAGCTCGGCGCGATAGTTGGCGGAACGAACGGCAATGCCGATCCCTTCCGACATCTGCTCGAGAAGGAAGAGCGCGTCTTCCTTGAGCGGGTGGACGAATCCAAACTCCAGCACCGCGTTGGTCGACCCGTCCACGATTGCAGGCGCGACAACCAGGTGCCGGGGCTTGCCTTCCCCGAATGCCGAACCGATGGCGAGATAGCCATCCGGGACGTCCCGGACGAGAATTGATCGGCCTTCGACCGCCGCCTGGCCGAGCAGCCCGTCTCCGCTGGCGAAATGATCCAGAATCTTCGCACCGGCAGGGACGCCATAGCTCGACACCCGGCGATAGGGGCCATTTCTGTCTCTGGAGAAGACAGCGCCGGCATGAGCGTCGAGATACCGGCACAGGTAGCCCAGAATGGCGTCGCCGAGCTGATTGATCGGCTGGTCGCCGAGCATCGCTTTCGAGAGCCCGACACGACCCGTCTGAAGCCAATCCTCCCGGCGCCGCGCAGCTTCCGAGCGAAGGATCAGAAAACCGACGACTCCGGTCAGGCCAAGTCCGAGCAGGCTCGAGATAATGCCGCCGAGGATCGCCCTCCAATAGGCGTCAGCGATTTCCGCGAGCCGCTTGGCGCGCAGATCGATCTCTTCGCGCTCCATCGCTGCGACCTGGTCGCGGATGGCGTCCATGTCCTGTTTGCCGCGATCGGTTTGCACCTCGGCGAGCGCCGCGGCCTGGCCCTGACTTTGGCGGAGATCGATCGTGTGCTTGAGCTCGGCGAGCTTGGACCCAACGTGCTGTCTCAGGCTTCCGAGGCGGTCCTGCTGCGTGGGATTGTCGAGCGTCAGCCGCTGCAGCGCATCGAGGCTCGGCCCAATTTCCAGTATAGCCGTGTTGTATGGATCGAGGTAACTGTCCTTATTGGTGAGCAGATAGCCTCGTTGGCCAGTTTCCGCGTCTTTGACGGTGGAAAGCACATCCTCCAGGGCGGTCAGCGTGTCACCGCTGCGGACAACGAGAGCGCTGTCCTGTTTCAAAGTTTGAAAATTGAGATAAGCGACTGCGCCGCTCGCCACGAAGAAGAGGGTGGCGGCGGCGAGGCCCAACCAGATCAGCGGATCCCCGCCAGACCCGAGCGCCGTCGAACGGGGCATAGAGCTCTTTCCTTTCATCCATCGGGCGCGGCGTTCGCCCAGGTCCTACCGCAGACTGCCGCTCAATGGGCTCGATATGAGCGATTTGATGTCGGATCCCGTGGAGATCTAGGCCATCGTTCATCCGCGCGTCCACACGAACGGCGCCCCAAGGCGCCCGCGCATCCGCGCTCCTTTCCGCGACCGATGGATGCTGCGATAACGCGCGCGAGCCGCATTTGGGCGCCGCCGCCGATCAATTTCGGTTCGGTCTCGACGAAGGACCACGCGTCGACGACCAAGGCGTGGGGCGCCAATCTTCTCGGCCCGCCCACGAAACAGGGCAGGCCAACCGTTTCCGCAGCCGTCACAGAACTCATACTTGCTCTGGGAAGCTTGGGACTCAATTCGCATAAGAGTTATTATGGAACCTACGCTGGCGCCAAAGCCCCGGGCTTTGTGGGTTGCGGCCATTCGGCCTTGCGCCCCGGCTAATCACCGCGAGCGATCCGAAGCTCAGGGGCGAGGCGGTCCAGGAATCGGGCGTGAAACGCGATTTCGTCGATCGGTGGGGCCGGCGCCTCGAAGTCGCGTCCAGCGTGGAGTCATCGACACGCCTCAGTTTCCCGCCGCCTCCAAGGCCGAGGCGGCAAGTTCCGGCTGGGTAAGGATCAAAGGCAGCAACCTTTCGTTCGAGAAGCCCGCCCACATCCGCGAACGGTTCACGGTCGGATACTGAGGCGCACGGTGGGGCAGGGCCGAGCCCCCTGCCCTTGCCTCATTGAGGCGACGCCCGACGAACCTTCACGCGCCCATGAGCTCCGCCAGCGTCAGCGCGATCACTTCCGTCGCCTTGACCAAGTCCGACAGCGGCAGGCGCTCGTCGGCGCGATGAGCGTTGGCTTCCTCGATGGTGCGGGGGCCGGCGCCATAGAGCACGATCGGAACGCCAGCTTTTGCGTAGTGCCGCGCGTCGGTGTAGAGCGGCACGCCAGAAGCCGCGATCGTTTCGCCCATCACCCGGCTCGCCTGGCGGCACAAAACCTCGGTCAGCTTCGCTCCGGCCGGGGTCGGCGTCAGCGGCTCGGCCAGCAGGATGCGCTTGACCTCGACCTTGGCGTCAGGATGGAGCGTCGCCGCGCGGGCGATGACCGCGCGCAACTCCGCCTCGACCTCGGCCGGATCTTCCTCCGGCACAATGCGCCGGTCCAGGCGGAAGGTCACGCGATCCGGCACCACATTGGTGTTGATCCCGCCCGAAATCAGCCCGACCGTCATCTGCGGCGAACCGATCCCGGCGATCGCCGAGGTCCGCGCCTCGAGGCCGCCGCGCCAGCCATAAAGAGCGGACAGGATCGCGTTCGCGGCTTCGAGCGCATCGACGCCGGTCGAGGGGCGGGCGGCGTGAGCCGAGCGGCCCAGGACCTCGATCTCGAGATGAAGGGCGCCGTTGTGGGCGTTGACGACCGCGTAGGAAAAGCCCGCGCCGATCGCGAGATCCGGACGCGACAGCCCCTGCTCGATGAGATAGCGCGGGCCGATCTCGCCGCCCGCCTCTTCGTCGTAAGTGACGTGCAGCTCGACCGCGCCATTGAGCGCCGCGCCGCATTTTTCGAGAGCCAGCATGGCGAACGCATAAGTCGCAATGTCCGACTTCGACACCGCGGCTCCGCGCCCGATCATCCACCCGTCGACAATCTCGGCTCCATAAGGGTCATGCGTCCACCCCGTACCCGGTGGCACCACGTCGCCATGGGCGTTGAGCGCGATTGTCGGGCCCTGCCGGAACCGGCGCCTGACGATCAGGTTGGTCGCCGAAATCATGCCGTTGGCCTTGACGAGGGCTTCGGGAACCTTGTGCCGCTCGACCTGAAAACCAAGTCCTTCCAGAAGCGTGGCGACGACTTCGGCGGGGGGGCTGCAATCTCCTGGCGGATTGTCTGACGGAACCTTCACGATCTCGGCGAGGAAGCGCGTCTCCGCTTCGGCATGTTCGCGCACGAAGTCGCGTATCGCGCTCTCGACTGGCGTCATCGCGTTTCCCCCGTCGACTGTCAGGCGTCGAAGCCCTCGACGCGCATCCCGTCATAAGCCGGCGTCACATGCGCCGGCAGCTTCGCGCGTAAGGTCTCGTAATCGAGATCCGTATGCAAGTTGGTGAGGATCGCGCGCCGCGGACGCATCGTTTCGATCCACGACAACGCCTCGTCGAGGCTGAAATGGGACGGGTGCGGGCGATAGCGCAGGGCGTCGATGATCCACACGTCCAGGCCTTCGAGGAAGGGTCGGCTCGTCTCGGGAATCCGTTTCACGTCAGGCGTGTAAGCGAGCGCCCCGAAGCGAAAGCCGAGCGCGCTGATGTCGCCGTGGTCGAGATCGAACGGCATCGCCTCGACGGCTCCTCCCGGGCCCTCGATGCGGCAGAGGCGGCCGGCGGTCAGGCGCTGTTCGGCTGCGATCGGAGGGTAAGAACTTCCGTCAGGGGTTTGAAAAATATAGGAGAAGGCTTGGGCGATTCTGAGCGAGGTCTGCTCGTTCATATACACATTCAGCCGGCGCCGCATGGCCAGGCAAAGCGGCCTCAGATCGTCGATGCCGTGCGTGTGGTCGGCGTGGGGATGGCTCAAAAGGACGCCGTCCAGCCGCTTGACCTCGGCGCCGATCAGCTGCTCCCGCAAGTCGGGCGACGTGTCGATGAGGACCGTCGTCGCGCCGTCGGACCCGAAGCGCTCCACAAGCACCGAGCAGCGGAGGCGACGGTTCTTCGGATTGGCTGGATCGCAGGCGCCCCACCCCTCCCCGACCCGTGGCACGCCGCCGGACGAAGCGCAGCCGAGGATGGTCAATCGCAGCGTCAATGCGACAGCCTGCCAAAGATGGCGTGGGTGTTGGCGCGCGTCGCCTCGGCCAGCGCTTCCGGCGTCATTCCGCGCGCCTTGGCGACCACGTCGGCCGTCGAGACCACGAACGCCGGCTCGTTGCGGCGGCCGCGATGGGGCGCCGGGGCGAGATAAGGCGCGTCGGTCTCGACCAGGATTCGGTCGAGCGGGACGTCGCGGGCGATGGCGCGCAAGTCCTCCGACTTCTTGAACGTCACCACGCCGGAAAACGAGATCGAGAGCCCGAGGCCGAGCGCGGTCTCGGCGAGTTTCCGCGAGGCGGTGAAACAATGGAGGAGGGCGCGGAACCGCCCCTGCCCCATTTCCTCGGCCAGGATCGTGCCCATGTCGTCGTCGGCGTCGCGCGTGTGGATGACGAGCGGCAGGTCGAGCTCGCGGGCGAGCGCTATGTGGCCGCGAAAAACTCGCCGAGCAACAACGCGCGGCGCATTGTCATAGTGGTAGTCGAGCCCGGCCTCGCCGATCCCAACGCATTTGGGGTGTCTGGCGAAGGCGCGCATGGCGTCGAAATCCTCGGCGTCGTCTCCCGCCGCCTCATGGGGATGCGTCCCGACGGTGAAGAAGACGTCGTCGTACCGCTCCGCGATCGCGACCACGCCCGCGGCCCTCGACACTTTTGTGCCGATGGTGATCATCCGCTCGACGCCAGCGGCGCGCGCGCGCTCGACAACCCCGTCAAGGTCGTTGGCGAAGTCGGGAAAATCGAGGTGGCAATGGCTGTCGATGATCGTCATTCGGCGCCGGCCCAAGCCTCCCAGGCCTTCACTTCACCGGCTCCGCTTCGACATAACGGGGAAAGACCGGCGCGGGCGGCGGCAGCGCCCTGCCCGGCTCGAGCCGATGCGGCGCGTCGAACTGGCCAACGCGCCCGCCGGCGTCCAGCGCCGCAAACGTGCGGGCCTCCGGCGGGACGCCGATGAGATCGAGAAGGCGGCCCATGCTCGCCGGCATCGCCGGCTGCAGCAGGATCGCGGCGACGCGCAAGGTTTCGATCGTCACGTAGAGCACGAGCCCCATGCGCGCAGGTTCGCTCCTGGCGAGCCTCCAGGGCTCGGCGTTGGCGAAATAGCGATTGGCCTCCGACACGACCTCGAAAACGGCGGCGATGTAGAGATTGAGCGCGAAACCCTTCATGTGCCGGCGCGCTTCGCCAACGAGCGCGTCGGCGCGCGCGAGCATCGCCAGATCCTCCTTGGCCGGCGTCGTCTGACGCCAGTCGGGCGTGCGTGCGCCGGCTTTCGCGATCATGGTCAGCGAGCGCTGCGCCAGATTGCCGATGTCGTTGGCGAGGTCGGCATTCATGCGGGCGACGATCGCTTCATGCGAGTAGCTGCCGTCCTGGCCGAAAGGCACCTCCCGCAGGAAGAAATAGCGCACCGCGTCGAGGCCGTAAGCCTCGACCATCGCCTTCGGGTCGACGACGTTGCCGACCGACTTCGACATCTTCTCGCCGCGGTTGAAGAGAAAGCCGTGCACGACCACCTGCTTCGGCACGGGCAGGCCGGCGGACATCAGGAAAGCCGGCCAGTAGATGGCATGGAAGCGCGTGATGTCCTTGCCGATGACATGGACGTCTGCCGGCCAAAACCGGGTCCGCGGGCCGTGGTCCGGAAAGCCGGTCGCGGTGATGTAATTGGTCAGCGCGTCGACCCAGACATACATCACGTGCTTCGGGTCGCCCGGAACCGGCACGCCCCATTTCAGCGTCGCGCGGCTGATCGGGAAATCGGCAAGCCCACGCTTCACGAAGGCGACGATCTCGTTCCGATAGGTTTCAGGCGTGATGAATTCGGGATGGGCTTCGTAATGCGCCAGAAGCTTATCGGCGTAAGCTGAGAGCTTGAAAAAGTAGTTCTCTTCTTCAAACCATTCGACAGGCGCGCCGCTCGGCGCGAGCTTCTTGCCGTCCGGGCCGTCGGTCAGTTCGCTCTCTTCGAAATAGCCCTCGTCGCGCACCGAATACCAGCCGGAATATTTCGATAAGTAGACGTCGCCGTTGGCGGCCATCCGCTCCCAGATCGCCTGGGAGGCGCGCGCGTGCCGCGGCTGCGTCGTGCGCACGATATCGTCGGCGCGGGCGTTCAGCATCTCGCCCATCGCCTCGAATTCGCCGGCGACGCGATCGACAAACTGCTGCGGCGTCACCCCTTCGCGCGCCGCCGCCTGCTGAACCTTGAGGCCGTGCTCGTCCATGCCAGTGACGAAAAGAGTCTCGCGCCCGTCGAGCCGCATGAAGCGCTGGATCGCGTCGGTCGCGATGCGCTCGTAGGCGTGGCCGATATGGGGCGCGCCATTGGCGTAAGGAATCGCCGTGGTGATGAAGAAGCGGCTCATGCGCGCCGTCCTAAAGCAAAAGTTTTTGAGCGGCGACGAAAATCTATGGGTCGCTGCAGCGCCATGGCTGGCCCTCCGCCAACCTCATCCTGAGGGCCATGCGAAGCATGGCGTCTCGAAGGATGATCCACGGGGCGGTGCGCTCTGGAGCGTGCTTCGAGATGCGTCGCCTTGAGGCGCCGCTCCTCAGCACCAGGGGCTTGGTTAGGAGTTATCCCTTAAGCTGCGGGGCGCGGTTGCGGCGATCTCGGCGAAGAGCGCCAGAACATGCAGCTTGCGATCGAGATTAAGCGCATCCGTTTGGCGCTCAGCGTCACGGATGCGGTCCCAAAGTTCGCCAATCTCTTCAACCCTAAGCGAGCCGGGCTCAAAGTCGCGCGCGTAGGTCGCAATCCAGCCGTAGAGCTCGCGGTGGAAGGCGCGATACGCCTCGTCTCCCATCCGTCCGCTGACAGCGTCAGCGAGCCTCGCGACCGCACGCGGATCGGGGCGCGGCAGGCCGGCCATGATCGTGTCGATCAGCGCGCCCACCCCCTCCGATTCGGGCGCGAGGCGGATCAGGGCCTCGCGAACCGATCCGTCAGCGCGCCTGGCGGCGGCAGCGACGGCATTGCCGCCGGCTTCGCTCCAGGGCGGCCCAAGGCCGATCACGGCCTGTACGATCTCATCCTCTGACAAAGGATCGAGCCGCAAACGGCGGCAGCGAGAGCGAATCGTCGGCAGGATCTGGCCCGGCCGATGCGACACGATGAGGATCAGCGCCCGTTGCGGCGGCTCCTCAACCATTTTGAGCAAGGCGTTGGCGCTGTTACGATTCAGGTCCTCGGCTGAATCCACGATCGCGATCCGCCAGCCGCCGAAGGCGGCGGAGAGCTGGAAGATTTGCAGTCCGTGCCGCACCGCTTCGACCGAAATCTCGCTCGCGAGCCTCTTCGTTGCGCCCTGCCACTCGCGGCGGATGAGAGCAAAATCGGGATGGGCGAGCCCCGCGAGGAGCCGCGCCGCTTGATGCGTCGGCTCAACATGAAGGTTGCGCGCCTCGCGGACCGCCCTTGCAGCCGGATCCGGGTTCGCGAGCACGAAGCGGGCGAATCGCCAGGCAAGCGTCGCCTTGCCGATCCCCTCCCTGCCCCCGATCAGCCAGGCGTGAGCGAGGCGGCCCTCGCGATAGGCCGACAGCATTTCCGCTTCGGCGCGCTCATGACCGACGAGCGAAGTGACATGGCGCGGATGAGGCGCGCCGGCGAGCGCGTCGGCTTCCGGAAGATCGTCGGCCTCGGGCTTTTTTGAGCGGGGCTGGATCATGCGAGGAACTGAGGAGATAGGACCTTGCAATCTCCTTGGCCTGAGGCGCCGTGAAGCGGCCTCGAAGGACGCTCCAAGAGCCGCCGGCGCCGAGGGCTGGAGCCTGCTTCGAGCCACCGCGCTTTCGCGCGGCTCCTCGGCATGAGGGTCGAGAGCTGTCGCCGTTGAGAATTCCTCATGCACGCTTGGCCTTGAGCGTGCTCGCCGGATGCAGCCTGCTCTCGACCGCCGACCAAATGGCGGCGGCGACGTCGTCCTCCGTCCCGTCGGCGTTGATGACGATGCAGCGCAAAGGCTCGGCCGCCGCAATGTCGAGGAACGCCCGCCGAAGGGTCTGGTGAAATGGCAGTCCCTCCGATTCAAAACGGTCGGCGGGCCCCGTTTGCCTTCGGGCGGCGGCCCGCTTGAGGCCGATTTCCGGGTCGAGGTCGAGGATCAGCGTCAGGTCGGGCCGGTTCGCGCCGACCGTCAGGCGCTCGAGTGAGGCGATGAACTCCGGCGGCAGGTTCCCCGCCGCGCCCTGATAGGCTCGGGTCGAATCGGCGAACCGGTCGGAAACGACCCACGCGCCCCTTGCGAGCGCCGGCAAAATCGTCTTGTCGAGATGGTCGACACGGGCGGCGGAGAACAGGAACGCCTGCCCGGTTGCGTTAAACTCACCCGCGAAACCGGAAAGAATCGCCTCGCGCAGCGCCTCGGCGCCCGGAGAGCCTCCCGGCTCGCGCGTTCGAACGACGGCAAGCCCGAGCCCGGCGAGACGCTGCTCGAGCCACTTGGCCTGAATGGACTTGCCTGCGCCCTCGCCGCCCTCGAGCGTGATGAAGCGGCCCCTTGGCTGCGTGGTCATGGCGGCGTCGGGCCGAGCGTGGCTTCCGTCCCTATCCAATCGCACCGCACGACGCCCCCCCCTGGTCCTTCCACAAGCGGCGTTTCAAGTCTCCGCCGAGCCCGTTTCTCAGCATGTTTGGATGGAGGTTGGCAACGCGCACGATCTTGCGACCGTATGCGGAACCGGCCGATTACCCTCGGGCGCAATCAGAGCTGACAATTAGGCTTTTTATAGCGTTCGATGTTGATGTCGTCATGGCCGGCCTTGTGCCGGCCATCCACGCCGCCCCGCCGCGATAATCTCCGTGACAATGCCTCTTATCCGATGCTTATCCTGATAAAACAGTGTTCTCGTGGATAGCCGGGACACCCCAGACTGTGATCCGGGGGCGGCCATGACGCCTTCAAGAGCACCAATGCCTAACGCGGTAAGAGCTGACAATTGGTTGCGGAAAATCGGAATTCAGGTTAAGCTTGCCCTATGAACGATCCTGCCCATCCGCCTGGCTTCGGCCGCGCCTCCCGTCCGGGGTTCGTTTGCCAAGGGCGAAGGGCGTAGAAAAGCTTTTGCTCGAGTTTCCCGCGTAACCCATTGATAAGTCTTGTTTCTGACGAGAGAATCCAAGGAAATCCAAGGAAATCCAACCCTCGAAAGCGGGGGTTTTCGCAGCGAAACAGTCAGGGGCCAAGAAAACCCAAATCGACGGGATGAGCCTGCGGCCAATCGCGGGCGAAGGAGCCGAACCGGCTCCCTTCAAAACCGAAGGGCTTCAATAGTCGGCGCGAGCGGTCTTCGCGGACTTGCCGTGTTCGAAGGCGCCGGTCGTCGGCTTCTTTGGCGGCAGACGAACGGACACCGAGAGCGCCCGCTCGGCGCTGGCGTGAAGCTCGGGCCGGCGTGGCGGCGCGACGGGGTGAGCGGAAGCGACGCGCGTCGACGAGCCTGACGAGCGCGAGGCGCCAACCGCCGCGACCATCGAACTGTGGCTCAGGCTGAGATCGAACGGCCGGGGCGGCGGCAGCGGGACGGCGCCTTTCGCCAGATGGGAATGGATGGGCTCGGGAGGCAACGGATCGCTGTCGCTTAAATCACTGGGCGCCGGGCCAGAATCGACGGGCGCGGCCGCGACCCGGACGGGCTCAGGCGGCGGCGCCGGGGCGGGCTCAGACGCGCTTGCGACCTGGACCGGCGGGGGTTCCGGCGCCGGAGCGGGTTGGGCCTCAGGTTGCGGCTGGGCTTGTTGGCCGGCGCGACCACCGCCGGAAAAGAACGACCAGATCGTTTCGGTCTGTTCCGCAGCGGCGCTCGCCATCATGACGGGCGCCGAATAGCCGATCATGTTGGCTGGCGATCCGTCGGTGCGAAGGCTCGCCAGCAACTGCGAGTCGTCCGATCCTTCCATCGGCGCGGGCCCGACGTAATCGACCTTCACCTTCGCCGTGCCCATCGCCTTCATGTCGAGAACGTCGGCGACACGCGACGAGACATCCATCACTCGGCCGCCATGGTAAGGCCCGCGATCGTTGACCCGTACGATAACCGAATACCCGTTCTCGAGATTGGTCACGCGCGCATAACTCGGCAGCGGCATCGTCGGATGCGCGGCCGACAGCGACGCCATGTCATAGACCTCGCCATTGGCGGTGCGGCGGCCATGGAACGCCGCGCCATACCAGGAGGCCATGCCGACCGCCGAATAGGAGGGGTTCTCGGCGGGATAATACCGGTGGCCGGCGACTGTGTAAGGATGACCGACCAGATACTGCCCTCCGCCGCGCGGCACCGCTTCGCCATCGGCGACAACCTTCCGGCTGGCATGGCCGTATTTGGACTGCGAGAAATGTTCGTGACCGTGGGAATAGGACACGTGAGGCGCGGGAGGAGGAGCGCAGCCGGCGAGCGCCCACGCCGCCACGCCGAGGCTCATGGCGCCCCGCCATCTCCGATTGCCCGCATTCACGTGCGGTTCAAGGCCCGAAACGCTCATCACGCTTACTCGGGTCGCGCACCAGCGCAAGGTTCGAGCTTCAAACGCCCAGCCCGGCACAGCAACAATATGTTTCAGAACCGTCACGCCCGCTGCGCACATTGACCCCGCTTCGTTTCGAATTCGCTAACGAATTCCGTCTCCCGCCGGCGCCCGCCGCTGCGGCCCCAAGAGGGTACGGACTGCACAGCCGTCCCGCCGGCCGCCGCATTTCGGCCGTGAGGAGTGACGCCCAAACGCGGCAACAACGTGACCAGCCCCGGTCGCAGGACGCCCCGTCCTTATCCTGCGAAGAAATAGACAGGGCGAATCACAACGCCGCAGTCCGAACCGCATTTCGAGACGCGGGTCCGAATTCCGCGGAGTCGCCGAGGGTAGCGGAGATCGAATCGACGAAATTCGACACGAATGCCTGGGGCTGCGGCGAGCCTGGCTCCGGCAATTCGTAATCGCCGGCAGAGATGTGTGATTGTCACAAAAGGCCGGGCGGCCCGAATGACCAGCATTCGAACCGCCCAGTTTTATTAGGAAGCGACTTTGCCAGACGAACTTGCTGCAAGCCCTCCCGGCTGGTGCTAGTCGCGTCGCCTCCACCTGCCGCGTCACTCATCGGGTTGAAGGGGGTTCTCAACCCAAAGGTCCAGGTTAAAACCCGTCGCGACGTCACGCTTTAATCACAGCTTGGGCCAAACGTCCAGTAAAATATGGCGTTCCCGGTGTCATTGAAGTTTCATCCACAGGAACCTGAACGCCTTCGCGCCACGTGATTTAGCGAGAACTGCGTGTGGTGACCGCGTTTTCGATCTGTGATCTATGCGCCCGCGGTCATTCGCCAATGAGATGCAAGGCGATCTGTCGCCGATGCGGCGCACGCCGATGCTCAAACAGGTAGACGCCCTGCCACGTCCCTAAGGGCGAGTTCCCCGCGCACGATCGGAATCGCCAGCTGCACACCAGTCAGGGCCGTGCGAATATGGGCGGGCATGTCGTCGGGCCCTTCATCGCCATGCCGATATTGACCCGAGTTCTCAGGCGCCAAGCGATCGAAGAATGTCTCGAGATCGGCGCGAACGTCGCGCGCCGCGTTCTCCTGAATGAGCAATGCGGCCGAGGTGTGCCGGCAAAACAAAGTGAAAAGACCGGCTTGGACTGGGTGACGCTTGAGCCAATTCAGGACATCGCCCGTAATTTCCACGAGCCCGCGGCCCCGGGTTGAAACGGAAATAATATCAACGAATTGCCGCATTGCGCTGCTTGCTGCTGTCGAGATCGCCGTCGCCTCGGGAACGTTTCGGGAATTTTGGCGTTGTTGCGGCGCCCGCGCGCCAGCGGTCGACCCAAGCAGGGGCCAAAATGCGGCTCATCATCCTCATCATTCTGATCATTCTGATAGTCGGCGCGCTGCCGGCTTGGCCCTACAGCACGGGTTGGGGCTATTATCCGGTCGGCGGACTGGGGACAATCCTGATCATCGTCCTCATCCTCGCGTTACTCGGGTATGTCTAGCCGGCCAAGGCCGCTCCCCTGAGGGCAAGCCGACAACAAATGACCCCGCTGCGATCGCTGCGGGGTCATTCTCTTTTGTCCTTATATCAATCTCGAGGCTGTCACCTGCGCCAGATCACGCCGGCCAGAAATCCGAGCCCGAGAGCGAGAGCGAGCGTGGACAGCGGGCGGTCCTGGATCGCATCCTCGAGCGAGTCGCCAAGCGAAGAAGCCTGAGATTGCGCCCTGTTGGCGACCACGCCGAGCCGATCTGAGGCGTCGTTCACCATCGATCCCATATTGGCGCGGGCATGTTTAATCCCCCGTCTCGCCTGCTCTTGCGCGACCGCGCCGATATCGCTCGCCGCGTCTGAAATCTGGTCGGAAAGACCGCCGATCGCATCTCTCATGTTCGCCATTTCCTTCTCCAATCGAGCAAAGGCGCTGTCGCCGCCTGGGTCTCGCGTTTCGTCGCTTCGTTCAGCGTCGGATGGAAAGTCAGATGTCATCCGTTCCTCCCAGACACTCGCTCGATGTTAACGCCGGTTCACACGGAAAGTTCCGAAGCGTCTGCGATTTAGCGGTCTTCGTCGACGTACAGCCGTTGCCTCAATATGAGCGCGACCATGAGAATCGGCGATGAAAGAAACGCGCCCATCGGGCCCCAGAGCCAGGTCCAGAACGCGAGTGAGAGCAGAACCGCGAGCGCGTTGAGCTCAAGGTGGCGTCCGATGATCATCGGGGTCAGGAACTGGCCCTCGACCGTGATCACCATGAGGAAACCCGCAGCTGGGAGGATGCCCAACAGGAAAGTCGGTTCGGCCACCACTCCGACTACGAGGAGAATGACGAACATCACGATCGGCCCGATAATCGGAATGAAGTTCAGGGTCGCCGCCAGTGCGCCAAATCCGATCGCGTTCGGCATTCCGGTCAGCCAGCAAATGATCCCAGCCAGTGTGCCGACGCCGACGTTGATCAGCGAGACGATCAACAGATAGCTCGCCAGCCCGGCCTCAATTTCGTTGAGGATTTTGAGCACCGTCAGACGCGAATCGCGGCTTGCGAAGGTCATGACGAGGCCACGCCGCAAGTCCGGCCATTCAGAGATGACCAAAAGCAGCACGACGAGAAAGAACAGAAAGCCCGTAATCGGCGGCAGCAGGATCGAGATCGTCGAGGGAACCCATGAAATCCCGGGCAAGGGAAGCGCAACCCCGTCGCTGCTTGGGCGGTCGCCGACCATCGTTGTGAGACGCCGCCACTCGGCGATGAGACCGTCGAAGACGTGCAGCTTCTCCTTGAGCGACGCGACAATGCCAGGCAAGCCACTCGCGAGTTCGGACACGCGCGGAAAGATCAGCAGGATCACGAAGGCGAGGATCAGCGTCACGCCGGCCACCAGCAGCAGCGCCACAAGCGGACGCGGAACGTGCAGCGCTTCGAGTCGCCGCGCCGCCGGACCCAACATGATTCCGACGACGAAAGCCGACACGACCGGCAGCATGACCTCGCGCGCGGCGTAGAGAAGGAAGCCCACCGCGATTGCAGCAAGGATCCCCAGCGACCAGGCCGACATCTGCCGAAGCGTGATTTCGGGATGCGGCTCGTCGTCCGCCGCCGCGAGCGTCTCAGGACGCTGACCTTCCCCCATCGTTCCTCTGCTTCGCCGAACCGGCGTCAAGGCGCTCACCGGCGCGTCGCTCGAGGCTCGGGACATCCGGTCGCGCGCCCGAATCCCGACGGCCGATCGCTTGGGAACACCTGGGGCTCTATTCTAACGGGAGGGCTCGACAACTCGAGTTGAGACGACGAATAAAGCAAACGGGCCCGAACGGAAAAAGTTCCCTCCGGCGCGGCCATCAACGCAAAATACCCGGGATCAAAGTTTGACCGTCCAGCATTGAGGATTTAATCGTGGGCGGCTCAGACCGCTCTCAGAACTTCGCGAGGTCGACATTGTCGCCGAGAGCAAGCTGGAAAGGCTTTCTGAAGATCGCCGACGTGACGGTCCCGGTCGGCCTCTATTCCGCTGCTTCGACCTCGGAACGCATTGCGCTGCATACGATCAATCGGCCGACCGGCCATCGGGTTCGACGCGAGTTCATCGACGCCGAGACCGGGAAGGCCGTCGAACGGGAGGATCAGGTCAAGGGCTATGAAGTCGCGAAAGACGAATATGTGGCAGTCGAGCCCGATGAAATCGCCGCGATCATCCCGCATGGGGACAAGACGCTCACCGTCTCCGCGTTCGTCGATCTCGATGATGTCGACGATCTGTATTTCGACACGCCCTATTACCTCGTCCCGTCAGACCACAGCGCTGACGAGACTTTCGCGTTGGTGCGCGAGGGCATGCGCAAGGCTAAAGTGGCGGCGGTCGCGGAAGCCATTTTATTTCGGCGCGCTCGGACTGTTCTCGTCCGCGCTCTTGACCAGGGCCTCGCCGCCTCGATGCTGAACTACGATTATGAAGTGCGTCCGGCAAAGCAGGCGTTCTCCGAGATTCCAGAGAAGACGATTACCGGAGAGATGCTCGATCTCGCCGTCCACATCATCAGGACCAAACAGGGTGTGTTCGATCCGCGCACGTTTGAGGATCGCTACGAGGACGCGCTGGCCGAGCTCGTCAAGCTGAAGCTTCAAGGCAAGGAGATCCCCAAGCACGCGCCCGCGCGCCGCGAAACAACCGTCAACCTCCTGCAGGCGTTGCGTGAGAGCGCCGCCGGCGCCCGGCCAATCGCCAAGGCTGCGGCCAAGAAAAAGACCGGCCGACGCGCGACGGAAAAGGCCAAGGCCGCCGCGCCGCGTCGTAAGGCGAGCTAAGAATGGCGCTCGAAACTTATCGGAAAAAGCGCAATTTCGCCGCGACCGCCGAGCCCAAAGGCGGGGCGCCGGTTGCGGACAGCGATATTTTCGTCGTGCAGAAGCATGACGCGACCCGATTGCATTACGACTTCCGCCTCGCGCTGGACGGTGTCCTCAAGAGCTGGGCTGTGACCCGCGGCCCGAGCCTGAACCCGGGCGAAAAGCGCCTCGCCGTAGCGGTCGAAGATCATCCGCTGGAATACGCCAATTTCGAGGGAACGATCGCCAAAGGCGAGTATGGCGGCGGCGCGGTCATCGTCTGGGACAGTGGAACGTGGCGGCCGCTCGGGGATGCGCACAAAGGCTTGAAGAAGGGCCATCTCGAGTTTGAGTTGCACGGGCAGAAGCTCAACGGACGCTGGCATCTCGTTAGGATGCACGGCAAGCCAGGCGAAAAGCGCGAGAACTGGCTTCTCATCAAGGGCGACGATGAATTCGCCCGCTCCGCTGACGAAACCGACGTCCTCGACGAGCGGCCAGAGTCGATCAACACCGGCCGAACGATCGACGAGCTCGAAGGGGAGGCGCCGGGCTGGTCGTCGAAGACGGGAAAGATCGAGCAGTTTGACGGAGCGGACGCGGCTGAAAAATCGAAGGGGAGCGCGTCGACGCGACAGTCTCCGAACGCGTCCACGATCGAGGGCGCGGACAAGGGTCCCCTGCCCGGCTTTGTCGAGCCGATGTTGGCGACACTGACCAAGTCTCCGCCCACCGGCGACCGGTGGCTGCATGAGATCAAGTTCGACGGCTACCGTCTTCAGGCGCACATCGAAAACGGCAAGATTACGCTCTGGACTCGGGGCGGCCTCGATTGGACGCATAAATTTGGCGCCGCTGTTCCTGCAGCGCTGCGGGATTTGCCGGTCCGAACGGCCCTGATCGACGGCGAGCTGGTGGTCGAAAACGAGAGCGGCGTCGCCGAGTTTTCGCTTTTGCAAACGGCCCTCAGCGACGGACGCCTCGACCGGTTCGCTTATTACGCCTTCGATTGCCTCTATCTCGACGGGTACGACTTGCGCGAAGCGCCCCTCATCCACCGCAAGGAGCTGCTGAGCAAACTCATCGGTACCGATCGCGGCGCCATTCGGTACAGCTCGCACTTCGTGGAAGACGGCAAGCTGGTGCTGCAGCGCGCTTGCGCCCTCGGTCTCGAAGGCATCGTCTCGAAGGCCAGCCAATCCGTCTATGTTTCGGGCCGCGGCAAGAGCTGGGTAAAAGCCAAGTGCTCGGCCCAGCAGGAGTTCGTCGTCGCAGGCTACGTCCCGTCGTCCACTGGGCGCAAGGCGATCGGATCACTGGTGCTCGGCGTCTACGACGGCGCGGAGTTGCGCTATGTCGGACGGGTCGGCACCGGCTTTTCCACAGGCGTCGCCGAGGCTCTGTTCGCGCGGCTCGACGAGATGCGCATCCGTTCGAGCCCGTTCGCCAAACGCCTCACCACGGCCGAGGCGCGTCAGGTCCGCTTCGTTAAACCGGAGCTCATCGCGGAGGTCGATTTCCGCGGCTGGACAGGCGACGGGCTCCTGCGTCAGGCGTCCTTTCAGGGGTTAAGGGACGACAAGCCGGCTCACGAGATTGTGCGCGAGACGACCATGGCCACCAATTCCGCGCCCGAACGACCGAAGAGCAGCGTAACGCTCACTCATCCCGATCGCGTCTATTGGCCTGACGTGGGCGTCACCAAGGAAGGCCTCGCCGATTACTATGCCGAGGCTTGGCCTTTCATGAAGCCGCTGATCGTCGGCCGGGCGCTAGCCTTGGTGCGCTGTCCGGACGGGATCGGGGGACAGACATTCTTCCAGAAACACGCCTGGAAGGGCCTCAATCGCAACATCGTCCTGGTCAACGATCCAAAAGAACCGGAACCAATCATCAGCATTCGCGACTTCGACGGGCTGATGGCGCTCGTGCAGTCCGCAGCCCTCGAAATCCATCCCTGGGGCTCGACCGTCGCTGACTGGGAGCGGCCGGACATGATCGTGATGGATCTCGATCCAGGCGACGACGTGGACTGGACTGATGTCATCGCAGCGGCGGAAGAGGTGCGTGAGCGGCTAAAAAACATCGGTCTTGCTTCATTTGTGAAAACCTCTGGTGGCAAGGGGCTGCATGTCGTCTCGCCCGTCAAGCCGAAGGCGGAATGGCCCGCCGTGAAGGCCTTCACCAAGGCGATCGCCGATTCCATGGCCGCCGACAGTCCCGACCGCTTCGTCTCGACGATTCCGAAGGCGCGGCGGCACGGCAAGATCCTCATCGATTACCTGCGCAATCAGCGCGGCATGACTGCGGTCGCCGCGTATTCCACTCGCGCCCGGCCAGGCGCTTCCGTTTCAATGCCCCTCGCCTGGGAAGAGCTCGCTCCTGAAATCGGGCCTGCCTATTTCACCACTCGCAACACCCCGCCACGTCTCTCTTCGTCTCCCGATCCGTGGGCGGAATTCCGCGCCGCCGCAGCGCCGATCGAGGAAAGGCGCAAGAAAGCGACGCGGAGGCGGTGAGGGCGCCGGACGGACGGGCCCCGTCGGGCGCGACTGCAACGCACCGCCTCGTCCTGAGGAGCGCCGGAGGCGCATCTCGAAGGACGCTCCAGTAGCCTAAGCCGGGTGCGCCGACGCAAATCGTCCTTCGAGGCGGCTACGCGGCGCCTCAGGACGAAGCACTCTACCGCGCCTTCGGCTTCTTCGCGGCGGCCACACTTCGCCGCAACGCGTCCATGATGTTGATGACGTTGCTCGGGGCTTCTGTCTGGGTCTCCTCCTTTGATTTCGCCTTAGCCTTTTTCGCGCCCTTCTTTTTTGCGGCGATGAGGTCGAGCAACTGGGCTTGCACCGGGTCGGCAACCATCTCCGGGCTCCACGCTTTCTTGCGCGACTTGATGAGGTCGCCGATCAGGCGCATCAGCTTAGCGTCCGGCTTCACCTCCCGGATCGAGCCGAAATATTCGCTCGAGTCGCGCAATTCGTCGCCGAAGCGCAGCGTCCAGAGCACAATTCCATTGTCCCGCGGCTCGAGGATCACCGCCCGCTCGCGCCGATTGATGACGAGCCGCGACACGCCGACCATCCCGGTCGAGCGCATGGCGTCGCGAATGACGCAATAAGCCTCTTCGCCGATCGGATTGTCGGGCGTCAGGTAGTAGGGGGTGTCGTACCAGATCCAGTCGATGCTCTCGGCGCCAACGAAACTCTGGATGTCGATCGTGCGGGCGCTCTCGAGGGCGATCGATTCGAGCTCCTCGTCCTCGAGCAGCACGTAGTCGTCCTCGCCGCGCGCGTAGCCTTTGACCTCATGGGCCTCATCGACGGGCTCGCCCGTTTCGGCGTCGACATAGTGGCTCTGAATTCGATTGCCGGTCCGACGGTTAAGGACGTGGAACCGGACCTTGTCTTCCTCGCTCGTCGCCGACATCATCGCCACCGGACAGGTGACGAGGCTGAGCTTCATGTAACCTTTCCAGAATGGACGGGCCGCCATCGGAAGGTCCTTCCGTCTCCCTGCCTCGGCGCGCCAATTCATGGGCGCAACCCAGACTGCCAATCTTTCCAGTCTCACGCCAGTCAGCCGCGTTATCCTGCGAAACCGAATTCCGGCGCCTTATGTTCCGGTTGTGTACAATTTATCTCGGCGCTTACAGGGCTTTTATAAGGATTCGCGCCAGGATGAGGGTGATCGAAGGCGTGCGGCGCCCCTCAAACGCCGGAAGCCCACGCGGCGCCATCGCGGCGGATGGCGCGGCGCTTATCGAGAACAGGACAGAACGATGATGAAGGTCGATTGTCTGATCGAGGTCGCCAACAAGCTAAGAGAGGCGCGAGCCCTCGGCGAACGTTGCTCGGATCGAGCGCTGCTCTATTTCATCGACATGACCATCGCTCATGTCTGCGATTCTCTCAACTCGCGCTCGGAGACCGAAGGCGCCGAGGACAAGCACGCAAGCCGCATCAAAGCCGCTGCGTGAGCGGGTGGGGGCGGTCCGCCTCCATCCCATGACCGACCTCCGCCGACCCACCTCGAGGCAGAGGTTCGGACCCCTCCGATCCGCCAGGCTTGCTACCCGGAACCCTCGCGAATTGGCGCGACAGGCGCTCGTGGCGCCGCGAACTCAACATACGCCTGGCGAGCCCAAGGCCTAGGAACATCCCCTCCCTCCCAAGAAGCGCGTCGCCTGTACATGAGGCGGCCGTTCGGGCACAACCGGCGCGTCCTTAAGCAGGCGGGACCTCGGCGCTTCCGGAATTTTCCTATGGCTCGCAACTCGACGCTCACTGTCTCGGTCGGGATCATCGCCGCGGTCATGACTGGCGTCGCCGTCTCCCAGGCGAGCGACGTGTTTGCCCCCTTGGCGCTGGCGTTGTTCATCATCGCGCTGATCTGGCCTTTGCAGTCCTGGTTGCAGGCTCGCATGCCCGCGCTGCTCGCACTCGCCATGACGATGGCCGTGACCGTCGCCGTATGCATCGCCTTCGCCTCGCTCGTCGCGTGGGGCTTCGGCCGCGTGGGCGTGTCGCTGCTCGCCGACACAGCGCGCTACCAGGCGCTTTACGAGCGCGCGATCGACTGGCTCGACGACCGCGGGATTTCCGTGGCCGGGCTCTGGAGCGAGCACTTCAACGTCGGCTGGCTCGTGCATTGGGCCGGCCAGATCACAGGCCGCGTCAACACGACCCTCACCTTCTGGCTGATCGCCCTTCTCTACGTCATCCTTGGGCTGATGGAAGTCGACGTCTTGCGCCGGAGAGCCCAGGCCTATCTCAGTCCCGAAAGCGCGCGGATCCTTCTTCAAGGGAGCGCGGCGACAGCGGTCAAGATCCGCAAATATATGGAAGTGCGCACGCTCATGAGCGTGGCGACCGGCGTTCTCGTCGGCCTGTTCGCCTGGATCGCCGGACTGCCATTCGCGCTCGAATGGGCGGTGATCGCCTTCGCCCTCAACTACATTCCGTTCATCGGTCCCTTCGTCGCGACCCTCTTTCCAACTCTGGTGGCGATGACTCAGTTCGAAGTCGTGGCAAGCGGTCGTCGGCGTCTTCGTCTGCCTCAACATCATCCAGTTCGTGGTCGGCAGCTATATCGAGCCTCGCGTGTCCGGCGCGATGCTCGCCATGTCGCCCACGGTCGTGCTGCTCGCCGTTTTCTTATGGACTTATCTTTGGGGTCTGTTCGGCGCCTTCATCGGCGTCCCGATCGTCATCGCGATCGTCACCTTCTGCGCCTATCACCCCTCGAGCCGCTGGATCGCGGACCTGCTTGGCGGGCCTATAGAGAAGGACGCCTTGGTGAACAGTTGGGCGGAGCCGCCGTCATCGCGAGCGTAAGCGAAGCGATCGAGCGATGAACGACCCGGGGCGGTGGTTTCAGATCGCCGCGTCGCGCTCGTGCGCTCCTCGCGATGACACACATCTAATCGCCTTCGCTCTCTGCGGGGGCGAGGTCAATGCGCGTCGGCCTCATCAGCGCGAGGCGCCCGTTCGGCGCCGGACCCAGCGCGTGGACATAAAAATGCGTGGGCTTGAAATCCGGCGCCATCACCGGTGACGGGGCGGAGATGATCTTGAGCTCGCCGCAGGCGCCGATCCAGTCGACATGCCGGTGGCCGTGCATGACGACGATTCGCTCGGCATAGGGCTTGAGCACGCGCTGGAACCAGCTGCCGTTGACAAGGGCCGTGCCAATCCGTTCGGAGAATTTGGCGACCGGCATCGGATATTCGATCAAATGATGGTGGAGCGCGACGATCCATCGGGCCTCCGGATAATGATCGAACGCCGCCATGAGCTTGTGCGCCTGAGCAACCGGAATCAGGCCAAGTGCGTTCGTGAAGGAGAAATTCGTGTCGGCGTTCGAATTGAGGATCGCGACCCCGAGACCATCTTCCTCTGCTGGCGGAAGGATCAACGGAAAGAGCTCATCCCAGACGCGCGCGAGTTGGTTCGACAACCGGAGTCCACCCCGATCGGCGAAGGCCTCGATCGCCTGACGCTGCGGCGCCAGCGTCGCCGCCAGCGTGAGACCGGGCTCCGCGGCGCCGGCGTTCATCACGCGCAACCGATCGGCGCCAAAAGCGGCCATCGCGGATAGCGTCCGCATCTTGCGCAGCGTTTTCGCCGGACTGAACGGCAGATCGAGCCGCGCCGGGTTGGCGCGGTCCACGACATTGACGTCATGATTGCCCGGCAGAATCAGCATCCGATTTGCAAGCTCCGGATGGCCGCCGAGAATGTCGAAGAATTCGGCCCATTCGCCCGAGCGCCCTGCGTCGGTCATGTCCCCGGTGATGAGGATGAGGTCGAGCGCCTGGGCGGCGTGTTCGGCTTCAAGCCGAACCATGACCCGCCTAACCCGCTCGTTGCCGCGCGGGCCGCCCCGCCCGCTCTCGATCCTGAAACCATAACGCTCGCCGACGATATGAATGTCGGACAGATGCGCGACGCGCCAGAGGCGGCCGTCCGATGGCAGAGCGTCGAACGCGCCGAGGTCGAGCGGCTGGTCCATACTTGCGTCGGCGAAGCCCCAGACGAGCGAAGCCGCTGCGAGATACGCGGACATGATCACGATCGCGTTCGCGAGCGTGGGCACGATCAGATGATGCGGGACGACAAGATCGGAGGCCGATCCGATCCATCGCGTGGTGGGCCAAACGAAGGCCGCGACCAGCGCCGCGACGAGGGCAAGAAGAACTCCAGCCCCGGCGCAGCTCATTGCCCGCATGCGCGCGAGTTCCGTTCCGCTGCGCGGCCTGAGGATTCGCTCCGCAAGATGTCGGATCGCTTCGCGGCACAAGGCGTATCCTGGTTGAACGCCAAGCGCGTTGAGCGCCCAGAAGTTCGCCTCCGCGACGCGAAACAACGGACGCCAGCCAAACCAGCCTGCGGCGACGATCGCCAGAAGCAGAAGCGCGGCGCCGAACCCAGACAGTTCTAGGACTCTGGAAAAGACGCCGCCGGCCCACGCCGTCACGATGAGCGGCGCGAGCCCCAGGATCGCCGCCGGCAGCACGATCGACGCAATCCACGCGAGCAAGAGCTTCGTCAGGCTGATCTCGGCGAGCAGGCTGCCGGCGATCGCCAGAAGCGACTTCTGCTTCGGGCTTGAGATGTCGTCTTCCGCGTCTCCGTCGCGTGGATCGAGGATCGGCCGAGCCGGCTCGTACCGCAGAAGCTTAGGCTCAGCGCTCGAGGGGGAAACGTCGGGCGCTCGCATTGCGTTGGGCAACAGAATTTCCGGGGCGTTAGCGCTCCATAGCACGCTGCGCTTTCGCGCGGTAGCGATCTCCATCGTCGCGAAAGCTGCACGTTCCGCCCATTCATCCTGCGTTCAAGCAGCGCCGCCAGAATCGGACCGTTCGGAGGATGCATCTCATGTTTCGCAGGCTTGTCTTATCTCTCGCTGCGGCGGCCGGAATGGTCGCCCAGTTCGTCCTGCCCGCTGAGGCGGCGATTGGCGTCGGCGCATTCGAGGCGCCGGCTGCGCTGGCCGAAAGCTCGCCTGTCGAACAAGCGCAGTTCGTCTGGGGTGGAAGAAATTATTGCTGGTACAATTCAGCCTGGCGCGGCCCAGGCTGGTACTGGTGCGGCTTCGCATGGCGTCGCGGGATCGGCTGGGGCGGCGGCGCCGGCTGGCATAACTGGAACCACCGCAACGTCCATGTCAATCGGAATGTCCACGTCAATCGGAATGTCCACGTCAATCGGAACGTCCACGTTAATCGGAACGTCCACGTTAATCGGACCGTCCACAGGCCGCCGGCTCATCGGCCCGGGCACGGAGCGGGTCACCGCGGCGGCGGACATGGGGGAGGCCATCGCGGTGGCGGAGGTCATCGAGGGGGCGGCCACCGCCGCTGATCGACCCGGCGTCGAGATCGGTCGAGAGCGGCCAGCGTTCCTGATCGTTGCGTGGCAGGCGGCCGGCCTATAAGCACGGCCGCGTTGTCGTAAGAGGATTCGCCTTGGCTCCGTGCACCGCTCATCCATCAGCGCGCGCCCCCCTTCGCGCGCTCATCGGCGTTATTGGGCTCGCCTTGCTGGCGGCGGGCTGCAATCAGGAGGCCAAGACCGAACCGCCGCTGCCCCGCCCGGTCCGGACCGTCACGGTTGAAAAAGGCGCGATCGGCGACGCGGTCCAGCTCACCGGGGATATCCGCGCCGAAAACGAGGTGAACCTCGCCTTCCGCATTGGCGGGCGGATCATCGAACGGAAGGGCGAGGTCGGCGACAAGGTCGAACCGGACCAGGTGCTGGCGAAGCTCGATCCGCAAGACGAACTGAATTCGCTCCGCTCGGCGCAAGCGGCGCTCAACGCGGCCCAAGGCCAGCAGGTCGAGGCGCAGAACACGTTCGACCGCCAGAACCATTTGATGGAGCGCGGCTTCACAACGCGAGCCAATTTCAATTCCGCGAAGCAGGCGTTGCAGACGGCGCAAGCCCGGGTTGACGATGCGACCGCGCAACTCGACATCGCCCAAGATCGGGTCGGCTTCACCGAGCTCAAGGCCAATGTCGAGGGGACGATCACGGCGCGGTCCGCTGAATCGGGTCAGGTGGTGCAGCCGGGACAACCGATCTTCACCATCGCGCGGACGGACGGGCGCGACGCGGTGTTCGACGTTCCAGCCCAGGTTCTGCGCGCAGCGCCGACCGACGCGACGATCACCATCGCGCTCGCCAACGATCCCTCGGTGACGGCGAAAGCGCGGGTCCGGACGGTCTCGCCTCAGGCCGATCCCGTCACGCGCACATTCCAGGTGCGGCTCAGCCTCATCGATCACCCCGAGGCCATGCGCCTCGGCGCTACAGTGACCGGACGGCTGCAACTCGAGAGCGGCAATGGCATTTCGATTCCGGCGAGCGCGCTGACCTCGACCAACGCTAAGCCCGCGGTCTGGATCGTCGATCCGCAGAGCCTCACGGTTAAGCTACGCAACGTCGAGGTGCAGCGGTTCGATCCGGCGACCGCGGTGATCTCGCAGGGGCTGACGCCCGGCGACGTGGTGGTGACGGCCGGCGTCCAGGCGCTTCATCCGGGTCAGAAGGTGCGGCTCCTCGGAGCAACTTCGTGAGCGGTCTCAACCTTTCCGATTGGGCGCTGAAGCATCGCTCGTTCATTGTCTTCATCATGGCCGCAGTGACGCTTGCCGGCATCGCGTCGTTTTTCAGCCTTGGCCGCGCCGAGGATCCGCCCTTCACCTTCCGCACCATGATCGTCCAGGCCGGCTGGCCGGGCGCGAGCATGGACGACACGCTGCAACAAGTGACCGAGCGACTGGAGCGCAAGCTGCAAGAGACCCCAGGTCTGGATTTCCTGCGCAGCTATACGATCCCGGGCCGGACGACGATCTTCGTCAATCTGAAAGGATCGACGAAGGCCTCCGAAGTGCCGGACATCTGGTACCAAGTGCGCAAGAACATCGGCGACATCCGCGGCACGCTGCCGGCGGGCGTGGTCGGGCCGGGTTTCAACGACGACTTTGGCGACACGTTCGGCCTGATTTACGGCTTCACCGCCGATGGTTTCACGCATCGCGAACTGCGCGATTACGTCGAAAACATCCGTTCGCGTCTCTTGCAGGTTCCGGACGTATCGAAGATCGAGCTCCTTGGCGCGCAGGACGAGCAGATCTATGTCGAATTTTCGACCCAGGAATTGGCCGGACTTGGCGTCGACCGCGCGGCGTTGATCGCGGCGCTGCGAGCCCAGAACGCAGTCAGCCCGGCGGGCGCGCTCGAGACTGGCCAGGAGAAGATCCTGCTCCGTGTTTCCGGCGCCTTCGGGTCGGAGGCGGACCTCCTCAACGTCAATTTCCTCTCCAACGGCAGGCTCATCCGGCTGCGCGACATCGCGACGGTGCGGCGCGGCTATTCCGATCCGCCGCAGCCGATGTTCCGCGTCAACGGCAAGCCGGCGATCGGCCTCGCCATCGCCATGCGCGACGGCGGCGACATCCTGACGCTCGGCCGCAACGTGAAAAAGGCGATCGACGAGAGCGTCGCCAACCTGCCGCTCGGGATCGACGCGTCGCTTGTGTCCGACCAGCCGGTCGTCGTCCAGACCGCGATCGGCGAATTCATGGAATCGCTCTGGCAGGCGATCGCCATCATCATGGCGGTCAGCATCATCAGCCTGGGCTTGAGGCCCGGTTCCGTCGTGGCGCTGACGATCCCGCTCACGATCGCAATTGTGTTTCCGATCATGCAGGCGATGCACATCGACCTCCAGCGCATCTCGCTCGGCGCGCTCATCATCTCCCTGAGCCTGCTCGTCGACAGCGCCATGACCGCGATCGACGTGATGACGACGCGCCTCGCGCAAGGCGACAGCAAGGAAGAAGCCGCGTCCTTCGCCTATAAGACTTTGGCGCTGCCGATGCTCACCGGCACCTTTGTCACCATCGCCGGCTTCGTGCCGATCGGCTTCGCCCGCAGCGCGGCGGGCGAATACACGTTCTCGATCTTCGCCGTGGTGACGATCGCGCTCATCGTCTCCTGGTTCGTGGCGGTGCTGTTCGCTCCCCTGCTCGGCGCCTGGATCCTCAAGAAGCCCGAGAAGCCGGCGGCCCCCGAGCCGAACTTTGTCTTGCGCACGTTCCGCTCGATTCTCGTCGGCGCCATGCGGATGCGCTGGATCACCATTGCCGTGACGCTCGCCTGTTTCGCCGCGGCCCTGCTCGCTCTGCCTTACGTGCCGCGGCAGTTCTTCCCCGCCTCCGACCGCCCCGAGCTGGTCGTCGATCTGACCTTGCCGCAGAACGCCTCGATCTTTGGCAGCGAGGACGCCTCGGCCAAGCTCGACGCGATGCTGAAGGACAATCCCGACGTTGCGAGCTGGAGCACCTATGTCGGGCGCGGCGCGATCCGCTTCTACCTGCCGCTCGACGTCAAGCTGCCGAACGACTTCTTTTCTCAAGCCGTGGTGATCGCCAAGGATGTCGCCGCCCGCGACCGGCTGCACGCGAAGCTCGAGAAAGCGCTGGCCGACCAACTGCCGGACGCGGTCGCGCGGGTGTCGCCGCTCGAGCTCGGCCCCCCGGTCGGCTGGCCGGTGCAATATCGGGTGAGCGGGCCGGACCCGGGGCAAGTGCGCGAGATCGCGCTCAAGCTCGGACAGACGATGGGCGAAAACCCCAATCTGCGCCTCGTCAATTTCGACTGGATGGAGCCGGCGCGCGAGGTCCGGGTCAGGATCGACCAGGACCAGGCGCGCCTGCTTGGCCTGAGCTCGCAGACGCTGGCGGAGACGCTCAACGCCGTCATGTCGGGCGCGCCGATCACGCAGGTTCGCGACGGCATCTATCTCGTCAATGTGGTTGCGCGGGCGAACGACGAGCAGCGCGTCTCGCTCTCCACTCTGCGCTCGCTGCAACTGCCGCTCCCCGGCGGCCGCACCGTGCCGCTCAGCCAGATTGCGACCTTCGATTTCGATCAGGAATATCCGCTGATCTGGCGCCGCGACAGGGTCCCGACACTCACCGTGCAGGCCGACGTGCGCGACGCGGCGACGCCGGAAGGCGCTGTCGCCTCGCTCAAGCCGGGAATCGAAAAAATCGAGACGAGCCTGCCGACCGGCTACCACATCGCCACCGGGGGCACGGTCGAGGAGAGCGCGCAATCGCAGGCGTCCGTGTTCGCGCTTCTTCCGGCTGCGCTCTTCCTGATGCTCTTGTTCCTGATGGCGCAATTGCACAGTTTCGGACGCATGGCGCTGGTCGTGGCGACCGTGCCTCTCGGATTGATCGGCATCGTCCTCGCGCTTCTGCTCGCCAATCGGCCGCTTGGATTCGTGGCGATACTGGGGATTCTCGCGCTGGTCGGGATGATCGCGCGCAACGCCGTCATCCTGATCGATCAGATCGAGACCGAGCGGGCGCAAGGGCGCGACATATGGGACGCCGTGGTCGAGGCGACGCTTTCCCGCTTCCGCCCGATCATGCTGACGGCGGTCTCGACCGTGCTGGGCTTGATCCCGATCGCGCCGACCGTATTCTGGGGACCGATGGCCTTCGCCATCATGGGCGGACTGTTCGTGGCCACCCTGCTGACGCTTCTCGTGCTCCCAGTTTTCTACATCACGCTCTACCGCGCGAAGCAGCCGGCGGAGACGGTCGCAGCGGCGGCCTAGCGCGGGTGGGTCAGCTGCATCCTAATCTTCGCCAAGGTTCCAGTTGCGTTCCGCGAGCGGCCAGACGGTGAGGCGCAGCCGTCAAAGGGAACTATCAAAATTTTCATGCGTTCCTTCACCGGTCGCGATTACTTAAGGGCGGTCACCGGTATAAGGTAAACTTACCTATTGTGCTCTGCGTTCAGGCGGGTCTGTTTGCGCGCGCTTCTGGTCGGCTTTTCGGCCGCTGGATTGTGGCCGGCGAAAAGTCTTGGAGGGGTGCTCGCATGGCGGACTTCGACCCTGATCAGCTGGAAAATCTGATCGTAACGGCGTTTGAACTGCTGGGAAAGCCGGAACCTGAGGCTCGAGAGCTTGCGAGAGCCATTCTAAGAGCAGCCTCACGGCCTCAATCCGGCGACCCAACGCCTCAAGCTCCAGATCCGACGCGGCGCCCCGGGTAACTTCCAATTCGGCTGAGTGCGCTAGGAGGGCCTCAAAAAGTTCGATCTGCGAGGCGGTCGCCATAGGTGTCTCCGTCGTGAGCGAGTATTTGCGTCCAAAGCTCCTGACGTAACGCTGACATCGAATACTCATCTGAATACCATCAAAGACGTTTATATCCTAGCCTTTTATCTTTTTTTTGCGCGCGTTGTGTTAATCGATACAGCCGTCGGCGAGATAAAGGCTTTCCCGCCGCTTACGACGTTCCCAAGCAGTCCTGGCTCGACAATCTGCGCGCCGCGGGCCTGCGTCTGGAGGACATCACATGTCTTCTGCCCCCATCTGCATTTCCGACCATACCGGCTGGAATATTAGGCTTCTCAAAGGCCGCCGGACGCTGACCTTCGCCGAACGCGAAAGACGCGGATTGCTCGTCGCCACCCTGCTGCAGCGGCTGCTATATCCAGGGATGAAGGGCGGTCGCGAACCGCCGCGTCACCATAGTCGGCCCGCTGGGGCGAACGTCGTCAAGACGAGGGCGTGATTCGCACGCGACCCTCACCCCTACCGGCTGTCGCCGGAGAGGGGGATCGAGGCAGGGAGACCGTCATGAAAACGCTGAAGGTCGGCGAGATCGCCATAACGAGCCTCATCGAGCGCGACGGCCCATGGCGAAAGCCGGAAGCGATGTTCCCCGCCTATGATCCGGAGATCGGGCGCCGACATCTCGCGGAGCTCGATCCGATCGTGTTCGATTCGGTGAGCGGCCGCATGGTGATCACCTACCAGACGTTCCTCGTCCGTACGCCAAGACACACCATCTTGATCGACACCTGCACCGGGGAGGACAAAGGCTATCCGGCCCCTTACGACTTTTCCAAGCAGCCCTGGCTCGACAATCTCCACGCAGCCGGCTTGGGCGTCGACGACATCACCCACGTCTTCTGCACGCATCTGCATTTCGACCATACCGGCTGGAATACGATGCTCTGCGATGGACGGTGGACGCCGACATTCCCGAACGCGAAATACATCTTTCACAAGGACGAGTACGCCAAGTGGGAGGCGCTGGCCGCGCGTGGAGAGGTTCCGCCGGGGCTCATGGCGGGAACACTGCCGGGGAACTCATGGAGCTACAATTGCCGTCCGATCGTCGAGGCGGGACAGGCTTTGCTTGTCGATCGACACGTTTCAGCTCGACGACAATTTTACCCTCATTCCAACGCCCGGCCATTCACCATGCCATTGCTGCGTGATGATCCGCTCGCAAGGCCAGGAGGCGGTCGTGACCGGCGACCTGATGCACCATGCGCTCCAGTGCCGGGAGCCGGACTGGTCGACGATCTTCGACTTTGATCCCGTCCAAGCGGCGCAGTCGCGCCGTCGCTTGCTGGCGCAGGTCGCAGAGACAGGCGCCTTCGTCCTGCCGATCCATTTTCCTCACCCGACCACGGGCCTCGTTTCGGCTGACGGCGACCGCTTCCGCTACACGTTCGTGCGCTAGAACGGATCGCGGCTTCCTCCCTTCTCCCTCGGGGAGAAGGTGGCGCGCGTAGCGCGACGGATGAGGGCGTCTGCAAGTGCGAGGCGCGCCTCGGGCGAACCCTCACCCCCAACCCCTCTCCCGTAGGAGAGGGGGGCGTGAGCGCGCTTTCCTCTATCGTTCTCCGGCAAGGGAGGCGGCGAGTCAGAAATACCCGACTGTGCTCCCAAGCACGATCACGACGGCGAGCGCCAACAGGCCGCCGACGATCGACACCATGACAATGTCGAGATAGCTCTCGCGATGAGTCGAATTGCAGACCGCGAGCAGCGTCACCACAGCGCCGTTGTGCGGCAGGCTGTCGAGCGTGCCCGCGCCGATCACCGCCACGCGATGCAAAAGCCCGGGATCGATGCCCTGCTCATGCGCGATCTTGAGATAGGTCGCGCCCAGGGCGTCGAGCGCGATCGTCAGGCCCCCCGAGGCAGAGCCGGTCAACGAAGCCAGCACATTGGTCGCGACCGCCAGCGACACCAACGGGCCGCCCTCGATGCCGAGCACCCAATCGCGCACCATGCCGAACGCCGGAAGCGCCGCAACCACCGAGCCGAAGCCGACCAGACTGGCGACGCTGAGCACCGGCAGCACCGACGCGTTGGCGCCCGCGTCCATGCTGTCGCGCAACGCCGGCAACCGGCGGGTGTTGACGGCGATGAGCACGACGATGGCGACAAACAGCGCCGTCACCACCGCCCAGACGCCGCCGACGGCGGCGAGCGAGGTCTCTCCCCATTCGACCTTCTCGAGAAAAGACGCGTCCATGCGCGGCAAGACGACAAGCGACATGAGGAGATTGACCGCGACGACGATGACGAGCGGCAAAGCCGCGAGCGCGATCGGCGGGCCGACGTCGCTCGGCCGCCCATGGAGCGCTTCCGGGGGATCGAACGTGCCAGCGGTCGTGGCGCGCTCGCGCACGACGAGATCCTCAGCCGCGTTCTCATGGCTGACGTCGGCTCCATAGCCCTCGCCGTGAGCGCGCGCGCTTTTCTCGGCACGCCCGAGCCACCACATGCCGAAGCCGAACATCACCAGCGCCGCGACGAAGCCAAGCCCCGGCGCGGCGAAGGGCGTGGTGCCGAAGAACGGCATCGGGATCGCGTTCTGGATCGCGGGCGTTCCGGGTAGCGCTGACATGGTGAAGGTCGTGGTGCCCAGCGCGATCGCCGCCGGCATGAGGCGCCTTGGAATCGCCGCCGCGCGGAACAATTGATGCGCCATCGGCGCGAGGACGAAGAAGGCGACGAACAGGCTCACCCCGCCGTAGGTGACGATCGCGCCGGCGAGCACGACGGCAAGCACCGAGCGCTGCGGCCCCAGGCGTTCGGTCATGTACTTCGCGATCGACGTCACCGAGCCCGAATCCTCCATGAGCTTACCGAACAGGGCGCCCAAGAGAAAGATCGGGAAGAACTGCATGACGAATTGCGCCGCGCTCGCCATGAAGGTCTGCGTCCAATGCGCGAGCAGCCGCTCGCCGGCCAGAGCGGCGGCAAGGATCGCGGCGGCGGGCGCGAGCAGGAGAATGCTCCAGCCGCGGTAGGCGAGCCAGATGAGAAGCCCAAGCGCGATAAGAATGCCAAGGAGCCCCATGCCCTCACACTCCCTCGAGAAGAACGTCGATATCGAGCGTCGAGCGTTTGCCAAGATCCATACCGTGCGCGTCTAGGAAAGCCTGCGCGGCTTTTCTCCCCTCGTCGCGCAGGAACGAGAAGAACGACCATTCCGCGTTGAGCTTCGAGGATGCGCCGAGTTCGGTCATGATGGCGTTCCTGACGACATGCACACGCATCTGGGTCCAGAGCCTGCCCTCGCCATCGCCGGGATCGGCGACCTTGCGCAGGAGCGCCATCATCCTGAGCTCCTTCAGGACTACGGCGTTGAACGACACTTCGTTCAGCCGGTTCAGGATGTCGGAGGCGCTGCGCGGGAGGCCCGGCCGCTCGATCGGGTTGATGGGAACGAGAATCGTGTCCTGCGATTTGCACTCGCGCACGAGCGGGGTCAGCGTCGGATTGCCCGAATAGCCGCCGTCCCAATAGGCCTCGCCGTCGATCTCGATCGCCTGAAACATCGTCGGCAGACACGCCGAGGCGAGCAGGACGTCGGGGGTCACGGCGTCGTTCTTGAACACCTTGCCGCGTCCGGTGCGCACATTGGTCGCCGTGATGAAGAGATGGATCGGCGACTCCGCCAGGACCTTGAAGTCGATCAGTTCGGCAAGGATCTCACGCAAGGGATTCTTGCCCATCGGATTGACGTCATAGGGCGACACCAGGCGCGACATGAGATCCATCGCGACATACATGGGCGACGAATCGAGCGTCCAGCGCCCGAGCAGCACGTCGAGCGGCCCGCGCTGGAACGGACTGAAACGGGCGGCGTCCGAGACGCGGCGCCAGAACGCCCCAAGCGCCTCGCGCGCGCCGGCAGCCCCGCCCAACTGATGGCCATAAACCAGCACAGCTGCGTTCATGGCGCCGGCGGAAGTGCCGGAGATGCCGTCGATCGTGAGCCACGGCTCCTCGAGCAGCCGGTCGAGCACGCCCCAGGTGAAGGCGCCGTGCGACCCGCCGCCCTGGAGGGCGAGATCGATCAGGACGGGCTTGCGCGTCATCGGCTTGGCTTCGGTCGGCATCTCGTAAACCTCGAACGTCGGGGCGACTGGCGCCAGCCCTGCCTTCGGCCGAAGCCGCCGCGCGCCCGCTGAAATTGCAGGACGCGAGGATCAGGAGACCGGCTTAGCTATTGATTTTACTTGGCCGAGAGTTTCGCGGCGCCAAAGCGGACGCAAGAGCGTTATTGAGATAGACTCGGAGCCGCACACGCGTAAACATTTTTGCGCTCCATCGCAAACTGGACCGACGATGACCAATCCAGATGATTTCCTAGATCCGGAGCCTGCGCCCGAGCTCGAGGTTGCCGCCGAGCCTCCGGCTCAGTCCTTCGTTTCGACGGCCACTCTCTATCGCAACCTGCCTTTTATGATTGCGCTGGCGCTCTCCATATTCGGGGTTGCCTATAGCAATTTCTCCGGCCACACGATCAACGGCTATTGGGAGTTTCTGGCGATCGCCATCGGCCTTGTCTGCGTCATCACCGCATGGCCGAATGCGCCCGACCGTCAGGCGCGATTCAAGCTGATCTGGACGCAGGTCGCGCACTGGGTGACGATCCTGGTGGCGATGAACCTTCTGCTCCTGCAAGGGTTTCAACTCGTCCTGCCGGTGCAGGCGGCGGGTCTGGTGCTGCTGCTCTTGCTCGGCGTCGGCGCTTTCCTCGCCGGCATCTATCTGATGTCGCTCCGGATCTGCTTCCTCGGCGCCGCCATGGCTTTGTCCATTCCGGCCATGACGTGGCTCAAACAGGCGTCGCTGTTGCTGGTGTTGGCTGGCGTTGCGATTGCGGGCCTCGCCATCGCCTTCTGGCCGCGGAGCAAGAAGGCGTCAGCCTGAGCGGCTAAGCCTCCGCCAATTCTTTCCGAGGGGAGGTCGTTAATGGCGGAGTTCCCGGTCAATCCGACGCGGTTCGACCCGTACAAGAATTTCAAGTTTCGCCTCAAATGGGACGGCGTTTACGTCGCCGGGGTGTCGAAGGTCAGCGCGCTCAAGCGCACGACCGAAGTCATCGAGTTTCGCGACGGCGGCGATGCTTCGGCGTCGCGCAAATCGCCCGGCCGCACGGAATATGATGCGATCACGCTCGAGCGTGGCCTGACGCAGGACCGCGCGTTCGAGGACTGGGCGAATAAAGCCTGGCGCCTCGGCGCGGCGCTCGGAAGCGAGGTCGCGCTTGCTGACTTTCGCAAGGATGTGCTGCTCGAGTTCTATAATGAGGCGGGACAACTCGTGCTAGCCTACAAGATCTTTCGCTGCTGGCCTTCGCTCTACCAGGCGCTGCCGCCGCTCGACGCCAACAGCGCGGAAATCGCGATCGAGCAGCTCGTGCTCGAGAACGAGGGCTGGGAGCGCGATACTTCGGTGACAGAGCCGCTCGAGCCGGGCTAGGCCCCCTTCCGGCCCACCACCCGCCACACGTCCACTTCCCCCGCCCCTTTCACTGGGATCGTTCCGGCGGATTCGCATTCAAACTCTGCGCCGACCAGATCGTAGGTGCTGCGCGTGATCTGGACAGTCCCGCTCTGCCCGTGCAATTCCATGCGGCTCGCGACGTTCACCGTCGCACCCCAGAGATCGTAGATGAACTTCTTGCGGCCGATCACCCCGGCGACCACCGGGCCGGAATTGACGCCAATACGAAACGCGAGCCTCTCGCCGCCGAATCTCCGGCTCGCCACAGCGTCGCGCATGTCGAGCGCGAGCTGCACCAGAGCGAGCGCGTGATCGGCGCGCTCGCGCGGCACCCCCGACGCGACCATGTAGCAGTCGCCGATCGTCTTGATCTTTTCGAGGCCATGCTTCTCGACGAGATCGTCGAAATTGGAAAAAACCTCGTTGAGCAGATTGACCAGGCGCAGCGGAACCATCGTTGCAGCGATCGGGGTAAAGCCGACCACATCCGCGAACAGGACACTCGCCAATTCGTAATGCGCGGCGATGGCGCTCCGGTCCAGTTTAAGCGCATCCGAGATTTCCTTCGGCAGGATATTGAGGAGAAGCGTCTCGGAACGCTCCTGAAAAAAGTTTCGCTGCGCGACAAAATAGTAGAGCAGCGCGAAAACGATCGCGATCACGCTGCCGAGATTCAAGACGAAGAACCACGTGACGAACGCCTCCGGCAGCTCGGGGGCTTTGAGCGAGGACTCGAAAGTCGCGCTCACGATCAGGAGCAGGACGAAGCCCACGATCCAAAGCAAAGTCTGGCGCAGATCCTCGACCAGAAGCGAGACAACCGGACAGAGCGCCGCCCAGATGATCACCGCGCTCGAATTCTTGAACCCGCCAAGGCTCAGCGTGACAAGCCAGGGCAGCACAAGGGTCATAAGGAGTTGGGTGAAACGGTAGAGGCGAAGGTTGCGGGTCCAGGCGAACAGCGCCGTGTTGATCGGCGTCACGACCGAATAAATCGCTGGCGCCACGGCGGCGAGCGGCGCCCCGGCGACGAGATAGACGGCCGCCCACAGAACCGTCAGGGGCAGCGTGCCGACGGCCATGAGGACCATCACCAGCCGCTGCAGCGCCGCATCGCCGCTTTCATGAGGGGTCGCGCCGACGCCGGCGGCCAAGGCGACCAGCTTCGCGAACGCGCCGGTCGCCCCGCCGATGTCCAGCGCCTCGTCTCTCTCCATGACTTCCCTCGGACGGCACGAACCTGCCGCGCCGCATCCGCAGCTTGCATTCGCCATAGCACAAAGGATTGGGAAGGCGACTTGCGGTTCGCTTCGGCGAATCTTGTTACCGGCTTGCCCATCCCGCAGAGGCGAGGGCGAGCGCGACCCCGAGAAGCGCAAGGCCCGCCGCTGGCCACTCGCGCAAGCCGCGATCGGCCCGCTCGAACATGGGCCCGAGAGACAGTGAGCCGCGGAACGCAGCCTCTTCGGCAGTGACAATGTCGCCAGGGGGAATGCGCGGGAGCCGCTCGCCCGCCGCCCACACCACCGCAGCGACAGCGGCGCCGACGAGCATTGGCCAAACCGCGTCCCAGAGCTTCGCGGGCTCCAGCGCGTCAGCCGGACTTCCGATGGCGGCGAACATGAACCATGGCAGGAGCAATGCCGCGATGGCCAGCGTCACCCAGGACCAGACGCGTCCCGGCGACGCCGCGCCGGCCTCTCTGGGCGAGCGCGCGAGCCGCATGACGAAAACGAGCATGAGCGCGGTGGTGGCGGCAGCCGACAGCTGCGACGCCACGCCCGTCGCGACGTCGCCGAACAGGTCCTTGAGCGCGAGCTTGGCGAGCGCCCCTCCGGTCAGCGGCGATCCCGCAAGGCTCAAGCCAAGCAGCGCCGCCACGATCAGCGCCAGCGTTCGAGCGCGGCCGTCGAGCGCGGCGATCGCGCCCAATGTCAGGAACAGGGCGGCCTTCACCAGCACGTGGTTGGCGGCGTAGAATGCGACGTGCGCCGCCGCGCCCTGATTGGCGCTGGCTAAGGCCATGCCGAGCGCGGCGGCGATCACGCCCATCTGGCTCACGCTCGAATAGGCGAGCATTGTTTTGGGGTCGCGCTGGGTGACGCCGATCGCGACGCCGTAGAAAGCGGAGATGAAGCCGAGCCAGACGAGCGCTTCGCCCCAACCTGGAAAAGCCGCGCTCAAGGGAAGAAAGCGGATGAGGCCGATGACCCCGGCCTTGACCGCCGCGCCGCTCAGAACCGCCGCGGCCGGAATCGGCGCCGCCGTATAAGTGAGCGGCATCCAGCCATGCAGGGGCACGAGCGCGATCTTCATGCCGAAGCCGACGATGATGAGCGCGAGCGCTGCGTCGCGCCAGGGCGAAGCCGGGAGCGCCGTCACGACGTCGCGGATCTGCACACTGCCATTCGGCTCGTCCGCCGCCAGCATGACGAAGGCGATGAGGAGCACCGCCTCGCCGAGGAGCGCAAACGCCATATAGACGGCGCCCGCGCTGCGGGATGCGGGCTCCTCGTCATGGGCGACGAGATAATAGGCGGGCACGCTGACCAGCGCGTAGACGAGATAGAAGGTCAGTAGGTCGGCGGCGATGAACACGCCAAGACTGCCGGCCATGGTCAACAGCCAGGAAACTGCAAAGCGGTCGGCGTTCGCCCTCCCCTGCCCTTCCTTGAGAGCAAAGAGGCTGACGATGAGCCAGACGAGCGCCGCCGCGAGGAGCAGCAGGCCGCCCGGCCGATCGAGCGAGAGGCTCACGCGCAACGCAGGCAGGTCGGCGCCGAACGGCGCCCCGCCAATCGCGAGCGCCGCGGCGGCAAGCGCGGGCGCGGCCGCGAGCGGCGTGATCGCCCGAGCCAGGCCGCGCAAGCCGGGCGCGAGGAAGAGGATCAGAACAACGAGCGGCGCGGCGAGCGCTGCGACGAGCAGGCCGGGACCGAACTGTTGCGCCAGCGCGCTCATTGCAACGCGAGGCCCGCGGCCGGACGGCCGATCTGCAGGAAGGCGAAGAACGATGGCGGCGCGAAGGCCAGCAGAAGCGCGGCCAGCGCCAGAGCGAGCGCAACGCACTCGCGGCTCCGCGCGGGCGCCCTCTTGAGTTCCGGACTCTCTCCCGAAAGCGCTGGGGCGAGCACCCGATAGAGATAGCCGCCCGCGAGCAGTCCGCCGCCTGCCATGACGACCGCCCAAACCCATTGGCCGGCTTCGACCGAGGCCTTCATCAGGAGCCATTTCGCGGCGAAGCCCCCGCTCGGCGGCAGCCCCATCAGCGACAGTCCGCCGAGGCCGAGCGCGAGGAACGTCACCGGCAACGCGCGAGCGGCGCCGCCGAGCCCGGCGATGCGGTCGTGGCCGAGAGACTCGGCGATGAGACCGGCGGACAAAAACATCGCCGCCTTGGCGAAGGCGTGCGAAAGCGCCTGCATCACGCCGCCGCTGAAGGCGTCCGCCGCCCAGGCCCCGTGGCCAAGCGGGAACATGATGAACAGGTAGCCGATCTGCGCCACCGTCGAATAGGCGATGAGCAGTTTGAGCCGCGCCTGACGCAGAGCCAGCACGCTGCCGAACAGGATTGCAGCCGATCCGAGCGCGGCCAGGATCGTCCCTGGAACCGCGCCTGGGAGCGAGGCCAGCACGTCGAACCAGAGTCGGACAACGAGGAAGAACGATCCCTTCACCACCAACCCCGACAGCACCGCGCTTGCCGCGGCTGGCGCGTTGGCGTGGGCGGGAGGCAGCCACAAATGCAGCGGGAAGAGCGCTGTCTTCGCCAGGAGGCCCGCGGTCATCAATCCGGCGGCCAGCCAGACGGCAGGCTCGGGGCGAACGCGCGGAGCAAGGAGCGCGATGTCGAGCGTGCCATAGGCTCCATAGAGCAAGGCGACGCCGAGCAGATAGAACACCGAGCCGAACAACGCGAACAGGAGATAGCGCAGCGCCGCAGCCAAAGTCTCCGGACGTCCGTCCAGTGAAACCAGCGGAACCGCGGCGAAGGTGAGGAGCTCGAGGCCGACGTAGAGATTGAACAGATCGCCGCCCAGAAAGACAAGGCTCAACGCCGCCTGAATGCCCTGCAGCAGCGTCCAGAAGACGAGGGGCGCGCGCTTTTCCGTCAGTTCTTGCGGCGTCGCGAAGCTGGTCCGGGCGTAGAGCGCGGCGGCCGGCGTGATGAGTCCGGCTGTCACGAGCATGACGGCGGAAAATCCATCGGCGCGGAGGGCGATGCCGAGCGGGGGCGCATAACCGGCAAGCGTGTAGACGACTGGCTGGCCTGTGCGCCACACAAGCCACGCGATCGCGAGGGCGACAGCGAGCTCCACCGGCATGAGGCCGAGCGCGATCCATTCCGCGCGCCGGCCGCCGATGACAAACGACATGAGCACGCCGAGCGCCGGCAGGAGGATCGCCAGCGGCAGCAGGCTTCCGCCCGCCGTCGCCGCGATCACGGAAGCGCCAGCCGTCATTCGGCGCCGGCTCCGCCGTCCGGAGGTTTGGCCCACGCGTCCGGGTTCAAGGTCACTTGGCCTGCAGCCTCGAACAGCCGCAGCACCAGGGCGACCGCGAGCCCGCTGGCCGCGAAAGCGACGACGATCCCGGTGATCACCATCGCCTGCGGCACAGGGTCGGCCTGCAATCCGGCCGCCGCGCCCTTTCGCGCGACGATGCCGAACACGAGAAAAACGCCGCTGCCCATCAGATTGAACGCGAGGATTTTGCGCAAAGGCTGCGGGTTCACGATGAGGCCATAGAGGCCAAGGCCGACAAGCGCCGCCCCGACAAGGCCAGCCAGGGTTGCCGAGGTCATTGCCGCGGCTCGCGTCGCGGCGGCCCCGCGACCAGCATCGGCAGGATCACGGCGATGGAGAGGACCATGAACGCCTCGATGAACAGGATCGCGGGCTTGGCGAAGCCCGGTGGATAGGCGAAGAACCCACCTGCGAAAATCGCTCCCGCGACGCCAGCCGCCAGAAAAACGAGCGGACCCGCGACCAGCGCGAGCCGCAGCCAAAAGGCGTTTGTCCGCGGCGCCTCGGTCAGTCTCGCCATCATGACGATGATCCACATCGCGGCCAGAATGGCGCCGCCCTGAAAGGCCCCGCCCGGCTCATCCGCGCCGACCCAAAAGACGTGAATTCCGACCAGGACGCCGAGCGGCGCCAGGATTTGTGCGAGGAAAGCGAGCGTCGGCTCAGGGCGCTCCGCGCGCGCCTCGCCCGGGCCCCCGCCCCAGTATTTGTCAGCGGCGAGCGACCACACGCCGACCACGGCGAGAACAAGCACGACCTTTTCCAGCATGGTGTCGAACGCGCGGTAGGCGATCAGAACGGCGGTCACCGGGTTGCCGAGGCCGGTTTCAGGCAAGTGCTGCATGGATTGCGGCGCCAGGGACGGGCCTTGGTCGGGCAACAACAGCACGACGCCCGCGAGCGCCAGGACGACAAGGGCGCAAAGGACTGCAGCGAAACCGCGCGAGAGGCCGCTCAAGGATGTCTCGGGCCCTGTGGTCTCCGCTGCGCGCAGCCGCGCGGCGGCGCCGATCAGCAGAACGCCGGTCACGCCGCTGCCGATCGCCGCCTCGGTCAGCGCCACATCGACGGCAAACAAGCGGATCCAGACGAGCGACAGCAAGAGGCCATAGACGACATAGCCGACCGTGGCCGCGAAGGCTCCGGGCGCGAAAACGGTCCAGGCCGCGACCGCGAAAACCAGCAATGCGAGGCCGATGTCGAGCGCCTGCAAAACGCTCATACGGCCGATCCCTTGCGGCGCACCGCGCGCCCAACGAGCTGAGCCGCGCTCGCGCCAGCCAACTGGACCAGCGCCCAGATGGCGACGAGCTTGAGCGCCGCGAGCGGGCTCTCCGTGCGCGGCAGGAGGCCGAGCACGACGAGGCCGAGTCCGAGATTGTCAGCCTTGGTCAGCGCGTGGAGGCGGCTAAGCGCATCGGGAAAGCGCAACAAGCCCACCGTACCGGCAAGGAAGAAGAAGACGCCGGCGCCGATTGCCACCATGCTGAAGAGGTCAACGACAAAACTCATCGACCACCCGCCGGGTCATGAGCCTCCGCCGACGCGGCGCTGTTGACAAAGGCGGCGGAGGCGAAGGCCGCGAGCAGCGCAAGCCCAAGCGCGACATCCTCGACGCCGCCCACGCCCGTGGCCGCAGAAATCAGGAGGAGCGAACCAATTCCCCCGGTGCCGATAAGCTGCGCCGCCATCAGGCGATCGGCGTCGCCCGGGCCGCTGAGGATGCGCACGAGCCCGACAGCCACGGTGAAGAGAATCACGCCCGCGGTCGCGAGAAGAAACTCAGTCACCGCCGAACGCCCGGATAAAGAGCTGCTCTTCCGCCGCCAAATTGGCCGCGACCGGCTGGCTCGTGTCGAGGCAGTGCACCAGCAACGCGCCCTGTTCGTCAGTCCCCGTCGGCAGCGTTCCCGGCATCAGACTCGACAAAGCGCAGAACGCGCTTCGCTTACCGCCCGCAGGCAGACGCAATGGACAGGCGACCAATCCAGGTTGCAGGCGCAGCGTCGGAGTGAGGGCGCGCCGCGCCACGTCTATTCCCGACACCACCGACTGGCGGAAGAAACTCACCACGAGCGAGGCAATCGATCCGAGCCTGTATCGTGGCCCTATCGGCGGCAGGAAACGCAAGCTCACCCAGGTGGCGCCGACCACGGCGGCGATCCCAACTGGAAGGTCAGCGGGCGCCCATCCTGAGATCATCAACCAAAAAGCGAGGAAGAACGCCGCCCGCACGGCGGCAACGCGCGAGAGAGTGAGAGCGCCGTTTCCCGGAGGCACGCTCAACGCGGCGATCCGACGCCATAAGTGAACGCGATCGGCGGTCTGAGGAACCACGCAACGAGCGGGCCGCGGGACCTCGGCTGATGCTCATCGCCCGAATAGCTCGGCATTCGCGTGTCTAAGCCTCTCTGCTGCGCCGCTAAGCAGAGCTACCATTTTCATTTGAACGGGGAAAGCGCCGGTCCGCCTCGCTTCGCGCCGCCCACACCGACAATTCAGCAATGGAGAGAAAGCGAGCGTCGAAAGACCGATGACCGGCCCGAGGGGCGCGTCCGGCAACTCGCCGGCCGTCCATTCGCCCATCTCAATAAAATACGAAGGGGGCCGCTATGACACGGCCCCCTTCGCATCTCGTTCGCGCCCCCCAATCGGCGCGATTCCATAAATCAGCTCTTGGGGGCCTCCGGCGCCGCCGGAGCCGTGTTCATCTTGTGCATATGGTGGGCTGAAGCCCTTGCGTGGTGCGCAGCGGTGCGCGCCTGGCGCCGGGTATGACGTCTGTGCGATCCCCTAGTCATGTGAGTGGTCGCGGGCTTCGCTTCGGTTGCAGCGGGAGCGGCCTGAGCGACCTGCTCCTGGGCCAGCGCCGCGACGGGCGCGAGAGCGATGAGGGCGCCGAAGCCCATCGCGAGATACTTGTTGATCATTGCACTTCCTCTTGAAGCGAGTCTTGCGACTCTTGTTTTCGAACCTTACTGCTTTGCGCTTCCCATGCTGAATTGAAGATGAATGCCGGGTTTAGCTGCCGTTCACCCGGATCTGGCGCCCAATTTTGTCGCATGCGCCGTTTTGGCGGCGCCGACCCACCAGGCGCGGAACGAAGACACGTGCACGCTCCCTGCCCTCCCCATTTCTGCGAGTTGCGGGATGGCCAGCTGGACCAGCACCCTGCGATTGGCATTTCGCCGTACCGGTTTTGAGCGCAGACGTCGGCTCCTATCGAGCCGCGGGCCGCCCGCATGCGACTTGAACAGCGGGCGAATCGGACGCATTGACGATATGATCATGATTGCTGGAGCCGAAATCTGAACAGCGAGACGAGCAATCCCCTCGGCCGCCCGAACATCCTCTCCGCCCCGCGCATTCTGGTCGCCGAGGACGAAATCCACATCGCTTTGCTGATCGCCGACAGTCTGGAGGCGGAGGGCTATGTCGTCGAGACCGTCGCGCGCGGCGACGAGGCCGAGCGGCGGCTGGCCGAAAACCCGCCTGATCTCCTCATTCTCGACTGGATGCTGCCGGGCGTTTCAGGCATCGAGATTTGTCGGCGTTTGCGGGCGCGCGAGACAACCCGCACCTTGCCGGTCATCATGGTCACCGCCAGAAATCAAGAATCGGAGCGGGTGCGCGGTCTCGCGGTCGGCGCGGATGACTATGTCTGCAAGCCGTTTTCGGTGATCGAATTGATGGCCCGCGTGCGCGCCCTGCTGCGACGCAGCCGGCCGGAGCGGGTCGCTGAGCGACTTTACCTCGGAGATCTTGACCTCGATCGACAGACCCGGCGTGTTCGGCGCGGCGACCGAGACATTCGCCTCGGCCCGACCGATTTTCGGCTACTGGAATATCTGATCGAAAAACCGGGCCAGGTGTTCTCGCGGGCGCAACTGCTGGATTTGGTATGGGGACGCTCGGCCGAAGTCGACGAACGCACCGTCGATGTGCACATCGGACGGCTGCGCAAGAAATTGTCGAAAGGCAAAGAGCGCGATCCGATCCGCACGGTGCGTGGCGGCGGCTACAGCATCGACGAGGACTTCGGGTAGCAAAGGCCTCGTCCTGGGAGGCTCTTGGTCCGCAGGAGCGCTTCAGGAGGTGAGCTGGGTGGCGCCGGCCTCGAAGCGCGAAACGCCATTTGCGAGAGATTGATGCGCGGTCGCATTCCCGATGTTAGGCTCGCGGTCTCCCTTAGAAGCGCTCGTCCTATCGGAACGAGTTTGAGGACCACCCATGGCCCGTAGATCAGGAAGCGCCGATCTGCCGCTGCATGGCGGGCGGGTGCCCCTGTGGCTCGCGGGCCGAATGACGCGACTGGGCGCCGTCATCAGCGAGGCGATCGTCCATGCTTATGGCCGCGACGAGTTGCTGCGCCGCCTCGCCCATCCGTTCTGGTTCCAGTCGTTCGGCGCGGTCATGGGCATGGACTGGCATTCCTCCGGCATCACCACGAGCGTGATCGGCGCGCTGAAGCGCGGACTCGAGCCGCTGTCCGGCGAACTCGGGATCCATGTTTGCGGCGGACGCGGCAAGCAGTCGCGAAAGACGCCGTTTGAACTCACGGCCATCGGCGAGCGGGTCGGAATCGACGGCGGCGCGCTCGCCAACGTCAGCCGGCTGGTGGCGAAGGTCGACAGCGCCGCGATTCAGGATGGTTTCGACCTCTATCTGCACGGCTTCATCGTCAGTGATGATGGGCGTTGGACCGTCGTCCAGCAGGGTATGAACAACTCGAGCCGCACGGCGCGCCGCTATCATTGGCTGTCCGAAGGCCTGCAGAGCTTCGTCGAGGAGCCGCACAATGCCATCGACGGAATCCATCAGGGCGAGATCGTCAACCTCACCGACCGCCGCGCGAGCGCCTCCCGCCGGACCCAGCTCGAGCTTCTGGATTCGCTCGGTCCGGATGGCCTGGCGCGCAAGCTCGCCGCCATCGAGGCGAAACCGAGCAAGGCCGGTCCCGCGCCCGATCCCGTTCAGCTGACCCTGCCCCATCTCGTCATGCCGGCTCATCACGACGTGCGCGCGAGCGACGTGCTCAGCCCCCGCCTTCACGCGACGTTCACAGCCGCGGCCAATCGGGGACCGGCGGACTTCGCCGAATTGCTTCTCGTTCCCGGCGTCGGCGCACGCACGGTGCGCGCGCTCGCGATGGTGGCCGAAGTGGTGCACGGCGCGCCCTATCGGTTCACCGATCCGGCGCGCTTCTCGTTCGCCCATGGCGGCAAGGATCGGCATCCCTTTCCGGTGCCGCTCAAGGTCTATGACGAGACGATCGCGGTCATGAAGACGGCGCTCGAGAAGGCGAAGCTCGGACAGGACGATCGGCTCGCCGCGCTCAAGCGGCTCGACGACGAGGCCCGTGGGGTCGAGCGCCGCGCGGCCGGGCCGACTGTGCCGGAGGTGATCGCCGACGAGCGGCGCCTCTCGCATTCCTATGGCGGCCGCAGCGTCTTTGGCTGGGAGCCGGCGCCGGAAGCGTTTCCGCTCGAAAAGACGCCGAAACCAGCGTTCAATCGCGGATAGCGGCGCCCCAACGCGGCTCAAAAGGGGGCTCCAAAGCGCCGGGCTTGATCCGGCCGCCTCTGGGATCGTCGATGGGTCGTGCCAGAGGCGCTTGCGGCTTGGGTTGTGTGGGTCTGGGGCGGCGAGCGCAGCAGAATCGCAAGCTGCGGGAAGCTCGTTTCCGGAGTTCGGCCCCGGCGAATTCCGCGAGCCAAAGCGGTTATCGGCGGTCTTGCGCGGGCCATAGTCATTCAGGCAATCCTGCCAACGTAGGATCCTGAGGACAGCTCGATGTCCCTCAAGGTGTCGCGATCAACACAGATGGTCCGCCGGGTCTCAACCCAAGTCGCCGCAAATACGGCCGGCGCGACTTCCTTGCAGGCTCGAAAGGAGAAACGGGCATGGTCCATTCTCATGGCCGTTTCGTCTGGTACGAACTGATGACGACAGACATAGCAATCGCCAAGGCCTTCTACGCCAGTGTTGTCGGCTGGGGCGCCCGGGGCGCCTCGATGCCCGGTTCGACCTATAGCCTGTTCACCATTGGAGATTTCCCCGTCACCGGGCTGATGACCATGCCGGAGGACGCGAGGAGAACGGGTGTGACGCCGCACTGGCTTGGATATGTCGGAGTCGACGACGTGGACGCTGCCGTCGACCGGACCAAGCAGCTTGGCGGAGCGGTGTACGTTCCACCGACCGACGTACCCAACATCAGCCGCTTTTCGATCGTCGCCGACCCGCAAACGGCGACGCTTGCGTTGGTCAAGGGGCTGAAGTCTGCCCAGGCGCAGTCCGCCGAACCGGGCGCGCCGGGGCGCGTGGGCTGGCACGAGTTGCTCGCCGCCAACTCGGAGAAGGCGTTCGCTTTCTACCGCGAGCTATTTGGATGGCAAAAAGCCGACACCCATGTCGGCGCTATGGGCAAGTATCAGGAGTTCTCCGCCGACTTGGGGACGATCGGCGGCATGTTCACCAAGCCTGCGACCCTGCCGCATCCCTTCTGGCTTTACTATTTCAACATCGACGACATCCAGGCGGCGGCGAAGCGCGTGGAAGCCGGCGGCGGCCAAATCCTGTATGGCCCGACTGCGGTGCCGGGCGGCGCCGTGATCGCCCATTGCACGGACCCCCAGGGCGCCATATTCGCGCTGCTGGACAGGCGCGGCCGCAAAACCATTGGATATCTCTATTTCGAGCGCGCTCCAGCGCGCGACTCGCCGAAGCGCTGAGCCGCCGACCGCTCTCGATGAACCCGGGGCCCACGGATTGATCGATATTGCTCTCCGCCGCCTCACCGTTCCACCGCCATGTGCATGGCGCCGTAGCGCAATCACGCCGAGGCCCGCGCGATTGTCAGTCGGACGCTTCCGATTTCGCGCCGCGGCCGATCGCAAACTGACCGACTGGTCCCTCGACGTGGAATTCGACCCCGGTCATTTTTTCGAACAGATCGATATTCGCAATCCCGATCGCACACCCGCCGAGCTCCATGTCGCTCGCGATCAAGTAGAGCGTTTGCGTTAAGACGCCGACGTCCTTCAGAATGAGCGCATAGGCGATCGAGCTGTATTTCCATGACGTCCGACCAAAGCGCGCAGCGATCGTGATCAGGATCTGGGGCGCGGCGGGGGCGCCCATTGCATATTCGGCCCCCGCCAGGAGCGTTTCGAGCTCATTCGTGCGGACGCTGATCGGCGCTAGAACGTGAATGTCGGCGTCGTAATGATAGAAGCCGCGTGCAAGCCCTTCGCATCGGTTCACGGCCAGATAGAGCTCAAGCCCATAACTGGCGCCGGCCGACGGATAAGGCCTGACGGTGTGACCGCCGTCGTCGGGATCGTGCGTCGTGTTGGATCTCGAAAGGACCCGGGCGGTTCCATCTAGAAACTGCGAAAGCTCGGCGAGCGTGACCGGGCTCTGGTCATCAAAGCTGCGTGTCGAATGGCGGATACGCAGGGCCTTCGCGATTGGCGAGATTGCCTCCAAATGCGCTGCCGGGAACTTGTCCAGAACGATTTTTTTTCCAGGCCAGCTGGGCCGCACGGCAGGCGGCGGAGGGATGACGCCAACGTATGGATAAGTTCCGCCGAGCGGATTGATGTGCCGACCTTCCGTGCTGCGCGCATGGAATAGAAGGTCATGAAAGTCCCAGAGAACGAACTCCTGGTCGCCCTCGGCCAGTCGAAGCCCACCTTCGCCAACAGCGCCGACCTTGAAAAGGATTTGGCAATCGAGGAGCAGGGCGAGAAATTCGAGCCCTGGAAAACCTTCCCGCCGACGCAGGTGTTTGATTTGCTGCGGGGTAGACAGTACGGCGATGGCGGCCGCGATCTTCGGATCGCAAATTTTGAACAACGCTCCGGCGCGCGGCGATTCCAGGACCATTTCGGCGCCGCGCCGGCGCATATACGCGAACCGCGACAGGGCGAGGGCGTCAGCCTCGCCGAGTTGCGCCGCTTGCGGCCAATAATCGGGAACCTGCGGTTCGATGACGACCAGGTCCTCGCCGCTGCGCGAGCGCCCGAGGCGGTACTCCAGCAGGCCGTGGCGAGCCAGTCGCTGGACCAATCGACCCATTTCCTTGTCGATGGTCCGGCGGCCGGACGCAAACGAGCTGAGCGGCAGACCTACGCGCAGTTCCTGCGCGCGATCCGCCGCGCGCGGTCTGAATGTCCCCAGGCCGATCGAATAGCCATCGAAACCAGCGACGATTTCTCCGCTTGTCGGCGTTTCGAGCCTGACCTGGTCGCGGAGCCGGGCGAAAACAGTCGCCCGCGCGGGCCGTCCCACTCTTGCTCCGGGATCGCGCAAGCCGGGATCACCTTCAGGTATGAGGGTGAACGGGATTGAGCTCGCTTTCCTTCAGCGGTCGGTCACGCAATCCGAGCTTTACCGGCACATCGTAAAGCCGGCCATGCGCGAAGCGGCGATAGAAATGCCGCAACCCCGGGACGATCACCCTGACAACCGGCGCGTCGATGTCGGGACGCGTTTGATCGAGCACGAGGAAGTCGAGGCCGGCTTGCTTCGCGAGCGAGACGCAGGCCGTCACCTGCTCGCGCGTATCGAGATGGCCAAACTTCGAGCCGAATTCCGGTTGGACCATCGGATCTCCGCTCGGGGTCAAATAGGGATGGTCCTGCAAGCGCAACGGGGTGGCGCCGTCAAGGCTCGATTTCTCGCCCGTCCCGCCGCCCATGAGACCAAGGGAGAGAAATTGATTGAGTTCCGTGAGCGCGCGCAACAGGGCGATTCGGGCATCGAAATGCGCGCCGGAACCGAATTCAATATTTTCCCGCCCGTTTTGCATCCAGTGTGTGATCGCCACAAACGTCGGGATCCCGAGATCGCTGGTGGCGTCGAGCACCCAAAGCCGGCGGCCCGCTTGAGCCAGCTGCTTTTGCAGATCACGAACATAGGGATCGTCGAACTGGCCAAGGTCCAATTCCGGCCGCTGCAGTCGATTGTACCACCAGATCGCGTAGGCATCCCTTTCCACGAGTTCGAGGAATCCCTGGACAATCGCCTCCTCGAGCGTGTTGCCGGCGGCGCAGCCATTGGAATCCGCCGCGAACGCGCCAGCGCCCCGGTAAAAAAAATAAAGGAGGCTGGTCGGAAGAGATTTGAAGCGCGAGTCAGGCAAAGACCAGACCGGGGACCATTCGATCTTTGCTGATCGATCGAAGAGCGCCGGAAGCGCGTCCAGCTCTTCCGAGCCGGGCGTCCGCGCCCGGCTTTGCCGCAATTGCGCGTCGCTGAACTGCAGGACGTCGTTGGGATAAATGGCCTCCCCCAACGGGAAATCGGTAAACCGCCGCTTTGCTCGGATCTCGTCGCCCTGAAAAATCCCGGAATAGCGCTCGATCGCCTCCATGAGCGCGCTCGCTTCACCCTGTTCGGCAGTGCTGCCCTTGCCGAAGCTGCCGCCGCTCAAGCCGGCCCTGAGCTCATGGACGGTCTCCGCCGGCCCGGAAAAATTGTGGGTGGCATGGTAGTTGGTGTTCAAGGGCAAATCGGCCTGGATCCGCTCGAGACGTGAGACGACGCCGGTGAGCGGGCTCACCTGCCTACGGAAACGTGCAACCGTGGCCGCGGAGGAAACACTGCGGTACCCGCCGCTCGTCATGACGACCTTGCCGCCCGCGCCAAGTTCGACCGGCGCTGGCGCGCGGCGGGGATTGCGCAGTTCCTTGCGGCCGCAGCTCGGGCATTGCGGGCGGGCCGCCACATGATGCTTCACGATGGTCGAGCCCAACAGGTCGAGGCTTACGATGTGATCGCACAATGGCGTGCGAAAATCGGTGGCGATCGCCTTCGCGACCTCGACAGCCGCAAGTTGGATGGCGCTCTGCCCGAAGGTCTGTCGAGCCAGAGGCGAGACGGCGACGCAGCGGGCCTCTCTGCGATCGAGGAGCGCCTTGACCTCCCGGTTCCGTTTCATCCGCTCGGCAAGACACATCCAGCAGGCGCTTTGCCCCGGTCTGAACACCGGCCCCACCAGGGGAAAAATGCCGGAGGGTTGGACGAGCGCCCAGGCGGTATGGTCGGACAAATGCTGCCGGTTCAATTCGGCCAATCGCGTTTCCAGATAATCGTTCACCAGCGTGACAGTCAGGTCAGGGGAGCGCTTGACGACGCGAACGCCGAGCTCGCTCAGCGCGGCCCCGAGCTCCATTTCCCCACCCACGTCGATTGACTGAACGCGCACTCGGCATTTCTGGAGATTCTGCTTCGCGATCTCTGGCGATAGGCCAAGGCTGGCCCAGTAGGCGGCTACGGCGCCGTTCGAAGAGCGGGAGGCCGGAAGCACGTACCGGCGGTCAACGAGCCGCTTCAGGGCTTCCTGGATTTTGTCGGAGGGAAAGTCCTGCTCCAGGTCACGAATGAGCTCGCGAAAGCTCCTTCCGCCCTTCCCTATCACATCGGCGAGCGCACAATAAAGTTCGCCGTGAAGCAAGAACTTCCGGTCCTCGGAATAGAGGCACACGACATCGGGTGGCAGCACATAAACACTGAAATTCGGCGCGAACTGCGGAACGCCGCTGCCATTGTGCGGCGTAAACCTGATTCCGGGATCGCTTGTCATGAGGTCATTGCACGCGTTCGCGCTTCTCGATCGGTTCGCCACCGGTCGGCCGTTCTTCCACGCCGGACACGCGCCTCACCTCGGAAGCGTGCAAACACGATTGTCAGCCCGGCCGAACTTCGCCAAAGCGGCCATGACGTCCTGCCCCTGTCAACGTCACCGCAAGGCGCTGCAGTCTAGCAGAGGCCGCAACCTCCCCACGACAAGCAGCAGCCGCCGCCCCAGCCCCAGCCCAAACCCCAGCCCCCGCAGCCGCCGCAGCCTCCCCAGCCGCACCCGCCAACGGCACAGCCCCGGCAGCCGCCAACGCCGCAACCTCTGCACCCGCCAACGCCGCAGCCTCTGCACCCGCCAAAGCCGTGTCCGCAGCCGCCGCCGCAGCCGTGTCCGCAGCCGCCGCAGCCGTGTCCGCAGCCGCAGCCGCCTCCTCGGAAAGCAGCAAGTTGAACGCCGGACCGGGGGCCTCCGATGGTATCGGAGTCGAAGAGCTGGAAGGTCGCCAGGCTGACGCCGGAAATTTCCTCATCATCGAAAGCGGGGACCCGAAACGGCGCCGTATTTCGCCAGAGTGTGTCGGCTGCCGATCCGGCGGGCGGCGCGACCAGAGTCGCCGACAGGATATTTGCTGGCGATCCGCCGGTCGACGCCGCCAAAGACACCCCGGCGATGCCAAGAACGGATACAGTCTTCCTTTTGCGCTTCCCCTTCGAAACACGCTTCGCTTGCGCCACAGCGGAGTTCCTCCCCTGCTTTCGTTGAACCCATTCCACGTCGAACGTATTGCATCCTTTAGCACTTTTTTGTGACGCGAGGGTTTCCTGGTTTTCTATTTTCCTTCATCGGTCGAACGCTGACCGGCGCTTGGACAACGGGCTCCGGTCCGGCCCGCGCAAGGTCGCGATATGCTTCAATCCCTGATCACAGAATTGTGAGGCAGGTCAGCGACCGGTCCATGACCCCGTTCGGCCGGTCGTCGGCGAATGACCGGCGTCCGCGCTCACCGGACGGAGGCGATTGTTGGGCTCATTCCCCTCCGGTGGTTGCCCCGGCTTCAGGTGGCGGCCGCCGAGACGGCGCGCGGCCGGGTCACCGCGCTGACGACGACCATCGCGACGATATTCGCGGCAAGCGCGATGACGCCCACGTTGAGGTCGCGGATCGCCTGCGGCAGGTCGGGGAACAGCGAGCCGATGGTCGCGTGCGTGAAGCTGAGAACCGCGGCGACGACCGCGCCGACCAGAATTCCGGCAAAGGCGCCAGCCGGCGTCGCCGGATTGCGCGGCATCAGGCTCGCGACGACGGCAGGAAAGAGCTGGGTGACGAAGCTGTAGCCCACCAAAAGCATCGTCACGATCGTCGCGTTTCCGGTCAGGGTGAAATAGACAGCGACCAGCATCACGACGGGCACCAGCCACTTGGCGAGGGCCAGAGTCTGATCGTCGCGCGCGTCCGGACGCAAGAGGCCAATCAGGTTCTTGGAAAGCAGCATCGCCGCGGTCATCGCGATGAGCGAGCCCGGGACGAGCGCGGTGAAGACGCCCGCCGCGCCGATCAGGCCGACGACTGCCGGCGGGAACTGCTGCGCCGCCAGCTTGAACAGCGCGAGATTCGTGTCCGCCCCCTTCAGTCCGGGCACTTGCAGCACCGCGGCGAAGCCGACGAAGAACACGAACAGCAAGATGAGCTGATAAATCGGCAAGGCGATCGCATTGCGCCGAAAGACGCGCGCGTTCTTCGCCGAATAGGCGGCGGCGAAGGATTGCGGCCACATGAAGAAGCCAACAGCGGTCAAGAGCACGGTGGAGATGAACCATGCGACGCTCTGCCCGCTTGCCGGGAAGACAAGGAAGCCGGGCCTGGCTGTCGCGATGCGCTCAAACATCGGCCCGATGCCGCCATAAAGATGCAGCGGCAGATAGATGCCGAGGAAAAGCACCACGCCAAGGATCAGGACGTCCTTGACCACCGCCGTATAGGCCGAGCCGCGGATCCCGGACGTCATGACATAGACTGTGACGATCGCGGCGCCGATCCAGATCGCCGCGCTCCTCGGGATGGCGCCGTAGCTTGCCGCTGTGACGATGATGCCGAGGCCGGTGAGCTGCAGCACGAGATAGGGGATCAGCGCCACCAGATCGACAATCGAGACGAGCACGCCGAGCGAGGGGCTCGCATATTTGCGTACGAAGAAATCCGGCTGCGAGTGGAGGCCGTGCTGACGGCCGTAGCTCCAGACCAGGGGCAGCAGGAAATAGGCGATCACGTAGGCGAGCGAACCGTAGGCGAGAATGTAATAGACCGGAGCTCCCTGCCCGTAGGAGAAGCCGGACGCGCCGAGAAAGGTGAAGGTGGTGTAGATTTCGCCGGCCAGCAGCAGGAAGACGAGGATCCAGCCAAAGCCGCGTCCGCCCACCGCCCATTGCTCGAGGTCCATGTCCCGCCCGGCGCGGGCGATGAGGCCCAGAGCGAGCGCGGCCAGCGCGGCGAGCGCGATCAGGGTCAATGCCGCGGTCATGGGGCGTCATCTCGGTTTGCCGGATCAATAAAATAAACGACAGCCATGATGATCGCTGTCAGCACGACCCAGACCGAGATCCAGCCGAGGGGGAAAGGCATCCCGAGGATGAACGGATCAACCTCGTTGTGGACCGCCGGACCGACCAGCATGCCGATGAACGGAATGACGGCCAGCCAGTGAATGGGCTGCATTGGATCTCTCCGATATCCCCGGCTCGCGATCGACGCTTGCTCAGGGAGCATACCCGGGCGCCCCCGCGCAAGCTGCCCGGCAAGATTTGATCGACGCGCTGGCAACGGGGTTTCGAGGCGAACGCCGGACGAAACGCACGCGATGAAGGACCGCTCTCTGGCGCTTCTCTTCCATGCGGAGAGCGAACAGCAACGCGCGCCTCGGGTCGATTTGACCCCATGGCGACGCCGCCGACACCAACGTCCGCCATTTGCGTCTATCGCCAATTTTCTGCGAAGCCGTCAGGCTGCGGCGGATGCTCCTACGGCTCTCCGGGCGTCAAATTCCCGGCCTTCGAGATGGTGAAATCTTGTGTTCCTCAACTTTGAAATTCTCAGCTTGGCAGTTTCCCAGAGGTTAGCGTCGAGAAGATCAACGAGACGAGAATAATTGCACCGAACACGGAATCGATCCAGAAGGTTGGCACCTGTGAGAGAGTCAACGCGTTCTGCAGCACGCCAAGAAGCAGGACGCCGGTCAGGGCGCCCAGAAGGCGCCCCTTGCCTCCATTGAGGTCGATGCCCCCGATAACCGAGGCGGCGAAGACATAGAAGATCATGTTCTGGCCCTGGCTCGAAACCACCGAGGCGATGCGGCCGCTCAACATGAGCCCCGCCAAAGCGGCCAGAAGACCTCCGACGAGATACAGGCTCCAAACGATCCGATCATTGGGGATGCCGGCCACTCGCGCGGCCTCCCAGCTGCCGCCTATCGCATAGATCGAGCGACCGATGCGGGAATAGCGCAGGAAGACGCCAAACGCGACGTAGAGAAGCCCCGCAATCCAGATCGAAGCCGGAACGCCGGCCCATTTTGCGGAACCAAGATAAACAAAACCGTCCGGCAAGCTTGAAAGCGTCATTCCGTTTGTGAGTTCGAGCGTCAGTCCTCGCAGGAGGATGAGCATCGAGAGCGTGGCGATGAAGGCGTTGAGCTTGAGCCTCACCACAAGGAAACCGTTGATGGCGCCGACGATCGCGCCAGCGGCGAACACCGCCAAAATCCCCGCCCATACGGGCAAGCCGAACCCGGAACCGCCAAGCATTTTGTTGTCAATGAGGAGCCAGGCGCCGAGCATTGGAGCCAGGCCGACGATCGATTCAAGGGAGAGATCAATTCTGGCCGCGAGCAGAATCAGCGTCTCGGCGATCACAAGGATCGAAAGTTCAGACGACTGCTGCAGGACATTGACGAGGTTCTCGAGCGTCAGGAAGGCTGGATTGTTAAGCCAGCCGACGAAGCCGATCACGACGAGCGCCGGGATCAATGTCAGCTCCCGCAGTCGAAAGGCGGTCAGTAACGAAGCGACCCCGGACCCGCGGCGCGCCGGCCGCCCGCGTCCCGCCGCCGGTTCGGCGCTCATGACAAAACGCCTTCGATAGAGGCGATCAGCTCGCGCTCCGTCCAATTGTCGCTGAACGCCCTTACGATGCGGCCCTGGAAGATCACCAGAATGCGGTGACAGACGCGCAGCTCCTCGATATCGTCGCTGATCAACAACACAGCCGTTCCCTCTAAGCGTGCGCGCTCAATGATGGTGAACAGCGCTTCCTTTGCCGCAACATCGACCCCCTGCGTCGGGTAGACGAGGACCAGAACGGACGGGGTCGAAGCAAGCGCTCGTCCCATGACCGTCTTCTGTTGGTTGCCCCCGCTGAGCTCGCCGACCGGCTGCTCGATCGAGGCGCACACAATTCCAAGAGATTCGACAAACGCGTCGGCAGCGTCCGTTCGACGCTTCGGCGAGATCAGGCCAAATCGCCCGAGCCGCTGCATGATCGTAACCGTGAGGTTTTCGGCGATCGAAAGATGCGGCAGAACCCCCCGTCCCAGTCGGTCGCGCGGTACGTAGCTCACGCCAAGTCGTTGCGCCTTCGCGACGTTGGCCTCAGCGAGAGGCAGACCTTTGACCCGGATTTCGCCGGCCGCGGCACGGACAAGCCCCGCGATGGCTTCGCCGATCGCCTCCTTGCCGGAGCCGCCGAGACCTGCAAGCCCGAGGCACTCGCCCTCGGAGATCGAAAAATCGACATCGAAGAACGTCGGAGGGAGCGAGAGCGCCCTCACTTCAAGCGCGGGCGTCGCACTCGCGGACACAGGCGCGATTGGCCGGCGCTCGATGACGCCGGAGGCGCCAGGACCGAGCATGGCGGCCACGACGTCCTCAGCTTTCATCTCCGGAAGCGACGCCTCTGCGACGATCCGCCCGTCACGCATGACGGTGACGCTGTCGCAGACGTCGTAGATCTCTTGCAGATGGTGGGAAATGTAGAGGATCGTTACGCGGTCCGCCCGAAGCCGCGCTATTCGAGCGAAGAGACGCTCGATTTCTTTCGACTCAAGCGCTGCAGTCGGTTCGTCGAGGATCAGGAACCGCGCGCCCTGGAGCAGCGCGCGGGCGATCTCGATGATTTGCCGGTACTCGCTTCGAAGCGTCCCGGTTTCAGTATCTGGATGGAGAGGAAGCTCCCATTCGTCGAGGACTTTCTCAGTCTCCCGACGGAGCTGTGTCCAGTGGACAGCGTATCGAGACCCTGGCTGTCGATTTATGAACAGGTTCTCGGCCACCGAGAGCGTCGGCGCAAGCGTCGACTTCTGGTAGACGCAGGAGACCTGCCGTCTTCCGTCCGGCCGAGTGCGCGTCGGATAGGCGGCTACGCCCTCGAAGGCGACGTCGCCGGAATCGGAGGTGAGAAGGCCGGTCAGCACGCCCACGAGGGTTGATTTTCCGGCGCCGTTCCGGCCGACGAGCGCTCGAGCGCCGCCGACCGGGATCGACATCGACACGTTTTTCAGGACGGGGTTAGGCCCGAACGACTTAACGATGTTTCGCGCCTCGACCGCTGGGGTCGCTGTTGCGTCCAGGCGCTCGTTCAATGCGCCGCGTTGCCCCACAGCGACGGGTCGGTCGCATTGTCCGACGTCACCAATTTCGCGGGAAGCAGGTCCATTGGGCTGCCCTCAAAATCGTCGATACGGCTGTCATGATCGGTTGGACCTTTCTGGAACGTCTTCCCGGCCATCGCCGCCTGTGCGTAATAAAGCCCGTATTTCACATAGAGGTCGACAGGTTGCGAGATGACGGCGTCGACCGTGCCATCGCGCACTTTCTCGAGCGAGAAGGGCGTCCCGTCGATTGTAACAAGGAAAATGTGCTTCGAGTCCCCAACCTTGGTCAGGCGGTTTGCGCCCTTCAGAACACTGATGACGCCCGGCAGCATCACGGAGTCGCTTTGCATGTAGATCGCCGAGAGATCGGGCGTCGAAGAGACGACCGTTTGCGCGGCGGCGACCGCCTTGTCCGATTTCCAATAGGTCGGCTGCTGGTTGATCTTGATGTCGGGAAATTCGGCTTTCATGCAGTCATTGAAGCCGTTCGTGCGTTCCCGCCCGGCGGAGGTCGCCTGATCGCCCATCAGCGACAGCACTGTTCCCTTCCCGCCGATCGCTTTTCCGATCGCATGGCAGGCTTCCTTGCCCATCTGCACGTTATCGGCGCGGACGACCATGAACACTTTGCCCCCCGCGGCCCCATTGTCGATGGTCACGACGGGAATGTGCTTCGAGGCGGCGAATTCCACGGCCGGCGCCAGGGCGGCGCTGTCGGTCGGCATTGCAATGATCGCCTGGGCCCCGCTGGCGATGAGATTGTGGAAGTCGGTGACTTGTCGTCCGGCGTCACCGTTGGCGTTGGCGACCGGCAGCGTCTTGACGCCCGCCTTCTTCGCGGCCTCGAGCGTAAGATTGACTTCGATGGCTTGAAACGGATCGGTGAGATAGCCGGCGGAATAGCCGAGCGTGAACGGTTTGTTGTCCTGTGCCGAAACGAGGCTGGCTCCCGCCGCGAAGGTTACGGCGCAGGCGGCCGTAAGGGCAGCTTTTCTCATCAATTCCTCCCTTTGCAGATTGCGTCCTTCCACTTTTCGACGATTTATCATATAAATCATTCAAGTCAAGCCAGCCGGCGCGCGGCGGGCCCACCCGATGCGCCGACGCCCGCGCGCCTCAACCGGATCGAACCCTGTGAAAGCGATCGTCATCCACGCTCCGAAGGATCTGCGCTACGAAGAGGTGGCGAGCCCGCCCCTTGGTCCCAATGGCGTGCGGGTCAAGATCGCGATCGGCGGCATCTGCGGCTCTGACCTTCACTATTATCGCCATGGCGGGTTCGGCGCCGTCAGGCTCCGTCATCCGATGGTGCTGGGCCACGAGATTGCTGGCGTCGTGGTCGAGACCGGGCTCGACGTCCAGGCGCTTCTTCCGGGCCAGCGTGTCGCCGTCAATCCGAGTCTGCCTTGCGGTGTCTGCGCCTTCTGCCAAAAAGGGTTGCGCAACCATTGCTCCGACATGCGTTTCTTAGGCAGCGCAATGAGGATGCCGCACGTCGACGGCGGCTTTCGCGAAGAGCTGGTTTGCCAGGCGGAGCAGGCGGTTCCGGTTCCGGATCCGCTGACGCTCAACGAGGCCGCTTTCGCGGAGCCGGTCGCCGTGTGTCTGCACGCGGTGCGGCGCGCGGGTTCGCTGCTGGGCAAAAGGATTCTTGTCCTGGGAGCGGGACCGATCGGGATGATCACGATGCTGATCGCGCGGAGCGCCGGCGCGCGTTCGGTCGCGATCGCCGACCTCATGGACGAACCCTTGCGGAGGGCCTCGGATTGCGGGGCGGACGAGACCATCAACGTGGCAAGGGAGGCTCAGCGTCTCGCGACCTACGCCGAGGGAAAGGGAACCTTCGACGTCGTCTTCGAAGCCTCCGGCAGCGCGGAAGCCACCACGACGGCGCTCGAAGTCGTTCAGCCGGCCGGCATCATTGTTTGCGTGGGTCAGGGGGCGCGCGCGCAGATCAACATTTCGACCATCGTGACCAAGGAGATCCTCATGCTTGGGACCTTTCGCTTCGACGAGGAGTTCCGCATGGCTCTCGACTATATCGCACGCAATCGCTCGCAGATCGGAAAGCTTCTGACAGCGACTGTCATTGCCGCGGACCCTACGCCGGCGTTTGAATTGGCTGCGGACAAAAGCCGGTCTGTTAAAGTCCACCTTCAGTTCTAGCGGCGTCGCGCAGCCATTGGCGGGCGAGAGGAACGGACGTTTGAGTTACCTGGACCAACTTTTCACGCTGAATGGCAAGGTTGCGCTTGTCACCGGCTCCAATCGCGGCATCGGCTACGCGCTTGCGCGCGGCCTCGCAAAAAGCGGCGCTTCGGTCGTCATCAACGGCCGCGACCGGGAGCGGACGGAAGCGGCCGCGCGCGTCCTTAACAGTGAGGGACTCGCGGTCTCAACGTCCATTGCCGACGTCACGGATCGCGAGGCGGTCATACACGAGGTCGAACGGATCGAGGAGCGGCTCGGCGGCGTCGACGTCCTTGTCAACAACGCGGGCATCCAGCATCGCTCGGCCTTCGTGGATTTCCCGCCGGACAGGTTCGACGCTCTCATGCGCTCCAATGTCTACGCCCCCTTCTTTGTGGCGCAAGCGGCGGCGCGGGGCATGATTGCGCGGACGCGCGGCTCGATCATCAACATCTGCTCGGTACAGAGCGAACTCGGACGGCCTTCGATCGTGCCCTATACGGCCTCGAAGGGCGCGATCAAGATGATGACGAAAGCCATGGCCGCGGAACTCGGTCCCTCCCACGTCCGCGTCAATGGACTTGCTCCGGGCTATTTCCGCACCGACTTGAACGAAGCGCTGACGAAGAACCCCGAGTTTTCGGACTGGCTGGTCCGCAGGACGCCGCTCGGCCGCTGGGGGGAGACGGACGAATTGGTCGGCGCGGCGATCTATCTCGCTTCCGACGCCTCCTCCTTCGTGACCGGCCAGATCCTCTATGTCGACGGGGGTATCACGAGCGCGATCTGACGCACAGATTGCCGATGGCTTCGCGGGCTCGCCTCGTCTAAGGGACGGGAGCTCGATCGCCGCTGTCGAAAGGGCGCTACGGGTCAGGGATGACGACTGCAACGAAACCAGACGCGGAACACGCCGCTCAATACCTGGCCCGGCGGCTCTCCGTATTGGGCGCCGGAAACGTCACGCACGGTCTCGTCGACCAGCTCGGACATCAGATTGTTGGAGGCCGCTTCGGCGAAGGCGCCATTCTGCCCAACGAGGGCGCGATGTCGTCCGAGCTTCGCATCAGCCGCACAGCGGTCCGGGAAGCCATCAAGATGCTCACGGCGAAGGGGCTCGTCAGCTCTCGCCCCCGGCGCGGGACCGAGGTGCGTCCCGTTTCCGACTGGAACCTCCTTGATTCGGATGTGCTGAGATGGCTCCGCGTCACGCCTCCCAACCGAGAAATCGTCATTGAGCTCCTCGAGTTGCGCCTTGGTTTCGAGCCGGAGGCGGCCGCGCTCGCCGCGCGCCGCGCGGATTCCGCCCGCCTTCGCCGAATCGAGGAGGCGTACGGCTTCATGCGCGAATCGGCTGCGGGCCGATATGACCCGGTCGAAGCCGACTGCCGCTTTCACGAGGCCATCATCGCGGCGACGAGCAATCGGTTCTACCAACCGCTGGGCGCCCTGGTTCGGACAGCGCTGTCGCTCACGGCTCCGATCACCAATGCGATCTTCGGGCATCCGGTCGGCGACCTCGAGGCGCACGGCGAAGTGCTGTCCGCGATCGGGGCGAAGGACGAACAACGAGCTTTCGACCTGATGCGAGGCCTGCTGTCAGAGGTCGCTAAAGAAGTCGCCCGCGCGAAAACCCTGCCGCCCATCTCACGAGCGTCGCCTCGCGTGCGAACGAGAAAAGGACGCGGCGCCTAGAGGAATCGCGCGGCAAACCACTTGCGCTGAAAGAGTTCGTCGGGTTGCGAGCGAGGAATCGGGCCCCAAGGTCGACCAAACGGCGCGCGAGGATGGCCAACGAGGGAGGATGAAACATGAGAACGTTTCAAGAGGGCGCGACAATGCAGGTCGCCATGGTCGTGCGAGACATGGACGAGGCGATGAAGCGTCACTGGGAGGTGTTCAAGATCTGGCCATGGGACATCTACACCTTCGATGCGACCAAAGTTCGGGACTACACCTATCGCGGCAAGCCTGCGACGCATTCCTGCTTGATCGCGGTCGCCTGGAGCGGCGACACGCAGCTCGAACTCATGCAGCCGCTGACCGGCTACAGCATCTACGACGAGCATCTCGAGCGCCATGGAGAAGGGCTGCACCACATCAAACTCTACTACAAGGATTGCCGGAAGGCCGTCGCTGACTTTACCCAGCGCGGCTATCCCGTCATCCAGAGCGGACGGTTCGCGGAAGACGAGCATTATTATCTCGATACCGAGAAAGACTTCGGGTACGTCATCGAGCTCGGCAACGCGGGTAAAATACCGCCGGCCGAACGCCGGTTTCCGGCGTGACGCGATCGGTCAGGCGAAGGCAGCTCCGCGAACCCAACGCCAGGCGCCGCGCCCGAGACTATGCCGCTCGCCACCGCGCCGCCCCCGCCCCGGCGAGCGAATCCCATCTGCGACAGGCGCAAACCTTATTTCGCCGGTTCGACGAGCGGCAACAACTGCTTCGCGATGAGCGCTGCGCCGGTACCGGAAATGTGATTTCCGTATGAGTATAAATAGCTCCGGTTGACGACCATCGGGCAGATTCCACGCTCGCTGTCGCAGAGCGCTTGCGTCGGATCGTAGACGACGACCCCGGGGCGCCGCGCGGCGATTTCCGCGATCATCGCCCGGTAGCCACGGGTTTCGTTCAGATGGTCCGCCAGGGCCAAATCGCATCGCGTGATCTGCGCCGCGGTACGGTCGACCCCCAGGATCGCGCGAACCACGCTCCATCCCAACGCGGCGCGATCCATGCAGTCGCGCGGATCGGGCAGATCCGGGTTGTCCATCACCAGCACGACTTTCTTGCCGCGGCGCTGCAGGCGATCGATGATCTCGTCCAGCCGGCGCTCGAAGGGCGCGGCGCCGCTGTCTGCGCCCGAGCGCGCAAAAGCGGCGTTCGGAAAATTCTTCGCCGCGAACGTGAGCACGACCGTATCGAACGAATGATCGTTCTCCAGCGCGCGATCGATGCTTTCATCGAGGCTGGCGCAGAAATCGGCGCCCGGCCCGGTGGAGAACCCCGCGCGGAAGAATGGCGGGCATCCCCAACGTCCGACCAGGCTCCAGCGCCGTCCGGGCGAAGAGGCCAGCAGCATTCCATAATAGAGAGGCTCCGCCTTGCTGTCGCCCCACAGCAGCACGCGCGCGGGTTCGCGTCGGTCGCTGAGACAGAAGAATGGGTCGCTGAGTTCGCCCGCCGGGATCAGACATCGCGGCTCGGCCAATTCGCGCCCGGGCCCCAGGCTCGCCGTGGCGACATCGGCGAAAGGGCTCGAGCCGCGGCGAAAGTCCAGACCGTCCCGCTTCCAGGTTATGAAGGCGACGGCAATAACGGCGAGCATAGCCACGCACAGTCCAACCGCCTTGACGTTCGCCCCGTGCCCATTGCGAAACCAGCTTTCAACCAAGAAATAGGTCATCCAGGAAGCAATGAGGCTCAGTGCGAGCAGCGACAGGCGGCTCGCCCAGAATGGCGGTCCGCCGACCAGCACCGTGCTGAAGGAAAGCAGCACCCAGTGCCAAAGATAGAGCGGATAACTGATGCGGCCGAGCCCGACCAACCACGGCCGCTGCAAAATCGATTGGTTGACCCAGGCGTTGGATCCGGCGGCAATGACGGCCGCGGCGCCGCCGACTGGAATTGCGGCGCGCCAGCCGGGAAAGTCCTGCCCTTCCCGCAAAAGAAGCGCCGCTCCGACAATGGCGGCGAAACCCAGGATCGACGCCAGATCGGCGACCGGCGCCCGCATGGAAAATTTGCCCCATGCGACTGCGAGCAGACCGCCGGCGGCCAGTTCCCACATGCGGCCAAAGGGCAGGAAAAAAGCCGCCATCGGATGAGCGCCGATCGAGGCGATTTCGATCGCAAACGAGAGAGCCCCGAGCAAAGCGATCGCCGTCGCCGCGGACACGCGCAAGCGTTTGCCGACGATGAGAAGTAGAGGCCAAAGAATATAGAATTGCTCCTCGACCCCGAGTGACCAGAGGTGCAGCAGCGGTTTGGTCCGGGCGGCGACATCGAAATATCCGGTCTCCGTCCAAAGCACGATATTGGCTGTGAACGTCGCGCCGCCGATGATGTGAAGAGCTAGCCGCTTGAATTCGTCAGCGTAGAGGCTCATCCAGCCAAGCGCATAAGCTGCCGCGAGAAAAATGATGAGCGACGGGAATATGCGCAAAACGCGCTGCCTGTAGAACCAGACGATCGAGAAATTATTGCCGTCTATCGACTTGGAGATGATTCCCGTAATCAGGAAACCCGAGATGACGAAGAAGACGTCGACACCGACAAATCCTCCGCGCACCAGATCAGGAAAAGTGTGAAACAGGACGACAGCAAGCACCGAAATCGCGCGCAGGCCGTCGATATCACTCCGATAACCGATCCGTTGCGCACCGCGGACATTGTCTTGCGTAACAACTTTCATCTATGGGTCCAAACAGCCCGGCGGCGTCGAGACATCTTGGCGCAAGCCCTGCCCGAGCAGGGAAGCAACCGCAATCCTCGGGTGAGAAATATCCCACCGCCCCGCGGCGTTCGGCACGACCCTGTCCGCCCGGGTGTACACCGGCGCGGCGCACGCGCAACAGGTTGAGCGGCGAAGCCCACCCACCATCATGCCCGCCAAGGCGTCAGCGGAACCTGGCGTGCAGGACCACAATCGGAGGGCGGCGCCGTTGTCTGGCGCGACAGCTCATTGGGCGCAAACAGCGCCGGGACCGGGCCGGGATCGATGAATTCGGCGTCCTCGGCGTGTTCGACCGCGACCTTGCCCAGCAAGATAAACGGCAAAAAAGGAGGCCGCCATGTCGCCATGGCGGCCTTGAGTTTAGGGAGGAAACGCCCAAGGAGGGCATATGCGGCAGGTCATGCCGCACCGCAGCAATATCGTCTTTGGCGCTGGAGATTGCAAGAACTTTCTTCATAAAAATCAGGCATCGCCTCATAGTTTTGGGCTAACATACGGGTCAGCCCTTCAGTTGGCCGGCGCGCAAGTCGTGCTGTCTGCGAGACTTCGCATTCGGTCATGGGCGCTTCAAAAGTGATCAAGCAACCCTCAAGGCGGGGGTTAAAGTTCCTCATGGCGGAAACCCCGCCGCCAACAGGAGGGAACAGCAATGATCTTACGCAGTCTCGTTGCGTGCCTGAGCCTATCCGCAGCGCTCGTCCCGTCCGCCGTCTATGCCGCCGATCCCGCCTCCTGCGCCAAACCGCATTTTTCGGACGTCGGCTGGACCGACATCACCGCCACGACGCAGGTCGCGAACCAGATTCTGACGAGCCTCGGCTACAAGCCGAACATCACGGTCCTGTCGGTGGCCGTCACCTTCCAGTCGCTCGAAAACGGCGACATCGACGCGTTTCTTGGCAACTGGATGCCGCTGCAGGAGCCGAGCCAGGCGCCTCTGGTCAAGGCTGGCAAGATCGATATCGCGGCGAACAACCTCACAGACGCCCGGATCGGCTTCGCGACCTCCAAGGCGGCCTATGATTCAGGCCTGAAGACTTACGCCGACATCGCCAAGTTCAAGGACCAGCTCGACGGCAAGCTCTATGGCATTGAGCCTGGCAGCGGCGCCAACGGCACCATCTCGAAGATGATCTCGGACAACACGTTCGGCCTCAGCGGCTTCAAACTGATCGAATCCAGCGAACAGGCGATGCTCGCCGAAACGGCTCACCGGATCAAGGAAGGCAAGCCCGTCGTCTTCTTCGGCTGGCAGCCGCACCCGATGAATGTCGACCTGCCGATGGTCTACCTGACCAAGGGCAACGACGTCTTTGGGCCGAACGATGGCGGCGCGACGGTCGTGACCCTGACGCGAGCCGGATACGCAAAAGAATGCCCCAATGTCGAACGTCTGCTGTCGAACCTCACCTTCAACTCGGCAATCGAAAATCGCCTGATGAGCGACATCCTCGACAAGGGCGTGCAGCCCGACGCCGCAGTGCGCGCCTGGATGAAGGCGAACCCCGCCGCACTCACGAAATGGCTCGACGGCGTGACGACGATCGACGGCAAGCCGGGGCTCGAAGCCGTGAAGAGCGGGCTCGGCATCTAGAGCCCCCTGCTTTCGGCTTGATGCGGCCGAAAGCGGAAGGCAGGGCGACAATCGATTGCAGAAAATCAGAACTTGCACTAAACTCGCCCGATGACCAATTCCGTCTTCCGCATGGCCTCAACCGAGGCGCCGATCTGGCGCTTCGGACCTCCGCCAGGACAAAAAGCGTCGAGAAAAACTTTGCGGCGCTTTTTCCTCGTAACCCTCTGATAGGGCTCGATTCGGACGAGAGAATCCAAGGAAATCCAAGGAAATCCAACCCTCAAAATTGGGGGGTTTCGCAGCGAAACGGCGAGGGACCAAGACAATCCAAACCGATCGGCCCGACCGACGCCGCAGCGCCTGCCCAGCGCCGGGCTTAGATTACATTTTGCTATTGTAATTATGCCTAGAGCCTCGCCCGGCGCGCGGCGGACGGCGGCGCCCCGAACTGCCGCCGGAACGCGCGCGACAGCGAAGCGATGGCGGAAAAGCCGCTCCGCTCGGCGACCTCGGCGATCGACAGGTTGGTGTCGAGCACAAGGCGTCTCGCCGCGTTGAGGCGCAGCGCGACAAAATAGGCCCCGGGCGAAGCGTCGACGACCTTCAGGAACAGCGTCTCCAGACCTCGCGTCGAGACGCCGACGCGCCTCGCGATGGCCGCGATCGTCAGCGGCCGGTCGATATGCGTCTCCATGATCCGGATCGCCTCGGCCACGCGCGGCTCGTGCTTCCGGATCCGTCCGAGCGACACGATCGGCTGCGCATCCGAACCGGTCCGCACCCCTTCATAGATGTAGAGGCTGGCCACATCGAGGGCGGCCGAATAGCCGTTGCGCGCGCGGATCAGCGAGAGCAGACAATCGAGCGCGGGCGTCGCTCCTCCCGTCGTGAACACGGGCTCGTCCACGACGAAACGATCGGGTTGGACGTCCACGTTGGGAAAGCGCGCGGCAAAGTCCTCGAGATCCTCCCAATGGGTCGTCGCGCGTCGTCCGTCGAGCAGCCCCGCCATCCCCATCAGCCACGGCCCGGATTCGACGCCGCCGACAATGGCCGAGCGCTTGGCGCCGGCGCGCAGCAATCTCAGGACAGGCGGCGTCCCATATCGCACCGCCTCGAAGGCCGCGATCAGGATGAGCGCGTCCTGCCGCCCGGCTGAATCGAAGGCTCCGTCGACCGGTATCGGCAGACCGCAACTCGCGACCGGCATTGTGCCGTCGATCGACGTCAGCTTCCAGCAATAGGCCGGCCGACCCAAGACGCGATTGGCGCCCCGCATCGGATCGAGCGTCGCCGCCAGCGACAAGAGCGAAAGGCCGGGGAACAAGAGGAGCGTGACGTTCAGCGGCTCGTCAGAATGGGCAAAGATCATGGGAATGAGCAAAGATCATCGCTTCGCACAGGAGAAAACGGACTGCGCAACGAGTTGCGCCACGCTTCGCCCTGCCCGTCAAGTTTCGCGCCTCGATCCGGAGACCGCCATGCCGTTGTCCATGAATCGCGATGTCTTCATCACCTGCGCCGTCACTGGCGCCGGCGACACCGTGGGCGTCTCGCGTCTCGTGCCGATCACGCCGAAACAAATCGCCAAATCCGCGATCGACGCCGCCAAGGCCGGGGCCGCCATCGTCCATTGCCATGTCCGGGACCCGGAGACAGGGGCTGCCTCGCGCCGGCGGGATCTCTACCGGGAGGTGACGGACCGGATCCGCTCGGCTGACGTCGACGTCGTTCTGAACCTGACCGCGGGCATGGGCGGGGACCTCGTCCTTGGCGACGTCGAAGCGCCCTTGCCGCTCAACAAGACAGGCACCGACATGGCCGGCGCGAGCGAGCGGGTCGCCCATGTCGCGGAGTGCCTGCCCGAGATCTGCACCCTCGATTGCGGCACCATGAACTTCAACCTCGGCGACTACGTCATGACCAACACGCCCTCGATGCTGCGCGAGATGGCGCGGCAGATGACGGCGCTTGGCGTGCGCCCGGAAATCGAAGCGTTCGACACCGGCCATCTCTGGTTCGCTCATGAGCTCGCCGCCGAAGGGCTGATCGAGGAGCCTGTGCTGATCCAGCTTTGCATGGGGATTCGGTGGGGCGCGCCGGACGACCTCAACACGTTCATGGCGATGGTGAACAACGTGCCGGCAGGCTGGACCTTCTCGGCCTTTTCCATCGGCCGCAACGCCCTCGCCTACCCGGCCGCGGCCGTGCTTGCCGGCGGCAATGTCCGCGTCGGGCTCGAGGACAACCTTTACATCGGCAAGGGCCAGCTCGCGACCAATGCTCAACTCGTGGAAAAAGCCGCGGGCGTCGTAACGGGCATGGGCGCACGAATCATGGGCCCGCAAGAGGTCCGCGAGAGACTCAAGCTGGTGAAGCGCTGAGGAGGCCTCACGATGAGTTCGACGAGCGCGCCCGCGAAGCCTCTCGCTCCGGTTTCGAGCGCCGCCTGCATCGGCGGCGGCGTCATCGGCGGAGGCTGGATCGCCCGCTTTCTCATGGCCGGCGTCGACGTAAAAGTGTTCGACCCGCATCCGGAGGCAGAACGCGTCGTCGGCGAGGTCATCGCCAACGCCGAACGTGCTTACGGCCTTTTGACCAAGGCTCCTCTGCCGGCTCGCGGGCGCCTGACTTTCTGTCCAAGCGTCGCCGACGCGGTGCGGAGCGCGGAATGGGTGCAGGAAAGCGTGCCCGAGCGTCTCGATCTCAAGCGCAGTATCCTCGCTGAGATTGACGCCGCATGCCCGGCGGAGGCGCTGATCGGCTCCTCGACGTCCGGCCTTCTGCCCTCGAAACTGCAAGCAGGGCTCACCCACCCGAAGCGGCTGTTCGTCGCCCATCCCTACAATCCGGTTTATCTCCTGCCCCTGGTCGAGATCGTCGGCGGCGCGGCGACGACCCGCGCGACCATCGACCGCGCGCGCGCCGTTCTTGACGCGCTCGGCATGAAGGGCGTGGTCATCGCCCGCGAGATCGAGGCCTTCGTCGGCGATCGATTGCTCGAAGCTTTGTGGCGCGAGGCGCTCTGGCTGATCAAGGACGATATCTGCGACGTCCAGACGCTCGACGATGTGATCCGCTATTCCTTCGGCCTGCGTTGGGCGCAGATGGGTCTCTTCCAGACCTACCGCATCGCGGGCGGCGAAGCCGGCATGCGCCATTTCCTCGCCCAGTTCGGCCCTTGCCTCAAATGGCCGTGGACCAAACTCACCGACGTCGTCGACCTCGACGAGGATCTCATCGAAAAGATCGCCGTCCAGTCGGACAAGCAGGCCGGCGGCCTGTCGATCCGCGAGCTCGAGAGGATTCGCGACGAGAACCTTGTCGGCATCCTGCAATCGTTAAAGGCCGGACACGGCGGCGAGGGTTGGGGCGCCGGAAAGTTGCTTGCGGAATTCGAGCAGCGACTTCGCGCCAGCGCGCCCCCTGTCGTTCCAGGCTGAGAAGCCGCCCGGGGAGGCCTGCCCTAAGGCGTGACCGGAATGAGCTTGCCCACGAAGACCGGGGCGCCGGATGGCTGACCGGTCGGCGATCCGCCTGGCGGTTCGACCGTCACGGCATAGGTCGCGTCGGCGACGACCGCAGGATCGTACGCGGACAGGCTCTCGCCACGCGGCTTGTCGCCAATCACGCCGAGCGAGCGCGCCCCAAGTTTCGCATCGATAAGCCAAAGCTCGTAAGACTTGCCAGGTGGAGCTTGCGCCGCCACCGGGCGAACCGTGAGCTCCTGCCTGTCCAGGTTCACGGTCACGGCGAACGCCGGCGAGGCCGCGTCTTTCTGCAGGATCGCCACATACTCATGCGGCGCGGACCGCCTGCTCGTCTCGCGGGCGACAAATCCGATCGCGAGCACGCCGGCAAACAGCGATGCGGCGATCGCCATGGCGCGCCAGCGCCGGATGCTGCGCTCAAGCTCGACAATCGCCCCATTCGCCGGCGCTCGGGGTGAGGCGCCGCGAATGCGCGCCTCGATTTCGGGCAGAAGGTTGCGCGGCGGCCCGATCTCCGGCGAGGCCTCGGATAACGGCGACAAGAGCGCCTCCCAGGCGCTAATCGCCTCGTCGAGTTCCGGCTCGCGCAACCGCCGAGCTGCCAGCGTCGCCCGCTCGCTCGCGTCGAGCGTGCCGAGCGCATATTCGGCGGCGGCGAAGTCGTCGTCTGGCGAGATCGTCATGAGGCCAGGCAGTCCCTGAGCTGCGCAAGGCTGCGATGGAGCCAGGTCTTGATCGTTGGCACTGGCCGCCCGAAGCGCTTCGCGAGCGCCTCGCGGCTTGACCCTCGATAATAGGCCAGCAAAACGATCGAGCGCTTCTCCTCATCCAACGCCTTCAGACAATCGACCAGAGCCGTTAGCCCTTCAGAGCGTTCGCGCGCGGCAAGGGGGTCGACCTCTTCCGCTGCGGGCTCAAAACCCTCGGGCTGATCCTCAAGCGAAACTGGCCGTATGCGCCGCACTTCGTCGAGCGCGCGATTGCGGGCGATGGTCGCCATCCAGGCCAGCGGCGAACCCTTGAGGGGATCGAATTCGCCAGCCTTTTCCCAGATGCGCACATAGGCCTCCTGAAGCGCATCCGCCGCGGTGTCGCCTCTCGTGAGTATACGAGCGACAACCCCATAGAGTTTCGCGTTTGTCTGTTTGTAGAGTGCAGCGAACGCGGTCGCGTCGCGCGTGGCGATACGTCTTAAGAGATTGCCAAGATCATCGCCGGCCCCAGCCGACGCTCGTCCGCCTGGCGCTTCTCCCCGGATCGTCATTCCGGCATCCTAGATAGCCTCCGGCGCCGGCGCAACGAACGCGCCGCAGCGCCCGCGAAAAAGGGCGGGCGCTAATGGCGCCCGCCCCGCTGCTACCCTCTTGAGCCGTAGGAGGAGGGCTCAGCTCGGCAGCAGAACTTTGTTGATCACCTGGATGACCCCGTTCGACTGCATCACGTTCGGGATCGTGACTTCGGCCTTGTCCCCCTTGGCGTCGATCACCCAAAGATGGCCCGCGCCGCGCGCAAAGGTGAGCTCCTCACCCTGGACCGTCTTCATCATCGCCTTGCCGCCGCCCTGCTTGATCATAGCGTCAATGTCGGCTTCGGTGAGCCGGCCGGGCACCACATGGTAGGTAAGGACCGTGGTCAACATTTGTTTGTTTTCAGGCTTCAATAGGGTGTCGACAGTGCCAGCCGGCAGACGCGCGAAAGCCTCATTGGTGGGCGCGAAGACCGTGAACGGTCCGGCGCCTTCCAGCGTATCGACGAGGCCGGCCGCCTTGACCGCGGCGACAAGGGTCGTGTGATCCTTCGAGTTGACTGCGTTCTCGATGATATTCTTCGACGGATACATCGGCGCGCCGCCGACCATTTTCGTCATCTCGGCGAAGGCCGGCAGGGTGTATGAGGGCGCGGCAACGCCAATTCCGGCGGCAAGCGCTGCGGCGCAATACAAAAGCTTGGCGTTCATGTTCGTCTCTCCGTGGATCGTTTCCAATCGATCGCTGTCTCGTCCGCCTTCCGTTGGCGTGACAGTGGTACGGAGCCATCCCGGCGGGGTTTCAAGCCTTGCGAAAAAAAGCGCCTAACAAAAATCACGATTGCCGCGCGAAACAGCGGCCAAATGCGAACGTATTGAGGTTCGGGCCTTGACCCGCCGCCTGCTGGAGGACCTGGATTGACGTCGCTTTCTTCCGCCCTGCCCGCGCGCGCCGTGCCGGAGGGCCGGCTTGTCTTCAGACATTCCGCGCTGGTGCGCGTCTGCCACTGGGTCAATGCGATCTGCTTTGTCGTCCTGCTCATGAGCGGGATGCAGATCTTCAACGCGAGCCCGCTCCTGACCTGGGCGCAGACCACCAATTTCGACAGGCCCTTCTTCTCGCTCTCGGCGCGTCGGGACGATGATGGGAATGCGACCGCAGGGCTAACGACGATGTTCGGACATTCCTTCGACACGACCGGCGTGCTTGGCGCTTCGCGCGGCGACGACGGCTCGCTGGAGGAGCGCGGCTTTCCAGCCTGGGCGACCCTGCCCTCCTATCAGGATCTGGCGATGGGACGGCGCTGGCATTTCTTTTTCGCCTGGATTCTCGTGCTCAACGGGCTCGTCTATTTCGCAAACCTCATCTTCAGCCGCCATATCCGCGACCTTTGGCCGAGCCTCGCCGACGTAAGAGCGATCCCGCATGCGATCCTCGAACACATACGGCTCCGGTTTCCCTCGGGCGACGAAGCCCTGCGGTACAACGTGCTGCAGAAGCTCGCGTATCTCAGCGTCGTTATCGCCTTTCCGATTCTCATCTTGGCGGGTCTGACCATGTCCCCGGCGGTCGATGCGGCTTTCCCGTGGCTACTCGCGCTCTTCCATGGCCGACAGGCGGCGCGCGCCGTGCATTTCCTGCTCGCGGCCTACCTCGTTCTGTTCCTGATCGTGCATCTCGTGATGGTGATCCTCTCCGGGCCGATCAACAACATGCGATCCATGATCACCGGCCGATACCGGATCAAGGAGACTCAGCGATGAGCAGCAAGCGTCTGATCCTGCCGGCGCAACCAGGGTTCACTCGCCGCAGGCTTCTCATGGGCCTTGGAGTGGGGGCCATGGCCGCGCCGCTCGCGGCCTGCAGCTTCGACACGGGCTCACCCGCCGCGCTCAACATCCTCGAGAAAGCAGAAGCGCTGACCAAGGCCGCGCAGCGCGCCTTGCTCGGGCCCGAAACGGCCATGGCGCCGGAATTTCCGCCGGGCGCGATCTCCGCCTATTTCAAGCCGAACGGTTCCGTCGATCCCGAAGATCCCGCCTATGTCGCGCTCCGCCAGGGCGGATTTAAGGACTGGAAACTGGAAGTCGGCGGTCTTGTCGAGCGGCCGATGAAGCTTTCGCTCGCCGATCTGCGGGCCCTCCCCTCGCGCTCGCAGATCACCCGTCACGATTGCGTCGAGGGCTGGAGCTGCATCGGGCAGTGGAAAGGCGCGCAATTGTCGACAGTGCTCACTGCCGCGGGACTGAAGCCGCAGGCGCGCTACATCGCACTCTTCTGCGCCGACACGCTCGAAGAAACGATGGACAACACCGGCCGCTATTACGAGACGATCGGGCTCATCGACGCGCTTCATCCGCAGACCATTCTTGCTTACGAAATGAATTACGCGCCCCTTAAGGTCGAGCATGGCGCGCCGCTGAGGCTCAGGGTCGAGCGCCAGCTCGGCTACAAGATGGCCAAATACATCATGCGCATCGAGGCGATCGACGATTTCGCCAAGATCTCGCGCGGCCGCGGCGGCTTCTGGGAGGACCGCGGCTACGAGTGGTACGCGGGGATCTGAGTCGGGCGCCATGAGCCCGCGCCGTGACCTTCATGCCGATCGCCCTCCGCCCGCTCACGCCGGATGGCTGTCCGGCGTCAGCTCATCGACGCGGATCCGGGCAAGCGCGCTAAACTCCCCGTCGGGATACTTTTCGAGATAAGCCTGGATCAAGGCGGGGTTGTCGCTCGCGCGCACGGACTCCCAGAACGCCAGTTCAATCTCCCGATCCTGCGGATCGCGCATGCTGACGGCGTCCTGCTTGATGGCTTCGAGACGAACGCGGGCGAGAGCGACAAAGTTTCCTTCAGGATAATGCTCGAGGTAGGCCTCGTATTCGCTGGCGAGAATGCTGTTCTTGATTGAGTCCCAGAACTCGATTTCCACCGCCTGCGGGTCGGACGCCAGGGCGCTCGGCTCGCCTTCGGAAACCGAGGGAATGTCGGACTCGACATCAGATGACGGCGGCGCAGCGGGGATCGATCGCGACTCGGAGGCTCTCTCGTCCAGGAGCAACCGGTAAACCCGAACCGGCTGGGCGATATTTTTGACGCTTTGTTCGCCAAGGTCCTCGAACGCGAACGGCAGCTTCTTCATGACGTGATCGTGGATACCGCGCGAGATACAGATACCGCCGGGATCCGCCAATCCTTCCAAACGCGCTGCGATATTCACCCCGTCGCCGAAAATGTCTCCGTCCTTCAGCATCACGTCGCCGACATTGATTCCAATGCGGAACTGCATTCGGCGATCTCTTTCGAGGTCGTTGTTCGAGTGAGCCAGTTCATTCTGGATTTCAACCGCGCATTGAACAGCCGCCAACGCGCTGCCGAAGGCGGCGAGAATGCTGTCGCCAGCGGTCCCGCAAATTCTTCCCTCGTGCTGCGAGATGAGACGATCCGTGACCACGCGGAAGGCCGATAAGGTCGCCAGCGTTCCTTCCTCGTCCATTTCCATGAGCCGGCTGTAGCTCGCGACATCGGCGGCAAGAATGGCGACAAGCTTTCGCTCTAGCGGAGGGGCTTCCATTTTGGTCTCCTGCTCGCGCGGGCCGGGATCGGCCGACATGCGGTTCTTCGAAGGCGCGTATTTGCGTCGCAAATCAAACGCGCTCAACGGCGAAAGGTGACAAAGGCGACTAAGGACACCGCATTGCATCTGATTTGGAGCTCATCCCCATGATCCCAACCCTCGCTCACGTCGCCGATTTCCTTGTCGAACTTGGCCAGCCGATAGCGCTCGGAGAGACCGCACAGGGCTTGAGGCGCGTGGTGCCGATCACCGGCGGAACCATTCGGGGCGCGAGACTGGAGGGGACGATCGTCAACGCCGGCGCTGATTTTCAAATGATCGGACCGGACGGCTTCACCCGCCTCGAGGCTCGCTATGTTGTCCGGCTCGTTGACGGGGCGCTGCTCTATGTGGAGAATTCCGGCGTTCGCTTCGGCCCTCCGGAGGTGATGGCGCGCATCACCCGCGGGGAGCCGGTCGACCCGACGCAAGTTTATTTCCGCAGCACGCCGCGCTTCGAGATCGCCGAACCGGCCTACCAATGGTTGACGCGTCCTTTGTTCATCGCCTCAGGCGCGCGGCATCCGGACCGGGTCGCGCTTTCGGTGTTCGAGGTCGGCTAGCGCGCGGCGCCGATCGTGTCGGCCATCACCGCGCCCCGCTCTCCCAGCGGCTTTTCGCCGCCCACCGTAGAATCCTTTGCGGTCTGATGCTCGATCTCGGCGTTGAGCTCGCCGCCGAGCAGGATGACGATGGCTGAGATCCACATCCACATCATCATGCCGACCGCGGCGCCGAGCGACCCGTAGGTGGCGTTGTAGGCGCCGAAATGGGCGATATACCAGGAGAAGAGAACCGACGTGATCAGCCACCCGATGGCTGCGGCCGCGCTGCCGACGGAAAGCCATTGCCAGCGCGGTTCGGTGCGGCTCGGCCCATAACGATAGATCGCCGCCAAGGCGACTGTCGCAAGGACCAGCAACAAGGGCCAGCGCAGAAGCGCGATGGAGAGGCTTAGGAGAGACGAAAGACCGATCGCGGAAAGAACCATCGGAGCGATCACGACCGCGGCAAGCGCGACCATGAGGGAGCAGATCGCGATGAGTGTAAACAGCAGGGAGAGAAGGTTGAGCTTCACGAAGCTGCGTTTTTCCCTTTCGTCATAGACGACGTTGAGCGCGTCGATGATCGCCTTCATGCCGGCGTTGGCGCTCCAGAGCGCGACGGCGAGTCCGGTTATGAATCCAAGACCGAGCCTCGCATCGCTCTTTGCCGTCAGCCGCGTGATCTGTTCGTGAAGGATGTCGACCGCGCCCGCGGGAAGAACGCCTGCAGCCAACGAAAGATGGGAGTCAATCGTCGAAGCGTCGGCGATCAATCCGTAGAGGGAGACGAATGCGGCAATGGCGGGAAAGATCGCCAGCAACGAAAAGAAGACGACCCCGCCGGCGACGGCGAGCAACCGGTTGTCATTGAAGCTCGCATAGACGCGCCACAGGATATCCTTCCACCCCGCCCAAGGAATGTGCCACGGCGCCACGGCGTGTCGTCCCCGGCCCTGCTCCTTGGCTCTGCGCAGTTGGGCGAAAATCGGCTGGTCGTTCTCGACTTGCTCCTTCGGCCTTTTATCGGGATCGAGCGGTATGGCGGGAGCAGACTCACGCCCAATTGCGCTGCCTTCATCGGGCGCGGGATTGTCGGGCTTGGGATAGATTGTCCGATAAGGTCTGCGGATCGGCCCATAGTTCGCCTCCTCGCTCGGTCGGGGCGTTTCTTTGCGGCGCACGGCGGCAATCGCGGCTAGGCCCCCATAGACCAGAAGCGGCCATATCCTGCGCTGCTCCGCCATTTCGCTTTTTCCGCTCGCCCCAGGGGTAGCCGGGCGTCAGGCCGCGACGAACTCCCCGCCCGAGTAAATCGCGGACGAACGCGCGTTGTTCCCGACCCGCGGCCGAAGACCGCCGGCGAGAAGCGCCCGGAGGAGGCCGCCGACCGAAGCTCCCTCCATCTTCGTGGCCATGCGGCCGGCATCACGGAGTCGCGCTCGCTATCGCGCTCCCTGGCTTGCGGCCTTAAGAAAAGCGGCCCGCGAGTCCGACAATGACTCCCCGTGGAGCGCGAACAGGTCGCGGGCGAGAAAAAACCCGGTCAGACGGAACCCGTCGGCGATCTCCTGAGCGCTCGGTTGCGCTTCGAGCGGCGCGTCCTCGCGCAGGAAAGGGGGCAGCGGCAGCAGACGATCGCGCCAGGGCGCCCCGGCCTCGGCGCTCACCGCCCGCCCGGACTTGGGCGAGACATAAACGAGTCGATCGGTCGCGCCGGTCGCGGCGCAATGGCTGAGGTCGAGCCGAAACCCGCACTCGGCCAGGATCTGCGCTTCGAACCGGGCGAGCAGCGTTGGCGCGAGCGCCCCGTCGTCGAGGGCCTCGGCGATGACGCTCGCCGCCTCGTAAACCGCCTCATGGGGATCGCGCTCGGGCAGCACCCGCACCAGCGCGGCGACATAGTTGATTCCGGCCAGGGCCAGCGCGCTGGCCATCAACCTGCCGGCCCGGAGCGAGAGCGGCTCGACAGCGAATGAGCCCAAATGCTCATCGAGCCGGGCGCGCCAGACGAGGCCGATCGTATTGCCGAGTTGGAGCGTCGCGCGCAGCCGCGCCGACCTTCCGCCGCGCACGAGGCCGAGATGACGGCCGTGCGCGCGGGTCAAGGCTTCGACGATCGTCGAACCCTCGCCGTGCCGGCGGACGCCGATGATGAGCCCCTCGTCGCGCCATTCCATGAGCGAGCCGCCTCCGCTTAAGAAGCGCGAAGATGCGCCGGCGGGGGCACGCGGGCGAGCTTCAAAGCGATGAGGAGCGCGAGCGCGGACAACGCTCCGACAAAGGCAGCCTCCCCCGGCCACGCGCCGAGGGTGAAGACCCAACCGCCGACCGAGCCCGCCAGGCTCGAGCCGGCGTAATAAAAAAAGAGGTAAAGCGCGCTTGCCTGCGCCTTCCCTGCGTTGGCCCTCAAGCCCACCCAGCTCGAAGCGATCGAATGGCCGCCGAAAAAGCCGATCGTCACAACGCCAACCCCGACAATCGTGAGCCATAGTTTATCGGGCAAGGTGAGAAGGACACCAATCGGCATGAACGCGATGGCGAAGCCAATGATGCGGCGCCGGCCATAACGTCCGGCAAGTTCGCCCATCAATGCCGAGGCGACTGCGCCGACGAGGTAGATGCAGTATACAAGGCCGATCGTCGTCGGGTTCAGCGAGAAGGGCGGCGCCTCCAGTCGGAAGCCGATGTAATTGTATGTGGTGACGAAGGCGCCCATGAGCAGGAAGCCGATCGCGAACAGGTAGCGGAGACCCTCGTCGCTGAAATGCAGGCGAATCGTCGGCAGGAAGGCGATCGCGTGCACCTTCCCTGCGGGCCGTCGCTCCCTCGGCAGCGCGAAGGCGAAGGCGGTTGCGCAAGCCAGCGAAATGACCCCGACAAGAACGACGGCCTCGCGCCAGCCGCCGGCCTCGGCGAAAGCGGCGGTCGCCAGGCGCCCGCCCAAGCCGCCCAGCGTGTTGCCGGCTATGTAAAGGCCCATCGCGAGCCCAATTGCAGAGCGATCCATCTCTTCGACCAGATACGCCATCGCCACCGCCGGAACGCCGGAGAGCGCAAGACCGGTCAGCGCCCGGAGGGCGACGAACGTCGTCCAATCCCTTGAAAGGGAGGCGGCTAGCGTCGCCGCGGCGGCGGCGGCCAGCGAGGCTGTCATGATCGCCTTGCGTCCAAACACATCCGACAGCGTTCCGGCGAAGATCATTGCGACCGCCAGGACTCCAGTCGCGGCAGACAAGGACAGGCTCGCAGCAGCCGGAGAAATCGAAAAGGCCCGGGCGAAGAGCGGCATCAGCGGCTGGACGCAATAGAGAACAGCGAAAGTGGCGAAGCTGCCGAGAAACAGCGCAAAGTTCACGCGCCAGAACCGCGCCCCGCCGCGCGCAATCAAGGGCGGATCGTCGGCAGGCGCTTCGATTTTCGAGATCGTTGGGGTGGACGTCACGGGTCCAGCCTTTCCGCCTCAGTGGAACAAAGGCAAGTCAAAATTCGAGAGGCGCGGGAGTCGGGTCGCTACAGCGGCAGCGCGGCTGGACTTCCAGGATCGGACACCTGGGCTTGTCCACGGCCCTCGCCGAGGCAGGCCTCGATGAAATCGTCCATCTGCCGCGCAACGGTTCGGATATCGAACAAAGCCTCGACGCGCTTGCGTCCGGCGACTGCGAGATCGCCGCGCCGCTTGGGCTCATCCAGCAACCGGCCGAGCGCCGCCGCGATGCCATTGGCGTCGCTTGGTTCGACCGTCACCGCGCACGGACCGCAGATCTCGGCCAGGCCGCCCCGCCCCGAGGTGATCAGCGCAGCGCCGCTCGCCATGGCTTCCAGCGCCGTTCGACCGAACGGTTCGGGGCCGGTGGTGAGCACCATTCCGACATCGGCCCCCTCCCATGCCGCCTTGACCTCGTCATAAGGCACGTTCGAGTCGACCCTGATCCGGCCGTTGAAAGGCTCAGCGGCGGCGCGAAGCGCGTCGACGAGTTCCGGCTCCCGGTCGGCGGCCGCTGGGTCGGACACCATGAAGCGGGCGCTCCATTCGGGCCGCGAAGGCAGAACGCGCGCGATCGCAGCCATCGCCTCCATGTGGCCCTTGTGCCCGAGCGCACGGCCGACGCTGAGGATCGACCGCTGCTTGGGTTTTGTCGCCGACCAGGCCTGCATATCCAGGCCGTTCGGCACGGCGCCCTGAAGCGGGCGAACCCTCGGGAAATCGCCGCGGAACTGGCCCAAGGCGTATTCGCTGACGAAGACGAAGCCGGAAAGGCGACGCATCTCCTGGCGCCGGAAGGCTCCATCGAACGCGTTCGTGGGCGCCTTGACATAGGCGTGGGTATGCAGAATCACCCGCGCGCCCGAGATCGACGCGATGAACGCCGCCGCCGGCAGATGATTTTCGACAATGGCGAGATCGATGCCGCGGCGCCGCAGCAACTGGGCGACGCCCCAGGCTTTCCCGAGATTGCCGCTGATCCCCGGGTCGAAAATCGTAGCAATCTCGATGCCCTCGAAGGGCTCGTCCACCGGCGGGCACACAACCAGCGTCGAGCGCGCATATCGGCTGTGAACCACCAGGTCGCGAACGCAAAGCTCGACCGAAGCGGCAAGCCGCGGCCCGAAATGCGCATTGCGCAGCATGACGTAAGCAATCTTCGGCTCGCGCGCCATCACCACATTCGGAAATTCAGGGCGCGCGGCCCGCCGCCCGCGCGCGTCCTTACACGGAAGGCTCGGGCGAACACAATCGACCGATCGATCATTGCCGCCCGCGGTGAATTTTGCTTGAAGGGGCGGCTGGACAACGATCAATGAACAAAGCTCATGCGGACGCATGAGCGAAGGCGCGCCCCAACCCATGGTCTCATCCGCGGAGGAATCGAAGCCGCTCACCCATATCGGCGCAGACGGCGAAGCGCGGATGGTCGACGTATCGGACAAGGCGGCGACGGACAGGGTCGCGATCGCCGAGGGTCGGGTGCGCATGGCCGCGTCAACGCTGGCTACGATTCTCGCCGGCGACGCCAAAAAAGGCGACGTCATCGGCGCGTCGCGCATTGCCGGCATCATGGCGGCCAAGAAGACGTCGGACCTCATCCCGCTTTGCCATCCGGTGGCCTTGACCAGGGTTGTGGTCGACATTGCGCCGGACCAGGCGCTGCCGGGCCTTAGCGTTCGAGCCGAAGCGCGATGCGTCGGCCAGACGGGCGTCGAGATGGAGGCGCTCACCGCCGTTTCCGTCGCCTGCCTGACGATCTACGACATGGCCAAGGCGGTCGATCGGGGCATGAGCATCGAGGCGGTTCGGCTGATCGAGAAACGGGGCGGCAAATCAGGCGGATGGCGCGCCGCGGATGAGCCGAAGGACAAGCGCGGATGAACGCCATGATGACGGTTGAAGAGGCGCTGGCGCGCGTGGTCGCTTCCGGCGCTCCCCCTCTCGACGAGGAGACGATCGCTCTCGAGCGGGCGTATGGCCGCGTCCTGGTCCGCGATCTCAAGGCCTTGCGCACCCAGCCGCCTTTTCCCAATTCCGCCATGGACGGCTACGCGCTGCGCGCGGCCGATACGGCGCCGCCGCCGGCGACATTGACGGTGATCGGCGAATCCGCCGCCGGCCGCGCTTTCGAAGGGGCGGTCGGCCCAGGCGAGGCCGTGCGCATCTTCACCGGCGCGCCGATTCCGGCCGGCGCCGATTCCGTCGTCATCCAGGAGGACGTCGAGCGCGAGGAGAAGCGCATCCGGCTTTCGAGCGCGGCGCCGCTTGGCGACAATCTGCGTCAGGCCGGCATGGATTTCCGCGAAGGCGAATCCCTCATTCCGGCCGGGCGTCGCCTCAGCCCGCGAGATGTGGCGCTGGCGGCCGCGGCGAACCATGCGGCGCTCGCGGTCCGCCGCCGCGCGCGGATCGCCATTCTTGCGACAGGCGACGAACTGGTCGCCCCCGGCGGGTCGCTCGGACCTGCGCAAATCATCGCATCCAACAATTTCGCCGTCGCCGGGGTTGTCGAAGCCTATGGGGGAGTCGCGGTCGATCTTGGCATCGCGGCGGATGAAGTCGGCGCCATGAAAGCGGCGGTCAGCCGCGCCCATGACGCCAAAGCCGACGTCCTGGTGACGCTCGGGGGCGCCTCGGTTGGCGATTACGACCTCGTCCAGCAGGCGCTCGTTTCGTCGGGGATGGAGCTCGGCTTCTGGCGCATCGCCATGCGTCCCGGGAAACCGCTGATGCACGGGCGACTCGGCGCCATGCGCATCCTGGGCCTGCCCGGCAATCCAACCTCGTCCATGGTGTGTTCGATCCTGTTCCTGCGCCCCCTGTTGCGCGCTCTGCACGGCGAGTCCGACCCGGGCGCCGATCCCAGCCAGACTGGGCGTCTCGCCGTCGATTTGCGCGCCAATGGAATCCGTCAGGACTATATGCGCGCGTCGCTCGACCGCAGCGCCGAAGGCATTCTCGTCGCGACCCCGGCCGCGGACCAGGATTCGTCGCTGGTGAAGACGATGGCCCGCGCCGACGGCCTCATCATTCGGCCGCCGAACGCCCCGCCGGCAAAGGCCGGCGACCTCTGCCGCGTCATCCCCTTTCATCGGCTTGGGGTGTAGAGCGGACTGCATTAGAGCAAGCCGCGTCTCTACGAGCGGCAGGGTGTCAAAAGCGTTCGCCGTTCCGGATGCGCGACGGTGCAAATTCCGGGGGCTCGGCGCCGTACGATCTGTGGGTCGCTTCCCGGCTTAGATCGTCCTCGATGAAGTTTTGCAAAGTCGCCGGCGGGGGCCGCAACGACCTCCACAGATCTGTCCGAGATTTCTGTGAACGCGGATGACAAGTTGGCGGACGAGGAGCCCGAATGAAAAACCCACGCTTTGCGCTGGCGGCAATGCTGACGCTCGCGACGGCGTCGGCCAACGCGGCAGACCTGTCCCCGCCAATCGCGCCTGCGCCGCCACCCGATCCGGCAATCCCGACTGGGTCACCCGTGCCAAACAGCGCCTTCTTTCTTGGCGTCGGCGGGAGCGCCAACTGGACGAATTTCGGCCACCAGCACGTCTATGCGATCGGAACTTCGAACGTCTTCACGGATGGCGTGCTGTCAGCTTCCGGCAGCGCTCAAGGGCCGACCAATATTCACATGGAGGACAGGTTCGCGTTCGCGCCGTCGTTCCAGGCCGGCTACTTTCAACGCTTCGGCGCGAGCGATTGGCTATGGGGAGCGAAACTCTCGTACAATTATCTAGGATCCACTTCGACCAACACCAACTCCATTATCCCGCAGTTCGGCACATACACCACGATCGTGAACCCCACGCCGGTGCCTTTCAGCGGCCCGGCTTACGTGCGCGCCGCTCAGACGAGTTTTTTGCAGGAAATCGACCTGATCCCGTTCCTGGGTCGCGCTTTCGGTCAAGGTTACGTCTACGCCGGAGGCGGTCCGACGCTTTCACAAACCCGCACCAGGCTGAATGGCCTGGTCGGTTTTGCGCTTGTCGATGGCGGCATCGTGGATCAATCCGGCGCGCCCCAGGACTTCTCGAGTTCGAGCTGGCTCATTGGCGGCGCGGCGATGGTCGGCGTCACCTACTTTCTGACCCCGACCTGGTTTCTCGATTTGAATTACACCTACGCCGCGACGGCAGGCCACACCGCGAACTTTGCGAGCCCATTTGTCGATCACAGTTCGACGAGCGTTGGAACATTGGTCGGCAATTCCGCCTGGAGGGCGGAGACGCAACGGGTCGGGCTCTCAATCAACAGGGCCTTTTGAGCGGCGGCGGCTCAATCTGACATCGCGGCCATCGGGTCCAAAGGTCGAAAGACGCAGCGCGAAGGCTCAGGCGGGGGCGGAGCCCCGCCCCGCTTCCATGAGCCGCGCGGCGTAGCGCGCCATCTGGTCGACCTCGATGTTGACCTTATCCCCAGCCTTCCGCTCGCCCCAGGTCGTCACCATGAGCGTGTGCGGGATGAGCAGCGCCTCGAACATGTCGCCTTCGACCGCGTTCACGGTGAGCGACGTCCCGTCGAGCGCCACCGAGCCCTTGACGGCGATGAACTTCGATAAGCCCTCCGGCGCGCGGAAGCGGAAATGCGCCATGCCGTCGAAATCGCGCCGCGACAGGATCTCGGCGGTCCCGTCGACATGGCCGCTCACCATATGGCCGCCGAGCTCGTCGCCGACCTTGAGCGACCGCTCGAGGTTGACGCGCCCACCCGCCCGCCATTGCCCAAGCGTCGTCACCGCCAGCGTCTCGGCCCCGAGGTCGAAAGCGATCACCGAACTCGCCCCCCGCGGCTCAACGCCAACCACGGTGAGGCACGCGCCCGAGTTGGCGATCGAGGCTCCCGGCGGAATCGTGCCCGCGTCGTAGGCGCTTGCGACCCTGAGCCAACTCAACTCACCTGATGGCGTAATATCAATGATTTGCCCAACGTCGCTGACAATTCCGGTGAACATGCAACTCTCAACTTGCGTCGCAGGGACAAGAACACCTTAGTTACCATCGGGCCGCGCCATTTCCAAAGAAATGCGCGGCCACAACTCTGAAATCGCTGGGGTCAGTGTTTTTTTGCTGAAAATGGCCCACAAATTGGTCAAGACCAAGTCACAGATCCTATGTTAAAAAGTGTTCTCCCTTGCTGCAGCCAACAGTTAAATTCGAACCATGATACCCGGAACTGTCCGCACTTCATCCAGCGACCGACCAGATTTCCGATCGAGACTGTATTGGCTCGACATTGACGTAAATTTCAAAGATATTATGCGTCAGCAGCGCATGTTGTCGAACCATCAGATCAGCCGCCGCCCAGCGTCATCCTTGCAATATTCTATCCTCAACGGTGTTGGAACTGTTGCAAACGCGCTATCTGTTGGCGTTAATACAACAACTTTCAACCGCTTTGCGGTCGATGTTGCAGCATTCTTACAAACGGACGAGGTTTTTGAGCAGGCCGAACTCAATAGATCGGCAAAAATGATCTGGAACGACGTAGATATGGAGGCGCCGCGGCTGGAGATCTTTGTTCAGCCAAAGATGCTGAGGCATTTGGTCGAGCTGTACGTGAGCAAAAGGATTGATAACGTCATAATGTCCATGAAAATTGCTGTCACGCGACAACCCATGGCCGATACGGATCCAGGTTCCGATCTCTTGCCAGTTCTTGACCCAGATCAACGCCTTTATTTCCGGCGCACCCAGTGCGAGTTGTTGTCGGTGCACGCATCCCTCGCCCGTGAGCACCCGAGCAAGCGGTCGTAGCTTTCCAGCCGCGACGGATTGACGACAAAGCGCGTTCAAGCCGAGCCGGGAGGCGCGCGGCCTTGCCAGGGGGCCCTTCCTCCGCGCAGAGGAAAGGCGGGCAAAGGCCCAACGCCACCAGTCCATGAGAATCGCGACCTTCAACGTCAACGGCGTCAATGGCCGCCTGTCCGTCCTTCTCCGCTGGCTCCAGGAGAAGTCGCCCGACGTTGTCTGCCTGCAGGAACTCAAATCCGGGACGTTTCCGCAAAGCGCGTTGCGCGCGGCGGGCTACGAGGCGATCTGGCAGGGCCAGAAAAGCTGGAACGGCGTCGCCATTCTCAGCCGCGGCAAGGGGTTGGTCGAGACCCGGCGCGCGCTTCCCGGCGACGATGATGATCTTCACAGCCGTTACATCGAGGCCGCGGTCGACGGCCTCCTGATCGGCTGCCTCTACATGCCGAACGGCAATCCGGTGAAAAGCGAGAAATTCACCTTCAAGCTGCGCTGGTTCGAGCGCCTGATCGCGCATGCGGCCGAGCTCCTCGCCACTGGCGCGCCAGTCGTGCTCGTCGGCGATTACAACGTGATGCCGACCGAGCTCGACGTCTACAAGCCCGAGCGATGGGTCAACGACGCGCTGTTTCGCGTCGAGGTGCGCGACGCGTTTCGCCGGCTTGCCGATCAGGGTTGGACCGACGCTTTGCGAAGCCTTCATCCCGGCGAGCGCATCTACACGTTCTGGGATTATTTCCGTAACGCTTACGCGCGCGACGCCGGACTGCGCATCGACCATTTGCTCTTGAGCCCCGCTGTCGCCCCGCGCCTCAAGGCGGCTGGCGTCGATCGCGAGGTGCGAGGCTGGGAGAAGGCGAGCGATCACGCGCCGGTCTGGATCGAACTCGCCGCTCCAGCGCCTGAGCAAGCGAAGCGGAGCCGGCCTCCCTCACGGGCGACCGATTGATGGGCCTGCGGCCAACGGGCGCTCGGTCCACTATCTTTGACAAAATCCCGGAACCGCAGATGATACTTTCCCACGGCGGTAAACGCCGTAAAGGAGGCACATGCCATGCCGAGATATATTCTTCTTTTTAAGTACAGCCCAGAAGGAGCAAAGGGCTTCTTGAAGGAAAAGGCAGCGCACCGCGAAGCTCAGATTCGAAAGACCTTTGAGGGTATGGGTGGAAAAGTCGAAGAATTGTATTGGACGACTGGCGGCGAGTACACCGGCGCGATCGTTATGGAACTGCCGGACGCCGCGACCGGGGCGGCGTTTTCGATGGTTGCCGAGGCCACCGGAGCGTTCGGTGAAGTCGCCACGATGGAGGTGCTCACCTCAGGCGAACTCGACCGGGCTCTGGCGAAGTCGATCGCCTATCGTCCACCCGGCGGCTAACGCCTTCGAGGTCCAATTCGGCCGGGGGCGGCTACCCCGCCGCTCTCATTTGGCGCGTGGGGCCCGCGCCGCCCCGGCAAGAGCTACCGGGCCTCGTCTCGAGGCTGGCTTCAAATTCTCCAGAACCTCGTCTTCTGCGAACTCCGCTCGACTAAAGCGGCGAGTTCCTCAGCATTTGATTTGTTACACAGGTTCGCTTCAAAAAATTGTGAGTACAACGATCGGAACAGCGACTTAAGTTGCAGATTACATCTTACCGAATAAATTGGGGCCACGATTGTTTTCTCGGTGAGCGCCGTTATGTCGGGATACCAATCGGAGTTTCGATGGGTCAATCTGCCAAGCTTGTTTCGCTGGCCACCTCAGTGCCCCCGCACGTCTTGCACCAGTCTGACGTCGCGTCGGCGGCGAGACGCGGTTTCGCCGGGCGCTACGACGATTTCGAGCGCATGGCGCGCGTTTTCAAAAGCTCTGGAATTCGCCAGCGCCATGCGGTGCGACCGATCGATTGGTACCTCGCGCCGCTCGGCTGGCCCGAGCGCACGAGCGCCTATCTCGAGGGCGCCTGCCAGCTGTTCGTCGACGCGGCGACTCGCGCCCTGGACGCCGCCGAGCTTGACGCCGCCGAAGTCGACACCATCGTCACGATCTCATCGACCGGGGTGGCGACGCCCAGCCTCGAGGCGAGAGTCGCAGGGCGCATGGGGTTTCGCGCCGATGTCGAGCGGGTTCCCGTCTTCGGCCTTGGCTGCGCGGGCGGCGTCTCCGGGTTCTCGATTGCTTCCCGCCTCGCCTGCTCACGTCCGGGCAGCATTGTCTTGCTCGTCGCGGTCGAAGTTTGCACCCTCGCCTTCCGCCTCGATGAATTGACCAAGGCGAACATGGTCGCGACGGCCCTGTTCGGGGACGGCGCGGCCGCGTGCGTGCTCAAGGCCTATGACGGGGGCGCCGCCGCGGTCGAGATGAGCGGCCAGCACACCTGGCCTGACACGCTCGACATCATGGGCTGGAGAATCGATCCGCAGGGCTTCGGCGTCATCTTCGACCGCGCGATCCCGCCATTCGCGCAAGCGCACATCGCGCCGGCGATCACGGGTATTTTGGCGAAAGGCGGACTTGTTCTCGAAGATGTCGATCGCTTCGCCTGTCATCCCGGCGGCTCAAAGGTCATCGTCGCCCTGGAACGCGCGCTGTCGCTCGAACAGGGTTCTCTCGACCACGAGCGCGCCGTCCTCGCGGACTACGGCAACATGTCGTCGCCGACCGTGCTGTTCGTGCTGGACCGTGTCCTTCGCGCCGGCCTGCCTTCGCGCACATTGCTGACCGCGATGGGACCTGGTTTCACCTCGAGTTGCGTTTCCCTGAAGAGAGCCGCGTGACGGCCGCGACCCTCCTTCTCGGCCTGGTCACCGCGGAGCGGATCGCGGAACTTTATCTCGCGCGCCGCAACACGGCGGCGCTCCTGGCGAAGGGCGCTCGCGAGTTCGCTCCCGGACACTATCCGGCGATCGTGCTGATGCACGCGCTCTGGCTGGCCTGTCTTTGGATTTTCGGCGCGACGCGCGTGATCGATCCAGCCTGGCTCGCTGTCTTTCTGTCGCTCCAGGTTTTGCGGGTTTGGACTCTGATGACGCTTGGCCCGCGCTGGACCACGCGCATCATCGTCCTTCCGGGCTCGGCCCTGGTGTCGAACGGCCCCTACCGCATTGTCTCGCATCCGAACTATGTCGTCGTCGTTGGCGAAATCGCGGCCCTGCCCCTTTGCCTTGGGCTTCCCTGGATCGCCCTCGTCTTCTCCGCCGCCAATGCGATCCTGCTCTTCATCCGGATCCGCGCCGAGGATGAAGCGTTGAGCGGATCGGCCCATGTCGAAGGAGCCTGAGCACAACATCCCAATCGTCGCATCGGTCTCGACGTCAATCGGCTTTGCGATGATGTGCGTCGGCATGTTCATGGCGATCCTCGACGTGCAGGTCGTGGCCACGTCATTGCCGACAATTCAGGGCGCGCTCGACATTCCGCCCGACCAGATGAGCTGGGTGCAGACCGCTTATCTGATCGCGGAGGTGGTCGCGATCCCGCTGACCGGCTTCCTCACCCGCCTGCTCAGCATGTGCTGGCTGTTCGTCCTGTCCATATCCGTGTTCACGCTGGCTTCGATCGGATGCGCCGCGAGCGGCCATTTCCCGATCCTGATCGCATGGCGCGTGCTGCAGGGCTTTTCCGGCGGCACGCTGATCCCGGCCGTCTTTGCAGCGGTGTTCCTCCTGTTTCCAGTCGCGCGTCAGGGTCTGGCGACCACGTTCGCTGGCGTGCTGGCGGTGCTGGCGCCGACCGTCGGACCAATCGTCGGCGGCTGGATCACCGAGACCTATTCCTGGCACTGGCTGTTCCTGATCAATGTCGCGCCTGGGATCATTTCGGCGATTGTCGCCGCCATCCTGTTGCCGAAGGAGCCGATGCGGCTTGGCGAAGCGCGCCGCCTCGACGTGCTGTCGCTGGCGCTCATGGCGATCGGGCTTGCCGCGCTTGAAGTCGCGCTCAAGGAAGCGCCGACGCGGGGCTGGGCCTCCGGCCTGGTCGCAGGGCTTCTGGCGCTCAGCGTCGCGAGTTCGATCAGCTTTGTCAGACGGACGCTCAGCGCTCCGCGCCCGATCGTCAGTCTTACGACCTTCGCCGACCGGAGTTTCGCCATCGGCTGCGTTCTGAGTTTCGTCTTGGGCGTCGGCCTGTTCGGCTCCGTCTATCTCATGCCCGTCTTTCTGGCCTTCGTCAGAGGCCACAACGCCCTGGAGATCGGCGCGATCATGCTGGTCACGGGCGTGACGCAGCTCATGACGGCGCCGATCGCCGTCGCGCTCGAACAGCGCGTCGAGGCCCGGCTGCTCACCTCGCTTGGCTTTGGGCTGTTTGGCTTCGGTCTGGGCTTGAGCGGACTGCAGACGCTGGAGACCGATTTCAACGCCATGTTCTGGCCGCAGGTCATTCGCGGACTGGCGATCATGTTCTGTTTGCTTCCGCCGACGCGGCTCGCGCTTGGCCACCTGGCGGCGAGCCGCGTGCCTGACGCGAGCGGCCTTTTCAACCTGATGCGCAATCTCGGCGGCGCCATCGGGCTCGCCCTGATCGACACTGTGATCTACAGCCGCTCGCCTGCGCTCGGGACCCGATTCATGGAGAGGTTGCAGGCCGGGGACGTCGACACGGCCAAGTTTGTCGGCATACCGCTCGACATGTTCATGAACCGCCCGGCTGGGCCGCTCGAGGGCCCGGCGCTGGCGATGGTGCAATCGCTCGTCAAGAAGGCCGCGCTGGTTCAGGCGATCAACGAAGCCTGGATCATGATCGCCGCTTTGACCTTCGGCGCTTTGCTCTGCGTGCCTTTCGCCAAGAGGTCGTCCCCGCAGGACGCCACTATAGAGGGCGCCATCGGCCGTTACGATGCGAAGACTGAAGGCAGCGCAAAAGATGCAGCGGCCGAGGAAGCGTCGCGGGTTCGGGGCGCGACGCGGCTCCCGGGCGGCGGAGAGTCAAGCTTCGAGCACGATAGGCGACGACCAATCCTGATGCCCGCTGTCATTGAGCGAGGCTATTGAGAGAAGGCGACTACACATGTCAGAACGCCCGGGTTGGCCTTTTTCGTGGCGCACGTGAGCCTTCACGATGAACATCGAGTTTGCCGCGACCATCGTCAGCGCCGCCGAACGCCAACGGGAAATTGGGTGAACGCTAAGCGCGGCAACGTCTCGTGGTTCACCCTATTCAGCAGCGATGTGACGCCAACGACGGCTATGAGCGCGGGTATTATGGAAATCCCGCCGAACGGCGGCGTCCTAAACTCCACCGGCACCGACAAGCGGAAATCTACTTTGTTCACGAGGGAACGGGTTCGCTCACGGTCAATGGTGTGCGACGACGATCAGCATGGGAATGGCGGCATTCATACCTGGAGATGCCGAACACTCTTTACGCAACAATTCGACCGCCACGCTCAAGATCTTTTCGTGTTTCCTGCGGACTGCTTTGGCGACGTCGTGTACCGCTTCCCAGATTGACCGTATTTGCCGACTTCCCTCACTCCGCGATGCGCAGGAGCTGCTTGCCGTCGTTGCGGCCTTCGAACAGACGCCGAAGCGTCGCCGGCGCGTTCTCAAGGCCATGCTGCACGTCGACTTTGGTCTTGATTTTTCCCGATTGCACCCAGCCGGCGAGCGCGCCGATCGCCTCGCCAGCGCGCGGCAAATAATCGAGCACGAGGAAGCCCTCCATTCGTCCGCGCTGGACGACCAGGTTGAGGTAATTCTTGGGTCCCGGCGACGGTCCGGTCGCGTTGTAGTTCGCGATCCCGCCGCAAAGCACGACGCGCCCTCGCATAGCCAGTCGCGCCAGCGCCGCGTCGAGGATGTCGCCGCCGACGTTGTCGAAGAAAATGTCGACGCCCTTGGGACAGAGTTCCTTCAGCCGCGCCGGAACATTCTCCGACTTATAGTCGATCGCGGCATCGAAGTGGGCTTCATCCGTCAGCCAGCGGCATTTCTCCGACCCGCCCGCGATGCCGACAACACGGCAGCCTTTGATCTTGGCGATCTGGCCGACGACCGAGCCGGTCGCGCCAGCCGCGCCCGAGACGACGACGGTCTCGCCTGCAACCGGACGGCCCACGTCGATGAGACCGAAATAGGCGGTGATTCCGGTCGCGCCGAACACGCTCATCGCCAGTTCCAGCGGCGTCCCCGGCGGCAGCTTGTTGAGCTGGCCCTTGGGGTTCATGACAACGTAGTCCTGCCAGCCGACCAGGCCGGACACGATGTCGCCGACCGCGAAATCGGGATGGTTCGACGCTTCGATGCGGCCCGCGCCCATCGAGCGGACGACCTCGCCGATCTTGACCGCCGGCAGATAGGTGTCGAAGGCGATCCAGCCGCGCTGCGTCGGGTCGCAGGACAGCATGGTGTTGCGCACGAGCACCTGGCCCTCGCCCGGAATCGGGGCCTCGGTCTCGACGAAATTGAAATCGCTGTCCTTGATCGCTCCGTCTGGACGGCGCGCGAGCAGCCACTGGCGGTTTTTCACGGCTTATCCTCCCTTGGCGAATGAAGCGACCCTCATATCACGGGACGGGTTCCGCGGCGGCGCCGTCCTGCCCCGACTTGATCGCAAACCCGACGCCAGCGAGGTTCGGGAGTGGCTGGAAGAGCGGAAACAGCAATCGAGCCATGACCGAAAAAAAGGGCCGCTCCTTCGCGACCCTTCAGGTAACCGCCAGTGTCCCAAGCAGAGGTCAGGTCGCCAGCGTCCCTCTGCCTGCCTTGCGATAAGCGAGGAAACCAAGACCCGCGAAGCCGGCGAGCATCATCGCCCAGGTCGAAGGCTCAGGCACCGGAGCGCCGACGAACCCTATGACCGTGTCCGACACCGGGTCCGTGTAAAAGCCGACGATGTCGCCGCGATTGTTGAGACCGTTGATCGTCGTCGAGGTCGAGCCGGGCGGGTCGAAACTGGTGAAAACGCCGTTATTGTCAATGTAACCGTGCTGAACGCCTGTAATGGCGTCAACATAGAAGCCGACAATCTCACCCAGGTTGTTGACGCCGAGCGCCTGGGTGAACGTCGAACCGAACGGATCGATGGTGGAGATCACGCCGCCGACGTCGAGGAAGCCAAGCGATGTGGTGGGGTCCGGCTGATAAAACCCAACAATCTCGGGGCTCGCCAGATTGTTGATGCCCACCGCCTGACTGTTGACGTTGGTTGGCAGCAGGTGGTTGAGGTCGGAAAAAACGCCACCCTGCTGCGAATAGGCGATGTCGCCGGGAAACCCCGCCTGGGTTGGCGCGTAATAACCGACAGTCTCGTCGGAATTGTTGATGCCGAGCGCCTGGTTGAACACGGTGCTCAGCGGATTGTCGACGGTGTGGAAGCTGCCGCCAATTTTCGTGAAACCATGCGTGTTGTTACTCGTGTCGACGTAGAAGCCAGACACGTCGCCGGCCGCGTTGATGCCGGTGACCTGGTTTGACGTCGAGCCCGGGAAAATCACGTTCGTAAAGTGGTTCGGCAGTGTGAGGGTGAAACCCTGGTTGACGGAGCCGTTGTCGAAGCCGGCGATCGTCCCCAAATCGTTGATGCCGAGCAGGTTGATGAAACCGGTGCCGGTCGGATCCTGTACAAAGGTGAGATTGTACGCCGCATGCGCCGCTGGCGCGATCGCCAGCGGAATGGCCGCCAGCAGACAGCGCGCGGCGATGCCCCGCAAGGGCCGAAGAAGCGAATTGTTCGAGCAGCAAGTCGGACTCATGTTGACCTCCCTATCGACAGGTGGAGCGGCCGCCTCTCGGCGCCATTTGGCTTCACGGTTAGGCTCAAAAAAATTGGTTTTGCATCCCCCGTCCGCCGAGCACGAACATCTCCCGAGAGCACCCGGACATATCCCCACAGGACCAAAATAGACCTTTTTTGCGACTTTCTCGCGACCGCAACATAAAACATTTTTTTATAAAAATCTAGGCCGCTGCTCACCCGCGGTTGCGGCCGGCACGATGCTCAGTCGACCCCCCGTTCCCAGGCAGCATCCGTGCGAGCACGCCATCGCGAAGGAAATAATGGTGGAACAGCGCGGCTGCGGCATGCAGGCCGGCCAGCCCCATCAGGACGTTCGCCGCGAGGCCGTGCCATTGGGTGATGGGCTTTCGCAAAGCCCGATCGCCGATCTGCGGCAGGTTCGCCAGATCGAACAGATTGTAGCCACGAACAAAAGCGTTAACGACGCCAAGGACAATGACGATCAACAGCAAGAGATAGAGACCGTGGTGCGTCGCTTTCGCCACAACGCGCATAGGGCCAGCGTCGGCGGCGGGCAGCTCCTGTCCCCCGGATCTCCGCCAGACCATGCGCCACGCAATCAGGACGGCGAGGGCGAAGCCAAGCACAACGTGCACGGACCAATAGTCCGTCTTGACGGGGCCATCGGACATCCGATCCGCGGTCTGACCGATGATCCACAGGACGGCGACAAGGATTGCCGTCGTCCAATGCAAAACGATGGTGGTCCGGTCGTAGGTTTCGCCGTTCGTCACGCCCCGTTGCTCCTTAAGTGTGGCCTTGGCGCCAATTGATTGATCGGAATGAACGTTAGAACTGTGAAATCGCTCCGCATCGGCGGACAATCGAAGACGCGTCTTTCGGCTCAGCCGGCGGTCCCGATCAGGATGCCGGTCGCCAGGACGAGGCCGCCGCCAAGCATGACTTTCGCCGCCGCGGCGACGGGCGGCTTTAGCTGCCGGCGATGTTCGCCTTCTTCCGCCGCCATGTCGTCGAAGACCTTGGCGGTCGCGGGATATTGGTTGCGCAGGGAATGCGCAAAGTCGGCGTAGATGCGCGAGTCCTCCTCCTCATTGCTGATGGCGAGGGCTAGAATCTCAGTTTCGCTCATTTCATCAAAGCGTTTCACGTAAAAGCTCCGATTTGGAATGACTATCGATTTAGAATGATTCTAAAGTGAAGCGGGCCGATAGCCCCGGTTTTGGGCAAAAGTGCGGCCCCCCTGCCGCCGGACGACAGGAAGAATGGAACGGGAGGCGAGAGGGGGACGCGCCCGGGGCTATCGCGTTGTCGTCAAGGCCATTCCCGCGGCCGCACACATCAGCACGATCAGCAGCGGCGGGGCGCGCCAGACTGTGAGCAGGCTAAATCCAACCGCTGCAACCACGAAATCCGCCGGTTCCCGCACCGCGCTCACCCACACGGGGTTGTAGAGCGCCGAGGCCAGCAACCCGACGACCGCGGCGTTGATCCCCCGCATGGCCGCCTGAGCGTTGGGTTGCGCGCGCAACTGGTGCCAGAAGGGCAACACGCCCATGAGCGCCAAGATGCCCGGCAGAAAAATCGCAATGATCGCCACGACCGCGCCGAGGACGCCGGCAGGCGGGGTTCCGGCCACGGCCCCGAGGTAAGCGGCGAACGTGAACAGCGGCCCGGGCACGGCTTGCGCCGCCCCATATCCGGCCAGGAAGGCGTTGTCGGAAACCCATCCAGGCGTCACGACCGCGTCGCGCAGGAGCGGCAGCACGACATGGCCGCCGCCAAAGACCAGCCCGCCCGAGCGATAGAAGGCGTTGAACAACGCCGGCAAGCTCGCTGAAACGGGCACGAAGGCCAAAGCCAGCAAGAGGAAGAACCCGGCGAGGCAGGCGAGCCCGACGGCTCGCGAAACCGGCATCGGCATATCGTCCGGGGCCCCGCCGAGATCGCCGCGACAGAAGACCAGTCCGGCGAGGCCGCCGAGCGCGATGGCCGCGACCTGACCGACCGAGCCGGGCGCGAACGCCAGCAGCACGAGGGCGGCAAGCGCAATCGCGGCGCGGGGCCTGTCCGGGCAGAGGCTCCGCGCCATGCCGAAGACGGCTTGCGCGACAATGGCGACCGCGACGAGCTTGAGGCCGTGTAGCAGACCCGCGCCGAAGGGGGCGCCGGCGAGGGTCCCCGCGCCATAGGCGAAGAGAAGCAGAAGGAGCGCCGAGGGCAGAGTGAACCCGAGCCACGCGGCCAGGCCGCCCAGATAGCCGCCCCGAACCAGGCCGATTCCGAAGCCGGTCTGGCTCGAGGCCGGGCCGGGAAGAAATTGCGAAAGGGCGACCAGATCGACATAGGCGCGCTCGCTCAGCCAGCGGCGGCGCTCGACAAACTCAGCGCGAAAATAGCCGAGATGCGCGACAGGGCCGCCGAAGGACGTCATCCCAAGCCTGAGAAAGACGCGAAAAACCTCCCCCGCCGAACCTCGCGCCACAGTTTCAGATGGGGTCGGCTCTCGCCTCATCGGTCGCCCCAAGATCATCTTTCACGGTGTAAATCAGTCATGCTGCTTCCGTAAACGGCCGACTGGCCCGCGGCGCCTGCGCCGATATGGCGGCAGTCCGCGTCGGCGCTTTGGCCGAACAGGGAACGGCGGAGCAGGTCGACCGAGAAGCCGCGCCTCGCGCTGGATCGCGAGCATGGCGCATTCCCGCAACGGTCGCGAGCAAAGCCATCGAACCGCTCGCGTCCCCCTACGCAGGCGTGAACTCGATTGGCAGGCTCTCGAATTGCCGCAGGCTGTTGTTGAGCTTGCGCACGGGCTCGCCGACGATCTCCATCTTCGCCACGCGCGCAATCAGCGCCGCGAGCACCATCTCGGATTCGAGCCGGGCGAGCATCTGTCCGACGCACATGTGAATGCCGGCGCCGAAAGCGACATGGCCGCTCGCCTTGCGTGCGACATCGAAGCGCGTCGGATCCTCCCAGCGGCGGGGATCGCGGTTGGCGGCGGCGAGGAAGAGCAGGATCTTCGAATCCGCCGGGAGGGTCACGCCGCCGAGTTCGACCTCGACCGTCGTTGTGCGAAAGAAGGTCTGGACCGGCGACTCCCAGCGCAGCATTTCGTCGAAGGCGGGGCGCATGAGCGACGGATTGTCGCGGAGCGCCTGCCACTGGTCCGGGTTCGCGGCCAGCCCATAGAGGCCGTTGCCAATCGCAATGATCGTGGTGTCGAGCCCGGCGGACAGCAATGAGCGCACCAGCAACGGAGCTTCTTGCGCATTGATCTCGCCAGCGTCGACGGCGGCCCAGATCGTGGCGCCCAGGCCATCTTGAGATAGATTTTCACGCGCGCATTGGGCGTTGATCCAGCCGACCACCTCGGCGGCTCGCGTCATCGAAGCCTCGAAATGCTTGTTGCGCGGCCCGAACGCGTTGAAGACCATCGTCCCGTAAGGCAGCAGGTTTTCGAGGCCCTTCGGCCCGAGGCCGACGGCGGCGGGAAAGACGCTCAACGGATAGGCCTCCGCGACGTCCTTGATCGCATCGACGCGTCGGCGCTTGACGAGATCGTCCGCGAGCCGCTCGGCGGCGTCTCGGAAGCTCACCCGCAGCCCGGCCATTGCCTTGGCCGAGAGGGCGCGATTGAGAACGGTGCGTGTGCGCGTGTGCAGCGGCGGATCGGCTTCGAGAATAAGGCTCGGCGAGCGAAACGGCTTTGTGCGTCGGAAATCGTCGATGCCGACGCCGGCGGCGGAGCAGAAGGTTTCCCAATTGGTCAGGCCGGCCTGAACTTCGGCGTGTCGTGCGGAGGCGAAAATGCCGTAGCGCTCCAGCCAAACGACCGCGCCGGCTTCGCGAAGCTCTTCATGGAAAGGATAAGGGTCGGTGAGGAAATCATCGCTGAACGTGTCGATGCCCGAGACCGGCGCGCCGCCCGCTGTCATCCAAGCATCCTCCCGTTCCGGGCGAGACCGCCCAGTGCAAGAAGGCGCTGGGCGTTCAGTCCGCCAATTCAACATCGGTCGATTCGCGTGTCTATCCCAATTTCGCTGTCTCAGAGGCCGCGCAATTCACGCTCGGAAAGCGATCCGCAGGCTGCCGGAAGACTCCGCTCACTCCGCGACCCGCAGGAACGGCTTGCCGCCATTGCGGCCTTTGAACAGCCGATGCAGCGCCGCCAGCGCGTTCTCAAGGCGTGGCCAAAGGCCGAAAGCCTCGCAAGTAAGGCGTAAAACGACCAGAAACGCGCGAAAATTCGGTTGTATTCGGGCTCTTGCGCAGCCAGGCCTTGGCCGGGTGGTCAAGATGGCCGGCGCCCGATCTCGTCTCGTGTGCGTGACGCGGCCGGACGTTTTTCTTCGCGGCCGGGGCTTGACCCGGCCGTCCGCGCCGATCCCGCCAAACCCCGATTGACCTTCCGCATGACCATGCCGGCTCAGCGGCAGGCGGCCGATCGACAGCGAACGGAAACGGCTCTGCAATTGATTGCGAATGTTAGAAATCTGTGCCATAGTTTCATCTCGTCGCAATGCGAGTCCTTGCCCATGACTGAAGTGTGTAGAAGGAGCAATCGAGGCGTTTCACCGTGAGCCGGAACCGTCGCGGTTTCGTGACTCCAAAGGGCCGTAACCAATTGAAATGTCACGATTCGAAAAAATAAACGCTACTAAACGCCAGCGTTTTTACTAACGTTTACTCGCATTTAGGCGCGTTTATTGACGCTTATTTGGGCAGGTCGAGGCGGCCTAAACCCACTTCCTGTGCGCCCACATCCATTGTTCCGGCGCCTGCCGGATGAAGGCTTCGAACTGCGCGTGGAGCGCTGCCGTCCCGGCGACCGCATCGGCGGCGGGGTCGTCGGTGTGCGGCACCTCCACCCGCGCGCCGCGGATGACGAAGCGCACCTTCGGTTCGCGGAAGGCCGCGCCGGCGTAGAGCGGAAGCCCGGTCTTGCGGGCAAGCAGCGCGGGAAAGACGGTCGCCAGCGCCGGCGCGCCGAAGAACGGCACAACCGCGCCGTTATCGTCCCGGAGATCGGCGAGAAACGCCGGATAACCGCCGCTTTTCGCCGTCTTCATGAGCGAGCGCGCCGTCACCGGGGTCTTCGGCAGCAGGCCCCCCTCGTAGAGGAAGGCGCGCAGCTTGCGGGTCTCCTCCTCGACGAGGGGATTGCTGAGACGCTGATAGACGCCAGTGAACTCAGCGCCCATGAGCCCGCTCGCGTAAGCCACGAGCTCCCAATTGCCGAGATGCAGCCCGCAGACCACGCATGGGCCCCCGCGGATGATGTCTTCGAGCTGCTCCATGGGCTCGAAGCGGACGCGCTTCTGAGCAACGATCTCCCTCAGGTGAAACAATTCGCCGAACGTGCGGCCGAGATTGTCCCACATGCCTGCGGCGATGCGCTTGCGTTCGGCCTCGGAAAGCTCGGGGAAAGCCAGCTTGAGGTTGCGAAGCGCGCGTTCCTGCCGGTGGAGGCGAGGAGCGATCAGCCGCCAAGCGAGGCCCGAAGCCGACGATACGGCCTCGAGCGGCAATGCGGTCGCAGCGGCCTGAGCGGCCCGAAATACGATATATTCCAGCCGGTGACGCAGAGGGTTGGGGAAATTCATCGTCCGGCCAGATATCGGGGCCCCGCCGGGGCGCGTGATTGCGACGAGGCTCGAGTCTCTGTCAAGCCGGCTTTGCCGATGCGGGGCGATTTTTGTTCGAGGATACTTGGGGTTACTCCGTCGTCTGGCTTATAATGCGGTTGGTCGATCGAAATCGCTATTGAGGCAACACATGACGGGTATGGCCGGGGCCGGCGAAAAAGCCGGCTTATACCAAACGCATACGCCTGCGGATGAGTTCCGGCCGGCTCTCGAATCCGCGACCAACTCGATCCTCAATGCCGAGGCGTTTCGTAAGCCCTATCCGCTGATTCGGTTTCACGACTTCTTCCCCAGCGACTTTTACGCCCGTCTGGTGCAGCGTTTCCCCGATGTCGACCGCTTTGGCGGACTGAATGGCGATGGAACGCGGCGGGAATACGCGCTTTACGACGAGCACAGCGATCCGGGGTCGGAGGAGAGCCGCGAGCTATGGAGCATCGTGCGCCGGGTGCTGTCATCGACCGAAGTCGCGTCTGCTCTGAGGGAAAAGCTGGACGAGGGGTTCCGCATTCGCTCGAGGAGAAGCGGCGAAGAGTGGCCGATCCAAATGCATCCGCGGCCTGTCCTCTACACCGACCTCAACGGCTATGCGATCAAGCCTCATCCCGACACCCGCAGGAAGGTCTTGACGATGCAGATCTACCTGCCCTCGGATGAGTCGCAGCGCGAACTCGGCACAACCATCTACAAGGTTTCCCCGATGGGCCTCTTCGCCTGGAAATCCTACGGGCTCGTGAAGGACAAGACGGTGCCTTTCCTGCCGAACTCCGGCTATGCCTTCGTCGTCATTCACCCGGCTTTTTCGCTTCTGAGATCGAGCTGGCATGGGCGAGAGGCGATCTCGGTTCCGGTCGAGAAGCCGCGCCTGTCGATCCTCAATACATATTACCGAGACCCCGCGCTGCAGCCGACCGGAGGCATGTGAATGGCTGGCGGCGTCGGGCGGCCTCTTCAGCCCATCGCGAAGTCCCAAAGCGAACGCCAGACGCAGCGCTTCGCCGGATCCTTGAACGCGGCCGCATCAAAATGGGCCAGATGGCCAGTGGTGCCATCGTCTGGCCAGCGGAAACCAACCTCCACCTGGCCCGCCCGCTCGATGACGAATTGCTGGACCGGTCCTGGATCGTCAGCTGCCGCGGTCGCGGGGCCGAGCCGGCCGATCGCCCCATTCTGGTAGAGCCAGAGCCGACCGTCGGCCGAGGTCACTCGAACCAGGCGGGCGGTTGCGTCATAGGCGACGACGAGGGGCCCGAGCTTGCCTTCACCCCGGTAATCGCATTGACGCGTCACCGGCCCAGCCGCCCAACCCGGCGCTTCGGAGCCGAGCAGCGCGGCAAATGCGGCCAGGGCGAGGCAAGTGCGGGTCATATCGCTTGGAGTTCCAATATCGAAATGCGAAACGATGTATACTATCAGGTCTGCGCGCTGCGAAAGCGCGAAATTTCCGCAGCCTGCCTTCTGTCCAGGCGATCGGAAGCGGCGCGGGTTGCAATGCCTTTTTAACCTGCTATCAAGCCGCGCGCCGCAACCCGTCAGCCGCTCTTCAGAAGGTTCGTTCATGTTCGCTGTCAGCCGACGCGCCGCGCTCTGGCTCCCTCTTCTCGCCGCCTCAGCCGCCTGGGCCGCCGAGGATCCCGACAACACCGTCATCCTCACGACGAAGCATGGCAAGGTCACGATCAAGCTTCGCCCGGACTGGGCGCCTAAGCACGTCGCGCAGATCAAGACGCTGGTGAAGCAGAAGTTCTACGACGGTCTGACCTTCCATCGTGTCATTCCGGGGTTCATGGCGCAGACGGGCGATCCGACCGGAACTGGCTCCGGCGGTTCCAGCCTTCCCGACGTGCCAGCCGAGTTTAACCAGACCCATTTCACCCGGGGCATCCTCGGGATGGCGCGTGCGGAGGATCCGAATTCGGCCAATTCGCAGTTTTTCATCACAACCGCCGACGCGGGATTCCTCGACGGCAAATATACGGCGTTCGGCGAGGTCACCTCGGGCATGGACGTCGTCGACAAGATCAAGGCTGGAACCCAGGACAACAACGGCGCGGTCGCGAATCCCGACAAGATCGTCACCATGCGCATGGCGCCTAGCGCGAAATAAGTTGGAGCAAGCACATGAGCAGCGCAGGCGATACGCTAACGCTTGAGACGAGCAAGGGCCCGGTGGTGATCGAGATGAGCCCAACGCTTGCGCCTGGCCATGTCGCGCATATCAAGCGCCTGGTCTCGGAAGGATTCTACGACGGCATCGTCTTCCATCGCGTAATCGACGGGTTCATGGCCCAGACCGGTTGTCCCAAGGGAACCGGGACCGGCGGATCGAAATATCCCGACCTCAAGGCCGAGTTCAACGCCGAGCCGCATGTGCGCGGAACCGTTTCGATGGCCCGCTCCTCTAGCCCGGACTCGGCCAATTCGCAGTTCTTCATCTGCTTCGCCGACGCGCCCTTCCTCAACCGTCAATATACCGTTTGGGGCAAGGTTGTTTCGGGCATGGAAAATGTCGACAAGATCAAGCGCGGCGAGCCCGTCCGCGACCCCGACAAGATCGTCAAGGCCAGCTTGAGCTGACGATTTTGGCGCTCTTCGTGGCCTCGTTATCGTAGCACTTTTTAATATTTGTCGCGAAGGACGCCCTCGTACGACGCCACCGAATGAACAGCACTCACAATTCAACGTTGGAGAAGCTGGGTTGGCGAAAGGTCGCGACCGGCTCATGGCTGTACGATGGCTCGGTGCCAAAGCCAATCGCCGTTTGGGCTAAGCCCGCTCACCTTTCAAGCTCGCGTTTGATGACGACGATCAGCTTGATGAAACTAGACCAATTCCGGAGACAAATGACGGTTTCCTTTATTGCTGCCAGTACGGGGGACGAGGCGAATTTCTTACCGTCGAAGACGCCAAAGCTGAAGCGGACGCCCAACCCTGGGGCCCCGTAAAATGGGATTAACTTTCGCTCAGGAATTGAAACTGGCGTTCATCGTGCGTGGCGTTCCAAGCCGTCGCAAGCGTTGAGACCCGGTAGATGCGCGTCGACGCCTTCGACTTCGCTCTTCCGCCGGAACGTATCGCGCTGGTCCCCGCGAATCCGCGGGACAGCGCACGGATGCTGGTCGTCGGCCGCGACGGCGATCTGACGGATGCGCATGTTGGCGATCTGCCGGACTTTCTCACGCCCCGCGATGCCCTCGTCGTCAACGACACCCAAGTCATTCCGGCGCGGCTCATGGGAATCCGGGTCAGAGGCGAGGCTGCCGCCTCGATCGAAGCAACCCTGATCGAGCGCGTCGATGATTGCCGCTGGCGAGCGCTCGCACGGCCAGCCAAGAGGCTCAAAGTCGGCGAGCGCATCCGTTTTGGCGAGGCGCGCGAGAGCATGACCTGCCTTCTCGGAGCGCTCGACGCGGAAGTGGAGGACAAAGGCGAAGCAGGCGAGGTCGTGCTGCGCTTTGAGTTCGCAGGCGCCGCGCTGGACGAGGCGATTGAACGCCTCGGCGCGCCCCCTCTGCCCCCTTACATCGCCTCGCGGCGCGCCTTGTCCCCGAGCGATCAGGCGGACTACCAGACGATGTTCGCCGTGAAGCCTGGTGCGGTCGCGGCCCCTACTGCGGGGCTGCACTTCACCCCGTCGCTGGTTGCTCGCCTCGCGGCCCGTGGCGTCGCACTGCACCCGGTCACGTTGCATGTCGGCGCCGGAACGTTCGCGCCCGTCAGGGTCGAGGATACACGCGACCACAAGATGCATTCCGAATGGGGCTCGATCAGCGCGGTCACAGCCGACGCCCTGAACGCCGTGCGGGAAGCCGGCGGCCGGGTCGTCTGTGTCGGCACGACGTCCACGCGGGTCCTCGAAAGCGCTGCCGACGAAAATGGGCGGCTTCGGCCGTTTTCCGGCAGGACGGAGATTTTCATTACCCCAGGTTACGAGTTTCGCTGCGTCGACGCCCTCATGACCAACTTTCATTTGCCGCGATCGACTTTGTTCATGCTCGTCGCGGCCTTCAGCGGACTCGAGGCGATGCAGGCGGCTTATGCGCATGCCGCTCAAGCCGGATATCGGTTTTATTCGTTCGGCGACGCCTGCCTTTTGACCCGCGTGAGCCGGACAGGCACGGGCCGCGAACGCCCGTGAGCGGCGAGTTTTCCTTCGCCGTCCACGCCACGGACGGCCGCGCGCGGACCGGCGCGATCTCAACTCCACGCGGAACGATCCGCACGCCAGCCTTCATGCCGGTTGGCACTGCGGCGACTGTCAAGGCCATGCACCCGGATGCGGTGAGAGCGCTCGGCTACGACATCGTGCTCTCCAACACCTATCATTTGATGCTGGCTCCGGGGGCGGAGCGGATCGCGGCGCTCGGGGGCCTGCACAAATTCATGAACTGGCCGCACCCCATCCTGACGGATTCTGGCGGCTTTCAGGTCATGAGCCTCGCTAAACTGCGCAAGCTCAGCGAGCACGGCGTGACCTTCCAGTCGCATATCGATGGATCGCGGCATGAACTCACGCCCGAGCGATCGATGGAGGTGCAGCGCCTTCTCGGTTCCGACATCCAGATGCAGCTCGACGAGTGCGTGCGGCTGCCGTGTTCGTACGAGGAAGCGGAGCGAGCGATGCGCCTGTCGCTTCGATGGGCCGAGCGTTCGAAGAGCGCTTTCGGCGAACAGCCCGGCCGGGCGATCTTCGGCATCGTCCAGGGCGGAACGGAGAAAGATCTTCGCCTGTTCAGCGCCCAGGCGCTTGTCGAGATGGACTTTCACGGCTATTCGATCGGCGGACTGGCGGTCGGCGAGCCGCAGGCGGCGATGCTCGACACGCTCGATGTCGTGGTCCCGCATCTCCCCCTCGACAAGCCGCGCTATCTAATGGGCGTGGGAACGCCGGACGATCTGCTTCAGGCGATGAGGCGGGGCGTCGATATGTGCGACTGCGTGATGCCGACGCGCGCTGGAAGGCATGGCATGGCGTTCACCCGCCGGGGCCGGCTCAACTTGCGCAACGCGCGCTTCACCGACGATCCGCGCCCGGTCGATCCGCTGTCGTCCTCGCCGATGGCGCGCGACTATTCCCGCGCCTACTGGCGCCATCTGGTGAAAGGGGGCGAGATCCTCGCGATGATGGGACTGACGGAGATCAATCTCGCCTATTATCAGGACCTCATGTCGGGCGCCCGGCTCGCGATCCGCGAGCGACGCCTGGACGCCTATATCGCCGATACGCGACGCAATTGGGCGGAGGGAGAGACGGAACGAGGCTGATCGAGCCTATGATTTTAGCTCCGCGCACAATGTTACGCGAGAGAATGATTTCAACGACTTAGGTGCGCTTTTGCGCAACTTTTTGCGAAACTCGGACTTCGAATGTTCGTCCGACTTGGCCACCGAAGACGTCAGCTTATCTCCAAGAGATGGGTCCTTGTTGTCTTCGCTGTTTTTGTCGATGGGCGCGACGGGCCCCGATCGTGACGGTTAGAGAGCCTTGCGGTTTTCACCATGCTACGAGTACCCCAGAATTCTGGAAAAGGGAAGTATTTTCTCTCTTTTTCGGAACTCAATTCGCGCTTCGCTATTTGCCGAAGCCAGTATGGGCCAAATTCGATCCGGCGGGAGGATCGGTCCAGCAACGCCACGCCGTTGCTTTCGAGAAGCAAGTAAAACGCCATCGCCAAAAAATTTAAAGGGCGGCCCGCTCTTCCGGCGGGCCGCCCCTTCTTCATTCACGTAGTGCGTTTTACAATCTCGGGTATTCTCTACTATCCCTTCCGCGTATCTTGCGGGATTGAAGACTGTCGAACGCGTTTGTCCTCCCACAGACCCTACGGCGTCCGGCGCCAAACCTTTTGGCAGCGGCCTCCTTTTAGCGCATCATTGCTAGTCCAATTTTTTGGCTCTGTCACGAGCCTAAGCGCCCCTGCCATGCATATTTTTCCTAGCTTGGCTCATTTTGGTCAAATGTGCACTGAGGAATGCAAAAGTGCTACACATTCGAACCATTTCGTCCCCCCCCCGCTCCGTCTTTCATCGGTTAGCTGGATGCCTTAAGACCCCCGGCCAATGCTTGCATCCAAGGAGCCAAAATGACTGCGATCGTCAACGTCGTCGGCCGCGAAATCCTCGATAGCCGCGGAAATCCTACGGTCGAAGTGGACGTCGTGCTCGAAGACGGCTCCATGGGGCGAGCCGCCGTTCCGTCAGGCGCTTCGACCGGGACGCGCGAAGCCGTCGAACTGCGCGACGGAGACAAGGGGCGCTTCGGCGGAAAGGGCGTGCTGAAAGCAGTCGAAGCGGTCAATCGCGACATTTTCGACGCCATTTCCGGCCTCGAGGCTGAGGATCAGCTCAAAATCGACGAGACGCTGATCGCGCTCGACGGCACTGATAACAAGTCGAGGCTCGGCGCGAACGCCATTCTCGGCGCCTCGCTTGCTGTCGCCAAGGCCGCCGCGGAAGCTTCGGGCCTCACGCTTTACCGTTACGTCGGCGGCGCCATGGCCAGAGTCCTGCCAACGCCGATGATGAATATCGTCAACGGCGGCGCGCACGCCGACAATCCAATCGACTTTCAGGAGTTCATGATCCTGCCGGTCGGCGCGCCGTCATTCGCCGAGGCGGTGCGCTGGGGGGCGGAGACGTTTCACGCGCTCAAAAGCGCGCTGAAGAAGGCCGGACACAACACCAACGTCGGCGACGAAGGCGGCTTCGCGCCAAACCTGCCGTCAGCCGAGGCGGCGCTCGATTTCTGCCTCAAGGCGGTCGAGGCGGCGGGCTTCAAACCCGGCGACGACATGGGGCTCGGGCTCGATTGCGCGGCGTCCGAGTTCTTCAAGCATGGGAAATATGTCTACGAGGGCGAAGGCAAGACGCGAACGGTCGAGGAACAGGTCGAGTATCTCGCCAGGCTCCAGGGCGCCTATCCGATCCTGTCGATCGAAGATGGGATGGCCGAACAGGACTGGGCGGGTTGGAAACTCCTCACCGAGAAGATCGGCGGGAAGTGTCAGCTCGTCGGCGACGACATCTTCGTGACCAATGTCGAGATCCTCGAGCGCGGAATCAAGGAAAAGGTCGGGAATTCGATCCTCATCAAGGTCAACCAGATCGGTTCGCTCAGCGAGACGCTCGCCGCCGTCGATATGGCGCAGCGGGCTGGCTACACCGCCGTGATGTCGCATCGGTCTGGCGAGACCGAGGATTCGACCATCGCCGACCTCGCGGTCGCTACCAATTGCGGGCAGATCAAGACCGGCTCGCTTTCCCGCTCGGATCGTTTGGCGAAATACAACCAGCTGATCCGGATCGAGGAGGAGCTCGGCGATCAGGCCCGCTATGCCGGCCGCGAGGCGATCAAGGCGGTCTAGTCGGACGCCGGTAACGCCGCGTTAACGCCGTCGCCGCAAAGATTGGCGCATGGTGGTCAGGACTCGCCTGCGCTCGATCGTGCTGCCGATCGCTCTCTACCTCGTCCTCGGGGTGGCGAGCTTCTATCTGGTATGGGGCGCGTCAAACGGCGAGCACGGGCTCAAGGCCGCGGTGAAATTCGACGCCGAGGCGATCGAGCTGAAAGCCCAACTCGCCCGGCTGAAAACCGAACGCGCCCGCTGGGAGTTGCGCGTCGCGAGCCTCAGGCCGGAGAGCATCGACAAGGATCTCCTCGACGAGGAGGCGCACGCGCTGCTCGATCGCGTGGGTAAAGACGAGGTGGTCATTTTCACCGCGCCGCAGCCGGCGCGCTGACGCACAAAAATCGTAACGCCCAACCCCCGAGCCTTGGCGAAGAACTGGCTTCAACGCTTACTGCCGCAGGCGAGACACTCGTGCGCCCTTCGAGAGGCTCAGGACGAGGCGGAGGGCAATTCGGCAGTTACAAAACACGGGGCGTCTTCGAACGGGTCATCATCTCCCAACGACGAGAACCGTCTTTGAGTTTTTTGACATCGGTGCAAGCGATTTCCGTCCGGTGTGTGCATGATTTCGGGACGCCAAGTGGTGGCCGCGCATCATCGCAGGCAAATGGCTGGGGAGTTTTGCGACGGGGACGGCTGGCAGCGTAGGCCCGCTGCGCATTTTCGGCCTGCACAGCATTGTTTTCCCTCACCACCACATGGAATGCAGGTGTTGCCAAGACAGACTAAACTGGCGTTGGCGCAGCCGCCGTTGGGAAGGCACGCGCAACCCCCCGACCCGGCGACGGTGCATGGGCCGTTGTTGCTGGCGTCGCCCACATTCAGGATGCAGCTGGCTAAATTGGAGGACTTCTGCGCATCAGCGACGATGCCGGCCCAGTTGTCGGCCAAGTGCCCGTCGTTTCCATTGCCATTGAGGGTTTCAGTTGGGGGGGTTGCTACATTGCCGCCAACCTGCCCTCCCCAATGAACGTCCAATGTGGAAGCATGGCAATTCAGCGTATAACCGATGGAGCTCAAGCCTTTATCCACGAATTGAATATGCGCAGAAGAGACGGACCAACTCCCACCCTGAGTAATTGTAATGTTCCCGACGGCGCGGTCCCCGTGCGGGGTTTGCGTGCCGTTCAATGAAAACGTGACGGAGGCAGGCAGCGCCGGGGTGGTCGCAGACCAAAGGTGCGCTGTCGTGTCCAGCACGTAAAGCTGCGTTGGGCTTGCCGCGGCGAATTCAGCTGGCTTAACCCCGGGTTGACCACGGAAAGCTGCATACCCACGCCAAGTGCCGGGATTATCGAGAACGACGCCATCGTTAAACCAAAGCGATCCATTGTCGTTCAGGGCGAAGAACCGGGCGACGTTGTCGGCCAACCTCCACGGGTTGTACCCCGACCAAGCCTGGATCCCGGTGAGGCGAGCAGCGTCTCTTGCAGAACCTCGGGGCCACCAGACCTGGCCTGGGAATTCGGTCTTGTCGTTCGCAGTAGAAGTCCAGATGCTCTGATCCTTGTTGATGGCTGTGACAACGCCGGGACCGCCGCCAATGGTCAGCGCGTCTGCCGCATTCGAGTACTGGATCCATCCTTTGAAAGTATTGCCGGACCACACGCCACGCCAAACTGACTTGTCCGCGTTCATCACGACGAGCGTGTTGCCGTCGCAAGCAATGCTGGCGGCAGCGACTGGCTTGGTCACATATCGCCAGTGTCCGTCCGTGCCGCCCGCGTAGCTCACCCAAAGGGTATGGTCCTTGTTCAAAGCGAAAAGCTTGGATGGGCTGCAAGCTGCGATTTTGAGGGCATCCTTGGGGTAACCAACCGGGGTCCAGGCGACCTGGATGTCTGCATGTGCTGACGCCCACGGCAAGAGAGCCGCGGCGACCAATGCGAAGAGCGCCCTCCCAAACTTCGGATGCATGAATTTGGGCATTCGCGCCTCAGCATTTAAACTTGACGCCGCATGTACGGCCTTACATTACGCCAAAGGGTGGTACCAGATATTTGCGGGCATGGCTGTGATGTTGGTCACATGTTGGGCAGTCGATGACGAACGACCGGGCAGAGCGGCTTGGCTGCTTCAGGCGACACCCTATTCGCCGCAACGCCTCGCGCGTAGGTGGCTCCTCTCCTGTTGGAATTCGGGGAGTCCTGCGACGAACTGGATACCAGCCTTGGCGACGCTTTCGCGCCTGCGGGCGGCGTTCTTTGCGGGCGGGTTTCAAGCCCCGAGCCGCGCGCGACAGGAAACGACAGGAACGCTGTGTCTGGTTCTTGGCGCCCGCCCGTGCTAAGGGCGCGGGTCTCCAATTCCCGGTTTTCCTCGATAAGGGGGCAAGTCTTCCGATGAACGTCACCCTGCAAGCGCGAATCCGTTCCAACTCGTTCTTTTCCGCAGCCCTCGCCGACGCCGATCCGGAGATCGCGCGGGCGATCGAACTCGAGCTCGGTCGTCAGCGCGACGGGATCGAACTCATTGCCTCGGAAAACATCGTCTCACGCGCCGTGCTCGAGGCGCAGGGGTCGGTGATGACCAACAAATACGCCGAAGGCTATCCAGCCAAGCGCTATTACGGCGGCTGCCAGTTCGTCGACATCGCCGAAAGCCTCGCGATCGACCGCGCGCGCCAATTGTTCGGCTGTGCTTATGCCAACGTGCAGCCCAATTCCGGCAGCCAGGCCAATCAGGGCGTGTTTCTCGCGCTGATGCAGCCCGGCGACACTTTCATGGGCCTTGATCTCGCGGCGGGAGGACATCTCACTCACGGTTCGCCGGTCAACATGTCGGGCCGCTGGTTCAAGCCGGTCCCCTATGGCGTCGATCGGACGACGCATCGGATCGATATGGATCAGGTCGAGGCGCTTGCGCGCGAGCACAAGCCGAAGATAATCATCGCAGGCGGGTCGGCCTACGCGCGCCATTGGGACTTCGAGCGTTTCCGGGCCATTTGCGACGCCGTCGGGGCTTTCTTTGTCGTCGACATCGCCCATTTCGCCGGCCTGGTCGCGGGCGGCGCGCATCCCTCCCCGTTTCCGCACGCCCACATCGTCACCACGACGACGCACAAGACCTTGCGCGGTCCCCGCGGCGGCATGATCCTCACCAACGACGCGGACCTCGCCAAGAAGATCAATTCGGCGATCTTCCCGGGCCTGCAAGGCGGACCGCTGATGCATGTCATCGCCGCCAAGGCAGTCGCGCTTCACGAGGCGCTCACTCCTGAATTCAAGGCTTACGCGCACGCCGTGGTCGCGAACGCCAAGGCGCTTGCCGAACCGATCCTCGCCGGAGGCTACAAGCTTGTGACCGGGGGCACTGACAACCACCTGATGCTGGTCGATCTGACGCCCAAGGGCCTGACCGGCAAGGCGGCGGAAGCGGCCCTCGACCAGGCCAACATCACCTGCAACAAGAACGGCATTCCCTTCGACCCGCAAAAGCCCATGGTGACCTCGGGCATCCGCCTCGGATCCCCAGCCGCCACGTCGCGCGGCTTCGGCACGGAAGAGTTCGCCGATGTCGGCCGGATGGTCGTCGAGGTCCTGGACGGCTTGGCGGCGAAGGGCGAATTGGGGAATGTGGCGGTCGAGGCGAAAGTGCGCGCGGACGTCGCCGAACTCACCCGGCGGTTCCCCATCTATTGAGGACGCTGGACGATCGAATGAAGGGCGGGCTCTCCGATGCGGTGCCCCTATTGCGGCGGCCTCGATACGCAAGTGAAGGACTCGCGGCCGACCGACGATTCCGCCTCGATCCGCCGGCGGCGCATCTGTCCCGATTGCGGCGGCCGCTTCACGACCTTTGAGCGCGTGCAGCTGCGCGAGCTACAGGTGGTCAAGAAGAACGGCCGCCGCGCGCCGTTCGACCGTGACAAGCTCATGCGCTCGGTCCAGGTCGCGCTGCGCAAGCGGTCGGTCGAGCCCGAGCGGGTCGAGCGCATGATCAACGGCATCGTGCGCCAGCTCGAGAGCCAGAGCGACGGCGACATCCCGACCGACCGGATCGGCGAATTGGTGATGGAGGGCCTGAAGGCGCTCGACGACGTCGCCTATGTGCGTTTCGCCTCGGTCTACCGCAATTTCCGCGAGGCGCGGGACTTCAACGCCATCGTGGGCGAACTCGAGGCGGAGCCCGAGCCTGCGCCGGCCAAGGAAGCTCCCCGCCAACGCCGGAACGCGCCAGCGACATGAACGAAATCGCAGGCGCAGACCCCGACGAGGATCTGCGCTGGATGGAGGCGGCGCTCAATCTGGGATCGCGATCGCTTGGCCTCGCGGCCCCCAACCCGGCAGTCGGCGCGATCCTGGTGAAGGATGGCGCAGTCGTCGGGCGCGGGGCGACAGCGCCAGGCGGGAGACCCCATGCCGAGCGGATCGCGATCGGCGAAGCTGGCGAGGCGGCGCACGGCTCGACGCTCTACGTGACGCTCGAGCCCTGCTCGCATTTCGGCGCCTCGCCGCCTTGCGTCGACGCCATCATCGCCGCCGGCGTGGCCCGCGTCGTCTCAGCGATGGAGGACCCCAATCCGCTCGTTGGCGGACAGGGGCACGCGCGGCTGAGGGCGGCGGGGATCGCCGTCTCGGTCGGCGCTGGCGCGGCTCAGGCGGGCCACGACCATCTCGGCCATATCCTGCGCGTCACAGCAGGTCGCCCGCGCGTGACGCTCAAGCTCGCGGAGACCGCGGACGGATTCGCCTCCGCCGGCTCCAACGATGCACGCCTGCGCATCACCGGACCGATCGCCGACCTTCGTGTGCAGATCATGCGCTCGACCCATGAGGCGATCATGGTTGGGGTCGGCACGGTCCTGGGCGACGATCCGGCCCTGACCGTACGGCTGGCTGGCCTCGATCGCAGGCGGCTGCGGGTCGTGCTCGACACCCATCTGCGCCTGCCCGAAGGCTCGCGGCTCGCCGCAACCGCCCGGGACGTTCCGACGCTGGTGATTGCCGGAGCAACGGCGCCGGACGAGGCGGCCCGGCGGCTTGAGGAGCTCGGGGTGATGATCGAGCGCGTGTCCCTCGACGCGGCGGGCCATGTCGATCTTCCCCACGCCCTGCGGGCGCTCAGCGTCCGCGGGATCACCCGGGTGTTCAGCGAAGGGGGGCCTGAAGTCGCGGCCCGGCTCATCGCGCTTCGGCTCGCGGACGAGGTCGCGCTCATTACGGCCGACAAGCCGCTCGGCCGGGCGGGCGTGCCCGCGCTCGATACCGAGGCGCGATCGGCGCTGCTCGACGAAACACGATATCGGCTCGAAGAGACGCTCGACTTCGGCGTGGACACGCTGCGGCTCTGGCGGCGGGTGGACTGACCCGGGGGGCGCAGCGCCCTCTTAGGGCGCTTCGCTCTTGGAGGCGGTTCGGGTCCCTGAGCGGGTCGCGACATGCGCTATCTGTTAACAAAGCTAACCTAGAGATGACCCTCTTCGCTCGGCGAGCGCGGCGGTCCAGGCGGAGCAAACAAGCCGACGCCAAAACGCGGACGCGATCTTCAGCACCATCAGAGGGTGTCAACAATGAATAGGACGCTGATCGCGCTCACGTTTGCGGGCGCGCTTGCAGGGCTTGGCGCGCAAAACGCCGACGCCTGCACCTCGATGATCTTCAAGGCCGAGGATGGAACGCGCATCTATGCGCGGACGATGGAATGGGGCGCCTCCGATCTCAAATCCGAGATGATGCTCGTGCCTCGGGCGATGTCGTTCACGTCCGCTTTGGGTGATGCCAAGACCGGCGCTGCCTGGAAAAACCCATATGGTTTTGTCGGCGTGAACGCGGCCGGCCTCGCTTATGCGACGGACGGCATGAACGAAGCCGGCCTCACCGTCGGCGCGCTCTTCTTTCCGGGCTTCGCCAAATACCAGGAGGTGAAGACCGACGAACTGATGACAACCGTCAGCAATGTCGATCTTGTCAATTACATCCTCGGCAACTTCAAGACCGTGGATGAAGTGCGCGACGCCATGCCGAAAATCCGGGTGGTGCGCAACGCCGAGATCGAGAAGGAGTTCGGCACGCCCCTGCCCCTGCATCACGTCGTCAGCGATGCGACCGGCGCTTCGATCGTCATCGAGTACATGGACGGTCGGCTGAGCATGACCGACAACAAGGTCGGCGCCATGACCAACTCGCCCGGTTATGACTGGCATCTCCTGAACTTGCGGAACTATGCGAACCTGACGCCTCAGGCGGGGCGCCCGCATGCGATCGATGGCGTTTCGCTCGCGCCCTTCGGCGCGGGAAGCGGCATGCTCGGGTTGCCGGGCGATTTCACCCCGCCTTCGCGGTTCGTGAGAGCCGTCGCCTTCGTCAACACCATGATCCCGGCCAAGAACGCGGCCGACGCCGTCAACGCCGCGTCCGTGATGCTGAACAATTTCGACATCCCGAAGGGGCTGGTGCGCGAAGGCGGCCCTGAGGATTTCCATCTCGGCTACACGCAATGGTCGGTCATCGCCGACATGAGCCACAAGGTCTATTACTACTGGACGATGTACGACCGCAGAATGCGTTCGGTCGATCTTTCCAAACTGGACTTCGCGGGCAAGACGATCTCCTCTTTCCCGCTGGATCAGGTTCGCGCCGAGGATATTCAGGACCGCTCGGCCGACTTTCCGCACTGACCGCCATTCGGCCGATTCTGGTGTCATGCCCGCTTACGAGCGTGTGAAGGAATAGTGGTTTGGCGGTGCTGTTATTCTCTGCCGCTGATTGTGCGGGGTGTCTGCGATAAGCGAAGCGCGTGGGGTGCGGCCGGACCGGGGCAAGTGCGTTGGGGCTGGACTGACCTTGACGGGCTGCCGCCGGCGGATCATTGGGCGCGCCTTGTTTGAAGCTTTGCCGAAAGCCTCGATCTTTCAGAGCTTTATGAGCGGGCGAAGTCGCGGATGACCGCTCGCCAACGAAAAAACCGGTTCTTCACTCGCTCAACGTGGGAATGACACGGTAAAGCGTTGGCCGCCGGCGCGTTGCTCCGTCGCCAATGGAGCGGCGAATCCTCTGGCGCGCTCCCAAACCATCCGCGCATCCCATTGAGATTATTTATGAAAGATCCGATTATTTGCGATATATTGCGTTAAACAGAATATCACGGTGTTCGCGGCCGGGAAACTTGAAACGAAACGGCGGCGCGGAAGGGCGCGAGCACCCTTGGAAGCAGCGCCCTGCGCCCACTCGGGGCGGCTGCTAGGTAGTTCTACCTATTGCCTTACGGTGAGGCGGGTGATCAACCTGAGCACGGTGGGTTTACGTAAAGCGCTGACATGCGCAAACGCGTAAACCTTTTCGGTTGTACTCGTAGCATTTGCAACCTGGGACGGGTTGTATCTTTACGTTCCGAACGGGCGCTGGGCACGCCGCGCGCACAGCGCCAGTTTTTCTGATTTTTGCGGCAATTGAATATCAGGGGAATCCACCATGAGGAAATTGCTATTGACGGGGGTCGCAGCAGTGGCGATGTCCGCGGGAGGCGCCCATGCGGCGCCGGTCAACACGATCTGGGGTGACAGCGCGACGAACGGAGCGCCCATCCTGCAGGAATGGGATCTGAACGGTAACCTCCTCGACACCATCACGGCTCCGAACGGCGAAAACGGGCGGGGAGTTGTGCAGGTTGGGAACATTTTATACTACACGAGCGCCACCACTAACAGTATCTTTGCTTACAATTTTGCAACGAACACTGATCTTGGAACGGTATTTTCGATCCCGGGCGCGACAGCGCTTTCCACGATTGCATATGATGGCACAAACTTCTGGATCGGAGATTATTCCGGCAGCAATAATGTCTATCATTATAGTCCGACTGGCACGCTTCTCGGCACAGTTGCGCTCTCCAATTGCACAGGTTTTTGCGATGGCCTTGAGTTTGCCAACGGCGACTTGGTCGAGAATCGTGGAGACGCTAATGGCCCGTATGACGTCTACACGACGAGCGGCACACTCTTGAAGTCCGCGTTCATAACCGGGCAGGATACGAACTCGACGACCGGCATCGCCTACGATGGAACGGATTACTATATCTCGAACATTTACAATCAGACGATCAGTGTCTACGACGGTTCCGGCAATTTTGTCCGCGACATTACCTTGCAGAACGGCGGCTATCCAACTTTGGTCGAAGACCTGTCTGTGAATTATAGTGCGGTCATACCTCCGATTGGCACTCCGGAACCCTCGACGTGGGTGATGATGATCGCCGGCTTTGCCGGGATGGGGTACATCGCCTATCGGAAACGCGGGGCGAAAACGGGTCTCTCGGCCGCCTGAGCCGAAACTTTCAAGTCTCTGAACTCGAGAGAGAGATCGTCGCAGGGCGATCTCTTTTTTTGACGCCACTCTGGTGGTAATCAGAAATTTGTGCAATCGCTTCCGAAACTATGAGATCTGTGCTAAGGTCCTTTTCGTCCGCCTAAGCTGACGCGGGTTCGCTCGACGCGAGGAGGAAAGTGAGGAACGGCGCTCGAGACGTTTTGCCTCAAGCGTGAGACCCGGAGAATTCTGTGATTCCAATCGCCCGTAACCCATTGAAAAGTCTGGATTCCAAAAAATAAACGCTAGTAAACGCCAGCAATTTTACTCGCGTTTAGTCGCTTTTGCTGGCGTTTACAGACGTTTGTGATGCGCGTCCCGCGGGCGGCGGGGCTCGCTGGGCGCCAGCTTGTACGCCCGGACTCCCGTCACCATATCGCCGCAATGATCGATGCCCTTCCATCCCCCACACCCGTTTGGACCCTCGATTCCGACAGTCTCGACCAGGGTCCGGGCGCTCCCTCGTCCCCTGGCGACGCCGTGCTGCTCGACGACTATTCTCGCGTGGTCAGCGACGTCGTCGACCGCGTCGGCCCGAGCGTCGTGCGCATCGACGTGCGCAAGCAAGGCCGCAGCGCCGGCTCGGGCTCCGGCGTCATCATTTCCTCCGACGGTCTCGCGCTCACCAACAGCCATGTCGTCCAGAGCTCGCGAACCGTCAGCCTGACGACCCTCGAAGGCCGCGAGCTTCAGGCGCGCGTGCTCGGCGACGATCCCGATACGGATCTTGCGCTGCTCAGGGTCGAAGCCGACGTCTCTCTGCCGGCGGCCAAACTCGGCGACAGCGCCCGGCTCAAGCGCGGCCAGATCGCAATCGCCATCGGCAACCCGCTCGGCTTCGACGCGACGGTGACCGCTGGCGTCGTCTCGGCCCTCGGACGGTCGCTGCAGTCGCGCACCGGCCGGATGATCGAGGACGTGGTGCAGACCGACGCTCCCCTTAACCCGGGCAATTCCGGCGGCCCGCTGGTGTCTTCGGCTGGCGAAGTGATCGGCATCAACACCGCGGTGATCATGGGCGCGCAGGGCATCTGCTTCGCCGTGGCTTCGAACACCGCGAGCTTCGTCGCCGGCGAGATCGCGCGGAACGGGCGCGTGCGGCGGGCCTACATCGGGGTCGGCGCGGCGACGCTCGCGATTCCGCGCCGTATCGCGCTCAGGCTCGGCCTGCAACAGGTCACAGGGGCCCGGCTTCTGACTGTCGATCAGGCTGGGCCGGCCGCTCACGCGGGGCTGTTGACCGGCGACCTGATCATCGCGCTCGACGGCAAGCCGGTGACGAGCGTCAGCGACCTCATGCGCGCGCTCGACGCCGACAAGATCGACCGCACCGTCAGCGTCGACTTCCTGCGCCGGTCGGAGCAGCTCAGGGTGTGGATCGGACCGGTGGAGCGCCCGCTCGCCGCGTAACGCCAAACTACGCGTGGGTCGAATGGGCGGCGGCGAACTCGGTCCCGACTGGGACCGGGGGCTCCAGCGTGAACCAACTCTTGTGCGCGGCTGGAACTCTCGCTGCCGAGATGAGCCGCCAAATTCCGAAAACGACGATGAGGATCTGCGCCGCAACGAGGGTGTAGGACAGGCCTCGCGGCGTGGCCGACATTGCAAACCCCGCGATCAAAGGCCCGGCCGCGGCCCCAGCGCCGTGCGCCAGCAGAAGGCCGCCTGAAGCAGCCACCATCTCCTCTTGCTCGACCGCGTCGCTCAAATGGGCGAGCGCCAAGCTGTAGGTCGGTATGATCATTCCGCCGAACAGAGCGACGCAAAGGTACAGAAGCCACGGATAGGCGTCGCCCGGCACGAGCGCGATCATGGCGATCAGACTCGCCGCCGCCACCGCGGCCGCCCCGATTATGACGAGACGGCGGTCGTAACGATCCGAAAGCAAACCGATCGGCCAAGCCGCCAGAAACCCGCCCAGCGTCCCACACGCCATGAAGACCGCGATCTGGCCGGTGCTCAGACCGCGCTGCTCCGCGAAGATCGGGGCCAGCGTGAAGAAGGCGCCGGTCGTCACTCCACCCAGGAACCCGGCTGCGACCCCTAAAGGCGAGTCGTGGTAGAGCCTGCCGAGGCCGATATGGCTGCCCTCGCCAGGAGGAGCCGGCGCCGCACCCTGGGTCAAAGCGATCGGCACAAGCGCAACCGAAATTATGCAAGCGATGATACAGAACGCCCTGAAGCCCGCTGGATCAGTCGTGGGCAGAAGAAGCTGTCCACATATGCCGGCCAGCAATCCCGTCATGCCGTAGATGCTTAGAATCTGTCCCCTGTTTTCGGAGCTCGCGCCGGCATTCAGCCAGCTCTCGACGACAATGAACATGCCGGCGAAACAGAAGCCGGTGAGCGCTCGCGCCGCGATCCACACGAACGGATCGACCACAAGAAGGTGCACGAGCGGCGCCGTGGCGGCGATTGCTCCAAAGGCCGCGAAAGTTCGAATGTGGCCAACCCGCCTTATCACTCCCGCGGCGCGCAACGATCCAATAATGACGCCGGCCCAGAAGCCCGCCCCAACCGCGCCGATTTGAGCCAGGGTAAAGCCTTCAATTTCGCCGCGGATGCTGAGAATCGTGCCCTGAAACGTATTGCCCGTCTGCATCAGCCAGAAGCCCAGAAGAAGGGCGGGCAATGCGGGAATTGCCGCGATCACACTGCCTGGCATCTCCGCTCCTTTCGTTGACTTCTGCACCTCAGGGAGCGCCCGAGGCGTCAACAGTGCGCCGCCTAAGCCTTCGGAGGCCTGAGCGGTCCTGGAAGAGCCCGCTCGGCCTCTTCCTCCAGCGCCTGCTCGTGAGAGCGGATGAAACGGGCGGCGAAGACCGCGCCGATCACGGCGATGATGAGCACGGCGGTCCCCACGGGCCGTGCGTAATGCTCAAAGGCGCGGCCGAGCAGGTAGCCGCCGACGCCAAAGATCGTGGCCCAGACGATTCCGCCCGCGGCGTTGAAGAGAAAGAACTCTTCCCAATTGTAGCGATTGACGCCGGCGAGAAACGCCGCGAAGGCGCGCAGCACCGCAACGAAGCGGCCGAAAAAGATGATCTTCCCGCCGTGTCGGAGAAAGAGATATTGCCCGACTTTGAGCCGCTTCTCATCCAGTCGGATATAGTGGCCAAAACGATAGATGAGCGGAAAGCCGAGTTCCCGGCCGATCCAGTAGCCGCAATTGTCGCCGATGATCGCGCCCGCCGCCGCCGCTGCGATCACCCAGTAGATCTTGAGCGTACCCGAAGCGGCGAAGATCGCCGCGGTGACCAGAACGGTCTCGCCGGGCATTGGAATTCCGGCGCTTTCCAGCGCGACGATGACGAAGACCGCGAGATAGCCGTAAGTTGCGACGACATGCTGAAGATGCGGAACGAGCTCCATGTCAAGGCGACGCCTTGAGACCGGTCAGGCGGCGGGCATTGGCGCGCACCGTGCGCCGGGCAGGCGCGGCGGCGGCCTCGGCGATCGCAGTCAGACCTGCAGAAATGTCGTTTGGCGTGCGCACGCCGCCGAACGCGGCCTTGATGAAGAACGAACCCCAGGCCATCTGCGCCGCGAAAGCGCCTTCGATCGCGGCGTCGATTTTCTCCTGCACCATGAGGCGCGCTTCGCGCGACTTATCGGATTGCCGACCACCGGGCGCGAGCAATCTCTGGGTGCGAGCGGCTATGGTCAATGCCGCATCGGCGCCGGCGCGCGCGTTGGCCTTTGCGATGGCGAGCGAGCGTTTGGTGAGACGTCGTGAAACCATCCAGAAAACCCCTGCCGGTCGACGCCCGACCGTAACGCCCGAACACAAGGGTTCCGGGCCGCGCACCATGAGGCAAGTTTTGCACTGCGGCAAGTCTGCCAGTCGCGCGTCAGCCCAGAGAATCGATCCGATACTGAATAAAGCCCGAGCGCTCGGCGACCGCGTCGTAAAGCCTGCGCGCGACGGCGTTGGTCTCGTGCGTATTCCAGAACACGCGCGCCGCGCCCGCATCTTTTGCCGCAGCGACGACGGCTGCGATCAGCGCTCTACCGACGCCGCTACCCCTTACGGCCTCGCTGACATAGAGATCCTGGAGATAGCACTGCGAATCGATGAGCCACGTGCTGCGCTGAAACAGATAGTGGCTGAGACCAATCAGCTCATCGCCGCGCTCGGCGACCAGCGCGTGCACCGGCTCGAGCGGATCAAAGATGCGCGCGAAGGTGGCGTTGGCGACCTCGTCGCTCCATCGAGCGCGATAAAAAACAAGATAGGCGCGCCACAGCGGCTCCCATCGCGCGCGATCCATGCGCTCGAGAGCGCGCACCCTGAAATCTGGCAATCATCGCCCTCCCGCTTGTCCCGATTCGCGATACACGCGTGCAATCATGAGAATCGGTTGTTCCAGTCGCCTTGACAATGGGGGTCCGGGGGATTGCTTTGCCCGCGCCGACCGACCTCGTCGGCGATGGAGCCAGAGATGACCCGCTCGCCCTTCATTCTCGCTGGCGTCGCGGCGCTGATGGGCGCGGCCGGCGTCGCGCTGGCGGCCGCGGGCGTCCACGCGAACGGGGGCGAACTCGCAGAGAGAGGCGCGCTCTTTCTCCTGCTGCACGCAGCTGCGGCGCTTGCGATCGCCGCTCACGCTCGAATCGCGCCCGCTTCGGCCCGCGCGCTCCTCGTTGTCGGCTTCGTGATGGAGGCGGGCGCGATCCTGTTTTCCGGCGAGCTCGCGATGCATGTGTTTACGGGGACGCGCATTTTTCCCTTCGCCGCCCCGATCGGCGGTACGACGATGATCCTCTCCTGGCTCGCGCTGTCGGTAGTTTTTGCGACCGCAAGCCGACGCGCGGCTTGACGTCCCTGCCCCGCATCCGCTGCCAGAGCTGGCCAACGCACCGGGAAGGTCTCGGCTGGTTCGCGGACCCAATCGCGAACTCGTGAATTTTCTGCGCGGATTGTCGCGCCTAAGGGCCAAGTCTAGCCTCTTTTCTGCACCAGACTTGCACGTCGGAGCGATTGCAGGAGGATATCATGCAAGCTGAGCTCAAGCGCGGGAACGCCGCTTTCCGTATGCACGGCGTCGGGTTGTCCGTCGCGATTCTGGCTAGCGCCACGTTGTCGCTCTCCGGCCCGGATCGGGCGCTGGCGGCTTGTGGGGCGTCGAGCCGTCCCGCCGGAGTTCACGCGGCGGGGAGTGGCGCCGGCGGCGTTCACGTCGCAAGCACCGCGGTCACGACGTCCAGCGGGGGAAGCGGCGGGGGTGGAAGCCTCGGGTGCGCGGGCGGATCCAGCGCCTCGGCGCTGCATGGTCTGCCAATCGCCTCCTCAGGCAGAGTGCTCGAAACGGGCGCCCACGCGGCGCGCGCCGAGAGCCACGCGCGGACCGCGACGACGAGGACGATGAATACCAGCGCGCATTTGCACGCCATTGGCGCTGGGCATCGCGCCTGACGCCCGCGCGGGCCATCAATCCTGCACGAACTCGAACCTGTCGACGTCCACCAGCCCCATGTCGGTGATCTTGAGGTGCGGGATCACCGGCAGCGGCAGGAAGGCGACTTGCAGGAACGGCTCGGCAAGCGTGACCCCAAGGCCTTTGGCCGCGGCGCGAAGCGGAATCAATTCTTCGCGTACCGCCTCGAAGCTCTTGAGGCTCATGAGGCCGGCGACCGGCAACGGCAGTTCGGCGATCACCTTGCCGTCACGCGCGACCGCGAACCCGCCCTCGGTCTCGCGCAAGCGGTTGACCGCCGCCGCCATGTCGACCTCGTCGGCGCCAACCACGCAGAGATTGTGGCTGTCGTGGCCGACGGATGAAGCGATCGCTCCGCGCTTCATGCCGAAGCCTTTGACGAAGGCGGTCGCGTGGTTATCGTTGACGCCGTGACGCGCGACGACCGAGACCTTGACCACATCCTGGCTGAGATCGACGCTGCGTTCGCCGTTTTTGAACGGCAACGTCACCGGAATGCGGTCGGTGATGATCTTGCCCGGAATGACGCCGATCGCCAGGGTCGACGGCCCCTGCCCGCGCGCGATAAAGTCGGCTGGCTCGACCCGCCGCGCCTTGACGCTCTCGCGCCCGACCGGCGCGATTGAAGCCCGCGCGGCGAACAAAACATCGTCCACCACGCGCCCGCGCGCCATCGTCATCGAGACGGCGCAATGTTCGAGGTCGTCGACGACCACAAGATCGGCGTGCCAGCCGGGCGCGACCAGCCCGCGGTCCCTGAGGCCGAAGATGCGCGCCCCCGAAATGGTGGCCGCGCGATAGGCGGCGAGCGGCGGCGCGCCAAGCTGGATCGCAGTGCGAATGACAAAATCGAGATGGCCCTCCTCCGCTATGTCGAGCGGATTGCGGTCGTCGGTGCAGAAGGCGATGAAGGGCGAGTTTCGCTCGGTGATGACGGGGCTGAGCGCATGCAAGTCCTTGCACACCGAACCCTCGCGAATGAGGAGCTGCATACCCTTGGCGAGCTTCTCTCTTGCCTCGGGAAGGTTGGTGACCTCGTGGTCTGTGCGCACGCCGGCGCTCAAATAGCCATTGAGGGCCGCGCCACTCAAGAGCGGACTGTGTCCGTCGATCGGCCGCGTCTGGAACGCCGCAAGCTTGGCGAGGCATGACGGGTCGCGCGCGAGAACGCCAGGAAAGTTCATGAATTCCGCCAGTCCCAGCACCTTGGGGTGATCGGCGAGCGGCATAAGATCAGAGGCCTCGAGGCGAGCGCCGGAAGTTTCAAGCGCCGTCGCCGGAACGCAGCTCGAGAGCTGCACGCGCAGGTCCATCGCGGTCAGCATCGCGGCGTCGAGGAAATAGCGCAGGCCAGTCAGCCCGAGGACGTTGGCAATTTCGTGCGGGTCGCAGATCGACGTCGTCACGCCATGGCTCAGCACGCAGCGATCGAATTCGAGCGGTGTTAGAAGCGAGGATTCGACGTGGCAATGGGTATCGATGAAACCTGGGACGATCACCTTGCCGGTCACGTCGATCTCGCGTTCGCCGCTATATTCGCCCATCGTTCCGACAATGCGGTCGTTGCAGATCGCAACGTCGCTCTTGATGAGTTCGCCCCCGACCAGATCGAAAATCCGCCCGCCCTTCAGCACCACGTCGGCCTTGGCGAGCCCTTGTCCCTGCTCGATCGCGCGACGAAGAAAGGCGATGGCGTCGCTCATGCGGTGTCCTTTGAAAGCTTGGCGTTAAATTCATGAGGCATTGTTTCAGGCTTGCTGAGCGCGCTCAAGCGAAGCATCGACCCGATGTCGGAGACAAGGCTCAACGCCAACAGCGATTCCGCTTTGACCCTGCCCGCGAATCGCCCTCTGGTCGCAACGCATGCTTGCGCCCATCCTCTCGATCCAGTCGCACGTCGTCTACGGCCATGTCGGCAATTCGGCTGCGGTGTTTCCTCTGCAGCGGCTCGGGCGTGAAGTCTGGCCGCTGATGACGGTGCAGTATTCCAGTCATGTCGGCTATACCGGCTGGCGCGGTCACGCCTTCGACCGGGCGATGATCGACGATTGCCTCAGCGGACTGGAGGCGATCGGCCTGCTTCCGCGCTGCGCCGGTCTTTTGACCGGCTATCTTGGCAAGGCGGAGATCGGCGAGGCGGCTCTGCATGCACTTGATCGCATTCGCGCCGCCAATAGCGACGCAGCCTACGCGTGCGATCCGGTGATCGGCGATGTCGGACCAGGGGTTTACGTGGCCGCGGGCGTCGGCGAATTCTTCCGCGACCGCGCCCTGCCCCTGGCCACCATCGCCACCCCAAACGCGTTCGAGCTCGAATGGCTGACCGGCGAACGGGTGAACAACCTGCAAAAAGCGCGGCAGGCGATCGCTGAACTGCGCGCGCGGGGGCCGCTCGTCGTAGCGGCGACGTCAATCCAGCTCGACGATACGCCTGCCGGCGCTCTCGACATTTTGGCCGGGGACGAAGCCGGCTTCTGGCGAGTGCGCACGCCGAACCTCCCGATTTCTGTCAACGGCTCCGGCGATGTGTTCGCCGCCCTGTTCTTTCATCATTGGCTCAAGACGCATGACACGCCAGAGGCGCTCTCGCGCGCAACGTCATCGGTTTACGCGGTCGTGAAGGCCACTCTGGACTCCGGATCGCAAGAGCTGAGCCTGATCGCCGCTCAAGATGAGTTGACCCGCCCGTCGCAACTTTTCGTCGCGGAAGCCGTTTGATTGACTGAACCGCACGTTTACTTTTTCTACACATCAGCGCATGAGTGAAAAGCGTTCGGTGTATAATGGGACTGGTGAGAGGGAAGCGTTCATGACACATCCAGTCAGTCTCATAGGGGCCGCCGCGCTCGGAATTGTCCTTGCAACGTCCTTCGCCGATGCGCAGACCGTGCATCGCCGCGCCCACCACCCGACCGCCGCTGGCCGTCAGATCATTGTTCGCCAGGGCGTCGAGCCATGGCTGACCCTTGGCACCTGGGCTCCCGTTGGCTCACGGAACGGCTATGCTCTTGATACGCTTAGGCCGCCACAACGCAACACCGTCCAGGGAACATTCGTCGGCATGCGAGGCAACGACCGGCTACCGAACGATTTTTCCTTGCCCGAAGCGAACCGGCCGTTGCTCACCGTGTCCGCGCCTGGCCTGAGTGGGCCCTGGCTGGACTTGTACTGACGAGACCCGCCCGCGCGCTGGAGGAGTGGTGCGGGGTACGGGACTCGGATGACGCGCCGGTTTCAAACCCTCGATGTGTTCACCGAGACTGCGCTGGCCGGCAATCCGCTTGCCGTGGTTCTCGAGGCCGAAGGGCTCGACGACGCCCGAATGCAGGCGATCGCGGCCGAGTTTAACCTCTCGGAAACCGTGTTTGTTTTCGAGCCCAGGGACGCCGTCAACAGCGCGCGCGTCAGGATTTTTACGCCAAAGCGCGAATTGCCATTCGCTGGGCACCCAACGGTCGGAGCCGCGGCGCTCATCGCGCACAGACGCGCCAGCGATCTGCTCGGCGCTCAGGATCTCAGAATTGTGCTCGAGGAGCCGATCGGCGACGTCGTCTGCGTCGCGCGCCACCGCAAGGGCCAAGCTCTTGCCGCGTATTTCGAACTGCCGAGGCTGCCCCAACGGCTTGAAGACAAACCGCCCTCCACGGTGCAAATCGCGGCAAGTCTGGGCCTTGAACTTCAGGACATCGGTTTCGACGGACACGAGCCGAGCGTCTTCAGCGCGGGCGCGCCCTTCCTGTTCGTTCCGGTCCGCTCGCTCGAGGCGGTCGGCCGAGCCGCGCCCGGGATCATGGCCTGGGCGACCAAGGATGGGCCGGCTACGTTTGTCTATACAAGAGAAAGCGAGCGCGAGGGGTCGGCCTATCATGCGCGCATGTTCGCCAGCGCCTGGGGGCTCTACGAAGACCCGGCGACCGGAAGCGCGGTCGCTGCGTTCGCCGGTGTCGTACAGGCGTTCGACTGCCCGGGCGACGGCGAGTCCACGCTGACGGTCGAGCAAGGTTTCGAAATGGGCCGGCCAAGCCTGATCGCGCTTGGCATGAGAATTGAGAATCGCGCCCTGGTCTCCGCGACGATCGGGGGCTCTGTCGTCCTCGTCTCCAGTGGCTCGCTCGACCTTTGAGGGAGCAAGCCCATCTTCTCGAGGTTGCCGAGCTTGACCTTGCATTTGCGTCTTCCCGCTGGGAATTCGCCGAGCGCCAGGCGGCGGCCATTGCCACGCATTGGTCGCGACTGACGAAGGCCAAGCCGTCGCTGTTCAACGGACGCGTGCTGCTTCTTGGCAACCGCTTGATCGAGACACGCTCCGACGGAACGTTGAAGCTCAAGGGCGTGTATTTCGAGACTGATTATGCCGACTTCCTCGCCTGGACCGAATTCGGCCATCCTGGCGGGTCTGTCGACAATTGCTTCGCGATGGCCGCGCTGCGCTCGGACGACGGGGCGTTCCTGCTCGGCGAGATGGCGCACCATACCTACAACGCCGGCCAGATCTACTTTCCCGCCGGAACACCGGATCCGGATGACGTCTTCGATGATAGGGTGGATCTCGAGGCAAGCGCGCGCCGGGAATTGCTGGAAGAGACAGGGCTCCTGGCTGCTGAAACGAATATGGCGCCGGACTGGACCGTGGTGATAACGTCTCAGCGCATTGCTTGCATGAAACTGATGACGTTTCCGCTCCCCGCCGCCCGACTCAAGGCGCGAATCGAGGCGTTCCTGGCGCGCGATCCTCTGGCCGAGTTTGCGCGCATGCACATCGTGCGCGATCCGAAAGACATCGATGACGCGCGGGTGCCGGGTTTTGTCGCCGATTATCTGCGCTACGCGTTCGCTCACAGAGCGGCCGGATAACCTTGGCTTTAGCATCGAGGCCCGCCGCGCAGACCTTCGAGGCCGCGTCCGTCTCGCGCTTGATCTGAACGTAGACCGACCGGGCAACATGGCCCATGGACAAATCGTTATCCTGGATGGCGCGATAGCGGGCGATTTTGCCCGAGCAATCCGCGCCTTCAGGCAGCTGGACTCCCGGCGGCGTCACTGCGACCGAGCCGGGCGCCGGCGGAGCCGAGGCCCTGTCGGGCCGGCGTGTACAGGCGGCGAGCGCGACACACGCGACAAATAGCGGAGTGAGCGGCTTCATGGGGCTTCCAGGCTCCTGACCAGCAATTCGAGGCGTCCATTTGAAACGCAGCGAAAGCGCCGCATCGTCAAGAGCCCGTCAGTCCGTCAACGGTCTGGAATCAAAGCGGATCGCCAGTTCGGCGGGCGATCCGCCCGTCGCCCAGGTCTTACCGCCCCGCTATCGCGGTGGGATGACGAACGGCCCAGATCTCCGAGATCGAGGACAGCACAACGATCACACCAAGCACCACGCACGACCACATCGCCGCATGGATCGCTGCGAATCCCAGGGCCCATGGCGCGATGATCACGAGCGCGCCGACGATCAGCGCGATCCACTCCTCCCATTCGGCGAACTGCATGAGCGCAACGAGACCCATGACGAAGATGATCACGCCGCCGACCCATGCCGTTCGCGCCGCCATGAGATCGCCGGAGAATCTTAAGGCCCAAGGCGAGGCAAAGAGCAGCACGCCACAGATCAGGTTCACCCAGTCCTGGGCATTTTTTTCGCCCCCGCGCAACGAAGCACTATTTGGCATAGAAACGTCCTCATCACACGCGACGTTGAGCAACGTCTCTAATTCCTTTAGTTAACACTCGTTTTTGTGAATTTCATGGCGACTTGCGCGGAGCCGCCGGCGAAGCGGACAGCTTGGAGACGAGCAGAACGTGACTGACAGAATTGCAATTTTCGGCTACGGCCCGGTTGGACGCGCGACCGCGGCGCGGCTCATGGCCGAGGGCCGCGAAGTTATCGTCGCGCAACGGAACGCGCCAAGAAATCTCCCAAAGCGAGCGACATTCGCGCCAGTGGATGCGCTCGACAGTGATGCGGTCGCCAACGCCGTACGCGGCTCGGGACAGTTCGTGGTCGCAATCGGCTTTCCCTATAGCGGCATTCTCTGGCGCGACGTTTGGCCAAGGGCCATCAGCAATTTCGTCGCCGCCTGCAAGGCGACCGGCGCGCGCATGGTGTTCATGGATGATCTTTACATGTACGGCCCCCGGACCACGCCGCTCACCGAAACGATGCCGCTTTCCTATTATGGTCTGAAGCCAGCGGCGCGCTCTGCTGCGACCCGGATCTGGATGGTCGCGGCGGCCGCGGGCGAAGCGCGTGTGGCGGCGCTTCGCGCGCCGGATTTCTATGGACCTGGCGTCGGTCTTTCTTTTCTCGGCGATACTTCGATTGGCAAGCTCGCCCAGGACAAGCCCGCCGTGTTCGTCGGTTCGCCAGACGTGCTGCACGACTATGCCTATGTCCCGGACATCGCGGGTGCGGTCACGACGCTCCTGGATGCGCCAGACGCAGCCTTCGGTCAGGCCTGGCAATATGCCTTGCGCGCCAACCCGGACGACGCGCGATATCCTGCAAATCGCCGCCGACACGCTGGGTGTGAAGCTGCGCATCAGCGCGATGCCTGCCTGGATGCTGGGCCCGAGCGCCATGTTCTCGCCCTCCTGCGAGAGCTGAAGGAAATGCGCTTCCAGTGGGACCGGCCGTACCAGGTCGACGCGAGCCGCTTCAAAGCCGCGTTCTGGTCGGACGTGACGCCGTTCGAAACCGGTGTCCCCGAGACCGCGCTCGCTTTTCGCGACGAATCGAAGCCGAGGCGCTGAGCGCCCGCTCAAATCAAGCCCTCCGTTCCCCACCTCGACCCAGGACAAACGCAGAGCAACCCGCGCTGGAGGGCGCGGGCTGCTTATCGATGCTCATTGAAGAGGCGCAGAATGACCCTTTAGGGTTCTTCGGGAGCCGGCTCCTTGTCGTCGGCGTCGGAGTTCGCCGGCTCGACGCGCTTGCGCGAACGCCGGGCGCCTGCCGCGACGATCAGATCTCGCTCAAGCCGTGGTTGAGCCGGGCCCTCCGGATAAACGAAGCCGAGCTTCTTTGCGCCTGTTTCGTCGGCGGTGACGACGACCTTGACTACGCCTCCGCCTTTGAGCCGGCCGAACAGCACCTCGTCAGCGAGCGGCGTCTTGATCTGGGTCTGGATGACGCGCGCCATCGGCCGAGCGCCCATCGCTTCATCGTAGCCGTTCTTGACTAGCCATTCGCGGGCTTCGTCGGTGAGTTCAATCGTCACGTTGCGGTCGCTCAGCTGAGCCTCGAGCTGAAGGATGAACTTGTCGACGACGCGGGCGATAACCCCCTCGGGCAGCCGTGCGAATGGCACGATGGCGTCGAGCCGATTGCGGAACTCGGGCGCGAACAACCTGTCAATCGCTTCGGTATCGTCGCCCTCACGCTTCGACTTATGGAAGCCGAAGGCGGCGCCGGCGAGATCCCGCGCACCCGCGTTGGTGGTCATGATCAGGATCACGTTGCGGAAATCGATCTGCTTGCCCGAGTGATCGGTCAGTTTGCCATGGTCCATGATCTGCAACAGAATGTTAAACAGATCAGGATGGGCCTTCTCGATCTCGTCCAGCAACAGAACCGAGTGCGGGTGCTGGTCGATGGCGTCCGTCAGCAGACCGCCCTGGTCGAAACCCACGTAACCAGGCGGCGCGCCGATCAGCCGCGAGACCGTATGGCGTTCCATATATTCCGACATATCGAAGCGGGTCAGCTCCAATCCGAGGCTGACCGAGAGCTGGCGAGCCGCCTCCGTCTTGCCGACGCCAGTCGGGCCGGAGAACAGGTAGCAGCCGATCGGCTTCTCCGGATCGCGCAAGCCGGCGCGGGCGAGCTTGATGGCCGAGGCCAGCGCCGCCACCGCCTCGTCCTGGCCATAGACCGCGCGCTTCAAGGTCTCTTCGAGGTGCTGAAGCACTTCAGTGTCGTCCTTCGACACTGACTTCGGCGGGATCCGCGCCATCGACGCGACCGTGGCTTCGATCTCCTTGACCCCAATCGTCTTCTTGCGCCTCGCCTCCGGCACGAGCATCTGCGAGGCGCCGGTCTCGTCGATGACGTCAATCGCCTTGTCGGGCAGCTTGCGGTCGTGAATGTAGCGTGACGACAACTCGACTGCCGCCTTTACCGCTTCGCCGGTATAGCGCAGTTTATGGAACTCCTCGAAATAGGGCTTGAGGCCTTTGAGGATCTCGATCGCGTCAGCGACGCTCGGCTCCTTGACGTCGATTTTCTGGAACCGTCGTACCAACGCGCGGTCCTTCTCAAAATACTGTCGGTACTCCTTGTAAGTCGTTGAACCGATGCAGCGAAGCGTCCCCTGCGCCAACGCCGGCTTGAGCAGGTTCGACGCATCCATCGCCCCGCCCGAAGTGGCTCCGGCGCCGATAACCGTATGGATTTCGTCAATGAACAGAATGGCGTCCTTATGCTGCTCGATTTCTTTCATCACCTGCTTCAGGCGCTCTTCGAAATCGCCGCGATAGCGCGTTCCGGCGAGCAGCGCGCCCATGTCGAGCGCGAAGACGGTCGAATCGGCCAAGACCTCAGGCACATCCGAATTGATGATTTTCCGCGCCAAGCCCTCGGCGATCGCCGTCTTGCCAACACCGGGATCGCCAACCAGGAGCGGATTGTTCTTTTGCCTGCGGCACAGCACCTGAATGGTGCGCTGCACTTCGGCCTCGCGGCCAATCAGCGGATCGATGCGCCCCTCTCGCGCCTTCCGATTGAGGTTGACGCAATAAGCTTCCAAGGCGCCTTCCTTTTTCTTTAAATCCGGGCTGTCCTTCGAGTCCTTGGAATCCCGCAACTCGTGCTCGTCGTCGGCGCCGCGCGGCAGGCGCGACGTATCGGAGGCGCCGGGACGCTTGGCGATCCCATGGCTGATGTAGTTCACCGCGTCGTAGCGGGTCATGTCCTGCTCTTGCAGGAAGTATGCCGCATGCGTCTCGCGCTCGGCAAAAATGGCGACAAGGACATTCGCGCCGGTCACTTCCTCGCGACCGGACGACTGAACGTGGAACGCCGCGCGCTGGACGACGCGCTGGAAACCATTGGTGGCCTTGGCCTCCTCCTGGGTATCGACAACCAGGTTTTCGAGTTCGGTGTCGAGGTATTGAACGACGGTCTTGCGGAGCGCGTCGAGGTCGACGCCGCACGCCCGCAGGACGGCCGCCGCGTCCACGTCGTCGATCAGCGCCAAGAGGAGATGTTCGAGGGTCGCGTACTCATGACGGCGCTCGTTGGCGAGCGACAGGGCTCGACGAAGGGTCTTTTCGAGCGCGCGGGAGAAAATTGGCATCAGGCGCCTTTCACTTCTTTTCCATAATGCACTGCAAGGGGTGTTGGTTCTTGCGTGCGTGATCCATCACTTGCGACACCTTAGTCTCCGCGATTTCGTAGCTGTAGATACCGCATTCGCCGACACCGTTGTTGTGCACCTGAAGCATGATCTGCATCGCTTCCTGAGCGTCCTTGTTGAAAAACGCCTGCAAGATGGAGACGACGAACTCCATGGGGGTGTAGTCGTCGTTGAGTAAAAGAACGCGATACATGTTCGGGCGCTTCGTCTGCGTCCGCGTGCGCGTAATCACCGCCGCGCCCGCCCCTGGCGTTTCTCCCCCCCGCTTCGGTTCGCGCGCCGCGATCGGTCGCATGACCGTCTGCGCAGGGGCAACGCCGAAGCCCGGATAGAGCCACCGCGCCAGCCGAGCCATTCCCGCTCGGAGTCGAACCACTAACGGAATTGAGGCGGCAGCCACCGAAAGACCCCGATTGATGCCGGTTTGGCTAGAAGTCACATTCACGCGTACGCAATAACAGTACCAACATCATCTAGGCGCCGCGCGCCGTCGGCGCCAGATGTCGTTGCCGAATGGCAGCATTGCCAATTTGCTCGTCACGCGCAAGAGCCTCATACGCACGCAACTTGGAATGTGCCTTTCCTGTTCCGTTTCCCAAACGTGTCTGAGAGAGTTCGTCGGGTAAAGAAGCGCAAAAAAAAGCCGGCGCTGGAAAGGCGCCGGCGTTGGCCGGAGTAAGAAACCGGCGCTGGAAGGGGCGCCGGCGTTGGCTTAAGGGATTTTCCCGCCACGCTCGGCGGCGAGAAGATCGCTCGATGATTACTTCTGGATGCTCGCGTAGGCCGTTGTGACCGGCTTCAACGCGTCTGAAGCGACCCGGGTGTAGAGTTCGGAAACCTTCGTCGCCTGGGCGACAAAGCCCTCATAGGCCTGCTTGGCGAATTCGGTCTGAATCTGGATCGCCGATTCGACGCTGCGCGAGCCGAGAAGCTTCTCGTACATCGCGGACGCGGCGGCAAAGGACTTCTTGGAATAATCGCTCAATTCGACGGCGATCTCCTGCAGACCCTTTGACAGGGTGGTCGACGCAGCGGTGAAAGCCTCGAGCTGGTCTTTGGAAAATTTCTGCAGGTCTTCAAGCGTAGCGGTCATTTGTGGCGCTCCCTTCATTGGGTCTGTTTCGCATCCGAAAGGAGGCGAAAGGACGGTGAACTCAATATGTGCACTGCACAATGAAAGTCAAGGGTGTTTTGCTGCATTGCAACAAATTGACGCTCAGCATTCGAAACTTCGGATCGATAGAATTAAAAACAGTACACGATTTCAATTTATAACTTTGATTGACTTAACCTTAACTTTAATCCTCTGGGCCGTTGCCGCTGTGCGCCAATAGCGATTCCAAAGGCTTGCTGAAAATATCCGCGGCTCCTCGGAATCCCGTTAACCGCTGCGTAACCGCTGCGGCATATCGTTGGCGACCGTGTGCGTAACGCAACTGTGATCGGCAGCTAGGCCTCATCGTTGCGTGAAGTCGGCGGGGCGTTTCATGGCGTTGCGTATCAGTTGCTCTCCAATGGTCCGCCTTGCTCGCATAGCGAGTGCGGCCTTGATTTCCGCTTCCACCCTCTGCCTGGTCAGCGCGCAGGCGCAGGCGCATCATTATTCGTGGCATTGGCGCTACGCGACGCATCAAGCGCATTATTCGCGCTATGCGCACGCTCCGCATCACGGGCGTTCCTCTCATTACGCCCGTCGCTCAGCCCCACATTACGCCTCCGTTGCGGCAGGCGCGGTTCCCAGTTCGCCCGCTTTTTCCGCGATTGTCGTCGACGCCAACAGCGGCCGAACGCTCTATTCCGCTGACGAGAACGGACCGCGTCATCCCGCTTCGATCACCAAGGTGATGACGCTCTACCTGTTGTTCGAACAGCTCGACAGCGGCGCAATGACGCTGCGGACGCAAATTCCAATCTCCGAGCACGCGGCCTCGCAAGAGCCCTCCAAGCTTGGCCTTCTTCCTGGCGACTCGATCAGCGTCGACGACGCGATCAAGGCCGTCGTGACCCGTTCGGCCAACGATATCGCGGTGGCGATCGCCGAGGCCGTCGGAGGCTCGGAAAGCAATTTCGCCGACCTGATGACGCGCAAGGCGCATGCGCTGGGCATGACGAACACCCTCTACCGCAATGCGTCGGGACTCCCCAACGACGAACAGGTGACCACGGCGCGCGATCTCACGATTCTCGGGCGATCGCTTGAGGAGCGCTTCCCGCGCTACTTCCGCTATTTCTCGACCGCCCAGTTCGACTTCGACGGCGAGATCATCGGCAACCACAATCATCTCCTCGGCCGCATCGACGGCGTCGACGGCATCAAGACCGGCTACACGAGGGCGTCCGGGTTCAATCTCCTGACCTCGGTCCATCGTGACGGACGGTCGCTGCTCGCCGTCGTCATGGGCGGGCGCTCCGCTGCAGGGCGCGACCGGATCATGGCGAACCTGATCGGCGACCATATTGCTGAAGCTTCGACAGCCCATACCGCAACCGCAGTTGCCGATGCTTCGCCCGTCGAGACGGTCCAGCCGCGCGACGAACAGGTCGCCGCGTCTCCGGCCCGGGGGCGTCAGGCTTTTGTCGCCGAAGCTAAGTTTGAACGCGTCTCCGCTGCGACGCGCGCCGCGAACGCGGCTGGGGAAGGCGACGACGGGGCTGGAGACGAGCAGCTTCCGAGCTCGCAGCCGATGCCGAAGGCGCCAGAACCGGCTCCGCGCGCGGCGCAGCCGACAGCCGCCGATCTCGGCTTGCTTAAGAGCCCTGCCAAGTCTTCAACGAAAATTCAGGCTCGGCTCGCGGCGGCGGGCGCGCTGGTGATGCCGCCGCTTGGACGACCCGAGAATTCGGCCGACGAGGAGCGGCGTCCCGGGCCCGCTTCTCAGCAAGACGGGGACAGCGACGGCCTTGGCCCGCGCGGGTGGATGATCCAGATCGGCGCCCCCGACAACCTCGCCAAGGCCAACGCCCTTTTGAGCCGCGCCCGCGAGCGCAACCGCTCGACGCTGGCCTCGGCCAAGCCTGTCACGGAGAAAGTGCGGAAAGGCGACGCCACCCTCTATCGCGCGCGTTTCGCGGGCCTCGATTCGGCTTCAGCGGAAGCCGCGTGCCGGTCGCTCAAGCGCACCGGATTCTCCTGCTTCACCGCCCACGACTGACGCCCATGCTTGCGGAGCGCCTAGCCTTGTCGCTGCATCAGAACATCCTTGGCCTGATTGACCCGCGCGGCAAGCGTGGTCGAGCCGCCATGATCTGGATGAAACTTCTTCATCAAAGTCCGGTGAGCGCGGATTATGTCCGCCGCGCTCGCGCCTTCGGCGAGACCAAGAACGTCGAACGCCTCCCGGCGCGACATCGCCCCACTCCCGCGCCGCCCTTGACGCTGACCCTGGTCTGCCTCACGCCAACCGGCGAACCGGCGGTCGAGATATGCCTCTAGCAGGCTGACGCCATCGGGATCGTCGCGCGCGAGTTCCTGCCGCAAGGCGATGAGCTCCGGGCGGGACAGGGTTTCGACCGCGCGGCCCCCATAGACGCCCGCCAGGATCGTCCCGGTCATCGCGCCGCTGTCGTGGTCCAGCCGCATTTCCACCATCGCGGACCGAGCGATCGAAGACCTGCCGGGCCGACCGCCCGCACCCCCGCCTACGTCGCGAAAGGCGCTCGAACCCGCACCCGTTGTCCGCCAGCCGGCAAAGTTCGCCATCATCCCGGCGACCGTCGCGGCGAGGCCAAACCGTCCGCGCAGGAGCAGGAGAAGCGCGCCGATCATTCCCAGAACGCCGCCGCCATGGCGGATGATCCGCGCCGCGGTGGCGGCGTCGATGCGGCCAAACTGCTTGATCGCTTGCAGCAGAAGAAAGAGTAAGATCAAGCCTAAAACGAGATTCATTCTTGTAAGGCTTTCGAGTAAGCGGATGACTCCCCAGACGGCGGCGACGGTGACTTCGTTCCCGCCAAGGCCGAAACTACGCCAAGTTCAGTGGCCGCGGACCTGGGACAGCAGAACCCGCGCGGCGGAATCTCCCTCCGCCTCCCGGAGCAACGCCGCATGGCCGCCCGCGGCATAGGCGGCCGCCGCGCGCAGGAGCGCCGCGAGCCGCGCTGAGGCGCCCGCGTCGAAAGTGCTATAGGCTCCCCCGGTCAAGCGGGCAATTTCGCCGAACGCGCGCTTCGCCGCAGGGTCCTGCCCCTCCTGGAACATGAACGCCTTCACGCCGAGCAGAGCGAGCTCGCCCGCGAGAGCGGCGAGCGTGTCCGGGTTTTCCTCCATGGCGTCGCCGATGAAGATGAGCGCTCCGACCTTGGCGCGCTTGGCTTCGTCGCGCGCATGGGCGAGCACCCGCTTGATCTGGGTCGATCCGCCGCGCACTTCGATTCGGCTCATGAGCCGCGCGAGCCCTTGGCCCCCGGAGACGAAGTTCGACGCCCGGCATTCGCCCATGCCGCGGAAATAGACGAGCTGCACGTGGAGGCCGCCAAGCGAGCCTGCGGCCTCGAACATCTTTGCCTGCAGCGATTGGGCAAGGTCCCAGGTCGGCTGCCGGCTCATGGTGGCGTCGAGGGCGAAGATCAGCCGTCCGCGGCCGGACCCACCCGGCGCGGGAACCGTTTTCGCAGCCTCGACGAAGGCGGCGATGGCTTCGCCGCCGCTGCGGTTCGTCAGCGCGCCGTTCTTGTCTTTGTCCAATGGGACACCGAAGGTGTGTTCGAGAGTTTACATTGGATGTGGGGCGGCGCTTGGCAAGCCGCGAAACAGGGCAGTCGCGCGAAACGGGTCAATGGCGCCGGTCGTCTCTCATTTCTGAGCCGCGACGAGCACCATCATCGGCCTTTCCATTTCGTCCGCCAGAGAAGGCTGAGCCGCGACCTGTTCAGACGTCGGGCTCCATTCCTGGATCCGCCGAAGGGCGAAGCCGGCATCGATCAGCGTGTTCAGCGTCGTGCCCAGGGTCCGGTGCTGCTTTCTTATGCCTTTCGCCAGCCAGTCCGTGATCCGCGGGCCTTCAACCGCGTAATGATCGACCGGCCAGGTCCTGCCGCCGTCGTCAGTGGCCAGCCACCCAGGCTGCATCGAGGCCATGTAGATCGGATGCTCGATGCTGAAGACGAAATGCCCGCCAGGGACGAGGGACAGAAACACGGCTCCGACGAGCCGCCTCAAGTCCTCCACATAATGGAGCGCGAGCGAGCTGACGGCGACGTCGAAAAATTCCTGCGGCAGGTCAAGGTTTTCCAGATCGCCCCTCAGATAACGCACACGGTGGTCGGCGGTTTCCGCTCGCGCCCTCGTCAGCATGTTCTCGGACAGATCGACGCCGAGCACGCTGGCCGCGCCCTGGCTCATCGCCCATCGCAAGATCCAGCCAAAGCCGCAGCCAAGATCGAGCAGGCGTTTCCCCCGCAGGTCGGGGAGCAGCGCGCGCAAAGCCGGCCATTCAGGTCCGCCGTCCAGTCCGCGCACGGATCGGTCCATCCGGCTATAGCCCTCAAAGAAGTCCGGCGTGTCGTAGATATTCTGGGCCAAGTCTTTGCTACGGCGGCTAAAGCAGCCCGAGCGACGCCAGCTCGCGGCGCATCGCTTCGGGCATCGCGGCGAAACCGGGCTGGGCCTCGTCGATATCCGGCGGCGCGTCCTTCGCCTGATAATAGCGCCAGCCCTGAAAGGCGCGCATCGGCCGCGGCGCGACCGCGACCACGGTTTCGCCGAGCCAGATCTTGCAGCGGCCGATCCCGTCGGCGTCGACGAAGGGCTCGAGGCCGACGATCTCCTGCCTGGCCGAGATCAGGCCCTTGACGACCCAGTAGAGCGAACCGCCGTCGAGAACCTGCTCGGTTCGTTTTGGCGCCATTCGGGTGACATGGGCGTGTCGGAGCGGCGCGCGGCGTCGCTTGGCTTCCGCCATTCGCTCCGCCATCCATCCGCGAAGGTCGGCAAGCAATTCCGCGCCGACCGCAAGCTTGATGAGGTGAAGAGGCATGGCGCAAGGCTAGCAGAGGCGTCGGCCCGGAGGGAGCGCGCCCTTCAACTTGCCCCCAGAAACCTGAACCTCCCTGCGGCTTGCCTCCAAGGGATACCGCGGGGCGCCCAGGCTCAGCCGCGCGGCTAGCCGCCAATTAACGCCAGTAAGTGCGTAATAAACGCGCTTAAACGCTCGTAAATTGGCTGTCATTTGCTAGCGTTTATTTTTTCGAATCGGGACTTTTCAATGGGTTACGGCCGATACAAACGGACATTTCTCCGGGGTCAGGAAACCCTTCCTAGCCTTCTTCCACAATAGGGTTCCGCATTTCCGACCCTGTGGCTGAAGGCGCGAAACAAAGCTCATGAGTCAAGGTATAGCACGATTTCCGAAATACCACAATCAATTGTCGACCACCGCCCTCCGGCGCCGCCGACCGCCGGCCGCGCTTCAAAGGGCGTTCGCAAGAACGCCCGTCTCACGACGGGCTATCGAGCGCGGCCAACCTGGCGGTTCGCTACAATCCGGCGCTTAAGCGCCGCGCTTCGAGGGCTTCGCCGCGCCAAGCGAGCCAGCGAACTCGGGAGCGAAGCGCTGGCGCCTTTCTCAGCGGCCCGCCAATGCTCCCGCGCGACTCACTCCGACAGCCGCAAATTGGCGAGAACCGCAGTGCGCAGATCAAGCTCGCGCTCGATGCGTCGGCGTCCTTCGTCTTTCAATTCGCCAGTCCGATAGAGCGTGTTGACGAGATCGCGCTCCGCGTCGATCAACGCTAGCTCGAGTTCGTCGCCTAGCTCGGCGAGCTTTTTGTGATGGTCATTGCCATCCTTGCGATTCTCGACGTCCGTGAGCCGGGTGCGCAGGTGCGCGCGGATCGGTCCGACCACCGGCTCGGGAAGCTTGCGGCCCTCGGCGAGCGCGTCGAGCCGCTCGACCGCCGCCTCGATTGCGCGCTTGCGAACATTGAACTCCTCGTTTGCTTCGGCTTCCCGCTCGCGGCGTCCGGCGTTGGCGAGACCGAGCGCGCGGACCACCGCAGGCAGCGTCAGGCCCTCGCCGACCAGCGTCACGAAAATCACGGCGAAGACGAGAATGAGAATGAGGTCGCGGTGTGGAAAGGGACTCCCGTCGGCAATCGTGAAGGGGATCGCGAGCGCCGCCGCGAGCGAGACGATGCCGCGAATGCCGGTGAACCCCAGGAGCATCGGCTGCTGCCACGGCGGGGCTGGGTCATAGCGGTTGATCGAGGGAACGAGCCAGCGTGGCAGATAGACGGACGGAAACACCCAGGTGAAACGGGTGACGATGACCACGGCGCAGACAACGACAACCGCCATGGCGATTTCCGCGATCGTATAATGGCGAATGGACGGGAGCAGAGTCCGCGCCTGCAGGCCGGTGATGAGGAACACCAGGCCCTCGATCATGTAAGTGAGAAAATCCCAGAACACGACGCCCGGAAGCCTGGTCGCCGCGGGAATAAGGCGGTTGCCGTTCCAGCTGACATAAAGTCCAGCCGCAACGGTCGCCAGAACGCCGGAGCCTCCGAGCTGCTCAGGCGGCCAATAGGCGATGAAGGGCGTCAGAATCGAGAGCAGGAATTCGACGCCGGGCTCACGGACCCATTTGCGCAGGCGGAGCATGATCCAGCCGACGCCGACGCCCCACACGACCTCGCCCGCCAGGATCGCCGTGAACGTGCCTGCGGCCTGGACAAGCGAGAAGGATCCGGCGCTGACCGCGGTGACCGCGAAGCGATAGAGGACGAGCGCCGTTGCGTCATTCGCGAGTCCCTCGCCTTCTAGAATGACGAGCAGGCGCCTTGGCAGCTGCATCCGCCGCGCGATCGCAAGCGGCGCGACCGCGTCGGGCGGCGAGATGATGGCGCCGAGGACGAAGCCAACCGGCCAGGAAAAGCCCAACAGGAAATGCGTGGCGGCGGCGACGGCGATGGTCGTGAACACGACACAGCCGATCGCCAGCAGCGCGATGGGACGCAGGTTGAAGCGGAATTCCTTCCAGCTCATCTTCACCGCGTCCCAATAGATGATGGGCGGGAGCACCAGCACGAGGACAAGATCGGGAGCGAGTTGCAGCGTCGGCAGATCGGGAATCAGCGCCAGGATGACGCCCGTGATGACGAGCAGAATGGCGGCCGGAATCTGCAATCGTCTCGCAAGCAGGCCGACTGCGGCGATGACCGCCAGAAGCAGGATCAGAATCTGAAACGTTTCGGTCATCGTCCCATGGGCTCCGGCCGCGCCACGCTCTCTTCCGGAACGGGCTCGTCGATGCAAGTGCTAATCGGCGTGCGGCCGGAGCCGCAAACGCCGACCGTTGGCCGCATCGTCCAGCGCCCGACGGCAGGCTTGAAAAACGGGCCTGCAAAGCGCAACCCTTAAGCCAATTTGGGCGCGCGGATCCCCTTCGCATCCGGCGCAAATCGCCGAGACCTATGGCCGAACCCGTCTATCCCGCCCGCTTGCCTCGCTACGAGGAGACGTTTCCAGCGCTGACGACGCAGGAAATCGACCGACTGCGGCGCTACGGCTCATTGCGAAAATACAGGGACGGGGAAAAACTGATCGAAGCGGGAAAAATCAGCCCCGGCATGTTCGTCGTTCTCAAGGGCGTGGTGGCGCTGACCCAGCGCGACGGCCTGGGGCATTTGTCGCCCGTCGCAGAGCAGGGCGAAGGCCAGTTTCTCGCCGACGTCGGCCAGCTGTCCACGCGCGCGACGCTGGTCGACGGAGCCGCGGAGGGCGACGTCGAGACCCTGCTCATTCCGACCGAAGGCCTCCGTTCTCTCCTGGTCGCCGAAGCCGAACTCGGCGAGCGCATCATGCGAGCGCTCATTCTGCGCCGCGTGGCCCTGCTTCAAGGCGGCGCGGCCGGCGCTGTGCTGATCGGCTCCGCCGGCTCCGCGGACGTGATCCGGCTCGAGGGCTTTCTCACCCGGAACGGCTATCCGCACCACTTGCTCGATCCGGCCCGCGACCCCGAGGCCAAAGAGGTGATCGCCCGCTATACCGATGTCGCGGGCGGGTTTCCGCTCGTGATCTGTCCCGACGGCTCGGTGCTCGGCAATCCATCGGAAGCCGCTGTGTCACGCCAGGTCGGCCTGACGGCGCCGTCGCGATCGAACTTCGTCTATGACGTCGCCGTGGTCGGCGCCGGACCCGCGGGCCTTTCGACCGCGGTCTACGGCTGCTCCGAAGGCCTGACCGTCGCGGTCCTCGACGCCCGGGCTTTCGGCGGTCAGGCCGGCGCCAGCGCCCGGATCGAGAACTACTTCGGCTTTCCGACCGGAATCAGCGGCCAGGCGCTGACCGCCCGCGCGTTTGTTCAGGCGCAGAAATTCGGTGCCGACATCATGATCCCGGTCGCCGTCAAGGCGATCGATTGCTCACGCGCCAAGGACGCTTTCCTCCTCGAGGGCGAGGACGGCGAGCGGATACAGGCGCGGACGGTCGTGGTCGCCAGCGGCGCCCGCTATCGCCATCCCACGATCGCCGACATCGCCCGCTTCGAGGGGCGCGGCATTTGGTACTGGGCCTCGCAGATCGAGGCGCAATTGTGCGCCGGCGAGGAGGTCGTTTTGGTCGGCGGCGGCAATTCGGCCGGCCAGGGCGCGGTTTTCCTCTCTCGCCACGCGGCCAAGGTGCGCATGATGGTGAGAGGGCCCGGCCTCGCCGAAAGCATGTCGCGCTATCTGATCGATCGCATTTCCGCGACCCCGAACATCGAGCTCATGACCGAGACCGAGCTCGTTGCGCTGAGCGGCGTCGCCGGCGGCAATCTCGAGAGCGTGCGTTGGCGCGATCGCCGCGCCGGAAAAGAGACCGAGGCCGCGATCCGCAACGTCTTTCTGTTCGTCGGCGCCGATCCCGCGACGGAATGGCTGCAAGGCTGCGTGGCGCTCGACAAGGCGGGCTTCGTGATCACCGGCGCTGGCGCGGGCGACGGAGCCCCCCTGCCCCCTCGCCGTTGGAATCGTCGGCGCCAGGCGTGTTCGCGGTCGGCGACGTGCGGTCGGGGTCGGTCAAGCGGGTCGGGGGCGCGATTGGCGAAGGCGCTCAGGTCGTGGCCGCGATCCACAGGTTCCTCGCGCATTCCCCAGGCCCCCACCTCTAATCCCCGGACGAACCCCATGACCACGAAGACCTGCACGCATCTCCACACCATCCGCGACGTCAGCCCAAGCGCGCTCGGCTGCGAGGAATGCCTCAAGGCCGGCGACGTGTGGGTGCATTTGCGGATCTGCCGCGCCTGCGGGCACGTGGGATGCTGCGACGAGTTCCCGAACAAGCACGCGACCCGGCATTTTCATGCGACCCGCCATCCGATCATCGAGGGCTACGATCCGCCGGAGGGCTGGGGATGGTGCTATGTCGACGAAGCGATGTTCGACCTTTCGGACCGCATGACGCCGCACAACGGGCCGATCCCGCGTTACTATTAGGGCGTCTGTCGATCAGGCCACGGCGCGCTAAATGTCTGCCCCCGCATTGTCCACCGGCACGGCCGTGCGGCGCCGCCACCAGTGCGGCCGTCGCCGTCGCTGGGGCGCGACGAGATAGCGGCTCTCAGCCGGCGCTTTCAAAAACTGCGCCGCCCGGTCCTCGATCATCGCGTCCGCTTTCGTGACGCGCGCCTCGCGATATCTGAGTTCGAGCAGCGAATGGATGAGGAAGGTCTCGACCATCTTGCCCTCTTGGTTCGGGTCCTCGAACATGTGCCACGCGTAGGCGCCGTCGCGCTTTCGCTCGAGGCTGACGTCCTGCATCACGGCAAGGAAGGCGCTGCTCTCCCCCGGGTCGATCAGATATTCGACGATCCCCAGGATCGGTCCCTCATCGTCCGCGACCCGATTGGCGAAGGAAGGCGCGCGCCAGCGCATCGACGCGGTCAGATCCTGCGCTTCGCTCGTTTGCAGCTTCCAGCCCCATGTGAGCGCAAGGCCGATCAACGTTCCCACCCCGGCGCAGGCGAGAGCGAACGGCACCCCCTTGACCGTCGCGACCTCGCCCCATACGGCGCTCCCGAGCGTCAGCGCGCCGAAATAGACGGTGAGGAAAATCGCCAGGCCCCGGCCGCGCACCCATTCCGGCAAGGCCACCTGCGCGGAGACGAAAAAGGTTGTGAGCGCGACGATCGACGCAGCGCCGGAGATGAAGCTCGCGATGAACGCCAGCACCGGCTCGCGCGCCGAGGCGAGGAGAAACAGCGAGACGACGGTCCCGAGCGCGCCAAGCGCGGCCTGCCCGTTCGGGCCGAGCCGCCTCTTCAGCCATTTCAAACAGAAGGTGGCGAGGATCGAGCCGACGCCGACCGCCGCGAACAGCTGGCCATAGACCTCCGCTCCATTGCCCGCCTCGTTTCGGGCGACGAGCGGGAGCAAGGCGAGATAGGCGCTGGCGAAGGGAAAGAAGGCGATGGCGCGAATGAGCGTCGCGTCCATTTCGCGGCTGTAGCGGACATAGCGCACGCCGGTCGTCATCGCGCTGATCAGGCGCTCGGCCGGCAGGGTCTCTTTCGGCCTTCGCGGCCCCCGCCACCAGATCAAGGCCGCAAGCAGCGCCAGGTTGCCGGCGCAGCAGCACCAGAATGGAATGGCGATGCTGAGCTTCGCGATCGCGTATCCGGCGATCGCCGGACCGATCGCCCGGGCGACATTGTAGCCCGCGGTGTCGACCGCAATCGCGCTGTCAAGTTCCGCTGTTCGCACAAGCAGCGTGGTTATGAGGAGCCATGCCGGGGCCGCGAGCGCGCCACACACGCCCATCAGGAAGGACGTCGTGAGCAGCGAGGCGGGCCCTGCGAAGCCAGCCGAAACCGTGGCCGCGAACGCGACCGAAATCATGACCGCGAGCGTTTGCGTGACGATCAGGAGCCGGCGCGGGTCGACGACGTCGGTCAGCGCGCCGGCTGGCAAGGTCAGGAGAAAGAGCGGCAGGGTCGTGGCGACCTGAACCGCGGAGACCAGTCTCGGACTTGGGTTGAGGCTGGTCATCATCCAGGCCGAACCCGTGTCGAACATCGCCAGTCCGACGCTCGACAGCGAGGTCGCGATCAAGATGACCATGAAGGGCGAATTGCCGAGCAGACCCCAGCGCGGTTCGGCGCTCGATGGCGTGTTCGGGTCGAGGTTCAATTCGGTGGTCAAGTTATCCGCTCGGTATCCGGACGCCGTCCGGCCCCGGGATTGGCGTGCCCGCATTGCGCGGCTTTGGCAAGCGGGCCCGCCTGGGCGACCTACCCCTGCAGGTGCTCGCGCATGAACGCGCCCGCGTGCGCGAGCGCGCGCCGCCCGGGCTCGAGCGCAGCGTTCCAGAGCGGCCAGGCGTGGATCATGTGCGGCCAGATTTCGAGGGTCGTCGTGACGTCGGCCTCGCCGGCGGCGGCGGCGAAGCAGAGAGCGTCGTCGAGCAGGGTCTCGGCCGAGCCGATTTGGATCAGGGTCGGCGGCAGCCCCTGGAGATCGGCGTAGAGAGGCGAAAGGCGCGGGTCTTTGCGGTCCATTCCCGGCGGGACATAGGCCTTGGCCAATTCTTCCAGGTATCCTTTCTGGATGAGCGGATCGACGGCGCTTTTGCTAACCAGCGTCGCCCCCGACATGGTGAGATCGACCCAAGGCGACAGGAGCCAGAGACAGCCCGGCAGGTCCTCGCCCGCGCGCTTGAGTTTGAGGGCCAGAGCCAGCGTCAAATTCGCGCCCGCGCTGTCGCCGCCGACCGCAATCTTGTTCGCCGGGTAGCCGTCGCGGCGCAGGCGCCGCCAGACGGTGAGCGCGTCGTCGCGTGCGGCCGGAAAGGGGTGCTCTGGCGACAGGCGATAGGCGGGGGCCAAGGTGCGCAAGCCCCCTGCCCGCCCGGCCTCGGTCACCAATCGGCGGTGGCTGACAACCGAACCCGAGCAATAGCCGCCGCCATGAAAGTAGATCAGAACGCGGGAGGCGTCGGCGCCGGGAACGATCGACCGTTCGCCCTTGACCCCGTCGAGGTCAACCGCCTCGAGCTTGACGTCGTCCGCGACCGGCCAGGCGGCCCCAACCTCCTCGATCCGGCGGCGCCGCTCGTCCCAGCCGACCGGCCGCGGCTTGGCGCTCAAGAGCGCCCGAACGGCGTCGATTTCGATTTGAGACATCCTTGCTCGCCGTCAAGATAGCCAATCGCGCACCGCGGAGACGCGCATTTTGGCGCCCGAGACGTCAAACGGTCTCGTTGTCCGCCCGCGCTTGGGCCCCAATCGAGAGGACGCGAAGGCCGGCTTCGCCGATCTAACGAAGCGCGGCCCGCTGAATTGCAACGCGCGCAGCCACTGCCGCAGCGGCCGAATCGCCTTCCTTCACCTTGACCATGATTCCGGAGAGAATATTGCTCAACGCCGTATGGAGCTCCGCCTTGCTCTCAGCGGACAGAGTGCGCGGGTCGACAGTGCCCCATCCGCCAATGACCTCCCAAACCGCCGCATTGCGCATTGCCGCAATGATCAGCGCGACCGAAACATTGTTTGCGCTCGCCAGCCCCTCAAGAGTCGCAGCCAATTCTTTGTCCAAATGAACTGGAGATTTACTCATATTCTCGCCCTCCCCTTTATCGACGGTAGAATCTTAAAAGTCTTACCGTCAGGAAAGCAGGCTGGGCCGCGCCCGTGCTTCTGTCAATACGTAGAACAGCGGACGCCATGTCTAGCCAGGATCGGGAGCAGCGCCCGGAACATGAGCCCGGCCACTCGTTCGTCGCCCTATTCGGTGAAGTGGACGATGTCGAGATAGAGGTCGTCATCCCATACCCCGTCGACGCCGGCCGCCATGTCGATCAGCGGCGCGCCTCCTCGCGAGCAATGAGCTTGATCATGCGGTTATGCGCGGGCGTTAGCGGCGATGATGTCATCGATCGGCTTGAACATTACACGCCGTGCTCGTTAGGCTCGTGGACGCGTCTCAAGCCGAACCGCAAAAAGAAACACTCGAGGGGGAACTTCCCAAAGGAACATTTCTGTCGGCCGGCGGTTGTTGTGTGGGCGCCTCAGTGAGTGCGCCAGCGAGCAGCCTCCGTACGCGGCGAGGCGTGCAGAGCGGCGGACGAGCGCGTCCGAGCCCTATTGATCGAGCGACGCTCGACGCCTTGCTTCTCGAAAAGGAGGCGAAGATGCTTAAGACGCTTACTTACGCAACCTTGTTCAGTACCGCGCTTATTGGGTCCAGCGCTTACGCCGCGGACAATCCGCCGGCTCCGGCGAACCCGCCGGCGCAGACCCTGGCGCCTTCGGGCGTCAACTTCGTCACAAGCCAGGAGAAGTCGCAGTGGCGCGCGCCGAAATTGATTGGCGTCGGCGTTTACGGCTCCGACGACAAGCAAATCGGCAAGATCGACGACTTGCTTCTGGATAAGAACGGCTCAGCCCAAACGATCGTGATCGGAGTCGGCGGATTCCTTGGGTTCGGCAAGAAAGATGTCGCCGTTCCGTTCTCCGCAATGCAATGGCGTACGGAAGTCCGGAAGGTTCCGGCGACCGATCAGCCGACCCCGATGACCGAGACAAGCGGACAACAGCCGCCACCGATGAAGGAAACGGACCCGGCGGCCACCGAGGCGAGCCAAGGGTATCCCGACAAGGCAATCCTCAACGTGACCTTGGACGAGCTGAAGGCCGCGCCCGACTTCAGATATGCGTCAAGCACGCTTGCGGATTCCGCTATGCAACCCGCAGGCGCCGATCAGGCCATGAAGAAAACCACTCCATAATCGTCATTTTGGAGAGGTCGATAAAAGCTCGACGCTCCGGATGGTTTAAACTCCGCCGGAGCGTCGCGGCTGTTGTTCGGACGCGAATTATTGCGGGGAACCCGGAGCGCCGGCCAGCGGGCTATACTGGCCGAGCGGCTTGAGGATGAACTTCACGACGTCTCTAACCGGCGCCGAGGGGAAAGCCTGCTTGGCGCGCGCGTCATGGAGGGCCGCAGCCGCTTGCCGATCACCCTCGCTCGCTGAGCCCAAATCGCGCTGATAGAGGTCACGGATCCACGAGTCGCTTGGCGCCGGCGCGGCATCCTTCGCGAACTCGAGCCACATCAGTCCGCGCGCACGCTGATGGGGCACGCCGTCGCCGATGAACAGCATATGCCCGAGCAACGCCTGGGATGGCGCATGGCCCTTCTGAGCCGCCACCGCCAGCCAGCGAACAGCGGCGACATTGTCCTTGGCGAGGCCTCCTGCGCCGACCGTATACATGTGCGCGAGATTGTATTGCGCGTTCGGATCGCCGAAGATCGTGGCGGCATATTGAAACAATTCGTGTGCGCGTTGCGGATCGGGCCGCACCTCGCTGTTCGGTATGCCGTTCAGGCAATAGACGCCGACAGCGACGAAGGCGTTCGAGACCGCGCTGAGATTTCGTCGATCGGGCTGGTCTTCGTCGTAGTCCTCGACCATCTGGTTAAAATAATGGTAGGCCTTGAGGTCATCCCGTTGGACCCCCTGACCGTCCGCATACATCTCACCCAGTTTCCAGCGCGCGAGATCTTGCCCGCCCTCGGCGGCGTAAGTGAGTGCTGCGGCCGCCGCATCGGCGTCGCCGGCCTTCAAGTCGGCGAGGCCCGCGCGCAAAGCCTGGCTCGGATCGGTGAAGTTCTTCGGGATCTTCTCTGACGGGTCGGACGTTGAGCCATCGAAAGCGAAGGCGGGGCCCAATCCGAGCGCCATCGAGCCGATGATTGCGAAAGCGAAGCGCCGCCGCAACGACGCCCCCTCGACCGTTACTTTCGCACCCACAACCGCCCGCATATCGATCCCGACTCGCCATCCGGCCGTGTCGCGGTCCGTTGGGGGCTCGCGACAGGGACGACTTTCGTCATCTATGGCTTCAAGGTGCGGGCGGTTTATGGCGCAATCGCGGCGCCTTCCGGCCGGAATCCCGACTCGCAAGAGTTGCATCGGAGCTGTTGCGCAAAAGCAACATTTTGCCGCTGGAAGCGGCCTCAGACACGCTCCAGACGCTCACGCGCGCCGGTAAGCTTAACGAGCCGCGCCTGAAACGTCTCCAGTCGGTCCTGATGTTCGGCGATGATGTCCTCAGGCGCCCGGGCGACAAAGTCGTCGTTGCCCAGCTTTGACACGACCTTGGCGATTTCGAGCTTCTCCTTGGCGATCTCCCGATCGAGACGCCCCTTCTCCGCCGTGAGGTCGACGACGCCGGCGAGCGGCAGCGCCACCGTCTCGCCGCGCACAACCAGAAGCAGCGCGCCGGGCGGCGGCGCCTCGACGGTTTCAATCGAGGCCACCCGGGCAAGACGCCCGATGCTGTCGCTCCAGGCGCGCGCGCTCTTGGCCGCCCGCTCGCTCGGAGCGATGAGAACGAGCGGCGTCTGGGTCGACGGCGCCACGCCCATTTCCGACCTCACCGAGCGCACCTCGGCGATCAGATCGACCACCCAGCCGATTTCCGCTTCGACCGCCTCGTCGACTTCGAAGCCCTGGGCAGGCCACGGTCCCAGCGCCAGCGGACCCACCCGCCTGGGGCCGGCTTCCCCCGTGATCGCCCAAAGCTCCTCGGTGAGGAACGGCATGAACGGATGCAGGATCGCGGTGATCATGTCGAGCACATGGGCGATCGTCGCCCGTGTCTCGGCCTTGGCCGCCAGATCGGCGGCCGCGCCTTGCAGCACTGGCTTCGCCAGTTCAAGATGCCAGTCGCAAAAGACGCTCCAGACGAACCGATAAGCCGCGTTGGCGGCGTCGTTGAACCGATAGGCTTCGATCGCGCCCGCCGTTTCCGCCGCGGCCGAGGCGGCCTCGCCGAGTATCCAGCGATTGAGCGGTTCGCGCACGGTTGACGGATCGAAGCCCTCAACGCGGAGGCAACCGTTGATCTCGGCGAAGCGCGAGGCGTTCCAGAGCTTGGTCGCGAAGTTGCGATAGCCTTCGATCCGGGATTCGCTGAGCTTGATGTCCCTGCCCTGCGCCGCCATCGCCGCGAGCGTGAAGCGCAGCGCATCGGCGCCGAAGCGGTTGATCAGGTCGAGCGGGTCGATGACGTTGCCTTTCGACTTCGACATCTTCGCGCCCTTCTCGTCGCGCACGAGGGCGTGGATGTAGACGTCTTGGAACGGGACCTCCTCCATGAAGTGGAGGCCCATCATCATCATCCGCGCGACCCAGAAAAAGATGATGTCGAAGCCGGTCACAAGCGCGTCGGTCGGGTAGAAGCGTTTGAGCTCCGGCGTCTCTTCCGGCCAGCCGAGGGTCGAAAAGGGCCACAAAGCCGAAGAGAACCAGGTGTCGAGCACGTCCTCGTCGCGCTTGAACATTTCGGCCAGCCGGGCCGGATCGCCTGCAAGCGCGTCCGCCTCGGCTTGCGCCAGGGCGCCGCGTTCAACGCCATCGGCGAGGCCCGCGGCATAGGCCGCGTCCTCAGTCTCCTCGACAAAGACCGCGCCCCATGGGGCGTACCACGCCGGGATCTGGTGACCCCACCAGAGCTGGCGCGAAATACACCACGGCTGGATGTTTTCGAGCCAATCGAAGTAGGTCTTCTCCCAGGTCTTGGGAACGAACTGGGTCCTGCCTTCGCGCACGGCGGCGATCGCCGGCTCAGCAAGCGTCTTGGCGTCCGCATACCACTGGTCGGTGAGCCAGGGCTCGATGACCACGTTCGAGCGGTCCCCGTGCGGCACCGCGTGGGCGTGCGGTTCGATTTTGGCCAGAAGGCCGGCGAGCGCCATCATCTCGACGATCCGGCTCCGCGCGACGAAGCGGTCCTGGCCATCGACCGTCGCGATCAGCCGGGCATGATCATTGTCGCTCTCGAGGCCCTCGAAGAAGTCGATATTGCCTTTGAGCGTCACTTGCCCCTGCGCATCGAGGATATTGACCGCTCGCACACCCTCGGCTTCATGCCGCTTGCCGACTTCGAAATCGTTGAAGTCGTGCGCGGGCGTGATCTTGACCGCGCCGGCGCCCTTTTCCGGATCGGAATATTCGTCGGCGACCATCGCGATCAGGCGCCCGACCAGCGGCAGGCGAAGGCGCTTGCCGAACAGGTGCTGGTAGCGCGCATCGTCCGGGTGCGCCGCGACCGCCGTGTCGCCCAGCATCGTCTCGGGCCGCGTCGTGGCGACGGTCACACGCTCGCCTGTCTCTTCGCCCTCCGAGTCCACCACCGGATATTCGAAGTAGTAAAGGTGGCCGTTGGGGTTTTTGGCCAGGACCTTGGCGAGCGCCGTCGCGTCGAGCGGCGCGCCGTCGTCACGCGACCACTGGAACGAGCCCTTGGTCTCGACCTGCGCCACTTCCAGGTCCGAGATCGCGGTCTGGAATTTGGGGTCCCAATTGACGAGACGCTTGTCCTTGTAGACGAGCCCCTCGCGATAGAGCTGAACAAACACCTTGGCGACCGCGCGGGACAGGCCTTCGTCGAGCGTAAACCGCTCGCGGCTCCAGTCGCAGGAGGCGCCGAGGCGCTTGAGCTGAGCCACGATCGCGCCGCCCAATTCGGCCTTCCAGGCCCAGACCCGATCGACGAAGGCCTTTCGACCCAGGGCGCGGCGGTCCGGCTCCTGCCGCTCCGCGAGCATGCGTTCGACCACCATTTGCGTGGCGATGCCGGCATGGTCCACGCCTGGCTGCCACAGCACGTCGCGGCCGTTCATGCGCCAGTACCGGCACAGGATATCCTGAAGCGTATTGTTGAGCGCGTGGCCCATATGGAGATTGCCGGTGACGTTCGGCGGCGGAATGACAACGCAAAAGGGCCGCGCACCCGCCCGGTCGGCCCGACCGGCCCGGAAGGCGCCTGTCTCCTCCCAAAGCGCGGAGGCCCGGCCTTCTGCGGCCGCGAAGTCGAACGATTTGTCCATCATGGATTTCTGGTCTGCGATTCCGTCGGAGACGCCCTTCAAATGACGGCGTTCCGAGCGGCGCCGGCTACGGACGCCGCAGGCGCAAGCGCCACGAGCGCTATAAGCGCATCGCGGCGGTCGAAGTCAACGCGCGACACAAGCGGGCAAGCTATTTCCGCCCGCGCGCAATCCTCTGAATCTCATCTCGAACCAGCCGCTCGACCATCGTGGGCAGGTTCTCGTCCAGCCAGTCCTTGACCATCGGCCGCAGCATGTCGCGCACCATGCTGTCGGCGAGCTTGGCGGTGCGAACCTCGAGATCGGCGGACAAGGCGCCGAAGGACAAAGCGACCGCCTCGTTCGCCTCGGGCGACAGCAGCGGGTCGGAGCTGGGCTCGACCGCGTCGGCTGCGGTCTCGGCTTCAACGGCCTGCGGGCCGCGCCAGACGACGGTCGGCGTGTTCGCGTCCGGGCGAGGGGAGAGTCCGGGGGCGTCGCCGTAACCCGCGCCAGCGCTTTTGGAGACGACGATTTGCGGCGCGGGCGTCGGCGCCGGTTCCGGCGCCTTAGCCGCCGCCCTCGCCGGTTCGTCCGCGATCATGTTGCGAATCGACGCGAGAATTTCTTCCATCGACGGCTCGTGCGCTCTTTGCGCCTGGTGAATCGCTTCGAAATCGCGATCGCTGGGATTCGAACTGGTTGCGCTCATGAGACCGCCTTGCTCCAATAAGGAGCTTTGTCCTGTGCGCCCATCGCGCGAAGTCGGACCCGGGCCGACGCCGCCGTCGATGCGAGCGGCATTTCGATAAACCCAAACACACGATCGTCACCCGCAGCCGCCACCCGCATGGAGCCCGAGCGAAGGGACCTTACTGTCCGCTCGGCGTCCTGAGGCCGATCCACTTGCTCTTCACCTGATCGAAATGGACCCTCGGATCGTATTCGGCGACCGCAAGTCCGAGAGTCGGGATGTTGAGCCGGCCAATCGCCGACAACAACGAGTACGAATCGACCACCTGGTCGTGTTCGGCCTGAACCAGCGTCGTTCGCGCTTGCAACAAAGCCTGTTGGGCGTTGAGCACGTCGAGCGTCGTCCGCTGGCCGACCTTCGCCTCTTCGCGCACGCCGGTCAGCGCCACTTCGTTGGCGGAGACCGCCGCACGGGCCGCGCGCACCACGCCGACCGCAGCCTCGTTGAGACCCCAGGCGGCGACGACAGCCTGGCGGACCTGGTTGCGCAAGGAATCGGTCTGGATTTCCTGTTGCGACAGGCTTTCCTTCGCCTGACGGGTCGTGGCGTATTCCGCGCCGCCCTGATAGATCGGGATGTTGATTTGTCCCATGAGCTGACCCGACAGCACGTGAAAGCCGGGAATCCCGCTTGCGTCGTACTGATTCGAAACCGCGGCGGAAAGCCCGATGGTTGGATAGAGCGCGCCTTCGGCGATCTTCACCTGCAATTCGGCCGCGTCGACGCCGTGCAGCGAGCCGCCGATCGCCGGGTGCTCGATCTGTGAGATCGATACCGCCTCGGGCAAGGTTTTCGGTATCGGCCGGACGATCGGCCTTACCGGAGCAAGACTGGTCGGCTGATCGCCGATGAATTGACGGTAGCGGGCGACCGCGGCCTGCAGGGTCGCGACCGCGCTGAGCGCGGTCGCCTCGGCGCTCGAAAGGCTCGCCTCCGCCTGCGCCACATCCGTGCGCGTCACTTCGCCCACGGTGAAGCGATCCCGCGTCTCACGCAACTGTTCCTTCAACACATCGACGTTGTTGCGGTCGAGGCCGAGAATGGCCGTATCTTCCAGTACGTCCATATAGGCTGTAAGCGCAGAAAGAAGTGTGTTCTGTTCGGTGTTGCGCAATTGCTCCCGCGCGCCGAAGACCTGAGACTCGGCCTGACGGATGGAATTGAGAGTCCTATTCCCGTTGAAGACGGTCTCGTTGGCTTGAACGCCGTAGCCGCGCGGTTTGAGAAGGACCCCGAGGCTGCCGACGGCGGTGTTATTTGCACCGATCTCACTCGTTTGCGCACGTTCGATGCCTATATTGGCGGTCGCCGCAACGGTTGGCAGATACCCGGCATTCGCCTTCGGTACGTTTTCGTCCGCCACCCGGACCGCGGCGCGCTGGGTGTTGATGTCGGGATTGGTCAGATAGGCCTTGATGAGGGCGCCGCTAATCGTTTCTGCCCGACCTGCCTCGGCGCCAATCGCCAGGCCGACCCCCGCCAAGAGCGCCGCGCGCAAGAAACGACGCGACTCCGGGCCGCACCGTGCGGCCGGCCGCTTCTCAAATGCGCTTGAGCCCCAAATCATCCCCGCCTCACGCGCCCTTCGCCGCAACCGTTAAGTCAAGCGGCCGACTCTCTCGCCGTTGTTAACTTGCACGTCCGACGCAAAAATCAAAGACACGAGCGCGACAGCCCGGACAGACTTCATCCAACGCCACCTCCCGCTCCGCTCGCCGAAAGCAGCCAAAACGGCGAACATCATAGCCGTAGAAATCCCCGACACGCTATGGGTGGTGAGCCAGCCCGCCGGCATGGCGTCCATTTTTCCAGCGAGCGTCGCAAAGATGAGACACTTCACGCCATTGGCGACTGCACAGTACGAAGATCCAGGGGCTTAGAAGGCAAAGCTCATTCGAGGCCTGAATCCGTCGAGGATCTCCGTTTTGGTTTCGAACAACGCCCTCCGGCTCAGTCCTCCACCATTTTTTTCGTAGATAACCGCCTGAGACGGCTCGGAAGACGCGTCAACGCCAACAAGGCGTCCGGGGTTGGCGAGAAGGCCGATGAGGTTGTCGGGAAAAACTCCAAACGCGCCCTCGACGACGATGAGATCGAAAGGCCCCAGCGCGGCGGCCCCGCTATCGAGCGGTCCCACGGCCACGGTGACACTCGCGCGATTGTGAAGTTCGCTCTTGGCCGCTTCCGCTGCAGCGGCGTCGGATTCCAACAGGACAACCTTCGCGCCCATGGAGGCGAGGAGAGCCGCGCCATAGCCGGAGCCGCCCGCGACATCGAGCACGCGATCGCCTGGAACGACCGTCGCCGCCTGGAACATTCGCGCCAGCACCATGGGCGCCAGCAGCCGGCGGAACTTGGCGCCGCGCGCCGGCAGTTCGCGATCCAGATACGCGAGCGACTCATGTTCGGGCGCAACGAAATGCTGGCGCGGGGTTTCGAGGAACGCCGCCAGCACAACCTTGTCAACCACCCCTCCAGCGCGGAGTTGGCCGTTGACCATGTGCAAGCGCCGGTCAAGCATCGTTTCGGCGGAAATGTGCGCCCCCTTGGCTCAGACCCGCGATAGGGGACGAGTCGCCGCCCCGGATGAAAACTCGTTTGAAGGCCTCGCCCGGAATCGGACCGGGGCGCAAGGATTTGCAGTTGCGCCCGAGGGCATTCTCTCACCCATTGATTTCTCGGTCCGTCCGAGAGACCGTGAAGGAAACCCTTGAGAATCAAAGGCAGGTCCTTGCGGGCCCAGGCGTTTCACGGCGCTGCGCGGCGATGATCGGCGGCGAGATGCGCTTACAAATCGCTCACTCGACACCGACCAAGCGGGCTCAGGGACGCGAAATCCCACGCTGGCGATAAGGCTCGACGCGCGCCGGGTCAAGAGCGGCCCGGCGCCTGTATCGGTCGTCCCCGACTGGGGCGACACGGTCGCCGGATTCGGCGTTCCGGGGTTCGCGCCGAGCGGCCGCACCCCAAGAGGCGCCCAATATTTCTTCGTCGATCACCGCATCAACGAATTGAGCTTCGGATCACTCCTTCGCACGGGTTGGCGCCGGCGGGGGCCTGCCGCTCCAGATCATAGGCGGGCCTTTCCGGACACGCTCAGGCGCGCACAACCCAACGCTATGCCCATTGCGTGGGCGCAACCGTTGACTGCGGATCGCGACCGCCATTTGACACAAGAACCGCCCTTGGGCTGTTCCACGCCTGGTCGGGAGACAAAAGCAAATGCGGAGTTTTATTGTGCGTCAGAGGAATTGTGGAGGTTGATGGCCTAAGCGATCCGGTTGGCCTTCAATTTCGGGCCGAGGATACGGGCGGAGATGGAGAGAGAAAAGCCGATGGGCTAGTTGGGAGACTCGGCAAAGGCGCCATGGAGCTGGGCGCCGCTCCTTATCATCTCGGAGAGCAAGCCGCGGCGGCAGGCATTCTCCAGGCGATCGAGCGCGTGCTGGCTGAGCCTAAATGGCGAACGCGCGACCTTGGCGGAACGGCGGATGCCGGCATGTTGCCATGCTGTCGTTCAAGCGATCAGCTGAACGAAGCTGCACGGAAATGGGGCGGCAAACTCAAGATCAGGTAATCGATATGAGCTTTATCAATCCGCACCGGTTCACCACGCGGCCCGAGATTGAGGGCACGTTCGGCGTGGTCGCCAGCACTCACTGGATTGCGGCGAGCGTTGGCATGGGAATTCTCGAGCGAGGCGGCAACGCCTTTGATGCAGGGGTCGCGACCGCTTTCACTCTGCAGATCGTCGAGCCGCATCTCAACGGGCCGGGAGGCGATGTGCCGATCATGGTCCATGACACGCGGCGGGGTCGGACCGAAGTCATCTGCGGCCAAGGTCCAGCGCCAGCTGGAGCCACGATCACGCACTACAAAAGCCTTGGCCTGGACCTCGTGCCCGGCACGGGACTGCTGGCCGCCTGTATTCCCGGCTGCTTCGACGCCTATATGCTGACATTGCGGGACTACGGCACGATGCGGCTCGACGAGGTGCTTGCGGCCGCGATCGGCTATGCACGCGCCGGCCACCCGATGTTGGAGCGAGCGTCGGCCACCATCGCCACGGTGAAGGACCAGTTTCTCGACCACTGGCCAACTTCCGCCGCGCTGTGGTTGAAACAAGGAAGCGCGCCCGCGCCCGGCACGATGTTTCGCAACCTGGTTTTGGCCGACACCTACGAGCGTATTCTACGCGATTCCTCAGGCTCTGGCGGACGCGAAGCACAAATCGAAAAAGCAAGGCGAATTTGGTCGGAAGGCTTCGTAGCCGACGCGATCGACAGCTTTTGCCGCACGAAGGAGGTCATGGATGTTTCCGGCCGGGCCAACCGCGGCGTTCTCACCGGCGCCGACATGGCGGGCTGGTCCGCGACACTCGAGGCTCCGATCGGTTATGAGTATGGCCGTTACCGGGTGCAAAAGCCGGGACCGTGGTGCCAGGGGCTTGCCGCCCTGCAGCAGTTCGCTCTCCTCAAAGGCTTTCCACTCGAGGGCCTCGACCCCACGAGTCCTGATTTCATCCATTGGCAGGTCGAAGCTGCGAAGCTTGCCTTCGCGGACCGCGACACATTTTACGGCGATCCAGACTTCGTGACGGTCCCCGTCGAGACTTTGCTTTCCGACGCCTACAACGCCAACCGTCGAACGCTTATCGCCGACCATGCCTCGCACGAACAACGGCCGGGCGACATTCCGGGTTACGGCAAGGCGCTCGAAACCAGGATTTCGTCGGGTGTTCGGACGGCGGTGGGCACTGGCGGCGCCGGTGAGCCCACGGTGGGGCGGCTCGGCGAGACGAAGGGCGACACGGTTCATTTCGACATCATTGACCGGTTCGGCAATATGATGTGCGCCACGCCTTCGGGAGGGTGGCTGCAGTCCTCGCCCACGATCCCCGAGCTCGGTTTCTGTCTGGGGACGCGGGCCCAGATGTTCACCCTGGATGAACAGCACCCTGCCTGCCTCGCGCCCGGAAAGCGCCCACGCTCGACCCTCTCGCCGACGATGGCGCTGCGGGATGGCGAGCCCTATCTCGCCTGGGGCTCTCCGGGCGGAGACCAGCAGGACCAATGGATTCCGCAATTCTTCCTCCGCCATGTCCACGCGGGCTACAATCTTCAGGAAGCGATCGACGCTCCGGCGTGGCATACGGAGCATTTCCCCTCTTCCTTCTGGCCCCGTGCGGCTCGCCCTGGGGTGCTCGTCGTCGAAAGCCGCGCGCCATCCGCCACCATCTCGGACCTGCGGAAACGTGGCCATATCGTCGAGGTCGGACCGGATTGGTCGGAGGGCCGGCTTGTGGCCGCCTCGCGCGAGAAGGATCGCATGAAAGCGGCCGCTAACCCGCGCGGCATGCAGGGTTATGCGGTGGGGCGTTGAAAAGGCAGATCGGCCCGCCGCAATGAGCGCGCCTCGACGCGTCCCAACGCTCGTGTGCGCGGAACTGCGTGGCTTGGCGTCACAATCTGCAAGCGTGACCGACGATAAGTAAGGTGGACGGCCACCCACACGTTTTTGATCTCGACAGCTCACATTCCAAACAACGGCTGCTCATGACCAGGCAAAAGGATGGTATGGTGGCGGATACCGACATTGCGGGCGCGAAGCCCAAAGTGCGGCAACCTTAATGACAGCGCTGTCATCGCGTCGGGTGGAACAAGCGTAGGTCATTTTGCGGGGAAAGCATCGATGTCGGCCACCGAGAGGGCGGAGAAAATAGTCGTCATCGGCCTCGGAGCCATGGGCTACGGCATCGCCGCAAGCTTGGCGCGTAATGGCTGGCCGGTCGTCGGGGTGGACACGAACCCTGCGGCCGTCGCTCGTTTTGCCGAGACGTTCGGGACCGCGACGTCTTCGTCTTCCGAGGCGGCCTCGGGCGCCGGGGTCGTCATTTTGGTTCTCGTCAATGCGGCGCAATGCGAGACCGTATTGTTCGGCGAAGCCGACGTTCTGAACGCGACGGCGCCGAATGCCTTGATCGTATCCTGTGTCACAATGGACCCGGCCGACAGTCGGCGCCTGAGCGCAAGGATTGAGGCGAGTGGTCGCGCCTTCCTTGACGCCCCCACGAGCGGCGGCCCGGCCAGAGCCGCCAAGGGCGAACTGACGATCCTGGCGTCTGGGCCTGACGGCGCGATGGCGCGGGCCGAGCCCTTGTTCGAAGCGATTGCCGCGAAGGTGTATCGTTTAGGCTCCGAAGCCGGGACGGGTTCGGCCTTCAAGATGATCAACCAGCTCCTGGCCGGAGTGCATATCGCCGTGGCCTGCGAGGCGATGGTCTTTGCCAAGAAACTCGGGCTTGATCTTGCGCGAGTTTACGAGGTCATAACGGCCTCGGCGGGAAATTCCTGGATGTTTGAGAACCGGGCGCCGCATATCCTCGACAATGATTACGCGCCCAAGAGCGCCGTCGAAATTTTCACCAAGGATCTGGGGATCGTGTCGGACATGGCGCGCGCGCAGCGCTTTCCGACACCTCTCGCGGCTTCCGCCCTTCAGATGTTTCTCATGACGGCCGCGGCGGGCATGTCCCGCGACGACGATGCGTCGGTCGCTCGTCTCTACGCGAAAATCGCTGAACTCGATCTCGCTGAAAAAGGTGATCGCGCGCATCCCTGAAACGCGCCGCGATCGCCCCAACTTAAAGAGCCAAACGAGGAGACGTCATGCAACGCTTGATGGGCAAGGTCGCCTGGGTTACCGGCGCGGGAAGCGGAATTGGCGAAGCCGCGGCGATCGCGCTCGCAGGCGAAGGCGCAACCGCGGTGTTGACCGGACGGCGCAAGGAGCCGCTCGAGACGGTCGCGGCGCGCATCGCGGCCGATGGCGGAACCTCGCGGGTCCATTCCGGCGACATGTCTCGCGCCGAGGACGCGTTGGGAATCGCAGAAGCGATCGAGCGGGAGTTCGGCCGCATCGATATCATGGTCAACAATGCCGGGTCCAACATCCCGGATCGAAGCTGGAAGAGGCTCTCGGCCGCTGGCGCTGATGAGCTCATCCGGTCGAACCTCTCGAGTTCGTTTTATGGCGTCCTCGCGGTCCTCCCGATCATGCGCAAGCAGAAGGATGGCGTGATCATCAACACCGCCTCGATCGCAGGGCGGGTCGTGAGCACGCAGCCAGGCGCAGGCTATATCGCGGCGAAGCATGGAGTGGTTGCGTTGAGCCATAGCATCAACATGGAGGAGTGCCGGCACGGCATTCGCGCAACGGCGCTTTGCCCGGGTGAGGTTGCGACGCCGATCATTGCGAAGCGCCCCGTCCCTGTGAGTCCAGAGGATAAGGCCCGGATGTTGCAATCGGAAGATCTCGGCGATCTGATTTGTTATATCGCCTGCCTCCCGCCTCGAGTTTGCATCAACGACGTGTTGATCACACCGACCTGGAATCGGGCTTACATTTCCGCACAGGATCAGGGCTTCTGACGGTCAAGAATCGCATCGTCCGTCTTCATCGCTCTTCTGAGCATGCGCTCGACGCCGCGGAGGCAAGGCTCCGCAGTCATGCGGAACGGCCGCACGGTGACGACCGGCGAGATCGGCTCGCTCGACGAGCGAAGGTCATTCGTCACACGACGGGCGGCGGGGGTCATCCCAAGTTGCCGTGTCACCGGGTGGTATGATAACTTTGACAGGTTCGCGGCACAGGCGTTTCTGTCCGGCGGCGACGCTTCGGGAGGAACCAGGGTTGCGCAAGCGGCTCGCCGCTTAAGGCGAGTCCAAGGGAGGAGGATGGACCCAATGAGGCGAGGACCTTGGGGCCTGGTCGCCGCCGCGGCTTTATTCGTCTCGAGCGGGGCGGCGGCTGATGAGAATACGGTGAAGATCGGCGTGAACGCCGCCCTGACCGGCTCGTTCGTTTCGGCCGGCAACACCATTCACAATGCAGTCAAGCTGGCGGTGAAGCAGATCAACGACGCCGGCGGCTTCGTGGTCAACGGCAAGACCTATAAGCTCGAACCCGTCTACCGCGACGATCGCACCGATGTGAACACGGCGATCGCGAACGCGCGCGAGCTTGTCGAGGACATCGGCGTCAAGGCGATCTGGGGCACCGAGAGCCATGATTTCTCGATCGCCATGACCAAGATCACCAATCCCGCCAAGGTGCTGCAATTCACCGGCAATAGCTCGCTGGGCTGCTGCCTGAGCGCGGACTCGACCAAGCCTGGCGGCGATCTTCACTACACGTTTCAGACCGAGCCGCAGGAGTTCCAGCGCAGCGGCAGCACGGCGAAGGGCGTCATCACGCTTTTGACCGAGGCGCTCGGCCACAAGCCGAATAGCTCGGTCGTCTTCGTCCAGGACGACGCCGGAGGCCAGTATCTTTCGTCGCACTACGACCTCGCGCTCAAAGCGGAAGGTCAGAAGACGGATCTCATCAAGTTTCCGCCGGACACAAAGGATTTCACGCCCCTGCTCACGCGCGTGAAAGCCGACAATCCCGATGTCGTGCACATCTGGTACAATGGCGACATCGTGATGATCGCCTATCCGCAGGCGGTCCAGCTCAACGTCGCCCCGTCGTATTTCCTGTTCGGCGTCGATCCCGGCGTCTGGCAGGAGCGCGGCCTCAAGTCCACGGTCCCGATCACGCTGAGTTGCGTTCCGGTCCGCTGGGGGGCGCCGCCGTTCAAGGCCGCGAAGGATTATTTCGACCAATATTTCGCGCTTGGCGCGCCGAAGGGCGTGCAGTCGTCGGTCTCGCTCCTCTACTACGACTATGTTGGCATGTTCGTGAAGGCGATGCAGGCCGCAGGAACCGTCGATGACACCGACAAGATCGCGACGGAGCTCGAGAAGATGAAATACCAGGGCGTCGTCTCGCAGGTCCCGCTGTTTTTCAACGACAGGCATCAGGTGACGTTCGCGACGGAGGTTTGTCTGGTTGAGCCCAATACTTCGGACAAGTTCAAGTGCGCGGTCGAGCAGCCGCCTGCGAGCCGGCCCCCCGGCGATCCGGGCGGCTGAGGCCCGTCTGGAGAGGCTGGTCCCTCGTTCTTTGACCCCGGGTCCAGCGGATCGGCGCGAAATGAGGAAGCTTCGACGGAAGAAGTTGGCAGACTCTTTCGCCGAAGCGAAACCGATCGGTTCGAGCCTATCTCGATTGGATGCTCGTTCGCCGATGCGTTGCTAGCGAGCGCCTGACGAGAACCGTCGCGCTGACCGTGGAGCCACATATCGTGGTGACGTTTATCCAGGAACTGGTGAACAGCCTCTCGATCGCGAGCGTCATCATCCTGATGGGGATCGGCGTCACGCTGATCTTCGGCTTGACCGGGATCATCAATTTCGCCCACGGCGAGTTCCTGATGCTGGGCGCGATCGGCGTCTGGGTTCTGATGGGCTACGGTCTCGGCTACATTCCCGCCGTTCTCATCGCCGTCGCCATCGTCGGCCTTATCGGGTTTCTGCTCGAGCGGGGTCTTTTCCAGTTCACGCTCAACCGGCCGAATAACGGATTCATGGCCTCGCTCGGCCTTTCCATCGTGCTCCAGCACGTTGTGATCCGCATCTGGAATTCGTTTTCAAAGAGCATTCCCGAGCCGCTTCCCGGCGTCTGGGAGATCGGGGAGATCAAATTCATCAAGATGCGGGTCGTCGTTGTGCTGGTGACGGCTCTCGTCGTCGCGGTCACATTATTCACGATTTCGCGCAGCCGCTATGGCCTTGCGCTGCGTGCGAGTCTTGCCGACCGACAGACGGCGGCGCTTATGGGCATTCCGATCCGCCGGTACATCACGGTGGTGTTCACCTACGGGAGTGCGATCGCAGGCCTGGGCGGCGCGCTCACGATCGCGCTCTTCCCGGTGACGCCCTTCGTCGGCTCCGAGATGATCATGCTTGGCTTCGCAGTGGCGCTCATCGCCGGGCTCGGCAATGTCGCAGGCGTCGTCGGGGCTGGTCTCATCCTCGGATTGGTCACCGGGTTCAGCGGCGCCTATCGCACGCCGGAATGGACGAACGCCTATACTTTCGGACTCATGATCGTGATCCTCGTCTTCCGACCGCAGGGCTTGTTCGGCGGCACCATGGGGCCGGCGATTGAATAAAAACGCGCCCGCCGCCCAGGGTCTCTTGAGGGTGGAGGATGAACGTCCCCCCGCGGTCGCGCGGAAGACTTCGTCATGGTCGTCGCCCTCGGCGCTGATCCTGACGGCGCTTGTCGTCGTCGGCGTGTTCGCTTTTCCTTGGATGAATCCGGGCTACAGGGCGCTTTCCTTCGCGGTCACGACAGGCGTGACCGCGATCGTGCTTTACGGCATGGCGATCCCGTTCGGCCATGCAGGCATCATGTCGCTCGGCTACGCCGGACTGATGGGCTTTGGCGCTTACACCGCGGCAATTCTCTCCCGTGATTTCGGCATGAACATGTGGGAGGCCATGCCCTTCTCCGCTCTCGTGGCGGCGCTTTGCGCGGGGCTTTTCGGCTTGCCTTCGCTGCGCATCAGCGGCCACCATTTCGCCATCACCACCTACGTCATGTGCGAGCTTTTGCGCATCGCGCTCACCAACGGAGGCAAGTTCACCGGGGCCGCGACCGGGCTCGACTTGCCCCCGATCGGAACGGTGCTGGGCGTGAAGCTGGATAAATTGTCGAACACCTACATGCTGGTGGCGGGCTTCATGTTCATAAGCATGCTCGCCGCCTATTGCGTCGCCAATTCTCGATACGGCCGGACCTTGCGCTCGATCCGCGAGAACGAACAACTTGCAAGGTCGATCGGCGTCAATACCAACATGCACAAGGTTGGCGCCTTCATGCTGAGCGGACTGTTCGCGGGTGTCGGCGGCGATCTGCAGGCCTACAATTTCCGGCACATTTCGCCAGAGCTTTATGGCGGCGCCACCAGCCTCTATTTCGCGCTCATGGTGATGCTCGGCGGGCCGCGGACCATCTTCGGACCGTTGGCGGGAGCGATCATCGTGACGTTTCTACCGGAAGTCATGCGCATCGATCCGGTCAACTCGCGCATCGCCTATGGGCTTGCGCTCATCGCGGTGGTGATGCTGCTGCCGGGCGGAGTGATCGCGGCGGCCGGACGCGGCTCTCAGTGGGTGATGCGAATCGTTCGCGGGGCGAACGCGGGCTCGGCCGATCCTCGCAAGGTGCGGGTCTGAGGAACAGCCGACCATGGCGACGCTCGAGATAACAGGCCTACGCAAGACCTTCGGCGGCGGCGTTGCCCTTGCCGGCGTCGATGTGACGATCCGCTCGGACGAGATCCTCGGCGTCATCGGCCCGAACGGATCCGGCAAGACGACCCTGTTCAACACAGTTTGCGGCGTTTACCGGCCGACCGGCGGGACCATCCACTGGAACGGCGTCGATATTGCCGGTAAACCTGCCTATCTGATCGGCCGCCTTGGCCTGGGACGCACGTTCCAGCAGGCGATGTCCTTTCCGGCGCTTACGGTGCGCGAGAACGTGCAGATCGCGATTGAGCATGGCTCTCGGCGGGAGGATGGCGCGGGCCCGCGATGGTCCTCGCCGGAGGAGCTCTTGCAGTTTGTTGGCCTGGAAGCCTTTGCCGGCGAAGTCACAAGCGTCATGCCGTTCGGAAATCTGCGCCGCCTCGGCGTTGCGGTCGCCCTCGGCGGGCGCCCGGCGCAACTCCTGCTCGATGAGCCGGCCGCGGGACTCAACGAAGGAGAAAGCGTCCAACTTGTTCATCTGCTCCGCCGCGCTCATGAACTTGGAGTTGGGATTTGCATCATCGATCACCACGTTGGCTTGATGGCGGAGCTTTGCGCACGGCTGGTCGTGCTTCACTTCGGAACCAAGATCGCTGATGGTCCTGTAGACGAAGTGCTGAACGATCCGAAGGTGATCGAAGTGTATCTTGGGGGCGAGGAGTGAGCCTGCTCGACGTCGAGGACGTCTGGACCGCCTATGGGCCGATTGTCGTCAATCGCGGCGTCTCGATCGAGGTCGACGAAGGCGAGATCGTCACCATCATCGGCTCGAATGGCGCCGGCAAGTCTACGCTCTTGAAGACAATCGCCGGCCTCATGCGGCCCAGAAGCGGAGCGATCCGTCTCTCGGACGAGGACGTGACGGGGATCTATGCCGACGGGATTGCGCGGCGCGGCGCCGTTCTCGTGCCCGAAGGCCGCCGTATCTTTCCCGATCTCACAGTCCGCGACAACCTGCGGCTTGGCGGCTATTCGCGCACCGACGCCGATGGCGTCGAGAGCGATATCGCGGCGATGGAAACCTTCTTTCCCATACTTGCCGAAAAGAGGGACGCGAAGGGCTCGGCCTTGAGCGGCGGGCAGCAGCAGATGCTGGCGATTGCGCGGGGACTGATGGCGAAGCCCAAGATCCTGATTCTTGACGAGCCATCGCTTGGCCTTGCGCCAATCATCGTCCATGAGGTGCGCTCAATCATTCTCTCGGTGCGCAACAGGTTCGGCGCGGCGGTGCTGCTCGTCGAGCAGAACGCGGCCTTGGCGCTCGCGGTCGCCGATCGAGGCTACATCATGCAGAACGGGCGCATTGTCGCCGCGGGCGCGATCGAAGAGCTGCGAAGCCTCGACTTGGTTCGCGAGACCTATCTCGGCAACCGTCAGGGCCGGCCGCGTTCGCCTGGCGGCGCGACAAGGCCTGCACCATGACGCCGATACGCCCCACGGGCCGCTCCCGCCGCGTGGCCGCGGCCGCTGAGGGCGTCGCGATCCGGACCCTCGGCCGCACGCCCAACCTGCCCTCGCAGGTCGCGCGCATGATTTCCGACGAAATCCTCGGGCGGCGATTCAAGGTTGGGGAACGGCTGCCGACTGAGCGAGAGCTGGCTGAAACGTTTGGCGTCAGCCGCAATGTCATCAGAGAAGCGATCGCGCGACTGACGTTCGAGGGCACGGTCGAACCGCGCCAGGGATCGGGCGTGTTCGTGCTCGGAACGCACGCGGTTTCGGCCCTGCGGCTTGACGCCGAGATGCTCCGCGATCGCTCTCTCTTCGCCAGCTTGTTCGAGTTGCGCTCGATCCTCGAAGGCGAAGCGGCCAGCCTGGCCGCCGCGCGTCGCGGACGCAAGCATCTCGCCGCGATAAAGACCGCGCTTAAGCGACTTCACGACAGTCAAGGAACGCCGCAGTCGGTCGACGCCGATTTGGAGTTTCATAGGGCTGTCGCGCTCGCGAGCGACAACGTCTACGTTGCGATCTTTATCAACTTTATTTCCGAGCACGTGCGAGCAAGTATCGCCAAGGCGAATGAACGCGTAGACTTGGCCCTGCGCGAGCGGATCAACAAAGAAGAGCACGCGGCCATCTACGAAGCGGTGGCCGCCAGGGACATCGAGGGCGCCCGCGAAAGTATGCGGCGGCACATCGGCAAGGCTATGGGGCGCCTCGGCCTGACCAAAGATTGATCCCGCAGTGCCGCGCGAGGCCCAGGGGGGCGACGCCGCCTCAACGAGACGGCTCTTTCTCGGCAAGCGAGGAAAAACCGGTCGCGGATTCGTCAGCAAGGCGTTGTCTGGGCGCGAGTTGCTTTTGGCTCGAAGCGGGCGGGAAAGGCCCGGACGACAATTGATTGCAGAAAAGCGGAAATTACATTACACTCTGCTTATGAACAATCCTGCGCTTCCGAATGCCAAGACCGGGGCTGCCGTTCCGGCGCTGCGAGCGCCCAGGGAAAAGCCGCGAGAAAAATGTTTCCCGCAAAAAGCCGCGTAACCCATTGAAAAAGTCTCGATTCGGACGAGAGAATCCAAGGAAATCCAAGCTTTTCCAACCCTCATAACCGAGGGTTTTCGCTCTCAACCGGCCATGCGCCAAGAAAACCCAAATCGGCCGGATGACCATCAGGTCGGCCGCCGGCAACGCAGCCGAAGCGGCTCCTTCCAAGTGCAAGGCGACCGAGTTCGCCACATCAACGATTTATTGGAGGCCTCGCCCGGAATCGAACCGGGGTGCAAGGATTTGCAGTCCTCTGCGTAGCCACTCCGCCACGAGGCCGACGATGAAGCCAAGCAGCATCGCGAGGCGCGGCTATACCAAGGATTCAATCCGGCTCGCAAGCCGTTCCTCTATCGCACAGGCCTCGCGCTCAGGGCTCCGCCAAAGGCGAATGGCGCAACAGCGGGAGCGCAAGAAAATAAGCCGCGGTCACGATCAGGCCCCAGCCGACCCAGGCCTGGGGCGCCAGGTTCTCGATGATCGCTGTCGCGGCGAAAGCGAACCACGCGCATGTCATCGCGATGGTCAGGTTGCGCAACCGGAGGACCCGCAACGGATGGATGAAGACGACCGGCGTGAACATGAGCGCCGTCGCGCCGAGCAGGATGAGGGCGCTGATCACCCAGGGCGGTCGAAGGACAAAGAGATACAAGACAACGATATTCCAGGTGGCCGGAAACCCGCGAAACCACAAGTCGTCGGTCTTCATCCTCGTGTCGGCGAAATAGAGCGCGGACGCGATGGTGACGATCAGCCCGATCCAGAACGATGCCTCGGTCGGCATCAGGTCCGAGCGCCAGAGCGCCACCACCGGCACAAGAACGTAGGTGAGGAAATCGATCACCAGATCGAGAACCGTCCCGTCGATCGTCGCCGCGGTGATTTGCACCTTCGCCGCTCTTGCGAGCGTGCCGTCGATTCCGTCGATGAAAAGCGCGAGCCCCAGCCAGGCGAAGCAGATCGCGAAATTCCGCTCGATCGCCGCGTAGAGCGCGAGCACCGCCACCGCGCCGCCTGAGGCCGTGAAGAGATGGACTGAGAAACCCGCGGCGCTTGCAACGTCCACGGGCCGCTTTTCGATCGACATGCAGCGCCCTGCCCGCCTCCCGAGCGACTCGCTTACGGGTCCGGCGTTGGCTTGACCTTATAGCGTTCGGCTTATCAAAGTTGCACGCCGCCGTCTCCCGGGCCGCGAGCGCAAGTCAGCGCCGGCGGGAAAAGCGGCGCTGAGGGCGAAGAATGACCAACGGCGATGAGCCTTCCCGGAGTGATTCGGACATCCTGGTGGCCGGAGCGGGGCTTGCGGGGCTGACTGCCGCCTATGGGATGGCCAAGGCGAGGTTCGACGTCGTCTGCTGCGGCGCCGCCGAGCGGACCGGGCGGGGACGCACCGTCGCGCTCCTCAACCAATCCGTGGCCTTTTTGAAATCCCTCGGCCTGTGGGCTGATTTGGAGTTCCGAGGCGCCCCTCTGCGCTCGCTGCGCCTCGTCGACGACACGGGAGCGTTCTTTCCGCCGCGCCCGGTCGAATTCCACGCGGCCGAGATCGGGCTCGACGCCTTTGGGTGGAATATCGAGAACGACCTGATGGCTGAGGCGCTCGCGGCCAGGGTCGCGCAGATCCCCGGCGTCGAGCGCGTTGCGACGGGGATTGAGGCTTACGATTTTTCTACGGACGCCGTTCGGGCGCGGCTCGGAGACGGGCGCGAGGTCGCGGCCCGGCTTGCGATCGGCGCCGACGGCCGGGATTCGAGGGCGCGCCGCGCCGCGGGCCTCTCCGCGCGCGTCCATCGCTATCCGCAAACCGCCTTGACGGCGCACCTTACCCACCGACTGCCGCATGACGACTTCTCGACCGAGTTCCACACCCGCGGCGGGCCATTCACGCTTGTTCCGCTGCCGGCCAGCGCGACAGCGCCCAATCGGTCGAGCCTCGTCTGGGTGATGGAGCAAGAGGAAGCGCGTCGGCGTGAGGCGCTCAACGACGAAGCGCTTTCGCGCGAGATCGAACGTGAGGCGCATTCCCTGCTGGGTGCCATGCGCATCGAGGGCGAGCGGGGATACTTTCCCATGATCCGCCAGACTGTTCCGAAGATCGCAGCCGAACGGCTGGCGCTCGTCGGCGACGCGGCGCATGTCCTGCCGCCGATCGGCGCGCAAGGGCTCAATCTTGGCTTGCGCGACGTCGAGGCGATCATCGCCTGCGCGGTCGAAGCGCGAAGGGAGGGGCGTGAGATCGGCGGAACAGAGACGTTGCGGGCCTATGAGCGCGCGCGGCGCGCCGACATCGCGCTCAGAACCGGGGCCGTCGACGGTCTCAACCGGTCACTGCTCACGCATTTCGCTCCCGTTGACTTCGCCCGCGGCGCTGGTTTGGCGGCGCTTGCCGCCGTCGGGCCGCTCCGCCGCCTCGTGATGCGGGCCGGGATCGGACCCCGTGCGGTTCGCCGAATGCCCTAATCTGAACTTATTGCGGGTTGACGGCGTTCCATGCGAGATCCGGCCAGGACGGCCGCTGCGCCCAATTTTACCCCAAGAAAAGCTGGAAAATGTCGTCAACGACCGTTGAAACCTCGGTACCGTCTCGAACCGCCGCCGCCCGCGCTGAGGATGAAAGGCGCGTCAGCCTGCTCGTCCTCTGCCTTATGGCGCTGGGGGTCGGAATCATGACCGGCATAGGCGCGGTCCTGCTGAGGTCGCTCATCGGCTTGATCCATAACATCATGATCAATGGCCTCTTCAAGATACCCTACGACGCCAATATCCTTGAGGGGCCGAGCCGATGGGGAAACTGGGTCATCCTGTCGCCGATCCTTGGCGGCCTCCTCGTCGTTTATCTGGTCGAGCGCTATGCGCCGGAAGCCAAGGGCCATGGCGTCCCCGAGGTGATGGACGCCATCTACTACAAGCGCGGCAAGATTCGCGGCGTCGTCGCGCTCATCAAGTCGCTGGCCTCGGCGCTCTCGATCGGCTCGGGCGCTTCGGTTGGTCGTGAGGGGCCCATCATCCAGATCGGCTCGGCGCTGGGCTCGGCGTTTTCGCAGGCGCTCGGGCTCTCGACCGGGCAGAAGATCACGCTGCTCTCGGCAGGCGCCGGCGCTGGCATTGCCGCCACGTTCAACACGCCGCTCGGCGGCGTCCTGTTCGCGATCGAGATCCTGCTGCCGGAAGTCTCCAACCGCACCTTCTTGCCGGTGGTCATCGCAACGGGCTCGGCCACTTTGCTCGGGCGCATCCTCCTCGGCCCCAATCCGGCCTTCACCGTCCCCGAGGTCTTCTTTCCGCCCGCCAGTTCCTTCGGCGTCGAGGAGGCGATCGCGTTCGTGTGTCTCGGCGCCCTGTGCGGCGTCGCCTCCTGGGCCTTCATCCGGCTTCTGGTGTTCATGGAGGACGGCTTTCCCAGGTTGCCGGGCAACATGTACACCCAAAATATCATTGGCATGACTTTGATCGGCCTGATGATGGTGGGCTGCACCCACGTTTTCGGCCATTCCTACGTGGACGGCGTCGGCTATGGCGTGATCCAGTCGATCCTCGATCAGGGCATGACGGCGACCGGTCTCCTGGTCCTCTTGTTCGTCCTCAAGCTGTTGGCGACGACGATCAGCCTCGGCTGCGGCGCTTCGGGCGGCATCTTTTCCCCCTCGCTCTTTCTTGGCGCGACGCTGGGCGCGGCCTTCGCGTCTCTCGCCGCTCTCGTTCTCCCTCACGCCGGCTTGACGTTGCCGTCAGCGGCGATCGTCGGCATGGCGGCCGTGGTCGGAGCGGGGACCGGCGGCGTCATGACCGCGATCATCATGGTGTTCGAGATGACGCGCGACTACGCGATCATCGTGCCGGTCATCGTCGCGGTCGCCGTTGCGGCCGGCGTCCGGCGGGCGCTCATCCCCGAGACAATCTACACCATCAAGCTGCGCCACCGCGGCCATCGCATCCCGAAGGAGCGCCACGTCAATCTTTATCTCGTCCAGCAGGCGCAGGACGTCATGGAGCGGCGATTCATCCTGGCGAAAGCGGGATCGCCGTTGCGGGAAGCCATGGGCTGGGAAGACGTCGACGATCTGCGCGCCGTCATTGTCGAGGACAAAGGCCGGATCGTCGGCTTGATCCCGCCGCGCTCCGGCCTCTGGCGTGAAAGCGCGAACAACCCCGAGAGACTCGTGGATGATTTTGTCGAGAAGCGCATGGTGGTCTGCCGCGATGTCGACTTGCTGAGCCTCGTCCTTGCTCGGCTCAAGCGCCATCGCGCGGGCGCGGCCATCGTCTTCCAAGGCGCGCACCGGCCCCGCGCCGCCGATGTCGTCGGCGTCATCACCAAGCGCGCGGTCGCCGACGCGGTTATCGACAATTACGCCGACTAGGGCGTTGCATTTGGAGTGACTCCGGTTCGGCTCACTCGCGGCGGCGGGCTGGAGCTGGGTTCTCGAATCGAGCCCCCGAATCTGAACGCATCGGCCGCCGCTCTTACCGCCGCCCCAGGATCTCGTCGATGTAAAGCGCCAGAAGCTTCCGGGCTTCGCCGATCAGCGCCGCCGCCCGCTCGTCTTCCGTGGACGCGAGCGCCGGGATCATCTTCATGACCTGGTTCACGATGATCGCGGCCGTCCCCGCCTCATCCTGTCGGAGCGCCGGGTTCGCGGCGCCAAGGATCGCGGCGATCCGCCCGCGCAGCGCGTCGCCGAGCGGTTTGCGTCGCTCGACAATCCCCGCCACTCCGCTCGAGAGCGCGATCGCCGCGTCCCGATCGGCGCCCTGCCTTAGCTTGTAGTCGATGAAAAGGTCGGCGAACTCGCGGGCCGAACATCCTGGCGCGCGCGCCTCGACCTGCGCAAACGCCGCCGCCGCCCGCTCGGCAAAGCGGTTGAAGACCGCTTCGGCCAGCGTTTCCTTCAAAGGGAAAAATTGATAGAGTGAGCCGATCGCCGCGCCCGCGCGGCTCGCGATCTCGGTCATCGTCGTCGCCTCATAGCCCTTCTCGGCGAAGAGCTCCGCGCCCGCGTCGATGAGCGCAGCAACGCGCTGCTTTCCCCGCTCTCGCTTCGGCTCCCGGGCCCGTGTTTGAATTTCGGTTGACATTTATGAGGGACGCTCATATTAAAGTTTCGCGAGTATTCCTCATAAATCGTTCCGACGCAACCAGCGCTTTGTGGAAGCATAGCCGATGATCACGCTTGACCCGAGAACGACCGCGCTTGTGCTGATCGACCTGCAAAACGGGATTCTCGGCAGGAAACTTGCTCCGGTCTCAGCCGACGAACTGGTCGCGCGGGGCAAGGCGTTGGCAGAAAAATTTCGCGCCGCTCGTGCGCCCGTGGTGCTGGTGAACGCGGCGCCGAATCTCGCCGGGCCGGAGCGACAGGTCGACGAGGCCTCCGCGTCGCCTCGGGTGTTGCCCGATGGCTTTGCCGATCTCGCTCCTGGCCTCGCCGAGCCGGGCGACATTCTCATCACCAAGCCAACCTGGGGCGCATTCTTCCGCACCGACCTCAATTCCGGGCTCAAGACCCGCGGCGTGCGCACGATCGTTCTGGGCGGAGTCGCGACGCATATCGGGGTCGACACGACCGCGCGGCAAGCCTGGGATCTCGGCTATGAGCTCGTCATCGCGCGCGATGTCATCACGAGCATGGGCGTCGAACCCCACGAGGCAACGCTGCGGCATGTCCTCCCGCGGATCTCCCGAGTGGCGGACAGCAATAACCTCGCCTTTGGCGGCTGAGAACGGGATGTGGCTCTTCGGGTTGCGGCGAACGTCGCGAGCCCTTCAATGGGCGGCGCTTCTGGGCGCGACAGTGGTCGGCGTCGCGGTCTTCGAGCTCATACGGCTGCCCGCAGCCCTCATGCTCGGGGCGATCGCCGCGGCCATCCTCCTGTCGTGGTTCGAGGGACGCGTAAAGATCCCGCCCTGGGGCTTTGTCATCGCTCAGGGTTTCATCGGTTGTCTCGTCGCTCGCGCGATCACTCCGGATATTGTCATAACAATCTTTCGCCGCTGGCCGATGTTCCTCGTCTTGATTGGAGCGGTCATCGTGTTCGCGGCCGCCCTTGGCTATGGGCTCGCGCGCCTGAGAGTGCTTCCGGGCACGACCGCGGTCTGGGGTTCATCGGCTGGCGCCGCGACGGCGATGGTGCTCATGTCCGACGCCTTCGGCGGCGACATGCGGCTGGTCGCCGTCATGCAATATCTGCGCGTCGCCTGCGTCGGACTGGTGGCGTCGCTTGTCGCCCGGGCCTTTCTGCCGGCTGGCGTGGCGTCGCCCGCTTCGATCGTCTGGTTTCCGCCTGTGGAGCCTGCCGCTCTCCTTGCCACTCTGGCCTTAGGAATCGGCGGCGCGGTCATCGGGGTCAAATCCAAGCTTCCCGCCGGCGCTCTTCTTGTGCCGATGTTCGTCGGCGCCCCGCTCTCCGCGACCCACTTGCTCACGATCACGCTGCCGCCGTGGCTTCTGGCGATTTGCTACGCACTCGTCGGCTGGTCCATCGGCTTCCGGTTCACCCGCGAGGCGGTTCTCTACGCGTGGAAGCAATTGCCGATAATCCTGGCGTCGATTTTCACGTTGATCGCGCTCTGCGGCGGTCTTGCCTTCGCCCTGCATGAGGCTGCGGGAACAGATCCGTTGACCGCCTATCTCGCGACCAGCCCCGGCGGCGCCGACGCGGTGGCGATCATCGCCGCCTCGTCCCGGGTCGACCTGCCCTTCGTCATGGCGATGCAGATCGGACGGTTGCTCGTGACGCTTCTGGTCGGGCCCGCTCTTGCGCGCACGATCGCGCGCTGGGCCGGAAGCGAAGCGGCGCCTTCCGGCGTTCAACGCGGCAAGTGAAGGCGGACCCCATGCTCAGCATTCCCTGGTATATCTCTTTGTTGCAATTCGTCGCCGGACTTTTTCTGGCCAATGGCGTCCCGCATTTCGTTCAAGGGATCAGCGGCGCCTCGTTCCAGACCCCGTTCGCGTCGCCGCCGGGCGTCGGCGAATCCTCGCCTGTCGCCAACGTGCTGTGGGGGTTTCTTAATTTCATTATCGGCTTCGCGCTTCTGTTTGAGTTCGCGCCCAAAGGCGCGGATGTCGTTCTCGAATGGATGTTCGTGGGGCTGGGCGCGCTCGCGATGGCCCTCTTTTGCGCTTGGCATTTCGGACGGGTGCGGGCCCGCGGTTAGCGCAATCTGCAATCAAAGTGTGACGCCCGAGAAAGCGGGCATCGGCAGGGATTTACCAGACTGTAGTCGGGAATGACATGCAGGCGTGCTGCGGATTCCACTCCAGGCGCTGCTTTAGCGGTGGTCGGGCGGGCCTCGGTCGACGCCCGGATTGCGGCCCGTGGCGGCGACACCCAGCCTGCCGAGATAATACGCCCAACCCCTGGCATGCCCCTCGCATTCAGCCGCATTGGGCAGTCCGGTATGGGTCATGCGCACAAGCGTGCCGCCGTTCCGCTCCAAAAGGTCGATCTCGACCAGGCTCGAGCCCGGCGGCACATTCGCATCGTCGTCCCAGCCGAAACTGTAGGCGAGGCGATGGACCGGGACGACCTCGCGGAATTCGCCGCGTGCGGTGCGGCCCGGTCGCCCGGCGATGTCCTTGACCAGATAGAGGCCGCCCGGATGCGCGTCCGTGTCCGCTTCCGCGCCCATCCAGCTCAGGATTTTTTGCGGATCGGTCAGGAAAGCGAAGACGGTCGCGGGCGGAGCCGCAACCTGGGTTTCGCGCCGAACCACGAGCGATTCATCCATGTGACTCTCCTCGAGTGAACTCATCCCACCCTATGACGGGCGGCCCGCGGTCAAATCGACAGGGCAGTGGTGTTTGGGCAGAATATGAGGCTGGAGCCAAAAGATCAACCATTTGGTTGAATGATCGGATCGCGAAGACGAAATAGCTCGGCGAAACGCTGATGACAACCAAGGTGCGTCTAGCCGATGATCGATCCATGCCCCTCTCCGCAACCCTCGCCTGGCTGGTCAACTCGGCGGCTCAGACGCCCACCCCGGAGCTTTTTCTGGCGAGCCTCGGCCAGCGCCTCATCGAGGACGGCGCCTCGCTTGCTGGCGGGGCGCTCACGCTCTCTTCGCCCCATCCGCTCATCGCTCGGCGCACCTGGCTGTGGCGAACCGAGAGCAACGAGGTGGTCGAGGCCTTGGGATTCGTGGCCGGAGCCTATTCCGCGACGGGAGTCGATATTCTGGCCGGTGACGGCCGGCGCTGGCTCGCCAGCCTCGCGAGCGGCCCCGTGCACGAAGACGCGGTCGGCCCAGCGCCGGACGGTCCAAGGCTCGGATGGATCGGAATGCGTCGATTCACGCCGCAAGAGGCCGAGCGCCTGCATGAGGCCGCGCGCTTCGCCGCTGCGCCGCTTGTCGCGCTCACGGCGCGCGCCACGCTGACGGCGGCGCTCGAGGCCTATCTCGGCCGACGCAGCGCTTCCAAGGTGCTGGCCGGTCCCTTGCGACGCGGGTTCGGCGAGACGATAGAGGCGGCCTTGTTGTTCGCCGACTTGCGCGGCTTCACCGCGCTCTCGGAAAGGGCGCCGCCCTCCCAGGTCATCTCGGCCCTGGACGCCTGGTTCGACCGCATCGCCGGTTCCGTGCACGCCTTCGGCGGCGAAGTGCTCAAGTTCATGGGCGACGGCGTGCTCGCGATCTTCCCGGTCGCCGGCGGATCGCCGCGCAACGCCTGCGACGCCGCGCTCAAGGCGGTCGCCGCCGCACGAAGCGGAATGGCGCATCTCGATGAGGCGCGAGCGCGCGATGGATTGCCGCGCCTGCCGTTCGGCGTGGCGCTTCATCTTGGCGAGATGCTGTGGGGCAACATCGGCGCCGCCGACCGCCTCGATTTCACCGCCATCGGGCCGGCCGTCAATCTGGTCAGTCGGCTCGAGGGCCTATGCCGTCCGCTTGAACGGACGATCCTGACCTCGGGCGCTTTCGCCGCCGAAACCACCGGGCCGCTGATCCCGCTTGGAACGCATGCTTTGCGCGGGATCGCAGTCCCCTGCGCCGTGTTTACAGTGGCGAACGACTAAGCTCCAGGACGCATCATTTGGTGCGATACGAACAGCCGACACCCGGGTCTCCAAGACTCGGCATTCTCGGCCAAGCCTAACTGCGTTTAACTACTAGCTGAGATTTCGGCGACGCATCTCCATCAAGCAAGGAAAGCCCCGTGTCCGAAAAAACATTAGTCGAAGTCACTTCATCGTTGTCTCCCCCAACCGTGGATGAAGTATATGGCGCGGCTTGCGCCGCCTCATTTGGAAGTCCCCTGGTAGAGAACAGTTACCGAGGGTTGGTGGCGGAGATCATCGTCGGGACGGCACTCGCGCCGGACTGGCAACTGTGCTCCGCTGGGTGGAGCGGCTGGGATCTGCAACACCTCGGTGGTTGCCGCCTTGAGGTGAAGCAGTCAGCCGCGCGACAAACGTGGGCTGCGCCGAAAAAACCTACCGCTCCTAGCTTCGGAATACCGGAGAAGACCGGGTACTATGAGAATGGAGTCACATGGACCGCGCAGGCCGGTCGCCACGCACACATTTACGTGTTCGCCTATCATCCCCTCGTAGACGAAATGACGGACCATAGGAAAGCGACCCAATGGCAATTTTATGTGGTCCCGACGGGTCAGCTCCCAAACGCAAAATCAATCAGTTTGGCGACGCTGAGGTCAAGGTCCGAACCTGTACTGTGGGCTGGGCTAAAAATCGCCGTCGAACAAGCGCGGGCGACATTGTAGAGGCCTTTTCCCGGCTACCGGCAAGAGTCCAAGTGTGTCGCAGCGGGCGCGACGCCCGGTCCGCTCGACCGGAGAAGATCTAATGGATCGCCCGCTGCACCGACTTAAACCTCACAGCACGACGACAGGCGTCCCCTTGGCGACCCGCCCGTAAAGGTCGATCACGTCGGAATCGAGCATCCGGATGCATCCGGACGAGACGGCCTTCCCGATCGAGTTCGGCTCGTTGGTCCCGTGGATGCGAAAGAGGGTGTCCTTCTTGCCCTGGAACAGGTAAAGCGCCCGCGCGCCGAGCGGGTTTTCCATGCCGCCTTCCATGTGTCGCGGCAGGTAGGGCTGCCGGTCGATCATTTCCGGCGGCGGGGTCCATCCGGGCCAGAAAGACTTTCTGCCAATCTCGGCTTCGCCCTTCCAGGCGAAACCCTGCCGCCCGACGCCGATGCCATATTGCAGCGCGCGGCCGTTCCCCTCCGAGAGGTAGAGCTTCCGTTCGCGCGTGTTGATCGTGAGCGTGCCCGCCGGCTCGCCGGTCGGATCGTTGACTTCCTTGCGGGTCGTGCGCGTCATATCGACGTCGCTGTCATACCCACCCGGGGTCGAATAGTTCGGATCCGCGTCCGGCGGCAGAAAGGTCTGCGGGTTGGGCGGCGGGGGCGATCCGGGTAGGCTTAACGGAAAATTGAACAGGGACTGCGCCGACGCCCCCGTGGCCGCCAGGCCTAGACTTGCGACGCCGATCAGGAAAAAATTACGCGCCCCACGCATCGCTTGACCCCGCTTCCAACAGCCCGCATCGCGCTGTTCAACAAAACTAAGTCGGATCGGAAGGTTCGTAAAGCGTCGCGGGTCGCCGAGGCGCGCCTTGCCGACAGGGGCTGAGCGGGGCAATAATCATTCCAGCACATCTGGGAGGAACGACCATGACGCTTCATCTGCGTTCGGCGATTTTGACGGCCTGTCTTGCCTTTTTCGGCGCGGCGGCCGCGCAGCAGCCCAATCCGCTCGACGTCATCCCCGACAAGATGCCCTTCGCCATTCCCTATGGCGCGCCGATTTCGCTCACACGCGCTCAAGCCGCGATCGCCGCCGCCACCGCAGAGGCCGAGAAACACGGCTGGGCGCTTAACGTCGCAATTGTTGATTCCGGCGCCAATCTCGTCGCCTTCGGGCGGATGGACGGCGCCCAGCTCGGCTCGATCGCCGTCTCCGAGCACAAGGCGCGCACGGCGGCCAAATTCCGCCGTCCGACCAAGGCCTTCGAAGAGGCAATCCAGAAAAATGATTATAAATATGTGCTGACGATCGACGATGTGATGGGCTCGCGCGGCGGCATCCCTCTTGTCGAGGACGGCAAGCTGATTGGAGCGATCGGCTGTTCCGGCGGCGCCGGGTCGCAGGACGAGGTCGCGTGCACGGCCGGCGCGGCGACGATCAATAAATAGAGACTGGAGCCGCTCGAAGCCCGATGCAACCGTTGGTTAGGCTTGGCGTGCGAAACTCGCCGGAAACGGGCAGTTTGCTCCGAAGGGATTCGCGCATGATCGTCGCCACCACTGAAAACATCGCCGGACACCGCACCGTCCAGACGCTCGGACAATGTTTCGGCGTCGTGGTCCGCAGCCGAGGCCTCGGCGGCAACATCATGGCCGGGCTCCGCACCATCGTCGGCGGCGAGATCCACGAATATACGCGCCTCCTGGAGGAGGCGCGCCGCCACGCCCTGGACCGGCTGGTCGAGAACGCGACCGCGATGGGCGCCAACGCCATCGTGATGATGCGCTACGACAGCGCTGAGATCGGCCAGACGATGAGCGAAATCGTCGCTTACGGCACGGCGGCGGTCATCGAACCCGTGTCATGATCGTGTTTTGCTTGCCCTTCGGCTTCGGTCTCGCGCTCCTTCTGATCTGGTTCTTTTTCCGCAAGGGCGGCTACAAGCGTCGCCCCCTCGACGCTCCGCCAGGACCTGGCTGGAGCTTTACCGGCGAACGATTCCTCGACCCGCCATCGGGCGAGACGGTGGAAGTCTGGTCTTGTCCGAAAACCGGCGAACGCGCCTATGTGCGAGCGCGGGCAGGCTATTAGGAACACATTGGCGTGACCGTCGCTCGTCATCGCGCTGAGCGAGTTGAGCATGGCGAAAGCAAAATCCGCTCGCGCGCCAAGGATGACGGAGGCGCTGGCCCAGGCGCCTGCAGGACCGTCAACAACAGCACGCTGACAATTATGAGGAGCGCCGGCACAAACTCGGACCGGCGCGCCTGCAGAAGCCGCGGCAGTTCGAGCACGACCCGGTCCCGGATCACAACCAGCCCAAAGGCGTGGACCAGCACCGTAAGCACGATGCGCGCACGACCCCAGGCCTAATCGTTCGTCCAGGCCTCGGCACCGTCGAAATCAAACGCCGCCGCGCGATCTCGTGCCCACAACGAGCGGGAGATCGCGACCGGCCCCGCCCCCATAACCGGCGCAATCGGACAGCGCCGCCGAGGTCAATACCAGCCGGGGGCGTAGGGACCCCAAACGCCGCCCCAATCCATCGCGGCTTCCTGGTTCAGCATCGCGGTCGTCTCTTGCATCTGCGCGATGTTGTTGGCGGCCCGGATCTGCTGATATTGCTGATAGGCGGCGTCGGTGCCGATGAAGGCGCAGTTGCAGCCCGCCGCGTCGGCATAGATATAGACGTTGCCTTTTTTGCGCTGCGAAAAGACGATCGTGTTTTGCGGCAGCGCCTGAAGCTTGGCCATCTTCTGCGGCGTATCCGCCTGCTGCCGCACAAAGCCCGCGGCCGCCAACTGCCCTTCCTTCTCCTGCGCGCCCATGGCCATGCAGCCGGCTAAAGCAGCCGACGCCGCGATAATCGTTACGACACCCCGAACCGTTTTCCTCACCTTCAACTCCTTCGATCAATGAAATCTAGAGGCGAGGACGAAGGTTTTGACGATTTGTGTGCGGCCCCCCTCGGGGACGACTTTTCCCCCCTGCCCCTCCCCCTGTCAATCGCAAGGCAAGGCGTCTGCAACGCCATCGCTCGCATGCATGGCGGAACGGGCGGGGCTGGACTTGCTCGGCGCCGATAAGTCTTGCGCTCTAGCCGTTACTGAGTGCATGAAAGACATCGTCTCCTATGGGAATTCAGGGACTGCCGGGCATGTTCAACCCGAGGCGCGCGCGAACACGTCCGGCGGCGTCGATCGTCAATCTTCGCCCCTCTGACCGTCGGAGTGATCCATGATGATCACGATGCCCGGGCTCGCGGCCCAAGCGCTTGGCTCCTATCTGGCGAACGACATTAGGGACCGGTTCGGAGTGTCGCACGCGCGGCTCGCTGAGATCATTCCGTTCGCGGCACGGCTGGCGCTCGAATGCATCGGCAACAGCGACGCGCTTTACCACAATGTCGAGCACACCATGCTCGTTACGCTCGCCGGTCACGATATTTTCAAGGGCCGCGCGCTTCTCACCAACTCAACCCCGGACGACTACTCGCACTTCATCGTCGCCTGCCTCACCCATGACATCGGCTACGTTCGCGGCGTTCTCAAGGGCGACGGGCCGGACGGCTACATCATCGACGCGGCCGGCCACAAGGTCACTTTGCCGCGCGGCTGCTCCGACGCTGCGCTCGCGCCCTATCATGTCGAGCGATCAAGGCTGTTCGTGCTCGACCGCCTGGCGTCGATCGACGAGCTAGACGGCTCTCGCGTTGCGAACGCCATCCATCATACGCGCTTTCCCTACTCGTCATCGCCCGACGACCATGAGGTCCACGAGGACGCCGCGTTGCTGCGCGCTGCGGATCTTATTGGTCAGCTCGGCGATCCGCATTATCTGCGGAAGGCCAATGCGCTCTACCACGAATTCGAGGAAGTCGGCTTGAATGGGCAGCTTGGCTACGCATCGCCTGCGGACCTGGTCGACAAATACCCGCAATTCTACTGGAAGAAAGTCTCCCCCTACATCCGAGAAGCGATCCGCTATCTCAATGTAACCGTGAGCGGACGCCAGTGGATCAATGGTCTCTACAGCAATGTCTTCCGAGCGGAACATGAACACCTGCGACTGTCCGGCCCGCAACCCTAATCAACTCTATGGAGGCCGAACCGCACCGTCTCAAACCTGCCTCGTCGACCGTGCGTCGGCGGGTGTATAAGGGACGAAAGAGGAGCCGATGAACAAAGCTGCCCGCGTCGCCGCGTCCCACCGCCTCGACCTCACCCACCGCCCGCGCCGCAATCGCAAGTCGGAATGGGCGCGGCGGCTGGTGGCGGAACATGTGCTGACGGCCAGCGACCTCATCTGGCCGCTCTTTCTTGTCGATGGGGACAAACGCCGCGTTCCGGTCGCCGCGATGCCCGGCGTCGACCGTTTGACCGTCGAAGAAGCGGTGCGTGAGGCCGAGCGGGCGGTCAAGCTCAACATCCCGGCGATTGCGTTTTTCCCCTATACCGAGGCGGCGCTCAAGGACGCGGAGGGGAGCGAAGCTTTCAACGAGGGCAATCTTGTCTGCCGCGCCTGCCGGGCGATCAAGCGCGAATTCCCGGAGCTCGGCCTCGTCACCGACGTTGCGCTCGACCCTTACACCAGCCACGGTCACGACGGGCTCGTACGCGAGAGCGCCTCCGGCCACCTCACTATTCTTAACGACGAGACGGTAGAAGTTCTCGTTCGCCAAGCGCTCAATCAAGCGCGCGCCGGCGCCGATGTCATCGCACCCTCCGACATGATGGATGGACGTGTCGGGTCGATCCGCGAGGCGCTCGACGCGGAGGGCTTCCTCGACGTGCAAATCATGGCCTATGCGGCCAAATACGCCTCCGCCTTCTACGGGCCGTTTCGTGACGCTTTGGGCTCATCCGGGGCGCTCAAGGGCGATAAGCGCACCTACCAGATGGATCCGGCGAACAGCGACGAGGCGTTGCGGGAGGTCGAGCTCGACATCAAGGAGGGCGCCGACATGGTGATGGTGAAGCCAGGCATGCCTTACCTCGACATTATTCGACTGGTGAAGGATAAATTCGGGTTCCCAACCTTCGCCTATCAGGTGAGCGGCGAATATTCGATGATCATGGCGGCCGCGAACAATGGCTGGATCGACGGCGATAAGGCGATGATGGAGAGCCTCGTTGCGTTCAAGCGCGCCGGCGCCGACGGGGTGCTGACATACTTCGCTCCGTGGGCGGCGGAGAAGCTGCGCGTTCGATGAGATTCGACCTGTCGTCATTCTGACGTTAGGCGTCTATTGGCGCGCACTCATGGCGAGCTCTGTGGCCCGATGTTGGCATGGACGTCACCCTTCGTCGGAACTCGCGACAGGAGCGAATTATGGCCCGCGAATTCGTGATCGCCGTGGCGTCGGCCGCAGTCATTGCGCTCTCGCCCAAGGCTTTCGCTCAACAGACCGGCGGTACGGCCGACGAAGCCAAAGCCATGCTGATGAAAGCGGTCGCCGCTGTAAACGCGGATAAAGTCAAAGCGCTCGAAATGATCAACAAGGGCGAAGGCGGATTCCGGGATCGAGACCTCTACGTGTTTTGTGCAACAGCTGGCGACGGCACGATCGTTGCGATTGGCAATCCCAACCTTAAGCAAGCGCTTGGCACAGACATACGCGCCGCTCAGAACTCCTCAGGCAAGGCGTTTGGCGTGGAAATCTACGCGGCGATGCAAAAGCCCGAAGGTCAAATCACCGAGGTCAGCTATATGATGCCGAAGCCGGGCGCAGATAGTACGCCTGTTGCGAAAGTAAGCCTCGTAGCGAGGGCCGGCTATGATCTTGGCTGCGGCGTCGGCTACTATAAGTAAACGTTTCCGACTCCTGCAAATCTCGCGGCGCGCCGGCGCTGACGGCGGGCCGACCTGAATCGCGCCACGCGGAGAAGCAGAAGAAGGCGCGGACCCTCGGCGAGCCTGGTCGCGCTTAAGCCGGGTTGCCGGCTGTCGGAAACCCGCTATGGTTCGTGTGCCGCAATGCAGTAATCGACGAGAATAACTCAGGGAGGAACCGACACATGCGCATCGCCGCGATTTCTACTGCCGCCGCAACAGTGCTGATATCAGCCGGCGCGGCTTTTGCCCTCGATTCCAGCGTGACCATGACCTCATCGATGTCTCCCGACGCCCTGTGGAAGAAGGTCGGCGATTTCTGCGGCATTGCAGATTGGCATCCAGCGGTTGAAAAGTGCGTACTGAGCGCCGACGGCAAGCAACGCACCCTTGCGCTCAAGGGCGGCGGAGCGCTCGTTGAAGCGCTTGAGCGCGTCGACAACGCCAATCACTCGTACACCTATACGATTCTGTCCGGCCCTCTCCCAGTCACGAACTATCACTCGACGATCAGCGTCTCGCCCGATCCCAAAGGTTCGTCGATAAAGTGGGTTGGCGAATACGACGCCAAGGGGACTTCGGACGCCGACGCCAAGAAGGTCATCGACGGCATCTATGAGGGTGGAGAGAAGGCGCTTCTCGGCAGCTGATGAGGGCGCTGATCAGTCGCTTGCAGGAGATCCACGCTCAGAACTACTATTCCGGACTGGGTGGGAGCGGGAGGGCGCCGGACGCGATGGAGGTCGCCATGCCGACGGTCGAAAAGAGCGGCGGACGGTCTTTGCGCCGTGTCGTGCTGGGGCTTATGGCGCTGGCCGTGCCAGGCGTTTGTCCATCCCGCGCCGAGGATTGTAAGTTTTTTAGCTCGCTGCCGGACGATTGCGCTCGCGCGGGCCTGCGAAAATTCGAGGGCTTGCGCGACTATCGTTACGAGGAAATCGAGCTCTTCGCCAAGGATCCTCTCAAGAAAGTTCTCTACGTCACGGTTTACGATACGACTGGCCTGAACGGCGGCGACGATTCTAGAGACTCGGCGCCGGCGTCGCTTGTGCAAAATCTGGATGCGAAGAAGATCGCCAAACAATATCAGGCGCTCTCGGCGCGTATCGATCCTCCCTATCACTGGACGATTGACTGGCTCGCCGATCGCTTTGGCACCGTGAGGAGCTTCGACGGTCTCAACGCGGCCTGGATGGGGAACAGCTTGGCGCCCAGTTCCGCGATCGCGGCCAAGCCGCCTCCCCGCATCCCGTATCATTCCACCTCAACTGCGAGAACGGCCGTCGCTGGCTTCAAGAAAGGGTCGGAAATCTACCTGCTTGACGACCCCAAGGGCCAGGTCTGGGTGATGGTTTCTTACAAGGATATGCCCGACCTGACGATCGACAAGCTCAAGTCCCTTGGCGATGTCCTCAAGCTGCCACAAGGATGGAAATTTCGGACCGCCGTGCTTTCTAATGAACTGACGCTTGAGCCTAGGGCCGGATCTGCCGGCGTCATTCAAGACGACAAAGGGAACCTGTATCGTTTGACGGGACCGCGGCAGAGCAACTTCGTTCCGTAGTCCGAGAGCATTGCGTGGCGCGTTCCGGTTGGCTCGTCGCAGCGAAGGAGATCCGGCAATGGCGAAAATGCGCGCAATGGTGGTTCGTGAGCGTGGCGGGGCTTTCGTGGCCGAAGAGCGAGAGATCCCGGCGCCGGGTGCGGAGGAGATGCGCATTCGCGTCCAGGCTTGCGGCGTCTGCCACAGCGATGTGGTGACGGTGCAGGGCCTCTTTCCGATCGTCCAGTATCCGCGCGTACCGGGGCACGAGGTGATCGGCGTGGTCGACGCGCTCGGCGAGGGCGTCCACGGCTGGAAGGTGGGCGCGCGAGCGGGCGTGGGCTGGTTCGGCGGCTCGTGCGGCTATTGCCGCCAATGCCGGCGCGACAATGCGTTCGTCTGCGAGAATGTGCACGAAATCAGCGGCGTGACCCGCGACGGCGGTTACGCCACCCACATGATCGCCCACGTCTCGGCGGTGGCTCATGTGCCTGACGATCTGGACGTAGTCGAATCCGCCCCGCTGCTATGCGCTGGCGTCACCACCTTCAACGCTCTTCGCCATACTGGCGCCGGCCCTGGCGATGTCGTCGCCGTTCACGGCGTCGGCGGCCTCGGGCATCTTGGAATCCAGTTCGCGGCGCGGCAGGGCTTTCGCACCGTCGCGGTCAACCGGGGCCGCGACAAAGAGGGGTTGGCAAAGAAGCTGGGCGCGAGCGACTACATCGACACCGACGCACAAGACCCGGCCAAGGCGCTGATGGCGATGGGGGGCGCCAAGGCGATCCTCGCCACCGTCACTGACGGCAAGGCGATGCAGGCGATCTCCGGGGGGCTCGGCCCGAACGGGGTGATGATGGTGATCGGCGCGGTCGGGCCTTTGACGGTGGACTCGTTCGATCTCCTCGGCAAGCGCGCCTCGGTCACGGGTTGGTATTCGGGAATCGCCCGGGATTCCGAGGATACGCTTGACTTTTCTCAGCGCAACAACGTTGCCTCGATGAATGAGATTTATCCGCTCGAGAAAGCGCAGGAAGCCTATGACCGTATGTTGAGCGGCAAGGCTCGGTTCCGCGTCGTGCTCAAGATGGAACGGCTGAGCCCTCGGCCCGCATTTGCGGCCGCATACGACGCCGGCTCATCGCAGCACACATAGCTTGACGCCTCGCGCTTTGTTGAAGCCTACCGGAGGCCGTTGAGGGTGTAATGAGAACGCACCGGGGCCCATGCGCCGAAAATCAACTCAGGAGATGGTCATGGACAGGAAGAAGGCGTCCGACTTCCCGCAGGAGCTTCTGAACCTCTTCGACGTCTATGTGCATGGCGGCATGAGTCGGCGCGCTTTTCTCGACGGGGCGCAGAAATTCGCCGTTAGCGGCGTCAGCGCGGGCGGCCTACTGGAAATGCTCAAGCCCGATTACGCCTGGGCGATTCAGGTGCCGCCCGACGACAGCCGCATCGCCGCCAAGAGGGTGGACGTGCCCTCGCCGCAGGGCAACGGCTCGATCAAGGGCTATCTCGTCCGCCCTGCGGGCGCCGAGAAACTGCCCGCCGTCCTGGTCGTCCACGAGAACCGAGGCTTGAACCCCTATATCGAAGACGTGGCGCGGCGCCTGGCGATCGCCAATTTCATCGCCTTCGCGCCCGATGGCCTCACTTCGGTCGGCGGCTATCCGGGCGACGACGAGAAGGGCGCAATGCTGTTCAGCCAGGATGCAGGCGGACTTCGCGGCCGCCGCGGAGTGGCTGAAGTCCCTGCCGGATTCCACCGGCAAGCTCGGCGCGATCGGCTTCTGTTTTGGCGGCGGCGTCGTCAACAAGCTCGCCGTGAGCATGGGGTCAGGCCTCGATGCTGCGGTTCCCTTCTACGGCCTTCAGCCGAGCGCGGCCGACGCGGCGAAAATCAAGGCGCCGATCAATGCCCAATATGCGGAGCTCGATACGCGCATCACCAGCGGCTGGCCGAAGTTCGACGCGGCGCTTAGCGGAGCTGGCGTCACCCACGAGGGGCACATCTACAAGGGCACCAACCACGGCTTCCACAATGACACGACGCCCCGCTACGACGACGCGGCGGCGAAAGAGGCGTGGCAAAGAACGCTCGATTGACTCAACAAGTATTTGCGGACCTGAGTACGTTGCGTAGGATTGACCGCGTTTCATGAGCCGGATCTTTCTGGCGGCCGTGATCGGGCGGCGGCTCACGCCTCTTCTCCTGGCGCACAGCCATTCGGCCTGGGCGACGACGCGTTGGCCGGAAAACAGCGGATTCCTTCGTGAGCTCGGCGCGCGCGGTCGTTGTCGACGTTTTCGACGCAGAGGCGCTGGCGACCGCGGTGCTTGATGCGAAGCCGGTCGATCGTCATTGACTCCGGCAGCCCCTCGAGATGGGCCTTCAGCGCGCGCGGGAAGTTTTCTAGACGCCTCGACGATCCGCTCGTCCTGAGCCGGATGACGCGGCTCGGCGCTGATACGGGAGAAACCAAGCTTCTTCAGAAGCGTTCCGACGTAGCGCGGCGTATTGTCTCGAAGAAATTTCGCGATCCGATAGCGAGCTCATGTCCGCGCGAAAGGCGCTCAGGTTGCCGACGACCCGCCGTAGCCCGGCCAGCCGAAATGTCGATGGAGGTCCTCCTCGCTAACCGCGTCGGCCATCGCACGCGGATCCCAGGCCGGCGCGGACCGGACCTGATCACGGGTAACGTTCATGTTGATGTGCTCGCCGAACCAGTCGATGTCCTTCACCGCGTATGGCGCAAGCTGCACAACCTTGCCCGGCCACCAGTTCCGCGTCGCGATGACGAGATAGCGGATGTCCCAATTCCCGTCGTCGGCGAGCAGGTTCTCGACATGACCAATATCGCCATCCAGGGCGTGAACGTAATAGCCCTTGAAATCGGCCACGCTGTGCAGGTGATCGCCGCCGTCAAGCGGCGGGATCTGCGCGTCAGCATTGCGCCGCGCCGCGTCGCCGACGATCTGCGACTCCGTGCTCGGCAGGGCGGGCCCGCCAAAATGCGACGCCCCCCAAGAACGATCCCAGCCGTAATAATCGTAGAGCAGGCCCTCCATATCCCTCGTAACCGGGTCGTTTTCGTGGGCATGCGGGCCGGCCTCGATCTGCACTCTTGCCAGTTTGACGGTGAGTCTGAGCGTCGCCGGGGAGCTCATCATCGGAAGACTGGGCTTTGGCGAAATCGCCAGCGGAGCAATCGCGGACGGATGGATGAACACCCGGCGACGGCCGGGCAACCAATCACCGGCTTCGGCCGTCATCCAGCGAATTGTCCATGTCTGATCGTCGAAAAGGAAGTCCTTGACCGTGCCGACCTCGCCGTCGCTCGCATCGACCAGGCAACCCATGAGACCACTCACGGCGAACAGCATGGCCCATTCCTCCTCAAACACGCTCCGTCGGCGGCGCGCCCAGGGCGTCGACCGATACTCTGCGCTGCTGAACGGATCGCGACAAGTCACGTTCCGCTCGGTCAAGTCGACAAGCAATTCCCTCCGCGCTAGGGGTGCGCACCCTACAACCGTTAACATAGGGACCGGGAGGAGATTTGGAGACCCTCGTTTCGATCGTCGGCGGCGTCGGCCTTTTTCTCTTAGGCATGGCGGTGATGACCGACGGGCTCAAGGCGCTCGCCGGCACGGCTCTCAAGACGGTGATGGAGAAAGCGGCGGCGACGCCGCTACTCGGCACGTTCTGGGGCGCGGTGATCACGCTCATCGTGCAGTCGTCGAGCGCCACTACGATGACCACGATCGGGCTGGTCAGCGCCGGCCTGCTCACGTTCCCGCAAGGCCTGAGCCTCGTCTTCGGCGCCAACATCGGCACCACCGGCACCGGCTGGCTGGTGGCGGCGTTCGGGGTCCGGATATCGCTCACCGCGGCCGCTCTGCCAATCGTGTTCGTCGGCGCTTTGCTCAAGGTGGTCGGGCGCGGAAGGTTGGCCGCGGCGGGCAGCGCCATTGCCGGCTTCGCGCTCATCCTCGTCGGCCTGTCGACCCTTCAGCAAGGCATGGGCGGCTTGGCCGAATCTTTGCACCCGTCGGACCTGCCAACCATCACCAACGCCGCAGGCGCCATCACGCTTGCCGGCATGGCCAACGTGCTGCTGCTGGTCGTAGTCGGCGCATTGATGACGACCGTCATGCAGTCTTCGACCGCCGCAATCGCGGTGACGCTCTCGGCGCTCTATGCCGGTGCGGTCGGCCTCGATCAGGCTTTGGCGCTCGTTATCGGACAGAACATCGGCACGGCGACCTCTTCCGCCGTCGCCGCGATCGGCGCATCGAGCACCGCGAAGCGCCTCGCCGTGGCCTATATCGCCTTCAAGCTGGTCGCGGCGCTGATCGCGATCGCGCTTTTTCCTTTTGTGACGCCGCTGATCGTCCGGGCGTCGCACACGATCGATCCGACCGGCCTGCTCGCCGCCTATCACACCGCCTACAACGTGATCGGCGTCGCTGTCCTGTTGCCGCTGATGGGCCCGTTCACGCGGCTGATCGAGCGTTTCGTGCCGGAGCGCGGCTCGCCGTTCACGAAAACCCTCGATCCCGCTGCGCTTCGCTCGCCGATGGTTGCGGTCGAGGCGGTGCGCCGCACGGTCGAGCGGGCGCTGGAGACTTTGTGCATCGCGACCGCAAGCGGACTCGACGGCGCGAGCGCGGGCGCCATAGTTCGCCCTGTTCTCGATGACGCGACCTTGGCTCAGGCGTCGGATGGCGTGCGCGCGGCGAGCGACTTTCTGTCGAAATCCGACCCGCCGCCCTCCGACGAAGGCCACGCCTGGTTCACGAGCACCGTGCATGCGCTCGATCATACGAATCGGCTCGCCGAAGCGGTCGGCGCCATGGCCAAGACGGGTGTCGCGGCTGGAGGACCGGACGAGCAAAGGGCCGCCGCCTTGTGCGCGCGATCGATGCGCGACGCGGCCGGGGCCGCCGCGAATCTTGCGATTCATGCCGGACCGGGCCACGCGGCCGATGACGAACTGGCTCGAACAATCGCCGGCGCCAAGACCTCGCCCGCCCTGCGCCCCGAGCCCAACGGTGGTGACGGGACTCAAAATCTCGAGCGAGCCGCCAGGGAATTGGCCGATCTTCGAGGCGCGCATCGCAGCGTCACGCTCGACATGGTCGCGGCCGGCAAGCTTACCGCAAACCAGGCGATGGCGCGCGTCGATGGCGTCGCGCTCATGAGCCGGCTCGCGCATCACGCATGGCGCGCGGTCGCGCATCTCGAGCGCGCCGCTGCGGCACGCATGGAACTGGAACAATGAACCCGACAGAACAGACGGCCTGGCACGCTCTTGCCGCAGACGAGGCGGTCCAACGGCTCAAGACCAGCGCGACCACGGGCCTGGATAATGCGGAAGCGACCCGCCGCCAGGCGGAATACGGCCTGAACGTACTGCCGACCTCGCGCAAGCGTGGTCCGTTGATGCGTTTCCTGCAACAGTTCAACAACGTCCTTGTCTATGTGCTGCTCGCCGCCGGCTTCATTAAATCGATGATGGGCCTGTGGCTCGACGCCTCGATCATCCTCGGCGTCGTCATCATCAACGGACTGCTCGGATTCCTTCAGGAAGGCCGCGCGGAGAAGTCGCTCGATTCGATCCGCAACATGCTCTCGGCGGAAGCGCGAACGCTTCGCAATGGGCAGACGTCGATGATCCCGGCCGAGACGCTCGTGCCGGGCGACGTCGTTTTCCTTGAATCCGGGGACAAGATCCCAGCCGACATCCGCCTCACCGACGTCAAGAATTTGCGCACGGAAGAAGCAGCCCTCACCGGCGAATCGGTGCCGTCGGACAAATCGACCGCTCCCGTCTCGGAGAAGGCGACCGTCGGCGATCGTTCGGCCATGGCCTATTCTGGCACGCTGGTGGTTTCCGGCCGCGCGAGCGGAATTGTGGTCGCGACAGGAAGCCAGACCGAACTCGGCCGCATCAACCAATTGCTCGCCGGCGTCAGCGCGCTCGAGACGCCGCTCCTCATCCAGATCAAGAAGTTCGGCTACGCGATCACGATCATCATCCTGATCGTCGGCGCGATCACCTTCGCTTTCGGGCATCTCGTCCGCGACATTCCGTTCGTCGAAATGTTCCAGGCGGTGACCGGCATCGCCGTGTCGATGATCCCCGAAGGACTGCCCGCGCTCATCACCATCACGCTTGCGATCGGCGTCCAGCGGATGGCCGCCCGCAACGCCATCGTGCGCCGCTTGCCGGCGGTCGAAACGCTGGGCTCCGTCGCGCGCATCTGCTCGGACAAGACCGGCACGTTGACGCTCATGGAAATGATGGTGGTGTCGGCCGCGACCGCGAGCGACACGCTGAAAGTCACGGGCGATGGCTACGCCAACGAAGGCCAGGTGCTCAAGGCGGGCGCGCCGGTCGGCAAGGACCCGGTGCTCGAGCTCTTGGGCCGCGTCTCCGCGCTCTGCAACGATTCCGAGCTGCGCAAGGTCGACGGCGTCTGGAAAGTCGAGGGCGATCCTACCGAGGGCGCGCTCTATCCGTTCGCGGCGAAGCTTGGAATGGATCGGCAGGCGGAACAAGCCGCCTATCCGCGCATCGACGCCATCCCGTTCGAGTCCGAACACCGGTTCATGGCGACCTTGCACAAAGCCCCCGACGGGCGCGAGATTCTACTCGTCAAAGGCGCGCCCGAGGCGATCCTCGACCACTGCGACCGCCAGCAGAACGCGTCCGGAGAGGCGCCGCTCGATCGCGCCGCGTTCGAGAAGGCGTCCAACATTCTCGCCGGCCAGGGCGAGCGCGTGCTGGCGCTCGCGTGGCTGCCCGATCCCGGCGTCAAGGCCGGGAGTCTTGGACCGGCCGATCTGCCGAAGAATCTCGTTCTCCTGGGCCTGGTTGGCCTTCTCGATCCGCCGCGTAAGGAAGCGATCGAAGCCGTGAAGGAATGTCATGCCGGCGGTATTCGCGTGACGATGATCACCGGCGACCACAAGATCACCGCCGCGGCGATCGCGAAAATGCTCAACATCGGCGACGGCAAGACCGCGGTCACCGGCGCCGAAGTCGCCGAAATGGACATGGCGACGCTTCAGGAGACCGTGGCCAAGGTCGATGTGTTCGCGCGCGCGAGCCCCGAGCACAAGCTGCGGCTCGTGAAGGCGATTCAGGCCAACGGGCAGGTGGTGGCGATGACCGGAGACGGGGTCAACGACGCGCCGGCGTTGAAAAAGGCGGACATCGGCGTCGCCATGGGAATCAAGGGCACCGAGGTCACCAAGGAGGCGGCCGAAATGGTGCTGGCCGACGACAATTTCGCCTCGATCTCGGCGGCGGTGAAGGAGGGTCGGACGGTCTACAACAACATCGAAAAGGCGATGCTGTTCATGCTGCCGACCAACGTCGCTCAGGCTTTGGTCATTCTGGTCGCCATCTTCGTTGGCTTCACGACGCCGATCACCGCGCCCCAGATCCTGTGGGTCAACATGGTGACCTCGGTCGCGCTCGGCCTCGTGATCTCGTTTGAGCCGCACGAACTCGACGTGATGTTGCGGCCGCCGCGCGCGGTCAATCGCCCGATCCTCGACGCCTTCGGCGTGTGGCGCGTCGTGTTCGTCGGCGCGTTGCTGCTCGCTCTCACCCTCTGGGCGTTCTTCTGGATGAAGTCGCAGGGCGCCTCGGACCCGCTAGCGCGCACGGCCGCCGTCAACGCGCTGGTCATCGGTCAGGTCTTTTATCTCCTGAACAGCCGGTTCAAGATCGACTCGTCGCTGTCGCCTTTTGCCCATCTCGGCAACCGCTATCTGCCGATGGGAATCGCCGCGGTGATCGTGCTGCAGCTCCTGTACACGTATGCGCCGCCGGTGCAGTCCGTGTTCGAGACCGAGGCGCTGCCGCTCGGCGTCTGGCCGCGGCTCATGCTCGCCGGCTTGATCTTCTTCCTCGTCGTAGAGATCGAGAAGGCGATCATCCGCGCGATGCGCTCGCGCGACGCTCCGGTCGGCGCGCCGGCGCCTGCGTAGAGCCACGCTTGCGCGAATAAATTCGTATTCGATCATGTGTCATTCTCGCGCAAGCGGGAACCCAGCAGAAGCTCAAAGACTTTCCTGGGATGGGCTTTCGCGGGCATGACAGTGAATAGGCCCGCGGAGCCAGCGCGCCTGGACGCCATGCAAAGCACGATAGCGCACCCATGAACCCGCACGACGCGATGAAGCCCCGGATGCAAGCATTTCTTCCGGCGACGGCGGATTTCGCGAGCGGTCGAGACTCGCCGCGAGAATTCCTCGAGCGCTGCCTTGTCCAGCTCGAAGCGTGGGAGCCGAAGATCGGCGCCTTTGTCACGCTCAATCTCGCCGCAGCGAGAGCTGCTGCCGATCGCTCCACGAACCGCTGGCGCGCCGGCAAGCCGCTCTCGCCGATCGACGGCATGCCGATCGGAATCAAGGACATCATCGAGACCGTCGACATGGCCACGGAGAACGGTTCGCCGCTGTTCGCCGGCTATCGAGGAAACCGCGACGCGGCCGGCGCCGCGGCGCTGCGCGAGGCGGGCGCGGTGATCGTCGGCAAGACGGTGACGACCGAATTCGCATGGATGCAGCCGCGCGCGACCAGGAATCCGTGGGATCTGAACCGCACCCCCGGCGGTTCGAGCAGCGGCTCGGCCGCAGCCGTCGCCGTCGGCGCGATCCCCGTCGGCATCGGCACGCAAGTGTTCGGCTCGATCATGCGGCCGTCAAGTTTCTGCGGCTGCTTCGGCTTCAAGCCGACGGTCGGCGCGATCAATCGCGGCGGCAGCCACGACGCCCTGTCGCAGAGCACGCACGGACCGCTGGCCGCGAGCCTGCCAGAGGCGTGGCAGGTCGCCTACGAGATCGCCCAGCGCGTCGGCGGCGACCCGGGCTATCCGGGCCTCTACGGGCCTCCAACCTGCCCTACCCCGTCGAAACCTCGCCGACTCGCGGTTCTGGAGACCGACGGCTGGGCGGTGGCGACGGCGTCGGCGAAGGAAGCGCTGGCGGAAGCGTCGGCAAGACTCAAATCGGGGGGCTTCACGCTTGTCACTCGCCGTGAAAGCGAAAAGGTCGCCGCGATCGAAGACGCGATCCACGACGCACGCGAGCTCTCCCACACCATCATCGCCTGGGAGTCGCGCTGGCCGCTCAACACGTACCGCGCGCGCGACCCGGGCAAGCTTAGTCAGGCGATGCACGATCTTGCCACCCGATCCGAAGCAATGACGCTGGACGACTATCGCCGCGGCGTCGCAGAGCGTCAGAGACGGCGCGCTGTCTACCAGTCGGTGGCGCCGGACTTCGACGCCTGCCTGACCTTGTCGGCGCCCGGAGCGGCCCCGGTCGGCCTCAACTGGACAGGCGATCCGGCGTTCGTGATTCCGGGCTCAATGCTCGGCGTTCCGGCGGTCTCGCTTCCGGTCCTTCAGGACGAAGGCCTTCCGCTTGGGCTTCAGTTGCTCGGCTTCGCCGACGCGGACGCGTCGCTCTTTTCGACGGCGGGCGGCGTGTTGGCCGTGTTGCGGCAGGGCTGACCGCGCCCGGCGGTCAGGCCTTCTCCTCGACGAAGCGCAGGCCTTCGAGCGAAGCCAGATCGTCGTAAGCCTCCTTGGTCGAGCGCTTTGGCAGCTTGATCTTGGCCCGCGGCGCGGCCTCATGAGGGATGACTTTGAGCAGGTGGCGGATGCAGTTGAGCCGCGCCCGCTTCTTGTCGTCGGACGGCACGATCGTCCAGGGCGCGAAATCCATGTCGGTCGCCTCGAACATGACATCGCGCGCTCGCGAATACTCATACCATTTGCTGCGCGACGCCAGGTCCATCGGGCTCAGCTTCCACTGGCGCAGCGGATCCTTGATGCGCGCCTCGAAGCGGCGCTCCTGCTCCTCGTCGCTGACTTCGAGCCAGAACTTCACGAGCAGGATGCCATCGTCGACGATGGCATGCTCGAACTCGGGACAGAGCACGAGGAAGCGGCGGTGCTGCGCCTCGGTGCAGAAGCCCATCACATATTCGACGCCAGCCCGATTGTACCAGCTGCGGTCGAAGATCACGATTTCGCCGGCGGCTGGAAGATGGGCCACATAACGCTGAAGGTAGAGCTGTGACTTTTCCCGGTCGGATGGCGCGGGCAGCGCCACCACCCGGAAAATGCGCGGGCTCACCCGCTCGGTGATCGCCTTGATCGTCCCGCCCTTGCCGGCGGCGTCGCGTCCCTCGAACACGACGACCACGCGCAAGCCCTTATGCTTGACCCAGTCCTGCAGCGCGCAGAGATCGACCTGGAGCTCGCGGAGCGCCTTCTCATAGTCTTTGCCGCTCATGGGGTCTTTGATGGTTCTCATGGAGCACGCGCCTCTTGGCTGAGAACCGTGGCCGCTTGCAGGCGTCTCCCAGCAAAGTTGTTTGTTGACACCCGTATAGGGGACTCTGGTTTCAAGTCCAACAGCTGGAATTTCTTCCTTTGTGACCCATAAAGCGCGTTGATCGACGTCGCCGTTCGAACCCTGATCGCCGCCGCCCGCCGCGATCAGGGTTGCAGGCAAAATCTTATACCCGACGAGCGGAAGCATTCACGAATTCGCGCACGATCGTTTCTTCCGGGAACCGAACCGCACGGCCCGCGTTTCGACCCCAGGTGCAACACGCGACTGGGCTTGTTGCCAAGGGCCTCACGAGCATGTCTCTTATCCTGCCGATTTCATTTCTGGCCACGCTGCTCTGCGGTTTCGGAGCGGTCGAGGGGGTGTTGTTTCAACAGCTCATGTTCGTCGGGGCGGCGCTCTCCGCGACCATCCTGGTGTCCTCGCTCGAGGCGTGGAGCGCGCGGGAAATTCCCGTGCACAGCGACGACGAGATCAGGCTTCGCAGGCCCTCGGACCGCTGACCAGCCGATCTCGGTCTTGGCGAGGCCCGCGCATCCCGCGCGTAGACGGTGTTCGCGTTGTTCTTGTGGCGAGTCGGCCTATGGAGCAGGGGGAGCTGCTCCACGCGCGAACGCCCACGCGAACAAGGTAAACTTTTTCTTTAGTTCTTATCTCTCGGTCTCGGAACAAACCCGTTCGGAGACGGTTTCGCGAATATGGCGAATAGCGCCAGTTTTGCCGTCATTGGGTCACGATATGTCCCCGATCCTGCCGATTTCCTTTGTCGCTACGCTGCTGTGCGTTCTTGTCGCCATCGACTGGGCTTTGTACCAGCAGATCCTGTTCGTCGGCGCAGCCCTGTCGGCGACGGTGTGGGTGTGTTCGCTTGAAGCCTGGAGCTGCCAGGAAGCGTCGGTCAAGAGCGAGGACGACCGCGGTCATTATTGATCCTGCGCTTCGCCGAGCGTCGAGCTAGACTAAAAGCTCTCTCCGCCATCAACGGTGAGCACATGGCCAAGGATGTGGCGCGCGCGGTCGCTGCACAGAAACAGCACCGCATCAGCAATGTCGTCCCTGCCGGCGATGCGCCCGGCGGGAATCCGCGCCAGCAGAGCCTTCTCATCCAGCCGACCGGCCTTTAAATCCTCGAGGACGCCCTCGGTCGCGACATGGCCTGGGGCGACCGCATTGACCCGCAGCCCATGTCCGGCCCATTCGACCGCCAGGATTCGCGTCAAGCTGTCGAGGGCCGCTTTCGACGATGAATAAAGCCCGAGGCCCGGCGCCGAGCGCCCGGCGGCGATGCTGCTGACGTTGACGATCGCGCCGGGGCGTTTCTCATCGATCGCCCAGCGCGCAAAGGCCCGCGCCGCGTTGAGGGGACCAATGGCGTTGACGGCGAAAAATCGAGCGGCCTCGGCTGCGGTCGCTTCCATGAGAGGCAAAACCGCGAACAACGCCGCGTTGTTGACGAGGATGTCGACCGCGCCAAGCTTGGCGACTGTTGCCAGGATCAGGTGTTCGCAATCGGCTGCCTCGGCGACATCGGCTATGACTGCGAGAACAGGCGCCCCGCATTCCTCTTCGATCGTCCGCGCCGCATGCGTCAGCGTGTGCCTGGTCCGCCCGGCAATCGCGACCCGCGCGCCCTCACGGGCGAAAGCGCGCGCGATCGCATAGCCGATGCCCGCGCCGCCCCCGGTCACGACCGCTACCTTGCCGCCGAACTCGCCGGGAACGGGAATGATCACGCCATCGACTGGAAGCGGCGCGCGAGCGCGCTGATGTGCTTCGCCGTCTCGATGTCGAGATCGGTGATCTTCATGCCGGCGTCGTGGGTGCAGAACGAGAAGGTCAGGATGTTATAGGAATTGTGGAACTCGGGATGATGGTTCATCACCTCCGCTTGGATGGCGACTTCGACGATGAAGGCGATCGCGTCGCGGAACGTCTTGAGCTCGAACCGGGCCTCGATGTTGGGGGCCTTCAGGGACCAGTCCGGAAGTTCGGCGAGCGCTGCGCGAATCTCGGAATCGCTCAGAATCTTGTAGTTCGCCATGAAACTGCCTCCTTATTTCACTTCGGAGCGCCGCTGGGCTCTGCGGCGCTGGGCTGGTCGAGCTGAAGGATCGCCTGTTCGAGCGGCGCGGGCGCGACGCGGATCCAGCCGGTGTAGGGCTGGCTGAACTCGAGGATCAGAAAGATCGCGAGTCCAATCGACGCGCTGCCAAGCACGAGCATCGCAACCGACATCGGGCTCAATCTCGACAGGAGCCCCATGCTGGCGAACATGAGGGACGACCAGAACGTCACGGCATAGACCAGAGGCCAGGGGATCGGGGTCGCCGCCTGCAACGACATCAGGAGCCGCTGCTCGCCGATGAAGGCGTAATTCGCGCGCGCGGCGGAGAGCAGGTTTGTCTGCGCGGGCGTCTTGGGGTCGAGGCCGTCGAGAAACGTGTTCATGTTGGCCATGGCCTTGTAGGAGGCCTCATAGGCCGCGGCGCGCGAGGTGTCGTCGCCCCAGAACTGTTCGTGCGCCCAGACGAGATCGGTCCTCAAGACGCTGCGGGCCTCGTCCGCCGCGGGCCCGAACTGGCGCATTTCGAGATCGAATTCGAGCGCACGCGCCGTGATAGTTTGGAGTTCCGTCTGCTGGGTGCTGAAGACGCCGTAAGCCGTCCAGATGAGGAGGCCGTTGACCAGCACGAGCAGGAGCGTCAGCTGCCCGACGACGCCGCCGATCATGTCGCGGGTCTTGTCCGTCGTGTAGCGCTCCGGGAGGACGCGCTGAAGCACGAGGCCGAGCACGCCGCCCGCGCTGATCACGGCCGTCACAATGAGCGAGATCGCGAGCGAACTCATTTCCGGCAATCCCGCCTCCCTCGGACGCGCTTTCGTGACATGTCCGGGAAGTTCCGTCCAGCGACAGGTCTGAGGGGTCACACGATCCCCGATGAGCGGCCGGGATCAGCGCCGAATGCGAAAGCGCTTAGGAATGGAGCGCATCCTTTTGGATCTTCCCGTCCTTCATGATGATGAGGAAATTCTTCTCCGGATCTTCGACGAGCGCGATGTCAGTGATCGGATCCCCGTCGACCACGATGAGATCGGCGAGCGCGCCCTCTTCAAGGACGCCGAGCTTTCCGGAATAGGGATTGCGCGGCCCGGACAGGGCGAGAAGCTCGCCATTGACGCCGGTCGCCATCCTCAGGATCTCGGCATTGTCGTACCAGCGCTTGAGGTGGGTGAGCATGGTTCCCTGCCGCGCCGCCTTCTCGGCGGAAAACAGCATGTCCGAGCCGAAGGCGGTCTTGAGCTTGTGGGCCTTCGCCAAAGGATAGGCTGTGTTTGAGCCGGCAATGACCTGAAGCAGGTTCACCTGGCTTTGCCCGCGAAGGGGAACGGCATCGTCCTCGCCGATGAAAGGCTGGATGCTCAACCAGACGTCCTTGTCCGCCATCAGGCTCGCCGTCGCCTCATCCATCAGGTGCCCGTGCTCGATGCACTGAACGCCCGCATCGATCGCCCGCCGAATGGCGACGGGCGGATAGGCGTGCACGGCGACGTAAGTGTTGCGGTCGGCGGCCGCCTCCACGCCCGCGCGCAATTCGGGCTCGCCAAACGTCAGCATATCGAGGGTGGTGCGCGGCGACGACACGCCTCCGCCGCCGACGAGCTTGATCTGCGATGCGCCCTGCATCAGCTGCTCGCGCACCTTCAGGCGCACTTCGTCGGCACTGTCGGCGATGTTCGCCGCGCCGGTCTGCTCCATGTGGCTCACCGGACCGCCCGGGTTGCGCGGAATGTCGGTCATCGGCCGCAGGTCGCCGTGGCCGCCGGTCGTCGTGATCATGGCGCCGCAGGGATAGATGCGCGGTCCGGGCGCGAGTCCCTCGTCGATCGCCTGCTTAAGCGCAAACGAGGGGCCGCCGAGGTCTCGGACCGTGGTGAAGCCGCGCATCAGTGTGCGCTTGGCCTCCGCGCTGGCGGCCAGAAAGATGTAGCCAATTTCCGCTGAAAGCAGGGTCTGGATCGGCAGCGCGGCGAAAATGGAGTGCCAGTGCGCGTCGATCAATCCTGGCATTACGACCCGACCACCGCAATCGATCATGCGCGCCCCTTCCGGACCGACCGTGTCGCCGGTCGCGACCGCCTTGATCCGTCCCGTTTCGACGATCAAGGCAACCCCGCCGCGCAGCGCGTTGGACTTCCCGTCGAACAGGAGGAAGTTCGTGAAGATGATCGGCTGCTTCGGATCGGACAGGCTTTGGGCGTGCGCGGCGCGGGGGAGCCCAAGGGCCGCGATCGAGGCGCCGATCCCGGCCACAAAGCCGCGACGCGAGAGGTCGGCGTTGATACGACGAGTCAGGAACTGGAGTTCGCCTCCGCAACACGAGCAGTCCCGCGAAACAGCGGGGTCCAAAGGATCGCCCAAAGAGCAAGAGAACATGGCGAGGCTCCTCCGTCCGCGGATGTTCGCAACTCCGCCGCCGGTTCCGGTCGGCGCCTGCGCTCGACGCGCTGGCGCGTATCCTACTCCAGAAAGACCATGCCGGCCTCAGGCCTTAGCAAACTTGGCGAAAGTCTCCTCGTAGTCGGGATGCCAGCGGGAGAGCGGCGGGCGGTTCTCGACGATGTCGCCCGCCGCCCAGAGAATACGGCGCTCATCCATCTCGCGTGGAACGTCGTTGTCGGGGCAAAGGATGTAGAAGTCGCCCCCTCCCATCGCCGGCAGCATGAAGTCGACGACCTGTTCCGGCGTCCATGCGGCGGCCGGCTTCTCGGTCCTCGAGCCCTTGGTCATCGCTGTGAAAACGAAGCCCGGAATGAGCAGATGCGCGCTTACGCGGCAGCCCTCGATGTTGCGCAATTCGTGCGCGAGCGCCTCGGTCACGACCTTCACGCCCGCCTTTGAGACATTGTAGGCGGTGTCTCCCGGCGGGCAGGTGATGCCCTGCTTCGAGCCCGTATTGACGATCGCCGCCGCCGTCCCCTGCTTGATCATGTCGGGCGCGAAGGCCTGGACCCCGTTGATCACGCCCCAAAGATTGACGTCGATGATGCGTCGCCAGCGGGCCGGATCGCCGAACAGTTCCCCGCCCCCGCCGGTGCCTGCGTTGTTCATCAGCACCGCGACCTCGCCGAACGCGTCATAGACCGAGGTCTTCAGGCGCTGGACGTCGGCGAGGCTGCTGACGTCGACAGCGAAGGATCGCACAGAGTCCGGCTGCGCCGCGGCGGCGCGGACCTTCGCGGCGCCGGCCTCAAGCGCGTCGCCACCCAGGTCCGCCATGCACACTTTCATGCCGAGAGCGGCGAATTTGGTGGAAGTCGAGAGGCCGATGCCGCTGGCCGCTCCGGTGACGACCGCGACCCTTTTCGCGGCCAATGCGGGATGATTGGGCAAACACGTTCTCCGATTTTGGAAGTCAGGCACGCTACCATCATGCCGGGCGCGCGTCAGCCTCGGCTCAGGCCCTCGCACGCGCGAGAGATTCGGTGTCGGCGAGCGATAGGGATTTGATTACTTTTTGACACAACCTCGATTCAATTGTCTCTAACTAGCACCACAACCATAGCTTGCATCAGCTCGATCCCGAGCGTATTTAATAAAAACCGAGCCACACCATGCCAGGTGTCGGCAGTTTCCAGGCCAGTCATAATCAAGACATGACTTGCGGCCTGGGCAGGAGAGCATGATGCGCAAGACTATCGTTACCATGATTGCCACTCTGGTTGCCGCACCGTTACTTACAGCGACCGTGTCGAGCGCGGCGACTTACAAGTTCAATTTTCAGTCGAGCGATGCGGAACTGACGGCGACGGGAGAATTCACGGTGAATTCCGCGAACGAAGTGACCGGTGTTTCCGGCGCCGTCGCTGGCCTTACCAACCAGACTATCAGCGGGGTCTTCGCCAATCCGAGCTTCCCGAACTCGTCCACCAGCCCGGACGGCTTGTTCATCTACGACAACCTGTACTCCTCCACCGGCATGGCCTTCGACTACAGCGGGCTGTTGTTCACCACCGCGGACAATGCGGGCTACTGGAATCTTTGGGCGAGTTCGCCAGGCACGTATTCGCTCTACGAGTTGGCTGGCGGCTCTTACCCGATCGAGGAAAGCGGAACGCTAAGCGTCGCTGGCGCGCCGGAGCCGTCAACCTGGGCGATGCTGGGTTTGGGCTTTTTCGCGCTCACCTTCGTCGGCCGCCGCCAGCGCACGGCGCGCCTGGCGCCCAGCCTCGGCTAAAAGCTACGCGCCTTCAAGGACTTCGAGGGCCGCCCCGACGGCGGCCCTTTTTGTGCCGCGGGCAACGATACAACCGCGTTTGCGAAAAAATTAAGCCCGTTTTAAACCGTGCGGTTGTGGAGCTTGACTCTTGAGCTTATTGGCATTTTAAAACACAACCGATCACGAGAGTTTATTTGCGTTCTTTTTGAGTTGTAACGTGACCGTGATGATCTGGGCTGCGTCTCGTCCCAAATGGTTGACAGGGTTTAGAGATGTCCATTCGCGGAAGACGGTCTCATTCGGATGTCCGCCGGTCCGTGACGCCGCTCGCGGGCACTCGTGCGGCGGTGATCGCCGAAACACCCTCCGCCGACGCCGATCGATTGATCGCAACGTTCCGCGTCCGCGCTTATTCCGAGGCCCGCCAGCGCCAGCGACGAGCAGCGGCGCCAGAAGCCGCCGCCCACTGGGGCAAAGTGGCGAACCTCATCGCCCGGAAGGCGCGTGAACCGCGCGCCGACGAATCGTCAATTCGAGCAGAGCGGGACGCCAGCGCCGCTCGTCGCGGTCGAGAGCTGGGTGTGCGTCCCGCCGTCGGTTTTTTCGAGGTTGATCCGTTGGACGAGCTCGAACGCATTCTCGGCGTGAGGCTCCAAAGGTTCCGGCTTCAGTTCTTTGGCGTCGGCGCCGATCACGGCCCGGCTGTTCTTAAGGAAACCGAGATCCAAGCCGCCGGCGCTTCCGACGCCATCAGCGAGGCCGTCGCGGCAAGCTGGCCGCCTCTAGCGGTCGGCCTGCGCCTGCTCGATCTCGAGGGGAGGGAAATCTTCGAACGGCTCAAGGCCGACCTGCGATAGCTGGTCCTTTACCCGGCAACCCGCGACGCCCGCTCGCGAGACCTCTGCCCCTCTGGCCCGCGCCTTTGCGCTCTCAAGGAGACAGCTAAAGCCGGCGTAGCGCCCCGAATCAAGGCGCGTTCAAAAGGCTCACGTGAGCCGCCACGACCCTCCATCCCTCGTCTGTCCTTACCCATGTCTGGCTCTGACGTCCGGTCCCCGTTGGGCGCTTGAATTCAGTGTTGGCGGTGGCGAAATCGCGCCCGTAGGTCGTGATCACCGTTTTTGTGAGATCGCGGGCCAGATTGGCGGGCGAGCGGCCGGCGCGAAAAGCAGCGATCGCGTAGTAACCGTAGAGATTCTCGGTCGCGCCGTAGCGCAGGGTATACGGGCTCTTCCAGAACAGCGCGTCAAGCTCGGCGACATCGTTGACGACAAGGGCGCACTCGTAACGCGCGAAGGCCGCTTCGACCTCGGCGACCACTTCGGGAATGTTGATGTCCATCATTAACCGGCGTCCTTGGCGGAAGAGAAGCAGCGAGTTCAGCCGAAGTTTAGCGATTGAAATCGGTTGCGGCGAGTTTCTGACGAAGACGAAGCGTCGCCTCGGCGATGCCCCCGGCAAGCCGGGAACCGTCGGCTGACGCGGCTTTCCCGAACCGGTAAGCTGATGCTCATGGCCGGTCCTGCCTTTCTCCTTGCGCCTGGCGCCGGCGCCCCGTCTTCGCATCCGCGCATGCGGACCTTTGCACGGCTCCTCTCGACGATCGGGCCGGTCGAGCCGTTCGACTACCCCTATGCCTTGGCGGCCCGAAAGCGGCCGGACCCGCTGCCCAAGCTCATCGAAGCGCATCGAGCGGCGCTCGCCACGCTTCGCGCCAGTCACGACGGGCCAATCGTGCTCGCCGGCAAGAGCATGGGCGGGCGCGTCGGCTGCCACGTCGCCCTCGTCGATCCGGTCGAAGCCATCATCTGCTTCGGCTATCCGCTCTGCGGGGCGACCGACCGATCGCGGCTGCGCGACCAGGTGTTGTTGGAACTGAAGACGCCGGTCTTCTTCGCCCAGGGAACGCGCGACCCGCTCTGCCCGCTTGACCTTCTCGAGGGCGTTCGGGAGCGGATGCATGCGCCCTCGACTCTTCACGTCGTGGAGGGCGGCGACCATTCTCTCATGGTCGCGAAGCCGGCGCTGAAGGCGCTGGGATCAAACCAGGAGGACGCAGATGACAGCATGCTGAACGCGATCACACGCTTTCTGAGCGAAGCGCTTAACCAATCTTCCTGAGGCGCTTTGCCTTCGATGGATTCGGTTCGGGGCCTGTTGGCGGCAGGAGGCGGCGACGTTGCTCCGATCGACCCGTTTGGGTTTTCTTGGCGCATGGCCGGTTGACCGCGAAAACCCTCGTTTATGAAGGTTGGAAACGTTTGGATTTCCTTGGATTCTCTCGTCCAAATCGTGACTTATCAATGGGTTACAAGGATTTTTCGCGAGAAGAAAATTCTCGCCCCCTTTTCCGCTACAGCGGCGCCGGAACAGGCCCCAGGGCCCTTGGCCATTCAGACAGCGCAGGATTGCTCATCCCGCAAGCTTAGCGCAATTTCGGATTTTCTGCAATAGATTGCTGTCTGCGCGGTTCCCTTCGTCCACCCCAATCCAGAAGCGGCTCGCTCCCGTCGACAGGCGCGAGGGCCATCTCTTCCGTCCATCCGTGAACGCGCATTGACAGTCCCTCATCCTTCCCCCTAGTAAGTCCCAGGCAGCGACCGTAGCTTAGGGGATGAGCAAGGTGCGGCGTGGCGCGCGATGGGCGCTTGGGGTTGGTGCGGCGGTGGTCGCGATGGCGGCGGGAAGCGGCGCGCGCGCGGACGTCCGTCCCATCAATCTGGACGGGTGCCCCGGAGGCTGCGTTCCGATCGCGATCGGTGAGCAGGTCGTCGCTGAGGACGACGCCGCGGCCAGCATCACCCTGTCCCGGTTCGGCGGCGACGCGGACGATCCCAATTCGGCTCTAATCCTCGACAGCAAGGCCGTGCCAGCGGCCCTAGCCGACGGATTGCCGTCAGCGCTCGCCCCTGCGAGCGCTGAGGCCCCCGGAGCGCGCGACGTTTCGCCTTATGACTTTTTCGCGGACGTCATCGACGTTCCGCAATCCGCCGACGCGGAGGCATTCACGGCGGGCCCCTTTTTCCTCCTCGCCCCCTCGCTCACCGGCCAGCTCAGCGACTTTCTGTGGGCGAGCAACGACTTCTTTGGACCGCCGTCCGGCGGTATGGCCTCCCGTCGCGGCATCCCCCTGTCCGCTGACGCTGACTATCTAACCGGCCGGCTAACCACCGGGTGGAAGATGCGAGCGCCGGTAACGCAAACGCTAAGCCCTTCGCCGCTATCGGGGCCGCCTTCTTCGGACGCGGCCCAGCCCTTCGGGCAAGTTGGGGGTGAAGCGGGGCGGTCGGCGGTATTTTCTTCGGGTGGCGCCGAATCAAACAAGTGAGCGTTTCCGTGCGTAGCAGCACGAACGAGCGCCTAGACTAGGCGCTTCCCGCACTCTGAGTCGTCTGGCGCGCCTGGAACTGACCCATTCCCGGCTCACCGACGATCTTGCCATCCTCGGCGACCAGCGCCCCCCGCAGCAGCGTCTTGATCGGCCATCCCGTCACTTCCAAACCTTCGTACGGCGTGTAGTCGCTGCCGTGCTGCATGAGATCCTGCGAGAGCGCAACCTTCCTGTCCGGATCCCAGATGGCGATGTCGGCGTCGGCGCCGACCATGATCGAGCCCTTGCGCGGATAGAGGCCATACATTTTCGCGTGGTTGGTCGCGGTCAGCGCGACGAAGTCCGAGAGCGAAATGCGGCCCTTCTTGACGCCCTCGGAAAATAGGATCGGCAGCCGCGCGGCCACTCCCGGAATGCCATTCGGCACCCAGCGGAATGAGGTCCGTCCCTTCGGCGTCTTTTTGCCGGCCTCGTCTTCGAACCGGAACGGACAATGGTCTGAGGAGAACGTATCGAAGACGCCGCCGATGAGGCCGCGCCAGATCGCCTCTTGCGATGCGCGATCACGCGGCGGCGGTGAGCAGACATATTTCGCGCCCGAGAAGTCCATGTTGAGCCCTTTGAGATCCTCCGCCGTCAACACGAGATATTGCGGGCAGGTCTCGGCATAGATCTTCATGCCCCGCCCACGCGCCCATTCGATCTGCTCCATCGCCTCGCGCCCGGACACGTGCACGATCATGATCGGAATGCCGATCAGCTCCGCATGCGCAATCGCGCGATGGGTCGCCTCGCGCTCGACGAGCTCGGGCCTGGATTCCGCATGAAAGTAAGGATGGGTCTTGCCGTCGCGCTCGAGGCGATCCGTCATGTATTTGATCTGGTCGTAGCCCTCGGCATGAACCATGACGAGCGCGCCCTGTTCGCGGGCGACGGTGAAGACCTCGAGCAATTGGCGGTCCGTGAGGACCATGTTGTCGTAGGTCATGAAGACCTTGAATGACGGATACCCTGAGCTCACCAGCGCCGGCAGCTCCTGTCCCAGCACCGCTGGCGTCGGATCGGTGACGATGAGGTGGAATCCGTAATCGACGTAACACTTCCCCTTCGCCTTCTCGTGGTAGTCCTCGACGCTCTGGCGCAAGGATTGCCCGCGCGGCTGCAGCGCAAAGGCGAGCACGGTCGTGTTGCCGCCCGCCGCCGCGCTGCGGGTGCCGCTCTCGAACCCGTCCGCCATCACGACGCCCGGACCCTGAGGCTGGTCGAAATGGACGTGGCTGTCGATGCCGCCGGGCAAAACGAGAAGCCCCGAGGCGTCGATTTCGGATGCGGCGCGCGGCAGCTTTTCGGCGAGCGCGACGATTCGGCCGTCTCTCACACCGACATCACTTTTGCCGACATCGGCGGCGGTGACGACCGTTCCGCCGCGAATGACCAGATCAAATTCCATTCCGCTCAAACTCCGCTCTCGTTCACGTTGATTTCGCCACCGACTGGGACGCAAAACTCATGCAATTTGCGCGAATGGATGAAGCCGGTTGCAAAATGACGCCCGAGCCGGCTTAAACCCTTAAAGCAACATTGTCGGCTCAATTTGCCGGCATGCAAAAGAGGACCGGTCATTGCGAGACTTCCATCAGAGCGGACGCAGCCCCGTCTATTCCGTGAACGGCATGGCGGCGACCTCCATGCCGATCGCCTCGCTGACCGCGATCGAAGTGTTGCGCGCCGGCGGCAACGCCGTCGATGCGGCGGTTGCGGCTTGCGCCGTGCTCGCGGTGGTCGAGCCGCAATCGACGGGACTCGGCGGCGATTGCTTCTGCCTTTATGCGCCGCCGGGCGGCGGCAAGGTGGTCGCGATCAACGGCTCAGGCCGGTCGGCGGCCGCCGCCTCGCTCGATTTGATGAAAGGCGAAGGCCCAACTCCCCCAGCGGACACGTCTCCCCACGGCGTCACCATCCCCGGCGCCGTCTCCGGCTGGCAATTGCTTCTGGACGCTTACGGGACCAAGGGGTTCGACGAATTGCTTCTCCCCGCGATCCAATGCGCGGAGGACGGCTTTCCGGTGCACCAGCGTGTGGCCTGGGATTGGTCGATGCACGAGGCGAAGCTGCGCCGCGCCGGGAATACGCTCTTTCTACCTCACGGCCGCGCGCCTCGCGAGGGCGATCGAATCGTCCAGACAGCGCTCGCCAACACGTTGCACGCCATCGCCAAGCATGGCGCTGAGGCTTTCTACAAGGGCCCGATCGCAGCCGACATGGCGGCGACGCTTCGCGCGCGCGGCGGCGTGCAGACGGAAGAGGACTTCGCCAACGGACTGAAGGGCGCCGAGTTCGTTGATCCGATCTCACTTCGATGGCGCGGGCTCGACGTCTGGCAGTGCCCGCCCAACGGGCCGGGTCTGGTCTCGCTCATGATTCTCGGCGAGCTGGAAGCGCTCGGCGACGCTCCGGACGGACCGGACGGCGCGATGCGCTTCCATCGGCACATCGAAGCTGCGCGCATGGCCTACCGCGACCGCGGCGCCTTCCTCGCCGACCCGCGCCAACGGGAGACGCCTCTCAACCGCCTGCTCTCTCGCGATTACCTCGCGGCGCTTGCGGCGCATATCGACGACAAGCGCGCCCTTTCCACTTTGCCCGCGCCAGGCGAAATCGCGCTCGCGGCGAGCGGCAATACGGTCACCCTTTCCGTGGTCGACCGCGACGGCGGCGCCTGCAGTCTCATCAATTCGATCTACCAGACCTTCGGCAGCGGCATCCTTGCCAAAGGCTCAGGCGTGCTTCTGCAGAACCGGGCATTGTGCTTCGCCTTCGAGCCCGGCCATCCCAACAGCTTTGCGCCGAACACGCGGCCCGCGCACACCATCATGCCGGGCCTGGCGACGCGCGACGGCGAGCCCGCGATCTGCTTTGGCGTGATGGGCGAACATTATCAGCCGATGGGCCAGACCTGGGTTCTGAGCAACGCGGTCGAATATGGGATGGACATTCAACAGGCGCTCGATTTTCCCCGCGTCTGCCCGCATCTGGGCGGAGTGGAGATCGAACGCGGCGTTTCGCCAGCGATGCGGGAAAAGCTCAGCGCGCTCGGCCACGTTCTGACCGAAGTCGAGCGGCCTCTGGGCGGCGGACAAGCGATCGTGATCGACCGCGGGCGCGGCGTCCTGATCGGCGGCTCAGACCCACGCAAGGACGGCGCGGCGCTCGGCTACTAGAGCGATCTCCGTTCAGGTTGACTCGTATCAACCGGCCGATTTCCGGCCTAGGCGCCCTCGATCATCTCGCGGATCTTGCTCGCGAGCGCCTCCATCGTAAACGGCTTGATGACAATCTCCATGCCCGGTTCCAGGAACGCGCTTCCGGCGGCGTCTTCGGCGTATCCCGTCACGAACAGGACCTTCAGCCTTGGACGCGTGACGCGCGCGGCGTCGGCGAGCTGGCGGCCGTTCAGGCCCGGCAGGCCGATGTCGCTCACAAGCAGGTCAATGCGCTGCGACGACTGCAGGATTCGTAGCGCGGCTGCGCTATCCGCCGTCTCGAGCGCCTGATAGCCCAGATCGTTGAGAGTCTCGACGATAAGGAGGCGAACGACGGCTTCGTCCTCCACGATCAAAACAACTTCGTTGGCTTCGGCGCGATTGTCTCCCGAAAACTCCTGGACCGGGGCCCCGATGGCATCGCCTTTATAACGCGGCAGGCAGATCTCGATCGAGGTCCCCTTCCCCGGTTCGCTGTCGATCAGCACGGAGCCATCCGATTGCCTTACGAAGCCATAGATCATCGACAGGCCGAGCCCGGTGCCCTTGCCGATGGGCTTGGTGGTGTAGAACGGATCGAACGCTCGCGCTTTCACGCTCGGAGGCATTCCGACGCCCGTGTCGCTGACGCGCAGGCAGACGTATTCGCCCGCGCTCACGTCGCGCTGACGCCCCTGGCGCGCATCGAACACGGTGTTTGCCGTGTCTATCGTCACAGCGCCGCCATTTGGCATCGCGTCGCGCGCATTGATCGCAAGGTTCAGGAGCGCGTTTTCGAGTTGATTTCCGTCGCACCTTACGAGCCAGAGGCCCTCCTGTGCTGCAACGCGCAAATCGATATTCTCGCCGAGCGAGCGGCGCAGCAGTTCCTCGACGGCGCCGATCAGCTCGTTGACGTCCAGGGGGCGAGGATCGACGGGTTGGCGTCGCGAGAAGGCCAGCAGACGATGGGTCAAAGTCGCCGCGCGATTGGCCGAATCCAGAGCCCCGTTTAGAAATGGATCGAGGTCGACGATCCGCCCTTCGGCGATGCGTCTCTTGACGATATCGAGGGCGCCAAGAATTCCCTGAAGAAGATTATTGAAGTCGTGAGCGATGCCGCCGGTGAGTTGCCCCACCGCTTCCATCTTCTGGCTTTGTCGCAGCGCTTCCTCGGCTTGCATCAGCTGGCTGGTGCGTTGAGACACGCGCTGTTCAAGGGTCGCGTTGACGTCGGCCAGCGTCTGTGCGGCAACTTTTTGGTCCTCGATATCAGTGTTGCTGCCGACCCAGCGCACGATCGCGCCATGGGCTCCGCGCGTCGGAAACGCGCGCGCAAGGTGCCAACGATATGCGCCGTTCGCGCTGCGGATCCGAAATTGGGCCTCGTAAGGCGCGCCTTTCGCGAGCGCCGCCCGCCAGAGCTCGGTGACGGTCGACCTATCGTCGGGATGAACGAGGCCGCTCCACATTTCGCCGTCAAGCGTTCCCGGCTTCATACCGCTGTATTCGTAGACGCGCGCGTTGAACCACTCGAGTTGGCCATCCGGCCGCGCCGTCCAGACGTGGTTCGGCATAGCCTGCGCGAGGGCGCGAAATTGCGCTTCACTGTTCCGCAGGATTTCTTGCGCGACGCGCCTTTCATTCACGTCGCGAAGGATGGCGGTGATGAGAACGCGCGACTGGCTGACCCAGCGCGAGAGCGACACCTCAAGATAGCTCGCCGAGCCATCCTTGCGCCGCGCCATCACCTCGACGGGCTGGCGAACGGCGTCGCCGTTGAGGACCGCGCGCCGCGTCTCGTTCCAGGCAGCGCGATCCTCGAAAAGCAGGGCGGCCGGCCGGCCGATCAGCTCTTTCGCCGCATAGCCGAACTGCCGGTCAGCGGCCGGATTGGCGAACTGAATGGTGTCTTCATCGTCGAGGGTGAGGATGACGTCAGGCGCGCTGTCGACCACGGCGTCATAACGCGCGTTTTGCCGCTCACGTAGCAGGCGCTCGCGTTTGACCGCGACGGACACGTCGAAAACCTGGATGAGACAGTAGCGGTTTGGCGGGTCGTCGACCGCGCGCACCGTCGCTACGTGAATCATGTCCTGACCCGAGCGCGTCTTCAGCGGCAGAAGCGTCGGGTGCAAGGACTGGCTCAGGAGACGCGACGTGCCCGATTCCAGAGAAGCGGTCACGGCGAGAGAAAGGTGATTGACGCTATCTTCCGGGAACAAATCCTCGAAGCTGGCGCCGATCGCGGCCTCGCGTGAAATGGCCGATGCGGATGCGAGCCACGCGTTCCACGCGACGACCCGGCGATCGCAGTCGAGAACCGCGACGCCCAGGTCCACGGCATCGAATAGGGTCCACGCCAGATCTTTTTGGGTCGTGTCAAGCATTCGAGGGTAGCGGGGCTTCACCTGCTGTTCTTGCTATGAATTCGTCCAGCAAAGTCTTCAGAGATTCCAGGGAGGGCAAGTCCATCAAGAGCGCGATATAGCCCTGGATGTCGCGCTCGCGAACGGAGAAGTTGATGTAGACGAACAAAACGAAATCGCCGGCCTCTGGCGGCGGCGGCAGGCTGAACAGCGCGGTGCTATCGCCGCGCAGGATTTCGGGCAGGGATATCATCAAGGTTCGTTGCAGGAGATTGGCGATGGTGGAGAGACAGCCGTTCAGGATGATATTGCCAGTCTCGGCGAGCGCTTCGTGCTCGAGTTCGAGAATGTCCTCGAGCGGAAGGGTTCCGCTGGTGACGGCGCGAACAAGCTCGAGACTGCGTGTTTCCGGAAATATGAGCAGCGCCCGGCCATGAATGTCGCCCTCGAACACCTGGTGCACCGCGACGAGCTTATTCGGCTCGTTCTTTCCCAAGGTTTCGATCGCCCGCTTGCGCGCAATCAAGTCTACGCTCGGCACCGACAGCAGGACTTGTTCGCCGATCATTTCACGCAGGCTAAGCGCCGCCTTGCTGACGCCGAGGTTGACAAGCTCGGTCAGCGCGTCGAGCTCCAGTTCGTTCAGTGTGGTCGGCGCGGGTCTACTCATGCCTCGCAGCCCGGATCTGACGCTCGGCGCCCTCGATAAAATCCCTGAGCGCGGGCTCGGTGAGCGGTTTGGAAAGGAATGTGGCGCCCACCGCGCTGGCTCGGTCGATGATCTCCTGTTGGTGGTTTGCGGAAATCACCGCGACGGGCATTGTCGGGCGCAGGCGGCGAAGCTGCGCCGCGAGATCCAGGCCATCGCGACCCGGCATGTTGAAGTCCAGCACCACGAGATCCGGTTTTTGCTCGTCCAGCGCCGCGAGCGCCTCGTCGGCGTTGGCCGCCTCGACACGGGACCAGTCCGGGCAAAGCCCTCCCAAAACCTTGGCGACCGCCATGCGCGCCAGTTTGCTGTCGTCGACCACGAGAATTTTAAAGACCATGAAACCTCAACCACAGAGGGAGCACGAGAACCTAAAGACCGGCCTAAGAAGTTGTCAGCGTAAACACCGCCTTGACGTCGAGAACGAGCAGCACCTGACCGTCGCCGAGCATGGTCGTGCCGGCGATTGCCGGAATTCCCGACAATAATCCCTCTGGCGGCTTTAGCATAACGTCCATACGCGCGCCGAGCCTGTCAACTTCGAGGCCCCCTAATATGCCGCCGCTCGACGCCACGACGACCGTCGCGTCGGAGTTCGATTCCGCCTTCGCCCATCCAAGGGTCGCGGCCAACCCGATCAGGGGAACGGTCCGATTGCGCAGCACCAACGCATGGGCTTGACCGATGGATCGGATCTCCTCGCGCCGGACGCGCACTGTTTCGATGACAGCGTCCAATGGAATTCCGAACCATTGTCCACCCGCCTCAACCGTCATCACCCGCGTCATCATCACGCTGAAGGGGAGCACGAAGCGCACGGTGCTGCCGGCGCCGGCGCGGGTCTCGAGCTGGACACGCCCGCCCAGGCGTTCGATGGACTCGCGCACCGCATCCATGCCCACGCCCCGCCCCGACAGGTCGGTGACGTCGGGCGCGGTCGAAAAGCCCGGCATGAAGATGAGGTCGACGACGGCCTCTTCGCTCATGCCGGCGACCGCGTCGGCGGTCGCCAGACCGCGCTCGACAGCTGTCCTGCGAATGCGGTCCGCGTCGATCCCTCGGCCATCATCTTCAACCTCAACGACGACATGGTCGCCTTCGCGGCGCGCACGGAGACAAATCGTGGCGATCACGGATTTCCCTGCGGCAGCGCGCTCAGGGCTGGGCTCGACGCCGTGATCCACCGCGTTGCGCACGACGTGGAGCAACGGCTCGAACAGCATCTCGACGATCGCCTTGTCGGCTTGGGTCTCCTCGCCCTCGATCACCAGCCGCACCGGCTTCGCCAGCGATTCCGACATCTCCCGCACAAGCCGCGAGAACCTCTGGAACACGCGGCGCAGCGGAAGGATCCGTAATTCCAGCACGGCTCTTTGCAAGCCATCGATCAGGCGGTCGAGCTTGCCGTATTCGCTGGCGATCGAGTGGGAGAGCGCGTTATCGCCCTCCCGCGCCAGCATCGCGATGTGACCGATGGCGTTCTTGGCGACGGTCAGTTCTCCAGTGAGGCTCACGAGCGCGTCCACCCGCTCGGCATCGACGCGCAGCGAGCGGGACAAGGGGTCGATGCGAAGGGCGATCGGCGCGACCGGATCAGGCGCGGGCGCCTCGTCCAGGCTCTCGATCGCAAATTCGATCGCGCGCGCTACGCGGGTCGGGTCGGGGCCTGCGAGGCCATCCGTGACGGCGTCGACAATCCGTTCAGCGATGCCGACTTGTCCCAGATGGCGAAATACATTGGCGGCCACGCGCGCGGCCGACGCGGTCCGACCCTCGAGTCCCTCGCCGCGGACGGCAAGCAACGCAATCTGCTCACGCAGAATGGCGAGCGCGACATCAGAGGGTTGCGCCTGCGCTGCGACGGCCGGCGCCTCTGACTTCGGCGCCTCGAGCGTCGCGGCCTCCATCAGCGCTTCGTCAGCAGCGAAGCGGGCCGCTAGCCGATCCGCCGCGGCGTCCGCCTCGGTCGGAAGTTCGCCGCTCTCCTCTATGGAATCGAGCCATTGAACCACCTGGTCAAGACAGGCCAGGCAGTCGCCGATGAGGCCAACGGTGACTGGGCGATCGCCGTTGCGAACCATCGACAGGACATCCTCGGCAGCGTGCATCGCTCGCCCCATCGCTGCGAAGTCGACGATGCCGGCGCCCCCTTTGAGGGTGTGAAACGCACGGAAAGACCCATCCAGGCTCGCTCGGTCTCCGGGATCGCGCTCCAACGCGAGAAGGTCGGCGGTGACCTGCTCGACGAGTTCGCGCGCCTCCACCAGAAACTGTTCGAGGAACTCATTCATTGAGGAGCGCCGCAGAACATCGCCATGGTGCGCGCGAGATCCTCGCGGCGGATCGGCTTGACGCAGTAGAAATTGGCGCCGGCGGCGCGCGCCGCGGCGACGTCGGCCGCGCTCGACTCGGTGCTGGTGACCAAGGCCGGAATTGAGGACAAAGGCAAAGCGTGCCGCCTCAGCGCGCTCAAGAAGGTGACGCCATCCATCCGCGGCATATTGATGTCGACGATCAACGCGTCCGGCGGGGTGACGAGCAGCCTTTCGAGCGCTTCAATGCCGTTGAGCGCCTCTTCGACCTCGAAGCCGGCCTCCTCCAGGATCTGTCGATAGTAGAGCCTGACCAGGTTGGCGTCGTCCACGATCAGGATGCGCATTCTGCGGTCAGACATGCGGCGTCTCCGGCGGCCGGCGATAAACAATGGCGTCCGCGAACCGACACACTTCGAACAGGGAGGAGATGCGACTCATCGATTCCGCATGGCCGAGGCAAATGTATCCTCCCGGCGCCAGGCTCTCATAGAGATTCTCCGCCGCCACCCGGCGCGAGGTGTCGTCAAAATAGATGAGCAGGTTACGGCAAAAAATGACATCGAACAGGCCGTGCGGCCGCGTTTCGGCCCGCTCGACGATATTGGCCGCCGTGAACCGCACCGACTGGCGTAACTCGTCGATGATTTGCCAATGCTCGGGGCCGGCGGGCGTGAAATATTTGCCGGTCAGCGCCGGACTCAGACGCATGAGCGCGCGCTTGCCGAAAACGCCGGTACGCGCGGCTTCCAGGACATTGGTGTCGATATCGGAGCCCACGATCTCGATGTCGTGAGCGTCCACCTCGGTCCAGTTTTCCAAGAGCCAGATCGCGATCGAATAAGGTTCCTCGCCCGTCGAACAGGGGACGGACCAGATCCGCATCGTCTCGCCCCGCGGCTTGATGCGCAGGCGCTCCTGGAGCAGATTGGACGTCAGACAGGCGAACTGATGGTCCTCCCGATAGAAATAGGTCTCGTTGACCGTCGAGGCGTTGATCAGGCTTTCCAATTCACCCTGCAGGTTCGTGCGCAGGCGCGCGAAATAGCTGGCAAACGAGGACGATCCGGTCGCGATCATCCGCTCTTCGACGCGGCGTTCCACGAAATAGCGTCGCGCCTCCGTGAAGGCCATCCCCGTGTGACGATAGAGATAGTCACACAGCCGGCGATATTCCTCGGCGTCGAGCAGCTTGGTCTCAACCACGAGGCGCCAGCGGCAGACCGCGCAGGCGCTCGGCGACGACCTTGACGGCGAAACCGAGGAACGGATGGTCAGGAAAGCGTTCGGCGCAACGCGAAAGGGATGGCGCCGCTGTTGCGTCTGCGATCTCGCCCAAAGCCTCCACCGCGGCGGCGCAAACATTGACCTCCGGCTCGGTTTCGATCAGCGCGCACAGCCAGCGCGCTCCATCGGCGCCGCCCATTTCGCGCACGAGATCGCAGGCCAGCATCCGCACGTCCGGGTCCGGGTCGGCGAGCAGTCCCGGCAGGTGTGGCCCGCACGCGTCCGGCATCGCGCGAAGGGCGTCCATCGCGCCAGTGCGCGTGCTGGCGTCGTCGACCCGCAGATAGGGCAATATGACTCGTGCGCTCTCCGAGGTCGCAACTCGCGCAAGGGCGGTAAAGATCGCCTCGCGCACGCGCGTGTCGCCCTCACGCGCGAGCGCTTCGCCGAGCGAGGGAATGGCGGCGGGGTCGCGCGCTACGCGCGCGGCAGCCCAGCGTTCGTCAGCTGACGCGCTTGCCAAGGACGGGAGCGTCTGGCGCGGTACGTTCGCGGCGGCCTTTTCAGAACTCTTTGCGGATCAGGGGCATGAAGGGGCGCCAGCTTCCTCAGTTGCCGAGCGATATCCGGAAGGGGGAGCACCCAGGTCGCTCCTCCCGCCTCGACGAGTTTTCCCGGCATGCCCCACACAACGGCCGTTTCCTCCGCCTCCGCAATCGTCCGCCCCCCCAACGCACGAAGCGTCGTCATGGATCCCGCGCCATCGTCGCCCATGCCGGTCATAAGAATGCCGACCAGGAGGTGAGGGGGAACATGCGCGATCGCGCTCTCCACCAAGCGGTCGGCGCTCGGATGCCATGGGCGCCGGGCATCGGCTGGGGCTGGCGCGACGACCAGATCGCCGGCGATCTTCGAAATAATAACGTCGCCATCGCCGCGCCCGATATAGGCGTGGCCGGGCTCGAGCGCGGTGGGGCGAGCCGCCTCCCTGACGCCGATCGCGCAGAGACCGTCGAGGCGCCGCGCGAGCGCACCGGTGAAACTCGCTGGCATGTGCTGAGCGATGACGATGGGCCACGGAAAGGTCGAGGGCAACGCGCCGAGCAACAACTCTAGCGCCGAAGGCCCCCCGGTCGAGGTTCCGACCACAACAATTCCGTCTCCCTCGGCCCGCTCGGGCGCTTGGGCGGCGCCGCGAACGCGTGGAAGCGCTGATACGCTTCCTCGGAAGCGATGCTGCACGCGTTCGCGCAGGCGAAGGCTCGCCCTCAGCTTGGCGCCTGCGGCCGCACGCACCTTGGCGACGAACAGCGGTCCGAACACGTCCATGTGCAGCGAAAGCGCGCCTTCGGGCTTCAGCGCGAAATCCACCGCGCCCAGACGCAGCGCCTCCAGCGTCACATCCGCGCCATCGCGCGTCGATGACGACACCATCAGCACGGGCCGGGGATGCTCGATCATGATCCGGTCGAGGCAGGCCAACCCATCCATTCCCGGCATATGAATGTCGAGCGTGACAATATCGGGATTCACGGCGGCGAGTTGTTCCAGACCCTCGATGCCGTTGCGCGCGAAATGGACCTCGAAGTCTCTGACATCGGCGAGCACGCGTCCCAATAGCTTGCGCATGAGAGCCGAGTCGTCGATGACGAGGACCTTGATCATGGGGGCGCCTGCGCGCTGCTTTCAAATTTGTCGAGCAGGCCGCGCTCGGCTCGCGTCAGAAGCTCCGCAGGATCCAGAATGAGAAGGATTCGCCCCTCGGCCTCGATATTGACCACGCCAGTAACAAGCCGCGCGATGTCCTCGGTCAGGTCCGGCGCGTCCTTGATGGCGTCGGCAGTGGTGCGCAGCACTTCAGAAACGCTGTCGACGATCAAGCCCGCACGGTGGCGGCCTGTTTGAACAACGACAAGGCGACGCCCATCGCCCTGTTCGAGTCGCGGCATATCGAAGCGCTGCCGCTGATCGACCACCGGGACCACGGCGCCGCGTAGATTGATGACGCCCTCCAGGAACTTGGGCGCCTTGGGAACGCGTGTGACCCGATCCGGCGCACGCGCCACTTCGACCACCGCTTCCACCGGCAATCCGAACTCGTCCCGGCCGAGCCGAAACACCAGGAACTTCCGCTCCCCGCTCGCCCGGTCGATCTGCGGCTGCGGCCCCGATCCATCGCGGACTTCGTCGAGCCGTTTCATGACGTCCCCCTGAAAGAGCTGTTCGGGCGCGAGGATCGAGACCAGCCGTCGTCCTTCCTCGCCGCAATAGATCGATTTGATGCGAGCCTCGCCACCTGAACGCGCCTGAATCACAGGCGGCACCGGATCGATCAGCGTCGGGTCGGCGGAGATGACGGAGCGAGCGCGATCGGCGATGAGACCGACCAGCCCGGCGCCGACCGAGGCGACGATGACCTTTGCACGCGTCTCCGAGGCGGAGGCTGGCGCGAAGCCGAGCAATTCACGCAACGAAACCAAGGGCAGCAATTGCTCGCGAAGCGCCATCATGCCGGCGACCGTCTTGTCAGCACGCGGCGCCGCCGCGATGGCGGCCGGCAGCGCGATGATCTCCTGAACGAGGCCCAGATCGAGAGCAAATTCCTGGCCGGCGACGTCGAAGGTGACGAAAGTCTCCCTCTCCTCCGCCGCTGCTTTAGGCGCGCGCGTCGCAATGACGCCGCCGGCTGCGTTTGGGCGCTCCGGGCGGGTGCGCCGCGCAAACGTTTCGGCAAGAAGCGGCTGGACGTCCAAGATCTTCGCCGCGCCCCGACCGTCGCCTAGCGGAAACGCGCCGCTCAGCCGCTCGCCGGCTTCAATGCCGAGTTGCGCCGACCGAGTTCCGAGCCGCTCGGCGTCAACCGTGACGAGCCCATCGATAGCGTCCACCACGACAGCGACGGGAGCGCCGCCATCCAAGACGATCGCACGCGCAGCGGCGCTCTGCTCGACCTCGATGCCCAGCATAACCCGCAGGCTCACAATCGGAAGGACGGCGCCTCGCAAGTTTGCGAGGCCGATGAGCGCCGTAGGCGCTTGCGGCACGCGCGCCGTCGAAGGAATCCGTATCACCTCGGCCACTGTTTCGGCCGGCAGCGCATAAACGCGCTTCGCAAGGCGGAAGACGAGAAAGCGACGCGTCGCGAGGCTTGAGGCTTCCGGGATGGCCGCGCTCTTCATGCCCGCGGCTTCAACGCGTCGGCGAGAGACGCGATCTCCTCGATCGCCGCCGCCAGATCGTCGGCGCCCTGCGCCTGTTCGGTCGAAGCGGCCGCGGCCTGCCGAGAGGCGTTGCGCGCCTGCTCGGCGGCGGCCGCGATCTGGCGCGCGCCGCCTGCGGCTTCCGCGACACTGGCCAGGATGATCTCGGCCCCTTCGAGGATCGCCTGATTGGCGCCGCTCAACACCGCCATATCCGCATCCACTTTGTCGAGAGCCGCGAATACGGCGCGGTTGCCCTGGACCTCGCCTTCGGCGTTCGTGGCGACCTGTTCGAGATCGCGCTTGAGGGTCGCGATCTGATCGAGAATCCCGATCACCGTGTCTTTCGCACGCTCGACATTTTGCGACGCCTCCCGCGCCAGGCTTCGGATGTCGTTGGACACGACAGCGAAGCCGCGCCCGGCGTCGCCTGCGCGCGCGGCCTCGACGGATCCGCTCACCGCGAGCATGCTTGTCTGCACGGCCATCAGGGCGATGGCGTCGACGATCTTTTCGATGCGGCGTCCCACCGTTTCCGATCGCAAGATCGTCGCCAAGCTCGTTCGCGTGTCCGCGAGCGCCGCATCGACCCCGGCGACCAACCTCCCGACCGCGGCCCGGCTCTCTTTGAGAGCGGCCGCCATCTGCCTGACCCGCTCGTTGGAATCCTGGCTTGTCTTCTGTGCGAGCTTGCCGCTGTTTTCGATCTCGGCCAGCGCGGTCGAGGTTTCGTGGGTGGCCGACGCCTGTTGTTGCGAACCGCGCTCGATTTGTTGAACAGCCGCCATGATCTGCGTCGCGGCGCTCGTCAGCTCCTGGATCGTCGCCGAAAGCTCCTCGGTGGTGGCGCCAATCTGGTCCGGGGCCGATGCAGCCGCCGTCCCGCCGCGGAGCTTTTCAGCCAGCGCGGCCAGGGAGCGTGCGGCTTCCTGCCCCTGATCGAGCGATTTCGCCTGCTCCCGAACCGCCGTTTGCGCTTCGCCCGCGCCGGCTGATTGTTCCTCAGCGGCGCCGGCAACCTGCTCGGCGCCTTTCTGCGCTTCGGACGCCGCCCGTTCGGCTTCGAGGGCCGCGTTCAGCATCGCCTCGCTGCCCTTGGCAATTCGCCGCATATCCTCCTGGCGATTTTCGAGGGTCTCAACAACTCCGGCCGCCGCCTTCGCTTCGGTCGCGGACATCTCCGCCGCCGTCTTGACCGCGCCAACGACGCCGTCAACATCGACTTGAATTTCGCCCGCCAGCCTTTTGACCTCCTGGGCGCTCTGGTCGGATGTCTCGGCCAACGCGCGAACCTCGTCTGCGACGACCGCAAAGCCGCGCCCGTGATCGCCCGCACGCGCCGCCTCGATCGCGGCGTTCAACGCGAGCAGATTGGTCTGGTCGGAGATGCGGCTCACCGTTTGCGTGATTTCGCCGATATCCCTCGCGCGGCGCTCGAGTTCCGCAATGATTTCGATCGTCGCGCCCTGGCGCTGGGCGTTGCGCTCGATCGCCCGAGCGGAAGCCGTTATCCGCTCCGCGGCGTCGCCAAGCGTCAATTGGACATTATCGGTGCGCCGGCGTAACGCGTCCGTTTCGCCACGCGCGGTTCGAAGGCCGTCGAATATCCGCTTGATCGCCGCGAGTTGCTCCTGCGATGCGCCAGCGGCCTCTTCGGCGCCGGACGCAATCTGCTCCATCGATTTGCGCAATTCCTCGGCCGCCGCCGAAGCTTCCGTAAGTCCGCTCGCAAATTCCTCGGTCGCCGCCGCGATCCGCTCGAACAGGGCCTCGGGCGAGCGAGCGCCGGATTTTTGGTTTAACCCGGGAGGATTGGCGAGCGGCTTCGGTTCCGGCGCGCTGGGAGCAGTGGCCGCTTTCGATGTCCGAGCGGCGACTTTCGAGCTTTTGACGAGGGCCATTTGGGATCCGACGCTATCCACGTAATGAGATGAGGAACAGCGACTGCAAACTCGGACGAAGGGCGCGTTCCTCGAACCGCGACCGTAGGTTACTTTCAGACGGATACCAAGGGCCTGGCGCCGTCCGGCCGGGCGCCGGCCCAATGTTCACAGGTCGGCGCTGACTTCGATCTCGACAAAAGCACTCGCCACAGACATCGGCCGATTGTGCTGTGCCGGTCGAGGTGCGGCTCACGTCATATAGACGCCGCCGGTCACGTTGATCCCCTGCCCTGTCATGAACCGCGCCTTGTCCGAGCACAGGAACACGACGACGTCGGCAACGTCCTCGGGCTCTTCGAGCCGCCCAAGCGGCGTCTGCGCCACATAATCGTCGACGACGCGCTGCGGCGACACCTTGCGCAGGCTCGCCTCCCACTCGATCTCGCGCGCCTGCATGCCGGTCTTGACGAAACCAGGGCATACGGCGTTCACGCGTACGCCGGTCGGCGCGAGTTCGCGCGCGAGCGCCTGGGTCCAGCCGAGCACCGCGAATTTCGAGGCCGAGTAATGGGCGAGCAGCGGGGCGCCGACCTTGGCGGCGAGCGACGCGGTGTTGACGATGCATCCCGCGCCCTGGGCGACGAAATGCCGAGCCGCGATCTGATTGGTCAGGAATATGCCGCGCGCATTGACGGCGAAATTGAAGTCCCAGTCGGCGTCGGTGAGGTCGAGCGCATGGCTCATGGTCGAGACGCCGGCGTTGGCGATGCAGATGTCGCAGCCGCCGAGATGGCTGACCGCATCCCTGAACGCGCGCTCGACAGACGCGCGCTCGCGCACATCGATCGCGACAGAGACGGCGCCTTCGCCGATCTCCGCCGCTATTCGCTTGGCCGCCTTGCCATCGATATCAGTGATCGCCACCTTCACGCCGCTTCGCGCGAGCGCATGCGCAATGGCGCGGCCGATGCCCTGCGCGCCGCCGGTTACGAACGCGCGCTTGCCGTTAAGGTCTAAGTAGGGCGAATTGATCGCCGGCATTTATCGCTTTCCCGTCTGCGAGGGCGCAGCCATATCAACAAAATCGGAGCCCGCGAAGGCGCTTTTTTGATTGATAATGCTGTCGTCGGCGCTAGTTTGCGCGCCGCGCGACGCGGAATCCCTCCTTACGAGTTGGGGTCATTGATCAAGCGCCGCGCGCCTGAGGAACTCACGCCATGGTTTTTGACTTCTTCCGCGACAAGACGAAAGTCGTGATCGCCATGGCGCATATCGGCGCGCTTCCGGGATCGCCGCTTTACGATGCGGCCGGAGGCGTGAGCAAGCTGATCGAAGGCGTGCTCAAGGATATCGACGCTCTGCAAACAGGCGGCGTGGACGCCGTCATGTTCGGCAACGAGAACGACCGCCCCTATGTCCTCAAGGCGCCGCTGGAAGGAGTTGCGGCGATGACCGCCGTCGTCCAAGCCGTGAGGCCGCATCTCGAGGTCCCGTTCGGCGTCAATTATCTCTGGGATCCGCTCGCCAGCGTGGCCATCGCCGCGGCGACCGGCGCGAGCTTTGTGCGCGAGATCTTCACCGGTCTCTTCGCCTCCGATATGGGTCTCTGGCAGGCCGACTGCGCCGGCGCCCTCCGACTGCGCCACAGTCTCGGCCGCGACGACATGAAGCTTCTGTTCAACATCAACGCCGAGTTCGCCCATTCGCTCGACGAGCGCCCGATCGCGTTAAGGGCGAAGAGCGCCGTCTTCTCGTCGCTTGCCGACGCGATTCTGGTTTCGGGTCCATTGACTGGAGATCCGGTCGACCGCTCGAACCTGAAAACCGTCCGCGAAGCGGTTCCCAACGTTCCCGTCCTCGCCAACACCGGCGTCACCATCGAGAACGTGCGCGACATCCTCGCCATCTCGGACGGCGTGGTGATCGGCACGCATTTCAAGGTTGACGGAAACACCTGGAACCCGGTCGACGGCGCGCGCGTCAAGCGCTTTATGGACGCCGTGGCGAAGTTGAGGTGAGCGCGCTCAAAAGCATTATGTCATTCCAACGAGCGCGAGAATCCAGCGCACGACTTGCCGTCATCTGCGAGTCTGGATACCTGCGTTCGCGGATATGATAAAGCATACGAGCCTCGGTCCATGCCCTCCGTTCTCGGCCTCGACATCGGCACCACTTCGACCATCGGAATTCTCATCCGACTGCCGGATAAGACGATCGCCCTCGCCTCGCGCCCCGTTGCGCTGCGCTCCGACCACGTAGGCTGGGCGGAGGAAGATCCGGAGCAATGGTGGACCAACGTCGGCGAAATCGTGCGCGAGCTTCTGCAGGCGAGCGGCGTTTCCGCCGCCGAAATTGCCGCTGTCGGCGTGACCGGCATGCTGCCGGCGGTGGTGCTGCTCGATTCCGGCGGGCGCCTGCTGAGGCCCAGCATCCAGCAGAGCGATGCGCGCTGCGGCGCCGAAGTCGAGGAGCTTCGCGCCGAGATCGACGAAAGCGTTTTCATCGCCAAGGCCGGCAATGGAATCAATCAGCAGCTTGTCGCAGCGAAGCTTCGCTGGATCGAGCGCCAGGAGCCCGAAATCTTCGCGCGCATCGCCACCGTGTTCGGCTCCTACAACTCCATCAACTGGCGCCTCACCGGCGAGCGCGCAATCGAGCAGAACTGGGCGCTTGAGGCCGGTTTCGTCGACCTCGCGACGCACACGCTTGACGACGCGCTGGTCGCGCTTGCGCATATCCCGCGCGGCGCGCTGCCCCGCAAGATCGCCTCGCACGAAATCCTGGGCGCCGTTTCGGAACAGGGCGCGGCGGAAAGCGGATTGAAACCCGGAACCCCCGTCATCGGCGGCGCCGCGGACCACATTGCCTCCGCGCTCGGCGCGGGAATCGTGAGCGATGGCGATGTCCTGCTCAAATTCGGCGGCTCGGTCGACATTCTGACAGCGACCGACCGGGCGCGCCCCGATCCGCGCCTGTTTCTCGACTACCATCTAAAGCCCGGCCTGTTCGTTCCCAACGGATGCATGGCGACGGGCGGCTCGGCGCTCAATTGGTTCGTGCGCCAGTTCGCATGCGGTGAAAAACAGGCGGCGGACGAGGCTGGCCTCTCGATCCATCAATGGCTCGACCGTCTCGCCGAGGCGCGTCCCGCCGGCAGCGACGGCCTCATCGTCACGCCCTATTTTCTCGGCGAAAAGACGCCGATTCACGACGCCAATGCGCGCGCGACATTTGACGGCCTGACGCTCTCGCATGACATCGGCCATCTTTGGCGCGCCTTGTTCGAGGCCTATGCTTATGCAATCGCGCATCATGTCGAGGTCATGAACGAGATCGGCTACAGAACCGAGCGCTTTGTCGTCTCCGACGGCGGTTCGACGAGCCGCGCATGGATGCAGATCGTCGCCGATGTTCTCGAGCGCCCGGTTCAGCGGCTCGCTGGCCATCCGGGCTCCTGCGTCGGCGCCGCCTGGACCGCCGCGATCGGCGTGGGGCTTGCTTCCGACTGGTCGGCGATCTCCGCCTTCGTGCGTCCCGCCGACCGGATCGAGCCTCGAGGCGAGGCCGCGAATGTCTACCGACGCGGCTATCGCCGCTATCGCGACCTCTATCGCCGCCTGGCCGAGCGGTCCGAGCTCACTGCATCATGAGCCTCTTTCGCGCGGTCGCCTGGGACATCGACGGCACGCTCATCGACAGCGAGCCGCTTCATCAGCGCGCGCTGGTCGCCGCGAGCGCCGCCCTCGGCGTCGACCTCAGCGACATCGAGCCGGAGGCGTTTCGCGGCGTCCACGCAATCGACATCTGGAAGGCGCTCAAGCCGCGCTTTCCCGCAGGCTCGTCGTTCAAGACATGGATCACGGCGATCGAGGGCTATTATGTCGCTCATGCGGGAGGGCTCGAGCCCAGTCCGGGCGCCCTCGAGGCGATGCGCAGGCTCGCGGAGCGCGGAATCGCGCAAGCGTGCGTATCGAATTCAGGGCGCATGATCGTCGACGCCAATATCCGCGCGCTGGGGGTCGGCAAGATCATGGCGTTCTCGATGAGCCTCGATGACGTTTCGTCGGGCAAGCCCGATCCCGAACCCTATCGCGAAGCCGCGCGCCGCTTCGCCCTGCAAGCCGCCGAGGTCGTCGCGGTCGAAGACAGCGGCGCGGGCGCCCGTTCGGCGCGCGCGGCTGGGCTTTATGTGGTGGGCTATTCCCCGTCCGGCGAGCCCTTCATCGGCTCCGATCGATCGATCGCGGAGCTGATGGACATTATGGCCTTGTTTGACGCTTGACGGCCTCGCCCTGGCCCTGCGCCTCACCTGCCCTTCAGCGCCGCGATCACCGCGTCGGCCTTGGTCACCTCGGCGACATTCTGCATGGCGTAACCGATCGAGGCCTTGTGCCAATCGGCGTTCATCGTCGCGCAGCAATCCTCGGGCGTGATGATGACATAGCCTTTGTCGGCGCCGGTGCGCGCGGTGTGCTCGATCGACATGTTGGTCCAGGCGCCGGTGTTGATGATCGTGTCGCGATGGAACGCTTTGAGAATCGTCTCGAGCCGGGTGCCCTCCCAAGCGCTCATGCGCATCTTCTCGACGACGAAATCGCCGAGGTCAGGCTCGAGCCCTTCGACGGGCGCCGCGCCCCAGGTCCCGCGCACCACCGCCTTGTGCTGGGCGAGCCCCTTGAACAGCGGCGCGTTCAGGGTCACGCCAGGCGCGCCTGGCTCGACGACGAACCAGACATGGATGACCGGAACGCCGCGGGCGCGCGCCGCCGCGGCGACCCGGCGAATGTTTTCGACCACGTTCTGCGCTTTCGCATGCGCCGGCGCGCCGGAGGCGGCGAAAGCCCCGCCCTCGCTCACCGCATCGTTCTGCATGTCCTGAATGATCAGGACAGCGCGGCGCGGGTCGAGATCGAGCCCTTGCCCAGCAGGCGCAGACGCATCCTTTACGGCCCCGTGCGCGCGCATATACGGTTCGATCCTGGGTCCGACTTTCGTCGTGACCCGATAGACTGAGTGGGTGGCGGTCAAAAATAGGGTGCGCAATTCGGCGCCGCCCCAGGCGAGATTGGCGACGCTCTCCGGGATGTGCAGCTTTCCGATCAGCTCGCTTGACGGGGAATAGACCCAGACGCCGCCCGGACCCGTGACCCAGACGTTGCCGCGCTCATCGCATTTCATCCCGTCGGGGCCGCCGCTCTGCGACGACGACTGGATTCCGCTTGCAAACAGCCGCTCCCCCGACAAGGAGCCATCAGCTGCGACGTCGAACGCGCGGATCAGCTTTTTCGCGCTGTCGTTGACGTAGAGCAGCGTCTCGTCCGGAGACAGGCAAAGGCCGTTCGGCTGCTCGAACAGATCGCGATCGACCAGGAGTTGCAGATCGTCGCCATCGGGGGGCAGACGGTAGACGCCTTGAAAACCGAGCTCGCGCGGACGCTCGACGCCGAAACCGCGCATCCGTCCGTACCAGGGATCGGTGAAATAGATCGAACCGTCCGAGCGCACGCAGACGTCATTCGGACTGTTGAGTTCCTTGCCCTCGAAATGGCTCGCGAGCACCTCGCGGGCGCCATCCGGCTTCTCGCGGATGAGCAAGGACGTGGCATGTTCACAGACGATAAGGCTGCGGTCGGCGTCATAGGTCATGCCGTTGCATTTGTTCGACGGGCGCTTGACCTCAACCATGCCACCGTCGGTGTCCCAGCGGCGTCGGACGTCGCCCGGCATGTCCGAGAACAACAGGAAATGATCAACCGGATGCCAGACCGGCCCCTCGGTGAACACACAGTCCGTCGCCACCTGGATGGCCGGCGCGTCCAGCTCGATCAGTTCCTCGAAGTCCGCCCGCAGAGACACATGGCTCATCGCTTCCGCTTCCTCCCGTTGCCAGCTACGCATCCTCGCCCAGTCGAAGCGCATCGGCGCGAAACGCGGGCCGGCGCGCTTGCGTCTGTCTCTCTCCGACGAGTGCCGAGAATCCCCGCATGCTAGACCAAGTCGCGCCACCGGGAAAGCGCGCGACATGCTTTGAGGCCGGGCCGCCGCCGGCGGTCTTGTCATTCCGTCGCAAGCGGGAATCTGGGCTCTGATCGAGGGCTGTCGGTGAGATCCCTGGGCCCGAGCCTTGCGCTAAGCGGAGGAATTTTCGCTTTCGAAAGAGCCAGGTCAGCCCTCATGTTGCGGGGGAGACGGCCGAGCCCGTAGAGGCCGTGCTCGACGGCGCCCGAATGAGGCCTTCGCCGTAAAATGCTCAAGCCGGAATTATGCAATCGGGTCCCCGAGGTCAGCCGGCTGGCCCCCGCACGCCGCGCAACCGAGAGGTTGCAATTGTGGCAGAACGGGTTTACAAAAGTAAAGACGAGCGGCGGAAGGCCTCGCATTAGCGACAGAGCTTCTATCGTTAAGAAAACCACCGGACGCAAGCGCACGCTGCGGAGCGTGCCAGGGCGGCCGCAAGGCCACCATAGTTTCGCTCATTCGCCCCTCCGCTTGAGCCGAAGAAGAAGCGGGCTCAAAAGCAGTCCGGTCTTTCTAGGTCTGATCCCTAGTGCAAAAGTACGATCGATCGCTGATCGACTCGCCATTAGAGGGGGCCGGGGTCGGAACTTGGACGCTAAGAAGATGCGCGAATTTTTTCCGAGGCCGACGTTGGGCGCAAGCCAGTCGTGAGCGGAGGCCGTTCGCCAGTGCGAGAAATTCGGAGGGCGAGGGAGAGTTCATGGGAAGGCGAATTGATCGGCTTTTCGGAGGCGGGCGCGCGCCACGATCAGACCTTGCGCCACGGAGCGGTTGGCGTCTGGCGCCGCATTCGTTCGCAGTCGCCGGAATGACCGGTTTGCCCTACGCCATCCGCCCAGACGTGTTCTCTGGGTGCGCCGAGCGCGTCAGCGATTTTTGAAACACAGATCCATGCACGGGTGAATAGGTCATGACATCGGGAGACAGTATTCTTTTCTCAAGTCCGCGACTTAGACTTTCGTCAAGCCGCTCTGACGACAGTGTTGGTGTCGCCGACCACCCCCGGAATGTGGAGGAGGCCCTCGACGCGAAGAGGGCGATTGGCGAGCGTATCAAGCACGCGCGCCTCGAGGCGGGGCTGCAACAGTTTGAGGTGGCTAAGCGCTGCGGCGTGTCCCGCGCAGCGGTGTCCAACTGGGAGCGCGGTCAGGGCATCAGGAGCCAGAAGCTCATTGAATATGCGCGTGTTGTCGGGGTCCCGGCCGAGTGGTTGATTACCGGGGTCCGGACTGCTGCGAGCGAGCGAACCTCGACAGCGGATATTGACCCGGTTCAGCTGCAATGCCTGATAGCGGCGTCATTTCAGTTGCTTGGGAAACCCGTGGGTCAAGCTGAAGAATGGGCGAAAGCCATTCTAAAAGCGAGCGAGCGTCGTCAAGGCGCAGATCAAGAAGCTCACGAACCAGCCCTGACGCAGCGTCTCGCTCAGTTTCTAATGCGGATGTATGCGACTTGATCGCTTCAAAAAGATCAATTTGACCTTTTGTCGCCATCGGAGCCCCCGTCTCCAGGTTCACGTAATACTTCTTGAAAAAATGAGCACGTAACAGGTTGCATGAAAGCCCGGTTTTGTCATCCAGCCGCGAACAAATCCAAAAGCGCCGCACGCACTGCCGGGATCAAGTCCGGCTGGCATTTTAGGCAAGTCACACTCGCCTGATAGGCCGGCGCTCCGGGAAGCAGGGCCAGCACGCCAGCAATTGGCCGGAACGGAGACCGCCGAAGATGGCGATACGTGCGAGTGACACGCACTGCCGGGTGGTTCCTGCCGTTATGCCGCAGGCGGCGATGTGACGCGTTCGTCTCGGAGGTGCGCAACTCGACGTCCGACATGGATCATCATCGCGCCCGATTCCCTTATTGCAATGGTGTTGCAACAAAGCGCAAGACAAACCCCTGCGATGACCTAACCAACTCCCGTCGTTGGAAAACTGCGCCTCAGTGCACGCCCTGCGTCAGGCCCTGGACGAAATACCGGTTGAGCAGGATCATCATGGCGACAATGGGCAGCGTGGAGAAATGCGCGAGCGCCCCGAGCGTCCCCCAGGAAATGTCCTTGGTCCCATAGGCGGAGAGAAGGGCGACCGAAATCGTCTTGGTGTCCGCTTTGGTCAGGAACATCGCGTAGAGGAAATCATTCCAGGAGAACATGACGCAGAAAATCGCGCTCGCGATCAGGCCGGGAACCACGGTCGGCAGGGCGATCCGCACGAAGGCGCCGAAGTCCGTGCAGCCATCGGTCCGCGCCGCCTCCTCGATCGAAACCGGCGCGGCGCGAAAGAAGGAAAACATCATCCAGACGACGAACGCGCTATTGAGCGCGGTGTTGAGGATGATGACCGCCCACCAAGTGCCAAGAAGACCGATGTCGCGCATCAGAAGATAGAACGGGATCAGCGTCGCGATCGGCGGCACCGTGCGGATGACGAGAAAGAAATAGGCGAGCCAGATCGCCCGCGGACTTTCCGACCGCGCCAGGGCATAGCCCGCCGGCGCGCCGAGAAGAAGCGAGAGCGCTGTCGACCCAATCGCGATGATGAGGCTCGACTGGAGCAGCGCGCCAAGTTTGAAGTAGCGAAATACGCTCTCGAAATTGTCGAGCGTTGGCGTGAACAAAAAGGTCGGCGGGGAGGCGAAGATGTCGCGGGTCGGCTTGTAGGCGATCGAGAACAGCCACACGACCGGTGCGAGCGCGACCACGAGGATCGCGCAAATCGCCACGCGGCGTGCAATCAAAAGCAGCCGATCGCGATCAGGCATGCCGGTTCCTGCCAGGCTTCAGGACGGCGATGAACGCCGCCGCCATGAGGAGGATGCAGACGACGATCACGGTGCTCACGGCGGAAGCAGCGCCCATATTGAAGAATTCGAGCCCCTGTTTGACGCCATAAATCATGAGCGTGTTGGTCGCGTCCGCCGGACCGCCGCCGGTGGTGACGAAGACGATGTCGAACACCCGGAAGGCGTCCATCATGCGCAGGATCAGCGCGAGAAAAGCCGAAGGCATGAGAAGCGGCAGCACCATGAGCCAGAATCGCTGTAGCCCGTTCGCGCCGTCGACCGCGGCGGCTTCGAGAATGTCGGCGGGCAATGTCTTCAGGCCGGCGAGCAGGATCAGCGACATCAGCGGCGTCCATTCCCAGGCGTCGATCGCGACCAAGGTGGCGAGCGCGCGCTGAGGGTCGGCGAGCAGCCCGCGCGGACCGCTGAGGCCGAGTTCCGCCAGGGGATAGCCGAGCATGCCATATTCCGGACTGAGCAGCGCCTTGAAGATGAGCCCGACCACCAGCGGCGTGACTGTGGCCGGAACAAGCAGAAGCCCGAGCGCGACGCGATTGAACCAATCGTCACGCCACAGAAGCAGCGCAACGCCAAGCCCGAGGACGAATTCGAGCGTGACGGCGCCGAAGGTGAAGGCGAAAGTGTTGATCAATGCGCGGCGCGCCGTCGGATCGCGCCACAGGCTGAGATAATTGTCGAGGCCGACGAAATGCCGCGAGGCCGGGCGGATCAGGTTGTAATTGTCGAACGAGTAGAGAAACCCCTGGACCATCGGCCCGACAGCGACGGCGAGCACGTAGATGAGCGCCGGCGCAGCCATCGCTGCGAGAAAGATTTGACGCCTGCGGACATAGGACCAGCCGGACGAGAGCGTGGCGTCATCGTCGGCCGAGGCGCCAGCGCGCGAAGCAACGGTCACGTCGCGCTCATATCGGGAGGAAGGCGCACTCCTTCTCCCTCGGGGAGAAGGTGGCCCCAAAGGGCGTCCGGAAGGACGCCCGTCCTTCCGGACGGGCTATGGGGGCCGGATGAGGGCTTGGCGCATAGCCCTATCATCCGTACATGGGAAGCATGGAACGAGGGTCCAAGCCCGACGGCGGAGACCCTCATCCGTCGGGCTTCGCCCGACACCTTCTCCCCGAGGGAGAAGGAAGAGCGCCGTCTGTTCCGGCGCTTCTCTGGATCCGGCAACCCGTCAGGCCCGTTGTCCCGGCATCATTTGAACAAGGCCTGCGCCTTGCCCTGAATGTCGTCCATTGCGATCCTGGGGTCGGCCTGTCCGACCAGCACCGCATTGATCGCGCCGCCGATCAGATCCTGCAGTTCGGGATATTGTGGAATGCGCGGGCGGAAGTCGCCGTCGCCATGCTCGAACGAGGTCGCGATCACCGGCAGGAACGGATACTTGGCGAGCAGTTCCGGATCGGTCATTTCACTCTTGCGCAGGTAGCTGCCGGCGCCGCGCAGGTCGAGCGCCTTGTGCACCGCCGGGCTCGTCACCCACTTGATGAACGCCCACGCGGCTTCCTGCTGCTTCGGGTCGATGTCCTTGTTGATGCCGAGCGCCCAGCCGCCGATCCCGTATTCCTGCGGCTGGCCCTTCGCCGACGGCGTCAGCATGATCCTGGCCTTGCCGGCGATCTTCGAAACTTTCGGATTGTCGTAGTCGGCGGCGCCGATCGACCAGGTCTGCATGTTGGCGACCGAGCCCTGGCGAAAGCTCTCCTCGCGCCCGCCCCAGTCGTAATCGACGGCGCCGGGAGGGGCGGCGTCATCGAACAGTTTCTTGTAGGCGACGACGCTCGCGATGTTGGCCGGCGAGTTCAGCGCCGGCTTGCCGTCCTTGTCGAGGATCGAGCCGCCGAACTGGCGATTGTACTGCATCCAGTCCTGCGCCACCGCCGGCCCCTTCTGGCCGTTGGCGACGAAACCGTAAGCCTTCTTGCTCTTGTCGGTCAGCTTGATCGCGTCAGCGACGAATTCCTCCATCGTCGCCGGCGGCTTCAGGCCCGCGGCCTCGTAGAGATCCTTGCGATAGGCCAGCACATTGGCGTAGGCGGCGAAGGGGAACGCAACCTGCTTGCCTTTGTAGCCGCCAAGCGACGCCATGAGCGAGGGATAGATGTCGTCGACCTTGATCTCGGCTGCGTCGCGCTTGATCCAATCGGTGAGATCGACCGTGTAGCCGGCCTCCGCGAACTGACCCGACCAAACGATATCGACGGTCGCGAGGTCGTAGCCCTTGGTATGGCCGACGTAGTCCGCAGTGATCTTGGTCAGAAGCTCGGGGTAACTGAGGATGTCGACGTTGACCTTGGCGCCGGTCTCAGCCTCGAACTCCGGCGCGATCGCCGCCAGCACCGCGGCGAACTGATCGTTCTGTGACGCCAGATTCAGCGTCACCCCCTGGTAGGGCTTATCGGCCGCCTCCGCTCCGGAAACGCTGAGCGACGCCAGAACGCCGAGCGCAAGCGCGATGCCCGGGCCGCTGAACGGTTTCATGCCGGCTTCTCCCTTGATGACTGTGAGGCAGGCTAACACCCTGATTTTCACGAGAGCAATCAGATTGTGCGGCGACGTCCGTCGAAAATGAACGCACGCATGCCCGCTTTTTGATCGCGGAAATGCTCGCGCTTTCACCGACGCTCGCTTTCCAAGCCGCGGCGGATGCGATAGCAACCTGAGGACGCGCTAGAGGAGGAGCTCATGGGAGCGGAGTGGGCGCGCGCCATCGCTTCGCATCGGAACGCCTCGACGCACGAGGGACTCGCGCGGGCCGTCGCCTGGTCGCGACAGTGGAGCGCGGAGTTCCCGTTCTGCCTCGCCAATCACCTGCCGATGGTCCTGGTCGCGTTGCATCGCATGGGCGCGAGCGACGAACGACTCGAGGCCTATTGCCAGATCTATCGTAGGCAGAACGGCCTCGTTCCCATGCCCGAGCGTATCGGCGCGATCACGCGCAAGAATTGGCGCGCGTTTCTCGGCCAGCGCGAGCGCGAAGGCGACTATCGCGCATTTTTTGCCGGCGAAGTGGCCCGGCTTGGCGCGACGCCGGCCGCCCTGCTCTATCTGCCGGAGCTCATTCCCGGCATGGCAGCGAGCGCTACGCACGCGCTCATGCGCATGGCCTATGCGACGATGACGGACAGCGACGAGGAGACCGGCGTCGCCCTCGGTTATTGGGCCGCGACCTACCTTTCGCTTGGGCCCTCGCAAGGCCTCGCGCCCTCGACCGACGATCCGGCCGAGGTTCTCGCCTTCATGTCTGGGCCGCAGGCGTTCCGGCAGGTCGAACCTGACCGCGACCTCCTGTGGCATTTCATGCGCGCGGTGTCGGAGAAGCCGGAGTTCGCTCCCGTCGTCGACAGGCTCGCGATCGGGCCGGAGACCCGTGACCGGATCGCCCGCTGCTCGCTCGCGCTCTATGCCGCGACGCTCGACTTCTGCGCTCTTCATGCGGTCACCGGTACGCACTGGCTGAGGCTGATCGCGCCGCGCACGCCCGACGCCGCGACGGCGCTACGCCATTTCTGGCAAGCGATCGCCTCGCTGGTCCCGAAGATCGGCTTTCCCGTTCTCCCGAGCGCGGATGAACTCGAAATATGGCGCCGGGCCCGCCTGCCCGATTGGCCCGAGATCTACCGCGAGGCGGTCGCGCGCGATGACGAGCACGATCTGAGCCTCGTTTTCTCCGCCGGAGAAGAATTCAAGCACTATGGCGACCGCCTTTATCAATATGTGGCGGCCAAGCGCCTGAGCCTCGTCTGATGATCCTGGCTAACGCGCGTCTTCCCCAGGGCGGCCTCGTCGATGTCGAAATCGCGGACGGCGTCATCGGTGCGCTGCATCCGCCGGGAAGCCTCGATCAAGCCGACAAGCGCATCGATCTTGAGGGCGCGCTCCTCCTGCCGGCGTTCGTTGACGGCCACATCCATCTCGACAAGACACATTGGGGCGCGCCGCGGCTGCCTCATGTCGAGGGACGCAGCGTGCGCGAGCGGATCGCCGCCGAGCGCGTCGAACGCCATCGCGTTGCGCTCCCCATCGAGGCGCGCGCCTCGGCGCTCATCCGGACGCTGATCGCCAACGGCACGACGCGCGTGCGCAGCCACGTCGACATCGACAACGACGTCGGCCTCGCCAATCTCGAAGCCGTTCTGCGGGTGCGCGAGGCCTATCGGGACTGGATCGACATTCAGCTCGTGGCCTTCCCGCAAAGCGGGGTAACCACGGAGAAAGGCGCGCCCGAGCTCATGGCGGCGGCGCTCAGCGCCGGCGCGGACCTGATCGGCGGTCTCGATCCCGCTGGTTTCGACGGCGACATCGAGGGTCAGCTCGACGTCGTCTTCGGTCTCGCCCAGAGGTTCGGCAAGGGAATCGACATTCATCTCCACGACGGCGGCGAGACCGGCGCTTCGGAGCTCCGCGACATCGCCGGGCGGACGATCGCCGCTGGCATGCAGGGCCGCGTTGCGGTCAGCCACGCGTTCGCGCTTGGAGCGATCGCGCCAGACCTGTTCGCCAAGACCGCGGATGCGCTCGCCCGCGCCGAGGTCGCGATCATGACCTCCTGTCCCCCCTCGGCGCCTGTTCCGCCGCCCGCCAAGCTCCGCGCGCGAGGCGTGACCGTGTTCGCCGGCTCCGACAACATTCGAGACTGCTGGTCGCCTTACGGCAACGGCGACATGCTCGACCGCGCCGCGATCATCGCCGAGCGCCACGCCTTGTTCACCGACCGGGAGCTCGAGGAGGCTTTCGCGCTCACGACCCACGAAGCCGATAAGGCGCTTGGCGCCCCCCAACGAGAGCTTCGCGCCGGCGCGGTCGCTGATCTGGTCGCAGTCGCATCCCCGAGCGTGGCGGGCGCGGTCGTCGATCGGCCGGTCCGCGAGCTGGTCATTCGGGCGGGGCGCGTAGCGGCCGAACGAAGCGTCGTTTGCACGGCGCTGAAAGACGTGGGGGTCGCGTAACCGCGAGCGCCCCTGGCCGTCGCGAGACCCTTCGGACTGCCCGGTCTCCCTCGGCTCAGTGGCTCACAGGACGAGAGACGAGCACCGCCGCGGCCCGCGCTTCCTTCTGGACGATTTCAGGGTTCCGCTCGGCGCCGACCAGGTAGAGCGTCAACCACAGCGCAACGATTGCACCCAATGCCACCGACACCGGGACCAGGCTGCGATCATGGGGCAGATAGGCGCGGTAGAACGCCGCATGTTTGCCGATGCCATCCATCATGGCCTCCATAATGTCCCTTCCGCGTTCCCGTTCGCGCCTCCTCCTTGAAGATGCCTCCCAGGCGGGATCAGCATTAACCATGTCGCCGAGTTCGAGCGCTGTGACGGGCGTCACAGTGTGATCTGCGCCGCACGGGCGATGCCCGGCCTGCCGCGCGCATGTTTTGCCGCCTGTGACGGCGCCGTGATCCGGCGCCGGGGCTAAAGGTGAAAGTCAGCGGCCGGCTTCGTCCGCCCGGCGCCTGAACCAGCCGCGGGCGAGCTCCGCGGCGAGTCTTTTCTCGGTCTCCAGCCGTTGGGCTTGTTCAACCGCCAAATCGGCTGTCATCTGATCGACCCGCGCCGACATACGGTCGGCCAGAGTCCGTTCAACGGCGAAATCGGCCGCAAGCCGCGCCTCCCGCGAGGCAAATTCGGCCGCCTGCTTTTCGGCCCGCTGCTCCGCGGCGGTAAGCTGCATCTTGAGCGTTTCGACATGGGCTTCAAGCGCTCGGATGACCTGACTGGCGAGCGCTCGTTCATCCGGATTGCGGGAGCGCTGAGCGCGGCCATCGATCCGAACGCCGTCGTTCCAACCCTCTGGCGGCCGGACCCGCGTACGCTTGTCGTTTCCGAGTGTCTTTTGCCATTGGCCGCGCCTGGCCCGCTGGCGGACCGCCTCGGTCGACACGCTCAACAGGTCCGCCGCCTGCCTGTAGGTAAACCACTCGCCCGTCAAATTGTCCCCCGTCAATGAGACGTCGGACCGCCCCGTCAGCCTGCGGCGCGGCAAGGACTCTAGTTCATCGCGGTCTCATCGCTCAAGAGCAGGCGAGCGCACCGCCGATCTGGACACAGCAACACCAAGGGTCGCGATCACGAACTGAAGCAGCAATCAGGACCGCGATGCAACCGATCAAAGGGAACCTTTTGGTAACCCTAATGGTTAGGGAGACAGCTGATCCTCGTGCGTCGTTTGACCATCATGGGAGCATTCATGTCACGAGCGCCTCTCGTTCTTTCGGCCGCCGCCCTGGCCTGCGCCTCATCCTTTCTTGCCCTCGCCGACGAGCGAAGCGCAATCTCGAGCGCGGTCCAGCGCAGCGAGGTCGCGGCGATGCAAAAGTCCGCCGCCAGACACCAGGAACAGGAATATCGGGTTTACCGCCATTATCGCGGCTACGACGAAGCGCCGTCGGCGATGATCGTCTCCTCCCAACCGGCCTGACATCCTTTCGCCCTTCAGCTTGACTAGACGCCGCGTCGAGCCCCTCGAGTTCATTTGGGCGGTTTGCCCGACTCGGGAACTTGCGATCGACGACTGTGTGCTGGTTCAAGCGAATGGCCTGATTTGATCTGGGAGTGGACGAAACTGCGGAGGGTGCTCCCGGCGCTCTTTCTCGCACTTTTAAGCCCAACCGGAGCGCCCGCGGCCCCCGGTTGGCCGTGGAACGACGCCTCCCTGCCTCCCGCCCAGCGCGCGCAAATGGCGCTCGATCACATGACCGGGGAGGAGAAGCTGTCGCTGGTCCATGGCGTGATCGCGGCGCCGTGGGGCCACAAGCCCAGGCCGCCAGGCTCGATCGGTTCGGCGGGTTACGTCTCTGGCGTGCCGCGCCTCGGCATTCCCGCGTTGCAAGAGACGGACGCGGAGCTCGGCGTCGCCAATCCTGGAAATGTCCGTCCCGGCGACACGGCGACGGCGATGCCGTCCGATCTGGCGCTTGCCTCGACCTGGAACCCAGAACTCGCGCGCCTCCAGGGCCAAGCGGTCGGCGCCGAAGCGCGCGCCAAGGGCTTCAATGTTCTGCTTGGCGGGACGGCGAATCTCATTCGCGATCCGCGGGGCGGGCGCAATTTCGAGTATTTTTCCGAGGATCCGCTGCTCACCGGCGTCATGGCTGGAAACATGATCGACGGAGCGCAAAGCCGCCACTTGATCTCGACGATCAAGCACTTCGCGCTCAATGCGCAAGAAACGGACCGCGTCGTCCTCGACGCGCGCATCGACCCGGCCGCAATGCGCGAATCCGACCTGCTGGCGTTTGAGATCGCCATCGAGCGCGGGCGCCCGGGCGCGGTGATGTGCGCTTACAACCAGGTGAACGGAATCTATTCCTGCGAAAACGACTGGCTCCTCAATCAGGTGCTGAAGACGGACTGGGCCTATCCGTATTTCGTCATGTCCGACTGGGGCGCGGTCCATTCCTCCGCGCGTTCGGCGCTGGCGGGGCTCGATCAGGAATCCGGCGAGCAGCTCGATACGGAGAATTTCTTCGAGGACCGTTTGTCGCAAGCGATCGCCGCCGGCGAAGTTCCCAGCGCTCGGCTGGACGATATGGCGAGACGAATTTTGACCTCGATCTTCGCGCATGGGCTCGCCGACGAAACCGCCGCTCCCGAACCTGTCGATCTTTCTGCAAGCGACCGGACCGCGCTCGCCATTGCGCGCGAAGGGACGGTTCTGTTGAGGAATCAACACCTCCTGCCGCTCCCGGCCTACACGCGAAGCATCGTCGTGATTGGCGCTCACGCCGACCGCGGCGTGCCCTCGGGCGGGGGCTCGTCACAAGTGATTCCCCGCGGAGGAATCGCGGCGAAGGAACAGATCGATGAGAAGCGAGCCATGATGTTCGATCCGGGGTCGCCGCTCGAGGCCATTCGTCTTCAGTTTCCCCACGCCCGGGTTGACTTCGACGATGGGTCGATTCTCGGGCGAGCGGCGGAGGCGGCGGCCAAGGCCGATGCAGTCATCCTCTTCGCCGATCAATACATGACCGAAAGCGCTGACGCTCGCAGCCTCAATCTGCCGGGCGGACAGGACCAGCTTGTCGACGCTGTCGCGCGCGCCAATCCCCGCATTGCCGTGGTGCTCGAAACAGGCGGCCCGGTGCTCATGCCCTGGCTCGAACAGACCGCCGCGGTTCTCGAAACCTGGTATCCCGGGCAGAAGGGCGGCGAGGCGATTGCCGAAATTCTCTCCGGCGCCGCCGACCCCTCGGGACGCCTGCCGGTCACCTTCCCCGTCAGCGAAGATCAATTGCCTCACCCGAAGGTCCAGGGCGATCCGAGCGGCGCGCCCACCGGACCTGTCGGACGGGGCGGACATTATGGCCCGATCTTCACCGCCACCTACAGTGAAGGCGCCGCGGTCGGGTATAAATGGTTCTTCGAGCGGGGCGAGCCGCCGTTGTTTCCGTTCGGCTTCGGACTTTCGTACACGAGCTTCGCCCTAAGCGACCTCACCGTGAACGTCCGCGGCAGTACGGTGACGGCGAGCGCGACCGTGCGGAATTCGGGTGCGCGCGCCGGAACGGCGATTCCACAATTCTATCTGACTGCAGAGAAAGGCGCGAAGATTCCTCTGCGGCTCGTCGGGTGGGATCGCCTCGATCTTAAGCCCGGCGAACAACGTCGCGCGACGATCTCCATAGACCCCCGCCTGCTTTCGACATTCGACGAGGGCGCGAGGCAGTGGCGAATAAGGGCCGGCATTTATCGGCTGTCCGCCGGATTCGATTCACAGAAGCGCGAGTTGACCGCCAACTTCGATCTTCAACCGGCAAGCCTGCCGCCCTGAGGGAAACCGACTTTTTCGTTCTCGCCGAGATCCATCCGCTGCCCGGACGCGATAGCCGCGACCAGTTTGACCGCGGTCACAACCTTTCCCGACCCTTCCCAGAACTCGGCGCTCTCCGGGGTGACGCGGAGGACCTTGATGCGCGGATCGTTCTGATCATTCCAGAACGCCTTGTCGTAAACGGACCAGTATTTCTTGACCCGCTCCCTGTCGTCGATCATTTCAGCGTGGCCGGAAATCGAGACGTATTTCTGCCTCTTGTTGTCCGAAAGGGCGAGGCAAACCGACTGGTTTCGACGAATCTCCTCGGCTTTTGGCGTATCGGCGTCGGTCAAAAAATAGATCGCCCCTTCGTCTCGAGCCGGGCGAACGGCCATCGGCCGGGCCCGCATGTTCTCGCCTCGCCCTTCATGAGTGACGACCATCGCAATGGGAATGTCCTCGATCAGCTTCCAGACGTGATCGATGTCTGATGCTTTGTCGGCCATGCTTCCTTCTCATGATTTGAGAGGACGGAACGGAGCGTTTGCGCCCCGCTCCGCTAACTTCGCCGCTTAGCTTCTGCTCGCCGTCCACTGGCCGCTGTACTTGAATTCCGGCGCCGACTTGAGCTGGTCCTTTGTGGCGTTCATCGTCGCCTTCCAGACCTTCTTCTGGGAGTCGTAAGAAACCATCAGCGCATCCGGATTGACCGCGACATAATGCGTGCCCATGCCGAGGAAGCCGCCGACGGAGAGAATATAGCCGGTCAGCTTCTTCGATGCGTCAAACGCGATGTCCTGAATCTTGCCGATGTCGTTGTTCTGACTGTTGTAGATATCAAGCCCGACAACGTTCGAGCTCAGCATGTCGGCGCTCTGCACCTGGATGAAGTTCGGTCCTTCGGTCGGCACAGGCTGAGCCGCAGTTTGAGACGTATTTGCCGGCGCGGTCGTCGTCGGATTGGCGCTCATCCCGGAATTTCCCGTCGCGCTCATCTTGTCGGCGCTCTTGCCGTTCTGCGGGTTGTCGGTTGTCGCGGTCTGCGCCGTCGCGCTGGCGCTTGCGAGAGCGGCAATCGCCGCCGCTGCGAGTAGAGCTTTACGCATGAGTTGTCTCCTGAGGTCTGAGTGCCTGTAAAACCTCAGACGTCCCAGGAATGTTCCGCGATTTCTGGCGATTGCGCTTGAGCTCAACCGGTTACGCTGTCGGTGTCATGCGCACCTGAGATGGATCTCAACCAAGCGCATCCGCGCTGTAAGACGCCCGCTTAGGGCGTCGGCCCGACTGGGCCTGTCAATGCGCCGGCGAGCCAGAGAACGACCAGGATGATGATCACCAAGCCAAGCACGCCGCCCAGTCCAGCGCCGCCATAGCGGCCATGAGCGTAATAGCCGCCACCGCCGCCCAACAGAACGATGATAAGGATGATCAGCAGAATCGTCATCATGATCGATGTCCTTGGTTCTTAAATTCCACCAATCAAGCAGCGATCGAGGCGCGTTCCTTGTGTTCCTCTGTCACCTCGGCTTCCTTGATTTCCTCGGTCACCACGGTGAAACGCGTAAGCCAGTGAGAGCCGAAGGACGCGATCATGGGAATGTCGGCGGCGTCGCGCCCGCGCGCGATCAAGATGCGACCGATCCTCGGCTGGTTGTGTCGCGCGTCGAAGGTGAACCATCGATCGCCGAGGAAGACTTCGAACCACGCATTGAAATCCATTGGCGCGGGGTCGGGCGGAACGCCGATGTCGCCGAGATAACCGTTGCAGTAGCGCGCCGGAATGTTGAGGCATCGGCACAACGCGATCGCCAGGTGAGTGAAGTCGCGGCAGACCCCGACGCCCTCGCCTAAAGCTTCGTTTGCGGTGCGCGTCGGGCGGGCCTCGGGATAGCTGAATTTGAGGCGCCCGTGAACGAAGTCGCAGATCGCCTGCACTCGCGCCCACCCGCCCTTGATGGCGCCGAAGTTCGCCCAGGCGAAATCCGAAAGCAGCTCGGTTTCGCAATATCGGCTTGGCCGGAGGAACGGCAGCGCATCGGGCGGGAGGTCCGACACCGGCAGAGCCTCCGCTGCGGTATCAATCTCGTCCGCGCGCCCGTCCGTGTGAAAAACGCCATCAAGACGCAGCGACGCCACGCCGGCAGGCGCGGTCAACCGCCTGACGACGTTTCCGTGATCATCGACAAAGCGCTCAGCCGGCATGATCGGGAGAAGCTCGAGCGCCGACTCCCGGACCACGGCGGATCGAACCTCCGAATGGACATCCATCATCGTCAGGATTGTCGTCGTCGGCTGCCCGACATTGAGCGCGATATCGAAGCCGTAACGGATAAGCATTTTGAATTCCCCAGCGCGAGAGGCGCGCGGAACGCCTTGATCTCGAAATGGATCTAGTCCGACATTTGTTCCCGACGCCTGATGCCTTTTGCGCGAAAGGGCGGTCTTACTGTTCGTCCTTCGCGCGCACAGCCGCGAGAACGGATCCGGCGTCGGCTGGCTCAGCCATCTGTTGCGCCTGCGGGTCGTCCCGGTCCTGGACCTGCGGACTATCACGGCGCAATTCCTCTAAAAGCTGGATAACCTTGGCGATTTTGTGTTCGCTGAGGATTGCGAGCTCCAGCGTGAGGGTGTCGCGGTGTGCGTTCAGCTCATCCTCATGCTTTTGCGCGACCAATAGGAGCACGACGAGGAGGAGCGAAAACAAGGTCGCCGCCACCTCCAGCCACGCGAAAGGAGGCGGATCAATCGCTTCAACGCCCAGCCTCGCTGCAACCAGATTTGCGGCGATCCACGCGACCGCAATCAACCCTACGAGGGCGATGAACCAGGGCCGCCCCATAAGCGCGGCGACACGGTTCACGGCGCGTTGCGAAGAGGTGGTTCTGCCGTGATGTTCGGAATGCAGCTGCGTAACCGAACGCACCGCCTTGCCGACATGGTCCGGAAAGTCCCGCTCCGGAAAGTCGTTTGTCATCCAGCGCCCGGGAGGTCGGAGAGCCGGCGAGGCTCCCTCTCGAGCCTCGCCGGTATACGCTATTCGCTTGACTTGATGACTTACGCGTTACTTGTGGGACTGGCTCTTGCTGTGGGCCATGTCGGAGTGTTCGCGCGCAGTCTTCGAGTGGGTCTGAGCTTTCGTCGACTCTTCCTTAGCCTTCGCGTGCTCGCCCTTGCCGTGATGCTCGGCGGCCGTTCTATGGCTCTTTGCAGCATTTTCGTGTTGTTCCGCGGCCTTCGTATGAGCTTCCCTAGGCATGCCATTCTTCCTTGTTTCCAGTTTCGATGCCTAGTGAACTCGCTGGCCTCGTCATCGTTCCGGCCTAAGCGCCTGATCCCTCCCTCAATCAATCTCTCCCTTTGGCCTTCCGCCGCGGGCGGCCGGGCGGCGTCACCGGAGCGGTTTTAGCGGCGAAGAGCACGTTCGTGCCGGCCTTGCTTGCATTCCTCATTTCGGCCGTTGCCGAGGCGCCATAGGACCGGAGTCGGGCGAGAGCAAAAAAACCTTGCGCGGTCCAAGGAACAAAACGCCGAACTGCCGGTTTGGAGAGGCTGGGGATGCTGAGTATGAATGCCGCGCGCGTGACGAAATTTGAAAAGCCGGGCCCGGGGCCCGATTTGCCGGCCGAGTCTGGGACTGAAGCTGTGCAAGCGATAGGGCGTGCGCTCGAAGCGCATTATGCCGACCTGGTTCAGGCGCCCTTGCCGGACAAATTCTTGCAGTTGTTGGCCCGCCTTGAGGACGAGAACGGCGTTCCGAAGGTTCAAGGGAAGCGCAATGCCGTCGGCTAGCTTCAAGGACGAGCTGCTTTCGGAAACAAGGAATTTGCGCGCTTTCGCGATTTCCCTGTCGGGCTCGGTTTCGCTCGCCGACGATCTGGTTCAGGAATCGCTTCTCCGGGCGTGGAGCAATTCGGAGAAGTTCCAGCCCGGGACGAGCCTGCGGGCCTGGTTGTTCACCATCCTGCGCAACATCTACTACTCGAATTATCGCAAACGCTCCCGCGAGGTCCAGGACAGCGACGGTCTCTACGCCCGCCGCCTTACCGTTCCCGGCGACCAGGAAAGCCATCTCGACCTCGAGGATTTTCGCAATGCTTTGACGAAGCTTCCCGCCGAGCAGCGGGAGGTGTTGACGCTGATCGGCGCGAGCGGCCTCTCTTACGAGGAAGCGGCTGTCGTGTGCCAGGTGGGCATCGGCACCATCAAGAGCCGCCTCAGTCGCGCTCGCGCCAAGCTTGTCGAGCTCCTGGAGCTCGACGATGCGCCTCAGGCGCCGGTCGAGCGCAAGGTCCGCCGCGCAGGCTAGCGCCGGCTCTGCCTGCGTGAGGGCTCGCGCGCCAGCGCGCCCCTGATTGCGGCCAGCAACGTCTGGGGGGAAGCTGGCTTCTCGACGATCAGAAAGTCCCTCCATTCCAGCAAGCTCGGCTCACTGCGCGACATCCCTGTATGGAGAATGAAGGGCACGTTGCGACGCGCCAGGCGACGCGCCAGCGGCGTCACGGAATCCGGCCCAAGACTGAAATCAAGAACCGCCATCGCGAAGTCCCCGGCGTCCGCCCGCGCCATCGCCTCATCAAGCGTATGGCACACGTCGACGACGACCGCGCCCATCCCGCTGAGCGTGGCCTCGAGATCCATCGCCAGCAGCAGATCGTCTTCGACGACAAGCACGGCAACACCGCTCAACGGACTGTTGTCGTTCATTGAGTAAACCATCGTCTTTCCCCCTCGGGGCTGACGCCGTACCGGTCGCAAGGATCGTTACTGGAGCCAACGGCCGCGGAGAGCGCATGTTCCGCTGCGGAATGACGTCGGGTTAACAGGCTTACTCACGCGTTAAGACGGTCACTCGGGCGGCAAGATCGCAATCGGGGATTCGGCCGCAGCATCGCCAGCCGACCCGGCGAGTCCGCCTCAGCGATTGCAGCGGAGAGCGAGGAACCTTCGTTGCATTCACCCGTTTGTCAAAAAGAGTGTGTAGCCACATCGGAGCGTCGCGATGCCGCGTGGAGACAAGTCGAAATACACGGATAAACAAGAGCGAAAAGCTGAACATATCGAGCAGAGCTACGAGAGCCGCGGCGTTGGGGAGAAGGAAGCCGAACGTCGCGCCTGGGCGACCGTCAACAAGGACGACGGCGGCGGAAAGCGACCGGGCGGGTCGGGGCGAGGCCAATCGACAGGCCATCCGGCCGCGCATAAGGGCGGCCGTCTTGGCGGCGCCGCATCGGCTGCGAGACCCTCTGCGAGTCGATCGGCGGCGGCCAAAAAGGCCGCCGCGACCCGGAAGCGAAAGCGCCGCCCACGCGGCCCGCTAGAACCGAGGACAAAAGAGAACCGAGGACAAACATGACTGACCGCGACCGACGTGTCCGCGAGATTGCGTATTTCCTATGGCTCGATGAAGGATGTCCCGAAGGCGAGTCCGAGCGTCATTGGCTCGCCGCCGAGCGCGTCGTTGGGCCTGAGCCTGCCGAAACGGAGCGTGCCGAGGACGGCGCTTCGGACGAGCCCAAACGGCGCTCTCGATCACAGCCGGCGACATCAGGGTCGGAATGACCCGAATTTCAAACGTCATCGTTTGACGCGTGATTCTTCGATCGGGCTGCCTTAATCTCTTCCTGTCGCCGGCGGCGACAGGAATGAATCTCGATGACCTTCCTCCCCTCGAAGATCCCCCTCATCCAGGCGCCGATGGCGAGCGCGCAGGGTCCCGAGCTTGCCATCGCCGTCTGCCGCGCGGGCGGCCTCGGCTCGTTGCCGGCGGCCATGCTCACGCCCGAGCGCCTGCGCGACGCGATCGCCAAGGTCAGGAAGGCGACAGGCGCGCCTTTCAACGTGAATTTCTTTTGCCACGCTGCGGCGGCGCACGATCCGGAAATCGAGACGCGGTGGCGCAAGCGGCTCGCCCCTTACTATGCCGAGGCTGGCATCGATCCATCCGCCGTTCCCGCAGGGCCGGTCCGGGCGCCGTTCGATGCGGCCTTATGCGCGGTGATTGAAGAAGCGCGGCCGGCGGTTGTGAGTTTCCATTTCGGCTTGCCCCCGCTGACTTGCTTTCGCGCGTCAAAGCGGTCGGAGCGCTCATCCTTTCGTCCGCCACCACGGTCGCCGAGGCGCGCTGGCTCGAGCAGCATGGAGCCGACGCGATCATTGCCCAGGGCCGGGAGGCAGGCGGCCATCGCGGCATGTTCCTCAACGACGACATCGACGCGCAGCCGGGTCTGATTGCGCTCCTGCCGCAGGTGCGCGACGCCGTGCGCGTGCCGGTCGTGGCGGCTGGAGGGATCAGCGACGGGCGCGCAATCGCGGCGGCCTTCGCGCTCGGCGCGGACGCAGTCCAGATCGGCACCGCCTACCTTCGCACGCCGGAAGCGACGATTTCGCCGATGCACCGCGCAGCGCTCGCAAGCGCCCGGGACGATGCAACCCGGCTCACGAACGTGTTCACCGGCCGCCCCGCCCGCGGTCTCATCAACCGGTTCGTGGCCGAGGTCGGGCCGATGTGCGAGGACGCGCCGCAGTTCCCGCTCGCGGCGGGAGCCGCGGCGCCGCTGCGGGCTGCGGCCGAAAAACTTGGCAGCGGCGACTTTTCGCCGCTCTGGGCCGGCGAGGCCGCCGCGCTCGCGCGTGACGAGGACGCGGAGGCGCTGACGCGCCGGCTGTGGGCGGAGGGACAAGCGGTCATGGCGGCGCTGAGCGGGCGCGCCTCATGAACGATCCCTGGCTGTCGCTATCCGGCTTGTGCGCGTTGCTTCTGTATTTTGTCAGCCGAACGGGCATGGCTCGGACGACAATTTATTGCAGAAAAACAGAAAGCAACTTAAGCTCGTCCTATGAGCAATCATGCCCTTCCCCATGGCGTCGAGCGCAGGCGCCAGATCTGCCGCTTCGAACAGCCAAGAAGGACCGAGAAAAACTTTCCAACGTAAGTCGCGCGTAACCCATTGATAAGTCTCGTTTCGAACGAGAAAATCCAAGGAAATCCAAGGAAATCCAACGTTCAGAATCCGGGGTTTTCGTAAGGAAACAGGCAGGGGCCAAGAAAAACCAAACGAGCGCTGTCGTCACTCGGCCGCCGTCGCGTGCTCCCGCTTCGGCGCGCCATGCGTGTCGGGGATCTTGTCCGCGTAGCCGGCGACGAAATCGTGGTCGTGGTCGACCTCGGTCGCGGGCTTGAGCGCCTCGTCCGTGTAAGGCGCGCCGTCCTTGTCGGCGAGCACGCGGCGTAGGATCGACCGGTAGCGCAAGGCGAGCGAGGCCCACTTTCCCGCAACCGACAGGAAGTCCCACGCCCGCCAGGGATAGAAGACAAGCGGATTGAGAACCGGCAGGCCGTGGCGGCGCTGCGTCCTGATCTTGCGCCGCACATAGCCGAATTGCAGCGGGTGCACGCGCTCGATGCGAGACGAACCGGAGAACACCGTCATCGCATCGGTGATCTTGCGCGGGCTGATGCCGCTCGCGACCGCGCGGCGCAGCACCGTCTCGACATGCGCGTCCGAGTAATAGCGCTTCCAGGCGTCGCGATAGACGCCGCGCCACGTGTCCGCCGACATGATCGCATGGTTCGCGCAGACGTGCTCGAGATCGTAATTGTTCATGTCGGCTTCCATCCACGCGCCCTTGAGATGAAGGGTCTTGTGGTCCTCCGATCCCGGCAGCGGCGTGAGGAAGAAGAACTCGAGGATGTCGATCGGCAGCTCGCGCTTGATCGTCTCGATGTCGCGGGCGATCGATTCCGGCGTGTCGGTGGGAAAACCGAGGATGTAGCCGGCCCAGGTCATGACCTTCGCGCGCCGCCACATCTGCAGCATGTCGCGATATTCCCAGATCTTGTTCTGGCGCTTCTTCGCGCCCATGAGGGATTCAGGATTGATGTTCTCGAGCCCGATGAAGACCGCGTTGCAGCCGGCGCGCGCAGCTTTCTCGATGAAGCCTGGAATCCTGTGGCAGAGCGTGTCGACCTGCAGCAGAAGCCTGATCCGAAAACCCTGGTTCTCCCGCAATTCGATCAGCCGATCGAGGATCGGCTCCCAGTTGCGGTTGCGGGCGAAATTGTCGTCGGTGACGAAAAAGCGCGTGACCCCTTGCGCGGCGTTGGCGCGCACGATCGCCTCGACATCGTCAGCGGTGCGATAGCGCGACTTGCGCCCCTGAACGTTGATGATGGTGCAGAAGCTGCACTGGAACGGACAGCCGCGCCCGGCGTCGAAGCTCGTATAGTGCCCGGCCACCCTCGTCACCACGGGACGCGGCAGGACGGGAATCGCGGCGGCGGCCATGTCCGGCATGTCGTTCAGGTAGTTGTAGACAGGCTTCGGCTTGCCCGAATCAACGTCCTTGAGAAACTCCGCGAGCCGGCCCTCGCCCTCGCCTGCATAGAGGATCATGCCGAGCGCCTGCGCTTGCTTAAGGTCCGGCGGCAGTTCGGGCAGCATGGCGATGCAGCCCGAGACGTGGAAACCGCCGACGGCGACCGTCACGCCCTGCTCGCGAAACTGGCGGCCGATGTCGAGCGCACGGGGAAACTGATTCGACTGAACGCCGACCAGGGCGACCATTCCGCCGTCGGCCAGAATGCGCCTGGAAACCGCCGGAAAATCGATGATGGTGTTGCACTCGTCGTAGATCTCGAACTCGATCTCGACGTCGGGCCCAAGCACGCCGGCTTCGGCGCATTCCAGCAACAGGCCATAGACGCTCGCTAAGCTGTTCGAAGGGATCGTCGAGCGCCGCCACTGGATGACATAGCCGTCGTCGTCGTAATGCGAGGGCTTGATCAGAACGATCGTGAACTTGCGCTTGGCCATTCAGCCCTCATGAGAGGTTTACGCCCTCGTCATTTCGTCGTCTAAAGCAGGTACCGCCTTGGAGAGGCCTGGGCAACTCCAAATCGGCGGGGCGGTTCTCGACCCGACGCGCTCGAGCCAATTTCGACAGGGGCGGAGGCGCGGCCGCCCGGAAACGGAGGGAAGATGAACATCGCAGTTGAACCGTCCGAAGCGGCCGGAATGAGCGCGCGGCGCCTCGAACGTGTCGGCCCGGCAATGCAGGCCTATGTCGATCGCGGCGTTTACGCAGGCATCAGTACGCTGATCGCGCGCCGCGGCAAAATTGTCCACGCTGGCCAGTTTGGCTGGCAGGACAAAGAGGCGGGCTCGCCGATGACCGCCGACACGATCTTCCGCCTGTACTCGATGACCAAGCCGATCATCTGCACCGCGCTCATGACCTTGCTCGAGGAAGGACGCTTCAGGCTGATCGATCCGCTGGCGAAATACATTCCGGCCTTCGGCGCCGTGAAGGTTCTGGAGGCCGACGGAAGTCTCGTCGCTCCGGTCCGGCCGATCCTGATTCGCGATTTGATGACCCACATGAGCGGCCTTTCCTACCATTTTGTCGAGGAAGCCGGCGTCGGCAAAATGTACACGGAGGCCAAGCTATTGGCCCCTCACCATACGCTTGAAGCCGCGATCGACGATCTGGCGCGGTTTCCCCTCTCCTTTCAACCGGGTTCGCGCTGGCGTTACAGCGTCGGCATCGACGTCGCGGCCCGGGTGATCGAGGTCATCTCCGGGCGGCCGCTCGGCGTTTTCTTAAGCGAGCGCCTGTTCAGGCCTTTGGGCATGACGGACACGGCCTTCGGCGTCGCGCTGGAAAACCGGGACCGCGTTGCCGCAATGTACGGCCGTCCCGACGTGATCACGCCGGGGCCGACGATGGGCAGCGAATTCACGGCCTGGATGGCGGGGGTCAACGACCGGATCGACGTGTCGAAGTCCTACCCGGTCAATTCGCCGGATGTCTTCGTCCGTGGAGGCCATGGCCTGTTCAGCACGATCGGAGATTATTTCCGCTTCGCCCAGATGCTGGCCAATGGCGGCAAGCTCGACGGCGAGCGCGTCATCGGACGCAAGACGCTCGAACTCATGCACCTAAACTATGCGCCAGCGTCGCTCCTGCCGCTCGAGATTGGCGCCCTGCCGATGCCCGGCTACGGCTTCGGCCTCGGCTCGCGGGTGCTGCTCGATGTCGCGCAATCGAGCGCCCCCGGCTCGGTCGGCGAGTTCGGCTGGTCCGGGGCGGCGAAGACCCACTACTGGGTCGATCCGAAGGAAGAGCTGGTCGGCATCTTCATGACCCAGTCGATGATGAGCTTCGACCTGCCGGAGCTGGACCTGCGGGCGCTGGCGTATCAGGCGATCGAGGACTAGGGCGACGAGCCTCGCCTTCCCGGCGCACGACAATGGCGCTTGATCCGAACTGGCGGCCCAAACTCAGGGGCTGGCAGGGCTCAAGAAGAAGTCCAGCCTGATCCGCGAGGCGCTCAAGGCGCTGATCGAACGCGAAAGCGCGCGACGACGTCTAGCGCGTCTCGGCGGCGGCGAACCGGACTTGAAAGCCTCGCCGCCACCGAACGCCGACGCGTGAGGCCGCCCGACGTGTTCAAAACCACGCAGCGCGCCGCTGGAGGCGGCCTCTTAGCTAACCCGTAATAGGCGGACTATCATTCCAATCAAGACATTGGAACGAAGATATCGAGTCGTTTTGCATGTTAAACTGTGGATTTTCGACCCATGTATACCAGCCCGGACCGACCGTGGTAGAGGCTCCGTTAAAGCCCGCGTTCTCCCAAAACTGCCACGTCCCGGAAAGGACGATTACTGAGGAAATACTATCATTCCAATTGTCACCAACGTAACTCCATCCCCAACCGGGGGCTAGGGAGGTGTTCCATAAATCACCTCCAAAATTGACATCTTTGTACACGATAACTTGAGGCATCATTGGCCAAGGCATTTCAGTCCTCCATGTATTGATTGTGAGTAATGAATTTGGACGAAAAAACTACCGTCGATATTGGACTAACCGCGAGGGGCCAGATTCTGTTGTATCCAGTCGGACTTCTGCATGGGGACGTGACGAACTAACCGCGCGCGTTCCCCCGACTGGCGGGCGGCTAAAAACAGGGGGTTGCAACCTGGCTGTTCCGGACTCGACCGCCGGCGGCAGGCGGCCAAGAATGGAGGTTTGCAGTCTCGCTGTTCCGGACTCGACCGCGAGCGGTCTTTTAGGAGCATGCAGCCGTGCCGGACCTGTCTCCGCCGTATCAGGCTTATGACCACGTTCTGCTTTATCGGGCTTATGACCCTGTTCCACTTTGCGTGCCATGCTTTCGTTCCTCCTCTCATCCCTTCCGCGAGCTTAATGCATTGGATCACGGCGAGCGGGGTGACACCGTGATCTGCGTCACACTGCGGCTGGCTTGTGCATACATCGGCGCCCGCGTGGAGGCTCTTACAACCACGGAGCAACCGTTCGCCGTGCCCGCCCTCCCCTTGTCGAGCGAACCATGGCAGATTGACGCTCCATCAACCTCAAGGAGCCTTCGCGCTTGCGCATCGCCACCTGGAACGTCAATTCCGTCCGCCAAAGGCTGCCGCACCTTCTCGCCTATCTGAAGGAGGTTCAGCCCGACGTTCTTTGCCTGCAGGAAATCAAGTGCCTCGATGAGCAGTTTCCGCGGATGGAGGTCGAGGAGCTTGGCTACAACATCGAGACGCACGGGCAGAAGACGTTCAACGGCGTCGCCATTCTCTCCAAGCGCCCGTTCGAGGTCGCGCGCGGCCTGCCGGGCGACGAGAACGACTCGCAGTCGCGCTACATCGAAGCCGTCGTCCCGGCCGGCGGCGGGATCGTGCGGGTTGCGTGCGTGTATCTGCCGAACGGCAATCCCGTGGGCTCGGAGAAATACCCTTACAAGCTCGCCTTCCTGGAGCGCCTCATCATCCACACGCGCCAACTCCTCGAATACGAGGAGCCGCTGGTGCTGGCCGGCGATTTCAATGTCATTCCCGACGGGCGCGACGCGACGCGTCCCGAGGATTGGGTCAACGACGCTCTCTTCTTACCGCAGACGCGGTTCAAATTCCGCGAGCTCCTCGCGCTCGGCCTGATCGACGCCCTGCGCGCGACCACGGACGCGGCGGGCCTCTACAGCTTCTGGGATTACCAGGCGGGCGCCTGGCAGAAGAACAACGGCATCCGCATCGACCATCTTCTTCTGTCGCCTGAGGCCGCCGACAAGCTGCAATCCGTGACGATCGACAAGGAGATGCGCGGGCGAGACAAGGCTTCCGACCATACGCCCGTGCGGATCGATTTGGCCGCATAAGGCGACGCCGCAAGGGGGGACCATGAATCTGCCTGGTCTGTTCGACCTGAGCGGCAAGACCGCGCTGGTCACTGGGTCGTCCGATGGACTCGGGCTTGCCATGGCGCGGGGCCTCGCGGCGGCGGGCGCGAGCCTCATACTCAACGGCCGCGACGAGCAGAAGCTGGCGGCCGCCGCCAAGTCGTTCGCGGACGACCGCCACAAGATCGAAACGCGTCCCTTCGACGTCGCCGACGAGGGGGCGGTCATCGCGGCGTTCGAACATTTTGATGCTGCGGGCGTCGCGATCGACATCCTCGTCAACAATGCCGGAATCCAGTTTCGTAAACCCATGGTGGATCTCAAGACCGAGGAATGACGCCGCGTTGTCGATATCCACCTCACCGGCTCGTTCCAGGTCGGCCGCGAGGCGGCGAAGCGCATGATCGCGCGCGGACGCGGCGGCAAGATCATCAACATCGCCTCGCTCGCAAGCGAGGTCGTCCGCCCAACGATCTCGCCTTACGTGGCCGCAAAAGGCGGGGTCAGGATGCTCACGCGCTCGATGGCGGCGGAATGGGCGAAACACGACATCCAGGCCAATGCGATCGACCCCGGCTATATCGCGACCGAAATGAACCGTGCGCTGCTCGACGACCCCAAGTTCGACGCCTGGGTCAAAGGCCGCACGCCGTCAGGCCGGTGGGGCAAGCCGGATGATCTGATCGGGGTTACGGTGTTCCTCGCCTCGGCGGCGTCGGATTACGTCAACGGCCAGATCATCTATGTCGATGGCGGCCTGCTCGCCGTGATATGATGACCGAATGACGGCGGCGCAACCAACGATCAGCGGCTCCGACGACGCTTCGCTGGCGGAACGGTTGCGTTCGCTGACGCCCGCGATCCTGTTCGGCTTGCGGATGTGGGCTTCCGTTTGCGTCGCCCTTTGGATCGCCTTCACGCTTGAGCTGAGCGAGCCCTCCTGGGCGGCGACCACGGCGGCGCTGGTCTGCCAGCCAGTGCTGGGGGCCTCGCTGCGCAAATCGATGTTCCGGCTGATCGGAACCGTGATCGGCGCCGTCGCCATCGTCGTCCTTGCCGCCTTCTTCCGCCAGGATCGGGTGGGCTTTCTCGTTGGGCTTGCGTTCTGGTGCGCGGCTTCCGGCTTCGTCGCCACGCTCTTGCGCAATTTCGCCGCTTACGCAGCGGCGCTCGCCGGTTACACCGCGGCCATCATCGCGATCGACGTTCTCGGACCGGTTGGAAGCACGAACGGCGTCGTCTTCATCTTCGCCATCGACCGCGCGCTCGAGATCTGCATCGGCATCGTCTCCGCCGGAGTCGTGCTTGCGCTCACCGATCTCGGTCATTCGCGACGGAAGCTCGCAACCGAATTCGCGGATCTGTCGAGCGCGATCCTGGATGGGTTTACGGATTCTTTTGCAAACGCAAGCTCGGGCCTCAGCCAGTTTCGCGCGCTTCGTCGCGATCTCCTGCGGCGCGTCATCGCGCTCGATCCGATGATCGACGCGGCCATCGGCGAGGCGTCGGACCTCCGCTATCGTTCGGCGGGACTGCAACGGGCCGTATCCGGCCTGATGGAAACGATCTCCGCCTGGCGCAAAGTGGCGTTTGCTCTTGCGCGGCACAGCGATGCGTCGACCCAGCATGAGGCCAACGCGGTTCATGACCTCCTGCCCCGGGCACGGCTGTCGCCCAACGCGATCGGGTCGACCGAGGAACCCGCGGCGTTGCGAGGGGCATGCTGCTCGGCGGTGCGAGCGCTGACGCATTTCGAGGCTGAGACGCCGATACAGAGACTGCTGGCGGATAACGCCGCCGCGGCCATGCTTGGGATGGCCCGCGCCCTCAATGGCTTGACCGGCGTGATCGACCCTCGCGACATTATCCGCGTGAAGAGAAGGGCTCGCTTGCGCGTCGCCGACTGGATGCCGGCGTTTGTCAACGCAGTCCGCGTCCTGTTCGCGGTCGGGACGATCTCGCTGTTCTGGATCGTCAGCGCCTGGCCGAACGGCGTGGCGGCGATCACCTTCTGCGCCGTCATCGTCATCCTCTTGCCCCCGTCGGGAGATGCGGCTTCTTCCGCCGCAGTCTTGTTTCTCCAGGGAAGCGTTCTCAGCGCGGTCCTGTCCGCAATTGTGGTGTTCGGGATCCTACCGAAGGTGGTTACCTTCCCCGCGCTCTGTCTGACGCTGGGACTTGTGCTCGTGCCCATGGGATTTCTGAATGCTCGGGGCTGGAAGCCGATGCTCACCTTCGCTGCGGCCGTCAACTTCCTGCCGATGCTCAACATCACGAACGACATGACTTATGACGCGTCGGGATTCTGGAACGGCGCGATCGCCATTCTTGCCGGAATCGGCTTTGGCGTCGTCGCCATGCTCATCATCCCCCCGCTGTCGCCGGCGATCCGCGCCCGGAGGCTGCTCTCCTTGATGCTCAGGGATTTCCGACGGCTCATGAGACGGGCGTCGCCAGGGAGGCCAGGCGATTGGGAGAACAGAGGCGTCGCCCGCTTGCTCGCGATGCCCGACAAGGCCGAGGCGCAAGAGCGCTCTGAGCTCGCCGCGATCGTCGCCGTCGGCAAGGAGGTCGTGCGTCTTCGCCACGTCGCGCCGCGTTTCGTCCCAAACGCGATGGTCGATGCGGTGCTTGCGCCGCTCGCCGAAGGACGCAGCGGCGAAGCGATCGCGCGTCTTGAGGATATTGACCGCCGGGTCGCCGCCCTGCCCCGCGCGAGATCCCGGGTTTTGTTGAGCCTCAGATCCAGCATCATGGTGATTTCGGGCCAGCTCTCCGAATTCGCCCCTTATTTTGACCAGCCGTTGCGATGAGATTCAACGAAATCAACCTGTTCGGACTTTACGTAGCGCCGATCGCGGTGATCCTGGGCGTTGCCTGGGTGATCTATCTCCTGTTGAGGCGAGCAGGCGACCGCATCGGCCTGACCGAACGGGTCTGGCATCCTGCCCTGTTTGAACTGGCGCTCTATGTTATGATTGTCTCATCGATCGTCCTTCTCATGGCGCGCTGGGGGCGCTGATGTCCCAGGTTGAACTGAAAGCCAACGTCATCGGGACCGCGCCAGCGATCAAGCGCCAGTCGGTCCTGTCGTCCGTGCACGCACTGCCTGTTCTGACGACTCTGGTGGCGGTTGCGCTCGCGGCGCTGCTCGGCTGGGGCGCCTGGCAATATTACATGGGCACCCCATGGACGCGGGACGGCGCAGTGCGCGCCTATGTCGTGAAGGTCGCGCCGCAGGTGGCGGGCGAGATTGTGAGTTTGCCGATCGCCGACAACCAGTTCGTCCACAAGGGCGATCTCCTGATGCTGATCGACCCGAGGAACTATTCCATCGCCGTGCGTCAGGCGCAGGCTTCGGTTGAGCAAGCCCAGGCGGTCGCCGACAACGCGCGCGCCGAAATGATCCGGCGCGAGAAGCTCAATGACCTCTCGGTCACCATGGAGGAGCGGCAGACCTACATCAGCCAGGCGACCACCGCCGAGGCCACTTACCAAACCGCGCTGGCGAACCTCGAGCAGGCGCGCATCAATTTCAAGCGCACGCAAGTCCGCTCCCCGGTTAACGGCTACGTCACCAATCTTTCCGCCCAGCTCGGGAACTATGCCGACGTGGGAAGCCTGCAGCTTTCGGTCGTCAACTCGGATTCGTACTGGGTCGACGCCTATTTCGAGGAGACGGCGCTGAGCCGCATCCACGACGGCGATGCGGCGACGGTGAAGCTCATGGGATACACCCCTTTGCTGCGCGGCAGAGTTCAGGGACTCGCGCGCGGCGTCGACGTCCCCAATTCGGCGCCGGACGCTTCGGGGCTCGCCTCCGTCAATCCGATCTTCACCTTCGTGCGCCTCGCCCAGCGCGTGCCAGTCCGCATCCACATCGATGAGGTTCCGCAGGACATCAAGCTTGTCGCCGGCATGACTGCGACGGTGCAGATCGAACCTTTCAAGGCGCAGCCGGTTTCAAGCTCGAAACTCGCGCCTGCGAACGTGGGCCAGGCCGAGGTGCAACCGGCTTCGTTCCAAACTTTGACGGACGCGGCGCCGCAGACCGCGCGTCTGGAAGTGGCCAAACCGGCGACGACAACGCCGGTTCCGCAAGCCGTGAGCCCGCCATCGACGCAACCGGTTCAGCCGCCCGCCGCATCGGCGGCATCCCCGCCAGCGCCAGCCTCAAACGAATTGTCGGTGTCCGTGCCGCCGTCGCCGCAGGCTGCCGCGGCGGCGAACGCGGCGGCCACCGATCTCAAGACCCTCCAACAGCAGATCGCCGCCTTCCCTCCTTCTGGCGCCGGCTCCGCCAAGAGCGACGGCGGAATGCCGGCAAGCGAATATCTGGGGCAGACCTACGATCTTTACGGCGGTCAGAGCGCGGCGCCCGCGCCGAGGCCCCGGTCTCCCGACTCGATCCGCAGGCGCGCCCGCTCGAGATGGCGCCATTTGCCGCCGCGATCGCCGTCGCCTTGAGCCCGCGCCGACTGCGGAAGTAACCATCTCGCGGCTTTTCGCGGCCCTTACAACCGCACGCGCCCTCGCCATCGCTGGCCCCGGTATGTCTAGCCTCTCTTGTCTATCGCCAAGAATTACAGTCTGAATATACATTAATTCGTACCGGCGAGTTTAAGCCTCGTCCAATCCCGGCTCCGCATAATTCGCCGGCCTACGTCACCTTATTTTTCCGAAGAGACAACAAACTCCGCCGTTACCCACGGCGGTCAAAGAGGAAGGTCGTCCTATGCTCGCTGTTGATACTCAATCCCTTTTTTCCGCGCCTCAAGAAACCGCGGCGATCGGCAACAAGGCAGCCGGCAAAACCGAGGTTTTGCTCACATCGGATAGGGCGGTCGCGACATTCATCGGCATTCGATGGGATGGCGACAAGGTGCGCGGCGTCCGCGTCGAGCTGAGCGACGGCTCATTCAAGCAGGCTGGCGGTTACGACGACGGCAAATACACGCTCACTCAATTTCACTTCGCAGCCGGCGAAACGCTCGTCACTGCGGAGCTGAGAGATTCCGGATATGGCTATGGAAGCTTACGCCAGGTCCAGTTCGAGACATCCCTGAAGAATGCGTTCCTCGCCGGACAGGCTGGCTTCGACCATGAGGCGTCCCTCGCCGTCGAGGGGTCGGAGCTGGTCGGATTTCACGCCTGGGTCAATCCCGACAATTTCATCAACGCACTCGCTTTCATCGTCCGGCTGCCGTTGCCGAAGCCCGTCGTCCACAGGCCATGGTTCGCAACGCGCTCCGTCGGCAATCAGGCCGCCGGCAAAAACGAGGTCGATTTGGCTTCCGACACTTCGGTCGCACGCGTGTTCTCGGTACGGTGGGATGCCGACAAGGTGCGCGGCATCCGCATGGAATTGCGTGACGGCACGATCAAAAGCGCCGGCGGAATCGATGACGTCAACTATACGCTGACCTCATATACGTTTGTGGAAGGCGAAACGCTGAAGTCTTTGTCGTTCTCAAGCAGCGGATACGGCTACGGAAGCCTGCGGCGCTTGGAGTTCACGACCAGCACGGGAGCGACGTTCGCGGCGGGGCCGACCGGCATCGATGACCTCGTCACAGCTCCCGTTTTGGGCGCTCAGCTTGTCGGATTCCACGCATGGGTGAATCAAGACAATTTCATCAATGCGATCGCGTTCCACGCGACGAACGACGCGCCGCTCGCCGTCACTGTTCACAATTATTCCCGATGGGCGTGCGCCTATGCGAACGGTTTTGTCACGGTCGACGGGAAGAACGCGATCCAGGTCATTGATTCCGGGGGCGACAAGCACGGGATGAAGACCAACCACAGTCGAGTGGTTCAGGTGCAGTCGGGAGGCGTGAGCGGATATTGCGCGTACGACGGCAGCGCGCCGCTTGTGATCTCGGTCTTTGGCGACGCCACCTTCGAGGCGAAATTTAACGCCGACGATGGGGACGGATCGGTTTCCGGACCGATCAGTGGGTTCAAGCCGCCGTCCGACAAAGCCGCGCTTATTGAGGCTTTGGTGCACAAATACGCGCCGATTTATATGTTGAACGTGGATGAGGTTTATTGGCAGTCGACGATCGACGCTTTCCTGCCGAACATGATCCTGCAGAAGACCGCGAACAACGCAGCCGACGGCAGTTTGTCGACGTTCTACGACGGCCCGATGGATCGTAACGTCCTCGCCAAACAAGCCCAATTGTTGGGCGCAGCAAACACGAACGACGCGGCGTTTCTGCGGACGCGCGCCGATCTCAATCAGCCCTCGGACACGCAGGACTGGTTCGCGAGCGCCCGGCCAACCAATCCGGCGCAAGTCACCGCCTACGCGGTCGTGGTTGAAGGGGCGCAGAAGCGGCTCGATATCGTCTACTGGTGGTTCTTCAACTACAACCAGGGCAAGACCGTCGCTGGGACCAGCTGGGGCAACCATGTCTCCGATTGGGAGCATGTGAAGGTCAAGCTCGCCGGGGTCGACTTCGCGAACCCGCAAAACGAAGAAGTGGTCGGGGTGATGTACGATCATCACGGCGACCAGGACAACTTCAAGCCCGGCGACGGAAACACCGAATTCTCCGGCCGCCAAGTGCTTGTGCATCTCGCCAACGGCGATCACGAGGCTTACGCAAAGGCCGGCGTTTACGACCGGCCGCAGGGCACGCACGACTATTGCAAGGACAACGCCTACCCGTTCGACCAGCGCCAGGGGACGGTCGAAATCTACCTGTGGAACGGCTCCGACTTTTCTCCGGCGCCGGCCGGGGCTCCTCCGAGCTTCAAAGACCCCGCGTGGCTCAGATATCGCGGGCGCTGGGGCAACCAGCAACGCGGTGATTTGCTTGGACTGGTGGCAAGGCTGGAATCGGGGCCGGAGGGACCATTCCGGCCGGGCGAGTATGCGCCGCCGACGCCCGTGACTTGAAGATCGGTTGGGTCGTCCGTGGCGATTGCCGTCAATCGCCACGGGCTCCACGATCGCGTCCCGGCCGGCCCCCAAATCGGGGCCGCCGAACCCTCCCCTCACGGAAGCGTATCTCCGGAACGCTTCCCTGAGGGCGCCGCTTCCGTTTTTCGGAATAGATTGTTCATGGGCATAGATTGTCGTTCGAGCCATTCGCTCCCGGCCGCGTCAATTCAAAAGCAACTCGCTATCGGTTCCCAATCCGATCACCGATCGAGAGCGTGGCTCAGGCTTGGGAAAGCCCCGAACTGACGAGGACTTCCAGAGCGCTCCTCAGGACCGATCGTCTAGTGCGGAGGATTCGAAGCGACCGCCAAACGAGGAGGCGGAGCCTCCAGCGGCGGCAGAACGGCCGCAGCCGTTTTCGGCGCCGGGCCGGGCGGCGACGTGAGCGATACGAGACATCCGACCAGGCCGACTGACGAGCTGGTCTGGATCGGCGGCGGTTCGCGTCTCCCAAGGCGCCCTGGCGTGAGGCACGCCTCGCAGAAGGGCCATCGTCCGAGCACGCAGGAACAGTCTGAGGCCTTCAATCCAGCTGTAATCCCAATATGCCGCCCGAACGCGCCCGACCCTACAGGGCCGGCCTCTGTCTCGATCTGAAAGGCAGGCCCGAGCCGTTCACGATCGCGCCGAACCCGCCGCCCATCAAAAAGCGATGGCGATTTGGCGCCGGTTTCTGCTCACCGCCACAGATTTCGCAAATTCCCCTTGCCGAACAAGGCGTGAACGACTAGGGTTTGTTCGCGATTTGTTTTAGCCAAAATCGTGATTCGCCCGACTGTACTTCGTCGGCGATGACGGCGAGTGGTCTGGAGAGCGAGATGCTTACCAAAAAGCAGAGCGAGTTGTTGCGTTTTATCCATGAGCGCCTGCAGGAGGCGGGGGTGCCCCCGTCGTTCGACGAAATGAAGGAAGCGCTGGAGCTACGCTCGAAATCGGGAATTCATCGGCTCATCATGGCGCTCGAGGAGCGCGGCTTCATTCGTCGGCTGGCCAATCGCGCCCGAGCGATCGAGGTTTTGCGGTTGCCGGAGTCGGCGACCGTCGCAACTCCAAGGTTGCAGAGGTTCTCACCGAGCGTCATCCCCGGCAATCTGGGTCGCGTAAGGCCCCTTGCGCCAACGCGCGACGCCGATGACCACCCCGCGGTCATGGTGCCCATGATGGGCCGGATCGCCGCCGGCACCCCGATCTCGGCCATCCAGACCCGGCTTCAAACCTTGGCCATGCCGCCGGAATTCCTGGGCAGCGGCGAGCACTTCGCGCTTGAGGTGCGAGGCGATTCGATGATCGAGGCCGGGATCTTCGAGAACGACACCGTCATCATTCGCAAACAGGACACGGCTGAGACGGGCGAGATTGTCGTCGCGCTGATCGATGAGGAGGAAGCGACGCTCAAGCGATTGCGCAAACGGGGCGCGTCGATTGCGCTCGAGGCCGCAAATCCGGCCTATGAAACGCGGATCTTCGGGCCGGATCGCGTCCGCGTCCAAGGGAAAATGGTGAGTCTGTTGCGCCGGTACTGAGGAGCGACACGAAAAGAGAAGGGTGGCCGGCCGAACGCGTATGTGGAGGCGCTCCATGTCGCGTTCAGGCCGGCCGGCCCTACGGCTCCCGGGGTTGCGGCGGACCGGGGCCGCCGGGCATCGCCGCCAACATTGTGCTGACGGGCAATGCAATAGTACGCCCTGAGCATGGATATACAACAGCAATCCAAGCATTCAATTTGACGCTGTCGTATTTACCTAAATAAGTCCAGTTAATCCTTACGTTACGGAAGCTAAAGGGAAGGTTTACGTAGCGATATACGTACAACTCTACGATTGACAGGAAACCATATGTTTCGGGGCGATCGGAGGCGCCCGGTCTGTTGAAGAGGACGGAGCGCCCTTGCCCGGCCCCTGCCGACGCGTCACGATGCGCCACGGAGGTGATTCGTTGTCAGCGGAAGGGTTTGGCGCAGATTTCGACCTCGCTCAGGCGACGGGCGAACCCGCGTTCACCGTCGACCTTGACGGTTTCGAAGGGCCGCTTGACCTCCTGCTGGAGCTCGCCCGACGGCAGCGGGTCGACCTCGCGCGCATTTCCATCCTGGCGCTTGCCGAACAATATTTGCTGTTCGTCGAGGCTGCCCGCAAATTGCGCCTCGAGCTTGCCGCCGACTATCTGGTCATGGCGGCGTGGCTCGCGTTCCTCAAGTCTCGTCTGCTTCTCCCCGCTCCCGAGGAGCCGGCGGAACTGGACGCTCCCGCCCTTGCTGAGGGTCTCGCTCAACGGCTGCGCGCGCTTGCAGCGATCCGCAAGGCGGGCGAGCACTTGATGAGCCGGCCCCGCATGGGCCGCGATTTTTTCGCCCGAGGAGAACCGGAGGCCGCCGTCAACACGTCGGGCCGTATCTCCTACCAGAGCAACCTCTACGACCTGTTGGCGGCTTACGCGCGGCAGAGCCAGCGTCATGCGCTCGCGCGCGTCCGGTTCAAAACGCGCCAAGTCTGGTCGCTTGCCGAGGCTCGCCAGGCCTTGACCCGCCTGGTCGGCGGGCGGGCCGATTGGACGGCTTTCGATAATTTCCTGCTTGATGCATGCGTCGCCGCGGACATGCGGCGCAGCGCCCGCGCTTCCACATTCGCGGCGTCGCTCGAACTCGCCCGCGAGGGCAAACTCGAACTGCGCCAGGACAGGGCCTTCGCGCCGATCTGGCTCCGCCCAACCGAGATCGATCCGGGCGAAGAGCGCGCAGCATGACTTTCGCTCAATCCCGCGGCTGTCGACGCTGCACGGTTACTGCCGATGGCGGAGCGTGCAATTCGCGAGCTTTCGCCGGCTCCTTCATCCGGGATGAATGTGATCCTATCTGATCAATCGCAATTCAAGAAGGGCGCTCCATGGGTCGCATGACCGGCGCGGATAATGTCGCGCAACTGTTTCCCTCCGTCGTGCCGAGCGTCTCGCCCGAGGACGTGCGGATCGCCGAGGCGCTGGTTTTCGCCGCCGCGGAGCCGCTTGAGGAATCGGCCATCGCTCAGCGCCTTTCCGAAACGGCGGACGTCGTGGCGGTGATGGAGGAATTGCAACGGATCTATGAGGGACGTGGCGTCAATCTGGTGCAGGTTGCGCGCCGTTGGATGTTCCGCACCGCGGATGATCTCAGCTGGGCGCTGGCCCGCGATCGTGACGAGAAGCGAAAACTCTCGCGCGCCGCGCTCGAAACGCTGGCCATCGTCGCCTATCACCAACCGGTCACTCGGGCCGATATCGAACAAATCCGCGGCGTGGCGGTGTCGAAGGGCGCGCTCGACGTGCTCATGGAAGCGCGCTGGGTGCGCATGCGGGGACGCCGAAAGGCGCCGGGTCGACCCATCACCTACGGCACGACGATCGACTTTCTTGTCGAGTTCGGGCTTAACGCGATTGCCGATCTGCCTGGTCTCGATGAGCTTAAGGGCGCCGGATTGTTCGAAGGAAAACTGCCCGCCGGCTACGACGTTCCCCAACCGGACGACGCATCGTCGCTACGGGCGGACGAGGAGCCGCTCGAAGACTCCCCGCTCGAGCAAGCCTGGGCGCCCGTCGCGCCAGAAGACGGCTGAGCGTCACACACGAGAGCTTCCTGCTTGCCGGCATTGACGGCGTTAAGAAAGCGCGGACAATGCGCGGGCTTTTAACGATTGCCGTCGTCCCGCGGAGAGACAATGCCCTCACAATTCGCCCTCTATGTCGCTACGGTCCTCTGCGCGTCTTCCGCAGCGCTTGCCGAAGTGTCGCCGGTCTTGCCGCTTGCCTCGCATCGCGCTGCTTATGACATCTCGCTGGCCAATTCCTCGGGTCTGACGCCGTCTTCCGCTCAAACGCCGATCTCGGCCGCCGGCCTCATTGCCTATGAATTTCGCGGCTCGCCATGCGAGGGATACACATCCAATTTCCGCCAGATGACGGAAATGGAGCGCAGCGAGGGCGATCCGATCTCCATGCAGGTGAACGCCATGTCGTTCGAGGAGGGGAACGGGAAGTCGATGCGTTTCCAGATCGATTCCAAGAGCGCCCAGGACACTCCCCCCGTCGCCGGCACGGCCACCCGCGGCGACAATGATGACATGCGCGTCACATTGACCAAGCCGAAAGCGCAGACGCTGGACTTCGGCCGCGAGGTCCTGTTTCCCACTCAGCATATCGAGCATCTTATTGAGGCCGCCAAACACGGCGGCGGCGCGATGCAGGCGCGCGTCTATGACGGCTCCGATACGGGCGCGAAAATCTTTGCGACCATGTCGGTGATCGGAAAAGAAGTGACGAAGCCCGACGAAGATACTGAGACCGCTTCGGCGCTGAACGGAATACGTCGCTGGCCGGTCGTGATCTCCTATTTCAACGAGGCCGCGGGCGACGCCCCGCCTGAATATACACTTTCGTTCGACCTATATGAGAACGGGGTATCGGGCAGCCTCAAGCTCGACTACGGCGCATTCGCCTTGCGCGCCAACCTTCGCAAGCTCGAGATTCTGCCGACGGCAGCGTGCAAATAGGCGGCCAAGTTTGCGTCCGGCCGATATCGCTACACCACTCGCCCTCGTCCTCAGGGCCGCGCAATAGCGCGACGCCTCGAGGGACGATCCAGATCCAGCTGTAGGACCGGCGACGCAAGCTGGAGCATCCTTTGAGGCGCCTGCTTCGCAGGCTCGTTCGGATGAAGCTACGGCGGCCGCGGCGGGCACGAGGGCTGAGGGCTTACTTGGTCGGCGGACCGGGCCGGAAGGTGAGCCCCCGCTGCACCGCCGTGGGGCCGAACCGGTCCCGCAACGTAGCGATCGCGGCTTCTCGAGTTTTCTCGCGGCCGCTGTCGCGCACGAACATGTCGTCCTCGTCCGCGCCTTCGCCAGGCTGAAGCTCCGTTGCGGCGATCCCGAGCAGGCGATAGGCGACGCCGTCGGGCTGGGCGTCCAGAAGCGGACGCGCCGCGGCGAACAACCGCGGCGCAAGCTGCGTGGCTCTGAAGCCGCTTCGACTGCGCGTACGGAGAGAAAAATCCGCCAGGCGCAGCTTGAGCGTGATCCCGCAGGTCGCCAGCGCCTCCCGCCGCAGGCGCGTTGCGACCCGGTCGCATTGCACAAGCAAGATGCGCGTCAGTTCCGTCTTGTCGCTGATGTCGCGATCGAACGTCGTCTCGGAGGAAACGCTTTTCGTCTCACGCTCGGCATGGACCGCGCGGTCGTCGCGCCCCTGCGCCAGACGCCACAGGCGCAGCCCGTCCTCGCCGAGGCGCAAGACGGCCTCCCGCTCGTCGATCCGTTGCAGATCGCCGATCAGGCGAAAGCCCGAGCGCTCGAGCCGCTCCCGCCCGACCCTGCCTATGCCCCACAGGCGCTCGACGCTCTGGGTCGCAAGCCAGGCCTTCGCTTCTTGCCGCGAAAGACAAGCAAAGCCGCGCGGCTTGTTGAGATCGGAGGCGAGCTTCGCCAAAAACTTGCAATAACTCAGCCCAACCGAAACCGTGACGCCGACCTCGACTTCGACCGAGCGGGCGAAACGCGCCAGAGTCTCCGCAGCGCCCGCTCCATTGGATCGCTCGCAACCGTTGAGATCGAGAAAAGCCTCGTCGATCGACAGCGGCTCGACAAGCGGCGTGAGCGCCATCATGCGCGTTCGAATCTCGCGCCCGACCCGGGCATATTTGGCCATGTCCGGCGGGAGCACCACAGCGTTCGGGCAGAGCGCCCGGGCCCGCGACATCGGCATCGCCGAGCGCACGCCGAATGTCCGGGCGATGTAGCAACAGGTGGCGACGACACCGCGCGGGCCGGATCCGCCAACGATCAACGGCTTGTCGTTGAGGCCTGGATCGTCGCGCTTTTCGACCGCGGCGTAGAAGGCGTCGCAGTCGACATGGGCGATTGTGAGTCCGGTCGCGTCATCGAGGCTGATCGTGCGCGGCGAGCCGCAATGGGCGCAGCGGGCCGAGCCCCGAGCCTCCTTCCTCAGGCAGTCACGGCAGAGGCGAAGTGGAGGGGGATCCATCAGGTCTCGCTCTCGTGAGATCGGTGGAGAGCCTCATGAGCCCGCAAAACCGCCTCCGGCTTGAGACCGGCGTCGGCCGCAAACTCGACGAGCAACTTTTCGTCGCCAACCAGATAGTCGAGCACTGAGCCCAGGAATGCCGGGTCCGCCGCCGCGGTGCGGAGATTATCAGGGCCCAGTCCGGTCATGCCGAGAAACCGGCTCAGCCGGTCGGGATCGGCGGCAATGAAGGTAAGCGCGCTTACCGCGAGCGATCGAGCGGAATCGGGGCTTGCGGATTGCATCTTTTTCAAGGAATCGCGCATAGTCCGATTCGCCTTTCGTCAATGTCTTGCGCCTAATCTTACCCGGCGCGCCGGCCGAATTCACTCTCCATGGGACGCCCGATGGCCAAGACCGTGCTCATTGTTGAGGATAATGAACTCAACATGAAGCTGTTCAACGACCTCGTCGAGACCCGCGGGCATCGAATCGTGCAAACGCGCAACGGCATCGAAGCGGTCGATCTGGCGCGCAAGCACCGGCCCGATCTGATCCTCATGGACATTCAGCTGCCCGAGGTTTCCGGCCTCGAAGTCACGCAATGGCTGAAGGATGACGAGGAGCTCAAGGGCATACCGGTCGTCGCCGTGACGGCCTTCGCAATGAAGGGCGACGAGGAAAAAATCCGGCAAGGCGGTTGCGAGGCGTATCTCTCCAAGCCGATATCGGTGGCCAAATTCTTCGAGACGATCGACCACTTTCTTGGGCCCGGGGCCACCGAATGACGGCTCGCGTACTGGTCGTCGATGACGTCCGGTCCAATCGCAAGCTGCTCCAGACCAGACTGACCCTCGAATATTTCGAGGTTCTGGTCGCGGCGAACGGCCCCGATGCGATCGCCATCTGCGAGAAGGGCGGGTGCGACATCGTTCTTCTGGACGTCAAGATGCCGGGCATGGACGGTTTCGAGGTTTGCCGGCGGCTGCGAGCCGCGCCGGACACCGCGCATCTGCCGATCGTTCTCTTGACGGCGCTCGACCGGCCGGCCGATCGCATGCGCGGTCTCGAATCCGGCGCTGACGACTTCCTGTCCAAGCCTGTCGACGAGATCGCGCTGATCGCTCGCGTTCGCTCGCTGGTTCGGCTCAAGTTTTCGATCGATGAATTGCGCGCCCGCGCCGCGCATAGCGCAGAATCAGGAACTGCGGCCGCCGATATTCTGAAGCTGGACGCATTGGAACGCGGGCGGTTGTTGCTCGTGGACGAGCAGCGAAATTCGCGTGAGCGCATCGCTGGCGCGCTAAGCCCGTTTCATGACGTGATCCTCGCCGAGGAGCCGGGCGAGGCGCTGATCGCGGCGCGCGAAGAGCCAATCGACCTCATGATCGTCAGCCTCGGCTCCGGCGCGTTCGACGGTTTGCGGCTGTGCAGCCAGGCCCGCTCGCACGAGCGCACGCGCAATCTGCCGATCCTCATCATTGCCGATCCGGACGACCGCCCGAAGGTTCTTCGCGGACTCGAGCTCGGCGCCAATGATTATCTCACGCGACCGATCGACCGAAACGAGCTCCTGGCCCGGGTGCGGACAAACATCCGTCAGAAGCTTTACGCGGATCGACTGCGCCAGTCCGTGCAGCAATCGATCGAGATGGCGCTGTACGATGCGCTCACCGGGCTCAACAATCGCCGCTCGCTCGAGCGCCGCCTGCCGGCGATGATCGAAACTGCGCGCGCGAGACGTGCGGCGCTGGCCATGATGGTCCTCGACATCGACCATTTCAAGCGCGTGAACGACACCTACGGTCACGATGTCGGCGATCGCGTGCTCAAGGGCTTTGGCGCTCAGCTGCGAGACACCGTTCGGAGCGGCGACCTCATCTGCCGTCTGGGTGGAGAGGAATTCGTCGTCGTGATGCCGGGCGCAGACGCTGCCGAAGCGGCGCGGATAGCGGAACGCGCACGCCGGACAACGGAGGACCGCGAATTCTTGGTCGATCGCGCCGGCGGCGCCGTTTCGATTACGGTCTCGATTGGTCTCGCCGAATGGCGGGAGGCCTGGGACCCGGCTGAGCTTTACCGTCGCGCGGACCGGGCGCTTTACCGATCGAAGTCGGCGGGCCGCAATCGCGTCACCCAGGACGCCGCGTGATCCGCAGGGCGGAATTGTCGGTGGAGGCGAAGCAATCAAGGGTATCGAACGACGGTATCTAATCGTCATCGTTTTCAACGCCTTCACTTTCGGAGCCATGCTCTACGAGCGCCTCGCCGCCCAGCGAAACAAAGCGCTCCTTGGCTAGCGACCCCAACCGCCGTGACTGCACAAGAAGCACTCGCCTCAGACCACCGTGCTTTTGAATGTCCCGCTCTGAAATGACCTGCGCTAGCTTGGCGATCGTTTGGGCTCGCCTTGCGATACGTACGTCTGGATGAGAGCGAAGTTTGAACACTTCATCCGAGACAATTCGCTCTCGGCGCGGTTTGGGAGGTACGATCGTTAGTCTGGGGCGTTCCGGGTCCTTCTCGTTGAGAATCGCCTTGAATTTGCTCTCGCCAATCGCCTTTTGGTGGACGAAATATTCTAATGGATCCAAATGTGTCTTGGCCGTTTTAAAATCCCGGTGCTTACTGTTCACGCCCTGGTACTCAGGAAGTGGATAGACTTCAATCTCAAACACCTCGAAGGGATCGAGGACGCTCATCGCGACGGCGTCGGTGCGCTGATTGGTCAGGTGCCGACTTATTCGACCGCTTATTTTTTCGTTCGTTTGACCAACGTAGATCGGTTCCAGGTCATAATCGTAGAAGATATAGACTCCCCATTTGAACCAGCCGATATTGTGTTCGCTGTTTTCATTCGGATACTTCAATTTTGCAAACGCATGAAGCCCTTTGCGCAGGGAAGCGGTTTCGAATGGCGGTTCCTTTGCCACGGCCATTGCTGCGTCATTCCGCCGCCACGAGTACTCTCGCCTGATTTGCCGCGAGGATCGGCTCGAGTATCGTCTCCGCAATGTAGCGAACGACGGGCGCGCACACGCCGTCCCCGCAAACATGATAGGCGTCATTGTAGCACGCGGGCAGATGGTAGCTGTCGTCCAGGCCCATCAGCCTTGCAGCCTCTCGTGGCGATAAAAGGCGGGACCGAACGCATTCGCCGTCGATGACGAGAATCGACTGACGGGACGAACCGCCCGCAGGGGTGCGTAAGCATCCGGCGAGATCGTCGAAGCGAACCTCGGCCCGCTGGCGCTTCACGCCATTCGCATCCGGTCGCGTGCGCCGATAAACGCTTCCAACCATTCGCTTTGCCGACGCCTTGGCCGAAGCGACCTTCGCCCGATTGACGGACGACATGAGACTGAGGAGATAGTTCGTCTCCGCTGGTGAATGCCAATCAACGCCGGTCGGCTCGTCCTCGATGAGATCGGCAAAGCGGGCATTGCGCGGCCGTGGCGCCAGCGCCGTCCACCAGATCCAACGCTTTTTGGCGGATGGAGACAGGCCCTCAAACGCGTCGACGAGCGACTTGGGATGCCACTCAGGATCCGGGCCGTTCGAAACCAGCTCGGATGGGACCAGCTCGTTCCTATCGATCGCGATGAAAAATACGCGCGGACGTGACTGGGGAACAAAACGAGAGGCGTTGATCACAATCGCGCCGAACCGGTATTCCGAACTTGAGAGCGCCGCTCCAATGGCGGCGAAATCCTTTCCCTCATGCGATGTCAGGCAGCCGTACACGTTCTCAAGAACGATCGTGCGCGGCGAACGTCCTGCCTCTGCGAGCCCGCGCATCAGCTTCCAGAACGGCCAGAAACTCCCTGATCTGGTGAGGGCCTTGTCACGTTCCCGGCCGAGACCTGCGTAGTCTCCCGCGAGCGAAAGATCCTGGCATGGAAACGACGCCCATGCGAGATCGCTCGGTTCAGATGGCAGATCGTCCAGCGTCAGCTTGGCCACATCCTCGAGCTTGATGTCGGCCGCGCCATAGTTTCGCACGTAGGCCGCAACCTTCATCGCATCGAAGTCATTGGCGAACAGGCAGCGCCAGGACTTGCCGAGGCCAGCCCGGGCCATGCCTCCGCCGGCGAAAAACTCGAGGAAGGTCAGCTGACTTTCACGCATCGACGATAAACTGAAGCAGAAAGACGATTCGCGCAATGCGCGAACCACGCGCCGATATCGATTCAACCTGCGCAAAAAAGCTTGATCGATCGAAATCGACGGGCCGCAATCGCGTCACCCAGAACGCGGCGCGATCGGCGCCTTAAGTCTCTGCAAGCGCATAGGTGAGATAGCCTGCCGCGCCGCCCTCGTACCAGGTCTCCTTGTCGTCGGGCGTGAGCGCGACCCCTGTCGCAAAACGCTGCGGGAGATCCGGGTTGGAGATGAACGGGCGACCAAACGAGATCGCATCGGCTTTTCCGGCGTCGAGCGCGGCCTGGCCCTTGGCATAATCATAGTCCGAGTTCAGGACGAAAGGGCCGTTGAAGGCGGCCCGCATCAGCGGCGCGACTGGAGGGCGCACCGCCTTGCCATTTGTGCCGTCGAAATCGGGCTCGCGGACCTCGAGGAATGCAAGGCCCAAATTGGAAAGCGCAGCCGCCGCGGCTTCGAACAGAGGCTCGGGATGACTGTCATTCACGCCCTGCCGTTCCTCGTTGGGGGAAAGCCGGACGGCGACGCGGGCTGGGCCGACAGCATCGGCCACGGCGGTCGCCACCTCGATGAGAAGGCGGATGCGGTTCTCGATCGCGCCGCCGTATTCGTCGGTTCGGAAATTGGCGTTGTCGCGCAGGAACTGGTCGATCAGATAGCCATTGGCGCCATGGATCTCGACGCCGTCGAAACCCGCCTTCATCGCGTTCCGAGCCGCCATGGCATAGTCCGCTATCGCGCTCCGAATATCGTCATGAGTCATGGCCTTGGCCTGAACATAAGGCTGCTTGCCTTCGTAAGTCCGCGCGAGACCAGACATGGTTGTCGCTGATGACGACAGGGGTTGACCGCGGCCTGGCAGATTGGGATGCACCAGCCGTCCCATATGCCAAAGCTGCGAAAAGATGCGCCCGCCCGCCGCGTGGACCGCGGCGGTGACGGATTTCCAGCCATCGATTTGCCCCGCGCTCCAGATCCCGGGAGCGTAGGGCCAGCCAAGGCCTTGGGCGCTAATGCCGGTCGCTTCCGTAATGATGAGCCCCGCGCCTGCGCGCTGCCGGTAATAGTCGACCATCATCGCCGTCGGCACATGCGCCATCGAGGCCCGCGCGCGCGTAAGCGGCGCCATCAGGATCCGGTTCGGGGCTGTGATCGCTCCGAGTTGAATGGGATCGAAGAGCGACGGCCCGCGTCCAATTGTCTTATCGAGCATGTCGTCTTTCTCCCCCAATGCGCCAGGCCTTGTCATGCCTGGACGGCTCCCGGCGATCAAGGCTTCAGCGTTCGGGTGGTCTGGTCAAGGCCCGTGCGACGACAAGGCGCCGCCTCGGTCGTCGACGAGCCTTGGCTCTAAACGACGCCAAGCTTGGCGTTGATTGCCGCAAGTTCGCGCTCGCCGCGCTCGACATCGAACGGCCGCGGCGCCCTTATCGCGGCCTCGGCGGCTTTGGCGCGATGCAGCGAGACGCCGGAAAGCATCGGCGCGGCCGAAGCCACCACGCGGCCCTCTTCCAAATTGCCGTTGCAGTGCAGGACGATGTCGAGTCCGGCCTCGATCACCGCGGCGGCGCGCTCTTCGAACGAGCCGGCGAGCGCCTTCATCGACAGGTCGTCGCTCATGATGAGGCCGTCGAATCCGATTTCTCCGCGCATGATTTCCTTAACCACGATCGGCGACGCGGTTGCCGGACGGCGGGGATCGATCGCCGTGTAGAGGAGATGCGCGCTCATCGCCATCGGCAAGTCTTTAAGCGCCGCAAACGGCGCGAAATCGTGCTTGAGTTCGTCGCGCGTAGCGTCGACAACGGGCAATTCGTGATGGCTGTCCATACGCGCGCGGCCATGTCCCGGCATGTGCTTGATGACCGGCGCGACCCCGCCCGCGAGCAGGCCCTCGGCGACCGCCCGGCCCATCGCCGCGACGCGTTCGGGCCGAGACGAGAAAGCGCGCGAGCCGATCGCGTTGTGCATGCCCTCGCCCGCGACATCGAGAACGGGGGCACAGTCAATGGTGATTCCGACCTCGATGAGATCATGAGCGATGAGCCGAGCAATGAGACGCGCCGCGGCCTCGGCCCCGGAGGGCTCGAGACCCGCTTCGATCGCCGCCGCGGCCGGGTACGAGCGCCAATGAGGCGGCGCCATTCGCTGGACGCGGCCGCCCTCCTGATCGATCAACACCGGCGCGTCGGCGCGGCCGACGCTTTCCCGGAACGAATGCGTCAGCGCCCGCACCTGGTCACGGTCGGCAATGTTGCGCTTGAAGAGAATCAAGCCCCAAGGGTCTTCCTGACGCAGGAAAGCCCGTTCCTCGTCATTCAGCGCGAGGCCCGCGCAACCGCTGATGAAGGCCTTGGGCATGGGCGGGTCCGCGCTCGGGCGTTAAAGGACAGGCGACTTCGCTTACTTGGCGATGAAGCACTGCCCGCCCTCGCCCTTGAGGCGAGCGCACATCGCCGCGGCGTCCGCCTTCGTCAGGCCGCTCACGCGCAAACGGTAGATCGTCTCGCCGTTGACCTCCGCCTTGTGCACACCAATGGCGGAGCCGTTGAGCTCAGCGCTGTACTTGCTGGTCAACTTTGTCGCCGTGCTCTTGGCTTCCGCCTCGGATTTTGGTGCGGCCAGTTGAACCGACCATCCGCCAGACGTGGTCGCGGCGGTGGCGTCGACAGGCGTCGCGATCGCGCCAGTGGTCTCGGTCGCATCGACGACCTGTCCGGGCTTCGGCTTCTTCGCCGCCTTTTCAGGTTTCGCCGGAGTGCTGTTTTGCGCTTCGCCAGGCGGGATCTGCGCCGTCCCGTCAGGCGCGGTCGTATCCGTTTTCCCGACCGCCACGCGCGCAGCCGACTTGGGCGGTGAAAGCTTGGTCGGCAATTCGATCTTGGGCGTCGACGGCTGCGCGACGCCAACCGCGTCGCTTGCCGCCTTCGGCGCAGACGTGCTTGGCGCAGCAGCGCTCGGCGCCGCCGCTGGCTTGCTCGGCTGCTGCGCCGGCGCTGGCGAGGCGTTTGCGTTGCTTGCCGGCTGATCAAGCGCGCTGACCGCGCCAATCGGCGTTCCGTCCGGCCTGAGCGAGATCGTGCGCACAGGTTTCGGATCGGGAAACTCCGACGTCACTCCCTTTGGCGGCGGGGCGGCCTGCGGCGGGACGAGAGGCGTGTTGATGATCGCCGTGAGCGCCGGGTCCGCCGTGCCTGCCGAGGCATTGGCCGGCGCAGCCGCCGAAGGCGGGTTGTTGACGGACGCCTGTGCGTTCAAGTCGACGGGCTGCTCCTCTGAATTGACGACTTTGACCGCGGCTGGCTTGCCGTTGTCGTGAAGAAGGGTGGCGCCAGCGTCGCTGGACGTCGTCACCGTCTGGTCGCTGGGCGGCGCAACCTTCGTCGGTCCCTGCGCCGCCGCGATGAACGGGGCGTCCTTTTTCAGGCCCGGCACGCCGCCTCTCAGCGCGAAGACAGCGCCGATCATCGCGACGCCCGCGAGCGCCAGCGCGGAAACGGCGATCTTCCAGCGCATAGGCCGGCGCCCCTCGCCCGTATCCGCTGCCGAAGCGCCGTCGGACTGATGGGCGTCGAATTCATAATCGCGTCGCGCCGCGCGATCGGCCTCGGACGCGCCGGGAGCCAGTTCCTCCACCTCATCGTCGAGCGTCGGCCGGAGGGTCCCGGTTTCGATCGACTTCAACGGCGTCAAAGGCTGCGCGCGCGCAGCCGGCTCAGCGGCGCGGCGCGCTGGCGGTTCGCCGTTCGCGATCCCCATGTGCGAGAATTCAACCAGACGCGACAGCTCCGCGAGCGGATCTTCGGCCTGCGACTGTTGAGCGCCCGCAGCGCGCAATCGCCGCTCGAATTCCTCGAGGTTGATCTCGTCCATTGCTCGTGACCCGGAAGCACTCATGTTACCCTCACTCGTCGCGGGTCATCACTAGGCGGGCGTCAAGCGCCGCCCAGCTGACAAATCCGCTACCGCATCTCCTCGGGGGCGCTAACGCCCAAAATTGACAATGCAGAGGCCAAAACAAGGCTCACAGCCGCCACCAAAGCCAATCTCGCATACGATAAATTTCGTTCTTTCTCGTTAACAAACCGCAAACGTGGGGCGTCTTTCCCCCTATTCCAATGCGCGTGAAAACGCGTCGCCAAATCATGGGCAAAAAAGGCGATCCGGTGCGGCTCATGCGCCTCGGCCGCCTGCCCAACAACGCGTGGATATTGCCCGAAGGTTCGCATCAGTTCCCGCTCGCCCTCGTCAGTCAAAAGCGAGAAGTCGGCGTGAGCGAGCGCCTTCTGATCCAGATCAAAGTCCGCAAAGACCACCTTGCCTTGCCTCATGACGCTGCGGGCGCGTGCGTGGGCGTACTGCACGTAGAAAACTGGATTGTCCTGGCTTTGCTCGATCACCTTCGCCAGGTCGAAATCGAGCGGCGCGTCGTTTTTGCGCATCAGCATCATGAACCGGACGGCGTCCGCGCCGACTTCATCCACGACCTCACGCAGGGTCACGAACTCGCCGGAACGTTTCGACATTTTGACCGGTTCGCCAGCGCGCATGAGGCGCACGAGCTGGCAGAGCCGAACCTCGAGTTTCGCCTTGCCGTCCGACAGCGCGGCGACCGCGGCCTGCATGCGTTTGACGTAGCCGCCATGATCGGCGCCCCAGACGTCGACCAGGGTGCGATAATTCCGGTCGATCTTGGTCTTGTGATAGGCGATGTCGCCGGCGAAATAGGTGTATCCGCCATCGGACTTGATTAGCGGCCGGTCGACGTCGTCACCGAACTGGGTCGAGCGGAACAAGGTCTGCTCGCGATCCTCCCAATCCTCCGCGGGCGCGCCTTTGGGCCGCTCCAAGCGGCCCTGGTAGACGAGACCTTTCGCCCGCAGCCAGTCGATCGTCTCTTGCACCCGATCCTCGCCGCCATCGACCCCGGTCAGCGCGCGCTCAGAGGCGAACACCTCGTGGGTGATGTTGAGCGCGGCGAGATCCTCGCGGATCATCACCATCATGGCGTCGATGGCGCGCTTGCGCACGAGCCGCAGCCATTCGGCCTCGGGCTTATCCTTGAGCTGTGCGCCATGTTCGCGCGCGAGACTGTCGCCGACGGGCTTCAGATAGTCGCCGGGATAGAGGCCGTCGGGAATTGGGCCGATGTCTTCGCCCAACGCCTCGCGGTAGCGCAGGAAGGCGGAGCGCGCCAGGACGTCGACCTGGCCGCCGGCGTCGTTGATGTAATATTCGCGCGTCGCCTCGCGGCCCGAAAAGATGAGCAGGCTTGAAAGCGCGTCGCCAAACACCGCGCCGCGCGCATGGCCGACATGCATCGGGCCGGTCGGGTTGGCGCTGACATATTCGACGTTGACCTTGCCGTCCCCGCTCGGCGCCCCGGCGCCGTATCGCTGGCCGTGAATGAGAACCGTCCTCAGGACTTGCTCGTAAACCTCTGGCTTGAGGACGATATTGATGAAGCCTGGGCCGGCGGCCGCTGCGCTCTGCACGTCGGGTTCTTGGCTGAGATCAGCGACCAGGCGCTCCGCGAGCGCGCGCGGGGTCGATCCCGCCTGCTTGGCTTCGCGCGCATAGACCATCGCCGCATTGGTCGACAGGTCGCCATGCGTCGACTCCCGCGGCGGCTCGACGACGAAGCGGCCAAGATCGAGGCCGCGCGGCAATTCGCCGGCCGACATACGCTTTTCGAGCAGGCTCGCGATGCGCGACTGGAAGTCGGCGAAAATATTCATGGATCCTGACTTGAGCGAGGCGTCACAAACGCATTGCGAATTGCGAGCGCGCGCCTCTATCGCAAGTCGGAAGCGCCGTCAAAAAGCCGGGCGTGCTCGGCGATCGCGAACCGGTCGGTCATGCCGGCGATGTAATCAGCGACGGCGCGCGCGCGGGTCTGGCCGTCCGCCTTGGCCGCCCATTCGGGCGGCATTGCGGACGGGTCCGTCATATAGGCCGTGAACAGGCGCCGCACGATCGCGTCTGCTTGTTCGCGAACCCTTTTGACATCCGGATGGTGGTACATGCGGGCGAAGAGAAACGCCTTGATGTCGCGGTCGGCCGTCTCGATGATTGCGGTCTGCCCGACAAGCGTCCGCCGGGCGGCGGCCACCGCTTTCGGACTGTCAACCCTGGACTCGGCGATCCGCCGTCGGCTTTCCCCGATCGCGTCCTCAATGAACCGGGTGATGAGACGACGAGTCAGTTCGTGGATCGCGCGCGGCGCCTCGAGGCCCGGATGACGCTCATCGACCTCTCTCATCAAGCCATCGACATACGGAACAGCGGCGCAAAGCTCGGAAAGCGAGAACAGGCCGGCGCGGAGGCCATCGTCAATGTCATGGGCGTCATAGGCAATATCGTCTGCGATTGCAGCGGCTTGCGCCTCGAGGCTCGCATGGAGACTGAGGTCTAGGCGCTGCCTCTCGTCGTAGCGCAGGATCGCCTCGGGAACGCCCCGCGCCCGGTAGCGCTCCGTGGGCGCGCCCTCAGCGTCGAGCAAAGGCCCGTTATGCTTGATGAGCCCGGCCAACGTCGGCTGGCTCAGGTTGAGGCCGTCGAACTCGGCGTAATGCCGCTCGAGTTCGGTCACGATGCGCAGAGCATGGCTGTTGTGGTCGAAGCCGCCATGCCCGGCCATGCAGGCGTTGAGCGCGTCCTCTCCCGTATGCCCGAACGGGGTGTGGCCGAGATCGTGGCCAAGCGCGATCGCTTCCGCCAGATCATCGTCAAGCCTCAAGGCGCGAGCGAGCGCGCGCGCGATCTGGGCCACCTCGATCGTGTGGGTGAGACGGGTGCGGAAATGGTCGCTCTCGTGGTCGACGAACACCTGCGTCTTGTGGGCGAGACGGCGGAAGGCGGTCGAATGGACGATGCGGTCGCGGTCGCGCTGGAAGTCGGTCCGCGTCGCCGAGGGCGGCTCGGCGACAAGGCGCGCCGCCCGCGCGGGGTCGGCGGCGTAGGGCGCGCGGGCCGTCAAGCTGGTATCGTCCGCCACCGATCGCCTTGACATTGCGCTCTTTGCTCGGCGTCCATATCTTGGGGTCCAGGGATTCTTGATGGCGCCGGCTTGACGGCGCAAGCGATTAAAGGCCAAAGCCATGAACGAGGCTGTCTCTCCGACGCTTGAGGGGGTTACCATCAGCGCGAGCGCCGCGCGCCGGCTGAATACGATTCTCAAGGGTGACCAGAGCGCGGCTTTGCGCATCTCGGTCAAGGGCGGCGGCTGCTCGGGCTTCCAATATTCCTTCGATGTCGACCGAAGCCGCGCCGAGGACGACGTGGCGGTCACCCGCGACGGCGCGACCGTCCTGGTCGATCCGGTTTCGCTCGAAATGCTCAAAGGCGCCGAGCTCGATTTCGTCGACGACCTGATGGGCCAGTCGTTCAGGGTCAAGAACCCGAATGCGATCGCCTCCTGCGGCTGCGGTGTGAGCTTTTCGGTGTAGAGCCAATCTCCGCGCTCAGCCTGACCCGTCGTCGCGAGCCCGAGCGCGCGCCGGGCCGGTCGCCCCACAGATGAAGCGCAACTCCCTATGTCGCTGGATTGCTTTGTTTTCCTGCATTTCGAAATAACGAGGCCTCGGCCTGGGCGCGGCCGAACTTTGCTGGTAGAAAGACATATAGCGCCGATTTCCGAATTACGCAATAACTTACGCGATCTTTTATAGCTGCCCGAGGTCGGCTCCGTCATTCAGGTGGTCTCATCGCGCAATGCCGCAGGTCAACGCGGCGGCGGTCCGGGGCGGAGTTTCTCCTCTTGCAATTCGCCCTTGATCGAGATCAATTCTCTCCAACACTTTTGCAGTCGCCAGGCCGCGGCCGGGTTCGCTAATTGGAGACCGATATGCTGAAGCGTATTATCGTCCTGACTTTTCCCGCGGTTTTAGCATGGTGCGGCTTTGCTCTCACGGCGCACGCAGCCGTCGTCGACACGTTCTCGTTCACCACCAGCGGCTGGGGAATTTCAACGTTATCTGGACAGTTTTCCGGAACCGTCGAACCCGACGGCCTCATCGAACAGACCGATCTCACAGCGTTTCAAGCGACGGGCTTCAATGGCGCTCGCGGGATTAACCTCTCTGGACCAGGCAGTTTGTCGTTTTTCAGCTACAACACCGCCGGTGGGGCGAGTTCGTTCGATTTCATCGCTACCGTCTTCAGCGGGATTACGACGACTGTGTGCATCGGCGCATCGGCGACGCTAAGCCCGACATGCAATCCACAGGGAACGAACCCGGCGCCGACCCGCGCCGTTATTCTCGTCGACTCCATCCCGTTCGATTTCACCTCGGACCCTCCCGCCGTCACGCTTGTCTCCAGCGTGCCTGTCCCCGAGCCGGGGACGTGGGCGACGACGCTTCTCGGTTTCGCCATTCTCGGCTTTGCGGGCTATCGATCGCGCAAAAGCGCGGGCCCTATCGCGACGCGCGGTCTTTCGAGCGTCCTTTGATTGCTTGCCGTCAGACGGCCGATCCGCCGAATGTCCCTTGCAGCGACGCGATCAAAGACCGCGACGCGATCAAAGACCGCGTCTGAAAGGCTTTCCGTTCCCAGCTCCCAAAGCGGCCGCCTCAAGTTATGCTGGTCGGCTAAGCCCAAATTTCACTGCAACGTCGATTTGCTGCGCAAAAGCCTCGCCATCGCCCACCTCGGCAATGCCAAGAAGTGCCCGCTGATAGGCGTCGCCTAGCGCCAGAGCCACCATCTCGCCCGCAAGTTGCCTCGCCTGAACTGCGGGCGCTCCGCCAGTTTCCAGCATTTCCGCGATTCGTCGCCGAATGACGCGCATGCCGGACCGGTCGAAAACACGAGCAAGTTCCGGAAAACGCCAGCCGTCCGCCACGATCAAACGATACAGCGCCAGCCCATCCGGCTCGATGAGCGCCGAGATGAAGGCGCGCAGCTCGTCCGCGAGCCTCATCGCGATGGGTTTATCCGTGCCGGCCGCAGGCGCGTTCTCGAGGCCCTCGCGCATGGATTCGCACGTAGCCGCGACCAGCCCCTCGAACAACGCTTCCTTGCTCGGGAAGTGCCGGTAGAGGGTCATTTTGGCGATGCCCCCTTCAGCCGCGACCCGGTCGAGCGTTGTCCCGCCCAGCCCGTCCCGCAGCATGATCGGCCTGGCGGCCCGCAGGATTGCCGCGCGCGTTTCCGCCATGCGCAGCCGGCGCGGATCGTCCTCTCGCCACTTTCTCGACGTTTGGGCTTGCATGCGATACGATTCCGTCTTATATCAATTAGACGATACGATTGTGTATCGCCTTATAGCCATGGAGGTCCGTCATGCGCAACCCCGCCAATCTGGCTCATTTGTTCGCCGACATCATCAACAGCCACGACGCCGGCCGTTTCGCCGCCGCAAGCGTCACCGTGGAGGACGCGGTTCCGATGCAACAGGGAGCAGCGCAATGAACATGCCCCTCGTTGTGAACATCATCACGGCTCTGGCGTTCGCCACCGCCGGGTTCGTCAACCTCTTCAATGTCGGCGACACGGAAGCCAACTTCCGACGCTGGGGCTACCCGAGAGGCTGGCGCTTCCTGACCGCGGGTCTGGAGCTTGCGGGCGCCGCGGCTTTGTTGCTTCCATCCACACGCAACATCGCGCTTGTCGGACTGTCATTTTTGATGCTGGCCGTGCTTGTGACGCTCCTAAGGTGGCGGGAGCGCCTCTCGCACCTCATACCGGCGATTGGCTTTTTCGGCATCCTGCTCGCGAACGCCGCGCTATCCGGCCCGCTCGTTTAGGTGGACTTCGAGAGCTTGGGCGGCCGCCTCCGGCCGCAATCGGATCGGCCCTACCCCGCCGGCTCGTTCGACAAAGCCCAGCCATCGCCACGGACCCAGTCGGTCTCGCTCGGCTCGCTCCCGAATCGCAGGGAGCGCACCCTCGCCTGGCCGCCCCGCCGGAACGCCTGGTCGAGCCTGCGGCCCATTTCGGAATCCTGCGCGCCTTCGCAGGGGATGAACACCACGCCCGTGAGCAAGCGGGCCGGCCACGCCTCGCCGCGTTCTGGACGCGTCACGATAAGCATGGCGCCGCTTGAACCCGCCGCCTGGAGAGGAAAGACGAGCCTGCCGCCGGGCTTCAGCGCATCGAGCCAGGCGCGCAGCGGATGCGAGGCGGCGGCGTTGACATAGATGGCGTCCGCCCGAGGCAGATCCTCGACGCCGGAGCGGGCGCGGACCTCGACCCGCGGGTAAGGGCTAAGATTGGCGGCGGCGCGCGCGGCGATGTCGGGGGCGATCTCATAGGCGATCACCCTGCCCGTCGTCCCGACAAGCTCGGCGAGGATCGCCGTGTAATAGCCGGCGCCGGCGCCGATCTGGAGGACCGTCGCGCCCGCCTTCACGCCAAGCGCCTCGATCGACAGCGCATGCAGCGACGGCTGACCGTTGTTGACGCCGCGCCCGGGGTCGATGGCGACGAGGACGTCCTCGTAGAGGTGAGCGGGGTCGTCGGACGAGGTCAGGCCAAAAAGGCCGCCCGAGCCGATCCGCCACGGCGGCGGACCGGCGAAATTCTCGCGCGGAACCGCGGCGAAGGCCGCTTCGATTCTCGGGTCGCTGACCCCGGCGAGACGCGTGATCTCGGCCGCATAGGCGTGGCGTTTCGCAACCGGGTCCGCCACGCTGTGCTCCCGCTTCGACCCCCGGTCACGATACGCCAGCTTCAACGCTTGCGCATTGATCTTCGACAGCTTCAGACCGAACATGGGCGTTTCACGGCGATGTCGATGGCGGAGCGAGGTTCAATGAGGTTCGCCCGGGCGATCATAGCATTGGCCGCGGCGGTCGCTTGCGCCACGGACAGCGCGCGCGCTGAGGATGCCGCGCCGGCGAACACGCTCGTGGACCTTCAGCGCCAGCTCGGCGCTTGCATGGCTGGGAAGCCGGCCGGTCCGGCCGGCTCGCGGTTGACGATCATGCTGATGATGAAGCGTGACGGCTCGATCTTCGGCAAGCCACGCATCACATTCTCCCATCTCGAGGGCGACAGGGAGGCGCGACAAGCCTTCGTCGACGACGCGGAGCGCGCAGTCGAGGCGTGCCTGCCATTTCGGATCACGCCGTCGCTCGGCGGCGCGATCGCCGGCCGGCCGTTCGTGATCAGCCTCGGCCGGCCAAAGGCCGAGCAAAGGATCTGACGCCTCCGATCCGCGCCGAAGCAGCACTCTTAACGCCTTATTTAACTGATCTCATTGGAACTCGCCGCTATCAAGCGACGTTTCCCTGTCGACATCCTTCAAAGGGAGGTTCTCATGTCTTCATTGGGTAGTGGCCAAAAGGCCGCCGATGCGCCACCGGAAAGCGGCACACAGGGCCAGCCCGAGGCTGGGCCGACGACGCCCGATCGCCACGATCGTATCCGTGAGATCGCTTATTATCTTTGGCTCGACGAAGGATGTCCCGAAGGCGTGGCGGAACGGCATTGGGTCGCCGCGGAAGCGGTCCTCGAGTCGGAGCCCGAGCAACGCAAGCGCATCGAAGGCGAGCCGCCTGGCGAGCCCCTGAGCGGGGCGCCCCAGCGCTCGAGGTTCGACGCGCTCGCCGCGCATTTTGAAACGCTAGACATTGGACGTCGGCAATAGCCATTCCCGCAACATTTCGAAAAATGGCCCCGCTCAAGCCAACGGGGCCATTCATTGCGGCTTAGTGCAAGCCCTGGTTTGAATACCAGGTATCGATCTGCTTGCGGGTCTCATCCCTCGCGATTCCATATCGCTCCTGGATGATGCCCTCGAGCCTTTCCCGGCTGCCGTTAATCTGAGTGAGGTCGTCATCGGTCAGCTTTCCCCACTGCTGCTTGACGGCGCCCTTCATTTGCTTCCAGTTTCCCTCAACTCGATTCCAGTCCATCGTGGCCTCCTCAATTGGATCAAAGGAAACGGCGCGCTTGGGCATTCTGTTCCAGAAGCGGCGGCTGACGGACTGGCGCACTTGTGCACGGCGACATAGATTGGCGGCTCGGAAACCCAGCCCCCGGAGGCGCAGCTTGCCGTATAGCCGATCCGATGCCGTCCTCCGATAGGCCGGGTCAACCCGTGGTCGAATCCAAATCCGAGACCGAGGCGGCAGATCCCCTTCTCCACGCCCTGCATCACCGCGTGCGTCAGCAGGAGATCCTCGCCGAGCTCGGCGTCAGCGCGCTGCAGGGCCCGGGGTTCGATCAGCTTCTCGACGAGACGGCGCGACTCACCGCGGAGGGCCTTCGCACTGAGTTTTGCAAGGTGCTCGAATACATTCCGGCTGAAAACCGCCTTCTTGTTCGGGCCGGCGTTGGTTGGGAGCCGGGCGTTGTCGGCGTCGCCAGCATCGGCGCAGATCTCGCGTCTCCGGCCGGGTTCGCTCTGAAAACCGGCAGGCCCGTGATCTCCAATCATCTCCAAAACGAGGAGCGCTTCAGAACGCCCGAGATTCTGGTCCGACACGGCATTCATCGCGCCATGAATGTGATCCTCCAAGGGGATGGCCAGCCGTATGGCGTGCTGGAGGTCGACAGCCGATCCGAGGATGAGTATGTCGAGCATGATCTCGCGTTCCTCCAGGGCGCGGCCAATATCTTGGGGATGGCGATCGAGCGCGAGCGGCACGAGCGCAGCCTCAACGCGGCGTTGGAGCGCCAGCAATTCCTCGTCAGGGAGATGAATCATCGGGTCAAGAACAGCCTTGCATTGGTCGTCGGCATGCTGCGCCTTCAGGGGCGGGAAAATAGCCACCCGGAATTCGCGCAGCAGCTTGAAGACGCAACGCTCCGAGTCGGCGCGATCGCCAGAGTGCACGAGCAATTGTATCAATCCGCGGATGTCGAGCGTTTCGACGTTGGACGATACATCGAAGCCATTTGCAAGGATCTCGGCGCCAGCTTCGGGCAATGCGAGATCCACGTTCAAGCGCAGTCGGGCATCATAATTTCGACCGATCGCGCGATTTCATCCGCGCTGATCGTCAACGAGCTGGTGTCGAACGCCGCAAAGCACGCCTATCAAGGTCAGGGCGCGGGCAACGTGTGGGTCAACATCGCCACCACAGGCGTCGACAGCTTTTGCATCGCCATTCGCGACGAAGGCGACGGACTTCCGGAAGGCTTCCAATTTGGCAAGGGAAAGGGGCTCGGCGCCCGTATGGTGCGCGCGCTCACCGAACAATTGAACGCCTCACTGGAGGTCGTCGCGCACCATCCAGGCGTCGAGTTCCTCCTGACCGCGCCGCTCGCGCCATAGACGCTCGAGGTCATTGCTCGGGTTCTTCGTCGAGACGGTCGAGCAACTGCAGAAGTCGGTCGGGAATGGGCTCGACAACCACGGCGTCATACATCGCTTTCAACTGATCGGCGATATATTGATCAGCCTTCGCGTCCTCTGCGGGGAGCGGCGACGCGCTGCGCGGTCGAGCTTTTGTCGCCGTTTTTCGCGGTCTTCCCGAACTTTTGTCCCGCACTGACAATACTCCCAATCCCGTGAATCCCGCCGCGGCCGGCCAAAAATCCCGAGCCCGCCTCGTTCACGGTAGAAACCACAGGCAGAATAAGTTCAGAAAGCGCGAGGAATCAATCCCCGCTCAGTGTGATGCGACTTCGCCCGACGGCTTCGAATGCAGCGGGTCGCCGGTTCCGGCTTTCACGACATCCTTCAGCGGGGCGACCAAACGCCATATCACGCCGTCAGGCTCGAAACTCAATACCGAAGTGGCGTTGAGACCTGCGGCGGTGAGGCGCTCGATAACGACTTTGCCAAATCCGGAGGTCGTCGCCGGTTTCACGATCGGGCGGCCGCGCTCATGCCATATCATTTCAAGCGTCGGCTCGGCCTCGCTGTCGTTGATCCGCCAACGGAGAGAGACCTCGCCGCCAGCCTCCGAGAACGCGCCGTGCCTCAGGGCATTGTCGCATAGCTCGCGCAAAGCAAGGCCGAGCGTTTGAGTCGCATTGGGATTGAGCAGGACCTCCGGCCCTCCCCTCACCAGGTTCCTCTCCCGGCAACGTGTCGTTTGCGCCTCGACCAGCGAGTTGAGCGGAACGCCGCGCCAATTTCGATCGGTCAGCAAATCTTGGCTGGCGGCCAACCCAAGCAATCTTTCCGAATAGCGTTCCTGAAACTCCTGCACCGATTTCGCGTTGGCCACGCCAGAGCGCGCGATCGCCTGCGCGACGGCGAGCAGATTACGCGAACGATGATTGACCTCCGATATGAGGTCCAGGATGTTTGCCTCGCGATGCTTTTGATCGTCGATGTCGGTGGTCGTGCCATACCACCTCACGACCTTGCCGTGCGCGTCAAGCAGCGGCGAGGCGCGGCTGAGATGCCACGCGTATCCTTTGCCGACCGCAAACAGGCGGTGCTCCATTTCGTAAGGGACCGCGGCCTCCCTGGCGCGAAGCCACGCTTCCGCCGTCGCCCGCCGATCATCGGGATGAATGATTCCTTCCCAATTTGTGTGGCCGATCGCTCCGTACCGCTCGCGGAGCGCATTTGTGTATTCGATGCGGCCATCCGGTCCCGCCGTCCACACCAGCTGAGGCAGACTGTCGGCGAGAAGCCGGAAATGCTCTTCGCGGCTTCGCAATTCCTGCTCGGTTTGGCGTTGTTGCTCTGTTCGCGAAGCCAGCAGCTCGGAGGTCTTGGCCAAGGCGTCGGAGAGGCTGTCAAACTCACGAACGCCAGTCGGCGCCGTGGCGATCGGCGCGCCGGTCAGCACGTTTTTCGTCTTGGATTCGAGGTCTCGAATCCGTCGAGTGAGCGCACGGCCATTGAGAAAGGACAAAAGCAGGCTGCCAAGGATCGCAAGCGACGCCAGGAGCGACGTGAGGAGAAACGCGCCAAGACCAATTCCGAGCCCGCGTGGATCGGCGGCGACGCCGACAGTCCAACCACCCTCCACCGGCGCGTAGGCTGAGACCACTTTTTGGCCGCCAATCGCATCGTGAGTTACCGTGGATTCTGGCAAGTTTCGCGTCGCATCGCGAAACTCAGCGCTGGCCAGGGTCCCTGCACGCCCAGATCCGACCGGGATCCGCGCGACAAAGGCGCCGTTGCGATCGACGATTCCGGCCAGCCAGGTTGCTGGGAAGCTCTGACGCTGGATGAGATCGCGAAATTTTTTCAGCGAGAGAAGCATCGCGATTTCATAAGCGGGCTTGCCATCAACAAACACAGGGGTTTCGATCGAAGCGCTTGCTTCAGGCAAAGCGGGGTCGGCGTTGACGTCCGAAAGATAGGCCGAGCCCGATTCGAACGCCCGTCGAACGAGCGGCGCACGGTTGCGCGACAGGGGGGAATCCGAAGGCACAGGCGGAAGGCTCAGCACCGGATCGCCGTCGGCGGTCGACACAATCAGCTTCACGCCAGGCACTTCGGCAAGCGTATCTCGGGCTTGATCCGCGAAGCCCGCTAGATCTCCGCGTTGAAGGAGCTTCGAATGGGACAGCGCCGCGGACAGAAGGAAATACGCGTTGATATCGCGCCCAACGGTGTCAGCGAAAGCGTAAGCATCGCCGATCAGCTCCTTCTTCCGAGCTTCACGTTCGTCGTGAGCAATCCATCCAACCATGATCAACGCAAAGATGACGAGGGGCAAAACGATCACAAGCGTCGAGAGCCCCAACCGCCAGCTCAAAGAGCGGGACTTGGCCATGGCCCCGGTCCTGTCAGCCAAATCCTTCCGAAAGGTAAACGCCTTCGCGAGGAGGCGTCCCCAGCCACTCGCCCCGCCGCCAGCCCTTGACGCTCGCGCTCGGACCGCCCGCTCGCGAACACCAACGATCGATAACGGAATCCCACCCTGCGGCAGGCGCGAGATCATGCTGCGTCGCAACAGCCCCGCGTCGCGCGAGCCCGATCCGCCGAGAGCGAAGCGGCGATTGCTCCAATGCCGATGACGATCTTGCCTTGATCATCCAGGACATGGATCTGTTTTCCTCGCTTGCTCTCGAGCTCAGCCATACGGAAAACCCGGCCCCAAACAGTTTCGAGGTCCGCCGCCGGATGCCGCTCCCGCGAAAGTCGCGACCCGTCCCCGCCGATGAGGCAGAAATCATAATACGGCACAGCGCTTCCTCGTCCCCTCACCTTGCTCTCGCCAAACGTCCAGCGAGATAAAAGGTTCCGAGGGCGCGATGAACTCAGCTGGCTGTCGCCTTTGCCTCGGTTCTCTGCGACTTCCGATCGAAGAACAGGGCTTGGCTGATCACCGCTTTGACCGAATCCGCACTGAATGGCTTGGTGATCAGAAAAGCCGGCTCCGGGGCCTGGCCGGTGAGAAAGCGCTCGGGAAACGCGGTAATGAAGATGACCGGGACTTCCTGAGTTCCCAGAATCTCGTTGACGGCCTCGAGCCCGGAGCTTCCATCGGCAAGCTGAATGTCGGCCAGAATGAGCCCCGGACGGTTCTTCAGCGCGGCGCGCACCGCCTCGGTATGGGTCCGGGCGATCGTTGTGACGTCGTGACCCAGCTGCTCGACAAGGGTCTGAATGTCGAGCGCGATGAGCGGTTCGTCCTCGATGATCAGAACCGTCGTACGAATTTGTTCGGAGATCTCGCGGCCGGCGCGGTCGATCAGGTCGGACGCCTTTTCCTTCGAGCAATCAATGATTTGCGCAATCTGAGTGGGGCTTAACGACTCGACAGCGCTCAACAGGAAAGCCATCCGCGGCTCGAGCGAGATTGCCGCGAGACTCCGGTTTGCGCCGCTTTCATCGCTGAAGGTGGGAGAATCGACATGGGCGTTCAGGGGTACGTTGCGCCAGCTGCGCAAGAACAATTTATAAAGAGCGACTTTGGGTTCGAGTTTGCCGTCGAAACAACGGGGATCCGCCAAAATCTCCTCGAGCGTGGCCGCAACATAGGCGTCGCCAGCCGCCTGCGTTCCGCACAGCGCGCGCGCAAATCGACGCAAAAAGGGAATGTGCGGCGCGATCGCGTCCGAGATGGACATTTCGTTGCTCCTCGTTACTGGGCATTTGAAGGGCGCTGGCGGCTAGTTCACAAGCATTTGCGCCAATTGCAAGCCCTGCCGCTTGCTTGGATTTAGCATGGGACGGAGCGCCTGGGAGAATTGTCGATCCTGAGCTCGAATCTCGGACGCGGGCAGATCATGACACCGAATTGACATTGCGAGCGCGAGAAAACCTGCGGGAGCGGTTTTTGTTCCCAATGGCCGGGATAAAGTTTCTGGCGACCAGCTGGGTGAATTTGGCCAAGACCGGCAGATCGGGGGCCAACGACTGCTGCCGCCGCCGCCGGTAGAGACGATCGACCGCTTTTGACTTCTGGCTTGGGTCGGCGCGCTGGCGCCGTCGCGCCGACGGGGCATGGAACCGCCGACGGCGGAACTCGTTTACGCTTGAATTCGGACGGGCGGGCTGGCGGGGATGAAGGACGGCGTGTTGAAATGGACGCATGGCCCGTCTTTCGAGGAAGGCGGGATCGGCTTTCGTCTTTGGGCGCCGAACGAAGAGCAGATCGCGCTCATGCTCGATGGTTGCGATCCGATCGCTATGCGGCGCAACGAGGATGGCTTTCACGAAACCCTGGTCAGCGGTCTGCCGGCCGGCGCACGCTATCAGTTTGCGCTCGCGAGCGGACAGCGCGTTCCCGATCCCGCGTCCCGCTTTCAGCCTGACGACGTCGACGGCGCGAGCGAGGCGATCGACCCAGGCGCCTATAGCTGGCGCGAGTCCTGGAGTGGCCGCGAATGGCGCGACATCGTCCTTTACGAACTTCATCTCGGCGCTTTTTCCCCTGAGGGAACGTTCGCGAGCGCCGCTCGCAAGCTGGACCATCTCGCGGACCTCGGCGTGACCGCCGTCGAGATCATGCCGGTCAGCGACTTCAAGGGCCGCTGGAACTGGGGCTATGACGGAGTGTTTCCTTACGCTCCAGACGCAAGCTACGGACGGCCTGAAGACTTCAAGGCCTTCGTCGAGGCGGCGCACGCGCGCGGGATCGCGGTGCTGCTGGACGTCGTTTACAACCACTTCGGCCCGGAAGGGAATTTCCTCTCGCTCTACGCGCCCGATTTCTTCACCAGCCGGCACAAGACGCCCTGGGGCGACGCGATCCAGCTTGATGGGCCGAACTCGGGCCCCGTGCGCGACTTCTTTATCGAAAATGCCGAATATTGGCTCGAAGAGTTTCATCTGGACGGGCTTCGCTTCGACGCCGTCCACGCCATCAAGGATGATTCGCGCCCCGATCTCATCGACGAACTCGCCGCCCGCATTCGCGCGCGGTTCTCGCGGCCCATCCATCTCATCCTGGAAAACGAGGACAATGTCCCGAGCCGCCTTACGCGCGATGGGGACAAGGCCGATCTCTACAGCGCGCAGTGGAACGACGACATCCATCACGTGCTGCACGTCGCCGCCACGCACGAGAGCAGCGGCTATTACGCCGCCTATGGCTCAACGGAACTCTTGGGAAAAGCGCTCGCCGAAGGCTTCGCCTATCAAGGCCAAATGATGCCGTACCGGAACGCGCCGCGCGGCGCCCCGAGCGCCGAATTGCCGCCGGACGCTTTCGTGTCTTTCATCCAGAACCACGACCAGATCGGCAATCGCGCGTTTGGCGAACGGCTGAACGTGTTGGCTTCCCCGGAAGCGATGCGGGCGCTCGCCGGCGTCTACCTGCTGGCGCCGCAGATTCCGATGCTGTTCATGGGCGAGGAATGGGGCGCGACCTCACCGTTCCTGTTTTTCTGCGACTTCACGGGCGAGCTGGCGCAAGCCGTGAGAAAGGGCCGGCGCGAGGAATTCTCGCGCTTTCCCGAGTTTGCCGATCCGGAGCGGGTGGCAAAGATCCCCGACCCTTGCGCCGAGTCGACCTTCCTCGCGTCCAAGCTCGACTGGAGCCGAATCGATGCGGCGCATCTCGCCACTTATCGCGAGCTGTTGGCGATCCGTCGCGACTTTGTGCAACCGTTGCTGCCGTCCATTCGACATGGAGGCCAGGCGCTTGTGGTGGGTGAGCGGGCTTTGCGCGTCACCTGGCAGGCGGGCGAGCGCCGGCTCGTCCTCGACGCCAATCTCTCGGCTCGTCCGGTGGCGTTTCCCAAGAGCGACGTTAAGCCGTTCTGGACTTGTGGCGACGCCGGCGCTTCCTTCGCAGCCTGGACCGTGCGCTGGGGACTCGATCCAAAATGAACGCTCCTCGCGCGACCTATCGTCTGCAGTTGCACGCGGGCTTCGGCTTCAACGACGCGGCGGCGATCGCGCCTTACCTCGCGCAACTCGGCGTCAGCCACGTCTATCTGTCGCCAATCTTCAAGGCGCGCCCAGGCAGCGTGCACGGCTATGACGTCACCGATCATAACAATTTGAATCCAGAACTGGGCACGGAAAACGATTTCTCGTCGATGATCGACGCCTTCCGCGATCACGAACTCGGGCAAATCCTCGACATTGTGCCCAACCACGTGGGCATCTGGGGCGCCGACAATCCGCTGTGGCTCGATGTTCTGGAGTGGGGTCCCTATTCGCAATATGCCGGCTGGTTCGACATCGACTGGTCGGCTCAGGACGGCAAGCTGCTCGCGCCTGTGCTTGGCGCGCAATATGGCGAAGAGCTGAGATCGGGAAAACTGAGGCTCCGTTTCGAAGAGGACGGAAGTTTCGCCGTCTGGGCCTATGACTCTCACAAGCTCCCGATCCACCCGCAGACCTTCCCGCTCATCCTCGGACGCCAGCACCCGGCGCTGGACCGGATGGCCGATCTTTTCCTCGACCTCCCCCAATGGCGCCCGCAAGTGGCGGAGAGGGCGCGCGCGCTGAAGGGCGAGCTCGTCGCTCTTGCCAACAAGAACGAGGGTGCCCGCGCCGCGATCGACGCTCGGGTGGAGGAGTTCAACAGCAACTGGCGCGAACTTGATCGTCTCATCCGCGAGCAGTTCTGGCGCGTCGCCTTTTTTCGCGTCGCCGAGGACGAGATCAACTACCGCCGCTTCTTCAATATCAACGATCTTGCCGGCCTGCGCATCGAGGCGGGCCCCGTCTTCGACCACGTGCACGCCCGCATCTTCCGCATGCTCGAAAGCGGCGAGATCGATGGCCTCAGGATCGATCACATCGACGGGCTGTTCGATCCCAAAGCCTATCTCGAAGCGTTGCGGGCCCGGGCGAAGCGGCCGTTCTATCTGGTCGTCGAGAAGATCCTGGCGCCCCACGAGTCGTTGCGGGCCGACTGGCCCGTCGAGGGCACGACCGGCTACGACTACACCAACCTCGCGCTTGGCGTGCTGGTGGACCCCGGCAGCGAGCCGGCCTTCGCGCAGGCCTATTATGATCTCGCCGGAGAAGACCAGGATTTCGCGGCGAGTGCGCGCGACGGCAAGATTCGGATCATGGAAAATGAAATGGCGAGCGAGCTCAACGCGCTCGGTCGCCGCGCCGCGCAACTGGCGGGCGAAAGTCCAATGACCGCGGATTTGACCCGCGCGCTGCTCCAGCGCGCGATCAGGCAGGTCGTCGCCAACTTTCCGGTCTACCGGACCTATCTCGACTTTACGGGCATGCCGGCCGACGCTGACCGGCGTGACATCGCCTGGGCGATGGCGCGCGCCCGGCGGTCGGATCCGGATGTTCATCCATCCGCGTTCGATTTTCTGCAGAACATGCTGATGGCGGAGACGGAACAACCGCCGACTCGGGAGCTCAGCCATTCCGCGGCGCTTCGCTTCGCGATGAAAGTGCAGCAGTTCTCAGGTCCGGTGATGGCCAAAGGGGTCGAGGACACCGCTTTCTATCGCTACAATCGGTTCGTCGCGCTGAACGAGGTCGGCGGGGCGCCGGAGCGGTTTGGCCTTAGCCCCGCCCTCCTTCACAAGGCGAACGCCGCGCGCGCCCAGAACTGGCCGCACGCCATGCTGGCGACCGCGACGCACGACACCAAGCGCGGCGAAGACAATCGGGCGAGGCTCGCTGTTCTCTCCGAAATGCCGGAGGAATGGCGCCGGCAGGTCGAGACCTGGACCCGCATCCTGCGAGCAAGACAAGGCGACGTCGAGCGCACCGCCGCCCCCGATCGCGACGACGTCTACATGCTCACCCAGATGTTGGTCGGCTCCTGGCCGATCGACATGCTCGACGCCCCGAGCGATGAGCAACGGGAGGCGTATGGCGCGCGCATTCAGGCGGCGATCGAGAAGTCGCTGCGTGAGGCCAAGCGCCGCTCGAGCTGGGCCGCGCCCGACGCTGACTACGAGCAGGCGACACAGACGTTCGCAAAGGAAGCGCTGCGGTCCGAGACGTTCCTTTCCAATTTCCTGCCCTTCACGCGGCGGGTGGCGCGTCTCGGCATCGAGAACAGCCTGATTCAGACTGTCGGCAAACTCACCGCGCCCGGCGTGCCTGACATCTATCAGGGGTGCGAGCTGTGGGACCTCAATCTCGTCGATCCCGACAATCGACGGCCGGTCGATTTCGCGCAGAGGGAGGCGAGCATCGCGGACCTCGCGGCTCGTCTCGAAGCTCCGGACCAGCGTCCCGCGCTCTTTCAGACGCTGATGGAAGAATGGCAGGACGGCCGGGCGAAACTGGCGACCACCGCCCTCCTGCTCGCCCTTCGGCGCGAGCAGCCGGAGCTCTTTGCGAGCGGCGATTATCAGCCGCTCGTCATCGACGGCGATCGATCGGATTGGGCCTTTGGCTATGTACGGAGTTCAGGAGATCGCAAGCTCGCTGTCGTGATGGCGCGCTACCCCGCCCATCGAGAGGCGGAGCGGACCTGGGACGCTCGGGCGCAATTGCCGGAAGCGCGCTGGTTCGACCTGTTCCGCGGGCGAGACGCCGCCGTCGGCGCGCCTCTCCATGAGTGGCTGAACCCGCTGCCGTTCGCGGTTTTGCTGGCGCGCTGTAACGCCGAGACCTTGCGTGGCGCAGTAGCGCAACCCCCGCCTCACTTCCCCGCCGGGCGATCGGTCTTCTCAGGCACACGCTCTAAGAGGAGCATGGAGCGCGCAGTCACGTCGTAGACAGCGCCGATATCGAGTTGGCTCGCCTCGAGCTTCGGGTCCGTCGTGTCGAAGAGTCGTTTCCAGCCCTCCGCTTCGTAGCAGGGAGGCATGGTGAACTCGACCGTCTCGTGGTGCGCGTTGAACACCAGGAGCAGCGTTACGTCAGACCCTCGCCGCTTGACGCCCGTCGCTTGCCCACGCCCGTCCAAAAGCATGCCGAAGCAGCGCATCCCATTGTCCCACGCCTCATCCGACATTTCGGAGCCATTGGCGTCGATCCAGGATGACGTCTTTCACTTCGAGGTCGGGATTCATCTCGCCGGTCAGGAAGCGCAAACGCCGCAGCACCGGGTAGAGATGAAAGGCGGCCGTCAGGCGGCGGAAGAAGTTCACAAGCGACAGACGGTCCTCATCCATCTCCCAATGGATCCAGCTCGTCTCGTTGTCCTGACAATACGCATTGTTGTTGCCGTTCTGCGTGCGGCCGAACTCGTCGCCAGCGCAGACCATGGGCGTGCCTTGAGACAAGATCAGCGTCGCCAGGAGGTTGCGAAGCTGGCGCCATCGCAACGTCTGGATGGCCTTGTCCTTGGTCGGCCCCTCCGCGCCGCAGTTCCATGAGCGGTTGTCCGAGTGACCGTCGCGGTTGTCCTCGCCGTTCGCCTCGTTGTGCTTGTCGTTGTAGGATACGAGGTCGCTGAGGGTGAAGCCGTCGTGAGCGGCGATGAAGTTGACGCTCGCCCAGGGTTTCCGGCCACGAAAATTGAACTTGTCGGGTGAAGCGCACAGGCGAGGCGCGAGCGTCTTCGCGTCCCCGTGGCCCCGCCAGAAGTCTCTCACGTCGTCACGAAAGCGGTCGTTCCATTCCGCCCAGCCAGGCGGAAAGCCGCCTACCTGATAGCCGCCCGGGCCGCAATCCCAAGGCTCGGCGATGAGTTTGACATCAGCAAGCACCGGATCCTGGCCGACAACCTTCAGGAATCCGCTCTCGGTGTTGAAACCGTCAGGCTCACGCGCCAGGATCGTCCCCAGATCGAAGCGGAATCCGTCGACGCGCGTTTCGGTCACCCAATAGCGCAAACTGTCCGCGACCATCTGGATAACGCGCGGGTGGCTGAGGTTGAGCGTGTTCCCGGTGCCGGTATCGTTGATGTAAAACCTCGGCTCGTCCGGCATCAGCCGATAATAGGACTTGTTGTCGATCCCCTTGAACGACAGCGTCGCGCCGCGCTCATTGCCCTCCGCGGTATGGTTGTAGACGACGTCCAGGATCACCTCGAGCCCGCCGTCGTGAAGGCGCGCGATCATCTCCTTGAATTCGCGCAACGAGTTGGGCACGTCGGAAGCATAACGAGGGATCGGGCGCGAAGAAGCCGATCGAGTTATAGCCCCAATAGTTCTTCAAGCTTCTTCTCGAGCAGGTAGTCGTCGTCGATAAAGGTGTGGATCGGCAAGAGCTCAACGGTCGTGACGCCGAGCGACTTGATGTAGTCGACGACCGGCTTCGAGCCGAGGCCTGGCGTAAAAGCCTCGCAACTTCTCGTCCACCTCCGGGTGCAGCTGGGTGAAGCCTTTGACATGCGTCTCGTAGACGATGGTGGCTTCCCACGGAACGTTTCGGCGCCGATATTCGCCATGCCAATCGAAAGTTCGGATCCACGATAACCGACTTCGGGACGAACGGCGCGCTGTCGCGTTTGTCGAAGCTCAGGTCGTCCCCCTTCGCCCCAATCGTGTATCCGAACACAGCGGGGTTCCACGTCAGCTTTCCCGAATGCGCCCGGGCGTAAGGGTCGAGCAGCAGCTTGTTGGGATTGAAGCGGTGACCAGCCTCGGGCTCATAGGGGCCGTGGACGCGAAAGCCGTAGAGCGTCGCCGGCCCGACCTCCGTCACGTGGCCGTGGAACACCTCGTCGGTTCGCTCAGGCAATTCGAAACGACCGATTTCGCGCTTGCCCCCGGTGTCGAAGAAGCAGACCTCGACCTTCGTGGCGTTAGCTGAAAAGACGGCGAAGTTCGCGCCCTTCTCGTCCGCCGTGGCGCCAAGAGGGTACGGCTTGCCTTCGCTGATTTCCATTTCTCATCCCCCTCGCGGCGTTCATGAGCGGCCGCGTCCCCGTGGCCCGACAACTCCCGGGATCGCGTCTGGTTCCTCTATCCCACCTCGCGGTGAACGCCGCTCACTTTTATATCGGCAGTTCAACGGAACCGAAGGACCGCTTGTCCGTTCTGAGCAACGGCGAGTGCTCCGAAGCCGGAGCGATGAAGGAGGCGGCAGTTGGAACGGATGTCCGGGGACGAGTTTTACGAGCATGCAAACGGGACCAACGTTCCAATTGCCGGTCCGGGGCGCTTTCTCTCGCAATTCGAGTTCGGAACGGACGACAAGCACAATTGGCGGGGGCGTAGCGACGAGCGGATCAAGCTCGCCGTCATGACAGCCTTACATTGGGATCTGGCCGTTCCACGCGACCGGGTGCAGGTGAATGTCTCCCGCGGGTGGGTGATTCTGACCGGTCAGGTCATACGCGACGACGAGAGATCGCGCGCAGAAGCTGATGCGCGGATGACTGCGGGCGTCGCCGGAGTGATCAATCGCCTCACATGCGAGGCACGGAACTAGCGCCAACGCCGTCGCCTGTCATGCCCGCGAACGCGGGCATCCAGGAAGCATGCTCTAGGGTCAAACTCACTCTCAGTTTGACCAGTTTTGACCGTTGCTGCCCTTCCCAGTTGGCGCCCGATACGGAAGGAACGCGCGCATGAGCGGTCCTTCCCGTCCGAAACAGGCATACTGGGAAGGGCATTTGGGCTAATGTGGCGACTCCGAGAGGGGCGCCATGAGCGAGGCCCGGAAAATCGCGGCGATTCTGGTCTCCGACGTGGTCGGCTACAGCCGGCTGGCCGGAACGGATGAAGATCGCACGCTGGCGCGGCTCAGGGCCCTTCGCAGCGACCTCATCGATCCCACGATCGCTGTCCACCACGGCCGGATCGTCAAGCGCACCGGAGACGGCGGCATCGTTGAGTTCCGCAGCGTGGTCGATGCGGTGCGCTGCGCAATCGAGGTGCAGCACGCCATGGTCGAGCGCAACGCGGGCATCGAGCCCGACAAGCGCATCGATTTCCGCATTGGTATTCATCTCGGCGACGTCGTCGAAGAAGCGGACGGCGATCTCATGGGCGATGGCGTCAATATCGCCGCGCGGCTCGAGGGGATCGCTGCGCCCGGCGCGATCTGTCTGTCTGAGGACGCGTACCGCCAGGTCAAGGGGCGGCTCGACCTTGCCGTAATCGATCTCGGCCCGACCCAACTCAAGAACATCGCCGAGCCGATCCGGGTCTATGCGTTGCAGGTTGGCGTGCCAGCGCAGGCGAAACCCGCGAAACCCGTCACTCTCGTGACGCCCGCAGCGCCTGCGCCACAGAAGTGGCGCTTCAGGCTCGCGCCTCTCGCCGCCGCGCTCGCGGCGCCCATGGTTGTGATCGCCGGCGGCGCATGGTGGCTCCTCGATGCGAACCGGCCCGCCAGCGTCGCCGCTAAGGCGCCCGCCGAGGCCGCGCGTCTTTCCATCGTCGTGCTGCCCTTCGCCAACCTCTCGGGCGATCCGGGGCAGGACTACCTCGTCGACTCTCTGACCGACGAATTGACCACCAGTCTCGCGCGAATCCGCGGCACTTTCGTCATCGCGCGCAACACGGCCATGACCTTCAAGGGCAAGCCGGTCGACGCCAAGGCGATCGGCAAGGAACTAGGCGTCCGCTATGTTCTTGAAGGCTCGGTGCAGCCGAGCGGCGATCGGACGAGGGTCAACGCGCAGCTCATCGACGCCGGCAGCGGCGCTCACCTGTGGGCCGAACAATTCGACACGCCCCGCGCCGATCTGTTGCAGACGCAGGACGCGATCGTCGCGCATCTGGCGCACGCCATCGACTTTCAGCTGACCCAGGCCGAGGCCGCCCGTCTCAAACGGACGCCCGTGGCCAATCGCGACGCCGAGGACTTGGCTCTCCAATGCAACGCCGGCCAATGGAAGGCTGGAGCCATCGGCAAAGAGGCGGATGCGGCCTTCGCGCTCTGCGAGCAGGCGCTCGCCATCGATCCCGACAATGTCCGCGCCCTGTTGGGATTGGCGCTCAAGCTCTGGCTGCCCGCGGCGCTTGGCCTTTCCAGCGACCCTAAAGGCGATCTCGAGCGGGCCGACCGGTTTGACACCAAGGCGCTCGCCCTTGATCCAGGTTTGGCCTGGGCTCACGGCACGAAAGGCTGGATCCTTCAGAACCAGCGACGCCCCGAGGAATCCGTCCCCGAATTCGAGCGCGCGCTCGCCCTGGACCCGTCCGGCGCCGACGCCTACAGCGGCCTGGGCGTCGACTACTTAGCGCTCGGGCAATTCGACCAAAGCCTTGAAGTTCTCGACAAGGCGATTCGGGCGAGCCCGTCCGATCCGTCGCTCACCTATTACTACGGCAACAAGGCATGGGCCAATTTCGGGCTGAAGCGTTATGATGAGGCGATCGAGCTGGCTCGCCGGGCGCTCGCGATCAATCCTTACAACCCGTATGCGAATGTGGTCCTTGTGGCGGCGCTCGCCTTGACCGGTCATGACGCCGAAGCGCGCGAGGCGTTGCAGCGTTACCTCGCGCCCTCCGCCGCCTCCTTCAAGACGGTCGCGACATGGAAGGCGCACCTCATGTCCCTGGCCCCCGAACAGGGCGTCGATCCGCGCTTCGTCGAGATGAGCGAACGGTCGTACGACGGCCTGCGCAAAGCCGGGATGCAGGAGGAGTGAGCCAGACCCGCCGCCTAGCCGCGATCCTCGCCGCCGACGTCGTCGGCTATTCAAGGCTGATGGGCGATGACGAAGCGGGGACGGCGCGTGCGGTGCGCGACCATCGCGAGGCGGCGACGCCGATCGTTCGCGGATTCGGCGGCCGGCTGGTCAAGACGATGGGCGACGGCGTGTTGCTGGAATTTCCGTCTGTCGTCGCGGCGGTCGAGTGCGCGATTCGCATGCAGCAGCAGATTGCCGAACGCAACGCGGGCGTTCCCGAGGCCCGACGTATCCTTTACCGCATAGGCGTCAATCTCGGCGACGTGCTGATCGACGGCGAGGATATTCTGGGTGACGGCGTCAATATCGCGGCGCGGCTCGAAGCCATCTGCGAGCCGGGCGGCATATGCATCTCCGGTCCCGCCTACGATCATGTGCGTGGCAGGATCGAGGCTGAGTTCGTCGACCTCGGCGAGAAGGCGCTCAAGAACATCGCCCGGCCGGTGCGGGCCTACGCGCTTGGGATCGCCGACATTGCCTGCGCAAAGGTCTTGACGCCCGTGACGCCTGCAGCGCCCGCGCCGCAGAAGAGGCGTTTCGGGCTCGCTCCGCTGGCCGCAGCACTCGCGGTGCTGCTGGTCGTGGTTGCGGGCGGCGCGTGGTGGGTCCTCAATGCGAACCGGCCGGCAAGCGTCGCCGCGAAGACGCCCGCCGAGGCCGCGCGTCTTTCCATCGTCGTGCTGCCCTTCGCCAACCTCTCGGGCGATCCGGGGCAGGACTACCTCGTCGACGCCCTGACCGACGAACTGACCACCAGCCTCGCGCGCATCCCCGACAGCTTCGTCATCGCGCGCAACACGGCGATGACCTTCAAGGGCAAGCCGGTCGACGCCAAGGCGATCGGCAAGGATCTCAGCGTGCGCTACGTTCTGGAAGGCTCGGTGCAGCCGAGCGGCGATCGGATGAGGGTCAACGCCCAGCTCATCGACGCCGGCAGCGGCGCCCATCTCTGGGCCGAACAATTCGACACGCCGCGCGCCGATCTGTTGCAGACGCAGGACGCAATCGTCGCGCATCTGGCGCGCGCAATCGACTTTCGGCTCATCCAGTCCGAAGCCGCACGTGTCAAACGCGCGCCCGCGGCCAATCCCGACGGCGAAGACTTGGCTCTCCAATGCAACGCGGGCCAATGGAAGGCCGCGTTTATCGGCAAGGAGGCGGATGCAGCCTCCGCGCTCTGCGAACAGGCGCTCGCCGTCGATCCCAACAATGTCCGCGCCCTGATGGGGTTGGCGACCAAGTTCTGGATAGCGGCGGCGCTTGGCGTTTCCAGCGACCTTAAAGGCGACCTTGAGCGGGCCGACCAATTGGCGTCCAAGGCGCTCGCTCTCGATCCAGATTTCGCTTGGGCTCACGTCGCGAAGGGCTGGATCCTTCAGAACCAGGGACGCACCGAGGAATCCGTCCCCGAATTTGAGCGCGCGCTCGCCCTGGACCCGTCCAACCCGGACCCCTACGGCGGCCTGGGCGTCGACTACTTGGCGCTCGGCAAATTCGACCAAAGCCTTGAAGTTCTCGACAAGGCGATTCGGGCGAGCCCGTCCGATCCAGGGGCCACCTATTGGTACGGCAACAAGGCGTTGGCGAATTTCGGGCTGAAACGCTATGACCAGGCGATCGAGCTGGCTCGCCGGGCGCTCGCGATCAATCCTTACAACCCGTATGTGCATGTGGTCCTCGTGGCGGCGCTCGCCTTGACCGGTCATGATGCGGAAGCGCGCGAGGCGTTGCAGCGTTACCTCGCGCTCTCCACCGCGCCTTTGAAGACGATCGCGGCATGCAAGGCGCACCTGATGTCCCTGGCTCCCAAACAGGGCGGCGATCCACGCTTCGTCGAGATGAGCGAACGGTCGTACGACGGCCTGCGCAAGGCCGGGATGCCGGAGGAGTGAGCGCTGCGTCAGGGTGGAGCCTTCCCTTAATTGCTTCGCCATGGCCACGACGAAAAACGCGGGCCTTTAGAGGCTTTTCGCCCCGGAATGACGCCAGCGGTCGAGCGAAATACAATTGTATTAGCCTTCTCGCGATGGCGTTCGCGGGCCCGAATTAAGGCAAGGCGCCGACCGGCCGACTGAACAGCACGCGCGGCCAGCCGGCGAGAATGCGGAGGATCATCGCCGCCGGATCGCCGGGGTGCTCAGGCAAGCCGTCTTCAGCCTTGTGTTCTGGCCGTCTGAACCGCGTGCAGATCCGCATTTCCACCGGCGTCGCACCGGCGCCGAAACCGGCGCGGAGCTCCGACACCCAGGGCCGCTTGTGGTCGAAGCTGACGTACATGGGCGTCGGCGGCAGCCGGCTCGCGGAGCGCTTTCTGACTCTGTTCCCGCTGCCCAAGCGCTTTGACCTTTGAGGGAGCGCAGGGACGCGGCTGCACCGAAATTATAGAAATCGCATTAATTTCTTTTTGAACTACGGAATCCGTGCTATTGTTCCCTTGTCCGGGAATCTGGGCTTAGGTCGCGTGCGATGGCAAACGAGAGGAGCGAGGCATGCGTTCAGGGCATTTCGGGTCGGCCCGGAAAATCGAGGGGGATTTCTCTATTCCAATCGGCCGTAACTCATTGAAAAGTCCAAATTCGGAAAAATAAACGCTAGTAGATTTCAGCTATTTTGCTAACATTTAGGCTCCCTTATTGTCCTTTAAGCTGTTTTATTCGCATTGACCTATGCAAACTCCGCATGCTGAACGCGCTGATCCGCGCCCGCACGCGGCGGGTCGAGTCGCATGGATTGACAGATCCGGAGGGCGAGGGCTTCTGAAGCGGCGCCCGTCGGAGGAGCGAATCCATGCTCGGTCCCACCGCTCATCTTGACAGTTTCGCGCGCGACAACCTGCCTCCTCCCGATCAATGGCCCGACTTTCGGCTGCAGGGGCTCGATTACCCAGAGCACATGAACGCCGCGGTCGAGCTGACCGACCGCATGGTCGAGCGCGGCTTTGGCGACCGCACCGCCCTCGTCGGCCATGGCCGGCGCCGCACCTACAAGGAGCTTGCCGACTGGAGCAACCGGCTCGCCCGGGCGCTCATCGAGGATTATGGCGTCAAGCCCGGCAATCGCGTGCTCATCCGCTCGGCCAACAATCCCGCGATGATCGCCTGCTGGCTCGCGGCGACGAAGGCGGGCGCGGTCGTGGTCAACACGATGCCGATGCTGCGCGCCGGAGAACTGACGAAGATCGTCGACAAGGCCGAGATCGGCCTTGCGCTGTGCGACACCCGGATCCTCGATGAATTGGTCGCCTGCGCCAAGACGAGCGGCTTTCTCAAAAGCGTCGTCGGCTTCGACGGCACCGCCAATCACGACGCCGAACTCGACCGCCTCGCGCTCAATAAGCCGGTGACCTTGGCCGCCGTGCCGACGGGCCGCGACGACGTCGCCTTGCTCGGCTTCACCTCCGGAACAACCGGCTCGCCGAAGGCGACGATGCACTTTCATCGCGACATTCTCATCATCGCCGACGTCTATGCGAGGGAGGTGCTCAAGGTTCAGCCCGACGACGTGTTCGTCGGTTCGCCTCCGATCGCCTTCACCTTCGGGCTCGGCGGACTTGCGGTCTTCCCCTTGCGCTTCGGCGCTGCCGCCGTGCTGATCGAAAGCGCGACCCCGCCGAACCTCGTCAAGATCATCGAAGCCTTCAAGGCGACCGTCTGCTTCACGGCGCCGACCGCCTATCGCGCGATGCTTGCGGCGATGGACGAAGGCGCCGATCTCTCCTCGCTGCGCGTCGCCGTATCCGCAGGCGAGACGCTTCCGGCTCCCGTCTACGAGGCCTGGACGAAGCGCACCGGCGTCCCGATCCTCGACGGCATCGGCTCGACGGAAATGCTGCACGTGTTCATCGGCTGCCAACTCGACGATCGAAGACCCGGCGTGACCGGAAAGCCGGTCCCGGGATACGAAGCCAAGATCGTCGACCGCGATTTCAACGACGTTCCGCGCGGAACGGTTGGCCGGCTCGCGGTTCGAGGTCCGACCGGGTGCCGCTATCTCGCCGACGCCCGCCAGCAGGAATACGTGCAGAACGGCTGGAACGTGACCGGCGACGCATTCAGTCAGGATGAAGACGGATACTTTCATTTCGCCGCGCGCAACGACGACATGATCATCTCTTCCGGCTACAACATCGCCGGCCCCGAGGTTGAGGCGGCGATCCTCACGCACGAATGCGTCAGCGAATGCGCGGTGATCGGCCTTGCCGACGAGGAGCGCGGGCAGATCGTCGCCGCCTTCGTCGTCCTGAAGCCAGGCGTTCCACCCGACCAAGCGACCGCGATGCGGCTGCAAGCCCATGTTCAGGCGACCATTGCGCCCTACAAATATCCGCGCGCGGTGCGGTTCGTGGAGGCCTTGCCGAAAACGCAGACGGGCAAGATCCAGCGCTTCCAGCTCCGATCTCTCTCATGATCGATAACGCTTTTCAACGTTCTCGCGGCGTGACGTCTTCACTTGTTGACTTGGCTCTGGGTGAAGCCGGCTGTGCTGGCGTAGCCCTTGACGATCGCCTCGCGCTCGGCGTGGCTCAGGACGCGGTCCACGGACTCAAAGCCAGCCGGGGCGAGTTTCTCGACTTCGTCGATCACTCGCTCCGGTCCGCCCTTGCGGTTGAGGCGCACGATCTCCGCGGTCTTGGGCAAGCGGTCGCGTTCGTACTCGTGCAAGGCCTGCATCGGGTGGTCGGCCTTCCGCAGCCAGTCGGCGAGAGACCGCGCGTCGAGAATCGCCTGCGCCGCGCCATTCGAACCGACCGGGTACATCGGATGAGCGGCGTCGCCGATGAGCGTGACGCGGCCATAGCTCCATTGGGGCAGCGGGTCGCGGTCGCACATGGGATATTCCCAGCAGACCGGAGTCGAGCGAACCAGCGCTTCGACATCGACGCCCGGAACGTTGAAGCGCCTGGCGTATGGGATCACCTCGTCCATGCGTCCCGTTCGCGACCAGGAATCGATCGGCGCAGGCGTGATCTCGCCGTCGGCGATGCGCGAAACGATCGCCCAGTTGGTGAGGCGTTTGTCAGGCGTCGACCCCGGCGCGATCGGATAGAGCGCGATCTTCGCGCTCATGCCGCCAGCGATGACCATCGACCCGCCCGTCAGGAACTTCGGCCATTCCGCGGCGCCGCGCCAGAGCATCAGCCCCTGCCATTTCGGGCGACCCTGCTTCGGGTGGAAATGGCGGCGCACGACCGAGTGAATGCCATCGGCGCCGACGAGCAAGTCGGCGCGCACGGTCTCGCTGCTCACTCCGGACTTTGCGTCGGTGAAATGCGCCACGACCCCGCTTTCGTCTTGCAGGAAACCCTGCAGCCTGAGACCGGTGCGGACCCCGCCGGGGCCGAGTTTGGCGATGACTTCGTCGTGGATCGCCTTCTGCAGACGGCCGCGATGGATCGAGAACTGAGGATAGTCGAAACCGGCGTCGACGCCGCGCAGTTCGGACCACACTTTCTGGCCGAGCCGGCTGACATAGTGCAGTTCCCTGGTGCGGATGCCGACGGCGTCGAGCTTGGGCAAGAGATCGAGCGCAGCGAGTTCCTTGATCGCGTGGGGCAAAATGTTGATGCCAACGCCGACCTCCCGGATCTCGGAGGCTTGCTCGAAAATGATGCTTTCGACGCCCCTCCGATGAAGCATGAGCGCGAGCGTCAGTCCGCCAAGTCCCGCGCCCGCGATGAGCACTTTCATGGACCGGTCCTTATCTTCGGCGCGAGCTCACTTCGCCTGTTCGGGCGGCGGGAGGAAGTCGACCTCGTGCTTGGCGGAAAGCGCGACCACTTCGGCCGGCGTCTGCTCAGCCATGTTGTGGATGCCCCAGAACAGGTCATAGAGCCGACGCGTCGGCGCGACCCAGAACAGGCATTTCACTGTCCGCGCGGACTTGTTGTAGATCGCGTGCGGCAGCCCCATCGGCATGCGCACGAGATCGCCGGGATTAGCGAAAACCGTATGGCCGTCGAGCATCAGTTCGAACTGGCCCTCGAACATGTAGATGAACTCGTCCTGCGTCGGATGAATATGAGGGGGCACGAACGTGTCCGGCGGAAAGGTCGCGTGCCAGGCGAAGGAGCCCTCGGATACGGACTTCGGCACGTAGGTCTGGCCGAGAATGTTCCAGACGATGTTGTCGAGCCCGTCGCCAGCCTTGGTGATCCCAGGAGCGAATGCCATGTTCGTGTCCTTGCGTTGTCGATTTGCGAGCGGCGCGGGAGCGGGCGCACTCACATTCCGGTCTTCCGCCGATTGCTAACGCCGCATAGTGGCGCACAATATGTGCAAGTCAACTTAACTAGGCCGACCGGCGCTGGGGAGGACGATTGCTGGAGCGCGCGCGCAAAGCAGGGGCGAACGGGGCTTTCAAGCTCGAGGATCATCTCTTCTTCTATTTCAGTCAGATCCTCGCGCGCCGCATGCGAGCCATCAACGCACGCCTGCGTCCTTACGGCCTCGATTATTCCCGCTGGCGGGTTCTAGCTGTGCTGCAGGAGCATTCCGGCGCGACGATGGGCCGGCTCGCTGATCTGACGTCCGTGGATCGCACCACGCTCACGCGCACGCTTGGACTGATGGAAGAGGCGCGGCTTGTCGCCCGACAGGAACGAGAGAGTGACCGCCGAAGCCTGGTGATCTCTCTCACGCCCAAAGGTCGACGAATGTTGGGGCGCATCCTGCCGCTGACACTGGCGGAAACCGATCGGGCCTTGACCGGCTTCTCCCCGGCAGAAATAGGGGCGCTGCGCGATCGGTTAAAGAGGATCGCGGACAATCTCACAAGCTGATCGGCTCCAGATACGGAACGCCCAAGTGGACTACGACCGCGCCTATGCAAACGGCCCCTTCATTCCAGGCGCCGAGACATTTCCGCCTCGTTGGGCGCAGGAGGCTGCGTCTTTCCGCGCAGCGCTCGGTCAACGAGCGCGGACCGCCATTCCTTATGGTCCAAAACCGCGCAACGCTCTCGATCTCTTTCTGCCCGAGGCCGCGCCGCTTGGTCTTCTGGTGTTCGTCCATGGCGGCTATTGGCTGAGGTTCGATCGCGACATGTGGTCGCATTTGGCCGCGGGCGCGTTGGCGCGCGGATGGGCCTGCGCCATGCCGTCCTACACACTCGCGCCCGAAGCGCGGATCAGCGCGATGACCCGGGAGATCGCGCGCGCGATCGAGGTCGCTGCGGGCCTCGTACCAGGCCCGGTCGTCGTGACCGGCCATTCCGCTGGCGGTCATCTGAGCGCCCGAATAGGTTGCGCCGATGTGACCCTGTCGGCGCCCGTCAAGCGGGTCGTGCCGATTTCGCCGCTTGCCGATCTGGAGCCTATCTCTCTCACCGCGATGAATGAAAACTTGCGTCTCGATGCGGCGGAAGTTGCTCATGAGAGCCCGGCCCTGCTCACGCCGCGGGCCGACGTCGAGGCCCACGTATGGGTTGGCGCGCAGGAACGGCCAGCTTTTCTTTGGCAAGCTCGACTTCTGTCGGAAGCCTGGTCGTGCCCGTGGACGCCGGAACGCGGCAAACATCACTTCGACGTCATTGACGAACTGACGGACCCGACTTCGGCGCTCCTGGCCGTCTGTCTGGGCTAGTCGTCTGCGCGTGGCGAAGCTTTCCCGAGCGCTGGCGCTGCGCGGCTCTCACCGGTCCGACCGATTAAAATCAGGCGCGCCACGACTAACAATCAGGCGGCGGCGCCAAAGAATGAGGCTAAACCACACCGCACGCTCGTTAGCTTCCCGGCGCGGCACGTTCTTTGCTGCCGTTAACTTGAGTAGCCGCAGGTCTTGCCTGCGCAGCGCTGCCCGCCCGAGGATCACGATGACCGCACCCACGATTTCCAGACGCTCTCTCCTGAAGACGACCGCTTTCGGCCTGGCAGGCGCTTCGCTGAATCTGGGCTCAGCCAGTCGGGCTTTTGCCGCCAAGGACCTGACAGTCGGCGTGGTCTATGTCGGCGCGCGCGACGATTTCGGCTGGAATCAGGCGCATGCGGTGGCGGTCGAGGCCCTGAAACTAGTCCCGGGCGTGAAGGTCGCGGAGGAAGAGAACGTGCCCGAGACCGATGCGGTCTCGAAGTCGATGGAATCGATGATCAATCTCGACGGCGCCGGCCTCATCCTGGCGACGTCCTTCGGCTATTACAAACCGTTCGTGCTCGACCTGGCGAAGAGATATCCTGACGTCCAGTTCCGCCACGCGGCGCCGCTCTGGAACAAAGACACCGACCCGAAGAACGCCGGGTCCTATTTCGGCTATCTCAACCAGGCGCACTACGTCGATGGCGTCGCGGCGGGTCTGTCGACCAAGACCAACAAGCTCGGCTTCGTTGCGGCCAAGCCGATCGCGAGCGTGCTGAGCAACATCAATTCGTTCATGCTGGGAGCCAGAAGGGTCAACCCCAAGGCGATCGTCCAAGTCATCTTCACAGGTGACTGGTCGATGCCGGTGCGCGAAGCGGAGTCCGCCAACGCCCTGGTCGACGCCGGGTGTGACGTCATCACTTGCCACGTCGATGGGCCAAAGGTGGTGATCGAGACGGCCGAGAAGCGCGGCGTCAAAAGCTGCGGTCACAATGCGAGCCAGGCGCCTCTCGCGCCCAAAGGTTTCATCACCGGCGCCGAGTACAAGTGGATCACGATCTACAAGGGCTACGCTGACGACATCGCCGAAGGCAAGGAGCTGCCGAATTTCACGGCTGGCGGCTATGAGGTTGATTTTGTTCAGAACACCCCGTTCGGCGCCGGCGCGACCGAGGAGGCCAAAGCCGCGGCGACCGCGGCGATCGCAGATATGAAAAAGAAAGTTCCAATCTACGTCGGTCCTCTGAAGGACAACAAGACTGGCAAGGTGGTGATCGACAAGACCTACGACAATCTCGACCCATTCCTCGACAAGATGGATTACCTGCTGGAGGGCGTCGTCGGCTCGACGACCTGAAAGCGAAGGGGAATAGCCGATGTCGAACGCGCCTCTCGCAACTGGCGCCCCGCACGACATCGTCAGGCCGGTCGCAATGCAAGCGGCAGGGTCGGATTTTGCCGCGCGGTTTCGCAGCAACTCTGAATATGTCGTCATTCCCCTCATTGCGCTTCTGATTGCCGCGGCGTTATTCGCAGTCTTCCTTTTGGCGATCGGCAAGTCCCCCGTCGATTTCGTCTCCTATGTGTGGCGAGGCGGATTTGGCACGGCCTTCTCTTTCCAGAACACGCTGCAGCGCTCTGCGCCGCTCATTCTGACGGCGCTCGCAGTGGCGATTCCCGCGCGCATCGGCCTCATCATGATTGGCGGCGAAGGGGCTCTCGTGTTGGGGGGCTTCGCCGCGGCCGTGCTGGCGATCCCCATGATCGGCCATGTGCCGCCCATGCCGACGCTCATCATCATGGCGGTTTTCGCCATGGCCGTCGGCGGCTTTTGGGTCGGGATCGCAGGCTTTCTGCGCTACGCGCGCGGCGTCAACGAAACGATCTCCTCGTTGCTGCTGACCTATATCGGCATCGCCATCATGAACTTCTTCGTCGAGGGCGCGCTACGCGACCTCTCGGATCCCAACAAGCCGTCAACCAAGCCGCTCGGCAAGGACTATATGGTCGGAATGATTCCCGGCACCGAAGTGCATTGGGGAATCGTCTTTGGCCTCGCGCTCTGCGTTGCACTCTATTTCCTCCTCGAGCGAACCACCTTTGGCTTCGCGGCGCGGGTCACGGGCGGCAATTTCCGTGCGGCGCTCGCTCAGGGATTGCCGGTCGGGCGGCTCATTGTCGCGTGCTCGGCGATCGCGGGCGCCTGCGCGGGGCTTGCCGGTTTCTTCGAAGTGGCGGCGATTCAGGGCCGCGCCAACGCTTCGCTCGCGGCCGGCTACGGCTTTACCGGCATTCTCGTCTCGTTCCTTGCGCGGCACAATCCGCTCGTCATCCCGCCGGTGGCGATCCTGTTTGGCGGCATCGTCGCCGCCGGCGGCCTTATCCAGCGGCGCATGGGCCTGCCTGACGCGACCGTGCAGGTTCTCGAAGGCCTGATCTTTGTCGTGCTGCTGACCTCCGAGACGCTCTACGGCCGGTTTCCGATCTTCAAGCCGCCCGCGGCGAAGGATCGAACATGAGCGGCGACATCCTCACGGTCCTGATCGCCATGCTCGGAGGTGCGATCCGCGTCTCCACGCCATTCATGTTCGTCGCGCTAGGCGAGTGCCTCACGGAGAAATCGGGGCGCGTGAACCTCGGGCTCGAGGGTACGCTGGTGCTTGGCGCGATGGTGGCCTACGCCGCATCCTATCATAGCGGCAATCCGTGGATCGGCGTCTTGGCCGCAGGTGTGGCGGGCTCGGCGCTCGGCGCGATGCATGGCTCGATCTGCGGCCTCCCGCGGGTCAATGACGTCGCCGTGGGCATCGCGATGATGCTGTTCGGCGTCGGCGTCGCCTTCTTCTTCGGCAAGCCCTACATCCAGCCGACGGCGCCGCGGCTGGGCTCGATCCCGCTGGGTTTCTGGAGCGACAGCGCGAGCCTGAAGAGCGCCTTGCAGGTCAACCCGCTCTTCTTCATCGGCATCGTGCTCGCGGTGATCATGGCTTGGTCTTTCCGTAACACGCGCTGGGGCCTGGTTGTGCGAACGGTGGGCGACAGCGCCGCGGCCGCGCGCGCCATGGGCATTTCGGTCAACCTGGTGCGGCTGTTGACGACAACGGTTGGCGGGTTTCTCGCTGGCGTCGGTGGCGCGTTCCTGTCGCTCTCCTATCCGGGCTCCTGGAACCAGGGCCTCTCCTCGGGCCAGGGCCTGATGGCGGTGGCGCTCGTCATCTTCGCCCGCTGGAACCCCCTGCGCTGCATCGCCGCGGCGCTGCTGTTCGGCGCGGCGGGCGCGCTTGGGCCCTCGCTGCAGTCGATCGGCATCACTCAGGGCTACTACTTCTTCAACGCCGCCCCCTACATCCTCACGCTCGCCATCATGATCGCGACCTCGAGCGCCAAGCACTCGGCCCGCGACATGCCCGGCGAATTGTCGATGGCTAAATAGACGGCGGGCGGACCGGGGGCGACAGGAGGAGCGATGAACGGCCTCGGCGGTCTCAACAAGTCTCCAAACGGCGTCGTTGTCGGCGTCGTGCAGTTGCAGTTGCCGGTCGTCGTCACGCCAGTGGATCTGGCCGCGCAGACGAAAAAGATCGTGGCGACCGTAGGCAAGGCGCGCCGCAACATGGCGACAATGGACCTCGTCGTTTTCCCTGAATATTCTCTGCATGGCCTGTCGATGGACATGAATCCGGCGATCATGTGCTCGCTCGATGGTCCCGAGATCGCCGCGTTCAAGCGAGCCTGCCGTGACAACCGCATCTGGGGCTGCTTCTCCATCATGGAGTTCAACCCGCACGGCAACCCGTACAATTCCGGCGTCATCATCGACGATGCGGGAGAGCTCAAGCTCTACTATCGCAAGATGCATCCCTGGACCCCGGTCGAGCCGTGGGAGCCTGGCGACATCGGCATCCCCGTCTGCGACGGCCCGAAGGGCGCGAAACTCGCGCTCATCATCTGCCACGACGGCATGTTTCCCGAGATGGCGCGCGAATGCGCCTACAAGGGCGCCGAGATCATGATCCGCACGGCGGGTTACACGGCGCCGATCCGCGCCGCCTGGCGCTTCACCAACCAGGCCAACAGCTTCCAGAACCTGATGGCGTCCGCGAATGTCTGCATGTGCGGCTCGGACGGCGACTTCAACTCCATGGGCGAAGGCATGATCGTCAATTTCGATGGCTCGATCCTCCCCGAAGGGACGACGGGACGGCCCGATGAGATCATCACCGCCGAGGTGAGGCCGGACCTCATCCGTGAGGCGCGCAAGCACTGGGCGGTCGAGAACAACATTTATCAGCTGGGCCATCGCGGACTGACCGCGGTCGCAGGCGGCGCGGGCGATTGTCCCTACACCTTCATGCAGGACCTCGTCGCCGGCCGCTATCGCCTGCCTTGGGAGGACGAGGTCGTCCACAAGGATGGAACCGCCTACGGCTTCCCGAAACCTTCCCGTCGTTACAGCGACAAGCCGTCGCAAGCCGCAGAGTAGACGGATGCCCACTGTCGAAGCCGACCCCTATCCCTGGCCCTATAACGGCGAGTGGCGGCCGGACAACACCGCGATCATCGTCATCGACATGCAGACCGACTTCTGCGGCAAAGGCGGGTATGTCAATTCCATGGGCTACGATTTGTCGCTGACCCGAGCGCCGATCGAGCCGATCAAGGCGCTGCTCGAAGCGGCGCGGGCGAAGAACTACACCATCTTCCACACCCGCGAGGGCCATCGCCCCGATCTCGCCGATCTTCCCGAGAACAAGCGCTGGCGCTCGCAGCGCATCGGCGCCGGCATTGGCGACAGGGGCCCTTGCGGACGCATCCTTGTGCGCGGCGAGCCGGGCTGGGATATCATCGACGAATTGAAGCCGTTGGCCGGAGAGCCGATCATCGACAAGCCGGGCAAGGGCTCGTTCTGCGCGACCGATCTCGAGCTCATTATGCGCACGCGCGGCATCGACAATCTCGCACTCACCGGGATCACCACCGACGTTTGCGTGCACACGACAATGCGCGAGGCGAACGACCGGGGCTTTGAGTGCCTGCTGCTCGAGGATTGCTGCGCCGCGACCGACTACGGCAACCACCTGGCGGCGCTGAAGATGATCAAGATGCAGGGCGGCGTGTTCGGCGCCGTCGCGACCTCGAAGGCCTTTGTTGAGGCGCTACCATGACTGAAGCACATGATCCTTCCCGCGCGCCGTCGCTCGAGACGATCGGCATGTCGAAGTCTTTCGGCGCGCTCAGAGCGCTGCAGGACGTTTCGATCAAGGTGCCGGCAGGCTCCTTCCATGCGCTGCTCGGCGAGAACGGCGCCGGCAAGTCGACGCTCGTCAAATGCATCATGGGGTTTTATTCAGCCGACCGGGGGCAACTCCTCCTTAACGGCGAGGAGGTCGCCGTCCGCAATCCGCGCGACGCCCAGGCGCTCGGCGTCGGCATGGTGTACCAGCACTTCACGCTGGTTCCCGCCCTGACCGCGGCGGAGAATCTCGTCGTGAGTCGGGCCGATGCTCCAGCCGTCATCGAATGGCGCAAGGAGATGAAGGCGCTCGGAGCCTTCCTCGACAGAATGCCCTTCCGGGTGCCGCTCGACAAGCCCGTCTCCGCCATGGCGGCCGGCGAGAAACAGAAGCTCGAAATCCTGAAGCTCCTCTATCTTGATCAACAATTCCTGATCCTGGACGAACCGACCTCGGTGTTGACCCCCGGCGAGGCGGATGAGATTCTTGGCCTTCTGCGCGACATGGCGCACGCGAATACGATCACCGTCATGATGATCAGCCACAAGTTTCGGGAGGTCGAGGCGTTCTGCGACGACTTCACGGTGCTGAGACGCGGCGCCAGGGTCGGGGGCGGCAAGGTCGGCGCTGTCTCGACGCGAGACATGGCGGGGATGATGATCGGAGACGCCGTCGTGCGCCCATCGGCTGCGCGCACAACCGCGCCTAGGAACGGCGTGATGCTCGAGATCGCCGGGCTCTTCGCCGAGAACGACGAGGGCCGGGAGGCTGTCGCCGGGCTCGATCTCAAGATCCAGGCTGGTGAGATCGTCGGCATTGCGGGTGTGTCCGGCAACGGTCAAAGCGAGCTGGTGGAGGCGCTCTCCGGGCAGCGCCCGATCAAGCTTGGCCAGGTTCTTATTCGCGATCAGGACTTCGAGCCTAGACGCGACCATTTCGACCGCTTCAAGGTCTTCGGCCTGCCCGAGGAGCCGCTGAAGAACGCCACTGTACCCACGATGTCGGTGGCCGAGAATATGGCTTTTCGCCAGTTCGACAAAGCGCCGATGACGCGTCTCGGCTTCTGGCTGTCGCGCGAGCCGATGCGGGCAACCGCCCGAGATCTAATCAGCCGCTATAATGTCAAAACGCCATCGACCGAGACCCCCATTCGCGACCTCTCGGGCGGCAATGTGCAGCGCGCCATACTTGCGCGCGAGCTGTCCGGCGATGTGGACGTGCTCATCGTCGCCAATCCTTGCTTCGGGCTCGACTTCGCGTCGGTTGCTGACATTCGGGCGCAGATCATGGAGCAGCGCAACCGCGGCGCCGCCGTTCTCCTGGTTTCGGAGGACCTCGACGAGATCCTCGAGCTATCCGACCGCATCGCTGTCATGTCGGGCGGCAAGGTGACATACGTAACCGATGCAGCCAGCGCCGACCGTACGACCATCGGACGCCACATGGCCGGTCACTGATAATTTGACCTCGCAGAACGTGCTGTCAGCGGCCCCAGCGATCGCTGATCGCCACAACGACACGGCGCTTCGCGAGAAGAGATAAAATAAGCCGCCGGAACCAAACTGACGAATTCCTGTGTTCCGGCGGCTTGTAAAGGCGCCTGTCGTAAATCGCGAGTTTCAGCAGCCTGAACACGATCAAGGCGAGCACAAAGCCGATGATCGGAGAAAACAGCAGCGGCGACAAAACGCTCCAAACCTGGCTCCAATCCACGCCATTGCCAAATCCGCGCGCATCCTTGATCGAATTCCCAGCATGCCGACGGCCGTGCCGCCATTCAGAGGAGAACGCACCTCGGGTGGAATGTGTTGGACAAGCGCATAAGCGACGGCGATGCCGCCAAGAAGGACTCCAAGGAAATTCATCAAGCCGGACCACTCGCCCGCGTAACGAGGTTTCAGAGAAATGGTGTAAATGACTGTTGCGACAGGCCGCATGGAAGGCGTCCACCGGCTTTCCATCGAAGCCCGTTGATCTTGCGGGCATCGCAACATTCCTTGCCTCCACTGACGCTGACCGCATAAGGGGTCAGGTCATTACGTCGACGGCGGCATCGTGCTCATCTGACCTGACGGCTGCAGGCTTCTTCAGGGGAAAGTCCGCCCGTCCGCTACGAAACGCGCCGCGACGATGAGCGCCGCAGATTTGTTGGTGCGGTAGGTCCCACGGGGAGGAGAAGACGTGAACTCAGTCGAATGTCTCGTCATCGGCGCGGGGGTCATCGGGCTGGCGATCGCCAGAGCACTCGCGCGCGCTGGGCGGGAGGTCATAGTGGTCGAGGCAGAAAACGCCATCGGCGCGGGGACCAGTTCGCGAAACAGCGAGGTCATTCACGCCGGCATCTATTACCCGACCGGCTTGATGAAAACGCGTCTGTGTGTCGAAGGAAAGGAGATGCTGTATCGGTTTTGCTGCGAATACGGCGTGCAGCATCGGCGCTGCGGCAAGCTCGTCGTTGCGGCCAACGAGAGCGAGGTCGCAGGCCTCGCCGCGCTTGAAACCCGGGCGAAAGCGAATGGCGTCCTCGATCTGGTCTGGCTCGCGGGCGAGGAGGCGCGAGCGCTTGAGCCGGAGCTCAAGGCGGAGCGAGCCCTTCTTTCTCCTTCAACCGGCATCGTCGACAGTCACGCCCTCATGCTGGCGCTGTGGGGTGACGCGGCGGCGCATGGCGCAGCGATCGCCTTCGCGACACCCGTTGTTTCAGGGCAAGTCGAGCGGGTGGGGCTGACGATCGACACCGGGGGCGGTGAGGCGATGCGGCTGACGGCCGCGAATGTCGTCAACGCAGGAGGCCTTGGGGCGCAGGCCGTCGCTCGTACGATCCAGGGCCTCCCTGGCGAGACAATCCCTCCCCTTCATCTGGCCAAGGGGAACTACTTCTCATTGGGCGTCCGATCACCCTTCTCCAGGCTCGTCTACCCCATGCCGCGGGCGGGGGGACTTGGCGTCCATCTTACCCTGGACCTCGCTGGTCGAGCCCGATTTGGGCCGGACGTCGAGTGGGTCGATGCGATCGACTACGACGTCGATCCACAGCGGAGCGAATCCTTCTATGCGGCGATCCGAACCTATTGGCCGGGCTTGCCGGACGGGGCTCTGCGGCCGGCCTATGCGGGAATACGCCCGAAGATCGCCCGGCCGGGCGGATCATCGACCGATTTCCTGATTCAGACTGAGGTAGAACACGGGGTCAGAGGGCTGATCAACTTGTTCGGCATAGAATCTCCGGGCCTAACCGCGAGTCTCGCGATCGCGCGGCGCGTCGCGGAATTGCTGTAAGCGCGGCGATGCGCGCGACGTGCCGGCGATTTGTTCGCGAGCCTTGTGCGTGAGCATTACGCGCATGGCAGGTTGTTCCTGTTTGCAGTTTGGTCGGCCCGGGTTAAGCGCCAGCGCCGACCGGCGGAGCCTCCAGCCCGACCATCGCCATGTGCTGCGGCGCGTAGCGCTCGCCCTCGACCTCGATCCGCGAGGCTGCATCGGCAATGGCGCGCAAATCCTCCTGCGTGAGCTCAATTTCGGCTGCGCCGATGTTCTCCTCGAGCCGGTGGAGCTTGGTCGTCCCCGGGATTGGAACGATCGTGGGCCGCTGGGCAAGGAGCCAGGCGAGCGCGATCTGAGCCAGAGTCTTGCCCTTCTCGTCGCCGACCCGCTTCAACAGATCCACAAACGCCTGGTTCTTCTCCATCGCCTCCGGCTGAAAGCGCGGGACGCATTTGCGGAAATCGCCCTCGCCGAGCTCGGCGGCTTTGCTCATCGCCCCGGTCAGGAAGCCCTTGCCGAGCGGGCTGTACGGCACGAAGCCGATTCCGAGTTCATCACACGCCTCGAGGACGCCATTGGTCTCCGGCGCACGCCACCAGAGCGAATATTCGTTCTGAAGCGCCGTCACGGGCAGCACGGCATGAGCCCGGCGGAGCGTCCGGACGCCGGGTTCCGACATGCCGAAATGCTTCACCTTGCCTTGCGCGATCAAGTCCTTGACGGTCCCGGCCACGTCCTCGATCGGCACGTTCGGATCGACCCGATGCTGGTAGAGGAGATCGATGGTTTCGATGCCCAGCCGCTTGAGCGAGCCCTCGACGGCTTGCCGGACGCGCTCGGGCCGACTGGAGACGCCCCGATTTTCACGGGTTTCGAAATCAATGTCGAAGCCGAACTTGGTGGCGATGACGACCTTGTCGCGGAACGGCCGCAGCGCTTCGCCGACGACCTCTTCATTGGTGAAGGGGCCATAGACCTCGGCCGTGTCGAAGAAGGTCACGCCGCGCTCCACCGCGGCGCGGATCAGGGCCACGCCCTCATCCTTGGAGAGTTTTGTGGCGTAGCTGAAGCTGATCCCCATGCAGCCGAGGCCCATGGCCGAAACTTTCAGGCCGCTGCGGCCGAGTTCACGCGTTTTCATTCAGTGTTCCTTACGATTGGGAGGGGTGTTGTGGGGCGCCGGCGAACACCTCGCGGGCGATCCCTATGGCGGTGCTGGCGGTCGGCCAGCCTGAGTAGAAGGCGAGGTGCGTGATCATCTCGATGATCTCGTCGCGGGTGACGCCATTCTGGAGCGCCTTTCCAAGGTGGAACTTAAGCTCGTTGCTCCGATAGAGAGCGATCAGGCTAGCGACGGTGATGAGGCTGCGGTCTCGCGGGTTGAGCCCGGGCCGACACCACACATCGTCGAACAGGACGGTGTCGCTGATCTCCGAGAGGCGCGGCGCGATGTCGCCCCAGGGAGCGCGCATCCGGGCTTTCACGTCCGCCATGGCGTCATTCCTTGTCTTGGAGGCCGCCATCTAGCCCTTGCAGGTCTTTGTGATAAGCGTCTCCAATCGGCATGAACCTTTGAGTTTTTCTCAACAATGCCCCGGCGCAACATCAATTCCCTGCTCGCCTTGCGGGCCGTGGCCGAGGAGCGGAGCTTCACACGCGCCGCCGCGCAGATCGGCGTTTCGCCGTCCGCGCTCAGCCACACGATCCGCGAGCTGGAAGAGCGGCTTGGGCTTCGACTGCTGACACGCACGACACGAAGCGTTGTTCCTTCGGAAGCGGGAGAACGGCTGCTCGGCGCCATCGGCCCGCATTTTGACGGGATCGAAGCGGAGCTCACCGCGCTCAGCGAGCTTAGGGACAAGCCGGCAGGCTCGATCCGAATCACGACAGGCGTTCACGCAGCTCAAGCCATCGTCTGGCCCGCGCTCGCCAGGCTGTTGCCCCTCTATCCCGACATCGAGGTCGAGCTCAGCGTGCACTCCGGATTCATCGACATCGTCGAAGAGCGGTTCGATGCGGGCGTGCGCCTCGGCGAGACCATTGCGCAGGACATGGTGGCGGTGCGGATCGGCCCGGACATGCGCATGGCCGCTGTCGCTTCGCCCGCCTATTTCTCCGCCCGCAAGCCCCCTCGAACGCCACAGGATCTCGGCCAGCACAATTGCATCAACCTGCGCTTCCCCACACGCGGCGGCCTCTATGCCTGGGAATTCGAAAAGGCCGGGCGGGCGCTCAACGTGCGGGTCGAAGGGCAACTGGTGGTCAACGAGATCGCGCTTGCGCTGCAGGCGGCGGTCGGCGGCCTGGGTATCGCCTATCTGCCCGAGGACTATGTAACGGCGGACATCAACGCGGGACGCCTGACGCGCGTGCTCGAATCCTGGTGCCCGCCGTTCCCGGGCTATCATCTCTATTATCCGAGTCGCCGTCATCAATCGCCGGCCTTCACCCTCCTTGTGGAGGCGCTACGTTACCGCCTTTAATGCTTTCTCTGTTGCAGCGAGCCTGGTGTCCGCTCCACGGCCGCGCGCGGTCCAAGGAGATGCAGGACCATGACCGCTCGACGTCTCGAAGATCGAAAGCGTCGCAATCGGAAGCTTCACCAGCCTCCGCTTCTCGCCGAGCGAAATCGAGACGGCGCCGCAGCTTTGGCCTCGCGCCACTAGACTAGCGCGATTTGCCTTCGATGGACTCGGTTCGGCCCCTGTTGGCGGCAGGAGGCGGCGACGTTGCTCCGATCGACCCGTTTGGATTTTCTTGGCGCAGGGCCGGTTGACTGCGAAAACCCTCGTTTATGGGGGTTGGAAAAGTTTGGATTTCCTTGGATTCTCTCGTCAGAGTCGTGACTTATCAATTGGTTACAAGGATTTTTCGCGAGAAAAAATTCTCGTCCCCTTTTCCAGCCGCAGCGGCGCCGGAACGGGCCCCAGGCCCCTTGGCCATTCAGACGGCGCAGGATTGCTCATCCCGCAAGCTTAACCTGATTTCTGTTTTTCTGCAACAGACTGTTGCCGTCCTGTCGGCGGCAGTCGGTCGGGCGCTGGCGCAATTGGGCGTCGAGCCTATTCGCCGCAGGCGCGCGGGCGCTCGGAGCGGGCGTTCGGGACGCTGCAGGATCGTTTGGTCAAGGAGTTCAGGCTCGCCGCCGTCACCGGCATCGAGGCGGCCAACGCCTTCATTCGCGAGGTCTATCTGCCGGAGCGCCACGCCCGCTTCGCCGTCGATCCGGTCGGCGAGGGCTCGGCCTTCACGCCGATCCCGGGCGTCAATCTCGACGAGATCCTCGTGGGCGCAGGGGGAACGTCAGTCGGAAACGACAATTGCGTATCCTACCGGACGGTGAAACTGCAGATCCCCGAAAGCCCGATGCGTCCCCATTTCGTCAAGGCGAGGGTGAAGGTCCTACCCCGACGGCTCCCACGGACCCCGCTGCATGGGCCGATATGACCAGAACGGAGCGATCCGAGATGCGAAAACACCGCTTAAGTCCGCTCGGCGGCGCGGGCTGTGGAAATGTGGATAACGCCGCCGCGTTGCCCACAGTCCAACAGGCGAACAGAACCAGAAGAAGCGGACAGCTGATGTGCCGCCAAAACCGGACAAATCAATTCGCCATCGACAGAGATTTGAGGCTCCAGATTCGCCTTTCGGCCGCGCCGATCCAGGTCGCCCTAGAGGCGCAAGTGCTCGAGCACACGCGCCTGCGCTTCCGGACGACATGGACCTTCATCGACGATCTCGCCCATTTTCAGTACGGCCCACCGGTCGGCGACACGGAGGGCAAAATCCAGGTTCTGCTCGACCACGAGCATCGCGGTTCCGTCTCTCGATCGTTCATCGCGCAGAACGGCGACGATGCCATCGACAACGGACGGCTGCAGGCCTTCCGAGATCTCGTCAATAAGCAGCAAGCGCGGTCGAAGCATGAGAGCGCGGGCGAGAATCAACATTTTTTGTTCGCCGCCCGACAGCGTGCCCGCTTTTTGTTTAAGCCTCTCCCGAAGAAACGGAAAATAGCCGAAGGCATAATCGAGCGCGGCGCCGAACTCACCGTCGGCCCGCACGGCAAGCCGCAGGTTGTCGCGGATTGTGAGGTCCTGAAACAGAGCTTGCTCCTGCGGCACGTAGCTCAAGCCCCCAGCGATCATCCGAGCGGGCGTCAGATCAGCCTGCCCCTGCTCCACGCCGCCAATTTGAATGGCGCCGCTGCGAAGCGGGATGAGCCGAAGGATAGTCTTGAGCAGCGTCGACTTGCCCATGCCATTCTTGCCGAGCACGGCGACAATCTCGCCGGGGCGAACGGACAGTGTCACGGACTTCACCACCGAGACCGCGCCATAGCCGCTCGATATTTCGCGTAGGTTCAGGGCTTCGGCGGCCCGCCCCTCAGACATGACCACCGCCGGAATATATGGTCCGCACGGTTTCCGAATTGACGACCTCGTCCACGGCGCCGTCGAGCACCAGTCGGCCCTGATGCAACACCACGATGCGGGACGAGATTTCACGCACGAAGTCGAGGTCATGTTCGACCAGGATGATCGCATAGCCAGCTTCGGCCGTGAGATGCCGCAGCACTGTGCCGATGGTCGCGCGTTCCGTCTTGGTGAGGCCCGCGGTCGGCTCGTCGAGCAGGATGAGCTGCGGTTCGAGTGCGAGGACCATGGCGAGTTCGAGCGCCTGCTTCATGCCGTGCGACAGAAGGCCGGCGGGGGAATCGATCAAGTCCGTGAGGCCGGTCAGCCGCAGGATCTCGACGCTCGCGACCGGCAGCGAGAGAACAGACGCCGAGCCGATTCCACTGGGCGTTTCGGTGGCCGTGCGGGCGAGCCTGAGGCATTCGGCGACGGTGAGACTCTCGAAGACGCTCGCGACCTGGAATTTACGACCGACGCCGAGCGCCACAACGCGGTCAGGCGTCAGGCCCTTGGTGGACTTGCCCGCGATCTCCACTGCGCCCTTGAAAGGCTCGGAACCGTCGCTGAGACAACGGATCAGGGTCGTCTTGCCTGCCCCATTTGGACCAACGATGCTGACGAGCTCGCCGGAGCGGATCTCAAGGTTGATGTTCTCAAGCACAGATAGACTGCCGAAAGACCGGGCAAGTCCGGAAACCTTTAGAAGCGTGGCTTGGGTGTTATCCGCCGTATGCGCGGCGGCGACCGTGACACGGAGAACTCGCGTTTGGTTTGAGGCGCCGAAGATTGCGGCCGCGGCCCGGCGGGCAAGCCCGCCAACGCCATCGGGCAAAAAGATGATGATGATGACGAACGCCGCCCCGAGCACCAGCTGCCACAGGAACGGCAAGTCGCCGGACAAGCTTGCGCTGAGATAGTCGATCGCGAGGGTCGCAAACACCGGTCCAAGCAACGACCCTCTGCCTCCGAGGGCCACCCAGATGACGAGTTGCGTGCCGAACAGAAAGCCGGTGTTCTCGGGCGCGACGACGCCGGAGGCGTGGGCAAAGAGAAAGCCCGCAAACCCGGCTACCCCTGCGAGCGCCACAGTCAGCAGGATCTGGATGCGCTTCGGGCTAATTCCGAGATAGGCGCAGCGGACATCGTTGTCGCGCACGGCGACGAGCAGCTTGCCGGCGTCGGAGCGGACGAAGACCCAAGCCCCGAGGGTCACTGCGACCATGACGAGGCCGCTCAAACGGAAGAAGCCCCCAAGCTCGAGCGGAAGGGTGTCGTAGCCGACGAGCCCGCTGCTCGATCCGGTCAGCAGGCCGCCGGAATAGACGAGCTGCGTGACCACGATCGGGAACACGAGCGAGATCACCGAGGCGTAGAGCGGCGTCGAACCATGGTAAAAGGAGAGCCAGCCGACGACGAGCCCGAGGGCCATTGGCAGGACGATCGCGAGCGCGAGCGCTGCCGCAATCCAGGCCGGCGTTGAGCCGAGGCTGGTCATTGTCATGGCGGTCGCGTATGCGCCTACGCCGAAGAACGCCGCCTGGCCAAACGTAAGAATGCCGGTGAAACCCCATAGGAGGTCGACGGTAACCGCGAGGGTGGCGTAGATCATCGACCGAGTGAGAACGTTGGCTGCAAAGGCGCCGAGCAAGAGCGGGGCGATCCAAACGATCAGCGCGGCCCCGACGGCCACCGCGGCCAGCGCGCGCCACTCGGGTGCGATCGCCCACCCGGCGCGGTCGTTGAGGAGGGCCGCGCGCTCAGGCACGCGAGAAGCCCGCCGGATTGATTCTGAGCACAAGCGCAGCCAATACCGCGACCGAGATGCCGCCTAGCACGGGGCTGACGAAGGTGCTGACCAGCACTTGTACTCCGCCGAAGACCAGACAGGCCGCCGCCAAAGCGAGATACGACGTATCTGCGACCATCACCAGCATGAACGCGCCGATCAGCCACGCCACGCCCATGTTCGGATCGACGCTTGTCAGCGGCGTCAGCAATACGCCGGCGAGCGCGGCGAGACCTGCGCCAATCATGAACGTCGCGAGACGGACTCGGTCAGTGTCGATGCCGAGCGAGCGAGCGAGCGTCTCGTTCATAATCACCGCGCGGGCCGACAGGCCAAGCCTCGTCCTCTCGATCGTGAGGGCAAACAGAGCGCCGATGGCGAGCGCGGCGAACAGCATGAACAGGCGGTAGACTGAATAGTCGACGGACAGCACCCGCACGGTCCCTGACATGAGGTTCGGGATGAACTGAACATCGCGGCCAAACGCGAGCGTGATGAGCTGGCCGATGACGATCCCCAGCCCCCAGGTCGCAAGGATCGCGTCAAGGGGACGACGGTAGAGAGGGCGAATGATCAGGATCTCGGCGACGCCGCCCAGGAGAGCCCCTGCGACAAAGGCGATCGGCAAGCCCGCCCACGGATTAAGCCCCAGCCTTACGGCGACAACGGCGCAATAAGCCCCGATCGTCAGCCACGCGCCGTGCGCGAAATTGATGATCTTGAGCACGCCGAAAATGGCCAAGAGGCCGACCGACACCACGAACAGAATCGCAGCCGTGGTCAGGATGTCTAGGAGAAGCAGCATGACGCGCGCGAAGGAAGTGGCCTAAGCCGCTGCTCTTCGAGCCTACTTCAGGTTCGGGCACTGATCGCCGGGATCGACATCCTTGAAGGTCGCGGCGACCTTAACCGTTCCGTCGCTCTGCACCTGGCCGAGGTACATGGTGAGCGGCGCGTGGTGCTGCTTGTCCATCATGATCTCGCCACGCGGTCCGGTGAAGGAGACGGTTGGCAGAGCTTCGATCACCTTGGCCGGATCGGTCGAACCAGCCTTCTCTACTGCGAGCTTGTAGAGGTAGACCGCCTCGTATTCGGGCACTGAGAGGTCGTTCGGCGTCTTGAGGTCGGAGCCGAACTTCTTGCTCGCGGCGTCCAGGAATTTCTTGTTCTCAGCCGAGTCGATGCCGGTCACGTAGGACGCCGACAGATAGATGCCGGTCGCGTCGGCGCCCATGCTTTTGGCCGTGCCCTCGTCGACAGCGAGATTGGCGTAAGGAAGGGTGATGCCCGCCGCGCGCATCTGCTTGGTCAGCGTGACATTAGGCGCGCCGCCTGCGGTCGAGGTGATGATCGCGTCGGGTTTGGCGTCTTTGAGTTTGGACAGGATCGGCGTCCAGTCGGCGCCGTCCATGGGCAGGTATTCCTCGCCGACGATCTTTCCGCCGGTCTTTTCCACGTACTTGCGCGTGAAACCAAGCATTCCGCGGCCAAAGGCGTAGTCGCTGCCGATGAGGAAGTAGGTCTTGGCGCCCTTGTCCTTGGCGAAATTGTCGACGATCGGCGGCACCTGCTGCTCGGGCACCCAGGCGTCGACATACATGTATTTGTTGCAGGAATGCCCCTCGTAGAAGGACGTGTAGATATAGGGAACGCGCCCCTTGCTGACAGCAGGAAGTCCGGCGTTGCGCGCCGCGCTCGTCTCCATCGAAATCAGCGCGTCGACCTTCTTCTGGTAGATCAGAGAATCGAACGCCTTCTGCGCGCCAGCCGCGCCCGATGCGTCGTCGGCCACCTCGAGTTGAAGCTTGCGGCCGAGCACGCCGCCGGCGGCGTTGATCTCGTCAACGGCGAGTTGCGCCTCCTGGACAACTGAAGGCGCGACAACGCTGTTCGCGCCGGACAGTCCGACCGGCACGCCGATGACGATCGGCCCTGAATCGGCGGCCTGCGCGACCGTGGCGAAGAGCAAGCTTACGGCGCTGGCGGCAAAGAATTTCGGTGTCATGGCGGGCGTCTCCCTGGGGTCAGATCATGAGCGGCTGAGCATGGGCGCTTTTCGATGGCGGGTGGCGTGTTCGTAAGCAAATGTGATGCCGAGCAGGTCGCCTTCGCTCCACTGTGGGCCAATCGCGATCAGATTGAAAGGCGAGCCCGAAGCGAAGCAGCCCGCGGGCACGGTGATGCCTGGGAGGCCCGCGATGTTGATCTCGCTAACCGTCGTCTCGTGGATGATGTCCGTGGCCTCGCGCGCGGCAAGCTGTTCGCGCATCTGCGGAAAGATCGCCGCATCCAGTCGGTTGCGGGCGAACACATCGTTGAAGATCGCAAGGTGCTTTTCTCTGAGCGCGATGAAGGCCGACATGTCGGGCGGCTTCGTCGGGTCCGCGAGGCAGGCGTTGAACGCCGCAAGGCGCGGCATGTACGAGAGGACGCCCGTTGGCGCGAACGGATCCTCGGCCTTGGTCGCGGTCACGAATTGGGCGAAGGTCTTGATCGATGCTTCGGGTCCAAGGCGCTCGAGGTATTTGCCGAGATCGTAAGGCAGCGACTCGAGGCCGCGCGCGTCGTATTCTTCGCCCGGCACGGTCGGCGTCCGTAAGTCCGCGAAGCCGGAGCCGGCGAAAGGATCCTCGACAAGAATTGCGCCTTGCGCTTCGATCTCGCCAAGCGCGCGGCGATAGAGCGCGGCCGCTTCCTCCGAGAGGGGCAGGTTGCGCCATCCTGGTCCGTAGGTGCCGATGCGCTTGCCGCGCAGCGCGTGCGGCTTGAGATTGGCGGTGTAGCCTCCCTGGGGCTTCCGCCCAACACCAGCGACCGTCTTGGGATCGGCCATCGTAAAGCCTGCAAGCGCGTCGAGCGCTAGCGCCGCATCGCGCACGCACCGGCCAATCGGACCGACAACGTCCCGTAGGCTCGACAGCGGCAGCACGCCCACGTTTGGCACGAGCGCGAAGGTCGGCTTGATGCCGACTAGGCCCTGCGCGGAAGCCGGATTCTGGATCGATCCGCCTGTCTCCTCAGCGAGACCCAACACCGCTAGGCTCGCCGCGACTGCCGTCGCCGTTCCGGCGCTCGACCCTCCGGGCAGAAACTCGTGTCCCGCGGCGTTATAGGTGGGGCCCGCCCAGCTGTCGTTGGCGTGGCTGCCCGTCGCGCTCAGAACGGGAATGTTGGTTTTTCCGAGAATGACCGCCCCGGCCGCTCGCATCCGCGCTACGACCGGCGCGTCCGTAGCGGGACAAAGGTCGACGCCGCCCGTCTTGCTGTGCAGAAGCCGCCACCCACCCGTCGTCGGGAATCCGGCCATGTCCATGGCGTCCTTGACCACAACCGGCACGCCGTCGAGGGGCCCAAGGCTTTTGCCCGACGTGCGCCGGGCGTCGCTCGATCTGGCGTCATCGAGCGCGTCGGGGTTCATGAATACGATCGCATTATAGGGCGGATTGTAGATCGCAATGCGATTGAGAAAGGCCTGCGTCAGGCTTTCGCTCGTGAACGCGCCGCTGGTGAAGCCCGCCTGAGCGCCCTCGACCGTCATCTCGACGAGGTCGATCGCGGTCGCCGGATCTTTCGCCGCGCTCATGACCGATGCGCCGCCACAATCGACTTCGCGATCGAAGCCCCCAGCGTGTATTTTGGATCGACCATGTTCCCGAGCCGCATCTTTCCGCACATGGTGAGCAGCAGATAGGCGTCGGTTTCGTCAAAGCCGAATTCGGCCTCCATCCAGCGGATCAGCTCGCGATAGGCGATGCGCGACGCATCCTCCATCGGCCGCGCCGAGCCAATCGTCATGTAGAAATCAGACGTTTCAAGGCGCGGCCAAGCGATCGTCCATCCCTTGATGAGATCGATCTGAACCGTAGTGACGGTCGGATGTTCGAGCGCGACGCCGCACAATTCGCCGTCGCCCTGAATGGCGTGGCAGTCGCCGAGATAGAGCAGCGCGCCTGGCGCGTTGACCGGCAGGTAGATCACGCTATCCGGCGCGATGTCCGGCAGGTCCATGTTGCCGCCGTAATAGTCGGGAACGAGCGATGAGATTGCCTCGATCTGCGGCGCAGTTCCGATCGTGCCGATGAACGGCTGATAGGGCAACGTGATCTTGTCGCTCCATTTGACGCCGCCCTCGACCGTGACCTCGATCTTCTTCACATATTCGGCCAGCGGCTTGTTAAGCAGCGCAGTTGCAGTCGTGCCAACGAGGCCCCCGAATTCCGGAATCAGCGCGGTTGTGCCGACCGGCTGAGGCCCGCGCGGAACGATCGACTTGATGTAGACCGCAAGGCAATCGCCCCTCTCCGCGCCGTTGACGAAGATCGGACCGTTCTGCGGGTTGAGAAATGGGAAATTGAGCTTCTCGCTCGGCTTGTCGGTCGCGAACTTGATCGCGCCCTCGAACGCGTCGTGCGTCTCGCACGAGACGACCGCGCCGGGATCGACGGTGAGCACAGGCTTGGCGAACGGCCCGTAGGTGTAGTGGTATTTGCCTTGCACCGCTTCGGTGATGGCGTGCCCGGCGCCGGGCTTGCCTTTCGCGACAGCGTTGCGGGCCATGATGGATTGTTCGAACCAGGACACATCAAGCTCCTTCGTTTAGACGGCGAGATAGCGGCGGACGACGGCGCTGTCGTCGAGCATTTCGGCTGTGAGTTCGGCGACAATTCGCCCCTTGTCCATGACGTAGCAGCGCTGGGCCATGGCGCGGATCATATCGATATTCTGTTCGACTAGGACGACAGTCAGGCCGGTCTTCCGGTTCAGCTCGACAACGATGCGCGCGATGTCCTGCACGATGGACGGCTGAATGCCTTCGGAAGGCTCGTCGAGCAGGAGCAGCGTCGGCTGGCCGACGAGCACCCGCCCGATTGCAAGCTGTTGCTGCTGGCCGCCTGAGAGCGTGCCGGCCGCCTGCCGTCGGCGCTCTTTGAGAATCGGGAAATAGGCGTAGACCGGCTCGAAATCAGCCGTGCGGGCGCCGCTGATGCTCAAGCCTACCCGAAGATTCTCTTCAACGCTCATGCGCGGGAACACGTCGCGCCCTTGCGGGACATAGCCGATGCCCCGTCTCGCACGTGCATGCGGCGTTTCAGCGCCGATGTCCGCGCCGTTGAACCGGATTGTTCCATCGGTAGTCGGGAGAAGGCCGATCACCGCCTTCATCAGCGTCGATTTTCCGACGCCGTTACGGCCGATGACGGCTGTCACTTCGCGGTCGCGCACCGACAGATCGACGCCCTGCAGCACCGGCTTTCCGCCATAGCCGCTGCGCAACCCTTCGACAGTCAGAAGCGACTTGGGGTCAGGCATGGTGCGGCGCTCCATGGCCATGCCCGAGATAGATCTCCGCGACGCGGTCGTCGGCCATGATCTCGTCGATCGACCCTTGCGCGAAGATCCTGCCGAAGTGGAGCACGGTTACTCGGGTGGCGATCTGCCGCACGAAGTTCATATCGTGTTCGACCGCCAGCACCGTCATGCCTTCTGCCTGCAACGCGCGAACCATCTCGCCGGTCGCGTGCGTCTCCTCCGGCGACATGCCCGCGGTCGGCTCGTCCAGCAGCAAGAGCTTTGGCCTGAGGCTCGTCGCCATGCCGATTTCGAGCCATTGCTTCTGCCCGTGACTGAGATTGCCGGCAGGTTGACCCGCGTCAGCTGTGAGATTGAGAAAATCGAGTTGCCGCTCGATCTCGTCGTGCAAACTCAAGCCCTCGAGATGATGCTGGAGAGCGATCTCTAGATTTTGCCTCACGCTCAGGGCTTTAAAGATGCCAGGAACCTGGAATTTGACGCTGATGCCGCGCCGTATTCTGTCGTGCAACTCAAGCTGCGTGATATCGCGGCCATCGTAGACAATCTGGCCGCTCGTTGGCTGATATTCGCCGAGTATCAGGCGAAAAAGCGTACTCTTGCCTGCGCCGTTCGGTCCGATCAGACAGTGAAGCTCGCCAGGCTCAAGCACAAAGTCGACGTCGGCGGTGACCTGGAGGCCGCCGAAGCGCTTGTTGAGCTTGCGGGTCTCGAGGAGCGCCATCACGCCGTCTCGCGGGTGCGGCGCCGAAACAGCCGCTGCGGCAGCAAGGCGAGCGCCATGATGAGCCCTTCGGGAGCAAGCAGCACAGTGAGCACGAGCAGCACGCCCATCACGACGAGCGCGTACTGGCTTCCGTAGACGGTCAGGGCCTGAAAGCCGCCAATCAGGAGGATCGTGCCAAGGAGCGTCGCCGTCAGATCGCTGCGACCGCCCACCGCGACCCAGACAATGGGCAATGCCGCCGCGGTGATGCCCATGCTCGACGGCGTGATGTACTGACCCCAGGTCGTGTAAAGAACGCCGCTCAAGCCAGCGAGCGAACTGCCGATCACAAAGGCCGCGAGCTGATATTTGCGCACGTCATAGCCGAGCATCGTCGCGCGCGCGGGATTTTCGCGGATCGCGACCAGCACGTTTCCGAACGATGAGTTCACCAGGATGCGCAGCGCGAGATAGACGAGGACGAGCAGCGCGAGCACGACATAATAGAGCGGTAAGTCCGGTGCGAGCACGAGCGGTCCGTTGTCGCCCGGCCAAGGGATCGTCAGGTTCGGCATGCCATTCATGCCGTTGAAGCCATTGAGCCGGGCGACCCCGATGTGCCACTCGGGACCGGCCGTCTGAGCCATGAATCGCTCGAGAACCAGCGTCACCGCCAGCGTCACGATGCCGAGGAAGACCCCGCTGATGCGGCCAAAAAAGAGAAAATATCCGAGTACCGCGGCGATAAGCGCCGACAAGGCGACGGCGGCGAGAGTCGCCCATAACGTCAACCCGTAGTCGGCGCCGTAATTGAGCGTGATGACGCCATAGGCGTATCCGGCAATGCCGAAGAAAGCCGTTTGTCCAAAGCTGAGAGCGCCGCCGTAGCCCCAGATCACGCACAGGCCGAGCGCCATGAAGACCCAGTTGAAGAAATAGACCGTGTTGCCGACGGTGTAAGAATCCGTCACCAGGGGATAGGCGGCGGCGAGCGCGAGAACGACCGCCGCCCCAATCCAGAACCGCCATCCGCGCCCGAGCGTCTGTGGACCTTCGAGCCGTGACGCCAGACGGAGAAAGAGAGGTCGTCGCCCCATCGCCGCCTCAGGTCCGTTCGCGTAGGATCAGACCGGAAATGCCCCGCGGCAGCACCCGGATGACGATGATGACGGCCACGAGGAGGCCGATCTGCCCCGCCAGTTGCCCTTCCCAGGTGGTCATCGCCGCTCGGATGAAGCCCAGGATCACACCGGCGGGCGCGGTGCCGACGAAAACGTCCCCTCCGCCGGTCACAACGGTGACAAAGGCTTCAGTGATGAACTGGGCCCCCATCGTTGGCACAAGCGTCATGGTTGGCGCATAAAGCCCGCCTGTCGCGCCAGCGAGCGCAGCGCCTATGCCGAACGTGAGGCTGTAGATGAACCGCGTGTTGACACCGAGCGCCTCGGCCATGTGGGGAACCTGGATCGTCGCCCGCGCAAGCACGCCGAACCGCGTGAAGTTGAAGAGCAGATAGAGCCCGGCAAGGATCGCCGCGGCCGTCGCCATCAAAACGAAGCGATAGATCGAGTAGGACAGAGAGCCGATCTGCACGCTGCCGAGCGGTGTCGAAATATCGGCCAGGCTCGGGCCGAGCAGGATCAGGGTGCCTTGCGAGGCGATAAGACTGATCCCCCAGGTGGCCACGATCGTATCGAGCGGGCGCTCGTACAGGTGACGGATGACGAAGCGCTCGAGCAGGATGCCGATGAGGCCCGCGAAGAGCGCGCCGCAGACGATCGCCAGCGGCAACGGCGCGCCGAGCTTGGCAACGGTCACCGTCGTGTAGGCGCCCGCCATGATGAACTCGCCATGGGCGAGATTGATGACGCCCATCATGCCGAAAATGATCGCAAGGCCGCTCGCGCACAGCACCAGAAAGGCGGTTGCGTCTCCAAACTGGTAAAGGAACCCGACTACCGCGTCGAACATGGAGCAACCTGCCGGGCGCAACGAACACTGACCGACGGGACGTTCGTCCCGCCGGGAGCTTGCGGATGCGTCAGACCCACGGGGCCTGACCTCAGCGAAGGTTAGCTTTTGGGCGGCGGATTGCTTGGGGTGTACTGGGCATTGGGGTTCTTCTTGGTCAGATCGCAGCCTGCTTCGCCGAGCCAATAAGGCTTGATGTCCTGCCAGACTTTCGGGAACGAGATCGAATGGTCGTCGTTGACCTTGGCAAGGTAGATCGTGTGCGACATGTGCTGGCTCTTCGGGTCGATGCAGACCTTCCCCTCGGGCGCGTCGAAGCAGACGTCGCCCTCATCGACGATCTTGCGCAGGTCGTCGCGCTTCGTCGATCCCTTCGCGCGCTCGACCATCTCCTTGTAGAGATAGACGGCGAGATACGAGTTCTCGGCCTCCTGATTGATGTAGGGCTCGTTCGGGAACATCTTGTGCCATTTGGCGACGAAGTCCTTGCTCTTCTGATCGTCGACTTCCTCGATCCAGTTGGTCGTCACATACATGTTGGCCAGGCTCGGCGGCTTGAAGCGCTTGTGCTCGTAGGCCTGGCCTACGTTGACGGAACTGCCCATCGGAATGTGCAGGTTCGCCGACGCGGCCTGCTCGTAATAGGACGACTGCGCCGTGCCGACGAGCAAGGTGATGAGGATGTCGGGCTTGACCTTCTGGATGTTTTGGATGGTCGAAGCGAATTGCGACACGCCGAGCGGGATGAACTCCTCGCCGACCATCTCGCCGCCGTTCTGCTTGACGATGTTGCGCACCCATTCAGCTGAGATCTGACCGAAGTTGTAGTCGGCCGCGATCGTGTAAACGCGCTTGCCGAACTTCTCCATCATCCAGGGGATGAGAGTCGAGAACTGCTGCTCCGGAACCGCGCCGGTCACGATCATATGCGCGTCGCATACACCGCCTTCATACTGGTTGTTGTAGAACGCGAAGCCATTGAGCTGGTCGACGATCGGGCGATAGGCTTCGCGCGAGGCGCTCGAAAATCCGGCAAATACGACGTCGACCTTATCCTTCTGCAGGACGCGGCGCATGAACTCCTGGAAGCGGGTGTTGTCGGATTGCGTGTCGTAGATCACGAGCTCGATCTGCCGCCCGGCGATACCGCCGGCCTTATTGATCTCGTCGGTCGCGAGCTCGATGCCGTGGACCTTCCCGATCGTGGCCAGCGCGAAGTCGCCCGACTGATCCTCAAGCACGCCGATCTTGATAGGCTCGGCGGCTTGAGCCGCCATCGTCAACATCATCGCCGCCGTCGCGGCGCCCAACATCAGTATCTTTCGCATGTGCAGACCCTCCTCGGTCATGTGAACTTGGGGGCGCGAGGCCAGCAGGCCACGCAGCCGGAAAATTGCTCTCCGGCTGGAAAAGAGATTCGCAGAGCTCCTCGAGATCGAGCCGTCGCCGCATGCTTTCGCGGCGAAGCTCGGCATAAGCGTCGTCGTCGCTCAAGCCGCGCGCCTGAACGAGCGCGACGACGGCCTTGATGAGAAAGCGCCGGGCGCGGCGCTTGCGGTCGCCGATAGCGAGGCGCGCTTCCGCGGACTTGAGCCGCCTATGGTTGTTCACGCCGAGAAAAAGCGCGGAATAGACCGTCCCGGCCTGGATGGGCTTGCGCAGGATCGCCGTTGCGCCGGCTTCCGCCAGCAGCTTGAGTTCGACTAGGCGCCTCGACGCCAACGATGCCGATCACCGGCGCAGCGGAAAGATTCGCTCCGGGCGCAAGCAATGGCTCTGGATTGATCGGCTGGTCGACGTCGAGAAAAACAATGTCCCGATCGGGATCGAGGTCCGAGGCTTTCACGTTCTCGACGCGCCGGAGCGATACGCCAAGCTTCAGCAACGTGCGTTCAAGCACGTCGGCGTTGAAGTCGAGGTTGGCCCACAGCACGCCCTGGCTGCGACGAAAGTTCTGGATCAGGCGATGGGTCGTCATGAGGCCACTCGCAGGATCGGCCGGATGGCCACGGCGCCAAAGCGCGACGAGTTGCGGATGAGGTAGGGATCGGCCGCCGCCGGTCGGGTCGCTTCGCGCAGAATAGTGAACCCGCCATCCAGGTTGGATCGCGCGATGCGGGGCGTAAGCGACGCATGCATGGTCTCTGGATCGATCTGGACTTCGCCCTGCGGCGCCAGGATCGAGCGAAGCGCAACCGCGCGCTTGACGGCGCCGGCCTCGAGGGCGCTGGCTTCCGCGACCGCAAGCGCAAGCAGACGCACCGCGAGATAGGTCGCTTCGGCATCGGCGGAAACGACGGGACCATCGGGGAATCGCGCCCGATAGGCTTTGACGAACCGGTCGTTCTCGGGCGTGTCGAGCGACGCGAAATAGACGCTCGATGTGATGTGGCCGTCGACAGCCGCCGGCCCGATAGCCGCGAGCTCTGGCTCAGACAGCGTGCAGCTTGCAACAGGGATGTCGCGCGCCTGGTCGATGCCGCGCCGTACGCATGCCGCGCGCAGGTCGCGAAGGAACTGATAGGAGGACTCGCCAATCAGCGTGTTGAAGACGAACGACGGGCGCGCGGCGAGGATCGCCTCGATAACCTGGTCGAACTCGGTGCAGCCGACTGTGAAATAGCGTTCGGCGACAACCCCGCCGCCGTTGGCGCCGATCGCCTCACGTAGGATGCGGTTGTTCTCCCACGCCCAGATATAGTTCGAGCCGACGCAAAAGGCCTTCGGGCCAACGCAGCCGAGAAGGTACTCCACGAGCGGCAACAGATGCTGATTCGCGACTGCGCCCGTGTAGACAACGTTACTTGAGCTTTCGAAGCCCTCGTAGTGCGACGGATACCAGAGAAGCGCGTCCGCCTTCTCGAACAGGGGAATGATCTCCTTGCGGCTCGAGGAAGTGTAGCATCCGACGACGTGGCGGATACCTTTCGCGAGCATGTCCGCGGCCATCACGGAATAGCGCGCGTTATCTCCTCCGGGATTGGAGATGATCGGATCAATCTCGAGATCCCGGTGCTCCGCTCGCGCTTCGGCGACGCCCAGCAGGGCTCCGCAAAGCATGCTTTTCGAGACGACGCTGTAAGGTCCGTCCGACGAAATCAATATGCCGACAGGTACGCGCAGTCTGGCCACAGGCAGCTCGAGCTCCCAAGCACGTCGGCGCCACCAGTGGAACTGCCGAGGGCGCCATTGCCGTGGCATCTTGAAGTCTGTCTGGCAGGCTCGCTGTTGGGCCGCTTTGCCCCGCGCCTGACATCTCGCAATCTGACGCCGTTTGGCGTCGAGTTTGGACTGAAGAAACCAAGCAATAGCCGTGCCAGGCCGTCCTCCAGTCGAAACTCGCGTCCGCTAGGCGACTCGCCAAAGTTAGGGTCGAAAAAGCGCCGCTGACGCGTTCATTCTACAAAGTTCGCCACGACCGAGGCTTTCAACGCAGACCTTGCATGGAAACGCACCGCCCGTTGGGTGCCCAAGCTATAGGCAATCCGCCCAGAACTCAACCTTCTGTTTTGGCTCATGACATATGAGCTCGCTCATGCAACCCGAACGAGTAATGAGTTTCATCCGGTCCATGACCTACGATCGCAGAGTGACGAGCGTAGCCAGCCAGTCTGACCTCGCATGGCTAATATGAAGCGCGGAGGCCAGTCTTACGGGGTCAGTTTTCAAAGAAGCGTTCCAGATCCGGGCGACGCTCGATGATGGCGCGCGCCCGCTCCTGCAGCTTGCCGTTGACCCGCTCGAGGAATGGCGTTCCGACCTCGACATGCGTGCCCTGTTCGAGCGCGATTTCATCTGAAAGGTCGCGCAGCTCCGGGTGCCTGTCCGAGATTTCCTTGATCTTCTCCCGCAGGGCAGTGTTCTTCTGTCGCAGCTCCTCGTTCGTCATGGCGTTTCCTCAGCGCTCCGCTTGGGTTCCTGTGCCGGTAAGGCCTTCGCGCCGTCAGTCGAAAGCGCGGGGGCTAATAGGCGCTCTGTCGGCGGGTGGCCTTGGAGGGCGCCCATTTAAACTACAACCTCGCGCTGCTCACCTTGTTCCGCTTCTCCTGCTGAACCACGCCGTGGTGTCGCCATCGTCGACGAGGATGTTGCCGATCACGCCCGTCGCAGGGCCGCGCTCGCGCAAATGGAGCCTTGGATCCGCTCAGCGATGCGCGTTCCGTGGGCGTCGCGCTCGCGCCTGTGCAACGATCGAAAGCCTCAGTTAAGGAAGGAGCAATTTCATGCGCCAAATGCCGATCGCCGCCGCCTGCCTGACCGCCGCTCTTCCCCTCGCCTGGATCGCCGCCAACAGTGCGAGCTCGCCAGCCCGAGGCAAGGAGCCCAGGTTTCCTCAGTTGACTTTGCAAGAGCTCAACGACCAGCAGCGCCCGCTCGGCGAAAAGATCATGAAAATCTCGAGCGTCGGGCTCGGCGGCCCGTACAATCCGATGTTGCGCAGTCCGGTCTATGCGCAACGCATGTACGATCTGCTCGATTATCTGCGCTGGCATACGTCGGTGCCGACCAAGCTCAACGAGATGGCCATCCTCGTCGTCTCCCGCCAATGGCGCTCGCAGGTGGAATGGTATGCGCATGCGCCGCTGGCGAAAAAGGCGGGCCTCGCCAATTCGATCATCGCCGACCTGAAAGCCAACAGACGGCCGGCCGGCATGAGCCCGGAGGAAGAGGTCGTCTATGATTTCGTCACTGACCTTACGACCAAACACGCCGTGTCGGACGGACTGTTCGATCGCGCGAAAAAGCTTCTCGGCGAACAGCAGGTGGTCGATCTGACCGGGGTGGCTGGAACCTATGTCGGCGTCGCCATGGTGCTCGCGATGGCCGAACAGGGCGTGCCCGCCGACAAGGAGCCGCCATTCAAGGACGGCGAGCCTTGAGGCGGCGCCTGACGGGCCTGTTGGTGGTCCGGCCCGAGGACTTAGACCACGCGCGGTGAAGCGGACGGCGGCAGAAGGCGCCCAACGCCCGGGAGTGCGACCGGCGTTACTTTGGCGGCGGCACGCTTGGCACGACGGCCTGCAGACGCCAGCCGTCATCGGCATGGGTGTAGATATAGGCAATGTTGCCTGCGAGCCGCTTTGCGCTGCCGTCCGACTGGGGAATGTTGACCGAGAACGTGCCAAGACCGTAGCCGCCCTCGCCCATGGCATGCGCCTCGATGACCTTGGATTCGTGATCTCGCGCACCTGAGGCAAAGCGGTCCTTGTAGTAGGCCTGCAACGCAGGGCGTCCGCGTATGAGCGCACCTCCGGGCGACACCAGAACGCCATCTGTCGCGTAGATAGCCGCCATCGCGGCCGCGTCTTGGTGATCGTAGTTTTCGTCGTAGCTATGAGCGAGCTTTGTCGCCGCAGCGGTGATGGCGTCATCGCCCGCGCAAGCGGCTGTCGCGGCCATCACCGCCCCGAATATGAATGCGACGAGCGTTCCTTTGAGCATTGTTGCATGGCCTCCATTTTGCGGCCCGGCGCCGTGGTGCTGAAGCTCGCCGACGTCTCTGTTCCCCATGCTTGGCTACGTGGGCGCCGGCACGGCGACGCCCCTCCCAATACAAATCAATGTTGAGCCGGCGGTGGTACGGACGGCGCTTGCGCCGACCCACTGGCGATCGGCACAAGCGAAATACAAAGCGAAAGCCCCCACGAGCCTGTCAATTTTCAGCGTCATGGCGTCTCTCCCGATGCGTGCGCGCGGCGATTTAAATTGTCCGCGTGTCAATGCGTCTGTAAGCGATTAGATAACGCGATAAGGTGACTGTCAAACGACAGGAGCCTGATCCAGAGCCGTGGAACCAAGCCTTGAAAGTGGTGGCGGACGTCGGGCGTAAACGTCGGTTCGACGGCGCGCTCCTTTATCTTGACGAAGCCATGCGCATTGGCCGCGCGCCAAGCACGATTATAGGTCTGGCGATGGGGGGCCCGTGCCACCCAGCATTCGAACCCTTTGAGAATCGCATGAGCACGAAAAGCAGGCTCAACATCGGTCTGGTCGGCTGTGGGTTCATGGGTCGCACGCACTCGAACGCCTTCGCCAGGGTGGGTCAGTTTTTCGATTTGGACACTGAGCCCGTTCTCAAGGCCGCTTGCGCCCGCAATCCGGCGACCGCCGAAGCGTTCGCGATGAATTGGGGCTATGAAAGCTTCGAGACGGACTGGCGCGCGCTCGTTCGCCGGGCGGATATCGACCTCATCGACATCGCAAGCCCCAACAACACGCATGCGGCGATCGCGATCGCCGCGGCGGAAGCGGGCAAGATGGTGATGTGCGAAAAGCCGCTCGGCCGAAACGCGGCGGAGACGCAAAGGATGGTCGCGGCGGTCGAGGCCGCCCGGCGTCCGAACATGGTCTGGTACAATTTTCGCCGGGTCCCCGCCGTCACGCTCGCGAAGCAGCTGATCGACGAGGGCCGGCTCGGACGGGTCTTCCACTATCGCGCCAAGTTCCTGCAGGACTGGACCATTTCCGCCGATCTGCCGCAGGGCGGAGTGGCCCTGTGGCGGCTCGACGCCAGCGTCGCGGGCAGCGGCGTGACCGGAGACCTGCTCGCCCATTGCATCGATACGGCGATGTGGCTGAACGGGCCGATCGGCAGCGTCACCGCGATGACCGAGACCTTCGTCAAGGAGCGGACGCACAGCCTCACCGGCAAGAAGCAGGAGGTGACGATCGACGACGCCGCGGCGTTCCTCGCCCGGTTCGCCAACGGCTCGCTCGCCACATTCGAAGCGACCCGCTACGCGCGCGGGCACAAGGCTGAGTACACGTTCGAGATCAACGGCGAGAACGCCTCGATCGCATGGGACCTGCACGATCTGCACCGCCTGCAGGTTTTCGATCACAGCGACGAGGGCCGGCTGCGCGGCTGGCGCTCGCTGCACATCACCGACGGCGATCATCCATATATGAAGCACTGGTGGGTGCCAGGTCTCACGATCGGCTATGAGCACACGTTCATCCACCAGGCCGCCGACTTCCTGCAGGGCCTCGCGCAGGGGAAACCGGTGAGCCCGACGTTCCGCGAAGCGATGGCGACCGATTTCGTGACGGACGCGGTGCTGCGATCGGCGAAGTCGGGCCGGTGGGAAGAGGCTCGGGCGTAAGCGGCGAGAGCCGGCGCGCGCTGCAGGACGACGCGTCATTGCGAGGAGCCAAGCGCCGTGGCGATCCAGGCGTCGCGGCAAAAAAGAGACCGGCGCCCGGCCAGCCTCCTGATTCCTTGGCGACTTTGTCCCGGCTACTTCCCGCCGCCGATGCAGGTGTCGACGTTCTTCGGCGTGCAGATGTCGAGCCCGGTATAGGTCGGGTCGGGCGGCGGGGCCTTACCGTCCTTCATGTCCTTAAGCGCGTACATGACCTTGTAGCCCATATCGAATGGCCGCTGCCCGACATTGCCGGTCGCAAGCCCCGCCCTCAGGTCGTCGAGCTGCATCGGCAGCGTGTCCGCGACCGCGACGGCGATCTCGCCCTTCGCCATCTTGTCTTTGAACTGGGCCATCGAGTTCTTGTAGGCGTCGACCAGGAACTCGCCAAAGCCTCCGGTCGCGACGAAAGCGTCGAGCTTCGGATCCTTGTTGAGCAGGTCCTGCTCCATCTGCATGGCGAGCGGGAAGTCGTCGTTCGTGTATTGCGGACAGCCGGCGACCTCGGTCCATCCATTCTGGCCGGTCAGCTTCTCGCCCGGCGCTTCCGCGCTCTTCTTTCCGGCCAGGGTGTCGCGGACGCCCTGCATGCGTTCGTTGTGGTTCGCAGCCGCGGCGCCGCCCGACTGGATGCAGATCGTTCCCCCCTTTGGCTTCACCTCCATCACGAGCTTCGCCAGATTGACGCCAATGTCATAATTGTGCGTGCCGATGTAAGTGGCGCGCAGGCCCTTGTCCTTCTCGAGAAGATCCGAGTCCCAGGTGATGACCGGAATGTTGGCCGCCTTGGCCCCTTGCAGCGCCGCGGCGATCGCGGCGGCGTTGGCCGGCGACACGGCGATCCCGTCGACCTTCTTCGCGATGAGATCGCCCACGATCTGCGCCTGCTCGTCGCCGCCGCCATGCTCGTTCGGGCCGATATAGAGGCATTTGATCGCCCCCTTGAGTTCCGCTTCCGCCTTTTTGCAGCCAGCCAAAGCCTGGTCGTAAAACGGATTGTTGGTGCTCTTGGGCACGAGCGCGAAGGTATAAGGCTCGGCCGCGCGGGCGCCCGCTAAACCCGCAAGCAGCGCGCCGGCAGCGACGGCGCAGCATAGAGACACTTTCAGCATTGTCATTCCTCCCGTGAGCTGGGCGCCAGCGCCCGCGTGCAAGGCGATAAGCATCACGGCCGCTCTCGTGCGGTCGCTTGGTCGCTATGTCGCTAACATGTCAGCATCGAACAGAACGGAGCCATGCGCAAGGGCGATCGCGTTCACCGGGAGTTGGAGCGAACTCAGGCTTTCGCCGGCGCCAGCGTCGGGCTCGGTTCGAGCAGGGCGGCCGGCTCCGATGCCGCGCCCGGCGCCTTGATCTCACTCCCGACCGGCCGCCCGCCGGTCGCCTGGGCCAGAATGATGGTCGCGGCGTCATGGAGCGTGTTGACGGCGAAATCCGCCCCGACCTGAGTTCGGATCGCCTCGAGCACCCCGTCAGGAGCCGTCCAGAGCCCGAGCATCAGCTTCGCTTTGGGCGCCTTGCCCCGCACCCGCCGCGCCGCATACTGAATGCGCGCCGGCGTCTTGAAATCGAAATACGAAAGACAGATCAGGGCCGCATCCGAGAGGTCGAGGCTCATCAGCTTCGCGGCCGCCAGGGAGCCGGGCAATTGCACCCGCGCGCCGACGCCATGCGCGGTGGCGAGCGTCGCCACCATGGAAGCCGCCACCCCGTCGAGGCGGCTGTGCGTGCCGATCGAGACCAGCGGCGTGTCCGAGCGCCACGCTTCGATCATGTCCTCGGGATTGAGGAACGGCAGGTGACGCCCCTCGGCGTCGGTTTTCTCGTCACCGTCCTTTTTCAAATCTCGATATTCGAGGACGATATCGGCGAACAGACTTTCAACCGCTTCCGTGAATGTCTCGACTTTGTCGGAGTCGAGCGCGCCCCGCGCGACATCCTTGTGCGCCAACGCCAGCGCCGGACGCGCGACCTGATCGTAATAGTGCGACAGCGAGTGCTCGACCATGAAGGACTTCGCGTGCTCGACGACCTCGAGCGGATCGTTGGACAGCATGCGGTGATAGAACATTTCCGAGTCCGACAGCGCCGGTTCGTCGCCGAGCAGAACCTCGAAGAATTTAAGCGCATCGACATGACGGCCGAGCACGACCAGGACGACGGTCAACGGGGTCGCGAGGACAAGTCCGACGGCGCCCCAGAGCCAGGCCCAGAATGTCGCCGCCATGATGATGGCGATCGGGGTCAGGCCCGTCGAGCGTCCCTGGAAAATCGGCTCGACGACCTGGCCGGTCACGCCCTCGAGCGCGACGAAAAGACCGATCGTCCACAAAGCCATCGACCAGCCAACCCCGACCGAAAGGGCAAGCGCGAGCGGGAAGACGATGCCGAGAACCGGGCCGACAAACGGCACGAATTTCAAAATTCCCGCGAGCACGCCCCACACGAAGGCGCTTGGGATGCCGATCGCCCACAGGCCCACTCCCACCGCCGTTCCGAACAGCGCGTTGATGGACAGCTGGGTGAGAAAGAAGCGGCTGAGCCGGCGCGCGCCGTCATCGAGCGCGGCCGTGGTGTGGGCGATATCGGTCGAACCGACGAGCCGAATGAGCCGGTCACGAAGATCCGTTTGTTGAATCAGCATGAAGATGACAAAGACGACGATCAGTGTGGTCGTCGCCAGAGGGCCAAGCAGCGGGTTGATCAGGGCCGCGAGCGTGGTGAGCGGCGAACCCGGAGGCTCGTGGACTTCGACCGGAATGAGAGCGGGTTCGTTCGAACCGGCGTCGGACGGCGTCGCTGTTGCCCCGGCCTTGGCCTGCTTGCCGGAGAGCTCCTTGTTGAGTTGATTCAAGACGACGCGCGCACGCTCGAGCGTTCCAGTTCTAGCGTCGCCGCCCCGAATAACCTCGATTTTTTTCTCGATCGTCGCCTGATAGGTCGGCAGATCCTGGGCAAGACGCTCAACCTCGGTCACCAAAGTCTTACCGAGTGCGAAAATCCCCGCGAAAGCGAGACCCACCACAACGAGAACGGCGATGACGCGCGGAACCCAAAGCTTTTGAACGAGCCGCACGAGGGGCGCGAGCATGAAGCTCAAAATGCCGGCGAGAGCGATCGGGATCAGCACTTCGCGGGCGAAGTACATGGCGCCGATCACGATCAGGCCGATCAGCATGGCATTCAGCGTCGACGAGAAACCCGGTCCCGATGAATGTGAGTTCACCGTCTCCTCCTCAAGGCGGGCCGACTCCGTTCGCACCGGCCAGACCATCGTCGGCTCCTATGTGGGGAGTGAGAGCTGGCCGGGCCCAGCCGCGCGCTCGCCCCCTGCAGCCTCTTACAATAGCCCAGCGACGAAGGAAGGCGAAGCAGCGCGCTATCCTGAAAGCCTGCCCTGTCGGCGGATCGCCCAACCCCAGTCGATTTCACGCAACCAGAACGCACGGGCCGCCGATTTTGTTCACCCGAGCCCCAGCTTTTGCGCAAGCCCGATGCGCTGAAGCTTGCCGGTCGCTCCCTTCGGGATTTCAGTGAGGAACAGGATCTTCCGCGGCGTCTTGAACGCCGCCAGGCGCTCGGAGAGGAAGGCGCCGAGTTCCTGTTCGGTCGCCGTCAGACCCTCGCGCAGCACGACCGCCGCGCCGACGTCCTCGCCGAGCATGGGATGCGGCACCGCGAACGCGACCGCTTGCAGAACGGCGGGGTGATCCATCAAGGCCTCGTCGACCTCGCGCGGCGAGATTTTCTCGCCGCCGCGATTGATGATCTCCTTCAGCCGTCCGGTCAGCGTCAGATAGCCGTCGGCGTCAATGACGCCCTGGTCGCCGGTGCGGAACCAGCCGTTGACGAACGCCTCGCCGTTCGCCTTCGGATTGTTCTCATACGCGGCCGTGACGTTCTCGCCGCGAATGACGACTTCGCCGGTTTCTCCTGCGCTCATCAGCAGTCCGGCTTCGTCCATTATGGCGATCTCAGGACCAGCCGGGACGCCGACCGATCCGGGCTTGCGGAGGCCGTTCAGGGGATTTGACGCCATCTGGTGCGTCGCTTCCGTCATGCCGTACAATTCGATGACCGGGCATTTGAACGCCGCTTCGAGTTCGCCGATCACGGTCGGGGGTAGCGACGACGACGACGAGCGCACGAAGCGCAGCGGGTGACGGGCGATGATGTCCTTGTGGCGCCCGGCGCGAGTCAGGATCGTTTGATGCATGGTCGGCACCGCCGTGTACCAGGTGGGCCTGGCCTCCTCCATTTCGGCGAAGAATTTCAGCGCATTGAACCCCGGAGTGCAGAACACCGCGCCGCCGCGCGAAAGCGGAGCGCAAAGGCCTGCGATCAGCCCGTGGATATGGAACAAGGGCATCACATTAAGCGCCCTGTCGTGTTCGGAAAGCTCGAGCGAGCTCGCGATGTTGCGAGCCGAGGTCCAGATGTTGGCTTGGCTCAGCGGGACGATCTTCGGCCGCGAGGTGGTGCCCGATGTGTGCAAAATGAGCGCGACGTCATCCGGTTGGACGGGACCGGGTCGGATGGCGGCGCCGAGCGGGGAGCCGGAGAACTCGAACGCGCCCGCCCCGGCCTGCCGCTCCGGAGTGAGGGTCAAGAGCGCGACGCCGAGCTTCTCCGCCGCGCGGAGCGCGGGCGACTGGCTGCCCGCTTCGACGATCAGCGCCTTGGCCTTGAGATCTTCGAGGTAGAACTCGAACTCGTCCTGCCTGTAGGCGGGATTGAGCGGCGCCGACGTCGCGGCGGAGGCCACGCAAAGAAACGCCGCCGCCATTTCGGCTCCGTTCGGCAACACGATCGCGACCCGATCGCCAAGGCCGATTCCGAGGTCGTTCATCGTCGCGCGGGTCCGTTCGATCAGCACGCGCAAACCTTCATAGGTCAGCGGCGCCGCCTCATGGGCTGCGATCGCCACCGCGTCGTCGCGCCCGGATGCTAAAAGGCCCTTCAAGGTGCGATCGGCGGTCATGGGTCTATCAACTCCGAACGGGTGCTGGCGGCGCGAGCGACAGTCCGCTCCCGCTCCGAGCGACGGTTTCGCCCAAAAGCTTCGTCACCGCATAGATTGCGTCAAGGTGCGGGGTCGGGACATTGACGAGGCGGGCGAGTTCGATGACCGAGCCGAGCAGCGCATCGATCTCGGTCGCGCGGCCGTGCTCGATGTCCTGCAGCATCGAGGTCTTGTGGGCGCCGATGCCCTCGGCGCCGGCGATGCGCTTTTCGATGCTGAGACGGAAACGGATGCCGAACGCTTCGCCAACGGCTTGCGCTTCGCGCATCATCGCCGCCGCCAGCGCGCGGCTCGGCGCGAAGCGGCAGATGTCCTCGAGCGTCGCGTGGCTCAGCGCGCTCACCGGATTGAAGGTCAGATTGCCCCAGAGCTTCGTCCAGATCTCGGCCCGCACGTCGGCGATCGCCGGCGATTTGAAACCCGCTCTCGTAAAGAGCTCGGAGAGCGCTGCGATGCGGTCGGTCTTTTGCCCGTCGATTTCGGCGACCGGCAGGCGATGGCCCTCGATATGCCGAATGACGCCCGGCACTTCGATCTCCGCCGCCTGGTAGCTGATCGCGGCGACGATCGCCTCGATCGGCAGATGGCGGGCGATCACCCCGCCCGGGTCGACGCTCTCGAGCTGAACACCCGCGTGCGGGCCGGCATGCTTTAGGAAATACCACCAGGGAATGCCGTTCTGCGTGGTCATGACCGTCGTCGATGGCGCGACGATCGAGGCGACCTCGGCTGCGATCGGCGTCAGCTGATGCGCCTTGACTCCTAACACGACGAGGTCCGCGCCGCCGGCTTCGGCGATGCGGTCCGTCGCCTCGACGCGCGCGACGATCTCTTCGCCGTCCTCCTTGAGCTTGAGCCCGCGCTCGCGGATCGCCTTCAGGTGCGCCCCGCGCGCCACGACCGTCACGCGCTCGCCCGCGGCGGCGAGCTTCGCCGCAATGTGGCCGCCGATCGCGCCAGCGCCAATGACAGTGATGTTCATCGCGCGATCCGGGCCCAGGCGCTGCGCAAGCAGGTTGATCTCAGCGTCATCTTCCTGTCACATGGCTCCGGCGTCGCGTGCGCGACGGACCGGAGGCTCGAGGTCTTGGACTACCGCCAACAGTTCCGGGTCAAACCGGGTGAAAAGGTCCGGCTCAGTAAGCTTGATCCGGCCGGTACGGGCAAGCACCAATCCGAGGCCGAGGCGAAGGAGGAGACCGAGCATCTTCTCAAGGAGCTCGCTCATCAGCAGACCTTACTCTACGCCGAGCATAAACATTCGGTTCTCATCGTCTTGCAGGCGATGGACGCCGGCGGCAAGGACGGCACGATCCGGCACGTGTTCAGCGGCGTCAACCCGCAGGGCGTGGACGTCGCGAGCTTCAAGCAGCCGACGCCGCTCGAACTCGCGCACGACTTTCTCTGGCGCGTCCACGCCCAGGCGCCGAGAGCCGGCCAGATCGTGATCTTCAACCGCTCGCACTACGAGGACGTGCTGGTCACGCGTGTTCATAAGCTCGTCGACAAGAAAACCTGCGCCCGCCGCTATGAGCATGTTCGCGGCTTCGAGTCGCTGCTCGCACAATCCGGGACAACGATCCTCAAATTCTTTCTCCACATCAGCAAGGAAGAGCAGCTCGCTCGTTTCGCGCAACGCCTGGATGACCCGGGGCGCAACTGGAAGATCAGCGAATCAGACTATTCGGAGCGTGAATTGTGGGACGATTACATCGGCGCCTATGAGGATGCGATTCGCGCAACCAGCGCCGACGAGGCGCCGTGGTACGTGATCCCCTCGAACCACAAATGGTTCCGCAATCTCGCCGTGTCGCAGATCATCGCGGGCACTTTGGCCGATCTCCGCCTCGCCTTCCCCGCGCCGTCGGTCACTCTCGCGGACATCAAGCGCAAGTATCATGCGGCCGTCAAGGAAGCGAAGGACGGTCGGAAGCCGAGCCCCCGCAAGAACGGCTGACCGGGCGATGGACCCGCCGATTCGCGCCGCGCGCGGAGTGATGCGGCTTCGAGATCCCGGCTGGACCGCCCAAACAAAACACAGTATGCCGGGTCAGCTCCCGAGGGCCGGGAGGGCCGGGGATTCTTGCGGACGGAAGCGTGGGAGGCCGAGAGATCGGCGCCGCCCTGCGCGACAATGAAGAGCACGCCATGGGCAACCGGACGTTCAAGATCTTCCTCATCAAGCCGTCGCACTATGATGACGACGGCTATGTGATCCAATGGCGCCTCTCCACCATCCCCTCGAACAGCCTGGCCAGCGTCTACGGGCTTTTGGCCGCCTGCAGGGAGGAGCGGGCTCTTGGCCCCGACGTCGATATCGACATCGACGCCTGCGACGAGTGCAACACGGTCATCGACGTCAAGGCGATCTCGCGACAGATCAAGGCGGCGGGCGGTGGATTTGTCGGGCTCGTCGGGGTTCAGTCGAATCAGTTTCCCCGCGCCCTCGATCTTGCCCGCGAGTTCCGGGCGAAAGGCGTGCCCGTGGTGATCGGCGGATTCCACGTCTCGGGCTGCCTGTCGATGCTTCCCGAGTTGCCGTCGGACTTGAAGGAGGCCCAGTCGCTCGGCGTGACCCTGTATGCGGGCGAGGGCGAGGGCCGGATGGCCGATCTCATCCGCGACATCGACGCCGGCCAGGCAAAGCCCGTCTACAATTACCTTCATGACATGCCCGGCATGGAATCGGCCGCGATCCCCGTGCTGCCGAAGGAAATCGTGGGGCGCATCGTCGGCCATCACGCGTGCTTCGACGCCGGCCGCGGCTGCCCGTTCCAGTGCAGCTTCTGCACGATCATCAATGTCCAGGGCCGCAAGTCGCGCTATCGGAGCGCCGATGACGTCGAAGCGATCGTGCGCGCCAATTACGCCCAGGGCATCAACCACTATTTCGTCACCGACGATAATTTCGCCCGCAACCGCAACTGGGAGGCGATCCTCGACCGGCTGATCGATCTGAGAACCAACAAGGGCATTCCAATCAAGCTCATCCTTCAGGTCGACACGCTCTGCCACAAGATTCCGGGTTTCATCGAGAAAGCGGCGCGGGCCGGCTGCAACCAGGTCTTCATCGGGCTCGAGAGCATCAATCCCCAATCGCTCCAGGGCGCGAAAAAGCGGCAGAACAAGATCTGGGAGTACCGGGTCATGCTGCAGGCCTGGCGAGCCCACAAGGTGATGACCTGGGCGGGCTTCATCATCGGATTTCCGACCGACACGCCCCAATCGGTCGCCCGCGACATCGACATCATCAAGAAGGAGCTGCCGCTCGACATTCTCGAATTCTTTTGCCTCACTCCCCTCCCCGGCTCAGAGGACCACAAAAACCTGTACCTCAAAGGGGTCCCGATGGACCCGGACATGAACAAATACGACGTCGAGCATGTCTGCACCGGCCATCCTCTGATGTCGGGCGAGGAATGGAACCAGACCTATCGCGACGCCTGGAAGCGCTACTACACCGACGAGCATGTCGGGACGGTGCTCAAGCGCGCCGCCGCAACGGGCTTGAGGATGAACAAGATTGCCGACGTGATGACGGCCTTCTCCTCCGCCGCCCGGATCGAGGGCGTCCACCCGCTGCAATGTGGAATCGTCCGCCGCAAGGTGAGGACGACCCGTCGGCACGGGATGCGAATCGTCAATCCGCTGGTTTTCTATCCCGTCCGGGCGGTCGAGTTCGTGTCCGTGGTGGCGCAATGGCTCACCGTCGGGTGGCGCTATCACCGGATCAAGAAGCGCGTCCTCCAGGATCCCGCCAGCAAGGCCTACGTCGACGACGCGACGCGCCCGGTCTCGATCGACGAGATGGAGAACGACGAACTCGTCGCGGCCTTCGCCGACAAGATCCCGGACACCTATGGAGCGCCAAAACGGCAGCCCGTCGCCGCTGCGTGAACCGCGCCCTGGCGCGAGACGGCGCCCGCGAAACCCCGACGACCACGCCACCCGCCGCGCCGAAATCGGGGAATCTTAACTCGGCCTTGACCATGCGGATCTGGCGATTTCCATAATTTCGCCACCAATGATATGGAAGCGGCGCCCGAGCGGAATCCGCCAGCGCCAATACTGAATGCGGGTCGCCGGTCGGCCGGGGCAAGGGACTGAAGCATTGTTTCTTTGGCGTCTAGCCCGCGAGCGAGCGCTCTCTCTCCTCAACGCGCCCTCGAACGCGACTTTGCGCCGGCTTCTTACCGATCAGGGCTCCAAGCACTGGAAGGGCTATGCCTTCGCCTTCGCGATGATGGGCATGATCGCGCTCACCACCTCGCTGTCGGCCTGGATCATCGGCCAGATCATCAACGAGGTGTTCGTCGGGCGCCGACTTGCTGCGGTATGGGAAATCACGGCCGCAATTGTGGTCATTTATACGGTTAAGGGTCTTGCGACCTACGGCCAGCAAGTCGTTCTGTCGCGGGTTGGCAACAGCATCGTCGCCGATGTTCAGCGGCGCATCTTCGACCAGATGCTCAGGATGAAGGTCGTCTATTACAGCCGCTCGCATTCGTCGGAATTCATTGCCCGCCAGGCCTTCATCGCTCAATCGGCCAGCGCCGTGCTCAATCTCCTGATCACCACGTTTTCCCGCGATGCGCTGACCATCGTCGGGCTGGTTATCGTCATGGTGTCGCAAGACCCGCTGCTGTCGTTCTTCGCGCTCATGTTCGTGCCGATCGCGGTGTTCGGCGTGCGCAAGATCGGCGTGCGCGTGCGAAAAATCATGGCGAGCGAGTTCCAGGGCGCGATGCAGATGATGGAGTCCTTGCAGGAGACGGCGCAGGGTATCCGGATCGTCAAGGCGTTCACGCTCGAGAACTTCATGCGCGCGAGGCAAGACAGCGCGATCACCAATTTCCAGGCGGCCGCCAACAAGCTCGCTCGCGTGAGTTCGCGCACAAGCCCGATCATGGAGAGCCTGGGCGGCTTCGCCATCGCCGCCGTGGTGCTCTATTCCGGCTATACCGTGATCATCCGCGGCAATTCGCCCGGCAGCCTGTTTTCCTTCATCACTTCGGTGATCATGCTCTATGAGCCGATGAAGCGGGTGGCGCGGCTGCATGTCGACCTGTCGTCGAACCTGTTCGGCGTCAGCATTCTCTACACTTTCCTCGACGAGCACGACTACGAGGACGACAGGCCGCAAGCGCCGCCGCTCAAGGTGACGAACGGCAGGATCGAGTTTCGCGACGTGACGTTCGGCTATCGCCCCGGCGAAACCGTCCTGCACGGCGTCAGCTTTGTCGCCGAAGCGGGCAAGACGACGGCGCTCGTCGGCCGCTCGGGCGGAGGAAAATCGACGGTGATGAACCTCATCCTACGCCTCTACGAGGTCGGATCGGGGCAGATTCTCTGCGACGGCCAGGACATCGGAGCCGTCGGCCTCACGTCGCTGCGCCAGCAGATCGGCTACGTCGCGCAGGAGAACTTCCTGTTCAAGGGTTCGGTGCGCGACAACATCGCGATGGGCCGGCCCGGCGCGAGCGACGACGAGATCGCCGCCGCCGCCAAGGCGGCCTACGCGCATGATTTCATCATGGGCTTCGAACTCGGCTACGATTCGCCCTGCGGCGAGCACGGCATGCAGCTGTCGGGCGGACAGCGCCAGCGCATCGCCATCGCCCGCGCCTTCCTCAAGGACGCGCCGATCATCCTTCTGGACGAAGCGACCTCGGCGCTCGATTCCGAATCCGAGCAGGCGATCCAGAAGGCGCTCCGCACGCTGTGCGAAGGGCGCACGACGATCGTCATCGCCCACCGGCTGTCGACAGTCGCGCAAGCCGACGAGATCTGCGTCATCGACCGCGGCCGCATCGTCGAGCGCGGGCGGCACGGCGAGCTTCTCGCGCAGGGGCGCACGTATACCCACATCGCGCAAACCCAGTTTCCCCGCGACGCCGCCTGATCGTTCCGATCGTGAGCGCCGGCCGACCGGTCGAGCTCGCGCGTCGCAGCCGCGCTTCCGGCGTCGTGTTCATCCGATGCGGGTCTGGCGCCCCTTCCAATAGCGGTCGCGCAAAGGCGTCTTGTAGAGCTTGCCGGTCGGCAGGCGTGGGAGCTCCGTCGCGAAGTCGATCGAGCGCGGGCATTTCTGGTGGGCAAGATGCTCGCGGCAGAAAGCGATCAGCTCGGCCTCCGTTTCGGCTCCCGCCGCGACGGCCGGCATGAGCTGCACGACGGCCTTCACCTGTTCGCCCATTTCCTCATCCGGCGCCCCGAACACCGCGGCGTCCGCGACCTTGGGGTGCGTGACCAGCACGTTCTCGCACTCCTGCGGATAAATGTTGACGCCGCCGGAGATGATCATGAACGCCGCGCGGTCGGTCAGATAGACGTAGCCGTCCTCGTCGACATGGCCGATGTCGCCAACCGTGCTCATCGTGCGGTCGGGTGAGTTTGCTTCCGCCGTCTTCTCTGGGTCGTTGAAATATTCGAACGGCGAAGCCGTCTTGAACCAGAGCTTGCCGGTCTCGCCGGTCGGAACCTCGCGCATGGCGTCGTCCAGCACGTGAATCTCGCCCAGCACCGATTTGCCGACCGTGCCCTTGTGAGCAAGCCACTCGGCGCTGTCGCACAGGGTGACGCCGATCCCTTCGGTCGCGGCGTAATATTCGAGGATGATCGGTCCCCACCAGTCGATCATCGCCTGCTTGACCGGCGCCGGACAGGGCGCTGCGGCGTGGATCGCGACCTCGAGCGAGGACAGGTCATGACGCCGGCGCGCGTGTTCGGGCAGCTTCAACATGCGCGAGAACATCGTCGGCACGAGCTGCGTGTGAGTGACGCGGTATTTCTCGATGAGTTCGAGGAATCGTTCCGGATCGAACCGCTCCATGATGACAGCCGTTCCACCGGAACGGATCGTTGCCGAGACGCCGGTCAACGGCGCCGCGTGGTAGAGCGGCGCCGGCGAGAGATAAACCTGCCCCTGGCGAAACCGCCATAATTTTCCAAGCGCGGCGACCAGCGGGTGCGGTTGCGCAGGTGGCTGTTTGAGCAGCGGGCGCAAGACGCCCTTGGGCCTTCCGGTCGTGCCCGATGAATAGAGCATCGCCGCTCCCAACCCCTCATCGCCGATTGGGGTGGCCGGAAACTCGGCCGTCGCCTCGGTGAGGCTGCGCACGCGCGACCCCTCGCCGGCGCCATCGACGACCAGACACAGCTCGACCTCGGGGCAATCGCGCAGCGCCGCCAGCGCGATGTCGCGCTTGGCGTCCGAGATGATGAGCACTTTCGAGCGGCTGTTGTTGACGATGTAGGCGACTTCGCCGGCATTGAGAAAGGAATTGATGCAGGTGAAGTACAGTCCCGACCGCTCACCCGCGGCGCAACATTCGACGTAGCGCGGGTGATTCTCCATGAAGATGGCATAGTGGTCGAGGCGCTTCAGCCCGACGGCGCGCAGAAAGTGAGCGAGCCGGTTGCTGCGCGCTTCCAGTTCGCGATAGCTGACGGTCTCGCCCGATCCCGCCATGATGACGGCCGGTTGATCGGCGCGCGCTTCGGCATGCAGTCCTGGATACATGCTTCGACCTCGCTTTCGCCCCGTCCGGTCTTTTCGCCAGACTGAAGCCGCATCGTAGGGGACCGGCGCCCCGCTTTCAACGACCGAGCACGGCGATCAGATTGTCGACGCCGACCGGCGAAATGCGGAACAGCCCCGAATAGGGCTGGCTGAACTCGAGAACGAGGTAAATCGCACTCGCGACTGCGATCGAGCCAAACGCCTCGACGGCGACGCTCAGTCCATTGAACGCGTCGAGCAACCCGAAGCTCATGAACACCAGCGCCGCCCATCCGATGACCACGAACAGGAGAAGCTTTGGCGCCGGGTTGGCCAATCGGCGGGTCATCAGTAAGGTCGTCTCGACCACTTGCATGAAATTGGGCATGGCGGTCGTGATGAGCTGCTTTTGTTGATCGGTGGTGGGCTCGAGCGTGGCGAAGAAACTCATGATCTCGTGCAGATCGGCGCGCAGTTGTGCGTAAGGCGTCACGCCGACCGCCCGACCGCCCCAGAAACGATCGCGCGCGCGCACGACCGCCGCTCGCAGCAAGTCGCGTCCGTGCTCCGCTTCCGGCCCGTATTGCTCGAGGGCGAAGTCGAGTTTCAGGATCAGCGGCCCCAGCGACTGGGATTCCGCGTTCTGGGCGATGAAAGCGCCGTAGGTCGTCCAGATGAGCAGGCCGAGCACCAGAGCCAGCAGCAAGCTGACAAAACCGATGACGGAGCAAAGGACTCCCCTCGCGCCGGCGACGTCCTGGACTGGCAGCAGCCATTGGAGGAGGAACCCGAGCAGTCCGCTGATGAAAGTCAGCAGCGCGACGATCAGTGTTCTGGCGAAAGGACTCACGCATCGCCTCCGGCAGCGAAAACCAAAATAACCTCGCCGCGATCCAACGCCCTGAGCCTCCCCACAGCAAGCTAGACCCGCTCATCCGGCCTCTATGCCTTAATACCGTAACGGAAATGATAAATCAACCGAGCGCCGTCTTAAAGGGCGCCCGCCGACGCAAGAGGCTGTCGCGGCTGCAGGCATGCGCCCGCCGCCGAAGCGGCCCTCTCGGAACGCATCTTTCGGTCAAGCCTGGCTCTGCACGCCCGCCTGGTCGACCCGGACTGCGGCTTCAACCTTCTCCGCGCCGCCGCTATGGGCTGAGCGGGTCATCGCGCCGTCCTGGCCGTCGAACCCGATGGCGACGCGCACGTAGCTGTCGTCAGGACAGATCGGAACGGTCGCATCGAACGCGACCCAGCCGAGATCGGGGATGTGGGCCTCGGCCCATTCATGCACGCCCGCCTCGGCGGAGCCGTCGGCCAGGCGATAGCCTGCGACGAAGCGGGCGGGAATTCCGCGCCAACGGGTGCAGGCGATGAAGATGTGGGCGAAATCGCGCGCTCTCGCGCGCCTTAGCGCAAAAGCTTCGATAGCGGAGCCTGCGGCGTCCGTCTCTTCGGGGTGATGGGGCAAGCCCTCATGCAGCGCCGCCATCAGCCGATGCATCGTGTCGAGCGGACTGGCGCCGCCACTCATAGCCTCTGCAGCGAAGGCGCGCAGCGCCCCGTTGACCTGGGCCAGCGGGCTCTCGCGCAGGTACATCTCCGGCGGCAGTCTTTCCGCAGCCCCCCGGACGATGCCGGCCGCGTCGCTGGTCTCGACCTCGCCCAAAGCCGATATCGTCACCCGCTCGATCGGTCCGTAATGGGAGTAGGAGGTGACGGCGTTGCCATGCGCGTCCTCGGTCTCGCGCCGCGCGCCGTCGGCGTCGATGTCGACTCGCCAGCGCAGCACGTACTGACTGTCGAACGACAGCGGCGTCAGCCTCAGGATCTGGTTGACCGTTCGGGCCGGCGGGTCAAAGCGATGGATGATCTGGTGCGAAACCCTGATCCGCATGTTGGATCCGCGCCGCCTCTCAGTTGAAGAGATATTGATCCGAGATCGTATTCGAGAGGCGCGCGTTGTCCTCGATGAATTCGGTGATGAACTCGTGCAGTCCGCCCTGGAAAATCTCGGTCATGCTCGACCGCTCGAGCTTGGCGTACATCGCCCGAGCCTGGCGCTGAGCGAGGCCGCTGCGCCCATCGTCGCGGGCAAGCGCGTCGAGCGCCCGGTCGATGCTCTCGTAACAGGAGACGAGCGAACGGGGCATCGCCGACTTCAGAATGAGGAGATCGGCGATCAGCCAAGGTTTCACCCGGTCGCGGTAGACCCAATGATAGGCGGTGGCGGCCGAAACCGCGCGCAGGATGGCGACCCACTGGAAGTAGTCGAGCGGGCCGCCGACCGTTTCCGTCGAGGGCAGGAGCAAATGATATTTGACGTCGAGCAGACGCGCCGTGTTGTCCGCCCGCTCGACGAAGACGCCGAGCCGGTTGAACCAATAGGCTTCGTTGCGCAGCATCGTGCGGTAGCACGCGCCGTCGAAATCGAGCGAGGCCTTCTTCACATAATCGAGAAAGCGCATCAGCTCCTCGCGGCCAAGCGCGCGCTTGACGCGCCTCGAGGTTTCGAACCGCTTGAGCTCAAGCCACGCGTCATTGATCGCGGTCCAGGTTTCCGCGGTCAGAGCGGTGCGCACAGCGCGTCCGGCGGCGCGCGCGTTCTCCAGACAATTGCGGATGGAGGAAGAATTGGCGAGGTCGAAGGTCAGAAATTCTATGGCCGCCTCTTCGCTCAGCTCGCCATGCTTCTCCACGAACTTTTCATGCGCGCCGGCGGCGTTGAGCGCGCCCTCCCACTCGCCGACCTGCTCGCTGTCGGTCTTGGGCAGATATTCGAGCCGCAGCGTCGCCTCGATGGTGCGGGCGATGTAATCGGCCCGCTCCATCGAGCGTGCGAGCCAGAAAAGATTGTCGGCGGTGCGAGCGAGCATGGACGTCAAGCCGACCCTTCCGGGTCGTCGACGATCCAGGTGTCCTTGGTGCCGCCGCCCTGGCTCGAATTGACGACCAGCGACCCCTCCTTCAGCGCGACGCGGGTGAGGCCGCCAGGCACGATGCGCACGCCGTCTGCTCCCGAGAGGACGAACGGCCGCAAATCCACATGGCGCGGCGCCACGCCGCCCTCGAACGAGGCCGGGCAGGTGGACAAAGCCAGCGTCGGTTGCGCGATGTAGTTGCTGGGATCGGCCATGATCTTGGCCCCGAATTGCTCGCGTTGCGCGGCGCTTGCATGCGGCCCGACCAGCATGCCGTAACCGCCCGACCCGTTCACCTCCTTGACCACCAGCTGATCGAGCCGCTCCATCACATATTTGAGCGATGTCGGCTCTCGGCAGCGGTAGGTCGGCACGTTCTTGAGCAACGGCTCCTCGGCAAGATAGAAGCGGATCAGCTCCGGCATATAACAGTAAATCGCCTTGTCGTCGGCGATACCGGTTCCGATTGCATTCGCGATCGTCACATTGCCCGCCAAATAGGCGCCGACCAGGCCAGGCACCCCCAAGACAGACGCCGGATTGAAGACCAGTGGGTCGAGAAAATCATCGTCGACCCGCCGGTAGATGACATCGACCCGGCGCGGCCCGAGCGTGGTGCGCATGAAAACCTGATCATCCTCGACGAACAGGTCCCGGCCTTCGACCAGCTCCACACCGAGCTTGTCGGCGAGAAACGAATGCTCGTAATAGGCGGAATTGAACGCGCCCGGCGTCAGGATCACGATCGTCGCCTCGCCGCCGTTGGACCGCGGCGCAACCGAGCGCAGGCAGGCGAGCAACTGGTCGGGGTAATCGTCGACCGGCGCGACGCTGTGCCGGGCAAACAGGTCGGGCAGGAGCCGCATCGTCACCTCGCGGTTCTCCAGCATGTACGAAACGCCCGAGGGTGTGCGCGCATTGTCCTCGAGGACGTAAAATTCCTGGTCGTCCACCCGCACGATGTCGATGCCGCCAATATGCACCCAGATGTCGTGGGGCGCGCGCTGGCCGATCATTTCCGGCCGATAGAAAGGATTGCGCAGAATCAATTCGGGCGGGATGATCAATTCCCTGAAGATGGCGCGCTTGCCGTAGATGTCCGTGAGGAAGAGGTTGAGCGCGCGCACCCGCTGCGTGAGCCCGGCCTCGAGCTTGCGCCATTCGGTCTGCGATATGAGGCGGGGAACGATGTCGAACGGGATCAGGCGCTCGGCGGCGTCCTTGTCCCCGTAGACGCCGAACGTGATGCCGATGCGGCGGAACATGTATTCCGCCTGGGCGCGCCGAGAGGCGAGCAATTCGGGTGGTGTGTCTTCGAGCCAGCGAGCGACTTGGCGGTAAAGCGGCCTCGTCTCGCCGGACGCCATGCCCATCTCATCGAACGCCGCCATGCCGCCTGCCCAAACCTTATTGCCTGGCGCCGTCAGGCCCGAACGACGCTCCGTCTTGGTAAATCCCTCGTCGCAACTTCCATGCCGCAGGCTCGCTCAAGCGCCTCGGCGCCGCTCATCGCAACGTCAACCGGCCAGGCGCCAAAATCCGCCTGCACGTCGAGCGCTTCGGCGAGCCGGAGCCTGAACCTATCGCGCGGAATCTCGATTGCGCCGAGGCTCGCCAGATGCTCGGTCGAAAATTGCGCGTCGAGCAATCGGAACCTGCCGGTCCGCAGGCGCGCGAACAGATGCACGAGCGCGACTTTCGAGGCGTCGCGGGCGCGGTGAAACATGCTTTCGCCGAAGAAGGCGCCGCGCAGGCTCACCCCGTAAAGGCCGCCGACGAGCGTGTCGCCCTCGTAGGCCTCGATGGAATGCGCATGGCCGGCGGCGAACAATTCGCCATAGAGCCGCACGATCTCATCGTTGATCCAGGTCTTCTCACGCTCGGCGCAGGCGCGTACGACCGTTTCGAACCCGCGGTCGGCAACCACCCGGAAGCGATCCGACCGCACCGTCTTGGCGAGGCTGCGCGAGACGATGAGCCCGTCGAGCGGGAAGATGCCGCGCTCCTGCGGCTCGACCCAGAACAAATCCTTCGCGTCGCGGCTTTCGGCCATCGGGAAGACGCCGATGGAATAAGCCCGGAGCAGGATGTCCGCCGTCAGTTCGAACTTTCGCGGCGCGGTCTTCATGGTTTTGCAATCGTGGAACCGTCCGCGCGAGCCGTCAAGGCGCCGAGCCCGCTCTCGTCGCAGCGCCTGCGCGGGCCTCGGGCGGCTCGATCCGTTTCCTCATATGGACGGCGATCCCGCCGCGGAAGGACTCGGTTCGGTCAACGGCGTAGCCAAGCTTCGCATAGAGCGCGAGATTCGCCGCGAACGCCTGATTGGTCAGCAGGCGAATTTCCCGGCGTCGGGACTGAAGGGCGCGCCGCTCGACATGGTCGAGCAAGAGGCGCCCGAAGCCCCTGCCCTGTTGCTCCGGCGCGACCGCGACATTCTCGATCCACAGATGGTCCGGTCGCAGGATCGTCTCGACGAGGCCGGCAAGCGCGCCGTCAACGATCAAGAGGTCGATCGTGTGCTCGGCGACCGCGCGCTCGTAGTCGGCCTGCATCGGCAGCGGCTCGCGCCCGATCAGCGCGACCCATTGGGCGTAGGCAGCACGGGTCAGCGAGCGAATTCCCGCGGCGTCCTTGAGGACCGCGGGCCGAATTTCGATGTTGGACACGGGGGCCTTCATAGGCTTGATTATCGCCGGAGGTCCGGCGTCGGCAAGATCGCGCGGCGAGCAATTCGGCCGTAACACACCCCTTTTGCTTCTGTGCTAGACTGATCGTGCGGGAGCGGCTTCGCGTCCGGAGAAAGAGGAGCGTTGGAACCATGGGATCGGCCGTCCGGGTCACGTCCGCAGCCGAAGGCCTGCCGCGCCGGCGCTTCACGGTCGCCGAAGTAGAGGCGATGGTCGCCGCGGGCGTGATGGAGGAGGACGAGCGCGTCGAATTGATCGGGGGGGAGCTCGTTCCGATGTCGCCGAAGGGAAATCACCACGAGGTCCTCAAGACAGCATTGCTGCGATCGATGGTATCGACTGCCAGAGCCAAGGCACGATCTCGCTAATCCCCGAGACAACGTTTCGCCTGAGCGAAGACACCTACCTTGAGCCCGACGTGGTTATCTATCCGAGGACGAGCGGGCATCAGGGGCCTCGAGCGCGAACAATGTGCTGCTTGTGGTCGAGATCGCCGACTCGTCACTGCGCTACGATATCGGCCGCAAGGCGGCGCTCTACGCCAGCTTCGGCATTCGCGAGCTTTGGGTGATCGACGCGGTTCGACTGACGACCCGAGTTTTCCGCGAGCCAGCGACGGACGGCTATCGCGACGCGCACGACTTTGGCCCTGCCGACCGGCTCACGCCGTTGATCGCGCCGGAGGCGTTCGCGCTGCGGCTGGATGAGCTGGAACTTGAATGATCCATCTTGGCTTCTTTGTCTGCGATCTGGCGGGCTGACAAAGGGTGAAACCTCGACTTACCGTCTTACTGGGAGCGGGGTCGACAATCTCCCTCGATCCGGATCACCCAGCACGGCCTGGAATGCCCTCCACTGGCGAAATAACGCAACGAGTCATCAATTTACAATTTCCGAAAGCGGTGCTCGCTGGAACGCCTTTCGTACAGACCGCGACGTCCGAAAACCCATTTGCAATTCACAAGACAATACCAGTTCTCCAATTGATTTATCGAGCGCTTCTTGGCACATTCGAAAGCCCCAATTTTGAATTGATCCTACATACGATCGAGCAACTTCTCCCACTCGCCGCAATGCAAGTGGGCGCGGCGTCGTCAGGTCAATTCCACCCTGCAATTGGCGCTTTCGTCGAAATGCAAAGGCGATACGATCTCTTAAAGGATTGGTCTCTCCTACGCGTCACCCGTCAGAGTGTAATCTCAGAGATTCACAGTCAGATTCGGAACCGCTCCTTTAACCTCGCGAAACATCTCCCGCTCCATCAATTTGTTGCCGAATTGGCAAAGGAATTTCAGCTAGCGATTTTTACTCTAAATTACGACGATGTTGTCGACGATTCTCAAAACGCATGGTTCGATGGGTTTAACGGAAACAAGGATATGTCCTGTGGAGAAGAATATTGGGAGTCGTCTTTCGACGCACAAGCCTTCGATGAATGGAAAGACGCCTTGGAACCCATGCTTGTGCATTTGCACGGCAGCGTTCGCTTTGGTCCTTCACGACGGGGATTTGGTCTCGTCAAATACCGAAACGCCAATGAGGCGTGCCAGGCGATCGAGGGTATCAGTGGGGGTGATAGGACCGAGGGGGGTCAAATCGTCTCAGCGGACCCAATTATCTCTGGCTTGAATAAGGCCGCGCGGCTCACACTTAATCCCGAACCGTACGGATATTACTATCGAGCTTTGATCGATTTGCTTCTTCTGAGTGAGCGCCTACTGGTGATTGGCTACGGAGCTAGAGATGAGCATGTTAACACTTGGCTCGCTCAATATGCCAGTCGACATAGCGAGCAACGCAGCGTCACCTGGATCGGTAAACTAGACGCGAAGATGGTCGGAGAGCGCACCCCGGAAAAAGATTTGATCACCCTACTCTCCAATCATAAGTTCACTGACGCGCTCCATTACGCCCGGTCGGACGGCCCAAATCCGCTCGTTGACTGTGGAGCCCTACGACTGGGAGCATCCGGATTTCCGGTTGCAGCGGACGTGCAGTCCGAGATTATTTCGTTCCTCATCGGCTAGGTTTTGCCCGCAATCCAGCAGACGCGATATTCACGAAGACCGACCCGCCCCTCACGCCTGCTTCTTGAGCTTCACCACATTGTGCAGCGTCGCGTCCGCCGTCTCGAAGAAGCGCCGCACGCCGCGCGCGGCCTGGCGGATGCGTTGCTCGTTCTCGACCAGCGCAAGGCGCACGTAATCGTCGCCGTGCTCGCCGAAGCCGACGCCCGGGGCAACGGCGACGTCGGCCTTCTCGATCAGAAGCTTCGAGAACTCGAGGGAGCCCAGATGACGGAACCGCTCGGGCACCGGCGTCCAGGCGAACATCGACGCGCTCGGCTTGTCGATCGCCCAGCCGGCAGCGGCGAAGCTCTCGATCATCACGTCGCGCCTGCGCTTGTAGGTCGCGCGCATCTCGCGCACGCAATCGTCGGGGCCGTTCAGCGCCGCGGCGGCGGCGACTTGGATCGGCGTATAGGCGCCATAGTCGAGGTAGGACTTAACCCGCGCGAGCGCCGCGAGCAGGCGCTCGTTGCCGACGGCGAAGCCCATGCGCCAGCCCGCCATTGAAAACGTCTTCGACATCGAGGTGAACTCGACCGCGACTTCGAAGGCGCCGGGCGCCTGCAAGATCGACGGAGGCGGCTCGTCCTCGAAATAGACCTCGGCGTAGGCAATGTCGGAGAGCACGAAGATCTCGTGCTTCTTCGCAAACAGCACCAGGTCCCGATAGAAGTCGAGCGAGGCGACCATCGCCGTCGGGTTGGACGGATAGCAGACGACGACCGCGATCGGCTTCGGGATCGAATGGGCGATCGCGCGCTCGAGCGCGACGAAGAATTCGGGACCGGGCTCCGCCGGCACCGAGCGGATGACGCCGCCGGCCATCAGGAAGCCGAAGGCGTGGATCGGATAGGAGGGGTTCGGGACTAGGACGACATCGCCCGGCGCGGTGATCGCCTGGGCCATGTTGGCGAAGCCTTCCTTCGAGCCGAGGGTCGCGACCACCTGCGTCTCGGGATCGAGCTTGACCCCGAACCGGCGCGCGTAATACCCGGCTTGCGCGCGGCGCAGGCCAGCGATGCCCTTCGAGGCCGAATAGCGGTCGGTGCGCGGCTTGCCAACCGTTTCGACAAGCTTGTCGATCACGTGTTTGGGCGCGGGCAAGTCGGGATTGCCCATGCCGAGATCGACGATATCGGCGCCGGCGGCGCGGGCCTTGGCTTTGAGCTTGTTGACCTGCTCGAAGACATAAGGCGGCAGACGCCGCACCCGGTGAAAATCGCTCATCGCAGCTGCTGGCCTTGGGGTCTAATCCCAATTCGTCGATCAAGGCGCCGACATGGCCCTGTAGCACGGCGCCAAACGGCCGGCTATTGCTGAGCGGCGGGAGCGTTCGATTTCGGCTTCTTTTGCGCCGCCTGCTGCTCGGCCATCGCCTTTGCGGCCGGCGGAAAGGCCTGTCGCAGCGTATCGTGCTGTTTCCCGACCGTGTCCAGATCGCTCTTGACCGCCTTGAGCTGGTCGCTCTTCAAAGCCGGCCGCGCCGGCTCGGGCGGCGGCTGGAACACAGGAATGTAGTCGGGGTCGGCGCCCGGGCGCGTCTTGTTGACGAAATCAGCCGGCGGCGCGACGTCGGTCGCGAACCCAAACACCTTGAACGCCTGTTTCAAGATGCTGTCCTGCTGCTGCGCATAGACAGCCGAGCCGGAGCCGGAAAGCGCGGCAAGGGCGAGAAGGCCGGCCAATGCGGCCCTCCCGACGCCGGATCCGGCGCGTTCGGCACAAATCGTGCAAAACATTTTTCTGTCCGAAAAGTGTTGTTGGCTTCGCGGACAGGTACTGACCTATTATGACCAAAAGGGGACCGGGCCCCGGGGTCCGGACTGAACAGGAAACGCTCGTTATGGCCAAGATCCCAAGCCAGCCGAGAACGCGCGGCAAGTCCAAGCCAGCCAGGGCCGCAGGTCCTGTCGCGAGCCGCGCCAAGCGCAAGCCGCAAGGCGATGAGCGCCCCGCGGCTCTAAAAGCGCCTCGCGCGAAAACCGCCGAGAGGCGAGTCGCAGCGCCGGCGTCCAAGGTTGCGGATGCGCCCGAAACGCGATCCTCGGCGCCTGTTCCAAAAACGAAGCCGTCGGCTCCCGAGCGGCGACAGCCGACCGAAATCAAGGCCGCCCCCGCGCCCGCGGAGGCCATTCGCTTGACCGCCCCCGCCGCGCCGCCCGAGCCGGCGAGAGCCGCCGCGTCGCCGCCCCCGGAGTCCCCGGCCAAAGCGGCCGTCTCGAGCGACCAATATCCCGCCCCCGATCTGGAGGCGCTCGCGCACAACATCGCGCGGGCGATCGAGCAGGGCGGCAAGGCGCTGGCCGCTTATCTGACGCCAAGGCAGAGCGGCGAGATCAAGGCCACGATCGCCGACGAAATTGGCGAAATGGTGCGCTCGATCGGCCGCGTCGCCGAATATTACATGACCGATCCCCAGCGAGCGTTCGCGGCGCAAACGGCGCTGACCAGGCAATTCGTTGACCTCTGGGCTTCGACGCTGCAGCGCCTCCAAGGCGAACAGGCGCCCCCGGTCGCGACGCCCGAGGCCACCGACAAGCGCTTCGCCGACGCCGCGTGGCGCGAGAATCCATATTTTGATTTCATCAAGCAGGCCTACGTCCTGACGGCGCGCTGGGCTGACGATTTGGTGAAGCGCGCCGACGATCTCGATCCGCACGATCGCGATAAGGCGCAGTTCTATTTGCGGCAGGTGACCGCCGCGCTCTCGCCCTCGAACTTCCTCGCCACCAATCCGGAGCTTCTCCGCACGACGTTCGCAGAGAGTGGCGAGAACCTCGTGCGCGGCCTGAAGATGCTGGCCGAGGATATCCACGCGGGCCATGGCAACCTGCGCATTCGCCAGTCGGACGCGCGCGCGTTCAAGCTCGGCGTCAACATGGCGGCGACACCGGGCAAAGTGATTTTCCGCAATGCGCTGATCGAGCTTATCCAGTACACGCCGACCACGGCCCAAGTCTTCAAGCGGCCGCTCCTCATCGTGCCCCCCTGGATCAACAAGTTTTACGTGCTCGACCTCAATCCCGAGAAGTCGTTCATTCGTTGGGCCGTGGCGCAAGGGCTGACCGTGTTCGTCATCTCCTGGGTCAATCCGGACGAACGGCACGCCGACAAGGATTTCGACAGCTATATGAATGAGGGCGTTCTGACCGCCCTCGACTGCATCGAAAAGGCGACCGGCGAACGTGAGGTCACGGCGATTGGCTATTGCGTGGGCGGCACTCTGCTCGCCGCGTCCCTCGCCTACATGGCGGCGGTCGGCGACAAGCGGATCGCCAGCGTGACGTTCTTCGCGTCCCTGGCTGACTTTACCGACGCGGGCGATCTCAAAGTCTTCGTGGACGCCGAACAACTCAAGGCGATCGAGGAACGGATGGCCGACCAGGGCTATCTCGACGGCTCGCAGATGGCGAACGCCTTCAACATGCTGAGGCCGAACGATCTCATCTGGTCGTACTATGTGAACAATTACCTCAAGGGCAAGGAGCCGATGCCCTTCGACCTGCTCGTCTGGAACTCGGACGCGACGCGCATGCCCGCCGCGAACCACAACTTCTATCTTCGACACTGTTATCTGCAGAACGACCTGTCGAACGGCCGCATGGTTTTGGGCGGTAAGACGCTCGACCTCGGCAAGGTGACGATCCCGGTTTACGAATTGGCGGCGAAGGAAGATCACATTGCGCCGGCGCGCGGCGTGTTCACCAGCGCCAAATCCTTCGGCGGCGCGGTGCGCTTCGTGCTTTCCGGGTCCGGTCACATCGCCGGAATCGTCAATCCGGCCGACAAGCCGAAATACCAGTACTGGTTGGACGGGCCTCCGCAAGGCAAGTTCGAGGATTGGGTCGCGAAGGCCAAGGAGACGCCGGGTTCCTGGTGGCCGGACTGGCTCGCCTGGCTGAGTGCGCAGGCGCCGGAAAAAGTCCGCGCCCGCGAGCCGGGCGAGGGCAAGCTGAAGCCGCTCGGCGACGCGCCGGGGGACTATGTGCGGGTGAAGGCGTGAGCCGTTACCCGGAGGGTTGTGCAAGTTATTCGCCTGCGGGCATCCGGTCCTACGCAACGCCGCGACGGCTAACTTTCCCTCGGCATGGACGTAGAATGAGTCTCTCAATCGGGGCAAGGCAGCGCATCTTTGAGGGCGTCCAATAGAGCGAGGCCTAGAGGCTGTTAGGAACTGATTAACTGTAAATTCTGAGGGTTGCGGGATGTTGATGTCCCGCAAGCCTTATCCCTCTGATGTTTCCGATTGCGAATGGGCGCTTGTGGCGCCTTATTTGACGCTTTTGCCGGAGGAGAGTGCGCAGCGCACGCACGCGTTGCGCGAGGTGTTCAACGGCATGCGCTATATCGTGAAGACGGGCGCCCCGTGGCGCTGGATGCCGAATGACCTGCCGCCATGGGAGATCGTCTACCAGCAGGCGCAGCGATGGCTGAAAGCGGGATGCTTCGAGACTCTGGCTGAGGACTTGCGCGTCATCCTGCGTCTTGCGGCGGGCCGAGGCGCGCAGCCAACCGCCGTCATCATCGACAGCCGGACCTTGCGCTCGACCCCTGAGAGCGGCGCTCGCGCCGCTTATGACGGCGCCAAACGCAAAAAGGGATCGAAGCTCCACTTGGCCGTCGACACGCTTGGCCATCTTCTGGCTCTGCATGTCACGCCCGCCAACGCGGATGATCGCGCCGAAGTCGGCCGTATCGCCAAGGCCGTTCAGGCGGAGACCGGAGAGAACGTGAAGATCGCTTTCGTCGATCAGGGCTATACCGGGGAGAAGCCAGCGGCCGCTGCCGCTGAACGCGGCATTGCGCTCGAGGTCATCAAACTGCCGCAGGCCAAGCGCGGTTTCGTGTTGCTGCCCAGACGATGGGTCGTCGAACGATCCTTCGCGTGGGTCACCCGCTTCCGAAGACTCGTCAAAGACTACGAACGCTGTGCTCAAACCCTGGCAGACCTCCATCTCATCGCCTTCGTCTGCATCATGCTCAAAAACGTCGCTAAACTTGCCCCAGGTTCCTAACAGCCTCTAGAGAACTATCAGCATAGCGGGGATGTGCGGCAACAAATCGCTTTAGAATGTCCATATTTTGACTGACGGTGATGGCAAGGTTCTCGGGCGGGCAAAATAGCATTTTCAATTTTGCGTTCTCCGACTGCGCGTTGACCCAGCCATAAGCGTTTGTCAATCCGGAGACATAGATGATGAGATCCCCATCCCCGCGGTCGAATTTGTTGATTGCCTCTCTTGCTGAAAGTTCAGCGGGAACGGCCGCCTTAGTAAGCTCAAAAATGAGGAATAAACAGACGCAAGGGCGAAGAGTCCACATCGTGACACTCATGATACATCAATCCGCTTGGTTCAATTGAGACCTATATGCCGCCGCATCGTCTCACGGCTTTTTCCGCGCTGGTCGTCTCGGGACCTGTTTCTCCAGCACTCTCGCCTCGGCTTCTAAAACGAAGTTGCGGTAGACGAATGCTTCAAGGATGCTCATCATTGTGTCGAGTTCCTTTGGTTTTGGCTTCCATCCCCGATGAACAGCGGCGCTGCCAGCGTCCGTAAGGATGTCGAGCGTGCCTCTCTCGCTCGCCCCAATCTTACCAAGTCCAACCATCTCCGTTAGCTTCTGGTCGAAAGTTTTAGCTGGATCGACGCTGAGTAACTCCGACGCCCGGTGCTGTGCGAATCGCTATTGCAGACAAAACAAGGAGGTCGTTATTTATGGCAACGTAAAGCTCGTCAAACAATGATTCTAGGTTCCTATCGACGGCGTATATGTTTGATGACCAATCAGGTTTCTCTCGCTTCGGCGGTGATGGCCAATGGGCAATCTTATGTCGAGATAGATTTCCATTTCGCCAGTATGCGGATCAGTACGATATTCTTCATCTTCCGAAAAAACTTCGTCCGTCTGGAAATACACTTTCTCACATCCACGGCAGCGCAAAATCCGGTAGTCCACTCGGGACCAAACCAGACCATTGTAGTCATCTTCGAGGGTATGGTGGCCGACAACCTCGGATAGGCGTTCGGGGCCGCACTCGGGGCAATGTCCCTTGACGGACAGTAGGGGGTCCGGCTCGCTCATGTTATTTTCCTTGAACAGCGTTTGCCGCCACTAGGTCGTGTGGACGAATTTGATCAAGCATAGGCCGGCGGCGAAGCTGACGATCGATCTGAAGTTTTGGGCGGTCTTTTCGCAGCGTAGCGCGACCCGCTTGAAGCGCTTGAGCCGTCCGACGCCCTGCTCGATGCGGGCGCGGGCTTTGTAGAGCGTTCGTGCGAAGAAGGCCGGCTTGTTCTTTTCGTTCGCCTTGTGCGGGATGACCGGAGCGACGCCGCGCGCTCTCGCGGCGTCCCGGTTGGCCTTGCTGGCGTAGCCTTTGTCGCAGATGACGGCGCGCGGCTGAATGTCGGGCCCGATATCGAGCAGGGTTTCGAAGTGACGCCCGTCGGGGGCTTCGCCGCCGGTCAGGTCGAAGGCGATGATGTCGCCGGAGGCGTCCGATTTTGCGTGGATTTTCGTGGTGAAGCCGCCACGCGAGCGCCCGAGCGCCTGGCCTTCTTGCCCCCCTTTGCTCCGGCCGCCGAGACATGAGCGCGCACGGTGGTCGAGTTCGAACATCTGAAGGAGATGCGCCGTGGAACTCATGGACGCGAGCGTGTCGAAGAAGGCCTCGAAGACGCCAGCCTTGCTCAAGCGATCGAAGCGCTTCCACACGCTGTTCCAATGACCGAAGCGCTCCGGCAGCGCGCGCCAGCGAACGTTCTCGACGGTGAAAAAATGAAGCGCCTCGAGGAAGCGGCGATCGTCCTCGGCCCTCCGTCCACGCCGAGGCAGGCAGGCCCGGAACACCGCAAGCGTGTGCGCCCAATCGTTCTCATCCATCTTTGTCGACATGGACCCCGGCCCCTGATTCGGTCGGGGTCCTATGAATCACGCCTGATTCACCGCGGGAATCCCAAAAACATCATCTGTCGAAAATTCGTCCACACGGCCTAGTCCAGCGATGTTCCTCGGCGACGCCGAGCCGCCGAACGTTCATGTCGAAAGCGGGGACGCTTCGGCCAAGTCTTGGCTCGAACCCGTAGAGCTGGCGCGGTCGCGTGGATTTAGAGCCAGCGAATTGACGCGGCTCCCCCCGACAATTATCGAGCACCGTCACGAGTTCTTGGAGGCTTGGCATGCCCATTTTGGCAAACCGGCTTAACGTCCAAGCGCTGAGCGTCGAATTCGTTGGCGCTTCAATCCGCGTTATCCTAGATGACGGCCGAGAAATATCGGCGCCGCTCGCGTGGTTTCCTCGGTTGCGGACGCCTCGGATGCGCAACGCGCGAATTGGCGTCTGATCGGTCACGGTGAGGGCGTCCATTGGCCAGACCTCGATGAGGACCTGTCAGTCACCGCCCTTCTAGGCCTGCCGACGTAACGTCCGCGTGAGCGGAGACATTCGCTCCAGGGGGAGAAACAACAATGCTCTACGGACTTGCGCTCTTGGCCGGCATCGTCGCCGGTTCGCGCACTTTCACCGGCCCCGCCGCCGTGAGCTGGGCGGCGAAATTGGGCTATCTCAATCTTGACGGCTCCTGGCTTGCCTTCATGGGCTATTCGTGGACGCCCTGGATCTTCACTCTGCTCGCGATCGTCGAAATGGTCACCGACCAGCTCCCATCGACGCCGAGCCGAAAGGTCCCGATGCAGTTCGGCGCCCGGATCGTGAGCGGCGCACTGTCGGGCGCCACGATCGGAGTGGCGGGCGGCTCGTGGCTCATTGGCCTCATAGCCGGCGTGATCGGCGCGGTGATCGGAACCTTCGGCGGCGCTGAAATTCGTAGCCACATGGCGAAGGCGTTTGGCCGCGACACGCCTGCGGCTTTCATCGAGGACGCGGGCGCCATCATCCTCGGTCTCATCATCATCTGGGCGCTGCGGTGAACCGTCATTTCGACGCGATCGTCATCGGCGCCGGACAGGCCGGGCCGCCGATGGTCGGCCGGCTCGCTGGCGCCGGACGAAAGGTCGCGCTCATCGAGCGCGATCTGATCGGCGGGACTTGCGTCAACACGGGCTGCACGCCGACCAAGACGCTGGTCGCCAGCGCCTATGCGGCGCATCTCGCGCGGCGGGCCATGGATTTCGGCGTGAAGGTCGGACCGGTCGGCATTGATTTCGCCGCCGTCATGGCGCGCAAGAACGCAGTCGTCGCCAATTCCCGCTCGCATCTCACGGACTGGCTGGAAGGCATGGCGAATTGCACGGTCATCCGGGGTCACGCCCGCTTCCTCTCTCCGACAACGGTGCAGGTCGGCGACGAGGTGCTCGAGGGGGAACATTTCTTCCTCAATGTCGGCGGCCGGGCGGTGATTCCCGACTTTCCCGGTCGCGATCAGGTGAGGACGCTGACCAACACGACGCTGCTTGAACTCGACGTTCTTCCTCAGCGCCTTGTCGTGGTCGGCGGAAGCTACGTCGGCCTCGAGTTCGCGCAGGTTTTTCGGCGATTGGGCGCGGCGGTGACGGTGGTGGAAAAGGGGAAACGGCTCGTTTCGCGCGAGGACGAGGAAGTCTCCGATGCGATCCGCGAGATTCTCGAGGCGGAGGGCATCGAGATCCGGCTCGAATCCGAATGCATCCGGTTCGCGCCGCACGGCGCGGAAATCGCGGTCGGCGTGAATTGCACCGCTGGCGAACCCGAGGTTCTGGGTTCGCATGTGCTGCTCGCAGTCGGGCGCCGCCCGAACACCGACGATCTCGGGCTCGAGGCCGCGGGCGTGAAGGTTGACGCGCATGGCTATGTCGCCGTCGACGAATCCCTGAAGACCAACGTTCCCCATATCTGGGCGCTCGGCGATTGCAACGGCCGGGGCGCCTTCACCCACACGTCGTACAACGATTTCGAGATCGCCGCGGCGAACCTCCTCGACGGCGCCGCGCGCAAGGTGAGCGACCGCATTCCGGTTTACGCGCTCTACGTCGATCCGCCGCTCGGCCGGGTCGGCCTCACCGAGGCCGAGGCCCGGGCCAAAGGCTACACCGTTCGCATCGGCCGCCGACCAATGACCCGTGTCAGCCGCGCAATCGAAAAAGGCGAGACGAAAGGGTTCATGAAAGTGGTCGTCGACCGCGACAGCGATGCGATCCTCGGCGCCGCAATTCTGGGGGTCGGAGGCGATGAGGCCGTCCATGGCGTGATCGAAGCCATGGCCGCGGGCGTGACGGCTTCCGCCTATACCCGCGTGGTGGCGATCCATCCCACGGTCTCCGAGCTTGTGCCCACGACCTTCGGCGAACTTGTTTGACGCTGTTCATGAGCGCGGCTTTGCGCTGGTTTGGGGGCGAAGTTACGCCTGTTGGCCGCCTTAACTCGTCCCTAGCCGTGCGCTGCTGGGCGATTCAAAGACAACCGCCGAGCGTCGATTTCCGCAAGCGGGACACATGCAGGTACCTCGCGGCGTTTGAAGCCAATCAACGACATGTGAGAGGAGAATACCATGACCACTGAGGGACTTCACGAACGACTCAGGGGGATTCAGGGATGCTGGGATCGGGCGTTGGCCGAACTTCAAGAGGTTTCTGGTGGATTGGAGGCAATCATCAAGACGCCAGGCGAAAATGATCTTGTGGCGATTGCCAAGCATTACAGCCGAGATCCAAAGGTGTTCGCGATCGGCATGTTTGACGCGGTAATAATGCTCAAGGCCTTAACGACTGTGTTGGTGATGACCGAACCGATGCTAAAGAAGATCCTCCCACTCACGACGGAAGAGCATCTGGAGGCACAAGACGAGGTGTTGCATCGCCTCCTCGACCACGTCGAGGCTCGATGATCAGCATAACAAGGTTTCGTTGGCGACGCGCTGTCGTAGCCGAGACGGAGCGGGCCGCGGCTTGTTGCTTCTGTGTCTTTTCGCCCGGCCTTTTGTGCTAGACTCGATAGAAACTGTCAGAGGGAGAACGGACAGTGCCCGAAGCGTCCCGGCCGCCTCCGCGCAATCCTGTTGGATCGCTCGTCATCATCGCCGCCGTGGTCGCGGTGGTCGCCTCAGCCTTCGCCTACACGGCCGGATGGTTCTCGCCCGAGCGTCTGACGCCGCAGAAGCTCGTTGACGGCTTCGCCGGGCCATCGGGCCCGCCGCTCGGCCACCGGCGCAATCACGCCAAGGGCATTTGCTTCACGGGAATGTTCGAGGCGAACGGCGCCGGATCTGAGCTCTCGCGCGCGCAGGTGTTCGCCAAGGGTCAGTATCCCGTAATCGGGCGCTTCAATCTCGGCACGCCGAACCCGAACGCCGACGATTCCAAGGAGCGCGTGCGGGGCCTGGGGCTCATGATCTCGACGCCTGACGGCCAGGAATGGCGCATGGCGATGATCGACCCGCCGTTCTTCCCCGTCGCTTCGGTCGAGGCGTTTCGCGAGCTCCAGATCGCCTCCGCGAGCAAGGAGCCCGACGCGATGGCGAAGTTCGCCGGCGTTCATCCCGAGATCGCGGCTTTCGGCGGCTGGGCGAAGAGCGCGCCGTGGACCGGCAGTTACGCCGAGGAGCCTTACAACGGCCTCAACAGCTTCATCTTCACCGACAGTTCCGGAAACGACCACGCGGTGCGCTGGTCGCTGACGCCGGAAGCGCAGCCCGTCCCCGTCTCGCCGGAGGAGCTTGCGAAGCGCGGGCCGAACTTCCTCGAAACCGAGATCGTGGACCGCATCAAGAGCGGCCCGGCGCGATGGACGATGCGGGTCACTGTCGCCAACGCCGGAGATCCGACCGCAGACCCCAGCAAGGCGTGGCCGCAGGATCGCCGCAGCGTCGAGGTCGGCACGCTCACCGTCGACAAGATCGAAGCCGAGGCGGATGGCCCTTGCCGCGACATCAATTTCGATCCAACCGTCCTGCCGAACGGCATCAGGACGTCGGACGATCCGTTCCCCGCCGCCCGCTCGTCGGCCTACAGGGTCTCGTACGACCGCCGCACGGCGGAGGAGAAAGACTATCCGCGAACCGGCACGGGAGCCGCCCAATGACGAACGTTCAGCGGATCCGCCCCGTCCGGATCATTCACCGCTTCAACCCCCTGCAGCGAACGCTGCATTGGCTCATGGCCGTGTGCATCCTGGCGATGCTGTTCATCGGCGTCGGCATGGCGTCGACCGTGGCGTCGGACTATCTGACGCTCGTCGACGTTCACAAGCCGCTCGGGATCCTGATTTTGATCCTCGCGCTGATCCGCCTCGTTGTGCGATTGCGCTATGGCGCGCCGCCCCTGCCCCCCGATCTGCCGGAGCCGATGAAACTCGCCGCTTATCTCTCGCACTATGCGCTCTACGCGCTGATGATCGCGATGCCGCTGATCGGTTGGGCGATGCTGTCGGCCGCGGACTATCCCGTCACCTTGTGGCCTGGCGTCTGGCTGCCGCAGATCGTGCCGCAAAGCGCGAGCCTGCATACGCTCTTGTGGAACGCGCATTTCTATCTCGCCTTCCTGTTCTTCGCGCTGATCCTGATGCATCTCGCCGCGGCGCTGTTCCACGCGCTGATCCGGCGCGACGGCGTTTTCGATGCGATGGGGCCCAGGTTGACGCATGACGAACTCGCGCAGGGGGAATGGCGCGAGCCGCCAGCGCCTATTCGATCCAGATAGCGTCAGCCTCGTCGGACAAGAATTGGGACCGAGCGCGCAGTCTTTGGGGCCGGAGATCAGACGACATTTGGCGCAATTGATGCGCTCCGCCGCGACAGGATCGTCATTGCGAGCGGTTCCGCCCAAGTGCGACTCTCCGTGCTTCGCCTGCAGCACTTAACTGAATACCGACCGGTTGGTATGGGTCGTAGAATGACCGAATCTCGCTACCGATGGGTGATCGTCGCCGCCGGCGGCCTTTTGGGCTGCGTCGCGATCGGAGCCATGTTCTCGCTGCCCGTTCTGCTGCAGCCCATCGCCCGGGACACCGGCTGGTCGGTGACCGGCGTGTCGAGCGCCATGACCGTCGGCTTCCTCGCCATGGCGTTCGGCGCCATCGCCTGGGGCAGCCTTTCCGACCGGTTCGGCCCGCGCGCAATCGTCATGACGGGCGCGATCAGCCTGGCGGTCAGCGTGGCTCTCGCGTCCCAGGCGACATCGCTTCTCGCATTTCAGCTGATCTTCGGACTGCTCGTGGGCGCAAGCGCGGCCGCCATCATCGTGCCGATGATGGCCTGCGTCACGGGCTGGTTCGACACCCATCGCAGCCTTGCGGTGTCGCTCGTCTCGGCGGGCATGGGGATGGCGCCGATGACGATGGCGCCCCTGGCCGCGTGGCTCGTCTCAACCCTGAACTGGCGAACGACGCTCGAGATCGTCGCTGCGATCGCCGCACTCCTCATGATCCCGGCGGCGCTGCTGGTGCGCAGACCGCCGGCGCTCCTCGGCTCGAGCGCCGCGTCGGAGGCCGAGCCGCAATCGGGCATGTCCGTTGGCGAGGCGTTGCGCTCGCCGCAATTCGTCGTGCTCGTGCTCACGAACTTCTTCTGCTGCGCCACCCATTCCGGCCCGATCTTTCATACCGTGAGCTACGCGCAGACGTGCGGGATTCCGCTCGTGGCCGCCGTCTCGATCTACAGCGTCGAGGGGCTTGCGGGCATGGGCGGCCGGATCGGGTTCGGGCTCCTTGGCGACCGGTTCGGCGCCAGGCGGGTTCTCGTCCTCGGCCTGCTTGCGCAGGCGTTCGGCGCCCTCGCTTATGTCTTCGCCCGAGGCTTGGGCGAGTTCTATACCGTCGCGGCGATCTTCGGCTTCATCTATGCGGGCGTCATGCCGCTCTATGCGGTTCTGGCGCGCGAAAACTTTCCGCTCCGGATGATGGGAACGGTCATCGGCGGCACGGCGATGGCCGGCAGCCTCGGCATGGCGCTGGGACCGCTGGCCGGAGGGCTCATCTACGACGCGCTCGCCAGCTATACGTGGCTCTATGTCGGCTCGTGGGCGATGGGAATCGGCGCCTTCCTGATCGCCCTGACCTTCAGGCCCTTGCCGAAGGAAGAGCCGGCTTTGGCGCCGGCGCCCGCGTGACCATCAGGAGCAACGGATGAGCTCGCGGGTAGCGTGGTCCGTAAAATGGCTTTGCTCCATGACCCCCGCCTTCACGCTGCCGTGCGCGAAGCCTGGCGCCCGCCGCTCGCCTGCATGGAGGCGCGCCGCCGCAACCGACGTGGTCTTATCCGACGAGGCTTTCGCGACGCTAGAGTCGGACCGCATAACTCCTTTCGGGTGGGGCGGATGCGCCTTTCTCCTGTCTGTCCGCCTGCCGCAGGGAGCTCCACGAAAAGATGAAGAGGCTTACGGCCGTGAGCCCGAGCCCGGCGAAAAACGTCCATCCCGCCTCGAAGCGCAAGCCCTCGATCCATGGCGACAGGCAAAACGCGATGAGCGCCGCGATCCCCGGCTCAAGGTTCTGGAACATGGTGACGAAGCCATTGTCGTTGCCGGTGGTGTTCAGCGCCTTTTGATAGAAGACCCGCCCGATCGTATCGGCCAGAATAATGCCGGCGACCATGAGGAGCGTGACCTCGAGATGCGAAAATAGAGGTTCGCCCCGCGCGATCACCAGCATCGCAGTCATGGGGATCAGGACGGCGCCGCCCACGAGGATGTTGGCCGCAATCACGCCGGACGCGTTCAAGTCCGAGAACCACTTGGACATGAGAGAGGCGCTCAGAACCGTGAAGATCGGGATCGGCAGCGCGAAGAGCCAGGATCCTTTCAGAAGCTCAGCGACGAGGCCGGAACCGTCTTTCGCCTGGCTCCAGGCGACAGCGGTGGCGCCAAGAAAGGCAACGGCCGCGCAGAGGAAGAAAACGATCGGCGAGACCGGAATTGGCGTCCGGCTTAAGATCAGCGCAACGAGGGCGCCCCAAAAGGGGGCAAGATTCAGAATGGCAACGACAACGACAGGATGAGCGTGGCTCAGGCTGACGTTATAGAGGACGAGGCCCGCGGCGCTGATCGCGAAGATCGCAGCCAATTTCCAATAATTCGCCATCGAGCCGAGCGCGCCGGCAAGACCGCGACGGCCGTCGGCGGAGATCAGGAGAAGCGGGACGGAGACGAGAAGCGCGATCTGGGTCAAGAAAATGAACTGGAAGACGCTCAATTGCTGGGCGGCGGGAGACGACAGCGGCGCCTGAGCGGCGATGAGCACTGACGCGACAAGCGCAAAGGCGCCTCCGAGAGCGCGGGACGTCATACGTTTCTGCATGCAATCAGTACGCAGGGCTCGGCATTTCCGCTCACGGCTTCGTGAGAGGATCGCTCACGGGGCGATCACGCTTTCGTGAACGGGGGCGACTTCACAGAGACAGAGGCGCAGGCGCTCCCTTCCTCGTGAGAACCCTTTCGCAACATTTTGTTGCTGAAAAATAGAATACGATTTATGGTATTCTCTCAGTCCATATCCACCCCGTGGGCCAGCGATGAGCGAAAATCAGGAACCGCAATCGCGACGCGCCCGCGAACGGTCGCGAGCGAAAGCGCGCAAAGCGGCTAAGCTCGCCTGGAGCCAGAGCTCGTTTGACTTGCTCGCATCCGGCTACAGTGCCGAACAAATCGCGGAAGTCCGCAAGGCCAGCGTTCGGACAATCCGCCGGGAGATCGACGCCGCCGTCGCCCGGCGCAGGCTCGACGCGCCGGAACGCTATGTCCACTTGCAGGTCGCGAGGCTTACCAAGGCGCTGCGCTTCGCGGACGCTGCGCTCGAGCGCGGGGACCTGAAAGCCGTGCGAGCGCTCGTGACGGTTGTTTCGGCGATGGATCGCTATCACGGGCTGAAACATCTAACGGGAGACCAGCCTGGCTCCGGGCAGCCGGACGCGCTCGGCCTTCTCTCTCCTGCGGCGCCCGCGCTCCCGACCCTCAGGCTGTCCCATGCCGTTTCACCTGCCGAAGAGGCCCCGGCGGAATCGCAAGACATGACAGCTTTCGACACCTAAGCGATTGGAAAGGATCGATCCCGACCAAAGGCGCGGGCGGGCGCGGCGCGCGCCGGTCGCTAGCCTTCGAACCTGTTGGTCTTCGGGAAGCCCTTTGGCGGCAGGCGGCCAGCCTCGGCGCGATTGCCGATCCACTCTTTAAGCTCAGGCTTGGCGACCGTGAACGTGCGCCCTGCCGAGTCGCGCCAGGTGAGTCCGTCAGCGAGGACGAAGACCCTGGCGTCGGAAATGCCGCCATCCTTGTAACGCTGAAGCCGCGTTCCCTTGCCGCGCGCCATTTCGTTGAGCTGCGCAAACGGGAATACGAGCAGCTTGCGGTTCTGCCCGATGATCGCGACATGGTCGCCATCGGCGGGAACGATCAGCGCCGCGGTGGCCGGGGCGGTGACGTTGAGTACCGCCCTGCCCTTGCGGGTCGAGGACAGAAGCTCGTCGTCGCCGACGATGAAGCCGTTGCCGTCGCTCGACGCGATGAGGCGCTTCACGCCCGCCCCGTAAGCCCAGACAGCGACGATCGAGGCGCTCTCGTCGATGTCGGCCATGAGGCGGATCGGCTCGCCCTGCCCCCGTCCGCCGGGCAATTTGGAGGCGTCGAGCGTGAACACCTTGCCGTCGCTCGCCAGCACGAGAATCTTCGAGGTCGTTTCGGCGAAGAATGACGTCTTCAATCCGTCGTCGCCCTTGAACGTCGCCGTGGAGAGATCGGCGACCTGGCCTTTCATCGCCCGAATCCAGCCCTTCTGCGACACGACGATGGTCAGGGGTTCGCGCTCGATCATCGCCTGGGCCAAGTCGGCGACGATGACGTCGGGCGCGGCTTCGAAACTGCTGCGCCGCTTTCCGAGCTTGGTGTCTGGGCCGAATTTTTTTTTGACGTCGCGGATCTCGACCGCGATCATCTGCCATTGCTTCTTTTCGCTCGCGAGCAGCGCCTCGATCGTCGCCTTCTCCTTGCTCAGGTCATCCTGCTCCTTGCGCAGCGCCATTTCCTCAAGGCGGCGCAGGCTTCTCAAGCGCGTGTCGAGAACGTAGACGGCCTGCAGCTCGCTTAAGTCGAAGCGGACCTTCAGCGCTTCTTTGGGGTCATCGTCCTCGCGAACGATGCGGATGACCTCGTCGAGATTGAGGAAGACGATGATCATGCCGGCGAGCAATTCGAGCCGCTTGTCGATCGCCGCCAGCCGGTGACGCGAGCGCCGCACCAGGACGTTGCGGCGATGATCGAGCCATTGCCTGATCGCTTCGCCCAGCGAGACGACCCTGGGCGTCACGCCGTCGACCAGCACGTTCATGTTGACCGAGACCCGCGCCTCGAGTTCGGTCAGCCTGAACAGGGATTCCATCAGCGTTTCAGGCTCGACCGCACGGGTGCGCGGCTCGAGCACGATGCGCACGTCCTCGGTCGATTCGTCACGCACGTCTGCGAGCAGCGGAATCTTGCGTTCGTTGAGAAGATTGGCGATCTGCTCGATCAGCCGGGACTTCTGGACGCCATAGGGAATCTCATTGACGACCGCGACCCAGCCGCCGCGGCCGGCGTCTTCCTTCGCCCAGCGCGCTCTGACCCGAAACGCGCCGCGGCCGGTCCGGTAGGTTTCGATGATCGCGGATTTGTCATCGATCACCACGCCGCCGGTCGGGAAATCCGGACCGGGCACGAAAGTGGAGAGCGCCTGGGCGTCGGCGTCGGGATGGGCGATGAGATAGAGCGCGGCGTCGCAGAGTTCGGCGATGTTGTGGGGCGGAATCGAGGTCGCCATGCCAACCGCGATGCCCTGCGAGCCATTGGCGAGCAGGTTCGGCACCGCCGACGGCATGACGATCGGCTCTTTGGCGTCGCCCGAATAATTGTCGCGCCAGTCGACCGAATCTTCGTCGACGCCCTCCATGATGAGGCGCGCCACATCGGTCATGCGCGCTTCCGTGTAGCGATAGGCGGCGGCGTTATCGCCGTCGATGTTGCCGAAATTCCCCTGCCCCTCGACCAGCGGATAGCGCGACACGAAATCCTGCGCGAGACGCACCAAGGCCTCGTAGATCGCCTGGTCGCCGTGGGGATGGAACGAACCCATCACGTCGCCGACGATCTTCGCGCATTTCTTGAAGGCCGTGCCGGGGTCAAGGCGGAGAATATGCATGCCGTAGAGGATGCGGCGATGCACGGGCTTCAGTCCGTCGCGAGCGTCGGGAAGCGCCCGTCCCATGATGGTGGAGAGCGCATAGGCGAGATAGCGCTCCTCGAGCGCATCGCGCAGGTTGATGTCGATCGGGACCGAAGGCGGCGCCGGGGGCGGCGGAACGGGTTTGGCCATGGGTTGCGGGTTACCCCGAGGCTTGAGTCGCGGCAAGGCCGCTCGCCGGTCGTGAGAGCGGCCGGCGTTCGCGCTTTGGGCTCAAAGCGCCGTTGCGATCGCTTCACCTTACGTAACGTCAGGGAACATTCCCTGAACAGGAAAATTCTGCCCCACGGGCGTCGGGCTTGGCGTGTGAAGGAGCTGCACGAAAATTGCGCGACGATCAGAGCTCAATTCGGCCGCAATGCCTTTGCCCGGTCACCCTGGCGCGAGGCGAAAGCGGATTTGCCCGGCCTCCATGCGGGCATTTCCACCTTCGCCAGTTTGGTCGAGCCTCTGAGCGAATTCCTCAAATTTGTTGTGAAGTCCCCCTTGCCCATTGAGCGACTCAGGCAGAGCATTATGTCAGTTGAGTCGAGCCGTCGGCATAAGACTTGCTGCGGCGGAATCGTCGAGTGTGGACTTGAGTTGAAAGGAGGAAGACTCCCAGGGTTCGGCATCATTCCAACCTAGTAACCCGCAAAGGGAACGGAGATGATCGCTCGAATCGCTGCGGTATTGTTGGCTGCATCTGCGAGCAGCGCGGATGCGCATGACTATTGGTCGGATGGGAAACCAATTCCCGATTGGGTGAAGGCTTCGTGCTGCGGACCGGCGGACGCCCATCATCTGCGTCCGGAGCAGGTGCACCGGATTTCTGACGACTATTACTCCGTCGATGGTTACATCCGTCAGATCCCCGTCGGTCAGGCGCTGCCGAGCCAGGATGGAGACTACTGGATCTTCTACCGGGATGACGGGGCGAGCGGGCAATCGGGCGTGTACTGCTTCTTTGTGCCGATGGCCTTCTGATCCCCGCCGGGGTTTGGTAGATCCTGGCTGGCTCCCGAGGCGTTGGCGCCCCTTGCTTTCCTTTAAAGCCGCCCGGCCAAGGGGATGACGTGCGGCCTTGAGGCGCCTACATAGCGGGCTCGCGGCCGGAGGTTCGCGGCCCCGGCCCGCGCGCGGCGCCGTCGCCGCCCCGCTAGCCGCGCTTGGAACGCGCGCCTATTGGGGAGGGCCGGCGATGCCGCCTATGATATCGATCGCCGCCGTTACCAAGCGTTACGGGTCAGGCCTCGTCGCCCTCGACGCGATCGATCTGGAAATCGCCCGAGGCGAGATTTTTGCCCTTCTGGGTCCGAACGGCGCTGGCAAGACGACCCTGATCGGGGTTGTCTGCGGCTCCGTGTCGATGACTTCGGGCCAGGTCCTGATCGACGGCCATGACGTGGTTCGCGACTACCGCGCCGCCCGGTCGATCGTCGGCCTCGTGCCGCAGGAGATCGCGCTCGATATCTTCAGCACCGTTCGCCGCGCCGCGACGTTCAGCCGCGGGCTGTTCGGCCGGTCGCCCAATCCCGCCTATATCGAGCAATTGCTCCGCGACCTTTCGCTGTGGGACAAGCGCGATACGCGGATCGTCGAGTTGTCGGGCGGCATGAAACGGCGGGTCATGATCGCCAAGGCGCTCGCCCATGAGCCGGACGTGCTGTTCCTCGACGAGCCGACCGCGGGCGTCGACGTCAATCTGCGGCGCGACATGTGGGCGCTGGTTCGACGCCTGCGCAGCCAGGGCGTCACCGTCATTCTGACCACGCATTATATCGAGGAGGCCGAGGAGATGGCGGACCGGGTCGGCGTCATCAACAACGGCCGGATCATGCTGGTGGACGAGAAGGCGGCGCTCATGCGCAAGCTTGGCAAGCGGCGCCTGACTCTCGCGTTGCACAGGCCGCTGCCGATGCTGCCAAAGGAGCTGGCCGGCTGGCCGCTCGAACTCGAGGACGACGGCCGCCGCCTCTCCTATCGCTTTTCCGCGGGCGCCGAGGACACCGGGGTGCCGACGCTGTTGCGTCGCCTCAACGAGATCGGCATCGATTTCAAGGATCTCGACACCAGCACAACGACGCTCGAGGACATTTTTGTTGACTTGGTGGGGCGTGCGGCGTGACCGTTTCGGCGATCAATCTGATCGGCGTCTGGTCGATCTACCGTTCCGAAATGCAGCGCACGCAGCGGACGATCCTGCAAAGCGTCGCGACGCCCGTCATCACGACCGCGCTCTACTTTATCGTGTTTGGAGCGGCGATCGGCGGCCGCATTCGCGAGGTGAGCGGGGTCAGCTACGGCGCCTTCATCGTGCCGGGCCTCATGATGCTTTCGCTGCTCACGCAGAGCATCTCCAACGCCTCGATCGGCATTTACTTCCCCAAGTTCACGGGCCAGATCTACGAGCTTCTTTCGGCCCCGATCTCCGCGATTGAGGCGGTGTGCGCCTATGTTGGCGCGGCGGCGACCAAGTCGATCGCCATCGGCCTCATCATTCTGACAACCGCCGCGCTTTTGGTGCCGCTGCGCATCGAGCATCCATTCTGGATGATCGCCTTTCTCGCGCTGACCTCGATCGCGTTCAGTCTGTTCGGCTTCATCATCGGCATCTGGGCCAAGAACTTCGAACAGCTCGCTGTCATCCCGTCACTCGTGGTGACGCCGCTCACCTTTCTCGGCGGCGCCTTTTATTCGATCGACATGTTGCCGCCGTTCTGGCGCGCGGTCAGCCTGTTCAATCCCGTAGTCTATCTGATCAGCGGCTTTCGCTGGAGCTTTTATGGTCAGGGCGATGTCAGCGTCGGCGCGAGCCTCGGGTTCACGGCGCTGTTCATCGCAATCTGTCTGGCGATTCTGGCGTGGATTTTCCGCACCGGATGGCGCCTCAAGCCGTGACGCATAACGCGCGGTTGAATTGACCAGACGAAGGCTTCGGCCTCACTATCGCTCGACCGTCCCCGACAACATTGGAGCCTCGCCATGCCTTCAGGCCTCATCATCGTCACCGGCGGCTCGCGTGGCATCGGCGCGGCCATCTGCCGTCGTCTCGCTGCCGACGGTTACGCACTCGGCGTCAATTACGCCGTCGACGCCAAGGCGGCTGAGGCGACCGTGGCGTCGATCACGAAGTCAGGCGGCCGGGCGCAGGCTTTCCAGGCCGACATCGCAGACCCGGCTCAGCTTCCTCCTTTGTTCGACCAGGCGACGAAGGCGCTGGGCCCGCTCGCCGGCCTCGTCAACAACGCCGGCAGCACGGGGCGCTTCGCCACGACCGACAAACGGGAAGCCGAGGAGTTGACGCAGCTCTTTCAGATCAATGTGATTGGACCCATCCTCGCCTGCAAGGAAGCCGTGCTTCGGCTTTCGACCAAGCACGGAGGCAGCGGCGGCTCGATCGTCAATATATCGTCGATCGCGGCAAGAAGCGGCGGCCTGCCAGGACTTGGACCTTATGCAGCGACCAAGGGCGCGGTCGAGAGCTTACCAAGGGCCTGGCGACCGAAGTCGGCCCGGAGGGCATCCGCGCCAATGTCGTCGCGCCGGGCTTCACCGCAACCGACATGACCCGCGATCAAATCGCCCAACCGGGCTTCCGCGAGCGCATCGAGGGGATGACCCCCTTGCGCCGCGTTGGCGCGCCCGAAGAGATCGCGGAGGCCGCAGCCTGGCTCATTTCCCCCGCATCCGCCTTTGTCACCGGCAGCGTTGTGACGGTCTCGGGCGGCCGCTAGAGCGTTCTGGCGTCGGGTGGAATCGGCTCCTCTTAGCCGGCAGCGCCGTGCGGGCAGAAGCGCGATCAAGGCGCGCGCGCATCCTCAGTTTCAGTTTCCTTTTAGTTTCGCGCCCCTCATGTTTTCGGTGCGTTACGACCCCGTTTAGTTTTGCCTTCGCGGGTCGGCGTCTAGCTGGCCTGGATCAGGAAATAACATATTATCACTGTTATTAACAGAGGGGAGCGCCTCTATCCAAAAGCAAATTGCTCTGGAGCGCGCTGCTTTTGGCTTCGCGGCAGCCGGATGGGGACGGGCTAGACCGTCAAGGAAACAAAACCGGTGCCGGTGCCCCCGCATCCGCCCTGGTGCTTTTGTTCGATAGACTGTCTCACAAAACCGAGCATCCGTGGCGGCCGGAGAAATCGCTCAACATGCGGCACGTAGTGATTTACCGGCGGTGACGTATAGCGTCGTGCATTTGCTCGGGTCCGTATCCAATGAGTAACGGCTGTTCTCATTATCGAGCAAAGGATCGAATTCAACTCGCCTTATATCAGTGAAGCCGACCAAGGCCAAATTACGCTTCAGAGTTTCAAAGTCATATAAGAACTTGTGTTCTTCACCTTGACGGAAACTATAGTTAACGCATTCCATATCGGTACTGATCCAGTCTGATTTGGGATACGTGCGCCTGACGTAATCGAACCACCCGACGTAGTACGGATCACCGGCATACGCTCGAATTGGCCACTCCGAATCAGGCACTCCCACGTGGAAAACGCCGCCCGGGCGAAGCACCCGGAAAGATTCAGTCAAGAAGCGAATTGCATCATGCGGATACGCAAGGTGCTCGAGGAAGTGCTCGGAATGTACCATCGCGCATGAATTCTCTGGGAATGGCATCGCCTCCCGAAGGTCGAGGCGCAAGTCGGCACCCTCACATAGATCGATGTTGATGAAGCCAGATTTGATGTTTGGCCCGCAACCAAAATTTAGCTTAGATCGTCTCGATTATAACTCAGTGCCTTAGCCTTACGCACGCCTTTCAAATGAATTTGGCTGATCTTGAACTCAGCGTTCACGGTTCGCAACGCGGAGTGCAACCCTGCGCTCATATGATCTTTCAGAACTTGCTTCAGCATCCACCTCATCCCATCGAGGTCGAATTTGCGAATTAAATATCGCCGATTGCTCCGACGACCGACGAGCGCGAGGCCCAACGTCGGCGCAGGGGAAAATCCGCCCAATGTTGGGAATGAGCATCGCCGAACCAACTATATCAACCGCCTCTAAATGATGAGCGGTCACACCCCGCTTGTCCCGCTCTCGCTTCCTCGATGACCGCGCGGCCCAACAGTCTTCACCTCGGTGCTGGCGCAGACCGGGCAGGGAACTAGGCCGGTCATCATGCGCCGCCTTCGCCGATCGGCGTTCCTCGTGACACTCAGAAGCGCTGCAACTTTCGTCTTGGCCGGCCATCCCACGCCGCCCCGCAGCGATAATCTCTTGTTACGAAAAATAATGCCTCTCATCAGATGCTTATCCTGACAGGACAGTGTCCTCGTGGAGATAGCCTGGACAAGCTCGGCCATGACGCCTCAAGAGCGCCAATGCCTAACGCTATAAGAATTCGCAAAAGTTTGCGGAACGTCAGAATTTCGCTTAAGCTTGCCTCATGAGCAGCCCAGCGCTTCAGCATGCCTCGACGGTAACGTCCCATTTGGGGGTGCGAAGATTGGGGAAAGAGCGCGAGGAAAAACTTTCTGCTGAAAAATCCCATGTAACCCATTGAGAAGTCTCGATTCGGACGAGAGAATCCAAGGAAATCCAAGATAATCCAACCCCTATAAGCGGGCGTTTTCGCACCGAAACGGCGGGCGGCCAAGAAAACCCAAATGCGACGTCGGACCGTCTTGTGGGACGGCTGCCGGGATGGGCCCGACCGATCTCGCCCAAGACAAACTAACATCTGTAGAGTGTTAAAAGCGATGCGGAACGCGGACACCCCCGCACTGCGCCGCAGCCGCCCATTCAAGCGCGGCGGTCCCGTCAGCGTGAGCGAACTCGCGAATGCCGACGGGCGACGCGTCAAAGCTGTTGAGCGTGGCCCTGTCCGGCTGTTCTGGGTCGCGTGTGGGCCCCGGACGCGGGAGCACCATCATTGAACTTATAATTCGATGTCGTTATCATAACATCAGGACCACAACGGGAAATTGTCCTTGACCGTGTACACTGAACATTTCCTGGTGAACTACCGCCCTACTCTCGTCGGTTGGTGTTGGGTCGACCTCCTCGTCGTGATCGGCCTGCTGTGTGATGTCCACGTAAAGTATCTCCTCGGAGTCTTGGGAACTCGATAACCCAACGTTTGTACGCAGGCGTTTTCGCAGCGAAACGGGCGGTCCACATATCCTTAAAACCGACGCGGAGAGTGACGCGACGCTACTCCCCTCGCCGTGCCGCCGCGGCCCATTCGAGCGCTGCGTTCTCGTCGGCGTGAGCGAACTGGCGGATACGCACGGGCGAGGCCCCAAAGCTGTTCAGCGTGGCTCCGTCCATCTGTTCCGGGTCGACGACGACCGCGAGCTTGACCAACGACTTGTGAGCGAGCGCGGAGGTCGCAAGCCCACGCGCCAGCTCGGCGAAGTCGCCGCCAAAATCCGGGGCGATGATCACAACGAGGCCGGTCGCGGCCCCGCCCATCGCCGCGTTGATCGCCGCCTCGACATCCTGAGCCGCGACCGCCCCGCTCGCGCGTAACGCCACGGTCTGCGCTGGCCCCTCCTGCACGCGTTCCAACATCGGCAGCTCACGCTTCTCGCCATCATTCAGCGATCAGATTTCTCCAGAAGCCCCCTTAGCAGATCGGCGGCATTTGTCGCGAGCAAAGATGGCTCGACCACCGTCAACTCGCCGCGCCGCCGTTCAGCCAGGCTGCCCGGCGGGGCGCCTGGCGAAGGTCTCCAGGTTGACCGCGCCGCGGCGGTGCGTCCCCTCGCCGATCTTGCGGAGGCCGTCGTGCGCCTCGACCGCGAGCAGCATGGAACGGCCGGAGACTTCAAGCACCCGTGCGGTGGCGACGACCGTACGTCCGACCGGAGTCGGCGCGAGATGGCGAACATTGACGTCGCTGCCGACGGTCACCCAGCCCGCAGGCAAATGCGGCGCCGCAGCCGCTGCTGACGCCATTTCCATCGCCAGGATCATCATCGGGGTGCCGAAGACGAACGGCATGCCGTCCAGATGAGCGCCAACGGTGAGTTCTCGCGTAACGAGTACCTCGTGCCGGCCGGTCATGCCGGCCCGAACGCTCTCGAGCGGCTCCGCCATTGGAAGCCGGGCGTGACCCTATCCGCCGCCTATTCGAACGTCGCGCCCCAGGATCCCCAGATGTAGATGCAGCTGAACAGGAACAGCCAGACCACATCGACGAAATGCCAGTACCAGGCGGCGAACTGGAACCCGACATGATGTTTTGGAGTGAACTGCCCCCTAAACGCGCGCATGAGACACACAAAGAGGAAAATCACGCCGATGATGACGTGCGCGCCGTGGAAGCCTGTCGCCATGAAGAATGTCGCGCCGTAGATCGAATTCTTAAAGCTGAACGGCGCGTGGATGTACTCATAGGCCTGGGTGAACACGAACAGCACCCCGAGCGCGATGCCGATTGCAAGAAAGAGCTTGAACTGCGGGCGGTGTCCTTCGCGCAGCTCATCGTGGGCCACGTTGACCGCGGCGCTCGACGTCAGGAGCACGAACGTGTTCATCAGCGGCAACGCGAGCGGATTGATGACCTCGGTGCCCTTCGGCGGCCAGATCCCGCCGCTGAAATCGAGGAGCCCGTACGTCTGGGGGTCGGCGGGATTGAGCGCGTTCCAGAAAAACGCCCAAAACCAGGCGACGAAGAACATGACCTCCGAAGCGATGAACAGGATCATGCCGAACGTCAGACCGTGGCGCACAATGATGTTGTGGTGGCCGCCCTGCGCCTCGGAGACGACATCGCGCCACCAGCCCGCCATCGTGAACAGGATGCCCGCGACGCCGATTGTCAGAAGCCCTGCGCCGAAGCTCAATTCGTGCATGAACAATATGAGACCAAACGCCGTGAGAAAGCCGAATGCCGCGCCGACAAGCGGCCAAGGGCTTGGTTCGACGAGATGAAATCCCGGCCGGTCCGGAATCGCCGCGTCGGTCATAGTCTTCTCCCGTTACTGATCATCCCGCGGGCCCCCCGCGATCGGCTGAGCGGCCCGCCGACGGCTTCTCGGCCGGCGGCGCGAACATTGTGTAAGACAGCGTAATCGAATCGACCCTGTCCATCGATGGATCTTTCTCGAGGGCCGGATCGAGGAAGAATACCACCGGCCACTCGGCGCTTTCGTGCGGGCCGAGATGCTGCGTCGTGAAGCAGAAGCACGAGATCTTGTCGAAGTAACCCCCCGAAACTTCCGGCATCACGTTGAATGAGGCGTGACCTTCCGTTGGACTGTCGCTCAGATTGCGCACACGAAAATAAACCGTGACGGTTTTCCCCGTGCGGACCCGGATCGAACTCGTCCTCCGGCTCGAGCGTCCAAGCGAGGCCCGGCGCGACATTCGCGTCAAAGCCCACGCGAAGGATCCGGTGACCCTCGGCGTCCGTATTGGCTTTCACCTGTTGCGGCGTGCCTTCATACCCGGTCGCCCGGCAGAAGGCGGAGTAAAAGGGCGCCGCGGCGTAGGTGAGGCCGATCATGGCCACCGCCATAGTCAAGCCGCCCACCCCGATCAGGCGATTGTTGCGTCCCCTACGACCGCCGACAGATACCGTGCGGCCGTCGTGATCGCCGGAAGCGGTCACGCCACGCTCCCATGCCCCACGATGGCCGGCGCATGGTCGTGCTCGTCGCCAAGAATGTGCGGCGGCTCCTCCCATGTGTGGAACGGCGGCGGGGAAGGCAGCTGCCACTCAAGCGTCGTCGCCCCGGGCCCCCACGGATTGCCGGCGGCAATCCGCTTGACCTTGAACGCCTCATAAAGGAGGTAGACGAATATGAGGGTGCCCGCGCCGCCAATAAATGCGCCGATCGACGACACCATGTTCCAGAACGCATAAGCTTCCGTGTAGTCGACGACCCGCCTAGGCATCCCCTGAAAGCCAAGAAAATGCTGGGGAAAAAAGGCGAGGTTGATCCCGACGAAGGACACCCAGAAGTGCCATTTCGCCAGCCTCTCGTCATAGAGATAGCCGGTCATCTTCGGAAACCAATAGTAGAAGCCGGCGAAGATCGAAAACACCGCTCCGAGCGACATCACGTAATGAAAATGCGCAACGACGTAATAGGTATCGTGCAGATAGCGGTCGATCGCCGCGTTGGCGAGCACGACGCCGGTGACGCCGCCGACGGTGAAGACGAAGACGAAGCCGATCGCCCACAGCATCGGCGGCCTCAGCGAAATCGAGCCGCCCCACATCGTTGCCAGCCAGGAAAACACCTTCACCCCCGTCGGCACCGCGATCACCATCGTGGCGAAGACGAAGTAGCGCTGGGCGTTGAGCGACATGCCGGTTGTGAACATGTGATGGGCCCAGACGGCGAAGCCGAGAAAGGCGATGGCCAGCATCGCGTAGACCATTCCGACATAACCAAAGATGGGCTTTTTCGAGAACGTCGCCACGACCTGGCTGACCATGCCGAAGCCCGGGATGATCAGGATGTAGACCTCAGGATGGGCGAAGAACCAGAACAGGTGCTGGAACAGGATCGGGTCGCCGCCGCCGGCCGGATCGAAGAAGGTGGTGTGGAAGTTGCGGTCGGTCAGCAACATGGTGAGCGCCCCCGCCAGCACCGGCAGCGACAGAAGGAGCAGGAACGCGGTCACCAGCACCGACCACGGGAACAGCGGCATGCGGAACATGGTCATGCCCGGCGCGCGCATGTTGAAGATCGTGGCGATGAAATTGATCGAGCCAAGAATCGACGATGCGCCGGCGAGATGCATCGACAAGATGACGAAGTCGGCCGCCGCACCCGGCGTTCCGACCTCGCTGGACATCGGCGGATAGAGCACCCAGCCGCCGCCGAAGCCCCTCATGCCGGGCGAGCCTTCGGCAAATAAGGAGCACATGAGAAGCAAGAACGACGCGACCAGAAGCCAGAACGACATGTTGTTCAGTCTCGGAAACGCCATATCCGGCGCGCCGATCATCAGCGGCACCATCCAGTTGCCGAAGCCGCCCATCATCGCCGGCATGACCATGAAGAAGATCATGATGATGGCATGACTGCTGAAGAACACGTTGTACATATTCTTGGCCGCGTCAGCCGAGCCATCGCCGGTCATGATCGCGGAGATCCATGGAAAAACCTGCACGCCCGGCGACATGAGTTCGGCGCGGATCAGGATCGAAAGCACGGTTCCGATCAGGCCGCAAATAATGGCGAAGATGAGATAGAGCGTCCCAATGTCCTTGTGGTTGGTGGAATAGAGATAGCGCCGCCACCCAGTCGGGATGTGGTGCTCGTGCTCATGCTCATGATGAACATCGACGTCGTGATGAGAGAAGTCGGTGACGGACGCCATGGGTTTAACGACTCCGGTGATGCATGATCGGCAGCTTCATTGACAGCGCCGACTAGGGTTGGATCCGCGGCGCAGCCGCGACGTCGATTTGGTCCGAAGCGGCGAATTGTTTCTTCGCTTGGGCCAGCCAGGACTCATAATCCGGCTGGCTCACGACGCGGACGTTGATCGGCATGAAGGCGTGATCGATACCACAGATATTCGAGCATTGCCCGTAGAACATGCCCTCGCGCTCCGCCCTGAACCAAGACTTGTTCAGCCGGCCGGGGATTGCGTCGATCTTAACACCAAACGAGGGGATCGAAAAAGAGTGAATGACGTCCTGCGAGACCACGTCAAGTTCCACAACTTTGCCAACTGGCACGACCATCTCATGGTCGGCCGTGATGACATTCGGCTGGCCAGGTTTCAGGTCCTTTTCCTCGACAAAGAGCGAGTCGAACGAAAAGCCGCCCTCAGACTTGGGGTAGCCGTAGTTCCAGTGCCATTGCGAGCCTGTCACCTTCAGCGTCAGGTCCGGCGCGGGGATGATGAGTTCTTGCGCGAGCAGCCGGAACGAGGGCACGGCGATGATGACCAGAATAAGCGCCGGCGCCACGGTCCAGGCAACTTCGAGCACGGCGTTGTGCGTCCGGCGGGAGGGCACAGGGTTCGCGGTCTCGTTGAAACGCCACACGATATAGATGATGAGCGCCAACACAAGCAGGGAGATGCCAGTGATCACTGGAAGCAGGATCGAGTTGTGAAACCAAAACATGCCGTCGGCAATTTCCGTATTTGCGGGCAGAAACCCGATTCCAGCCGATTGAGGACCGCCAAAAATTTGCGCCTCGGCTACCGGCGCGGCGAGCGCCGCCGACAGCGCCGCGAGGGCGACTCTGATCGCGTTTGAGCGTACGCGCATTAAGACCTGTCTCCTTCAGTCTCATCATGTCGTCAGCGCAAACGACCGCAACGCGCCACGCGCCTCGATTCCAGCGCGGCGCAACCATAGACGGCGCGGCAACTCGTTGACAAATGAAAAATTCTTCGTCCGCTTCAACGAAAAGTCGACTGTGGCGATGCCGCGTCTCTCGATTTCCTCTTTTTGCTTTTGCCGAGGCGCATCGGCCCATGCTCGGTCGGCGATTGCGACATTTTGTGCTTGGCGGACCGCCGCGGCGCCCGCAATATGCCGTCTGCCTCCTCACCCGAGGGATCGCGCTCGACGCGACGCCTTAAGGAGACACGTCATGGCGGATGAAAGCCACGAACAGTCGTCACGTGCTATTTCGCTGGCGCTGGCCGCTTTGGCCGCCGTCGGCTGGCTGGCCGCTGGCTTTATCTGGTGGCAAGGCCAGCAAACACAGTCGTATTTGACTGACCAGCTGACAACCGCTGAGCGGGCGCGCGAATCCCTGGCCTCGGACCTGCAGAACCTCGAAAAGACGGCCGGCGCCGCTTCCGACCTGAAAAAGCAGGCGGCGGACGCCGAAAAGGCGTTGTCGGACGCCTCGAATGCAAGGGCCTCGGCGCAGAACGAGCTCGCCGACCTGACCAAGCAGATCAGCGACGCCAGGCTCGCCATTTCCGGAGCCCAGGAGGAAGCGAGCGCCAGGACGCGAGATTTGCAAGCCCTCGACGCCCGTCTCAAGGACGAAAGTGATCACGCGGCGGCTTTGCAGAGCCAGGACACAGCCCTTGCGGCGGAATTGACCCGGTTGCAGGGCGACGCCGACGCTAGCCGCAAGGCGCTCGCGGACGCCCAGACGCAGACCGCATCCGCGCAGAAGGAGTTCGAGGCCTTACAAAGCCAGATCAACGGGGCCACCGCCGAGCTCAACTCCCTTCAAGAGCAAATTCGCGCGGCGAAGTCAGCAACGGGCTCGAGCCCCAATCCGTAACGAGACGGTTCAACCGCGAGGTTAACGAGCCTCACAAGACATTGTGCGGCTCGGCGACGCGTGTTTAAACAGAAAACCGATCGGCAGGTTCAGGGCCGCGCCGGACACTGACGCAGGCGGAAGACTTCATGGACCAGCTGCTCACCACGGACAAACCTGCGCAGCAGCAAGCCGAGATGCGGCCCTATTCCGCAGCCGAGCTCAAGGCGGCGGTCCTGGCAAAACTGACTTACGCCGTCGGCAAGACGCCGGGACTCGCCACGCCGCGCGATTGGTTTCTGGCAGTCACGTTCGCCACCCGCGACATCATCGTCGGCCGTTGGCTGGAATCGCTGAACGGTGTCTACATCGATGGCCGCAAGCGCGTCTATTATCTCTCGCTCGAATTTCTGATCGGCCGCCTGTTGTTCGACGCCCTTACCAATCTCGGCGTCGCACAACCCATGGCGGAAGCGCTCGACGAACTCGGCGTCAATCTGACGGACTTGCGCCGGATCGAGCCTGACGCGGCGCTCGGCAATGGCGGCCTTGGTCGCCTCGCCGCGTGCTTCATGGATAGCATGGCGACATTGTCGATCGCTGCGCACGGCTACGGTATCCGCTACGACAACGGACTGTTTCGCCAGATTATTCGCGGCGGGTGGCAGCACGAAACGCCGGAGGACTGGCTCGTCAACGGCAATCCGTGGGAGTTCGTCCGGCCCGAATACAATTACGCGATTGGGTTCGGCGGTTGGGTCGAGATGGTGGAGAACGACGACCGCACCAGCCACGTGTGGCATCCGGCTGAGACCGTGGAAGCGGTCGCTTACGATACGCCGATCATCGGCTGGCGCGGCCGGCATGTGAACACGTTGCGTCTGTGGTCGGCGCGGGCGACGGACCCGTTGAAGCTCGAGGCTTTCAACGCCGGCGATTACGTCGGCGCATTTTCGGAGACGGTCCGGGCCGAGGCAATCTCCAAGGTTCTCTACCCCAGCGACGCAACTCCGGCCGGGCAGGAATTGCGGCTCCGGCAGGAATACTTCTTCACGTCAGCTTCGCTTCTCGATCTCATTCGCCGTCATATGAAACAATGGGGCGATGTGCGCACTCTCGGCGAGCACGCCGCAGTCCAGCTCAACGATACGCATCCGGCGATCGGCATCTCGGAACTCATGCGCATCCTCGTCGACCTGAACAAGGTCGAATGGGACGAGGCTTGGTCGATCACTCAGGCGACATTCTCCTACACCAACCACACGTTGCTGCCGGAAGCGCTCGAAACCTGGCCTGTGCCGCTGATGGAGCGCGTGCTGCCGCGCCACATGCAGATCATCTACCTCATCAACGCGGCGCATCTCGACGGGGCGCGACGACGTGGGTTCGTCGATGCGGCCATGCTCGCCGGCATCTCGCTCATCGACGAACACGCCGGGCGGCGGGTCAGAATGGGGAACCTCGCCTTTATCGGTTCGCACAAGATCAATGGCGTTTCGGCGCTGCACACCGACTTGATGCGCAAGACCGTGTTCCACGCGCTGAATACGGTCTACCCGGGCCGCATCACAAACAAGACCAACGGCGTAACGTTTCGCCGCTGGCTCATCGAGTGCAATCCGGATCTGGCCGACATCATTCGCTCGACCCTCGGCGAGCGAGCGCTCGACGACTATCATGCGCTGAAGGCCCTCGCCGCATACGCGGATGATTCTTCGCTGCAGGAACGCGTGGCTCAAGCGCGCCACAACCGCAAGGCCGCGCTCGCACGCGTCATCAGCGATCAGCTCAACCTGCGCGTCGACCCGGAGGCGATGTTCGATGTGCAGGTCAAGCGCATCCACGAATACAAACGTCAGCTCTTGAACCTGCTCGAAACCGTCGCGCGCTACAACGCCATCCGCGCAAACCCGACGATCGACTTCGCGCCCCGGGTCAAGATCTTCTCCGGTAAGGCGGCCGCGAGCTATACCCAGGCCAAGCTGATCATCAAGCTCGCTATCGACATCGCGAAGGTCGTCAACTCGGACCCGACCGTGCGTGGCCTTTTGAAAGTCGTGTTCCTGCCGAACTACAACGTTTCGCTGGCCGAGATCATCATGCCCGCGGCCGACCTGTCGGAGCAGATCTCGACCGCCGGCATGGAAGCCTCCGGCACCGGCAACATGAAGATGGCGCTCAATGGCGCCCTAACGGTCGGCACGCTCGACGGCGCCAATGTCGAGATGCGCGACTTGGTCGGCGACGACAACATCTTCATCTTCGGCTTGACCGCGGCGGAGGTCGAAAGCGCGCGCACACGTGGCATCGATTCGACCGAACACATCACTGCCTCGCCGATTTTGCACGAAGCGCTCGACGAAATCGCTTCCGGCGTGTTCTCGACCGACGACGCCGGGCGTTATCGCGGCCTCGTCGATACGCTCACCCACCACGATTATTTTATGATCTGCGCCGACTTCGACGCCTACTGGAAGACCCAGGTGAAGATCGATGAAGCTTGGCGCGACCGGAACCGATGGATGCGTTCGAGCGTTCTGAACACGGCCAATGTTGGCTGGTTCTCCTCCGATCGGACGATAGGCGAATATGCAAAAGGAATCTGGGCTGTTCCGTTCGTGCCTATAAGCTGAGCCCAAAGTAATGGAGACAGTCATGGGGGAGGACTGGAAAGCGCGAGACCACGATCTCGATGCGATCATGGCCGCGCGCAGTTTGGATCCGTTCGCGGTGCTTGGGCCGCATCAGACCTCCGCAGGATGGGTTATCAGGGTCTTTGCGCCTGAAGCGATTTCCGTGCGCGCACTCACCCGTGACGGCAAACTCATGGCCGAGCTGCCGCGGCGCAAGGACGATATTTTCGAGGTCCTCATCCCGTCGCTCAAGGAGCGCCCGACCTATCGCGTCGAGGTCACGACAGCACGTGGGTCCTATTCGTATATGGACTCTTATGCGTTCGGCCCGGCCTTAGGTCCGCTTGACGACTATCTGGTGCGGGAGGGCACCCACCGACAGCTCTACCGCCGGCTCGGCGGCCAGCTGATCCGTCACGAGGGCGTCGACGGGGTGCTGTTTGCGGTCTGGGCGCCGAACGCGACACGTGTTTCCATCGTCGGCGATTTCAATCGATGGGACGGGCGGCGCTGTCAGATGCGCCTGCGCTTCGACAGCGGACTGTGGGAGATCTTCGTTCCGGAATTGACGGTCGGAGCGGTTTACAAGTTCGAGCTTTTGGACCCGAACGGGGCGCTGTTGCCGCTAAAAGCCGACCCCTTCGGCTTCGAGGCCGAGCTTAGGCCCTCGACCGCTTCGGTTGTCGCCGATAGCGCCGACTTCTCCTGGACCGACGCCGAGTACATGGCGAAGCGTGGCGAGGGCGAGCCCCGGCGAAAGCCGATGACGATTTACGAAGTGCATCTCGGCTCCTGGCGGCGCGGCGAGGGCGGACGGTTTCTGACCTACGACGACCTGGCCGGGCAGCTCATCCCCTACGTCGCCGACATGGGCTACACCCATCTTGAGCTTTTACCGATCAGCGAGCATCCGCTCGACGAGTCCTGGGGTTATCAGCCGATCGGCCTCTTTGCCCCGACCCGGCGCTTCGGCGATCCGGCCGCCTTTGCGCGGTTCGTGGATCGAGCACACGCCGCGGGCCTGGGCGTGATCCTCGACTGGGTCCCGGCGCATTTTCCGACCGATGAACAAGGATTGGCGCATTTCGACGGCACCGCGCTTTACGAGCACGCCGACCCGCGCAAGGGCTTCCAACCGGACTGGAACACGGCGATCTACAATTTTGGGCGTACTGAGGTCGCCAACTTTCTCTATTGCAACGCCCTTTACTGGGTCGATCGCTTCCACATCGACGGGCTCCGGGTCGACGCTGTCGCCTCGATGCTTTACCTCGACTATTCCCGCAAAGAGGGCGAATGGCTGCCCAACGCGGACGGAAGCAAGGAAAACCGCGAGGCGATCGCCTTCCTGCGCCGCGCCAATGAGCTCGTCTATGGCGGCTTTCCGGGAACGGTCACCATCGCCGAGGAATCAACCGCGTTTCCCGGCGTTTCACGGCCGACCGACCAGGGCGGCCTCGGCTTCGGCTTCAAGTGGAACATGGGCTGGATGCACGACACGCTCGATTACGTGTCGGAAGATCCGATTTATCGCCGCTGGCATCACAACAAGCTGACCTTCGGGCTCCTTTACGCCTTCAGCGAGAACTTCGTGCTGCCGATCTCCCATGACGAAGTCGTGCACGGTAAACGCTCGGTCATCGGCAGGATGCCGGGCGATGAATGGCAGCGCTTCGCCAATGCGCGCGCGTTCTATGGCTTCATGTGGGGCCATCCCGGCAAGAAGCTTTTGTTCATGGGCCAGGAGTTCGGGCAAACAAACGAATGGAACGCCTCGGAGTCCCTGCCCTGGTGGCTGCTCGACCACTGGCCCCACCAAGGCGTCCAAGCTTGGATTCGCGATCTCAATCAGCTTTATCGCGACACGCCCGCTCTCTACGCGCGCGATTGCGAACCTGACGGCTTCCACTGGATCGTGGTCAGCGATGAATCCCAGTCGGTGCTCGCGTTTCTGCGGTCCGGGGCGCAGAGCGATCCGCCGGTTGCGGTCGTCTGCAATTTCACCCCGGAGCCCCGCCAGGGCTATCGCATTGGCCTGCCCTATCTGGGTTTCTGGCGCGAGGCTCTCAACAGCGATGCAGGCCCCTACGGCGGCTCCAATATGGGCAATTTCGGCGGCGTCACAGCGGAATCGCAACCCTCCCACGGCTTTCCAGCCTCGGCGACCCTGACGTTGCCGCCGCTTTCAACCTTGTTCCTCGTTTTCAGCCCGCCCTCGGTTTGAGGCGGCAGCCCGACGACGGAGTGCACGATGCCTAAACTGAAAACAGCGAAGGAGCTGGGCGTTTCGGCGCCCTTCGCCCGTCACGCCATGGCCTACGTGCTGGCCGGCGGACGAGGCAGTCGCCTGCTTGAACTCACGGACCGCCGCGCGAAGCCCGCGGTCTATTTCGGGGGTAAGTCGCGCATCATCGACTTCGCGTTGTCGAACGCGCTCAACTCCGGCATTCGGCGCATCGCCGTCGCCACGCAATACAAGGCCCACAGCCTTATCCGCCACCTTCAGCGCGGCTGGAACTTCCTAAGGCCCGAGCGTAACGAGAGCTTTGATGTCCTGCCCGCGTCACAGCGCGTCTCCGAAACGATGTGGTACCTCGGCACCGCGGACGCTGTGTATCAGAACATAGACATTATCGAAGGCTACAGCCCCCACTTCATCGTGCTGCTGGCCGGCGATCATATTTACAAAATGGACTACGAAAAGATGCTCCAGCAGCACGTCAATTCGGGGGCCGACGTGACGGTCGGTTGTCTCGAGGCGACGCTTGAGGAAGCGACCGGCTTTGGCGTCATGCATATTGACGATAAGAACAACATTATCGCCTTCCTGGAGAAGCCCAAGAATCCGCCGCACATGCCCGGTAAACCCGACGTGGCGCTCGCCAGCATGGGGATTTATGTCTTCGAGACGTCGTTCCTCATCGATATTTTGAGACGCGACGCGGCCGATCCGAATTCGAGCCATGATTTCGGCAAGGACATCATCCCCTACCTCGTCAAGAACGGCAAAGCGGTGGCGCATCACTTCTCGCAATCCTGCGTAACGTCGAGTGAGGAGGGCAAGGCCTACTGGCGGGACGTTGGAACCGTCGACGCCTATTGGGCCGCAAACGTCGACTTGACCGACGTCGTTCCCGATCTCGACCTTTACGATCGCGGCTGGCCGATTTGGACCTATGGGGAGATCACGCCGCCGGCGAAATTCGTCCACGACGTGGACGGCCGCCGCGGCTTCGCTGTTTCTTCGCTTTTGTCTGGCGGCTCCATCATCTCAGGCGCGTCGCTCAGCCGTTCCCTCATCTTCACGGGCGTTCGCGTCCACTCCTACACCACGGTGCATGAGACCGTCGTGCTTCCTTATGTCACGATCGGACGCAACGTTCGGCTCAACAAAACCATCATCGACAGCGAAGTGCGGATTCCCGACGGCCTCGTGGTCGGCGAGGATCCGGAGCTTGACGCCAAGCGCTTCCGCCGCACAGACAGCGGCGTCACGTTGATCACCAAGCCCATGATCGACAAACTGGCGCAATGAGCGGACTGAAAGTTCTCTCGGTCGCTTCTGAGGTTTTCCCGCTTATCAAGACCGGGGGCCTCGCCGACGTCGCGGGCGCTCTGCCCGCCGCACTCGCCCGCGAAGACGTCGAGATCAGAACGCTCGTCCCGGGCTATCCGCCGGTAACGGCCAAGCTCGTCGGCGCGCAGACGGCGTACGCTTACGAGGAGCTGTTCCAGGGACCCGCGCGGGTTCTCAGCGGCAAGGCGGCAGGTTTGGACCTGTTCGTGATCGATGCGCCCCATCTCTATGACCGCGCCGGCAATCCGTACCTCGGACCCAACGGGCTTGACTGGCCCGACAATGCACAGCGGTTTGCGGCGCTCGCGCGGGTCGGTGCCGATATCGGCCTCGGCGCGGTCGACGCGTTCCGGCCCCAGGTCGTTCACGCGCATGACTGGCAGGCGGCGCTAGTGGCCGCCTATCTCAACTACGCCGAGAGGTCGCGACCTGGCGTCGTGACCACCATCCACAACATGGCTTTCCAGGGCCACTTTCCCATGTCAATCTTCGGTGAGCTGGGCTTGCCCCCGCAAGCCTTCTCCATCGATGGTGTCGAATATTTCGGTGGGATTGGCTATCTGAAGGCGGGTCTGAGGCTGTCCGATCGCATCACCACGGTGTCGCCCACTTACGCGCGAGAAATCATGACGCCTGAATTCGGCATGGCGCTCGATGGTCTCTTGCGCACCCGCGCGGCGATCGTGAAGGGGATCGTCAATGGCATCGACGACACAGTCTGGAATCCGGCCACCGACGCCACGCTGCCACAAAACTATAGCGCTCTACGCATCGACATGCGTGTTCGCAACAAGATTGCGCTGCAGACGCAAATGGGGCTGGCGCCGGGAAGCGACAGGCCGCTGCTCGGCGTCGTCTCGCGCCTTTCGGATCAGAAGGGCCTCGACCTGCTGTTGCAGGCGCTGCCCGGAATGATCGCTCGAGGCGGCCAGCTCGCGCTGCTCGGCTCGGGCGATCCGTTGCTCGAGGGCGGCTTTACCGCCGCCGCCGCATCGAGACCCGACTCGGTTGCCTGCGTCCTCGGCTACGACGAGAAGCTGGCCCATCTCATTCAGTCCGGCGCCGATTTCATCGTCGTGCCGTCGCGTTTCGAGCCTTGCGGCCTCACTCAGCTCTGCGCGCTTCGATATGGCGCTCCGCCGATTGTCGCGCGCGTTGGCGGTCTCGCTGACACGGTCATCGACGCGAACGAGGCGGCGACCGCCGCAGGCGTTGCGACCGGCTTCCAGTTCTATCCGCCCGCGGTTGAATCCTTGACCTATGCGCTCAACCGGGCGCTTGATGTCGCCCGCGATCCGGCTGTGTTGCGACGCCTCAGACTTAACGGCATGCGGTCGGACGTCTCCTGGCGCGGCCCGGCGAAGCGATATGCCGCGCTCTATCGCGATATCATCAGGCCTGCCGAATGAGCGACGCAAAAGCCGCTCGCGGCGTTTTCGTGTCTGCGCGCGGCCTCGAAGCGGCGCTCGTGCTGCCCAACGCCGAGGGCGCGTCGCTGTGCGTCTACGACGGCGATCGAGAAGCGACTCGCGTGCCGATGGCGCGTGACGCCGACGGTGTCCTGCGCGGGGTTGCGCCTGGCGTCGGCGCTGGCGCGCTTTACGGATTCCGCGTCCAGGGCCCCCACGATCCGAAACGAGGACTCCGTTTTGATCCATCCAAACTGCTGGCCGATCCCTACGCCTGGCGTTTCGACCGGCCGTTCCGCCTCCATCCTTCGATGTTTGCCTTTGGCGAGGACACCGGACCGCATATGGCGAAGGCCGTTGCCGGAGAGCCGCGTGCGGGTGAGCCGGGACATAAGCGCATCGCGCCAGAGGCGCTGATCATCTACGAGCTCAACCTGCGCGGCTTCTCGCGGCTTAACCCGGCGATCCCTGAAGCCGCCCGCGGGACGTTCGCGGGCCTTGCTCATCCTGCTTCGATCGAACACCTCGCAAAGCTTGGCGTCACCGCCGTCGAGATCATGCCCGCCGACCCGTTCGTCGACGACCGGCATATGCCCCCTCTCGGCCTCTCGGATGCCTGGGGCTATAATTCAGTCGTGTTCGGCTCGCCCGACCCGCGTCTGGCCCCAGGCGGTTGGGCCGATGTTCGAGCGGCGACCGACGCGCTGCATACAGCCGGCATGGAGGCCATCCTCGACGTCGTCTTCAACCACAACGGCGAAAGCGACGAGCTAGGGCCGACTTTGTCGTTCCGCGGGCTCGACAATCAAGCCTGGTTCCGTCTGGATCCCAACAACACAGAGCTTTACGTCAACGATACCGGTACGGGCAATTGCCTCGCGCTCGACCGTCCGCTGGTCATCGAAATGGCGATCGGCGCGCTCAAGCGCTGGATGGTCAATGGCGGCCTTGATGGGTTTCGCTTCGATCTGGCTACGACTCTCGGTCGCCGCGACACCGGATTCGATCCCGAGGCGCCATTTTTTCAGGCGCTCGCAGCCGATCCGGTGCTCGCGAAAGCACGCTTTATCGCCGAGCCTTGGGACGTTGGCCCTGGCGGCTATCGCCTAGGCCAGTTCCCGCCCGCGTTCGCGGATTGGAACGACCGTTTTCGCGACGCCGCACGTCGTTTCTGGCGTGGCGACCCGGGCCTGCGCGGCGAGGTTGCCACCCGGATGGCGGGCTCGCGCGACGTGTTCGCGCACGCCGCGACGCCGTCCACGGGCGTCAATTTCGTCGTCGTCCACGATGGCTTCACGCTGCGCGATCTTGTCTCCTACGACCGCAAGCATAATGAGGCCAACGGCGAGAACAATCGCGACGGCACGGACACCAACAACAGCTGGAACCATGGCGTCGAGGGGCCAAGCGATGACCCGACGATCCTCGAGGCGCGCTCACGGGACGAGCGCAACCTGCTCACGCTCTTGCTCGCCTCGCGTGGGACGCCGATGCTCGGCATGGGTTCGGAGCTCGGCTTCAGCCAGGGCGGAAACAACAACTCCTACGCCCAGGACAACGCGACGAACGCCATCGACTGGCGCTCCGCAGACGCCTCCCTGATCGCCTTCACGACGAGGCTCATTGCCGCTCGCCGCGCCAATGCCGCGTTTTCACGCGATGCCTTCCTTACCGGCTCACCGTTCGACGCGAGCCAGCTCCCTGACGTCGAATGGCGCGACGCCAACGGGCCGATGACCCAGAGTGGATGGAGCGATCCCAAGGGCGCCGTTTTCGTCGCAGTCTTCGCCACACCGCAAGGCAAGAGCGTGGACCGAGTCGCCGTGGCGATGAATTGGTCGAACGCCGACACGGAGGTTCACCTGCCTTCGCCACGCCCTGGTATGGCGTGGCGCGCCCTCGTCGACACGTATGATCCCGCGGGGCCCGAGCGCTGGCTCGCGCTCGCAGACCTCGTCCGGCTTCGAGCGCGCTCGTCGCTCATCCTCACTGAGGCGAGGACGGCGGGCGGCCTTAATTCCGGAGCGCCAGGCGCCGAAACGATCGATAAGCTCGCCGGCGCGGCGGGGGTCGCAGCAGAATGGTCGGACATAAGCGGCAAACGCACGATCGTTTCGCCGGAGACCAAGATTGCGCTTCTGTCGGCCCTGGGGCTTGAGGTCGCGAACGAAGCTCAGGCGCGCGAGAGCCTGACGCGGCTCGTCGATGAGACGGAGGGCCGCCGCCTGCCATTCTCGCTTGTGCTGCACGCCGACAAGCCGCTTGCCGCGCCGTTGCGCGACACGCCTGGCAAAACGGATGCTCGGATCGAGCGCGAAGATGGCGCTGTCGCCGAATGGTCGATCGAGGCCGCCGACGGCGTCCGGCGCGATCTGCCCAATGGACGCTCCATCTCCGAGCGCGCTATTGCGCTGCCGACGCTGCCGTTGGGCCGTCACCGTCTCATTGTCGACGGCGTCGAATGCGCGCTCACGGTCGCCCCATCGCAAGCCTACAGCCCCACATCGGCCTCAAGTAAGCGCTTCGGCGCGGCCGCTCAGCTCTACGCCCTCCGTCGCACCGACGAGAGCGGTCGCGACCAGGGGATTGGCGACTTCACAGCGCTGGCAGTCGCGGGAGAGAAGGCGGCCCGAGCCGGCGCGGCCTATCTGGGCGTCAGCCCGCTGCATATGCTGTTCCCGCGCGACCGAGGCCGGGCGAGCCCCTATTACCCGTCGGATCGCCGGTTTCTCGATCCGATCTTCATCGATGTGGTCGACGACGCAGGCCTCCCGCGCGATCAGGCGCTCAACGCCGCACTCGCGTCTCTGGCGCCGCAGTTCACGGCCGCGTCGACGACAAAATATGTCGAGTACGAAGAGGTCTGGCTCGCCAAGCGCTCGGGGCTCGAGGCTCGAAGCGCGGCTTTCGCCCGCCTCCGCGCGGCCCAGCCTGGTGATCCGCTTATCGCCGAGTACCACACCTTCGCAAGGGCGGGCGGCGAAGCGTTGCGGCGTTTCGCCGCTTTCCAGGCGGCCACTGAGGGAGAAGCCGGCGAGGATTGGCGGCTCTGGCCACAGGGTCTGCGCGACGGGGATCCCAAGGCCATCGACCATGCGATCGAGCGCAACCGGGCAGGCTTTGAGTTCGCCCTTTTCTGCCAATGGCTCGCCGACCGTCAGCTTCGGCGGGCCGCCGAGCGCGCGCGGGAGCGTGGCCTGGAGATCGGACTCTATCGCGATCTTGCGGTCGGGGCCGCGCCGGACGGGGCAGAAGCCTGGGCGCATGCGGACGCGCTGGCCCACGGCGTCACGGTCGGAGCGCCCCCCGATCCCTTTTCCGTCCAAGGGCAGAACTGGGGCCTGCCAGCGCCTAATCCATTGGCCGGGGTGCGCGAGGGCTGGTCTTCAGTCAGCGCTGTCTACCGCGCCAACATGCGTCACGCGGGCATGTTGCGCATCGATCACGCGATGGGCCTGCAACGGTTGTTTCTCATTCCCGATGGCGCGCGCCCAGCGGAGGGTACGTATCTCTCCTATCCGCTCGAGGAACTCATCGGCCATATCGCGCTCGAAAGCGAACGCGCGCGGTGCATGGTGGTTGGCGAAGACCTCGGCACCGTCGCCGAGGGTTTCCGCGATCGGCTGACGCGCGCCAATATTACTGGCATGCGAGTGCTATGGTTCGAGCGTAAAGGCGTGGAGTTCGTGCCCCCTGCGTCCTATCCGCCGACTTCGGTCGCTTGCGTCGCGACGCATGACCTCGCAACGCTGGCGGGCTGGTGGCAGGGCGCGGATATTGCCGAGCGGCTCACGCTCGGCCTCTTTACGCTCGCCGAGGCGGCCGATGAAATCGCTGCTCGGCGGGAGGAGAAGCGCGCGCTTCTGCGCGCGCTCGCTGCGGCGGGCCTTACAGTCTCCCAGATGGAGAACGGGCCGCTTTCTGACGTGACCGCCGCAGATGTTCACGCGCTGATCGGCGGTTCAGCGTCGATGTTCGCCCACGCCCAGTTCGATGACCTTGTGGGCGAAACGGTCGCGACCAACCTTCCGGGCACGGATCAAGAACGCCCGAACTGGCGGCTCAAGGCAGGCCAAGACGTCGCCGCCGCCTTCGCCAGCCATCGGGCGCAGGTGATCCTCGCGGCTCTGGCCAAGAAGAGAATATAAGCCCGGCCGAACGCTCGGGGGCTTCGAGCGCACGCCGGGTTTTGACGGAGCTGGGTCCAGGTTTTAGAAGTTCGCCCGACAGCTGTCCGCGCGTATTTGGAAACGGCCATTCGGAACGCCGGGCGGAAGCGTGATGGGTATGACGACGCACGGCGTTTCCATTCAGGACGAGATGGTTTCGACCGCCCAATCAGGCCGTGATGGCGGTCAAACGTACGACGGCCACGCCGTCGTGCTTAAAGTCGAAGGCGTCTCCAAGGCCTTCGCCGGCGTGGCGGCGCTACGCGACGTCGATTTCGACCTGAGGAGCGGCGAAGTCCACGCCCTCATGGGTGAGAACGGCGCGGGCAAATCGACCTTGATGAAGATCCTTGCCGGCGTGCATGTCGACTATGACGGCGAGATCCGGATCGAGGGCGCCCCGGTTCGCTTCTCTGGCGTTCAGGACGCCGAGCGCGCCGGCATCGCGATCATCCACCAGGAGCTCAACCTGGTTCCTGAACTGACCGCGGCCGAGAACATCTTCCTTGGCCGCGAGCCGCTGATCCTCGGGACCCTCGTCGACCATCGGCGCATCTCAAAAGCCGGGAGCGCATTATTGAAACGGCTCGGAATCGAGATCGACGCGCAGCGTCGCATTGCCGAGCTTCGCATAGGTGAACAGCAATTGGTCGAGATCGCAAAGGCGCTGTCGCTGGACGCCCGAATTTTGATCATGGACGAGCCGACATCCGCACTCTCGACGGCGGAATGCGAGACCCTGTTCAAGGTTGTGCGACAGCTGGCGGAAGCGAGCGTTGCGATCATCTACACTTCGCACCGCCTGGACGAAGTGGTCGCTCTCGCCAATCGGGTGACCGTGCTGCGCGACGGTGAGCGTGTGTTGACCGCTCCGATCGAGGGACTTTCGCTGAACGCCATCATTTCGGCAATGGTCGGACGAGAGGTGACGCTCACTCGCCGGGATTCCGTGGCCAGCTCCGGCGCCCCGGTTCTCTCGGTGCGTAGTCTCACGCTCAACAAGGTGAGCAGCCGCGGTTGGCGCCGCGTGCTCGAGGGAGTGAGCTTCGATGTTCGACGGGGGGAAATCCTCGGCATCGGAGGACTCTTGGGATCGGGCCGCACCGAAATTCTCGAGACGATCTTCGGCGTCGCCCGCGGTTGGCGAGCTGGCGATATCGCCCTCGACGGCGAGCCTGTGTCCATCAATTCGGCGGCAGATGCGTGTCGCCTCGGCGTGGCGATGGTGACGGAGGATCGCAAGGCGCTGGGCTTGCACATTGCGTCAACCATTCGGGACAATGTCGCGCTGCCATCAGTCGGCGCTGCGTCACGCTTCGGCGTTCGCGGCTTCGCCCGCGAATCCGCGCTTGCCACGGATATGGTCGCGCGACTTGGCGTGCGTTGTTCTGGGATCAATCAAATCGTCGCCACCCTATCAGGCGGCAATCAGCAGAAGGTCGCCATCGGCAAGTGGCTGGCGACCGCCCCTCGTGTCCTGCTTCTCGACGAGCCGACGCGCGGCATTGACGTTGGGGCTAAGCAAGAGATCTATCAACTCATATTCGGCTTGGCCGCCGAGGGGTTGGCCATAGTGGTTGTGACTTCGGAGATGCCGGAGCTGCTTCTGTTGTCGGACCGGGTGCTAGTCATGTGCGAGGGCCGGCAAACCGCGATTCTCACGGGGGCGCAGGCGACGCAGGAGGCGATCATGCGTTTGGCAGCGCCCGGCGTTCGCGGGCCTTCGGCGTCATGACCATCTTGCGCCTGCTCTCGCGCACGAAGCTCTATTGGGGGCTTGCGATCATTTGCCTGATCGGCGCCCTGGCCTCCCCGCATAGCTCCTCGGGCAGGAACATCTTCCTGTCGTTCAACAACCTGACGGATGTCCTGCGTCAGGTGTCAATCACCGGTCTCGTCGCGACGGGCATGACCCTCGTCATCCTTCTCGGCGGCATTGATTTGTCGGTCGGCTCGATGATGGGCTTCTCGACGATCATATGCGCCATGCTTCTCACTCAGCATGGATGGACGCCGGCCGCCATCATGGCCGTCCCGGCCGCTGCCATCGCTGCGGGGCTCGGCGTCGGCTTCCTGGCCCGGTTTGTGTTTCATGGCCTTGCACGTGGACGCGACGTGGACGCTGGCCGACGAAACGAGATCGTGTTGGACTCCTGGCGCGGCGTCTACATTCCGGCGCTGCTTGGCGTCGTCTGCGGCGGGCTCACAGCTTTAGCCACCGCGTCGCAGGTTTCGATGAAGTTTGGCGTATTGGCCGTGCTGCTTGTGACCCCGTGTGTCGCGCTTGCGCTCGGAGCGATCAACGGCGCGCTGATCGTCGCCGGTCGGCTCCAACCCTTCATCGCGACGCTGGCGATGATGGTCAGCGCGCTTGGCCTCGGCCGACTGACCGCCGGCCAGGATAACGCAGTCATCGCGGTCTACACGGGCACGAACGCTACCCAGACCTTCGAAGTGCTTCGCTCGATGGTCTGGGGCGTCCTGCCGATGCCCAGCGTGTTTTTCCTTGCCGCGATCCTGCTATTCGGGGGCGTTCTGCGGTTCACAACCTTCGGCCGCTATATCTATGCGATCGGCGGCAATCCGGAGGCAGCGAAGCTTTCCGGCATCAGGGTGGGGCAGGTCCAGTTGGCCGCCTATCTCGTCTCGGCCTTCTTGGCTGGACTCGCCGGCGTTTTGTTCGTGGCCCAATATCGGCAGGGAAAGCCGGACGCAGGATCGGGCCTCGAGCTCGACGCCATCGCCGCTGTGGTGATCGGGGGAACGAGTCTCATGGGAGGGCGCGGCGGACTGGCCGGAACGTTCGTCGGCGTCCTCATCTTCGGCCTGCTCTCCGATATTCTTCAACTCCAGAATATCGATTCCAATGTGCAGCTCCTGATGAAGGGGCTGATCATCGTCGGCACGGTGCTCGTGCAAGAACAGAATCTGGGTCAGCTTCTGACGCGGTGGCGAAGCCAAGCTCCTCCGCCGCCGGCGCCAACGCGGACCGGATCGGTCGAAGTTCATCGACCGCCACAAGTGAATACGACAACAACCGCAAGGGAGGATATCCATGAAGCGTCGTGAATTTCTGCAATTGTCGGCGACCCTGACGGGCGCCGCGATAAGCCTCTATCTGCCTGCTGGCTGGACGCCGGCCAAGGCGGCGGCGAAATGGAAGGTCGGATTTAGCCAGGCGACCACGCTCGAGCCGTGGCGGGTGCAGTTCAATAAGGACATCGAGGCGGAAGCGAAGAACCATCCCGAGGTCGAGCTCATCATCACCGACGGTCAGGACAAGACGGAAAAGCAGGTCGCCGACGTCGAGAACCTGATCGCTCAGCAGGTCGACGTGCTCTTGATCTCGCCCAAAGAATCGGCGGGCCTCACCGGCGTCGTCGAAAAAGCGATCGACGCCAAGATTCCGGTGATCGTGCTCGACCGCAATGTCGACACCAAGCGCATCACCCAATTCATCGGGGGCGACAATGCGCTCATCGGCAAGGCGGCTGGCGAATATGCTGTGAAGCTGCTCGGCGGCCCCGGCAAAGCGGCGGGCAATGTGGTTGAGATCTGGGGCGGCATGGGCACGCAGCCGGCGCACGATCGGCATGACGGCTTCCACGCCTTCACCGACAAGGAGCCCGGGATCAAGTACCTCCTCAACAACCAATCGGGCGACTGGAAGCAGGACAAGGCCTACGACATCATGACGACGGCGCTGCGCAACAACGAGAAGATCGACCTGGTCTACGGTCACAACGATCCGATGGCCTACGGCGCCTATCTCGCCGCCAAGGACGCCGGGCGCGACAAGGACATCAAGTTCTTCATCGGCATCGACGCCCTGCCCGACGAAGGCGTGACCTGGGTGAACAAGGGAGAGCTGACGGCGACTTTCCTCTACGCCACGCCAGGCGCCGAAGGCTTGCGCCAGGCGGTCAGACTCTTGAATGGCGAGAAGATCCCGCCGGTCATCGTGTTGCCAACCATGCTGGTCGACAAAAACAACGCCGGCGAGATCCTCAAGAAGAACGGCCTCTGACAGCGGCGCGCTGACTAGCCTCTTTCCGAGCCGCGCCCTTGAAGGCGCGGCTCGGGTTATGTTCGAGGGCTTTTGACGGGCCGGCCTCTCCAATCTAAAAGGCGGCAAATTCGTCAATGCCGGAACCCTGGGATGATTCTGCGCTCTCTTGACCTGGACGCCCTGAAAGCCACGCCGGTGACCCGGAACCCGTTCGACTATTTCGTCGTTCCCGGCTTTGTTCGCACCGAGGCGCGCGCGAAAATCAACGCTGATTATCCCAAGATCTCCGAGGGCGGGAGCTTTCCCGTCGCTCAGCTTTCCTGTGGGCCCGCGTTTCGCGAATTCGTCAGCGAACTGGAGAGCGACGAGTTCCGCGAAGCGTTCGAGGAGAAGTTCGGCCTCGAGCTCGCCGGGCGGCCGACCACGACCACGGTCCGCGGTCAGTGCAGCCCCAAAGATGGCCGCATACACACCGATACGAAAAGCAAGATCATCACCGTCCTCATTTACATGAACCCCGCTTGGGAGAATTCCGGTGGCCGCTTGCGTCTCCTGAAGTCGGCCGACAACCTCGACGATATGATCATGGAAGTGCCGCCGGTCGAGGGAACGCTCTTGGCGTTTAGGCGGGCCGACAATTCGTGGCATGGCCACAAGCCGTTTGCCGGCGAACGCCGCGTCATTCAATTCAACTGGGTCACTTCGGAAGGCGACCGCCGAATGGCGATGCTGCGGCACCACGTCTCGGCGCCCTTGAAGCGCCTGTTCGCCGCGATGCGGCCGAGCGCGGCCTGAACAGACTGTCCGAGACGCCCGGACCGAGAGGCGCTCGCACGAAGCCGGCGGCAGCTTGAACCTTCTCTCGGTTGCCTTGTTGTCGACTGGCGCGTTCCTATCGACGAGCATCGACGACCTGTTTCTTTTGGTCGGCTTCTTCTCCGACCGAAGCTTCTCGCGGGGTCTCATCTTCGCGGGCCAGATCCTCGGGATGGCGATTATCGTCTCGATAAGCCTGGCGGCGGCGGCGGCGGCTCTGACAATCTCGCCGCAGCGCGTGGGCTTGCTCGGCGTGGCGCCCATCGTCATTGGAATAGTAAGGCTGCTACGGCTTGGGAGGAAAGAGAAAGGGCAGCCGACGGCTGTCGGAATCCTTCAGGTCGCCGCCCTCACAGTCATCAACGGAGGGGACAACATAGCCGCCTATACTCCGATCTTCGCGACCGAAGGATCTCGGGAAATGATCGCGACGCTCACGATCTTCGCCGTGCTCACAGTCGTTTGGTGCTTTGTCGCGTTGTGGCTGGTCAGGCGTACAGCATTCGGCAAGCCGCTGCGCCGTTACGGGCATGTTCTTCTGCCCTTCATTCTGATTGGACTTGGCGCCCTCATTCTCTACAGGTCCGGCGCCGTCAACCTCGGCGTCGGATTGACTTTGAGGCGTTTCTAACCCCCGCGCGCTACCCAGACCTTCCGGTATACATCGCTGATCTCGTCAGCCTCGCGGTCGCGACTGAACGCGCTGACAACCCGAAAGCGCGCACGCTCTCCCATTGCCTCGATGCGTTCTGGATCGCGCATGAGCGGTTCGAGCGCGGCGACCAGCGCGTCGGCATCGTCAACTGGCGCGAGAACGCCATCGTCTCCATCGGTGATGATCATCTCTGCTGCGCCGGCGCGCGTAGCAACCACCGCATCGCCCGCCCCCATCGCCTCGAGCATGGTGAGGCCGAACCCCTCGACCCGAGAGGCAAAAACGTAGATCGAGATCCGCTGATACCAGAGCGGCACCTCCTCGATCGGCAATTCGCCCAGGAAACGGATGCGGTCGGAAAGGCCCGCAGCGGCGATCCGCTGCTTGAGCCCCTCGACAAAGGGCAGATTGTCGACGGTCGTGAGCCCAACGACCACGGCGCAAAAATCCGGGTATCTCGGCAGCAGCCGGCACATCGCCTCGACGAACAGGTCGCTGCCTTTCTGCCGCCGCACGCGGCCGAATGTCCCGATCCCATACTTTCCGGGCAAGCCTGTTTCAGCGAAGGCGGCGAGGCGGTCGGCGGGCGGGGAATAGAGTTCGACGTCGATGCCGTGAAGGATCACCGTCGCCGGACGCCGGAGAAATTGCGCCGCGATCTCGCTTGTCGCGATCACCGAGTCCATCTTTGAGATGAGAAAGTCGGTCAGCCATGTTTTCTTGCGCTGGGAGGCCGAATTGAAGATCAGCGCAAATCCGTAGCCAAGCAGGTTTAGGAAAAGTCCAGCGAGCATCTCGACATTGCGGCGCGCATGCCAGATGCGGACCTTGCCGTGCGCGGGAGAACGGAAGCGCAGACGCACAAGGTCGCCGAGGCCCAAGGCGGCGATACCGTCCGGGCTGTCGGGCCCGCACCACGCCGCACGCCAGCGCTTGGCGATCAGAGGCGCGATGGTGCGGTTGACCGCGGTGCCGCCCGAATAGCGCCAATTCAGATTGGGGATGATGACCTCGAGCGCGTCGAGGGTGTCGTCATCGAAATCCCGGCCCATGCCGCCTCGCTGACCGCATCGCTCCGAAGGAACGCGCGTCAACGCTCCGTTCGCGCGCGATATAACTGCCGATGGATCAATTCGGTCATGAGAGAATACATGGCTCCGGTCCCCGCATGGATGAACCCCGCCCAGCCGGAAAGAAAAAAACGATTCCAGAAGAAGATGCGCAGGAAATAAATCGGCGGATTGAACACGAGCTTGAGCGTCGATGGCTTCCGTCCCTGCTTCAGCCGCTGTTCGGCCTTCAGCCGCGCATAGGTGATCTCCTTTTTCATCTGCTCGTACAGGGGCAGGCTACGCTCGTGCCTGAGCAGTCCATCGCGAGCAATAGGCGTCTCGCCGTAGTCAGCGACGAGGCCCTCGTGCACAATAAGGGCGGGATCGAAGCGCGACCTGCCCCGTCGCACCAGCCGCAGAATATGCTCAGGTCTTGTCCAGCGGCTGACCGGCTTCGCCTGTCCGTAAAGTGTGAGCGAACGGCGCACCTTCCAGCCGGCCACCGATTCATCAGCGGCCATCAGACGCGGCAGCGAGGCCCGCAAATCTTCGTCGAGCCACTCGTCCGCGTCGACGCTCATGATCCACGGTTCCTTGGTCTGATCGAGCGCAAATTGCTTCTGCCGCGCATAGCCCAACCATGGCTGGTGAATGAATCGGACCGGAACGCCACGGCGAACAAAATCTTCCACGATCGCGGACGTTGCGTCCATCGAGCCGGAATCGACGACGACAATTTCCGCGCAGTCGCGAAGGCTCTCCAAACATTTGGCGATGCAGGCGGCCTCGTTGAAGCAGATCACCGCTGCGCTCAAGGCGAGCGTTCCCCGCGCCGACGGGTCGGAAGGCCGGACGGGAGATAGAGTCGCGGGATCGATTAGAGCCATTTAGCCTTCTGCTGTGGCGGACGGCCGCGCCCAGGATGGCGCCGATATCTGGGCCATTTGGCCAAGCCTGGCAAGGTCAGCGGGTCGCTCGCCAGCCCTCGAGGGTTCACAGCCCTTAGCCCTTCGGGAAGTCGAGCCCCATCGCGCGGTAGCGCTCTGGGTCGTCGAGCCAGCGCTCGCGCACCTTGACGTGCAAGAAGAGATGCACGGTCGCGCCGTGGGCCTCCGCGATATCCTTGCGCGCCGCCGTGCCGATCGCCTTGATTGTGCGGCCGCCTTCGCCGAGCACGATCTTGCGATGGCTCTCGCGGGTGACGAAGATCGTCTGCTCGACACGCGCCGAGCCGTCGGGCTTTTCCTTCCACTCCTCGGTCTCGACGGTCGCCTGATAGGGCAATTCGTCGTGCAGGCGCTCTATCAGCTTCTCGCGGGTGATCTCGGCGGCAAGCGAGCGTATCGGCGCTTCCGTAATCTGGTCCTCCGGGTAGAGCCAGGGACCGGCGGGGATCATCGCCGCGAGGCAATCGAGAAGTTGCGGTAGGCCGTCGCCCGTCGCAGCGCTGACCATGAAGGTTTCGTCGAAGGCGAGCGCCGCATTGAGCCTGACTGTGAGCTCGAGCAGCTTCGGCCGCTCGACGAGGTCGATCTTGTTGAGGACGGCGAGCCTCGGCTTGCCGGTCGCTCCGACCGCGCTCAGGATCGCTTGCGTGTCCTCAGTCAGGCTCGCCTCATCGGCCTCCTTCCGCGCATCGATCAGGAGCATGAGAAGGTCAGCGTCACCCGCCGCGCCCCACGCCGACGCGACCATCGCCCGGTCGAGGCGCCGCTTCGGCGCGAACAGCCCAGGCGTGTCGACGAACACAAGCTGGTCCTCGCCCTTTGTGAGAACGCCGCGCACGGTCGAGCGGGTGGTCTGCGCCTTGCGGGTGACGATCGAGACCTTCTCGCCGACCAGCGCGTTGATGAGGGTCGACTTGCCGGCGTTGGGCGCGCCGATGATGGCGACGAACCCGCATCGGGTTTCGCTCATGTCACGCCCCAGCGTTGGAGAAAGGCCTGCGCCGCCGCCTGCTCCGCGGCCCGCTTCGAGCTTGCGGCGCCGATTTCGGGCTCGAAGCCGTCGAGCGTCACCCGCATGATGAAATGGGGGGCGTGCGCCGGGCCGCTGCGCTCGACCTCCTCGTAGCGGGGCGGAGGAAGCGCGCGCGACTGCGCCCATTCCTGCACCGCGGTCTTGGCGTCGCGGGCGGGCTCTTCGTCGGCGGTGATGCGTTCGCCCCAGCCGCTGAGGATGAGCGCCTCGGCTGCGTCGAAGCCGCCGTCGACGAACACCGCCCCGATCAGGGATTCGCACACGTCGGCGAGGATCGCGGCCTTCTTGCGGCCGCCCCCGCGCGCTTCGCCAAGACCCAGTGCGACATGCGGGCCGACGTCCCATTGCGCCGAGATCTCGGCGCAGGTTTCGCGCCGCACGAGCTTGGCGAACCGCATCGACAGTTCGCCCTCGCTCGCCTTCGGGAAGGCCTGATAGAGGCGGCTCGCGATCACGACGCCGAGCACCCGGTCGCCCAGGAACTCGAGCCGCTGATACGATTGCGCCCTGCCCTGCCCGCCCGAATTTTGCGCCGAAAGGTGCGTGAGCGCGAGGACCGCGAGACCCGAATCGCGGAAGCGGTAACCGAGCCGGACCTCCAGCGCCGACAATTCGGCGCGCGGTTGCTTGTTCATTGTCCAACCGATCGAGGAGCGGTCGCGCCCGGGCGCCGCCGTTTCATGGGCAGGAAGAAAGGAAAGACCCCCCGCGCAATCATACCGCCTTCGGGTTGCGCGGTGGAGCCTGTTTGCTCAGCGTCTAGCGCACCCGCTGGAAGATGCGGTCCCAGCGCACGGTCCATGGCCAACGCCACACCTCCCACGCCGGCGTCCCCTCGTCGATCGAGAAGAAGATGACTTCGGCTCTGCCGATCAGGTTCTCAAACGGCACGTAGCCGACCCCGCCCTGATCGCCGGAAAGCCTTAAATCGCTGGAATTGTCCCGATTGTCGCCCATCATGAAATAGTGGCCAGGCGGCACCTCATAGACCTTGGTGTTGTCGAAGGTTCCATCGTCACCGTCGATCTGGATGATCCGGTGCTGCACCCCGCCCGGTAGCGTTTCCAGATATTGCGGCGCTTCTTCCGGCTTGTTGAAATGGTTAACGGTCTGGAAAGGCACAATCGGTTCGCGCGGCACCATCTCGCCGTTGATAATGAGCCGACCGTGGGTGACCTGGATCTTGTCGCCGGGCAGGCCAATCAGCCGCTTGATGTAATCCGTCTGGCCATCGCTCGGCAGCTTGAACACGATGATGTCGCCGCGCTTGGGCTGGGAGGCGAAGAGGCGGCCGGGCATGGCCGACGGGTCAAGATCGAGAAAGCTCGGCAGCGAGAAATGAGAATAACCGTAGGCGTATTTCGACACGAACAGATAGTCGCCGATCAGCAGCGTCGGCACGAGCGAACCCGAGGGAATGTTGAAGGGCTGGAACAGGACCGTGCGCACCACGAGCGCGATCAAGAGCGCCTCGATGATGACCTTGACGGTTTCCCACCAGCCCTCTTCCTTCCTGGCGGGCGTGACGGCGACGTCGGCGGATTTCACGGTCGGTTCGATCATTCGAGTCAAGACGCCCTTCCTAGTCTCGTCCACGCGGCACTGGGCGCTGGCCGCCCGCGCCTCCTATACAAAGGCGGACGGCTTGCGCCAAGCTCCGGCTGGTGACGCGTAAACTTGGCGCAAGAAAGGCCACGGCTTTGCTTTACGGTATGAGAAGGAGAGAGCCGGTCGTCTCGCGGTTCTCGAGCGCGATGTGGGCCTGCGACGCTTCCGCCAGCGGCCAGCGCTGACCGATCCGGATCTTGACGTCGCCGTTGCTCACCACGCGGAAAAGATCGCGCGCCATTTTCTCCGCGAGCTTGCGATCCGCCATGAACGTGGTCAAGGTCGGCCGGGTGGCGAACAGCGAGCCTTTCTGCGCCAAAAGGCTGATGTTGAACGCTTCAACAGCTCCGGAGGCGGAGCCGAAGCTCGCGAACACGCCAAACGGCCTCAGGCAGTCGAGCGACGCCGGGAAGGTCGCCTTGCCGACCCCGTCATAGACCACGTGGCACTTCGCGCCCTTGGTAATCTCAGCCACCCGCCGGGCGAAATCCTCGCCGGGATAGAGGATTGTGTGCTTCGCGCCCGACTTTTTGGCGATCGCGGCCTTCTCCGGCGTGCCGACGCAGCCGATCACCGTCGCGCCAAGCGCTTTTCCCCATTGGCACAGGATCAAGCCCACGCCGCCGGCTGCGGCATGGACCAGGATCGTGTCGCCCTCTTTGACGCGATAGGTCTGGCGCACCAGATATTCCGCCGTAAGGCCCTTGAGCATCATCGCGGCCGCCGTGTCATAGGAAATCGCGCGCGGCAGCTTGAACAGGAACTTGGCTTCGATATTGCGCTCCTCCGCATAGGCTCCAGGGGAGCCTGCGTAAGCGACACGGTCGCCTGGCTTCAATCCCACGACCGAGGGACCCACCTCGACCACTTCGCCCGCGCCCTCGGAACCGGGCGTGAACGGCGTCGTCGGTGGCGGATAGAAACCCGTGCGATGATAGATGTCGATGAAATTGATCCCGATCGCGTGCTGGCGCAGTCTGACCTCGCCTTTGCCCGGGGACGGCATCTCGACCTCCTCGAGGCGCATGACTTCCGGACCGCCGGGGTGTTCTATGCGGATGGCGCGCATTGTTTCCTCTGGGTTCGTTGCTGTCGTCTTGTGTGTTCGCTGTCAGGCTTGCCAGCGCGAGCGGTCGACCTTATAGCATCGCGCCGATCCGGCAGAACCGGATTCCTCTAAGAGCCCGCGCCCATCGTCTAGCGGTCCAGGACGTCGCCCTTTCACGGCGAAAACACGGGTTCGATTCCCGTTGGGCGCGCCAATAAAATCAAAAACTTAACTGAAATCGTTCATCCCATTTAGCGGACATACGGCAAACTACGGCAAACATGGCCGCGATTGCTGGCGAAAGCGGGCGGCCTTTGGCATAGTCCTGCCTCGCCCCAAAGACAGTCACTGGACGGGTGCGATGGACCCCGAGCAAGAGCGACAGAAATTGTGGAGGCTGGCGCGGCTGAGGCCGAGCGATGGGGAGTACAAGGCGCTCTGCTATGAGCTGCGAATCGACTACGAGCGTGGTCACGGCCGCGAGGGCACCCGCCAGAAGCTGGAAGGGCTGCTACGGTTATACCGGCGCCAAGTAGACAAAGAGGTTGAGCGCGACCTTCGCCAGCACGAACAGCGGCGCCCGCCGCCCCCCGAGCCGAGTCCGTCCCCTCAGGCCCAGTCACCCCACCGCCGCCCCCGCCAAGGTCCGACAGGACAGAGCCCAGGAGCAGCGGGACCACGCGCTGCGCGAAATCAAAGGCGTCCTTGGTGCAGCGACGCTACGTTTCCCGCAGCTGCACGACAACGTGTGTAAATGGTTCACCGCTGACAACTCCAGGAAGCCCATTCCTTGCCCGACGACGGTGAGGCGCGCTTGCGCACTACAAGGAGATCAGGGCATTAAGGATTCCACGACAGACTAGCCGGCGTGTCGCGACACCAAATGGCGTGTCACGACACCAGTTGGCGCGTGCATTTGGACGCCTGCACGCCAATCATCGTCCCCGTTCGCATAAGAACGGAGGCACAAAATGAAAAAGTCCCGGGAGCCGGTCCCGGCGAAGGTGCTGATTCACACTGTGAAGCAAGCGTCCCTCGCCCTAAGCATCGGCCCGACTAAACTCTATGAAGTCGCTCCCGGCCTGGACGCCGTGGCGCAAGGCAGAGGCACGTGGCGGCGACTCCGCCGCGTGAATGGCGGGTATCGAAGCGCCGAGGCCCGCGCCTGATTTTTTAGCGCGCGGGCCCGGCGAATCGCTAGGCTTCCCGGCACAAGCGAGTCCGAAGCTAAGCTTTCACAACAAGACTTTCAAGTTTCTCCCGCCCGCTGGCGGCCGGCGTCTCGTGCTGCTCTCAGCTGCAGGGCGGATGATCTTTACGAGACCTCCGCCGTTGCTGTCCGCGCGCTGCTGCGCACCGGCGAGCTCGACCGCCACAACGGGTTGCTCTGGGAGCCTTGCGCCGGTCGGGGCGCCATCGTTCGCGAATTGCACGCCGCAGGGCGCACGGTCCTTGCGTTCGATCTCGTCGCTTACGAAGGCGCCGACGCCGGAATCGAAACCGCCGATCGACTTCTTGATGGAGCGCGCGGCGCCCGCGGGCGTCTCCGCCATCGTAACGAATCCGCCTTTCAAATTGGCCGACGCGTTCATTCGACATGGCCTCAGTCTCGACCTGCCGTTCGTCGCCCTCCTGCGACCGTTGGCGTTGGAAGGCGCCGGCGGCTCCGACCTCATCGACGGCCATCTGGGGCGCGTCTGGCCGGAACCGACCGCCTGCCGATGATGCACCGCCAGAACTGGCAAGGGCCGCGCACGGCCCACCGGAGGCTCGCCGTTCGCATGGTTCGTCTTCGAGCCCGGACAGCGAATCGGCCCGGCCGCATTCGAGCGCATTACGTGGCGGGAGGCTCGCAATGGCTGAGGAGGCATTTCCCACCAGCGCTCGCCGCGTGACCTAAAATGACCGCTTATCCGCCCGGCTTCAGCGATTTGCCCCTCGCGGAGAGAAACGCGTTCTTTGCCGAGGAGGCGCGCCTCTACAGAGAGCGAAAGCGAGCTGAGCAAGGCAACGGCGGCAACACGAGTGCCGCGCCGCTGCCGAAGCTCGTCCCCGTTCGCTTCGTCAAAGGCGAGCCCATTCCGACGCGGATGGATCGTGCACGACGGGTGGATTCCGACACGGAAAAGCACCTTGATGCAAGGGGATGGCGGAGACGGAAAAACGCCGCTTGTGCAGCAATTGCAATCGAGCTGTGCGACCGCTCTCCCGTGGATTGGCTTGCGCGTCGAAGAATGCGTCTCGATTGGCTTCTATATCGAGGATGAAGAACAGCATCTCAAAGAGCGGCAGGCGGCCATTGACGCCGCTTATAGCCAGCACTGCGCCAGCACCGGCAACCTGCACCTGTTTCCAAGGCCCGACGAAGAGAACGAGCTTGTCGTGTTCGACAGAACAGGGAAGCCGAGTATCACGCCGTTTTATCATCAGGTCCGGGAAGCAGCCCTAGGCCGTGTGGACACTTATCGGGATCCATAAGATGATGGCGGCGAGAGTTAGGACGGCGCGGTAATTGCGTGCGGTCTTTTCGAAGCGGGTTGCGACACGGCGGAATTGCTTGAGTTTTGAGAAACAGCAGTGCACCCGATGACGCTGGGCGTAGAGATGCTTGTCGAGCGGATATTTGAGGGCGCGCGACGGGTTGTTGGGGATGACGGCGATCGCGCCTTTGGCGTCGATGGCTTGGCGCAAGAGATCGGCGTCATAGGCTGTATCGGCCATGACCGCCTCGGCGGGCCATCCCTCGATCAAGGCGGCGGCTTGCGGCGCATCGCCCTTCTGACCTGCGGTCAGCGTGAACCGCACCGGCCATCCCAGGCCGCGAACGGCCATATGGATCTTGGTGCTCAGGCCGCCGCGAGCGGCCGAACGCTTGATCTTCAGACCCTTTTTTTCGCCCCCGCGGCGTGCTGATGCGCCCGCACGATGGTGCAATCGACGATCCGATATTCAAAGTCCGGATCATCGGACATCGCCTCGAAGATCCGCCGCCAAACCCCCTTGTGACTTCCTCGGCCTAAAGCGCCGGAACACGCTGTTCCAATCGCCAAACGCCTCCGGAAGATCGCGTCAGGGAGAGCCGGTGCGCACGATCCACAGCACACCTTCCACGAACATCCGATTGTCGCGCCCGGTCGAACCTTTCTGGTCAGGTCGACCAATGATCAGCGGAGCCATCCGCTCCCACCCCGCCTCGCTCAAAACCAACCGATCCATCACACCCAAGACTGCCTCCCAAAAGCAGCCTTGAATCTGATTTGCCCCTAAAAAGGAATCCCAAGGGGTCTAAAAGAATTTGAAACGCCAGGCCGCGCGCCTGTCCGCGCGCCCTCCTCATGCCCGCCAAGCAAATGCTAAAGTGGCGATCCGAGTTTCTAGATGTTTGGTCCCGGGCTTTTGTGGAGCGGGTTGAGTTTGAATCGTTCGGGCTGCGAAGCCCATGCTTTGCATGTCAATCGGCGCGCAAAAAACTGCCCCCGATCGGTGTCTAAGATTGACCCCTTTTTAGCCTCGCACGGACGGTAGCGGTCGCCCCGCCGGAGCTGGCTGGGGTTGCGCAGCCGGGGCGAGCGCGGATCGGGAAGTCTCTGATTTCTCGGAGCGGTCAGGCGCGGTTTTTGAAGCGCCAGCTTTCGTTTCCGGTCTCGACTATGTCGCAGTGGTGAGTGAGGCGGTCGACCAAGGCGGTGGTCATCTTCGGATCGCCGAAGACGCTCGGCCATTCGCCGAAGGCGAAGGTTGGTGGTCACCGCGATCGAGGTTCGCTCGTAGAGCCGGCTGACGAGGTGGAACAGCAACTGGCCGCCGGCCTGGGCGAAGGGGAGATAACCCAGTTCGTCGAGAATGACGAAGTCGAGACGGGTGAGATAATCGGCAAGTCGTCCCTGGCGACCAGCAGGGGCCTGAGCCTCGAGCTGGTTGACGAGATCGACGGTGGTGAAGAAGCGCCCACGCGATCCGGCGCGGAAGCAGCTTCGCGCGATGGCGATGGGGAGATGCGTCTTGCCCGTTCCTGTTCCGCCGCGCAGGACGAGTTGCGCTGCTGAGTGATGAAGCCGCCGCCGGCGAGATCGCGCACCAGCGCCTCGTTGATCGGCGTGTTCTTGAACGCGAAGTCGTCGACGTCCTTGGCAAGCGGCAGTTTGGCGACCGTGAGCTGGTATTTGATCGAGCGAGCCTGCTTCTCTGAGATCTCGGTCTTCAGAAGATCGCCGACGAAGCGCTGCGGCTCATGCTTGCGCTTGAGCGCCGTGGCCAGCGTCTCGTCGTAGGCGCTCCTCATCCCATAGAGCTTGAGGCCGCCCATCATGTCGAGAACTTCGGTTCGCTCCATCGGTTAAGCGCTCCTGATCTGGTCGTAACGGGCGCAGTCGGCGCTCGGAGCGTGAAGAAGCCGCAAGGCCTCGGGCGTCATGATCGTCGCCGCCGGCTCCGGATCGCGCTGGCGGGCAAGGATATTGAGAATGACGTCGGCGGAATGAACGCCCTCGGCGAGCGCCTGCGTGCAAGCCGCTTCGACCGCTGGCAGGCCGTCGCTCAGCACCGCGGCGAGGATTTTGACCATCTGCGGATCGCCGTCGCTCGAACCCGCGAGCTTGCGCCGGACCCGGTCCAGAGCCGCAGGCAAGACCCAGTCCTTGAATGGCGTGCCATTGCGTAGAGCGCCCGGCTTGCGCGCCAGGACCGGCACGTAATGCCAAGGATCGTAAATCGTCGCGCCGCGGCCATAGCTGCGTCGATGCTCCGCCACGATCCCTCCGTCCTGGCGAATCACGACGCGATCGGCGTTGGCGTGGATGTCGACGGGACGGCTGACGGCGCTCGCGCTCACCGAGTACTTGTTGTTGTCGAACCGGACCAGGCAGGTCTTCAACACCGAAGCCGGCAAGGCGTGGAACCGTCGAAGCGGCCGCGATAAGGAATGAGCTTCGGCCGCTCCTCTTCGAAGACCCCCAGATCGTCCGATCGGGCCGCTCGGGATGGGGGTGCGCCTTCGCCCAGAAGGCACTTGTCGAGAAGCCAGGCGTTCAGTTCGTCATAGTTGTTCAGTTCGTCATAGTTCTTGAACCGAAGCCGCGGCGCAGGCGACGGGATCGACGAGATGGTGCGAGCCCATCTGGAGGAAGCGGCGATTGTACTGACGATCCTTGCCGACGAAGATCGTCTCCACCGCCGTCTTCATGTTGTCGTAGATGCCCAGCGCGCAGGCGCCCTTGAAGAACGCGAACGCCCTTTCGTGGGCGTCGAACACCATCTCCTGCGTCTCGCGCGAATAGGCGCGCACCGACATCATGCGGCGGTGGCAAACGCGGACGTGCGCGACCTTCACGATCGTTGTCCCCCGTCCATGACGACGATCTCATGGCTCCAGTCGAACTGGTAGGCTTCGCCCGGCGCAAACGTCAGCGGGACGAACGCGCTCGCCGTCTCACTTGCATTGGCCTTCGCCCAGCTTCCCGCATAACGGCGGATGGCGTCATAACCACCCTCATAGCCGAGCGCGCGCGGCTCCTCGAAAATCCGGATCAGCGTCAGCTGCTCGCGCGCCGACGCCTTGGAATTCGTCGCCGGAAGCCGATCAAGTTCCTCTTTCCATCGGCCGACCTTCGGGCGCGGCTGCACCTGGCGCTCCTAGGAAAACGACGTGTCCTCAGACCAAAGAACTTTCCGGACTGGGTTGCGGGACAGCTTCAGGGTGCGGGCGATCTCCTTGATCGACTTCCCCTGAACAAAATGCTCGCGACGTATCCGACCGATCGTCTCCACAATCAGCATCCCCCACCGCCCGCTTCGCGCCAGAGCAGGCAGCCGATCAGACCAAATCTCAGGGGGTCAATTTTGGACGCCGATACCCCGCTTCACGGGGTCAATCTTCCACGCCGGATCACACGACGGGATTTGTAGCGGACCATCTTTCGATCCGCTTGACAATGGAGCAGGCCCGCCGTTCCTTAGGCCCACCACGGCCTGCAGATGCGCGACGCCTTCGCGCCTGGCGGCGGGCCCTCCCATTTTTTGCGAGAAGCTCGCGGGGCGCGGCGGCATCCAACATCGGCTCGGCCAAAAGCTTCTTCAGTTTGGCGCTCTCGTCCTCGAACTGCTTCAGCCGCGAACGCGACAGCCTCGAATGACCGCCATGGTGGGCGCCGATGGATGGCCTCGGCTTTGTAGAGACCGTTGATGGTTTCGGCGAGAGCATTGTCGTAGCTGTCGCCGACGCTGCCTACAGAAGGCTCGATACCCGCTTCCGCCAAGCGCTGGGTGTATGTGATCGAGACGTATTGGGCGGATTCAAGCGGTCGTCGCAACACCTTAACGAAGGAGGTTGCGATGAGCCCTCGAAAGCGCCGATCACACCATTCTGGACGGGCCCCGCTGCCGTCACCGGGACGGCCGCCAGCAGCGGAGCGATCTGAACTTCAGCGATTTTGGTTGGGGATTGCGAAGGGGATGACCAGCGAGGAGGCTGCGCTGGCGGCTGGTATGTCGCAGCCTGTCGGAACCAGGATGTTCCGAAAGGCAGGCGGCATGCCACCAGCGATGTTCAGATCTTCGGCCGAGCCCCCGTCCGGACGATATCTCTCGTTTGCCGAACGTGAGGAGATCGCGCTTCTGCGCGTTCAGGGCCTTTCGAAGCGCGAGATCGGACGCCGGCTTGGTCGATCCGCCTCGACGATCTCCCGTGAGCTACGGCGCAATGCCGCCACGCGCAGCGGTGGCTTGGAATATCGTGCGTCGACAGCCCAATGGCACGCCGAGCGATCGGGCCGGCGTCCGAAAGGCGCCAAGCTTGCGCTGAACCGGGCCTTACGCGTCTATGTCGAGGAGAGGCTGGCCGGAACGGTCGCTGCTCGTAATGGTGCTGTCGTTGCCGGTCCTATGGTCTGCTGGAGTGGACGCCGTCATGGACAACGAAAGGCTCGTCGATGGAGCACGGCATGGAGCCCGGAGCAGATCGCCCGGCGATTGGCTGTAGACTTTCCGAATGACGAGACCATGCGGATCAGTCACGAAGCCATTTATCAAGCACTCTTCATCCAAGGCCGAGGGGCCCTTCGACGAGAACTGACCGCATGCCTGCGAACCGGGCGGGCGTTGCGGACGCCGCGGGCGCGCGTGGGCCAGCGCGGCAAGGGCTTCGTGTCATCCGAGATCATGATCAGCCAGCGCCCGGCCGAGGCGGATGACCGTGCGATTCCGGGGCACTGGGAGGGCGACCTCATTCTGGGGCTTGGCAGTTCGGCAATAGGCACACTGGTCGAGCGTACGACGCGCTTTACGATGCTGCTACACCTGCCGCGACTGGACGGTCATGGGGCCACGCCGCGAGCCAAGAATGGACCGGCTCTCGCAGGGCATGGCGCCGAGGCCGTTCGCGATGCCATCACGCGCACCATCGTAACCCTGCCTCAGGAACTTCGCCGCTCGTTGACATGGGACCAAGGCGCCGAGATGGCCCAACACGTGGCGCTTAAAATCGACACTGGAATCCAAGTCTACTTCTGCGATCCCCAGAGCCCCTGGCAGCGGGGCGCCAACGAAAACACCAATGGATTGCTGCGCCAGTACTTCCCAAAGGGCACGGACCTGAGCACCCACAGCGCAGAGACGATCGCAGCCGTTGCCGCAACCCTCAACGCGAGACCGCGAAAAACCCTCGGGTGGAGGACTCCGGCCGAAGCGCTTGACCAATGGTTGCCATAGAACCGAATACGCCTGTTGCGACGACCGCTTGAATCCGCCTTGGCTGCCCCGGTCGCGGTGATGCGCGAGCCCGTCGCGATGCGCGGGCCGCCGGTCATGCAGGGCCTGTTCCCACGCATCGAGAACGAAGCTTGCATGTGCGGTCCGTGATGCCCGCCAGCCCACGATGCGCCGGGCGTAGGCGTCGATCACGAACGCGACGTAGACGAAGCCGGTCCAGGTCGCGACATCGGTGAAGTCCGAGACCCAGAGCGGGTTCGGCCTGGGCGCCCGGAACTGGCGGTTGACAGGATCCAGCGGACACGGTGCGGCCGTGTCGCCGATCGTGGTTTGACTGGCTTGCCGCGGATCACGCCTTGCAGGCCCATGCTCCGCATCAGTCGCTCCACGGTGCATCGGGCGATATCCTCGCCCTCGCGGCGCAACTGCCGCCAGACCTTGCGCACGCCGTAGACGTCGAAGTTCTCCGCCAAGACACGCCTGATCTCGATCTTGCGGATCGCATCCTGCTTCGCCCGCGCCGATAGTTTGGCGGGGTCGGCCCGCTTTGCCGCATGGGCGCGGTAGGTGGATGGGGCGATCGGCAACACCTTGCAGATCGGCTCGACCCCATACGCCTCGCGGTGATCGTCGATGAACGCGATCATGGCTTGTATCGGCGGGCGAGCGCCGCCTGGGCAAAATAAGCGCTAGCAGGCTGCTGAAAAAGTGGCGCGGAAAGGTTCTGGAATTTTGGTTTGCGGCGTGATTCGCTTGCGTCGGCGAGGCGATTCGGGAGGAACCGATGCGGGGCGAGGATCGGACGAGCGGGGCCTTGTTCTCTTACGTCGACGTCGAGGCGCGCATCCCGGCGCAGCATCCGCTGCGGGCGATGCGGCGGCTGACGAACGCGGCTTTGGCTGAGCTCGACGCGAGGTTTTCCGCGCTTTACGAGGGGATCGGGCGTCCATCCATCCCGCCGGAGCGCCTTCTGCGAGCTTCGCTTCTGCAGCTTCTCTATTCGATCCGCTCGGAGCGGCAGCTGGTCGAACGGCTGGAGTTCGACATGCTGTTTCGCTGGTTCGTCGGGCTGTCGATCGACGAGAGGGTGTTCGACGCCTCGACCTTCTCGAAGAACCGCGACCGCTTGCTCACGCACGAGATTGCGCAAGAGTTTCTGTCTTCGCTGCTCGGCCTGGCGGAGGTGAAGGGGCTTCTGAGCGCCGAGCATTTTTCGGTCGATGGAACGATGTTGAAAGCCTGGGCGTCGATGAAGAGCTTCCGTCCGAAGAGCTCCTCGGGCGAAGACCCGGGGACCGGCTCGGGCGATCCGTCTCAGCCGGGGCGCAACCGCGAGGCCGACTTTCGCAAGACCAAGCGATCGAACGCGACGCACGCCTCGACGACGGACAAGGACGCTCGCCTTTACCGCAAAGGCGCCGGGCAGGAGAGCCGTCTCGCCTATCTTGGCCACGCCTTGATGGAGAATCGCAACGGGCTCGTGGCGGCGGCCGAGGCGACGCTGGCGACCGGAACGGCCGAGCGCGAGGCGGCGGCGGCTTTCAGCCAGCGCCTGCCCAAGGGGGCGACCCTCGGCGCCGACAAGGGCTACGACGCCGAGGCCTTCGTCGAGGGCTTGAAGGCGCGTGGGATCGCGCCGCACGTCGCGATCAACGGGACGGTGAGCAAGCATGGCAAGACGCGCAAAACCGCGGTTCCGCCGGAGGTCGCGGCGAGCCTCGGCTACGCCGTCAGCCAGCGGCTGCGCAAGCGCATCGAGGAAGGCTTCGGCTGGACGAAGACTGTCGGCGGTCTGACGCAGGTGAGGGGGCGCGGCCTCGACAAGGTCCGCGCCGCTTTCGCCTTCGCCATGGCCGCCTACGACATCGTCCGCCTGCCCAAGCTCCTGGCCCCGAAGGGCGAAGTGCGTCCGGCGACATGAAAAGCGAGAGAACAATGACCCCACCGCAGGCCAAAACCTCAAAAATGAGCCGCATCCACCCGCAAAAAATCGCGCCTGCCTCCCTTATCGCACAAACGCACTGACTTTTTCAGCAGCCTGCTAGAGCGTCGGACGCTCATTTGAATCCATATCCTGCGGCTTCGAAGTAGTTTGCGCATTCCTCTGGGGGTGAAGAGATCGCAGATTTGGCCGATGGCGTTCCAGAGTTCGTCGATGGTGCGCATGGCCATGGCGCGCAGATGCGCCTTGAGTTTGGCGAAGGCCATTTCGATCGGATTGAGGTCGGGGGCTGTAGGGGGCGGAAACATGAGCCAGGCGCCACGCTCGCGGATGGCTTGCTCGGCGGCCGGGCTTTTGTGGGCGGGCAGATTGTCCAAGATGACGATGTCGCCTTCTTGCAGCGTTGGGACGAGCTGGGTGCGCACGTAGGCGCCGAAGATCGTGCGGTCCATCGGCGCGTCGATGACCCATGGCGCAGTTAGGGCGCCGCAGCGCAGTCCGGCGACGAAAGTCTGGGTCTTCCAATGGCCGAAGGGGGCCTTGGAGCGAAGGCGCTCGCCCCTCTCGCAGCGTCCGCGCGCCCGGTTCATTTTTGTGTTGGTTCCTGTTTCGTCGATGAACACCAGCCTATGCGGCTCGGTCTGCATCTTGGGCTGTCGTTCAGCCTTCCACGCCTCGCGCGCCTGGCGCACGTCGGGCCGATCGCATTCGCTGGCCTGAAGGCTTTTTTTAAAGCTCAGGCCGTTGCGGATCAGCCAGCGCGACAGCGAGGCAGGGTCGGCTTTCACTCCGCTGGCGGCATGGAGTTCGCCGGCCAGTTCCGGCATGCTGATGTCGTCCTTCTCCGCCACGCGGCGCAAGATGAAGACGCGGTGCGGGTCGAGCTTGCTGTGCCGCCAGCCGCCGAGCGCCTTGGGCGTAACCGCCCCGCGCTGGCGAAAAGCCGTCATCAAATTAATGACAAACAAGGGCGACACCCTGAAATGGGCCGCCGCCGCACGCCGCGAATGCCCAGCCCCGACGTAACTCACTCGCGAAGATCAAGCGAATAGGGCTTCGGCATCGCAAATCACCTCCACTCGGAAGTGAATCACATTCTCATCCCCGCGGGAATCCCCTACGATTCAATCTGACCGTCCGAGGCTCTAGGCGAATCGCATTGAACACCGTCCAGCGGACCAGCATTCGCTTTGGGTCGTACATCTGGAACATGCAAGGAGCGCCGTTGCCTTGATCGCCACGTCCGTACGGTTCTTGGCTCGCAGTTTTTTCATGATATGGCGAACATGCACTTTTACAGTGCTTTCGCACATGTTCAGTTCGTAAGCGATGATCTTGTTCGGTTTGCCCTGATGGATCGCGCGGACAACTGCGAGTTCGCGTCCGGTGATGGCGCCGGACGTCGCGGGACGCGACGGCGTAACGGCAGACGGGATCGCTGAGAGGAGGCATTCCGCCGGGAGGTATGTCCCCCCCGCCAACACAAAGCGAACTGCTTCGACCGCGATTTCGAATCCCATCGTCATTGGAATATAACCCTTTGCCCCGCAGCCAATCACAGCCCGCATGACGCCGAAATCAAACTTGGAAGAAAGAACAATAGTCGATATAGACGGGGCTAGAGCCGAAATAAGACTCAATGCTTCCGCGCTTTCCTGCGTGTTCGTCTCGCCCAGAGAAATGATTACCAATCGCGCCGATCCGATGGTCGCTTTTTCGCTCATCTCCGAAAATGAAGACAACGTCTCCACGGGTATCGACAGCGCCGACTGAATGCTTCTCTGAATGCATTCCCGTAGAAAAATTCGGCTTTCGACGATAATCACCTTTTTTTCAGGCGCTTTATTGCTTTGCACACCCAACCGACGCGTGGTGTGTTCGGCCGATAAGGTCTCCCCTCGGTCGAATTTAATTGGCTCTCGTGGGGGGTCTATCGTGTAGAATTCGTCGGGTACCCGATCATCGACTATAGAAAGCGCTCGAGGAACCCCAACCTCGCGAATTTCGTTTTGCGACAACCGCTCATCGAAATCGTTCCCTTGCACACCCATTTCCGTTCCCTATTTTTTGATCGATAAGATGGATAAATCAGTCCCGTCAGATATTTATACGGTGATACAGACGATCCGAGGAATCGGGTCGAGGCACATAACGAGTCCAGATTGCTAAAATCCCCAGCCAAACGGCCCCTCGCGTTTAACCTTACACAACCGCCCAGACTTACGCTGGGGTCACCTTCGATCGATCCAGAACCAAAGCTCAATCTTTCCAATGAGCCAAGATCCACAACCGGGCAGTTCAATTTACTCATCGTAAACAAAATGTAAAGCATTTATGACACCCCCGGAGTGGGATTTCCGGTGGCAGAAAGTGATACGCCACCTCCTCCTTTTGAAGTATCTCCGCTCATGGCGCGCTAGATGTCGCCGGGCGCCGACCTGCCTCTCACGGGCCTTGAACTGACGCCTTGTTGTCCGTGCCCGACGGCAAGCTGGGTTTTGAGGCCCTTGGTGTCTAAGACGACCCACGAGCCCGTCGAGCGAAAGGCGCTCCTTGAGCCGTGCAACGGCGAACTGATCCTGATGCCCGCCGGAAGGTTTGAGACATCCCGACCGTCACGATGCAGAAGATCCGACGCGCAATTGACGAGGCGCATTTCTCGTCCGCCATCGGTCGCCGCTAGTCTAGACTAGTTGAGCCCGGGGCGAGTCAGGCCGGACGGCAACTCGCGCCGCTGAACGCGACTATGGCCCGGCAGGCGACCCAGTATCGGAACGAAGGCGTTTGGCCGTGACCTCTCTCGAAAGCAAGCTCAACGCCGCATTAACGAGCCTCACCAAGTCGAAGCTCGAGGGTTGGCGTTCAAGGCCTCGACCGCGTTCGCGGTGTAGATGATTGTCCGGACCGCCGGAGCGAAGGCGAAGAACGGGATGACCTGCTCCCCCTGCCGGCGCCAGATTTGGCCAATTGCCGCATATTTTCGGCCCCATGGGCTGTTCTCGAAGGCCTCCAGGGCCTTGCGGCTGGCCTCGGCGTCTGCGGCGCGGTAGATTTCGCGCAGCTCGGCGACGATGGGCTTCCGTTCTTTCCAGGACGCAAAATCCAGCGAATTGCGGATCAGATGAACGATGCAAGTTTGAACCGCGGCTTGCGGAAAGACGGCCTCGATCGCCTCCGGAAACCCACTTCACCGATCCCGCTGGCAACTCCTGGTCGCCCGTGGAAATCCGAGAGACGATCACCAACCAGAAGCCCTTCCGAGCGCAGGCCTTCGAATAGGCCTGCGCCGTCCACAATATCGACCATAGGTCGACGAAGCCGAAGCATCCGTGGACGAATGGTCAGGTCGAGCGGATGAACCAGACGATCGAGGACGCAACCGTCAAACGCTACTTCTACGAAACACACGAGCAGCTGCGCACGCATCTGCGGGACATCGCCGACGCCTACAACTTCGCCACAAGGCTCAAGACCCTCAAACGCATGACCCCCTACGAGTTCGTCTGCAAAGCATGGACTCAGAGCCTCAGAGATTCAAACTCAATCCGCTCCAGCAGACGCCGGGACTAAACGTCTAGGCGGCGCCAGCGACCGCTTCGCAGACGTCGCTGACCAGAGCGTCGACCAGAGCCTGGTCGTCCGCCTCGCCCATCACCCGGATCACCGGCTCGGTGCCGGAGGGGCGGACGAGAAGCCGGCCACGTTCGCCCAAGCGAGCGGTCGCGTCGGCGATCGCCTTCGCCACCGCCGGATTCTCCAGCGGCCGGCCGCCCTTGAAGCGAACGTTGCGCAACACCTGCGGCACCGGCTCGAACCGTCGGCAGACTTCGCTCGCCGGTCGGCCGAGCTTGCGCACGACCGCCAGCACCTGCATCGCCGCCACCAGGCCGTCGCCGGTGGTCGAATAATCGGACAGGATGATGTGGCCCGACTGCTCGCCGCCGACATTGAAGCCTTTTTCGCGCATCCGTTCGATCACGTAGCGATCGCCGACCGCGGTGCGCTCGAGCGTGAGCCCCAGGCTCATGAGATGGCGCTCGAGGCCCAGGTTCGACATCACCGTGGCGACCACGCCGGGCCTGGACAAGCGGCCCTCGTCGCGCCAGCTCTCGGCGACGACCGCCATCACCTGATCGCCGTCGATCAGGCGCCCCTTCTCGTCGATCAGGATCATGCGGTCGGCGTCGCCGTCGAGAGCGATGCCGACATCCGCCCGCATCTCCCGGACCTTGCGCGCCAAAGCCTCGGGCGCGGTCGAGCCGACCTCGAAATTGATGTTGAGCCCGTTCGGTTCGACGCCGATCTTGATCACCTCGGCGCCGAGCTCCCACAACGCTTCGGGCGCGACCTTGTAAGCCGCGCCATTGGCGCAGTCGACCACCACCCGCAAGCCCTCGAGCGACACGTCGCGGGACAGCGTTCGCTTGGCGTATTCGATGTAGCGGGCCTCGACGTCGTCGATGCGCTTGGCGCGGCCGAGGTCAGGGGAATTGGCGAGCTTCGGCGCGACGTCGCCATCCATCAAAGCCTCGATGCGCGCCTCGACCTCGTCGGACAATTTATAACCGTCCGGCCCGAACAGCTTGATGCCGTTGTCCTCGTAAGGATTGTGGGAAGCGGAGATCATCACCCCCAGGTCGCAGCGCATCGAGTGCGTCAGCATCGCCACCGCAGGCGTCGGAACCGGCCCCAGCAGCAGCACGTCAGCCCCGACCGAGGTGAAGCCCGCGACCAGCGCATACTCGATCATGTAGCTCGAAAGCCGCGTATCCTTGCCGATCACCACCCGATGGCGGTGGTCGCCCCGGCGAAACGCCAGCCCGGCCGCCTGGCCAACCTTCAGCGCCATATCCGCCGTGATCTGGCTGTTGGCCCGGCCCCGAATGCCGTCCGTGCCAAAATACCTGCGCGCCATCTATGACACTCCCTACGACTAAATGAACTGACATTTGTCAATTTGCGATGGGCCCTAGCACCACCACATTTCAACGTCTCGACCGGCAGAAAGCACCGGCTCGCCTCCACGTCGCCATCGTCTCCGCCAATGACGACGACGCCCATCCAGACCCTCGGAGGCGGCCGGTCTCATAGGCATTTGTCTGAGCCTCACTCCACCGTCACCGATTTCGCCAGGTTGCGGGGCTGATCTGCGTCCTTACCCATGATGACGGCGGTGTGATAGGCGAGCATCTGGATCGGCGCGGCATAGACGATCGGGGCGAAATTGACGGTCATGTCGGGCATCGGCAGGACGTGCTCGATCATGACTCCCGCCTCTTCGGCCGCGTGCCGGTCGCCGATCAGAATGAGGCGCCCGCCGCGCGCCGCGACTTCCTGCATGTTGGACAAAGTCTTCTCGAACACCGCGTCGCGCGGCGCGATGACGATCACCGGCATCGCTTCGTCGATGAGCGCGATTGGCCCGTGCTTGAGTTCACCCGCCGCATATCCTTCTGCGTGGATGTAGCTCAATTCCTTCAGTTTCAGCGCCCCTTCGAGCGCCAGCGGATAAGCGGTGCCGCGGCCGAGATAGAGCACGTCGCGGGCGCGCGCGATCGCTTGCGCCAGCTTCTCGGCAATGGGCTCAAGCTTGAGCGCCTCGGCGAGAAGACCGGGGGTGGCGACGAGCTCGCCGACCAGCGCCGCCTCTGCCGCATCGTCGAGGATCCCGCGCGCTTTGCCGAGGCCGATCGCCAGCGCGGCCAGCGCAGCGAGCTGGCAGGTGAAAGCCTTGGTCGAGGCGACCCCGATCTCGGGGCCGGCGAGCGTGGGCGCCGCCGCATCGGTCAGCCGGGCGATGCTGGAATCCGGCACGTTGACGACGCCGACCGTCTTCGCCCCCCTCTCCTGCACGTAGCGCAGCGACGCCAGCGTGTCCGCCGTCTCGCCCGATTGCGAGACGACGATGGTCAAGCCGCCGTCGTCGACGGGCGCTTCGCGGTAGCGATATTCCGAGGCGACATCGATCTCGACCGGCAGCCGCGCCCAGCGCTCGATCCAATATTTGGCGATGAGGCCGGCTATATAGGCGGTGCCGCAGCCGACAATCGTCACACGCGTGAGCCGCGTCGGATCGGCCGGCCAGGCGAAGGGTTTCAGCTTAAGCGCCGCCATGTCGATGTAACGAGCGAGCGTGTGCCCGACCACCTCCGGCTGCTCGTGGATCTCCTTGGCCATGAAGTGCCGGTAATTGCCCTTTTCCGCCAAGAGGCTGCCGGCCGGGCTGCGCTGGATGCGGCGCTCGACCCGCTTGCCGCTCGCGTCGCGAATGTCCGCGCCTTCCCGGCTCAGCACGACCCAGTCGCCTTCCTCGAGATAGGCGATGCGGTCAGTGAACGGGCTGAGCGCGAGCGCATCCGAGCCCAGATACATTTCCCCGTCGCCGTAGCCGATCGCCAGCGGCGCGCCCTGGCGGGCGCCGATCAGGAGATCCTCCTCGCCCTCGAACAGATAGACGAGCGCGAACGCCCCGCGCAGCCGCCCGAGCGCCCCCTGAACCGCCTCTTGGGGCGATTTGCCGTGTTCGAGTTCGTCCTCGACCACAAACGCGGCAATCTCGGAATCGGTCTCGGTCGCAAACGCATAGCCTTTGGCGGCGAGTTCCTGCCGCAGCGCGCGGAAATTCTCGATGATGCCGTTGTGGACGACCGCAAGCCTCGGCGAGGCGTGCGGATGGGCGTTTCTTTCCGTCGGCTTGCCATGCGTCGCCCAGCGCGTGTGGCCGATCCCGATCGCCCCGCCAAGCGGCGCCGCGGCGAGCTTCGCCTCAAGGTTCCTGAGCTTGCCCTCGGCGCGCCGCCGCTCGAGCTTGCCGTTCTCGAGCGTCGCCACGCCCGCCGAATCGTAGCCCCGATATTCGAGCCGCTTCAGCGCATCGACGATCGAGCCCGCGACCGGCCCCGCCCCGAGAATCCCGACAATTCCACACATAAATTGCACCCGTACTTTGAACATTCAGACCCAATAGGCGCTGAGCAATGACCGGTGCTGAAGCCCAGCCATCCATTTGGTCCACAGGCTCCCAGTTCCGGCAAATTCGCTTGCCAGCCACATATCGTCATCACAATAGACCCGTTGCCTTCATGGGCTTCGTCAAAATCCCCGACTATTGCTATTTGGCCCACGTCGTTAAATCGTCGCCCGCTCTAACGCAGCGGACGCAGCGCGGCTGGGGAGCAGCCTATCTTTCCATCGGTTGGCGAGCGTTTTCTTCTGCCGCGCGGTAGCGGATGGCGGATTCAACCATCGCCGGCAAACGTGTCCACAGCACCGCGAGACCCACCAGCGAACTTCCGGCGCCCGCAATCGACATAAACCAAATGGTCTTGAGAGGGAGCCAACCATAAAGTCCTCCAAGCAAGATAGAGCCGATGACAAGTGCGGCGGGGATGAACTCGATGACGAATCTCAAGGCCTGGGATCGAAAGATGGAGGTAACCTCCATGAACGGCACCGCCAGCGATTGCGCCGCGCCGATAAGGGCAAAAGCCGCAATAATCTGTCCGGTGTTGAGCCAACGGTCACCGAGCACTGCGGGCGCAAAAGCCGGCGCGGCGGCGCCGAGCAACAGGATCGGGACGGCCACAAAGAGGAGGCTCGCAAGAAACACCCTGCGCGCAAGCGGGACGACGACCGTGCCGTGCGGAAGCTGGCTGATGACGCTCGTGAAAATGGCGCCAAGAGGCAGCGACGCAACGGCGAGCGGCGCCGCGACCAGCCGATAGGCGATTCCACAATATCCGGCAATTTCGGCGCCGTAGAATAACGATAGAAGCAACGGCGGAAGGTTGCTGACCGCGAGAAAGCTGATCTGCGCGGGCAGCACGTAGACGGGAAAGCGGCTTTGGGCTCTAGCGTGCTGTAACACCACTGTCCATCGATTCGGGACCAGCGCCGAAAGGTCGCTCAAACTCACCGTTCTCGAGAAGATAAAAGTCGAATAGGCGATGTGACTGATGAGATGAGCGCCAATCAGGATTATGCCACTTGCTGGCACTGTGAGCCCGGCGACAAGCTGCATTCCAGTCATGGCTGCGGGTTGAGCGAGGCGAGCGATCCCGAGTGTAGAGATTGCTTCCGACTTGACAGCCCACGCTGACGATGCAGACCACATGCCCGCGAGGAAGAGCCCAAAAGGCAGAAACCACGCCATCCATCGCGCCGCCGGGCTTACCGTCCCCATCAATTGCCGGGAAAACATGAATAGGGCAACGGCGGCGACGCTGCTCATGATCGTGATTGTGAGAACTGATAGTGCAAGCGTGCTACTGGCTTCCTGTTTATTGCGAGCCGCATAGAGCGCAGATTCGAATTTCAACCCGACGATTGGACCGCCAATATTCACGATCGACAAATAAACCGTGAAGAGCCCAAAATCAGAGGGCGTATAGAGTCGCGACAGCATGGGGAGGGCGATTACGAACGACGCCTGTCCTAACGCGGTGAGCGCCGACAGGCTCATTACTTTGCGAGCGAACGGACCGAATGCCGCCGCGACCATATTGGAGCGCGCGCGAAGCGCCTGCACAGCTCTCCAGGCGGGAAAAGTCCGAAGCGGCAACGACACCCCTGGCGCGCGTCCGCTAGGCGACATTATCATTTCCTGATGCGACCGCGCGCTCGAGGCGGCTGGAGATCGCCCGACCGATCATCGGATTGGGTGCGCGAGGAAAGAAGATGCTCCAAATGGTCGCCAGAAGAATGCGCATATCGGCCAATGGGCCCATGTCACTGACGTAGTGCGCGCACAATTCGCATTTCAGCGGCATGATCCGTTCACGATAGAACCTTGCGGGGTCTGAAGCCCGGGCGAGCAGTTCGCTCTCGTCGCGGAGCAGCACCGACGCGTAATCGGTCATGCCTGGCCGGACCGATACCATTACGGCGCGCTGCGATCGAGAGTAGTGAAACATAAGGTCCGGCGTTTCCGGACGGGGACCCACAAGGGACATTTCGCCCTGAAGCACGTTGAACAACTGCGGCAGTTCGTCGAGCTTGGCGCCGCGCAAAAAGGCGCCAACACGCGTCACGCGGGGATCGCCGGCAATCGTCAAACCCGGTGCGCCCCCTTTCGGGGCGGGAGTCATCGAGCGGAACTTGTCAATCTCAAATGGCCTCCCCGCCCGGCCGACCCGAACTTGGCGATAGAATACGGGCCCACCATCCTCAAGCCGGATAGCGATGGCGATCGCTGCGAAGACCGGGGCGAGAACCACGATTCCGATCGCCGCAACGAGCATGTCTTCGAGCCGTTTTGTCGCCATGCGCCAGGACGTCCCCGCTGTCGTCCGCAGCGCCATTGAACGCCCGCTCATTGGCGTCACTGCAGCGCTCCGCGCAGCGCAGATATGACTTCGTCCGCCTCAACCTCGCCCATTCCCGGATAGAGCGGAAGCGTTAGCGCGCCCTCGAAATATCTATCGGCAACTGGAAAGGACCCAGCCTGGTCATGAAGCTGGCGACGCCAATAAGTCATCTGGTGGAGCGGTCGGTAGTGAACGGAACTGCCAATGCCTTTTGCCGTGAAACGTTCGATCACGTCGTCTCGACCCGTGCGCGCTTCCGAGCGGATTCGAATGGGAAACAGGTGCCAGGCGTGGAGTCCATTTTCGGGCGCACGCGCTGGTAGATCGATAGGCAAATCCGCGAGCTGCTCGAGATAGCGCTCGGCGATCGCCTCTCTGCGGGCTTGAAATTCGTAGACCCGCTCCAACTGCGCCAATCCAATGGCAGCGGCGAGATCGGTCAGGTTGTATTTGAAGCCGGCGGCAACAATGTCATACGACCAACTCGCCCCGACGCGGTTGAATTTGTCAAAGGCGTCACGATTTAGCCCGTGACTACGCATCGTTCGAGCCCGCGCAGCCAACATTGGGTCCCTCGTCGCGATCATTCCGCCCTCACCGGTGGTGATCGTCTTATTGGCGTAAAAGCTAAAGACGCACGCATCGGATTCCGATGCGCCGACTAGGTGTTGATTCCTATGCGCCGGTAGAGCGTGCGCTGCGTCCTCGACCACTTTGAGGCCGCGCCGCCGGGCGAAGGTGGCTATCGCCTCGCCATCGCATGGCCAACCGCCAAAATGGACAGGCGCAATCGCCTTGCATTGCGGTGTCCATTTCCGATCGGCATCATCAAGGTCGATCGTAAGCGAGACGGGATCGACGTCGACAAGTATAATGTCGGCGCCAAGATGATGAAATGCGGCAGCTGTCGCCGAGAACGTGAGCGTCGGCACCAACACCCCGTCGCCGGGCCCTATGCCGCAAGCTTCGGCAGCCAGGTGGATCCCTGCGGTGGCAGAATTGACTGCCACAGTCTCGACCCCCCCTCCGAGAAGATCGGCGAAGCGCTCTTCGAATTCACGACATTTGCGTCCGGTTGTGAGCCACCCAGACTGAAGGACGGCAAGTGCAGCCTCAACCTCCCGATTGCCGATCGAGGGTTGAAAAAAAGGGATGCGCATGCTCGGCCTCTGTCCCACGCGGGAATCGAGCCTCACCGTCGCGCATCTTGTTCAGCGGCATAAGCGTGAATCAGGTGGAGGGCGCCGTAGATTTGGAAGTACGGCTACGCCTTTCGTTTCTTCCCTCACTACGCATGCTGGCGCAAACTAAAGCCTTTTTTGGCTCTTCCTCCGTTTGTCCCTCGACCGCATGATGGCTTGGCACTGCTACAATCCGGAGCTCACATTCGTGTGCGCGGCGATCGATGCAGGCGGGTGGCGAGCGGGAAGTCTGCGCCGGGTCGTCGGCGGACTAGGGGAACAAATGTCTTCACAACCAGCATCGAGGCTCAATGCGGCGCAAGCCCTGTCTGTAAGCGGACTCCCGGCGCTCGGGACTGCCGCGTCGTTCCGCCAAGGCGTTTCCGCAGAGGGCGTTTGGGGCCGCAGCGTGCTCGTCACGGGAGCGGGAGGCTCCATCGGCTCCGAGCTCGTGAAACAGATTTCCAGGCTCGCGCCGAAGCGGCTCTGTCTGGTCAATTCCTGCGAGTTCAACCTCTATCAAGTCAGCTACCCGCTCGAGCGGGAACGGCCGGTCAAAAATTGGAGCGCGTGTATTTGCGACATTCGCGACGAGATCGCGATGCGTCATCTCTTCTTGCGCGAATCTCCTGATATTGTCTTTCATGCCGCGGCGCTCAAGCACGTCCCCCTGCTCGAAGAACACAATGTTGTCGAAGCTGTCCTGACAAATGTTCTTGGGACGAAGGTCGTCATGGACCTCTGCTGCGCGACTGGCGCGGACTTCATCGCGATTTCAACCGACAAAGCCGTCAACCCCTCGTCGCAAATGGGACTGACGAAGCGCGTGGCGGAGATCTACATCCATGATCGCGCCCTGCGACACCCGGATGCGAGAGTAAGCCTCGTTCAATTCGGCAACGTGGTGGGCTCGTCAGGCTCAGTCGTTCCGCTTTTCCGCAAACAAATCGAGGCCGGAGGCCCGGTGACCGTCACCCACCCCGATATGACTCGATATCTCATGTCGATCGAGGACGCGGTGAGGCTAACGCTCGCCGCCGCGAGCCTGCCGCAGGCGGGCTTCGCGCTATATGTGTTGGAGATGGGCAAGGCGGTGAGAATATTCGATCTCGCGGTCGAAATGATAACGTTCGCTGGAAAGCGGCCATTTATCGATATCGACGTCACATTCGTGGGCGTTCGTCCGGGGGAGAAACTTCACGAAGAACTAAGTTACGCTTGGGAACGTCTGTCTCCGACGGCGGTCGCGGGCGTGCGCTCGGCCACGCCTGATTTCGATCCGCGGCCTAAACTCCGCAAGATCGATGAACTGATGGCCGCGGCCCAGGCGCGTGATTGCGATTGGATTAAGCGTGTTCTGCCGCAGATCGTGCCGGAGTACGCGCCCGGCGGTAATTCGCAAGGGGTGGCGGATCGCGCGAGAGATCGTGCGACGAATCGCGGCCAGAAATTCGGAGAGCAGAATCGTGGCCGAAAGGGTCATTCGCAGTCGGCGATCGCCGCGCCATGAGAATGCCGGCGAAATTCGCCGAGTTCCCCGCGTGCTCGCAGGTATCCGGGATTCGTAAACCCTTCAGGACCGCTCGCGGGGCGGCGGTATTTGCAATGACGATGATCATCTCGCCCGCCTGGGCCGAGTATACGGTGCAACAGGGCGACACAATCGAAATCGAGGTCGCGGGGATTCCGGAACTCAAACAGCGCAGCACCGTGCAGCCGGATGGCGCGATTGCGTTCCCCTTGGTCGGCGCGCTCGCGGTCGAGGGCCTCACACCGAGCCAGCTGCGCTCGGCGGTGCAGACGCAATTGGCAAAGAAAATCTACCGGCAGCGAGCAAACGACGGGCGCGAGATGCTCATGGTCATTCAGCCGGAGGAAGTGAGCGCGGCCGTCGTCGCCTATCGTCCTATCTATGTGACCGGCGACGTGCTCAAGGCGGGCGAACAAACGTTCTTGCCGAAAATGACGGTCAGACAGGCCTTAGCTTTGGCCGGAGGAACGGATGTCAGCGCCCGGTTCGGCAGACCGACGCGGGATTTGTCCGCCCTGAGGGTCGATTTCGAGCTTGCATGGGTAGACTTCGCCAGCGCGACGGCGAGAATCGCACGCGCCACCGCGGAGCTGACCGGCGCCAACGAACTCGGCAAAGTCGACTTTCCAACCGGGCCTCTGCCGAGGGAGCGGCTTGCCGAAATCGAGAGGTCGGAAAACGCGATCTTTCAGGCGCGCCAGGCCGACTACCAGCGCGAGCACGATTTTCTCAAATCCACTGTGGATCAGGCAGACGAGAGAATTGCCGTCGTGGAAAAGCAGCAAGCAGAAGAGGAGCAAGGCAGTCGGGCCGATACGCTCGAACTCAAGAGACTCGTCGAGCTCCTCAGCAAGGGGCAGGAAACCAATCCTCGCGTCACTGATGCCCGCCGAGCGTTGCTGCTCTCCTCAACACGAGCGCTGCAAGTTAACGTCGAACTGCTCGAGCTGAAGCGGCAGAAAAGCGACAGTGTCCGCAAAGCTCAGCATTTCGAGGACGAGCGCCGCATCGCGCTCCTGAAAGAGCTGGAAGAGGCCACGAGCGCCAAGACAATCGCTCAGATAAAAATTCAGGGCCTTGAATCGGAGCTTCGATTGGGCCCGCCAACTGCCGTCGGCATTGAAGACAACACGCCGCGCACGATCGAGGTCGTACGGCAAGGGACCGGCAATCGCTCCAAGTTCTTAGTTGACGAGGACTATGTTCTCATGCCGGGTGACGTCATCAACGTAACGCTTCAGCCACCGGAGAGGTCGGCCGACGCCGATCGGTGACACCATCGCGGAGCTTTCTGCGGCGTCGGCCAATCCCAGAAGGCGCGCTCGACAGCGCCAACGTACGAGTAAAAGTCGCGTGGAACGGCTCAACAGTACGAGGAAACCCGAACTCCGTGAGTTCCCCAGCGAGTCGCCGAGGCCGTAGATCACTGCGCGGAGGAGCGGCGCACGTTGTCCTCCCGCCAATATGAAGGGCAGGGCTTCATAACCAATCGCGATCTTGAAGCCCTGGTCATTGGGATATGGCCCTTTTCGGCTTTAAATAGTGCTCCGCTCCCCTTGCCGAGTTTGACGTCCACCTCGGACGTCTAGTTGGGCGCGCAATACTTCCTTAGACGTAGGCGCTAATCACTTTGCGCTCCCGAGGAAAGATGATCTCAGCCAAAATTCTTTTGATTCGCCAGAACGTTGCGTTGACTCCCGCGCTGTATCCGCGGACCTTCTGGGTGCCAAAACCGCGCACCGGCAATCCCGCCAGCGCACCGCGAAAGGGGCGATCTATGAGTGTGCATTTGCCCACTATCCGCGGCAGGGAAGCCAATGTTCGACGGGCCACGATGGCGCGAATCCCAACGACAACGGTGATTTCGCATTCAGACGCCCGAGCTTGTGGTTGCTTATTCGCTTGTCCTCATTGAGCGCCCGAGCGCGATGAAGATCACAAGCGTCGCTGCAAAGGCAACCTCCGCTTGACGACCGAGCGCGCGACCGTGGGCCAAAGGGCAGGCAGGGAAAAGGCTTTAGCAATGAACATGAGCTCGCGCTCGCCTCACTTCGCACTGGTCGAGAATCAGCCCGTTCCGTTGCGAGGACCGCCCCCTTCAAGCAGGGTTCGCCAATATGACCTCAGGCGTGCGCTCCTTCACATCAGACGCCGACTTGGGATCATCGTCGCGAGCATTGTTGTGGGGACGTTGCTTTCACTTGTGGTCACCGTCTTGCACAAACCGAACTACACCGCGACGGCGCTCCTGGCGGCGAATGGGTCGAGTGACGATAGAACGGGCCGTCCTGATGACGCTTCAGTGGATACTCAAATCGCCATGCTCCAGTCGTCGGTCTTTGTGGCGCATGCCTTTGGGGTTTTATCGACCGACGAGCGCCTAAAATCCCTCGTGCCGGACTCAGTCGATTTGGAGCGTCGCCTCAAAGTCAATCAAGTCATGAGGTCGCGCCTAATCGCCGTCAATTTCACCGCGAAATCTCCCACCGACGCCGCCGACATTGCCAACACGATCGCGCGACTTTATGTCGAAGATCCTTTACTTCAGGGCGCACAAAGCCTTGACGACGCAAACGGAACGCTTTCGCAGCAAATCGCCGTCCTCGAGGCTGAGCTAAAGCGTGTGGAAGGCCTAGAGGCCAAGCCGTCAGCGTCTTCCGACACTGCCGCGATCGGCAAAGTCTCAGATCTTCGCAACGAAATTGCCGCTCTGAAGTTAAGCCAAATATTGGCGCGCCGAAGGCAAGAGAGCAGTCAGCAGTCGCTGGCTTTGTCGCCCCCAATCCAGCTCATCGCGCTGGCAAAGCCGCCAGAGCGCCCGACCTCCCTAAGCTCCAAGTTTATCGTCATTCCCGCAGTCCTGTTTTCTGCGATTTTCGGCGTTGCTCTCGCGCTTGTGGTCGGCGCGCTCGACAAGCGTATTTACCTTCCGTCCGACCTTAAGGACAACTTTGCCTTCCCTTATTCGGGTGGGATCCCGCAGCGAGGACGACGCGGCGTTTTCTCGAAACCAGGCGCTCCTTCGTCCGGCGTCGGCTATTTGCGCGCAGTCGACGCCGTCGTCACTGAAACCTTGCTGCTGCAGAAGGTTGAGCGACGCATCATCCTCGTTACGACCAGCGAAGCCGACGATCACGCATTCGAATTTGCGTCGAGCATCGCGTCTGCCGCCGCGCGCATGCGGCAGCGAGTGCTTCTGGTCGATCTCAATACGATGCCGCCTCGGCATCGTCCATCGGGACGGCGTAAGTCGGGCCCTGCCCCGAACGTGTTCGACGTCCTCGGCGGACGCTGTCCGCCAAGCGTCGCGATTCAGAGCGTTCCTACGACTGATTTCGATTATCTGCCTGGCGGATCCGACGTCGGTGTTGACTTGCTAGCCTTGATCGCGTTTGGGCAACTGAAGCAATTGCTGGCCCAACTAAAGCCGCGCTATGATTGGGTCATCCTGAGAGGTCCCCCAGTTATCGGGGTGAGCGCAACGCGGCTCATCGCCGCAGCAGTCGACGCAACAATTCTTGTTGTCAGATCGAAGGCGTCGAGATTTCCGGCGGTCAGAGACGCTCTCGATCTCCTCGCCTCGTCCGTGACGCTAGATGCTTTCGCCGATGTCTCGCCTCAAATCCTCACCGTCCTCACAGATGCTCCGAGAACAAGCCTTCCCACGGCATTCCGGGACAAGAAGGCCCCAAAGCGCCCAGACTTACACTTTAACCCCTCGGTTTCGGCGGCGCGATCGCGTTCAGACGCAGGACCCGAAAAGTCGGTCGATGGCTCGAACCCGGAGAACGGACCTAATCGTCTCGTTCCGTCGCACGGACTGACCCCGTGATGGCGATCGGGTCGGCGCTCTGGCGGGCATGAGAATCGGGCGCCGTGGCTGTCCGGAGATGGCAGCTTTCCCATTCACCGAGCCCACCCTCTTGAGGACGCCACCAGCATCTCGAGGCGGGCAATCTAGCAGGTTCCTTAAGGGAAAGGCGTGGATTTTGAGGGGAAGGAACAGGTTCCAGTGATCGTTGAATTCTTTGGTCCGCCTGGGGTAGGCAAGACCACGTTCTCACGCGCCTTAGCTGCGCGATTGCGGGAGGCAGGTCGGACGGTTGACGTCCATGTGAGCGCAAGGCCCGGAGAAGAGCGCGCGATATCTGCCTTCAACGGGGAAGCCTGCGCCCGACGAAACTTGATCGACCCGCTACGTCGTCTGGGGCGACCGCTCGCACAGCTCATCGCGCTTCGGATCGCTGGCGCGCAGGCGAATGACTTCAGCACGGACGTCCTGGTCGCAAACTTTCCGCGCAGACATCAGATCGCCGCCCTGCGGATGAGGCAGTATTTAGTTCGCCTATCTGCTGCTTGGCGTAGCGCTCGAAACAGCGAGCGCATCGCGATATTTGATCAAGGCTATATACAGGCGGTGTCGTCCGTTCTGCTTGCCATGCCGCGCGCGTCCGATGATGACGTCATGGCGATGCTCTTAGCCACTCCCCCTTCCGATCTCGCGATAAGGATCGAAGCGCCGATCACGGACATCGAGGGGCGACTGAGACGGAGGGCACAGACAATCGGACGACTGGGTCGCTTGTTCGAGTCCGACCTCGGCAAACCGACTGACCACGCACGTACGGCGGACTGGCTTCAATCCGGACTGAGACGGGCCGGTCGGGCGATCCTGTGCGTCAATTCCGATGACGAGCATCCGCTTGCAATCGACCTCGAGCGGGCGCGGCGAGAGATCGACAAGGTCCAATTGAAGGAAGAGGCGGAATCCGAATCGTGAGGAGACCGACCAAAAGGAACGCAGTTTATGTATGCTAAACAGCGCCGGTGCAGGTTTGCAGGATTCGCTTTAGCAATTGTCAGCGCTCTCGGAGTGACGTTCGGCGCGCGCGCCGGCAAATCCTCACAGGCGTGGCACTTTGCGGCAAACGAAAATTTTGACCCAGCCGGCGCGTTTCTTCCTTCCAGCGCAGGCTTCAATTTGGCGGATGTTTCCGGTCGACGCGAGTTGGACCTGCTACCGAACGGCACGAAGGGTCTGGTATGGGTTGGGATGTGCGAGGGCGTGACCGCGAGATTCCGGGCTGTGGTCGGCGCCGCAATCAGTCATCCAAAGACGTTTGGCTTCTACCTCGTCGACGATCCCGACCCGACCGGCCGCTGGCGCGCCAAATGCAAACCGTCAGACCTCCGCGCAGAGGCTGATTGGATTCACCGGCGCCGCCCGGCAGCGATTACCTTCGTGGCTCTCATAAATCTCGGCTCGTCCGCCTTACCAAGCTTTACCATGGCTTATCGACGGGAGATTTCCCATGTCGATCTCTTCGGGGTCTCACCCTATCCATGTCGAGCCCACGGGCTTGAGTGCGACTACGACATGATCGACCACTTTGTCCGCGCGTGCCGCGATGCCGGCATCCCACCGGACCGAATCGTCCCCACCTTTCAATCCTTCGGCGGCGGAGAATGGCGCACCGACAGCGGCGACGCCTATCGGCTGCCGACCTCGTCCGAAATGCAGGTGATGTTGGAGCGTTGGGACAAGCTCGTGCCCGCGCCGGTCTTCGACTACGCCTACTCCTGGGGCTCGCAGCGATCGGACGTCTCCCTCGCAGCGTCGACCGATCTTAAGACGGTGTTTGCTCAGCACAACCAGCAGTCGTTAGACGCCAGGCCCGGCCCGAAAGGTGGAAGCCCCTCGGCGCGAGCGCCGCAGCGCAAGATTGGCCGCCTGCTCAGACCTCGGCAAACCCTACGGGATTGACCGCAGAGCGGAACGGAGGCGTCAGCTTTCTCGTTGGGATGCGCTGAAACCGAGGTCCGGATCGGCGATTCGACCGGGCTCAGCGCAGCTGCCGTCTTGAGCAGCCTATGGTCCGCTTTGCGCTTGGAGCCCGCTTCGGCTGCCTTGCCGGCGGCGGAGCTGATGCTCATCCGGCCGATTTGGATTTTCTTGGCGCATGGCCCGTTGACCGCGAAATCCCTCGATTGTGAGGGTTGGAAAAGAAGAGAGGTGATAACGCGCGCAACTCAATCATGTCTTCACGGAATAAGGTTGGGGGAGGGATGAGGGTGTGGCTCCTTTTTGTTTAGGTGGGTGGGTTGTGTGAATAATCGCTAAGTAACTACATATTGGGTGATGTTGTTATAAATAACAACCGGGTTGGAGGCGGTGGGTTGCAAGCGGGAGCGCCGTATGAGCGCTTAGCGAGCGATCGTCGAGGCGATCGAGCTCGTCGAGGCTGAGGCGACGGGCGGCGTGTGGAGGCTCGCGCCCTTCGCGCTGCGGCTGCGGTGCTGCGGCGGCGTTTCGGCGAGGGAGGCCTGGGACGCGGGACGGCTACTCATGGGAAGGCGCTGAGGAAGCAATGTAACCCCCCCCAGGCTTGTCCCAGGCTCACACCTTATCGATATTGATGTTCCCAAGTGTTGCCTGCTGTTGGTAAACTCCGACGTATAATCCTTGATCGATTGCTCTTTCGAGGGTACACTTTGGCAAGGGCCTCTCGAGTTCGAATGCGCGCTTTCCGACGTGAGAACATTCGGCTACCCATGACGCGATATCGATCGCGGCCGGCGCGGCTATGCATCCGCAAGCAAGCATTGAATAAAGCGCTTTGCGGTCCGCTCATTTTGTTCTTGAACCGCTGCTTGCAGGATGCCCCTGTCTTCGTAGCGTGCAAACGGCCGCTGTACAAGTTGGATCATTTCTGCGCTTATGAACTCGGAGGAGGTGCCAAAGTGCTGCGGATTTTCAGCAATGCGGGAAATTCTGACCGCACGAAATTGGCAAATTTCGGCTCCTTTCCAACCACTCGGAGCCAGATCACTCAGCAGAGCGCTCAAGTTAAACGCTTTGAAGAAACCGATAGATTTCGGAAGTGCTACTTCAGCTTCCGTGCTGACATTGCAGCGTCTGCTGGCACAGCTCCAGACATTACACCGAATGTCGCGTACGCAAGACGGGCCCGACAATTGCCCATGAAGTAATCGCGGGCTTGTGTAAGCTTCTCCCATCCTATAAGAGCCTCTGAGGATTGCGGGGGCAGTGAAGCAATGTTATTCGATCGCGCTTTGAAGGTGTTTTCGTGTATTTTGATCATCGCTGAAGGTATGACTATGAGGTGCTTTGCTATGCTCCGCGATCTCTATTGCGTGATTAAAGTGCTGTAGTTCTTTACGTGAATAGTTTCTCGCGCACAACAATGATCGCGCGTTTAAGAGGAACTCTATAGCATGCATTGCAGGAGTAAGTAATTTATCATTATCGTTTGCTTCTCCAATAATATCGCCTAGCTGATGAATTAGAGTCGTTTCTACTGCGAAACTAGCCACAGAATCAAAATTGGCTGTTGCAGACGTTATTAAGTTCTGAATTATGATTTACCGAACCTCTCTCCTATGATCTTTAAGCCCCTTAGAGATTTCATTTGATAGGAAATGACGAGTTCTTGTTTCTTTCGCACATTGCAGCAGGTGGGCTGCCGCAACGGATGGCAGTGCATCCAGCCGGTGACGGTTCGCATCGTGCTTCCGCCTCTGAAGCTCAGCGGCGCGCTCAAGGGACTCCACTGCGTCTTCATAGCTGTGCAGCCTGAGGAATTCAGGGAAAAACACTGCATATGACGCCATTAGAAAAGCAGAATCCGCCTCCGCAAACGCGGATGCAACTTCATCTGCAGATCGGAATTCGCTATTTAGACGGATGAAGTGCGACGTTGGATTATATTCACCTTTATCCTTAGTGTATTCTGCATCGGCACCCGCAAGTCCGGCTATGCCCCCGATAAACTTCGCAAATCCTCTGCGTGTTATTTCCATTCTGCTGTGCAATTCAGGCTGGCTGGAATAACGAAATGGCCGGAGATAGCGATGACCCCGACAACCCTACATCCACAAACCCACATACTCCCCGGCCCGCAGCCGCACCCCACCGGCACGCATTCATCTCTTCCCGCCACCTGGTAAAGCGCCCAGAAGAGGTCGTCCGTCGCCAGCGCATTCTCCGATACGCCGCCGCGCCCATTCTGCTTTCGGCGGGGACGGGTGAGCTAAGCCGGTCATGGGTATTACATCAATGATGACCGCTTGGCGCGCTGATGCCGTTCGGCGCGCCTTCCGCCCATCACCGTAACCAGTCTCGGCGCGCCATTCCGCCTTGCCGATACAGCGAGTTCTTGTGGCAGAGATGATTGGCCGTGATTTTGGTTCGCACTTTGGACAAGATGTGGCCGAGGCCGAGCGCCTCATAGGTCGACGCGCTGGATACTTGCTCGTCGGGATCGGAAGGCTAATGGGCATGTCGTCGACGATGGGCGATGGCGCTCCTCCCCACGTAGTGTTGAAACCCTTCTGGCTAAAAAGGACTTTCAACTCTGTCGCTCCAACTTGAGGTTAGGACAGTATCGCAATTTGCGGGTCAACATTGTGTCCCTCATCGACTTGCCCGAAAAGCGCGTGGAAGCCTTCCCCATAGTTGGGCGTTGGCGTTGCCACCGTCGGGATTGAGCTCGGAATATCACGTCGGCATTCGCTTGCCGGTTTCGCGTCATCCGCGCCTGTCGTAAAGGCCTTGATTGTAACGAGTTCGGTGCGTTCGTTGCGTTTCATGACCTGTTCCGTTTCCTTTAAGCGGCCAGAAACCCAGCGTTTTCGTTTTCAACTTCCCAATCCAAACCCGCATTCACATTGTCATTGTTGGCAGCTTCGTCATATCTTGGCGCGCGCCCGCGCTTCTGCTTCTCCATCCATTCGGGAACGCTCGGCGCGCTTTCCGTGAGCGTCCACGAAGGCCGAGCCTAATATCGAGGGTGTAAGGTCGGACATCCAAAGCGACCAATCGTTCGGCGCGAGCGGCGCGAAGCTTCGGCGCGGTCGGAACAGTTCGCTTGGCGCTCATGTCGTTAAGCCGTTGCGTGCGCAGATGCGTTTTCCATGAACCTATATCGCCCCATGTCTTGGGTGAAATTGCGCACGCGCCAAGCCCAAGATAAACTTGGTCCTCGAATTCGTAGCCTTCATCGCCGTTTCGCCAGTGCTCGGGAACGTTGACGAACATCTCCCGCTCGAAAGCGTCGGCAAAATCTTCCGCGACGCTGTTTCCGTCTTTTACGGTGAAGCCGCGCGACGCGATCTTGATCTTGTTCTTTCCGGTCCTTTCATCAATCTTGCGCTGGCGGATCGTATAGACGCCGGATTGAACGACGCTTACGCCCGCGCCTTCCTCGAATTCCCACTCCCCTAAAATCTTGGTTTCGGGAACGTCGAGCGGGAGGACGCGCGTTGCGAAAACGGCGTCGGTGGCAAAGGCGATGACTGCCTTCGGATCATTCGACGCCGCTTCCATGAGCTTACGCCGCGTTCCGGCCGTGATGGCCGCAGCGTACCATAGGCAACCATAAGCGGGCGGCTGGCCGAGTTGTCCGACACGTTGGGCAAACTTGCCATAGACGGAGTTGATCGCAAGCTTGATGACTTGTCCGCGAACGTCGTGCTTGTTCTTTGAAACGATTTCAGCGCGCCAGTTGAACAAGGCTCGGATAAATTCGAGCGGGCGCGACGTTTCATCGGCGGGGATGAAAAACATCGCTTCCGAAACGATCATTTCGGGCTCGCCTCTATGCGTGCTGAAATCGCGCAAATCGATGGCGAAACGTTTGAAGAAATTAAGCGCATTGATTGCATCGTCGCGCATATACCGACCGCCGACGATATTGGGCGGAAACATGATCCCGCCTTGTTCATTGCGAAACGGCAGCGGATAGAATGGGAGCTTATGACCGAGTTGCGCGTCTCGATTTTGAACATGCTTAAGATATTCGATCGCTCGATTTCCTCCCCGTCGGGTTCGCTTTCCAAATCCATTTCCGCCGCCCATAGCGGGGAGCTTGACGGCTATCGCGGGATAAGCTGAAGCGATGTCATACAAAAAAATCGGTTTGTTGTTGCTTACGCCTGTTTGCATAGTTCGATCCGGCCGCCGAACCGCGCATATGTCACCCAATCGCGAGCGTCGGCGTCGGGATTGTTTTCGGCGAGCCATGGGCCGGACATGTCGCCGAGAATGTGGCGCGGCTTCGGGCCGAGATAGGCTTTTAAGAGCGCTTGCGCGACCGCGCCCGCGCCCCACCAGTTGCGCACGTCCAACTGCAATTCCTCGCCGGTCGAGGGGTTGGCGAATTTCAAGTTCGCGCAGTTGCGTCATCATGCGGGAAAGCGCTTTGAGTTCGCGCCGGTGTAGACTTTGAGCATGTCCAGGCTATCGGGCGCGAATTCGCGGCGTTGTTTCTTGCCTGTTTGATCGTCTCGAATTCGGCTTCGGTGACCAGCCGGATAATTCTTGATCGCGGTTATGAGGTTCGATTGAAAAAAGCCGCGCGTGTCGTAAATCTCGATCCGCTCAGATATATCGACGTGTTTCGTTCTTTCGCCGGTTTTCTTATTCACCTTCCAAACGATCGGTTTTGCAGGGTCGCGCAGTTTCCCCAATACGACGCTTTTATGCGATATATGAGAGATTGCTAATCGCCGACTAAGACCAACGTCGGCGGCTTTCGGGAAAGTCAGGATCTTCGCGCTTTTCCCGCGCTCCGATTTATTCCGCTTTCTTATATCGCTTGCCGTGATAATAGACCGACGTTTAATTGAAACCGAAGCCAACGAAAATCGGCGCATTATCATTGGCTTCTTTCCGGCGAAAAGACGGGGCGGGTTAAAAGCCATTCTCATATGCGGACGCGATGAGCGTCGCCGGGTCGGCGAGGATTTGATCTTCAACCTTCCGCGCCGCCGCCATCCATAAAACCGTCCGGGCGCTGTATGGTCTTTTGTTCGCGCCTTTCCCGCGAATGATCGGCTCGCCGACTTCCACCTTCGCTATCGATGGCGAGAATGGTCCGCCGATCGCGCGATTATTGATGCGTCGAGCAGACGCCCGGACGGTTTACCCGAGCGCGTCGCTCGCGCCGCTTGTAATATCGCCGCTTGCGTTCGGCCGGGCTTTTTCCATACCAAATCCGTGTACTGCGACCGTCTCGACGCCATGCGCGGCGAGATTTTCCGGCGACATCGAGCTTGAAAAACTCGACTTCACTGTTCGTCAACAGCTATGAAAGCTCGTCTGCGCTCTCTTTATCGAGCCTGATGAATCTAGCCGCTCTAACTTCGATGTAATCTCATCTTCGCCAGTCGTCGAGCTTGTCGCGTCTCCCTCGTTTGCGCTGACAGCTTGCATAGTTGCGCTCTATTGCGCAGGATCGTTCGCTCACTGTTGACGCGCCGCCGGTCATGCCCGACGTTTCTGTGATCCCAACGCTTGTGAACGCTGTCCTTTGGATAACCTTGAACAGTATGTCTAGCGTCTTTCTCATCGACTAAAGCGCGTAACCACCTTCGGTTTTGAACTTGATACGATACGCTCGTCGCAGCCGCTATATCGGTTTTACGCGATCCCTTGCCTTCGGCGGCCGGATTTAGCGATCTTCGTCACGCGCTTATCTCCCCTTGCGCGCCTGATATTGTCCTTGGTATTTCTCGCCTAAGCGCGCCTCGCGAGCGAATCCGACTTGCGATCGCAGATCTTTACCGCTTTCAGTTGCGCCAATGCTCACCCCGGCAACTTTTCACAGCCAACGTTGTGCAGGCGAGCGGCTAGCGCTCGCGCGGCTGGGCGGCATAGAGCGCTCCGCCATAGGCGCGACCTTCTCAGCTATTGCGCACGACGCGCTCTCGCATCCGACGACGTCCGTTCGTGAGCCTCGCGCCTCGTGATCCTCTCGCGACCATCAAAAACTCCCCTATCATGGCCAGATCGCGCTTCTGAGCCGAAATACGCCCCCGTCAAGTGAAGTCTCACAGTGCAACGCAGCGATCAGACCGCCTCCGAACTGCTCGCACGGTCGCGCCCGCGTCTACGACTCCAAGATACGCTATTTAAAACATCTGACAGTGCGCGCATGTCTCCACTTTTCTCCCACAACGCCCTACTCCTCCCGCACCAGATCGCTCCGAACTCTCTCTGCCGGTCCGTCGATCATACCGCAACCGCCGTTCGCGACCACAATCGGCGACTCAGCGTAAAATCGCGCGCCGCGATGATCTTATCCCCAGCTAGGTCGTGAATTGCTGCACCCGGCCTAGCTGAGCTACACCTTCGCGCACGCCTCACGGACTCGCCCCTCTGATAGTGCCCTAACGCCAACAAACTCGCACATCCTTTCTCGCGCATTTTTTCTATCTGCGCAATCTTCATGCTGAAAAAAACCTCGCAGCTGTTCACGCGGACTGCGCAACGCTGTCGCTCCCGGTTCCGCCATTTCACACTTTAGTTGGCCACGGCCGACGCGGGCCCTACCACGACGGCCTCCATTGAAGCATCGCGCAGCCCGCACCACGCGATCACCTGCACGCACCGCAGCTCGCCGCTCCCACCCGAAAAACAGCGAGAATGAAACCCCTCTCAGCCTCCAAACCGCCACAACCTGCATCTAACCTCACCCCACTCTCCCCCTTCCGGCCTGTTCGCCTCCTGAGCGCAGGCCGATCGAACTGAACCGACAGCCATCGTTGGCCACGCGCTCTCGACTCTTCTACGCAGCAGCCCTCGCAGCACGCCCATCGGCCACGCAGATAATCGCGCACCGCTTCTCACACAGAGCCTACCAACCGAGGCGCATGATATTCCCCGCGAGACGCATGCTCAGAAGCGATCACACTCGCCGTGCCACTCCGGCGCTTCTCACCACGACATCTCTGCGCAAGACGCGCCTAGACTCAGCTCAGCGACAGCGACGACGGCCACCATGAGACGCGCCCGCTCGCGCGACCGAACCGCCCGGACGCACTAGAAGAAGCGGCACGGCCCGCCAGCCGCCGCGCGCACCCGCGCGACACCAGCGACACCCCACAGCCACCCACACACGCCGCCCGCGCCCCCCCAAACCCCCCCACGCCACCAGCGCCCGACAGCGCCCCGCGACACCCCGCGCGCCACACCCACCCCCCACCCGCTCCACGGCACCCGGCGCGCTCAAAACCACCAGCGAAACCGCTCCACAACTCCGCCAACCGCAACCCCCATCGCTGCTACGACCACCAGCGAAAGACGATAGCACTCAGCGACAACATGCGCGCCCCACGCCCCGCCACCCGCGCCGCGCCACGCGCCGAGCCCACCACCCCCGCAAGCCCGCGCGCACGCCAGCCCCCACACCCCCGCCCCCCCCGCCCCCCACCGCTACGTCCAATTGCCCGCACGAAACCCGGCTTTACAGCAGCCTCCGCGCAGATCACGGCCGCCGCCGACACCCCGACGGCGAGAGGCCCACTCCGCGCCTCTTACGCGCCGCGCCCTCCCCGGCGCCGGCGTCGCTGCGCCTCCCCGCGCCCGATCCCCCTTTCGCACGGCGGGCCGCGAGCCAGACGCGCCGGAACCGCCCCGCCCGCGCGAGCGCGCCCCGCCGCCGCCCCCCGCCCGCGACCGACCCCGCCCGCGGCACGGCCCCGCCCGCGGCCACACGCCGCCCCCCCCCGCCGCCCCCCCCGCCGCCGCCCGCCTACACGACGCGACACAGCGCGAGGCGACCGCCACCGCGACACCAAACAGCAGCGCGTGTTTTTTTTATTTTGATATAGCGCTTCGACAGTTTGATTTGTGTTGATTGATGTTGTTTGTTGAGTTTGAGTTTGTGTGGTTATTTTTTTTTCTGTGTTTTGATTTTTTTAGTTTTTCGCTTGTGTCAGACGCGGAACAGACTGCGTCTCTGCGCTACGCGCAGGTGCGTTTCTGCGGTTTTTTTTGATTTTTGTGCGATTTTTTGGTAGCTTTGGTTTTGAGTTCGATGTTGATTTTTTAGTGTTTTTTTTTTTTTTGTTCGACTTTGTCTTTTGTTGCTGTTGCTTTCCTTCGCTGTTATTGACCGTGTTTAAAGCTAGCTCTTGTTTATTTTGCTTCTCACTTGTTGTTCGCGATATTGTGGTTTTGTTGTTTTTTCTTGAGCTTAGCTGCATTTTCAGCGAGCTGCCGATCCTTCTGCGTCGCGCTCGAAATCCGTGCAGTTTTTGCTTGTGAGCGCTATGTATTTTTGTGCTTCGATCTTCGCTTTTGCGTCTTGATCTTTTCCCATTCTCGTTTCTTTTCGTGCTTATCGTGTGAAGTTATAGATCGACAGCGTGATACTGATCGCCGCTAGTTATAGAGTTCGTTCTGCTGTAACGTTGAAAGCTTTACTACTTGGTGCTACCTGCTCCCGTAATTGTTTGTTTTTTTTTTTTTTTTTTTTTTTTTGTTTTTTTTTTTTTTTTTTTTGTTCGCCCTTTTGTCGCGCGAAGTTGCGCTTCGATATGTGAGATGATCTGCGCTTGCGTTTTTTTGCTTTTTTGTTTCTGTATGCGCCGCGCGCTGCTGGCGTCTTTTCGCCGCGTTTGTCAGCGCGATGCGTTTGGTTTGTCTCATTTTGCGCCTCTACGCGTTTTTTGTTATTTTACAAACATTTGTTTTTTTTTTTTGTTTTTGATAGTGTGTTTGATCGTTGATGTGTTTTTGTGTTTTTTTTTTTTTTTTTTTTTTTTTTTTTTTTTTGTTTTTAGTTTTTTCTTCTTTTTTATTTTTTTTTTTTTTTGCTGCGATGCGCTCGTATATCGTTCGGCGATAAGCTCGGGCTCGGTGATGTTTTCTCGCCGCTGCCTGATTGTGACGTTGAGCGCGCTAGGCTGCGCTGCTGTGGTGCTAGCCATTTGCTTTGCGCTCGCTTGCTCGCGGTTTGATCGCTTGGGCGATCGCTGCGAAATCTGCCGGTTCGCCGGCGGCTGACCTTTTCTTCGTGCTCTTGTTCGTTCTCGCACTTTTAAGCGCCGCTGACATCGCTGCTGCGTCGGCATCGTCGCCCATTTCGCTATGCTGACGTGACGCGCGCCCCCGCGTCTCGCGCGCCTAGCCGTGACTTCGCTATGCGCCCTCCCGTCTCGATAGCCGGGTCAGAGTCGGGTGACAGCGTGGGCCGTCGCCTTGCGTTTCGTGTCGATTCACAATCGCTGCTCTCAGTCTGTCCTCGACCGACCTTGCGCAAGCTCGCGCCATCGTTCGTGCCATTACAGCGACGCCGATATGCTTGCCCGGTCGCTTCGATCCTGTGACAGCGTGAGCGCCAAGTTATAACTCGCGATTAAGCCGTCTTGTAGCGTTGTGTCGAAAGCGCTGGGCCTCGTTGCGATCCACTTGTTCGATCTTTAGGTTAATGGTGCTCGCATCTTTTGTGCGTTTGCTTTGTTCTTTCTTTAACTTCGAGTGATATCCTTGGCTTTGCTTTGTTTCCGGTGAATGTTGCTACTTACTCGGCTGTGTCTACGTCAGCAATCTCTGTTCTGCGTGTGCGGTGTGAATCCGCGATGCGCTTAAGCGGGCCGCGCTTGATATTGCGATCGTCGCGACCTTCTGTAAAATCGTTGGTGAGTTGCTTACCGTTCGCGTTATCTCGCTAAAGATAGCGATGGCCGCCGGCGCTCGCGCCGGGCCGTATACCGCTGTGCGTGTTGGTGTCTTAAACGGTAGCTCCCTGAAATCGATCTCTCGCGATGTCGCTGACGCTTCGCCTGGCGTTGGCTCTTTCGCGGTCCGTCGCGGTTCTCCTGCTGCGCCGTTGCTCGCCGATCGAGCGGGCGTCCGTGCTGCGACTTATGGTTTATTTCTACGGCTCTGCGCTTGACTGCGTCGGTGCACCTTAGCGGTCATCTGCTAAAGTTCTTTGTTTGCATAGAACTGGAACGTGCGTCGCCACGTGCTCAAAGCTGGTCGATGCGCGCTTAATCGTACGATGTTCAAGTAACTCTGCCATCTGACTGGTTTTCGCTTTTTTAGCGTTGCTTGTTCGTTTTTGCTCCCATCGAGCTTGCCTGGTGCGGCAGGTTGCTTTCATCCTCTCCCGCGCGCGTGATTGGTTCTTTTCCCGTCGAGTTGGGCGATGCGCGTATCGCACAACGGTCACCCGGCAGGTTGACAGCTCCCCCGCGCTCATGCTATCCTCGCGATATTGCCGAAGCGTCGACCGTCTACTCGGCCTTTACGATCGGAAAGGCTCGGCGTGATGGCGAGCTCGGATGTGTCGTCATCCAGATGCGCTCGCCAACGGCTAGCTGGACGCAGCTAGACAGATTTCCATGGCAAGCCATCGCTGCTCGGCGTAGCTGCAAGCTCCAGCTATTATTGTCAACTTCTTTATGGTCCCGAATTCGCCGTAACTTCGAATAATAGAACTTCGCAGGCTGTGACGAGTTGGTCGGCTGTGGTGCGCTCTGCCGGATCTTTCTGCTGCACGCTTTATCAGATCGAATATCGCTGTGGCAAGGGCGCGATTTGCTATTGCTTGTCAAAGGGCTGGGCAGCGGTGGCCCTTAGCGTCTGATGAGCGCTCGGCTTTGTACCCGGCGCCGAACGGCCTACTGCCGGTTAGAACCTCGAAGGTTAGCGTGCCGATCGCCTAGTCATCCGCAGGCTTGCTGCATTTTGCCGTCGTCGATTGTCTCAGGCGCCATGTAAGGCAGCGCTCCGAGCGCGGTCTGAGAACTGGTCAACTCTTCCTCATCGCCGGCCACGGCTTCTCCGATCTCTTCTGCGCCATCTTGGCGATGCCGAAGTCAGTGATCTTAAAACCTGTAATTCCCGACCGCCTACGACCTGACTTGGTCGGCTTGAGGTCGCTTTGAACCACTTGACATGGTGGGACGCGGCCAACCCTTTAGCCAGATGATGCATCACTCGCCCGGCCGCGAATGGATCGAGCATCGCGACATGGTTCTTCAGGAAATGGCCCAGATCGCAGCCCTCGATAAGCTCTTCAATCAGATAGAAGCGATAGTCTTCCTCAACATAGTCGAGCGTTTTGGCCACTTATCGTGATTGACGCGAGCGCTAAGGGTGGCGCTCCTGTAGTAACGCTTTTTTGCCGATGGGTTCTTCGGTGTCTTGAGGACGACATCGCGTTCGAGCAGCCGATCATGAACGCGATACACTTCCTGCTACCGCTTTGGCCGTTATAATCGGCTACTTCGTATCGACCGCCGACAAGGTCGTCAGCCGTTGGAGCCACCACTCAAAGAACCACCTCCGGTTGGGTTACGTCAAAAGTGATGTACCGCCTTTGAAAGCTAAGACTGGGTGCCTCAGCGTGATTACCTGCACCGGGCAACTTCTGCGGCGGCGTTATGCTCTGTTGTTGATATAGACGTCGCCGACGACGTTGGTCGCGATGAAATCATATCCATCATAACTGACGTCCACCGAGCTAAGCGAGCTTGCGCTGAGTTTCACGGTTTGGCCTATCTTCTCAGATAATGGTCTTCTGGCCAACGATCATGGTCGCTTTGTGTCGGCCATGCAGCAGTTGGCGCTAACGATATCCCGGACCGTCTCCTGCTCGGGCGGTGCCGGCTTTTTTGACAGGCATTGATTTAGGATTGCGGCGATCGCGGGCGGAAGGGCAGCGTTTGCTTGGTAAAGTCTGCATCGGCGACTGGCAGATTGGGTGGGATCGCGCGCAGGTCGCTGGGTATTTGCCACGAACCAGTTTGAGCGCCGTGGCGCTAAAGGCAAAGACATCCACCGCAGACGTGAAGCTGACCTTCTGATGCGCCGGAGCCATAGTTCTGGGGCAATGTAGCCTGGTGTTCCGATCGTCCCGATCGTCTCACAGTTCACCTGTCCGTGCGGGACAGCCCGAAATCGTAGATTTTGGAGACACTTCTCGGCATCGTTCTTCATTTTGTTGGGCTTGATGTCGCGATGAACCACCCCCACCGCATGAATGTCGGCGAGGCCGCAGGCGATCGCTAAACATGCCGCAGGAACGTGCTAGCGTCTTTGATCGGAACATCTCATTCAGATCCTGGCCAGGATGGATTTCCTCCACAGTGCTGTGACCGCACCGGAACCATCCTTGATCACGTCATAGATCTGGACGACTGCTTTGACCGGATGGCGCTTAGGGCTTTGTCTTCGTCGAGTATGCGCTTTGGTCCACCCCTTCTGGAGCCCTTGACGAGGACGTGGCGATCTAGATGCTTGTCCTTGCCTTGAACGCGGTCGACTTCCTCCGCCGGAAAATGAGAACCGACCGTCTCGTAACGGGCAGGCAACTTCATTGCTTATCTTCTTCCGGAGTAGAAACTGAACTCGACTTTTTGTCGGGCTCATCAAGCGGCAGCCGGCTGGCTGCGTCCGTCTTCGTGCGCGGTCGCTTCGTTTTGGCTTGCGCGCCTTGGTTGTCTTTCCTTTCTCTTTGTGGCGGTGGGTTTGGGCTCAGGTTCGCTGTTGACGATACTTGCCGGAGCGGGCGTCGCTTCAATCCGTCTGCTCGGCTCACGAACCGGATAGTCCGGCGGCGGATTGCGCGTATGCCCCGATCGTTCCCATGCCTCGGACCCCGTGATGTGAATTGCAAGGTATCGTTGGGGAGGTTTGCGAGCAGTTCGTTCTCTCCGCTCTCATCGTAAGTTCGCCTCGCTTCCAATGGAAAGTGGATAGCGGAGCTTGTCGCGGCCGCCGTCTGTCAGCCAGCGTAGCATTTACGGTAAGATCGCTTCCTCCCGCAGCGGCACTGACGACTCGCTGGTATGGTGCGGAACATCGTGTGCGCCGTCAGATGTCAGGAGGACGGAACGACATGGCCTGGAACGGCGGCGATCTGAGCTTCCATTTCGTCGCCATGCCGACGAACTGCAACAATCGCGAATCCTTTGGAGCCTCGGCTTCCCCCTCTTGCCGTTTCAGCAGCGCGTTGATGGTGTCGTCGCGACTTAATTGCTCTAGCGCGCGGTCGGCTGACGCCGTAGATGCGGCTGTCGCCGACTGACAAACTCGCCCCATCATGGGAGGTAATCACCGCAGAGAGCGTCGTGCCACCGTCACCGTGCAGCCGCCGATAAACCTGCGCGTTCGCATAGGCGATTGCCTGAGATAGGCGCTCGTCGCAGCCGATGGCAGGCGCGCAAACAAATTCGCGGTAAAGGCGCTGGCAGCAAGGATCGCGGCCTCGCGGCCCTGGCTCATACCGCCATGCCGTCGCAACCATCGCGATGGTGAAATTCGCGCGGCCACCTGTGCTAGATGCTCGCGCGACGAGGCAGCATCCTCATTACGCTTGCGCCCAGCCCGACGCTAGATCCGTTCGCCGCGCCGCTGTGCGTGCGGATGACTTTCCCCGAGCCTTGAGCTTCTTGGCTCTCGCTATCTGTTTTGTATCCGCTCGATCAACCGTGCCCCCGTACTTCGAGGTGATAGCCTACAGTGCCGACAGGTAGATACCAGTCCTGACACTTGACCTCGTCCGGCGATGACCTTGATTGATGCTACGATGTGGTCACCCTTCGCTTTCAGGGCGCTACCGCCCTGAGCCGCGCCAGGTGAACGCGATCGGCATCCTGTCGAGCATGCGAATTGCATACGCGCCTGTTTAGCGGCGCCTCTCCTTCGGCGGCGCGGTAAGACCCAGCGGCGATGCGCTCGGCAGGAGGGCGGCGCGGCTCGGGCGGCTAGATGACGCCCGAGCGGGGGGCCGATATTGCGCGGAAGGCGGCCGAAGCGGCGTACTAATGATGTGGGTTAGTTTTTTTTGAGTTATATTTGTCTTGATTTAGTCGTGTCCCCTGAGAGACTTTTCGCGTGATCGGAGGTTTCCTGTGATGGATCGAGAGGAGATCACGCGTGCCTGGAGATTGCCGGGCCGATATTGCCGGCCTATTCGGTTTACGACGCTGTCGCCTTCTTTTCGTGACGCCTCCGGATCGCGCTCGTGCTGAGCCCCGCCCGCCGTCGCACACTTCCTGCGGAGAGCGCGTTTTGCTTCTTGTTGAGCGACGCCGGGCCTGCTTATTGATATCGCGCGCTGCGCGTTGCGATTACCTCGACCAGGTCTTTTCGGTCACGGGTCAGGCCATGGCCGCCGTATTACCAGACGCGCCAACAGCAGATACGACGCCGCCTCCTGATTGCCAGAGCCGGCGGTCGATGACGTTGGGTTGATTGGCGGCGCTGGGTCGACCTTAGCGGTTTGATTGCAGACCGATTGGTCGTTCTTTTCTGGCCGCCAGTTATTGTGGACGCGGGCGTCGCTAGCAGGGCTGATATTGCACGCGACGATTTGGCCTCACAGAAGGCAGCGACTTCGATGCGGCACGAGCTAGAGGCGGCGCGGAGTGGCTAACGATCGCTTCATCCGGCATGTGACGCTTGGCGCGAGAGGCGAGGACCTTACTCAGTCCGAGCTCGCTGAGAGACCGGTGACCCAAGCGTTCTTCCAAGCTAGAACATGGATTGATTGTACTCCTGGAGAGGGGCGGTGCGCCTTATCTCAAGCGCTCGCGTCCCAGAGGGATTTTTCTTTCAACGAGAGGCATTGGTTTTCCCCCTTCACTCCGAAGCGAGCAAGCTTGGCGCAAACCCCTTGCACGTAAATGCCGTGATAAACTACGTCGCCAGCTATAGTAAACTCATGCGGTCCTTGAGGAGCGTATCGAAAGCCCATACCTCAATAGATCTAGGAATCAGGTCTGACCCCCGAGAAGTGGCGACGATTCGTTCTTACTGGTGCCCGCGAGGTCCGATAGATAATGTGGTTGGTGTTATGAGACGCAGGGGGATTGTTGTACCGCTCGATTTGGAACTACCTACTGGTGGGATAAGTTTTCGAAGTGAGGGCCTACCTCCTTTGTTCTTTATGATAATGAGGTACCGGGCGACAGACTTCGTTTTCGCTTGCTCTGAGCTTGGGCTATGGTTATGCCCGTTGCCTGGGGTGACGTAGATGGAGAGGAGGCGCTCGATTTGCAGCGTCTTTCCTGATGCGCACCGATATAAGCCCTATCTTGTGTCTCCAAACTGGGTGCGCTGGGGAGAGTAAAATCATATGGAGGTCTCGATAAAAGCTCTTATCAACGGACATATGATTGGGTAAACAGAGCCAATATAAGTGGCTAAATATCATATAATAAAACATTAAGGTGAACCTGGGCCTATAGCTCTAGAAAGCCATCTCGACTGCATCACTGTCTCAACACCGCAAGCCCTTGGGTACGACAGAGATCGCAAGGTCTCTTGGCGCGGCTGGGATGTGGAGCGCGTGACTCTGGGGAGAAGCCGGCGATCGGCGGTCGTCTAATGAACGCCCCGCCCGTCGCCGCCTCCGATGCGCCGCTCGATCGTCGTCGCTCGACCGCATCCTCGACCTCGCCGCCCTCGACCCCGCCCTCACCCGCCCGCAACTCCCGGTTCGTGCGATGCAACAACGCCTGCGAACGTTGCATTCTTAACAGAAGTATTATCAGTAACTCCTTAGCACCGCGCGGTCGCGCGACGTAAAGCGCAGATTTAGAGCGAGGCGGGGCGACCGCCGCCACAACCCCGGATTGCCGTGGAAAAGACATGATGGGTGGCGCGCGGCAATCATGGGTTGGAAAAGCTTGGATTTCCTTGGATTCTCTCGTCCGAATCGAGACTTTTCAATGGGTTACGCGGCTTCTAGCGGGAAAAATTTTTCCTCGCGCTTTGTCCCTGGCTCCCCCGCGCCGGAACGATCGGCCGATCGTGGCATTCGGAAGCGCAGGATTGTTCATGGAACAAAGCTTACCCTGTTTTCCGCTTTACCGCAATCGATTGTCGTCCGAGCCATTCTCCCTCCAGCCGCTTCAAGCCAAAGCAACTCGCTTCTAGTCGAATGAAAAATCTCGGGAGAATCCATGTCTGATCGGGCCGATTGCCGAGGTGGCGTTGCGTGACCAGGTGGCGTTGCGTGACCGCGACCCCTTTGCCTCCGTGCAGAGGAATTGGGCGCCTTAAGGGAGTGATACCCGTCTTATGCTTACTTGTTTCATTCGCGCTGAATCCGTTGCTGGTTATGGCACAGTCACAATTTGGCGCAGTGCTTGGGGGTATAGGTTCCAGTCCTTGAACCATAATATTTGACCTCAAGTGTCTATACAATTCTGCCTTTTGGTCCACCTTTGTGTGGTAATAGCAAGGTTCAATCGATCAAAATTTCGATCTTGTTAATTTAATTTTTTTCCTATAACTTCCAAGAGTAATACACATATTCAGAGGAATATTGTTTCTTCTGAGATTGTTATACTAGTCTGGGAGGCAGAATGTCCGAACCCACCACCCTGCTGCACTATACGGCGAATGGGAATTTCGTGAACGGCCAATACGCGCCTGGGGCGGATGGATTCAATTTGGCCGACATAAGTTCGGCCTCCCAACTCAGCGAATTGCCTTCGGGCGTCAAAGCTCTCGTTTATCTTGGCATGACGGGAGGGGTGACGGCCTCGTTCGAGGCGGCGGTCAAGCCGTTTATCGGCAGTTCCCAGGTCTATGGCTTCTACCTCGCCGACGAACCAAGCCCGAGCGCCACGACCGCGGCCAACTTCAAGGCGGAGTCCGACTGGATCCACGCCAATGATCCCGGCGCGAAGACCTTCATTGTCGAGGAAAACTCGAGCGGGAACCTGACGCCGCAATATTATTACACGCCCGCCAACACCCACATCGACCTGTTCGGGCTCGACCCCTATCCGGTCCAGACGAATGTGCCGAACAATTACGACCTCAACATCATCCCGCTTGCGGTTCAGGCGGCCGAATTGAGCGGCATTCCGCAGAATGACCTGGTGCCGGTCTATCAGGCCTTCGGCGGCGGCGGTTATGCGTCGTGGATCCTGCCCACGGCCGCCCAGGAACAGGCGATTCTGTCGGAATGGGGCTCGGTCCTGCCGGACCCCGCCTTCGATTACGCCTACAGCTGGGGGGTCCAAGCCGGAGACACCGCGCTCAGCAACGATCCAGCTCTCCAACTCGTCTTCACCGCTCACAATCAAGGCGGCGGCGGGACCGGCGGAGCTCCCGCCGCGCCGACGATCGGCGACAGCTCCGTTCAGGGCGGCTTCGTCAACACGGCCAACGATACGGCGGCGCAGACCCTCTCCGGGAGCGCCGGGGCGGGCGACACGGTCAAAGTCTACCTGAACGGATCGACGACGCCGTCCTATTCAGCGCTGGCCAGCGCCGCCGGCGCCTGGAGCGCCAAAATCGGCGTGCTGGCGAACGGCGCCTACAGCTACACCGCGACAGCCACCGACCCGGCCGGCGACGTCAGCGCGTCGAGCGCCGCCCTCAAATTCACCGTCGACACGACAGCTCCCGCCGCGCCGACGATTGGCGACAGCTCCGTTCAGGGCGGCTTCGTCAACACGGCCAACGATACGGCGGCGCAGACCCTCTCCGGGAGCGCCGGGGCGGGCGACACGGTCAAAGTCTACCTGAACGGATCGACGACGCCGTCCTATTCAGCGCTGGCCAGCGCCGCCGGCGCCTGGAGCGCCAAAATCGGCGTGCTGGCGAACGGCGCCTACAGCTACACCGCGACAGCCACCGACCCGGCCGGCGACGTCAGCGCGTCGAGCGCCGCCCTCAAATTCACCGTCGACACGACAGCTCCCGCCGCGCCGACGATCGGCGACAGCTCCGTTCAGGGCGGCTTCGTCAACACGGCCAACGATACGGCGGCGCAGACCCTCTCCGGGAGCGCCGGGGCGGGCGACACGGTCAAAGTCTACCTGAACGGATCGACGACGCCGTCCTATTCAGCGCTGGCCAGCGCCGCCGGCGCCTGGAGCGCCAAAATCGGCGTGCTGGCGAACGGCGCCTACAGCTACACCGCGACAGCCACCGACCCGGCCGGCGACGTCAGCGCGTCGAGCGCCGCCCTCAAATTCACCGTCGACACGGTTGCCTCCGGGCAACCCACCACCCTGCTGCACTATACGGCGAATGGGAATTTCGTGAACGGCCAATACGCGCCTGGGGCGGATGGATTCAATTTGGCCGACATAAGTTCGGCCTCCCAACTCAGCGAATTGCCTTCGGGCGTCAAAGCTCTCGTTTATCTTGGCATGACGGGAGGGGTGACGGCCTCGTTCGAGGCGGCGGTCAAGCCGTTTATCGGCAGTTCCCAGGTCTATGGCTTCTACCTCGCCGACGAACCAAGCCCGAGCGCCACGACCGCGGCCAACTTCAAGGCGGAGTCCGACTGGATCCACGCCAATGATCCCGGCGCGAAGACCTTCATTGTCGAGGAAAACTCGAGCGGGAACCTGACGCCGCAATATTATTACACGCCCGCCAACACCCACATCGACCTGTTCGGGCTCGACCCCTATCCGGTCCAGACGAATGTGCCGAACAATTACGACCTCAACATCATCCCGCTTGCGGTTCAGGCGGCCGAATTGAGCGGCATTCCGCAGAATGACCTGGTGCCGGTCTATCAGGCCTTCGGCGGCGGCGGTTATGCGTCGTGGATCCTGCCCACGGCCGCCCAGGAACAGGCGATTCTGTCGGAATGGGGCTCGGTCCTGCCGGACCCCGCCTTCGATTACGCCTACAGCTGGGGGGTCCAAGCCGGAGACACCGCGCTCAGCAACGATCCAGCTCTCCAACTCGTCTTCACCGCTCACAATCAAGGCGGCGCGACAGCGCAGTCGTTCGCTGCGATCCAGCCCGCAACCCCCGCAACGACCTCAAGCTCTGCCAGGGCCGCCGCCTCGCCGAGTTCCGAGTTCGCGAATTCCATATCGCTATTGAACGGGAATAATATCGGCGCTCATCTCGCGGTCGGATCAGCCGACACTCCGCAAAACGTCACTTCGGGTCTGAAACTCGCTGCGGCCGCGGAGCTGCAGAGCAATACCGCCATCCATTGGTGAGGCTCCCTGTGGACGCGCCTGACGCCAACCCAAGCGGCGGCGTTCAGCCGACCAGAGGACTGCCATTTCCAAACGCGCTTCTAGATTCCGAACGGTCGCGCTGCTTCCTGGCGGGCCGGCCGGCGTCGTCAATAAGGCAACTGAATGGCTTCTCAATTTTGGCAATCCGTGTCATTTTTTGGTCGGCGGCATCGAATCGAGCTTGCCGGAAATGTAAGAAAGGCGCAACAATCCCGTTAGGCTGAAGGCCACTCGGGGGGTGCGAACGAGCGGCGCCGGTTAATCAGGGAACTGCCGGAAGCGAGAGATTTGGCTCAACTTCGCTGCTGCGCCTCAAGGCTTCCGGGCAATGCTAGCTAAATCAACAGGCTGCCGCTTAGGCTTAGGGCGAGGTGAGAATATGATCTATTGGCTTATCTTGATCGTGTACGGAATTGGCACCGGCGGATTTACAGTCACGACGCAGGTTATGCATGTGGGCAATTTTTCAGACTTGAAGTCTTGCCAGGCCGTAGCCAAGGAATCGCAAAACAACATGTCTCCCGACAACTGGCGGCTCAACTATGTATGCGTTCAAGCGTCGGATGGGAAGGCATCTCCGCCGCCGTAGATCGACGCCTTCATTCTTGCGAAGAATCGAACCCTCTTTCGCTCGATGAATTTCTTGATGGAGGGTAACTCTGCTTTAGTAGCTCAATAGAGGAGGAAATCCGCCGGTTGAATCCGAATTGAGATTTAGTGCCTACTTATACCCAAGGTCATAGCGACTGAGCGGCATGGGCCCAGACCGCATTCCTATGGATGTAACGATCCGCTCGTCCTGAGCCGGATGACGCGGCTTGGCGCTGAAAGCCGAGCTTCTTCAGGAGCTTTCCGACGTAGCGCTCGTGGAAGTCGACGCCGAACCGCTCGACGATGACGCCCTTGAGGTCGATCCGCCGCCAGCGCACGGCGCCGTCCCTCTCACGATTCGGACCCGCCTCGACGATCTGCGCCAACTGAGCCAGTTGCTCCGCCGACAGCCGAGGCTTGGGACCTTCGGTCCAATTGTCGATGAGGCCCTCCGGACCAGCAGTCTTGAAGCGATGGACCCTAATCACGCAGCGTCTGCCGGTCCATACCGCCGATCTTCGCCGCGGCACCCCGATCCATTCCATCCCTGACCGCAGCCAGCGACAGAAACCGCCGGCTCTGGTTGACGTCTCGATCGGCGGGCAAGCCCGCGAAGATCCTCCGCCGAATAGTCTTCTCGCAATCCGACCGCTGAAGGCTTGGCGCGAATCTCCCCATGCCAGAAGGAGTGAGAAAATCCCGCCCGGGAATCACCCACGTGAGTCAGATCGCGGGGCCTTTGGTATTGTGCGGCTTGAAGCGAGGAAAACTTATTCTCACGCCTTCTCCTTGGGTTTGTGGCGTCACAGCCGGCGCCTGTGGCCGTTCCCTCTTCGGCCGCCTCGAATCAGAAACTGAGGGATTTGGATCTTTCCGCGATTTTTCTTCCGCTTCGCTGTCGGAACACGGCAAGATCGGCCGTCTTTGCACTGAGCGCGGCGCAATAGGCTGCGCGGTCCTCTAGGAGAAAGCGATGCAGTACCTGTTGATGATCCATTCGGACGAGAAAGCCATGCAGTCAGCCCCAAAGAACGCCGTTGCGAACATGTCCGCGGCCTACGGCGCCTATACCAACGCCATGAAGGAGGCCGGCGTCCATATCGGCGGCGAGCGGCTGCGGCCCAGCTCGACAGCGACCGTGGTGCGCACGAACAATGGCAAGACCTCGGTGCTGAACGGCCCCTACGCCGAAATCAAGGAACAGCTCGGTGGCTATTACCTCATCGAGGCGCCCGATCTCGACGCAGCGATCGAATGGGCGGCCCGCTGCCCCGGCGCGCAATATGGCGCCATGGAAGTGCGGCCGATCTGGCCGATGACGGAATATATGCTCGCTGACGCTCGTTCCTGAGGGCGATTGCCGCGTCTTGTGCGGAGCCTACTGATCGGCTCCCTTTGCTCGCTGACGAGCCAACGAACGAAGCTGGTGTGGGAGCTCGCGAGTGCACCAGCCCTGCCCCCGAGACAGGCGCAGCCGAACTTGGGATGCGCCTGATCTCGTCATGCGATTGGAAATGACCGAGCTGAAGACAAAACCACACCGGCCGCCGGACTCTCCGCATATGCCGGCCGCCCGCGACGCTGAGGCTCGCGCGGTGGCGGCCCGGGTGGCGCGCGAGAGCTACGGGAAGCTCGTCGCCTATCTCGCCGCGGCGTCGCGCGACGTGCCGGGCGCCGAAGACGCGCTCGCCGACGCCTTCGCGTCTGCGCTTGCCGTCTGGCCGAACCAGGGCGCGCCCTGGAACCCGGAAGGCTGGCTCGCGAAAGCGGCGCGGCGGCGCCTCATCGACGCTGCGCGCAGGCGGCGCACCGCCGACCACGCGTCGGAAGCGGTCGCGTTGATCGACTCTGAATTGAAGGAGGCCGCCGACGCGCCGAACGGGATTCCCGACCGGCGCCTCGCGCTCATGTTCGCCTGCGCTCATCCGGCAATCGAGGAGGCCATACGCGCGCCGTTGATGCTGCAGACGATCCTGGGATTGGACGCGGCGGCGATTGCTTCGGCCTTTCTGGTTTCGCCGGCGGCGATGGGCCAGCGCCTCTCGCGCGCGAAGGCGAAAATTCGCCTTGCTGGCGTGCCGTTCAAGATCCCCGAACGCGAGGATTTGCCCGAGCGGCTCGGCGTGGCGCTGGAGGCGATCTACGCCGCCTTTTCGCATGGGTGGGCGGAAGCGTTCTCCGACGATCCGCGCGGGCGCAACCTAGCCGAAGAGGCGATCTGGCTCGGCCGCGTCGTCGTCTCCCTCATTCCAAACGAGCCGGAGGCGATGGGGCTTTTGGCGCTGATGCTTTACGCGCATGCGCGCCGCGAGGCGCGACGCGACGGACAGGGGCGCTACGTTCCGCTGAGCGACCAAAAGGTGGAACGCTGGGACTGGTCCGCGATCGAGGAGGCCGAGGGACTGCTGCATGCGGCGAGCGCGCTAGGCGCGCCGGGACGTTTTCAGCTCGAGGCCGCGGTTCAGTCTGCACACGCGGCTCGCCGCCTGACCGGGACCACCGACTGGGAGGCGATCACTGTTCTGTACGACGCGCTGTTCGCCCTGACCGCGTCCCCCGTCGTCGCCGTCAATCGGGCAGTGGCGATCGCGCATGCGCAGGGGCCGGCGGCGGGATTGGAGCTCTTGGAACAGGTGGGAGCCCAGGGCGGGCTCGCCGGATTCGAACCTTATTGGGTCGCGCGCGCCGACCTTTGCGCGAAACTGGGCGACGTCGTCGCAGCGCGGACCGCCTATGGCCTGGCGATCGGCCTCCAGACTGATCCGGCCGCGCGCGCCTTTCTCATCGAGCGGATGGCCGCGCTGGCGTGATCGATCGCCCTTTCGGTTCAGGCCACAAGCCGCCAGAGGCCCGGATAGGATTGAACGAAACCGTTGGGCGCGATCTCGAGCAAGGCCCGATAAGGAACCGTCGGCGCCTCGTACCAGCAGGACGACGCACTGCGTCGCTCATATCTCTGCGGCAACTCCGTCAGCGAGGCGCGATCCAGATCGAACCACACGACAGGAACCTCCGCGCATTGACCAGGCTTCAGCGCGAGGCGCGAAAGCTGCAAAACGTTGGTCGCTGGCGTGAAGTCGTAGTCAAGGTCGACCAGCTGCTCGAGCCCTTCGACCCGGGCGCCATTCAGGCGCCAGCCCGCTTCGTCGCGCCGGATCTCGTGCAGGACGGTTTGGTCGCCAAGAAAGCCGCTTATCATCCCCCCCTTGGCCTCCCAACGAGCGTCGACCTCACCTGATAGGCGACCGCTGCCGATCTGCCAGCGTGATCGAATGCGGCCGCTCCCCGAAGCAACCATCCTCCGTCGCTCGACTCGAGCAACGCGGCATCGCGGCCCGGTCGGTCAAGCCGCATCCAAGCCGCGCATTCACTCAACCTCGCGCTCCCGTAACCGGATAAGGTGCGCCCTCGAACCGTTCGGCATGGTAGCCCTTCACGCCGATCTGCCGGGCGAGCGGCCCGCGGATGTCGCCGGTCTCGCGCATTCGTTCAACAATGGCGGCGAAGTCCCATTTTGGCCGCCACCCGAGATCTTGGCGCGCCAGCGCATTGTCGTAGACGCGGCCGATGCTCGGGATCATGCGCCAGCCGAGCCGCGCGTATTCATCTTCCCATCCCGGCGCACGCAGGCTAACGACCGCCGGCGCATCGACGCGCAGGCTGGCGCAATCCGCAGGCAGGAACGGCGTCGTCGCGCTAACGATGTATTTCCCGAAGCCGATTGCGGACACTCGCTCGATCGCAAGGAGATGCGCGTCGACGACGTCCTCGATCGCGACGCGGCGGAACAGATATTCGTTCGCCTTCGCGTTGTCGTCGGGATAGGCCTTTCGCGCCGCCGGATCGTCGTCCTCTTCTGGAAAAAATCGCGAGGTCCTGAGCACGATTGCCGCCAGTCCTTCGTTTCGGTGAAACAATTGGCACAGGTCCTCGGCCGCAGTCTTGGTCACCCCGTAGATGTTCTTCGCGACCGGCGCGACGCGCTCATCGATCCAGGCTGCCGGCTCACCCTCTGGGGGTATCAGAGCATCGCCAAACGTGCTTGTCGTTGACGTCATGACGAAGGCTCCCACGCGGGCACGCGCCGCCTCCTCGAGCAGGATCAGCGTGCCGCGAACATTGGTCTCGACAAAGTCCTCATGCGTATGGGTGGCGACGTGCGGCTTGTGCAGCGTCGCAGCGTGCAGCACCGCGTCAACGCCCCGCATGCTGCGCGCGACGAGGGCGCGGTCCGCGATCGACCCGGTCGCGTCAGTGAACAGCCCGGGAATAATGTCGAGGCCAAAAGCGGCGCGGCCGTTTGCGCGTAAAGTGCGCATGAGCGCTTCGCCCAGATGGCCTGAACTGCCGGTGACGAGCACGGTCATTCTTGCGCCAGCCCTGATCTCGATCCCGGTGGTCTTTTAGGTCGAGGAGTGGGGCGCATCAAACGGAGTTTGCGGTGCTTGCGCCCACGATTTCGCGGTAAGATGCTACACACCCTCGGCCGCGCCGACGAAGCCGCCGCTTTGCGATCGCCATATGGGGTCGGGGACGTGACCTAGCTCATCCCGCTGCGGGCAACACCGACATGGTCTCTCATTGTGAGAGAACTCGGCATCGTTGCGCGGAAGGCTATAGGCTCGCCTCACCCGCTTGTCTTATCCTTACCCCTCGCCACCCTCGCATGGAGCCGTTGATGTATCGAAGCTTGTCTTTCGTGGCGGCCGCCATGATGACCCTTCTCGCGTCCGCGGCGGCGGCCGAGGTGCCGCTCACCGGGTTTTTCATCGCCCGGGAGACCTGCCCCGCGCTGCAATCGATCCGCAACGCCACAAACCCCGGCGAGGTCAAAACCGAGCCGGGCAAGTCTTACCGGATGATCGCGAAAAACAAACCGAACGCGTCGCACTATTTCATCGAGGTCGAGGGCGCCGACCCCGCGCGCCGCTGGGTGGCGGTCGATTGCGGCGAGTATGTCGTCTCCGCCGACGGGTCAAACCAGCCGCAGGAGACCACGACTGGCGAAGACGGGGACAACGACACACAGCGCGCCGCCTACGTCCTCTCGGTCAGTTGGCAGCCGGCTTTCTGCGAAACCAAGCGCGATAAACCGGAATGCGCAACCGAATCTCCTGACCACTTCGAAGCCACGCATTTCACCCTGCATGGCCTCTGGCCACAGCCGAGGCGCAACGCCTATTGCGACGTGCCGGCGGAAATCCGCCTCGCAGACAAGAATGGCGACTGGGATGAGCTCCCGGAGCCAAAACTGAGCGACGCAACACGACAGAAGCTGGATCAGGTGATGCCCGGCGCCCAGTCCAATCTCGACAGACACGAGTGGATTAAGCACGGGACGTGTTTCCATGCCGACTCGGCGGACGAATATTTCTCCCGGGCGATCGCGCTCCTGGACCAGCTCAACGCGTCGAAGGCGCAAGGATTGTTTGCCTCCAACGTCGGCGGTGAAATCACCGGCAAAGCCATACGCGACGCGTTCGACGAGAGTTTCGGCGAGGGAGCAGGCGACCGGGTTCGCGTCTCTTGCAAGCGCGTCCGCGGACGGAACCTCATCGTGGAGCTGACGATCGGTCTTGCAGGCGAAATCGGCGACGAGCCTTCGCTCGCCGATCTGATCGCAGGGTCTGCGGCGACCGATCCCGGCTGTCCCGGCGGCGCGGTCGATGCGGTGGGAACGCGCTGAATCGACCGACGCCAGCGCGGTGGCGCCTCTCGCAGGCGCCCGATCAGTCGGTATGCGCCAGACCTCTGAGAAAATTGAGGTCGACCAGGCCGGAGTGCTGCCTGGCGACCTTGCCCTTTTCGAACGCGATCAAAGTCGGAATTCCGCGAATGCCGAAGCGCGCTGCAATCGCCGGCTCCTCGTCGACATTGACCTTGGCGAAGCGAGCGCGCGGCTCCAGTTCCTTGGCCGCCTTGTCGAAGATCGGCGCCATTGTACGGCAGGGCCCACACCAGGGCGCCCAGAAGTCGACGATCAGCGGCATATCGTTGCGCTCGACGTGCTTGTCGAACGTCTTCGCGGTCAGTGCGATCGGCTCACCGGTGAACAGGTTCGCCTTGCAGGCCCCGCACTTGGCCTCCGACGCGGGACGGTCTGACGGAACGCGGTTAACCGCCGAGCAATGGGGACAAACGACGTGGGTGGATTCAGTCATCGGGTTGCGCCCTCTCCATGGCGCTTGCCAATATTTGGCCCCAATCGGCGCGGTTTCAAGCGCCCGAAAATTGGTGGCCGCAGTGGTGATCACGAATTCGTGATCCGCCCTCGCGGTAACCTCACCGGCCGGCCGACGTACAGGCTGCAGGAGCCCGAAAGGCTCCGTTGAATGGCGAGGCTGCCGCCACGCCGGGCTCTAACCTATTGTTTTGCAGGAGATTTCCTTGATGAACGCCAGAACCGCCATCACCGCCGCCACCCTCGCCTGCTCTCTCGCCGCAGCGCTCGCCACGGTCGCCAAGGCGGGGCCCGCGCCCATGCAGCCCGGCGCCGACAAGTGCTATGGCGTCGCGCTCGCCGGAAAGAACGATTGCGCCGCCGGCGCCGGAACGAGCTGCGCCGGAACGTCGACCGTCGATTACGATCCCGGCCACTGGAAGTACGTCGCCAAGGGCACTTGCGCAGCCATGAAGACCCCGAAAGGCCACGGTTCGCTGACCGCGATGTGATTGAGCTCCCCTTCTCCTCACCCCCGACCCCTTTCCACAGGAGAGGGGGATTGCGCACCTCCTTTTAGCTTGCGGCCCTGCCTCGCGGTGGGGCCGTTTTCGCATCGATCACCCTTCCGGAAAATCCTCGATCCTGAATTCCGCCTCCGCGCGTTCGCCGCGCTCGGCGAGCGCGCTCTCCCGCAGGCGCAATTCGACGCGCCGGATCTTGCCGGACACGGTCTTCGGCAGTTCATAGAACTCAAGCCGGCGCACGAGCTTGTAGGACGAGAGGCGCCCGCGCATGTGCTTGAAGATCGCCGCCGCCGTCTCACGATCCGGGGCGCAGCCTTGAGCGAGCGCGACATAGCCTTTGGCGATCGTGTGGCGCATCGGAATCGGGCGCCGGCACGACGGCCGCCTCTGCAATCGACGGATGCTCGATCAGCACGCTTTCGAGTTCGAACGGGCTTAGGCGATAGTCGCTCGATTTGAACACGTCGTCGGCCCGGCCGATGAAGGTGATGGCGCCGTCGGCGTCGCGCGAGGCGACGTCGCCGGTCTTATAATACTCGCCCTCGATCGGCATGAGCTCACCATGCTCGTTCTGATAGCCGGACATGAGACCCACCGGGCGCGGGCGCAGCGGAAGCGCGATCTCACCCGTGTCGCTCTCGAGCCCGTCGGCGTCGAGGAGGGTGACGCGATAGCCCGGCAAGGGCCGTCCCATCGAGCCGGGAACGACCGGCTGTCCGGGCGAATTGCCGATCATCATCGTCGTCTCGGTCTGCCCGTAGGAATCGCGCAAGCTGAGGCCCCAGGCGCGTCGCACCTGCTCGATGATCTCCGGATTGACCGGCTCGCCCGCCGCGTTGACCTCGCGCAAGACGACCTTCCATTGCCTGAGATCATGCTGGATCAGCATGCGCCAAACGGTGGGCGGGGCGCAGAACACCGTGACCTCGTGCTCGATCAGCGCGTCGAGCGCCGCGCGCGGCTCGAAGCGCAGAGCGAGCGCGACGATGGTCGCGCCGGCGTTCCAGGGGGCGAAAAAGCTCGACCAGGCGTGCTTCGCCCAGCCGGGAGAAGAGATGTTGAGATGGACGTCGCCGGGCCTGATCCCGAGCCCGTACATCGTCGAAAGGTGCCCGATCGGATAGGTGGCATGCGTGTGCACGACGAGCTTCGAGCGCGCCGTCGTGCCCGAGGTGAAATAGAGAAGCATCGGGTCGTCGGCTTTGGTCGGGCCGTCGGGGGTGAAGAACTGGGCGCCGAGCAGCGTGGCGTAACGCCGCCAGTCGGGCGGCGCCGGGCCGATCGCGATGCGCTGGACGCCCTCCGCAAGGCCAGCGAATTTCTCCGCGTCGGCGCCATGCGCGATTAGAAACTTCGCTTGCCCCCTCTCGATCCGGTCAGCGATGTCGGCCTGGCCCAGCGTCGGCATCGCCGGGATCAGGACGAGGCCGAGCTTCATCGACGCGAGCATCGTCGCCCACAGTTCGGGAACGACACCCAGCATCATCAGGAGACGGTCGCCGCGCTTGGCGCCGAGCGCGCGCAGGCCGTTGGCGAGACGCGACAATTCCAGGCGGAGATCGGCGAAGGTCCGCGTCTCGACGCGCTCGCCGATGACTTTGAGCGCGATTCTCTCGCCGTGCTCTCCGGTCGCGAGCTCGGCGTCGAACCAGTCGAGCGCCCAGTTGAACTCGTGCGGCCGCGGCCAGGAGAAGGCGGCGCGCGCGCCGTGATAGTCGTGCCCAAGCTCGAGCAGACGATCGCGCGCCTCGCGAAACGTTAGAGGCTCGGGTGGGGCGCGGGGCGAGGAGAAGGGGGAGAGGGACATGCGGCGATAGTGACTCCCCTTGACCTCTCTCGCAACGTCAACCAGGCCGGGCGAGCGACCCCACGCCGGAGACTGACCGCAACCTGCGCGCGAACTCGCTTCACATAAAAGCCAATAAGCGCCAGTCGATGCGCCTAAGCGCTAGTAAAAGTGCTGGCGTTTACTAGCGCTTATTTTTTCGAATCGAGACTTTTCAATGGGTTACGGCCGATTGGAGTAGGAGAAGTTCCCTCCTCGTCCAACTCGCGTTTGAGGTTGGGCCAAAACGCCGGAAATCCAGTTTTGCCGCCATTTTCCTCTTCCCGCGCGGCCCGGGCGCAGAACGCCTTCGTGGTCGGATTCCTTAAGGCATAGGGTATACCATGAATTCTGTTTTTCGTAAACGATTTGCACGAACCGACGCCCCGTTCCCGAACGGCTCTCTTTTCCCGGTTCGCCCGGCGCGGCATTCACTTTCGCCTCGCGGAAGGTCAAAGGTCTACTCTGCGCGGGAAAGCGCGGGGGAACGGGAACATAGCCGTGATTCCGCGAGACGGGGCGACAAGACCGCCGACGCCTGGCCGAACAAAACTCCAGCAGGAAAGACGCGGCGGGCCCTCGCGCCGCAGAGGTCGATCGCCGGCGTGAGCCCGCAATGTGGGCGCCACGCCTTCAGGGTTTCGCGCGGGACTGGCGCGAATCGCGGACTAACTCCACTCAGGGCGTCGGGCTACTCGGCGCCAATGACATTGGCGATGAGGCGCAGCGAAACCATGGACATATCGTCCGTTCCGTGGATGTAGCCGACTCGAATGATCCCATTGATCGGGTGTTTGCCCGCCTTGGTGGCGTGCACGGGAACCTCGAAAACGAGCGTCTCGCCGTCCAATGTCGCGGGCACCATTTGGCGCTCGAACGCGACGCCGTCATCGAATGAGGACAGCTTGCTGACACGGTTCGTGTAGTGCTTGAGAATTCGGTAGCCGTCGTGGGGTGTGAGGACTGCGCGGATCACCGCTGGCTCGCCGACCTTCGCGGTGACGTCGCTCACCTGGACGTCATAGGCAAGCAATTCTTCGGCGCCCGCCTGGGTGGGTGCGCTCGCAGCAAGTCCAGCCAGAACCAAACCGGAGAGCGCTGAGATCAGGGTCGCATGGGTGCGGGACATGAAGCATTTCCAAGGAAGAGAGCTGATGTCTGACAAGGGGGGCCAGCCGTCGGACCTGACGGCTGGCCTTTGTTTGAGACGACGTGGCGTCGATTACTTCTGGACGGCGAACACCCACACAACTCCGCCTTGCGGCACGTCCGGGTTCCAGCCAACCAGATCGGCCATCAAGGTCTGCTGGAAGGCCGCGTCGACGCCGTATCCGGACTCGACTGCGATATACTGCGTGCCGTTGACCTCGAAGGTTGACGGCGGCGCGATGATGCCGGAGTTGGTCTTGAAGTGCCACAGCTCCTCGCCCGACGTGGCGTCGTAGGCGCGGAACATGCGGTCGTTGGTGCCGCCCGCTAACAACAGGCCACCGCCAGTGGTCAGCACCGAACCCCAGTTCATCGAGTTTGCGTAGGTATCCTTCCACGCCCGCTTGCCGGTGTTGACGTCAATGGCCTGCAACGCGCCAAAGAAACCGGGCTTCGTATCGACCGAGAAGTGGAAGTCGGGAATCGCGACGCCGGTCCACCACTGCCCGGGGACGCGCTCCTCGACCTTGCCTTCAAGGTTGTTGCAATGGTTCTCGTTGGACGGGATGTAGACCATACCGGTCTTCGGATCGTAGGACTCGAACGGCCAGTCCTTGCCGCCCCACAGTCCTGGGCAGAACTGTGCGGCCTTGCCGGTCCCAGGCTTGTGCGCGATGTCGACGTCCGGTCGGCCGGTCTTCGGATCAATGCTCTTGAACACGTCCTGCGGAACGTAGGCTTCCGAGTCGAGGTAGCCGATGCTGCCATCGTCGCCCCGGGTCAACCAGTAAAGGTAGCCGTTGCGTTGCGGCGTCAGCAAGCCTTTCGTCGCTCCGCCCTTCTGGAAATCCACCAGCATTGGCGCATTCATCGCGTCCCAGTCCCAGGACTCGTTCTGGTGATACTGGAAGTGGCCCTTCATCTTGCCGGTGTCGCCGTCCAGCGCGATCGTCGAGGACGTGTAGAGATTATCACCCGGCCGCTGATCGCCGAACCACGGCGAACCGTTGCCGGTGCCCCAATAGACGGTGTTGGTCCCAGGGTCATAGTTGCCGGTCATCCATGTGGAGCCGCCGCCGGTCTTCCAGGTGTCGGCCTTCTGCCAGGTCTCGCTGCCCGGCTCGCCCGGCGCAGGAATGGTGTAGGTCTTCCACGCCTCCTTGCCGGTCTCGGCGTCATACGCCACGACGTAGCCGCGCACGCCGAACTCGCCCCCGGCGATGCCGACCAGAACCTTGCCCTTCACGATGAGAGGCGCCGCGGTGGTGTAATAGCCCTGCTTCCAGTCGTCGATCTTGGTCTCCCAGACAACCTTGCCGGTCTTGGCGTCCAAAGCAGTCAGCGTCGCGTCGAGTCCTGGCATGTAGACCTTGTCGCCATAAAGCGCGACCCCGCGGCTGGTGTTATGCAGCGCGGCAAAGCCTTGCGGCAGCTTCCTCTTGTAGCGCCATAGCACCTCGCCGGTCGCGGCGTTGAGCGCCATCACCTGGCTGTAAGGCGTAGCGACAAACATGATGCCGTTGTTGACGATCGGAGGCGCCTCATGGCCAGAATCGACGTCGGTCGAAACGGCCCATACAGGCACCAGGCCCTTGACGTTCGAGGTGTTGATCTGATCGAGCGGGCTGTAGCTCCAGCCGGCATAATTGCCTCGCGTCATGAGCCAGTTTTCAGGCTCCGGATTCGCCAGTCGCGCATCGGTGACCGGGGTGTAATCGGCGGCGCAGGCGGCGCCTAACGCTCCCGCCAACGCCAACGCGGCCAAGCTTGAACTCAACAACAAGCGCTTCATTGTCTTCCTCCCTCAGTTAAGCCTTTTTCTCTGGGATGACGGCCCGGGCGGGCCGCTATTCCTCAAAGCTGGTCATCAATCCGTCTGCCTGCCGATCGGACCGTCAAATGCGCCGGCAACGATCAGCACGCCGTTCTCGCTCTTGAGCGGCAGACCCGCGATCGACATGGGCGCAGGCCCGAAAATCACCTTCGCGCTGTTCTTTGGATCATAGGTCGAACCATGGCATGAGCAGACCATGGCTTTCTTCTCATCCGACCACTGAGTCACCGGACAGGCCTGATGCGTGCAGATCGCGGAATAGGCGACGACGCCGTCGGCCGACAGCTTGCGCGTCTGCTCGTCAAGTCCTTCATCGCCGACGCGCACCAAGAGCACGAGATTGAGCGGCGTGCCGTCGCGGACGAGGCCCTTCGGATCGGCCGGATAAACCTGGAGCTGCGGGCCGCCAAGCTCCAGATGTTCTGCCTTGGCGGGCTGGCCCTTGTTGGGGCCGGTGAGAAAAACGAAATGGTCGCCGACCTGCGGCCCTGTGGCCGTCTCGTCGGGCGGATCGTCCGCGCGTGCTGCCGGGATGTTTAACAACGGAGAGAGCGCAAGCGCCGCACCCAATAATGCTTGGCGTCGACACAATTTCACGCCGCCAAACCCGCCGCCCTCAGCCATTCAAGCGCCTCCCCTTAACTTGATCGTATGCTCACAGGACTATGATTGTCGAGAGATATTCGCATCGTTGTCAAGAGATGATCATGCGTCTCAGGAGCGCCTCCTATTGGACACGGCGCTGTCTGTGAAAGGCCGCGTCGCAATTTCCAGCGCTGAGCTGACTGTCGTGCGGGCGAGGCTGCGCGGGCGTCGATCGCGGTGCGACGCCAAGGTCATTTCAACTGACGACCTGGCATCCGAACGCCGCGCAACTCCGACTCAAGACTCGTTCCGACGCCCTGGGCGCCACGCGCGCGATTGGCAAGCGCGGCGAACGGCTGGCGGATAAGAAATCCACTTCGCTTGACAGGCGCCGCCACTCGGACCGAAGCTTACGACAAACCATTGGGGAGGACCGCATGTTGACGCGACGAAACTTCGCCGCCTGTGCGCTTTGCGCGATCACGGGGTTCGTGGCGACCGGCGCCGAGGCGCAAACCGCGCCGGCCGGACTGAAGCGCACGATCATCACGAGGATGGACGGACCGATGGACGGCTACGAGACCGTCGATGTCCGGGTCGACATCGAGCCCGCGGCGGTGATCGCTCGCCATACCCATCCGGGGATCGAATCGACCTTTGTCGTCGACGGCGCCCTGGAGTTGAGCGTCGATGGTCAGGGCACGCGTAGCTTTAAAACCGGGGATGGATTTCAGGTGCCCCCGCGGACGCCGCACAGCGGCAAGGGCGGCGACAAACCCACCACCCTGGCGATCACTTATGTCGTTGAAAAGGGCAAGCCGCTCGCGTCGCCCGCGTGAACCGTCGAGTCTGAAAGCCCTAGCTTTCGTGTCGCCCGGCCGGCCTGTGGCGGCAAGGTAGCGTCGGCGCGAAACCTTCGTCCATCCCTGTGAGGCTTCTCACCATGATCAGGATTTTGTCGTCGGCGATCGCACTGGCGCTGTGCCTGGCGGTTCCGGCGTTCGCGGAGGACAATCAGGCTTCACCGAAAGCTCAACCGAAGGACGCCTGCCGGGCCAAGTGCGAAGCCCAGTACAACCCTGACAAAGAATGCCAGCCGGGTGTGGCTGCAATGCACTCGCCTTGCGAAGGCCTCAATCAGTGCTTGAGCGATTGCAACTAGGGACGCCGACGCCGCGGCCCGCGCCCAAGACCCCGGTTCATCGTCGCTAGCCAAATCGCTTCTTCGGCGCGTAGGGGTTCTTGCTTCCCGCGCGCATCGACAGACGGATCGGCACGCCGATGAGGCCGAAGGTCTCGCGCAGGCCGTTGACGAGGTAGCGCTTGTAGCTCTCGGGAATCTTGTCGACCGAATTGCCGAACAGCACGAAGTAGGGCGGGCGCGCCTTGGGCTGGGTCATGTAGCGGATCTTGACGCGGCGCCCGGAGACGGCGGGCGGCGGCGTGGCGTCGATGACGGGCCCGAGCCAGCGATTGAGCCGCCCGGTCGAGATGCGGATGTTCCAGATCGCGTCGGTGGCGATGATCGCTTCCATCAGTCTGTCGACATGCGCGCCAGTCAGCCCGGAGAGAGGAATCACGCGCGTTCCGCGCAGCTGCGGCAGGAGCCGGTCGGCTTCCTCGCGCAGTTCACGCGCCTTGTCGCTCTTGTTGTCGACAAGGTCCCATTTGTTGAGGCCGATGACGAGCGCCCTGCCCTCCTTCTCGACGAGATCGGCCAGCGTCAGGTCCTGCCTCTCGAACGGGATCGTGGCGTCGAGCAGAAGCACCACGACTTCGGCGAAGCGCACCGCGCGGAGCGCATCGGCGACGGCGAGCTTTTCCACCTTCTCGACGATCCGCGACTTCCGGCGCAATCCGGCGGTGTCGAAGATCCTGAGCTTGCGCCCGTTCCACTCGGCGTCGAGGCCGATCGAGTCGCGGGTGATGCCGGGCTCGGGGCCAACCAGCAGGCGATCCTGACCGAGGATGTGGTTGATGAGGGTGGATTTGCCCGCGTTCGGCCGCCCCAGCACGGCGATGCGCAGGGGCTTGGCGAGATCGAGTTCGCTGCCGTCCTCTTCTTCGCCCAGGATCAGCGGCTCGGCCTCGCTCTCCTCGTCGGGATCGAGACGGGCGGCGGCGGGCAGGACTTCGACCAGCGCGTCGTAGAGTTCGCTCAGGCCCTCGCCATGCTCGGCGGAGAAAGCGATCGGCTCGCCGAGGCCAAGACCAAACACCTCGTAGACGCCGGCCTTCCCCGCGGTGCTTTCCGCCTTGTTGGCGATGACGATGATCGGCTTGCCGGCGCGCCGCACCGCTTGCGCGAAATGCTGGTCTGAGGTGGTCAGCCCGGTGCGCGCGTCGACGACGAACAGGATCGCGTCGCAATCGATGAGCGCTGCTTCCGTCTGCGCGCGCATACGGCCCGCAAGCGTTTCCGGATCGCCCTCCTCGAGGCCGGCGGTGTCGACGATGGTGAAGGACAGGTCCGCGATCCTGCCTTCGCCCTCGCGGCGGTCGCGGGTGACGCCGGGTTCGTCGTCGACGAGCGCCAGCCTGCGCCCGACCAGCCGGTTGAACAAAGTCGACTTGCCGACGTTCGGCCGGCCGATGATCGCGACTTTGGCGCTCATGTTATTCCAGGCCGCCGTAGGCGCGGCCGTTACTTCGCCGCCGCCGAACGGTTCGAAGCGATCAGGCCGAGCCAGCGGCTCGCCGCTTGCCGTTCGCCAGGCGACACTTCGGGATCGCCGAGCACGAGATCGAATTGCTTCGAGGCATCGTCGTAATCCTTGCGTTCGAGCGCGAGCGCGCCCAGCGCCAGCGCCGCGAGGCGCCGATAGGGTCCACCGGCGGCCGTAAGGGCGGTCAGCGCCGCTTCGCCCTTCTGCTGCTCGGCGGGCATGTCCACGCGCAGGAGCGCGGCGCGCAAGCGCGCGGTGTCACGCATCAGCGGATCGATCGCGGCGTCGCCGGCGACGGCGTCGAACGCGCCGATCGCGGCCTGCGGGTCCTTGCTCGCCACAGCGCCGGCTGCGGTCATTTGCGCGAGCGCCCGGTAGCCGCTCGGCCCCTGGGCCGCGATCTTGTCGAGGCCGGCCTTGGCCTCATCGAGCTTGCCGCCCTCGAGCGCCGTCAGAGCCTCTTGAAACTGGTCGCCGGCCGCTTGCCTCGCCCTTTCGCGCTCATATTGCCAATAGCGGAAGCCCGCCGAAGCGAGCACGATCAGCACGGCGGCGGCCAGGATCTGGTTCTGGTATTTCTTCCAGAATTCCGCCGCCTTGTCGCGCCGGACTTCCTCGTCAACTTCCTGAAAGATGTCGCTCATTATGAGCGCGGCCTATCACAGAGGCTGAACGAAAGCGAGCGGCGCAGGCGCCGCCGATCGATCGCGGTGGTTCGGGTTGATCCAGATCAATTACGCTTGCGGCCCTTCGTGATCGACTTTGGCCTGAAGCGGCCCGCTCAGTCCCGAAGGGTGGGGCAATGCGGTCAGACATCGAGGAGCCAAAATGGGCAATCCAGCCAAATCACAATTCGTCAGTCGCCGCGCGGTCCTTGTCGCCGCGGCCGGGGCGGCGCTGGCGCTGACGAGCGGGAGCGCAGAAGCAAAAATTGCTCAGACGGGCGTGCGTTACCAGGACTCGCCGAAGGACGGCAAGCAATGCGACGGCTGCAAGCTGTTCGTGGCGCCAAACGCCTGCAAAACCGTGGATGGCGCCATCGCACCGCAAGGATGGTGCGCGCTGTGGGTCAAGAAGGGATGAGTTCGGCATCGAATCGACAGTGACGGGAAGAGGCGAAACCGCCCGATAATTCGACCGCAGCGTCCCATAAGGGGGGTCGCGCTGTGGTCGACAGGCCCTTCAATGAAACAGGTCAGGCACGCCAGATGAATGCAGCGTCGAGGGGCTTAGACGCGACCCCCTTCAAATCCCGGTATGCGCAAGATCACTTGAGGTCGCTGACATAAGCGGCGACCGCGGCGATCTGCTCTTTGGTCAGCTTTTCGGCGATCGGGCCCATGATCTCCGAATTGTCTGGGTTCTTCGGGTCTTGACCACGCTCCTTGGGCCAGTTCACGAGCTTGGCGATCACGTATCCGTCGAGCTGGCCGGCCAGGCGCGGAAACTGATCCGTGCCATGGGCGTCCTGGCCGTGGCACGACTCGCAGGCCGGAACCTCCGCGCTCGGAACCCCCTCATGGTAGATTTTTTCTCCTTCGGACATGAGGTCTCTCGGAGCGCCGCCATAGGGCGGCGGGTCGAGATCCTTGAAATGCGTGGCCAGGGCGTCGACCATCCCGGGGCTGAGGACATGGGCCACGTTGCCCATCACGGGGTTCAGCCGCCGGCGATCGATGAACGCCTGCAATTGGTTCCTTATATAGTCCGGCTGCTGGCCCGCGAGTCTGGGCATGGGATTCGTCCCTATGAAGCCCCGCGCCGACAACCCATGACACGTTTCACAATAGCCGGCCTTGGCTTTGAATTCCTTCGCAGGAACGCCTTCGGGCTGCGCAGGGCCGCCAGTCTTGCTGTCTTCGGCGTCGACCCCGGCGCAGAAGATAACGGCGAACAGAGCAGCCGGCGCGAGAGCCTTGACAACCTTCATGATCTTCCTCCCCAAAACTTTCGCGCAGGTATCGGAAGGAGCGGCCCTTCCGACTCGTCGGGACCGAGCGACAAGGCCGATTGCGAGTGCGACAAGCGTTCCACGTGGCCCCACAAAATTGCCGGCGCATCTCGCCGTCGCCGGACATCCCCGCCGAATGTTGTGGCACACGTTTGCGCTTCATTTGACTCCGCGGCGGGAACTTCCGCAAGTGTATATTTCCTTGCGAAAATGTTCCAGTCGCCATCCGACGCAAGCCTTTCTGTTACTCAAACGCATTTCGAACTTCCATTCGCTATTGAACGGTGTCAACAATCGTCACACGCTTCAGGCAACGCGCAATCGCCATGCGCGCCGCCCGGTTGGCGCAGCGAGAGGGGCGCTCGGTTGAGCAAAAAGGGCGACCGTCGTGGAAAAAAGCGGCCGCTGAGCCGCCGCGGCGCCCGGGCTGTGAATGTTGTCGAACGACCGAGCGCACGAAGAGAGCCTTGTAAGGTCGGCGGAAATGTTCCCGGCCGGCGAGCAGATTCCGGGCGGCGAAAAAAAGAAGAGGCGGGGAGGCAGGCAAGATGAAAGCTGTTCGTCTGCGCGTGGCGTTGACATCGGCTCTGGCGGTTCTTTTGGCTACGGCCGGTCAGACCCGGGCGGGAGCCCAGGATGGGCGCGCGACGGCCGGCGGCATAGAGGCGAAATTCGAATATTGCACCACCTGTCATGGTCCGTCCGCCCAGGGTTTTCGCGGGTTTTACGCGATGCCGCGCCTCGCCGGACAGCAGCCGCAATATATCGAAAATCAGTTGCGGGCGTTCCTCGAGCGCCGGCGGCTGAACCTCGTGATGGCCAATGTGGCCCACGGCATCACGGTCAACATGATCCCCGCTTTGGCCGCGCGCATGAACAGCTTAAATCCTCCGCCCGTTGGCGGCGCGCCCACGGGCGACGTCGCTTTGGGAAAAGAGATCTTCGCGCATGGATTGCCGGATCAGAATGTTCCCGCCTGTTCCGCCTGCCACGGCCCTGACGCCAAGGGGCAACGCGAAATCCCTCGTCTCGCCGGGCAGCTCTATTGGTACATGGTCGGCACCCTGTCGCTCTGGAGCAGCGAACGCGGCCAGGGCGGACGTCAGGACATATCCTGGATCATGCGGCCGACGGTGGCGAACCTAACCCCGAAACAGGTGCAGGCGATCGCCGAATATGTCAGCGCGCTCAGGTAAAATCATAGCGTTCTGTTGCGTCAATGGGGCTGAATTCGTCACGCAAGAGACCTTGGATGATGAAGCACTACCGTACGAAAATGGCGGTCCTTGCGATTTCCCTCGCCACGGCCGGACCGCTTCTGGCGGATGATCTGCCGGTTCGCAACTGCACCTGGTGTCATGGAGCGTCCGCGCAGGGCGTTTCCATGGCGCCCCGACTGGCCGGCCAGAGGGAAGACTATCTGGCCAATGAGCTCGAAGCCTTTGCGAGCCATAAGCGGGACGAATTCCTTTCGACAAAATACATGTGGTACGCGACCGCGCATCTCGATCCATCGACCGCACGCAATCTGGCCGCATATTTTTCTGCCCTTCCGCCCGAGTCCGCAAAGGACGGCGACCGCGAACTCGCCGCCGAGGGCAGGATCATATTTGAAAACGGCATTCCCAACGAGAACATCGCGGCTTGCCAGGCGTGCCATGGCCCCGAAGCGCAGGGCGTACGGGAGATTCCGCGCCTAGGCGGGCTCTCTTACAGCTATCTCAAACGTCGGCTCGAGGAGTGGGGCCAGGGTCACGACACTTGGGGGACATCGATGCCGAAAGTCGCGCGGTCTTTGTCGCCGAATCAAATCGCCGCCCTCGCGTCGTATTTGAGCTTTGTCGGCGGCGAATCGTCGGAGAAATAGGCCGAGGCGCCCGTCCGAATCGTAAAGGGGCAAGAGAATGCGGTATCGAAGAAGCCTACCCCCAGGGACAGCAGTCGGCCAGATCGGGGCGACATCGTCGGCGCTCGTTCGCGGGTTCGTCGCGCTCCTCGTCGCTGCGGCAGGGTTTCTCGCGGCCGGCGTCGGACCCGCTGAAGCTCTGCCGAGCTACGCCCGTCAGACAGGACAGCCTTGCACGGCTTGTCATACCGCCTTTCCCGAACTCACCCCGTTTGGCCGCCGCTTCAAGATCGGCGGCTATACGGCCGGCGGCGGCGACTGGAAGGGACCACCCGTCGCCGCCATGTACATGGCGGGCTTCACCCATACGCAGTCGAACCAGGACTCGCCGCCCGCGCCCGGATTGCACACCAACGACAACCTCGCCTCGCAGCAAGTGTCAGGGTTCCTCGCCGGCCAGCTTTACGGCAATCTGGGCTCGTTCATCCAGATAACGGGCGATCCCACCAACTCGGGAACCGTGTTTGTCGACGCCTCCGACGTCCGTTACGCCGATACGCTCAAACTGTTCGGCAAGGAGACGATCTGGGGCATCGACGCCAACAACACGCCAACCGTCGAAGACCCCTGGAACACGACGCCTTCGTTTGGTTGGCCGCAGATCTCCTCGACCATCGCCCCCGCCTTCGGGCCGCCCTTGACCCACATCGAGAACGGATATGGCCAGATCGTCGGCGGCGCGGGCGCATACGTGTTCTGGAACGACATGCTGTACGGTGACCTGACGTTCTACAAGGGGCTTCCGGTCCCGGTGCTGCAGGCTTTCAACACCGGCAACTCGACAACCGACGCGCTGTCGCATGTCGCGCCTTACTGGCGCCTCGCGCTCGAGCCGCACTGGGGTCCGCACTACCTGATGGTTGGCACTTTTGGCATGTACGGGCAGATCACGCCCGGGCGCCAATATGGCTACGGAACGGACAACTATCTCGATGTCGGTTTCAACTCGCAATACCAGTATGACGGCGACCAATACAGCGTGACCGTGAAGCTCACCGACATCGTTGAATGGCAGAAGCTGAACGCCACCTACGCGCTGGGGGGGTCGACCAACCTCAGCAACACGCTCAACAGCTTCAAGGCCAACGCGTCATTTGTCTGGGATCACACCTACAGCATCGGCTTTGGCTATTTTAACCTCGCCGGATCCGGCGACTGCAATCTCTACGGATCGGGCAATAACGTCAATTGCACCCCCGCCAGCATCGGCGGGTTCAACAACAGCTACATCAGCAGTCCGAACGGCGACGGCCTGATCCTCGACCTCGCCTGGCTACCTTTCAGCCACGGCGCGCCGTTTCCTTATTCGACCTGGAACGTGCGGCTCGGCCTGCAGTTCACCGACTACTTGCGCGTCTACGGCGGCACGAACAACTTCGACGGCTCGTATCTGGGCGGCACGCATAACGCGCAAGGCAACAATTCCGTGTTCGCCTACGCGTGGTTCGCCTTCTGACCCATGGCTTGGGACCAGGAAGCGAAGGCTGCCGACTGAAGCGGGCGTCGAGCAAATTGCGAAACCGCGTTTCGCCGTCGCAGCCCGAACAGGCGGCGCGGCGGTGGAAAACGTCTAGCGGAAAGGATGCCGGCTCGCCGGGATCTTCGCCTCCTTGGCCAGCCGCAGGACCACATCGCTCATGTCCTCGCCCGACATGCGGGCCGCGTCCAGCTTGGCGGCCAGGCCTTTTGGCATCAACACCCTGTAGACGCCGCTTTTTCTCGACTTCGCAATCACGCCCTCTCGGACCAACTCGAACGCCGCGGCTGTCAGATCAACCTCGATCATCGCTTCCTTCGCTGCCCTGTGCGCCGGCGTGAGGTACAGGCGGCCAAAGACGACGAGGGTGTGCGTATTCGCTGAGCAAGTCTAACAATAGATAAGCCATCCCCGCTCCACAAATCTGGCGAGAAGAGCAATTGCGGTTCAGGGCCGATGTGGTTTCAATGTTCAGCGGTGTGGGTATATGTGATCAGAGACAGCGCGCCTCACGATGGCTGTTTGGCGTCGACAATCGTCGTGGTCGGCGACGCCGGGGGCGAAGGCAGATCTCGAACCGGGTCGCGCTTGAGGTTTTCATCGCGGCGACCATTCCGGAGTCTGCGACCTGGGCGCTGCTCCTCGTCCCGCCGCCCATCGTGGCGTCGCTGCGAAGCCGCCGGCGGGCGCTCGCGAACAGCAGGCGGCGCGCGAGCGAAGTCTGGCCCGCGCCGACACAGCCAGCGAATAAAAGTCCCGCTTGAGGTATTATGCCTTCGCCTCGCTGGCCCCCTGGCCGGCAAGGCCGATTTGCGTCAACGCTCGGGCCTGAATGCGAATGTGGAGCCGTGGGAAAAGCCGCGCCGGTCTTTCCTCTTTAATTCTCAATCTCCGCCCTCGTCCTAAGGCGCCCCGAAGGGGCTTCGGAGGGCGCTCCGGCATGCGCCGATCGGGCCCTGCCGCCTTGAGCGCCCTTCGAGACGCGAGGCTCCGCCTCGCTCCTCAGGATGAGGTTCGAGACGCGAGGGCTCTGCCCTGCGTGGCTCTCGCAGCTCTGATCGCGCTTCTCCCCGTCCCTGCCGCCGCTCAGGATATCGCGCCGGCCGTCTCCCCCGACCGCATCGATGACGCGCCCTCGATCAAGCCCGACCCCTATCCCGACTTCGACACTTTCGCCTGGCGCGCCTTCATCGCGCTCAACTGGCCCTCGCTGACCGATCCTGCTCATCGCGGCGAACCCGACCGCGCGAAGATGCTCGGCGATCCGGGGCCCCGCGTCTGGGAGACCTTCAAGGCGCGCTACGAACTGTTCCAGGTCGGTTCCGACGGGCGTCCGATCGCGCCAAAACACTGGGCGACCTATGAAGCAGCGAATCCGTGCGGAACGGATGTCGACAATCGCGCCAAGACGCTCGCGACCTTCACGCCCTTCATGGATTTCAACCAGTCCGCTTTCTTGCCGGGCGTCGGCGCCAATCCGCTGGTGGCGCAAAATCGAACCTATACTCGCTATGAGGGGCGCCTCAACGAACCCGAATATTCTGCGCTCGCGGCTCACGGCTGGAGCCTCGGCCAGACCCTGCCCGATCCGTCTCACCCCGCGGAACTGCCCGTGGGCTCGATCGCGGTCAAAGCCGCATGGCGCCCTTTGACCGCAACGGACACGCCGGCGATCCGGGCGCGCTATTATGTGGTCGAGAACGCGAACATCGTCGACGTCGGCAGGACGCTCGCAGCGGGCCATACGGTCTGTTCGCAAAGCGATGTCGCGCTGGTTGGGCTGCACATCGTGATCCGGACGAAAGACCGGCCGCAAGGTCTGTGGAGCACGTTCGAGCATGTCGACAACGTGCCGCCGGCCGGCGAGGGCGTAGCGCGCGAGCCCGACGCCAAAGACGCGGGCGCGCCCTATTCCTATTTCGACGCCGCGAAGCCCAAGCTCGGCCTTTGGCCCGCCTTCGGCCTGCCCGACACTTTGCCGGTCAGCATGGATCATCCGCCCAAGCTCGACCCCATACCCATGCAGGTTGTCCGCCGCCATCCGATCCATGCCTCGACCATGGCCTTGAACCGGGCCTATTGGGCGGCGCCGGGAATCAAGGGGACCGTGTGGGAGCACTACATGCTGGTCGCGAGCCAATGGCCGACAATTCCCGCCCCCGCCGGTCCGCGAAACGATGGCGGCTACTTTCCGGGTCTGCCGCTCGCGGCCGACGCGCCGCGCGAGAATTACCAATCGGCGGACGCTCCACACGAAAACCTGGTCAACACGACGATCGAGACCTATTTCCAGGACCCGCCGTCGAGCTGCATGGCCTGCCACCAGAGCATCTCCAACGCGCTCGGGCGCAACTTCGTCGGCATGTTGGGCAGCTTCCGCTAGTGGATCGGACGATCCCAAGCTGTCATTTCGCGATGACGGTCGCGGTTCGACCCAAATCAAAGTTGCTCTCGTTCAAGAGCGACGCATTGGCGATTGACTGGGCGCCGATTTAGAATCATTCTAAATTAGGTTTGGAACCATCCCAACCTGGCGCAGCGGTTCGCCGGACTGGCAAGCCCCGCTTCACGAGTCATCGACAGAGGAGGCGCTCATGCGTGAGACCTGCAACACATCCGGCGTCAGCCGCCGCACTGTCCTTCTTGCCGCTGCCGGCGCCGCCCCCGTGCTGGCGCTGACGGGCGGGCAGGCGCAGGCCAAGATCGCGCAAACCGCGGTCCATTATCAGGCCACGCCAAAGGACGACCACCAGTGCGACGGCTGCAACTTCTTCATCGCCCCGAATGGCTGCAAGATGGTGGACGGCGACATCGCGGCGACCGGCTGGTGCGCGCTCTGGGTGAAGAAGGCGGCCTGAGCGCGGCGCTGAGCGCCGATTGAGGCTCGGATCCAGCCGCTGGGCGCCAACTTCCGCGGTGGTTATGCGGCGAGGAGCGATGGCGCAGCGTCGAGATCGGCCCAATCGTCGCGGCCGTCTTCGCGACTCAGGTTCCCCGACCCGGCGGTTCCGCCGCCCTGCGTAGCGTGGACGCGCTTCGAGCTGAATTCTAAAAACGAATTGCCTAAGGTTGTGCGAGGTTGTGCAAACGGGGGTTAACCTCAGGAAATCATTGACGCGCGTAAATTTGGGGCGCATTGCTGAAGCCGCGTCGGTTGAAAGAGCGCTTGACCAAAGCGTTAATATCGGGGATTATCGTTTTGCGGGACGAGGTTGCAGTTCCGCAGCGTAGGTGTTTTCAAACTCGCGTTGCGGCAAACCCATTCGTCATCAGACGGTTTTAAAGGGGGAAAAGGTAATGACACGCTCATTGCGAATTGACGGCAGGCGGCTCAGGGGTCTTGGTCTATCGGTTTTTGCTCTCTCGCTTGCGGCCTACGGTGGGCAGGCGGCAGCGGCGGTTCTTCCAGTTCAGAACCTTACGTTCACTCAGTTTAACCCGGGGAACTTCCCGCCAAAGACCCTGTTCACGAACGCCGATCCGGTCGGCTGGACCGGGGGCACGGGTCTCATCTCGATTGACGCTCCAGGCACGGCCACCCAACCCGGCGGTCCCGGCAACGCCTATCCCGTCTACGGTCCCTTCGCTGATCCTCCGCCGGGCGGAAACTTCATCCAGGCGGACGGCAATCCGACCTTCGAGACATCGTTCAACCAGGTCATCAATGGCTTGACGGTAGGCACGGACTATTCGCTGAGCTTCTGGCAGGCCGCTGGACAGCAGCAGGGATTTAGCGGCGACACGACGGAGCAATGGAAGGTTTTTCTTGGTACCGGCACCTTCTCCGTCAATTGCGGCGCCAATCCATGCACGGTGAGCACCACGGGTGATATGACCGAGCACGACACGGCTCTCATGAACACCCCGTCCCAGGGGGTTCACGGTTGGGAATTGGTGTCGATGGACTTTCTGGCCAGCGCGAGCTCCGAGACCTTGAGCTTCCTGGCCTGGGGCGACAACGGAAACACGACCAACCTTCCGCCGACGGTGTTCCTCGCTGGAGTCAATTCGCCGTCGCTGGTCCCTGAGCCCTCGACCTGGGCGATGATGATCATCGGCTTCGTCGGCCTCGGGTTCGTCAGCCGTCGCCAGCTGAAGAAGCGGGCTCTTGCAGCCAGCTAAGGCTGAAGCTTAACTGAGTCTAGACAACGCCCGGGAGAGGCCTAGCGTTTCTCGCGGGCGTTGCTATTTTTGGCGCTGGACTTCTGTGCTAGGAAGCCGCAGTGACATCACTCTCCGCCTATCCGCATCTTTACGTTTATTTTCTCGAGCTCGTCAGAGCGTGCGTCTGGCTGCTGATCTTGTCGCTCGTCTTCATTCCGCTCGAAATGCTGTTCCCGCTGCACAAGGAGCGGGCGTTTCGTGCGACGACGCTGAGCGACCTTGGGTTCTATTTCGTCAGCACGTTCCTTCCGCCGTTCGTGTTGCTGATCCCGCTCACGATCGCCGCATATCTTGCCTTCAAAATCGTCCCCGGCGGGTGGCGGGCCGAGGTCGCATCCTGGCCGGTCTGGGTTCGCGGGCTCGCCGCCTTTGTGGTGGCCGACCTTGGCTTCTACTGGGGCCATCGTTGGACGCATCAGTTCCCCCTGCTCTGGCGTTTCCACTCGGTCCACCACGACCCCAAGCACGTCTACTTTCTGATCAGCGCGCGCGCCCACCCGATAGACAACGCCTTCATCCGGCTATGCGGGCTGATCCCGATCTACATTCTCGGATTCGGCGCGCCGCAAAGCGTGCAGGGAACGATGATCGCGACCCTGCTGATGCTCCTCGTGACGTTCTGGGGCTTTTTCATCCACGCGAACGTGCGCTGGCGTTTCGGCCCGTTCGAGTGGCTGATTGCGACGCCCGCGTTCCATCTGTGGCACCATACGCTTTCGGGACCGCGGGACCGCAACTTCGCCTCGATGCTGCCGTGCTGGGACTGGCTGTTCGGGACGAGTTACCTCCCAGACGAATTGCCGACCGATTACGGGATCGACCATCCTTTGCCGCAAAGCGTGCTTGGCCAAATGGTCCATCCGTTCTTGCCGTCGGCCGGCGGGGGCGAACGTCCTCCGATCCAATCGCAAGGACCGGCGGCGCGCCCAGGCCTGACCGGAGAACAAGGGCAGCGCGCCTGAGCGAGAGGCCGCAACTCGGCGCATCTCTCAAGCAACCCCATTCGAGCGACCTGCTCCTCGTGCTACGCTTTCGCCGAAGGCAACTTTCAGTTCCGGGAGCCACTGATGAAAGAGATGCTCGCCCGTCTCGACGCCCGCCGCGAGCGCGCCCGTCTCGGCGGCGGCAAGGAGCGCATCGCGGCACAGCACGCCAAGGGCAAGCTCACCGCGCGCGAGCGCATCGAACTCCTCCTCGATCACGACTCGTTCGAAGAGTTCGACATGTTCGTCGAGCATCGCTGCGACGACTTCGGGATGGCCGCGACCAAGATTCCGGGCGATGGGGTGGTGACCGGCTGGGGCACGGTGAACGGTCGCACCGTGTTCGTATTCGCCAAGGACTTCACGGTGTTCGGCGGCTCGCTTAGCGAGACGCATGCGCAGAAGATAACCAAGATCCAGGACATGGCGCTCAAGAACCGCGCCCCGATCGTCGGCCTGTTCGACGCCGGCGGCGCCCGCATTCAGGAAGGCGTCGCGGCGCTCGGCGGCTACGGCGAGGTCTTCCAGCGCAATGTGCTGGCCTCAGGCGTCATTCCTCAGATCTCAGTGATCATGGGTCCGTGCGCAGGCGGCGATGTCTATTCGCCGGCGATGACAGATTTCATCTTCATGGTGCGCAACACGAGCTACATGTTCGTCACCGGTCCGGACGTGGTGAAAACGGTAACCAACGAAACCGTAACCGCTGAGGAACTGGGCGGGGCGCAAGTGCACACCACCCGGTCCTCCATCGCCGACCGGGCCTATGACAACGACGTCGAGGCGCTGCTGCAGATGCGCCGGCTCATCGATTTCCTCCCCGCCTCCAACCTCGAACGATCGCCTGTGTTGCCGAGCTTCGATGATCCCGACCGGAGCGACGTCTCACTCGACACACTCATTCCGGACAATCCCAACAAACCCTACGACATCAAGGAGCTGATCCTTAAAGTTGCGGACGAGGGTGATTTCTTCGAGATCCAGGAGGCGCACGCCAAGAACATCGTCACCGGCTTTGCCCGGATCGCCGGATCGACGGTCGGAATCGTCGCCAACCAACCGCTGGCGCTGGCCGGCGTGCTCGATTCCGACGCCTCGCGCAAGGGAGCGCAATTCGTGCGCTTCTGCGACTGCTTCAATATTCCAATCATAACCTTCGTCGACGTGCCCGGCTTTCTGCCCGGCACTGCGCAGGAATACGGCGGGCTCATCAAGAACGGCGCGAAGCTCCTGTTCGCCTATGCCGAAGCGACGGTGCCCAAGGTCACAGTCATCACCCGCAAGGCGTTCGGGGGCGCCTATGACGTCATGGCGTCCAAGCACTTGCGCGGCGACATCAATCTCGCCTGGCCGACGGCGCAAATCGCGGTCATGGGAGCCAAGGGGGCGGTCGAAATCATCTTCAGAGCGGACGTCAGCAATCCCGTAAGGATCGCTGAAAGGACAAAGGAATACGAGGACGCTTTTCTGTCGCCGTTCGTCGCTGCCGAACGTGGTTACATCGATGAGGTGATCATGCCGCACGCAACCCGCAGGCGATTATCAAGGGTGCTGGCGATGCTCCGCAACAAGAAGCTCGAGAACCCCTGGAAGAAGCACGACAACATCCCGCTTTAAGACGGCCTCTTCGCCGACAGTCTTTCGACGCCCGGGCGACTGAAATATCGGCTCAGGATTTCTTGCCGGGTTGATTCAGCGCCTGACCGCTCGGGCCTTGCGACTTCTTGTAGTCGGACACCGAGCCCTTGGGCTTATCCGATTTCGGCTTCTTGGCTTCCTTGTTGTTTCGCATCTGTCCCTTCGCCATCATTTCCTCCTTCGGCTGGCAGCTCCGCGTTCAAGTGTGACACAGACGGCCGCGCACCGCTATCCGTCGCTGACGCGGTTCGGTGGACGGCGCTCAGCCTTGGCGAGGCTTGGGCGAGACCGTCGACGGGGCTGATTGCGACGTCCCCATCCCCATTCGTCACTGCGCTTCCGCCACGCGGCGAAGCGCTGGGCTCTTTGCTTGGCAAGATCACGCATCGCCGATTCGAGCGGGCCAATCCTCTTCCTGTTCCGCGTTCAGTTCGAGAATGACAAGGGCGGGAGGACTTCCTTCATAGTTCGTTAACACGACTTTCATCTTCGTGAAACCATGCGCCTTTGCTGAAGCTTAACTGTGACAACACGCTCTTCATCACGTTACGCCCGGATTCACCTGCAGGAAAACATTGCGGCGCAGGGTCTCTCCGTATCCAAACCCGTCGGCGGCGCCGTCGGATCGGAGAGAGTGCAGGTGCGTATGATGGCTTTCGCGATCGACAGGAGCCGGACGATCATCAGCGCGATGATCCTTGGCCGCCGTGTAACGGCCCAGGACGTCGCCTGGTTGAAGCGGGAAGTGTTCGCAACTCGCGAAGTTTCGCGCGAATCCGCAGATGAATTGTTCGCCGTTGTCCGCGCCGAGATGGATAATGCGCCTGAGTGGAAAGAGTTTTTTGTCGACATGATCGCGGAACACGTGGTGCGGCAGGCTGAGCCGGCAGGTGTCGTCAGCGACGAGCGGGCTGTCTGGCTTCTGGCCCATGTCGACGAATGCAAGTCGGTTGAGGCCTTGGCCGCGCTGGTCAACGTGTGCGCCGAAGCGCACCGCGCTCCGGACTGGTTCGTGGCCGCAGTCAAGGAGCGAGCCGCCGCCCGGGGATCCGGCGCCAACGCTGCGCTGCGCGCAACGGCCCGATAGCTTTTCCGTCACCTCTCCAAGAGCCGAAGCGCCTTGCGGCCGCCGATGGCCCGCGCTATCGGGTTGGAGCGACCCCATGGGCGCCAAGGCGCGGGACCGCGATCGAGGGGTATCTGGCATGACCAAAGCTCGAGCATCGCTGGCCGCCGCCGCTCTTTTGGGGCTCGGCGTCCTTGGTCAGCCGAGCGCAGCCAAAGCTCAGCCCTACGTCTATCCCCCAGAGCGGGTCGATTGGAAGGTCGGCCCCGGCTACTTTGGCTTCAGCGGCTTTCCGTGGCCAGGCCCGCCGTTCGCCTGGCCGGATCTCAGGCCGGCTTATGGCTGCTACTTCACCCGCGCGCGGCTGAGGAATGCGTGGCGGGAGGTCGAAGTCTGCTCCTGAAACTGGCCGGCCGGCAGATTTGCTTGTGGCCAAGCGCGAGCCGGTAGTGTCTCAGTTTGAAAATGGCGAAGCTTGACCCCGGTCGCCTGCCTGCTGGCAGGATAACAGCGGGATCCTAAGGGGCAATGGAGGTATGCGATGGCTCCAAGATACGCCGGTCAAACCCCTCAGCCGCGACCTCATCCTTGGAAGCTGGAGATTGACTTCTTGGGTCACGAGAGACGTCGCGACTGGGGAGCGCCAGGACGCGCTAGGTCAGAATCCCCGCGGCGGCGTCGTCTATACACCTCAGCGCGTCACGTTCCTCATTCTCAAAAACAATCGCGCACGCCCGAGCAGTCGCCACCATCAGACGAAGAGAAGATCGCGCTGTTCGACACGATGTTCGCCTATTCGGGCGCCTATACGGTGGAGGTAGATCGGGTCGTGCATCACGTCGACCTGAGCTGGAATGAGGCATGGAGCGGTACGGACCAGGTGCGATTCTGCAGGGTCGATGAACAGACGCTGGCCTATACTTCGACCCTGCCAAGAACCCGTTCGACGGGCGGGAGGTTGTCCACGAGGTGACATACGAGCGAGAGTGAGGTGCACCGATTGAAGCGCGTCGAACTTTCAAACTGGGACACTACCCGCGAGCCGTGGGTTGTTTACCCGCTTCCGTCGTTCCAATAGAAACGACCGTTGAAGGAAAGCGGGGCGCTTTTCTCGCAAGGGTGCGATGTTCAAAACAATCCTGATCGCGAACCGCGGCGAGATCGCCTGCCGCGTCATCAAGACGGCGCGCCGCATGGGCATCAGGACCGTCGCCGTCTATTCGGAAGCCGACAAGGATGCACTGCATGTCGAGATGGCGGACGAGGCCGTCGCGATTGGCCCCCCCGCCGCGGCCCAGTCCTACCTCGCGATCGACAGGATCGTCGCCGCCTGCCTCAAGACAGGCGCCGAGGCGGTCCATCCGGGCTATGGCTTTCTCTCAGAGCGCGCGGCCTTCGCGCACGCGCTGGCCGAGGCCGGGATCGTCTTCATCGGCCCCAATCCCAAAGCCATAGAGGCGATGGGCGACAAGATCGAGTTCGAAAAAATTCGCCAACGCGGCCAAGGTGTCGACCGTCCCAGGCTATCTCGGCGTAATCGAAACGCCGGAACACGCGGCCGAGATCGCCGACGAGATCGGCTATCCGGTGATGATCAAGGCTTCCGCTGGCGGAGGAGGCAAGGGCATGCGGATCGCCCATTCCCGCAAAGAGGTCGCGCAAGGTTTCGCCCGCGCGCGCTCGGAGGCGAAATCCTCCTTCGGCGATGATCGCGTTTTCGTCGAAAAGTTCATCGTCAATCCGCGCCATGTCGAGATCCAGGTGCTGGGCGACAAGCACGGCAATGTCATCTATCTCGGCGAGCGCGAGTGCTCGATCCAGCGCCGCAATCAGAAGGTGATCGAAGAAGCGCCCTCGCCGCTGCTCGACGAAGCAACGCGAAAGCGGATGGGCGAACAGGCGGTCGCGCTCGCCAAGGCGGTGCAATACGATTCCGCCGGCACGGTCGAGTTTGTCGCGGGCCAGGACCGAAGCTTCTATTTCCTCGAGATGAACACCCGCCTGCAGGTCGAGCATCCGGTGACCGAACTCATCACTGGCGTCGATCTGGTCGAGGCGATGATCCGCAGCGCCGCAGGCGAGCCTTTGCGTCTCAAGCAGGCGGACGTGAAGCTGACCGGCTGGGCGGTCGAGAGTCGGGTTTATGCGGAGGATCCGACGCGCGGCTTCCTGCCATCGACCGGACGGCTCACGCGCTATCGACCCCCGGCCGAAGGAACACATGACGGCGTCACGGTGCGCAACGACACCGGCGTGTTCGAGGGCGGGGAGATCTCGATTCACTACGATCCGATGATCGCCAAGCTCGTCACCCACGCGCCCGACCGGCTCGGCGCGATCGAGGCGCAGGCGACCGCGCTTGACGCCTTCGTCATCGACGGCATCCGACACAACATCCCATTTCTGTCGGCGCTGATGCAGCATCCGCGCTGGCGCGAGGGACGGCTCTCGACTGGCTTCATCACCGAGGAATTCCCGGACGGATTTCATCCGCTTGGCGCCAAGGGCGAGACCGAGCGCCGTCTAGTCGTGGTCGCGGCGATGATCGACCATACGCACAACCTGCGAAAGCGGCATATTTCCGGGCAGTTGCGCGAGCCCGAGCAGATGCGCTTCGAGCTCGAGCGGGTGGTCGCGATGGGCGACGCACGTGTCGAACTCGAGATCGAGCCGCGCATGATTGGCGTCGCGATCGCGTTCGCGGATGGCCGCAAGGTTGAGGCGCATTCGGAGTGGAAGCCGGGGGATCCTTTGTGGCGCGGAACCATCGACGGCGCGGACATCGCCGTGCAGGCGCGCCCCCTCCTCAACGGCTACGCGCTTTCTCATGCCGGGGTCGCCGTCGACACGCGCGTCTACACCCGGCGCGAGGCTCAGCTCGCAGCGCTGATGATTGAGCACAAGGGCGTCGACGGCTCGCGTTTCCTGCTCTGTCCAATGCCAGGCCTCGTCAAGGCGATCGCGATCAAGGTTGGGCAGGAGGTCAAGGCGGGAGAGCAGCTCTGCATCGTCGAGGCGATGAAGATGGAGAACGTGCTGACCGCCGAGCGCGACGCGACGGTGAAGGCGATCCTTTGCAAGGAGGGGGATTCGCTCGCGGTCGACGCGTTGATCATGGAATTCGCATGAACGATCGGAAGCTGATTTCCTCGGGCTCCCCGTTCGAGCAGGCGAACGGCTATTCGCGGGCCGTCGTGGCGGGCGATGAGGTCCATATCGCCGGCACGACGGGGTACGACTACGCGACAATGACGATGCCCGACGACGTCGCCGAGCAGACCCGCAACATCTATGCGACCTTCGCCAAGGTGATGAAGGAGGCCGGCGGCGATCTTGCCGATATCGTGCGCTTGCGCACTTTCGTCACCGATACCTCGTATTGCGAGCCGGTGGTCACGGTGCAGGGCGAGGTCTTCGGCGCGATCCGCCCGGCGGCGACGATCGTCGTCGTCTCGGCGCTGTTGAAGCCGGAAATGAAGGTCGAGGTCGAGGCCGACGCGCGGCTCCGGCGAACGGACGCCTCCCGATAAACCGCCCGCGCCCGGCCAGTTGGCTTTACCGCGCGCCAGCCGCAGGGCGTGATCGCCGACATTGCCCCGTTGAATGCGTATCTTCCGCGAGGAGAGCTTTGGCCCGGTCACGTCGATCATCAAGGTCCGCGATCACAAGGAAGCGCTCGAAATCGCCAACGACACGGACTACGGCCCGTCCGCTCGCGTGATCACCAACGACATGCAGAAGGCGATGGAGCTCGCCTTCAGCCTCGATTCCGGCATGGTCCATCTCAACGATTGCACTGTGTCGGATGAGCCGCACGCGCCGTTCGGCGGAGTCAAGAACAGCGGTTTCGGTCGAGAGGGCGGCCGCTTCTCGATGGAAGAGATGACCGAACTCAAATGGATCACGATCCAGAGCGGGCAGCGCGCCTTTCCGATGTGAGCCGCCCCTTAGGCGGGATCGCCATGGGAATCCGCCGGATTTGGCCTAACCTCGCCCGGCGACGGTCACGAATGGCCCGCGAGCCTCACCGCGCTCGCCGCCGCCTCGAACTCGCGCCAGCGCGCCTCCCGACGCGTCACGGCCTCCGCGTCCTCACCCCAGCGCTCGGCCTGAAAGTCCTCGTCGACATGCGCCGCTCGCCACGCGGCTTGGGCCGAGACAAATTTGCGCGCGACCGCAAGCGCGAGCAACGCCGATCCGGTCAGGGTCGTCATGACACTGAGCGCGGCGAGCGCAATGGGATCGTCGTAGGCGTCGAGCGCAGCGCCAATCGCGGCGAGCGCTTCCGGCGATTGACTGACATGCATCACGCCGGCGGCCAGATTGAAGCGCGCGCCGAGCGCCTCCGCGGCCCAGCGCAGGACCGGATCGAACGCGTGCGCCTGGCGCGCAACCAGCGCATCCGGCTCCTCGGCGCGGTAGCAGAGAAGGTCGGAGCCGGCGTAACCCAAAATATCCGCGCGCGTTTCGGCCATCGTATGCGCGACGCCGTCGATCGCGGAATTGAGGAGCCGTGTCAGCGGCATGTCCGTCGGAACGATCGTCTCGGGCTGCCGGTCCCATTCGGCCGCTGCTTCGAGCATCAGCGCCCGGCTTTGCGCGGCGAGCAGATTCCGGCCGGGCGTTCGGGCGCGGCGGCCATCGAGGCTGAGCAGGAAGCGCCCGCCCTCCTCCTCCACCGCGGCTCTCTTGTAGAAGCGCCTGACCGGCGGGGGCCGCATGTTCGCCTGCGCGGCCCGCATCGGATCCTTGCCGGCTTCCCCCGTTGGGGGTGAGGGCTCACGCATCGGGCGCATCCTCGATCGGATCGTGCTCGTTCTCGTCGAAGCCGAACATGGCGAAGCTTTTTCTCATGTGCTCCGGAAGCGGCGCTGTCACGTCGATGATTCCGTGACGCGGATGGGGCAGGACGAGCCGGCGCGCCAGAAGATGCAGCTTGGGCTCGAGCCCGGGTGGGACGGCGCGCAACGGGTCGGCGCGCGCCGGATCGTTCGCGGCCTTTCGATTGTATTTCGGATCGCCGACGATCGGATGGCCGATCGCCTCGCAATGGGCGCGCAGTTGATGGGTGCGGCCGGTGACCGGGCGCATCGACAGCCACGCGAGCCGCGGCGTGACCTTATCGACGACCGCGTAGAGGGTCAGCGAATGCTGCGCGTCCGGGTCGCCATGCTTCGCGACGCGCATGCGCTCGAGGTCCGCCCTGCCTTGGCCCCGCGCGTCGCCCATGCCCTCGCCCTTGGCGAGAAACATGGAGATGCGCCCCTGCGCCGGCTTCGGCACGCCTTCGACCAGCGCCCAGTAGATTTTCTTCGCCCGGCGCGAGCGGAAGATCTCGCCGAGCTCCGCCGCAATCTTGCGCGATTTGGCGATCAACAGCACGCCGGACGTGTCGCGGTCGAGCCGATGAACGAGAACGGGCCGATTGCCCTGCTTGTCCGCGAGCGCCTGCAGCATGCCATCGATATGGCGCGTGGTCCCCGAGCCGCCCTGCACGGCGAGCCCGTAGGGCTTGTTGAGCACCAGCACGTCGCGATCCTCGAACACAGTCATCGCGCGAATGGCTTCGGCATCGCCTGGATTGGCGCGATTGACGGGTACGCCCTCCTGAGGCGCGATCCTGAGGGGGGGAACGCGCACACTTTCGCCGGTCGCGAGCCTCGTCGAAATATCCGCCCGCTTGCCTGAGACGCGCACCTCGCCCTTGCGCACGATCCGCATCAGATGCGAGTTCGCCACCTCCGGAAACCGGCGGTGAAGCCAGCGGTCGAGCCGCATTCCCTCTTCATCCTCGCCGATCTTGTAAGAGGCCGCCTTGTCGGGGGGAGCGGGAAGACTCTCCGCCTTTGCATCCTTGCGCATGCGCCGCCTCATACCGCAGCCGCGCTTTGCCCGATAGAGCCGGCGGGTCGACGCCATTGGCGCAATGGTCTGCGTTCGGCCAGTTGGAACCCTCGCGAAGGCTCCCGGTTTAGCTGTCGTTTCCCGGGGGCTTAAATGCAGGACATTGCCGGCTTCTGGCTTTATCCGATCATTCTCGCGGCCGGAGCGCTCCAGGCCTGGGGGCCGCCGATGAACGGCGCCCTCCGCAACGGCCTTACCAACCCTTGGCTCGCGAGCATCGTTTCCTTTGTGCCGATCGTCGCTCTGCTCGCCGTGCTGTGGCTTTGCCAGCCGCGTCCGCTCCCGACGGCGGAGGGTTTGGCGAATATGCCCTGGTGGGCGCCGTTAGGCGGCGTGATCGGCGCGTTTGCGGTGATCGCCGGCCTGCTTTTCGTCGACAAGGTCGGCGCGGGCGCTCTGGCGGGGCTCACCATTACCGCGAACATCCTGATGTCGCTCGCGATCGACCATTTCGGCTGGTTCGGCGTTTCGCCTCACCCCTGTCTTCCGGGCGCGCGATCGGCGCGTTGCTGATGGTCGCCGGGATTGTCGTCATCTCGAAGTTCCAGGGCTTCGCCGGCTTTCAATGACATTGGCCCCTTCCGAGCGGTAAGCTTCCGCTCCGACCACAGGAGCATCCCCCATGGCGCACTATCACGCCGTCGTCTGGATCGATCACAAACAGGCGCGCATTTTCCACTTCGACGTCGAAGAGGCGGACAAGACACTGGTCCGGGACCATGTGGTCCGCGACCTCCATTCCCGCGAGCCGCGTACTGGCCAACAGGATCGAGGAGAACAAGCCGTTCTTCGAGGATGTCGCGAAGGCGATCGCCGACGCCGGCGCTATCCTCATTGTCGGCCCGGCGCAGGAGAAGGACTTTTTCGCCAAATTCCTGGCCGAGAAGCATCCCGCGATCCGGACGCATGTCGAGGGCGTGGAGAAGGCGGATCATCCGAGCGACGGCGAGCTTCTCGACTTCGCCCGCCGCTACGTCAAAGCCGCCGACCACATGCGGCCGCAGATCGATCCGCGTGAAGCTGGCAAGCCATAGCGCGAAGCCCGCTTGAACCCCTCCTCGGCCTCTTCTCAGACAAGGAATTCCTATGCCCTATGAGCTCTATTACTGGCCTGGCATCCAGGGGCGCGGCGAATTTGTGCGCCTCGCGCTCGAAGCAGCCGGCGCGCCATATATCGATGTCGCGAGGGAGCGCGGGGCCGGGCGCGGCGTGAAGGGCATGACGGCGAAACTTGAAGGCGGCGCGCCGCAGACCCCGTTCGCGCCCCCGTTCCTGCGCGACGGCGAGATCGTCGTCTCGCATGTCGCCAACATTCTCCACTATCTCGGCCCCAAGCTCGGCCTCGCCCCGAAGGATGAAGCGGGCCGCCTCTTCGCCCACGGGCTGCAGCTTACGATCACCGATTTTGTCGGCGAGGTTCACGATACGCATCATCCGATCGCGACCGGCCTCTACTACGAGGACCAGAAGGAGGAGGCCAAGGCGCGCTCCACGTGGTTTCTCCAGCACCGCGTGCCGAAATATCTCGGCTATTTCGAGCGCGTGCTGAGCGACAATCCTGCGGGCTCGGCGCACATTGTCGGGGACACACTCACCACCGTCGACCTGTCGCTGTTTCAGATCTGGGAGGGCATGGCTTACGCCTTCCCGCATGGGTTCGCAGACGCCGGCAAGCTCTATCCCGCGCTCGCGGCGCTGACGAAGTCGGTCGCGGCGCAGAAAAACGTGGCCGCGTATCTCGCCTCGGACCGACGCATTCCGTTCAACGAGTCCGGCGTCTTCCGCCACTATCCCGAGCTCGACTCGGAGCCCGCGAAGGCCGGTCGCAAAAGAGGCTGATGGCTCGCGCTGCGGGCTGGGACCGGGTCAGATCAGCACGCGCTGAACACCGGGTTGGACGGCGCGCCGGTCTAGTTCCTTTTTAGTTCCGCGCCTCGAACGTTTCAGTGGATTGGCGCCCAGTTTAGTTCCGTCTTCGAAACCGGCCGCTTCAGGCCTAAAATTAACATTGCTTTGAGCCCCGACCCGGCCCCTTGCTCCCTGGTCGACTCCCTTCCCTTACGTTAACCACGCCCCCCGGTTCGCGTGACTCGCCTAAGCGGGTGCGTTGACTCGAACAAGAAGAGAACATATCATGAATTTACCGAGATCAAGGAGGCTCAAGATGCAAACCATCGCCACTTACGCGTTGCGCGACATCGCCGAAATCGCAGCCCTTGGGGCGTTCCTGATCATGATTGCGTTCATCGCCCGCGCCATCGGCTCGTGACGCCCGAAAACGAAGGGCGTCATCCACAGCCCCTGCCCCGCCGAGCCTCGACCCAGGCGCCGGCGCTTGCGACAATGAACGCATGGACTCGTCTGTCATCAAAGCCGTCGGCTTCGTGCATCTTCACGTGCACAGCGCTTATTCGCTGCGCGAGGGCGCGCTGAGCGTCGAAATGCTGGCCAAGCTCGCGCAGGCCGACGCCATGCCGGCGCTCGCGATCACCGACACGAACAACCTGTTCGGCGCGCTCGAATTCTCGGAGAAGCTCGCCAAGGGCGGCGTCCAGCCGATCATCGGCGCGCAGATGACGGTCGATTTCGCCGACGCCGCCCCCGCGTTCTGGCGTGGCGTCGAGCATGACAATGCGCGCGCGCCCATCGTTCTCCTGGCGCAGAACGAATCCGGCTACCAGCATCTGATGCGCCTCGCCTCCGCTTTGTGGCTCGACCCCAAGGATGGCGACGACGCTCATCTTGCCTTCGCCGCGCTGGAAGACGCCCTGGGCCTGATCGCGCTCACCGGCGGCCCCGGCGGCCCGATCGACCGGGCGTTGAGAGCGGGGCTCGGCGATCTGGCGGAGAGCCGGCTCAGGCGCCTGGCGCAAGTTTTCGGCTCACGGCTCTATGTCGAGATCCAGCGTCATGGGCTCGACAGCGAGCGCGCGATCGAGCCTGACCTGATCGCTCTCGCCGACCGGCTCAGCCTGCCCCTGGTCGCGACCAACGAACCCTATTTCGCCGGGCCTTCGGATTATGAAGCGCATGACGCGCTGCTCTGCGTCGCGGAAGGCGCGGTGGTGTCGATGTCCGACCGACGGCGCCTGTCGCCCGAGCATCGGTTCAAGACGCGCGCGGAAATGACCGAACTGTTCGCCGATCTCCCCGAGGCGACGGAAGCCAGCGTCGAGATCGCCATGCGCTGCGCCTATCGGCCTTTGACGCGAAAGCCGATCCTGCCACGCTTTTCGGTCGCTGGCGGCGCTCCGCTTGACGAGGAGCACGAGCTCAGGCGTCAGGCGAGCGAGGGCCTGACCGCCCGCCTTGCCGCGCATGGCCTCACGCCCGGATGCACCGAGGAGGAGTACACAAAGCGCCTCGCCTTCGAGCTCGATGTGATCGTCAACATGAAATTTGCCGGCTATTTCCTCATCGTCGCCGACTTCATTCAATGGGCAAAGGCGCAAGGCATCCCGGTTGGTCCCGGGCGCGGTTCGGGCGCGGGCTCAGTCGTCGCCTGGGCGCTCACCATCACCGATCTCGATCCGCTGAGATTTGGCCTCCTGTTCGAGCGGTTCCTCAATCCCGAGCGCATCTCGATGCCTGATTTCGACATCGACTTCTGCCAGGACCGGCGCGACGAAGTGATTGCGTACGTGCGCGAGCGCTATGGCGCCGACCGCGTGGCGCAAATCATCACCTTCGGCTCGTTCCTGGCGCGCGGCGTCCTGCGCAACGTCGGCCGGGTGCTTGAAATGCCGCTCGGCCAGGTCGACAAGCTCGCCAAGCTCGTGCCCCAGAATCCCGCCCATCCGGTCAGTCTCAAGCAGGCGGTGGCGGACGAGACGCGACTGCAGGAGGCGGCGAAGGCGGACGGAAAGGTCGCCAGGATGCTGGCGATCGCCGAACGGCTCGAGGGCCTTTATTCCAACGCCTCGACCCACGCCGCTGGCGTCGTCATTGGCGACCGGCCGCTGATCGAGCTCGCGCCGCTTTATCGCGACCCGAAGTCGGCGATGCCGGCGACCCAGTTCAACATGAAATGGGTCGAGCAGGCGGGCCTGGTGAAGTTCGACTTCCTGGGCCTGAAGACGCTGACCGTTCTCAAGCGGACGGTCGACCTCATCGCCCGGCGCGGCGAAGCGATCGACCTTGGCAAAATTCCGCTCGACGATGCCAAGACCTATGCGATGCTCGGGCGCGGCGAAACGGTCGGCGTGTTCCAGGTGGAAAGCGGCGGCATGCGCAAGGCGCTGGTCGACATGCGGGCCGACCGGTTCGAGGACCTCATCGCGCTGGTCGCGCTCTATCGCCCCGGCCCGATGGCGAACATTCCAACTTATTGCGCCCGCAAGCTCGGACAGGAGAAGCCGGACTACATCCATGCCCTGATCGAGCCGGTCCTGAGCGAGACCTATGGCGTCATCATCTATCAGGAACAGGTGATGCAGATCGCGCAGACGCTGTCGGGCTATTCGCTGGGCGAAGCCGACATGCTGCGGCGCGCGATGGGCAAGAAGATCAAGAAGGAGATGGATGCGCAGCGCGCGCGTTTCGTCGATGGCGCGGTCGAGCGGGGCCTGACCCGCGCCAAGGCGGACGAAATCTTCGATCTCCTCGCCAAGTTCGCCGACTATGGATTTAACAAGAGTCACGCCGCGGCCTATGCGCTGATCGCCTATTGGACGGGCTGGTTCAAGGCCAACCATCCGGCTGAATTCCTCGCCGCCTCGATGACGCTCGATAAGGGGAACACCGACAAGCTCGCCGAATTCCGCACCGAGGCGCAACGCCTCGGCATCAAGGTCGTGGCGCCGTCAGTCAACGAATCCCTGGTCGATTTCGACGTGCGGACGGAGGCCGGGGCGCCGACCGTCCATTACGCACTGAGCGCAATCAAGGGCGTTGGCGAAGCGCAGGCCGAGGCGCTCATCGACGCGCGCCGGTCGCGCGCGTTTGTTTCGCTCGGCGATATGGCGGCGCGGCTCGATCCGCGCGCCGTCAACAAGAAGGCTTTGGAGAGCCTCGCGGCGGCCGGCGCCTTCGATTGCCTGGAGTTCAATCGGGCGGCGGCCTTTGCGGCGATCGAGCCGATGCTGGCGATCGCCAATCGCGAGGTGATGCAGAAAGCGGCCGGACAAAATGCGCTGTTCGGCGAAACGGAGGCTGCGCCGCTAAGAGCCCGCGCGGCGCCATGGCCCGAATCGGAGCGGCTGAGGCGCGAGTTCGACGCCGTCGGCTTCTTCCTCTCCGGCCACCCGCTCGAAGTTTATGACGCGGCGCTCAAACGTTTGAGGGCCACGCGCTGGGCCGAGTTTGCACGATCGGTGCGCAACGGCGCCTCGACCGCACGTCTCGGCGCGAGCGTGCTCGACCGTTACGAAAGGCGGACGAGGAACGGCGGCAAGATCGGCATCGTGCAGCTCTCCGATCCCTCTGGAACTTATGAGGCGATCCTGTTTCAGGAGGGCTTGAGCCAGTTCCGCGATCTGCTCGAGAAAGGCGCGGACGTGCTGGTGACGCTTCAGGCGTCGGTTGAAGGCGAGGATGTGCGCGCGCGCATCGTCAACGTCGAGCGACTGACGGAAGCCGCCGCCAAGGTGCAAAAGGGTCTCAGGGTGTTCGTGCGCGACGAGACGCCGCTCGAATCGATCGAGCGGCGCCTGACCGCTCCCGGCGAAGGCGAGGTGTCGCTGGTCTTGATCCTGGGGCCGCGGGAGGGCGAGGTCGAAATCCGCCTGCCCGGTCGCTATTCGGTGAGCGCGGCGATCGCTGGCGCGCTCAAGGCCGCGCCGGGCGTCGTGGCGGTGGAGCAGGTCTAGCGTCCCAACCATACTGCCGGATGAGCCTCTCCATGTCGTACCATTGGCGTCGTCCGCAGTGCTTAAGGCGATGGAGAGGACCGGGACACGGACATCGGACAGGGGGTTTGCGCCATCACAAGGCAGGTGACCGATGTTCCCGGCAGGAAGAAACGCAAGACCCTAGATGTTTGGTCCGGGCATTGGCTGGAGCGGATCGCGTTTGAATCTCTGAGGCTCTGAAGTCCAGGCTCTGCAGGAGTTCGACGATGGGCAAATCAGTTGGTAACTTCTATGCACGTCGATTTGCCTTGACCCCAGAAGGCCGGGACCCAATGGCTGTAGTGTGCCATCTCGTCTGGCGCCTGGCGTGCAACGGCCCTCCAGCCTCTGGCTGGGGCGCCCGCAAATCGTCGAGTTTTCTTGACTTGCTCGATTTCCTACAAACGCTGGCTGGGGGACCTGGATTCGAACCAAGATTGACGGAGTCAGAGTCCGCTGTTCTACCGTTGAACTATCCCCCAACGGCCGCCTCAGGGCGAGGTTTCGCGCGCCGGCGTGGCGCGTCAATAGCGAAGCGAAGCGGGCGGCGCAAGCGCTTCGGACCAATGGCCGTGCGTTCAGAACCCGCCTGCGGGCATCGCGAGCGTATGAAGACGTCGCGCGCTTAGCGCAATCGGCCACGTGTTTAATCCTGTAACATGAGGCAATTCCGTGCGTGAGACGAGCCTGCGCTTTGCGACCCGACTGAACTCGTTCGGATCGAGGCCCGATGCCTATTGGCGGAAAGGTCACGGCAAGCCGAGCCCTCTCGAACTCGCCGAACGCGCCTCGAAAGCCGAGGGCCTCACGGACGTCGACCTCAACTATCCCGATCATGTGGGGCCCGATCCTCGCGTGACCGGCGAAGAAATACGCGACCTCGGCCTCGCCGTGAACGGTCTCGCAATGCGGTACTATTCGAATCCCGCGTTCAAGATCGGCGCTTTCACCAATCCCGACCCCGCAGTTCGCCGCGAGGCGATTGATCTCACCAAACGAGGAATCGACGCCGCTCGGCAAGCTGGCTGCAATCTGATGACGCTCTGGCTTGGACAGGATGGCTTCGACTACGCCTTTCAAGCCGACTATGCGCGGCTCTGGACAGATGAGATCGAGGGCATTCGCGAGGTCGCCCTGCATGATCCAGACTGCCTCGTCAGCATCGAGTACAAGCCGAATGAGCCGCGCTCCTATAGCCTGATGCCGGACTGCGCGACGACGCTCCTTGCCCTCAAGGAAGTGGACCTTCCGAACGTCGGCGTGACGCTCGATTTCGCGCATGTGCTCTATGCGGACGAGCAGCCGGCCTTTGCAGCCGCATTGATCAATCGACACAGCCGCCTTCTCGGCATGCATCTGAACGATGGATATTCAAAGCGGGACGACGGCCTGATGGTTGGAGCCGTGCATTCCCTCCAGACGATCGAGCTGCTTCGGCAGGTCAAGATCGATGGGTTCGCGGGTCCGATCTACTTCGACACTTTTCCGGATCTGACGGGTCTCGATCCCATCAAGGAATGCGAAGCCAACATAGCCACCGTGAAGTCGATGCTTCGCGTCATCGACAGGCTCGACGCCGACAACGAGTTGCAGGGCGCGATCGCCCTTCAGGACGCAGTCGCCACGCAAGTGATCGTGCGCAAGGCGATGTTCGGAAGCTGAGGGATTGGTGGCGCCAATTGGAAACATGATTTCCCGATGTCCGGTCAGCGGAACAAGGACGGACGCCGGATCGCCGAGCCGTGATGATTTTAGGAGGCGCTCGTGAGCGTGGCGCCAAAGCAACGAGTCCCTGCAGAAGCAAGCCCAGCGCCGCCCGCAGTGATCGTGGTCGGCAGCCTGCATTACGACATCATGGTCGACGCGCCCAATCGGCCCCGCAAAGGAGAAACCATTGCGGGCAGAAGCTGGTCTCCGAAATTTGGCGGCAAGGGCGGCAATCAGGCGGTTGCCGCGCGCCGTCAAGGTGTGCCCACGGCCATGGTCGGCGCCGTCGGTGACGACAGCTTCGGCGTAGCGCTTTTGGCCGGCCTCGATCGCGCGAACGTGGACAGGAAGAATGTCGCCGTGCTCAGCGGGATCGGATCCGGAATGAGCGTCGCGATATTCGATGACGACGGCGACTATGGCGCGATCATCGTCTCTGGCGCCAATCTCGCCATCGCTCCCGCACAGGCGGGCGCCGAGCTGTTGTCGCGAGGCAAGGTTCTGGTTCTGCAGAACGAAATCCCCGAAGTCGTCAATGAGGCTGTCGCTCGTCATGCTAGGGATCTGGGTCTTATGACGATTCTGAATGCCGCGCCCGCTCGTCCTTTCGTGACCAGCCTTCCCGATCTGGTGGACACTCTGGTCGTCAACGCGATCGAAGCCGAGATGCTGGGAGGAGGCAATGTGTCCTCGCTGGAGACGGCCGCTTGTGCCGCAGAGAGGCTTACAGCAAGATTCAAGTCCGTTGTTGTGACAGCGGGTGGCGACGGCGTGGGCAGTTTCCATCGGTCCGGCCGCGCGCTGAGACTGCCAGCCATAAAGGTCGCCGTCGAAAGCACTCACGGCGCGGGAGACACGTTCGTAGGGACGCTCGCGGCGCGAATGGCGGTCGGCGATACTTTTGAAGTCGCTTTGTCGATCGCGAACAGAGAAGCGGCAAAACTGGTCTCGACGCCTGAGGAAAAAAGATAGCCTTCAGTGTGGTCGCGTGCCTTCTGGTCCGACTTCAACTCGCCGCGCCGGTCAGGGGCGCCTTATCCGGCCTTCTCCGAGGTCTCCTGGCGATTTTTATGCGCTTGAATAAAGTTCGAGGGCGAGAATGGCGCCCTCGAAAGCCAAAGACAGCGCCTCGCTTAGCGTGAGCCACCGTCTAGCGCTCTAAGGTCAAATTGACAGTACCAATACGCTGTCTAAACAGCTAACCTGTCAGACAAATCTAGAATGAGCGAACATGGGAGGATCGCGATGACGGCGTATTTGTTTCGGAACGCGCAGATTTGGGATGGCGACGCCGACGAGCGTTACTCTGGGGAGGCGCTCGTTGTCGGCAATCGCATCACGAAAGTCGCGCGCGGTCAGGGTCAGATCAGCGCCGAATCGGCTGCCGAAACCATCGACAGCTCGGGTATGACGCTGATGCCCGGCTTGGTCGAGGGCCATTGCCATCTCTCCTTCGTCGGCCCAGCTCGCAATCAGGATCTCGGCGAGATCCCGCCGGAGGAGCACCTCCTGCGCACCTGCCGCAACGCCACGCTCATTCTCGATCACGGATTCACATCCTGCTACTCGGCGGCCTCCGCCAAGCTGCGTCTCGACGTGGTCGTGCGCCAGGAAATCGAAGACGGCTATCTCGCCGGCCCGCGCTATCGCGCCGCCGGGCCCGAGATCACCGTAACCGGCGGCCTCGGGGATGAACGCAAGCAGCATATGCACGCCGAAAGCTTCGGCATGATCGCCGACGGCCCGGATGAGATCAGGCGCGCGGTTCGGCTTTGCTGCCGCGAGGGGGTCGACAACATCAAAATCAACATTTCGGGCGATGAGTTCGTGTCCAACGCGCGCGCCGAGATTACCTCCATGAGCGAAACCGAGGTGGCGACGGCGGTCGAGGTCGCCCATGAGTGGAACAAGCGCGTCGCTTGCCATGCGCGCGCGGCGGCCTCGGTGAAGCGGGCCGTTCGCAATCATGTCGATTGCGTCTATCATTGCGACTTCGCCGATGAAGAAGCCCTCGACATGCTCGAGGCGGCGAAGGACCGCGTGATCGTCGGACCCGCCTTCGGTCTCGTCCATAACGCGGTCTACGAGGGCGACGTGGTCGGGATGACCCGCGAGGTCGTCGAGTCCATGCACCTGCCACGCAAGCTCGAAGCGACCTGCCGCACCTACGAGCAGATGAGGAAGCGCGGGATCAAGGTGGTGATCGGCGGCGACTACGGATTCAAGATCACCCCGATGGGCCAGAATGCCCGCGATATCGGGCATTTCGTCAAGTTCTTCGGTTACACACCGGCGGAGGCGCTGCGATGCGCAACAGCAGTCGGGGGCGAATTGATGGGTCACAAGGGCGAGCTCGGTGTCGTGAAGGCCGGCGCACTCGCCGATCTTCTCCTCGTCGACGGCAATCCGCTCGCCGATCCTTCGATCCTTGTCGGGCCTGGCCGCTTCGCGATGATCATGAAGGACGGCAAGATGCATCGTGACCCGCGCGCCCGCGCATTCGCTTCCGCCCGTCAGGCGGCGGAATAGCGCGGCGGAAGGAGCGGGAGACCTCCGGTGGAGCGCGCGCCATTCGCCCTCGAGATGCTCAACATCAGCAAGACCTTCCCCGGCGTCCGGGCGCTTGACGACGTGAGCTTCGGCTGCGCGCGCGGCGAGGTCCACGCGCTCTGCGGTGAGAACGGCGCGGGCAAGTCGACGCTGATCAAGATCCTTGGCGGCGCCTATCAGCCCGACCGCGGCCGAATCCTCCTCGATGGCCGCGAGGTCGAATTTTCTCATCCCCTCGCATCGCGCCGCGCCGGAGTCAGCATCATCCACCAGGAGCTGAGCCTCCTGCCGCACCGGAGCGTCGCGGAGAACATCTTTCTCGGGATCGAGCCGACGCGCTATGGCATGCTGGATCGGGGCAAGATGCGCGACGATGCAGAGCGTCTGCTCGGCCGCCTCGGTTCGTCGATCCGCGCGGAGACCGGCGCGGGCGATCTGTCGATCGCCCAGCAGCAGTTGGTTGAGATCGCAAAGGCGCTCGCCATCGAGGCTCGGATTCTGGTGATGGACGAGCCGACCGCTGCGCTCGATCGCGATGACGCCGCGCGCCTCCTTGATCTCGTCAAGCGCCTGAGCGCAGAAGGCGTGTCGGTCATCTACGTCTCTCATCGCATGCCGGAGATAAAAACGGTCGCGGATCGCGTCACCGTGCTCAAGGATGGGCGGACGGTGATGACCGCGCCGATCGGCGAAGCGCCGACCGGACGGCTCGTGCGCGCCATGGTCGGCCGCGACCTTGCCGATTTCTATCCGCCGCGCGCCGCCAAACCGCCGGGCGCTCCAGCGCTCGCAATACGGGGAGGCGCCAACGATCATCTGATCAATATCGAGCTTACCGTGCGCGCCGGCGAGATCGTCGGGGTGGCGGGACTCGAGGGCGCTGGCAAAAGCGCGCTCGGGCGCGCCATCGCGGGGGACGAGCCATTCGAGCAGGGGACGGTCGAGATCACAGGGAAGGCTCTGACGCCGCGCAGCCCGCGCTCCGCGATCGAGGCGGGAATCGGACGCCTGTCGGAGGACCGCAAGCGCGAAGGACTGCTCATGCAGCAGTCGCTGCGCGACAACGCGACCCTGATCCAGCGCGCGTTCGCAGGACCCTTCCGTGCGCCAGGCGCCGATGCGATGTCGAACGCCAAAACGGACCAGCGGCTCACACAGCTCGACGTGCGAGCAGCGAGCTTCGAGCAAGAGGCGGGACGGCTCTCGGGCGGCAACCAGCAGAAGGTCATCGTCGCCCGCTGGCTCGCGCGCGATCCCCAAGTTCTTGTGTTCAGCGAGCCGACACGCGGGATCGACGTCGCCGCCAAAGCGGCGATTTACAAAATCATGCGCGACTTGGCCGACCGGGGTCGCGCGATCCTGATGATTTCCTCCGACCTTCCTGAGATCATTGGGGTCAGCGATCGCATTGTCGTCATGCGAGAGGGCCACATCGCCGGCGAGCTGCCGGGCGGCGCCTCCGAGGAGGACGTGATGGCGATCGCTGTCGCCCACGACACCCACGACTCTCTGGGCGCGGCATGAGCAGCGCAGAGGTCATCGCCCCTGGCTTCCGGATGCGGCGCGCACCGAGGGCGCCGCTGCTGCTGCTTGTTGGCTCTCTCGTGCTTTATATTGGCGTCGCGATTTCGACCGGGCAGACCAGGATGCTCGAGGTCGAGGGCGTTGTCGGTCTCCTGCAACGGATGGTCGCCTTGGGGATCGTGGCGATCGGGCAAACCTTCGTCATCCTCGCCGGATCGATCGACCTCTCGGTCGCCAATTTGATCAGCGTCGCCGCTGTGCTCGCCTCGTTCATCATGCAGGGCAGGCCGGAGATGATGCTCGTAGCCGTGGTCGCGGTGCTCGCGGTTTCGTCGATTGTCGGGCTCATCAACGGCGCGCTTGTCTCGCGGCTGCAGGTTAGTCCTTTCATAGCGACGCTCGGTTCCGGCCTGATCCTGCAAGGATTATTGTCGGCAAGCTTCACCAATTTTGCCGGCTCCGTGCCAATTGAGTTTCAGGCGGTCGCCTATGGCGCCCTTGGCCCCCTGCCCTTCTCGGTGATCGGCCTGTTCGTGCTCGCGATCCTCGCATCGATCCTCATGAGGGCGACGAAATTCGGCGCGCATCTCTATGCGGTCGGGGGCAACGCCGAAGGCGCGCGTCTTGCGGGCATCCGCACCGATCTTGTGACCATCGGCGCGCATGTGCTGTGCAGCCTGACCGCAGGCATGAGTGGCCTTTATCTCGCGAGCCGCCTGCGTTCCGGCGCGCCGTGGGTCGGGCGCGATGGCGTTTACGATCTGGAATCGATCGCCGTCGTGGTCATCGGGGGAACGTTGCTCGCAGGCGGGCGTGGCGGCGTCTGGGGAACGCTCGCAGGCGTATTGCTTTTCGCAGTCCTCGACGCATCGTTCAACATGCTCGACGTATCGGCCTACCCCAAGCTCGTGCTGCGCGGCGCCATCGTGATCGCCGCGGTCGCGGTCTACACGTTCCGATCGCGGGATCTGGCCGCATGACGATCGCATTAAGGGAGATCCGCCAAGGGCAGGCTTTCGCTCATGTGGCGCGGCGGATCAATGTCGCGCTCGTCGTCTTTTTGCTCTTCTACGTCGTGATCGGCCTGCTTCAGCCGAACTATTTCGAACCGGCCGGCGCAATGAATTTCCTGCGTCGCGCAGCGCCCCTCGCGATCCTCGCGGCTGGGCAAATCTTTGTGCTGGTGAGCGGAGGCTTCGACCTCTCCGTCGGCTCGCTGGTGACGCTGACCGTCGTCGGGGGGTCGATGCTGACCGCAAACGATCCCGGCAACACATGGTGGGCGATCGCCGTCCTTTACGCCATCGGGCTCCTCGTCGGACTCATCAATGGCGCCGTTGTCGCTTATCTGCGCACGCCATCGATCATCGCTACGCTCGGGACTTTGCTATCGGTCAACGGCGTTGCGATGATGTGGTCGGGCGGATCCCCACGCGGCTATCTCCCCGACAATTTCCGGATGTTCGGACGCTTCGTGTTTCATGACGTGCCGGTCGTGAAGATCTTTCCTGTCGCCATCATTGTACTCGTCACTGTCTGTGCGATCGCGCAGTGGGGCCTGCATGGGACTGTGTTCGGGCGCCGCGTCTTCGCCATAGGGGACAACGCGCGCGCAGCGCTGCTGGCCGGCGTCGCGGTTGGTTCAGTGCGAATCGCGGTCTTCGTCATTTCGGCGCTTGCGGCGGTGACGGCCGGCATCCTGCTGGGCGGCTTCGGGGGCGTCTCGGTGGACGTCGGGGTCGGTCTCGAGTTGCAGGCAATCGCCGCCTGCGTCGTCGGCGGTGTGCAGCTCATGGGCGGCCGGGGCACGCTGGTCGGAGCGGTTGCGGGCGCTCTAACGCTCACGGCGCTCTTCACGCTGCTCACCTTACTCGGGTGGCCACAACCCCTGAAGGAGACGGCGCAGGGTGTCATTCTGATCATTGCGGTCGCGTTCGGCGCCTGGCGCCGCCGACGCACGGGATAGCGGGGCGAAGGCCCCGCTGGTGAAGCCGGAAAAGTTCGGCGATAGGGAGGAAAGAGAAAGCCATGAGACGACTTAAGTTGATCGCGCCGGCCGTCGTAGGCGCGGCGCTAGCGGGAGCGGCGCCTTATGCGGCGTCGGCGCAGAATTTCGACGATCCGAAGGAGTTCCAGGCGGCGCAGGAGCTGCTGAAGATGACACCCTCTGGCCCCGAGGGAAAACCGTGGGAGCAGAATCTCGGCGGTAAGGAGGTCGACACCTCCAAGTACAAGAAGCCCGGACCCTACCGCATCTGCTTTTCGAACGCCGGTGTCGACAATCCGTGGCGTGTCGTTGGCTGGACGAACATGCAGGCGCAGGTCGACGTGCTTAAAGACGATATCAAATCCTTCAAGGCAGCCGACGCGCAAGGCAAGGACGACAAGCAGATTTCGGACATCAACGCCTTCGTGCAAAGCGGCGATTGCGATGCGCTGATCGTCTCGCCAAACACCACTGCGGCGTTGACGCCGGCGGTCGAGGCGGCTTGCAAGAAGCTGCCGGTGATCGTTTTCGATCGCGGCGTGCTTACCGCTTGCCCGGTGACCTTCGTCAATCCGATTGGCGGCTATGGTTGGGGCATCCAGACGGCGGACTTTATCGTCTCGAAACTGCCGAAGGGCGGCAAGGTGCTGGCTTTGCGGATTTTGCCCGGCGTCGACGTGCTCGAGACACGCTGGTCGGCCGCCAATCGGATCTTCAAAGAGAACGGCGTTAACGTCGTCGGCGCCGAGTTCACTGGCGGCGACAACGCCAAGACCAAGCAGATCGTCGAAGACTACATCAACCGCAATGGGAAGATTGATGCGATCTGGATGGACGCCGGCGCGACCGCGGTCGCGGCACTTGAAGCCTTCGAGGATTCCGGCCAGCCCTATCCGATCATCACCGGCGAGGACCAGGAAGACTTCCTCATGAAGTGGAAGGAGAAGGGCTTAACCGCAATGGCGCCCACCTATCCGACCTATCAATGGCGGTCCCCGGTTATCGCCGCAGTGAAGGTGCTCAAAGGCGAACCTGTGATTGGTCCGACCTGGAAGCTGCCGCAGCCGGTCATCACCCAGGCCGATCTCGGCAAGTACGTCGACGACAAGATGCCGCCGCTGCACTACGCCATGTGCGGCTGCAAGGATCTCCCCGGCTATCCGCAGCGCTGGGGCGGCAAGTAAAGTTTGAGATCACGAGCGGAGGACGGCGTCCTCCGCTCGTGCCCGTGATACTTGCATTGCAGACGCCGGTCTCAGTTCGAAAGGGGAGCCCATCCTCATGGCGTGTCCGAATACGGCGCGCAGGTTGCTTAGGCCGTCCTTGGCCAAGGCATCCTGGCTCTTCGCCAGCGGCCGCCAGATAGAGACTGCTCTCGCGATTTCGCGGACTTCCGGGGTGAAGGCTTCGATTGTGATTGGCCCTTCATAGCGCGCGCCCCTCAGGGCTTCGGCGATCGCCGTCCACGGCAGATGGTCTTCCCCCGGCGTTCCGCGATCGTTGGAGCAGGCGTGAAATTCTACGATGCGGCCAGCGGCGCGTCCGATCGCCGTGGGAATATCCTTCTCTTCGATATTCATGTGAAAGGTGTCGAGGAGAAGACCGACATTCTCCGCTCCGACGTCGTCGACCATTTTGATCCCTTGGTCGACGGTATTGACGAGATCGGTCTCGAATCGGTTGAGCGGTTCGATCGCGAGCTTGATCGAGCGCTCGGCTGCATAGGCGGCCGCCTCTTTCAGGCCTGCAACGGATCGGTTCCATTGCGTGCGTCGTGCATCGTCGGGGAGCAGGCGGGTATTGCCAACGGCGGCATACATCGGCCCGGAAACAAACGGGCTGCCGAGGTCCCGCGCGAGGTCGATACACCGGCGGAGGTAAGACATTCCGGCTTTGCGAACCAACTCGTCTTCGGAGCTCAGATCACGGTCAGGACCGAATGCGCCACAGACCGTCACGCCGAGGTCAACACTCGTCGCCCGAGCACGGATCGCGGAAGGATCGATAGTACCGGGATCCTCGATGCAGATCTCAATCAGATCGAACCCGAAGCCCTTTATGCGATCGAGGAGATCAAGAGTCTTGTTGGAAAACGGTGAAACCCAAATGAATGTGCTTGCGCCGTATCGCATCGGCCTTCTTCTCCCTCCATTCGCGTCCGGCGACATGCGGCCGATTCGCGACGTGATCAAGTGCCTCCGCCATTTGCCAAGCGCAAAACCCTCGCTACCATGGGTCGAACAACGAGTTCGAGGCTTGCTTCGAAAGGGCTAGGCTTCTGGCGCAAAGTCGCCGAGTCGGTCGCGACACTGGGATGACCCCCTCGGGCGATCTCAAACCGGATGCGACTCAGTTTTCCGAGCAAACGCGCACGGGGGGACGATCTCGCCAACTTGGCGGATAACGCCGGGACATTGGTCCAGTTCGGGCGAGAAGGCCTCCCTCTCGACGAGGCGGCCCTCACCATTCCCCCTTTCGCGTTGCGATCCTCCTGCGGGGTCTTCCGTCCGAGCGGGAAGCTGCAGATGAACCATCATCTCGCGTCGATCCAACTTTGTACGCGGGTGTGGTCCCTCGCCTCTGGGTTGACGACAAATGGAGGCAAGCGACCTTTCATCACATCGATAATTCCAGATATTGCGTCCCTGCGCGACCCCCTCGACGAACGAGTCAGTCCAGCAGAGGCAATGCGCCGTCGAGATCACGTTGTCCATTGTGAGGAGAGGATTCGAGGGGTCGGGCGGCTCGCGCTCGAAAACATCGAGCCCTGCGCCGGCGATCTGTCCACGGCGAAGCGCCTCGATCAAGGCCAATTCGTCGATAACCGGTCCGCGCGCCACATTAATCAGATATGCGGAAGACTTCATGAGGCGCAGGCGGTCGGCGTTCAGGAGACGCCGCGTTGCGTCATTCAAAAGGCAGGCCACGACAACGAAATCCGCTACCTTAAGAAGATCGTCGAGCTCGCACAGCATCGCGCCGGCTTGCGCGGCAGACTCCGCGTCGACATGGGGATCGGCAGCCAAGATCTTCATCCCATATGGACGCATCAGGCGGACAAGCTCTCGTCCGATCCCACCGAGGCCGATGACGCCAAGCGTGCGTCCCGGCAGCCCAAGGCCAGGGAAGTCGGTGCGCTCCTTCCACCTGCCCTCGCGCGCGAGGCGCGACTTGACGGGAAGCCGCAGGCTCAGCGCCAAAACGAAAGTGACCGCCGTCGTAGCGACGGCGTTTCTCACGGCGACAGGCGTATTGGTCAGAAGGATGCCACGGTTGGAAAGCGCCTTCGTGTCGACTGCGTCGTAGCCCACGCCATTGCGCGCGACGACGCGTAACTTCCCGCTTTCGCCAGCCAGTTCGATGTCCGATACTCGCGAACCGCCGATCAAAAGCGCCTCGTAATCCGTAAACGCCGCGGGAGGCAGCTGTCCCTGCTGGGTGGGAACGACTTCCCACGCGAGCCCTGCGTTCGAAAACAACGATAGGGGCGCACCTCCGAACATCGGCAGACCACGCGTATCGAAGAGGTCGGCGCTAAGGCCGACTTTTGCGCCCGGCAAGCCTGCTCCTCTTTGCGTCATTTGACGCGCTCCAGTTGCGCCATCGGAGCACGGGCTTCCCCCGTTCGAGCGGATTCATATGCAGAGAAGACGAGTCCGTAGGTCTTGAGACTGTCTACTCCCGAGGTCTCCGGAACGCGCCCCTCACGCAAGCATTGAACCCAGTGCCGCTGAATCCGAAGCACACTTTCCTGGGTGCCGTGCCAAGGCGGCGTTGACCAGGGCAACATGGCTGGCGATGCATCGATTTCGGTCGCTTCTCCCTTGGAGAACACGCCTAGCCGATAACCCGGACTCAGCCGCAGACTGCCGGCTGTACCCTCCACATCTAATGTGAGCTGGGGAAAGGGATCAGGATGAATGGGGCTCGCGTAGCTGCACTCCACGACGCTCGTGGCGCCTTCCGCATGCCGAAGGATGATCGTCGCCATGTCCTCACCCCAGATTCCCGGTTTGACGCTTTGCGTCTCGCAGTAGAGTCGCGTGGCGTCGCCCATGAGGAAGCGGGTAACGTCCAGCATGTGCACGCCAAGGTCGAGGATGACGAAGCGATCCACTGCCGCGAGGTAAGGCTGCTTGCCATAGATGTTATGTCCGGTACGGAATGAGACCCGCGCCCAGGTCGGCCTGCCGATCGCCCCGGAGGAGAGGACTTCACGCGCTTTTCGCACGGGCGTGAGGAATCGCGTATTCTCATGCACCATGAGGGGCACGCCCGCGTTGCGGCAGCTATCGACCACCGCGGCGCAACCCTCCCAGCTTGGCGCGAGCGGCTTCTGCACGATGGTCGGAAGTTTGCGCGCCGCGGTCATCCCGACGAGCTGCACGTGCAACTCCATCGTGGTGACGATGTCGACGAAGTCGAGCTTCTCGCGGTCAAGCATCTCCGCCGCGTCGCCATAGGCCGCGCCTGCCTTGTGGCGCTCGGCGGCGGACCGGGCCTTGCCGCTGTCGAGGTCACAGACAGCGGCCAGGACCACGTCATCCATGCTGGCCCAAGCCGCGAGGTGGTTCTCGGCGAAGAAGCCGCATCCGATGACGCCGACGCGAAGTGGGTTGGAAGCCACGCGACGCTCCTGCACGCAATCAGTGGATTTCGCCGGATTGGCGGAGCGCTTCTCGCATCGCATCGCTCGTGAAGCCGGGAGCGCGCGTCCGGTCGAGAATCACCTTCTCACGTCGCGCGATGAGGTCGATCGCCCTGGGAAGCGCGCGCACCGCCTCCGCCGGGATCACGACCGCGCCATGCACGTCGGCATGGACCACGTCGTCGTGGCCCACAAGCATGCCGGAGATGTTCACGTCACAGTTCATCTGAATCATGTGGACATGCGCGTGGCTTGGCCCGATCCGACCCCCAACGATCTGGAAGCCGGGGGCCAGCATGTCGATATCGCGAAAGGAGCCGTTGGTTACGCAACCCGCCACGCCGAGGGCGGCGTGGACAGTCGTTTGCACCTCGCCCCAGAACGCGCCAAACCCGGGACGATCGTCGACGTCTTGGATGACAGCGATGGTCGGGAGGCCGCCAGCCGCCACATAGTCGTACCAGTCTTCGCGCGGGGGGATCGGACCGCGCGGCCGTTCTTTGGCGCGGATCACGCCCGTCCTTGCAAGGCCGACGATCGGCGGCAGCTTGCGGTCGACGACGACGACGGGTTCGACAGTGAAGCCCGTGGCTCGCCGCTCGGGCGAGACGATCTCGAGTCCGTTGCAGATCGTCGGCGTGTCCCAGGCTTTAAGGGCTTCGAGATCTTCCGCCGTGAAGGGATAGTCAGTCATTGCGTCTCCTGAGGGCGACGAAGGTTAGGCTTCGACGCGGATTTTGCGCTGCTCGATTCTTTCGGTCATGAGCCTGCGTCGCCCGTCGACCCAGGCGGCGACGAAGATGATCAAGCTGTTCACGAGCGGATAAAGGTAGGGATTGGCGTTGAGCATCACGAGGCCATTGGCCGTCGTCTGCACGAACACCGCGCCGAAGATGCTCCCGAACACGCCGCCGCGGCCGCCGAATAGGCTCGTGCCGCCGAGCACGGCTGCGGCGATGACGGGAAATTCCTCCTGATAGCCGAAAGTCGCCGCCGCCGCGCCGACCTGGGAGGCGGAGATCAGCGCGCCGATCGCAGCGCAGGCCCCGCAAATGCAGAACACGGAAAAGACGATGGATTGAACTCGGATCCCGGCCTTTGCCGCGGAATCCGGGTCGGCGCCCACGGCATAAATCTGTCGGCCATAGGGCGTCTGCGTCAGCGTCACCCACGCGGCGCACGCCACGGCTGCGGCAATCCAGATCGCCCACGGAAACCCGAGGAACGACGACCGTCCGAGCGTCTGCACCGTGTCGCTCTGGAAGACCATCTTGGTCTCGGAAAGGTAGAGCGCAAAGCCGCGGCCGACAAAGAGCGTCGCGAGCGTTACGATGAAGGAGGCGATGCGCAGCCCGGTTATGAAACAGGCGTTGATCGCGCCGAACGCCGCGCCGATGAGCGCGATGGCCGGGATAGACAGGAAAAGCGGGGCATCCGAAAGGTATAGGCCCATCGCTACCGCAACCAGATACATGACCGACCCGACCGAAAGATCGACCCCGCGCACCAGCAGCACGAAGGTCATGCCGATCGCCATCACCGCGACATGCGTCGACTGCGTCAGGATGTTGCGGAAATTGGCGAGCGAGAGAAAGCGGTCCGAGAGAAGCCCGAAGCCGATGCAAAGGATTACGAAAAGCACGAGGGGCGCGAGCCGCAAGACCATTAACGCCAGGGCGCGCGAGCTCAACCACTTCAAGGCGCGCTCCTCAGTCCCACAGGGCGGCGCTCATCAGCGATTCGCGGTCGAAGCTCGCTCGCTCGAAGAAGCCGCGAACCTCGCCCCGCCCCATGACCATGATGCGATCGGCCATGCCGATCAGCTCCTCGATCTCGGAAGATATGAAGAGGATCGCAGCGCCTCCGGCGACCATCTCATTGATAATCTTGTAGACCTCATATTTGGCGCCGACGTCAATTCCTCGCGTCGGTTCGTCGAGAATGAAAATTGAAGGGGCGCGCAGAAGCCACTTCGCGATCACGACCTTCTGCTGGTTTCCGCCGGAGAGGGTGCGGACGGCCGCCGTCTCGATCGCCTTGGCGTTAACACGCACCCGTTCCGCTATGTCGCGCGCCGCCTCGTCGAGCTCGGCCGAGTTCAGCCATCGAATGAAGCCCCTCGACCGCTCGACAAGCGAAGGCAGAACAATATTGTCGGCGATCGAGGCCTCCATCATCAGGCCCTCGCCGCGTCGGTCCTCGGTGAGGAACGCAACGCCCTTGTCCATGGCGGCTCGCGGCGCGAGAGGCGGCACATTCTCACCATCGATTCGGATCTCGCCTTCGGAATAAGGATCGAGGCCAAACAGGATTCGCGCCAATTCGGAACGGCCGGAGCCCATGAGCCCGGAGACGCCAAGCACCTCGCCGCGGTTAAGGTCAAAAGACACCCCCTTCACAATACCTGGCTGGGAAAGGCCTCGCACGGTCAGCGCCGCACCGGTCAAGCATCGACTCGGGTCGCGCTCCGGAAAGAGGCGGTCGATCGTGCGTCCGACCATCAAAGTGACCAAACGCTCGATCGTGAAGTCTTCCTGGCGGCCAGCGCCAACGACCTCTCCATCCCGTAACACCGCAATGTTGTCGCAGAGGCGCATCACGTCTCCGAGAATGTGGCTGATGTAGATGACGGAGATGCCCTGCCCGCGGAGGCGCCTGATGATCTCGAACAAGCGCTCGGTCTCGCGGGCGGTGAGCGAGGTGGTCGGCTCATCGAAGATTATGAGTCGCGCCTCGCGGGTCAGCGCTTTTGCGATTTCGACGAGCTGACGCTCGCCTTGCGGCAACCTCATCACTGGAGTGACAGGAGAGACCTGGAGGTCGACAAGTTCCAACGCCTTGCTCGCCTGGATTCGTAGGGTGCGCCGATCAATGAAAGGCAGCCCGCGTAACCTCCGCGGGAAATGATCGAGAAAAATGTTTTCCTCGACGCTGAGGTTCGGGAAGAGGCTCAGCTCCTGATGGATGAAGGCGATGCCAAGCGCGAGCGCGTCGCGCGAACTCGCCGGCGCAATCTCTTCTCCGGCCAGCTCCACCCGGCCGCTGTCCTTCGCCAGGACCCCGCCGAGAATGTTCATAGTGGTCGATTTTCCTGAACCGTTTTCACCGACCAGTCCGAGGACGGCCCCGCGGCGAAGCTCAAGTCCAACGTTGCGTAGCACCGGGACGCCAAAGAAGCTTTTGTTGAGCCCAGTGATCCTCAAAAGTAGGTCGGACATGACCTAGGCCCGCGCCATCAGGTTGTGGCGGACCGCGTCGACGACGGCCGCAAAGAGAATGACGCCCCCCTTGATCGCATAGACGGAGGATAGCGACAGACCGAGAAGTTGCAGGCCGTTATCGACCGCACTCAGAAACAGAACGCCGAACAGGACGCCAATCACCGAGCCTTTGCCGCCGAACAGGCTTACTCCGCCAATGACCGCGGCTCCGATCATGTCGAGGAGGATGCGCTGCCCAAGGATGGGCGTGCCGGCTTCCAGCCGCGCGGTGTAGATGATGGCGGCAAAGGCTGCGAAAAGGCCGGAAAGAACGAAGCAGCCGATAACAACCCGCCTCGCCGGCACTCCGGAAACGGCCGCCGCGTTGGGGTTGAGACCGACAGCCCGAACCCAGCGGCCGAATACCGTGTGCGTCAGCACAAGATGCACCGTGATCGCCAGCGCGCCGGTGATCATCGCCGCATACGGGATCCCTGCCAGCCCTCCGTAGCCGATCGCAAGGAACGAGGATGGTAGGGCGCCAATGCTCGAACCCGAGCTGGTATGCGCTGCGGTGTACCAGATCGCGGCGCCGCTGAAGAACATCATAGTCGTCAGCGTGACAAGGAAGGAGGGAATGTCGAACACGATGACGCAGACGCCGTTCAAGAGGCCGATCATGAGGCCGATGACGACAATCGCAAGAACCGCGACAATGGGCGCCCAGGCCTGTCCGGAGAGATAGCCGTCCTGGTTGGTCATGATCGACGCGCCAACTACGCAACTCATCGCCATGATGGAGGTGGCCGACAAGTCGATCTGCGCGACCAACAGGACCATCATGACGCCCATTGCGGCCACAAAGAGCGGCAGGACCTGCAGAAAGATGTCGTTGAGATTCGCCGGGCTGACGATCTCGGGAACGACAAACCAGAGCGCCGCGACATAAAGCGCGGTCAGCGCGAGAACCAGATAATCGGAGAAGAGGACAAAGCGTACGATCCTCATCGGGCGGGACCGAGTCCCTCCCGATGAAGACGCCAACACGCCGCCCATGTCAGCCATGATTATCTCGATCTCGCTGGCTGGGCTGGGTAGACAGACGTTATTTGTTCTTCTCCTTCCACACGTGATAGCCCCACATGTCGTCGCGTTTCGACTCGAGCGTCGCCTGACTGATGGCGAATCCCGGGTCGACAAGCATCTTGTCAGGCTGCTTTCCGGACCAGATGTCCTTGAACGCTCCATAGGCGAGATCGACCTCGTAGAAGAGGTTCTGCACGCCGTTGACGTCCATGTACTTCGCGTCGAGCAGCCGGTAGCCGTTCTGATCGCCGTCGAAGCCAGCAAAAAGCACGTGCCCGTCCTCGCCTGTCTTATGCCATTTGCCGGCGGTCTTGAGCACCTGCTCGATGATTGTGTCCTGCGAATCGGAGGGCGAAATCAGCATGTTGATGTCTGGATTTGCCTGGATCGCGTTGGTCAGCCCGGCGAAGGCCTTGTCCGCGTTCCACTCGGTCGCGACACGCGACACGACCTCGACGAGGTCCTTGGTCTTATCAAGGACGTCGAGCGCGCCATCCCGGCGCTGAACTGCGTTGTTGTCGCCGAGATCGCCCATCAAAAGGCAGGCCTTGTATTTGCCGCCCTGCTTTCGGGCCAGATCCACCAGTATGCTCACCGTGTTCTGCATGATCTTTCGGTTGTCGGCTTGGATGGCGACATACTTGTTGTCGTTCGGGGCGGGCGGCCGGTTGAAGAAAATGATCGGAATATTCGCGGCGTTGGCGGTGCGAATCGCTGGGATGGCTGCGTTGTTGTCGGTCGGGATGAAAACGATTCCGTCGACCTTGCGTTCGGCCATCGCCTTAACCTGATCGTTCTGCTTGTTCTGGTCGCGGTTGGAGATCGTTTCGAGCGTTGTCCAGCCATTGGCCTTGGCTTTGGCCTTGAGAATCGTGTTGCCCGTGATCCAGAAGTCGGAATCAAAAGCGTCGAACATCAGGGCGATTGTTTTGCCTCCCTCGGCGCGCGCGACCTGTGGGATCGCCCCTGCGGCGGCTGCCGCCAGGATGCTCGCCGAAAACTCACGCCTGCTTAATGTCATATAAGTCCTCCCAATGTCGCGGACCTGTCCGCTGTTGTTATAAGGCTATGGGGCGAGCGTGCGGCAATCTGGTCGGGTTGCCGACACACCTTCGCGCAGACGGCCGGAATCTCGCCATTCTCCCTCATGGTTCCGCTCGACGCGAAAGCGTCTATTTCCACATACCTATAGCAGCGGCTGAGGTTGTCTGACAAGTTTCTTCGTCCGCAAGACGACCATGGCGTGCGCGACCGGGGGAGGGAGGCATGCTGAATCCAAGGCTTCCTTGCTAAATCGGGCTCTCGCCCTCATCCTCGGGGTAAGCTGTAGGAGGCCGTGGATTCGAAGCGCCCTCTTCCGGCTCTGTGTTTCGACTGACGGCGATAGCTCCTGGACGTCGGTGTTTCGAACGGGTCCGCATCGACCTGACCAGGCGCTTGACAAGAGGCAGACAAGGACACACGCCAATTGAAAGGCAGAGCCTCCGAAGAAATGCTCGCAACACTTCTGCGCGCGCCGCATTCGCCTTCGCGAGTCACCGCCGCCATTGCAGCGGAAATCGCTGATGGGCGACTCCAGCAGGGCGATCGCCTGCCCACCGAATCAGAATTGGCGGCGCGGTTCGGGGTGAGCCGAAGTGTGGTGCGCGAGGCGATTGCAGGTCTGCGCTCTGACGGCGTCCTTCGATCGCGCCAGGGCCTCGGAACATTTGTCGTCAGCCAGCGGGAAATCGCTACGCTTCGAATTGACGCCGACCTCATGAGCGATCTGGTCGTTTTCCGCAACGTATTCGAGTTGCGGGCCATCCTTGAGATCAAAGCAGCCGCGCTCGCAGCACTCAGAGCGGACGAAGACCAGCGAGCCAGAATTACGGAAGCCCTCGATCGAATGAAGAGGGCCTCGAACTGGCTCGATGACGGCGTCACGGCCGATCTCGATTTTCATCGTTGCGTGGCCGCCGGGAGCGGCAATCCTTACATCGCCACCGTCATCGGTTTTCTCGCTGGCCAGATGCGGCAAAGCATCATGTTCATGCGCCACAACCAGAATCGTTTCGCTAAACGCTTGGCGGCCCTGAATATCGCCGAGCACTCAGCGATACACAAAGCGCTGATGAAGCAGGACGCACGCGCCTCGGCGCTGGCGATGCGCGCGCACATCACCGCCGCCGCAAAACGACTCGGCTACGACCTGTCGCCCGCCGCCATCGAGATCAACCTGCTGGCTTAGATCCTGATTTCAAATGGAAACGCCCGGCGCTGTGATGGCTACCGCGGCCAGTGGGCCTTTGCGCCTGAACTGTGAGAGATCGACTCGACGACAGGCTTTTCCGCCGAAAGCCCGGAGACGCCAGCAACGAACGCCCGTGTGACGAAAGCCTGGGGGCGGAATCCGAAAACAACGCTATCTCCGGGCGCAGGCTTCGTTGGACCGGTAGCGTCAATCATGCCGTAATAATCGATGGCGCCGGGCGGGGGAATCTCCACGGCGCGAAGCGCCGCTTCGTCCGTTCCCGGCTCCCGGGCGACGATCGCTTTGACCTGATAATTGGGAAAGACCGGGTCAATGTAGAGACCGCCGCCAAAGCAGAAAGCTTCACCTCCCGAGACGTGCGAGACCTCGGTCAGATAGACGACCGCCGGCGCCTCAGGCAGGTCAGCGCTCACGTGCAAGGGGGTCGCCCCGGTCAGTCCGTGTTCGGGCTCGACTTGGGTCGCGCCTGCTTCTGCGAGCGCTTCCAAGGTCACACTTGAGGTCGTGCCTGGAGCATTGATTTCAATGTCCTTGTATCCGACGCGCGCCAAGGTTTCGGACGCTCGTCGCAGAGTGTCGAGATTCGGCGTCGGCTCGAACGTGCAGCTCGCGCCGTCAAAGAGCAATGCCGGGAAAGTCGTAATCCCAGCGAAACGGCCGCCTGGCATCTTATCCAGAGCCGCCACCACCCCGACGACGTCGGACGCGGAAAACCCGCCTTCGTGCCCGCGATAGAATTGATCATCGTCGCCGCGAATGCGGGCGAGAAACGGCTGCTCTCGCCCCAGCCTCCCTGAAGCCGCCGCTGCTTCAGCCGCCTTTTCCCCGTTGAAGACCGTCCACCAGATCGGACAGAGCCGAGCCGCGCTATCCGCCTCCCATTTCGGAATCTGGACGAGGTGACCGATATGGCCGAGCTCCATGCCCGCGCGCTTCGTGGCCAAGGCGCATTCCAGATCGACCGCTACGCTGCGCTTTATCCCTCCTCGCGTCACCGCGCGGCAGAACGAATCGTTGCGCCCCATCTGTTTGGTCATCGCCATTACAGTGAGACCGAGCGAGGCCGCCTTGGCCGAGATCGCGCGGGCGTTATCCTCAACGGCGTCAAGGTCGATGACGTAAGTGTTAGCTGGCAGTTCGCCGCTTTGATGCAGCCAAATCGCGGCCTCGATCAGTCGCGGGTTGCGCCGGCGGATCAAGTCGAGAAACATGGCGATCTCCCTCTAGCGCCGCCCGTCTTCGCTTGCGCGAGCTGGCTCAGGATAGTCGGCTCCCGACAGAAACGCGGCGAGGGCGACGATGCCGTCGTAATAATCCTCGAGGCTGACGTTCTCTTCCGACGTGTGGCAGACTCGGATATCCCCGGGCGCAAAGTACACTCCCGGAACTCCGAGCGCCGAGAGTATCGGCAATTCCGACCAGTAAGGAGCGGCTTCAGCGTTTCCCCTATCAGGTCGAACGGCGCGAACACCAGAAATGAGGCGCCCCAGACGTTCTTCGTCGAGGCCACTCTCGAACGGTTGGCCGCCGATCGAATGATCGCGGGGCGCGGGGTAAGAAAACTGCAATTCGATGCGGCCGTCGAGGGAAGCAGCCATCGCCGCCGTTTCAAGACCAGCACGCACATCATCCAAGCGCACTCCGGGCGGAACCTTCGCGATCATGCTGATCGTGCATTCTCCTGGCACGGCGATGTGGCCGCCGCCCTGAATGCCGGTCGGCAGAACGAACCCGGATCCGACGAGCGAATGTTTCTCGCTGGCGCTGAGCTCGGCAGAATATCGCCAAACAGCCTCCAGAACGGCGTGCGCGCCCTTGAGCGCATCGACGCCAAGCTCCGGCACGCCAAAATAGGCAGACTTGCCGAGGATTCGGATGTCGCAGAGGAAGAACCCCATATGAGCGACATAGACATCGAGCATCGTCGGCTCGACATAGATCGCCATCTCAGGCCGCGGCACAGCCCCGCTCGCAATGAGCGCGCCGAAGGCGCGGGCTCCAGCGCTAACGCCGCTACCCGGCTCGCCGCTTTCTTCGTCGCCGACAAAGGCCAAGAGCAGAGTGGGATGGATTTCGATTCCCGCACGATCCAGGGTGCGGACGGCCTCGAGCGTCATGCATAGCCCAGCCTTCAGATCGCTTGCTCCGCGGCCCCAGACCGCGCCGTCCGCGACGGCGCCCGAAAATGGGCTCTCCCGCTCGCTCCCTACCCAGCGCTCCTTCCAGCCGCGAGTGTGCACGGTGTCCGTGTGACCGATCAGCAACAGCGTTTCGGCGCCGCTCCTCCCTGGGCGAACGCCCCACACGTTCGGTCGTCCTTGCGCAAACTCAGCGGACGAGACCTCGATCCCGAGAGCGGCAAGTTCTCCCTTGAGCCATCCTGCAAAGTCCGCCTCGTCCCTGTCACGCTTGGGATTGAAATGGCTTTCTGGAGCAGGCCGAGAGCGTGGCGAGCGTCAAAGGCTTTCCGGATCCCAGCGATGATGTTCGACGACTCAGGCATCTCGTGGCCGCTGGTAATCGCGCGCGTCAAACGACGTGGGGCTGAAGAGCTTTACGGATACTCATATCCGGTTTCCGCAAGCACGCGCTGCAGCCGCGCCTGACGAGAGGCAACGCTCGGCTGCTCCGTTTCGAGCGCGCCGCAGGCTTCCACAACATAGGATGCCGATACGGTCCCCATCGCAGCACATTCCGCGAGCGGCCGGCCCGTAGCGAGACCCGTGACGAACCCGCCGCAATAGCCGTCGCCGGCGCCTGTCGTATCGACAGGCGTGGCCGGGTGCGCTGGCGTATGAATCAAGACGCCGCTCTCGGCGTCGCAGACTAGAGATCCGCGCTCGCCGAGCTTCGCCACCATGTGGCATTTCAGTCGCGACGCGGTCTCGCGCAGCCAAAGGCCAATGTCGGGCGGATTCCAGATGCGCACAATCTCCGCCTCGCTTGGCAGGAAAGCGGACACGCCGCGCAGGAAACCAAGATCGGCGTACAGGCGACGGTCGATCAATTCGTCCGAGAGAATATCCACCGTGACGACAGGCCGGTGCGGAAGCTCGGAGAGTGTGCGCACGCTCTCGGCGGTGCCTGGCGGCGTCTGCGGCGCAACGTGAAAGCCGCGCGCTCCCCGATAGGCCTCGGGCAGCGGACCGCGGCCACGATCCATGTCTTCCGCGGTCGCCGAATTCAGTTTGGGGACCTGTCGCTTGAACGTCTCGCTCTCGTGCAGCAGCCAGAGGTGCAGCCCCGCACCATCGATGGCGCCGATGCCTCCGCCGTCGAGCCCCCGCGCAGCGATCCGGGCTCGCACCTCCTCGTCGACGTCGCGACCCGTAACAGAATGAATTCCTACCCCGTCGGCCCAGATCTGGGCGCCGATCGCGGAATAAAGCGCCCCCCCGCCCAGCACGCCGGGTCGACAGGAATGATCAAGCAGCACGATGTCATCCATCGTGAGCCATCCAACGGTCGCGATGTCGATCATCGCGAGTCCCGGAGCATCGCGGCGCGCCTATGCTCGAAAATCGGACCAAGGACCGAGGCGTAGACCACCGTCTTCGCAAGATTCATCACGTCGTCGAGATGCGCGCGCGGCAAGCCCCGATCGAAATGCCGGTTAAACCCCGGATAGCCGAGAAGCAGAACATTGGGCGTCCTCATCATCACGCTCACGTCGTCGCTGCGCGAGGAATAGGCGTTGTTCGATTCCTGCACCCGGACGCCAAATCCGGCAATCACATCGGCCATGCGTCGGGCTAAGCCATAGAGGCCGAGAGGCGTGACGGCGCCGCGCGCGAGGCTCGAGAATTCGGAAAGAACAGCCCCGCCGCCCAGCCGTGTCGAGTTTTCGACGCCTCCCCTCGTGTCCGAGTCCGGGTCGCCTCCGCCCTGCTGGACATCAGCGACAATCGCGAGCTTCGGCGGTGGTAGAAGGCTGGCGACGCGGGCGCTGCCCCGGCACATCGTTTGGTTCCCCGCTCCCACCGGCCCTTCCTCCTCGTCGGGTAAAGCCAGCATGGCGTCGACGCCCGCTTCCGCAAGAACCGGCGCGGCGACCGCGAGCGCCGCAACGCCGCCCGCATTATCCATGAGGCCGGTGAAGAGGCCGCCCTGCCCTAGGTCGGTAAAGGAAGACGAGGGCGCGATCCGATCGCCGGGCCGAAGCTGAATGCCCGGAGTCATGGCGCGAAAGACAGGCGACCCGGCAGACGATTCAATCTTGCCCCCTGCGACCACGCGATAGCGGTTCAGTTCAACGTCATAGCGATAAGCATTGGCGAGGCATTCGCCATCATGCATGAGATGTACGCAATACGGAACAAGCGGAACGCGCCCGCCCTGATCGGGCTGGACAAGGTAACTGATCGTATCGAGATGCGCGAAAGCCCAGAACGGCTTCTCGCTTCCCCCGCCGCCAGTGAAGATGACCGGACTTCCGGCCCCGGCAAAATCCGGATCGAGGCGAAGGCGCCCGCTGTTGAAAGCGCCGTCCGCCGCCAGCAGCCGGTTCAAGACGGGAACGCGCATGGCGCCGGCGGCGGTTGAGGGCGCGGGCGTGTCCACAAGCGCCGACAGATATCTTCGCACGCGCTCGGAGGTGACGTGACGGTCCACTTGAGGACGCAGAGCGCTCAGCGCCGCCTCGAGGCTCATGGCGTCGCTCATCGTCTTGATCGGCTCATGATAAAGACCGCCGCTACGATGAGCGCTCCTTTGAAAAGCTGCTGAACGAAAGGATCGACGCCGGTCAGATTGAGAGTGTTAGCGAGCACGCCAATGATCAGCGTGCCAAGGAAGGTGCCAGCTACCGAGCCCTTGCCGCCGAACAGCGACGTGCCGCCGACGACAACCGCCGCGATCGCGTCCAATTCGTAGCCCTGGCCGGCGATGGGGGTGCCGATGCTGAGCTGCGACGCGTAGACGAGCCCCGCGAGCCCCGACAGAAAGCCGGAGACCACATAGACGATCGTCGTGTAGGCTTTGACGGGAACGCCTGAAAGCCGGGCGGCTTCCTCGTTGGAGCCGATGGCGTAGACAGACCGCCCGAACGGCGTCAGTTGAAGGACAAAGCCGCTGACGGCGAGAGTCGCAATCAGAATTAGGGACGGGATTGGCACTCCGGCGAAATAACCGTTCCCGAAGGCATAGAAGCTTTCATCGTTAATCGGCACCGGCGTGCCGCCCGTGTAGATGAAAGCGAGACCGCGCGCGAATGACAGCATGCCCAGCGTCATGATGAAGGGCGGGAGTCCCCGTAGGCGACGCCGACGCCATTGACGAGGCCCGCGAGAGCCGCGGCGCCCATTCCGAGCGGGATGGCCACGATCATCCCCCGGCTGTCCATCGAACCCGCAAACAGGACCACCGCTATGCCAAGGATCGATCCGACGGAGAGATCGATGCCGCGTGCGAGGATGACGAACGTCATTCCGATCGCGAGAATGCCCACGATCGAAACCTGCCGCAGCACGTTCGTGAGATTGGGAACCGTCAAGAAGCGATGCGACAGGAACGACGCGGCGACGACAAGCAGGATTAGCGCGGCGAGCACGCCCAGGCGCTGCCATGTCCGCGCGATGACCGTCGCGCTCAGCGCGATGCGCGACTTAGGCGGCAAGAGCCGCGGCCCGCATGATCGCAGTCTCCGAGGCTTCAGCTCGAGACAGGGTCGCCGCGACCCGCCCCCGGCGGAAGACCACGATTCGATCTGAAAGGCGCAAGATTTCCTCCAGGTCGGAGGAGATCAGCATGACCGCCATCCCATCTGCGACAAGGCGTTCGATCGCCGCGTAAATCTCCTGCTTCGCGCCGATGTCAACGCCCCGAGTGGGCTCATCCAAGAGGAGGATCCGCGGCTCGATGGCTAGCGCCCGACCTATCAGCACCTTCTGCTGGTTGCCGCCGCTCAGCGTGCGTATCTCCACGCTAGGACTTGCGAGCCTCACGTCCAATCGCTTCACCATGTCTCGTGTGTAACGGGCCTCGGCGGCCAAACGGAGAATCCCCCAAGGGGCGAACCGACGCAAATTCGCTATCGTGACGTTCTCGCGGACGGAGCGATTCGGGAGCAGGCCTTGCGCCTTCCGATCCTCCGTAACATAGGCGATGCGGAGTCGGCCTGCTGCGTTTGGACTCCCTATTCTCGCGGGCCGGCCAAACACCTCGATTGTTCCTGACACAGGACGGCTGAGCCCGATGACTGAGCGCGCCAGCTCCGTGCGTCCGGCCCCCACCAGACCCGCCAGACCGACAATCTCGCCCTCCCTCACAGTCAGAGAAATATTTGACAACTCTCCCGGCACCGAGAGGTTCTTAATCGAAAGGGCCGGCTCTCGAACTCTCCTCGCGTGCGGTTCGTGGGCCACGAAACTACGCCCGATCATTCTCGCAACGAGCCAATCCTGATCGACTTCCGCGACCTTCGCGGACCCGGTCACGCGGCCGTCTCTGAGCACTGTCACCTTGTCTGCGATGCGGAAGATTTCCTCGAGGTGGTGTGAAATGAAGACGATTCCGAGCCCCTTCGCGCGCAACCGTTCAATCATGGCGAACAGGATGTCGACCCGGCCCTCATCGAGTACGGCGGTCGGCTCGTCGAGAACGAGAATGCGCGCATCAGCCAGGATCGCTTTGGCGATCTCCACCATCTGTTGCTGCGCGATGCTGAGGGTGGAGACGGTATCTTGCGGCGCGACCGTGATGCCCAGCTGCTCGAACACCTGCCGCGTGCGAGCTCGTATCAGGTCGCGATCGATGACGCCGAAAGCGTTCCGGGGAAACCGGCCGAGGAAAACATTTTCTTCCGTCGAGAGACTTGGAGCGAGTGACAATTCCTGGTGGATGACGACGACGCCCGCTGCCAGCGCCTCGCGCGGCGAGCGAAACCGGCGCGCTTGGCCGTCGACGACGAGCTGGCCGTCGTCTGGCTGATAGACCCCGCCGAGGATCTTGATGAGCGTCGACTTCCCGGCGCCATTCTCCCCGACGATGGCGTGCACCTCGCCGGGCATAACATCGAGGTCAACGCCTTCGAGAACGCGGTTGCCGACGAACGCTTTGCCAACCCCAACCGCGCGAAGGAGCGGCCGGAAGCGTTCGCCCAGTTCTCCCGTCCTTTCCGGCACGACTCGTCGTGTGCGCTATTTCTTGCAGGGGTCGGGCGTTGGTTCGAAGTCGCCCCAGCCGCGCCCGATCCACTCGTCAGCGTTCGCCTGAACAACCGTGGGGCTATCCGGAAGGACGAGCTCTTTACCGGGAAACTGGTAGGCCTGCTCGCCCGGGATGTCCTTGCGCAGGAGTTTGTAGATCGCGGCTCTCAGGCCGATATCGGCTATGAAGGGCGTGTAGTTCCCATCAGCCTGGAACGTCCAGGCTTTCGTAGCCTTGAAGCCGGCGTTCGAGCCGTCGAACGTATAGTGCTTGATGTCGTCCTTGCAGCGGTTGCCCCGGGCAACGGCGAGTTGAGCTCCCCAGGCCGATTCCTCTGCGTGCGAAAAGACGGCGTCGATCTTCGGATAGGCGGTCAGAAAGTCTTCCATGATCGGCACGGACGGGTCGCGAATCCACTGTCCGTCGCCGGTCGCCAAAATCTTGATGTCGGGGTATTTTGCGAGGACATTTTTCATGCCTTTGTCTCGATCGACCGCGGCGGACGAGCCCTTGAGACCCGTGATGACGACAATGTTGCCCTTTCCTCCCAGGTCCTTCGCCATTTTTTCGGCGACGCCTTCCGCCATTGTCACATTGCTCTGCCCGATGAACAAAGTCTTGTCGGTCGGGACGTCGCGATCCATGACGATAAGCGGGATCCCGGCCGACATAACTGCGCGTGCGGCAGGAACGAGCGCTCCTGATTCGACGGGACTCATGAGAACCGCGTCGACGCCACGCGCAAGAAGATCGCGCACATCATTGTTCTGCTTGGCGACGTCGACATTGCCATCGACGACGACGATTTTGATGTTCGGATGGCGGCAGGCCTCCGCTTGAAGGGCGGCGAGCATCGCCGTGCGCCAGGGATGATTGAAGCCAGTCTGCGAAAACCCAACCGTAATGTCTCCGGTCTTTCCAGGAATGGAAACCGGCCCATCGGGCAAGGGCAGCACCGATGTGAAAGGCAGGTTCTTATAAAAGGCGAGGAGTTCCGAGCACGTCTTTCCGGTCACCGGCAGCTTGTCCTCGGCCCAGGCCGATGAGAGCGTGGCCCAAGACATCACGGCGGTCAGTATCAAGCGCTTCAGCATGCTGGCTCTCCCAAGTTCATCTCATCAGCTCCGTAATGCGCCGCCGCTCGGGCCTACGCTCCCACGCAGATTGATGGGCGGCGCTGGATCCACGGCCTCGCCTCTTCAAGTTGCGCGGAGAGGCGAAGAATGGTGGCTTCATCGCCGTATCGTCCTACGAGCTGCACGCCGATCGGAATGTCGTCCTTGGTCCAGGTCGCCGGCACGGATACCGCCGGCAGACCGGAAAGATTGAAGGGAAAGAGAAACGCCGCGTCCGTCCATGTCGCGATATATTTGTCGTAATCGGGCTCGTTCAGATCCCAGTAGCCGACAGGCCGGGGCAATTGGGTCAGGGTCGGCGTGAGGAACACGTCAAACGGCGCGAGTTCCGCCTGCACGCGCTGATTGGCCTTTCGAACCGCCGCAACACTCGCTGCATAGTCTCGAGCGGAAAGCCCACGCCCGCGTCCGAGCCAGGCCCGGTTGAACGCAATGAGTTCCGACTCTGGGATCGGCCGGCCGAGAACCTTCGCCATATCGTCGAATTCAAGGGCAGTCTGGACGGCGTTCATCTGATTATAGTCGCGCCATGCTGCTTCGAGGTCAGTGACCATCGCATGCTCTTCCAGGACGTGGCCGAGATCCTGAAAGAGGGACAACGTCTGCGTCATCGCATCGGTCACCTCGGGTGCGAAGGCCGGCCCCCACGGCGGCGTCAATGCGTAGCCGATCTTGAGCGGCTTCACGGCCTCGCGAAGGCAGTCGAGCCAACTCTGTTCTGGCTTCGGAGGCGTATAAGGGTCTCCCGGCATGATCACAGCCGTCGCGTCCAGAAGCGCCGCGGTATCCCTGATCGACCTGGTGACCGCGAATGTCGACACGCTCCCAAACCAGATATCGACGTCGTCCGGCCCATACGTGATCCGTCCTCGCGACGGCTTGAGCCCCACAACGCCGCAGCATGAGGCAGGCGCACGTATCGATCCGCCTCCATCGCTCGCTTCCGCCATCGGAATCATGCGCGATGCGACCGCCGAGACGGCCCCCCCGCTCGAACCGCCGGCGGTGACGGCCGCATTCCACGGATTTACGGTTGCGCCATACATGCGAGGCTCGGTCGCGATGCACCATCCCTGCTCAGGCACATTTGTGCGCCCCAGGATGTTCAGGCCGGACGCTTTGATCCTCCGCACCATCTCGGAGTCGGACGGACTGACGTAGTCCTTTCGAAATGGCAGACTGTTGGTGAGGGGCAAGCCTTCGCAGCCGGATCCGATATTCTTGAGAAGATAAGGAACGCCGGCGAAAGGACCGTTAGGGGCGGTCTCCGCCGAGCGCGCCCTCGCGCGCTCAAAATCCCTTATGACGACCGCGTTCAGCTTCTGGTCCAGAGTCTCGATGAGGTTGATCGCAGTTTCCGTCAATTCCGCCGGCGTCACCTCGTTTTGTCGAACGAGCTCCGCCAGGCGAAGCGCGTCGCTGTCGACAAACAGGCTAACAAGGTCGGCAGTGGCGGTGGGCATGTCGGACTGCGTCCTGAAAAAAGGCGTCAGTAGCTCAGCGAACAATCGCTTTTATATTCATAGCGGTCCGCCTTGGCCGTGTCGCCGCTCATGACTGGCACCGTGTCCGCGAGCACCGGCTTCTCCACCGACTGTCCATCGAGAATCTTCTTCGCGATCTCGACCCACATCTCACCCTCTCGCTTTGGATCTTGAGCGATAAGGACGGAGATCTGGTTGTTCTTGAAGGCATTGACCTCCGCAGCCGCCGAGTCGTAAGCGACAAGCTTGACGCGCCCGATTGCTCCGGCCTGGCGCAGCCCCGTGATCGCGCCAATCGCGCCCTGATCGTTCGTAGAGAAGATGCCCGCCAGATCCGGATGCGCGGCGAGCGTCGATGTGACGATCTCGGCGGCCTTCTGAGGATCGTCGTTCTGATACTGCGGGCCAAGATAGGTCACCCCCGAAGCCGACTTCAGGCCTTCCTCGAACCCCGTGGCGCGCTCGTCCTGCGCCACTGAGCCGGGCGGGTTCGTGATGACCAGCACCGGCCCCTTGCCGCCGATCGCCTCGATCATGGCTGTGGCCGCAGTCTTTCCTCCGTCGACGTTCGAAGTGATAACCTCGCTCGCGACGAAGGACGGATCGGCGACAACCGTATCGACCGTTATGATCTTTGTCCCACGATCGGCCATCTGCTTTAAAGGCCGGGTCACGCCGTTCGCGTCAGCAGGCGAAATGATCGTGATCGTGGGCTTTCGCGCGGTCACCGCGTCCACGACCGGCGCCTGGGATTCTCCGGTGAAATGGTCCGGCGCAAAAAGACCGACGTGCAGCCCAAGCTTTTTCGCCGCATCGAGCGCGCCGCAGGCGAGAGCGTCATCGAACGGGCTCCCTTTGACGCCAAGGATCAAGGCTATCGAGGGGTCAGCGGCTCGAGCGGGAGCGGACACTGCGCCGGCCAGTACACAGGCCGCGGCCAACAGGGTGCAGCCGCCTCTCTGTGGAATACCGTCCATAAGCTGCTCCTGATCGAGTCGCTGGGAACGTCCTAAGCAATTGAGTTAATCGTTTCACAAGATGGGGAGACTGGCAAGCGTGATTGCCGCCTCTCATTACCTCATTGGTATGATGACCTTTTTTTGCACAAGACGCAAGTTTTAGGCATGCCGGCTCAGCTCGGTGGCTGGACGAAACGCCATAACGTCCGTACAATCACGGTTATGTTGTGGAACGACGGGAATCTATCCCCTGACGCGTCACCGCTTTGGCGTCAGATAGCGGATCGCTTGCGCCGTTCCATTGTGACGGGCGAGTTCAGCCCCGGCGATGTGCTGCCTTCCGAGGCCGAGATCAACGCGACCTTCCAGGTGAGCCGCGCGACGGCCCGCGCATCTCTCGAGAGGCTGCGGCAGGAGGGCCTGATCAGACGGCAGTCCGGTCGTGGATCGACTGTGCTTGCCCCAAAGGTTGAACAGCCGGTCAACGAACTCGCAAGCTTCGCCGAGGATATGCTGAGGCGCGGCCTGCGCCCCTCCTACTCGACGTTCAGCGCAGAAAGCGCACTCGCTACGACAGAAGCCGCGGAGGCGCTTGAGATCGGCGACGGCGCGCGGGCTTTTCATATCCGCAGACTTCTGCTCGCAGATGACGAGCCGATCGGGATGTCCGAATCGTGGCTCGCCCCTTGGATCTTCTCGGCAGGCCGCGAGCCCACACCGGACGAGCTCGACGCCGGGTCCTTGTATGCATGGCTCGCAAGATTCTGCGGGCAGAAAATCGCTGGCGCGAGGGAGCGTATCGAGGCTGCTCTGGCCGACGCCGTGATGGCGCGCCGACTTGAGGTCGCCCCGGGATCGGCTCTCCTGGTCGCGCGCCGCCGTTCGCATGCGGAGGACCAGCGTCCAATCGAATACGCGGTCATGCATTACCGGGCCGACCGCTATCGCTTCATCATCGAACTCGCTGGAAACAGCGCTCTTCAACGGACACAATGACCGCTCTTTCCCAACCCGAGGGCATGCCAAACGCGAAGCCTCAGGTGCTGCCGCCGAAATCCAATGCGCTCGAAAAGCTCTTTCGCGTGCGCAAGCCGATTATCGGCGTCATTCACCTGCTCGCTCTTCCCGGCGCTCCCCGCTACGGTGGGCAACCGATGCGCGAAATCTACGCGGCCGCCGAAGCGGATGCGAAGATGCTTTCGGAAGGAGGGGTCGACGGCATCATCCTTGAAAACGCAAGCGACATGCCTTTCGCCCGACCCGAGCATATCGGACCATCGACGGTCGCGGCCCTGACCGCCGCCTGCCTTGCTGTGCGGGCGATGGTTCCAAATCCCATTGGCATCACCTGCGTCGCCAACGGGGTGATCCCTGCGCTTGGCGTCGCCAAGGCGGTCGGGGCAGGATGGGTGCGAGCCAATCAGTGGGTCAACGCCTATGTGGCGAACGAAGGGTTCCTCAACGGCCCAGCGCCCGAAGCTATGCGCTATCGATCGAACATCCGGGCCGGCGACGTCGCGATCTTCGCCGACGTGCATGTGAAGTTCGGCGCTCACGCGATCACGGCGGACCGCAGCATCGCCGAGCAGGCGACCGACGCGGAATGGTTCGACGCCGACGTGCTGATCGCCAGCGGAACACGCACTGGCTCGCCGACCGAACCGCGAGAAGTCGCCGAAGTTCGAGCCGGCACGAACCTGCCTGTGATCGTTGGATCGGGGCTTACGGCGGATCTGGTCCCCTCGCTCTTTCCGACCGCCGATGGCGCGATCGTCGGCCAGTGGCTCAAGCACGATGGCCGCTGGTGGAACCCGGTCGATCCACGCCGTGTGGACCAGTTGATGAAAGCCGTCGCGAAATTCCGGGTTGCGCCATGACGCTTCTAACGGAAGCGACGGATGTTTTCGCCGCCGCCGAGACGGGGGGCCGTTGTCTTGTCGCCTTCGCCGCGAAGCGCCAGCCGCTTGCGGGCGGCGTCTTCGGAGGAGATCAGGCCCAGCGGCTGAAAACCCTCCTGCAGGCGTTGCAAGCGGAGGGGTGGCTCATGTCCGTGCGAGCGATGTTCGAACCGGGCACGTCGGGCGAGCCCTATGTCTTAGACACAGGTTTCGCGCATGACGTTGATATCGTCGGGGCTTTCGAGGCGCCTTCCTTGTCGGCGGCGCTCGCCGGCACCGTCCGTCTCGAGCGAGCAGGCTGGGCCCATCGGTTTGCCACGGAATGGCTCCTCGGGCCGCGGGAATTCTCTACCGTGCAAGGGCGCGGTGAGCGGACGGACCATTCCTGGGGCTTTCTCGCGCTGTGGGAATGGAATGACGCCTGGTCCGCCGCGACGAAAGCAGAGCGTCGACGTCTATGACGAGGAATGCGACGTGGCGTTCAAGGGCGACGTCACCCTTGGCATCAACATTGCTGGGCGGCATCGGCTGGATTGGGCGAGCCGCTGGCATCATGCGGGGCTGTGGGAGGCGCCCTCGCTCGGCTCAATAGGCCTCGCCATGCATGGCCACGAGGCGGCTGCGGATTTCAAGTTCACTACGTCGCGGCATTATGCCGGCCGGCTTCGTCCGCTTGCCGATTTCATCGAACCCGACGCGGACTGCTCATGAGCGAGTGCATCTGGATCCATTATGCGAGGCCAAGACCCCATTGGTACGGGCTCGACGCCGCGACCCAAGCCGGCCACGAAGAGACATGGGCCACGGCGGCGGATGCTTCGGTTGCCGCGGGCGGCTCGCGTCTCGGGCGCTATCATATCCGGGGGCAACAGGATTTCGAGACCGTCGAGATTTGGCGATTTCCATCCGCCGAAGCTGCATTTGGACATTGGTCCGCGCTGACGGCTGCGGGATACGGTGAACTGAACGCGTTCGCGAATAACATCGGTCTTGCGATCGAAGGCTCGCCCTGATGACGGCGCCGCTGCTCGAGGCCTGTGCGATCTCTCGCCGGTTCGGGCATGTGCGCGCACTCGATGGCGCTGACTTCGCCGTCCACGCGGGGGAAATCTGCGCCCTCATTGGCGACAACGGCGCCGGGAAGTCGACGCTTGTAAAGATCCTTTCCGGAGCGGACCGGCCAGACGAGGGGCGGATCCTCGTCGCCGGCAAGCCAGTCGCTTTCCATTCCCCCAACGACGCGCAGGTTCACGGCATTGCAACGGTTTACCAAGATCTCGCTCTTGCCGCCGATTTGCCGCCGTTTGAGAATTTGTTTCTCGGCCGCGAGATCGTCCTGCCGGGCCCGCTTGGCCACCTTGGCTTCGTCAACCGTCCGGCGATGCGTCGGCAGGCCGGCGAACAATTCGAGCGTTTGGGCGTGCGGCTTCGCTCGCCCCGCGCTCCGGTGTCGTCCCTATCCGGCGGCCAGCGTCAGTCGGTCGCGATCGCGCGCGCCGCGATGTGGGCGGACCGCGTCATCTTCATGGACGAGCCCACGGCGGCCTTGGGTGTCGTGCAGACCGGACGCGTGCTCGACCTGATCAGGCAGGTTCGCGACCAGGGCATCGCAGTCGTTCTCATCAGTCACAACATGCCGCAAGTGCTCGCCGTCGCGGATCGCATCGAGGTTCTCCGTCTCGGACGACGCGTGGCGCGGTTCACGGCGCAGGATGCGAATGTAGACCGGCTGGTGGCGGCGATGACCAGCGGATCAGCCGAGGAGCGCGTGACATGAGCGCAACCTCCTTGAGCGAACCGGAAGACGAACAACTCTCGCCGCTCGAGCGCTGCACCCGGCTCCTTGGTGGAGGATGGATTTTCGTCCTGCTGATCGCGTTGATCGCGATCTTCACAATTCTGCGCCCGGAACAATTCGGCTCGACCTTCAATCTGTCGATGCTCGCCATTAATGCGGCGATTCTCCTCGTTCTGTCGGTCGGGCAGACCTTTGTCATCATCGCTGGAGGGATCGACCTCTCCGTCGGCACGGTTCTCGTCTTCGCCTCGATCACGTCGGCTCAGGTCATGCTGCGCATGTCTGGCGCGGCCGGTGGAACCTATGGCACGACGCAGGGCGGATGGGATGTCGTTTTCGTCGGGCTGATTGTCGCGCTAGTGAGCGGAGCCTTTTGGGGCGCCGTCAACGGCGTCCTCGTCGCCGCCGCGCGCATCCCGCCGCTTATCGTCACGCTTGGCACCTTCGGCATGGCACTGGGCTTTGGCCAGATCTTCACCAATGGCACCGACATCCGGGCCGTCCCGGAGATCCTTGTCGATGCGATCGGATCCGGGGCCATCGCCGGCGTTCCCGTCCTCGTCGTGATCGCCGCTGCCGTCGCCCTCGTCGGCGCGGTCGTCCTTCATCTCACCCGCTTCGGCGTGCACGTGTTCGCCATTGGCTCCGACAAGGAGGCCGCCCGCCGGGCCGGAATCAACGTCGGCAGGAAGCTCGTCGCGATCTACGTGCTGTCGGGCGCGCTCGCCGGCCTCGCCGCCATGATGTCGAACGCGCGCTTCGCGACGACGACGATCGGCGGCCACGCCATGGACAACCTGTCGACCATCTCGGCAGTCGTGCTTGGCGGCACGAGCCTGTTCGGCGGAATTGGCAGCATCGCTGGGACCGTCGTCGGCGTGTTCATCCCGATCGTCCTTCTGAACGGCTTTGTCATCGTCGGTATTCCGCCGTTCTGGCAAACCGTGGCGACCGGCGCAGTCCTTATCCTCGCCGTATGGATCGATCAGCTCAAGCGACGGGCTCGAGAACGCAGCTGAAGCTGCAATAACAGGAGAAAGCTTATGAAAATGACAGTTGGCGCCACTGCTGTTTTCACGCTACTCGCAGCCTGATCGGCTGCCGAGGCGGCAGAGCCAGCCGTCGCGCTTGTGCTCGGCGTGAAGGGAAGTCCTTTCTACCAGGCGCTCGCGTGTGGGGCGAAGGCGAAAGCAAAGGAGCTCCGCCTCGCTCTCACGATATCGGCTCCAGACCAGTTTGCCGCCGACAGCCAGATCCCGGTTGTCAACGCGGTGGCGGCGACGACGCCTGCCGTCGCGGTTATCGTGCCGACCGACGCGAAGGCGTTGATTGCGCCGATGAAGCAGCTCGCCGACCGCGGAACCAAGATCGTGACCGTCGACCAGACGATCGAGGACAATTCCTTCGTCCAGACCCAGATCCTGACGGATAACGCGCAGGGAGGACGGCTCGCCGCCGATGCGATCAACGCCCTGCTCAACGGCAAGGGCGAAGTACTCGTCATCACCCAGCCGCCCGGCTCCGCGGCGCAGGACGCGCGAACGACGGGTTTTGAGGAGGAACTGAAGAAATATCCCGGCATCGTCTATCTCGGCGCGCAATATCAAAGCGACGACCCCCAGAAGGCTGCCGAAATCGTAACCTCAACTCTCTCCGCCCATCCGAAGCTCGCGGGCCTCTTCGCGACAAACGACCAGGGGGCGATCGGCGCGTTGACCGGCCTCCGCCAGGCCGGCGCGCTGGCAAAGGTGAAGGTGGTCGCCTACGACGCCGCGAGCGCTGAGGTCAGCGCGCTGAAGAACGGCGCCATCCAGGCTCTGATCGCGCAGGACCCGAAGCAGGAAGGCGAAGTCGCCATGGAATCCGCGGCAAAGCTCCTCAAGGGCGATAAGTTGGACAAGACGACGCTGACCGAGATCGTCACGATCAAGGCCGGCGACGCTGCGACCGCTGACAAGTACGAATACAAAGGCGACTGCGACTAAGCGCATGGAGCGAGCTGCCAGGCAGCGGCCACAAGCTTGATCTTCGTTAAAAAGGCAGCGAGAGAGTCTTTCGATCTCTAAACGCCCAGGGCTCTCCCTCCCCGTCCGAACGATGAGGCGCACCTTTGCCGAACCCGACAATCAAAGACGTTGCGCATCTCGCTCGGGTGTCGACGGCGACTGTCTCGAATGTCATCAACGGGACGAGCTTTGTTAGCGCCCCGCTCAAGGCGCGCGTCCAGGAAGCTGTGGCGCAGCTGGGCTTCGCGCCGTCGAGAGTCGCTCAAGGGTTGCGCATGCAATCGACGCGATTGATAGGCGTCGTCGTCGCCGACATCACCAACCCTTTTTTCTCGGAATTGGTTCGACGCGTCGGCTCGATCGCCGATTCGCTCGGCTACAACGTTTTGCTCTGCGAAGCCGATCACGACCCAGCAAAGGAGCTGGCGGCGCTTCGCCTCTTGGCGGCGCATCGGGTCGAGGGCGTCATGCTCGCTCCGACCGGCGCCCCGTCGATGTATTTCGAACCGCCCATTTCGAACTTTCCCCGCCCGATCGTCATGATCGACCGCGTGATCCCGGAGTCGCGCTGCGACGCTGTGTCCATCGACAATTATCAGGCCGCTTTGGACGTGACGCGGCACATCTTGTCGCTTGGTCACGTCCACGTCGCCGCGGTCGCCGGGTGGCGCCACCTTTCCAATACAACGGAACGTCTGGAGGGGTTCCGCGCCGCTTTGGCGGAGTTCGGTCTCGACCCCGCTGAAGCTCCGGTCATCTACGCGGACTTCCGGCAGGATCGGGCGCGGGAGCTCACTCGCGATCTCCTGGTCGCATCTCGACGCCCAACCGCCCTCTTTGTTTCAAACAACGAGATGGTGATTGGAGCCATGCAGGCCATAACGGAACTGGGCCTCGCGTGTCCGTCTGACATTTCTCTGGCCGGCATCGACGATTTTCCCTGGGCGAGCGCGTTTGCGCCGCGCCTGACCACAGCGAGACAGCCAATCGAGGCGCTGGCCGAACACGGGGTGCGCATTCTCCACGCTCGGATTCGGGGCGATGGCGGCCCGCCGGAGCGCGTCATTCTCAACGCGCGATTGATCGTCCGCGATTCCTGCGTTCGTCCCGAAGACAGGAAGAAAGCGCCGGCCTTGAAGCCGGGAAGGGCTCGAGTTAAACGTTTAGCCGCGTCCGCCGAGGCGACGGCGTTGGGGATGCCCCTGAGTAAGCAATCTTAGAACCCTTCAGAGATCGGAGCCGATGCCAAATCCAGTACGCGTCCTTTTCGCCGGCAAATCCTGGATGACGCACAGCGTCCACACCAAGGGCTTCGATTCTTTCGACATGTCCTCGTACCACGAAGGAGGGACAGAGATGATCGCCGCCCTTCGCGCCGGCGGCGCCGAGGTGACTTACCAGCCGAGCCACATTGCGATGGACTCGTTTCCATTTTCGCGGAAGGAGATCGACGCGTTCGACGTTGTGATCCTGAGCGACATTGGCGCGAACTCGCTTTTGCTTCCCAACCGGGTGGCGATCCGATCCGAGAGCTCGCCCAACCGGCTCCAGCTCATTCGGGACTTCGTGAAAGACGGCGGTGGTCTCTTGATGGTGGGCGGCTATCTCACCTTTCAGGGCATCCAAGCCAAAGGCAATTACAAAGGCAGCCCAGTCGAGGATGTGTTGCCGATCGAATTGTTTCCCTACGACGATCGGCTTGAATGCCCCCAAGGGGTCAAGCCGACACTCGTCAAACCCGATCACCCCGTCCTCAAGGGCCTCGCCGACTGGCCTCAATTTCTCGGCTACAACCGCTCGACAGCTCGGCCGGACGCGGATGTGCTGGCGAGCGTCGGCGATGATCCCTTTATCGCCGTGCGCAATGTCGAACAAGGGCGCAGCGCGATCTTCGCTTCCGATTGCGGACCCCACTGGGCCCCCCCGGCCTTCCTGGCCTGGAAGGGCTACGGCGCGCTCTGGACGAATCTGGTTGGCTGGCTTGGGCAGAAACATCGACGCTGACAAACGATCAGATGCGGTCCGGCGCCCTTGCACCAGGGTGATGACTTCTCAAAGGTGGAGTCCAGATTATGAATCTCCTCAAACGCGCTTCAGCCCATTCGACCGCCGCATTTGGCCTTCCGATCCTCCTTTCGGTCGCGATCCTTGTCGCGCACGCGAGCTCCGTTCGAGCCGCGGACAAGATGGTCGGCGGGGAATTCGCGACCAAGGGAATTGTCACCTCGACCATCGGTCCAAACGATGCAAAAGGTCAGCCCGCGAGCGTCCTCACTTTCACCGACGACGAGGTCAAGAAGCTGCGCGACGGACATTACTCGGCGGCACTGCTTTTCCAGACCAGCTCAGACTGGGCCGACGCCGTCACCCGAGGCGCGGAAGATGAGTTCAAGACGCTAGGCGTCGAGATCGCGGGCTCAGCAATTCGAACTTCAGCGCATCGGACCAGGCTCATGCGGTTCAGACGATCATGGCGAAGAAGCCGTCCGGAATCGTCACCTGGCCCATTAACCCGGATGAATTGAGCCCCGCGCTCAAGAAGGCGGCGGAAGCTGGCGTCAAACTCGCACTCATCAGCAACATGCCCTCCGGCTTCCAGCAGGGGAAGGATTATACGGGGCTTGTTGGCGACGATCTCTACGCGATGGGCCAGAAGACCGCCGACAATCTCGCCAAGGCCATGGGCGGCGAGGGTGAACTCGGATTCCTCTATTTTGACGCCAACGCTTATGTCGTGAATCAGAGGGATGCGGCGTTCCGGACGACGATCGAAAAGAACTATCCCAACATCAAGACCATTCCAGCCGGCTTCTCGGACCCGAGCCGCGTGTTCCAGGTCGCGAGCGCAATGATCCTGCAGCATCCCAAGATCAAGGCCATCTACGCGCCATGGGCGGACCCAGCATCCGGCGTCCTTCAAGCAATCCGCGCCCTCATCGCGATGACATCTCGGTCGGCACGATGGATCTGTCGAACACCGTCGCCGTTTCGCTCGTCACTGGCGGGGCGGTAAAGGCGCTGACCGTGGACGATCCCTACTCCATCGGCAAGTCGCTCGCCGCTGTCATAGGCTACGGCCTTCTCGGCAAGGATGCGCCGGCCTATGTCGAAGTGCCTGCGATTCCGATCACCAAGGACAACATCCTTCAGGCTTATGCGGACAGCTATCATGCCTCGCCGCCGCCTGAAGTCACCAGCGCTTTGGGCAAATAGATTTTGCCGGAGCGCGAGAAGGATCGCGCCGCCGCGCCTGCAATGACGACGGACAGTGAGGCTGTCCACACGGAGACATTGGCTGCCCGCCCGGCGACTCGGAAGGAGGGGGTGTCCAACGGACCGCGCTTTCGGTGGAAAGACCTCACCGTCTACCTTGGGTTCGCCCTCGTCTTCGCCTTTTTCGTACTCACGATCGGCGACAAGGGCTTTCTGAGCGCGCAGAACGCGACGTCGATCGTTTCGCAGGTCACCCCGATCGCTCTCATGGCTTTCGGCGCGGTCTTTGTTCTCACGGCCGGCGAAATCGACCTGTCCATCGGCTCCGTCGTCGCCATGGCCGCGCTGTTCACGGCGCTCGGACTGCGGCATTATGGTCTCGTTCCCGGCATCGCCTTCGGGATCCTGACGGAAGTCGTGACCGGTCTCCTGAACGGCCTTCTGATCGTTGGCCTCAGGGTGCCCTCGTTCCTTGTGACGCTCGGCACGATGCAGCTTTTCACCGGCATCGCGCAGATCTCGACCCAGCTTCAGGACGTCCCGATCGTCAACGATACCTATTCGAACCTGTTCGGTTCGGGCACGATTGGACCGTTGTCCAACGCAGTCGTCTGGCTCGTCCTTGGGTTTTTGGTCGCCCAGATCGCATTCAAGGATCTCGCCTTCGGCTGGCGCGTGATGGCGACGGGAAGCAACCGGGCCAGCGCCCGGGCGCTTGGCATCAACACCAACCGCGTCCGCGTCGGCGTCATGGTCATCTCCTCCTGCACGGCAGCGCTCGCCGGCATGATCTATGCTGGCGAGATCCAGGGCGCGGTTTACACGCTGGGGTCGAGCGACCTGCTCACCGTTCTTGCGGGCGTCGTGATCGGGGGTACGAGCCTGTTCGGCGGATCCGGCAGCATGCTTGGCGCGCTCATCGGCTCGCTTCTCATGACGATGATCGTCAATGGCCTCGTTCTCATGGGCGCGACGGTGCAGCAACAGATCGTCGTGCAGGGGATCATCATCGTCGTCGCGGTGGCGGTCAGCCAGCGCCAGCCCGCGGAGTGAACCGAATGTCCCGGGGGACAGAGCCCCTCCTCCGTGTCGCCGCGCTCCGCAAGACCTTCGGCGGTCTGCATGCGCTTGAGGATATCAATCTCGAGGTCTGGCCGGGTGAGGTCGTCGGGCTGGTCGGCGACAACGGGGCGGGAAAATCGACGCTCGTCCGCTGCATCTCAGGCTACTACACCCCCGATGCGGGCGAGATCGCGGTTGACGGCGAATCTCTCGGTTCAGGCGGGCCCAAGCGCGCCGCCGAACTCGGCATCGAGATCGTCCATCAGGACCTGTCATTGGTGATGCATGGCGATGTGGTGCAGAACCTCTACCTCAACCGCGAGATCCGCTCGTCGTGGGCGCCGCTTCACCGCCTTGGGTGGCTCGATAAGAGGGCGATGCGCGCAGGCGCCCGCGCGATCCTCGACCAGGTCGGGATCGGCGGAACGATCTCCGTTCGGCAGCGCGTTCAGGATCACTCCGGGGGACAGCGCCAGTGCATCGCGATCGGACGCGCCGTCGGGTGGAGTCGGCGCATGGTGTTCCTCGACGAGCCGACGGCTGCGCTCGGCGTGAGGCAGACCCGGCACGTTCTCGATCTCATCGGACGCCTTCGCGCCCAGGGCATCGCGATTGTGCTCATCAGCCACAACATGGAGCAGGTGTTGGAGGTCTGCGATCGCATTGTCGTTCTGCGTCTCGGTCGAAAGGTCGCGGACCGCCCCATCGCGGGCCTGACCGGGCCGATGGTCGTCGGCTACATCACCGGCGCCGAGAGGAGCGAGGCTTGAGCGCCGCGCTGCAATCCCCCGAAGACCCTCCCCTTTTCCTCTGTATCGGAGACCTCGACGTCGACGTCATGATCGAGGTCGATCGGCTGCCGACCCGGGACGGGAAGGTGAACGGCGTCTTGAAGCAGAAGGCGCCGGGCGGCATGGCTGGAAACGTCGCGGCCGCGCTTGCTCGCCTTGGCTCGCGGGTGCGGGTTCTCGGCCGCAATCGGCGATGACGCGGACGGAGCCTTCGCCGTCAAGAGCCTCGAGCAGGTCGGCGTCGACACGAGCTTCGTCTCCCGCCTTGCCGGCGTCGCGACATTCAGTTGCATCAGCCTGCTGACGCCGGACGGGGAAAAGTCCCTCGTCAAGCTGATGACGTCGGCCTATCGGCCGGAGGCAGGCGACGTGACTGCGGCGGCGCTCAAGGGTGTTCGCCACCTGCATCTCACGTCAATCGGCGACCTTGCGCTTTGCCGACGCGTGGTCGACGCTGGGCGAACTTCCGGAGCGACGGCCTCGCTCGACATCGAACGGGCCGACTGCCCGGGACACGCTTCCGTTCTCCTCGATGCGATCGAAGGCTTCGATCTCATCTTCTGCAACGCGGAGTCGCGCGCCTTCGTGGACGCGGCGCTCGAGCGCCCGCTTGCGGGGCTCGTCGCCGCTCTCGTCACCACGCTCGGCGCCGACGGGGCCCAGGTCGAGACCGCCGATGGGCGTGTCGCCGCGCCGGGCTTTGCGCCCAAGATTGTCGACACGACTGGCGCAGGCGACTGCTTCGCCGCCGCCTGCCTTCACGCGCGCCTGGCCGCAAGGCTCAGCTGGAAGGACGCCCTTCGCTTCGCCAATTGCGCCGCCGCGATCTCAACGACGGGGCTTGGCGCGCAGTCGGCCCTGCCGACCGCCGATCAAGTCGTTGCGTATCTTCGAGCGGAGCCACACGGGAGCTGACGAGGAGGCGGCTCGAATTTGCGAGTCCATTTTGAGCGATTCCAATGGCTTGCAAGGCTATTAACGAGTCACTTCCGACTGCCACCGCCTCAAGGCGCCGCGAAGCGCCAGCCACGCTGACGAAGTTTCTGAAAAACAATACCCCGTCCCGGCCCGATTGGCAAGAAATTGTCGATTTTTCTTAATTGAAGCGTCCCGCCCCTCAACCGGCGCAGTCATCGCTCCTCGGAGCGGTGAAGGCCTCATAGATCGAATCCCAGCATCACTTGGCGTAGGGCGCGTCGTGGAACGCGATCTCGGCCCGCAGGGCCTCGTCGAAGAGGGCGCTTAAGCGCGCTTGCCTGGCTTCGGTCAGCGTCGGTCCTCGTGTATCGATTTCCGAGCGGACCCAAGCGACATGCTCGGCAAACGGACCGCCAGCGTGAAGGGCGACCCAGTCACGGATGTAGTCCCTCGACGACGGCGACTGGTTGGCCGTCGAGCACCAGGTCAGATACATCCACTCCGCCGCCAGAGTGCAGGCGAGGATCTCCTCATAGCCCTCCATTTCGGCCACCTTGAGAAAGAGCGCGTGCAGAGGCAGTGCGAGCCCCTGGGGGCTAAGACCAGTCCGCTCCTTGCCGGGCGCGCCCATTCGCTCGAAAGCGTCGACAAAGACCTGCTCCTGATCGGTGACGAGCCCATAAAGACCAAAGCTCAGACGCCGCCGTTCCTGAAAGGACGGCGCCTTGGCGACGGCGTAGCCCAGCGCCCTCGCGGCGGTGTCGACGAAGCCGTATTCGATCCGGAGATAGCGGGCGAAGACGCGATCATCGACGGCGTCCGTCGCGACTTCACGAAAGAAGCGATGGCGGAGGATCGCCCTCCATGATCGATCCGCGTGGGCGCGCATGCGCTCCGAGAACGAGGACATGTCGCTCATGACGCTTTGCCGGCGCGCGCGACGAATTGCTTGGCCCGTTCGCGATCGACGGGGTTCCACCAGAGCCCGTCGACCTTCAATGAGCTTGCGACGATGACGCCGTCGACGATGGCGAGAATGTCGCTGACATTGCCAGGATCAACGCCGCTGCCGACAAGCGTCGGAACCGAAGCGGCCGCCCGGATCTTCCGCAGATAATCGAGATCCGCCGCGTGGCCGGTGCGCTGGCCGGTGAAGATCACGACGTCGGCGTTGAAAAACTCGACATCGCGCACGAGCTCGGCGATCGGACGATCCTGCACGATGGCGTGTGCGCCATGCTTGACGTGAGCATCGGCGAAAATAGCGACCCCTTGCGCCTGAAGCGCGCTCCGATAGCGCATCGTCTTCGCAGCCGCCCCTTCGATCAGGCCCTCGTTGGCGACATAGGCGTTGGCCCATTGATTGACGCGAACGAAGCGCGCGCTTGCCGCGCTCGCAATCGCCAGAGCGTGGAGGGCGGCATTGGCCAGCACATTGATCCCGATCGGCAATCCGGTTGCGGCCCGGACGCGATCGGTCGCGATCGCCATATGCGCCGCGGTTTCCGGGCCGATGTCCTCAGGCTTTGAAAAAGGAATATCGCCGTGGTTCTCGACAATGAGGCCGTGAAAGCCGGCGTCAGCATAGGCTCTCGCGTCCGCGACCGCCCGCGCATAAATCGCCTCGACCCCACCGCCTGCATAGTCGGGGGACGCCGGCAGCGGAAGGAGATGGACGACGCCGATCAGCACGCGGTCCGGGCGGCCAAATATGGATGCGAGCGTGTTCTCCCGCGCTCGCGCGACGACGTGACCGGCTTCCGTCATTGCTGATGCTCCTCGATGGGTCCGAGCGGGGCGCGGGCAAGAGGAGCCGTCAGCTCCTCACGAGATGGAAAGGAAGCAAGGACGCCCTTTCGCGTGACCGAAATCGAAGCCGCTTCTGTGGCGGCAACGAGCGCTTCCCTCCAGTTGCGCCCGAGAGCCTTCGCGGCGGCCAAAACCCCGCAGAACACGTCGCCGGCTCCGACTGAATCGACGGCGATGACCTGAGGCGCGGCCGCGCGAAACGCATCATCGGCCGAGACAAAAGCAGCGCCATCGGCGCCGAGGGTCAGAACAACGGCGCCAGCGCCTTTCTTGCACAGCGCACGCGCGGCCTCCTCCGCTTCGCCGCCTGCAAGTTCGACCGCCTCGCCACGGTTGACCAACACGAGATCAGCCAGGCTCCAGTCGTAGTCCCCAGCCGCATAGGTCGGCGACGGGTTAAGGACCGTCGTTGCGCCTTTAGACTTGGCCAGCGCGAGACAGTCGCGCATGACGCTTGGCCGCAGGTTGCCCTGCATGACGACAAGATCGCCGGGAGCGATCCACGACTCAATTCGCGTCTCCGCGATCGGATCGAAATGGCGCGCCGCGTCGATCAGGCTCAGAATCGTATTCTCGCCATGACGGTCGACCGTGATGACACAGCGATCCGTCCCATAAGGCGAAGTCGTCATCCCGTCCGTCAGCACGCCTTCGGAAGCGAGACTCGAACGAATACGCTCGCCCATCGCGTCGCCGCCAATCGGGGCGACGAGGCGAACCGACGCGCCGCAGCGCGCCGCGACGACCGCCTGATTGGCGCCCTTGCCGCCAAGATCCTCAGCGGCGCCGAGAGCCACGATCGTTTCACCAGGCCGCGGAAACCTCTCCACTCGAATCACGCTGTCGACCGCGGCGTTGCCGATCACATGGATCATCTTGGCCCGCTGTCCGCCACCGCTCTCATCCTCTCCCGTCAGCGCCCGCGATGCTCGGCGGAGAACACACGTCGCGGGTTCTCGACCAGGATGGCGTCGATGGTGCGCTGGTCCATGCCATGGCGCTTCAGGCGCGGCACGAAATGCTTGAGGATATAGCCGTAGCCAAACCCGCCGTAGCGCACGAGCATCATCTTCAGAAACACGTCCTGCGACATGAGGATCGAGCCGAGATAACCGTCGTCGACCAGCCGGCAGATCGCGATCGCGTTCTCCTCGTCGCACGGCGACTGAGCCTGCTGGTCGGCGTAAAAATAGTCCATCCCAATCATATCGTATTCGATGAAGGCGCCCCGATCGGCCACGCTTCTCTGGTACTTGGGGTCGTGCAAACTCGGGTTCATATGGCAGAGCACAACGTGCCGCGGGTCCGCGCCTTCGCTCTCCACGACGTCGAGCACGCGATGCGCGTGGCGCTCCCAGCCCGGAAGATGAACCGAGAGCGGCGCGCCGCTGAGCCTGGACGCACGCGCCGCGCCTCTCAGCACCTTCTCCTCAGCGGGCGTGAAGTCCTTGCTGATCCCGATCTCGCCGATGATGCCGGCGCAAACCTCCGGCTCGTCCTCCGAGAGGCCGCAGTCCCGGGCGATCGCCTCGGCGATCGCTTCGACGCTCATATCCTTCACGTAAGGAGGATGCGACGGCTCAAGGTAGAAGCCTGCGCCCATCACGACGTTAAGGCCAGTTCTTCGGCTGATCCTTTGCAGCGCGGATGGATCACGGCCAATTCCGAGGTTGGTCGGATCGACGATGGTCTTCCCGCCATATTCGACAAAATAATTGAGCTCCTCGACCGCCGCCCTGACATCGAGAAGAGCGCAATTGTCGCGGTTGAGAAACGGGTTCATCCGCAGGTCGCCGATCATCGAGATGTCGAGCGCTCTTTCGGCGATCGCGATCTCCGAGCCGCAGCAGGGGCGCTTCCACCAGCTCGAAGCGTCGAGCAGGATATGTTCGTGCAACAGCGTGACGCCCATCGCCTCGACGGGAATGGGGCCGAGCACAGTCCGGACAAGTCCCGAATGCACGCCGATCGTGGGCTTCGCCATGTTCGCCTCTTGCCCCTTGTCAGCTCGCCCGTCGCCCGGTGCGGAACAGGCGGAAGTTCAGCCAGACCGCAATGAGAATGATGAACCCCTCGACGATCGGCGTTATGAACGGCGACATATGATAGAGGATGAGGCCGTTGCCGATGACGGCGACGGTCAGCGCTCCGAGCATGGTGCCGAGCATCGTGCCGCGGCCGCCGAACAGGCTCGTTCCGCCCAGCACAACAGCGGCGATAACCTCGAGCTCAAAGCCCCCGCCGGCGTTCGAGGACCCGCTCCCGAGGCGCCCGGCAATGATGATTCCCGCGATCGCCGCAGCGAATCCGCTCAGCGCATAGACCGCAAGCGTGATCCTCTTGGTGTCGACGCCCGCGCGCCGGACGGCTTCTGCGTTCGCGCCGACGCCGGTCACATAGCGGCCGAAGGTGGTTTCATTGAAGACGAGAAAGCCCACCGCGAGCACGACGACGGCGATGATCGCCGGCATGGGCAGGCCGAACACCCAGCCTCGCCCGATCGCGTTGAACGGGCTCTGAGGATCGATCGGGATCGAATAGCCTTTCGTCAGAAGCAGCGCCGTGCCCCGGATGGAGCTCAGGCCAGCAAGCGTGACGATGAAGGCGGGAATGCCTTCAAAGGCGATGAAGAAGCCCTGGAAAAGGCCGATGACGACGCCCACGCCCAACATGAGCACGATCACCAGCGGCCAGGTGAGGCCGGCCTGCAGCGAAATCGCCGCGAGCGCGTTCACGAGCGCCAGCACCGAGCCGACGGAGAGATCGATCCCGGCGGTCGTGATCACGAAAGTCATCGCGACCGCCACGATCATGAGGGGCGCGGTTTGTCGCAGAATGTTGAGGAGATTGGTCTCAGTCAGAAATGTGTCCGTGATCAGCGAGAACGTGACCGCCATCACGACGAAGAAAACCGCGATGCTGACCACGCCCCCGTTGTCGTGGACGATCAGCCTCGCGCGATCGCGCAGCGCATTGGAGGCTGTGATCGCGGTCAAGAGGGCGCCCCGCTTTCAGGCCGCGCGCCGGCTGAGACCGAACGGAATTTTCTTCCCACGATGAGGTTGACGATCTCCTCGATGTTCGTTTCGCCAATAAGCCGCTCGGCGACGCTGCGACCCTCGTAGAGGACCATGATCCGGTCGCAAACGACGAACAGATCCTGCAGCCGATGCGTGATGAGAATGACGCTCACGCCCTTGGCGCTCACCTGATGGATGAGATCGAGCACAGCGTCGACCTCAGCGACGGCGAGCGCGGCCGTCGGCTCGTCCATGATGAGAAACAGGGGGTCGAACGACACCGCGCGTCCGATCGCAATGCTCTGGCGCTGGCCGCCGGACAGATTCTCGACCTTGAGCCGTGTGCTCGGCATGCGGATGCCAAGATGGGCCAGCATTTGCGCGGCGTCCGCATGCATCCTGCGCTTGTCCATGATCGGCACGCCAAGCATGCGCCTCAGCGGCTCGCGGCCAAGCAGGAGGTTGCCCGCGACATCGACCGTGTCGCAGAGCGACAGGTCCTGATAAACCATCTCGACCCGCTGACGGCGCGCGTCGGCGGGGGACGAGAAACGGACTTCACGGCCGTCGAGAAGAATGCGACCGGAATCAGGAACGACGGCGCCCGACAGAATTTTGCTGAGCGTGGACTTTCCGGCGCCGTTGTCGCCGACCAGCCCGAGGACTTCCCCAGCTCGCAGCACGAGATTGACGCGATCAAGGGACTTGATGGCGCCAAAGGACTTGCTGATGTCCTCCATCTGGACCCGGATCGGCGCGTCGGCGCTCAACATCCGCTTGGCTTAAGCTTTCGTGCACAGAGGAAGAGAGGACGGGACGCCCTGGCATCCCGCTCGGCGCGTTCGAGCGGCCTATTTGAAGAGGCTGCGGAACTTGTCCACGTTTTCCTTGGTCACGATGGTGACGGGAATGTCGATGCTCGGGTCGACCTTCTCGCCCTTCTTGATCTTGAGCACGGTTTCGACGCCGGCCACCCCCTCCTGGAAAGGATCCTGCTGAACGACAGCGACGATCCAGCCCTCGTCTATGCCCTTGATCGCCTGCGCGGTGAGGTCCCAGCCGAAGACCTTGACCTTGCCGGTCGCCTGCTGGCTGGTCACGGCCGAAATGGCGCCGACGAGCGCAGGCTCGCCGGTGGCGTAGAGCGCGTTCATGTCGGGGTTGGCGGTCATCAGGTTTTCAGCCGCGGTCAGCGCCACGTCCTGGATGTTCTGGCCATCCACGGTGTCGAGGAATTTCACCCCGCTGTCCGTTTGTGCCGCCGCCTTGAAGCCGTCGAGACGCTGGTTCTGAATGAAGGAGTTGAGCGCGCCGACGATGCCGACCTTGGCCGAGCCGTTCATCTTGGTCTTCGCGTAATCGGCGAAGTATTTGCCGATCTCTTCGCCCGCTCCCTTGTTGTCGACGCCGATGAAAGCCGCATTGTCGCCGTCGGGGATGCGGGCGTCGATCGCGACCACCGGAATGCCGGCTTTCTTGGCCGCGGTGACGGCGGGCTTCACCCCATTGACGTCGATGGCGATGAGCACGATGCCGTCGACTTTCTGGGCGATATAGTCCTCGATCGCGCTGTTCTGAGCCGCGGCGACGTTGTTGGCGTTGAAGATGACGAGCTTCGCGCCAGCCTTGTCCGCCGCCTGCTTCGCGCCGTCGTTGATCTGGTTGAAGAAGAGCGCTTGCTGGTTGATCGTCACGAGCGCGACTGTCTGCGCATTTGCCGCCTCAGCGCTGACGAAAGCGGCGGCCGCGACGCCGATAAGGCCGAGACGCGTCATTGACAATCGCATGTCACACTCCTTTTTTCGATCGGAGGCCCTGCCCCATTGCGGCTTCACGTCTCCGAGCGAAGCCGTTGCAGCCACCCCAAGCAAGAAACCTGCCCGATTTGTCAGCGAGCGGCAAGGGCGTTGCGTTGGCCTTTCAGCCCTATTGGCCACCGAAGCGAGCCAGTCGGCTAAATCGCGGATTCGCTCATGAGCCGTGCGCGAAACACCCTCCGCTCAGGCGACTTGAGCCACGCCCGCATCGCTGCCTCATTGTCGAAACGCCCCGCCGCCGGCAACGGACGCGCTTCGCCTTCGACGGTCAGCACGTCCTTTCTGAACGGCCAGGGCGAGAGGACGAAATCAAAAGGATGACCGGGCCGTTCGATCAGACGCAAGGTCTCAGCGCCGCCGCGCGAGCTAGGCGCCTCCAAGTCGATCGGCGTCTTCAATTCGCCGCATAGGGCCAGCGATACGGCGTCGACAAGCGCCACAAGCGTCGTCTCGTTCTGAAGCGCCGCGACGTTTAGGCCCAGCGTCTTCGCCCACGCGGCCTCCATCGGCCCCTGTGTGTCGAGATAGGTCTGCGCCGCCGCGGCGTCCGCTTCGCTTATGCGATGGCGGTCAGTGTAGCGGCGGTAAATCACTCCACCATGGCGCGAGACGAGCAACGCCACATGCGCGCCCCAGGCGCCGAGCGCACGCTCGACGCCCTGTCTCCACATCGGCGAATGCACCACGGCGCCAATCTCGCGAAAGAGATGCGGGCGACCGGTCTGCGGATTGAAGGTCGGCGCGCTCTCCCAGTCCAGCCAACCGATGTCGTGCTGCTCCGCCGCAAGCAGCAGCGGCTCGCCAAGCGCCGCGTCCCAGGCTCGCAAAATCTGCCCGGAAATCCACGCGTGGGTCGGCTGGCTGATGGCGAGAACGCCCGAGGGCTCGGTTCGAAAGAGCATTGCCGCAGCCTAAACCCGTTTGGCCGCACAGGGAACTCGCACAGACGCTGTTGCATTCCGCCGATAAGCAATGGCGCTGCGCAAGAGCCGTCACCGGACCGCCAGTCCAGCGAACGTCAAGGTTGTGCGTGTTTCTTCCGGCGCTGCTTCGAAGGTCTCTTTCGCGCTGTGATCTCGCCCGTAGGCGCCAACACCCGTTCGATCGACACGTTCGCACGCTCCGCGAGTCCCTGCGCCAGTCGTTTCTCGATGTGATGGAAGTGCTCCCCGGACAAGGCGATCGCGCGCTCCGCATCGCCAGCCCGTAGGGCGGCGGCGATTGCGGCATGTTCGTCGACACCGCACAACGACAAGCGCGCCGGCTCGAAGGCCGAGACCATCAGCGACGAACGGGCGAGCAACTCGCGGAGAAAATGTGAAAGCTCGGGGTTTTCCAGGGAGTCGACGAGCATGAGGTGAAACCCGCCCGACAACCGAACCGAGGCGGCTCGGTCGCCTCGGTCGGCGGCGACCCGCTCCTCCTCGAGGTGGCCTTCCAACCTAGCGAGGATCGCCTTATTGGGTCGCCGGGCCAATTCCGCGATCACGCCCGCCTCGAACACGCGATGAGCAAGATAGGTCCGGCCGATTTGCTCGATCGTTGGATTCGGAACGAAGACGCCCCGCTGGCGGAACGCTTCGAGGCGACGCTCTGCGACCAGGCGGTGAAGCACCTTTCGAATGCGCTCGCGGGAAACCTTGAAGATCGCCGCCAGCCGGTGCTCAGGCAGCTTCGCTCCTGGCGTCAGCCGGCCCTCGAACAGAGCGCGTGACAGAGCCTCATGGACTTGCTGCTCGATGGCGGCTCCATCAAGGTCGCCTCTTGCTCGTCGGGTGCGCGCTGCAGTCAAATCGCATCCGCATAGATTGTGCACATCCATGAGCATCGAATGTGCACAAACCGTGCCACGCGGCTACTCCTTTCCGCCGTTCATAAGCATAAACTATCATCCTTTCAACTGCTTATGAGAAATGTGCACATCTGGCACAGCGCTTGGTCCATGCTTCAGAGGCCGGCCTGGCTAGGAGCGAAGCCAATGACATTGTGGAGACCATCCCGTCGCGCACTGCTCAAGACGAGCGCCCCATCCGCGGCGGGAACGCTGATTGGCGCGCCGCGCATCGTCCGGGCCGATCCAAAGGAAGTGGTGGTGGGAGGCCATGCTGGCGCGGCCAAGTACTTCAACAGCGACGTCTTTCCGATCATCGAGAAGAAGCTCGGGATCAAAATCATTTACGAGGGCACGAACTCGCTCACCAACCTCCAGAAAATGAGCGCCGACAAGGATGCGCCGAAAATGTCGGTCGTCATCATGGACGATCCGGTCATGCTCGTCGCTGCGAAAGAGAGGCTCATCACCCCGAGCACCGCAGCGGGCTCGCCCAACCTCGCAAAGCTCGCGCCGGCCAACGTGCATCAGGACGGGATGTGGGCGAACTACCAGATGCCATGGGCGGGGATCGCCTTTAACACCCAGGGCGGCAAGGCGCCGACGAGCTGGAACGACCTCTATGCGCCCCAGGCGGCGGGCAAGGTCATCATCCCCTCGCTCAAGAACACCGAGGGCTATTGGGCGCTTCTTTCCGCTGCCCATCTCGCGACCGGCAAGCCCTACAAGGAAGCGCAATATGAAATCGACACCGGCTTCAGGAAGCTCGCGACGCTGAAGCCAAATCTGCTCAACGTCCATACCGACGCTCCGCAGGCGATCAATTTGCTGGAACAGGGCGAAGCGCAGATGATCGGCGGACAGTTCTCCGCCTACACGTTGATCCGCAAAGCGGCAGGCTCTCCGGTGGACCTCGCCCTGCCGAGCGATGGCGCCTTCGCGATGCCCTCGGGAATCGCCAAGGTCGCGAAGGGTCCGGCGGGCGATGCGTCGGACGCGATCGTCGACATGTTTCTCGGCCCCGAGGTGCAGGAAGCGCTCGCGACCAAAGCCTTTGTCGCGCCGACCAACCCGGAAACGCCGAAACCCGCAGGTTATCCCGACCCGAGCCAGTTGTTCTCTCCCGATTGGGCCTTCTTCGCCAAAGAGCGCGGCGGATGGGTGGACCGCTGGAACCAGCTGTGAATGCGCATATCACGGCTACAAATCTATCGAAGCGCTTTGGCGACGCCAAAGTGCTCGACAGGGTCGACCTCGCGGTTGAGCGCGGAGCGCTTGTGACCCTGCTCGGGCCTTCGGGCTGCGGCAAGACCACATTGCTTCGACTGATAGCCGGGCTGATCGCGCCTGATGGGGGCTCGATCGTGATCGGCGGCGCCGATGTCACGCGCACGCCGCCGCACAAGCGCAACGTCGGAGTCGTCTTCCAGAAATATGCGCTCTTTCCGCACCTGACGGTCGCGGGAAACGTCGGCTTCGGTCTTCGGGGAAAGGGGCTCGCACGCGCTGAGATCGCGGTTAAGGTGCAGCGCGCCCTGGCGCTCGTCCAGATGGATCGTTTCGGCGACCGGCCGGTCCGGGCATTGTCCGGCGGCCAACAGCAGCGCGTCGCGCTGGCGCGGGCGCTGGCAGTCGAGCCGAGCGTCCTCCTCTTTGACGAAGCGCTCAGCGCGCTCGATCGCAACTTGCGCGAGACGATGCAGGTCGAGCTGAGGCGTCTCTTGAAGGATCTTGGCGCGACGGCGGTCTTTGTCACCCATGACCAGGACGAGGCGCTGACGATGTCCGACAAGGTCGCGGTCATGAACGCGGGGCGGATCGAGCAGTTCGACGAGCCAGTGCGGCTCTATGAGCGGCCGCGCAGCCTATTCGCGACGCGCTTTGTCGGCGTTTCGTCCGAACTTCGGGGAACGGTTGCAGCTCGCGAAGGCGGGCGGCTTCGCGTCGACACGCCTCAGGGCCAGGTCCTCGCGGAGGGCGATCTGCCGGCGGGCGCCGCCGCGGTCGTTTCCACTCGGCCGGAGAACATCGCGTTCGGCGCTGGCGATGGACCGGATCGCAATCGGATCGAGGGCCGCGTTCGCCGCGTGACCTTCCAGGGATCGCGCACCCGGGTTGCGGTGGATGTCGGCGCCGCCGCCGATTTTATGGTCGAGATCAGAGGGGTCTTTGCGCCGCCGTCGCCTGGCGATGCGGTGGTGCTGTCCTGGCCGGCGTCCCGTTCTTTCGTTTTCGCCGACGCGAGGCAGGCGGCATGAGCCGCGCGCTCGAGGAAGGGCCGGCCCTGCCCGTCTGGCGTTCCGCGCCCCGCAGCTGAGCGCCGGCGTGTTGCTCGCCCTGCCGGCGGCCGTTGTTCTCCTCGTGCTCTACGCGATTCCGCTGGCGCGACTGATGGGGAGCAGCTTTGTCGGTCCGTCCGGTCTGAGCTTCGGGGCATACGTCCGTATCCTCGGCGACGCTTACGGGCGCTCGCTCGTGTGGAATTCCGTGCGGCTCGGTGGGCTGACGACCGTGATCGCGCTCGCCGTCGGCTATCCGGCAGCCTTCGGCCTCGCGTTTGCGCAAGGCGCGTTGCGAAGCGTGTTTCTTGCTTCGCTGTTGCTGCCGCTCGCGGCGAGCGTGATCGTCAAGTCCTTCGCCTGGAGCACGCTGATGCGCTCGCATGGCGTCGTCAATGAAGCTCTGATGAGTCTCCATCTGACCAGCGCTCCAATCCGCCTGCTCTTCACTCAGGTCTCGCTGATCTCCGGGTCCGTAAACATCTTCCTGCCCTTCATGATTCTGCCGATCTACTCGGTTGTCGCCCAGATGGATCCGACGCTCACAGAAGCGGCTGCAACGCTCGGGGCGTCGCCTCTGCGGGCCTTCCTGCGCGTTGTGCTTCCGCTGTCCTTGCCCGGAATGGTGGCGGGCGTTTCGCTTGTGTTTTCGCTCTCCGTTTCGGCCTATGTCGTGCCAACGCTGCTCATGGGCGAGAGCTATCCGACATTGGCGACGACGATCGCGCGCGCTTTCCTCCTCCTTCGCGATCCGGCGCTGGGCTCGGCGGCCGGCGCGATCCTGATGGCGATCGGACTTGCCGTCGTCGTGGCGAGCCGCCGCTTCGGCGAGAGAAGCGCAGGCCGATGACCGGCGCTGTCGCACGCTGGCTTGCCGTCGTCGTTATGGCGCTCGCCTCCGTCTTCCTCCTTGCGCCGCTTGTGATCATCGCACTTTCGAGCCTGTCGCCAACGCCGGTGTTCGATCTGCCGGTCGGCGGCGCGTCGCTGCGCTGGTATGCGGAGGTCGGCTCGCTTGACGGCTTCTGGCCAGCTTTGTGGCTGTCGCTTGAGATCGCACTTCTCTCGACTGCGATCTCGCTGGTGATCGGAACGCTGGCGGGGATTGCGATCGTTCGCCGGATTGTTCCAGGCGCCGGCGTTCTCGCCGCCGCCGCGACGTCGCCGTTGATGATGCCTGGTCTCGTGCTCGGCATCGCGCTCTTGCAATATTTCCGCAGCCTTGGCCTGACCCAGACCTGGACCTCGCTTCTGCTCGCCCATCTCGTCGTGACGCTGCCATTTGTCGCTCGAACGATGATCGCGGGCCTCAGCCGCTTCGACTTCACACTGATCGACGCCGCTCGCATACTCGGCTGCGGGTTTGCATCCTCGATATGGCGGGTGAAGGTCCCGGCGCTGGCGCCAGCCTACCTGACCGCGGCGCTATTCGCCTTCCTCGCTTCGATGGACAATTATCCCGTCTCGATCTTTCTCACGGACGCGCGCGCGAAGACCCTGCCGATCAAGATGCTGCAATATATCGAAGAGAGCCCTGATCCCTCGATCGCGGCGCTTTCAACGCTGATCCTAGTCGCCACGCTGTTGCTGCTTTTTGTCGCCGACCGCGCGATCGGCCTGCACCGCCTCGCCGGGCTCGAAGCGTAGTTGATGAACCTGAGCTCGAACAGGGACTTTCTCGGCTATGGGCGCAACACGCCGCGAGCGCGCTGGCCCGGCGATGCAAAGGTCGCCGTATCCTTCGTCATCAATTTCGAGGAGGGGGCAGAATTTGCGATCAGCGAAGGCGACCCGACGAACGAGGCGATCTACGAGGTCGAACGTCGTCTCGACGGTCTGCCCGACCTGTGTCTTGACAGCCATTTCGAATATGGCGCGCGCGCCGGATGGTGGAGGATAATGGATGTCTTCGACGCGCATGGCGCGAAGGCGACGGTCAGCGCCTGCGGCCGCGCCGTCGAGCGCACGCCCGAACTTGCGCGCGACGCCGTTGCGCGCGGTCACGAGCTCTCCGCCCACGGCTGGAGATGGGAGAGCCATGCCGGCATGAGCGAGACCGAGGAGCGAGATCGCATCTCGCGCACCGTAGCGGCGATCGCGCGGGCGACGGGCCGTCGCCCTGTTGGATGGCATACGCGCTCCGCGGCCTCGCTGAACACCCGCCGGCTCCTGATGGAGGAAGGCGGCTTCCTCTATGACAGCGACGCCTACAACGACGACCTTCCCTATATCGTCGGTGCGCCCGATCGGCCGCATGTCGTGCTGCCCTATGCCTTCGACACAAACGACATGCAGTTCCACAACACGAATCGCTTCGCCCGCGCTGCCGACTTTGCCGGCTACGTTCTGGACGCCTTCGACAGGCTGCATCGCGAGGGCGCCCATGCGCCCAAAATGATGTCGGTCGGATTGCATTTGAGGATCATCGGCCGGCCAGGCCGTATCGACGCCCTCGGCCAGATCCTCGCCGCGATGCGAGCCCGGGACGGCGTCTGGATCGCGCGGCGCGAGGACATCGCGCGCCATTGGTTGAAGCGTTCGGCCCATCCCGGATGAGCGGTCGCCCGCGGCTTTTGATCGTCAATCCGAATACGAGCGTCTCAGTCACGCGCTGGCTCGTCGAGGAGGCGGAGCACGTCGCGCGCGGACGCGTAGAGATCGCGGCTCTCAACGCGCCCTCTGGCCTCTCCGCGATCCAGACCCCGGAGGAGCTCGTTCGAGCCGCGCAGGCCGTCGTCGCGACAATCGAAAAGGACGCGGGCGCCGGGGCCGCGGTCATCGGCGCGTTCGGCGATCCAGGCCTCGCGGAGGCGCGAGCGCGACTTTCGATTCCGCTCGTCGGGCTGGGGGAAGCCGGCCTGAAGGCCGCGGCAAATGGCCGGCGCTTCGCCATCGTGACGCTCGGAGAAGCCATGCGGACGGCGCTTGCCGAGCGCGTCCGATCGCTGGGCCTGGAGGACCGGCTAACCGAGATCCGGATCTTGCCGGTAACGATCCCGGATATGATCGCCAATCGCGAGGCCCATGTCGACGCTATCGTCGGCGCGATCCGCCGCTGCGCGGGCGACGCCGTCCTGCTGGGCGGGGCCCCGTTCGCCGGGCTCGGGACGAAAATGACTGAACAAGCCGGTGTGACAGTGCTTGACGGCGTCGAAGCGTGCGTCTCGGCGGCGCTGCGAATTCTGGGAAGCGGCGATTAGCCTTCGCGGCCTCTGCGAATGGGGCCCTCGACAAGCGCGTTCGAGGCGAACGCGAACAGGTGTCAGTCTTCAACCAGGACCGGTTGCGGCAGGTCGACGAATTGTTCGTCGGCGGCGGTTCCATCGACGAAAGTGAGGATGGCGAATCGCGCGGTGCGTTCGAGCGGCGACAGCGGATGATGCCAGGTGTCGGCTTTGTAGTTGACGCCGGTGTCTCCGGGCACGCGAAACGCCCGGACCTTTTCAAGGTCCGGCATTCCGCCATCCCCGTGCGGCGCGACCATCACGAGATAGCTCGCGCAGTCGAGCGGCGCGAAGGCCTGCGAGGAATGGACGTGCCGCTCCATCTGCACCGCAGTGAGGGGTAAGGCTTTCGGCGCCGCGGTCGCGATGGACAGGCGCGGTCGCGCGCTGGTTCGGGCGTTCTGCAATTCCTCGATCAACTCCTGACGGCCCCCTTTCCCTGGCGGCGCGGGTGGAAGAAGCTGTCCGAAAGGCGCAAAGGCCTCTGCGTCGATCGGTTCGATCTTCAAGCGCTTCATCAGGCAACCTCACAAGGATGCTCGTTCAGCCAGTGCTTCGCGATATCCAGGCGCCGGCAAAGCCAAACATCCGGTTTAGTCTTCACATAGTCGAGGAAACGCGCAAGGCCGGAGGCTCGGCTCGGATGGCCGAGGATACGCATATGCATCCCCACATTCATCATTTTCGGGGCCCCGCGCCCTTCTTCATAGAGGAAGTCAAAAGCCTCTCGCAAGATGGTGAAAAAGTCCTCCCCGGTCGCCAAGTTCGTGGCCGGCCATTTCACGTCATTGTTGGTCAGCGTGTAGGGGACGACGAGCTGAGGACGGCCTTCGGCCATCACATAATAGGGGAGCTCGTCGGCATAGCTGTCGCTGTCGTAGAGAAAGCCGCCCTCCTGCATGACCAGGCGTCGCGTGTTGACGCTCGGCCCGTAGCGGCAATACCAGCCAAGGGGACGCTGTCCGACCGTTCGCTTGAGGCTCTCGACGGCGCGGCGGATGTGCTCGCGTTCGGTCGCCTCGTCGAGTTTGAAATGCTCGACCCAGCGCCAGCCATGACAACAAATATCGTATTCCGCCTCTTTGATCGCTTGCGCCGCGGGCGGATTGCGCTCGAGCGCCAGCGCGCAAGCGTAGACCGTCATCGGCAGTCCGCGCTCTTGAAAGATCCTGTGCAGGCGCCAGAACCCGACGCGGCTGCCATATTCGAACATGCTCTCGGCCGCGAGGTCCCGTTCGCCGCGCGGCACGGCCACGCTCGCCATTTCGGCCAGGGCGGCGTCGCTGACGCCGTCTCCATCCATCATGCTGTATTCTGAGCCCTCTTCGTAATTCAGAACGAAATTGAGCGCGATCCGCGCGCCGCCCGGCCAGCGCGGATCAGGCGTCCTGGATCCGTAGCCAATAAAGTCGCGTTCGAGCGAGCGAGGGGTCACGTGTTGGTCTCTTCCGTTGATACAGATGGGGTCAGAATTGCTGCTCCTGTCGTCCGCGCACCAGTTGGGACAAGGTGACAGCGATCAGGAGCGCGCCGCCGTAGAACATCTCCTGGATGAACGAGCTGAAGCCCAGAAAGACGAGGCCTGTGATCCCAGTGACGAGGAAATAGACGGCGACCGTCGCCGCCCACGGATTGAAACGCCCGGGCGCAATGACGTCGATCCAAGGAAGGCGGCGGCGAAAGCCGGCAGCTGATAGGTGACGCCCGACACCGGGTCCGCCGCGCCCTGAGTGCCGGCATAGAGGACCCCGGCCAAAGCGCCGAAGAGCCCTGAAGCGACAAGACAGGCGATGCGGATACGATCGGTGTTGATGCCGCTCAGCCGCGCCACCTCGCGCCCGCGACCGACGAAAAGAATGCGCCGGCCAAGCGCGGTGTACTCGAGCAGGTACCAGACAAGCGCAGCGAGGACGATCGCGTAGTAAAACTCGAGAGGAACTCCGAAAAGGCGATCGACAATCACCGCATTCATGAGAGACGGCGAAATGCCGCTGATCGTCATGGAGTCGCTGAGCCAAAGCGTCGCCCCGTGCAGGAACGTGCCCGTGCCAAGGGTGACGATCAGCGAGTGAATGCGAAAAATGGTGATCAAGAGACCATTGATGAGGCCGATCGCAACCCCGAGCGCAAGCGCTGCAATCACGGCCCAGCCGATGCCGATCCCGTAATTGACGTTGAGGACGGCAACCAGCATCGACGACAACGTCATGGTGAACGCGATGGAGAGGTCAAAGTCGTTGGCCGTCAAGGGAATGAGCAGGCCAAGCGTGACCACGACGAGAACCGCCTGGGAGCCCAGAATGGTCGAGAAATTGGGCCAGGTCAGGAACGTGTCAGGCCGCAAATAGCCGAAGACTGCGATGAGCAGGACCCACACGATGATCAATCCGAACTGCTCGAGACGATAGACGAACGGCTTATGCGCCGCGCGCTCGGCCGGAGCGGCTGCCTGGGTGGGCGCCGAATGGGTCATGGCCCGCCTCTTTGCTGGACGAATGTTCCGTCGCTCATGCGAAGCTCTGAGCGCCGCCAAGGCTGCGCTCCGCGATGGCCTCCTTGCTGATTTCAGCGCCCTCGAGGATTGCAACGACCCGTCCCGCGGCGAAGATCAGGACGCGGCTGCAGATCGTGGCGAGTTGCTCGTAGTCCGAACTGGCGCACAGGACCGCTGCGCCCGCTGACGCCGCGCTCGCGATGTGCCGGAAGACCGTTTGTCGCGCACCGATGTCCACCCCCTGCGTCGGCTCGTCCAGAAGGATCAGCTTTGGCGTCATCTGGAACCATTTGGCGAGCACCACCTTTTGCTGATTGCCGCCGCTGAGGGAAGCCATCGTCATGGTCGGGTCGGCCGGGCGAACTTCAAACCGCCGGCCCATTTCCGCCGCCTCGGCGATCATCGCACGCCGGCGCAGCATCCATCGTCTGAAACGCGAAGCAAGCGTGGGCATAGTCACATTGTCAGCGACCGGAAGCGCGCCGATAACCCCCGCATTGGCTCGATCAGCGGGCACCAGAACGACCCCGTGGCGGATCGCGTCGCTCGGCTTGATCTTGCTGAGCTCGAGACCCCGTCCCCCGATGTCGAGCGTGCCGCCGCGAGCCTCCCTCGCCCCGTAGATCAAGTAGGGAATTTCGTCATAGCCCGATCCGATCAGGCCGGTAACGCCAACGACTTCTCCTGCCGCCAAATCAAGTGAGAATCCGTCGATCGCTCCTCCCGACAAATTGTGCACGACAGCGTGGCTCGGACCGCGCGTCGCCAGAGGAGACGGAGGGGTCATGGCGGCAAGCTTACGGCCAACAATCGCTTCGATGAAATCCGCTTTGGTGGCGGCGCTTGTCTCGATCATGGCCGCGACCTTGCCGTCCCTCAGAACGGTCGCGCGATCGGTAATCTCCATCACCTCGTCCACGTCGTGAGAAACGAAGATGACGCTTGCGCCTTTGGCTACGATCGCGCGCACCAGCTGGAAAAGGCGATCGACGTCACGCTTGGGAAGAAACGGGGTCGGCTCGTCCAGCACCAGAAGGCCTGCCCCGACGCCGCCATCCTCGTTCATCTCGGTAACCGCGCGGACAATGGCGAGCAGCGCGCGCTCGACCGGCGCAATGTCGGCGACGCGCGCGTCAGGGCCGATATCAACATCGTAGCTCGCAAAGAGCGCCCGTGCGGCGCGGCGCTCCGCACTCCAGTTGATCGCCCAGGCCTCGCTCTCCGCGAGCCGGCCAAGCAGGAGGTTCTCGAGCGCCGTCAGACTCGGGATGAGCCCCAGATGCTGGTGCACGAAGCTGATACGATAGTTTCGGAACTCGCCCGGCGCGAGGGGAAGCGCAACCTCTCCGCCGCCAATCTCCAGCCGGCTTCCGGGGTCCGGCGCGTGAAAGCCGGCGAGGATCTTGATCAGTGTCGACTTGCCAGAGCCGTTCTGGCCGAGGAGGCCGTGGACTTCCCCTGGAGCGATTTCGAGCGACGCGTTGTCGAGGGCTTTCTGGCCCCCGAAGGTCTTGCTCAGGTCCCAAAGCCGAAGCGCCGCGGGCGCGCGGGTCACGGCTATTGGAGCTTCCACAGGTCCGCGTAACCCTTCACTTAGGCGTCGCCATAACCCTGAGAAAGCCGGGGCGGCGTCCCCGCGTCCTTCGCATTGTCCTGGGTGAAAATATAGAAGGGGATCTTCGGATCCGAGATGAGAGGCAGGCCACAGATGCGGCGCATTTCAGCGTCGATGATCGCGTGGCCGATCCAATCGAGATTTTCGCCGATGTCCATTTCCACCTGGCCCTGCTGCACGAGGCCGAGGACGAACGGCGTACCGTTGAAGGCGTCGACTCCAACTCTCTTCTGCGACCCGGTGATCGTCACCGCGGGAACGACGAACTGGCTCATGCTGTCGTAGATCACGATGATGTAGTTGACGGTCGGATCAGCGAGGAGCGCAGCCTGCACCCCGGGCGTGATGCGGGTGCCCCAGTCGACTACCGGAAAGTTCATCACTTTCGTTTTGCAGTCGTCGCAGTGTTTGAGTTCCGCTTCGATGCCCGACATCATCGAGTTGGTCGAAAGCGGACCCGTCGCGATCAGGACAAGGGCGTTCATGTGACCCTTGGTTTTGACGATCGCCCAGTCGGCCAGGAGAGCGCCGGCTTTCGCGTAGTCGATCGGCACGTCTCCGTCGGCGTACTTTTTCACCTCGGCCGTTTGCTCGACGCCGTTGTAATGCGACGCGACGACGGGAATCTTTGCCGCCTGCGCGGCGTTCACTTGCGGCACGAGGACGCGCGGGTCGGTGCCCGCAAGAAGGTCGATAAGGCTGACCTTCTGATTGACCGCGGTGTCCATCCCCTGCACCCATTGCGAACTTTGCCCCTGGTTCTCCCAGGTGGTGAACTTGAAGCCTACTTTTTTTGCCGCGGCCGCCATGGCCTTCTCGATATTGGCGGTGAAGGGATTCGCGCTCGAAACGGGAATGCTGAGGATCGTCTTGCCCTTCATGCAGGCCTGAGCGTCGAACGCGGGACCGGGGGCTACGAACTCGGGCTTCTTCGTGAACGGCGCGATTTGCTTCTCGAAATACGCCAGATCATCCGCCTGCGCCGCGGTGGCCGCCGCTCCGAAGACTGTCAGGCTCAAGGCGACAGCGCGCCAGACCCACGAACGGTTCGTCATTTCAAGTCTCCGTAGCAGAAGCCGCGGGATCGCGGACGAGCGCAATGGGGAAGCCCCACACCATCCCGGACAAAGCAAACGTCATGCCGAGCGCCCAGCCTTGCGCTTGATCGGAAGACTTCGCTTTGTGCAAACTTGCATCGCGGCGCTGGAGACGGCAAGCCTTTTGCACGGGGAAGTCGGGTTGGGGGCGACCGCCGCGTCGTCGACTTGTCGTCCGTCGCGGATCGACGCCGCAATGCGCGGCCGTGGGAAGAACGCTCGCGGCGTGCCGGGCGGGTTGGCGAACGTGACGATCTTTACACTCGGGGTTCGCGACTTATGAAGGTGATTGGCGTCGATGTCGGGGGCACGTTTACCGATCTCATTTTCTCCGACCTCGATACTGGAGCCATGGCCATCCACAAGGTTCCGACCACCCCGCGGGATCCCTCGAACGGCGTCATGAAGGGCATCGAGGGTCTCCTCGCGTTGGCTGAGCGCAAGCCCGGAGAGATCGACCTCGTCTTTCATGCGACCACGACCGCGACCAACGCCGTCCTCGAGGACAAGGGGGCGAATGCGGGCATGATCACCAATGAAGGCTTCCGTGACGTTCTGCATATCGGACGTCATCAGCGGGTCGAGCATTATTCGATCCGGCAAGAGCTGCCTTGGCAAAACCGTCCGCTGATCAAGCGTCGAAACCGTATGGTGGTTCCCGGACGTCTGGCGCCGCCGCAGGGCCATGAACTCGAGCCGTTGGACGAAGAGCGCGTGCGCGACGCGGCGATCGCCCTTCGCGACGCCGGCGTGGAATCCGTTGCGATCTGCTTTCTTTTCTCCTATCTCAACCCTGCGCACGAGGACCGCGCCAAGGCGATCGTATCCGAAATTCTCCCCGACGCCTTCGTCACAACGTCGTCCTTCGTCTCCCCGCAATTCCGCGAGTTCGAGCGGTTCACGACCGCTGCATTGGCGGCCTTCATCGGACCGAAGGTTCGGACATACATCACCCATCTCGATCAGTGGCTGAAGAGCGCGGGTCTGACTGCCGATCTCAGAATCATGGCCTCGAACGGGGGTGTAGCGACCGCAGGCATGGTGTCGGAGAAGCCGACACTGACGCTGCTTTCCGGGTTGGCGGCCGGCGTGCTCGCGGGGGCGTGGATCGGCGGGCTGGCTGAGCGCCGCAAATTGATCACCTTCGACATCGGCGGCACCAGCGCGGACATCGGCATCATCGTTGATGGCAGGCTGACGGAGACAGACGCACGTTCAACATCGATCGCCGGTTTCCCGCTGCTCGCGCCCATGATCGACATCCACACCATCGGCGCGGGCGGCGGCTCCATCGCCTACATCGACCACGGCGGGGCGTTTCGGGTCGGGCCGCGCAGCGCGGGCGCCGTTCCTGGACCGGCCGCTTACGGGATGGGGGGCGAGGAACCGACTGTGACGGACGCCAATCTCGTCCTCGGCCGGCTCGACGCGGACGACTTCCTCGGCGGTGGAATGAGGCTCGACGCGGAAGCGGCGCGCCGCGCCGTAGGCTCCCTCGCAACTAGGCTTGGCCTTAGCCTCGGCGAAGCAGCGGAGGGAATTCTCAGCGTGATCAACGCCAATATGGCGAACGCGATCCGCTCGAGGACGATTCAGAAGGGCATCGACCCGCGCGGCTTTTCGCTCGTGGCCTTCGGCGGCGCCGGTCCGCTGCAGGGCGCCGAGGTCGCCTCGGCCCTCGACATTCCGGAGGTGATCATTCCGCCGTACCCCGGAATCACGTCCGCCATGGGGCTTCTCACGACTGATTTCAAATATGACGCCGTCCGGACGGAGTTTCAGGTCAGCGGCTCGGTTGATCTCAGGAAACTCAACAAGAGCCTCGCCGAAATGCAGGCTGGCCTCGCAGCGCAGTTTGAGGCGGACCACATTCCCCTCGCCGAGGTGACTTTCTCCCGCGCTGGCGATTTTCGTTATGTCGGGCAAGGCTATGAGCTGCGCGTTCCGCTGCCCGATGGCGAGATCACCGAGGTAACGCTTCCCCAGGCGTGGAAGGCGTTCCACGCGGCGCATGCCGCCGAATACGGGCGCGCCTTCGCGGCAAGCCCGATTGAGATCGTGAACGTTCGCGTGAGCGGCGTCGGCCGCGTCCCGAAGCTGCGGGCGATGAAGACGCCGCAGGCCGGATCGCTGGAAAAGGCGAAGATCCGTGTCAGTCCTTGCTTGTTTCGCGTGAGCGATGAGCTTCAGAGCTCTGAGACGCCCTTCTATCGGCGCAGCGAGTTTCCGGTCGAGGAGACCTTTCCAGGTCCCGCCGTCATCTTGCAAACGGACAGCACCACGCTCGTTCCGCCCGGCGCAAATGCGCGCGTCGACAGGACCGGCAATATCGTCATCAAGCTCGGAGGATCGCAATGACTGTTCATTCGGCGGTGGCGGCCGAGGCCAAAACTGCGACTCGGGTCAATCCGGTGACGTGAGCGATCATTTTCGGCGCGCTTGAAAACATCGCGATCGAGATGGGTCACAAGCTGATGCGTATGGCCTATTCCAGCATTATCCGGGAATCCGAGGATTTCGGCGCCGCGCTGACCGACGCTGAGGGAGGCCAATTTTGCGAGTGCAAGATGAGCACCCCGCTCCAGTCAGGCCCAATTCCCGGCTATATCCGAGGGATCCGAAAGGAGCTCGAGCGGCGCGGCGAATCGATCAGCCCAGGCGACGTCATCATGCACAACGACCCCTATGGGGGGGCCTCGCACGGGCCGGACGTCGCCTTTTGCGTGCCGGTCTTTCTTGACGATCAATTGATCGGCTTCTCGGTCACGACTGCCCATCACTTGGACATCGGCGCCTCGACTCCAGGCAGCGCGGGCATCGTCAGCGCCGTCGACGCCTATGCGGAAGGCCTGCAATTCAAGGCCATCAAGATCATCGAGGAAGGGCGCTCGAACCGGGCGGTCTGGCAACTCCTGCGCGACAACATCCGAGCGTCCGACCTCGTGGTCGGCGACATGGAGGCGCAGATCAAGGCGGCGGAGATCGGCGCCGAACGGTTTCTCGCGCTGGTGCGGCAGTATGGGCTCGAGACCCTGATGCTCGCCTATCAGGATCTCATGGACTATTCAGAGCGTCTGATGCGCGCGGCGATCCGCGCCCTGCCCGACGGCGATTACGCGGCCGAGACGACAATCGACGGTTTCCTCGACGACCCGGAGGCGAAACGCCGCGATCTCAAGATCAAGGCGACGCTGAAGGTGCGCGGGGATGAGATGACCGTCGATCTGACCGGCACGGCTCCTCAGGTCGACGATCGGCCGATCAATATGCCGCTCGAAGGGACGGTTGACTGCGCGATCTGGCTGACGCTCCGCTCCATCCTCCTTGACAGCGCCGTTTATGGGCACGTGCCGCAGAACATGGGGCTCACGCGTCCGATCCGCATTGTCGCGCCGAAGGGAACGCTCGCGAACCCCAATTTCCCCGCGCCCGTCATCGCGCGCTTCTGTCCCGGCAACGCGCTCGCCGACACCGTCATGAGGGCGCTCGCGCAATGCGTCCCCGGACAGGTCAGCGCCGGTATCGGCAATCTGCGTTGTGTCGCGTTCACCGGCCTCCATGAGGGCCGCCACTGGGTGCAGATGGAGATTCTCGAAGGGAGTTACGGCGGCAGAGAGGGCATGGACGGCATGGACGCCGTCGACACGCTTTACGCCAACACGCGAAACAACCCGGTGGAGGATATCGAGTCGCATCTGCCGCTTCGCGTCAGCCGCTACGAGTTGCGCGACCAGGCGCCGGCGAAAGGCAGATGGCGAGGCGGCGTGGGCTCGGTGCGCGAATTCGCCTTTCTCTCCGAGGGCGCCTTTTCGGTCGAGGGCGAGGGACACAAATATCGGCCGTGGGGGTTCGCGGGCGGCGAAGACGGTTCGACCGCAGCATTGTCGCTGGTCACGGCGGCCGGCGGGGACACAGCTCTCCCGTCGAAAGTCCCCTATCGCGGGGCGAACCGTGGCGACCGGCTGGTGGCGACCGGACCGAATGGCGGCGGCTATGGCAATCCACTCGAAAGGGATCCTGAGGCGGTGCTGAGCGACATGCTCGACGGCTATATTTCGACGGAGCATGCGCGAACGGACTACGGCGTCGTCATCCGGGGAAAGGCGCTCGACACGGCCGCGACCGGGGCGCTCCGGGCGAGCGCGGCTGCGAAGCCATAGGACCGCCGGCCTTGCGCGCAATCATCATCGACGCCCCCGGCGCGAAGGGGAACCTGAGAATAGGCGAAGCGCCGCAGCCGACACCCGGTCCCGGCGAGGTGCTGATCGACGTCGCCTATTGCGGCTGCAATTTCGCCGACACGATGATCGTCAGCGGAACCTACCCTCATCCGAAAGGCTACCCAATCATCGGCGGCCTCGAAGTCTCAGGGCGGATCGCAGCGCTCGGACCGGGCGTCGTTGGTCCGACGGTCGGGGACCGCGTCGCCGCCTTCCTGGAGGAAGCGGGCGGCTTCGCCGATCAGTGCGTGGCCCGAGTTCGAACGCCTGATCCCGATTCCCAAGGCGATGGGGCTCGACGTCGCGGCGGCCTTTCCCATCCAGGGGCTGACCGCTTGGCATCTGCTCCATAACGTCAGCGTGACCAAGCCCGGCGACGTCATTCTGATCCATGCCATCGGCGGCGGTGTCGGTCTGTTCGCAACTCAGCTCGCCGTGCGCGCGGGCGCGACCGTCATCGGAACCGTGGGCACGAAAGGCAAGGAGGCGCGCGCGCTGGCTTATGGCGCGGCCAAGGTCATCAACCGGAAAGACGAGGATTTCGTCGAGGCCGTCATGAGATTCACTGAAGGCAGGGGCGTCGACAAGGTGCTGGACTCGACTGGCGCCAGCATCCTCGACCGCAGTTTCTCGACGATCCGCAAGCTTGGTCACGTCGTGAGCTTCGGCGAGGCGGAGGGCCGGCCACTGCCCAATCTCTGGGAAAGACTGGTGGCCAGGTCGCTCACCTTCACCCGCTTCCACCTCGGCCACGCCGACTTCTCTTCCCGACCCTGGCGCCAGTCGATCGATGCTGTCCTGAGCGGGATCATGGACGGGAGCCTGAAAGTCCCGCTTGAAGAGACGTTCCCTTTCAACGAGGCGGGCGCGATGCTCGATCGCCTCGCTTCGCGCCAGGTCGCGGGCAAGCTCATCCTCGCCGTCAACCCGAGCTGACTGATCCCAATGCCTCAGATCAACGGCGCCCGACTGCTCGCCGACCTCCGCCGTCTGGCCAGGTTCGGCGCTTACAAGAGCGGCGTGCACCGGCCGACGTTTTCGCTGCAGGACATCGACGCCCGCCGCTGGCTCGCCGGACGTTTTGCCGACGCAGGTCTCGATGCGTCGATCGACGGAATCGGCAACGTGCTCGGCCGTTCGCGCGCGCGGGGGTCCAAGCTCCTCCTCGGCTCGCACAGTGAATCTCAGAACCACGCGGGCTGGCTCGATGGCGCGCTCGGCGTCGTGTACGGGCTCGAGGTCGCGCGCGCGTTCAGCGAAGATCCCCGCACGGCTGGCGCCGCGATCGACGTCGCCTCCTGGGCGGACGAGGAAGGACATTTCGGCTCGTTTCTTGGCAGCCGCTCCTTCATCGGCGACGTCACGGATGAAGAGATCGACAAAGCGCGCGACCACAACAATGGAACGCCTTTGCGCGAGGCGCTGGCGAGCGCAGGTCTTGCGGAGCGCAAGCGCGAGACGATCGTGGCCTCGGATTATATGGGCTATCTCGAAGCGCACATCGAACAAGGCGACACGCTCGACGAGGCGGGACTGCGGCTCGGCATCGTCACCGGCATTGTCGGCATCCGCCAATATCGCATCATCTTCGTCGGAGAGGCCAATCACGCAGGCACAACCCGGATGGTCAAGCGAATGGACGCCGGCGTCGCGCTCGTCAAACTGTCCGCGGCGATCGCGGACCGTTTCCCACAGGTCTCCGGACCGCGAAGCGTCTGGACCACGGGCGCGATCCGCCTCGAGCCGGGCCAGCCGAGCATCGTTCCGGGACGCGCCGAGATGATGTTCCAGGCGCGCGACCTCGAGCCGGCGCAATTGCAGCGCTTCGAAGACACGCTTCTCGCCCTGGTCACGCATGCCAATTCGGCGGGCCCTTGCGCGGTCACGATGGAGACCTTGTGGACCGTGAGCCCCGTGCTCATGTCGCAGCCGTTTCAGGATGCGTTGAGTTGCGCCGCTGAGAAGCATGCGCCGGGGGCGTTCATCTCGATGCCGAGCGGCGCCGGCCACGACGCGCAGATCCTGGCGCGAAAGCTGCCCGCGGCGATGCTGTTCGTGCCCAGCATCAAAGGCGTGAGCCACCACTGGACCGAGGATACGAGCGAAGCCGACATCGTGCTCGGGTGCCAGGCTCTCGCCGACGCGGCGGAGGAGATCGCGCTTCAAGGCGCCTGATTGGGCCTTCGGCCTGCCCGCGAACGCCCCGCGCACAAGTTTACGCGCGCGAGATATTTCAAGGCCTTAGCTGCGCTTTCGCGCGCGGCCGGGACTCCCAAGGTCCAGCTCCGACGACGCTCAATCCCGCTGCGTCATCCCGAGGAGCGCCGAAGGCGCGTCTCGAAGGATGGCCTCGCATGTCGCCTCGTCCGCGCCTCCTGGAGCGTCCTTCGACGCCACTTCGCGGCGCCTGAGGACGAGGGGGTCTCGAGTTGCGCATTCAGGAATACGCGCCTCCCGCGACCCAGCCGAACAGCGAACAAAAACTCGCAACCGACGCGAACCCAAGGCCCGCTCACAATGACGACCTCAGGCAATCCACTCGTGAGAACAAACATAGAACATCATTGCGCGGGTGGCAAGCAATTGTTTGGCGATTTGAGTCGAGCGCAGCGCGGATCTCGTGAGCCTTGGCCCTCAGTTCTCGTCCGCCGCCAAGACCGCCATCGCCGCATCGACGCCGCCGCTTCCGGTCGGCACCCCGGCGAGCTTCAGTCCCATCTCCACGCCGGATATGGCGCCGAGCAGCGTGAGGTCGTTGATGTCGCCAAGATGGCCGATGCGAAAAACCCGGTCCTTGAGGATTCCCAGTCCATTGCCGAGGCTCATGTTGAACCGTCGCAAAATGAGCGCGCGCAAAGCGTCGGCGCTGTGGCCTTCAGCGAGGCGAACGGCCGTGAGCGACGATGAGTAGTCGCTCGGCTCAAGGCACTGAAGCTCGACTGCGCCCGCCTGTCCCCAAGCCTGCACGGCGGCTCGAGTGGCCGCCCCATGACGATCGTGGCGCGCGAAGACGTTCGGCAAGCCCTCTTCGTCAAGCATCGCGAGCGCTTCCTGCAGGCCGCGCAGCAGATTGGTGGCCGGCGTGTAGGGAAAATAAAATCCGGCATTGGCCTCGAGCATCGGCCGCCAGTCCCAATAGGAGCGGACCAGCTTTGCCGTCCTTGAGGCTTCGAGCGCGCGCGCGCTGACGGCGTTGAAGGACAGCCCTGGCGGGAGCATCAGCCCCTTCTGGCTCCCGGCGACCGTGACGTCGACGCCCCACTCGTCGTGCCGATAGTCGATCGAAGCGAGCGACGAGATCGTGTCGACGAGCAGCAGCGCGGGATGTCCGATCCTGTCGATCGCCCGGCGGACAGCGGAAACAGGACTGACGCAGCCGGTCGACGTCTCGTTATGGACGACGCAGACGGCGCGGATCCGGCCGTCTTTGTCGGCTTTCAGCGCAGCCTCGATCGCGGCAGCGTCGGCGCCGCGTCGCCAGTCGGTCTCGAGAAGGATCGGCTCGAGCCCGAGGCGCTTCGCCATTTCGCTCCAAAGCGATGCGAACCAGCCGGTTTGCGACATCACGACCGCATCGCCCGGCGAGAGCGTGTTGACGAGAGCGGCTTCCCACGCGCCGGTGCCGGACGCGGGAAAGATGACCACCGGGCCGTTCGTCTGGAAGACGCGCTTGAGGCCGGTCAGGACCGCGCGTCCGAGTCCGGCAAAGTCGGGACTGCGATGGTCGATCGTGGGCTCCGAGATCGCGCGCAGAACGCGGCCCGGCACATCCGTCGGTCCGGGAATCTGCAAAAAGTGCCGGCCCGGAGAACGGGTGTTCATAGCGCGGCCTCGAGCTCAGGAAGCGATGGAAGAGGATTGGCGCGCGAGACCTCGCGGGCAAAAGCGAGAAGCTGATCGTCAGCACCAAAGGCCGAAGCGAGATGCGCGCCGATCGGCAGCCCGGATCGCGATAGACCGATCGGAATGCTGAGGGCGGGGACGCCCGCAATGTTCACCCAGCCGGTGAAGATCGCATGGTCGCGCGGCCCGGCCGGCTTGCCGTCGATGCGATCCGGATAGGGCGTCTCGGCGGCCCACGGCAGCGCCGCGGCCGTCGGCGTCACGACCAAATCGACGCCTTCGAACAGTTCGCCGACAAGCCGGCGGATCGCGGACACAGCCTCGAGCGCGCCCAGATAGTCGGCGCCCGACACTTTCCTTCCGTCCTCCGCCATCGCGCGCGCGGCGGCGCCGGCAAGTCTTTCGTAGGCCGGATTTTCCGCCATGAGCCACGCCACGCCTGCGCGTGAGACAACATGCCAGATGCGCGCTGCGACCTCGAGATCGAAAAAGACTTCGCCCTCGCGAACGCCATGCCCCATCGACGAGAGAACGCGGACGAAGGCCGCGACTTGAGACGCGACTTCCGGATCGACAGGCGCGGCGCCGAAGCGCGGCAGATAGAGGATGCGCGCCGCCCTCTTTGGCCAACTCACCGCAGGCGCGGCGGACGAGCGCCTGTCGCGCGGATCGGGGCCGCGCAAGATCGCGTCCAGCAGGAGCGTATCCTCGACGGTGCGGGCAAGCGATCCGACGGTCTCGAAGTCGGTGAGGATCGCCGGGAGCCCGTCGGCGCGCGCCCAGCGGCCGATTGATGGCTTGTAGCCGACAAGGCCGGTATGACAGGCCGGGCGCCGAATCGAACCGCCGCCGTCCGAGCCGAGCGCAGCGGGGACGAAGCCTGCGGCGACGCTCGCCGCCGCGCCGCCGCTCGAGCCTCCAGGCGTGAGTTCGGAATTCCATGGATTGCGCGTCACGCCGAACAGGTCATTGCGCGTGTAGCCCTCGAGCGTGAATTCCGGCGCGTTTGTTTTGCCAATGACAATCATGCCCGCTCGCCTGAGCCTCGCCACGGGCAGTTCGTCCTTCGCCGGTCGATTGTCTTTGAGCGCCCGGCTTCCCCATGTCGTCGGAAAGCCTGCCACATGGAGATTGTCTTTGATGGAGATGGGAATTCCGTCGAGCCGGGAATGGGCTTGGCCCCGCGAGCGACGCGCATCGCTGTCGTTCGCGGCGGCCAGCGCGCCCGAGCGATCAAGCGCGACGAAACTGTTCAAACGGGAATCGAAAGTCTCGATGCGCTGAAACGCGCGCTCGACGAGCCCGACCGATGAGGCCTGGCCGTTCTCAAGCTCGACCGCGAGGCCCTCAAGCGTTTCCGCCACATTTCACCTCATAGATCCCGCGGAAGCGGCTGTCCGATCGCGGCCGGCATCCGAGACGCGCGCCCGAGAGCCGCGAGCACGAGGAGCGCGATCAGATAGGGCGCCATTTGCACGATATAGGAGCTGACCGGCAAGCCAAAGCTTTGCATGCGCAATTCGAACGCTTCCGCCGCGCCGAACACGAGGCAGGCGATCGCCGCGCCAAACGGATTCCAGCGCGCGACGATCAGCGACGCAAGCGCGAGATAGCCGCGACCGCCGGTCATGCCGTCGGTGAAGGTTCCGACCTGTTGCAGCGAGAGCACCGCGCCGCCAACGCCGGCGACGGCGCCGCAGGCCACGACGGCGAGCATGCGCACGCGAAACGGCTCGGCCCCGGAGGCCAGAACGGTCTCCGGGCTTTCGCCTGTCGCGCGCAGCGTCAGGCCCGCCTGGGTGCGGGCGAGAAAGGACGCGAGCGCGATACAGCCAACGATCGCGAGATAGGTCAGCGGCGGCAGCGCGAACAGGAGCGGCCCGACGACCGGAATGTCGGCAAGGCCCGGAATGGGCCACGGCGGAAGCGGGGTCAGGTGGATGGCGACCGGGCGGCCGCCGCCGGACAGCACGCGCATGAGGTAGCTCGTCAGCCCGGCCGCGAGAATATTCGCGGTCAGGCCTGTCACCATGTTGTCCGCGCGATAGGCGACGGTGACGATCGCCACGACAAGCCCGATCGCCGCTCCGGAGAGAATCGCGAGCGCGACGCCGACGAGAGCGCTGCCGCTCGCCCAGGCGCCGATCGCGCCGCCGAACGCGCCCATGAGCATCATGCCTTCAAGCCCGACGGCAAAAACGCCCGCGCGCTCAGAGAGGATGCCGCCCAGAGCGGCAAACAGGAGCGGCGTTGCGATGCGGATGGCGGCTTCCAGGAATTCGATCATGCCCGCCTCACCGTGGCGGCGAGGATGAACAGCATGGTGAGGCCTTCGATCACCACCACAAGCGCGGAGGGAACGCCGATCTGCCGCTGCATCGAGAGCGAGCCAGCCTCGAGAAGTCCCACGAACAGCGCTGCGGGCGCGACCGCCAAGGGCTCGACGGCGCCGAGCAGCGCGACCGTCACGGCCTTGAAGCCAAAGCCAAGCGAAAAGCCTTCGATGAGCCGATGATGAATGCCGAGAACTTCGACCCCGCCGGCGAGACCGGCGAGCGCGCCCGACAGGAGCATGGCCGCCCAGGTGAGCCCTGACATCGAAAATCCCGCGTAAGCCGCGGCGCGGCGCGATCGACCGGCCACACGGATGGCGAAGCCGAAGGGCGTCAGCCAAAGCGCCACCGAAAGCGCCGCGGCGGCGACGAGCGCGATCAGGAAACCGATATGCGCGTCCAGGGTCGGCAGCTTCCACAGCCATGCGCCAGAAGGCATGATCGGCGATTGCAGGAACCCGGCCCCAGCCTGGCCGAGCGGTCCAGATAGAGCCTGCTGGACGAGCAGCGCGCCGACGAAATTGAGGAGGAGCGTGACAAGCACCTCGTGGACTCGGCGCCCGAGATGGATGGCCGTTGCGATCGCGGCCCACAAGGCGCCGAGCGCCGCCGCTCCGATCAACGAAGCAGGCGCGGTCGCCCAAGAGGCGGAACCGGGCCAGTGAAGCGCGACCGCCGCCGCGCCCAGGCCGCCGAGCGCGATCTGGCCCTCGGCGCCGATGTTGATAATTCCGGCGCGGAAGCAGAAGGCCACTCCCGACCCCGCCAGCAAATAGGGCGTCGCCCGATTGAGCGCGACGCCCAACTGATGCGGCGAGCCGACCGCGCCCATCGCAAGCGCGGCGAAAGCAGCGAGCGGATTGTGCCCCGAAAGCGCGACCAGCGCCGCCGAGCAAATGAGGGAAAGGACGACGGCCGCGACAATGCGCAGCCCCATCCTGTCCGCCGCGACGAACCGGAGCGAAGCCGAGCGCGGCGCGGACGCCCGCAAGTCCGGCGGCGCCGCCTCCGTCATGCGGCCCGGCCCGACATCCAAAGGCCGATCTGCGCGAGATCGACCTCAGCGCGCGGCATGATCCCAAGGAACTGGCCGTCCGCGATCACCGCGATGCGATCGGAAACGTCGAGCACTTCCTCCAATTCGGACGAGACGTAGAGGACCGCCCCGCCGGCGTTCCGAAGGGCAAGCGTCTGTTCGATAACGAAGCGGGTTGCTCCGGGATCAAGACCCCAGGCGGGCTGATGCGCGATCAGCACCGCGGGCTTCCGGTCGAGCTCCCTTGCAACGACGATCTTTTGCTGGTTGCCGCCGGACAGCTGCGCCGCTCTGGTTTCCGCCGAAGGCGCGCGGATGTCATAGGCGCGCATCAGCGCGTTGGCCTTCTGGCTGAGACCCGCCGATGAAAGAAAGACGCCCCGTGCGAAAGGCGCCCAGCGGCTGTCGCGCAGCATTAAGTTCTCGCCGACCGACATGGATTTCACCAGCGCCGTTTGACCGCGGTCCGCCGGCATGTAGGCGAGGCCCGCATCGACTCGTCCGGCTACGGAGGCGCGCGCAAGTTCGTGCTGATCGAGGCGGATTGAGCCCGCGGTCGCCGGTCTCAAGCCAGCGAGCGTCTCCACAAGCTCCAGCTGACCGTTGCCGTCAACGCCGGCGACGCCGAGGACTTCTCCCGCTCGCACATCGAACGACAGCGGACCAAGACCCCGACCGGCGAGGCGATCGACCGACAGCCGGATCGCGCCCTGCCCTGCCGCACGTGGCGCATGCGGCGTCGTGACATCGCGACCCACCATCATCGTCGCGAGGTCGGCCCGCGTGACGTCGCCCACGCGCGCTTGTCCGGAGACGCGTCCCAGCCGCAGAACGACGACCCGATCGCAGACATCGAGGACTTCCGGCAGCTTGTGGGTGATGAAGACGATGCCTTTCCCCTCGGCTCGGAGTCGCCTGAGGATCGACAGCAGCTCGGAAACTTCGCTCGGCGCGAGATTGGAGGTCGGCTCGTCCAGGATCAACAATTGCGCATCGCGCAGCACGGCCTTGAGAATCTCGACCCGCTGCCGGCGTCCAAGCGGAAGGTCGGCGACAAGCGCGTCCGGATCGAGGCCAAGCCGGTAGCGAAGGCTCTCCTCTCGCACACGCCTAGCCATTTCGCTCCGGCGCAGGATGCGGCCCGCCTCGGGCCAGCCGAGCATGACGTTCTCGACCACCGTCATCGCGTCCACCAGCATGAAATGCTGATGGATCATCGCGACCCCGCGCGCCATTGCGTCCGCCGGCCTGTGTCTGATGAGCGGTGCGCCGTGAAGAACGATGGAACCCGCGTCCGGCGCGACGAGCCCGAACAGCACCTTCATAAGCGTGCTCTTGCCCGAACCGTTCTCGCCCAAAAGGCCAAGGATTTCCTCGGCCTTGAGATCAAGATCGACGCCGTCGATCGCGCGCACCGCGCCAAAGCTGCGCGCGATCCCCCGCATTTCGAGAAGCTCGCCCATAGGCTTCAAGTCCGACGCGACAAGGGCTGGTCCTTGCTGAGGCAGCGCGAGATCTCGAAGACCCAGCGCTATCCGCCGCCGCGCGCGTCCTGCTCCGTCGGCGCGATCTTCAGCGCCCCGCTCTTGAACTGAGCCGCCATGTCGTCAAGCTCCTTCACGACCGCGGCGGGCACGACCGGATTGAACGCCTTGCCTTCTTCGTATTCGAGCGTTGCGCCAGTGACAGGCGCCGTGTCATAGCCGTACTGGACGAAGGTTCCGAAGAGCTTGCCCGACTTCACCTGATCGGCGGTCGAGCCGAACATCGCCGGCCAGTCCTCGACAATGTTTGTGAGCACGCGTTCAGGCGCGATCTTCGTCTGATCCGGGCCCCGTCCAGTCACATAGACATTCTTTTCCTTCGCGGCCTGAACGAGGCCCGTCTCGGCTGCGTTCAGTTTGCCGGTGATGACGTCGGCGCCTCCCGCAATCAGCGAAAACGCGGCTTCTTTCGCCTCCGCTGCGTCTTCCATATCCTTGATGTAAACGATCGCGACCTTCGCCCCCGCCTTCTCCGCGCAGATGCGAAACCCGCCGGCTTGCGCGGTGATGTTGGGAACGCCCTGCAAGCCGTAGACGCCTCCCACCTTGCCGGTCTTGCTCATCCGCGCCGCAAGATGGCCGAGCTGGCAACCGAACTGCGCGTTGTTCCAGTCTATCGACATGACGTTCGGCGGCTTGCCCTCGTTGCCGCTGACCGCAATGAATTGCGTCTTGGGGAAATCAGGGGCCACCTGCTCCATCGCCGAGACGAAGCGGCCGGAGTGCCCCATGACGATCTCATAGCCTTGAGTCGCGTAGTCGCGCAAAGCCTCGGCTTCATCGGCGTCGCCGACATTCTCCGAGAAAGCCGTCTTGAAGCCATGCGGCTCGAGGCTCTTCAGAATTGAATAGCCAAGCGCGTTCCAGCTTTGGTCGTTGGCGCTTCCCGGCAACAGGATCGCCGCCTTGTCTTCCGCATGAGCGGCGGAGGCGCCGATCAGGCCGGCGGCCAGCGACAGGACGGCGAGAGACGCAGCGCGGCGCAGCGGGTTTGAAGTCTCCATGGAACGAACCTCTCCTTTCAATCGGGCGCCCGGCGCTCGTAAGGCCGGTGATCGTGCAGAATCTGCTCATGCAATAGACGCGCCATTCCAGCCGCTCAGACGCGAACGATCGCGGCGATCGGCGCCTCGCCAGGCTTGCACTGGTGTTCGGTTCCGCCTGACACAAAGATCGCGGCGTCTCCGGTAACCGATGTGATCACGGCGCCAAGCGCGGCGCGTGCGTGCCGTTCGTAATTGATGTCCGCGTCGGACAGCATCGTCGTGCGCTGTCCCCGCAGCATGCCGTTCGGCGGCGCCTCGGCCTTGGCGAAAATTGCAACGATGCGCTCGGGGCCGATCGCAGCTTTCGGGTCTTCAACGGCGTCGCGCGCCGCGGCGCGCACGGCGTCGGCGTCAGCAACGTCGGAAAGGACCGCGTGACCAATCCGCAGATCTCCGCCGGCCGTGTCGGAATTGCCGAACAGGAGAACCTCGCAATTCTTGAGTTCGCCCCCAGCGGACGTGTTTGCGACGGTGGAATAAAGATCCATGCGCTGCGCGATGACCCCGTCGCTCAGTTCGGATTCCTTCACTTCCCCGAGCCCGAGCGCGACGCCGAGCGCGGTCGCGCCCCGGGCGAACGCCTTCGAGCCATTTGGATCGCGGGTGACAAGTTTCGCGCCGCGCCGGTCCGCGTCGGCAATCGCGGCGGGCGTGAGAAGCGGGCCTTTGACCTGGACGTAGTGAACATCCTTAGGGTCAGAAATGCCGGCTTCCGCCTGCGCGCGTTTGACCGCCGCGGCGACTTCGCGAACCTCCGCAAGCGTGCCAACTTCCTCCGGGGCGAAGTCGCGTGTCACGGCCACGCCGAAGGCGAGCCGCTTTCCGTGCGCCTTCTCGGAAGGCGCCCGCGTGAACAGCGTCGCATGCGGGCTGAGCACGCCTTCCGTGCCGCCGGACCAGACAAAGGCGACGCGCTTCAGGACCTCTTCCGGCGAGACGCCGAGGCGCTTCGCAAGAGCCAGCGAATAGGAGAGCGTCGCGAAGCCGCGCGTGAAGTCGTTGGCGCCGCCATTGCCCTCCGTCTTGCCGATCAGGGCGACGATCTCGGCGGGATTGACCTCGCCCTTGTCAATGAGGCGCTCCAAAGCGGAAACGTCGTTCGGACTATTCATTAGCAGCTTGTGTACGCCGACCCGCAAGGAATCCTCCCAGTGACGAGCCGATAATGATCCGAGTCCAGCCTTGAGGCAATGGATCGTCAATGCGGCGCCGAGCGCAGCTTCGCGCGGAGCCAGCCGGGATTGGCGATCTCACGCGTGAGGCTTGCGCTACCGCGTGGGCGAGGGAATGGTGTCATGGATGGCGCCGGTGAGGAAATCGGGCCAGTCGCGTTCGAAAAACGGCTTGTCGCCACGGTTCAAGCGTCGGACGGGGCGCGCCTCGCAGACGAAGACCCCAGCGTCGAACCGGACATGAATCTGCTCCGCCCGGTCCTCGGTTCGCTCGGACACGAAACGAACGTCTTCAAGCAAGCCAATGCAGGATTCGGGCACGCGATCGCCCGTTGGCGCGCAAATCGTCCTCGCTCCGCGGCTTCCGCCGCCACGCTCGATGTAGAACGCAAGCGCCGTCAGCACCGCTTCCGACAGAAGCGCCGTCTGCCGCCACTGCAGCGCCTTCAAGGCTTCGGGTGCGCCGGAATAGGCGATCCCTTGCTGGCGAACGCTCTCGTTTAGCGCGCGCGCCGCGGCCAACGCCTGTTTCACGTCAGCCGCGTTGCAAAGCACCCCAGCGTGATCGCTCATGCGGTCCTGGACATCCTTCCGGATCGATTTGACGGTCAGCGGACTGTCGGCTTTGAGGACGTCGAGCAGATCTCCGACCGCCTCGTCGATCAGGCCGGTCGCGGGCGCGCTCGGGAGAAGATTATTGCGGCGGGCGGCCGCGTGTTCGGCGCAACGCGTGCCGAGGACCTGGCCGGCGTTGAGCGCCGCCCCGCCCGGCCGGGTCACGCCATGCGTCCCGGCCGCTTCACCCACCGCGTAGCACCCGTCGAGGCTGGTCGCGCCCCAGGCATCGACAGCGAGTCCGCCGTTCATGTGCTGATTGTTGACCGCGAATTCGAGCGGCTCGCGCGTGATGTCGTATTTATAGCGCTTGTAGAGTTCGATCGAGAGAGGGTTCATCTTGCTGAGGCGATCGAGCGGCCGTTCCAAAAGCGCTCCGGCGTTCCCGAGATAGGTCCGCACATCCGGGTCGAGTCGGTCGAGGTCGAAGTCGGCGTCGCCCGGAACGGGAAGCGGATTGCGGTTGAAGTCCATGAACACGTTGCGTCCCGCCTGCTTCTCCTTGAGGATGGCGAGATCGACGAGGCTCGAGCCGAAGTCGAGCATGCGGGTCGAGTGGAACGGCCACTGGTAGCCCTTGCGAAACACATTCGACGCCAGCTCCCGCGTCGTCCGGTAATAGTTTGCGAGGAAATTGCGTTCGTTCCCGCGCGAGTCGCGCGAAAAAATGTAAGGCATTGCCTGGACGTAGGTGCCCGAAAGGTTCCACGGAAAATTGTCGCGCGACGTGCTGATCCCGAACTGGCTTTCGGTGAGATTGGCCGCTTCGAGCCCCGCCTCCATCGCAAGCCCGAGCGAGCCAAAGCAATGCCGGGGATAGACGCTGTCGCGATAGAGTTCCCCGGGTCCCCCGGTCGCGATGACGACGACCTCGCTTAGAAACACGACGAGCCCCATCGGATTGTCGTCCGTGCGGCGCCTGGGCGACATCGCGACCACGCCTGCGCAATGGGCCGATGCGCCTGGTTGGATTAGGAGGCGGACGCCGGTCGTCTGGTTGAACGTCGGCACATTCAGTCGGATCGCTTCCTTCGCCAGCACCTGAACCATGAGGCGCGAAGTGCGAGGTCCGCAACTCGTCGCGCGGCCCACCTCGTCATGATCGGTCTGATAGCGCAGCACGCCCCCGAAACGATCCTGCGGGATCGGCAGCCCCATGAACTGCAGAGACGACAACGCGCGCGACGATCCCACGGCCTCGATATAGGCCGTGTCCTCGTTCATCGCGCCACCCGCGCCGAGCGCCTCGGCCATGGCTCGATAATCGTCGCCCTGTCCCGCTCCGTTTGCGGTGTGGAGGGTCTGCTTGTCGGAACCGGAGCAGGCGGACGTGCCGCCAAAGGCGCTCTGGGTTACGACGATGACGTCGAAGTCGCGCCGCTTCATCTCGACCGCGGCGCGCAGCCCGGCGGCGCCGCTGCCAAGCACCAGCGCTTCGCTCCGATGGACCGGAATTGAGAAACCGCGGGCGACGACGGTGTCTTTCGCCTGCCTTTCCTGTGGGAGGCGGGGCATTGCGATGTCGGTCAGGGCGTCGAGGATGTTTTGGGGAATCGTCGCGCTCAAGTCGGATCCAGGAATGGGTTGACGGGGCGGCAGAGACCCGCTAGTGATTTTTAGCACGTTCCAATTCTCTGGACAAGAACACAGGCTCACTGGGTCCTTATCAAGCAATACACGATGCGCAGGGATTGGAACGTACCAATTGGGCGGCGAAGTGAACAACGAAACACGCAGGGAGATGGACGGGATCGAGGGGCGCGCGACGATCGTCGATGTCGCCCGCCGCGCAGGCGTTTCAAAATCGACCGTCTCCCTTGTTCTCGGCGGAAGCTCCCTTGTTGCGGAGACGACACGCGAACGCGTCTCCGACGCGATGACCGAGCTCGGCTACATCTATCATCGCGGAGCCGCAACTCTGCGCGGCGCCAAGTCCGGCGTCATCGGCATGGTCATCAACGACCTGTCGAACCCGTTCTATGTCGAGCTGGCGATCGGTATCGAGCAGGCGTGCCAGGGCGGCGCCTATATCCCCTTTCTCGCCAACACCGCCGAGAACGCGGTTCGCCAGCAGCAGGTGATCCGCTCGATGCGTGAGCATGGGGCGGCAGGGCTTGTGCTCGCCCCGGCGATGGGCGCGTCAGCGAGAGAGCTTAAGCCTCTCCTCGCGGGATTGCCCGTCGTCCAGGTGATGCGCCGCCTTCCGGGCTTGAGGGCGTCCTTCGTCGCGCCGGAGAACAAGGAAGGCGCGCGAAAAGCCACCGCCCATCTCATCGCCGTTGGGCACGGACGTGTCGCCTTTGTCGGCGGCGTTTCGGCGATGCTGGTCCGGGACGAAAGACTTGCGGGCTACAAACTCGCCCTTGAAGAAGCCGGGATTCCGCTCGATCCGTCGCTTGTCATCGAAACGACGGCCAATTATTCGGGCGGCGGCGCGGCGGTTCCGCAGCTGCTCAGCCTTCCAGACCCCGCGACCGCCGCCCTTTGTTTCAACGACGTTGTCGCGATCGGCCTCACGCGCGCGCTGATGGAGACGGGCGTTTCGGTGGGCGTGGACTTCGATGTCATCGGCTTCGACGACATCGAGGAAGTCAAGCATACACGTCCCGCCTTGAGCAGCGTCGCGGTCAATGCGCGCGATCTCGGTTCGCGCGCAGCCCAACTCCTCATGCGCCATCTTGCGAGCGGCGACTTTGAGCCGGAAGCCGTGCTCTGCCCGACGACTTTGGCGCTTCGCAAATCCTGCCGGGCCGCCAGCCCTCACGAGCGAGACAATTGATGACGAAACTGCGTTGGGGACTGATCGGAGCCAGCACGATCGCCGCCGAGCACATGCTCGGCGCGTTCCGCGCCAATGGCGGCGAAGCCGTCGCCGTCATGAGCACGAATGCGGACCGCGCGACGAATTACGCTAAAAAGCATGGGATCGCACATCCGACGACGAGCTTGAAAGAGCTCGTCGAATCCAAGGACGTCGACGCCGTTTATATCTCCACGACCAACGAGCTGCACCGGGATCAGGTCTTCGCCGCCGCGGCGGCTGGAAAGCATGTCTTATGCGAAAAGCCGCTCGCGTTGTCGCTGAAGGACGCGCGCGCGATGGTCGCGGAATGCCGCAAGCGCGGAATCGTCATGGGAACCAATCATCACCTCCGCAACGCGGCCACGCATCGCGCCATGCGCGAGGCGATCAGAAAAGGCCGGATCGGCAAGCCGCTTTTCGCGCGCGTCTTCCACTCCGTCTATCTGCCCGCGCATCTGCAGGGCTGGCGGCTCGAGCGTCCGGACGCGGGCGGCGGAGTCATTCTCGACATCACCGTTCACGACGCCGACACGCTTCGCTTCGTCCTCGACGACGAGCCGAAATCAGTTGTGGCCATGACCTCGCACGGCGGCATGGGCCGCGAGGGGCTGGAGGATGGGGTCATGGGCGTCATCCGCTTCTCGAACGGCGTGCTGGCGCAGTTTCACGATGGGTTCACCACCAAATATGCAACGACCGGCTTCGAAGTGCATGGCGAGGCAGGATCGCTGATCGGCCGTGACTGCATGACCCAGGCGCCGAAAGGCGATGTGCTCCTGCGAACCGCCGCCGGCGAAGAAGAACTCAAACTCGATCACGAGAATCTGTACGCGCGTTCGATCCGCCTGTTTGCGGACGCCGTTCAAGGGCGTGGCGCCCCCTCGGCGACCGGCGAGGACGGCGTCAAGTCCCTGAGCGTCGCGATCTCCGCAGCCGCCGCGGCGCGCACGGGCGCCCAGACGCCTGTCGATCTGACGGTCTGAGGGCAGCAATGGCCAGGCCCAAGGTCGTTTCCGCAAGCAACGCCGCCCGTCTCATTCCCGACGGCGCGGTCGTCACTGTCTCGTCCTCGTCCGCGCTTGGGTGTCCCGATGCGACGCTGGCCGCGATCGGCGCGCGCTTCGACGCCGAGGGCCATCCGCGCAATATCACCACCCTGCACCCGATCGCCGCCGGCGACATGTGGGGCGTCAAGGGCGTCGATCACCTCGCGAAGCCAGGGTGCCTCGCGCGCGTCCTTGCCGGGTCCTATCCGTCCGGCCCCTCTTCGGCCGAGCCGCCCGAGATCTGGAAGATGATCACAGGCGACGCCATCCCGGCCTATAACGTGCCGTCCGGCATCCTGTTTGACATCCATCGCGAGGCCGCGGCCAAGCGGCCGGGCGTACTGACGAAGGTCGGGATGGATACGTTCGTCGATCCGGTCCATGAGGGCTGCGCGATGAACGCCAAGGCGGCGGCCGATCCGATCGTCGAGCGGGTTCGCTTCGCTGGCGAGGAATGGCTGTTCTTTCCGAGCATCGTTCCGCAAGTCGCGATCATCCGCGCGACCACCGCCGATGAGCGAGGAAACCTTTCCTACGAACACGAGGGCGGCATCCTCGGCCCTCTCGACCAGGCGCTCGCCGTGCGCAACAACGGCGGCGTCGTCATCGCGCAGGTCAAGCGCCTCGCCGCGGCGGGAACGCTGAAGCCCCACGACGTCGTTGTTCCAGGCATCCTGGTCGATTACATCGTGGTCGCGCCGGATCAGCTGCAGACGACGCACACAGCTTATGAACCGGCAATCTCGGGCGAGGTCTTTCGACCGCTGTCCTCGTTCGAGACGCCGAAATTCGATATCGCCAAGGTGATCGCCCGGCGCGTCGCGCAAGAGCTGCGTGATGGCGATGCAGTCAACATCGGCTTCGGCATCTCGGCCAACGTGCCGCGGATCCTGATCGAGGAAGGCCGGCACGGCGCGGTGACCTGGGTGATCGAGCAAGGCGCTGTCGGCGGCGTGCCGCTGCTCGATTTTCAGTTCGGCTGCGCCTCCAACGCCGAGGCGATCGTCCAGTCGCCGCACCAGTTCACCTATTTCCAGGGCGCGGGCTTCGACATGTCGCTGCTTTCGTTCCTGCAGATCGATCGCGGCGGTTCGGTCAATGTCTCCAAGCTCGGCGTGCGTCCGCACGTCACCGCAGGCGCCGGCGGCTTCGTTGACATCACCGCGCGCGCGAAGACAATCGTCTTTTCCGGCTATTTCACAGCGGGCGCAAAGCTCGAGGTCCATGACGGCGCGGTCAGAATTGCAAAGGAAGGCAAGGTCAGGAAGTTGGTCGAAGCCGTCGAGCAGATCTCGTTCTCCGGCCCGCGAGCGATCGATCAAGGGCAGGAAATCGTCTACGTCACCGAACGCTGCGTGATGCGGCTGGAGAAGGACGGCGTGACGGTCACCGAACTCGCACCCGGCGTGAATTTCGAGCGCGACGTCCTCGCCCAGGCCGAGTTTCCGCTGCGCGTGGCGAAGGACGTCCGCAAGATGGACCCCGTCTTGTTTCACGCCCCGCCGATCAGGCTTGAGCTTCGCCCGGCAGAGGAGCTGGCACTGTGAGCCCCTTTGTCGACCTTCGCTTCGAGGGACCGCTGGCGCGGCTCACGCTGAAACGCGCCGACAAGCTGAACGCGCTTGACCGGGCGATGATTGACGCCCTCGCGGACGCGGCGCGCGCCATCGACGCGTCATCCGAAACGCGGGTCGCAATCCTCGCGGGCGAGGGCAAGGCGTTCTGCGCCGGCGGCGACATCGGCGCCTGGGGAGGCCTGCCTCCCCTCGAAATGTGGCGCGACTGGACGCGGGCGGGCCATCGCGCGTTCGAAGCGCTTGCGCGCCTGCGCGTTCCGCTCATCGCGGCAATGACGGGACACGCCTTCGGCGGCGGCCTGGAACTCGCCGCGGTCGCCGACATTCGCATCGCCGAAATGGGAATTAAGCTTGGCCTCCCCGAAACGGGTCTCGGCATGGCCCCGGGCTGGTCGGGCACGCAAAGGCTCGTGCGCCGCTTCGGCGCTTCCGTCGTGCGCCGCATGGCTCTGACCTGCGCGATGTTCTCGGCGGAAGAGGGTTTGGCTCTCGGCCTCGTCGACGAAGTGGCCGAGAAGGGCGAGGGCGTCGCGCGCGCGGAAGCGCTCGCAGCCGATATCGCCGGGCGCGGACCGCTCGCGGTGCAAATGGTCAAGGCCATGATCAACGCCGCTGAAGGCGAGGATCGCGATGCGCCGATCGAGGGCCTGGCCGGCGCGCTCACAGCCTTCACCGAGGATCTCGCCGAAGGCGTCGCCGCGTTCCGGGCCAAGCGCCCGCCGGCGTTCTCCGGCCGATAAGGAGTGCGGAGGCAAAAGACATTGGCAATCGGGAGCCGATCAACGGTTTCTGGATCCGGCGCCGGACCGCTTCCGGCGGGAGCAACGTGTAGGAAGGGTAGAAGAATGACCTTGAGGGCAATCCTATTGGGCGGGGCAGTCGTCGCATGGGCGATCGGCCTCTCCGGCGGCGCACATGCCGCGGACAGCAAGGAAGTGCAGATGCTGCACTGGTGGACGTCGGGCGGAGAGGCGGCCGCGTTGAACGTGATCAAACAGGCGCTCGCCAAGCAGGGCTACGGCTGGAAAGACGTGCCCGTTGCGGGCGGCGGCGGCGGCGCGGCCATGACCACTTTGAAGGCCATGGTCGCCGCGGGCAATCCCCCCACCGCCTCCCAGATTCTCGGTTATTACGCGCTCGATTACGCAGATGCGGGCAAGCTCGCCGACATCACCCCCCTGGCGACCAAAGGGGACTGGGCCAAGGTCATTCCGACCGCGCTGCAGAAATTCACCACCGTCGACGGCAAGTGGGGCGCCGTTCCGGTCAACATCCATTCCGTCAACTGGATCTGGGTCAACAAGGCCCTGATGGAAAAGATCGGCGGTACGGAGCCCAAGACCTTCGACGAACTGATTGCGCTGCTCGACAAGGCCAAGAAGGCAGGCGTCATTCCGTTGGCGCTCGGAGGCCAGCCCTGGCAGGAAGCGACGATGTTCAACTCGGTCGTCGCCTCGACCGGCGGCGTCGACTTCTACAAGAAAGCCTTCATCGACCTCGACGCGAGCGCGCTCAAGTCGGACACGATGAAGAAGTCCTTCGACAATCTCGCTAAGCTGCGTGACTACCTCGACCCCAACTATGCCGGGCGTGACTGGAACCTCGCGACCGCGATGGTCATCAAGGGTGACGCGCTTCTCCAGGTGATGGGCGACTGGGCGAAGGGCGAGTTCAAGAACGCCAACAAGGAAGCCGGCAAGGACTATCTCTGCTACCGCTTCCCGGGCACGGACGGTTCGGTGCTCTACAACACCGACATGTTCGCCTTCTTCCAGGTCTCGACCGACCGGCAGGCTGCTCAGACGGCTCTCGCCGATACGACGATGAACCCGGAGGTGCAGATCGACTTCAACGTCATCAAGGGCTCAGCCCCGGCGCGCATGGACGTTTCGGACGCAAAATTCGACGTCTGCGGCAAGAAGGCGATCGCGGACATCAAGGCGGCCAACGCCAAGGGCACGTTCCTGGGCTCCATGGCCCAGAACTACGCCCAGCCACCCGCGATCGCAACGGCCTATTACGACGTCGTGACAAAATTCCTACACGGCGAGATCAAGACCTCCGACGAGGCCGTGAAGCAGCTCGTCATGGCGATTAACGGCGCGAAGTGATCGCAGGCAACCTTCTCCCGCCTTTGCGGGAGAAGGTCTGCGCGGCCAGCCAAGGAACGTTCGCGGGAGGAGATGAGCATGACTACGGCGATCGACCCCCTCGTCGCTTACGCGATCCGGGGACCACGCCCTGGCCTTAAGGATCGTCTTCGCGACTGGATCCCGAGGCTGGTCCTCGCGCCGTCCTTCGCGCTGGTGCTCATCTTCGTCTACGGCTTCAACCTCTGGACGGTCCTGATCTCGTTCACGAACTCCAAGGCCTTCGCCAACTTCAATTTCATCGGCTGGGGGAACTACATCAAGCTTTGGAACTGGACGTTCGAGGTCGATCCGCCGTCGAACTGGTACACGGCCCTCGTCAACATGGTCCTGTTCGGCGGGCTCTACGTCATCTTCTGCCTCGCGCTCGGATTGACGCTCGCCATTCTGCTGGATCAGAAGATCCGCGGCGAAGGCATCCTGAGACCGATCTACCTCTATCCGCTCGCTCTCTCTTTCATCGTCACCGGCACCGCATGGAAGCTTTTTCTCGATCCGCGCATCGGCCTTGAAAAAGCTGTCCATGACCTTGGCTGGACAAGTTTTCATTTCGACTGGGTCGTCAACCCGCGCATGATGATCTATTGCGTCGCGATTGCCGGCGTCTGGCAGACCTCTGGCTTTGTCATGGCGATGTTTCTCGCTGCGTTGCGCGGGATCGACGGCGAGATCCTGAAGGCCGCGCAGATCGACGGCGCCTCCGCCTACGCGACCTATCGGCGCATCATCATTCCGATCATGCGGCCCGTCTTCATGTCGGCTTTGATCATCCTCACCCACATGGCGATCAAATCCTACGATCTCGTCCTCTCGGTCACCGGCAAAAACCCGGGCGGCGCAGCCGAGCTGCCCTCGACGTTCATGTATTCCTACACCTTCACCCGCAATCAGATGGCGGTCGGTTCGGCGAGCGCCGTCATCATGCTCATGACCATCGCCGCGATCATGGTTCCCTATCTCTATTCCGAGCTACGGGAGAAAAACTGATGACCGCCGTTGCTGACACGCTTGCCGCCGCGCCATCCCGGGAACCGGCGCGACATTCCATGACGACACGTGTCGTGATCCACGGTGCGCTTGTCCTGTTCGCGATCGTCTATCTCATGCCGCTCGTCGTCATGGTGATGACCTCGCTGAAACCGCTTGCCGAAATCACGGGCGGGAACATGTTCTACTTCCCGCACGACCTGACCTTCGAGCCGTGGAAGAAAGCCTGGGGCACATCCTGCGTCGGCCTCACCTGCGAAGGCATCAAGGGCTACGTCTGGAATTCGGTAAAGATGGTCGTGCCGGCCGTCCTGATTTCAAGTCTGCTCGGCGCGCTCAATGGTTACGTGCTGACCAAATGGCGTTTCCCCGGCCACAAGCTCGTATTTGGAATGATGCTGTTCGCCTGCTTCATTCCGTTTCAGTCGGTGCTCATTCCGATGGCGACGATCCTCGGCAAGCTCGGGGCCATCGGGCAGACGCTCATCGACGCGACCGGCTTTTCGTGGGGATTCGGCAACCCAACCGTCAACCTCGTGCTCGTGCACGTGGTCTACGGCTTGGGCTTCACGACGCTCTTTTTTCGCAATTACTACGAGACGTTTCCGACCGAGCTTATCAAGGCGGCGCAGATCGACGGCGCGAGCTTCTTCCAGATCTTCCGCCGTATCCTTCTGCCGAACTCCGCGCCCATCTTCATCGTCACCGTCATCTATCAGTTCACCAACATCTGGAACGACTTCCTGTTCGGATCGACCTTTGCCGCGGGCAACTCGAGCCCGATGACGGTCGCGCTCTACAACATCGTGAACACCTCGACCGGCGTCATTGAATACAACGTCAATATGGCGGCTGCGATCATCGCCGCGGCGCCGACTCTCGTCGTCTACATCCTCGCCGGACGCTATTTCGTGCGCGGCCTCATGGCCGGCGCAGTGAAAGGATAAGCCAATGGCCACTCTCGAAATCCGTGCGCTGCGCAAGCGGTTCGGCAGCCTGGAAATCCTCAAGGGCATCGACATCTCGCTCGAACAGGGCGGCTTTCTTGTTCTGGTCGGGCCGTCCGGCTGCGGCAAGTCAACTCTGCTCAACACGATCGCCGGCCTCGAGTCGATCAGCTCCGGCGAGATCCTGATCGGCGGCCAGGTCGTCAACGACCTGCACCCGTCGAAGCGCGACATCGCGATGGTGTTCCAGTCCTACGCGCTCTATCCGAACATGTCGGTCGGCGAGAACATTGCCTTCGGCATGGAAATGCGCGGCGTGCCCAAGCCCGAGCGTGAGAAGGCGGTCGCGGCCGTCGCCAAGACGCTGCAGATCGAGCACCTTTTAGGACGGCGGCCGAGCCAGCTTTCGGGCGGTCAGCGTCAACGCGTAGCCATGGGTCGAGCCCTCGTGCGCCAGCCCCAGGTGTTCCTGTTCGACGAGCCGCTCTCGAATCTTGACGCCAAGCTGCGCGTCGACATGCGTGTCGAGATCAAGCGGCTCCATCAGCAGACCGGAACAACGATCGTCTATGTCACGCACGACCAGATCGAGGCGATGACGCTCGCAACCAAGATTGCTGTCCTGAAGGATGGCGAGTTGCAGCAGGTCGGGACGCCTGCCGAGATTTACAATTCGCCCTCCAATCTCTTTGTCGCCGACTTTATGGGTTCGCCGGCCATGAATCTCCTTGAAGGGACGGTCAAGGGCGTGAACGGCGCGCGCCGAATTGTTCTCGAGCGCCACGACCATCCGCCCATCGTTCTTCCGATCCCGGCGAACGCCGACGAAAGCCAGTTGTCCGATGGCGCGAAGGTCATTTTTGGCATCCGGCCGGAGGCTGTCAACGACAAGGAAAGCATCGATCGGGGCGCAAAGTCGGTCGCCACATTCGACGCCCGGGTGGAGATCGTCGAGCCCGCGGGGTCGGATACGTTTGTTGTCACACGCGCGGCTGGCAAGGAGCTCACCGCACGCATGCGAGCTGACACCCAGCTCCGCATCGGCGAGGACCATACCTTCGCCTTCAACCTCGACAAGGCGGTGCTGTTCGATCCGCAGACGTCGCGCCGGATCTGAAACAACGCGCCCATGGTCAATTCGGAAACCGTCGACATCCTGATTGTCGGGTCGGGCATGGGGGGGGCGACGTTGGCGGCCGGCCTTGCGCCGACTGGAGCGCGGATTCTCATTCTCGAGCGGGGGCCGCGTCTTCGCGACAGCGCTGATGCGCGTGACGCCCGCGCCATCTTTCAGCGCGGCGTCTTTCGCCCCGACGAGACCTGGCTCGACGGCGCCGGACAGCCCTTCAATCCCGGCAATTACTACTATGTCGGCGGCAACTCCAAGCTCTATGGCGCCGTGCTGTTTCGCTACCGGGCGCGGGACTTCGAGCCCGTTGTCTATCGCGACGGCGCGACGCCGGGCTGGCCTTTTTCGTACGCGGAACTCGAGCCCTGGTACGGTCGCGCCGAGACGCTCTACAATGTCCGCGGCGCGATCGGGTTCGATCCCACGGAGCCCGCGCATTCGAGCCCCTATCCTTTCGGCCCCGTGCCGGACGAGCCGGCGATCGGCAAGGTCCGGGAGCGCCTGAAGCGGGTCGGGCTGCACCCCTTCCCTCTTCCGCTCGGCGTCGACATCGACAGATGGCTCAAGCGCGCAAAAACGCCGTGGGACGCCTTCCCCGACACCGGGACTGGCAAGATGGACGCGGAGAGCTGCGGTCTCGAGAGAGCGCTTGCCTATCGCAATGTCGAACTGCGCGAAAACGGTCGCGCCGAGCGGCTGCTTGTCGCTGCAGACGGCAAACGGATCACGGGCGTCGAAGCCTCGATCGCCGGGGAGCGCAAAGCGATCTCGGCCGGGATCGTTGCCCTTGCCGCAGGGGCAGTGAACTCCGCCGCTCTTCTTCTCGTGTCCGGCGAGAACGGCGTCGCCAATCGCTCCGGCGCGGTCGGCCGGCATTTCATGAATCACAATTGCTCGGCCGTGCTGGCGATCGACCCCCGTGCGGTCAACGACTCCGTCTATCAGAAGACGCTCGGAATCAACGATTTCTATCTCGATGACGGGCGCGATGGACCGCCGCTCGGCAACATTCAGCTGCTCGGCCGGGTGACTGCGCCAATCCTGAAGTCAAGCCTTCCGCGAGCGCCGGAGTGGGCTCTCAAGCTCATGAGCAGACGCTCCGTCGACTGGTATGCGATGAGCGAAGACCTGCCGAGCCCGGAGAGCCGCGTGACGATGGAAGGCGGGCAGATCCGGCTCGACTGGCGGCGCAGCAACTGGAGCGCTCACGAGGGGCTCGTCAAGGCCTTCAAGGAGCGACTGCGCGCCGCCGGCTATCCCATCGTTTTGTCGAAGCCGTTCGACCGGCGAACGCCTTCCCACCAGTGTGGCACCGTGCGCATCGGGTCGAACCCGGCGACCTCGCCGCTCGACCCTTATTGCCGCGCCTGGGACCACCCGAACCTCTTTGTCGTCGACGCCTCGTTTCTGCCGACGTCGGCCGCGGTCAATCCGTCGTTGACCATCGCGGCTCAGGCGCTCCGCGTCGCCGATCATATCGCCAAGACAGACCTAAGAATGGGTTAGGGTTCCGACGATGGCCTACGACTACATCATTGTCGGCGGCGGTTCAGCGGGTTGCGTGCTGGCCAACCGTCTGAGCGCCGATCCGTCGATCAACGTTCTCCTCCTCGAGGCCGGCGGCTCGGACTGGCATCCGCTGTTCAGGATGCCGGCGGGCTTCGCCAAAATGACCAAAGGGGTCGCGAGCTGGGGATGGAGCACAGTCCCGCAGAAGCATCTCAACGGCCGTGTCATCTGGTACACTCAGGCCAAGGTGATCGGCGGCGGCTCGTCGATCAACGCGCAACTCTACACGCGCGGCAACGCCAGGGATTACGATGCTTGGGCAAGCGAGGCCGGCGCCGCAGGCTGGAGCTATCGCGAGGTTCTTCCCTACTTCAAGCGCAGCGAGGATAACCAGAAGCTCCACAACGCCTATCACGAGTATGGCGGTCCGCTCGGGGTGTCCTACCCCATCAATCCGCCTCCGATCAGCTACGCATTCCTTCTCGCTGCGCAAGAACTCGGCATTCCCTTCAACGACGATTTCAACGGCGCCGTCCAGGACGGGATCGGCCATTACCAGCTCTCCACCCGCAACGCCGAACGCTCGTCGGCGTCGTCGGCCTTCGTGAAGCCGGTCGAGGGCCGGAAGAATCTTAGGGTTCGCCTCAACGCCCGGACTCTGAAGATCGAAGTGCAGAATGGCCGCGCCATCGGGGTGACGGTCGTCTCGGGGACTGGGACCGAGACCCTGAACGCGGACCGGGAGGTCATCGTCAGCTGCGGCGCGATCGGCTCGCCGCGGCTTCTCCAGCTTTCCGGCATCGGGCCCGCAGACGCCTTGAAGGCGGCCGGAGTGAATGTCGTGCATGATTTGCCGGGCGTCGGCTCGAATATGCAGGACCACCTGGATTTGTACGCGATTTCCGAATGCACGGGGGAGCACACCTACGATCGCATCGCGCGCCCGCACCGCACCGCATGGGCGGGACTTCAGTATCTCGCCTTCAAAACCGGCCCCGTGACCTCAACGCTTTTTGAAACCGGGGGATTCTGGTACGCGGACAAAGAAGCGCGATCGCCCGATATCCAGTTTCACCTTGGCCTCGGTTCCGGCATCGAGGCCGGCGTGGCGACCATGAAGAATCCGGGCGTAACTCTGAATTCGGCTTTCCTTCGCCCCCGTTCCCGCGGGACCGTGCGGATCGCAAGCGCCGACCCTGGTGCAGCGCCTCTCATCGATCCGAATTACTGGGCCGACCCTTATGACCGCGAATGCGCAATCAAGGGCTTGAGGATCGCGCGGGACATCTTGCGACAGCCCGCGTTGAAGCCTTTCGTGATGGCTGAGCGGATGCCGGGCGACGATATTCGCACCGACGAGCAACTCACAGAATACGCCTATCGGACCTGCAAGACGGACCACCATCCCGCCGGAACTTGCGCCATGGGTTCGGGCGCGAACGCTGTCGTGACACCCGATCTGAAGCTGCGGGGACTTCTTGGCATTCGCGTGGTCGATGCTTCCGTGATGCCCTTCGTGCCATCGAGCAACACCAACGCGCCGACCATCATGGTTGCGGAGAAAGCATCCGATATGATCCTCGGCAAATCTCCGTTGCCTGCGGCGACCTTATAGCGCCGCCGCAGGCCTTTCCAAGGCGACGAGCGTTTTGGCGAATGGCGCGAGCGGGCGCTCCAGCCCCCGAGGTCGCTGGTCGGTACCGGCGCTGTCAGGCTCAAGCCGCCGCGTTCTGCGCGTGCCTATTCCTCAGCGTCTGGATCGCCTCGAAGCCCTCGAATTCCGGATGGCCGAGGTGCAGCGGCTTGTTGTCGCCGGCATTGCGGTGGGCGGCTCGAAACTGCTCCGAACGCGTCCAGGTCTCGAACGCTTCTTTGTTCGCCCACACCGTGTGGGAGGAATAGAGCGTGTGATCGTCGCGATCCGGCCCACGCAACAGGTGAAACTCGACGAAGCCGGGCAACTGATCGAGATAGGTGTCCCGGCCGAGCCAACGGCGCTCGAACTCCTCCTCCTGGCCCTTGATGACTTTGAAGCGATTCATTGCGATGTACATTCGCATGCTCCTTGCGGCGCCCGCAGGTCGTCCATAGGGCAAGCTTAACCTGATTCCTGATCTCTGCAATAAATTGCATCCGAGCCCTGCCCGTCCGCTCAATCCAAAAGCAACTCCCTCTGACGCACGACTGGACGCCGCTTCGCTAGGCCGCGGAGACCATGCCCACCGACTGAAGCCAATGGCCGACAACGGATTCGGCGTCGCGGCCTACGCTTAAGAAACGCCCGGAGCCCCAGGTCCAGAGCCACGGAAGGCCAAGCACATACGCGGCCGGAACGCTCGTGACCCCGCGCCGATTCACGGGGTAGCCGGAGCCGTCGAAAATCGGCAGCTGGACGTAAGACCAATCGGGCGTGAAGCCGGTCGCCCAAACGATGGCGCCGACGCCGCTGGCGACAAGATCGAGCGCCTCAGGCTGCTCGCCCGGCGTCCAGACCGGCTGATAGACGGAGCCCGGAGGCGCGTCGATTCCCTTGGCCGCAATGTGCCGATCGATCAGCGCGTTGATGCCGTTGTAGACCCGATCCGCTTCGTCAAGATTGGCCTTGAGGTTCGGCTCGAAAACCATCCGACCGTCGCGCACGTCGTTCAGGCGCCCATAGAGCGACATGCCCTGTTGCGCGAAAGCGCGCAGATCGATGTCGCGTCCGCCGTCGCGTCCGGTGAGGTAATGATTGGTGTCCTGTCGCTTGCGGCCCATGCCCTTCGTCGGCGACCGTGATCTCGTACTGACCGATGTCCGTCAGCCAGTCGACCACGTCGCGGCCGCGATAGAAGCGCGCGCATCGTGGCGCATTGCCGGTGACGAGATGCACCTTTCGGCCCTCAAGATGCAGGTCCTCGGCGATCTGCGCCCCCGATTGGCCCGCCCCGACAACGATGACGGCGCCCGGCGGCAACGCGGCGGCGTTGCGATAGTCGGCCGAGTGAATCTGGGCGATGGAGTCCGGGACCCGCTCGGCGCATCGCGGACGATAGGGGTCGCCATAAAGGCTCGTCGCCAGAAACACCGCGTCGGCCAGAAAGCGTCCGGCGCTGGTCGTCACGAGGAACAGGTCTTTTTCCTTTTCGACCGCCAGCACCTCGACGCCCTCTCGCACCGACCCGTTCGTCTTGCGCGCGAACCCGTCGAGATAGGCGAGGATTTCCTGCTTCACCATGAAGCCGTGCGGGTCGCGATCCTTCATATGCGTGCCCGGGCAGCTGGCATTGCCAGTTCGGGGTCACGAGGCAGAACGTGTCCCACCGCTCCTCGCGCCATTTGTGCATGATCGACTTCTTCTCGAACACCACATGGTCGATCGCCGGCGCGCGAAAGCCAATAGCTCGCCGACAGCCCGGCCTGCCCGCCGCCGACGACGATCGCGCTGTAACGGCGCTCGCTTTTCTGCTCCGTGCTCATCTGGCGTCTCCGTCGAGAAAGGTTTCGCAGGCGACGCGCGCGTCGTCCTGCCCCTCGAATTGTGTGGCTGTCGCTTCGATGCGCGCGAGTTGACCGAGCGCCAGCGAACATGCGTGGCCGTATTTCGCCTTGACCCGCGCCGAAGCGATTTGCAGCGCCTCGCGGCTGCGCTGCAGGAAGTCCGAGACGCGATAGCTCTCGCCCTCGCGAAGAAAATCCCTGATGACGAGCGACGGGGAGTAGCAGCTCTCCCGCCTTCCATCGGGCCAGCGGATGACGAAGCGCATCTCAGGCATGGGCCGGCTCCAGCAAGCGGCGATAAACCGGCAGATGGCGCTCAGCGACGCCTCGCCAACCAAACCGCGCGGCGACGACCTGGCCACGAGCGCGAAGAGAGTTTGCGACGTCCGGGCGCAGCGATTGGCGCATCGCCGCAGCGATCGAGGACGCATCGGCCGGATCGCACCAGAGCGCATCGGACGGTTCGAGATATTCGACAAAAGGGGCGATCTGCGAAACGACGACCGGCGTGCCGCTGGCCATCGCTTCGAGCACGCAGAGGCCGAAGCCCTCCTTGACGGAAGCGAAGACGAGCGCGGAGGCCAGGCGGTAGAGCCCCGGCATGTCGGGATCGGCGAGGGGGCCGAGCAGCGAAACCGCGGAGGCCCCTTCCCCCAGCGCCGTCAGTTCGCGGCCAAAGGCGGCTTGATAGGCATGATGATCGAGGAGGCTTGCGCCCCCCGCAATGACGAGACGCGCGTCAGGCCGGGCGCGATGAATTTCGGCGAAGGCCTGAAGAATTCGGATCGTGTTCTTGCGCGCCTCGACGCCGCCGACCGAGAGGAAGACGGGGCCTGTTCCGAGACCCAGACGTTGCTTGAGCTCGGCTTCGGCGCCGTCCGCGTCGGGGGAATATCGGCAAGCATCGACGCCGTTGCCGCTGACATCCGCTTCGCGGCCGAAGCGGGCGATGAGGGTCTCCCGCCACAGGCTACTCACGACCATCAGGGCGTCCGCCGCGAGGATCGATCGCGCCTGCCGCCGGACGAGACGGGTGTCAGCAAAATCGTCGACGTGATGCACCGTGCGAACGAAGGCGGGGATCAAGCCCTCCTCTTTCAGCGTCGCAAGCGCGTTGGCGCCGATCCCGTCATGAGCGTGGTAAAGGTCGAAGCCGCGATTCTCGGGCCGCCGAAAATAACGGACGTACTCGCCGATGCGCTGTTCGACCATTTCGGCGGTGTCACGCGGCGCGGGCTCGACCGGAAAGGCGATTGCCGCGCGACGGGGCTTGCGAAAGAAGCCGCAGCCGGCGGCATCGGGCGCGTGCAGCACAGTCTCAACGCCGACGTCTTCGAGCGCCTCGGCGAGGCTCATTGCATGCACGACGCCGCCGCGAGGAAGAGTGGAATGCGTCAGCATGGCGACGCGAAGCGGACGGCTCACGCGGCGCGCGCTCCCGCGCCGAACCCCATCAGGCGTTCGGCGCCAAAGTCACGAAGAAGGACGCTTCGGCCCTCGGAATGGAGGGTGACCTGACTTCCCGGTTTGACGGCGCCGATCGAAACCGCATGCAGCCCGCGCGCGCGAAACAACGAAAGCACGGGCTCGACATTTCCGGGAGCGACGGACAGAAGAAAGCCGAAGCTCGGGAACGTCCTGAGCCAACGCTCGAGCGGGACGCCCGGCGGCGGCTCGATGGCGTCGAGGTCAAGCGCGATCGACACGCCGGAGCTTTCGGCCAGCATCACCGCTGTGCCGGGAACGCCGCCCTGGCTGATGTCCTTCGCGGCGCGCGCGAGACCTTTCTCGGCAAGCTCGGGCAAGAGCGCGAGATCGGCGCGCAGGCGCTCGGGCGGCGCCTCGAGCGCCGCCTGAAAATTGTCGAAGGGCTCGCGGTACGCGCCGCGCCTGTCGACGGCCATGACCAGCGCGTCGCCCGGCTTGGCGTCGAAGCTGGTCAAAAGCCGCGAGCCCGCCCGCCCCAGAACGGCGACCGCCAGATGCCTCTCGCGATTGCGCAGGTTGGTGTGGCCGCCGACGATCGGCACGCCATAGGCGGCGGCCGCGGCCCGCAGGCCGTCGAGGACCGCCTTCGCCCCGTCCTCGCCCTCCGCCCAGATGACGTCGATGACGGCGACGGGGCGGCCGCCCATGGCCGCGACGTCGCTCAGGTTGACCATCACGCCGCACCAGCCGGCGAACCACGGATCGGCGTCGACGAACGCGCTGATGAAGCCCTCGGCGGCAAAGAGTAGGCGGCCGTCGCCATCAGGGATCGCCGCGCAATCGTCGCCGACCGGGATCACGCCCTGTGCGAGCCCGAGCCGCGCCGCGACGATGCCGATGTCGGCCTTGGCGGCGAGCGCCGGACTGGTCTTCAACCGCTCGGTAAGCGCCTCGAGAGCCGCCGCGTCCATGTCAGGCCGCCTTCCTCAGCGCGACATAGCCGATCTCGGGCGTATGGCACGGGGGATAGAAGTCGAGGTCGGCGCGCATCCGCACATGCGGCCGGCCGTGCAGCTCGACCTCCGCCATCGTCTCCCAGTGCATCCCACGGAAGAGCGGGGCGTTCTGCGCCTGCACATGGGCGAGAAACGTTCGACATCCCATCGCGTGCGCTGACGAGACAGCGAGCCGGATCAGGGTCGCGCCAATCGCGCCGATGCGCCTGTACTCGCGGGCGACCGCCAGCCGCGAGCCGCGCCATAAGCCTGGCTCGTCCTCGTGAACGCGGACCGTGCCGACGACCTGATCGGCCGCGACCCCCAGCATCGACAGGGCGACAAGCGTGATCGCGTAATCATCGACCGCGTCGCGATCGTCTTGCCCGAACAAGCCCTGCTCGCCGCAAAAAACCTGCCGCCTCAGCGCATAGGCGCCTTCGCGCTCCCAGCGCGAGGCGGCGAATTTGACGCGGAACTCGCTCGCGCTGAACCGTTCGAACGGCTCGAAGATCATGACGCGAGCCTCCGCTCGTAGCTCGAGAGCGCCGAGCAGGCGCCGCACTTGCCGCATCCTGCCTTGATGTCGGTCGCCTTGAGTTCGCTCGCGGCCAGCATGGCGGCAAGCGGGTTTAGGATCGCGTGCATGAATTCGGGCGCAGGCCCCGCGCGGCTTTCGAGCGGCGTGCCCGAAATCGGCACGAATGGGACGACGAACGGGTAGACGCCCAGCGCCACGAGCCTCTCGCAGATCGCGAGTATCGATTCCGACGAGTCGCCAAGGCCCGCGAGGATGTAGGTCGAAACCTGGCCCCGGCCGAAGACCGGGACGGCGGCCGCAAAGGCTTTGAAGTAACGCTCGACAGGAACTTCGGACTTGCCCGGCATAAGCCTGCGTCGGAGCTCGGGCGTGACGACCTCGAGATGCATGCCGAGACTGTCAACGCCAGCAAAGGCGAGGCGTTCGAACCAGCCGTCGTCATCGGGCGGCTCGCACTGCGCCTGGATCGGAAGATCGACAGCGGCTTTCACGCCAGCAGCGCTCTCGCACAGGATGGCCGCGCCGCGATCGCGGCCAGGCGGCGTGCCGGTGGTCATCACCATGTGCTTGACGCCATCGAGTTCGACCGCCGCGCGCGCGACTTCCGCGAGTTGAGCGGGCGTCTTGCGCTCGACCGTCCTGCCCGCCGCAAGCGACTGGCCGATGGCGCAGAACTGGCAGGTCTTCGTGCGGCTCTGGTAGCGGATGCAGGTCTGCAGGACGGTGGTTGCGAGAACGTCGCGGCCGTGCAGCGTCGCGATGTGGGAATAGGGGACGCCGTCCTCGGTCTTCAGATCGTAGAATTGCGGCCGCGCCGGGAAGCGGACTTCAGCGACCGCCTGGCCGTCACGCAGGACGCGGCTCGCGCCCGAGGAATCGGGTCTCTCGATGACGTAGGGGCTGTCGAAGGCCGGCGCCGTATGCACCGGCGCCATGACCGTCACGCCGTCGATCGTCAGCGCCTTGTGATCGGATGGGCCTGCGCCGCCGCGGCGACTTTCGACGCCAGCTTTCGGGTCAGCCAGCCGAACGCCAAAGCTCTGCAACTCGTTGATCAGTTGTTCGGTCGGAAGGCTCATGGCCGTCTCCTTCGGGGATAAGCGCAGGCTCGGGCGTGAGATGCAAAGGACGGGCCGGGCGCTGATCGAGCTGGACGCTGATGAGTTCTGGACGCGCGTAATGGCCGACGGAATCCATCATCCGCTTGCGCTTGACGATGAGGGAAAGATCGAGGTCGGCGATGAGAATGCCCTCGCCTTCAGTCAGCGGCGGGGCGAGATGGCGACCCTCGGGCGAGATGATCGCTGTCATGCATCCCCCGCGCAGGCCCCGTTGAAGAGCCTCGTTCGGCGTGATCGAGGCGATCTGCGCTTCAGTCAGCCAGCCCGTGGCGTTGACCACGAAGCAGCCGCTCTCGAGCGCGTGATGGCGGATCGTCACTTCGATCTGCTCGGCGAAGATCGGGCCGACCAGCGAGCCCGGAAACTGCGCGGCGTGGATCTCCTCGTGCTGCGCCATCAGCGCGTAGCGGGCGAGAGGATTGTAGTGCTCCCAGCAGGCAAGGGCGCCCACGCGGCCGACGGCGGTGTCGACCACGGTCAAGCCCGAGCCGTCGCCATGCCCCCAAATCATCCGCTCGTGGAAAGTCGGCGTGATCTTGCGCCGCTTCAGTTTGAGCGCGCCGTCGGCATCGAAGACGAGCTGAGCGTTGTAAAGCGTTCCGTGGTCGCGCTCGTTGATACCAAGCACGACGACCGCGCCGTGTTTGCGCGCCGCCGCCGCGACCCGATCGGTCTCCGGGCCAGGCGCGGCAATCGCGTGCTCATAGAGACGGATATGCTCCGCCCCGCTCTGGACGGGCGGCGTGACGAAGGAGAAGTAAGGATACCAGGGGACGAAAGTCTCGGGGAAAACGATGAACTCGGCCCCCTTCCCCGCCGCTTCGTCGATCGCCACGATCACCCGATCGAGCGTCGCCGCGCCAGACGTCAGATCGGGCGCGATCTGCAGCGCCGCGGCGCGCACCTTTTGCTTCTTTGCCATCGCGTTCTCTTTTGAGTTGGCGGGCCGGACGCCGGCACGCCTCAGAGGCGTCAGAGCGTCCAGGTGTCGAGGATGAAGGCGTTGTCGCGGCGATGCAGGAGTACGAGGTCGAGCACGTCGAGCGGGTTGATCGGCCGGATGCCCTCGATCAAGGACGGTTCGCCGTGGCCGTACAGCGCCTGCAGCGCGAAGCGGCAGGCATAGACCTTGCCGCCCTCGGCGATGAACTTGGTGATCTGGTTGTTGAAGTTCTGTGCGCCCGGGAAGGCTTCGTCGCCGATCTTGGGAAAGCCGCGCTGGACGCCAAGGGTGACGCCCGGCCCATAGAGCAGAATCGAGGTTTCGAAGCCTTTGCGCTGAAGGCGGGTCGCCTGAAGCAGGTTGACGAGGCCAATCGACCCTTCGAAGGCGACCGTGTGGAAGGTCACGAGGGCTTTCTCGCCGGGCTGCGCCTTGACGTCCTCGAAAACCTTTTCCTCATAGTCGACGAAAGAATCGCCTTTCTTGTGAGCCGGATGAGTGACCGCTGGCATCGTGGTTTGGCCTTTCCCTTGCGAGCCGGCCCCTGCGCCGGCGTTGCTGGACGTGGTGCAATGGCCGTGCCATCATGTTTGCGGTCAATACTGGGGTCAAAATCCGGTGAATCGGGTCAAGTTTACAGTCAATAGCCCCTTGATCCCATCAAAGCTGGGAAGGGAGGCTGATTTCTCGTGCGTTCCGGCGCCCCAAGGCGAGGCGCCCAGCGCCCAACAATCTCCAGTCAATTTCGGCTCCCGGAGACCGGCGGCTCAATCATGAAGTCCTGGGCGCCAGTCCTTCAGGGGCGTGACGGCCCGAAATATCTCGCCATCGCGGATGCGATCGCAGCCGACGTATCGGCGGGGCGCCTGGCGCCGGGCGATCGCCTGCCGCCGCAGAGAGACCTGGCCGGGCGTCTGGCGCTCGACTTCACCACGGTCGCGCGAGGCTATGTCGAGGCTGGAAAGCGCGGGCTCGTCGAATCCGTGGTCGGACGCGGCACCTTCGTTCGGCGACACGCCTCGGTTCGAGGCGATTCCGGCCCGCAGCGCTCGCGCGCCGACTTCACGATGAACATGCCGCCGGAGCCTGAAGATCCGGAACTGCTTCAGCGGATGAGGGCGGGGTTTGCGAGCGTCGCCGCCGATCTCGATTCGCTTCTGCGCTACCAGGGCTTCGGCGGATCGCCGATGGACCGGGACGCCGCCGCAAGCTGGCTCGGACGGCGCGCGCTCGTCCCCTCGCAGGAACGCATATTCCTCGCGCCCGGCGCGCATGGCGCCATGGTCGGGATCTTCAGCTTGCTGGCGCGGGCCGGCGACAGCGTCCTCTGCGAAGCGATCACCTATCCCGGGGTGCGTTCGATCTGCGCGCAACTCGGTTTGCAACTGATCGGGGTCGAGATGGACGGCGACGGAATCATCCCGGAGGCGCTCGAGGAGGCGGTGCGCCGCCACGCGCCGAAGGCGATTTATCTCAACCCCACTTTACAGAATCCAAAAACCATCACCATCCCCGAACGCCGACGCGCCGCCATCTGCTCGCTCGCACGCCGTTTCCAGATCCCGATCGTCGAGGACGACGCGTATGGGTTCATTCCGACGCATGGCCCCCCGCCCCTCGCCGCCATTGCGCCCGATATCTGCTGGCACATCGCGGGACTCGCCAAATGCATCGGCGCCGGCCTGCGTCTCGCCTATGTCGTCGCGCCGGATCCGCCGGCCGCGTGGTCGTTCAACAGCGCGATGCGCGCGCTCTGCGTGATGGCGTCGCCGATCTCGGCGGCGGTCGCAACGCGGTGGATCAACGACGGCACCGCCGACACGATCCTGCGATTCATTCGGTCGGAAAGCACCGCTCGAGAGCGCATTGCCGCCAAGGCTCTGGAGCCGGGATCGTACCTCTCCGATCCGCTGAGCTTCAACATCTGGCTGCCGATGCGCAACGGCTGGACGCGCTCGGTCTTCGTCGGTCAGGCGCGGGCGAGCGGTCTCGGCGTCGTTCCAAGCGACGCCTTCGCGGCGAATGGCGCTCCGCCCGAAGCCGTGCGCGTCGGACTGGGCGGGCCAATCACGCGCACTCAGGTCGAGCGCGGGCTCGCGTTCCTGTCGCATCTTCTCGAGAGGCAGCCTGAGTCCGTCGCGACGTAGATGCGGCAGACGCCTTTGAGAAACGCCGACTGCGGCCTCTTGAAGACCTAGACCGCGGCTGCGCCCAAGAAACAGCACTGATAGACTTGGATCGCCAATCGCGTCGCGCCCAAGGCCCGACTCCTTCGCGTCCAAGCAGGGATAAGCCCCATGACTGGCCATGTTCTCGTCGTCGACCAGGGCACGACCTCGACGCGCTCGATCATTTTTGGGCCGGGCGCCGCGCTCGTCGCCATGGCGCAGGAGGAGTTTCCGCAAATCTTTCCCCAGCCCGGCTGGGTCGAGCACGACCCGGAATCGCTCTGGCGAACCACGCTCGCGACAGCGCGGCAGGCTCTCCGCAGTGCAGCCATCGAGCCCGGCGCGCTTGCCGGACTCGGAATAACAAACCAGCGCGAAACGACACTGGTCTGGAGCCGGACGACCGGCCGGCCGGTCCACAATGCGATCGTCTGGCAGGATCGCCGAACGGCGCCGCTGTGCGCCGAACTCAAGCAGCGCGGATGCGAGACGCTCGTGTCCAAGCGCGCCGGCTTGCGGCTCGACCCCTATTTCTCGGCGACGAAAATCGCCTGGATCCTGGACAATGTTCCCGGCGCGCGCACTGAAGCGGAACGTGGAGGGCTGGCCTTCGGCACCGTCGACAGCTTTCTCGTCTGGCGCCTGACCGACGGCAAGGTTCACGTCACGGACGCCACCAACGCCTCGAGGACGCTGCTGTTCAATATTCACTCCGGGTCGTGGGACGAGGATCTTCTCGCTCTCTTCCGGATTCCAGCCTCGATGCTGCCCGAGGTCAAGGACTGCGCCGCGGAATTTGGCGAGGCGGCGGCCGAACATCTCGGCGTCGCGGTCCCCATCCGGGGCGTCGCTGGAGATCAGCAGGCGGCGCTCATCGGACAGGCGTGTTTTCGTCCCGGAATGGTGAAGTCGACCTACGGGACGGGATGCTTCGCGCTCGCCAACACCGGCGACAAGGCGGTCGGGTCGACGCACAAATTGCTGACGACCATTGCCTACCAGTTCAAGGGCAAGCGCACCTTTGCGCTCGAGGGATCGATCTTCTCGGCGGGCGCGACCGTGCAATGGTTGCGCGACGGCCTCGGCATTCTCGCCACCGCCCCCGAAGCCGGCGAACTGGCGGCGAGCGCCGACCCCCGCCAGCAGGTCTATCTGGTGCCGGCCTTCACCGGCCTCGGCGCTCCCCATTGGGACAGCGAGGCCCGCGCCGCGATCTTTGGATTAACGCGCGGCGCCACCCGGAAGGAGATCGCGCGCGCGGCGCTCGAGAGCGTCGGCTATCAAACGCGGGACCTGATCGACGCGATGCGCGCCGATTCCCAGGGGTTGTGGGGCGGCGAATTTGCTTCGGTCATCCGGATCGACGGCGGAATGAGCGCGAGCGACTGGACGATGCAATTCCTCGCCGACATGGTGAACGCGCAGGTCGACCGCCCCGAGATCCTCGAGACCACCGCTCTCGGCGCTGGCTATCTGGCCGGCTGGCAGGCGGGCCTCTACCCCGAGCCTGAGCAGTTTTCGCTCACTTGGCGCCGACAAGCGAGCTTCCGGCCGTCGATGGCGCCAAGCGAACGCGAATCCCGCTATCGCGGTTGGCGCGACGCTGTCGCTCGCACCGTTCTGCGACCGGAGATCTAAAGGTCACGCGGATCGATTTCGCCACGATCCTGCTATTTTGAGTGAGTTGCCGCGGCCCCGTCCTGCGCGCAGCCTCCACCCTTTCGATCCTCCCCGCGCCGCCATGGACGGCCCCGGCCGATATTGCGATAATCGTCTGAGCGAATCTGCCGACACGGGTCAGGCGATGGGATCTGCGCCGCGCATCGTTCTCGTGTGGGACATTTTTATCCGTGTCTTCCACTGGCTCATGGTGGCGCTTGTCGCGGCCGCCTATGCGACGTGGCGACTGAACTGGATGGTCTGGCACGGATGGGTCGGCCAAGCGGTGCTCACCCTGGTCTTGTTCAGGCTGTCGTGGGGCGTCTTTGGGGGCGAGACGGCGCGCTTTTCCCGCTTCCTGACCTCTCCGAGAACTGCCCTGCGGCATCTCAAGGATTCGCTTCGGCGAGAGCCCGACCGCCAGGTCGGGCACAATCCGGCCGGCGGCTGGATGGTGCTCATCCTGCTCGCCCTGCTTTTCGTCGAGGCCTTGACTGGACTCTATGTCGCCAATGACATCGCCGACGAAGGGCCGCTGACCGAAATTGTGCCGGCGTGGGCGGCCAACGCGATCGAGTCCTCGCACACGATCTTCTGGGATGCGCTGCTGGCCGCCATCGCACTGCACGTTCTGGCGATCGCGGGGTTTGCCCTCTTCAAGGGGCAGAACCTGCTGCGCCCGATGATCACGGGAACAAAGGTCCTGCCCGCAAGCATCGCCGAGCCGCGGCCCGGCAGTCCCGCGCGAGCGGGCCTGTTGTTGCTGGGGTGCGCCGTGGCCACAGCCTTGCTGGTCAACCTCTTGTGAGCCCCGTCAGCTTTTCGCGTTCAGCTCTTGGGAGGAATGACCTGACCGCGGATCTCCCCTGCCGGATGAGATTGGCTGTGAACGTTGACATACCACTCGCCGGCGGAAAACTGCTTCGCCTGATCCGGGGTGAGCGTGGCGGTCCCTGTCATCGGATTCGAGGGCGGGCTGCCCTGCGTGCTGAGCCAGATCACGGGCGGCCCATTTTTGCCTGCCGCCGCCGGGCCGTGGAAATGAGCCATCGTCGCCGCGCTCGACAGGCCGGTGTAAGAAATGTTCCAGGTGACCACCCGCGTCGCGGGATCGTAGGTCAGCGCGGCGGTCCCCGAGCCTGGCGTGTCCACGGGCGGAACGCATTGCGCGCCTGTCAGCGGGATCTTGAAGGACGTGGCCTCTGCAAGGGCGGCCCCCGCGTTCACAAAGGCTACAAGTATAACAAAAGGAATAAGAGCGCGCTGACGTTTCAAGGCTTTCATCTTTTCCTCCACCTGGCTTTCATTCAATCGATCCCGACCGATAGTGGGGATTGAGCGTCCATCTCATCGCACAGTTCAATCCCAATGTAGACACTCTTCTGCTGACTGACCAACTGTGTGATGATGATCACGGACGCCGAACATCGGGGGGTCCATACGGTTTGACCCATCCCCGGCGTCAAGCGAGGGCGCCCGCGTGCAGACTGTGAATGTTTCGCCGTTTCGTCCCTGTGTGTCGTGGCCTTTGTGAAACCCGATGATGCCGAATTTCTCAATTCGCCTGAGGCTGATCTTCCTGTCAGTCCTGCTGCTGGCGATCCTCGCCGGCTCCTCTGCGCTTCTGATCCGGGAGCTGGTCCGCGACTCGGAAAGCCTCACCGAGGAAGCCAAGCTGGTTTCGATCGTCAGGAACGCCAATTCGGCCAGCAAGCACTTCGGCGATTTGAAATATTGGGCGATCAACTCGGCCGTCACGCAGCTCGCGGCGTCTCGGCAGGCGGCGGAGCTCGCCGAATCGGGGCTCAGCTCCGATCTGAAGGCGATATCGGAAGTCGATCCCACGGTCGTTGAGGCGATCAAAGGCGAAGTCTACACCATGACCGATCTCGCGCGGCAGGCAGGCGTCGCCTACTCGAGCGACGACAGCGCGGCCGGCAACGCTCTGCTGTCGCAGGCCAAGAATCGGGTCATGGCGATCGATGACCGCCTCGACAGGATCGTGGAAAGAGTCGAGGAACAGGCCCTGGCGCGGCGAGACGCGTCCACGCATCACGCCGAATTTGCGGTGAAACTGGCGATCGGGGCGGGAATCGGCGCGCTGGCCCTTGCATTGGGCTTCACCGCCTTGACCGTTCACTCGATCACCGCTCCCTTAAAGCAGCTTGATCGAAGCATTGCTTCAATCACGCATGGCGAACTGAACGTCGCCATGGCGCCCTCAAGAGTGCCGGAGATCGCCGGCATGACGAGGACGCTCGGCATGTTGCGCGACAGCCTGGTCGAGCGAGACCGCCTCGAACGCGAACGACAACAGGCGGAAATGGAAACTCGGGCCGCGCGCGACACGGCCGAGGCCGCCCTGCATGATCTGAAGGCGGCTCAGGCCAATCTCATTCAGGCGGAGAAAATGGCCTCGCTCGGTCAATTGACCGCGGGAATCGCGCACGAGATCAAGAACCCTCTCAATTTCGTCAACAATTTCGCGAGCCTTTCGGTCGGTCTGCTGGACGAGCTGAACGACGCCGCTGGGCCGGCGCTTGCAGCGCTCGACGAGCGCCGGCGCCGCGAGGTCGATGAGACCAGCGAGATGCTGATCGGCAACCTCAAACGGATCGTCGAGCACGGCAAGCGCGCGGACAACATCGTCAAGAGCATGCTGGCTCATTCCCGCAGCGGCGGCGGCAGTCTGGAAAGCGTGGACCTCAACGCCCTGGTCGACAACTCGCTCAATCTCGCCTATCACGGCGCCCGCGCTCAAGATCAAAACTTCAACATGACGATCGAACGGGCTTACAGCAAGACCATCGCGCCGATCGCGCTCGTGCCGCAAGATATCACGCGCGTGTTTCTCAATCTCTTCGGCAATGCCTTTTACGCCACGAACAAGCGCCGGCGCGAGACAGGCTCTTCCGAGTTCAAACCGACGTTGACCGTGACCTCGCGCGATCTTGCGGAAGCCGTTGAGGTGCGAGTGCGCGACAACGGAAGCGGCATTCCGGCTGAGATCAGGGACAAGCTGTTCCAACCTTTTTTCACCACAAAACCGAGCGGCGAGGGCACCGGGCTCGGACTGTCGATCAGCTATGAAATTATCACCAAACAGCATGGCGGAACGATCGAGGTCTCGAGCAGGGTGGGAGAGTTTACCGAATTCACGGTGCGTCTGCCGCGCGGCCTCGGCGCCAAAAGCGCGCTGAACCCTTCTGCGTGAGTTGTGAGGTCATGGCGGTTAGCATTCTGATTGTCGATGACGAACCCGACGTCGCAATCCTGTTTCGGCAGCAATTTCGTCACGAAACGCGAGAGGGCGTCTATATCCTGGATTTTGCCTTCTCGGGTTCGGAAGCGCTTGAGCGCCTTGCGGTCGAAATCGAGCCGCGGCCAATCGTGATCTTGTCGGATATCAATATGCCCGGAATGGATGGTCTGGCGCTCCTGCGTGAAATCAAGAAGAGGCGACCTGAGCTCCCGGTGATGATGTTGACCGCTTACGGCGACGATGAACGGCGCCGCCGCGCCGCCGAGGGCGGCGCGGCTGATTTTGTGACCAAGCCGGTCGACTTTGATTTCCTGAAGATCCGCCTGCGCGAGTTGCACGGACCGTTGAGCTAAGGGGAGCCCGTTGGCCGCTTCGACCAAGATACTCGCTGTGGATGACGAGCCGGATTTCGAGCTCCTGATCACACAGCGCTTCCGTCGCCAAATCCGCGACCAGGAGTTCGAATTCCGTTTCGCTCACCATGGCGAGGAGGCGCTTGTGGCGCTGTCCGCCGAACCTGACATTGATCTCATGCTGCTCGACATCAACATGCCGGTGATGGACGGGCTGACTTTGCTCAGCGAACTTCGCGAGCGGCAGCTCGAGGTGCAGGCGATCATCGTCTCGGCGTATGGAGACATGACGAATCTGAGAACCGCAATGAATCGAGGCGCCTTCGATTTCGTCACCAAGCCGGTGGATCTCGGCGATCTCGAGATTACGGTCCGCAAGGCTTTGGCCAACGTTGCAAAGCTGCGTGAGATGGACCGGCTGCGCATGGCCGCTGAACGCGCGCGGAACAATCTTTCGCGCTATTTCTCGCCGAACATTGTCGAGCTGCTGGCCTCCCAGGACGAACCGCTCGGGGCCGGGCGCCGGGAGACGGTCGCCGTGCTGTTTGCCGACATTGTCGCGTTCACGCGAATGGCCGAGCTCATGGCTCCCGAAGACGTGCTCGCGATGCTGCGCGAGTTTCATACCCGAATGACAGCGCAGATCTTCGCCAGCGGCGGTACGGTCGACCAATATATGGGCGATGGGATAATCGCAGTATTCGGCGCCCCGGCCGCGAGCCCCAATGACGCCGCCAATGCGCTGAATTGCGCCGAGATGATGCTCGATTCGCTCGAACGCTGGAACGACGAACGCGAGGCGAAGGGAGACGCCCGGCTCGATATTGGCATCGGCCTCAACTACGGACCGGTCGTGCTTGGCGATGTCGGCAGCGAATACGGCATGTCGTTCACCGCGATCGGCGATACGGTCAACACCGCGGCGCGGCTGCAGACGCTGACCCGCTCATTAAAAACGCAATTGGTCGTAAGCGACGCGGTTGTTCGAGCGATCCAAGCTTCGTCCCCGGACATCGCCGCGGAGCGCGTCGGCCGGTTGGAGGATGCCGGCGAACATCACTTGCGAGGCCGGGCGAGCCCGGTGCGCATTTGGACGCGCAAGGTCAAGCAGACCAGCGAAGCCGCGCCCTTCGGCGCGCTTTCCTAGGCGCGCCGCGTTCGGATGGAATCGTCATTGCGAGGAGCCATAGCCCGTCGAGAGACGGGCCTCTTCAACGCCCTATGGCTCGCGATGACGATCATCCCATCGGCATCTGCATCGGCCCCATGTTCTGGTTCAAATTGTACATGATCCAGAGCGACCCGATGATGATCAGAAAGACGATCAGGACGCCGAATGCGAGCGCCAGCACGTTGTTCACGTTGTCGGGGCCGGTGGTGATGTGCAGGAAGAAGACCAGATGCACGCCGATCTGCGCGACGGCCAGCACCACCAGCGCAATCGGAATGCTGGGATGCCAAACCAAGGACGTCCCGGCGATAAAGAACGACACCGCGGTCAAGAGAACCGCGAGCCCAAGACCGATGAGATAGCCAACGACGCCTTCCGCGATCTCGTGACGTCCCGCGGGCTCGTCGCCGGGAGCGTGGTCGGCCCCGTGCAGCGGCTGATAGTCGTCGGTTGAGGTCATGCGCCGGCTCCGAAAAGATAGACGACCGTGAAAATCGCGACCCAGATGATGTCGAGCGTATGCCAGAACAAAGCAAAGCAGAGGACGCGACGCAGAATGTCGGCGCGATAGCCCTTCGCGAACACCTGCGCGATCATCGTCAGCAGCCATAAAATCCCGAGCGTGACGTGGACGCCGTGGCAACCGACCAGGGTGAAGAAGGCGGACAGGAACGCGCTGCGCGTCGGTCCCGCGCCCTGTGCGATCAGGCCGACGAATTCGTGGATCTCGATCGCGAGGAAGCCCAGGCCCAGCACGCATGTCGCCGCCATGCCGCCGTAGTACATGAGGCCGTTATGCGCCCGCGCGCCGATCGCGGCCAGGCCGCAGGTGAAGCTTGACAGCAACAGGCAGGCGGTCTCGATCGCGACATTGTGCAGGTCGAACAGATCCTTGCCGCTCGGCCCGCCCGCGGTCTCGCCGGAGAGCACCGCGTAGGTGGCGAAGAACGCCGAGAACATGATGATGTCGCTGAGCAGGAAGATCCAGAAGCCGTAGCCGACGATGATGCGCTTGGAGGCTGGATCCGTGTGATCGAAAAGCGCTTCGGTATGGCCGTGCGCTTCCTCGCGCCGGCCGTCGCCGTAGTCCACGCTTGCCTGAAAGGCCGTCACGAGACCGCCTCCACGGTTGCGGGCGCCTCGCCCCGCGCGCGCCTGTTCGCGCGATCAATGCGCGCCACCTCATCGGCCGGAATTTCATATTCGGTGCGGTCGCGCCACGCGAAGACGACAAAGGTCGCGAAGGCGCCGACGAGGCTCACGATAACCAGCCACCAGATCTGCCAGATCATGCCGAAGCCGGCGAACGTCGCGAAGAACGCGCAGATGAAGCCGGTCGGGCTGTTTCGCGGCATCTCGATCGGCTGGTAGTCCGGCTCGACCCTGGGAGCGGCCCCACGCTCGGCGAGGCGCTGGGTGCGCCAATAGTCGTCGATGCTCTCGACCTGAGGCAGGACGGCGAAATTGAACACCGGCGGCGGCGACGACGTCGACCATTCGAGCGTCCGGCCTCGCCAAGGGTCGCCCGTCACATCGCGCAGTTGCTCGCGATCGCGGATGCTGAGAACAAGCTGGGTGGCCTGACACACGATGCCGGCGAGAATGACCGCCGAGCCCAATGCCGCAACCAGGAGCCAGGGATGCCATTCCGGCACGTCGTAATGCTGCATTCGCCGGGTCATGCCCATAAGGCCCACGACATAGAGGGGCACGAAGGCCAGGTAGAAGCCGACAAACCAGCACCAGAATGCAGCCTTGCCCCAGCCCTCATACAGACGGAAGCCAAACGCCTTCGGGAACCAGTAGGTGTAGCCGGCGAACATCCCGAACAGCACGCCGCCAATGATCACGTTATGGAAATGGGCGACCAGGAACAGGCTGTTGTGCACCATGAAATCGGCGGGCGGAACCGCCACCAAAACGCCAGTCAGGCCGCCAATAACGAAGGTCACCATGAAACCGATCGACCACAGCATCGGCGTCGCATAGACGATCCGGCCGCCGTACATGGTGAACAGCCAGTTATAGATCTTCACGCCCGTCGGGACCGCGATGACCATCGAGGCGATGCCAAAGATGGCGTTGACGTTCGCGCCGGCGCCCATGGTGAAGAAGTGGTGCAGCCACACCATGAACGAGACGACGCAGATCGCGAGCGTCGCGAGCACCATCGACCGGTAGCCGAACAGCGGCTTGCGGGAAAAGGTTGCGACAACTTCGGAGAACACGCCAAACGCCGGCAGGATGAGGATGTAGACCTCCGGGTGGCCCCACACCCAGATGAGGTTCATGAACATCATCATGTTGCCGCCACCCTCGTTGGTGAAGAAGTGGAAGCCGAGGTAGCGGTCGAGCGTCAGCATCGCGAGCGTGGCGGTGAGGACCGGGAACGCGGCGACGATCAGCAAGTTGGCGGCCAGCGCCGTCCAACAGAAAACCGGCATGCGCATATAGGTCATGCCCGGGGCATGAATCTTCAAAATCGTGGTGACGAAATTCACCCCGGTCATCAGCGTCCCGACGCCGGAAATCTGGATGCCCCACAAGTAATAATCGACGCCGACGCCCGGCGAATAGGCGAGCTCCGAAAGCGGGGGAAACGGCAGCCAGCCGGTGCGCGCGAACTCACCGACCACCAGAGAGATGTTGATCAGGAGCGCGCCGGTCGCCGTCAGCCAGAAGCTGACCGAATTGAGCGTCGGAAAGGCGACGTCGCGGACACCGAGTTGCAACGGCAAGACGAAATTCATAAGTCCGATCACGAACGGCATGGCGACGAAGAAGATCATGATCGTGCCATGGGCGGAGAAGATCTGGTTGTAGTGCTCCGGCGGCAAATAGCCCTGGGACTTGAACGCGATCGCTTGCTGCGAGCGCATCATGATCGCGTCGATGAAACCGCGCAGCAGCATTACCGCGGCCAGCGTCACGTACATGATGCCGATCCGCTTGTGATCGACGCTGGTGATCCATTCACTCCACAGATACGGAACCCATCCCTTGATGGTTATCAAGGCGACCACGCCGAGCATCACCGCGACGACAAACGCGCCCGCGAACAAGGGAATCGGCTGGTCGAAGGGAATGGCGCCCCAGCTCAGCTTGCCGAACATTCTAGTTCCCCTTCCGCACGCCGGCGCCCGGATTGGTCTCGGCTATGGGGCCGGGCCCCGGCGGCAACGTCTGATCGAGAATCTTGTCGAACAAATCATCGGCGACCGTCTTGAAAGTGATCGGCTCCGGCAAAACGCTTTGCTTCGACAGCTCGATATACCGCTCCGGCGTGAGGTCGTCGCCCGAGGCGCGCGTCTGGCCAAGCCAGTCGTAAAATTCGGGCGCCGTTTTCGCCACGACCTCGAAATGCATGTCCGCGAACCCGTCGCCGCTCAACTGAGTGGCGAGGCCGCGAAACGTGCCGGGATCATCGGCCAGCAAATGGAGCTGCGTCCCCATCTTGTTCATGGTGTAGATCATGCTGCCGAGCTGGGGCACGAAGAACGCCGTCATCACGCTGCCCGAGGTCAGCGTGAAGTGGATCGGCGTGCCCGCGGGAATAACCAGGCGATTGACGCTGGCGACGTGCTGGTCCGGGTAGATGAACAGCCACTTCCAGTCGAGCGACACGACCTGAACGTTGAGCGGCTCCTCCTTCGACTTGATCGGCTGCGCCGGATCGAGGTCATGCGAACCGATCCACGCGACGCCGCCCAGAAGCATGATCGTCAGGAGAGGAATCGCCCACACGATCAACTCGAGCGCGCCGGAATATTCGAAGTCCGGCAGATAGGTCGCCCGCGTGTTGGAAGATCGGTACCACCAGGCGGCCGCGAGGGTGGCGAGGATCGTCGGGATGACGATGGCGAGCATGATGCCGACCGAATCGATCAGGATTTGCCGGTTGGCGTCGGCGATCGGACCTTTCGGATCGAGCACCGCCCAATCGCAGCCGCCAAGGAGCAGAGTGGCGCTCAACGGCGCCAGCCTGAAAGCCAGTCTTCGAACCCCACCGCCAGAGGATCATGGCGCCGCCCGCCTGTCTCACTCCTCGTCGAGGTCTCTCGAGGAGCCGACACCCCCGTCGGCTCGTCCAATCGCCCCAAGTCACCCGACAGAGGGCCGCAAAATTGCTTTGCGGTCGTGAACGCAGCATGACATGGCTGAAGGGCCGGGATCAAGCGGAGACGCGAGCGGCTCTGCTACACGAAAGTATCGGCTGACCGGATTTATGTCTGTCGGTCTGGTATTCAAAACAAGCTCGCGCATCGTGAAAGCGCCGGCAAAAACAGCAGCAGGAGGACGCGATGGCCGAGGATCAAGCTCAACCATTCGGCCCTGATCTGGCCGTCGGCATTCCCGTCGACGAACTGCCCGACGGCGCCAAGCTCGCCGGCCATGTCGGAGACGAGGCGGTGCTGCTCGTATGCCGCGGCGCGGAGGTCTTCGCCGATCGGCGCCCACTGCACGCACTATCACGGGCCGCTCGCGGAGGGGCTCATTGTCGAGGAATACGGTGCGGTGCCCCTGGCACCACGCCTGCTTCGATCTCCGCACTGGCGAAGCGTTGCGCGCGCCAGCCTTGAGTCCCGTGAGTACGTGGCGCGTCGAGAAGCGCGACGGCAAGATCTTCGTCCGTGAGAAGAGCGCTCAAGCTGAGAAGAGGACTCGCGGAAAGCGGGATGAGCCAGAGAAGGTTGTGATCGTCGGCGGCGGCGCGGCGGGATTCGCCGCAGCCGAGATGCTGCGCCGGCGCCAATACGAGGGCGGCATCGTCATGCTGAGCAGCGACGACGCGCCGCCTGTCGATCGCCCCAATCTGTCGAAGGATTATCTCGCCGGCAGCGCGCCAGAGGAATGGCTGCCGCTGCGCGATCAGAGCTTTTATTCCGACAACGCGATCGACCTGCGCCTCAACACGACCGTCGCCGCCATCGACGCCCGCGCGCGCGAAGTTTCGCTCACCCAAGGCGACCCAATTCCGTTCGATCGCCTGCTTCTCGCGACCGGCGCCGAGCCCGTGGCCCCGTCCCTCCCCGGCGCCAGGCCGTCGGACGTGCTCGTGCTCCGCACGCTGAAGGACTGCCGGGCGATCATCGAGCGCGCGAGGACGGCAAAGCGGGTCGTCGTCCTCGGGGCGAGCTTCATCGGCCTCGAAGTCGCAGCGTCGCTCCGCGCGCGCAACATCGAGGTCCATGTCGTCGCGCCGGAAGACCGGCCGATGGAGAGGATCTTGGGTCCGGACTTCAGCCGTCTCGTTCAATCCATTCACGAGGAGCATGGCGTCGTCTTCCATTGGCGCGAGACGGCGAGCGGGATGGAAGGCAAACGCGTGACGCTCAAAGGCGGAAGCTCGCTTCAAGCCGATTTCATCGTCGCCGGGCTCGGCGTGCGTCCGCGGCTCAGCCTTGCAGAAGCCGCTGGCCTCAGGATCGACCGCGGCGTCGCCGTCGACGCCTTTCTCGAAACGAGCGCGCCGGGAATTTTCGCCGCCGGCGACATCGCGCGCTGGCCGGATCGCCTCACGGGTGAAGCCATTCGCGTCGAGCATTGGGTCGTGGCGGAACGGCAGGGCCAGACAGCGGCTCTCAACATGCTCGGGAGCCATGAGCCCTTCGACGCGGTTCCCTTCTTCTGGAGCCAGCACTACGACGTTCAAATCGCCTACGTCGGCCATGCCGAGAAATGGGACGATCTCGCTGTCGAAGGCGACATCGGGGCCAAGGACGGCCTCGTGCGCATGCGGCGCGCGGGTCGCACGCTCGCGGTCGCCTCGGTCTTTCGCGATTCTGAGAGCCTCGAGGCCGAAGTCGGCCTGGAGCGGGGGGCGCGCGCGGGAGCGGCGTGACGGAGCTGTCGGATTGATCGGGCCGCAGGCGTTGGATAGCCGCGCTCACGGCCTGCACGTGCCAGCAGAAGGGCGCTTCGCGATTTCCACGCTATTCTCGTCGTAGTCGTGGTCGCGGCTGTCCCGGGATTATTTTGATGTTTGCCTCCGCTGAAATGCTCACCGTAAGCCGAACCGCTCAGCGGCTCGCTTCAGGGTACTACGCGTTTCTTGTAGCTCAGCTGGTCGCATCGAACCCGCAGTCGATCAACTCGCTGCCCTGGAACTCAACCGGCGAGATCAAGCGCAAGGACGGAACTGCTCATACCTTGAACCTGCGCTTCTATCTCGATCTCTTCCGACAAGATCATAGCTTGCAGAGCGAGGTGTTGCGGGGTTGGGCATTAGGCGCGCTGCTGACGCTGGGCGACGAATTGAGCGCATATGGATATTTCGATCGTGCGCCCGTTCTGGAGCTTGTGTACCACCTCCGGAACGGAGTCGCTCACGGCAACAGGTTTAAAATCACAAAGGAAGGTCTAAAACGCTTGGCAGGGCATCCAGCCCACAATAAAAGCGCTGTCGTGAGAAGTCCGGTCGGCACCGTCTATGAGATAACACCTTCTTTGTCGGGACCAGTGCTCTTTGATTTTATGGGTCCCGCTGACGTTATTGACCTGCTGCAATCGATTGAAATCCACCTGTCCAAGCAGACTTACGAGCGGCCCTTGACTTACCCGGTATTGTCGTCATCGGCAAAAGGTAGTCAATAATTGCACGTCAGCCTCTAGTATTCCAAGACGAAACCTTGGCCGGCCATTCAAATCGCATGGATGCGGATCCCCCCTCGCTCGCGACGCTCCTCGAAGAGATCCGCGCATGTCGCGCTTGCCGCGACGCGCCCCGATATGGCGCCCCTTTGCCGCATGAGCCGCGACCGGTCTTCCAGATTTCTCCCTCCGCGCGCATCTGCATCGCGGGCCAGGCGCCGGGCGTTCGAGTCCACGCCTCGGGCCGTCCCTACACCGACCCGTCGGGCGTGCGCCTGCGGAACTGGCTCGGCATCGGCGAGGACGTTTTCTACGATCCAAACATCGTCGCCGTGGCGGCCATGGGCTTCTGCTTCCCCGGCCTCGACGCTCATGGCGGCGACCTGCCGCCCCGCCGCGAATGCGCCGAACTCTGGCGCAAGCGCCTCTTTGCGGCGCTCCCCAACCTGGAGCTCATTCTGCTCGTCGGGCAATACGCCCAGAAATGGCACGTTGGCCCGAAACGCATCGGCAAGTCCTTAAGCGAGACGGTCGTGCGCTGGCGCGACCTCTATCGCGCGACGGACCATCCCCGTCTCGTGCCGATGCCCCATCCCTCCTGGCGCAACAATGCCTGGCTCAAGCGCAACCCCTGGTTCGAGACGGAGCTGTTGCCGGTTCTCCGCGCGGACATCGCCGGCATCGTGGCGTCGACCAGCGACCCCCGCGTGGCCGATTTTGAAGCGGCCCGCAACTGACGTAGTCTACGCCGGCGCGGCGGATCTCCGCCGGCCATGGGGAGGATAGACATGAGCGGCGCCAGAACCCGCCGAGGCTTTCTCAAAGCCATGGGAGCGACCTTCATCGTGGCAAGCGGATTGGACGCAACGGCGGGACATGCGCAGACCGTGCCCTGGTCGGCGGGAACGGAGCCGCCAAAGCTCAAGGCGCCCCCGAACGCGTGCGACTGTCACATGCACATTTACGACAGCCGCTTTCCGGTCGCTCCCAACGCCAAGCTGCGACCGCAGGACGCGACCGTCGACGACTATCGCCGGCTTCAGAATCGGCTCGGCACGACGCGCAACGTCGTCGTCACGCCCTCGACCTACGGGACCGACAATGCCTGCACCCTCGACGCGATGGCCACGCTGGGCCCAAGCGCGCATGGCGTGGCGGTGGTCGACACCAGCGTCACCGATTCCGAACTCAAGCGGCTGCACGACCTCGGCATTCGCGGCATCCGCTTCAATCTCGTCCAGTCCGGCGCCACCACGATCGACATGCTCGAGCCGTTGTCGAAGCGCGTCAACGACCTCGGCTGGCACGTCCAGATCCATATGCTCGGCGACGCCATCGTCGAAAACGCGGACCTCTTCCAGCGGCTGCCGAGCCCGATCGTGTTCGACCACATGGCGCGCATTCCGGAGCCCGCCGGCGTCGATCATCCGGCTTTCGCGTCGGTGCTGAAAATGCTCGATCACGGCCGGACCTGGGTGAAGCTCTCCGGCGCCTACATGGAGACGAAAGTCGGGCCTCCGAGCTACGCCGACGTCAGCAAGGTCGCTCAGGGTTATGTGAAAGCGGCGCCGGAGCGAATGGTCTGGGGCAGCGACTGGCCCCACCCGACCGAGAAGGCCGATTCCAAGCCGGACGACGCCATCCTCTTCGACCTCCTGGCCGATTGGGCGCCGGAGGAAGGGACACGCAATCGCATCCTGGTCGACAATCCCGCTGCGCTCTACGGGTTCAAATAGATCCGCTCAGTGTCGACATCACGACATACGAAGTGATGTGCGCCACCCCCGGCAGCTCCGTCAGACGATCGGCGTGGAAAATTTCGTAGCTCGCCAAATCGGCAACGGCGACGCGGAGGAGATAGTCGAAGGCCCCCGCGACATGGTGCACCTCGAGGATTCCGGGGAGCCGTGTGACGGCTTTCTGGAAGGCTTGAACGTCGCTGCGCACGTGACGTTCCAACTGCACGGCGGCAAAGACCGTGAACGACTGACCGAGAACCGCCGGGTCGATGTCGGCTCTGTAGCCCCGAATGATTCCCTGCTGTTCCAGATCTCGCTGCCGGCGCTGACAACTCGATGGCGATAGGCCGACGACCTCGGCAAGTTCGATGCTGGTTTTTCGTCCGTCCGATTGCAGGGCGTGCAGGATTTTCTCGTCAAAGGAATCAATTTCGCGGATTTTTTGCATAGTCATGATTCCGTGCGCCCAACTTCAGAGAGTTTCGGCACAAAAGTTCGCATATTCTTCGGAGGTGCGAAAGCGAGTTACGGGAGGGCGATGCCATGACGGAAAAGACTCGCGGGATTGAGACCCGGCTTCAACATCCGAGGACCCAGGCGGCGCCAGGCGGCGAACCCGTCGCTTCCCCGATCTACCAAACCTCGACCTACGTTCTGCCAACGCCCGAACTCGGGGCCGAGATCGCGGCGAGCTGGCATCCGCAACGCTTCTACACCCGGTATGGCTCGCCCAATGCTGCGCATGTCGAGGCTATTGTCGCTGACCTCGAGGGGGCCGAGAGCGCCGTCGCGGTCGGTTCCGGCATGGCGGCGATTGCGGCCTCTATCCTGAGCAACGTGCGCGCTGGCGATCATGTCGTCGCGCAAAAAGCGCACTACACGGCGGCGCTCACCCTGCTCACGGAATGGCTGCCGCGGCAGGGCGTCGAGGTGACGCAGGTCGACCAGACCGACATCGAGGCCTTTGCCCAGACGATTGGTCCGAGGACACGCCTCGTCTACACCGAAACCCCCACCAACCCGACCATGGCGCTGACAGACCTTGAGGCCGTTTCGGCGCTCGCCCATGCACAAGGCGCGATCGTCGTTACGGACAACACGTTTGCGTCGAGTTTCAATCAGCTTCCGCTGACCCTCGGTGTCGATCTCGTCGTGCACTCCGCCACAAAATACCTCAACGGCCACAGCGATGTGACTGCGGGCGCCGTCGCAGGGTCGCGCAAGCTCGTGGAGCCGGTTTGGGAATATGCGCGGGTGCATGGTCCGGTGCTCCATCCGATGGAGGCGTGGCTCCTCGGGCGCGGGCTCAAGACCTATGCGCTTAGAATGCGCCAGCACAACCAAACGGGAGTTTTGGTGGCCGAAGCGCTCGCGAAGGCGCGCAGCGTCGCCAAGGTCCATTATCCCGGTCTCGCTTGGCATCCGCAGCACGAACTCGCACGCCGTCAAATGCCGGGGGGCTTTAGCGGCATGATGGCCTTCGAGGTCGCGGGCCCGACCGCTGAAGAGCGTTTCAAACGGGCTCAGAACGTCTTGCGGAATGTGCGGCTGTGCACGTCGGCGGCGAGCCTCGGCGGAACGGAGACTTTGATCATCCACCCCGCTTCGATGATCTTCTCCCATCAATCGCCCGACCAACTTGCCGCCGCCGGCGTCGAGCCGGGCTTGCTGCGGCTATCCACGGGTCTCGAGCATCCCCAGGATATCGTGGACGATCTTACGTCTGCGCTTTCGGGCTTGGCGTAGGCTGGGGCGACGAGCGCGCCGACGTCGTAGGCAATTGCGAGGCTTCCAGATGCGGCAAATGACGCAAAATGCACCTGTATTGGCGCCTCGGACGTGTCTGTTGATGGCCTGGAGCAGCATTAAGTGACGCCTGCCGCCTCGGCGGCGATCTCGCACCTCTCGGAGGCTGTGCCGTCTTGGCCGGCCTGGTCTTGGCCGTCCACGAGTCGCCAGCGGCTCGTAAAGCGAATAACGCCTGCGGCGCGCGGCCCCTGCGTTTTAACGTCATGAGTACGTGGATGGCCAGGACAAGTCCGCCCTGAAACCTTCACCCCTGTTCCCTTGAACGGCAGTCCGACCACCAGCGCCCGCAAAAAGCGTGGCCCGAGCATTGCAAAAAATCAGAATACATGTTATCAATTTCTAGTCGCCGGACTGGCCGATCTCACCAAAGGGCTCTTGAGCGGGGAACAGCGAGATCGACATGCCCTTGAGCGGAGCCCAAGATGGGGAGAAACCTACATTCAAATCGGCCGTAACCCATTGAAAAGTCCCGATTCGAAAAAATAAGCGCTAGCAAACGCTAGCAGTTTTACTAGCGCTTACTAGGCCGTGTGGACGAATTTTCGACAGATGATGTTTTTGGGATTCCCGCGGTGAATCAGGCGTGATTCATAGGACTCCGACCGAATCAGGGGCCGGGGTCCATGTCGACAAAGATGGATGAGAACGATTGGGCGCACACGCTTGCGGTGTTCCGGGCCTGCCTGCCTCGGCGTGGACGGAGGGCCGAGGACGATCGCCGCTTCCTCGAGGCGCTTCATTTTTTCACCGTCGAGAACGTTCGCTGGCGCGCGCTGCCGGAGCGCTTCGGTCATTGGAACAGCGTGTGGAAGCGCTTCGATCGCTTGAGCAAGGCTGGCGTCTTCGAGGCCTTCTTCGACACGCTCGCGTCCATGAGTTCCACGGCGCATCTCCTTCAGATGTTCGACTCGACCACCGTGCGCGCTCATGTCTCGGCGGCCGGAGCAAAGGGGGGCAAGAAGGCCAGGCGCTCGGGCGCTCGCGTGGCGGCTTCACCACGAAAATCCACGCAAAATCGGACGCCTCCGGCGACATCATCGCCTTCGACCTGACCGGCGGCGAAGCCCCCGACGGGCGTCACTTCGAAACCCTGCTCGATATCGGGCCCGACATTCAGCCGCGCGCCGTCATCTGCGACAAAGGCTACGCCAGCAAGGCCAACCGCGACGCCGCGAGAGCGCGCGGCGTCGCTCCGGTCATCCCGCACAAGGCGAACGAAAAGAACAAGCCGGCCTTCTTCGCACGAACGCTCTACAAAGCCCGCGCCCGCATCGAGCAGGGCGTCGGACGGCTCAAGCGCTTCAAGCGGGTCGCGCTACGCTGCGAAAAGACCGCCCAAAACTTCAGATCGATCGTCAGCTTCGCCGCCGGCCTATGCTTGATCAAATTCGTCCACACGACCTAGCGTTTGAGGGCGTTTAAGAGCGTTTATTGGAACGGATTTTGGCCGGCGGATCGCGCGCGGTCGGTGGGCCGGGCTCCCTATATGAGGGTTGGGCGTTCAATCCCGCGATGCACACCGGGTCCAGGAAAGGATCGACGACCGTCAGCGGATGAGCGAGCACGCGAGCCTGCAAGACTTCATGGACCGACATGAGCGCCTCTTCGTTCTCACTGGCGCCGGCTGCAGCACGCCGTCAGGGATCCCGGACTATCGCGACGAGGACGGCCAATGGAAACGCGCCCAGCCGGTGACCTACCAGGCCTTCATGGGCGAGGAAAAGACGCGCCGCCGCTACTGGGCGCGCAGTCTCATCGGCTGGCGGCTCATGCGTCAGGCTGAGCCCAACGACGCGCATCGCGCTTTGGCCGCGCTCGAGGCGAGGGGAGGAACCGAGCTTCTGTTGACGCAAAATGTGGACCGGTTGCACCAGGCGGCTGGCAGCGAACGGGTGATCGACCTGCACGGACGGATCGATCGGGTCCGCTGCACGGATTGCGAGGCGCGGTCGCCGCGTGAAGAGTTGCAGGACGACCTCAGTCGGCTGAACCCGGACTGGTTTCATCTTGACGCGTTGGAAGCGCCGGATGGCGACGCCGACCTCGAAGGCGCGGACTTTTCGTCCTTTGTCGTTCCGGCCTGCCGTCGGTGCGGCGGCCTCGTCAAGCCCGACGTCGTGTTCTTCGGCGAGAATGTGCCTCGCGACCGGGTCGATGCAGCCTTCCGTCATCTGGACAAGGCCGACGCCGTGTTGATCGTCGGCTCGTCGCTCATGGTCTATTCCGGCTTCCGCTTCGTCCAGGAGGCCGCAAGCCTCGGGAAGCCGGTCGCCGCGATCAATCTTGGCCGCACACGGGCCGATGCGCTGCTTGCGCTCAAAGTGGAGGCGCCGTGCGAATCCGCGCTGTCTTTCCTGTTGGGCCTTAAGCCCATGTCAGGCTCGATCCAGCCTGCTCGCTTAAAACGGTATTCATCCAGCGCGCTCATTCTCGCGAGCGGCGCGGCGCGGACGATTAAGGACTGAGACCCATGCGCTTCACCTGGGCGGCGATTTCCTTCATCTGCTCTGTCGGCGGCGGCGGCGCTCAGCAGGTCGCTACCTTTTCTGACATCGACCTTCCCTATTCGGCTTGCGGGGATATGGCCGCGCTCAGGTCCAATTTGACCGGGACGCCCGAGCCCTCGCCGAAGAGCGACGCGGTCCTTCGCAGACTTGGCGTTCGGTGCGTGGGCCCTGCGGCCGCGCCGCGGATTCGCCAGCGCTATTGAGGAGAGAATGCGACAATGCACAAAGAAAACGCGGCCGCCCGGAAGCGGCCGCGGTGAGTTTAGCGCAGGATCGCCATGGTGACAGGCCAGGTCAGGGACAAACTGACGATCAGTCCGACCGCCGCCAGGCATGCCAAACGCATCTTCTCCCGCGCGCCCTCTGGCAGCGCGGCAATGATCAGAACCGCGAAGACGAGGATGAGGAACCCCGCAGGAAGGTTAGCGACCGAGGGATGAATCACGGCGTTGAAGAAGTCTCCGAGGGTCGAGCTGATTTGATCCAAATCGTACATCAATTTGCTCCTTTTAAGAGCCGTCAACAACTTATGCCACGAATTGCTGATCTCACAAAGGACGTCTTAAGTTTAACCTTTACTGCGGAGTTTATACTTACCGATCTATTGAAGAGGCGAGGAAAAAATCATTAAATTCTTGGCCGACCCAAACCCGAATTGCGATTGACAATCGGCGCGCGGACTGGCGCATTGCCTCTCTCCGCTTCAATCGCCGCCAACGGCGACGCCCGCTCGAGGAGCCAGACCCATGCGCATCGAGCCCGTGTTTCTGTTCGATCTCGACGGGACGCTGGTCGACAGCGTCTACCAGCACGTGCTCGCCTGGAAGGAGGCCCTGGACGCGGAAGGCGTCGACATCTCCGTCTGGCGCATCCACCGCAAGATCGGCATGAGCGGCGGCCTGTTCACTGATCAGCTCAAGCGCGAAACCGGCATGGACCTCAGCAACGACCGGCTCGAGCGCCTGCGCCGTCTGCATACCGAAGCCTATCGCCGCATGTCGGCCTCCATTCGCCCGCTGCCCGGCGCGCGCGAACTGCTGGCATGGCTGACCAATGCAGGACTTCCATGGGCGATCGCCACCAGCGGACGCATGGAGACGGCGGCGGTCAACCTCGCCGCGCTCGGCGTCGATCCCGATCTAACCCCGGTCGTGACACGCGATCAGGTCAAATACGCCAAGCCCGACCCGGACCTGTTCCTTGCCGCCGCGGCGCGCTTGAACGCGCCCATCGAGAGAGCCGTCGTGGTGGGGGACAGCATCTGGGACATGCTCGCCGCGGCGCGCTGCCGGGCGCTCGGGGTCGGCCTCCTATGCGGCGGCTATGGCGCGAGCGAACTGCAACAAGCGACAGCTTTCCGCGTCTACGAGGACCCCGCCGACCTGCTTGTTCACATCGACGAGCTTGGCGGGCGCAGATAAGGCGGCGTTTTTTGGTTCAATGCGCTGGCTAGCTGAGCTCGCGCATCGTCTTTGCGAATCGCTCGGCGATCTCGTCTCTGAACAGGTGCCGGCCGCCGGCGACGACTTTCAGTCCGCTGCTCCAGACGCAATCGACAAGCGGATTGCCGGCCGAGAAGACCCACGCGTCAAGCACCTGATCGTCCGCCTTGCCGGCTAGCGTCGGATGGTCCGCGCGAAAGGTGAGAATGTCGGCCGCGGCGCCAGGGGCGAGCCTGCCTGACCTCCGCCGCAGGGCCTGGGCGCCGCCGGACCAGATCGCCTCGAGCATCGTCCGCCCGCATGACGCTCCTGGCGGAGCGTAAACGTTGCGCGCCCGCTCCCGCAACCTCTGGGCATATTCGAGCTGGCGCAATTCCGCGGCGACGCCAATCGAGACGTTCGAGTCGCTGCCGACGCCGTAGCGCCCGCCGGCCCGGGTATAGTCCGCCGCATTGAAGATTCCATCGCCCAGGTTGGCTTCCGTGATTGGACAAAGCCCGGCGACCGCGTCCGAGCGCGCGAGGTCTGCCGTCTCGCCTTCGTCCATATGGGTCGCATGGATGAGGCACCACCTTGCGTCAACGCCGGCATGGTCGAGCAGCCAGCGCACCGGACGAGCACCCAACGAGGCGACACAATCCTCCACTTCCTTGATTTGTTCGGCCGCGTGAATGTGAATGGGACCGTTACCGGCCACAGACATAAGCTCGGACAATTCGCTCGGCGTCACGGCGCGAAGGCTATGGGGCGCGATGCCGATCGCCTCTCCTTCATCCACCTTGATCATCTCCCGGCAATCGTCGACGAGGCGCACGAAGGATGAGAGGTCGCAGATGAACCGCCTCTGCTCTGGCCTCGGCGGGGCGCCCCCAAAAGTGGAGTGGGCGTAGAACACAGGAAGTAGCGTCATGCCGATGCCGACACGTCGGGCCGCGGACAGGATGCGGCCGGCCATCTCCGCCGGCTCAGCGTAAGGCGAGCCATCGGGGGCGTTATGGAGGTAGTGGAACTCGGCGACCGCCGCGAACCCAGCTTCCAGCATCTCGACATAGAGCTGCGCGGCGACCGCCTCGATGTCATCCGGCGACATCATGAGCGCGAAGCGATACATGGTCTCGCGCCAGGTCCAGAACGTGTCGTTCCCCTGGCCTCTGATTTCAGCGAGGCCGGCCATGGCCCGCTGGAAGGCGTGGCTGTGCAGGTTCGCCGCCGCCGGCGCCATGATCGCGTGACGCTCATCCCCTTCCCGCGCTGACGCTTCCGCTTCCACCGTCGCGATCACGCCGTCGTCGATCGTCACCCGAACGTGCGACTTCCAACCCTCCTGGGTCAGTGCTCTTTCGGCGTAAAGGACCGGCAACAATCGCCTCCGCTTGCCTCGATCAGCGGGTCAAGACGCTCCCTTGCCTTTCGAGCAATTCGGTCTAAGCATGAAAAGGTCCGCGGCGGAAAGCCGTTCAGCGCCATGGTTCAAACAAACGCTCCCAACCATCTCGACACGGTTTGGCTCAACGCCCGCCTGGCGACGCTCGCGCCGGCGCGGCCGGGGCTTGGAATCATCGAACCTGGCGCTATCGCCGCGCGCGAGGGGCGCATCGCTTTCGTTGGGCCGCAGGCCGAGCTTCCGGCGCCATGGCGCAACGGCGCCTGCGTGGTTGACTGCGAAGGCCGCTGGATTACGCCCGCTCTGGTCGATTGCCATACCCACCTCGTGTACGGCGGCGATCGGGCGCACGAATTCGAGTTGAGGCTCGCCGGCGCGACGTATGAAGAGATCGCTCGCGCAGGCGGCGGCATTCTTTCCACCGTGCGCGCGACCCGCGCCGCGAGCGAAAACGACCTTGTCCGATCGGCGCTCAAGCGGTTGGACGCCCTTATCGCCGAGGGGATCGGCACGGTCGAAGTCAAATCCGGCTATGGCCTCGAGCTCAATGCCGAGAGAACGTCGCTTCGCGCCGTACGCCGGCTCGCCGAACAACGCAATGTGACGATCCGCGCAACGTTCCTGGGCGCGCATGCGCTGCCGCCTGAATTCCTCAACAAGCGTGAGGCCTATGTCGCCCATGTCGCGGACACGATGATTCCGACGCTGGCGGACGAAGGCTTGATCGACGCCGTCGATGGGTTTTGCGAACGGATTGCGTTCACGCCCGAAGAGGTCGCTCGTGTTTTCATCGCTGCGAAACGCGCCGGGCTTTCGGTCAAGCTGCATGCCGATCAGTTGTCGAACTCAGGCGGCGCGGCGCTTGCCGCCAAATTCGGCGCGCTGTCGGCCGACCATCTCGAATATGCCGACGAGGACGGCCTTGCCGCGATGGCGAGCGCTGGCGTCGTCGCGGTGCTGCTGCCCGGCGCCTATTATGTGCTGCGGGAACGACATGCCCCGCCTGTCGAGCTCATAAGAAAGCATCGACTGCCAATCGCCGTCGCCACCAATTCCAATCCGGGCACGTCGCCAGTGACCTCGATCCTACTTGCCCTCAATATGGCGGCGACGTTGTTTGGGCTCACCGTCGACGAATGCCTCGCCGGCGCCACCCGCAACGCGGCGCGCGCGCTTGGCCTCGCGGAAGAAACGGGCGCCCTCGAAACGGGCAAATGGGCCGATCTCGCCATATGGGACATCGAGCGCCCGGCCGAGCTTGTCTATCGGCTCGGTTTCAATCCCCTTCACGCCCGCGTCTGGAGGGGACGATGACCATCGTCATCCGCCCGGGTGAAGCTTCACTCGCCGACTGGCGCGCGATCTGGCGTGGCGAGCCGCTGGCCGTCGATCCTTCTAGTCAGGCGGGTGTGGCCGCGAGCGCGGCCGCGGTCGAACGAATTCTAGCCCGCGGCGAACCGGTCTACGGAATCAACACCGGTTTCGGCAAATTGGCGGGCGTTCGCATCAAGCCCTCGGATCTCACTGAACTTCAGCGCAACATTGTGCTCTCGCACGCTGCAGGCGTCGGTGAAACGGCCTCAGTTGCGACAACGCGGCTCATGATGGCGCTGAAGCTCGGCAGCCTCGCACAGGGCGCGTCGGGCGTCCAACCGCAAACGATCGCCCTCATCGAGGCCATGCTTGCGCGTGGCGTCACGCCGGTGGTCCCGTCGCAAGGATCGGTCGGCGCGTCGGGCGATCTTGCGCCGCTCGCCCATATGGCGGCGGCAATGATCGGCGTCGGCGAGGCTCGCATTGGCGATCGCGTAGCGCCGGCCGCAACCGCGCTCAAGGAAGTCGGCCTCGAGCCCATTACGCCTCGCCCGAAGGAGGGGCTGGCGCTGCTAAACGGCACGCAATTCTCGACCGCCAATGCGCTCGTTGGTCTGTTCAATGCCGAGACGCTGTTCGGCTCCGCCTTGGCGACGGGCGCCCTGTCGACTGACGGGGCGCGTGGATCGGATACGCCCTTCGACGCGCGCATCCATGCGCTCAGGCGCCACGCCGGGCAGGTCGAAGTCGCGGCGACCTTGCGCACGCTACTTGCGCGAAGCGCCATTCGCGCTTCGCATCTCACCGGCGACGAGCGGGTCCAGGATCCCTATTGCCTGCGCTGCCAACCTCAGGTGATGGGCGCCTGCCTTGATCTCTTGCGCCAGGCGGCCGCCACCATCCTCGTCGAGGCCAACGGAGTCTCCGACAATCCGCTCATCTTTGCGGAAACAGACGAAGCGCTTTCAGGCGGCAATTTTCACGCAGAGCCGGTCGCCTTCGCCGCCGATATGATCGCGCTCGCGATTTGCGAGATCGGCTCGCTGGCCGAACGCAGGATCGCGCTTCTGGTCGATCCGGCTTTGTCTGGACTGCCCGCGTTTCTGACCCCAAAGCCCGGGCTCAACTCAGGGTTCATGATCGCGCAAGTGACCGCGGCGGCGCTGGTCGCCGAGAACAAGACGCGCGCCTATCCGGCGAGCGTCGATTCGATCCCGACCTCGGCCAACCAGGAGGATCACGTTTCCATGGCCGCGCACGGCGCACGGCGCCTGGCGTCGATGGCCGAGAACGCCATGTCAATTATCGGGGTTGAACTTCTCGCCGCCGCCCAGGCGTGCGACTTTCATAACCCCCTTGCCTCGAGTGCGCCGCTCGAAGCCGTGCGAACGCTGCTGCGCCGCGACGTTCCGGGCCTCGAAGACGACCGGTACTTTCATCCGGACATCGCTGCCGCGACCGGCCTTGTCAGCAGCGGCGCCGTCATTGAAGCGATTGGCGCCGGAACGCTGCCCTCTATCGAGAAGCCCGCGCGATGACCGCCTCGGCGCGACGACAGTGCGGACTTGGCCGTCGCGCTCGATCGTCGACGTCAATCGCGATCCAGGCGGCATATCGCTTTATCCCGGGCAGGCAGCGACCTAGCTCGCCCCGGCCACGACCTTCGATGGCGAGATTCCTACCGGGCAAGCCGGGCGCCGGACGCGGCCGACCTTGAAGACCGGCGGCGCCTTCACTTCGATCCCCACCTCGCGGCGCTCGTCGGCGAGATCGCTCGCCTGCGCCAAAAGCACCGGCGCGCCGCGCCGTTCGACGCGCGTTGTCATTCTAGACGGGAGCGAAGCGAACGATCGGGGATCCAGCGCCTTCCCAGATGGCTTCAACTCTCGGTTGCCAAGCACCATCGGCCCGCCGACAATGACAAGTTTCTAAAGGACTGAGCCCATGACCGCGCCAGCCCGCATCGACAATATGCGCGTCGTCCGCAGCCCCCGCGGAACCGAGCTCAGCGCCAAAAGCTGGCTGACCGAAGCGCCCTTGCGCATGCTCATGAACAATCTCGACCCCGACGTCGCCGAGCGGCCGGCCGAGCTGGTCGTCTATGGCGGCCTTGGACGGGCGGCGCGCGACTGGCCGTCGTTCGACCGCATCGTCGCAAGCTTACGCCGCCTCGAGGGCGACCAGACGCTGCTCGTCCAGTCCGGCAAGCCGGTCGGCGTGTTCCGCACTCAGGCCGACGCGCCGCGCGTGCTCATCGCCAACTCCAACCTCGTGCCGCACTGGGCGACCTGGGACTGCTTCAACGAGCTCGATCGCAAAGGGCTCATGATGTACGGCCAGATGACGGCGGGCTCGTGGATCTATATCGGCTCGCAAGGCATTGTGCAGGGCACATACGAGACCTTTGTCGAGATGGGGCGCAGGCACTATGGGGGCGACCTTAAGGGAAGATGGATTCTCACCGCTGGCCTAGGCGGCATGGGCGGCGCGCAGCCGCTCGCCGCGTCAATGGCCGGCGCTTCGCTGCTCGCCGTCGAGTGCCGCCCCTCCAGCATCGAGTTCCGGCTGCGCACGGGCTATGTCGACATCCAGGCGAAGGACCTCGACGACGCGCTCACGATCATCGAACGGTCGACAAAGGAGCGCAAAGCCGTTTCGGTCGCTCTGCTCGGCAATGCGGGCGAGATCTTGCCCGAACTTTTGCGCCGCGGCGTCAGGCCCGACATCGTCACCGACCAGACTTCCGCGCACGATCCCATCAACGGCTATCTGCCTAAAGGTTGGAGCCTGCAGCAATGGGAGGAGCGGCGCGCGAGCGATCCCAAGGGCGTCGAGCGGGCGGCCAAAGCGTCGATGGGCGAACATGTGCGGGCGATGCTGGCCTATGCGCACGCTGGCGTTCCGACCGTCGACTACGGCAACAACATTCGGCAGATGGCGCTGGAGGAAGGCGTCAAGGACGCGTTCGACTTCCCGGGCTTCGTCCCGGCCTATATCCGCCCGCTGTTCTGCCGCGGCGTCGGGCCGTTCCGCTGGGCAGCGCTATCCGGCGACCCGGAGGATATTTTCAGGACTGACGCCAAGGTCAAGGAGCTGATGCCGGACAACCCGCATCTGCACAATTGGCTCGACATGGCGCGCTCGCGCATCAAGTTCCAGGGCCTGCCGGCGCGCATCTGCTGGGTGGGCCTAGGGGACCGCCACCGGCTCGGGCTTGCCTTTAACGAAATGGTTGCGTCCGGAGAACTCAGGGCGCCGATCGTCATCGGGCGCGATCATCTCGATTCCGGCTCGGTCGCTTCCCCCAACCGCGAAACCGAGTCCATGCAGGACGGCTCCGACGCTATCTCCGACTGGCCGCTACTGAACGCGCTCCTCAACTGCGCCTCAGGGGCGACCTGGGTGTCGATCCATCATGGCGGCGGCGTTGGCATGGGATTCTCGCAGCACGCGGGGATGGTCGTCGTCTGCGACGGCACGCCGGAAGCGGCGCGGCGCATCGAGCGTGTGCTGTGGAACGATCCAGCGAGCGGCGTCATGCGCCACGCCGATGCAGGTTATGAGACGGCGATCGCCTGCGCGAAGGAAAGAGCCCTCGACCTGCCGAGCCTGGGCGAGAGTCGATAGGCAAACGCCGGTCCTGTCGCAGCGTCCGGGTTATCGGCCGGATGACCGTTGACTTCCCGCTTTTGCCCGTTCAGCCGGCCGCGGCGCCATTTCCTTCCGCGTACTCTGCGATTTCAACGATTTGTGGCGCCATTTCCTTCCGACGCGGCGACAATCGCTCCACAGTCGCCTCGCGACTCCGATCGCGCCGCGCACGGCGTCAACTTCGCCCGTGCGCCGCCGCTCCGCCTGCGCCGACGATCGCGCCATACGTCGTCGTGATCAACTCGTCGATAAGCTTGGGCGGCCGCTCGCGGCGCCGGAGGTGCGGCTTGATGGCCGCGATCGGGACCTCCGCCAGGACGAATGCGGCGCGGCGCATATCGGCCCGACCCGCACCGCCGAAGGCGCGGCGGGCGAACGTTCGCAGGCAGGCCTCGAAGCGCCCAGCCTGAGCGGCGACGCCGCGCCCGAGCGGCGCCGGCCAGTCGCCCTGAACGAAATCGTGACGGCTATAGAGCATGAGCAACCGCGCGTCGTCCAAATGCCGGCGCGCCCAAGCTGGCGTGTGGAGCGCGGCGCTGAGGCCATCGCCCGCCTCGATCGCGGCGACGAAACCTTCCTGATAGGCGAGCACCGTCTTGAGCCACACTTCGCCGAGCAGCGCGTCGCGCGAGGCGAAGCGATAGTAGAACGAGCCCTTGGGCGCTTTCAGGCGCTCGACGACAGAATCCACGGTGACGGCCTGAGGCCCGCGCTCGGCGATGAGCGCGCGGGCGGCGGCCAGAAAGCCGGCTTGATCGAATTGCGCGCGCCCCATGGTTATAGACTAGTTAGTCTAGACGACAGCGTCAACATCTGATACACATCGATGTGGCCCGGGGTGGCGCAAATGAAGGATGCTCCAATGCTGGAAGCCAAGCTCAAGCCTGACGCCATGGACGTGAAGCCCCTGCTGGAGGGCGCAGCCAAGACGATGCGAAGCGCACGCTATTGTTGGCTGGCGACCGCGACCGAGGCCGGCGCCTCCCACATACGGCCCATGGGTCGGATCTTGAACGACGCCAGCGAAGACCGGTGGACGGTCCGGTTCCTCACGGATGGGCGCTCACACAAGGCGGCGCATATGCGGCGCGTCAGCAAGGTCACGATCCTCTTTCAGCACGACCCCGACCTCGCCTTCGTCACTCTGATCGGGAAAGCCGCGTTGCACGAGAACGCATCCGAGACGGTGAACGGTTGGAGGCCGGCCTATGACGCCTACTTTCCCGGCGAAGCCGATCGCGCGAATGCGGTTTTTGTCGAGGTCGAGATCGAACGCATGGAGCTCTGGATTCGCGGCGTCACGCCGGAACCGTTCGGCTTGCGCGCGACCGTGCTCGAGCGCGACGACGAGGGTTGGCGTTTGATCAGATAGACTTTGACGCGAAAGTGGCTGCGACCGTTACTCCGGCTCCATGCCTGCGGCGAGCTCAACCGCCTTCCCGTGCGGCGTGCGCAGGTAGGCGCGCTCCCATTCATGCTCGCGCTCCTCGAGTTCGGTGGGAGTTATAATGCCGTTCTCGACGAGCAGCCGTTCGAGCGCCGCCAGCACGGCGCGAAAGTAGGTCTCGCGATCATCGGGCTCGGCATTGAGCGCCTTGATCTCGGCTCCGAGCGTCTCGGCCCAATACGAGGACGAGATCGCGCCGCCTTTCACGAGAAGGTCAGCGAGAGCGAGCGTTTGCGCGTGCCAAGGCTCGCCAAAGATAGGCTCGCCGTCCTTCGCTCTGAGAAAGCCTGAACCGAGGTCAGGCCGGTTCAAGATAGCTCTCCCACAGGTCGACGAAGACGCGGTCTGCGCTTCCCTTCGCTTCCGGCCACAGGTCCGAAGAAGCGAAGGTCACAGTATAGAGATGCTCGCCGCGGTGCTCGCCGTGCGCGGAGGCGTCGGGCAATACATGGGCACCGTGATGTGAATGAATCACCCCTGCTCTGCCCCGCACATATCCAGGCAGGCGGGTATGACCCGAGCCGCCATCAAGCCGGCATCCCACGCTCGCGCCAAGCGTGAAGCGCGGCGGCCTATTGACGCCGACCGTGAAATTCCTCGCCGTTTTGAAATAGGCGCGTGCGGCCTCTGACGATTGCGGTGGAACGCTAGGCTCCGGCGCGAATGTCGCAGCGCCGGCCTTGATCTCGTCAACCGTCAGATAGCCCTCGTCGATCAGTTGCGCGGCCAGCGTCGTCAGCCACTGGTCGAAATAGGGCCTCGTCAGATAGTCGATCGGGTCGGTGAGCTCGCGGCAATGACGGAACCAGTCGATCGTCCAGCTCTTCGCCACGGCCGACGCCTGCTTCATGCCGAAGGCGCGCATCTCCCAACCGGCGTGAAAGGGCTTGTCGTCGACTTTGTCGACAATGGGGCCGAAGCCCTCCCGCCCGCCGAGATCATGAACGCCGTCCATCAGGCTTTCCCTCGGCTAGGCGACAGATCGCGCTCCGTACCGATCATCGCATTGCGCGTGACGAGACTGGCGAGCGCAGCCTCGTCCCAATTCTCCACGCCTTTCGGCTGCTCGGGCACAACGAGATAGCGCCGCTCCGAGGTCGAGTCCCAGACACGCACTTGCGTATTGTCATCGAGTTTGACGCCGAACTCCTCCAGTACGCCGCGCGGATCGCGCACCGCCCGGGCGCGATATTCGTTCGATTTGTACCAGGAGGGCGATAAGCCGAGGATCGAGAACGGATAGCAGGAGCAGAGCGTGCAGACGACGAGATTGTGCACGTCCGCGGTATTCTCGACGGCTTGCAGATGGCCGGTCGCATGACCGGCAAAGCCGAATTCGTCGATCGCCGCTGTTCCGTCGGCGAGGAGCCGCGCCTTGAACGCGGGATCGCGCCAGGCTCGCGCAACGACGGCCGCGCCGCGCTTGGGTCCGATCTCGTCGCGATACATCTCGATCCAGGCGTCGACGGCCGCGGGATCGATGAGCCTCTTCTCGGTGAGCAAGCTTTCCAGCGCTTTCGCGCGCAGGGCCGGCTCGGATGGCAGATGCGAGTGCAGCTCGTGATGGATATGGGCGATTGCCTTTGAGTCGAAGCTCGCCATCGTGCACCCCCCTTCCGGCCAGGCCCGATAGCCTAACACGGGCAAGCGCACAGTAAAGACGGCGGCTCCTCATCCGGCCGAATTCGTCGGCCACCCTCTCCCGACGGGAGAAGGAAGGGGCGCCTCAACTCGCGCTGCTCAGCAGCGCGAGAACGGCGACCTCCTCAGGCCGCAGACCTGCTGGTTTGGACGAACTTCTCTCCTCCATGATCTTGAGCGCAAACGCGCCGCTCAGATACGCGTCTGAAATTGCCGGATGGATGTAAGACTTGCGGCAGATGGCCGCAGTGTTCCCCAACGCGGCTGCGACTTTTTTGACCGCGGCGCTCATCACGCGCTTGGCCTGCGTTGCGCTCGCGAATGGCTCGGCGATCGCAAGGTAGCGCGCCATCAGGATCGTCCCGGCCCAGGTGCGAAAGTCCTTGGCGGTGATGTCGGCGCCGGTGATCTCCCGGAGGTAGGCATTGACGTCGCCGGAGGAGACCGCGTGCAGCGCCTTCTCCTCATTGAAATATTGCAGCAGATCCTGCCCCGGCAGCTCCTGGCAGGCCCGGATGATCCGCGCCACACGCCGGTCGCGCATCGCAAGCGACCATTGCTTGCCGCTCTTGCCCGTGAACTGGAAACGAACCTCGGAGCCCTCAACCGCGACGTGATCGCTTTTGAGCGTGGTGAGGCCATAGCTCTGATTGTTTCGCGCATATTCATCGTTGCCGACGCGAATCAGCGTCGTCTCCAGGAGATGCACGACCGTCGCCAGAACCCTCTCGCGCGGCAGTCCACGCAGGCTCATATGCTCGGCGACCGTCGCCCGGATCGACGGCAGCGCGGCGGCGAACGCGAACAGGTGCTCGTATTTGGATTGCTCGCGCGCCTCGCGATATTCGGCGTGGTATTTGTACTGCTTGCGCCCCTTGGCGTCGCGGCCGGTCGCCTGGATGTGACCGTTCGCAGCGGCGCAAATCCAGACATTCGTCCAGGCCGGGGGTATGACCAGGGAGCGTATGCGCTGAAGGGCGTCCGGGTTCGCGACCCGCCTGCCCTTTGCATCGAAATAGACCTTGCCCGCGCGCCTGCGCTGGATCGCCGGGCCATTATCGCACACGTAACGCAGGCCGGGCGGCGCCGGCATATCCACATCAACGGAAATACGGATCTCGGCATCAAGCATTGGGGCGCCCTCGCAGTCCCCCGAACGCGGGACGTGCACCCTCTGTTCCCTGCGAGAGACTTAGGCGGATGGAACGGCATGCCGCCGGGAGATAAAACCTTAGCTTTCGTAGAACGGAATAGTCACGAACGCGTGTCTTCAAAACCTTGGCCGCATCGGATATCGATGCCCGCTCGACATTCACGCGCAAGTTTGCCGACGCCATGAGGGTCGATCCCCCGGCCGTCAGATGAGTTTGCACGAGCGTCGTGGGGTCACGCGCTAGGCCTCAAAATGGGAGTTGTTACGCATGGACCCCAATCGTCTCGGCCATTCCGGCCTGCGCGTGCCGGCGCTGAGCTTCGGCACCGGCACGTTCGGCGGCGGCAATGATTTCTTCCGGGCCTGGGGATCGACGGACGCGGCCGGCGCATCTCGACTGATCGACGTCTGTCTCGATCACGGCGTGAGCATGTTCGACACAGCGGACGTTTATTCTGCCGGGCTCGCCGAACAGATCCTGGGCGAGGCGATCAAGGGCAAGCGCAACCGCCTGCTCATTTCCACCAAGGCGACGTTCCCGATCGGCGACGGCCCGAACGACTACGGCTCCTCGCGCCAGCATCTTTTGGCGGCGACCGAGGGTTCGCTCAAGCGGCTTGGCGTCGAGACGATCGACCTCCTGCAATTGCACGGCCAGGACTACAACACCCCGGTCGAGGAGACGCTGTCCACGCTCGATCAGCTCGTGCGCGCGGGCAAGGTCCGCTACATCGGCTGCTCGAATTTCTCCGGCTGGCATCTCATGAAGTCGCTCGCGGCGTCGGACCGTTATGGCTATCCCCGCTATGTCGCGCACCAGGCCTATTATTCGCTGCTCAACCGCGACTATGAATGGGAGTTGATGCAGCTCGGTCGCGATCAGGGCGTCGGCACGGTCGTCTGGAGTCCCCTCGGCTGGGGCAAGCTCACCGGAAAAATCCGGCGCGGGCAGCCGGCCCAGCCTGGCACCCGTGCGCACACCATTCCGGAAACCGGGCCGCGCTACGACGAGAAGCGCCTGTTCGCCATCATCGACGCGCTCGATGGAATCGCCAAGGAGACCGGCAAGACAATTCCGCAGATCGCGCTCAACTGGCTCTTGCGCCGTCCGACCATCGCCAACGTCATCATCGGCGCGCGTAACGAAGAGCAGTTGCTCGAAAACATTGGCGCCGTCGGCTGGAAACTGACGCCCGAGCAGGTGGCGAAGCTCGACGCGGTGAGCGACATCGAGCCGGCCTATCCAGTCTGGCACCAGCGCGGCTTTCCGATCCTCAACGAACGGGCGGCGCAGAGCTGAGCGAGGCGCGCTAAGCCAGCGGGCGCGCCGCCATGCGCGGCGGCGCGCTCCCTCACGCCAATGCGCAGCAGCGCGCTCCCTCAAAAACTGTTGCGGTCGTGATAGGTCTGCAAAAACTGCCGCACGCGTGGCTCCGAGCTTTCGTGGAAAACGCGGCGAGGCGGGCCGTCATCAATGATGCGGCCCTCGTCGATGAACGCAATTCGGCCGGCGACATGGGCGGCGAAGCCCATTTCGTGGGTGACGATCAGCATCGTCATGCCGTCGGCGGCGAGGCTCTTCATCACCTCCAAAACTTCCCCGACCAGTTCGGGATCGAGGGCCGAGGTTGGCTCATCGAACAGCATGAGGCGCGGCTGCATGGCCAGCGCCCGCGCGATGGCGACGCGCTGCTGTTGGCCGCCCGAGAGATGCGACGGATAAGCGCCGGCCTTGGCGGCGAGCCCGACCCGGGCCAGCATCGCCATTGCGCGATCTGCCGCTTCGCGAGCTTGAAGTTTGCGAACGCGCCGAAGCGGCTCAGCAACATTGCTGAGCGCCGTCATATGCGGCCAAAGGTTGAAGTGCTGGAACACCATGCCGATCTCGCGCCGCATCTCGCGCAAGGCGCGCGGCGCCATCGGCCGGCGGCCTCCGTTGGGTCCGTCCTCGTAGCCGATCAGCCGCCCGTCGATGCGCAGATCGCCGGAATCGTAAGGCTCCAAAAAATTCACGCATCGAAGCAGCGTGCTCTTGCCCGACCCGCTGGGCCCAATCAGGCACACGACCTCGGAGCGCCCGACTGAAAGGTTGACCTCGCGCAAAACCTGGTGCGCGCCAAAACTCTTGCTGACCTTGGCGAGCTCGATCATCGGCGCGCTCATGCTCTCGCCTCATGCGCCAGAAACGCCGTCATCCGCGTTTCCACCCGAGAGCCCAGGCGCGACACCGCTTCGACCAGAAGCCAGTAGAAGATCGCCATGGCGAAGATGGCGTCGAACGCCGTGAACGTCTCCGCCGCCATGGTCTGCACCTGATACATGAGCTCGGGCACGGTGATGATCGACAGCACCACCGTCTCCTTGGTGAGAATGATCAGCATGTTGACGATTGCGGGAACGGCGGCGATGAGGGCTCCCGGCAGCATGACGCGCAACATCGTGTCGAACGGCCTCATGCCGACGCTGGCCGCAGCCTCGATCTGGCCAACCGGCACGGCGGCGAAACCGGCGCGAAAGATCTCGGCGAAATAGGCCGACGCGTAAAGGCCGAGGCCCAAGATGCCGGCGGTGGTGGCGCTGAGTTTGAGCCCGATCGATGGGCCGCCGGCATAGATGAGAAAGAGCTGAACCAGAAACGGTGTGCCGCGGAAGAGCTCGATGAACGCCCTGACTAGCCAATTGAGCGCCGCGATTTGGAGCCGGCGGAGAAGCGCGATCGCGAACCCGAGGAGGAGGCCGAGCGTGCTGCCGGCGGCCCAGCACAAGATGGTGACGGCAAACCCGCTCAGAAGCGAGGGCGCATAATGCCAGACGAGGTCCAGGCTCATCGGGCGCCTGCCCCCGCCAGTCGCCGCTCCGCCACGGCGCCGAGGCCTGCGAGGCAAAGGTTGATTGCGAGATAGAACAGGCCGCCGCCGACATAGGCTTCGAGCGGCCGATAGGTTTGGGTCGCGATGTTCATGCTGACGCGCGTCAGTTCGGCGATGCCGACTACCGAAACGAGCGACGAGGCTTTGATCAGGAGGATGAACTCGTTGATGAGCGGCGGGCTCGAAATCTTGAGCGCCTGCGGCAGAAGAACGCGCCGCCAGATATCGAGGCTGGAGAAGCCGAGCGCCGTAGACGCCTCCGCCTGCCCGCGCGGCACGGCGTTGAGCGCGCCGCGCAGAATTTCCGCCTGATACGCCGCCGACGAGAGCGCCAGAGCGCCGATTGCAGCCACGATCGCCGGCACGTCGAGCCCGTATTCGGCAAGAAAATAGTAAACGAACAGAAGTTGCACGAGCAGCGGAACGCCGCGAAAGACGCTCACATACGCGCCGCCGAGACGCTTGAGCCAGGGGCGCGGCGAAACGCGCGCGACGCAGACGAGCGCGCCGATCACGAACCCGAACACGATGCCGGCGAAGGACACAGTGACCGTCGTCGCCGCCGCCTGGGTGAGATAGCCTAACGAATGGAGGATGACCTCAGGTTTCATCAGCCGGCGCTAAAGCGTGCCGCGCAATAACCGAACCCGTCATCGCGAGGAGCGAAGCAACGTGGCGATCCAGGGGGCGAAGGGATGCGGCGGTGACTCTGGATCGCCACGTCGCCCTCCGGGCTCCTCGCGATGACGGCGCCGTTCGGCCAAAGCGAATGATGCTCTACGAGACCGACTACAGCTCCCCCGTCTTCAAGTTGTTCAGATACTCGGCTCGGGCACCGTCTTCGGCAAGTCCATCGTCTGTCCGAGCCAGGTCTTCTGAATCTTCGCCATCGTCCCGTCGGTCTCGACCGCAAGGATTGCGGCGTTGATGGCGTCGATCAGCGTTGTGTCGTCCAGCCGGCCAACCCAGGAGAAATAGGTCGGCTGGCCAAAAGGTGGCGTCACCATCGCGAACGTGTCCGACCGCTGCTGGACGACGTAAGCGAGGTTCGGCAGCGAATTGACCGAGGCGTCGATGCGCCCCGCCGCGAGGTCGGCATAGGACTGATTGTTGTCCACGTATTCCTTCACTTCAACCGGCTTCGGCAGTTTCGTCGCAAACGCCTTGAGCTGCGCGAGCTGCGAGGTGCCCTTCTGACCGCCAACCGTTCTGCCCGCGATGTCGTCCGGGCTCATGATGCTTTTGTCGCCGGCGCGCTTCATCAGCGCCGCGGTTGCGTCCGCGATCGGAACCGTGAAGGCGTAATGCTTCATGCGCTCCTTGGTGATGGTGACCGGCGCGATGCAGAGATCGAACTTCTTCGCTTCAAGCCCAGGCAGAATGCTGGTCCAGGGCAGATCGAGATAGGAAACCTTGAGCCCCATCTCCTTGCCGACCGCGTCGATGAGATCTCGGTTCAATCCCTTGTAGGTTCCATTGTCGGAGATATCGAACGGCGGGAACTGCATCTCGGTCGCCGTCGAGAGCACGCCGCGCTTCTTGATCTCCGCCAGAGTATCGTCGGCGAAGGCCCCGCGCGGGGCGGCGAACATCGCGCCCGAAGCGGCAACCCCGGCCAATCCCACCTTAAGTGCGGCGCGTCGAGTCAAAGCGAGCTTGTCGAATTGCGTCATTGCCGGTCTCCGTTCGCAATGAATCCGACGCGAAGGCGGTGGACTCAGTTTAACAAATTCCGAGGCCTCATAGCCCGGGAAATCCTTCTTTTTTCCTGAACGCCAATGTTGACGACCCTCGCGCGGGTGTCAAATAGGAAAGCGCATTACCAGTCTGAACTTTGCCGCGTGGTTGCCCAAGCGAGTTGGACGTGCATTTCTAGCGGGCGGCGCAAAGGATGCGATTCCGCCGCCACCCACAATCGAGACACAAGGTCGCCCATGATCGAGGAACCGCCGCCGATTGTTTTCGCCCCATCCGTCGAACGCCCCTCGGCCGATGTCGTCGAGCGCTTCCGCGCGCCGACCAGCTTCATCGTCGACGCGATGAACGGGACAGGCGCTCTCGACTGGCGGATCAAGCGGCTCGTGGGCAAGTCGTTCGTCGGCGTTGCGCTCACCTGCGATTGCGGCCCGCTGGACAATCTCGCGTTCATGGCGGCGCTCGCTGAATCGAAGCCCGGCGACGTGCTCGTGGTCGCGACCAATGGCTATACCGGAGCCGCCGTGACCGGTGATCTCCTGATGTATGTCGCGCGAAACCGGGGCGTCGCGGGCTTCGTCACCGACGGCCTTGTGCGCGACCTCGACGATCTCGAAACCGTCGGTCTGCCGACTTTCGCGATGGGTGTCACGCCGAACTCGCCGCAACGGCGCGGACCGGGATCGGTGGGCCTGCCGATCGTCTGTGGCGGTGTGGCGGTCGCCTCGGGCGATGTGGTGGTCGGCGATCGCGACGGCGTCGTCGTCATCCCGCGTGTGCGTCTGGACGAGACGCTCAATAATCTCGACCGCGTCAAAGCGGCGGAGGCGGCGACGCTGGAGCGCGTGCGCGGCGGACTGAAAGAATTGCCGGTCGAGGTTCCCGCGCTCATGCGGATGGGCAGAGGATAAAGGCGCAGCTTGGCGATGTGCGGCGGGAGGAGACGTTTCGCGTGATCGATTTTCCCATCATCGATTCCCACATCCATCTCGTCGACCAGCAGCGGTTTGGCTACTCCTGGGCGAAGGACGCGCCGGCGCTCAAGCGCGACTGGAGCGTGGACGACCTCGCCAATCGAGCGAAGCCCTATGAGCTCGGGGGGCTCGTCTTCGTCGAAGTCGATGTCGACATGTCGCAATATCTCGACGAAGCCGAATGGGTTGACGGGCTCGCTGCCCATGACCGACGCGTGCTCGGCGCCGTTGTCTGCCTGCCGCTCGAGCGCGGAGCCACGATCGAGCCGGAAATCGCGCGCGTCGCAAAACTCAAGACAATGCGCGGAGTGCGTCGCCTGATTCAGAATCAGCCGGATCCGGAGTTCATGCTGAAGCGTCCATTTCTCGAGGCGCTGCGGCTGCTGCCGAAATACAATCTGTCGTTCGACGCCTGCATTTTCCATTCCCAGGCGGCGAACACGCTCAAGATGATGCGCCAATGTCCGGAAGTTTCCTTCATCCTCGACCACATCGGCAAGCCTGGCATAAAAGCCGGCCTGCTGGACCCATGGCGGACGCAGATTCGAGAGATCGCCGCCTTGCCCAACGTCGTATGCAAGCTGTCCGGCGTCACCACAGAAGCCGACCACAAGGCTTGGACCCGCGACCACCTAAAACCCTACATCGATCACGTGATCGAATGCTTCGGTCCGGACCGTATTCTCTACGGCGGCGACTGGCCGGTGTCCGAACTTGCCGGCAGCTATCTGCAATGGCTTTCGACCCTCGACTGGGCGACGGCCGGCATTTCGCAAACCGACAAGCGCAAGCTCTTCCGCGACAATGCGATCAAGGCGTACCGGCTATGCGCCTGATGGGTGATAACCCCCTCGAACGCAAAGGCTACAGCATCGCCGCCTTGCGCGCGCTGGCGCACAAGGAACTGCCGCGCACGCTGTTCGACATGGTCGACGGCGCCGCCGGCGACGAGATTACCTTGCGCAACAACGAAGCGGCGCTCGCGGCGATCGAGCTCGTCCCGACCCTGCTCACCGGCGCTGCCTTGCGCGATCAGTCGGTCGAGCTATTCGGCGTCAGAATGCCGTCGCCGGTCATCATCGGCCCAACCGGGCTTGCGGGCCTCTTGTGGCCGCATGCCGAGCTCGCCACGGCACGCGCGGCTGCGCGGTTCGGAACGATCTACTGCACGAGCCACGCCTCGACCGCCACGATCGAAGAGATCGGCGCCGCGACGCCGGGGCCGAAATGGATGCAGGTCTTTCTCTACAAGGATCGCGCCCTAACCGCGGAATTCGCCACTCGCGCCGCAGCGGCCGGGTACAAGGGTCTCATCCTCACTGTTGACAATCAGGTGATGGCGGGGCGGGACCGCGACGCGCGCAACGGCATGAGCTTTCCGTTGCGCTGGGGCCCCCGCAGCATAGGCGACTTTCTGAGCCATCCGGCCTGGCTCCTGCGTATGCGCGAGACGCCCTCGCCGACCTTCGTCAACTACGGCGCGCGGACCTCGATCAGCGCCTTCGGCGCGCTGATGAACGAGCAGCTCGACCCGGACGTCACCTGGAGCGACGTCGAACGGCTGCGCGGGCAATGGCGCGGGCCGCTCCTCCTCAAGGGTCTGTTGCACCCGGGCGAAGCGCGCGAGGCGATCAATCGCGGCGCCGATGGCGTCATCGTCTCCAATCATGGCGGGCGCCAGCTCGACGGCGCGGTCGCGTCGATCCGCGCGCTACCGGGCGTAGTCGAAGCGGTCGGCGGCAGAGCGCCGGTGCTCATCGACGGCGGCTTTCGCCGCGGAATCGACGTCGTCAAGGCACTTGCGCTCGGCGCCCGCGCGGTCATGATCGGCCGCCCGCATCTTTGGGGCGTCGCCTGCGCGGGCGAGGACGGGGTCCACTGGACGCTCGAGCTTTTCCGGCGCGAGATCGACCGCGCGCTCGCGCTCGGCGGCTGGGACGGGATCGCCAAGCTTGATCGAGGAATCTTTTTCCAGGCCAAGCCGGGCGACGAACCTTCGTCCCATAGCCCCACGGTCTCGAGCTGCTAAACCCGAGCGCAAGTTTGCCCGCGTTGTCCATGGCCCGATACAACCGAACAAGGTGTAATTTGCGGAACAGATACACAATTATTTGTGTACAAATTACCATTTGGTAATTTTCTTCGGAACAAAAATGGATCTCCGCGAGGCGGCTTTGCGGCGCTTGCTCTTCCGGGCGAATCGATCGAGGGGCTGACGCCTTCCGAGATCCGGCGTCGAGTCTCCGAAGTCTGCCACGTCACAGGAGAGGTCGCCGGGAGCAAAGTCGCCAGAAGCCATGGGCGATTCAGATACGGCGTTCCTCATTTGCGTCGGCGTGGCACGAATCATCGCAGGCCTTTCAAATCCGTAGATACCGGTCGACGCGCTCAACTGACCGGCGCGCAGCCAATCGGGGAACTGGCGAGGCGGCTCAGGCGAAGTTCGGAGGCTGAAGTCGCGGAGGTCGTCTGGCGCCTGCCATCAAACATCCGGATTTCTTGACCGCGATCGACCGTATCTACGAAACGACCGCCTATCCGGAGCTTTGGCCCGACGCGTCGGGACGGTTCGCGACCTCGCTCGGCTGCTCAGAACGCTCGCCACAGGCGGTGGCGCAAGGCTTAGACGGGGTACGGCCGAAGAAATCTAACGCCAAAGGGAACCCACGACGTCGAAAAGGGATTGTTTTAGTCGAAAATGGAGAAAGCGATGTCGACCGGCGACACAAAGCGGGTCGATGCAGCGATTGCTCAACACGCCAAGACGGACAAGCGAGCGGGATAGTGCCGTTAAACCAGCCGGCGAATTCTCGCTCAGGCACCTGCGGCGGAAGAATTCGGCCGGAAAGGCGGTGCCGCCGCGCGGGCCAAACCCTGACGACCGTAGCCCGCATAGCCAAGCGCGGCGAAGGCGATGAGCTTCACTGCCCAGCGGCCCGTGGACGATGTGCACGGTTGCCTGAAGAACGCCCTCCCTGATCTCAGCCGCAGCGCCCTGTATCGCTGCCTGCAGCGCCATGGCGTCTCCCGGCTTTCAGTCGAGGAGACACGGCAAGCTGGTCATGTTCCTGGCCATCGACCGGGTCTCGAAGTTCACCGACGTCGAGTTCCATGACAGCGCCGGCAAGATGGAAGGCTCAGCCTTCTCGAAGGCCGTCGGTAGAAGTCTTTCCTTACAAGATCCACAACGTGCTCACCGGCAACGGCATACCCTTCGCCGACCTGCCCAAGAATCGCGAGAGCCCATGTTCTGCCGCCTCAAGGATTGGAGACGCATCGCCCCCGCAACGACAAGCTCGCAGCCAACTTTGCCGCCGCCGTCATGCTCGCCGCCGTCATCATGTGGCGGACCTGATTGGGTCCGGAGGCTAGAGGCTTCCGCACCCGGCGCTTGTGACGCTCTGGCGAAGCGGGTTATCGTTCAGACATTGTCGCCCTCGGTCGAGGCGGCGACGGCAGCCGCGCCTTGACCCGCCCACGTCCAGTTCTTGATCTCGGGCATATCGTCGCCATGGCGACGGATGTATTCGCGGTGGTCGATCAGCTTGTCGCGGATTTCCTGTTTGGCATACGCGGCGCGCTCACCAAGCTTCGGCACGCGGTCGATGACGTCGCCGACAAGGTGGAATCGGTCAAGATCGTTGATCACGCACATATCGAAAGGCGTGGTCGTCGTGCCCTCTTCCTTATAGCCACGGACATGTATGTTGTCGTGGCCGGTCCGCCTGTAAGTCAGCCGATGGATGAGCCATGGATAGCCGTGGAAGGCGAAGATGATTGGTTTGTCGGTGGTGAAGAGAGCGTCGAAGTCACGGTCGGAAATGCCATGCGGATGCTCGCTCGGCGGCTGCAGCGTCATCAGATCGACGACGTTTACAACTCTTATCCTCAGTTCGGGCGCATGCTGGCGCAGGAGCTTGACGGCAGCCAGGGTCTCAAGCGTCGGCACGTCGCCGCTACAGGCCATGACGACGTCCGGCTCGCCGCCGCGGTCGTTGCTCGCCCATGGCCAGATTCCTAGGCCCGCTTCGCAGTGCCTGACCGCCTCGTCAATGGTCAGCCATTGCGGCGACGGCTGTTTGCCCGCGACGATGACATTCACGTAATTGCGGCTGCGCAGACAATGGTCGGTTACGGACAGAAGGCAGTTCGCGTCCGGCGGCAAATAGATCCGCACAACCCCCGCCTTTTTGTTCATGACGTGGTCGATGAAGCCGGGGTCCTGGTGCGAAAAGCCGTTGTGGTCCTGCCGCCAGACATGGCTAGACAACAGATAATTCAGCGACGCGATCGGTCGACGCCATTTGATGTGACCGCAGACTTTCAGCCATTTCGCGTGCTGGTTGAACATGGAATCAATGATGTGGATGAAGGCTTCATAGCAGGAGAAGAAGCCGTGCCGGCCGGTCAGCAGATAGCCTTCAAGCCAGCCCTGACACTGGTGCTCGCTGAGCATCTCCATCACACGCCCGTCGGCTGCGAGATGGTCGTCGTACGATAACGTCTCGGCGACCCAGGCGCGGTTCGTGACCTCGAGCACGTCCTGCCAACGGTTCGAGTTGTTCTCGTCTGGGCTGAACAGGCGGAAGTTGCGGGAATGCAGATTGAGTTTCATCACGTCGCGCAGGAATTGGCCCATAACCTGTGTCGCTTCCGCATTCACACCGCCGGGCGAGGACACCTTGACGGCATAGTCTCGGAAGTTTGGAAGCTTCAGGTCATGCAGGAGCAGACCGCCGTTGGCATGCGGGTTCGCGCTCATTCGACGCGTGCCTTCCGGCGCAAGGGCGGCGAGTTCGCTCTTCAGCCGGCCCGTCTCGTCGAACAGTTCCTCGGGGCGATAGCTTTTCATCCATGTCTCGAGGATATGGACGTGCTCAGGATGCCCGCGCATCGCGCTCATCGGCACCTGGTGGGAGCGCCAGTATCCCTCTTCTCGCTTGCCGTCGATCTCCTTGGGACAGGTCCAGCCCTTCGGCGTTCGCATAACGATCATCGGCCAGATCGGGCGCCTGGAAAATCCGTTCTTCCGCGCATCCGTCTGGATGGTGCGAATTTCGCCGACCACCGTTTCGAGCGTGGCCGCCATGAGCTCGTGCATCACCGACGGGTCATCGCCTTCGACGAAATGAGGCGCATAGCCGTATCCGCGAAGCAGAGACTCGAGCTCCTCATGACTGATGCGCGCCAGGACTGTCGGATTGGCGATCTTGTACCCGTTGAGGTGGAGGATCGGCAGCACCGCGCCGTCGCGCACCGGATTCAGAAACTTGTTGGAATGCCAGCTCGTCGCAAGCGGCCCTGTCTCGGCTTCGCCATCGCCGACAACGGCGGCGACGATGAGATCAGGATTGTCAAAGGCGGCGCCGAACGCGTGCGACAGCGAATAGCCTAGCTCGCCGCCCTCGTGGATGGAGCCGGGCGTCTCGGGCGCGACGTGGCTTGGAATCCCGCCTGGAAACGAGAACTGGGTGAAGAGCCGCTTCATGCCCTCCACATCCTGCGCGACGCCGGGATAGACTTCGCTGTAGGTGCCTTCGAGATAGGCGTTCGCAACCAGCCCCGGCCCTCCATGTCCGGGACCAGTGATGTAGATCACATCGAGATCGTGTTTCTTGATCAGCCGATTGAGGTGGGCATAGATGAAGTTGAGGCCAGGCGTCGTGCCCCAATGCCCCAGTAGACGGGGTTTGATGTGCTCCTCTTTGAGGGGCTCACGCAGCAAGGGATTGTCGAACAGATAGATCTGACCAACCGACAGATAGTTGGCCGCGCGCCAGTAGGCGTTGATGAGCGCGCTTTCGCTTTTCGACAGGGTGAGTTGAGCTTTCGACAATGCCTTGGCCATTGAAACCTTCCCGTTGTCTTGAAGCTGACTCAGCGGAGCGCGCCCATCGCTGCTCGAACCGGCTGCAAGCCTCCCCGCTTGTCTCAATCAGCCTGCGAGTCACGTTCCACCGATCGCGAACGCCGTTCCGCCTAGATTGTGCCCGCCCTATGACATTTAGACAACAGCGTTCGCATCGGTCTCGTATTCCGCGGACCATCGCTCCCGTCCCCGGCCCGCTAGTCGGGGTCCGACCGAGGGAGTAGGCTCAACGGAACGCAGCAGGCCCGGCAAATCTTCGACAGACAACTCATGGATGCGCAGTCCATTCCGCTTAAGACAACCGGCATCCGGTTCGTCCGGGCAGTCAGGACTTTTGCCCGATCCGAAGTTGGCTGGAAGGCCAAGCTCATGTTCGCCGCGTTGGTCCTGCTCCTTTGCGCCGCGAACGCACTCAACGTCATCAACAGCTATGTCGGGCGGAATTTCATGACCGCGATTGCCGATCGCGACATGCCCGGCTTCGTCCGGCAGGCTCTCTTCTACGTTGGCGTCTTCGCCGCCTTGACCCTTGTCGCCGTGATCGCTCGCTTCGGCGAGGAGCGGCTCGGGCTTCTGTGGCGCGATACCATGACTCGCGGAATCTTGCGCCGCTATCTTGCCGACGGAACCTATCAACAACTCAACACCTCGGGAACGATCGCCAATCCCGACCAGCGCATTTCCGAAGACGTTCGCGCCTTCACGGTCACGACGCTTTCCTTCGCGCTCATGGCGCTCAATAGCGCCTTCACGATCGTGGCTTTCTCGGGGGTTCTATGGACCATCAGTCCGCTTCTGTTCGGCGTCGCCGTGCTTTACGCGGTGGCCGGCTCGCTGTTCACGTTCGTGTTTGGACGCCCGCTGATCCGACTGAACTATGACCAACTGGACAAGGAAGCGAGCTTCCGCTCCGGGCTCATCGATGTCCGAAACAATGCTGAGGCCATCATGGCGGCGCGAGACGAGGACTCGCAAATGGCACTGTTGCTCGGTCGGCTCGATGACCTCGTCGCAAATTTTCGCAAGATCACTTCTGTCAATCGCAACGTCGGTTTCTTCACCACCGGCTACAATTGGATGATCCAGATTATCCCGGCTCTCATCATCGCTCCGGCCTTTATCGAAAGGAAGATCGAGTTCGGCGTCATTACGCAGTCAGCGGTCGCCTTCTCGACACTCGTCGCCGCCTTCTCTCTCATCGTCACCCAATTCCAATCGCTCTCGAGCTACGCCGCGGTCGTGGCGCGACTGAGCGCCCTTGTCGAGGTGGTCGGACAGTCTGGCGACCCTCGATGGGAGCCGAACTTGTCGAGTCAATAACCCTTCCCCATTGCGCCAGGTCAAAATCTGGTCCAACTCCAGCGGCGTCACGCGACGCCGGAGAGAGAAGGTCCATGTCCGCTGCGCCAATCCACGCCGACAATTCCGCGCAGTCCGAGTATTGGAACGCAAGCGCCGGACAGCGATGGACCGACCATCAGGAACATCAGGATCAGGTCCTGCGCCCCGTTTCCGACCGGCTGATCGCGGCAGCGAAACCAAAGCCCGGCGATCGCGTGATCGACGTCGGCTGCGGCTGCGGCGCGACGACGATCGACTTCGCCGCCCGCGTCAGTCCGGGCGGCGAGGTCCTCGGGCTCGACATTTCCGAGCCGATGCTGGCGCGCGCGAGAGAGCGGGCGCAGAGCCTGCCTATCCAGTTCGAGCGCGCCGACGCCACGGTCTATGATCTCGAGCCTAAGGCCGATCTCATCGCGTCGCGGTTCGGCGTCATGTTCTTCGCCGATCCGGCGCGTTCGTTCGCCAACCTACGCAAAGGCCTCAAGCCCGGCGGCCGACTTGTCTTCGCTTGCTGGCGCGAGGCCAAGCAGAACCCGTTCTTCGTCGTCCCGCTGCGCGAAGCGGGCAAGCACGCCCCTCCCCTGCCCGAGACGAATCCGGAGGATCCGGGACCGTTCGCCTTCGCCAACGAGGCGCGGGTGCGGCGCATCCTGAGCGAGGCGGGCTTCGCCGACATCGCTCTCGAGCCGCACAATCTCGAGCTCGACATCGCGACCGGCCGCGGCCTCGATACGGCCGTGCGCGCCGCGATGACGATCGGGCCGACAAGCCGGATGCTCGACGGCCAGAGCGAAGCGGTTCGCGCCGCCGTGACGGCGGACATTCGCAAGGCGCTCGCCGCCCATGCGCGGGACGAGCGCGTGCCGCTTGGCGCGGCGATCTGGATCGCCACGGCGACCAATCCGGGCTGACGCCGCCGCTCGCTCGACCCGTCGGCCTCGCGTCAAAGTGGCGCGGGCAGCCCTCCCGCCCAAGGCAAATAAACGCGCCTAAACGCCAGTAAGCGCGCCTAAACGCTAGTAAAAGCGCTAGCATTTTACTAGGCCGTGTGGACGAATTTTGGAGAGGTAGATGTTTTTGGGATTTCCGCGGTGAATCAGGCATGATTCATCAGGACTCCGACCGAATCAGGGGCCGGGGTCCATGTCGACAAAGATGGATGAGAACGATTGGGCGCACACGCTTGCGGTGTTCCGGGCCTGCCTGCCTCGGCGTGGACGGAGGGCCGAGGACGATCGCCGCTTCCTCGAGGCGCTTCATTTTTTCACCGTCGAGAACGTTCGCTGGCGCGCGCTGCCGGAGCGCTTCGGTCATTGGAACAGCGTGTGGAAGCGCTTCGATCGCTTGAGCAAGGCTGGCGTCTTCGAGGCCTTCTTCGACACGCTCGCGTCCATGAGTTCCACGGCGCATCTCCTTCAGATGTTCGACTCGACCACCGTGCGCGCTCATGTCTCGGCGGCCGGAGCAAAGGGGGGCAAGAAGGCCAGGCGCTCGGGCGCTCGCGTGGCGGCTTCACCACGAAAATCCACGCAAAATCGGACGCCTCCGGCGACATCATCGCCTTCGACCTGACCGGCGGCGAAGCCCCCGACGGGCGTCACTTCGAAACCCTGCTCGATATCGGGCCCGACATTCAGCCGCGCGCCGTCATCTGCGACAAAGGCTACGCCAGCAAGGCCAACCGGGACGCCGCGAGAGCGCGCGGCGTCGCTCCGGTCATCCCGCACAAGGCGAACGAAAAGAACAAGCCGGCCTTCTTCGCACGAACGCTCTACAAAGCCCGCGCCCGCATCGAGCAGGGCGTCGGACGGCTCAAGCGCTTCAAGCGGGTCGCGCTACGCTGCGAAAAGACCGCCCAAAACTTCAGATCGATCGTCAGCTTCGCCGCCGGCCTTTGCTTGATCAAATTCGTCCACACGACCTAGGTGACCTCTCTGATCCGCGGCCCGCGGGCGGTTCGCCGCAGGCAAAATACTAACTCGTAGAGACCGGTATCGACGGTAGTCTCGCGCCGCGATTCAATGGGCGAAAGGGCAAGCGATTTAACCACCTGCCCTTCGACCTGCGTCGGCTTGATTGTATTTCGGCGCGACGCATACCTCGCCGCTATTCCGCGGCGATGCGTTCTCCTTTGACGCCCTTGGCGATACGGTCGCCGATAACCGTGTCGATGTTCCGCCAATACTCGAACGCGCGCGACAGTACGGGCTCTTTCACACCGTCCTTGAGGTGGCCAACGACGTTGGAGACCAACCGGTCGCGCGCGGCGTTGTCCATGACCTTGCGCACCAGCGTGCCGGCCTGACCGAAGTCGTCGTCGTCCTTTCGCTTGGTGTAAGCGGCATGGATGAATTCGCCGCTCGCTTCCCACACCTCGACATGCGGATATCGCACGGGATCGGCCTTTGGTCCGCCCTTGGAGTTCGGCGCGTACACCGGGTCGGATACGTTCTCGACTCGCATCAATCCGTCCTTGCTGTAGCTGTGCACCGGGACCTTGGGTCGATTGACGGGGATCTGCTTGTAGTTCACTCCGATGCGGGCGCGGTGGGCGTCGGCATAGGAAAAAATCCGGCCAAGCAACATCTTGTCCGGACTGGGACCGATACCCGGCACGAGGTTACTGACATCGAAGGCCGCCTGCTCGATCTCGGTGTGGTTGTCGGTCGGATTGCGGTTCAGCGTCATCCGTCCAACTTCGATCAGCGGATAGTCCGCGTGCGGCCAGACCTTGGTCAGGTCGAACGGGTTGAAGCGGTACGTCTTCGCCTCGTCGAACGGCATGATCTGCATACGCAGAGTCCAACTCGGGTGGTCGCCGCGCTCGATCGCTTCGTAAAGATCCCGCGTATGGTAGTCGCCGTCGACGCCGGCCAGCCGGTCTGCCTCCGCCTGAGTCAGGAAGTCGATACCTTGCTCGGTCTTGAAATGGTATTTCACCCAAAACTTCTGACCCTTGTCGTTGACCCACATGTAGGTATGGCTGGAAAAGCCGTCCATCTGCCGCCAGGACTTCGGAATGCCCCGGTCACCCATCAACACCGTGACCTGGTGAGCTGACTCCGGGGACAGCGTCCAAAAGTCCCATTGCATGTCATGGTCGCGCAGGTTGCTGTCGGCGCGGCGCTTCTGGGAACGGATGAAGTGCTGGAACTTCATCGGATCGCGGATGAAGAATACCGGCGTGTTGTTCCCAACCATGTCGTAGTTGCCTTGACTGGTGTAGAACTTCAACGCGAAACCCCGCGGGTCGCGCCATGTGTCGGGGCTGCCGCGCTCGCCGGCGACGGTCGAAAAACGCGCCAGCATGTCCGTCTTGACGCCCGGCTGGAACAATGCCGCCTTGGTGTATTGGCTGACGTCCTTGGTCACCTCGAACCGGCCGAACGCGCCGCTTCCCTTGGCGTGCGGCTGCCGCTCTGGAACCCGCTCCCGGTTCCAGTTCGCCATCTGCTCGATGAGGTAATGATCCTGCAGCAAGATGGGGCCGTCGGGGCCGACGGTGAGCGAGTGCTCATCGCTGGCGACTGGAATGCCGGCGTCGGTTGTCGTGGGGTTGCGGCTGTCGTTCGTCATGATAGCGCCTCCGTTATGTTTGCGGGTGAATCGTAGAGAGTCGTTCAGGTCTTCATGCTTCCTCGAGAGTCATACCGACGTCGGGGGAAACGAGGCTCTGCTCCGGATCATTGCCCAATTTGAGGGCGATATGATGGAGCACGTCGCCGCCGCCTCATCGACGCACGCTGGCTTTGGGGCTGATCATTCCGCCGGGGCTGCGGACCGCGGCGCCACTTCGATCCCATCCTCTGCAAGCAATTTCATTGCTTTGTGGATCAAAGCCGCAACAAGGGCGCCGACGATCGGAGCGATTACATACAGCCAGGCGTCGGTGAAGTTGGCAGTCGCGATCATCGGACCCAACGAGATCGCAGGGTTGAAGTTGGCGCCGGTCAAGCTGCCGGCCATCATGATGTTGAGAGCCACGGTCATTCCGATAGCGATCGGCGCGAGATTGCCGGCGCTACGGGCGTATGCGGTGGTGAGCACGACGATAACGAGAAAAAAGGCGAGCACGGCCTCGATCACGAATCCGGCTTCGGGCGTGATCGTGAGTGTCGTTGCGCCGAGAACGACGCCCTGCGCGAGCTCGGGCCGGCCGAGGCCGGTGGCGACGCCGCCGAGCACTGCCCGTAAAAGGAACGCCGCGCAGGCGCCCGCTACGAGCTGGCTGATAATGTATCCGATCGCTTCGCCGAGGCTCATGGCGCGGGCGGCCAGGACGCCGACGGTGACAGCCGGGTTAAAATGGGCGCCCGACAAATTGCCATAGGCGAAGGCAAAGACCATGATCGTCAGGCCGTGAGCGAACGCGATCGCGGCGATTCCGTTGAGGCCGGCGCCTGTCCCAACCACGGCCGCGGCCCCAGCGCCGATGAACACGAACGCGAAGGTGCCGATGAACTCCGCAAGAAGCTTGGCGGAAAGGTGGTTTTGCATTTCGATCTCCGTATAAGAACAATTTGCGCCATCTGGCGCGATCAGCGCCCTTGGCGCCTCGGCTCAGGCGAGCTGACCGACGAGTTGGCGGTCGGGCGCTAGCGCCGAGCCGCGAGGCTGTCCGATCACGGAATCCTGGCTCTCGCTGACAGGTGACCGGCGGTAGTTTTAATGGCGCACATGATCACGAGTTCTCCTCCTGTGCTGCTGCGCCAACCTACGCATGTCGTTCCGCGCGCTCCATCGCGTGCACGTTTGGCCGCGCCACCTCAACGGATAAGAGCTATGAAACGTTGGTTTAACAGCGAGCGGAAGTTGCTCGTTCGAGGCTCGCCGCTCGCTCCGAAACCGGCCGCCCGACGTCTCTGTGCGCGCCAAGGTCGATTGGAAGTCGCAATCTGAAGGCTGAATGCACGCTCGTCGACACCAGGATAGACCGAGGTCCGACGAGGTTTGTTGCAAGCATACCTGCTTTGCTGATTCTTTGGTGGGACTTTCACGCCCGCACCGGCAATTCGGGAATCAGCTTGTCCAGGGTTATCGGGTAGTCGCGGACGCGCACGCCGCAAGCATTGTAAATCGCGTTGGCAATCGATGCGCCTGCCCCGCAAATGCCCAGTTCGCCGACGCCCTTGCTTTTCAGCGGATTGGACTCGGCGTCGAGTTCGGGAAGGAAAATCGCGTCCACATTGAGCACATCGGCATGAACAGGAACGTGGTATTCGGCAAGGTCGTGGTTCACGAAGCAGCCGAAGCGAGGATCGAGAATCATCGCTTCTTCCAGGGCCGCGCCGATGCCAAAGATCATGCCCCCGATCGCCTGAGATCGCGCGGTCTTCTCATTCAAGATGCGGCCGGCGGTGAAAACGCCTAGCATGCGTCTCAGTCGGACCTCGCCGGTATCCATATCGACGCCGACTTCAGCAAAGTGGGCGCCATACGATTGCTGCGAGAATTCTGTGCTCGTGGCGCCAGGTCTGATCTCGCCATCGGCGTCGACGCCTTCTCGACCGATGAGGTCCATGAGTGGCCTGGATTGACCAGCAGCTTCAATCCGGCCGTCGCCGAACCGGGCCGCATCGGGATCCATGCCTGCGAGCCCCGCCAACTTTGCTCTCAATTTATTGCAGGCGTCGAACAGAGCCGAGCCCGAACTGGCCGCGCCGTAGGAGCCACCCGATCCTGCCGCCTGCGGGAAGCTTGTATCGCCCAACTCCACTAGAATTCGTTCGGGAGGCAGGCCGAGCATTTCAGCCGCGATCTGGGTCAGGATGGTGTAAGTCCCGGTGCCGATATCGGTCATCGCCATTCGCACAACGGCCAAACCATCCGGCCCGAGCCGCACGTTGGCCTTCGACAGTTGAAGGGTGTTTCCACGCGTGGCGGCGGCCGCCCCCATTCCGACGAGCCAACGCCCGTCCCGCGACTGGCCTGGCTTTGGATTCCGCCGGTCCCAACCAAACCGCCGCGCTCCCTCCTCGAAGCAAGGAATGAGGTGACGACTGGAATAGGGAATGTGCTTCTCCGGATCTTCCGTCGGCTCGTTGCGCATCCTCAGCTCGATCGGATCAAGGTCGAGCCTCTCAGCGAGTTCATCCATCGCACATTCGAGCGCCAGAAGACCAACCGCCTCTCCCGGGGCGCGCATCGACGAAGCGACAGGAATGTCCAGCGGCGCCAAACGATGCCTGGTCAGTCGGTTGTCGCCCGCATACAGCGTTCGCGTCTGCAGGGCCGCGCCCTCGTAGGTCTGTTCGCTCCACAAATTGCCCGAAAACACATCGTGGCCGATCGCAAGAATGCGGCCGTTGCGATCTGTCCCCAAGCGGATGCGTTGAATGGTGTCCGAACGGTGCGTCGTGACATGGAACACCTGCTGCCGCGTCAGCGCCGTCTTCACCGGCCGGTTGAGCTGGCGCGCAGCGATCGCCGCTAGAATGGCGTCGGCGTTGACCCAAAGCTTGGAGCCAAACCCGCCGCCGATGTAAGGGCTGATCAGCCTGACCTTCTCGACCGGAATGCCAAGGGTTCTGGCGACCGCATCGCGTCCCTGAGTCAGCATCTGGTTGGAGGTGTGTAGGATGAGGTTGTCGCCGTCCCACATGGCCAGTGTGGCGTGCGGTTCCATCATGGCTTGGCTTTGCAGCGGCGTGGTGTAAGTCACGTCGAGCTGAACCGGAGCCGCGGCGAAAGCGCCAGCGAAATCACCCACGGCGCTATCAGGCGGAGCGAAACCTTGCGGTGCGCGCGCTTGATCCAGGCCGCCACGCAAAGAAAATCTGCCAGGGGAGCGTTCATAGTCCACGCGCACGAGGTAGGCAGCCGCTCTCGCTTCTTCGAAAGTCTCTGCGACTACGAACGCGACCGGCAGACCGTAGTACTGCACCGCCGGGCCTGTGAGCACGGGGTGGGCCACGTGATGATTACCTGTGCCTTGCTGGGGCGCATTTCGATAGGTCAGCACCAGGATGACGCCCGGGGCGCGCTCGGCCATATCCGTATCGATGGACTTGATCTGTCCCTTGCCGATCGACGCTTCCACAACATAGCCGTACACAGTCGTCGGGCCCTGCTCGAACTCGTAGGCGTAACGAGCCCCGCCTGTGACCTTGAGCCGTCCGTCCACACGATCAAGCGGCTTGCCGACGACGCCCTGCGCGCCGACATCGAGCGCGTTTGATCCTATCGGAGCGTCCATTTCCATTGGGCTTGCCTCCTCAGGCGAGACTCGCTTCGGTCAGAACGGCGCGGAGCGTTCGGCGCGTGAGCGGGATTTTGAAGTCATTACCTCCAAAACCGTGGGCTCCGTTGAGAACGTCGGATGCGACAGAATCGAACGTCCTTTCGCTCGCCGAAGCGCCGATGAGGCGGTCCTCCGCCTGCGCAACCCGCCAAGGCTTGGGCGCAAGCCCCCCGAAGGCGAGACGCGCCGAACGGATTCTCCCGCCTGCTGCGTCCACGACTGCAGCGACCGAAACTAGAGCGAAAGCATAGGACGCCCGGTCGCGGACTTTTCGGTAGATGTGCTTGCCTGGCGGCGGCGGCGGTAGGGTAACGGCGGTGATGACTTCGCCCTGCCTCAATGTCGTCTCGATCTGCGGCGTCTCTGCCGGCAAGCGATGAAACTCTGCAATCGGAATGGCGCGGGTCGCGTTGTCCGCGTTGACCGTCTCGACCTGGGCGTCGAGCGCGCGCAACGCGACAGCCATGTCGGACGGGTTGACGGCGATGCACTGGTCGCTGGCGCCGAGGATGGCGTGAATCCGGTTGAACCCGCCGAGAGCTGCACAGCCCGAGCCAGGGTCACGCTTGTTGCAAGGCTTCGTGACATCATAGAAGTAATAGCAACGGGTCCGCTGCAGCAGATTGCCGCCGGTGGTGGCCTTGTTCCGCAATTGCGCGCTGGCGCCTGACAGCAACGCCCGACTGAGGACTCCGTAGCGTTGCCGCACACGGAGGTCGGCCGCCAGATCGCTGTTCCTCACCATCGCGCCGATGCGCAGGCCCCCTTCCGGTGTATCTTCGATCTTGTCTAACGGAAGACGATTGATATCGACGAGATGAGTGGGCGTCTCAACTTGCAGCTTCATCAAGTCGAGCAGGTTTGTTCCACCCGCGATGATCTTTGCGCCGGGCTTGGTCGAGCCGGTCGCCGCCTGGGCCAGCGAATTCGCGCGCTCGTAGGTGAAGGCCTTCATGTGGGCGCTCCTGCGGCTTGTTTGATGGCCGCGACGATGTTCGGATAGGCGGCGCAGCGACAGATATTGCCGCTCATTCGTTCGCGGATCTCCGCATCGGTCAGGGCCGGTTGGGCTTCCGCCAGGTTCTCGGTGACATAGCTTGGCGCGCCCGCGCGGCTCTCGCTGAGCATCCCCATAGCCGAACAGATTTGCCCCGACGTGCAATAGCCGCATTGAAAGCCGTCATGCTCGATAAAGGCCGCTTGCAGCGGGTGCAGCGCTTGACCGTCGGCGAGCCCCTCTATCGTCGTGATCGATTGGCCGTCATGCATTGCGGCGAGCGTCAGGCAGGAGTTGATACGGCGGCCGTCCAGCAACACCGTGCATGCGCCACACTGGCCATGATCGCAGCCCTTCTTGGATCCTGTCATCGCGAGGTGTTCACGCAAAGCGTCGAGAAGCGTTGTCCTCGGATCGAGCGTCAGACGATGGAGCACGCCGTTGACTTGAAGTTCGACGTTTATCGGACTGATTGCCGTCTCGGCATCGGACGCCTCGGCGGCTAGAGCGACCCGCGGGAAACCACCCAGCATGAAGGCCGCTGTAACGGTTCCGGATTCTAAGACCGTTCGTCGAGTGATCCGAAAACCTCGGTGTTCCTTTTGATCCATGTCAGGCGCCTTCGTTCGTGATTTCGATCCGCCGTTCCTTGTCATCGTGAAATGGCTGGCCGGAGCCCGAGTTCCGAGCGTCTGAGAACGATCGCCATGTATCCTCTGGAAGATTGACCACGATCGGAGTCGACGTGCTCCTCACCACTACCCATCGGAACGGTTGCGAACTCGACGGATTGATTTCCATATGGAGCAAGAACGCTGGAACGTGAATGAAGTCGCCGCCCTCCGCACTCGCTGCGAATTCGCCGTTCAAGCCCCACCGCACTTCGCACACGCCCGACAAAACGTATGCAATGGTCTGTTGCGCGCCATGATGGTGAATTCCCGTCCGCGCGCCCGCCTTTACCTCGAACAAGCCGCCCCACATCATCGACTGGACGCCGAGTTGCGGCGCAATCGCGGCTTGGCGCTCTGAGCCTGGCGTCTGCAGCGTGCCCTTATCGAATTGAGAAGGGTGAACAATACGGATTGCAGAGGGATCGCTCATCAATTCATCGGGGGTTGTCGCTCGAAGGTTCGCGATCCAATCGCGACCCCTCAGAAAGAATTTAATCGTGTAGAGCGCAATTCATTATTCTACGTTGGTAGGCATCGGTCGGACGTTGGTTGTGCGAACCCAAACGTTGGTATGCGCCCAACGCCTCAACTCGCTTGGAAGCAGCCTCTTCCCCTTGAGGCTCGCTCTCGTGTGCGCCAAGACCAATCGGATCGACGCCATGCGAGACGGCCGGGACGAGCCAAGGACAAGCCCGGCCATGACCGTGGAGGGCGGCGGCGAGCGTGGCGGCTGATCTTTTGAAACAGGGTGAGCGCGCGGATTATCGCCGGCTTTCGGCCGCCATCCGGACGGCGAGACCGGCAAGAACCGTCCCCATCAGCCAACGCTGGATCAATGCCCACGATGGATGCGCTTTCAGGAACCCGGCGATCGAGCCGGCCATCATGGCGATGGCTGCGTTGACGGTGACGCTGACGACAATCTGCGTCGACCCGAGCGCGAGCGATTGCATGAGCACGCTGCCCGCACGGAGGTCGATGAACTGGGGCAGCAGCGACAGGTACAGCATCGCGATTTTCGGATTGAGGAGATTGGTCAGGAGGCCCATCGCGAACAGCCGGCGCGGGCTCGCGACGGGCAAGGCCTTCACCTCGAATGGCGACCGCCCGCCAGGACGCAACGCAGCCCAAGCGAGCCAGAGCAGATAAGCCGCGCCTGTCAGGCGAAGCGCGTCATAGGCGTAAGGCACAGCGAAGACGAGCGCGGTGAGGCCGAACGCCGCGCACAGCATGTAGAAGACAAATCCGAGCGCGACGCCGCTCAGCGAAATGAGACCCGCGACGCGACCCTGGATGATCGAGCGCGAGATCAGATAGATCATGTTCGGACCGGGCGTCAGCACCATGCCCAACGCAACGAAGGCGAAAGCGATAAGGTTGGTGAGCGAGGGCATCGACGGGTCTCCGAGGCGAGCTTATCGCCAAAGCGTCCGAAATTACCGAGAAAGCCGCTTTGGCTTCGCCGGCGACAGGGGCGTCGGGCAGCGCTCATATCCTTCGGCGCGAACCTCGTCCTGAGGCCCCTTCGGGGCGCTCAGGACGAGATATTGATGGAATACCGAAGGGGTCGCCTCGGGCGAGCACGCCACGATCAAGGCTGGATCGGATGTTTGCGGGCATCCAGGCCGCCGGACCGCCGTCGATGAACGAAGGGACACGCGCGAGCGAGTCCCGGATTCGCCCCGGCGGCGCCCTTCCACTGAAGGCTTAGTCGATCCTCAAGACTTTTGTGGGGAAATGCGACGAGCCAAAGACCTTGCCGATTCCTCGGCGTAGCGGCGGCGGACAACCGAAGCGGCTCGCCCATCGCCGTCTTGAACTGACAAAGAGCAACAACCCGGTGCAAATCTCCCTGACCGCCCTCTCCAACAGTACTTCACGGATCGTTCTTACGACATATTGGAAGCGATTTGTGCGTCCATACATATTTATTATTGTTGCTTACCTTTCATTGGTTATATTCGTGCTTTCCATGTGGTTCATAAGACCATTTTCACGAATCGACATGCCAACATTACTGTCGATCGGAGATCAACATGAATAAGTCCGCACACCTCGACTTCCCGAAGATCGGCGACTGTGCTGAACTCAAGGTGACGTTTTCCGGTCAATACGATGCAAACCCAAGTATCGATGGCGTCCGCATCGTCACCGTCGAATCCGAACCGACGAAGAGCCAGAATATTGGTTGTGGATTGTCGCCGAAAAGGACGCACGCATACCGCTGATCAGCACGCCATTCGACACTCCAATTCGGGCGTTCAATGAGGCGCTTTTTTGGGCAAACGAAACTCATGGCGTCTCCATCGATTGCGAAAGCCGCGAGGGCCTCGTCTTCTCGATCCCATTGGGCCCGCGGAAGCCTTCGCGTCGATACGACAAAAGACGCGCAAGTGTATTTACGGCTATATCGTCCGTCTTTCTCCATCTCTTTTCGTCGCGCTAGCTGTTTTTCTCTGCTGCGTACTGCATGTTTCCCCGCAGTTTCTGACGGACGACCCACATTTCGGACGTAAAAAGTCGCTATATCTCGCAATTGCATCACTTGGAACGTTCCCCTCCTTTGTGCTGTCATCAGCGATAGCCAATTTTCTCCGTTCGGTGTCGATATAGGCAAGCTCGCCAAAACTCCTGATTTCCGACCTCTCATCATCCCGGCCGGAAACAGGTAAAGGGCCGTCAGCGACCCGCCAACGAACAATCTCTTCCGATAAACCAAAATGCGTGCTATATAGATTTCCTCGGCATCGCAAACTCGCGGGGTTTTCGGCGGTGGAAACAACGATGAAGCAAAGGGGTCAAAGCCATCAGGCCGATCGCGCTCACTGCGTGGAAGAGGGGCCGCCGGATTGCTTGACTCCAATCGCCCGTAACCCATTGAAAAGTCCCGATTCGAAAAAATAAACGCTAGTAAACGCTAGCGAATTTACTGGCGTTTAGGCGCGTTTACTGGCGTTTATGGACGTTTGCTTGCGCGGATTTCGTCGCCAACCGGGCGTTAGCATGGTGATCGCGGCGGCTGTTGGCGCGGCCCCCCCGCGGACGATGGCTTAAGCGAGCTTTCTTGCGCCGGATCGCTCGCAAGCCTATCTAGGGGAGAGGAGCCGAGTCCCATGTTCATCCAGACCGAAACCACGCCCAATCCCGCGACGCTGAAGTTCCTTCCCGGCCGGCCGGTGATGGACGAGGGCACGTTCGAGGCGCGCGACGAGGCCCAGGCCGAGCGCTCGCCGCTCGCCAAGGCGCTGATGCAGCTGCCGGGCGTGGGCGGGGTGTTCTTCGCCAATGACTTCATCTCGGTGACCAAGACCGAGGGCGAGTGGCAGCACCTCCGCCCCGCCGTGCTCGGCGTGGTGACCGAGTTCTATCTCTCCGGCGCGCCGCTGATCGAAACGGGCGGCGCCGACGCGATCGCGACCGGCGAGTTCTTCGATCCCAAGGACGCCGAATTGGTCGAGGCGATCAAGGAATTGATCGAGACTCGGGTCCGCCCGGCGGTGGCCAATGACGGCGGCGACATCATCTTCAAGGGCTACCGCGACGGAATCGTCTATCTCAAGATGAAAGGCGCGTGCTCCGGCTGCCCCTCCTCGACGGCGACGCTCAGGCACGGAATCGAGAACCTTTTCAAACACTTCCTGCCTGACGTTCAGGCCGTGGAGGCGTTCGAGGGATAATTCGCCGCGGCCTTTTGGGGCTGCCCAATGTTCACCTATTGGTTCTTTCTTTCGCTGTTCGTGGTCATGTGGGGCGGTTGGCTCGTCCTCTGGAACGTCATGGCTCGTGGCGTGAAAGAGGCGACCCAGGGCGAGAGCGCCGTCTCGCGGCTCTCGCATGTCGTCCCGCTCCTGATAGCGGCCTATCTCCTGGCCGGGCCGGTCCCCCTGCCTCTCCTCAACGACCGTTTTGTCCCGCTCGCCATTTGGTCGGCCGCGCTCGGGGCGGCGCTGACGTTCGCCGGTCTTGCGTTCGCCATCTGGGCGCGGTTCGTCATTGCCGGCAATTGGAGCAGCTACGTCGAGCTCAAGCGCGATCACGAGCTGATTGTCACGGGACCCTACGCTCATGTCCGCCATCCGATCTATACCGGCCTCCTTCTCGCGTTCGTGGGCTCAGCCTTGGCCGTCGGTGAGTGGCGCGGCGTGCTCGCCGTCGCGATCGTCGCCGCCTCGTTCTGGCGCAAGCTCAAGCTCGAAGAACGGCTGATGCGTCGCGAGTTCGGCGAGACTTACGGGCGATACGCCGCCCGTGTGCCAGCGCTCATCCCGTTTATCGGTTAGAGCGCCGTCGCTACCGCGTCGCCTTCTCCCCGCCCGCGGCGGTGATGACCGCGACGATGATGACCCCGGTCAGCAGGAGGCGAACGCCGGCGCTGACCCCGAACGTGTTGAGCATCGTCAAGAGGAGCACCAGGAACAGCGCGCCGCCCCAGACGCCGGGCAGGTTCGCCCTGCCCCCGGACACCGACGTGCCGCCGATGACGACGACGGCGATCGAAGCCAAGAGATATTCGTTGCCGATGTCGATATTGGCGCCGCGGAAGTAGCCGGCGAGCAGCGCCCCGTTGAGCCCGCCGAGCGCGCCACAGAGGGCGTAGGTCGCGCAGCGGACCGGCTCGACCTTCAGGCCCGCCAATCGCGCCGCGCGCTGGTTCTGTCCGATGGCGACGACCGACCGGCCCCAGATCGTCCGATGGAGCGCGACGCTCGCGCCGATCGTGAACAGGACCGTCAGGATCGCGAGCACGGGCACGCCCGCCATGACAATGTTGGCAAAGTCGGCGAAGCCGGGCGGCGGCTTGATCTGGAGGCCGCGCCCGTAAGAGATGTCGATGGATTGGATGATGAAGCTCGCCGACAGCGTGGCGATGATCGGCGGGATGCGCAACGCCCAGATCAGGACATAATTGGCGAGGCCGACGGCCAGCCCGCAGGCGATTGCGGCGGCGAGGCCGACGACAACCATGCGGTCGTCGCCGCCCATCGTCTTCATCGCCACCGCGCTGGCAAGCCCGATGTTAGCGGGGAGAGAAAGGTCGACGTTGCCCGGCCCGAGCGTGATGACGAACATCTGCCCCACGCCGACAATCACGGTGAACACGGCGAGCGACAGCGCCGCCGTCAGCATGCCCCCGGCGCCGTAACCTCCGGTGAAGACGATCGCCGCCAGCCACACGATTCCCGCGCCGACGAACGACCAGATCCATGGCCGCTTGAGAACAGTCTGGAGGGCGGCGGTCATCGGTCCGAGCCCTTGCGGGTGATGGCGACGCGAGCGGCAAGAACGATGATCAGGATCGCGCCATTGGCGGCGACCTGCCAGTCGGGCGGAATATGCATGAAGGTCAGGAGCGGCGAGGCCGCCATCGCCATGGTGAGCGCGCCAAGCACGGCCCCGACCGGCGACACGAGGCCGCCGACGAACTCGCCCCCGCCGAGGATCACGCCCGCTATCGAGAGCAGCGTATAGCCGTTGCCGATATTGGCGTCGGCCGAAGTGGTGATGCCGACGAGCGCCATGCCGGACAGGACGCCGAAGACGCCGGCCAGCGCGAACAGGGCCATTTTGGCCTTGAGGAGCGACCATCCGGCGCGCTCGATCGCCAGCGCATTGCCGCCGGAGGCGCGAAGAATCGCGCCATAGGACGTGCGCATCAGGCCGAAATAGCCAACGCCGGCGATGATCAATGCGGCGACGATCGGGAAGGGTATGAACGGGGGCTTGACCCCCATGATCGCGAGCAGCCAGCCCGGCGCCTTCCCTCCGGGCTTGGGCAGAAGAAGAATCGCCAGGCCCTGCCAGACAAAACTCATGCCGAGCGTGACGACAATCGAAGGCAGATTGCGCAAATAGATCAGCGCGCCAAGCGCCGCATAGAGCGCAATGCAGCCGATCAAAGCCAGGGCGCCGAGCCACGGCGTGTCGTGCAGCCAGGTCGCCGTCACGCAGCAGACGAAGCCGACGAACGTGCCGATCGACAGATCGAGGTCGTTGCCCGCGATGACGAACATCTGCGCCATGGTGGCGAGCGCGATCGGAATCGCGAGGTTCAGCATCAGCGTGAAGCCGAAATAACTGATGGCGCGAGGGTTGAGCCAGGCGATCGCGGCGATAACCAGAGCCAGCGACAAAGCCGGCAGCGCCGCGCGCAGCCGCCGGCGCCACTCGGCTCCGCTCGCATTCGCCGACCGGTCGGGTGCGACTGCGGTCACGGTCACGCGGCGCCAGCGAACGACGAGTGGATCACCTGCTCTTCATTGAGTTCGTCACGCGCGAGTTCGGCGACGATCGCGCCATTGCGGAACACGTAGGCGCGATCGCAGTTCTTCAGCTCATCGACCTCGGTTGTATACCAGAGAAAGGTGCGGCCCCTCTGTGCTTCGGCGCGGATCAGGTCATAGACTTCAAGCTTGGTGTTGAAATCGACCCCGCGCATCGGATCGTCCATCAGCATGATGCGCGCATCCGAAGCAAGCGCCCGCGCGAACAACGCCTTCTGCTGATTTCCGCCGGAGAGCGAAAGAATGTTGTTGTGGACGTCCGGCGTGCGAATCTTGATGCGCTCGCGCCAGGCGTTGGCGAGTTCATCCTCGAGGCGGGGCGAAAGCAGCGGGCCCGAGCGCAGCTTTTTCAAAGAGCGCGCGCCGATGTTATGAGCGATCGACCATCCGGGAAAGACGCCGTCCGACTGCCGGTCTCCGGCGACCAGCGCGACCGGCGCGCTGACTGTTGCGCCGGCGCGCGGATGGGAAGCGGCAGAAAAAGTCGCGAGCAGAAGATCGGTCTGGCCATGGCCGGCGAGACCCGCAAGGCCAATGATCTCGCCCTCGTGCGCCACCAGCTCCCGATCGTCCGCCTGTCGTTTGGGACGCACGCGCACCGTGACTGGGGTCTCGCCGCGGGCTGCGCGCGCGACTGTCGCCTGAGCCTCTCGGGATTCGGGCTCGATGCCCCCCATCGCGCCAACCAGCCTGGCCCGGTCGAAGTTTCGCGCGACGTCGGTCAAGACAAACTTGCCGTCGCGCATGACGACGATACGGTCGCAGGTGGACAGCACCTCGCTTAAAATATGGGAAATGAGGACGCAGCTCACGCCAGAGGCGACCGAGCGGCGGACGTGCGCCAAGAGCTGCCCAGCGGTATGCGCGTCAAGCGACGACGTTGGCTCGTCGAGAATGATGAGGCGCGCAGGCGCGTTCGAGACGGAGAAGGCGCGCGCGATTTCGACCATCTGCTTTCGCCCGATGGTCAAGTCCTGAACCAGATCGCCGGGCCTTACGCCATGACCGGGAAAGATCTCGTCAAGCGTTTTGAGAATCAGCCGCCCCGCCTTGCGCCGCCAGCCAAAGCCTTGAATCGCCGGGTGAACGACGCGCGCGTTTTCGGCGACCGTCAGGTTCGGACAAAGCGACAGTTCCTGAAAGACGCAGCGTAAGCCCAGCGCTCTTGCTCGCGCCGAGCCCCAATGCGGCTGTTCCTCGCCACCGACGACGAGCCGGCCCCGATCCGGCGTGACGCCGCCGTTGAGGACATGCATCAGCGTCGATTTGCCGGCGCCATTGTGACCGACGACGCCGACGCATTCGCCGGGGCGAAGCGAGAAATCGGCGCCGTCCAGGGCCCGGACGGCGCCGTAGGATTTTTCGACCCCAACGAAATCGACGAGAGCGCCCGCCTGCACCATCTGCTTAACTCGCGGGCGCTCGTCTGTTGCGCTACTTCATATTCGCCTTGATCGCGGCAATAGCGTCCGCTTGCGTGTACTCATGGCTGGCGACGCCGCCCTTCGTAATGTTCGGCAATTCTTTCTCGAAGTCGTCCTGGGTGAAGGCAAGATAGGGCACGAGCAAATCGTGCGGAACCTTCTTGCCGTCGAGAACCTGCTGCGCGACCCAGAAGGCGAGGGTCGAGACGCCGGGCGCGATCGACGCCGACCAGGTCTTATAGCCGTCCTTCTCCTTCTGCTCCTTCCACCACTGCAATTCGTCCTGGCGATTGCCCTCGATGATGGTCGGACGGGGCTTGCCGGCGGCGGCGAACGCCTGCGCGGCGCCATAGCCGTCGCCGCCCTGATCGACGACGCCGACGATCGGCGGCAGCGAGGGGAGCACGGTCGCAACCGCCTTCTGCGCGGTCGTCTGGTCCCAGTCGCCGGTGACCGAGGAAACGATCTTGAAATCCGGATGGGCCTTGACCCCCTCGAGGATGCCGACATGGATCGCATCATCGATCGAGGTGCCGGCAAGGCCGCGGATTTCGAGCAGGTTTCCGCCCTTGGGCTCGAATTTCGCCATCTGCTCGACTTCCTGTTTGCCCATGTCCTTGAAGTCGACGACGACGCGGTAAGCGCAGGGCTCGGTGACGATGCCGTCGAACGAGACGACGACAATGCCCGCGTCGCAGGCCTGCTTGATCGCGCCGTTCAGCGCGTCGGGCGAAGCGGCGTTGATGACGATTGCGTTGTAGCCCTGCAGGATGAGGTTCTGGATCTGCGCCGCCTGCGTCGGCACTTCCTTGTCGGCGGTGGTGAAAACGTCCGCCGCGGCGACAATCCCGTCCGCCACCGCCTTCTTGCTGACGATGTCATAGCTCTTCAGCATCGCCTGTCGCCAGGAATTGCCAGCGTAATTGTTGGAGAAAGCGATCTTCATCTTGCTCGTGTCGGCCTGAGCCGGCGCGGCTAGGAGCCCGGCCGCTGCGGCCAGCGCGAGCATCGAGATGTTGCGATTCATGGAAATGACCTCCCTCGGAGACAGGTATCGCGCGCTCGGAGCGCGCTTGAATAGCGGCGCTTGTCCTTGATGGCGCGTCGGGCGGTAAAGACCGCCGCTCCAGCCGACGAGAGCTAACATGCCAGAGAAAAGGCGGTCAACGGGACCGTCACGCGAAAGACGCTGGAAGGTGACCTCCGGCGGGAAGGTCCGGGAGAGCCTACCCCATCTCGCCGAGCCGTCGGCCTTGTCACGGACAAACAGACGAGACCTCAAAGGCTCAAGAATGGTCTTCGAGCCCCGCCGACGAGAACTCTGCCGTCCTCCCGTATTTTGGCTTCGAGACTCGGTCCCCTGGGCTTCCGGCGAAGTTCATCGCAGCATCGCCCGCTCAACTTGACGGGCGGGGCGCAGCATCGGAAAAGACGGGTCCCTTGATGTGCGGAAGCCGGAATGCAGCGCGTCACGCTGATCGACAACTATGACAGCTTCACGTTCAACCTCGTCCACTACCTTGGCGAGTTGGGCGCGGACGTGTCCGTGTGGCGCAACGACGAAATCACGGTCGCCGATGCGCTCGCCGACAAGCCGGACGCCATCGTCCTCTCCCCCGGGCCTTGCACGCCGAACGAAGCGGGCGTTTGTCTCGATCTCGTCCGCGCGGCGAGCGAAACCACTCCCATGCTTGGGGTCTGCCTCGGCCATCAGGCGATCGGACAGGCGTTTGGCGGCGATGTCGTGCGTGCGCCGACGCCGATGCACGGCAAGGTGTCGCGCATTTCGCACAATGCACGCGGGCTCTTCCGCGGTCTCAAAGGACCTTTTTCCGCAACGCGCTATCACTCGCTGGTGATCGAGCGATCAAGCGCGCCCGCCAAGCTCGAGGTGAGCGCCGAGACCGACGATGGGGTCATCATGGGCGTTCAGCACTGCGACCGCCCGACATTCGGGGTGCAGTTTCATCCGGAGAGCATCGCCAGCGAGCACGGCCGGCAGATTCTGCGCAATTTTCTGGACCTCGCCGAGGTCTTTCATCAGCGCCAGCAGACCTTCTGAAGAGAACGCGAAATGAGGACATGGAATCTTTCAAGCCTCTGATCGCTAAAGTCGCCGCGGGGGCGACGCTGACGCGGAGCGAGGCGGAAAGCGCCTTCGATTCGATGCTTTCTGGCGAAGTGACCCCCTCGCAAATGGGGGGGTTCCTCATGGCGTTGAGGGTCCGCGGCGAGACAGTCGAGGAGATCACCGGCGCGGTCGCCGCGATGCGCGCCAAGATGCTGAGCGTCAGAGCGCCGCCGGAAGCGATTGACATTGTCGGCACCGGCGGTGACGGTTCAGGCTCTTTCAATGTATCAACGCTGGCCGCGATCATCGCCGCGGCCTGCGGGGTCACCGTCGCCAAGCACGGCAATCGCGCCGCCTCCTCGCGTTCGGGCGCCGCGGACACGCTCGCCGCCCTTGGCGTCAAGATCGGGCTCACGCCCGACGGCGTCGAGCGCTGCATCCATGAGGCCGGGATCTGCTTCATGATGGCGCCGACGCACCACGCCTCGATGCGCAACGTCGGCCCGACCCGGACGGAGCTTGGCACGCGAACGCTGTTTAATATTCTCGGGCCGCTGTCCAATCCGGCCGGCGTCAAGCGCCAGCTTGTCGGCGTCTTTTCGGCCGCCTGGCTCGAACCGATGGCTGAAGTCCTGCGCAATTTTGGCTCGGAACGCGTCTGGGTGACGCACGGGCTCGACGGCCTCGACGAGATCACGACCACGGGGCCGACCAAAGTGGTCGAACTCAAAGGCGGCGCGCTGCACGCCTTCGAACTGACGCCGGAAGCAGCCGGCCTTCCTCGCGCGACGCCAGCGGCGCTGAAGGGCGGCGAGCCGGCCTATAATGCGAAGGCGATCGTCGATGTTCTCGCTGGCGCCGAGAGCGCCTATCGCGACATTGCGCTCATGAACGCCGGCGCAGCTCTTGTGATCGCCGGCAACGCAAGCTCGATCAAAGAGGGTGTCGCCATGGGCGACGCCGCCATTCGTTCCGGGGCGGCCCGCCGCACGCTCGATCGATTGATCGCGGTGTCGAATAGCGAAAGCCGGGAACGCCTATGAGCGACATCCTGAAGAAAATCGAAAGCTATAAGCGCCGTGAAATTGCCGAGGCGAAGGTCAGGGTGCCGCGTGCGACTTTAGAGCGCGAGATCGAGGGCCAGTCGCCGCCGCGCGGCTTCATCAAGGCGCTGCAAAGGGCGATCGAAGAGGGTCGCTTCGGCCTGATCGCGGAGATCAAGAAGGCGAGCCCGTCAAAAGGGCTCATACGCGAGGATTTCGAGCCGGCCTCGCTCGCCAAGGCTTATCAGGCGGGCGGCGCTTCCTGCCTTTCCGTGCTAACCGACGGGCCCTCGTTTCAGGGGGCGCCTGAACATTTGATGAAGGCGCGCAAGGCGACGACGCTTCCAATCCTGCGCAAGGACTTTCTTTTCGACGCCTATCAGGTGCTGGAGGCGCGCGCGTGGGGCGCCGACTGCATCCTCATCATCATGGCCGCCGTCGACGACGAGGTCGCCAAGACCCTCAACAAGACCGCCCATGATCTTGGTCTCGACGTGCTGATCGAGACGCACGACGAGCATGAGCTCAAGCGCGCGCTGTCTCTCGAGGGTCGCCTCATCGGCGTCAACAACCGGAGCCTGCGTACGTTCGAAACCTCGCTTGAGGTGTGCGAACAACTCTTGCCCTTGATCCCGCCGGGCAAGATCGTGGTCGCCGAGAGCGGCATTTCCGATCATGCGGACTGCAAGCGGCTCGCCAGGGCCGGTGTGGAAGCTTTCCTGGTCGGCGAGGCGCTGATGCGCCACAAGGACGTGACCGCCGCGACCCGCACTTTGCTGACCGGAATGTAAGGGGACTGCGGTCGCCGAGCGTTCGCGTCTACGGTCGCTTCGCCTCAAGTCCGGTCGGCGTATGGGGGAACATCCACCAGCGTTCCGACCAATCGCAACAGAGCTTGCTGCTCAGGCCCAGTCCCTTCCCGCAGGAAGGCGCCGATTTCAACGTGCGACAGACGGCCGCCAGAAGGCGCATTGGGTTGATGGATAATGAATGCGTGCCCGTTCGCCGGCTCCCGGCCAAGAAACCACGTATCGCCATTCGGGCTGCGGTATAGCTCTCGTCGATCTGGCATACCGGGGCTCCATGCTTGCTGCTTGCCATACCATGAGTTAGGGGTCCCGGCGACGTCGTCTCACGATCCCTCCCATTTCAACTGAAGGCTTTACGAGACGGACCGCTCTATCTGCACAGACGCTCCGACCTCAGGCGCCGATGGCGCTGGCGGCCGCGAGCGTTCTATTTTCGTTCTCCCCCGCCCGTGGTAACTTTGAACCAGGCGCGATTCGCCGGACTGTGACAGGACATGAACGATCTTTTCGGCGCGGGAGCGTCTCAGCGCGGCAAGCCTGCGCCGGTCAAAGGCAAGCCCGGCGTGCGCAGCGGCACGCCTGACGAAGCGAATTATACCGCCGCCTCGATCGAAGTCCTCGAGGGGCTCGAGCCTGTGCGGCGGCGACCGGGCATGTATGTCGGAGGGACGGATTCCAACGCGCTGCATCACCTCTTTGCCGAGGTGATCGACAATTCGATGGACGAAGCCGTCGCGGGCCACGCCACATTCATCGAGGTCACGCTCGAGGACAGCGGCTATTTGACTGTGGTCGACAATGGCCGCGGCATGCCGGTCGACCCCCACCCGAAATTCCCCAAAAAGTCCGCGCTCGAAGTCATCATGACGATGCTGCACGCCGGCGGCAAATTCGACAGCGGCGCCTACGAGACCTCAGGCGGGCTCCACGGCGTTGGCGTCTCGGTCGTGAATGCGTTGTCAGAGAAGCTCGAAGTCGAGGTCGCCCGCGGCCAGACGCTTTATCGCCAGACCTTCGCGCGGGGTAAGCCGACGAGCGGGCTGACGATCGTCGGCAAGACCTTGAACCGCCGTGGCACCAAGGTCCGCTTTCTGCCCGACCCGCAGATCTTCGGCGCCCAGGCGCGCTTCAACTCCGCGCGCGTGTTCAAGATGGCGCGCTCGAAGGCCTATCTCTTTGGCGGCGTCGAGATCCGCTGGCATTGCGCGCCGGCGCTGATCGCCGACGGCGCCAAAGTCCCGGCGGAGGCGACGTTCCATTTCCCGGGCGGCTTGCGAGACTATCTCGCCGCCGACATCGAGGGTCAGGAGCTCGTGGCCGACCAGGTCTTCACCGGCCGGGTCGACAAGGCGGGCAAGCATGGTTCGGTCGAATGGGCGATCGCCTGGCTCGCCGGCGATGACGGCTTCGTTCATTCTTATTGCAACACGATCCCGACCCCCGACGGGGGCACGCATGAAGCGGGCCTCCGCACCGCCTTGTTGCGCGGGCTCAAGGATCACGCGGACCGCATCGGCCAGGGCAAACGTGCGGCGGCGCTGACGACCGACGACGTCATGGTCAGTTGCGCGGCGCTGATCTCGGTCTTCATCCGCGAGCCTGAGTTCCAGGGACAGAACAAGGGCCGCTTGCAAACGGCCGAGGCCGCGCGCCTGGTCGATAACGTGGTTCGCGACGCCTTCGACCACTGGCTTGCCGCGGCGCCGAGCCAGGCGGCCAAGCTCCTCGACTGGGGAATCGAGCGCGCCGAGGAGCGCGTTCGCCGCCGCATGGAGAAAGAGGTCGCCCGCAAGACCGCGGTGCGAAAGCTCCGACTCCCGGGCAAGCTGGCGGATTGCACCAACTCGTCGGCGCAGGGCTCTGAATTGTTTATCGTCGAGGGGGATTCTGCGGGCGGTTCGGCGAAGCAGGCGCGGGATCGGGCGTCGCAGGCGGTGCTGCCATTGCGAGGGAAGATCCTCAACGTCGCCTCGGCCGCGCGCGACAAGCTCGCGCAAAATCAACAGCTCTCGGACCTCATGCAGGCGCTCGGGGCCAGCGCTGGGGCGCATTATCGCTCGTCCGATCTCCGCTACGACAAGATCATCATCATGACCGACGCCGACGTCGACGGCGCTCATATCGCTTCGCTCCTGATCACCTTCTTCTACCGGCAAACGCCCAGACTGATTGAGGAGGGGCACCTTTATCTCGCCGTTCCGCCGCTTTACCGACTGACCCAGGGAGCGCGTTCGCTCTACGCGCGCGACGATGCGCACAAAGCCGAATTGCTGAAGTCGGGATTTACCGGCCGCGGCGCGATCGAGGTCAGCCGGTTCAAGGGCCTCGGCGAAATGCCGATGCGCGATTTGCGCGATACGACGATGGACCCGGCCAAGCGCGCCTTGCTGCGTGTCGCCATCATCGCGGACGAGAAGGATTCGACTGCCGATGCGGTTGAGCGGCTCATGGGCGCAAAGCCCGAGGCGCGTTTCGCGTTCATACAGGAGCGAGCGCCGAAGTCGCTCGAGCTCGTCGATCTCTAGCCACGGAACGCCCCGACGCGGAAGCCGGTCGAGGTGGCGGCGTGGCGGGACTCTGTCCCCACCCGCAATAAGAGAGGTCTAAGTCAGACTCTACTGGAGGTTGGCTTCGCCAGCACTTTGAGACAATTGGGCGGGAAATAAATCACCCAACACAACAGTTTAAACTAACAAATAGTTTATCGACCCCACCTGACCATCTGGCGACGACGAGAAAAATGCGCTAGTCTAGCTTAGCAAGGTCCGTGTACGTTTTGCTGCTGGCCTAGCGGGTATTCGATGATGCGGGCGCAATATTTTATTTGTAGGCCGGTGGCGAAGCGCTCTTCGCCTTCCGAAGCGCGCAAGTGCGCTGGAAACTCTCCCGAGTCCCCTCCACCACGTGAGGGGCCGTGCCTTTGAGTGGGTCGATCGGCACCTGGGGATTGTGCGTCCACTCGACGAGGCTTGTCACACGGAAAGTCGCAACGGAGTTTCGCTGGTCTGCAGCGGATCACAAGGGGTCGCGATGCGCTCCTATGGATTGGGTTTTCGGTGAGGACTTGGGACTAACATGAGCAAGGGTAAGGACTTCAGGGCGCCTCGCAAGCGCGGGTTCGACGACGACGGGCCGATGCCTTACGAGTTGAGACCTCGTCCGGGTCGAAGCTTCGGCGGCAATCCGGACGGAGGGAGTTTTGGCGGCCCGCCCATGGGCGGCGGCTCCGCGCCGATCGATTCTGGCGCGCCGCCGGTCGATGCGGTGGTCAAATGGTTCAAGGCCGACAAGGGTTACGGATTTGTCGAGCTGGCGGGCGGCGCAGGCGACGCGTTCCTGCACGCCAACGCCTTGCATGCCGCGGGTCACGACGCTGTCCCCGCAGGCGCCAAGCTGCGCGTCCAGGTCGGCGCCGGCGCCAAGGGGGCGCAGGTGACGCGGGTGCTCGAAGTTGACGCTGCTGGCATTGTCGAGCGGCCGCAAAGGCCGTCGAGCGATGGGCTCCGACCGCGTCGGGTTGCTCCGGATCCGTCGACCGCCGTTTCGGTCATCGGAAAGGTCAAATGGTTCGACGACGCCAAGGGGTTCGGTTTCGTCGCCAGTGACGATGGCGGCAAGGACGTGTTCGTCCACATCTCGGTCCTGGGTCCAGCCGGCATCTCGCATTTGGCCGAAGGCCAGCAGGTGACGATGAGAGTGGTGGACACGCCGAAAGGCCGCGAGGCGATTTCGCTCTCGGTCTGAACGACCTCCGAGCCCTGATCAGGAGCGCCTTTGCGGCGCTCCTTCCGGCCGCCCAATAGTCCTTTCATCCATTTGCAGACTGTTGGCCCTGCCCATGCAGCCCTCGCGCGACATTCGTCGCCTCATCGACATCATGGCGGCGCTGCGCGATCCCGTCGGCGGCTGCCCATGGGATGTCGAGCAGACCTTCGCCTCGATCGCCCCGTTCACGATCGAAGAGGCCTACGAAGTGGCCGACGCGATCGAGCGCGAAGCGACCGAAGATCTGCGCGAGGAGCTCGGCGACCTTCTGTTGCAGGTCGTCTTTCACGCCCGCATGGCGGAAGAGGCAGGCCTGTTTGATTTCGGCGGTGTCGTCGAGGCCATCACCGCCAAACTCGTGCGCCGACATCCTCATGTCTTCGGAGACGCCAAGGCCCTCGGTCCTGACGAAGTGAAGGCTCTATGGGGGCGCATCAAGGCCGATGAGAAGCGGGCAAAGCTCGCATCGAGCGTCACAGGACAGGCCCAAGCGACCCGGTCGGGCGCGCTGGACGGCGTTCCGCTGGCCTTGCCGGCGCTTTCTCGCGCCATGAAGCTGCAAGAAAAGGCGGGGAAAGTCGGTTTCGACTGGAACGATGTTCGTGCTGTCCTGGAGAAGATCAGGGAAGAGATCGTCGAGGTCGAAGCCGAGATCGCCGAGGGCTCGGCGCAGGCGCTGTCGGGCGAAGTGGGCGATCTTCTCTTCGCGGCCGTGAACCTGGCGCGACATCTCGAAGTCGATCCGGAGGCTGCCTTGCGCGCCGCCTGCGCCAAATTCGAACGCCGCTTCGCCCATATCGAGAGCCGCCTGGCCGAACGGGGCCGAACCCCCGAGGGCGCCAGCCTCGATGAAATGGAGCGGCTTTGGAATGAGGCCAAGACCGGCGAGCGGGCTCGCTTGTAAACTGGGATTGGCCCTCGGCCGGGTCAGGCGTCGGCGGGCGGGCTCGGGCTTGAGCGCTGCCCGATGGGAAAGCGCCTCTTCAGCCGCTCGATCTGGTCCGGAGGCACGCGCACCGTGAGGCGGAGCCCACCGTCTTCGTCACGGCGATCCATGACCTCGGCATGTTCGTAGAGCCAATGCAGCCCCTGCCCGTCGCTGGCGTCGAGCGTCAGTTCGAGTTCAGGCCGGCCGCGCGCCAGACGGCCCTCGATCGCCGACAAAAGATGATCGATCCCCTCCCCGGTCGCCGCGGAAATGGCGAGTGGCGCGGTGTTTCTTGTTTCCTGCTCCTGAGCGAGCGCGGCGCGCGCGTCGGCGTCAAGCAGATCCACCTTGTTCCAGGCCTCAACCATGCGATCGTCGAGATTGGCCACGCCGATCTCCCCTAGAACCGCCTCGACGTCCCGGGTCTGCGCCTCGCTATCGGCGTGCGAGATGTCGCGGACGTGCACAATGACATCGGCTGCGCGCACCTCTTCGAGCGTCGCGCGAAAAGCGGAAATAAGCGTCGTCGGCAGATCAGAGATGAAGCCGACCGTGTCGGAAAGGATCGCCGCACCGCCATGGGGCAACTTGATGAGGCGCATGGTCGGATCGAGCGTGGCGAACAGCATGTCGGCCGCTGTCACTTCGGCGCGGGTGAGCCGATTGAACAGGGTCGACTTGCCGGCGTTGGTGTAGCCGACCAGCGCCACAATCGAATAGGGCACATCGCTGCGGCTCGCCCGTTGCAGCGCGCGCCTGCGCTTGACAGCCTCGAGCTCCCGCTCGATGCGGACGATGCGCTCTCCGATCAGACGGCGATCGGTTTCGATCTGGGTTTCGCCCGGGCCGCCGAGGAAGCCGAACCCACCGCGCTGCCGCTCAAGGTGGGTCCATGAGCGAACCAGGCGAGAGCGCTGATATTTCAGGTGCGCCAGCTCCACTTGCAGCGCGCCCTCGGCGGTGCGTGCCCTTTGGCCGAAGATCTCCAGAATGAGCCCGGTGCGGTCGATGACCTTGCAGCCGAAGGCCTTCTCGAGGTTGCGCTGCTGCGCCGGGGACAAAGCGCAGTCCATGACCACGAGGTCGATCTCCGCGGCCTTTACCTGGGCTGCAATCGTTTCGATCTTGCCCTTGCCGATGAAGGTCGCCGGCCGGATCGCGTTGAGCGCAACGCTTTCGGCTCCGACCACCGCGAGATCAATGGCGCGCGCCAAGCCGACCGCCTCGTCGCGCCGTGCTTCCGGACTGCGCAACGCCTCATTCGACTCTCGCGTGAGGCTCGGGCAGATAACCAGAGCGCGGGTGCTCAAACCGGCTTGCTCCCGTTCGACTGTCGCCTCGCGAGACCGAGCCGTGTCACCGGGGCTCTTCGTCGACCGCCTCGAACATTGTGATCGGGCTTGCCGGCATGATCGTGGAGATTGCGTGCTTATAGACCAGCTGCGAGTGTCCGTCGCGCCGGAGCAGGACACAGAAATTGTCGAACCAAGTCACGAAACCCTGCAATTTCACCCCGTTAACGAGAAAAATCGTGACCGACGTCTTCGACTTTCGCACGTGATTCAGGAACGTATCCTGGAGGTTTTGCGCCTTCTCGGTTGCCATTCGTGTTTCCGTTCGTTGGGCCTTTTCGGCCAGCGTTGTTCTTCATATAACCCGCGCCCTTGCCAGCGCGCGGTTCTCAGACTTCATATCATACAAAATAAAGCGAGCGAACTCACCGACCGAAATACAATGTCCAAGCGCCCTTTGATGGCCTGCGATCGGCGGCCATTCAGGGAGGAGCACGGAACGGTCCATAAGCGTCCCTGCTATTCGACCCCGAGAGACTTCAGCTTTCGATGCAATGCGGAGCGCTCCATGCCGATGAACTCCGCGGTCCGGGATATGTTGCCGCCAAAGCGGCTGATCTGAGCCACCAGATAGTCGCGCTCGAAGGCTTCGCGCGCCTCGCGAAGGGGAAGGCTCAGCAATTTCTCGCCGCCAATGCCGCTCGGCACGGCCGGCACAAGCGCACCGACCTCCGCCGGAAGCATCGAGGCCAAGATTTCGGCGTTCGGGTCGCCCAGCGCGAGGATCATCAATCGTTCGACATTGTTTCTGAGCTGGCGAATGTTTCCTGGCCAGTCATGCGACTCGAGCACGGCCATGGCGTCCGACCCGACCCGGCGCGGCGGAACGCCCATGCTGGCTGCAGCGCTCTTCAGAAAGTATTGAACGAGCTCAGGAATGTCCTCGCGCCGCTCAGCGAGCGAGGGGACGCGGACAGGCACCACCGAGAGCCGATGGAAGAGGTCCTCGCGAAAACGTCCCTCGGTGATCGCCTCCGCCAGATCGCGGCTCGTCGACGAAATGATGCGCACGTCCACGGAAACACGCGAGCCGCCGCCGACCCGCAGGAAGTTCTGATCGACCAGAACGCGGAGGATCTTGGCCTGCGTCTCGCGCGGCATGTCGGCAATTTCGTCGAGATAGAGCGTACCGCCGTGCGCTTCTTCCAGCGCGCCAACCCTCGCCTGCCCTTCAACGCCGGATTCGACGCCAAACAGTTCCGCTTCCATTCTCTCGGGCGACATCGTCGGCGCGTTGATGACGACAAAGGGACCGTTGGCGCGTGGCGAATTCTCGTGAATCAACCGGGCAGCCAATTCCTTGCCTGATCCGGCGGCGCCCGAGATCAGGACCCGCGAGTTGGCCGGTCCGAGCTTTTCGATGATCCGCTTAAGGTTGGAGATCGCTGACGAGGAACCGACCATCCGGTCGGCGGCGCCGCCGCGCGCGCGCAGATCGCTGACTTCACGCCTGAGGCGCGAAGTCTCCAACGCCCGCTCCGCGATCAGGATCAACCGATCAGCCTTGAATGGCTTCTCGATAAAATCGTAGGCGCCGAGCTTGATCGCTCTCACCGCGGTCTCGATATTGCCGTGCCCCGAAATCATCACCACGGGCACATTCGGATGGTGCCGCTTGATCGCTTCGAGCAGCTGCAGCCCGTCGAGCTTCGACCCCTGCAGCCAGATGTCGAGGAGGATCAGCTGCGGACGGCGGGCTTCAACCGCCGCGATCGCCTCGTCCGAATCGCGCGCCAGACGCGCGCCGTATCCCTCGTCCTCCAGGATACCGGCGACAAGTCCACGAATGTCGTCCTCGTCATCAACAATAAGAATGTCAGCAGCCATCAGGACGAACCGATCCTCTCACTCTCCGCAGGCGTTGCCTTGTGTTCGGCGCGCTGCAACGGCAGCCTCATCAAGACTTTGGCGCCCCGGCCGCCATCGGGACGCGGGGCTCCGTCGAGAAGCTCGACGCCGCCGCCGTGGTCCTCGAAGATCTTGACGACGATCGGCAAGCCGAGCCCCGTTCCCTCGGCTCGCGTGGTGACATAAGGCTCGATCAGACGGCGCCGATCTTCGCTCGGAAAACCCTTGCCGTTATCACTGACAACAATCTCCGCAAAGCCCGCGCCGTCCACGGATACGGTCGTTGTGACGACGCCTTTGCCATGCTCTCCGTTCAACGCATCGATGCCTTCAGTCGCATTCTTCAGGACATTGGTGAGCGCCTGCGACACCAGCCGACGGTCGAAGTCGGCGAAAATCGGCGCATCCGGCAATTGCTCCTCAAAAGTGACGTCCGCGCGGCCGACCCGCATGAGAAAGATCGCTTGACGCACGCAATCGGTGAGGTCGTCTCGCGCCGAGCGCGCCTTTGGCATGCGCGCAAAGGACGAGAACTCGTCGACCATGCGTTTGATGTCGTCCACTTGGCGAATAATGGTGTCCGTGCACTGGTCGAATATGTCCCGGCCCTCGACGATGTGTCGGCCGTAGCGTCGCTTCAGCCGCTCGGCCGAGAGTTGGATCGGCGTCAACGGATTTCTGATCTCATGCGCGATGCGGCGGGCGACGTCGGCCCACGCGGCGGTGCGTTGAGCGGTCACGAGATCGCTGATGTCATCGAGCGTGATGACGCTGGCGCGACCATCGCGTCCCGGGTTTCCGGTGACCCGAACGTTGAGAACGCGCTCGCGACCGTCCCGTAATACGGTCGCCTGCCCTTGATGGAGCCGCAGCCGGAGGGATCGCGCCTGTTCCCAGATGGAGCCAATGCTCGGCTGGACGGCGTCGAGGGACCTCCCGATGAGGCCGTGTTCGCCACCGAGCAGCCGATCGGCGGCAGCGTTCGAAATCGTGATGATCCCGTCATGATCGATACCGAGAACGCCTGCAGGCACCCCCGACAGCACCGCCTCGATGAACGCCCGCCGCTCATCGTTGAGCGCGTTCGCGTCGATCAAGCCGGTCTGTTGACGCAGGAGCTCAGAGGTCATCTTGTTGAACGTTTCGCCGAGATGACCGAGGTCTCCGTCGGATCGGCGCGTCGGCACTTGAACCTGAAGGTTGCCGGAGGCGACCTCGTCCGCGGCGCGGATCAGGCCCCGAATCGGTCTGACCAGTCGATTGGCGAAGGCGAGGCCGAGCCATATGGCTGAAAACAGCATCGTGAGCGCGAGGAGAACGAAAACGGTGGCAAAACCGAGCTCAAGGCTGTGCCTGTGGGCTTCGAAACGACCCCAGATGTTGGAAACGAGCGCCGCGTCTTCCGCGACCTTGGCCGCCAACGGGTCGATCCCTCGCGCAGCGTAAAGAAATTGCCCGTCGGCGCCGGGAATCGGCCGAATTCCGACGAAGACGCTGCCGACCCCGAGGAAGCCGCATAGCGCTTCGCCGTTCACAGCGTCCCGGAAGTCGGACGGCTCCGGTCTGGCGATCAGCTTGTCGTCCGACCCTTGCGCGACAACGATCGGCGTTCCGTCGTTCCTCATCAGCGCCGCGGCGCTGAAGCCCAATGTCTTGGCGCGCGAGCTGAAGTATTCGTTTAGCTGGTTGGGATCGGATTGGAGGAGCAGGGTGCTGCGGCCGATATCGCCGGCCGTGAGCTCGACGTCGCGCAACAGCGCGCGGCACTGGGATTCGCGGTAGAGCTGAGTGGCCTGATTGGCCTCGTTGATGAAGGCCGCGACGTCGCTCATGAATCGCGGATTGATCGCCCACTCGACCGAAACCGCCGCCACGATCGCGGTGATGATGGCCGGAATGGCGGCGACCAGGGAAAACAGAGCGACGAACCGGCTGTGCAGCCTCGCCCCCGCCCGCGCCGCCCGGCGCGCCGCCCGCAGGCGCGCGAGCTCGATCGAAATGAGAATGATGAGGATGACGACGACCAATCCGTCGCCCACCAACAATGTGAGAACGACGGTCGCCGTGGGAATGATCGGCGTGAAGCCGGCAAAAACCAGGAATGTCGCCAAGGCGAGGACGAAAGCCGCGCCGACGACGACAATTCCAAAGCGGCCGGTTGGCGGGCTGTCGTCCAGAAGCGGCGACCCGCGCGCAGTGATACTCGTCGTTCCAGTCAAATCAGCGAACCGAGGGCCGCGAAGCACTTCGCGCAACGGCGACCAGCTTTAGCGCCTCAGTGACAAACTGGCAACGATGTTGCTCAACTGCGACGCTGAATCGACTTTGCGAACCGCTCGCTCGCCCAAGACTACTCTATCGAAATGCGCGGGCCAGTCCCCGTCCCGCGACACGGGCAGTTTCACAACCGGCGCAACAGCCCTAGATTTGACTTTCGTTAAGCGCCCACGATTGTTCGGCGCCAGCGGGTCACTCGAAACTTTTGTCGGCCAAATATTCCTATTTTCCGAATGTCGTGCTATAGTTCCGCTTTTCCAGAGAAGCGAGGCACGAGCCATGGAACAAACTTCAACACCCGGGCGGCTGCTCAATGTTTTGGGCAAGGCGGTGCGGAGAAAGCGGATTTTCGCGCGGCTGCGCGAAGGCTGGGCTTATGACGAGATCGCCGCCGACGAGCGCCTGAGCGCGGAGCGGGTTCGCCAGATCGTGGCGGAGGTTCTCGACAAACGGGTGATCGACCGCGGCGTCGACCACGCTCACCTGCAGCTCGAACGCCTGATGCCCGCCTTGCGGATCGTGGGCGAGGCGATCCGGCGTGGAGAGCTCAAGGCCGTCGCGCCGCTGATCAAACTGATCGATCGGCTCGACAGGCACCAGAACACGGTCGTGGCGAAATATTCCTATGGGCCGGAGGAGCGGCAGCGCCTGCTCGACAAGGTCAACCGCCTCGTCGACAATCTCCAGCCGGCCGACCGCGAGGCGGCCGAGCCGGCGGGGAACGAGGACGAAAACAATTTCGCTGAAATTCCCTCGTAACCCATTGATAAGGCTCGATTCGGACGAGAGAATCCAAGGAAATCCAAGCTTTTCCAACCCTCGTCGACGGGGGTTTTGGCGGCGAAACAGCGACGGGCCAAGAGAATCCAAACCGAGGGGCCGGGACCGTCGCCCTAGCCCGGCCTCGCTAAATCACTCGATCAAATGTAAGTATCGCTGGCCCGAGCACCGCCGCCGATCCCATCAGGCTATGGCGGCGGCCAGCGGCGCGTCCACTCAAGCCCCTTCTCAACGGAAGCTCGCAACCCCGCGAAGGTTCAGGTCACGGATCTTCTTGCGCAAGGTGTTTCGGTTCAGGCCGAGGATCTCGGCCGCCTTGATCTGGTTGCCGCGCGTCCAGGTCAGCGTCGCGGCGATCAGCGGCGCCTCGAGGTCGTGCAGCACCCGGTGATAGAGCCCGACCTGAGGGCTCGCGCCGCCGAACGAGTTGAAGAGATCAGCGACCGCGCGCTCCATCGCGGCGTCAAACCCATCTCCCGAGATCTGCGCGGCCGTCGGCCCGACGCGCTTCCGGCCATCGTCTCCCGCTGCTGGCGGCGCAAACATGGGCGACGCCCCGGCGCTGAGCTCGGACTCGATCAGCGCCTCCCCGATCACCTCCTGGGGATAGAGCGCCGCCAGGCGACGGGTCAGGTTTTCGAGTTCGCGCACGTTCCCGGGCCACGGATACCGGCGGAGCCGCTCCATGGCCGCAGGCTCGAATGTCTTGACCGGGAGCCCCTCCAACGACGCGCGCTGAAAGAACGCGCGCACGAGATCGGGAATGTCCTCCGGGCGCTCGCGCAAGGGGGGAAGACGCATCGGCACGACATTGAGGCGGAAGAACAAATCCTCCCGAAACGTCCCCTGCTGGATCGCGAAGTGGAGGTCCTTGTTGGTCGCGGCGACGATCCGAACGTTCGTCTTGATCGGGGTGCGGCCGCCAACCGTCGTGTATTCGCCCTGCTGCAACACCCGAAGAAGCCGGGTCTGGGCCTCCATCGGCATGTCGCCGATTTCATCGAGAAAGAGGGTTCCCCCTTCCGCCTGTTCAAAGCGGCCAACGGAGCGCGCGGCGGCCCCGGTGAAGGCGCCCTTCTCGTGGCCGAACAGCTCGCTTTCGATCAGATCACGCGGGATCGCGGCCATGTTGATGGCGACGAACGGCCCGGCTTTGCGCTTGCCGTAATCGTGCAAGGCTTTCGCGACGAGTTCCTTGCCGGTCCCGGATTCACCGGAAATCATCACCGTAAGATCGGTCTGCATCAGCCTGGCGAGAATACGAAAAATGTCCTGCATCGCCGGCGAGCGACCAACAATCGGCATCACCTCGCCGGGCGCCTCCGGCTCCTCGCGCCGGCGCTTCGGTTCGGCCAGCGCGCGGCCGACGATCGCCACCAGCTCGCGCAAGTCGAAGGGCTTCGGCAGATATTCGTAGGCGCCGCGCTCGGAGGCCTTGATCGCCGTGATGAAGGTATTCTGCGCGCTCATGACGATGATCGGCAGGTCAGGCCGCATCCGCTTGATGCGCGGCAGGAGGTCAAAAGCGTTGTCGTCGGGCATGACGACGTCGGTGATCACGAGATCGCCCTCGCCGGCCGCGACCCACCGCCACAGGCCCGCGACAGTTCCGGTCGAGCGGACCTCATAGCCGGCGCGGGTCAACGCCTGATTGAGAACGGTGCGAATCCCTGCGTCGTCGTCGGCAACAAGAATATGCCCTGACGGCATTCCCACTAGCTCCTTCGCCCCCAGGCTCGGCCGATCATCGCGTCGCCGCCCGCGGCGAGCGCAACGGCATCAGCACGCGAAACATCGTCCTGCGCGGGTGCGATTCGCACTCAATGATGCCTCCGTGGTCGCCAATCAGCTTGGCGACCAGTGCAAGTCCCAGACCAGAGCCCTGGGCTTTCGTCGTCACGAAGGGATCGAACAGATTGCCGAGGATTTCGGGGGCAATGCCCGGGCCGTTGTCGCGAACGCAGATCTCGAGCGGCAAGCCGACCGGTTCGGCGTTCGGCGTCGTCCGCAGGCGAACCCCCGGGCGATACGCCGTTGTCAGCGTGATCTCGCCCTCGATGCTGTCTTTTCCAATGGCTTCAGCCGCGTTCTTCACTAGATTTAGGAACACCTGGATGAGCTGATCGCGAGATCCAAGCACATCCGGCAGCGAGGGGTCATAGGCCTCGACAAAGCGGATATGGCGCGCGAAGCCGGCCTGAGCCAAACGCTTCACGTGGTCCAGCACCGCGTGGATATTGAGACTCTCCCATTGCGACGGCGTGGAGACGGAGAAGGATTGCATCCGGTCAACGAGTTTCACGATCCGATCGGTTTCGTCGCAGATCAGTTGCGTCAGCGCCCGGTCTTCGTCGCTTGCGCCCGCCTCCAGCAATTGTGCGGCGCCGCGAATGCCGGAGAGGGGGTTTTTTATCTCATGCGCGAGCATGAGGCCCAGCGCGCTGATTGATCGGGCTGCGCTGCGATGCGTCAGCTGCCTGTCTATTTTTTCGGCAATCGCACGTTCCTGCAGCATGATCGCTACGGAATCGTCCGTTTGCGACAACGGCGCGACGAAAACATCGACATCTCGACTGCCGATCCGCGGCGTGGAGACGTCGATTTTATAACCGTTAACCGTCGCGCGATTGCTCAGCGCATCGGCGACGAGGGCCAAGATGGGTGAGTCGAAGGGAAAAAGGTCCGTCAGGCGCGCGCGCAGCAACGTTCCGCGCCCCATATCGAAGAAGGTCTCGGCCGCCGCGTTGACGTCGATCACCATGCCCTGCACGTCAACCGTGAGCAACGGCTGCGCCAGCGCGTTCAGCACCTTCGTGGCGTCCGGACGCCGTTGAGCCGGGTGCGCGGTCATGCCGCCTGCCTTGTCCAATCGCGATCGAAGGCGCAGGCGAGGAGCCGTCGGACCTGAGTCACGTCCTCGCCGGTCACCAGCTCACGACGCAGCCTTTCGTCAGTTCCGGCCTGAGCGGCATAGGCCGCGAGATGTTTTCGCGCATGGCGAAGTCCGGAGCGCGGCCCGAGCTTGCCCAGGAGCCACTCGAGATGTTCGAGCGCGGCTTCGCGGCGCTCCTCTCTAGAAGGCTGACACGCCGGACCGCCGTCATCGAGCGCGCGCGCTAGGGCGCCGACCAGCCAGGGCGCGCCAACAGCCGCGCGCCCGATCATCACGCCAGCCGCGCCGGAGAGGGCGAGCATGGTCCGCGCGTCTTTGGCCGTCGCGCAGTCGCCGTTGACGACGACTGGGATCGCGACAGAACTGACGACCGCTCGAACCGCGGCCCAATCGGCGCGGCCGTCATAGAATTGTGAGCGCGTGCGGCCATGAACAGTCGCCATCTGCGCGCCTGCCCGTTCCGCCCGCCGAGCAAGCTCCGGCGCGTTCAAGGAGGTTTCGTCCCAGCCAAGGCGCATCTTGACGGTCACGGGAACCGAGACCGCCTCGACCACAGTCGCAATAAGACGCTCGGCATTATCGAGATCGCGCATCAGCGCCGCGCCAGCCAGAGCTCCCGACACCCGCCGCGATGGGCAACCCATGTTGATGTCAACCAGGACTGCGCCCGCGTCGACCACCTTGCGCGCGGTTTCCGCTAACGCCTCCGCTTCGCAGCCAACGATCTGAACCGCATGGGGCCCCAACCCCTCGCCCTCGGCTCGGACCGAAGCCTCCGTGTCGCCACGGAGAAAGGCCTCCGCCGCGACCATCTCGGAAAAGACAAGCGCAGCCCCGAAGCGGCGCGCGATCCGCCGCATTGCCAGATCGCTGATCCCCGACATCGGAGCCAGAAGCGCCCGCCCCTCGAGTCGAATCGATCCAATTTTGATCGTCGAGGAGACGCCTAAATTTTGGGCGTAACTCATTCTGCCTACACTGTAGTCAGTTGCACTGCGATGGCAAGTGGTGTGCGCCGCAAAACCAATCAGCGTTTCACGGGCTATCGCTAGGGCCGGGAAAGAGATGATCACTGCGTCCGCTCACCCAATAGGCCGCTAGTCCAATCCACTCATGCACGGCTATCTCGAAGATACGCAGGTTTCGAACCGGCTCGAACGAGAGCCTTAGATCGTCAGGCCAGCGACCCCGCGTGCGAAAGGCCACAGGATAGGCGATCGGGTGAAAACCAGCTTTCTCGAAAATGCCCATCGAGCGCGGCATATGAAAGGCGGAGGTGACGATGATCCAGCGCTGGGAAGATTGCGGATGGACGATCGCCGCGGTGAAGCGGGCGTTCTCATCGGTGTTACGTGATTTGTCCTCGATCGTCACCCGCTCCGGCGCGATCCCCATTTGCGACATGAATGTTCTGGCTTGCAACGCCTCCGTGGATGTCTTGCCGGCAAACGACGAACTGCCGCTGGTGTAGACAACCCGCGCTTGCGGATAGCGCTTGGCCAGGACGACGGCTTCAGTCAGGCGCTCGCCGCCCTCATCGAACACAGTCTCCCGGCGGGCTTTGCTCACTTCATCGTCGATCGCCCCGCCGAGCACAACAATGCCCTCGGGAGGAGGCAGATCCGTCGGAGGCAGAGGGAATCGGTCCTCCAACGGCGCGATCAGAATCTTGCCGACCGGCAATGTCGCCGCTGCGACCAAAATGAGGATCGCGGTCAGCGCCAGTCCGCGCCCCAAACCGACGCGCCGGCCAAAGCACAGCAAGACGCCAATGAGCGCGGCGAACAACAACAGGTTGATCGGCGACGCCAGCATCCAGAATAGTTTCGAGGTGAAGAAAATCACCGACCGCAGCCCCATAAGCGCGCCGTTTCATGGCAAGCGCGGCGGCTTGTCGCAAGCCGCGCGGTCGCCTACCCTTCCCGCTTTCAACCCCAAAGGATCGCGATGAAGCCTGTAAGCGATGTTGTCGCCGCGATTGGCCGCACCCCCCTCATTAAGCTTCGCGCCGCTTCCGAGGCCACGGGATGCACGATTCTCGGCAAGGCGGAGTTCATGAACCCGGGCGGCTCGGTCAAGGATCGCGCGGCCTTGGCGATGATCAATGACGCGGTCGCGCGCGGCGCCTTGCGCCCTGGCGGAATGGTCGTCGAAGGCACGGCCGGCAACACAGGCATCGGCATTGCGATGGTGGCGAGCGCGCTCGGCTATCGCGCCGTGATCGTCATCCCCGACACCCAGGCGCAGGAAAAGAAGGACATGCTGCGCATGGCCGGCGCGGAATTGATCGAGGTTCCCGCCGTCCCCTATTCAAATCCCAACAATTACGTCCGCTATTCGGGCCGGCTCGCCGAGGCGCTCGCCAAGACCGAACCCAACGGCGCCGTCTGGGCGAACCAGTTCGACAATGTCGCCAACCGGCGCGGCCACTACGAAACCACCGGGCCGGAGATCTATGACGATCTCAACGGCGAAGTTCATGGCTTCGTCAGTGCGGTCGGCAGCGGCGGGACCCTGGCTGGCGTCGGCATGGCCCTCAAAGAGCGCAACTCGAACATCAAGATCGCGCTCGCTGACCCGTTGGGCGCCGCGCTCTATTCGTTTTACACTTCGGGCGAACTCAAGAGCTCGGGCTCCTCCATTACCGAGGGCATTGGCCAGGGCCGGATCACAGCCAATCTGGAAGGCGCGCCGGTCGATTTCGCCTACCAGATCCCCGACGAGGAGGCCCTGCCGATCGTGTTCGATCTGGTGGTTCAGGAAGGGTTGCTGCTCGGCAGTTCCTCGGGGATCAACATCGCCGGCGCCGTTCATCTCGCCCGCGAGCTGGGTCCCGACCACACGATCGTGACCCTCCTCTGCGATTCCGGCGCCCGCTATGCCTCCAAGCTGTTCAACCCGGCCTTCCTGCGCTCGAAGCATCTCCCGGTGCCCGATTGGCTGGAGGCCAAAGGCAGCGCGCCTCAGGTGTTCGTGCAATGACACAGGCGCTCTTTCGCGAAGACGCGTATCAAGCCGAGACGGAAGCGACCGTGCTCGCGTCCGAACCGCGCGGAATCGCGCTCGATCGCACGGTCTTTTATCCGCAAGGCGGAGGACAGAGCGGCGATCAGGGGACGCTCGAGCTCGAAGACGCCCGCATCGACTGGGCGCTGCGGGACAATGCTTCCGATCGTCAACACGATCTACGACTTGGACCGCGCGACCATTCTCCACGTTCCCGCGTATCCGGTGACGGGAGGGTCGGTCGGCGACGCGGACGGGCGGCTTGACTTCGATTCGGGCGAGGCCGCTCTCGACAAGGCCGACATCGAGCGCCGGCTCAACCAATTGATCGCGCGCGATGCGGCGGTGAGCCATCGCTGGATCGCCGATGCGGAGCTCGAGGCCAACCCCGGCCTGATCAAGACCATGTCGGTCAAGCCGCCGATGGGAACGGGTCGGGTCCGCCTGATCACGATCGAGGGCCTCGATCTGCAGCCGTGCGGGGGAACGCATGTCGCGCGCACGGGTGAAATCGGCCATGCCTCAGTGACCGGAATTGAGAAAAAGGGCAAGATCAACCGCCGCGTGCGCATCGCGCTCGGCGCTGCCTGAACGGATCGAAATTCCATGGCTTCGCGCAACTTCATCACCACCGGTGAACTCGCCGCCGAGCTCGGCAACCCCGATCTCGGAATCATCGACGCGTCGTGGCACCTGCCCAATACGGCGCGGATTGGCGCGGCCGAGTTTCGCCTGAAGCACATCCCCGGCGCCGTGTTCTTCGACATTGACCTCATCGCCGACACCGAGCAGGGCCTCCCGCATATGCTGCCGACGCCCGAGGCGTTCGCGAAGGCGATGACCACGCTCGGTCTTGGCGACGGCATGCGCTTCGCGGTCTATGACTTCCTCGGCCTCTATGCCGCGGCGCGGGTCTGGTGGACTTTGCGCGCCTATCGCGTCGAGGATGTGCGCATCCTCGAGGGCGGCCTGCCGCGATGGGTCAAGGAGGGCCGGTCCCTGGAGACAGGCGACGCCCGCCCGAAGCCGCGCCCGTTCGCTCCCCGACCGGCCGATGGCTTCGTCGCTTCGCTCGAGAAGGTGCGCGCGGCGCTGGCGGACGGTTCGGCGCAGGTGGTGGACGCACGGCCCGCCGAGCGCTTCCGGGGCGCAGTCCCCGAGCCGCGGCCCGGCGTCAGAAGCGGCCGCATGCCCGGCAGCCTGAACCTGCCCTTCGTCGACATCATCGAGCACGGCTCCCTCAAGGCCCCGGACGCGCTCAGGGCCGCCTTCGCGGCGCACCATATCGACCTTGGGAAGCCGATCATCACCACCTGCGGATCGGGCGTGACCGCCGCCATCCTGGCGCTGGCGGTGGAGGAAGCCGGCGGCAAGGTCGAGGGCCTTTACGACGGCTCGTGGGCCGAGTGGGGCTCGCGCGCCGACTGCCCGGTCCTGACCGGGCCGGAGTGAGGCTGAGCGCCCGTCCTAGTGTACAACCGCCCACGCGAACCGCCCGCGCCTAAACGCCCATAAACGCCAGTAAACGCGCCTAAACGCTCGTAAAATTGCTGGCGCTTACTAGCGTTTATTTTTCCGAATCGAGCCTTTTCAATGGGTTACGGCCGATTGGAATTAGGATTTCCAGGCTCCCTCACCTCAGGTTGTGGTCACGCCTCCCGACGGCGATGAAGGCTCGAAAGCGTCCGGTCTCCTCGCCGCCGATCTGCCGCGTGAGCGCGACTGAACCCGCGAATTGAAAAGCTATAGCACGGATTCCGTTTTTCCGGAAGGGTTTGTCGACTCGACGGTGTGCGGTCTCGCTCGCATCCGAAGCCGCTTCGCCTGGAGCTGGCCGATGAACTCATTCTCTGTCCGCTGGTCGCGCACCCGGCCTATCGAGCCACCGGACTTGGGGTGAGCGTGCGCATGGCTTCGTCGAGGTTGAAGTCCGCGCTCTTGCCGGGCCGGTCAGTTTTCGAAGAAGCGTTCCAGATCCGGGCGGCGCGCGATGATGGCTCGCGCCCCGCTCCTGCAGCTTGCCTCCAGCAGCTGATCGGACCTGATGCGCATTCGATCCGACGCAATGGTTCATCGTAAAACCGGACATGGTTTCGAACGGGCTGCCTTCAAGTCCATCCAACAACGATCGATACCGATCGCCTGTGACGAGCGCTGACAACCTGCGCGCAACAGCGTTTTTTGCGCGAGGCTTTTGGCATCGACCGGATCACGTGAGTTTATGGCTTCTCGATCGGAGCACAGCGGGCTTATCACAGCGCGGCCGTCTTTCCGGAACAGGTCGAGCGAACCATCGTTGTCTGCGGCAGCGCTCCACGTCGGCGCACAGCCAGCTCTTCCTGAGGTCGCTGCTGGCGACGCTGGTTGACATCGCTTGTGTGATCGACGTTGGCTTTTGGCGTCTGTCGGCGAACGCAAGACAAGTGTACGGCGGCACGCGATGTCTCGCGATTAGGGAAACGACGGCATGACTGATGTGACCCAAAAGTCTTCGGCGCAGCTGGGGCCGGGCGGGCACTGGCGTAACTGGGTTGGCAACCAATCCTTCATCGCGCGGCACAAGGCGGAGCCGGATTCTGAGGACGAATTGGCCGCGCTCGTGCATGAGGCCTCGCGACAAAATCTCCCCGTTCGCGTTGCCGGTTCCGGCCATTCCTTCACGCCCATAGTCGCAACGAGCGGCCTGCTGCTGAGCTTGAACAACATGCAGGGGCTCGTCAGCGCCGACCTTGATCGCAAGCGCGTCGTCGTGCGCGCGGGCACGAGGATTGGCGACATCGGCCGCGCGCTCAAGGAGATTGGTCTGTCGCTTGCCAATCAGGGCGACATCGACACTCAGGCGATCGCCGGCGCCCTTTCAACCGGCACGCATGGCACAGGGATCGGACTTGGCTGTCTTTCGTCCCAGGCGGCCGGCATGCGGTTGGTTCAGTCGGATGGATCGGTGTTGGAGCTCGAAGCCGATCGGGATCCCGAAATGATGGCCGCGGCGCAGGTTTCCATCGGCATGCTCGGGGTGATGTCGGCGATCACGCTGCAGGCGATCCCCGCTTATAATCTCAAGGAGACGCTGTGGCGCGAGGATTTCGAGTCCTGCATGGAAAAGCACGACGAACTGGCGAAGAACAATCGCCATTTCAGTTTCTTCTGGTGTCCGGTCGCCAAATCCCGACACCTCTACTGCCTGCCCGACGTCGCCGCTGTCTCCAAGGTCAAGCGCGAGCACGACGTTTGCGAGATGAAGGTGATGAACGTCACCGACGAGCAACCCTACTCGAACGACAGGAATTTCGAGCGGGTCGCCTACAGTTCAGAAATCTATCCGATCGAATACATCCCGAACTTCCACGAACTCGAATACGCGATCGCGGTCGAGAACGGGAAGGAGGCGTTGCGGCAAATCCGCGAGCTCATGCGAACCAAACACACGAATTGCATCTATCCGGTGGAATACCGTTTTGTCGCTGGCGATGCGGGCATGCTGAGCCCTTATTACGAGCGCGCCAGCGTGACGATTTCGGTCTCTGGCGAGCCGGGGATCGACTATTGGAGCTATCTCCTCGACGTCGATGCGATCCTCCGGCAGTTCGGCGCGCGACCGCACTGGGGCAAGCTGCATTTCAATCGCGCGGACGAAATGCCGTCGCTCTATCCGCGCTTTCACGACTTTCAGGCAATCCGCCGTCGACTGGACCCGTCAGGCCGCTTCCTGAACGATCATTTGAGAAACCTGTTCGAGTGACGAACGGGTCGTCAGCGCGCCCGTGTCGGTCAGCTCCGGTGAAACACAACGCATCTCGGCGAGGACTTTGCATCGAGCGCCGGATGGTCGCCGAAACGATTTTGGTCGTTGATGGAGGATGACCTGGCAATGACCGCGACCATGACGCTGGCCGCCCAAAGCCTGCGCTGCGACCTTCAACGCTTGGTGAGCGCGGTGGGAATCGAACCCACGACCCTCTGATTA
>CAVSBJ010000013.1:0-15334 GCA_963726105.1 uncultured Alphaproteobacteria bacterium
CCAGAGTGTGCCGATGGCGACGGCGATGCCGCGCTCCTTCAGCCGCTCTCGCAGTTCTGAAAGCGTAATGTCGCTCTTGGCGGCCACGGCCGAAAGGATCAGTTCGGCATGCGCCTCGATCCGTTGCGAATGGCGGTCCCCGCCCTGGCGCTTGGGCCTAACATCGCCTTCGCGTCGTTCCTGCGCCCGCCACCGGATCGCGCTCGACGCACTGACGCCAAATCGCTGCGCCGCCGCCCGACACGACAATCCGCCCTCAATTGAGCCAACGACACGCCTGCGAAGATCAACGGATAAGGATCTGGCCATGCACGCCAGCCCCCTTCGCCGGCAAGAAGCATGAATCAGAACCAAGCCGATTTGGGAATCCCACACGATTCAATCAGACAGGAAAATGCTCTAGCTCAAGCTGCGGACATCAGGCGTTCGTCGGGGTGACTTTTGCCCAAGACGAAGACAACGGCGTCGCGCGATCCCCCGCAATTCAAAACCCATAGGCCAGTCATCGTCGCCGGGTTCCTGGGAGAACTGCGGAAGACGAGCCCCGGCTCGTGCATCGCGGGGACTGTCGCGGCCACGGGGCGAACATTGGGAAATGTTGATCTTTCGGCCGCCGTCGCGCCATGCCCGCTTGATTTGAAGCCTCGAAGCGTCCGTCAACTGGGTTTCTTCCAATCCCCGGAATGACTGGCGCATCGAGGCGCCTGACGTGACCGCGTGGACGATCCCATCTTATAGATCTCGGGGCCTCTCGGCCCTCGGTGACCGCGGCATGCGCCGATTCTGGCTGCGCGCTCTGCTTGCCCCGGGCGTCGCGTGGGAGTGGAGCCGGAAGGCCGAGAAACTCTATCGCGACCACGGCGGAGACGTTCATCGCTCGCGGGTGCTGTCGAAGCCGCTGCACGGCTATCTGCGCCGGCGGCTCCGTCCGGCCGCCCGTCTGCGTTTCCTCCTCGACCATCATCGCGCGATCGCCTCGCTCATCGAGCGGGACGCGCTCGGCTCGCTGTGGCGCGGAGAGGCGCTCGAACTCGTGACCTTGCGGGGCAGGAAGGATTTGCGCTTCCGGCTCTATCTCGCCAACGCTGTGATGGAGCAGACCCATCGCGAAGGCGAGTTGGCGATCGTGCTCGTGCGCGAAGGCGAGCTGACGCCGCTCGCCCGCCTCACCTTCAACCTGGTCAGCCTCGAGGGACGTCTGGCGCTGGCGATCGGCGGTCTGCAAGGGCCGAGCGAGGGCGGCAAGCGCATGGTGATCGACGCCACCCGCAGCCTCCATGGCCTGCGGCCGAAGGACGCGACGCTGCTCGCGGCGCGGGCGCTCGCGCCGGCCCTGGGCGCAAATCCGGTCCACGCCGTCAGCGATGCGCTGCATGTCCGCGGCACGCTTCGCAACGATCCCAAAATCTGCAGCTACGACGCCTACTGGCTCGAACGCGGCGCGCGCCCTTGCCCGACTTTCGGGTTCGCCTTTCCCCCACTCGCCGCTCCCGCCGCCGGACCCTCGGGCCGCGACGGCGTCAAGCACGCGATCGTCCGCGCCATGGAGGCCTTCGTCGCCGAGCGGCGTGTCGAAGACGGCTGAGCGGCGCGATCGGCGTCAGGCGACCGGCCCTGTCTTCGCGGGTCCTTCGCCTGAAGTCGTTGTTTTGTCCGCCGATCACTGGGGCGGCAGTCGGGCCAGAAGCTCGGCAACCAGGCCGAATGCGAGCGCAATCACCAGGAGCAGTCCGAGACGGGTGAAGATCTGCAACGGCGCCGGCGGATCGATTTCATAGGGATCGCGTCGAAAGCGACGATGCTCGAACGGATGGTCTCGTCTCTCCGCGTTCACCCGATCCAAAAGCAAATTGCGCATCAGAACGCGTCTCCATGTCGTCACACGACGAAAGATGCGCCGGGAGGCGTAAGCGTTCGAGAGGGAATCAGGGCGCCAAATGTAAGAAAGGCATAAGGCTCCCCGCGCGATCTTGCCCGCGCTAGATCGGGCGGACCCGTCCGGGAACGCCAAGCGGGCATTCGAGAGCCGCGCGATCCCAGCCTGCGGAATTGGCTGCGGCCGCATAGGTCGCCGACAGGAAGTCGAGCAGCAAGGCGTCCGGATCGCGCGCTTGCGCGACCGTGTCGTAGGGAAGAATGAACTCGCCAAGCGTTGGGTCAAAAGCAGCGCCGGGGGAAACCCTTCGGTCGCGAAAGCCAGCCGGTTCAGGATAGGCGTAGGAATAGAAGGCCGCGCGCCGAAAGGCCTCGTTTCCCGGCCAGAACCCGGCGCTGCTGACCTCGTGCGAATAGGCTTCGCGCACGACATCGTCGGGCAGTCCCGGCACCCCGCCCGGATGGGGCGGGGCGGGGCGTCCGGAGAACCGCGTCACTGCGAGATCGAAGCTGCCCCAGAAGAAATGAACCGGGCTCGCCTTGCCGATGAATCCGCTGCGAAAGAGCTTGAAGATTCGGTCCGCCTGCACGAGCGCGCGCCAGAACCGGTTGGCGGCGGCCGCGTCATAGGCGGCGTGCGTCCGGTCCTTTGAAAAGCGGATCGGACCCGGAACTTCGTTCGGCGTCTGCCTGATCGCGACGGGCACGCCCATGCTGTCGAGGAGATCAAGGGTCGCGCCATAGAAATCGGCGACCGACTGGGCCTTGAGCGGCAGGAACCGTTCGGCGCCTCGGCTGGTTCGCACGGCGAGCCGATGACCGATGAAATCGAACTCGATGTCGAAGATTTTGGCCCCGATCGGGATCGGCGATGTCCAGAGTCCCCGGGCGGTGACATAAAGCGGCGTCTGCCAGCTATGATTGAGCCAGGGGGTCAGCGTCAGCCGGATCTTGCCGACGATCTGGGTCCAGAGCTGCAAGGTCGCGAGCGTGTCGCTCCAGCCTCCATAGGAGAGATCGGGCCAGGTCGGGTCAGCGTCGGGCGTGGCGGTCATCATGGGGCCCTTTCAGGAGGTCGCGGCGCCGTTGCAGCCTGGCCCCCTCGAGGGGACGGGTGGGGGTGAAGTCGCGCAGGGTCGCGCCGCGGCATTTTCCATCATCCAAAGTTTCGTTTATCGCTTCTCAATCGTCAGGTGTTGCTGCGCGACGGAGACCGGATTCCCTCGATGTTACACAAAACGATCATTGTCGGCGCCCTAGCTGGGGGGCTTTCATGCCTGGCGCAGCAGGCGACTGCCCAGGATTCTCACGCGCCGCTCCATGGCGGCGGCTGGCCGATTTAGAACGGGGTCAAGCATCAGCCGACCCGAGGCGCGGGAGGCGAATTTACGCCAGGCCAGGCGCAGGAGACCGATAAGTTGTACGACGAACTGATGTCGAACAGCTTCGGCGCCACGCACCATACCGGTAACGCACGCACGCGCTAGGACACGGGCGCGGTTGAACGGCGACTGGCCGTCATCGCGATCTCGTGGCGTGTCGAGAGACGCCTGGCCTTCCCAACGGGCCACGGCGACGCGCTGCGAATTGCAGTACGCTCTCTCAACTCCACGGCATGGCGATTCCGGAAATCTCCTGGCAGATGTCGATGAGCCTGTCCTGCACCGAGATCTCCCGCGTCTCGGGGTTGGGCTCGCGACGCTTCAGGTGATGGAAATAGCCGCCGCTGGTCTTCGCCTCGGCATCCTCGCTGGTCGCGAGCCACGCTTGCGTGAGATGCGCCTGGGTCATGTCGTCGGGCGCGCCGGCGCCGCCCATCTTGGTCGCGACCCAACCGGGGGTCACCGCATTCGACAGCACGTTCGTCCAGAGGCGCGCGACCGTGAAGGCGAGCAGGACGTCGTGCAGCTTGCTCTCGGCGTAGGCGGTCGATCCGTCCCATCGGCGCTTGCGCCAAAGAATATCGTCGAGATTGGCGTTCGCGCGCTCGTGCATGCCTGAGCTCAGATAGACGAGGCGCTTCGGCCGTTCGATCAGCATGGTCAGCACATAGGGCGCGAGCGTGTTGATGGCGAAGACATGCGGCAAGCCGTCGCTGGTTAAGCGCTGCCCTTCGCGATAGCCGACGGCGGCGTTGTGAATGACGGCGTCGAAAGGCCCAAGCGCGTTGACCTCGGCCGAGAGGTCCTTCGTCGCGGCGATGCTCTCAAGGTCGCCGACCGCGACCGCTTCGGCCCTGGGCGCGGCCTTTCTGGCGTCGGCGGCGCGCGCGTCGTTGCGCGCATGCAACACGACCCGATGTCCCTGATCGGCGAGAAGCTGGCCGACCATGAGGCCGAGGCCGTCGGACGAACCGGTGATGAAGACGCGCGCCATGGTGTTCTCCCGATCTTGTGTTCGCCTGAGCATATAGATCGCTTTGCGTCGGCTCGCTTGGCGAAGCGCGACGTCGCGCCTTCTCGCTGCCTTCGTGTCGCCCTATAGTCGTTGGCAGATCGTCCAAAGGCGACAGTTCACCGGAGTTCGCAATGACCACCCACCAGCGCAATTTCCCGTCGATCGATCCGCAAAAACTCGAGCGGCTGGCCGAGACCGCGGTCAAGGTGGGATTGCGACTCCAACCGGGGCAGGACTTGTTCTTGACCGCGCCGGTCGCGGCCCTGCCGCTGGCGCGGCGGATCGTGGCCGAGGCCTACAAGGCGGGCGCTGGCCTGGTGACGCCGATCCTCTCCGACGAGGAGATCACGCTCGCGCGCTATCGTTTCGCTCCTGACGCGAGCTTCGACCGCGCGCCGGGCTGGCTTTATGAAGGCGTCGGAAAAGCTTTCGCCGCCAACACGGCTCGGCTCGCCATCGTCGGCGACGATCCGATGCTCTTGTCGCAGGAAGACCCGGCCAAGGTCGCGCGCGCCAACAAGGCCAACTCGATCGCCTACCAGCCGGCGCTGGAGAAGATCGCCGGCTTCGACATCAACTGGAACATCGTCGCCTATCCGACCGCCTCGTGGGCCAGCCGTGTCTTTCCGGGCGACGAAGACGAGGTCGCTGTCGGCAGGCTCGCGGAAGCGATCTTCTCCGCCTCCCGCGTCGACAATGCCGATCCGGTTCAAGCCTGGGCCACGCACAATGCGGCGCTCGGCCGCCGGACGGAATGGCTGAACGCAAGACAATTTCACGCGCTCCATTATTCCGGTCCGGGCACGGATCTGACCATCGGGCTCGCCGACGGCCACGACTGGCAGGGCGGCGCGGCGACGGCGAAAAACGGCGTCACCTGCAATCCGAACATTCCGACCGAAGAGGTCTTCACCACCCCGCATGCGCGCCGGGTCGAGGGCCATGTCGCCAGCACCAAGCCGCTCTCCTATCAGGGCACGCTGATCGACGACATCGCCGTCCGCTTTGAGGCTGGACGCATTGTCGAAGCGAAGGCTGCGCGTGGGCAGGACGTGTTGAACAAGGTGCTCGACAGCGACGAGGGCGCGCGCAGGCTTGGCGAGGTCGCGCTGGTGCCGCACTCGTCGCCGATCTCTAAGAGCGGTCTTTTGTTCTTCAATACGCTGTTCGACGAGAACGCCGCCTGCCACATCGCGCTCGGGCAATGCTACGCGAAGTGCTTCGTCGACGGCGCGAAGCTCAGCCCCGACGAGATCGCGGAGCGCGGCGGCAACAAGAGCATGATCCATATCGACTGGATGATCGGCTCGGACTTAATCGACATCGACGGCCTCGATGCGAACGGCGCCCGCACGCCGGTGTTCCGCAAAGGCGAGTGGGCGTGACGGTGTTTTAGATCCGCTGTTCAAGTCCGCCAAATCGCGCTACCACTCACGGCTTGCCAAGAGGAAACGTCCCATGAAGCGACTTGCATTCGCCGCGGCCGCCGCGCTCGCGCTGGTTGGGCAGCCGGCGCGGGCCGATGAGTCCGCGACGAATTTCGTAAAGCTGTTTAGCGATGTCTGCCTGGCCAAGTTCGGTCATCTCACGTCGGTGTGGGACTGGGCGGACAGCCAGAATTTGTTGCCGATCACCAATCCTCAGGCGCTCTCGGTGTTTGCGGGCAGGCCGAACAAGGACGGCAAGATGATCTCGTTCGCCGGCGGCGGCGTGCCTGGTTCCGGCAAGGCCTGGGCGGTGCCCGATCCGGCCGGGCGGTTCGTGCTGGCCACGCGGCTCGATCCGGAATCCTGTGTCGCCTGGGCGCAGAAGGCGGACCCAAGCGAGGTCGACGCAGCCTATGCGAAACTGGTGGCGCAGGCCAACGGTCCTGGCATCGAAGTGAAGCCAGCCGACGACAAGACCGTCAACATTCCCGATGGCACGGTGCGCATTCGCGTCACCCATGTGTGGTCGGGATCGCCGCTGAACAGCTACGCACTGATCGTGGCGACAGTCAGCCGGTCGGGCGGCCCGTTCCAGGCGATGCTCGAGACGCAGCGGCTTGTCGAACGCGACGACGTGATCAATCCATTCGTGCCGCTGCAGCCGCCGGGCTAGGGTCGGCCGGAACTGACGAGTCTCATCGGAGCCTGGCTGTGAGCGGCACGCTTGATGGCGCGATCCGTCTGACGACGCCGAGTTCACGAAGGCGTTATCGCTGCCGAGCCGAATGAGCGCTTCGTGGCGACAGTCAGCCGGTCGGGCGGCCCGTTCCAGGCGATGCTCGAGACGCAGCGGCTTGTCGAACGCGACGACGTGATCAATCCATTCGTGCCGCTGCAGCCGCCGGGCTAGGGTCGGCCGGAACTGACGAGTCTCATCGGAGCCTGGCTGTGAGCGGCACGCTTGATGGCGCGATCCGTCTGACTGACGCCGAGTTCACGAAGGCGTTATCGCTGCCGAGCCGAATGAGCGCTCCGCGTCGCCGGGATAAACTCCCGACGAATCCGACAAGCCCTGACACGAGTTTATTTTTAGCGCGTCCAGCCGGTATGGCGTTGTCAAAGATGTCGGGCGCACGTAGTGTCTTTCGATCTACAGCGCCTCGCCAATGCACGAGGTCAAGGTAGGGTGCGGCGGTGATCCGTCGGTGTAATTAAAAACGAGGGTGTGAGGAGGAAACGATGCGATTTGGAAGGCTGAAATGGCTGCCGACGCTGGTGGGCGTTGCAGGGCTCGCGGCGGTGGGAATGGCGTCGGCCGTTCCGGCGCGCGCCGACGACGCGCTGATCAAGTACAACGGCAATGCCCGCGATTATTGGGAGCACCCGCCCGCAGACTGGTTCATGGGCGACGAGACGGTGCAGCAGCACGGCACGCATCCCTATCCTGGCCAGCCCCTGCCGACGCCTCATGACGAACTCGTGGGCCTCGTCAAAGACAATATCAAGCTGCAGCCGGGCTTCCATATCGAAGTCCTGGCGGATCAGCTCGACTGCGCTCGCCAGATGGTGTTCGGCAGCGACAACACGCTTTATGTCGGCTGCTGGACCGACCACGTGTTCGCCCTGAAGAAGCAGGGCGACAAGTGGGTGTCGAAGACCATCATCAAGGGACTGCGGCAACCGACCGGCATCGGCTACTACAACGGCAACCTCTACGTCACCGACATCGACAAGATCTATCGCTACAAGGATATCGCCGACAATCTCGACAACCCGAAGGGCGAGGTCGTCTACAGCGACTTCCCGCCGTACACCTCGCACGGCTGGAAGTACATGGTGGCCGACCCGCAGTCGCCGGGCTGGTTCTACATTCCCGTCGGGCCGCCCTGCAACGTCTGCATGATCCCGTCCGGCACGGCGCAGTATCGCCACGTCAACCCGGATCAGGGTCTGTCGGAAGTGGCTGCGCTCGGCCAGCGCAACAGCGTCGGCGGCGACGTCGATCCGCGCTCCGGCCAACTCTGGTTCTCCGAGAATGCGCGCGACTGGATGGGCGACAACATCCCGTCCGACAAGCTCAACCACCTGACCCGGTGGGGTCAGCACTTTGGCTATCCGTATTGCCACCAGGGTGACATTCCGGACCCGAAATACGCCATGGGCCACAAGTGCGACGAGTTCACCCCACCGGCGCTGAACATCGGGCCGCACATGGCGCCGCTCGGGATGAAGTTCTACACCGGGAACAACTTCCCGGCTGAGTTCAAGAACAACATCTTGCTCGCCGAGCATGGCGGCTGGAACCAGTTCTCGCACACCGGCGCGCGGATCATGCGTATCCAGACCGACCCGGACGGCAAGAACATCTCGCAGGAGCCGTTGGCCTGGGGTTGGATCAAGGACAACAAGTACTGGGGCCGCCCGGCTGATGTGGCGATCAACCCGATGGATGGCTCGCTCCTGATCTCGGATGATCAGGCCGGCGCGATCTATCGCATCTGGTACGATGGCAAGTCGTAAGGACGAGTCGTAAGTCCGAGTCGTAAGTAATCGTCCCCGTCGGGATCAATCCTCGCCCTGGCGAATTAACGCGCCAGGGCGAGTTCGTTTCTATGCACCAAGTTCGTTTCTATGCACCAAGTTCGTATCCATGCACCAAGATTGTGAGAACCTTTCAACGATGCGAATCCCGTTTTGGCTTATCGTGGCGTTCAGCCTAACCGTTCCCGTCGCCGCGATGGCGGGGGAAGGGCAACCGGAGCTCGGCAAGGCCAGGGCCGAGGCCGCGGGGTGCTTCGCCTGCCATGGCGCCGATGGCGTCGCGACCGCGGACGGGCTCGCGGCCGACAAGAACATCCCGAACCTGGCGGGAGAGCCGAACCTCTACCTGCAGTTCCAGCTTGTGTTCTTCCGCAAGGGCGTGCGCAAGAACGAGACCATGAACGCAATGGCGCAACAGCTCAGCGACGACGACCTGCGCAACGTGTCGGCGTATTTTGCTTCGCTGCCGGCGCCCAACAGGTCGACGTCGCCGGACACCGCGCCCCAGGACACCGAGCTTGGCGGCAAGATCGCGCAGGGGATCCACTGCACGAACTGCCACGGCGATCATTTCGAGGGGGTGGACAACATTGCGCGGCTGGCGGGTCAGCGCGAGGATTATGTTTACCACGCCCTGCGCGATTTCAAATCCGGCGCCCGAACGTCCACCGGCGCCGCGGGCATGGCGGAGGTGGTGTATCCGCTCGGCGACGAAGAGATGAAGGCGCTGGCTCATTACGTGTCGCGATTGCCCTGACGCGCCGGCGCTCGAGGCCGCCCGCGGTCAAATGGGGCGCGAGCGAAGCCGTTGTCGCGCTCTCGAAAAGGCCCGATTCATCGCCGGGTCCGGATCGCCGAACGCAATCGACGCCGCCGCCCGCGAAACCAAGAGGCGCCTTGTTCGTATCCTGTTGAGGTCTCGAGCCCGTCATATTGCGGTCAGAGCCGGTCTCTATCCTTCGAGACGGATGAAAGCCTTCGGAGACAAGTCGATGCTCGGTTCGCCGAACCTCCATCGGGGCAATGTGCCGCTGGTGATGCGACTCAGGATTCACGACCTTCACGCCCAGCTTGCGCCGCTCGAGCGTTATGGCGTTGGCGGCATGAGCGCCGCCATCACCGGCGGGATTCGGGCGCTCGGGCGCGGGATTGGCGGGGTGTTGCGCGGCGCGTTCCCTTGCGGCGGCGATAGGGGCCGCAAGGCGGAGGCTGTCTGATCGCGCGCCTCGTCCCGTCCATCTGAGATTGAAGCCGTCGGCTCTCATTTTGCGGGTCGCCTTCGCGCCCCCCGTCCGATAGCGTTTCGCGACTGGAAACCCTTTGGCTTTCAGATTTGCGCGAGGGAGGCCGAGCATGCCGACAGTCATCACGAGCGACGGCGTCGAGATTTTCTACAAGGATTGGGGCCAAGGCCAACCGATCGTGTTCAGCCACGGCTGGCCTCTCTCCGCCGACGATTGGGACGCGCAGATGCTGTTCTTCCTTGGCCACGGCTATCGCGTCATCGCGCATGACCGGCGCGGCCACGGCCGCTCGACCCAGATCGGCCGCGACCACGACATGGATCATTACGCCGACGACCTGGCCGCGGTGACGGACCGGCTCGATCTCAAGGACGCAATCCATATCGGGCATTCGACCGGCGGGGGCGAAGTCGTGCGCTATCTGGCGCGGCGCGGTGAAAAGGGCGTGGCGAAGGCTGCGATCATCAGCGCGGTGCCGCCGCTGATGCTGAAGACCGAGGCGAACCCGAAGGGCTTGCCCAAGAGCGTTTTCGACGACCTGCAAAAGCAGCTCGCCGCCAACCGATCCAAGTTCTATTACGATCTGCCGGCTGGCCCGTTCTATGGCTTCAACCGGCCGGGCGTGAAAACGATCGAGCCTGTGGTTTGGAACTGGTGGCGCCAGGGCATGATGGGCGGCGCCAAGGCGCATTACGACGGCATCGTCGCCTTCTCGCAGACCGACTTCACCGAGGACTTGAAGAAGATCAATGCGCCGGTTCTGGTCATGCACAGCGAGGACGATCAGATCGTGCCCTATGTTGCCGCAGGTCCGCTATCGGCGAAGCTGCTCAAGCATGGAACGTTGAAGACTTACAAGGACTATCCGCACGGCATGCCGACCACCCATGCTGACGTGATCAACGCGGATCTTCTCGCGTTCATCAAGAGCTGAGGGTCAGCGGACCCGTTCGATCAGCGCCATCGCGGCCGCGGGATTGCGCTCCTTGTGGCCGCTGATGACATAGAGAAAGACATCGCGGCCGACGTCGGATTTCGCCGCCGGCGCCACGGTCACGAGATCTTTCGGCGAGCCGCCGGCGGCCCAGGTCCTGGCGCGGCTCGCCCATTGATCGAGCGCCGCGGCGGAATAGCCATGCTCCTCGGTCTCTTTCGTTCCCATGATGCGCGCGTAGACGAACGGCGCGGTCACGTCGGCGATCTGCGGATAGTCAGCGTCGCCGGCCATGACGATCGCGACCCCATGCTCGCGCGCAAGGGCGATGAAGTCGGGATGTTTGAAACTCTCGTGGCGGACCTCGACCCCATGGCGGATGGCGAGGCCATCGACCGATTTGGGCAAGAGTTTCAGGAATGCGGCGAAATCGTCCGCGTCGAAACGCTTGCTGGTCGCGAACTGCCAGTTGACCGGTCCGAGCTTGGCCTTGAGCTCCGTCACGCCCGTCTTGAAGAAGCGCTCGACCAATTCGCCGGCTTCGGCGAGGACGCGGCGGTTGGTGGCGAAGCGAGGTCCCTTGACCGAGAAGATGAAATCGTCCGGCGTCTCGTCATGCCACTTCATGAAGCTCGCCGGCTTCTGCGATCCGTAATAGGTGCCGTTGATCTCGATCGAGGTCAGTTTCGAACCCGCATATTGGAGCTCGCGCGCCTGGCTCAGGCCCTTTGGAAAAAACACGCCGCCGCGCCACGGCTCATAGGTCCAGCCGCCGACGCCGATCCTGATCTTTCCCGAAGGCGTCCCCTTTGCAGCCACGTCGAGCCCTCTATTTGCGCGCCACGGCGACCGCGCGTCCGCCGGTCAGTTCGACGAGATCCGCAGGCGTCAGGCGAAAGACCGCGTTGGGCGTGCCGGCGGCGGCCCAGATTTCATCGAAACCGAGCAGCAATTCCTCGATGAGAACGATCGGCTTCACCTTGTGGCCGACCGGCGGCACGCCGCCGATCGCAAAGCCCGTCGCATCGCGGACAAAATCGGCGTCGGCGCGAACGATCGGCTCGCCAAGCGCGGCGGCGGCTTTTTTCTCATCGACCCGGTCGACGCCGGAAGCGACGATCAACACCGCTTGCCCGCTTGTCGCGCCGCGGAAGATCAGCGATTTCGCGATCTGCGCGACCTCGCAGCCGATCGCCGCGGCGGCGTCGGCGGCGGTGCGCGTGCTCAAGTCGAACTCGAGAACTTCGAACTTGGCGCCGAGCGTCGCCTGAACCTTCAGCGCCGAAGGGCTTTCGGCGGGCTTCATCGAAGCCGTCCGACCGGCCGCCGCATGCGTCTGTCGCTCATCAGCCTCAACGCGTCGGAACCTGATGTCCGGCAGGCGCCGGCAATTCAATCGGCCTTGGCGCCCGCGCGACGACGAACGCGCGCTCGCCGGAGACGCGGATGTCGACCTGATCGCCATCCTTCAGCCCCAGCTCCCTCACCACGGCGATGGGCAGGCGGATGGCGAGGGCGTTTCCCCATTTGGCGACCTTCATGAGCCCACTCCTAAAAGACAGGCGTTTCGATCAGCATTATCCGGCGCGGCGGTCAAGGACGGTTGATGCGATCGAGGCGCACCGTGATCATTGCAATACAACCCCGCGCGGCTTCAACCGGGTGTGTCATCGGCCGGTCGTGCGAAACGGATTATCGGGCATTCGCTTCTTCCCGGTTGAACTGAAAGTCGCGCGGCAGCCGGCCGCGATGGGCGCGCAGCCGGTTCAAAAAATCTTGCCGGCTTGGCTTCCGCGCCACGCCAAACTCGCGCGCGCCGGCGACGTGGATCTCAATCTCGTCGCCTTCCTTGAGCCGCAAAGCCTCCACCACGACCGCAGGAAGGCGGATGGCGAGACCATTGCCCCATTTCGAGACCCGCATCAGGCACTCCTAGTGACAGGTGTTTCGATCAGCGTTATCCGGCGCCGCGCAAGGGGTCGAACCGTGGGTCGCCATCGTGAGCCTAAGCGAAGCGATCCAGGGAACATAGGGCGCCTTGCGTTCCCCTGGATTGCTTCGTCGCCATAGCCCGTCGAAAGACGGGCGTCTTCCGACGCCCTATGGCTCCTCGCAATGACGATCCGTTCACGCCTCCGCCTGCGCGCGCGCTTCGTATTCGCGCAGATCCTTCTTCGATATTTTGCCGACCGGCGTCTTGGGCAAGGCGTCGCGGATTTCCATGGCGCCGATCATTTCGTGCTTGCCGAGACGGTCCTTCAGGAACGCCTTCATCGCCTCGAGCGTGAGCGGCTGCGCCCCGGCCTTCAACTTGACGAAGGCCTTCGGCGTCTCGCCGCGATAGTCGTCCGGAATTCCGATGACGCTCACTTCCTCGACCGACGGATGCTGATAGATCGCCTCCTCGATGTTGCGCGGATAGACGTTGAACCCACCGCAGAGCAGCATGTCCTTGGTCCGGTCGACGATGTAGACGAAGCCGTCCGGGTCCATGATGCCGACGTCGCCGGTGCGAAAAAAACCGTCCGCGGTCATCGAATTCGCCGTCGCTTCGGGATTTTTCCAGTAGCCCTTCATCACGTTCGGCCCCTTGACGCAGATTTCGCCGCGCTCGCCGAGCTTGACCTCGCGCTCGGGGTTGGCGACGTCGATGAACTTCATCTCCGTGCCGGGATAAGGCAGGCCGCAGGAGCCGCGCCGTCTTGCGCCCTCGCGCGGGTTGAAGGTTCCAGCCGGCGCCGTCTCCGTCATGCCCCAGCCTTCGTTCAACTGGCAGCCGACGACGCTTTCGAACCGTTCCTGCACCGCGACCGGCAGCGGCGCGCCGCCCGAACCGCACGCGCGCAGCGATGAAAAATCCATCTGTTCGAGACCGGGCACGCTCAGCAGCGCGACGTGCATCGTCGGCACGCCCATGTAGACGGTGATCTTCTTTTCGACGATGTCCTTGACTGCCGCGGCGGGATCGAAGCGCGGATGAAGGACCAATTCCGCGCCCAGCTTGAAGCCGAGCAGCATGACGACGGTGAGCGAATAGATGTGGAAGAGCGGCAGGATGCACAAGACGCGCTCCTCGCCGACGCGCAGACCTTGTTCGCCGCGCGTCATCACTTCCATATAGAGGGAACAGGCGGCGGTGAAATTGGCGTGCGTCAGCATCGCGCCTTTGGGCGAGCCGGTGGTGCCGCCGGTATATTGGATGACGGCGAGTTCGTCGGTAAGCGCGCCAAGCGGGTGGATCCGATAGCGGCCGTCGTTGTCGATGAGATTGCGGAACGCGATATGGCGCTCGTCGTGCTTGACCTCGGCCAGCATGCCTGCAGCCGTCATCTGCGCCTTGACCGGCCCGGGCGCGGGCGTCATCTCGGCGAACTCGCCGATGACCAGCGTTTTGAGACGGGTTGAAGCGAGCAGTTTCTCGGCCTGGGGATAGAGCGAGGCGACGTCGAGACTGACAAGGATGTCGGTCTCGCTGTCTTCGATCTTCAATTGGAGCGTCGGCAGCGCGTCCAGGGGCGAGTAGTTGACGACGACGCCGCCAGCCTTGAGCACGCCGAAAAAAGCGATGACGTAGTGGGGCGTGTTGGGGAGGAAGAGACCGACATGGACGCCCGGCCCGACGCCGAGCTTCTGGAAGCCGGCCGCCGCGCGGTTCGCGAGCGCCTCGAGCTCCGCGTAAGTCGTGCGCTTGTTCATGAAATCGAGCGCTGGCCGCGGGCCGAAGCGCTCCGCGGCCTGCTCCAGCACGCTCTGTACGGATGAGAGCTCGAGCGGCGCGTTCCAGCGCACGTGTGAGGGATAGGACTTCACCCACGGATGAATCGACATCGCCTGCCCTCGCGCTTCCTCTGGTTCTCTTGGTCCGGCTCTGGTCGCCGGGACGGATTGAACTCAGTTGGCGCGTTCTCAGGCGCCCGTCAAGCGCGACCGGGAACGATCGTTGCGCGCCGCGGCCGAGCGGCGCAGGATAGCCTCGAGCGGAGCGGCGCGGGTTTAAAGGCGCGCCGGCCGGCCGCGGAGGTCGTGAGCGATGGCGGATGGAAGCAGGCGTCCCGTATGCGCGGTGGTCGGCGTCGGCCCCGGCAATGGCGAGGCGCTCGCGCGGCGTTTCGCGGCGGACGGATATTCCCTTGCGCTGATGGCGCGGCGCATGGAGCTTACGATGAAGCTCGCGGCCGAAATGCCCGGCGCCAAGGCTTACGCGTGCGATGTCACCGAGGCGGCCTCGGTCGAGGCGGCCTTCGCCGCCATGCGCTCCGATCTCGGGGACGTGGACGCGCTCGTTTATAACGCGGGCTCCGGCGTCTGGGGCCATGTCGAGGAGGTCAAGGCCGAGGATCTCGAGCGCTCGTGGCGCGTCAACACGCTCGGCCTTTTTCTTTGCGGCCGCGAGGCCATTCCCGCCATGCGTAAGAAAGGGCAGGGGTCGATCGTCGTCGTCGGCGCGACCGCCTCGCGGCGCGGCGCGGCCGGCGCCGCGGCCTTCGCTCAAAGCAAGATGGCGCAGCGCGCGCTCGCCAAGTCGATGGCGCGCCATCTCTGGCCGGCGGGGATCCATGTCGCGCTGATCATCGTCGACGGCGTGGTCGGCGGGCCGGTGACGCGGGCGCGGTTCGGCGACCGGCCGGACGATTTTTACATCGATCCGTCAGGCGTCGCGGCGATCGCCGCCGACCTTGTCAAACAGGACCGGTCCGCCTGGAGTTTCGAGGTCGAAGCGCGGCCATTCAAGGAGAAGTGGTGAGCGCGCTCACGCCTCCGCGCGAAGACCGAACACGGCGAAAAGCTCATCCGGATCGCTCCAAAGTGGCTCACCCGCCAGCCGGACCGCTGCGCCGAATGGGCGAAGCCGGCGACGTCGAACTTGCGGCAGGTCTCCGTATGGATGGTCTCGCCTTCCGCAAACGAGAACCTGC
>CAVSBJ010000014.1:0-124458 GCA_963726105.1 uncultured Alphaproteobacteria bacterium
GCCCTTGCCGAGATTGTCGAATTTGGCGACCAGCAGCGCCTGCCGGCGCGCCTCGTTGGCGTACACATGGATCTCGATGTCGTTCGTGCCGTTGAGCGATTCCGGCTCGATCCGCGTCGCGTCCGCGCTCTCCGCGACATGGAAATGCTTCTGGCCCCGGTAGTGCTTCTTGAAGACGGCGATGAGGTCGGCGGCTTTGGGTTTGCCCGGCAACATCGTCGAGATGCAGCGGCACGCTGACCAGCATGCCCTGCCGGAAATTGCCGACCGAGGGGGTGAAGATCGGCCGCGCGGTGAGGCCGGAATAGAGCTGGATTTCCGGCATGTGCTTGTGCTCGAGCTGAAGCCCATAGAGCTCGAACGCCGGCGCCTTGCCCGTCTCGTAGGCGTCGATCATCGACTTGCCGCCGCCCGAATAGCCGCTGACCGAGCCGATCGACACCGCCGCGTCCTTGGCGATCACGCCGGCGTCGGTCAGCGGGCGCAGGAGCGCGATCGCGCCGGTCGCGTGACAGCCGGGATTGGTGACCTTGCTCGGCTTTCGCGATCGCCTCGCTCTGCCCTGCGACAAGCTCGGGAAAGCCATAGGTCCAGCCGGGCGCGACCCGATGGGCGGATGACGCGTCGATCACGCGCGGGCCGTTCGCGCCCATGCCATCGATGAGATGCGCCGCCTCTTTCGCCGCCTCGTCGGGCAGGCAAAGGATGACGACATCGACTTCGCCGTAGAGCTTCCGTTTGGCGGCCGCGTCCTTGCGCGCTTCGGGCGGCAGGCTGGCGAGCTTGAGGCCTGAGACGCCCGCGAGCTTCTCCCTGATTTGCAGGCCGGTGGTGCCCGCTTCGCCGTCGATGAAAATCTGTGCTGACATGATCGCCTCGCCAATCCTGAAGCCGAAAGATAAGCCGCGCACGCGCGCGAACTCGCGTCTTCAGCGTCGTCGGAGTCGGATGGGCGAGCGGGCGATCATGGGCGCTCTTTCGTACAAACCGACGTCATGGTCAAGACGGAAGCGTGGGCTCGGGCGCCCCCCCCGTGGACGCGCTAAGGGACGATCGTCGCCGTGAACTTCACCAACGGCTCGCTCGACTTTCGGTTGGCTGGATCGGAAAAGAACGCGTAGACGCCCGGGGGAACGAAACGGTCGCCGTAGAAGGGATTGGCGTAGGTCCCGTCGGCGAGCGCATAGCCGAAGCCATGCAGCGAAAGCTGCGGCGCCTCGGCTTTGACGAGACCATCGACCGGATAGCCGTCATTGCCGGGGATTGAGGTTCCTGGCGGCTGCAGGCCGGTGATGGCGACGCCATTCATCTCGCCCTTGATCCCGGTGATCTCGTAGAAGCCGTCGGCGTTGGGCGCGTCCTTCGTGGTGAACGCGCCAGACGCGGTCACTCCCTCGCCCTGATAGCTCCAGCGCCATTCCAGCGCCTCGGCGGGAAGGGTAAGCGCCACGGCGATGAGAACCCAAAGTGCGAGCTTCAAGCAAATCCTCCGCCGATCGTTATGCGAGGACATCTAATCGCGCGCCCGATCGGTGCGCAAACAATTCCAAGAAGATGGGGCCGCGCCTCTCAAAGCGTTCTGGACATACAGCCATCCCATCGATATGGGCTTCCATATGAAGACGACGCTCAATATCGACGATACGGTCATGGCTCAGCTCAAGCGTGAGGCCCTGCGCCAGAAGCGGACGATGTCCGACCTGGTCGAGACCGCCCTGCGCAATCTGCTCCATCGGCAGGAGGCGCAGAGCGAGGTCCCTCCTCTTCCGACCTTCATGGGTGGCGGCTCGTTCGTCGACGTCGGCGACCGAGACGCTCTCTATCAGGCTATGGAAGGGCGATGACCGCATGGTCGTTGTCGACACGAACATCCTTGTCTACGCCGCGGACGCGGATTCTCAATGGCACGTGAAGTCGCGTGACTGGATCGAAGAGCGGCGGAGGAGACCGGACGCCTGGTATGTGACGTGGCCGATCCTTTACGAATTCATGCGCGTGACCACCCATCCCCGCGTCATGCGCAGGCCATGGAGTTTGGCCGGCGCTTGGGCTTTCGTCTCAGCCCTGCTCGCTTCGCCAGGGCTCGGAATTCTCGTCTCGACTGAACGCCATGCGGCGGTCGCCGCGCAAGTCTTCGCCGAGTTTCCCTCACTCGCGGGCAATCTCCTTCACGATACGCATACGGCGGTGCTGATGCGCGAGCACGGCGTGGCCAGGGTTTGCACGCGCGACGCGGACTTCCGGCGTTTTACCTTTCTCGAGGTTGTCGCGCCCCTTTGAAAGCCTGTCCGCCCCGTCCCCGCCCAACAAAAAAGACGGCTCGCGCCGCCCTTTTCCGATTGAAGCCAGCTGAGCGTCTCAGCGCTTGGAGAACTGGAAGCTCGCGCGCGCCTTGCGGTGGCCGTACTTCTTGCGCTCGACCACACGCGAATCGCGGGTGAGGAAGCCTTCCTTCTTCAGCGCCGGCCTGAGTTCCGGCTCGAAATAGGTCAGCGCCTTGGCGAGGCCGTGGCGGACGGCGCCGGCCTGGCCGGAGAGACCGCCTCCGCTCACCGTCACCGTCAGGTCGTACTGGGTGATGCGGTTCACGACGACAAGCGGCTGGCTCAGCACCATGCGCAGCACGGGCCGCGCGAAATACTGGTCGAGCGGCTTGCCGTTGACGGTCGCGAGGCCCCTGCCCGGCTTGATCCAGACGCGGGCCACCGCGTTCTTGCGCTTTCCGGTCGCGTAGGCGCGTCCGTACTTGTCGAGCTTCTGCACATGGACGGGCGCTTCTTGAGCATTGGGCGCCGCCGCCGTACCCGCAAGGTCGGCGAGAGAGGAAAGGGTCTCAGCCATTGTTGTCAGCGCTCCGGCTGTTCTTGGGATTGAGTTTGGCGACGTCGAGCACGGTCGGCGACTGCGCGGCGTGCGGGTGGTCGGGACCCTTGTAGACGCGAAGGTTGCCGAGCTGCTTCTTGCCGAGCGGTCCACGCGGAAGCATGCGCTCGACCGCCTTTTCGACGATGCGCTCGGGAAACTTGCCCTCGAGGATCGACTTGGCCGAGCGTTCCTTGATGCCGCCGATATAGCCCGAATAGTGGTGATAGACCTTCTGGTCGCGCTTCCGGCCCGTGAACGCCACCTTGTCGGCGTTGATGACGATGACGTGATCGCCGTCGTCCATGTGTGGGGTGAAGCTGGGTTTATGCTTGCCGCGCAGCCGCATGGCGACGATCGAAGCGAGCCGGCCGACCACCAGGTCTTTGGCGTCGATGACCAGCCACTTCTTCTCGACCTCGGCCGTTTTGGTCGAATGGGTTTTGCCGAACATGGATACGTCCGTTCGATTTCAGGAGGCGCGCTTCTATCCGCGGGAGTGATGAAATGTCAACCGCCGAGCGCCGGAATCACCAAGAAAACTGCATCCTTCCTCTATGAGGTATCATAATACCGCAGACTTGAGGCGACCGCGATCGGCGTTTTGCATTGCTCTTGGGTCCAGGCGTCTGAAGGAGTAGTCTTCGGGCGGTTCGGAAGAGTTGTGGTTCATCCGCCTGATGACAGGACTCCGTTATGAACGAGCAGAGCAGCGCGACAGATCTGACTTCGTCTCGCAACGCCGATCCACCCCCACAGAACCCTCCCGGCGCGGGAGCCGTCCCGACCGAGAAGCCCAAGACCAACCCGCGGCGAAAGATGGTGCTTGGCGCGCTGGGTCTTCTCATCCTGGCCGGCGCGCTCTGGTTCGGCATTCCCTGGGTCCAGACGACCCTCAACACGGTTTCGACGGATGACGCCTATGTCAACGGTCACGTCACGTTCGTGGCCGCACGCGTCCGAGGCCAAGTCTCGCGCGTTCTGGTCGATGACAACTATCGCGTGCACAAGGGCCAGCTTCTGGTCGAGCTGGACAAGGAGCCCTTTCAGGTCGCCGTCGCGATAAAAAAGGCGGCTGTCGATACGGCGATGGCGGACCTGCAGGTGGCCAAGTCCAATGTGCGCGGCACTGAAGCGGAAGCCATGAGCCGACGCCGGGCGCTGGAGCACGCTATGGAGAACGTCGACGACCAGGTCGCCCTGCTGCGCGCCAAGGTTGCTGGTGTCGACAAGAGTAAAGCCCAGCTCGTGCTTGCTCAGCTTGACTTCGACCGGGCCGCCAAATTGGTGGTGACGAACGATGTCCCCCGAGAGGTGTATGACCGGCGGCAAGCGGAGTTATTGGCGTCCCGCGCGGACGTTGTCGCGGCGCTTGCCGATGTCCGTCAAATCCGCGCCTCCTTGGGATTGCCGCCGGCGTCCGACGAAGCAGATCTCGGCCAGGTTCCGCCCAATCTCGATCAAACCTTTTCCTCAGTGCTCCAGGCGCAGGCGGCGATGATTCAGAGTGCGGCTCAACTCGGCGTCATCCATTCGTTCGACGAGGGGCCCCGTCACATGGTCGAGGCGTTCGAGAAAGAAGGCGACGTCAATACCACCTTCGCCCGGCTGGCGGCCGACGCGCCGGACGTCAAGCAGGCTCAGGCAAAGCTTGAGGTCGCCAGGCGCGATCTCGACCAGGCAGAGCTTGATCTCCGCTACTGCGACGTCTTCGCGGAAATCGATGGCGTCATTACGCGGCGCAACGTCAATCCGGGCGACAACATCCAGGTTGGCCAGGCTCTCATGGCGATCCGCTCACTGAACGAAATCTGGGTTGACGCCAACTTCAAGGAAACACAGCTCGGCGACCTGCGTATCGGCCAGCCGGTCGATCTCTATGTCGACATGTATGGCGACCGCCATGTGTTCAAGGGGCGCATTTCCGGCTTTACCGAGGGGACCGGATCGACTTTGGCGCTGCTGCCGGCGGAGAACGCAACCGGCAACTTTATCAAGGTGGTTCAGCGACTCCCGGTTCGGATCGACCTCGAGAACTATGATCCAGACAAGAGCCCGCTGTTTGTAGGCACGTCGGTTACTCCCTACGTTTACGTCAAGAAGTCGCCCACCGGACCCGACGCCGGCAAGTTTTTGCAGACATCTGCGCCTGAATCACAAACCGGCGGCGGGACCGCAACCCCGCCGGACGCAAAGAAGTGACGGCCGCGGCGCTTTCGCCCGCCCGACCCCAGCTTGCGCGTAGTCCTTGGCTGGTGGCCGTCATCGTCGTCGTGCCGGCCTTCATGGAGGTGCTCGACACAACCATCGTGCTGGTGGCGCTGCGCTACATCGCGGGAGGCCTGTCGGCCGCCGCCGATGACGCCGAGTGGGTTATCACCAGCTACCTTGCCGCCAATGCCTTCATCCTGCCGATTACGGGCTGGTTGAGCGCTCATCTGGGTCGCCGCAACTACTTCCTGGCGTCGATTGCGATATTCACCCTCAGTTCCTTGATGTGCGGACTGGCTGGCAGTCTGGGTCAATTGATCCTGTTCCGCGTCATCCAGGGTCTCGCGGGCGGCGGTCTGCAACCCGGCAGTCAGGGGATTTTGCTCGACGCCTTCCCGCGGGAAAGGCAAGGCGTAGCCATGACGCTGTTCGGCCTTGCGGTGCTGATCGCGCCGGTGGTTGGCCCGACCTTGGGCGGTTGGATAACGGACACTTACAATTGGCGCTGGTGCTTCCTGATCAATGTGCCCATCGGTATCGTAACGCTCGGCGCATGTTACGCCGTGCTTCGCGACCCGGATTATCTCGTCGCCCAGCGTGCGGAGTTGAAAAAGGAGCCGTTCCATTTTGACGCGATCGGCTTGTCGCTTCTGGCCATCGTCATAATCTCGTGGGAAGTGATGCTCAGCAAAGGCCAAGAGTGGGACTGGCTGGGCGATCCATTCTGGCGCGTCCAGACTCTCATCATTTCATTGGTGGTGGGCTTGGTTGCGTTGATCTTCTGGGAGTTGCGTCACCGCAGCCCCGTGGTCAATTTCCGCGTGTTGAAGGAACGCAACTTTGCGGCGTGCTGCATCATCATTTTTTGTGCTTACCTTGCGCTCTTTGCGGCCACCAAGTCATTGCTCGGTCTGCTGCAAGCTCTGTTTGGCTATGACGCCCTGAAGACGGGGTTGGTGATGTCGCCTTCTGGATTCTTTGCCGTCCTCGCGATGCCGATTGTCGGCCGCCTGATCGGCCTAAAGGTGGATGCGAGATGGCTGATCGCCGCGGGCCTTCTGATCATGACCGCGGGAAACTATTGGATGTCCCAACTCAACCTTGACATCAGCCCAGGCCAAGCGGTTTGGCCCCGGGTGCTCGTGGTCATGGGGCTCTCGGTATGTTTTGCGCCCGCGAACGTGGCCGCGTATCTCTATACACCACTCGCGTTGCGCGGGGCGGCCATTGGCCTGTTGAGCCTCTTGCGCAATGAGGGGGGCAGCGTCGGGGTGTCGTTGTCCCAGACCGTCCAGGAGCGGCGCGATCAGTTTCACGTTCTGCGGCTTGGGGAGTATCTGGGTCCCCTCAACCCAGCCGCCAGCGACTTTCTCGCGCGGGCTCAGGCGTTCTTCCTTCAACAGACCGGCGATCCAGTGGCCTCTCAGCAACTTGCGGCGCAGCAACTCGAGAACCTGCGTCAGCAGCAGGCGGCTTCGCTCGCTTACTTCGACACCTTTTGGATGGCGGCCGTGTTGACGTTCGTGGTCGCGTTCGCGGTTCTGTTTATGAAGCGCTCCGTGGCGGAGAAAGGCGGTCCTGTCGGCACCGAGTGACCGATGGCGCGGGATCGACAGACGCCGGAGCGTGACCGCCTCGAGCGGCGCGAACTTACAGAGGCGCAGCTTTGCCTCGCGTAACGCCGCGCGCGGGAATCGAATAGGTCCCGGTCGCATGGGCGACCATCTCACTCTCTCCGTCGGAATAGATGGCGACTTCGCCAACCGCGAGCCTTTTGCCGAGCTTGATCAGCCTCGCCTTGCCGATGAGATCGACGGGCGCGGGCTTGCGGAGAAAATTGATCGACGCGCTGGTGGTGACCGCATGCGCGACGGGGCCAATCTCGTTCAGGATCGCCACGTAGAGCGCGGCGTCGCAAACTCCGAACATCGTCGGGCCGGAGATCGTGCCGCCCGGCCGCAGGTGCCTGGGATGGTAGGCGAGGCGGAGCGTCGCGCTCATCGGCGCGGCGGCTTCGAGGCGCAGATCGCCGCTCTCCCAGAACTCCGGGAAGACCTCGACGAGATAGGCGCGCAATGCGTCGATGGTGAACGGACGCGCTTTGACGGTGTCGTTCATTCAGGGGTCCTGAAACTGCGGGCCAAGGCCGAAGCGTCGCTCCACTCATAAAAGATTTGGCGGACCGGGCCTACGCGTCTCAGGTCACGAACCGGTGAGGGCGCGCCTGCGCTCCATCCCCAAGACTAGTCCTTGCAACATGTTAACTACGCGGTCTTCCCCGTCAGCATCACCGCCGCCTGTCTTGGTCCCGTCAGCCCTCTGGCGCTTCGGGAAAGTAACCAGCGTAAACATGTCCGCTAGCGGACAATAAGATGAACTTCACGTAATGTATTTTCTTGCAAAGCGTCTTTGACAACCCTATCACTTTCCAAGCTGGTGGGGCTAATGTCGTGGGAGTTACTGACATGAGTCCAAATATCAAGTCTATTGGAATGGGGGTGCTCGGCGCCGCAGCGGTCCTAGCGCTGGGCGCGAGTTCTGCGTCGGCGATTACGATCGACTTCGGCGTGGCCACGATCGGCGGGACGATCTCCTTTACAGGAACGAGCCTTCAAGCAGCCACCGCGCTGAACTTGGATGACGCATCGCTCGAAGTTTCGAGGCTTGGTGCCGGCGATATGTCCGGTCTCGCGGTAGGCGACTCAGTTTCAATTACCCCACCGATCGTGTCGTTCCCGGGGAACGTCCTTGCGGCGCCAATCACCAAGTCATGGACTGACAGCCTCGGCACCTTCAACGAAACGCTTACCTCGGTGATGAGCGTCGATAGAACCGCGGCGAATGCGATAACCATGATCTTGCAAGGAACGCTTACTGGTCCTGGCATCGCGAACAGTCAGCCTGCGTTTTTGGAATATGCCGCGACCGAGGTTGCAGGCCCTAGGGGCGCGATTAGCCTTTCACTGACCGACGCGTCGACAATTCCGAGCGGAGTCCCGGAGTCGTCGACCTGGGCGATGCTTCTGCTTGGCTTCGCGGGCCTTGGCTATGCGGGCTTCAGACGCACAGGGAAGGCTCCTCGTATCGCCTGACACTCTCCGGAACTCGGCTATTAAGGGCCGCCTCCGGGCGGCCCTTTTTTCGAGCTAAAAGCGCGCGGGCAGGGACGCATTGTCCGAGTGGCGCCCACCAGCCGGGGCGGCGGCTCAAACGATTAGGTCGCGGCGCTGTTCGTCGCGCTCTGTTGCGCCTGGGCGCGCCGCTTCTCGACCATCTTCACCGCAATCACCGACCCCTCGTAGAGGAGGATCATCGGCAGGGCGAGCGAGGTCATGCTGATCAGATCCGGCGGAGTGAGGATCGCGGCGATCCCGACCACCGCCACGATCGCATAACGCCGCATGCGGACGAGATAGGCCGAGTCGACGATGCCGACATGGCCGAGAAGGGTCAGAATGACCGGCAGCTGGAAGGCGATGCCAAAGGCGAAGATGAGCGTCATGATCAGCGACAGATATTCGCTCACCTTGGGCAGAAGCTCGATCGTCGCCTCGCCCGGAACGTTGACCTGCTGCAGCGACACCGAAAAGCGGATCAGGAGCGGCATGACGGCGAAATAGACAAGCAGCGCGCCCATCAGGAAAAAGATGGGCGTCGCGATCAGGTAAGGGCGAAAAGCCTGCCGTTCGTTGCGATAGAGGCCGGGGGCGATGAATTTGTAGATCTGCACGGCGATGACCGGAAAGGCGATGACCGCCGCGCCGAACATGCTGAGCCGGATGTTGGTGTAGAACTGCTCGAGGAAATGGGTGGCGATCAGCGTCGCCTTTTCCGCGCCCACCACCCGCACGTAGGGGTAGGTCAGCACGTTGTAGATGTGGCGGGAAAAGTAGAAGCAGACCAGAAAAGCGGCAAGAAAAGCATAGAGCGACCTGATGAGGCGAGCCCTGAGCTCGATCAGGTGGTCCATCAACGGCGCCTTGGTGGCGTCGATGTCCTCTTGGCTCATTCCGCCGCGCTTCTCTGCGCGGACGGCTCGGGCTCCGCCTCCTTGTCAACCGGAGCGGCCGTTGCGGGTTCTGGACCGGTCAGAGCAATCTCCGGCTTTTCGATTTCGGACCTGGCAAGCTCGGGCGTCGCCGCATCAACGACCGCCTCGGCGGCCGCCTCGGGGACGCTGGCCGAGGTCGCGACGGCCTTCGTCATGTCCTCGCGCATCATGCCGACGGGATCGAAACTGGTGTCGATCTTCGCCTGGTCGTTGATCGCCTGGAATTCCTTCTTCACGCTGTCAAGATCGGCCTCGCGCTCGACCTCGCGCATGGCCTCCATGAACTGGCCCTGGAACTCAGCCGCCATGCGGCGCATCTTGCCGATCGTCTGCCCCACGGTGCGCATGACGCGCGGAAGATCCTTTGGCGGGATGACCGCCAGGGCGACGATCCCGACAATGATCATCTTACTGATGTCAAGATCGAACATGGCTAACCGGGCGGGCTCCCACCGGCGTCAAACACGGGCGCGCCGTCATTCCTGTCGGCGGACGTTCCGCTTCAGAGAGGTCAGCTGACCTTGTGAACGTCGTTCGCGTCGACGCTGACGCGGTTCTCGAGCGGCCGGGGCGTGACCGTGGACGCGGTGGTCGGCTCATCGTCGTCGGCAAGGCCTTTCTTGAACGATTTCACGCCCTTGGCGACATCGCCCATGAGGTCGGAAATCTTGCCCTTGCCGCCGAACAGCAGAAGGGCGACCGCGCCGAACAACATCCAGTGCCAAATGCTAAAGCTTCCCATGGCCGTCATCCCATTGCGCGCCGCCCGGTCCCGAGAGCCGTCAGCGCATCCTCTCTTTCGCCCAAACCTAAGCGCGCAGCCGAGCAAAAACAAGCTTGCCTTCAAGGGAAAGGCGACTTAGGCGAGGGTCGGCCGCGACAGCTTCCGCCCCCGCGACCGGAGGCCAAGCCGAGGAGTCTCGCGCCGCCATGAGCAAGACCGCCAAACGCCTGAAAGAGATGGGCGTCGTGTTGCCCAAACCCGCGGCGCCGGTCGCGAACTATGTCCCCTCCGTCCGCGCCGGCTCGCTCCTGTTCGTCTCAGGCCAGCTTCCGCTCGGGCAAGACGGAAAGCTCAGCGAGCGCTGCCAGGGCAAGCTCTCGGCCGATTCCGGGGTCGATGCCGCACGCGAGGCGGCAAGGCTCTGCGTCATCAACGTGCTCGCCCAGGCGCAGGCGGCCCTCGGCGATCTCGACAAGGTGAAGCAGGTCGTCCGGCTCGGCGGCTTCTTCAATGTCGAATCGAGCTTCGACGCCCTGCCCCAGGCGATGAACGGCGCGTCCAATTTTGTCGCCGAACTGTTCGGAGACAAGGGCCGTCATGCCCGAACCACGGTGGGCGTCGCGCATCTGCCCTTGGGCGCGCTGGCCGAGGTCGAAGCCGTGTTCGAGATCGAGGCTTGACGCCGGTCAACGCGCCTCCCTGGCTCGTCGAGCGCCCGATCGCCCATCGCGGCCTGCACGACAGCGCGAACGGGGTGATCGAAAACACGCTCCGCGCAGCGCAAGCGGCCATCGCCGGCGGCTTCGCCATCGAATGCGACATCCAGTTGAGCGTCGACGGAGAAGCCATTGTTTTCCATGACGAAACGATCGATCGCCTGACTGAGGCGACGGGTCCCCTTTCCGCCTTGAGCGCGGCGGAAATCGCGAAGCTCCGCATCAAGGGAGCAGGCGAGCCGCCTCCGACCTTTCCGGCGTTTCTAGCGACGGTCGCCGGCCGGACGCCGATCATCTGCGAACTCAAGAGCCGGTTCGACGGCGACTGGCGCATCGCCGATCGCGCCGTCGCGCTTGCCGCGACTTATGACGGCCCGCTGGCGTTCAAAAGTTTCGATCCCGATCTCGCCGCCTATCTGCGGCTGCGTCGCCCGCACCTGCGCCCGCCTGGAGGGCCGTGCCCGATCGGCCTCCTGGCCCAGGCCTCCTACGACGATCCCGAGTGGGATTTTCTCAGCCCCGAACAGAAGTGCGACTGGACGGATTTCGACCATTACGACCGCGCCCGGCCGGATTTCCTGTCCTTCAACGTCGACGACCTGCCCCACAAGATCCCGTTCCTGGTGAAGCAATTCACCGACGCGCCGGTCATGGTCTGGACCGTGAAGACCGCCGAGCAACGGGAGGCCGCGCACAAATGGGCGGATCAGATCGTGTTCGACGGCGACCCCGAGGCGCACCGATCCTGGCGGCCCCTGAGCTACGTCGGATCGCTCCCCTTCAAAGAGGCGCCTGCATCCGGATGAAATCCGTCATCGCGACGAGGCGTAAGGTGTCGAGAGCATGGCCCGTCTTTCGACGGGCCCGCTCCGTTCCCCTGGATGGCTTCGCTTCGCTCGCAATGGCGACCCTTGGTCACATCGCGATCTCCGGATAGTTCGACGGGAACATCGCCCGCTTCGTCTGCTCGTCCACGTCTTTCTTGAAGGCGTGATCCTTTCCGACCGCTTTGGCCCGCGCCGCCGCCGGGCGCGCGTCAATCTTGTCGTACAGGCGCTTGAGATTGGGGAAATCGGCCAGCGGATCGTCCGCGCCGGGCAGAACCCTCGCGGCGCGGCCGAGCCAGCCCCAGACCGACATGTCGGCGATCGAATAGTCGCCGACGATGAAATCCCGGCCGGCGAGATGCTTGTCCAGCACCCGATAATGCCGCTCGATCTCGCGCCGGTACCGGTTAACCGCATAGGGAATCTTTTCCGGCGCCGCGTGCTGGAAATGCACCGCCTGACCCGAGAACGGACCGATGCCGCTGGCGATGAAGAAGAGCCACGACAAAAGCTCCGGGCGATGGGCGGGCGAACCGACGAACCGGCCGGCCTTCTCGGCGAGATAGAGCAGGATCGCGCTCGAATCGAACACCCGCGCCTCGCGCCCGCCCGGCCCTTCCGTGTCGACGATCGCCGGAACCTTGCCGTTCGGATTGATGGCGCGGAAGGCGGGCGCATGCTGCTCCCCTTTGGCTGTGTCGACGGGCATCAGTTCGTAAGGCGTGCCGAGCTCCTCGAGCAGCAGCGCGACCTTGGCGGGATTGGGCGTCGGGTGGAAATAGAAGCGGATCAAGGGGATCTCCAGGTTGGCGGAAGCCTAACCTCGCGGCAGCGGAGCGGTGCGGCTCGAGGGTCGCCCGCAGGCTAGGAATTCTGGCCCGCCCGGCCAAGACAAATTTCAGGTGATCGCCGTCGGCGCGAGCCCGATTGCGCGTGGAATCGACCCTCTTTAGTCTGTAGCCGACGCCGCTGCTGGCGAACGGAAGCCCGAGAGCGCAGAGCGTGACCCCGTTCCAAACCATCCGCGCCCGGGCGGAGACGCGCAAGGGCGGCGCCGAAGCGCTCGCTCACCTCATGCCGCCGAAGCCCGACCCGAAGGCGCTTTCAAGCCTTCGCGACGACCGCGTGCTGGCCGAAATGACGAGGCGCGTCTTCTCGGCCGGCTTTGCCTGGAGCGTGATCGAATCGAAATGGCAAGGCTTTGAGGACGCTTTTCTCGGCTTCGAGCCGTCGCGGCTCGTTTTCGAGCCGGACGAGTTCTGGCACAAGGCGACCATGGACGCCCGCATCGTCCGCAACGGCGCGAAGATCATGGCGGTGCGCGAGAACGCGCGCTTCGTCATCGATGTGGCCAGGGCGCATGGCTCGTTCGGCAAGCTTCTCTCGACATGGCCGCCCTCCGATGAAGTGGGGCTGCTCGAGCTTCTGGCCAAGCGCGGCAGCCGGCTCGGCGGCGCAACCGGGCAAATGCTGCTGAGGTTTCTGGGCTACGACGCCTTCGTGGCGACGAAAGACGTGGCCGCCTGTCTGCGCGACGCAGGCCTCGACATTGCGGCGGCGCCGACTTCGAAGCGCGACCTCTCGAAAATCCAGGAGCAGTTCAACGCCTGGGCGCAGGAGACCGGCCTGCCCTACCGGCATCTCTCGCTCATCTGCGCCCTGTCGATCGGCGAGAATTATGAGGGCGACCGGTATGGGGCCGATCGGGGCGCGGCGGACTAGGTCAAAGCCCCCGACGCCTCAATCGGGCGGCGAGCGCGCGCTTCACGGGGTTTGCCGCCTTCCGAAAAATCGGGCGCTTCGCCGTCGTTCACAAAGCGTGAACCCGATGGTCGCGTCAAAGACAAGCCATTTGTCTTCGTCGGTCGTTGAGTTCATAAGGTGGAGTTTGCCCGCTATAGGAGGTTGTTTCATGCCATTCAGCACGCTTGGTCTATCCGTGGCGACGGTCGGGATGGCGACGCTGGCATTCGCCATCGCCGCTCCCGCTTCGGCGCAAGAATACACGCATTACGCGCACACGCACTATACGCACGCGCACTATCACCACCATTACAATGAGGGTCGTCAGATCATCGTCCATTCGCAAGCGCCGGCCCCGGCTCCGGCTCCGGCCTACGCGTTCGGGCCGGTGGGGGCGGTGGGCAGCGTCGTCGGCGGAACCGGCCAGGCGGTGGAATCCGTCTTTTACGGCGCCGGCGGCATCGTCGGCGGAGTCCTCGGCGGAGTCGTTGGCGGCGTGTCGGCGCTCTTTGGCGGCCCCGGCTACACTTACACTCCGGCTGCCGGCTACGGCGGCGCGTTCGCGGCTCCGTTCAATGCGGCCGGCGGAGTCGCCGGAGCGCCCTTCCGGGTGGTCGGCGGCGCTTTTGAAGGCACGCCGGCCGTCGCTTACTGAGCCGCTTCCAGACAACGGTCGCGCCCGCCTTGAAGCGACGAGGAGCCGTGCTGTCCCGGCTCCGGTGGGCCGTTCACTGCGACCTCCTCGCCGGCGCCCGCGTGCGTTTTTTGTGACGATCCGTCGATGACGGATCGTCTTGCGCATCCGGTCTGGTCAAAAACCTCGAGCCGGCGACGCGTTCGCCGCCCCGACGGCGCTCTCACCGCCCGCCCTGCCCGGCCAAGAGCGCCTTGAGCGCGTCCAGCGTGTCGGCTTCCGCAATCGGCTTGTCGCGGCGCCAGCGCAGCATGCGTGGAAAGCGGACGGCGACGCCGCTCTTGTGACGCTTGCTCGGCGCGATGCCCTCGAAGCCAAGCTCGAACACCTGCGTCGGGTTAAGACTGCGCACCGGGCCAAACGTCTCGACCGTGGTGCGACGGACGATTGAGTCCATCTCGCGAATTTCCTTGTCCGACAGGCCCGAATAGGCTTTGGCGAACGGCACCAGCTCGCGGGTTCCAGCCGCTTCGCCGGCGCTCCAGACGGCGAAAGTGTAATCGGTGTAGACGCCCGAGCGTCGGCCGTGCCCGCGCTCGGCGTAGATCACCACGGCGTCGACGCTCATCGGGTCGAGCTTCCATTTCCACCACACGTCGGCGCGGTCGCCGCCCTTGCGCCGGCCGACGCCATAGGCGCCGTCACGCGCCTTCAGCATCAGCCCTTCGCGCGTGAGCGCGCGCGCCTGCTCACGCTTCTCCGCCAGCGCCTCCCATGTGTCGGCGGAAACGGTCGGGCTGATGCGGACCGGCAGGCGCTCGCCGCGCGTCTTCGCTTCCGCAAACAGCCGATCGACGAGCGCCTCGAGCCGAGCGCGGCGCACGTGTTGCGGCTCGGTTCGAAGATCGCGGCCCTCGCTCTCCAGAATGTCATAGGCGATGAACGCGACCGGCAATTCGCGCTTCGTCTTGTCGCTGACGATCTTGCGGCCGAGCCTCTGCTGCAGGCTGGCGAAGATCGCGAGCCCATCGAGCGAATCCGTTGCGTACTGGTGCTCGGGCGGGATGAGCACGACAAGCTCGCCGTCGATCGCCGTGCCGGGGGGAAGCGCGCGCGCCAGCGGCTCGAGGTCGGGATAAGCGTCGGAAATCAGCTCTTCGCCGCGCGACCAGAGGCGCCAGTTGTCGCCGCGCTTGAGCATCTGCGCGCGGATGCCGTCATACTTCCACTCGACGATCCAGTCCGCGGGCGGCCCGAGCGTCGCGGCCATGTCGGCGACCGGCCGGCTCCACGATTGCGCGAGATAGAACGGATAGGGTTTGCCCGCGTCGAGCGCCTGCGCCTCGGTATGCTGGACTTCGACGATCAGCGCCTCGAAATCCGCGGCCGTCGGGATCCGCCGCGCCTGCGAATAGCCGATCAGCCGCTGGGCCATGTGCCCCTCGTCGACGCCCGCGACTTCGGCCAGCGCCTTCACCACCTGCAGCCGCGACACGCCGACGCGCAATTCGCCGGTGATGAGCTTGAAGAAGGCCAGACGCTCGTCGGTCGCGAGCTCGCCGACCCATTGCTTGAGCCTCGCGTAACGCTCTTCCTCGGGCAGCGAGGGAAGCCGCAGCAGACGTTCCCGCATCCAGGCGTCGAGCGAAACCTCTTCGCCGCCCACGCCCTCCGGCAGAAGCAGCGCCAGCATCTCGGCGACATCGCCGACGGCGCCATAGCACTCGGCGCACAGCCATTCGGGATAGCCCGAGCCCTCGACGGCGAGGCGCCAAAGCAGGCGGGAGGGCGCGGTCTGGCGCGGCTTGCCGCCGCTCAGGAAATAGACCGTCCAGGCGGCGCTCGCCCATTGCCTGGGCTCGGCCTTGGCGGCGGCGAAGAATTCGACCATCGCCGCCTGCTTGGCGCGGGTCGAGGTGCCGGAATCGAGGCGCCGATAGAGCGCGGCGAAGGCCTTCACGCCGCGGGCTCCGGCGCCGCTTCGCCCTCGCCCTCCGCCGCCGCCCCAGCGTCGCCCACGTCCTCGTCGTCGCCGTAAGCCGTCGTCAGCGCGCGTGCGTCGAGACCCTTCTCGCAAAGATATCGCGTCAACGTTTCCGTATAGCCATGCGTCACGAGAATGCGCTCGGCGCCCGTCGCCTCGATGGCGGCGACGAGGCCCGGCCAGTCGGCGTGGTCGGACAACGCGAAGCCCCGGTCGAGCCCGCGCCGGCGGCGGTTGCCCCTGACCTGCATCCAGCCGCTCGCCAGCGCATCGGAATAGTCGCCGAAACGCTTGAGCCAGGCGCTCGCGGCGGCGGAAGGCGGCGCGACGACAAGGGCGCGGGCAAAATCGCGCTTGTGTTCGACCTGCGTCGCAAGGGAGGTCGGCGGCAAGGCCACGCCCGCCTCGCGATAAAGCGCGTTGATCGCCTCGACCGCGCCGTGACAGACGATGGGCCCGAGCGCAGGATCGACATGGGCGATGAGCCGCTGCGCCTTGCCGAGCGCATAGGCGAACAGAATGCTGGCGCGCCCGGCGGCGATGTTCTCGCGCCGCCAGGCGTCGATGGCGGCGAATGTTTCGGCCTGCGGGCGCCAGCGGTAGATCGGCAGGCCGAAGGTCAATTCGGTGATGAAGGCGTGACAGCGCACGGGCTCGAAGGCGGGCGAAACGCCGTCGCTCTCGAGCTTGTAGTCGCCGGACGCGACCCAGATCTCACCCTTCGAGGCGACGCGAACCTGCGCCGAGCCAAGCACATGACCCGCCGGATGAAACGAAAGCTCGACCCCGTTGCGCGTCAGAACCTGCCCATAAGCCGCCGTCTCGATGGCGACGTCGCCCAGGCGCTTGCGCAACGCTGGCGCCGTGTCGCGATGGCAGACATAAACCTCCGAGCCGAAACGCGCGTGATCGGAATGCGCGTGGGTGATGATGGCGCGCGAAACCGGGCGCCAGGGATCGATATGAAAATCGCCCGCGGCGCAATAGAGGCCGCGGTCGGTCGAGGCGATGAGGTCCAAAGGTGATGTGGGCTCGGCGAGGGGCGGTCAGCCAATATGGGGATGAGGGCAAAACCCGCCAGGCATGCGACCCGCAATCGAGATCGTCGACCGCGCAGAGCGACAGCATTTTCCGCCGCGGATTTTAAGACCTGATCATACGCCGCCTGCTTTGTGAAAAGCGAACTTATCGCAGTTGATAAGCCAATCCAAAAGCGAGTTCAGCGAGATGAAACGGTCTGTCTAGGCCATGTCGTATCTGGCCATGCAGCGGACCGAGGAACAAGAGGAAGCGAAATGTACTTGAATATTGATTCTACTTATTTAGACCAAACCGCAAACGACTTTCTTTGTCAAGAGCTGAAACGATCATGCTTGCGAACACGAAATGAAGATAAGAATATTGTATGACGCGCTCGTGCGCGCCCTCTTGTACAAATTCATTGAAATTCGATTTTCTATCCGTCAGATCGTTGTAAGCAACCCGAATAGCGATTTGCAACTGCTCGTCATCAAGATTTGAAGCATCAAACAAGTCCGTGACAGCGCGACGCACCCAGATCCTCCCGCTATCGAGCAGACTTTTCTACCTCCGTTTCTCGTCAAAAGCGCGTTCAAAAAAGAACAAATAATATGCAAATATGTAGAAGCCAAATGGCCATGCGCGTCTGAAAGAGCGGTCTTCGCAACAGGGACTGGCTCAAACCGAGCAGGGCGAGCACAACGAGAGTCGCGGCGGCAGCAGGCACTGGGGACGTGCGTCGAGCGCCGGCGCCGTTTCCATGCTCCCCAGGCGCGGGCGCACAGGCTTTCTCCGCAACCATGGCGGCGCCAACGAAAGCGAGGCTCCCGGACATCGGCAGCGTCAATGTCAGCCTTCCTCCGATGGACAGACCGCCCGGAGCGTCGACCGCGCCCGCTTCAGCCCGCGCCGCTGGCCCGGCTCAGCCGCAGTCGCCAAGCAAATTGTCCGCGCCGACCGGCCACCACGCGTGTGGCGCCTTGGAATAGGAAGCGAGGATCAGGAATTGATCGTCGCCTTCGACCCGAACCCCGGCGACCACGACGGTCAGGTCGCCCGGGCTGCTCGTCCTGGCGCCGAGCTTCTCGGTGGCGAGCCGGAACGGATTGACCTTCGCAAGCTCCGTTCCCGCGATACGGTATCCCCAGAACATCGTGTGGGGAACGACCGGGCCGATCTGCGTCCATTCGCCCATCGGCATCTTGGGCGCGGCGGCGGCGAGCGTGCCGCGGGCGTGGGGAAGAAGGCAGCCGATGTGGATGTGGAGCTGGTCCTGAGTCCTGACGATGACTGAGTTCACGAACAGCGCGACCGCGTCGCGTTCCGGCGTCTGCCCGTCCGCATCCTTGAGGAACGTGCGCGCGCGCCAGGCGTCGTCGAAATAATTCGGCGCCTCGGGCGACTGCAGGAACGGGTCCTCGACTCCGATGATCTTTCGCGTCGGCGACAGGATCGTGTCCTCCGACAGCGGCGGACGCAGGATGATTGTGCCGTCCGCCTCGCCGCCGGCGAGATTGACCTCGAGGCAAGGAAACGGCGTCCGGGTCAGCTTGTAATCGGCGACGCAGGCGCGCACGACCTGCCACAGCACCATCCGGTGCAGGTCCATGGCGTAAGCCGCGAACGCCGCCGACACCGTGAGAACGGCGGCGACGGCCAGAATCCGCGCTGTCTTTGCGCCGCGCGTCACGACCCCGTCCTGCGCATCGCGCTCAAGCCCTCTCATGAACGTCCTGCGCGCCTATCATGGCGTCGGCGTGAATCACAATTTCGGATTGCGGACGCTTTGCCGTCCGATCGCGGCGCTTGTGCGGCCGGCGGCGAACTGAGGCGCTTAGGCAGGATCGGCACCGGGCGCGATGGCAGACGGGCCGATGGATCGACGTGAAAATCGCCCGTGGCGCATATAGCCCACGGCCGGTTGAAGGTTCGGGATCCGAGGTTGATCTGCGCTCTGCGAAGAAGGCCGGGCACATTTGGGAGGTGGATCAGAACCCTATCAGTGGGAAGGAGGAACCCAGGACGCGCAAGGGTATTTCTTTCAAGGCAGAAGACGGCATGACGCGCAGGGGTTGGCGCTACCTACTGGACGGCCGGTCGGGAAAAGTCCCGACTATCGTCATGGCGCAAGGCTTTTCAGCCGTTAAGGAAATGTACCTCGACTGCTTCGCGGAGGCGAATTCGGGCCATGGTGTCCAACCGGATGGAGGTATGCTGGAGTGCGATCGGTCTCTGGCGGAGTTGAAGGGCAAGCGCGAGTAGGAAAGGCACCCAACACATAAGCAGCAACAAGTATAACGCGGCCCTGTTTGATTGAAACCAACAAGGCGCTATAACTATCGTGAATTAATCGCAAGGGTCTCTAACGAACCCTACGACGACTAATACGTTCAATTACGTGTTCGAGTCGCGTCAGCAATTGGTGCAGGACAACTCGCCCTTGAGTGGCCTCATTGGAATATCCGATGAACCGCCCCCACTGTTCACTCCGCTTGAGCTAACCGCTCCGTTCGAGGTCGTCGAATCTTGCTCGCTTGTTTTCTCTTTTGCAGGTAACAGCGACTTTTTGAAACGCGACTCATTACCGTTTAGGTTCTGCCCTGGATCTGGGCTCGGAGTTCCCAATTGTTGGCATTTTGTCTCGGCGTCAACGGTTATTTGATTAAGATTGCAGCCGTCGGCAAAAACCGAAGACACAGGACTAAAGCAAGCCAGAATTGAGGTAATTGCCAGCTGAAAGGTAGCTTTCCTTCGTCTTTGCATACCATGGCCCTCCATAGATCGGCTTGACAGGCAGCGCTGATTCCGGATCCTCTCCGCCTTAACATCTCATATTTTGTTTGTGTCAGTCAGCACACCTTCATCCTTAAACACACGATGCACCGATTGCTGCAAACCAACGCCGGAAACAGATTAAGATTACCTCGCCGGCTGGGCCGCGGAAACTCAATAAGATCCCAACCGGCCAAACACTAACTTGGAACTCAGTCGATGTCTGTGACGTCGATCACACTTCGTCCCGCCCGTGTCAGAAATTCAGAACATGTGCCGTCAGCCGTATACTCGGCCGAGTCGTTATTTCAGGTTGCGAGAGATCCGTCACCGGGCACGAATCGGATTGCGAAGCGCTGGGCGTGCAATGGCATGGCGGCGACGGGCGGCGAAGCCTATTTCGCGCTTGCAATGGAATGACGGCCTTGGCGTGGAGTCCGGAGTTCGGTCCTTCCCCAGGCGCCCTCTAGGCGCACTCTTCGCCCGAAGCCAACGTGCGCCGACCAGGCGCCGATTGATCCTGGCCCGACCGCCCGCGCGCGCCGTTCACTCCTCCTTGAACCCATATTCCGGCAGGCCCTGCTCGGCGCCGTAATATTTGTACGGCAGGAACTTGCCGGACATGGTGAGCCGGACGCGGTCGCCTTTCGGGTTCTGAAGCCGGTCAAGCTCGAGGTCGAAGTCGATCGCCGACATGATGCCGTCGCCGAATTCCTCCTCGATCAGCGCTTTCAAGGCGGGGCCGTTGACCATCACCAGTTCATAGAAGCGGTAGAGCAGCGGATCGGTCGGCGGCATTGGGGTTCCGCGCGTCGGAACCTCGTTGAGCATCCGCTTTTCGCCCTCCGACAGGCCAAACAGGCTCGCGGCCTTCCCGGCCAGCGGCTTCGGCAGCTTCATCTGTCCGAGCAGCGCGCCGACCACCAGGACCGGCGACATACCCCCGATTTCGTCGCTGATGTGCTTCCAGGTCCAGCCCTTCTCGCGCTTGATGTCGAGGATTTTTTCGGTCAGTTCGGCTCGCTTCATGGGTCAAGACTTCGGTTCGGAAGGCGGGGGTTGGGATCATGCAAGAGGCGATCCAGCCGGCGGCAGGGGCTGCAAGGAGGCGGCCCATGGCTTCGTCGGATGAACGGCGCATCCATCGTCCTTCGGGCCATTCTCTCCCCCGCCGCTCCCGCGGGGGACATGGGTCGCGGCGCATGGGCTGCATGGTGAAGGGCGCCGTGCGCCGTGCTGAGCTTCATCCCGAGTCTGCGTCAAACCAAGCCGTATTTCTCGAGTTCGTGAACGGAATCGCGAAAAAATGCGATTGTATTGCCCCCTGCAAGCGACGCGGACAGCGCCAGGCGGCCGCGAAACACCGTCGATCGTGCAGAGTGCGGGCTGACGCCGCGCCCACTGCTCGCTAAGGTGCAGCCCCATGCGAAGGCTCATTCGCGGCGCGGTCGCGCTCATCATCCTTGTTGCCGCCTATTGGGCCTGGGCGCTGACGGGCGCGGCGCAGCTTGCGTCCGCCGCCCGGCGCGGCGATGCGGACGCGGTGATCGAGCGCGTCGATCTCCAGGCGCTGATCCGCTCCTTGAGCGGCCAGATCGCGCGCGCCTTTCTCGATGAGAACCCGCAACTTCAAAAGCTGCCGGCGCCTCGGCCGGGCGTCTTTCTCAACCCCTCCGCAGCCGAGATGCTGCTGCGCGCCCTTCTCACGCCCGAGACCATCGCGGCGCTTTTGTCCCAAGGGCGCGTGGGTGTCGTTGGCGCGGGCGGAAAGGATGACGGGACGCTCTGGGACTTGCCTTCGCTCGGCGAAGCGTTCCAAACCCGCCCCTTAAAGCTCATCATGCACTCGTATTTCGACGGGCCGCTGAGTTTCGTCGTCGGCCTGGACAGTTCCGATGGGCGTTATCGCATCCATATGACCCTATCCGGCCTCACCTGGCGCCTGTCAGGCGTCGACGTTCCCGCGCCCATCACGGCGCGGCTCACGCATCTCATCGCGCAGAGGATCGGCGGGGCGGTGGACTTGCCGACCCGTTGATCGGAACCCGGCTCGCGCGGCGCTGACACGTCGTGCAGGGCGTCCGGAGCAATCTCTTTACATAAAACCAGAATTCGTGCTATCCTTCATTCTGGTGAGCCAACGCCTGCGAATGGAATGATGGGAAGATCGATGAGCAAAGGCGGGCTCCGTGTACAACTGGAAAAGGCGAGTTGAAGGCGGAGACGGTTTTCCCTATTCCAATCGGTCGTAACCCATTGAAAAGTCTCAATTCGAAAAAATAAACGCTAGTAAACGCGAGCACTTTGACTAGCGTTTAGGCTCGTTTACGAGCGCTTATTGACGTTTGCTTCCACGCGAGCTCGCCCGTAAGTTGTGCTCCCGGGCCGTTGGGGTCGTGCTTGAGCCCACAATTGGCAGGCAAGATCCGGTCTTACCGCGTCGCCTCGGCGACGTCGACGACCCGGATCTGCGCCCGCTCCCGCCCGCCGAAGCGGTTCACGGAAAGGGTCCCGGCGAGATGCACCGGCGCGCCCTTGAGCCGGGTGAGCGCCTCTCCGAGCTTCTTGCCCGAGGCGCGGAACGCGATGCCCTCGACCGCGCGCCCGTCGCCCGCGACCGCGCGCACACGCAAATGGCGCCCCTCGACCCCGACCGGCGTCACCTCCGCCAGGCGATGACGCGGCAAGGCGAACACCGGCTCGGGCGCGCCCGCGCCATAAGGGCCGGCCGCCTCGAGGCGATGGACGAGCTCGGGCGTCGCCGCGGTGGCCGTCAGCGCCGCGTCGACCTTGAGGCCCGCTTCGGCGCGCGCCTTGGTCACCGCCTGGCCGAGCCGCTCCTCGAGAAAGGCGCGCCAGTCGCCGAGCCGCTCGGTCGCGAGGGTGACGCCGGCCGCCATCGCGTGCCCGCCCCCTTTGATCGCGATGCCCGCTTCGATCGCCGCCCGCACCGTCCGCCCGAGATCGACGCCCACGATCGAACGGCCGGAGCCGGTCGCCTGCCCGCCGGCGAGGCTCAGCGCGAAGGCCGGACGCTCGAACCGCTCCTTGAGCCGCGCCGCAAGCAGCCCGACGATTCCGGGCGGCCATGTCGCTCCCGCGACCACCACCGCTGCGCCCCGCTCTTCGAGGCCGAGCGACAGAAGCGCTTCGGCTTCAGCCTCCGCCAAGGCCTCGATTTCGATCAGCTGGCGCATGCGGTTCAGCCGGTCGAGCTCGATTGCGATCGTGCGCGCCTCGATGTCGTCGGTCGCGGTCAGGAGCCTGACGCCGAGCGCCGCGTCGCCGATGCGTCCGCCCGCGTTGATGCGCGGGCCGATGACGAAGCCGAGATGATAGGGCCGTGGCGGCCCGTCGGCGCCGGCGATGTCGAACAGAGCCGCAAGCCCGGGACGGCGGCGCTCACGCATGATCGCAAGGCCCTTGATGACGAAGGCGCGGTTGAGCCCGATGAGCGGCACGACGTCGGCCACCGTCGCGAGCGCGACGAGGTCGAGGGAGGCCAGCAGATCCGGCCCTTTGCCGCCGTTCCAGAAGCCCCCTTCGCGCAAAGCTCGATTGAGCGCGACGAGCGCCATGAAGACCACGCCCGCGGCGCAGAGATAGCCGAGGCCCGAAAGGTCGTCCTCGCGGTTAGGATCGACGAGCGCCACCGTCCTCGGCAGCACCTCCGGGGCCTGATGGTGATCGAACACCACCACGTCCAGGCCAAGCCCGGCCGCGGCCTCGAACGGCTCGCGGCTGACGGCTCCGCAGTCGACGGTCACCACGACCGTCGCGCCTTGCGACGCGAAGCCCTGAATCGCCTCGATGTTGGGGCCATAGCCCTCGGTCACCCGGTCGGGGATATGGAGGATCGTCTCCAGCCCGCAGGCGTTCAGATATTCGCTGAGGAGAGCCGCGCTGCACGCGCCGTCGACATCGTAGTCGCCGAAGATGGCGACCTTCTCATGGGCCACGACCGCGAGCCTCAGGCGCTCGGTCGCCGCGGCCATATCGCGCAGGCTATAGGGGTCGGGCATGAGATCGCGAAAGCTTGGCGCCAAATGGCGGTCAACCGCGTCCGGCAGGACGCCGCGCCCCGCAAGCACGCGGGCGATCAGCTCGTCATGGCCGCCGATTTGGGCAATGGCGAGCGCATGCAGCTCCCCCGCCGCGTCGAGCCGGGGCCGCCACGGCTGGCCGAGCGCCGAGGTTTCAACGTCGAGGAAGTAATCAGAGGGCGTCAAAACTCCGCCTTGGGATCCGGCAACGCGGCAAGGGGCGAATCACTTGCCGCAGCGCGAATCATGACAGAACGCGGCTTGATTCAGAAGGATTTTGCGGGCGCCGAAAGTCCGTCGTCCCCCTCTCGTTCCGGAACGCGAGGATTCTGGACAGGCGTCGGCGGAGGATGTCAGTTGGATTGGCGCGACCGCGCCAACGATGTGAGCTGCGGCTAGCAACGAGCAGGTCGCCATCACATTCGGCATGGAGGGCAAGAGTGTCTCATTTTCTGTCGGGCCTTCCATTGTGGGCCCTGATCGCCCTGATCGTGATTGTTCCGACGACTTTGGCGATGACCGCGCAGGTTCTGATCCGCCGCTGGGTCGGCGTCGAGACGTTGGTCAAGAACAACGAGATCGCCGGTTTCAAATTCGCCACTGTGGGCGTCATTTATGCCGTGCTTCTCGCCTTTTCGGTCATCGTCGTATGGGAAAAGTTCAATGACGCGCAGACGTCCGTCGCCGAGGAAGCAGGCGCGACGGCGGCGCTCTTTCGTTATGCCGAGGGCAAGGAACCGGAGGCGGCGGCCTTGCGAGCGGCGCTCGTCAACTACCTCAAAGAAACAATCGACGAGGAATGGCCTGCGATGGGACGCGAATCTGAAGCCCACGGGGTTACGAGCGCGCTGAACAAGCTCTATTCCGCGGCGCTGACGCTCAACCAGTCCGGGACAAGAGACACGGCCGACATGTCGGAGGTCTTCCGGCAGATCGACAACGTAACCGCGGCGAGACGGATAAGGCTGCATCTCGCAACCGGGCTTGTGCCCGACGTCATCTGGATCGCGCTTTTCGCCGGCGCGCTGCTCACGATCGGTTTTACGCTCTTCTTCGGAAGCGAGAACCTGCTGGCGCAGGTTTGCATGACGGGCGTGCTTTCGCTTTTGGTCACCCTGGGTCTCGTCGTCATCATCTCGCTCGACCACCCGTTCACGGGCCCGGTCTATATCCACTCCGACGCGCTCTCCGCGGTGCTCGAGGAATTTGGCAAGCCGCCAGGCTAGAGCGGCTTAAGGCAATCGCTCAGAACGCGAGGCGCCCGCCAACGACAGCAAGCGTGCCGGCCAGCAGCGGGCGCAGGATGCGGTCAGGCACGCGAGAAGCGAAGTGGCTGGAAATCATAATGCCCGGGATCGAACCGACAAGCAGCGACACGAGCATATGGAAGTCGACAGATCCGAGCCACCAATGCCCGGCGCCGGCGATCAGCGTCAACGGAACCGCATGCGCGATATCGGAGCCGACAATGCGCACGATTGGGGAACTGGGGTAGAGCGTCAGCAGAATCGTGGCGCCGATGGCGCCGGCGCCGACGGACGAGATCGTCACCAGTACGCCGAGGACCGCGCCGAGCATGATTGTGAGAACGCCGATCGTTTGCTCACTCGCGCCGTCCATGAAGCGGGCCAGACGGGCAAGCAGCGCCTTGCGGAAAATGAGCGTGACTGCGGTCATGATCAGCGCGATCCCAAGCGTCGTACTGATGATTCCTCCGCTCGCCTTGGACGACGATCCGAGATGCGCGAGAAGCAAGAGCGACAGGAGCGCTGCAGGCACGCTTCCATAAGCGAGACGCCGCGTGATCCGCCAATCGACGGAGCCGTGGTAGGCGTGCACCGCCCCGCCGCTGATCTTGGTGACGCCCGCGTATAGGAGGTCAGTCCCGACCGCGGTCGCCGGATGGACCCCAAAGACCAGCACCAGCAGCGGGGTCATCAGGGAGCCGCCGCCGACTCCGGTAAAGCCGACCAGAAGCCCAACCGCCAGCCCCGAGATCGCGAAGACAGGATCGATGCCATGCAACATTGTCGAAGCCTGTGGGTCGGCCAAAAATCTAATGTCGATTAAACTACTAGACTTTTCGATCTCCGTCAACCAGCGCGGCTGCCGCGACCGGCCGTCCTTTGCGCTCTTTGACGGCGAGATAAGCGCCGCAAGCAACAACCAGCGCCGCCCCCACAAGAGTGGCGGGAGCCGGCCAATCGCCAAAAACCACCAGGCCGGAAATGATCATCCAGATGAGCTGGGTGTAGGTAAACGGCGTCAACGTTGGGGCGGGAGCGTATCGATGGGCGACGATCAGCATTCCGTGGCTGGTGGCCCCAAAAACACCCATCACGGCCATGATCACCCACACTCCCACTGATCCGGGCTGCCTCCAAACCCAGGGCAATATCGGAGTCAGAAACACGAGGCCGGCGACTTGCGTCCACGCGAGCGTCGTCTGGGGGGAATCCGCCTCGGCAAGCTTGCGGGTGGCGAGCACATATCCCGAATTGCAGACAACGCCCGCTACAGCGAGAAGAACGATCGGTTGAAGCGCCCCGGCTCCTGGGCGCGTGGCGATCACCACGCCCAGAAATCCGAGCGCGATCGCGATCATGCGTTCCGCGCTTACTCTTTCACCCAGCACCGGTCCGGCGAGAAGAGCGACGAAGACCGGCGTGAGAAACGAGATCGTCGCAGTCTCCGACAGCTGGAGCTCGCGGACGGCAAACACGTTCGCGGTCGTCGAACAAAATAGCAGGACGGAGCGTAACAGCTGCAGCCGGGGACGCTTCGAACGCAGCATGTGTGGCCGCGACAGAGATCGCGACGCGATAAGCGCGATCACCGATGCTCCGACGTAGCGCGCCCATACGATCTGTGCGATCGGCAAAGTGGCGCTTAACCATTTGGCGCAGGTGTCCTGCCCAGTGAAGCAGACCATTGTGGCGCACATGAGCGCGATCGCGAGAATCCGCATGCGGCGGTCCTCGTCCTCGGCGGAAGCCGTTTTCGTGATCGTCGAGTAGGCCACCTCAAACCGCTTCGCGTTCGATGCGGATGACTTGGGGCCGCTCGCGCACGAGCCCATCTTCAACCGTTCGCGCAAGCGCCTCCCGGATGGACAACTCGGTGGTGCCGTAGGTCATCAGCACGACCGGCGCGACCCCCGCTGCGGCGGCTTCTTTGGTGGCCCGCTTTTGCATGATCGCTTCGAGCGAAATGAGCTGTTCGCCCATTCGCGCCGCGATTGCGCCCATGGCGCCGGGACGGTCGACGACGGCGAGGCGCACGTAATAGCCGCCCTCATGCCTCTGCATCGGCACGCGGTCCGCTTCGACAAGCGAGGCGGCGGGCCTGCCAAAGGGCGGCACACGGATCCCGCGCGCAATATCGACGATATCAGCTGCGACCGACGACGCGGTCGCATCGCCGCCCGCCCCCGGCCCAATCAAGGTCAGCTCCCCAATCGCATCACCGTCGATCGAAACCGCGTTGAGGACGCCCATGGTCTGGGCGAGCGGCGCGCTCTTGGCGACCATCGTCGGATGCACGCGCTGCTCGACGCCGTGGGTCGTTCGTTCGGCGACGCCCAGCAGCTTGATGCGAAACCCGAGTTCGTCCGCGGCGCTCAGGTCGGCGAGCGTGATCGTTTCGATTCCTTCGATCGAAACCGCCCCCACGTCGATCTTGGCGCCGAAAGCGAGCGAGGCGAGAATTGCGAGCTTGTGCGCGGTGTCAAAACCGCCGACGTCGAATGTCGGATCGGCCTCCGCATAGCCAAGCTTCTGCGCCTCGCTGAGGCAGACTTCGAACGGAAGATGCTCAGTCTCCATGCGCGAGAGGATGTAATTGCATGTGCCGTTGAGGATACCGGAAACACGCTCAATCGCGTTGCCCGCCAGGCTCTCCCGGAGAGTCTTGATGACGGGTATGCCGCCACCCACCGCCGCTTCGAAGAACAACTGAGCGCTCGATCGCTCGGCAAGCGTCGCAAGCTCGAAACCGTGCGCCGCGAGCATCGCCTTGTTCGCAGTGACGACGGAGGTCCCCCGCGAAAGCGCGGCCTTGACGGCGTCGAACGCAACGCCATCGGCGCCGCCGATCAATTCGACGAAAATGTCGATGTCTGCGGAGGCCGCCAGCTCCGATGCGCTGGCGAAATAGGCCGCCCCGCCAAGATCGACCCCTCGGTCGTCTTTACGTCGCGCGCTGAAGGCGGTTACCGCCAGCTCGCGCCCCCCCCGCTTGGCGAGGCTCGCGTCGTGTCGTTGAAGCAGCCGAACGAGGCTTGTCCCGACCACCCCGAGACCGGCGACGCCCAGGCGAAGCGGGTTCGACATCTTCTCCTCGCTCCGCCCCGCGGAGAACTTGATTTCGAGCGAAGTGTCCCGAGTCGCGGCTGGAAATCAAGGGCGAACCGGCGACTCAGCCGTAGCGTTCAGCAGCCGACTTCTTCTTCTTCTTGCGCTCCTTGCGCGCGGCATAGCGCGCGTCGCGCTCGAGCTTGCGCTCGTATTCGAGCCGCTCGGCCTCTTCTCGCTCGCGCTGGGCTTCGGCCTCGCGCGCAAACGCTTCGAGCTTCAGCTGCTCCTGGCGAGCCGCCTCCTCGGCCGCCCGGCGGACGGCTTCAGCGGCCTCCTGCTCCGCCTTGCGCTCGGCGCGCTCCGCGTCGCGCACCTTCCGCGCCTCGAGGATCTCTTTCCGCTTCGCCTCGCGCTCGATGATCGCCGGATCCGTCGGATCATATTTCGAGTTGGCGAGGAACTTCTCCGCCATCTTTTTGCGCGCCTCAGCGGCGGCAGCCTGGCGGTCAGCAAACTTGTTGCCGTTCAAAAAGGACATTGGTTCCTAGACGACTGGTTGTTTGGGATGCGCGCTCATGCCACAGCGTGAAAAGAACGGCAATTGTTTTTGCAGCAGGGCGGCGATGCGTCAGCAGCAAAGCCTAACGATGTCCTCCGACACTTGGATCGAACCCATTACATCTTGCTTGCTCCCTCACTCACGATTGGTGTCTTCACAACCACGTGATCGCGCTCGGTTCTTTCCTGCGACTGAACCAAATCGAGCCCCGCACTCCGAGGCCGTGTCGGCGGAGGGCCAATCCGGTCCAATCGGTGCGAGCAAACGCCAATAAGCGCGAGTCAAACGTTAGTGAGTGCGAGTAAAAGTGCTTGCTTTTGCCAGCGTTTATTTTTTCGAATCGGGACTTTTCAATGGGTTACGGCCGTTTGGAGTCCAAAATTCTTTGCCTAGGGTTTTCCGTGACACGTTGCTCTGCGGCCCCATCCTGCGTCGCGTCGCTACACGTGACGCAAGAACTCGAACTCTACCGATAGAAAACTTGTAGCGCATAGTTCGGTTTTTGCCAATATTTTGTCGCAGACGAAATCGAGTCTGGTCTCTTATACGCCGACCTGGCGAAACCATCGCGCCGGGCGCGACGCGTGACCGCTACCGCCAAGTCCGCATTGCGCCTCGATCATCTTTGAGACAAAAGGCGATGATTAGAGCTCCTCGCCGAACGCCCCCGGACACACGCTCGCATCTCTCATGGCTTTGACCCACAGCGCGCCCATAGCCGCGCAAACAGCGAGTTTCGACGATCGTCGGGCTGTTCGCTTCTGGCTCATCGCTGTAGCGAGCCTCATCTTTCTCATGGTGCTGGTCGGCGGGGCAACGCGGCTCACGGAGTCCGGCCTCTCCATCACACAGTGGAAACCGGTCACCGGCGTGCTTCCTCCGCTCAGCGCGGCGGAGTGGCAGGACGAGTTCGACCGCTACAAGCAAATCCCGCAATTCGCTCACCTCAATTCTGACATGACGCTCGACGGGTTCAAGGCCATCTTCTGGTGGGAATGGGCGCATCGGCTGCTGGCGCGCATCGTCGGCGCGGCCTTCATTCTTCCGGCCTTGTGGTTCTGGTGGCGAGGCCAGCTCGGAGGCGCGCTGGGGCGGCAGGTCGCGCTCGCGACGGGCCTGCTCGCGCTCGAGCCGATCGTTGGCTGGTGGATGGTGACCTCGGGCCTGAGCGAACGCACGGAGGTGGCGCAGGAGCGGCTCGCGCTGCATCTCCTGATCGCGGCGGCGACGTTCGGCGCGCTGATCTACGCCGCCGTGGGCCTAAGCGAAACGCCGCGATCGAACGCGGCGCCGCGCGGCTTCGCGATTTCGGCGCGGATCTTCGCCGCGCTCGTCTTTTGTCAACTCGGCCTTGGGGCGCTGGTGGCGGGCCTCCGCGCCGGCCTCATCTACAACACCTGGCCCCTGATGGGATCGGGCCTTGTTCCAGGCGAGGCGTTTCGCCCGAACGCGCTGCAAGCGATCTTCGGCGATGGGGCGACGGCGCAGTTCGACCACCGGACGATCGCTTATACGATTGTCGCCTTCGCCCTTGTTCAGGCAATCGTCGCGCTCCGCGTCGCCTCGGGTTCGCCGCTCGTAAGCCGCGTTATTGTCCTCGCGGCCGTCGCGCTGCTCCAGGTCGGGCTTGGCGTTGCGACCCTGCTCGCGCTCGTCCCGATCGAGCTTGCGCTCGCCCATCAGGCGCTTGCCCTCGCCCTCTTCGGCCTCGCGGTCGCGCACCTTCGCACGACCGAGTTGGAGCGAGGCGCGCTCCAGAAGCCCGCCTGAAGGCGATCTGGAGTTCGGAGCCCAGCCGCGGCTCGCGAATTGCCGCCATAACGAACGCGCAGGCTCGATCCGCGGCTTATCGATCACGCCGCCGTGCGAACAGGCGTCGTCCGCCACAACGCCCGGATGGCGACGATCACAAAAGCCGCGCCGCCCAGAATGGTGAAGATGGAAGCGACGCCATGCACCGCCATGCCGGCGGCGGCGACCGTATCGAGCGATCCGGCGCCGGCCGGGGTCTTGCGCAAAGCGCCGTAACCGCCGGCGACGAACATCGCGATCGAGGCGACGAACTGGCCGCCGCCGTAGAGGCCTATGAGCACGCGCGTCGCCCGGGCTGACGCTGAGGGCTTGCCAAGTTCCTTGAGCCCATAGGTGAGCAGCATCCCGGCACTCGAGACGCTGACCGCGGTGATGACCGCGTGATAGTGCGCAGGCGTGCGGGTGTCGGAGCCGTCGATCAGGAATCCCATCACGCCTCCGAGGGCGAAGAGCGCCAACGACACCGCAAGGGCGAAGAAAGCCGGATCGCGCCATGGCCATGGGGCGGGCGAGCGAAGCGCGCGGGCGACAAGCGAAATCGCGAAGATCAGCGTCGGCGCGGCGATCCCGAACTGCAGGAATTGAAACGCCTCGCGCTGAGGGTCGGAGAAGGGCGCGAAAATCGCGTAGAACGCAGGCGCGGCGATCGCAATGAGCGCGATGAGGCCGACACAGCCAAGGAAGATGCGGCTATCGACCGCCTTCTCGCCCAAACTCATACGCGAAAGGAGCCACCAGTTCGTCACCATCAGCGCGGAATAGACGAATTGCAGCACGTGACCGCCGCCCCAGAACAATTCCTCGCGCGAGGCCAACTCTCCGGCATGCGCCAGCAGCGTCGCGGCGACGCCAAAACAGACCAATGCGAGCACGTAGACGAAGCCGCCAAGCGCCATCGCGACGGCAAACGGCGGCGCGGAAGCGAGCCGTCCCGGCAGGTTGATCAGAAGGCGGACGACCGGCGCCAGCGCGCCCAACGCCAGCACAATCAGCCCGATGTCGTAGGCCGGATGGCGAATGATCGGGATGTAGTTGGTCAGCGCAGGCTGCGTCGCCTCGAGGAAAGCCGGCCCGAACAGGCAAGGAAAAGCCAGAAGGACGGCCCCCTGCCCGATCCGCCCGAGCGGCGCGGCGCGCACGTCGTCGCCAGCGAGCTTCAGCGTCGCAATGCTGACCAGGAAGGCGAAGACCCCCTGCAGCCAGATGACGAGCGAAAACACGACGTGGATCACGAGGCCCTTGTAGAAGAAGTCGATCGGCCAGAACGGCGTCTTCTCCATGCCCGGGATACGCGACAGCGCGAGGAGAAGCGCGAAGACGCCGGCGACCGCGAGCGCGCCGACGGCGAGCCACGCCCAGCCGATGAGCTCGCGCTCGACCGCGCTCCTCGCGCCAGCGGCGGATCGCGTGCGGTTGAGCGAAGTGACGGTTTGCGCCGTTTGGGTCATGGCGCGATCAGCTGGCGTTCAACGGATAGAGGTGGACCGCCATCACGTAGACGACGAGCCCAGAGACCGCGACAAAGAGCCACGCCGGGAACGTGAAGCGCGCAAATCGCTTGTGGGTCGCGAACCGTTGTCGGAGCGCATTGTAGAAGGTTACCGGCACGAGCACCGCGACAACGAAGGCCATAAATACGTGAATCGCGAGCAGCGTGAAATAGATTGGCCGGATCGCGCCATAGCCGCCAAATTTCGCCAGGCCCGCGAACGCGTGATAGACGAGGTAGACGGCAAGAAACGCGACACCGAGGCCGATCGCGACGAACATCGTGCGCCGATGCCCCTCGCGATCGCGGGCGCGGATACGGCTGTAAGCCCGCAGCAACACGACGATGGTCGCCGCATTGATGATGGCGAGCACATGCGGCAGCTCGCGAATGACGTTCATGGCGTCAACCGTGCCTCATCATCCTGAGCACGAAGCTGAAATACACCGCCGCGGCCACAGCGGCGAGGACGACCAGCACGATCCAGTTGCGTCGCCTTACATTCGGGTCAAGGTTTGGCATGTTGACTTCGTTGGGCCGCTCGAGGTCCGGCTTCGCGCTCCGACGACAGCCGCATTTGAGCCGCCAGGTTCAAGCGTGTCCCCGCAGAATGCCTTCGGCGAGCATCGCCGCGAACAGGACGAACAGGTACAGAATCGAGAAGCCGAACAGGCCCATCGCCGCCTTGCGCCGCGCAAACTCATCGCCGTCGCGCAGGCGGTAGAGGGCGAATGCGCGCCATAGGAATCCCGCGTTCGCCGCGACTGCGACGCCGCCATAGAGAAGGCCGACGCCCGGGATCAGCATCGGTCCGAGCGACGCTGCGACGAGCAGAATTGAATACGCCACGATCTGCCGACAGGTCTTAACCGCGCCGACGACATTGGGCAGCATCGGCACCCCAACCCGCTCGTAGTCGCCGCTGCGGCACAAGGCGAGCGCCCAGAAATGGGGCGGCGTCCATAAGAAGATGATGAGGAACATCGCGATCGGGCCAGCCGAAACGCTGTTCATTGAGGCGGCCCAACCTATCACGGGCGGCAGCGCCCCTGCAGCGCCGCCGATGACAATGTTAAGCGGCGTCGAGCGCTTGAGAACCATGGTGTAGAGGGGAACGTAAATCGCGATCGTCAGCACCAGCAGCGCCGCCGCCAGCACATTGACCTTGATCGCAAGCGCGGCCACCGAGACGACAGAGAGCACAATTCCGATCCCGAGCGCCTGCAGCGGAGGCACAACGCCACGAGGAATCGGGCGCATCGCCGTCCGCGCCATATTGGCGTCGATGTCGGCGTCCCACCACATGTTGAGCGCGCCGCAGGCCCCTGCCCCTCCGGCCATGGCCGAAAGCGTCGCGAGCAGCTTCATCCAGTCCATCGGCGCCGGGGCAAGAGCAAAACCGACCGCTCCGGTGAAGACGACGAGCGACATGACCCGTGGCTTGAGCAGGACAAGATGGTCGAGAACCCCGTCCCATGCCCGCGCAGGGCCCGGGTTACGGACGCGGCCCTCACGCGCAAGTGTTGTCGATCGAACTGTCACTCAGCTTCGCCTAAAGTCACACGCCACGTCGGGGGCGCCTTCGAACGCCATCGCGGCAAGGCGCGGGCGGGAGACCTCTACCATAACCGGAATGGCAGTCGACGGCAAAAGTGAAGGCGCGCTAGCTCGCCGCATTCGCATTGCTGAGCCCGGCCGCGCCGGATTCGAATTGCAGCCGGGCGAGACGCGCATAGACGCCGTTACGGGCGACGAGCGAGGCGTGATCGCCCTCCTCGACGATGCGGCCGGTCTCCATGACCAGAATCCGGTCGGCCTTCAGCACCGTCGCGAGCCGATGCGCGATCACCAGCGTCGTGCGGCCAGTCATCACGTCGTCCAGCGCGCTTTGCACCAGCGCCTCGTTATGCGCGTCGAGAGCCGACGTCGCTTCGTCGAGCAGCAGGATCGGCGAGTCCTTAAGGATAGCCCGCGCGATCGCGAGCCGTTGCCTCTGTCCTCCGGACAGCGTCACGCCGCGTTCGCCGAGCTTGGTCGCATAGCCCAGGCCCAGCTCACGCACAAAACTGTCCGCCGCTGCCCGCCGCGCCGCTTCTTCGATCGCCAATTCGCTGGTCCCGGCGCGCCCATAGGCGATATTCTCGGCGACCGTCGCGCCAAAGATCGCCGCCTCCTGCTGGACTGGCGCGATGCGCTCACGCAGATCCTTCGGATCGACCGCCTTGACGTCGACGCCATCGACCAGGACCTGGCCCTCTTCGGCGTCGTAAAAGCGCATGATGAGCTGGAATATGGTCGACTTGCCCGCGCCGGAGGGGCCGACGATGGCGACCCGTTCGCCCGGCGCGATCGAGAAACTGAGGTCTTCCAGGACACTAACTTCGGGCGCGCTCGAATACGAGAAGGCGACATGCCTGAACTCGATCGCACCGCGCGGCGGTGAAGGCATGCGCGCGGGCTTCGTCGGCGCGACGATGCGCGGCTTCACGGCCAGAAGCTCGGCGATGCGCCCCGCCGAACCGGCGGCGGCGGAGACTTCGTTCCACACCTGCGACAATTCGCCGAGCGAAGTTGCGCCAAGCACGGCAAAGAGCACGAACTGCGACAAAAGGCCGCCGCTCATGCATCCCGCCAGCACGTCGCGCGCGCCGAGCCACAAGACGAACACCACGCTGCAGAAAGCAAGCGAAACGGCAATCGCAATGAGAAGGGAACGGGTGGCGGCGGCGTCACGCGCCGCGCCATAGGCGCTCTCGATCTCCTCGGCGAACCGCGCCTGACTGGCGCCCTCGGCGCCGAACGCCTGCATGGTGCGCGCCGCGCCGAGACTTTCCGACGCGAAGGCGCTTGCTTCGGCGAGCGTGTCCTGCGCGCGCCGAGACCGTCGGCGCACCACCCGGCCGGAGGCGATAAGGGGAGCCGCGATCACCGGAATGGCGACCAGCACCAATGCCGACAGTTTGGGGCTCGTGTAGACCATCAGCGCGGTCGCGCCGACAAACATGAAGAGGTTGCGTAAGGCGATCGAGGCCGAGGCGCCGAAAGCCGCCTTGATCTGCGTCGTGTCGGCGGTGAGACGAGATACCAATTCGCCCGTTCGCGCGCTGTCGTAAAATGAGGCGTCGAGACGCGACAAATGCGCGAACACATCACGTCGGAGATCGGCGACCACCCGCTCGCCAAGCGTGGTCACCAGATAATACCGGGTGGCGGCCGCCAGCGCGATGACGACGACCAAGGCGCCCATCGCAAGAAAATAGACGTTGATCGCGCCGCCGCTCTCTTTCGAGAAGCCGAAATCGATCATCGAGCGCAGCGCAAACGGAACGGCCAATGTCGCGGCGGAGGAGATTGTCAGCGCCGCCAGCGCCCCAGTCGCCCGGCCGAAATAGCGCCGGCCATAGCGGAGAAACGGAAGCAGCGCCGCCACCGATCCTGCGCGGTTAGCGGGCTCAGTCGTCATTGGCTCACCCATAGACGCATTGCGGCCAAAAGCCATACTTTCGCAAGGTCGGCGCCGCGTCCGCGGATCCCGCCAGCGTCATCGACTTCCCAAGCCGGGGGGCCTAGTTGTAAACTTTGGCGAGTTGAAGGGAGCAATCCATGTCCGCTCGTTCGATCGCATGGAGCGCGCTGCTCATCCTGGCGATCTTCCGCTCCGCACTTTCTCAGCAACTTGGCGATCCAGCCGCCGGAGAGCGTCTGGCCGCCGCGAACTGCGCGACGTGTCACGGCGCTCAACGCCCGGCGCCTGCCTTCACGACGATTGCGGCAATGCCCTCAACGACTCAAACGTCCTTGGGCGTATTCCTGCAGACGTCGCATGCTTCGATGCCAAACCTGATCCTCAGCGCGGCGGACCGAAACAACCTGACCGCCTATATTCTCAGCTTGCGACGGTGAAGAACGCGTTTGGACGGCCAAGTTACACGGTCCATCTGACGAGCGAGACCTCGTCGTCGAGCCACTGACTTTCCGCCGGCTGCAGACCCGCGTCTCGAAGGACGTCCTCAGGCGACTGGCCGAACCGGCCTTGGCAGAAGACCGGCACGCCGCCGGGCAGTCGCACCTGTTCGGCGCGCGCGAGGTAGAAGATGTCATAGCCGATCTTGAGAAACAGGCTGTAAACCTCGGTTCCTCCCGCGATCGCCAGTGTGCCGGCCCCGCATCCGACTGCGGCGCACGCCTCATCCAATGTCGCGCCGGCGGGGTTCCACAGCCAGGTGTTCGAATTGTTGGGATCGGCGGCAAGGCCCGGCACTCGCCGGGTCAGGATCAGGCGGCGGCGGGCGTAAGATTCGGGATCGCCCTCGTGCGACAGGCGGCCGTGGCAAACCACCTGCACCCGATCGAGCGATTGAAGAAAAAATCGCTGGTCGGCATCGAATTTGAGCGAATCGGGCATATACCCGGTCTCATCCGCGATCATCCCGTCGGCAGACGCGATCGCGTAGCCCTCAATCCGCAGATTTCCCCGCATTCCCAGTCGCTCCGCTCGCTCGCAACGCGCCCAACGGTTGCGAGCCGAGCGCAAGCTTCACCGTCCCAATCGTCCCGGTCGGGAATATAAAGCGGCCTAATATAGGAATTGCTTGGTTGAAGAATCAAGTGGATCGCCGCCATGGCGAGGCGCGCAGAGCGATAGCCACGATCACCATTCCACTGACAGTCGAAACTGTGTCATTAGGCACAGAAACAGCCAAGGACCGGCACAAGGCGCGGTCGACAACGAAGGCTTCGCAATGATGAACGGCCGCAGGCTTCTGCCTGGGAAGCCTATCCCTCCTACGGATATTCCCGATTATTCGATAAGGCGCGACACGCTCGAAGAAGTCTTCGCCGAGCCGTTCCGCTCGCGTCTCAAGCGCATTGCCGAGCTCGTCAAGCAGTCCGGCGAACGCCTGGAGGGCAACATCTTCTACGCCGACCTTGACGAGCGTTATGCCGATCAGCCGCCCGAGATCGGGCTTGCCCCGGCTCGCCGCAATGCGTGGCGCGCTGTTCGGTTCAAAGAGAAGCTGCTCGAAGTCGGCGTCAACGCTGGCCATAGCGCGCTGCTGGCGCTGTCCTCGAACCCGAGACTCGAATATTATGGTGTCGACATCATGTCGCATGCCTATACAGCCGAATGCGTCGATTTCCTCAAAGGGGAGTTTCCGGGGCGGGTGCACTTGTTTACCGGCGATTTACGCGAAGTTCTCCCTTGGCTGGTCAGCCGCCGCGCCGAGCTTGCGTTCGACATTTTTCACGTCGACGGCGGTCACACCGAGGACGTCTGCCGTTCCGACATGAGCAATTGCATTCGCATCGCCAGCGGCCAACGGGGCCGGCATGTTCTGCTCGATGACGTTCATGCGAGCTGGATCTTCGACGTCTATTGCGAATTCCTATCTCGTGGGGATTTGACGACCGAGACGTTCTTCGGCGACTGGGAGGATGCCGGCCGCAACGTGCTGGCGAGAATCGAGTGACTTCCGTCGAGGGCTTCGAATTCGCGTCCTTCTGGCACGGGAGACTGAACCCGTTCGCTTACGCCTGCCTCAGCTCATTTCCCCAATCGGGCGTGAGCCTGCGCGTCTTCACCTATGATCGTAATCTCGAGCTGCCTCCCGGGGTGCGCCACGCGGATGCGCGGACGATCTGCCCGGACGAATCGCTGACCCACAAATTCATCGCCAATGGCAAGCCGTCGCTCGCCACCTTCGCGGATATGTTTCGATACCGGATGATGCGGCAGACGGGCTGCTGCTGGATCGATACCGATATGCTTTGCCTGAGCAGGCCGGCGTTCGAGAGCGACGGCTTCGTGTTTTGCCGCCAGGCCGACGCGCTCGGGACAAGCCTCGTCAACAATGCGGTGCTGAGGCTTCCGCCGACGAGTCCGGCTCTTGCTGAACTGATCTCGGAAGCCGACGCTGCAGTCGATGTCGACCAGAAATGGGGCGCGATCGGCCCATTCCTGCTGACGCCGGTCCTTGCCAAGCATGACCTTACCCGGCATGCGCTCGCCCCGCACGTCTGCTATCCGATCGAACCCGAGCAATTCTGGAAGCTGTTCCTGCCTCGCTATCGTGAATGGGCGGAGGATGCAGCGCGGGGCGCGAGCTTCGTGCACCTCTGGAGCGAGGCGATCGCGTGGAGCGGCTACGATTTCTGGACTTGCCCGCCCCCTGGGTCTTATTTGCATGGAGCGTTCGAACGCCTCGGCGCGCTCCACGGCTTTCGCAAGGTCGCGACCGAGGAGGAAGTTCTTCGTTTGATGGCGAAGCCGATCGCTGACTCGAAACGTCCTGCCCGCACCGGACCGATTGCCTCCGATTGACGCGCCGGCACTATCTTACGCCCGCTAGCCGATCGGGGCCGGTTCACGAGCCGCTCGCGGCGCAAAGCGCTTCGATCCTTTCCGCCTCTTCTGACGATGGCGCTTCGGCGCCACAAGAAATGTCACCTTTACCGGCTGCGTAACAAACGCCCGCGCCTGTTCCTCGATCATGCGGTCAGCCATCGTCACGCGCGTGCGCAGATGCCTGAGTTCGAGCAGCGACTGAATGAGAAAGGTCTCGACAATTCGGCCGCTGACCTGCGTGTCCTCGAAGACGCCCCAAGCATAAGCGCCATCGCGCTTTCGCTCGAGGCCGATTTCATGAATCAAGGCGAGGAAGGGCTTGAGGTCTCTCGGGTCGATCATGTATTCGACCGTGAGCAGAATCGGACCCTGGTCGTCCTCCATCGGATGGACAAACACTGGCGTGCGCCAATGCATCGAAGGCGTGAGGTCCAGCGCGGCGGCGGTTTGCAATCTCCACCGTGCGGTTAGGACCATCCCGATCGCCGCCGCTCCCGCAGCCAGAAACAGGGCCGTGGGCACGCCTTCGATGCTAGCGACCTTGCCCCAGACCGCGCTGCCAAGCGTCATCGCGCCAAAAAACGCTGTAAGAAAAATCGCGAGACCCCGCCCGCGCACCCACTCCGGCAGCGCCACCTGCGCCGAGACGAAAAGCGTCGTCATCATCGTGATCCACGACGCGCCCGCGATCAGGCTCGCGAGCGCTGCGACAACCGGCTCTCGGGCAGCGCCATAGAGCCCGAGCGCGAGAATCGTCCCAAGCGTCCCGAGCGTGGCTAACCGATCTGGACCCAGGCGCGCCTTGAGGCTGTTGAGCGCGAACGATCCGAGAATCGAGCCGACGCCGATCATGCCGAGAAGGATGCCGTAGACTTCCGGTCCGTTGTGCATCTGCGTTCGGGCGACCAGAGGCAGAAGCGCCCAATAGGCGCTCGCGAAGGGGAAAAAGCCGACCGCCCGGATCAGCGTCGAGTCGATATCTCGATTGTTTCTTGCGTAGCGCAACCCGGTGCGCAGAGCGCTGAAGAGGCGTTCCGCAGGCAAGGTCTCTTTCGTCCGGCGCGGCGTGCGCCACCACAGCAATGCGACCAGGACGGCGATATTGCCGGCGCAGAAACACCAGAACGGCAAGCCGATGCTGAAGGTCGCGATCCCCAACCCGGCAATGGCTGGGCCCAGCGCACGGCTGACATTGTAGCTCGCGTTGTTGATGGCGATTGCGCTGTCGAGATCCGTCTTCGGCACGAGCATCGGCGTGATGACCAGCCATGCCGGTGCGGCGAGCGCGCCGCTGCCTCCCAAAAGAAATGTCGTCGCCAGCAACACAGTCGGGGTCGCCCAATGCATTGTCACGACGGCCGCGAAAACGATTGATATCGCGGTCACGGCGATCTGCGCCCCGATCAGCATCCGGCGCGCGTCGATAATGTCGGTCATCGCGCCGGCAGGCAGCGTCAAGAGAAACATCGGCAGCGTGGTGGCGACCTGGACCGCCGACACCATCATTGGATCCGGATCAAGGCTGGTCATGAGCCAGTTCGACGAGGTGTCGAACATCGCGAATCCGACGTTGGACGCGGAGCTCGCGACGAGCATGACAGTGAACGCCAAGTTGCCGAAGACGCCCCAATCACGGGCAGCAGGCGCGTCCGACTTGACGGTGGACTCGCTGGTCAACAACATCCCCATTGGAAGAGCGAGAAATCGGGTGGCCGCTGCCTGCCCGGTCTTCGGATCAAAAATGGCGAACAAGGCGCAAAGTTTCAAGGCGCCGCAGTGCAAAAAGCAACCGGCGCAGACGGGTGCGACTGCTCAAAAAGCGAGCTGCGGGGTCTTCGCACCCATCCAGTCCGCCTCGGCCGCCACCTCATCGGGCGTCCGCGCTATGAGGTGCAATGCACTCCTCTCTCGTGGCCATTGGCCTCGGGGAAGCGTCCCGCCACGAACTCGACAAATTTCGCGAGCGTTTGGCAGTCCCCAGAGCAGGATCCGCTTACCCTTTCGAGAGTGAACAACCGTCTCTGGCCTGCTATGGCATGCGCGAATGACGCCAGTCGGCTCCTATTGCGCAAGGGGCCGTCAGCGGTTTGGACGCAGGAGCGTCTCGCCAAGAGCGAGCGCTGCACGCTCGGTTCGCACTGAAGCGATCAGGTCGGGCGAAGAACGAATTGAAGATGAACTTACGCTTCACTCAGGACCCGCCCTCCACCCGCTCAACGATGCTTGGCGCGTTCGCCCATCCGGCGTTCGCAATCGTCTGGGCCGCGAGCACATGCGCGCTCATCGGCATCGCCATGTACGACACGGCGTCCGGCTGGTTGATGACCACCTTCGACCTCAACCCGTTCGACGTCTCGCTGCTGCACACCGCAACCACGCTGCCGATTTTTCTGTTCACGCTTCCCGCCGGCGCCATCGCCGACATCGTCGATCCGCGTCGAATGATCATCGCCGTCTCCTACGCGATCGCTGCGTTGATGGCGATCTTCGCCGCCGTGGTGGCGCTCGATTTCGTGTCTCCGGTGCTGTTGCTCCTGACGACGTTCGTTCTCAGCGCGGCCTGGTCTCTCAATGCGCCTGCATGGCTGTCGATCACGCCGCAACTCGTGCCAAAGCCGGTGATGCCGGAAGCGATGGCTGCGCATAGCGTTGGCTACAACCTCAGCCGCACGCTCGGGCCTGCGCTCGGCGGATTCATAATCGTCAGATATGGGGCGGCGGCGCCGCTCTGGATTTTTGTCGTCGCCAATATGGGCGTGATCGCGGCGCTGACCTGGTGGCGCGCGCCGGGCCGGCAGATGGCGTCCCTGCCCGCCGAGAGACTGAGCAGCGCTCTGCGCACTGGCCTCCGGCATACCGCCAACAATCAACTCATGGGGGCCACCCTGGCGCGGACCCTCGCGATCTATCCGTTTACCGCGGCTTATTGGGGACTCCTGCCGTTGATCGCTCGGCGAACCGGACAGGGCGCGGAGCACTACGGCATTCTGCTCAGCGCAATCAGCGTTGGAGCGATTGTCGGATCGTTTGGGCATGAGAAATTGCGCCACAAGTTCGGGGCCGATCGGCTGGTCGCGGCCGGGACGATGCTGACTGTCGTCGCCCTGACGCTGTTCGCCATCGCTCAAGACCTCCCGATTTCGCTTTGCGCCTGCCTGCTTGCCGGGGTGGCGTGGGTGAACAACCTGACCTGTCTTTACACTTCCGCGCAGAATGTCTTGCCAGACTGGGTGCGCGGCCGCGGCCTCGCCGTGTTTCTGACCGTCATCTTCGGGACGATGACCCTGTGCAGCGCGGCCTGGGGCGAAGTCGCGGCGAGATCCGGACTTTCGGCCGCACTGCTCATCGCCGCCGCAGGCGCGGTCGCCGCAATTCCTCTCACCTGGGGATGGAAGCTGCAGCCCGGACCGCTCGACCTTTCGCCTTCCCAGCATTGGAGCCTGCCGGAAACCCGGGAGGAAATCGATAACGACCGTGGTCCGGTCCTGGTCAAGATCGAATACCGGATCGACCCCAAAGACAGCGCCGCGTTCGTCCGAGCTTTGGACGAACTCGGATTCGAGCGGCGCCGCGACGGCGCCTTCGCGTGGGGGATCTTCGAGGACGCGGGCGACCTCGGCCGCTACGAAGAAGCCTATCTGATCGAATCGTGGCTCGAGCTCAAGCATTTGCGCGAGCGCGTCACCAACGCCGATCGGGTGCTCGAGGACGAAATCCGGGAGATGCTGATCGCTCCCCCCCGCATCGAGTTTCTCATTGCGGCTGAACGCGGTGGTGAGGCTCGCAATCGACGCGTCGAGCCAGCCGGAGCCTAGCTTGCGCATTCTTGTCGTCTTCGCGCACCCGCTGGAAACGAGTTTCGCTTCCGCGTTGCACGCGCGCGTCGTCGAGGTCCTGCGCGCCAGCGGGCATATCGTCGACGATCTCGACCTCCATGCGGAGAAGTTCGACCCGGTCATGTCGCGCGAGCAGTTCGCCCACTATGTCGACACCTGCGCCAACACTCGCGAAGTCGAATTTTACGTTGCGCGCCTCCGGGCCGCCGAGGCGCTGGTGCTCGTATTTCCGGTGTGGTTCGACGGCCTGCCCGCGATTATGCAGGGCTATTTCCAGCGCGTGTTTCTGCCGGGCGTCGCGCTGCGCATTGACGAATCGGGCCTCTTCCACCCCAACCTGCGGCGCCTCAGGCGCCTGGCGGCGGTCTGCACCTATGGCGAGAGCTTCAGGGACGTCGCCGCGAAGAACAATCCCGCGCGCCGCTTCGTCCATTACAACATTGGCGCGCTGATCGATCCGAAGGGCCGGTTCGAATACCTTGCCCATTACAATATGAACTTCACCACCGAGGCCCGGCGGGCCGCATTCATGAAGCGTGTCACCCGCGCGTTTGAGGCGTGGTGAGGGAGCTTGGGCTAGAAGCTGTATTTGAAACCGGCAAACGGCCCGTACATCCACTGCTGGTAGCGGAAGCTTCTCGGCTCGAAGGTGATGGCGTTGATGCCGGTGTCCTGGTGGGTGTAGGTGTACATCACGCGATAGCCGACGGTCGTAGCAATGTTCTGCGTCCAGTTGTAGCCGACCGAGGCGAGCGCCTGTCCGGTTGCGCTGTCGGACCAGCCGCCGAGGTCGGCCAGCGTATTCATGAACCAGCGGTCGTCGTAGCGGTACTGGGCGGCGAAGCCCGCGACCGGGTTGACCCAGTCCTTGTTGACGGTTTCTGTCCCGTTGAACAATCCGAACGGGCCGGTGACGGCGAGCTTGGTCCCGCTGTAGAAGTTGCGGGCGCCGAGCGTGCCGTAGAGAGAAAGCTTCGGGATGCCGAGCGGCACGCGAACGCCGCTGAAGGCGGTGATGAACCCCTCGTTGAGGGTGAGGCTCGTCTTTCCGCCGTAGAGCACGCTGTTCGGGTTTTGTAAGACCCCGGACCCGCCTATTCGCGCCCAGACGAAATCGATTCCGCCGATGAACGTCTCGTTGCGGGCGATCACGCTTCCCATGAACGCGCCCTGAAAGTGCTCGAGCACTTTAGGGAAGGGCGCGTAATAGGGCAGCGTCGGCAGAGAGCCGAAGCCCGTGCTTCCGGCGATGCTCGTCCCCCAAGTGTAGCCGGTGATCTCGTAATGCCAACCAGACGGCAACGCGGGCGCGACGATTTCCTCGGGCGCGGGCTTCCTGGTCGGCAGGTCGGCGGCTGTGGCCAGGGCGCTGGTAAGTCCCACCATGACGGCAAGCACCGCCGCATAGATCCGCATGTTTTGTCGCCCCGAGCCCCTGCGATCGGCCGCTAGGTCAGGGCCTAGCTTGGCTTGCGCTACGCAAACGCCAACTCGATCGCCCTCGTGTGCATAGAAGGGAACGAGGGCGCCGGCAATAGCGGGACAACCTTCAGCCCGCGGCTGCAATCAAAGGGAAACGCGCGGACGCCGCTCGGCCTTAAATCGGGTCTCCGGCCGCGACCGTCTCGCCCTTGCCGACCTGATTTAGCATCGACAGAACGAAATCTGGAGCCAGGAAGCGCGCGCAGGTTTCGCCCCCGGACACGATCGCGATCATTGAGCGCCCGCTCGAACTTGCGATCACAGCGCTATCCCCTGGGGGAAGCGCTCGCGAAATCGGCGGAATGGCGACGTAGAGAGCGCGAACAAACTGGAATTGCTCGTGCGTAAGCTTGGTGAGATGCGATACGGAGCCGATCTCGGACACGGCTACGCATTGAGGGGCATCGGAACTCAACCATTGTGAGAACACGCCGGCCTCTCGAGTGTAGTCCGGCGCCGAATCGCTACGACGAAGAAGGCAACAACCCGACGGGCCACACTCTTGTCGACCGGCCAGGCCTTCCGGACGTTGCGAGGCCAACTCTGCGATTCAAACGTCCGCGAACTCTATTGGTTCCGTTTGGCGGAAGCGTCCTGAGGCGATGGCTTGGTGGACGCTGACGTCGCGGCCCATCGGACTCGCGCGCGTTGCGGACTCGCGCGCGTTGCGTCCGCAAAAAATCAGCGCCGGCCCGGGGACGGCGCTGTATACATACAGGGGTCAGGATTAGAGGCCGCAAAGCGCAGTCAATCGGCCATTAAAGTCCTGGTTGATCCCACACGCGCCAGCGCCCGGGGCGCCATTCATGACCGCGACAGGAGCGGTGAACGGAGTGGCGATCACCCCCAGAGGTCCGAGCGGGCCACCGGATCCAGGTGTGTAACCGTACGTGTTGGCTCGAACTTCGTTTGTGTACAGGGTCGGGGTGTGAAGGTCGCCAGGATTGCCCGCCACCTGCGCGAACGCCGGTGTCGCGAACATGAAAGCAGACGTCGAACCAGCCAATAAAAGACCCGTCATTGCGTTTCTCATTTCATGCCTCCTATGCATGTCGGCTAAGGACTAAACCCGTTGTCGGGTCCACAGCGACCGAAAGAATTCAGGCTCAATCCAGATAGTCCATGAGTAATGGCCGCTAGATGGTAGCGCCAATAACTGACTTATTTTGCGGCGAAAGCCTGGCGGCACAAGTCCAATTTGGTGACGATCCTAACCGAAACACTCACGGATTGGTGATGCACTCACTAATACGTGAAAACGTCGGCTATTATTCGATCACATATGGTTGATAACGCTAACTCATATAAACTGTACTTTATCGCGGCAGTTTTTTTGCCAGCAAACGGTCTTGTCGATATAGATGACGCCCGAAAGCTCAAAGTCGGTAATCCCGTCCGGTCTTTCCGGCGATCCGTGTGTCGCGCGCTTTCAGGCCCCCTGATCGACTATCCAAATCGGTGCTAGACCCGATAAGAGATTGCCTTCGCCCTGGTGGCGAAGTCGCGGGATTGGAGTCGGCATGCTTCCTTGCGTCTATCTCGTCCGCCACGGCGAAACCGAATGGAGCGCAAGCGGCCAGCATACGGGACGCACCGACATTCCCCTCACGGAAGAGGGCGAACGCAAAGCGAGAGGGCTGCGCGAGCGGCTGAAGGGGCTCACGTTCGGCCGGGTTTTCACCAGTCCCCTTCAGCGGGCGGTTCGCACTTGTGCGCTCGCCGGATTCGGCGACGCCGCACAGGTTGATCCCGACCTCATCGAATGGAACTACGGCGACTACGAAGGGCGCAAGACCAGCGAGATCCTGAGCGGGCGCCCGGGCTGGCTCCTGTTCCGCGACGGATGCCCGAACGGCGAGCAGCCGGCCGAGGTGGGCGCCCGCGCTGACCGGGTGATCACCCGCCTCCGGGCGGCGGACGACCCGGCGATCGTGTTTTCCAGCGGGCATATCCTCAGAGTGCTGGCGGCGCGCTGGCTCGGCCTCGCGCCTTCAGAAGGACGCCTGTTCATGCTCGGCACCGCGAGCGTGAGCATCGTCGGCTACGAACACGACAAGAACGAGCCGGTGCTCTCGTTGTGGAACTCGGTTTGAGAACGATCCGCTGACAATGACGGCGGCCGTGTTTGGAATATCTATTCGTGGCGACAATCGATTGCACAAAATCAGAAATCAGAGTAGGCTTGGCGTATGATCAGCCTTGCTCTTCGAAGATCAGGACCGACTGCACCCGTTCTGGCGCTTTCCAAGGCCACGAGCGGCCGAGAAAAAAATTCGTCATTCTATCCGCGTAACCCATTGATAAGTCTCGATTCGGACGAGAGAATCCAAGGAAATCCAAGGAAATCCAACGCTCGTTGGCGGGGCTTTTCGAGCGAAAACGGCCACTCGCCAAGACAATCCAAATCGATGGTCCTGACCAACCTCGCGACGGCTGGGAGGCGAACCCGATTGCCCATTCAATACATAACTTAATTGGTATTAACGCTCAATGAGGCGAGATGGCCGACGTCTGCGCAGTCACATCCGGCAGCATCGATTGGCTCCAGCCGCCGCCGAGCGCGACGATTAGATTGACCGCGTCAGCCTGCAGCTGGCCCTGAGTTGACAAGAGCGACTCCTCGGCGCCCAACTGCTGCGTCTCAGCCGTGACGACGGCGGTAAAAGCCTGGGTGCCCGCCTTGTATTCGTTGAGGGTGATCTGCGTCGCCTGCTGGGAGATCCGCACGTCCTCCGCCTGCACTTTGACCTCGCTGGACAGGATGCGAATCCCGGATAAAGCGTCCTCTACCTGCTGGATCGCCGTCAAGACCGTCTCTCGATATGAGGCGACGTCGGCCTGGTAAATCTGTCGGGCCGCCTCGACCTGCGCCGTGGTGAGCCCGCCATTGAACAAAGGCTGAGCCAGCGACGCCCCAAATGACCAGACCGGGTTAGTGGGGCCGAGCTCGGCGGCGAACGGGTTGCCGGAGTAACCGATCAGGCCAGAGAGCGACACGGCTGGAAAATAGCCGGCGAACTGGACGCCGATCTGAGCGTTGGCCTGGCGCATGGTCTCCTCGGCCGCCGCCACGTCGGGTCTCCGTTCCAACAGCGACGATGGCAGACCGACCGGAACCGGGGGAACGCGGGTGGCGAGTCTTCCGTGCGGGACCGACAGACCGGAGGGAGGCCGCCCCATCAGGACTGCGATCGCATGTTCGGATTGCGCGCGCGACACGCCGGCGGCGATGAAGGACGCCTGGGCGTTGAGCAACTGGGCCTGGGCGGTGATGACATCGGACTTGGCGGCGGTCCCAGCGTTGTACTGGTTCTGCGTGATCGTGACCGAGCGCTTGTAGTCCTCGATCGTCCTTGCGAGCAGGTCCTCAAGCAAATCCGCCTGTCGGAGGGTCACATAGGCGAATCCCAGCGCCGATTGCGCAGCGAGCAAGGCGTTGGCGAGAATGGCGGCGTTGGTCTCCGCGCCCGCCTGCTGCGCCTCGATCTCGCGCCGAACCTGACCCCACACGTCGAGGGTCCACGCCCCGGTCGCTTGCGCGGTCAGATTCGTCTGCTGTGGCGAAAGGCGCGTTGCCGAGCCGGCGCCGTTGACCGTGGGAAAAAGCCCCGCCCGCGCCTCGTTGATGAGCGCCAGCGCCTCGCGGTAGCTGGCCTCGTCCGCCTTGATCGTCTGATTGGACACCGCGACAACGCGCATGAGCTCGTCGAGTTCGGGATCGTGAAAAACCGACCACCACTCGCCTTTCGGCTCGTTCGCGCGTGGCGTCGCGATCTTCCAGCCCTTGATTTCCTTGAACTGGGGCGAAACGATCGCCGCAGGGCGTTCAAAATTGGGACCGACCGGCGCACACCCGGAGACCGCGAGAGCGGCGATAAACGGCGCCGCCCGCACCAAGGCTAAAAGTTTTCGGGCTTGTCGGCTCGCCACCTCGCGCGCGAACCCAAGCCGCGCAACTGGCGTATCGCCCCGCGGGGTCCCGCCAACCGTTGTCCTCGCCCCTATGACGCGGGCCAAGTCGTGAACGCACAAAGCGATAGTAAAGCTCCCCCTCCCGGCCTGCCTTGCCCAAGCCCGTCTCGGCCGTTCTTTAGGCGCCATCCGGCTCGCCTGCGCAAGTCCCGCGAGAGAGCAATCACGGACACGTGTCGCCGCTTCACGCGGCGAGCAGCGGCCGGAACGAGGCGATTGCGCGAATAGAATGGCTCAGCCGTGCGCGTGCACCCGATGGGCCCCCCACCAGGTCAACAGTCCGAGGACGATCAGCGCGACGCCGATGACGAAGATGAACAGCCCGGCGTCGGCGAACCAGGCGACCAACGGCACTGCGAGCGCCAGAAAAGCGCCGGCGACGCAGAGCTTCCAGGTTCTCAGATCCAGTCCGGAAATAAAGACCCCGAGCGCGAGCAGCGTTAGAAGGATGCTGCCCAAGGCGTCGTGCGTGACCAAGCCGTCAGCGTTGCTCACGTGGATCAGATCCATCGCGACGAGCACCGCAGCCCATTGGCCAAGCTGAATCGCCACCATTTCAAGCCGTCCGCGTCCTCGCGGCAAATGCGACCAGCCTACGCAGACGCAGAGAAGGGCGGCGATCGGGGTCATGGTGACCCAGTAGCCCGCCACTGAAACGCCCAGCATGTTGGTCCACGAAACGCCAACGATGCCGATGACGACGATGGCGAAATAGGGGAGTTCGGCGAGCAGGCCGGCCCATCTTTTCGTCCCCCGGCGATGGGGCTCGGCGAAGCCGCCGGAAGTCGTCGAACCTGCATCCGCCATTGCCCGCGTCCAGTCGCGCTTGGGGCGCGGAACCGCGCCTGAACCCGTTTCCTATCATGCGCGCCGGCGCCCATGCCAATAGCTAAGCCTCGGTCGCCTTCCACCAAAGCCCCGTGAGGACGGGAAGGCCCCCCGATGCGAGCGATCCACGGGCGCTTCGCCAAGAGCGCTTTGACTTGGCGGCCGGCCTCTGACGCCCTGGATCTTGCCTGCCGCCGTGTCAGTTCCGCGCGCCGACGATCGCCCGCCAGAAACCGCTGTAGGCCAGCTCAAAGCCGAAGATCTCATAATTGAGATCGATCGCGTCCATCACCTCATAGGCGGAATTGTTACAAATCGAAAAAATGATCAAACCATCCTTTGACACATGGCGACGCGCCTGGCGCAGGTAGGATTCGGTGATGCGCCCCTGCGGATCACACAGGCTGTAGCGCTCGATGTCGTTTTCCGGGTTTTTATCGACCAACGGCGTATTGAAAACGATCAGGTCGAAATCCGTCTCGTCGATTTTCTCGAACAGGTCGGACTGAAACGCCGTAACGTTGACGTTGTTGAGCTTGGCGTTTGCAATGGTCGCCTCAACGGCGATCGGCGAGATGTCCGTCGCGACCGTTCTCGACGTCCAATTGGCGGCCATGTAGAGCGATATGATCCCGCAGCCGCACCCAATCTCAAGCGTCTTGGCGATCAGATCCGGATTCATCGCTTTGATATTGCGGATGAAAAATTCAGAGCTCGAGTCCGGGAGCGGATGGTAGACGCCAGCCGGCACGTCGACCACAAGGCCGTCAGTCGAGATCCGTTCCGGAACAGCCTGGCGACGAACGAGCGCCTCATGCGCGGCCGCAATGTCGAACGTCGCGGTGTTGACCAGATTGGAGATTCCAAGCTTCCGAAGCACGGAGGCGCGCTTCGGCGCAATGCGCCGCTCGACCTTGAGGTAGCCGATATTCATCTGACCTCGCTCTTACACTTGACGGCGCGCATCCGGACCGTTCGCCGCGGGCGCAAAAGCGCCCTCCCCGGCTCAAACCATACGACAGATTATTTGGTTTGTTTCAGGTTTCCCGCCCGCGCTCGCTGTCATGCCAATCGCGCAACAACCAGTGCGACAGCGCAGTCAGCAGGAGATGAATTGTGATCCCCGCCACCGAAATCAAGAGCAGCGCGGCGAACATCCGCGGAATATTCAGGCGAAACCCAGACTCGACAATGCGATACGCAAGCCCGGACCCCTGACCGGCAGAGCCGGCGGCGATCTCGGCCACGATCGCGCCGATGAGCGCCAGTCCGCCGCTGATGCGAAGTCCGGCGAGAAAATACGGGAGCGCCGAGGGCAACCTCAGCAACATAAACTGCTGCATGCGCGAGGCGCGATACATCTGGAACAGGTCGACCAGGTTGTGGTCCGCCGACGACAGCCCGAGCGTCGTATTGGCAAGCAGGGGAAAGAACGCGACAAGAAACGCACAGACCAGGACCGCGACGCCGGGGGAAAGGTAGATCAGCAACAGCGGGGCGATGGCGACGATCGGCGTCACCTGCATCGCGACGGCGAATGGATAGAAAGCACGCTCGACAAGCCGCGACTGCGCGAAAAGAATGGCAAGCCCGACACTGCCGATGACCGCGATCCCAAGAGCTTTGAGCGTAATCGACAGCGTCACCCATAGCGACGCAGACAAGGTCGGCCAGTCGGTGATCAGGGTGGAAATGATGAGGCTTGGCGCCGGCAAGAGATAGGTTGGGACTGCGAAGTATCGGACCAGCCCCTCCCAGGCGATTAGCCCGAGCCCCAGCGTAAGGGCAGGCACCGCATAGCCAACAAAGTCGTCCCTGCTCACGCCGCTCCGCCCTTAAGCATCGTCGGCGGCCGATCGCCCATCGCGACATGGAGCGCTTCGGAAGTCTGGACACAGGTGTCAGCGTAGGCCTTGCACAGCCGAAACCCTTCTTGACGCGACTGGGTCGGGCATTCGACGACAATCTCGGCAACCGCCCTACCCGGCCGCGCCGCCATGACCACGATGCGGTCCGAAAGATAGACGCTTTCGAACACCGAATGGGTCACGAACACCACCGTCGCCCCGAGCGAGGCCTTGAGCGCCGCCAAATCGTCATTGAGCTTGAGGCGCGTGATTTCATCCAGGGCTGCGAAGGGCTCGTCCATCAAGAGGACCGTCGGCCGCGTCACGAGGGCGCGGGCGATCGACACACGCATCTTCATGCCGCCCGACAGCTGGCGCGGATACGCCTTGGCAAAACCAGCGAGCCCGACTTGCTCGAGCGCCTCTTCGACTCGCGGCCGAGCTTTTTCCTTCGACACTCCGCCCAGGCGCAACGGCAGCCACACGTTGGTGAACACATCGGACCACGGCGTCAGTGTCGGTTCCTGAAATACGAAGCCCAGTTCCGGGCAATCCGCGCGCCAAACAATCTCGCCCTGCGTCGGCCCCGTGAGGCCCGCCAGCAACCGCAAAACCGTCGATTTGCCGCAGCCCGAGGGCCCTAGCAAGGAGAGAAACTCACCCGCTCGGATGTCGAGGTCCAAGCCTTCCAGAGCCGTGACTTGATTAGCGAAGACCTTGTGCACGCCCCGCAAGGTCACGAGCGGCGGCGCTACGACCGGAATCGCCGCTTCTTTCGTTGGCAGAGTTGCAATCTTATTCATGATGCCAACCCGTCGTTTCGCCGCGTCCGTCCAGTCCGCGACATCCTCCCCTGTGTGCAAATCGCGTGCCTGAGCCTTGCCGCCTGCCCCGCGCCCTGCTTATCGCCGTTCGGCTCTGGCCCTTCGAGATCATCCTCGCGCCTGACCGCTCAATGAGCCTGAACCATGGGCATCTTAGACCTCACTTTTCCGGTCGAACAACAGGTAATGCCAGAACAAGTTAAGTACAAGTGCCTTCAATTTGCTGCATTGCGGCACCCCCGCGGGCGGAAATCCGCCGTGTTGACGCCGGATGGCGCACCATGCCATTCGCTTCGAACTGGGGCGCGCCGCAGCCGAAGCTTCAAGACTTAGATCGAAATTGAACGCAGGCGTGGCCGTTTCGTTCCTTTGCTCCAGGTGCCAATCAATGGCCAAGGATTACGTCGCCGCCAATCTTGAAGCGCCGATTCTCGATCATCTCTTTCCGAACATGATCGAAGCCGACAAGAGCGCCTCGACCTGGCCCTATTTTCGCAAGCAGATCGACCATCCATTCCGCGTCGACAGGCGCGATCCGACGGTCGGTTTCATCAATCGCGACGAAGCTTCGATCCTCTATGCGAACGCACGCGCGTTCACGGGCCGGAGCGGAATCGAGATCGGCGCGTGGCGCGGCTGGTCGACCGTTCATCTCATCGCATCCGGCCTCGCGCCGCTCCATGTCGTTGAACCTCTGCTCGCGGATCCCGACTGGCGGCGCGAATTCGAGCAAGCGATTCGCGGGGCCGGCGGGAGCTCGACCACAATTCTCGTTCCCGAAGCGAGCCCTGCGGCCGTCGTCCGTTTGGGCGAAGCCGGCGCCCGATGGTCGTTCGCGTTCATCGACGGCGACCATGACGGGGAGGCGCCGGTCCGGGACGCGCTCGCCTGCGCGCCCTACCTCGAAACGACCGCAATGGTCGTCTTTCATGACCTGGTGTCGCCCCATGTGGCGGCGGGCTTGCGCGCGTTGGCGACGAAAGGCTGGAATGTGATGGCCTATCAGACGGCGCAGATGATGGGCGTCGCGTGGCGGGGGGCGATCACGCCGGTCGCGCACCAGCCTGACCCCGCGCAGCATTGGCGCGTGCCCGCGCATCTAGACGGGATATCCGTGTCGGGCGTCTCGGCGGATTAGGGTCAAGGGAGCGCCCGCTTCGAAAAGGAGAGAACATGTCTCGAACCGCGCTAGGCATAATGATTGTCGCGGCCCTGGCCGCTGCCGCCCCCCTGCCGTCGCCCGCCTTTGCCGACGATAGCCAAATCGCTCGCGGGCGCTTTCTCGTGACGATCGCCGGCTGCTCGGACTGCCACACGCCCGGCGCCCTGCTCGGTTCGCCCGACATGAAGCGCTATCTCGGCGGATCTGACGTCGGCTTCGCAATTCCCGGCGCCGGCGTCTTCGTGGGAGCGAATCTGACGCCCGACAAGGAGGCCGGCCTCGGCTCCTGGACGGACGAGCAGATCATAGCGGCGATTCGCGCAGGCAAAACGCCCGAGGGCAGAAAGCTGAGTCCCGTTATGCCCTATCCGGCGCTGTCACATCTCTCCGATGCCGACGCGCAGGCGATCGTGGCGTTCCTGAAGAGCCTCCCGCCCATCAGCAACAAGGTCAAAAATTTCGGCCCTGACGACAAAGTCACAATCAGCGTCTCCGCCGTGTTGCCGCCCGACGTTTACAACGCCCTGCCGGCGCCGAAGAAGTAGGCCGAGGGAGACCGAGCGTCCGCAGGGGCGGCGTCACTTCGGGCGCAAGTCGACGCCCACGCCCTTGTTGACGAATTGGAGCGTGTACGCCTTCTTGTAGTCGATGCCGGGCTTGACCACGCCGGACTTCACCATCTCATTGTAGAAACTGCTCCAGCGCTCGTCCGACATCGCGCCGATCCCGAGCTTGAGCGTGTCGCCTGAATCGACGATCCCGTATGCCTTCATTTTGCTGATCGAGAAGGCGATCTCGTCATCCGTGATTTCCGGATTCTCCCGTTTGATCGCCTCATTGGCCTTGGCGTTGTCGCCGTAGAGATAGTTGTACCAGCCAATGCTGGAGGCGTCGACGAAGCGCTGCACGATATCAGGATGCTTCGCCAGAAGATCACGGCGGGTCTCGACCAGAGTCGAGTAGGTGGAGTAGCCATAATCGGCGAGCAGGAAGACGTTAGGCTTGAAGCCGCCCTGCTTCTCGACCTCGAGCGGCTCCGAGGTCAGATAGCCTTGCTGGATCGAATGCGGCTCGGCGATGAAGGGGGCCGAATTGAAATTGTATGGCTTGATGTTCTCGTCCTTGAACCCGTAGGCGAGCCGCATCCAGGCCCAGAAGGTGTTGACCGCGCCGGCGCTCACGAAGGCCGGGTTCGCGTTGGGAAGGTCCTGCCATTTGTCGAGGCCGACGCCGGGGTGCGACATAAAGATCTGAGGATTTTTCTGGAAGTGGGCGGCCACGGCGATGGTGGGGATGTTGTTCTGCACCGCCAGGAAATCGCCGATCATGTCGCCGCCCATGAAGAATTCGATCTTCCCGGCGATCAGGAGCATGCCGCCGTTCGACATCGGGCCGCCCTGCAGAATCGTGACGTCCAGCCCGTATTTGGCGTAAGTGCCGTCGACGAGCGCCTGATAGTAGCCCCCGGCCTCCGGATCAGCCACCCAATTGGTGCCGAAGGTCACCTTGTCGAGAGCGAAGGCTGGTCCGGCGAACCCGATCGCCCCGGCCAACGCCGCGATCATTGCAACGCGCATAATGTTTCCCTCCCGCAGTCCCATTCTATCGACGGTTCGGCGGCTGCGCCGCCTTCCGCCGGTGGTCAGGCTCACACGCGAGCCACGCCAGGCGCACGGTCGCTGCCGCGCCGATGAGGTCTACCATAAGAGCCGAAATTCCAAGCGTCGAATACATTTTTCGCGTGTCCTGCCGGAGGATTGGTTCGCCCATGCGGGTGAACCACCGATGCAAGACGCACGCCAAAAGACTTTACCTTTCGGCTCGGCTCGCCTATGCGCCCGCCCTTCACCGAAGACGGAGCGGACCATCGCATGCGCATATGGATCAAGGACCCGCTCGCCATCCTCGCAACCGACGCCGAGCGCGGCGTCGTGGTCGATGGCGGCGAGATCGTCGAATGCGTCGCGCGCGGCCAATCGCCGGCGATTCCTCCCGATACGACGTTCAACGCCTCGCGCCATGTCGTGCTGCCAGGGCTCATCAACGCTCATCATCACTTCTATCAGACGCTCACGCGCGCCCATCCCGCAGGCTTCGGCAAGGAGCTCATTCCGTGGCTCGTTTCGATGGAGCGGGTTTGGGACCGGATGACGCCCGAGGCGTTGCGCGTCGCGATTCGGATGGCGCTGGTCGAACTGATGCTGTCGGGCTGCACGACCGCGGCCGACCATCACAATCTTTTTCCGCCGGCGATCAGGAACGCGATCGACATCGAGGTCGAGGAGGCGACCAAGCTCGGCATGCGCATGACGGTCACGCGCGGATCGATGGGCATTTCCGAGAAGGACGGCGGCCTGCAGCCCGACTCGATCGTGCAGGATTCGGACACGATCCTCGAGGACAGCGAGCGGGTGCTGCGCGCCTATCATGATCCCAAACAGGGCGCGATGATCCGGGTCGCGCTCGCCCCGTGCTCGCCGCTCGCCGTGCCGAAGCGGGTGATGCTCGGATCAGCCGAACTCGCCGAGCGCTACGATTGCCGGCTGCACACGCATCTGTGCCAGTCGCTCGACGAGGACGTCTACGCCGTCGAAACATTCGGCATGCGTTCGGTCGATCTTCTGGAAGAGGCCGGGTGGCTCGGCCCCCGCGCCTGGGTCGCGCACGGGATCCATTTCAACGCGGACGAGATCGGGCGCCTCGGCAAGGTCGGCGTCGGCGTCTGCCATTGCGCCGCCTCCGACATGGCGTTCGGCATGGGCGTCTGCCCGGTCAAGGAGCTCGAGGCTGCGGGCGTCGCCATCGGGCTCGGCGTCGACGGCTCGGCCTCCAACGATTCGTCGAACATGATGGAGGCCGTGCGCCATTCCCTCATGCTCCAGCGCCTGAGCTACGGCCCCGCGGCGGTGACGCCCTACGACGCGCTGCGCTGGGCGACGCAAGGATCGGCGCGCTGCCTCGGGCGCGACGACATCGGCGCGATCGCGGCCGGCATGCAGGCCGATCTCGCGCTGTTTACGCTCGACGAGCCGCGCTTCTCGGGCGCGCAGGATCCCATCGCCGCGCTCGCGCTCTCCGGCGCCCACCGCGCCGACCGGGTGATGGTCGCCGGACGCTGGGTGGTGATTGACGGCAAGCCCGAGGGCGTCGACCTCGCCGCCCTCATTACAAAGCACAAGGCCGCCGCCCGCGCCTTCGCGTGACCGGTGGACGGAGGCTCGCCGCCCGGCCTGTCAGCCGCAGGTGCAACCGGAGGGCGAGTACTCTGCAAGAAAATCCAAATAAAATCAAGGAAAAACGCTTCCAATTCCTCGGATAGTCTTGGCGCGGGCGTTACGGCCCCTCAGGTTAGCAACCGCCGCCCGCTTGGGGCGCCGAAACGCGTAATGCAGCTGAATTTCCGTCGCAAATCAGGCGTTAGGACATCGGAATGAATCGATTCGCGAAACTTTTCGTCCTTCCAGGCGCGGTCGCCGCCCTGGCGTTCGCCGCACCCGCTCTGGCTACCGAGGCGCATTACACCTGCAGCGACGGCTCGAAGCTCAGCGCAAAATTCTCGCCGCCGAACACGGCGAAGGGAGGCGTGGCGCTGACCTTCGGAACGGGACGCGTGCTCAAACTGCCGCAAGTCATGTCCGCCGACGGCGGGCGGTACGCCGACATCGAATTCTGGATCAAGGGGCAGAGCGCGACGCTGACCATGAAGGGCGTCAAGGAAACCTGCTCGACGCCATGATTCGCGACAAATCGAAAGCGACGCGAGCCCGTCTTTGTCGTTTTCCGCCAGCATCCTTCGATTGCCGCAGGGGGCCGCACCGCGCCGCGACAGCGGCCCAATCTCGGCTGTCTCGATGACCGGACGACGAGGATGGTCTGGCTTGTCGGCGGCGGCGGCGCACCCCACGCCGATCAGGCCGCTCCTCAAGAAAGCGCGGAGAGCGAGCGGCTTCCGAGCCGAAATGCCTCGAGCGGAAATATCGGTTGTCGTGTCGGCGCTTACACCGACTGGATGATGTTCATCAAGAACATGAGGAGCGGCCCGGGACTCTGAGCCGCGACCCAGCGGGCGCGCTCGTGGGGTCGGGCGGCCGGTCCAAAGCGGCTGCGCATCCCTCGGCCAAGCGGACCGCGGCGCAGGGCCCTGTCTCGCGAGGCCGACGGATTGCACAGGGCCCGAAATGCCCCCGCACTTATGTCGAATTGTCTTTTGACGTGCAGCAAGTCAAACCTGTCGCGTTCGCGCGCGGTCACACCCCTACCGCGCAACTCTGCCCCGCGTTGGAGGACCTCCCCACGCGGGGCTTTGATTCCAGTGGCTTGCCTTCCCAAATCCGGGAGCAATCCTGACGCCGGGCTCGCGCTGGCGGCGGGTCGCCCTCTCTTATGCCGCCGCGGCGGCGGTTTTTCGCGATCTCCCCTATCTGAGCCAAGCCAAAGGGCGAGGTTCGAGACTTCGAGCGCGCTTGCCCCCGCGCCCGTGACCGATCGCGCGCAAGAGTGAAGAAAAATCCCCGACGGCGCTTTTTCTTCTTGTTTTGTTCCTGTTTCTCCCCTATGGTCGGAACCGTTCCAAGCCGCTCGATCTCGACGCAAGCTCCACGCAGGCCAGCAGAGAGACGGTGCGGCGCGCGAAGATCGGGAAACGAAACATGAACACCGCTGGTCAGATCGCCGTCACCCTCGCCGCATTCATCGGCTTCGGCCGCCTGTTCCTGGCGGACGAGGGCGACAGCCATCGCCTGAGCGGCCTGCTCATTCTCGCCGGCGTGGTGGGGAAGGTCGCGCTGTCGATCTGACCCATTCCGGACGCGCCGGAATGAGACCGGGCGTGAGGGGCATGAGCGCTGGAGCCGATCGACGCGCGTCCGGTCGCCGCCCCTGAGAGGACGGCCGTCCCAGCCGCCACGCTCCTGCACTCTTCGGGGCTGCATCGGTGTCGGCAAGGAGAGCAGCCAGCAATGGTTGACAAGACATTCGGACCGGATCGGGCTCACGCCCGGACTGGTGCGATCGAGGCGGGGGAGCGCGGCGATCATCCGGCGCCGCCCGATGGACTCGCGCAAGGGTCGCCCTAACCCTGGGTCGCCCTAACCCTGGGTCGTCCTAACCTCAGTCGTCCTAACCTCAGTCGTCCCGACCTTGGCCTGACCCCGAGGCCGTACAAGGGACCGCGCGGCCGGCCGTCGTCTCCGGCAAGAGCGGCGCGCGCCCTTTCGAATCGACCCGCGAACGACGGGCTTCCATCGCCGGCGGCCGGTTCGCGCCTTCTCCGCTCACGTCTCAGAGAATGTTCCAGATCGCCCGCTTGGCCTTCCGGTGCACCTCCTCCAGGGGCCTCACGGCGTCGATCGGCACGATCCGGGCCGATGCGAAAGTGAGTTCGTTCAGCCACGCGATGCGCTGGTCGATGAGGCTCTTGACCATTTGAGGTTCGCGCTGGACGACGGTGCTTCGTCCGACCTGCAGCTTGATGACGAGGTCGGGGGCCGCATGTCGCGCCATCTCGTAGACGGACGCTTCGAAGCGTCTCAGTCCCGCCGGGCACCGCAGCAGCCGATGCAAAAGCGGTCCGTCATTGAATTCCGGAATCTCGTTTTGCGGATAGCGGTCCGTCACGACAACGAGTTCGCGGTTTGCCCCCCGCTGCGTGGCCAGTATTTTTTGCCGTTTCTCGATCGCCGCGGCGACCGCCCAGACGGAGAACATAATCGAATAGCCGAGCCCCGGCGGCCGATCCGACACCGCTCCGTGCGATGCGCCCTTCGGCCTTGTGCGGACCACCCGCGCAATCCACCGCGACGCCGCCTTGAAGGGACGAAAGAAGAGCGACGGCTCCCCGTCGCCGGTGCCGAAATAGCATGGCATCACATCGACCTCGGCGCTGAGCCAGCGGCGCACTTCGCGCACCAATGTGCTCTTTCCGCTGCCGTCGAGGCCGACGATGGAAATGATGACGCCGCTCCCCGGCGCGCGGCGGCGCCCGGGACGCGGCCATCGAAGATATCTGCGGTTGATCGCGCCGGCCGCCCAAAGGGCGTCGCGCGCGAGCGTTCGCGACAAGGCCTCGGCGCCTCCATACATCCGGTAGGGCGACAATTCGCGTTCAATCCGGCCCCCAATTCGCCGTCGCCAGAAGGCGCCGCTGCTCAAACTCCACTGATCGGCGATCGTGTCCGCGAGCCCCGGAGAGAAGAACTGGGCCGCCCGCTCGCGAACGGCGGCGGGTTCGACGATCGAGGCCAGCGCGGCGAAATCGCTGGCCGCCTTCTGGCGAAGTTTGGTCCGGTGGAAAAGCGCGATCGGGTCGAGCCAGCGGGACTCGATTTGCGTTCGAACCACGAGCAGCAACGCTTCATCCACGGGATGCAGGACCCGCAAAGGCTCGGTCGGATGACGCACGCTGCGGGCGATGAACGGATCCTCCGCCGGCAACCGGAAGTTTTTGAGCAGGGAATGACCGAAGACGATCTTGAACTGGATATGAACGTGATGGATCAGGTCCGTGGTCTCATCCCACCCGAGAAAATTCTCGATCGCTGGATGATCGCATCCCGGGGCGTCCGGCCAGGGCTTGAACCCGAACGCGATCAGCAGTTCGATCGCCCTTTGCCGGTCCGGCCGAGCGACCAGAAGGTCGAGGTCCGAGGCTCCGGTCATCCCGCGTGTCGCTCTGAGGCTGCTCTTCCAGCAGCAGTACCCGACCTTTTGCGCTTCGAATGAAGCGAGAAGGTCGATCAACAACGGCGACCGTCTTACGAAGCCGCTCTTCGCCGCGGACGGATCGCTGTCCTCGAGGCCGGGCTCGACGCTCACGGCCGGCGGATCCTGTTCGACAAGTTCCAGCGCGCTCACCGGATGGCCCCCGCAATTGAAAGGAAATCTGGACGGGCGCTCGGCCGCGCAGGCGCGTTGTCGCCGCTCAACGGGGCGCCTCGGCGAACGCGTCATCGCGCCACGACACCGCGGCGCGTTGGGCCTGCAATCCGAGGCCGATCGTGAACCAGACAATCGGGTGCCGGAAGACGACATGGAAGCTGCCGAAGGCCGCGGCCGCGAAAAGGAGCGCGATCAATCCGTCCTTGCCCGCTTTCCAGGATCTCCAAACGGCGAGGGCGACGATCCAAACGAACGCGCCGACGGCGAGAATGCCGCCCTGAACAAAGAGCTCGAAGAGCGTATTGTGGGACTCGTAGTTGGGCGCCGCGCCCAGTTTCGGGTGAGAGAGATTGATGGGCTCGCCGGAGGTGCGGTGGCTTGCGGTCAGGCTCAGGGGTATGTCGAGATGAGGGCCCGGACCGTAACCCAGCATCCAGGAATTGACGCCCCGCTCGATCGCTTCCTTCCACAAAAAGAGGCGGAGCTTGGCTTCGCTGTCCTGATCCTCGCCTTTGCGCGCGACGAGGCTGAGCGGGTCGCCGCGCTCATCGATGATGGACGCGATCGTGGGCGCAGAGACGAAGGAAACGAACATGAGCGCCGCAAGCGCGGCCACCCCAACCGCGATAGCCGGGAAACCCCGCCTTTCGGACCATATCGTCAGCCGCACAAGCTTGAGGAGGCCGAACAATCCGAAAGCCGCGAAGACCACCCCCGAATAGGCATTGCTCTGTCCGAGCCAGCCTATGCCGAGGGAGATCAAGCCGCAGAAGGCAGCCAGAAGCTTGGGGCCGATCCCGATGCTTTTTTCGACGAGTTCGAGCGAGAGAAAGCCGACAAGCAGCGCCAGCAAGGCAAACTGGTTGGGATTGTCCGACCAGCCCCGCAACCTGTCCCAATACCAGGGATCGATGTTGTTCAAGGTGAACAGTCCCCACGCGTTGGCCGCCTGAAGCATGAAGAGAAAGGCGCCGAACAGGGCCAAGATCCACTGGATCCGATGGAGCCGCCGGGGCGCGCCGGGAAGCGCGAACAGGACGGTCATCAACACGATCAGGAGCAGGTAGGCGATGACATCGTGGAAGACGAGCGACCAGTCATCCAAGAATTCCGACCAGATCGTCTGGATCGCGCCGAGGCACTGAGCCGCGGCGAAGATCGCCCAAAACACGATCAATTCGCAAAATGCGCGCGAAGCCTCTCCCCGAACGCCGACAATCAAAGCGATCAGACCCGGCAGAAGCCACAACGTGACCAGGAGTTCGCCGGGACCGACGTCCGCCGTGCCCCATCTCAATTGAGGGGTCAGCGACAGCACCATCCCGAACGCGAGAAGCGCGCTCCAAACGAGCTCGAGAGGATCGAACGCCCCTGACTGCGGCGCCGCCAAACTCTCGTGCGCGGACCGCTCCATCTCAGATGACGTCCTGCGGCTCGGAAAGCTGGCGGCGCGCAATTTCGGCGGGCTGCCCGGGCTTCGAGGATTGTCCCGAGCGAATGGCGCGCTCGCCTGGGCTTGCCTTCCTCAGCCGCCGCTCGCGTAGGAGCCGGTCGTAGAGGGCGGCGTGCTGACTGACGATTTCGTCCAAGCTGAACGTGCTCTTGATGAGGTCGGGGCCACGCGCGCCGATTCGTTCGCCGACGGCGCGATCGTTGAGGAACTCGAGAATCCGGTCCGCCATCGCCCTCGAATCGCGAGCCGGCGTCACATAGCCGTTCCATCCGTCTCGAATCACCTCCGTGCAGCCGGTCTTGTCGGTCGTCACGATCGGCATGCCGCAGAGCGCCGCCTCCATGAGAGCGCGTGGAATGCCTTCCCCGTAGTCGCTCGGGAAGGCGAAAACGTCCGACATCGCGAGAAGCGAAGGCACGTCCCGTCTCGACCCCGTGGCAATGACGTATTCGGAGTAAGGCGCGAGCTCCGCGTCGGTGACCGCAAAAGGACCCTCGCTCTCGCGCGGGCCGACGATCAGGAACCTCACCGACGGACGAACCTGGTGGACGAGCTCCGCGGTCTTCAAGAGGTCCAGCACGCCCTTCTCGCGCGTGACGCGGGTGACGGTGATCACGACATCGGTTCCCGTCAGGCCGAATTCGGCTCGCAGAGTCTCCGCCGACGGACCGTTCGTCCGCGCCTCCTCGAAGCCTTTGACGTCAACTCCAGCGCCGGGAATCTTGACCGATTCGCCTTTGCCGATCAGTCGGTTGCCTTCGAAGAACCCCTGGTCGCCGCGATGCTCGAACACGGTCGCGGCGGTCGTCACGCCGGCGAGACGCTGCAGCGGCCGGTAAAGCAGCACGCGCAGCGCGGTCGCGCCCAACGATCTCGAGGAAAAGGTCCAGGCGAGTCCGTTGATCGTTCGCACGACGATGGTGCGAGGGTTGAAGCACGATGCGTACGGAGTGAGGATGCTCAGCTTGGTGTCGAAGGAATGGACAACATCGGCATCCACCTCGGCGAGGATTCGCCCGATCTGGCGCCAGGCGCGCAAATCGGAGAGGGGATCCCAGAACCGGCTGAAGTCGAAGCGTATGTACCTGATGCCCGCGCGCTCGAACGGCGCGGGGTCGGCGCTGGCGGCGGTCGTGACCTCGTAACCGCGCGACGCGAGGGCCGTCAGAAACGGAATCCGCAACTGGTGATCTTCGCCGCCGATGAAGAGCAGATGAGCCCCCATTGATGTCTCCGCTCCCACTCCTGGTCTGGCCGCGCCCGATTTCCGGCCGAAGATTGGTGATCATAAGCGCAGTTCTTCGCGGGCCGCAGCGTATTTCTTCGTACCGAGAAAGGGGTACGCCGTCCTCCGCCCGATCAGCTGAACCCGTTCGAAAGCATGCTTTGGCGGCGCTGGTCGTTGGCGCGCCCGCGGCGTTTTGTCTCGACCCCGATCCATGAGCAGCGGGGCGCCTCACGCGAGCGGACGGGCGTGAGCGAACTTGAGACCCCGAGGTTTTCCGGCGGATGACCTCGGCCGTGAGCCACGATTGCCCGCATCGGTGGACGCCTGCGCCGTGGCCTCAATCTCCGCCATCCCTATGGCGGCAGCGTCGGGCGGCGGGCTGCTTCTACGCCTATAGTAAGTTCGAGCACGTCGAAAGTTGTAGCGGAGTACGCCCAAGAGGCGCGGATCGAGCGCAGGGGTTCAGGCTAGGCTGCGATGGGAAGTTCTTGAGCGAGTGCGGTGGCTGACGAGGCGGCGCTTGCCGCCATAGCCGTCGCACCATTGAGCGGAGGCCACCCATGAGCCGCCTGATAATCGGCAAGATAATCCACGGCACGCTGAATCTCATACAAAGCTACAATCCGGTGACGATCCTCATCACCGGCGGCGTCGAAGCGACGGCGAATCTGGCCGACGCCATCGATGGAAATGGAACCACCTCCTACGCGATTGTGAACTCCGGAACGATTTCTTCAAAGTCCGGTTATGCCACCGACCTCTCTGGTCCGAACAGCTACTTCATCAATTACGGCTCGATTTCGGGCGCGGGGGGGCTCCTTCTCACCGACGACGCCTCGGTGACGAACACTGCGACCGGCAGAATCACCGCCTCGGGAACACTGCCGTCTCCGCTGTCGTCCATTTCGGGCATCTACATCACCGGTCCGTCCGGCGCCGGCATGGCGGCCATTTCCGTCACCAACGCCGGCGTTGTGACGGCGGCCGACGGATACGGCATCGGCCTCGGCGCCAGCGGAAGCGTCTCCAATTCCGGCACGGTGACTGGCGGCGAAGACGGCATCGCGGTTCTCGCCGGCGCGGGCAACATTCAGAATTCGGGCAGCGTCACCGCGACCCTGGACGACGGCGTCGGCCTCTTTCAAGGGGGCACGGTGACCAACGCCCTGGGGGGGTCCATCTCAGGCGTCGTCGGCGCAACCGCGGCCGGGATTTTCATCACCGGCGCAGCCGGGACGATAACAAACGGCGGGCAGGTCAATGGCTCCGACTACGGCGTTCTGGTCGCGGCCGGCGGCACGGTCACCAACTCGGCGAGCGGGACGATCAACGGCCAGGGCTCTGGCGTCTCCCTGAGCCACGGTGGAACGCTCTCCAACAGCGGCGCGATTTCCTCGACCGCGGTCAACTCCGCGGCGGCCGATCTCGAACTGGGCGGCACTCTCAACAATTACGCCGGCGGGTCGATCTCAGGGGCCGGCTATGGCGCCTTCCTAACCGGGGCGCCGGGCACGATCATGAATGCGGGGACGATGACCGGCGCCGCATTGTATGGCATCGCCCTCAACGACGGGGGCTCCATCGACAACGCGACGACGGGCTCCGTCATCGGGCAAAACGCCGGGGTGAGTCTCGCCAACCAGTCCGCGACGGTCCTCAATGACGGCTCGATCAGCGCGACCGGATCGAGCGCGACTGCAATCATGACCAGCGCCGGCGGCACGGTGACGAACGACCAGGGAGCGACGCTTTCGGCCGCCGCCTATGGCGTGTTCAGCTCCGGCGTCTCGGCTTCGGTCACCAACGCCGGCACGGTCACGAGCGCGACCGCGATCGGCTTCGAGGCGGGCGGAACCGTCACCAACCTGTCCGGAGGAATCCTGTCGGGACAAACCGCCGGCGTGTTCGATGCGGGCGGCCCGGGCATCGTCAACAACACGGGATCGATCACGGCGAGCGGGTCGGGCGGCTCGGGCCTCGATCTGGAAAGCGCGGGCGCGAGCGTAACGAACAACGCAGGCGGATCGATCTCCGGCACGAGTTACGGCGTCTTCGCTCTCGGCGGATCCGAGGTCGTGTCGAACGCGGCGGGCGCGTCGATCACGAGCGGCGGGACCGGGGTCTACATGGGAGGCGGCTCGGGTTCGCTGACCAACGGCGGAACGATCACTTCAACGGGCACGGCTGGCGTGGATGCGGAGGGAGCCGGCAACGTCGTCACCAACGCGTCGGGCGGGACCCTCTCCGGCGGTTGGGCTGGCGTCTATCTCGGCGGAGCGGGGACGGTGGCGAATCTGGGCTCCATTTCCGGCGGCAGCTACGCCGTCGACTTCGCCGTCAACAGCAGCGCCAACCTCCTTCAGGTCGGCGCGGGCGCGAGCTTCACCGGCAACGTCAATGGCGACGGCGGCGCGATCGAACTGTTGAGCGGGTCGGGCGCGATCAGCGGGATCAGCAATTCCGGCCAATTCTGGGGGTTCCAGTCGCTCAATGTCGACGCCGGCGGGAACTGGGCGATCAGCGGGTCCGACGCGATCGCCAACGTCACCGATAACGGCGCCCTGACCGTCGACGGATCGCTCGACGTGACCTCGGCGCTCAACGCCGCGAGCGCCGGCGCGTTCGATCTCGGCGCCGGTGGGGTGCTCGAGGTCGCCGCGGCGACCGGCTCGCAGACGGCGATGGATTTTCAGGGCGCGAGCCAACTCGTGGTCGACAACGCCGCATTGTTCGGGACGAATGTAGGGGGAACGTCGTACTCCGGCTCGCAGCTTGAGAACTTTGGCGCGGGCGACTCGGTCGACCTGCGCAATTTCTCCGCTTCGGGAGCGACGCTTGCCTATGATCCGACGAGCGGGCTGCTGCAGGTGGCGAACGGCGGCGCAATGGCGACCCTCGACTTCCAGCAATCGACGCTGGGGGCCGGATCGTTCCAGGTGGCCGCGGACTCCTCCGGCAGCGGTCTCCTGATCACGCGAGCTTGAGGTTCGAATCCAAACCGGCCTGCGCCGGTTTGGATCCAGGTCAAGGCTCCTTGTTGAAGAGGGGCATGCAGGAGAGTTCGGGCTCGTCGAGATCGGCGGCAAGCAGCGCGACGACCGCCATCTCCGCCATCCCTATTGCGGCAGCGTCCGGCGGCGGGCTGCTTCTACGCCTATGAGTTCGAGCACGCCGAAAGTTGTAGCGGAGTACGCAGAATGGGCGCCGATCGAGCGCACGGATTCAGGCTAGACTGCGATGTGAATTCGTTGAGCAAGTTCGGTGGATGACAAGGCGGCGCTTGCCGCCATAGCCATCGCACCATTGAGCGGAGGCCATCCGTGAGCCTGACAATCAGCACGATTATCAACGGCACGCTGAATCTCATACGAAGCTACAATCCGGTGAGCATCTTGCTCACCGGCGGCGTCAAAGCGACGGCGACCCTGGCCGACGCCATCGATGGAAATGTAACCACCTCCTGGGCGATTGTGAACTCCGGAACGATTTCTTCAGCGTCCGGTTATGCCGCCAACCTCTCTGGTCCGAACAGCCATGTCATCAATTACGGCTCGATTTCGGGCGCGGGGGGGCTCCTTCTCAGCAACGACGGCTCGGTGACGAATACCGCGACCGGCAAAATCACCGCTACCGGAAAAATGCCGTCTCCGCTGTCGTCCATTTCGGGCATCTACATCACCGGTCCGTCCGGCGCTGGCATGGCGGCCATTTCCGTCACCAACGCCGGCGTTGTGACCACGGCCGACGGATACGGCATCGGCCTCGGCGCCAGCGGAAGCGTCTCCAACTCCGGCAAGGTGACTGGCGGCGAGGACGGAATCGCGGTTCTCGCTGGCGCGGGCAACATTCAAAATTCGGGCAGCGTCACCGCGACCCTGGACGATGGCGTCGGCCTCTTTCAAGGGGGCACGGTGACCAACGCCCTGGGGGGGTCCATCTCAGGCGTCGTCGGCGCAACCGCGGCCGGGATTTTCATCACCGGCGGAACCGGGACGATAACAAACAGCGGGCAGGTCAATGGCTCCGACTACGGCGTCCTCGTCGCGGCTGGCGGCACGGTCACGAACTCGGCGAGCGGGACGATCAAGGGGCAGGGCTCTGGCGTCTCCCTAAGCCACGGCGGAACGCTCTCCAACAGCGGCGCGATTTCCTCGACCGGGGCCAACTCCGCGGCGGCCGATCTCGAACTGGGCGGCACTCTCAACAACTACGTTGGCGGGTCGATCTCAGGGGCCGGGTACGGCGCTTTCGTAACCGGGGCGCCGGGCACGATCATGAATGCGGGGACGATGACCGGCGCCGCCTTGTATGGCATCGCCCTCAACGACGGGGGCTCCATCCACAACGCGACGACGGGCTCCGTCATCGGGCAAAACGCCGGGGTCAGTCTCGCCAACCAGTCCGCGACGGTCCTCAATGACGGCTCGATCAGCGCGACCGGATCGGGCGCGGCCGCAATCATGACCAGCGCCGGCGGCGCGGTGACGAACGACCAGGGAGCGACGCTTTCGGCCGCCGCCTATGGCGTGTTCAGCTCCGGCGTCTCGGCTTCGGTCACCAACGCCGGCACGGTCACGAGCGCCACCGCGATCGGCTTCGAGGCGGGCGGAACCGTCACCAACCTGTCCGGAGGAATCCTGTCGGGACAAACCGCCGGCGTGTTCGATGCGGGCGGACCGGGCATCGTCAACAACACGGGATCGATCACGGCGAGCGGGTCGGGCGGCTCGGGCCTCGATCTGGAAAGCGCGGGCGCGAGCGTAACGAACAACGCGGGCGGATCGATCTCCGGCACGAGTTACGGCGTCTTCGCTCTCGGCGGATCGGAGGTCGTGTCGAACGCGGCAAGCGCGTCGATCTCGAGCGGCGGGACCGGGGTCTACATGGGAGGCGGCTCGGGTTCGCTGACCAACGGCGGAACGATCACTTCAACGGGCACGGCTGGCGTGGATGCGGAGGGAGCCGGCAACGTCGTCACCAACGCGTCGGGCGGGACCCTCTCAGGCGGTTGGGCTGGCGTCTATCTCGGCGGAGCGGGGACGGTGGCGAATCTGGGCTCCATTTCCGGCGGCAGCTACGCCGTCGACTTCGCCGTCAACAGCAGCGCCAACCTCCTTCAGGTCGGCGCGGGCGCGAGCTTCACCGGCAACGTCAATGGCGACGGCGGCGCGATCGAACTGTTGAGCGGGTCGGGCGCGATCAGCGGGATCAGCAATTCCGGCCAATTCTGGGGGTTCCAGTCGCTCAATGTCGACGCCGGCGGGAACTGGGCGATCAGCGGGTCCGACGCGATCGCCAACGTCACCGATAACGGCGCCCTGACCGTCGACGGATCGCTCGACGTGACCTCGGCGCTCAACGCCGCGAGCGCCGGCGCGTTCGATCTCGGCGCCGGTGGGGTGCTCGAGGTCGCCGCGGCGACCGGCTCGCAGACGGCGATGGATTTTCAGGGCGCGAGCCAACTCGTGGTCGACAACGCCTCGATGTTCGGAACGGGCGTCGGGGGAACGTCGTACTCTGGCTCGCAGCTTGAGAACTTTGGCGCGGGCGACTCGGTCGACCTTCGCAATTTCTCCGCTTCGGGAGCGACGCTTGCCTATGATTCGACGAGCGGGCTGCTGCAGGTGGCGAACGGCGGCGCAATGGCGACCCTCGACTTCCAGCAATCGACGCTGGGGGCCGGATCGTTCCAGGTGGCCGCGGACTCCTCCGGCAGCGGTCTCCTGATCACGCGAGCTTGAGATTCGTTTCGAAACCGGCGTGCGCCGTCCGGTTTGGATCCAGGTCAAGGCTCCTTGTTGAAGAGGGGCATGCAGGAGAGTTCGGGCTCGTCGAGATCGGCGGCGAGCAGCGCGACGCCGACTTCGCCTTTGTAAAGGCTGTCGCGATGCAAGGACCATTCTCGGATCAAGGTCGCCGCCCGGTCCGCCAGCCGGCGTGCGCGATCGACCCATAGGCCATCGCCGGTGTGCCGATACATCTCGAGCATGGCGTAGGAAAGCCCCGCGGCGCCGCAGCACAGGTCGCCGATCGCCGGCGGCTCCTCGTAGGCGTTCAACGCGGCCCGCCGCGCCAGTTCGCCGTAATCGTCGCGGCCATAGAGCCGCTCGGCGAGCGTCCAAAGATGCACGAGCCCGCCACTCCCGTTGCACCATCCGGCCATGAATTCCTTCGGTCCGCCGCGGCCCTTGATCCACCGCCAGCGCAGGCCTTCGCCAGCCGGTTCGCCCTCCGCCGCGAGTGCGCGCAGATACGGTTCGATCGCCGTATCGGGGCCGCCGCGCATGGCCGCCTCCTGCCAGCGCAGGAGCGCAAACAGGACGCCGCCCCAGCCGTGCGCCATGCCGAGGTTGAGGCCGTCGCCGCCGCCCATCGGAGGCGACGCGGCGAGAGCGCCTCGAATCTCCGCCGCCACGCCGTCGCCAAGCCCGAGAATGGCGGCGCGCGCCTCGCCCGCGTCGGGCGGCAGCGCCGCCAGCACCGCCGCGCAGCCAAGCAGCGTGCTCGATCGTCCGAGCGTCAGGTCCAGGCTGTCGCAGGCGCCTTGCGACCGCGTAACGAACTGCCCGACCGCCCGCGCCAGCCGCGCGCCGTCGCCGAGCGCGATGGCGATCAGGGCTTCGACGCAGGAGACGCCGGCGGCTGTATGAAACAGCGAAATCCGTCCAACTGTCGCCGGCGACAGGTCGAGGTGCTCGGTATAGAAGGCCTCATCCTTGCCCGAATGCCGCTCGGCCCGGTCGATCCAGAGCTCCGCAGGCGCGAGGAGCGACGCGTCCTCGCGCACGCTCGCGATCCGGTAGAGCGCGTAGGCCACGCCGGCGGCGCCGGTATTGACCGAACACAGCGGAGGAGTCGCGCCGTCAAGTCCCTTCGGACCGGGGCCATCGATTGCGACCCTGGCCAGCACTTCGGTCATGAGCTCGGGGGCGGTGTGGATCGGGGCCGCTGCTCGGGCCTCGGGCTCACCCGCTCCCGCAAGCGCATCGGCGAACTCGGCGACGCTGGCGAATCGTTCCGCCGCGGTCTTGGCCAAGGCCCGGCCGAGCACCCTCTCAACCTCCGGCCATGGCGTCGCTCCGTGCCGGACGAACGGTACGGGTCGATCCTCCACGATCTGTCGCAACATCTGTCGCGGCTCGAGCGAAAAATCGAGATAGGGTCGGCCGACGAGCATCTCGCGCAGAAGAACGGCGATGCAATATTGTTCAGAGCGCAAATCGGCGGGGAGCGGGACACTCCCTCCGAGCATCGCCTCCGCGTGCTCCGGATCAAAATAGAACGCCGCGCCGCCGCGCGGGGGGACGCTGAGCGATCCGGCGTCGGTAAGGATGCGGGCGCGGCCGAAGTCAAGAACATGGACTGCGTTGTCTTCAGTCGCGAGCAGGTTGTTCGGATGAATGTCGCCCTGAACCACCCCGCGCGCGTGGAGCGTGGCGTAGGTGCGCAACACGGCAAGGCAGAGCGGCAGCACCCGCGCCATGCCCCCAGGCCCGGCGCTGTGCTGGAGCCGCCGGGCGAGCGGCAGCGCCGGCTCGCCCGCACACCATTCGAGCAGGAGAAACGGCCGGTCGTCCCGCTCCCCGGCGCCCAGCAGCCGCGGCGCCGGAGGACCGTCGAGGTACGACAGGATGGCCGCCTCGTGGCGGAAACTCGGGCGTAGCCCGTCCGCATGCCCAGGCCGCGCGATCTTCAGCGCGGCGCTGCGCCCCGCCCCGTCGCGCATCCGGTAGACCTCGGTATCGTCCAGAATATGCACCGTCTGTTCGACCGCCCAACCCGCGACGTCCTCGCCGGGCTGCAAGGTCGGCTGGATGCGCTGCGCCTGCAGCGAGTCCGCCGGAACCAGGAAATTCGCCGTCACCAGTTTCTGCAGAAGCGGGAACGCCTCCCCCAGAACCACCTGGGGATCGAGCCGCCGGCCGTGACTGAATTCGATCACCACGTCGACGATCGTGCTTGCCTTGCGAAAGGACTCGAGGAGCGCGGCGCCGTTCTTGTCGATGACCGTGGACGGCTCGCGCGCGTTTGGCCGGGTGATGACGTAGTCTTCCGGGCCCAGCGGCGCCTGCGCGCGTTGATCCGACCCCAGCTCGGAGGCCGGGAAGACGAGAACGTCCTCGGGCAGGACGAAGGAAGCGCTCATGTTCAATCTCGTCTCTCCTGTCATGCGGCGGCGTCGGCGTTCGCCCACAGCCAGGGCTTTGGCGCCCAGGTGCGAGGATCGACTCCGGCGCGTTCGATGTCGTTGAGCGACCGTTCCCACGGTTCGGTCCCGGGACGGCCTTTGGCGGCCAGTCCCTCGGCCAGCAGCCGCGTGACCCAGGTTCGCCAGCTTGGCCCGATCTCCGCAGCCGACGACCCAGCCGGCGGATCGCAGCCCCAGGAGATCAACCCGTCACCGCCAAGCTCGGCCGTATACGGCACCCCGTGGACCGGGCATCCGTCGAGCGCGTTGAGCACGCGGTCGGCCAGCAAATGGACGGCCTCCGGCGCCGTCAGATGCACGACCAGCTTGTCGGGCCGCAGCATGCCTTGCGCATCCGCGCCGTATTTGAGGCTGATGGCTGGCAGCCCGTCGCAAGCGGCCATGGTGGCCGCCACCGCCTCGGCCAGTTGAAGCGGATGCGGACTCACATAAACCTTCCAGTGCCGGCGGGCGGGTTCGATCGGGTCGCTGCGCGGACGCCAAATGCACCACGGCGCGACAGGCGGCCCGGAAAGGATCTGAATCCACTTCGTTCCCGCGGCCCCGATCGCTCTCGCCGCGAGCAGCGCCGGCTCGGCTTCCACCTTCCGCCACACGGACGCCGGCATTCGGTTCCAGGCGTAAAGACGCGCAGCCGTCGCCGCGACCGACGGCGACTCCAGCGCCTGCGCGTGCTGCAGCCCGGTCAGAGACAGCTGCGCCAGCCGGCTTGCCATGTCGCGACGCCGCCAGCGCCGAAGCGTTTACTTGCGCCCGCTCTTCCGGCCCTCTTCCGGCGCCGCGCGGGACTTCCAGTCATTGAGCAGGCGTTCCTGGGCCTGCACGCCTGCAAGGGCCAGCTCGAGACTCTCGCGAAGTTGTTTCAGCGCGCTCGCGGAGTCCTGTGCCTCAACCTGCTGCAGCGGGGCGGTGACGAATATGGAATAATAGCAAGGATGATGTCCGCTCTGAATTGCGCAGGTCCAGGCGCAGGTCCGCAGGCACGAGTTGTACCCGCAGGTGAAGATCTCGCACCTCTGCGGTTCGGCCTGCGGCATCATCGGCGCAGCCATTTCTTGGTAGGGAAACATGATTTTTCTCCCCAGGCGCTCGACGAATCCCGCCACCACCCCCGTAGGATGACGGGAGGCTCAGCGGTTCGCCAGTCGCAGTTTGTCGACAATGGAAAGTTGGCGGAAAGCCCGTAAGCGCCGGCCTTGCAGCGCTTAGGTCTTCCCGCCCACCGGCTCTATTTCTTTTCTGCCGAAGACTTCCGTTCGTTCAGCAGGCGCTCCTGAGCCTGCACGCCCGCCAGCGTCAGCTCGAGACTCTTGCGGAGCCCCTCCAGCGCTTGTGCAGGGTCTTCGACCTGGGCGGTTTCGACCGGACTAAAATGGCTGCAAAGACAGCCCCCGCCGCCCCTGCCGATCGTGTCGTAGCAAGTGCCGGTGCAGACATAACAACCCGAGAAGCCGCATCCTCCGGAGTAGGCAGCGAAACAAAAAATTGCCTGGGGGTGGGCCTGCGGCATCATCGGCACGGCCATTTGATGGTGAGGAAACATCTTGCTGCTCCCTAAAAAAAAATTTGACGATTTTTTTTAACTGTCTTTGCCCGAGGCAGGTCCTCGGGCGCCTGCGCCAAAAATTGCGCAGACGCACAACTCCAGCACAAATCCGCCAGGATTGCAATAGAAATCCTCATGTGAGCGCTGTGTGGGCCAAGCCGCCGGCAGCATACGCGACGACGTGATTCGCGCTGACGCCCGCCATTCAGCGCAATCGTTTGAGCAGCGTCCTTCGCCAGACGGGCGGCAATGCGAGGACGATGATCAGCAGGGTTCCGACGAGCCTTAAGCCCGCCTGGCTTTCTGCCGGGCGAACACTTCGTGGCCTTCGCGGTCGAGGATGCGCACGCCGATCGTCTGGGGCGGCCACTTGATGTTGGCGGCGGCGATAATGGCTGCCGGGGCGTCCGGCGCTTCGATCTGCTTCTCCGTCAGATTGGTCGGGCCCTCGTCGGCCATCCCGCAGACGAACTGGATCCGGAATGTTCTCGCCTGTCGCGAAACGATCTCGGTCGTCGGGGAAGGCTCGGGAAGCGTCGGTGGCGCGGCCTCAGGCCTGACGCGCCTCGGCGTCCAGCGGGCGATGATCAAGGCCACGCGTCTCCAGGCGGCCGCCATCTCTTCGCGACCGGCCTCGCATTCCCGGCGCCTGGCCTCCGCGTAGGCCTCATCGCCAAACTCATCCATGAGCACGCCGGCGGCGGCGCGGATTCGCTCAGTCCTCTCCAGTTGCCAAAGCAACCACGCAAGCATGTCCGCCCCCTGGTCTCGACGGCTCGAGCGGGGCTCGGGAAGCGTGCCCCAGCGACGGCGCGTCGATTACCCAACGGTAGCGCAACATTCGACCAATCGCGTTGAGATAAAATTAACGCCGGCCGTAGCGGGAGGCCCGGAAAGGGACATCGACCGCACGTTCGATGACTGAGTTTCGCGCCTGAAAGCCGCCGATCCGCCGCCGCCCAAAGCAATTGGCGCGGCAAGGAAGCTCCGATAGTCTGCGCGCGATGAGCGGGGAGCGTTTGGGATGATCGCCAGCCTGATCAACGACAAGCAGGACACCATCCGCGGCAAAGTCATCGCGGTCTACCTACTCCTCATCGTCTCCAACGCCGCCGCGTGGCTGTGGGCGCTCGTCGCCTTCCACGACTACCCGGTGCTCCTCGGCACGGCGGCGCTGGCCTACAGTTTCGGCCTGCGGCACGCCTTCGACGCCGATCATATCGCGGCCATCGACAATGTGACCCGCAAACTGATGCAGGAAGGCCGCCGGCCGGTCGGGGTCGGATTGTTCTTCTCGCTTGGCCACTCGACCATCGTCGTCGCGCTGACGGTCGCCATCGCCGTCGCGACCAGCGCGCTGCAAGGCCGCTTCGACGCCTTCAAGAGCTTCAGCGCCATCGTCGGGACACTGCTGTCGGCTTTGTTCCTGTTCGCGATCGCGATCGCCAACATCATCGTCCTCGCCTCGGTGTGGCGGGCGTTTCAGACCGTCAAGAGCGGCGGCGGGTTCGTCGAGGAAGACGTCGACCTCATGCTGGCCAATCGCGGCCTGCTCGGACGCCTGTTCCGCCGCTTTTTCCGCCTGATCGAGCGCAGCTGGCAGATGTATCCGCTCGGAATCCTGTTCGGCCTCGGCTTCGACACGGCGACCGAAGTGGGGCTGCTCGGCATCTCGGCGACCCAGGCCTCGCAGGGCCTCTCGATCTGGTCGATCCTGGTCTTTCCGGCTCTGTTCACAGCCGGCATGACCTTGATCGACACGACCGACAGCATTCTCATGCTCGGCGCCTATGGCTGGGCGTTCATCAAGCCGATCCGCAAGCTCTACTACAATCTCACAATCACCGCCGTTTCGGTCCTCGTCGCGGTCATGGTGGGCGGCCTCGAGGTGCTCAATCTGATCGGGGGTCAACTGGGCTTGACCGGCGGCGGCGGGTTCTGGGGCGCGGTCGGCTCGCTGAACGACAATTTCGGCCTGCTCGGCTATGTGATCGTCGGCGTGTTCGTCGCCGCCTGGGCGGTCTCCTATCTCGTCTACCGCGTCAACCGCTACGACGAGATCGAGGTCTCGGCGGGCTAGTGGGGTCGCGCACCTATTGCCTTCATCATCCCCCACGCGACACCCCCTGTATCCTCTCTTCCGCTTCCCCTTTCGTTTGGCTGCTCTTAAGGCAATGGAGGAAGGAGCGGGGTGTGCCGTGCGCACCAGGCAAAATTCACGAATTGCCGTTCGGTTAGCCCCAGGCGTAGTGGAGCGCAGAGGAATGCAGGAAGGAAAATTCGCGGCCCCACGGCGAGATGTCAAAAACCAAGTAGCCGGATGCGCGCAACGCCGCGACAGCGTCCCTTGTCCGTTGCAATTCGACCCCCAGATCCGAGTTGTGATGGAATTCAATCAGCAATTGTTTCGGACGGATTTCCGATCGGCACAGGTCTGCAATCGCCGGGTACTCGGAGCCCTCAATGTCCATTTTCAAAACATCGATTTCGCCGGCGGCATACTGACCTATCAGAGTGGATAGCTTTGCCACTTTACAAGGAACGGCGTCAACGCCGCGGAGAATGGAGAAACTGTCCCAGTCAGGGTTGGAAGGGGGGCCAAAATCCTGCTCGCCATCGAAGTCCGACAGTCCGACCGGGAAGACCGTCATCGAGCTGGGCACTCTTTGCTTCGCAATCCATTGAAGCGATTTTGGTGTTGGATCGAAGGCAAAGACGTATGCGCCATAGCGACGTATGATTTCCAGGTCGAACGTTATGTCGTCGCCAATTCCGAAGGAAAAGACAATCGGTTGCGCGGTATAACGAAGTAGAGACTTATTGACCACCCAACCACCATACCGGCTTCCTAGTTTTTCGACGGGAATGGAAACGTCCTTTTTTATCAAATGATCTCTACCAAGAGCCGCTTTGACAAACCGTTTTGCTAAAATTTGGTAATCTTTTTCCGTCGTGAGCATATCGATCGTCCCCGGTGCGTTGGGGAAGATACTCCAATGTCCCCCTCCGGTTTAAGCGTCGATTATTGGGCAGGACAATCCACGCTGTAGATATAGGACGCCACCACCGCCGTGTCAGTCGTCGTCGCATCGATCGTCGGTGGCCTCGAGGCGCTCAATCTGATCGGGGGTCAACTGGGCTTGGCCCTCGGCGGCGGGTTCTGGGGCGCAGTCGGCTCGCTGAACGACAATTTCGGCCTGCTCGGCTATGTGATCGTCGGCGTGTTCGTCGCCGCCTGGGCGGTCTCCTATCTCGTCTACCGCGTCAACCGCTACGACGAGATCGAGGTCTCGGCGGGCTGAAAGCCGGGTGGCGAAATTGCGGCGAAAACCGAAACCGGCCTCCAATCGCGAAATAATTCAACTGAATTGCCGCCAATTCTTGCGCCAGCGCGCGCATTCAGGCGCGCGGAAGGGCGAGATTCCGTTCAAGCCTGGCGGGCGCCGCTTCACGCTCGCGTCGCGTGACGCGGTGCGCCTTCCCGATCCTGAGCTCGGGGGTGAGGTCTCAGGCGCGCCGGTAGTGCGGCTGTCGCGTTTGGCGCATGGATCGCTTCGGACTACAAGCACGGCAACTGCTCATACATTTAAGTTGGAGTCAGGCGATGAGCCATACGCTCAATATGTGGGGCGCGGTTATCGGTCTACTGGCCGCTGTTGCGTGGGTCATTTCCGCAGTGTCTACAATTCCGCCCCTCGTCCTGGGGGCAGGGTGCAGAAATCTTCGTTTTCGAGAGACGCCTGTCGCAAGCGTCCTCAACGTGCGTTTAGCGGTCCATGATGGGAGGGGGCCTCTTTACTCCGGCAATCCGGCCTGACGCAACGCATCTTCCAAATCAGCCAGGTGTTCCGATTTAGTGACGGGGCTGCCGGAAATTAGCCGGTTAACTGTGAAGGCTCGACGTTCAAGCACGGTTGGTGCTCGATATGCCTCGACGAGGTGGCCAAGTCGGATCAAGGCTGCCGTCAACAGAAAACATGGCACGCTGAACCGTGGGTTTGCTTGGGAAGCGGCCTTCTTAGCCGTGTTTGCCGTCTTCTGTCCATTCGCCGGCAAAGAAATGGGCGTAGGCGAGGCCGACGTAAGGTAGATAGATCAGCGGGTCGTACGGGCTCAGGCGAATGCTGATCACTGGCGTGCGCTATTCCGCCGCGCCTTTAGCCCACAAGGGGCGGATCATAGAACTGAACCCGAACGCGAGCGCCGATGATGGACTAAGGACGAGCGCACGGTCGAGAGCATCAAGAGCAGTAACGTAATTCCTTTCGACCACGGCAACGACAAAAGCTCCCATCGCCAGCGCCATCGCATCGTCGCTGCCGGCTGTGATCGCGGCCTGGGCATGCTTGCGGGCGGCCTCCCGCGTTTCGGCGTGCAGGCCCCCACGGAGATATCGCTGTTCATGGCACCAGGCGATGAACCCGTGGGCAAGGGCGTAGTCCGGCTCCAACCGGATCGCCGCTTCAAGCAACGGCAGCGCTTTGTCCGTGCTTTCCGGCATTCCGGTTGCTGCGAATGGGAGGGCGCGTAGCAACAGATCGTAGGCATCCAGGTTGTCGGGCCGTTTGCGCCGAGCGCGCTCGACTTCGGCCTTGCGCAGCATCGGCTCGACGGCGCCAAAACACTTATTGTTATTTCGTTCTGAAGCGCAAATATATCGCCGAGCGTGCCGTCATAGCGATCCGCCCAGACTTGTCTGGCGATCTCGCTCTCGATCAGTTGCCACGTCACCCGCAACTGGTTGCCGGACCGCCGTACGCTCCCTTCGAGGACATAGCGCACCCCAAGCTCCCGGCCGACGGCCTTCACGTCGATTGGCTTTCCCTTGTATATGAATGTTGAATTGCGAGAGATGACGAACAGCCATTTTATTCGAGAAAGTCCAGTGATGATCTCCTCGACAATCCCATCTGCGAAATAATCCTGCTCGGGGTCGCCACTCATGTTCTGGAACGGCAAGACGGCGATCGAAGGCTTGTCGGGCAAGGCAAGCCCGACCGAGCGCTTCTCCTCCACATTGGGCTCTATCGGGGGAGCCGGTTTTGCCTGGGCAGGAACGTAGACTTGCAGCGAATAGGCTCGCACCGGTTCCGCGATATTCTTCAATTGGATTGGGCCGAGATCGGTGATGGCGAGATCGAGCCTCCCCTTAAGTTGCCGAAAGGCGTCTTCGGACAAACAAATCGCGCCCGGGTTGGCGATGCCCTCTAGCCGTGCGGCTATATTCACTCCGTCGCCCATCAAGTCGCCGTCGCTCTCCTCGACAACGTCGCTTAGATGGATGCCGATACGAAAATCTATGTGCTGGCCGGGCGGCATGCCAACGTTGCGTTCGATCATCGCGTTCTGGATTGTGATCGCGAAGCGCACCGCTTCGACCACGCTCCGAAACTCGACAAGCGCCCCGTCGCCAGTGCGTTTGAACACGCGCCCGTTCTGGCTGACGACCGCGGGATCAATGAGTTCCGAGCGCAGTGTCCGCAACCGCGCGAGCGTGCGGTCCTCGTCTGCGCTCGTCAGTCGGCTGAAGCCGACAATGTCGGCGGCCAAGATCACAGCGATCTTGCGGGTTTCGGTCATTGTACCCCTCGCACACGACGCACAATAACACGAAGGCTGACCAACTGGGTGACCGCAATGAATTGTCAGCAGTCGCTAGTCTTTCCAAGCCGGCGACAAAGGCGTCTCTCACAAACGGGAAATTCCTTAAGGGCGCGCGGGGGTACGCTAGTGCGGGGTCGCATCCGAGCGATGGGTGGCGGAAGCATGGTCAAACGCAATAGGAAGGCTTCTTGGGACCCTTCCGTGCTGAGATATCCACTCGAATTGTTGAACCAGCAAATTGCGAGGGCCAAACACGGGTATGAAACGGGGGGCTCGTCGCAGGCTAGAAGAGCATTTTTCAAAAGTCTGGTTTCTCTAGAAGGCCAGCGAGAGCGCTTCTACGGAATACCGGCGCCGCGGCGGCGTTTTAATGCTTCTGTGCGGTCCTTTGTGATGGGATCGGGGTGAGACAGGCAGAAGGCTCATGTCGGGAAAACAAAGACCATAAGAAATAACTTGCAAAAATGCGAAATCCAAGCTAGGCTTGGCGAGGGTCGAACTCGGAGCGGAAGCGTGTTGATGACGGATGGAGGGAGCAGGGAGGAGGGAGGACAACTCTAGGTTGCTAGCACGCTCGAGAGCGAGAGAAACCTCAACGATAACGGCTGTAACCCATTGAAAAGGCCCGATTCCAAAAAATAAACGCTAGTAAACGCTAGCTCTTTTACTGGCGTTTATGCCCATTTATTGCCGTTTATCGGCGTTTACTGGCTCTTACGCGCGCCGCTTCCGGCAGCCCGCGCCGACGTTTGGCCGCGCCCCATCGGCGATCACTGGCCTTTGGCGGGCCTCTCGCGCTCACCCTCCTTCTCAACCCACATGATGCGCTCGCCCATTTCGAGCTGGTCGCCCACAGTCGCGTCAAGGTCGCGCACGATGCCCGCGTAGGGGGCGACCAGCGCATGCTCCATCTTCATCGCCTCGACGACAGCCAGGCGCTGGCCCGCTTCGACCGTCTCGCCGTCCGCGACGGCGAGAGCGGCGAGGCGTCCGTTCATCGGCGCGCGGATCGCGGCATCGCCCTCCGCCACGGCCCCGGTCTGCTCGAACGGATCGACGAGCTTGACGAACGCCTGCCGCCCGCCGGCGAAAGCGTACACGCCGCCGTCGGCTTCGTGCAGCGTGACCTCGGCGGCGTCCTCGCCGCCCTCATTCTTCTCCACCGGATCCACGTTGGCCCCTTCGATGAGATGGACCCGCATGGGCACGCCATCGACGGTGACGTCGAGGCCCATGCGTCGCGAACCGATGAGCTCGAAGGAATCCGCGACCCGCCACGGGTCGGAGGGGTCGAGCCGCGACACTTTGCCCGCATCGCGCCGCTCGACGAGAAGCCGGGCGGCGGCATGGACGGCTCTTTTGTCCGGCGGGTGCGGCTGAGCCCCCAGTCGCCCGAGATTGGCGTCGATGAAGCCGGTGTCGACCGTTCCGGCCGCAAATTCGGGGCTCTGCAGGAGCCTGCGCAGGAAGGCGAGATTGGTCTTCGGCCCGATGATGACGGCGGCGTCGAGCGCCCGCACGAGCGCGGCCAGCGCCCCGGCGCGGGTCGCGCCATGGACGATCACCTTGGCGATCATCGGATCGTAGTAGGGCGTGACCCCGTCGCCGGCTTCGAAGCCGGTGTCGATCCGGACGCCCTCCCCGCGCGTGAAGGTCATGGCGTGGATCGTCCCGGCCGAAGGCAGAAAGTTGTGCTCCGGAACCTCGGCATAGACCCGCGCTTCGATCGCCGCGCCGGCGCAAGCGATCTCGCTTTGCTTGAGCGGCAGCGGCTCCCCGGCCGCCACCCGGAACTGCCATTCGACCAGATCGAGGCCGGTCACCGCTTCGGTCACCGGATGCTCGACCTGGAGCCGCGTGTTCATCTCGAGAAAGTAGAAGTCGCCGGGCTTGAGGCCACGCGATGGATCGGCGATGAATTCGACCGTGCCTGCGCCGACATAACCCGCGGCGAGCGCCGCTTCGGTCGCGGCTTTCGCCATGGCGGCGCGCGTCTCCTCGGACAGCCCCGGCGCCGGACATTCCTCGACCACCTTCTGATGCCGGCGCTGGGCCGAGCAGTCGCGCTCGTAGAGGTGGACGCAAGCCCCATGCGCGTCGGCGAACACCTGCAATTCGATGTGGCGGGGCGAGGCGATATATTTTTCGATCAGCACCCGTCCGTCGCCGAACGCGGCCTCAGCCTCGCGGCTTGCGCTTTCGAGCGCGGCGTCGAATTCGACATGGGCGTCGACCCGGCGCATTCCGCGCCCGCCCCCGCCCGCAATCGCCTTGATGAGCACCGGATAGCCGATCTCATAGGCCTTCTCGCGCAGGAATTTTGGGTTCTGGTTGTCGCCATGATAGCCGGGCACGACCGGCACGCCGGCCCGCCGCATCAGCGCCTTGGCCGAGCTTTTCAAGCCCATCGTCCGCATCGCCTCGGGGGGCGGGCCAATGAAGACGACGCCCGCTTTCGCGCAGGCTTCGGCGAAATCGGCGTTTTCGGACAGGAACCCGTAGCCTGGGTGGAGGCATTCGGCGCCAACCTTGTTCGCCAGCGCGATGATCGCGGCCTGATCGAGATAACCGCTCGCGCCCTCGCCGATCTCGTGCGCTTCGTCGGCGAGGCGGGTGAACAGCGCTCCGCGGTCAGCCGGCGTGTGGACGGCGATGGACCTCATTCCCATCCGGCGCGCGGTGCGAACAATGCGACAGGCGATCTCGCCGCGGTTGGCGATGAGGACGTTGGCGAACATTTCGACACTCCGACCCCCCTTTCTCTACCGAACACATATTCGGATAGCGAGCGGCGCAGGCCGCGGTTGGCGCGGTTCTTGCCGCGTGCGAGTTTTCGGAACGATTGCCCAAGCGGCGTGTTGCCGGCGTCGAGCCAGTCTTGCATCGCGCTCGTCGTGGACGGGACCAACTTTCGCTGCTAGGCTTGGTGCCAGCCTGCGCTTCGTCGAATGGCCGCTTCGGCGCGCTCTCAGGGAGGGGGTTCAAAATGACCAATCGTTTTCTCGCAGCCTTGGGCAGGGCGGCTGCCTTGACTGCGCTCGCCGCATCCGCTGCGCTTGCTCAATCGTCGGTGAAGGTCGGCACACTCACGTGCGACGTCTCAGCCGGCATTGGCATGCTGATCTCGCAGCAACAGACGATGACCTGCGCTTTCGATCCCGCGAGCGGAGGGCCTCCCGACAATTACACCGGCCGCATCGACAAATTCGGCCTTACGCTAGGCGCGGTGCAGCAAGGAACCATGGTTTGGGGCGTTCTCGCTCCTTCCACAGGGTTCCCGCATGGGGCTTTGGCGGGAAGCTACGGCGGCGTTGGCGCGGAGGCGACCGCAGGCGCCGGTCTCGGCGCCAATCTGCTGGTCGGCGGAACGGGCCGCTCATTCTCTCTGCAGCCTCTTTCCATCCAGGGTCAGACCGGTCTCAATTTCGCCGCTGGAGTCACGACCCTGACGCTGACCTCGTTGCACTGACCGGGGAGGACCTGCGTCGCAAGACGGAGGCGGGTTCTGCCAGCCGCGTTTTGCGCAGGAACGGGAGGGCGCCCAGCGCGTTGATGATGACTATGGCCGGAACGCGGACAGGAGCGAGCCCCATGACTGATGAACCGGAAAGCTTCGACGAGCTCAGCGCCGCCGCCCAAAATAAGGCTGCGGAACAAGGCTCGTCGGCCGCGGCGGCGGTGGCGAAACAGGCGCAGCGGGCGATGGACAGTGCGAAGGATTTCGTCGCCGGCGCCAACCTCGACGACGTCAGCGCCCGAGCCGCCGAAACCGCCTCGAACCTTTATCGGGGAGGCCGCGAGCTTATCGCCAGCAACGACGAACTGTCCAAAGCTGCGGACAATCTGAGCGCGGCAGTCCGGAAGAACCCTCTCGCCGCGGTAGGCGTCGCCTTTTCGACCGGGTTCCTCCTCGCGCTCCTCACTCGCGGTTAGGTGGAATGCGAAACGATATCGTCGGTCTGGCGCAGCAATACGCGCGAGAGAAGACGCAGACCGCCGTGAAACGCGTTGCGATTCCCGCCGCGTTCGGCATCGTGGCTGCGGTGTTCTTCGTCATCGTGGTGATTGCGCTCTTCGCCGCGCTTTTCTACTGGCTGACATCGCTCTATGGGCCAATTACCGCCGCGCTGCTCGTCGCCGCCGTCGCCCTGGTTCTGGGACTGATGGCCCTGCTGCCGATTGTGGTTGGGCGGCGGCCCGCCCCGCCTCCACCCGCGCCCAATCCGCCCCAGTTCGCGTCACTGCTGGCCCAAACTGCGCCCGCGCTCGCGCTCAAGCGACCCCTGTTGTCCGCGTTCCTGTTGGCGGTCGCGCTCGGGATGATGGCGCGCGGCTCCTCCGCGGGCAAAAAATAACGCATCCCCAAACCCGAGCCGCACGACGGATTAAAAACTCCGGGGTCAGCAGGCCGAAATCGAGCGCCTCGGCGCGGACGGCAAGGTCATTCGCGACCCCCGGGGCTGGGGCGGGTTTGGCTGCTTTCGTCGCTGCGCATGAGCCTCGGTGTCGCGAACGGTAAGAGAATGCGGCGACCATGGCGGTGAGAAATCCGCACAATGGCGCCTCGCTGTCGACTTGGCTCATCGCTACGCCCGTTGGGCTATTCGGCGAAATAGCTGTCGTCGATCTTTCGCACCTCATAGACGTCCTTGACCCGAACGCCCACGCGATGGCGGATCATCAGATTGGCGAGCGCCTGTCCGTCGATCAGCACGACGCGCTTCGAGACCCGCGTGATAAAGTCATAGGCGCTGCTGGGGAAATACGAGGTCGTAACCAGGACGCCCTTGCTCGCCCGGTGGCCCTCGAGGCCACCGACGAAATCACGCACTTCGGAGAGCGGGACCGCCTTGTTGGGATCGAGCCGCTTGGCCTGCACATAAACGACGTCGAGGCCGAGCTCGTCCTCCTTGATGACTCCATCGACGCCGCCGTCGCCAACCCGGCCAAGCGCCCTGCCCATCTCGACCCGTCCGCCGCCGTAGCCCATACGCACCAGGAGGTCGATGATCAGGCGCTCGAAGAACGCCGGACTGAACGAATGCACCCGCCCCACGATGTTGCGCGCCAGTTCGGCGTTGAGGAGCTCGAAGTTCGAGGCGATCGACTCCTCCGCGTCGTCCCGCGAGCCGATTTCCTCGGCATCCCCTCCGCCCTTGCTTTGGGATCGCCAGGCGACAAATTCCGGATAGCGTTCCAGAAGCCCGAGGTCGATCTCGCTCACTCCCTGGGCGAGCAACTCGCGGCCTCTGTCGGTGGCGCGGCAATAGCCCCGTCGGGGCAGTTCGATGAGCCCCGCCTTCGACAGGTAGGACCTCGCCCAGTTGAGGCGGTTGGCGAACAGCGTCTGATTGCCGCTCGGCAGCCTGAGTTGTCGTTCCTCTACCGAGATCTTGAGGGCTCTACCGACCTCATCCTCTAACCCCGAAATGCTAATTTCGTCGTAGCGCTGCCCGATGGTTTGCAGCGCCGGCAACATGAGTTGCTGAAAACTGGGCACGCCCATTCGTTTCTTACGCTCCCCCTACCCACCCAAGACTACATGCGAAAGACGCCGAACCGGGTCGGCTCGACCCCGGCGTTCAGCGTGGCCGAAAACGCCAGCGACAGAACCCGCCGGGTTTCGCGAGGCGCCACAATGCCGTCGTCCCAAAGGCGAGCCGTTGCATAGTAGGGCGATCCCTCGGCCTCATATTTGGCCCGGATCGGCGCCTTGAAGGCGTCCTCGTCCGCCTGCGGCCACTCGCGTCCATCCGCTTCGAACGCATCGCGCCGGATCGTCGCGAGCACGCTCGCCGCTTGTTCGCCGCCCATCACGCTGATGCGGGCATTCGGCCACGTGAAGAGAAACCGAGGAGAATAGGCGCGTCCGCACATGCCATAATTGCCGGCGCCGAAGGACCCGCCCACGATCAAGGTGATCTTGGGGACGTTGGCGCAGGCGACTGCGGTGACGAGTTTCGCGCCGTCCTTGGCGATGCCTCCCGCCTCGTAGCGCTGTCCGACCATGAAGCCGGAGATGTTCTGCAGGAACAGCATCGGCGCATCGCGTTGGACGCAGAGTTCGACGAAGTGCGTTCCCTTCAGCGCGCTGTCGGAAAACAGGACGCCATTGCTGGCGATGATTCCGATGAGCATGCCTGAAAGTCGCGCGAATCCCGTGACCAGTGTGACGCCGTAGCGAGGCTTGAACTCGTCGAACTTCGAACCGTCGACGAGCCGGGCGATGATCTCGTGCGCGTCGACCCGCTGACGAAGGTCGACCGGCGCCAGATGTTCGAGCTCCTCGGCCGGATAAAAAGGTTCGACCGGCTTCGCCCAATCGATCGAGCGCTTTGGCGCCCGATTGAGGTTGGCAATCGCGCGCCGGGCGAGCCCGAGCGCATGGGTGTCGTCACGCGCCAGCGTGTCCGCGACACCCGAGACGCGGGTGTGCATATCTCCACCGCCGAGGTCTTCCGCGCTCACCGTTTCGCCGGTCGCCGCCTTGACCAGCGGTGGCCCGGCGAGAAAGATCGTCCCCTGCCTGTCGACGATGATCGTCTCGTCCGACATCGCCGGCACATAGGCTCCGCCCGCGGTGCAGGAGCCCATCACCACCGCGATTTGAGATACGCCCGCCGACGACATGCGCGCCTGATTGAAGAAGATCCGGCCGAAATGGTCGCGGTCGGGAAAGACCTCTGCCTGGTAAGGCAAATTGGCCCCGCCCGAGTCGACAAGATAAACACAGGGGATACGGTTCTCCGCCGCAATCTCTTGCGCGCGCAGATGCTTCTTCACCGTCATCGGATAATAGGCGCCGCCCTTGATGGTCGGGTCGTTGGCGATGACCATGGCCTCGCGGCCGTCGATAAGGCCGATTCCCGTCACCAGACCCGCGCCGTGGACGTCGCCCTCATACATGTCGAAAGCCGCGAGTGCGCCTATTTCCAGAAATGGCGAACCGGGATCCACCAGGCCAGCGACGCGCTCACGCGCCAGGAGTTTGCCACGGCCAACATGACGGTCGCGCGCTCTGGCTGAACCGCCTTCCGCCGCCGCGCGTCGGCGCAGGTTGAGTTCGCCAATAAGCCGGCGCCATTCCGCAGCGTTGGCTTCTCCCTCGCCACTCTTCATTGTCAACGCGCTGTTTAGTCGCGCCATTGCGTTCTAGTTCCTTAATCCCAGCCGCAGACTTTGGAGCAGTCTCAACATTGTTGCCGTTGTTCACCCGTGACACTGGGTTAAATCCCTTGCGGATTCTATAATTTGATCTAGCGAATGCTTGGCTTCCGCAAGAGCATGCAAGATGTTGTTTATTTGCAACATATTGCTATGGTCCGGCCCGCGGACCGGACTTTACGGAAAGACCTCACCGGAGCTGGTAAAGGTCTTGCCTGCTCAGATCACGTCATAATGTTTGATCCGCCACGGTTCGGCGTGGGCGTCAGCGATCCAGGCCTTCCACGCGGGGAGAGCCATGATCGCCTCCATATAGGCGCGCGTCTGCGTCGAGACCGAGACGTCATAGACATGAAAGCGGCTGACGACGGGCGCGAACATTGCGTCGGCGGCGGAAAAGCGCCCGAACAGGAAAGGTCCGCCCCTGCCAAAAGTCGCGCGCGCATGCGCCCACGCGGCTTCGATGCGCGCGACATCTGCGCGGACCTCATCGCTCAGCGGAATTGCCTTGACCGGCCGGCGAAAATTCGTTGGGCACGCCTGTCGCAGCGCGACGAAGCCCGCGTGCATTTCACTCGCCAGGGATCGCGCGTGGGCGCGGGCGGCTTTGCCTTTCGGCCACACCGTCTTTTCGGGGTAAGCCTCCGCCAGGTATTCGATGATCGCGAGCGACTCCCAAATTGCGATCTTGCCGTCTTGTAGTGACGGGCACTTTCCAGTCGGCGCGTATTTAAGCATGCTCGCGCGCGTTTCCGGCTGATCCATCGGGATAACCACTTCCTCGAAGGGGATCTTGAGTTGCGCGAGCAAGATCCAGGGTCTCAGCGACCACGACGAATAGGCTTTGTTGGCGAGGATCAGTTTCAGCGGCACAGGTGAATTTCCGGAAGGGTTTCGCGGCAATTGATCGGCGGCGACCAAAGCCAAGTCAAGACGCCGCTCGCGCGGGGCCCGCATTGACGCAGCCGCCTCCGCGCAGGAAAAGGCATCTCAAGCGATCGTCGGAGCCACAATTGTCATCGAATAAGGTTGGGCTTCTGGTCGTCGCCGGCGGCCGAGGCGTGAGGCTTGGTGCAGATCGGCCGAAGCAATATCTCAGTTGCGCTGGCCGTCCGCTGATCGTGCATACCCTAGAAGCATTGGCCGCGAGCTTCCCGTTCTCGGCCATAGCCGTGGTCATCCGGCCAGACGATCGCCCGCTCTATGATCAAGCGATCGTGCAGCTGGCGGCGAGCGCCGCGGCCGCGCTCGCGCCGCCGGCGATTGGCGGCGCAACCCGTCAGCAAAGCGTCCTGTCCGGCCTCCAGGCCCTCACGGCTGCGGATCTGGATATCGTGCTCATTCACGATGCGGTGCGGCCCTTCCCCTCACCCGCCCTCATCGCGCGCGCGATCGAAGCTGCCGAGCGTCATGGGGCCGCGGCCCCCGGAACGGCTCTGAGCGACACCGTCAAGCAGGTCGACGCCGACGGGCGTGTTCTCGCGACCCCGCCGCGATCGGCGCTGAGAGCCGTGCAAACGCCGCAGGCCTTTCGTTTTCCTCTTATCCTCGAGGCGCATCGACGCGCCGCCAGCGCCGGCGTCGGCGATCTCACCGACGATGTGGCGGTGGCCGAATGGGCAGGCGCGCCGGCTTATGTGTTCGAAGGCGAACCCGCCAACGTCAAGGTGACCACCATGCAGGATCTCGAAGCGGCAGAGGCTCGGCTCGCCGCGAGCCTCGGCGAGACGCGGGTCGGCCAGGGGTTCGATGTTCACGCTTTCGCCCCCGGCGATCACGTGTGGCTGTGCGGCGTTCGCATTGCCCATTCCGCAACGCTCAGCGGCCATTCCGACGCTGACGTCGGCTTACACGCGCTTGCCGACGCGCTCTACGGCGCGCTTGCCGAGGGCGACATCGGCCAGCATTTTCCACCCTCCGATCCTCAGTGGAAAGGAATAGCGTCGAAGGTCTTCCTCGCCCATGCGGCGGAACGGGTACGCACGCGCGGCGGCACGATTGTCCACCTTGACGTCACGTTCGTTTGCGAAGCGCCAAAGATCGGCGCGCACCGCGAAGCGATGCGCGCCCGCGTCGCGGAGATCACGGGCCTCGATGTCGGCCGGGTCGCGGTCAAGGCGACGACGAGCGAGAAGCTCGGCTTTACCGGGCGCGGCGAAGGAATCGCCTGCCTGGCGACGGCGACCGTGCGGCTGCCGTGAGCCATCGCGGTCCTCGCACGACGACGTCACGCCTTGTGATGGACCTCCTGCAGCCCGTAGACCGGCGTCGGAATGCCCTCGAGTCGCGCCTTCAACTGCAACGCCAGGAATTGGGAATAGTGCCGCGACTGGTGCAGGTTGCCGCCGTGGAACCATAACGCCTCCTGCTGGGTCGGCTTCCACATATTGCGCGGTTCGCCCTCCCACGGGCCGGGATCCTTCTTAGTGTTTGAGCCGAGGCCCCAGACCTTCCCGACCTTGTCAGCGATTTCCTGACCGCAGATATCGGCCACCCAGCCGTTCATCGAGCTGTAGCCGGTCGCGTAGACGATCACGTCGGCCGGCACTTCCTTGCCGTTATCGAGCTTGACGCCGTGCGGCGTTATTTCCTCCACCTGCCCGGAGACCAGGTTTATCTTGCCGTCGATGACGAGTTGCGAAGCGCCGATGTCGATATAATAGCCCGAACCGCGGCGCATGTATTTCATGAACAAGCCGGATTCGTCCTCGCCATAGTCGAGCTTGAAGCCCGCCTTCTCGAGCGCCTTGTAGAAACCGGCGTCGGCTTTCCGAATCTTATCGTGAACCAGCTTCTCATTTCCGCTCATCACCCGGTACGGCCAGGAAGCGAAGATGAGGTCTGCCTTCGCCGTCGTCATGCCTTCACGGACCGCGCGCTCGGAGTAAAGACCGCTGAGGGCGATATCCATCAAACTGTCGGAGCGCGCGATATGCGTGCTCGACCGCTGCACCATGGTCACGTCGACGCCGGCTTCGTAGAGCGCAGCGCAAATGTCGTGCGCCGAGTTGTTCGAGCCGACGACGACGACCTTCTTGCCCTTGTAAGCGTCGGGTCCGGGATGGGTTGACGAATGATGCTGCTCGCCCTTGAAAGTCTCCATCCCCTTGAATTTCGGCAAATTCGCCTTCGAGGACATGCCGGTCGCAAACACCAATTGCTTGGGGTGCAAGGTGACTTTCTTACCGTCGCGATCGACGACAACCGTCCATTCCTTCGTCTTTGGATCGAACTTCGCGCTCTTGACGGTCGTCTTGGTCCAGTAGTTCAGCTCCATCACCTTGGCGTACATTTCCAGCCAATCGCCGATCTTGTCCTTCGGCGAGAACACCGGCCAATTTTTCGGAAAGTCGATATAGGGCAGATGGTCGTACCAGACCGGGTCGTGGAGGCAGAGGGACTTGTAGCGCTTGCGCCAGGAGTCGCCGGCGCGCTCGTTCTTTTCCGCGATGATCGTCGGCACGCCGAGTTGCCTGAGACGCGCGCCAAGCCCGATCGCGCCCTGACCGCCGCCGACGATCAGCACATAGGGATGTGTGTCATAGCCGAGCTTCTCGGCCTCCTCGTCGCGCAATTCCTTCCAGGTCTTTGCGCCGGGGTTGACGCCGTGCCTCGCGCCGAGCGGCCGGGTGAAGCCTGCTTTCTCTTCATGGCCCTTGAGTTCGACCATCGTGGTCAGCAGGGTCCAGATGGCGCCGTCCTTGATGCGGACGTGGCCATATCCCCGTGCGATCTCGGTCTCGAACGAAATCCAGGATTCGAGCACGCCGTCCGCCTCGGTGGCGACTTCGCCCTCGGCAACGCGCCAATCGCGCGGGTTCGCCTGTTTGAGGCAGTGGGTCAGCATGTCGCGGACCTGATCGCGCCCTTCCATCGTCTTGATGTTCCACGTGAAGGCGACAAGATCGCGCCAGTAGCTCTCGACGCCGAACATGGCGACCGCGGCGTCGATATCGCCCGCGGCCAACGCGGCGCCGAACTTGCCAAGGAACGCCGTCACACGAGCATTGGGCGCTTTGTCGAGCATTGGTCCTCCCGATTGATTCCGCTTGGCGCTGCCCGAGCGTTTCGCTGAGAGGAAAATTGCGCGCGTTTTGCGAGTCTGGCAAGCCGCAACGCCGCATCGGCGCGGGCGCGCGCGGCCCTCCCCTATCGCCACGGATGCTCGCTCGGCCGCGCAGCGCCCGAAATACAACCACGGGGCGATCAGGCTGCAGGGAAAATCAAAGTAAAATATTTGAGTCTTGTGGCAAACTCCAGCATTTTTAATGAGTTACGGGGAGAAGATTGAAGAAAACTTGAGGTCGTCCATTCGCGTCTCAGGTTGCTAAAATTGTGTATAAGAGGGGAGACAATCATACTTTCTAGTTGTTTAAACGTCGCCCAGCGCGAACTGCTCTTCGCAGAAAAACTCCGCCGCACAATTCTGGATTTGTCAATGGACGCCCCGCCAACGCGGGAGGCCTACGCCGACCCTCCGGACGGGAGCGCATCCGCCAGCACGCGAACCGAATGCAACGCAACTCGCCCCGAAAGATCGGCGATCTGATGCCGACACGAAAACCCGTCGGCGACAATCAGCTCATCGGGTTTGGCGATGCGCACGGCGGGCAGGAGATCGGCCTCCGCCATGGCGCGCGAGACGTCCTGCGTCTCGGACTGATAGCCAAACGCCCCGGCCATACCGCAACAGGATGAAGTGATCGGCGCGACAGTCAGATCCGGCGTCTGGCGCAGAGCCGCGAGAGCCGCATCGAACGCGCCGAAGCTTTTCTGATGGCAATGGCCGTGGACATGCGCCTTGGTCGCCATCGGTCGAAGCTTGAGCGCAATTGTCTCGCGCGTCATCCACTCCCCGAAGGTGACCGCGCGGCCTGCGAGCGCTCGCGCTTCGCTTCCCGGCAGCAGGGACACGAATTCGTCGCGCAAGGTCATGAGGCACGAGGGCTCGAGGCCCACCACGAGCGCGTCGCCGGCGAGCGCCGCCAGTGTCCGACGGGCTTCGGCGCGCGCTTTTTCGATCATCCCCGCGGCAAGATAAGTCCGGCCGCAACAGAGCGGACGGCCGTCGCGGCGCGGCAGCAACGGCCTCCATCCTGCAGCCGCGACGACGCGGAGCGCAGCGCGCAGATTGTCAGGCTCGAAGTAACGGTTGAACGTGTCGGCGAAGAGCACGACGCTGCGCATCGCGCTCCCCGACTTGGCGTAAGCGGAGCCCTCTTCGTCGCGAAAACTATCCGTTCGCCAGGCCGGCAGATCGCGCTGCTCGGCAAATCCCAGTTTCTGATCGAACAGGCGGCGCAACGCGGGCGCCTTGTTGCGAAGATTGGCGGCGCCAGCGAAGATTGCGGCAAACGGCGCGTAGCGGGGCAGTTCGGCCACGATCCGTTCGCGTAAGCTTATTCCGTGCTGAGCGGCGCGCGCCGCCGTCGCCTCGATCTTCATCTTGGCCATATCAACGCCAGTCGGACATTCGCGCCGACAGGCTTTGCAGGAGACGCAGAGCTTGAGCGCCTCCGCAACGTCGTCCGAGGCCAGCCCCTCCTTGCCGAGCTGGCCGGTGAGGGCGAGCCGAAGACTATTTGCTCGGCCGCGAACAAGATGCTGCTCGTCGCGGGTCGCGCGATAGCTTGGACACATCGCGCCGGCGTCGAACTTGCGGCACTGGCCGTTGTTGTTGCACATCTCGACGGCGCCCATGAGACCGCCGAGCGGCCCCGGATAGTCCGACCAGTCGAGCTGAGGCGAGAACTCCTCGATCGGACGATAGTTGGGCCCGTAGCGGAACAGCGATCGGTCGTCGAAACGCGGCGCACGGACGATTCGGCCGGGATTGAGGAGGCCCACTGGGTCGAACGCATCCTTCACCGCCTCGAAGGCGCTGGCGATGCGCGCTCCGAACATCGGCTCGTTGAACTCGCTCCGGGCGATGCCGTCGCCGTGCTCGCCGCTGTGCGAGCCCTTGTAGCGGCGGACGAGCTCGAAACATTCCTCGGCGATCGAACGCATTTTCCTGACGTCCGCCGGATCCTTCATGTTGAGGACCGGACGCACGTGCAGGCAGCCGACCGACGCATGGGCGTACCAGGTCCCGCGCGCGCCATGACGTTCGAAGACCGCGTTGAGCCGCTCGGTATAGTCCGCCAAGTCCTCGAGGGGCACGGCGGCATCCTCAATGAAAGAGATCGGTTTGCCGTCGCCTTTCATCGACGTCATGATGTTGAGGCCCGCCTCGCGCACTTCGGCGATCTGCGCCTGAAATTCCGGCTCGGTGGCGCGAACCATGCTGTGCGGAAAGCCGAGGTCGCCCATGAGCGTCTCGAGCCGCGCGAGGTGAGCCAAGAGCGGCTGATCCTCCAGCCCATGGAATTCGACGATCAGCAGACTGTCAGGCTCGCCAATCACCATCCGGTCAATCGTAGCGCGGAAGATCGGGATGCCGCGGCCGAGGTCGATCATCGTGCGGTCGACGAGCTCCACCGCCTCGGGATCGAGCGCGACAATATGGCGGGTCGCCTCCATCGCAGCCCTAAACGAGGGAAACTGACAGATTCCAAGCACTTTGCGGGGCTTGATGGGATGAAGGATCAGCTCTAGCGCGGCCGAAAACGCGAGCGTTCCTTCCGAACCAACCAGCAGCCTCGCCGGATTGTCACGGCCCTCAGCAGCCGCCGCCGGCGTCAGCGCATCGATGTTGTAGCCGCCGACCCGGCGCAGCACTTTCGGAAACCGGGCGGCGATCTCGGGCGCCAAATCCTGGCCCAAGGTCTGCAGCCGGTCCATCAGCGCGCCGATGGCCTCTGGCTTCGTGGCGCCCTGTCCAGGCCAATCGGGACCGAAGCGGAAACGCGCGCCGTCGGCCAGGATCGCGTCGATGGCCGCGACATTGTCGGCCATCAGGCCATAGCGGATCGACTTGCTGCCGCAGGAATTGTTGGCCGCCATGCCGCCGATGGTGCAGCGCGCATGGGTCGAAGGATCGACAGGGAAGAACAGCCCGTGGGGCTTCAAGGCCGCGTTAAGATGGCCGAGCACCATGCCCGGCTGGACAACAGCCCGCTGCCGGTCGGGGTCGATCTCCAGCACGTGGCGAAGGTATTTGGAGCAGTCGAGGACCAGGGCCCGGTTGACTGTCTGGCCGCATTGGCTGGTGCCGCCGCCGCGCGGCAGAACCGGAACGCCTCTCTCGCGCGCAATCGCCATCGCGGTCGTGACATCCGCGATCGTACGCGGCACGAGAACGCCGACCGGCTCGATCTGGTAAATGGACGCGTCGGTCGAATAGCGGCCGCGGTCGGCGCGCGAAAACAGCACCTCGCCCGTCGTCTCCCGCCTTAGTCTTGCGGCAAGCTGTTCTCGCAGACCCGGATCATCGTCCCACATGCAACTGTCCGATTCTAGACAGCAACGCCACTCCACCACTCTCGCCCAGAACTCAGGCTTGCTTCTGACGACGGCTGGCGGCGCGGCCGACATCCGTCGGCCAGGGTCTGCTCCCTCGCGCTGTCCGCCTGTCCATAGAGCGGATCCTGAATGGCGGCAAAGGGTCGAAACGGTTCCAACTGACGCGCTTTCTGACCAAAGGCGCCGGGAAGAAGGGCCGCCTACCCTGCCACAGCCTGTCGAAGGACGCGCCTGACTGACGCCGGATCGTCGAAACGCAAGGTGACCGGCAGGGTCACGACGGCGCGGGCCTGACGGGCGCTCAGCCGCGCCGCGTCCTTCTCGGTCGTCGCCAGAAGCGCGCCTCGCCGGCCCGCTTCGTCGATCAGCGCGTCGAATTCGCGCTGCGTGTAGGGATGATGGTCGGCGAAATCGCGCGTGGCGACGATCTGCGCCCCGACCCGGCGTAGCGTAGCGTAGAATTTCTCCGGTCGCGCAATGCCGGCGAAGGCGACGACTTCGCGTCCGATCAAGGGCGCCGCGGCGAGCGCGTCGGGCTCGAGGCTCGCGCGCATGAGCGGCTTGCCAGGCGCCAAATCAGCGATTCGAGTCGCCGCCGCGTCGTCGCCGCCGAGCACGATCAGCGCCCGCACAAACGGCAGCTGCGCCGAGACTGGCGCGCGCAACGGACCAGCCGGGACGCAGAGCCCGTTGCCGAAGCCGCTTTCGCCATCCACCACAGCGAAGGACAGGTCTTTGATCAGACCAGGGTTTTGCAGGCCGTCGTCGAGAATGAGCGTATCCGCGCCGGCTTCGACCGCGCGTCTTGCGCTTTGCACCCGATCCGTTCCGACCCAGCACTGCGCCAGTTTGGCGAGCAGCACGGGCTCGTCGCCGACCATCGCTGCAGTATGGCCGTCCGAATCGACGAGCAGCGGCTCCACGCGTTCGACGCCGCCATAGCCCCGTGACAAGAAGGCGACTTGTCGGCCGTCGCCGATCAGCATCCGCGCCAGCGCTAGCGCGGTTGGCGTCTTGCCTGCCCCCCCCACAGTAAAATTGCCGACGCAAATCGTCAGCGCGCCGGCGCGCTCGCCCGGCCCCCGCATGCGTTGCGCGGTCGCTCGTCCGTAGGCCCAGCCCGTCGGCTGGAGCAAGCGGGCAAGCAGGGTTGGTCTTGGTCGGCTCCAGAAGCGCGGCGCCTTCACCGCCCCGCCCCGGCGGACGGCAACAGCCCTCGGAGCGCGCCCATCGAGCGATCGACCGCTCCTGCGCGTCGCTCGACCGTATCTCCGGCCGCGCGCGCCATCGCGCGCAGTCGCGCCGCATTGGCGAACAGCGCGATCAGCGTCTCCCCCAAGTCCTCCGGGCGCGCGACGGTCAAGGCGCCGCCGGCCTCGTCGAGCGCCGCATAAGCGTCGGCGAAATTCCCGACCATCGGCCCATGCAGAACGGCCGAGGCGAGGCGCGCGGGTTCGATCGGATTTTGGCCGCCGCCGGCGACGAAGGACTTGCCGACGAACACCACCCCGGCCAGGCGATAGAAAAGCCCGAGCTCGCCGATCGTATCGCAGATGTAAGCCGCAGTCCCCGGGCCGATCGTCTCGCCGCGCGAGCGCAGCGCGCAGCTGAGGCCCTGCTCCTCCAACTGCCTGAGAATCCCCTCGCCCCGTTCGGGATGGCGCGGCGCGATCAAGGTCAGCGCGTCGGGAAAGACCTGGGCGAGGCGCTTGTGCGCGGCTGCCGCGATCGCCTCTTCGCCTTCGTGGGTCGAGGCGGCGATCCACATCTGGCGCCCCGATGTGGCGCCCGCGAGTTCGGCCAGCTCGCGCCGGTCGGCCGGCAGCGTCGGCGCGTCAAACTTGATGTCGCCCGCGACCAGGACGTTCGGCGCGCCAAGCGTTGAGAGCCGCTCGCCGTCCTCCTCGCTGCGCGCGAGGCAGACGTCGAACTCCGCCAGGAGCGCGGCGATGAAACGCGGCGCCCTCCCCCATCTGCGGAACGAGCGCTCGCTGATCCGCCCATTGATCATCGCGAGCCGCGATTTCGAACGCTTCAGTTCGACGATCATATTGGGCCAGAGCTCGCTTTCGGCCACCAACGCGGCGTCGGGACGCCAGCGTTTGATGAATCGTCGCACGAAGACCGGACTGTCGAGCGGCGCATATTGATGCAGCGCGCCGGCCGGGAGGCGCTGCGCGAGCATCGCAGCCGAGGTCACCGTCGTCGTGGTCACGAGCGCGGTCGCGCCCATGCGCGTGATGCGCTCGACGAACGGCAGCAGCACGCCGGCTTCGCCGACGCTCGCGCCATGCAACCAGACGAGCGGGCCGGGCGGGCGGACAAGGCCGGTCAGGCCACGCCGCTCGCCCATCCGCCGCGAATCCTCCTTGCCGCGCTTAAGGCGCATCGCCAGGATCGGCCCGGCCAACGGCGTCGCCAGGAACGAGGCCCATCGATAGCCAACAAGCGAGAGCGGAGCGGTCATCGCGATCTGAGATCGGCGCCCGGGTCGCTTGCGCCGACCATGGCGTAGCCCTGCCGGTGCGCCTCGTCGAGCCCACGCTCGACCGCGAGCCGCACGGCCTCCATCTCCTCCTCATCGGCGTTTGGCGAAACGCGGATAAAATCGCCGACAACGATGATCGCGCGCCCGAAGGGCAGTCCGAGCGACGCCCGGTCCCAGCTGCTGAACTGGACACGCCGGCTCATGACTGCGGCGGTCGGGACGATCGGCCGGCCGGAAAGTTTGGCGAGCGTCACGATTCCCCGCCCCGCCACGCGCGCGCGCTTGGGCACATCGGCAGTCATCGCGACAGACGAGCCGGATTCGAGCTGGCGCAGGAGTTCGCGCGTCGCCGGCGCCCCGCCCTTGTAATAGTTACGATCGGCCGGGCCGCCCGAACCACGGACCGGCGTGATCCCGAGACGTTCGGCGGCTAAAGCCTGGGCTCCGGCGTCTTCATGCCGGGAGACGAGCACCGCGAGCCGATCCATGGTCACGGGTCGGGCGAACGGCATCATCAAATGCTGGCCGTGCCACATCGCCGAGATAAGCGGTAGGTCATCCTTGATATAGGCATCCACGTTCTCGGGAATCGTGGTGAACCGGCTGGTGCTGCGGACGAACGACAAGTAGGTCGCAAGCCCGAAGCCGATCGCCTCCTGCGCCCATTGCGATCTGCCTATACGCCTCGCCATGCGGCGCTCAGGCCGTCCGGGTCGGAGGGAGGAGGTCGGGCTCGAGCAGACGATGCAGATGGACGATGAAGTAGCGCGTTTGCGCGTTATCGACCGTTTGTTGCGCCTTGGCGCGCCAGGCGCGCTCGGCGCTGGCGTAATCGGGGAAGAGGCCGACAATGTCGAGCTTCGAGGGATCACGAAACTCGTGGCTTCCAACCGATTTCAGCTCGCCGCCGAACACCAAGTGTAGGCGCTGCGGCTTTGCCTCGTCTTGGGCTTTCGCATCGGGAGAGGTCATGGATCACATTTCCTTGAGCGTGCGCGGGATGAGCGCGGCTCGGCGAGTTGGCCTTTGCCTTCGCGGCGGCGAAAACGCAAGCGTCCGAAAAAGCCGACGCCGGTCAGCCTGGCGAAGTGCTGGTGGCGACGCGAAACCCCTTGATGAGCCGGGGCAAAGCCGCATCCGGGGCGGCCAGAAGCGCGCTGCGGCGGACATGCCGTGAATTGTAGCGCAGCCGCTCACCCGAAGCATCGGCGAGGCGCGCGCCCGATTCCTCGAGCAGAATATCGGCTGCTGCTATGTCCCAGTCGCTCGAGTTCTGGGCCGAGACCGCGAAATCGACCGCGCCGCGAGCCGTCATGCACAGTCGATACGCGAGCGAGGGCACGCGCGGGACGATCTCGATCGAGGCGTCGATCTCCGTCGCCATTGCCTCGATGATGAGCTTGGGGCCGGCGGCGGCGCGTGGCGGCCAGCCGACGGAGGGACTGAGAGACGCGCCATTGAATGTTGCGCCGGCGCCGCGCGCCGCCGCATAGGTCTCATCGAGCGCCGGGGCATAGACGACGCCGGCGACCGGCCGTTCGTCGATGACCAGCGCCACCGAGACGGCCCATCGAGGATCGCCGACCACAAACGCCCGGGTGCCGTCGATCGGGTCGACAATGATGAGGCTGCGGCGGGAAAGGCGCTCGAAATCGTCGACCGTCTCCTCGGACAGCCAGCCCGCGTCGGGCAACGCCTCCTGCAAGCGGCGCTTGAGAAGCGAATCCGCGGCAAGGTCGGCGTCCGAGACCGGCGATCCGCCGGCTTTTGTCACGACTCGGGCCGAGGTTCGGGCGCCGGGATTGAAATATTCGAGCGCCAGCGCTCCGGCCTCGCGCGCGGCGGAGAGCAGAAGATCGCGCGCGGCAAGCGCGTCAGTGTCCGCGTCGACGCTCAAGGCGGAATGTCCATGAAGGAGGCTTTGGGGCTTGCATTAGCGGCACAAGCTTGACGGCGCAACGGTGTTCAGAGCGTGCGTTGCCCGCTTGCGCTCCTCACCGGTGGCAGACCGGCGATCCGCAACGCGGCTACTCTATCGAGACCGCAGGAGGGGCGAGCGCTCCGCGAACCGCTTCCGCCACAGCTCGGCCGAGCAATTCATGCTGATCGACTTCATAGTGGATCCCGTCGAGATCCGAACATCGAATGACCTGCCCGGCGTCCAGGAACGCGACGCCTTCGCGCTCCGCAACGTCACGAAAACGCTGGCCGAGGAGAACGGACTTCTCGCGGCCGCCCTCGAACATTTCCGCGTAATCGGCGAGCTTGGCGATCGGGGGCGGCGCAACCAGCAGGATTTTCGGCGGCCGGCCGTTCGCGCTTTGCCCATAGGCGCGGACGAGAAAGATGAGGCGCCCGGCGCCTTCCGCGATGTCGAAGGCGGAAACGGAAAAGCGCGTCTTCAGGTCGTTGCAGCCAAGCGAGAGGATCACGAGGTCGACCGGCGCATGACTCATGAGGCAGGGCGGGAGCGCATCCGCGCCGCAGCGATAGGGCTCAATCGGATCATCGTGGACGGTCGTGCGGCCGTTGAGCCCCTCGGCGATCACCTCGAAATCCGCTCCCAGCTCACGCTGCAAGACGCTCGGCCATCGCTGCGCGCGGGGAAGCCGGCTTCCGGTGGCCGGATCATAGCCCCAGGTGTTGGAATCGCCGAAGGCGACGATGACAGGCATAGGCTCGAACTCCTCTGATCCGGTGAATTTGGCAGGCTCGAGTCTAGCCCTGAGCCTTCAAAAGCGCGTCGGCGATCGCCGCCCATTCTTCGTCGAGCGAAGTTCGGCAGACCGGCTTGCGCGCGCGGCGATACCAATAGGCGGCGTTGCCGGCGTCGCCCTCCTTGCGATGCAGATAAGCGTGCACCCAGTCGCCCGGGCCGCCCTCGTCCGCTTGTGCGGCGTCATGCGCGCCGTCCCAATTCCCACGCGCGTCGAGCCAGAGCGCGCGCAGGGCCGGGCTCAAGGCTGGCGGTTCTGGAGCTGAAAGCGAGGCGCGGAACGCTTCCATGTCCACGATCGGCGCTCCTATCTCGTCTCGCTCCAAAGAAGGCGTCCCGCGAAGGCGCTCATCAGCGCAGCGAAGCCATAGTCGAAGACTCGCAGCGCGCGCGGGTTGCGTTTCGCCGCTGCGACAAAGTGGCCCGCCACGAGCACGACGATCGCGTTCACGGTCGTCGTGATCGTGATGAAGCCGAGGCCCAATGCGAACAGCTTCATGCTCGCATGCGGATCGCTCGCGCTGATGAACTGCGGCAGAAAGGTCACAAAGAAGAGTACGATCTTCGGATTGGTGAGGTTGATGAGGAACCCGTTCGCGAAAGCGCCGCGCAAGCCTCCTCGCGCCATGGCGTCGGTCGTGAGCTTGAGCACGGAGCCGTGGCGGATCGCGCGCCAGGCAAGCCACAGCAGATAGAGCGCGCCGCCGACCTTCACCGCCTCGTAGGCCTCGGACGAGGCCGCGAGCAGCGCCGAAAGCCCGAGCGCGGCGGCAAAGGTGTGGACGACGAGCCCGACATTAGCGCCCGCTTGCGCGGCGAAGCCTTGCGTCCTGCCGCCGGCCAGCGTGCGAGACAGAAAGAGCGCCATGTCAGCGCCGGGCGTCGCGGCGAGCAGGAAGCAGGCGACGATATAGGCTGCCGCCAATGAGGCACTCGGAAAGAATGGCGTCACGATGCCCGCACCGCCATGATCGCTTCGACGTCCGCGCGTCTCGGCAGCGGCGAAACCGCACCGTAGCCAACGGTCGAGAGCGCCGCCGCCACATTGGCGAAACGCGCGGCGGCGAATGGATCGCCGTGGCGTACGTATTCCGCTAGAAACGCGCCGTCGAAGCAGTCGCCAGCTCCAGTCGCATCGACCGCCTTGACGGGGTGCGAATAGATCCGCTCGCGCCCCTTGGGCGTCGCCACCAGCGCCCCGCCGCGGCCCATTTTCACCACGACCACGCCTGCGCCGAGTTCGAGGTAGAAACTTGCAATGGCGTCAGGGTCTCTCAAGCCCGTCAGATGCTCCGCGTCGTCGAAACCCGGAAGGGCGATGTCGCAGCCGCGCATCGCCTCGTGAATGACCGCCCGCGCGCGGCGCAAAGGCCAGAGCTTCAGCCGCAGGTTCGGGTCATAGGAGACGAGCCGCTTGGCGTCGTGCGCGATGTCGATCGCGGCGAACGCGGCGTCAGTGGCGGACGAGGAGATCGCCTGGCTGATCCCGGAGATGTGCAGGATCTTGGTCTCGCGGATGCGGTCGACGGGCAGATCAGTCTCGCTGATCCGGCTCGCCGCCGAGCCTGCGCGCATGTAGGAGAACTCGTGGCCCTGTTCGCTATGGGTGACGAAATAAAGCCCGGTATGAGCGCCGCCGTTGACCACGATCCGGCTCGCGTCGACCCCCTCCTTGAGCCAGAGCTCGGTCAGCGCCTGACCGAAACGATCGGCGCCGACGCCGGTGAAATAAGAGGCGTCCGCGCCAAGCCGCGCCGCCGCAATCATGGCGTTCGAGGTGTCGCCGCCGAACCCCTGTACGAAGGGGGCGCCGTCCTTCGGCTGGTTGAGTTCGACCAGCGCTTCGCCAATCGCGAGGAGATCCGGCACGTTTACCTCGTCGCGACGGCAAACGCGACCCCGGCCATCAGGGCGCCGGCGGCGAAGAGGATGAGAGAGCTCAAAGTCATGTCCGTCGCCTTGGCTTGCGCCTCGCCAAGACGTTGAGCGTCTCGACCACAGAGGAAAAAAACATCGCGGCGTAAATATAGCCTCTTTCGATATGAAAGCCGAAACCGTCGGCGATCAGCGTCATGCCGATCATCAGGAGGAAGCTCAAAGCCAGCATCAAAACCGTGGGATTGCGGTGGATGAACGCCGCCAGCGGCGCCACGGCGACCATCATCACCCCGACCGCCACGACGACGGCGATGACCATGATCGGAAAATACTCGGTCATGCCAACGGCCGTGATGATGCTGTCGACCGAGAAGACGATGTCGATCAAGATGATCTGGATCAGGCCGGAGATGAGGCCGAGCGGCGACGGCGGCTTTTCGTTCTCCGCCTCGCCATCCGGATCGACGCGGTGATGGATTTCCGTCGTCGCCTTCCAGACCAGGAACAGGCCGCCGGCGAGCAACAGCAGGTCGCGCACGGAAAAGCTGTGTCCCAGCACCGTGCCCAGCGGCTCGGTGAAGCGTACGACCCACGATGCCGAGGCGAGCAGCGCGAGGCGAAACACGAGCGCCAGCGAGAGGCCCAGCTTGCGCCCGAGGCCCCGCCGGCGTTCGTCGATGCGGTTCGTGAGCAGCGCGATAAAGACGAGATTGTCGAGGCCGAGGACGACCTCCATCGCGATCAGAGTCGCGAGCGCCGCCCATGCGTCGGGGTCTTCCGCGAGGCGGAGAAAGTCGTCCATGCGCCTGTGAGCCCTCAGTCCTCAAGCTTTCCCACGCCTGCCGGGGCGCCCCAATCTAAGCCGCTGCGAGGCGTTTCCAAGCTTGGGCATGGGATCGGGGGCTGAGGACTCATCCCTAGGCTGACGCGCGGGCGCCCTTGAGCGGTCGAACGCGCGAGGTCGACGCGCTTAAACGCTCCTAAACGCCCTTAAAACGCGCTTAAATGTTAGTAACTTTGCTTTCATTTGCTAGCGTTTATTTTTTCGAATCGAGACTTTTCAATGGGTTATGCGTGTTTCGAATATGGAACTCTTCCGGCTCCGATTTTCTATAATGCTTCGCAAACGTCATTTTTCGCGTGGCGCGAGGCCGGCTCAATCCCAATTCTATAGCACGGATTCCTAATTTTTACAATATGAGCGACCAAATTTTTGATTCCGCGACACGTGTGGCCCAGCGCATGGCTCACAGGTCGCCTTGCGCCGGGGCGTCGCCGTTAGGCGCAACGAGGCCCCAGCGGCAGACCGGCCTCATTGACCCTCGATTTCGTCTGACCATGGCCCAGATGGCGCTGATCTGGACGCCATGTTTTGTGAGGTAACGCGGATCCTCGGCATATCCCCACCAATTCCAGCAGCCATAGGGATTGGCGTCGATCGCCGCCGTCAAGCCGGCCTCGAGAGGCAGTTCGGCGATCGTGGTGGCGTGCGCCTGCGGATAGAGAACGACAATCCGATTGGCGTCGGCCCATTCGTTGACGCCAATCCGGGTGTAAAACTCGTCGCCAAGCGCCTCTGAAGATTGCGTGCAGCCGTGCAGGACGATGTGCAGCCGGCACGGCGCCGGAGCGCCGGGTTCGCAGTCTTTCGGCACATAGAGGTAGCCGGCGTCCAACAACCCGTTCGCTCGCGCGGCGCCGGCGGACACGAATTCGCTCTGGTCGAAAGCGACGATGCGGCCGGAGAGCGCCGCGGCGGGAGGCTTGAGATCCGGCCCATAGATCGCCTTGAGCTCGGCGCCGGCCTGGTCGTAATCGCAATCGTTGATGTAGGGCGCCTTGTTGGCGGAGCACCTTCCGCCGAAATTTTTCGTCACCCAGGAATGCCCGGCTCTTGCGGCCGGTCCGCTGTCGTCTTCGAAGACGATGTTGGCGTTCGGAACCCCGAGCGCGGCGTAGACGGCCCGCCCCTTCTCGACCGTCGCTGAACTCACCACCGAGTCGGAGCCTCCGGTGAAGAGATAGAACTCTGCTGTGGGCGAGGTTCGACGGCGGATCGATCTCCGCCTTGCGGGCAAGGGTCTTTATGAGGTCTGTGTAGAAAGAGACGTCCTCGAGCAGAAAGGGCGTCGACACGCAGGGCCCGGCCGCCTGGGAGGCCAGCGCCTCCACGCCGTCGGCCGTCGCATGCAGGACCGCGCAGCCATAGAGGCCGCCGGCGATCATAGCCGCGCCCATAACCTCGGCGGAATGGGCGATGTGCAGCTGGTTGGCCATGAAGGCGCCGGACGAGAGACCGGAAACCGACACTTGCGCCGGATCGACCGGGTAGCTGCTTAGCCGCTCCGCAGCAACGGCGGAGGCGCAGGCCAACACAAGCGCCAACGAGAGCGCGATCGCGAGTCGGACCATGTCAAGGACCCCTGGAGGATGGGCGCCCTGCCATTGTCCACGCGCGATCGCGCTCCCGTCAATTGCGTATCCGAATTGATCGCGCGCCGGCCGAAACCTCTGACCGGCGCGCTTCCAAATTCACTTGAGGGTGTTGCCGACCTCGTTGAACACGTTGCTGACGTTCGTGCCGACCAGCTGGACTGCGACGATGATGAACACCGCAATCAGGCTCGCGATCAGCGCATACTCGATCGCGGTCACACCCAATTCATCACTAAGGAAGTTTCGAACTCGAAGCATTGGACTCTCCTGACGCTCTATGGGTCCCTGCGTTCGTAAGTTGGCTGTTCCCGGACTGGGCTTTCGAAGTGGGCGCAGGATCCCGACCACGATGCAAAATCCCACCTGCCGATTGCCAACGTCTCGATTGGGCGCTTAGATTTTTACCGATCCGCCAATGTGGGATTGCGATTAGCCGCCGATCCTTAATCAGGTGATAGTTCCGGCGGATCGCCGCGGCCGGCGGTCGCGCGCACTTCGGCGAGTGCGCGCGCGCAGGCATCACTTGAGCGTGTTGCCGACTTCGGTGAACACGGTGCTGACCTTCGTGCCGACCAGCTGGACGGCGACGATAATGAAAACCGCGATCAGGCTCGCAATCAGCGCGTATTCGATCGCGGTCACCCCGGATTCATCGCTTAGAAAGGCTTGAAGACGTGTCATCAGATTCTCCTTGCGTTCGATGGAGCTTGCGTTTCCCGCGCAAGGTCCGGACGTCAGGAGAATCCCACGAAGCGATTGTCGCGCGCTCGATTGGATCGCTAAAGTTTTAGCAATCCCCCGACGCGATGCCGACATCGTTTGCGGAGACTTAAACTGAACCTGGATGGCCGCGGCTTGCCCCAATCGAAACATTCATCTTCGGCGCGGCGCCCCGGCGACGATTGACAATCGTAGCAAGCCTTTATCGAGGGCTTGTCGACCGCGCCCCAATTTTAGCGAAGCTGATCACAAGGGTGTGAGCGCGACCAACGCTCATTTCGGGCCGTAAGCGGGCATGCAGACGGCGCTGAGCAGGCTTTGTCAGATGTGACGACGACGCGCGGCGCTCGCGCCTATGATCGCGCTTGTGCCGGGCTCGCCTGAACTGCCTCTTCGACCTGCGCAAGCCTATCCTTGCCGAAGAACATGTCGCCGCCGACGAAGAAGGTCGGAACGCCGAACACGCCGCGCGCGACCGCAGCGGCGGTGTTGTCGGCGAGCTTCAGCTTGACGCGATCTGTTTGCGCTGCCGCGAGCAGGCTCGCGGAATTCAGGCCTGCGGAATCGACGCGACGCGCGAGGATTTCGGGATCGTCGAGCTTGAGGCCCTCTTCCCACAGGCCCGCAAGCCCCATCTCGAGATAGGCGGCCTCGACGCCGGCCTCGCGGGCGGCGACAAATCCGCGCATCAGCATCAGCGTGTTCACGGGGAAATTCGGGTTGAAACGGAATTTGTCAATTCCGTGCCTGGCGATGAAGCGGCGGATCTCGAGCCTTTCGTAATCGAGCTTGCCCTTGACCGCCGCAAAGGCGATGCCTGGCGCGACATTGCCGGTCGCCTTGAAGATGCCTCCGAGCAGACACGGGTTGATTGCGAGCCGCGCGCCGGTGCGTTCGAGAATCGGCGGCAGCGCGCGATAGGCGAGGTAGGCGTTGGGGCTCGCAAAGTCGAAAATGAATTCGATGGGGGCGCTCATCACCAATTCTCCGACCACGGCCGCAAATCCATCTCGAATGTCCAGGCGCTGCGTTTTTGGCGATAAAGCCAAACATAGTTCTTAGCGACCTCGTCGGGAACGAGAATTTCCTCCCGCTTGAGCTTTTCGGCGGCGTCCGGCATGAGCCCGCGGATGAAGGCGCCGTCGATCGCGCCGTCGATCACGACGTGGGCGACGTGGATTCCCTTCGGACCCAGTTCGCGAGCGAGACTCTGGGCCAGCGCCCGGAGCGCATGCTTCGCCCCGGCGAAGGCGGCGAAGCCCGCCCCGCCACGGACGCTCGCGGTCGCGCCGGTGAAGAGGATGGCGCCGCGGCCGCGTTCGATCATGCTCCGGGCGACCTCGCGGCTGGCGAGGAACCCGGCCAGGGCCGCCATCTCCCAAACCTTGGAATAGACGCGCGTGGTCGTCTCGACGATCGGAAAACGCACATTGGCGCCGATGTTGAAGACCAGCACCTCGATCGGGCCGATCTCGCGCTCGATCCGGTCGATCAGGGCCGCGACATCGTCTTCGACGCGCGCGTCGAGCCCGAACGCGTGAGCCTCGCCGCCCTCGGCGCGGATCGCTTCCGCGAGCTTGTCCACCGCCTCGGTATTTCGCGGCCGCCGGGTGACGCAGACGCGAAGGCCCTCGCGCGCGAAAGCGCGCGCGATCGAGGCGCCGAGCCCGTCGCCGGCCCCGATGACCAGGCAGGCGCCGCGTTCACCCCCCGCCTCGCTCATGGGCGTAAGTCCGGGAAATTCAGGATGCCGCCGTAGAGGGGGGAATCGGCCTGCCGCGACCGCGGCGCGATGACCCGCCGATCCGCCTCCGACTTATCGAACGCGCATTCTCCGGCGGAAGCGGCCGACGCGGGGATGAAGACAGTCGTTGAAGTCAAACACCGGCCCATCTTGCACCAGTCTCTGATGCCGGACTCCATACCACACAATGGAATCATGAGACGTTCCCCCAGAAACCTGCGCGTACGATATGCGCATGTTGCTTTTACGGCATAAGGAGAACGCAGGCCTCTCGTCGGCGCCCGCGGGGCCCCGAATGCGCCAGCCGAGACGGCTCAGGGCGGTTCGGCTTCAGCGCAAAGCAGGCCGATCGGCGGCGAAGGCTGCGGTTAGGGCATGGGTCACTCGGCGCAAGGCCGTGTCCAGGCGCCGTGTCGAAGCGATCAGGCGTGGCAGCCCATCCGGTCTAGAGGCTGTTAGGAACCTGGGGCAAGTTTAGCGACGTTTTTGAGCATGATGCAGACGAAGGCGATGAGATGGAGGTCTGCCAGGGTTTGAGCACAGCGTTCGTAGTCTTTGACGAGTCTTCGGAAGCGGGTGGCCCACGCGAAGGATCGTTCGACGACCCATCGTCTGGGCAGCAACACGAAACCGCGCTTGGCCTGCGGCAGTTTGATGACCTCGAGCGCAATGCCGCGTTCAGCGGCAGCGGCCGCTGGCTTCTCCCCGGTATAGCCCTGATCGACGAAAGCGATCTTCACGTTCTCTCCGGTCTCCGCCTGAACGGCCTTGGCGATACGGCCGACTTCGGCGCGATCATCCGCGTTGGCGGGCGTGACATGCAGAGCCAGAAGATGGCCAAGCGTGTCGACGGCCAAGTGGAGCTTCGATCCCTTTTTGCGTTTGGCGCCGTCATAAGCGGCGCGAGCGCCGCTCTCAGGGGTCGAGCGCAAGGTCCGGCTGTCGATGATGACGGCGGTTGGCTGCGCGCCTCGGCCCGCCGCAAGACGCAGGATGACGCGCAAGTCCTCAGCCAGAGTCTCGAAGCATCCCGCTTTCAGCCATCGCTGCGCCTGCTGGTAGACGATCTCCCATGGCGGCAGGTCATTCGGCATCCAGCGCCACGGGGCGCCCGTCTTCACGATATAGCGCATGCCGTTGAACACCTCGCGCAACGCGTGCGTGCGCTGCGCACTCTCCTCCGGCAAAAGCGTCAAATAAGGCGCCACAAGCGCCCATTCGCAATCGGAAACATCAGAGGGATAAGGCTTGCGGGACATCAACATCCCGCAACCCTCAGAATTTACAGTTAATCAGTTCCTAACAGCTCTAGAAGCCCCACTTCAGGCCCCCGGTGGTATGGCCGCCCTGATCCTGGCCCATGGAAATCGACAGACCACCCTGCGGGTCCGTGGGAATCCGGTACGAATAGCCGGGAGGGCCGGCGCTTTTTCTGACGACGGTCGTGCCCTCCGGCGGCGCGTAGGGGTCCGAGAAGCGAACGGCGTCGTCGAGGCTCGCCGACTTCTGCGGGGCCGGGTGCTTCGCCTTCGCCGCGTGCGGTCGAGGGGCCTTCAGCGGATCGGAGGACAAACTTTCCGCCAGCGCCGGCGTCCAGGCGACAGCGCTCAGACATGCGATCGTCAAGAAAAGGCGATACATTGCAGCGCCCTCTGAATTCGCGCCCCGCAAGCCTTCTTTTACCAATTGTTAATCACACGTGAACGCTCACGCAACCCCGTTTCTGCCGCATTCGATCACATTTTTCACCAGCGCCCGCGGCTGCCAGCTTAAGGCAAACTCTGGCGCCCGGCTGAAAACACCCCACATAACAGGGTAATCGCGGTCAGGCGCGCGACCCCCTCGGCCGCGGCGATCGAGGCCCTATCCCATGCGAAACTCTAATCCCTTGCCTGGGCTGACATTCGTTATCCTCTTCGTGGCTGGCCTGGGGCTTGCCTACGCAACCCTGAGCCCGGAGAGCTATGTCGCTAGCGTCGTGATCGCGGTCTCGAGCTGCGTCATCGCCTCGATTGTCGCCAGCGCAGTCAAAGTCGCCGATCAGTGGGAGCGCGTGGTGGTGCTGAGGCTCGGCAAATTCCGCAGCCTCGAAGGCCCAGGTTTGTTCTTTATCGTACCGATCCTCGAGACCGTCGCCTACCGGATCGACACCCGCGTCATCACCAGCACCTTCAGAGCGGAACAGACGATGACGCGCGACACGGTGCCGGTCGACGTCGACGCGGTGCTGTTCTTTAGGGTGGTCGATCCGAAAACGGCGGCGCTCGACGTCGCCGACTACGGCTCGGCGATCAACTGGGGGGCGCAGACGGCCCTGCGCGACGTCATCGGCAAGACCATGCTGGCCGACATGCTGGAAGGGCGCGACAAGCTGAGCGTGGAACTCCAGCGCATCATCGACGCGCGCGCCAAACCCTGGGGGATCGACGTCATCGCGGTCGAACTCAAGGACGTGCGGATCCCAGCCGCCTTGCAGGACGCGATGTCGATGCAGGCGCAGGCCGAGCGCGAGCGTCAGGCGCGGGTGATCTTGGGCGATTCGGAGCGGCAGGTGGCCGACTCGTTCAACGCGGCCGCCAAGATGTACGCCGACAACCCGATCGCTTTTCACTTGCGTGCGATGAACATGCTTTATGAGGGCCTGAAGCGTAGCAATTCGACGATCGTTATCGTGCCCTCGACCGCGGTTGAATCGATGCAGCTCGGGGGCATGCCGACGATGGCGACAGTCGCCAGCGCGATCGCCCATGCCCAGCCCGCGGGCGGGGCGGGACAAGCGCCGGCGGATTGAAGGGCGCTTGCTCTAGCGCGATGACGTCCGCGCGTCCTTGACCACCTGCCCGTCCTTCATGATGACAAGGAAATTCTTGTCCGGATCGGCGATGAGCTTGAGGTTTTCGAGCGGGTCGCCGTCAACGACGATGAGGTCGGCAAGCGCGCCTGCCTCGATCACCCCGAGCTTGCCCGGATAGGGGTTGCGCGGCCCGGACATAGCCAACAGTTCGCCGTTGACCGCGGTCGCCATCTTGAGGATTTCGACCGGCCGATACCAGCGCCCGAGCGTCGTCAGGATCGCGCCTTGATGGACTGTCATGTCGGAATCGAACAAGATGTCGGTGCCCCATGCCGTCTTGATGTTGAACGCCCTGGCGAGTTTGTAGGCCGCGTCCGTTCCGGCATAGACCTGCTGCGCTTTCGCCTCTCCTTCGGGCGTCGCCTGAGGGTTGGAATATTCATTGTTCAGGAAGGGTTGGGTGCTCAGCCATATCCCGTTCTTGGCGATGAGCTCGGCGGTCGCCTCGTCCATCAGGTGGCCGTGCTCGATGCATTTCACTCCACCTCGGATCGCTGTCTGAATTGCGCGCGGCGTATAGGCGTGCACGGCGACATAGGTGCCCCAGTTTTCCGCAGCGTCGGTTGCGGCGCGGAACTCGGGCTCGGTATATTGGCTGACATCAATCGGATCGTAGTTCGAGGACACGCCACCGCCGGCGGCGAGCTTGAGCTGGCTCGCTCCCAACATGAGCTGCTCGCGGGCGCGCTGGAGAACGCGATCGACGCCATCGGCGATCGCGCCGCCGCCGATCGCGTCGCCACGGCTCAAGGGCGCGTTCGGGGATGCGGGAATTTCATAAGGGAAGCGAAAGTCGCCGTGACCGCCGGTTTGCGAGATCATCGCGCCCGACGGCCAGATACGTGGTCCGGGCGCGAGGCCATTGTCGATCGCGCGCTTCAGGCTGAAGGTCGGGCCGGCCATGTCGCGGACGCTGGTGAAGCCGCGCATCAGCGTCTTTCTCGCTTCGTCGGCCGCGACAAGCGTGATGTAGCCGACATCCGCCGTCAGCAGGACAGCGATCGGCAGAGACGCCATCATCGCGTGCCAGTGCGCGTCAATGAGGCCAGGCATCAGAACTCTGCCGCCGCAATCGACGACGCGAGCATCGGGGGTCAGCGGGCTCTGGGCCGGCTCGACCGACTTGATCGTTTTGCCCTCGACGACAACCCGCAAGCCCTCGATGAGCGCGTCCGACTTGCCGTCGAACAGCCGAAGGTTGGAGAATGCGATGGGCGCCGCTGAGGCCGCCGTGGCGGTCTCCGCCATGCTTCCTGATCCCGCGGCGAACGCGCCGAGCGTCGCGCCGATGGCAACGTGGGACGAAGAGCGGGAGAATTTTTGCGCCAGATGCGCGTTCAGCCGCGCAAAAGCAGGCGTGTGACAGAGGCATCCTGACGGACGCGGCCCTTCCCCATCATCCGGCGCGCATAGAAACATCGCACCCCCGAATTGACCGTGGCGCTGTTGTCCGCCTCGAGAGAAGCTATGTCGGATTGGCGGCCCGGTCGCAATCGGCGAAGGCGGAGCTCGCTCCGCTCAAGCGGGCGTCGGCGCGTCCGGGCGGATCAATTTCTCGTGTTTGAGCTCAGCCCAAACATCGGCCGGAATCGGATGGCGGAAGGCCGATACGTTCTGCTCCGCCTGGGCGCGCGAAATCGCGCCTGGAATGATCGAGGCGACGATCGGATGCCCAAGCGGGAAGTGCAGCGCCGCGGCGGGAAGCGGAACACGATGGCGCGCACACACCGCCTCGATCTTTCTCACCCGCTCCAGGATCTCGGGGCCGGCCGGGGCGTAATTGTACATCGCGCCGGGAACGGCCCCGGTCGCCAGAATTCCGGAATTGTAGCCGCCGCCAACGATGATCCCGACACCCCGCTCCTCGCAGCGTGGAAACTCGCTGTCCAGCACGTCCTGCTCGAGCAGCGTGTAGCGCATCGCCAAAAGGAAGAAATCCATGTCGAACAGATCGAGGAAGCGCGGGATCGAGCCCATCGAGTTGAAGCCCGCGCCGATCCCGCCGATCACCCCGGCCTCGCGCAATTCCGCAAGCGCCTTCCACCCGCTCGTCTTGAGCTGCGTGAAATAGGCGTTGAGCGTCGCAGAATTGTGGTCCCAGGGGTCGAGGTCGTGAATCAGCAGGACATCGACGCGATTGATGCCGAGCCGCTGGAGGCTGTCCTCGAACGAGCGCATCACGCCGTCGTAGCCATAGTCAAAGACCGTCTGAAACTCGAGGCCGCCGAGCCATTGATCCTTGATGGCGTTCGGGCCGAGCGGGCGCCGGAGCACGCGGCCGATCTTGGTCGAGATGACGTATTGATCGCGCGGCTTGCGGTGGAGCGCGCGGCCGAGCGAATGCTCGGCGAGCCCGCGTCCATACCAGGGCGACGTATCGAAATAGCGCACGCCGCCGTCCCAGGCGGCGCCGATGATCACCGCGGCCTCGGCGTCATCGACCTTGTCGAAGAGCTCGCCCAGCGGGGCGGTCCCAAGGCCGAGCTCGGTCACGCGGACGTTTGCGCGGCCAAGCTTGCGCGTCTTCAGGGACGGGAGATTTGCGCCACTCATGTTCGAGACTTTTCCTGAGGGCCAAGCCGCGCGCGTTATTCCTCAGGCTCGGTGCCGAAACGCAGCGGATAGCCCTTCGCCGCCCCCGCTTCGGTGGCGCGCGCGGCCTTGGTCTCGGCGACGTCCTGCGCGAGCACCGCCACGACGCAGACGCCCTTGCGATGGGCGGTCATCATCACACTGAGCGCCTGAGTTTCATTAAGACGAAACACCGCCTTGAGGACTCCGACGACGAAGTCGCGTGGCGTATAGTCGTCGTTGAAGAGAATAACCTTATGCAGGCGCGGACGCTGAACGCGCGTCTCGGTCTTCGTCGCAATCCTGGTGGCGGCCTTGCTCATCGTGCTCTCTTGCCCTCGCGGGTCGCGCAAGCGGCGATATTTTGCACCTTGGCGCCGCTGGTTTCAAGCCAGTTCGCAGGCGCCGGCAGCCGCGCTGCGATTTCGAACTCGACCGAAAAGCGCGAGTTCCGCCGCGCAAGCGATATTCTCCAACGTTTGTCGCCATGGTAGATCGTCTCTGTGCGGGTATCCGCGACCTATGAGCATCACGGACAGTTGTTGTCTCATTGGATCGTCCGATTGAACAGCAGCGGCGTTGATAGCGTTGGAAAGCGACGGCGACGCGCCTACGGGCCAGCGCGCCGCCCAGTCCGGAGGAGGAAGGAAATGATCGTTCGACGGGCGGCCGCAGTTGGGGGAATGGCGTTCATTTTCGGCGCCGCGCCAGCTTACGCGGGGCCATGTACGGAGCGGATCTATCAGACCGGCCTCGATGTCGCCAAGCTTCTGGATTCCGCTGCCGCCCGAGGGCGGCCAAAGACGGAATCAACCTTCGCCACCATGCATCGCCAGCCAACTCCGGGATCGATCGCCAGCGCCGAACAGGAAGCGGGCGATCTCACCAGCGAGGAGACGCAGGCGATCACCGAAGCGATGGATGAGGCGCGCCACGCTGATGATGAAGGCGACAGCGCTGCTTGCGAGAAAGCGCTGAACGACGTCGACCGCATGGTCAAGCGTTAGGGCCAGGCGCAGCGTGACGTTCGCCCCGCTAATCGCCGCCCAGCCGATCATCCAGTTCCACGCCGCTTTCGCCTTCGCGGCGGTCGGTCTCGGCGCCGTGCAGCTTGTCGCCCCCAAGGGAACGTTTCCGCATCGAACCATCGGTTGGGCATGGGCCATCCTGATGATTCTGGTCGCGGGGAGCTCACTCTTCATCCATACGATCCGAACCTGGGGACCGTGGAGGCCCATCCACCTTCTCTCGTTGTTCACGCTGGCGTTGTTCCCCTCGCCGTCCTTCAGGCGCGCCGGCACAATGTTCCTGCTCACCGTTCGGCGATGCTCTGGGCTTTAACCCTGGCGCTGGTCGTCACGGGCTTGTTCACACTTGCGCCCGGGCGGATCATGAACAAGGTGGTGTTCGGCGGCTGACTTGATCTGGCAGAGGTCGTCGCAGCGGCGCCTCACAAGATGTGTGATGCTCGAATTGGACCATCGCGAAGGGCTGGACGATCGCTCGTCCCTCATCTTAACTGATTGAGAAAAATTACAAGATGGGCGGGGTTCGATGCAGCGACGGGTGTTCTTTCTTTTCCTGCCATGCGCCGTCGCGCTGTCAGGCTGCGGACCATCCGGACCGCCGCCGCAAGCCGGCTTCAGTCAGCCCATCATGAGCATGAGCGCGCCGCCAGCCGGCAACACTGGACCGACCATGTCGGAGGCCGGACCGGCCCCGCCCGCTTTCGATCGTAACGGCAATGCCAACTTCGACTCGAACGGACCTACATTGGCGGTCATTGGATCGGCACACAGGTCGACAACCCGGACGAGACGACGTCGTTCGGCATTCCCAAGTCGAGCATGCCCGACATCTCGACCATGCACTGCACGGGCTCCTCAATTTCCAATGCGGGATCGATGAACTGCACCAATTGATCGCAGCGCCTTCTCCGGCTTGATCCTGCGCCAAAAAATCAGCCCTCCGGTTTTCAACGCATTGTGACCAGCAGGGCCTCGCTTCGCCTTGCGACGGTCGCACGGCGGCGCCAGAAGGCGTTGACCTGAAAGCCGCCCATGCGCCCCGCCCTCCTCACCGCCCTCATCATCGCGACCGCGCTGTTCATGGAGAACATGGACGGGACCGTCATTTCGACCTCGCTGCCGGCCATTGCGCTCGACCTGCATCAGGATCCGATCGTCCTCAAGCTTGCGCTCACCTCCTACATGTTGACGCTCGCGGTGTTCATTCCCGCTTCCGGCTGGATCGCCGACCGCTTCGGCGCGCGCACGGTGTTCTGCAGCGCGATCGTCGTCTTCACGCTTGGCTCGATTCTGTGCGGCGCCTCGTCGTCGCTTTCGACCCTGATCGCGGCGCGCGTGTTTCAGGGGCTGGGCGGAGCGATGATGGTGCCGGTCGGGCGTCTCGTGCTGTTGCGCTCGGTGGCGAAGAGCGATCTCGTCAATGCGATGGCCTATCTCACCGTGCCGGCGCTCATCGGCCCGGTCGCGGGTCCGCCCCTCGGCGGCTTCATCACCACCTATTTTCATTGGCGCTGGATTTTTTGGATCAACGTTCCGATCGGTATTCTCGGCGTGCTGCTCTCGCTCAGGTTCATCCATAATTTACGCGAGGAGGCCGTGCCCCGCTTCGATTTCAAGGGATTCGTCTTGTCGGGCGTCGGCCTCCTGAGCCTCATATCGGGCTTGAGCATGATCGGGCGGGGCATCGCGCCTTATTGGCTGGTCGCGGCGATGATCGCGATCGGCGTGCTTTCGCTCGCCGCCTACGTTCGGCACGCGAAAAATAAACCGGACGCGATCCTCGATCTCAAGCTGCTCACAATTCCGACGTTTTTCGCTGGCGTCGGCGGCGGATTCATCTTTCGGATCGGCATTGGCGCCATGCCTTTCCTGCTGCCGCTTTTGCTCCAGGTCGGTTTTGGCCTCACGCCTTTCGCCTCCGGCTCGCTGACCTTCGCCACCGCAGCCGGCGCGCTTCTGATGAAATTCACCGCGTCGACGGCGCTCCGCTCGTTCGGCTTCCGCCAGACGCTGGTCGTCAACGGCCTCATTTCGGGAGCGTTCCTAGCCGCCTGCACCCTGTTCACGCCCTCGACGCCGCATTGGCTTCTGCTGCTCACTTTGCTTGCCGGCGGTTTCTTCCGCTCGCTCCAGTTCACCGCGCTGAACGTGATCAGCTACGCGGATATCGACCCGCCGCGGATGAGCCGCGCCACGAGCTTCGCCAGCGTGTCTCAGCAAATGTCGGGGGCGGTCGGCGTCGCGGTGGCGGCGATGTGCGTGGAGGCGATCCAGGTCGGCTTCGGCGATACCGAGCTCATGGCGCGCGACCTCTCGCTCGCCTTCGTACTCGTCGCGATCATCTCGAGCCTGTCCGTATTCATCTTCGCCCGGCTCAAGCCCGACGCGGGCGCCGCGGTCTCGGGACGGATGATTGTGACGAGCGAGAAGCAGGCGACGGCGGCGGCGGAATGATGGATCGGGTTCAGCTACACGTCCGGATCAATCAGAAGGGACTTATGAGGCAAAGCCCACGCCGAAGCGCGTTCTAGGGGCGCGCTTTCGACGCAGACCTTGATCCGTCGCGCCTCCACGGGAGATGGACGAGGCGCCGGGGACGACATGAAATCCCTCAGGCGGCCGCTGCGCGCCGGCCTCGCCGCCAACCCGCCATTCCGAGGCCGCCGAAGCCAATGATCAGCATCGCCCAGGCAGAGGGCTCCGGGACAGGTGGAACGCCGACATTGGGGCTGAAGACGATCGAATAAGCGCTCGCGTCCGGGAATGACGGATCGACGATGATCTTGGGGTCCAACGTGGCGGAATATTGGCCTGAACCCAGGCCGCCGGCGCTGCCCGTTACCGAAACGCCATAGTCGTTTAGAACGCCTATTTCTCCAAAGCCCTTTTGAGTACCAGAAAATGAGCTCCCCTGGCCTTTGCACGATGCTGTCGAAGGACCCGACCCCGCGCAAGCCGTGAACTCGCCGGCGGACCAATCCACCTGCACGTCGGCGATGGCGTTCAGGCCGCTCGCCATCGGGGCGCCGGCTCCCATGGAAGCAGCGGTGAAGTCGAGGGGCACCGATTTACCGAACGCGCCCGGACCCTCGACGTAAAAGAATATCGTCGCGTTGGCTGCTGAATACGCGTTGGCGGTTGCCGGTCCGCCTGAAGTGCTGCCGACGATCATCGCTGTGACCTGCCCGTCCTGATAGGTCAGAGTGACGTGCGAGTCCTGGCATCCCCCCTCCGGACCAAGCGAGCACCCTGTCCCATCCAGGCTGCCTGGCGCAAGCGACGGCTTGGCGCCCTCGGCGACGAGCTCGAAATTCGCCGCCTGAACCTCGATCGGCTGGACGACGCCAGCCGCGTTCGCTCCGCTTGAGATGATGAAAATCGTAGCGCTGCACGCAGCTGTGGCCGTCGCCAGGCGGAAGAGTCCTGCGGAACCAGCCTTCGGCGTTGCGGTCTCCTTCGCGAAATCGCAACCGATAATCAGAGCCCGCTTCTGCCGTTCCTTCAACATCACAATCTCCTTCATGAAATGGGCTGCTTCCAAAAGCTGGCGCGCGCTCAGGACCCAGCTGAGCCTGCTCGTCAGTGTGGATTTTCGCTTGGCGCGCGCTTTCGCGCGTCACCAAAATTGGTGAGATCGGCCGATCAAATTTGGGCAACGCAGCTAGCGTCCGCGGACGCCCGGTCCCTGCATGAGAATTCGCACGAGATCAGCGAGCCGCTCGACGTCCGTCTTGTCAAAGACGCGGCGGATATGGGTGCGCACCGTATTCCCGGTCATCGCGAGTTCGGCGGCCGTTTCGCTTGGCGAGCATCCCTGCACGAGCAGCGCCGCAACCGACGCTTCGCGCGCGGTGAAGCCGTAAAGCCGCGCGAGCAAATCCGCGTCGGCTTCCAGAGCGCGTTCGGGATCGGCGAATGCTATCGTGACGACGTGCGATCGACCGAATGGCGAGACGGCGTTGCGGGTCGGCGACACGACGAGCGGCAGCGGCCGGCGGCAGGAGGGGCGACCGAGTTGCATCACGCCGCTCTTGCGTATGAACGTCAAACCATCTACGCCGCCTGCCGCCTCAAGAATAAGGAGCACGAGTTTGGCGTTGTCGTCGCCCCGCGCCGCGGACAGGATGCCGTCGCGGATGTGCAGGCCATCGCGTTCTTCGAGAATCGCCCGCGCGAGATTGTTAGCCTCCGAGACACGACCAACCGCGTCGGTGAGCACCACGGCCGCGAGCGCCCGATCGCTCATCTCGGCAAGCGCCAATGCGCGCTGCTCCATTTCCCTGTTTCTCAGCGTGACCCGTAAGGCGCGGTTGAGATGCGGCGCAAGGCGACGCAGGCTCCGCAGCTCGCTCTCACCGAAGGGACGCTCCCTCCGGGTGCGCAAAATGCCCATCGGCGCCAACACGGCCTCGTCGCGATGCACGTTGACAATCGCCGCGTGCCACAAATCGAGCGGGCGCATAATTTCGTTGTAGTAGTCGGAACGCTCGAGGTCGCGATCGGAAAATCGACGGTCCCTTAGCTCCGCGGTCATGGGCGCCGTGAGCGCGGAGAAGGCGAGCCCGGGATTGCTCTTTGGCGTCTGGTAGCGAGCCATCGTCAATTGCGGTTCGCTTAGATCCCGAGACGGCGCATCGATGATCGGACCCCCGCGTCGGCGGTCAACGACACCGAGCCGGGCGTGCGGAGCATTGAAGGCTTTTGCCGCCCCCGCGGCGACCTCCGGCCACAGGCTGGGCTCCAGTGCGGCGTCGTAGATCGTCGCTACGAGATCACGGAACGGATCATGGGTCGCGGCCATCGCAAACCCCAAACGGCAATGCTTTAAAGAACTCGCTAGCGCCATCAGCGCTTTTCGAACGGATACCTGCGTTTCACGGCTTGAGCAATCTTACTGTGACCTGGCTCACAGATTTCACCCAAAGTTCCTTTGTTCACGCGACGCAAGAGACAGCCGTCATCACCACGTCGGCTTGGGGTAGGCCGGCGGATAGGTCACCGGGTTCGCGAAGCACTTCTTCACTTCCTGCTCAAATCTCGTGACGTCGGTAATGCCTTTATTGGCCACCGTCTCGCGGCAATAGCTCAGCGTCATCGTCCAGCCGGGCGGCCCGCCGCCGCCTCTCGCAAGGGCCGGCTGAGCGCCTCCTGCTGCGAACGCGAAGACGAGCATGAGCGGCACGGCGCCGACCCAGTTCAGCGCGCGCCCCCGCCCGAGCGAGGCCTGCGCCTCACTCCAGGAGATCCGGCTGCTCCTTGAGGATGCGCGCATAGAGCGGCTGGAACTGGAACCAGCCCGAGAACGAGCTACCCACGATTTTGTACGCCTGCGCGGCGACCTGCGGGGAAATGAGCTTCAAGGTCTCGCCGCCTTTAAGCGCCGCCTCGGCCAAGAGCTGCACCTGGCACGATCGCTCCATGGTGATGAACCACCACACCGCCTCATCGACCGTGCCTCCGACCGTGATCAGGCCGTGGCTCTGCAGGATCGCCGCCTTGCGCTTGCCGATCGCTTCGGCAATCCGCTGGCCTTCGTCGAGCTCGACCGCCACGCCGCCAAAATCGTCGTAGACCGCATGGTCCTCATAGAAGGCGCAAACGTCCTGGGTGATCGGCGCGAGCGGGCGCCCGAGCGTCGAAAAGGCCCGCCCGTAGGTTGAATGGGAATGAGCGGCTGCGTTCGCGTCGGGCCGCGCGGAATGGACGCGCGAGTGGATGACGAAGGCCGCCGTGTTGACCGGATAGTCGCCCTCGACGACATTGCCTTTGTGATCGCAGCGGATCAGGTTCGAGACCTTGACCTGGCTGAAATGGACGCCGAACGGATTGACCCAGAACGTGTCCGTGAACTCCGGATCGCGCGCAGTGATGTGCCCCGCGACCCCCTCATCGAAGCCGAATTTGGAGAACAGGCGAAAGCCCGCAGCGAGCCGCTGCTTCCGATGCAGCCGCTCGTCGGCCGGATTGTCGAATTTCGGCGGCGTCGGCAGCTTTCCCATCAGCGCGGCCGGATCGACAGGGGTCTTGGTCTGGACGTTCATCGTCTCCTCCCGAAAATGTCTCGTTGCCCTGTCGACCATATTACCGATCGACGCGCGCGTCAGCACGGCGATAATCGTTGAATGAAACGGGCGCTGAGCCGGCGCTCGATCATAGTCACCACTCTTTCGCCAAACTCTAATTCACCCGTTGACGCCTGGTAAAGCCTTCTCTATGGAAACCGCATCGTTGCACTTTCCTCCGCTGTGGGTTCCAAAATAATGAGCTTGCCTTCCCCCATGTCGCGCTTGCAGCGCGGCCTCGCCGCTGTTGCGCTTGTCGCTCCGGTGCTGGTCGCAACCCTCCCGGCTCACGCAGCCGTGCTCACCGCGGACGACATCCTCAAGCAATTCAACGCCGTGGTCGCCAACAATTTCTCCACCAATTCGGATGTCGAAGGCCGCCTGGTCGCGGGCAACATCAACAACGGAGGGAGTTCGCCGTTCTACGCGAAGCCCAACCCCTCAAGCTCACCGTCCTCTTTTCAGGCCGTGAACGCCCTGACGATCCAGAGCTGCCCGAGCTGCAACGTGAGCAATGGCGGCAGCGTGAACTTCGTCACCAGCAATTCCGGCTCATTCAATTTCAATGGCGGCGGGTCGCTCACTCAAAACAACCCCTCTTTCGCAATGAGCGACTTCACCACGCCGCTCGGCGCCCTTCAGGCGAAGCTCGCCGGAATGATCGCCAACAGCAACTTCACGAGCCCCAATAACAACAGCCTCGTCTTTGACGTGACTCCAGACGCGAGCGGGACCGCAATATTCGATATGACCTCATCGCAGCTCGCGGGGGGACCAGGCGACAATTACAACGTCACGTTCGCAAACGAAACCTCGGCGACCACGATCGTCATCAACGTCACCGGAAGCTTCACCGAGGGAGGCGGCGAAAACTTCAACGGCGATACGTATCTCAACAGCCATGTGATCTGGAATTTCGAGGATGCGAGCAGCGTCAGTGTCAAGTTCTGGCATGGCGCGGTCCTCGCGGACGACGCGTCGGTGACGAACAGCTCGCCGATGGAAGGCTTCCTCTACGCCAAGACCTTCACCGGCGGCGGCGAACTGCACGACTTCCCGTTCGACGGATCGCTACCGGGAGCGGTTCCCGAGCCCTCGACCTGGGCGATGATGGGGCTCGGCTTCGCCGGCCTCGGTTTCCTGGGCCTCAGGAGCCGCAAGGCGGCGACGGCTTAAGCCTCAATTCCTGCCCTGCTCGGCTTCGGTCGGGCGCGGCCTTTGGCGAATCTCAGTCGGGGACCGGCTCCGGCCGTACGCCCCTGAATCCGGTGGCCAGCAGATAAAGCTCGGCGCTGTCTGCGCGGCTGGCCTTCGGCTTCACATGCCGCACGGTTGCGAATTCGCGCTTGAGGCGGGCGAGCAATTCGCCCTCGGCGCCGCCCTGCAGCACCTTGGCCAGGAAAAATCCGCCTGGCGCCATGACTTCGCTGGCGAAACCGGCGGCGAGCTCGACCAGGCCGATGATTCGCAACTGGTCGGTCTTGCGGTGGCCGGTGGCGTTGGCCGCCATGTCGGAAAGCACGCCGTCCGCGGGACCGCCCAGCCATTCCCGAAGCTGAGCCGGCGCTGCAGGATCGTGGAAGTCCATTTGCCGGAACTCCACGCCTTCGACTGGGTCCATCGCCAAGAGATCGATGGCGATGACCCGCCTCCTGCCCTCGTGCGCGCCAACGCGCGCCGCCGCGACCTGGCTCCAGCCGCCGGGCGCAGCGCCAAGATCGATGATGCGCTGGCCCCGCTTCAGCATCTTGTGCCTGTCGTCGATCTCGATGAGCTTGTAAGCCGCGCGCGACCGGTAGCCTTCGCGCCGCGCCTGGGCGACGTAAGGGTCGTTGAGCTGGCGCTCGAGCCAGCGGGCCGAGCCCGCTGTGCGCTTGCGGGTCATCTTGACCCGGGTCTTGAGCGCCCGGCCGCCTTCCCGGCCCGAGCCGCCCGTCGTCACCAGCGCTCGCGCGGGCGGCGGTGCGGACCGACCCCGTCGGCGCGCATCATATGACTGAGGATTCCCTCGCGCAGGCCCCGATCGGCGATGCGCAGACGCTCGGCTGGGAAGTGGTTGCGGATCGCCTCCAGAATGGCGCAGCCGGCGAGCACGAGATCGGCGCGTTCGTGGCCAATGCAGGCGTTGGCGGCGCGCTCGGCGTAGCTCATGGCGCGCAATCGCGCGATCGCCGCGTCGACCTCCGCCTTGCCGAGCCACAGTCCGTCGACCGCGCGCCGATCATAGCGCGGCAGGTTGAGATGCACGCCCGCAATGGTCGTCACCGTGCCGGAGGTGCCAAGAAGATGGAAGCGCTCGCAACGCGTCTCGTCGGCCACCCGGGCGACGAAAGGCGCGAGCGCGTCCGAGACATGGGTGGTCATAGCGACGAAAGCGTCCTCGCTCACGTCCACGCCGCCGAAAGTCTCGGCCAGCGACACCACACCGAGCCTCAGCGACTCCCAAGCCTTAACCCGGTTCGTCGCCTGCGGCGCACGCGGATCGAAGCCGAGCCATATGATTTCCGAGGATCCGCCCCCGATATCGAACATCACGGTCGATTGGGCCTCTTTATCGGCGAGGTCGCCGACCCCCGCCGCGGCAAGATGCGCCTCGGTCTCGCGGTCGACAATTTCGAGCTCGATGCCGAGCCGTTCGCGAACCACGGCGACGAAGTCGGACCCATTGGCGGCCGAGCGGCAGGCTTCGGTGGCGATCGTGCGGGCGCGGGTGACCCCACGCGCAACCATCTTGTCGCGGCATACCTTCAAGGCCTCGAGCGTGCGCGCAATGGCCGCCTCGCTCAAGCGTCCGGTCAGCGACAGTCCCTCGCCCAAGCGAACGATGCGCGAAAATGCGTCTATGACGCGGAATCCCTGGGCGGTCGGCCGCGCGACCAGGAGCCGACAATTGTTGGTTCCGAGATCCAGCGCCGCATAGGTTCCGCCCCAGCCATTGCGCACGCCGGCCGGGCTTTCAGTTGAAAACGGCGCGTGAAATCCAGAATCTGGACTCCACGTCGAAGCTTGACTCGAAACCACTCCCACCCCGCCTCACGCCGCCTTAGCAGGCGGCGCCCAGTGTCAAGAGAGTGTAGCAATGTTGACGGCGGATGCAACGCGCTTGGGTGTAGGTCAGGATTTGAAGAAGGGATGACGGACCTTGTCGCCCACCTTGAGCCCGATCGAAGCCGCCATCCCGCCGTTCAATTCGAGCACTGCGATGCACGGGCCGCCGGAAGGAATGACGCGCTCGGACAGCGGCTCGGCGTTGGCCGCGATGTGCGTCACAACCCCCGAGGGCGCAATGAAAATCATGTCGAGCGGGATGTAGGTGTTCTTCATCCAGAACGACACGGGCTCCTCACGGTCGAACTCAAACAGCATGCCGTGGTCTGCCGCCATGAACCTCCGGTCCATGAGACCGCGTTCGCGGGTTGCATCGTTGTCGGCGATCTCGACCTGAAACGTGTGCCGTCCAGTGGAGGTGACGATCTCGAGCGAATCACGATCGCCGGCCAGCGCCGGGACGCCCGAGGAAGCGGCGAGGAGGGCGACGAAAGCGAGCGCCGCCCATATCCGAACCCCGATCGCCCTCATCGCCACTCCCCGGTCCTCGCGCGATCGTCACGCGAGGCGCTGAAAGCCGGTTTCAAGAGCAAGCGGAAGCGCGCGTCAAGCGCTTGAGCGCAAGAAGGAACGCTCAAATTGCCGCTAGTGCGGGGCGAAGATCTTCGAACCGTCGAGCGCCCTCACCTCGGCCGCCATCAACCCCTTCGGCCCTGGGCCAAACCGCGCCAGCATGCTGTCGCCCGGCTTCGGGTCGACAAAGCCATAGCGCCGCAAAGTCTCCATATGGACGAAAATGTCTTCGGTGCCCTCGCCGCGGGTGAGGAAACCGAAGCCTCGGGACCGATTGAACCACTTGACGATGACGATCTCGAATGCGCCGACCGAGCTCGCCTGCGCGCGCGTGCGCGGCGGGGGCAGATCCGGAACCGCGGCCGGGTCGGGCTCGGTGATCGCAAGCACCCTGAACACCTGCAGGCCGCGTTCGCGCCGCTGAGCCTCGGCGACGACGCGCGCGCCTTCGCGAAGGGTGGTGAATCCGTCGCGTCTGAGAACGGTCACATGGATGAGGACATCGGCCTCACCGCTGTCCGGCAGGATGAAGCCATAGCCCTTGGCGACATCGAACCATTTGACCCGTCCGGCGATTTCGACCAGCCCGACTGGGCGCTCGCCACTGTCTTCGATACGCGCCGTCGCTTCCAACGGCTTTGCGAATTCATCGCTCAATTCGGCCCCCACTCTACGCGTCGGCTGCACATCCTCGCCGCCAGTGAATCTCTTGCGCGTCGCGATTGGGACCATCCGCTCGGCCCCCGCCAAACGGCGGAGATCCGCAACGCAAGTGATTCGGCCCCCAAGATAGCAAATCGCTCGGCGCTGAATATAGGAAACACGCGAAACTTGAGCGTGGCTGTGGATATGGCGAAAAAAAATCCCGCGGGCCGCGATGGCCGACGGGATCATCCAACTGGACGCAGCGGCGCCGCTGCGCAATCGCGACTGTCTGAATGCGCTATTCGCCGTCATCCTCCGGCTCCGGTGGCGGCGTCAGGCCCTCGAGCCCGCGCAGCAGATCTTCTTCGGTCATGCGATCGAACTGAACGTCAGCGCCGGCTTCGATCTGAGTCTGCACATCCGGATTAACCATCGGGGGAGCCGCTTCCGCTTCCGGCTCATCGATCTCGACCTGCTTCTGAAGCGCGTGGATGACGTCCTCGCGCAAATCGCCAGGCGTAAGCTTGCCATCACCGATCTCGCGCAGCGCGACGACCGGATTCTTGTCGTTATCGCGCTGGACCGAAATCGGCGAACCCGACGAGATCGCCCGCGCGCGGTGGCTGGCCATCAGGATCAAATCAAATCGGTTGTCGACCTTGTCGATGCAATCCTCGACGGTGACGCGAGCCATGCAGACTCCTCGGCTGTTGTAACGAGCAGCAAAATGGAAGCGCGCCTCGTACACCCCGCGGGGAACCGATGCAAGTCATTCTTGGGCGACAGTCAATCTTGGGCGGGAGCCGCTTCCGGATTTCGCGCCACGGCGCCCCGGCGCGCCGCGCGCATCCGTCCAATGACGCTTGTGAGAGCCGCGGCGAAGCGCTCGACATCCATTTCCGTCGACGCCCAGCCAAGACTGAGGCGGATGGCGCCGCGCGCCAGTTCGGCGGGCGCTCCCATCGCCGCCAGCACATGCGACGGCGCCACCTTGCCCGATGAGCACGCCGAGCCCGAACTCACCGCAACGCCGGCAAGATCGAGCGCGATCATCAGCGTCGCGGCCTCGGCACCGGGAATCGCGAAGCAGACGGTGTTGGGGAGGCGCGGCGCGGTCTCGGCAAAGATCACGGCATCGGACGCGACCGAACGGACGATGGTCGTGAGGCGATCGCGCAACCCTGTCAACCGCGCCGGCTCCGTGTCCAACTCGGCCGCGCACGCGCGCGCCGCCGCGCCGAAAGCGGCGATCGCCGCGACGGATTCGGTGCCCGCGCGCCTCCCGCGCTCCTGGCCGCCGCCCCGCATAAGCGGGGCGCCCAGACTGATCCCGGCGCGCGCCACGACAAGCGCGCCCGCGCCCTTGAGACCGCCCGTCTTGTGGGCTGAAAGCATCAGCGCGTCGGCGCCGAGCAACGCGATGTCGCAAGGCGTCCGGCCAGCCAGTTGCACCGCGTCGCAGAACAGGAACCCGTCCGCGGCGTGGACCAGCGCCGCCGCTTCCGCTACCGGCTGGATCACGCCGGTCTCGTTGTTCGCGCCCTGCAGGGCCACCAGCGCGCGGCCAGGACGGCGGCAGGCGGCCTCGAGCCAGTCGAGATCGATACGTCCATCCGGCAACAAAGGTGCTGCCTCGGCAACCGGAAACCGATGCCCCGACAAGACGCAAGGATGCTCCCCAGCGCAGACGATGAGCCGCTCGAGCGGCGTTGCGTTCGGGCCGCCGCCGAACTGGGGATTGAGCGCGGCGTTCGCCGCCTCGGTGCCGCCAGAGACGAACGTGACGCTGCGCGAGCTTACGCCCGAGAGCCGCGCGACCTCATTCCGCGCGTCTTCGACGATCCGGCGCGCGGCCCGCCCCTCGGCGTGGACCGACGAGGGATTGCCGGTTGTCTCCATCGCCGCAAGCGCCGCCTCGCGCGCGTCACCGCGCAATGGCGCGGTCGCGTTATAGTCGAGATAGGCCCGGTTCAGCGGGCTTGTTGCGGCGGCGGTCACGGCTCCGATTCTCGCGTTTCCGGCGAAGACCGCGGCGGACTTTGCGGTTTTTCCTTGCAATTGCCGGCGCCTAGCGTGCTATGAGGCGGCCTCCGAGGCGGCCCCCCGTCGACTGACCGAGACAGATTCGCGCTGAATTTCGCGCTCCAAGGCGTAGAGGAGCGCAGCCGATTCCCGACCGGGGGCGCTTTAAGATTTTGTGGAGTGTTCATGCCCGAGGTGTTCTTTACCGGTCCCGCCGGTAGGCTTGAGGGTCGTTTTCACCCCGCAAAGCAGCGCGGGGCGCCGATTGCGGTGGTGCTTCATTCTCATCCGCAATTTGGCGGGACGATGAACAACCAGATTGTCTATAACACTTATTATAGCTTTGCCGAACGCGGGTTTTCCGTGCTGCGGTTCAACTTCCGGGGCGTCGGACGGTCGCAGGGCGCCTTCGACCACGGCCAGGGCGAATTGTCGGACGCGGCTTCGGCGCTCGACTGGGCGCAGTCGATCAGCCCCGAGGCGCGCGCCTGCTGGATCGCCGGCGTCTCGTTCGGCTCCTGGATCGGCATGCAGCTTTTGATGCGGAGGCCCGAGATCGAGGGCTTCATCTCGATCGCCCCGCCCGCCAATCGGTTTGATTACAGCTTTCTTGCGCCCTGCCCTTCGTCCGGCCTGTTCGTCCATGGCGACAAGGACCGGGTCGCGCCGCTGAAAGAGGTTATGGGGCTGATCGAGAAACTGAAGACCCAGAAGGGCATCGCCATCGAGCACGCCGTCATCCCGGAGGCGAACCACTTCTTCGAGGATTGCATGGACGAACTCCAGACCGTGGTCGGCGCCTATCTCGACAAGCGCCTTGGCATGCCGCGTCATGCGCCGCCATCGTTGCGCAAGGACCGGGCAAAGCCAGTCGCGCCGCCCCGCGACAGCGAATAGAGATACGAGTCCCGTGTCTCTGATCACAACAACGGACGAGCTCGCTCAGGCCTGTCAGCGCCTGGCGCGTTCGCCGTTCGTCACGGTCGACACCGAGTTCCTGCGCGAGACGACGTTCTGGCCAATTCTTTGCGTCGTTCAAGCGGCCTCGGACGACGAGGCGCTCGCGATCGACGCGCTGGCGCCGGGGCTCGACCTGGAGCCGCTGTTGCAGCTGATGGCGGACGAGGACGTGGTCAAGGTGTTCCACGCCGCGAGGCAGGATCTCGAGATTTTCTGGAAGCTCTCCGGGCTCGTGCCAACGCCGCTGTTCGACACCCAGGTCGCGGCGATGGTGTGCGGCTATGGCGAACAGGTGTCTTACAGCGAGCTCGTGCAATCGATCTGCCATGTCGGAATCGACAAGTCGTCACGATTCACCGACTGGGCCCGCCGCCCTTTGGCCGAGGCGCAGATTGCTTACGCGATCGGCGACGTGACCCACCTGCGCGACATTTATAAGGCGTTGTCAAAGCGGGTGGCGGCTTCCGGGCGTCAATCCTGGCTCGACGACGAGATGAAGACGCTGATCTCGCCTTCGACCTATGAGCAGCATCCCGAGCGCGCTTGGGAGCGCTACAAGAACAAGGCGCGCAAGCCCCGCGATCTCGCGATGCTGATGGAGCTCGCGGCCTGGCGCGAGAGCGAGGCGCAGGCGCGCGACGTGCCGCGGGCGCGCGTGCTCAAGGACGACGTCCTGATCGAGCTTGCGCTCGCGGCCCCGCGCAGCGCGGAAGCGCTCGCCAACCTGCGCGCCTTCCCGCGGGGCATGGAGCGCTCGCGCGCGGGCGCGGAGATTCTGGCGGCGGTCGAGCGCGGGTTCGAGCGCGACCCGAAGACATTGCCGAAGATCGAGCGCGAGCGGCGCAACGGCGTCAATGTCGGAGCGACCGTCGAATTGCTCAAAGTGCTGCTCAGGCAGGTGAGCGAGGACAGCGGCGTTGCCGGCAAGCTGATCGCCACCGTCGACGACCTCGAGGCGATTGCCCAAAACGACAAGGCGGATGTGCCGGCGCTCGATGGCTGGCGACGGAAGTTGTTCGGCGAGCGGGCTCTCGAACTCAAGCGCGGACGACTGGCGCTGACGGTCGAGAACGGCAAGGTCGTCACGCTCGAATGGAAAGACGCGGAAGCGCCCGCCGCGGATTGAAGCAGGACGAATCGCAAGCGGAGACAACTCGTGAGCGCAAGCGCCGACATCGTCTGGCTGCGCG
>CAVSBJ010000015.1:0-128671 GCA_963726105.1 uncultured Alphaproteobacteria bacterium
ATGACTTCCGCCTCGATGACCAGCCATCCATTCACGCCGTCGCAAATCGTCCAGCGCTCTTCGTCTATGTCCATGACGAAATGGGCGGCGGGGCGCGTCCACTGGGCGGGGCGGCGAAATGGCGGCTCGCGGAATCCTTGACCGCGCTCGAGGGCGAGCTTTCCGCGCGCGGCGCGCGGCTCGACATCGTCAAAGGCGACGCTGAGGAGACGATCCTCGCGCTTGCCGCCGCAGCGAAGGCCCGGAATGTCCTCTGGAGCCGTCGCTACGAAGGCGGGACCAAAGCGCTCGACGCGCGCGTCGAGGCAGGGCTCAAAGCGCGAGGCGCCGAAGCGCTGACTTTCAACGGCCGGCTGATGCGCCAGCCAGCCGAACTGGCCAAGCCCGACGGGACGCCGGTCGGCATCTTCAAGGCGTTTTTGCGCCGTCATCGGGCGCTTGGGCCCCTGCCCGCGACGACGCTCGCGCCCAAGCGCCTCACCGCCGCGCCCTGGCCGCACGAAGCGCCGGAGCGCGCGTCCATCGAAGCCCTGAAGCTGAGGCCCACCAAGCCCGATTGGTCCGGCGAGTTCAGCCTCGGCGAGTCGCCCGGCGAAGCCGGCGCGCTCGTCTCGCTCCAGACTTTCGCCGCGAAGACGCTGAAGACTTACGCGGCCGCGCGCGATCTCCTCGCCCACGGCGCCGCCTCGCGCCTGTCGGCGAATTTGCGTTTTGGCGAGATCTCGCCGCGCCGCATCGCGCATGCGATCGAAAGCGCGGCAGCGGAAAGCCATGCGCTGGCCGGCGCCGCGGAGAAATACCTGGCCGAGCTCACTTGGCGCGATTTTGCGACGGCTCTCCTCGACGCCCATCCCGATCTGGCGACGCGCCCGCTGCGGCCCGAGTTCGAGCGCTTTCCCTGGCGCCACGACGAGAAGGAATTTCGCGCCTGGGCGCATGGACGCACCGGCTATCCGATTGTCGACGCCGGGATGCGGCAACTGTGGCGGACGGGATATCTGCCCAATCGGGCGCGCCTGATCGTTGCTTCGTTTCTCGTCAAGCACCTGCTCATCGACTGGCGGCGCGGCGAGACATGGTTCTGGGATACGCTCATCGACGCCGACCCGGCTAACAATCCGCTCAACTGGCAGTGGGTCGCGGGCGCCGGCGTCGATTCCGCGCCCTATTTCCGGATTTTCAATCCGGTGCTGCAGGCCGAAAGGTTCGATCCCGACGGCGCCTATGTGCGGCAATGGGTCCCGGAGCTGAAGCGCCTCGAGGCGCCCGCCATCCATAGCCCGTGGAAGGCCTCGAGCGACGCGCTGGCGCGAGCGGGAGTGGTGCTAGGGGAGACCTATCCGAAGCCGATCGTCGACCACGCCGCGGCCCGCACGCGAGCTCTCGCCGCCTTCGCGAAGATGCGAGGCCGCTGAACGGCGTCGGCGGCTCAGGCCATCTCGCTGACTTGCCCGTCGCGGATCGTGACGCGACGGTCCATGCGGGCGGCAAGGTCCAGATTGTGGGTGGCGACGAGGGCCGCGAGGCCGCTCGCCCTGACCAGCGCGGCAAGTGTGCCGAACACGTGATCGGCGGTCTTGGGGTCGAGGTTGCCGGTCGGCTCGTCGGCCAGCAGCACCCGCGGACCGTTGGCGACCGCGCGGGCGATCGCGACCCGCTGCTGTTCGCCGCCGGACAATTCGGCCGGGCGATGGCTCTCGCGCGCGGCGAGACCGAGATAGCCGAGGAGTTCGCGCGCACGGGCGGCGGCCTGAGCACGTGGGAGGCCTGCGATCATCTGCGGCAGGACAAGGTTCTCGAGCGCGGAGAACTCCGGCAGCAAGTGATGGAACTGGTAGACGAAGCCGATCTCCGTGCGCCTCAGCGCCGTGCGCTTGTCGTCGCTCATGGTCGAGGTTGCCGCGCCGCCGATCCGCACTTCGCCGGCGTCGGGCCGCTCCAGGAGGCCCGCCAGATGCAGGAGCGTCGACTTGCCTGCGCCGGACGGCGCGATCAGCGCCACCGATTGGCCCGGCGCAAGTTCGAGCGAGGCGCCGTTCAGGACCTCGACCGTCGTGTCCGCGCGCCCGTATCGGCGCTCCACGGCGTCGAGGCTCAGCGCGGCGACACGCGGCTGATCATTCATAACGCAGCGCCTCGACCGGATCGAGCTTGGCCGCGCGCCAGGAGGGATAAATCGTGGCCGCGAGCGACAGGATCAGCGCGATCGCGACGACGGACAGGACGTCGGTCATTTCGACACGCGACGGCAATTGCGACAGGAAATAAAATTCGGAAGGAAAGAGATTGGCGCCGGTGATCCAGCTCAGACCCTTTCGGATCGGCTCAACGTTGTAGGCGACCACGAGCCCAAGCGCGAGGCCGACGCCCGTGCCGACAAATCCGATGGTCGCGCCGGTGATGAGAAAGATGCGCATGATCGCGCCGCGCGTCGCGCCCATCGTGCGCAGGACGGCGATCGCGCGCGCCTTGTCCTGCACCAGCATGATGAGGCCGGAGATGATGTTGAGCGCGGCCACCAGCATGATCAGCGTCAGAATGGCGAACATCACATTGCTCTCGACCGCGAGCACGTCGAAAAAGCTGCGGTTGAGCTGGCGCCAGTCGGTGTCGATCATGGGCCGCCCCTGCGCCGGCTCAATTTTGGCCCGCATCGCGTCCATATTGTCGGGATCGGCGACGTAGACCTCGATCACATTCGCCTGGCCATCCTGATTGAAGAACGTCTGGGCCTCGCCGAGCGGCATGAAGATGAAGGTGTTGTCGAAGGTCGTCATGCCGATCTGGAAGATAGCCGCAACCGTATAGCTCTTCATGCGCGGCGTGACGCCGAACGGCGTCTCCGCGCCGTGGGGCGCGATGATCGTGATCTTGTCGCCGGTCCGGAGACTCAGGTGCTCGGCAAGTTTGGAGCCGACCGCCACGCCCTGCCCGGTGTCAAAACCGTTGAGCGAGCCCTGGATGATATGCCCCTCGACTCCGGGCAGCCGCGCCAGATCGCTGCCGCGAATGCCTCGCACCAGCGCGCCGGATGAACCATAGGGGGAGCTCGCGAACGCCTGGCCCTCGACCAGCGGCAGCGCCAGAGTGACGCCTGGAACCTTGCTGACGCGCTGCGTCACCGCATCGTAGTCGGTGAGCGGCGTCTCGACCCCTTGCAGGAACATGTGGCCGTTGAGGCCGATCATCTTGTCCATGAGATCGTGGCGAAAGCCGTTCATCACCGACATGACGACAATCAAAGCCGCCACGCCAAGCACAATGCCGAGGAACGAAAAGCCGGCGATGACCGAGATCGAGCGCTGGGCGTTGCGCGCGCGCAAGTATCGAAACGCGACCATCCACTCGAAAGCGGAGAATGCTCGGGTGGCCGGCGCCATCTGGGTCGCGGGGGCGTCCATCGCGACGGCCGTCAAAGCTTGACTCCGCAACGAAGCGTCATAACCCCGGATCCTTCCCGTCATGGCCGGCCATGACGTGAGGATCCTGGCCTGAGGCGACTCGCTCGATCACGCCTGCCCGCCAAGCCGAGCGATCGCTGCATCGACGCTGATCAGTTCGCGCTCGCCGCCGCGGCGGGTCTTGAGCTCGACCTTGCCCTCGGCGATGCTCTTGGGGCCGACGATCGCCTGATGCGGCGCGCCGACCAGATCCATGGTCGCGAACTTGGCGCCCGGCCGGTCGTCACGGTCATCGTAAAGCACGTCGACGCCAGCTTTGGCGAGCGAAGCGTAGATGCGGGAGCAAGCCCCGTCGCAGGCGCCGTCGCCGACTTTGAGATTGATGAGCCCGACACGAAACGGCGCCACGGCTTCCGGCCAGATCGGGCCGTTCTCGTCGTGGTTGGCCTCGATCAGCGCGGCGGCGAGCCGGGTCGGCCCGATGCCGTACGATCCCATATGCACCGCGTGCTCCTTGCCGTCCGGTCCGTTGACGACCGCCTTCATGGGAGCCGAGTACTTGGTTCCGAAGTAGAAAATATGGCCGACCTCGATCCCGCGGGCGGAAATCCTATCCTTGGGATCGAGTTGCTCGAATGCGGCAGCATCGTGTTTGTCGGACGTGGCGGCGTAGAGCGAGGTCCACTTGTCGACCACCGACTGCATCGTCTCGGCGCGGTCGAAGTCGATGTCCTCCGGCGGCGTCTGGAACGAGAGGTAGTCGCGATGGCAGAACACTTCGCTCTCGCCGGTCGAGGCCAGAATGAGGAACTCGTGGCTGAGGTCGCCGCCGATCGGACCGGACTCCGCCCGCATCGGAATGGCGGTCAGGCCGAGCCGCGCGAACGTGCGCAAATAGGCGGTGAACATCTTGTTATAGGAATGACGCGCGCCCGCCTGATCGAGGTCGAATGAATAGGCGTCCTTCATCAGGAACTCGCGCGAGCGCATGACGCCGAAGCGGGGCCTCACCTCGTCGCGAAACTTCCACTGAATATGATAAAGATTGAGCGGCAGATCCTTGTAGGAGCGCACCGAAGCGCGGAAGATTTCGGTGATCATCTCCTCGTTGGTCGGCCCATACAGCATGTCGCGGTCGTGCCGGTCGCGGATGCGCAGCATCTCCTTGCCGTAATCGTCGTAGCGCCCGGATTCGCGCCAGAGGTCAGCCGACTGGATGGTCGGCATCAAGACCTCGATCGCCCCGGCGCGGTCCTGCTCCTCGCGGACGATGGCGCAGATCTTGTGCAGCACCCGGACGCCGAGCGGCAGCCAGGCGTAGCTGCCCGCCGCCTCCTGCCGGATCATGCCGGCGCGCAACATCAGCCGATGCGAGACGATTTCAGCCTCTTTCGGCGTCTCCTTCAGAATCGGCAAGAAATAACGGGAAAGACGCATGGATGCGGGCTCAGGCGACACGAATCGGGCCGGAAGCCTTAGGCCTCCGGATCGAGCGGCCTTATGGGGGCAAAGGCCGAGCGGAGCAAGCCACGCAACGCCCTAGCCGATGCGTGCGCCTCGATGGGGCGGCGCCGGTCCCACGTCTTCCTCGGCGCCTCCCCCGCTCCCCACGGGCGGGGAGCGGGAGCGCCTGAGCCCTTAGAGCTGCACGAACCCGATCTTGCCGTCGGCGCCCTTCTTCCAGACATACCAGACGTAGTCGACGGTCGTGCGGTCGCCCTTCTTGTCATAGGCAATGTCGCCGATGACGGTGTGGAAGGGCATGCCGGAGTGCATCACTTCCGCGACTTTCTTCGGATCGAGCGAGTTCGCCTTCTCCGCCGCCTGCTTCATGATCTGCACGGCGGCGTATGAGTAGAGGGTGTAACCCTGTGGGTCGAACCCCTTCGCCTTGAACGAGTCGACCGCCGCCTTCGCGTTCGGATTGTTGCGCGGCTCGGGACCGAAGGTCATCAGCGTGCCTTCCACGCCCGGGCCGCCGATGGCCGCAAACTCGCTGTCGGTGATGCCGTCGCCGGAGATCATGACCGTCTTCATGCCCTGGTCGCGCATCTGACGGAGGATAAGCCCGCCTTCGGTGTGCAGTCCGCCCCACATCAGATAGTCGGCGCCGGAATCCTTGACCTTGGAGACGATGGCCGAATAGTCCTTCTCGCCGGTGTTGACGCCGTGTACAGCACTTCCTTCACGCCGAACTTGTGCATGTTGTCGAGCGCGGCGTCGGCGAGGCCTTTGCCATAAGTGGTCTTGTCGTAAATCACCGCGATCTTCTTGCCTTTCAGTTTGTCGCGCGCGAGCTCGGCCCAAACCATGCCCTGCTGATCGTCGCGTCCGCAGGTGCGGAACGCGTCCCACAGCTTGCGGTCCGTGATCTTCGGATTTGTCGCCGAGGGCGTGATGAATAGGACGCCGTTTTCCGCGTAGACGTCGGAAGCCGGCATCGTCACACCGGAGTTGAAGTGACCGACCACGAACTTGACGCCGTCGCCGACAAACTTGTTCGCCACCGACACGCCCTGCTTGGGGTCGGAGACGTCGTCGCCGATTTCGACTTCAACCTTCTGCCCTAAGATGCCGCCGGCCTTGTTGATGTCTTCGACGGCCTGCTGGACGCCCTGGGTCAATTGAGCGCCAAACGCTGCATTGGCCCCCGTGACCGGTCCGGCGACGGCGAGTTTGACCTGCGCGTGCGCGCTGCCCGCGAGCAGCAAAGACAGGGCGAGCGGGATGGACTTCAGAAGGACGGTTCGCATATTAACCTCTTATGCGAGTTTGACAGGTTAGCTTGCGGACACTAGCCAGCGTGCCATAACTTGTAAAGACGCAAATGACGGTTACACCGCCCGACCTCCCCTCACGCGCTGGCTCGCTGGACCTGATCGCCGACGATCTCGCGCTCAACTTCGCCAACACCGAATCCGGCCGCGGTTTTCCCTCGCATCAGAACCATTTTCGCGAGGCCGCGAACGTCGTCGAGTGGCTGCTGCATGCGAAAGCCTTGCCAGTCGACGAGGCCGACTGGCTGCGGAGGCGCGTGGCCGGAAATGCGGATCTTGCGGCCGATCTCTTGGGGCAGGCGGCCGCGCTTCGCGACGCGATCCACGATATCGGCGTGGCGCTCGGACATCGCGCCAAACCGCCCGAAGCCGCGCTCGCCAGCCTCTCCGCCCTTCACGCGAGGTTTGTCGCCAAGGCGGAGCTTTCGCCTGAGGTCGCGTCCTGTCGCTGGACGTGGAGCATCCCCGCTTCGCCGGTGGAGGGAGCGCTGGGTCCGGTCGCGCTCGCGGCGGTGCGGCTGTTCACGGAAGGCGATTTTCACCGCATCCGGGAATGCGGCGGCCACGCCTGCGGCTGGTTGTTCTATGATCGCAGCAAGAACAACCGTCGGCGGTGGTGCGAAATGGAAGTCTGCGGCAATCGCGCCAAGCAGCGGCGCCTCGCGGCGCGGAGGCGCGAGGCTTGAGCGGCCGGCTGGCCATTTTCCTGATCGTTCTCATGGCCGCCGCAACTCTCCCCGGCTGCTCGCCAGTCCTGGAGACTGACCAGGCGCGGCTCTGCCGCATGGCGTTGCCGGCGCTCATGGCGCCGGCAACGCGGATTGGCATTCAGACCCAAACGCCTGACGCGGACGGGCGGGGCTTGCGCGTCGCGTTCACCGCTGAGACGCGGGGCGAAAAGCCTCAAAATCATCTCGCCGCCTGCCGCTTTCGCATGGCCGGACGCCCCCGCGAGTCCCACGATCTGACGTCGTTGACGCTCGACGGCCGGCCTTTATCGGAAACGCAGCTCTTCTTCCTCGTTCGCTACTGGCTGGCGACGCCTGAGGGTCGAGCCGCCGATCCCGCGCCCATCGGCGACTTGAGCGCCCTCCCTGTCGTCCCCCACGCGATCGCTTATGGTTTGCAGATGGCGCTGGGCGGGCTGCCGCTGGCGTCGATCTACGCGCTCCTCGCGGCGGCCTATTCGCTGATCTATGCCCTTATCGGACGCATCAATTTCGCTTTCGGCGAAATCGCCGCCGCGGGTGGCTATGCGGCGGCGATGGCGGCGCTGGCCATGCTCGGCTGGCCGCCCGCCCTCTTGCTGCTCGCGGCCTTCGTGCTCGGAGGCGCTGTCGCTTCCGCCTGGGGGTTCGCGTCGGCGCATGCGGTGTTCATTCCGCTGCGTCAGGCGCGCGGTCAGCAGGTGCTGGTGGCGAGCGTTGGCCTCGCGCTGTTCTTGCGCGAGCTCCTGCGTCTCGCGCAGGGCGATCGGTCGAGCTGGATGAGCCCCCAGCTCAACCAGCCGTTCGCCCTTGCCCGTTCGGGCGACTTTGTGGCCGTTGCGACGCCGATCACGCTTGTCGTCAGCGCCGTGACGCTCGCCGCCGGTCTCGCCCTCGTTGTCATCTTTCGCTTCAGCCGCCTCGGGCGCGAATTGCGGGCCTATGCCGACGATCCGCTCGCCGCCGAGATGATGGGGATCAGTCCGTCGGCAACCACCGCGCGCGCGTTTGCGCTCTCCGGAGCGCTGGCGGGACTCGCCGGCGCAACCATGACGGCGGCGTACGGCGCGGTCGGGTACAGCCTCTCGGCGACACTCACTCTGAAGGCGCTGACGGCGGCGATCATCGGCGGCATCGGGTCGCTGCCCGGCGCTTTTCTCGGCGGGCTCATCGTCGGCGCGGTCGAGACCGGCTGGTCGGCTTTGTTCCCGATCGATTATCGCGACATCGCGGTTTATGCGCTGTTGACCATCTTCATCGCCTTGCGCCCGTCCGGCCTGCTTGGCCAGCGCGAAGCGGTCACGCACAACCTATTCCCACGCCGGCCTTGACTTGGCGCGGGCGTCTCCCACATCCTGATCGCGCTGGATGAGCCCGCGCGAGGAGGCTCCAATGTCTTACGCCGCAACGCCGCCGAACGCGATGCGCTCCGACGCGCTCGCGGGCGTTCGCACGCGGCGCATCCTCGCTGTCTGCATCGACCTGTTTCTGGTCAGCCTGCTGGTGGCGGCGCTCTGGATCATTTCCATCGTGCTGACCCTCGGGCTCGCGCTGTTCTTCCTGCCGCCCCTGTACCCGTTCGTCGCCTTTTTCTACAACGGGCTCACCGTTTCAGGGCCCAGAATGGCGACGCCCGGCATGCGCGCGATGGATCTCGAAATGCGCATGCAGGACACGGGCGCGCGGGTCCCGTTCATCAATGCCGCTGTTCAGGCGGTGCTGTTCTATGTGAGCTGGTTCTTCCCCCCGATCCTGCTCGTGTCGCTGGTCGACGGCGAAAAGCGATGCCTGCATGATATCATCGCCGGCGTCGTGATTGTCCGGAGGCTCTAATTCGTCACCGGGCCGCAATGCGAGAGGATTGCTTAACGCTGGCGACGAGTTCCGGCGGAGAGTTGGAGACGGTGTGAGCAGGGAAGCGCGCGACGCCCCGCAGTTTTACCTGACCGCTCCGTCGGCGTGTCCCTACCTGCCCGGACAGCAAGAGCGGAAGATTTTCACCCATCTGGTCGGCAAACGGGCCGCCCCCTTGAACGACCTCCTGACCCAGACCGGATTCCGCCGCTCGCAGACGATTGCCTACCGGCCCGCCTGTGAGACCTGTCGGGCCTGCGTGTCGGTGCGGGTGCTGGTGGACCATTTCCGCCCGTCTGAGAGCCAGCGGCGGGCTGGGCGAGCGAACGCCGACGTTGTCGGCGCCTTTGTCGCGCCGAAGCCGACCAACGAGCACTACGTCCTCTTCCGCTCTTATCTCGACGCCCGGCATCCGGAGGGCGGCATGGCCGACATGTCGTCGCTCGATTTCGCCATGATGGTCGAGGACACCCACATCGACACCGTGCTGACCGAATATCGGGCGCGCAGCCGAACCAACGATCAGCCCGGCTCTGGGCCGCTGCTCGCGGTTTGTCTCACCGACCGCCTCGCCGACGGCCTGTCGCTGGTCTATTCCTTCTATGATCCCGACATCGCCCGCCGGTCGCTCGGAAGCTTTGTCATTCTCGATCATATCGAGAAGGCGCGCCGTCTCGGCCTGCCCCATGTTTATCTCGGCTATTGGGTCGAGGGGTCGAAGAAGATGGGCTACAAGGCGAGCTACCTGCCGCAGGAGCGCCTCGGCCTGCACGGCTGGGCGCGGGTGGAAAGGTAGAGGGCCGGGCGCGCGCGGACCGTCATTGCGGGCCTTGCTTAGGGCCGGGGGATGGATTGCTTCGCCTCCGGCTCGCAATGACGTTTCCGGCCTCGCGTCATTGCGAGCGAAGCGAAGCAATCCATCTCGCCTGGCTTTCCGGAAGAGCAGCAATTGCCGCGCGAACCGTGCGTCTACATCCTCGCAAACCGCCGACAGGGAACCCTCTACACTGGGGTAACCGCAAACCTGGCAGAGCGCATTTTCCAGCACCGTGAGGGCCTGACGCCCGGCTTTTCGAGCCGCTACGGCTGCAATCGGCTGGTTTTCTACGAACGATATGAACGTATGGACGAGGCCATCGCCCGCGAGAAGCAGATCAAGGGCGGCTCCCGCGCCAGAAAGATCGCTCTCATTGAAGCGATGAATCCGGACTGGAAAGATCTGTACAACACACTCGCCTAGCGTCGTGGGATGGATTGCTTCGCTTCGCTCGCAATGACGTCTCTTCGTTTCCCAAGGATAAGGGCGCCCCCCTCGCGTCATTGCGAGGAGCGAAGCGACGAAGCAATCCATCCAGCGACTTCCCCGAAAGGAGAGAAACGCCCCCCTCGCCTCAGAACCGTTCTGCTGCGGTGCGGCCCTCGCCCCTTCAACACTTCACAAAATTCACCTTGAAACCGCCTAAGCTCGCCTGCCGGTATTTCGATAGTCATGTCGGCCCTCGCCCTGACAGCGCAGCGACGCCGGCGCGCTGGCCCTGACCCGTCGAAGGCGTCGGGGCATTGTAACACCGCCACAAATCCGTGAATCAGAATACCGACATTTTCTTGCCAAAAACCCGTGGAGGCCCAATGAGAGAGGGGGTTCGGGACTGGCGAACGACGGGACCCGGATTGAAGGAGAGAATCCCTGATCTCAACTCCCGGAATATCGTGCCGTCGGATGGATCGGGCGGCGTGGACACCGGCGTGCACCTTCCGGCTCAACTCCGCCTGACGGCCAAGAAAGGGGCGCGAAAATATTTTCGCAGAAAATCGCTCGTAACCCATTGATAAGTCTCGATCTGGACGAGAGAATCCAATGAAATCCAAGCTTTTCCAACCCCCAATCTGACCCTGTTTCGTGTCCAAACGGGCGTTCGCCAAGACATTCCAAATCCGGCGCCCTCAGCACTCGATGAAATTGACCGCGAGCCCCCCTAAGCTCGTCTCCTTGTACTTCGACTGCATGTCGGCGCCGGTCTGGCGCATGGTGGCGACGACGCTGTCGAGCGAGACGCGGTGCGTCCCGTCGCCGTGCAGCGCCAGGGACGCCGCGGCGATCGCCTTGACCGCGCCGAAGGCGTTGCGCTCGATGCAGGGGATCTGAACGAGGCCGCCGATCGGATCGCAGGTCATGCCGAGGTGATGCTCCATCGCAATCTCGGCGGCGTTCTCGATCTGCTCGTTCGTGCCGCCGAGCGCGGCGGTGAGGCCCGCGGCTGCCATGGACGAGGCGACACCGACCTCGCCCTGGCAGCCGACCTCGGCGCCAGAGATCGACGCATTGAGCTTGAACAGCGCGCCGATCGCGGTCGCGGTCATCAGGAAGTCCGAGAGGCCGGCCTGGTTCGCGCCCTCGCAATGGTCGCGGTAGTAGCGCAGCACAGCCGGAATGACGCCGGCCGCGCCATTGGTCGGCGCGGTGACGACCCGCCCGCCGGCGGCGTTCTCCTCGTTGACCGCCATGGCGTAGACGCTGACGAAATCCATGATCTCGTGCGCCGGGTGAAAGTTCCGCTTCGACGAGTCGATGAGACGATCGTGGATCGCCTTGGCGCGGCGCATGACCTTCAAGCCCCCCGGCAGCGGGCCGGAATGGGCAAGGCCCCGGTCGACACAGGCGAACATCACGTCGAGGACGCGCTCGACGTGGGCGCCGGCCGCGCCTGGAGCCCGAAGCGCCGCCTCGTTGGCGCGCATCAGTTCGGCGATCGAAAGCCTGGCTTCGCGCCCGCGCGCCAGAAGCTCAGCGCCCGAGTGAAAGGGATAGGGAAGCTGCGGCCCGGCCGCGGCCGTGTCTTTTTCGGCGCCGTCGCGGATAATGAACCCCCCGCCAACCGAGAGCCAGGTCTCGTCGGCGAGCGCCCTGCCCTCTGTGTCGCGTGCGACGAGCCGCATCGTGTTGGGATGTCGCGGCGCCGGCGTTACGGTGTCGAAGCGAATGGTGCGCTCGGCGTCGAAGGCGATCTCGCGCCGCCCGGCGAGGTTGAGAGTCTTCGTCTCGCGCACCCGCGCGACCAGCGTTTCCGCAGCCTCGAGGTCGACCGTCTCCGGCGTCTCGCCGCTGAGGCCCAGAATCACCGCCTTGTCGGTGGCATGGCCTTTTCCTGTGAAGGCGAGCGAGCCTAACAGCACAGCCTCGACAGTCGCGGCCCGACCGATCGCGCCGGTCTCGACCAGCCCGTTCGCGAATGCGGCGGCGATCTTCATCGGCCCGACCGTATGCGACGACGATGGGCCGATGCCGATCTTGAACAGTTCAAAGACACTGATCATCGCTCAAGCCTCCGACGGCCGCCGGCTTCACGGGCGGCGGCCTGAAGATATTAGCTCACTTTGATCGAATAGCCGCGCTCGCGGCGCAGCTGACGAGGAACCCTGTTGGCGTAGGCCGGAAAGCTCTGCGCGGCGCAGCGACGCCGCCACCCCGAAGGACGCGCCGCCTTCTAGGACGGGCCGCTTCATACCCGAAGGTATTTCGCGGGGCCCTCAGGAACCTTGCTGCCCCTGCCCGGTTAAACCGGCTCAACTCATCTCGGCCAATCCAGGAATCTCTGATGTTAGACGACCCATCCGGCGCCGGGACAACTCTGTTCTCCGCACCGCTTTCCGGGCTCGTCCCGCCCATTGGACCAGGTTTCGTTGTCGCCATACCCGTCAAGGATGAAGAAGCGCGCCTGCCGGCCTGTTTGCGCGCTCTCGCCCGGCAACGCGCCCGCTCCGGGCAGCCAATTCCGCCTGGCCTCATCCGGGTTGTCGTGTTCGCCAACAATTGTTCCGATCGGAGTGCGAGCCTCGCCAGAAAGCTCGGCGCAGGATTGTCGCTCGACGTCCGCGTCGTCGAAGCTCGATTGCCTTCGGCGACCGCGCACGCCGGCGCCGCGCGTCGCGCGGCTATGGATCTCGCCGAGGCTTGGCTTGGGGAAGCGGATGAGAGCGACGGCGTGATCCTCACCACTGACGCTGACAGCCAGGTGGCGTCGAACTGGATCGCGGAAAACCTTGCCGCCTTCGAGGCAGGCGCCGAGGCGGTGCTCGGACGCATCGATCTCGACGAGGAGGGCGCTGATCTCCCCGAGGCGCTTCATCGGCGCGGCAAGTTCGAGGACACATATCAGAGACTGCTCACGGAATTGTCCTGCCTGCTCGATCCCCTCGAACACAATCCGTGGCCCCATCACGCGACAATCTCGGGCGCAAGCCTCGGCGTGACCCGCACGGCCTATTGCCGCGCCGGGCGCCTGCCTCGCGTCCCCTTGGGCGAGGACAAGGCACTGATCGGCTTGCTCTCGCGCCAGGATGCGCGAATCCGGTATTGCTCGAACGCCCACGTGGTCACGTCGGGTCGCATCCATGGACGCGCGCCTGGCGGCGTCGCAGACACCCTTGCGATTCGAAGCCGGGATCCGGACGCATTCTGCGACGAGGCCCTGGAGCCTTTTCCCGTGGCGTTCGCACGCGCCGCCTGGCAAGGGCGTTTGCGACGGCTGCACAACGCGGGACGCCTTGGCCTCGATCGAGACTGGGCGACGAAAGTCGGGATCTCACCGCGAGAGGTGGACGCCGTCCTCCAGGAGAGCGCATTCGGGGCGGCGTGGGCGGTCATCGAGGATCGAAGCCCGCTGTTTGCCCGGCGCTTGCTGAGACCGGCCGAATTGCCCGCGCAAATCTCGATCGCGCGTCGATGGCTCGCCAACCTGCGCGAACGCGGTTCAGGCGCGCGACAACACGTCGAGTCGAAACTGGCGATATCGATCCGCGCGCTTGACGACGCATGCCGGCTTCGTTCGTTCGCTGAAGAGAGCAGCGGCCTCGTCACCACTGAGGGGATAGTCCGTTGGGCCGGTCCAATGGACCAGGATCACAGAGCCTCCTCTCGACAAGGAGCCGATGACTCTGGCGGCCAGGCGCCCAACATCCTCGGGGCTCAGATAGTAGACGACCTCTGAGAGGAGGATGAGTTCGAAATCGCCAGCGGGCCATTGCTCCGGCACAAACATCTGCTCGAAACGTACGTTCGGCAAATCGGCGCATCTGCGCCTGGCCTCGGCGAGCGGGGTTTGAGCAGCGTCGATTGCGACCACCGTGCCGCAGCGCGAAGCCAACGATCTGGTCAACACGCCGATCGAACAGCCCACCTCAAGCGCTGATCGATAACGTGGCTTCGGCATGGCGTTCAGGGTGAGCGTATATTTGCCCCGCTCGTAGTGACTGGTCGCGAACTTCCAGGGATCGGGATCCGCCGTGTAGAGCGTGTCAAAATAGTCGGGTCTCAGGGTCGGGCGCGGTTCGCTCATGCGTCGCTTTCAAAAAAGAATTCGTACGGACGATCGAAGCGCGCGAGGTCGATCTGGCTGAAAAGAAATCCGCCGGGATCGTCGTCGATAAGAGCGGTTGTCTGCGAGCGGTACGCGGCGATGGCCCGACGCTTCCTTTCCTGGGCCTCGCCATCCATGCGCATCCTGAAGCCGCTTCGGACTGGATCAACTTTGGTGGCGGCCGGGAGCGTGTGTCCCCAGACGACATACTCGAACAACCTGATTTCGCCTGCGCGACGCTGGACCTTCCGTGCGATCCGATAGGAAGCCTCGTGATCGCAATGAGGATCATGTCGCCAGCTGACAAACAGCGACCCAGCGCCGATTTCCCTCGCGCAATCAACAATGGCTTCAATCGCGCGCTCGGCCTCTTCACCTTCATGAGGAACAAAACGATCTGGGAGACGAAGGAAGTGCATCTCCTCCGGTCTTAGCCCCAGCTCAGCGCCCGCTTCTCTTGCTTCCCCCTCGCGGAGAGCGCGCAGTCGGTCTGGCGGATACGCCGTGCTGTTCGGATGCGAGCCGGCGCCGTCGCTGACGATGACGACGTTTCCTCTAACGGCCTGTCGACATGCGTCGGCGATCAGACCTCCGCAGGCCAGGCTCTCATCGTCCGGGTGTGGCGCGACAACGATAAACGGCCGGTCCTGGAGCATCTCGCGCAACGGGCGGAACGGAAACGAATGGGCCGCGTCCAGGAGTTCGACGGCCGTCATCGCCATAGGTCCTGCACGCCCGCGGGCTGCGCGAGTATCCATGCCGCCGCGTCCGTCCGCGCGCGATCGGGACCCGGCTGGCGAAGATAGGTTGCAAGATCCCGCGATATGCGCTCGATCGGATTCGGGCGCATGAAAGCCTGAAGCCCGACTGAGCGCTGGACGAGCTGCATGAGATCGAGAGCCGCGGTCTCCACCGCAAGGCGCGCAAGATTCACGTAGGCCACAAGCTGCTCCGGTGCCTTCGATCCCGGAGCAGCTTCGGTGATCGTCGCCGCACGCGCGACCCAAAGCCTCCCCGTTTCAACGGCCATCGCCGACTCACCCAGTCGGGTCGCCTGATGAGGATCCTGTCCGCGGTTGGTCTCCTGCAAATGCCGCCTAAGGAGATCGAACAGTCTCTCCATGCCGCCGAGCTGCACCGCCGCGAAGCGCCACGCGCCCGCCGAAAACCAGGGCTGGCGCCCATAGTCTCCCTCGCGCCCGACGATCTCGATAGGCTCGACCTCGACGCCGGTGAAATCGACGGCTCCGGTCCCGGACGCGCGCATGCCCTGCGCCGTCCAACGCGAAAGATCGGCGCGATCGGGAGCGCCGAGCCTCGGCAGCACGATTAATCGACGTCCGCTTTCATCGGTCGCGGTGACGAGCGGGCGTTCGATGTGGCCTGCGCCCGAAGCCAGGACCTTTCGGCCTTCGAGCGAGGAGCGCCCATACCTGTGGATCAGCCGCAGCCCATTCGCGTCGTCCGTGTTCCAGACGCCGAACAGCTTGCCTGCTCGCGCTTCTTCCGCAACCAAGTCGGCCTGTTGGTGGTTTCCATAGCGAAGCACGAGCTCCAGCGCGTTTACATGTCCCTCGAACAGCCGCCCGAGGGGCAAACTGCCCGAACCGATCGATTGCAGGACCTCGCTGAGGCATAGGCCCGAAAGTCCGGCCCCTCCACATCTCGCCGGCAAGACCGCCGTGAGGAGGCCCGACTGATGAAGCGCAGCGACGTCAGCGGCTGGAAACGCGCCATCTTCATCATAAGCGCCGGCGCGTGCAAAGGCTCGTTCCCCCACTTCCCGGGCGCGCGCCCGCAACAGTCGCCTGCGAATCGAGGCGCGTTCGTCGGAAAGAGAGATAACCTCTGCGGACGCCGGCGATGCGCTTGCCGGGCTCATGCGTCGCTTTCTGAAAGGCGAGCCTCGCGAGCCCACACGCGCTGCTGCTTTGCGGCCTCGATATAAGTCCCGACGCTGACCCGACCGTCGAGCTCAATCACGCCTTCATCGAGATCATCAGCGAGACCCGCCTTCGCGAACAGGGGCTGCGCGGCAGCGGCGTACCCGATCACCTTAAGATGCCCGAAGGCGTCGCGTATCCAGTCGATCGCGGCGCTGCTCTTGAGAAGCGGCTTGATCCCCTCCGCCGACGCGAAAATCGCCACCGCGTCGAAGAAAACGGAAGGCGCGCCTGACAGCGCCATATCGGCGGCCAGATGTTTTCCCGACCTGAGGCGGACGCCGCCGATCTTCGGCGCAACGATTGCGAGTTCGGCGCCCTCCGCTTCCAGCGCGGCGCGCAAGGCCTCAAGGCGATCGCCGTCGGCGCCATCGGTCAACAGCGCGCCGATCTTTCGTCCCTTGAGCAACGGCTTGGCCTTGCCGACGAGGGAGAGCGCGGGAGATGGCTCAAGGTCGATCGGCGCCTGATAGGGCGTGACCTCCGCGCGGTCTCCTTCCATGCCGATCGCGGTTTCGACCGCATGCGCCAAGGTTTCCTCGACGAGCGCAAGATGGCCGAGCATGCGGCTCCTGATGACCGGCGTCTCAACCTTGGAAAGCTCGAAGGCGAACGCGTTCTGAATGTGCCGCTGCTCTGGCGCGGACATCGAGCGATAGAACTGGCGCGCCTGACTGTAGTGGTCGGCGAAACTCTCTGGCCGGAGGCGCAGCTTCTGGCCTGTTTCGCCCTCGTCCTCCTGGGCCGCGAAGGTGCGAAATCCGCGCTCAGGATTCTCCCGCGGGCCTGAAGGATCGAGGCTATTGGGCTCGTAGGCCACGCGGCCTGGGACCGCGTCCATTCGCCGCATGCCGTCGCGCTGCAAATTTCTCATCGGACAGCGCGGACGGTTGATCGGCAATTCATGAAAGTTTGCGCCGCCGAGCCTGCTGATCTGAGTGTCGGTGTAGGAGAACAGGCGCCCCTGCAGGAGCGGGTCGTTGGTGAAATCGATCCCCGGAACCACGTGACCCGGATGGAACGCGGCCTGCTCCGTTTCGGCAAAGAAGTTGACCGGGTTGCGGTCGAGAACCATCCTCCCCACGACTTCGATGGGAATGACTTCCTCCGGAATGATCTTGGTCGCGTCCAGAACGTCGAAGTCGAAACTCGCCGCCTGCTCCTCGTCGAAGGCCTGAACGCCAAACTCCCACTCGGGAAAAACGCCTTTGGCGATCGCCTCATAGAGGTCGCGGCGATGAAAGTCCGGGTCCGCGCCATTGATCTTGACCGCCTCGTCCCAGATGACCGAGGCGGACCCGATTGTCGGGCGCCAGTGGAATTTGACAAAGGTCGATTTGCCATCGGCGTTGACTAGCCGGAAGGTGTGAATTCCGAACCCTTCCATCATCCTGAGCGAGCGCGGGATGGTTCGATCGGACATGATCCAGAGGACCATGTTCATGCTTTCCGGCAAGAGCGAGATGAAATCCCAAAACGTGTCATGCGCCGTGGCGTCCTGGGGATAGCCGCGATCAGGCTCCATCTTCACGGAGTGGATGAGATCGGGAAACTTAATTGCGTCCTGGATGAAGAAGACGGGGATGTTGTTGCCGACGAGATCGAAATTGCCCTCGTCGGTGTAGAATTTGACCGCGAATCCGCGCACGTCGCGTGGCAGGTCTCCTGCCCCCGCGCCGCCGGCGACGGTCGAGAACCGAGCGAAGACTTCCGTTTTCTTGCCTTTCTCGGCGAGGAACGACGCCCGCGTCAGATGCGGAATTGGATTGGTCACCTCGAAAGCGCCGTGCGCGCCCGATCCGCGCGCGTGAACGATGCGCTCCGGGATTCGCTCGTGATCGAAATGGGTGATCTTCTCGCGGAACGCAAAATCTTCCAGAAGCGACGGGCCCCGGCCTCCGGATTTCAGCGTATTCTGGTTGTCCGCGACGGTGACGCCCTGATTGGTCGTGAGGGATGCTGAAGCGCCTTCAGCGGTTTGATGCGTCGCGCCGCCTGGACCAGCGACAAGATATTGCTCGGGATCTTTGAGATTGTCGAAGCCCTTCGTCTTGGCTGTCGTCTTGCTTGTCTTTGCCATTTGAAGCGCTCCGGACCAACCTCGTGTTGTCCGCAGCAACGCCTCGCGCGACAATTCGTGCCATTTTTTTCAGGTAACGGCTGTCGCCCGGCGCCCAGTTCGGCGACCCCGAGCGAGTTATCGACGACCGCGCTGCTGCGCACGCGCGATAAAGTCGTGCTGCCGTCGGCGCCCCCGACGGCGGCCGGAACTCCGGACCCGGAAGAGCGTTTATTCATTTGAACAATTCAAGAACGGTTAGGCACGGAGCCAAGCGATGACAAGCAAAAACGGAGAGCCGCGACAGAGCGACGGCGAAATCAATCCCAAGATCGATCCCGTGCCGAGTTCCAATACTGAGAAGGAGCCTGACGACTGGGTTTCCGGGAACGATCCGATGACCGGGGCGCAAGCTTCCTACCTGAAAACTCTATCCGAGGAGCTTCACCAGCCTGAAAATTTCAGACCTGATCTCACCAAGGCTGAGGCTTCGAAGAGGATCGACGCCCTCAGGTCGAAGCGAAGTTCGGCGCGACAGCGATGAGCCGCGCCTTCGTCAAGGAAACTGACAACGAGAAGGCCGGCCTTCCTGACCGACCAATATCGCCTCATCGAAATCTCGTGACTGAAGCGGGCCTTGCCAACATCGAGGGAGCGCTCGACCGTTACGAGGCGGCGCACCGCGCCGCGGCGGACACGGGCGATCGAGACGCCGCCGCTGTCGCTTTGCGGGAGCTCCGTTATTGGCGGGCGCGGCGCGCAAGCGCCGAGATCGTCAAACCGTTGGAGGACAGAAGCAAGGCGTCATTCGGGATGACGGTCACCGTCCGCAGAGACGACGGCCGCGAGCAGAGTTTCAAGATTGTGGGTGAAGATGAGGCCGATCCCTCGCGCGGCACGGTCTCCTATGTGTCGCCGCTCGCCCGCGCGGTCCTCGCGCACCGTCCTGGCGAGACAATTATGATCGCCAACCACGAGGCCGTCATTCTCGAGTACGGTGAGTGTGCAGCGAGCCGATATCTATAGGGCTGAGCCGTGCGTAGGCGACTATGGTCCTGAAAAGCCCGCCGGATCGGGCGCCTCCGCTTCGGGCTCGAGAAGATCCCAGGGGTTCGGCATCTTGTCGACCGGCGCGTCGATGATCACCGGGCCTGGTTGATCGAACGCCCAACGCATGGCCTCCGAAAGCGCTTGCGGTCCCTCGGCCCGGCGCGCGGCGGCACCGAAACTCCCGGCGAAGCGCACGAAATCGGGATTCCTCAGATCGGACGCGATGACGCGACCTCCATAAAGATCCTCCTGCATGCGCCGCACATTCCCGTAACCGCCATCATTGAACACGATCGTCACGGTGCGAATATTGTGCTGGACCGCGGTCGCGAGTTCGTTCGCGGTGAACAGGAAACCGCCGTCTCCGCAAAGCGCCACCACCGGTTTGTCCGGACAGCCGACTTTCGCGCCGAGCGCGGTCGCGAATGCAAAGCCGAGCGTCCCCTGATATCCAGGTGTGATCATTTGTCGCGGCGCGTAAACAGGGAGAGCAGCCGTCGCCACATAGGCGACCTGCGTGTAGTCGGCGACGAACACGGCGTCTTCGGGAGCGGCCTCGCGAATTGCGCGCAGGAAGCTCATCTGCGGAGCAAGACTTCTCTCAAACTCGGCCGCGATCTCGGCTTTGACCTTGGCGACTGCCCGCGTTCTGGCCGCCGCTTGCGGAGTGTTTGCGCCGAGCGCAGCGGCGAGCGCCGCAAGCGCTGTGCGGGCGTCCGCGAGAATCGCAACGTCGGGGGGCACGCCTCGGTGAAACTGCGCCGCATCGAAATCGATCCGCACGACGCGCTGCCCCGGCCTCAGTCCCCACCGCCGGCGCGGAGTGTTGAAGCGCGTTCCGACCGCCAGAACGACGTCGGCGCCACCCCACATTCGGAAGGCCTCGGCGCGTCCAATCGACAACGGGTGGCGCGAATCCAGTATGCCTCGCCCTTGAAGGTGGCTCACGACCGGAGCGCCGAGCCGCTCGGCGATCGCGCGCAACTCGGCGCCGGCGTCGATCGCGCCGGCGCCGACCATGATCATCGGACAAGCGGCGCCCTCGAGCAGCCTCACGGCCTCGGCGATGGCGGCGGGGTCCGCTTGCAGAGGTTCAAGAGTTTCGGTCTCGCATGCCTCGTTAGAAGTGAACCGCGAGCGAAGGACATCCGCCGGCAATTCCACCGCTGCGGGTCCTTTGCCAACGGCAAGGGAAGCGAAGGCGCGCGACACCAGGCGCGGCGCGGCTTCGGCTGAGAGAGCGAGTCCATTCCACCGAGTTAGCCCGCGGACGATTGCGGTCTGATCAGGCAGCTCATGCAGCACGCCGTGACCGGCACCGATCTCCTCAGTCGCGACCTGGGCTAAGAGCGCGAGGACCTGCGCATGACAAGCGTAGGCGGTCGACAAAGCCGCTGTTGTGTTCAGAAAACCCGGGCCCGGCACGCAGGCGTAGATTCCGGGCTCGCCCGTCGCCTGCGCAAAGCCGAGCGCCATATAGGCGACACCCTGCTCATGCCTCGCGTTGATGACCCTCAGCTGCGAGCGCGCGTCGTGCAAGGCGTTGAATAGCGGATCGAGCTGGATTCCCGGCAGGCCGAAGAGCGTCGACACCCCGTGCTTCACGAGAACGTCAACGACCGCGTCTGCTCCTGTCATTCGTGAGGGCGAATCCATGCCGGCGCCTCAGTCGCGATAAGCCGGCTGCTCGCGGTCGAGCTTGCGCCGGAGAGCCTGCCATGGCAGCCAGCCCTTGTTCGCCTCGGAGCTAAACTGATTGGCGGTCCTCGCAAGAACCTCTTCAGAGGGCATGGAAAGAGGCGCGCCAGTCGATTGCGCCGAGATTTGAATTCGACAGGCCTGCTCCAGGTAGTACATCCAGTAGAACGCCTCGGCCACCGTTCCTCCCACAGTCAACAGGCCGTGGTTGCGCATGATCAGGCAATGTTTCAAGCCGAGATCGCGCACGATGCGCTCTCGCTCCGTCAGGTTGTCGTCTGCCGCGATGCCCTCGTATTCGTGGAGAGCGACCTGGTTGTGGAACTCCATGCTGATCTGGTTCAGCGGCAGGAGCCCGCCCGTCTGAGCGGCCACAGTCATGCCGGCCAGCGTGTGCGTGTGCATCACGCAGACGGCATCAGCCCGCGCAGTGTGGATCGCCGAATGAATGACGAAGCCAGCGGGATTGACGGGCCAGCTCGTTTCCTGCCGGGGCTCCCCGTGGGCGTCGACCTCGACCAGCGAGCTCGCCGCAATCTCCTCAAAAAGAAGCCCATACGGATTGATCAGGAAGCGATGGCCCTCGCCCGGAATTCGCGCCGACAAATGCGTGAACACCAAATCCGTCATGCCGAAGAGCGCAATCAAACGATAGGCGGCGGCGAGATCCTCTCGGAGCTCAGCCTCATTCGGCGCGCGGTCTGGCGCGGGGGGCTTTGGAATCGATGTCGCGCCATGCTTCATTGCGTTATCGGATCTCGTAGGATTGCAAGGGATCGTTGCAGGATATCGAGCACCTTCTCTCTGTCCACCGGTCACTCCAGGGAGGCCCGCACGCTGCGGTGACGAGCGAGCGCCTCAGAGACGCTCACCACACGCGTGGGCGGATGGCTGCCCGGCGCGATCACGGCACGGTCCATTCCCGGCCTCGCGGGGTGTCGACATATTCAGGCCAGCGGTATCCGATGGGCGCCTTGAAATCGGTGGGCAGCAGGGGTGCAACCCATTTGGAGCCGCCAACGCCTCCGCCCGTACGGTCGCGGAACTCGGCTCGCGCCTTTTCGAGCAAGCTCGGATCGCTCAACAGATCGATGAGGGTCGTGGCTATCACTGCCGAGGCCTTGCTCCACATTGGATCGATGCACGCCGGCACGCCGCCCATCGCGTGCCGGACCCATTCGGGATAGCGATATCCAGGCTTCGGCGCGTGCAGCGTCGGACGGCCTACATAGAGGCGGACGGTCGGCGCGTGCCAAGTATAGTCGACATAGTCGTCGGCCGCGTAGTTGAGCTGCCAGGCGGGCAGTTGCGCGCGGAACTCCTTCTCCGCCTCCCAGGGCCGCGTCAGTTTGCTCAAGCCCTCAAAGAAGGGCTCCTGCATCGGCTCAAGATCCAGCGATTTCTGGAGCTCGCGTGCGAAGGCCTTCGCGTCCTCCGACCATTCCGGAGCGCCAAGCTTCTCGAAATTGCGAAATGTGACCTCCGCCATGGCGTGGTTGGGCAGACCGGCACGGGTCCTAGTGATCCAGGCTTTGGTGACCGTGCAATGCGTCATCGCGGCGACAAGGTCGGCGTTCCGGTCGAGCACGTCAAAAGCCGCCTGACACATGGACAGGGTCGGCGCGCGCATCGCGTACTGGATTTGCCCGATTGCAGGCGTAATGTTGTCGGCGGCCGCCTGTCCAGCGATGGGGATGAATTCGTTCAGCGTCCAGCTGCCGGCGTGGGGCAGCATCGACTCCTTCATCATCTTCGAATTTGTATACATCAAACATACGGCGTCGATCGCGCCGGGCGCCCGGGCGATCGCGTGTGCGTGGGTCACGGCGCCGCCCGCGGCTTCGCTCTGCCATGTCTCTGGGTGCTCGCACTCGAACGTATAGATGCGGCTCCAATAAGGGGCGCTGGTCGTATCCCAGAAGCATCCGTTGGTGAGCGCCGGAAACGAATGCGGATGAAAGCTGAAAGCGGCGTCGAGACCATCGTAAAAGCCATGAGCGGCGTGCACAGGCTTCGATCCGCACATCTTCTCGGCCGGTTCGCCGAAATAGACCAGCGTCCCTTTCAGCCCATCCGTCTCCATCGTATGTTTGGCCGCCAGAAAGCCGCCAAACGAGCCGATGCCGAGCGCAGAGTGAGGGTCGGTGTGACCGGCGGCGCGGAAAGTCGTTCCATCGCGGGGCTTTCGACGCGGCTCGGGCGCCTGGCTCTGCCCGGGCACGGCGTCATACTCGGCATATCCGGCGAGCGTCGGTCCCGCGCCGTTTGACCACCGCGCGCGGAACGCAGTCGGCATTCCGGCCGTTCCGCGCTCGACCTCGAAACCTTCGCGAGAGAGCCGGTCCATGTACCAGGCAGAGGATTTGTACTCGCGCCACGACGGCTCATGGAGATTCCAGATCGTCATATGATCGGCTGATAGCGCCGCATGATTGCGCTTCAGCCAATCTAGCGCCGTGTTCTGAAGCGTGCTGAACCCGCCCGCCATGATCAAACCTCGTCCCGAACGAGCGGAGAGGTGGAACAGTGGAGACCGCCGCCGCCGGCGATCATTCTGTCGTAGGGAATAGTGATGACTTTCACTCCAGCCAAGCGAAGCTGGTCCTGCGTATGCTCCGAAACGCCTTCGGGCATAATCACGCGACCTGGCGCGATCGCGAGCGAATTGATGATGGAAGAGTCGTCTTCATGATGGACTTCAATGCGCTTGATTCCAAGCGCGTCGAGTCGTTCCAGAAACCAAAACGGCAATAGCGTGATGTGGGCCAGCGCGAGGTCTGGCGCGATCATCACGAAGACGCCATCAATGTGAAGACGGTAGCCCGTCAGGGTCACTTTCAAGAGGTCGACGCTCTGCGATCGGAAGACTTCCTCAACTTGACGGGCGCCCTCCTCGTTCACTCGTGACGAGAGGCCGATGACTGCCGTTTTGCTGTTCAGCCACACGAAACTTCCTCCTTCCGCCACTCCGCTCCCCGAGACTGTGCGAAGGATGGGACATCCAAGTCTCGCCAATGTGCTCGTCACCGCCCGTTCTTCGCCGCGCCTAATGCGCGGGCCCAACCTGGTCACGATTGCGCCCCCGCCGATCGCGATACAAGAGTCCCGGGTGTAGCAGGTCTTCATTCGGCCGGCGCCGACCTCGTCAAGATAGACGACTTCGACCCCTCCTTTTTCAGCAATGCGGTATAGGCGTCGTGCTGCGTTTGCATTCCAGCCAGGTCTGGCCCTTCGACCCCGCGCCAGTACCAGCCAGCCTGGGTATCGCCGAACGGCCGGTTGTCGAGCCGCTTCGACGTGTCGACAACATTCACCTCGTCGCCGGGCCTATGCATCAGGACGACGCGCAGGCGCCCCACATCCGTGGTGCAGCCCCATCTCCGGCCCCACCAGCGCTCGAGCTGCTCGGAATCCTCGAACGGCGGATCGGCCTCAGAGGGAAACAGCTTGATCAGCTGATTGTAGCGCCCCTCGCCCTCAGTAATCGCGCCCAAGGCTCTCCCTCCTGGAGTCGGCACCGAAGCGTCGAGAAGCCGGAGGTCTCAGCGTAAAAGGCTGCACAGGGCCGCGCAACCACAACTTTGGAGTCGACTCCATTCTCGCACGGCGCGGCTTCGATTGCTTGTCGAGAAGAAGTCCTCGGAGGATCAACGCGATATGCGGAAGACCCACGCGCAAAAGATCTTCGACGGTCCCACTGGGCCCGTAAACGAAGCGAGCAAAATTCATCGTGGCCGCCCCGACGATAAGGTCGGATAGGGTGCTCGCATCGACATCAGCAACGAGTTGGCGTCGAGCCTGGCAGGTTCGAATGATCTAAACATACTGTCGTTTGATCAGATCGTTCAGTCGCGCGCCCGTTCTAGCGGCGCGACCTCGCGGTTCGAGAATTTGCACCGCCATCATGGTTCGCCAACACTCGCGCGACAAGTGCCGGAGCGCCTGTTCCGCGAGCAGGCGCTCGAAGGCCTCAATCCCTTTAAGTGGGTTCTCAGGCAAAGTTTTGAGGAGCGCTCGGCGCTCGGGCAGCGCCGCGCGAACGTGGCGAAGGGCAAGCTCCATAAAAGGTTGGGCTTGGTCGAGAAGTAATTGTAGATCGTCGCGGGGGCGACGGAGGCGGATTCAGCGAACTCCGCGACGAGGGTCGCTTCGTATCCGTCGCAACGAGCGCCTGAGTCGCATCGAGGACCTTCGTCACTCGCCGCTCCCTCGAACTCTGTATCGCTCTTTTTTTGGCGCCATGAGCGCTCGTCTCCCAACTCAGCAACGTTGGGCGCGCTTTCGATTTAGAGTTCACTCCAAAGGCAGAGTTGACTCAACGCATGGGCGTCCACCAATATCGAGCACAGCAAATTCTTTGTGGCTCTTCGACGTGCGGCGCGGAGGCAAGGCGTGGAGTCGATCGTTCTCGATCGCGAGGCGTGGACGGCGCAGGGCCGAAAATGCTGAGGTTGATCAGCAATCCACCTCCTTGGCCCCATGGCGCGCGGTGCGCCGTATGCTTCTCGTTCGACTTCGATGCGGAAAGTCTCGTTCACCTCTACTTTCCCGAAGATGCACGGCGGCGGATCAGCCTGTCGTCCACGTTGCGGTATGGCGCGCGCGTTGCGGTGCCGCGCATCGTCGAGATCTGGAAGCATTTTGGCGTCAGGCAAACAATGTTTGTCCCGGGCTGGTGCGTCGAGACCTATCCGAAGGCGATCGAACTCCTACTTCGCGACGGCCACGAGATCGCGCACCACGGTTGGCTGCACGAGAGGCCGAACCAGCTGTCGCGACAGGATGAGGAACGCGTCCTGAAGAAGGGTATGGAGATCATCGGCGCTGTGACGGGCAAGCCGGTCGCTGGGTACCGTTGTCCTTCCGGGGCGTATTCCGAGTACACGCTCGATCTCTTGATCGATAACGGCTTCGTCTACGACGCGTCGCTCGGAGGCGACGATATTCCCTATCTCGTCGAAGGCTCGGATGGCCGCAGGCTCGTCGAATTGCCCTCGGATCACTCGCTCGACGATTGGCCTCAATATGTGAATATGCGCGAGTTCAATATGGGCATCCCGACGAAGTCGCCCGCCCAGGCGATGGAGGTTTTCCGCGCGGATTTTGACGCCGCCTGGACACATGGCGGGCTATGGGCTGCAATCTGGCACCCCTTCGTCTCCGGACGGCTCGCGCGGGCGGAGGCCATGGTTGGCTTTTTCGAGCACATGCGCGAGAAAGGCGGCGTTTGGTTCGCCACGCTGGCTGAGATCGGCGCGCATATTCAAGGGCTCGTCGATCGCGGAGAGTGGACTCCACCAGTCGAGCGGCTTCCGTTCTGGGAGGAGCCCGTGCCGCAGGTCGCGCGGCCCAGTCGGTAGCGCTGTTAGCGGTATGAAACTTGCGTTCGCTCGCCTCGAAAAACGGGCTTTGGCAAAAGCCGTTTGAGGCGATCGTGGGCAGAAGGGAGCAGGGCATGTCGGGAACACGCCTACTGGGCTGGGGAGCGGCATTGTGCCTGATGATTTCGGCCGGCATTTCCGAGGCTCAGAAGCTCCCGGACGACATCGCTGCAAGCAAGGTCATCAAGGTCGCGGTCAATTCCGGTTATCCTCCGATGGAAATGAAGGATGAGAAGACCGGGGAACTGACCGGGTTCGACATCGACCTGATGGCTGCGATGGCGAAAGTGCTCGGGCTCAAGGTCGAGTATCAGGATGGCGCCTTTGAAGCGATGACGCCGGCGCTGCAGTCTGAGCGCGTCAACATGATCATGAGCGGCTTTTACGACGTGCCGAAACGTCGGCCGATGTTCACCTTCATCGACTACCTTCGCGCCGGCGCGCAATTCTACACCCTGGTCAGCCTTCCCGAGATCAAGGAGCTGACCGACCTGTGCGGCAAGACGATTACGACCAGCCGCGGCACGAGTTACCCGGATACTGTGAAGACCTGGTCGGACAAGAACTGCGTCGGCGCCGGCAAGCCGGCGATTGACGTCATCATCGACACCGATCTCGGCCAACAACTAACGAATTTAAAGACCGGCCGCGCCGTTGCGGCGGTCCAAGGACTCGAAGCCGTTCCGACGATTGTCGCCATGGACGCGACCCTGTACCGCCCTTTGGGCAAACCCTTCTCGTCGACACTGATGGGCATGGCGTTTCTGCCGGACGAAACGACGCTTCGGGACGCTTTCGCCTTCGCTCTGAAGAAAGTCATCGCGGACGGTACGTATGATGAACTGATCAAGAAATGGAAGCTTGACCTCAGCCCCTACAAGGACGTCAGTTTCGACGCTGGACCTCTTCCCTGAGTGGCGCTTCTGAGTTGAGGGGCGCGGCGGAGCTGTCGTTCGCCGAGGAAGTCGACGTCGCTAGGCTTCGTCACATCCGTCCGCGGCGCTACGGCCGGATCGTTGCGGTCATCATTATCCTGGCCTTCGCAGCGTTCTTGATCCGAGCCTTCGCCATCGGCCGCATCGACTGGTCGACGACGCGCGAATTTCTGACCTGGTCCAGCATTCTTATGGGCCTCGTCAATACGCTGTGGATGTCCGTTGCCTGCATGGCGATCGGGATCGTGATCGGGGTGCTTTGCGCGGTCGCTCGCGGCTCCCCCAATCCGGTGCTGCGCGTGGTCGCCGTCGGTTACGCATGGTTCTTTCGAGGCACGCCGGTCATTCTGCAACTGCTGATCTGGTTCAATCTCGGGTTGGTGTTCCCCTATCTCGGGATCCCGGGCCTGTTCACGGTTCGAACCGTCAATGTGATCACGCCCGCGATCGCGACCTTGCTGGGGCTCGGGCTGAATGAAGGCGCCTACGCCTCCGAGATCATGCGCTCCGGCATGCTGTCGGTGGATCACGGACAATACGAGGCCTCGAAGGCGATCGGCATGTCCTACCTGCAGTCGCTGCGCCGCATCATCCTGCCGCAGGCGATGCGGGTCGTCGTCCCGCCGCTCGGCAACGAGTTCATCGCTTTGATCAAGACCACTTCGCTGGCGAGCATAATCGGCTTCAGCGACCTTCTTCGCAATGCTCAGGATATCTACTACGGCAACGCCAAGGTGATCGAGCTCCTGATGGTCGCCGCGTTCTGGTATCTGGTCGTCGTCTCGATCCTCTCTGTCGGACAAGCCATGCTGGAGCGCCGCTTCGGTCGAGGATTTGCGAGCGCCGCAAAGAGATGACAAGCCACCTCTTATCGGCGGTTAAAGTCGGAAAACGCTTCGGCAGCCTTCAGGCCCTCGAGGACGTCACCCTGGACGTCGAGGCAGGAGAAGTCGTCTGCATCATTGGTCCTTCAGGTTCCGGAAAGACGACCTTCCTTCGGTGCATCAACCAGCTCGAGCGCATCAACTCTGGAGCGCTCTGGCTCAATGGCGAACTGACCGGCTATCGACGCGTCGATGACGCGCTCTACCCACTCAGCGAAAAGGAAATCGCGAGGCAGCGGCGCGCAACCGGTATGGTGTTTCAGCGGTTCAACCTCTTCCCGCATATGACCGCGCTGGAAAACGTCACGGAAGGTCCGATTCAGGTTCTCAAGCGGAAGCCGGCTGAGGCGAAGGACGCCGCCATGGCGCTTTTGGAGCGAGTGGGATTGGCCAATAAGGCGAGCGCCTATCCAGCGGAGCTGTCAGGCGGCCAACAACAGCGTATCGCGATCGCGCGCTCCCTCGCCATGCGCCCAAGTTTAATGCTGTTCGACGAGCCAACTTCCGCGCTCGATCCAGAGCTGGTCGGCGAAGTCTTGACCGTGATGCGCGCCCTGGCTCGCTCGGGCATGACAATGGTGGTCGTAACGCACGAGCTCGGCTTCGCGCGCGATGTAAGCGATCGCGTCGTCTTCATGGACGAGGGCCGGATCGTTGAATGTGAAAGCCCTGACGCCCTGATGAGCAACCCGAGAGAAGGGCGGACAAGGGACTTCTTGCGCAGCATTCTTCAAAAGGCCTGACAGGGGAAACCGTGCTCCTCTTATGCGACCGCGTGCTCCCGATGACCGCCCAAAGACCCGGCGGATCGCAAATCGTCAAGATCGCCCCCCTCCCCCGCGCTCAGTCCGTAACTTGATGGTCGTAGGAGTCGCCAGGCGTAAGGAACGGAGTGATCTTGATATGGCCATCCCCGCTCGCCTGAAACCCGCGCAGGCCAGCGAAGCTTATTCCGCTCGCTTCGAGCAGCGTCTGCGCGGCCAATTCCTGGCCGACGGGGACATAGAGGAAGAAGTGCCGAACCTTTGTCGGGGTATCCGTATCGGCTGTTTCTGACGTCGCCTTGATGGTCGACGGCGCAATATCGGAGACGTTCATTTCCACCTCGCCGATTTCACGCACCCGACCCGTCCCGTCGAGAATGACGATATCGGGATAGAGCTCGCAGCCTGGAATTTGGATCCCATATTTGCGAGCGGGAACGTTGGTCAGAGTGCGATAGTCCGGCGCCCAGGTCTTCTGCCCGGGAAACGGAAACCTTGTCTCTGCGATGTAGTTGACCACCGCGTCGTGCACGTTCTCGGCCATGATCGTTCCTCGCTTTGCTGAACTTATCGTACCCCTGTTACGGAATCGACCTCTGAGTTCAAATCCGCTCGAGCGAAGTCAGAGCGGATCGCGCGCGAGCGGCGCCGTCGAGCAGTGGATCCCGCCGCCGCCGAGTTCGACGCAGTCGTAGTCCACCGGCAGCACCGTTATGCCGCTCTTGTCTAGTGTATCGGCGAGGCGTGGGCTTACTGAGGTGTGCATGATGACGCGCCCCGGCGCGACGGCCAGGCAGTTAACCGAGAAGGCGTTGTCCTCAAGCGGCACCTGGATGAGCTTCATCTTGCGGCTCTTCAAGTATTCAATAAAGACATACGGCAGCTCGTTCATGTTGATGATCGCGGTGTCCACGTCGATCATCACGAAGGCCCCGTCGATATGGATGCGATATCCAGGATTGTGGACCGGGATGAGCTCGATCCCCATCGTGCCGATGATGTTCTTCATCTGCCGGACGCCTTCCGCGTTGCATGCGACGCTGAGCGAACAGACCGCGGTCTTCTCATCAAGGATTGCGAACCCTCCGCCTTCAAATACCGCTTCCCCGTGCAGCGTTCCAAGGATCGGACACCCGGCCCTCGCCAGCGCGCGGGTCACTGGAAGCTCCTCCCCGCGGCGCGCGCGCCTCGCGAGCCGCGCGACAACGGCGCCTCCCTTCACTGCGATGACGCTGTCGCGCGTATAGATCTGCTTCATCCTGCCTGGGGCTGCGTCCCCGACGGGTACGATCTCCACGCCTTCGTTCTTCAAAAGCCTCGCAAGCGCATCATGCGCCGCCTGCATCGCGGGCAGGTCCGGTAGCGTCCGCCCCATCCAGCACCAGCCCTTCTCGGGGTCGCCGAAACCGCCAATCTCCGGCATCGGCTTGTTCTCCACGACGCTGAGTTCGTCGCCCGGCCGATGCATCAAAACAACCCGCAACCGCCCAATGTCGCTAGTGCAGCCCCAAACGCGGCCCCAACCTTCGACTTGCTATGTCGGGCTTTCAAGACCGGGCTCGGCGACGGACCCGAAAATGCTGAAAAAGATATTTTCCCGATATTCGGAGTCGCTCATCACCGGCGTATGCTGGGCCACAGGTTAGACCTCTTAATTTGGAGGGAGAACCGAGTTGTATGCGGACTCGCTCGATCTCAAGCGGAAAACGGCTTTGTCGTCCCGAGGCACTACAGCGAGCCGCGAAGCTGTCTGTCAACCTTGCGCCGAGCGCAGAGACACCGACGAATTCGAGGGCAGCTGGCTTGCGCGCAATGATCGGCGGCGCCATCGCCCTTCTGCCTGAAACGATGGCTGCATGCTGGCGTTGCCATGCGTCTCATGGACGTTTCTTCGCGTTCCCAATGGTCCTGTTGGCTATCGTGCTGCTGACCACCTTTGCGGAGCAGGCCTCTACGGGGCGCCGCGATCGCGCCGAAGGCCAGTGGCCTGCCGATCGCGACCCATACGGAATCGTCCCTATGGGCGGACGAGCCGGTTGACGTCGTCGACCAGGAGGGCTGACCTCCGATCGCTTAAGATCAGGTCAGATAGGATAGAATTCGAAGCTAACGAACACGAAGCGTATAGAGGGCTGGCGCGTCGCGGCGTGATGATGGGGCATGACCTCGTGGGCGACCTGCAGCGGCCTGTCGAAATTTGCGGATGATGCAATCGACTTGATTGAGCACGGCGCGACGAAACAGATCGTGTTCAGCCATGACGCCATTTGGCCGCCGCGTGGGATGACCAGTCTTTCGGACCCGCTTCGTATCACGCACCTCCGCGACGATGACACTCGATTTGTCGCCATTGATGCGCCAGCGGGGTTTCGATGAGAAAGCAACCGAAGCGATCGCGGTAGACGTCCCCAGCACTTTTCACGATCGATCTCGATCGGCACTTGGAGCGAGTCCAACTTTGGGAACCGAGAAGCGCTTTGACCGCGTTGCGCCGTACAAATTCAGGTGGCTCCCGTGAGTTCTTCGGAGTCGCGCCGTGGCCGCACTTGACCGCGCTCCAAGCCCACGATCGTTGAGGAAAGGCGGAACCTGGGATCTCCTGGGGATTTCGTCCCGCCCAGTCGAGTTGGCGCGGCCCCGGCTCGACCTTGAACTTCGCGCCTGGATGGCTTTGACCCGCCCTCTCAAGGCAAATCGCGAGGCCGCCCCCGAGCGCCAGCGGTTTATAAATCTCCGGACAAATTTAGGCTGGCGACTCCGGCAGGGCTCGAACCTGCGACCTGCCGCTTAGAAGGCGGCTGCTCTATCCAGCTGAGCTACGGAGCCGAATCAATGAGCCGACCGGTCCTTTAGTGCGACCAGGGAACAACACGGTTCGGCGCGAAATTGTCGGAATAAGATAGGATCTTGGTCTCGACCCGCTTCGGCTCCTCGACGCGGTAGGCAATGCCGCCGCGCTCGGCATAGGCGATCGCCTCTTCCTTGCTGTCGAACTTGAGCTTCACCTGCGAGCGCATGTCAGATGAGCTTGTCCAGCCCATCAACGGCTCGATTTCCTGCGGCTTCTCGGGCTCGTATTCGAGCAGCCAACTGTCCTTCGCCTCGCCCGACTGCATGGCGCTGCGGGCAGGCTGGTAGATGCGCGCGGTCATGTTGGCCCCAAGTCTTTCGCCAATCGTGCTGGTCGGGGCAGCAGGATTCGAACCTGCGACCTGAAGTACCCAAAACTTCCGCGCTACCAGGCTGCGCTATACCCCGATTTTCGTCCGCGTGGCTATCACGCGAAGCCATTGCGGACAAGGGAGTCGCGCCCACTCGCCGTGCTTCCGGTCTGTCTTGCGGTGGTGAGGCGCGGCGGATGCGCCCACGCCTCCTGCGCTGCGCGCCCCCGCCTTACTTCTCCGGCGCGGCGACGCGGATATGGAGTTCGCGCAACTGCTTCGGCGTCGGGGGCGACGGCGCCCCCATAAGCAGATCCTCGGCGCGCTGATTCATCGGGAACAGGGCCACCTCGCGCAGGTTCTGCTCGCCTGCGAGCAACATCACGATCCGGTCCACGCCCGCCGCCATCCCGCCGTGCGGCGGAGCGCCGTACTGGAACGCGCGATACATGCCGCCAAATCGCTCGACCACGGTCTCTTCGCCGTAGCCCGCGATTTCAAAGGCTTTCAGCATCGCCTCGGGACGATGGTTGCGGATGCCGCCCGAGGCGAGTTCGTAACCATTGCAGGCGACGTCGTACTGGAACGCCTTGATCGCAAGCGGCTCGTTGCCCAGCAGCGCTTCAAGTCCGCCCTGCGGCATCGAGAACGGGTTGTGCGAGAACTCGACCTTTTTCTCGTCCTCATCCCATTCATACATGGGGAAGTCGACGACCCAGGCGAATTCGAACCGATCCTCGTCGACAAGCTTGAGCTCCTGGCCGACTTTCGTGCGCGCGAGGCCGGCGAATTTGGCGAACTTGTCCGGATCGCCGGCGAAGAAGAACGCGGCGTCGCCCTCGTCGAGTTGGAGTTCGGAGGCGAATCTCCTCTGCCCGTTCAGCACCAATGATTTTTGCAATCGGCCCAGCCGCCTCGAAGGGCCTGTTCAGCCGCTTTTCGCCTGTATCGCGCATACCATACTGCGCGGCTACCTGCGCAACAGTTTCACCAACACTTCCTGGTTCCGGCCCTCTCCGCCAAAAGATATAGCCCAGCCCGGGCTGACCCTCGCTTTGCGCCCAGGCGTTCATCCGATCGGCGAAAGTCCGCTGCCCTCCGCCGGGAGCGGGAATCGCCCAGACTTCGTTTTTCTCGACCTCGAGCAACCGCGCGAAGATCTTGAAGCCCGAGCCGCGGAAATGCTCCGAGACGTTCTGCATGACGAGCGGGTTGCGAAGATCAGGCTTGTCGGAACCGTACTTGCGCATCGCTTCGGCGTAGGGGATGCGCGGCCAGGGCGAAGGGGTGACGGGCTTGCCCCGCGCGAACTCCTCGAACGCGCCGCGTATCACCGGCTCCATCGCGTCGAAAACATCCTCCTGCTCGACGAAGCTCATTTCGATGTCGAGCTGGTAGAATTCGCCAGGGAGGCGGTCGGCGCGCGGGTCCTCATCGCGAAAACAGGGCGCGATCTGGAAATAGCGGTCGAAGCCGGCCATCATCAGGAGCTGCTTGTACTGCTGGGGCGCCTGCGGCAGCGCGTAGAACTTGCCGGGATGGATGCGCGACGGCACAAGGAAGTCGCGCGCGCCTTCGGGGCTCGACGCGGTGAGGATCGGGGTCTGGAACTCGAAGAACCCCTGCTCTTTCATCCGTCTGCGAAGCGAATCAATGACTTGACCGCGCAGCATGATGTTCCGGTGGAGCTTCTCGCGCCTGAGGTCGAGGAAGCGGTATTTAAGCCTCGTGTCCTCCGGATAAGGCTGGTCGCCGAACACCGGCAGCGGCAGATCGCCGGCAGGCCCCAGGACTTCGATCTCACGGAGATAAACCTCGACGAGACCGGTCGGCATTTCGGGATTTTCGGTGCCTTCCGGGCGTTTGCGCACGCGGCCGTCGACGCGGATCACGAATTCCGAACGCAGCTTCTCCGCTTCGCCAAACGCGGGCGAATCCGGATCGACCACGCATTGGGTCATGCCGTAGTGGTCGCGCAGATCGATGAACAGCAAGCCGCCGTGATCGCGGATGCGGTGGCACCAGCCGGAAAGCCGAACGTCGGCGCCATCCTCGGCGAGGGTCAGGGCGCCGCAGGTATGGGTGCGGTAGCGATGCATGGGATCGGGTCTTTTTTCGCGTCAGGCGGCGTTGCGCCGCTGCCTAACCGAAAATGCAGAGGGGGGAAAGCGCGAAGTCAATCGAGATCGCGGCCCGCCGCGTATCGAGATTGCCGGACGGACGGGCCTCATTTACTGTTGGCGTCACCAAGGCTTCGCGGCGGCTCGCGTCCGCGCGTCCTCCAAGACGAGACTGACTCCATGACTGCTTCCTCCTCCGTCGCCGCGTCGTCCGAGCTCTTCACACGCGAGGACTTGAACGGCGTCGTCACCCTGACGCTCAGCACGCCGCGCAGCCTGAACGCGCTGAGCTTCGCCATGCTCGAGGCGCTCATCGCCGAGTTCGAGGCGATCGCCAGCGATGACCGGGCGCGCGTGATTGTGCTCGCGGGCGTCGGACCGGCGCTCAGCGCCGGCCACGACCTCAAGGAAATGCAGGCGCACCGGAACGACTGCGACCGGGGCCGCAGCTATTACGTGGAGCTGTTCGCGCGCTGCTCGGCCCTTATGCAGGCCATCGTCGCCCTGCCGAAGCCGGTGATAGCGGCGATCGAGGGCGTCGCCACCGCGGCCGGCTGCCAGCTCGTCGCCGCCTGCGATCTCGCGATTGCGGGGGAGAAAGCCCGCTTTGGCCTCTCGGGGGTGAATTTCGGCCTCTTCTGCTCGACCCCGCTGGTCGCCGTCGGCCGCGCCATCCCGCGCAAGCGGGCGATCGAGATGGCGATGACGGGGCGGCTCTACAGCGCTGAGGATGCAGAGCATTTCGGCCTCGTCAACCGCGTGGTCGCCGAGGGCCGCGCGCTCGAAGAGGCGCAGGCGCTGGCCTTGACCATCGCGCAGCAATCCGGCCCGACGCTCGCGATCGGCAAGCGCGCCTTCTACGCCCAGATCGAGCAGCCGCTCGCTGAGGCCTATTCCGTCGCCTCGCTGGCGATGATCGACAATCTCGCCGAACCCGACTGCATCGAGGGCATGAGCGCGTTCCTCGAGAAGCGCCGGCCGACCTGGACGCGAGACGGAGGCGGCTGACGGCGGGGTCGACAACCCTTGAGGCGAATTGCGGGAGCGGATAAACGCCACTAAACGCCACTCAACGCGCCTAAACGTGAGTAAAAGGGCTGTCATTTACTAGCGTTTATTTTTCCGAATCGGGGCTTATCAATGGGTTACAGCCGATTCAAATCGAGAATTCCTGCGCCTCCTGTCCTCGTTGCGCAACGCGCACGCAAGGTTGCAGAAACCGGGTCTGGTTCACCCGTTCTCCTTCTGCCGCTTGAAACCGCGATGATGCTTCGGCCATTCCGTAGGAATACCACAAATTTCGGCTTATGACAATAGAGCGCTTGTCTTGCAACAGCAATTTCGGCTGGATCGTCCGAATTCAAGCGCCGCGTGCGATCGGGCGCGCCTGGTCGGGAAACGGAAAAACCCCGCGCAGGGCGAACCTGCGCGGGGCGGCAGCGCGCTGGGGCTGGGGGGCGAAAAACGCGCGCTGAACATCAGCAACACCGGCGGCGCCGGATTGTTCCCGCTCCGCCGGACGCGTTTTTCGCACATCTCACGGACGCTTCGCCCGGGCCGAGCCTGGGCCAAGACGCTGATCGGCTTTCGCCGGCCTCGGCTATGCGAGCCGCCAAAAGCGGGTGAACCGCGCGCCCCCGTAAACCGGCGGGCGACCGAAACCTGCCCCGCCGCACGGACCGACTGGCTCCGCCCGCGCGACCCGTGAGCCAGATAAGGCGCACAACTGCTTCAATACGGGTGAATTAAAGCTCGAAATCACGCGAAAACCGACAATCCGACACTCAAATGTGTCGATCAACGACGCGTGGGAGGTTGACCCCTGCTGGTGTCTGCGACGGACCCGGCGACGTTCAGGCAAAAAAAGCCCCGCGCAGGGAGGGGCCGACGCGGGGCAGAACAGCGCGCTTGGGCTGGGGGGCAAGAATAAGCGCGCCGAGTAGTCGGAACTTGGTCGGCGCGTCCTTGTTCCGCACCAACAGCAAATTTTTTTCTGAAAAATTTTTGCGGCGGTTTGCGGCGCGATGCATCGTCAGACGAGGCATGGTTTTCATTTGCCAAATCTGGGAAATTCTCCCAGCGGTTGCGCCATGGTTCCGAGGCGCCACAGGCAGGCTTGATCCGGCCATCCGAGAATGCCGCGCCGTGTTGTCGCGCCCGATCCGGCCCCGGTCGGCTGTTCGCCCGGCCTCCGCCACGCAACAAAAGCAGACGACCTCAGGTTCGATCGCGGCGTCCGGGAGGTGGCGATTTCCGCTGCCTGGCCGCCCTGAGGGCTGTCCGCAACTGTCCAGTTATCCTTTTCCTGCCTCGCGCAAGTCTTCGACGCTGTCGCGCCACCGTTCCTGACGTGTGACGTGTTGGAAAGCGCCCTGAACCACGTGGATCGTCAATTCTGGGAATTAAAAACAGCAATCCTTACGCCTTTGGAACACAATTGCAAGCTAAACTGTCGTGACTCTTTGCGAAGGGGGTCTGGAAGGGAGCCTGTAGGTGACCAAAGAAGTGGGGCAAGGGTGGCGAGGGGAAGACCGGCGCGTGGAATCGCGGCGGGGGCAAGAGCGCCGAGTGCAAGAGCGGCGGGGGCAAGACCGAAGACAAGCCGGAAGACGGCCCCGCCTGGTTCCGACAACGACTGGATTCCCCGCGCGACGGGCTCTTGCCGCGCTTCGAAAGCACGATATTGACCCAGCGCCCATACTGCACCGCGCCGGCCTGTCCGAACAGGATTTGAGCGACCCAGACAATCGCATCTCCTCCGCTGCGCAGGCTAGACTCCTTGAATTTGCGGCAGAGGCGCTGCGCGATCCGGCGCTTGGTTTCCACCTTGCGACAGAGGTCGATCCCCGAGAGTTGGGGTTGCTGTACTACATCGCCTCCGCAGCGAGGGACCTTGGCGAGGCGATAAGGCTCCTTGCCCGTTATTCCAGGATCGTCAACGAAGCCATCCGGGTACAAATGACGCAACGGGACGGGGACCTGGTGATCGAGGTTCACGCCGTCGGCGTTCCGCGGTTTCTGGCTGCGCAAAACGCCGAACTGGCCGTCGCGCTTATCCTGAAGAGCCTGCGAGCGATCACAGGCCGGAACGTTCACCCGGCGAGAATAACCCTGGTCCATGTGCGCAGCTCGGATTTCTGGGAGTTTGAGCGGTTCTGCGGCTGTCCGATCGAATTTGGCGGGTCGACCGATGAACTCGTCTTCGCCAATGAAACGCTCGCGGCGCCTCTCCTTACCCAGGACCTGCGCTTGCTGGACGTCCTTCGACCCATTTGCGATGAGGCGGCGAAGCAGCGCGAGACGACGCCGGGCGGCTTACGCGCTTTGGTCGAAAACGAGGCGCAAAAGTTGCTGCCGCACGGCGGAGCGCAACGGCACATCGTCGCGCGGAAACTCGCTATGAGCACGCGAACGCTGGCGCGGAGGCTGGCCAGCCAGGGCACATCCTTCGAGGAAGTTGTCGACGACTTGCGGCGGACCCTCGCCCTCCAATACATGAAGACGCCGGGAATTTCGCTCTCTCAGGTCGCTTGGTTGCTAGGCTACGAGGGGGGCACATCTTTCAATCATGCCTTTAAGCGTTGGACCGGCCGTTCGCCGTCGGCGGCGCGCGTCGAGAGACTGATGCCGGCGCCGGCATGACCCGTTGCGTCGGCCAAAATCGGCGCCGGCGCTGACAAATGGCACGAAAAAGCAACATTTCGGGCTCCGCTAGCATTTAAGCAATTCCTAGAAATCGTATCTGTTTGCGGCTGATCGCGGGGGGTTCCCGCGGTCAAAGCGAAGCCGGATGCAGGACGGAATCCCCGCCCGCAGTAGAAGGAAAACGCTTAAATGGTCGCGGATTACGAAGATAATTTCGGCTTTTGGGATATCGACGGACAGGAAGAGCAAGCCTTCTTCGACCACGTCCAGCGCGAGAGCCTCCCAAAAACTTGCGATCGCTGCGGGCAACGGGTACGGCTCCTGCCGTCCAAAACGCTGTGCGCCTCCTGCGTCGCTGCGCTTGAATGCGGCGCGCCAGAATCAATTGGCAAGTACTGACCTGAGAACGCCAATTCGGAAGGCAACGAAACCAAGCGTCGCCCCCGCCCTATTCGTGACGCTGGCGCTTTGCGCGCCGGTCGGCGCCCAGGCGGCGTCCGACGATCATCCGATCGCCGTCACGCCCGACAATTTCGCCCGCGCGGAGTCCGATCTTTATTTCAGCGGCGTGGTCAAGGACGGTGGCTTCGGCAGGTTCATGCATCGCCGCGAACCGACGCCGATCGCCGCGCAAACAATCATCCGGATGAACCGCGACACGCTTTATTCGGCGGCGGTGTTCGACCTTGATTCGGGTCCGGTGACCCTCACCCTGCCCGACCCGGGCAAGCGCTTCCTGTCGATGCAGATCATCGACGAGGACGAGTACAGCCCCGAAGTCCACTACGGCGCCGCCGTCCGTACGCTGACCAGGGAGCAGATCGGCACGCGCTACGTCATTGTCGCCATTCGCATCCTGGTCAATCCGGACGATCCGAGCGATGTCGAGACCGTCCATGGCCTGCAGGACGCGATCACGGTCAGCCAGCCGGGCGGCCCCGGCGCCTTCACGGTTCCCAACTGGGACGCATCGAGCCAGGTCAAGGTGCGCGAAGCCCTGCTCGCCCTCAGCGCGACCGTTCCGGACACCAAAGGCATGTTCGGTCCGAAGGAAAAGGTCGATCCCGTGCGTCACCTGATCGGGTCGGCGGTCGCGTGGGGCGGCAATCCCGAGGAAGACGCCCTTTATCTGAACGTCACGCCCGCCCATAACGACGGCAAGACGATCTACCGGCTCAGCGTCAAGGACGCGCCGGTCGACGGCTTCTGGTCGATCAGCGTCTACAACGACAAGGGCTATTTCGTCGCCAATCCGCAGAACGCCTATTCGCTCAACAACCTTGTTGCGAAGCCGGCCGGCGATGGGTCGTTCACCATCCAGTTTGGCGGCTGCGACGGCGTGATCGTCAATTGCCTGCCGACTGCGCCCGGATGGAACTATCTCGTGCGCCTCTATCGCCCGAAGCCCGAGATCCTGAACGGCGCATGGACTTTTCCGACACCGCACGCGGCGCATTGAGGACCGGCTGCATCGCGCGACGCTGAGGACGAGGCGGAGAGCGGCAAGGCGACGTCCCGCCGGCCAGCCACAACTCGGCACACGCGAACCACGCGAGTTGATTTGACTTTTTGTCGATTTGATCTATGCGGATACGGGCGAGAGCGAACGAAGGCTCCGGCGCCGCGCGAAGTTTGCGCGCCAGGATCCGCCAGCTCATTGACGCGGTCCACCGAGGCTCCCATCTCACGAACCAGCGAGTGCGACGCATTCGCGCCAGCGAGAACAGATGAAATTTAACGAACTCGGCCTGAGCGAGAAAGTGCTCAAAGCCGTCGAAGCGTCGGGCTACGACACGCCGACGCCGATTCAAGAACAAGCCATTCCCCACGCCCTGCAAGGCCGCGACGTCCTGGGCATCGCCCAAACCGGCACGGGCAAGACCGCGGCCTTCACATTGCCGATGCTCTCGATGCTCGAACGCGGGCGCGCGCGCGCCCGGATGCCGCGCACCCTCATTCTCGAGCCGACGCGCGAGCTCGCCGCGCAGGTCGAAGAGGCCTTCGGCAAATACGGAATCAACCACAAGCTGAACCTTGCGCTCCTGATCGGCGGCGTCTCGTTCGGCGATCAGGAAATCAAGATCGCGCGCGGCGCCGACGTGGTCATCGCAACCCCTGGACGCCTGCTCGACTTCACCGGTCGCGGCGGCCTGCTTCTGAACGCGATCGAGATCCTGGTCATCGACGAAGCCGACCGGATGCTCGACATGGGCTTCATTCCGGACATCGAGCGCATCTGCAAGCTCGTGCCGTTCACTCGGCAGACGCTGTTCTTCTCGGCCACCATGCCGCCCGAAATCACCCGCCTCGCCGACGCCTTCCTCCACAATCCGGTGCGCGTCGAGGTCTCCCGCGCCGCCACGACCGCCGAGAACATCACCCAGACGCTCGTGCCGTCGGGCGGATCGCCGGAAGAGAAGCGCTCGACCTTGCGCCGCATCATCCACGACGCCAAGAACTTCAAGAACGCGCTCATCTTCTGCAATCGCAAACGCGACGTGCAGGTGGTCTACCGTTCGCTGCAGAAGCATGGCTTCTCGGTGCTGGCGCTGCACGGCGACCTCGACCAGCGCATGCGCATGGCGGCGCTCGACGCGTTCCGCAACGGCGAGGTCCAGCTGCTCGTGTGCTCGGACGTGGCGGCAAGAGGCCTCGACATCCCCGATGTCAGTCACGTGATCAACTACGACGCGCCCCATCATTCGGAGGATTACGTCCATCGCATCGGGCGCACCGGCCGCGCCGGCAAGTCGGGCGAAGCTCTGACCATCGTCTCGCGCACCGACCAGAAGGCGGTGGCCGAGATCGAGAAGCTCATCGCGCGCAAGATCGACTGGCAGGAGGGCGCGCAACTGCCTTCCGACGAGGAAGCCGAGGCGCCCAGCCGCGAGCGGAGCCGCGGCCGTGGCGGCGCCCATCGGCGGTCCGAGCGGGCGGAGCCGGTTGAAGCCGGCGAACGCCCCGACCGGCACGCCGAGCACCGGGCTGATTCGCGCCACCACCACGCCGCGCGCCCTTCGCGAGAACGGGTCCACGCGGATCCGGAAGACGCTTCAGCCCCCGCGCCTGCGAGATCCGCCGACCGCTCTCCGCGCCGTGACCGCCCGCCGCGCGCGCGCAGCGCAGCCGGTTCGGCCAATGGCGAGGCTCCCCGCTCATCGGGTTCCGTCGACCGGGCGCCGCGAGGGGATCGCCCGCGCCGCGAGGCGGCGCAGCCGCGCCGGGACGACGACGCGCCGGTGATCGGGCTCGGCGATCATGTGCCCGATTTCCTGCTGCGCCCGGTGAAGGCGCGGCCCCGCGCGACGCCCGAGCCGGTCGAAGCGAAAGAGTAACGGATCGCGGCTTCGCCTTGAACGGGCGAACCGACACGGGGAAGTCCGATGGCCAGGATCGGTCTCTATCCGGCTCTGATCGTCGTCGTCTTTGGCATTGTCGCCCCGTTTCTCATTTTCAGGTTAGGCCGCTTGATCGGCTTCGCGCCTCTCCTCATCCTGGCCTTCGCGCTCGGTCTCGGCTACGGGGCGGTGAAAGCGGAATACCCTTGGACCGGGCAAGGGTTGCTTGGAAACGCCCTGTTCATGGGAGCGAGCGCTCTCATACTGGTCGCCTATGTCGCGATGAGCGTCGGCGTCGCCAGACTGATAGCGAGGGCGGTCACGAAGTAGTCGCAGGACTGTTCGTCCGCAACAGTTGCGGGCATCTTGACTGTGACATGCAGCAATGTCAGCGTTGCTGATCGTGCGGCATGGCGCTCGGCATCTGCTTTCTCTTTTTGCTTGGCGCAAAAGACAAAGAAGGGGAGAGCGACTATGCGAAAGCAGATTTTGCTGCTGGCGGGCGGCGCGGCGCTTGTGGCGCTAGCGACGAGCGAAGCGGCCGCCCAATCAGTCACCAATGGTAGCTTCGAGACGGTGCAAATCCCGTCGCCATTCTTCTCGACGGATCCGGCGGACATTCCGGGGTGGACCCATTCCGGGACCGTAGGGGACGCCCTGCTATGGGCCGTCGGCTACGCTGACGGCGGGGGATCGGTGACGGTCGCGGGAGACGGCAAGCAATTCGTAACACTCGGCGGCGGATTTGGCGTACCGGGAAGCGCCAGCTGGATGACCACGATCACGGGCCTGACGGCGGGCGACACCTACGACGTGAACTTCAAGATCGCCAATGAAGGCGGGGACGTCGGCGGTCCGCAGACGATGACCGTCGGTTTTAGCAGCGGCTCTTCTACTGGGCCAAGCAACTTCACGGCTCCTGCCAACGATGTTAACTACTGGAAGTTCTGGCTGTCGGAGACCTACAAGTTCGTCGCTACCAGCGCCTCAGCGGACGTGAGCTTTTCGGTGACAAATCAGGCCGAGGACATGGGCCTGGACAGTGTGAGCGTGGCGGCCGCGACCCCGACAATTCCCGAGCCCTCGACCTGGGCCATGTTGGTTCTCGGATTCGTGGGCATCGGGTATCTGGGGCATCGCCGGGGCCGGACCGGGGGGGTGACGCTCGTCGCCTGATCGACATCTAGGTCGGCGGCGCCTGCGTATCTGTAGAATGAGGGCGGCCGCTTTGCCGCCCTTTACTTCGCGCCTTTCGCCTTGGCCCGGCCTTTCGACTTCGACGCCACCGCGCGCCGCGCCGCGTCCAGTCCCCTACCAGCCCAGCGGCGCAGTTCGTCGCCGTCGTCGTGAGCGATCGCGGGCAGGCTCCAGTAGGACGTGGGTCTCGGCTTGCCCTTCGCCACATAGGTGAATGGCGTGGAATCAGCGGCCGAAAAGTCGGCTTGCGAAAGAGCATCCGTTTTGAGGAAAACTTCGCCCTTGAGCTCGATGGCGAAGCACAAGCCTTCGGCATAGATCCCCGAGCCGCCGAACATCCGTCTGACCGTGACGGGCCCGAAGGGCTCGAACAGCGCCTTCAGGGCCTCGGCGTCCACGCGCGTCGAGGTGAATCAGGCCGGCGCGTGAAGCGCCTCGGGGCTTGCTGGCGTGATCGCGACGCTCTCGCCGCAGCCGCAGGCCGAGGTCTCGTTGGGATTGGAGAAAGCGAAGGTCGCCGACAGATGGTCGACCTTGAAATCCATCTGCGAGCCAAGCAGGAACAGCACCGCCTTGGGGTCGATCAGAAGGCGCACGCCCTTGTCCTCGACGATCTCGTCTGTCGGATTCGTCGCTTCGGCGAGCTCCATCGTATAAGACATGCCGGCGCAGCCGCCGTTTTTCACCCCGACCCGCAGGCCAGCAACGGGTTTGCCCGCCGCTTCGGTCAGCTCGCGCACGCGCGCCGCCGCCGCATCGGTCAAAGTCATAACCTGTCGCCGTAACAGTCGGGACGCCATCGTTGCGAATCTCCGCCGGCCGGGCGCCGCCCGGTCGCTCATGGATATATATAGCATCGGGTCGGGCGGTTTGACAGGGCGCCCTGGGGTCCCGCCATCTTGCGCAAGCGCCTCCCCAGAAGGCGACCCTTATCGGGGAACCGCCGCGTGGATCCAGAAGGCGAATATAGCGACCGCGCCGGCAAGAATGAGAACCGAGCGAGGTCCGACGACGAAATAGAGGTAACCGCTCCGGTTGGCGAGCATGAGCAGTCCAAGCGCCATCAAGACGCAGCCGAGAGTGATTAAGACGACGTTCATGGGATTCGTCCGGCAAGTGGCGCAAGCAAAGCGCCCGCGCGCGCAAAATGCAAGCACGAAAATGTGAATTGTCCCTCCGGCTGCGGACGAAGCTTCTCGGCGTTTGCCGCCGGCCCCATTCGTGTTAGCGGAAGGTCATGTCCGCCGAGCGCCCTCCGAAGAAACGTCTCCCTGCCCTCACCATGCACGAGTGGGAGGCGAAGCATTACGTCGTGGCGGCCGTGATCATCCTCATCGTCATGGGATTGTTCGCCTACAGCTGGTCGTGACCCGACCTCGGAATAGCGCTCACCGCCAAAAAGGCCGCCTTACCAACGACGGCCTTTCTCCGCCCTTCGCGGTGAAGTTCAGGCGGCCGCTAATCTCCTGTGCTTCCGGCAAGCAAGAAACCCAATGCCCGTGAAACCGAGGGCCATCATCGCCCACGTCGCCGGCTCGGGAACAGACGGCGTAACGGGAGAACTGGACACCGTGAATGTCACGCCTTCGGCGGGCAAATTCTGGCCGTTAAGCGGCGTGAAGAAATAGTTCGAATCCGAAGTGGTCTCGGCCGGGCGGTAACCCAATTGCTGGAAAGTCGGACTCGACGTGAAGGTCATGAGATGGAGATAGAAGTCGGCGCCCGTCGGGCCGAGGGTGATCGCGGCGGCGCCGGTTTCGAGGCCGCCCACCACCAGTTCGTCCGCGGAGCCATTTCCGTTTCCGATTGGGCTGTAATCGAACGACAACGCCGAATCGAGCCCGATATTGAGGGAGTTCAATTTGATCCCGACTGTCTCGTCGGTATAGGTCTGCGTCGGATCAAAGGAGATGGTGAATGATCCGGTGACCGGGTCGGTTGGCACAGGCTCGCCAAACGCCGAGGTGAAGCCTCCTACGGTGAAGTTGACAAGCTCATTGACGGTGGTCGCGTTGGCGGCCGTCGCGCCGACCGCGAGCGCCGCCCCGAGACAACAGGCTGAAATTCGACCCATGATGTATCCCCCTTATGCTGAGGTCGAGGGGCAATAGAACAATTCGTCAACTCGCTGCGATCCACGAAACCGCTACCCGCTACCCCCGGCAACAGTCAGGGGGCCCCAACCCATGTTAAACGCCGCAATCAAATGTTATTACTCAAAGTCAGCCCCTGTCAACATGTAAACCATGCGGAAGCGGTAAGACTGAGGCCTCGACCCCGGCAAGACTCCGGGCGAGGACGACCGCCTAAAAGCCCAGGCGTCGGACCCCTGCCGCAAGCCGCATAGGCGTTCCCTCCTCCCGCCCGACACTGGAGCTTGGTCCGTCCCTGTGGCAAAGCCTCAGCCCTTGAAGCGAACTGGATTTCCCCTTGCCCCCCCTCGAAAGCCAAGCCGACCTTCTCCGCCGCATCGCCGAGGCGCTTGAACGCCACGCGCCCCCTGCCCCGGCGAAGCCGGATTTCGAAGTGGCGGAAGCCTTCATCTGGCGCGCGGACGGCAAGACGTTGGCGCCGGTTGCGCGCGTCAACCGCGTCGACCTTTCACTCCTGCGCGGGATCGACCGGGTGCGCGATCTCCTGGTCGAGAACACGCAGCGCTTCGCCCGCGGCCTGCCCGCCAACAATGCGCTGCTGTGGGGCGCGCGCGGCATGGGCAAGTCGTCGCTGGTCAAGGCGGCGCACGCCGCCATCAATCGCGAGACGGACGTCGCCGGGCGCCTCAAGCTGGTCGAGATCCATCGCGAGGACATCGAGGGCCTGCCGGGGCTGATGACGCTGATGCGCGACGCGCCCTATCGCTTCATCGTCTTCTGCGACGACCTGTCGTTCGACGCCGGCGACACCTCCTACAAATCGCTGAAAGCAGCCCTCGAGGGCGGAATCGAGGGCCGCCCGGCCAACGTGCTCTTCTACGCGACCTCGAACCGCCGCCATCTCATGCCCCGAGACATGATGGACAACGAGCGCTCGACCGCCATCAATCCGGGCGAAGCGGTCGAGGAGAAAGTGTCGCTCTCCGACCGGTTCGGCCTCTGGCTCGGCTTTCATCATTGCAGCCAGGACGACTATCTCGCCATGGTCCATGGCTACGCCAGGCACTTCGGCCTCGAGGCCCCGGCCGACCGGCTCGAAGCCGAAGCGCTCGAATGGGCGACGACGCGCGGCGCGCGCTCGGGACGCACGGCCTGGCAGTTCATTCAGGATCTCGCCGGCCGGCTTGGCAAGCCGCTCGAGGCCCCATGAAGCGAGCGCCCTGTGTGATCGCCATCACAGCCCGGCCAGCCGTTTACCATTAATTAACGATCAGGAGATGGAGGCGTCACTCAGCGGAGGCGGCGATGGAAGAGTCCACGCGAAACATCATCGTGACAGTGGTGTGCGCTTTGGTCGTGGTTTTGTATGCGGCGCATCGATACGACACGCCGGAGACGAACCGTCTCTCAACCACGCGAACGCTCTTCCACATGACGCGCGCCGGCTATGTCGCCTCGTCGGTCGCCATCTTTTTCTTGTTGTCTGAGGTCATCCTGATGCCGGGCGTGTTCACGGCGCTGGGGCTCGATGACGTCAAAACCGCGATCGCGCATTACTCCGCCCCGCCGGTGCTCGCGGCCGTGCTCCTGACGGCGTTTCTTCCCAACACCGCGATCGTCAACGCGGGCGATACGTGGCTGCTCAAATATTTCCAGTCCCTGGGCCGCATTCCGCAGGGCGTTCGAAACCTTGCCGACACGCTGACCCCGTCGGCGCTGCAGTTGGGCGAGGCGGATCTCGAGGAATTGCGGAGCTGGATCATTAGCGATGGCGAAGTTCCAAAGGAACTCGCCAACCAGCTCAGCACCGAACGATCCGAAACGTCGCGCGGCGGTTTCTCGCGCGCGCTCAAGCTTTATCTCGAGCTGCAAAAGCTCGAAGCGTCGCCCGCCTACCTAAGCTCATTCCGCTCGCGACAGGAGGGCTGGCAGGCGATGCAGGCGGACTTCCGCGTCTTCATCGCGCAGTCGCAGGCGTTTTTTGTCTTCTTCGACCAGCTGAACCGTGTCGAGGGCGCCGTGGGCGAGGATGCGCTCAACAAGGCCAAGAAGTCCTATCGCGAAATCTGTCTCAGCATGCATCGCCATACCGTCGAGCTTCTCGCGCAATTGCTGGTGATCGCCGAAGGGTCTGACCTGCGGATCAGCCACCGGCTGCGCTCCATGGGTTTCAGCGCGACGGAGCCTTACCCGCCGATGCAGGTCGGACCATTCCTGTTCCTGGGCGCGATGATGCTTTTCGCCATCCTGGGCCTGGTTTCAGTGATTCCGACGCGGACAGGCCCGTTGCCGCTGCCGGTCACCGCCATCCTCATTGGAACGACGCGGACGGTCGCGATTCTCGCCGCGGTCCTGCCCAAAATGCGCTGGAGCGCATATCGGCCGGATAACCGCGGCAATCTTCCTTACCTCGCCTGGCTCGAATGGGCGGCTGTCGCCGCGATCGTCTCGCTCCTGATCGAGCGAACCGTGCTCGCGATTACGCACCAATCCTTGGCGGCCGAGATCGATTTCGACAATTATCCCCTCTCGCCGATGGCGCCGATGGCCTTCGCGAGCTGCCTGTCAATTTCGATTCTCTGCGACGTGGATCTCGGCCTCGGACGCGGTTGGGCTCGTCGCGTCACCGAGGGTCTCCTCTCCGGCGTCGCCATGGCCTTCGCGATTTTCGTCTGCACGCACTTGCTCGCCATCCCCTCGGCGATGAAGGGGCAAACGCCGCCCTGGTTCCCGCCGGTCTTCGCGTTTTCGCTCGGATTCGCGAGCGCGTTCTTTGCCCCCTATCTCTATCGGCGCGCCCGCGACGAGGAGCCGGTGGGCTTGATTGCCGCCGCGCACGCTTAAGGCGCGCCGTCGCGCGCCCGCCGGGTCCGACGGGTGGGCGACGATGCGCGGCAACCTCGTCCTGAAGCGCCTCAGCATGAGGGTGGTGACAATGCGCGTAAGACTCACCACCGCGGTTCTTGCAATGCTGCTGATCGCGCTCGCGGCTGGGACCGCCGCAGCCGCGACGGTCGGTGAGCGCCATCTCGTCGCTCACGAGGCGTCGGCGGCGCTGCGCAACGCCTCGCACAGCGACGAGCTTCGGATCACGGTCTGGTATCCGGCCGCGCCCGGCGCGGTCGAGACGCCGCTCGACATCGGCCCTCCCGGGAAACCCGTCCTCACGCCCGGCTCAGCGGCTCCGAACGCGGACTTCGAGAATGCCCGCCCGCGGCCGGTGATCCTGTTTTCGCATGGATTCGGCGGCACGGCGCGAGTCATGGCGTGGTTTGGAACGGCTCTGGCCCGGCATGGGCTGATCGTGATCGCGGTCGACCATCCGGGCAACAACGGGCGCGACCCCATGACCGTCGGCGGCGCGGTCCTCTACTGGGAGCGGCCGGGCGATCTCTCGACCGCGCTCGACAAAACGAAGACCGATCCGCTGATCGGGCCCCATCTCGACCTCAACCGGCTCGGCGCCGCGGGCTTCTCGGCCGGCGGCTTCACAACGCTGGTCGAGGCTGGCGCGCGTGTCGATTTTGACCGTTTTCTGCGATTCTGCGCGGCCCACCCCGACGATGGGATCTGCGCGCCGCAGAAAGAGTTTCAGTACTCGCGCGCCGACGCCGAACAGTTCCTCGCCCAGACCGCCGTCGCGCCCGCGCTCGCTGACCTCAAGGACAATCTCAGCATCCCCGGAGTGAAGGCCGCGTTCGTGATGGCCCCGGCTTTGGTTCAGAGCCTCGATCCCGAGAGCCTGAAGGGCCTGCGGCCTCCGGTCAGAATCCTCCTTGGCGAGGCCGATAAGGTCGCTCCGCCTGCGACCAATGGCGAAGTCGCCGCAGCGCTCATTCCCGGGGCCAGACTTACGGCGCTGCCGCATGTCGGCCATTACGACTTCATCGCCGAATGCACGCCCGCCGGGGACGCCGCCATTCCGGTCTGTCCGACCGACGTTCCGCGCGCCGCGACGCACAAGGCGGCGATCGACGAGGCGCTGGCCTTGTTCGACTCGACGCTCGGCGGCGACTAGGGGGTCACGACCTGCGCTCGGCGCCCTCGCGGCCAGTTGACGAGCGCGAGGCCGGCGATGACCAGCACGATCGCCAGCGCAAATCCCCAGTTCACCGTTTCGCCGAACACGAGCCAGCCGGCGAGCACGCCGATGAGCGGGGTGATGAAGGTGAACGCCGAGAGTTCGGCCACGGCATAGCGGGTGAGCGTCCAGAACCAGAGCGCGTAGCTCACGCCGGCGACAACGACGCCCTGCCATAGCAGGGCGACGATCGACGTCGTCGTCAGATGCGTCGGCCAGGCTTCGCTGAAAGCGTACGCCACAAGCGGCGCGGTCAGCGCAGCGAATCCGATCTGATAGAGCAGCACCTTGATCGGATCGATGCGCCTCAGCGGCGTCGCCTTGATGACGATGGTGGTCGCCGCCCAGAGGACCGCGGCCAGGAGGGCGAGCGCGTCGCCCGCGAGGCTCCCGCCCTTCGTCCGCCCCAGGAAGCCGCAAGCGACGCCGACAAAGGCGAAAGCCAGCCCCGCCCACTGGATCGGCCTCAGCCGCTCGTCACGAAGCAGGAACGCCGCGCCGACAGCGACGAAGAAAGGCGCGGCATAGATGAACACCGTCGCGCGCGCGGCGGTGGTGAAGCGCAAAGATTCGTAAAGCGCGATGAATTCGGCGGTGAACAACGCGCCGGCCAGGGCGCCGGCGGCCTCCGTGCCGTCGATCTCGAAGACGCGCCGCTTGGCGGCGACCGCGTAGGCGATGACGCACAAAGCTCCGACCCCCGAGCGGATGCCGGTCTGCGCGATCGGCCCCACATCCGGCAGCGCAAGTTTAACCACGACCTGATTGAAGCCCCACACGACACAGAGGGTGAAGACGAGCGTTGCGGCGAAGGCGTCGAGGGGGCGGGCATGCATCGCTCTCCCTCTCCGCTTGGGAGGGCAAAATCAAGGGCGGCGGGCCTTTCTTTGGACCGACCGACGACCGTGGGCGCCAGGGCGGGCGGCCGGGCGGCTTGTTTCCGCGCGAAGTTCTCGCGTAAAGGAATTGGCATGCAAGGCACGCTGTTTCCCGACGCCGAGGTCTTGGCCTCCATTTGCCGGAAGCACCGCATCCGCCGATTATCCGTATTCGGCTCGACGCTGAGGGGGACAGCGAGGCCCGACAGCGATCTCGACCTGCTGGTCGAATTCGAACCCCACGCCAAGCCCGGCCTGATCGGCATGGCGAAGATTGAAATCGAGCTGTCATCCCTCCTGGACGGGCGGAAGGTCGATTTGCGAACAGCGCAGGATCTCAGCCGTCACTTCCGCGACGAGGTCTTGCAGACCGCCGCGATCCAATATGCGGCGTGACGACGCGATTCGTATTCGGCACATGATCGAAGCCGCTGAAGCGTGCGAGCGCTTCGTCTCCGGCCGCAGTCAGACCGACCTTGAAACGAATGTGATGCTCCGTTTCGCTCTCGTTCGCGCTGCCGAAATCTTTGGCGAAGCAGCTTCGAAGGTGAGTCTTGAGTCGCGAGTGTTGGCTCCCTCGATACCCTGGCGTGAGATCGTCGCGATGCGAAACAGGCTGATCCATGCCTATTTCGACATTGATCATGACGTCTTGTGGAAGGCGGCGACCGAAGAGATCCCAACGCTGTCGGCCGCGTTGCGCGCAATTTTGCCAGGCGACTAACGAAGCGATCGCAACGTTCTCGCCGCCGCGGTTTTCGATGGGCAATCATAAAATCAAGGGCGGCGGGCCTTTCTTTGGACCCGCCGCCTCATTGGCCGCTCAAAGGATTAAACGTGTGTCTGGGGTTCCTCGGAGGCCGGCCTGTGAAGGTCCGGTGCAGGGCCGGACCTCGCCACTCTTGGCCCGAGCTTAAAGCCCGGCGAGATAGTTTGTCGGGTCGACCGGCGTCGATCCCTTGCGCAGTTCAAAATGAAGCTGCGGCGAATTGACGTTGCCGGTGTCGCCGGACTTGGCGATCACCTGCCCGCGCTTGACTTGTTCGCCCCGCTTCACGTCGAGTTCGCCATTGTTGCCGTAAGCCGAGACGAAGCCGTTCGGATGCTTGATGAGGACGAGGTTGCCATATCCCTTGAGGCCGTCGCCCGAGTAGACGACGGTGCCGCTCTCGGCCGCCCGAACCGACGTCCCAGCCGGCACAGAGATGTTGATGCCGTCGTTGCCGCCTGATTTGAATCCCTGAATGATGCGGCCGCGCGCGGGCCAGCGGAATTCCGGCTCCGTGCCTGCGGCGTCGGCTTGCGCGCCGGTCAGCGCGCTCTTCGATTGCGCCGCGCCCAATTCGAGGTTGCCCGTCGGCATCTTGTCGATCGCCGGCTTTTTCACCTCTGAGGACTTGGACGGCTCGGCCTCGGCGACCGCCGCGCCTTTCGGCTCTTTGACGTCCCTTGACGCCGATTTGTCCGCCTCCCTGGCGGCCTTCTCGGCTTTGGCGGCCTTCTCTTTGTCCTTCGTCTTCCTGCCAGACTTGCTAGCGTCAGCGTCGGCGACGTCCGTATCGTGTTTCTTTCCGGTCTTTTCCTTCTCGCCGCTGGCGACCGCGCGGCCGTCGGCGTGATAGACGGGCACGACGAGGCGCGTCCCGCTCTTCACGTCAGAGGCGGTCGAAAGACCGTTGGCGGCGAGAAGTGCGGAAGCCGGCACGCCATAGCGGCCCGAAATCGTGTCCAGCGTTTCGCCATTGGCGACGACGATCGGCGAACCGCCGGCGGCGGTCCAGCCCGCGGCCGATCCACCCACGGCCTGGGGCTTCGAGAGCGAGGCGGTGTGCACCGCGGGTCCCGACGCGGAGGGAGCGGCCTGCGCGAGCGGCGACGACGTCACGGCCCCCGTCGACGCGGTGTGAGTCGTATTGCTCGCGAACGGATTGGAGAACGGACTGTCGCTTTGGGAAAAGCGCGTGACGTCGGACGAACATCCCGACAGGAAAATGAGGCCGAGTCCGGCCAGAGCGAGACGCGGAAACGCGCGTCCTTTTACCCCCGCAACGCAATCACTCATCGGCTTCCACCCACGCCCACGCGACTACATACAAATGCAGTTTGCGCCGATCGAGTTAAGGGAAGGTTTAAGATGAATCGTCGGTTGACGATTATGTCGAAATTCGCGCGCCAATATGCCGCGACGCGGTCAGAGCGCCCGCGCCAGCCCGTGCTCGAGCGGCCTCATCCCGCGCGCCGGACCGAGGTCATGAGCCCCGCCCGCCACGTTCGTCGTGTCGGTCAATCTGACAATGTGCTGCTCGGCCCGCTCGGGGCCGTCGACGACCGCGACCAGCACGCCGCCCGGACGGACCAGACGGCGAAACGCTTCGCCCGGCGGCTCGATGAGACCATGGACGACGACCCGATCGAAGCGCTCGCCCAAAAGGTGATGCTCAAAGCCGTCCGCCCAGGCGACCGTGACATTGGCAAGCCCGAAGGCCTTGATCCTCGCCGCCGCCTCCACGGCCAGCGTCTGGAATCGTTCGAGCGACACGACCGCGCCCGCGAGCTGGGCCAAGAGCGCAGCGCAATAGCCTGTTCCGGTTCCGATTTCGCAGACACGGTGCTCGGGCTTGAGTTCGAGCGCGGCGACCATCGCGGCGACGATGGACGGCGGCGACGACGTCTGTCCGCAGCCGATCGGCAACGCCATGTCGCGGCCCGCAATGTCGGCGAACCGCGGCGGCATGAAGAGGGCGCGCGGCGCGCGCTCGAGCGCGCGCAAGAGGTTGAGGTCATTGATGCCCCGCGCCCGCATGGCGAGCGTGAACTGGGCGCGTTCTTCTGATTCGGCCACGGTCATGACGGGTCTTTATCCCGCCGATGTCGTTTCGTTTGCGTCAACGTTTTGCAAATGCCTCCTCAAATCGCAGACGCGAATCGTGATCGGTGAGATCGAGCCGAAGCGGAGTGATCGAAACCTTCTTGGCCGCGAGCGCCGCAAGGTCGGTTCCCTCCGCCTGCTCGTAAGCGCCGCGCTGGAACATGAGCCAGAAATAGGGAAAGCCGCGGCCGTCGCGCCGCTCCTCGACCCGCATCAGTTCGGTGTTCCGACGGCCCTGGCGGGTGAGCTCGACGCCTTCCACCTCGGACGCGGGGCAAGCGGGAAAGTTGACGTTGACGAGGCCGCCCGGGGCGATGCCTGCGGCCAGAATCGTGCGAATGACTGGCGCGGCGTGGGTTTCCGTCGCCTCCCATTCGATTTTCGGCCGTCCAACCGGGCCGCCATAGGCCTGCGAGAGAGCGATCGAGGGAATCCCCAGGAGCGCCCCTTCCATCGCGCCGGCGATGGTGCCCGAATAGGTGACGTCCTCGGCGACGTTCTGGCCGCGATTGACGCCTGAGAGAACGAGATCGGGCGGATGGTCAGCCATGATTTTCCTGACCCCCATGATGACGCAATCCGTCGGCGTGCCTTTCAAGGCGAAATGTCGGGGGCCGATTTCCCGCAAGCGCAGCGGGTCGCTGAGGGAGAGGGAATGGGCGACGCCCGACTGGTCGTTTTCAGGCGCGACCACGGTCACGTCATCCGACAATTCGCCCGCGATCAATTCGAGGAGCTTGAGCCCCGCCGCGTGGATGCCGTCGTCATTGGTGAGGAGAATTCGCATGGGGACGCGTTTTCGCACGGGGCGCGCGTCGAGGCGAGCGGGTTTTGCGGAAAAAGGGCGATGCGCGGTTCGGCTCCCTTAATGAGCGCCGCGGAGAGAAGCGCGAGCGCCAATCCGAGCGCAAGGCTGTTCGCTTTCGCCAGACTGGCCGCATGCGGCGCGACGGACCTGCTTTATTGCTCGACCATCACCTCGGCGCTCCCGACCCTGCGCAGAACGTTGACGGACACATCGGAAGCGTGGCGCTGCAGGACGAGGTCGACACGGGCTTCGCCAATGCCGAGTGAACGAATGGTGACCCGATCCAGAAAGTCCGGCAACATCGGTCGTCGAAACCAGATGTGCCGCGCCTGGAAATCGAACTCGAGGCCCAGGCACGCCTGCAACAGCGCCAGCGGCGCGGCGCTCGCCCACGCCTGCGGAGAGCAGGCGACTGGATAGAGCGTGGGCGCGTTGCCGAGTGTCCGCCGGAAGCCGCAGAACAATTCCGGAGGCCGACGCAAGTCCATATAGCGCGACGTGTTATAGAGACCCGCCAGAAGCCGCTGGGCTTCGTGTCTCAATCCATAGCGCGCGAAGCCGAGGCCGATCAGCGCGTTGTCGTGCGGCCAGACCGAGCCGTTGTGGTAGGACATCGGATTGTAGCGGGCTTCCGACGAAGCGATCGTCCGGATTCCCCAGCCGGTGAAAAAGCTCGGGCCCAGCAACTGCTCCGCGACCGCCGCGGCTCTCTCCTTCGCGACGATGCCGGTGAACAACAGCTGACCGGCATTGGACGACCGCACCCTGCACGGGCGCTTCCGACCATCGAGCGCCAGCGCATAGGTGCCGATGTCGTCGCACCAGAACGCCTCTTCGAAGCGAATCCTCAAATCCTCGGCTGCGCGGTCAAGCTCGCCCGCGCGTTTGGCGAGGCCGTTGGCGGCGGCCATCTTCGCTCCAAGACGCTTCGCGGCGTAGACGTAACCCTGCACCTCGCAAAGCGCGATTGGGCCGACCGGGCTGCTGCCGTCGGCGTGAAAGATCGAATTGGCGGAATCCTTCCACCCCTGGTTGGTGAGCCCGGTTTCGCCGCCCTGATATTCGACGAATCCGTCCCCGTCCCGGTCGCCGTAGACGTCGATCCAATTGAGCGCGGCCTCGATGTTCGGCCATAACTCCGAAACGAGGGCCAGATCTTGCGTGCGCTCGAAGTACAGGCCAGCCAGAATGACGAACAAAGGCGTGCTGTCGACCGAGCCGTAGTAAAAGGCGAACGGGACCTCGCCGAGGCGCGCCATTTCGCCCGAGCGTATCTCGTGCACGATTTTTCCGGGTTCGGCCTCCGCGTCTTTTTTGATCTCTTTGGCCTGAGTCGCAGCAAGGAACCGCAGCACGCCGGTCGCGACCGACGGGTCCATCCACAGCATTTCGGTCGCGGTGATGATCGCGTCGCGGCCGAACGGCGTCGAATACCAGGGGATTCCCGCGTAGGGGATCGCGCCCTGCGGCTTGTCGGTCATCAGCATGTAAAGGTCGGCGACGGACCGGCTCAGCACTTCGTTGAAAATGTCGTTGGATGTCTCGATCGAAGCGGCGCGAGCCGACAGCGCACGCAAGGCGCGACGGGAGTCGCGCAAACCGGTGAAAAACTGGCGGATCGGCCTCTGCTTCACCGTGCTCTCTTCGCACTCGACCGTCATGAACAGGGAGCTGCGCTCGCCGGGGCCAAGTTCGACGAGAAAGCGAGCGCTGCCGTCTTCGACCTTCGCCGGCGCCGGATCGAATCGGATCGTCGAGCGACGAATGACGCCGTCGAGACCATGGTACAGGAAGACGACGCCGTCCTCTTCGACCCGCGTTTCGATCTTGCCCCGACGTTTCCTGGTGTGGCCGCGAAGTTCGAAGATATCAGCGAAGTCCGCTGAGAAGTGGAACATGAACTCGAAAACCTGCGCACCGGCGCCAAAGCTGCGAACGCCGAGCCGCTCATAACTCGCGCCAGCCCAGAGAAACTTTGAGCGGACGATCTGGATCGTGTCTCGCAGAAGCTTGAGTTCGCCGCCGGCAAAAAGATCGGGGTTGGTCAGATCCGCCGTCAGCAGAACATTGTCGTCCTCGACATTGGAGCTGAGCAGGAGCGGCCTTTGTCCGTCGACCAAGACGCGCAGATCGGAGAGGAAGCGGGTGTCCTTGTGAAAGAGCCCTTCCGCGCTGCTGCCGCGGGACGAGACGTCGCCGTAATGATCGAACACGGCGAATGTATCGTTATGCTTGAGCGTGCGCGGCCGCCGCTCAAGGATGGACGTCGTCGTCGCAATATAGAAAGGATTTGGGACCGCTTCTGTCCTGGAGGCCTCCGGCGCCGCGTGGCTGCTCAGGTTCGTTGCTGTCAAACCATCATCCCCTGCTTCGTCGGGCCGGCCGCGCGCAAAGGCGGCTGTTTGAGTGTGATCCCCCGCCCGGGAGGCGCCCGAAGCGGCCTCGGCTCGGCGCTGCGCCGCGCTCCGCCGCCAGAAGCAATCATAATCGGTTCGGCCGCAAGCGATTCGTAAACGCGCAGATAGTCATGGGCGACGCGCTCGATGGTGAACCTTTGTTCGAAGCGCTCGCGCACGACCTGGCGACTGTGGGCGCGAGCCTTGTGGACAGCCTCGACCGCCTGCTCGACGTCCTCGACCATGAAGCCGCTGACGCCCTCATCAATCACTTCCGGGACGGATCCTCGGCGAAAGGCGACGACCGGAGTTCCGCAGGCCATCGCCTCGATCTGGACGAGACCGAACGGCTCCGGCCAATCGATCGGGAACAGCAACGCCGAGGCGGCGCCGAGGAAGGCCTGCTTCTCGCTGTCGTTGACCTCGCCAATATATTCAACTCCCGGACCTTTGATGAGCGGGCGGATCACCTCGTCAAAATAGGTCTGGTCGGCCTTGTCGACCTTGGCGGCGATCTTGAGCTCGACGCCGGCGCGCCTGGCGATCTCGATCGCTCGGTCAGGGCGCTTTTCCGGGCTGATCCGGCCGAGGAACGCGAGATATCCGCCCTCGCCCGCCGCTGAAAACGAATAGAGGTCTTTGGGGAGACCGTGCAGCACCGTCGCGACCCACTGCGCGTGCAGGAGCCGTCTCTGATCGTCTGAGATGGAAACCAGCGGCATCTCGGGGAATTCGTCGAGCAGCATGCGGTAGAAGGGAAGGTCGAGCCGGCCATGCAGGGTGGTCACCGAGGGCGATCCCAGACTGCGCACGAGCGGGAAGTGAAAGTAATCGGAGTGAAAATGCGCGACATCGAAGTCGCCGGCGCGCCGGCGGATCTTTTCGAGTTGCATCACAGTGTAAGGAGTCGCGTCGGTGACTTGCGCGAGACGGAGCGCCGTTGGAGCGCAGGGCACGAGTTCCGCCGCCGTCCGTGAATCGCCGCTCGCGAAAAGCGTCACCTCATGGCCCTGCCGCACGAGTTCTTCAGTCAAGTAGGAAACGATCCTCTCGGTGCCGCCATAGAGCTTCGGTGGAACGCTTTCGATCAATGGTGAAATCTGCGCGATTCTCATTCCCGGAACTCCGTCTCGACATGCTGCCAAGATGAACACCGAGAAGCCTCTGAAGTTCCGTCGCGCCGAGACCTCGTTCGCTGAAAGTCAACAAGGCTTGTTGGCGAACGTATGGCGGACCGACGTCATATCCTAATCGTGATAAGCCAGCGCCCGTGCGATAAGCTAGGGTCAGCAAGACAAGGCAGGACGCCGCGGCATATGAACCTTCAAGACATCGCCAAAGACGTGATCGAGATTCTCGGCACCGGCCGTCAACTCGACCCCTTCTCCAGAGTGTACCCCGACTTTGGACTTAAGGATGCTTACAACGTAACGGCCGCGGTCCGGGCGCAGAGAGAGGCGCGGGGCGAGCGTTCCATTGGCCGCAAGATCGGTTTCACAAACCGGACCATCTGGGCGGAATACGGCGTCTATGCTCCGATCTGGGGCTATGTCTACGATCGCACGGTCTCAGACCTGACCAGCAATCCGCTCGAAGTGTCCTTGAACGGCCTTGCCGAACCCCGCATCGAACCAGAGATCATGTTCGGCCTTGCGGCTCCCCCCGAGCCCGGCATGGACGAGCAGGCGCTGATCGGCTGCATCGACTGGATCGCCCATGGCTTCGAGATCGTGCAGTCGATCTTTCCGAACTGGTCCTTCCAGGCGCAAGACACCGTCGCCGGCTACGGCCTGCATGGACGGCTCTTTGTCGGACCGCGTCATTCGGCGGCGTCACGACGCGACGAGTGGGCGAGCGAACTCTCGCGCTTCGAGATCGATCTGTTCCGGAACGGAGCCCCTGTCGATCACGGCGTCGCGGCCAATGTCCTTGACGGGCCGCTGCTCGCTCTGCGGCATCTCGCCGAAACCTTGGCGCAAGATCCGGAAAGCCCGTCGCTCGCCGCGGGCGAGGTTGTCACCACCGGAACCCTGACCCGCGCCTTCCCCGTCGCGGCCGGCGAGGAATGGAGCACGAAACTCACGGGCATTCCGCTCGAGGCGGCTCGGATCCGCTTCGTCTGATCGGGCCGGTTCCAAGCTCCGTTTCGATCACATGCGATTCAATATGAATTCAATGTGATTCCCGCCCCGTAAGGAGGTCTTGACCAGCTCACGCCGAAAATCGGCGTCTACAAATATGGACCTTGACTTGCATCCGCCCGTCGCCGCAATCTGAGGTTGTGCGTGATTCTGTCGTCGAAAATTGGCGGCCGATGGTAAGCGAAGTGCGGAGGGTAAGACCTTGGATTTTCTCGCTGTTTACGGCGCCGGCAGCGCCATTACGACGATTGCATTCCTCGTCTTCTGCTTTCGCGCGGTCGAGGCGCCCTACAATGATTGAGGTTCCATCCGAATTTCTCAACGCCCTCTTCATGGTCCTCATGGTGGTCGCAAGCCTGAACCGGTCGAGGCAGCAGTCTGCCGGCGATAGGGCTTTCGGACTTTAATCCGCAACAAGGTCCGCCCGCGCCGCCCCGCAGAACTCCACGAAGGGAAAGCCGGGCGGCCCAGGGGACCGGCGATCATCGCTTAAGGTCAGCGCCCTCACCATTCGGTGGACCCGCCCAGGCGTGGGAACTCTTTCCTTTTGACAGCGTTCATCAGTGAGCATGACCTTTGATGGAGCTCACCGATGCGAAACACCATTTCCAGGGCGACGATAGCGGGCCTGGCCGCATTGTCCCTGATGGGATCGCTCATCGCCACGAGTGAACCAGCGTCGGCAGCCGGCTTCCACGGCGGCTTCCACGGCGGGGGCTACCACGGCGGGGGCTTCCACGGCGGAGGCTGGCATGGCGGCGGCTGGCATGGGGGTGGCTGGCGCGGCGGCGGCTGGCATGGCGGCTGGGCAGGTCCGGCTGTCGTCGGCGGACTGGCCGCCGGCGCGCTGCTGGCGGCGCCCTACGCGTATGGCGGTTACGGCGGCTACGGTTATGGCGGTTACGGCGGCTGCGGCGCCTACGCGCCGATCTATGACGCCTACGGCAACTATCTCGGCCAGCAGCTTGTGAACGGCTGCTAGCGAGCAGCCTCGATCCGCGTCAGCCCGCCCATATAGGGCCGCAAAACATCCGGGACGGCGACCGAGCCGTCCGGCTGCTGGTAGGTTTCGAGAACCGCGATCAGCGCTCGGCCGACAGCGACTCCCGAGCCATTGAGCGTGTGGACGAAGCGGGTGGACTTGGCGTCCGCGCCTTTTGTCCGGGCGTTCATGCGCCGGGCCTGAAAATCGCCGCAGATCGAGCACGAGGAGATTTCGCGAAACCGCCCCTGCCCGGGCAGCCAGGCCTCGATGTCATAGGTCTTCTGGGCGGCGAAGCCCATGTCGCCCGCGCAAAGCGCCATGGTGCGGAAATGCAGCCCGAGCCGCTTGAGCACCTCTTCGGCGCAAGCCGTCATTCGCTCGTGCTCGTCGCGCGACTGCTCGGGCGTCGTGATCGAAACCAGCTCGACCTTCTTGAACTGATGCTGGCGGATCATGCCGCGCGTGTCGCGTCCCGCGGCCCCCGCTTCAGCGCGAAAGGATAAAGTTCCGGCGGTGAAACGCAGGGGCAGCGTCTTTTCGTCGATGATGCTCTCGCGGGCGAGATTGGTCAGCGGCACTTCGGCGGTGGGGATGAGCCAGAAGCGGCTCGGTCGTTGGAGCGCGTTCGAGAATGGAATCAACGGTATCTTTAAGCCTCCGCTTACCCGTCGTAAGTTCTTGAACGTCTTCGTCAGTGGCGTAGGTCTCTAGCGTATGGCGCATCTGCTCCGCTCGCCGTCCATCGTCGGACGAGAAAAATTGATCGGATCCTCGAACTTCGGCAATTGCGCGGTGCCGAACATGGCCGCGTCGCGCACCAAAACTGGCGGCGAAACCTCGACATAGCCATGTTCGCTCGTGTGCAGGTCGAGCATGAATTGCTCGAGCGCGCGCTCGAGCCGCGCCAGCGCGCCCTTGAGCACCACGAAGCGGGCGCCGGACATCTTGGCCGCGGCGTCGAAATCCATGAGGCCAAGCCGCTCGCCAATCTGGAAGTGCTCTTCGGGCTCAAAGCCTTGCGGAAAGGCCGGCAGGCTACCGTATTGACGGACCTCGACATTGTCGCTCTCGTCCTTGCCGTCCGGCGTGTCGGCGAGCGGCAGGTTGGGAATGGCGGCGAGCTCCACATCGAGCGCCGCTCCGGCCTCCCGCTCGGCCGCCTCCAGTTCCGGCATGGTCGCCTTCAGGCCGGCAACTTCGGCGCGAAAATCGTCCGCCGCGACACTGTCCTTGCGCGCCATCGCGACGCCGATCTGCTTCGAAACGGCGTTGCGTCGCTCCTGAGCCGCCTGCAGCGCCAGGATCGCGGCGCGGCGCTTTTCATCGAGCGCAACCAGCAATTCCGCGCACGGGCTCAGCCCGCGCCGCCGCAAGCCCTCGTCAAACGCTTCAGGATTCTCGCGGATCGCTCGGATATCGTGCATGAAGTGACCTTAAGCGTCGGCACTCAGCGCCGGCGTCGCCGCCAGGAGTTCGGCCGGAGAGAGGCCTGCCCATAGCAGAAGCGCATCGAAGCGCTCAACCGCTCCGTCGGCCGCATCCGTCGAAATCGGGTTCGTCTCAGCTCGCGCGCGGTTTTTCGCGTCCGCTGCGGAAGCCTGCACCGGCATCCGCCTGACGATCCGCGCCCGCGCCGCTCTTCACACCTGTGCGGAAGTTTCGGCGGTCGTGGCCGGTCTCGTCGCAGCCGGTGGGCCGAAAGGATCGATGAATTGTCCGAGCAGATTGTCCGACACGGGGGTGTCGGTGCCGTATTCCGCAGGCCACGACCGAGGCAGGTAAAAGGTCCCGAACAGCCGATCCATGATCGGCAACATGGCCGCGAAATTGTGATCCCTGTGGTCTTCCAGAGTGTGGTGCCAATGATGGAAGGCCGGACTCGAAATGAACTCCTCGAGGGGGCCGAGCCGCCAGCGCAAATTGGCATGCACGAAAAAGCTCCACATCGAGCCGACGGACAAGACAAGAGCGGGCACGAGCGTCGGGTTCGGACCGACCGGGTTCGCCAACCCGGTCGCGTAAAGCAAGGCGAGGCCGCAGAGGCGGGTAAACACCATGTCCACCGGATGCGCGCGCGTGTTCACGAGAAAGTTCACCTGGGTGGCGCTGTGATGGACGGCATGGAAGCGCCACAGCAACGGGATCTCATGGCTCCAGCGATGACCCCAGTAGAATCCGACCTCGCCAACGATCATCGCCGCGATTATCCGCGCCCAGAGCGGGAGAGCCGCCGCAGCGCTGGTGACGCTGGTTGGCAGGAACGTGTGGACGGCCCAGGCCAGCAGCACTGCGGGCGGGCCGAGCAGGAAAATTGGGGCGAGACTGTTGATGAAATACCAGCCGACGTTGACCAGCGAACCCTTCTGAAAGAGCTTGCCCGGTCGAACGGAGAAGAAGTGCTCAAGCGGCGCGAAGAGCGCGATCAGGACCACAAGCCAAACGCACGATCGCAACGCCTGCGTGAGATAGGCGAGCACATGGTGATGCGACGTCAGGAAGGCCGAGAGGGATTGCATCGATAAATCTTAGCATAACGGAGCAAAAGCTCGGAGGAGGCCCTCGCTCCAAAAAAAGCTCCGACGTCGCAAACGACGCACCGCCGACCCAAGGGTCGACGGCGCGCTGTTCCTCTTGCCGAGGTTCGTTTCAGTTAGGCTAGGACCGCTTTCGACTTGCGACGCGCACGCGCAGCAAGGCCAAGGCCCGCGAAGCCCGCAACGATCATGACCCACGTCGAGGGCTCAGGAGTCGCTCCCGTCGTCGACATCAAGGAGACGCCGTCGAGAAGAGCGTAGGGCGGCTCGCCGCCCGGCCCGCCCGTGGCGAGGAACGAGAGAACGTCACCCGCGCCGGTATAGGTGAATGTCGTCGAGTAAAGCTGCCACGGCGAGAACCCCTGAGCGGGCGTCGTGATAACCGGAGTCGTGAAAGTTTCGTTGCCCAACGTGGCGGTGATGCTCGTTGTCGTTGAAGTACCGCGATTGATCTCCTGTGCTCCGCCCATATAGAAGCTCAGGGTGTAGCTGTCGCCAGCGGTCAATCCGGCGATCGTCTGGCTGAACGAGCCGTGAAACGATGGATCGGAATCAAACGCCATATAGGAGCCGCCTTGCGGGCTCGAAGTCAGACCATTGTTGTTTCCGTTGGCCGGCCCCGCCAGCGCGAAACCGTTGGTGACGACGGACGTATTGTCGCAGCTGTTGGCGCCTGCGGTGCAATAGAGAACAAACGTTCCGTTATTGGTCCAGTCTGTGACGCTGGTGTCCGGGTTGCTCAGCAACGTCGACTGCGTATTTGTCGACGTTTCAAACCCCCCGTTCAGAACCAAGTTTGCCGCCGAGACCCCGCCGGCGCCGTACGCGAGCCCGCAGAGGGCAACAGGTAGCGCGAAAATCATTTTGCGAGTCATGCAATTGTCCCCACTTCGAAGTTGCGCTGGCCTCAGCCCAACGCCGACCCCGCGCACTTACGCAGAGTAAGCATGTATGAAATAAAATGCAACCGCTGATTCGTCAGGTAGTATCGTTTGCAACGGCTGCCCTCACGAAGGTCGCCGACCTGCGGCGCGCTCCTTCCGGAGCGTCACGCGCGACTTCGCGCGATCGCCCTGATTCGGACCAGAGAATCCAGGGACATCCAAGCGAATCCAACCCTCATGAGCGGGGCGTTCGCAGCAAAACGGGTACGCGCCAACAGAACCCGAATTGATGGATGAGCATCCGGTCGGCTCGCCGGGAAGGGCAGCCAAGCGCCTCCATCCCCATGCAACTCCGCCCTGGCGTCTCGCTGGTCGGGAACTGACGGCTGAGAGGCTCCGTGAACGGGAGCTTCCGATTGGGCAGGCCGCAGCCCGAGCCGCGTCAAAATGCCTGCAGCTCTTTTCGGCACGCCTCGCTGAAATCCCGCAGCGGATCGACGTGTTTGTCGATCCAATTCTCCCGCATCTCATGCAAGGTGATGTTCGGCGCGAGATAAGTGTCGACGATGATGCGAACCACGGTATCGGCGGCCTCCACCACTTCCGGCGTGGATAGAAGGCGTATTCGGTTGGTCAGCGCGTAAATTCCAATGAGGCCGGTTACGTCGTCCCGGTTGGTTTGCAGAGCGTCGGAATACAATTTCGCCGCCTCATCGAGAAACCTGCCAAACATGGCGGCTCGAGTGTCTCTCTCGGCGGCGCGCCGCTGGGCGCGGGTTTGCGCCTGTTGCGTCACCCATGAGGTTGCGAACGATGCGAGGCCGCCGATGGCCGTCCCGGCCAGCGCGGCAACCGCCGATATGTAGGCCGTATCCATCGGGCCTCTCCACCCGTCGCGTCAGGTGGGCGGCGTCGTCGCGCGCGGCGCGAGCGCCACTGCGGATTCGGAGGTCAGCATCAGGAACGTCAGCGTCTCCTGAAGGTAGAGGCGCACGACGCTGTCCGTGTGGCTCAGATAGCCGATCGACACATCCTGCCCGATGTGGAGGTCGAAATCGCCGCCGCGGGTGGTGAGCACGAACGCGCCTTCGATGGCGGGCGCCCAGATGATCTCGTCCTTGACGAGCTTCCTCACGTGCTCCAGCACCGGGTAGCCGTTGTCGACGGTCTCCGAAAGCGCCGTATAGGCGTCGGCGCCGAGCACGACCGAATAGGGCCCATTGACGCCGACGAGGCGAAGCTGGCTCAGAGCCTGAGCGATCGCATCCGGATACTGACGCACGTCGGCGGGGAGCGTCATGATCGGATTGCTGGTCCCCTGCCGGACGCCTTCGATCTGAGCCGCCTCGTAGCCCTCGAAAATGGCGCGATCCTCGGCATAGGCGATTGTCTGCGCGGCGTCTTTGGCCGGCTGCCAGTCGGAATCGTTCGAGCCGCGCTCGACGTCGTCGATCTGTTCGCGATCGAGCTCGAAAGGGACCCTGAGTTCGACCAGAGGCTTGACCTCACGCTGTCGCGCGACGACGCCTTCGCCCGGCGCGGCGATGGGCTTGAGATGGCCGGTTCCGATCGCGGAAAGACCGGCGCCGCGCGGGCCTTCGACGTCGACGACGCGCCGTCCAGCGAGAATGCGCTTGAGCGTGCGCTTCGTTTCCTCTTCGATTTGCGCCCACGCCGCATCGGAGATCGGAGCAAGCTCGCGGTGAAGATTGTTCATGGGCCCTTTTCTCCTTTGAGGGAGCCGATTCCAAGCGAACCGGCCGACGCCGGGCCTCTTGACGACGCCGGTTCAGCCGTTGATTTGGTGGCCGGCGGCGCAGGCGACGGTCGGTCTTCGCCAAGCCCGTCCAGGAAGGTCGCGGACGGCGCGAAGAACAGGGTTCCGGTCACCGCGCGGCTGAAGTCGAGCAGCCGATCATAATTGCCGGGCGGCTTGCCGATGAACATGTTCTCGATCATCTGCTCGGTCACCCGCGGGGTGCGGCAATAGCCGATGAAATAGGTGCCGTATTCGCGGTCCCCGACCTTGCCGAAGGGCATGTTGTCGCGGACGATCTGAAAGTCTTGCCCGTTCTCGGAGATCACCGTCAGCGCATTGTGGGCGAATGTCGGCTTGACCGCATCGTCCAGTTCGATATCGGCAAGCTTCATGCGGCCGATGATGCGCTCTTGCGTTTCGGTCGGCAGCGCGTTCCATCCCGCAAGGTCATGCAGGTATTTCTGGGTGATCACATAGCTGCCGCCGGCGAATGCCGGATCCTCCGCGCCAATAAGCGCGGCGTCGATCACCGCCTGCCCACGCGGGTTCTCGGTGCCGTCGACGAAGCCGAGAAGATCGCGGTCATCGAAGTATCGAAAGCCATGCACCTCGTCGACCGCCGCGACGGCGGCCCCAAGCTTGGCCATGATCTGCGCCGCGATCTCGAAGCACAGGTCCATCCGCCTGGCGCGGATATGAAACAGGAGGTCGCCCGGCGTTGCGATCGCGTGACGCGATCCCGCCCGGAACTCCTGAAACGGATGAAGTTCGGCGGGCCGCGGCTCGCCGAACAAGCGGTCCCAGGCGTCGGAGCCGATCCCCATCACGCAGGAGAGGCCGGCCTCGAGATCGCGAAATTCGACCGCGCGAACCAGGCCCGCAAAGTCCGCGCAGAACGATCGCACGGCGTTGGCCTCGCCCTCGCCCTTGTTGATCGTCACGACCAGAAAGATGGCGGCGCGCGTCAGCGGCGCCGATACCGGCTGTGCAACGACTGCGTCCGGCTCAGAGGTCGTGTCGGCCATTCATCTCCCCGCCGACGCTGTCATGTCCGGACGGCGCCGGCCGATCAAGGGCAATCTTTCGATAGCGCCATCGTACGCTTGTCAGCCCGGCTCCGCATATAAGATGGGCCCGTTTCCCCCGGCCACATTGCTCAGGCGGGCTTTCGTTGCTATAGTATTTTTGAGAATTGAGCTTGATCCGGCGTATGGCGGACGTGCCTGGGGGAAACATGCGATCTAATACCTTGATCGCCGCCGCGGCGGCCCTATTCGCGGCCAGCAGCGCGCCTGCGGCGCATGCCGGGTTGATCAACCCGACCAGCACGGTCAATCCCTTTTTCGACTTTGTAAGCGTCCTACCCCCGGTGGGGCCACAAGTGGGCGCGAGCACAGAATTCAGCACCGGGACGCCCGGCCCGTTTTCCCTAGCGGCTCCGATAACTCCGCCGATGCACACGACCGAACCATTCAATACTTCCGCAAACTCAGGGTTCTTTTTTACCAACACAAAGGTGACGATTTATAACAACGCCTCCGGGATTCCATTCTGTGAGAGCAGCTCGAACACGGGTTCAAGCTGTGCAGATCCCTACAATACGTTTGATTTTGTATTCACCAATGAGGACATCACGAAGGTCGCCGTCGACCCTAGCTCGTCCCCCGATTTCCTTCCCGCCACATTCGGTTTGCATACGGGATTGACCCTTGTCAGCCCGAACGAATTCACGGTCGACGTCACGGGGGAGAATCCCGCGTTCCTCGCGACCTTGGTTATCGATGTGACGACCGGAGGAGGTCCTCCCCCCGTGCCCGAGCCTTCGACCTGGGCGCTGATGCTGCTGGGCTTCGCGGGATTGGGATTCGCGGGATGGCGGCGGATGGCGGCGCAAGCCACATGACGCTCGTCGTTTAGCGACGCTTCGGCGCCAAGAGGGGGGAGACGCAAATGGGTCAGCCTTTCGTGGGCCAGATCATCGCCGTCGGATTTAATTTCGCGCCTGTGGGCTGGGCGCTTTGCCAGGGCCAGCTGCTGCCGATCAGCGAGAACGAGACGCTCTATACCCTCATCGGCACGACCTTCGGCGGCGACGGCCAGTCGACCTTCGGTTTGCCGGACCTTCGCGGGCGCGCCGCGCTCGGCATGGGCCAGGGACCGGGGCTGGCTCAATATGCCATGGGACAAGCGGCCGGCGCCGAGTTCGACCACGCTCACGGGCGCCCAGATCGGAAGCCACACCCATGGGCTGTCGGCGGCGGCCACGGCGACAACCTCGACCCCTTCGTCGTCCGTCGTTCTGGGCACGCCCGCGCCGTCAACGCCAATCTACGCGACGGGTGGGCTCGCCGCGACACTGACGCCGGGGGCGGTGTCCGCGACCGCGGGCGGGGGACTGCCGCACGAAAATCGACAGCCGAGCCTAGCCATAAACTACATCATCAGCCTCTTCGGGGTGTTCCCATCACAGAATTGAACGGGCGGCGTCGAGGCGGGAGGCGAATGCATGCAACCTTTTCTCGGTCAGATCACGCTTTTCCCATTTAATTTCGCCCCGCAGGGGTGGGCTTTCTGCCAAGGCCAGTTGCTGCCGATCTCGCAGAATACGGCGCTCTTCTCGCTCCTCGGCACGAATTTCGGCGGCGATGGCAGGTCCACTTTTGCGCTGCCGGACCTGCGCGGCCGCGCTCCGGTCGGCCAGGGCCAGGGGCCGGGACTGTCCGAATATTTCATCGGCGAGGAGGAAGGCGTGGAGACGGTCGCCCTCCTAGCCTCGCAATCCCCGTCGCACTCGCATCCCTTTCAGGCCGTCGCCGCCCAGGCGACGACCAATGCGCCGAACGGGGCCTTGCCAGCCGAGGGGCACAGCTCGGGGCGTGGCGCGCCTGCCGTCAATACCTACGCCCCGCCGCAAACGGCGGTCCCGCTCGCTTCAGGTCAAGTCGCTTTGGCGGGAGGCGGTCACGCGCACAATAACTTGCAGCCGTATCTGACGCTGAACTGGTGCATCGCGCTGCAGGGAATCTTTCCGCCCCGCTCGTAAGCCGCTTTTCCGCAAGAGAGACTGCATCCCATGGCCGAGCCGTTCATCAGTCAGATCGAAGCCTTCCCCTTCAATTTCGCGCCGAAAGGGTGGGCGTTCTGCGCCGGGCAGCTTATGCCCATCAATCAGAATCAGGCGCTCTTCTCGCTCCTCGGCACGACTTTCGGCGGCGACGGCAGGACCAATTTTGCGCTGCCCGACCTGCGCGGACGGCTCGCCAACGGCTTTGGCCAGGGACAGGGCCTGGCGAACTACGCCCTTGGCCAGCGGGGCGGCGAAGAGACGCACACCCTCACGATTGCGGAGACGCCGCCCCATAGTCACCTGGTCAACGCGGTGAAGAACGGAACGACCGGCGGGACGAATACGCCGGGCGGCGGAGTGACGCTGGGCGAGGGCTACTCGGGCGAAGCCGGATCGCCTGCGGTGAACATCTACAGCTCCGCCGCCCCGACAATCCCGATGGGCTCGCTTGGACCCACGGGAGGACAGCCGCACGGCAACCTTATGCCGTACCTGGCGCTCAACTATTGCATCGCGCTACAGGGCGTCTTTCCATCACGGAGCTGAGCGCGCGGCGGGTTTTCCGCAGTCAATTGAAGACGACCTGATAGTCTTGATGGTTGCGCGAAGCCGTATGGATGGGGATCAGATAGACCTCGAAGCTCGCGCTGTCCTCGAACGTCAGCTGATGCAGGCCTTCGGACACGATGGGGACTGCGGCGCCGCGCAAAAGCAGGCTGAACGAGGTTTCCGGCGGAGTGTTCGGCCGCGGCGAACGGTGCACATCAACCGCGACCAGGGTGAGCGCCTGCCCGTTCGCAAGCGAAGCCGGCCTCCCGACATGGGGCGCGAATGCCTCGGCGTTGATCGTGTCGCTCATGTCCCGTCATCCTCGCGTCGCGCGAGCGACACTGTGCGATGCTTGCCGCGTTGTCGAGCGCGAAGCGAGGTCCCGGAGGCGCGGCCATGATCGAGCCGACGGAAAGCCTGCTCACGCTTCGGCTTGCGCGGGACAATGCGGACGACGTGGCGTTTCTCTTTGCGCTCTTCGCTGCGACAAGATCGCCCGAGATGGAGGTGATGCCAATCGACGCCAAAGCCAAGGACTTCCTGCTGCGCGCTCAATACCGCTCCATGACGGAAACTTATCGGCGCGAATATCCGAACGCCCGCTGGGAGGTCGTCGAGATCGAAGGCGAGCCGGCCGGCCTGCTCGTCACGGACGTCGGTAGCGCCTGCGTCACCTACGTCGACATCGCGATCCTGCCGCACGTGCAGCGACGCGGGCTGGCGCGGCGGGTTATGCTCAAGGCGCTCGAGGAGCCTCGGCTCCTCGGCCTGCCCGCCCGTGTCAGCGTGCTGATGCACAACGTTGCCTCGCTGAGGCTCTGCGAACGCGTCGGGTTTGTGAGGGCCGAGGAATCCCCGCCCTTCGTGCGCCTGGAATGGACCGCATAGGTCGCCGGACACCAGCGGCGGTCCTGCGGCGTGCGCGTGTCGCGTCGCCTGGCGGGCTCGGCCTTGACTTCAGCGCGTAGTTTCGCGACCGCGGCAAATCGCGTAGGCTTGCCGAAGCGTCCATGTTTCCCCCCGATCTCATCGCCCGCGCCACTGAGCTTGTCGCCCGCTACCGTGAGGCTGCCCTCATGACGGCGACGGCCGAATCTTGCACCGGGGGCCTTGTCGCGGGCCTGCTGACTGAGATTCCCGGGTCTTCGGACATGCTTGAGCGCGGTTTCGTCGTCTATTCGAACGCGGCCAAGCAGGAGCTGCTTGGGGTTCCGGCCGAGACGCTTGTGAACCACGGGGCGGTCAGCGAGCGGACGGCGGTCGCGATGGCGGAGGGCGCGCTTCGCGCTTCGCGCGCCGAGGTCGCGGTGAGCGTGACCGGAATCGCCGGACCGGACGGCGGAAGCGCGGAAAAGCCGGTCGGCCTCGTCCATTTCGCCTGCGCGCGACGAGGGAAGGCGACTGTCGCGCGCGAGCAGCGGTTTGGCGACCTTGGCCGCCAGGGAGTGCGGCTCGCATCGGTCAAAGTCGCGCTCGATCTGCTCGAGGCGGCCCTCAGCCGTTAGGCGCGTCAACACACGCGGAGCGCCGCGAGTTGCTCATTCGACCAAGACATTCGCGGTCATGTCGCTTTGCCACGGACATGACGGATCTCCTACGGAGACGGTCAGGCAGCCTTACCAAAAGTTCATTTTCCCGCAACGCAACGCGGGTCCGAACCCGCAGTTACTTTCGCGCTGGGAGGCAGAGCTTGAAAGGATGAACCCTCATGAAAACTCTCAGCAAAACTCTATGCGCGGTTCTCTTGAGCTGCGGCTTCGCCGGGTCGGCGGTTGCAGCAACGGACACGGCTCCGACGACGGGGTCAACCAACAGCCAGAACGCCACGCCCGCCACGCAAGCGCCAGCCCATGTGAGTCAGAGGCTGCGCGACGATCTCACCAAGGCTGGATTCACGAACATCACCATCATGCCTTCGTCCTTCCTGGTCCGGGCCAAGGATTCGCAGGGCAATCCGATGATGATGGTCATCAATCCGGATTCTGTGACCGAAGTGACGGCACAATCGGCGCCGGCCGTCTCGGGCGCAATGAAGGGCGCATCGAACAGTTCGATTCCCTCTCCCTCACCGACCCCGAAGTCGGCGGCAAAGCCTTAATCTTAAGCCGTTCCGACGCGCGCCGATGGTATAGCGGCGCGCGCTTCCCATCGCCATTACTCCAGCCGCGCCCCGTCCAATGGAACGGACGCGCGGCTCAGCCGTTCTTTGAAAGCTGGGCGGGACGATTTTGGAGATGAGACCGATGAACGCTACGGCCAGGACCCTGTTCGTCCTCCTCCTCGGCTCTGGATTCGCCGGAACCGCGCTCGCCGCAATGGATTCCACACAGAGCGCGGATTCACAAACCCCGCATCTGAGCCAGAAACTGCACGACGACCTCACCAAGGCCGGATTTACCGACATCACCATCATGCCCGCTTCATTGCTGGTTCGGGCCAAGGATTCTCAAGGCAATTCGGTGATGATGCTCATCAATGCGGATTCCCTTACCGAAGTGACGGAGCAGACAAAGGGACATCAGGAAGCGCCTTTGGCCGGCGCCATCAAGGGTAAACCGAACAGCCCGATCCCCGCGCCCGCTCCGAAGCCGTGACGGTGCGGGCGGCGCAGAGCCGTCCTCAAGAGCGCCCGTAGACCGCGTCGGCGCGCTGTTCGAACGCACTGGCGAATTTCCGGAATGCGGCGTCGAACATCGAGCCCATCAGCATGCCGAGCGTCCGGCTCTTGAATTCGTAGTCGATGAAGAAACCGACGCGGGAGTCTCCCCCTTCCGCTTCGTCCTTGAAGGTCCAGATATTTTCCAGCCGGCTGAATGGCCCGTCGATATATTCCACCCGCAATTTGAGATTCGGCTTGTCGAGCGCGACCCGGCTCGTAAAGGTCTCGCGAATGAGCTTGTAGCCGACGGTCATGTCGGCGACGAGCGTCTCGCGACCGTCCGTCTCAGGTCTTCGGCTGCGGATCCTGAGCGCCTTGCACAGCGGAACGAATTCCGGGTAGCGCTCGATGTCGGCGACGAGATCGAACATCTCAACGGCGTTGTGGCGAACGCGGCGCTCGTCGCGGAACACGGGCAAGGGTTTGCGGACCTCCTGCGCTCCGCTTCGAGCCAGTCGTTACGGCTTCGGGGCTGGCGCTGGCGCGGAAGGAGCGGCCGGAGCCGGCCCAGGCGCTGAGGGCGCGCTTGACCCGCCCTCCATCTGCTTGAGCTGATCGAGAATATTGCCCGGCGAAATCGGGGTCGGCGCCGTCTGCCCGGCGGGCGCGGGGCCGCTTTGCAGGATCGAATGGGGGGCGCGGCTCCAGCTCGACAGGATCGACATCAAGAGCGCGGTGGCGAAGAACAGGGCGCCCAGGATGGCGGTCGCCCGCGAGAGCGCGTTCGCCTGACCGCGCCCAGTCATGAAACTGCCGGTTCCCCCGCCCGCGCCGAGCGCGCCGCCCTCGGAGCGCTGCAGGAGGACAACCGCGATGAGCGCGACGACGATCAGGATATGGACGACGATCAGAACGGATTGCATGAGGGTCTCGAGCGGACGAAGCGCCTGGCCGTGGGGCCAGCGTCTTCCAAAGATGGCGCGCTCCTAACATGGCGCAAGAGGGGCGTCCATCGGAACGAAGGGAGCCGCCGTCAGCGATAGGCGGCGGCGATGGCCAAAAATTCCGTCGCTTTCAGGCTCGCGCCGCCGACCAGCGCCCCGTCGACGTTGTCGAGGGTCAAAAGCTCGCTGCAATTGCTCGGCTTGACCGAGCCGCCGTAGAGAAGGCGAATTTTGGCGCGCGGCGGCCCAAACATGTCGGCGAGCAGCGCCCGGATTCCATTGTGGACGCCGGCAATGTCCTTGGGCGTCGGCGTCAGTCCGGTGCCGATCGCCCAGATCGGTTCGTAGGCGACGACGACTGTCTCGCTGCTCGCCTGGGGAGGCAGCGAGCCTCGCAACTGCCGAATGACCACAGCGGCCTGTTGGCCCGCTTCGCGCTCAGCATGGGTCTCGCCGACGCAGATAATCGGTGTGAGGCCGGCCTTCAGCGCCGCTTCCGCCTTGGCGCGGACGGTTTCGTCCGTCTCGTGATGATAGGTCCGGCGCTCGGAATGGCCCACGATCACATAGCTCGCGCCAGCGTCCTTGAGCATCGCGGCGGAAATGTCGCCGGTGAAGGCGCCGCTTGCATGGGTGTAGCAGTCCTGACCGCCGAGGCTGAGGTCGGCGCCCTTGATCCTGAAGGCGGCTTGCGCGATCAGCGTCGCCGGCGGGCAGACGAGCAATTCGGCCGGACCGGATTCGCCCGCGTCCGCGGCCTGCCGGATCGCATCGATCTCGACCAGGGATCCAGAAAGGCCGTTCATCTTCCAATTTCCCGCGACCAACGGCCGTACGCCAGGGGTCATTCAGCCTCTCCGCGACTTTGATCGGCGGTTGTTATCATCGCCCCCCGCCCCTGCAAAGCCGCCCTTTCGCCTATGCAAAGCGCTCAAGCGCCGCTAGAGAGGGCGCGCTTCGCGGCCCGAGAAAGAAAGGCGGATACGACGAAATGCTCGAATCGATGCGCAATGCCTCCCAGGGTGTCGTCGGCAAGGCGATCATGACCGTCGTCATGGGGCTCATTATCGTCAGCTTCGTCATCTGGGGCGTCGGCGACATGCTGCGCGGTTTCAGCCCGTCCACCGTCGCGTCGGTTGGAGGGGCGAAAATCTCGGCCCAGGACTATCGCGTCGCCTACGATCGGGCGATCCAGCAATATCAGCGCCGTCTCAGGCGCCCATTCACCAATGAGGAAGCGCGCCAGGTCGGCCTCGATCGCAGCGTGCTGCGGCAATTGCTGAACGAAGCGGCGGTCGATGACGAGGCGGGCAAGCTGGGCCTGAGCATCTCCGACGAAGCTTTGCGCGAGGTCATTACCTCGAACCCGAACTTCCGTGACAAGTCCGGCGCATTCGATCCGTCCCGCCTCGCCGCTGCCTTGCGCGACATGGACATGAGCGAGCGCGGCTTCGTCGCGGAATTGCGAAAGCAGGTCTTGAGGCAGTTCATCGTCTCCGCGCTTTCCACGGGGATCACCGCGCCCAAGGCGGAGGTCACGGCGGAAGCAGATTATCAGGGCCAGACCCGGTCGGCGGACACGTTCCTCCTGCCCGCTTCGGCGGCGGGAGAAATTGCTGCGCCTTCGGATGAAGCGCTCAAAGCCTTCTACAACGATCGCAAGTCGAGCTATCGCGCGCCCGAATACCGGGGAATGACCATTCTGGCGCTCGAGCCGGACACGATCGCCAATGCAGCCGACGTGACCGACGCCGACGCGGAAGCCGCCTATCAGAAGCTCGCCGGCAAGGATCCCCAGTTCGGCGCGCCCGAGAAGCGCGATCTGCAGCAGATCCTCTATCCCAATGACGCCGACGCCGCGGCGGCCGAGGCCAAGCTTAAAGCCGGAGCGAGCTTCGACTCCCTTGTCAAGGACCGGGGCCTCAAAGCCGAGGACACCGACATCGGAGAAACCACCAAGGACGCCATGCTCGACAAGGACGAGGCCAACGCCGTCTTCGCCTTGCCGCAAGGGGGCGTGAGCGGGGTCCTCAAGAGCCAGTTCGGTCCGGTTATCGTTCGCGTCAAGGGCATCACTCCGTCGACGGTCAAACCCTATTCCGAGGTCGCCGACGCCGTGAAGAAGCAGGTCTCCGCTTCCCGCGCCGGCGACAAGATCCAGGCTTTGCACGACAAGATCGAGGACCTCAGGGTGTCGGGCAAAACCATCCTCGAAGCCGCGAAGGCCGTCGGCTTGACCGGGCGAACGATCGACGCGGTCGACGCGGCGGGCCGCGATCCCAAGGGCGCGCTGGTCAATCTGCCGGACCAAGCGGAACTCCTCCGCGCCGCCTTTGCGTCCGACGTCGGGCTGGACGAGGCCGCGTTGAACACCAAGGACGGCGGATACGTCTGGTTCGAGATCTCGAAGATCGATCCCGCGCACGACCTCACTTTCGATGAGGCGAAGCCCGAGGTTGAAAAGCAATGGCGCGCAGAGGAGGTCGACAAGGCGCTGGCCGGCAAGGCGGACGATCTCGTCAAGCAGATCAGCGCCGGGGGAACCATTGCGGACGCGGCCAAGAGCGCGGGCGCTGAAGTGAAGACGGCGACGGACATCCATCGCGCCGAGCAGGGAACTCTGCCGGAATCGGTGGTGGCCGCGATCTTCCGACAAGCCCCCGACGGCGCCGGCTCCGCGGCCACGCCCGACGGACGGGTGGTGTTCAAGATCACCGCCGACCGGACGCCGCCGGTCGATTTCGCCGACGCCCGCGTGAAGACAATGGCGTCGGAGCTCGACACCGCGACCCGCGAAAGCCTGCTCGATCAATATGTGGTGGCGCTACGCAAGGCGCTTGGCGTCTCTGTCCACCAGGACGTCCTGCAATCCGCCGAGGGCAGCTAGGCGCCGATGAGCACCCTGCCCGATTACGAAGCCTTCGCGCGCGCCTATATAGCCGGCGAGGCCGAGGTCGCGGTCACGACGCTGGTCGCCGATCTCGAGACGCCCGTTTCGGCCTATCTCAAGCTCGCGCGCGGCCGGGCAGCCAACATGTTCCTGCTCGAATCGGTCGAGGGCGGGGCGCAGCGCGGCCGCTATTCGATGATCGGCCTCGATCCCGACCTCATCTTCCGCTCGAGCGGCGATCACGCCGAGATCAACCGCCGGGCGCTCGTCGATCCGGATGCGTTCGTCCCCTGCCCCGGCGACCCGCTCGACGCGCTACGAGCGCTGCTCGCCGAATCGCGCATCGCAATGCCGCCGGGCCTGCCGCCGATGTCCGCTGGAATATTCGGCTATCTCGGCTACGACATGGTGCGGCGCATGGAGCGCCTCGCGCCGGCCAAGCCCGATCCGATCGGCGTGCCCGAAGCCCTTCTGATCCGTCCGACCGTGATGGTGGTGTTCGACGGCGCGCGCGACGAGATGTCGATCGTGACGCCGGTCCGCCCGGCGGCCGGAGTCTCGGCCCGCGCCGCTTACGAGAGCGCCATGTCGCGGCTCGACGCCGTGGTCGACGCGCTCGAATCGCCGCTCGATCACACGACGACCGTGGCTGTCGATTCGCTCGTCCAGGCGGGCGAGGCGCGGTCGAACACGACCGAGGCCGAATATCTTGCGATGGTCGCCCGGGCGAAGGACTATATCGCCGCCGGCGACGCCTTCCAGATCGTGCTGTCGCAAAGGTTCACGAGCCGCTTCGACCTGCCGGCGTTCGCCCTCTATCGGGCGCTGAGGCGGGTCAATCCTTCCCCCTATCTCTGCTTCCTCGACTTCGGCGGCTTCCAGATCGTCTGCTCCAGTCCAGAAATCCTGGTGCGCGTGCGCGGCGGCAAGGTGGTGATCCGTCCGATCGCCGGCACCCGCCCGCGCGGAAAGAGCCCCACGGAAGACGAAGCGCTCGCGGCCGAGCTCATGGCCGATCCGAAGGAGCGCGCCGAACATCTCATGCTGCTCGATCTCGGCCGCAACGACGCTGGCCGCGTGGCGAAGATCGGCACGGTCAAGGTGACCGACAGCTTCTTCATCGAGCGCTACAGCCACGTCATGCACATCGTCTCCAACGTCGAGGGCGAGCTCAGGAATGGCGTCGACGCGGTCGCCGCGCTCGCCGCCGGCTTCCCCGCCGGGACCGTCTCCGGCGCGCCGAAAGTCCGCGCGATGCAGATCATCGATGAACTCGAGAAGGACAAGCGCGGCATCTACGCCGGCTGCATCGGCTATTTCGGCGCCGGCGGCGAGATGGACACCTGCATCGTGCTGCGCGCCTCGGTGGTGAAGGACGGCCTCATGCATGTCCAGGCTGGCGCCGGCATCGTCTACGATTCCTCCCCCGCCGCCGAGCAGAACGAATGCGTCGCCAAGGCGCGCGCGTTGTTCCGTGCCGCCGAGGAGGCGGTCCGCTTTGCGGTCCGGGGCAAGCGCGGGCAGTAGGCGGACCCGGGCCGTCCTTACGAGCCGTAGCGCGTCTCATTTCGATGACGACCATTCCGAGCGGCCAACATCCCGTGATCACGGTGTGATCTCAATCACAGACGACGTCGCCGAAAGCCGCTATCCCTCGTGACTGTCAACCGGGCGCCATCCGCAATTTATATCGGCCACATCCCATTCGGTTGGCTCGAATTCGCTCTGACCAACGAGGATCTCCATGTCTATTGAGAGAAGTGCTCACGCCTCCTCATTCGCCTTAGCATTTGTGCTCGGCCTGTGGGCGTCCGCAGCTTCAAGCCAGCCCCCGGCGTCGCTCATGGAGGAAATCACCTATCGGCCGATTGACAGCATCCAGTATGATTTCGGCTCGAAATCCACCAGCGGCTACTTCGTCCAACAGGCTGCGCACTGCGTCGTCAACCTGATGGTCTATGAAAAGCCTGACTTGGATGCGCCGTCTTCGCGCACGGCGGCACGCGTTCGCCTCGTTCTCAATCCCGGAGAAACTGCGGGCCTCGACAGCGAGGAAGGCGGTTCGCTCAACTTCTCCTGCGGGGATGGGGGCGCCTCCCTGGTCGTGGATAGCGGCGAACGCGAGAAGCTTGTCGAACTTCAGGACATGCCGCTGCACAAGACCGCCAGCCAGTAACCCCGTGAATTGACGTCCCGAGCCTGGTTCCGTACGCCTTCATCAAAGCCGCCGGCTCAAGCTTGCGAGGCGGGTGCGGAATCAGGGAGGGCGCCATGTGTCAAGTTTGTGAGATCACCGCGCTGGGACTCGGCGAAGGCGCCGCTCCCCGCTTCGCCGCGACATCCGCGACCGCGCCAGACTTGCAGCGTATGGCCCCGGTCAACCTTGAAGCGGTGCATGGCGCGGCGGCGGGCGCCATGCCCGAGGGCGTTGGCGTAACGGGTCGCCGCACGCTGATCAAAAACGGGACAATCCTGTCGATGGACGAGCGCGTCGGCAATCACGCGGTCGGCGACGTGCTGCTCGAAGGATCGAAGATCGCCGAGCTCGCCGCCAGGATCGACGCGCCTGACGCCGTGGTCATCGATGCGACCGGGCATATCGTCATGCCGGGCTTCATCGACGCGCATAGCCATCAGTTCGAGACGGCGCTGCGCAGTTTTCTCGCCGACGGCATCCTCATCAACGACGGGCGGCCCGAAAGCGCGCACAATTATTATGAGTCGATCCTGCAGAAGCTTTCCATGGGTTATCGCCCGCAGGACGTCTACATCAACGAGCTGTTCAGCGGCGTCGCGCAGATCGACGCCGGTGTGACCGCGGTGATGGACATCAGCCAGATCCATCACTCGCCGGAGCATTCCGACGCCGCGATCGAGGGGCTCCGCGCAGCCGGCCGGCGCGCGGTGTTCGGCTACTTCGAGGGCTGGGGCGAGAAGGCGAAATATCCCGGCGACGCCGCGCGCATTCGCGCGCAGCACTTTGCTTCGTCAGATCAGTTGCTCAGCATGTTCATGGGCGGCGAGATCTACTTGCCAGGCTATGAGGAGGCGTGGAAAGTCGGTCGCGACCTCAACTTGCCGATCGCGCTCCATGTCGTTGGCACCTTCGGCATGCAGCCGACCTTCGACGAACTCGCGAAAGCCGGGAAATTCGGCCCGGACTGCTTCTTCATCCACATGACTGGCATGAGCGACCTCGCCTGGAAGGCGGCGGCCGACGCGGGCGCGCATGTCACGCTCGCCGTGCCGATCGAAATGCAGATGCGGCATGGGATGCCGCCGATTCAGAAGGCGCTCGACCTCAAGATGAGCCTCTCGCTATCGACCGATGTCGAGTGCACGATGACCGCCGACATGTTCACCCAGATGCGCGGCGTGATGACTCTGCAGCGCATGTTCGCCAACGAGCTTGCGTTGCAGGGCAAGGAGTTCCCGAAGCTCATGTCGGTCTGGGACGCGCTGAGCCTCGCAACGATGGGTGGAGCAAGAGGTCTCAAGATCGAGAGCAAGGCCGGATCGCTGACCCCGGGCAAGGACGCCGATATCATCCTCCTCGACGCAACAGCGCTCAATGTCACGCCGCTCAACCACGCGCCGGGCGCGGTCGTCACGCTGATGGAGCGCTCGAACGTGTCGACGGTGCTGTGCGCCGGCCAAATCAAGAAATGGCGCGGCGCGATCATCGGCTACGACATCCCAAAGCTGCGGGCCGAATTGGAGGCGAGCCGCGACTATGTCTTCGCCGCGGCGGGGATCGAGCGCGATCTGTTCCGGGCGTGAAAGGAAGGAGCGGCCGCCGCCCTCCCCTTGTCCATAGAGTGGGACCATCACACAGCATCGCGACCGCACGCCGATGACGTTCCTTCGATTGCCGGAGCCGTTCCGGCACATTCTCCTGGCGACCGCGCTCGCGGCGGCGCTGGGCGCCGCCTATTCCGAGAGGCGTCTCCTGCAGGGAGGCGGGCACGCGTTTGCACTCTCCGGCTTGGCCCGCGGCGCGCTGACCGGCGCTCTGATCGCAGGCGTTCTGACGACGTTCGACGCGCTGGTGATGAACGGGCCAATCGGCGCGCCGCTTCGCCGGGCGCCCTTTGCCGCGCATGTGGCGGTCAAAACCGTCATCTACCTCGGCGTCATCCTGTTCGGCCTCAAATTTGGCAGCGCTCTCTTTCCGGCGCCCGGCGAAGGCGGCATTGAGAGCGGAGACGTGCTGTTCTCGCTCGCAGCCGCGTTCGTGTTCGTTTTCATCCTCGATGTGAACAGCCTGCTCGGCCAGAACGTGCTGATCAGTTTCATCACCGGCCGGTATTATGCGCCGCGGCTGGAATCGCGCGTGTTCCTGCTCATCGACATGGAGGGATCGACCGGATTCGCCGAGCGGCTGGGTCCGCTCGCCTTCCATCGCCTGGTCAACCGCTTCATCGATGACCTCACCCAGCCGATCGTCGCGGCGCGGGGCGAAATCCATCGGTATGTCGGCGATGAGCTGATCGCGACCTGGAAGCTCAAGGAGGGGGCTGCTGACGCTCGCTGCGTCGCTGCCTGTTTCGCCGCCATCGACAAGCTCAGCCGGTCCGCGCCCGAGTACCGTCGCGAATTCGGCGCCGCGATCGCGGTGCGAGCCGGGCTCCATTGCGGTCCGGTGGTGACCGGCGAGATGGGGTCGGTAAAGCGCGAGATCGTTTTCCTCGGCGACACCGTCAATACCGCGGCGCGCATCCAGGAGCTTTGCCGTGAGACCGGCGATCGTGTGATCGCCTCGGCTGAGCTGATCGATCGCCTCGAACTGCCGCCGGGAATCGCCAAACGCTCGCTCGGCGATCTCAGGCTGCGCGGCAAGGGCGCCGACCTCGCGCTCTACGCGCTGACGAAGCCCGAGCAAGGGGCCGGCCGCGCCCGCGCCCGCGGCGGCGAGATCGCGCGGGAAGAAGCGCCGCCCGCGCCGCCGTGACCAAGGTCCCGAACGAATTCAGCAAACGGCCAATCGACCGCTCAATGTTATAGATTTGTCGCAATGGCCGCTCGGCCTTATATGTCAAGAGGAAAGCGAGCCAGCATGCCGTCGCGGAACACGCTGATTTGGGCCGGAGCAGCCGCTTTGGTGGTCGTGGCCGCCGGAGCGGGCGCCGTGGTGTGGACCTATCCGGAACTGCTTGAGCCGAATCCTGCCGATCTTGCGGTGGCTCGCGCTCCCGTCGAGCCCAAGCCTCCGATTGTCCCTCCGGCCGCGCCCGCTGTCCCAGCCGTGCCGCCGCCGGCCGCTCCGCCCCCGGCTGACAAGGCCCAGACCCAAACCGCGGCCCTCAAGCCCGCCTTCGACATCGTGAACGTCGATCCTTCCGGCGACGCTGTCATCGCCGGCCGCGCGGCCCCGAACGGAAAAGTCGAGCTGCGCGACGCAGGCAAGACCGTGGCCGAGGCGACCGCCGACGCTTCGGGCCAGTTTGTCATCATCCCGCCGGCGCTCGCGCCGGGCGACCATAGCCTGTCCCTGGCCGCAAACGCCGACAAGGGCCAGCCGGCGGTATCGAGCCCGATCGCGGTCTCGGTTCCTGCGCCAGAGGCCAAGAGCGTCGCGGCGGGCCCGCCCGAAGCGAAGCCCACTGTCGTGGCCGCCGTGCCAGCGAACCCCAATGCCGAACCGTCCGCGTTGGGAATTCGAACGCTGGCCACGCCAGCGCCGGTCAGCGGCGCCCGCGTCGCGATCCAGCAGGTTGAGGCTGAAGCCCCCGGCGGTCTTGTGGCCAAAGGGTCGGCTCAGCCGAACACAACCCTCCGTCTTTATCTGAACCAGGCGGACATCGCCGAGGCCAAAACGCAAGCGGATGGCCGATGGTCGTTGACGATCAAAGGGGGCATGAGTCCTGGCACCTATGTCATCCAGGCCGACGAAATCAGTCCAGGCGGCGCGACGGTCGTCGCGAGCGCCAACACCCCGTTCGATTACCCGGATATGCCCGTTGCGCCAGCTTTGCAGGCGGCCGCGGGGCCCGCGAGCGCCGAGCCGTCGCCGAGTCCCTCGCCGGCCGATCCGGTGATCCAGTCGGTTCAAACGAAGCGCGTCGCGACCGGCCATACGCTATGGGCGCTGAGCAAGAGTTACTACGGCGACCCGACGCGCTACCCGGCGATTGTCGAAGCGAACCGGGCGCAAATCCACAATCCCAACCTTATCTATCCCGGCGAGGTGTTCGTCGTCCCGAAGTCGGACTCGAAGCCCTAATCAGCCCGATGGCCCAAAACCACCGCGACGAGACGCTCCCCGAGCTGCGCCACAGGACGTTCGATGACGCGCTCGGCCGGCGCATCGTCGACACGCACATCTGGGCTGTGCGCGAGGGGTTGCGCGGCGCGGACGCCTACCATCTGTTTGACGGCTATTGCCAGCGCCTGGTGATCGATGGAATCCCACTGTGGCGGGCGCATGCCTCGATGGAGACGCTCCATCCGCAATGGAGCGGCTATGGCTACACCTGGAAGCGCGAACTCAACGCCATCGCGCCTCAGCAGTACTCGCATGGCGGGCAAGAGGAGCCGATGTGGACGACGAGCCCGTTCTACGCGCTCATGGAGCGCGTCCGCGCCGGCGAAGACAACCCGGCCCTGCGCCGGCGCATCGAAACGGGTCCCGAGGAGCGGGACTTTCCTGTCCTCGAAGAGTTCTTCGCCGATGGCGCGACGGACTATATGGCGCGGCTCTACATTTACGGCGAGAAGGGTGATCGCTCGCAGGGATCGGGAATTGTCTACTCGTTCGCCACGGACCGGACGGGCGGATTCAGCGACGACGACGCGACGCTCGTGCAGGCGACGCTGCCGGCGTTGTCGCTGGCGATGAAGGCGCACGCCGGCCACGTCATCGCCTCGGGGCTTTTGGGAACCTATCTCGGAGAAGACGTCGGACGCCGCATCCACGCCGGCTCGATCATGCGCGGTTCGGTCGACACTCTGCATGCCGTGCTGTGGTACGCCGACATTCGCGGCTTCACCGCCGTAAGCGACGCGGCGCCAGGCCCCGCCGTCGTCGAACTGCTCAATGACATATTCGAGATCCTGACCGCGTCACTCCGCGAGCGCGGCGGCCAGGTGCTCAAGTTCATCGGCGACGCCATGCTCGCCACCTTCCCATTCGAAGAGACCGATCGGGCTGACACCTGCCGGCGCGCGCTCGATGCCGCGATCGAGGCGATGCGCAACATCGAGGCGCTCAGCGCGGCGCGCATTGCCGCGGGCAGGCCAGTCGCTCCGGTCGATCTCGCGCTCCATCTTGGTGACGCGCTGTATGGCAACGTGGGCGCGATCGACCGGCTCGATTTCACGGTCATTGGCCCGGCGATCAATGAAGTGGCGCGCATCGAGGCGCTTTGCCAGCCGCTGGGCCGCGCGGTGCTGGTTTCGGCCGAGTTCGTAGGGGGAATGAAGGGCGCCGATAGCCGCCTCAAGTCGCTTGGCCCCCACGATTTGCGCGGCGTCAAGGAGCGGAAAGAGATCTTCGCCCTGGATTTGGGCGGCGACGGGTGACGCGCTGAATCGGCGCCTTGACCTCAATCCGATTCTTATTTCCACCAACGTAGAACGATGGACGCTGGCCAGTCGACGTCAGGAGATTCGACGTACACGCTGATTAATGTCCGCTCGATCCAGGCGCGGCTTATCAGTTCTTGCATTTTCGGCTCGCGGCCTCGGAACCTGTGTTCGCGCCCCTCCTCAGTCAGGAGGGTGAATCCTTCGAAGTCTCCGAAACGGTCGTACCGGATGCCTATAACCTTCCCGGTGTAGCAGTGTTCAGAGGCATGTTTGACGGGTGCCGGAGAAGGCGGCTGATAACCGGTGGGTGAAGGAGGAATTTGAGACGCGTTGCCTCCCATGCCGTTGATGCGGCCGGTGAGATAGCCGATGTATCGCAGCAGCACCGGATACCACCGGTTGCCGGAATCGATCAGCCCAAGCCGCCATTTCAGGATCGCGAGCAGGTTTTCGTCGATGGGAAGGATCGTGCTCTCTTCCTGAACGGGAATCCTCACAAGGAAGCTTCCCGTGACATACCGCCACACCAGCAGACTTGCCGCGGCCGGGACGGCGGCTTTCGCGGCAGCAGCCCGAACCGCAATTTTGGGCGGAGGCGGCGGCGGAGGAGGCGGTGGCGGAACGGCGACCTGTTTCGTCGCGATCCGGCGCACGATGACGTCGAATTCATCCCCGTATCTGACCGAGTTGGGCAGATCGACTGTCAGCAGTCCAGCAAAGCTGCCGCCGGCGCCAACAGGAATCGGTATGTAGGTCACGGGGCCGACGACCTGACATTGGATGGTGTTGGCGTCCGCGGCCGTCAGCGTCTGCGCCGGATAGAGCCCAGCCGCCAGTTTCAGCACCGACGCGGCGCTGACCCCCGGCCAATAAATGCTTGCCGTGCTGCCGAGCGGCGTCTTGCCCCAATCGATCATGATTTCGTCTGGATAGCTCAGGATGTTGGAAGAGTCGGCGGATTGAGCCGGCGGACTCGGACGCACATCGATGGTTTGCGGAACCCGGTGGGTCGCAGGGAATCCAGGATTGCCGGATGTGGTCACCTGAAGATTTCGCTGCGCCAGTTTGTCGGAGTTCTGCGGATTCTCGATCACTCCGCCGGCGTTGATGATCGGAGCATCGCTATAGGCGATCTGCGCCACCAGGCAGCTGTGGACAGCGCCGACCAACCATTGCTGGACGGGCTGGACGAGCCCCGGCGGCTTGCCGAATATATTGCTTGCGTCATTGACGTTGAGAAAACACCCGTAGAACGCCCAGGCGTAGCCCTCCGCGCCCTGCCCACTAGGAATTTCGATCGTTTGATTGTTCGCTGCCCCTGTCTGGTAATCGCTTGGATTGGCGTCGAAGTTGGCAGTGGCGAAGAAAGGCAGCGAGCAGCCATTGATTGTACCGCTGCCGTCCGTTCCCGGCAGCGGGCTCGAGGGGTTGTTCCCGCTTGGCGGATAGGTCACGTTCGGGTCAGCGTTCGACACGACGGAGGTGGAATTGATGAAATCCGTATCAAAGGTCTGCGTCGTGAACAGCCGGAAGAACACTTTAACATCCTTGGCGGCAGCGGCTGCGCCCGTGGAGCCTTTCAGGCGGACGCGGGCGATCGCAAAATTGTAGTTCTTGTTCGGTCCGGTGTTCGGATTGACCAAAGAATCGCCATTCGACGTGAACTGCTCCGGCAGCAAGCTATCCAGAGGATCAAAGACGTTGGTGTCGGGAGGCGTGTATGACGTTTTCAGATAGCCGTAATTTTGATTGAGCCAAGTGATCAGATTCTGGATGTAAGTATAGGCGGCGCCGTCATCGAAGGTCGTCGGACCGCCGCCGGCCTGGAATGTGAATTTGACGTCGCCGACCGGCGTCTGGTTGTTCGCAGTCGGCGTGACTGTAAACACCCGAAGATCCTGGCTTAGGTAGGGCTGGTTGTCGGTGCTCGCATTGACGTTGGTGAAGTATGGATCGGCGCCGCTCAACAGGAAGAATTCCGCCGGCAGGCTCGGGATGTTTTGCCCCTGTACGGTGATCGCCGCGCCGAGAGTGTAAGTGTTGGGCGGTTGGCCGGGAGCCGGGAACGCGGTGGGAGATGTGAGGGACGCGTTGGTGAAGTCGATCTCGTAGTCAAAGCGAATCCGCTGCGGCGCCGTCAGGTTCGTCGGGTCGTCGGGCTTTATCGTCGGACCTATAAAGCTAAGACCGGGAATATTGGCCGCCTTGAAAGTGCCAGTGGGGAATGTCGGTGTGGAAGATCCCACTGCATTGAGCGTAAACCCTTCCAGGAACAGGTAGAACGCGTTCTGATAGGTAAGCGTGTCCTCCACTTCGTCACGACCGTAATTATTCTTCCCCATGGCAAAATAGAAATTCTGCGCCACGCACGATCCGCTCGCGATCGAGTCGTTGAACCCAAGCGTATTCTCTGGTGTTGTTGATTCAGGCGTAAATGCGTAAGTTAAAAAACTAGATGGATTGGGAGAATAGCCACGGTTAGTTGTACCGGTCTGATTGTCCCAGTCGATAACCCTTTGTGGATCATACCCCACACAGTAGGTTCCTGACGTACTGCTAGTTAGCGCGTAGCAAGCACCTGCGGTTGGAGTAATACCAATAAATCCACCTTCGGGTGTGCTCCAAGTCTGACCGGGCGCAAGATTGAAAATGAAGTGCACCAGGTATCTGGGAGATGCAGTCGGTCCATAATCCAGGATGCCCATCGGTTGCCCGCCCGTGCCTGTCAGCGTCGGTATGGGCTGGGTTCCATCCAGCATATGCGAGACGGTATCATCTGGGCCAAGATAGACAGGCCAAAACGCACCGCCAAAAATATAGTTGTTCCGGTACAGAACGACGGCGTGGCTATTATTCTGATCCGAGTTAACAAACGTCCAAGATATATTTCCCCCGGCCTGATTAGTCCAAGCCCAACTGACTGTTACGAATTGAGAGATCCGAGGGGCGCCGGGAACGCCTCCTTTCGGAAGGAGGTGCGCCCGCGCCCTGTGAATAACTGGATGACCGGTGGTTCCTGAAATTGCGGGTTGACGCCCTCGATGTATTTGGGAAGCCCTTTTTGCCATTTGCCTGCTCCTAGGCTCAAAATAACAATGAAAAAAATGCGGCTCGAGTTCGCTCGGAAACAAACGCTCCGAGGCCATTCATTTGCTTTTTCTTAATCCCGATCCCTTGAGGTGTTCGCGCGTTATTCGCACCGGCTTAGACAATGTCCTTAGTGCCTGTACGCCACGATCTGCGCCGGTTGGAAGCGCTTGACAATATCCTTCTGCTCGGAGCTGGGGCGAGCTAGTAAGTACCGCTTCGCAGCTCTGCTATCGAGCTTACGATATTAAGACGGCAGTTTATCGCAGATCTTTTACGCTGAGGCGCCCGGGTCGGATGCCGCCCTTCCGCAACACCGACAACCGAATTTAACACGTAAATTTTAATTCCCTAAGTCTTATTCCCGGCGTGGGCGGTTACCACAATTGTGTAGAATTGCAACTTTATTCTGACAAATTGTGTTCGTGACCTATCATCTAATAGCGGGGTAACGATGGGCATTGCGCAATGACGAAGAAGGAGAACTTCCGCTCCGGTAGGATCAGGCTTAGGTCTACCTGATCGGCGGTGCGTATTGGAGGCCGCCCTTGTTCCAGAGCGCGTTCAGGCCGCGCGCGATCTTGATCGGCGAGCCCTGCCCCACGTTGCGCTCGAAGATCTCGCCGTAATTGCCGACCGCCTTGATGATGCGATAGGCCCAGTCCTTGGTGAGGCCGAGGCCCTCGCCGTAGCTGCCCTCGACACCGAGAAGGCGGCGGATCGCCGGATTGTCGGACTTGAGCTTCTCGTCGACATTGGCCCGGGTGACGCCCAGCTCCTCGGCGGTGATGAGCGCGTAATGGGTCCATTGCACGATCTGGAACCACTGAACGTCGTCCCTGCGCACCGAGGGGCCGAGCGGCTCCTTGGAGATGATTTCGGGCAGCACGATATGATCGTCCGGATTGGACATCTTGAGACGCTCGGAATAGAGGCCCGAGGCGTCGGTGGTGTAGGCGTCGCAACGGCCGCTGTCGTAGGCCTTGGTGGCTTCCTCGTCGGTCGCGAAAACCACCGCCTCGAGCTTCATGTTGTTGGCGCGGAAATAGTCGGCGAGATTGAGCTCGGTCGTCGTTCCCTGCTGCACGCAGACCGATGCGCCGTCGAGCTTCAGCGCCGAATTGACGTCGAGCTTCTTGCGCACCATGAACCCTTGGCCATCGTAAAAATTAATGCCGGTAAAGAACATGCCGCCGGTCTGGCGGGACAGCGTCCAGGTGGTGTTGCGGATCAGGACGTCGATCTCGCCCGAAGCCAGAATCGTGGGCCGGTCCTTGGCGTTGATCGGCAGATATTTGACCTTGTTCGGATCGTTGAAGATCGCTGCGGCGATCGCCTTGCACTCGTCGACGTCGAGACCCTTGTACACGCCCTGATCGTCGGGCAGGCCGAAGCCGGCAAGGCCGGGGTTGGCGCCGCAGATCAATTCCCCGCGCGCCTTGACCTGGTCGAGGGTCGCCGCATCGGCGGAGAGAGCGCCCGCGACGGTCAAAGCCGCTCCCGCAAGCCAGGCAAAGTGCGATCGCATGACAACCTCCTCAGGGAGCCGAAATACTCCGAGCTCTCGGCCATGATGATCGCGGCATAGTCGGGCGCCGTGAGAGGAAGTCAATCGGCTGCCAAGGCTCGCGAAGCGTGCTAGGCAACGGCCCGAACCGACGCTCGGAGCTCGCGCGACCCCCATGGCCAAACTCACCGACGAAACGCGCGCGTCCTTGCGGCGTCGCTCGCGCCTCGTGAATCTGGGCCGCGACGCCGAGTTCTCGCAGAGCTTCATCAACGTGCCGCCGTTTCGCGGCTCGACCGTGCTCTATCCTGACGTCGCGACGCTGAAGAGCCGTGCCCAGCGCTTTACTTACGGCACACGCGGCACGCCCACGACCGAGGCCTTGTGCTCCGCCTGGACCGACCTCTCGGGCGCGGCGGGGACGGTGCTCGTGCCCTCGGGGCTGGCTGCGATCGTCGTCGCGCTGATGACGGCGCTTAGCGCCGGCGATCACATGCTGATGACCAATTCCGTCTATCGGCCCGCGCGCGCCTTTGCCGACATGACTTTGAAGCGGATGGGGATCGAGACCACCTACTACGATCCGACGATCGGCGCCGGCGTCGCCGCGCTGATGCGGCCCAGCACCAAAGTCGTGTTCACGGAATCGCCCGGCTCGGAAACGCTCGAGGTGCAGGACATTCCTGCGATCGCCCCGGCCGCGCATGCCCGGGGCGCCTGCGTCATCATGGACAACACCTGGGCGACGCCGCTCTTCTTCTCGCCGCATGCGCATGGGGTCGACATGGCGGTCGAAGCGGGCACCAAATATCTTTCCGGCCACGCCGACCTTCTGCTCGGCCTCGTCTCGGCCAATTCGGAATGGTTCGAGCGGCTTCATCACTGCGTCCACCTGATGGCCATTCCCCCCGGCCCCGAGGACGTGTTCCTCGCGCTTCGCGGCCTGCGCACAATGGATCTGCGGCTGAGAGAGGCGGAGCGGCAGGGGCTGGCGCTGGCGCAATGGCTGAGCGCCCGGCCCGAGGTCCTGCGCGTCCTCCATCCCGCTTTGCCCGACCATCCGGGCCACGCGCTTTGGAAGCGCGATTATTCCGGCTCGTCCGGCCTCTTTTCGATCGTGCTGAAGCCGGCGTCGGACGCCGCCGTCGCGGCGTTCCTCGATGGCCTCGAGCTCTTCGGCATCGGCTATTCCTGGGGCGGCTACGAGAGCCTCGCCATCCCCTTTGACTGCACGCCCGCGCGGACGGCGACGCGCTTCGACCCCGGCGGTCCGACCGTGCGCTTCAGCGTCGGCCTCGAGGATCTCGAGGACCTCAAGGCCGACCTCGAACGGGGCTTCGCGCGGCTAGGCGTGACGGCCTGAATTTTTCGTAGGTTCGTAAGCTCCCGCGCCTCGCGCCTGAGGAAAGCGCGCCCTAATCGCTCATCACCTTCCCGATTGGCTCCCAGTTCTCACCGTTGAACCTGGCGAGCGCCTCCTGGCGGATGGGGCTGTAGTTGTCGGGCGAAGTGTTGACCTTGATCCCCGGCAGCAGCATCGGCGCTTCGAAATCCTTCAAGTTCGCAGCCTGCCGCATGACGTTTTCGCGCGAAAGGTCCGAGCCGCATTGCTTGAGGGCCTGGACCAACGTCGGGGCGGCGGAGAAGCCATAGGCCGCGTTGAAGTCGATCAGGTCGTCCGGCGACATGTACTTGGCGATGAACGCCGCGAACTGTTTGAAACCCGCGTCCTCTTTCCAGCGGGCGTCGGTCGCGTCCTTCAGGTAAATCGCGGTGATCGCGCCTTTTGATTTCTCGAGGCCGGCCGGCTTTAGCACGGTCGCGATCGAAGCTGACACGTTGTTGAGGTAACGCACCGGCGTCCAACCAATGTCGTAAGCCTTGCGGAGCGCCTGAGCGGCGAATTTGGGCGTGGCGGCGATGAGAAATACGTTGGCGTCCGATCCTTGCAACGTGGCGATCTGCGAGTCGACGGTCGGCTCGGAAGTCTCGTAGGAAACTTCCTTGATCACCATGCCGGCATGGCTCGCCCCGAGGCCGTCCCTGAGCCCGATGAGATAATCCTTGCCGTAATCGTCGTTCTGGTAGAGCACGCCGATCTTCCCGTCCGGCTTCGTCTTCAAGATGTGCTGGGCGTAGATTCGTGCCTCGATCTGGTAGTTAGGCTGCCAGCCGATGGTCCAGGGAAAATGCTTCGGATCGTTCCACTTGGCCGCGCCGGTGGCGATAAAGAGTTGCGGGACCTTATTGTCGTTGCAATATTGCCGGACCGCTAGATTTGTCGGGGTGCCGAGATTGTTGAATAGGAACGCGACCTGCTCCTGCTCGACGAGCCGCCGCACCTGTTCGACCGTCTTCGGCGGGCTGTAGCCATCGTCCAGGCTGATGAGGTTGATCTTGCGCCCGTTGATCCCGCCCTGTTCATTGATCATTTTGAAAAAGGCCAGTTCGGTGCGGCCAATCACCCCATAAGCCGAAACAGGCCCGCTGTATGGCATCGTCTGGCCGATCTTGATTTCCGTGTCGGTGACTCCCGGGGCGTTTTCCGCGCGAGCTGGCTGGAAGCCTTGGGCGGAATATGCAGCGGCGGCTGCAGCCGATTGCAACAGGAAACGACGCGTAATCATGAGCATGCCTCACGATGATCGTGTTGTTGGATGGTTTCAGTTTGCTAAGCTCGACTCCGGGTTATGTTTACCCCCGAGTTTCGTATGCACATTTTTGCTCCGCACGCTGTGATCCAGATCACACCTCGCATATGCGATAGGACCCATGCGCAACTTCCTCATCGACACCGACACGGGCTCAGACGACGCGGTCGCGGTTATGAACATAGCGAGCTCGCCCGTCAGCATACGGCGACGGCTCACGAGCACTCTCACAAGTGAGCCAAAATGTCGGCCTGACGATCTCGAGCGGCCGCAGGCCGACCTCGACCGGAGGTTCGCTAGGCGGGCGGCGACGTATTAGCTCCTAAGGTCCGATAGGAGCTCGCGCGTCGGCGCCTCAATCGCTCAGCACGTCCCCGATGAGCTCCCAACTCTCGCCGTTGAAGCGCGCAAGCTGGAACTGCCGGACCGGCACATAATTGGTCGGGGAGGTGTTGACCGTGATGCCGGGAAGCAGCAACGGCGTGCTAAAGCTCCTAAGGCTCAGCGCCTGGCGCAGGATGTTGTCGCGCGACAGATCGTCGCCGCACTGCCCCAGAACGTGAGACATCACGATCGCGACATGGTAGCCATAAAACGCGAATTGGTCCCTGAAATCCGTGGCGCTAAGATATTTTGTAGCGAAGGCTCCCCATTGCTTGACGCCCGGATCGTCCTTCCAGCGCGGGTCGGTCGGGTCCTTTCCGTAGACGGCCGTGATGACGCCCTTCGATTTATCGAGGCCCGCCGGTTTCATCACGGCGACGATGGACGACGAGGAGTTAATCACAAATCGGTCGGGCGCCCAGCCAAGGTCATAGACCTTGCGAATGGCTTGCGCTGCGGCCTTCGGAGTGGCGCCAAGGATGAGCGTATCGGCGCCAGAGGCCTGCAGGCTGATGATCTGCGAGTCGACGGTGGGTTCGGAGATTTCGTAAGAAGTCTCCTTGACGATCATTGACGCCGCGCGGTCTCCCAGGCCCTCGCGAATGGCCGTCAGAAAGATCCTGCTGACGGGATCGCTTTGGTAGAGCACACCGATCCTGGCGTTGGGCTTGGTCGCGAGAATGTATTTCGCATAGACATGCGCCTCGCTGGAAGTCGCGTTGTGCAGAGGGATCGTCCACGGATAATGCTCGGGGTCGGCGACAAATTCGGCCAGCGCCGCCACGAACAGTTGCGGGATTTTTTTGTCGTTCAGATATTGCCTGACCGCGAGATTCGTGGGGTCGCCAAGCGAGCCGAAGATGAAGGCGACATGGTCCTGTTCGACAAGCCCGCGAACCTGCTCGACCGTCTTCGGAGGGCTAAAGCTATCGTCGACGCTGATGAGAGTGACTTTACGCCCGTTGATCCCGCCCTGTTCGTTGATCATCTTGAAATAAGCGATCTCGGCGCGACCGATCACCCCGTAAGCGGACGCCGGCCCGCTGTAGGGCATCGTCTGGCCGATCTTGATTTCCGTGTCGGTGACGCCCGGGGCGTTTTCCGCGCGCGCTGGGCAGGAGCCCCTGGCGGAATATGCAGCGGCGGCTGCGGCCGATTGCAACAGGAAACGACGCGTAATCATGAGCATGCCTCCCGATGATCGTGTTGTTGGTTCGTTTCAGTTTGCTAGGCTCGGCTGCGGGTTATGTTTACACCCGACTTTCGTAGGCACATTTTTGCTCCTCACGCTGTGATCCAGATCACACCTCGCATATGCGATAGGACTCATGCGCAACTTCCTCATCGACACCGACACGGCCTCGGACGACGCGGTCGCGATCATCATGGCGCTCGCCGATCCGAAAGTCCGCGTACTCGGCCTGACGACGGTCGCCGGCAATGTGGGCCTCGAGCAGGCGACCCAAAACGCCCTGCTGACCGCCGAGGTCTGCAAGTCGCACGTTCCGGTGTTCGCCGGCGCGGACAAGCCGCTTGCCCGCGCGCATGACCACGCGCACTGGTTCCACGGCAAGGATGGACTCGGCGATCGCGGCTTTCCCAAGCCGAAGCGCAAGCCGGAGCGCGAGCATGCCGTCGACGCGATTGTGCGCATCGCGCAGGAGGAGCCCGGCCTCACTCTGGTGACCCTCGGGCCGCTCACCAACATCGCGCTTGCGCTCAAGCGCGATCCGAAACTCGCGGAGCGGATCGGGCGCTGCGTGGTGATGGGCGGGGCGCCATGCTGCGAGGGCAATGTCACGCCGGCGGCGGAATACAACATCTGGGTCGATCCGGAGGCGGCGCGCGCCGTTTTCCGCTCGAAACTCAAGATCGAAATGGTCGGCTGGCATGTCTCGCGCGGCGACTCCGTCTTGAACGACGACGAGATCGCAGCGATCGAGGCGCTCGGCACGGCGAAGGCGAAATTCGCCATCGAATCGAACGCGACCGCCCGCGAGGCCTATCGGACCCAGACCGGTGAGATCGGGCTGTCGCTCGCCGATCCGACCGCCATGGCGGTCGCGCTCGACCGCTCGATCGGCCGTTCGTGGTCCCGCCATCGCGTCGCGATCGAGACCGGGAGCCGGCTCACCCGCGGCATGACGGTGGTGGACCGCCTCAACGTGCATCACGACGAGAACAACGCCAATGTCTGGCGCGAGGCGACGGCTGAGCATGAGGGCGCCGACGTGCTCTGGACCCTCAACTCGCGGCGGTTCAAGGCTATGCTGAAGGCTGCGCTGGCGGCGGCTTGAAGGCTCGGGCGAAGGATCGCACATGGAATCCGGCCGCAATCTCCTGGACCAGGAGACGTCGCCCTATCTGCTTCAGCACGCCGGGAACCCCGTGCATTGGCGCCCGTGGAGCGCCGACGCGCTCGCCGAGGCCAGGCGGCGCGACTGCCCGATCCTGCTCTCGATCGGCTATGCCGCCTGTCACTGGTGCCACGTGATGGCGCACGAGTCGTTCGAGAACGCGGAAACAGCGCGTCTCATGAACGAACTGTTCGTCAACATCAAAGTCGATCGCGAAGAGCGGCCGGACATCGACCACATCTACATGACCGCGCTCCATGCGCTCGGCCAGCAGGGCGGCTGGCCGCTCACCATGTTCCTCACGCCCGACGGCAAGCCGATGATCGGCGGGACGTACTGGCCGCCTGAGCCGCGCTACGGCCGGCCTTCGTTCCGGCAGGTTCTCCAGTCGATCGATTCGGCGTGGCGCACGCAGCGCGATCAGATGGAGAGCCGCGGCCTCACCCTCGCCGATCATCTGGCGAAACTCTCGGAGTTGAACGCGGGCCCTGGAATCTCGCCCGCCGACCTCACCCGCGTCGGCGACGCGTTGAAGAACGCCGTCGATCCCGTCCTTGGCGGCTTGAGCGGCGCGCCTAAGTTCCCCAATGCGCCGATCTTCCGCTTCTTCTGGAACGAGATGTTCCGCCGTCGCGACCCCTCCTTCGGCGACGCGCTCCGCGCCATGCTCGCGGCCATGAACGCCGGCGGCATCTACGATCATCTCGGCGGCGGCTATGCGCGCTATTCGACCGACGCCGAATGGCTCGTGCCGCATTTCGAGAAAATGCTCTACGACAACGCGCAGATCCTTGAATTGCTGGCGCTCGTCCATTCCCTCAGGCCTGATCCGACCTTGGCCGAGCGGGCGCGCGAGACGGTGGGGTGGCTGATGCGCGAGATGCGGGTCGGCGACGCCTTCGCCGCCTCGCTCGACGCCGATCAGGATGGCGAGGAGGGCCTGTTCTACGTCTGGAACGAAGAGGACGTTGACGCCGCGCTGGCCGACGCCGCGAAGCGCTTCAAGGCCGCCTACGATGTGACGCGCGGCGGCAATTGGGAAGACCGCAATGTGTTGCGCCGCATCACTCCGCGTGGCTCGCCTGAAGCGGAGGCCGAGCTTGCACAGTCCCGAGCGAAACTCTTCGCTTTGCGCGAGGCGCGCCCGAAACCTGGCCGCGACGACAAGGTGCTTGCCGACTGGAACGGCCTGACCATCGCCGCGCTCGCCCGCGCCAGCCTCGTGTTCGACGAGCCGGTGTGGCTGCAAACGGCGCGCGCCGCGTTCGATTTCATCACGACGAAGCTGCGCGGGCCGGAAGGCCGCCTCCTGCATGCCTGGCGCGAGGGACATCCCGGCGCGCGTGCTCTGCTCGACGATTATGCGTCCATGGCCCGCGCCGCGCTCGCTCTGTTCGAGGCGAGCGGCGATCCGAACGATCTCGAAGCCGCGCGTCGGCTGGCGAGCGAGGCGATCGATCTTTTCGGCGACGGCGCGGGCGGGTTCTACCTCTCCGCCAAAGACGCGGCTGACGTGCCAGGCGCGCGCCCGCGCCAAGCGCATGACGGCGCGACGCCGTCCGGAATCGGGCTTCTCGCAGAAGTCTTCGTGCGCCTCTGGCATCTGACCGACGAAGCCCGCTGGGGCGAGGCGGCAGAGGGCCTCGTCCGCGCAATCTCCGGCGCGCCCGACGGGCTCGGCGGCAGCCCGCTCACCCTCATGAGCGCCGACATGCTGGCGCGCGGCGGCTCGGTGGTGATCGACGGCCCGCTCGACGACCCGGGGAGCCAATCGCTCGCGGCAATCGCGCTCCGGGCGCCCGACCCGTCACTGACCGTGCTACGCCTCGATCGAAGATTATGGCCGAGCGGATCGCCGCGCGACGACCTGCCCCGCGCCGCGGAGCCGATCGCGATGCTCTGTCAGGGGCAGACCTGCAGCTTGCCGGTGGCGACGCCGGAAGCGCTTGCGGCGCTCATGGAGGCGCGACGCGCCGGCGCGCCAAGCTGATCTCTTGTCCAACTCGTAAGGCCGCTCATGTCGCCCGAAGACTTCCGCCGCCATGGCCATGAGCTCATCGACTGGCTGGCCGACTACCACGCGAGCCTGCCCGACCGGCCGGTGATGGCGAAGACCCGGCCGGGCGAAATCCGCGACGCGCTGCCCTCCGCGCCACCGAACGAGCCGGAGGAATTCGGCGCCGTGATCGAGGATTTGAACCGTGTCGTCGTTCCCGGCCTCACGCTTTGGCAGCATCCGCGCTTCTGCGGCTATTTCCCCGCCAACGCCCTGCTCGCTGGAATTCTTGGCGACATCGTCTCGACCGGGCTCGGCGTGATCGGGCTCTCGTGGCAATCGAGCCCGGCGGTGACCGAGATCGAAGAGGTCGTCGCCGACTGGCTGCGCCAGATGCTCGGGCTCTCGCCGGCCTTCAGCGGCGTGATTCAGGACACCGCCTCGACCAGCACGCTGGTCGCCCTCATTTGTGCGCGCGAGCGGGCGACGAATTATGTGTTGGCGCGCGGCGGCCTGCAGGGCGAGACGCGGACGCCGCGCGTCTATGTGTCGGCGCACGCGCACAGTTCCGTCGACAAGGGCGCGCTTCTCGCCGGCTTCGGACGCGCCAACCTCCGCCTCGTTCCGTTTGACGACCACTACGCGATGCGCGCCGATGCGCTCGCGGAAATGATCGAAGCGGATCTCGCGGCCGGCGACCTGCCGTGCGCGATCGTCGCCACGGTCGGCACCACGGCGACGACGGCGATCGATCCCATTGCACGCATCGCCGAGATCGCTCGGCGCCACGGAATCTGGCTGCATGTCGACGCGGCGATGGCGGGCAGCGCGATGATCCTGCCCGAGTATCGCTGGATGTGGGAGGGCGTCGAAGGCGCCGACTCGCTCGTGGTCAACGCGCACAAGTGGCTCGGCGCGCCGTTCGACTGCTCGGTCTATTACGTGTGCGATCCCGAGCATTTGATGCGGGTGATGTCGACCAATCCGAGCTTCCTGCAATCCTCCGTCGATGGGCAGGTCAAGAACCTGCGCGACTGGGGCATCCCGCTCGGTCGCCGCTTCCGGGCGCTAAAGCTCTGGTTCATCATCCGCGAACAGGGGGTGAGCGGATTGCAGAAACGGCTGAGGCGCGACATGGCCAATGCGCGCTGGCTGGCGGACACGGTCGCCGCAATTCCAGGCTGGCGGGTGCTCGCTCCGGTTCCCTTGCAGACGGTGTGCGTCAGGCACGAGCCGGAGGGACTTGAAGGCGAGGCGCTCGACGCCCACACGACGGCGTGGGTCGAGGCGGTCAATCGCTCGGGCGCGGCCTATCTGACGCCGGCCGTGCTCGACGGGCGCTGGATGGCGCGCGTGTCGATCGGGGCGCTGGCGACGGAACAGGCGGACGTGGCGGCGGTGTGGGCGGCGATGCGGGAGGCGGCGGAGGCCATGGCCGCGCAGAAGCTGAGCCCTTCCGTATTGCTGGACGAGACGCTGTCCGAATCGGCCGATATTGTGCGGGACGGCCGCGACCGGAACTGAGTTGCAGACGGGCGCCGCTTTAGTTGGGTGATTGATCCATGGAACGGAGACTCAAATTCTACGGCTGGGGACATGAGGGCGAAGGTCTCGACGAGGCCGAACGCGAGCGCGTCTTCCGCTTCGTCGCCGATAAGCTCGGCGCCGAGCCCCGCGCCGTCGCTCCGCCGCAAGCCTCCGAGATTACACTCCGCGCGCCGCGCATCCCCGCCCCCGCTGCGCTCGCCCACGTGCTCACGCAGGATCCGCACGAACGGCTGCTGCACACTTACGGCAAGTCTTACCCTGAGACGGTGCGCGCCTTCGCCCGCGATTTCGCCAACGCGCCGGACTATGTCGCGGTCCCTGGGAACGAAGCCGGCATCGCGGCGGTGTTCGACTGGGCAAGCGGCGCGAAGCTCGCAATCGTTCCGTTCGGCGGCGGCTCGTCGGTGGTCGGCGGCGTCGAGCCCGTGGTCGGCGATGGCTTCAAGGGCGCCGTCAGCCTTGACATGCGGCGCCTGAACCGCGTGCTCGAGGTGGACGCAACGAGCCGCGCCGCGCGCATCCAGGCCGGAATATTCGGCCCTGCGATCGAGGCGGCGCTGAAGCCGCATGGCTTCGCTCTGCGCCACTATCCCCAGAGCTTCGAGTTCTCGACGCTGGGCGGCTGGATCGCCACCCGCTCGGGCGGCCACTTCGCCACCCTCTACACGCATATCGACGATTTCGTCGAAAGCCTGCGCACCGTCACGCCGGCTGGCGTGATGGAATCGCGCCGCCTGCCGGGCTCGGGCGCGGGCCCCAGCCCCGACCGGATGATGATCGGCTCGGAGGGCTCGCTTGGCGTCATCACCGAAGCGTGGATGCGCCTCCAGGGGCGGCCGCGCTTCCGCGCCGACGCGGTGTTCGGCTTCCCCGACTTCTTCGCCGCCGCCCGCGCCGTGCGCGCCGTCTCGCAGGCAGGACTTTACCCATCGAACCTGCGCGTCATCGACAACGACGAAGCGGGCGCCTATGGCGTCAATTCCTATGAGGAGAGCCTGCTGGTGCTCGCCTTCGAATCGGCCGATCACCCCGTCGACGCCTGGATGGCGCGGGCGGTCGAGCTCATGGCCGATCATGGCGGCCGCCGCCATGTCGACGAGGCCGCGGGTTTGCGCTGGCGCACCGCTTTCATCCGCATGCCCTATGCGCGCGAACTGACCGTGCCGATGGGAATCATCAACGACACGTTCGAAACCGCCATCACCTGGGAGCAATTCGAGCCGTTCCACGAGGCCGTGCGCAAGGCAACCGAAGGCGCGCTGGTCGAGGCGACGGGCCGCAAGGGAACCGTCTCGACGCGGTTCACCCATGTCTATCCGGACGGCCCGGCCGTCTATTACACCTTCAACGTGCGCGGCGATCCCGGCCGCCTCATCGAACAGTGGCGGCATATCAAGACGCGCGCCTCCGACGCGCTGATCGCGGCCGGCGGCACCATCACGCACCATCACGCCGTCGGGCGCGACCACATGCCCTGGTACCGCGCGCAGCGGCCCGACCTGTTCGGCAAAGCGTTCGCCGCGGCGAAGAGCGCGCTGGACCCGGCCGGGATCATGAACCCTGGCGTGCTGGTTCCGTGAACGACGGCGGCGCTTCCGGCGCCTGCCCTTGGCGGCGGATTGCAGCCAAGGCCTGATCGATCGAGACGGCCTTTTTGACCAGCGGCCGGCGCACGCCTTGCGCGGCGAGCTCCCGTCTCACCCCGGCCGAGGCTCCCGTGAGGTAGACGCCGACGCCGCGCTTGGCGGCCTTGTGCGCCAGGCCTTCGATCGTTCTGGCCCCCGTCGAGTCGACGAACGGTACGGCTGCGAAATCGATGATCAGGTTGCGATGGGCGTCACCAATGCGTTCCAGCACCGCGCCGATGGACGCGGCGGCGCCGAAGAAGAACGCGCCGGAAATCCGGTAGACGACCACGGTCGGGTCCTGCTGCAACAATTCGTCGAAGGATGCGCCCGCGCTGTCGTCGGGAACGTCTTCCTCGGCGACCAGCGGCACATGCGTTTCGAGCGCCGTCGTCTGCGACATGCGGTGGATGAACAGCATCGATCCGAGCGCGAAGCCGACCACGATCGCCTCGGTCAGTCCCCTGAACAGAGTGATGCCGAACGTAGCCAACAGCACGGCGGCGTCTCCGCGCGACGCCCTCAGCAAGGTCACAAAAGCGTCGCGCTCGAACATGTTCCAGCAGACGACCGCAAGCACCGCGGCGAGGACGGCGAGAGGGATGTAGCTCGCGAGCGGCGCCGCGACGAGAATGAAGAGAAGCAGGAACAGCGCATGCGCCATGCCCGAGACCGGGCTCCGCGCCCCTGCCCTCACATTCGTCGCGGTTCGCGCCACGGTGCCTGTGACGCAGATGCCGCCGAACAGGCCGGAGGCGATATTGGCGACCCCCTGCGCGACCAGTTCGCAATTGGAGCGGTGGCGCCGCCCGGTCATGCCGTCGGCGACGACGGCGGAGAGCAGCAATTCAATCGCGCCGAGCAGCGCGAAGGAGATGGCGTTCGGCAGCACAGCCTGAATCTTCTCCAGGCTGAAATGAGGCAGCGCGGGCAGCGGAAGGTCGCGCGGTATTCCACCGAACTGAGTTCCGATGGTCTCGACCGGCAGTTTCAGGGCGACGGTCACGAGCGCAGCCAATGCGACTGCGATCAACATCGCTGGCCAGCGCGGCCGCCAAATCCGCAAGCCCGCCAACAGCGCAATGCTCGCGACCGAAAGGCTGAGCGCGGCGGGCGAGAGCGTCGAAATGTTCGACCACAGGAAGGGGATCTTCTCGAGGAGCGGCCCCGGCTCGGCGCCGTTGAAGGAAAGCCCCAGCAGCGGCTTGATCTCGCTTGAAAAGATGGTGACGGCGATGCCCGCGGTGAAGCCGACCGTAACCGGATAGGGGATGAACTTGATGTATGTGCCGAGCCTGAAATAGCCGATGCCCATCAGCATGATCCCCGACAGGATCGTCGCCAGAATCAGGCCGTCCATGCCATGCTGCTGCACGGTGGCCGCGACAAGGACAATGAAGGCGCCCGCCGGCCCGCCGATCTGGAAGCGGCTGCCGCTCAGGAGCGACACGAGGAAGCCGCCGACGATCGACGTGTAGAGACCCTGCGCGGGCGTCGCGTGCGAGCCGATGGCGATCGCCATCGACAAGGGCAGCGCGACGATCGCGACGGTGAGGCCCGCCATCAGATCGGCGCGGAAACTCGCGATACCGTAGCCCTCGCGAAAGACCGTCACCAGCTTCGGCGTGAAGAGCTCGGCGAAAGTCGGTTGCGCCAGCGGGGAAGGCAGGGTCTGGGTCGACATGTCTCGCTGCGTTTTCAACGCCGGTGCGCCGCCGGGACGGCAATGAGCATAGACGCTTGATCGTTAAGGATGGCCGCCGATCAATCGGACAAAGCCCGCCCGCGCCGCCTAGCGAGGCAACAGGCCGACATGGTCCCGGATGGGCGGCGTTCCCCCGCATTCAGCCTAGCCCAATTCCTCGCGATCCGAAAGGACTTTCCGTCCCAGCGGTTCTTGATCGGCCATCCTCATCAGCGCCCTTTGCCAACGGGCTTCAAATAAGCGCCGGGCGCGCGAGCCCGCGTTCTCGAACGAGCCGGGGTCTAGAAGGTCTTCATATATTCGATGATCGCCCAGCGCTCGTCGTCCGTGAGGCCGGCGCCAAATTCGTGTCCCCCATTGCCGTTGCCGTTCGCGTTCGCCGGATCGGCCAGGAAGGCGCCACTCTTGAACGGCGACTCGTCGACGGCATAGCCGACATTTTTGGGATCGAAGACGCGGCTGCCGACCATGAAGCTCGACTTGCGATCCTTCGCGAGCTTCATCAATTCCCACAAGTTCGGCACGGAGCCGTTGTGCAGATAGGGCGCGACCGCCCAGACGCCATCCAAGACGCGCAACTCGTAAGCAGCCCCGGCGATGGCCGGCGGAGGACTGAACATGTTGCTCAAGCGAGCGTCGATGAACGCCTTGAGTTCAACCAACGCGTCAAGCTTGGCTTTCGGGAGCAGCCTCGGGTCGAGCAGCGTGTCGAGATTTTCCGCCGGAAAGCGCTCGGCGAAATCCTTGCGAAGGGCGCGAAAGACGCCGCTCTGAGTCAGTTTCGTCGGCGAGGGGATCGGCGGAATGAAGGCTTCCGCGAGCAGGGTTCCGACGACCGCGGTGGCCAGCAGATCGCCAGCCTTGGCCGGATCGCTGATCCGGGCGCCGATGGCCGGAGGCGGCATCAGAGCGCCCAGGAGCAGACCGGGCTCCGCGGTGCGCTGCGAATTCATGAGCATCTTCGGGTCGGTGCCAACCGCGAGGACAGGGGTGCGCCAAAGTCCCGGCAGGTCGAGCGAAGCCTGGACCGCGTGGCAGCCGCCGCAATTGGCGTCAAACAGGGGTTTGCCCTTTGCCGCCAAAGGCTCGTCCAGTCCGAAGATCTCGCGCGGCCAGGGCGGCGGACGCAGCACGGCGATCTTTTCCTCGAGCGTCTGCAGCCCGGCAAAATTGATGGAATTGGTCTTGAAGTCAATGATCGCGGGCGCGAGCGGCGTCGGCGGGAACAAGCGGTGCGGGGCGAAATCGGCGAACACTCCGAGCACCTCGCCGGTGTTGCGTCCGAGCGCCTGGATGAAGAGGCCGTTCTGAACGCCGCCGTTCCACTGCGTGCGATCCTGCCGCGAGGCGTTCCACAGGAACGGATAGCGGACCGGCGCGTCGGCGACTTTGTAATTGTCTCGAATGCCGAGATCGCGCGCGGCGATGCGGTTGAAGATCATCCCGAAGGCGTCGAGCCGGCCGGGCCCCCATGGGCTCGCCGCGGGCAGGCTGATGTCCATGAACTCGCCGAATTGGGCGACCCATTTGCCAAGCGCGTCCTTCACCTGCGCCGCCTTCGCAACGGTGTAGCCAGCGCCGAGAACCGCCTTGGCGAACGTGTCGAACCGGGCGGGCTCGGATAGAGTCGCGCGCGCGGCGGCAAGAAGATCGGTGAGAAACGCTTGGGCGTCTGTCTTGGCCGGCGCGCCGTCGATGCGCAAAGCGTGGACGACGCCGCCGTGCGAATATTCGAGCTGCCCCGTGTGGCACGCGGCGCAGGTCAGCCCGAGCTCGCCCGATGCGACCGGACCATCAACGACGAAGCCGACCGGCAGACCTTCCGGGTTCGCTGAAGAAACGTCGTGGGCGAGATAGCCGTAACGCAGCAACTTGTCGGCGGCGAAGGGCTCATCGAGGTCGGTCCGCTTGAGCGCCCTGAACCAGGCATAGGGCATCAACTGCGAGCCCTGACCGGTCGTGTAGAACGTTTCGCGATCCGCGGCTGACCAGCCCTGCGCAGCGTAGGTCAGCGCGCCCGCCGCGCCGGTTTGTTGCGCTTGCCCCTCGACAGGCGCCAGTCCCAAAGTCAGTCCGAGCGCCAAAGCCGCGCGCCGCACACTGAATTTTCCGCCCATGCCTCGCCCCTTTGTGCCGGCGGCTATAGAGTCTGACCAAAAACGTTGGAGTTGGCCTTATGAGAGGCCGTCCGTTTGGCTTCGCCGCGGGAATCAGACGCCGTCGCGAACCCGAGCGTATGCAAATCGGGGCGGGGCGCTGTGATACTCCGCACACTTGTGTCCGCTCTCGCGTCATCCCTTTATTTCCTCGGCGCCGTCTCCGGCAAAGTGGCGAGGATCGGAAGCGCCAGGACGGCCACCACCGCGATCATGGCGCCGGGGACCATGATCGAGCCGGTTCGCTCCGTCAGGACCTGGGCGACATAGGGAGTGAGGCCGCCAAAGATGGCGGTGGCCGTGGTTGCGCCCAAGGCCAAGCCGCTGATGCGCCCTTCCCCCGGGAATTGCTCCGCGGTCGCGATCGCTCCGACGGCGCTGACCGCGCCGGCGACGCAAGCGAGAATTACCGCCGCGAGGAGCGCGGTGGACGGCGAGCCGCCGACCATCAGGTAAAACAGCGTGATCGGCAGGGTCGCGCAGCACAGGCTGAGAACGATCAGGACGGGTTTGCGGCCGATCCGATCGGACAAGGCGCCCGCAAAGGGCGTGATGAGGATGACGGCCAGCGCCGCAGCCGTCGAGAGCCGGAGCGCGTCGCTCTCATCGAGCTTTCCGGCGGAGGTGAGAAACGTGGGAACGTAGGTGATCCCGACATAATAGGTGATCGAGCCCAGGGCGGAGATCGTGAACGCCCGCAGGATGCCCACGCGCTGCGTGGCGAGCGCCTCAAGCAGCGGGTTTGCGGGAACAGTCCCGCTCGCCTGCTGCCGTTCGAAGTCCGGCGATTCTTCCATTGTCGTGCGGGCGATCCCCACGCTTCCCGCCAGAACCGCGCCGACGAGAAAAGGGATGCGCCATCCCCAGGAGTCCAAACTCGCCGGGCTCATCGCATTGACGGTCACGAGCGAGACGCCGACCGCAAGCAGCCCTCCGATTTCGCTGGAGGCGGAGGCGAGCGAGGTGATGAGCCCACGCCTCCTGCGCGGCGCGCCTTCAAGCAGATAGGCGACAACCGCGATATATTCGCCGCCGACCGAAAACCCCATCACGCAGCGGAGGAGAAAAAGCAGCCAGCCGGCCGCCGCGCCCGCTTGAGCGTGGGTCGGTAGAAGCGCGCTGCCGAGCATCGTCAGCGTCATCAGCGCGACCGACAACAGCATCGTCCGCCGTCGCCCGAACCGATCCCCGATATGGCCGAAGACGAAGCCGCCGAGCGGGCGCAGCAGATAGGCGATGGCGAATGTGGCCAGAGTAACGCTCAGCGCGCCTTCGCCGCTGCCGAAGAAGACCCGCGAAAGCACGGTGGCGAAATAGAGGTAGAGGGTGAAATCATACCATTCCACCACCGTCGAGAAGGCCGCGACCGCGATCGAGGCGCGAGACACGGTCTTCGGGGGGGCCGGAGAGTTGGTCATTCGGTTCGCAACTCTCGACGGCTCTCGTTCTCTCCGTCCGCTTCAGGCCTCGGCTGGAGGCGCGCCCGATGGCCTCGCGTGGAAAAGAACCGCGCCATCATCATTTGACGGGCGCGCGGGAGCAAGCCCCGCGAAGTCTGTCACGGGCCCGATATGTTGACGGCGTAGGGACACTTGCTCTCACCGACCTTCTGGGAGCATGGCCTCGCTCGGTCGTTTCTCCCGTGTACGGGCGAGGCCGTTTGTCTTCTCGGACTGCCGGTCCAGGCCATCCAGGACGGAGGCCGCCGCCAATTCGTCGGTCAGGCATCCCGGTCGAATGGCCTGATCTTAAGGCGAGACGCGCTTTCAGCCGAAATCGCAATCGGCGGTCGGCCTGAGCGGCTGGCCGCTCTCAAGCAGGATTTGGCGGACGATCGGGGAGCTTCGAGCCGCCGGCGCCAAGCCAGCGCGCGAGCAGGCGGCGCGCGATGTTCAGGCGCCCTGGCCGCTCATGCAGCGGCGCCGGTAAACGTCTATACGCCCCGCCCGGCGAACGGGGCGACGTCAAGCCGGCCACGCTGGCGCGGCGTATCGGCAGGCGAGGGAACGAGGGCGTCTGTCTCAAGGCGTGGCGGGAACGCATGGCGAGCGAAGCGGGCCAAGCTGTCTAGGCTTTGCGCAAGCGCATCGAGCGGATCAATCCAGACCGCAAGAACCACGGCTTTGGTTTCTCCCCGTTCGCGGCCTCATGCGAAAAAACCAATTCCTTGACACGCTCGCAGAACGGGAGACGGCAAGTTTTGTGCAATCTACCTCTTTGCCGCCGCGAGGATCGGCCCTGCCCCGCTGGCCTGCACGAGCGCCGCCTCGGCGAGAGACGGGTCGCCACGGGGCGCGGGGAAGGTCGCAGCCTCGCCTTGCCATTTGCCCAAGAGGACCATTTCGCGCACGACATGCTTGTAGGGCAAAGTGTGCCCGGCGTTCTCGCCACGCGGAATCGTGACCTCGACCGCGCGGGGAATGTAGCGCGCGAGCCAGACATCGGCGCCCCCGGCTGGCGCGGCCCCCGCCCCCACCGTCACAGCCCCGCCCGAGAAGCCCAGGCTCGGGCCGCCCGCGCCGCGATCGCCGCGACTGATGAGCCGGGCCAGCGCACCGGGCTCCAGCCCATCGCCTTCAACCCGCCCGTTCACGACGACCTGGGGCGTATAGACGTTCTCGCCATGGCCCATCGCCTTGGCGTAGGCAAACTGGCGCGCCGTCCAGGCGGCTTCGGAGAACGTGTCCTTCCAGCCCAGGCGATCCCAGTAATCGACCTCGAACGCGAGCGCGAGCACGTCCGGACGGTCGCTGATCGCCCCCACATTCGCTTCCGCCGGCGGGCATGACGAGCAGCCCTGGCTCTGGAAGAGTTCGACCACAGTCGGGCGCGCGGCGTCGCCCGCGACCGCAAGACGCGACGGAATGGCGACGAGACAAAAGACCGCGACCGCAACGCGGATTTTTCCTATGGCCATCATGACGCCCTCCTGCGAAGCCAGCGCGTGCTCGCGGCTCAAGGCGCATTCGCTGGCCAACCGGCTTTGTTACCTGATGTTAAAAGAGCGCTACGCGATGGCGGCCCATATTGTTGCGCGCTATGGCAACGCATGGCACGAACCGATTTCCGAACCCCTCGCCTCTACGTCGCCCAAGACTTGGCCACCGGCGCCGAAATCAAGCTCGATCCCCAGCAGACGAATTATCTCGTCAATGTGCTCCGCCTCGGCGCCGGCGCGCCCGCCCTTCTGTTCAACGGCCGGGACGGCGAGTTTTCCGCCAACCTCAGCGCGATCTCGCGCAAGGCGGCCTCACTCGCCGTCGGCGCCCAGAGAAGGGCGCAAGAAGCGCCGCCAGACGTCGACTATCTGTTCGCGCCGCTCAAACACGCGCGGCTCGACTATATGGCGCAGAAGGCGGTCGAGATGGGCGCGCGTAGCTTGCGGCCGGTCATCACCCGCCACACCCAGGTCTCCCGGGTCAACCTTGAGCGTCTCGAGGCCAATGCAATCGAGGCCTGCGAACAATGCGGCGTGATCTGGATTCCGGAAATCGCGCCTGTCGAGCCCCTGACCGAAGCGCTCAAGCGCTGGCCGCCGGACAGGCTTCTCGTCTTCTGCGACGAGGAGGCGGACCCGGTGAGCCCGCTCGACACCCTGGTCGACGCGCGCGCGGGCGGCGGCGTCGGCCTCCTGATCGGGCCGGAAGGGGGCTTCGACGACGCCGAGCGCGCCGCGATTCTCTCGGCGCCGCGCGTGATGCGCCTGAGCCTCGGGCCGCGTATCCTGCGCGCGGACACCGCTGCAGTCGCGGCGCTGGCGCTGATCCAGGCGACGCTTGGCGATTGGCCGAAAGGACGCCGCAGGGACAGGCCGTAGTTTACCGGCCCGTTCGCCATTTTGCCGCCATGATGTGGCTTCATCCCGGCGACAATGATTCACCATTCCATCCGCGCCTCGCGCAGGGTCGCTCGAATTGTAGGGGCGCTCAGCGCGCCGTTGTTGGCGGTCATAGGGGGAAGTCTGCCGAATACGGCGCGCGCCGGCGGCGCCGCGGCGCTGGAGCCTCAGCCACCGCTGCGCGGATCTTATTGCGGCGGATCAGGTGAGGATGCAGCGGCGCCTGTCCGAGCCGGGTGCGCGCGGATCAGCGGCTACATAACCGCGGGCGCACGGTTTGGATCCGACGAGCGGATCGGCGGCCGACGCGACCCGTTCGGGCCGATCGATGAGCCGGCAATCGCTCGCAACCAGGCTTCCGGCCTCACGATTGTCGGCGCGCCCTTGAGCGCCGACCGCTTTTTGGCGCCCACAAGCGCGGGCGAGATCGCGCGCTGAAGCCAAAGCGTCGCCGAGCAGAGCAGGCCTAGAAGGCCGCCTCGTCGAACGCCGGCTCGACCGATCGGCCCCAAGGTCCTTCGTAACGCTCAATCCAATGCCGCGCCGGTTCGCGGCCACTTTCGGCGATCGCGTCAAGGGGACGAAGATGGATGGTCTCGTCCTCGCCCCTCGCGTTGAGTCGGGCGCGCCGCTTGAGCCCGCCGTGAGCGATCGCCAGCATGTCCAGCACGACCGAACGCAGGTCCCGCCCGCGAATCTCGGCGCCAAGCCCAAGCAGCGGCGCATCGTCGCGCAGCTTCTGTCGGTCCTCAGCGGTCCAGCCCTGGGTCAGCGCCTCGGCCGCCCGAAGCGCGTCAGGATCATAATAGAGGCCGGCCATCAGAGCCGACAGAGCGACAATCCGCTCTGGCGGGCCAACGTCGGCGCCGCGCATTTCGAGGAAGCGCTTGAGGCGCACCTCGGGGAAAATCGACGACAGGTGGTTCGCCCAATCGGCGAGCGTGGCGCGCTCGCCCGGCGCCTCTCTGAGCCGGCCGGCGAGCAGATCGCGAAAGCTCGCTCCCGCCACGTCCTGATAGTGGTCGCCGCGCTTCAGGAAATAGAGCGGCACATCGAGCGCATAGTCGACGTACCGTTCGAATCCCATGCCGGGCTCGAAGGCGAAGGCGAGCATGCCGGTGCGCGCAGGATCGGTATGGCGCCAGATTTCCGAGCGCGCGGATAAAAGCCCATTGAGCTTGCCGTCGGTGAACGGCGAATTGGCGAACAAGGCGGCGATCGCCGGCTGCAGCGCGAGGCCCACGCGCATCTTCGTCACCATGTCCCGTTCGCTCGCGAAGTCGAGGTTGACCTGCACGGTCGCGGTGCGAAACATCATGTCGAGGCCGCGCGTTCCGACCTTCGGCATATAGCCGGCCATGATCGCGTAACGGCTTTTTGGCATGATCGGCGTTTCGGCCAGCGACCATTTCGGGCTCATGCCGAGCGTGAGAAAGCCGATGCCCAGCGGCTCGGCCACGATGCGGCAAGCGGACAGATGACGATCGAGCTCGGCGGCCGTCGCGTGCGCGTCGTAGAGCGGCGCGCCGGAGAGCTCGAATTGTCCCCCCGGCTCGAGCGAGATGGCCCCCTCGCCCTTCGCGTCGAAGAGGCCGATCAGGTTTTCGCCGTCCTCAATGCGCTCCCAGCCGAGATGGGCGCCCATGCCTTCCAGGAGCGCCCGGATCCCACGCTCGCCGCCATAAGGGACAGGAGAATGATGGGCGCGATAAAATGGCGCCTTCTCGTGTTCCGTGCCGACCCTGAATGAGCCCGCCGGCTTGCATCCGGCCTCGAACCAGGCGACGAGCGCGTCGCGCGATTCGACAACTTCACTATCGACGACGTCGCGAGCCATAAAGGCGCTTGCCCCCTCGGCCGGCAAGCCGGCGAACCGGCTAGATAGTCGCGCCGCTCCGACAATGCAAAGGGCGTCGGGAAAGATACAGAAACACGCCCCGCTTTCGGACCCCCTTAACCGTTACGGCAGGCGCCGGCCGCGAAGCCAAAAGCGCCCTCTCAATCTCATCCAATATTAGGAACTTTCAGGCCTGATGCGGGTGAATTTCAGGGACACAAGCGATGACCAAGCTTTTGCGTCGGTTCATGCTCTGCCAGCAGGGAGTGACGGCGATCGAGTATGCGCTCATTGCTTCGCTGATCGCGCTCGTGATCGTGACCGCCGTTGGCTCGGCGGGAACCCAGCTCAGCTCGAGCTTCACCCGTATCGCGAGCGCCTTTCCGTGACGGCGCGGCGTTCCTCAGAGCGTTTTCGCCGCCGGCCGTAACTCAGCCCGAACGCCGCCGTCCATCGCCTTTGCGAGCCGCCACGTCACAACATACGCCGTCGCGACGGCGATCAGGCCGAACACGGCCGATCCGAGCGCGAAACCCAACATGACCCCCTGTACGCCGCCGTAACGCGCCCCAATCGTGACGAACGGAATCGTCCCCAGCGTCGCGCGCGCCCAGTTGAACGCCATCGACAGCACCGGAAAGCCGAGATTGTTGAACGATACGTTGGCCACGAACAGGCACGCCAGAAAGATCCAGGCAACCACTCCGTATCGACAATAGAAAGCGATATATTGCGCGCTCTCGCCCTTGGCCTCGAATGCGGCGACAAGCGCCGGCTCGGCAAGCGCCAGAACCGCCCAGGCGACGAGGACGTAGCCGATCGAGAGAATGAAGGAATCGGTTAGCGTCCGCTGTACTCTCTGCATCAATTTCGCGCCATAGTTCTGGCCGATGATCGGCCCGACCGATGCGGTGAGGGCGAAAACAACGCCGAACGCCACCGGCGTCACCCGATCGATGACGGCCGATGCGGCGATCGCCGGCTCGCCGAAATCTGAGAAGATCCTGAGCGTATAGGCCGAGCTGACCGGCGCCGCCATATTGGCCATGATCGCCGGAAATCCGATCGCCATAATTGGACCGAAATCGCCGCGCGCCGCGTTGAGTTTCGGCCGCGCGACGAGATCGTGCACGCCGACCGCGCCAAGCCAGCCAACGCCAAGCAGGATCAGACGAGAGAGGACCGTCGCCCAGGCCGCGCCATAAACTCCGAGCCCCAGGCCGAAAATGAGCAGCGGATCGAGAAAAGCGGTGGCGATCCCGGCCGACAGCGTCACATACATCGCCCGGCGCGCATCGCCGACCGCGCGCAGGATTCCCGAAAACGTCATGCCGACCGCGAGCGGCACATTCGCCGGAATGCTGATGGCGATGAACTTCGAGGCGACCTCGGCCAACTCGCCATGCGCGTGAAGCACTGTCAGGAGAATCCAATCGCGCAACACGAACATCGCCGCGGCCATGATGGCGGAGAAGACGGCGGTGATGATGAGCGAGGACGCAGCGAGGCGCCTTGCGCGTGGCCGGTCGCCGGCGCCGAGCGCGCGCGAGACCGTGGCTGAGGCCGCGATGGTCAGCCCGATATTGATCGACATGACGAAGAACGTCACCAGGCCGACATAACCGACCGCCGCCTTGAACGCTTGATCGCCGAGCTTCGACACCCAGAACAACGACAGGAGATCGACGACGAACACCGCCATCAAGCCGATGGCGCCGGTCGCGGTCATCACCGCGACATGGCGCATCAGCGACCCATGGGTGAACACGGGCCGCTTGTCGTGAGCGGCGTGAGGGGCGTTCAAGACAGCTTCCTTCTGGGTAAGGCCGCGGTCTTAGAGGCTGACAGCGGCGGAAGCTAGGGGCGAGCCGGCTGTGCGCCCTTTCCGGGATCAGACTTTTGGATGTTTTTCGTTTGACCGTCGAGTAACGTCGCCCTATCGAATCCAACACAAAGGCCGCCGCTTTTGTCGGCTTGGGAGGGAAACATGCAGCTTCGTCATTTTGCAATCGTATCCGCGCTTTCGCTGGCGGCTCTCGCTTCCGCGGCGCCGAACGCGCTCGCCCAGCAGGCCGCGGCGATGAAATATTGCAAGGCCGATTTCGAGCGGCTTTGTCCGGGCGTGCAGCCGGGCGGCGGGCGCATCATCGGCTGTCTCAAGGCGCACAAGGAAGAGGTGAGCATCGGCTGCGGCAAGGCGCTGCAGGCGATGAAAGCGAAAATGGGCCAGTGAGGGCTCGCGGCGCTCTTGCGCCGCGGCGATTTGATGAAACCGTCATTGCCAGCGAAGCGCAGCAATCGAGAAGTCCCAGGACGCCCTGCGGCCTCTGGATCGCCGCGTCGCCATAGCCCGCCCGGAAGGGCGGGCGTCTCTCGACGCCCTGTCGCTCCTCGGGATGACGAATCCGTCCGAACGCGCCGCTGATCAGAACCGCTCGCCGACCATCTCCTCGCTCTTCGCCCATAGCGCCTTGGCTGTCTCAGGATTGAGCGCGTAAGGCTTGACGCCGGCGCGCTTCGTCGCGTCGGGCTCGATCTTCGCCACGTGGCAGTCCTCGCAATAGTGGCCGCCGACATCATCGGCTGAGGCGACAACCCCCGCCCAGACCGACGTCGCCGCGCCTTGCGGAATCGTCTTGAGCTTGAAGTCGGGCTCCCCCGCGGCGCGGGTCTGCGCGTTGATGCGTTCGACGAGCTGCTTGATCCCCTCCTCGCCGATATGGCGGGAAAGCTCGGTCTGGATGCCGCCGGGATGGACGGCGGTCGCGCGGATCCCGTTTCCCTTGTGGCGGCGATCGAACTCGACCGCGAACAGGATGTTGGCGGTCTTCGACCGCCCGTAAGCCGCCCACGGATCGTAAGGCGTGTGCTCGAAGTTCGGATCGTCGAGATCGACGTCGCAATAGCGGTGGCCGGCGGACGAAAGATTGACCAACCTCGAGCCCGGCTTCATCAGCGCCGCGATCCGGTTGACCAGCACGAAATGGCCGAGATGGTTGGTGCCGAACTGCGTCTCGAACCCGTCCGCGGTCTTGCCGGACGGCGTCGCCATGACGCCCGCGTTGCAAATGACGAGATCGAACGGCTTGCCACTGGCGAGAAGCGCGTCGGCGCGGGCGCGCACGCTCGTTAGCGACGCGAGATCGAGCTGAACCAGCTCGAGGGCGCCGCCATTGGCGGCGTCGGCGCGCACCGGCGCGGTCGCTGTTCTGGCCTTGTTCAGATCGCGCGCGGCGCCCACCACCTCGGCGCCGTGCGCCGCGAGCGCGCGGGCCGTCTCGACGCCGAGGCCGGCTGACACGCCGGTCACCAGCACGCGCTTGCCGCTCAGATCAATGCCTTCCAGCGCCTCGTCGGTGGTGGTTTCGGCGCCAAAAGATTTCGACATGATTTTGTCTCCAGATCCAAAAGTCGAAGGTCGCCGCGCTCGGCGCCGCGACGAAGATTGCCAGGGGCGAGAAGCAGGAATAAACGGAGGATGCCTCCGGTCAATATACGGAGGCATCCTCCGTTTAGCAAGAGGACAGACGAAGTTTGCCCGCAGACGTCACGAGACGCTCGCTCGGCGCCGCCGGTAGAAAGGCGCCCGGCGGCAAGGAAGCGCTGGGCGGAGGTCGCAAGCCCCGCGCCGACGCCCAGCGCAACCGCGACGGTCTGCTGGAGGCGGCCAAGGCGACGTTTGCGGAACTCGGGGCGGAGGCGAGCCTCGACGAGATCGCGCGGCGGGCCGGCGTCGGGATCGGCACGCTTTACCGCCACTTCCCGACTCGCGACGCGATCGTGGAGGCGGTCTATCGCCGCGAGGTCCAGCAGCTCGCCGATTCCGCGCCCCGCCTGAGTGAGACCCTGCCCCCGGCGGAGGCGCTGCGCGCCTGGATGGGCGTCTTCATCGACTATATCGGCGCCAAGAAAGTCATCGCGCCGGCTCTGAAATCGTTGGTCGGCGGCGGCTCGGCGCTTTATGCGGACTCGGGGTCGCGGATCAATGAGGCGATCGCGCTCCTCGTCGAACGCGCGCGGTCCAGCGGCGACATCCGCCCCGACGCGGATTCCGCCGATCTCCTGCGCGCGCTGATCGGCTTCGCCTATGTCAATTCCGCTCCGGACTGGGAGGCAAGCGCGCGACGCCTCATTGATCTCCTGATCGATGGCTTAAGGTCGCAGCGTCGGGAAAAATAAGGAGCTACGCATGGACATCAAGCGAAGCGGCTCGCAGCCCTCCGGCAAGGGGCCAGCCGAATATTTTACCGGCATGGTCCGCATCGACCCGCTGTTTCCGGCGGCGGCTCCCGCGCGGGCGGCCGGCAATGCGGTGACGTTCGAGCCAGGCGCCCGCACCGCATGGCATACGCACCCGCTCGGACAGGTCCTCGTCGTCACCGCGGGCTGCGGCCGGGCGCAGCGCGAAGGCGGCCCGATCGAGCACATTCGCCCCGGTGACGTTGTGGTGATCGCTCCGGGCGAGAAACATTGGCATGGGGCCGCCCCCACCACCGCCATGACGCACATCGCCATCCAGGAGGCCCTCGATGGCAAGGCCGTGGACTGGATGGAAAAGGTCAGCGACGAGCAATACCGGGGCTGAGCGCGTTTCGCCCTTGCGCGGACGCCTCGATCGCCAAGTCGCGCGGACGTCTCGAACACGCGCCGCGAAAAGTCGGCCATTCAACATGCCGTTTTCGGACTGTGATCGGGATCACATCATCCCTTCCCAAGCTATGGTTAAGTAAGACTAACGAAATGGACCGCCGTGGGGGCAGAGACGGCGGGTGGAATGGAGAAGCGGCGATGTTCAGGAACTCAGCGAATTCAGGGCTCTACGATGAAGGTCTCATTGATCATCGTAACGAGCGGCCGCTGACAATCGCCTTCGCGACGATCGTGTCCGTTTGGATGTTGGCGTTTGGACTGGTTTCCGTGTCCGGACATCTCAATGCGCAGTCGCGCAATCTCGCGAACGGCTGTGCGGCGGCAATCTCGACAATGGTCAAATAGAGCCGGAAGGCTCTTCAAACTGCGCTCGCTGGCGCTTGCATCGCCGCGAGCTTTCGCGTAATGAGCGCGCGACTGAAAACCGCCCGGCCGTTAAGGGCTGCCGTGGCGGTTTTTTCGCTCGTTCCGATGCGAACGGGGCTCTGGCCCCGGCAAATTCAAAAAGGCGTCAAGCCTTAAGGAGAGCCAAATGCCCAAGTTGAAGACCAAATCAGGCGCGAAAAAGCGCTTCAAAATCACCGGGACCGGCAAGGTCGTCTACGCCCAAAGCGGCAAGCGCCACGGCATGATCAAGCGCACGCCGAAGCAGATCCGCGATCTGCGCGGCACGTCGGTTCTGTTCAAGACCGACGGCGACAAGGTCAAGAAATTCTTCCTGCCGAACGGCTGAACCTTTTTCCCCCGGAGATTTGAACGATGTCGCGCGTCAAAAGGGGCGTAACCGCCCACGCCAAACACAAGAAAGTGCTCAAAGCCGCCAAGGGCTTCTTTGGCCGGCGCAAGAACACGATCCGCGCCGCCAAGGCCGCGGTCGACAAGTCGATGCAATACGCCTATCGCGACCGCAAGAACCGCAAGCGTGAATTTCGCGCTTTGTGGATTCAGCGGATCAATGCGGCGGTGCGCGAGCACGGGCTGACCTACAGCCGCTTTATCTCCGGCCTTGCCACGGCGGGGATCGAAGTCGACCGCAAGGTTTTGTCCGACCTCGCCATTTCCGAGCCGGCGGCGTTCGCCGCGATCGTCGAGCAGGCGAAAGGCTCGCTGCCCAAGGCCGCCTGAGCCGCCTCATCGCCCTCCCCGCGCCAATTGCGAGGGAGAGCTCAGGCGAAGCCAGACCCTTCCCCGTCGAATGGTGACGGGGAGCGAGCGTTCTCGCCGGGAGTCCTAGAGGAATGTCGGACCTTTCCGCCCTTGAACGGGAGACGCTGGCCGCAATCCAAAGCGCGCCGGACGAAGGCGCCCTCGAGGCGGCGCGGGTCGCTGCGCTCGGCAAGAAGGGATCGATCTCCGCGCTGCTCGCGACGCTAGGCAAACTCGCGCCGGACGAACGGAAGACTCACGGCGCCGCCATCAATGCGCTGAAGGATCAAGTCACGGAAGCGCTCTCGACACGGCGCACGGTGCTCAAGCGCGCGGCGCTTGAAGCGCAGCTCAAGCGCGAGGCGCTCGACGTCACCTTGCCCGTGCCGCTGCCTGGCGTCGAAACCGGCCGCATCCATCCGATCAGCCAGGTGATGGACGAGATCACCGCCATTTTCGCTGAAATGGGGTTTTCCGTCGCCGAAGGTCCGGACATCGAAAGCGACGACTTGAATTTCACCAAGCTCAACTTCCCGCCCGGCCATCCGGCGCGCGAGATGCACGACACGTTTTTCCTCGAGCCTGACGAGAAGGGCGAGCGAAAAGTTTTGCGCACGCACACGAGCCCGGTGCAGGTGCGCACGATGCTCAGCCAGAAGCCGCCGATCCGCGTCATCTGCCCCGGACGCACCTATCGGCGCGACGCCGACCAGACGCATACGCCGATGTTCCATCAGATCGAAGGCCTGGTGATCGACCAGAGCGCGACCCTCGCCAACCTGAAATGGGTGCTGGAGGAATTCTGCAAGGGGTTCTTCGAAGTGCCCCATGTCGGCATGCGCTTCCGCCCGAGCTTTTTCCCTTTCACTTCTCCGTCGCTCGAGGTCGACCTCCAGTGCCGCCGTTCGGGCGGAGAGATTCGCTTCGGCGAGGGCGAGGACTGGCTCGAAATCCTCGGCTGCGGCATGGTCCATCCGAACGTCTTGACCAATTGCGGCCTCGACCCGGAGGTCTACCAGGGCTTCGCCTGGGGCATCGGCCTCGACCGCCTGGCGATGCTCAAATACGGCTTGCCGGATCTGCGCGACTTCTTCGACGCGGACCTGCGCTGGATCAATCACTACGGCTTCAAGCCGCTCGACATCCCGACGCTCGCGGGGGGGTTAAGCGGGTGAGCGAGGGCGCATTGAGCGAGCTGGAGCCCAGAGGAGAAACGAGATGACAACGGAAGCAGAGATCAGAAAGATCGTCTCCGAAGTCATGCAGGCGCGCTTCGCCAGTCGCGGTCTCACCGGCTCCGACATCGTGTTTGACGAAGACTTCGACGGGGACAAGATCGTTCGCGTGACCGCGCATTTCAATCAGCGGCCGGACGACACCGCCGAATCTTTGTTCGACGCCCGAGATGCAATCCGCGCGCGCCTGATCGAGGCTGGGGAGGATCGATTCGTGTTCGTCAGTCGCGACTATCCCGGGGCCTTCGACGAAGGCGGCTCGGACGAGGAAACCGAGCGGACCCGGCCGTCATGACGATGGTCGAGCGTTTGTTGGCGTTGGCGGCGGAACTGGCCGAGACCTCCGGCAAAAGCCTTACTCTCAAACGCCGTGCGGTGAGCACGGCGTACTATGCCGTTTTTCACGCATTAGCCAAGCTTTGCGCAGATGAGTTGCTTGGCGGCGCGATCGATTTGCGCTCCGAGGAATACGTTCGAGTCTACCGCTCCCTGGAGCATGGGACGCTGAAAACCGCATTCAAGGCTGCGCCCCTGAACCGCGGCGCATTGCAGAAGATTGGAAGCAGCGTTGTCGAACTCCAGAGTGAACGGATTCGCTCTGACTACCTTCCCCCCCAGAACCTCTACTCCAAGGATCAATGCCGCGATCTGGTTGAATCCGCGAAATCGGCGGTTCGCTCGATTGCAGCGCTGTCGCACGGAGACCGGAGAAGCCTCGCGGTCTCTCTCCTATTCAAGAACCGCCCCTGATGAAATTCACCCTCTCCTGGCTGAAAGACCACCTCGACACCTCGGCCTCGCTTGGCCAGATCGTCGACGCGCTGACCCGCGTCGGGCTGGAGGTCGAATTGGTCGAGGACCCGGGCCGTAAGTACGACGGCTTCGTCGTCGGCTCCGTCATCGAAGCCAGACAGCACCCCAATGCCGACCGGCTGAAAGTCTGCATCGTCGACGCCGGCGGCGACCCTGTGCAGGTCGTCTGCGGGGCGCCGAACGCACGCACCGGCATGAAAAGCGTGTTCTCGCCTGTCGGAACCTACATTCCCGGCAAGAAGCTGACGCTCGCCAAGGGCGTGATCCGCGGCGTCGAGTCGAACGGCATGCTGTGCTCGGCGGCGGAGCTCGAGCTCAGCGAGGATCACGACGGCATCATCGAACTGCCCGACGACGCGCCGGTCGGCGTTCCTTACGCCCGCTTCGCGGGGCTCGACGATCCCGTCATCGACGTCGCCGTCACGCCAAACCGTCCGGACGCGACCGGCGTCGCGGGAATCGCGCGCGATCTCGCCGCCGCGGGACTAGGCAAGCTGAAAACGACAGGCGCCGAAACCGCAGGCCGGCGCATTCGATTGCCCGACTCGCGTCAATCTCGATTTCGCCTCGGCCGACGCGCATCTCTGCCCGGCCTTCGCCTTGCGGCTCGTGCGTGGCGTGACCAATGGCCCCTCGCCCGAATGGATGCAGAAGCGGCTGCAGGCGATTGGCCTGAGGCCGATCAGCGCGCTTGTCGACATCACCAATTACATTACCTTCGACCGCGGGCGCCCGCTGCACGTGTTCGACTTCGCCAAGGTCGCCGGCGATCTCACGGTCCGCCGCGCCCGCACGGGGGAAAGCATGCTGGCCCTCGACGGCAAGACCTACGCGCTCGACGAGACCATGGTGGCGATTGCCGACGCGAACGGCGTCGAGTCGATCGCCGGGATCATGGGCGGCGAGCATTCGGGCTGTGACGAGACGACGCGCGACGTTCTGATCGAAAGCGCGCTCTGGGACCCGACGACCACCGCTCGGACCGGCCGGAAGCTCGGGATTACGACCGACGCGCGCTATCGGTTCGAACGCGGCGTCGATCCCGACTTCTGCGTTCCCGGCCTCGAACTCGCGACCGAGTTGGTGCTCTCGACCTGCGGCGGCGAGCCGTCCCGCATGATTGTGGCGGGCGATCCGTCAACGCCGCGCCGATCGGTCCCCTTTCAATACAGTGAAGTGAAGCGGCTGCTTGGCGTCGATATCCCGCACGACGAAGGCGAAGCAATCCTGCGCCGCCTAGGCTTCGGGCTCGAAGACGGACGCGCATTCGTTCCCTCCTGGCGCCCCGACATCCAGGTCAAGGCCGACGTGGTCGAGCAGATCCTGCGCGTCGCCGGCGTCGACCGCGCCCCGCCCGCCCCCCTGCCCCGCCTCGACGATGGCGTGCCGAAACCGGTGCTGACGCTCCTGCAGAAGCGCACGCGCCTCGCCAAGCGCACGCTCGCCGCGTTGTCGCTCCGCGAGGCCGTGACCTGGTCGTTCGTCCCCAAAGCGGCGGCGGAACTGTTCGGCGGCGGTTCGCGGGCGCTCGCGCTCGCGAACCCGATCGCCGCCGACCTCTCCGACATGCGTCCGAGCCTCATTCCGGGCCTCGTCGCGGCGACCGAGCGCAACGCCCGCCGGGGTTTGAGCGACGTCGCCTTGTTTGAGGTCGGCCAGGTGTTTCTTGGCCCGGGCGAAAATGACCAGCGCATCGCCGCTGCGGCTGTGCGGCGCGGCCGCGCCAAGGCTGGCGAGGAAGGCCGGAACTGGAGCGGCGGCGGCCTCGTCGACGTCTTCGACGCCAAACGCGACGCAATGACGCTTCTCTCGGCGCTCGGCGTCAACGCGAACGCAGTCCAGGTCGTCCCCGGCGGCCCCTCGTTCCTGCATCCCGGCCGTGCGGCGACGCTCCAGTTCGGGCCGATGACGGTTGTCGGATGGTTCGGGCAATTGCACCCGGGCACATGCGAGGCGCTCGACGCCGAGGGGCCGATCGTCGCCTTCGAGATCACGCTCGACGCCATTCCGGCGCCGAAGGCGAAGCCAACCAGGACCAAGCCGAAGCTGATCCGTTCGGACTTCATGGCCGTGGAGCGGGACCTCGCCTTCATCGTCGGCGAGCCGGTGAGCGCCGCGGACATCCTCAAGGCGGCGGAGAGCGCCGAACGCGCGCTTGTCGCCAGGGTCGGGGTGTTCGACGTTTATCGCGGCCAAGGCCTGCCGGAGGATACGAAGTCGATCGCCATTCATGTGACGCTGCAACCGCGCGAGCGCACGCTGACCGAGGCCGAAATCGACGCGACGGTGTCGAAGATCGTGGCCGAGGTGTCGAAGAAGACCGGCGCCACGCTCAGGAACTGAAGCCATGGCCGCCCGCGTCGCGATCGCGCTTTGTCTCGCCGCTCTCGGCTGGGCCGGAAGCGCGCAAGCGCAGGACAATCCGGCATGCGCGCAATATCATGAAGCGATGGCTTACAACCTGTGCCTCGCCCGGCATGGACCCAAGGCCAATGGCGTCGGGAAACTTCACGGCGGCCCTCAACCCGGCAGCGCCGCGCAGGGGCGGGTCTGGTACGGGCATACCCATGGCCGCGCGCCGATCGCGCGCCTTTATAACCCGGAGAGCGCGAAGCGCGTCCATGACCGCGTGCATATGGAGTTTCAGGTCCGGTGAGAAACTCCGGTGAGGGCAGGCTCAGTAGAGCGAGCGCGGCGCCCTAGCCCGCGGAAGATAGCGCAGGCGCCGCGCTCTTTTCCTCGCGCTGTGGGAGATCAGCGTGAGGACCGCGCTTCGCACCAGGCCCCAGGGCGCGGAAACGCGGGAAATGTGACCCCAGGTGACCGATCGCTCCTGGCGACCGGACCCCTGTCGACCAGGAGGTGGGCGCAGAGCCCCAGCGGCACCTTCCCTACACGATTGTGCGGGCCCTGGCTGTGATGGCCGTCACATTGCGACAGGCAAAAATGTTAATACACTGCTATTCTTGGAAAAGCCGCCCGTCTTTGCAAAGGCCTTCTCCCCAATTATGTCAGGCCAAACCCGTGAAGCGCGCGGGAAAGTCGCTTGACGCAAGGGCCGACGTCCGCCACCGTCACCGGGGATCATCGGCGGCGGAAGATGGTCATAGATTCGCTTTCAGTACACCCTTGCTTTACGATGCTCGATCCGGAGTCCTGTCGGATTCTCGATCGGCAATGCACCTGGCTCAGGACGCCGGCGGGCGCCTGGGTCGCCGGCCAGGCGGGCAACGACCATGAGGTCTATTTTGTTTTGGCCGGCCCCCTGAGGGTGACGCCTCACGGGGCGCGGCGCGACCGGGTCAGTTCCGCCATCGAGGCGGGTTCTTTCTTCGGCGAATTGAGCGCCCTCGAAGGCGTGCCCAATTCCCTCGCCGCCCTGGCGGTCGAGGATTCGACACTTGCCAAAATGCCGAGCAGCGTCTTCATCGCGACAATGTTCAACCACCGGCCGCTCGGCGAAGCGGTGATTGCGACGCTGGTCGTGCGCAATCGCGCACTGACCCGGAAGGTCTCCGAGGCGGCCCAAATCTATGCAGACGGCCTCGCGCCGGAACGCCTGACGCCGCGGCGGGGTGGACACAGTCGGTTTGACATGCGCGTCGACGTCTGCCGCGTCAGCGCCAATCCTCGACGAGCGCGACGATGGTCATAAGCTCGCTTTCAGCGCACCCGTGTTTCAAGACGCTCGATGCGGAATCCTGTCGGATTCTCGATCGCCATTGCACCTGGCTCAAGACGTCGGCGGGTCAGTGGATCCTGGGTCAGACGGCCAACGACCGGGACGTCTATTTCGTCATGACCGGACGCCTGAGGGCGGTGTCGCACGGGGTGCGGCAGGACCTGATTTTCTCCGACATGGAAGCAGGCTCGTTCTTCGGTGAACTCGCCGCTCTCGACGGCGGCCCGCGCTCGCTCAGCGTCTTCGCGGTCAATGACTCGACGATCGCCAAAATGCCGAGCGCGATCTTCGTCGAGACGATGTTCACCCACCGCCCGCTCGGCGAAGCGGTCGTCGCGACGCTGGTCGCGCGCAACCGCGCGATGACCCGGCGGGTCGGCGAGCTTGGCGCGCTCGACGTGCGCAGCCGCGTCCACGCCGAGCTCCTGCGCCTCGCCCGTCCCGATCGCGAGGACCCGAAGCGGGCCATCATCCTCGCCCCGCCGAACCAGTCGGAGCTCGCCTCGCGGATCAATACGAGACGCGAAACCGTGTCGCGCGAGATCAACGCCATGGAGCGCGAAGGCCTGATCGAACGCCGTCGCGGCGCGATCGTCATCAATGACGCGCTGAGGCTGAGCGCCCGGCTCGAGGCGACCGCGATCGGGGCTTAGAGGCGGGGGCCGCGACGGAATGCAATCCGGCTTCGACAGGCCTGTCGATACGACATTCATTTGCGAAAAACTGAACCCTGTGCTATATTTTCTGCTCGCCGGATTCCAGCGCCGGCACGGATCATACGGGGCGCAGATGGGGAAGCAGACCCGGCTTCAGTCGTTCGCTGGTAAACGCCAGCACTTTTACTAGGTCGTGTGGACGAATTTGATCAAGCATAGGCCGGCGGCGAAGCTGACGATCGATCTGAAGTTTTGGGCGGTCTTTTCGCAGCGTAGCGCGACCCGCTTGAAGCGCTTGAGCCGTCCGACGCCCTGCTCGATGCGGGCGCGGGCTTTGTAGAGCGTTCGTGCGAAGAAGGCCGGCTTGTTCTTTTCGTTCGCCTTGTGCGGGATGACCGGAGCGACGCCGCGCGCTCTCGCGGCGTCGCGGTTGGCCTTGCTGGCGTAGCCTTTGTCGCAGATGACGGCGCGCGGCTGAATGTCGGGCCCGATATCGAGCAGGGTTTCGAAGTGACGCCCGTCGGGGGCTTCGCCGCCGGTCAGGTCGAAGGCGATGATGTCGCCGGAGGCGTCCGATTTTGCGTGGATTTTCGTGGTGAAGCCGCCACGCGAGCGCCCGAGCGCCTGGCCTTCTTGCCCCCCTTTGCTCCGGCCGCCGAGACATGAGCGCGCACGGTGGTCGAGTCGAACATCTGAAGGAGATGCGCCGTGGAACTCATGGACGCGAGCGTGTCGAAGAAGGCCTCGAAGACGCCAGCCTTGCTCAAGCGATCGAAGCGCTTCCACACGCTGTTCCAATGACCGAAGCGCTCCGGCAGCGCGCGCCAGCGAACGTTCTCGACGGTGAAAAAATGAAGCGCCTCGAGGAAGCGGCGATCGTCCTCGGCCCTCCGTCCACGCCGAGGCAGGCAGGCCCGGAACACCGCAAGCGTGTGCGCCCAATCGTTCTCATCCATCTTTGTCGACATGGACCCCGGCCCCTGATTCGGTCGGAGTCCTATGAATCACGCCTGATTCACCGCGGGAATCCCAAAAACATCATCTGTCGAAAATTCGTCCACACGGCCTAGGGCCGGGAAAGAGATGATCACTGCGTCCGCTCACCCAATAGGCCGCTAGTCCAATCCACTCATGCACGGCTATCTCGAAGATACGCAGGTTTCGAACCGGCTCGAACGAGAGCCTTAGATCGTCAGGCCAGCGACCCCGCGTGCGAAAGGCCACAGGATAGGCGATCGGGTGAAAACCAGCTTTCTCGAAAATGCCCATCGAGCGCGGCATATGAAAGGCGGAGGTGACGATGATCCAGCGCTGGGAAGATTGCGGATGGACGATCGCCGCGGTGAAGCGGGCGTTCTCATCGGTGTTACGTGATTTGTCCTCGATCGTCACCCGCTCCGGCGCGATCCCCATTTGCGACATGAATGTTCTGGCTTGCAACGCCTCCGTGGATGTCTTGCCGGCAAACGACGAACTGCCGCTGGTGTAGACAACCCGCGCTTGCGGATAGCGCTTGGCCAGGACGACGGCTTCAGTCAGGCGCTCGCCGCCCTCATCGAACACAGTCTCCCGGCGGGCTTTGCTCACTTCATCGTCGATCGCCCCGCCGAGCACAACAATGCCCTCGGGAGGAGGCAGATCCGTCGGAGGCAGAGGGAATCGGTCCTCCAACGGCGCGATCAGAATCTTGCCGACCGGCAATGTCGCCGCTGCGACCAAAATGAGGATCGCGGTCAGCGCCAGTCCGCGCCCCAAACCGACGCGCCGGCCAAAGCACAGCAAGACGCCAATGAGCGCGGCGAACAACAACAGGTTGATCGGCGACGCCAGCATCCAGAATAGTTTCGAGGTGAAGAAAATCACCGACCGCAGCCCCATAAGCGCGCCGTTTCATGGCAAGCGCGGCGGCTTGTCGCAAGCCGCGCGGTCGCCTACCCTTCCCGCTTTCAACCCCAAAGGATCGCGATGAAGCCTGTAAGCGATGTTGTCGCCGCGATTGGCCGCACCCCCCTCATTAAGCTTCGCGCCGCTTCCGAGGCCACGGGATGCACAATTCTCGGCAAGGCGGAGTTCATGAACCCGGGCGGCTCGGTCAAGGATCGCGCGGCCTTGGCGATGATCAATGACGCGGTCGCGCGCGGCGCCTTGCGCCCTGGCGGAATGGTCGTCGAAGGCACGGCCGGCAACACAGGCATCGGCATTGCGATGGTGGCGAGCGCGCTCGGCTATCGCGCCGTGATCGTCATCCCCGACACCCAGGCGCAGGAAAAGAAGGACATGCTGCGCATGACCGGCGCGGAATTGATCGAGGTTCCCGCCGTCCCCTATTCAAATCCCAACAATTACGTCCGCTATTCGGGCCGGCTCGCCGAGGCGCTCGCCAAGACCGAACCCAACGGCGCCGTCTGGGCGAACCAGTTCGACAATGTCGCCAACCGGCGCGGCCACTACGAAACCACCGGGCCGGAGATCTATGACGATCTCAACGGCGAAGTTCATGGCTTCGTCAGTGCGGTCGGCAGCGGCGGGACCCTGGCTGGCGTCGGCATGGCCCTCAAAGAGCGCAACTCGAACATCAAGATCGCGCTCGCTGACCCGTTGGGCGCCGCGCTCTATTCGTTTTACACTTCGGGCGAACTCAAGAGCTCGGGCTCCTCCATTACCGAGGGCATTGGCCAGGGCCGGATCACAGCCAATCTGGAAGGCGCGCCGGTCGATTTCGCCTACCAGATCCCCGACGAGGAGGCCCTGCCGATCGTGTTCGATCTGGTGGTTCAGGAAGGGTTGCTGCTCGGCAGTTCCTCGGGGATCAACATCGCCGGCGCCGTTCATCTCGCCCGCGAGCTGGGTCCCGACCACACGATCGTGACCCTCCTCTGCAATTCCGGCGCCCGCTATGCCTCCAAGCTGTTCAACCCGGCCTTCCTGCGCTCGAAGCATCTCCCGGTGCCCGATTGGCTGGAGGCCAAAGGCAGCGCGCCTCAGGTGTTCGTGCAATGACACAGGCGCTCTTTCGCGAAGACGCGTATCAAGCCGAGACGGAAGCGACCGTGCTCGCGTCCGAACCGCGCGGAATCGCGCTCGATCGCACGGTCTTTTATCCGCAAGGCGGAGGACAGAGCGGCGATCAGGGGACGCTCGAGCTCGAAGACGCCCGCATCGACTGGGCGCTGCGGGACAATGCTTCCGATCGTCAACACGATCTACGACTTGGACCGCGCGACCATTCTCCACGTTTATCCGGTGACGGGAGGGTCGGTCGGCGACGCGGACGGGCGGCTTGACTTCGATTCGGGCGAGGCCGCTCTCGACAAGGCCGACATCGAGCGCCGGCTCAACCAATTGATCGCGCGCGATGCGGCGGTGAGCCATCGCTGGATCGCCGATGCGGAGCTCGAGGCCAACCCCGGCCTGATCAAGACCATGTCGGTCAAGCCGCCGATGGGAACGGGTCGGGTCCGCCTGATCACGATCGAGGGCCTCGATCTGCAGCCGTGCGGGGGAACGCATGTCGCGCGCACGGGTGAAATCGGCCATGCCTCAGTGACCGGAATTGAGAAAAAGGGCAAGATCAACCGCCGCGTGCGCATCGCGCTCGGCGCTGCCTGAACGGATCGAAATTCCATGGCTTCGCGCAACTTCATCACCACCGGTGAACTCGCCGCCGAGCTCGGCAACCCCGATCTCGGAATCATCGACGCGTCGTGGCACCTGCCCAATACGGCGCGGATTGGCGCGGCCGAGTTTCGCCTGAAGCACATCCCCGGCGCCGTGTTCTTCGACATTGACCTCATCGCCGACACCGAGCAGGGCCTCCCGCATATGCTGCCGACGCCCGAGGCGTTCGCGAAGGCGATGACCACGCTCGGTCTTGGCGACGGCATGCGCTTCGCGGTCTATGACTCCCTCGGCCTCTATGCCGCGGCGCGGGTCTGGTGGACTTTGCGCGCCTATCGCGTCGAGGATGTGCGCATCCTCGAGGGCGGCCTGCCGCGATGGGTCAAGGAGGGCCGGTCCCTGGAGACAGGCGACGCCCGCCCGAAGCCGCGCCCGTTCGCTCCCCGACCGGCCGATGGCTTCGTCGCTTCGCTCGAGAAGGTGCGCGCGGCGTTGGCGGACGGTTCGGCGCAGGTGGTGGACGCACGGCCCGCCGAGCGCTTCCGGGGCGCAGTCCCCGAGCCGCGGCCCGGCGTCAGAAGCGGCCGCATGCCCGGCAGCCTGAACCTGCCCTTCGTCGACATCATCGAGCACGGCTCCCTCAAGGCCCCGGACGCGCTCAGGGCCGCCTTCGCGGCGCACCATATCGACCTTGGGAAGCCGATCATCACCACCTGCGGATCGGGCGTGACCGCCGCCATCCTGGCGCTGGCGGTGGAGGAAGCCGGCGGCAAGGTCGAGGGCCTTTACGACGGCTCGTGGGCCGAGTGGGGCTCGCGCGCCGACTGCCCGGTCCTGACCGGGCCGGAGTGAGGCTGAGCGCCCGTCCTAGTGTACAACCGCCCACGCGAACCGCCCGCGCCTAAACGCCCATAAACGCCAGTAAACGCGCCTAAACGCTCGTAAAATTGCTGGCGCTTACTAGCGTTTATTTTTCCGAATCGAGCCTTTTCAATGGGTTACGGCCGATTGGAATCAGGATTTCCAGGCTCCCTCACCTCAGGTTGTGGTCACGCCTCCCGACGGCGATGAAGGCTCGAAAGCGTCCGGTCTCCTCGCCGCCGATCTGCCGCGTGAGCGCGACTGAACCCGCGAATTGAAAAGCTATAGCACGGATTCCGTTTTTCCGGAAGGGTTTGTCAACTCGACGGTGTGCGGTCTCGCTCGCATCCGAAGCCGCTTCGCCTGGAGCTGGCCGATGAACTCATTCTCTGTCCGCTGGTCGCGCACCCGGCCTATCGAGCCACCGGACTTGGGGTGAGCGTGCGCATGGCTTCGTCGAGGTTGAAGTCCGCGCTCTTGCCGGGCCGGTCAGTTTTCGAAGAAGCGTTCCAGATCCGGGCGGCGCGCGATGATGGCTCGCGCCCCGCTCCTGCAGCTTGCCTCCAGCAGCTGATCGGACCTGATGCGCATTCGATCCGACGCAATGGTTCATCGTAAAACCGGACATGGTTTCGAACGGGCTGCCTTCAAGTCCATCCAACAACGATCGATACCGATCGCCTGTGACGAGCGCTGACAACCTGCGCGCAACAGCGTTTTTTGCGCGAGGCTTTTGGCATCGACCGGATCACGTGAGTCTATGGCTTCTCGATCGGAGCACAGCGGGCTTATCACAGCGCGGCCGTCTTTCCGGAACAGGTCGAGCGAACCATCGTTGTCTGCGGCAGCGCTCCACGTCGGCGCACAGCCAGCTCTTCCTGAGGTCGCTGCTGGCGACGCTGGTTGACATCGCTTGTGTGATCGACGTTGGCTTTTGGCGTCTGTCGGCGAACGCAAGACAAGTGTACGGCGGCACGCGATGTCTCGCGATTAGGGAAACGACGGCATGACTGATGTGACCCAAAAGTCTTCGGCGCAGCTGGGGCCGGGCGGGCACTGGCGTAACTGGGTTGGCAACCAATCCTTCATCGCGCGGCACAAGGCGGAGCCGGATTCTGAGGACGAATTGGCCGCGCTCGTGCATGAGGCCTCGCGACAAAATCTCCCCGTTCGCGTTGCCGGTTCCGGCCATTCCTTCACGCCCATAGTCGCAACGAGCGGCCTGCTGCTGAGCTTGAACAACATGCAGGGGCTCGTCAGCGCCGACCTTGATCGCAAGCGCGTCGTCGTGCGCGCGGGCACGAGGATTGGCGACATCGGCCGCGCGCTCAAGGAGATTGGTCTGTCGCTTGCCAATCAGGGCGACATCGACACTCAGGCGATCGCCGGCGCCCTTTCAACCGGCACGCATGGCACAGGGATCGGACTTGGCTGTCTTTCGTCCCAGGCGGCCGGCATGCGGTTGGTTCAGTCGGATGGATCGGTGTTGGAGCTCGAAGCCGATCGGGATCCCGAAATGATGGCCGCGGCGCAGGTTTCCATCGGCATGCTCGGGGTGATGTCGGCGATCACGCTGCAGGCGATCCCCGCTTATAATCTCAAGGAGACGCTGTGGCGCGAGGATTTCGAGTCCTGCATGGAAAAGCACGACGAACTGGCGAAGAACAATCGCCATTTCAGTTTCTTCTGGTGTCCGGTCGCCAAATCCCGACACCTCTACTGCCTGCCCGACGTCGCCGCTGTCTCCAAGGTCAAGCGCGAGCACGACGTTTGCGAGATGAAGGTGATGAACGTCACCGACGAGCAACCCTACTCGAACGACAGGAATTTCGAGCGGGTCGCCTACAGTTCAGAAATCTATCCGATCGAATACATCCCGAACTTCCACGAACTCGAATACGCGATCGCGGTCGAGAACGGGAAGGAGGCGTTGCGGCAAATCCGCGAGCTCATGCGAACCAAACACACGAATTGCATCTATCCGGTGGAATACCGTTTTGTCGCTGGCGATGCGGGCATGCTGAGCCCTTATTACGAGCGCGCCAGCGTGACGATTTCGGTCTCTGGCGAGCCGGGGATCGACTATTGGAGCTATCTCCTCGACGTCGATGCGATCCTCCGGCAGTTCGGCGCGCGACCGCACTGGGGCAAGCTGCATTTCAATCGCGCGGACGAAATGCCGTCGCTCTATCCGCGCTTTCACGACTTTCAGGCAATCCGCCGTCGACTGGACCCGTCAGGCCGCTTCCTGAACGATCATTTGAGAAACCTGTTCGAGTGACGAACGGGTCGTCAGCGCGCCCGTGTCGGTCAGCTCCGGTGAAACACAACGCATCTCGGCGAGGACTTTGCATCGAGCGCCGGATGGTCGCCGAAACGATTTTGGTCGTTGATGGAGGATGACCTGGCAATGACCGCGACCATGACGCTGGCCGCCCAAAGCCTGCGCTGCGACCTTCAACGCTTGGTGAGCGCGGTGGGAATCGAACCCACGACCCTCTGATTAAAAGTCTCTTTTTGGCCGGTTTTCTAAGCATTTGATAAGTCCCGTTCTTTCCCTGTTTTGTCTCTTAGCGCATTGAAACAAAAAGCGATTATCATTGACATACGCCCGCGTTTGTCCGCATTGTCCCGCATAGCAACAGCATTTGCTTGCTGACATAGCGCTGACACGGGATTTTTCCATGAGACAGAGATTGACCGACCGATTGGTCCTGACCTTGCCGGCGCCGGTGAAGGACAACAAGCCATATTGGGACGCGCCCAACCGGAGCGGCGGCGACTTCACGCCGGGATTTGGCCTCTGCGTCACGGCAAAGGGCGCGCGGTCGTTCATCCTCAATTACCGGACAAACTCCGGCCGGCAGCGTCGCCTCGTCATTGGGAGTCCGCCTGCGTGGTCTCTATCAGCCGCGAGAAAAGAGGCTGGCGAGCTTCGGCGTCGAATCGACGGCGGCGAGGATCCCCAAGCGGATCGGGAAGTCGGCCGCGCCGCGCCGGACATGCGCGAACTCGCCGAGCGGTTCAAGAGCGACTTTCTTCCGTCGAAGCGGCCGAACACCGCGAAGGATTATTCCGCGCTCATCGACAACTACATCCTGCCCGCGTTGGGACCGATGAAAGTCGGCGACGTCACTTTCGCCGACGTCGATCGACTGCACCGGGGCATGACGGAGACGCCATACAGAGCGAACCGCTGCGCGGCGGTGCTGTCAAAGATGTTCTCTCTTTCGATCCGGTGGCGATTGCGAACCGACAACCCGGCGCGGGGACTCGAAAAGAACGATGAGCAAAAGCGCGCCCGCTATCTGAGCGAACCGGAACTGACGGCGTTGATCTCGGCCCTCGCAGCTCACAGCGATCAACAGATGTCTAACGTATTTAGGTTGCTGCTATTGACCGGCGCGAGGCGCGGCGAAGTGCTGTCGATGGCGTGGGATCAACTCGACCTTGAGGCCGGAATCTGGGTCAAACCGTCGGGGCACACGAAAAGCAGGTTGGAACACCGAGTCCCTCTGAGCGACGCGGCGACCGAATTGCTGCGCCAGATCCACGCCAAATCGGGCGCGACCTCGCGCTGGGTTTTCCCGAACGGCGATGGACATTTGATCGATCCGAAGAAATCTTGGGCCTCGATCTGCAAGGCGGCCGGTATTTCCGGCTTGCGGATACACGATTTGCGACATTCTTACGCGTCAATGTTAGTAAACGCTGGCCTTAGTTTCCAATCATTGGCGCGATGCTTGGACACACGCAAGTCAGCACGACGGCGCGCTACGCTCATCTTGCCGACAATCCATTGCGGAAGGCTGCGGAACACGTCGGGCAACTAATCGCGTCTGCGAAGGAACGCGGCGGAAAGGTCGTCAAATTTGTTGAGAATAGTCGCAAAGCGCAGTCTTGACGGACAAACGCGGCGCATTATACCTTAACGGTGTTTTCGGGCCGCGCTAGGTCTGAGACAGAACGGCGATTCGTACGCGTGATGCGGCGAATTTGCTGGGACGTCCGGCGAGATGCCGGCTGGACTGCCGGGAGACCCGGCGAACTAGAACGGCAAATCGGACGCGAGATGCTCCGAATCGCCCGGACGCCGCCGAGATGGCCGGCAAGGTCGACGTCCGTTAGCGACGGGTGCGATCGCTTCCCCCAAACCACTTTTTTTCGCGCCGGTCGCGCGCCTCGATCTGTTTTTGCGGTCGATAGCGCTGGCATGAGCGCGCCGGAGAAGCGTCATTATGTCGCACGATAAATCGCGGCCGCGCAAAGCGCCGCAAGGCTACAGGTTCCGGCCGGAACAGGCCGCTGCCCTGGGGAAAGACGAGAGAACGATCGAGCGCTGGGACCGGAAGCGAACCGGCCCGCCCGTGACTTACCTCGGCAAAACTCCGATCTATCGAATAGCCGCGACCGATGCGTGGCTCTTGGCGCAGGAGCGTCAACAAGTTCGCGCCGGCAAGCGTCGCCGCCCTGTGTTCGTAGGCGGGGAGGCTTGATGACTCATGCCCTCCGAAACGTCGAACCCCGCGCTCGGTGAAGCGACGGGGTTCGGGAATACGTCACGCACGGCAGCGGACCATTCCCGAGATATGTCGAAACCGGCGACCGCGCAAGCGTTGCGCGTCGTCAATCTGCGCCACGTCGTCAAGAACACGTTGCGCGGATTTTTCGACCTTCAGCTTGCGAGCGGAATGGTTTTGGTCGGCTGCGGGCTGCACGTGAAGCGCTCGCATGTTTGGGTCCAAATGCCGTCGCGCTCCTTCGAAGCGTCGGACGGCACGATCTCATGGGTGCCGACCGTCGACTTCGTTGATCGCGAGACGCGATCGAGATTCCAGACGATCGCCGTCGCCGCAGCGAGCCAAGCCTTCCAAATTGCGGCGACAGAAGAGGAGGAAGGCCAATGACTGGCCGCACGCGCGCGGTCAGCCAAGAGCGAGCGAGGCTAAAGGCCGCTTGGTCCGACGAATGGCGCGACGGCCTCGCTGCGGAACTCTTTCAGAAATACGACGGCGAGCGCGAGGTCGGCGGTTTTCCGCTCGGCCTTCACGGCTGGCCGCTCGATCGGAAGAACGCCTGGTACGCCGGCTTTAATTACGGGCGCTGCCAGCGCCTGCGGGAGAACGGGTGATGAAGACCCCTCCTCCAAACGACATGGACGATTATCTCACGCCGGAAGAATGGGAGGCGCGGCGCAAAGAGCGCGAGAGCGCGGCGAAGGCCGGGCCCGACCCTAACAGCGTCATCACGCAAGACCGCATCGCCCTCGACTTCGCCGAAAAATACGCCGGTCAGATTCGATATTGCCACAGCACGAAAAGCTGGTTCCTGTGGACGGGTATTTATTGGCGCCGGGACGAAACCGACGTCGCATTTCAGTTCGCCCGCCAGCTCGGTCGCAAGGCCACGGCTGGCGGCGCCAACAAGGCGCTCAAAGAGGTTCGTAAGGTCGCCTTCGCCGCCGGCGTCGAGCGCTTCGCCCGCGGCGATAGCGCGCTCGCCGTCACCGCGGCCGGGTGGAATCCGATCCGTTCCTGCTTGGCGCGCCGACCGGAACGATTGATCTTCGATCCGGCGAGTTGCGACCATCCGATCCGGCCGAAGGCATAACCAAGATCACCGCCTTCGCGCCTGCCGACACGGCCGACTGTCCGCTCTGGAAAAAGTTTCTGTTCGAAGCCACCGGCGGCGACGTCGAATTGATGCAATTCCTTCAGCAGTGGGCCGGTTACTCGCTGACCGGCGACGTTGGCGAGGAGTGGCTCGTGTTCCTCCACGGCGACGGCTGCAACGGGAAAGGAGTCTTCACCAAGACTCTTTCGACATCTGGGGCGATTACGCCGTCGCCGCGGCGATGGACACGTTCATGGTGGCGCACGGCGATCGCCACACGACCGACGTCGCGATGCTGCGCGGCGCCCGCTTCGTGGTCGCGACCGAGACCGAGCAAGGGCGCGCCTGGGCGGAAGCGAAAATTAACGAACTGACCGGCGGCGATAAGGTCACGGCACGGTTCATGCGCTGCGACAACTTCACCTTTCAGC
>CAVSBJ010000016.1:0-5459 GCA_963726105.1 uncultured Alphaproteobacteria bacterium
GCGGGCCTTGGACTGTATAGCGCGCGAACATCGCCGAACACCCGGCGCGGCGATATCGACGGCGACGCGATCGTTTCCGTACGGAACCGCTCACCGGCGCTGAAACAATTTAACGACTTCGCTCAGGGCTGACGCGCGCCTCCGTGGCGATCTCGTACCCTGGCCCTGCGGCAACTGCGCCGATCGTGATGATCCTGCAAGTTGGAGGAGCGTACGGATTGGCGGATTGAGGAGATACGGCCACGTTTTCTTTCGACGCCCTTCCAGCAGGGGTTTCTTTCATGTCTGCATCAGGCGACTTCGTAACCGGCAGTGTCCCGGAGCCTTCGACCTGGGCGCTGATGATCGTCGGCTTCTACGGTCTCGGTACACTCGCGCGCCGAAGGATTCGAAAGCCAGTGTCGGCCGACCTCGTAAAAACCTGACACACGCGCCCCTCGTCGTAAATCGCCCTGGCGGCGCGATTTGCTCGGCGGCTTCGCCTAACGGCGCGCGCAAGAAAAGCCTCGTCGTCTTTTGGCTCAAACGCGGCGTGTTGCAGCGAGGCCACCTTAAAGCCATCGTATCGACCTCCGCTTGGCGCCGATATGGCGAGTTGTTCTTAGAGTTGACCTTCATACAAGGCATTGCGTTCATGTTGGCGACTGTCCGGGAACTGAGGATGCGCCATCGTATCGGCAAAGTTTTCTTCTATTGCTTCAGGGGCGGGACGAACTGAGGAGAGCGAAATGACTCAGCACGCTTTATACGTTCAACTCGAAGCCAAACCCGGCAAGGAGCAGGAGGTCGTGAACTTCCTGTCGAGCGCCACGTCCATGGTCCGCGACGAGCCCGAGACTACGGCTTGGTTCGCGATTCGGATGGGGCCGAGGACGTTCGGCATATTCGACGCCTTCGCCGACGAGCGCGGGCGCGACGCCCATCTCCAGGGCAAGCTCGCGAAGCAAATCACGGCGAAGGCGCCGGAACTGTTCGCCAAGACGCCGGAAATGCAGCGGGTTGAAGTCCTCGCGGACAAGCTGCCTCACTAACACGGGACACCGCCGCCGCTGGGCCGCGGCGCGCAGCCAGAATGAGCGCGGCGGGCGTTTCCGCCGCGCTTTCGATTCCGAAGCGCGAACGCCGTGATTCGAACTTCGGGAACTTGCTAGGAACTTCGCCCCTCCCATGTTAGGCAGCCGCGCCATGCAGCGGATGCGAGTCTTGCGCCGTCCGCCCGCTCAATCCAAATAGGGGCATGGCGATGGCGGTGGTCGAACCCAATTCTATTCCTGAAGGCCTTGCGTTCGATGACGTCTTGCTCCGCCCGGGCCTCAGCGCGGTGATGCCGAGCGCGACGAATATCGGCACGCAGCTCACCCGCACGATTCGCCTCAATCTGCCGATCATCTCGGCCGCGATGGACACGGTCACCGAGGCGCGCCTCGCAATCGCCATGGCGGAAGCAGGCGGAATTGGCGTCATCCATCGCAATCTGGCGCCGGCGGATCAGGCGGAAGAGGTGCGCAAGGTCAAGCGCTTCGAGAGCGGGATGGTGGTCGATCCGATCACCATCTTTCCCGACGCCACGCTCGCCGACGCGCTCGGCCTCATGCGTCGCGCCTCGATCTCCGGCATTCCCGTGGTCGAGCGCGGCGCGGACGGCAAGCCGGCGAAACTCATCGGCATTCTCACCAACCGCGATGTGCGCTTCGCCGACGATCCGCGCCAGCCGGTGACGGATCTCATGACCCGCAAGGTGGTGACGGTCGGCGAGGGGGTGAACCACGAGGAGGCCCGTCGGCTGCTGCATCTGCACCGGATCGAGAAACTGGTGGTGGTCGACGATGCGCAGCGCTGCGTCGGACTCATCACCGTCAAGGACATCGAGAAGGCGACCACGCATCCGAACGCCGCCAAGGACGTCGACGGGCGCCTGCGCGTCGCCGCCGCCACGACCGTCGGCGACAAGGGCTTCGAGCGGGCGGAGCTGCTGATGGCGGCCGGCGTCGACTGCCTCGTCGTCGACACGGCGCATGGCCATTCCGAGCTGGTCCTCGCACAAGTCCGGCGCATCCAGCGCGCGACCAACAAGGTCTCGGTCATCGCCGGCAACGTGGCGACCCGCGAGGGCGCCATGGCCTTGATCGACGCCGGCGCCGACGCGATCAAGGTCGGCATCGGCCCCGGCTCGATCTGCACCACCCGAATTGTCGCTGGCGTCGGCGTGCCGCAACTGACCGCGATCCTCGAAGCGGCGGAGGCCGCGCGCGCCTCCGGCGTGCCGGTGATCGGCGATGGCGGGGTGAAATATTCGGGCGACCTCGCCAAGGCGATCGCGGGCGGGGCGGACAGCGTGATGATCGGCTCGCTGCTCGCCGGCACCGACGAGAGCCCGGGCGAAGTGTTCCTCTACCAGGGGCGCTCCTACAAGAGCTACCGCGGCATGGGCTCGCTCGGCGCGATGGCGCAGGGCTCGGCCGACCGCTACTTCCAGCAGGACGTGAAGGATTCGGTGAAGCTCGTGCCCGAAGGGGTCGAGGGCCAGGTGCCCTATCGCGGCCCGACGGCTGCGATCGTGCATCAGCTCGCCGGCGGCTTGCGCGCCGCCATGGGCTATGTCGGGGCGGAGACGATCCCCGAGTTCCAGGAGAAGGCGCGCTTCATGCGCATCACCAGCGCAGGGCTTCGCGAGAGCCACGTCCACGACGTCGCCATCACCCGCGAGAGCCCGAACTATCACCCGTCAGGGGCGTGAGCACTCGGCCGCCTGCGGGCGGCGAGGATCGAGAACAGAGCGGCTGCAATGCGGCTGCGGGGGCGATTTTTCTGGCTGAGGACATGAAACTCGCGCTCGGGCAGCTTGAACCGGACCTGCCGAAGCAGGCCGGCCTCCAGAACTCGAAGCGGCGACTGAGGCGGAGGTCGCGGTCGCGCCCAGCCCCGCCTCGACCGCGGCGCGCACGGCCTCGTTCGAGGGCAGCTCCATCGCGATCTTAAGCGTTTCGGGCCGGATTCCGAGCCGCCTCAGCGCCTGTTCGAACACCGACCGCGTGCCCGATCCGACCTCGCGCAGCACCCATTCACCCTGCAGAAGATCGGCCGGCGCCAGCGATTTGGCATGGCCCCAGGCATGATCCGGACCGATGACGAGGACCAATTGATCCCTCGCAACGACGAGGCTTTCGAGGCTTTGGCTTTTCACCGCGCCTTCGACAAAGCCGAGTTCCGCCACACCGCTCTCGACCGCAGCCGCGACCTCGGCGGTGTTGCCGATCGTCAGCCTGATGTCGATGCGCGGATAGGCGCGCCGGAAGGCGACGAGGCGCCGCGGCAGCCAGTAGCCGGCGATCGTCTGGCTCGCGTGCAGGCTCAGCGCGCCGCGCTCGAGCGCGCCGAATTCGGCAAGAGTGCGCTCCGCGTGCTCAACCTCGGCGAGGATGCGGCGCGCCTCGGCGAGCAGCGCTCTGCCCGCTTCGGTGAGGACGATGCGCCGGCCGATGCGGTCGAACAGCCGGATGTCGTGGCGAGCTTCGAGCGAGGCGATCGCGTGGCTCGCGGCCGATTGGGCGAGGTTGAGCGCCCGCGCCCCTTCCGTCACGTGACCGCGCTCCGCGACGGCGATGAAAACGCGCAACTGCTCGAGCGTCACGGGGCTCCTCGTTCAATCCATAAATCAGATCGTAACAAGTCAAACAATCTATTGGATTGATGGATTGACGCAAGCTACTTTTCCTCCGTGCAGGAGAAAAACTGATGAGCTCGCTCGACATTCCGTTTCAGACTCTCGCCCGCAGGGACGCGAAACCGCTCCTGGAGATCGTCCGAAACTTCACCCCGAACTGGTTCACCGTGACCATGGGAACCGGGGCGCTCGCGCTCACCCTGAACCAGTTTCCGCTTCCCCTTCCGGGCCTGCGGGCGGTCGCGGTCGGTTTGTGGCTCGCGAATATTGCGCTCTTCGCGCTGTTCAGCCTTCTCTACGCCGCGCGCTGGGTTTTCTTCCCGCGCGAGGCGGCGCTGATTTTCAGACATCCGGTGATGTCGATGTTTTTTGGCGCGATCCCGATGGGGCTCGCGACCATCGTCAATGGCTGTCTCGCCTTCGGCCCCGATGTCCTCGGCAGCGGCTTGGCCGTCGGCGTCGCGCGCGCGCTGTGGCAGGCGGACGCTGCAATGTCGGTCGTTTGCGGCCTCGCCATCCCCTATTTCATGTTCACCCGGCAGGAGCACTCGATGGAGAAGCTGACGGCGGTGTGGCTGCTCCCGATCGTGGCCTCGGAGGTCGCGGCCGCGAGCGGCGCACTGCTCGCGCCGCATCTCGCGGCCCCCGAGGCCTTCCTGGTCGTCATCCTCAGCTACGTCCTCTGGGCGTGCTCGGTGCCGCTCGCCATGAGCGTGCTCGTGCTCCTGTTCCTGCGGCTGGCGCTGCACAAGCTGCCCGAGCGCGACATGGGGGTCACCGCCTGGCTCGCGCTCGGGCCGATCGGGACGGGAGCGCTGGGCCTCGTCCTGCTCGGCGCCGCGGCGCCCAGGATTTTCGCCGCCAACGGGCTCGCGTCCATGGGCGAGGTCGCCTTTGGCCTTGGCGCGATCGGAGGCCTGATCCTGTGGGGTTATGGCGTCTGGTGGCTGAGCCTCGCGGTCCTCAAGACCGTGCGCTATCTGCGCGCAGGTCTGCCGTTCAATCTCGGCTGGTGGGGCTTCACCTTTCCGCTCGCGGTCTACACCCTCGCCACTTTTGCGCTCGCGCGCGTCACCGGGCTCAGCCTGTTCAGCGTTGTCGGCGGAGGGCTCACCTTGTGTCTGGCGATCTTCTGGGTCGTCGTCGCGAGCCGCACTGTGCGAGGGGCGTGGAGCACGACGCTGTTCGTCGCCCCCTGTCTCATGGGCGCCAACGCCCCGGCGCGGTTCGAAGCGGACGTCGTGTGAGGGTAGCGGGTGGGGCGATCCTCAGGCGTGGCCCTCGACCTGGATTGCGTGGAAATCGGCGCGCTGGGGCTTGGCGGCGAGGGCGAGCGAGGTCTGCAGCGCTTCGAGGTCGGCCGCGCCGCGCGGCTCCCAGCCGCACGGGCATGCGCCATCGTCGCAATGCGCGGCGGCGACTTCCGTATAGAGCAGGCCGACCGCGGTGGCCGCGAGGCTCAGCGCCGCCATGGCGGAACGCGCGTCGATTGCATGATGCCGCAAAAGGCCATCCGGACGGATCTCTTCATCTGGTCCAGCGCGGCGATCGTCTCGTCATCATTGGAAGCGGCAATCTGCATGACGAATGGTCTCTCGGTTTCGCGCCCTTGCCGGCATGGAGCCGACGGCTGAACGAGAGGTAGAGAACCGCCAATCGGGCCGCAAGTCTTTGCGATCATTTCGCAATTAGAACAATTTCAAGCCGGGCTGGTCTTGGGTCGCGACTCACGGACCCTGACGCGGACGACAGACCGCCATTCGATGATAGATTGAATCTCGAGGGCAGGAACGGA
>CAVSBJ010000017.1:0-39346 GCA_963726105.1 uncultured Alphaproteobacteria bacterium
CCCCGTCGTCCCGCCGCACGTGTCGCACTTGAGGCAAGTGCCGTTGCGGACCATGGTGAAATTGCCGCATTCGGGGCAGGATTCGCCGACGTAGCCTTTCATCCGCGCTTCGGCGCGCTTCTCGGCGACGGTTTCGGCTTGCGGCGCGAGGCTCGAGCCCAGCGCAGGCGCGGTGCGTTCGGCAAGTTCGCCCTTGAGCGCGGTCGCCCCCTGCACGAAAGGCCCATGCGCGCCCGAACCGCTGGCCTGAGCAGCGGGGGAATCGCCAACGCCCGAGCGCACCAGCATCAGCTTGTCGCCGGGCCGCGAGCGCAGGAGGCCCTTGGAGACGACGGAGGAGACGGGCGCGGGCGAGGCGCTGGCCTCGCCGAAGCCCGGCGCCTTGTCCTGATCGACGCCGCCTCCGAGAACCGTGTTGCCGATCTCGTCGGGCGAGATATGGGCGAGGTCGTTGCGGCCGAGATAGGAGATGGCGAGCTCGCGGAACACATAGTCGAGGATCGAGGTCGCGTTCTTGATCGCGTCATTGCCCTGCACGAAGCCCGACGGCTCGAAGCGGGTGAAGGTGAAGGCCTCGACATATTCCTCGAGCGGCACGCCGTACTGAAGCCCAAGCGAGATGGCGATGGCGAAATTGTTCATCAAGCTGCGGAAGGAGGCGCCCTCCTTGTGCATGTCGATGAAGATTTCGCCGAGGCGCCCGTCCTCATATTCGCCGGTGTGCAGATAGACCTTGTGGCCGCCGACGACCGCCTTCTGGATGTAGCTCTTGCGCCGGTTGGGCAGCCGCTCGCGCTCGCGCAGGCGCTCGACCCGCTCGACCACGCGCTCGACGATGCGCTCGGCGACGGCGGCGGCGCGCTGCGGCGCGTTGAGCGCGATCAGCGTCTCGACCGCATCGTCCTCTTCCTCGTCGCTCTCGATCAGTTGCGAGTTCAAGGGCTGCGACAGTTTCGAGCCGTCGCGATAGAGCGCGTTCGCCTTGAGGCCCAGGCGCCACGAGAGCATGTAGGCGTCTTTGCAATCCTCGACCGTCGAATCATTGGGCATGTTGATGGTCTTCGAGATCGCGCCGGTGATGAACGGCTGCGCCGCCGCCATCATACGGATGTGGCTCTCGACCGAGAGGTAGCGCTTGCCGATGCGCCCGCAGGGGTTGGCGCAGTCGAACACGGACAGATGCTCTTGTCTGAGATAGGGCGCGCCTTCGAGCGTCATCGCGCCGCAGGCGAAGCTGTTGGCGGCCTCGATCTCAGACCTGGTGAAGCCAAGCGCGGTCAGAAGATCGAAGCCCGGCGCGTCATAGCGCTCGGGCGGGATCTTCAGCGCATGGGCGAGGGTCTCGATTCCGAGCGTCCATTTGTTGAAGACGAAACGGATGTCGAAAGCGCCGCCAAGCGCCGCCTCGACCTTGTCGATCGACTCTTGCGGCAGTCCTTTGGCTTTCAGCGCGGCGTGGTTGACGCCCGGCGCATGGGCGAGCGTCGCCCGGCCGACCGCATAGGCGACGATGTCGCCGATCTGCTTCTCGTCATAGCCCAAAGTGCGCAAGGCCTCGGGCACGGCGCGGTTGATGATCTTGAAATAGCCCCCGCCCGCGAGCTTCTTGAATTTGACCAGGGCGAAGTCCGGCTCGATGCCGGTCGTGTCGCAATCCATGACGAGGCCGATGGTGCCGGTCGGCGCGATGACCGAGACCTGCGCGTTGCGATAGCCATGAGCCTCGCCGAGCGCCAGCGCGTCGCGCCACGAGGCGCGCGCGGCTTCGCTCAAGTCCGCCCATTCCGACCCCGCATTGGCGAGTTCGTTACGGTCAAGGGGCGTCGGCGCAACGGAGAGCGTCTCGTAAGCCCCCGCTTCACCGTCGGCGGCGCGCTTGTGATTGCGGATCACGCGCAGCATCGCTTGCGCGTTCGCCTTGTGGCCGGGAAAGACGCCGCTCTTGGCGGCGATTTCCGCCGAGGTCGCATAGGCGCGGCCGGTCAGGATGGCGGAGAGCGCGGCGCAGATCGCCCGGCCGTGGTCGCTGTCGTAAGGGATGCCGGACGACATGAGCAGGCCGCCGATGTTGGCGTAGCCGAGGCCGAGCGTTCGGTAGTCATAAGACAGGCGCGCGATCTCCTTCGAGGGGAACTGCGCCATCGCGACCGAGATCTCGAGCGTCAGCGTCCACAAGCGAATCGCGTGCTCGTAGCCTTTGACGTCGAACGACTTCGTCGCCGAATTGCGGAACTGCAGCAGATTGAGCGAGGCGAGATTGCAGGCCGTGTCGTCGAGGAACATGTATTCGGAGCAAGGATTCGACGCGCGGATCGGGCCCGACTCGGGACATGTGTGCCAGTCGTTGATGGTGGTGTGATATTGCAGGCCGGGATCGGCGGACGCCCATGCGGCGTAGCCGATCTTCTCCCACAGATCGCGGGCTTTCAGGGTCTTCGCGACCTTGCCGTCGAGGCGGCGGGTGAGGCTCCATTCGCCGTCGGTCTCGACCGCATGCAGGAACGCGTCGCTGAGACGCACCGAATTGTTCGAGTTCTGGCCCGAGACGGTGAGATAGGCCTCCGACTCCCAGTCGGTGTCGTATTCCTCGAAGTCGATCTTCGTATAGCCCTGGCGGGCGTACTGGATCACCTGCTTGATCACGCCGTCCGGCACGTCGTTGCGGCGCGCGGCCTTCACCTCGCGCTTGAGCACCGGGTTCTTCTCGATCGTGAAGCAATCGTCGCCCGAGCCTTCGCAATTGAGGCAGGCTTTGAGGATCGCCTTGAGATGCCGCTTGACGATCTTGGAGCCGGCGGCGAGCGCGGCCACCTTGCGCTCTTCCCGCACCTTCCAGTCGATGAAGGATTCGATGTCAGGATGGTCGGCGTCGACGACCACCATCTTCGCGGCGCGACGCGTGGTGCCGCCCGACTTAATCGCGCCCGCGGCGCGGTCGCCGATCTTCAGGAACGACATGAGGCCGGACGAGCGGCCGCCGCCCGACAGCTGTTCGTTCTCTCCACGCAGAAGCGAGAAGTTCGATCCGGTGCCGGAGCCGTATTTGAACAGGCGCGCCTCGCGCACCCAGAGGTCCATGATCCCGCCCTCGTTGACGAGATCGTCGGCGACCGACTGGATGAAGCAGGCGTGCGGCTGCGGATGCTCGTAAGCCGACTTCGACTTGACGAGCTTTCCTGTTTCGAAGTCGACGTAATAGTGGCCCTGACTCGGCCCATCGACGCCATAGGCCCAGTGGAGGCCGGTGTTGAACCATTGCGGCGAATTGGGCGCGGCCATCTGGCGCGCGAGCATGAAGCGCATCTCGTCGTAATAGGCGCGCGCGTCGTCTTCGCCGTCGAAATAGCCGGCTTTCCAGCCCCAATAGGCCCAGGCGCCGGCGAGGCGGTCGAACACCTGCTTCGCCGAGGTCTCGGAGCCCACGCGCTCTTCCTTCGGCAGCGAGCTCAGCGCGGTCTCGTCGGGGACCGAGCGCCAGAGGAAAGAGGGAACGGTCTCCTCCTCGACGCGCTTCACCCGCGCGGGGATGCCGGCTTTACGGAAATATTTCTGCGCCAGCACGTCGGCCGCGACCTGGCTCCAGGCAGCCGGGACTTCGACGCCTTCGAGCGAAAACACGACCGACCCGTCGGGATTGCGAATCTCGCTCTTGGTGGTGGCGAAGGAGATGAGGTCGTAAGGGCTGACGCCCGGTTGTGTGTAGTGCCGTTCGATGCGCATCGCCTTCGACCCCAATTGTTGCGGCCTGCTTGGCCACGTTATTCCTGCCTTATCGGACCTGAGCGGCGCTCCCGCGCGCCCCTCAACGCGCAAGCCGCCGTCGGCTCGCCGGACGCCGCCCGCCCCTCACCCGCCTCAAGATTTACAAGACCACGCCTAGTCGGTTTGAGCCCCTGCCCCGCTCTAAAACCGCTGTCCCCGACGCTTGATCCCCACGCGATCCCTGGAACCATCGCACATTACAAAACTATGACGACCGCGTCAACACCTTGTATGGCTACCCAAACGACGGCACAACATATTGTGGATAACGTGGATAACAAGGGCTTAACGCCAGCGCGGACGGGCAGCATCCGACGAGTCGGGGCAGACCCGCAAGAGCGATTTTCAACCATATCTGGCGAGAAGTTCAGCTTGCCTCGCAAAGCCCGCATCGCCATAGTCCGGCGCGCGCACAGCTTGCACTTATTTCCCGGCGAGAAACGAAGCTCCACGGATGCTGGAACAGATCCAACAATTTTTTCGGAACTATTTCACCTGGTGGAATGGCGCGAATTTCAACACCCAATTCTACACCCGCCGTTTTGGCGTGCTGGTCGGCCATGACGAGTTCGGCAACGCCTATTATCGGCGACCCGGCATCGATCCGGCTCTCGGCTTCGAGCGCCGGTGGGTGATCTATAACGGCTTGGCCGAAGCCTCGATGACTCCGCCGGGCTGGAACGGCTGGCTTCATCACACCGTCGACGTGCCGCCGACCGAGGAAGACTACAAACCCCACCCGTGGCAAAAGCCGCATATGGGAAATCCGACCGGCACGCCGGCGGCGATTCGGCCTGACGGCTCGACGCTGAGGCCTGGCCCACGCCAGCCGACCGGGGGCGATTACGAGGCTTGGAGCCCCGGCCCCTGAGGCTAGCCGCCTTCATTCCGCCGCCCTTCACCAGCAAAGCGCCCGCCATGGACCTCCTCCGCTTGGCCCACGCGATCCGACGTCGCGCTTCTTCCGCAATCGCGATGGGGCCGACGCTGGCTGGCGCGGCGCTGGCCGCGGTTTCGGCGCTGACAATCCCCGACGCCGCGCTCGCCGACAAGATCAGCAATCCGATCGCCGTCTTCAACGGCCTCGACAAGATCACGGGCCGCATCATTTCGTTCGAAGTCGCGATCAACGAGACGGTGCAGTTCGGCGCCCTGCAGATTACCCCGCGCGTCTGCTATTCCCGCCCGCCGACCGATGCGCCGCAGACCGACGTCTTCGCCCAAGTCGACGAGATCGATGAGCAGAAGCAGATGAAGCGCATCTTCTCGGGTTGGATGTTCGCCAACTCGCCCGGCCTGCACGGCGTCGAGCATCCGATTTTCGATATCTGGCTGACGGCCTGCAAGGGCGGCACGGTGGTGATTCACGATACGCCGGTCGAGGCCTCGGCGCCGAACCCGGACGAAGGTCCGCCGACCGACCTGGGGCCCGACGCAGCCTCCCCCGAGCAGCCGGCTCCGCCGCCCGCGCAAGCGAAAAAGAAGAAACCCAAGCCCCCGCCCACTGTCGTTGCGGCGCCAGCGCCCGATGCGGGGCCGCCAACACCGTTCGAGCCCGCGCCCAATTCATTATCGACGAGCGGCAACGCGCGCGCGCGCTGACCTTGGCCGTTCGGCTCTTTCTGCGATAGCATCCGCCAAAGCCAGCGTGCGATCGGTCAAAGCGGCCGCGTGCGCGACTGGGAACAAGAGGATGCGCCCATGACCGCCATTCGCAGCGCCATCAAGCCAACTCGACGTCCCGGCGAGCTGGGCGTTCATTCGGTTGACCGGTTTCATTTCGCTGTCCCCGATCTCGCGGTCGCCAAAAATTTCTACGGCGAGTTCGGACTTGAGATCGATGAGAAAGGCGGTCTCTTGGCCCTGAAGACCCCCGGCAACTCGCATGTCTGGGTCACGCTTGGCGAGGGCCCGCGCAAGAAGCTCGGCCATATCTCATTCGGCGCCTTCGACGACGATTTCGACCGCTTTGCAGAGCGGCTTCAGGCGATGGGCGTGAAGCGGCTCGATCCGCCGCCCGGCGTCGAAACGAACGGCCTGTGGTTTCACGATCACGACGGCAACCTGGTCGAGATCAAGGTCGCGGCGAAATCCTCGCCCAACGAGAAGTCGGATCTCTCCGAACTCTCCATCGGCCCGGGCGAGCGCGGCGCGCCGTTCCGGCGCGACGTTGCGCGCGTCACGCCCCGGCGCCTGGCGCATGTGCTGTTATTCACGCGAGACGTCGAGAAGGCGGTCCAGTTCTATACGCGCACGCTGGGCTTGCGCCTCTCCGACCGGTCCGGCGACGGCATCGCTTTCCTGCACGGGATTCACGGCAGCGACCACCATATGATCGCCTTCGTCAAATCGAGCGCGCCGGGATTGCATCATCTGAGCTGGGACGTGGGCTCCGTCGACGACATCGGCCGCGGCGCCATGCACATGCTGGACAAAGGCTTCGCCCGGGGATGGGGCCTCGGGCGCCACGTCCTCGGCTCCAACTTCTTCCACTATGTCGGCGACCCGTGGGGGTCTTTCAGCGAATATTCGGCCGGCATCGATTTTGTGCCCGCCGATTGCGACTGGAAGAGCGGCGACCACGCGCCGGAGGATTCATTCTACGTATGGGGCCCGAACCCGCCGGACTATTTCACGCTCAACGCGGAAGCGTGAGCGCTTCCCTCTCCCGATAGGGCGTTCGGAAGAACGCCCATCTCTCGACGGGCTATGGGAGAGGGGCAGGCGTCGCCTGGCGATGAGCGGAGGTCTGATCAGCCGAGCGACGGAACCGGCCGCTTTCGATAGCCTACGAAGCCGAGGCCGCCGAAGCCGAGCAGCAACATCGCCCAGGTCGACGGCTCGGGCGCGGCGGCGAAGGCGACGCCGCCATAACGCAGTCCAGCCACGGGTCCGTCAAACACCGAGAACGCCTCACTCGTCGGCAGCGCCGTGTCGCCCAGGACGTCGGTGATCTTGACGATCTGATTGGGATCGGCGCCGTTGTCTCCCGACCCGCTGACGGTCCCGGTCGTGGCCCATAACGTGACGGTCCCGTTTGTATTGACCGTGCCGGTCAGATTGCGCAGGCCGATCGTGGTTTCGCCGTAATCCCAGCCGGGCACACTATAGGTATCGCCGATAAGACCCGCCTGCAGGGTGTAGTCGAGCGACCACGTTCCCGCCGACAGCGTCCATTTTTCGAGGCCGGCGTTCGTGCTGACGTCGGTCGCGTTCCCGGTGCCCTCGTCGGCGACATAGAGCGTCGTCGGGTTGGCGAAGAACAGTCCGAACGGAGTGAAGTTCGCGCCGGTCTGTTTGGCGGAGTCGGTCGGAAAGCCGGGCAGAATGGAGATCGTGGCGTCAGCCGCGGTGGCCGACGTCGGAAGCTTGCCGTTTGGATTGCTGACGGTATAGACCGTGTCGATTCCGTTGCCGCCGCTGCCTTTGGTGAAGTAGAGATTGCCGTCGTAATAGGTCACCCCGCGGTAGTTGTTGGTCTTTCCCGCCTTGTCCTTCGAGTAGGTCTGGTACCCGGGATATGTGTTGAAGTTCGGATCGATCATCGTCGAGTTCGGCGTCGAGCCCGGTGTCACCACCTCGAGGCCGGTGGTCTTCGTCAGCTGCGGCGCCGTGGTCGTGCCGCTGTTGGAGTTGCCGACCGTATAATAGAGGCCGTTCGGCCCCAGCACGGCGGCCCGGCTGTTGTCGCCGCCATAGGCGAGAGTCGGGGTGATCGAGAAGCTGCCGTTCGCGCCGACCGCGACGACCGACCGGTTGAACGCAAAATCGGTGTAGGTGGACTTGTAGAATTGCGAGGCGACGTTGGTTGTGTCCACGTACGAGGTGCTGTCCGCGTTCGACACGTCAAGCACGCCGGCGGCGACGGGCGGATAACCCGCACCGCCTGGCGTATAGCCCATGAAGGTCGCGACCGGACCGCTGGCCGTCCGCGCGATGCTGAGCCCGAGCTCCGACTTCGAGCTGAAGCTGGTGACGACCTGGTTCGTGGGCAGGGTCTCGCTGGCGAGAAGCTTGGCGCTGGTCGCGCTGAGGTCTTGAAGCGTGAGCGGCGAAGTCACGCCGAACTGTCCGTCGACATTCGAGTTGTTCCAGACCGTGTTGAGGGCGCCGTTCGAAACCGCCGTGCCGCCGGGGATCGCGGTAGTGCCCGCGACCAGTCCCGCAACCTGGCCAACGTCCTGATATGTGGTCGTCGTTACGAGCAGCGAGTTGCCGTTGATCAGGTCGCCGGCCTGCGCGGCGTTCGCCGCGGCGGCAAGGGCAAGCGCGCTGCAGCCCAGACCAAGCGCCGCCCGGTAAAAATTGAACGGATAAAAGTTGAAAATGCCCATGCGAACGTCTCCCCGAGTTCCAGCATCCAAAGACGCAGCCGCAGCTAGAGAACGGGCATGACGTTCGCGTGACGGAACAAGGATTGGTCAGCGAGAACGGCGAGCCGGATGCACGATCACGGAAATGTGATCTGCGGCACGCGCTCCACTGCCGTTGAGTTTGCATCATCGAATGTTGAGCGCCGGGCTGGCTCCGCAGGTCTTGCGGAGCTGGGCCTACCGCCACATCAGCCAGGCCGTGCCAGCCGCGAGCGTGATGATGGTCAGCGGCGCTCCCACCTTGAAATAGGCCCAGAAGCTGATCGGCATGCCCTCCGCGCGGGCGCGTTCGGCGACGATAAGATTTGCGACCGATCCGAGCAGGGTGAAATTTCCGGCGAGCGTCGAGCTCATCGCGACCACGAGCCAGGCGCGCTGAGGGTCAGGGAATGTCGGAATGAACGGCCTCAGCGCCAAGACCGCCGGCACGTTGCTCACGATGTTCGAAAGCACTGCGGTGAACAGCGACAGGCGCCAGACCATGTCGAGGCCGAGCGTCCTCGCCATCGCGATCCGGTCTGGCGTCAGCAAAGCCTTTTCCGCGCCGGCGACGACGACGAACATGCCGGCAAAGAGGATGAGCAGCGGCCCGTCGAGTTCGCGATAGATGCGGTGGGGCTTGATCTGGCGCGTGAGCAGCAAGAACGCGCCGGCCAGAATGGCCGCCTTGGCGGGCGCAACGCCAGCAAAGAACGCGATCGCAAGCGCAATGCAGGTGACGCTCGCCTTGAGCACCTGACCGCCATGCATGTGGCCGCGAAAGGAATGCGGCTCAAGCTCGCCCTTGAACGCGAATTCCTTTGCATAGACGAGCCGCACCATGAGGATGACAGCGACGAGGCCGAATGTGGCGACGGGCGCGAGCGCGGCGGCGAACGCCGGATAAGGGATGCGGGAGAGCGTCCCGATCACCATGTTCTGCGGATTTCCAGTGATCGTCGCCACACTGCCGCAATTGGAAGCGGTCGCGACCGCAACCAGATAGGGCAGCGGATTGCGGCCAAGCGAGCGCACCACCTGCAGCACGATCGGCGTCATCACGAGGCAGATCGCGTCATTGACCAGGAAGGCCGACAAGACGCCGGCCATCATTGTTACCGTGACCAGCAGGACGAACGGCGCGTGCGCATGATCGATCGCGAATCCGCCAAGCGCCCGGAATGCGCCTGAGACCTTGAGATGCGCAACCACGATCATCATGCCGAGCAGAAGGGCGATCGTGTCGAAATCGATCGCGCGAAAGGCTTCCTCGAGGCTCAAGGGGCCAACGGCGATCATCGCCGCGCCGCCGAGGAAGGCGATCCCCGCGCGGTCGAGACGCAAACCCGGAATCCGCCCGACGGCGACGCCCAGATAGGTCAGGATCAGGACGACGAGGGCGGCGATGCTTTCGGGATTCATTCGCCGACCGCCGCTCCCTCGAGCGCCGGCGGACTGGTTTTTCCGCTGATTGCGTGTTCGTCGCGCGTTTCGGGCATGAAGCCAAAGAAGACCAGGAACGCGACGGCGGCAGCGGCGCCAAGCGCAAGAAACGAGACGCTATAGCCGAAATGGTCGACCGCGAGGCCGGCCGCCAATCCGCTGACTGAAGCTCCGACGCCCTGGGTCGTCGCGACAGCGCCTTGCGCGAGGTTGAAACGGCCAGTGCCGCGCATCATGTCGGAGATCATCAAGGGGGTGAGCGCCTGGTAGATACCTGCCCCGACGCCATCCAGCAACTGGACTCCGATCAGCCAGAACGCGTTATCCGACAGCGGATAGAGCGCCGCGCGGATCGGCAAGACTGCGAAGGCGACAAGAAAGAGCGGCCTCCGTCCCCAGGCGTCGGCGTTGCGGCCGACGAGAATCGCGATCGGCAGCATGACTCCCTGCGCCGCCACCATACAGAATGACATCATCGCGGTCGCCTCTTGCGGGAATTCAACCGCAAGTTTCTGCCCGATCAGCGGCAGAAGCGGAGCGTTGGCGAAATGAAAGAGAAACGCGCAAAGGGCGAAAATCATCAGTGGACGAGTCTGAAAGAGAACGCGGTACCCGGCCGCCGCGCCCTGCGCTTCGCCGTCGGTGGTCAGGTCTCTCGCCCGATTGTGATTGATCGCGTTCGCTGGAATGGCGAGCACGGCGGCGGACGTCAGGGCGGCGAACATGGGAACCATGAGAAAGACCGCGCGCTGCGAGAACGCGTAGCCGACCGCGCCGGCCAAGAGCGCGATGGCGATATTGCCGCCGTGGTCGAAGGCGGAGTTGCGGCCGAGGCGGCGCGCAAGCTTGTCTCTTGTCACCAGGCCAAGCGTGAGCGCGGAGACCGCGGGAACAAAGGCGTCGCCCGCGACCGCGAGCACGCTCAAGGCAAGCGCCATCGGCCAGAAGGTTGGAGCGACAAAGATGATGATTGCGGAAACCGCCATCGCGGCCATCGTCGTAACGATGACGCCGCGCTTGGCGCGCGTCACGTCGATCGCGGCGCCGATCGGAGTTTGAAGCGCGATTCCGAGCAATCCGCTGGCGGTCGTTAGAAGGCCGACGTCGGTCTGACTCCAATGCTGGCCGGTGACGAGAAATACGTTGACGAATGGCCCGAACAGGTTTCGGACGTCGGCCGCAAGAAAATTGACCGCGTCGAGCGCATAGGGGATCGGGATCATCGCCACCAGCCGGAGAGCGGCTCAACGCGAAGCCACCTCTCAAACGCGATCGCCCGGTCTTCGTTCCCAGCCCGGCCGGCGCGCCCTCGAGATGGGGATTTTCATTGACAATGCGCTTCCCGCGCCTCGTTAAGAGCCAATGCGCAAGCGTGCGGACATCGTTCTCGTCGAGCGGGGCTTCTTTACGAGCCGCGCCCGCGCGCAGGCCGCGATCGCCGCCGGCCTGGTCAGTATCGGCGGGCTCCCGCTCGAGAAGGCCTCCGAAGAGGTGGCGGGGGACGCGCCGATCGAAGCCGAGTCGCCGCATCCCTGGGCTTCGCGGGGCGGGGTCAAGCTTGCCGCCGCGCTCGACGCTTTCGCGCTCGATCCGAAAAACCTCGTCTGCCTCGACATCGGCGCCTCGACCGGGGGCTTCACCGACGTCCTGCTCGCGCGCGGCGCGGCCAAGGTCGTCGCCGTCGATGTCGGCCACGGCCAGCTCGATCCACGCCTCGCGGCGGATTCGCGCGTCCGCGCGCTCGAAGGCGTCGACGCGCGCGCGTTGACGACGGCGAAGCTCGGCGAAACGCCGGACGCGATCGTCATCGACGTGAGCTTCATTGCGCAACGGCTGGTGCTGCCGCACGTGCTCAAGCTCGCCACCGAGCGGGCGTGGCTCGTCAGCCTGATCAAGCCCCAGTTCGAACTCGACCGCACCGATCTCGTCAAAGGCCGGGTCAGAAGCGAAGCGGCGTTGGAGCGAGCCTGCGAAGGCGTTCGCGCGACGATCGAAGCGCAAGGCTGGACGGTGCTCGGCCTCATCCCGTCGCCGATCCTCGGCGGCGCCGGAGCGCGTGAATTCCTCATCGGCGCGCGCAATGGCTGAACCGCTCGAGGAGGTTTCAATCGTCGCGCTTGATGCGCATGGGCATGGGCTCAGCGCCAACGGGGCGATCGTTCCAGGCGCCCTGCCGGGCGAGCGGGCGCTGGTCAAGCCTGAAGGCAAGCGCGCCGAGCTGGTCGAGACGCTGGACCCTTCGCCCGAACGCGCGGGGCCAATTTGTCCGTGGTTCGGAACCTGCGGCGGTTGCGTCGCACAGCACATGCCGGCGCCGCTCTACCGCCGATGGAAGCGCGGCCTGGTCGTCGAAGCGCTCGAGCGCGAGGGCGTGCATGCAGAGGTCAGGGATTTGGTCGATGCGCATGGCGCGGGGCGGCGCCGGGCGACCTTTCACGCCCGCTTTCCCCATGGCCGCCCCGACGAGGTCGGCTTCATGCGCGCGCGCTCGCACGACATCATCGCCATCGACGATTGCCCGTTGTTCAGCCCTGGCATGGCGGGCGCCATTCCGGCCGCGCGGGCGCTGAGCGCCGATCTGCGCGGCTTGATGAAACCCCTCGACATCGGCGTCACCGCCACGCTCGACGGACTGGAGGTCGACCTGCGCGGCTCGGGGCCCCTCGGACGCAACGAGGAACAGAAGCTGGCGCGGACAGCGGAAGCGCTCGATCTCGCGCGCGTCTCCAATCACGGCGAGATCGTGATCGAGCGGCGGCCGACCCGCGTCGCGTTTGGCGAGGCGCTGGCCCGACTGCCGCCCGGCGGCTTCCTGCAAGCGACCGAGGCGGGAGAGCACTGGCTCGCCGAGTTTGCCGAGCACGCGCTCGCGGGCGTGAAAAAGGTCGCGGATCTGTTCTGCGGCGCCGGCGCTTTCGCGCTGAGACTCGCCCGTGGTCATGAGGTGTTCGCCACCGACGCTGACCCCGCTGCGATCGCCGCGCTCGCCCGCGCTGCGGCCACAGGGCCGAGCCTGCGCAAGCTTGAGACAGAAACGCGCGATCTCTTCCGCCGCCCGCTACGGCCCGACGAACTTGCCGCGTTCGACGCGGCGCTCATCGATCCGCCGCGCGCGGGCGCGATCGAACAGGCGCGCGCGCTCGCCAGCTCCCCTCTGCCGCTCGTCATATCCATCTCGTGCAACGCGGCAACCTTCGCCCGCGACGCGCGCATTCTCGCCGACGGCGGCTTTCAGGTTGAAACCGTGACGCCGCTTGACCAGTTTCGCTTTTCTGCCCATGTCGAAATCGCCGCCGTCTTTCGCCGCCCGAAGCCGAGAGCGCGCGCGCGGAGGCTGCTCTAGGTGGACGCGACGAAGCGAGAAACGATTGCGGCCGGCCTGCAAAATATTGTGGGCTCACGGCATGTGCTGACGGACCCCGCGCTGTTCGCGGGCGCGCTCGTCGAGCCGCGCAAGCTTTATCAGGGAAAGGCGCTCGCATTGGTGCGCCCCGGCTCGACCAAGGAAGTCGCGGAGGTGGCCGCCTTTTGCAACGAAGCGCGAATCGCCATGGTGCCGCAGGGCGGCAACACCGGGCTCGTCGGCGGACAGACGCCAGATTTGAGCGGCGAGGAGATCATCGTTTCGACGCAGCGCCTGCGTGCGATCCGCGAGGTCGACGTCGACAGCAACGTGATGATCTGCGAATTGGGCGTCACGCTCGGCGAAGCGCAGGCGGCAGCGCTCGCGGCCGATCGCCTGTTTCCGCTGTCGCTCGCGTCGGAAGGCACTTGCACCATTGGCGGCAACATCTCGACCAACGCCGGCGGCCTGAACGTCATCGCCTATGGCAACACGCGCGACCTCGTCACCGGCGTCGAGGCTGTGCTCGCTGACGGCCGCATCGTCCGCGCTTTAAGCAAGCTGCGCAAGGACAACACCGGCTACGATGTGAAGAGCCTGTTCATCGGCGCCGAAGGGACGCTCGGCATCATCACCGCCGCTTCGCTCCGGCTCTTTCCCAATCCGCGCGCGCAAGCGACGGCGTTCGTCGGTTTGAGAAGCCCCGACGATGCGCTGAAACTCCTGAGAATGGCTCGCGAACGGCTCGGCGCGGCAATCACGAGCTTCGAGCTGATCAGCCGCAACGCCCACGACATCGGGATTCGACATGGCGGCGCGCGCGCTCCGCTGCAAGGCGCGCACGACTGGTACGCTCTCATCGAGGCGTCGTCGCAGAGCCCAAGCGGACTCGACGAGGCCTTCGCCGGCGCCCTCGAGGCGGCGCTCGATGAGGGCGTCATTGAAGACGCTTCGATCGCCGCCTCGCTCGAGCAGCGGGCGGACTTCTGGCAATTGCGCGAATGCCTGTCCGACGCTCAGGGCAAGGAAGGCGGCTCGATCAAGCACGACGTCTCGGTCGCGGTCGGACTCGTGCCCACATTGATCAGGGAGGCGACGCCCGCAGTCGAAGCCTTCGAACCGGGGGCTCGCGTCGTCGCCTTCGGCCACCTTGGCGACGGCAACATCCACTTCAACGTGTCGCAGCCGATCGGCGCCGATCGGCAGGCCTTCCTCGATCGCTGGGATGCGGTGAACGAGATCGTGCACGGGATCGTCGCGCGCCTCGGCGGCTCATATTCCGCCGAGCACGGCGTGGGTCAGCTCAAGCGCGGACTTCTCGCCAGGTGGAAGGATCCCGCTTCGCTCGCCATGATGCGCCAGATCAAGGCGGCGCTCGATCCGAACGGGGTGATGAATCCGGGCAAGGTGCTTTAACGCCGGCGCAACGCGTCACTCCTTGCCCATGACCGCCAGCGCCTGCTCCAACGGGGCGTGCGAAGCGCGAACGATCCCGGAATACGGATCGGAAAGGTCCAGGATCAAGAGAACCGCGCTGGCGATTGCGATGGAGCCAACGGCCAACGCGATCACCGAAGTCACGGTGCCGCGCGCCGTCAGTCCGAACCCGCAGAAGAGACACGCGACCCATCCGACGACGGTGAGCAACACCGGATAGGCGACGGGCGCGGAGAGCGCAAAGGACATCTGCATTCGCGCCTGGCCGATGGCGTCCGACATGGATGTCGCCGCAGCCAGCGCCTGCTTCTGGTCGTCGGTCGTGGGATGGAGCTTCGCCAGCAACTTATCCCGCGACCGCATGTTCTCAAGCGCCGAGGCGAAGTTGTTCGCGGCGAAATTGCTGTCGTCCTGGCGCGCATGCCAGATCTGATCGATGGTTTTCCCCAGCGCGTCCCTGATCTGGGCGCGCGCAGGAAGGGCTTCCGGACCATAGTCGGACAGCGCAAGATCGAGCTGCATCACCTTCGACGCCAGGGCCTCAATCTGCGCGTTCTGGTTCGAATACACGCCATACGCCGTCCAGATCAGAAGCCCGGCAACCAGAGCGCACAGGAGCGTAAGAAGGCCAGCGATCGCGCCGATCATATCGCGCGAGCCGCCGGTCGTGTGTTTCTCGGGCAACACGCGCTGCAGCAAAAGGCCAACCAGTCCTGCAGCGAACATGGCCACCGCGACGGCAAGCGCGAACGTTTCCGAATTCATCTCACTCCCCGGCAAGATCGCGGCAGTTAGCCGCTCCGCGGCGCGAACGCAAGCGTGGGGAGGCTCCATGCGACGCCTCGCGCGACGCCGTCGGAATGGCGCGAATCAAGCCAGAACGCTAGTGTCGCGGCGCATGAATTGTTCAGCCCGCAAGCCCAACGGCGTGACGCGGCCGCAAGGCCCCAAGCGGCAACAGGCCGCGGCCTTAGCCGCGCTTCTTGTGATCGGCTTCGGCGTGGTGGACGGGACGGCTTCGGCCGCCTGCGCGCCGAAGAATTTCAACAGCGCCAAATTCACCGTCTGCACGTTCGATCCGCGTCGTGACGACATTCGCCTGTTCCTGAGCGGGCCGGACGACAGGCCATACGGATCGCTGGGCGCGCTCGCGTCCGCGTTGAAGCAGAAGGGGGAGACGCTCGCGTTCGCAATGAACGCCGGCATGTTCGGGCAGGATCAATCGCCCGTTGGCCTCTACGTCGAGGACAGGCGCAAGCTGCATGCGGCTGATACCCGCAGCGGCGCGACGAATTTTCACATGAAGCCGAACGGCGTGTTCTGGATTGGCGATGGCGTCGCGGGCGTGACCGAGACCAGCCGTTATCTCGCCAACACGCCGGCCACGCGCTACGCGACCCAATCTGGGCCGATGCTGGTCATCGACGGGAAGGTGCATCCGAAAATCCGGCCAGATGGAACCTCGCAAAAGATCCGCAACGGCGTGGGCGCCTGCCAGGGAGGCGGGGTCGCGTTCGCCATCGCCGACGACCCCGTGACCTTCGACACGTTCGCGCGGCTCTTTCGCGACGGACTCGGATGTCAGAACGCGCTCTTCCTCGACGGCTCGGTGTCGTCGCTCTATGCGCCGGAACTCAGCCGCGACGACGAACCGGAGCCGATCGGGCCGATCGTCGGCGTGGTGCGGCCTGGAGCGGACGGAAGCCGCTAGCAGAGGAATTCGGATCCCGCCGGGCCACAAATCAATTCGGCTTCGCAAAGCAAAATATAAAAACCTCCGGCCGCTGGGGATTGACAACCCCAACGCTTTTTGCAAGTTCGCCGTGTGCATGCTTGAGCGGCGCCTGAGGTGGGGACTGAATTGAAGCAGGCATTTCTGTTCGGCGCCGTTGCGCTTGCATCCATCGGATCGGCTATCGCGGCGAACGCGACAACCGTAACCTTCGACTCTTTTGGCGGGAGCAGTCCGCTCTATTCTGTGCCACCGGGCGAAACGCTGTACACCGACTTCAGCACCGGCGATCCGGGTACGGGAACCGGGTCTCTCTACATTCCATCGGGCGGCTTGTCCCAGCCCGGGGACCAGCCCGGCTCGAATGTCGCTGCGCCCTACACGGCAACCGGCGGCACGACAGGCCAATTTTTCGCAACAACTCCCGGAGAAACCGAGACCTTCACCTTCGCGACGGATGTCGAGGACGTGGGCGTCTACATCGGGTCGCTGGATGCGGAGAACCTTCTTACCATCCACACCACCTCAGGAGATATCACCTATACGGGCACCCAGCTCGCGAGCGTTCCCGGCGCGAGCCTCCCGGGCGACGGCACGCCGACGATTACAGGCTCGACGTCAAACGGCCGTTTCAGCTTCGTTGACAGCGCCGTGGACATAACCGGCATATCAGTCTCCGAAACCCTCGGCGCCCCAAGCAATTCGTTCGAGATCGCCCAGATCACGACCTCCGTTCCCGAACCTTCGACTTGGGCGATGATGGGCCTGGGTTTTGCGGGCCTTGCCTTCGCCGGCTACCGCGCCCGTCGTGCGCCGGTCCGCGTGGCTATTTAAGCGATCGCTCGCTCGGCCGGGGGAAGAAGGGAACCGCTGGGACCTATTGTTGGCGCGGCGCAATCGGGCGCGGCGGGCTATCGCCCGGCCGTTCCCAAACCTCGCTGCAAGATCGGAGTGTCGACCCAGCATCCGTGCTTGAAGCCGACTGATCGCAATGTTCCGACGAGTTCGAAGCCAAAGCGGCGATGGAGCGCGATCGAAGCTGAATTGTCGCTGTCGCCGACGATTGCGACCATCTGGCGCCAAGATCCTCGCTCGCAGCGGACAATCAGATCGCCGAGCAGAGCGGAGCCTATGCCCTGCCCGCCAAAGCCCTCCGCCACGTAGATCGAATCTTCGACTGTGAAGCGATAAGCCGGCCGAGGGCGGTATGCCACCGCATAGGCGAAGCCTAAGATTTCGCTTCCCACTTGAGCCACCAAATAAGGCAAATTGCTGTCGACAGAGGCTTGGCGGCGCGCCAACATTTCGTCCAGCGTCGGCGGGCTCTCCTCGAAGGTGGCGAGGGAGTGAAGGACGTAACGAGCATAGATGCTGCGAACCGTCGCCATGTCGAGCTCGCTCGCCGCGCGAACGACGATCGCGTCCTGCGGCGCGGACCTGCAACGGGCAACTCCAGGAGACTTCGGCATCAGCAGCTCATCCCATGCGTAAACCGCTCACGGAAACAGCCCGCGCATCTGCTTGGTCTTCACCACCCGCTCGACCCCGATCGCCATTGCGGCTGTGCGATTGGAGACCCCGTCGCGCTTGGCGCGAGCGACGACCATCGACCAGGAGCGGTCGAGCGCCCGTTCCAGCCGGTCCATCACCTCGTCGCGCGACCAGAAATATTGCTGCAAATCCTGCACCCATTCGAAATAGCTGACGATCACGCCGCCCGCGTTGCAGAGAATATCGGGGATGACGAAGATTCCGTCGTTGCGCTCGGCGAGCACGCGGTCGGCCTCGGGCGTGGTCGGACCGTTCGCGCCCTCGGCGATGATGCGGCAACGCAGGCGCCGAGCAAGGTCGGCGTCGATCACCCGCTCGACCGCACAGGGCGCGAGCACGTCGCAGGACTGCTCGAGAAGAACGCGCGGGTCGATTATGGCCTCACTCGAATAGCCGGCCAGCTCGCCGTTTCGCCCTGCGTGAGCGGCAAGCGCCTTCACGTCGAAGCCTTTTGGGTCGTAATAGGCGCCGGAATGATCGCTGACGCCGATCACCTTGACGCCCCGCGCCGCAAGCCCGAGCGCCGTATGCGAGCCGACGTTGCCGAAGCCCTGGATGATCGCCGTCGCCTCGTTCGGCGCGATGTCCAGGGCGTCGAGCGCGCGAAAGGCCAGGAAAGCAACGCCATGACCGGTCGCCTCACGCCGCCCCAGCGTGCCGCCCGAGCCGACCGGCTTGCCGGTGACGATCTCCGGCACCGTCACGCCCTGATACATCGAATAGGTGTCCATGAACCAGGCCATGACCTGCTCGTTGGTCCCCATGTCCGGCGCCATCACGTCCGTCCGCGGCCCGACGAAAGGAATCATCTCCTGCATATAGCGGCGACTGAGGTTCTCAAGCTCCTTCGGCTTGAGCGCGCGCGGGTCAACCGCGACGCCGCCCTTGCCGCCGCCGAAAGGAAGATCGGCGAGCGCGCATTTCCAGCTCATCCAGATTGCGAGCGCGGCAATTTCACTGATGTCGACATTGGGCGCGAAGCGCGTGCCGCCCTTGGCGGGACCGAGCGCCAGATGATGCTGGACCCGGTAGCCAACGAAGACCTGCGTCCGATTGTCCTCCATGCGGACCGGACAGGTGACGACGATCGCGCGCTTCGGATAGAGCAGCCAGTCGCGTTCGTCCTCGGCGATGCCCAGATGGTCGGCGATGACCGTGAGCTGGTCGCGAGCCATTTGGAACACGGGGCCAGTAAAGAGGCTGCTCATAATCCGTTCTCCCCGGTCCCGCAGACAATCCGATGATAGAGCTTGCGGACGCCGGGGAAACTGAAATTTGCCTTAAGGAATGGTTAGACAGCCGGCCTCATGGCCGCCCCGCCCCGGGGCAGCGCGGCTTGACTTCGCGTGAGACGTCACTATTTTGCCGGCCAACACTGGCCTTGCGATCCCTCGCGCGGCCGTTTTGGCGCGTCCGACGCGCCGTCTCGTGAAGGACGCAACGCCCATGGCCAAGGCCGCCTCGCTTAAGATCAAGCTGCTCTCGACCGCCGACACCGGCTATTTTTATGTCACTTCGAAGAACGCCCGCACCAAGACCGAGAAGCTGACGTTCAAGAAATACGATCCGGTCGCGCGCAAGCATGTCGAGTTCAAGGAAACCAAGATCAAGTAAGACCCTTCCGCTTATGAAGCGAGGGCGCCTATGGGGCCTTTTATTCCAGGCCAGTTCACGAAATAGCGGCCTCATCCTTTCAACTGCGTGAGCACGCCCGCGTATCGCCCATGCCCCCGTGTTCGGCGTTCTTGCCGTCGCTCAGGCGAGGTGTCAGATGACGTGAAGCTCAGGCGCTTCCCGGTAGGCGGACCCGGTGCGCTGTCAGTCGGCCTTCACGAGCTCAAACTCGACTATGCTGGTTTCGCCGGTCATTGGAACAATGACGCCTGGTGACTTTACGAACATTTTGTCGCCATCGCGTCGCAAGAAGTAAACGCGATCGGTGTCGAAAATCGCTTGACTAGACGCAGCGTCAACATGAGCAGTTAATTTGATACCTTCGGCCGTTTGCTCGGCCGTGTATTTGCCTGTCCAGGCCACTTGCGTTCTCATCATCGCAATAGCTTCGGCATCGGTCAGCGTCGGTGCAGCTGGAATCTTCCGCGTCACATCGACGAACAATAACCAAAGCCGTGTGGGGGTAATTGTAACGTAGCCGGCCACCTGCTGTCCGAGGGGATAGGTAACCTTAAGCCCGGTTGTGGCTTTCAAGCCAAGAACTTTCCAGCTTCCGATGAGTTGGTCCGTCGCCATCGCCTGCCGCGCATAAGACGGCATGGCCGAGGAAACGAGCGTGATAGCGACCGTGGCGAGCAGCATTGTACCATGCATGGCGACCTCCCAGTCCCGCGGTGGTTCAGTGGATCCTGCCGAGATGAATAGCTATTTACCCACGTTCAAGTAAGCGGGCTTTACCGCTTCGGCGCCCCTTTTTGTTTGGGCCGCTGCGAGCCGCGGAGCCGGCGCAGTCCGACTTTCGGGAGGTCGACGGCGCGCCTAGACCCAACTCACGAACAGTAGGATTAGAGCCGCCGCGAGGCAGGCGATCGAGAGAATGTTTGCCGTCAGCAGCGTCATGTTCTTCCACCAGAGAATGCGCGAGAGACCCGCGCAGAGCCCGGGGAGCCCTTCGAGTTCCGCCGCAGTGTCGGCGACGAAGTCAAAATCCTTCGGATCCGCGTTGCGCCAGACTGGAAACCTTTGCCGCCCGGCGCTGGGAAACCGCGGATAGACCGAAATCAGCAAGTTGAGGTAAATGATCAGGAACGGCGCAAGGATGACGAGCGGGGTCAGATACCAGGGATAGTGCGGCCGATACTGGAGAACCGTTCCCATCATGATCGCCACGAACAGCACGGCGATCAGCGCCTTGATGTCGCTCAGCATCATGGAATCGCGATACCCGGCGATCAGGTTGCGCAATTGTGCGTTCTTGTCCTGGGCCATCAAACGCTCCGATGCGCGTGGCCCGGCGTCATGCGAGCGAGACGTAGAAAAGCAGAACCATAGTCATCACGACGCAACCGATCGCCACCAGAAAGCCGACGCGAATACACTGCGTCTTCCACCAGAGAATGTCGGACAGCACCGCGCACGTCAGCTTCAACTGGTCGATATCGTCGACTTTCTCGGCGACAAATTCGAAATCCTCAGGCGCGAGATTTCGGGCGACGATAAAGCTCTTGGCGCCCCGCTTGGGATAACGCGGAATGAGCACCATGAACAAAAAGAAATAGACGATCAGGAACGGCAGCAGCACGAGCTGGATCGGCAGGAAGCTCGGAAAGGACTGGTAGTTCCAGAGCACCGAGCCCATCATGAAGGCGACGAAGAGGAACGCGATGTTCGCCTTGAAATCGCTCGATCGGATCGCCTCGGTGTATCCGGCGATCAGACCGCGGTAGGCCTGAGCTGGATTAGGGAGGGGTTTGTTCATTCCCGAGCGAGGTCTCTAAAGCCTTCTTTAGCCTAGAGCGAAATTCCATCCATTGAAAGCACTTTGCTTCGCCGCCACCGGCGTGCCTGACCCGGACCGCGGACTGTGAGTCATGAGGGCCGTTGACCCGGAAGGGCGGCACAGGATTGGCCGGGAATCGACGCATTTCCTCGACTCTGCCTACTTCGCCTCCTCCGGTTCGTTCGCCGGGTCGGCTGGGTCGGCGCCGTGCGAGCCGCCGTGGCCAGGACGAACAATCCGGTCGTCACGCGCGGGCTGTGGCGCGGGCGACCAGGGACGGTTCTCAAGCGGACTGCGATCGCTTGCCAGCGTGAAACCCCGATCGCTCCAGGTCAGGCCGACCGCGCCCAAGCGCGCTAGCGCCTGTTCGTCGAACAAAAGCTTCGCCTTGCATCCGGCGGGCGCGCTGAGCGCGCTGACGACAACTTGCGCGCGCGCGCAGTCCTCGTCGAACGCGAGGCTATCGAGGACAATGGAAAGCAATTCGCCCTCAGGCAGCGCGGCGACGCAGCCGAGGCGGTCGCAGGGCGCGTCGAAGGCGCGAGCCTGGGCGGGATCGCGCCCATCACCGTCGGCCGTCAGCCATTGCTCGGCGGCGAAGGCGTTGAAGCGCTTGCCGACCACCTCGAGCGCGCCATCGGCGTCGCGAACCGCCGCGAGGTCGCCGGACGGGGCGACGATGACGTCATAGCGCGGCCCTTGGGTCGCGCCGACGACGCCGACGAGCGCGAGCGGGATGGCGCTGAGCCTGAACGTCCACGTCCGCCAGATGGTCGCGCTCATCACCGCGAGCGCCAGAAACGGCAGCGCATAGGGCGCGAAGGCCCGCAAATGCACCGTCGAAGCGGGGGCCTCAGCGATGAAGCGCGCGACCCACAAGATGAACTTGATGCCCGCCCCGACATAGATCCAGACCGGCCCGTCGAGCCCGAGCGGATAAAGCGCGGCGCCGAGCAGCGCGCCAGGCACCGCGAAGACCTCGATGACGGTCAGCGTCAGCGGATTGCCGACCAGCACATAGGGGCTCAGATCATGGAAGTGATAGGCCATGAACGAGGCGGTGGCCGAGGTCGCGAAGGCGGTGGCGGCGAGAAGCGCCAACGGCTTCTCGACGAAATGTGCGCCGAAGAACGCTGGCTTGGCCGGTGCGCCGCGCTTGGCCACGAAGGGGTCGGGATCGACGTCCAGGGCGGCGATCCGCAACTCCATGACCGCAACCAGCGCCGCGACCGCGGCGAACGAGAGCTGGAAGCTGACGCCAAGAAGCGCCTCGGGCTCGATGGCGACGACCGCGAGAACGGCGAAGGCGAGGTTGCGCATGGTCAGCGCCCGCCGGTTCATGATCACCGCTCCGAGCACGATCAGGGTCATGATCAGCGCCCGCTCGGTGCCGACCCGCGAGCCGGTCGCAATGTCGTAAAAGAGCGAGCCCGCCATGGCGACCGCCGCCGCCCACTTCTTGATCGGGTAGTTGAGCGCCAGCATGGGCGACAGCGCCAACAGCCGCCGCGTCACGGCAAAGATGATCCCCGCGACCAGCGTCATCTGAACGCCGGAAATCGTGATGATGTGGAAGATGCCCGCCTCTCGGATGAGGTCTCTCGCATCATTGGAAAGAAAGTCGCGCTTTCCCGTCACCATGGCGGCCGCGATCGCGCCCTCGTCGCCGCCGATGATCGCGTTGACCCTGAGCGCCAGACGGTTGCGCGCCTGATCGATTGCCGCGTCGAAGCGCTGGCGCCAACTGGCGTCGCCGGGCGGGGCTAAGCGCTGGATCGGTCCGAGCGTCGAGCCGACCGCGCCGACGCCGGCGAAAAACGCGTCGCGGGCGAAATCGTATCCGCCTGGCGACGCCGCTCGCGAGGGGGGCAACAGGCGCGCCTTGAGCTCCACATAATCGCCGGCCGCGACGTCGGGCGTGTTGCGGGTCGTCACTCTGACCCGGCGCGGAACCTTCTCTTGCGGCATGCCGTCGGCGTTGACGACGCCGATCACCATGCGCGCGCCGACGGTCCTCAAGTCCACTTCCTCGACGAAGCCTTGCAGACTGACAATACGGACGCGGTTGAGCACCGGCGCGGCGACCCGCGCCGTGCGCAGTGACATCGACAGGAACCCCGCGAACAGCGCCGCGATCGCGAGCGAGAGGCCGAGGGCGAGAGGACGGGCGCGCGAGAACCAGGCCAGCGCGGCGAAGAGAGCGGTCATGAGCGCCGGCAGCCACAGGACCGGCTCGCGGTCGGCGGACAGATTGAGCGCCACCCCGCCCATCGCCGCGACCGGGATCCACAGGAAGAAGCGCCGCTCCTCGACCTCGTGCGTCAGCGCGCGCGAGAACGCGCCGCGCCAGTCCGGCGCCCACGCGGCCGCGCGGGTCCAGCCGGCCCCCGCGGCGAGAGCGCCAGTGCGTGCAGGTGTCGCCATTCCGAAGGCAGACTAACGCCAGTCTAACGCTGGGGAAAGGCAGCCAATTGGTCTAGGCGGTCCTCGGTCGCTTTGCTCGGGACGGAGCCCGTCCGGCGGCCTTCGCGGCGACGGAAGGGTTGGTCATCCGGTCGATTTGGATTGTCTTGGTTTGCGCGCGTTTCGCTGCGAAAACCACCGCTAACGCATGTTGGATTTTCTTGGATTTCTTTGGATTCTCTCGTCAGAATCGAGACTTTTCAATGGTTTACACAGGAGTTTCCGCGAAAAATTTTTCCTCGCGCTTTGTGTCCCTGGGGTGAGCGATTCCGGACGGCGGGATTCGCTTTTGGCATGCGGAAGGGCGGGATTGCTCATCGGGCCAAGCTTAACCCTATTTCTGATTTCCTGCAACGAATTGTCACCGACCCAGCCCTCTAGCCAATCGCCGACGACGCGGCGCTTATTTCGGCTGCGGCGCGGCAGATCCGCCCGAAGTCGCTGGCGGAGGCACGACGTTCGGATCGTGCACCATGGGCGCCCCCTTCTCGATCGCGGGGTCCACCTCTTTCGGATGGATCACGCCATTCGACTGGTTCAGCTTTTTGCTCAGGTCCTCGGCTGGCGCAGTCGGGTTGGCGTTTGGCGTCGTCTCACGTGGAGCCGAGTCTAGGGGCGCCGCTGGTTTTGGCGTCTGGGCCAACGCCGCGCCGCCGACAAAGACCGCGCCGGCGACCGACAGGCAAAGTCGTGTTCCGATGATCCGCATGCGTCTTAAACGCGTCGACGTGCGGACCGTTCCCTGGGCCGCGGGATTGCGAAGGTCGCCATGAAAACAATGCGCCGCCACGCACGCTCACTCGATGTGGCCTCAACGGGGTGTGGCCCTATCCGCCGATGAACTGCAGCAACAAACGGCTGACTGTCTCGGGCTGTTCCTGCTGAACCCAATGTCCGGCGCCATCGACGAGATGCGCGCCCCACCATTGCCTACAGGCCGTGGTCTCCATCCTCTCAAGGGCGCCCGGAACCTGATAGACGCCCCAATCGCTCCTACCGGCGATGAAACACGCCGGCACATCGATGGTGCGGCCGGAAAACATTTCGAGCTCGCTCACGTATTTGCCGGTGAGGCATCGATACCATTGCAGGCCGCCCTGAAATCCGGTCCGGGAAAATTCGGACGCATAGACAGACAATTCTGCGTCAGTGAGCCATCGGCAAGCAGCAATCTCGTCCTCAGACGGCATATGCTCGGCCGCGGTCTCCGCCATCCCCTTTCCGAGATCCATGATGTAATAGGTCGGCATTCGCGCCAGCTCGCGGGCCGTGAAAGAGCCGAGCTTGAACGGCTTGTTGCCCGTCCAGTCCGCGCTCTTGTAATGATAATAGGCGCGCAGAAACGCATGGACGCCCTGCGGAGCCCTCCACATGTCATCGTTCGCTTCGCGCGTCTGGTAGTAGCGCTGGTAATGCTTGCGTGGCGGGTCGAGCCTCGCGAGGTCGTCATCAATGGTGGAGAGACCGGACGCAATGGGCCGCGCAGGCTCGTCGGCCGTGTCAAACGGCAATTGCGGCGGGCCCCCGAAGGGAGCGCTCATCAGCGCCACGGAGCGGAACACGTCGGGGCGGATGAGCGCGCAATAGGCCGCAACCGGCGAGCCGAAATCATGCCCGACCACGGCGGCGACGGAACGATAGCCAAGGGCCGAGACCAAACCCAACGCGTCCCTGACGAGGTTGGCCAAGCGAAAGGAATCAAGGTCGCCGTCGTAGGCGCCGTCCCATCCCGTCGTGCGCCCGTAGCCGCGTTGATCGTGGGCGACCACGTGATATCCCGCCGCCGCGAGCGGGAGCATGATTTTCCGCCAAGAGTATGCGAGTTCCGGAAAGCCATGGAGAAGCAGAATGAGGGGCCGCCCGCTGGCCTCGAACCCCGCCTCGAGCATATGGATCGCGAGGCCGTTAACGTTTTTGATAACGCGGGAGCGGACGCCGGCTGGCAGCGCGACCTCGAAAACGCCAAGCGCCGCCGCGGAGGCGGTCAAGCAAACCTCCCACAGATCATGTGAGGCGCGCCGGACGCTGTTCGCTTGATCGTCCTGACGAGCGCCGCAAGTCCCGATATTGCGTCGGCGTCAGGCCGAACACGGTGCGAAAGGTTCTGTTGAAGGTCGAGAGGTCGCCAAAGCCCGCGTCGAGCGCGACGGCGATCACCGGCCGGCGGGACGACGCCAGCGCGAGCGCGGCGCGCCGCATCCTTGCGCTGATCAGGTATTGGTGCGGCGTCAAGCCGGTGAGCCTGCGGAAGACGCGCAGGAAGTGATACTTGCTCATGCCGGCGACCGCCGCCATGGCCTTCAGCTCGAGCGGTTGGCTTGTGTCGGATTCGACCAGCCGGATCGTTTCGATCACCCGTCTCGTCTCGCGTCCTGTCGGCGCCGACGGAGCGCGTCGATCACTCGTCATCAGGGCGATGACGCGCTCGATGATCTGCAATCCCAGCTCCTCCGAGCGAAGCAACGAGGCCGCCGACGACAGCGCCTCCATCTGTGCGATGACGGGGAGCGCTTTCGGCGACGGCGGCAGGCTTGGGGCCGAAAAGCGAAACCGCCGCGTCGAGGTCGCGGCGGCGGCGACCTCGTTGAACTGATCTTCGCGAACGTTCAACGAAATGCAGCGATCGCCGATCCCATGCGCGTGACCGCATTCGAAACATGAGCCATCGTTTCCAAGCAGCAACGCGCCAGAATAAAGCAGCTCATGGCCGGCGTCCGAGTGATAGGTGAAACTTCCTTCGATGACGGCCGAGACGCTGAACCCGTCGTGCCGCTCCTCGAAGGCCCGATCGGATGGCCCGGCGCGGCAGACGATTTCGTGCAGGCTCCAGCCGTCTCCGGCCGCCAGCGTTCGCTTGGGCGCCGCTTCGGCAACCGGGATGGGCGCCGCAGCGCGAGAGGATCGGGCTTCGCCAAGCATGACCCAAAATAGCAATTTTTCCCAAGCCGTGAAACGCCAGCTGCGCCAGGTTGGCGGCGAGGAGGACGAGCGGCCCTACCGGTTCGTCGGCGCACCAGGAGAAACCAGTCATGTTCGATCACATTTCGATCGGCGTTCGCGACATCGCGAGAGCCAAGGCGTTTTACGACGCGGCGCTGAAGCCGCTTGGATTGACCTGCCTCAGCGCCGGCGAGACGTCGCTCGGCTATGGCAAAGAGGCGGCCGGCTTCTGGGTCAATGCGGCCGAGCGCCCCGTGCCCGACGATCCCAAGTCCGGACTCCACATCTGCTTCACCGCGCCGAGCCGCGAGAGCGTCGCGGCGTTCCATAAGGCGGCGCTGGCGCATGGCGGACGCGACAACGGCAAGCCGGGCCTGCGGAAGGATTACGGGCCGCACTATTACGCCGCCTTCGTCCATGACCCCGAAGGCTACCGGCTCGAAGCCTACTACGGCGGGAAATAGCGATGGCGACAATTCGATCCGAACTCAAAACCCGCGCACCGGCGAGCGATGCATGGTCGGCGATCCGCGATATCGGCGCGCTGCATACGCAACTCGTCCCCGGCTTCGTCACCGACACGAAGCTCGAGCCGGGCGCGCGCATCGTGACCTTCGTCAACGGCATGGTGTTGCGCGAGCCGATCGTCACCCTCGACGATGAGGCGCGGCGGCTGGTGTGGACCGCAGAAGGCGGCCGCACCAGCCACTACAATGCCGCGCTTCAGGTCTCGGAGCTGGCGGACGGTTTGACCTCCGTCGTTTGGACCGCCGATTTTCTGCCCGACGGCGCCGGCGACTTTCTGTCGAAGGCGATCGAAGCGGGAATGGCGGCGATGCAACGGTCGCTGGACGCGCTGGCGGTCTAGAGAAAGCGACTATCTCTCAAAGCGGGTCGCTAGTTGTTGCCGATACAGCCGTACTTCGCGCAATCGCCTGGACTGCGCCGGAGACCTTCGACTTTGAGCCGCTCTTTGTGCGACATACCGTGCGCCCTGTGCGGCGACACGTTATGCTGATGGACGGGCGCGTCTGTCGTCGAGGCGAACGTGGCCGTCGGCAGAGCAAGTCCAAGCGCGAGCGATAGCGCAACGGATAGAAAAGCATATTTGGGCATGGTCCTAACCTTTGTGTCGAAGATCGCGCTTCGGCGCGCCCAAAGAGGGCGGCGGCGCAGATGTCAGCGGTCGAGAAAGGTTTGAATCGAGTGGAGCGAAGCCGTCAACTCTGCCTCGCTAAAACGTCATGCGCCAACGATTGTTTCGCGCTTCAGGTGACGAGCTCATCAATAAAATGCTAAAATTATTCTTAGGCATGGACGGTGGCGCACCGCATCAACTCCGGCGCCAAATGAGAAGGTAAGTCAAAGCTGTCAGGTCGCATCGACATCACCGGCTACGCCATCGTCTCGGACGACGACAAGATCGCGGGCGCCGACGGACTGACGCCGACCTCGCTGCGCAACGAGAAGGACTGGGAGCTCTACCAGCGGGCGCAGGAGGTCGCGAACCTTGTCGTCTTTGCCCGCCGCAGTCACGAGCTCGAGCCCAATGTCCACCGGAACGTGCGGGTTGTCGTTTCACGCGAGGCGCCGGGCCTCGAGCATCGCCCGGACGGCTGGTGGTGGGACCCGCGTCGCGCGACCTGGGAAGAGGTCGCCACCCGGGTTCTGCCAAGGGGCGGGGTCGTCGCCGTCGGCGGCGGTCAGGTGGTGTTCGATCTCTTCCTCATGATCGGCTTTGACGGCTTTCACCTGTCGCGCGCGCATGGGGTGAGACTCGCCGGCGGACGCTCGGTCTTCTCCGCCTGCGACGCCGGCGTGCCAGCCGCGAGCGTGCTCGAACAGCATGGTCTCAGCCTCAGCAAAACGATGCCCCTCGATCCTGCGCACAACGTCGAAATGACGATCTGGCGGCGCGGGCCTTGAGGGACAGCGTTCGCGCCCGCGACCCTTCCGACCTATGCCGCCGGCAGGTTGAAGGGGGTGATGATCTGGACCTGGGACGGTGGCGGAGGGCCGCTTTGCGGCAATACGCGATGCGCCTGCATCACGACGCGGCACGCCGCGCGCATATCGGCGTGCAAGTCGTGATGGAGCACCGCTGAGATCTTCCGCTCGCGCAGCAGCGCGAGATTGTCGGCGTCGAGGTCGTGGCCGATGAACACGCGGCACGTCCGCGCCGTCGCGCGAAACGCCTCGACCATTGCGCGGTTTCCCCCGCCGATCGAATAGGCGCCAACGATGTCGGGATTGGCGGCGAGCGCCTTGCGCACGAGCGCGCCCGTCGGCTGGTCGATGCCAAGGCCTTCGCTCGCTTCGACAATGCCGAGATTGGGATAGCGCGTTCGCAAGGCCCGCCGGAATCCGATTTCGCGCTCCTCCTCGCCGCGAAAACGATTGCTGCTCAGCGTCGCCAGGATCCTGGCCTTCGCGCCCTGAAGCCATTCGCCGATGAGATAGGCCGCCGTCTCGCCGGCGGCGCGGTTGTCCATGCCGACATAGGCAGCGCGGCGGCTGTTGGGGACATCGGTGACGAGCGTGACGACGGGGATTGCCCGCGCAACGACACGATCGACCGCCGCGACGATTTCCGGCTCGTCCGGGGCTTTGAGAAAAAGGCCATGCGTGCCGCGCGCGCCGATCCGGTCGATGAGCGCCGCGAGATCGGCAAGGCGGACGATTTCGCTGAAATGGTAGCGCGCGCGGAAGACCGCAGGCCGCAACGCTGGCATCTCGTCTTCGAGCGCGAGCCGCACGGCCTCGGAGAAGCGGTCCGGCGCCTGCATGACGACATCCACGACGAACTTGTGCCCCGTGAGGCCGGCTTGCTCGCTCTGACCGCGCAATTCGCGGATCGCCTGCTTGACCCGCTCAGCGGTATGCCCGCGCACGCCGCCTCGAAGATTGAGCACGCGGTCGACGGTCGCCTCGCTCAGGCCCGCCTGGAGCGCGATTTCCTTGATGAGAAACGGGTGGGCCACGGGCGACGGCCTGATGGGTTTTTGATGGGTCGGCGCAATAACCTTGCTGGTCCCAGCCCTTATAATGCCGCCCAGGAACGATTGCACGGAGGAACAGCCGATGAAGGACGACAACGCCAAGCGCCTGAGAGCCAACCGGGTGTGGCTCACCGCCAATTCCTGCGATCTCGAGGAGTTCAAAGGTGAGGTCGAGCGCTCGCTCAACCGCGCCGATTATCCTTTCGCCAGCGACGTCGTGTCGAACGTGCTCGTCTATGACGGCCTCGAGGCGCGCAAAGCGGCCGCTTCGCCCGAGTCGCGCAAGGAATTGCTGGCCGAATGGGTGGACGCCTTCACGGACGGACCCGGGATCATCGTCATCCGCAACGCCTTCCCCGAACACGCCGCGATCGATCACTCCAACGCGCATTACTGGGCGATCATCGAGGAAGAGCGCGCGGGCAATGTCGGCGGCGGCGATCATTTCGCCAAGCCCGGCGCCAATGACCGCATCTGGAACGCGCTCGAGAAGCTGTGCCTGCGCGACCCTGCGGTCTTCGCCGCCTATTACGGCAACGCGATCATCGCGCTGGTCAGCGAGGCCTGGCTTGGACCCTCCTATCAGATCACGTCGCAGCTCAACGTCGTCAATCCGGGCGGCGCGGCTCAGGTGGCGCACCGCGACTATCATCTTGGCTTCCAGTCGGCGGAGGCGATCGAGCGCTTTCCCGTGCACGTCCAGCGCCTCTCCCCCGTCCTGACGCTGCAAGGCGCGGTCGCCCATTGCGACATGCCGATCGAGACGGGCCCGACGCTCTATCTGCCGTTCTCGCAGGGCTACCTGCCCGGCTATATGGCGACGGCGCGGCCGGAGTTTCGCGACTATTTCGACAAGCATCATGTCCAGCTGCCGCTAACCAAGGGCGACGCGGTGTTCTTCAACCCGGCTTTGTTCCATGCGGCGGGGACGAACCGCTCGAAGGACGTGCGCCGCATCGCCAATCTCTTGCAGGTCTCCTCGGCGTTCGGCCGCGCGATGGAGAGCGTCGACCGGCTCAAGATGAGCCTGAAACTCTATCCGGCGCTGAAGGATCTCGTCGCGGACAACGCGATCACGGCGGCCGAGGCCGACAACGCGATCGCGGCTTTAGCGGAGGGCTATTCCTTCCCGACCAATCTCGACCGCGACCCGCCGAAAGGCGGCATGGCGCCCAAGACCCAGCAGGACCTGATGCGCCAGGCGCTCAAGGAGAACTGGCCGCCGGAGGTGTTCGTCAGCGAAGCCGACGCGCAGGCCAGGCGGAAGCTGACCACCTAAGGCTGCGGCTGCGGAGTTGCGGGGCCGCTCGGCGGAAGAATGGGATAGGTCACCTGCGGTTGCTCGCCCGTCAGACTGTCGAGGAAGCTCACGATCTTGTCGATCTCGTCTCCGGTCAGCTGAGCGCCCAACTGGCTGACCCCCATGACCGCCACTGCCTGTCGCAACTCCCAGGCCTGGCCCGTGTGAAAATACGGGGCCGTGAGCGCGATGTTCCGCAGCGTCGGGACTTTGAAGACATATTCGTCGCTCGGCGTCTTCGTCACCATGAAGCGCCCCTTATCCTCCGGGGGCAGGAGACTGGCCCCAGGCTTCTCGATGACGCCGAACGGCGCGTACATTCCACCGCCCACATTGATGCCGCCGTGGCAGGCGGCGCAACCCTTGTCCATGAACAGAGCGAGCCCCTGCTTCTGCGGGTCTGAAAGCGCATTGGCGTCGCCTCGAAGGAACTTGTCGAACGGTCCGTTCGGCGTGATCAGCGTGGCCTCGAACACGGCGATGGCCTTTTGCGCGTTGGCGAGCGTGATCGGATCCTTCTCGCCCGGAAACGCCTTGCCGAAAGCGTCGCGATACCCCGGCGTGCCTTTCAGCTGTTCCGCCACATGGGCGGACGGCGAGGCCATCTCGACCGGATTGACCATCGGGCCGCCCGCCTGCTGCTCGAGGTCCTTTGCCCGTCCGTCCCAGAACTGCGCCGTGTTGAAAACTGCGTTGAACACCGTCGGCGCGTTGCGCCCGCCGTGCTGCCAGCGGTGCCCGATTGAGGTCAACTCGGCGTCCGCGCCGCCGAGCCCGATATTGTGACACGAGTTGCAGCTGATGACATGGCTCGCGGAGAGACGCGGGTCGAAATACAGCATCTTGCCAAGCTCGAGCTTGGCCGGCGACGCGGGGTTGCCGGGAAGCTCCGGAGGAGTGGTCGGTATCGGTTGAAACTGCTGCTTTGCGCGCGCCATCAAATTCTCTTGGGCGAAGGCTGAAGCGGTGAGGCAGCATCCGAAAGCCAATACGGCGGCAAATTTCGCCCTCATCGAAGGGACCTCCCTTTTCGATGTTTCGACGGTCCTCAATCATCCTCCGGCCGGCCGGGCACGATCTTCCGGCCGGTCACCATTGCCGAAACCAAAGTCCCGCCTTCGCGCAACTCGGTCACAACCACGGCGACTATGTGCACGACGACGATGCCCGCGAGCAGATAGAAGCCGATTTCGTGCAACTCGGCGAATGGGGCGCGGAACGAGCGCATCGCCGCGTAGGCTTCGGGGTCGATCAGATCGCGCGCAAGCGGCGTAAGGGTGAGAGGATCGATATTTGGAGCCGCGATCCAACCAGCGATCCACGTCCCGAAAGGCGGATAGAAGATGTCCGTACCGGCCAAGACGAGTCCCGTCACGGCCTGGACGACGAGGAACAGGAGGATGACAAAAACAGCCAAGCGGCCGATTGGATTGTGGCCGAGATAGTGTTTCGGCTGACCGGCGAGAAAGGCCGAGACATAGGCTTCCAGCGACGTCAAGTACCCTCGCCCACCCGGCAGGATCGCTTTCCAACGGGCGTACCGATTGCCGAAAAACGCCCAGACGAACCGCCAAAGCAGATTGACGGTCATCACGTATCCGATCCAAACATGGATTGTCTTGAGCGTGACTTTCCCGGCTGGGGATACGCCGAGGTCGCCGGAGAACAGGATGATAAGCCCGGTCGCCATCAGGCCCAGCACCGACAACGCGTTAACCCAGTGGAACCACCGGGTTGGAGCGTCCCAAACTTGATAAGCGACAAGCTGCCCGCGGGACACCTGAACCCTCGCATTCACCAGCCGACGCCATAACCTTCTTCGGCGGCTGTCTTCGGCTGCGCCTGAACTATCTCCTCCGCCTCGACCGGCTACATTGATTTGGATCAAACCCAGCGCTTGTTGCGCCCTTCGTCACCTATCGAACAATTTTGGACGCAAACATGCGCCGACATCCGATCCCTCATCGAAAGCGTCCGCAGGCGCCGCAGTAGGGCCGAGTCGGCGCCAACATCCTTGAAGCCGATGGGCTTCAAACCGAGCGGCCGCGCAATTTCGACGAAGTCGAGCGCGTTCTCGACCGTGGCGTCGTTGCGCGTCAACATGAAGACGAAGTCCATCCTGGAGGCGCGGTTGCAGGGGGTCCTCTGAGCCTAGCGAACCCCCGCGCCAAACGGAATGGTTGCAAGCGAACGATCTTTGGGCAATCGCAACCAAGACTATGTGCGCCTTCTATGGGCTTTGCAGCGCTTGCTTCGTTCTGCTAGAGCGCGCGGTCCAAAAATTGGCAGTTCCGTCTCCTGGATCGGTTTCATGTCTTCCGTCATCACCCGCTTCGCGCCCTCGCCGACCGGCTTCCTGCATATCGGCGGCGCGCGCACGGCTTTGTTCAACTGGCTCTACGCCAAGCGCTTCGGCGGCACGTTCCTGCTCCGCATCGAGGACACCGATCGCGAGCGCTCGACGCAAGCGGCGGTCGACGCGATTCTCGACGGGCTCAAATGGCTGGGCTTGAACTGGGAAGGCGAGGCGATCAGCCAGTTTCAGCGCGCCGAGCGCCATCGCGAGGTCGCCGAGCACCTGCTTGGCTCAGGCGGCGCCTATCGCTGTTACGCCAGCGTGGCCGAGCTCGAGCAAATGCGCGAGAAGGCCCGTCTCGAGGGCAAGCCGATGCGCTACGACGGCCGCTGGCGCGACCGCGATCCGGCCGAAGCGCCGCCCGGCGTCAAGCCGGTCATCCGTCTGCGCGCGAGCCAAGATGGCGAGACGATCATCAACGACAAGGTGCAGGGCAAGGTCGTGTTCGCCAACAAGGATCTCGACGACCTGGTGCTGCTGCGTTCGGACGGCAACCCGACCTACATGCTCGCCGTCGTCGTCGATGATCACGACATGAGGGTGACGCACATCATTCGCGGCGACGATCATCTGACCAACGCCGCGCGACAGACCCAGATCTATCAGGCGCTCGGCTGGGACGTCCCCATCATGGCGCATATCCCGCTCATTCATGGGCCGGACGGCGCCAAGCTCTCGAAGCGGCACGGCGCGCTCGGCGTCGACGCTTACCGCGCGATGGGTTACCTGCCGGTCGCCTTGCGCAATTATCTGGCGCGGCTCGGCTGGAGCCACGGCGACAAGGAATTCTTTTCGACCGAGGAACTGATCGCCGCCTTCGATCTCGGGGCGATCGGCCGCTCGCCGTCGCGCTTCGATTTCGCCAAGCTCGAGAACGTCAACGGCCATTATATGCGGGCCGCGGGCGACGACGAGTTGTTCAAGGCGCTCATCGACGCCCTGCCCTATCTGCCAGGCGGACCCGAGGTCACGGCGAAACTCGACGAGCCGAAGCGGGCCCAGCTTCGCGCCGCGATTCCGGGCTTGAAGGAGCGCGCCAAGACGCTGGTCGAATTGCTGGACGGCGCTGGCTTCCTGTTCGCGGAACGACCGCTGAAGATGGATGCGAAGGCCGAGGAAATTCTCGCCCGCGCGGGGCGGCTCCATCTCAAAAACCTGCTGCCGCGCCTGACCGCACTCACAGAGTGGACGGCGGCAGGCTCGGAGGCTGTCGTGCGCGCCTACGCCGAAGAAGAAGGCGCGAAACTCGGGATCGTCGCGCAACCCTTGCGCGCCGCCCTCACCGGCCGCTCGACCTCGCCGGGCATCTTCGACGTGCTCATGGTGCTCGGGCGCGAAGAGAGCCTCGGGCGGATCTCGGATCAGGCAGAGATTGCGAACTGACCGGAGGATCGCTGGAGATGGCCGCTGGCCTCTCAGGCCCGCGAAAGCAGCGGCCAAAAGGGGCGCGTAGCGCATCTCGTTTCGGGTTGCAGAGTTGCAGAAAAACGAGCCGAAATCATTGACAAGGTTCAGTCGCGCGCAAAACCGCGCGCGCTCAACCGGACTGCGCTTATTCCTGCGGCAGCGCCAGGGGCTGAACAGGAACGGCGGAAGCCACCGGCCCCGGGCCCGCGCCGTCGCGTTGATAGATGTCGGGACGGAACTGAACGACGCCGTCGGGCGTCGCCCAGGCGGTCACGTAGATCCAGTACACATTCACCGGCTGGGCGAGTTTCACGTTCTGCTGCTGGCCCGAGCGGATGACTTCGTCGATCTGGTCGCGATTCCAGCCCGGATTGTCCTTGAGCAGCCAGGCGACGTAGTCGCGGACGTCCTGCACGCGCACGCAGCCCGACGAGACAAAACGGAAGTCGTCGCCAAACACGCCCTTCTCCGGCGTGTCATGCATGTAGACGCCGTAGGGGTTGGGAATGTTGATGCGCACGAAGCCCAGCGCGTCCAGCTCGCTGCCGGGATCCTGGCGGTAGCTGAAATGCGTCGCCTCGTCCGAGTTCCAGTTGATCGTGGACGGCGACACCTCCTGCCCATCCTTGTCGAGGATGTGGATCTTTTCCTCGGCCAGATAGTTCGGATTGGCCTTCATCTTCGGGATCAGGTCCTTCTTGATGAGCGAAGGCGGCACGTGCCAGTACGGGTTGAAATTGATCTCCGTCGCCTTGGTCTGCATGATCGGCGACTGACGGTCCATCCGGCCAACTCCGGCGCGGTGATGCGAATAGACGACCCCGTTCTCGACCGTCTCGACGGAAGCGCCCGGCAGGTTGACGATCACGAACCGCTCGCCAAGGTCGCCGGAATAGGAGCGCAGGCGGACGAGATTCGTCTCGAGCTGCTGGAGACGGGCGGCCGCCGACACGTTGAGCGACGCGAGCGTATCCTTGTCGACCACGCCGCTCCGGTTGAGCCCGTTGCGCGCCTGGAACCGCTTGACCCCAGCCTCGACAAAGGAATCGTATACCGGTCCCGAACCCGCGACCGGATCGAGATCGCCAGTCGCGACCAGCCGCTCGCGCAGGGCCTCGACCGCCCCGCCCTTCGAGCCGACGCGCAACTCAGGACCAGCCGGCACCGTCTCCCAGCCGCCCTTGGCGACGATGTCCTGATATTTCTGGATGGCCGCCTGCGTGGCGTCGACCGTCGCCGGCGACAAGATCGGCGTCGCCTCGCGCTGAATAGCCATCTTCGGCGAGGTTTCGTAGCTCTGCGGCCATTCCGCCTGACTGACGTCCTGTTCCTGAGCCCTGGACGGGATCGATCCCAGAGCGACGGCGAAAGCGGCGCATGCCGTCGCGCTAAAAAGGGCGCGGCGCGAAAGCCACGAGACGGTCATGCCACGCATCAGATGCAAGTCTCCAAGAACGGACAGCTCTCGTTCAAGCCTTACCGCCCGCGCCTCGACAGTCTGGAGCGCGTTGCGACCGCGAAAGCCTAGGCCGTTTCCACACGCACCATAGGTCTCACTCGGGCGTTTTTATGGCCGCCCGCTTAACGGCGGGTGAACGCAAAGTGGGGCGCTCCCATGAAGGGAGGCCCCAGCCCCACTTTTTTTTCGACCAGCGCCGCCGAGCGGCGCGGGTCAGAGCCGATACTTGATCTGGTCGGTCCAGTATCGCTCAAGGCGCAGCAGGGAGGCGTTCATGCGAACGAAATCGTCGCCCGGGATGCCGCCGATCTGTTCGATCGTCCGCGCGTGCTTCTCATAGATCCCAGCGACGATGCGGTGGACCTCTTTGCCTCGCTCGGTCAGGCTGATCCGGACGGAGCGACGGTCGATGCGCGAGCGGGAATGATGGAGGAAGCCGATCTCGACCAGCTTCTTGACGTTATAGGAAACATTCGAGCCGAGATAATAGCCGCGAGTGCGCAATTCGCCCGCGGTCAATTCCTTGTCGCCGATATTGTACAGAAGCAAAGCCTGCACCGCGTTGATGTCGGATCGCCCGCGGCGGTCGAACTCATCCTTGATGACGTCCAGCAATCGACGGTGAAGCCGCTCGACCATCGTCAAGGTTTCCAGATACAGGCCGGACACCCGAAGTTCAGGCTCAACCCTGACTGCAATATCTTGTGTTTTGACTGCGTTAATCATTGCACACCCGCCTCTTCGCAACTCAACTGCCGAGCGTTCCTTCGGTCTTCTTATGAGTAGAACTGTAACGGAAGCGGGTGAATACGAGTTTAAAAGTCAAGATGAATCCAAAGTTTCCACGCGGTGGTAAATATCAATTGAATCAAAGGCTTTGTTTACGTTGACAGGACGCAAACGCGAGCCGGCTCACGCTGATCGGCGGACGCACGCCGCGGAACGGGGCGTCAGGCGCGTTCGCGCGCCGCCCGCCAGCTCAACACGAAATAACCGGCCACCAGCGCGAGGTTGAGCAGAGCGCCGCCATAACCGATCGCGGCCGCGCGGGGACTGAGGATGGGCGAAGCCGCTTCGACCACAGCGCACAGGAGCCAGATCGCCCCGCCCCAGGCCGCGGCGAGCCAGAGGCCGATCGCCGCCAGCAAATCGAGGCAGGCGAAAGCCACGATCGTCGCTTGCAGAGGGAGCGCCATCGTCGTGAACTGGCCAAGGCTCGGGAAGGCGCCGAGGATGATCGCCCAGTGGAACAGACCCTTCGCCATCCAGACCCAGGCCAGCGTGCGCATGTACCAGATGAGCGCATGCTCCCAACCCACCCGCGAAATCGCCGACATGAGGTCGTCGTCTTTGGTCGCAGCCGGCGAGCGATCGACAAGTTCGATCGCGCCGTCACGGCTCTGGCGCATGATGTATTTCATGCGTTCCGCCCGGGAAACTCGAGTTCGTCATCAAGCGGAGCGAAATAGGCGTCGATTTGCGCTGGCGACGGGGGCGGGTTCCATCGCGGGCGATTGTCCTTGTCGACGATCACGGCGCGCACGCCCTCATAAAAGTCGTGGCCGCGGCAGATGCGCGAAACGATGCGGTAGTCCATCCGCAGCGCTTCGCCCAGGTCGACCGCCGCCCCCAGCTTCATTTGCCTGAGCGCGATCGCCTGGCTGGTTGGCGACTTCTCCAGCATCGCCTTGCGCGCGGGCGCGGCAAAAGCGCGGCCTTGCGTCTCCGCTTCGCACAAGGCCGTTAAAATCGCGGTTCGGTCGGGTTGGGAGAAACACGCTTCGGTCGCTTTGACCTCGTCGCTCAGAGCTGAATGCGGCGGCGACGCCCCGAAGCGGGCGAGCACGGACTGAGCCGGCTCCTCGCTTTCCAGCGCCTGAGCGAGAGCCGGAAATGACGCGCTCGGAACGAAGGTATCGGCAAGACCCAGCGCCAGCCCATCGCCGGCATCAGCGCGCAAGCCCGTCAGCGCGAGATAGACGCCCATGCGAGAGGGAAGCCGCGGCAGGATCCAGGCTGCGCCGACATCGGGAAAAAAGCCGATGCCGACCTCGGGCATCGCGAAGACAAAGCGTTCGCTCGCGACGGTGTGGGTCGTGTGCATCGCGAGGCCCACGCCCCCGCCCATGACGATGCCATCCACCAGGGCGACGATTGGTTTCGGATAGGTCTTGATCCGCCGATTGAGCTGGTATTCCTCGCGCCAGAACGTGCGTTGGGCGTCATGGTCGCCCGCGCGGCCAAGCTCATAGAGCCGACGGATGTCTCCGCCGGCGCAAAAGGCCCGCTCGCCGGATCCGACGAGCACAATCCGGTCGAGAGCGGCGTCGTTCTCCCATTCGTCGAGAGCGGCCGCAATGAGCCTGACCATGGTCAGGGTCAGGGCGTTCAGCGCCTTGGGGCGGTTGAGCACAATGACGCCGGCGCGGCCGCGGCGCTCGACGAGCGCCTCCGCCTCTGGCGACGGCCCCGTCACGCGGCGGCGACCACCGAGAGGACCGAGTCGATCGCCTTGGCGACATCCGGGATCGGGGCCATGCCGTCGACCTCATGCAGGAGACCGCGCTCGCGATAGAACGGGGTCACCGCCGCCGTGTCGCGCTCATACGCGGCCAAGCGCGATTTGAACACTTCCGGATCATCGTCCTTGCGCACGGGTTGCCCGGCAGCGCTCGCTTCCTGGGCGCGGCGGACAATCCGCTCGACAAGCTTGGGGGCGTCGACGGTCAGTTCGATCGCGGCGTCGAGCCGCAACCCCTTGGCGGCAAGCATGGTCTCGAGCGCGCGCGCCTGCGCCAGCGTGCGTGGAAAGCCATCGAGGATAAAGCCGCGACTGGCGTCCGGCTCATCGATCCGGTCGTTGATGATGCCGACCACGATGTCGTCCGACACCAGCGAGCCCGATTCCATCACCGCCTTCGCCTTGAGCCCGATCGGCGTTCCCGCCGCGACCGCCGCGCGCAGCATATCCCCCGTCGATAGCTGCGGAATATGGAGGGATCTGGCCAGTCTCTGCGCCTGCGTGCCCTTGCCGGCCCCCGGTGGCCCGAGCAGTATCAGCTTCATCGCTTCCGCCCCTTCAACCTGGCCTTTCTGATCAGGCCTTCATATTGATGCGCCTGCAGATGACCGTGAATCTGCGCGACGGTGTCCATCGTCACGTTGACCACGATCAGGAGCGAGGTGCCGCCAAAATAGAACGGCAGCGCGGCATAGGAAATAAGCCATTCGGGCAGAAGGCAGATCACGGCGAGATAGAGCGCGCCAAGAACCGTGATTCGAGTGAGCACGTAATCGATGTATTGCGCCGTGCGCTCGCCCGGTCTCACTCCGGGAACGAAACCACCG
>CAVSBJ010000018.1:0-93589 GCA_963726105.1 uncultured Alphaproteobacteria bacterium
TCGAATCGCGCCGCTCATCCGAACAGATCGTGCAGGGATCGCGCGTGTCGACGTTGCCGCACACCGAACAGGTCAAGATGCGCTCCTGCGCGACGCGCAATGCATCGGCGAGGGGCGCAAGCAACGTCTCGCGCTTCCGGATAAGGTGGAGCGCCACGCGCCGCGCCGAACGCGGCCCCAATCCCGGCAACCGCGCGAGAAGCTGGACGAGACGCTCGATTTCCGGTCCGGCGACGCTGGTCGACATCCGGCCTCTAGAAGGGCAGCTTCACGCCGGGCGGAAGGGGCAAGCCTTCGGTCAGGGACTGCATCTTCTCGGCCGCCAGGCGATCGGCTTTGGCCTTGCCGTCGGTGAAAGCGGCGACGATCAGGTCCTCAAGCATCTCCTTGTCGGCCGGCGTTAGGAGCGAGGCGTCGATGCGCACGCCTTTCAGCTCGCCTTTGGCGCTGAGCGTGAGACTGACCATCCCGCCGCCCGCCTGACCTTCGACTTCCAGGCGTCCAAGTTCCTCTTGCGCTTCCTGAAGCTTGGCTTGAACGGCCTGCGCTTTCTTCATCATGCCCATGATATCCATGGCGCGATCTCCTTCTCAAACTTCGTCGACGGGGTCGGCGCCGGAATCGGCGTAACCGACTTCATCGTCGACCTCGCCCGCGGCAGGGGGTGTCGCGTCCGTCGGGGACGGCGCGTCTGGACGCCGCACGTCGACGATGCGGGCTCCTTTGAATCGATCAAGCACCTTCTGCACCAAGGGATGCGACGCCGCATTGCTCGTCCGCTCGGCCTCGCGGGCCTGCGTCGTTTCGCGTAGCGTCGGCGCGGTCGAGCCGGGGACAAGCGCGACCATCCAGCGCTCGCCCGTCCATTCCTGCAACCGTCGGCTCAGCGTCTGCGCCAGACCGGATTCGGCGCCCTCCACCAGGGTGAAGGCGATGCTGCCCTGTTCGAACCGGGCGAGCCGCACATCCCGCTCAAGCGACTGGACAAGCTGAATGTCGCGCTTGGAGCGCGCAAGGGCGATGACGTCGTCGAAGCGGGCGAGCCTAACTGCGGCGGGCGAAGGCGAAGGCGGCGGGGGCGCGACCGAAGCTGGCTCCGTCGTCGCAAGCCGCAGCAAAGCCGAAGCGCGCGGCCCCCCGCCTCCGGACGGAAGCGGCGGCGCATGACGCGGACCATCGCTCGTCTGACTGAGCTTGCGGATCGTCTCCTCGGGGGTCGGCAGATCGGAAGCATAGGCCAGGCGGATCAGCGCCATTTCGGCCGAGGCGAGCGGGCGAGGCGAATCTTTCATATCCTCGACGCCCTTGAGCAGGATTTGCCAGGCCCGCGCCAAAACTCCCACGGTCAGCTTGTCGGCGAATTCCCGGCCGCGTTCCCGCTCGACCTGGCTGACCGAGGGATCCTCGGTTGCGGCTGGGGCGATTTTGGCGCGCGTGACGAAATGGCAAAATTCGGCCAGATCGATCAGGATGTCGGCGGCGTCCGCGCCCGCCTGATGGAGCGCGCCCAGGATCTCCAGGGCCTCGGAAATCCGACCTCTCATGACGCGCTCGAACAGCGCCACGATCTCGGCCCGGTCCGAGAGGCCCAGCATGTTGCGAACGGCGAGCGCCGTGACGCCCTCGTCGCCGCCATGCGCGATTCCCTGATCGAGCAGCGAAAGCGCATCGCGTACCGAGCCTTCGGCGACGCGGGCAATCAGCGCCAGCGCCTCCGGTTCGGCGGTGACCCCTTCGGCGGCGCAGATCTTGCTCAAATGGCCGACCATCGGGGCCGCCTCGATGCGTCGCAAATCGAAGCGAATGCAACGCGAGCGCACGGTGATCGGCACCTTGTCGATTTCCGTGGTCGCGAACAGAAACTTGACGTGTTCCGGCGGCTCCTCGAGCGTCTTCAAGAGACCGTTGAAGGCCTGCTTCGAGAGCATGTGCACTTCATCGATGATATAGACCTTGGTGCGCGCCGAAACCGGGCGATAGCGCGCGTTCTCGATGATCTCGCGCACGTCGTCGATGCCGGTGTGGGAGGCCGCGTCCATCTCGATCACATCGACATGGCGCGATTCCATGATCGCCTGGCAATGGAGGCCGAGCTCCGGCATGTCGACGCTGGGCGCATCGATTTTGCCAGGCAGGGCATAATTGAACGCACGCGCCAGAATGCGCGCCGTTGTGGTCTTGCCGACGCCGCGCACCCCGGTAAGGATATAGGCTTGGTGAATGCGGCTTGCGGCGAAGGAATTGGCGAGCGTGCGCACCATCGGCTCCTGCCCGACCAGGTCCTCGAAGCGCATCGGCCGGTATTTTCGCGCCAGCACCCGATAGGGGGCGGCGGACGGCGCGGAGGACACCGCAGCTTCGACAGCAGGGAAGAGCGAATCGCTCAAAGACGCCCTCTCTCGGCAGGAAAAGATCGATGGCGGAGCATCCTCAGCTTCGCTCTCGCCCGATGAAACGCCACTCAAGCGCCAAGGCCAAGCAAGCCCTACGCTCGGCTGGCCGATGACGCGCAGCGCGTCAGTGGGAGGTTGGACAAAGACCCGCCCTGGCTCGTTAGGGCTGCTTCCTTCCGGACCTGACCCGGTTGGCGAGCGGTACGTCCTTCGCCAACCTCCCAAGGTCTATGTGGACCATGAGACGGCGAGGCGCAAGGGGCGGCCGGCCCGGGCGCCCCGGGCGCCTCGCCCACGCGCGTTCACGCCGCCCTTTCCTGCTCCTCGACCATGGCTTTGGCGATTTCGGCGGTCCGGGCGTCCGCCGGGAACAGCATTTCCAGCGCCAGTTCGGAAAGGGTCACGTCGTTCGGCGTGCCGAAAACGGTGACGGTGCCAAGAAAGGACAGGATTCCAAGGCGGGCGGCGATGCGAAGCGGCGTCGCCAGCCGCTCCGCCGCGCCGAAGCTCTCCGCCGGTTCGCTTTCCGGCGGGGCCGGATAGGCCGAGACCTCGGCAAACAGGCCCTGCAGAACCGCGTCGCCCCGTGCATCGATCTGCTGGCGCAGCACGCTCAACATATGGGTGCGCCACGCGCCATAGTTCACGATCCTCGACGCCATGCCCGCGGGATGGAGGGTGAGGCGCACGGCGTTGACCGGCGGGCGCATGAGATCGGCCGAGCAGCCCTCGTAAAGCTGGGGCAAGGCGGAGTTCGACATGACGATCTGCCAATGCCGGTCGACCGCGAAGGCGGGATAGGGCTTGTGCGCCTGAAGGATGGCGTCGATGGCGGTTTTCGCCGCCGCCAGGGCCGCGATCGAGCGCTCCTGAAACGCCGGCGCAAAGCCCGCGGCCAGAAGGAGCGAGTTCTGGTCGCGCAGCGGAATCTCGAGATAGTCGGCGAGACGGCCGATCATCTCGCGGCTCGGCTGCGCCTTGCCGGTCTCGAGACAGGAGAGATGCCGGGTCGAGCTCTCCGCCGCATAGGCGAGGTCGGCCTGCGTCATGCGGCGCCGCTCGCGCCAGGGCGCAAGAGAACGCCGAACGGAAGCTGATGGGCGGTCATGCGCTCGAGCTTAGCCCCGGCCGGCGCGCAAGGCCATGACCTCCAAGGTCAAGCGCAGAGCGCCCGCGCGGTCGCTTTTTGACCTGCCAGGTCATGGATTGCGGACCCGAGCGGCGCGATCCTGCGACCAACGAGAGGGCTCGCAGGCCCTCGATCTCGAACCCAGACTGGAGTGAACAATGCTCGACGCTCAGGCGCTCGCCGATCTTTATGTCGCCGCGTGGAACGAGCCGGACGCCGCCAGGCGCTCCTCCGCCATCGCCGCGCTCTGGGCCCCCGACGCCATGGGCCGCGCGAGAGCGAGGGGATACGCCGCGCTGACCAAGCTCACCGTCTCGGCGCCCGGAACGAGCGCGCGACGCGAGGGCGTTCGCTATCGCGCCGCCCCGACCGCCCGTCTCCGCGGCGACGTCGTGACCTTCCGCTGGGAGATGTTGCTCGCCGACAGCGAGACCGTGCTCGCGGGCGGGCTCGAGTTCCTAATCGTCGACGACAACGGGCGCATCCTGGCCGACCATCCGTTCGCGCCCGCCTGAACGCCGCGCTCCTTCCCGCCAGCCTTCCCATCGAGGAGAAACCCCATGCCCTTCATCACGACGAACGACGGCGCCGAGCTCTATTGGTGCGAATGGGGAGCGGGCGCGCCGATCCTGTTCCTGAGCAGCCTCGGCTGCACCAGCCGGATGTGGGACTACCAGATCGCCGCCTTCGCCGACCAAGGCTTCCGCTGCATCGCCTTCGACCGCCGCGGCCACGGCCGCTCCGATCAACCGGCCGGCGGCTACGCCTTCGACACCTTCGCCGACGATGTCGCCAGGCTCGTCGACGACCTTGATCTCACGGGCCTCACCCTCATCGCCCATTCGATGGCGGGCGGCGAGGCGGTGCGCTATCTCACCCGGCACGGAAGCCAGCGCGTCGCGCGCCTCGTCCTCCTCGCGCCGACGACGCCGATGCTGCTCAAGAGCCACGACAACCCCAATGGCTTGCCCATGGAAGCCTTCGAGGCGCTGTGGGCAGGGTGGCGATGCGACTATCCGAAATGGGTCGACGACAACGTCGCGCCGTTCTTCATTCCGGAGACCTCGCCCGCGATGATGCGCTGGGGCGCGACCTTGTTGCAGACCTCGCTCCCCGTCACGCTGGCCTGCTCCCGCGCGATGGTGGAGGCCGACTTCCGCGCCGAGATGAGGGCCATCGACGTTCCGACCCTCATCGTCCACGGCGACCGCGACCGCTCGATGCCGGTCGAGCTGACGGGAAAGCCCTCGGCCGAGCTCATTCCCGGCTCGAGGCTCCTCGTCTATCCAGGCGCGCCGCACGGCCTCATGTTCACCCACATGAAAGAACTCCACGCTGACCTTGTGGGTTTCATGCGCGAGCGCGAAGTTCGCTCGGCCGCCGCTTAAGCCCGATAAACGCCAATAGCCGTCAATAAACCGCGCTTAAACGCTAGTAAAAATGCTAGCGTTTACTAGGCCGTGTGGACGAATTTTCGACAGATGATGTTTTTGGGATTCCCGCGGTGAAATCAGGCGTGATTTCATAGCGAACTCCGACCGAATCAGGGGCCGGGGTCCATGTCGACAAAGATGGATGAGAACGATTGGGCGCACACGCTTGCGGTGTTCCGGGCCTGCCTGCCTCGGCGTGGACGGAGGGCCGAGGACGATCGCCGCTTCCTCGAGGCGCTTCATTTTTTCACCGTCGAGAACGTTCGCTGGCGCGCGCTGCCGGAGCGCTTCGGTCATTGGAACAGCGTGTGGAAGCGCTTCGATCGCTTGAGCAAGGCTGGCGTCTTCGAGGCCTTCTTCGACACGCTCGCGTCCATGAGTTCCACGGCGCATCTCCTTCAGATGTTCGACTCGACCACCGTGCGCGCTCATGTCTCGGCGGCCGGAGCAAAGGGGGGCAAGAAGGCCAGGCGCTCGGGCGCTCGCGTGGCGGCTTCACCACGAAAATCCACGCAAAATCGGACGCCTCCGGCGACATCATCGCCTTCGACCTGACCGGCGGCGAAGCCCCCGACGGGCGTCACTTCGAAACCCTGCTCGATATCGGGCCCGACATTCAGCCGCGCGCCGTCATCTGCGACAAAGGCTACGCCAGCAAGGCCAACCGGGACGCCGCGAGAGCGCGCGGCGTCGCTCCGGTCATCCCGCACAAGGCGAACGAAAAGAACAAGCCGGCCTTCTTCGCACGAACGCTCTACAAAGCCCGCGCCCGCATCGAGCAGGGCGTCGGACGGCTCAAGCGCTTCAAGCGGGTCGCGCTACGCTGCGAAAAGACCGCCCAAAACTTCAGATCGATCGTCAGCTTCGCCGCCGGCCTTTGCTTGATCAAATTCGTCCACACGACCTAGCGTTTATTTTTTCGAATCGGGCCTTTTCAATGGCTTACAGCCGATTGGAATACGGATTCTCGTCCCGTCCGGTTTTTGGCGCAGGGCATCAAGGCCCGTCCTATCAGACTCGTCTCGTCGGCGCGCAGCTGATCCGGCGAATAGAAAATGCCTAACACAGATTTCGGCTTTTGGCAAGGATTTGCGCCCTTTGCTGACGGCCCGGCGATGACGACCCCTCTCCTTCCACGCCCCGCGCTCGTCACGGCCGACGATTTCCCGTTGCGTCCAGGCTCCGAGGATTCCATCTGGAGCCCGTCAGCCTTAAACCAGCGAGCGCTCCTATGGCCACTGAACCCAGGCGGTACACCGGCGGCTGCCTTTGCGGGGCTTTGCGCTATGAGGCGGTCGGCGAGTCGATCGGCTCGGGGCACTGCTATTGCGTCGATTGCCGCCGCGCGTCGGGCTCGGGCTTCATCCCCTTCATGGGCTTCAAGGCCGCGGCCGTGCGCTTCACCGGCGAAGCCCGCCAGTTTCATTCGAAAGCGGCCAATGGCGGCGATGCGGTCCGCAATCGCTGCGCCCGGTGCATGAGTCTGGTGTTCGGCGGCGAGATCGGCCAGTCCAATTCGTACACGCTCTACGCCGGCTCCCTCGACGATCCCTCGGCCTTCCATCCGACGTTCGCGATTTTTGCGGGAGGGCGACCGCCCTGGGCGCTCATCCCGCCCGGCTTCAAGGTCTTCGACCGCATGCCGGGCTAGGGCTCGGGATCCAGCTCCGATGATTGGGTTTCGTTATCTTTGCCGACCCCGGTAGCGCCGACTTCAACGCCTCGGCCTAAACCTTCAGGCTGTTGCGCGATCGGCAAACGGCGTGCAAGCCGAGGCCCGCGAAGCCGGCCAGCATCATCGCCCAGGTCGAGAGCTCAGGAGCGGCCAGCGCGTCGACGGCGAATTCGGCGGCCAGGAGGTGGCCCGCAGCGGTCGGGTGAATCTCATCCCAGAAAAGAAACTGGTTCTGGTCGGACGGTATCGTTGAGCAAAGCCTGCCCGAGGAAGGATCGATGAAATTGCCGGTCCAGCACGGATCGCTCACATTGGCGAAGCCAAATCCGGATGGATCGGCCTTGATCTCTCCAAGCAAATCGTAAGTGTCGAGCGTAAAGACCTTCAGTCCATGGCCCTCGAGCGACGCGAGACCGTTAAGCACAGAGACGTTGAACAACTCCGCGAGGCCGCTGGCGAGGCTCTGAAGCGCCGTGCCGTCGAACCGCGGGGTCAGCCCCAGGTTCGGCACTTCGTAGAAGAGCAGCGAGCGCGCCCCGAGCCCAAACAAGGTCCCGACCGAGTCGATCGTATTGGTCTCGGCCTGGGAGACAATTGTCTTGACTTCGGGCAGCGAGATTGTCCCCCCGACAAATGCCGCCAACGCATTCATGATGTCGTTGGCGCCAATGTCGAGCGTATAGAGCGCGTCTTTAACGGGAACGGGGTTCAGAAGATCGTAGGCGTTGATCTGGTCGGGAAAATCGATGTGGATCGGGCTCGAAGGGTTTGGCGGATTGATGTCGGTGGTCCCGGTCTGCGCGCCCCCAAAAGCATAATTGGTCCCGTCGTTGGACGTGAGAAATGGCTTCATCGGGCCAAGGCCCAGCATTTGCGACAGGTCTTCCACCCAGGTCGGGCCGTTGCTGAAATGGCCCTCGACATAGGGCGCAAGCGGAATCTTGCCTCCAGATTCCGCGAAAATGTTTCCTGCATCCGAAAGGCTGTCGCCGAAGGCGAAAATGCTCGTGTAGGCGGCGGCCGCGGGCGTGCATGCGACCCCCAGAGAGACCGCGAAAGCCGCCAGCCGCACCCGCTTGTTCATCGCTCGTCCCCTCCGATGCAAGAGAGGGCTATCTCACCCGCTCGGGACGGACAAGAGGCTGGTCAGGCCTGGAGCCTGACGACGCCCTCGCAAGTCCAACCGTTTCGACGCCTCGCGGAGGGACGGACGCGGGAAGCCGGATGCGCCGCGTCTTTATGCGCCGGCGCCGACCGGCGGGGCCTGCTTTCGCCAACGCGAAATGTCCCGCGCAGGGAGGGTTCCTGCGCGGGACGACGCACGCCGCAGGGTGGGGAGACTGGCGCGCGCCGCGAACAAACCTTTCGCTCCGCGTGTTGTTCCTTGGCTCGGGCCAAGAACGTTCGGGCCGCGCCCATTTGTGGTCCCCGAGCCAGGCAGGCGTGTTTAGTCCCGGCTCTGCGGCTCGTTCAGGGCGTAGCGTGAACCTCGGACTCGGCGCTCGCCACGACAGCGCCGCCGTTTGCGCAAGCCCCCTCGGGGGAGGTCGCGTTCCCGCTGCGCGCGGTTTTGATCACCGTCGTCAGCTGTCGCCTTAGAACCGGACCGTGGATTTGACGGCCATCATAGCCTTGGCGCTCGAGCGTTCGAATGAGGTCCGAGAGTTTGGCCACGCTCCCGGATCCGGCCATCTGAAACGCCCGCTCCAGGGCGGTCATTCTTTGCTCCATGGGTCGCTCCTTCAAACACAACGATCGCAAAACCAGGCGCGCATAGGCCGGGCGATCGCCTCACCATGAAAGTCCTCCAATCGCCCGGCCCGGACTGCCGTCTCGGCGCGGATCGGAGCGGAATGCGCCCCGATGTGTTGGCCTCACAGCGCTCCGCATTGAGCCGCGCGAACGAGCGCCGCTGGCCACTGGCCTTGACCGGAAGCGATCTCCCTCAGCATGCGGTCGCGCAGAAGCGGGGCGGCGCGCTGGCCTTGATGAGCGAGGGCGATAATCTTTTTCGCGAGAAGCTCTTTTTCGCTTTTCGTTTCGTCGGCCAGGTTGAGAATCTTGCAGACTTCGTCCAGCGCCATTGACATCGCCTGGATGTCCTGCGGCCCGAACACACTGTCTGTCAGAAAAGGAGCGATGGTCATCGACGGTTACTCCCATCCCCGGCGAGGCTATTTTTGCGCCTTCGCGATTTGTTGGCGAGCGTAAACTCGGTCCGAATCCGTACAGAACTCGCAATTGCGATGTTGTGAGCGTATATAAGGGCCATCATCGACTGAGGCTTTAAGCCCGCAGGCGTCGATGGCTGAGAGAGGCTTTGCGCTCCCGCCTGAAAGGTGAGGAAACGCGATGCCCCGCAACGGCAACACATTGCTCGCATCCCTTGCGAACGACGATTTGGATTTGCTGGAGCCGCATCTCGAACCCGTAACGCTTGGTCTACGAAAGTATCTCGAGAGACCCAACAGGCAAATCGAGGCGGTTTATTTTCCTGAAGCGGGATTCGCCTCCGTTGTCGCCGTTCAATCGAGCGGCAAGGAGATCGAGGTCGGACTGATCGGCCGCGAGGGCATGACTGGGCTGCCGATTGTGTTCGGCGATCACCGCTCGCCCCATGCGACCTACATTCAGGCGCCCGGAACAGGCAAGTCCATGCCCGCAACCAACCTGCGCGAGGCGTTCCAAGCCAGCCCCTCGCTTCGCGACTCGTTGTTGAAATTCGTGCAGGCGTTCGGGGTGCAAACATCGCACACCGCGATCTGCAACGCGCACTTCAAATTGGATGTGCGCCTGGCGCGCTGGCTCTTGATGGCGCACGACCGGATTGGCGAGGATGCGCTGCCGTTGACCCATGAGTTTCTGTCGCTCATGCTGGGTGTCCGCCGGCCCGGCGTGACGGAAGCTCTGCATACTCTCCGAGAGCAAGGATTGATCTCCTACGGGCGTGGACTCATCACCGTGGAGGATCGCAAGGGCATGGAGCGCAAGGCGGGCGCGGCCTATGGCGTCCCCGAGGCCGAATATCGCCGATTGATTGGATGAAGCGCGCCGTCATTCACGGCGTCTTTTCACGCCGAGACGTGGAAAGCCTGCCAGGAGCGCCGACGGCGCCAGGCGTCACGTCGAACACGCCGCGGGCGGTCGCGATCAAAGCCCGCTCGCCATCGCCTGGAGTCGCCAGCGAGCCGCCGACAAACTCGCCAAACGCAGGCAGCACGATCTGTCGTTTCCCCACCACGAAACAGGGCGTGCGCAGCGAATCCCGTCCAGGCCCGTTCAGGCGGACGACCGGATGGAGGTGGCCCGCGAGAGCGAGAGGGCCGGAGACGTTGTCGCGCGCAAGGGGGTGATGCCGGCACTCGATGTCCGCAAGCAGAACCGGCGCGTCCGCGCATGCGAAGCCGCAATCCGCATAGAAACGCTCGGCCCCGCGATCGTGATTGCCGAGCACGATCGTGAACGCGAGAGACGACCAGCGCGTCCGCCAGTCGCAGAGCGACTTGAGAAGGCCCGGCGTCATCGCCGCGCGCGCATGGGTGAAATCGCCCAGCGCCACGACATGCTGAGGCCCGATCGCGTCGATCAGTCCGGCGAGACGCCTGAGCGTCTCCTCGCTGACGCCGGTCGGAGCCGGTGCGCCGAATGCGCGGAAGGCCGCCGCCTTGCCGAGATGGAGGTCCGCGACAAACAGGGTCCTCGCGCCTGGCGCCCAAACGGCGCGCTCGGGCAAAAGTTTCAGGATTCCGGCGCGCACGGCCTCAAGCGCGTTCAAGAATCCGCCGCCTTCTCGAGTTGCGCCACCATCCGGTCGATACGCGCGGACAATGTCTCGTTCGACAGCCTCTCGCGAAGGCGGTCGACCATCAACGGGAACCCGAACGGCGTCGGGCGCTTGAGACTCCGGATTTCGAGTTGGCGCGCCGAGATCGTGCGAAGCGTCTCCTGCAGGCGCCTGACGTCGAGTTCGTCCTCGAGCACTTCCCGCTCGGCCTGTTTGAGAAGCCCATTGGCGGGATCGAATTTGCGGAACACGTCGTAGAAAAGGCCCGAGGATGCTTGCATCACGCTCGCCTTGCGCCGCTCGCCCGGAAATCCGCGCGAAACGAGGCCCGCGATATGAGCGATATCGCGGAAGCGCCGGCGCGCCAATTCGCCTGCGTTGAGGCTCGCAACAACCTCCTCGGCCAGCGCGTCGATGGACACCGCAGGCGCGATCAGGGAAGGAAGCCTGTCCGCCCAGTCGCGCGCATTGGCGCTCAAAATCTCGAACCCGTAATCGTTGACGCTGAGCGAAAAGACGCCCTGGCGCTCGCGCGCCGCGCGCCAGGCGATGAGGCTTGTCAGACCGAGATGGATGTCGCGTCCGGCGAACGGATAGAGGAAGAGATGCCAGCCCTCGCGTGATTTCATGGTCTCCGCGAGAAGGTTCGCCGGCGTCGGCAATGCCGACCATTTGCGTTGCACTTCGATGAGCGGGCGCGCCGCCGCAAGCTCAGGCTCCGCGTACTGATCGTTTCCCACCCGCACGAAGGCGTCCAGCATCGCGTCGGCGAGCGTCGTGGAAAGCGGCATCCGGCCGCCCTGCCATCGTGGCGTCGCCCCGCCGCCGCTTGCGGCGCGCACATAGGCCGTCTGGTCCCGCAATCGGACGAATTCCAGCGAGCGCCCGGCAAACCAGAACTTGTCGCCTCCCTTCATGCGCGCGACGAAGCTCTCCTCGACCGCGCCGAGCTTCGCGCCACGCGGCGCGGGGCCGTACTGAACCATGACGGAGGCGTCGCTGACGATCGCGCCGATGTTCAGTTTGTGGCGCAGCGCCACATGCCGGTCGGCCGCGCGCCATACCCCGTTCGCATCGGGGGCGACGCGGCGAAAGCCGGGATAGGCCGTGAGACTGGGGCCGCCGCGGCGGATGAAATCGAGCACCCACGTCCAGTTCTCGTCCGTGAGATGTTCGTAAGCCGCAGTCTCACGCACTTCCGCGAGAAGATCGTCGGGCCGGAAGCCGCCGCCGAGCGCAGCGGTGACGCAATGCTGGGCCAGCACATCCAAGGGCGCGTTGAGGCTGCGCCGGCTCTCGATCTTTTTTCTCATGACCGCGTCCCGGACCGCGGCGGCCTCGACGAGCTCGAGCGTGTGCGTGGGGACGAGCGTGATGCGCGAGACGCGGCCGGGCGCATGGCCGCTACGCCCGGCCCTCTGCAGGAGCCGAGCGACGCCCTTGGGCGAGCCGATCTGGATCACGCGCTCGACGGGCAGGAAGTCCACGCCGAGGTCGAGGCTCGAGGTGCAGACGACCGCTTTCAGCGACCCCTCCTTCAGCCCCTGCTCCACCCAGTCGCGCGTCTCGCGCGACAGCGAGCCGTGATGGATCGCAAGGATGCCGGCCCATTCGGGCCGCAGGCGGAGAATATGCTGATGCCAGAGCTCGGCCTGAGACCGCGTGTTGGTGAAGACGAGCGTGGTCGTCGCCGCTTCGATCTCCGCCACGACCGGCCCAACCATTTTGGCGCCAAGATGACCCGCCCACGGAAAGCGTTCGGGCGCCTTCGGCAGCAGCGTGTCGATGACCAGCGGCTTGTCGAGCCGCCCCTCGACGAGCGCTCCTTTTGGCGCGGCGCGAGGTCCGAGAAGCACGCGCTCCGCCTCCTCGAGATTGCCCAGCGTCGCCGATAGGCCCCATGTCGCAAGGCCGGGGCGGAAATGACGAAGGCGAGCGAGAGCAAGCTCGGTCTGCACGCCCCGCTTGTTGCCGATCAGCTCATGCCATTCGTCGACGACGACGAAGGCGAGGGAAGCAAATGTCTCGCGCGCACGCTCCTGGGTCAGCATGAGCGAGAGGCTTTCCGGCGTCGTCACGAGAAGGCGCGGAGGCTTTCGCACCAGCGCGGCGCGCTCGGCTCCCGATGTGTCGCCGGTGCGCGCGCCGATCCGCCATGACGGCGAGCCCGAGCCGCCCTCAACGCCAGCGAAAGCCTCGCGCAAAGATCGCTCCGTGTCGGCAGCGAGCGCGCGCATCGGCGTGATCCAGAGCACGCGGATCGCGTCATCCGCATCCGCTGTTCCGGGCGCGGCGAGCCAGGCGCCAAAGGCGACCGCCAGCGTCTTTCCCGAGCCTGTGGTTGCATGGAGAAGGCCGGACTGGCCGCCGCCCATGAGTCGCCAGGTCTCCCGCTGGAATGGAAAGATCGTCCACCCCCGGCGCGCGAACCAGGATTCCACCGCTGCCCTGCGGTCCGCAGGGCGCGCGGGCGGCGGCCTCGATGGGCAGGTCGAACGGGCGGGTCTCGTCCGCTCGCCGTCCCTCGGTTCAGGTCGCATCGCTTTTCAGGGTGAACCCCGGCTTGAAACGGACGGGCGGTAAAGGCGTTCCGCCCAACCCCTAGATGGGGCCCCGGTTCCGCCAATGAAGTGAGCGCCGCACGGGATTGGCGGATCGCCGGCCGGATTTCCGCGCGAGATGCGCTATCTCACCCCGTGAGGCAACCCTGCCCTTCTTGAGGGGTTCGCCCGTATCTTGGCTCGATCCCGGTATCGCCGGCCTTTTCGAAAATCGCCTGGGCCTTCGCGGGCGTAAAATCCTGAACTTTCCTGAACTCGCCCGGACCCACCGCAGCACGGATCTCGCCGACGGCCCCGATCTCTATCAGACCTTCAAAGCGAAGAAGGACGGCTGCGTGAAAGTGGTCATCCACCCTGCGTGAGGACGTTCATGGCGGGAACCATATGTCGCCTCGCGCGTCCTTAACCATCACAAGGAGATTCCCCATGGTTGAGAAGACACTGAACGACCTGTTTCTGGCGCAGTTGAAGGATATCTACTATGCGGAAAAAAAGATTTATCGGACTCTCCCCAAGATGGTGAAAGCGGCCAAGGAGCCCGAACTGAAGACAGCCTTTACGACCCACCGCGAAGAGACACAGGGCCAAATCGAGCGCCTTGAACACGTGTTCGAGATGATCGGAAAACGGCCCCAGGCCAAGCCCTGCGAGGCGATCAATGGCATCGTCGCGGAAGGTGAGGAAACGATCGAGGATTTCGGCGACAGCCGCGCGATCGATACCGGGCTCGTCGCCGCCGGCCAGGCGGTCGAGCATTATGAGATGGCCCGCTACGGCGCACTTGCAGGGTGGGCGACGCAGCTTGGCATGCCGGAGGCCGCAGCTCTGCTCAACGAAACCTTGAAAGAGGAAATGAATGCGGAAAAGCTGTTGACGCAAATCGCAAAGAGCAAGGCCGACAAGACAGCCGCCGCCAAAATTGCGGCGTAAGACGAACATAAAGCTTGCTTGAACCATCGGCGCGAACCGATCTCGGCGCCTACGTCACGAATGACGAGATCGGCGCGGCCAGAGTTGGGCGGAGTTCGCTTCTTCGTTGCGGACTGTGGCCTTTGTCGCGTGGCAAAGACACGGCTCACGTGAGATCGTGCAGATCCTTCTGTGCATCTCGGCCGTGAAGTCGCCCGCGGTCTCAAAACCCGAGAAATGGCCGGTGTCGCGGGTGAAGCCATAATGGGTCTCCCGCCAGAAATCGGTTGACCGATCGGTGGTGACGGTGAGGGCGCCGCCGGCGAGCCGCCAGACGGCAGGTTCGTTCAGCGATGTGGATCGTGCGAAAGCCGTTGCTCTATCGGGCGGATATCGTGGCTCATGAGCCTACTACGAGTTTCAAGGCGATGGTCCACATTGTCAGCGCGACAAGCGCCTCGAGCGCCCGCCAGGACGCGGGGCTCGTGAAAATCGGCCGCAAGCCTCGCGCCCCATAGCCGAGGGCGAAGAAAAAGAGGAACGAGCCGGCCATCGCTCCGGCAGCGAAGGACGCCTCCTCGCCGGGGAATCGGGTCGAGATCGCGCCAAGCAGCATGACCGTGTCGAGATAGACGTGAGGATTGAGCCAGGTCAGCGCGAGGCCCATCGCCAAGGTCTGGGCGAGGCTGGAAGCGCGCGCCTCTCCGGCCGCAAGCGCCTCGGATGACCGCAAGGCGGAATGGAGATTGCGCGCCCCGTACCAGATCAGGAACGCCGCCCCTCCGTAGCGCATGGCGGGAACGAACCATGGCGCAGCCACAGCAAGCCGCCGGAAGCTCGTCACGCCGAGCGCGATCAGGGCCGCGTCCGACACGCTGCAAGCGAGAACGACCGCAAAGACATGCTCGCCCAACAGGCCCTGGCGGAGGACAAAGGCGTTCTGCGCGCCGATCGCGACGATCAGGCTGAGGCCCGTCAGGAGGCCCGTTATGCTGACCGAAAGGCTCATGGCGTGCGAAGTCCATTCCGTTGCGGCGCCGCCAGCCGTCGCGATGGGCGGGTCGGCGTCGAGCGCAGAGGAATAGCATCGACACGTTCGCCGCCGCGATGTAAACCCTCTTTACATGAGCTGGAAGGACAAGCGCGGCGAGCCCGACCCGCCGCGCGGCTACCACCACGGCAATTTGCGCGAGGCGCTGATCCGCGCCGCGCTGGAACTGATCGCGACCAAGGGAACAGCTGGATTCACTTTCGCGGAAGCGGCGCGCTTCGCCGGGGTGAGCCCCGCTGCGCCCTACCGGCATTTCCGCGACCGCGATGAGCTGATGGCGAGCGTGGCGCTGCGCGGCTTCGAGCAATTCGAGGCGGCGTTGGCGCGCGCGTGGGATGGCGGGCGCCCGGACGCCTTCACCGCGCTGGATCGGCTCGGCAAGGCCTATCTCGAATTCGCTCGTGCGGAACCCGCTTTCTACTCGGCCATGTTCGAAGCCGGCGTTCCGGCCGGCGCAAACGCTTCGCTAAGAGACGCGGGTGAACGGGCCTTCGCCGTCTTGCGCGGCGCCGCTGACGCGATCTGCGCCGCGATGCCCGCGACGGGTCGCCCGCCCGCGCTCATGGTCGCCCTGCATATCTGGGGCATGGCGCATGGCGTGGCTTCCCTGTTCGGACGCGCGGATGGGGCTCAGCGCGCGCTGCCGATGTCGGCAGCGGAACTCCTCGAGGCGCAGGTGCTGGTCTATTTGCGCGGGCTTGGGGTCAACGCCGCGCGGCTGTGAGAGCTCACTTGCAGGCTTCATCGCGGTCCTCGGGAAGGACTTGACAACCGCTCTCGAGATAAAGTAAATGTTCATTACATTTACACGTGAGGACGCGCCATGCCAATCATTCTTACGGTTTTGGGGTTTCTGTGGTGGTGGCCGATCGGCCTCCTGCTTCTTGCCCTCTTTGTTGGGCGGGGAAAGTTCGGCTGCCGGCGTCACCTGTCTTACGCAGGCGATGCGCCGATGTTTAACGGCGAGCACCGTCCGGACCGCTGGGACCACAAGATGACCCGCTTGCAGGAAAAAATGGAGATGGTGCGCGCGAAGGCGGACCAGTTCAGGAGCGGGGGCGACTGGTTCGGCCCGGCGACGAGCGGAAACCGCGCCTTCGACGACTATCGGTCCGAGACGCTGAAGCGCCTCGAAGAGGAGCAGCGCGAATTCAAGGACTTCCTTGCCCGCCTGCGCTTCGCCAGGGACCGGGCCGAATTCGACCAGTTCATGACCGAGCGGCGGAATCGCCCGTTCGAGCCGGGATCGCAGTCCGAGCCGGCGCCGCCGCGCGACTGACGCCGACTGAGGCTCCACGGCTTCTTAAAATCTGCGTTGCGGGGCGCCCTTCCACGGAAGGACGCCCCGCTCGCGTATGGGGGCGGCGAAATGCGCGTGGGGGCGGCGAAAAGAGCGGAGCGACACGACGCTGCGGATCCGGAATGCGATGGTTCGCCCGCCTGACGTCATCCGGGCTGGTTGAACGTCTCAGCTTCGCTTGGCCAATTCCAGCCGGACCAATGGTGCGGCGACGGAGCAGGTAGTAATACGCATATACAAAGGACAACGAGGGTTTCAAAAACGGACCGAAGCCGCTGGAGGTCCGAATTGAGCGAAGTGCACCTGATTTGGTTTGGCCTTATCGCAATTTTCGTCCTGATCGCCATTGCCGTAGCGGCGTTGAGTCTCCTCCCGGTCCGGGAGCGTCGGTGAGGGCGTCAGCTGCCGGGTCAGGGCTGGTCTCAGAAGGCGGGAAGGTCCGTTCCTGGGGCCTTTCCTCCGTTGCTCCGCCGCCGCTGCGGAGTCCGATTGGGTTTGACACGGGCCAATCGGACCGACTTTGATCCTGACCGTCGCTTATGAGCCCGGCGCCGCCTCGCCTCCCGTCGCGGTTTCTGTATAGTCGCCCGCGACCATTCGGAGTCGCTTGTGGCCGCTCAATTCCCGTATCGTTTCTTTAGGCCGGCGCGCCTGACAACGCTCGCAGCGCTGCTCGCGCTTGGCCTTGCTGCTTGCGGGCGCTATGGGCCCTTGGAGCCCCCGCCCGACCCCAACGCGCCACCCAAGCCGGCCAACTCGAGCCCCACCACCATGAACGGCGGCCTGTCCAGACCGTCGATCCCGCCGATCGTGCCGCCGAAGGAGCCGTTCTTTCTCGATTTCCTGCTGAAATAAGTTTAACTCCCGCGGATGCATCCCTTCATCTATCGCAACGGCGCTCTCCACGCCGAGGACGTCGATTTGGCGACGATCGCTGAAGCCGTCGAGACGCCCTTCTATTGCTATTCGAGCGCCGCGATCGCGGACAGTTTCAAGGCCTTTCGGGACGCTTTCGCAGGCCAGAACGCGCTCATTTCGTATGCGATGAAGGCCAATTCGAATCAGGCGGTGCTGACGACGCTGGCGGAACTTGGCGCGGGCATGGACGTCGTCAGCGAGGGAGAACTGAGACGGGCGCGGGCGGCCGGGGTGCCCGGAGAGCGCATCATCTTTTCCGGCGTGGGCAAAACGCCGGCCGAGATGAACCTTGGGCTCGACGAAAACATCTTCTGCTTCAATGTCGAATCGGAGCCGGAGTTGGAAGCGCTCTCGCGCCTGGCCGCCGCTCGCGGCGCCGTTGCGCCGATCGCCATCCGGGTCAATCCCGACATCGACGCGCGCACCCACGCCAAGATCGCGACCGGCAAGTCGGAGAACAAGTTCGGCGTGCCAATCTCCCGCGCCCGTGACGTTTACGCCTACGCCCGCACCCTGCCCGGCCTGAGCGTCCACGGAGTCGACATGCATATCGGCTCGCAGATTACTGATCTTGAGCCGTTCGATGACGCGTTCGTGCTGCTCGCGGAGTTCGTGCAGGCGTTGAGAGCCGATGGGCACACGATCGAGCACGTCGATCTCGGCGGCGGCCTCGGCATTCCTTATCGCAACGACAACAACCCGCCGCCGTCGCCGGAGCAATACGCCGCAACCGCGGCGAAGAGCACGGCGGCGCTCGGCTGCAAGGTGATTCTGGAGCCGGGCCGAGCGATCGTTGGCAATGCCGGAGCGCTGGTCGCTTCGGTCATCTATCTCAAGAAGGGCGAGAACAAGCGTTTCGTCATCGTCGATGCGGCCATGAACGATCTTGTCCGCCCAACGCTCTACGACGCGCACCACGAGATCCTGCCAGTCAAAGAGCCGAAGCCGGACGCACAGCGGACGCACAGCGACGTGGTCGGCCCTGTCTGCGAAAGCGGCGACTATCTCGCGCTCGACCGCGACTTGCCGGAACTCGTCGCGGGCGATCTCCTGGCGGTGATGAGCGCCGGCGCTTACGGCGCCGTGCAGGCCGGAACCTACAATACGCGCCTTCTCGTTCCCGAAGTGCTGGTGAAAGGCGCGCAATACGCCATCGTGAGGCCAAGGACGACATATGAGGAATTGATCGGCCTCGACACACTTCCGCCTTGGTTAGAGTGAGGCTGGCGAGGGCGGGAATCGTCGCGCAGCCTGGCCAAACTCTTGGCCCGGAACTTGCGCCTGAGACAATCGCGCACAATCTGAATCGCCAACGAGGGACCATGGCGTCGCAGTGAAGGACCAGGACACCCCATCGATCGACCAGGGACAATTCGCGGAGCTCGCGCTCTGGGCGCGACGCGCGCTTCTGGTCGAGCGCGTCTGGCCGCCGATCGTCTTCGCCATCGCGGTCGCCATCCTGTTTCTCGCCGCCTCATGGGCCGGAGCCTGGCAGTTCGCTCCGCGTGCCGTTCGGATCGGCGGCGTCATCCTGTTCGCGCTCGGCCTTGGAGCGGCCCTGTCGCCGCTCATGCGATTGCGCCGTCCCGCGGCGCGCGACGTTCTGGCGAGGCTCGATCGCGATGCGAAGGTGAGCCACCGTCCCGCCTCCTCGCTCGCCGATTCTCTCGCCAATGACCATGGCGATTCCGGCACGCAGGCCCTCTGGGCGGCCCATCGGGCGCGGCTTGAGCGCCAAGTCGAGGCCATTCGCGTTTCCCCCCCCTCGCCCGGCATGGCGGGGCGGGACCCCTATGCGCTCCGCTTCGGCGTGGCCCTGCTCGCCTTCGCGGCGGCGATCGTCGCCGGACCCGAGATGTACGGCCGTTTCGCCGCCGCTTTCGACTGGCGCAGCGACGAGGCCTTCGCCGCGATCGCGGAGAGCCGCATCGACGCATGGATCGACCCGCCGCCCTATGCCGGCCAACCGCCGCTGGTCATCGATTTCAAGTCCGCCGATCCGCAGCCGCTGACCGTCCCGGAAGATTCGGTTCTGGTGGTGCGCGGCGATCCAGGCGTGGTCGGAACGCGCGTCGAGGGGGCGATCACGCCCTCGGAACAGAAAAACGAAACGCCGGCCGCCGCCGCGTCAGGCGAGAAAGCCGCCGCCACAGCCCCGGCCGCCTCCCCGCCCGCGAGCGCTTCGGCTGCGAACGCGCCCGCAGAAAAACGCTGGACGATCCATGGGCCGGGCAGGGTCACGATCCTGCGCGGCGGCCAGCCCGCCGCGGTCGCCGTCCTCGCCGTCACTCCGGCCGGCAATCCGACGATCGTCTCGACCCAGGACCCGCGCGCCAATCTCACCGGCACGCTGACGCTCGCCTACAAGACGCAAGATCGGTTTGGGCTCGCCAACGCGCGCGCGGACTTCTCTCGCCCGCACGAGGGTTCTGGCCCCGCCCCGCGTACACTGGCGCCGCCGCCCCAAGCCGCCCTGCAACTGCCGCCAACCGCCAATGGCGTCGGCGACGGGCACACGACCGTCGACCTATCGGAGCACCCGTGGGCGGGCGCAAAGGTGACGATGCGGCTGAGCGCGATCAGCATTTCGGGCAAGACCGGCGACAGCGGGCCGATCGAAGTGACGCTGCCGCAGCGAAACTTCCACAACCCGCTCGCCCGCGCCCTCGTCGAGCAGCGCCGCAACCTCATTCTCGACCCGGACCACGCGCCAAAGCAGGTCGATATCGCCCTATCCGGCCTCTCGATCGCGCCGGAATTGTTCGACACCCCGGCCAATATCTATCTCGGTCTGAAGCAGGCCAAGACCTCGCTCGACCACGCCCACAGCGACGCGGATCTGCTTGACGTGGCGGCGCTGCTCTGGGCGATGGCGCAGCAGCTCGAGAACGGCGACGCCTCGAAAGCCGAGCGCGATCTGCGCGCGGCCGAGCAGGCGCTACGCGAGGCGCTTCAGCGCGGCGCGAGCGACGAGGAAATCAAGAAGCTCATGCAGCAATTGCGAGAGGCCGCCAACCGCTTCATGAGCGAGATGGCGCGCAACTCGCCGGACACCAATTCGGAGGACCAGAACGTTCAGTCGAAAGACATGGACAAGATGATGGACCAGATGGAGGACGCCGCGCGCAACGGATCGCGTGAAGACGCTCAAGCCATGCTCGACCAGATGCAGGAAATGTTCGAGAACATGCGCAGCGCGCAGGAAGACCAGGACAGCCCGGCCGATCGCGAGATGCGCAAGCAAATCGGCGAACTCGAGAAGCTTCTCCGCGACCAACAATCCTTGCGCGACGACACGTTCCGGAGCGACCAGAAGGATCGCGAGCGCAAACGGGCGCGGCGCCGCCAATCGTCGCCGGATCAGCAGGACTCGCAGGGGCAGCCGGACCAGGATGGTTCGAACGCTCCCGACCAGGGCGACAACGATCCCGACCAGGACGACAAGCAGAGCCAGGACCAGGCCGATAAGGGCGAACCGCAGCTCGGCGATCGCCAGCAGCAGCTGCGCGACCGCCTTGCCGAATTGCAGCGCAAGCTCAAGAGCCTCGGCATGAAGGGCGAGAAGGGGTTCGACGACGCGCAGGGCGATATGAAAGAAGCCGAAGGCGACCTCAAAGAGGGCCAAGGCAAATCGGGCCACAGCAGGCAGAACGGCAAAGGCGCTGCGGTCGACGCGCAGGGCCGAGCGCTCCAGGCGCTGCGCGACGGCGCGCAGGGTCTGCAGAAGCAGATGGACGGTCAAGGCCAGGGTAAGGGCAAGGGCCGCAACGGCAAGGGCAATTATGTCGCGCGCAAGTCCCGGCCGGGAGGGACGCCAAGCGACGATCCGCTCGGCCGCGGAGCGGAAGGCGAGAAAGGACGCGAGGATGGGCCGCTGAATGAATCCGCCGGCGCCGCCGAGCGCGCGCACCGGGTCATGGAGGAACTGCGCCGCCGCCTCGCCGATCCCAACCGTGCCGTGGACGAGCGCGATTACCTCGAACGGCTGATGAAACGGGACTGAGAGCGCCAGCGCAATCCGAAGGCCGCCGCCAAAGGTGCTCGGTTTTGCCCGCGACCCAGGCTTTTCAGCCCCTTAGGTCTCCTTTTCTGCAACCTCTAGCCGCGCCGCGCCGCGCATGATTTCAGTCAGGCCCCGAGCGAGTTGCGCGGCGGCGTGGGGCGCGCATAATGGCCAAAAAACGGCAGGCCGCGTCGCCGTACGGTCCTGGGGTGGGAAACGATGGTCGAACTCGAAGGCGTCGCCTGCGTGGCGGATGTGGCGCGCACACAGGCGCTCCGTCGCGGCGGCAAGACCGCGCTCGTGTTCGAGGGCCGAGACAGAACCTTCGCCGAGGTGGACGCGATGGCCTCTCGGGTCGCCAACGCGCTGATCGCGTCCAGCATCCGAACGCAGGAACGGATCGCGTATCTCGGCAAGAACTCCGATCACTTTCTGCCCTGCCTGTTTGGGGCTTGCAAGGCGCGCATGGCGCTCGCGCCATTCAACTTTCGCCTCGCGCCGGCCGAGATCGCCCGCCTGCTTGAGGACAGCGAGGCGAGGATCATGCTTGTCGGCCCGGACCTCGCCGACCTCGCCGACCGGGCGGTCGCCTCGCTCGCTTCGAAGCCTCGAATGATCGCTCTCGGCTTCGCGCGCGAGGGCTACGAGCCATGCGACTCCTGGCTCGGATCCTCGACGTCAGACGACCCTCGGCTTGAGGCGGATCCGCAGGACGACGTGATCCAGGTCTACACCTCGGGCACCACCGGCGGGCCCAAAGGGGTTCGCCTGACCAATCGCAATTACCTCACGACCTTCAGGCTTGCCGTGGCTTCGGGCGGCCTGAATTACAACCCCGGCGATACAGTGCTGGCGGCAATGCCGTTCTTTCACGTCGCGGGCGTCAACATCGCGGTGATCGCCATGGCGAGCGGCGCCCGGTCGGCGATCCTCAGGGACGCCGCGCCGCAGCTCATTCTCGACACGATCAGCCGCGAGCGCGTCAATCACGCATTCCTCGCGCCCGCCCTCATTCAGATGCTGATGCAGACCGCGGGGATCGAGAGCGCCGATCTCTCCAGCATGGAAACGCTGACTTACGGAGCCTCGCCCATCTCGGAGGATTTGCTTGCTCGCGCGAGCGCGCGCTTTGGCTGCGAGTTCGTTCAGCTCTACGGCATGACCGAGACGTGCGGCGTCGGCGCGTTCCTATCCCATACTGATCATGATCCGGCGAAGGGCAAGCTGCGGTCATGCGGAACGGCATGGCGAGGAGTTGACCTCAAGATTATCGCGGGGGACGGGATCGAGGCTGCGCGTGGCGCGGTCGGGGAAGTGGTGATCCGGTCCCACGTCGTCATGAAGGGCTACTGGAACAAGCCCGACGCGACCGCGGCTGCGATTGGCGACGGCTGGATGCGCACCGGCGACGCTGCTTACATGGACGAGGACGGCTATGTCTTCATTCATGACCGGATGAAGGACATGATCCGCACCGGCGGCGAGAGCGTCTACCCGGCCGAGGTCGAGAACGCGCTCTTCGGTCATCCGGCGATAGCCGACGCGGCCGTGATCGGCGTCCCCGACGACACATGGGGCGAAGCGGTGAAGGCGCTCGTCGTCTTGAAACCCGGGGCGCGGCGGGATGCGGCCGACATCATCGCCTGGGCGCGAGCGCGCATCGCACATTTCAAGACGCCGAAGTCGGTCGATTTCGTCGACTCGATCCCGCGCAACATCACCGGAAAAATCCTCAGACGCGAATTGCGCGAACCCTATTGGAAAGGGCGCGACCGCAGGGTCAATTGAGCCGCAAGGGAGTGGACGCAGGCGCCGTGCCGGGCTACGCGGGCGCCTTGGGAGCGACCGGCGGCTCGCCGGCCACGCCGCGCCACGGGAACAGCATGGTCAAGCTGAACGTCATCTATACGCGCACGGGGGATAAGGGCGAGACGGGGCTCGGCAACGGCTCACGCCGGATCAAGAGCGATACGCGTGTCGCAGCGATGGGCGATGTCGATGAAACGAATTGCGCCATCGGTCTCGCGCTGCTTGCGGTGCGCAATGCGGGCGACGCGGCCGACCTCGCAATCGAGCCGGTGCTGACGCGCGTCCAGAACGATCTGTTCGATCTGGGCGCCGACCTCTGCGTCCCGGGCCAAGCGCACGAAGCGCCGGGCGCTGTCCTGCGCGTCGCGCCGTCTCAGGTTCAGGCGCTCGAGCACGCCATCGACGCGCTCAACGCGAAGCTTCATCCGCTGCGCTCGTTCGTGCTGCCGGGCGGCACGGCGCCTGCGGCCGCGTTGCACCAGGCGCGCGCGATCTGCCGGCGAGCGGAGCGCACCATGGTCGCGCTGGCGGCGATCGAGGGCGAGGAAGTCGGCGAGGCCGCGCTCGCCTATGTCAACCGGCTCTCCGATTATCTGTTCGTCGCCGCCCGCGCGGCCAACGACTTCGGCCGGTCGGACGTGCTGTGGGCACCGGGCGCCAACCAGAGCGAAAGCGCGAATCGGACCGACGACGATGCGTGACAAAGGGGAACTCGAGACTGCCATCGGCGTCATCAGCGGCACGTCGATGGACGGAATCGACGTCGCGCTGATCGAAAGCGACGGCGAGGCTGAGCTCAAGACTGGGCCTTCAGCAACGTTTCCTTACCTTCCGGAGGTCGCGACGCGGCTGCGCGCGGTGGTCGCCGACTTGAGCGAGGCCCAGGCGCCGCAGCTCGAACTCGAGCGCCTGGTGACCGACGCCCATGTCGCGGCGGTCGAGGCGTTTCTCGACCAATTTTCTCTTCCTCGCGAACAGGTCGCGCTCGTTGGCCTGCACGGGCAAACCATTCTGCATCGGCCGCGACAAGGGTTGACGCGGCAGCTGTGCGACGGCGCGCGCGCAGCCGCCGCGCTCAAGATCGACGTCGTGTCGGATTTTCGTTCTGCAGATGTCGCGGCTGGGGGCGAAGGCGCGCCCCTCGCGCCGATCTATCATGCTGCGATGGCGGCGGGCCTCGAGCGACCGCTGATGATCCTCAACTGGGGCGGGGTCGGCAACGTCACCTATCTTGGGCCTGAGGGTGAGATCATCGCCTTCGACACCGGCCCGGCCAATGCGCTGATCGACGATTTTCTCATTCTAAGGCGAGGGCTCGAGTTCGATGAGAACGGCGCGCTGGGCGCAACGGGCCGCGTCGACACCGAGACACTCGCGGCCCTGATGCGTGATCCGTATTTCGACCGCCCGGCGCCCAAATCGCTCGACCGCAATCACTTCAACGACGCCGCGGCCTGCGTCAAAAGCCTGAGCGACGCGGATGGCGCGGCGACGCTCGGCGCATTCACGGTCGAATCCACCGCGGCGGCGCTGAAGCATGTCCCGAGCGCGCCGGCGCGCTGGCTGGTTGGCGGCGGCGGACGGCGAAATCCGAACCTGATGCGGCGGCTGGCCGAGCGGCTGCAAGTGAAGGTCGATCCGGTCGAGGCGATCGGCTTCGACGGCGACAGCATCGAGGCGCAATGTTTCGCTTATTGCGCTTTGCGCTCGCGGCGGGCCCTCCCGATCTCTTTACCGACCACGACCGGCGCTCCGAAGCCGATGACCGGCGGCGTCTTCTGGCCGGCGCCCAAATAAACAGGGCCCCGCTTGCGCGAGGCCCTGTTGGAAGCGCGAGAGCGTGAACGTCAGCAGACGTTGACGGACTGCTGGCCGAGGTAGTTGCCATATCCGTCATACGTTGGCCGAACCTGCCAGCAGCCGCCGCCATAGCCATACCCATAGCCGCCGCCCCAATAAGGGTAGCTGGCGATAGCCGCGCCGCCGATTACGCCCGCGGCGATCGCAGGGCCCCACCAGCCGCCGTACCAGTTGCCGCCGCGCCAATAGCCGCCATGCCACACGCCACGGCCTCCCCAGCCGGCCTCCCCAGCCGCTCCATGCCAGCCGCCACCGTCCAACCACCGCCTCCCCAGCCGCCGCCATGAAAGCCGCCGCCCTGAAAGCCGCCGCCCTGAAAGCCGCCGCTATGAAAACCACCACCGCCCCAGCCGCCCGCTGACGCCGGCGTCGCGGGCAGAACGACGGCCGCCGCCATCGCCAGCGCCGAGATCCCGGCGACGAGCGTCTTCGAAATCCTGACCATTACAGCCTCCGTTTAGACCAGCGGCCGAACCGCCGGATGAACTCTATCGCCGCAGGACCTTACCTTGGCGCATCTGGTAAACTGCTCCCGAATTTCGGCAACGGTTTGACCTCCACGCGTCGTTTGGGCGGCGGCGCGAGATCTGTTTCTCAGGGAAGAGTGTAGCCAATCAATTCTGAATGAATGTTCATAGTATATGCTGAACAAACATTCAGAATGGCGACTTCAGAGCTTATGGTTCAATTCTTCTTTATCTGAAGCCGGATCCACGCCCATCAGGCTTAGTAGCAGACGCTTACGAGCCGCCGGCCCATGTAGTGGCCGTTAGCCGTCCAGACACGCCGCCTGACCCAGCAACCCGGACCGCCGCCATAAGCCGGCTGCGACGCGATCGCGACCCCGATGGGCACGGTCGCGGCCGCGATCGCCCAGCCCGGGTCATAGCCCCAGCCCCAACCGCCGCCCCAGCCCCAGCCGCAATTCCAACAGCCGCCGCCCCAACCTCCGCCCCAGCCGGGACCCCAACCTCCGCCCCAGCCGGGACCCCAGCCTCCACCCCAGCCGGCGCGCCGCCAACCCCAACCTCCGCCGCCCCAACCGCCGCCGCGAAAGCCACCACCAAAACCACCGCCGTGGAAGCCGCCGCCATGAAAGCCGCCGCCATGCCACTGAGCCTCGGCCGGCGTCGGCATCGAGGCGACCGCCGTCGCCATCCCGAGTGCGGCAACTGCCGCGACTGCGGTCTTGCGCATCGAAACACGCATGGGAACAATTCTCCCGTTCATCGGCCTGGCCGGCCGTCCCGAGTTTAAAATTAAGCTGTAGGGCAAAATGTTCTAGGGTTTCTTTGACGCCCCGCGCAAAAAATTGATAATCCCGGAGAAATCGTCGCCGCCGTGATCCGCCGCGACATAGAGAGCGTACAGTTGCGCCGCCTCGGCGCCGAGCGGCGTCGTCGCCCCGACACTCGACGCGGCCTCCTGGGCGAGCCGCAAATCCTTGAGCATGAGAGCCGCGGCAAATCCGGGTTTGTAGTCGCGATTGGCGGGGGAAGCGGGCACCGGGCCGGGAACCGGGCAATAGGTGGTCAGCGACCAAGACTGGCCGGAGGCGGTCGAGGCGACGTCGAACAGAGCCTGCGCCGATAAGCCCAGTTTCTCGGCGAGCGCAAAAGCTTCGCAGGTGACGATCATAGTCGCGCCGAGGATCATGTTGTTGCAGATCTTGGCCGCCTGCCCGGCCCCTGGCCCGCCGCAATGGACGATGCGCTTGCCCATATTTTCGAGGATCGGCTTTGCGCGCGCGAACGCCTCCTCCGAGCCGCCGCACATGAAAGTGAGCGTTCCGCCGCTCGCTCCGCCGACCCCGCCCGAAACCGGCGCATCGAGGGTCAGCGCGCCCGCGGCGGCGCCCGCCTCGTGCGCCTTTCTTGCGCTGTCGACATCGATGGTCGAGCAATCGATGACGAGGGCGCCCTTCGGCGCCGCGGGAAGAAGTTCGGCATGAGCCGCCAGCACATGGCGTCCGGCCGGGAGCATGGTGACGACCGTGTCGGCGCTCGCGACAGCCTCTCGGGCGCTCGCCGCAATGGCGACGCCGGATGCGGCGGCCGCCGTCTTCGCGGCGTCGACGAGATCGAAGCCCGCGACCGAATGGCCTGACCTGACAAGATTCGCGGCCATCGGCGCGCCCATGTTGCCGAGGCCGATGAATGCGATTTTGGCCATGGGTTTCCCGGACGTCTGCGAGAAAGCGCCGGAGCGAAGCCCAGCGCGAAAAGTGTGAAGTTATCATCTCGCGGGCGGCCGTAAATGCCGAGATAAGGGATCGCGCACAAGTCTGTGACGCCTCGCGCCCGCGAGCGATCTTCCGCTTATCGCCTCGCGCGAAGGAACCCGCGCCTCTCCGGAGCGTTGATGCATATAGGGGTGGGCCCTGTTGGACGTAAGGCTGCCGAGGCGTCGACATGGAAAAGCAAAAACGCCCCGTGGTCCTGGTCGTTGAAGATGAACCGCTGATGCTCATGGACGCCCTGGACCTGGTTACGGACGCCGGATTTGACGCTGTCGGGGCCAAAAATGCGGACGAGGCGATCCGCATCTTGGAAAATAGCAACGACATCCGAGTGGTGTTCACCGATGTCAACATGCCGGGCTCGATGGACGGGATCAAACTTGCCCATGCGGTGCGCCACCGCTGGCCGCCGATTGAAATCATCGTGACCTCGGGGCTGACTCTGGCGAACGTGCAGGAGTTGCTCCCGGAACGCGGCGTCTTTTTCCCAAAGCCCTACACGCCGGCGCAGATTGCGGGTGCGCTGCATCGATTGGCTGCATGAAATTCGGCGTTGGCGTCCCGCCTCAGCGCGGCGGCCCTCTGGGAGGGTTCGTTCGAACGATGGGCCATCTTGAGGAGACTTGGAGAGCAAGGGTCGGGGACTTGGAGAGCAAGGGTCGGGGCGCGACTCGACGAAGCTTTCGCCTGTCTCAAACTTCGATATGGGCCTTGAGTGGGAACACCGGCCGCGACTTTTTGCTTGACTTACCCATAGCCCGATGGTTATGAATTTATTTATAGCCCCACGGTTATGAATCCCGATGCCAGATGCCCAGGACATGCTTTTCCGGACGCTCGCCGACCCGACGCGGCGGGCAATCTTCGAACGTCTTTGCCGCGAGGGCGAGCAGACGGTCGGGGCGCTGACGGCTCAAGCCGGAATCTCGCAACCGGCCGTCTCGAAACATCTTCGGGTGCTGAAACAGGCCGGCCTGGCGCGCGACCGCCATCAAGGCCGACAGACCCATTATCGCGCCGAGGTGCGCGCCTTGAGCCCGCTGATCGACTGGACGAGCCAGATGAAGGGCTTTTGGGAGAGCCGGCTCGACGGCCTTGAAGATCTGCTCAAGAGGATGGATCAATGAACGAGCAGATCGCTGCGATGCGTTCCATTGTCGTCGAGCGGGTCATGCCGCATCCTCCTGATAAGATCTGGCGCGCCCTCACCGAGGCGCATCTGATCGAGCAATGGCTGATGACAAACGACTTCGAGCCGCGGCTCGGGGCTGAGTTCATGTTCCGGGCAAAGCCGATGGGCGACTGGGACGGCACGGTCCGTTGCGCGGTGACGGCCTTCGATCCGCCGCGAAGGCTCGCCTATGCCTGGAAAGGCGGGTCTGTGAGCAATTCCACTTATGGCAGCGCGCTCAATAGCGTCGTCGAGTGGCTTTTGTTCCCGGACGCGCGTCCGAATGGAGCATTCGGGCTTCGGGCCGCAGAACGAAACGGCCTTTGAAGCGATGTCTGGCGGTTGGCCGCGCGGACTGGAGCGCCTGGAGCAGGTCTCCGCGACGGCGTGACTGACCGAACAAGCCAAATAGGAAGGACGAATGAGGAAACCCGCGACCAAAGCGAACCCAACCGTCGAAGCCTCCCAGTTGATCGATGCGAGGATCGAGGAGCTCAACGACTGGCGTGGCGCGACGCTGGCGCGCGTGCGGAGCCTGATCAGGGAGGCCGATCCGGGAGCGGTCGAGGAATGGAAGTGGAGAGGAGTCCCGGTGTGGTCGCACGGCGGTATCCTCTGCACCGGCGAGACCTACAAAACCGCGGTCAAGCTGACTTTCGCCAAGGGCGCCGCGCTCGACGATCCCTCTCGCCTCTTCAACTCGAGCCTTGAGGGCAATACCAGGCGGGCCATCGACATTCATGAGGGCGAACCCATCGATGGAGAGGCGCTGAAGGCGCTCATTCGCGCCGCCGTGGCGCTGAACACGTCAAAACGACCCCGCCGCTCGCCCGGCCCGTTCGAAGACATGAAGGATGGATCCATGACCGATGCCGCCAGCGAAACCCGCACCGTCGTCGTCGAACGCGAAATCCCCTATCCGCCGGAGAAGATCTGGCGTGCGCTCACGCAGCCGCATCTGATCGAGGAATGGCTGATGAAGAACGACTTCGAGCCCGCCGTTGACCACAAGTTCAACCTTCGCGGCGACTGGGGCGCCGTCGACTGCCAGGTCCTGAAAGTCCTACCGCACCGGACGCTGTCCTATAGCTGGGCCGCGCATGGGCTCGAAAGCGTCGTCACCTGGACACTCACTCCAACGAGCAAAGGCACGACTCTGCGCATGGAGCAGTCGGGCTTCCGGCCGGATCAGGAGCGGTTCTACCAGGGCGCCAAGATGGGCTGGAGCAACTTCTTCGGCAAGCTCGAGCAGGTCTTGGCGCGGACCGATTGACGAGCGTCGGAGCCCTTTGAAGCCAGGCCGACTCCTGGGGATCGCTATCGCAGGCAATCCCCCTTGACCCAGAGACTATGTCCGATAGCATGCTCTCGGATCCGCGAGTTTGGGATGTCCCCAGCACTTTTTCTACTTCACGACAGGCCAGCCTGGGTGGGACTTCAGGCAAAAGTTCCCCAACAGGATTGTTGGTTATCTGGCTTCGGACAAGGGCTACCTAGCCCCCTTCGCCAAGGAGGACACGCGCCATGTCGATCGCATCCAGGATATTTCTGGCCGCCACGCTTTCGGCGGGTCTCATGGTTTCAGGCGGCGCGCAGGCCGCGGTGCAGGGCTTCTCGATAGCCCTTACCGACGTAACGTTTGACCGCGGCAGCAATCTTTCGGCGGAGGCGGCCGCGTTCGGCGTACCACCAAATCAACTGCCGGCAATACAGCTTCCGAACAACGGATCCTACAACGTGACGGCGACGGGCGATTACACGGTCTCCGACACTCTGCCGCCGTCGGATAAAGAGGTACTTTGGCAGACGTTCACCCAGATCTCGCTTAACGGCAATCCATTTTTCACGGAAAATGCGCTCCTCGGGCCTGAAAGCCAGGACGATATTTGGAGTGGCATTCTCAACATCACGGGGTTAAGCAACGCGCAGCTCTTGTTCCTAAGAGCGGTAATCGTGAACCATAATGTTTTCAGCACTGGCGGCGAATTCGACTACGCCTATAACCCGCCCCCTACCGCGGGCGATCGGACGACCGGCACTTTTGCTGTCGGCTCCAGCAAGGACCTCGCCATCGAGAACTTCGGCTCCTACGTGGACCCGTTTGCCGCCTTCGACTCAATCTCTGTTCCTGGCGGCCCAAACGTCTGGTCGCTGACCTTCTCCGCCACCGTCGCCGCTCCTAAGCCGCCGACCTGGCTCATGCTCATGGCGGGGAGCGCGGGTCTCCTCGTCACCCGAGGTCTGGCGCGCCGCCCGGGAATCGGGCGCCGAGTCCCTGCCTAAGGCGTTTACCGCGCCCGGTTTTCGTGGAAGAAATCGTACACGAGCTTCGCCGTCGCGGCGTTGAGGCCGGGTGTCTTCTCGAGGTCCGATAGGCCAGCTTTCGCGACGTCCTTGGCCGAGCCGAAGGCGAACAGCAGAGCGCGCTTGCGCGACGGGCCGATGCCGGGGATTTCGTCGAGCGGGCTCTTCACGAATTCCTTCTTGCGCCGCGCGCGATGGGTTCCGACCGCGAAGCGGTGAGCCTCGTCGCGCAGGCGCTGAATGAAGAACAAAGCCGGATCGCGCGGGGTGAGCTTGAACGACTCGCGCCCCTCGACGAAGAAGGTCTCGCGCCCCGCATTGCGGTCGGGACCTTTGGCGATCGCGACCAGCCTTATCCCCTCGATGCCGAGCGCGGAGAAAACCTCACGCGCGGCCTCGAATTGCCCCCGCCCGCCGTCGATGATGACGAGATCGGGCGTGTCGGGAAAGGCGCCAGGTTCGGCCGTCTCGCCCTGCTTCTTCAGGCGAGCAAAGCGGCGCGTCAGCACTTCGCGCATCATTGCGTAGTCGTCGCCTGGCGTGAGATCCACGCTTTTGATGTTGAAGGTGCGGTACTGGTTCTTGACGAAGCCTTCGGGGCCCGCGACCACCATCGCGCCGATCGCGTTCGTTCCCATGATGTGGGAATTGTCATAGATCTCAACCCGCCGGATCGGGTGATCGACGCCGAACGCCTCGCTGAGCGCGGCGATAAGCTTCTCCTGGGTCGCCGCTTCCGCGAGCTTGCGCGACAAAGCCTGTTGCGCGTTGCGCAGAGCCGCGTCCACCAGATCCTTTTTTTCACCACGCCGCGGCGCGCCGATGGCGATGCGATGTCCAACCCGCGCGCCTAAAACTTCGGCCAAAATCCCCGCACTGGGGACATTGTGACTCAAGAGCACGAGGCGCGGCGCGGGCCGGTCGAGGTAGAATTGGGCGAGAAACGCGTCGAGCACCTCTTCGCGCGACAGAGCCCTGTCGGCGCGCGGAAAATAGGCGCGATTGCCCCAGTTCTGATAGGTGCGAAAGAAAAACACTTCGACGCAGAACTGCCCCGCCTCGTCGGTGACCGCGAACACATCTGCTTCGGCGATCGAGCGAGGATTGACGCTCTGCTCGCCCTGAATCGCGGAGAGCGCGCTGATGCGGTCGCGGAGCCGCGCCGCGCTTTCGAAATCGAGCGCCGCGGCGGCCTCGTTCATTGCGTGGCCCAGACGGCTCTTGATCGCGCGGCTGCGGCCGGACAGGAAATCGCGCGCTTCAGTCACCAGCTTCGCATAGTCGTCGAGCCCGATTTCCCCGGTGCATGGCGCCGAGCAGCGCTTGATCTGGTGGAGCAGGCACGGTCGGGTTCGATTGGCGTAAAAGCTGTCCGAGCAGGTACGCAGGAGAAACGCCCGCTGCAGGGCGTTGAGGGTGCGAAATACCGCGCCGGCGCTCGCGAACGGGCCGAAATAGTCGCCGGCCAGGCTGCGTGCGCCGCGATGCTTGATGAGCCGGGCCGCCGGATGCCCGGTGCAGATCAGGATATAGGGGAAACTCTTGTCGTCGCGCAGCGTGACGTTGTAGCGGGGCTTGAGCTGCTTGATCAGATTGGCCTCGAGCAGCAGCGCCTCGGCGTCCAACTCGGTGGTGACGAACACCATCGAATGGGTGAGCGCCACCATGCGCGCGATCCGGTTCTGCTGGCGCTCCGGGGCCATATAGGCGGCGATGCGCTTCTTGATCGAGCGCGCCTTGCCGACATAGAGCACTTCGCCCTCTTGCCCGATCATCCGATAGACGCCGGGCCCGAGCGGCGCATGGCGCCAGAATTCCCGGATCACCTCGGCGCCGCGGGCCACGCGCGCGGGCTCCGCCGGCGGCTCGTCAAGGGTGATGTCGAGGGGAGCGGAATCGGGCGCAAGCTCGCGCGCAAGCGCGGCTTCCTCCCGCGCCTCCGCCGCGGGCGCTTCGCCAGGAGGAAAGCTATTCGATACGCCGCTCATGGGGGCCTTATCTAGGCGTTGGCGGCTGCGGTGGGAATAGCGGGAGGGGAGGACGCGTACTGGACGTCAAGGGCGTTTGCGCCTGGCGGTTGGCGCGAGCGGCTTAACGGTTTATTAACCGTGCTTCGCGGTGGCCGACGGGCCCGCGGGCGGGAGTTGGTCAAGCGTGAGTTCAACCATCGGGGACCTGGTCAGGGCGTTCGCCGCGGGCCTCATTTTGCTGTCGGCGTGCGCGACGCTCGGCGGGTGCAACGATGTCGCCGCCAATCCGCCAAACACGGATGCGCAGGCGCAGTTCGCCCTGCGCAACGACGCCAACATGGCCGGCGCCACGGTCGCGATCGCGTCGGTCGACGGCGCGCCGGCCGATCTTTCAACCCGCTTGCGCCAGAGTCTCGACGAGGCGGCCGCAGCCCGTCGGATCGCCGTCGTGGCGCCCGCCAAGGCGCATTACCTTGTGCGCGGCTACGTCACCGCTTCGCTGATTGAGGGTGGAGCGGAAGTCGATATCGTCTGGGACGTGTTCACGCCGGACAAGCAGCGTACCCAGCGGCTCAGCGACGCGATCGCGATCAAGGGCTCCGGCGACGACGCCTGGGCGATGATCGACGATGCGGCGCTGAACAGCGTCGCCGCCAAATGCGCCGACGACCTGGCCGCCTATCTCTCCAATACCCCCGAGGCCGCGCCCGCGAGCGCAGCCCTCAGCTACGCGCAATAGGCTTTTTCTTGTGGACAGTCGGCCGGCGAACGGCCGTCGCAATACCAGTGTTATGTTGTTCGAGCGTCCGCGCGCTGCTATGACCCGCCGCGTCCGCGCGCTCAAGCGCGCTCCGAGCGCGCGTTTGGAGAACCGACCGTGCCCGGCACGATGAAGATTTTGGCGGGCAATTCCAATCGACCGCTGGCCGAGGCGATCGCCGCCTATCTGGGCGAGCCGCTGACCGGCTGCCATGTCCGGCGCTTCGCCGATCTCGAAATCTTCGTCGAAATCCTCGAGAACGTCCGCGGAAGGGACGCCTTCATCATTCAATCGACGTCCTATCCGGCGAACGACAATCTGATGGAACTGCTCATCATGATCGACGCGTTGCGGCGCGCCTCGGCGCAGCGCATCACGGCGGTCATCCCCTATTTCGGCTATGCGCGCCAGGACCGGAAGCCCGGGCCGCGCTCGCCCATCTCCGCCAAGCTCGTCGCCAATCTGATCACCCGCGCCGGCGCGGACCGCGTCCTGACGGTCGATCTGCACGCCGGCCAGATCCAAGGCTTTTTCGACATTCCAACCGACAACCTGTTCGGCGCTCCAACCATGGTGCGGGACATCCAGGCCCATCACAACGGCAGCAAGAATGTGATGGTGGTGTCTCCCGACGTCGGCGGCGTCGTGCGCGCCCGCGCGCTCGCCAAGCGCCTCGACGCGCCGCTCGCGATTGTCGACAAGCGGCGCGAACGGGCGGGCGAATCGGAAGTCATGAACGTGATCGGCGACATCGCCGGCCGCCATTGCGTATTGCTCGACGACATTGTCGATTCGGGCGGCACGCTTTGCAACGCCGCGGACGCGTTGCTCGAAGGGGGGGCGGCGAGCGTATCGGCCTATATCACCCACGGCGTGCTCTCGGGCGGCGCGGTCGCGCGCGTCGCCGCTTCGAAGCTCAGCGAACTCGTGCTCACCGACACAATTCAGCCGACCGAAGCGGTGCGGGTCGCGCGCAACATCCGCGTGATTTCGATCGCGCCCTTAATTGGCGAAGCGATCGGCCGCATCGCCAAAGAGGAAAGCGTCTCCTCGCTATTCAATTAGTTTTGGCTGCTTTCTCGGAAGCCTTGAACAGGCTCGGAGCCGAGCAGTCCGCTTCCGGGCGCTGGCTTCCGCTTGCTCTCGGTAATTTGCCCGCATAGTCTCGATTCCGTTCTCCGCTGGAAACGGCTCGACCACGCTTGACACTCAACTTGCGGGCGGACCTACTCGACCAGCCGGTTAGATTCTCGACGCGGGCTCGGGAGCCGCTCGCGCCAAACGGAGGTCTGGATATGTTCGGTCGCATCACGCTCATGACGACAGCGGCTTTCGCCGGAAGTCTTTTCGCCTCCGCCTCGGCCTATGCGGCCGACACGATCAAGCCCGCCGTTCTTTATGACCTTGGCGGCAAGTTCGACAAGTCGTTCAACGAGGGCGTGTTCAACGGCGCGACAAAGTTCAAGAAGGAGACCGGCATCGATTTCCGCGATCTTGAGATCCAGAACGAGTCGCAACGCGAGCAGGTCCTGCGCAAATTCGCCAAGGACGGCTTTTCGCCCATCATGACGGTCGGCTTCGCCTGGGAGACCGCGCTGAAGAAGATCGCGCCGGAATATCCCAAGACGAAATTTGGCATTATCGATGACGTGGTCGATCTGCCCAACGTCCAGTCGGTCGTGTTCAAGGAGCAAGAGGGCTCGTTCGTGGTCGGAGTGATTGCGGCCGATACGTCAAAGACCGGCAAGGTCGGCTTCGTTGGCGGCATGGACATTCCATTGATTTCGAAGTTTGAATGCGGCTACGCGCAGGGCGTCAAATACGCCTCCGACGGCAAGGCGGAGGTCTTCGCCAATATGACTGGCACGACGCCTGCGGCGTGGAACGACCCGGTCAAGGGCGGCGAACTCGCCAAATCGCAAATAGACCGCGGCGCCGACATCATCTACGCCGCAGCGGGCGCGACTGGTCAGGGCGTCTTGAAGGCGGCGGCGGACGCGGGCAAGTTCGGCATTGGCGTCAACTCCAACCAGAACGGCCTGTTTCCCGGCAAAATCCTGACCTCGATGCTGAAACACGTCGACGTCGCGACCTATAAGTCGTTCATGGACGCCAAGAATGGAACCTGGAAGCCCGGCATCCTGGACCTGGGCCTGAAAGAGGGTGGCGTCGACTACGCCGTCGATGACAACAACAAGGCCATCCTCAGCGCTGAGGTCAGGGCCAAGGCGGATCAGGCGAAAGCAGACATCATTTCGGGCAAGATTCAGGTCCACGATTACATGTCCGACAACAAGTGCCCATCCTGAGCGAAGCGCCGTTCGAGGAAGGCCGTTGCTCGTGACCGCGATGGCCGGGGTTCATCCGGCCATCGGCGTCGATCTTTGCACGCGATCGTTGTTCTGTGGGCGCCAGGCGATATCAAGTCGTCGCCTCATTGGGACGAGCCGATGACGACAGTGGCCGTCCCCGCGCCCCCCGCCATCGAACTCATCGGCATCGATAAAAGCTTCGGCCCGGTTCACGCCAACAATGACGTCAATCTGGTCGTCGAGCGCGGCGTGATTCATGGCATCGTCGGTGAGAACGGCGCCGGCAAATCGACCTTGATGTCGATTCTGTACGGCTTCTATGAAGCCGACAGAGGCGAGATCCGCGTCAACGGCGAGCCGGTGAGAATCCGCTCGTCGCGCGAGGCGATCAGCCATGGCATCGGCATGGTGCATCAGCACTTCATGCTGGTGCCGCCGCTCTCCGTCCTCGAAAACGTTATGCTTGGCGCCGAGGGGGGGCCGCTGCTCTCCGAGGGCGCCGGGGCGATCCGCAAACAACTCGGCGAACTCGGGCGCGAATACGGCCTGGTCGTCGATCCCGACGCCATCGTCGGCGAATTGTCCGTCGGCCTGCAGCAGCGGGTTGAGATTCTGAAGGCGCTGGTGCGCGGGGCCGAGATTCTCGTGCTTGACGAGCCAACGGCAGTGCTGACACCGGCCGAGGCGGACCAATTGTTCGAGATGCTGCGCGTCCTCAAGCGAGAGAACAAAACCATCATCTTCATCACCCACAAATTGCGCGAGATCATGTCGTTGACCGACCGCGTGTCCGTCATGCGGCGCGGGGAGATGGTCGCGACGTTCGAAACAGCGAAAACTTCGCCCCCGGAGCTTGCGGACGCGATGGTCGGGCGCAAGGTCATTCTCAAGATTGAAAAAGGCCCGGCGCATCCAGGCGCCATTGCGCTGGAAGCCCGGAACCTCGTCGTGCGCGACGACCGCGGCGTCGCTCGCATCGACGGCGTCTCCTTCATATTGCGCGAAGGCGAGATCCTCGGCGTGGCCGGCGTCGCCGGCAACGGGCAGTCCGAACTTCTCGAGGCGCTCGCCGGCATCCGCCCGCTCAGTTCGGGCGAGATCCTGATCGAAGGCAAGCCCATCCCGGCGCAGAAGCGCAATCCGCACATGGAGCGTCTCCTCGGGGTCGGTCATGTGCCTGAAGACCGCCATCGCGTCGGGCTCGTCATGCCGTTCGAAGCCTGCGAAAGCGCGATGCTCGGATTTCATCGCGAACCGATCTATGGCAAGGGCCTTTTCTACAGCCGCAGCGCCATCGTGTCCGACGCCGAGAAGAAAATGGACGCTTTTGACGTCAGGCCGCGCGCCCCGTTGCTCAAAACGGCCAATTTCTCCGGCGGCAATCAGCAGAAGATTGTTCTGGCGCGCGAGATCGAACGCAATCCCAAAATCCTGCTTGTCGGCCAGCCAACTCGTGGCGTCGACATCGGCGCGATCGAATTCATCCACAAGCAAATCGTCGCCCAGCGCGACGCCGGCAAGGCGGTGCTCTTGGTCTCGGTCGAACTCGACGAGATCTTCGCGCTTTCGGATCGCATTATCGTGCTCTGCGGCGGCCGCATCACGGGCGAGCGGCGTCCTGACGAGACCAACGCCCAGGACCTTGGACTCCTGATGGCGGGTGTCAGCGAGCGCGCCGCGTGAGCGCGCCGCTGAAGCCGTTGCCGGCCTGGGCCGACGTCGCGCTCATCCCTCTCGTCAACGTCGCCGCGGCTTTTGTCATCTCCGGTTTCGTCGTGCTGGCGATCGGCGAGAATCCGCTTGCAGCGGTCCAAAGCCTCGTTCTTGGCGCGCTCGGCGACCTTGAAGGAATCGGCTACACACTGTTTTACGCGACGAGCTTCATCTTCACCGGGCTTTCCGTCGCGATCTGTTTCCATGCCGGTCTGTTCAACATCGGCACCGAGGGGCAGGCCTATATCGGGGGCCTCGGCGCGGCGCTTGTCGCGCTTCATTTCGGCTTCCTGCCCGGCTACACGCTCGCCATCGCGGCGATCATAGGCGCGGCCATATTCGGCGCAGCCTTTGCGGCCATTCCCGGCTATCTGCAAGCCTATCGCGACAGCCACATCGTCATCACGACGATCATGTTCAACTACATCGCCTCCGCCATCATGGGCTACCTGCTCGTCAACGTTCTGCGCAAGCCCGGGCAAATGAACGCCGAGACGACGCCCTTCCGCGACACGGCGCTCGTGCCGCAGTTCCACGAAGTGCTCACCCATTTCGGAATCACATGGCCGGTGACGCCGTTCAATCTGTCCTTCCTGCTTGCTCTGCTCTGTTGCCTCGCGTTCTGGCTCCTTATCTGGCGAACCCGCCTTGGTTACGAGATCCGCACGGTCGGCGCCAATCCGACCGCCGCCGTCTACGGCGGCATTTCGCCCGCTCGCGTCACCATCATCACGACCTTGCTATCGGGCGCGCTCGCGGGCGGAGTCGCGGCCAACGTCATCCTGGGCGATCAGCACCGGCTGATCCTCGAATTCGTCGGCGGCTTCGGCTTCGTCGGCATCGCCGTCGCGCTCATGGGCCGCGCGCATCCGGTCGGCATCATCCTTGCCGCGATCCTGTTCGGCGTCCTCTATCAGGGCGGCCAGTCGCTTTCGATCGATATGCCCAAGATCAGCCGGGACATGATCGTCGTGATACAGGGCCTGGTCGTGCTCTTTGCCGGCGCGCTCGAACATATGTTCCGGCGCCCGGTCGCGACGCTGCTCGCTCGGCGCACCGCGCAACCGCCCATCTGACGGGCGCCCGGCATGGAGTGGTTCGACGCTTTTATCGTTGTCTTCGCCTCCGGCATGCGGCTCGCGATCCCGCTCATTCTTGCCTGCCTTGCGGGCTTGTGGTCGGAGCGGTCGGGAGTGGTCGATATCGGGCTTGAGGGCAAGATCCTGGTCGGCGCCTTCGGCTCCGCCGCGGTTGCGACCTTCACCGGCAGCATGTGGCTCGGACTGCTTGCCGGCGTCGCTGCGGCGATCGTTGTTTCGCTCATTCACGGCTACGCCTCGATCGACCAGCGCGCCAACCAGATCGTCTCCGGCACGGCGATCAACATGGTGGCGGACGGCCTCACAGCGCTCATCGGCAACGCGATCTGGTCGCAGGGCGGGCGCACGCCGCAATTGCCGGAGACCGCCCAGTTCAGGGAAATTGCGCTGCCCCTCGTCAGGCAGATCGGCGCCGTGCCGATTGTCGGACCGATCTACCAGGACTTGATCTCCGGCCACGACCTGATCGGCTACATCGCTTTCGCGATGGTCCCGATCACCTACTGGGCGCTTTACAGCACGCGCTTCGGACTGCGTCTGCGCGCGGTCGGCGAGAATCCCGCCGCTGTCGACACCGCAGGCATTTCTGTGCGCCGCCTGCGCTATAGCGCTGTCGTCATCTGCGGGGTCCTGGTCGGCTTGGCCGGCGTCTATCTCGCGCTCGGCCAGACCGGCTATTTCCAGCCGCACATGAGCGCGGGGCGAGGCTTCATCGCGCTCGCCGCGCTTGTCTTCGCCAAATGGCGACCGTGGCCGGCGCTCGCGACCTGCCTTTTGTTCGGCTTCCTCGACGCGCTGGCGATCCGCCTGCAGGGAGTCGAACTGCCGGTCATCGGCCCCGTCCCGGTGCAGGCGATCGAGGCGCTGCCTTATATTCTGACGGTCGTGTTGTTGGCGGGCTTCATCGGCAAGGCGATTCCGCCTAGGGCGTCGGGGATCCCATATGTCAAAGAGCGCTGAATCGGGGCTTGCAGACTTGTTCGCCGCCGCCAAGGTCGCGCAGGCGAACGCCTACGCGCCCTACTCTCGCTTCAACGTTGGCGCGGCCCTGCGTGGGCAGTCGGGGGCGATCTTTTCCGGCTGCAACGTGGAGAACGCCGCTTATCCTGAAGGATCCTGCGCGGAGGCCGCCGCGATCGCCGCTATGGCGGTCGTTGGGGAACGACGCATCGCGGAAATCCTCGTCATTGGCGATGGCGACGCTTTGTGCACGCCGTGCGGCGGCTGCCGCCAGCGCATCCGCGAATTCGCCGATCCGTCAACCTTGATCCATATCGCGGGCCCCGAGGGCGTGCGCGCGAAGTTCACCTTGAGCGAACTTCTGCCAGAGTCCTTCGGACCGGATCATCTGGCCGTGTGACGGCGAAGCGCTCGGCGCGGCGAGGTAAAAGCCCTCTTGCGCAAACGCGCTCAATGAAAGCGTGGCGACTCGGCCGCCTCGGGGGAATTCTTCGACTCGAAGACATCTGCGCCCGTGGCGCCCCCGCCTGCATCGGTCAGCGCACTATAGAGCGCGCGCGCCTCTGGCGCAGGGCCGCGCCGCTCGCCGAGCGCTTCAACCCTGACCGCGACCCATCGTGGTCCTTGCGCGAAGCTCAGCACGTCGCCGCAGCGGACCGGGCGGCTCGGCTTGTCGAGCGGTGCGCGGGCTTGGCCGCGCAGGAGGCGCACGCCGCCTTCTTCGACAACACGCGCGGCCAAGCTTCTCGTCTTGAAAAAGCGGGCGCGCCAGAGCCAGACGTCGATGCGGCAGGCGTCCCCCGTCACGAGGCTGCGCGTCCGGCGGTCTGGACGCGCCTGCGTTTGCGGCGGCGCGCGCGACGCTCGGCCGGTTTCGTAAGCGCCGCAAGCGCGGCGAACGGGGTCGCCGCAGGGCCGGCTTTGAGCGTCGGTTGCTCGGACGTCGTCCTGCGGCGAAACAGAGCACGGTCGGCGCCTTCGCTCTCACGCACACGCGCAAACCCAAGGGCGCGGAGAACGTGATGCGCGTCGTCGCGCCGCCAGCCCAGATCCGCCAGCAGCGCGTCCGTGACGTTGATCGCGCCCGCGCCCTCGGGCCAAGCTGCACGCGTGAGCGCGTCAAGACGCTCGAGCTCTGCGATCGGCGCGGCAAGCTGCCCCACCGGGCGCAAACCACGCAGGGCAAGCGCTTGGGGACGGGGCGCCGGACGCGGCAGCGGATTGAGGGCGCGTGCGTCCGGCCGCCACCCGGAACTCGCAAGTTCGGCGTAAGCGAGCGCGAGCACCTGCGCCTTTGGTTCGAGAAGAGACGGCAGGTAGAGGCTGAACGCGCCAAAGCGCACCCCGAGCGCCTTGAGGGTCCGGCGCTCGTTGCGGCTGAGTAGCTTGATGCGCGCGTCTGCCGCGCGACGATCCAGCACCCCGAACTGCTCGACGAGCTGGTAGGCGAGGCCGCGCGCGAGCCCCCTCAGCCGCCCGTCCTCGATCGCCTCCTTGAGGTGCTTCAGCGCATAAAGACGCCGGCTCGCCTCGGCGGCCACGAAAGCTTCGAGGCGCCGCGCGGCGCGCTCGCGTTGCGGCTCGGCGCCAAACTCGCCAATGAGTCTCATGCGCGGCGCGAACGGCTCGCCGGCAACGATTTCGCCCGCCGCTTCCCCCCGCCAGTTCACAACGCCGCCAGGCGCGAGCCCAAAGGCCTCATCGCCCTCGCTCGCGAGCGCGCCAAGCCGGCGGGCGACCTCGGGGGCGACGACTCGCTCGACCGCGCCGCGTAGGGCGCGATTCTCGAGCGCGGTCGCGCCGCGCTCGGGCTCGAAATGGAAGCCGGCGAGCCGGCCGACCAGGTGGCCCTCCACGATCACCGACCCATCGCCGTCGATGCCGCCCAGAATTGGGCCCGCGCGTTGATTCAAGCTGCGCAGAAGCGCGCTCGTGCGCCGGTCGACAAAGCGCTGCATCAGGGACTGGTGGAGCGTGTCGGAGAGCCGGTCCTCGAGATTGCGCGCCCGGCCCTGCCATGTTTGCGGATCGGCAAGCCAGTCCGCGCGATTGGCGACATAGGCCAAGGTGCGCACCCGGGCGAGCCGAGACGACAGGGCGTCGATGTCGCCGTCGGTCCGGTCTAGGCTTGCGAACTGTCCCTGCATCCAGTCTTCCGGCATCCGCCGGTCCCCTTGCGTGAGGTGCTCGAACATCGTTCCGACGAGGCGCGTGTGCTCGTCCTGTGTCGTCTTGCGGAAGTCCGGCGTCTGGCAGATCTCCCACAACCGCATCAAATTGGATCGGTCGCGCGTGCGCCGCACGATCATTTCATCGGTCGATAGCTGGCGCAGCGTCGTCTCATCCTGGCTCTCCACGGAGAGCCTCAGTCCCGGCTTGGGCGGCGACTCGGCCAGGGAGCGGATCAGTCCCTGAAGCGACTGAAAATCAAGCCGATGATTGCGCCATTCTGCGGCCATGACCGATGGAAAGACATGGCCTTCGACGGCCGCCACGATGTCCGGGTCGAGATCAGGCGCATCGCCGGTTACGCCGAACGCGCCATCCTTCCGAAACCGACCGGCGCGCCCGGCGATCTGGGCGATCTCCTGCGAATAAAGCCCGCGCAGCCGACGCCCGTCAAATTTGCGCAATCCGGCGAACGCGACGTGGTCGACGTCCATGTTCAATCCCATCCCGATCGCGTCGGTCGCGACCAGGAAATCGACTTCCCCGGACTGGAACAGGTTGACCTGGGCATTGCGGGTGCGCGGACTGAGTGAGCCCATGACCACGGCCGCGCCCCCGCGCTGGCGGCGGATCAGCTCCGCGATGGCGTAGACCGCATCCGCGGAGAAAGCGACGACGGCGCTGCGCCGAGGCAGGCGGGTCAGCTTCTTCGGACCTGCGTAGGTGAGCTGCGATAGCCGCTCTCGGAATTGGATCTCGGCCTCGGGACCGAGGTGACGAATCAGCGAGGCGACGGTCGCCGCGCCCATGAGCATCGTCTCGGATGACCCTCGCGCATGCAGGAGCCGATGCGTGAACACGTGACCGCGCTCGGGATCGGCGCAAAGCTGGATCTCATCGACGGCGAGAAATTCAACCTTGCGGTCGAGCGGCATCGCCTCGACCGTGCAGACGAAATAGCGCGGCCTGAGCGGAATGATCTTCTCTTCGCCGGTGATCAGGGCGACCTCAGCCGCGCCCCGCGCCTTGACCACCCGATCGTAGATCTCGCGGGCGAGGAGCCTCAGCGGCAGGCCGATCATGCCCGAGGCATGTCCCAGCATGCGCTCGACCGCCAAATGAGTCTTGCCCGTGTTGGTCGGGCCCAGAACGGCGATGAGCCGCGAGGCGTCGCCCCGCGCTGGCGAGCAATTCATGAGCGTCAATGTGGACGACGCGGGCCTGCGCCGCAAGGGCCAGCCGGGTAGTGCCTCAGTTTGAAATTTAGGGGTGGTACGGGGTTCGCTTCATCGCGTAATCAGCCATATCGACACCAAGTGCGCCTAAGTTCCGAGCCTGAGAAAGGCGCACGTCTCGAATGCGAGACGCCCAATTAGTTGCGAGTACGCCAAGCGCACTGACGATACCGCCCGAGATGGCAAATAGTGCGGCGCAGGGATCCGCTTGATAAAGCGCCTCGACTCCGCCCAAGACGGACAAGATTGCTGCGATCACGGGAAGCGCCCAGGATAAAAAGTCTACGGTCTCCGTCACCCTAGGTGGCGGCTCTTTCGGCGGAATTATCAATGGATCGTAATCAGCAATGCGCATGGCTTTGGCGGCGTTACCGATGACGTCGGCGGGGTGCCTCTCGCCTTTTTAGGACCTGTGGGTATCAACTCAATTACCATTGCACCATAGCAGGGAGATCAGGGCGATGCGAGCGCGCGTCAAGCTAGTGAAAGGACAAAAACTATGAAATGGTTCAAAACTGCCCTCGCGACAGGGGCCGCAATGCTCGCGGGTTGCATCAGCGTTAGCGCGGACAGTGGGCCGGCGTTTTGCGTGGGCCGAACCTGCGGCCAGTACTCGATCCTGTATATGAGAGACGATGGCTCTTACGATGCCCGGAAGCTTCCATCTTCATTCTTCACACCCTTCGACCCTGTGAAAGAACCTAATAGCCACCGTGTCTCGATGTATATCGCGTGCATGTCCGAAACAGAATGCGCCAAAACCACATCCGAATGCGCCACATCAAATGGCGTCCCCTGCATTCCTCTTCCCTGGCGTAAAGGCTGGCCCGATCCATGTGGGATCATGAGATGCGAATCCAGAATCGGCTTGCCGTTGAAATGACGTGGCGACGCTAGCTCATATCGTGGCAGGCGAAATTGGGTCTGGGCCTATAAAGGCCGAGAACGCGAAGCGAGAGGCGATCAAGCCCTTATTTTTCGAACTGAGACACTACCCTCAGCCGAGGTGCGCCACTCGGAAGTGAGCCGCCGCTCTTGCCCTTGCGCGCCGAAGGCGCCACCCTTAACCGAACACTCGCCACAGCAATTGGGGGGAAGCAGAATGTATCATGGACAGGTCGAGGGCACGGACCTCGTTGCGCTGGACAAGCGCTTCGGGCAGCTCTTCGCCGGCTACATGCGTGTGACCCGGCACTGGACCGGCTCGGTCTGGGCCGAGGGTCCGGCGTGGTTCGCGGCTGGGCGCTATCTCATCTGGTCGGACATTCCCAACAACCGGATGCTGCGCTTCGTCGAGGAATCGGGCCAGGTGTCCGTCTTCCGGCAGGCCTCCAACAATTCGAACGGCAATACCGTCGACAACCAGGGCCGGCTGGTCACCTGTGAACATCTGACGCGCCGCGTGACCCGCACCGAGTACGACGGCTCGATCAAGGTGCTCGCGGACAAGTGGGAGGGCAAGCGTTTCAACTCGCCGAACGACGCGGTCGTGAAGTCGGACGACTCGATCTGGTTCACCGACCCAGCCTACGGCATCGACGGCGACAACGAGGGCGACCCGGCGACGCCCGAGATTAACGGCTGCTACGTCTATCGCATCGATCCGACGAGCGGCGCGATCACGAAGCTCGTCGACAATATGGTCCGGCCCAATGGCATCGCTTTCTCGCCCGACGAGAAGCTGCTCTACGTCGCCGACACTGGCGCGACGCACAAAGGAAATACGCCACGGGCGATCCGCCGCTACACCATCAACGCGGACGGCAAGAGCGTGAAGGGCCCGGGCGAAATTTTCTGTGAATTGGCCGCGGAGGACGGAATGTACGACGGCTTCCGCGTCGATCGGTCCGGACGCATTTGGACGAGCACCGGCAAGGGCGTCTATTGCTACGAACCGGATGGAAAGCTGATCGGCAAGATCCTGATCCCCGAGATCGTCGCCAACGTGACTTTCGGCGGCCCGAAGCGCAACCGCCTCTATATCTGCGGCACGACGTCGCTCTATTCGGTCCTCCTGATGACCAACGGGTCGAAGCTCGGCTGAAGCGATGGCGCTCGCTGTCTTCGGAAAGGCCGGACAGGTCACACGGTCCGCCTTTGACCCGGTTGCGGCTCAGAACACGCGGAGACCACGGACGATGGAGCTTGGCCTCAAAAGTAAAGTCGTGCTCGTCACCGGCGGCTCGAAGGGGATCGGGCTTGCCTGCGCCTTGGGCTTCGCCGCCGAAGGCGCCCGAATCGCCATTTGTTCGCGCTCCCGCGAAAATATCGACAAAGCCAGCGCCCAGCTCAATGGGGCGTTTGGCGTTATCGCCGATCTCGTGGACGCCGTGGCGGCGGAGAGGGTTGTCGAAACGGTTGAAGATCGGCTCGGACCGATCGACATCCTGGTGAATTCGGCCGGCGCGGCGAAGCGCACGCCGCCGGATGACTTGAACCCGGTGGTTTGGCGGGAAGCGTTTGACGCCAAGTTCTTCTCTTACATCAATGTCATCGATCCCGTCGTCAAGCGCATGGCCAAGCGAGGGAGCGGGGTCATCGTCAGCATCATCGGAGGCGGTGGCAAGGTCGCGTCGTCGATCCATCTCGCCGGCGGATCGGCCAACGCCGCCCTGATGCTGGCCACCGCCGGGCTCGGCGCGACCTACGCCGGCAAGGGCGTTCGCGTCGTCGGCGTCAGTCCGAGTCTGACGGAGACGGACCGGGTGGCTGAGGGGCTCGCGGCCGATGCTCGGCTTGCCAATATCTCGGTGGAGGAAGCGCGACGCCGCAGCGTCGCGCGAATCCCACTCGGTCGCATGGCCTCGCCGGGAGAGATCGCCGACGCGGTTCTCTTCCTCGCCTCGGCGAAGGCGAGCTACATCACGGGCGTCACCCTATCCATGGAGGGTGGCCAGAATCCGATCGTGGTCTGATGGCGGTCCCTCCGCCTCTCTTGGCGGCGGCGGGGGCTGAACAGCAAGTTGGGTCAATGGTCCCGCTGCCGGCCGCTGCTACCGGAAACCCAACTCAGTGCGCCCCACCGCTGCTGCTCGTGCCACCGGCGGCTTGGGTCCGTCGGATTCCAGCCGAATTCCTTGGCCCCCCGCCGAAGAAAGCCAAAAGGAGCTCAGGCAAGTTCGGGGCTGCCCACCGAGTCGCATGGCGTTTTGGCTCAAACCCGCGGGAAGGGAGAGTCGAGCGGAGCCTTTTTGAAGGTTCGTTCGTTCGCATTCTCGGCGGCGGTAAAGGGGGCGTCAAAGCAACCGGTCCCGGAAGGACGCTTGAAGACGCATCTTGAGCAGCGTCGGCGGGGGCCGCTGGGGCCTTGTCGTCCAGCCGCTTGGCTACGCTGAGGAGTTGCGGCCGCAACTTCTCGCAACGCAACTCAATTAAGAGCCGAATGACGCCGTCGCTTGTCGGGCTGTCGGATAATCGCTGCAAACGGTCTTCGTCTCCTCTGCAGATCTCATCGGACGCAACTGTCGCGGCGTCGGGCCCGGTCGATGGCAGGGGAGGACGGATGTTCCCGCTCGGAATCGTTGTATCAGCCGCGCCAGTGTCCGGCGCCTGCGCGGCCATCGGCGCGGCGGGTGTCACGGGCGTAGCCAGTTTGTCAAGCTCCGCGCGGGCGGATTGCGCGTGGGGTCCGCCCGGATGTGCGGTTAAGAACGAGCGCCATCCTTCAGTCGACTTTGTCCGTTGGGCAATTCGATAGTCCAAATCTTCGTCGACGTTCGCCGCGGCGATTGGATCAACCGGAGAAACCTCGGCATTCGGCTTTGCGTAAGCCAGGGACTTGCTGATCATGACGCTGATGTCGTCGAACCATCGAAGCTTCGCTATCTCTCCGAGGCTCGGCCGCGCGTACAGATACGCCGCTGGAACTGCCAACGCCAAAAAAAGCATGTATTTCCTAAGATTAGGCATGCGCTACCCCGCTAACCACGTGGCGGCGCATTGGTCAATTCATGTCTTTCAACAAGATTCGGGCGCTGTAAGCCGGAAGGGAGGCGGGCTTGTCTTACGGCCGTCGCCGTGGGACGGGCGCAGCGGGCGATTGGGCGCCAAATGGTTGAACCCGCCGTTCCGTGGCTGGGATTCTAGTGAAGCGCTAGATTTCCGCGGACTGCTTTGGCGGAGTGTCAGCCGCGACCGGCTGACACGTCAGTTTCTGACCAAGTCGTCGCCAGGCGATCAGGAGGCCCTCCGGCGGGCGGCCCAGGGCGCCATGCGCCGGATCTGAGCCACGCTTGCCTGCTTAGGGAGTTTTTCAGCGATGCCGTAGACGCGCTCACGGCGATCGATTTCCCCCATCACGTCGGCTGGAGAAACGCCGCATTCCGCCCAAATGACGGCCAAATGATAGAAGACGTCGGCGCTCTCCAGGATCACCAATTCACGGTTCATCTGCACCGCGTCGAGCCCAACCTCGATCGCCTCCTCGACCAGCTTCTTGGCCATTTTCTGCACCCCGTCACGGAATAGCTTGGAGGTGCGGGACGCCGAAGGACTGCGGTTCCGGGCTTCCTGGACATCGGCGAAAAGCCTGTCGAGCAAATCAGTCATGCGTTCGGATTATCCTTATTCAAAACCAGATAATGCCGGACAAGAGTTCACGCACTGTGACAAAACGACTGAACCGAAAAATTTTTTTGCAAAAACCTGGGGATGAGTTGCGGACCCGTCCCTTCGGCGGGCCGGTGTGACAGCAATCTGGACCGGACACGCCCATTCAGGCGGCGAGCGAAGCGAACAGCGCCCGTCCGTCTGTGCCGCCGACCAGGGGGTCGATCAGGTTTTCTGGATGGGGCATCAAACCCAGCACATTGAACCGGTCGTTGAATACGCCGGCTATGGAATTGATGGCGCCGTTGGGGCTCGAGTCGTCCCCGACCCTGCCCTCAGCGTCGCAATAGCGGAATGCGACCCGGCCTTCCGCCTCGATTCTGCGGACGGTGTCATCATCGGCGACAAAATTTCCCTCGCCGTGGGCGATGGCGAATTTCACCACCTGTCCCGGCGCATAACGACGCGTGAAGGACGTTTGGGCGTTCTCGACCCGGACGTGCTGCATCTTGCAGACGAAGCGCAATTGCGCGTTGCGCATCAAAACGCCGGGCAAAAGGCCGGCCTCGCACAGGATCTGGAAGCCGTTGCAGACGCCCAACACCAGTCCGCCGCGCGCAACATGGTCGCCGACCGCGCGCATGATCGGCGCACGAGCGGCGATCGCGCCGCAGCGCAGATAGTCGCCGTAGGAGAATCCCCCCGGCAAAACGACCAGATCCAGGCCCGGCGGCAGTTCGTGTTCTGCGTGCCAGACGGTTGCGGGCTTGGCCCCCGTAGCCTGCCGAAGCGCACGCGCGATATCGCCTTCGCGATTGATTCCGGGAAACAGGATGATCGCCGCGCGCATGGCGCTTACGCGATCTCGATGGCGTAATTCTCGACAATGGTGTTCGCGAGCAGGCGCTCGCAAGCTTCGCTAAGCTTCCTGCGCGCGGTCGCGTGGTCGGCGCCGTCAAGCTCGATGTCGAAGACCTTGCCTTGACGCACGCTTGTGAGGCCGTCGACCTCCAGTCCCTTGAGCGCGCCCTCGATCGCCTTGCCTTGCGGATCCAGCACGCTGGGTTTCAATGTCACGATTACGCGCGCTTTCATGGGGCGAGGGTTCCCAGCCGGTCAAGCGGCATTCGAGGTCGGAGCCATGGTCAGAAGCGCGTAAAGCGCCGCCGGATCCTTGGTCGCGCGCAATTGGGGAGCGACCCCGCCGTTGCGCAAGAGGCGGGCGCTCATCGCCAGCGCCTTGAGATGGTCGGCTCCCGCTGCTTCCGGGGCGATCAGCATGAAAATGAGATCGACGGGGAGACCGTCCGGAGCTTCGAAATCGATCGCGCGGTCTAGCCGTGCGAAGACGCCAAAAATCTGCGGACATTTGGCGAGCTTGCCATGCGGAATGGCGACGCCGTCGCCGACCCCGGTTGAGCCGAGCCGCTCGCGTTGTAAGATGGCGTCGAAGATCTCACGCGCCGGCAGGCCTGAAACCAGCGAGGCGCGCTCGCTCATCTCTTGCAGCGCCTGCTTCTTGCCGTTCACTCTCAGAGCGGCCAGCACAGCGTCGGGCCTAAGAAGTTGGGATAACGACATCTTCGTTCCGGTTATGCAGCGCGCGGCGGTTCGCGAGGGGCCTGGGGATCGAGCCAGCCGATCGCGCCGTCGCGGCGACGGTAGACAACATTCACCCGGCCGCTGCCGGCATGCTGGAAGACAATGACTGGGGCGCCGGTGAGATCGAGTTCAGCGACCGCCGACGCGACCGAAAGGGATTTGAGATCTTCTGCTCCTTCCGCCACGACGACGGGATCGAAGCCCCCGGAGGGTTCTTCCGCTTCCTCGGGCGGCAATTCGATAAGATAGTTCTCAACCTTGCCCCGCGCGTTCGTCGCGGAGGAGCCAGCATGGCCCTTGAGCCGGGTCTTGTAGCGGCGCAACCGGCTTTCAATCTTGTCGGCCGCCTGCTCGAAGCAACGGTAGGGCTCTTGCGCTCGACCCTCGGCGTGCAAACTCAAACCCGAGCTCAAACGTAAGGTGCAGTCCGAGCGATAGCCGGAGCCTTCGCGCGTCATCACCACGTGGCCACCGACGGAGCCGCTGAAATAGCGAGCGACCGTTGCCTCAACCTTTTCCAGGACATGCTGTCGCAGAGCTTCCCCGATGTCGAGGTTCTTACCCGATACCCTCAAGGTCATCGAACGCTAGCCTTACCATTCAGGCGGAGGGGCCTACGGCCCGCCGCTTCTCCGCACCGCCCCCCGCGCGTTCCTGTCCGCCCCTTCCGTTTCGGCTCGATCGGATCTCCGCTGGCCGAGTCGCGGTTAGGGTTAGGAGCCTGCCCGGCGCGTGTCAATCGTGGTGATAAAGGGTTCATATTAATACTAAAATTGCTATTATGCTTCGACCGAAAGGGAATTCTGACGTCGAACGCGAGCCCGCGCCGTCGCCATCTTTATCTTTCGCCTTTCGACTGACGACGGGATTCTCAGGCTGTCGCGATATTTGGCGACCGTGCGGCGCGCCACAATGACATCCGCCTTGCGCAGGCGTTCGACGATCACGTCGTCGGATAACACGTCGTCCGGGCTTTCGTCCTCGATCATCTGCCGGATGCGCTGGCGCACGGATTCAGCCGAATGGGCCTGTCCCGGTTCGCTCGACGCGATCGCCGCGGTGAAGAAGTATTTCATCTCGAACAGACCGCGCGGCGTCTGGATAAACTTGTGCGCGGTGGCGCGCGAGACCGTCAATTCATGCACGCCGATGGCTTCACCGATCATTTTCAGGTTGAGCGGCCTTAAGGCCGAGACGCCCTCAAGAAGGAAGGCGTCCTGCCGCCGCACGATCTCGCTCGCCACGTTGAGGATGGTGCGCGCCCGCTGCTCGAGGCTTTTGGTCAGCCAGTTAGCCGCCTGCAGGTGGGTGGAGACGTATTGGCGATCCTCGTCTCGCTTCGCGCCGCGGCGGATCTCCGCTGCATAGACCTCGTTGACGAGCACGCGCGGCAACGCCCGGGTATTGAGCTCGACCCGCCAGCCGAAATCCCGCGCCGCGGTGACATGGACGTCGGGGATCGCCGGCGCCGCCGGCGGATCGCCGAAGGCGCGCCCAGGTTTAGGCTCGAGCCGCCGGATCTCGGCTAGCATGTCGCGCAGGTCCTCGTCGTCGACGCCGCAGACACGGCGCAACAGTGGAAAGTCGCGCCGGGCGAGCGCTGGCAGGTTCTCGACGAAAGCCTGCATTGCCGGATCGAAGCGGTCGCGCTCCTTGAGCTGCAGGGTGAGGCACTCCGCGAGCGAGCGCGCAAACACCCCCGTCGGCTCCAGGGTTTGCATGCGCATGAGCACACGCTCGACATGGTCGAGCTCGGCCCCGAGCCGCTCGGCGATTTCGGCCATCGAGCCTACGAAGTACCCAGCCTCGTCCAGACCGTCGATCAGTGCCGCGCCAACCATGCGTTCGGCCGGATCGGGAAGCAGAATCGCGGCCTGACGCTCGAGATGGTCGCGCAGCGACACCGCCTCCGCGACATAAGCTTCGAGGTCCGGGGCCTCGCCGGTGTCGGGGCCAGCGCCGACACCTGTCCAGGCGTTCGCGCTCAGGGTGTCGGCCGTGGCGGACTGGATACCCGGCGAAGTACGGTCCGGGTCGAAGACGTTCTCGACCTCAGTGCCCAGATTGGCCGAAAGGGCCCCTGCGTCCGTTTCCAGCGCTTCGCTCGCCCAATCGCCCGGTTCCGGCCCGGCTTCGGCAAAGCCATCGCCTTGTGGCTCGGCCTGCTCGAGGCTTGCCTCCTCGCGCTCCTCCGCGCGTTCGAGCAGGGGATTGCTCGCCAATTCGTTCTCGATGAACTGAGTGAGTTCAAGGTTCGGCATCTGCAACAGCTTGATCGCCTGCAGAAGCTGCGGCGTCAGAACCATTGCCTGACTCTGCCGCAACGCCAATCTGGCCGAGAGCGCCATACCTACCGCCAGCCCCTTACCGCATCACATCCGAGTCGCATTCGCAGACCCGGCGTTTGTTTTGCTTACAGCGGGCGTCTCATAGCACGTTCTCTACAGTTGTCTAATGCAAGAATCGCGCCGTTTCCCGGTGTCAATCTCGGCGACCTCATTGAGATTCGATCGCCGCCTATCTCGTATGACAGATGTGGATTAAGCAAATAACCCCGGTGCGAGAATGGACAATGAGTCGAAAAATTGATATAAAGATTTGCTTATATGTTTATTGCACGTTTCCGGCGTCCCTGATAAGAGGCCCCTGTTACGAAAAAAGGACTTTCGCCGCCCATGACCAAGACCGCCACGACGCTCGTGAGCAAGGCTCACGACTACGCCATCGCCGACATCAAGCTCGCGGACTACGGCCGTAAGGAGATCGCGATCGCCGAGACCGAAATGCCGGGACTCATGGCGACCCGAGCGGAATACGCCAAGAGCCAGCCGCTCAAAGGCGCGCGAATCGCAGGCTCTCTGCACATGACCATTCAGACCGCCGTCCTCATCGAGACCTTGAAGGCCCTCGGGGCCGATGTCCGCTGGGCCTCATGCAATATCTATTCGACCCAGGATCACGCCGCCGCGGCGATCGCCGCCACCGGCACGCCGGTGTTCGCCGTCAAGGGCGAGAGCCTCAAGGATTATTGGGACTATACGCACCGCATCTTCGAATGGGCGGACGGCGGCTTCCCCAACATGATTCTCGACGACGGCGGCGACGCAACCCTGCTTATCCATCTCGGCCAGCGCGCCGAAAAGGGCGACACGAAATTCCTCGATACGGCCTCGAATGAAGAAGAAGAGGTGCTCTACGCGGCCATCAAGGCGCGGCTCAACAGCCATCCCGGCTGGTACGGCAAAAACGCCGCATCGATCCGCGGCGTGACCGAAGAGACGACCACGGGCGTCCACCGTCTTTATATCATGGCCAAGGAGGGCAAGCTCCTGTGGCCGGCCATCAACGTCAATGACAGCGTCACCAAGTCGAAGTTCGACAATCTCTACGGCTGCCGCGAGTCGCTGGTCGACGGCATCCGGCGCGGCACGGACGTGATGATGGCCGGCAAGGTGGCGATGGTCGCGGGCTTTGGCGACGTCGGCAAGGGCTCGGCTGCTTCCCTTCGCAACGCTGGTTGCCGGGTCATGGTCTCCGAGGTCGATCCGATCTGCGCGCTTCAGGCGGCGATGGAGGGCTATGAAGTCACCACCATGGACGACGCCGCGCCGCGCGCCGACATTTTCGTCACCGCCACCGGCAACGTCGACGTCATCACCCTCGATCACATGCGCGCGATGCACGACCGCGCCATCGTCTGCAACATCGGCCACTTCGACTCTGAGATCCAGGTCGGCGCGCTGCGCAATTACAAATGGAGCAACGTCAAGCCGCAGGTCGACGAGATTGAATTCCCCGACGGCAAGAAGATCATTCTTCTGTCGGAAGGGCGCTTGGTCAATCTCGGCAACGCCACCGGCCATCCGTCCTTCGTGATGTCGGCGTCATTCACCAATCAGACCTTGGCTCAGATCGAGCTCTTCACCAAGCCCAGCGACTATAAGAAGCAGGTCTACACCCTGCCCAAGCATCTAGACGAGAAGGTCGCCTCGCTGCATCTGGCCAAGATCGGCGTCAAACTGACCAAGATGACGCCGGAACAGTCGAAATACCTCGGCGTCGCAGAGGCAGGACCGTTCAAGCCGGAGCACTACCGCTACTGAGTCGAGAGCGAACTGATAAAGCGCCCCAAGGACGGTTGCTTCTGCGCGAGCAACCATGTGAGGCCGTCACTTGGACGCCCGTGAAAACCGCGTCTAGTCAAGTTCGTGAGACGCTGGTTCCCGCTTGCGAAGATTCGCGCCCGCGCGAGCAAGAACTCGTTTCGGGCGGGCAAAAAACTGCTGAAGATCGAAGCCGCGATGTCGTTGTCGCGGAAACGCTCGATCATCATGAACAGCGTTGCCGTTGGTCCCGGCGCCCTTCCCGCCGTACGTAAAACGGCGCCCGGCCTAGACGTTCAGCGGAGGCGGATGTTTTTCAATCTTAGGCAGCGCGGGGTCGAAGCACGCCCATTTCGGCGCCGATTGGGTCCAAATTGTCGACGTCGGCGCCGCCAGATCGGGATCGTCAAGCGTCCCCGCGCGAATGAAAGTGAGCGTCGGCCGTTCTTCCGCTTCGCTGAAAACCTGCGTGCCGCATTGGGTGCAGAAGCGCCGATGCATGGTCGCCCCGCTGTCGGCCTTGCAAACATAGTCGCTGAGCGGACCGGACACGGTAACATCGTCCTTGCGGAAAAGCGCGCCGACTGCTCCGGTTCCGCAGCCAAGATACTGGCACACCCGGCACCAGCAATAGCGCGCGCCGAGCGGCGCCGCCGCCTTGACCTCGTACCGCACCGCTCCGCACAGACATCCGCCCATGATCGCCAAAAAAGAACCCTTCTTGATCGTTTTCGGGCCACACATATGAGAAATCAGGAGCGCTGGCCAGCGAACGGGCGCTGTGTCATGGACTTGGCCTCTTGGCCTGTCCGGCAAGGTTGAGGTTGCAGATAAGCCCAAGGCGGACTACAAGGGTCGATCAAGTTTTACAATTCGCCGGCGAAGATGGTTCTGGCCTTCGGCCGGCGGCATGTGATGTCAATGGAAACGAAGAGCGCACCGAATCCTGATGTCTGCTACGGCGTGCTGCTCCGAAGGCTCGCTGCCGCAGGCGTGCGCCCAACCAGGCAAAGGCTCGATCTTGCGCGCGTGATCTTCGGCGCCGGAAACCGGCACTTCACCGCCGAGATGATCTATCACGAGACGCGCTCGATTCAGTTCGCCCCGACGCTGGGCACCATATACAATACGCTCAACGAATTTTCGCGCTCCGGCCTGCTAAGGGAGATCGCGATCTACGACGCCAAGCTCTGGTATGACACCAAGACCGGGCCGCACTACCATTTCTACCGCGAGGACACCGAAGAGCTGTCCGACATTCCCGAGGAATTTCTGCCGAAGTTCGACATTCCCGCCCCTGACGGCATGCGCGTCGCGGCGATCGACGTCATTGTCCGGCTGAAGAAAGACTGACGGAACGATTCGCAGCTGCTGCTACTCGCTTTGCGAGACGCCTCCGATCTTTTTCCATCAATGGCCCGTCGAGCGATTTTCTTCGATCGCTCAACTCAGGACTTCTAACTCGATGTGGCGATGCCCAGATGAAGGGTCAGGGCCGTCGAACCTGCGGGCCCCCCATCCGAGCATTTCATGACCCCCCTATCCATCCTCGAGCTTGTTCGCGTCACGCAGGCGACCGACGCTCGCGGCGCGCTCAACAACGCTCGCGACCTCGCCGCTCACGCCGAGAAATGGGGCTATCAGCGCGTCTGGGTGGCGGAGCATCACAACATGGCTGGCATTGCCAGCGCCGCGACGTCGGTCGTGCTTGCTCATATCGCCGAGGGGACGAAGACCATCCGGGTCGGGGCGGGAGGCATCATGCTTCCGAACCATGCGCCCTACGTCATCGCCGAGCAGTTCGGCACGCTGGCGCGGCTCTTTCCCGGCCGCATCGATCTCGGACTTGGCCGGGCGCCAGGCACCGACCAGCTCACGCTGCACGCGCTGCGTCGATCGCCGGAGGCCGCGGAGACCTTTCCGCAAGACGTCATGGAGCTCCAGGCGTTTCTGGCGCCGGCCGTTCCGAATCAGCGCATCCAGGCGGTGCCAGCGGCGGGAACCGAAGTGCCGCTCTATATCCTGGGATCGAGCCATTTCGGGGCAATGCTGGCCGCCGAACTGGGCCTCCCTTATGCTTTCGCGTCGCACTTCGCGCCCGATCATCTGATCACCGCGCTTGAGATTTACCGCAGCCGGTTCAAGCCGTCCGAGCAACTCGACCGGCCCTATGCGATCGTGGGCGTCAACATCGTCGCGGCCGAAAGCGACGAGAAGGCGCGGCGGCTCGCGACGACGCAGCAGATGTCGTTCACCAACATCTTTCGTGGCGCTCGCGGTCTGAGTCAGCCGCCGATCGACGACATCGAAAGCTATTGGACACCAATGGAAAAGGCGCAAGCCATGCGGATGCTGTCGCGCTCCATCATCGGCTCCCTGGATACAGTCCGCAAAGGCTTGGACGCACTGGTTGAGGAAACCGGAGCCGATGAGCTCATCGTCGTCTCCGACGTCTACGACCACGCAGAACGACTGCGATCGATCAAGCTGATCGCCGAGGCCGGCGGCCTCTCTGCAGAGGGCTCCAGGCGCCGTGCTGGCTAAGCGGCCGCCTTGCTTCGCTCTGCGATCGCCGCTGCGATCGACAGCGTCCGGCGCGCCATTTCGGCGTGCAACAGCTCCACCATGCGCCCGTTGAGCTGAATGACGCCCTTGCCGGCGTTCTCCGGCAGCGCAAACGCCTCGATGATCGCGGCGGCGCTTTCGACCTCCGCCGGGGCGGGAGCGAACACCTCGTTGCAGATGTCGATCTGGCTGGGGTGGATCAGCGTCTTGCCGTCGAGTCCCATGTCACGGCCCTGCAGGCATTCGAGGCGGAAACCGTCGAGACCCCCGATGTCATTGTAGACGCCGTCGAGGATGTCGACGCCGTGGGCGCGCGCGGCGACAACGCAGCTGGCAAGCCATGCGGTCATCGTCGGACGACCGGGAGTGAGCCTCGCCCGCGTTTCCTTGGCGAGGTCATTCAGACCCATCACCATCACCGAGAGGCGAGAACTCGGGTCGGCGGCGACCGAGGCGATCGAGCCCGCGTTCAAAATAGCGTTCGGCGTCTCCATCATCGCCCAGATGCGAGTCCCCTCGGGCGCCTCGGTTTCGCGCAACACCCGAGCCGCCACCATAATCGCCCCCGGGCCGTCGACCTTGGGCAAGAGAATGGCGTCGGGCTTCGCCGCCGCGGCGGCGGCCAGATCGTCCTCTGCCCACGGGGTGTGCGGCCCGTTGACGCGGATGACCACCTCGCGCCCGCCAAAACCACCGGCGCGCACGGCCTGAACGACCTGCTCGCGAGCGGCGATTTTCTGGTCGGGAGCGACGGAATCCTCGAGATCAAGGATCAGCGCGTCGGCCGGCAGTGTCGCGGCTTTGGCCAAGGCTTTGGCGTTGGAGCCGGGCATGTAAAGGACGCTTCGACGCGGGCGGGCAAGCATGAACATCTTCCGAGATTAGCTGCTCGCATTTAACGAGAAGTATGCTGCGGCGCCAGAGAAACTTTCCCACGTCAGCATCGTGTTTACGGGACCTGCAATTGCTTGATCAAACGCATGCTAAAGCCTGCATGCGCGCAAAACCCGAAGGACATTACGAGGGGCATCGACCGCGACGCCGATTGTGTGCTCTTAGTGGGAGCGAACGGGCCAACGGGAACAATTCAAGGGCAAGGAAATGGCGATATCGGAGGCGATGACAGCGACGCCGCGGGTCAAATCGATCCAGCGGATTGCGCTCGCAATGCTGGTCGTAGCCGGCGTGATCAATTACGTCGACCGGGCCACCCTGGCGGTCGCGAATCTGCTGATCCGCGACGATCTGCATTTGTCGATCGCGGACATGGGTTATCTGCTATCGGCCTTTCTCTGGGCCTACGCCTTTGCGCAATTGCCCACGGGCGCAATGGTCGACAAGCTCGGGCCGCGCCTCCTGCTGGCTTGCGGTCTCACGCTTTGGTCGTTCGCCCAGCTTCTCGGCGGACTCATCCAGAGCTTCGGTCAGTTTTTCAGCGTCCGGCTCCTTTTGGGCGTGGGCGAGGCGCCCCAGTTTCCGACCGGCGCCCGCGTCGTCCGCGATTGGTTCAATCCGCGCGACCGCGGCCTCGCGACCGGTATTTTCAACTGCGCGTCATCCTTGGGCACGGCGATCGCGGTGCCGCTCCTGACCTTCCTCATGCTGAGCTTCGGCTGGCGCGTGATGTTCATGATCATGGGAATCGCCGGTCTTGTCATGGCGGCGGTCTGGTATGTCTTCTACCGCAATCCGACCGAAGTGCCGCTCACGGCGGACGAGACAGCCTATCGCACGCACGGCGATCCGCCGGGTCAGCGAACGCAGGTGACCTTCAGGGAATGGAGGCAGTTGTTCCGCTTCCGAACCACCTGGGGCATGATTCTCGGCTATTTCGGCTGCATTTATCTCACGTGGATCTATACGGCGTGGCTGCCCGGCTATCTCGAGATCGAGCGGCACATGAGCGTCAAGTTCACTGGGTTCGCCGCAGCCATTCCCTTCGTCTTTGGCGTGGTCGGCGGGGTCCTGGGCGGCTATCTCTCGGATATTCTCGTGCGACGCGGCGTGGCGCCGGTGAAGAGCCGCCGGTATCCGGCCACGATCGCTCTATGCGGGACTGCGGCATGCACCCTCGCCGCGGCCTTCGTCACCAGCAACGCGCTGGCGATCGCATTCATTTCGGCTTCGCTCTTTCTCCTCTACGTCACGAGCACCTGCGCCTGGGCGCTAAGCTCGGTCGCGGCCCCCACAAACTGCACGGCTTCAATCGGAGCCATGCAGAACTTCGGCGGTTATCTTGGCGGCGCGCTCGCGCCCACGGTGACCGGGCTCATTGTGCAGCGCACCGGCTCGTTCGTGCCGGCGCTGGTCGTGGGCGCGATCATCGGGCTTGCCTCGGCGGCGTCGTATTTCTTCATTGTCGACCAGCCGATCACCGCCGCCGACATCGACGCCATTTCGCAACCCGACGCCGCTCCATTGCCGGCGCGCGGGGGGTAAGGCGCGCCGTGACGAACGCGGTCCGTTTGGATTGTCTTGGCGCGTGGCCGTTTCGCTGCAAAAACCCCCGATTTTGAGGGTTGTAATTCCTTGGATTTCCTTGGATTCTCTCGTGCGAATCGAGACTTTTCAATGGGTCACACGGACAAAAGCGTCAAAAGCTTTTCCATCGCGCTTTTCCCCCGGTGGGGGGAGTCCGGATCGGAAGGACGAAGCCTTGGCCTTGCGGAAAATCTGGATCGATCATCGGACAAGCTTACCCTGATTTTTGATTTTCTGCGAGAGATTGTCGTCCGAGCCGGAATTACCGCCCAGTCTCAAGCCTCAAGCCTCGAGCCACCGCGCCAGGCGCCGCGTCGCTTCGGCGATCTGTTCCGGATCGCGGGCGAAGCAGATGCGCAGATGACCCTCGCCGCCGGGACCAAAGGCGCCGCCCGGCGCGGCGCCAACGCCGGCTTCGTCGATGAGCCGAAGCGCCAGCGCACGGGAATCGGCAAAGCCGTCGATTGAGAAGAACAGGTAGAACGCCGCCTCCGGCTTGAAGAAGCGAACGCGTCCGGTCCTGGCCAGCCCCTCGCACAAGATGTCGCGAGAGCGGCAGCAGCGCGCGATTTGCTGGCCAACAAACGTTTCGCCTTGCTCGAGCGCCGCCGTGGCAGCGCGCTGGTTGAACACGGGCACGCCCGACGTCGTGTACTGGACGAGATTCTCGATCACGGCCCCGAGCTCCGCCGGCGCCTCGAGCCAGCCGATGCGGAAACCGGTCATCGCCCAGTTCTTGGACAAAGTCTGGACGAACAGGATCTTGTCGTCGGGCGCCATCACATCGTGGAAAGAAGGGGCGCGGACACCGTCGTAAGTGAGGCGCCCGTAAATCTCGTCGGCAATGATCCAAAGCCCATGCCGGCGCGCGATGGCGAGCGTCTCGACGATCTCTTCTCGCGTGGCGACGAAGCCGGTCGGGTTGGCCGGGCTGTTGAAGAAGATAAGTTTGGTCGCGTGCGTCACCGCCTTTTCGAGCTTGGCTGGATCGAGGCTCCAGCGGCCCTCTTTGTCGAGCGGAACGGGCACGGCGCGCGCGCCTGAAATTTCGAGCGCGCCGACAAAATTGGGCCAGGCTGGCGTCGGGATCAGCGCCTCGTCGCCAGGGCCGACGATCAGCCGGGTCGCGATCTCGATTGCGTGCATGCCGCCAATCGTGACGAAGAAGGCCTGGGGCGAAAAAGGGCGCCCGTCCGGAGCCGCGCCATAGACCTTCGTCATGTAAGTAGCGATCGCCTCCCGCAGCTCGGGGACGCCGTTCTGCCAGGTGTAGAAGGTTTCGCCACGGTCGAGAGAAGCCTTCGCCGCTTCGCTGATGAAAGGCGGCGTCGGGAGATCGCCTTCGCCAACCCATAAGGGAATGAGCCCCTGCCGCCCGAGGCCGTAGTTGAAGACCTCGACGATGCCGCTCGTGGCCACGTCGCGCATGACGGGCCGGATGAGATCGGGCCAACTGGTCGCGGACGGGGACGGAGCGACGTTCATCACGGCCTCATGGACCAGCGGCCGGACGTGCGCAAGCGTTAGCCGCGAGCTTCACTGGTCGACGCTCCCGAGCGCGAGATCATCAAGGATCGGGCAGTCCGGGCGATCGTCGCCGTGGCACGCGGAAACCAGGTTTCGGAGTGTGTCAGCCATCGCCTGCATCTCGGCGACGCGCGATCGAAGATCGTGGATGTGCGCCTCGGCGATGCGCTTGACCTCGCGGCTCGGACGGCTCCGGTCGCGCCATAGCGTCAGCAATTCGCCGATCTCGGGAATCGAAAAACCGAGCCGTCGGGCTCGGCGAATGAATCTGAGTTCGTGAAGATCGCGTTCGCCGTAATCGCGATAATCGTTTGCCCGGCGCTCAGCCGGCCGCACGAGGCCGATCGCCTCGTAATGGCGGATCATCTTGGCGTTGACGCCGCTCGCCGCCGCGGCCGCGCCGATATTCATTTTGCGAATTCGCTTGACCTTCCCATGATGGGAAGGTCTATGCCTCCTGGTCATGGAACACAAGCCCCATTCCCCGACGAATTTGGCCGAGGCCACGAGCTCGCTCGCGAAAGACCCCGTTTGCGGGATGTCGGTCGACCCCGCGACGGCCAGGCACAAGGCCGAGCACGACGGCGAGACGTTCTTCTTCTGCTCAGGCCGTTGCCGCGAAAAATTCGTCGCGGACCCCGCCCGATTCGTGGCGGCGCCAGCTCACGCGCCGGCGAGCCCCAGGCATGACCACGCCGATCACGCGAGCGCGGCGGCCTCGCCGAAGCCTGCGCCGCCGGGCGCGATCTACACTTGCCCGATGCATCCTGAGATCCGCCAGGACCATCCCGGGGCCTGCCCGATCTGCGGTATGGCGCTGGAGCCGGAAACGCCTGCGGAAGCGACCGGCCCGAGCGCCGAACTCGTCGACATGACCCGGCGCTTCTGGGTCGCGCTCGGGCTTTCCGTTCCGGTCTTTGTGCTCGAAATGGGCGGGCATCTGGCCGGTCCGCACGGGGTGTTGCCCGAAGGGCTCTCCAACTGGGTTCAGTTGGCGCTCGCGACTCCGGTCGCGCTCTGGGCGGGCTGGCCATTCTTCGAGCGCGGCTGGGCCTCGCTCAGGAGCCGCAACCTCAACATGTTCACGCTGATCGCCATGGGGGTCGGCGTCGCGTGGACGTATAGCGTCGTCGCCACCGTTGCGCCAACCGTCTTTCCGGCCGCGTTCCGCGGCGACCATGGAGCGGTGGCCGTCTATTTCGAGGCCGCGGCGGTCATCACCACCCTTGTTCTGCTTGGACAGGTCCTCGAGCTCAGGGCGCGCGAACAGACTGGCGGCGCGATTCGCGCGCTCATCGATCTGACGCCAAAGACGGCGCGGCTCGTCCGTCAGGATAAAGCCGATGAGGACGTCGCGCTCAATTCGGTCAAGATCGGCGACGCCTTGCGCGTTCGGCCGGGCGAGAAGGTCCCGGTGGACGGCCACATTGTCGAAGGGCGAAGCGCCGTCGACAAATCCATGCTGACCGGAGAATCGATGCCGGTCGGCAAGAGTGCGGGCGACAAAGTTATCGGCGGCACGTTGAACCAGAGCGGCGCCTTCGTGATGCGCGCGGACAGAATTGGCCGCGACACAGTGCTGGCGCAGATCGTGCAAATGGTTGCGCAGGCGCAGCGCAGCCGCGCGCCAATCCAGCGCCTTGCGGACCAGGTCTCCCGCTGGTTTGTGCCGCTGGTCATCGCCGTCGCCGCGCTCGCCTTTGCCGCCTGGGCGATCTGGGGTCCCGAGCCGCGGCTTGCCTATGGTCTGCTCGCAGCCGTTTCCGTGCTGATCATCGCCTGTCCATGCGCGCTTGGACTGGCCACTCCGATGTCGATCATGGTCGGCATTGGGCGAGGCGCTCAGGCGGGAGTCCTGATCAGAAATGCGGAAGCGCTGGAGCGGCTCGAAAAGGTCGACGCCTTGGTGGTCGACAAGACCGGCACGCTGACCGCGGGCAAGCCGACGGTCGTGGCGCTAAAGCCGACGACGGGGGTCAGCGAGGAAACGCTGCTCAAGCTCGCGGCCAGCCTCGAGCGCGGCAGCGAGCATCCTCTCGCGGCGGCGATCCTGCGCGCTGCGGCGGATCGCAACCTTCTGCTCGCCAAGGTCGACGGCTTCGAGAGCGTCCCAGGCAAAGGGGTGTCGGGAACCATCGACGGGCGCAGAGTCGCGCTCGGCAATCGGGCCATGATGCAGGCGGTTGGAACAGACGTGAGCGCGCTCGACGAGGTGGCCAACACATTGCGCGGCCAAGCCGCGACGGCGGTCTTCGTCGCCCTCGACGGCGCCGCAAGCGGCGTGATTGCTGTCGCCGATCCGATCAAGCCGACCGCGTCCGACGCAATCCGAGCGCTCAGGGAAGCTGGCGTCCGCGTCGTGATGCTCACCGGCGACAATCGGGCGACGGCGGAGGCCGTCGGGCGCAAGCTTGGCATTGCTGAAATCGAGGCGGAAGTTTTGCCCCAGGATAAGGGCAGGACAGTCGAACGTTTGCGGAAGGAAGGCCGGGTCGTCGCCATGGCCGGCGACGGCGTCAACGACGCCCCGGCGCTGGCGGCTGCCGACGTTGGGATCGCCATGGGCACGGGAACCGATGTCGCGATCGAGTCCGCGGGCGTCACGCTGATTGGCGGGGATCTTCGCGGCGTCGTCGCCGCGCGCGATCTGTCGCGAGCCACGATGCGCAACATCCGGCAGAACCTCCTCTTCGCCTTCATCTACAACGCGGCGGGCGTGCCGATCGCGGCCGGAATCCTCTATCCGGCCTTCGGTCTCACCCTGTCGCCAGTGCTGGCCGCAGCTGCAATGGCGCTGTCGTCGGTCAGCGTGGTCGCCAACGCGCTGAGGCTAAGGACGCTGAAACTCTGAGGGCGAGCGAAGGATCGCCGTACGCCAGGAGGATGTCGATGCAAGACAGAGCCGACGTCAAGGTGCTGCCGCCATTCGTGCTGTTGGGCTTCCTCGCCCTGGGATTGTTGCTCGCCATTCTTGCGCCGACGCCCGTGCTGCCCGAGCCGATCGCGCGTCTTCTCGGTATCGTCGTAATTGTTCTTTCGATCGTCTTCGTGTTCCTCGCGGTCAGGGAAATCGCTCGCGCGAAAACAGCACTCGACGTCCGCAAGCCGACGACCACACTCGTGACGTCGGGTATTTTCCGCATCACCCGGAATCCCATTTATTTCTCGATGATCCTTCTCGTCGCCGGCGTCGGACTGATGCTCAATTCCTTGTGGTCGATTCTGCTCGCCGCGCCGATAGGCGGCGTGCTGTGGCTGATGGCGATCAGGCCGGAAGAGCGTTATCTCGACGGCAAATTCGGCGGCGCCTATCGCGCCTACTGCACCGAGACGCCACGCTGGCTGTCAGCGCGAGGTCTACTCGGCGCGTTTCAGCCACGGCCGCGGCGCTAGGCGAGCCCTGCGAGGTCGGGAGGCTAGGATGATGCATTGGGATGGAATGTTCGGCGGCTCGATGATGTGGGGCGGCGGAGTGGTCTGGCTGCTGGTTCTTGTCGCGTTGGTGCTGGGCGCCGCCGCTCTGATCAAATACCTGCGAAGCTGAGAGATGGGCCGGGCCCGTTCCCGGATGCAATTGGTTCACTCAATAGGAGACGGTCATGAAGATATCCGCACTTGTCACCGCCATGGTCCTGCTAGCGGCTGCTTCGTCCTCGGGGCAAAGCGCTCTTGCCGAGGACATGAAGGGCATGGCGATGAAGCCCGCGACGAGTCCTGCCGACAAGGCTTTCGCGGACTCGATGAAGACCATGATGAACGGCATGCACGTGAAGCCGACAGGCAAGCCGGACGAAGATTTCGTGCGCATGATGATTCCGCATCATCAGGGCGCGATCGACATGGCGAAGGTCGAGCTGCAATACGGAACCGACCCCGAACTGCGCCAGCTGGCGACGGATATCGTCAGCGCGCAGGAAAAGGAGATCGCGGAAATGAAGGCTTGGCTGACAAAGAACGGCCGGTAATCCGCCGCACGGCGGACGGCGAGCGCCCGCTCAATTCGGCGTTCAGCTTCATTCTGCCGGCAGGCCGACCGGCGCGGTGACGGCGCTCCCTTCGACGGCCGGGCTTGGGCTAGTCGTCGCCCAAATCCTTGTCGTCTTCGTCATGTTGGTTTTCCATCGGCGCCATTTTTTCGGACTTCCCGCCCATCCCGCCTGGACCCATCATTCCCATCCCGCCCATTCCCCCGCGCATCATCTCCATCCCTCCGTGCATCATTGCCATGCCGCGGTGACCGTGTCCCATCATGAACATTTCCCGGCCGAGCAGGGCGAACAGTCTCTTCTGGGAATCATCGAGGCTCGCGTACAGGGGCTTGGCGGCCTCGGCGACCTTCGTGATGGCGGCGCCGTGCTCGGACATGCGCTGCCCCATGGCCTCCAGTCGATCGACTGGGGACATGGCTTGGCCAGGCGCGGTCGTTTCGTTCATGCCCTCGGATTTTTTCTCTTCGGACTTTTGCATGCCTTCCATCATGTCGCGCATTTTCTGCATGCGCTCCATCATGGACTTCATATGCTCCATATGCAGCTTCGCGGCGTCGCGAACCGCGGTCTCAAACGGCGGCCACAGCTTGTCCTGGTCGGAGGTCAGTTTGAGCCCAGCCTTCAGGCCGGCGAGCTTGGCGTCAAGGAGCGCTTCGTGATCCGCCGCCCAATGCTGCATTCTCTCCATGCCCATTGGCCCCGAGGATTCCTCCGAAGCGGCCGGCGCGGCGAGAGCGAATACGCAAACAGTGAACGCTGTGAGGGGAAGAAGAATGTGTCGCATCATCGGTCATGCCTCCAATAGCCTCGTTCCCCTTCGTCCGGCTGGCCCGGTTACGGGATGCCGTCGATGGGAAAGCCTCGTCCTTGGGGATCGGCGGACGACATCGATCACCATTTCAAGGCGACCGTAGGGCGTCTCGCCCGCTCTTCAAGTGATCGCCCTGTAAGGCGCCTCGGGAGACCCCTTCAGCAATAGTTGACGCTCCATTAATTGGTATGTCATCTATTAGAGCACCCATGCCGGTTCCCGCAAAAGACGCGCGCGCTCAATTCGCGCCTCTCGTCGCCAATGTCGCGCGCGAATGGCGGCGTGCGGTCGACGCGCGTTTGCAGGTCTATGGGCTGACCGAGGCGACATGGCTGCCCTTGCTTCGGATCGCGCGGTCCGAAGCGCCGATGCGGCAGAATGAGCTGGCCGCTTCCTTGTCGCTCGATGGATCCTCGGTCGTTCGCCTGCTCGACGCACTTGAAAATTCCGGCCTCGTCGAGCGATGCGAGGACCGGGCCGACCGGCGCGCGAAGAGCCTCGCGCTCACCGCGCGTGGGCGCCGCACGGTCGATCAGGTCGAGCGCGTGTCCCAGGACATTCGCGACCTCGTCCTCGGCGAAGCGTTGGACGAGGACCTGGCGCGTTCGCTTCGCCTGCTCGAAACCGTCAGGGACCGGCTCCTGCGCCTCGCGGAAGCGGAACCGAACACCCCGCGCAAACGGACGGCGGCCCGATGAAACTCATTCTCCGGCGCCCGGTTCCTCCGCTTTGGCTCCTGGGCTTGCTCACCTTCAGCGGCCCAGTCGGCATGCATATCTTCGTGCCTGCGTTGCCCGCGGCCGCCAAGGATCTTCATGCGACGCCGGTCGCCATGGAGATGACCATCAGTCTCTATATTCTGGGATTGGCCGTCGGTCAGTTGCTCTACGGGCCCGCCTCGGATCGCTTCGGTCGCCGGCCGGCGCTTCTTGTCGGCCTTTCGCTATTCACGATCGCCAGCGTCGCCGGGCTCTTTGCTCCGGATGCCCATACGCTCATCGTGGCGCGCTTCTTCCAGGCGCTCGGCGGTTGCTCGGGACTGGTGCTCGCGCGCGCCATGATCCGCGACACGTCTCAGGCGCACGAGGCGGCGCGGCGCCTCGCGCTCACCAATCTGCTTGTGACCGCGGGGCCGGCCGTCGCCCCGCTCATCGGCGGGGGCTTGAGCGCGCTGTGGGGCTGGCGGACGATCCTGGTCGGCCTCAGCGCTTTGGGCGTGGCCAATTTCATGATGGCGTGGCTCCTCCTGCGGGAGACGCGTCCTGAAGCTTTGTTTGTCAGCGCCTCGCAATATGCGCGCGATTACGCCGGACTGCTGCGCTCCCGGCAGTTCCTGGGCTACGCCGTCGGCGGCGCCTGCGCGACGACGTCTTTGTACGCGTTCATCGCCTGCGCGCCTTTCATTTTTATTGATCGGCTGCATGCTCCGAGCGCGAGCGTTGGGTTGTATCTCGCCCTCCTGGTTTCAGGGATCTGGCTCGGCAGTCTGCTCGCAAGCCAGTTGATCGCCCGTTTCTCACTCAATCGATTTGTGGTCGTCGCCAACGCTGTCAGCGTGGTCGCGGCTGCGTCGTTCCTCGGTCTCTTGATCATCGACCGCGCGACCCTTTTCGGAATTATTGCGACGATGTTCGTGTTCAGCGTCGGCGTGGGCGCGGCGGCGCCCGCGGCCCTCGTCAAGGCGATCAGCGTGAACCCGCGCGTCACGGGAACAGCGTCCGGACTTTACGGTTCGGTTCAGATGGCTGTCGCAGGGACGCTGGTCATGCTCGCCGGCTGGGGATCGAACCCGGCGTTCGCCTCCGCGTCCGTGCTCCTCGCCGCAGGCATTGTGGCCCAGGCGTCGTTCTGGATCGCGCGAAACCGAGGCGCAGCCGTCGCCCCGCCGGAAGCCGGGGCCGCGTCAAAAGCCGCGACCTGACGGCCTTAAGCGCCGCGTTTCGCGAGCTGGTCGCGGATCTCGGTCAGAAGAACGACTTCCTTGGTGGGAGGCGCCGGCACCGGCGGCTCCTTCGCCGCCTTCCGGGTCATAATGTTGATCGCCTTGATGGCCGCGAACAATGCGACCGCGACAATAAGGAAGTTGATCACCACCGTGATGAAGTCGCCATAGGCCAGGACGCCGCCCTGCTTTCGTGCGTCCGCCAGATTGGTCGCCGTCACGGCGCTCGAGAGCGGCACGTAATAGTTGGTGAAGTCGGCCTTTCCGGCGATGCCGAGGATCGGCATGATGATGTCGTTGACCAAAGCATCGACGATCTTGCCGAACGCCGCGCCGATGATGACGCCGATCGCGAGGCTCAGCGCGTTGCCTTTAAGCGCGAATTCCTTGAATTCTTCCCACATGGGCTATCGTCCTCGCAAAGGCGGCCCCGTTGCGCTGGGCCTTTCCACGTTCCGGCAAGCTAACCGAGCCGTTTCGAGAGATAAAGCTTTCCGGCGCGCCAGGGCGGCGAAGCTATGCGGATGGCGACGCCTTGCCGGTTCGGCGCTCGCCATCTTGCGCCGAGGGCTTTTCAAAAATCATCGCGTAGAGCCGACCTTCGCCCATGGCCAAGCTCAGATTTCTGAGGCCGAAAAACGGGATCAAGGCGACAAACAGAATGGCTGTGATGCTCAGAAATCCAACAAGACCGTCGCCGGTGAGGAGAGGCATGCCCTCTGCCATCGTTTTTCCCCTGAACAGTCCTTCGACCGTCTTCTCGAGGACATGGGCGACGAGGAAGAGGACCGTCAGGAGGAGGCTTTCGTATAGGATCGGGTAGATCAGGGGCCGCTTGCGCAGCCAACGTCCGGGGTCAAAGACCTCGAACAGCATCATCACTTTGGCGAAGACGAGGGCGTTGAAGAAGGCGAATCCCTGCATGGCGTAATTGATCCCGTGCTCGCGCAGGGCCACGCCCTGATTGAGTACGAAAACGCCGAACAGGACCCAGAGATAGAAAAAAAGAAGGAGGAATCTGCGGAACTCGTCGGCTGCTTTGGCTGCCAGGGAGCGCGCGTCGTGAGCGTTGGCTCCCGCCGCGACGACGTTGTCTGCGCCTGTTGGATTCGGTGTCATCGGATTGCCTCACAACCTGTCATGCGGTCGGCGCCCGGGATCGACCTCTAAGGCTGCTTCGCGCCCTTCTTCGACTTCGCCTTTTTGCCCTTTTCGCTTGCCGCCTTGGAGGCCGGCGTCGAGCCAAGCTCATCAAGCCTGGTCTGCAAGAGCGCCACGCGCGCCTCGGTGACGCGCAAGGCGCAATAACCGTGAACGCTTTCCTTTGCGTAATCGCGGCAGAGCTCGTCGCGCTGCGCAGCGAAGCCGTTCTGATCGCGCACGAGATTGGCCGCCTGCGGGCTGTCCGCGGCGCGGTCCTCGATGGTGTGGAGGATTTTGCCCATGGCCTTTTCGGCTACGGCGCGCGCCTTCACGATCTTGGCCGCATCGCCGACCAGCGACGCGCCGTCAGGGCCCCAGAGGCCGCCGGGAGCCGTCTGACAGTCGGCGGCCTTGAACACGCAGGCGGTGATCTGGGTCGGCGCCAGCACGGCGCCGTCGAGGACGTCGAACGAGATCGGGCAGGCGGGGACTTTGGCCTCGAACCGCTCGAGCCCGTCCGGGCGGCCCACATTCGTCGCCTCGATCGGCGTCTCTCCGACGATGTCGACGACGCAGCGCTGTGACGCGTCGGAGAGACCTTCGCCGGCAAGCTGCAGCTTGTCGATGGTGATCGACTTGCCATCGCCGGAAATCTGCAAGAGCCCCGACTTGCCGTTGAGCATAAGCGGCCGCCCGGCGAGGCTCGCGATCCCGGCCGCAAGATTAGCCCCCAAGCCCTTGCCGGCGTCCCTCGTTTCGGTCGCGGATGTGGCGGAGGCGGCCGAACTCTTGTGCTTCGGCTTTGCAGGCGCGGCCCTGGCCCCCTGCGGCTCGGCCGGAGCGGCGCCAGGAAGCACCAGTTGCGCGCGGCTCTCACCCGCCGCGACGGTTGCGGCCAAGAGCGCGCAAATCAAGCCCTGGAAGCGTCGAGTCATCGGCGAAGTGTAGAGGCGCTGGCGAGAAAGGGGAAGGCGCGACCGGGCGGGGGGAATAGGGAGCTCAAAGCTTGAAAAATCCAAGGCTTCCGCGCCTTGCGCCGCTAAAACGCCCCACCTATATACGCCCCGACTGGCCGGTTGGAGCGCGAAGCCTGCTCGATCGGCTGAATCGGGTTGAAAGATGGGGACCGGAAGACGTCAGCCGTCGGCTACGAAGCGATCGGCGAAACGCCTCTCCTAGGCCTTGCCGCTTTGAGGCTCGGCGGTCTCGCAGATGAACAGGGGTGAGTAATGGCGAAAGTAATTGGCATCGACCTTGGCACAACCAATTCGTGCGTCGCTGTCATGGAGGGCACGACCCCCAAGGTGATTGAGAATTCCGAAGGCGCGCGTACGACGCCTTCAATCGTTGCGTTCACGGACGACGGCGAACGTCTTGTCGGCCAGCCGGCCAAGCGCCAGGCGGTGACCAATCCAGAGCGCACCATCTTCGCCATCAAGCGGCTGATAGGACGGCAGTTCGACGATCCGATCAGCAAGAAGGACATGTCGCTCGTCCCCTATAAGATCGTTCGCGGTCCCAATGGCGACGCATGGGTCAACGTCGACGGCAAGCAATATTCGCCCTCGCAGATTTCCGCCTTCATCTTGCAGAAGATGAAGGAAACGGCCGAGGCCCATCTTGGCGGTCCGGTCACGCAGGCGGTCATTACGGTTCCCGCCTATTTCAACGACGCCCAGCGGCAAGCCACCAAGGACGCCGGCAAGATCGCCGGCCTTGAGGTTTTGCGCATCATCAACGAGCCGACCGCGGCGGCGCTTGCCTATGGCCTCGACAAGAAGAAAGCCGGCACCATCGCGGTCTACGACCTCGGCGGCGGCACCTTCGACATTTCGGTTCTCGAGATTGGCGACGGCGTATTCGAGGTGAAGTCGACCAACGGCGACACGTTCCTGGGCGGCGAAGACTTCGATATGCGGCTGGTCGAATATCTGTCCGGCGAGTTCAAGAAGGAGCAGGGCATCGACCTGACCAAGGACAAGCTTGCGCTTCAGCGCCTCAAGGAGGCGGCCGAAAAGGCCAAGATCGAGCTTTCGTCCGCGACCCAGACCGAAATCAATCTGCCTTATATCACGGCCGATGCGAGCGGGCCGAAGCACATGGCCCTCAAGCTCACTCGGGCGAAGTTCGAGGCGCTGGTGGACGACCTTATCCAGCGGACGGTCGAGCCGTGCCGCAAGGCGTTGAAGGACGCTGGCCTTTCGGCGGGCCAGATCGACGAGGTGGTTCTGGTCGGCGGCATGACGCGCATGCCCAAGGTGCAGGAAGTCGTCAAGCAGTTCTTCGGCAAGGAGCCGCATAAGGGCGTCAATCCGGACGAGGTGGTCGCCATCGGCGCCGCGATTCAGGCAGGCGTGCTGCAGGGCGACGTCAAGGACGTGCTGCTGCTCGACGTCACGCCGCTGTCGCTCGGCATCGAGACGCTGGGCGGCGTGTTCACCCGGCTTATCGAGCGCAACACGACGATCCCGACCAAGAAGAGCCAGGTGTTCTCGACCGCCGAGGACAATCAGACCGCGGTCACCATCCGCGTCTTCCAGGGCGAGCGCGAGATGGCCGCCGACAACAAGGCGCTCGGCCAGTTCGATCTGGTCGGGATTCCGTCCGCCCCGCGCGGCGTGCCGCAGATCGAGGTGACCTTCGACATCGACGCGAACGGCATCGTCAACGTGACCGCCAAGGACAAGGCGACCAACAAGGAGCAGCAGATTCGCATCCAGGCCTCGGGCGGCCTGAGCGAAGCCGACATCAACAAGATGGTGAAGGACGCGGAAGCTCACGCCGCCGAGGACAAGAAGCGGCGTGAAATGGTCGACGCCAAGAATAGCGGCGAGTCGCTGGCCCATGACGCCGAAAAGGCGCTGAACGAATATGGCGACAAGGTCGCCCAGTCCGATCGCAGCGCCATCGAGTCGGCGGTCGCTTCCCTGCGCACTGCGCTGCAGGGTGAGGACGTCGAGGCGATCAAGGCCCGCACCAACGATCTGATGCAGGCGCAAATGAAGCTTGGCGAGGCCATGTACAAGGCCCAGCAGGCGAGCGGCGCGCCGGGTGAGGGCGGCGCCGAAGCTGGCGCGCAGGCCAAGGACGACGTCATCGACGCGGAATTCCGCGAAGTCGACGACGACAAGAAGAAGTCCTGAACGACGAACGCCAGCCGCCAAGCGCGGCCGGCCTTGACTTTGGGGGACGCCACGATGGCGGGGGGAAACTGGGCTGACTGCGAGCCGGCGTTCAGGACGCCGGTATCGGCGTCAGGAGCCGGGTCCGCCTCTTGAAACGCGGCGCAGCGTTAGTAGGTCTCTAGGCATGCATAGGCTGCGGGCGCGCTGAAGATGGCCAAGCGCGATTTCTACGAAACTCTGGGCGTCGCCAAAACGGCGAGCGACACCGAACTGAAATCCGCCTTCCGCAAGGCGGCGATGCAGTGTCATCCCGACCGGCATCCCGGCGACAAGCAGGCCGAAACTCGGTTCAAGGAACTGAACGAAGCCTATCAGCATCTGTCGGACGCCCAGAAGCGTGCGGCCTACGACCGCTACGGCCACGCCGCCTTTGATCAGAGCGGCATGAGCGACGGCTTCGCGGCGTCGATGTCCGACATTTTCGACGATCTGTTCGGCGACATGATGGGCGGCGGGCGGCGCGGCCGCCAGACCTCAGGCCGGGAGCGCGGCGCAGACCTGCGCTATAATCTCGAGATTACGCTCGAAGAGGCGTTTCACGGCAAGACGGCGGCGATTCGCATGCCGACTTCGGTCGCCTGCGAAGCTTGCTCGGGCTCCGGGGCGCGCGCGGGCTCACGGCCCGCGACCTGCAAGACTTGCGGCGGGCACGGGCGTGTGCGGGCGCAGCAGGGCTTCTTCGCCATCGAGAGAACCTGCCCCACTTGTCACGGCCGCGGGCAGACGATCGAAAACCCTTGTGACAAATGCGCCGGCGCCGGCCGCGTGACCAGGGAGCGGACGCTCTCGGTCAACGTTCCCGCCGGCGTCGAGGACGGCACCCGCATCCGCCTGACCAGCGAGGGGGAGGCTGGCATGCGCGGCGGTCCGCCGGGAGACCTCTATATTTTTCTCACCGTCAAACCGCACGCGTTCTTCCAGCGCGACGGCGCCGACCTCTATTGCCGGGTGCCGATCTCGATGGTCCAGGCCTCGCTTGGCGGCGAATTCAATGTCCGGACGCTCGACGGGACCGAGTCCAAGGTCAGCGTCCCCGAAGGCGCCCAGTCGGGGCGCCAGTTGAAGCTGCGCGGCAAGGGCATGCCGGTGCTGCGCGCCCGCGATTCGGGTGACCTGTTCGTGCAACTCGTCGTTGAGACGCCGCAGAACCTCACGCGGCGCCAGCGCGAGCTCCTGACGGAGTTCGCCTCCGAATCGTCCCATACCACCCAGCCGGAAAGCGCTGGCTTCTTCGCCAAGATGAAGGAGTTTTTCGAGGGCCGCGCCTGACGCGCGGCTTTGCGACGCGGGGAGCGACCGGTATAAGCCGAGCCGCGCCAGGAGCGCGCTGAACACGTCGGGAGCCTCGTCGCTCGCGGAGCTGAAATGCAGGGTCGAGCGCTGGGCAAGACAGGTCGACGAGGGCTCGCCGACAGCGCGCGTTTTCTCAAAGCCCTCGTAGCGGCGCCGCGATTGACCGGCGCGGTCGCGCCATCCGGGCGGGCGCTTGCGCGCGCGATGGCGGCGGCGACCGGCTCGCCGTCGCAGGGCCTCGTCCTCGAGCTCGGGCCCGGAACCGGCCCGGTGACCCAGTCGCTAATCGACGCCCACGTCGCTCCCGAGCGCCTGGTCCTGGTCGAATACGATCCGGGCTTCTGCCGCATGCTGGAGCGACGCTTCGGAGGCGTTCGCGTCATTCAGGGCGACGCCTACGACTTGCCCCGCACGCTCGCGGGATTCGCAGGCCAGCCGATCGCCGCTGTCGTCTCCAGCCTGCCCCTGCTTAATCAGCCGCCGCCTCGCCGGACGAAACTGATCGCCGACGCCTTCGCGCTGATGGGACCATCCGGGGTGTTCGTGCAGTTCACCTACGGGCTGCAGTCGCCCATTCCGCGCGACGTCGGCGACAATCGCTATTCCGCCAATCGCTCGAGGCCGATCCTGCGCAATCTGCCGCCGGCCTTTGTGTGGACCTATCGGCTCGATGCGAAGAGCGGCGACGTTGCCGGGGGTCGGTGAAATGACCTCGCTTGCGCCGCGCGAGCGACTGATCGTCGCCCTCGACATGCCCGACGTCGACGATGCGCGACGGCTGGTCGAGCGGATCGGCGAGAGCGCGGTCTTCTACAAGGTTGGTATGGAGCTCGCTTATGGCGGCGGCTTGCCGCTCGTCTCCGAATTGGCTGCGGCGGACAAACAGGTCTTTCTCGACCTCAAGCTGCATGACATTCCCAACACCGTCGAGCGCGCGACCGCGCAGGCGGCCAAGCTGGGCGCGAGATTCCTCACGGTTCATGCCTATCCGCAGACGATGCGCGCGGCGGTCGCCGGGGCCAAGGGATCCGGAATGCGGATCCTCGCCGTCACGGTGCTGACGTCCTATGACGACGCCGATCTTTTCGAAGCGGTCTACCGCTTCGGCGTAGTCGAGACGGTCCGGCGGCGGGCCGAACAGGCGCTCGAGCTCGGCGTCGACGGACTGGTGGCGAGCGCCGGGGAAGCGCCCATGGCGCGCCAGACGGTCGGCGCCAAGCTGATCCTTGTCACCCCCGGCATACGCCCCTCGGGCGGCGCGGTCGGCGACCAGAAGCGCGTCGCCACCCCCGCCGAGGCGATCCGCAACGGCGCCGACTACCTGGTCGTGGGTCGGCCGGTCACCCAGGCGCCTGACCCTCGCGCGGTCGCCGAGGCGATCGTCGCGGAGATCGGCCAGGCGCATTGACTTGATTGGCCGTTGAGCCGAGCTAGGCTCGCCTCCGCGCCATCATAAGGAGCCTTCATGCCCAAGGGTTACGTCATCTCGCGGGTCGATATCACCGATCCCGACGCCTATGCGCGCTACGCGGCGGCAGCGAGCAAGGCGATCGCCTACCACGGCGGCAAGCCGCTCGCGCGCGGCGGCCGTAGCGAGGCCTTGGAGGGAAAGGCGCGAGCGCGCAACGTCGTGCTTGAATTCGAGAGCTACGATGCGGCGCGTCGCTACTTTCATTCCGAGCAATATCAGGCGGCGCGGGCGTTGCGCGAAGGCGCGGCGGACATCGAAATGGTGCTGGTCGAGGGAGTTTGACGCCATGCCGAAAGGCTACTGGATGGTTCATGTCGACGTACACGATCCCGAAGGCTACCAGAAATACATCAAGGCCAATGCGGCGGCGTTCGCGAAATACGGCGCGCGCTTCCTGGTTCGCGGCGGCAAGCATGTCGTAACAAGAGGCAAGGCGCCGGAGCGCAACGTCGTGATTGAATTTCGCGACTATGAGACCGCGGTCGCCTGCCATGATTTAGAAGAATATCGGCAAGCCGCGAAGCTTCGCGACGCCGCAAGCCACGCCGATCTCGTGATCGTTGAAGGCTACGATGGGCCCCAGCCGGGCTGAAGGCCTAAGCGAAGGAAGCCGGGATGGCCGACTTGAGACTGATTGTGAGCGGCGCCGCCGGCCGCATGGGACGCATGGTCGTCCGCACGATTCATGAGTCGGACGGGTTCAAGCTTACCGGCGCGCTCGAGCGTGAAGATTCGCCCTGGCTCGGCCAGGATCCGGCGCTCCTCGCAGGCTGCCCTGCAAAAGGCCTCAAGATCGTCGCAGATCCGCTGCCCCTGCTGCTCGACGCTGACGCGATCATCGATTTCTCCTCGCCTGCGGCGAGCGTCGCGCTCGCCGGCCTCGCCGCGCAGGCGCGCATCGCCGACGTGATCGGCACGACCGGCTTGACCGACGAAGATCTCGACAGGATCGACGCGGCGGCGCGCCACGCCCCAATCGTGCGTTCCGGCAACATGAGCATCGGGGTCAATCTTCTCGCGGCGCTGACGCGGCGGGCGGCGTCCGCGCTGGGCAAGGATTTCGACATCGAAATCGTCGAGATGCATCATCGCATGAAGGTCGACGCGCCTTCAGGCACGGCCCTCTTGCTCGGCGAAGCGGCGGCTGAAGGCCGCAGGGTCGCGCTCAAGGATCATTCCGCGCGCGGCCGGGACGGCCTGACCGGCGCGCGCCGGGTCGGCGATATCGGCTTCGCAGCGCTGCGCGGCGGCACGGTGGTCGGCGATCATAGCGTCATCTTCGCCGGCGAGGGCGAGCGGGTGACGCTGGCCCATCATGCCGAGGATCGCGCGCTCTTCGCCCGCGGCGCGCTCAAGGCCGTCACGTGGGCGAGGGACCGCAAACCCGGGCTTTACTCGATGGCGGACGTGCTGGGGCTGAGTGAGGACTAACCAGGCTTCCCCGCCAACCGCATCACTTTGGCGCCACGGTTTCCGTGCAGTGGAAATCGAGTTTCGCCGACTTTTCCGTTTTCCCGGCGTGAACCTGAATGGCGAGCGGCATGCAAGTCGCGCCTTCCAGGAAGAGCGCCTTGTGCTCGATCCCGTCGGGGCCAAAGATGAAGTTGGTGAACGCTCGGTGGGTGGTGATCGACTGACCGGAACGGCCGGTCTGCGTGAGATCGACGACGGCGGTCGCATATTTGGGCGAAGCGTTCTTGTCGCCCTCGAAGGTGAAGTCGATGAGAAGGCCCGTCGCCGTGTCGCCGCCGAGCGCGCCCCCTTTGGGAGCGTCGACGAGGCTCTCGCCGCTGCTCACGAGATCGTCGGAGAGCTTCCCCGCGTGTTCCAGAAACGCATAGGCTTTGACGTCGGTGATCTTGAGTTGCGCGGCTCCGGCGCCCCCGGCCATGACGAGCGAGACAACGGACGCCACGGCGCCAACGCGAAGCCCACCCATTCTCCTCCCCACCCACCAGCAATGCGGTCCAAACAAAAAAATCCCCCGGCTTGCACTCAGGCGAACCGGGGGAAGAGCTGGATCGTTAGACTGACGATCCCATGTCAGTTGCTGCGCTGGGATCCTGTCAGCATCAGGATCGCCTGGAACATGTTGATGAAGTCGAGGTAGAGGCGAAGCGCGCCGTGAATCGACTTCTTGTGGACCATCTCGTAGCTGTCGCCGGTGAAGTACATCTGCTTGATCGCCTGCGTGTCCCAGGCGGTTAGGCCGGCGAAGATCACCACCGCAAGCAGCGAGATGCCGAACTGCAGCCCGGTGCTGTGCAGGAACAGGTTGAGCAAGCCGGCGACGATGAGGCCGATGACGCCCATCATCATGAACGACCCCATCGCGGACAGGCTGCGCTGGGTGGTGTAGCCGTACAGGCTCAGGCTGGCGAAGGCGGCCGCGGCGGCGAAGAACGCGCGTCCGATCGAAGCGCCGGTGTAGACCACCAGGAGCGCCGACATCGACAAGCCGATCAGCGCCGCGAAGGCGATGAAGGCGTTGCGCGCCGTCGCCACCGACATCGAGTTGATGCGGGCGGACAGCCAGAACACGAGCGCCAGCGGCGACAGCACGATTAGCCAGCGGAGCGGCGAGACGTAGATCGCATGACCGAAATCGGTCAGAGCCAGACGCCCGTTGCCCACATTGACCGTGCCAAGGGCGAAGGCGGCGTAAGCCACCAGTCCGGTCACGCCAAGCCCGAGGGTCATGTAATTGTAGACGCCGATCATATAGGCCCGAAGGCCCTGATCCACGGCGACGCCGGACCGTGCGTACCCCGCACCGGGGCGCGGGCTGGCGTAACGGTCATAGTTGGACATGAGAGAAACCTCTTGGATCAAGGGTGCGGCGCCAACTCAACTGAATGAATAAGCGCCCGACCCGCATAATATGGCCGTGTGGCGCCCCTCCGCAAGTGCCGTTTCTTACAGAACTAGCGTTGGTCTTATTACCGTTTTGTAATTGTCAGCGGTAAAACCGTCGCTTTTCTTGCAGCCGGGCCGCTAATGTCCGCCTCCCCCGGCTCCCGCCGCCGCCGGGCGGCGCATCAGCGCGGCCAGGCCGACACAGCCCAGAAAGACGACGGTGAGGGCGAGAAACACATCCGAGATCGCCATCACCTCGGCCTGCCGGCGCACAACGAGGGCAAGCTGACGCGTCGCCGCGAGCTCGGCGTCCGACCCGCGCGCCGCCAGAGCCGCGGTCATGCTGGCCAGCGTATCCACCGCAACCTGCCGTCCCCAGGTGACGGATTCCCGCAGCATCTCGAGATGCAGATCCATGCGCTTGTCGAGAAGCGTGTTGATGAGCGCAAGGCCAACGGCGCCGCCCAGGTTGCGCATCAGGTTGAAAAGGCCGGACGCGTTCTTGATTTTCTGCGGCGGCATGGTGCCGAGCGCCAGATTGTTGATCGGCACCATCGACAGCATCAGCCCGACGCCGCGGAACACCTGCGGCCACAAAAGCTCCCAGAAATCCCAGTCGACGGTGACGTAAGAGGCCTGAAAGGTCCCGACCGCGAACATGACGAAACCGGCCGCGATCATGAGACGCGGGTCGACCCGCGTCATCAGCCGCCCGGCGAGCGGGGCGGTGAGGAACATGCACAGGCCCGTGACGAACATCGTCTTGCCGATCATCAGCGACGAATAGCCGCGCACCACCGCCAGATAGACGGGGTAGATATAGGTGAGGCCGTAGAGCCCGATGCCGAGCACGAAGGCGAACATCGAGCCGGTCCAGAAATTGCGGTCGCGGAAGGCGGTGAGGTCGACAATCGGCTGCCGCGCCGTCGCCATACGCCAGAAGAAGGCGACACAACTGACCGCGGAGATGACGATCGCGATCGTCACCGGCTCGCTCTCGAACCAGTCCTTCGACGGCCCCTCTTCGAGCGCATATTCCAGCGCCCCGAGGAAGCCGGCCATTGTAAAAAGGCCGAAATAGTCGAAGTGGGTGAGCAGCGAATAATCAGGCTCGTCGAAATCGATCAGCATCCAGGCGGCGATGGTGACGACGACCCCCGGGCCAAGGTTGACCAGGAACAGCCAGTGCCAGGAAAACCAGTCGGTGAGATAGCCGCCGACGGTCGGCCCGATCGTCGGCGCAAGCGTCGCCACAAGGCCGATGATCGGCGCGATGAACGGCTGCTTGTCGCGCGGAAAGATGGTGAAGGCGGAAGCGAAAACAGTGGGGATCATGCCGCCGCCGATGAAGCCCTGGAGCGCCCGCCAGAGGATCATCTCCTCGATCGAGTTGGCGTGGGCGCACATGAAGCTCATGAGCGTGAAGCCGCCGGCGGAAATGGTGAAGATGACGCGCGTCGACACCACCCGCGACAGAAAGCCCGACAGCGGGATCATGATCACTTCAGCGACCAGGTAGCTGGTCTGCACCCAGGTGACTTCGTCCGACGACGCGGAGAGCCCGGCCTGGATCTGCGACAGCGACGCCGAGACGATCTGGATGTCCAGGATCGCCATGAACATCCCGAACACCATGAAGATGAATGCAGCGACCCGCTTGAGCGAGAAATCGCGCTGCGCGACCGCCGCCGGCGCGACAACAAGATCGGTGGCCGGCGACGCCCCGCCGGGCCGTAGCGCGGCGGCCGCGCTGGTCACGGCTTCAGGCTTCGGGTCGCGAAGGCTTCGAGCCCCAGCGCCCCGAGCAGCGTCGGCTCGGGGGTCGCGGGATCGCGGGTGTGGACAGTCGCGACCACCGAGAGGCCGGACCGGAGCGGAACCTGCTTCAGAACGTCCTCGGGAAACGTGATGCGCACCGCGACCCGCTGGACGACCTTGGTGAAGTTGCCGGTCGCGTTGTCTGGCGGCAGCAGCGAGAACTGAGCGCCCGAGGCCGGGGAAATCGACGACACCACGCCCTCGACCACCTTGCCGTCGAGCGCGTCGACGGAGACGTCGACCTTCTGTCCCGGCTTGACGTTTGCGAGCTGGGTTTCCTTGAAGTTGGCGTCGACGTAAGACGCGTCGAGCGGCACCAGCGCCATGAGCCGGGTTCCGGGCTGCACCAGGTTTCCGACCTGTGCCGCCTTGTTGCCGACCGTCCCGTCGAAGGGAGCGAGCACCCGGGTGAAGGAAAGGTTGCGCTCCGCCATTTCCAAGGCGGTCACAAGCTCGTTGCGCTGCCGCGCAGCCTCGTCCTTCTGCGCCTTGAGCACGTCGAGATTGGCCTTTGCGCCATCGAGCGCAGCGGCGCTTGAGGCGTGGCTCGCCCTGGCGGCGGCGAGGGCGGCGATGGTGCGGTCGCGGTCGGCGGTCGCCTGCTCGAGACGCTGCTGCGAGCCGAAATTGGTCTGCGCGAGCTTGAACGAGCGATCATATTCCAGGCCCGCCCGCTCGACGTCGGCCTCAGCGCTCTTGACCTGCGCCGCCGCCGAATCGACCTGAGCCCCGGCCTGCGCGATGATCGCGCCCTGGGCGTCGATCTGGCGGGCGAAGCGGGCGATCGTCGCGTCCTCGGTGCCAATGCGCGCCCGAGCCGCGTCGACGGCGTTCTGATAGTCGCCATCGTCGATCGCAGCGAGCAGGTCGCCCTTGTGGACGACCTGGTTGTCCACCACCGGAACGGCGGTCAGGTGTCCCATCGCCTTGGCGGCGATGATCGCCGTGTCGGCGCCGACATAGGCGTCGTCGGTCGAGACCAGGAACCGTCCGGTGACGAAATAGTCGTAGGCCGTTTTACCGCCATAGCCGAGCCCGGCGAGAATCAGGACGGGCATGATCAATCGGCGCAGGCCCGACCGCTTGGCCGGGACAGGCTTGCCCGGGGCAGGCTTGGCCGGCAGGCCGGCCGCTGGTGGATGGGCGAGAGCGCCGGAGGAGCCGGTCGCAGGAGTCGGAAGCCTGACGGACGCGGGGGCTGTCATCGCCCGCGACGCCGTCTCCGCTCCAGCGTCCGCAACCTTGGGGTCATCAGCCATCTGAAAAAAATCGCCCCTCGATCGAGTTGACCGAACGGTTCGGTCATTTTTCGTTGACATAGCGTAGTCGAGCGCGTATTGCAACAAAAATCGAACCGAACGGTTCGGTCAGCAGCGAGTCGTGGCCAAGAGGATGTAGCGGGTATGGAATCGGAGACGCTGGAGCGGGACACGGGCGCCGTCAATGACGGCAGCGCCAAACGACGCCAGATCGTGGACGGCGCCCGCCAGGTGTTCCTGAGCGCCGGCTTCGACGGCGCGAGCATGAACGATATTGCGCGCGCGGCAGGCGTCTCCAAGGGCACGCTCTACGCGTATTTCAACTCCAAGGACGAATTGTTCGAGGCGATCATTCGCGGCGAATTCGCGCAAGCCGCGGAGCGCCTTTGCACGTTTCGGCGAGAGGGCGACGCCCGCGACATGCTGCGTGACTTCGGCGTCCGCCTCATCAGCCGGATGTCGGAGCCCGGAACGCGATCGCTCGCCCGCGTGGTCATCGCCGCGGCGGAGAAATTTCCCCATATCGGCCGCGCCTTTTACGAAGCGGGGCCGCTTTATGGCGCGACGCGCCTCGCGGCCGAACTTGAGAATCTTCAGAAGTCGGGCGCGCTCAAGGTGCCCGATCCCGAGCGCGCAGCCTGGCAGTTCGTCGATCTCTGCCAGAGCTATATCTACAAGCGCCTCGTGTTCGGCGTGGTCGATACGATCAGCCCCGACGACATCGAAGCCTCGGTCGAGGCAGGGGTCGATGTGTTTCTCAAGGCCTATGGGGTTTAGAACGCCTCCCCAATAGCGTCCGGGCGCCGCCCCGCTCCGGGATTTGCGCGCCGTGGACCTCCTGCAGCGCTCGCCGGCGTCGACGCGGACTGTGATTTGCCTCACTTTCGTTGTGGCGCTTCCGGGATAGAACCGGAACACTGCAACGGAGCGGAGGGCCGTTTCATGTTTGGCAGCACCATTCTTGATGTGGCGGCGGGGATCATTTTCGGCTTCCTCGCCATCAGCCTGTTCACCAGCGCCGCCGTCGAGGCGATCAACTCGGTCCTCAACGCGCGCGTGAAGAATCTGCGCACCGGGATCATGGCGCTAGTGAATGATCCCAATTTCAATGGCCTCGCCAAACAGCTTTACGCGCACGCGCTGATCAGCCCGCTTGGGCCGGGAGCCGCCGATCCGCTCAAGAATGCGCCGGCCTATATCGACAAGACGCAGTTCGCGGAGGCCATGCTCGACATCACCGGCCTCTCAGCCGCCACGCCGGCCGCCGCCGCTCAGGCGCCGGCGGTTCAGGCCGCGGCCGAGCTCAAGGCGCGCATGGATGTGCTGAGCGCCGAGGCCGGAAACTTCGATCCGCAGATCAAGCAGCTGCTGCAGGGAATGGTCACCCGCTGCGGCGGCGACATCAATCGCCTCAGGACCGATCTTGCGAATTGGTTCGACAACGGAATGGATCGGCTGAGCGGTGAGTTCAAGCGACGGACGCAATGGATGACCTTCGTCATCGCGCTCATCGCCGCGTTCGTCGTCAACCTCGACACAATTCGGGTTGGAACAGTCTTGTGGAGCGAGCCAGCCCTCGGCGAAAAACTCAAGAACGCCCAGTTTCCGGCAAGCAACCCAAAAACGATCGACGAGGCCATCACGAACGGCGAACAGGTGGTCGCGGCGATGAGCGCCTTGGCTCAAGAGGGCTTTCCGGTTGGATGGGCGCCGGGGCATTTCCTCGACATCCAGGACAATCAGGGACACTGGGCGGCGCTCTGGCTCGCGCCTCCTTCGTTATCGTACCGCCCGCTCCTCGGGTGGTTCATCACCGCTGTCGCTGCGCTCTTCGGCGCGCCTTTCTGGTTCGACATGCTCCAGTCGATCATCCGCCTCAAAGGGGCGGGCCCGAGTCCGGACGACAAGGCAACGAAGCGAGCGGCCTCAAGCTAGAGGATCGCGTCGAACGGATGCCGAAACCGCGGCTAAGCGTCTCGGTTTCAACTCGCCGTGCATCCGGGTCGGCCGAGTCACTTCGCCTTTTCGTCGATGGCGAGGGGATGGATCATGTCCTCGGGACGGACCCATTCGTCGAATTGCTCGCCCGTGACGAAGCCAAGCGCGAGCGCCGCGCCCCGGAGGCTCGTGTCCTCGCGATGGGCCTTGATCGCGATCTGCGCCGCCTTCTCGTAGCCGATATGCGGGTTGAGCGCCGTCACCAGCATGAGCGAATTGTCGAGATGCTCCTTGATGCGCTTCTCGTTCGGCTCGATGCCGGAGGCGCAATGCTCGTCAAACGAGAGGCAGCCATCGGCCAGAAGCTGCGCCAACTCGAGCACATTGTGCAGGATGACCGGCTTGAACACGTTAAGCTGGAAGTGGCCCTGGGCGCCTGCCATGCCGACGGCTACGTCATTGCCGAACACGTGCACGGCGACCATGGTCAAGGCTTCGGACTGGGTGGGATTGATCTTTCCCGGCATGATCGAGGAGCCGGGCTCGTTTTCCGGGATCCTCAGTTCGCCGATGCCCGCTCGCGGCCCGCTGACATAGAGGCGGACGTCGTTGGCGATCTTCATGCAGGCGCCGGCCAGAGTGCGAAGCGCAGAGCTGACATTGACCATCGCGTCGTCCGCCGACAAGGCCGCGAACTTGTTGGCCGCCGAGGTGAAAGGCTCGCCGGTCTCCCTGGCGAGAATCCGCGCGACGGTCTCGCCGAAACGCGGGTCGGCGTTCAATCCGGTGCCGACCGCCGTGCCGCCGATCGCGAGCGGCATCAACCCTTGGCAGGCCCGCTCGACGCCCGCGATCGCCTGGTCGAGCTGAGCCGCCCAGCCCGAAATCACCTGCCCCAGCGTGAGCGGCGTCGCGTCCTGGAGATGCGTCCGGCCGACCATCACGATATGAGAGAAGGCCTTCGCCTTGGCGTTGAGGGTGTCGCGCAACTGAGAGACCGCCGGCAGCAGCGCCTCCCTGATCCGCACGACGGTCGCGATATGCATGACGGTCGGAAACACGTCGTTCGACGACTGGCTGTGATTGACGTCGTCGTTCGGATGGATCGGCTTCTTCGACCCGATCACGCCGCCGGCCATCTGAATGGCCCGGTTGGCGATCACTTCATTGGCGTTCATGTTGGACTGGGTGCCGGACCCGGTCTGGAACACGACCAGCGGAAACTCGTCGTCCAGCTTGCCTTCGATGACTTCCTGAGACGCCCGGACGATGAGATCGACCTTGTCCTTTGGCAAATGCTTAAGTTCGAGATTGGCCAGCGCCGCGCATTTCTTCAATAAGCCGAAGGCGCGGATGACCGGTCGCCCCCAGCGATGCCGCTCGACTCCGATGACGAAATTGAGGCGGGAGCGCTCGGTCTGCGCGCCCCACAAATGCTCGGCCGGCACCTGCACCTCGCCGAGCGCGTCTTTCTCAGTCCGCCAGGTTTCGTTGTTCGCCGATGCGCCCGTCATGATATCCCTTCTCCGGGCCTATGCCTTTGCGAGGATGAGCCGACAAAAGCAAGGCGCCGCCTCTCTTGCTCCGATCGCCTCTCTTCTCTATAAGCCGGCGTTTCGCGCCGGTTCCGACACCCCTGGAGGCAGGGCGCGATACAATAAAAGGACATCATCATGGCAGCGATCAAGCAACTCGCGGCCGTGACGCGCAGCGGGACAGGCAAGGGGGCCGCCCGCTCCGTTCGTCGCGAAGGCCGCGTTCCAGCCGTCATCTATGGCGGCGGCGTCAAACCCGAGCCGATCTCGGTCGACTACAAGGACGTCAACAAGTTCATCTACGCCGGGCACTTTCTGACCTCGATTTTCGAGCTCGAACTCGATGGGCGCAAGGAGCGGGTTTTGCCGCGCGACTATCAGCTCGACGTCGTCACCGACCGGCCGGTTCATGTCGATTTTCTGAGGCTTTTGCCGGGATCGCACGTGCGCATCGGCATCCCCGTGCACGTCGCCAATCGCGAAGCTTCGCCCGGACTGAAAAAGGGCGGCGCGGTCAATCTGGTGCTGCATACGGTTGAAGTCATGGCGCCCGCCGACGACATTCCCGAGTCGATCACCATCGATCTCGCGGGCATGGATTTCCACGATTCGGTGCATGTGTCGGCGCTCAAGCTGCCTGAGGGCTGCCGGCCGATCAGCGGCACGGCCGAGCTGACGGTGGTGACGATCGTGCCGCCGACGGTCATGGTCGAAGAGACGCCCGCGGCGGCTGCAGCGGCGGCTCCCGCTGCTGGAGCAGCGCCTGCGGCTGGAGCCGCACCTGCGGCCGCGGCCGGCAAGGCCGCCGCCGCGCCGGCGAAAGGCGCAGCAGCCGCTCCCGCGGCGGCGAAGCCAGCCGCGGCGAAGCCGGCCGCCAAGAAGTAACGGCCAAGCGCGTCGATCGAGGCCCGCCCCGCCCCGTTCGAGCGGGCACTTCGACGCCGCGCGGGACGAGCGGCTGACGCTGATCGATCGGGGACCCCATGCTGGTCATTGCGGGACTCGGCAATCCGGGCGCTCGATACGCGCGCAACCGGCACAACATCGGCTTCATGGCGGTTGACGCAATCGCCGAGGAGCGTCGGTTCGGCCTCTTTCGCGCCCGGCATCAGGGACTGATGGCGGACGGACTGATTGGCGAAACGCGGGTCTTGCTGCTTAAGCCGCAGACCTACATGAACAATTCCGGGCGCAGCGTCGGCGAAGCGCTGCGCTACGCGAAGCTCGATCTCGGCGCGCTGGTCGTGATCCACGACGAGCTCGATCTCGCGCCGGCCAAGGTGAGGGTCAAGGTCGGCGGCGGCGACGCCGGCCACAACGGATTGCGCTCGATCACCGCTCACCTCGGCCCCGGCTACAAGCGGGTGCGGATCGGCATCGGCCATCCGGGCGACAAGGCGCTCGTCTACAATTACGTCCTGAACGACTTCGCGAAATCCGAGGCCGGCTGGGTCGAGGCGGTTTGCCGGGCGATCGCCGGGGCCGCGCCGCTCTTGGCCGCGGGCCAGGACGCGAGCTTTCAGAACAAGACTTATCTGGCCATTGAGGCTGCGGGCTTCGGCGAGAACTCTAGCGCCTGACGGAATGGGTCCGGCTCGACGATTGCACCCGGAAGGCGAATGAGCGCCTGTGCGGGCGCGCGCCTTCCGGCCGGCAGGCATCCGTCTGCGAACGGCCTCGTCTCAACCGGCAGCGGAAAATTTCGGGAAAGAGCGACGTCCGCCCACGACCGGCCGGAACGACGGACCACACCGAGCTTGGCAATGACGCGCTTCAAACCCGAGGCGGCAGGTCGGCGAAGCGCGGGGGCTGGCGACGCCCGCCCGGCTCCTCGTCGCGGCGTGATAAGCAGCATTCTGCGATGAGCCTGCGGGCGACGCCGAGTTGCTCCCGCGCCTCCTCGCTGAGCGAGGCGACGGTCCGGTGCATGGTGTCGCTTAAGTCGTTGACAATACGAGTAAAAATTATCCACTAAGTCAGAATTGTGAGAAAATACTTCTCGTTTGCAAGAATTTCGACTATGATGGTCAGATCAGGCTCGAAGCCAGCGCGAGGGCGCTGGTCCGATCTTCTCGGCAAAAAAGGGCTATGCGGAACCCGCGAGAAAGAAGAGCGGTTAACGGTTGAACAAATGATTCAGCGAAACGATCCGATTTCTGACCCAATGACTTACGACCATGTGCTGAAATCGGCCTCTTTCGCCCCGCGAAACAGTCCTTCCGCTTTGCATCTTTTCAATGCTGTCCGCGCCACCAGGGCGGGCTGTCTTGGATGAATTGCGATGCGGGTCGCGACGAGGCAATCATCGGCCGCCGGGCGCCTTGTTTTTACGCGCTCGGGATCGTCGCCAGCGTGGACGTCGCGGCCGCAAAAAGTTGCGCAAAACAGCAGTCAAGGTCTTGAAATCATTCACGCGCGTAAACTTGTGCGCAGGTCCCTACGGGATCTCCATGCCGTCTTCGTAGCGGGCATGGGCCGAGCGCATCGTCACCAGTTCCTCGGCGGCGGTTGGATGCACGGCCACGGTCGCATCGAAGTCGGCCTTGGTCGCGCCCATGGTCATCGCGACGGCGACGAGCTGGATCATCTCGGCCGCCTCGCCTCCGAGAATATGCGCCCCGACAATGCGCTCCGTTGAGCCCTCGACGATCAGCTTCATGATCGTGCGCTCGGAGCTGCCGGACACCGTTGCCTTCAGCGGCCGAAAATTGGTCTTGTAGATGTGGACCTTCTTGAAACGCCGCAGGGCCTCACTCTCCGTCAACCCGACAGCGCCCAGTTCCGGCGTGCCGAACACCGTGCTCCCGATCGTGTCATAGCGTAGCGGCGGCGCGCCTGGCCCGAACAATCGGTCGGCCAGCGTGTGCCCCTCGCGAATGGCGACCGGCGTGAGGTCGACCCGGTGGGTGGCGTCGCCGACGGCATGGATCGACGGCACATTGCTGGTCAGATTTTCATTGACCTTCACGGCCCCATGCTCGGCGCTGAGCTCAACACCGGCCGCTTCGAGGCCAAGGTTCTTGGTGTCGGGGTTGCGGCCGGTCGCGATCAGCGCCTGATCGGCCTCAATCACGGAGCCGTCGGACAGCGTCACGCGCAAAACGCCGCCGGGAGTTTTTTCGATCGAGGTCGGCAAGCAGCCAAACCGATGAACAACGCCATCGTTCGCCATTGCGTCGCGCATGCCATCGCGCATGTCCTCGTCGAAGCCGCGCAACAAGTTCGCACCGCGCATGACCATCGTGACCTGCGAGCCTAGGCGCTGGAACAGCGACGCGAATTCGACCGCGATATAGCCGCCGCCGATGACGAGAAGGCGGCGAGGAAAAACGGGCAGATCGAAGATCTCATTCGAGGTGATCGCGTGCTCAATTCCCTCGACCCCGGTTGGCGTCACCGGACGCGAGCCGGTGGCGATGAGGATATGACCGGCGGAGACCTCGCGCCCGTCAGCGAATCGCAAGCGGTGCGGGTCGACGACCGTCGCCCGCTGTTCGACCAGTTTCGCGCCGGACCGAACCAAATTCTCGCGATAAGCGTCGGAGAGCCGGCTGATCTCCTTCTCCTTGGCCGCGACGAGGGTCGGCCAGTCGAATGTCGGTTCGCCAACGGTCCAGCCGAACCCGGCCGCGTCGCGGAAGTCGTCGGCAAAGCGGCTCGCGTGAACATAGAGCTTTTTCGGCACGCAGCCGCGGATGACACAAGCGCCGCCGATGCGGCCTTCTTCCGCCACCAGCGTTTTCGCGCCATGACCGGAGGCGATGCGCGCGGCGCGCACGCCGCCCGAGCCTGCGCCGATCACGAAGAAATCGACGTCAAACGGCATCGTTCAGCCTCCGTGCCCCGGCCCGGGACAAAACGCGCCTGGTTAGAAATCGACGCCCTTCTTCTTCATCTCGGCGCGTGCGCGCTCAAGAATGTCCGTCGAGAGCTTTTCGCGCCAGGCGCCGGTGACGTCGGACAGGTTTCGAACAAAGACCGGCGTGACCGCGATATATTTCTTGCCCGCGGGACTATCAAAGAAAGCCGCGACCTGGGTGATCTCCTGCTCGGACATTTGCGAGGCGAGCATGTTCTCCGCCTGAGCGTAAGTCTGCTTCGCGGTCGCGTCGAATTCGGGCTGAATGGTTTTCAAAGTCGCTCGGAGCGAGTCCCTGATCTCCGGCCGCGTTCGGGTGACGTTCGTTTCGAGCTCCGCCATCATGCCCGGAACAACGATCGCGATCGACTGCTTGAGGCCGATGGCGTTGAGGATCGTGTCGGCGGCGGCGATGGCGGCGGCCGACGGCGCCGCCGGGGCGGTGGCGGCAGGGGCCGCGGGGGTCGCGGGCGGCGTTGTCTCAGCCGCCTTTGTCGACACGGTCAAGGCCCCAAACACAAAAAGAGCGAACAGGCCTTTGGCACGGACGGGCATCAATGACTCCTGGGGATGCGACTTAAAATTTCAGTTCGGGTCGTCGAGGACTTCGACGCCCTCGGCGCCGGCGATGATCGCCGCGCGCGCAATACCGACGAAAAGTCCGTGTTCGACAATTCCGGGGATCGGTGACAGGATCGCGCTCAACGCTTCGGGGTCTGCGATGGCCCCGAGCGAACAGTCAAGAATATAGTGCCCGCCATCGGTGATGAAAGGCGAGGATCCGCCGCGCACGCGCATCGGCCCGGTCAGCCCTAGCTTCTCGAAGGCGCGCTCGATATGTCGCCTCGTCGCCGCGAGGCCGAATGGAACGACCTCGATCGGCAAGGGAAACGCGCCGAGCCGTGGCACGAGCTTGCTCGAATCGGCGATGACGACCATGCGCTTGGAGGCGGAAGCAACGATCTTCTCGCGCAACAAAGCCCCGCCGCCGCCCTTGATGAGATTGAGCTTGGGATCGACTTCGTCAGCCCCGTCGATCGTCAGATCGAGCTCCGGAATGTCGTCCAGAGTTCCGAGCGGGATGCCGAGCGCCCTCGCCTGCGCTTCCGTCGCCTCGGAGGTCGCGACGCATTGGATATCGAGACCCGCTTTGACTTTTTCGCCCACGAGATCGACGAATTGGCGCGCGGTCGAGCCGCTGCCGAGCCCAAGCTTCATGCCCGGAGTGACCAACTGAACCGCCCGTTCGGCCGCCTCCCGCTTTTGTTGGTCCCTGTCTGGCGTCGCGGCCATGCGCTTAACTGCTTTCGTTCGCTCACCGCCGCCGCGCGGCCTCGCGCGCGTGAGCCGCGGGACGTCAGGGAAAAGCCGCTTTACCGGCTGGCGCAAACGAAGGCAAATCGCATTATGTTGACGGCTGTCCTTTATCTTCGCGCCGCCTCGAGCACGTCCTCGAACGTCCGCAAGCCGGTGGTGGGAGCGCTGACGAGCACCGCCATGTTGCCCGGCTTGTGCTCGTTCTTCCACATCTTGGTGTGGGCGACCGGAATCTCCGTCCAGGGAAACACTTCCGACATGCAGGGATCGATGCGTCGGTCGATCACAAACTTGTTGGCTGCCGAGGCTTGCTTGAGGTTGGCGAAATGCGAGCCCTGGATGCGCTTCTGCCGCATCCAGACAAAGCGGGCGTCGAAGGTGATGTTGAAGCCCGTCGTGCCGGCGCAGAACACCACCATGCCGCCGCGCTTGACCACGAAGCAGGACACCGGGAAGGTCTGCTCGCCCGGATGTTCGAAGACCGTGTCGACGTCCTTCTTCTCGGTGATGCTCCAGATCGCCTTGCCGAACTTGCGGGCCTCGGCCATGAAGGCGTTGTACTCGGGCGAATTGACCTTGGGCAGCTGGCCCCAGCAATTAAAGTCCTTGCGATTGATGACGCCCTTGGCGCCGAGCGACATCACATACTCGCGCTTCGTTTCATCGGAAATGACGCCGATCGCGTTTGCGCCGGCCGCCGCGCAGAGCTGGATCCCGAACACGCCCAGTCCCCCCGAGGCGCCCCAGACCAGCACGTTATCGCCGGGCTTCAGCCGATGCGGCTCGTGGCCAAACAGCATACGATAGGCGGTGGCGAGCGTCAGCGTGTAGGATGCCGCCTCCTCCCAGGTCAGATGCTTTGGGCGGGCCATCAGCTGTCGGTCCTGCACGCGACAGAATTGGGCGAATGAGCCGTCCGGCGTCTCGTAGCCCCAGATGCGCTGAGAGGCGGAGAACATCGGGTCGCCGCCGTTGCATTCCTCGTCGTCGCCGTCGTCCTGGTTGCAGTGGACGACGACCTCGTCGCCGACCCTCCAACGCTTGACCCTGGAGCCGACCGCCCAGACAATTCCAGACGCGTCGGAGCCCGCGATATGATAAGGGTTCTTGTGGACGTCGAGGGTCGAAACGGGCTCGCCGAGCGCCGCCCAGACGCCGTTGTAATTGACCCCGGCCGCCATCACCAAGACCAGGACGTCGTGGCTGTCGAGGGTCCATGTCGGTACGACCTCGACCTGCATTGACCGCTCGGGCGGTCCGTGCCGGTCCTTACGCACGACCCAGGCATACATCGACGCTGGCACGTGACCCACCGGCGGAATCTCGCCGATTTCGTAGAGATCCTTTTTCAGCGCCGCGGCATGCAACTCGGCGCCCATGGGGTGAGTATTCATGGCTCCCTCAGGGTCCCGCAGTGCGCCCGGCCTCTCATATTGCGGCGCACAATTAACCCTTGCGCTTTGAGGCCGCGAAAATCAATCCAACTTTGGTCAACGTTTTCGCTTGTTTGCAACGGAATTTACGCGGCAGCAGGAAATCAAGCGTAAGGAAGACGGATCGGCTGCGGTCGAGGCGGGACGAGGACCTGCGGCAATGTCGAACTGGCCGTTGTTGCAATTTGTTCAAGATCTAGGCGATTTCGATCTCGTCGCGCTCCTGCTCGGCGTGGTCATAGCATTCTTTTCCGCCGGCTTTGCGATCGACTACATCGTTGGCCGTTACGGGATGGGTCCATACTGGAACGGATTCTATGCGATGCTTGGCGCCTACGCGGGGCTCTGCGCCCGAAATTGGTGGCTCCAACCTTATGCCGGCTACGATCCTTATCTGACGACCGTCGCAATCGCGGGCGGATTGTTGACCACGGTAGTGATGGTGAGCGCCGTCGCCAAACGCTGAATCCGGTCAGTTAGCTCGTCTTCGCGGTTGAACCGTCGGCAAAATCTACCGGTCGCCGCGAATCTCCGTCCGCCTGCGACGCCGCGGTTCCGGTCAAACCTGTGGCATCCCAGACGGTTTTCTGTAATTGTGCTCTGCACAATGATTGGCTGATCGCGCGAGGCGCGAGCCCGGCCACGGCGCCTAAAGGCGAGCGACCATGGCGCAGGCGAACGGACGAACGATGGCGCCACGTCGCGACGAGCCCTGGATCTTCCGTACCTACGCCGGCCATTCAACCGCGCAGGAGTCGAACACACTCTATCGCCAGAATCTGGCCAAGGGGCAGACAGGGCTGTCGATCGCCTTCGATCTGCCAACTCAGACGGGATTTGACAGCGATCACATTCTAGCGCGCGGCGAGGTGGGCAAGGTCGGTGTTGCGATCTCTCACATCGGCGACATGCGAACCCTGTTCGAGGGGATCCCGCTTGCGTCGATGAACACGTCGATGACTATCAACGCGACTGCGCCCTGGCTGATGGCTCTCTATATCGCGATTGCCGACGAGCAAGGGGTGCCTCGCGCCCAGCTCCAGGGCACGACCCAGAACGACATCATCAAGGAATATCTGGCGCGCGGATCCTACGTTTTCCCGCCCGACGCCTCGCTCAGGCTGACCAAGGACATGATCGTGTTCGGGGCGCGAGAGACGCCGAAATGGAACCCGATGAACGTCTGCTCCTACCACCTTCAGGAAGCCGGCGCGACGCCGGTCCAGGAGCTTTCCTACGCGCTTGCCACAGCAATCGCCGTGCTCGAACGGGTCCGCAAATCGGGCGAGGTCGACGAAGCGGGTTTCGCGGAGGTCGTCGGCCGGATTTCGTTCTTCGTCAACGCCGGCATGCGCTTTGTGACCGAGCTCGCGAAAATGCGCGCCTTCGTCGAATTGTGGGACGAGATCACCCGCGATCGCTTCGGCGTGCAGGATACTGCCAAGCGTCGCTTCCGCTACGGCGTCCAAGTGAATTCGCTTGGACTGACCGAGCAGCAGCCCGAGAACAACGTCTATCGCATCCTCATTGAGATGCTTTCGGTAGTCCTATCGAAAAAGGCGCGCGCCCGCGCCGTGCAGCTGCCGGCCTGGAACGAGGCGCTCGGTCTGCCGCGGCCGTTCGACCAGCAATGGTCGCTACGCCTGCAGCAGATCATGGCCTATGAAACCGACCTGCTCGAGTTTGGCGACATTTTCGACGGCAGCAGGGAGCTTGACGCGCTGGTCGCTAAGCTCAAGAGCGAGGCGTTGGCCGAAATCGCCGCGATCGACGCAATGGGCGGCGCGGTCAAGGCGGTTGAGACAGGCGTGCTCAAGGCGAAGCTCGTTGAATCCAACACGCGCAAACTCGAGGCGATCGAGCGCGGGGAGCAGATCGTTGTCGGCGTCAACGCCTTCACCAATTCCGAGCCCTCGCCGCTCGCCGCCGCCGAGAATTCGATCCACGTCCCATCGGCCGTTGCCGAGGCCGAGCAAGTGGCTGCCCTCCTGGCGTGGCGGGTGCAGCGCGATGAAGCTCGCGTTCGCGAGGCGATAGCGGCGCTACGCAAGGCGGCGACGAGCGGCGCCAACATCATGCCCGCCTCGATCGAGGCAGCCAAAGCCGGGGCCACGACGGGCGAATGGGGCGACACGCTGCGTGCCGAGTTCGGAATCTTTCGCGCGCCGACCGGCGTCTCGCCGCGCGCGCGTCAGGAAGCAGGTGACCTCGACCCGCTTCGCAGCGAAGTTGAACGCGTCTCCCTCAAGCTCGGCCGCCGGCTCCGTTTTCTAGTCGGCAAGCCAGGTCTCGATGGCCATTCCAATGGCGCGGAGCAGATTGCGGCTCGCGCCACGGACGCCGGCATGGATGTCGTCTATGACGGCATCCGGCTCACTCCGGCCGAAATCGTGGAGGCGGCCAGGTCAGGCGTCCATTGCGTCGGCCTGTCGATCCTGTCGGGCTCACATATCGCGCTCACCGAAGAGGTGCTGAAACTCTTGCGCGCGGCCGGCCTCCAACACGTGCCGCTCGTTGTAGGCGGCATCGTTCCGTCCGCCGACGTGGGCCGACTGAAAGCCGCGGGCGTCGCGGCGGTCTACACGCCAAAGGATTTTGAGATCAACAGCATCCTCCGCGCGGTCGTCCAGGAAGTCGAAGCGCGTTTTGACGCGGAGTCAAGGGAACGCCTTTGAGGAGCGAAGTGCGCCCTTCCATCATCGCCGAGGTGATTCTGCGGTAGCTGCGGAACCCAGTCGCCGAAGCCAAGCAACATCCCGGCCTAGGCGCGAGGGTGGTGCCGCCACGCTCAGGTGTCGGACGCTGAATTCGCGACCGCATATAGGGTCGGAGCCTGTGCGCAGCGAAGCGCTGCTCGCCTTAAGCCGGAAAGCTCGGGTCTATGTTGTCGCTTTGAGCAAGCCCGGCGTCGTAAACCATGCGCGAGCGAGCGAAGAAAATGCAACCCTAGGGATGTTGCATTTCCGCGGATGAAGTTGTAATTCGCCTAAATTCTTAGGTGAAAAGTGCCTTAAGGAAACGTTCATGCCTGGTGCTTCCGTAGTGACAATTGCCTCATTCCCCACCTCGACCGGCAGCGGCGCTTCGCCCGACGGCCAGCTGTTCATGGCTTCCAATGGCGACCTGCTCGGCGCAACCGTCCTTGGTGGGGCGAACGGCATCGGGGCGACGTACGAAATCGCGCCCGACTGCAGGTGGCATCGCCACCCGCCGACCTTTCTGGCCGACATACCCCTTGGGCTAAACACGCTCGAGGGCGTGCCGAACCTGAGCGCCGATGCGAATGGCGACCTTTTCGGGCTGGAGATCACGGGCGGCACGAATCAGCTCGGCGCGGTGATCGAATTTCCCGCTGGCGGGGGCGCCGCCATCACATCTGGCCAACTTCTCCGGCACCGCGCGCCTCCCAACCGGGAGGGCGGCTGCTCGTCGACGCTAGCGGCAATCTGTTTGGAACGACGGCGTCGGGCGGCACCAATGGCGTCCGGCACGGTGTTCGAAATCAAGAAGACGGGCGGCGTCTACGCGAGCGCGCCAACCGTCCTCACCAGCTTCGGCTCAGGCATCGTTCCCTCTGGCTCGGGCAACCTGGTCGAAGACGCGGCGGGCGACCTTTTCGGTACAACCACCAGCTCGGTATTTGAGGTTCAGAAGACAGGCGCCAGCTATGCCACTCCGGTCAGCCTCGTCCCCTTCCCGGTGGGGACACAGATCGGCACTTTAACCATAGACTCCAAGGGCGACATCTTCGGGACAACGATTTCGGGCGGAGCGAACGACGACGGCACGGTGTTTGAAATCGAGAAGACGGCCACCGGCTACGCCAGCACCCCGACCACCTTGGCGAGCTTCACCCCCGCCGACGGACAATTGACTCTTAACCACCCCAAAACCCTGATCGTGGACGCCAATGGCGACCTTTTCGGAACCACGGATCCGAGCTCCCAGAATGCCGGGGGCGTGGTGTTCGAGATTGTCAAGACAGCGGGCGGCTACAAGGCCACGCCGACCATTGTCGCCAATTTCGGAACCCTAAACGTAGGGCAGGCGCTAGGCGCCAACTTGGTCGCGGACGCGAGCGGTGATCTTTTCGGGACAACGCGAATCGGCGGCGCCAACAACGCCGGCACTGCGTTTGAGATCACCAACAGCGGCT
>CAVSBJ010000019.1:0-338386 GCA_963726105.1 uncultured Alphaproteobacteria bacterium
CTCCGGCGGCGGCCGCCTTGCTATGGGGGCGGGCGTTGCGAAGGGTGTGACCGTAGAGCTAGCTTTAAGGTCACGCAGAGATGGATGGGAAGGTTCTCGGGGTCGAACGCCGACGGCGTTGGAGCAGGGATGAAAAGGCTCGGATCGTCGAAGAGACGCTGATGCCGGGAGCGGTGGTGTGCGAGGTGGCGCGGCGACACGGCGTTGCGCAGAGCCTGCTCTTCACATGGCGAAGGCAGGCGCGAGCTCCTGAACCGGGCGGGAGAGACGGTTCGATTTTGCTGCCTGTTGAGATCGGAGCGGCGAGGCTGTCTGGGTCCGAGGCGGCAAGACAATCGCGCGCACCAGCAAGCGGACGACGAACGAAGACCGGAGTGATCGAAATCGAGCTTGGCTCCGGGAACCGCGTGCGCGTCGACAGCGAGGTGGACGCCGATGCGCTTCGGCGGGTTCTGAGCGTTCTGAACGAACGATGATCCCGATGCCGAGCGGGGTGCGGGTGTGGATCGCTGCTGGCCACACCGACATGCGTCGCGGCATGCAGGGTCTGGCGCTTCAGGTTCAGGAGCAGTTGAAGCGTGATCCGCACGGCGGCGATCTCTACATCTTCCGCGGGCGCCGGGGCGACCTGGCGAAGATCCTGTGGCACGACGGCCTCGGGCTTTCGCTCTACGCCAAGCGGCTCGACCGGGGAAAGTTCATCTGGCCGTCGGCGAAGGAGGGCGTCGTGTCGATCTCGGCGGGGCAGATGGCCTACATGCTCGAAGGGATCGACTGGCGGAATCCGCAACTGACGTGGCGGCCCAAGAGCGCGGGCTGAGCGCGAAGGCGAAAGCGCCCGGCCAAGCGAAGAAAAACATGGGGCCACACGCATTTTAGGGCGCCTCGAATCGCGAAAACTATGATTCCCTTCGTCTCATGGATCCCGCTCCCGAGGCTCTTCCCGACGACGTCGCCGCCCTGAAGGCGGCGCTCATCGCCGAGCGCGCGAGGCGCCTGGAAGTCGCGGCGGAACTGGCGGTCGCGCGGGCGAAAGCCTCGGAGGACATGGCGCTGATCGCGGCGCAGAAACTGCGGATCGCCAAGCTCGAGCGCCAGGTCTACGGGCAGCGGTCGGAGCGCTCGTCGCGGCTGATCGACCAGTTGGCGCTCGACTTTGAGGAACTCGAAGCCAGCGCCACTGAAGACGAACTGGCGGCGGAGCAGGCAGCCGCCCGGACGACGACGGTGCGCGCCTTCACCCGCCGGCGCGCCGAGCGCGACACGTTCCCCGACCACCTGCCGCGCGAGCGCGTGGTGATCGATCCGCCGACGGCCTGCGCGTGCTGCGGGAGCGATCGCTTGCGCAAGCTCGGCGAGGATGTGACGCAGACGCTCGAGACGACACCCCGACGGTGGAAGGTGATCGAGACGGTGCGGGAGAAGTTCTCCTGTCGGGACTGCGAGACGATCAGCCAGGCGCCGGCCCCGTTCCACGTGATCCCGAGGGGGTGGGCGGGTCCGAGCCTCTTGGCGATGATCGCGTTCGAGAAGTTCGGTCAGCACCAGCCTCTGAACCGGCAGGCCGAGCGCTACGCGCTCGAGGGCGCGCCGATCGCGCTCTCCACCATGGCCGACGCCGTGGGCGCGGTCTGCACAGCGCTCGATCCCCTCCGGCGCCTCGTCGAGGCCCACGTCATGGCGGCCGAGCGCCTTCACGGCGACGACACGACCGTGCCGGTGCTGGCGAAAGGCAAGACCGACACCGGCCGGCTCTGGATCTATGTTCGCGACGACAAGCCGTTCGGCGGCGCCGGCCCGCCCGCTGCGATCTTCCATTACTCGCGCGATCGGCGAGGCGAGCATCCGCAGGCGCATCTCGCGGGATACGCAGGCATCCTGCAAGCGGACGCCTATGACGGCTACAACAAGCTCTATCTCGCGGACCGCAAGCCCGGCCCGATCCGGGAAGCGGCGTGCTGGGTGCACGCGCGCCGCCCGTTCTTCGCCATGGCCGACATCGAGGAGAATGCGCGCCGCAAAGCTTCGGGGAAGAAGGAGATCCCGCTCTCGCCGATCGCCATCGAGGTGGTGCGCCGCATCGATGCGCTGTTTGCCGTCGAGCGGTCGATCAACGGCAAGAGCCCCGAGGAGCGCCTGGCGGTCCGACGCGCCGTAAGCCGGCCCCTGGTCGACGATCTCATGACCTACATGCGCGAGCAGGCGGCGAGGCTGTCGCGCGGGCACGACCTCGCCAAGGCGATCCAGTACATGCTCAAGCGCAGGCCGCCTTTCACGCTGTTCCTCGACGATGGGCGCGTCTGCATGTCCAACAATGCCGCCGAGCGCGGGCTGCGCGGCGTCGCGCTTGGGCGGAAATCGTGGTTATTCTGCGGATCCGACCGCGGAGGCCGGCGCGCCGCAGACATGTACAGCCTCATCATCACTGCCAAGATGAACGGCGTCGACCCGCAGGCCTGGCTCGCCGACGTGCTCCAGCGCATCGCCGCGCATCCGGCTCATCGGCTCGACGAGTTGCTGCCGTGGAACTGGCGAAAGGCGATTGTGAGCCATGCGCAAGCCGCTTAAGCCGAGCGCCGGATTCTCCGAGGCCGAAAGGGTTCGCGTTACCGCAGCCTGCGAACAATTCATCGACGAATTCCTGAAGCCGCGTTTCCTGCCGTCAATCCGGCCGACGGAGTTCAACTATCCCGTCGATATCCTCGGCAAATGGCATGGCGCCAAGTATCGCTTCATCCAGCGCTACCGCTCCGGCTTACCGGAAAATCTCGGCGAGGAGTTCGACGCGCCCTTCGCTCGCCTCGACTGGATCAGCCCCGACCGCTTCGACATCCAGTGGCATCGCCACACCGGAGAATGGTTCCGCCTCCATCGCGGCCTCACTCTCGTCAAGGCGATCGAAACGCTCGGATCCGACGGTATCCTCCACCCCGTGTAGCCCAATACCGGAACGTTCAGCAGACAGGCGCACTGCGGCCCACGCCGAATGGATACCGTGCTGGCGCTGGTCGAGGGCTTCATGCCCGAGGCAGAATGGCTCGATGACGCCGACACGCTCGGTTACCTCCATTCCTGCATATCGACCCGCCGCCAACGTGTCCGCGTGCCCGAGACGCCAATGCACCTCTACGCGGTCCTGGTCGACGACGACCTGGTCAGCGGCCTCGAACCGCGGCTGGGAAGCGCGCATTTGCGCACGCTCACCGTCATGGGCTTTCCGTCGCAGACCTGCCCCGGGTTACTCGACAACCTCAATCGGCTCGCCTTCCCCTAGCGCTGGTCGACCCGCGTCATCTGCCTCGACAAGATCGACGCGACGAGAGTCCTCGCCCGCATCCGCCGACAATGGTTCGTCAAGCGTAAGTCGATAATGGCGATCCTGAAGGAGCTCATGACCGACGAGGCGTCGGTCCTGTTGGACTCCGACGCCGCCAATAAGGCGCTCGACGCCGACGCTGCACTGCAGAAGCTTGGCTCCGACCTTGTCGGCGAATGCTGCGTCACGGCGACGGTCACTGTTTGGGATGAGAACGCCGGCGTCGCCGATGACCGGCTGCGGCTTGTCGAAAAGACCATCCAGGGTCGCGACTTCACCCGCATGCGCGAGACCGTGAGCGCAATCGAGGCTGGCTTGGCGGTCTCCCCCGTGTTCGGTTCCGGGAATTGGTGGATTGGATCGAGTTTGAATCGTTCTGGTTCGATTGTCCATCTTTTGCAAATGAACTCGTAGGGTGTGGGTCTTTTGAGGGTCTTCAGTCGCCGCCCGAAATTGTGGGCGCTGACGAAGTCGGCGAGACGCCTGCTGAGCTAATCATGGTTGTCGTAGTGGTGGCGTTTGACAGTCGCGTCCTTGATGGTTCGGTTCAACCGTTCGACCTGTGACCGTTGGTCCGGGATGGTTGACTTGATGAAGCGGTGCTTGATGTCGTTCTCGCGGCAGCGCATGGCGAGCATGTGCGTCATAGAGCGAGCAGTCGGGCCGGCGGCGTAGCGGGGCGCATAACGGAACTGGATGCCGTTGTCGGTCAGGATCGTGCGGATCTTGTATGGCACGGCGGCGACCGGGGCGATCAGGAAGGCTGAAGCTGTGACCCGGTTCGCATGCTCCACCAGTTGCACGAAGGCGAATTGCTCGTCGGTCAATGGCGACGAACAAATCGAGTTTCCCTCGGCCGTCTGGACCTCGGCGAGATTGATGGGGAAGAAGCCGATCGGATAGGACGTGAACCTCTTTTTTGGCTCCTTGTCGGCCTCGATATCTGGCAACCGCCCGATCCGATGCCGCTGCAGACAGCGGTGCAGGGACGAGCGGGTCAGGAAAGGGATTGTCGGCTGAAGCGCGTAAAGGCAGTCATCGAGCGGCAACAGCGTATGTCGCTTGAAGGCGACGATGACCGCCTCCTCCTCGATCGAAAGGACCGTCGACTTTGGGTCTTTCGGACAGGCCGGCAGATCGGCCGCCAAGGTCCGCCTCTTCCACTTGGCGACGGTCTTCTGCTTGATCCCGTAGCGATTGGCCAGAGCCCCCAGGCTCTCTTGACTATGCTCTATCGCTCGACGGGCCGCCGCTGTCGTGATGGCGCTCCCGTGTAATCTGTCTCATCGCGCATCCTTCGAATCACACGATAAGAATGCCCCATCAAAATCTGGGACGAAACAACTGGTGCCGCTGCACCTTCCTTGGCGGTCAGCGCTTGCGGGTTCAGTCGTGGACCTGACAGAGATAATGACGGCGTGAAGCGAGCGGCGGATTTGATTTCGGCGACAGCTTCGATTCTGTCTTTGATTTTATACCGTTGACGACTTTCGGCACTGGTTTTGACTTGCAATCGTCGCCAGGTCCTGGACGCGGCCATCACCAGTTTGAACACCATGAGCCGCGCGGTGTCCTGCGACAGCGCGCCCTTCATGCGGACGGTGCGATGCCTCACTGTCGCGAACACGCTCTCGATCGGGTTCGAAGTTCGCAAGTGGTCCAATGATCGGCGGGAAGGTCGAAGAACATTAGCAGCGTCTGACGATCCTTGATCAGGCATTCGACGGCCTTGTCGTATTTGGGCGCGTATTTCTCCGCGAAGGTCGTCATCGCCGCTTCCGCTGCGCCCGGTTCGGAGACAGCCAGATCTCGCGCAGATCCTTGTGCGCGCTGGGTTGCATCGACATCGGGAGCTTGTCGAGCACGTTCAATGTCTTGTGCAGCCAGCATCGCTGATGACGCGTCGTCGGGAATGCCTCGTCGAGGGCCTTCCAGAACCCGAGCGCGCCATCGCCAATGGCTGCTTGCGGCGCGACGACCAAGCCGCGCGCCTTCAAATCGACGAGCAGCTCCTTCCAGCTTTGCCCGCTTTCCCGCATGCCGGTCTGAAAGCCGATCAGCTCCTTCTTGCCCTCGGGCGTCGCGCCCATCAGCACCAGCATGCATTCGGCCTGCGGCTCCATGTGCGCCTGCAAATAGACGCCGTCCGCCCAGACGTAGACGTAATGGCGCGCCGACAAATCGCGCTTCTGCCATCGTCGATATTCGTCCTCCCATTCGCTCTTGAGGCGCGCGATAACAGCCGCGGAAGGTTGGGCGCGTCCTTGCCGAGCAGGGCGGCGAGGGCCTCCTGGAAATCGCCGGTGGAAATCCCGCGCAGATAGAGAACGGGCAGAAGGGCGTCGAGGCTCTTGGTGCGCCGCGCCATTTGGGCAGGATGTTCGCGTGAACCGTATCCGCGCGCCCGGCGTCGCGCCTCGATCACGAGCCTTCGGTTTTTGCACTTCGACCGAGCCGATTCTGTCTGGATCGCGCGAACCGGATCATGTCCGTGGCGAACTACCCGTCGGCGGCTATCCGGAAGCACGAGTCCGCGGTCGAGGCCAGAATATCTCGAACTCCGCCTCGACCGCCTGGGCAATCAGCCGACGCGCACCGGTTCGCAGAATTTCGGTGAGCGGTCATCGATGCCCCTTTCTGTCGAAGGGCGACAACTCTATTCTCGGTCATGGCGTAACGCTCCTACTTGGAGGTTCGGGTGGCTTGATCACCAATCCCGTTACGCCGCCTTCCTACCACTCAGTTCACGCAGACCGACAGAGGCAACGCTCTCTTATTTGTCGCGTATACAAAGACGACCTTCGCTACGTTGAAGCTTGGCGGATACCTGCAGAAGATCATCCACAGTAGTTTTTGGTGGCTGGGAAAAGTTGGGCCGCAGGTTTTCACGGAAGTTCCTTGGCGGGCCGGCCGACCACAGGATGACTCCCAGCGTGGCCCCGATCGCATCGTCCGCTCCTCCCCCCGTTCGTCGCCCGCTACATGTATTCCGCCAGTACGTAGCGCCACTGCGCGGAGCTCCTGGAGCGCGGCCTTCAGCCCCGCCGGCATGTCCTTGATGAAAGAAGACACGTGCGACCCATGGGGAAATTTGAGATCGTTCCAAAGTGCCGCGAGCACATTCGCCAAGTGCGACTTTCCTGAGCCATAGAAGCCCAAGATCCGAGCGCAGGGGCAATCCCTCGGTTAAGCTTCTCCGAGGAAGCCCTCAAGGATGGCTCCCGCGCCGCCGCCCCGTCCATCCTCAACGAGGGCGGTCCCTGGAACCCCGATGATATCAAAGCTCAACTTGCTCATGTTGAAGGGAACACCGTCCGTCGGGCCTACGCTGGGGCGGAGTTTGCAATGGTGGGCCGACCGATTGGATGAAATGACGGGCGCGACGAGATGACCCACACGGCAAAGCAACCTGACAGAAGGCCTACGCGGCGCTGTGTACTTCATTGCTGGTCATGACCGGTCGCATTCTTGTGATCTTAAAAGTTTTGAGGCGACCGTCCTCACCCCGGAGCGAGAGATATTCGCCCTCTTCGAACCGATGGGTCTCCAATTGAACCCCTTTCTCTTCCGGCGCATGCGCATCGTACGCGATTCGCCATGTCGCGCCCTTAGCGCCGCCGCGATGGAGGAGCAGTCCGCGGCGTTCGCCTTCGTCTCGCCAGAAACGTGTGACGCGACATTGGGCCCTAACCTGTTTCCATTCGCTGGAATCCAGATGACCGGACGCGTCGATTGGCGCGATGATCTCGTAACCTCGGTCGTCGCTGCCCTGAGGGAATTCTGAACTTCGCGCCAAATGAAGGGTAATGATCTGAAGCATGCGGGATCCTCCTCCTCGCCGATGCTTGTAGCCAAGTCGGAAGGCGCCGGAATTGATTCAACGCAAATTGGCGAGAAAACCCGACCGTTCGCGCCCGACCAGGCCAATCCGATTGCGTTTGAGAATTGACCTGCCGCAAGGCGCACCTGACGATCGCGGGGCACTTTCTTGCAATCAGCTTGGAGGATCGCATGTTCATCGCTACTCTAATTCTCGTATCCTATTTTGCCGTCCCAATCACTTTGGCGACTTCCCTCCTGCTTCGGGGTGAGGCCGAAAAGAGAACGGTAGCCCTACCAGCGATCGTTTCGGCGCGTCGGGACAGGTAGGCCGGCTCCGATCACAGCGCGCGCTCACGCAGGCCCACCAAACACGTCCACTTTATCTTGAAGGTACGCATGCCGGGTGCGGCGGATCCGAGAGGTTGGACACGGGGGAGTTTTAACGGTTGACCTGGCGGGGCGAAGCGACGTTTGTATCTTCACCTCCGCAGACCTCCGCGACCTGAGCAGCAATTAGGCGGCGGGGCTTCGTGCCGCGCACGCGCACATCAGCCAATCCGAATCCAGCACACGCTCAGATGCGATGGCCGGAAACTGCGTGGAAATCGTCCAACAGCAGCGACCTTTTCCGCATCCGGGTGCGCAAAAGCCGGCGCATCAGCTTGGACTGCCTGGTTTCGCGCGCGAAAAACCGAAAGAGGCGATTCGAGACCGGTATCGACCAGCCGACGCTATGACCCCTTGGTGGCTAAAATTAAATCTTGGTAGCTCAGATACTTCGGCCGACCACACCACAAACCGTAATCAACCCGCTCGATGGTCAGGCCAACTTCTGCGTCGAGTTTTCTCATTCGTCATCGCGCGCGAGCGCCAGCTCCGGAACCAGTTGATCCGTACGCGATACACTCCGTCGCCGAAGTGGAAATTGAGCGGTATGATGTCCTTGGCTAGATCGGAAACGTTTTTCGCCCCTTCGGCCTTGAGCCCCTGGGCTTCCTCATTCAGGAGAAAGTAGGAGATCATGCAACGGCTCCCCCGAGCCATGACGCGATGAATCTCCGAGAGGGTAATTGGCCACATCCTCCGGCAGCATGTGCGTGAATACCGACCCGAGCATGACAAAATCAAAGCTGTCGTCGGGGAAGGGGAAACGGTATTCCGAGGCTGATATCGACCTTCCTTATTGTACAGTTCGGTAGAGACATCGATTTGCTGGAATCGAAATTGGGTCGGCGTGGCGTAACGTGCTAAGAGCACCACTCGACGCCGGCCTTTGTTATTTCTAGTCCTTCATACACGCTCCGCTCATCAAGATAGCGCGTCAGCGGGATGGTCTTTCGACCGATTCCGAAGCCTACATCAAGCGTCCTGTCGTTGGACGGAGGCAGCGTACGTCCCGATAAATCTTCAGAAACTCTTCGCCGTTCTCCTTAAATACTTCGAGGTTCCGCGGACCGTCGAACATCATCCGGACGGGGGGGACCATCGGTGCAAGATCCCCGAACAACCGAGCTCGCTTCCGGGCCTCCAGACCGAGAAGGCCACGGACGCGATTCTTTATCCGTCCAAGCATTAGTCTTCCTTCCTCAGTATTGGTAAAGACCAAATCTCGCAGCTGAGACTTAGGCTGTCAATATCCTGGGCAGACGCCGCCCTTCTACGTTCAAAAGTTGGCCGTATTAGTCAGGTGTGAATGGAAGGTTCAGCCGATTGCCTTCCTCTCGGTAGCTTCGTTCATTGAAATCGCGACGTTCCTCCATCCAGGCACTCCAGGGGTCGTTATTAAGCGGCGGGTTTTGCGCCGCACACGCGCACATCGGCGCGCCGGCTTGAACTGCCTAGTTTTGCGCGCGAAAAACCGAGAGAGGCGATTCGAGGGTTTTTGCGAGAGAAGATGCGTCCTGACGCCGGGATGCACACACAAGCGGTCTTTCTGTCTAGCTGGTCCGGATGCCGGCCGACGGCTAGACGCTAATCGGCGGCCCTTTTCGCACTTCCAGCGCCGGTCAGGCTGTCACTATGCCGGAACTACTGATCATTTGTGCGATTGTCTTTGGCGAGGCGGGATGGCCGAAACGCGCCAGAAGCTGAAACTTTGGACCAATGAAAATGTTGTTGATGTCCTGCGGCACGTCTTTGAATGCCGCACGATAGTTGTTGTTGACGAAGAAGGCTTGGCTCCTGTAGCTGCGTTGCAGCAGACAAGTGTGTAGCCGAACCGCGCAAGAAGGTCGCAAAACGATGCTAACGACGCGCCGTGGTAATCGGTGCCGTCCCACTGAAAATTGGCGGTCATATTCCACGGACCAGCGTGCCGGTGGCGGAAATTTGGCGTTGTATTCGACAATCACGAGTTTTGGCCGCAAGACGTTGAGAAGCGCTTCGGTGAAGTAGAGATCATTGCCGTCCAGATCGACGCTCAAAACATCTACGTCTGAAGCAGCAATGGCGGATAGACCCGATCTGACAAGTTCATTGATGTTGTCGAGTGAAACCCACGCCTTTTCGTAAAAAAACGCTTCGGATTGACGTGCGGGTCAAAGGCCAGGTTCTCGCCGCCGACCCATGCGCCGCGCCATCCGAGCGATAAGAGGATAAGCGTGTTGTTTTCGGTGCCATCGCCGACGCCGAACTCCAAGAACGTTCCTGTTTTGAGTTCAAGTCGCCTGATGATCTCAAGCGTGATGCCGTCTTCGTCGCTTTGAGAGAAGAATTTCGCACCAAAGTGGTTAAGCGGGTTTTGGAAGTCTCGGGCCGCCATCGCCCATTTCATGTCCAATAGGAAATCATGCTGGTTGCGCATCAGGCGCGTCTGCTCTTGGCTTTCCGTCAATAGCTGCCCAGTTGCTGCGTGCCGTATCCGTCGTAACACCTGACCGAATACCATTTGCGGCTTCCTCCTCACTCTCGGACATGCGCGGCGCAGAATAGGGCGTTCGCCGCCGCGAGCCACCCTGCGTGAATCGGCGGTTAGCGAGCGTGGCGCGTGATATGCGGCGGCCGGGGCCTATCGCCTTTTTGGAAGTCGGGGCGCTGTCCTTGAAAATTCTCGGTTTTGTTCGAGAAGGGACCCCAATTGATGCAACTAGTCCCACGTTTGGGAGTCACATTTTACAATGCACTTCTGAGCTTCCTCAACAGGAGAAGCGTATCAATTGCGATGGGGAAACAGATAAATATTATGTACGAAATGACAGTGCCAGCGATAACCCCAGTCACTCCCCACGACTTGATTAGCACAATCGACAAGACGATGTTCACGGCCGCGGATACCGCACTGTACACCAGTTGCGCCTTCATGTGGTCTGCGGCAGCGAGAAGGCAGGCGATCGGGCTGCAAAAGGCATAGATCAAACTCCACGCCGCCATCCAGGAGACAAGGTCGACGGGCGGCACAACAGCGTCTCTCGTCCACAACCGGATGAACGGACGGGCGATGAAGAGCAGCGGAACGGCGGCGGCTAGAGTGAACCCGAGCGAGAATGACAAATTCCGCTTTAACGTGCGCGCGACCCACCCAATGTCACGGCGCGCTATTGCATCGGCGTAGGCCACCCACAGGTAATTGAATAAGATCGTCTGCGGCAAATAACTATATGAGAACAGTGTGTATGTTAGGCTGTACGATGGGACGCTGGCGGAACCGGCAAATTTTGCAACAATGAAATTGTCGGTTTGGAAGACGACTAGAGCGACTATCTGGATCAGAAAGAATGTACCCCCGGTATGCAGGAGCCTTCGAACGGACGATATTTGAACGGCTTGAGGCCGAGGCGCAAAGACGGGCTTGTAGCGCCCGAACAACCAGACGCCGCTGAGAATGTTCACGATTAACCCTGTGCCGGACATGGCCATAACCAGCCGAACCAGGCCGCCATGGGTGTGTGTGACGACAATCAGGGCGACCAGGCTGGCGATATTGCCGACCATGCCCCAATAGTTCTGAAGCTTGCCCTCCTGCAGGGCGTCGTAGGTGACGGCGGTTATCGACAGGGGGAAGGCCAGCAAGAAGAACCCGAGCGAGGTTGCGATTGCCGGGCCGACTTCGGCGCGAGCCTCTTCGGTCGTTACCCCAAAAAGAGCGACCCAATCGATCCACGGCCAGGCTAAGGCGGCGACCAGTCCGAGCACAGCGGCCACTGTGCAGAATAGAGCGAATGCGGTGCTAAGGAGGGCGCGCACGAGGTCGGGGCGTCCGGAACCCAACGCGCTCGCGATCGCAGTCCTGAGGCCGTTGCCAACGCCCAGGTCCGCCAAGCGCACCCACGCCAGGAGCGAACTAAGCAAAATCCAGACACCGTAGCGCTCTTTCCCGAGATACCCGATGGTGAGCGGCACCGATAAAAAGCTGACCAGGAAGCCGACACCGCGACTGCCGAGCCCGGTGACAAATCCTTGGACGATGCCTCTGCGACGCCGACCTGGATGATCGCTCGCCTCGATCCTGCCCAAGGCAGATCGAAGCGCTGAATTGATATTCAATGGCGCGGTCCTACACCAGCGATATCAAACACTTTTGGACGCCGCTCGCAGAGTCGCGAGCGGTTCCGCTGAAATTCTCGCTCGCCAATAGTTCAACAATTCCATGACAAGCTCATCAACAGAATGTTTGGGTATCCAACCGAAATATCGGTGCAGCGCTGCGGCGTCGCCGACCGCTCGAGGTATTTCCGCGGGCCGAGCCCGAGCTGGATCGATCGCCAACTCGAACCGACGGGTGCTGGCTCCCACCATCACATCAAGCAGGTCGCCAATGCGGCGGGCTTGCCCTGAGGCGACGTTAAGCACGGCGCGTCGCGGAAGGGCTTCGGCTCCAGCGAGAATTAGGAGGTAGGCTTCGATGACGTCGCGGACATCGAGAAAATCCCGTTCGACGCCAAGGTTCCCAACCTGGAGTTTGGGCGGCGCAAGCCCGGCTTCAATCCGCGCGATCTGCGCCGCGAAGCTCGGCAACACGAAACGTTCGTCCTGGCCGACGCCTGTATGGTTCAGAGGTCGAACGGTCACGAGGTGCGACTCGGAGGGAAGAACATCCGCGAAAATTGTTTCAGCAGCTGCCTTTGACCGCGCGTAGACGCTTCGAGGAGAGAGGGCCGTCGTCTCCGAGGCCGGCCCGTTCAAAAAGCTCGAACCGTAAACCTCACCGGTGCTGACATTGAAAACTGTTGATTCCCGAACTGTCCGCGCGATGGCGCAAGCGAGATTCAACGCTCCGCCAGCATTTATTCTCCATGTTTCCTGTGCAAGTGCTGCCTCTTCGCCCACGGAGGACTGAGCCGCCAAATGAACAACAAGATCAGGCCGCCAGGAGCGAACCGCTTCGTTGATTGCATCCGCGTCCGCAAGGTCGAGGCAGAACGTCGTCCAACCGGGACACGAATCCGATGGGCCATGCGCGACAGCTGCGAGGGCAGCCGCGGGATAGGCGGCTTGTAAGGCAGGCGCCAACCGGCGGCCAACAAAACCCGACGCTCCCGTCATCAAAATACGAGCATAGCTCGGCACTGCGCCCTAGCCCGCCCGCTGGCGGGCAAGATCGGCGTCGACCATCTCGCAGATCATTTCAGACAGGCCGATTTCCGGCGCCCAATTAAGCCGCGCTCTCGCCTTGCCAGCATCGCCGAGAAGAAAGTCGACCTCAGCGGGGCGATAAAAGGCGGGGTCTATGACCAGATGGTCCTCCATGGTCAGCCCGACATGTTCAAACGCGATGCGACACATCTCGCGGACAGAGGTGGTGTTGCCCGTGGCGACGACGTAGTCGTCGGGAACCTCCTGCTGCAGCATTGCCCACATCGCGCGCACGTAATCCTTGGCGTGGCCCCAGTCGCGCTTGGCGTCGATATTGCCGAGCCGCAATTCCTTCGCAAGCCCGAGTTTGATTCGCGCGACGCCGTCGGTGACCTTGCGGGTCACGAATTCCGTACCGCGCAAAGGGCTCTCGTGATTGAAAAGTATGCCGGACGAGGCATGGAGACCAAAACTCTCGCGATAATTGACCGTGATCCAGTGACCGTAGAGCTTCGCTACAGCATAAGGAGAACGCGGATAAAACGGTGTAGTCTCCGTCTGTTTCGGCTGTTGAACCTTTCCGAACATTTCCGACGAAGACGCCTGGTAAAAGCGGGTGTCCGCCTTAAGAATTCGCAAGGCCTCGAGGACGTTCGTCACCGCCACCCCTGTGACATTGGCGGTAAGAAGGGGCTGCTGCCAGGACGATTGAACGAACGATTGCGCACCAAGGTTATACAGTTCATCCGGCTGAACGTCCCGGATGATGCGCATTAGGCTAGATATATCAGAGAGATCCCCATCGCGGAGTTCAACCGAATTGCTGACCCCGAGCCAACGAAGACGATGGTCGTCGACACCGGCGTGGGATGATCTGCGAACAATACCTGTAACTGCATAGCCCTTTTCCAAAAGCAACTTCGATAAATAGGCTCCGTCCTGGCCGGTTATGCCCGTAACTAAAGCGCGTTTAACAGACATATTACTCCATCCTCAGGCTCGTCGGCCATTTGTCTAGATGCTGACCAGGATCAGCCTCTCCGTACCCACATTTCGGGCTTCTGGTCGTCTTTTCGGGCTTCTGGTCGTCCCGACCCCGCTTGGGGGCTCAAGCCCCTGGCGTCCGCGCCGGGGACCGCCAAGCATCAAATTAAGCACGCTTCTGGGCGCGTATGCAATGGCCCACGGCTTCAGGCGGTTGACCGATCATGATCGCGGCGACCGCCATCAGCACAAGCGCGTCAGAAAAAGCTCGCTTGCAATCCTGTTGAGCGGCGACAATAGTTAATCAGCAAGGGTGGCAAATCGCCGTCCTGATCGTCAGCACTTGCCGTCCTGATTCTTGAGCCGGACGACTCTTGCAACTGCTTTCGCTAATCTGACAAACAACTGCGTGGAAGACGAGGCATGAAAATTGCCATTTGGCACAATCTGCGCAGCGGCGGCGGCAAGCGGGCCCTGTACGACCACGTGGTTGGACTTCTCGCGCGCGGTCATACTTTGGAAGCTTGGTGCCCGCCGACCGCCGATCGCGAATATTTGCCGCTCAGCCCGCTGATTCCCGAGCATGTTGTCGATCTTGCGTGGCCGACAGGCCGCTTCAGCGACAAGTTCGGCATTGCGTCATTAACGGCGCGGCAGCTGGCGGCGATGGACACACATTGCCGAGCCTGCGCGGAGGAGATCGGCCGCGGCGGGTTTGATATCCTTTTCGCGAATTCTTGCGTTTTTTTCAGAACGACGCCGATCGGTCGCCTTGTGAGCATTCCCTCGGTGGTCTATTTGCAAGAGCCATATCGCTGGCTCTATGAAGCCCTGCCGCGTCTGCCGTGGTTGGCGCCTCCAGACCGCAGCGCATCTCTCCTTAATCCGTCGACCCTGAAGGCCGCAATCGTCGACTGGAAACTCATACGCAATTTGCGTTTGCAGGCCCGCGAGGAATTCGAAAACGCCGCTGGCTTCAGTGGCATTTTGGTCAATTCCTACTTCAGCCGAGAGAGTGTGTTGCGAGCCTACGGGTTGGACGCTGACGTATGCTACCTTGGGATCGATAGCGACCTGTTCGTCGACAAGACTCTGAACCGGACGAATAGTCTCATTGGCCTCGGCTCGATAACACCTCCGAAAAACGTTCGGCTCTGCATCGAGGCAGTCGGAAAAGTGTCCGCGCCGCGTCCCACGCTTGTTTGGGTCGGCAACATTGCGGACCCAGCCTATCTCGACGAGATGAAAGCCCTGGCGCATTCGCGAGACGTCGTATTCGAAGCAAAGGTCGGCGTGTCCGATTCCGAGCTGATCGACATGCTCAATCACGCCATGGCCTTGCTATACGCGCCGCGGCTGGAGCCGTTTGGACTTGCGCCCCTGGAAGCAAACGCTTGCGGCCTTCCCGTGATCGCTGTTGCGGAAGGGGGGGTTCGCGAAACGATGGTGAATCAGGTGACCGGGTTGTTGGTCGACAACAGCCCGGCTGCGATGGCGGAAGCCATTGAGCGGCTTTCCTCTGACCGGTCCCTGGCGCGTAAATTAGGGGCCAATGCGCGTCTGGCCGTCAAGGAAAAGTGGAACATCAATGCCGCGATCGACCGGCTTGAGCAGAAACTTGTTCAATATGCGCGCGTGAGTCCGGCCTGACTTTTCAATTCGGGCGCACCAAAGCATGTTGTGGCTCGCGCCAAAGTTCTTTGAAACGACGCGACATCAGCAATTTGCGGTGGTCGCGCATCTCTCTAAACTTGTGGGACGCTTGCCGCGGTTGATTCCGGTCGAAACATCGGTTGGACGACCACTTGGCACCGGGCCTATCGTGCCGTGCAGTTTCGCGCTTGCCGCGCGTGAGGGGGCGGCGGGACCCGCGGTCGGGCTCGCGTCAGCCTCGTTGTTCAGCGCGCTGACCCGCCTGCCGGCGCCGTTGGCGACGGGCGCGATCGCGCAGGCTTTGTCGCTGTCGGCCGCGTTCGCCGCCTTCGCGCTCGCATTGGCTACGACAGCGGCCGCCGTGTCGATCATCGCTTACCTCGGTCGCGGGCGACGAGCGGCGCGCAATGCGTGAGCGTCGGACGCTGCAGATCCAGGCATTGCTTTGGCGCCGCTGTTATTGCAGAGGAAGCCGCCGCCAGCGATTGCAACGGCGACCCGCCACCCCGGGAAATGAATGCCCAAGATAAGGCCGGTTATCATGTGCGGCGGGTCCGGCACCCGCATGTGGCCCGAATCGCGGGAGAGCCTGCCCAAGCAGTTCATTCCCCTGATCGGGCAGCGCTCGACCTTTCAGACGATTGTCGGTGTGGTTGGCGATGCTTCCGTGTTCGATCCGGCGGTGGTCATCACCAATTACGACTATCGTTTTCGGGTCGCTGAACAATTGCGGGAGATCGGCGCCGAGGCCGAGATCCTGCTCGAGCCGGACCGGCGCGACAGCGCCGCCGCGGTCGGCGCCGCGGCCGCGTGGGCGGCCGCGCGCGATCCCAAGACAATTGTCGCGATTCTCGCCGCCGACCATGTGTTCGAGAACGGGAAACAATTCGCCGCCCTTTGCGCGCAGGCCTATGCGGTGGCCGATGCGGGCGAAATCGTCACCTTCGGCGTCACCCCCGACCATCCCGCCACCGGCTACGGTTACATCCACCCGGGCCCCCCGCTGGCGCTTGATTCCCATGTGCGGCGGATCGAGCGATTCGTGGAGAAACCCGACGAAGCGCACGCGCGTGCGTTCATTGAAGGCGGCTATCTCTGGAACTCGGGCAATTTCATCTTCCGCGCCGACGTCATGCTGGAGGAGCTTCAGCGTTTCGAGCCCGAGATCGCGGCTGCGACCGCGGCCGCGGTGTCGGCTGCGAAAAAGGACCTCGGCTTCGTCGTCCTCGACCACGAATCCTTCGCCAAGGCGCGCAAGACCTCGATCGACTATGCGGTGATGGAGCGAACCGACAGGGCGGTGGTGCTGACGGCCGACGTCGGATGGTCGGACGTCGGCGAGTGGTCGACCGTCTGGCGGCTCAGCCCACGCGACGCCGACGGCAACAGCCTGCGCGGGCGGGCGGTGGTCATCGATTCGTCCAACGTGCTGGTGCGTTCGGAAGGGCAATTGGCCGCCGTTATCGGCCTCAAGGACGTCATTGTCGTGGCCACGGGCGACGCGGTCCTGGTCGCCGACCGGTCACAGACCGCAAAGGTCAAGACGCTCGTCGAGAGCCTCAAGGCTGAAGGCCATCCCGAAGCGACCGAGCATCGGCGCAATTACCGGCCATGGGGCTATTATCAGAGCGTCGACCGGGGCCCGCGCTATCAGGTCAAGCGCATTGTGGTGCGGCCTGGCGGGCGTCTCTCGCTGCAAAAGCACCACCACCGCGCCGAGCATTGGGTGGTCGTGCGCGGCGCCGCCGAGGTCACGCTCAATGAGAAAGTGACGCTCGTTCACGAGAACGAATTGATCTACCTGCCGATTGGCTCGACGCACCGGCTCGCCAATCCAGGCAAGATCGACGTGGAGCTGATCGAGGTTCAGACCGGCAGTTATTTCGGCGAGGATGACATCGTCCGAATCGACGACGTCTATAACCGGAAATGAGGTGATGGCGGCGCCGTCAAGCGGCGCCGCCATTCAGGTTGGTTAGTGCTGCTCCTGCGAAGCCAGGCGCGCGATCTGGTGGATGTCGGCGCGGTCGATGCCGATGTCGTGCAACTCGCGATCGGAATAAGCCGAAAGCTCCTGCAAAACGTTCCAATAGACGCGGCGTGTGCGCAGACCGGTGCGGCTTGGCGTGAAGCTGACTCGTCGACCTTGCTCCCTTTTGGCCGCCTCAATTCAAAAGCAACTCGCCGCGGGGCGGACGGACCGGCTGCGTATCCATGGAGCCCTGGTGATCGGGGGGGACGCCCGTGGCGGACCCAATGCTGTCTTACGTCGCGAGCGCTGTCACCGCGGCCGGCGCGTCGGCGCCGGTTTCAAACCATCTCTGCCCGATCCAGTGATTGCGCGGGCTTGCTCATTGAATGAATTTGCGGAAGCAAAACGAAAAATAGCCGCGTTACACGAACTTAACGAGATTGAAATCATTTGTTAATTTGCAATCCGAAATCGACAGCTTACGTTCATGTTTGCCGCTTATATTTAAGTTCGGAAGCGAAGGAATCCTCGACTAAAGTATAACCGCTTCGGTGGTGGGGAATGATATGCGCGATTGGTTTGTTGGTCAAAAAATTGTTTGCGTCAATGCGCAACCGATTGACGGTGTAAGAAACCGTTTTGTTGATCAATATCTCAGAGAAGGTAAAATCTACAAAATAAGAAAGATCATTGGGTTTAATTTCAAATTTCCTCAAAAAAGCGAAGAGAGACTTGCCTTTAAACTGGAGGGTATAGTTCCTTATTTGATCGATGGCATAGAATACGCCTTTTTTCACGGTCGATTCAAGCCGCTCCAAGACCAGGATGAGGATCAGGACATCGATATTTCGATATTCCTAAAGGGCCTGCGCCAAGTGAACGAAGGTTCGTTCGTCCTCAGGAACGAAGATATTCGGGAATTCGAGCCGGTCACCTAGTGGTCAAAATCAGACAGAAGAGTCCGCCGGGTTCCGCGCGATTCCCAGGGCTGACTGCGAACATGGCGGGTTCCAAGTGTCAGATTCTATCCACTAGGGCGAGTGGCGGCGAACATCGAACGCCTTTCGAGATGGCGCCGTCCTACTTCCGTGATCGCGCGCCGCGGGAGAACCGCGCGGCTTCCCCCTCGACGGAGGCCCTAGCGAAGCGCTTTCGTTCGAGCCGTTTCGTGCAAGCGTTTTCGCCATTGAAACAGGCTGACTTTCCTGCTAGCGGCTGACGCTCGCCGCGTGGGCTCCCCACATGGCGATCGAACCCTGGGCTTCCGCCGCCGGCCAAATACGCCGGCTCAGCCGTCAAAAGCGGTGATAAGGGCCGCGCGCGGATTACGCGCGGACCTTTCCGGTCGGCGGACGCCTGAACGTCAACGCGAACCCAAAGCCGGCGTTGCCCGAACAAAAGGGCGCAATTAGGAGAACCAATGGCTTCCATACAATCCCTGGCGCCCACGCGCGAGGATTTCACCGCACTATTGAACGAGACCTATGGCGACGACGAGGCCTTCGAAGGCACGGTCGTCAAGGGCAAGGTCGTCGCGATCGAAAAGGACATGGCCGTTATCGACGTCGGCCTTAAGACTGAAGGGCGCGTGGCGCTCAAGGAATTCACCAATCATGGACGCGACCCGGCGCCTGGGCTTGGCGACGAAGTCGAAGTCTATCTCGAGCGGATCGAGAACGCGCTCGGCGAAGCGGTCATCTCGCGCGACAAGGCGAGACGCGAGGAGAGCTGGGTCAAGCTCGAGCAGGCGTTCGAGAAGAATGAGAAGGTCGAAGGGGTCATCTTCAACCAGGTCAAGGGCGGCTTCACCGTCGACCTCGACGGGGCGGTCGCCTTCCTGCCTCGCAGTCAGGTCGACATTCGTCCGGTGCGCGACGTCGGCCCGCTGATGAACGTCCCGCAGCCGTTCCAGATCCTCAAGATGGATCGGCGGCGCGGCAACATCGTCGTTTCCCGCCGCACCGTGCTCGAGGAGAGCCGCGCCGAGCAGCGCCACGAGATTGTCGCCAACCTCGCCGAAGGCCAGATCATCGACGGCACGGTGAAGAACCTCACCGACTACGGCGCGTTCGTCGACCTTGGCGGCATCGACGGCCTCCTGCATGTGACCGACATCGCCTGGCGGCGCGTCAACCATCCGAGCGAGGTGTTGACCATCGGCCAGCAGGTCAAGGTGCGCATCATCAAGATCAACCACGAAACCCACCGCATCTCGCTCGGCATGAAGCAGTTGCAGGAAGATCCGTGGTCGAACATTGAGACGCGCTACGCGGTCGGCCAGAAGCTCAAGGGCCGCGTCACCAACATTGCCGACTACGGCGCGTTCGTCGAGCTCGAGCCCGGGATCGAGGGCCTCATCCACGTCTCGGAAATGTCCTGGACGAAGAAGAACGTCCACCCAGGCAAGATCGTCTCGACCAGCCAAGAGGTCGAGGTCCAGGTGCTCGAGGTCGACGCCTCCAAGCGCCGCATCTCGCTTGGCCTCAAGCAGACGCTGCAGAACCCATGGGAGGCTTTCGCGGAGAGGCATCCGATCGGCTCGGTCGTCGAGGGCGAGGTCAAGAACAAGACCGAGTTCGGGCTGTTCGTCGGACTCGACGCCGATGTCGATGGCATGGTCCATCTGTCCGACCTCGACTGGAGCAGGCCTGGCGAGCAGGCGATCGAGGACTACAAGAAAGGCGACAAGATTACAGCCAAGGTGCTTGACGTCGATGTCGAGAAGGAGCGCATCGCCATTGGCATCAAGCAATTGGCCAACGACCCGTTCGCAGCCAATAAGGCCGGCGAGGAGGGCGACGGCGAACTGCGCAAGGGCTCGGTCGTGACCTGCGAGGTCGTCGAGGTCAAGGACGGCGGCCTCGAGGTGAAGATTGCGGGCACGGATCTCACCGCCTTCATCAAGCGCAGCGAACTCGCCCGCGACCGCGGCGATCAGCGTCCCGAGCGCTTCTCGGTTGGCGAGAAGGTCGACGCGCGCATCACTCAGTTCGATCGTCGGGCGCGCAAGGTCGCTGTTTCCATCAAGGCGCTCGAAGTGGCTGAGGAGAAGGAGGCGATCGCGCAATACGGCTCGGCCAACTCGGGGGCTTCGCTCGGCGACATTCTTGGCGCGGCGCTGAAGGCCCGCGACAAGGCCGACAAGCCGAAGTAAACCGGGCGCCGTCTGTCGAGGTGCAAAAGCCCGCTCGGAAGCAATTCCGGGCGGGCTTTTTGTCACGCGCACGCCAACGTCTTCGCAACCGCCGCCATGCCCGGGGGGGGGGCGGCGGTTCCGAGCGGTGATCAGCTCTTGATGAGGAAGGCCTCGTCGACGGGGAGCTGCAGGCCGGTCACCAGAGCGTTTGTCTGCGACGCCATGCCCACCACCGCCAGAAAATCGGAATATTGCGCGTCGGTCATCCCCTTCGCGCGGGCCGCCGCCGTATGCGAATGGATGCAATACGAGCAGCCGTTCGTGATCGACACGGCGATATAGATCAGCTCCCGAGTCAGGGGATCAAGCGGTCCGGGCGCGCCCATGACCGTCTTCAGCGTGTCCCAGGTGCGTTCGAGAATCTCCGGCTGGTTGGCCAGGCCTCGCCAAAAATTGTTGACGAAGTCCGACTTCCGGGTCGCCCGGATATCGTCGAAGACCGCCTTGACCTTCGGGTGCGCTTCCGCTTCCGCATCGGTCCAGAGCTTGACTGTGGCCATCCTTGCCTCCGTGTGAACGCAACCCCCGGCGGCGGGTGCGCTCGCGTCCGGGACGTGTAGCATGGCGGCGACGACTTCGAGGAGGCCGCGCGGCATCCCCGTCATCAAGGCCGCGGGCGAGCCCCGACCGGTAGGCGGCCTTCGCGGACGCAATTCCCGGAACTGACCAATCGTTGAAATTGCTCGATCACGGGCTTGTGTACTTACGAGACGGTCCGTTATACTGGCATGTCAGCGGACGCAGATCGCCTATCCGCCGTCACCGGTGCGATTCCGGGACGATGGAATTGTTCTGATGTCCAATCGAACCAAAGAATCGGCACTCGACGGCGACAAGGCTTCAATGATGCCGGCCGATCGAGGCGCACAAGGGAGGACAGGAATGAACCATTTTCGCCAATTCGCCATCGCCGCCGCCGGCGGCGCAATGTTCACCGCGGCGTGCGCCTTCTCCGCCCCCGCCTTCGCCGCCGGACCCGAGATCGTGGCTGGCCCGGCCTCTGAGCCCGGCTGCTTTGTTCCGTGGACCGACAAGACCAAGTTCTTCAAATGGCCGGCCAAGAAGGGCCCGTTCCGCGTCGCGCTCGCCAACGGATATATCGCCAACACCTGGCGCATCCAGATGATTCAGACCGCCAAGGCGTTCGCGGCGCAACCGGAGATCGCCAAGCAGCTCAAGGAGTTCAAGGTCGTCTCGACCGGCGAGGACGTCGCCGCGCAGATCGCCGCGATCAACAACTTTATCGATTCCGGCTTCGACGCGATCGTCGTGAACGCGCAGAATCCGGCAGCGTTCAAGCCGGTGATCAAGCGCGCCAACGACGCTGGCGTGATCCTGGTCGCGTTCGACAACATCCTCGACTCCGAGGATGCGATCAACGTCGACGTCGATCAGAAGGGGCTTGGCGTCTATTGGGGCAAGTGGCTCGCGAGCCATATTCCTAACGGCGGCAAGGTTCTGGAAGTCCGGGGCGTCTCCGGCACCTCCGTCGATCGCGACCGCCACGACGGCATCCACGAGGCCCTCGACGCCAGTGGAAAGAAGTGGGACGTCGTCGAAGTCTATGGCAAGTGGGACGATCCCACCGCGCAGAAGGTGAGCGCGGACGCGATCGCGGTGCAGAAGCACTTTGACGGCATCACCGCGCAGGGCGGCGACACTGGCGTCGTGCAGGCGATGCTCGACGCGAAGCACCCGATGGTGCCCTTCGGCGGCGAGACGGAAAACGGCTTCCGCAAGTTCTGCGCCAAGCTCGCCGATCAGGGCCTGAAGTGCTCGTCGGGCGGCACCGGACCCGCGCAGGTCGCGGTCGCGATCAAGGTCGCGCTTGCGGCTCTCCAGGGGCAGGTCGTGCCGCAGTCGGTCAAACTGCCGCTCGCGACGGCTGAGGATCCGAACTTCAAGGACGGCGAGAATTACTACGCCAGCCAGTCCGACAATTTTTTCGTCGGCAACTCGTTCCCCACCTGCAACATCAATTTCACCGCGCAGGAGATCATGGGACAGACGAAGGAAAACAAGTAGCCGTCGACAGACGCGGCCGCAGGGGAGCGACGGCGTTCCCCGGCGGCCGCGGTGAGGCCGGCGCGTCGCGGGCCCGTGGCGCGATCTTGAGGGGCGAGGGCTAGGGCGTGAACCCAGCAGAATCGACGGCTTCGCCGATCCTGCGCATGGAGGGCGTGTCCAAGCGCTACGGCGGCGTGCGGGCGCTCGCCAACGCTGACCTCGTCGTCTTCTCCGGACGCATTCACGCTGTCCTCGGCGAGAACGGCGCGGGCAAGTCGACGCTTATCAAAATCCTGTCAGGCGTCGTCGCGCCGGACACCGGACGCATCGTGCTCGACGGAGCGGAAGTCGCCTTCGATTCGCCGGCCGCCGCCAATCGCGCCGGCATCGTCTGCATCTTCCAGGAGCTTTCGCTCGTTCCCGAACTGTCGGTCGCCGACAACATCGCCATCTCCAATCCTCCGCGCCGCTTCGGCCTCATCAACCGGCGCGCGCAGCGGCGCCTCGCCGAGGAGGCGCTCGAGCGCGCCGGCGCTCCCGACATCCATCCGATGGCGCTGGTCAAGGATCTGCCGCTGTCGCGCCGGCAGATGGTCGAGATCGCCAAGGCGCTGGCGCGCAAGCCCCGCGTCCTCATCCTCGACGAGGCGACGTCGGCCTTGACCGCCGCCGACGTCGCCAAGGTGTTTGTCGTCCTCAAGCGCCTGCGCCAGGAGGGGCTTGCGCTGTTGTTCATTTCGCACCGCATGCACGAGATCGCGGAGCTCGCCGACGAGAGCACGGTGTTTAGGAACGGCGCCAATGTCGCGACCTACGCGGCCGGAACGAAGCGCGACAACGAAGTCGTCGAAATGATGATCGGGCGTGAGTACAGCCATATTTTTCCGCCGAAACCAGCGCCGCGGGCCAGGGTCTCAGCGCCGCTGCTCGAAGTGAGGAACCTGAGCTGGTCGGACCGGCTGCGCGACATTTCGTTCACGGCGCACGCGGGCGAGGTGGTTGGCCTCGGCGGTCTCGACGGGCAAGGTCAGCGCGAGCTGCTGCTGGCCTTGTTCGGCGTCCTGCGCGGCGTATCGGGGGAGATCCGCATCGAGGGCGCGCCCGTGTCCCCTTCGAGCCCGCACGCGGCGAAGGCGAAGACGATCGGCATGGCGCTGATCCCGGAGGATCGCAAGACGGAAGGGTTGATGCTGCCGATGTCGGTGCGCGAGAATCTCTCGTTCGCCGCGCTTCAGCGCGTATCGCGCAGCGGGGTGATCGATCGCGCGCGCGAGACGAAGCTCGTTGGCGAACTCATGGGCCTCCTCGACATTCATGCGGCGGGGACCGACATCCCGGCCGGCGCGCTCTCGGGCGGCAATCAGCAGAAGGTGGTCATCGCCAAGTGGCTGATGGCCGAGCCGCGGATCATTCTGCTCAACGACCCGACGCGGGGCATCGACGTCGGCACCAAGCAGGAAATCTATGTGCTCTTGCGCCGGCTGGCGGATCAGGGCGCGGCGATCGTCTTCTACACCACCGACTATGACGAATTGATCGGCTGCTGCGATCGCGCGCTGGTGCTCTACAATGGCGCGATCAGGCGCGAGCTCGCCGGCGGCCAGATCACCGAGCGGGCGCTGATCGCGAGCGCGCTTAATATCGCGCCGGAAGAAGCCGCGGCCGGAGCGTCGGCGCAATGAGCGACTGGCGCTATCTCATCGCCCCGAACCGAGGGACGCTGCTGGCGATCGTCTTCTTCGTGGTGATGTTCGCGATCTACACGAGCAACCATCCAGCTGGCTTCACCGCCAATGTGGTGCAGACCGCCGCCAACAAGGGCGTGCTGCTGGCGTTGGTGGCGATGGCGCAGACTTTCGTCGTCATCACCGCCGGCATCGATCTCTCGGTCGGCGCGGTGTTTGTTCTTACCAATTGCCTCGCCTCGTGGATCGTGGTGGGAACAGCGGCGAACGCTATGCTCGGCGTCGTGGGGGTTCTTCTGACCGGCCTCGCCTGCGGCGCAATCAACGGGTTCATCGTTATCTACGGGCGCCTTCAGCCGATCGTCGTCACCATTGCGACGGGGGCGGTGTTCTTTGGCCTTGCCCTTCTTTTGCGTCCCGTTCCCGGCGGCGATGTCTATGGCCCGCTGGCCGACGCGCTGACCGGGCGCGTGTTCGGCGTCGCGCCGGCAAGCCTCGTCGCGCTCGCCGCGGTCGTGCTCATCGTCTGGGTTCCCTACAGCCGGTCGACCATCGGCCGGGCGGCTTACGCCACCGGCTCCTCCGAAAGCGCTGCCTATATGTCGGGCGTTCCCGTCGACGCGGCCAAATTTTGCGCCTATGCGTTGTCGGGATTGGCGGCGTCGCTCGCCGGGCTCTTTCTCACGTTTGTGACCTATTCGGGAGAAGGGTCCGCCGCCAACGGCAACACCTACACGCTGTTCTCGATCGCTGCGGTCGTCCTCGGCGGCGTCTCGCTGTTCGGCGGCTCGGGCAGCGCGATCGGCGCGATATTCGGCGCGCTGATGTTTCGAACCATCGGCGACCTTCTGTTCGTCTTCAATCTCGATCCGTTGTGGCAGCCGCTTTTCCAGGGTCTCGTGCTGCTCGCTGCGGTCTGCGTCGGCTCGGCGAGGGTGTTCCAGGTCCGCAATCGGCTGGAGCTTTTCCCATGAGCGAGAACGCCCAGACGGGGTTTGCGCACGCGATCAAGCGCCGGATCGATCCGCCGGTCGCGATCGCCTTCGCCTGCATCGTTGTGATGCTGCTTTTGGGATCGCTCTATTCACGCAGCTTTCTGTCGCCCGAATATCTCTTGCAGCAATTGAAAGTCGCCTCGTTCCTGGGCGTCATCGCGACCGGGACGATGATCGTCATTCTGCTCGGGCAGATCGACCTCTCCATTCCCTGGGTGGTCGCGGTCGGGGGCATGATGTCGACGGCGGCGACGGGATGGGGCTCGGTCGGCCACGTGATCGCGATACCGTTCGGCATCGCTTGCGGGGTCGCGCTTGGCCTCGTCAACGGCTTCGGCGTCGCCTATCTGCGCATTCCCTCGATGATCATCACGCTGGCGGTCAATGCGGTCGCGCAAGGACTGATGGTCGTCCACACCGGCGGCTTCTCGCCGCAGGATTCCTCGTCGCCGGCGATGCGCACGCTCGCGACCGGCGAATTTTTTTTCGGCCTGCCCAACGCGCTCATTGTCTGGGCGGTGGTCGGCGCCGGCGCGATCTTCCTGCTCAACCGCACCACCTTCGGCCGCGCCGTCTACGGCATCGGCAATCGCGAGCGCGCCGCCTATCTCTCGGGCATCGATACCCAGCGCGTGGTGCTGATCGCGTTTGCGCTTGCCGGCGGCCTCTCCGCCTTCGGCGGCGTATTGCTTGCAGGATACGCGAGCAAGGCGGCGCAAGCGATGGGCGACGCTTATCTCCTGCCGGCGATCGCCGCCGTCGTGCTTGGCGGCGCGTCGATCCTCGGCGGGCGCGGCAGTTACTTCGGCACTGTCGCCGGCGTCATTCTCATCACGCTTCTGCAGTCGATTTTGTCCGTGGTGCAGATGCCGGACTCCGGCCGGCAGATCACCTACGGAATCGTCATCATCGCCATGCTATTGCTTTACGGGCGCGAGAGCCGAACGCGGTAGGCCGGCCAGACTCAGATTGATGCCGGTCCTGCTTGCGTCGGGCTCTTGGCGCAGCGAATATCTCACGGCGCGATAAGTTCGCCGTTTGGCCTCGAGTGTCGCATGAGTTTCCTGGACGACCTTGCGTTCGGACCCAGCGGCGGTCGGAAGGCGTGGACAAGGGGCATCTTGATCGCGCTCGCCGCCCTCGCGGCGGTCGCCGCGCTCCTTTATTACACCGTCTCCGGCGACTACGCATTCCTGAGAGCTTCCGTCCTGACCGGATCGCCGACGGGCGCCTATCATGCCTTGGGCGACCGGTTGGCGGCGCGGGCGCTCAAGAAGAACGGCCATCTGAAGGTCATTTCTACTGCGGGGTCGGTCGAAAACATCGCTCGCCTCGCGAGCGAAAACGGCCGCTGCGTTCCCGCATTCGCGTTCGTCCAGGACGGCGTGCCGACGCCGGCCGACCAGGGCCTGACGACTTTAGGAAGGCTGCCGCAACCCGAGTCGCTGTTCCTTCTCGCCAAGCGCGGACGCGCGATCAGCACCTTCAATGACCTTAAAGGCGCTTCGGTCGGGATCGGCCCGGAAGGTTCCGGGACGGCCTATCTGATGCAGCAATTGCTGGAGAATTCCGACCTCAGCGGTCTGGGCCTAAAACCGTCCAATCACGATCTCGAGGCGCAGGCCGGACTTGTCCGTGACGGCCAACTGGACCTCGCCGCGTCCGTCATGAACGAGAACGCGGAGATGATCCGCACGCTCATGAACACGTACGATCTCGAGATCGTCGCTCCCGCGGACATCGAAGGCCTGGTGTCGCGCGACAAATGGCTGCGCCTCGGGCGCATCCCGGCAGGCTATTACGACATCGCCAAGCCGATTCCGGCGACCGACAAGCTCGTTGCGCAGGTTGATACGCTCGTCATGACCAACGCCTGTGTGCATCGCGCGGAGCGCGTCGCCTTCCTGATGCTTCTCAGCGAGGAGTTCCCCAATTTCGTTCGCGTGAACCCTCCGCCCGCGGCGAAGTCTCAGGACAGCGCGCCGTTGGCCGACGAAGCGCGCGAATTCTTCTCCAGCGGCGGGCCCGAGATTGCCGACAAATATTTCCCCTGGCTCGTGAACCTGATGTCGCCTGCCTACTGGATCTATCTGGTGATGGCGGCCACGGTCCTTTTGAATGCGATGGGTGTTTACAGTCGCTTCAGGCTCTGGCGCATCGACGCCAATCGGGCTCTGCTCGAGACCCGCCTCAAGGCGCTCGCCTATCCTGGTCTGAACGACGAGCAAATCAAAGCGCGCGCGCACTCCAGCATCACGCGAGACCAGATCAAGGCGCTCCCGCCCGAGCACGTCATCCAGACGCCGCAGGATCGAAAAGCGGCGGAAGAGCTGATCAACGACTTTGACGCGCTTCATCGGCGCTGTGAGGAGCAGCTCGTCTCGTATTTCACGCCGATGGGGTCGGAGATGTACTATCGATACCAGGAGTGGCTGATCGACGAAGCGAAAGCTGTGCTTGCGGCGCTGCTCCGATCATCGAATCAATGACCGACTCTTAGCGGGCCGGCTCGCCAGAGGCGCGCCGCAAGTGCTTCTCAGGCAGCCGCGGCTTCGACCGCCGCTGGCTCTGCCTGGCTGCGATGAGCGCCGGGGCAGGTCTTCATGCGTTCGCGCAAGTCCGCGATCAGCCATCGCCCGGCCCGGCCCGGCAGGCGGCCGCGCTCGTGCACGACCGAAAGAGGCAGCGCGATCTCCTCCTGATTGGCGATCGTGAGCCTCTTTAGGCGGCCCGCGCCGACGTGATCGGAAACCATGTGGCTTGGCATGTTGCACCAGCCGAAGCCGGCAAGCAGGAAATCGAGCCGGGTCGAAAGATCCGCGAACCGCCAGATATGACGGCTGAGGATTCCGCCCGAGAGGTTCTGGGTGAGCGGCGTGCGGTCGGTCAGCACGAGCTGCACATGCGGTTCGAGCGCTTCGCGCCCGATCGGCTGGGGCAGGGCGGCGAGCGGATGGTTGGCCGCCACGACTGGCCACATCGCGATCCGCGTCATGAACTCGCTGACGAGATCGCACGGGGTTGTGGGCGCGATCGTATAGATTGCGAGTTCGAGCGGCGCCGTCGCGGAGCCGCTGCTCCGCTCCGCCGAGAGCCTCCGTGTAGACGGACGCGGGCAGAAGCGGGAAGGCGACGCGCAGCGCCTTCAGGCTCTCCATCAAAAGTGGAATCGGCAGCATCGCGTCGACGGCCAGAGTCAGTTCCGGCTCGACGTCTTCAGCCATGCTTTGCGCCCGGGCGCGGATCGCTCGCGCCCCCGCGATCAGCCCGCGTGCGTCGCCGACCAGCGCTTTTCCCGCGTCAGTGAGCTGCGGCGTCTTGCCGGAGCGATCGAATAACGAAAGCCCAAGCGTCGCCTCGAGCGTCTGGATCGATTGGCTGATCGCGGATTGGACCCGGCCAAGCTTGCGCGCGGCGGCCGAAAAGCTCCCAGCGTCGGCGACCGCGACGAGAACACGCATCTGGTCAAGCGTCAGCGAGTCAATCATCCATCACCTCCATAGATGGATCCTAGCATAATTTTGCCAATTGCAATGATCGGAACAACGGACGACATGGGACCCAGTCCAAGAATTCCAGGAGACCGCCCGCATGACCGTTCATGTTCCTGAGCCCAAGACAATCGGAGCGCAATCGCTGGCGCAGTTGTTCACCGCGGCGCGTACGCACAATGTGTTTCTCGACAAGCCGGTCTCGGACGAGTCGCTCCGGAAGGCGATCGAACTGGCCAAGATGGGGCCGACCAGCGCCAATCAATCGCCGATGCGCGTCCTTTTTCTGCGATCGCAGGCGGCCAAGGACCGGCTTCGGCCAGCGCTGTCGCCGGGCAATCTGGAGAAGACGATGGGCGCTCCGGTCGTCGCGATCACCGCTCACGACGAACAGTTCTACGAGCATCTGCCGTTTCTGTTTCCGCACGCCGACGCCAAGGCGTGGTTCGCGGGCGACGCTGTGAAAGCGGCTCGCGCGGCCTTCCAGAACGGAACGTTGCAGGTCGCCTATCTCATCCTTGCGTTACGCGCGGTGGGGCTCGACACCGGACCGATGACCGGGTTCGACAATGCGAAGGTCGACGCCGAGTTCTTCCCAGAAGGACGCGTCAAGTCGAACGTCCTGATCAACATCGGCTACGGCGACGCTGAGAAGCTGTTCCCGCGCAGCCCCCGGTTTTCCTTCGACCAGATGGCGACAATCCTCTGATTGCTCGCCTCACCGTTCAAAGCTTGAGGAGATGAAGAATGGCGAAGGTGCTCGTTCTCTATTATTCCAGTTTCGGCCACATCGAAACGATGGCTCATGCGGTCGCGGAAGGCGCGCGGGCCGCGGGCGCGACGGCCGACGTCAAGCGGGTGCCGGAGAACGTGCCCGGCGAGATCGCCAAGGCCTACCACTTCAAGCTCGATCAATCCGCTCCAATCGCCAAGGTCGAGGAGCTGGCGAACTATGACGCGATCGTCGTCGGCGCGCCGACTCGCTTCGGCCGTATGCCCTCGGCGATGGGAAGCTTCTGGGAGCAGGCGGGCCAATTGTGGCTGACGGGCGCCTTGCTGGGAAAGGTGGGCGGCGCCTTCACCTCGAGCGCGACCCAGCACGGCGGCAACGAGATGACCCTTTTCTCCATCATCACCAACCTGATGCACTTCGGCTTGATCATCGTCGGGTTGCCCTACAGCCACGCGGCTCAAGGCACGCTCGACGAAATCGTGGGCGGCGCGCCCTACGGCGCAACGACGATTGCCGGCTCGCAGGGTCAACGCCATCCGTCGAAGATCGAACTCGACGGCGCCCGGCACCAGGGCGAACTCATCGCCAAGGCCGCCGCCAAGCTCTCGGCCTAACCCCCAACATCGCAACCTTCAACCGATCAAAGAAAGCGACGACAATGAGTAGTGTTCTTCCCCGTTCCACCGCTTCAGCGCTGAGCACGGCGTGGCTCGCGCCGCACGCGCGCTCGTTGCTGCGCATCGCAGCCGGGCTCGCGTTTCTCGAGCACGGAACAGGCAAGCTCTTGGGCTTCCCCGCGGGCTTGCCGTACATCGACAAGATGCCGACAGGCCTCCTGTATTTCACCGGAACGATGGAGCTCATCGGCGGCGTCTTGATCGTGCTCGGCCTGTTCACGCGCCCGGTCGCCTTCATCCTGTCTGGATTCATGGCCGCGGCCTATTTCATGGCGCATTTCCCGATGAGCTTCTTCCCCGCGATCAACATGGGCGAGGCGGCGCTGCTCTACTGCTTCATCTTCCTCTATCTCGCCGCGGCGGGCCCAGGCCCTTGGTCGATCGATAGGGACTGAGCGACGCTTGAGGCAGCGACGCTAGACGGCCAGCAGCTCGCCGGCCGGCGCGCCGCGCCTGCGGCGCCAGAAGAGCCAGGAGACGATGGCGAAATTGAACGCGTTCCATAAGACCCCGTTCAGAAACGCCATCCGGTAGGAGCTGGTGAGGTCGAAGATGACCCCGGAGAAATACCCTCCGAACGCCATGCCGAAGATGGTCGCCGAGACCACGAGGCCAATCGCCGCGCCGGCGCGGCGAGGCGGCAAAAGCTCACGGCAGATGACCGCATACATCGGCACGATGCCGCCCTGAAACAGGCCGAAGATCCCGGAGACGACGAACAGGGACTCGAGTCCGTTGAAATAGAGATAAAGCAGAAGCGCGACGCCTTGCATGAACGAGCCGATCAACAGCGTCGCTGACCCGCCGATCACGTCGGCGACAAAGCCGGAGCCGATGCGCGAGACGATCCCGAGCAGCATCATGAGCGACAGCATCTCGGCGCCGCGCGCGACTCCATAGCCAAGATCGCCGCAATAGGCGACCAGATGAACCTGCGGCATCGACATCGCCACGCAGCAGGAAAAGCCGGCGGCGATCAAGAGAACCAGCAGAAGTCGCGGCGATATGCCGACGTCGGCGCGCGCGGTCTCAGTCGCGGCCTCGGCCTCTTCGTAGGCCGCGGCGGATGGCCTGCGGCGCATCGCGAAAGCCAGCGGCAGGACAAGAGCGGCGACGAGGATTCCGATGCCGGCGTAGGTCAGGCGCCAGCCGACCAGCGGGATTGTGAAGCTCATCACAAGGGGCCAGATGGTTCCGGCGAAGTAATTGCCGGACGCGACAATGACGACTGCGACCCCGCGCCGCTTGACGAACCAATGCGAAATGTCAGCCATCATCGGCGCAAAGCCTGTCCCGGCGCCGATTCCGATCAACGCATGGGCGGCGGTAAACACAGCAAGGTTCGGCGCATAGCCGGCAAGCATGAAACCCACGCCCAAAGTGACCACGGAGATGAGCAGGGGCAGGACGATTCCGTGACGGTCGGTCATTCGTCCAAGCGCGATCGTCGAGAAGGCGAGCGCGCACATCATCACCGTGTATGGAAGCGAAGCCGAGGAGCGGTCGACGCCGAAATCGAGCTGCGCCGGCGGCAGGACCACGATCACCGCCCACATGCCAACGCCGATCAGGGTCGCGATCAGCAACGACAGGGCAAGCCGGGTGAATGCGTAGGCGCCGTCGGGGGCGTATCGGTCCGCCGACGGGGACACGCTCGAAAATTGGTTCATTGCACAAATTTGCGCCATATGGGCAGGGATGGCAATTCCCATGCGCCGGAACGCTTCGACGCGGAAGCGCGTTTGACGATCATGTTAAACCAAGTTTAGGCGGGTTACTTTACGGCGCCATAATGGCGAAAGCGCGTAATTGCGGTGAACGTCGGACTTGGTGTACGTGTGGGTCGTCGTTACGCGGCGACAAGTAAGCGCCGCGCCTGGGGAAAAGATTGACCAAGCCTTCAACGCCGCTTCTGGATCGAATCGACACACCGGCCGATCTACGCAAGCTGAAGGAGAGCGATCTCGTTCAGGTGACGGAAGAATTGCGCGCCGAAACGATCAGCGCGGTCTCGGTGACGGGCGGTCATCTCGGGGCCGGGCTTGGCGTGGTCGAACTGACGGTTGCGCTGCACTACGTTTTCGACACGCCGAGCGACCGCATCATCTGGGACGTCGGCCATCAGGCCTATCCGCACAAGATCCTTACGGGTCGGCGCGAGCGCATCCGGACGCTGCGGCAGGGCGGAGGTTTGAGCGGTTTCACCAAACGCGCGGAAAGCGAATACGACCCGTTCGGAGCCGCCCATTCCTCGACGTCGATCTCTGCCAGCCTGGGCATGGCGGTCGCCCGCGATCTGTCCAACAACAGCAACAACGTGGTCGCGGTCATCGGCGACGGCGCGATGTCGGCGGGGATGGCTTACGAGGCGATGAACAACGCCGGCGCCATGGGCTCGCGGCTCATCGTGATTCTCAATGACAACGACATGTCGATCGCGCCGCCGACAGGCGCGATGTCGGCTTATCTGGCCCGCCTCGTGTCAGGGCGCGCCTATCGCACTCTGCGCGGCGCAGCCAAGCAACTTGCCCGCCGCCTGCCGAGGTTCTTCTACGACAAAGCCCGGCTCACCGAAGAGTACGGCCGCAACTTCTGGACCGGGGGCACCCTGTTCGAGGAGCTCGGTTTCTACTATGTCGGGCCGATCGACGGCCACAATCTCGACCACCTTCTGCCGATCTTGAAGAACGTGCGCGATGTGCAGGACGGCCCGGTGCTCGTGCATGTGGTGACGAAGAAGGGGAAGGGCTATCCGCCCGCCGAAGCGGCCGATGACAAGTACCACGGCGTTTCCGCGTTCGACGTCATCACCGGCGCCCAGGCGAAGCCCAAGACCAACGCGCCCGCCTATACGCGCGTGTTCGCCAACGCTCTGGTCGAGGAGGCGCGTCGCGACGCCAAGATCGTCGCCATTACCGCCGCCATGCCGGACGGGACCGGGCTCGACCGAATGAAAGCGGTTTTCCCCGATCGCGTCTTCGATGTCGGCATCGCCGAGCAGCACGCGGTCACATTTGCCGCCGGCCTGGCGACGGAAGGCTACAGGCCTTTCTGCGCGATCTATTCGACCTTCCTGCAGCGCGGCTACGACCAGCTCGTGCATGACGTTGCGATTCAGAACCTGCCGGTCCGCTTCGCCCTCGACCGCGCCGGTCTGGTCGGAGCGGATGGCGCGACGCATGCCGGCGCGTTCGACATCGCCTACCTCGCCTGTCTGCCGAATATGACGGTCATGGCGGCTTCCGACGAGGCCGAACTCGTCCATATGGTCGCAACCGCCGCGGCCCATGATTCCGGTCCGATCGCCTTGCGTTATCCGCGCGGCGAGGGCGTCGGGGTCGACCTGCCGAAGCAGGGAGAGGTGTTGCCGATCGGCAAGGGCCGGGTCGTGCGCGAAGGCTCGCGGATTGCAATCCTGTCGCTGGGCACGCGGCTTGGCGAAGCCTTGAAGGCGGCGGAAGAGCTTGCGGCCCGGGGCCTGTCGACCACGGTCGCCGACGCGCGTTTCGCCAAGCCGCTCGACCGCGAGCTCATTCTCAAACTCGCGGCGACGCACAAGCTCCTCATCACGATCGAAGAGGGCGCGGCGGGCGGCTTCGGCGCGCATGTGCTGACCTTGCTCAGCGACGCTGGCGCGCTCGAGCACGGGCTCAAGGTGCGCACCATGACGCTGCCGGACAAGTTCCAGGATCACGACAAGCCCGATCGCATGTACGCCGCCGCCGGGCTTGACGCGAAGGGCATTGTCGCCAAGGCGATCGCAGCGCTGGGAGATGTCGAGCACCTGGCCTCGAGCCGCTCCGCGTGAGCCGGGCCCCATCGGGCGGCGAGGACGAAGCGCCGCATTCAGGCGGACGCGGCAATATCGCCGCCATCATCGCGATCGTGGTCATTGCCGCGCTTGGTTACTGGGCTTTCAACTCCATTGACCATCAGCGCAAAATGCAGAACTGCCTCGATTCGGGGCGACGCGACTGCGCGCACTGGGTGCGCTAGGATCTCTGACCCCGGCGATTGACTTGCTCGCGTCGGCGCGGCATAAGCCCGGCCTTGCAGCGGCGCGAGAGCGCCGCGTTCATTTTTTCGGCTCGCCGCTTGGTTAAATCGGCCGCAGCGGCCGAGCCGGCGTTTGTGCGTTTAAGGTCGAGCGGGGCTCGATTTTTTTCCGCCGACGATTGGACTTTCGGAGACTAGCCGGTGAAGCGGACCTATCAACCCAGCAAACTCGTGCGCAAGCGCCGTCACGGCTTTCGCTCCCGTTCGGCGACGGTCGGCGGCCGCAAAGTGCTGGCCGCGCGCCGCGCGCGCGGGCGCAAGAAGCTCTCCGCCTGATTGATTCACCGTGGCTTCGGTCGCCGGCCGGCCGTTCCCGTTTCGGTGAAGACTCCGCGGAAGGGAGCCTGACGCCTTGCATGAGGACGGCAACCCCAGCCCCACCGGCGTACCTGTTGGCCGCCTGACCAGACGGGCCGAATACCAGCGTGTCTCGCGCGGTCGCCGCGCATCGGTCGAGACTTTCACCCTGCAGTCCCGCCGTCGCGAGGAAACGGGGCAAGACGCCGTCCCCGGGGCGCGGGTGGGACTGACAGTGACCAAAGGCGTCGGCGGCGCCGTCGAGCGCAATCGCGTCCGCAGACGGCTGAGAGAGGCCCTGCGCGCTGCGGCGCCCCTTGAGGCGGAGGGCGATCACGATTACGTGCTGATGGCCCGGCGCGAGGCGTTGGGCCGCCGTTTCGCCGCCCTCGTCGATGATGTCCGCGCCGCCTTTCGCGCCGCCCGGCGCGGCGAAGCGGATGGTCGCGGCCGCGGACCGGCCAAACGGACGGCGAAGGACAGAGACGCGCGAACATGAAATCCGAGGACACGCGAAACCTGTTTCTCGCGATTGCGCTGTCGGTCCTGGTCATGGCCGCCTGGCAATATTTCTACGCTGGTCCCCTGTATCAGCGGGAGCACCAGGCGCAGACGCAGGCCAATCAGGCCAGTCCCGCCAATACCGCGGCGCCAACCGAAGCGCAGCCAACCGGCGCGACGACCGCCTCGCCGCCGGGCGCTCCAGCCGCCGCCGCGCCGCCCGGCTCCCCGGCCGCGACGGCGCCTCAGACGGTCAGCGCGGCCTTGGCCGCGAGCCCAAGAGTGGTCATCGACACCCCCAGCGTCGGCGGCTCGATCGACCTCAAGGGCGGCAAGCTCGATGATATTATTCTCAAGGATTATCACGAGACCGTCGACCCCAAGAGCCCGAATGTCAGGTTGTTCTCGCCGCCCGGCGCACCGGACTCCTACTGGGCCGAGACCGGGTTCGTAAGCTCGGCTGGGGCAAAGACTCCGGGTTTCGACGCGGTGTGGACCGCCGACCGGCAAACGCTGACGGCGACGCAACCGGTGACGCTGACCTGGGACAATGGCGCGGGCCTCGTCTTCAAACGCGTCATCGCGGTCGACGACAAATATATGTTCACGATCACAGACTCGGTCGCGAACTCAGGCGCAACGGCCGCGACCGTGCAGCCCTACGCGCTCATCCTGCGCCACGGCAGGCCTAATGTCGCCGGATATTCAGTATTGCACGAAGGCTTCGTCGGCGTGATCGGCGACGGCGGCGTACAGGAAGTCACATACGCCAACATCGAGAAAGCGACCGGCAAGGTCAACGCCTTCAAGGGCGACGGCGGGTGGCTTGGCTTCACCGACAAATACTGGGGCTCGGCGGTCATTCCGGCGCAGACAACGCCGATCGAGGCGCGCTTCACCGCCAGCGGGACGGTTCAGCCGGTCGACTATCAGGCCGATTTCCTTGGCAAGGAGCAATCGGTCGCGCCGGGCGCTTCGGTTGAGACGACGACGCGCGTCTTTGCCGGCGCGAAGGAAGTGTCGACGATCGACAATTACGCCGCCAAGCTCGGCATCAAGAAGTTCGATCTGATGATCGACTGGGGCTGGTTCTATTTCATCACCAAACCGCTGTTCCTCCTGATTGATGCAATCTACCATCTGGTCGGCAATTTCGGCGTCGCGATCCTGATCGTCACGGTCATGGTCAAGCTCGCCTTCTTCCCGCTCGCCAATCGCTCCTACAGTTCGATGGCGAAGATGAAGAAGATCCAGCCACAGATTGCGGCCCTCAAGGACCTTTATCCCGACGACAAGGTCAAGCAGCAGCAAGAGCAGATGGCGCTGTTCAAGCGCGAGGGCGTCAACCCGGTCGCTGGCTGCCTGCCGATGGTGATCCAGATCCCGGTGTTCTTTGCGCTCTACAAGGTCATCTTCATCACCATCGAGATGCGGCACGCGCCGTTCTTCGGCTGGATCCGGGATCTGAGCGCGCCCGATCCGACCAACGTGTTCACGCTGTTTGGCTTGGTCCCGTGGGACCCGACCGCGCTGCCCGCCTTCGGGCACTTCCTTCACCTCGGCATCTGGCCGCTCATCATGGGCGTGTCGATGTTCTTCCAGATGAAAATGAATCCGGAGCCCGCCGATCCGGTTCAAAAGCAGATGTTCTCATGGATGCCGGTGATCTTCACCTTCATGCTGGGAACGTTTCCTGCCGGCCTCGTCATCTACTGGACCTGGAACAACACGCTGACCGTGCTCCAGCAGTATTACATCATGACCAAGGCAGGGGTGAAGGTCGAGCTCTGGGACAACCTCTTCAAGCTGTTCCCGAAGAAGGCGAGCCCAGCGAAGACGCCGAGCGTATGAGCGAAGCGACGGTCGCGCCCGACTGGATCGAGGCCGGGCGCAAACTGTTCGCTGGTCCCTGCGAATTCATCTTCGCCGCGGCGCGCTCGGATGGCTTGCCGCCGGTGGGGCCACCTGAGATCGCCTTCGCGGGACGGTCGAACGTCGGCAAGTCGTCGCTCGTCAACGCGCTGACCGGCCGCTCGGCGCTCGCGCGCACGTCGCGCACGCCCGGACGCACGCAGGAACTCATCTTTTTCGATCTCAACGGCAAGGCGCGTCTGGTCGACATGCCAGGCTACGGCTATGCGGCGGTTGCAAAGTCGAAGTCAGAGTCCTGGGGTGAACTCGCGCGCGACTATTTGCGCGGCCGTCCGTCGCTACTGCGCGTATTCGTGCTCATCGATGGCCGGCACGGCCTCAAAGAGAACGATCATGAAACGATGCGCGCGCTCGACGCCGCCGCCGTGTCGTATGCTGTCATCTTGACCAAGGGCGACGAAGTGAAAGCGGCCGAACGAAGCGCGCGGATCGATGCGACGCTCGAGGGCCTGCGCAAGCACGTCGCCGCCTATCCGGAGGTGATCTTGACGTCGTCGCGCACCGGCGATGGCGTCGCCGACTTGCGCGCGCATATCGCAAGGCTCCTCGCCGAGCGAGGCGGCGGCGCGGTTCAGCCGCGCAGCGAGCGATAGAAGGCGCGCACGTCCTCCGCGAGCGCCTCGGGCTGCTCCATCGCGGCAAAATGGCCGCCCCTCTTCATGACCGTCCAGCGGCGGATGTTCGGGAACATTGGCTCGGCCAGCGAGCGCGGCGGATGCAGGATCTGGCGCGGGAACTCGGCGTAAGCCGTCGGCGCCGTGACGGCTGCCCCATCCGGGATCATCCAGGGTCGATGCATGCGAAAGTAATAGGGGTAGAACGACGATCCGATCGCCCCGGTGAACCAATAGAAGCTGATGTTGGCGAGCATCTGGTCGCGGGTGAAGACGCGCTCCACATCGCCGTTGCAGTCGGACCAGGCGCGGAATTTCTCGACGATCCACGCCGCGAGCCCCGCGGGAGAATCGGTCAGTCCAAAGCTTAGCGTTTGCGGCCGGGTGCCTTGAATCGACGCATAGGCGGAATCCTCCTTGAGCCAATGGTTGAGCTGGTCGAGAAAAACCTGCTGCTCGGGAGTCGGATTCTTGATCCGCTCCGGCTCGCGGCGGACGGCGAGAAAATTGACGTGAATGCCGATCAGCTTGTCCGCATGCGCGCAGCCCATGCGCGCGGCGGTGATGCCGCCCCAGTCGCCGCCCTGCACCGCGAAGCGCTTGTAGCCGAGCGTGTCGGTCATGAGCTCGGCGAAGCAATCCGCGAGCTCCTCGACGCCGAACCGCTTCTGCCCAGGCCCGAACGAAAGGCCGTAGCCGGGCAGCGACGGCGCGACCACCGTGAAGGCGTCCGCCGGATCGCCGCCGAAGCTCGCCGGATCGGTGAGGCGGGGAATGAAGTCCATGAACTCGAACACCGACCCCGGCCAGCCGTGCATCAACAAGAGCGGCGTCGGGTTCGGCCCCTTTCCCGCGACATGGAGAAAGTGCAGGTCGGTATCGGGTCGCGCAATCTTGAATTGCGGGAAGGCGTTGAGGCGCGCCTCCTGCGCGCGCCAGTCGAATGACCCCTGCCAATAGTCGACAAGGCCGCGAAGATAGTCGACGTCGGTCCCGTACCGCCAAGGCTCGCCTGGCGCAGAATCGGGAAACCGCGTACGCGCGAGACGCTCCCGCAAGTCGGCGATGTCGCGATCGGGAACGCGCAATGTGAAGGGCTGCGGCATTGGCTTTCTCGAGTTCATGTTGACATTTGCCGCTGATCCTCGAATCGAGGCGGCCTGCAAGTCAAACCGGCGCGCGGTTGCGAAGCCCCCGAGGCCGGTCCGGAGACCGCGCCCGATTGACCCGCTTCAGCCCGAAGGCGATGGTCGGGCCATGCAGACCCACTACAACACTCTGGCCGGTGAGGAGGTCGGCCGCATCGCCGCCCTCAGCGACGGCATTTTCGCCATCGCGGCGACGATTTTGGTGCTCGACTTTCACACACCCGAGCCAGCCGATATCCACTCGGAGGCCGAGCTCCTCCGCGCCCTTGCGGTCTCGGCGCCGAGACTTCTGCCATGGCTTCTGAGCAGCCTGACGCTCGGCATCTTCTGGCTTGGCCAGCAGACGCAGCTCAGCCAGCTCACTCGTTCGAATCGCGACCTGGCCTGGCTGCATTTCCTGTTTCTTGCGGTCGTCACCGTGCTCCCGTTCTCAACCAGACTTCTGGCCGATTTCCTGACGTATCGAACGGCGTTCCTTGTCTATTGGGCCAATATTCTTGTCCTCGGCGCATGCCTCTACGCCACATGGGCCTATGCCGAATGGGCGAAGCTCATTCGCGAGGAGGCGCGCGGCGACGTCTCGCGTGCGGTCAAGCGGCGCATTGTTCTGGCCCAGTCGCTCTATGCGATCGGCGCGCTTGCCGGCCTTGTCAACGTCACGCTCGGCATCACGCTGATCCTGCTGATCCAGCTCAATTACGCGATTGGACCGAGGCTGCCGATTCTCTCCCGCCTTTGATGGGCTCAGCTCTCGAACGGCAATCCCGCATATTGCTCGGCGGCCATAGCCGCGGCGTGGGTCGACCGAAGAAGATGATCGAATTCGCTGAGCTTGATCCGGGCCTCGAAGGCGTCGTCGTCGGGAAAGACATGCAGCAATTTGGTCAGCCACCAGGAGAAACGTTCGGACGCCCAGACGCGTCTCAGCGCCATGTCCGAATAAGTCTCGAGATAATGGTCGTCGTCATTTGAAAAATGCGCCGCGAACGCGCGCTGGAGATAGAAGACGTCGGAGATCGCGAGGTTGAGGCCTTTCGCTCCGGTCGGCGGCACGATATGGGCCGCGTCGCCGGCGAGGAACAGCCGGCCGTAGCGCATCGGCTCGGCGACGAAGCTGCGCAAAGGGGCAATCGACTTTTCGATCGACGGACCGGTCACGATCTTGGCCGCGATGTCGGCGGGAAACCGTCTTTTCAGCTCGTCCCAGAACTTGCCGTCCGGCCAGTCCTCGATCCGCGTGTCGAGGCCGCATTGGATGTAATAGCGGCTCAGCGTCGGATGGCGCAGCGAGGCGAGCGCAAAGCCTCGCTCGTGCCGGGCGTAAATGACGTCACCGACCGGCGGCGTTTCCGACATGACGCCGAGCCAGCCGAACGGATAGGCGCGCTCGAAGACCTTAAGCACGGACTTCGGAATGCTCTGGCGCGACACGCCGTGGAAGCCGTCGCAGCCCGCGATGAAGTCGCATTCCAGCGTTTCAGCGGCGCCGGCCTTGTGGTAAGTCACCTTCGGCGCGGACGTGGTCAGGTCGTGGAGTTCGACATTGTCCGCTTCTTCGACGATGCGCCCGCCATCGCGTTCCCGGAGCCGGTACAGTTCCTCAGTGATCGCTGTTTGACCGTGCGACCACATCGGCCTGCCGGCGTGGGTCCTGGTGTCGATGAGAAATGGATCGCGGTCCTGCCAGACGATGAAGCTGCCGTCATGCGCATGACCTTCCCGGTCCATGCGTTCGCCGGCGCCGCAATCGCGCAGCACTTGCACAGAGCCGAATTCGAGCACGCCGGCGCGGATGCGTTTCAGCACATAGGCTTTCGTCTGCCGCTCGATGACCACGCTGTCGATTCCATGGCCGTGCAGCAAATGGGAGAGAAGCAGGCCGGCCGGACCGCCGCCGACAATCGCGACCTGGGTCCGGCGCATGCGTGTTCTCCCTCGCCGCCGCGAATGCGGACAGGCGCCCCCTAGCATCGCAACTCCGGCTCGTCGAGCCCGCTCCGCCTAACGCGCGGAGGTTCGGATTTCAGCCGGCCGCGCCAAGCCCGACGGCGTCAAGCGCGCCCGCCTGCCGGCGCGCGACGGCGTCCTCGTCGAAGCCGGCGATCGCGTCTTCGTACATGCGATGAAAGTTGAGCCGCGCGCCAAGGCGCAGGAACGCGCTGCCGAGGCCGATCGTCGCTCGCTCGAGAAAGACGAATTCGCGCGGGACCGGCAGGCCTCCGCCCTCGGCCCTCAAGGCGCGCATCACCTGGCCGATCTCGCGTCGGCCATATTCCGACGGCTTTACGCCGTCGGCCGCGGTGCGCACGCGATCGTCGAGAATCGGCCCGCACATGAAACGGGCCCACATGGTCATCGCCTCGGTCACTCCGGGCGTGAGACTCGCGAAGCCCCACATCGCATAGGCTTCAGCGATTCGCGCCTTGTCGCTGGCCTTCAGCGCCCGATAGAGCTCGACCACGCCGAGGACGAACCGCGGCGGGAAGACGCGCACGCAGCCGTAGTCGAACAGATTGACGCCGTCGACCTGCCGCGCGGCCCCCTCTCCCGACGCCGCGACCGTATAGTTGCCGAGATGCGGATCGCCGTGAATGACGCCGTAGCGCAGGAACGGGCGCCACCACGCGTCGAACAGGCCGACGGCGATGGCGTCGCGCATGTCCTGCGGCTCGTTTTCGAAGGCGGTGAGCGGCTCGCCGTCGAGCCATTGCAGCGTCAGCAGCCTGCGCGTCGACAAGCTCTCCTCGACCGTCGGCACGCGGACGAACGGGCGGTCGGCGAGCATGACGCGGTAGAGGCGTGCGATCTTGGCCTCGCGCTGGTAGTCGAGTTCCTCACGCACCCGCTCGCGGATTTCGCGCGCCATCTCGCGGGTGTCGATCGCCGCGCTGGCGCGCCGATGGAGCGAGAACAAAAGGTCGAGGTTGGAGAGGTCGGTCTCCACCGCCGACGCCATGTCCGGATACTGGAGCTTGCAGGCGAGTCGTTCGCCGCCGAGGCTCCGGGCTCGATGCACCTGACCGAGCGACGCGGCGGCCGCGGGCTTCAAATCGAAATCGGCGAAACGCTCGCGCCAGTTTGGCCCAAGCTCGGCCTGCATGCGCCGGCGCACGAACGAGGCGCCCATTGGCGGCGCCTGGGACTGGAGCTTGGTCAGCTCGGCGGCAAAATCGGCCGGCACCGCGTCGGGGATGGTGGTCAGCATCTGCGCCACCTTCATCAGCGGGCCCTTCATCGAGCCCAAGGCGGAAGCCAGCGCCTTGGCGTCGGTCTCGCGGCTGCCCCCGCGTAGGCGGTTGACGCCGACACGCGCGGCGAATGCGCCGGCGTTGACCCCGAGACGAGCGTAGCGACTGGCCCGCGCGCTGAGGCGATTGGCTTCGTTGTCCTGATCCAAACGCAAAAGTTCCCGCAGAGAAGCATTGGTGAAGACCGAATATAGGCGACGCATCGACCAATTTCAGCCGCCAGGACGAAATGCGGCGAAATCGCAATTTTTCCCAAGAGCCGTGCGCGTGGACTCCGCTAAGCCCGGGACGGTCGCGAGCCGTGTCCTTCGACGCAAGGCGGCGCGACAAGGAGACCGACATGATCTTGCGTTTGTGGCGCGGCTGGACGAATCCGGAGAACGCCGACCGCTACGAGGAACTCATCCGGACCACGATCTTCCCCGGCATTCTCGGAAAGACAATCGCGGGATTGGAGGCACTCGAGCTGTTCCGCCGACCGATCGACACCGAGGTCGAGTTCATGACGCTGATGCGCTTCTCGTCATGGGACGCCGTGAAAGCTTTCGCCGGTCCGGGCTGGGAGACGTCGGTCGTGCCGGCTGCCGCGCGGGCCGTGCTTGCTCGCTTCGACGAGAGGGCCGCGCATTACGAAGTTCGTGTCAGGCGTTGAGCCGCTCGCCCTTATTCCATCGTCTCCAGTTCGCCGATCATGCGCTCGATCACCGAGAGGCCGATTGTCCAGAAGCCCGGATCCTTCGCATCGAGGCCGAATGGCGCGAGCAATTCGGAATAGGATTTCGATCCGCCGGCGGCGAGCATAGCGAGATAGCGCTCGGCGAAGCCATCGCTCGAGCGCTCGTAAACCCCGTACAACGAATTCACCAGGCAATCGCCGAACGCATAGGCGTAGACATAGAAGGGCGAGTGAATGAAATGCCCGATATAGGCCCAATAGGTCTCATAGCCGGGTCGAAGCGCAATTGCGGGCCCGAGGCTTTCGGACTGCGTCTTCATCCAAAACTGGCTGATTTGTTCGGTCGTCAATTCGCCGTTGCGTCGCTCCACGTGAATGAGGCGCTCAAACTTGTAGAACGCAATCTGGCGCGCAACCGTGTTGAGCATGTTCTCAACCTTCGACGCCAACATTGCCTTGCGCTCGGTGAGGTCCGTGTTCGTGTCCAGCATCGAGCGGAAGGTCAGCATTTCGCCGAACACCGAGGCTGTTTCGGCGAGCGTCAGCGGCGTCGGCGCCATGAGCGGGCCGTTGACGCCGGCGAGCACCTGATGGACGCCGTGGCCGAGCTCGTGCGCGAGCGTGGTCACGTCACGCGGTTTGCCGAGGAAATTGACCAGAATGTAGGGATGCGAGGATGGCGTCGTCGGATGCGCGAACGCGCCCCGGGCCTTGCCGGGCCTGACCGGCGCATCGATCCAGCCTTCATCGAAGAAACGGCGGGCGATGTCGCCCATGCGCGGCGAAAACGCGCTGTAGGCGCCAAGCACCATGTCGCGCGCGGCCTCCCACTTGTAGACCCGCCGCGGCGCGTTCGGCAGCGGCGCGTTGCGATCCCAGTGGTCGAGCTGCGCCTTGCCGAACCACCGGGCCTTCAGCGCGTAGTAGCGATGGGTCAACCGCGGATAGCCGTCCGTGACTGCGGTGACGAGCGCCTCGACAACCTCGGGCTCGACGCGATTGGCGAGGTGGCGGGAGTCGGCGACGTCGGCAAACTTGCGCCAGCGGTCGGAGGTCTCCTTGTCCTTGGCCAGCGTGTTGGTGATGAGCGTGAAGAGACGCAGGTTGGCGCCGAGCGTCGCGGCCAGCGCGTGGGCCGCCGTTTCCCTGATCCTCGCGTCCGGATCCATGAGCTTGCCGAGCAGCGGCTCGAGCGTCAGGCTCTCGCCATCGAAATCGAACCTGATCGCCGCCATCGTATCGTCGAACAGGCGGTTCCACGCGGCCGCGGCGCTGACCGACTTGTCGAGGAACAATCGCTCGAGGTCATCGGCGAGCTGATGCGGCTTCTCCTTGCGGATGTCCTCGAGCCAGGGGCGATAATGGCCAAGCGCCGGCGCCGTCATGGCGGCGTTCAACTTGGGATCGTCGACGCGATTGAGTTCGAGCTCGAAAAACAGGACCTCTCCGGCGAGCGCGGTCACGCGTTCCTGGGCGTCGCCGTAGAACTTCGCGATTGCGGGATTGCTGGTGTCGGAGGCGTAGATCAGCGACGCATACGCCATCATGCGGCCGGTCAAATCCTGAAGCAACTCGTAAGCTTTGACCGCGACCGCCAGCGTCGCGCCCGCATCCGGCTTCGCGGCAATATCCGCAATCTTGCCGCGATAAGCTTTCGCGAAGAGCTTCGCTTCCCTTTCGGCGCGTTCGAGATCCGCGGCGAAGCGCGGAGAGTCCATGCCTTCGTACAAATCCTGAAGGCGCCATTCCGGCAGGGCGCCGAGGTCCGGCGGGGCAGGGGAGGGCGACAAAGCGGCATCAGCGGAATGGAGCTTCGAAATCATCAATCAAGCCTCTGCATTAGGCTGCCGCTAACGCTGCACGGGGTTTTGCGCCGAGAAAGCGGCGCTTTTGCCGACACATTGGGTCGGAACGGGACGCCATTAACATCGCATTTACCGTGATGCCACAATGTGGCGCAATGCGCGGCTCAAAGGCCGCCACGGGGGACAATGACCGCTCTCATACTCATTGTTGATGACGATCCTATTCAGCGGCGCTTGCTCGAGGCGATGGCCCGGCGCTTTGGCTACAACGCCGAATGCGTGGAATTGGGGGAAGCGGCGCTCACGCGTCTCGAGGCGCGTGATCGGCCGCCGATCAATCTCCTGATCCTCGATCTCGTCATGCCCGATCTCGACGGCATGGGCGTGCTGGCGCGGATGCGTCAGCGCGATATCGCGGTGCCGGCGATCGTCCAGACGGCGCATGGCTCGATCGAGGTCGTCATCTCCGCCATGCGTTCGGGCGCGACGGACTTTGTCGTCAAGCCGGTCGGCGCCGAGCGCCTGCAGGTGTCGATCCGCAACGCGCTGCGGGTCGACGCGCTCGAGGACGAACTCAGGCGAGCCACGCGGCGCAATGCGGGCGAACTGAGTTTCCGCGACATCGTCACCCGCGCCGAATCGATGGCGCGCACCGTCCGCCTCGCTGAGCGCGCGGCCAAGTCGAACATCCCTGTCCTAATCGAAGGCGAATCCGGGGTCGGCAAGGAATTGATGGCGCGCGCGATTCAGGGCGGCTCCGACCGGCGGGGCAAACCCTTCGTCATCGTCAACTGCGGCGCGCTGCCCGCGACGCTGGTCGAGTCCATCCTCTTCGGGCATGAGAAAGGCTCCTTCACGGGCGCCACCGACAAGCACGCCGGCAAGTTCGCGGAGGCCAACGGCGGGACGCTGTTCCTCGACGAGATCGGCGAACTGCCGCCTGAAACTCAGGTCAAGCTGTTGCGCGCGTTGCAGGAGGGCGAGATCGATCCGGTTGGCTCGCGGCGCCCGGTCAAGGTCGATTTCCGCCTGGTGTCGGCGACCAACAAGAACCTCATCGAACTCGTCAAGGCGGGCCGCTTCCGCGAGGATCTGTTCTATCGCCTCAACGTGTTTCCGATCTCCATTCCGCCGCTCAGGGCCCGGCTCTGCGACGTGCAGGATCTCGCCGTGCGCTTTCTCGCCCGCTTCTGCGTCGAAGAGGGCAAGCGCATCCGTGGCATCGCCAACGACGCGCTCGCGCTGCTCACGACTTATGATTGGCCGGGCAACGTCCGCCAGCTCGAGAACGCCATGTTTCGCGCCGTGGTGCTGGCGGACGGCGATGAACTGACGGTCGCCGAGTTTCCCCAGATCGCGGCGCAGGTCGAGGGCTACGATGTGCGCATTCCGCCAGCCCCGCCTCCGATCGCCGCCGATCCCGCGGCTTCCGTCGGTTTCCGGCCGGCCGGGCACGACCACCGCGATCCGCATTCTCTCAGAATGATCAGCGACAGCGGCGACGTGCGCACGCTGGAGGAGATCGAAACCGAGGTCATTCGCTTCGCGCTCTCGCACTATCGCGGCCAAATGTCGCAAATGGCGCGCAAGCTCGGCATCGGACGCTCGACCCTGTACCGTAAGATGAAAGACATCGGGATCGCCGATGATGACATGGTCGGCGACGCTGCGGCATAATGCAGGCGAAGCGGCGATTGTCGGAGCGGAGGATGAACGCGTTCGGGCGCGGGAGGGTGCGCAAGCTTGTGGCAGGCTTGGGCGCCGTTGCGGTGGTGTGCGCCGCGGGCCTCGCGGTCGCCAATCCTTTGCCGGTCCTCTCGCCTGAAGCGCCGCCGAGCTTCGGCGACCTTGCCGACGCGTGTCCGTTGGTCGCCGTGTTCACGGCCGCGCGTGGCGCGCGCGATCTGGCGCCGAGCGTCGCCTTCTCAGCCGAGCCGAAGTTTGCTCTTGCGTCAGGCGCTGAAAGCGCGCCGCGCGAGCGCTTCCCGGCGCCATTTGCAGGTGCGCCCGAACAAGAGCCCGCTGCTGCGGACATCCCGCCGCCGGTCGTCTACGATCCCACCATCGGGCCTTCGCTCTCGTCGACACAAAGCGCGCTCAGGGCGTCGCTGGAACGGCTGGTGATGCGCGTCGACAAGCGCAACCCTCTCGGCTCAGGCGACTGGCGCGCCGCTCGCGGAGCGATCGCGGCTTTCTATGCCGGGCGCTCCTATACGCCGGTGTGGGTCAGCGAAAACGGCCTGACCGACGTCGGGCGGGCGGCGCTGGCGCAACTCGAACGCGCCAGAGACGATGGCCTCAATCTGTCCGCTTTCGCTCTCCCGCGCGACCTCGGGTCCGGCCTTGATCCGGACGCGATCGCCGAAGCCGAAACGACCATCGCTTCGGCGGTCGTCGCCTATGCCGAGCAGGCGAGCGGGTCACGTGTCCCGCCGTCGCATGTCTCGCCGCTCATTTTCGCCACGCCGAGCGTCGTCGATCCCGGCGCCGCTTTGGTCGAAACGTCCACCGCGGCGGATCCGGCCCGGCGGCTCGCCGCCTTCAACCCGCCGCAGCGGGGCTATCGCGCGCTGCGAGACGAACTCAAGCGCCTCGACGCTCCAGGCGTCGCGCAACGGCGCCCGCGCGGGCTCAGCGCCGAGCTCGATTCCGATTCGCTGCTCGATCCGCAGGCGGACGGGGCCTCGCGGCGCATCAAGCGGGCCCTCAGCGCCAACATCTACCCCGCCTCGGTCAGCGCCCCATCCTCGGCCGCGACGGCGCGCGAGCGTGCGGCGATCCTCGCCAACATGGAGATGTGGCGCTGGGAGCCGCGCGACATGGGCGAACGGCGGATCGAGGTCAATCTCGCCGACTTTTCTCTCGCGGTGCTGGAGGGCGACCGGGTCATTCATGAGGCGCGTGTCGTTGTCGGCAAACCGGAGACGCCGACGCCGATCTTCTCCGACGTCATGCGCTATGTGCTGATCAACCCGTCGTGGCAGGTGCCCGATTCGATCATCAAGAAGGAAATGATGTCGAAGCTCGGCGCCTTGAGCCGGCGGGGCTACGAGGTGGAGACCGTCGGCGGGCGGCTCACGGTCCGCCAATTGCCCGGCGACGACAATGCGCTGGGCCGGTTCGCGTTCATGTTCCCGAACGACCACGCGATCTACCTGCACGATACGCCGTCGAAGGATCTGTTTGACGACGAAACCCGCGCTTTCAGCCATGGCTGCATTCGCGTCGAGGACCCGCAGAGCCTGGCCGTGCTCGTTCTTGGCGGCGAATCAACCGGGTGGACGGACGAGCGAATCGAGGCCGCGATCGGAGGAAAAGAGCGAACAGTGTTCTTAGCCCGCCCGCTGCCCATCCACATCGATTACTTCACTGATTTCGTTGACGAATTCGGTGAGCTCAAGGAGCGCCCGGACGCCTACGGGCTGATTCGCAAGGTCGAGTTCATACTCGCCCGGGCAAGTCAAGATTGAACGGGAGGCGAGATCGGGCTATACGCGGAATAGATCGCTTTTTGCCTTAACTGTGACGCAAGCGTCACAATGCGAACAAGGAGCGCCAGGGACGGCGCTTGGGAGGTCGCGGTGGTCGGCGGGAGAGGCCGGCAAAAGCGTAAGAGTGGGACATCGTTAGGCACAGTCCGCCGGCTTCGCCGCCGGTCGTGACGTGTTGGGGAAGGATGGGTTATTGGCGGGTTTTAACCTGAGCACGTGCGTCGGTCGCGGCGGAGCGGGGGCGCACATGGCGGTGGCGGCGGCTTTCACGCTCGCCTGGCTGGTTCCGAACTCGACCGAGTCGGCGGTCGCCAACGGCGACACGCGGACCGTGATCCTCTCGGACCAGCACACCAACGAATCCGGCTCGTTCACCTTCATGGTCAACGGCGTCTACGACCAGGCGGTGCTCGACAAGCTGAACTGGTTCTGCCGGGACTGGCGGCTCAATGAGCCGACCAAAATGGACCCGCATCTCTTCGACATCATCTGGGAGGTCTATCGCGAGTCCGGCTCGAGCCAGCCGATCGACGTCCTGTCCGGCTACCGTTCGCCGCAGACCAACGCGATGCTGCGCAGGCGGTCGCGTCAGGTGGCCGAGCATTCCCAGCATATGCAGGGCAAGGCGATCGACGCGCATTTTCTCGACGTCAGCACGGCGCGCATTCGCGACATCGCCATGCGCGCGCAGACCGGGGGCGTGGGCTTCTACCCGACTGGCAACACCCCTTGGGTGCATATCGACAGCGGGTCGGTCCGATATTGGCCGAAAATGAGCCGCGACGCGCTGACACGATTGTTCCCTGACGGAAAGACCGTGTTCATCCCTGCCGACGGCCAGCCGATGCCGGGCTACGAGCTGGCGCGCGCCGAGATCGAAGCGCGCGGCGGAAATGTGCAAGTGGCCCGTGGCGGGGGAATCGGCGGGCTGTTCTCCTGGCTGTTTGGCGGCGGCGGCGCCGACGACGCCGAGGAGTCCGGCGGCCAGGAGGCGACGACCGCCCTGGCCGGGGCCGGCAATGCGCGCGGCGGCCGAAGCGGCGGCCCGCAGCCGCCGGTCGAGGTCGCCGACGTCGGGCCCGAGGCGGTCGCCAAGGCCAAGCGCGACCTGCCCACCGGCGTCACCTACGCCAGCGCCCCCGAACCGGCGCCGGCCGCGAAGCCCCAGGCCCCCGATTCCGGGCCGGAGGCGGTGGCGAAGGCCAAGCGTAATCTGTCGACCGGCCCGACTGACGCCAGCGCGCCCGAGTCAGCGCCGACGCCGCCAGTCAAGGCGCAGGCGCTCGCGGCGCTGGAGCAGCCCAACGTGGCCAGTGACGCTGCGCCAGACGTCCCGGCGGGGCCGAAGTTTATCGCCCCGCTGCCGCCGCGGAAGCCCGCCGATCTCGCCGCGCTCGCATTCGCCGATGCGCCCATGCCTCCGACGCGTCCGGCTGATATCATCCTCGCTTCGGCGACCAACCAGGCCGGCGGCGCCTTTATCCCGCTGTCGAACAAGGCCTTCGGCCCGGCGATCCCGCGCGGGTCGCTGCCGGCGGTTATTACGTCCGGCGTCGACCGCTCGCCGACCGGCGCGCTTGCGCTGGCTTACGCTTTCTCGGCGCCGAAATATGATGACGACGCGCTTCTCGCGCGGGCGGCCGAGCTCACCGCTCCCTTGCCGCCCATGCCGATCGCGATCATCGGCGCGACCGTCGCGACGCCCGCCAGGACGATGGCCATGGCCGACGCCTCGCCTGTCGAGCCGCGGCAGCATGGATGGGTCGCTCGGACGGCGGCGCTCGCCGCCGAAGACATCGCCGAATTGTTCGGCGGCGTCTTCAGGACCTCCAAGCCGGCTCATGCAGGCCCCGACGGAGTGCGGGCTTCGCAGCAATAGGCTCAAAGCTGCGCTGAGCTGACGGAGACGACGGCTTAAGCGCCCGAATTTTTGGCGGAGTTGTCGCTTCCGACCGCGCCAGGCTTACGTGAGCGGAGCGCATCAAGCCGCGACCGCCGGCGGGAGCGGTCTCCACCAGGCTTTAAAACTCGATCGCGCGCTTGCGCCGGTGGCCGCTCGAAGACGGCGCGATGGACGGCGGCTTCGCGCAAATAGCGGTCATCGCCCCAGGGCGCCGCGAGGGGTCAACGCGACCCGGGGCCGCCGTGCGCGTCGCCATTTTCTCTCTGATCGTGAACCGAACCCTATCGACCTTGGCGAAGGCGAAGCCCGCATGCTTGCCGGCGTCATGCCTCCTGAACTTCCTCCTCCGGCATGCGACCGCCCGGATGAACACCGGCCCGTTGCGGAAGGATGAGGACAAGGGCCACAATGGTCGCCGCGAGGATGCCCGAGGCCAGATAGCGGCTGATTTCCAGCCCGCCGTGATCGTGGGGCTTGTCGAGGAGGTCGCCGAGCGTCGCGCCGAGCGGTCGGGTCAGGATGAACGCCGCCCAGAACAGCAGCGTGCGCGAGATCGCGGTGTAGTAATATGCGAAGGCGACCACCGCCAGGCCTGCGGCGAACACGACCGCCCCAGCCTCGTAGCCAATACCGTTCGTGTCCGCCATCCAGTCGCCGAGCGCCGTACCCAGGGTCTGCGAGAACAGGATCGCCACCCAATAGAACATCTCGACCTTCGGCGTGGCGACAGTATTGACGGAGATCGACCCCTCCGACCAGCGCCAAACGGCGAGGGAGGCAATCAGCCCCGCGAAGAGAAACGACGATCCGCCGAAATAGCCGACGCCGAGTGAGCGATCGAAGAAATCCGCCATGGTCGTGCCCAGGGTGGTCGTCGCGACGATCGTGATCCAATAGAGAAAGGGATGGAATTTTTTCGCGCTGATCTGGGCGATGACGACCGCCACGAAAATGCCGAGAAAGATGAAGCTGCCAACCGCATAGCCCAAATTCATTGACATCGTGACCGCGTCGCCGCCCGTCTCTCCCAGGGTCGTCGCAAGAATTTTTATGATCCAGAACCCGATCGTGACTTCCGGGACTTTGCTCAAGGCGCCGGCCAATTCCCTATTCATGCCACCAACCTTATGGTTTCTTGAAAAAGGAATCGGCCCCCTTCGATGAGAGGGCCGATTCCGCTTGGGCGTTCGATCAACGGGTTCGTCAATCGGGATTCTTGCCTTCCGTGGCGTTCTCCAAGACCTGCCCCGTTCGCGCGTCGACGCCGACTTCCTGGGTGGCTCCGCCGCTCTTGATGTCGAACGAATATCGAAGGCCGGTTCCTCCCTTTTCACGCTCCAGTTCCTCGTCGGTAATCTTGCCGGGGTGCGCTTTCAGAGCGATGGCGCGCGCCTCGGAAATGCTGACTTTGGCGTCCTTGGCGAGCCCTTCCCCAGTATAGGCGAACGCGGGCGCGAGGCTCAGCAGTACGCTCGCGGCGCCCATGGACACCCATAGACGGTATCGAGGCCCCATATTCTGATTAACATTCTTCATGATCTCTCCAGATGCTGCTTTGCTGGCGGGTCGCCAAGGGCGCGCCGCTGCTTCCGCAAAAGAGATGGGGCGCCCGAATGAGGAGAGAATGAGCTAGACTTGGTGAGCGTCACCCCGTTCGCCGATCGGCAGTTCGATACGAGCCAGCACCCCGCTCCGCCCGTCGGCGCGGTTTTTGACAGCGAGGGCGAGTCCGTTGCGCTCGGCGATGCGCCGCGCGATCGCAAGGCCGAGACCGCTCCCTTCGGTTCCCGGCGCGCCGCGATAAAATCGATCGAAGATCCGCGCCTGCGCGTCGGGCGCAAGTCCACATCCGGTATCGAGCACCTCGACGACGGCCCGCGAACTCTCGACCCTGACGCTGACGTCAACCGCGCCCCCCGACGGCGTATACCGAACCGCGTTTTCGATAAGGTTCGAGAACAAGACGCGCAATTCCTCGCTGTTGCCGACAATCGGGGCGGGGACGGGCGCGTCAACCCCCAGGTCGACCCCTTTGCGATCGGCGATCACGATATAATCACCGACACAATCGAGAAGGATTTGAGCGATATCCGTCTCCTCCAGGGGGGACCGCGCGGGTTCGTCGAGCCGCGCCAGACGCATGAGCTGATCGACGAGCGTGCTCGCGCGGCGCACCCCTTGCGCGAGCGCGGCTTTGCTCCCGGCGAGCGACGAGGGATTCGCCAGCGAAAGGCTGTCGACCTGTATCTGCATCGCCGCCAGCGGGGTTCGCAATTCGTGGGCGGCGTCGGCTAGAAACCGCTTTTGAGCCTCGAGGGCGGCGCGCAGCCTTTCGATCAGGCCGTTCATGCTTTTCACGACCGGCACGACCTCGGTCGGGATTTCGGCGAGCGGAATTGGCGCGACGGCGCTCGCGCCGCGCTCGGCGATGTCCCTGGCGAAAAAGTCGAGACGCTCGAGCGCGCGGCTTATCGCCCAGCCGACCACCAGCCACGACAGCGGAATAAGGATCAGGACGGGCGCCGCCGCGCCAATCGCCGCGCCCTGAGCGATTTCATCGCGCACTGTCATGCGTTGCGCGACCTGCACCGCGCGCCCATCATCGCCTGCCGTGTAAACGCGCCAGCGCTCGCCACCGGTCGTGACTTCGGCAAATCCCCTGCGCGCCTGGCGCGGGATGGTCACGTCCGGGGGCGACGTATGGGCCATGGCGCCGTCCGCGTTCCAGATCGTCACCGCGAGTTCGTCTTCCGGGTCTTGATCGAAAGCCGGAGCAGCGGCGGCGCGCGGTCCAATTCCCGCGTTCAACGCGACCTGGCGAAGCTGCCCGTCGAGGAACTCCGCCGCCTGATCGCGCGCCAGACGATAGGAGATCACGGCGGTCGCCAGTCCGACCAGCGCCAACAGGATGGTCATCCAGACGAGCGCCGTTCGCTTTAGCGAGATGACTGTCGTCATTTCGGGGTCACCCAGCCGGCGCCGCGAACGTTGAGAATGACGTCCTTTCCAAATTTCCGGCGGATCGAGTAAATCAGCGCGTCAACCGCGTTGCTTTCCACTTCTTCGCCCCAGCCATAGATGCGTTCCTCGATTTGAGCGCGGGACAATATGCGGCCGGGGCGCTCCATCAAGGCGTGCATAAGCCCGTATTCCCGCGCGGGCAGGATTTCGACGGTCCCCGCGCGGGACAGTTCGTGAGTCTCCGGATCAAGCTCGGCGGCGTTGGCCGCCAGGCGTGACACGGCTCGCCCCTGTCGGCGACGAAGGATGGCCCGCATTCTCGCCAGCAGCTCCCGAACCTCGAACGGCTTGACGAGATAATCGTCGGCGCCAAGATCGAGGCCCCGCACGCGATCCTCGAGACCGTCGCGCGCCGTTATCACGAGCACCGGGGCGTTCACGCCTTCGCCTCGTGCGGACTTCAAAAGGTCGAGACCGTCGGCCCCCGGCAAGCCCAGATCGAGCAGAACGATCGCGTGCGGGCCCTCGCGCAGCGCAGCCTGCGCTTCCCGGCCGTCGCGCACCCAGTCCACGGTCATGCCTTCCGCCTTGAGCGCGCGCGACAGGCCTTGTCCTATCATCAGGTCGTCTTCGATCAGGAGAACCCGCATGGTTTCAGTTTAAGCAACTCGCGCCAGATCCAAGGAAATGCGCCGCTTCAAGAAGGATTTGGTCAGCTCCCAGTCGTTCTTTGGAAGGCTCGATTGTCATGAGCAGAAGCCGGCGCAAGAACATCGGCGCCCATGAGACCCGAATATCCCGGCGACGCAACGCCTTCCCCAAAAAAGCGACGTCCTCGCCCTCGATCCGCAGCAACCGCTTTACGTCGACTCCGGTCAAACGGATTGAGTTTTGACCAAGCGCCGATCGCCTTTGGCTTGACCGGACCCTTGAAGCCACGCCCGATGAGCGCGGCCCAGCGCGGTGCGACGGGCGTCCGCAAGGAGGCGGGTCCGCCGACGGGCTATGGACCGCCCCACAGCGCCCGATTCGACGCGATGACGATCTGCTTTAAACGGGCAGGCGGGGGCGGAGGCAAGCCCCGCCCCCGGGCGCCGCCCTACTTGACGCCCCAGATCTTTTTGTATTCGTCGCGATAGCCATTGTCGGGATCGAACACGTTCTTCGGGCCGCCGTCATAGGCGATATTGGCCGCGGTCACGAGATGGACGGCCGGCACGAAGCCCGACCATTTGTCATGGGCGAAGGCCCGGTTGAGTTCGTCGGCGAGCTGCCAGCCCTGCATGTTGAGCGGCTCCGGCACGGTTGCCGCCTGGTAATCCTTGTCGCGGATGCGCTGATAGGCCGATTCCGACCCGTCGCCGGCCGAAATGTTCTGCGGGTCTCCGTCGCCCTTCAAGCCTGCGACCTGGAGCGAGGGTCCCATCGAGTCGTAGTAGAGGTCGTTGATCGCCAGCGAATGGGTCCATTTGGGCCCGAACTGCTGGAGAAGCGTCGTCGTGAGCTGCGGCACCCGGTTCGCCGTGTCGGCGAGCGGCGTATCCTCGAACGCCAGCACCTTGCAGCCTTCGCACTTCTTGATCCACGATTCCATGGCGCGACCCTTGGCGATGGCGATGGCGTAGGCCGAATCGGCGAAGACCACGACGCCCGCCTTGCCGTTCGAATCCGCGATCGCCTTCATCGCCGCGACCTTCGCCACTTCCATCGCGTCGGTTGTGACATTGGCGAACACCGGCGCGTTCTCCATCGGGCCGGGCTTAGGCCCCGCGTGCCAGCCGACCATGAGGATTCCCTGCTTGGCCGCATCCTCGAGCCCCGCCTTCTGCTGGACGGCGTCGCTGCCGCCGACGACGATGGCGTCCGGCTTGAGCGCGATCGCCTGGCTCAAGGCCGCAGCCTGCCCCGAAACCGTGCCCTGGCCGTCGATCTCGCGATAGGTCCATCCCAGCACGCCGGCCGCCTCCTTGAGGCCATGCGCGACACCGAGGATGCCGCCGTTGCGCATGTCGCCCGCGACGTAGACGACCGTCTTCTTCTCGACGGCCTTGGGACCGCTCGTGGGCCCGTCCCATTTGTCCGCGCGCGCCGTCGCTTTCTCGACCACGGCCTTGGCCTCGTCGACAAGCGCGTCGGCCCTCGCCGAGCTCGCGACGGCGGCTATGGCCAGCGCGCCGGCCGCCCCCATCAAAATCACCCTGCTGATCATGGATCGTCCTCCCGGTTGCGACGCCCGCCTCATGCGGCCGCCTTTTTGTTGATCTGGGCCTCGGCTGCGCTGCGGCGCCGCTGGGCGTAGCCGGCGATGCCGATCGAGATGAGGAGCGTCACGCTGTTGAACATCGGCTCGACCCAGAACGAGCCGCCGAACTGCTGAATGCCCGCGATGCCGATCGCGAGGATCGCGACGCCGACCATCGTGCCCCAGACGTTGACGCGGCCGGGCTTGATCGTCGTCGAGCCCAAAAAGGCGCCGACCAGCGCAGGCAGCAGATATTCCAGGCCGACGCTCGCCTGGCCGATCCTCAGCCTCGAGGCCAGCAGGACGCCGGCGACCGCCGTCAGCAGTCCCGAGACGACGAAGGCGGCGATCGTGTAGCGGCGGACGGGGATGCCGTTCAGCGCCGCGGCCCTCGGATTCGCGCCGATAGCGTACAAGTAGCGCCCGACCGGCAGATATTCGAGGACGAACCACAGGAGACATGCGAAGGCCAGAACGTAGAAGCCGGTGATCGGCAGGCCGAACACCATCGTGCCGTTCAGAGCCAGGAACCCCTTCGGCAGGCTGCCCAGCACCTGGCGTCCGCCCGTGTGCCAGAGCGCGATCGCATAGAGCGCGGTGCCGGTGCCCAAGGTCGCGATGAAGGAATCGATGAAGGCGACCTCGACCAGAATCCCATTGATCAATCCGACCAGGGCGCCGAGGACAAGGACGACGGCGACCGCGAGCGGCCAAGGCAGGCCGTACACGGTCTGCAGGCTGATCGCCAGAATGTGCCACAGCACGATGCCGTATCCGACCGTGAGGTCGATCTTGCCCGACACCATCGGGATCATCGCGGCCAGCGACAGAAGCGCGATGATCGCCTTGTCGGCGACGATCGAGCGCAGGTTGAGAAGGGTCGGGAACGTGTCCGGCAGGATGACGGAAAAGAGCGCGATGAGAAGGAGGGCGAGAATCGGCAAGCCGTAGACCGGCAGGAGCCGGGTGAGCCGCGCGCCCCAGGAGGCGCGCTTCAGTTCGGCGGCGGTCGGCTCGAGAGCGTCGGAGCGGATCGAATTCGTCGCCATTCGCTTCCTCCTTGGCTCTTGTCTTACGCGGCTTCGGACGCGGAGGCGGCGGCGATCACCGACTCGGTTGTGAGTTCTGAACCATTGAGCTCGGCGATGATGCGGCCGCGGTTGAAGACGAGCGCCCGATGGCAGATATGACCAACCTCCTCGAAGTCGGTCGACACCACCGCAACCGCGAGTTTCGCCCCGAGCGCGCGCTCGATGAGGCGGTAGATTTCCGCTTTCGCGCCGACATCGACGCCGGCCGTCGGGTCTTCGGCGACGAGCAGCCGGCGCTCTGTCGCGAGCCAGCGGCCGACGATGACTTTCTGCTGATTGCCGCCCGAGAGCCCCTCGATCGGCAATTCCGGCGCATTCGGGCGAAGGTTGACCGAGGCGCCGAGCGTCGTCGCTCGGCGCGCCTCGGCGCGACGCCCGAGGAAGGAGAGGAGGCCGCGGCCGGAGGCGCTGGGATTGAGATAGGCGTTCTCGCGCACGGCGAGCGCGGAGGCGACGGATTCTTCCGCCCGGTCGCGAGCGAGCAGACCGACGCCCGCGCGCACGGCGGCGCGTGGCGAGGAGAGGTCCGGCGCCTTGCCGTCGATCAGGATCGACCCGTCATGGGGGATGGCGCCGAACAGGGCGCGGCCGATTTCTTCCTGCCCCGCGCCCCTCAGGCCGACAAGGCCGAGCAATTCGCCCTCACGAATGTCGAAGTCGACCGGGCCCGCCCCCGGCGTCTTGAGGCCGCGCACGACGACCCGCGCCGGCCCCGGAGCGCTGTCGCTCTTGTGGAAGAGTTCGAACGTGGAACGCCCGACGATGAGGCTGATGAGCGCGTCGGGATTGGTGTCGCACACGGGCTTCTCGCCGACGAGGCGCCCGTCGCGCATCACCACCACCCGGTCGGCGATGCGAAAGATCTCGTCCAGGCGATGCGAGACATAGATCATGCCGACGCCGCGGCTCCTGAGGCCCCGCACCGCCTCGAACAGACGCTCCACCTCGTCGGCCGGCAGGCTCGCGGTCGGCTCGTCCAGCACCAGGAAATCGCAATTGACGACCAGCGCCCGAGCGATCGCGACCAGCGACTTCTCGGTCCGGCTGAGGCTTCGCACGCGTCGGCTAGGATCGATCCGGCCGCCGATCAGCGCCAGCGCTTGCTCGGCGCGCCGCTCGGCCGTCGACCAATCGATCGGCGCAAAGGGCATACGTGAGCCACGACGCGGAAACCCTTGGGCGAGCGCCATGTTTTCGGCGACCGTCATCCATTCGATGAGCCCGAGATCCTGGTGAACGAAGGCGACGCTCTGGCACGCGTCGGCGCGATGACGATAGGGCTCGCCGTCGATCGACACCGCTCCGCTGTCAGCGGCGACAATGCCGCCGAGAACCTTGATCAGGGTGGATTTGCCAGCGCCGTTCTCGCCCAGAAGGGCGACGACCTCGCCGCGATTGACGTCGAAGCTCACGCCCTTGAGCGCTTGCGTGCCCCCGAACGACTTGGCGACATTCTCGAAACGCAGGATGCCGCCTTGCGCCAAGTCGTTTCCTCCCTCGTCCGCTAACCGTAGTTCTTCGCCGTTCTCATGGTCAAGCGATGGAACTGCGGATCGCCGACCGTGACGAGGGCGTCGAACGCATAGGAGATCGACCCGAGCCCGGCCCGAGAGGAAGCCGACTTCCCATCACACGGCCGAGCGCGGCGATCGTTGTCACATGGGTGCGCCAGACGCACTATGCGCAGGGCCGTTGAATCTGAGAACGCCTAAGGCGCTGCGATTCGCGGGTAATCGAGCTCAGTCAGGTTGGCGGCGGGCTAAATCTGTGGCATTTGAACCGATAATGCGACGGTATTGAGCAACCGGCGAGCCGCAAATTTCGTCCCCGCCTTGGTGGCGCTATCGCCAAGCTGATTTGAGACGAGGGGTCGCCAGTGTGCGATATGACGGTTTTGCGACAGGGCGGGCGTCAATGAACGTGTCCTTAAATCAAGCCATCGAAATCCACGCCAAGGCGTTTAAGCATCGTTTCGGCAAACGGGCGGCGCTGATGGCCGAGGAGAAGGCCCACCATTGCAGGGCGCACGGCGATGACGAAGGTCACGCGGTCTGGCTGCGGGTCGGGGTCGTCGCTGAAGTCTTTCCCGAGGTCAGGAGCTTACGTCCGTTGGTTGACGAGATGCGTTAACGCTTGGCCACGGAATCGGCTCTTTAGGGCTTGTGAGATTTTTGCCGGCCAAAACGAATGGATTCAAGCCCTTGTGGGTGGTCCGTTATCGTTGTGCGCCAAGCAGTCGCGACCCATTGCTCGCCGGGTCCCCGGCGGAATATCGGCCGCGCCGCCGCTCTCCCTTTTTCGCGCTCAAATCCTTGAAACGATTGGAGCTTCCGCCGCGCGAAAGCGACTGCGTCGACAATGCCTTTGCAATTCCGGGAATAGATGTTAGCATTTCGGCTGATCCAAATCATCGGTTCCGGCAAAACGTCGACCGCGAGGACGGGCATGAAGAAACGCGCGGGTCGGCCAAGAGACGTTTCGCGACAACCCGGACGCGAGTTGGAAATGGAGGCTTTTTTTTATTTTTTTCCGCTGCAACCCTTTGAAAAGTCCGGATTCCACCAAAGGAATCCAAGGAAATGCAAGGACTTTTCCTTGTTTTTGCTTGGATTTTCTTGCGCGTAACTCGCGCAACGGTTGCTCTGGGGGCGTTCCCGGCGCCCGCCGTCCGCTGATGGGTGCGAGGCGCTCGGTCTACTCTTCCAGCTCGCTGTCCCAGTACAGATAGTCCATCCAGCTTTCGTGCAAATAATTGGGCGGGAACAGGCGCCCGTTCTGGTGCAGGTCGTGGACGGTCGGCTGGTAGGGCTTGGTCGCCGGCCACATGCGCGCCGCGGCCGGTAAAAGATCGGCTTTCCTGAGGTTGCACTCCGAGCAGGCGGCGACGACGTTCTCCCAGGTCGTGATCCCGCCCTTCGAGCGCGGAACGACATGGTCGAAGGTGAGGTCGTCGCGCTGGCCGCAATATTGGCAGGTGAAGCGGTCGCGCAGGAACACGTTGAACCGGGTGAAGGCGGGAAAGCGGGTCGGCTTGACGTAGCTTTTGAGCGACACCACCGAGGGCAGGCGCATCTCGAAGCTCGGGCTGCGCACCAGCGTGTCGTACTCGGAAATGATGTTGACCCGGTCGAGGAACACGGCCTTGATCGCGTCCTGCCAGCACCAGATCGACAGCGGATAGTAGCTGAGCGGACGGTAATCCGCGTTCAAAACGAGCGCCGGGCAATTTCCCGGCGAAACTGAGCGAACATGAACCGTCAAACCGACGCTCCGTCCTCCGGACGTTGACGCGGGCCCGTCTCCGAATCCGGCCGCGCCCTTACTCTACAGCTTGCGTGACGCCCTTGTGAAGGCCCCGAAATCCAGCTCACTCCGGGGCTTTCGCGGTTTTCCCCGCCTTGCTTCCGGAGCGAATCGATCATCGGGCGTTCTCCTCGATCGCCTCCATGTCGGCGTCGGAGAGCCCGAAATGATGGCCGATCTCGTGCACGAGAACGTGGGTCACGATCTCGTCGAGCGTATCCTCGCCGTCGCACCAGAAATCGAGCAGCGGCCGGCGATAGAGCCAGATCATGTTGGGCAGTTCGCCCGTCTCCACGACCGCGCCGCGCTGAGCGAGCCCGTGCCCGCGAAAAAGACCCAAAAGGTCGAAGTCGCTCTCGGCGCCCATCTCCTTGAGCGTCTCGTCGTCGGGGAAATCGGCGACCTGGATGACCAGACCGTCCGTGAGCTGCCGGAACGAAGCTGGCAGGCGTTCGAATGCCGCTCGGGCGAGCGCATCGATGTCCTCGGACGTCGGAGCGCGTAACGAGGAGAGGGCGCTCAACGTCTCGGCGGTCACTGCGCCGCCCAGGGTCTCGGCGCAAGGGAGCCTTCGAACGACTTGATTCGGGTTGCTTCCAGTCCATCGACCAGACGGCGCATTCGGGCGGCGAGAACGGCGCGAATCTCCGCCGCGCCCGCCGGGAACTCCGTGAGAACACGCCGAAACGTCTCGCGCGGAATCCGCATCACGACCGTGTCCTCGGCCGCGCGCGCACTGACGCGACGTGCGGTCGGCGCATAGAGCGCGGTCTCGCCGATGAGGGCGCCTGCGTCGACGCGCCGTTCAGCTTTCGGCTCCGCTCCATCTTCGAGCAACGTGATCGAGCCCGAATGGACGAAATACCCGGAATCGGCGGTCTCGCCGGCGAAGAACAGCGCTTCGCCAGCCCTCAACCGCCGTTTCTCACATGAGAAGGCGATCAATTGCACCGCTTCGCGCGGAAGGAGGTCGAAAGGGCCCGTCCGCCCGAGTTGCGCGACTTCGTCGTCGAGCGTCACTCGGGCCGTCCCGCGGACGCCGCGCTCGCCACAAGCTTGTACCCGCCGCCTTCGGTGACAAGAAGCTGCGCTTCGGCAGGATTATTCTCGATCTTCTGCCGCAAGCGATAGATGTGCGTCTCGAGCGTGTGCGTCGTGACGTTGGCGTTGTAGCCCCAGACATGCTTGAGCAAAGTCTCGCGGGCCACTGGTTGCTGTTCGGCGCGATGGAGGTAACGCAGGATCGCCGCTTCTTTCTCGGTCAGCCGCAATTTGACCCCCTGCGGGTCGACGAGGTTCTTCGAAGTTGGCCGGAAGGTGTAAGAGCCGACTTGAAACTCCGCGTCCTCGCTGGCTTCATATTGCCTGAGCTGCGAGCGAATTCGGGCCAGCAATACAACGAACCGGAACGGCTTGCCGACGTAATCGTTCGCGCCGGAATCAAGGCCGGACACAGCGTCTGCATCCGTATCGTGTGCTGTCAGCATGATGATGGGCCGACGATACCCGTCTCGGCGAATCCGTTTGACCGCCTCGCGCCCGTCAAGATCGGGCAGGCCGACGTCCATGATGATGAGGTCGGGCGTTGTGGTGGCGAGCGCCTCAAGCGCCGCTTCCGCCGTCTCGACCGCCTGGACCTGAAACTCGGGATGGAGAGCCAATTGCTCGACCAGCGCCTGGCGCAGGTCGTTGTCATCATCCACGATCAGCAATTGCCGCGTTTGGCTCATCTCGATGACTTTACTCGCTGGAGAGCGCGCCGGCTACCGCAGGATTACGGCGAGCATGCGGCTGTCGCTCACGCTTGATTCGGTTGCCGCCGCGACTTGTCCCCGGATTTCGGACGCAGTCCATCGTCAGGGCTCGAGCGTCAGCTCTTGGGCGCCAGCTTTTTTGAGCTCGTCTTCCGAGCCCGAAAGCGTGATCGATTTGACGTCGTTCCACAGCGGCGTGAGGTCGCCGTAGTGGCGCGAGAAAATATGGGCCGATTCGCCGGTCGCGATCATGAAGCGGGATTTATCAGGGTCCGCCAGATCATAAAGACCGCGAAAACCGCCCCCATGCGTTCGGGCGAATGGCAGATCTGGCGCAACCTCGGCGCCACCGCCCCGATCCAGCGTGTAGTAGCCTCCGCTCGACGAAACACTTAGGTCGCTCAGCCGGTCAAGAAGCGGAACATGGCTGAACACCTGATGCCGCAGGAGCGCTCGGTGCTCTGCGCCCCAACGCCACCGGCTCATATCGGCGCCATCGCGCCCAACGAGCAAAGCGAGTCCCTCGTCGAGCGCGCGCCCGAGCGCCCTGCGGCAGTTCGGATCGGGAGCGCCCGGGACGTCGCACCAGGAGGGATGGTCACGCATTAGCGACGCCAGTGTCGTCGCGGCGAATGGGCCTTTCTCGCCCATCGGGAGCCCGGTTTTGTCGTCAAGCAGGATTTTGTGGAGCGATCTGAGGAATGCAGTATAAATCAACGGCTCGGCCCGGTCCTTATCCATCACCGCGTCCCAGTTTAGAAGCATTGCCTGCGCCGTCCGCGCTCGCCCGTCTGACGGCGCAATGGCGGCTATGAAGGGCTGCAAATCCCTCACATCCAGGGACAGGTGGTCGGCCTGCATTGCGGCCGAGGTTTCCAGGCTGTGCTTGTCGATCGTGTCGAAGAATTGCTGAATACGGCGGGCGCGGAAATTCTCTTCCCAGTCCTGCCCGAAACTGGGCTTGTGATCGTCGGGGAAATTGGCGTTGTTGGCGTTAAAGGCGAACCCGGTTTCCGGATTGTGCAGCTGCGGCCATTGATCGAACGGGATTGTGCCAGTCCAGTCGAAGGCGCCGGACGCGCCATCGACGGGAGTGGAACCGTCGCCTGACTTTCGCAACGGGACCAGGCCGGGGTTCAGGAAGCCGATGTCGCCCCCGACGTCAGCGAAGACCAAGTTCTGGGTCGGCGTCTGATAGAGGCGGAGAGCGTCGAGAAATTGGCCCCAGTTTCGCGCGGAATTGACCCGCATGAGGGCTTCGCCGGTGGTGTCGCGATCGCCAAGCCCGGTGAAGGCGAGGGCGACCGCCTTGTCCGGCCCAGCGAAATTCGCTAGATCCGCGTTGATGTCCGAGAGGAGCGGACCATGCCGCGTCGCGCGGATCGTGAGCTGGACGTCGGCGCCGCCTTTCACATGAATTGTTTCTTCCCGCGTCTCGAACGGCTTTGGCCCGTCAGGGGTGAGATATTTCGACGGGTCGGTCGGATCGACGGTTTCGATGAAGAGGTCCTGAACGTTCGAATCCGCGGTCGTCAGCCCCCAGGCGATAGAATCGTTTTGGCCGAGCACGAAGACAGGGGCGCCGGGCAAAGTGGCGCCTTTAACGGACCCTTCGGGCGTGACCACGCGAGCCAAATACCACAGGATCGGAGCGCTAAGGTCGAGATGCGGGTCGTTGGCGAGAATCGGCCGTCCGCTCAATGTCCGCGATCCGCCTACGACCCATTCGTTCGATGCGCCTTTGCCTACTCCAGTCAAGGTTCCGAGCTCTTCATCGATGCTATCGCTGCTCGCATGAGTGTCGCTGATCGCCGGCAACGTCGTGATTGGGCCGCCAGGCGGCGCGCCGGGAAAGAGCCAATTTGCCCGTTCCGGTCCGAACTTGGCGAGAAGGCGGCCCCGAAGAAGTTTAACCTTGAAATTCTGTGAGAGTTGGTAGGCCTCGATCTTACCGATCACCAGCGAATCGGCCGGTTTCCAAGGCTCAGGTCTATCACCCGCGAGGAGGAACTCGGGCGGCAGCGCGTGGCTTGCCAGGAAAGCGTTGACGCCCTCGGCATAGGCCTCGAGCCGCTTCTGAGCCCAGGGCGACAGCGCAGAAAGGCTCGTCTCGGCCTCACGGTAAAAGCCCACCGTGCGAATGAACTTGTCGACAGGCAGAAGATCGGCGCCGCGGATTTCGGCCATGCGCCCCTGGCCGACCCGGCGCAGGATGTCCATTTGGAACATCCGTTCGCTTGCATGCAGGTAGCCGAGCGCACGGGCCGCGTCGTCCATTGAACTGGCAAAAACGTGCGGCACCCCGTACGCGTCGCGCCACACACGGGCTTCGGATGAAAGACCTGGTAGTCTTTCGGCGCCCGAATAGGCTGGCATTGCGCGATAAAACAGAGTGGCGACGACGAGCGTCGCAAGCGCAACCAGCGAGAGGGCAACACTCGCCGCCCATTGGATCAAGCGTCGGATGGTCACAGCTCGAAGCCGGTTCTGAAAAAGTGGCGACAGCTACAATTCCAATCTTATCATAACCGGCGCGTGGTCGGATGGGCGCTCCCAGCCGCGGGCGTCGCGCAGAACGCGCATCCCTTTCACGGAATCGCCGAGCGCCGGGCTGACCCAGATATGGTCCAGCCGCCTTCCTTTGTTGGCTTTCTGCCAATCTGGCGAGCGATAGCTCCACCAAGTGTAGAGCTTCTCGTTGTCGGGCACGAATTTGCGCAGCGCATCGACCCAGGGGCCCGCGGCCTGAGCCTGGGTCAGTTTGTCGACCTCGATGGGCGTATGGCTGACAACGTTGAGAAGCGATTTGTGGCTCCAGACATCATGCTCAAGCGGCGCAATATTCAGATCGCCAACGAGGATGGATCGTTGCGCCGCGGGCTTCTCGTCCCTGGCCCAATCCACCATCTCGTCGACGAAGGCGAGCTTGTGGGCGAACTTGACGTTGATCTCGGGGTCTGGCTCGTCGCCGCCCGCGGGTACGTAAAAGTTGTGAAGCTCCAGCCCCTGCGCCTCGCCGCCGAGGACGACATGCAAATGGCGCGCATCGCCCTTGGCGCAAAAATCCCGCTTGGAGAAGGTTTCAAGCGGCAGGCGCGAAACAATGGCCACGCCGTGGTAACCCTTCTGTCCGTTGATCGCGATATGGGGATAGCCTGCGTCCCGGAACGCCCCAAAGGGGAAATTTCCGTCAGGACATTTCGTTTCCTGCAGACATAGAACGTCGGGCTGGTGCTCGACGAGGTAGCGGACCACGAGATCGATGCGCAGGCGCACCGAGTTGATGTTCCACGTGGCGACGGTGAACGTCATGTCAGGCTCCGAGGAGGCAGACAGCCACTTGCCCGGCCGGAGCGGGGAGGGCAAGCACCGTTGGATTATTGCCCACAGGCCCGACGTCACCGCCTGCGATTGCCGAGCTGATTGGCCGGCAGGTTCTCGTCGATGTGGAAGAGCGCCGGGTCCGGGTTGGTCGCCAGGTCGACATTGAACAGGGTGACAACCGTCTGGAAGCCCTGGGCGTCGATGACCGTCCATTGCTTCAGCGCAAATGTCGACGCGTCGAAGACGAGGGAAAGATGCGCGGTGCCCCCGAGCGCGGCCCGATCCTCGAGCTCGATCGTGACCGTCTTGCCCTCTTGCGAGACGTTCAAGAGGTGCGTGTCGCGGGCGAGGTCGATGTGATCGGAAAGCAGAAACTTGAGCGGCGTCTGGCCGATGAAATATTCGTCCTGTGTATTGAGCTTCTTGTCGACGATCGCGACGCTGCGGCCGTCGGCTATGATCTCGAACCGCGGCGGATCGGTATATTCGAATCGCATATGACCGGGCCGGGCAACGCTCAGCTGCCCTTCGGAGCGGCGTCCGTTCGGCCCGATCTGGACGAAGTCGGCGCTCATGACGCGGGCCGCGTCGAGCCAGGCATTGGCGCGCTGAACGGCTTCGCTCGCCGGAATCGGCGCAGGGTCGCCCTTCGACGATTTGGCCGACTTTTGCGCCGCCGCGGCTGGCGCGGTCAGATCGAGCGGCGCCTGCTGGGCCAAGGCGGCCGCGGCGGCCGTTGCGGAGACCAGCAGAAGCGCGGGCCGTCGGAAGCGTCTCGCCACGAAATCAAGTCCCTTCGACTGTCGGTTGAGGCGCCGAATCGGCGGTTGAAGCGCCCGGATATTGGGAAAGCCTCGCCTTTCCGCAAGCCCTGCGCTCTTTGTATGGCGGGCTCGCGACCCTTACGGGGCTATCGGACATCGTCGATCGCCGCGTCGAGCGCCGCCCCGAGGCGTTCGGCGATCGCGTCGACTTGGCTCCCCTCGACGATGAAGGGAGGCGCCAGCAGAACATGATCGCCGTTCACGCCGTCGACCGTCCCGCCCATCGGATAGACCATCAAGCCGCGCGCCATCGCCTCGCGCTTGATGCGCGCGTGGAGTTTGGCCGCGGGATCGAACGCCCGTTTGCTGGCGCGATCGGCGACCAGTTCAAGCGCCCAAAAGAGGCCGCGGCCCCGGATGTCGCCAACGAACGAGTGCTGGCCGAAGCGTTCCTCGAGACGGCGTTCGAGCCTTGCGCCCATCTCTTCCACGTTGGCGAGCAGCCCGTCGCGCCGGATGACGTCCTGCACCGCCAGCGCCGCCGCCGCGGCCATCGGATGGCCCATATAGGTGTGGCCGTGCTGAAAGGCGCCTGAGCCCTTCGCGAACGCTTCGGTGATCCGCTGCGTCAGCATGACCGCGCCGATCGGCTGATAGCCGCCGCCGAGACCCTTGGCGATGGCCATGAGGTCCGGCGCTATCCCCTCTTGCTCGCAGGCGTGCAGCGTGCCGGTGCGGCCCATGCCGCACATCACCTCGTCGAGAATCAGCAGCACGCCGTAGCGATCGCAGATCGCCCGGATGCGCTTGAAGTAATCGCCGACCGGCGGAACGGCGCCGGCCGTCGCGCCCACCACGGTCTCGGCCACGAAAGCGATGACGCGATCGGGGCCGATCTCGATGAGCTTGTCCTCCAGCGCCTGCGCGGCTCTCGCCGCATAATCCGCGTCGCTCTCGCCTTCCCGCTGCATCCGGTAGGCGTAGCAGGGGTCGATGTGATGGGTTTCGATCAGCAGGGGCTCGAACTGGGCGCGCCGCCAGGCGTTGCCGCCGACCGCGAGCGCGCCCAGCGTGTTGCCGTGATAGCTCTGGCGCCGGGCGATGACATGGCGGCGCTGAGGCTCGCCGATCTCGACGAAATACTGGCGCGCCATCTTGAGCGCCGCCTCGATCGCCTCCGAACCGCCGCTGACAAGGTAGACGCGCTCGAGCCCGGGCGGAGCGTCCTCGATCAGGCGGTCGGCCAGACGCTCGGCGACTTCGGTGGTGAAAAAGGACGTGTGCGCGTAGGCCAGCGCCTCGAGCTGGCGGCGCATCGCGGCCAGCACGTCGGGATGCCCGTGGCCGAGGCATGAGACAGCCGCGCCCCCAGACGCGTCGAGGTAGCGGCGACCCTCGGAATCGACGATCTCGACGCCTGAGCCGGAAACCGCGACCGGCATGACGGCGTTCGGGGAGCGATGCAGGATATGGGTCATGACCGACAACAATGGCGGGTTGTGTGAAAGGCGGGCTCGGCCCAGTCTACGCGCTCCCGGAGATCGGCGGAAAGGCAAGCAGCGGTGGCCGAAGGGCGAGGACGGGTCGCGTTGACGGTCGCGCCCAACGGCGGGCGCAAGACCAAGGCTGACCACCCGGAACTGCCGCTGACGGCTGATGAACTTGCCCGGACCGCCGCCGAGTGCCTCGAGCGCGGGGCCTCGATGATCCACCTGCATGTGCGCGACGCGGAGGGCCAGCACTCTCTCGACCCGGAGGCCTATCGCGCCACGATCGCCCACATTTGCCAGGAGGTCGGGGACCGGCTGGTGCTGCAGATCACCAGCGAATCGATCGGCCGCTATTCGCCGGCCGAGCAAAGGGCGGCCGTCCTCAAGACCAACCCGGAAGCCGTGTCGCTGGCGCTGCGCGAGTTCGCTCCCGAGGCGCCCGACGAGAAGGACTTCTGCGTATTCCTCGGCAGGTTGAAGCAGATGCGCGTCTGGCCGCAGATCATCCTCTATACGCCAGCCGAGGCGGAGCGCCTTGGGGCGATGGCGAAGCAGGGGTTGATCCCGTTCGACAAGCTCTCCGTCCTCTACGTGCTCGGGCGGTTCTCGCTCACCCGCACCGCTCTCCCGCGCGACCTGCTTCCGTTCCTCGCGCCCGACATGCCCCGGTTCGCATCGTGGAGCGTCTGCGCGTTCGGCCGCCGCGAGACCGCCTGCGTCACCGCCGCCGCGCTGCTCGGGGGTTGCCCGCGGGTCGGGTTTGAGAACAATCTCAGCCTGCCCGACGGCGCCCGCGCCGCCTCGAACGCCGAACTGGTCGGCGCGACGGCGGCCGCGCTCGAAGCGGTCGGTCTTCAGCCTCAAACCGCGGACGGCCTCAGGGAGGAGATCGCGGCGGCGATGGGGTCGTGACTGCGTCCGGCACGGGTCAGCGCGCCCATGCGAAGGTTGCATAGGCCAATTCAAATAAGCGCGAATAAACGGGACTAAACGAGCGTAAACGTTAGGAAAGTGGCTAGCGCTTATTAGCGTTTATTTTTTCGAATCGGGACTTTTCAATGAGTTACGGCCGTTTGGAGTCAGAGAATTCCCCGCTCCCCTTGGCTTCCCCGCGAAATGCATGACGAGTATGGCTCTTTCCCCGACTGACGGCGCGGTTCAACATTGTCCATGCCATGATGTATAGCATGGATTCTGATTTTCGTAAAGCGAAGGATGCGACAATTTTGAACGGGCGCTCACCGCAGCGGGCGCGCGTCCGTCGACTGGAGCATGGCCTGGGGTGAGATCGCGGCTTTCCTGAGCTGCGCCCGGTGCGGCACGTGCAGGCCGATCCGCCGATACCCAACGACCTTAACCCCCTGACCGGGAATCCGGAGCCGTCTCAACGACCTCGCCGTCTTCCTTCACAAATCGGCCAATGGCCGAATTGGCGAGAATATCGAGCACCGTTTCCGACGGGCGGCAGAGTTTGGCCCCTTTGGGCGTCACGACGATCGGCCGGTTGAACATGAGATGCGTCGCGAATGTTCCGACAATGCCGCCAATGATTTGCGCGAACATGTAAAGGCCCGTTTCCTGCGGCCGCAGATCGCGCTTGAGAGCAAAACGAGGGTGACAGCCGGATTGAAATGCGCGCCGGAAATCGGCCCCAGAATTGTGATCAGCACCACGAGAATCGCGCCCGTCGCAGCGTATTGCCGAGAAGCGCGAGGCCCGTATCCTTCGTCAGCGTCTCGGCCATGATGCCCGACCCAACGACAGTCGCGACCAGAAAGCCGGTTCCAAGTGCTTCAGCCGCGAGACGCCGGGCGAGCGTCGATGTCATGGCGTTCATAGACTCGCTTCACGCGCAGCAACTCGGGGTGCATCAGCTCCCGGCTTCGGCATTTGCGGCGACGCCCGGCTTCTTCGCTCGGACGAAGGCGCTCATGAATTTGCCTTCGACGGCCAAGGCAACAGCATCGACATCGATGTCTTTGCTGGTCAGGAATTCTCGAGCGTCCTCTATGTTGTAGATGCGCGTGGGCTCAATGCCGATTGCCTCGAACCCGGCTGCGGCGAGCCTCTTGCGGTAATCGTTTTCGTCGAGCGCCCCGGCGATGCAGCCAGCCCAGAGCAATACATCCCGGCGGATCGCGTCGGGGATTGCTCCCCGCGTCACAACGTCTGAGACCGCGAAGCGGCCACCCGGCTTCAGCACCCGGAAAGCCTCACGCAACACCTTGTCCTTGTCGGCCGAGAGATTGATGACGCAGTTCGAAATGATCACGTCGATAGAATTGTCGGGCAATGGGATCGACTCGATCTCGCCCTTCAAGAATTCGACGTTCTCTGCTCCCGCCTTCCTCTGGTTCTCGCGAGCCAACGTGAGCATGTCATCGGTCATGTCGAGCCCATACGCCTTGCCCGTAAGCCCCACGCGACGCGCCGAGAGCAACACGTCGATGCCGCCGCCGGAGCCGAGATCGAGAACCGTCTCGCCTTGGCCCAATTCGGCGAGCGCGGCCGGATTTCCGCAACCAAGCGAGGCCAACACAGCGTCTTTCGGCAGCGAGCCAGTTTCATCGTCGGCGTAGAGGTTCGCCGAGATGCAACGTGACCCAACTTCGCCGTCGTAGCAGCACGAACCCGGTCCATATACGCTACGCGCAATTTCGGCGTAGCGCTCGCGCACGGTTTCCCTGATCTCGGTATCCGACATGGCCTCTCTCCTATGGGCAGGCGCAAGTGATCGCTTCGGGCTTGATCGCCTTGTTGCGGGTGCAGCACTCTGCAAACAGAAACCCGACAAGTTCCTGAAGTGCTTTTGTATTCGCGGTATGGCAAAGGAACGTACCCTCGCGACGAACAGACACGAGGCCTTCGTTCTTCAGCTTGTCGAGATGATGCGAAAGCGTCGACGGCGGAATGCTCAGCTCGGCGCCGATCTCGCCGACGACGAGACCGTCCGGATGCGCCGAGAGCAGAAGACGGACGATGCGCAGGCGCGCTTCGGACCCGAGCGCGGCGAGCATGTCGGCGTAGCGGGTTGTCACCTCGGCGTCGGTCGGAAGCGTTTCTTTCATTCCATATTTCCATAATCATAGAAATATGGAATGTCAACTGGCCTGACAGGCACGGTTTCTCTTCCACGCCACTCAAGGCGACCCGACCCAGGTGGCGAATTACTTTGCGGCGAGCAACTCGCGCGCTTCTGCTACTCCCTGAGCAGTTCGTTGATTCCGGTCTTGGCGCGGGTCTGGGCGTCGACGGTCTTCACGATCACGGCGCAATACAGCGAGGGTCCCGGCGAACCATCGGGCAGCGGCTTGCCGGGCAGGGAGCCCGGCACCACCACTGAATAGGGCGGCACGTGGCCGACGTGGACCTTGCCGGTGGCGCGGTCGATGATCTTCGTCGAGGCGGAAATGAACACCCCCATCGACAGCACCGACCCTTCGCCGACGATGACGCCCTCCACCACCTCCGAGCGCGCGCCGATGAAGCAATCGTCCTCGATGATGGTTGGGTTCGCCTGCAAGGGCTCGAGCACGCCGCCGATGCCGACGCCGCCCGAGAGATGCACGTTCTTGCCGATCTGCGCGCACGAGCCGACGGTGACCCAGGTGTCGACCATGGTCTTTTCATCGACATAGGCGCCGAGATTGACGAAGCTCGGCATCAAGACGACATCGCGGCCGATGAAGGCCGAGCGGCGCACGATCGCGCCCGGAACGGCGCGGAAGCCTGCGTCCTTGAACCGGTTCTCGCCCCAGCCCTCCATTTTCGAGGGGATCTTATCCCACCAGGTCGCCTGGCCGGGGCCGCCGTCGACGAGCACGTTGTCGTTGAGGCGGAAACTCAAGAGCACCGCCTTCTTCAGCCACTGGTTGACCTTCCACGAATTGGGACCGCTCGCGCCGGGAAGCTTTTCCGCCACCCGGGCCTTGCCGCGGTCGAGGAGATCGAGCGCCTCGTCCACCGCATCGCGCGCGTCGCCCTTTGTCGCCGAAGTGATCTTGGCGCGATCCTCGAAGGCCTTTTCGATCTGGGTCTGAAGGCGGGCGTCAGTCATTATCCATCCTGAAAATTGAAGCGTCTGAATTTGAAGCGCGGGACGTTTCGTCGCCCCGTCCGGGCTTGTCAACGCCGGGAATTTCGAGACGGCTGACGCCAGCTTTCCCATTCGCGGGAAAGAGCGAGCGTGTGTCATCGAGATTTGTCCTTGTTGGGCGCTTGAAACCCAGGCAAATGAGCGCGATCTGAGATATGTCCTCATTGGCGAGGGTCGGGTCATGGCAAAATCGGTAGTCGTCGCCGCTTTCCTGCTTGCGATGGGGGCGGGCTTTGGCGCTTATGGGCAAGACAACGGTCTTGTGGCTCCAGAGCTCAACAAGCCGACGCCGGGGCGTCTTCTGGATCAGAATTATCTGGCGCCGACCGGCGCAACCGTGCCGCGGCCAGGCGTTCCTCAGGCGTCGGGGCCGACGCCGCTCGATCGCAAGATTGAGCAAGAAAACAACCAGATCGACAACGGCATCTGCAAGGGCTGCTGACCGGGCCGGCGTGAGCCCAGAGGCCGGTGAGCCGGCCTTATTCCACGGTGACCTCAGTCTTCACCGAATTGGCGATGAAGCAGATCTCATGGGCTTCATGGTGCAGACGATCGAGCGCCTCGGTGTCGGGCGCGGCGCCAACCCACTCGATTTTCGGCCGAAGCTTCACCCTGGTCACCGCCAGTCGTCCCGGCGCGATTTCGGCGGTCGCGCCCTCTGCGCGGTCTTCGTAACTCCTGACGGTGAAGCCGGCCATTCGAGCCAGATGCAGGAACGAAAGCATGTGGCAGCTCGAGAGCGACGCCACCAGCATTTCCTCCGGATCGACCGCGGCCTCGACCGCCCATTTGCCGACCACATGGGGCGAGGCTGACGCAGGAACCGCCGTGCCCCCGTCGAAGCTTATCGTATGCGCGCGACTGAAGCGGCCCTTGAGGAAATCCTCACCGCTCTCCTTCGCCGCCCATTTGATCTTTGCGATATGGGTCGCCATGTTGCCTCATCGCCTGTGTGATGGATCACGATCGTATCTGACGGCTGTCCGCTCGGCAGACCCTGGCCGGCAGATTGAAATGGATCAAAAGGGACTGGCCCCGAGTTGATGGCCGTTAACCGCCGAGGAGATGGACCCATGGGGCGACTGACGGATGCCGATGCGGACGCCTTGCAAAAGGACATGTCGCCGATGCTGACGGACCTCGCCGAGACAATCGGCAAGAAGGCGAACGCCACGGCGGTTTTCGGATCGCCCATCGTTGATGGGGATCGAACTGTCATTCCCGTGGCGAGCGCCCGCTTCGGTCTGGGCGGAGGCGACGGCCTGATCGCCAAGGGCGTGGGCGGCGGCATGACGGCCAAGCCCCTGGGCTTTATCGTGATCGACCGGAACGGCGTGCGCTTCCAGAAGACGCCCCAGCCGTCGATGACCGCGCTGGCTTTTGGCGTGGTTCTGGGCCTGGCGCTGGCGATGCGGCTCTCCCGGCCGCCGAGGCCGAGAGTCGCGCGCTAGATCTTCCGTCCGCTTCGGCGCCGTCGCACCCGCGCCAGCGCGCCCTTTGCGCACATCATGCAAGCGCATTTTGGTCGCCGCGACAGACAATTCGAACTTTTGCGCGCCTCGCGCATTGCGTATTTTCCGTGCGCCTTCGGGTATTGAATCGCAATAACGTTCTATGCCATGGTCCGCCGCGACACGACGACGGCGAGGAACGCCGGGTCGTAGGGAGGAAGTTATGGCTGACAAGAAACTCATATCGGAAGATCGTCGCAAGCTGATGAAGGCTGCGGTCGCGGGCGCGGGGGCCGCGGCTTTGTTCGGCGGATTGGGCGTGAGCCCGTTCATGTCCGCAGCGTTGGCCGAGGCGGCCGGTCGGTCGGAGAAGCCGCTGAAAGCCGCTTTCTCCAACGCCGGATTGCAGGCGACCTGGTGCGCTCAGGGGAAGGAGGCGGCCGAATATTGGGGCAAGCTGTTCAACGTTGACGTCACCTGGTTCGATGGCCAGCTCGATGCGGTCAAGCAACGCGCCGCGATCGACAACATGGCCTCGCAGAAGTGGGATTTCGTCGCCATCCAGGCGTTCGGCATCGGCACCCTGACCGCGCCGGTCAACAAGATGATCGACGCCGGCATTCCGGTCATCGACATGGACACGCTGATCGCGCCGCTCGACACGATCAAGGTGCTCTCGTTCCTCGCCCCGGACAACGTGTTCATGGGGGCGTCGGTGACCCAGGCGTTGGTCGACGCGATCAACGGCGAAGGCAACATCATCATGACCCAGGGCGCGCTCGGCCACACGGGCGCGCAAGGCCGCGCCAAGGGCTTCCACTCCGTCGTCTCCAAGTATCCGAAGCTCAAGGTTCTCGACGAGCAGCCCGCCGATTGGGACGTGACCAAGGTCGCGCGCATCTGGGAGACGCTCCTGACCAAATATCCCAAGATCGACGCCGCTTACTTCCACAATGACGACATGGCGCTCGCCGCCTACAAGGTGATGGAGGCTAAGGGCCGCACCGAGATCAAGATCGGCGGCTGCGACGCCATGCCGCCGGCGATCAAGGCGGTCCAGGCGGGCCAGATGCTTGCGACCGTCCGCAACCCGTCCTGCCGCATCCATGGCGGGTCGATCGTCGCGGGCGTGCAGGCCGTGCTTCAAGGCGCGAAGGCTGGCATCCCCAAGAACATCGTCACCGACGGCCCGGTCGTCACCAAGGCCAACGCCGACGGCATGCTGTGGATGCAGGAGCAGTTCCTGATCTGAGCCTGTCGAAGCCCCATGGCGCTGCTCGAACTGACTGACATTTCGAAGTCGTTTGGCGGCGTCCAGGCGCTTCGGAATGTCGACTTCACGCTGAACGCCGGCGAGATCCATGGTCTCGCCGGCGAGAACGGCGCTGGCAAAAGCACGATGATGAAGATCATCGCCGGCGTCCATACCGCTGATTCGGGAACCATGCGCGTCGATGGAAAGGAAGTGCATTTCCGCTCGACGCGCGATGCGCTCGCCGCCAGCATCGGCATGGTGCATCAGGAGCTCAGCGTCGCGCCGGAACTGAGCGTCGCCGAGAACGTTTTTTTCGGCAATCAGCCAGTGAACGGAATGGGAGTCGTCACGTGGCGGCGGATGGCTGAGCGCGCGGCGGAAGAGCTCAAGAACCTCGGGCTCGACATCAACCCCCGCGCGCGCCTCGGCGATTTCCCGATCGGCGTGCAGCAGCTCGTCGAGCTTTCCCGCGTCCTGTTCTCCGGCGCGCGCATCATCATTCTCGATGAGCCGACGTCGGCTTTGTCGCCCCCCGAGATCGAACGGCTGTTCAGCGTCCTCTCGAGGCTGCGCGACGAAGGCCGAAGCATGGTCTTCATCTCGCATTTCCTCGACGACATTCTCAAGATCTCGAACGTGATCACCATCTTCCGTAATGGCCGCAAGGTCGAGACGGCCGCGGTCACGCCCAAGATCGACAAGGCCTGGATCATCGAGCGCATGATCGGCTCGGGTCGCGAGGAGCTCGAGGAAAGCTACCTCGGCGCGATCAAGCTCGACAGCCGCCCCGAGGCGCCGGTCGTGCTGCGGGCCAATGACCTCACGCTCGCGTCTTCCTATCGCAATCTCAAGTTCGAGGCGCGGGCGGGCGAAGTTCTCGGGATTTACGGGTTCATGGGCTGCGGGCAGCTCGAACTGGCGCGGACCCTGTTCGGCAAGTATCGCCCTGAGAGTGGGTCGCTCGAGATCGACGGCAAGGTGACGACGCTCAAGAGCACGACCGCGGCAAAGAAGGCAGGCGTCGCCTATGTCGCCGAAAGCCGCCGCACGATGCTGTTCAGCGACGAGCCCGTGTACAAGAACGTGTCGATCGCGGTCCTCGAGCGGCTGTCCAAGTGGCTGTTGAAGCCGGACCGCGAGCGGGAGATCGCCGAGGTTCAGGTCAAGAATCTCGACGTCCGCCCGCCCGATGTCGAATGGCGCCTAGGGGGCTTGTCGGGCGGCAACCAGCAGAAGGTCGCGCTGGCCAAGTGGCTGACCCATCCGCCCCGCATTCTCCTCCTGGCTGAACCGACGCGCGGCATGGATGTGGGCGCCAAAGAGGACGTGGTGCGGATCGTGCGGCATTTGCGCGATTCTGGCATTGCCATCGTCGTCTTCTCCACCGAGCCGGAAACCGTGCTTTCGCTCGCCGACCGCGTCCTGGTGATGCGCAAGGGCGAGATCGCGCATGAATTCGCCGGCGAAGCGATCAGCAAGGATCAGCTGCTCGCCGCCGCCTGACGATAGGAATTAGTCTAAGCATGGATATGCAGAGCGCCGAGGTCGGATCCACACGCGCCTTTCGGCTGGGCGATTTCCTGCGCGATCAGTTGCGCAACATCGCGCCCTTCATCACCCTGATCGTGCTCGTCGGGTTCTTCAGCATCGCGAGCCCGAGTTTCGCCACGCTCGGCAATCTGGAGAATATCCTCCAGCAGGTGTCCATCACCGCGATCATGGCGGTCGGCCTCACCTTTGTCATCCTGACGGCGGAGATCGACCTTTCCGTCGGCGCGATCGCCAACGCGACCGCGATCGTGCTCACCTTCTTCACCATGCAGCCGGACTACGTGAACATCGCCAATCTGCCGATGCCCGGCGCACTCGCCATCATTTTCGCGCTTCTGGCGTGCGGCGCGCTTGGCCTCCTCACCGCCTTCGGCGTGACCCGCATCGGCATCCCGTCCTTCATCATGACGCTCGCGATGATGCAGATCGGCGCTGGCGTATCGGCGGTTCTGGTGCGCGGGCAGATCGCCTACTCCGTTCCGCCGCTCATTCTGACGCTCGGGTCCAAGACAATTTTCGGCCTGCCCTGGATCATCATCGTCGCGTCGGCCTTCCTGCTCGTCGCGCATCTGGTGCTGACCTACACGCGCTTCGGCCGTTATGTTTACATGGTCGGGGGAAACCGTGAGGCGGCGGAATATTCCGGCGTCAATGTCCGCTTCATCATCGGCGCGGTGATGGTGATTTCAGCCGTTTGCTCGGGCTTCGCCGGCATGATCGGCTGCGCCTATTTCGGCAGCGCCCAGCAGAACGAGTTCGACACCTTCCTGCTCGACGCGATCGCCGCCGTGGTGGTCGGCGGCACGAGCCTGTTCGGCGGCCGCGGCGGCATCGGCAACACGATCGTCGGCCTGTTCGTGCTCGGCGTCCTCAACAACGGCCTCGACTATGTCAAGATCGACAGCTTCCTCAAGATCCTGATCCGCGGCCTGATCCTGCTCATCGCGCTCATCATCAACGTCTATGCCGAGCGCTTGCGCACGGCGCGAAGCGGCGAGCGGTCGAGCTGAACGGCCGGCTCAAAGGAATGAGGCCGCCGGCGCCTGGCGTGGCGACGGCGGCCTCAAGCTCAAATTGCAAGCTTATTGTTTCGGCGCAGGGACGGTCGACGCCTTGAACGGTGGAGGAGCCTTCTTCTCTTTCGCCTCCGGACCGAGGAGATACCTCAAAGGAACGTCGAGCACATAGATCTGATCGCCGACCTGCGCGAGCGACACCGGCCCGTCGAAGCCGTCCTTTATGGTTTCGATCTTGGCGTTGTCGCCATCAATGGTGACGAGGTCGAGGTCGCCCTTGGTCTCGCCTTCGACCATTATGAGCTTGTTGGGGCCGAATGCTCGCAGCCCGTCCGAATGGTAGAGGGGGCGGGACGTTTGCAGCTTTGTGATCGTTCCCGCGCTGCCGTCCGCATTCATCGCGACGCGATAGAGCCCGTCGCCTTCGAAGATATTGGCGTAAATCGAGCCGTCGGCGAGCTGGGCGATGCCGTCCAGTTGCGCCTTGCCGGGGACGGCCCATCGGGGGTCGCTCGCCCAGACCTCGAATTCCTTCGCGCCCGGCTTGAGCCGCAGAATGTTGCCGGCGAAGGAATCCGTGACGTATGCGTTCCCATCGCTGGCGGCGACGATGTCGTTGCACAGGGTCGCTTGTCCCGGCGTGGGGATGCTGCCCTTGGCCTCGCCGGTCTTGACGTCGAACAGCTTGAGCGACGTCGCCGTACCGCCCGGAATCTTGATCCCGGCTGCGGAAAGGTCGTCCGAGCACACATAGAGCGTGTTCGACTTGTCATCCGCCAGAACGCCGAGCGCCGAAGCCAAGCCGTTCGAGCCGCTCTTGATGAACTCGCTGGCCTGAGCTTCGCCTGGCTTTGCGCGCCAGATCCGGCCGTTGCCAAAGCTGCTGAAGTAGAGCGTGCCGTCTGAAGACGCGCTCATGCTTTCGGGAAAATCGGTTGCGCCCGGCACGACGACGTCGGCCGCGCGCGCCGCTCCCGCTAGGGCCAGAGCGATCGCGCAGGAACTGGCCAAAGCCAGCGGCGCGAGAGCCTGCTTGAATCTGGGAAGACCCATGATCGTTTCCTCCATTGGCTGAATTTTTGGTTTGGACCCCTACGTTATAGCTGAAAGGATATAGCGAGGTCTACCGCTGGCGGCCCGAGGTCTATCGCTGGCGGCCCAAGTCGCGCATTTTGAGGATTGCGAGGATTGCGATGCAGGCGCGCCCCGCGCAGAGGCGCCCAGCCGACCCCATGGGCAGCACGAGATCGAAGGCAGGCAACGATGAGAATGAGGCGTCTGGCGCTCTTAATAGGCGCTCTGCTTGTCGCGGCGCCGGGCGCTTTGGCCGCGGACAGCGGTGGGCGGATCCTGACGACTTCGGATGTCGTCGCCATCCGCATCGTCGATCATCCGGACCTGAACACCACCACGCGCATAGAGCCCGACGGCACGATCAACTTTCCGTACGTCGGTCGCATCAAGGCCGCGGGGCGGACCGAAGACGATCTCGCGCGCGCCGATCGGGAGGCGGCTGGTCGAATTGAAAATCCTTGCCGGGCCGTGACTTAGGACAGCGCCGGGAGGGCCGCGAAGACGCTTCACTTTGACCTAAAGAATCTAACTCCATATAAATTTAGCATTGAAATTGACGCCGCTCGCACCATGTGTACATCCGTTCAGCGCTTGAGCTGAATGAACACAAATAAGAAAAGACCAGAACCGAAATGCTTTGCTCACACAATACCCATCGCGCCGGCGGGCCCTCGCCGCTTATTGTCAACGACCTCTGCGCCCAGTTGGCGCCGCTCAATCGCTACGGACTTCCCGGCCTCGGCGCCGTCGTCGCTGAGGGAGCGCGCGCGCTCATCGGCGTATCGCGCAAGGCGGTTGGCGCTGCGCTGACGCGCTCCGAGTCGCACGAACTCGCGGCGTAAGGCTGACGCGCTGCCGTCTATCGCACCAGCACATTCTTGAACTGCCAAGGATCGCCCTGGTCGATCTCCTCGGGGAAAAGGCCAGGGCGACCCGCGAGCGGCGTCCAGTCCGTGTAGACGCCGACGACCGGCCCGAGATAGGGCGTCTGAACCTCGAGGCAGCGCCGGAAATCCAGTTCGTCCGCCTCGACAATTCCCGCCTTCGGATTCTCGAGCGCCCAGACCATGCCCGCCAAAACTGCCGAAGTGACCTGCATGCCGGTCGCATTCTGATAGGGCGCGAGCGCGCGCGTCTCCTCGACCGAGAGCTGCGAGCCGTACCAATAGGCGTTGCGGGCGTGGCCGTAGAGGAGCACGCCAAGTTCGTCGACGCCGTCAAGAATCTCGGCTTCGCCTAAGATATGGTGCGCGCTCTGGATCTCGCCGGCGCGGCCGAACAGTTCATGCAGGCTCAGCACCGCGTCGTCGCACGGATGATAGGCGTAGTGGCAGGTCGGCCGGTACACGGCCGCGCCCCTCTCGTCGCGGACGGTATAGTAGTCGGCAATCGAGATCGAACTCGTTGTGGGTGACGAGAAAGCCGAACTGCCCGCGCGCGGTCGGCGTCCATGAGCGCACCCGCGTGTTGGCGCCCGGCTGGTTGATGTAGATCGCCGCGCCGCTGCCGGCCTTGTGATGGCCCGCATTGTCCGGCGCCCATTTTTCGTGTGTTCCCCAGCCGAGTTCAGCCGGCTGCATGCCTTCCGACAAGAAGCCTTCGATCGACCAGGTGTTGACGAACACGTTGCGCGGCTTCGGGCTCTTCGCGCGCTGGGTGTCGCGTTCCGCGATATGCACGCCCTTGACGCCGAGGCGCTGGGCGAGCCGCGCCCATTCCTCTTTGGTCTTGGGTTCCGGAGCCTTGTCGCCAAGATCGCGCGCCAGATTGACGAGCGCCTGCTTGACGAACCAGGACACCATGCCCGGATTGGCGCCGCAACACGAGACGGCGGTCGAGCCGCCAGGATTCTTGCGCCGTTCCGCGAGCACCGTTTCGCGCAGCGCATAGTTGGTCCGCGAGTCATTGCCGAGCGACTTGTCGTAATAGAAGCCCGGCCACGGCTCGACGACCGTGTCGATATAGAGCGCGCCGATCTCGCGGCAATGGCGCATGAGGTCGAGCGACGAGGTGTCGACCGACAGGTTAACGCAGAACCCCTGGCCCGAGCCCGCGGTGAGATATTTCGTCAGCACGTCGCGATAATTGTCGCGGGTGAGCCCCTCATGCACGAAGCGCACGCCCCGCTCGTCCAGGAGCTTCCGGTCGGAATCATCGGGATCGATGACGACGAAGCGGTCGGGATCGAAGTCGAAATGGCGCTCGATCAAAGGCAGCGTGCCCTTGCCGATCGATCCGAAGCCGATCATCACGACCGGGCCGGTGATACGCGCGTGCCGCGGCCAATGGGTCATCAGATCTCCTTCAGGGACAAGCGACGCCGGGCGTCTTCGACGGGGTTAAAGCCATGGCGTTTTCGGCGCGTCAATAGCGCGCCCGCGATGGATTCCGTCGTCAAAGCGTCACATGAAGGACGTGGTTGACGCCTGTTATCTTTCGGGGCAGCCTCACGCCCACTTCAAGACGCTGCAGGTGGCCCGTGAGGGGTGAGCGCACGCGGCATCGGACTTTGAACCGCCACGGGCGGCTCTTTTTGCAGAGCCCGCCACCCTCTTCCTATTTTGGTCAGGCCGAGTCCGCGACGCCCTCCACGTCGGAGCGCAATCGCGCCGATAAAGGCCTATGAACGGAGCAGCGCGCCATGTTGAGCATCAGCACAAGGGCGGCGGTCGCGATCGTCGCGGCGCCCTCTCTCCTGGCCGGAATCGCGCTGGCGGCCCAGGATCGGTATTCGCTGCAGGTGCCCGGCGGTCTCGCCTTCGCCGACTTCCGCGGATACGAGGATTGGCAGGTCGTCGCCGTCAGTCACAACGGCGACAAGCTCGCGACGATCCTCGGCAATCCGGCGATGATCGAGGCCTTCCGGGCCGGCAGTCCCGGCAATGGCAAGCCGTTCCCCAACGGCGCGCGAATGGCGAAAATCCATTGGACCGCCAGGACAGCCGAGGATCAGCCCGGTCCGCCAATGGTTCCGGGCGCGCTCCATGACGTCGACTTCATGGTGAAGGACAGCGCCAAATTCGCCGACAGCGGCGGATGGGGATACGCCCAGTTCGAATACGACCCCGCGTCCGATGCTTTCAGGCCCGGAACGACGGAGGACTCGCCGCCGCAGGAGCATGACGCCAAGTGCGGGTTCGCCTGCCACACGATCGTGGCCGACAAGGATTACGTGTTCACCGCCTATCCGAAGCGGTGAAGGCGGCGTCGCGTGCCGGTCGAGCGACGCCAGCTACGCCGGTGAGCGCACCTTTGTTTTCAGCGTGGGAGGAGGATCATGGCGAGGATTGAAGTTGGACAACGGACAAGCGTCGATGAGAGCGCCATCCGGCCGTTCCGGGTGAATGTTCCGGATGCGGAACTTGTCGAATTGCGCCGACGTATAAACGCGACCCGCTGGCCGGACCGCGAAACCGTCGCGGACGCATCGCAAGGCGTGCAGCTCGCAACAGTTCAGGCGCTCGCGCGCTATTGGGCGACCGGATACGACTGGCGCAAGGTCGAAGCGAAGCTCAACGCCCTGCCGCAATTCATGACCGAGATCGATGGACTGGACATTCACTTCATCCACGTCCGCTCGAAACATGACAATGCATTGCCGCTGATCGTCACCCACGGATGGCCCGGCTCGATCATCGAGCAGCTGAAGATCGTCGATCCGCTGACCAATCCCAGCGCGCATGGCGCGAGCGCTTCGGACGCCTTCGATGTCGTGATCCCGTCGATGCCCGGCTACGGCTTTTCGCGGCAGGCCAACGAAGACGGGTTGGGATCCCGCACATATCGCGGGGGCCTGGGATGCCTTGATGAAGCGCCTCGGTTACGACCGCTACGTGGCGCAAGGCGGCGATTGGGGCGCGGTCGTCGTCGATCTGATGGGTGTCCAGGCGCCTCCCGGATTGATCGGCATTCACACGAATATGCCCGGCGTCTTTCCGGCCGAGATTGACGCGGCGGCCTTCTCCGGCGCGCCCGCGCCGTCGGGTCTCTCGGCGGACGAGAAGCTCGCTTATGAGCGTCTGCAATTCGTCTATCAAAAAGGGATCGCCTACGGATTCCAGATGGGGCTGAGACCGCAGACGTTGTGCGGAATCGCGGATTCACCCGTTGGCCTCGCGGCGTATTTCCTTGATCACGACGCGCGCAGCTACGAACTGATCTCACGCGTCTTTCAAGGCCAGGCCGAGGGCCTCACGCGCGACGACATCCTCGACAACATCACGATCGCCTGGTTGACGAACACGGCGCTTTCCGGCGCCCGCCTTTACTGGGAATATTTTGGCAAAGGGTATTTCAACGCCAAGGGCGTCTCCATCCCGGTCGCGGTCAGCGTTTTCCCTGACGAACTCTATCCTGCGCCGCGAAGCTGGACGGAGCGAGCCTATCCGAAACTGATTCACTTCAATCACCTCGCCAAGGGCGGACACTTCGCGGCCTGGGAGCAGCCGCAACTCTTTTCCGAAGAGGTCCGAGCGGGATTCCGGTCGCTGCGCAAAGCCTAAGCCATCGCGGCCCAGCGGGGCCGAAGACAAAGGGGCACGCGATGCCGCAAGGACACTTGCCGGGCCAATCCGCCTTCCGATCGGTGCTCCCCGAGGACATCGACTGGAAGCCGTTTCCCGCGTTTCCACCGTCAGTCCGACTCGCTGTCCTGGTCGGCGAGCCCTCAAAGCCAGGCCCCTACCTGATCCGGGTCAAGGTCCCTCACGGCGTCAAGCTGATGCCGCACAGGCATCCGGAAGATCGAATCTACACGGTGATGTCCGGCGTCTTCTACATCGGCTTGGGCGAGCAATTCGACGGCGATAACGTGAAGGCGTATCCGCCCGGAAGCGTCATCGTTCTTCCCGGCAATACGTCACACTTCCATTGGGCGAAGTCGGGCGAGTACGTCACGCAAGTGTCGGCGATCGGCCCTCTGGGTCTCGACTATCTGGACCCGGCCGACGATCCGCGCGAACAACATCCCGTCCGAGGCGACAGTTGAGAAAGCCCCGACGCGGATTCCTCCGTCACCCCCTGTGCCACGGGCTCCAGCCGTCGAGGCCGATGATCCGGTCGAGCGAAATCGCGCCAGGGCCAAAGGTGAGGATCGCGAGCGCCATCGCCGCCCAATAGAAATTTGACGCCGATGGAGCAGGACAATGAGCAAGTACAGCGAATACGAGTACAGGAAACAACCCGGGTTCGATATGAACACCTTCGAAGGAGCCTATCAGGCAATTCCTATGAAGACCCTGGTGATCCACTGCTTTGACCCCCGCGCAGCCGAAATCCCGCAGGCGGTCGCTGCGTATTTCGGCGATGAGGTCTATCCGGGCGAAAACATTCTCGACAAAAATGGCAATCGCGTTGGATCCACGCGAACATTGTTTGTCGAGACCAACGCGGGTGGACGCGCCGCCTTCGCTCTAGAGTCCGTGGCGGCCATGGACTACATATTCAACGTTCAGAACGTCGTTGTGGCTCACCACTCGTTCTGCGGCACGACAACTCTCACCCCCGAGCTTCTCATCGAGGAGTTCCACGATCATCATCACGCCGACATCTCGACGATGTTTGATCACGATAGCCTTGCCATCATGGATTTCGAAAAGTCGATCAAGTATGATGTCGAGTTGCTTCGCTCGAGCCCGGCAGTCCCGAAACACGTCAAACTCTACGGCTTCTTCTACGAGATCAACTCCGGCCGGTTGACCGAGGTGGTCCGGGACATTCCTGCATAGACCGCGCTGCACGCACTCGCTCGGATTGTTCCGTAGGTGGTTCGCTCGGGCTCGCGCCGACGGTCATGTCTTGCGCTAACCTCTGCGCCTGGCGCTCCAGCCGTCGAGGCCGATCAGCCGGTCGAGCGAAAGCGCGCCGGGACCGAAGGTGAGGATCGCGAGCGCCATCGCCGCCCAGTACAGATGGAAGTTCGCCCAGCCGTCCGGATAGGTGAGCTGGATGATGGCGGTCATGCCCAAAAGGCCGAGCGCCGCCCAGCGGGTGAGGAGACCGAAGGCGAGCAGGATCGGCAGCACGATTTCGGCGGTGCTCGCCATCGTCGCGACCAGCTCCGGCATCGGAAACGGGATCTCCGCGCCGAAGATATGCAGCTTGTAATCCTGCGAAAACAGGATCTTCGTTCCGAAGGAGAGCGTGAACCAGCCGTCCCAGCGCGTGAGCCCTGAGGCGAAGAAGGGCCGCGCCAGCGCAATGCGTAGAACGAGCAGCGGGAGCCATTCCGGAACGCGCCCAAAGACGACGCCCGTCAGGCGAGCGATCGGATTTGAGGGGGCGAGCGCCGGCGCCTGTGCGGCGTCGACGATCATGACGCTTGCCCGGGGCTGATGGAGGCGACAGCCCCGGACTCGACCAGGCCGACCAGATGGGCGCCAAAGTCGAAGCCCGGGTTGTTCACTGCCGCGACGGCTTCGACGAGTGTCGCGCCCTCGCGCAGGCTCAGAGCGAAATCATAAGCAAGCGGCGGCAGGACGCGTACTCTGACATCGCAGTCGGGACGCGTGACGAGCGCGTCCTCGGCGCCGACAGGTTCGGACGCGGGCCGCTCAGTCCCCGACTGGCGCGAGGCCCAGATGGACGCTGCTGGCGTTGCGAAGCGCAGGAGTTGCGTCGCCGGATGAAAGACGATCCGCGTTCCCGGAAGGCGGTCGGGACTGAGCGCGGCGAGTTCGCCGACGGTCGCCACGCCTGCGTCTTCAGCGTGATAGGCCTCGACCCAGGCGTTCTCCAGCCGCGCCACGTCGACGAGGGCGGCGACGCTCGACCCGGCCTCGCCCCCGGCAAGATAATCGGCCACGAATTCCGGAAATTTTGCGCCATAAGCGATCATGACCGGCGAGCGCGGCCTATGCGCGCGCGCAAACGCGCGCGCCATGGCGCGGAACAGATCGTCGCCCGCGATCTGCCGGGAGACGGGGTAGCGCGCCTCGAGCGCGCCGATCAGTCCGACGGCGACATTGTTGCGATAGACCGCAAATCGGCGGGCGTCCGGCGCGCCCATGCGCCCGTGGGTCGTCGCGGGCGGCGGCGCGGAAGGCTCGCTAAGCGCCGCCGCGAAAGCGCGCACTGTCGTCTCAAACGGCATCGGCGCGCTCGCGGCTTGTCATGGTCTCGGCAACCGCGCGCTCCGCGCGGCGCGCTTCGCTCAGAAGCGTCGGCCAGTCCGGCACATCATTGTCCCATTCGATCAGCGTCGGCGTCGCCCCAAGCCGACGGATCGCCGCGGCGTAGAGGGACCACACAGCGTCGCGAACCGGGGAATTGTGGGCGTCGATGAGCAAAGGCAGGCCGGCGTCGTCGCTGTCGTCGGCGAAGCCCGCGAGATGGATCTCGCCAACCGCCGAAAGCGGAAAGTCGGCCAGATAGCGGTCGGCATCGAAGCCGTGATTGACGGCGCTGACGAACACGTTGTTGACGTCGAGCAGAAGGCCGCAGCCGGTGCGGCGCGCGATCTCGCGCAGGAAATCCGTCTCCGCCCAGGTGCTTTCGGCGAACAGGACATAGGTCGAGGGATTTTCGAGCAGCATCGTCCGCCCAAGCGCGTTCTGGACTTCGTCGATGTGCTCCGACACCCGGACGAGCGTCTCGTCGGTGTAGGGCAGGGGCAGGAGATCGTTGAGGAACGCGCCCTCGTGCGTCGACCAGGCGAGGTGCTCGGAAACGAGCGCCGGCTCGAAGCGCCTGGCGACCGCCGCGAGCCGCTGAAGATGGACGCGGTCGAGCGGCCCGGGCGAGCCGATCGACAGGCCGACGCCATGCAAGGAAAGCGGGTAAAGCTCGCGGATCGCATCGAGCCGGCGGTGCGGCGCGCCGCCGCGCCCCATGTAGTTTTCCGCGTGGACTTCGAAAAACCCAAGCTTTGGCCGCGTGTCGAGGATCGCCTCGAAATGCTCGGGCTTGAACCCGACGCCGGCGCCGCGCGCGCCGGGACCTTTGAGAGAACGATGATCCATGACGGTCATGGGTTTCCAGGGTTTCGTTGCCAAATTAGGCGGCATTGACGACTTCGCTCACGCGCCGGGGCATGTTACATCGGCGTCAATTCGTGCTTCGACACAAAATATTTCCCCAAATCTGTAACGGCAGACGAAACGAAACGAAGCCCGTATGAAAGCCCAGCCCATCAAGGGTTCGCTGGACGATCCTTGGTCCCGGATGATGACCGCCGCAATCGCGGGTGACGAGGCCGCGTACCGGCGCCTCCTTGAGGACATCGGTCGGTCGGTGCGGGCGATGGCGCGGGGCGCTTTTGCGCGTGCCGGAGTTGGCGACGCGGACGTTGAGGATGCAGTGCAGGAGACCCTGTTGGCGATCCATCTCAAGCGCCACACCTGGGACCCCGAGCAGCCGCTCGCCCCCTGGGTGTACGCGATCGCGCGCCACAAGGCCGTCGACGCGCTCCGCCGCCGCGGTCGGCGGAAAGTCGAGCCGCTGGAGAATTTCGAAGAGTTCCTGGCCGCGCCGGAGGCCGAGGATCCCCATGCGCTGAGCGATGCGCGCAAGCTCCTGGAGACGCTTGCGCCCCGCCAGCGCGACATCGTGACCTCGATCTCTCTTGACGGCCAATCGATCGCCGCGACAGCGAAACGCCTGTCGATGTCCGAGGTCGCCGTCAGGGTGGCGCTCCACCGGGCGCTGAAGTCGCTCGGCGCCGCCTGGCGGAGGTCGGTCGAGTGAGAACCTCCGAGTTCATCGCCGCGCTGGCCGCCGATCCCGTTCCCGAGCCGATCCGGCTTGGCCGGCGGGTCGCGCTCGCGCTCGCCATCGGCTTTCTCGGCAGCCTGGCGATTTACGGGTTGTTGATGGGCCCAAGGCCAGACATCGCCGCCGCCGCCGAAACGATGCGCTTTTGGCTGAAATTCGTCGACTCGTTCGCGTTCGCCTTGCCGACGCTGCTGTTGACGCTGCGGCTCGCGCGTCCGGACGCGAAGCCGGGGCCGCTCGCGCTCTGGCTGATCGCGCCGTTCGTTTTGCTCGCCGCCGGAGTGGTCGCGGAATTGCTGGTCGTGCCGCAAGGCGAATGGCTCACCCGGCTCATCGGCCACAACTCGATGTTCTGCATGCGGATGATTCCGCTGCTGGCCGCTCCCATGCTGGCAGCGCTGATCGTCGCCCTTCGCGCCGGCGCCCCGCTTCACCCAGGCCTTACGGGTGCGCTCGCCGGCGCTGCCTCAGCGGGGATCGCGGCCCTCCTCTACGCCTCGCACTGCCCCGATGATTCGCCGCTGTTCGTGGCGACGTGGTATCCGTTCGCGACGCTCATCTGCATGGGCGTCGGCGCGCTGGCCGGCCGGCGCTTTCTAGCCTGGTGAAGCTCGGCACGGCCTGGCGGAGGTCGATCGAGTGAAAACCTCCGAGTTCATCGCCGCGCTGGCCGCCGATCCCGTTCAGGAGCCGATCCGCATTGGCCGCCGGGTCGCGGTCGCGCTTGTGGCCGGCCTTGCCGCCAGCGTCGCGCTCTATTGGCTGCTGCTGGGCCCGAGGCCCGACGTCGCCGCTGCCGCGGGAACCCTCCGCTTCTGGCTGAAGTTCGTGGATTCGTTTGCGTTCGCCCTGCCAACGCTTCTGTTGACGCTGCGCCTCGCCCGGCCCGACGCCAAGCCGAGGGCGCTCGCGCTCTGGCTCCTTGCGCCCTTCATCCTGCTCGCTGCGGGCGTGGTCGTGGAATTGCTGGTCGTGCCGCAAAGCGAGTGGATGTCCCGGCTCATGGGCACGACCGCGCTGCACTGCACGGTCACCATTCCGATGCTGGCCGCTCCGATCCTCGCAGGCCTGATCGTCGCCTTGCGCGCCGGCGCGCCGCTCCATCCGAGCCTCACGGGCGCGATCGCCGGAGCGGCTTCGGCCGGCGTCGCGGCGCTCGTCTACGGGTCGTCCTGCCCTGGCGATTCGCCTTTGTTCGTGGCGACCTGGTATCCGCTCGCGACCCTCATCTGCATCGGCGTCGGCGCGCTGGCCGGCCGGCGCTTTCTCGCCTGGTGACGGGGAGAAGCTCCGGGATCAAAGTCGCGCCCGGCGGGTTGATCCGCCCTTCCGGAGCTCGCACAGGCCGATGAAACTCTCCAGCGCCGAAACGGAACTCAAGCTCGCGCTCTCCCCTTCGGTCGCCAAAGCCGTGTTCTCGCTTCCGGTTTTCCTGCAGCATCGGTCCGGCAAGTCAAAATCCCAGCTCCTCGTCACCACCTATTTCGAAACACAGGAGAAGGATCTTGCGCGACGGGGCGTCACGCTGCGCATCCGGCAGGCCGACGACGAGCGTATCCAGACGGTGAAGTCGGCCCGCGCCAGCGGCGTCGCCAATTCTCGCGGCGAATGGGAATGGCGTGTCGAAAGCGCAACGCCTGACCTTCGGCTTCTCAAAAGTGCGCCGATCGCCGACCTCTTCGCCGATGTGTCCGAGGACCGATTGGAGCCGGTCGTGGTGACCGATGTCACTCGGACCACGCAAGTTTTGGAGGTCGATGGGGACATCGTCGAGGCGGCGCTCGATCTCGGCTCGATCATCGCGGGAAAAGCGAAGCAGGACATTTGCGAGCTCGAACTCGAGCTGCGCGACGGAACGCCATTGTCGCTCTACCGCCTGGCGCTCGAGCTGAATTCGGCCATTCCGTTCGACATCGAAGTCGAGAGCAAGGCTGCGCGCGGCTTTCGTCTCAAGGAAGGCTCGCCGCCGCAAGCGAGCAAGCCCTCGGCGATGCGCCTCAAGCCCGGCGATCCGGCGATTGAGGTTCTTCGCGCGATCGTCGAGGAAACGCTCGGTCACCTGCTGACGAACCAGCCGGCGGCTCTCGCTGGAGATCCGGAAGGCGTCCATCAAGTGCGGATCGCGGTCCGCCGCATCCGATCGGCGCTGAGGCTTTTTTCACCGCATCTTGAGTCGCATGCGATGCGCTTGTTCGAGGACGAGCTTCGCCACGCCGGCCGGACGATCGGCGAGGCCCGCGACTGGGACGTCTTTTGCGACGAAATCCTGCCGCAGGTCTCGGAAAGTCCAAAGGCTCGAAAATTTGCCGAGATGATGCGGCCGGCCGCCGAGGCGCGCCGCGCCGCAGCGCACGAGACCTGCGTCCGGCAATTGCGAGACCCATCCTTCCGGGCTCTGGTGTTGGGGCTCGCCGCCTGGCTCGAGGAGGGGCGCAAGAACAGCGAACAGGTCGGCGGCAAGGCGTTGAAGCGCGACATCGAGGACATTGCCGAAAAGCTGCTCGATGGCCTCGACGCCAAGACGATGAAGCGCGGGCGGGCGGTTCGTTCGGACGCCGAGGCGGCGGAGCTACACCCGTTACGAAAATCTCTGAAGAAGCTTCGCTACAGCATCGAGTTCCTGGAATCGATCTACCGTCCCAAGCAGGTGAAGCCGTTCCTCCGCCGCCTCAGGAAGCTGCAGGACGCTTTGGGCGAGATCAACGACGCCGCAATGGCGACGCGACTTGCCGAAGGCCTTGCGGCGGACAAGCATCTCGAGCTCGCCCCGTCCGTTGCGGCCATCTCCTTGAGCCAGGGGAGCGTGGCTAGCGGCGCGATGAGGGCCTTGGCGAAAAGTTGGCGGGCTTATTCTGACGAGCCGCGCTTTTGGCGGCGCGCCTGAGCCGGCGGAGTCCGACGACCCGCCGGGCTATTTCTTGATGATCGGGTCGAGGATCGCCTTCAGCTGGTCGATGCTGAGTTCTCCGCCATAGACCTTGCCGTCGATGACGAAGGTTGGCGTGCCGGTCATCTTGATCTCGTCGGTCGCCCGCTTTTCGACGGCCACCATGGCGTCGGCCTTCTTTTGATCCTTGAGGCACGCCATCGCCTGATCGTGGGTGAGGCCGGCCGGGCGCATGGCGGCGATCAACGGCTCGAGCGGCTTGTCGACGAACGCCCACTTGTCCTGCTGGCTGAACAGAAGCTCGATGGCCGCGAACGCCTTGTCGTCGCCGACGCAGCGCGCGAGCAGGAAAGCCGCAACGTCGAGCGAGTTGCGCGAGAATTCGCGGAAGATGAATCGGACCTTGCCGGTGTCGATGTAGTCCTTCTTCAGCTCGGGAAAGATCTCGCGGCTGAAGGTGGCGCAATGGGGGCAGGTCAGCGAGCCATATTCGACGACTGGCACGCCCGACGGGTCGCCCACCGTCAGTTCGGGCAACGCGCCAGGCTTGAGGACCGTCGCCATGTCCACCGTTCGATCGGGCTCGGGCGCCGCACCGGCGGCCAGAGCGACATTCGCGGCGAGCGCCGCGGCGGAAAAGACAGCGACGAAGGCGAAACGGCGAAGCGAGGCGAAGGCCAAATCGGGCTCCTTGAAGACAGGAACGGTTGGGACGGCGGACAAATGCGCATAAAGGGATGCGAGCGGCAAGTGCGCGGTCCACAAGGCCCGAGGCGAAGCTGGCGGCTCTGGGCGCCCCCGGCTCACAAGCGCGTGACTGGCGCGGCCGGTCACCTTGGCCCACCTCAGCTGGCATGTTAGGGCCGCGGGCGAATAACTCGACAATCGAACGACGAGGGCGCGATGGAATACCGGCAACTCGGCAATTCGGGCCTCAAGGTTTCGGTGCTGACGATGGGCACGATGACCTTTGGCGGCAAAGGAAACTTCGCCAAGGTCGGCAACCTCCAGATCGACGATGTGCGCAAGCTGATCGACATCGTCGCCGACGCCGGCGTCAATCTCATCGACACCGCCAACGTCTATTCCGGCGGCGGCTCGGAGGAATTGATCGGCGAGGCGATGGGAGGGACGCGCAAGCCCGGCATGCTGATCGCCACCAAGGCGCGCTTTCCGATGGGGGAGGGGCCGAACGATCGGGGCCTTTCGCGCTGGCATCTCATCCGCGAATGCGAGGCGAGCCTTAAGCGCCTGCGCACCGATGTCATCGACCTCTATCAGGTGCATCAGTGGGATGGCCTGACGCCGCTCGAGGAGACGATGGAGGCGCTCGACAGTCTCGTGCGCTCGGGCAAGGTGCGCTACGTCGGCTGTTCGAACTGGTCCGGCTGGCACATGATGAAGGCGATGGAGGTGGCGCGCCGCGATGGCCGCATCCCCTTCGTGTCGGAGCAGATTCACTACACGCTTCAGGCGCGCGAAGCGGAATACGAACTCATTCCCGTCGCCCTCGACCAGAAGCTCGCGGTCCTGGTGTGGAGCCCGATCGCCGGGGGCCTCCTGTCTGGCAAGCACCGCCGCAACAAGGCGGCGCCGGAAGGAAGCCGTCAGATGGCGGGCTGGAAGGAGCCGCCGGTTCGCGACGAGAACGCGCTGTGGACTATCGTGGACGAACTGGTGGCGATCGCCGAAGCGCATCGCGTTTCGGGGGCGCAGATCGCATTGGCATGGCTGCTCGGACGGCCGGGGGTGACGTCGCTGGTCATCGGCGGGCGGACCGAGGCGCAGTTCCGCGACAATCTCGCCTCTGTCGACGTGAAGCTCGCTGACGATGAGCGCGCGCGCCTCGACAAGGTGAGCCAGCCGCCGCTCATCTACCCCTATTGGCATCAGTCGCAGGCGGCGAAGGACCGCCTCGGACCTGCCGACCTCGCGCTGCATGCGCCATTCATGAAGGGGTGAGCGGCGCGGCGGCGCGCGACCCGGCCTGGCTGGTCTTCCCCTCTCTGCAAGTGTAAGCAGGCCGGAGCCGGAACGAGGATCGAACATGTTGGGGGAGAGCAAGGCGGCGTTGAGGGCGTCGGTTTTTTTGTCCTTGGCGAGCGTCCTCGCTCTCGGTCCGACGCAGGTCGCCACCGCGGACGACAAACCGGTCGGGCCGCCGAGCGTTTCCGTCCTGCCGTTCCCGGACCCCGTCTTCAAGGGCAAGATCGGGCGAACGACCGCCAACTCGAAACCCGATTTTCCGCAGCCTGTCAGCCCGCCAGCAGGCGCGCCCAATATTCTGCTGATCCTGACCGATGACGTGGGCTTCGGCGCGTCGAGCGCCTTCGGCGGCCCGGTTCCGACGCCGACTTTAGAAGCGCTCGCTGCGAAGGGCCTCAAATACAACGAGTTCAACACGACCGCGCTCTGCTCGCCGACGCGCGCCGCGCTCTTGACCGGGCGCGATCAGCACAAAGCCCATCAAGGGATCATCATGGAGCGAAGCCTCGGCTATCCGGGTTACGATTCGTTGATGCCGAAGAGCACGGGCACGATCGCCGAAATCCTGCGCGGCAACGGCTACAGCACGGCGTGGTTCGGCAAGAACCACAATGTGCCGGGCTGGCAGAGCAGCGCGGCCGGCCCGTTCGACCTTTGGCCGACCGGCCTTGGCTTCGACTATTTCTACGGTTTCATCGGCGGCGACACCGACCAATGGGATCCGACGCTGTTCGAGAACACGGCGCCCATTGAGCCGAAGGAAAGACTGACCGGCGCGGCGAAGGCGGCCTACAATCTGGATTCCGATCTGGCCGATCAGGCGATCCACTGGATTGAGCAGCAGCATTCGCTGGCGCCGAACAAACCGTTCTTCGCCTATTACGCTCCCGGCGCGACGCACGCGCCCCATCACGTCCCCAAGGATTGGATCGCGAAATTCAAGGGCCAGTTCGATCAGGGCTGGGACAAGCTGCGCGAAGAAACTTTTGCGCGCCAGAAGACGCTCGGAATCATTCCGCAGGACGCGATCCTGACGCCGCGCCCGGCGAATCTGCCCCCGTGGGACTCGCTCGACGCGAAGCACAAGGACCTGTTCGCCCACATGGCGGAGGTCTACGCCGCCTTTCTCGCTTATGATGATCATAACATCGGCAGGGTGATCGACGCGGTCACGCAAGAAGGGCTCGCTGACAATACGCTGATCATCTTCATCGAGGGCGACAACGGCGGCAGCGCGGAGGGAACGCTGCAAGGGACCGCGAATGAAATCGCGACGATCGGCAACCGTTCACCCGAAACCTTCGACTATCTTTATTCGATCAAAGACGAACTCGGCGGTCCGCTCTATTACAACCACATGCCGGTGCCCTGGTCCTGGGCCTTCAACACGCCGTTCCAATGGACGAAGCGCTACGCCAGCCATTTCGGCGGCACCCGCAACGGCATGGTGATGAGTTGGCCGAAGCGGATCAAGGGTGATGGCGGACTCCGCCAGCAGTTCCACTATGTGACCGACATCATGCCGACGATACTCGAGGCGGCTGGAATCCAGGCTCCAGAATCGATCAACGGCGTGCAGCAATTGCCCATCGACGGAACCTCGATGGCTTACACATGGGATCACGCCGATGCGCCGTCGCAGCGGACGACGCAGTTGTTCGAGATGTTCGGCAATCGCGGCATCTATCACGACGGCTGGATGGCCTCGACCACGCCGCTCGTCTTCGCCTGGGAGCCAGAGCCCAAGGGAATAACTCCCGAGAGCTTCAACTGGGAGCTTTACGATCTGACGAAAGATTTTTCGCAAGGCGATGACCTCGCCAGGGCGGAGCCGGCGAAGCTCAGGGCAATGGAGGAATTGTGGTGGGCGGAGGCTGGGCGCAACGACGCGCTGCCTTTGAACTTCAGCCCGCAGGCGACCGTCGAAGCCGTCTTCCAACGGCCGAGCCTCACGCGCGGGCGCAATCATTTCGTTTACCGGCAGGGCACGGTGCGCATCCCCGAGGGCACGGCCCCGACCATCAAGAACACGTCCTACACGATCACCGCGAAGCTCAACGTGCCGGCTGAGAGCGCAGATGGCGTCATCGTCACGCAGGGCGGCCGGTTCGCCGGCTGGGGCCTCGTCGTGCTCGATGGCAAGCCGGTCTGGGCCTACAAGAACACCCAGCAGCCGAACGACGGCATTCGCATGTCTGGGTCTCAGAAGCTCGCGCCCGGCGACCACACCATCACATTGACTTTCGCTTACGACGGCAAAAAAGGCGAAGTCGGCAAGGGCGGCGAATATGTGATGAAGGTTGACGGCGCCGAGGTCGCGCGGAGCCGGATCGATCGCACGGTGCCCTACATCTACTCGGTCGACGAGACGCTCGACGTCGGCGAGGATCGCGGCACGCCGATCCTCGAAGATTACGCCGACCGGATGCCCTTCGCCTATACCGGCAGGATCGCCGAGGTCGACATCGACCTCGGGTCTGCGAATGTCGACGCGGACATCGACGAGCCCGACCCATAAGCGGGTCGTCCCTTCACATTCGGGTCGCGCGGCCGGCCGCCTTGCCTAGCGGCTCTCCCGATGGCAATGAGTGCCGAACGAATTTGGGGTGGAGGGAACAGCACATGGCGCTCAAGGAATATAAGCCCGGAACAACATTCCCCGGCCGCATGGGCCGCACGATCGGCGAATCCGAGCCGGCATGGCCGTCGCCCCTTCGCGCCAAAGAGGGCGCGCCGAACGTTCTCTTCATCGTCATCGACGATACCGGATTCGGCCAGCTCGGCTGCTACGGCTCGCCGATCGCCACGCCGAATATCGACAAGCTCGCCAAGAACGGTCTCCTGTTCAACAACATGCATACGACGGCGCTCTGTTCGCCATCGCGCTCATGCATTCTGACCGGCCGCAACCACCACTCCAACGCGATGTCCTGCATCACCGAGGGATCGACCGGCTTTCCCGGCGGCAACGGCGCGATCCCGTTCGAGAACGGCTTTCTGTCGGAGATGCTGCTGCAGCAGGGCTACGCCACCTACTGCCTCGGCAAATGGCACCTGACGCCGTCCGAGCAGATCAGCGCAGCCGGCCCCTATGACCGTTGGCCGCTCGGGCGCGGCTTCGAGCGCTATTACGGCTTTCTCGGCGGCGACACGCATCAATATTATCCCGACCTCGTCTACGACAATCATCAGGTCGAGCCGCCAAAGACGCCGGAAGAAGGCTATCACCTGACTGCCGATCTTGCCGACAAGGCGATCGGCTTCATCGCCGACCTGAAGCAGGTCGCTCCCGACAAGCCGTTCTTTCTCTATTTCGCGCCGGGCGCGAACCATGCGCCCCATCATGTTCCGAAGGAATGGGCGGACAAATACAAGGGCAAGTTCGACGAGGGCTGGGACGTCTATCGCGAGACGGTGTTCGCGCGGCAGAAAGAGCTCGGAATCATGCCCAAGGACGCCAAGCTCTCGCGCCACGACCCGGACGTGCAGGAATGGGCCAAGCTGCCGGCGGACGAGCGCAAACTTTATGCGCGCATGATGGAAGTGTTCGCGGGCTTCTGCGAGCACATGGATCATCACGTCGGGCGGCTGATCGATTTCCTCGAAGAGATGGGCGAACTCGACAATACCTTGGTCATGTTCATCTCCGACAACGGCGCGAGTTCCGAGGGTGGACCGAACGGGTCGGTCAACGAGAACAAGTTCTTCAACAACGTGCCGGACGATCTGAAGCAGAATCTGGCGGCGATCGACGAACTCGGCGGCCCCAAATATTTCAATCACTACGCCTGGGGATGGACGCACGCCGGCAACACGCCGTTCAAGCGCTGGAAGCGCGAGACCTATCGCGGCGGCACTGCCGACCCGTTCATCGTTCACTGGCCCAAAGGGCTCAAGAACACGGGCAAGGTCTGTCCCCAGTTCGCGCACGCGGTCGACATGGTCCCGACCGTGCTCGAGGCGCTTGCGGTCGAGCCGCCGACGCACATCCGGGGCGTCACCCAATCGCCGATCGAAGGCGTGAGCTTCGCCCATGTCTTCCAGGACCTGAAGGCGGAAAGCCGCCACAAGACGCAATATTTCGAAATGTTCGCGCACCGGTCGATCTATCATGACGGCTGGCGGGCCGTGTGCCCGTTCCCCGGAGCTTCGTTCAAGGAGGGGGGCGCCTTCGGCTCGCTCACGCTGACCGAAGACATGCTGCGCGAACTCGACGCCAAGAACTGGGAGCTCTACGACCTTTCCAAGGACCCGACCGAGACGACCGATCTCGCCGCCTCAAACCGCGCGAAGCTGATCGAGATGATCGCGCTCTGGTACACGGAGGCGGGCAAGTACAACGTCTTCCCGCTCGACAGTCGCGGCACGATGCGGTTCGCCGACGAACGTCCGGAATTGACCAAGGCCCGCAAGACCTACGTCTACTATCCAGGCACGCAGATGATCCCGGAGAACGTCGCGGTGAAGCTCCTGAACAAGTCGCACAGTCTGACCGCGGATGTCGAGATTCCCAAGGGCGGCGCCAAGGGCGTGCTGATCTGCCACGGCGGCAACGTCGGCGGCTACACGCTCTTCGTGAAGGACAAGAAGCTTCACTACGTCCACAACTATGTCGGCGCCGAGGAATTCCACGTCGTGTCGAACGCGGACGTGCCCGAAGGCAAGGTGTCGCTCGCCTATGAGTTCGAGAAGACCGGCGAGCCCGACTTCAAGACTGGCAAGGGCGCCGCCGGCACGGCCCAGCTCTACATCAATAGGAAGCTCGTCGGCGAGACGACTCTGCCCTACACGGTGCCGCTCGCGCTCGGGATCGGCAGCGGCGTCTTCATCGGCCGCAATTCAGGCTCCCCGGTGAGCCACCTCTACGGGCCGCCGTTCGAATTCACGGGCGTGATCCATCAGGTGACGGTGGACGTTTCCGGCAAGCTGATCGAGGACAGCGAGGAGCAAAAGCACGCAGTCGCGAAAATGGCGATGGCGCGGCAGTAAGCCCGCCATGGCCGACGCGCCCTTCCCGCCGCTCAAGCGCGAACCGCTGCTGGAGGAGGAATTGCCGCGCCGCGAACCCGACCGTGCGCCTGATCAAAGGCGCACGGATCAAATTCGCGGCCGGACAGCCGACGGGGTTGCATCGTCATCCGATCTCGACGGTGGGCGTGGTGACGGCCGGAAGCTTTCATCTTCATCTCGAAGGCAAGCCGGTTCAGCTTCTCAAAACCGGCGACAGCTTCTTCGAGCCGGCCGGCCACACGATTCTCAAGTTCGACAATGCTTCGGCCAGCGAGCCTGCTGAGATCGTCTGCTTCTATTTGGCGGACACGAAGGACAGGCCGCCGATCGAGATGCTCGCGGGCGGCATGGAGAGCCAGTTGGGCAAGACGTAGCTCGGCCCGAGGACCTTGCTGCTGTCTGCGGCGAATCTCAAGACTTGAGGCGCTTCGCGCAAGCCTCTTCGGCGAGTCGCCCGGGCGGCTAGTTCGGCGCGCCCAGTTTGATGAAGATCTCATCCTTGCCGAGGCTAAGCGTCACGCCAGTTTGCGTGCCCGTGAGGTGCATGACGACGCCGGCCTTGTTCTGGAGCCAAAGGTCGCTCGCCTGTGCGGTCTCGAGGCCGACCGCGCCCGTTCCCTCGACCCATGCGCCGGAGAATTGAGAGACGTCGTCGAGCCTGTAGACGTCGCCCGTCACGGCGATCTTCGACACGCTGCCTGGCCCGATGACGGTTCCCAGCACCTTGAAGGGATAGGTCCTGCCGTTGAACGTCAGCGCGCCCGTTCCGACCCCCATGCCGCCGGCGAAGATCTGCGTCATCGTGACCTTGCCCGAGGGGGTCAGGCCGGCGATGCTCTGAGCGGTCGGCGCCTGGATCGGAATCGGAGTCGACGCCGAGTTGCAGCCCGCAAGCGCGAGCGCGGCGAGCGCGGTCCCGACGGCCGCGGGCCAAAAACCAAATCTTCCGATCATGAAGCCCCAAGCCCGATTGCATACGGCGCGAATCGCCCGTGCAATTGTTTTAACTCGCCCCAATGCGAGCGTCTAATCCGTCATCGGCTCGACTGAATGTGGTTGCGCAGCACCGGATAGACCTGGCCATCCCAGCGCCTGCCGTTGAAGACGCCGTAATGGCCGACGCCCGCCTGCAGATGGTGGGTCTTCATATAGGGCTTCAAGCCCGAACACAGGTCCTGCGCGGCGAGCGTCTGGCCGACGGCGCAGATGTCGTCCTTCTCGCCCTCGACCGTCAGAAGAAATGTTTTCCTGATTGCGCCGAGGTCGATCGGCTCGCCCCTGTGCTGCATTTTGCCGAGCGGCAGCAGATAGCGCTGGAACACCTGATCGACCGTCTCGAGATAGAAGTCCGCGCTCATGTCCATGATCGCGAAATATTCCTTGTAGAAGTCGCGGATCGCGTCCGCCTTCTCGATGTCGCCGGCGACGCGATGATGGAAAAGATCGATGAAGGACTTCGAGTGCCGTTCGGCGTTCATGCTCATGAAAGCACACAGCTGGAGGAATCCCGGATAGACGCGCCGGCCGCGTCCCTCGAACTTGGCCGGCACGGTTCCGATCATGTTGGAGCGGAACCATTCGATCGGCTTTTCCTGGGCGAGCTCATTGACCTTGGTCGGCGCCACGCGCGCGTCGATCGGGCCAGCCATCAAGGTGAGGCTCGCCGGCTGGAGCCCGTTGCGCTCGCGCGCCATGACCGCGGTCGCCGCGAGCGCCGAGACGGTCGGCTGGCAGACCGCGACGATGTGGCAGTCCTCGCCGATGAAGCGCACGAAATCGATGAGATGCTGGGTGTAGTCCTCGAGCGAGAAGCGGCCGTCCTCGAGCTTGACGTTGCGCGGGTTGATCCAGTCGGTGATGAACACCTGGTGGTCGCGCAACAGCGTGCGGATCGTGCCGCGCAGAAGCGTGGCGAAATGCCCCGACATGGGCGCGATCAGAAGGATCTTCGGATCGTCCTCGCCGCCAGCTTTCCGAAAGCGAAGCAACTGGCAGAACGGCGTCCACATGACGCCGCGCTCTTCGACCGGAACGGGCGCGCCGTCGATTTCAATGCTGTCGATGGCATAGTCGGGCCGCGCATGAGTGAAGCCGGCGAGCCCGACCAATTCGTAATAGGCGCTCATCCGCGCCCATGGCGAGGCGGTCGGATGCGCCGACCAGGCGGACAGGATCGCATGGGCGTTTTGCGCCAGGAGACGCACGCGATCGCCGACATCGGCCATCCCTTGGTATGCGTCGTACATCATGAAAGCGCCCGAACTCTGTGGTTGAAGGTAGCAAACCGTATGCCATGGTGACTGGCACGCCCTTTGCTCATTCGCTGGCGAATGGATTGGCGGACCGAATGTCGCAGACAACTCTGACTATCAGCAGCAGGAATTATTCGTCGTGGTCGCTCCGAGGCTGGTTGATGGCCAAGCTTGCGCGGATTGATTTCGAGGAAGTCGTCATTGCCCCCGACGATGCCGACGCCCGCGCCGAGATTCTGCTGCTTTCGCCGTCAATCCTGGTTCCCTGCCTCACCTATAACGGAATTCGGGTCTGGGACACCCTCGCGATCGGGGAATTCCTGAACGAAATTGCGCCAAAAGCCGGACTTTTGCCTAAAGATCAGGCAGTTCGCGCGCATTGCCGCTCCGTTTGCGGCGAAATGCATTCCGGCTTCGTCGCGCTCCGGCAGGCGCTGCCGATGAACATCAAGGCGAAGTTTCCCACCTTCAAGATCTGGTCCAAGGCGCGCGCCGACATCGACCGCATCGTCATCATCTGGAGCGAATGCCTGCAGGCCTATGGCGGCCCGTTCTTGTTCGGCAAGATCACCATGGCGGATGCGATGTACGCGCCGGTGGTGAGCCGGTTTCGGACCTATGGGATCAAGCTCGACGGGGAACTGAAAAGCTACGCCGAGCGCATCTGGGAGCTTCCCGCCATGCAGGAGTGGCGCGCGGCCGCGATGGCCGAGCAGGAGGAGATCGAGGAGCTCGAGGCCGAGTTCTGAGGCGATCGAGCCGCCTTCCCGCCCGACCTCGACCTGAGGCGCCGCGAAGGGCGCACTCGGTGAACTGCGTCGCTATCGCTCCAGGCGCCAGAGCCAATCGCAATGAATGCTGGTCCGCCCTTCAGTCCTTGCCCTCGTACTTGAAGGACACCTTGAGCTTGGTGCGATAGGCTTCGACCTTGCCCTTTTCGATCACAAGGTCCTGCTCGAGAACTTGCGCAACACGCAGGTCTCGTAGGCTCTTGGAGGCGCGCTCGATGGCGGCCGCGGCAGCCTTCTCCCAGGATTCCGAGCTCGTGCCGACCAGTTCGATGACTTTGTAAACGCTCTCGGCCATCAGATCCTCCCTCGGCGCCCCTGTTGAGACCGCTTCGATTGGCGGGGACGTTTCGGGCGCGCGACGCCAACAGCTTGCGGCCCGAACGCCCGCGAGGTCAAGCTGAGTGGGCCAGCGCTGAAAACATCCGCGTGATGAGGCGTCCGATTTCCGGCGCCAGCCGCTCAGGCTCGAGGCCCTGAAAGGGCAGGGCGCGGTCGACCCAGAGCGTCGCGAAGCCGTGCACGGCCGACCAGGCGACAAGGACAAGGCCGGTGGCGTCGCCCTTCGGCGCTTCACCGGCTTGCTGGCACGCGACGACGGCCTCGCGCAGAATGTTGAAAGTGCGCAATCCCGCCTCGGTCGGGCCGGTGGATGTCGAGGCGCCGTGAAACATCACGCGGAAATACCCGGGCGACGAGACGGCGAATGTCACATAGGCTAAGCCCAGCGCTTCAAGGCGGGCGCCGGGATTGTCCGGCGCCGCGTCGCGCGCCGCGATCAGCTGTGCCTCGAGCCGCGCAAAGCCCTCCTCGGCGATCGACGCCAGCAGGTCGCCGCGGTTGGGGAAGTGATGATAGGGCGCGCCAGGACTGACGCCGGCTCGCGCCGCGAGTTCCCGCAGGCTCAACGCGTCGACGCCGTGCTGGGCGATCGTCTTGACGGCGGTCTCGATCAGCGCCTGACGCAGGCGCCCGTGATGGTAGTCGGCCTTCCTTTTCGCTCGCACGGAGACGGCTCAGCGAGCGTACGCGTACGGGCCGCCCCGGCTCAGCGCCCTTTGATAAGCAGGCCGCGCGTGAATGCGGGTAAGAAAGCTCATGAGGTTCGGTCGCGACGCGTTCAATCCTCCCCGCGAACTCGCGGCTTCGAGCGGGAAGCTCATCATGATGTCCGCGGCGGAGAACGCGTCCCCGGCGAACCACGGCCTGTCGCCTAGCTCCTTTTCCAGATAATCGAGATGCAGCTTTATCTGGCCGTCGACGTATCGGCGCGCCATCCAGCCGAACAGGCCAAGCCTGCTGACGACGAGCTTCAACAGCAGGGGAGGCATCAGCGAGCCTTCGGCGTAATGCAGCCAGTAGCGGTAGCGCCAGTACGATTCGTCGCCCTGCGCCGGCTCCAGATCTCGGCCGTATCGATCGACGAGATAGTCGACGATGACGCCGGTTTCGGCGAGGCGCAGCGAACCATCCTCGATGATCGGCGACTTTCCCAACGGATGGATGCGCCGCAGGCTCGCGGGGGCGAGCATCGTCTTCGCGTCCCGCCGGTAAGGAATGACTTCGTAGTCGAGGCCGATCTCTTCGAGAAGCCACAGGACGCGCTGCGAGCGCGAATTGTTGAGATGGTGGACCTTGATCAATGGCGTAAATCCCGGTGCGCCATTATCGCGGCGACCCGCCGGTCATAGCACGACAGCGGGGCCGTTCCGTGCGATCTTGAGCCCAAGGGCTGCGAGAATGACGCAGCCGAAGGTGACGCTGAGGCCGATGACAAGCGGCAGATGCAGCACGCCAATCGCTGCGCCGAGCCCGCTGATCGCCGCCGCGGCCCCGATGACGATCCCGACATAGGACACGAGCCGCGGCAGGAGCGGCTCGCTACGGCGGATGTCCGCGCACAGAACAGCGATGAAGCCCAGGCCATAAGGAACGTTGCCGGCGGCGAACAAGAAGTCGAACCACGACTTGATGGCGACAAACGGGGCAGGGTCGGCGCTATGCGCCAAGGGAAAGAAGAGCGCCGCGGTCATCGAATCGAACACCATGGCGAGCGCCACGCTGACCGCCATCAACGCCCAGCCGGCCGCGTCGAGATCGCCCGCGCGGCGCTGTCTCGACGTTAAGGCGATGCACGCCGCCAGCAACAGGCAATCGCCCAGGAACGCGAAGCCGCCCGCGAGGGCCAAGGCTTGCGGCCCGAGCCTGAGCGCGTCGGCCAAAGCTTGCGTACGCTCGGCCGGCAGCGCCGGCAGTCCGAGGGCTGGCGTCAGACGGGCGTAGAAGAGCGTGCCGACAAACAAGGCCGCCGCGCCCGAAGCCAGGAGCGCGCCGGACACAATCTCGCCTGATGCGAGCGGGTGCCGCGCCGTCTCTGTCGCAATCGCCGCCATGACGCCTCTCCTGCGGTCAGTTCTGGCCAATTCTCATCTAATCAGTGATTAGATTGAAGAGGCGTCGCAGTCAAGGCAAGATTTGGTCGGTGATTAGCGTTTGCCTGATTCAAAGGGCTCGATTTCAGTCAGCGTGTCGTTCCCGCGCGGGCGGCAATCCAGGCTCTGTCGCTTTCTCGCTGGTTGCCCGCTTTCGCGGGCATGACAGGTTAATGTGCACGCGCTTCTGGACTGAGGTTGCCGAAACTCTCGTCCGCCGAGCACGCTTGAGGCGCTTCCGATGCGCCACATCCTCGTCGATGGCCGGGACAAGGCCCCGGCCATGAGATCGCACTTTGAAAGGCCGCGTCGGCTATTGTTCCGCTGATCGGGGATCTTACGAACGAGTTGAATTGCGATCATGACCGGCGAAGTCAGGAATGAGACCTTGGCGACCAGTCGCTCTGCGCTCGAAGGATCTGGCGATCGCATGGAGCGTTCAAAGCGAGCCGAAGTTCGAAGCGCGGAGCGTCTGGCCGCGGCGCTCGCGATGATCGCAGGCTTCGTCGACGCCTATGGCATGATCACCTACGGCGTCTATGTGTCGTTCATGAGCGGCAACACCACCCAGACCGGCTATCAGGCGGCGGAGGGCGCGTTTGGCCCCGCTTCGCTCTCGGCGCTGGCGATCTTGTTCTTCGTCGTCGGATCGTTCGCCGGGACCCTCGTGGTCGAGTTCGCGGGACGCCATGCGCGGCGGTCTTGTATTGTGTCGTCGCGGCCGGCGCTGGCGGCGATCGTCGGCCTGACGCAGTTCGGCATGCTACCGGGGGCCTTCGCGATCGCGGCGATCAGCGTCGCGATGGGCGTGATGAACAACGCGCTCGCCCGCGTCGGCGCGCAAGCGGTGAGCCTGACCTTTGTCACCGGGAGCCTGAGCCGTGTCGGATCGAGCCTCGCGCTTGCCCTGAGGCGCGCGCCGCTTCGAGACGCCCAAGGCCCATGGGACACGCATTTGCGTCGCGCGCTGCTCTTGGCTCGACTTTGGGCCGGGTTCCTGGTCGGAGCGTTTCTGTCGGGCGCGGTCACGCCGCGTTACGGCGCGTTGGTATTAACGGCGCCGGCATTGATGCTCGCCGTGCTGGCGGCGTTCGATCGCCCCGACCCCGTAACGGGCTGACGGGCGCTTTGGGAATACTCGCTCGTGATTCTAAAATTCAGAACCATCGATGTCCATACTAGTGAAAAATAGAAACAATTTCTTGCGCAAAAGAGAAACTGGAATTATTATCAGTTCAGAACCGGAAATAAGAGACAATGACGAAGAACGCAGACGCAAAGGCGGGAGTCGGAACGAAACGCCGCCGGGCCACCCAGCGCGAGATGGCCAAGCGGGACCTGAGACTTATCGAGAGACTGGCCGCCGGCGTGACGATCGAGGAAATTGCGGCGAGCGAAGGGATATCGTGCAAATGGGCACGAGAGCGCAAGGCGGCGATTCTCGCCGAGCGCACCGTCGATCGGCCGCACGAATTCATCCAGCTCCAGATCCGCCGCCTGAACGAGGCGATGCTCGTCGCCTACAGTTCGATGACCACGGGCAACGTGAAGGCCGTCGATCAAGTGATCAAAGTCGTGCGCGAGCTCGACCGCTATCACGGGTTCGGCGCAATCCCGAGCCCACGGAGTTTCCCTGAGGCGCCGGTCACGCCGCCGCCTCTCGCCCTGCTGGAGCCCCCGGCGGCGGAGCCGGCCCTGGTCTGGAATGAGAGCGAGCCTCGTGAAGACGGCGCGCGGAGGAACGACGTCTCAGTCAAGGACTGAAAGCGCTTGCCCTGCCTTGATGACCGGCTGAGGTGGACAAGACGCAACTTCGCCGCAGACGTTTGAGACAACGCAAAAAAGCTTGATAGAATCCTGGCGCCGCGAAGCCGCTTAGCGCTCCCGAAGGTAAGCGAGTTCGCCCTCCGAGAAATGGGATCGAGGGTGAGGCGTCAGGCGCGCCGACAGCATTGCTGTCGAGTTTAGCGCTTGGATCGCTTCGGCGCGTGCCTTTCCAGTCGAATCGAGAGAGCAACATACCCTCGGCCAACGCCGACCCATGCCATGCCCGCGAACGCGGGCATCCAGTTATGGGCTAAACTCCCGTCAGGTGAGAGATGGTCGCCACGAGCACCCGCACATTGAAGGCGCGGTGCAGCGACCCCGTCGCCCACACGGGCGCTAACTAATTGTGCTTCAATGCTCCCGTGCAGGCGCCGATATCGTCCTTGGAGCCGGGTAAATAGGCAGGCTCGCGGCCATCCGAAGTGCAAGTGAATTTGTTGCTGCCGATCAGGATTTGCGTACTATCGCTCAAGTGGGTGGTGGCGATCCATTGCCAAATAGCGAATACGTTGAATGCTTTCATCTGCTCGAGCGTGACAACGTAGTTGTTGGTGTCGATTTGCGTCTCGCTGTTGCGGAATTCCTCGGCCATTTCGCGCCCCACCGTGTGTGCCTCCGCCGTCTCGATCTTGCCCTTGATTCCACCGACATCCTTGATTTCAAGGCCCGATTCCAGCGAGGCGGTGATGCTTCGCGTCGTCGCGTCCGAGAAAGTACGCGTCGTGTCGTGTTCTTTCACGATCTGATGGCTAGCGCTCTGGTTGCACAACTGCTCGCAAATGAGCTTCCAGCTTCCTATCGGCGCGCCGACAGCGGTGACGACAGGGATTTCGAAAGTCGTATAGGTATACCTGTGATTGCCGTTGTCCGTGAATTTGCCTGGATACGGGTTCTCATGACCAGGACCGTTCGTCAACTCCAAGTTACCGTCGCTGTCGTAATCGAAATGCTGCGTAGTTTTCACGCCTGCGCCTGGATTGAAGACAAGTTCGAATTCGCCCTGCACGCCATTACAGCCGTGGCCGCCCTTCTTCCATGCATGAATGAGCACTTGCTTGCCGGGCGCGACGTTTTCGAACACTTCGCCAAGTTGCTTTGCGTCGGTCTCAAAGCAGTTGTTGTTTTCGCCGCTCAATGTCACGGTCACGGGTTGATGGTCTATATTCTTGACATACAAATCGAAGGCGTCTGCGAACGCATTGGGCGACCATGCCGTAATTGAGACGCCTGCGATAGCCGCCAAGAAGACACTATTTTTCATGGAATTGTACTCCAATTGCAACCCGCCCCAGCAGGCGACCATAAATTACCAGACGCGACCACCCGCACCAACATTCATTATTCGTACCTTTTGCTTTTGGGCCTCCACAAAACGGGGGAGGCCAATTCAACTCCGACGTGGACCCTCCACACTTGTAATGGAGTATTCCGGCCAACCGCTTCCTTTGGCTGCTCGTTCAGAGAAGCGACAACTCGATAACGAACACCATGTTTTGTCGCGCTTCGCTCGCAGCTTGCCAGCGCCTCTCTCAAATTCACGATCTTTAGGTGAACATCACGGTTCCGAATGTCTTTGATATCTGCACAAGCGCAGCCTTCGCGTAGCCCATAATAGACGTAGTGACCATGTTGATTGATATGATGCGTCGAAACTGCCCGGCAGATTGGGTTTGACCCCTCCGCAGTGCGAGAGCACTGCAGAGCCTCCCTCAACGTCAGACGCCTGTTCCACCGACCTTGCCCTGAGAGGCCCCGAAGCGGCCTCGAAGGACGCTTCATCTGGGGCGGACGCGGCCATCCTTCGAGACGCGACGCTCTGCGTCGCTCCTCAGGATGAGGCGCCTCAACGCGTCGCTCCGGACCGCTCCTCAGGCTGAGGTCCGCCCTGGCGCCATTTTTAACCGCGGAACTAAAAGGGGTCGCAAGTCCCTGATTCCGTTAGGGGGCGCCGGTAAAATTACCGCTACGCCCCGGCGCGGCCTTTCGACCGGACCCCTTATTCCGCCGCAACCGCAGTCACCGGCACATAGTTCAACACCGGCCCGAGCCAGCGCTCCACTTCGCCAACGTCCATGCCCTTGCGCGCCGCATAGTCCTCGACCTGGTCGCGCTCGACCTTGGCGACGCCGAAATAATGCGCCTCGGGGTGCGCGATGTAGACGCCGCTCACCGACGAGGCCGGCCACATGGCGTAGCTCTCGGTGAGTTGGACGCCGGTCGCGCTTTCCGCGTCGAGCAGGCGGAACAGGGTCGCTTTCTCGGTGTGGTCGGGCTGCGCGGGATAGCCGGGCGCCGGGCGAATGCCCTTATAGGGTTCGGCGATCAGTTCCTCCGGCGTGTACGCTTCCTCAGGGGCGTAGCCCCAGAGCTCGCGGCGCACGCGCGCGTGCATCGCTTCGGCGAAGGCTTCGGCGAACCGGTCGGCGAGCGCCTTGACCATGATCGAAGAATAATCGTCGTTGGCGTGCTCGAAGCGCCTGGCGATCGCGTCATCCGCGAGCCCTGCCGTGACAACGAACGCGCCGACATAATCGCGGGCGCCGCTTGACGCGGGCGCGACGAAATCGGCGAGCGCGACATTCGGCCGGCCGTCGCGACGGGTGAGTTGCTGGCGAAGCGTGAACAATCTCGCGACCGGGGTCGCGCGCTGCTCGTCGGCGAAGAGCTGGATGTCGTCGCCACTCCTTCCCGCCGGCCAGAAGCCGACCACCGCTTTCGGCGTGAACCATCGCTCGTCGATGATGCGCTTAAGCATGGCTTGCGCATCGTCGAACAAAGCGCGCGCCGCCGCGCCCTGTTCCGCGTCGTCGAGGATGGCGGGATAGCGGCCCTTGAGCTCCCAGGTCTGGAAGAACGGCGTCCAGTCGATGTAGCGCGCGAGGTCGGCGAGATCGTTCCACTCGTACGCGCGCGGGCCAAAATAGGTCGGTGTCGTGGGACGATAGCCGCTCCAGTCGGCTTTGAGCGCATTGGCGCGCGCCTTTGCGAGCGGCACCCGGATCTTGTCGGCTTCGCTGCGCTCGTGCGCCTCCGCAACCTTGCGGTACTCGGCGCGCACCGACTGGATGGTCGCCGCGCGCGTCTCCGGCGAGAGCAGCGACGCGACGACGCCGACTGCGCGGCTCGCGTCGTTCACGTGGACCGTCTGACAGCGGGAGTAGCGGGGATAAATCTTGACCGCGGTGTGCACGCGGCTGGTCGTCGCGCCGCCGATGAGGAGGGGAATGTCGAAGCCCTCGCGCTCCATCTCGGAGGCGACATGAACCATCTCGTCGAGCGACGGGGTGATGAGGCCGGAAAGGCCGATCGCGTGGGCCTTCTTCTCGCGGGCGACGGCGAGGATCTTGGACGCTGGCGTCATCACGCCGAGATCGATGATCTCGTAATTGTTGCAGGCCAGCACGACGCCGACGATGTTCTTGCCAATGTCGTGCACGTCGCCCTTGACGGTCGCGAGGACGATCGTGCCCGCGGTCTTGCGCTCGTCGCCACCGGCGGCTTTTTCCGCTTCCATATAGGGCAGCAGGATCGCCACCGCCTGCTTCATCACACGCGCGGACTTCACGACCTGCGGCAGGAACATTTTGCCGGCCCCGAACAGGTCGCCAACCACGTTCATGCCCGCCATCAACGGCCCCTCGATCACATCGAGCGGGCGCTTGGCCTGAAGCCGCGCCTCCTCGGTGTCGGCTTCGATGAACTCGGTCACGCCGTTGACGAGCGCATGCGCGATGCGCTTCTCAACCGGCCACTTGCGCCATTCGAGGTCCTGCGCCTTTGCCTCCACGCCGCCTTTGCCGCGGAAGCGCTCCGCGAGGGTGAGCAGGCGCTCGGTCGCGTCCGGGCGGCGGTTGAGGACGACATCCTCGCAAGCCTCGCGCAGTTCCGGCTCGATCGTCTCGTAGACCGCGAGCTGGCCGGCGTTGACGATGCCCATGTCCATGCCGGCCTGGATGGCGTGGTAGAGGAACACCGCGTGCATGGCCTCGCGCACCGGCTCGTTGCCGCGGAACGAGAACGAGAGGTTCGAGACGCCGCCGGAAATGTGTGCGTGCGGGAGGGTCTGCCGGATCTGCCGCGTCGCCTCGATGAAGGCGACGCCATAGCCGTTGTGCTCTTCGATGCCGGTCGCGACGGCGAAGATGTTCGGGTCGAAGACAATGTCCTCGGGAGGAAAACCGGCTTGTTCGGTGAGAAGCTTGTAGGCGCGTGCGCAGATGGAGACCTTGCGCTCGAGCGTGTCGGCCTGGCCCTGCTCATCGAACGCCATCACGACGACAGCCGCGCCATAAGCGCGCACCAGCCGGGCCTGGCGCAGGAATTCGTCCTCGCCTTCCTTCATCGAGATCGAGTTGACGATCGGCTTGCCCTGAACGCATTTGAGGCCGGCTTCGATCACCGAGAACTTCGACGAATCGACCATCACCGGCACGCGCGCGATATCGGGCTCGGAGGCGACGAGGTTGAGGAACTCGACCATCACCGCCTTCGAGTCGATGAGCCCCTCGTCCATGTTGATGTCGATCACCTGCGCGCCGTTGGCGACCTGATCGCGCGCCACGACGAGCGCGCCTGCATAGTCGCCCGCCGTGACGAGTTTGCGGAACTTGGCGGAGCCCGTGACGTTGGTGCGCTCGCCGATGTTGACGAACGGAATGTCGGAGGTGAGCGTGAACGGCTCGAGGCCTGAGAGGCGCATCAGCGGCGCGATCTTCGGAACTGTCCTCGGCTTGAATTTGCCGACCGCTTCGGCGATGGCGCGGATGTGGTCCGGCGTCGAGCCGCAGCACCCGCCGACGATGTTGACGATGGCATCGGCGGCAAAGTCGCCGATCTGCCGCGCCATCGCCTCCGGGCTTTCGTCATATTGGCCGAAGGCGTTGGGCAGGCCGGCGTTGGGATAGGCGCACACCAGCGTGTCCGCAGCGCCGGAGATCTCCGCCAGGTGCTCACGCATTGCGCTCGCGCCAAGCGCGCAATTGAGGCCGATGGAGAAGGGGCGCGCATGGCGGACCGAATGCCAGAACGCCGTCGGCGTCTGACCCGAGAGAGTGCGTCCCGAGCGGTCGGTGATGGTGCCCGAGATCATGATCGGCATCTGAAAGCCGCGCTCGGCGAAGGCCTCGAAGCAGGCGAAGATGGCGGCCTTGGCGTTCAGCGTGTCGAAGATGGTTTCGATGAGCAGGAGGTCCGATCCGCCGTCGATAAGGCCACGGATCTGTTCGCCATAGGCGATGCGCAGTTCGTCGAAGCTGACCGCGCGGAAGCCCGGATTGTTGACGTCCGGCGAAAGCGACGCGGTGCGGTTGGTCGGTCCAAGAGCGCCGGCGACGAAACGGCGCCGCCCGTCCGCCTTCTCCGCCTTGATCGCCGCCCGTCGCGCCAAGCGCGCCCCGTCGCGATTGAGTTCGTAGACCTCATCCTCCATCCCATAGTCGGCCTGCGCGATCGAGGTCGACGAGAAGGTGTTGGTCTCGAGAATGTCCGCGCCGGCAAGCGCGTAAGCGAGATGGATGTCCTCGATTGCCTGCGGCTGGGTCAGGGTCAAAAGATCGTTATTGCCCTGCAGGAGGCGGTCGCAGGAATGAAAGCGCTCGCCGCGGAAGTTCTTTTCATCCAGATTCAGGCACTGGATCTGGGTGCCCATCGCGCCATCAATGAGCAGAATGCGCCGGCTCGCGGCGGTCTTGAGCGCCGCCAGCGCGTCGTCGCGGCGTGTTGGGTCCGTGTCAAAGCCCGGGGTAGGAGACCAATTCATTCCGCGTTCCGCTCAACCGTTGGCCGACTGACATAATGATATAAACATGTCTTTATATGAAAGCAAGCGGCTTTGCTGCGATGCAACCAGCAAAAGCCTTTGCGACTGCCCGGTGATCTGCGAAAAGCATGGTGCCCTCTCGGTATTCGGCCAGTTAAAACGATCTACTGATCTCGTGTGAACGAGAAGGGTGCGGAGGAAGGCCGATCGAATCGGCGGATATTGTCTTTCCCGGCAAGCGAACATCGACCGAGTCGCGCTCCGACCGGCAATGCGAGCTTCCGTTCAAGATCCAGGCAGGGCTTCAGTTATGAATGACAGGGTCGAGGGACCGAACACGCGCTTTTCGATCACGGATCAGGAAGCGCTTCAATTCCACTCGCGCGGGCGACCCGGCAAGCTCGAGATCATGCCGACCAAGCCCATGGCGACCCAGCGCGACCTGTCGCTCGCCTATTCGCCCGGCGTTGCGGTTCCGGTCAAGGCGATCGCCGCCGATCCCTCAACCGCTTACGACTACACGACGCGTGGCAACATGGTCGCGGTCATTTCCAACGGCACGGCAATTCTTGGCCTCGGCAATCTCGGCGCGCTCGCCTCCAAGCCGGTGATGGAAGGCAAAGCGGTCTTGTTCAAGCGCTTTGCCGACGTCGATTCGATCGACCTGGAAGTCGGAACGGAGGATCCGGACGAGTTCATCAACGCGGTGAGATATCTGGGCCCCTCGTTCGGTGGGATCAATCTCGAGGATATCAAGGCGCCGGAGTGCTTCTACATCGAGGAGCGTCTGCGCGAGATGATGGACATCCCCGTCTTCCATGACGATCAGCATGGCACGGCGATCATCGCGGCTGCGGGGATGATCAACGCCATGCATATGACCGGGCGTGACATCAAGACGACGCGGCTTGTCTGCAACGGCGCCGGCGCGGCCGGCATTGCCTGTCTCGACCTCATCAAGGCGATGGGATTCGAGCCCGCCAACGTCATTCTGTGCGACACGAAAGGCGTCGTTTATCGCGGGCGTCAGGAAGGCATGAACCAGTGGAAGTCGGCGCATGCGATCGAAACGCCGCTCAGAACGCTCGAAGACGCGCTCGAAGACGCGGATATCTTTTTCGGTCTTTCTGCCAAGGGCGCGCTGACACCGCAGATGGTCCAAAGCATGGCGCCCAATCCCATCATTTTCGCCATGGCGAACCCCGATCCCGAGATCACGCCGGAAGAGGCGAAGAAGGCGCGCGACGACGTCATCATCGCCACCGGCCGCTCCGACTACCCCAATCAGGTCAATAACGTCCTCGGATTTCCGTATATTTTTCGCGGCGCGCTCGATGTGCGGGCCAAGACGATCAACATGGAGATGAAGATCGCCGCGGCGCAGGCGCTCGCCGATCTCGCGCGCGAGGATGTTCCCGACGAGGTCGCCGCGGCTTATCGCGGCGCAAGGCCCCGTTTCGGCCGCGACTACATCATTCCGGTCCCGTTCGACCCGCGCCTTATTCATGTCGTGCCGATTGCAGTGGCCAAGGCCGCAATGGCGTCCGCCGTAGCGCGTCGACCGATCGTGGACCTCGAGGCCTACAAGGCGCAATTGTCCGCGCGCCGCGACCCGATCGCGGGCGCCATGCAGCTCATCATCGAGCGCGTCCGCCGCACGCCCAAACGCGTGGTGTTCGCGGAAGGTGAAGAAGAGCAGGTGATCCGCGCCGCCTATTCGTTCGTCAATCAGGGTCTTGGCGAAGCGATCCTGGTTGGCCGGGAAGAGCGCGTGCGGAGCGTCGCCAAGGCGACGGGCCTCGATCTTTCGGACAAGGGCATCGAGATTCACAACGCCCGCCTATCGCAGCGCAATTCGATCTACGCCCAATTCCTCTATGAGCGGCTGCAGCGAAAGGGCTATCTGTTCCGCGACTGCCAGCGCATGATCAACCAGGATCGGAATTACTTCGCCGCCGCGATGGTCGCGCGCGGAGACGCCGACGCGATCGTGACCGGGGTCACCCGCAACTTCTCGATCGCGTTGGAGGAAGTCCGGCGCGTGATTGACGACAAGCCGGGCCACAGGGTTGTCGGTGTCTCGATCATCCTGTCGCGGGGGCGGCCGATTTTGGTCGCCGACACCGCAATCGCCGAGATGCCGACAGCGGCGGATCTCGCAGAGATCGCGATTGAAGCGGCAGGCGTTGCTCGGCGGCTCGGTTACGAGCCGCGCGTGGCGATGCTCGCTTTCTCCAATTTCGGCCATCCGCCCGGCGAACGGGCGCTTCGGGTGCAGGAAGCAGTGCGGATCCTCGACGCCAAGCGGGTCGACTTCGAGTACGACGGCGAAATGGGCGCCGACGTCGCGCTCAATAAGCAGCTGATGGCCGCCTATCCATTCTGCCGGCTGAAAGACACGGCGAACGTGCTCATCATGCCGGCCTTCCACTCCGCCGCCATTTCAACCCGAATGCTGCAGGAACTCGGCGGCGCGACGGTCATTGGGCCGTTGATCGTGGGGCTGGAGAAACCAGTGCAGATCGTCTCGCTCGGCGCGAAGGATTCCGACATCGTGAACATGGCCGCCATGGCCAGTTTCAATATTGGCGGGTGACGGGCGTCCGCGGCGAAGCCTCATTCAAGTCCGACTGTCGTCGTCTCGACCCGTAAAAGCGCCTTTTGATAAGCCCACTCGCCAAGGTTAGAGAACTGGCTCGCGAGACGCGCGGTCTCGCGTCCCAGTTTCCCAACAAGCGATGAACGGCCCGCTGCGGCTCCGCCGTCTGTTTTGGTCATCGCGGTCGCGAAGCTTTTGCCGTTCTTGAGGAGATGATCCTGAATCGCGATCGCCGGAACGAGCTGATAAATGTTGAGGCCCAGGCGCCGCGGACTGTTCGGGAAGACCGCATAATCGGCGGGCTGCCTCGCGCTCTCCGTCAGCTCAAGGTAGCGCGCAGCGCCGTCGCGGCCCAGGATGTAGGCCGCCGCGCTTTCGTGACGCGAGTAGAGCCTGGCGATTTCGCGCCCGCCACTTGCGCTGAGCCTCTCGCCGAGCCTGACCTTCTGAAAATAAGTGTCCAGCTTCACCGCGTGGGCGTTCTTCGGTGGCCATTTCGCCTCGCTAAGCAGCGCGGCAAAGCCCGGCCGGACATGCAGGTCGTCCTCCAGGAAGCACGCGAGGCTTTCGCCGCTTGCAAGGAATTTCCGCCAGGCGCTCCTATGACTTTCCAGGCAGGCCAGTTCGAAGCGGGTAAGCCCTTTCGTCGTTGGCGGCCGCTTCGAGCCGTCGACAGCGGAAACGCGCTCGAAGGCGACGCCATCCAACTGCTTGCGCATATGGGCAAGGCGTTCGGGGTGGCGATCGAGGTTGATCAGGTAGATCTTCATGGCGCTTCCGCTCAGCGCTTTCACTCCGGCTTATTCGGCGTTGTGCGCGCGCTTTAAGAATTCGCGGGAACGCAGCGCTCAGACTTTCATTTGCGCGCCAAGCTCAACGACGCGATCGGAAGGCAGGTTGAAGAAGTCCGGGGCGCTTGCCGCCTGCTTCGTCAGGGCGATGAAGAGCTTGTCCTGCCACTGGGGCATGCCGGAGTTGGGCGCAGTTTTCAGCGTGCGTCGCCCGAGGAAGAACGACGTCGTCATGATGTCGAACTTGAGTCCGGCCTTCCGCATCGCCGCCAGCGCTCGTGGGATATGCGGCTGCTCCATATAGCCGAAATGAAGCGTGACCAGCATGAAATCCGGCGACAGACTTTTCATTTCGTATCGATTGCTGAGAGCGACGCGCGGGGTCGTTTCTGTGCGCACGTTCAAGAGCACGACGCGCTCGTGCAGCACTTTGTTGTGCTTGAGATTGTGCATGAGCGACGACGGCGCCGAGGTCGGATCATTGGTGAGGAAGACCGCGGTCCCCGGAACCCTCACCGGCTTCGACTTCTCGAGCATCTTGATCAGGTCGAGCATTGGGATCGAGTCCCGATGCGTCCGAGCCAGCAGGATGGCGCTGCCGCGCGACCAGGTCCACATCAGGATGAACATCGCCATGCCGAGCGTGAGAGGCACCCAACCGCCGTCGACGACCTTGTAGAGGTTGGCGATGAAAAACGCGACGTCGATCGAGAGAAATGCGCCAGTCAACGCCAGCGCCGCCCAGAGCGGCCATCGCCACAGCTTCCAGACGACAAAGAAGGCGAGCGAGGTGGTCGCCACCATCGTGCCCGAAACCGCGATGCCGTAGGCGTTGGCCAAGGCGTCGGACGAACGGAACAAGAGCACCAGCCCCAGGACTCCCAGCAGAAGGATGCGGGTGACGCGGGGAATGAAAATCTGCCCCTCCTGGGTCGAGGAGGTATGGACGATTTCGAGCCGGGGCAGCAATCCGAGCTGGATCGCCTGGCTGGCAAGTGAATAGGCGCCGGTGATGACGGCTTGACTCGCGATCACGGTTGCGGCGGTCGACAGGAGGACGAGCGGCGCCAAACCCCAGCCCGGCGCCATCAAATAAAACGGGTTTTGGACCGCGCTCGGGTCGTTGAGGATGAGCGCGCCCTGGCCGAGATAGTTGCAAACCAGCGCCGGCAAAACGATGAGCAGCCATGCCACCTGGATCGGGCGGCGCCCAAAATGGCCCATGTCGGCGTAGAGTGCTTCCGCGCCGGTCACCGCCAGAAAGACGCTGCCGAGGACAATGAAGCCGACCGTCCCACGACCATAAATGAACGCGGCGCCCGGGATCGGGCTCAAAGCCTCCAGGATGCGCCAATCGGAGGCGATATGCACAATTCCGAGCACGGCGTTGACAGCGAAAAACGCCACCATGATCGGGCTGAAGAAGGCTGCGACTTTGGCCGTCCCTCGGCTTTGGGCGGCGAACAGCATAACGAGGATGACGATGGTCGCGGGTAGTATGTAAGGCGTGAGGTTGGAATCGACCTGTTTCAGGCCCTCGAGCGCGGAGAGAACCGAAATTGCCGGCGTGATGACGGCGTCGCCCGAAAACAGGGCGGCGCCGGCGACGCCGAGCAGAAACGCGATCGGCGTCTTCTGCCCTAGGGCGCGTTGAGCCAGCGCTTTGAGGGACAGGATGCCGCCCTCGCCCTTGTTGTCGGCCTGCATCAGGTACACCACATATTTTGCAGTGACGACGATGAGCAGCGCCCAGATGATGAGTGAGACGACGCCGATGACATCGGCCGGTCGGAGCGCAGCGCCTTTGAACTGACCGAGCGCAGTCTGCAGCGCGTAGAGGGGACTTGTGCCGATGTCGCCGAAGACGACGCCGATCGAGCCGAGCGTGAGAACCCAGAAACGCCCGGACGAATGTGTCAGGTCACCCTCGGCGCCATAGATTGGCTGCGGGACGGCGTCGTTCGAAATAGGGTGAGACATGCTTAAAGCGAACCTCGGGGTCGCCGGCCCTCGGCTACCCTGAAAACGGCGGGTGTCTATACCCCCTCACTCCCTGAACAGGAAGTGAAGGAATTTTCGCACGCTGTTAACACTGGACACCCTTCTTTTGTGCCGCCGCCTTGTGGAGGCTCGACAACAGTCGGCGCCCATCCTTACAAGACCGTCTGCCTGGCATGTTCAGCGATCAATCTCGCAACGATGTCCGGCTTCTCAACATTCGGCAAATGCCCTGCGCCTTCAATGATTTCGAAGCGCGAGCCCGGGATGAGCGCGGCCGTTTCCCGAACCACACCGACCGGCGTGGACCCGTCCTGGTCGCCGACCAGGCACAGGGTTGGGGCCTCGATCTGTCCGGCATAGGGTCGGAGGTCGGCGCGCTTCAAGGCTCCGCAGGCGGCAAGATACCCTTGGCGCGGCGTTCGCGTCAGCATCGCGCGCATGCCGGCAAGCTCGGCGGATCGCCGAGATCGGAAATCGGCGGTGAACCACCGTTCGAGGACGGAATCGGCCAGGGATTCGAGGCCGCCGCGCTCGACCTGAGCGATTCTCTGGTCCCAAACCTCATCCGTTCCGATTTTCGCCGCGGTGTCGCAAAGCACGAGCGCCGTGACGCGATTGGGGTGGTGACGATAGAATTCCTGCGCGATGAGGCCGCCGATCGAGAGCCCGACGATTGTGGCTCGCCCGACGCGAACTTGATCCAAAAGCGCCGCGAGGTCGCGCGCATAGTCGGCCATGTCGTTCCTGTCCAGGCCGGATTCGGACAAGCCATGGCCGCGCTTGTCATGAAGAATGATGCGGAAATCGGGCGCGAGGATCTCGGCGACCTCATTCCAGATGCGGAAGTCCGTGCCGAGCGAATTGATAAAGACGAGCGCTGGCCCGTCGCGCCGGCCTTGGTCGAGATAGTGGATGACGAGGCTGTTGACCTTCACGAATCTCATGGCGCAGGTTTCTCGGGCGGGCCGGGTCGCAGGTTGCGGAAGAAGGTCCACCAATACCAGAGGAGGGCGAGCGGCGCCCCGAAATCGACGACGGCGTCGAGACCGGGGATCGGTGTCGCAGGAATGACCAGCATTCCCGCCGCCGCCGTCGCGCCGACACGGTAGCTCAGCGCGATCAGGATCCGCTTCAGCGGATTGTCGTTCGGCATGCGCGAGATGATCACCAGAAGCGCTGCGAGCACCACGCTCATCGCGACGATGAAGATCAGGAGATCCCGGATGATCCGTTCGACCGCGGACAATGTCTCCACTGGCCCCTCCGTACGTTGCGGCTGCGAAAGCAAGCCGCCTTCCTCTTGGCCTCGACTGCGGCTCGGCGTCAGGGTGTGAAATTCTGCGTGCGACGCAAGCCTTTCAACCGTTAGGCTCACTTTTCTGCAACTGCGCTCCAACTCGCCCCTTATTGGGCGGAGTGTTGAAAATAGCAAAACAAAATTGTTAATCATCAACCGATCTACGGCTATTGACGGCTCGCGGCCCGCGCCATGCGAGAGCGCGGGCTCGTCGTTCGTGATAGCATCGCCGCATCTTCGAGGCGCTGCCCATGGCGGAAACGCGGAAGATCGCTGCGATCCTGGTGTCCGACGTCGCGGGCTATAGCCGGCTCGCCGGGGTGGACGAAGACCGCACGCTTGCGCGGCTCCGGACCCTTCGCAGCGACCTGATCGACCCTATCATCTCCGTGCACCACGGACGCGTCGTCAAGCGCACTGGCGATGGCAGCATCATCGAGTTCCGCAGCGTGGTCGACGCGGTGCGTTGCGCCATCGAGGTGCAGACCGGCATGGTCGAACGCAACGCGGGCGTGCCTGCGGACAGGCGCATTCTATTCCGGGTGGGCATCCATCTCGGAGACGTGGTCGAGGAGGCGGACGGCGATTTGATGGGCGACGGCGTCAATATCGCCGCGCGGCTGGAAGGCGTTTGCGCGCCGGGGGCGATCTGTCTCTCCGAGGACGCCTATCGTCAGGTTAAGGGGCGGCTTGAGCTCGCCGTGATCGATCTTGGCCCCACCCAACTCAAGAACATCGCCGAGCCGATCCGGGTCTATGCGCTTGACCTCGGTGCACCCGCCCAGGGGAGGCCCGCGCCGACCTCTGCGCCAGAAAAATCCGCGCGACCGCGCCTGTCGATGGTGGTCTTGCCATTCGCCAACATCGGCGGCGGCGCGGAGCACGAGCCTTTCGTCGATGGCGTCACCGAGAGCCTGACGACCGATCTTTCACGCATTCGGGGCGCTTATGTGATTGCCCGCAATACGGCGTTTGCCTACAAGGCCCAGCCGCTCGACTTGAAGACGATCGGGCGCGAGTTGAACGTCCGCTATGTCCTCGAGGGCAGCGTTCAGCGGGGCGGGAACCGCACGCGCGTCAATGTCCAACTTATCGACGCCGAGACCGGCAGTCATCTCTGGGCCGAGCGGTTCGACAAGCCCTTGGCCGATCTCTTCGACATGCAGGACGAAATCGTCGGGCGGCTGGCGAATGCGCTGAACGCTCAACTCGTCGCCGCCGAGGCGCGTCGCGCGGAACAGGCGCCGAACCCCAACTCTATGGACTTCTATTTCCAAGGGTTAGCCTGGTTCAACAAGGGTCGAACCCCAGACAATGTCGAGCAAGCGCGCAGTTTTTTTGATCGCGCGCTGATGGCCGACCCCAGCAATATCGAGGCGCTGATTGGGTTGGCGTACGCAGACACGGTCGACGGCGCAAATTCGTTTGTGTCCGACCCCATCGCCGCCTTCGCTGCCGCCGAGTCAAAGTTGACCAGAGCTCTGTGCTCGGTCCCCGACCATGCGCGCGGCCATATGTTGCTGGGATATGCCGAGATTTTGACAAAGCGCGCCGCGCAGGGCATCGCCGAATGCGAACATGCGTTGGCGCTGGATCGGAATCTTGCCGCTGCCCATTCCATTGTCGGACTAGGGAAGATTTTGATCGGTCACGCCGAAGAAACCGAGGCTCACATTGTTGAGGCCCTGCGCCTCAGCCCGCGCGATACGATGGCTTACGTCTGGATGACCAACGCTGGCAGTGCGAAGAACCACCTCGGCAGCTATGAGCAAGCGGTCGCGTGGTGTAGACGCGCGATCGAGGCCAATCGAAATCATCCAGTTCCAAACTTTGTGTTGGGCGCCGCGCTCGCACAGCTCGGCCGAGTTGACGAGGCGCGTTCCGCAGTCGAGGCCGGCCTCGCGCTCAACCCGACGTTCGTCCTTTCCCGCGCCCGCGGCGCCTGGATCGCGAGGAGCGACAACCCAACGTATCTCGCCCAGCTTGAGCCCATTCTCGAAGGTCTGCGCAAGGCCGGCGTTTCCGAACAGTGACCATCCTCACGCCGTGCTCGCCGCCTTCCTGCCCAGCGCCGCCTGGGCGGCGGCGAGGCGGCCGATCGGGATGCGGAAGGGGGAGCACGAGACGTAGTCGAGTCCCGCCTGCTCGCAGAAGGCGATCGAGGCCGGGTCGCCGCCGCGCTCGCCGCAGACGCCGAGCTTGAGGTCAGGGCGGGTCGCGCGGCCGCGCGCGGCGGCGAGGGTGACGAGCTCGCCAACGCATTCGGCGTCCAAAATCACGAACGGATCCGGCTCGCCGCCCGCGCCACGCAAGAGCGCGGATGAGTCATTCGTGATACCATCGCCGCATCTTCGAGGCGCTGCCCATGGCGGAAACGCGGAAGATCGCTGCGATCCTGGTGTCCGACGTCGCCGGCTATAGCCGGCTCGCCAGGGCGGACGAAGACCGCACGCTTGCGCGGCTCCGGACGCTTCGCAGCGACCTGATCGACCCTATCATCTCCGTGCACCACGGACGCGTCGTCAAGCGCACTGGCGATGGCAGCATCATCGAGTTCCGCAGCGTGGTCGACGCGGTGCGTTGCGCCGTCGAGGTGCAGACCGGCGTGGTCGAACGCAACGCGGGCGTGCCCGAGGACAGGCGGATTCTATTCCGCGTGGGCATCCATCTCGGAGACGTGGTCGAGGAGGCGGACGGCGATCTGATGGGCGACGGCGTCAATATCGCCGCGCGGCTTGAGGGCGTTTGCGCGCCGGGGGCGATCTGTCTCTCCGAACAAGCCTATTGGCAGGTCAAGGGTCGGCTCGATCTTGCGGTCAGCGATCTCGGCCCGATAGAGCTCAAGAACATCGCCGAGCCGATCCGGGTCTATTCGCTTGAAGTGGCCGCGCCCGCCCAGACGAAGCCCGCGCCGGTTCCAGCGCCCGAAAAATCCGCCCCGCCGCGGCTTTCCATGGTCGTCTTGCCGTTCGCCAATATCGGTGGCGATCCGGAGCACGAACATTTCGTCGACGGGGTCACGGAAAGCCTCACGACCGACCTCTCACGGCTACGAGGCGCCGTCGTAATCGCCCGCAATACGGCGTTCACCTACAAGGGCAAGCCGCTCGACGTGAAGACGATCGGACGCGAGTTGAATGTCCGCTATGTCTTAGAGGGCAGCGTTCAGCGCGCGGGAAACCGCATGCGCGTGAATGTGCAGCTCATCGACGCCGAAACTAGCAATCATCTCTGGGCCGAGCGGTTCGACAAGCCGCTCGCCGATCTCTTCGACATGCAGGACGACATAGTCGCGCGGCTGGCGAACATGCTGAACGTCCAGCTCGCCGCGGCCGAGGCGCGGCGCGCAGAACGGGCTCCGACCCCCAACTCAATGGACCTCTATTTTCAGGGCCTAGCCTGCCTCAATAGGGGCCCGAGCCCTGACAATGTGGCGCAGGCGCGCAGCTTTTTCGATCGCGCGCTTGCTGCCGATCCCGACAATGTCGACGCGCTCATTGGATCGGCGCGCGCAGACGTGCGCGAGGGCGCAAATTTTTTTGTGACCGATCCGATGGCGGCCTTCGCGGCGGCCGAAGCCAAGTTGACCAAAGCCTTGTCGTCGGTCCCAGACCATGCGCGCGGCCATAGGTTGTTGGGGTACGTCGAAATATTGACCAAGCGCGCTGTGCAGGGCATCGCCGAATGTGAACGCGCGTTGGAGCTGGATCGAAATCTTGCGAGCGCCCATGCCTTTATCGGACTTGGCAAGACTTTCATTGGTCGCGCCGAAGAAACAGAGGCTCACATCAGTGAGGCTCTGCGCCTCAGTCCGCGCGATCCTAATGCCCATACCTGGAAGGGTTTCGCGGGCATTGCGCAGAACCAGCTCGGCGGCTGGGACCAAGCGGTCGCGTGGTTTCGACGGGCGATCGAGGCCAACCGAAATTATCCGCATCCATATTTTGTGTTGGGCGTGGCCCTCGCGCAGCTTGGTCGAATGGACGAGGCGCATTCCGCAGTCAAGGCCGGCCTAGCGCTCAACCCGTCCTTCACCGTCGCCCGCGCCCGCGTTATTTGGACCGCGATGAGCGACGACCCGACATATCTCACTACGCTCGAGCCCATTCTCGACGGTCTGCGCAAGGCCGGAGTCCCCGAACAATGACCGCCGCCCTGCCTCACGCGGTGCTTGCCGCCTTCCTGCCTAGCGAAGCCTGCGCGGCGGCGAGACGGGCGATCGGGATGCGGAAGGGGGAGCACGAGACATAGTCGAGACCCGCCTGCTCGCAGAAGGCGATCGAGGCCGGATCGCCGCCGTGCTCGCCGCAGACGCCGAGCTTGAGGTCAGGGCGGGTCGCGCGGCCGCGGGCGGCGGCGAGGGTGACGAGTTCGCCAACGCCCTCGGTGTCCAAAGTCACGAACGGATCGGCCTTGAGCAGCCCCTTGACGGTGTAGAAGCCGAGGAACGAGGCCGCGTCGTCGCGCGATACGCCGAGCGTCGTCTGGGTCAGATCGTTGGTGCCGAACGAGAAGAACTCGGCGCTCTCCGCGATGTCGCCGGCGCGAAGCGCAGCGCGCGGCAGTTCGATCATCGTGCCGACCTGATAGGGTGTTTTCACCCCCGTTTCCTTGGCGACGGCGTCCGCCATGGCGACGATGATCGCCTTGACGAGGTCGAGTTCGGGCCGCCCGAACACCAGCGGGACCATGATCTCGGCGGCGACCGGCTTGCCTGTCTTTCGTCCCGCCTCGACCGCGCCCTCGAAGATCGCGCGCGCCTGCATCTCGGCGATCTCGGGATAGCGAATGGCGAGGCGCACGCCGCGGAATCCGAGCATCGGATTGAATTCGTGCAGCTCAGCCGAGCGCGCCCGCAATTTGTCCGCGCTTACGTTCATCGCCTTGGCGACTTCGTTGATCTCCTCGTCCGTCTTCGGCAGGAACTCGTGCAGCGGCGGGTCGAGCAGGCGGATCGTGACCGGCAGGCCGCTCATGATCTCGAACAATTCGGCGAAGTCCTTGCGCTGCATCGGCAGGAGCTTGGCGAGCGCCGCGCGGCGTCCCTGCTCGTCATCGGCGAGAATCATCTGGCGCACGGCAACGATGCGCTCGCCGTCGAAGAACATGTGCTCGGTGCGGCAAAGGCCGATGCCCTCGGCGCCGAATGAGCGGGCGGCGCGCGCGTCCGCCGCGGTCTCGGCGTTGGCGCGCACCTTCATGCGCCTGACCGAATCCGCCCAGGTCATGAGGGTGGCGAAATCGCCGGTCATTTCTGGCTTCACCATGGGCGCGGCGCCGGCCATCACTTCGCCCGAACCGCCGTCGATGGTGAGGATGTCGCCCTTCTTCAGCGTTTTTCCGCTCGCCGTCATGGTCTGCCCGGCATAGTCGATGCGGATCGCGCTCACGCCCGAGACGCAGGGCTTGCCCATGCCGCGCGCGACGACCGCGGCATGCGAGGTCATGCCGCCCCGCGTGGTCACGACGCCCTCGGCGGCGTGCATGCCATGAATGTCTTCCGGGCTCGTCTCCACTCTGACCAGGATCGATTTTCGTCCGGCCTGACGCAAAGCCTGCGCCTCGTCGGCGGAAAACACGATCTCCCCGCTCGCAGCGCCCGGCGAAGCGGGCAGGCCGGTCGCGATCGCTGGAGGTTTGCTTTTCGGATCGAGCATCGGGTGCAGGAGCTGGTCGAGCGCGCCGGGCTCGATCCGGCTCACCGCGTCCTCGCGCGAGATCAGGCCCTCATTCGCCATCTCGACCGCGCAGCGCAGCGCGGCCCTCGCCGTGCGCTTGCCATTGCGGGTCTGAAGCATCCACAACTTGCCGCGCTCGACCGTGAACTCGAGGTCCTGCATGTCGCGATAGTGCTTCTCGAGAAGCTCAGTCGTGGCGACGAACTGGCCGAACACCTCGGGCATCAGCGATTCGAGCGAGGGCTGGTCGGAATGGGCCGCCTTCCGCGCCGCCTCGGTGATGTTCTGCGGCGTGCGGATGCCGGCGACCACGTCTTCCCCTTGCGCGTTGACGAGGAATTCGCCGTAGAGCTCCTTGCCGCCCGTGGAGGGATTGCGGGTGAAGGCGACGCCGGTCGCCGACGTGTCCCCCATATTGCCGAACACCATCGCCTGCACATTGACCGCGGTGCCCCAGTCGGCGGGAATGGCGTTGAGGCGCCGATAGGTGATGGCGCGCTGGTTCATCCAGGATGAGAACACGGCGCCGATCGCGCCCCAGAGCTGATCGCTCGGGGCCTGAGGAAACGGCTTGCCGGTCTCTTCGAGCACTCTCGCTTTGTAGTCCACAATGACGGCGCGCCAGTCTTCGGCGCTGAGGTCGGTGTCGAGCGCGTAGCCCTTGCTGTCCTTGTATCGCTCGAGGATGTCTTCGAAATTGTGGACGTCGACGTCGAGCACGACATTCGAATACATCTGAATGAAGCGGCGATAGGAGTCGTAAGCGAAACGCGCGTCGTTCGATGTTTTCGCCAGAGTTTCGACCGAGGCGTCGTTGAGCCCGAGGTTCAGGACCGTGTCCATCATGCCAGGCATCGAGGCGCGCGCCCCCGAGCGCACCGAGACGAGCAGCGGATTGGCCGCGTCGCCGAATGTCCGCCCGGTGTGGCGGTTGACTTCGGCCATCGCCGCGTCGACTTGCGTGGCGAGGTCTGGCGGATAGGTTTTGTCGTTGGCGTAGAAGTGCGTGCAGACCTCTGTGGTGATGGTGAAGCCCGGCGGCACGGGCAGACCGAGCGAAGCCATATCGTGCAGGTTCGCGCCCTTGCCTCCGAGCAGGTTCTTCATGTCGCCTCGGCCTTCGGCGCGTTCGGCGCTGAAGGAATAGACCCACTTCGTCATCTCTTACTTCCCCAATCTCAAGCGGAGGACCTTAAGCGCGCTCAGGCGCGCGCTTTCAATCTCGCTCAGGCGCGCGCCTGCAACCCCATGCCGAAGCTCACCCATCCGACCCCGTGAAACAGGAGGTCGACGCCAAGCAGAGTGCCAAGAACATAAACGCTGTCGAGCGGCCAATGGCTCACAATGATCAAACCGAGCAGGATGGTCACCGCGGCGGCGAGCAAAGACCAGGCCGCGCGGATGGTCGGCGGGGAGCTGGAAAGCGAGAATGGCCCGGACCACGCCGGCGGCGATCAGGGCGGCGCCCAGGAGGAGCGTCAGCACGACCGAGGCGAGCGCCGGGTTCACGATGCAAACGACCCCGGCGGCGATGTAGACGAGGCCGCCGACCACCCAGAGAAAGAACCGCCCCCAGTCGCGCGCATGCATGCCGATGCCGATCTCGGCCGCGCCCGCGATCAGGAACAAGATTCCATTGAGCGTCACGGTCACAATCGTCGCGACGAGGGAGAAAGTGAGCGCGACGAAACCGAGTACGACCAGGAGCACGCCGAAAGCCGTGATCGCCGCCCATTTTCCACGCAGGCGCTCAACGGCTTCGCCAAGGCTATGCGCCGATGTCTGAGCGTCTGACGCGTTTGACATTGCCTTTTCTCCAGGCAGCGAAAGCAGAACCGGCCTAGCGCGGGCGTTTAAGCTCGCCAAGCACCTGCGCCGCATATTCGACCATTGGCACGATGCGGCCGTAATTGAGCCGGGTCGGCCCGATGACGCCGAGCACGCCGGCGATCCGATGGTCGCTGTCCCTGAGGGGCGCCGCGATCATCGACGAACCGGAGAGCGAGAACAGCTTGTTCTCCGAGCCGATGAAGATCTTGACGCCCTCGCCGGTCTCGGCGCGATGCAGGAGCTCGATCACGTCGGTTTTGGTCTCGAGGTCGGCGAACAGCGTGCGAATGCGCTCGAGGTCATCCGCGGCGCGCACGTCGCCGAGCAGGTTGGCCTGCCCGCGAACGATCAATTGGTCGCCCGATCCTCCGGCGCCGGACCACGAGACGAGGCCGGCTTCGACCAGGCGCGCGGCGATCTCGTCGAGCTCCTGACGCGCCTCACGGCGCGCCGCTTCGATTTCCGTCGTCACTTCGGCGAGCGAGCGGCCGCGAACCCGAGCGTTGAGAAAGTTGCTGGCCTCGACCAGCGCCGACGCCGGCATGCCGGGAGGCGTCGGGACCACGCGGTTCTCGATCGAGCCGTCCTCTGAGACCAGGATCGCCAGGGCTCGCGCAGCGTCCAGGCGCACGAATTCGACGTGCTTCAGGCGCGCGTCGGTCTTGCTGGTCAGCACCACGCCTGCGCCGCGAGTCAGTTCCGACAGCAAGGTCGTCGTTTCGGCAAGAGCGCCCTCGAACCCGCCGCCCTCCGCCGCCGCCCGCACTTGGTTATCGATGCGCGCGCGCTCCTCGCGTCCCAGATCCCCAAACTCGAGCAGCGCGTCGACGAACAGCCTCAAACCCTGCTGGGTTGGCATGCGCCCAGCGCTGGCGTGCGGGGCGTATATAAGCCCGAGCTCTTCCAGATCCTGCATCACGTTGCGCACCGAGGCCGGCGACAGCGACATCGGCAGCAAGCGCGACAGATGCCGGGAGCCAACAGGTTCGCCGGAGGAGAGATAGGAGTCGACGATGTTGCGGAAGATCTCGCGCGAACGCGCATTGAGTGTCGTCAACGCGCTCAACTCGGCGGGACGTTCTGTGGGAGCCGACATGCGACAAGCATGGCTGGAACTGGGCCCTCGCGCAAGGCGACGCGCTTTTTGGGCCTGCGATTGAAAAGAACAGCGTGAACTGCCAAACAAGGCCCGCAAACGTGATGGAAGTGAGCAGCGGCGTTGAGCGCGACTTTGCGATCGGGCGGACAAATTCTCGTCGACCAGCTTGTCGCGCAGGGGGTCGAGCGGGTCTATTGCGTTCCCGGCGAATCCTACCTCGCCGCCCTCGACGCCATGAACAACGCGCCGATCGAACTGACCGTCTGCCGGCAGGAGGCGGGTGCGGCGATGATGGCGCTGACCGAAGGGCGCCTGACCGGGCGGCCCGGAATCTGCTTCGTCACCCGCGGCCCCGGCGCGACCAACGCGGCCCATGGGCTGCATATCGCCGAGCACGATTCGGCGCCGATGATCCTGTTCATTGGCCAGGTCGAGCGCGCGATGATCGGGCGGGGCGCCTTCCAGGAGATGGACTATCGGGCTTTATTCGCCTCGACCACGAAGCTCGCGACGCAGATCGAGTCCGCAGCGCAAATCCCCGAAATTGTTCAGCGCGCGTTTTATAAGGCGATGCAGGGCCGGCCAGGCCCGGTGGTGATTGCGCTGCCCGAGGACATGCTGACCGAAATGGCGGCCGTGCCCGACGCCCCGCGCGCCGAGCCGGTCCCGATCTGGCCGGGCTTAACGCAAATGGCCGAATTGCAGAAGATGCTCTGGGCGGCGGAGCGGCCGATCGCCATTCTCGGCGGCGGCGGATGGACCAAGCGCGCGAGCGCCGCCTTCGCCCGCTTTGCCGAACGCTTCGACTTGCCGGTCACTGGCTCGTTTCGCCGCTCGAGCACATTCGACGGCGAGCACGACAATTTCGCAGGCGAAGTCGGCCTCTCCATCAATCCCAAACTGAAAGCGCGCGTCGAAGCGACCGATCTTGTTCTTCTGGTTGGCGGACGGATGTCGGAGGCGGCGTCGCAAAGCTATACGCTGTTCGCCATTCCCGCTCCAGCGCAGCGGCTGGTGCATGTCCACGCCGACGCCACGGAGATCGGCCGCAACTACCACCCAACTCTCGGCATCGTCGCGACGACCTCGGCGTTCTGCGCCGCGCTGGAAGGCGTTCAACCGCCCTCGAAGATCGGCTGGTCGGCTGAGACCCGCGCCGCACGCGCGGATTATCTCGCCTGGAGCGAACAGGCGCCGCTCAATCCGGGCCGGGTGCAATTGAGCGAGATCATGTTCGCGATCCGACGGCGCTCGCCCGATGGGATCTTCACCAACGGCGCGGGTAACTTTTCGATCTGGGTCGGCCGTTTCTTGCGCTTTCGCGCGGTCGAGCAGCAGCTGGGTCCGACGTCAGGCTCGATGGGTTTCGGTTTGCCGGCGGCGATCGGCGCACAGCGCCTGTTTCCGAAACGGACTGTCGTCTGCTTTGCCGGCGACGGCGACTTTCTGATGAATGGGCAGGAATTCGCCACCGCCGTGCAATACGGCCTGCCGGTCATCGTCGTGCTGATCGACAACGGCATGTACGGCACGATCCGCATGCATCAGGAGCGCATGTATCCCGGGCGCGTCATCGCCACCGCTTTGCGCAATCCCGACTTCGCGGCTTACGCCCGCGCCTTCGGCGGCCACGGCGAGACGGTAGAGGAGACGGCCGAGTTCCTGCCGGCCTACGAACGCGCGCTGGCTTCCGGCCTGCCTTCGATCCTGCATGTCAAAGTGGATCCGGACACGATCACGCCGACGACCACCGTGTCGGCGATCCGGAAGCAGGCGCTTGAAAAAAAGTCGCTTCGTAAAAATCCACACCGGCTCGCGACAATCGAACCGAAACTTTCACCCGTTCATTCGTCGCGGACTCCGCCGCGGCCTACCTCGCCGCGGGCGAGTTCGCCGTCAGTCGGGGCGGGGAAGCGGTTCGATGCAAAGCGGATGATGAGGACCGCCAGCCCGAGGATGAGAATGGCGCTCGCGAGAATGAGCACTCCGATGTCCGCGACCTCCTCGTGCTGGACGAAGCCGATCAGGTGCCGGGTCAGCGCGGTGATGCCGACATAGAGCAGAAACCGCACCGGCATATGATTGGTGCGGAAATAAATCCCGACCATCGAGCCGATCTCGAGATAGATGAACAGAAGCAGCAGATCCTCGATCGTGGCGCTGCCTTTTTGCACCATGGCGTAGAACGCCGCGCCGGCGGCCCACACCGTGGCTGCCCCGATTGCGAAGAGCGCGAGAATGTGGAAGCCGTCGGTGAGCAATCGGCCGAGCGGATCGACGAACGACAGCATCCTCTGGTCGAGGTTTTTCGCGGAGTTTTTCTGGTCCGTCATGGCGCTTCCCCTCGTCGCGCTCCGAAGATCTCCGACATCCGGCGCGAGCAAAGTGCAATCATTCTAGGCGGCCAGGCGTCCACGCGCCACGCCCGGGAAGAGGAACACTAAGTTCAACGAGCGCGGTTGCCGGGGCCTGCCGCCCAGTCGAGCCCCTGTTCGAGCCGGTCGTTGCCCCAGAACACCTCGCCGTCGGCGGTCACGAGAGACGGCGCGCCGATGATCCCGATCTCGACCGCCCGGGCGCACTCGGCCTTGAGCCGCGCCTTGTTGGCGTGGCCTTGGGCGCGTTCGAGCGTCGCGGCAGGTTCGATGCCGCATTCTTCCAGAAACGCGCTCAAAGTGACGCGGTCGCCGATCGGCAAGCCCTGACCGAATTCGGCGACAAAGACCCGGCGCGAGAATTTGGAACGCTGGTCGTCCTCAAGCGCGAGCGCAATCCTCGCGGCGAGCAGGCTCGGCTGCGGAAAGGGCTCGGGCCGCTTGAGCGGAACCCCCATCGCGGCGCATGTGCGCTCAAGGTCGCGCCACATATAGCGGCCCTTGGCCGGATAGATGTTGAATGGCGAGTCGCGCCAGCCTTGGGCCATGAAAATCGGCCCGAGCAAAAACGGGCGCCAGACAAGGCTCACACCCCGCTCGTCGGCGAGCGCGGCGACGCGAAGCGCCGCGGGATAGGAATAGGTGCTCGCGAACTCGTACCAGAATTCGGCGCTCGCCATCGCGCCTCCTCAAAGACACACGAGGTTGCCACGTAGGCAGGCGCGGCGAACCCAACACGGCCATGGACACAAAAAACCGCCCCATCTTTGGAGATGGGGCGGCTCATTCCGCTTAAATCGTCCGCTTGGCGACTTAGCTCTTCGGCGCTTCGGCCGGAGCGGCGGCCGGCGTGGCGTCGTCGGCCGCGGGCTTCTTGGCCTTCTTGGCCGTGTGCTTCTTGGCCATGTGCTTCTTGGGAGCCTTCTTCATCGAGTCCGCGGCGGGCGCCGCCGTGTCAGAAGCGGCGGGCGCGCCGGCCGGAGCCGTCGTGTCGGTCTGGGCGATCGCGGCGAGAGGCGCGAAAGCGATCGCGGCGCTGATACCGATCGCGGTCAATGTCTTCAGCATTTTACAGTCTCCATGTTGTTCAACTCTTGGCCGTTGGCGGCGACGGCATGCGCCCCTTCAGATGAATTGGCAATGAATATTGCGTGGCGGGAATGGGGCGCCGTCACATGTTTGACGTCGTGAAGAGCGGTCCGTATGAACCGTGAGAACATCATGTCCCATAACACTTTTGGACACCTCTTCCGCGTCACCACCTTTGGCGAGAGTCATGGGCCAGGAATCGGGTGCGTGATTGACGGCTGTCCGCCCCGCATTCCTTTGGACGTCGCTGACATTCAGGCCGAACTCGACCGGCGTCGGCCTGGAACCTCGCGCTTCACCACGCAACGTCGCGAACCGGACGAGGCCCGAATTCTCTCGGGCGTGATGTTCGATGAAGCGACGGATCGACAGGTGACGACCGGAACGCCAATCGGCGTGTTCATCGACAATGTCGATCAGCGCTCGAAGGACTATAGCGACATCAAGGACAAGTACCGTCCCGGTCATGCCGATTACGCTTACCAGGCGAAATACGGCATCCGTGATTATCGCGGCGGCGGACGTTCGTCGGCGCGTGAGACGGCCGCGCGCGTGATCGCCGGCGCGGTTGCCCGCAAGGTGACGCCCGGCGTTCTCGTTCGCGGCGCGCTGGTGCAGATCGGCAAGTTGAAGATCGATCGGGCCCGCTGGGATTGGGACGAGGTTGGCCGCAACCCATTTTTCTCGCCCGATGCGCAAGCGGCCGAGCGTTTCGCCGACTATCTCGATGACGTGCGCAAAGCGGGCTCTTCGATTGGCGCCGTGATCGAGATTGTCGCCGAGGGCGTGCCGGCGGGATGGGGCGCGCCGATCTATGGCAAGCTCGACGCCGAACTCGCCGCGGCGCTGATGGGAATCAACGCTGTCAAGGGCGTCGAGGTCGGCGACGGCTTCGCGGCGGCGGAACTCTCCGGCGAACAGAACGCCGACGAAATGCGCGGCGGCAACGATGGCCAGCCACGCTTTCTCTCCAACCACGCGGGCGGGGTTCTCGGCGGCATCTCGACCGGACAACCAGTCGTCGCGCGCTTTGCCGTCAAGCCCACGTCGTCGATCCTTGCGCCTCGCCGCACCATCACTCGCGCGTCGGAGGAGACGGAGATCGTCACCAAAGGCCGCCATGACCCATGCGTCGGCATTCGCGCGGTGCCCGTCGGCGAAGCGATGGTCGCCTGCGTGCTTGCCGACGCTTTCCTGAGGCATCGGGGGCAAGTGGGCGCGTAGGACGCCCCGCGTCGCGCCTCCAATTCCAAGGCAAGAAGCGGAGTGTGGCGCGGCCGCAGGATGCGTAGTCGTTCGCTCGGGCATCATCGAGCAATTTCGATGATCCTCCGAATAACGAGGATCCAATTCCATGAGCAAGCAGGACGATAACAAGGCGGTCGTGGGCCGTTGGTTCACAGAGTTCTGGGGCAGGAGCGTGAATCTCGCGGTCGTCGATGAGATCGCTGCCCCGGACATGCTCTTGAGATATTCGCTGCACGAGCCCCGCCGCGGACGCGACGACATCAAGGCGTTCATGACCCACTTCCGCGCCGCGTTTCCCGACCTGAACTTTTGGGGGACCGCCGATCTGATCGCGGAGGGCGATACCGTGGTTGGTCGGTGGGAGGGCGGTGGAACCCACACCGGGCCGGCCTTCAACGACTTTTTGGCCGGAAGCCTTCCCGCCGCCACCGGCCGCAAGATGCGCTTCACCGGCACGACGGTCTTGAAGGTGATCGACGGCAAGATCGTGGAGGAGGTTGGCCTCGACGACGGCGTCACCGCACTGACCCAGCTCGGCCTGCTCAAGGCGGCCTGATCGGACTCGGGCGCTCGGAGCCTCCGTTGCGCTCGGGCGGATTCGTCATCGCGAGGACCTGAGCGCAGCGATGGGACGTGGCGATCCAGAACGAGCGCCGCGTCCCTTCATCCTTGGGTGGCTCACCTTGGCGCCGAGGACCCGTGCGCGATAGAGGTTGATACGCGGGTTCCCTATCGGGTAGCAGCGCTTTAAGGCTCGCGGCTTCGCGGCGTGATCGTTTCATGACCGCGTCATGAAACGGGTCATCTCCTGCTGAGAACGCGATTCGGAGGTTGCTGAGTGTCCGAGCATCATGACGAAGGAATGACCCGGCGGGAGGTGCTGATCGGCGCCGCAAGCGGTCTTGCGCTTGCAACGATCGAGCTTCAGCCAGCTGAGGCGCAAGACGCGCCGGGAGCTCAAGTTTCAGGCACCGTGTTCGAGAATAAGGACGGCTCGGGCGTAAGCGCATCCAATCCTGGACTTGCAGGCGTCCTCGTCTCCAACGGGCGGGACGTCGCCGTCACAGATCGCGACGGCCGCTACACGCTGCCATTGCCGGAGGAAGCGACGATCTTCGTCATCAAGCCAGCGGGCTTCATGCCGCCGATCGAGCCGCTCACCAATCTGCCGCGCTTCTACCGCCATCATCAGCCCAAAGGCTCGCCGGCCGAGCTCAACCTGACTTTCGAGGGCTTGCCGCCGACCGGGCCTTTGCCCGCGTCGGTCGATTTCCCGCTTCGACGCCAGGATGAGCGACGCGCGTTCAACGTCGTGATGGTGACCGATCCGCAGCCCGAGACCGGCGCCGAGGTCGACTTCATTCGCGAAGATCTGATTCAGGCGCTTGCCGGCGTCGACGCCAAGTTCGGGCTTACCGCGGGCGATATCATGTTCGACGACCTCTCGCTCTATCCGCGTTCGAACGCGATCATGGGGACGATCGGGCTGCCATGGTGGAACATCGGCGGCAACCACGATCTCAATCTCGAAGCGCCTGACCGGAAATATAGCCGCGAAACGTTCAAGCGCGTTTTCGGCCCGAACTATTACGCGTTTTTCTACGCGCAGACGCTCTTTCTCATGCTCGATGACGTCAACTATCTTGGGCCCGACCCGCACAAGCCCGGGGGAGGGGGCAAGTACGAGGGAAGGCTCGACGAGCGGCAACTCGAGTTCGTGCGCAACGTGCTCGGGCACACGCCGGACGACACGCTCGTCGTCGTCGTGATGCACATTCCCATCAACACGTTTCTCGACAACGAACCGTACCAGAATCTGCAGGACCGGGACGCGTTCTTCACTTTGTTCGAAGGGCGGCGGCACACGGTGAGCTTCGCCGGTCACACGCATACGACCGAGCATCATTATTACGACGCCGCAGACGGCTGGAAAGGCGCGACGCCCCATCATCATCACGTGCTGACAGCGCTCTCGGGCTCGTGGTGGAGCGGGCCCTACGATCATCGAGGCGTGGCCTCAGCCGACAGTCGCGACGGCACGCCGAACGGCTTCCACATCCTCTCGGTCGACGGCCTGAGCTATGCGACCCGCTTCGTTCCGGCGAAGGAGCCGAACGGGCGCCAGATGCGGCTCTCGATCTCGAGCCGCTTTCATGGAATCAGCAAGGACGCCGACCGCGATTTCACTCAGGTGAGGCTGTTAGGCTCGCCGGTTCCGCGCGACGCGCTCAGCGCTTCGACCGTGATCGCCAATGTGTTTGACGGCGGCGAGAAGACGAGGGTCAAGATGGTCATCGGCGACCGCGCGCCAATCGAGATGACCCGCGGCAGCCGCCCCGATCCCTTCGTGCAAGAGGTGTTCGCACGCAACGAGGCGACGAAGAAGGCCTGGGTCAAGGCCGAGGATTCGTCGCACATCTGGATCGCGCGTCTACCCGGCGACCTTGCGCCTGGAACCTATCCGCTGGTGGTCGAGGCGACCGGAGAATATGGCCAGCCGCTGAGCGGGCGGCTTGCGCTCGAGGTGATGGGGTAGGGTGAGGCGGTGATCGTCTTGTCGCCCGATCGGTGACCTCAAGCGGCGCGCCGCTCCGGCGAGCGACGCGGGCTTTGCCGCTTCAAATTTAGCAGGGGGCGCACCAGCAATGCCAGCGGCCGCACACCCGGTGATGAAACGGGCCGCAGAACCGGCCCCAGTGCGGACCGCAGGCTGCCTTTTCAATCGGCGTGAAGTTTTGCGCCTGCCCGGAAAGCGCTGCTGGGCCGCGCTCGATCTGCGCGTCGGCGCCGGAAACAAGCGCCCCGAGCGTCAGCGCCGCCGCGCCGGCGAACCTGATCACCTTCCTACGCATCGTTTGCCTCCTTGAGATTTGTCTCTTCCGCGCGCCCAAATCAGGCCAGTCGCGTCGCGAAATGGCAGCGACAGCAGAGCGGTTCGCAATCACAATGCTGTGACGGTGTTGGCCCGTTTGGCAACCCGGCAAAAATGTCGGTGCATCAAAGGTCCGCGGCGGGCGAATGAGCGCAAGGCAAAGCGGATCGAACATCCGTTCTCCCTTGCCGCGGTGTGTGCCGGGAAAAAATCTTATCCAGTCGTGTAGCTGATCGCTGAATAGAAATTGTGCCCATAGAGCGCTATCGCCTGAGCTTTATCGAGGCCATTGATGATCTTGCGGGCGCTCACCCAATCCTCTTTTGTCTTGCAAAAGTAATCGCTGAGCGACTTGCCCGTGAACAAACCCTTGGCCATGCCCAGGAACATGATGTTTGTCGCGTTGTCGAGTTCCAGCGCCAGATCGGGATGATGAACGAAGTCGATCCCCAAAAGATTCGACATCGTTTCGTAATTGCGCTCCCAGGTTAATTGCACAAAACCTCGGCCGTAATAGACCTGCCCTGTGGTCGGATCAGCCTTTCCATATGTCCTTCCGCGTCCTTTGCCGTATTCATTGATAGGCTGCATGTGCTGATCAGTCTCATGATAGGTGGTCGCAAGGGCGTAAGCGAGCCACCGGTCATCATCGGCCGTATATTTCGTCTCCCATCCGTCGAGAATTGCGTTCATCCCGTCGACCTGGGATTGTTGCAGGACATTTGAGAACATCATTCGGCGCACATGTGTGAAGAAAAATCCGCGATTGATTTGAGTCATCCGAACCTCGAGGCGCAAATGCGTTATGATTCTGATTTTCCGCATCATACCCTCGGTTTTGCGTTATTGCCAGAAAATGTTCACTTTTTGTTCTCAATGACCCCAATCGCCGACCGGTCGAAACGAAGTCGCGCGGCGACGAGACCGCGTGACGCAGGAAGAGAGACGTCGGGATCATGGTGAGGCTGAACGAAGTCCGGCCAAACGAGGTCGCGGTCGAGGCGCCCGCTTCGTTCGACGCCGGGCTCGCCTTCATTGGCGTCATTCGCACGCCATGGAGCTCGCGCTTGAACTGTCCGCGCCAGGGGCGGGCCGACGGGCCGATCTGCCGCATCGAAGTCGCCGAGCCCTGGGTCGCGGGGCTGGACGGAATCGAGAGGTATGAGCGAATCGAGGTCCTCTATTGGCTGCATGAATCGCGGCGCGATCTCGTGCGCCAAAGCCCGGCCAACGATGGTGAGACGCGCGGCACGTTTGCGCTGCGCTCGCCTGTCCGTCCGAACCCGATCGGGACGACGCTCGCGACGCTGGTCGGGCGCGAAGGGTCGACGCTGCTGGTCAGGGGCCTCGACTGCGTCGATGGAACGCCGCTCATCGACCTGAAGCCCGACCGCTGCCAGTTCACGCCGCTCGCCCCGCCCCAACCGGGCGATTTCGAGACGGGGTGAGATTGGCAGTGGCGAAGCGCATGCTTTTGCGCCGCTGGCAATCTGTAGCATCTCGGTAAACCGAGATGCTTGCCACCATCCGGGAGTGTCTCAGTTTGAATTTTTCCAGGGCTTAACGCGGCTCGCAGTCGCCCCACGTCCCGTGCTATGCTTAGCGGCATGGATCACCGGGCGACATCTCTTGAGCGAGCTTTCCAACTAGCGCGATCTGGCAAGTTTTCGAGTCTCGGAGATGTCATGACGTCCCTTAAGCGTGACGGGTACGCCACAAATCAGATTGAGGGACCGGTTTTGAAGCGCCAGCTTTCTGGCCTGATAAAGACTGCACGTGCGGGAAAGATCTGATGCCTCGCGGTCCTAACTAACGGCGAGAAGCGAGCTTGAAAATGTCTCCAGCGACGGCGGCGGGGCGTGACTGACAAGCTTTGGGCGATTGAGGATATTTGTGCGTTGCTGGACGCTTGCGACGAACGCAAGGCGGCCAGCCGGAAGGCTCGAAAGCAAGCATAAATTGTCAGTTCGCCAAACTGAGACATTACCCAATTTCTTCCGCCTTGACTCTCTCCGTCCTTAGGTCCAAAACAAGAACAAATGACGAACGATAGGACGCGGACCGAATGTCGCCAGGCGGCAAAGCGGAGGGGATGGCGCGTCTCAGGCGCGTCATCGCTGAGATCGAGGCGGAGGCCCGGCCTGCGGGCGAGCGGCCCGCGCGGCGCTTGCCCCTTGCGCCCGCGTTCGATTCCACTCTCGGCGGCGGGCTCGCGGACGACGCCCTGCACGAAATTGCGCCGGCAAAGCCTCAGGACGGAGCGGCGGCGATGGGCTTTGCGCTGGCGCTCGCCGCGCGGTTTTTAAGCCAGCGGCCGGCGTCGGCGCTCGTCATCGGCGAAGGCTTCGCCGCCGAGGAATGGGGCGCGCTCTATGGGCCGGGCCTGGTCGCTCACGGCCTTCCCCTAAGCCGCCTCGTGTTCGTGCGCGCGCCCGACGCGGCTTTGGCCTTCTGGGCGATCGAGGAGGCGCTCAAATGCGGCGCGCCGGCCGTGGTCGTGGGCGAGATCTGGAGCCTCAAGGGCTACAGCCTCGTCGCCTCGCGTCGCCTCCTGCTCGCCGCGCGAAAAGGCAAGGTCCCCGCGCTTCTGATCCTGGCCAGCGCCTATGGCCAGGCGGAGCGCCTCTCGAGCGCCGCCGAGACGCGCTTTGAGATCGCCGCTGCGCCCAGCGCCGCAACCCCGGCGGCGGCTGGCCTTGACCTGCCTGGACCCTTCGCCTGCGGGGCGCGGCTCATCAAGGCGCGCTTGGCGCGCGCGGGGCCATTTGTAGACACCGATAGCCCGTCAAAAGACGGGCGTCCTTCCGGACGCCCTATGGATAGCCCGTCAAAAGACGGGCGTCCTTCCGAACGCCCTATGGTCCGCGATCAGCGATCGCGGCTGCAGGCGCATGACCCAGGGCGCGTCATCCGTCTCGAATGGCGAAGCCAGGACATGACTTTCCAGGACATGACTTTCCAGGACATGACTTTCGAGGACATGGGCGTTGACGACCAGGCGATTCCTCTCCCTCTGGCTGCCGCGTCTGGCGACCGACCGCGCGCGGCGGCTAAACCACGTTGATCGGGCGGCGCCGCTGGCGGCGGTCGCCAAGATCGACAATGCGCAAAGGCTCGTCTGCATCGACGCTCAAGCCTCGCGGCTCGGCTTGAGTCTGGGCCTTTCGCTGCCCGACGCGCGCGCCCGCTTTCCCGCTCTCGTCATCGTCGAGGCTGAGCCTTTTGCAGAAGCGCAGCTTCTGACGCGCCTCTGCGACTGGTGCTCCCGCTACACCCCGCTCGCCGCCCTCGATGAGCGCGACGGGCTGATGCTCGACATTTCCGGCGTCGCTCATCTGTTCGAGGGCGAGGCGGCGCTGATCGAGGATTGTCGCGCGCGGCTCTCCGCGCAAGGGATCACCGTCGTCATCGGCGCCGCCGGCAATCCGCGCGCGGCCTGGGCGCTGGCGCGGTTTTCGCGCGTGAGGACCGCGCCCGAGGCCTTGAGCGACAAGGCGTTCGTCAAGCTCTTTCACGATCTGCCGCTCGCGGCCCTCGGCCTCGATGAGAAAATTATTGCTGACATGGCGCGAGCGGGCTTGAGACGCATCGGCGACATCGCATTGAGGCCCCGCGCGCCGATCACGGCGCGGTTCGGCGCCGTTCCGATGGCGCGGCTCGACGCGCTCAAGGGCCTCGAGCGGTCGTCGATCGCGCCGCGCTTTCGGCCGCCGGATTTCTGCGCCGAGCGGCAGTTCGCTTCGCCCATACAGACGGTCGAGGCGATCGAGGTTCAGTTGCGCAAGCTCGCCGACGATCTCGTCGTGCTGCTCGAGCGGCAGGCCAAGGGCGCGCGGCGCATCGAGCTCAGCCTCTATCGCGTCGACGGCGCAATGCGCCGCATCCGCATCGGCGCCTCCCGGCCGCTCAACGAAGCGCGCGCGATCGTGCGGCTCATCGCCGAGCGGCTCGCCAGTCCGAACGAGGACGCCATCGACGCCGGCTATGGCGTCGACCTGATGCGCCTCTCTTGCCTCACGGCCGAGCCGCTTGCGCCCTCCGAGGCTGAGCTTGAGCGCGCACACGAGGCCGAGCGCGCTCGTTCGCTGGCCGAACTTCTCGATCGGCTCACCGCGCGGCTCGGCGCCCGCGCGGTGACGCAACGTGAGCTTATCGAGGCGCATCTGCCTGAGCAGGCCGAGACGGCCGCGCCGGCGACGCTTGGGCAGGTGCGGATGCGTGAGGAAAAGCCCGAGGCGGTACCTGGTGGCGCCCCGGCGCGGCCGTTGCGCCTTTTCGCCCGCCCGGAGCCGATCGAAGCCCTGGCCGAAGTGCCCGACGGGCCTCCTTTGCGTTTCCGCTGGCGGCGAGTCCTGCATGATGTCGCGGCCATCGAGGGGCCGGAGCGGATCGCCGCGCCCTGGTGGCGGCATGCGGGAGCGCCGACGCGCGACTATTTCCGCGCCGAGGATTCGGAAGGCCGGCGCTTCTGGCTCTATCGGGAGGGTCTATGGGGTCGCGAGACGATGCGGCCGAAATGGTTTGTGCATGGCCTGTTCGGGTAGGAACCGCGGGGGGCGCCCTTGACGCGCGAGCGCGCTCACGGACAACATGTCGCCCAGGCTCTAAAAGCGCGGCTCGCGAAACAGTCGAAACCGGCTCTTCGCGCAAAAGCGCGTGAAATCAACATATACTGAGAGCGGATGGCGATTCGAAGCGGATCGCAAAGCGCTTTAACGGCGAATCGAGAGCGTCAAATGCAGGCCGCCAGGGCCATTTTGAACGTCCGTCATCTCACGACCTACCGCTACAAGCGGCCGGTCGAGTTTGGCGATCACCGCATGATGATGCGTCCGCGCGACGGGCATGATCAGCGCCTCTTGTCGTCGGAACTCGACATCGAGCCTGAGCCCAGGCGGCTGCGCTGGCTCTACGACACCTTCGACAATTGCGTCGCTGTCGCCTCGTTCTCCGGCTCCTGGACATCGCTCCGGGTCGAGAACCGCTTCTCCGTCGAGCGGATCGAAGACGACCAGCCGGGCGGCGAGATCGACCCGCGGGCGCAGTTCTTTCCCTTCTCCTACGCGGCCGAGGAATTGCCCGACATCGCTCGGGCGATGGAGCGCCTGTACAGCGATCCTGCCGGGGACATCGACCGCTGGGTGCGCCAATTCGTCTCCTCGGGGGCGACGATCCTGACCAGCCATCTTCTGATGACGATGACCTACGCGATCAAGGAAGGGTTCTCTTACGAACGCCGCGAGGCGGCTGGAGTCCAGACGCCGCTCCAAACCTTGGAGCGACGCCGCGGCTCCTGCCGCGATTTCGCGGTCCTGATGATCGAGGCGGCGCGCGCGCTTGGCGTCGCTGCGCGTTTCGTCTCCGGCTACGTCTACGTTCCGAAGGGGGACGACGAGCCCGTTCGGCTGGGCGGCGGGGCGACGCACGCCTGGTGCCAGATCTATCTGCCGGGCGCCGGCTGGGTCGAGTTCGATCCCACGAACGGCCTCGTCGGCAGCAAGGACCTCATCCGCGTCGCGGTCGCGCGCAATCCTTCCCAGGCCGCGCCTTTGACCGGCGCCTATTTCGGCGCTTCCGGCGACGAGTTGGGCATGGAGGTTACGGTCGAGGTGACGCAGCCGAAGCAGGTCGAACCGAGCCTCGCAGTGGGTCTAGGGGTCTAAAGCGTTCTGCTCTTGGCGGGCGTCGGCCAATCGAAGCCGCGCTCGCTGAGTTCGGGAGGCGGTCAACGACTGCGTCGACCTCGTCCTGAGGCGCCGCGAAGCGGCCTCGAAGGACGAATCCAGTTTAGAAAAGGCCAGCTCTGGCTGGACTATCCTTCGAGACGCCCGCTTTGCGGGCTCTTCAGGATGAGGCCGCTTCGACTGTCCAGCTCATGCCGCCCCCTTGACCGCGAGGAGGAAAAGCCTGGGGTAGGCGAAAAGAATACGGCCGTCAGGCTGAACGGGATACGCGTCCTTGAGGCCAGCGCGGTAGCGAGCCAGAAACTCGCAGCGCTCATCGTCGCCGAGCCGCTCGAGGAACGGCTGCAGCGCCGAGCCGGCGAACCAATCGGCGATGCTATGGGGTCCGTCGAGCGGATGAACGTAGGTCGTCATCCACACGTCGACTTGCGAAGCGCAAGGCCTGAGCCAATCGTAATAGTCCTCGTAGCCCGCGATCAGAGGCTGCGTCTTGGCGATCGGCACGAGCCGCGTCGACCAGGGCCCCTCGGCCGCGACCATACGCATCAGCGCGTGCGAGGATTCGCGCGCGGTGTTCGGCATCTGAGCCGCGAGCGCTCCGCCCGGGGCGAGATACGACATCAGGCGCGGAAAAAGCCGATCGTGATCGGGCAGGAATTGCAGCGCGGCGTTGGCGAAGATGAGATCCGCACGACCTTCGGGCGCCCAATTCGCGATGTCCTGTTTGAGGAACTGAGCCCCTGGGGCGCGCACGCGCGCTTGCGCGAGCATGGCGTCAGACGTGTCGAGGCCGACGACCTTCGCCTCCGGGAAGCGACGGAGCAGCAATTCCGCGCTGTTGCCGGGGCCGCAACCCAGATCATAGACAAGATTCACCGACTGAAGCGAAACGCGCGTCAAGAGATCGCGCGCCGCGCGCATCCGCTCGGCCTCGAACTTGGAGTAAAGAGTCGGGTTCCAATCGGTGGTCAGCATGCGTGTTCGCAGCGCCTCGAGTCGGCGCCTCCTCATCGCGCAGATTGAAGGCTGAAGTCGGGCGCTCTAATTGAGCGGCGCGAAGGGGTTGCCGGCCGTGGACAAACAGCGGTCGGCCCCCTGCAGGGAGAGTGTGGCTACGGACATCGCGGAGCCTCTCAATCCGATATCGGCTGTCTGACGTTATTGAGTAATTCTATAGACTTTACGTGAAAGAATCAATCGGATAACGAAAAAATAAGGAACCCGTCTTAGATATCGTTTTATCTAGGTGTTATCCCCGCGGTGGGGAGCGATCGGCTCCGCACACCCGCTCTGCGCTGTCCGGCCAGGCAGCGAGACATCGTTGCCAAGGATTTAATCAGGTCTCGGAATAGTCTCTCGCTCTACTTTACCATCTTCCTCAATCAATTGGATAATCTCTCCTCTTACACTGAAAGCGGAACAAGCCGGCCCCGCTTCGGGTTGATTGGCTGCAGCTTCTCCTGGTTTGGTTGAGGAGATTGTGATGTTTGGACGGATCTTCGCCGGGCGGTTTTCGCAGATGTTGAGCCGTCCGCATTCCGAAGGCGCGGGCGCAGTCGCCTGCGCCGCCGCGATGCCGCTCGCAATCCTGGCTTTCGCAGTGACCGCCGACTACGCCAAGGTCTCCCACTTCAGGGGTCGGGTGCAACAAGCGACCGACGCGGCCTCAGTCGCGGCGGCCGAAGCGGTTGCGCGACGGCCGGACCTCGCCCTCGACAACGCCCTTGCCGGACAAGTCGCAGATGTCGTTTTCCAGGGACACGCTCCCCGCGGCGCCGGGGCGCCCCACGTCGCCGTAAGAAGCAGCGCCGCCGCGGTGACGGCGACTGTCGGCTATGCAGGCTTGGCCCCGAGCAATTTCGGCTCCATTCTCGGCTACGACGCGGTCAGCGCCGATGCGTCGTCGACCTCGCTTGCGCGTGTCGCCGATTTCCGACCGACGGTCACGCGCTGAGGCGCCCGCGTTTTCGTTTGGCTTTAACGCAAGTCGTTGTAGACCTCGGAGGCTCGGCGCCGCGCGGCGGAGCGCTTGCCAGAGCCGGGGAGGTCGCATGGCCGGTTACGTCGATCCAACCCGGGAGGCTTTCGCCGCCTTTCGCGGCGACGACCGGCCCGGCGCGATCCATATGCTCAATCTGGTCAAATTGCGCGCTCACGCGGCCTATCCGGACGGGCGCGCCGCCACCGGGGCCGAGGCCTATGCGGCCTACGGGCGGGAGAGCGAGCCGGTTTTCTCGCGCCTGGGCGGCGCGATCGTCTGGCGCGGAGTCTTCGAGCACATGCTGATCGGTCCGGCCGACGAGCGTTGGGACCTCTGCTTCATTGCTCAATATCCGAGCGTCGCCGCTTTTGTCGCCATGATCCGCGACCCCGTCTACCGCGAAGCGGTCAAGCACCGGCAGGCGGCGGTGGAGGATTCGCGGCTGATCCGCCTCGCCCCCGGCGCGGCCGGAATCGGCTTCGGCTGAACCCGGCACAGATGAAAGCCACAGAAATCAATTGCCTCTTGCCGCTTTCTCCGGCCTCGGTTAGACCCGCTTCATGACCAAGCCAGTGCCATGGATCATCGGGATTCTCGGCATCGTGTTCATGGGCGTTGCGCTGGTTTACTGGCTCACGCCCGCTGGCGGCCTGCCGAGCTTCCTGCCCGGGTTCGACGCCGGGTCCGATCATTTTCACCTCACGCACGCGCTCGGTTCGCTGATCATAGCGCTCTTCCTGTTTGCGGTCGCCATCATCTGGTTTCAACTGATCTCCGACGACTAGCGCGCGAGCTCGACGGAAAGCGCTCGAACACTCGAGCCAGCCCTTGCCGCCCAAACGGTCACGAACGGCGCTTACTCGTGGTGTTCGACGCGCAGCTGGGACAATGCGCGGATGGACATGCAAGCATCGCGGGCGACCATGAGTTGCTAGCCGGCGAAGCGGCTTATCGATCGGTAGCGGCGATTGAGGGGCGCAATCGCGAATTCACCGCGGGTGATAAGGAAGCCGGCCCCGGCCCTCCGCCGCTGACTCCAACTGGCCTGATTCTGGCGCGCGAATTTGCTGGTCTGCCGGCAGCTCCGCGTTAGCGTTGACGGGAAGATTTTTCGACAAATTCTTTTCGAGAATCCAAATCTAATATATGATGTATTTTAATCGCCGAAGTTGGCCGTCCACAGAACGCCCGGGCCGCGGAGACATTGAGATGTGCGAAGGTCGCATAACTATGGCCAGACAACAGAGCCTGGGGAATGGGCCAAAGAGGCAGGCGAAAGACTCTATTCCAATCGCTTGTAACTCATTGAAAAGGCTCGATTCGGAAAAATAAACGCTAGCAAATGAGAGTCAATTTACTGGCGTTTAGGCTCGTTTAGTGACCTTTAGTCGCAGTTACTGCGGCGCCTGAGCGCCATACGCTATGACATGGAGGCATGGGTGGACGACTTTGAGAATGGTCATGAGCGCAGCGCAGAAGGGGAGCGCTCCGACTATTTCCACGCCGGCAACCTAGATCGGATCAGGGACGCGCCGCCGAACGCCTCGGCGACCGTTCATCGCCATGATGTCATGACCATGAGCGAACTGGCGCGACGCGGATTTCATCTCGTCGATATGAGCGGCGAGATCTGGACGATGCGCCGCGCGAGGTAGGTGCGAGCCCCTGATTCGGCCGCCTTCACCCTGACGGAGAAGGGAGCCATCGCTCAGTCCTCGCCCAGATCCTCGAACGCGGCCCGGTCGACGCCGTTGCCGATCAGGATCTCGCGCTTTCCTGAGTGATTGGGCGCGCTGACCACGCCCTCCTTCTCCATCCGCTCGACCAGTGAGGCGGCCTTGTTGTAGCCGACCGACAGGCGACGCTGGATGTAGCTCGTCGACACCTTGCGGTCGCGCAGCACGATGTTGACCGCGCGATCGTAAAAGTCGGCCGATTCCTCGGCGTCCATCGAGCCGGGGGAGGGCAGGGGAGCCTCGTCGTCGTCGCTCGCCTCGTTCTCCTCGGTGATGGCGTGCAAGTATTCGGGCGCGCCCTGTTTCTTGATGTGGGCGACGACCTTCTCGACCTCGTTGTCCGACACGAAAGGCCCGTGCACGCGGGAGATGCGTCCGCCGCCCGCCATGTAGAGCATGTCGCCCTGGCCGAGCAGTTGCTCGGCGCCCTGCTCGCCGAGGATGGTGCGGCTGTCGATCTTGCTCGTGACCTGAAACGAGATGCGGGTCGGGAAGTTCGCCTTGATGGTGCCGGTGATGACGTCGACCGAGGGCCGCTGCGTCGCCATGATCAGGTGGATGCCCGCGGCGCGCGCCATTTGCGCAAGCCTCTGGATCGCGCCTTCGATGTCCTTGCCGGCGACCATCATGAGGTCGGCCATCTCGTCGACGACGACCACGATATAGGGCAGTTCGTCGAGCGGGATCTCCTCGAACTCGTAGATCGCTTCGCCCGTCTCTTTGTCAAAGCCGGTCTGGACGGTGCGAGTGAGCGTCTCGCCTTTGGCGACAGCTTCGGCGACGCGAGCGTTGAAGCCGTCGATGTTGCGCACGCCGACCTTCGACATCTTCTTGTAGCGATCCTCCATCTCCCTGACCGCCCATTTGAGCGCGATGACCGCCTTCTTCGGATCGGTGACGACCGGGGTCAGGAGATGGGGGATGCCGTCATAAGCGGAGAGCTCCAGCATCTTCGGATCGACCATGATGAGCCGGCATCGCTCAGGCTTCATGCGGTAGAGAAGCGAAAGGATCATGGTGTTGATGGCGACCGACTTGCCCGAGCCGGTCGTGCCTGCGACCAAGAGGTGGGGCATGCGGGTGAGATCAACGATCACCGGGTCGCCGCCGATGGTCTTGCCGAGCGCGATCGGCAGGCGGTGGCTCGACTGGCTGAACTCCTCGCTGGCGAGAAGCTCGCGCAGGTAGACGGTGTCGCGGCGCTGGTTCGGCAATTCGATGCCGATGGCGTTGCGGCCCTGAACTACCGCGACGCGGGCCGAGACCGCGGACATCGAGCGGGCGATGTCGTCGGCGAGCCCGATGACGCGCGAGGATTTGATGCCCGGCGCCGGTTCGAGTTCGTAGAGGGCGACGACCGGGCCGGGGCGCACGTTGACGATCTCGCCTTTCACGCCGAAATCGTCGAGGACGCCTTCAAGCAAGCGCGCGTTCTGCTCCAGCGCGTCCTGCGAGATTTTGGCGCCGACCGATTTCTTCGGCTCGGTCAACATCGTGATCGAGGGCATGATCCATTCGCCACGCGGCCCGGCGGACGTGTCGAACGGCGCCCGGACTGCGGCCGGGCGAGCGGGAACCGGAGAGACGACGGGCGGCGGAAAGGAAGGGAACGGCGCCATATCCTGAGCCCGAGGCGCAAGTGCTGCGGCGATCGTCGAAACGTCATCGGCGTCGCCGACAGCCGACCAGGGCGCCGATGGCGCGGGAGCCGGCGCGCGGTTGAGGACGCCCGGGGGCTGGCTCTTTGTTCTCGAGCCCCGGGAGGCCATCCGGCGCAGCGTCGCCTTTGCCGTCAGCAACGCATGAATCACGGCGCCGATCGACACCATGCCGAGGCTCGGCTCGTCCTCGTCGTCTTCGTCATCGAAGCGCGCCAGGGCCCGCGCGCGGGCGTTTCCGGCGGTGGTGTCGGAGGCGTCGTCCGGCGAACTCGAGCCTCCAGCGCTGGAGGCGGCGGCGAGCCCGAGGATAGCGATCGCAGCAAGGCCGGCGCCGACCGCGATCGTGGCCCAGGGCGAGGCCGGAAGGAGCCGGTGCGGGAGCGACAGGACAGCGTCGCCAACGACCCCGCCGAGACCGGTCGGAAGCGGCCAGCTCCCGGGCGCCGGCAGGAGCGAAGCCAATCCCGCCGCCGCGATGACTCCGGTCAAATAGAGGGCGACCTTCAAGCGCGGCCGCTCGAGCCGTCGCTGGGTGACGAGGCTCCAGCCCCAGAAGGCGGGCGGGGCCAGCAGGGCCGCCGAGGCGAGGCCGATGAACTGCATCACGAGATCGGCCGCGATCGCGCCCGGAGCGCCAAGTAGATTGTGGACGCGTTCGTTGGTCGCGTGATTGAGACTGGGATCGCTGACCGACCAGGTCAGCAGCGCGAGGGTCAAACTGACCACGCCCGCGAGCGCGACAAGGCCAGTGATTTCGGCCGCACGCCGCTTCGGGAACTCCCGCACCGAAGCGGGCACATGGTCGATGAATGAGAACGTCGTCGTGCGCATCGCTCACTTGCCGGGTCGAAGTGGCGGGATCGCGCGCCGCCCCCTGCTTGACCCTAGGGGCGCCGAGTTAATGCTGTCCTAACCTTAACGGGCAGTCGCCGCAGGCGGCGGCACAAACGCGAGGATGAGGAAAAAAAAAGGACGCCCCGAGGGGCGTCCAAGGTCTTCCGGGAGGAAACTCGACCCGGCGGCAATCCAGTGCCGCCAGGCGCTAACCTTAGTGAACGACTTCGCCGTGAAGGGCGAGATCGAGTCCGTCGCGCTCCACCTCGTCGGAGACGCGCAGCCCGACAGCGACATCGACAATCTTCAAGATGATAAAGGTGACGATCGCGTCGTAGACGATGACCGTAGCCACGCCCTTGAACTGATTGATGAACTGCCCGACATCACCCTCCAGCAGGCCGGAGTGGCCGCTGAACTCGTTGACCGCGAACACGCCGGTCAGCAGCGCGCCGATGATTCCGCCGACTGCGTGCACGCCGAAGGCGTCAAGCGCGTCGTCGTAGCCGAACGTGTGCTTGAGGCCGGTCGCGCCCCAGTAGCAGCCAATCCCGCAAGCGATGCCGATCACCAGCGCGCCGATCGGGCCGACGAAGCCCGAAGCCGGAGTGATGGCGACGAGACCGGCGACCGCGCCCGAGCAGATGCCGATGACGGTCGGCTTGCCGCGGTGGCCCCATTCGACGAACATCCAGGTCAGAGCTGCAACTGCGGTCGCGATCTGGGTGACCGTCATCGCCATGCCGGCCTGCAAGCCCGCAGTCACCGCCGAACCGGCGTTGAAGCCGAACCAGCCGACCCACAGCAGGCTTGCGCCGATAAAGGTCAAGACCATGTTGTGCCCCGGGCCAGGCTCCTTGCGCTTGCCGAGCAGGAGGCAGGACACGAGTCCGGCGACGCCCGCGTTGATATGGACGACGGTCCCGCCGGCGAAGTCGAGGACCTGGAACCAGCCTTGGAAGTTGCCCTTGGCATCGACGTTGGCCGCGCTCATGAACCCGTCCGGTCCCCAGACCCAGTGGGCGACCGGCGCGTAGACGAAGATCGCCCACAGACCGATGAACCACAGCATTGCCGAGAATTTCATACGCTCGGCGAACGAGCCCGCGATGAGCGCCGGCGTGATGATCGCAAACGTCATCTGGAACATCATGTAAACGGTCTCAGGGATCGTCGGCGCCAGCGGGTTGGGAGTGTTCGCGCCGCTCGCCAGGTCGTAGTGGATTCCCTGGAGAAAGACCCGAGAGAAGCCGCCTATGAATGAGCTGCCGCCGGTGAACGCGAGGCTGTAGGTGAGGACGAAGTAGATCACCGTGACCAGCGCCGTGATGGCGAAGCTCGTCATCACTGTGTCGCCGACATTCTTCTTGCCGACCATGCCGCCATAGAAGAGCCCGAGGCCCGGGATGGTCATCATCAAAACGAGCGCGACCGAGGTCAAAAGCCACGCCGTGTCGCCGGAATTGGCCGTGCACTTTTCGACGACCGTGGCGGAGCAGCTTGGTGGCGCGGCGGGAGCTGCCGGAGCCGCGGCGGCGGCGGCCGGAGCGGTGGCCGACGGGGCAGCAGTGGGCGCAGCAGCCGCGGCGGCGGGCGCCGCTGGCGCCGCCGCAGGATTATCCTGCGCCACAGCGACGGGCGCGGCGAGGCCAATAAACATGGCCGTCGCCAGCGCCGCCGCGAGGCCAGTGAGTAAACGTGTCAGTTTCATGGTTCAGGACTCCGAATCTGGAAGGGTGAAGCGGCGCATGGCGCCTAGAGCGCGTCCTTGTCCGTCTCGCCCGTGCGGATCCTGACCGCCGAGTCGAGGCTGTAGACGAAGATCTTGCCGTCGCCGATCTGGCCTGTGCGCGCCGCAGCGACGATCGCCTCGACCACCTTGTCGGCGACGTCCGCGTTGACCGCGACCTCGATTTTCAGCTTGGGAAGGAAACTTACGGCGTATTCGGCCCCGCGATAGATTTCGGTATGCCCCTTCTGGCGCCCATAGCCCTTAACCTCCGTAACTGTCAGACCGTGCACTCCGATGGCGGTGAGCGCATCGCGCACCTCCTCCAGCTTGAACGGCTTTATGATCGCCATTACGATTTTCATAAGCTCGCCCCATGGTGACGCGCCGCGGCGGTACTGGAACCGTACCGCTTTCGTGCGGTGAAATCGGAACGCAAGCGCGTCCCGCCCACCACGGCCTTACAAGGCGCGTGCCATGTCCTGCACAACGGTCTAACAACCTGAAAAGTAATCGCTATTTCAGGGCTAAAGAGAGCACTGGAATTCGGGATGCGATTTGCCGGGTGGTCTGACCAAGAAACAGGCGCCTATGATTTAATCAGGGTCTCGCATTGAAATCGTCAGGCTGTCCCAGGTGAGCGAAGCCCTCGGCGAAAGCGTCCGCGCTCCCAGCCCGCCAACAAGAGCTCGGCCAGGAAACAAAAGTACCTGAAACGGATCCCGTGTAGTGGATGGGGACCGGCCGCTTGAGCGAGTCCGAGCGTTTGCAGGTTGCTCGTTTATCGGATGCCTCGACGTTCCCGACTTGCCGCTGCCAAGCGACGTGTCTGCACCGATCGCCGGCGCTGGAACCGCGCTCTCCTTCAAGTGCGCGGTTGATTCGCGATCGCTGTCGTGGGGAACGCCGGCGAACGTCTTGCCTTCGCACGGGCATCAATACCGGCGACGAACTTGTTGTATCCTCAAATCTCACCTGCTCAATTCACGACGGCGGTGATCTGCATCCGCACACGCCCCGCGACGCCCCGCCAGATTCAAGGAGGGCGCACTCAATTCAGAAGCTCGAAGTCGCGTTGAGTGGCTGATCGTGCGCCAATTCCTCGAGCAAGAGCCCCGCCTCCCGCAAGTCAAGCGTGTCGAAACCCTCGGTGAACCAGCCATAGACGGGAGCAAGAATGTCGCGCGCAGGCCCTTGCTTGCCTTGAAGGCACAGCAAACGCGCCATGCTCGTTGCTGCTCGGAGCTCCCAGGATTTGGCTTTCTGCTCCCGGGCCATCTCAAGCGACGCGCCGAAATGGTCTTCCGCCCTCACGGCGTCCGCCTCCGTTCCCAGCAATGCGATTTCTCCAGCGACGCGATTGATCTCAGCTTCGTACCAGTTTTCCTTTGTTACCTGCACTGCGGTCATCGCTTCGTGAATATTGCTCCAGGCAGTTCTGAATTGACCCAGCTCAGCATTTGCCTGCGCCAGATGCGTCAAAAACAGCGGCGCCCACATGGTGTTTCCTGTCGATCGCATCGCGATGACGCCGGAGGTGATGTTTTGAACCGCTTCTGCGGCCCGTCCGGTCAGCGTCGATACACAACCGCTCAACGCCAATCCCCATCCGCCCCAGAACGTAGAACCGATCTGATCTTTCAATATGTTGAATTCCTCTATCAGCGCATTTGCGGCTGCGAAATCGCCACAATAGACATGCTGGAAAACACTGAAATTCAGCGCATAGGTCAATGTCGCCGAGTGATTGCTGTCACGGCTGATCTTGAGCGCTTCCCTGGTGTCCCTGAGCGCCGCATCTGGATGGCCGAGCAGTAACAAGGCCAACGACCTCCAGCAGAGGATTGCCGCGCCAGCGTGTTGGCCAAAGAATCGTGTCCCAAAATGGCGATGTTCGCCGGGGTCGTAGAGCGCAATCGCGCGATCGAGATGGGCTCGTCCTTCCGCGATCTCTCCGGTGTGGATGAGCGCCAACCCCATTTGCTGATGCGCGATCATGCGTGGTCCGGTCGCGGCTTGTTGTTCCGCGAGGGCCGAAAATTGAGTCGCGAGTTCGCGCGTCACGTCGCCATTGAAAGCGAAAAGGTTCGCGACCCATGAACCGTAAAGAACGGAGAACAACAACAGCGGATCTTCAGTCGGCTCTCCACGAGCTTTCGCGCGTTCGATGAGAAGCCGCGCATGGCCCACAGCGGCTCTGGTTTCGGAGGCCGCGTAGCCGCGAAGATGCAGGAGCGGAGTGATAAGGTCGACCTGAAGCTTGATCTCGTCGCGGCGCAGCTCGGGCGTACTCGGCAAGGTCGCAATCAGGTCGAGCGCCCGTTTGAACTGTTGTGTGGCTTCGACCAAAGCCGATCTCTCCGCTGATCGCTGACCGGCCTTCCTCCAAAACGCCGCAGCCTTTTCGACATCGCCGGCCTCCGCGCAATGGCGGGCCATCAGCACGGGCTTCCCCTCGGCGATCTCGCTGAACTTGCTCTCGAGGGTTTCGGCGATTCGAGCATGAAGGTGGCGTCTCGGCTCGCGTAACAGCAGACTGTAGGCAGCGTCCTGCACGAGGGCGTGTTTGAAGAAATAGGTTGCATCGGGCGGCACGCCTTGGCGGAATAACAATCCCGCTCGTATGAGCCTGTCGAGCTGCATTTCCAGCTTCGCCTCCGGCCGACAGGCCACGGCAAGCAGGAGTTCATGCGAGAATTCGCGTCCGATGGCAGCTCCGATCTGGGCGAGTTCTTTGGCGCCGCCGAGTCGGTCGAGCCGCGCCATTAGCGATGCGTGCAGGCTCGCGGGCACAGCCAAAGCCGGAGGGGAAACCGAGGCGGCGATCCGTCGCGCCGCGGCCTCGGAAGCCGTCTCGAGGACAGCTTTCGTCATCTCTTCTACGAACAGCGGAATCCCGTCAGTTCGTTCGATGATATCCTGGCGGACAGCCGCGGGCAGGGGGTTGTTGCCGATGATGTGATTGATCATGACGTCGACGTCGCCAGGCCCAAGCCGGTTGAGGGCAAGGGCAGTCACGTGCGGCTGATCGCTCCAGGGCGACTCGAATTCCGGCCGGAAGGAAATGACCATAAGCACGCGATGGCTCGCAATATGGCTGGCCAGGCGACCCATCAACTCCAGGCTCGTTGGGTCGGCCCAGTGTGCATCCTCAAAGATCACCAACAACGGGCCCGCGCCGGATAGGATTTCCACTTGCCTGACAAGCGCGTCCATCGTCGTTTGCCGACGCTGCCGCGGAGGAAGCTCGAGCACGGGATAGCGTCCGTCGTTCGGCAGCGAGAGCATCCGGACAAACAGCGCGGCGTCCTCGGCCGAAGCCCATGACTGTCGAAGGAGCGCGTCGAGTTTGTCGAGTTTCGTTTGCGGCGCATCCTCCCGCGCAAAGCCGGCGGAGCGCTCCACATGCTCGATGATAGGGTGAAGCGCGCTGTTGGTGTGCTGCGGGGAGCAGAAACAACGGATGCGAAGAAAGCGCTCGTCCTTAAGACGGTCGGTGAATGCGACCGTCAGATGTGATTTTCCTATACCGGCCTCGCCGGACAGCAATACGGCTTGGCCTTCCCCCTCTTTGGCCTTCAACCATCGGCGCCGCAGGAATTCATATTCCTCTTCGCGGCCGACCAGCGTCGTCATCCCACTCTGACGCAGCGCTTCGAAGCGGGATGACGAGGAACTGGGACGAAGCACCGCCCAGACCTGCACCGTAGCCGAAATTCCTTTGAGGTCCTGAGTTCCTAGGTCTTCGAGCTCGAAGAGATGCCCAAGAAGCCTCCGCGTGCCTTCGCTGATAACGACCGTGTTGGGTTTGGCGAGGCTTTGGAGTCGGGCCGCAAGGTTCGGGGTTTCGCCGACAATGCTCGGGGTCAGATTGCCAACCACGACCACTCCGGTCGCGATGCCGACCCTGAGTTGCTGGGGAACCCGTGTCTTCAGTCTGGCGACCGCCGCGATGAGTTCAAGCCCGGCCCTGACCGCCTGCTCGGCGTCGTCTTCGTGAGCGCGCGGATAGCCAAAATACACCAGGATGCCATCCCCCATGTATTGGGCGACGTTCCCGCCGAACCTGCTCACGGTTTCTTCGGCGCAGCTCGAATAAGCGGCAAAGACGTCTCGCAGATCCTCCGGATCCATGCCGGCTGAGAGCGCCGTCGATCCGACCAGATCGGCGAACATCACCGTGACCTGGCGCCGTTCGGCCCCTTCGAGTGGCCGGGACCCGGAAGTAGCGGGGGTTTCAGGCTTGGGGGCAAGCTCCGCAATCAAACGCAGAATCCGCCGACGATCCCCCAGTAATACGCCGAGCTCCTTAAGATCGTCGTCCGTAAGATCCGGGAGGATGGAAAGATCGATCCAATTCTTGGCAAAGCGATCCGCATACTCGGATAAGCCGTGCGAACTCAGCCACTCTCTAATCCCCGGCATCCGGCTCTCCGCAGCTTAGGAGCTCTCCCTTATTTAGGCCCTCCCGGGGCAGCCTGCTCGAGGCAGCGCTCCGACGCCTCGTCGAAATCTCTTGGAACCGATGTTCAGACCGGCTTCTCCGATAGGAAGCACACTATTATCACAGCGTTCAATGCGCACAATTGCCCACTGGGCGCCGCACAAGGCAGTCCATGCAAGCGCGAAGCCAGTTGAGATCGAAACTTGCGGGAACTCCGGCTCAGGCGTCGAACACCCGCGCGGCGGCGCCCGGGATAAAACGCAGCGCCGTCATCGTTAGCGCACATGTTAGCGCTTGCATCGGTCGCATGCCCTCGCGCACGGACGCGCGCTAACATACGTGACATTCGACACTGAAAGATGGTAACGTAACTCTTTGAAAAATTGGCTCCCCGAGCAGGACTCGAACCTGCGACCATTCGATTAACAGTCTCGTTGTTAGGTGTCTCACCCCATCTCTGATGTTCTCGCTGGCTACACTTAATCAACTGAAACTATTGACATATTCCGACCTGCACTTAATCTCGCGGTATCGGGGAATAACGCCTGCTGTCGACCAATTTTGTTGTCCCACTGTTGTCCCTGGGTGGACGCCATTGGCATCGCAACAATTTATCGGAGTGTCTACGATGACCGCGAAGAGAGACTTTACGGACCGGTACTTGCGGTCGCTAAAACCCGCCGAACCGGGCAAGCGCTACATCAAATACGACGCTCAAGTCCCTCGCTTCGGTATCCGCGTGACCGAGCACAGCCGGGCGGACGACATAGGCAGTTTCGTCCTCGGCGATAGATTCCCCGGCAAATCGAATCCGACGCCGCGGGCAATTGGCTGTTATCCTGGTATGGCCTTGGCCGCGGCGAGGCCGATTGCGCGCGAATGGCTCGAGGACATCCGGCAGGGCATTGATCGTATCCCTCCGGCGAGGGCCGCCTAGCGAAAGCGAGGCGAGCGGCGATAGTGCGGTGATGTGGACGCGGCGATCGTGTCCACTAATCGATGATGGACACTATCGCAGATGTCGGACGCCGGGATGCAAGGCGCGGATGGCGGCGAGCGCCGGCGACGGACTTGGTCGGCTGATCAGAAGCAACGGATCATCGCGGAGAGCTTTGCGCCCGGCGGATCCGTTGCGGAGGTGGCGCGCCGTTATGGTCTGAACTCCAATATGCTGTTCACCTGGCGACGGCGAGAACGGGCGGACGTCAATGACGTCGGCAAGACAGTGAGCATTGTGCCGGTGAGGGTCGTGGAGGCTACGCCGACTGCGACCGCCACAGCTCCGGCCTCGATGGGTCGGATGGAGATCGTGCTTGTCGGGGGCGAGCGGATCCTTGTCGGGGCGGACGTCGACGCGACGGCGCTGGCCCGGATCGTCAAGGCGCTCGGGCGGCGATGATTCCGATCTCGAGTGGGGCGCGCGTGTGGCTAGTGACCGGCCACACCGATATGCGCAAAGGATTCGACGGTCTGGCGCTGATCGTCCAAGAAACATTGAGGCGCGACCCGCATTCCGGCCATCTCTTCGTTTTTCGCGGCCGCCGCGGGTCTCTGATCAAGTGTCTTTGGAGCGACGGCCAGGGCTTATGCCTGTTCTCAAAGCGATTGGAGCGCGGGCGATACCTGTGGCCATCGTTGGCTGACGGAACGGTGACGATCTCGACGGCCCAGCTTTCCTATCTGCTGTCGGGCATCGATTGGCGCATGCCGCAAGAGACATGGCGTCCGACGGCGGTCGGATAGGAAAAAATCGGCTGAATAAACGCAAAAAGGGGCGCCTCAAATGGCCGATTTTGTGATTCCATGTGATTCGTGGACGCCGATCTTTCCTCGCTTCCGGACGACCTCGATGCGCTGAAAGCGGCGCTGATTGCGGCGCGGGCCGAAGCTGCGGCGGAGAAGGCGTGCGCCGTGGCGGCCGTCGCGGAACTGGCGCAGGGTCGCGCGCTGATCGCGCATCTCAATCTTGAGATCGAAAAGTTGCGGCGCACGATTTACGGACCTCGCTCCGAGCGCACGGCGCGGCTGCTCGACCAATTGGAGCTTCGGCTCGAGGAGGCAGAGGCCAACGCGGCGGAAGATGATCTCGCCGCCGAACATACGAAGCCCTCCACCACGGTCAGATCCTTCGCGCGCAAGCGACCGGCGCGAAAACCGTTCCCGGATCATCTGCCGCGTGAGCGCGTGGTGATCCCAGCGCCGCAGAGCTGCCCTTGCTGCGGCTCGGCCAAGCTGTCGAAGCTCGGCGAGGACCTCACGGAGACGCTCGAGGTTATCCCGCGTCAATGGAAGGTGATCCAGACCGTGCGCGAGCGCTTCTCATGCCGCGAATGCGAAACGATCACCCAGCCGCCGGCGCCCTTCCATGTGACGCCGCGCGGCTTCGCTGGCCCCAATTTGCTGGGGATGATCCTGTTCGAGAAGTTTGGTCAACATCAGCCGCTCAATCGCCAGAGCGAACGCTACGCCCGAGAAAGCGTGGATCTTAGCCTATCGACGCTCGCTGACCTGGTCGGCGCCTGCGCCGCCGCCTTGGGGCCCCTGCACAGGTTGATCGAACGCCACGTTCTGTCGGCTGAGCGCCTGCACGGCGATGACACCACGGTTCCGATCCTGGCGAACGGCAAGACCGAAACTGGCCGCGTCTGGACTTACGTCCGCGACGACAGGCCGTTCGGCGGCAAGGACCCGCCGGCGGCGTTGTTCTACGCCTCGCGCGATCGCCGCGGCGAGCATCCTGAGCGTCATCTGACGAACTGGAGCGGCGTCCTCCAGGCCGACGCCTTCAGCGGCTACGCCAGACTTTATCCGCCCGATCGGAAACCGGGCCCGATCGTCGAAGCGCTATGTTGGAGCCACGCCAGACGCAAGTTCTTCGAACTCGCCGACATCGCCGCCAACGCGAGGCGGGGTAAGAACGCCGCGCCGATCTCGCCGATCGCGCTGGAGGCGGTCAAACGTGGAGCGGGCTCGGGATCGTACTGATTTCGTTAATCGGCTACGTGAAATTCCGGCAGGCGCTCGATACCCCGGCGCTGATCGGCGTCGGCCTCATCGTCGCCGGCGTCGTCATCGCCAATCTCTTCTCGAAGTCCGTCGCTCACTGAGATGCCCGCGATGCGAAGAGAGGCCGCAACTCTTTTCGCAATCGTCCTCGCCTCGCCGGCGGCGGCGGACGATTGGGCGCAGCCGGTCGTCGATCTGCAACAGTCCCTGGCCGCTCTTGGGGTTAACCTCAATGGAGGCGTCACCGGCTTCGGCCAGGGACTGGCAGCAGGGGACGGCGAGCATGGCGTTCCATTCGGCGGCAAAGCGGATGTTCTGCTCGGGCTCGACGGCGGCAAGCTCGGACTATGGACAGGATTAAGTGCATCGGCCCATTTCGAGCAGGATTTCGGCCAGAGCGCCAATCTGCGTGGCGACGGCTCCATCCTGCCGGTCAACACGGCCCTCGCCTTTCCGACGCTAGGCGGAACGACGACCGACCTGTCGCTAATCGTCTCCCAAAAATTCGGCGACGCCGTCTCGATTGCGCTCGGCAAGTTCAACATGCTGGACGTCGCCGCACGAACCCCGCTCATGGGAGGCGGCGGCGAGACGACCTTCTGGAACATCGGCCTCGCCGCGCCGGTCAGCGGCGTGACGCCACCCTACATCATCGGCGGCATCGCCACGGTCACGATTGCCCCGGCCAAGTTCACGCTCATGGTGTATGACCCTCGCAACGCGCAGGATCTCGACGTGATCGAGCATCCTTTCGCGCAAGGCACGACGACGAGCCTGTCGGCGACGGTTCCGCTGACCCTGTTCGGCCTCGCCGGCTACCACACGTTGCGTGGCGTCTACAGCACGGCGGAAGGGTTCAATTTCGACGACGCACCGCAGCTTCTCCTGCCACAGGGAAGCACGGCGAAACTTACGAAGCAGGGCTACTATTTCGGCTCCTACTCTCTGCAGCAGTTCCTGTGGCAGGACCCAGACAATCCAGGCAAAGGATGGGGCTTCTTCGGTCAGATCTCCGCTTCGGACGCCAACCCCAATCCGATCGGAAACACGATCATCGTCGGTGTCGGCGGTTCGACGCCCGGCCGCCCCGACGATGGCTGGGGCGTGGCGTGGTGCGACTATTTGTGGAGCCGCCAGCTCGGCAGCGGACTCGCCACGCTCGGCGGCGCCCTGAACGACGAGCGCGTGCTCGAGGCCTACTACGATGCTGTGGTCGCCCGTCACGTCGGGTTGGGGCCGGACGTCCAGGTCATCTGGCCGGGAATGCCGGGCCAATCGACAGCGCTGTTCCTGGGGATGAGGGGGCGCGTCGTGTTCTGAGTCTCGTGGTGAGACTTGCCCGGTGCGCGGCCGAGCGGGCTCTATCGGAAAGGACAATCGGCATGTGCATCAACTGCGGTTTCACGGACGCCCTGGGAGCGTTCATGACCGACCGGTTCGGCGAAGATCTCGACCGATGCCGCTTCCTGCAGAATTCATTCGCATGCGTTGGCGCCGCGTCATCGTCGTTTTCGCTGTCGAGCGCCGCCTTCGCTGCGCCGACCGAGACGGATCGCGCATCGGTGATCTTCCACAACGGCAAGGTCTACACCCTCGACGCCAGGAAGCCGTGGGCGCAGGCCGTCGCGGTTGCTGGCGAGAGGATCGTCGCCGTGGGCTCGAACGCGGAAATCCTCGCACTCGGCGGACCGGAGACCAAGGTAATCGACCTCGCCGGGCGAATGCTCATGCCCGGGTTCGTCGAGAGCCACATTCACCCCTTCGTGGGCGCGTTCATGACCTCGGGGGTCGATCTTCAGCTTCCGACCCGGGCGGACGCGCTTGCCGCGATCGCGACTTATGCGAAGGCGCATGCGACCGGTCCGATTCGCGGCTTCGGCTGGCGCGTTGACATGTTCCCGCCGGAAGGACCGACGCGTGACATGCTGGACTCGGCGATCCCGGACCGGCCTGCGTTCTTCTTCGCGATCGACGGACACAGCCTGTGGGTCAACAGCAAGGCGCTCGAGATTGCGAGGATCGACGCGCGCACGCCCGATCCGATCCCCGACTTCAGCTTTTTCGTGCGGGACAAGACCGGGAAGCCGACAGGCTACGTTCTGGAAACCTCAGCCATTCTCGAGGTCGTCAATGCCGTCGAACCGATCTCGCTCGACACGATGGCGAAGCTGCTCGTCGATTGGCTGCCCAAGTCCTCGGCCGCGGGAATCACATCTGTCTACGATGCGGGGGTTCCGCCGATCGGCGCGGACCAGGGCGCAATCCTTGCGATCTACAAGGAGTTGGAGAGGCAGGGGCGGCTGCCTTTCCGCGTGGTCGCTTCGTATCTCCTCAAGGGGCCGCCCGTCGACGCCGCGACAGCGTCCACGCAGGATCTGATGCGGCGCATCGATACGGAACTCGTCCAGGCTCGTGTGCTGAAGATCCTCGGCGACGGAACGCAGGGGGGCTATACCGCATGGCTTCTCGAGCCTTACGCGGACAAGCCGGATTCGATCGGGACCTCGCCCTTCAGTGAGGCTCAGTGGGAGAGCATGATCCTCGAGGCGGACCGCGCCGGGATCGACGTGCATGTCCACGCCTGCGGCGAACGCACGGCCCGTATCGCTCTCGACTCCTTCGAGGCGGCGGTCGCAACCAATCCGCCCCGCGACAGGCGGCATGCGATCGCGCATAACGTTCTGACCGACGACACCGACATTGCCCGCTTCGGAAAGCTCGGCGTCATTGCTCAGTTTTCCGCCAACTGGCTGTCGGCGGATCCGGACACCCTGACGAGCCTGACCGCACGCTACGGTCCGTCGCGTCAGAGCCGGATCTATCGGCCGAAGTCCATCCTGGCGGCCGGCGGCTCCGTGACGTTCGGATCGGATTGGCCGGCGGCCGGCTACTTTTCGAGCTACAAGCCGCTCGACTCCATCCAGGTCGCCGTTACGCGTCAGCTGATCGGCAAGCCCGACGCACCTATTTTGTCGCCCGCCGCCGAGCGTCTGGATCTGGCGGAGGCGATTCACGCCGGAACCATAGCGGGGGCCCGCCAATTGCGCCTCGAAGACAAGATCGGCTCGCTCGAGCCGGGAAAGCGCGCGGATGTGATCGTGCTCGCCAGGAATCTGTTCGAGGTGTCGCCGTACGACATCGCCTCGGTCCCGGTCGACCTGACGATGATGAACGGACGTTTCACTCATGGAGCGTGAGTGGAAGGCGCAGATGATTCGAGAGCCGTCGGCCAACGGCGGCGCCCCGGATGAGAATGACCGCTGCAGAAGGGTTCCGGACCCTGTGTCTGTTGTTCCGGCGTGACTCTGATCCGGCCGCCTGTCCGCTCGTCGGCTTTGGTCGCAAACCTTAAGGCCGAAATGAGCCGCGCCGCTACCATTGAGGACTTAGCCAGCATGAATACCGTCAAAGCCTATCTTTCAATTCTCGCGATGGCGTCAGCAATCGGTCCGGGGATGGCCCAAACGCCTTCGCCGACTTCCTGTCTGATCGGCGGCGATAAGCTCGCGCTTGCAGCAGGCGTCCGGTCCGCAGACGCGGTTAAAGATTCGCCGGAATGCCATCTGACTTGGCAGGAGGCTGGCGTGATGGGCGGATTTCCACCCGCGCTCGGCAAGCGGGTAACCCCGGACAACCTTTACCTGTATCCGTTCAACCGGTGGACGCTTCAAAGCACAAGACGTTTCACGCGTACCGCTTCGACGCTAACCGAGGGTAAGGAATCCCATCCAATCCCGGAAAAACTGGACAGCTCTCTACTCAACACGAATCTGACGATAAACGGCGCCGATCACACCGTTGCGAACTATGCGAGCCGGACGTTCACCGATGCTCTGGTGGTGGTCAAGGACGGTAATCTCGTCGCGGAATGGTACGGCAATGGCATGACAGCCAGCAAGCCGCACTATATCTCGTCGGTGACGAAGGGCGTTACCGGGCTCCTGGCCGAGTTGTTGATCGCCCAGGGCAGGCTCGATGAGAGCCGCCCGGTCAAATCTTACATTCCGGAGTTGACGCACTCGCCATTTGGCGACGCGACCGTTCGCGACGTCTTGGACATGAAAGTCAATGTTGGAGGCGGAGAAACGAAGGGCGAGTTCGATGCGGCGGACAATGCCCTATGGTCGACTTTGGCGTTGAACGGCAGTCAATCCGTCTACGAAACCCTGGCGAAGGTCAAAGCGGACGGCCCGAACGACGGAAATTTCCACTATGCGTCGATGACGACCGAGGTTGCCGGATGGGTCATCACACGAGCAGCCGGAGAGACTTACGAGCAACTGGCCAGCGATCTGCTGTGGTCTAAGCTTGGCTTGCAGGACGATATTTACGTTCCCGTCGATCCGGCAGGCAAAGTGTACAGCAGCACCGGCTTGACGATCTCCGCGCGCGACCTTGCTAAACTCGGCATGATGATTGCCGATCACGGCAAAGTCAACGGCGAGCAGGTTTTCCCAGCGAGTGTCATCGACCGCCTCTATGGATATGGCGATGCGAACGCCTGGAGAAACGGAAACTTCAAAAGCAATCCAATCTTTCGGTCTTACCGGTCTTACTGGTATCAACTCCGAGGCGAGGATCACGCCCTGATGGGACTGGGCGTCTTCGGTCAGGGGTTGTACATCAATCCCACACGGCGCATTGTAACGGTTCGCTATTCATCCCTGCCAGCCCATTCGATTATCGAGTACTCCAAAGGTTGGAATGAGATCAGGCTGTGGATGGATGAAACCGCAAAACTTCCGCGTTGAATGAAACCGGCGCCGCAACTGAGCGGGGTTCTCGCGTAGTGCGAGCGTCGCGTAGCCAGTGATGAACGATCCTCGCAAGCAGCTTCCTGCCGGCTATCACCAGGCCGTCGTCTCCGCGATCACCGTCGTCATCGGCTTCTCGCTTCTTTTCATGCGCTATTGGGGATTCGAAGCGACCGGTCGGATAACCCGTTTATCCGTCGCTGCGGGTCTCCTGTTGCTGGTCGCGATCCTGCTCGAGTTCTACACGCTCTGGCGCGCACTCCAGCTCGAGGACGACGATGAGTCCGAATACAGGATGACGCTTCGCTGGTTCATGACCTCGGTCGCCGTCCTGCTGGTGAGCATCACCGTGGCGTCGCTCGCGAGAAGCGTCGCGCTATGACGTCGACATTCATCTCAGACCCTCAGAGCGTTGGCGTTCGCAGGACGGAAACGCCCGGCCCGCCTATGGAACGCGTATGCTCGGCGGCTTCCCAGAAGGCGCGGGAGACCCCAGATGGGCGCATGGAAAGCAAGAAACGATAATGCTCATCTTTCCCGACCGGGGCTGTAAATATGCCGGAATGGATGACTATCTGGGCGGCCGTCCAGGGCGTGGCCACTGTGGCGACCGCTGGGATAGCCTGGTATCAGATTGGAGCGCTGCGCAAGGACCAAAAAGCTTGGAAAACATTGGAGGCGTGCGAGCGGTATGAGAGCGATCTGGTCGTTACATCCGCGCTCAAATGCCTAAGAGACGCGAAAAAAGACGGCTCTCTTAAGACGAGTCCCCGAGACTTTCGCTTGGAAGCTGTTTTGGTCATGAACTATTTCGAGGGTATCGCCATCGCCGCTGCTCAAGGGTTTTATGTTGAACACGTCATCAACTGGTGGCGACTGCCGATCAAGTCCGCGCTTTCCAGCTTTGCGGCGGTGCCGGGCTGGGCAACGTCGCCGTTCCAGCCGTTTGCGCCGCTCAGTTCGATCCTTACCGACAACAGGCGCCCCGGCCGTCTCAAACTGCTTGGACCCTTTAAAAATTGCAGGCACCCGTGGGCACCCTGCTGCATCAGTTCCCAATGTCAGATCGACCCAAATCTCGCGATTGTTGTCCCTACCCTTGTCCGGAAGTCGCTCCTCACTCTAGCGGCACCTTCAATTGCGCCGGTAACTCTTTGAAAAAATTGGCTCCCCGAGCAGGACTTCGAACCTGCGACCATTCGATTAACAGTCGAATGCTCTACCAGCTGAGCTATCGGGGATCAGCGTCGGGCGGATATAGCAGAATCCGCCACGATGGAAAGGGCGTTTTTGTCGCTTGCGCCAAGCGCGAGCGGCGCGCACCTTCGCCTCCATGCCTGACCCCCTGGCGCTGCCGGAACTCCTGACGCCAGCCGAAATGAGCAAAGCCGACCGTTTTGCGATTTCGGCCGGAACGCCCGGCATTCAGCTCATGGAGCGGGCGGGTCTCGCGGTCGCCGACGAAGCGGCGGGGCTTACAAAGTCGCGCGGCCGGATCGCCGTGCTCTGCGGCCCGGGCGGCAACGGCGGCGACGGCTTTGTCGCCGCGCGGTTGCTGGCCACGCGCGGCTATGGGGTCGAACTCGGTTTGCTCGGCCGCCGCGAGGCCCTGAAAGGCGACCCGGCGCTCGCCGCCGACCGCTGGCCCGGCCCGGTCCTCGACGCCGCAGCGGTCGAGCTAGCCCAAGCCGACTGCGTCATCGACGCTTTGTTCGGCGCGGGTCTTGCGCGCGACATCGATGGCGAAGCGAAGGCGATCATCGAGCGGATCAACGCCTTCAGCCGCGCCGGGGGCCGCGTGCTTGCGGTCGACGTTCCCTCCGGAATCGACGGGGAAACCGGCAAGATCCGTGGCGTCGCGGTCGAAGCGGCCGCGAGTGTGACCTTCTTCCGGCTGAAGCCCGGCCATCTCCTGGAACCGGGACGCGCCCACGCAGGGGCGATCCGGCTCGCCGACATCGGCATTCCCGAAGCGGCGCTGGCCGCCATCGCGCCGAAAACCTTCGTCAATGCGCCGGCCGTCTGGGGCGAGGCGCTGCCGCGCCCGAACGCGGCGAGCCACAAATACGCGCGCGGCGCGGTCCTCGTCTTGTCGGGCTCGGGCCATCATACGGGCGCGGCCAGGCTCGCGGCGCGCGCGGCCTTGCGCGCCGGCGCCGGCATCGTCAGCGTGGCGAGCCCGCCCGACGCGGTCGCGGTCAATTCCGCGCATCTGACCGCGGTGATGGTCGCGCCCTTCGCAAGCGCCCGCGAATTCGAGGCGCTGGTCGCCGACGAGCGGCGCCGCGCCATCGCGCTCGGCCCCGGCGCGGGCGTCGGCCCGACCCTGCGCAAGCTCGTCGCGGCGGCCCTGACCCGGCCCGCAAGGCAGCGGACGATCGTGCTCGACGCCGACGCGCTGACCAGCTTCGCCGGCGACGCGGCGCGGCTTGCGGCGCTGATCAAGCGCGGCGGGCATGAGGCCGTGCTGACCCCGCACGAGGGCGAGTTCATGAAGCTGTTCGAGGGCGCGCCCGACATTCGGCCCGACGACGACAAGCTCACGCGCGCCCGCGCCGCCGCGCGCCTGATGGGCGCAATCGTCCTCGTCAAGGGCGCCGACACGGTGGTCGCCGCGCCCGACGGCCGCGCCACCATCGGCTGGGACCTGCCTCCCTGGCTCGCCACCGCCGGTTCGGGCGATGTGCTCTCGGGGCTCGTCACCGGGCTTGCGGCCCAGGAGATGCCGGCCTTCGAAGCCGCCTCCGCCGCGGTCTGGCTGCACGGCGCCTGCGGCCGGTCGGTCGGCCCCGGCCTGATCGCCGAGGATCTGCCCGAGGCGCTGCCGGGGGTCATAAGGGCGCTGGGCTCGACGCGCAAAGGGGCGCGATCCCGGACCGGCGTCCAAGCAAATGCAAATAAAACCAAATAAAACCAAATAAAACCAAGGAAAAAAGCTTGGATTTCCTTGGATTTCTTTGGCCAATTCGGGACTTTTCAATGGGTTACAAGGAATCCAAATAAAAAATTCCGCCGCCGCAAATTCGCGTATCACATGCCACCTGCGTCAAACCGCCCCCATGTCATTTCGAGACCGCGTCCATCCCGGAACCGTCATTTTATAACATGGATTTCTGATTTTGCCAACATAAACGTATAAGTTTCTTGAACCCGAACATGGCGGCGGGCTCCTGCAGCGTTAGGTTGGTGCTCTTGAAGGCGCCATGGCCGCCCCCGGATCGCAGTCCGGGGGTGTCCCGGCTATCCACGAGAACACTGTTCTATCAGGATAAGCATCTGATAAGAGACGTTATTTTTGGTAACAGAGATGATCGCGGCGGGGCGGCGTGGATGGCCGGCGCAAGGCAGGCCATGACGATCCAAGGCTGAATTCCGAAATCAACAGCGAACGCTGTAAAAACCTCGCGGCGAGATCCGCGGCGCAGTCCTGGTCAACTGTCGCGTCGGCGCCGGCCGCTGTGCTCGTCGAAACGTTCGCTTCCCACGCAAGGCAGGCGCGCTCAGGGCAAGGCAGGCGCGCTCAGGGCAAGGCAGGCGCGCTCAGGGCAAGGGAGGCGCGCTCAGGGCAAGGGAGGCGCGCTCAGGCAAGGCAGGCGCGCTCAGGGAATGAGGCCGTCGGCTCGATAGGCGGCGATGATGTCTTCGTAGACCGCGACGTCGCCGCGGGTGTGTGCGATCAACTGGGCTCCCTGGACCGCCGCATAGATGGCGCGCGCCCGGCGACGGATTTGCTCTGGCTCGGCAGGCTCTCGCATGGCCAGCACCCTAGCAAGCCAGCGCTCGTTCATCTCGCCGTACTTGACGACCTCGGTTCGGACTTCCTCCGGAAGCTCGTTGCGCTCGGCCCCTAATATCCCGGCAAGGCACATGCGGTTATCGGCGCGCAAGGTTTCAGCGAAGACGTTGGTGTAACGCGCCATGCAGGTCTTAATATCGAGCCCCTGTGCAAGCAGACCCTCGAGGTAGTCAGCGTAATGGGCTGTGTAGCGACTGGCCAGCGCGGCGCCCAACTCTCCCTTGGTCGCGAAATGATAGTGGATGCTGGCGCTCTTGATGCCGACATCCTTCGCCAGCTCGCGGAAGCTGAGGCCGCTGTAGCCCAGGTCTTGTATGGTGAGCCGCGCCGCCTCCATGATCCGCTCTTTGGTGTCAGCCATCGCGTCCTCCGTTTGGCCTGACGACAGATAGGCGTTGACAACCTGAAAGGGAAGGCATAAAGCGTCGCTTATTGATATATATACCTTACGTCAGGTAGGCAGAGCAAAACGGAGATTATCATGCCCTTCGCACGTATCGATCTGATCCAAGGAAAAGCCCCAGCGTACCGCGCCACCCTGGCCGACATCGTCTACAGAGGCATTGTCGATGTCCTGAAGGCGCCGGACGGCGATCGTTTCATCGTCATCAACGAGCACACCCCCGACAACCTGATCTACGATCCCACCTTCCTCGGCTGGAAACGGTCGGCCGACTTCCTCTTGATTCAAGTGACGAGCAACGGTCGGGAACGACAAGGCCTCGAAGCTTGCTTTCTTCCGCTATGTCGCCGACGAGCTGAAGGGCAAGCTGTCCGTTCGTCCCGACGATATCATGATCAACATGGTCTATGTTGATCGCTCGGATTGGTCGTTCGGCAATGGCGAACCCTGGAATTGACGGTCCAGCGGGCGCGGCAGCTTCGACGCGACATGCGCCACGCTCCTGGTTTCATCATGTCCTGAAGGCGAAAGAACAGGGATGCCGGCAGCTTCAGCAGAACGAGAGGCGACCGGCGTCAGCGGAGGGCTGACCGCGGTCGAGGCTCGCGCCCGACTGGAGAGGTTCGGACCCAATGCGGTGTCTGACACGGACGTCCCTACTCTCCGTATGGCGCTCGAAAAGTTCTGGGCGCCCGTGCCTTGGATGCTCGAAGCGGCAGTCCTGCTCGAGTTGGCGCTGGGCAAGTTTATCGAGGCTGCGATCATCACCGCTCTCCTCGTGTTCAATGCCGCGCTCGGCGTGTTCCAGGAAGGCCGCGCACAAGCGACTCTGGCTGCGCTGAAGTCGCGGCTGGCGCTGAACGCATCGGTTCAGCGGGACGGCGCATGGGCGACGATCCCTGCGGCCGAACTGGCGCCGGGCGATGTGGTGAAGCTCTCGTTGGGAGCGGTTGTTCCCGCCGATGTTTCTCTGATCGCGGGAGAGGTTCTGATTGACCAGTCCATGATCACGGGCGAATCCGTCCCGATTGAAGCGGGCGCGGGCGTGCAGACCTACGCAGGAGCGTTGGTGCGTCGGGGGGAAGCGGTGGCCGAGGTTACGGCGACTGGCGCGCACACCAAGTTTGGCCGCACCGCGGAGCTCGTCCGAACCGCACATGTGGTCAGTTCTCAACAGAAAGCGGTTCTGCGCGTGGTGCGCAATCTCGCCGCGGTCAACGGCGTCATCATCGTGCTGCTCGTCGCCTATGCGTGGTTTCTCGAAATGCCGCTTGACGAGATCATACCGCTTGTACTGACAGCGGTCCTCGCATCGATCCCGGTCGCGTTGCCGGCGACCTTCACTCTGGCCTCGGCGATCGGCGCGCGCGCCCTGGCGAAGCAGGGGATTCTTCTCACCCAACTCTCCGCCGTGGATGAAGCGGCGACGATGGATGTTCTGTGTTCGGACAAGACCGGCACGCTGACCCGGAATACGTTGACGATCACAGGCGTCCATCCACTGGCCGGGTTCGACAAAGAGCGCGTTCTGGCGCTGGCCGCGCTCGCCAGTTCCGATGGCGGACAGGACCCCGTGGACGCAGCCATACGAATTGCGGCGGCGGGAAATGCCGCTTCCGGGGCGCTGAAGGTGCTGAAGTTCGTACCGTTCGATCCGGCGACAAAGATGTCCGAGGCGACCGTCGAGGATCGGGCCGGCGGCGCGCAGCGGGTCGTGAAGGGGGCCGTTGCGGCCGTCGCGGGACTTGACCGGCTGTCGCCGGAAGCGACAGCCCTGGCGAAAGACTTGGCGGGGCGAGGGTTCAGGGTGCTCGCGGTCGCAAGCGGCTCGCCGGACGCCATGAAACTCGCGGGCCTGATCGCATTCAGCGATCCGCCTCGCCCCGAGGCGGCGGCGCTCATTGCCGAGCTGCGCGGGCTCGGCGTGAACACCGTGATGGTGACCGGCGATGCGCCGGCGACAGCGGCCATTGTCGCGCAGGCTGTCGGGCTCGATGGCCTCGTGTGCCCCGCAGGCCCGATCCCTGACCGCGTTAGCCCTGAACAGTTCGCCGTCTTTGCCGGCGTCCTGCCGGAGGACAAATATAAGCTCGTAAAGGCGTTTCAGACCGGACATCACATTGTCGGCATGTGCGGCGACGGCGCCAACGACGCGCCCGCCCTTCGCCAGGCCCAGATCGGGATTGCGGTTTCGACGGCGACCGACGTCGCGAAGTCGGCCGCCGGCATGGTGCTGACGGAGCCCGGACTCGCTGGAATTGTGGCTGCGGTCAAAGAAGGTCGGATCACTTTCCAACGTATCCTGACCTACACCCTCAACTCCATCATCAAGAAGATCGTGACGGTGTTCTTTCTGATCGCTGGCCTGCTGATGACGGGGCACGCCATTCTGACCCCGCTCTTGATGGTCATCGTCATGATCGCCGGCGATTTCCTGGCAATGTCGCTGACGAGCGACAATGTCCGGCCCTCTCCGCTCCCCAACACCTGGCGCATCGGCAACTTGACGATTGCAGGCGTCGTCATGGGCGTTGGCCAACTCGCCTTCTCTATCGGCGTTTTGGCTGTCGGCAAGTTTGGATTGGGCCTCGGATTGCAGGCTTTACGAACGCTGGCCTTCACAACTTTGGTGTTTGGCAGCCAGGCGACCATCTACGCCATCCGAGAACGGCGGCGCCTGTGGGCCTCCGTCCCAAGCGGGTGGCTCGCTGCCTCATCGGTCGCGGATATTCTGATCGCCTCGAGTTTGGCGATCGGCGGAATCGCGATGGCGCCGCTGCCGGTGTTGGTCATCGCGGCCACCTTTGCGGCGTCGGTGGCGTTCTCGTTGGTCCTGGACTTGATCAAGGCGCCCGTTTTTGCCCGCCTCAGGATCGCTTAGAGCCGATCCTCGCAAGCTCCGGATCTCAGCCCAAAACCGGTAGGCAATTTCACCAACATGAGAAATTGCGGGGCAAATCGCGGAGTGCATGGTTATCGTTCAACGATCGCCGGCGCCGTGTCGCGGAAGGCCTTCGGCGCAAAGGTCCGTGCCTTGCGTGGCGCGCCAGAACGATCGGGATCCCGGATCCGCTCCCGGGCGGGGCGCGTGGCGGGCGCAGATTCCCGCTTTCGCCCACCAGGCCCTCAGCATATAGCCGCGATCGACCGGATTGAGTTCGCCTCCGCGGCGCCAATAGATGCAGTCTTTGCAGTGCGGGCCCGCCGGCGCCGCGTCGGCCGCGACACCCTCACCGCACCAGTGCGAGCTGTGCGTCTCCGGCCAATGGGCCACTTCCTCCGGATGCGCCGACGCGTCGGGCGCATGACGCACGCATAGCCCCTGGTGCTCCCCATGCTTGCGCCAAAAAGCGCAGGCTGCGCAATTTGCCGGCCTGACTCGCTCGTCCGTCATTGTCTCTTTCGATCTCTCCCTCATGCCGCAGGGCGCGGCCCGGACTGTGGGGAGTGTTCGCCGACGCCGGTGAATACCTAATACATCCAACCGCCGAACACGACCACAGGAGGGGGAGCGCGATCTTCCGCTCGAAATTTTCGATCCGGCTTGGGCGCAACGGGCTTCTCGCCGGCCGTGTCCGAATGCTAATACAGCTGAATTAATACGCCAATACAGCCGTATTGGGAGCCGATTCATGGAGAAAAATCAGCGCGAGGCGCTGCTCGCCGCCGGGGTTCGGCTCGTGCACGCGCGCGGCCTCGCAGCGACAGGGGTTCGCGATATCGCCATGGCGGCGCGGGTGCCGCAGGGTTCGTTCACCAACCACTTCCGCTCGAAGGTGGCGTTCGGGATCCTGGTCCTCGATCGCTATGCCGAGAGGATCGACGCCATCATGCGCGAGACTTTGGGCGACGACACGCGCGCGCCCGCCGAGCGGCTCATGGCCTACTTCGATCGGATCGCGGCGTCGGCGGCCGGGGCTGAGTGGCGGCGCGGGTGCATGGTTCCCGATCTTGCGGGGGAGATCGCCCTTCATGATGACGCGCTGCGCGCGCGGCTGTGCGCGGTGCTCGCCCAGCAATCGGCGCAGCTCGAAAAGGTTGTTCGCTCGGCTCATCCCGCCGACGAAGCCGGCGCGGCGGATCTCGGCGCCTTCCTGCTCGCGGCATGGCACGGCACGCTGCTCAGGATGAAGGTGGAACGCAATTCGACCGCCCTTGACCGTTTTCGCCGGATGCTGGCGCGGCTTCTCGATCCGACTTCGCGGCCGTGATTCCCGCCTGTTCCGCGTCGGCGCAAGTTGGCGCCGTCTCACGCGTTGTTGCCGAAATCCTCGCCCAGCGCTTCGCGCGAGAGCCGTTGCGCCTCCTGCTGCTGCGATCCACCGAAGAGCTTGCGCAATTTGTCGATGAGCGCGTCACGGCTTAAGCCTGGTCGCAAATCTTCAGCCAACAGCCGTTGCGCCTCGGCGATCAACGCATCCTGGGCGCGCACTGCGGCTTCGAGTTCGGCGGTGCGGTTTTCCAATGACTGAACCTTTCTAAGAAATAACGCTGGCCGGCCGCCTTGTTTCGGTCGTCGTGCTCTGTCTCGCTGATTGGCCGGCCCCTATAGGTTGGCAAAGACCAGTGGAAGTTTTCGCTTGCCCCCCTATATGTTTGTTCAAAGCGCTGCGCCGGCCCTGAATAGCCCTCAGCGGCGCCACGCACCGGCGACCGGCCGCGGCTTTCCCCTCTTGCCGCCCGCCGGACCGCTGAAGGGCCCAGTCGCCGGCTCATGACCCCCTAATGAGCCGGCGACACCTTCCCTCGCCAGCGCAGCCTGCGCAAGTCGTTGTGCTTAGGCTTCGGCCATTCTGACGGGTTCGGCGCGCCCCGCCACGATGGGCCCTGAGCTTTGCGACGCCGAAGGCTCCGGCATGGGCTTGCCCGCCAGTTCCTTTGCCGCGGCGTCAGTCTGCACCGAGCCGGGGCCGCCCTGCGCGCGCGCGGCGCTCGTCGCAGCGGCGCTCGTTGCGGCGGCGGCCATCAGAAACCCTGCCCGTTGCGTGTTCCGCGCCCAATTCACCCTGCGATGAAGCGATCCGCGGCGATCAAATTCGCGTTTGCCAGCGCCCGATCCAGGACATAGCCTCGTGAGGCTGATCGTCGCCGCCCGCGCAGCGAGCCATAACGGCGAAGCGTCACAAGGAGGAACGTATGAACCTGAACGTCCGTAACCGACGCGGTGCGCGTTGGAAGACAATAGCGGCCTGCGCCGTCGCCGCATGGGCGCTCGCGTCCGTTCCGGCCTTCGCGGAGGAGAAGATCATCGTCGGGCTGATCACGAAAACGAACGCCAATCCGTTCTTCGCCAAAATGAAGGAAGGCGCGGAGGCGAAGGCGAAGGAGCTCGGGGTCGACTTTCGCAGCTTCGCCGGCAAGTACGACGGCGACAATACGGGCCAGGTGGACGCGATCGAGCAACTCATGAACGCCGGCGCCAAGGCGATTCTGATCACGCCGAGCGACACCAAGGCGATCGTTCCGACCATAGAACGGGCGCGCAAGGCCGGAATTCTGGTGATCGCGCTCGACACCCCGCTCGATCCTCCAAGCGCGGCCGACGCGACTTTCGCGACTGACAATGAAAAGGCCGGAGAGTTGATCGGCCAATGGGCGGCAAAGACGCTCGGCGGCAAGGCCAAGGACGCCCGCATCGCCTATGTCGATGCGCTCGTCGATCAGCCTTCGGTCGATCGTCTGCGCGACTTTGGCTTCTCAAAAGGCTTTGGGGTCGAGAACTCGGACTGGAAGCAATACGGACACGAGACCGACAAGCGCGTCGTCGGCCATCAGTGGGGCAGGGGCGAGGAAGCGCAAGGGCGCGCCGCGATGGAGACGCTGCTCCAGAAGGATCCGAACATCAATCTCGTCTACACCATCAACGAGCCGACCGCAGCCGGCGCCTATGGCGCGCTGCGAGCCGCCGGCAAGGCCAAGGACGCGCTCATCGTATCGGTCGACGGCGGGTGCCCAGGCGTGAAGAACATCGCCGCCGGCGTCATCGGCGCCACAGCCCAGCAATATCCGCTGCTGATGGCCTCCAAGGGCGTCGAGGCGGCGGTCGAATACGCCAAGACCGGCAAGAAGCCTGAGCCGACCCCGGGCCTCGATTTCTTCAACACCGGCGTTTCGCTCGTCACCGACAAGCCGGTCGCCGGCGTTCCGTCGATCTCGTCCAAGGAAGGCCTCGCCAAGTGCTGGGGTTAAACTCGCCAGTGACGGTGATGGATTTTCCAGGCTGATCTTCATGAGCGTTCGGAGGGCCCGGAGCCAAAGGAACTCCGGGCCGCCCAGGGAGGCGTTCGATGGCTAGGTTGACGAGGCGCGCCGGTTGGACAGGAGGCGGCAGGGCCCTATTGGCGGGCCTGATCGGCGCCGCGATTGTCGTCTCGCTCTGCGACGACGCAGCCCGCGGGGCGGACAGCGAAGTCCCGCGCTTCGTCGTCGATCCCTATTGGCCGAAACCGTTGCCCGACCGATGGGTGACGGGGGCGGTCGGCGGCGTCTGCGTCGACAGCCATGACCACGTGTTCGGCGTCAACCGGTCCGACCTCACGACGATGGAGCAGGCCGTCGGCAAGGAGCCCGCGCCGATCGTCATCGAATATGATCCGGACGGGAACATCGTGAACGCATGGGGCGATCCGAAGCGGATGCCCAAATCGATCCATGGCTGTTTCGTCGACAGGCAAGACAACATCTGGATGGGCGGCAACGCCGATGGGATCGTGCAGAAATGGTCGCACGACGGCAAGCGCCTGCTCCTGCAGATCGGGCGCAAGGGCGTCTGCGACAATGCGGACGAAAAGTGCGGCGAGCCTGGGGCCAACAGGAGCCCGCTCCTTCTCAACGAGCCGGCCGACATCGCGGTCGATCCCGACAACGGCGACATTTATGTCGCCGATGGCTATGGCAACCATCGCGTGGTCGTCTTCGACGCCCAGGGCAAGTTCCTGCGTCAGTGGGGCGACGCCGGGACGGATCGAGGTCTGTTCGCGGTGATCGGCGGCGGCCATCCGCACTGCGCCAAGTTCGACCGCGAGGGGCTGCTCTATGTTTGCGACCGGGGCAACGATCGGATCCAGGTCTTCGACAAGACCGGCGCCGTCAAACGCGTCATCGAGGTGAAGCCGGGAACCGCCTATTCGCCGGCGCCCGACGGAACGCCCGGACGCAAAGCGATCGGCTCGGCGCTCGACGTCGCCTTTTCGCGCGATCCCGAACAGAAATACATGTATGTCGTCGACACCGGCAACGAGGTCTTATGGATTCTCGATCATGAGAGCGGGCGTATCCTGGGCGGCTTCGGAAGCGCTGGCCACAACGTCGGCGAATTCACGCTCCTCCACATGATCGCCATGGATTCAAAGGGAACGCTCTACACCAGCGAGACCGTCGACGGCCGCCGCCTGCAGAAGTTCGTTCCTCGAGGCTTTGTGCCTGAGGACAAGCTGAAGAGCTATATGGGCAGCCCGCGCTATGACGCGCTGCCCTGACGGATCGTCCCGCGCGGTTGCCAAGTGAGTGCGGGGTGATCCCAAAGCTGGCGCCCGCAGCGTGGCGCGGCGGGCGGGGCCAAAAAAGAAGGCGCAAGAATCAGTCGGCGGGCAGCACCGCGTCGACGCCTTTCTTCTTCACCATGACCACGACGAACTTTGCCGGCTTCGTCGCGCTCGCGTTGCGTCCGACCGTGTGCACGTCGTCAGGGCCTTCGTAGAAAGTCTGTCCCGGCGTCAGCGTGGCCTCCTTGCCGCCCCTGACCTGCTCGACGATCGTCCCTTCCAGCACGTAGACGAGAGCATACGCATCGTGCCGATGAATGTGCTCCACAGCTCCGGGCGGATATTCGACGGTAAGCATCAACATTTCCTTTCCCGGAATGTCGGCGAGATCCTTCTTCACCACGGGGACCACAACGGGCTGGGGTGCGGTCTGCGCGAGCGCGCCGCTGAAGGGCAGGGCGACGGCGAACAGCGAGCAGAGGGTGCGCTTCATGAAACGCTCCTTCGGTTGGCGGATGCGGAATCAGGCTGCTGCCTGTGAGCGCCGGAGCCATTCGTCGAGGCCGATGCGACCAAGGCGCGCTTTGCTGAGCGGCACGAGCGAGCGTTCCTCGACCCGGGCGCCCGAATATCGGCCCTCGGGATCGCCCACGACCTGCCGCGTGTCGCCGATCGCCTTCAGATAGCGGGCGACGATTTCGTTGAACGGCGCGCGTTCCGGGCCGGCGATCTCGATGATTCCGTTCCGGGGCGGCGCCAGCGCTGTCTCGGCCACGATGGCGGCGACGTCGTCCGCCGCGATGGGCTGGAAAAGGACAGGCGGAAGCCTGACTGTCCTTCCATCCGCAGCTGAATCGGCGATGCCGCGGAGGAATTCCATGAACTGGGTCGCGCGGATGATGGTGTAGGGGACGCCGGAAGCCTCGATCAGTTTCTCCTGGGCTACCTTGGCGCGGAAATAGCCATTGTCGGTCCGGTCGATTGCGACGATCGACAGCGCGACGTGATGCTGGACCCCCGCTGAGGCCTCGGCCGGAAGCAGGTGGCGCTCGGACGTCTCGAAGAATTCGAGCACCGCCTTGTCTTCAAATGAGGGCGAATTGGCGAGGTCGATCACCACCTGCGCGCCGGCCAGGACCTCTTTAAGTCCCTCGCCGGTGATGGTGTTGACGCCGCTTTGGGGCGAGGCGGCGGCGACGTCGTGGCCGCGCTGCCGCAAAATGGCGGCGGTCTTCGAGCCGATCAGGCCGGTGCCGCCGATGACGACGATCTTCATGAGTTGACCTCCGTTGTCGATAGCTGGCGACCCCGAATCGGTTCGGATGCGCCTACTCGGATGTCACGGAGCCGGTCGTTTAATCTGCTCGATCGCCTATTTTATGGCGGACCTCCGAATGGGGAGCGGCAATTCTCTCGTGCGCCCTATGAGGGGGCTCGTCGCACCGGAATTTATCGCCGCTCGCTTGGCCAAGCGAACAGCCCCTTCCACACCTCTATGACGTCTCAAATATCGCGAATCGGCAGAAAGTCTTGCGCGTGAGGCGGAGGGCGGGCAGAGTAGCCGCAGAGAGTCGGGCTCTTTGGGACGGGTCCGTTGGTTCTCGAGGCGTGGGGCGAGAATGCGGTTTGTCTTCCTGATCGGGACGCTGGCGGCGCTGAGCGGCTGCGCGAGCTATCGCGATGTTTCGTTTATCTACTATCCGCACGCGCCGCACCGGGAGAGCTTCCCGCGGCCGTCGGAGTTTTACGCCGTGGCCCAACAGGAATGCGCTAAATACGGAATGAGAGCGTCCTATAACTGGAGCAACTATTACCCCGATTTCGACCGCGTCCGGGTGAATTACCTCTGCGTTCAGTGACCGCCGGCCGGAGGGGCGCGGCCAAAGTTATAGTTCAAGGAGACAGGACTCCAGTTCGGCGGCGCGGGATAGGGCGCAGCCGCCGCGATCGCGGTCATGATGGCCATATCGAGGTCCGGCGAGCCGCTTGAAGAGACGAGCTTGCGGCCCAGAAGATTGCCGCCTTCGTCGAGATAGAAGTCCACTACGCCATGCCGGTTGGCGAGGTCGAGGTGAAGCGCCGGACTCTGGTGCAGGTGTTCTTTGATCATCCCATAGATGATCGTCAGATACCGGGACTCGGCGTTTCCGCCGGCGATCGGCGACTTCTCGACCGCACGCGCGAATTTATACTGCGGCAGATCCTCGATGGTCGGCAGCGGCTCGCCGACCGGCGCCTTCTGTGGCGGCGCGGGCGGCGCCGCGGGGGCGGCGGCTTCAGTCGGATTGTCCTCCGGTTTCGGGGTCTGCTCCGCCGGGAGTTCGCCTTCAGGCTCGGGCTTGAGTTCGTGCGCGGGCGGCGCGGCCTCGCCTTTCTGCTCGTCAGCCGGATGAGGCGCGGGCGCCGGCGCGTCCGCCTTGGGAGAAGCCCCAGGGTTTGGCGGGGGAGGGGCCTCGGGCGTCGCCTTGGCCTCGGTCGTCTTGTCAGGAGAGTCCCGGTTGACTTTCTCCTCGGTCGGCGCCGCGGGAGCGTCATAGGCCGGCTTTTCGTCCAAGGGTTTTGGCGGCGGCTTCGGTTTCTCTTCCGGCCGCTTTGGCGGAGGCGGGGGCGGAGGCGGCTGCTCAACCACCACCTCGACCGGAATCTCCTGCACGGCGGTCGGAATCATGCGCGGCCAGAGCCAGTAATAGAGGAAGAACGAGAGCGGAATCAGGATATGCAGCACCGCCGCCGCGATGAGCGCGAGCACATGAAACCTTCGCTCGGCACGTGTCGGCGGCTCGGGCGCATCAAGGCGCTCGACCGGCTCGGCGACGAAATCGGCCTCGGACAATAACGTGGCGGTCAGCGCCAACTCCTCTCGCGAATGCGCGATGTGTTTCCTTGGCCGAATCGCTCCGGGCGGGTCAATGGCCGAATTGGTCACTTTGCCGCGTGCGCCGGATTCGCGTATGTCCTCGCCCATGAACCGCCGGGGTGGGGGCGGCGACGCGTCCCCGAGTCTGATCGCCGAACTTGACGCGGATGTGGGCGGGCCGCCCGCCCCACGGACGCTCGTGTTCGATTCCGGGCTCGGCGGCCTTTCGGTGCTGGCAGAAATCAGGCGCCTCAGGCCGGACCTGGAAATCGTTTACGCCGCCGACGACGCGGCCTTCCCGTACGGCAAACTCAGTGAAGCGGCGCTCGTCGCCCGGGTCCAGACGGTGATGGCGCGACTGATCGGCGAAACCGAGCCCGACATTGTCGTCATCGCCTGCAGCACCGCCTCCACGCTCGCACTGCCTCCGTTGAGGGCTGCCTACCCGCGCCTGCCGTTCGTCGGCACCGTGCCGGCGATCAAGCCGGCGGCGACGGCGTCGCGGTCGGGACTGATCAGCGTTCTGGCGACGCGTGGCACCGTGGCGCGCGACTACACCCATGCGCTCGTGCGCGACTACGCGGCAAATTGCGAGGTGACTTTGGTCGGCTCGGCCCTGCTTGCCGTCATCGCCGAGCGCATCATGCGCGGCGAAGCGGTGGAAGAAACGGAGATAACGCGGGAGATCGCGCCGTGCTTCGTTGAGCGCGAGGCTAAGCGCACGGATCAAATCGTGCTCGCCTGCACCCATTTTCCGCTGATCGCGGACAGAATTGCGCGCCTCTCCCCCTGGCCGGTCGGCTTCGTCGATCCCGCGCCCGCAATTGCGCGCCGCCTCGATGCGCTGATCGCCGCCGCCCGCCCGGGCGCGTCAAGCAGCGGCCAGGGGACCGCGATCTTCACGAGCGGCGAAGAGCCGACCGAGGCTTTGCAAAAGACCTTGCGTCTCTTTGGGCTCACGTTTACGCCCGCCATTATGATCGGCGCGGCTTCGGCCTGATCAACTCACCAATTCCGAAACTCTTGGAAGGCAGCCCATGCGTCCGTCGGACGGACAACCTGTTCGCCTCAGCGAATATCGCGCGCCAGACTATCTCATCGACCACGTCGAGCTTGACGTCTCGCTCGACATCCATGCGACGCGCGTAGTCTCGACGCTTTCGATGCGTCCCAATCCCGCCGGCCAGAGAGGCGCGGCGCTTGCGCTCGATGGCGACGAGCTCCAGTTCGTCTCCGCCCGACTGGATGGCGAGCCGATCGACGCGGCCAGTTTCGAGGCGAAGCCGTCGGGCTTTCTCATGCGCCGGCCTCCCCGAGGCGCTTTCACGCTCACGATCGAGACGCGCCTCGATCCGGCGGCCAACACCAAGCTCATGGGCCTCTATCGCTCGGGCTCCGCCTATTGCACCCAATGCGAGGCGGAGGGCTTTCGCCGCATCACCTATTTTCTCGATCGTCCCGACGTGCTCTCGACCTATCGCGTGCGGGTCGAGGCGGACCGGGCCGAGGCGCCGGTGCTTTTGTCCAACGGCAATCTCGAAACCTCGGGCGAAGCGGAGACGCCCGGCCGCCGCTTCGCCATCTGGCGCGATCCGCACAAGAAGCCGTCCTATCTGTTCGCGCTGGTCGCCGGCGATCTCGGCCATATCGCGGATTCGTTCGTCACCATGTCGGGCAAGACGGTCGCGCTTGCAATCTATGTCGAGCACGGCCGCGAGGAGCGCGCGCATTACGCGATGGACGCGCTCAAGCGGTCGATGGCCTGGGACGAGAAGGCTTACGGGCGCGAATACGATCTCGACATTTTCAACATCGTCGCCGTCTCCGATTTCAATATGGGGGCGATGGAGAACAAGGGCCTCAACGTCTTCAACGACAAATACGTCCTCGCGTCGCCTGAGACGGCGACCGACGACGACTACGCCAATATCGAAGGCGTGATCGCGCACGAATATTTTCACAACTGGACCGGCGATCGCGTGACCTGCCGCGACTGGTTCCAGCTCTGCCTCAAAGAGGGGCTGACCGTCTTCCGCGACCAGGATTTTTCCGCCGACATGCGCTCGGCGCCGGTCGAGCGCATTGGCGACGTGCGCACGCTCCGCGCCGCGCAATTCCCCGAGGACGCGGGGCCGCTCGCGCACAATGTGCGCCCCGAGGTCTATCACGAGATCAACAACTTCTACACCGCGACCGTCTACCAGAAGGGCGCCGAGGTCGTGCGCATGCTGAAACGCCTGATCGGCGCGGAAGCGTTTCGCGCCGGCATGGATCTCTATTTCGAGCGCTATGACGGCGCCGCGGCGACGGTCGAGGATTTCATCGGCTGTTTCGAGAGGGTCTCGGGACGCGATCTCTCTCAATTCATGCGCTGGTACGAGCAGGCCGGCACGCCAAGGATCACCGTCCGCGGCGCTTACGACCCGGCAGGCAAGACCTACCGGCTCGACATCGCCCAATCGCTCGCGCCGACGCCGGGGCAAAGCGTCAAGCTGCCGATGACGATGCCTTTGGCGCTGGGCCTCGTCGGCGCCAACGGCGGCGACATGGCGCTTACGTCATCCGACGCGAGCGCCGACGAACTCGCAAGCGGCGTGTTCGAACTCAAGGATTCCGAGCGCTCGATCGTTTTTCGCGATGTGCCGCAGCGGCCCACGCTGTCCTTCCTGAGGGGTTTTTCCGCGCCGGTGCGGGTCGACGACGATCTGACCGAGGAGGACCTCATTGTTCTTTCCCGGCACGACACCGACAATTTCAATCGCTGGCAGGCGGCGCAGAGTCTGGCGACGCGGGTTCTCTTGCGCGGCGTCAAGGCCATTCGGGCCGGCCGTGCGCCCGAGCGCAACGGCGGACTTGTGGCGGCGTTCGGCGCCTTGATCGAGGACGTCCGCGCAGGGCGCATCGATCACGCCTTCGCTGCGCTCGCGATGGGCCTGCCGACCGAAGCCGACATCGCGCGCGAGATCGGCGAGGACGTCGATCCGGACGCGATTCATGCCTCGCGCCAGGCGATGCGCGGCGCGCTCGGGCGCACCTATGCCGGCGTGCTCGCCACGCTGCACGCGGATCTTGGCGGGTCCCCAACCTTCAGCTCCGACGTCACGGCGGCAGGTCGCCGCGCTCTGCGCAACGTGGCGCTTGGCCTCTTCGTCGACGGCGACGTGATCCAGGGATTGGAGATCGCCCATCGCCAGCTGGCCGACGCCGACAACATGACCGAACGTCTCGGCGCGCTGTCGGCGATCGCCCTCAAGCCGGACGATCGGCGCGAACATGCGCTCGAGGCGTTTGGCCGGCGCTATGCCGCGGAGCCGCTGGTGCTCGACAAATGGTTCGCGCTGCAGGCGCAGATCCCCGAGCGCGAGACGCTGGAGCGGGTGCGCACGCTCATGAACCATCACGGCTTCTCGCTCGCCAATCCCAACCGGGTGCGTGCATTGATCGGCGGGTTCACGGCCAACCAGAGAGAGTTCAACCGCGCCGATGGCGCGGGCTTTGCGCTGCTCGAGGAGGTGGTGACAGCTCTCGATCCGGCCAACCCGCAGATCGCGGCGCGGCTGCTCACCGCCATGCGGTCGTGGCGCTCGCTCGAGGACGTGCGCCGGGGTCATGCCGAAGCGATGCTGCGGCGAATCGCGGGGAAGCCGTCGCTCTCGCCCGACGTCCGCGACATCGTGACCCGCAGCCTGGGCTAAGGCTCAACTTCCTTCTCCCTCCGGGAGAGGGCTTACGGGTGAGGGTTCGCGCGAATTGCGCCGGCGTTTGAGGACGCCCTCATCCGGCCGACTGCGCCGGCCACCTTCTCCCCGGGGGTTCTCGGTCGGGTCGTTCCGGACGATGGAGCAGAGTTCCCTGCGATAGATAACCCTCTCAAATCACTTGGTTTTTTATTTCCAGCCATTGACAAGCGCGCCTAGAAATTGCCCTCTGGAGCTACCTATGCTCCGTCGAGGTAGCAGCTTCAAATGCCCAAGGGCCGCCTGACAAAGTCCGCGATCGACGCGCTCCCAACACCGGATACGGAGATCGTCCATTGGGATCAAGCCTTGCCTGGGTTCGGCCTCAAAGTGACGCCGACGGGCCGAAAGGTGTTCGTTGTCCTCCACCGCGCCGGAGGCGCCGGTTCGCGGCTTCGCAAATACACGATCGGACCCTCTGACCGGATCACGCTTCATAATGCGCGGATTGAGGCACAGAAAGTCCTGGCGGCGCGGTTGGAGGGCCGGGATCCGGCCACAGAAAAGCTTGACGCGCGTCGGTGGCTCACGGCTGACACAGTGGCTGAAGTAATTGGTCTTTACAAAAGGCTGCATCTCTCCCAACGAAAGTCGGGACGCGAGGTGATGCAGATTTTGCAGCGCAACCTCGTCGAGCGCGTTGGCTCCCGGTCAGTCCATTCGATCTCAAAGCGCGACATTATCGACCTTGTCAGCGCGATCGTCGATCGCGGTTCACCAGTGGCGGCGAACAAGTCGCTGAAGGTGGTCAAATCGTTTTTCAATTGGTGCGTTGGCCGGGCGATGGTTGAGCGCTCGCCTTGCGAGGGCATCCGCGCGCCGACGGTTGAACGCGCCCGAGACCGGGTGCTCACGGACATGGAGCTTGCCCAGACTATCCGAGCGGCCCGTCAACTGGGCGGACCCTACGGCGCGATCGTGGAGGTCCTCGCGCTGACAGGGCGGCGGCGCGACGAAGTCGCGCGAATGAGTTGGGACGAGGTCGGTCTCGAAGGCCGTGTTTGGACGTTGCCGGCGGCGCGGACGAAGAACGATAAGCCGCATATTATCCAACTCGCGGATCCAGCGGTTGTCGTTATCGGCGCTCAACCAGGCTCGGGCCGGTTCGTATTCTCCAGAAACGGCGCCGCCCCGATCGGCGACTTCTCAAGCCAGAAGCGTAGGCTGGACAATCTTTGCGGCGTCTCGCACTGGCGCCTGCACGACCTGCGCCGAACCGCAGTGTCGGGAATGGCGAGCCTCGGGGTGGCGCCGCATGTCGCCGATAAGATCCTCAACCCTGTTGCGGGCGCCATCTCCGGCGTCGCCGCCGTTTATCAGCGACATGAGTTCCTGAAAGAGCGTCGGGATGCGCTTGAGCGCTGGGGCGCACATGTGGCTGGCCTGCTTCGGGAAGGCGAAGTGGTCCAACTCAAGGCAGCATCTAAAGGCGCGCAATAGCAAAGGCTCATCAACTCGTTGCTCTAATGAAGGCAGGCATCACCGCAGAGGAGGTTGGCGTGGCTGACACTGTCACCGAAACCCAAGCGGAAGTGATAATCACCGAACCCCAAGCGGTAGCGATACTCGCGGAACTTCGTCCGTGGTTGCGGGATCAGCCCTCGAACCGATCGATTCCTGGAGAGAGTTCAGGAGACCATACAGACATCCTTGACGGTCCGTTTCGTTAATACTCATAGACGCGCCGCCAACGCGGCGCTTCGGCTGGCCCGCAGGTCTGCGCGGCAAGCCAATATTGCCTTGCTGGAGCATCCCGACCGGAATACGCAAATAGCGGCCATTGGCCAAGGGCAAGTCGATAGGTAAAATCGACCCGAAGCGCGCATCCCGTTCGCGCCCTGTGGCCGAGGTCTGCGCCATGAGTGCGCCTTCGCCGACATGGTTAGCGAAGGCGTAAGATTCGGCCGCCCCGATAAGGCACGAAGGGCGGCGTGCCCGCAGGCCCACCTCGATGGCTCGGTGGTGGACTGCTTGCGTCGTCAACCGGCCGGGCGAATGTTTTGGTTGACCCGGAGCAGGTTTCGGAGGCTATTGTTTAGAACAAAACATGTTGTTCCAAGAGGGCCTACACTCACTCGGCTATATGATCACGTCATTCGTCCAAGTTGCGGCGCAAGACCGGCAATCTAGGAAACAAATCCTGTTCGGCGCAAAGGCGCGAACTCGAAAAATGGGAGGAAAGCAGCATGAAAGTTGAAGTCTGCCACTTTGCCTTGCTCACAGGCGCTGTCGCGCTTGCTGGGATGTTTGCCGTCGCGCCCGCCCTGGCCGACGCCGTATCGGACGCTAAGGCCGCGGTCGCTAAATATGCCGGGCCCCAGACAACCTGGGAAGGGCCGACCAAGGCGCCGAAGCCCGAGGCCGGCAGGAAGATCGTCTTCCTGTCCGGCGACGAGCAGAACGACATTTCCCATCTCTATGGCGTCTACATCAAGAAAGCGGGCGAGAAGCTCGGATGGAACGTCACCGTCATCGACGGCAAAGGCAGTCCGACATCGTGGCTCGCCGGCCTGAACCAGGCGATCGCGCTCAAGCCGGACGGCATCGCGATGTTCGCCGACGCCGCGAGCCTGCAGGACCCAATCAAGGCCGGCGTTGCGCAGGGCATCAAATTCGTCGGCCTTCACGCCGCGGGCTTGCCCGGGCCACAGCCCGATCTCAATCTCTTCGTCAACATCCAAGAGGATCCCCGCGAGATTGGCAAGGCCGAGGCCGACTGGGCGATCGCAGATTCGGACGGCAAGGCGCATGCGGTCGTGCTCAGCCACAACGAATATGCAATCGCCAAAGTCAAATCCACCGCGACCAAGGACGAGATCGAGAAGTGCCCGGGCTGCAAAGTGCTCGATTATGTCAACTCTCCCGCCTCCGAAGCGGCGCAGCGTCAGCCGCAGCTGACGACGAGCTGGGTTCAGCGCTTTGGGCTGCCGCTCTACGCGACTTCGGTCGGCGACAACGACTTTGATTTCGCCGTGCCGGTGCTGCGATCGGGCGGGGTCGATCCCAGTCAGGCGAAACTGATCGGCGCCGATGGGAATCGTTCCGCTTACGACCGCATCCGCAAGGGCGATCAGTATCAGGTGGTGACGGTCAGCGAGCCAATCGAGTTGCAGGCGTGGCAGGCGGTCGATGAACTCAATCGCGCGTTCCACGGCGAGCCGTCGAGCGGGTTCGTGCAGCCGCCGTTCCTGGTCACCAAGGAGAACATCCACTCGGAAGGCGGCGACCAGAACACCTTCATCCCCAGCAACAACTACAAGCAGCACTATCTCGAAATCTGGGGTGTGAAGTAGCTTTGAGGCATCCCCGGCGGGACCGACCCGCTGGGGATCGCGCATCCAATCGATCGAACTCAGAGCCGGAATGATCGATCGTGGATCCTGTTGACCCAGCCCGTTCAGACGGCGAGCCGGCGTCCCTGCTCGCGATGACCGGGCTCGTCAAGCGCTTCACCGGGACGCTCGCGCTCAATCACGTCGATTTCGACGTTCGCCGCGGCGAGGTCCACGCTCTTCTAGGACAGAACGGCGCGGGCAAGTCGACGCTGATCAAAATATTGGCCGGGGTCCACGAAGCCGACGCCGGCGAGATCCTGTTCGCCGGCAAACCGGTCCATCCGGGAACGGATGCGTTGCCGATCGCCTTCATCCACCAGGATCTCGGGCTCGTCGAGTGGATGACGGTCGCTGAGAACGTCGCCATTCAGACCGGCTATCCGCGATCGTGGACCGGCCTAATTTCCTGGCTGGCGGTGAAGAACGCCGCCGCGGACGCGCTTGCGATTATGGGCAGCGATCTCGATCCGGACGCCACGATCTCCTCGCTTCCAGCCGCCGAACGCTCGCTCGTCGCCATCGGCCGAGCGCTGGCGGTCAAGTCGGACATTGTCGTTCTCGACGAGCCGACCGCGGCGCTTCCCGAAGCTGACGTAGAGCGCCTGCTCGAGACGCTGCGTCGCTTGCGCGCCAACAACATTGGCGTGGTCTACGTCACCCACCGGCTGGACGAAGTGCTGCGCATCGCCGACCGAGTGACCGTCCTTCGCGACGGACGCCGGCTGGCGACGGTCCAGGCGAACGAAACCAACGCGGGCGAACTCGTGCAGATGATTGTCGGCCGATCGATGAGCGACGCGTTCGTGAGACCCGCTGAGCCTTCCGATCGCACCGCGTTTTCGGTCGAGCACCTGGTCGCCGAACATGTGGGTCCCGTTTCATTCTCTGTCGCTGCGGGAGAAATCCTTGGACTGGTCGGCTTGCGCGGTGCGGGCCATCATACGATCGGGCGCGCGATCTTCGGTCAGACCCCCATGACCGCAGGACGCCTCACGCTCGACGGCGAGCCGATCGCGCCCTCAAGCCCGGCGCAGGCGATGGCGCAGGGCGTCGGCTTCGTATCGAGCAGACGGGCCGAAGAGGGCGTCGCCTCAAACCTCGACGTGCGAGAGAACATATATTTGAACCCGGCGGCGAGCGGCCGCGGAGTGCTGGAGTTTGCCGCCCGTGCTAAGGAGCTCGGCGAAGCTCGGGCCGCCGTTAAGCGCTTCTCCATCAAGACCGCCGGACTCGAAGAGCCGGTCGCGACGCTGTCGGGCGGCAATCAGCAGAAGGTTGTGCTTGCCCGCTGGATGGAGGCGCATGTGAAGCTTCTCATTCTGGAGGAGCCGACGATCGGCGTCGATATCGGCGCGAAGGCGGACATTTACCACCTGCTGCAATCGTCGTTGCGCAAAGGGTTGGCCGTCCTCCTGATCTCGTCCGATTTCGAGGAAGTCGAGCGCATCTGCCATCGCGCGCTTGTGTTCAGCCGCGGGCGAGTCGCCGCCGAAATTCCGCGCAACGCGCTCACCGTCACCGTATTGACTGCGGCCGCGTCCGGAGGAAACTGGACGGCCCGGCACGGAGCCGCTTCGTGACCCGCAACGCTCGCCATCCGCTGAGCGCCGCGCTCATGCGCGCGATCTCCGTTTGGGGACTTCTGGTGCTGTTCGTTCTTCTCGTGATCGTGTTTTCCTTGCTGAGGCCGGACACGTTCCTCACCTACTTCAACATTCGCTCCATTCTCAGCAACAAGTCCGTTCAGCTCCTGGTGGCGCTTTCGGTCTTCATTCCGATGGTCGCCAATCAATTCGATCTCTCCGCCGGCTTTAACGTCGGGATTTCGCAGGTGCTCGCAATCGGCCTGCAAGGCCAAGGCCTGCCGTGGTGGGCTGCCGTCTGCGCGGTGCTGCTGATGGGCGCGGCGGTCGGCTTGGCGAACGGGCTCCTGATCACCCGAGTGAAAATCAATTCCTTCATCGCCACCCTCGGCACAGGAACGATTCTCTACGGGCTCAACGCCTGGTACACGGGCGGACAGCAAGTGCTCGCTCCCTTGCCTCCCGAGTTTCGCGCCATTTCCGGCAGCATTTGGATCGCGCCGGCGCCCGCGATTTACGCGCTTGTTGTCAGCCTCATTTTGTGGGTCGTGTTCGAGTTCCTGCCGCTCGGCCGCTATCTTTATGTGCTAGGCGCGAGCCCCCGCGCCGCGGAGCTCAACGGCATCTCGGCCAAACGATACATAACCTTCGCCTTCATCGCCGCCGGAATGCTCGCCTCCTTCGCAGGAATCGTGCTGCAGTCGCAGCTCCAGGTCGGGCAAAGTTCGGTCGGGCAGGAGTACCTGTTGCCTGCTTTCACGGCGGCGCTGCTCGGCGCAACCTCGATCCGCCCCGGTCGAGTCAATGTGTGGGGAACAGTGCTCGCCGTGGCGGTGCTGGCTGTGACGGTGGCCGGCCTGAACCAGCTCGGCGCGCCATTCTTTGTCGAGCCGTTGTTCAATGGTTCGATGCTGATTCTTGCGGTTGGCCTTGCGGTGCAGGCAGCCCAGCGTCGCCAGGCGCGGGGCGTCCTGGCGGAAAACGCCGAAGCTGCCGGCGCGACGGCGGCGCCTGTCGTCGAATAATCCTTGGAGGCCAACCATGACCGAAGAGTCGAACAGCGTCAGCCCGGTTCTGAAGGCAGCGCCGGGCCTGGGTTTTCGCCTATGTCTTCGCGCCACTGCCCATCGTCGGGGCCACCGGGTCTCCAGGAAATCCAATCGCGGTTCTTTAGTCTGATCTCTTGTCCTGCGAGCATGGCGCGGCGTCCGCCCCCGACCCGGCTAACCGTGCGAAATCTTGACGCCTCCGCTGCCGTCTGAGGCAAAGCTGAAGCTCCCCGACCCCAATGTCGAATTCTGAAAGTCCAGGGTCGCGACCTGGCTCGAACCATTGGTGACCTGGAGCAGACCGCTCGCGGGATTGTAAAGCAACGCCGCCGTAGCCCCGGAAAAGCTGTGCAGATCAACTGTGTCTCCAACGCCAAAGTCTTCAAGCTGCGGTCCCGCATACGACGATCCGCCAACGCCGGTCCCGAACAATGCCGCATTGTCAATCGTCAGCTGGCTGGCGCCGAGAAAATCGATTTGCGAATTTGCGGCGGAGTCGGCCGCGACCTCCAGTGAAGCGCCGGCCTGAAGTTCGAACTGACCGGCGCTGGCGGAGGTCACCGCAGTCGTGACATGCAGCGACCCAGCGGCGACGAGGCTGCCATTGTCGGTGACGTTGGCGATCGTATTGGAGCCGGTCAGTGTCCAGTCGCCGCCGAGATCGTCGATCAGTGTTTGGAAACCGCTGAACGAGCTTGAACCGATCGACCCGATGGAGCCGGTCCCGGCAGTCAGCTCCAGCACGCCGCCATTGCCCTTGACTGAGCCGCTGAAAACAGCGCCCGGATCAATGATCAGCCGATTGGCGGCGCTGCTGACCGCGAAGGTTACGGCGGAACTCGAGCCGGAGATTGTTCCGGCATTCTCAACCGTGCCGGCGACGCCAAGATAAACGCCGTATTGTCCACTTATGGAGCCATGGTTGACGACGTTCGCGGAGCCTCCCGGAATGTAGACGCCCGCCGGGCCGTAGCCCCCGGCGGTCGGCGCGCGAATTACGCCTCCCGCTCGATTTATGACCCTGCCGCCGCCGAACAGACCGATGCCGTCATCGAACGTCGATACGATCTGCCCGCTGTTATCGATATTCGCGGCGGCGCCGTAGCCAAAGATGGCATCCTCCCCGCCGGTGATGTAGCCGGCGCTGGTGTTGGTGACGGTGACGGTCCCTCCGGCTTCCAGGTCCACGCCGTATCCGCCGGAACCGGCATAGCCTGAAATCGAGCCGGAGTTGACGATGCTGCTGCCCGCGCTGTGGAGCGATATGCCATAACGTTGGGAAGAAGCGACCGTGCCGGAATTTGTGATCGACCAGGCTGTGCCCGAGCCTCCGTCAACGCCATCGGCTCCGCTCGCTGTCGCCTTCACGCTGCCCGCGCTGGTAATCGTCAGGGGATTGTTGGTCGCGGCCAAGGTCAGCGGCCCGGTAATTGCGCCGCTAATTGTCAGACCACCCCCGCTCACATTGACGGTGAAGGCGTCGGTGGCGGCGGTCGAGCTCGGCCCGCCGGAAGCGGCTTGCGTCGCGGCGACCGTGTGGCTGGCGTTGCTCAGGGGCGAGGTCGGCGTGAACGTCCAGGCGCCGTTGACCACCGGCGCCGTTCCGACCTGCGTTCCGTCGATCGAGAGGGTGACCGTGTCGCCGCTGACGCCGCCTCCGGAAATGACCGGCTCGGCGGTGGTCGTGTCGATGCTGCCGCTGGCCGGGCTGGCGATCGTCGGCGCCGCCGGGGCGGTCGGCACATTGACGGTGAAGGCGTCGGTGGCGGCGGTCGAGCTCGGCCCGCCGGAAGCGGCTTGCGTCGCGGCGACCGTGTGGCTGGCGTTGCTCAGGGGCGAGGTCGGCGTGAACGTCCAGGCGCCGTTGACCACCGGCGCCGTTCCGACCTGCGTTCCGTCGATCGAGAGGGTGACCGTGTCGCCGCTGACGCCGCCTCCGGAAATGACCGGCTCGGCGGTGGTCGTGTCGATGCTGCCGCTGGCCGGGCTGGCGATCGTCGGCGCCGCCGGGGCGGTCGGCACATTGACGGTGAAGGCGTCGGTGGCGGCGGTCGAGCTCGGCCCGCCGGAAGCGGCTTGCGTCGCGGCGACCGTGTGGCTGGCGTTGCTCAGGGGCGAGGTCGGCGTGAACGTCCAGGCGCCGTTGACCACCGGCGCCGTTCCGACCTGCGTTCCGTCGATCGAGAGGGTGACCGTGTCGCCGCTGACGCCGCCTCCGGAAATGACCGGCTCGGCGGTGGTCGTGTCGATGCTGCCGCTGGCCGGGCTGGCGATCGTCGGCGCCGCCGGGGCGGTCGGCACATTGACGGTGAAGGCGTCGGTGGCGGCGGTCGAGCTCGGCCCGCCGGAAGCGGCTTGCGTCGCGGCGACCGTGTGGCTGGCGTTGCTCAGGGGCGAGGTCGGCGTGAACGTCCAGGCGCCGTTGACCACCGGCGCCGTTCCGACCTGCGTTCCGTCGATCGAGAGGGTGACCGTGTCGCCGCTGACGCCGCCTCCGGAAATGACCGGCTCGGCGGTGGTCGTGTCGATGCTGCCGCTGGCCGGGCTGGCGATCGTCGGCGCCGCCGGGGCGGTCGGCACATTGACGGTGAAGGCGTCGGTGGCGGCGGTCGAGCTCGGCCCGCCGGAAGCGGCTTGCGTCGCGGCGACCGTGTGGCTGGCGTTGCTCAGGGGCGAGGTCGGCGTGAACGTCCAGGCGCCGTTGACCACCGGCGCCGTTCCGACCTGCGTTCCGTCGATCGAGAGGGTGACCGTGTCGCCGCTGACGCCGCCTCCGGAAATGACCGGCTCGGCGGTGGTCGTGTCGATGCTGCCGCTGGCCGGGCTGGCGATCGTCGGCGCCGCCGGGGCGGTCGGCACATTGACGGTGAAGGCGTCGGTGGCGGCGGTCGAGCTCGGCCCGCCGGAAGCGGCTTGCGTCGCGGCGACCGTGTGGCTGGCGTTGCTCAGGGGCGAGGTCGGCGTGAACGTCCAGGCGCCGTTGACCACCGGCGCCGTTCCGACCTGCGTTCCGTCGATCGAGAGGGTGACCGTGTCGCCGCTGACGCCGCCTCCGGAAATGACCGGCTCGGCGGTGGTCGTGTCGATGCTGCCGCTGGCCGGGCTGGCGATCGTCGGCGCCGCCGGGGCGGTCGGCACATTGACGGTGAAGGCGTCGGTGGCGGCGGTCGAGCTCGGCCCGCCGGAAGCGGCTTGCGTCGCGGCGACCGTGTGGCTGGCGTTGCTCAGGGGCGAGGTCGGCGTGAACGTCCAGGCGCCGTTGACCACCGGCGCCGTTCCGACCTGCGTTCCGTCGATCGAGAGGGTGACCGTGTCGCCGCTGACGCCGCCTCCGGAAATGACCGGCTCGGCGGTGGTCGTGTCGATGCTGCCGCTGGCCGGGCTGGCGATCGTCGGCGCCGCCGGGGCGGTCGGCACATTGACGGTGAAGGCGTCGGTGGCGGCGGTCGAGCTCGGCCCGCCGGAAGCGGCTTGCGTCGCGGCGACCGTGTGGCTGGCGTTGCTCAGGGGCGAGGTCGGCGTGAACGTCCAGGCGCCGTTGACCACCGGCGCCGTTCCGACCTGCGTTCCGTCGATCGAGAGGGTGACCGTGTCGCCGCTGACGCCGCCTCCGGAAATGACCGGCTCGGCGGTGGTCGTGTCGATGCTGCCGCTGGCCGGGCTGGCGATCGTCGGCGCCGCCGGGGCGGTCGGCACATTGACGGTGAAGGCGTCGGTGGCGGCGGTCGAGCTCGGCCCGCCGGAAGCGGCTTGCGTCGCGGCGACCGTGTGGCTGGCGTTGCTCAGGGGCGAGGTCGGCGTGAACGTCCAGGCGCCGTTGACCACCGGCGCCGTTCCGACCTGCGTTCCGTCGATCGAGAGGGTGACCGTGTCGCCGCTGACGCCGCCTCCGGAAATGACCGGCTCGGCGGTGGTCGTGTCGATGCTGCCGCTGGCCGGGCTGGCGATCGTCGGCGCCGCCGGGGCGGTCGGCTGTGACAGGGTGAGGACAACACCGGTCCCGCCATCGGAAGCCACTTGCAGCGCGCCCGCGCCGAGGGTTGAAGGTTTGAAATCAAGCGTCGCCGTTTGCGAGCCGTTGCTGATCTGGGCGACGCCGGTTGAGGAATTATAAGATATTGCAGCGCCTGCTGCGGCAAAATTATGTATGTCGATAATATCTCCCGCGGCGAAATTCGAGAGCACAGAACCGGAAAATGAAGCCGTATTGTCGATCGTCAACTTGCCGCCGCTGGCGAAATTGATTTGTGTCGACGGAGTTGTGTCTGACGCGACCTCAAGCGAGCCGCCGAGTTGAACCGTGCTGATCTTGAGGGCGCCGCTCAGCGCCCAAACAGCCCCGGAATCGACGACGATCTGGCTGAAGTTCTCGAAACTTCCCGAAGTTCCGCCTATCGTTCCGCTGAGCGTTCCGGCTGCGCCGGAGCCTGCCAGCTCCAACACGCCATTGCCGCCCGACACCAGCCCGTTGAATACGGCGCCAGGCGCGACCACGACCCGATTGGCGGCGCTGCTGAATGTCAGATCGACAGCGTAGCTGGAGCCGGTGATCGTGCCCAGATTTGTAACGACTCCGGCCGCGCCGGCGATATAGACGCCATAGCTGCCGGTCGCAGAGATCAGGCCGCTTGCGCCATTGGTGACGGCGCCGCCGCTGGAAAGCCAGAGGCCGGCGACATAGCCGGAGATTTTGCCGGTATTTTGCACCGAGATGCCCGTGGCCGGCGAATAAATGCCAGCCGACGAACTGCCGATGACGCCGGAAATCGTGCCAGCGTTGTTGATCTGCCATGCTGTGCCGGAGGGCGCATTGATGGCGTCGCCACTGGCTGTCGTGGTGACGCTTCCGGTGCTGGTTATGGTCAGGGGATTGCTGGTCGAGGTCAAGTAAAGCTTGCCACTCGCCGAGCTGATTGTCTGGCCCGCCATAGTTCTTCCTCAGTGCTGCGCTGAACCGCCTGCACCACGCGCGAAACCGACACCGGGCCGGCCAAGTCGCTCCAATGGCGAAAGCGGTGCAAACAGGGTGCACAGCAACTCGTTCACCACCGCGCCGCCGGTGAGATTGATCCTCTCGATTTTCGAGTTCTATGACGTCACGAGGGGCCGACCGTGAGAGCGTTATCCGGCGGAAATCGTATCGGAAATCCCCGAAAACAGAGTCCTCCCAGCGGAACCTGCCGTGAACGTACCTCCGGATATCCTCTTTGGCCTTCTGTTGGACGTCGTCCGACGCCGCCACAGCCATTCGCCGGACCCGCGTACACGCTAAATGGCGTCCGAATCTGCGCGATCTGCCGCAGTTTAAGCAGCCGCATGCGCTCGCGCTGCCGAACGCAAAGCAAGTCGCGACATCGAGTTCCAATTGGTCATGCTCGACCGCGAGCTTAAGGAAGGTTAGCACTCTGAGGAGTACTAACTAAGAGTCTCATTTGGAGCGAACATTACCTCAATAGTGGTAGCGGCGAGGTGGCGCGTCCACGAGGCACGGACCTGAGGGCCGCCTCATAGGATCTGGAAAGAGCCAAAGCGGACCATCGTACTCGCTTGGTGAAGGGGTTACACGGAGCACCCAAAATCGCCTAGGTCAGCTAAGAGCGGGGCCTATGCTGCCGGCCGATTTTTGGCGAATGTCGGCTCAGGGCGGTGAATCCTATTTCTGGCTCGCACAGGAATGCCGGCTTTTCGCCCAAACTCCGGTCCTTCCCGAGGCGACCCCCGATAGGCGAGCTACCGCCCGAAGGCGGCGTCACCGTCGCGACCGGCGATGTCCGCTTAACGTCAATTCGAGACATCGCCTCGGCGTCTCAATTGCGCAAATAGCGGTCGTTCGGGGACCGCTGGACGAATGGGTCAAGTTGTCGCAACCAAGAAGCTGAACCTTGCGGGCCCCGAGTCGGCCGAAGCTGCGACGGCGCCCGTTAGGCGCGCTCCGCGACCGAACGGCGCGAGCGTTGGTGTCGCGCCAGGCGGTTGAGCGGCCTCCCTCAGCCCGCGACTTGCCCCTGGCGGACGCCGATGAAGGCCCAGAGCGTCAGCGCGGCGACGAGGTCGAACAGGAACAGCAACGCAAACAGCGGCTCGTAGCCAATCTAAGTGGCCAGCGCTCCGACCATCAGCGTGAACAGCGCGCCGACGAGATAGCCGAACATGCCCGCGACGCCGGTCGCGGTCGCGACCTCCAGCTTCTCAAATACGTCGCCCATCAGCGCGTACATCATGCTCGACAGGATCTGATGCGCGAAGCCGCCCAGCGAAAAGCAGAGGATGGCGTGATCGGATCGGCGACGAAGCTGATCAGGGCCGGCCCGACCATGCAGAGGGCGCCGATCGTGATCACGGTCAGCCGTGCGTTCACGATCTGGAGCTGAAGCGGCTATGGAGAAACGGCGCGAGATAGTCGCCGAACAGACAGCCTATGTCGGAGAACAGAAACGGCAGCCAGGTGAACAGCGCGAACTCCTTGAGGTCCATGCCGCGCACGCTGACCATGTAGAGCGGTATCCAGAAGGCGAAAGTCTGCCATGCCGGCTCGGTCGGCTGGAATGCCAAACGGCGGTAGGTTTCGCGAGGGCTCAATCAGCGGTAAAGCGTCAGCGTCCGAAAATTCATGCGCAGGAGCCTGCGCGCGCCAGCTGGTGGACTTGTCGGGGGTCCCGGTCATGAAGCACGTGCTTGACCTCGGTCAAACGCTAACGGCGCACGCGCGTCTATCTCCGCAACGGATCGGCGCGCGCGATCTCGAACGCAGCATGACATTCTACCAGTGGAACTCGCGTTCCTGCCAACTCGGCAACGCGCTTCTCGGGCTGGGGCTGTCCAAAGGCGATCGCGTGGCGGTTCTAGCTCATAACACGCTCGAATGGGTCGAGATTTACGCCGCTGCAGCCAAGGCTGGAATAATCGCCGTCCCGCTCAACTTCCGCCTGGTCGGCAAGGAGATCCGTTACATCGTGGATGACGCCGAGGCAGCGGCTATCATCGTGCAGGACGAGCTTGTGGGAGCCTTGGAGGAGGTTGGACCAGACCTTTCGGTGCAACCCTCGCGCCGAATCTGGTTTGGAAAAGGTCAATGCCCGGCCGGGTTTGTTGCCTACGAGAAAGTGATGAGCGTCGCGCGCGACAGTGAGCCAGACGGAGCGGTGGCGCCGGAAGACCCATGGACGCTGATGTACACGTCGGGAACAACTGGCGCCCCGAAGGGCGCAATACGAAATCATCGAGGCGGCGCCATGCTGTCTCTCATCACCGAGATCGAACTCGGCCTGCATCGCAACGACGGCTCGTTGCTCGTCATGCCGATGTGCCACGCAAACTCGCTCTACTTCTTCGGCGCCTTCGCCTATTGCGGGGCGATCACCACCGTTTATAACCGCAAGAGCTTCGATCCGGAGCACTGCGTGCGTGTTCTTGGCGAGGGCGCCGCCACTTTCACTTCGTTGGTGCCCACACACTATGCGATGATGTTGGCGCTCCCCCACGCGACGCGCGCGCACTTCAACCTCGACAGGGTCGCCAAGCTCATGATCTCTTCAGCGCCTGCGCGACCGGATGCCAAGCGCGCCATCATGGAGATGTTCCCGAACGCAGGCCTCTTTGAACTCTATGGCTCGACCGAGACCGGCTGGGCGACCATGCTCCATCCGCACGAGCAGTTCGACAAGCTTGGTTCCGTCGGTCGCGAGTGCATAGGTTCGGCTCCGATCAGGCTTCTCGATCCGAATGGCGAGGAAGTGCCGGATGGCGAAATCGGCGAGCTTTACGCCAGCAATCCTTACATTTTTGACGGCTATTGGAAGCTGCCGGAAAAAACGCGCGAGGCGTTCCGCGGCGACTATTGTACGGTCGGCGACATGGCGCGCCGCGACGCCGACGGCTTCATCCATCTCGTCGATCGCAAGAGCAACATGATCATCACTGGGGGCGAGAACGTGTACCCGTCCGACGTCGAGTCGGTCATCAGCAGCCACCCGTCGGTTCATGACGTAGTGGTAATCGGTCTGCCTGACGACAAATGGGGCGAACGGGTTCACGCGGTGATTGTCTTGCGTGAAGGCGCTTCGCAGGATGAAGCCAACCTGCACCAATGGTGCAGGACACGCATCGCCGGCTACAAGCGTCCGCGCTCCTTCTCGTTCATGCGCGACGAGGAGATGCCCCGCACCGCGACGGGAAAGAACCTGCATCGCAAGCTGAAGGCTATGATCTTAGGCTGAAAGCCGCCTGTCGTCATGAGAACCAACGTTGGAGGCCGAGATGGCGACAAGCGCCGAAGATCTCAATTCCGATCATAGTTCCTGCGCGGCGTGGATCGCGCGTTTTCTAGAGGCGCGAGGCGTCGATCGCATTTTCGGCCTGCAGGGCGGGCACATCCAGCCGATTTGGGACCATGCCGCGCAGCTTGGCGTACGCATCATTGATGTTCGCCACGAGGCCGCGGCGGTTCATATGGCGCACGCTCACGCCGAGCTTACGGGCGAGCTCGGCGTCGCCATGGTGACGGCCGGCCCGGGCGTCACCAACACTGTCACGGCGGTCGCCAACGCCTCACTCGCCCGGGCGCCGGTTCTGGTGATCGGCGGCTGCACCTCGCGCGCGCAGGCCAATATGGGTCCGCTGCAGGACATTCCCCACGTCGACATCCTGCGGCCTGTGACGCGTCAGTCGCGCACGCTTCGCGTCCCCGATCAGGTGATCCGCGAGTTCGACGAGGGCGTGGCCCGCGCCTTTGGCGATCTTGGCGAACCAGGTCCCATCTACCTCGAGATCCCGACCGACGTCTTGCGCACGCATGTCCCAGCGAACCTCCTCCTTGAGGAGTGGATGGCGCCGAAGAAGCCGCGCACGATCCCACCCGACGCCGCAATCATTGCGCAGGCGGTGGAAGCGCTCTGGTCGGCGAAGCGGCCGCTCGTCGTCACCGGCCGCGGCGCTCGCGACGCAGGGCCGGAAATCGTCCAGCTCCTCGACGCGGTCGGCGCCGTCTATCTCGATACGCAGGAGAGTCGCGGCCTCGTGCCGGCAGATCATCCAGCGGTCGTCGGCGCCATGCGGGCAGCCGCGATGACCGAAGCTGATGCGGTGTTCGTGATCGGACGCAAGCTTGACTATCAGCTCGGCTACGGCTCGCCCGCGGTATTCCCAAACGCCAAGTTCATCCGTCTCTCCGACACGCCCGGCGAACTCATCGACAACCGCCGTGGCGAGCCGGAAATCCTCGCGACCCCGGCCCTCGCGCTCGACGCTATCGTCGCCGCGGCTGGCAACCGCAGGTCGGCCGTCGACAGGGCCTGGACGCAAGGGCTGCAGAAAAGCCACCGCGACCGCACCGCCAAGGCTGGGCCGCGTTACACGACAGGATTGGATGGCGGGGTCGATCCGCGCGCCATCTTTCAAGCCCTGCGTGAGAAGACCAAGAATGACTACATCGCAATCGCCGACGGCGGCGACCTCCTCAGCTTCGCTCGCGTCGGTCTCCACGCCCGTACCTATATGGACGCCGGCGCCTTCGGCTGCCTTGGCGTTGGAACGCCTTACGCCGTCGCGGCGTCGCTCGCCTATCCCGGCCGACAGGTGGTGTGCGTCACGGGCGACGGCGCCTTTGGGATCAACGCCATGGAAATCGATACGGCGGTTCGCCACGGCGCAAAGATTGTCGTCATCGTGTCCAACAATGCGGCGTGGAACATCGAGCGCCTCGATCAGGAGACAAACTATGGCGGCCGGGTAGTGGGCACGCTGCTTGCTCATTCCGATTATGCGGCGATGGCCCGGGCTTTCGGCGCTCATGGCGAGCGCGTGCATAAGCCGGAGGACCTTCCCGGCGCAATCGAGCGTTCGCTCGCCAACGCCCCGGCTCTGATCGATGTGGTGACGTCGCGGACGGTCGTTTCCTCGGACGCGACGAAGGGGCTGGGCTTCGTTCCGGAGTTCCAACCGCTGACCGTCTGGGACGATCTTGAGCGCAAGCGCCGAGGTCTGGCGTAAGGTTGGTTCCGGTCGTGGCGAGCACTCTTCGCCCCGTTGCGCCGACAAAGTGGTCGCAGATCATTTCCCGAGTTGCCAGGGTCCCGACTTCGACGTCCGCCGTCCCAACCGGCAAATCGTGGCTTCACGTCGATTCCAGCCATCCGGTAAGCGCAAATACCGGTCATTCGACAACGGCTTGGCGAACTGGTCAAATCGACCCGTTACAGACCTTGCCGATCAGCGCTGTAGGGGCGGTAAGCGGCGATAAGCGACTGTGGGCGCTACGGACGCCATGCGCCAGCAGCGATCATCGAAGCGGCAAGATCCTCCGATTGACGCTAATTCTAACTCGCATTCTGAAGAATGCTGTCGAGGTCGGCTCGACAGATCTCGCTGAATCACCGTAGCGGATCCCGCTCCATGTTCTTCGACAGCGCCTCCCTCGACAAGCCGATGCAGCTCGACGCTCGGCTCTAGCGAGATTGTGAGGAGGACACCGGGCCGAGAAGGCTGGCGTCGATCATCATGCCGCCTCACCGATTGCCTTGGATTCAGGCTCGCCGCCGGCCCTCGCCACGTCGTTTCTCTCTCCTTGACCGCTCCGCCAGATGACCTTGGTAATGGGGTGGCCATCCAACCGGCGTACCGAATTCGAGTCGGTAGACGCGTGCGACGGCGTTGGGGAAGTCGGCTGCCAGTGCGCGCTCGAGCGTGGCCTTCACCCGCTCGCGCTCCGTCAGCCGAGCGCACAGAAAGCCCGCACGCGTCAAGCGACGATCTTGGCGAGCGCGACGTTTTCTTGATGCAGCGAACGCGGCGTCTTGATGCTGCGAATGCGGCTCTATCGCCTGGCAACCGGTAGCTCGACGAGTCCAAGGCGAACCATCTCCTGCGCGAGACGACTGACGTCCTGGCTTCGTCCGGGCGTCTGGGCCAAAATAAAAAAGAGACCTCGATAGGATCCCTGTTCGTTCGCCTTGATTCCTTGGCGGTAGACCGCCTCCGCCTCGGCCCATCGCGCCCTGTTCCGCGCAATGAGATGACCGAGAGCGGAAGAGGTCGCGGGGGTGCCAACGGCGATCGCCTCGCGATAGACGGCCTCCGCCTCGGCGGCGCGCGAACCATCCTGGGCCAGCAGAAGTCCAAGGCGCAGGCGCGACTGACGATCGCCAAGCCCGATCGCCGCGCGCAAGAAGATCTCGGCCGCGGGCCAGAGCCACTCCAGATCCGCCATCTCGTGAAGCCGAGAGCTCATGGGCCCGCGCCGCGCGCTCTGACCAAGAATCAGGGGCTGCAGCAGCGAAGCGCCGTCGCCGAGGAGCTGAAACAAGCCCGCCCCGTCTGGAAGATCGAAGATCGCATCGGCCAGCACCCGCAGGATGTCTCGGCTCAGGCTCTTGAGGTTGGCCGAAACAACTCCCGCCAGCCGTCCGGGCGCCTCCATCGCGGTCAGAAGAACAGCCAACGGCATCAGGGCCTCCGGCTGCCCTTTTTCGACCGCGCGGACAAAAGCTCGTTCCGCCAGCTTCGGCGAGCCTTGTGCGACCGCGCCCTTCAGCTCTTCTATGGAGTGCAATCCGCTCAGGAGGACGTCGAGTGGAAAGACGCCAGTCGAAATGTTAAGCGCCTTAGCGTCCAGATAGGCGCGTTTCGCCAGGGCGGGCGGTCCCAGGGCGACGAGGGCGCCGAGCATCTCAAGGTCGTCGCCGATGGCGCACCGTTCGAACCATTCAACGACGGCCGCCGGATCCTCGATCGGGACGCCGCTTGTGAGGTATGCGGCGCACAAGTTCTTGCAGGCGAGCCTGTCCCCGAGGGCGCAGCCGCGGCGAAACGCGGCGGCCGCCTCGCCGTGCCTCTCCTGTTTGGTCAGGAAGACGCCGAAGTCGTTCATGAGATGCAGCAACGGGGAGTCATCGTCCCGCGCGGCGATTGCGTCCTGAAACGCCTTCTCGGCCGCCTTTTCGCGGCCCGGCATGCGCTCATAGAGTCGCGCCAGCTCGCGATGGCATTGGGGGAAACCGCGCTCCACGCCCCTGCGCAGCAGGTTTTCCGCCTCCGCTTCTGCGCCTTTCTGCGTGACCAGCGAGACGCCCAGCATGACCTCCATCGTCGCGGTTTCCTGCGGCGTTCCTTCCCGGATCGCCTCTCTCAGGAGACGGACGGTCTCCCTGTCGTTGGCCGACCGGAAGTGAAGAAACATCGCCAGATCGCGCTTCGCGTTTTTGCCGCGACGTTTCAAGAATGCTCTCATCAGAGCCTCTCCGGCCCGATAGTCCGAGAACCGAAAGAACAGGGCGTGGGCGATGTGCGCGGGACTCTCGTTGCGATCGAGCAGAAACGGCGCCAGGGCCTTCACATCCGCGACTTTCGGGGCGAACTCGACACACTCTTCAAGGTACGGCGTGTAGATTTCGAACCGCTCGTCGTCCTCGACGAACCGGCCGAAGCCTTCCTCGACCGTCCGTCGCTTCAGCGATTCCCATTCTTCATCTCCTAGGGGGTGGGCGCCCCGGACCTTCTCGCAAACCCACCTCAGCATGTCCGCCCGCATGACTGGAACGAAACTGGTTCTCAGAAGCTTGGCGCTGTCCAGGAGCCTGCTTTGGGCGACGTCCCCCGCGACCCGGTCGCGCAGGCGAACGTAGCGCTGGCGCATGGCGGAAAGGTCGAGAGTCAGCGAACCTGGCGTGCCGTCGAACCTCTTGCGCGCCTCCTCCTGGCCGAGACCGAGGAGCGCCGCGAGTTCGTTCGCCTCGTCCTCCGTGAAGTCGCCGCCGCCGCTCGTGCGGACGATGACCCGGCCGCCGCCGATCGCTTCGAAAAAGGGTCCGTGCGCCTGGATCAGCTGAGTCAAATCCACGCCATCGCGACTTGTGACGATCGTGCGGCAACACCGCGCGCCTGCGTCCGTGATCGCGAGCCGCCACGCCATCGGCTCCCACGACGGCTTTGCGTGCAGATCGTCTAAGAGCAGCGTGACCGACCGGTCATGAAAGGTCCATCGGGGCCAAGCGTCGGGCGGGGCGGGCGCCTTTGGAATCACGACGAGGTCGTCGGGCCAGGAAGCCAGCAAATTGAAGGCGAGGCGGGTCTTGCCCGACTTGGGCTTGCCGACGACCATGACGGCGGCGGTCTGGCTTGGACCGCCGATGAACCGGCCGGCCTCCGCGTCGACCGCCCGCGCGACATAGGCGCCGTCGACGTAGCCGGCGATCACGAGATCGTCTTCGGCGGCGACCGCGCCAGCGAGCTTGACAATAGCCTTTAACCTCAGCGCGCCGTCGGTGAAGGGTTCGATGAGACGCCGCAGTTCCGGCCATTTGGCCGCCCAGACGCCGATAGGAACGACGTAACACTCCCTCTGAAGCTCGGCCGTCTCCTTGCGGGTGAGATGAACAAGCCCGATGACGCCGTCCTCGTAAAAGACCGGAGCGCCGCTGAGACCTTCATGCGCCGCGGTCGAATCGTGGAGTGGAAACGCGTAGTCGAATTCGTAGACGCCGGGGACGTCGGGGTAGGCCTGTGGGGCGCCGAGAAACGGCAGTCGAAACAGGGAGGCGGACTTCGCTGGAATGCGCAGTCCCGTGACGGCTGCGCCGAGGTAGCCAGCGAAGGTCGAAGCCTGGAAGTGTGAGTGCCCGACCGCCTTTTTCTGGAGGTCGCCGCCGTAGGAGCGTGCGTCAAGATCCTGGATCGCCGGATTGACCGCGGGCGCTTCGATCGGAAGGCGCAGGATGGCGGCGTCGTGCTCCGGCGACGAACGCCCGGGATCGAATGTCGCCGTCACTGGGCCGGGCGCGGCCGCGCCGGGACGGGCGCGCAGGGCGACGCGAAGATCGTCGGGCGCCAGAGCGGCGACGACGTGATGGCAGGTAAGAACGGAGGCGACCCCGTCGACGCCAATCAGCAGGCCGTGTCCGTACAGCTTGCCGTCAGGATCGCAGAGGCCGACAACCGAGTTGCGCGACACTTCGGGGTTGCGAGTCGCCATCGACCTCCTCCCGCCGCGCCGCCGGCCCCGATCTTGACTGCGACCGGATCACCTGTCCAGCGGCACGAGCGCACTGACCACGCTGAAGACGATGGTGGCCATCGACGCGAGCCCGGCATCATACCATTGCGGCATGACCTGCTGGCCCGAAACAAAGTACGCCCACACAACGAAGGCGGCAGTCGACACGATGAGGTGATTGCGTTTCGGCTTGCCCTTGTCGGCCATCCGGTCGAGATAGATCGGGGTCAGCGCCAGGCACAGCAGGAAAGACGCAACGAAAAGGCAATTGTGCAACCATTGAAATTTTACGGCACCGGTGAAGCTGACGAGGCCGGTATAGGCGGTTATGAGCTCGCTCGGAATGAGCTTCGCCACCTTCTTGCCTGTGTCTTCGGGGTCGAACCGGGGCGAACTCGAGAGTTCTGAGCTCGGGCGGGTAGTACAGCCTTGACATTTACGTTTAGATCCTCCCGTGTCGCGCCCCAAGGCTTCATTCGAAACGTAAACCATCGCGCTGAATGGAATCCTGCCGCCGTCAGATCAAGTTTACGCGCGTGCGCAAGCCGAGCCAAGCCTTAAGCGTATTGTGGGAAGGCGCGGCTGTATCCATCGAAGGTTGCGCTGTGGCAGGTTCGCGACCCGACTTTCGACCGAATCGCTTCTCTTCATCCGCGTGTCCCTGTCGCCTGCTAAAGAGTCGCCATGTGGGCGCCCGGTGGAAACAGGTCCTCGAGCTGGGGCGACACCCTGACGAGCAGCTCCCGGTTTGGATGGACATCGAAGGGGCGATCCGAGTGTTCCTGACAAGCTACAAGCGGCGCCAAGGCACGGCCGCTCGGACGGCGCCAGCTCGAAGGGAACCACGCCAGGCAGATCCGCGGGAAGCCGTATGGGGCGACCCCCAGTGGACTTGCAGCGGCTGACGTTTGCGAGCGAGCTTGCCACCGCGCCCGCATTCGTTTTGCATCAGCGAGACCGTGCCGCGGTCAACAAACCCCGGCGGAGTCTCCGCCAAAATCACCTGATGCTGGTTTTTCCAGATCGACCGTCAAGGTCCGCTTCGGGCGGATACGAGGCGCACCGCGACGGCCTCATACGTCCGCAAGCCTGCCCGTTCCTGCCGTCCGACCTAGGCCCGCTTTCCGCCCAATTGAAGCGTCCAAGGTCGCGATCTGCAATGGCAGGTTTACGTCGATTTTGTTGAAGAACACCCTGTTCTGGCGCCAGCACTTGGGATTTGTGGGGCTGTCCGCGAGGCAAATTCCTGGCTCTTCGCCTCATGTGGCGAAGATGGGCGCCGGGAGCGGAATGAGCTTCGCTAATTTTCGCAGATTTTGGGCTGTGGCGGCTAAGAGGAACTCGTCTTTGGCTCCGCTTGGCCCACGCAGGCGCAATCGATCCAGCCGGAGGATGCGCTTCAGATGAGCGAAGAGCATTTCGACCTTTTTTCTTTCGCGACATGAGATGGCGTAGGCCTCGGTCTTGGCGATTGCGCGGGCCTTGTCGCGAGCGGCTTCATGAACGGAGCGGGCGATTTTGCGCGCAGGAACGTTAGGACAGCACTTGGGCTTGAGCGCGCAGGCCTCGCAGTCCTGCTTGCGCGCAAAGTAGATCATCGTGCCTTCTTTGGTCACTCCGTCGCGTGGCTTGGCGAAAGCGCGGTGGTATTTCCTTAGCTCTGTGCCGCCGGGGCAGACATAAAGATTGCTCTCCGGATCGAAGACGAAGTCGCTGCGGGAGAAGGTTCCGTCCGTGCGCTCGGCCTTGTCGATCAGGTTCACATGCGGCTCGATCCCGCGCTCATCCACCAGCCAACCGACCATATCGGCCGAGCCGTAGCCCCCATCGGCGACCAGGCGCGACGGGGTGAGGTCGAACTGTTCAGCCGTTCGGTCGAGCATCGTCTTGGCCGCGCCAACTTCCGCTTGGCGAATGGTTGTCGTCGCCTCGACATCCACAATCACTGCATGCTTCAGATCGATGAGATAGTTGTCGGAGTAGGCATAACCGGCGACCGAGTTGGCCGAAGCGGTGTAGCGGGCCGCCGGATCGGTTGGCGAGATCACCTTTGGCTCGACCGGCGTTGCCCCGCTGAAGGCCGCATCATCGAGGACCGATAGATATTCTGCGACTGCGCGACTGGAGGTCGGATCGAGGTCTTCGACTTTGGCGACGCCTCGCCGTCGATGCGCGTCCGCCACGATGATGCTGGCGTCAACCGCGAAGGCTTCGCCCCCGACGACCCCTTCTTTCATGCAGCGCGCCACAACGGTCTCGAACAGCTTGCGCAGAAGATCGCTCTCGCGAAAACGGCCGTGGCGGTTCTTGGAAAACGTCGAATGATCCGGGACGTCGCCGTCGAGCCCCAAGCGACAGAACCAGCGATAGGCCAGATTGAGATGGACCTCCTCGCACAGCCGACGCTCCGAACGAATGCCGAAGCAGTAGCCGACGATGAGCATCCGGATCATCAACTCCGGATCAATCGAGGGCCGCCCGACGTCGCTATAGTAGGGCCCCAGGTGCGCCCTCAGCCCAGTCAGATCAACGAACCGATCGATCCTGCGAAGCAGGTGATTGTCGGGGACGTGCCGCTCCAGACTGAAGCCGTAGAACAGCGCCTCCTGCATCACTCGCCGCTCGCCCATCATCGGCCGAATCTCCTGCGCCAAGGAGAAGGGAATCAGCGCACGGCACCGCGATCAAGGAGTTTTTCAACGCAATTCGTCGACTCCAGCCGTCCGACGAGCTGCGACACCGGCGTGGTGGCAAAGACGGGCAGTGCGAATGGGGACAAACCCACCACCTGGTTCTACTGGCTGGAAATCCGCGGCCTTCCCGGTCGGCCATCAGCCGGGTCTCGCGGCCCCAAGCGTTACGGATAATAAGGCGTAACCCGGGGTTACGCTATGATATCCGTAACGCATGCAGTGCAAGCTCTGCCACCTAGAGATGGCGTCCTTCGATCCTATTTACCGGGTCTACGGATACTGGAGTTGCCCCGCTTTGATGGACGGGTTTGGGCTTAGGCGGGTTTGCTCAGGCGATCATGTTTCCTTTCGTATTCGATGGGCGACAGATAGCCCAGGGCGGAGTGGCGGCGTGAGGGATTGTAGAAGCCTTCGATGAACTGAAAGACGGCCATCCGCGCCTCGCTGTGAGATCGGAAGCGACGCCGGTCGATCAGCTCGCATTCGAGGGTGGCGAAGAAACTCTCGCACATCGCATTGTCGTAGGCGTCGCCGACCGAGCCTGTCGACGGACGAACGCCGGCTTCCTTGCAGCGATTGCCGAAAGCGACCGATGTGTATTGGGCGGATTCAAGCGGTCGTCGCAACAGGCGTATTCGGTTCTATGGCAACCATTGGTCAAGCGCTTCGGCCGGAGTCCTCCACCCGAGGGTTTTTCGCGGTCTCGCGTTGAGGGTTGCGGCAACGGCTGCGATCGTCTCTGCGCTGTGGGTGCTCAGGTCCGTGCCCTTTGGGAAGTACTGGCGCAGCAATCCATTGGTGTTTTCGTTGGCGCCCCGCTGCCAGGGGCTCTGGGGATCGCAGAAGTAGACTTGGATTCCAGTGTCGATTTTAAGCGCCACGTGTTGGGCCATCTCGGCGCCTTGGTCCCATGTCAACGAGCGGCGAAGTTCCTGAGGCAGGGTTACGATGGTGCGCGTGATGGCATCGCGAACGGCCTCGGCGCCATGCCCTGCGAGAGCCGGTCCATTCTTGGCTCGCGGCGTGGCCCCATGACCGTCCAGTCGCGGCAGGTGTAGCAGCATCGTAAAGCGCGTCGTACGCTCGACCAGTGTGCCTATTGCCGAACTGCCAAGCCCCAGAATGAGGTCGCCCTCCCAGTGCCCCGGAATCGCACGGTCATCCGCCTCGGCCGGGCGCTGGCTGATCATGATCTCGGATGACACGAAGCCCTTGCCGCGCTGGCCCACGCGCGCCCGCGGCGTCCGCAACGCCCGCCCGGTTCGCAGGCATGCGGTCAGTTCTCGTCGAAGGGCCCCTCGGCCTTGGATGAAGAGTGCTTGATAAATGGCTTCGTGACTGATCCGCATGGTCTCGTCATTCGGAAAGTCTACAGCCAATCGCCGGGCGATCTGCTCCGGGCTCCATGCCGTGCTCCATCGACGAGCCTTTCGTTGTCCATGACGGCGTCCACTCCAGCAGACCATAGGACCGGCAACGACAGCACCATTACGAGCAGCGACCGTTCCGGCCAGCCTCTCCTCGACATAGACGCGTAAGGCCCGGTTCAGCGCAAGCTTGGCGCCTTTCGGACGCCGGCCCGATCGCTCGGCGTGCCATTGGGCTGTCGACGCACGATATTCCAAGCCACCGCTGCGCGTGGCGGCATTGCGCCGTAGCTCACGGGAGATCGTCGAGGCGGATCGACCAAGCCGGCGTCCGATCTCGCGCTTCGAAAGGCCCTGAACGCGCAGAAGCGCGATCTCCTCACGTTCGGCAAACGAGAGATATCGTCCGGACGGGGGCTCGGCCGAAGATCTGAACATCGCTGGTGGCATGCCGCCTGCCTTTCGGAACATCCTGGTTCCGACAGGCTGCGACATACCAGCCGCCAGCGCAGCCTCCTCGCTGGTCATCCCCTTCGCAATCCCCAACCAAAATCGCTGAAGTTCAGATCGCTCCGCTGCTGGCGGCCGTCCCGGTGACGGCAGCGGGGCCCGTCCAGAATGGTGTGATCGGCGCTTTCGAGGGCTCATCGCAACCTCCTTCGTTAAGGTGTTGCGACGACCGCTTGAATCCGCCTTGCGAACCGCGATCGGAATGATGGACGACGGTGTCGGGCTTTCGGGCTGCGAGCGCCATGTCGAGAGCGTCGAGCACGACGCGGGTCTTCAGATCGGACGAGAAGGCCCATCCGACGATCCGGCGTGACCACGCGTCGAGAACGACCGCGAGGTAGAGAAAGCCGACCAACGTCGGCAGGAAGGTGATGTCGGCCACCCACAACGCGTTCGGCCGCTCGGCCATGAAGTTGCGGCGGACGAGATCGCTGGCGGGATGATGATCCCTCGCCTGCCGCGTCGTGACCGGAGCGCTTCTGCGCCGGCTGACGCCCGCGATCCCTGCCGCTCGCATCAATCGAGCTATCCGCTTCCGGCTAACCGAGAGGCTATCAGCCTTCAGTTCAGCATGAACACGCGGCGCGCCATAGGTTCCATGCGACCCGGCGTGGATCGTGCGTATGCGACGCGTCAGATCGGCGTCTGCGGTCGCCCGAGCCGAAGCTGGTCGGCTCCGCCAGGCATAATAGCCCGAGGTCGAAACCTTCAGGACCCGGGCCATTGTACGAATGGGATACATGGCCTGGTGCGCGCTCATGAACCGGTAAACCCGTTCGGGCTCGCCTTGCTCTCCCGCGCGAACCAGGCCGCCGGCTTTGCCAGGATGTCACGCTCCTGACGCAGGCGATGGTTCTCACGTCGAAGCCGCCCCAGTTCATCCCGCTCAGCGCTTGTCGGGCCGTCAACGCGCTTGCCGGCGTCCCGCTCGGCTTGCTTCACCCACGTGGAAATCGACTGGGCGGTCGGCTCGAACTCACGCGCCAGTTCTTCGGGCGTGCGTCCAGATCGCACCAGATCGACCATCTGTCGCCGGAACTCCGGCGGATAAGCGGTTCGGTAACGGGGCATCAGACACCTCAAAAATCAACTTCAAGGGTGTCCACCAAACCGGGTCAACTCCATATTGCGTGCAGCGATCGATGCCGCCTTGCGGTCTATCGCGCGATCGGAAGGGCGCGGCGGCCTGTCAGGGCTCGACCCTGCGCCCTATGCAGCTCGTCCTTTATGCCGAAGCGAAGCGACGCCCGCTATTGCTCGACGGCCTGTAAGCAGAAGGCATGGCGAGCGGCGCGGGCTAGGCCTGGCGCGGCGCTCGCGGGGCGCGGGCTTAAGAGATGAACTCCCGAAGTTCCTTGACATGGCTCGTTTGAACCCGCAGGCAAACCAACTCGAGTTTCCTCAGTGGTACGCCATTGTCGAACGAATAGATTGCTTCGTTCGAGCTGGAAAGAACTTGATCAATCCCAAGCCAGTCGTGACCGGAGCGCTTCTGCTGCGAAGCCAGTACGCTTTCAAGACGGCGGCGGGGATGGCTCGCAGCGGGAACGAGAGCCCGCAGGCGATCTACCTATGTGATACCCCGAAGGCGACGATCAATTGATGTCTTCAAATAAGATATTGATAGCTAATTAAAAGACTGCGGCAGATGATCAAGACTTCTCCTCGGGGGAAAAGGGAACGCGGCCCCTGTCGGATCGCGCTCCAGACCCGCGCCCATTCCACCGAGTCCCTTCGGCCACAATTTTGCGCCTGACGCATTGTCAAGGACTGGACAAAGATTCGCACAAGGATTCTTATCGTAGTGATTCGGGCGTTAAGGCGGCAGTCCGAGTGTAATTTGTGGCGAAGTCCGGGAATGAGCGATGACGCGCGTTAGCGCGGCAAACGGGGACGCTTATCCAATGGGGCCAGTTCAGGCACTGAGCGCGGAAGGGGCGGTTCGCTTCGCGAAGCCGTGGTCTCTCCGGCCGAGCGCGGGGTTCAAACGCGCGCATCCTCGTCTCGTCGACGCGACGGCTCAGCGGCGGCCAATGCCATCGGCAATTGTCATCGGCGTCGGCCTTGCGATCTTCGCCGTCCTTGCGCTGACCCTTCAGCATTTGCGGGTCGAGCGCGATCTGGCGCTGAGCGCCGGCGCGCACGACGTCGACATCCGAGCGACGCTGCTCGCCGAGCGGCTCGACGATGCTCTGAGCGCCAATCCGCGGACGCCCGAGGCCGAGGTTTTTCGGAGCGTTCTGAGCGCCCATCCGGATGAGCGGCTCGCGCGATCGATGCTCATCGATCGCGACGGCGGCGTGGTCGAATATGACGGGACTGAGGACGTTTCCGATTTGGCGCTGGCGGCGCTGGCGGGCCGCGCGAAGCAATCCGGAGCCCGCGACATTCAGGGCGGCGTGACTCGCATCCAGACAGGGCATGACGGCGATCGGTTCGCCGCTGTGCGGGTGCTCCCAAGGACCTTGGCGACTGTGGCGTTTGCCTCGCCCGTCGATGGCCATCTTCTCGCCTGGCGCGACACGGTGGTGATCACGGCGTTCCTCCTGGCTTCGACTGTCGGGCTGATGCTTGGGGCGGCGGCCCTCTGCGGGCTTAAGGGCAGGGACGCCGACGAGCAGCGGCTCCTCGATTCCGACCGGGAGCTTTTGGCCACCGTCGCGGAGCTGAAACAGTCGCGCCGCTCGCTCGAAGAGCAGGCCCAGCAGCTTGCCGATCTCGCCGAACGGTATCATGAGCAGAAATCCTGCGCCGAGGCGGCGAACCGCGCCAAGCTGGAATTCCTCGCCAACATGAGCCATGAGCTGCGCACGCCGCTCAACGCCATCATCGGCTTCTCGCAACTGATGGGAAGCCAGACCTTCGGTCCCCTGGGCTCGAAAAAGTACGGCGACTATTGCGCCCATATTCTCTCGAGCGGCGAATATCTTCTGCGCGTGGTCAGCGACGTCCTCGACATGGCGCGGCTGGAGGCGGGCCGGGAGAGCTTGACCTACGCGCGTTTCAGCGCCGAGCAGGCGGTCAGCCGGGCCGTGCTCGATATCGCGCCGACCGCGCGCCAGAAGGGTGTCGCGATCAGGGTCGATGTCGGAGCCGAAGTGACTGTCGAGGCCGATCCCTTGGCGTTCGAACGCATCCTCATAACTCTCATGCGCAATGCGGTGAAATTCGCGCCCGAGGGGGGCGAAATCTCAATCGGCGCTGCTGTCGGCGCCGAGCTTGTCCATTTCACCGTCGAGGATAATGGCCCCGGAATTGCTGCCGAAAATCTTGTGCGGCTGGGTCGGCCATTCGAACAGGCCGGGGCGGTGATGATCAATGGGATGAAGGGGTCGGGCCTCGGTCTCGCCATCGCCAATTCTCTGGTCGAATTGCACGGCGGGACGCTGCGGCTCCAATCCAGGCCCGACAGGGGCGCGGCGGCGATGGTCTCGCTGCCAAGGGTGCGGCGCGGACCGCGGCCGGTCGCCCTGGCGCGGGTGGCCTAAAAACTCTGCATTCAGCAGCCGGAACTGTCACCGCGAGGAGCCACAGGGCGTCGAAAGGCGCCCGTTTTTCGACGGGCTATGGCGACACGGCGATCCAGCGGGCCGTCGGGCGCAGGAGTTTCCTGGGATTGCCTCCCCGCGGACTTTGATCCGGGGGTCGTAACGACGAGCGCCGTTCAGTCCAGACGTTATTTGCCCAACCGACGTCAAGCGGTCCACGTGGCGCCGACTGCGACATCGATCGGCCATTGCGTCGAAAGGTTTCCGGCCGCGCGGCGGGGGTCCGCCATTCGACGTGCGGCGGCTGTGACATGGGAAGGCCTCCCGACAAAATATTTCGCGGCGCGGGGCCAAACTGTGACGTGGATCACTGTCGCGCCAGAAACGCCGCGATATTTTTTGGGATGTCCGGTGCGCGGTTGGCCCTGAGGAAAGCGGGACGCGGGCCTCGGGCAGGGCAGTCGACGGTCGTGGTTGAAGCCCGCGATCTCGAACCCAACGAGCATTGTCACGGAGGGTGCGAGCGATGGGTCAGGTTCAAGAGTTGGAGATTGGCAAGCCCGCGTTTGACGCAGTTTTTCAAGGTTCTGATCCTCTGGCGGAGGGAGTGACGGTCGATGCGGCGGTCAAGTGGTTCAACGCCACAAAGGGCTATGGTTTTGTCGAGCTCTCGGACGGCCGCGGCGACGCCTTCCTGCATCTGAAGACCTTGCGCGAAACCGGGCGCCAGACCCTGCCTTCGGGGGCGAAGATTCGCGTCGTCGCTCGCGTCGGCTCCCGGGGGGCGGAGGTTGTGCGGGTGGTTGAGATCGACACCAGGAGCGTCGCCGAACGGTCGTCACGGCGTCCGATTGTTGACCCGTCCGCCGCCTTCGATCTGACCGGCAAGGTCAAGTGGTTCGACGACGCTCGCGGGTTTGGATTCATCGCCGGCGACGATTTTGGCCGCGATGTTTTCATCCACAGCACCACACTCGGCGCCGCGGGCGTCCGCAGCCTCTCCGAGGGGCAGGCCGTGTCCATGCGCGTCATCGAGACGCCCAAGGGCCGTGAGGCGATCGAGATCGTCATCTAGCTCGAAGCCGCGCGCGCTGGAAAAGGACCGCGCCGCTCAGACCAATTTGTTCTGACGGCGCAATCGGCGCGCGAGGACGCGCATGACGCTCAGCGCGAAAAACGGAGTGTTTTGGACCAGGAAGAGAAACTGATTTTCCTTGATCGGCGCCAACGTCACGTCGGTCAAAGCGATCGCCGTGGCGCTGCGCGGGCTGTCGTCGATCAGCGCCATCTCGCCGAAAATGCCATCTGGCCCGAGCGCCTCGAGTTGACGGTCGCCGCTCCGGATCTCGACCTGTCCGCGCACGACAATGAAGAACTCATCGCCACGATCGCCCTCCTGGAAGATCGTCTTGCCCTTGGCAAAATTGCGCGTCGGAACCCCGGGCCCCAGGAGATGATGAAAACTGCCTTTAGCTTGCGGCATTTCTTCCTATGTATCGCGGCCGGCGCCCATCTGCCCTCCCCCAATTTCGACCTAAACGGATAAACCGGACATATTTTCGGCATCTCGCCTTGAGAAAGCCACGACAGCACATCGCGGCTTACGCGCAAGCGGGCGAGTCAAGTCGCTCAAGGCGCTGGGCCTACGAGCTCGCCGGTGATGACGGCCTCGACCTCCGCGACCGTCGTGCGCTTCGGATCGATGTCGTCGGCGACGATCTTGCCGTGCCGCATGACCGCGATGCGGTCGACCACCTGGAACACATGGTGGATGTTATGCGCGATCAAGATGCAGGAGTGACCGGAGTCGCGCGCGTTGCGCACAAAGCGCAGCACGCCCTGCGTCTCCGCGACGCCAAGATTGTTGGTCGGCTCGTCGAGGATGATGAGGTCGCTGTCGAAATGCATAGCGCGGGCGATCGCCACCGCCTGGCGCTCGCCGCCCGACAGCGACGAGATCGGCGTCGAGGCCGGGATCGACTTGCCGATTCCGACCCTTCGCAGGAGTTCGCCGGCGACCCCGTCCATCAGCGCCGTGTCCATGCGGTTCAGGAACCGCGGACCTTTCAGCGGCTCCCGGCCGAGGAACAGGTTGCGCGCAATCGAGAGCTGCGTGACAAGCGCCGAATCCTGATAGATCGTCTCGATGCCGAGTGCGATCGCGTCCGTCGTGCTGCGGATGTCGGCGCGCTTGCCGCGCACGATGATGTCGCCGCTGGTCGCGCGCACGGCGCCCGAAAGCACCTTGATCAGCGTCGACTTGCCCGCGCCATTGTCGCCCAGCAATCCAACGATCTCCTGGCGCGCGACGTTGAAGTTGACGTCGTCGAGCGCCTGCACGCGGCCGTAGAACTTGTCGATGTGCTCCATGCGGACGAGGTCTTCGCTCATCGGTCAGGTCCCTGCCTGATGTCGGCGCTCGAGCCAGGAATGGAGCGCCATCATGCCAAGAATGATGGCGCCGATGAAGATGTTGTAGGCGAGGCCGGGCACGCCGACCAGCACGATGCCGTTGCGCATCACCCGTAGAATGAGAATGCCCAACACGGTGCCGATGATGGTGCCGCGCCCGCCGGTGAGCGCCGTGCCGCCGATGACGACCATCGCGATCACCTCCAGCTCATATCCGCTCCCGCTGTTCGGATTGGCGGCGGAGGTGCGAATCGAGCTGATGATGCCGGCGAAGGCAGACATGACCGCGCTCAATACGAATAGCCAGACCTTGACCGCATTGACGTCGACGCCGCGCGCCCGCGCCGCCACCGCATTGCCGCCGGTCGCCTGGATCCAGTTGCCGAATTTCGACTGCGTCAAGACATAGCCGAGGATGATCGCCGCGGCGATGAACCAGAACAGCGACGCGTAGACGCGGAACGGCCCGACATGGAAATCGCCGACCAGGAGATCCGTCAGCCATTGACCGCCGGCGCTCCAGGTGCGCTGGGGAAAGCCATCGGTGACGAAGAGCGCGACGCCGCGCACCACCAGCAACATTCCGAGCGTGACCAGGAACGAGGGAATCTTGAGCCTCGTGACGAACAGGCCGTTGAACAGTCCGATCGCCGCCGAGATGAGGAGCGCGGCGACGAAGCCAGCGAACAGCGAGGTGAGCCCTGCATTGTAGAGCGTCCACATCACCACCGGGGCGAAGCCGAACAGCGAGCCCACGGAGAGATCGAATTCGCCAGCCGTCATCAGAAGCGTCATGGCGAGCGCGATGAGACCAAGCTCGACGGTGAAGGTCAGCGTGTTCGAGACGTTGAGCGGCGACAGGAACGCGGGATTGATCGCCGCGAAGACCCCAATTTCGAGGATCAGGAGCACGAGGGGGCCGAACTCCGGCGCCGATATGATGCGGCGGAGGGGAGAGGTCTGCGTCAAGTCCGGTCACCGGGAGAAAAGGCGGCGAAGGCGAGCGCCGACGGCCTGAAGGTCGAAAAATAGGTTCGCGTCCCGGCGGGGGTTCACGCGGGACGGGGAACGCGTTCGGGCCCTACTTGGCCGACATCATCTTGTCGTAGGTGTCGACCGTTGACTTGTCATAGAGCGAGCCGACCGTGATGTTGAAACCTGGAGGGACGCCGCCCGCCGCCATCAGGCCAAGCGACAGAGCGAGATAGCTCGTCGCCTGCGGGTCCTGCCACATGGCCGCGTCGACATAGCCGGTTTTGACTTCCGCGGTCGTGTCCTGCGAATTGCCCCAGCCGACGACCGGGATTTCGCCCGCCTTCACGCCGACCTGGTCGAACACGCGCTTGATCGAGCCGGTCACCATGTCGCCAAGGCCGATGATCGCGTTGATCTTGCCCTTGTTGGCGGTGAGGTAGTCGCTCATGCGCGAGATGACGTTCGCCTGATCGAGCGTCGCGTCGGTCACTTCCGTCTTGATGTTGAGCGGCCCGAAGACGGCGTCGATGCCCTTCTTCTCTTCGACGCCGTAGCTCGCGCCCGGAACCTCGACCGGCATCCAGACGAAATCGCCGGACTTCACCCGCTTGTGATCGACGAGATACTGCGCCCATGCCTTTCCGACGACGAGGAGGTCGCCGCCGACGTACGCGGTGAAGTTCACCTTCGGGTCGGGCGTGTTGAAATTGATGACCGGGATGCCCGCCGCGCGCGCTTCCTTGACGACGTCGACCAGGCTGCCGGGATCGGGACTTGTGGTGACGATCGCGTCCGCCTTCGCGGCGATCGCGGTTCGGATCGCCTCCTGCTGCGAGGGCACGTCGCCGTTGTGGAACGACGTCTTCACAGTCTGGCCGGTATCCTTCGCCCACATGTTCGCGCCAGCGAGGAAATAGGTCCACACCGGATCGGCCGGGGAACCGTGCGAGATCCAGTACAAAGTCTTCGCTTGAACCGCGAGCGGCAGCGAGAGCGCAAACACTGCGACGGCGATCAGCCGCGCGACCATTCTGACCATAGGCGTCCCTCCCTCACTCGAAATCGGCGCCGAAATTCTTGTCGGTCTTGTCGGCTGGCTCAAGCTCGCATGTCGGCTCGAAGGAAACAAGTTCTCGCGACAGCCGAGAACGGCGACCCGCGTGGCGAGGCTCATGCGCGCTCCTCCAAACGGAAAGCGGGTCGGCAAGTCGCGCTCGATCCGAGTTTGGCCGAAAGCTTGTGGGTAATCACGGCGGAGGCGGGAGGGGCCCCCGGCTGCTCTGCTCCTCAAGATTCCGGTCGCCGCGGGGGAAAGGGCATTCGATGACATTCGCGACAAGCGCCGCGCCCAGGCGACCGCTGCATGAATCTCTGTTCGCCCACGTGGCGGCCAGGCTCATGCTTGGCGTCGCCGTCGCCGTCACCGCGGACGCTTCCGCTTTCCGCCGAGCTGGCGGCGGAAAGAAGCGCCTCGACTTTCGACGCGAACCCGAAAGCAGCGGCGGTCGCGGTCTATTGAATATAATAGAGGACGCCGACGCGGATCTGCTGCGACGCATTGGTCTGGCGAATGGTCGCGCCCGTCTGCGGATTGATGAGCGTATTGACCGTGCCGCTGTTCAGGTAGCGATAGCCGATGTCGAGCGTCATGCTGGGGGTGATCTTGTAGCCAACTCCGGCGGCGAGCGCCCAGGCCATCGACCAGCTTGTCGTACGGATCGAGCGGTTCCAGAATTGCTGCGCGAAGGTCACGTTGGGTTGCGGCGCCAGCGCCTGCCCCTGCGTGTTGACCCACACCGGCGGAAATGGCGGGATGGCCGTTAGATTCGCGGCATACGGTTGGCCGTTGGCCGTTTCGTTGTAGCTCGCGTTCCCCGTTAGCGTGTTCATGTTGAGGCCGAGGCCGCCGCCGACGTAAGGCGTGAAGCCATAGTAAGTCCCAAGATCGAGATAGGCGTTGCCGAGGAAAGCGTTGTCGAACTGACGCACGCTCGCCGAGCCGTTGCAGGTGTTGGTCGTATCATAGAGAAAGCCGAGCGGAGCGCCGGTTGGACCGCTCACTCCGGCAAGACCGTAAGGACAGACCACCGCCGCCTGGCGCGATCCTCCGGGGCCGTTGCGATAGTCCCAGGTCGCGTCAAACCGCAGCCAGTCGTTCCACCGATAGCCGAACCCGGCGCCGCCGGTGAAGTTCGTGGTCGTCCAGTTCGCGCCGTTGCCGATTGTGAACGGCGCTCCGATCGGGCCCAACGTGGGAAGCGCGATATTCGAGAACGAAACGTTCGGCGCGCGGTCGAAGCTGATCCCGAGATCGCCGCGCACATACCAGCTCGAGCCGACCTCGAAGGCCAGTGGGCCCTGGGTCGCAGGCAGAGACAGCGGCGGGGCCGAGCCCAGGAGATCGGCGGCTGAGGCCGGCGCCGCCACGATCGCCGCGGCGCAAGCGAGAGAGAACAGAAGCTTCATTGGCCACCCCAGAATCGCCGCGCCGACGGGACATACGATGACGCTTCAAGGGCATTCTGGCCGCCTAATACTTAAATATCGTTTAACCGTAACAAATTGTTACCTATATTATACCTAAGCATACAAGTAACGTAAGGTAAAGCGTATCGCGTGAGCCAACAAAGGCCGAATCCGGCTAAGGCTATCGGCGGCGGCTTGCGCGGGACTGGAGCGAGAAATCCGGTGCGCGCCTTTAGGAGCGGGCGAGAACCAGCCCGACACCGGCGAGCAACACGCCGATCAGTTGGCGCGCCTGCAACGGCTTTGCTTCCGTCCCCAGAAGCCCCAAACTGTCAATGAGCGCCGACACGACAGCGATGACGAAGAAATAGAGGATGAACGTCTGGGTCGGACCGAGCTTCGGAGCGACGAAGGCGAGACCCGTGACGATAAACGCTCCCATCAGGCCGCCCGCGACGACCTTCAATCCTTGAGCGGTGATCAGGCTCGTGTCGGGAAGCGGAAGACGGTAGATCACAACAGCGACCACAACGAGCGCTAGCGCGGAGACGGTGGCGGACATCGCGCCGACCCAAAGCGCGCCGACGCCGGATCGGACCGCTGATCCGTTGGACATGGCCTGCAGGGCCTGGAAGCAGCCGCACGCCATCGCAATGAGCCAAAAGTTCGCTTTCAAGTTTTCCACTCCCAGATTCAACGCTCAGTGCGGATGGTCAATGGCCCGTCGATAAAGCGCGTGTTGGCGAGGAACGCCGACAATCGCCCGGCGAAGTCGCGTCTCACACGCGTAAGCGGCGGTCGGGTCCGCCGCCATGGGGGCGCGGCGGGTGACTTCGCCAGGTCGGGCCAGGGCGATGCGGCGAACCAGACGCGATAGTTGTCAGCGAACCTGGCTTCGCCCCGCCACAAGTCCAGCTCCCAGGGCTTGGGCGCGTTGACGAAATGCAGCACCATCGGCTCGAGCCGGCGTTCGAGGTCGAGCAGGAAAAAGTCGCCCATGAAATTGTAGCGCGGCGAGAGAGGCGCAAAATCGCCTTTGAGCGCGGCGTTGAGCGCATCTTGCTCCATGAACGGGTAGCGCCTCGGCTCGTCGCGCAGCGACTTCACCACTCGCTCGGTCAGTTTCTCGGCCCGCCATGCGGCTCGGTCGATCGTCATGAGTCCGGCGTTGAAGTAGGGCGTGTCGAGCGCAAGGCCGAGCGCGCGGCGCGAACGCTGGAACTGGCGCGCCAGCGCGTCGTCCTTGAAGTCCATGAGAAAGATCATGTCATAAGCCGCAGCGAGCGGCCGTCCGCCGAGATCGAAGCTCTCGAGACGCTTGAGGCCGGGGCGGACGATCAGCATGTCGGAATCGACGGTGACGATCCGCTCGAACCTGGCCGGAAGAATTTCGTCGAGAAAGAGGCGCCGGAAGACTGCCCTGGAAAAGCGTCCCTTGCCGGCGAGGTTCAAGTCAAAGCGCGAGAAATCGAGGGTCATAAGCGTGATGCGCTCGCGCAAGGGCGCCGGCAGCCTGTCGAAGCCCGGCGCGACGTCGTCCGGCTCGCAGATAAGGAAAATCTCGCGCTCGACGTCGAGTTCGGCCTCGATGAGGGAGGCGATCGCACGCACAGCCGGCGCAAAGAACGCCCGGTCGGGCGTGAAGCAATAAGCGGTTCGCATGGCCCCCCATTTCAACGCCGCCCGCTCGAGGCGCGGACGACTCACGCCCAGAATTGCTTGATCTTATTCGCTTCTGTCTTAGCGCGGTCATAGCCGGCGTGGAGCGCCGGGGCGATCTGTTTCGGATCGACGAGGCTGATGTCGGTTGGCGGATTGGCGGTGATCCAGAGCACCTTCGTGCCTGTCGCTTCGACCTGTTTGATGGTGTCGGCGATGGGATGGGGCACGCCGGTGAGAAACGGCGGCGTCAGTCCGTCGGTGATCGTGATGACGAGGGCGCGTTTCGACCCCGCGATCACATCGACATGGGCGGGGTTCGAGCAGATGCCCCCATCCATGGCGTAACGCTGGCCGATGAGAGTGGGACCGATCGTTCCGGGCAGCGATGAACTTGCCGCGGCTCCATGCGCAAGCGGAATCCCGTTCTTGCGCGCGGCCTTTTCGCCGACGATCAGCCGTTCACCCGTGTAGCAGTCGATCGCCGACGTCCACATCTTCGCCACCGGCCAATCCGTCCGGCTGTCGCCGGTCAGCAGCGCCGCGAGTCGCGAAACGGCGTCGCCGTTGACCCGGTTGTCGGCGGCGAGCGCCGCATGGCCAATGGTTCGCAAGGTCGCCGTCTCACCGTCTTTCGCAGCCGCGCTGAGCTTCAGCGCCCTCTGCTGACTGGCGTTCGGGGAGGAGAGCGGCGCGAGGCGCGCGAAGATTTGCGGAAAATGGCCGAAGAACTCGAACTGTGAGCGAAGCCGCAGGAAATGCCCCGAAGTCAGCGAAGAGCCCATGTAGGAGCCGGCGGACGTCCCCACCACCAGCTCGGGCAACGCGGCCATGTCGAGCCCATGGTCGTAAAGACCGTGAAAGAAACCGCAATACCAAGCCACGTAATATTCGCCGCCGCCGCCAAGAGCCAACGTTCGGTCGAGGCCCTGGGCGAGGTCGGAGACGGTCGGCTCGGTCGGAATCGGTCGCGCCAGACCGTCCTCGCCGAAAAGCTGATGATCGAGTTCCTCGGAAAGCGTGTCGAAGGGCGTGGCGCTTGCGGCGGCGAGAGCCGTCTCCGACCCCACGGCGCGAGCCGTCGCGATCGCCGCGGCGCCCAGGAGAGCGGATTTCAACACGTCGCGTCGGAACATGGCCAGCTCTCACAAGTTCATTGGGACTCGTCGGGCGGAGCCGGCGCCGCGGACTCGGCCCTGGCGCCCTCTACAACGGTGCGGACCCGACGTCGAGAAACGTCAAAGGCGAGCGCGCCAGATTGGTCGAGGCGGAGTCGCTGGAGGCGCGCTCGAACGCATGTTCGTTGGGGCGCCTCAGGCTCGCTGCGGCGTCAATGCCGGCGCAAAAAGGCGGTCACGAGCAGACACGCATAGGCGCCGATGGCGGCGGCGAGAAATCCGTCGATGTAGGAGAGAACCGCGGCCTGCTTCGCAACCGCAGACCCCAAGAGAGATGTCCCTTGCGCGACAGCGAGCGCCGCATCGCTCGAGTGCGTCGCGACGGCGTTGCGATAGGCGGCGAGCCGATCGGCCGTCTGCTGGCCGAGGCTATCGACATGCAGACCGATAAGATTGGAATGGACCTGCTCGCGCACCCGCACGAAGGTCTGCATGAAGGCTGTCCCGATCTCGCCGCCGAACAGGCGACTGGTCTGCAGCAGCGTGCCGATCGTCAACACGTCGGCTGGACTCATCGATCGAACCGCGAGAACGATGACCGCCGTCAACGCGAACGACTGTCCGACGGCCTGTAAGACCTGAGAGGGAAGAAAATCGTCAGTGGCCCAATCCTGCGTGAGGCCGGCGCCCATGAGCGAGGCGATTGCAATCAAGATCGCGCCGACCGCAAGGACCCAACGCGCGTCGACACGGGAAAGAAGCCAGCCAAGAGGGAGGACGATCAGAAACTGCGGCAGCGCGATCCAGATGAGCACGGCGCCGACCTGGAGCTCGCGATAGTTCTGCACCACCTGAAGGTAGGTCGGGATGATGTAGGCGGTGGAAAGAATGATGAACCGGAAGCCGGCGAGCAAGAGCAGGAGCGGCACGAGCCCTTCCTTGGCGAGCAGCCGAAGATTGAGGAACGGCTTGTCAATCCAGAGCTCCCGCAGCACAAAGGCGAGCGTGAGCAATCCGCCCGCGAGCAACAGGCCGTAGACGAGACCGTTGTTGTTCCAGTCTAGCCGGTTGCCCTGGTCGAGGCCGGCGTAAAGCAGCGCGAAACCGGCGCCGGCAAAGACGAGCCCGGGCCAGTCGAGGTGGCGCAGCAGCGCCATGTTGATCTTCTCGCGCGGAACACCGTACCAGATGCAGGCGAACATGACGGGCAGCGCCACGCAATTTTGCCATTCGATCCAGCGCCATGACCAGTTTTCCGTGTACCAGCCCTCGAGCGAGGCCGAGACGTTCTGCGACAGCTCGGAGTTCATCGCATAGACGGCAAGTCCGTAGACGATCAGGCGCTGCGGCAGACTGCGGACTATGAAGCCGATGGTGAGCGGGATGAACGTTCCGGAACCCACGCCGGCGAGAAATTGCGCCGCGAGAAAGGCAGTGAGGTTGGGCGACAACGGTCCGAGCAAGGCGCCGACGAACAGGAGCGCCATTCCGTACAGAAGGATTCGCCTGACGCTGAAAATGGTGCCCAGATAGGGACAGGCGACGCCGATCATCATTTGACCGACGCCGAAGCTCGTCGTCATCCACGCGCCTTCGTCGAACCCGAAGTGCAACCCGCCGCGCAGGTCGGCGAGCCCAAAAGTCGTGATGCGGCTACCGACGAATGACAGGATGGCGCCGATCAGAACGCCGAGGATGCCAACGTAGGGCCTGAGCGAATCGGCGCTGAGCCGCGGCGGAACCCACCCGGCTGTATGGGTGGCGACGCCAGCCGAGGTGATCGGCGCCGGGGCGCGGGCATCCTCACCGGCCGAAGCGAGTGGGGCGGGTACGGCGGTCATGGCTTTGACGCTGCGTCGCTCGTCGCCGTTCCGCCGCTTTGCACAGGGCCCGCGCCGGTGTCGACCGTGGCTTCGACCGACATGCCGGGCCTCACCAGCGCCTCAAGCGAAGGGTTGTTGTCGAGCACGATCTTCACTGGGACGCGCTGGACCACTTTGGTGAAGTTTCCGGTTGCATTGTCGGGCGGAAGCAGCGCGAAGGTGCTGCCCGTCCCCGGCGACCAGCTGTCAACGTGGCCGGTGAGCTTGAGGTCGGGAAAGGCGTCGACGGTCACGCGCGCCGGTTGACCGACCCGGATGTTGGTCATCTGGGTTTCCTTGAAGTTCGCGAGCGTCCAGATGTTCGGCAGCGGAAGGACGGCGATCACTTGCGTGCCGACATTGACGAATTGGCCGAGGCGCACTTGCCGCTCTCCCACGAGGCCATCGGCGGGCGACAGAACTCGCGTATAGCGCAGATTGTCGGAGGCGAGCGCGACCTGGGCTTCCGCCGCATGGATCTGGGCGCGAAGCTGCTTCTCCTGAATGTCGATCGCCGCCAGCGCCGCCTTCTGCTGGTCGAGCTGCGCTTCGTTCAGGCGCCGTTGGGCGATTGCTTTCTTCGCATTGTCGTCGGCCTGTTCGACCAGCTGCTGGGTGCCGGCAATTCCCGTCTTGAACAGGTCGCGCTGGCGCTTATCTTCGAGCTGGAAGCGCAGCACGTCGGCCTCGCTCGCGTCGATCGTCGCCTCGGCCTCCCGCACCAGCGCCTGCTGGATGCTGCGCTGGTTCTCGAGATTGGCGAGCGTGGCCTCGGCCGCGGCGAGATTGGCCTGAGCCAGGTCAAGTTGGGCCTTGTAGTCGGACGGATCAATGACGGCGATCAGATCGTCCTTGCGGATAGTCTGGAAGTCATTGACCGGCATTTCCGTGATGTATCCGGACACGCGCGCAGAGAGCGGCGTCACATCGCCTGCGACGAAGGCGTCGTCCGTCGATTCGTAACGCGCGGCGCCCGTCCAGCGGTCCCAATGCCCGGCCGTGTACCAGATCAGCCAGGCGACGAAGACAAGGAAAGCGATGCGGAGGATCGGATAGAGCCAGCGACTTCGCCAGGCTGGAGCCGCGGCGGTGATTTGCGCTGACGCACTGTTCGCTGGCTGCGTTTCTGTCATCGCGCCTCCTTGAATGGTCCAGTATGACAGAATCCCGAAAATGGCGTCCAGACTGAAGGATCATTCCGTCCAAAACGGCGCCGACCCTGCATTCGCTGATTGCCGGCCACCTTGAGCGATCCGGCCTCGCCATCAAGCCTGCGCATGACGTGGATCATCTCGCGCGCGCGGTGTCGATGGTCGCCTCGACCAACGCGGTGAGGCTCTTGCCCGCCTAGCGTCAGTGACCAGCCGCCCGCTGGACGGGAAAGCGCCGAAGATCGACCTCGTCGTCGCATTCAGCAAGGCGAACAGGTCGGCGGTCCTTAAGCTCTTCCTCTCGAGGTTGGACGGGACGGTTGGCGCAGTCGAAGGGCGCCTGGGCCTAACCACCCGCCTCTGTTCCTGCCGGTTCAGCATGGCCGACGACCCGGCGCGCTTCCGGAAAGGCGGCCTTGACCGAGCGCTCGAGCGAATCGACGGCGTTGTGAACGGTCTCGACCGGCGTCGAGGGATCGACGTGGCAGTGGAAGAGCACAAACACGCCGCCCGAGGTTGCGCGGACGCGCACGTCATGGATGTCGCGGACGCGTCCCTGTTCCGCGGCCGCGGCGGCGAGCGAGGCTTCGATGCGGCGCGCAAGATCGGGCTCCGCCAATTGCCCGCTGGACTCGGGTTCCGCCGGTTCGATGTGGGTCTCGACCTCGACGTCGTCGCCGATTTCCTCCGCAATGGCGTCTTCAAGCTCCGACGCGAGGCGATGAGCCTCGCCCAGCGACATCGCGCCGTCGACCTCGAGATCCAGGGTGACGGTTTTGCGCGCCTCGATGTCCTGGACGGTCACATGATGCACCGGCAATCCTCGGCGCGCGGCGGTCACCAGCACCCGCTCGAGGATGGTCTCATCGTTGAGGGCGAGCGGATTGGCGGTGATCGTCAATTCGGCCTGAGGCCATTTTCGCGCGATCCGGGATTGCAGCTCGGCCTTGATCCCCGCGACGCGTTCGAGCGGCAGCGTGCGCGACACCGAGACGATGACGTCGCCCACGATCTTGGCGCCGCTCGGCCTGAGGCGGATCGCCTCAATCCCCGCGACGCTCGTGTCGTGCATGACCAGGCTGCGGATCCCGTCGGTCAGGCCTTCAGGCGCGCGGTCGACAAGCGCGTCGATTGTCGTTCGACCCAGGCGATAGCCTGCGACGCCGATGAAGCCGGCGACGCCGATCGCCGCCAGCGCGTCAGCATGCTGGAATCCGACGCGGGTAGCGACAAGTCCCAGGAGGACCAGCATCGATGCAACGAGGTCGCTCGAATAATGCAGAGCGTCGGCGCTGAGAGCGTGGCTCGAGGTCGTGCGCGCCGCAAAGGTCAGCGCCCGCCAGCGCACGATGTCGACAGCGATCGAGAAAACAATCGCGCCAATCGCGAAGGCGCCGACGTCGACCATCGCGTCGCCGCCACGGAGACGCCCGATGGCCTGGATCGCGACGCCGATCGAGAGTGCGGCGAGAAGGCCGGTTTCGGCCAGCGCCGCCACCGCCTCGATCTTGGCGTGGCCGAACGGATGATCGGCGTCGGCGGGCTTGTCGGCCTCACGCACGGCGACGAGTGTCAGCACACTTGCGCCGATGTCAATCGTGTTATGCGCCCCTTCCGAGATGAGGGCGAGCGAGCCGGAGCCCAAACCGGCCGCGAGCTTAAGCGCGGCAAGAACCGTACTCGCGACGATCGAGGCCACCGCCGCGCGCTGTTTCAGAGTTGAGTGGTCCTCGGCCGAATGGCGCGGCTCTGTCGCCAAAGCGAGCAGTCCCATGTGTCCGGGGGGCTTCCCCTTGATGCCGAAGGCGTTATGCTCTGAAGCCATCAGCGAAGCAAACCCCGACGAGGAGCCCATGGAATATCTGCATACGATGATCCGCGTGACAGATCTCAAAGCGACGATCGCATTCTTCGAGCTCATGGGCTTTGTCGAGACGCGCCGCATCGAGAACGAGAAGGGCCGCTTCACCCTGGTGTTTCTCGCCGCTCCCGATGACGCCGAGACCGCAAAGGCGAGCCGGAAACCGACCGTCGAACTCACCTACAACTGGGACCCCGAGGACTACAAGGGCGGTCGCAATTTCGGCCATCTCGCCTATGCCGTCGACGACATCTATGCGCTCTGCGCCAAGCTCAAGGCGGCTGGCGTCACAATCAATCGGCCGCCGCGCGACGGCCACATGGCCTTCATCCGCACGCCAGACAACATTTCAATCGAGCTCATCCAGAAGGGTGACCCGAAGGCGTCGGCAGAGCCGTGGGCGTCGATGCAGAATACGGGCGTTTGGTGACGTCTTCCGCTGCGGACGACCCAGATCGGTCCAGAAAGCGCCAGCGCCCAGGGTTGGAATGAGCGCTCAAATCGACGGTGTCGAGGTGACACCGCAGCCGGGCTTGAAGGATCGGGTCCTGCGCGCAGCTGAACGATGACCAGCCTGGGTGATCTTCATCCACACTTTTGGGTATTTGTGATCAATTTTGGGCGATGTACACAATGCCGCCATTCGTGGGCGTAGCTGGGCGCCGGAGGCTTGAACATGTGCCGCGGGTGTTTCAATCAGCTATTTCTCCGCGACGAGTTCTATTCCGGCGGGATGGCGAGCCTGCTTGGCAAGGCGGTGGGCAAGCCCACTCGGCGCGCTTTTATGGCCTATTCGGTCGCTTCGGCCTCCGCGTTAACCGGTGTCGGCGCCTCTCCGGTCTTCGCAGCCGACGAAGGCGCCGACCTCATTCTGCGCGGCGGGACGATCCGTCCGCTGGCAGGCGCGCCAGTCGCCTCGGCGGTCGCGATTAAGCGCGGCAAGGTGCTTGCGGTTGGCGATGAAAGCGCGCTCTCCGGCCTCAAGACGGGCGACACCAAGGTCATCGATCTGGAGGGCCGCACGTTGCTGCCAGGCCTCATCGACCCGCACTGCCACACGATCCTCGCCTCGCTGATCTTCGAACTGCTCGACGATGTTGGTTATGTCAAATACCCGACGCGCGAAAATCTTGTCGCGCATCTCAAGCAGGAGGCGGCGGCCACGCCAAAGGGCCAATGGATCGTCGGCTCCAATTTTGACAATCTCTTGCAGGGCGGCGATTTCACGCTCTCGGAACTGAATGCAATTTCGTCCGAGCATCCGATTTTCGTCTGGTACACCAATGGGCATGACGCCTGCGTCAACAGCGAGGCGCTTAAGATCGCCGGAATCCCAGAGGACATCGGCGATCTGCCGGGGGGCGGTCATTTCGGCCGTGGAGCCGACGGCAAGCTCAACGGCCTGGTCTACGAAGAGAGCGCGATGCTCAGATTCGCCGTCCACTTCCTCGGAAAAGTCACGCCCGAAGTTGCGTCTAAGGCCATCACCGATTTCTGCCGACATGTCGCTTCCGTCGGCGCCACGATGATGCATGAGCCGGGCACGCTCCGCTCAGAGTGGATCGAGCCGTTCGCCAAGCTCTCGAATACGCTCGCTTGCCGCACCAGTGCGAGCGTGATGTTCGGCGACACCCGTGGCCTGACCCCTTTTCTAAGCCGCGGCCTCGGGAGAGGAGCGCCTGTCGGCGACTCCATGTTCTCGCTCTACGGCGTGAAGATTGTCGGCGACGGCTCCAACCAGACCGAGACCGGAGCGCAGACCGCGCCCTATTTGAACTCGGCCTCCAAAGGATCGCCGAATTTTGACGCCGCCCAGATGAAGGACATGGTCGCCGACGTGAGGGCGCTCGGCCTGCCGGTGCAGATTCATTGCAACGGCGACGACACCACCGACATCGCGCTCGATGCGATCGAGGCGGCTTATGCCGGCTCGACGGAATATGGCGTCAATCGCATTGAGCACTCGACGATGGCGCGGCCCGATCAGATTCTGCGGATGAAGAAGCTCAACGTGCAGCCGAGCTTCCTGATGAATCATGTGCGCTTCTACGGCGCGGCCTATCGCGACCAGATCTTCGGAACGGAACGCGCCGCGTTTATGGACCCTGCGGGGGCCTGTGTGAAAGCCGGCCTGCCATTCACCTTGCACACCGATGGGCCCTGCTCACCGCCGGGGTCGCTCGCACTCATCAGCACGGCGGTTACGCGTCGCTGCATCATCGATAATTCTATAGTCGGGCCCGATCAGGCCGTTTCGCTTGACGATGCGATCCGCGCCGTGACGATCGACGCCGCGCGCCAGCTCGGGCAGGGGGACCGTCTCGGGTCGCTGGAAAAAGGCAAGGAAGCCGATTTCACGATTCTGGAAAACGATCCCTACAAGGTGAGCCCGGATGCGATCGCCGACATCAAGGTCAGCGAGACGTGGGTGGCAGGGGAGCGAAAGTTCGCCGCGTGACGGCAGTCCCTGGGCCTATGCGATCGCGGCGCTCACCAGATTGCGGAACAGCACACGGAAATATTCCCGGTTTTCCGGGGTCTGAACCATGAGAACGGCGAACAGGGAGTCGCGTGGCGACACCCAGAACGCGGTGCCCATCATGCCGCCCCAGAAGAACTCGCCGATGCTGCCCGCGGTCGGCGCTTGGCCCGGATCGGTGCGCACAGCGAAGCCGAGGCCAAAGCCGTGACCGGGCCATAACAGATAGTGGCCCTTCTTCACGCTGGCGTCGAGGTGATCGCTCGCCATCAAGGCAAGCGTGCGGGCGCTCACTATGCGCACGCCCTCGAGCGATCCGCCGAAGCTCAGCATGGCGGCGAAGCGTGTGTAGTCGGCGAGCGTCGACATCAGGCCCCCGCCGCCGGACTCAAATTTGGGCGGCGAGGTTGAAATGTGCGTGTCTGCCCCGGCCGCGATCATGACGTCGAACGAGAATGGATCAGCGCGCCGGGGGACTTTCGAACTCGGGCGTGTAGAAGGCGGTGTCGACCATCTGGAGCGGGCCAAACAGGCGCTCATGCAAGACCTCGCCGAGCGAAGCGCCCTCGACGATCTCGACAATGCGCCCGAGCACGTCGGTGGAGAGGCTGTATTCCCACACCTCGCCCGGTTGATGCATGAGCGGAAGCGCGGCCATCGCCTCGACATTTTCGGCTGACGTCCGGTTCGAATCCGCGACATTCGCGGCCTTGACCAGCTTCTGGACGGGCGACGCGCCGGTGAAGCCATAGGTGAGCCCCGACGTGTGACGCATCAGGTCCTGGACGGTGATCGGCCGCTTGAGCGGCGCAAGGTCGATCTTGTCGCCATTGGCTACGCCCACCTTCGTGTTGGCGAACGCCGAGATGTATTTCGACACCGGATCGGTGATCAGGAGCCGCCCCTCCTCGACCAGCATCATCGCCGCAACGGAAACGATCGGCTTGGTCATCGAATAGATGCGGAAGATCGCGTCGTCGGTCATTGCCGGTCCACCCGGGCGCAATGCGCCGACCATCTCCCGGTAGGCGATCTTGCCGTGACGGGCGATCAGCATGGAGACGCCGGGCGCCTTCTTCTCGTCGACCTGGCGCGCCATGATTGCGGTCAGCCGCTCGAGCCGTTCTGGAATAAAGCCGAGTGTTTCGGATGGGGCGTAGGGAAGGGCGAACGAACTCATGGCTTTCTCTTTGGGCTGCCGGAGGGTTAAAGGATTGCCGCGTTGAGCAGATTGCCAAACGTCCAGCCAAAATGCTCGCGATTGTCCGGCGCCTGGGTCATGAAAATCGCGAACAGGGAGTCTTGCGGCGAAACCCTGAATGTCGTTCCCGCCCAGCCGCCCCAGAAATAGTCGCCGACCGATCCTGGCGTCGTCGCGAGTCCATATTGCAGGCGCACGCCGAAGCCGAGGCCGAATCCGTGGCCCGGCGCAAGCAGCGCGTGGCTGCGGTCGACATGAGATCCCAGATGATCGCTCGCCATGAACCGGATCATCCGGGGTCCTAGGATGCGTACGCCGTCGAGCTCGCCTCCGCTGCTTAGCATCGCAGCGAAGCGCGCGTAATCTCCGATCGTCGACAAAAGCCCGCCGCCGCCCGATTCGAATCGTGGCGGCTCGGTCATGGGATTCGGATCGAGGCCAAGGCTTGTGTAGACTTGTGGCGACATTGGCTTTGCCTCCCGCGGAAGCTTTGAGGGAGGGATGAAAAAGGCGGTGTCGTCCATGCCGAGCGGCTCGAAAATTCGGGCGCTGAGAACCTCGCCGAGTTTCGCGCCCTCGACGATCTCGACTACGCGGCCGAGCACGTCGGTCGACAAGCTATATTCCCAAACCTCTCCGGGTTGATGCATCAACGGCAGGGCGGCGAGCGCCTCTACTTGCTCGGCCAGTGTTCTCTTCTGACTGCCCACGCCTGAGGCCGCGACCAGCTTCTGCACGGGCGAGGCTCCGGTGTAGTCATAGGTCAGCCCCGATGTGTGCCGCATCAGGTCCTGGACCGTGATCGGCCGCTTGAGCGGCGCAAGGTCGAGCTTGTCGCCGTTGACGATGCCGACTTTCGTGTTCTCGAAAGCGGGGATGAATTTCGAGACGGGATCGGTGATCAGGAGGTGCCCCTCCTCGACCAGCATCATCGCGGCGACCGAAACGATCGGCTTGGTCATCGAATAGATGCGGAAGATCGCATCATCGGTCATTGCCGGTCCACCCGGGCGCAATGCGCCGACCGATGCGCGGTGAGCGATCCTGCCGTGGCGGGCGATCAGCATGGAGACGCCCGGCGCTCTTTTCTCCTCGACCTTGCGGGCCATAATTGCAGTGAGCCGCGCGAGCCTTTCTGGGATAAAGCCCAGCGTTTCGGATGGAGCGTAGGAAAGGCCGAAGGAACTCATCAGACGGCTCCTGAATTTTCAGGGACCGGCGAACAATGGGCCACCCGCAAGCAACCGACAAGCGGGCGGGCGGCCCGCTGGACAGCGGACCGTGCGCGCGGGACAAAGCGCCATGAGCCTTCTCGACGGCCTGAGCCCCAAGCCTGAGCCGCCGCCGGCGCCGCTCGCCGAGCGGCTGCGGCCGGTGACGCTGGCCGAGGTGTCGGGCCAGGAGCATCTGACGGGGCCGAATGGGGCGCTGACGCGCCTGCTTGCGGCGCCTTCGCTCGGCTCGATGATCTTCTGGGGACCGCCTGGCAGCGGCAAGACGACGGTCGCGCGGCTCATTGGCGCTTCCCGCAACGACACATTCGTGCAGCTCTCGGCGATCCATACCGGCGTCGCGGAACTGAAGAAGATCTTCGACGCTGCTCGGACCCGCCGATCGCAAGGGCAGGGCACGCTCCTGTTCGTCGACGAGATCCATCGCTTCAACCGCGCGCAGCAGGATTCCTTTTTGCCTGTGATGGAGGACGGCTCGATCACGCTGATCGGCGCGACGACGGAGAATCCGTCGTTCGAACTCAACGCGGCTTTGTTGTCGCGCGCCCGCGTGCTCGTCTTTCGTCCCATGGGACCGGAAGCGCTCGAGGCGCTCTTGAAACGCGCCGAAGAGTTGATGGGGAAACCCTTGCCGCTCGATGGCCAGGCGCGCGAGGCGCTCATCGGCATGGCGGACGGAGATGGTCGCGCGGTGCTGACGCTCGCCGAAGAGGTTTGGCGCGCCGCGCGTCCTGGCGAGACGCTCGACGCGGCGCGGCTGGTCGAGGTCGTGCAGCGGCGCGCGCCGATCTACGACAAGGCCCAGGATGGCCATTACAATCTGATCTCAGCCTTGCACAAAACCGTGCGCGGGTCCGATCCGGACGCGGCGCTCTATTATCTCGCGCGCATGTTCGACGCCGGCGAGGACCCTTTGTTCATCGCGCGACGCGTCGTGCGCATGGCCTCCGAGGACATCGGCCTTGCCGACCCTCAAGCGCTGGTTGTGGCCAACGCCGCCAAGGACGCTTACGATTTTCTTGGCAGCCCCGAGGGGGAGCTCGCGATCGCGCAAGCCGTCGTCTATGTCGCGACGGCGCCGAAATCGAACGCGGTCTACACAGCATTCGGCGCCGCTCAGGCGCTCGCGAAAGCGCACGGCTCGCTCGCGCCGCCGAAGACCATCCTCAACGCGCCGACCAAGCTCATGAAGCGCGAGGGTTACGGCGCGACCTACAAATATGATCACGACGAACCCGACGCGTTCAGCGGCCAGAACTATTGGCCGGACAAGATCGGCCGCCATGCGCTCTACGATCCGGTCGAGCGCGGCTTCGAGCGCGAGATCAGGAAGCGGCTCGAGTACTGGGCGCGGCTGCGCGAGGAGCGGGGCGAGGGGTAGGGGCCCTCATCCGGCCGACTGCGCCGGCCACCTTCTCCCCGGGGGTTCTCGGTCGGGTCGTTCCGGACGATGGAGCAGAGTTCCCTGCGATAGATAACCCTCTCAAATCACTTGGTTTTTTATTTCCAGCCATTGACAAGCGCGCCTAGAAATTGCCCTCTGGAGCTACCTATGCTCCGTCGAGGTAGCAGCTTCAAATGCCCAAGGGCCGCCTGACAAAGTCCGCGATCGACGCGCTCCCAACACCGGATACGGAGATCGTCCATTGGGATCAAGCCTTGCCTGGGTTCGGCCTCAAAGTGACGCCGACGGGCCGAAAGGTGTTCGTTGTCCTCCACCGCGCCGGAGGCGCCGGTTCGCGGCTTCGCAAATACACGATCGGACCCTCTGACCGGATCACGCTTCATAATGCGCGGATTGAGGCACAGAAAGTCCTGGCGGCGCGGTTGGAGGGCCGGGATCCGGCCACAGAAAAGCTTGACGCGCGTCGGTGGCTCACGGCTGACACAGTGGCTGAAGTAATTGGTCTTTACAAAAGGCTGCATCTCTCCCAACGAAAGTCGGGACGCGAGGTGATGCAGATTCTGCAGCGCAACCTCGTCGAGCGCGTTGGCTCCCGGTCAGTCCATTCGATCTCAAAGCGCGACATTATCGACCTTGTCAGCGCGATCGTCGATCGCGGTTCACCAGTGGCGGCGAACAAGTCGCTGAAGGTGGTCAAATCGTTTTTCAATTGGTGCGTTGGCCGGGCGATGGTTGAGCGCTCGCCTTGCGAGGGCATCCGCGCGCCGACGGTTGAACGCGCCCGAGACCGGGTGCTCACGGACATGGAGCTTGCCCAGACTATCCGAGCGGCCCGTCAACTGGGCGGACCCTACGGCGCGATCGTGGAGGTCCTCGCGCTGACAGGGCGGCGGCGCGACGAAGTCGCGCGAATGAGTTGGGACGAGGTCGGTCTCGAAGGCCGTGTTTGGACGTTGCCGGCGGCGCGGACGAAGAACGATAAGCCGCATATTATCCAACTCGCGGATCCAGCGGTTGTCGTTATCGGCGCTCAACCAGGCTCGGGCCGGTTCGTATTCTCCAGAAACGGCGCCGCCCCGATCGGCGACTTCTCAAGCCAGAAGCGTAGGCTGGACAATCTTTGCGGCGTCTCGCACTGGCGCCTGCACGACCTGCGCCGAACCGCAGTGTCGGGAATGGCGAGCCTCGGGGTGGCGCCGCATGTCGCCGATAAGATCCTCAACCCTGTTGCGGGCGCCATCTCCGGCGTCGCCGCCGTTTATCAGCGACATGAGTTCCTGAAAGAGCGTCGGGATGCGCTTGAGCGCTGGGGCGCACATGTGGCTGGCCTGCTTCGGGAAGGCGAAGTGGTCCAACTCAAGGCAGCATCTAAAGGCGCGCAATAGCAAAGGCTCATCAACTCGTTGCTCTAATGAAGGCAGGCATCACCGCAGAGGAGGTTGGCGTGGCTGACACTGTCACCGAAACCCAAGCGGAAGTGATAATCACCGAACCCCAAGCGGTAGCGATACTCGCGGAACTTCGTCCGTGGTTGCGGGATCAGCCCTCGAACCGATCGATTCCGGGCGCAACTTGACGGGATCGTATGGGTCTCGTTGACGATGCGGCGCATTGAGATTGATCTTCGCGCCATCAGAACGTCGTTTCTGCAGGCTCGCAAGTCCACGCTGCAGGCAAAGACTGCCTTGTTGAAGGCGAATGAGCGCGCCGCCGCGATGCGACCGAATTTAGTGGGCCATCCATTCAGGGATGCCCTTATCGCATCGAATGAGGTCCAAGGGGCTTTATCTAGGAGCCATTTTTCACTAGAGAAAAAAACGCGGAAAGGCCCAAGACCCCGCCTCTGGTATCTGATCTTTGTTCGCTGGCGTGCGAAGCCAGCCGCGAGCATTGGTAGTGACGTGACGACCGGCGGCGATCGCGCTGGCGACCCCGCATCTACCGCTTTCACCCAATTGGTTTTCGCCGTCGAGGAGCTGCTGCCCCACGGAGAGCGATCTCCGTCACTGGCAGCCGGCGCGAGACGGATTGCCAGGACGATTGCCAAGTGTGAGGGAATTGGTTGGGAGATTCCGCGTGGTCGGACGCGAAGAAAGCAGGTCGGTCTCTTAAGCGACAACTAGCGTCCGGTTTTTGTCTTGTGACGCCGACCCGTTCCGAGGCTACGCCCAACGATGACGATATTCGCTCGTCATCGTTGGAGACCGCCCATGGCCGAAATATTTGCTCCCGACCTTCTCGACACAGTGACGGCCGCCGAACGGCTCGGCGTCAGCCCCAGCTTTTTAGCAAAGGCCCGGATGCAGGGTCGGGGCCTCGCTACCGCAAGCTCGGACGCGCGGTCCGCTACACGCAGACGGACCTTGATCATTGGCTCCTGGCATATAGCCGGACATCTACCGCCGAACGGCCGGCAGTCATCGGATTTGTTAGGAAAATGCCAAGTAAAACGTGAACGCTCGTCCGTCGACGTCTATCAATTTGCACCTCTAGAAAACATTTTCTACGCTGAAATACTAAGATTATGAAAACACTGTATTGTAGTTGGACCATATATACTATTGACATTATCCTAATATTTATGTCTATCCGTCCCAGGCTACTCCCATCCATGAGCTGCTGTCCCAGGAGGTTCCCCGTGAGCGCCCAGCCCCTTGCAGCCCTCAACGAGCCTAGCCTCGCCGACGCCATCGCCCATATCGAGCGGTCGGAGACTTTAAGAGTTGAGCAGCGCTCGCATTGGACGTGTTCGATGCGCTTTGTGGCGAGGGCGCTCGACCGACCCCATCCCTCATTCCCGCCCGCTGGGCGGCGGTTCGCCCCAGGCTCGACGAGAAGCACCCCTCGCAACTCGATGTGACGGCCAAGACCTTCGCAAACCATCGCGCCAACCTGCGGGTCGCCTTGAGCTTGTTCTGCGGCGAGAAAAACATTCCCCGGCACGGGCAGCGATTGAGCGAACCTTGGTCCAGTTTGTGGGCGTCGGTCGACCAATTGCGCACACGCAAGCGGCTGTCGCGATTTCTTCGATATTTGTCCGCGAATGGGATCTCGCCAGAGGCGATCGACGACGCGCTTGTCGAAGCCTTCTTCCGCTACTGGGAAAAGACGGGCCTTAGGAGGCCCGACAGGCAGAGTTGGCGGAAGCTCGTTCGCGCCTGGAACGACTGCTCCGAGACGATCCCCGGATGGCCCCCGCGGAAGCTCTCTCAAGCCCCTATCCGCTCTATTGCCCGCGGCCCCAAATGGGACGCTTTCCCCGCCAGGCTGCGCAACGAGATTGACGCTTGTCTAGCTTCAAGGTCGTCGAGGAAGCTTTCGGTCCGGGAACCGTTTGCGAGAGCCTGGGCGCCCGGGACCCACCGTACCATGCGCGCTAAATTTCAGGCCTTCGCGCGCATGGCGTTAAGATTCGGGGTCGCGATTGAAACGCTCAACTCGCTATCGGCGCTGCTTGACCCGAGCCTCGTGGAAATGGTCCTCGAGGCCTATTGGGAGCAAGACGGCGCAGAGCCAAGGATCTACACGATCAGTCTTGCTCACGATCTCCTGGCCGTGGCCCGGGCGACGAGCTCGGTCGATTCGATAGCCCTGGAGAAGCTTGCGGGGTTTGCAAGACGCCTTAGCAGGCTGCTGAAAAAGTCAGTGCGTTTGTGCGATAAGGGAGGCAGGCGCGATTTTTTGCGGGTGGATGCGGCTCATTTTTGAGGTTTTGGCCTGCGGTGGGGTCATTGTTCTCTCGCTTTTCATGTCGCCGGACGCACTTCGCCCTTCGGGGCCAGGAGCTTGGGCAGGCGGACGATGTCGTAGGCGGCCATGGCGAAGGCGAAAGCGGCGCGGACCTTGTCGAGGCCGCGCCCCCTCACCTGCGTCAGACCGCCGACAGTCTTCGTCCAGCCGAAGCCTTCCTCGATGCGCTTGCGCAGCCGCTGGCTGACGGCGTAGCCGAGGCTCGCCGCGACCTCCGGCGGAACCGCGGTTTTGCGCGTCTTGCCATGCTTGCTCACCGTCCCGTTGATCGCGACGTGCGGCGCGATCCCACGCGCCTTCAAGCCCTCGACGAAGGCCTCGGCGTCGTAGCCCTTGTCGGCGCCGAGGGTCGCCCCCTTGGGCAGGCGCTGGCTGAAAGCCGCCGCCGCCTCGCGCTCGGCCGTTCCGGTCGCCAGCGTCGCCTCGGCCGCCGCCACGAGCCCGTTGCGATTCTCCATCAAGGCGTGGCCAAGATAGGCGAGACGGCTCTCCTGCCCGGCGCCTTTGCGGTAAAGGCGAGCGTCCTTGTCCGTCGTCGAGGCGTGCGTCGCGTTCGATCGCTTGGTCTTGCGAAAGTCGGCCTCGCGGTTGCGCCCCGGCTGAGACGGATCGCCCGAGCCGGTCCCCGGGTCTTCGCCCGAGGAGCTCTTCGGACGGAAGCTCTTCATCGACGCCCAGGCTTTCAACATCGTTCCATCGACCGAAAAATGCTCGGCGCTCAGAAGCCCCTTCACCTCCGCCAGGCCGAGCAGCGAAGACAGAAACTCTTGCGCAATCTCGTGCGTGAGCAAGCGGTCGCGGTTCTTCGAGAAGGTCGAGGCGTCGAACACCCTCTCGTCGATCGACAGCCCGACGAACCAGCGAAACAGCATGTCGAACTCCAGCCGTTCGACCAGCTGCCGCTCCGAGCGGATCGAATAGAGAAGCTGCAGAAGCGAAGCTCGCAGAAGGCGCTCCGGCGGGATGGATGGACGCCCGATCCCCTCGTAAAGCGCGGAAAACCTCGCGTCGAGCTCAGCCAAAGCCGCGTTCGTCAGCCGCCGCATCGCCCGCAGCGGATGCTGCGCCGGGATGCGCGCCTCGACGTCGACGTAAGAGAACAAGGCCCCGCTCGTCCGATCCTCGCCCCGCATCGGTTCCTCCCGAATCGCCTCGCCGACGCAAGCGAATCACGCCGCAAACCAAAATTCCAGAACCTTTCCGCGCCACTTTTTCAGCAGCCTGCTAGGGAGTACAAGCGGGGCGGGCTGACAGACAAGAATATGGCCATTGTCCGCCTAGGTCGTGTGGACGAATTTGATCAAGCATAGGCCGGCGGCGAAGCTGACGATCGATCTGAAGTTTTGGGCGGTCTTTTCGCAGCGTAGCGCGACCCGCTTGAAGCGCTTGAGCCGTCCGACGCCCTGCTCGATGCGGGCGCGGGCTTTGTAGAGCGTTCGTGCGAAGAAGGCCGGCTTGTTCTTTTCGTTCGCCTTGTGCGGGATGACCGGAGCGACGCCGCGCGCTCTCGCGGCGTCCCGGTTGGCCTTGCTGGCGTAGCCTTTGTCGCAGATGACGGCGCGCGGCTGAATGTCGGGCCCGATATCGAGCAGGGTTTCGAAGTGACGCCCGTCGGGGGCTTCGCCGCCGGTCAGGTCGAAGGCGATGATGTCGCCGGAGGCGTCCGATTTTGCGTGGATTTTCGTGGTGAAGCCGCCACGCGAGCGCCCGAGCGCCTGGCCTTCTTGCCCCCCTTTGCTCCGGCCGCCGAGACATGAGCGCGCACGGTGGTCGAGTCGAACATCTGAAGGAGATGCGCCGTGGAACTCATGGACGCGAGCGTGTCGAAGAAGGCCTCGAAGACGCCAGCCTTGCTCAAGCGATCGAAGCGCTTCCACACGCTGTTCCAATGACCGAAGCGCTCCGGCAGCGCGCGCCAGCGAACGTTCTCGACGGTGAAAAAATGAAGCGCCTCGAGGAAGCGGCGATCGTCCTCGGCCCTCCGTCCACGCCGAGGCAGGCAGGCCCGGAACACCGCAAGCGTGTGCGCCCAATCGTTCTCATCCATCTTTGTCGACATGGACCCCGGCCCCTGATTCGGTCGGAGTCCTATGAATCACGCCTGATTCACCGCGGGAATCCCAAAAACATCATCTGTCGAAAATTCGTCCACACGGCCTAGTTCAGGGATCGGACGTCTGGTTCGTCAGTCGTGTGTCTGCCCTCCAAGCTCATGGAAAAGGCTCGGCTGGCCCATGAATCGTCTCCGTTTAAGGCGGCGATCCTGGCGCAGCTCGCGGTTGCAATCGGAATCCTGACCTACGCGCCGATCCGGCTCTAGAATTTAATCAGTATTCGGCTTGCTGAAAATCTCTCTCGGACCAACGCATCCGAACCGGCCTATTGGCTGCGGTTTCCCGAGCACGACGTGAAAAATCGGGTGGCGCTCGAATTTCTTCTTCGGGAGCCGCTGGCGGCTCTCATCGCAGAATACGTGCATGACCACTTGGCGGTCTTGGCGCGTGGGTCGAACGCCCCGTGGCTGTTTCCTGGTGAAGGCGGTCGGCATAAGCGCTCCACATGGCTGGGAGTGCAGATCACCGCAGCCATCAAGAAGTATTGTGGACTGCGGATCACGCCACACCAATTTCGCCATGTCGCAGGTACACTTATCCTCAACCATCAGCCGGGCAACTATGAATTAGCCCGTCGCGTCCTCGGGCACCGCAGCATGCGAACCACGGTTCACTCCTATTGCGGCCTCGAGACCAGCCAGGCGACAGCTATCTTCGGCGACATCGTGCGCGAGAAACTGCAGGACCGATTTTCGCGGGAGCCTCATTGATGCTGCGCCCCCTGCCGCTTGAGGATTGGCCGAATGAGGACCAACGGGTCTGGCAGGATGCTTTGCGACCGGCGCAGCGCCTCACCGCCGGAGGCCGCGCCGCCCATTTGCGCCCGTCCAGCAGAGCGATTCGCGAGCGCGACTACGGCTCCTTCCTTCGGGTGGTGTCGGACCGGGGCGCGCTCGGCAAGAAAGCCGCCGCCGCGGCGCATGTGACGCCTGAGGCGATCGAAATCTTCATCGAACGAGCGGGGCTCAGCCGCGGTTCGGTAATCGTCGCGCGCGGCGCCGGGAACGTGGGATGGATTGCGCACACGCTGGCGCCGGAGCGGGATTTCGGCTGGCTCAGAAATGTCGCCGCGCACCTGACCCGAAACGCGCGCCCCCGGGAAAAGCTTTCGCGCATGGTCGGCGCCGAGGAACTGGTCGAAGCGGGCCTCATCCTGATGCAGGAGGCCCGAGACGCAAAATCCGGATCAGCCAGGCGAGCGACAAAGTTTCGTAACGGCCTCATGATCGCCCTGCTCGCCGTCTGCCCCATACGCGTCGGCCCCTTTGCCTCCCTGACCGTCGGCCGTTCTTTCCTGAGGATAGGCGAGGGCTGGTGGATCAGGCTTGCTGCTGATGAGACGAAGAGCCGCCGAACCGACGAACGGCCTGTGCCTCGATTTTTGACATCGTGCGTCGATGAATATCTGCGCGCCTACCGCCCGCGCTTCTTTTGCGCTGGCGGGAAAGCGAGAGGGGACGGCGCAGGCTTTGGCGGAGGAGATCTGGAAGTAGCGACTGGTCCGCTGTGGATGGCGCTGGGCGGCGGCGCTATGTCGCTTAAAACGATGAATAAGACCATCCCTCGAACAACGTGTTTTGCGCTCGGCTCTTCCGTCAACCCTCACCTTTTCCGAGCCTGCGCCGCGACAACCGCGGCGCTGTACGGCAGCGACTATCCCCATCTGGCGAGCGGTCTGCTTCAGCATGTCGATCCGCGGGTAACCGAAGCGCATTACATCCGAGCGAGTTCATCGCAGGCCGCCATCCGTTACAGCGAAATCCTCGATGAAATGCTTCGAGACGGGAGTGATTGACGCGGAGCTGGCCGCCTGTGGAACAGTGGAGTTTGGCCAACGCCGAAAACACTTGCTCATGAGAGCGCCGTTGAAAATTCCCATGGCTCGTTGGCGAGGGGCGCCCGAAGGGGGCGACCGTCGATGCCATTGCGATTCGAAACGGAAATGCTGCACGCCTCGGATCCTTGGAAAGGCGTGCAGCGCAATTGCAAAATGTCTTCACACGTTCGGAGAAGCGCTCGGACACGGAGGCCGAAAGTCTGCTGGCGACCTTCTTGATCAGCCTTCTGGGATCGGGCGCTCGTGACCCCGAGGAAGTCCAAGCAATCGTTCCGCGCCTTTGTGGCGTTCTCTAGCATGAGGTTCCACGCTCGTGTGCAGAGGAGCGCATCCCGACCGGTGAGCGCACATAGCGGCCATTCCCGACCGGCGTGACGCATAGGTCAAATTGACCCGAAACTTCCGAAACCTATGGACACCGCGTCTCCGTAACAGCATCATTGGATTCGGGCGGTCCAGGATACGACAATGGACGTCGCGGTTTGGCTGCGGGACCTCGGTCTTCAACAGTACGAAGCGCTATTTCGCGAAAATGACCTCGATGTCGAGGTCCTGAGCGACCTCACGGACGCCGACCTTGAGAGAATCGGTGTGTCTTTAGGGCACCGCAAGCGCCTGTTGAAGGCCGTCGCGGCGCTCCCTGGATCTGCGGCCGCGCTCCCAGCCGCCACTCCGATCCCGCCAGTCGCCGGCGCGGCCGAGCGCCGCCAGCTCACAGTCATGTTCTGCGATCTCGCCGGCTCGACCGTGCTGTCGGCCAGGCTCGATCCTGAGGACATGCGCGAGGTCATCCGCGCCTATCAGGACATCTGTTCGGGCGCGGTCGCACGCTATGACGGCTTTGTCGCCAAATTCATGGGCGATGGCGTGCTGGCCTATTTCGGCTTCCCGCGCGCCCATGAGGAGGACGCCGAGCGTGCGGTCCGGGCCGGCCTCGACATCGCGGCGGTCGTCGCGAAGCTCGAAACGCGGGCGAATGAAAAACTCGAGGTCCGCGTGGGCATTGCCACTGGGGTCGTCGTTGTCGGCGACCTTGTCGGACAGGGCTCTGCACAAGAACAGGCGGTGATCGGCGAAACGCCCACTCTAGCGGCGCGGTTGCAGGCGCTGGCCGAGCCGGGCGCCGTGGTGATCGCGGAGTCCACGCGACGGCTCTTGGGCGGCGCGTTCGAGTTGGAGCCGCTTGGGCCCCGAGTCCTAAAAGGCTTCGACGCGCTGGTTCCCACCTGGGCGGTTCTTCGCGAGGCGGAGACGTCAGCCGCTTTGAGGCGTCGCGGTCCCAACACTTGACGCCTTTCGTAGGGCGCGACCATGAGGTGGCCCTGCTCGTCGACCGCTGGCGCGAGGCGAGCGATGGCGAAGGTCAGGTCGCGCTCATCTCAGGCGAGGCGGGCATAGGCAAGTCGCGCGTTCTGACGACGCTCAGCGAGCGGATCGACGACGAGCCTCATGTGAGGGTCCGTTATCAATGCTCGCCGCACCACGTCAACGACGCTTTCTATCCGATCATGAGCCAAATCTGTCATGCGGCAAGATTTGTCAGCGGTGAGCCGGCAGCGGCGCGACTGGACAAGTTGGAGGCAATGATCGTGCGTTCGGGTCTGGAGGGAAAGGACATCGCGCCGCTCGTCGCTGGCCTGCTGTCGATCCCCGTCGAGGGCCGATACCTCCCGCTCGAGATGACGCCGGCGGAGCAAAAGGAGCGAACGATTCTGGCGCTGATCGCGCTGTTCGTGGGGCTGACCAAAGACGCGCCGGTGCTGGCGCTGCTGGAGGATGCGCACTGGATCGACCCGACCTCGCTGGACGTGTTCAGTCGGCTCATCGATCGGCTGCCCGGCCTGCGTGCGCTGCTGGTGGTCACCTTTCGCCCGGAATTCGCCGCGCCGTGGGTCGGCCGCGCGCATGTCGCCTCGCTCCAGCTCAGCCGCTTCGGTCGACGTCAGGCAACGGCGATGATCGACCGGGTGACGGGCGCAAAGGCGCTACCGGCTGAGGTCTTGGAGCAGATCGTCACGAAAACCGACGGCGTGCCGCTGTTCGTCGAAGAGTTGACCAAGATGGTGATGGAGTCCGGCCTATTGCGTGAGGGGGACGGCGGCTATGTGCTTGCATCGGCGCTGACCCCGCTCTCGATCCCCTCGACCTTGCAGGACTCACTGATGGCGCGTCTCGACCGGCTCGCGCCGGTTAAGGAGACCGCCCAAATCGGAGGAGCAATCGGACGCGAATTTCCCTACCGGCTGCTGGAAGCTGTGTCGCCGATCGAAGGCGCGGAGTTGGAGGAGGCCCTCGCGCAACTCATGGCGGCGGAGCTGATCCACGGGCGCGGCGCGCCGCCGGAATCGACCTATGTCTTCAAGCACGCGCTCGTGCAGGACACTGCTTACGGCTCACTGCTGCGGAGCCGCCGCCAACGCATACATGCCGACATCGCGCGGGCGCTGCGGGAGAAATTCGCCGATCAGGTCGATGCCGCGCCGGCCATCATAGCGCATCATTACGCGGAGGCGGGCCTTCCCGAACCGGCGGCGCGTTATTGGTTGAAAGCGGCGGAACTCGCGCTCTCGCGCTCGGCCTACGCGGAAGCCGATCGATATGTTGACACGGGTTTGGCTTTGATCTCGCGCCTACCCCAGGGGACTGACAGGGAATCGCTTGAACTCGCGCTTCATGTCGCTCGCGCGACCGCGCTGGCGCCACTGAAAGCCTACACTGCGCCGGAGACGGTCGCCGCCTTCAGGGCGGCGAAGCGGCTTCTCGATGCCGGCGTTGGCGACGATTCGCAGCGCTTCTTCGTGCTCATCGGCCTTTACATGACGCCATACATGGCAGCCCGACTGCAGTCCGCGCTCGATCTGGCGCGCGAGTTCGTGGAAGCCGCTGAACGGCAGGACGAAGCGAATTATCTTCTCGTGGGTTATCGCATGCTCGCCATGATGCAGATCGCAATGGGACAAAACCGCGAGGCATTGAATAATCTACAACGGGCCTTGCGGCTCCGTGATCCTACCCGCCAGAAGCCGATAGGCTTTGGATTCTCCATCGATCCCGGCCTTTCCGCGCTTTGCAGCAAGGTGTGGGTTCTGTCTTCACTCGGCCTCCACGATCAGGCGGCTAGCGTCCGTGAGTTGGTGCGCACCGAACTCCCCGATCAGAAAGTTCCCGGCACGATAGCATTGTTTATGCAGCTCGCCTTGGCGTGGCCCGAACTCATGTACGGCGATTTCGCAGCCGCCGAACACCACGCCGCTGAACATGTCGCCTTTTGCGTTGAAAGAAAAGTGGAGCAATTTCGTCTATGGGGTGCCAACTACCAGGCTGGTGCTCGCGCGATGCGCGAACCGACAGAGGAAAACGTCGCGGCGTTGCGCGGCGCGATAGCCGCCAACAATCGATCCGGCGGGTATTTCTCCGATTCCATTTTCAAATCCTACCTTGCCGAAGCATTGTTGATGAGCGGCGAGATCGTGGGCGCCGAATCCGCCCTCCAGGACGCCTTCGCGTTCGTTGAGCAGTCAGGCGAACGGTTCTGGCTCGCCGATTTGTGCCGCGTCGATGGTCAGATCGCGCTCAGGCGCCCCGAGCCCGACCGAAAGCGCGCCGAAGCCTGTTTCCTCAAGGCCATCGAAATCGCCCACGGGCACGAAGCCCGCATGCTCGAACTGCGCGCGGCCACCGACCTTGCCCGGCTATGGCGCCAGGCAGGTGCGCGCAACGATCCTCACGCGCTGCTCGACCCGATCCTCGCCGCGATCGAGGGCGGAGAGACCACAAGGGATGTGCGCAACGCCCGTGCCCTGCTGGCGGAGATCGGGTGACGGGAGTTGGCGTTCCCTTGCGTTCGACGACCTGTTTATCACGTCGGTTCGTCGTCTCGGCAGAGGTGCGCGTCCCAGCAAAGCCGCCGATTACCAATGAGCTTCAGCGATGGGGGGCGGCTACGATTGGGTCTTCGTGCTTGTCGCAGAACGGTGGAGGATCGCGAGAAGCCCGAAATTCGCTCCGATCTTGGTTGCCGATATTCTTGGCGTGCTCACCGTCCTGGATCACGTTGGCGCGCGAGGATGTTGAAGACCGTGTCGGCCCAAGAGGAAGCGTTCAGAGCGAGCAGTTCCCGTTCACACTTCCAGCCATTCTTTGCGAATGTCCGCGGCCGCGGTGAGACCTGCGGACGTGCCTTCGTAGACGATCTTCCCGTGTCCCATGACGTAGAGCCGATGGGCAATCCTCAGAACGATTGTCAGCTTTTGCTCGATCAGCAAGATGGCGACGCCGCGCCTGGCGATTTCCTCGAGCAGGCGGGCGACATGCTCGACCATCATCGGCGATAGGCCTTCCGTCGGCTCGTCGATCATGACGAGGTCCGGGTCGCCCATCAGCGTCCGGCAGATCGTCAGCATCTGTTGCTCGCCGCCCGAAAGGACGCCCGCCCGCATGTCGGCGCGCTCCTCGAGTTGCGGGAACATCCGGAACATGTCGTCCATCGCCCAGCGGTTGCCCGCCTTGCCGGCCTTCTCGCCGAGCTGCAGGTTCTGCCGCACGCTGAGCCCGGGGAAAATGTCGCGGGTTTCGGGGACGTAGCCCAGCCCCTTTAGCGCCGTTTGATGCGGCTTCAGGCCCGCGATCTCTTCGCCCCGGAATCGGATCGAGCCTAGCGGCGGGACGTCGCCCATGATCGCCTTGATCGTCGTCGAGCGGCCGACGCCGTTGCGTCCGAGGAGGCCGACGATCTCGCCCTCGCCGACATGGAACGTGACGCCATGCAGGATGTGGCTCTTGCCGTAATAGGCCTCGAGCCCGGCAACTTCGAGCAGCGGCGTGCGCATCAGGCGCCCGCCTCACCGAGATAGGCTTCGCGCACGGCCGGGTTCTTACGGATGCGCTCGGGCGTGTCGCTGGCGATGATCTGACCGTAGACGAGTACGGAGATGCGGTCGGCCAGGCCGAAGACGACGCCCATATCATGCTCGACCATGACGAGCGTCTTGCCCTCCGTAACCTTGCGGATGAGGGCGATGGCCTGCTCGGTTTCGCTGTTGTTCATCCCCGCCGTCGGCTCGTCGAGCAGCACGACGTCGGCGCTGCCGCCGATCGTCACGCCAATCTCCAGCGCCCGCTGCTCGGCGTAGCTCAAGACGCCCGCCGGCACATGACGGCGCGAGGTCAGGCCTACACGCTCCATCAGCCATTCGGCCCGTTCGCAAACGTCGCCGAGCTGTTCGATCGAGGTCCAGAACGCGTATTTGTAGCCGAGCGACCACAGCGCGGCACAGCGCAGATTCTCCTCGACCGACATCTTCGGAAAGATGTTGGTGATCTGAAAACTGCGCGACAGGCCGCGGCGATTGATCTCGAACGGCGAGAGCCCGGTGATCGCCTGGCCGTGTAGGCGCACTTCGCCAGAGCTCGGACGGATTCGGCCGCTGACGAGGTTGAACAGCGTCGATTTGCCGGCACCGTTCGGCCCGATGATCGCGTGCCGCTCGCCCTCGGCGATGTCGAGCGAGACGCCGCGGATGATGTGCACCGGGCCGAAGCTTTTGCGAAGATCGAGGAGCGAAAGCGCCGCGCTCATCCCTCCCCCCGAAAGTGCAGGCGCGCGTTGACAGCGCCCCAGGCGTCGCCGACCCTCGGCCAAAGCCTCCAGACCAAGGCTGTTCCCGAAGCGAACAGCGCGACTGCGGCAATCCAGGGCGGCAGCGTCGACGCGTCGACGCCGAAGCCGAAGAGCCGCATCGCCGACCCTTCGCTGCGCGCCTCGGCAAGCTGCCGATTGGCGAGTTCGATGATCATGATCGCTCCGGCGCCGCTCGCGACCAACGCCGGCCCGACCGCAGCGTAAACGGGCGCGAGCCGCCATGCGACGCCGCCGTGCAAAGCCCGAAGATGCAGCATCGTCCATCCGACGACTCCCTCGGGCGCGAACATCACGACGGCGATGAACATCAGGCCGAAATAGAGCTGCCAGGCGCTGGTGACGTCCGAGAGCATGATCTGCAAGAAGGTGATGATCACGGCACCGACGATCGGCCCGGCGAACGACCCGACGCCGCCGATGTAGGCCATCAGGAGAACGAGGCTCGACTGCTGCGCGCCGAGCTGCTGGGCGTTCATGATCTCGAAACTGATCGCCGCGAGCCCGCCCGCGATCCCGGCGAAGAACGCCGCGAAACAGAAAGCGATCAGGCGCACCATGCGCGGCGAGTAGCCGACGAATTCGACCCGCTCGGGATTCTCGCGCACGGCATTGCACATGCGCCCGAACGGCGTCTGGGTCAGCGCATACATCGCAAGCACGCAAAAGAAGCACCAGACCGCGATGAGATAATAGACCTCGAGCTGTGGACCGAATTTGTGCCCGAAGAACGGCGCGAGCTTCGACCGGTTGGTCGTGATGCCTTCTTCGCCGCCGAAGAAGGTGCGTAAGATGAACGAGCTCGACGAGACAAGCTCGCCGATGCCGAGCGAGATCATGGAGAAGACGAGCCCAGCCCGACGGATGGAAATGAGTCCGAACAGGGCGCCGAATACGAGCCCAGCCAATCCGCCAACGAGAGGAATGACGGGGATGGACACGCCGAGCTTTCTGTAGATGACGGCGTTCATCGCGTGGATCGCGACGAAACCGCCGAGGCCATAATAGACCGCGTGTCCGAACGAAAGCAGGCCCGTCTGCCCCAGCAACATATTGTAGGATAGGGCGAAAATGATCATGACACCCATGAGGCTCATCATCGTCAGCGCGGTCGGCGACGGGAAAGCGTGCGGAGCGGCGGCGAGCAGCACGGCGTAGGCCAACCACGGCGCCAGCGCGCTGAGCCTCGCCGTCATGACTCGCGCCTTCCCATGAGGCCGGTCGGACGGAAGATGAGGACGAGGACGAGCATGAGATAGGGCATGACGGGCGCGAGTTCGGCGATCGTTACCTTCCACAGGTCGCCGAGGAACGGTGGCGCGACTGGCCCCAAGACTTCGGCAAAGGAAAAGTTCATCGCCACCGCGAACGTCTGCACGAGACCGATCAAGAGCGAGGCGACGAAGGCTCCGGTCAGCGAACCCAGGCCGCCGACGACGATGACGACGAACAGGATCGGCCCTAGCAGTGACGCCATGTCGGGCTGCGTCACCAGCGCAGGACCGGCGATGACTCCCGAGAGGCCCGCGAGCGCCGCGCCGGCGCCGAATACCAGCATGAAGATCTTCGGCACATTATGGCCGAGCATCGCCACCATATCCGGATGGGTCAGCGCGGCCTGAATGATCAAGCCGACGCGTGTGCGGGTCAGCAGGGCGAGCAGCGCCGCGAACATCGCGATCGCGATTAGCAGCATGAACACGCGATAGGCGGGATAGGTGGTGTCGAACAGGCGAAACGCCACGAAATCGAGCTGGGACGGCACGCGGTAGTCAACCGGCAATTTGCCCCAGACCATCTGCACCAGCTCTTCGATGACGAAGGCGAGCCCAAAGGTGAACAGAAGCTCCGAGACGTGGCCCCGCCTGTGCAAGCGCCTCAGGCCATAACGCTCGACGAGCGCCCCGATCACGCCGACCGTCAGCGGCGCCAAGACGAAGCCGGGCCAGAAGCCGATGCGGCGGCTGATCTCGAACCCGAAATAGGCCCCGAGCATATAGAAGCTCGCGTGGGCGAAATTGAGCACGCCCATCATGCTGAAGATCAGCGTTAGGCCGCTCGCCATCATGAAAAGCAGCATGCCGTAGAGCACGCCATTCAGCGTCGAGAATGTGATGAGCTGCAGCATCGGAGCCTGGCCGTTGGAGCGTTGGCGGGCGCCACGCCGCGCCTATGCGTCGACGGGGTGAGGGCGCCCCGCCAGCCCGCGAGACTTCGGTCAGGGCCGCTCCATCTTGCAGGTCGTCGGCAGGGTGGTGTCGTTCGCCTGGACCACTCCGACCTTCCTCCAGCCCCACCCGGTGCCTTCCTCGTCGAATTTGGCGCCGGGGTCGAGCGGGCCGAAACTACTGATGAACATGTCCTGAAACAGCTGATGGTCGTCCTTGCGCATGGTGATTTCGCCGCCGTCGAAGCTTTCCGCCGTCATGCCCTCCAATTTCGCGGCCAGCGCCTTGGGATCGTCGCTCTTGGCTTGGTTGACGGCCGTGGCGAGCATGCGCATTTCGTTGACCGCGCGGGGATAGAAGAGCGCGACCCCCTCCTTCGCACGAAAATCCTTCTCCCATTTTTGCGCCGCCTCGGGAGCGGAGTTTGGAACCCCTTCGGTGATCGCGAAAACGCGATGCGACAGCCCCGTCTGCTTGATCGCCGTGGGGCCACCAGCGCCGCCGGCGTAATAGGTGTACCAGTCGGTTTGCAGGCCCGCATCGGCCGCCGCTTTCAGCAGGAGCGCAATATCCTGGCCCCAGTTGCCCGTGATCACGCTATCGGCGCCCGACGCCTTGATCTTGGCGATATAGGGGGAGAAATCGGTGATCTTCAGCAGCGGATGCAGTTCGTCGCCAACAATCTCGATGTCTGGACGCTTTTCCGTCAACATGGCGCGGGCCTGTTTCTGCACCGACTGTCCGAAGGAATAATCCTGGTTGATGAGATAGATCTTTTTGATGTTCGGCCGGTCCTTCATGAAGTTCGTCAGCGCAGCCATCTTGATGTCGGAATTGGCGTCCCAACGGAAATGCCAGTAGGAGCATTTGTCATTGGTCAGCACGGGATCGACCGCGGCGTAGTTGAGATAGATGATCTCCTTGCCGGGGTTGCGGTCATTGTATTTGCTGACCCAGTCGGACAGGGCCGCGGCCACCGAAGAGCCGTTCCCCTGGGTGATGATGCGGATGCCCTGGTCGGCGGCTTTTTGCGCCTGAATCAGGCTCTCCTGCGGATTGGTCTTGTTGTCCAGCCCGACAATTTCGACCTTCTTGCCGAGGAGGCCGCCGGAGGCGTTGATCTCGTCGGCGAGATACTGGAACGTCTTCAGGCCGATCTCGCCGATCGATGCGCCGCCCCCGGAGAGGGGATCGATATAACCGATCTTGATTGTATCGTCCGCCAGCGCAGGAACGGCGATAAGCGAAAATGCAAACGCAATGCTGGCCAAGTCGAATCTCATAGTGTCCTCCCTGGTTGGCGAGTTCCAGTCCCGCCTTGATCGAGGGCTAACGATATGCCGTCCGCCGCGATTGTCTAGTCAATAGCGTAGTATGCGGTCATCGTGCCACCATTGTCTTTTCCCTCGCAGAGGCCGACGCCATTGCCGAGTTGACCGGCCGAGGGCTACAACGCACGTCGGTCCCCGCTCTCCGATGTGTCCTGCAGCTTGGCCACGCGAAACGCCCGAATCGCGTTTTCGCGCACGGCCGCTTTCTCCAACTTCAACGTCCACTGTCACGATCCTGAATGGCCGCTAAACGTCGATATTGTTGAAAAAGTCGGAAATTGAGGTGCCGCGAAAATCCCGCTTCCGCGGACTTAGTGTTGTCTCCACGCGTAATCGCCACAGCAGGGCCTAAGAGAAGGTCGTACGCAGAAAGATCTGTCGCTCCGCTGAGACCCCAAGGAAATCTCCATCGAGACTATCAGCGGTCTTTGGAATTGTGATCGAGGCTGAAATTCGAGTTTTTCAACAATATCCGTCAACTCCGGCCGGTCGGCGTCAAAGGATTTTCTATACAGAAACCTTCGCCGCTACGATCCGCGCCATCTCCGGATTAGGCCGTGTGGACGAATTTTCGACAGATGATGTTTTTGGGATTCCCGCGGTGAATCAGGCGTGATTCATAGGACTCCGACCGAATCAGGGGCCGGGGTCCATGTCGACAAAGATGGATGAGAACGATTGGGCGCACACGCTTGCGGTGTTCCGGGCCTGCCTGCCTCGGCGTGGACGGAGGGCCGAGGACGATCGCCGCTTCCTCGAGGCGCTTCATTTTTTCACCGTCGAGAACGTTCGCTGGCGCGCGCTGCCGGAGCGCTTCGGTCATTGGAACAGCGTGTGGAAGCGCTTCGATCGCTTGAGCAAGGCTGGCGTCTTCGAGGCCTTCTTCGACACGCTCGCGTCCATGAGTTCCACGGCGCATCTCCTTCAGATGTTCGACTCGACCACCGTGCGCGCTCATGTCTCGGCGGCCGGAGCAAAGGGGGGCAAGAAGGCCAGGCGCTCGGGCGCTCGCGTGGCGGCTTCACCACGAAAATCCACGCAAAATCGGACGCCTCCGGCGACATCATCGCCTTCGACCTGACCGGCGGCGAAGCCCCCGACGGGCGTCACTTCGAAACCCTGCTCGATATCGGGCCCGACATTCAGCCGCGCGCCGTCATCTGCGACAAAGGCTACGCCAGCAAGGCCAACCGGGACGCCGCGAGAGCGCGCGGCGTCGCTCCGGTCATCCCGCACAAGGCGAACGAAAAGAACAAGCCGGCCTTCTTCGCACGAACGCTCTACAAAGCCCGCGCCCGCATCGAGCAGGGCGTCGGACGGCTCAAGCGCTTCAAGCGGGTCGCGCTACGCTGCGAAAAGACCGCCCAAAACTTCAGATCGATCGTCAGCTTCGCCGCCGGCCTATGCTTGATCAAATTCGTCCACACGACCTAAGTCGGCAAACGCCGTCGGTCGCATGACAAAATCGGCCGGGTCGAAGACGTGTCCCTCGACGAAACCCACCACCGCGCGGTCAATCTTTGGTCGTTCAGGCTCCATTAAATCGAAAATGAATTTTGTCGAGCCGTCGCTGCCTTCATGCATAATTCCAATTGTCGGGTCATACCTATCGGAAATGGCTTTGATCTGAATTTCGCTTTCGAGCGCCGCATAGGCATAATTCAGGATTGCATCGACTGGATGCGCCGCGTTGCGGTTGCCAGATAGACACGGCGAGGACCGCATGCGGATGGAATGCCAATCATCTGGAATCGGCCTGCGGCCCGTGCCGCGCCATTTAATCGGCGCCCATCCCGAGTTCGTCTGCCGGATCGCGCGCCCGGCCACGATCGGCGGCCGGCCGGGCATTGTGTCAATCATTTCGGCCCGGCCCTGGATTACCGGCGTCACCCAGTATATGCTCGACGCGGCGATCCATGGCCTTCGGGCTATCGGCTTACGGGGCGCATGGCCGCGTATCAGGGAGGCAATTTGAGCGTTTTGCGCGGCGCGCGCGGCTCGATTGACGTTAAAATGGCCCTAAAACACTCGCTTCATGACCTTTTGTCGTCTCGAAAGCCCGATTTTAAAATTTTGATCCGAGAGCTGGCGTAAGTATGGACTCGGACACGTTGGTCGGTCGGGAACGGGCGGAAGGACAGGAAGTCGTGCAGCCGACGGACGTCGCGGACCCGAGCTATTTCCACAAAGTGGTCGATTGCCAATGGGCGTGCCCGGCGCACACCCCGGTCCCCGAATACATCCGCAAGATCGCGGCGAAAGACTATAACGCGGCGTACATGATCAATTGGAAGTCGAATGTGTTCCCCGGAATTCTGGGGCGCACATGCGATCGTCCGTGCGAGCCTGCCTGCCGCAGGGGACGCCTTGAGGAACAGCCGGTCGCGATTTGCCGGCTCAAGCGCGTCGCCGCCGATCACAAGCACGACATTGCCGCGCTCCTGCCGGGCGGGCCTGCGAAGCGAAACGGCAAGCGCGTCGCCTGCGTCGGCGCAGGCCCAGCATCGCTGACCGTCGCGCGCGATCTCGCTGCGGTCGGCTACGAGGTCGTCGTGTTTGATTCCGACACGCGCGCCGGCGGCATGATGCGGAGCCAGATTCCCAAGTTTCGGCTGCCCGACGAAGTGATCGACGAGGAGGTCGGCTACGCTTTGTTCACCGGCGGCCAATTTGTCGCCGAACGGCGTATCGACAGCCTCAAGAGCCTCATCGCCGAGGGATACGACGCGATTTTTGTCGGCTGCGGCGCGCCGCGCGGGCGCAACCTCGACATCCCCGGGCGCCGCGAAGCGGCAAGCAACATTCATATCGGCATCGAATGGCTCGCGAGCGTTTCGTTCGGCCATGTCTCATCGATTGGCCGGCGTGTGGTGGTGCTAGGCGGCGGCAACACGGCGATGGACTGCTGCCGGACATCGCTTCGTCTCGGCGGCGCCGAGGTCAAGGTCGTCGTGCGCTCCGGCTTTGCCGAGATGAAGGCCTCGCCGTGGGAAAAGGAAGACGCGATCCGAGAGGGCGTCGAGATCCTAAATTTCCTCGCGCCGAAGGAATTCACTTATGAAAAGGGCCGACTGACCGGCGTCGTTTTCGAGAAAATGGCGGTCGCGAAAGACCAGCGCGAGCGTCGCGTACTCGCGCCCACGGGCGAGCCAGATGTTGTCATCGAATGCGATGATGTGCTGATTGCAGTTGGCCAGGAGAACGCATTTCCCTGGATCGAAAACGATATTGGCCTCGCCTTTGGCCGCGACGGCCTGCCAGCCGTCGACCCCGTGACGTTCCAGTCGAGCATGCGGAACGTCTTCTTCGGCGGCGACTCGGCCTTTGGTCCCAAGAACATCATCACCGCGGTCGCGCACGGCCATGAGGCCGCGATCTCGATCGACGCCTTCTGCCGTGACGAGGATCCGCGCGAGCGGCCCGATCCTTTGACCAACCTCGTGAGCCAGAAGATGGGCATCCACGAATGGTCGTACGACAATGCGATCACCCTCGATCGCCGGTTTAAGGTTCCTCACGTGGAGAATGCGCTGGCGCTCAAGAACATTCAGACCGAAGTCGAGCTCGGCTTCGATCTGAAGCAGGCTTTGGGCGAAGCGCAGCGCTGCCTGAACTGCGACGTTCAGACCGTCTTTTCCGCCCCACTATGCATCGAGTGCGACGCCTGCGTCGACGTATGCCCGATCGATTGCATCTCGTTCGTACCCAACGCGCCCGAGGACGAGTTGCGGCGATCCCTTATCATGCCCGCGCTCAATCTCTCCCAGGCGATCTATGTCTCGGAGCCGGTCAAGACCCGACGGGTGATGGTCAAGGACGAGGATCTTTGTCTGCATTGCGGTCTCTGCGCCGAACGCTGTCCGACCGGCGCCTGGGACATGATGAAGTTCACCATCGAGATGGCGCAAGCCGGACACACATGCCGATCGCAGCTGTAAACGACTTCGTCATTCGCTTCGCCAATGTCAACGGCTCGGGATCGGCAAGCGCCAATCTCCTGTTCGCACGTTCGATCCTGCGCATGGGCGTGCCGATCGGGCCGCGCAATATCTTCCCCTCGAACATCCAGGGCCTGCCGACCTGGTATGAAGTGCGGGTGAGCGAAGCAGGCTTCTTAGGCGCGCGCGGCGGCGCCGACATCCTGGTCGCCATGAACCCGCAAACGTTCGTGCAGGATCTGGCCGCGATCGAACCCGGGGGCTACCTCTTCTATGATTCGACCCGGCCGATTGCGCACCTGTTAAATCGCGATGACATCGCGGTCCTTGGCATGCCCCTGACCGAGATCTGCACCGCGCAATATTCGGACCCCAAGCAGCGCCAGCTTTACAAGAACATCGTCTATGTGGGCGCGCTCGCGGCCCTGCTCGACATCGAGCTTGGCGTCATCGAGACGCTGCTGCGCGAGCGGTTCAAGGGCAAGGACAAGCTGATCGACGCCAACTTAAAGGCGCTCAAGATCGGTTACGATGATGCGCAGTCGCGCTTCCAATGTCCACTTGGCGTTCGCGTCCGCCGCAGCGACGCCGCCGGCGATCGCATTCTTGTCGAGGGTAATTTCGCTGCGGGTTTAGGCGCGGTCTACGGCGGGGCCACAGTCTGCGCCTGGTATCCGATCACACCCTCAACCTCGCTGGCCGAAGCGTTCGAGAGCAATTGCGCGCGCTATCGCGTCGATCCGGCGACAAAGAAAAAGAATTACGCCATCGTCCAGGCCGAGGACGAGATCGCCGCGATCGGCGTTGCGATCGGCGCTGGCTGGAACGGCGCGCGCGCCTTCACCGCCACCTCCGGTCCTGGCGTTTCGTTGATGCAGGAGTTCTTCGGCCTCGCCTATTTCGCCGAGGTTCCGGTGGTGGTGTTCGACGTTCAGCGCGGCGGCCCGTCGACCGGCATGCCGACGCGCACGCAGCAGTCGGACCTTCTCGCTGCCGCCTTCGCGTCGCACGGCGACACCAAGCATGTGCTCCTGATCCCCGATGGGCCAGGCGAGGCGTTTGAATTCGCCGTCAGCGCGTTTGATTTCGCCGAGCGGCTGCAGACGCTGGTGTTCGTCATGCTCGATCTCGACATCGGGATGAATGCGCATCTCACCGCGCCGTTCCGCTGGGACGATGGGCGCGCCTACGATCGCGGCAAGGTGCTGAGCGGCGAAGAACTCGAAACAGTCCGCGAATTCGGCCGTTACAATGACATTGACAGCGATGGCATCCCTTACCGCACCTTGCCCGGCACGCATCCGACCCGCGGCGCCTATTTCACCCGCGGCACCAGCCGCGACCGTTTCGCCCGGTACACCGAGGAATCGGGCCCGTATGTCGACAATATGGAACGTCTGCTGCGCAAGTTTGAGACCGCGCGTAGCCTCCTACCCCGTCCGGTGCTGAGGCGAGCGGCGGAGCCTGCTCGCGTCGGCGTCATTCACTACGGATCGACCGCGCCGGCGATGGACGAGGCGCAGGCGCTTCTCGCGGGTGACAGCCTTCATGTCGACACCTTACGCATTCGCGCTGTCCCGCTCGCGCTTGAGGTCGCCGAATTTATTCGCGAGCATGAGCGCGTGTTCATCGTCGAGCAGAACCGCGACGCCCAGATGCGCACGCTTGTGACCACCGATCTCGAGATCGCGCCGGCACAGCTCACATCGATCCTTCATTTCGGCGGAATGCCGATCACCGCCCGTTTCATTGTTCGGGAAATCGCCAGCCGATTGCGGCGCCCGGCCTCGGCGCAAACGTTGGAGCGCGTTTCGTGACGTATCTCGGTAAGCCGAAGTTTCATCACCCTTCAACCGCGGTCAACGAGCTTGGCTACACCCGCCGCGACTACGAAGGGTCGATGTCGACTCTCTGCGCCGGCTGCGGACATGATGCGATCAGCGCAGCGATCATTCACGCGTGCTTCGAATTGAGTCTGCCGCCGCATCGCATCGCGAAATTGAGCGGCATCGGCTGCTCCTCCAAGACGCCGACCTACATGCTCGGCCAGAGCCATGGTTTCAACTCGGTGCACGGGCGCATGCCCTCGGTGCTCACGGGCGCCAATCTTGCCAACCGCGACCTCATTTATCTCGGCATTTCCGGCGACGGCGACACTGCGTCGATCGGGCTTGGCCAGTTTGCCCATTCAATGCGGCGGGGCGTCAACATGCTCTATATCGTCGAGAATAACGGCGTGTACGGGCTGACCAAGGGACAGTTCTCGGCCACCGCCGATCGCGGGTCAAAGAGCAAGAAGGGCGCGGGCGCGCTCAATCAGCCGATCGATCTTGTCGGCATGGCGATCGGGCTCGGCGCCTCATTCGTCGGGCGCAGCTTTTCCGGCGACAAGGCGCAGCTTGTGCCGCTTATCAAAGCAGCGTTCGAGCATAAGGGCGCGGCGTTCATCGACGTCCTTTCGCCTTGCGTCACGTTCAACAATCACGCCGGTTCGACCAAGAGCTTCGACCACGTGCGCGAGCACAACATCGCCGTGAACGCGCTCGACGTCATCACCGGACGGGAGCCGATCGAGGTGGACTATGTGGAAGGCGGAAGCCAGCCGGTCATGATGCACGATGGCTCGACGATTGTGTTGCGCAAGCTCGACGCCAATCACGATTGCCGCAACCGGTCGGCGGCGCTCGCCACGCTCGAGCGCGCCCGCGTTGCCGGCGAGATCGCCACCGGCCTCATCTACATCGAGGACGATGCCAACGAACTGCACGAGGTTCTCGGCACGACCGACCGGCCGCTCAACGAGCTCTCTGAGCGCGAATTGTGCCCGGGATCGAAGGCGCTGGACGCGATCAACGCCTCGCTAAGGTAGAGCGCGGCGAGAGCGCATTTCCCTTGTCCGGGCCGCTTGGGGCCATACGTTCATCGATGGTGCGACGGAACGCCGCAAAATCGAACGGTCCTCGGGGTCGACTACGTGCGATATCGCTGATCTATGCCCTCTTGCCCATGGCCCGTCGTCAGCGCGAATGGCAGACCACGAGCGATCAAGGCCTCGACGAGCGCATCGGGGACGACGAGGAAGCCGCGTTCATGTGGATTGAAGACGGCTACCCGCCCGACCACCACGTCCAGCGTCGCGATCTGCCATGACCATTCACGTCGACTTGGTCTTCGGCCGGTAAGCGTAACTAGCGGCCATTCCCGAAGTGCTCTCAGAAGCCCCACTCGCGCCATCGAGACGCGGATTCCGGGCGACCGGTATGCTAGATTGATTTTCACGCCGAGGTAGCCCGGGCCTGGAGAACACCATGGGCGAAACACGGAAGCTCGCCGCAATCATGGCCGTCGACGTTGTCGGCTACTCCCGCCTGATGGGCGAGGATGAGGCCGGCACAGCAAAGACGGTGCGCGAGCATCGCAAAGCGGCGGCTCCGATCGTTGCGGGTCTTGGCGGCCGGGTCGTCAAGACCATGGGCGACGGTGTGTTGCTCGAGTTTCCCTCCGTCGTCGCCGCCGTCGAATGCGCGGTTGCGATCCAGAACATGATGGTCGAGCGTAACGTCGATACGTCTGAGGCGAGGCGGATCGTCTATCGCATTGGCGTCCATCTCGGCGACGTGCTGATCGACGGCGACGATATATTGGGCGAGGGGGTCAACATCGCGGCGCGGCTCGAGAGCATCTGCGAGCCCGGCGGCGTCTCAATATCCCGGGCCGTCTATGATCAGATCAGCGGAAAGCTTGCTTTCGGTTTCCGAACTCTCGGTCTGCAAAAATTGAAAAACATCTCCAAGGCGGTCGAGGTATTCGCAATCGACTATACGGACAAAACGGACAACGCCTCTACGCCCGATGACGCGAACGTGGCGCAGACCATCAAATATTGCCGGGCGCCTGATGGAGTGCGCCTCGCCTATGCGATCTCAGGCAGCGGGCCGATCCTGGTGAAGTCCGGTAACTGGATGAACCATCTTGAATACGATTGGGAAAGCCCGATTTGGCGCCATTTCTTTCGCGGACTGTCGCGCGAACACACACTCATTCGCTACGACGCCAGAGGCAACGGCATGTCTGATTGGGACGTTGACAGGCTCTCGCTTGATGCCTGGGTGACCGACCTCGAGACAGTCGTCGACGCGGTTGGCGTCGACCGTTTCCCGCTCCTCGGAATATCCCAAGGCGGCGCCGTGGCCGTCGCATATGCGGTGCGGCGCCCCGAACGTGTATCGCACCTTATTTTGTACGGCGCGTTCGCGCTCGGCGGAAAGAAGCGCTCTCCGGCCGAGAAAGAAAGACGCGATGCGATGACGACCTTGATGCGCCTCGGATGGGGCGCGGACAATCCAACCTTTCGGCAAATGTTCACAGGACTTTTCATCCCGGGAGCAACGCATGAGCAGGCGGACATTTTCAACGAGCTGCAACTGAAAACGACTTCTCCCGAGTGTGCCGTTCGCTATTTCGATGCCGTCAACGATTTCGATATCATCGACCTGCTCTCCAAAGTGAAGGCGCCGACGCTCGTCATGCACGTGCGGGACGACCAGATGGTTCCACTCGAAGCCGGGCGCCAGCTGGCCGGCGGCATCCCCGGCGCCCGCTTCATCGCCTTGCCTGGGCGAAACCATTTGTTCCTGGAGCATGAGCCGGCTTCTGATCGATTCTTCGAAGAGGTAAGCCTCTTTCTGAAGGGCTGATCCAGCGTAGCGCCGCAGGGACAGACTTCCGCGCTGACGTGACCGATTCGGTTCGCTCCCGTCTGCGGCGTCACCGTCGCGACCAGCGATGTCCGCTTCACGTCAACTCCTGCCGGCCGGAATGCGCAAATACCCGTCATTCGCCGAAGGGTTCGCGAACGGGTGCGATCGAGCCTTTGCTGCCCTTCAAGATCGGTCCTGTGAACGGGCGGGTACGCGCGAGAAGGCGGTCTTCGGCTGAACGCCTAGATTGCGGCAAAGCGGTCGTTTTCGTACGAGCGGCGGGGTCGACCGCTTCGACGGCGAGCTCATTCATCTCGCTTCTTGCGCAGCAGATGATCGTCGGGCACATGCCGCTCAACACTGAAGCCGTAGAACAGCGCCTCCTGCATCACCCGCCGCTCCCCCATCATCGACCGAATCTCCCGCGCGCAGAAGAAGAGAATCAGCGACCAGCGCCTCAATCAAGCGGAGTTTTTCAACGCAATCCGTCGAGTCCAGCCGTCCGATGGCGTTGCACCGGCGTGGTGGCAAAGACAGGCTGTACGATGGGGACAAACCCACCTTCTGGTTCCGCTAGCTGGAAATCCGCGGCCCCGCATCGCCGGCCCTCAGCCTCGGTTTCGCGCCCCAAGCGTTACGGATAAAAAGGCGTAACCCGGGATTACGCTATGATATCCGTAATGCATGCAGTGCAAGCTCTGCCACCTAGAGATGGAGTCCTTCGATCCTATTTACCGGGTGTACGGATACAGTGGGCGGAGCGGCGGCAGCCTCCGTGCCGAGTGTTGCAGCGAGTGCCGTGCAGCCAAATATCTCTAGGTCGATTGGCATGATCCCCGGCCATGCGAGAGATGCGGCCGGCCTGTCATCCACAATCTTTGGGGCCGAAAACTCCCGAAGCTTATTGCCTGCAGCGATCAATGTCGCCTCGCGGTCTATCGCGCGATCGGAAGGGCGCGGCGGCCTGCCAGGGCTCGACCCCGTGCCCTATGCAGCTCGTCCTTTATGCCGACGCGAAGCGACGCCCGCTATTGCTCGACGGCCTGTAAGCAGAAGGCATGGCGAGGGGCGCGGGCTAGGCCTGGCGCGGCGCTTGCCCGCGAGATTGAGGTGTGAAAGACCGCAACCAGCGGAGTGTAGATAGAAGCGCCGAAAGTGCCGCGATAAAAGGGTAACATGACGCAGAACAAGAGCCCGACAGGCGATCTACCTATATGATACCCGGAAGGCGGCAACCAATTGATGGTTTCACATGAGATATTGATACTATTAATGAAACTTCACGAGCAATGAGTAAGACTTCTCCCCGAGGGAGAATGGGTTTCCGGCCGTCGAAGTGGATTCCCTTCTCCCACAGGGAGAAGGTGGCCCGAAGGGCCGGATGAGGGTGCGGGGCGCAACTCTTTAGGAGCGCCTTGCGAACTTCGCTTTCAGCGCCTTGATGACATTGGGAGGCGCGAAGGCGGAGGCGTCGCCGCCCATGGATGCGATCTGCCGCACCAAAGTCGCGGTGATCGGCCTGACAGGCGAAGATGCTGGGAGAAAGACGGTTCGCAAGTCCGGCGCCATCGCGCCGTTCATGCCGGCCATCTGCATCTCGTAGTCGAAATCCGTTCCGTCGCGCAGGCCTCGGAAGATCAGCGTCGCGCCGGCTTTACGCGCGGCCTCGATGGCGAGGCCGGTGAATTCGACGACGTCGAGTTCGCATTCCGCCTTGGCCATGATCGGCGCGGCCGCCTCGCGGATGAGTTTCAGCCGCTCGTCGACCGTGAACAGGGCCGCCTTGTTGGGATTGGAGCCGACGCCGAGAACCAGCCGGTCGCAGAGCGCCGCCGCATGCTCGATCACGTCCAGGTGCCCGTTGGTCATCGGGTCGAACGAGCCAGAGAAGAAGCCGACGCGGGTCATCGCGCAAGCGTTAGCTTGGGCGGAGGGTGGCGGCAAGCGGACTTCCGTCGTCCATACGCGCAAGACCCGCATTGAGTCGGACGCGGGTTTCGGACTAAATCGAGGTCCGCATGCCCTGCTTGATTGTCAGGATGCGGTCCCATCCTGCGATTAAGCTTGCGTCCAACAGCACCGAACGCCGAGAGACGTTTCCAACATGCCGATCGTTAGCGCCAAGGTTCCGACCGCCAACGCCTCTAAATATATGCAGCAGCTTTGCAAGCACTGGAGCCACAAGCTCGAAGTCGACCTCTCCGATGAGAAGGGCGTGGTCAGGTTTCCCGACGCGGTCGTCGCGCTTGAGGCGCGTCCCGATGACCTGTGGGTGACGATCGACGCTCAAGCGAAAGAGACGGTCGAGCGCATGAAAGGCGTCGTCGGCTCGCACCTCGACCGGTTCGCCTTCCGCGAGGCGCCGCTGAAGTTCGAGTGGTCGGAACCGGAGGTGATTTGAAGAGAGCGGATCGTCATTGCGAGGCGCGGGGGTGTGGGAGGACGCCCGTCCTTCCGGAAGGGCTATGCCGAAGCCGTCCAGAGATCGTAGAGCGCCGCGCTTCATCTCTGGATCGCCGCGTCACCCTCGGGCCTCCTCGCGATGACGACGAACTTCAGGCTTTCACGGATTTGAGAGGAGACGAAGCACAATGAACGGCGACGAACTGCGCGCCATCCAGGCGCCGCTCAAGGAACGCTACCGCGGCGACGACAAGGCTGGGCTCATCACGCTCACGGCCCATGGCGCGCTCGATTCCGAAGGCATCGCCTGCAGGGTCGAGACGGGGCGCGCGCTCGCCGTCGCCGGGCTTCATCCGGCGACCGGGGGAAGCGGCGCCGAGCTCTGCTCCGGCGACATGCTGCTCGAGGCGCTGGTTGCTTGCGCCGGCGTGACGCTGAAGGCGGTCGCGACGTCGATGGGGATCGAGCTGCGCTCGGGCAAAGTGGCGGCGGAAGGCGATCTCGACTTTCGCGGCACGCTTGGCGTCGACAAGCGGGCGCCGGTCGGGTTCACCGACATTCGCCTCAAGTTCGAGCTCGATACCGACGCGTCGCGGGACCAGCTCGACAGCCTGCTGAAGCTCACCGAGCGCTATTGCGTCGTCCTGCAATCGTTGCGGCATTCGCCGAAAACGGAAGCGACGCTGATACGGGCGTAGGCGCGGATCGAGAATGGCTCTCGTTTGTCCAGCCAAACGCGACTAGAAATTCGATGCGGCAAGCTCCGGATTGTTGGCGCCCAGCATGACGAACGTCCTTGACGCATGGCGGCGCTCGGTTTGATGGTTGGCGAAACGCGCCGGCGTTCGGAATCACCCGCCGCGCGCGATCCCTCCCGGTCGAGGACGGAAATCCATGGACGCGCGCGACGACATGCTGGGACGGCTGAGGGGTCGCCGCGAAGGCTTCACCCTGCCGCAGCCTTTCTACATCGACCCGGACTACTTCCGGCTCGACATGGAGATGATCTGGTACAGGGACTGGCTGTTCGTCGGGCACGATTGCGAACTCACGCCCGGCTCTTTTCTGACCGTTCAGATCGGCGATTATTCGGTGATCCTGGTCCGCGATCTCAAGGGAACGATCCGCGCGTTTCACAACACCTGCCGGCATCGCGGCAGCCGGATCTGCGCGACCGAGAAGGGCGCGGCCGTGCGGCTCGTCTGCCCCTATCACCAATGGAGCTACGATCTTGACGGGCGCCTCCTGTTCGCTCGCCAGGTCGCCGAGGGTTTCGATAAATCGGCCTACGGGCTGAAAGCCGTCGCCTGCGAGAGCGTGGCCGGATATCTGTTCCTCTGCCTGGCCGAGACGCCGCCGGATTTCACGTCCTTCCGCAAGATGATGGAGCCTTATTTCGCGCCGCATCGCCTTGCCGAAGCGAAGGTCGTGCACGAGAGCACGATCGTCGAGCGAGGCAACTGGAAGCTCGTCTGGGAGAACAATCGCGAGTGCTACCACTGCCAGGCGAATCATCCGGAGCTCTGCAAGACCTTCCCGGAAGCGCCGAGCGCGACCGGAATCCAGAGCGCCGAGCAGGACCCTGAGATGCTGGAGCATTGGGCGCGGCTGGAAGCGGCCGGGCTTCCCGCCCGCTTCCGCATCGACCCCATGGGCCAGTTCCGCGCGACGAGAACGCCGCTCTTGCCGAATGTTGAGAGCTATACGCTGACGGGCAAGCGCGCGGTGCGAAGAAACCTGTCTGATGAGGTCTCGGCCGAGCGCATCGGCTCGCTCATGCTCTATCACTATCCGACGATCTGGAACCACGTGCTGATCGACCACGCCGTGACCTTCCGCGTGCTGCCGATCAGCGCCACCGAGACGGCCGTCACCACGAAATGGCTTGTCCACAAGGACGCGGTCGAGGGCGAGGACTATGACCTCGAGGAGCTCACCCACGTCTGGACGGAGACCAACAACCAGGATCGCCGGATCGTCGAGGAGAACGCGCGTGGGCTCCGCTCCCCCGCCTACGAGCCCGGTCCTTATTCAACAGTTCACGAGGGCGGCGTCATCCAGTTCGTCGACTGGTATGTCCGCACGATCGAACCGCGGCTCATTGGCGAAACGCGCACGCCCTTGAGCCTTGCCTCATGATGATCGCCTTCGCTCTGCGTGCGGGCGTTCGCCGAAAACCGAGGCGGTGATAAGGGTCGCACGGCGGCGCTGGACCGAGGCCGGTTGGCGGCGCCCTCGCGCGGGAGCGCATGCGCCATGTTGCTTCACGCTCTGTACCTCGTCGCCATTGTCGTCGAGGCGATGACGGAGGCGCTGGCGGCAGGCCGGCGCAGCATGGACTGGGTCGGCGTCTGCCTGCTCGGCAGCGTGACGGCGCTTGGCGGCGGCTCGATGCGCGACATCCTGCTCGGGCACTATCCGCTCTCGTGGGTGGCGCATCCCTATTATCTCCTGGTGACCGCCGGCGCGGCGCTGTTCACCATCGCGATCGCGCGCATCGTGCATCGGCTGCGCAATGTCTTTCTCGTTCTCGACGCGATCGGGCTTGCCCTCTTCACCGTGATCGGCTGCAACGTCGCGCTCGATCTCGATCTGCCGTTTCTCATTGTCATCATGTCCGGCATGATCACCGGCTGTGTCGGCGGCGTGTTGCGCGACGTCCTCTGCAACGACGTCCCGCTGCTCTTTCGCAGCGAGCTCGACGCCAGCGTCTCGGCGGTCGCGGGCGCGCTCTATGTCGGCGGCCTTCGCGCCGGGCTGCCGCACGATCCGGTGATGGTCGTCGCGATGGCGGCGGGACTGGCGCTGCGCCTGCTCGCGCTCCGCTACGGCTGGAACATGCCGAAATTCGTCTACACGCGCGATCTGCACTAGCCGATCGGGATCTCGATCAGCGATGGACCCTCGCGCTTGAGCGCGCGCCCAATCGCCGCGCCGATCGCGTCGCGATCGTCCGCACGCTCAGCCGACACGCCCATCGAGACGCTAAGCGCCTGGAAGTCGATCGCGGGATCGACGACATCCATGCCGACGAACCGGCCCGCCTTGGCGTTGGCGTAGCCGAGCGACCTGGCGACGTTCTGCAACACGCCGTAGCGGCGGTTGTTGAAGATGACGAAGATCGTCCGCGTCTTGTTATGCGCGGCGCTCCACAAGGCCTGCGGCGAATACATCGCTCCGCCGTCGCCGACGAAGGCGACGACCCAGCCCTTTGTCGCAAGCGACGCGCCAACCGCCGCCGGCATGCTGCAGCCGAGCACGCCGCCGCGCGCGAAGAAGTAGCGCCCCGGCTCCGTTGTCATGAGATCCTGGACGCGGCCAAAGGTGGCGGCGGAATCGTTGGCGATGATCGCGTCCTCAGGCAGCGCGTCGAGGGCCGCGAGCACGGCGGCGTCGGCGCTGAGAGGCCCGCTCGCGCGTTCCGCCAGAATAGCCTTGCGCGCCGCTTCCCTTGCCTCGCGCCGGTGAGCGCCCCGCGCGGCGAGCCGCGTCGCGACCTTCTTCTTGTCGACCCGTTCCGCGAGGCGTTGGGCGACCGCGGCGAGCGTCTGGCTGATGTCGCCGAGGAGCGCCATGTTTGCGGCGTGTTCGCGTCCGAACGCCTCCGGATTGTCCGCGATATGGAGCACGGCGATCCCTTCGGGCACCGGCTCGGCTTCGCGATAAGGGTAGGCCACGAACGCGCGTCCGCCGACGAGGACGATCGCTTGCGCGGATTGGAGGTGAGCGCGCATGTCTGCGAAGTCCGGCTTCAACACGCCAGCCCAGCAGGGATGGTGCGACGGAAACGCCGTGCGCGAGGTGAGCTGCGTGCCCCAGACTGGAAAGCCGCCGGCCTCGGCGAAGGCGACGAGGCCGGCGCTCGCCGCTGCCGGCAAATCGTCGCCGAGCAGGACGACGACCCGATCGGGATCGAGAGCCGCCAGCGTCTCGGCCAGCTGCGCCGCGTCTGGCGAAGGTCCGAGCCGCGGCGGCGAAGAAGCCGGCGGCGTCGGATGATTCACGTCCTGGTCGAGGATGTCCATCGGCAGCGACAGGAACACCGGCCCGCATGGCGGCGTGCGCGCAAGACTGAAGGCGCGGCGGAGCGCTGGGCCGACATCGTCGCCGCGCCGCAACTCCTTCGCCCATTTCGTCACCGGCGCGGCGAGCGCGACAAGGTCGCCCGAAAGCCACGGCTCGGTCATGAGGTGCCTTGTGTCCTGCTGGCCGGCGGTTACGACAAGCGGTGTCTCGCTCGCCTTCGAGGCGACCAGCACGCCCATGGCGTTGCCGAGGCCGCCCATCGCATGCAGGTTGACGAAGGCGGTCCGGCCTGTGGCGAGCGCCCAGCCGTCGGCCATGCCGACGGCGGTCGCTTCCTGAAGGCCGAGCACGTAGCGAATGTCCGGCGCGTCGACGAGCGCGTCCATGAGCGGCATCTCGGTCGAGCCCGGATTGCCGAACACGTGAGTGATCCCCTCATCGCGCAGGATGTCGATGAGAACGTCGCGCGCGCGTCGGGTCATCGGATTTTCACCTCTGTTCGCCTCGCATCCTACATCAGTTCGGCACGGCGGGAATGCGAGGCACGGCGGGACGCCACGGCGAGGACCGACCTTGCATGAGCCGCGCCCGGCTGCCGGGTCAGGCCATCCCATTCGGCGGCGAAACTCGGGTTCGGCTGGGTGTCCGTACCGATCGCCAGAAAATCCGGCTTCAGGCGATTGAGAGATCGAATCGAGACCGCGTCGCTCCAGCACGGGAGCGATTCAGGCGGTGACGACAATTGCTTGCGGAAAAACAGAATATCAGGTATAGTGGGTCCGAATTGAAAAAAGCGTGGAGTCCATGCCCGACGAACCGAAACCGATCTCAGAGCGGGCGCGCAAGCGGGCCGCCGGCAAGATCCTCCGCGAGACCCTGAGCAAGCGGCGGGAGGCGTATTTCGAGCTGCTGGTGTCGGGCTACAGCATCGAGCAGATCGCGAGCCATGCGAAGGCGAGCGCGTCGGCGGTTCGCCGCGCTGTGGGTCAGGCGCTGGCGAAGCGGCGGCTCGATGCGCCCGAGGACTATGCCCGCCTCCAGGTCGCGCGGCTGACCAAGGCGCTGCGCTGCGCCGACGTGTCGCTCGAGGAGGGAAACCTGAAGGCGATTGCGCCGTTCCTGAAAGTCGTGCGGGAGCTCAATCTCTACCACGGCGTCGATCTCGGTTCGGCGCGGCCGGCGCCTGCGACGCTGCCGGAAATCGCGCCGACGGCTCCGCCGCTGGCGCTCACGCACTCGCCCGGAATGACTCTCATGGAAGCGTTCGAGGACGAAAAAAGTTGCGCGAAAGCGCAGCCAAGCCTCTGAAATCATTCGCCCGCGTAAACTTGTGCGCCCAGCCGGAATCCTCGCTTTGAACACCGGTCAGTTCCGGTCGCCGAAGCCCGAATACGGGGTTTCCTGCGGGGCCGCGACCGTGTTGAGGCGCGGCGCTACTCGCCGTCCTCGTCGCTTCCCGCCTCGCCTTCGGTCTCACCGATGCGGTCGACCGAGACGACGTGCTCCTCATCCGCGGTGTCGAACACGATCACGCCCTGCGTCGACCGGCCAGCGATGCGGATGCCGGTCACCGGAACCCGGATGAGCTGGCCGCCGTCCGTCACCAGCATCAGCTCGTCGCTCTCCTCCACCGGGAACGAGGCGACGAGCGCGCCGTTGCGGGCGTTGACCGCCATCGCGACAATGCCTTTGCCGCCGCGCCCGGTGACGCGGTATTCGAACGAAGACGTCCGCTTGCCGTAGCCGTTCTCGGATATCGTAAGGATGATTTGTTCGGCCGCGCGCATCCCCTCCAAGCGCTCCGGCTCAAGCGTGCTTGCGCCATTCGGCTCTGCGCCGTTCTCGCCTTCGCTCTCGGCGGCGCCTTCGGCTTCGCTCGCCTCGCCCTCGGTCGCCCGACGTTGCTTGAGATAAGCGACGCGTTCGTCGGCGGTCACATCGATTGATCGCAGGATCGCAAGCGAGATGACGCTATCGCTCTCGGCGAGCGCGATCCCGCGCACGCCCATCAAATCGCGGCCCTTGAACACGCGCACGTCATCGACAGGAAAGCGGATGCACTGCCCGCGCGCGGTGGTCAGAAGAACGTCGTCTTTGTCAGAGCAGATTTGCACGTCGACAATTCTTTCGCCTTCGTCGATCCGCATCGCAATCTTGCCGGCGCGGTTGACCTGGGCGAAGTCGCTGAGCTTGTTGCGCCGAACCGTGCCGCGTGTCGTCGCGAACATCACGTCGAGCGCTTCCCAGCTTTCCTCGTCCTCCGGCAGGGCCATGATGGTGGTGATGCGTTCGTCCTGCTCGAGGGGCAGCAAATTCACAAGCGCCTTGCCGCGGGCTTGCGGGGCGGCGAGGGGTAGGCGCCAGACCTTTTCCTTGTAGACCTGCCCCGTCGATGAGAAGAACAACACTGGCTGATGGGTCGAGGCGACGAACAATCTCGCGACGAAATCCTCGTCGCGCGTCGCCATCGCGCCGCGTCCCTTTCCACCGCGCCTTTGCGCGCGGTAGGTCGAGAGCGGCGCGCGCTTGATGTAGCCGCCGTGGCTCACCAACACGACCATGTCCTCGCGCTGGATGAGGTCCTCGTCCTCCATGTCGGCGTCGCTGTCGAGGATGACAGTGCGGCGGGGCATGGCGAAGTCGGTCTTCACCTTGACGAGCTCGTCGCGGATGATGCCCATCAGCCGCACGCGCGAACTTAGGATGTCGAGATAGTCGGCGATTTCCACCGACAGCCGGTTGAGCGCCTCGGCGATTTCGTCCCGGCCGAGCGCAGTCAGGCGCGCGAGGCGCAATTCGAGAATCGCGCGCGCCTGCGCTTCCGAGAGACGGATCGCGCCGTCGGCGTCGAGCGCGTGGCGAGGATCCGCGATCAGCGTGATGAGCGGCGCCATGTCGCGCGCCGGCCAAACCCGCTCCATCAGCGCCGTTCGCGCTGTCGTCGAATCGGGGGAGGTGCGAATGAGACGGATCACCTCGTCAATGTTGGCGACCGCGATGGCGAGGCCGACCTGAATATGCGCGCTGTCGCGCGCCTTATTGAGAAGATGTTTGGTCCGCCGCGTAACCACTTCCTCGCGGAAGTCGACGAACGCGCGCAGCATGTCGGTCAGAGTTAGCATCTCCGGCCGGCCGCTATTCAGCGCGATCATGTTGGCGCCGAAGCTCGACTGCAGGGCGGTGAAGCGCCAGAGCTGGTTGAGCACCACGTCGGCGACCGCGTCGCGCTTGATCTCGATGACGATACGCATGCCGTCGCGATCGGATTCGTCGCGCAGATCGGAGATGCCCTCGACCCGCTTCTCGCGGACGAGCTCCGCTATCCGCTCGATCAGCGTCGCCTTGTTGACCTGGTAGGGGATCTCGCTGACGATCAGCGCCTCGCGGTCCTTGCGCAGCTCTTCGACCGCGACCTTCGCGCGCATGATGATCGAGCCGCGGCCGGTCGCATAAGCGGAGCGGATGCCTGCTCGCCCGAGGATCGATCCCCCCGTCGGGAAATCGGGGCCGGGGATCAGCTCCAGCAATTCCTCGAGCGTGATGTCGGGCTTGTCCATAAAAGCGAGAACGGCGTCGATCGTCTCGCCGAGATTGTGGGGTGGGATGTTGGTCGCCATGCCGACCGCGATGCCGCCTGCGCCGTTGACGAGAAGATTCGGAAAGCGCGCCGGCAGGACGACCGGCTCTTCTTCCTTGTCGTCATAGTTCGGCTTGAAGTCGACGGTGTCGTTCTCGAGATCGTCGAGCAAAGGAATCGCGACGGGCGCAAGCCTCGCTTCGGTGTAGCGCTGCGCCGCGGGCGGATCGCCGTCGACCGAGCCGAAATTGCCCTGCCCATCGATGAGCGGCGCGCTCATAGAGAAGTCCTGCGCCATGCGCACCAAGGCGTCGTAGACCGCAAGCTCGCCGTGGGGGTGATATTTACCGATCACGTCGCCCACGGTGCGCGCCGACTTGTTGTACGGACGGTCGGGTGTGAAGTTCAGTTCGCGCATCGCATAGAGGATGCGCCGGTGCACGGGCTTCAGGCCGTCGCGAACGTCGGGCAGCGCGCGGCTCACGATCACGCTCATCGCGTAATCGAGATAGCTGCGTTTCATTTCATCGAGGATCGAGACGGGTTTGATATCAGCCGGTCCGCTAGGTGCGGGCCGCTCGTCAATAATGTCGGGCAATGGGAAGAGGTCCTTGACGCCAATCGCGCCATCCGGGTTTAGCCAATTCCGCAGCGCGGCGCCAGTTTTTGCGGACGCTGGTCGGCTGAAGAGCTCTAAATCGCCGACTGGTTATGGGGGCGAGGCGATCCCCGGCGGGCTCGCGCGGCTTCGCTCTGCGGGAGGGACTCCGGCTGCGCGGACCAGGTCTGGCGACAGACCCCGCTCGGGGCCTCCGACGAGACCCTTCCGCGAACGCGGAGGCGCGCGCCTCTTCTGCCCTAGGCCTTCGACAACGGCGTCGCTGTTGAACCAGCGAACAGCCCTCCGAAAGAAAAGGCCGCCCAAACCCCTGGGCGGCCTGTCGCGGCCGGGAGGCGCGAATGAATGCCTCAGCCGAGCGCAGGCGCGAGGCGATCCCGCCGCGAGCGCTTATATCCAGTGAGCGCCAAGCCGACGAAGCCTATGCCCAACATCGCCCAGGTCGACGGCTCGGGGACCGCGGCGAACTCGAAGTCGCTCGAGCCGGTCGTGAACACGACGCTGCCGTATTTCTCCCGCGTCATGAAAGACACGAGGAAGCCGGGGTCCTGCGTATTGTTGATGTTGCTGAAGTTCGAATAAAGGTCGGAAGCGAGCACCTGCCCGATTAGCGAGCCCGTCCCGTTGGCGCCGGTGTAGAACGATACGGTGTTGGTCGCGGCCGGGTTGTTGTCGTTGGGTGAGCCCCAGACGATGGTCAGAGCGTTGCCCGGCCCGTTGAACGTCACCTGGCCGCCCTCGATGTTCCACCAAGAGTGGGTCGTGTCGCTGAGGCCGTAGGGATCCCAGCCGGGATTTCCAAATTCAGGCGGATTCGGAGGCATGACGTTGACCTGGCCGATTTGGATCTGCGCCGTGCCGGTTCCGGCGCCTGGCTGTGCATAGTCGGGGCCGGCCGGGTTCACGCGGCCGTACTCGTTGACTGTTATGCCGTCGATCGTCGCCGCGGACGCTGCGGAAGCCCCCAGGATTGTCGCTGCCGCACCTATGACACCCAGAAAAATCTTCTTCATTGCACGAATTTCCCTAGCTAGTTTGTATTGCCATGAACGCCTATCATATGTGGAATGCTTGCGTCAAACTTACATCAAATTAGCGGTTAATTGCGCCATTCGGTCGGCTCAGCGCCGTCCGCGTAGGTGCTCGCCAACGGGGCGGTTCGAGGCTTACGGGGCGCGGCCGAGCTTGGAGACCTTGCCGTCGTTCCGGCCCTGATTCTCGTCGCGCGCCTCTGACGCCGATCGGCCAGTCCAGCGGGCGAAAGCATGATTGAACGAGGTCGGTCCCTCGTAGCCGAGCAACCAGGCGATTTGCGCGACCGAAACGCTGGGCTCCTTGACGTATTGGAGCGCCAGGCTGTGTCGTAAACGATCGACAACTTTCTCGTATCTTGTGTTCTCCTCGCCGAGCTTTTGCGCAAGCGTTCGCTCGGTCAGGCCCAGCGCCTTGGCGATCGTCTGCCTGTTGGCTTTGCCGTGCGGCAGCAATTTCTGCACTTCGTTCTCGACTGAAGATTGGAGTGTCCCATAAGCTGTGTTGCGCTCCTTCCCCGCCTCCTCGCAAATGGGCCGAAGTGTCGCCAACAGATGTTGATCTCTGGTGATGAGAGGAATGGCGAGCGTCTCATTCGAAAGGCTGAACTGATCTGCTAATCCGCTGAACGCGACAGGACAGCCAAAGAAGCGTTCGAACTCCGCTCGATCCGGCTCGCGCGCCAGCGTGAAGCCGACTTGCGTCGGTTGAAAGTCGCGCCCGGCCATTTCCCGCAAACCCTTGATCAGGGCGGAGACTATGAATTCGGTGTTCTGCCAAGCGAAGTGCCTGGGGACGCCGACGAACTTGATCTCGACCGTCACCCCGTCCCGGGATTGGATGAGCTTTGGACGCACCGCTTCATTGACGATGCGGCAATAGCGGGCGGCGAGCGCCAGCGCAGCGCCGATGTCTTCGGCGGCGGCGGAGACATAGGACAGCAACCCGGCCTCGCGTGGGTTCGTTTTCTGGGCGAGGTGCAATCCAAATTCGCTGTCCCCCAGCGTCTCCGCCGCGAATTCAAGGATCTTGCCTTGTGCTACAGCCGCGATGCGACGCTGACTGTTGTCAATGTCGCTCTCCGAAACGCCTGCGCGGCTCAACATCGATGCGATCGGGACGTCGCGCGCACGAAGGAAGGCCATGGCCTGCCGCGCGGCGAACCCCGTTGCGCTTGGCAGGATTGTTCGACCCGTTTCCACGGTCACGTTCAACCCTCCAAGTGCGAAAGCTTATGCGATTGCGCGGCCGATTTGACCGCAATTGGAAGGGGTCAAGGACGAAGGCGCGCGGGATCAGGAAGGGCGCGTTCCCACGACCCCGTCATTGGTTATCGGTTTGCTGGACGCCTTAGCTAAGCTGCGCGAGCGTCAGGCGTCAAACCGCGCCGTCACCGCCCGCCCGCAACGTCGAGCAGCGCGCCGGTCACATAGGACGCCGCGTCACTGATCAACCAGACGGCCGTCTCGGCGATTTCCTCGGCAGTGCCCGGGCGCCCCATCGGAGCGGTCGCGCCGAGAATGCGTGCGCGGTCCGGGTCGCCTCCGCTGGCGTGAATATCGGTGTCGATGAGCCCCGGGCGGATGGCGTTGACCCTGACGCCCTCAGGGCCGAGTTCCTTGGCTAAACCCAAGGTCAGCGTGTCGATCGCGCCCTTGGACCCGGCATAGTCGACATAGAGGTTCGGCGAGCCGAGGCGCGCGGCGGCTGATGACATCATGACGATCGATCCGCCCGCTCCTCCCGAGGACCTCGACAATCGCCGGGCGGCCTCGCGTGCGGTGAGATAGGCGCCGAGCACATTGACCTCGAAGATTCGCCGCATACGCTCGACGCTTATGTCGACGAGCTTGGCCGTTGGTGCGACGATGCCGGCGTTGGCGATCACCGCGGTCAAAGGCCCGAGCGCCCTGGTCGCCGCGTGGAACATGCCGAGCACATCGGCTTCGACAGACACGTCGCCTTTGAGCGCGACAGCGCGGCCGCCGCCTTTGGCGATCGTCTCGACGACGGCGTCTGCCGCTTTTGCATCCTCGTGATAGTTGACGCCGACAGCCCAGCCATTTCGGCCGCCAAGCAGGGCGCAGGCGCGGCCAATGCCGCGCGAGGCGCCGGTGACAAGCAGGGCTTTGGCGGACATGTGGAACTCCGGGAGCGGTAAGTCGGAAGCAGAAGGCGTTCAGCCGAGCGCTGCCACGATGTCGTTCGCGAGCTCCTCGGGCTTGGCCGTCGGCGCATAGCGGCGCAGCACGCGGTGGCTGCGGTCGACTAGGAACTTGGTGAAATTCCACTTGATCGCCTGCGTGCCCAAGAGGCCGGGCGCTTTCTCTTTGAGGGTCTGAAATAGCGGATGAGCGTTCGCGCCATTGACTTCGATCTTGGCGAACATCGGGAACGTCACGTCGTACTTGTCGGTGCAAAACTTACGGATTGCCGCCTCATCGCCTGGCTCCTGATGGCCGAACTGGTCGCACGGAAATCCGAGCACGGCCAAGCCGCGCTCGCGAAAGCGTCGGTGCAGCGCTTCGAGCCCTGCGTATTGCGGGGTGAAGCCACACTGGCTTGCGACATTGACGATGAGCAGCGCCTGGTCAGCAAAATCGCCGACCGTGCGCGCCTCGCCATCGATCGTCTTTATCGCGATTGCGGGGGAAAGGGACATCGGGAGAGAACTCCAACTGACCCCACAGCTTTGATCGTCGTCCGGAGCGAGACAGGGAGCTTTTTATCCTCACAATTTGAAGGTCGGCAAGGACCTTGTGCTAACGCATATTTTCCTTCACTTTCGTCGTGTTCCGGGAGGTGACCCCATGAAAATGCCTTTGATCAAGTTCCTCGGAGCGGTGCTTGTTTCCGCCACTCTCTCATCGGCGACTACGCCTGCGTTCGCGTTGGGTGGCTGCGGTCCGAACCGACATCGCAATGGATGGGGCCAATGCGTTTGGGGCGGACAAAATCAAGACTGGTGCCTGAGAAGAACTGGCCATCCCGCCACGCGCGCTCCTGACGGGACTTTGCGCTGTTATCGGTGAGGGTCGCCTGCCTGATCGGCTTCAGGCGAGTCCATGGACCTCGGACGTCGTTGGCCGAGCCTTCCGCGCCGGTGAAGATTTGGACCGCCCGGCGCTCGGCATCTAGACCCGGTTCATCGGCGCGGGAGCGATCGCCGATCCCGCGATCGAGGGCGTAAGATCAGAGGCCCACGGATTTTGACGAACCGGTTTGTCCTGCGAACTTACGCCGGACACCGCATCTCTTTCCGGGATTTATCGCCATGGCTGCCGCTTTGAAGAGTCGCGCGGACCGATACCAGCTCGGCAGAGAGCTGCGAGCGCGGACCCCTCGCGAAGCGCATGCGAAGTTGCACGGCGCCCTCAGTCGGGACGCGGTCGCCATACTGGCCGAGTCCGACGCGGAACGGGTCCCCGAGCTCGTGCCTGAGCGTTACAAGCGCATGATGGTGGACCCGTTCGGGTTTCTGCGCGGCGCGGCGGCGGTGATGGTGACCGATCTTGCCCATCAACCGTTCGCGGGGCGCCGGTGCAAGCCTGCGGCGACTGTCATCTGATGAACTTCGGCGCGTTCAATTCGCCCGAAGACAACATCCTCTTCGACATCAACGATTTCGACGAGACGCTGCCGGGCGTCGATTTCACCGTCGACCTCAAGCGTCTGGCCGCCAGCGTCGCCGTCGCGGCCAAGGCCGCCGCCATGTCGGACAAGCGGGCGCGCAGCCTCGCCGCGAGTACGGTGACCGCTTATCGCGAACACATGTTTGCGCTCATGGATCTGTCTCCGCGCGAGATCTGGCACAGTCGGATCGATCTTCAGCAGCAGCTGAAGCAGATCGAAAGTCCGCAACTGCGGCGGAGCCTCGCGACGCTGATCCGGCACGCTCAGGCCAGCGGCCTCGACAGGGACGACAACTTTCCCCATCTTGTCGCCGGCGGCGAGCCCAGGATCGCGGACAAACCGCCAACGATCTTTCACATCAGTCCGAAGACGCTCGGAGGCCGCAGAATCGACTTTGCGCGCGGGTTCGCGCTTTACCGGGAAACGCTGACGCCCGACCGGTTGGTTCTTCTCGACCGGTACCGGATGATGGATGTCGCTTTCAAAGCGGTGGGTGTTGGATCAGTCGGCACGATCTGTGTTGTCGGGCTGTTCCTCAGCGGCGACGGCGAGCCTCTCTTCCTCCAAGTCAAGCAGGCGCAACGCTCTGTCCTCGAGCGACTCTCGGACAGGCTTGCCTACCAGGGCCCGCAAGGCAGGCGCGTGGTCGAGGGACAGCGGATGATGCAGGCGGCGACGGACATTTTTCTCGGCTGGACCTCGGATGAGCCTTTGGGCGTCGAATTCTATGTTCGCATCCTGAAGAACCGCCGGCTCGGCGCGGTCAGCGAGCTCGCCGAGCAGGCGGCGCTGTCGGAATACGCAAGGTTGTGCGGCCGGACGCTCGCGCGCTCTCACGCGCGCACCGGCGACCCGGCCGTGATCGCCGGCTATATGGGAAGGAGCGGGGCGTTCGATGACGCGCTCGCCTCATTCGCCATGGCCTATGCCGAGCAGACCGTGAAGGATCATTCCGCGCTGGTGAAGGCCAAGGGCGGCGCCAAGGCCGAAGCTCCGCCGAAGACCGCAACGCCGGCGCGAAAGACCGCCACGAAACGGGAGCGGAAGTCGGCTTGAGGCGCGGCTTCGGACAGTTGAGTCAGGGGCCGCAGGAGGAAGGCGACCTTCCCTTTTGCGGGCGGGCGCTGAGGCCGTTTGCGAGTCCGAATCGAACCTTTTCAATTGCTTGCGAGCCGTTTAGCGAGTCACTCTCCGATCCTCGGCCCGGGCGAGCACCGCGTCCCTGCTATCCCGCGAGGGGCGCCCTCACAGTCTACGCCTCGCGTTGGAGGCAGACCATCGAGAGCGCCGCGGCGTTCTATGGAGCCACCTCCCAACAAGGCTCTTACAGCGTTAGCTGTTGAACGACTCCGTTGTGGCTGCGTCTGGAGCCTTGCCGTCATGGCCGGGCTTGACCGACCACCCACGCCGCCCCGTCTCAATGACGAGTCTGAACGTTCGCGCCGCCGGCAAAGGCTTCTGGCAGGTCTCTTGCCGCCAGTTCAGCACGTCAAACACGTGGATAGCCGGGTCAAGCCCGGCCATGACGCATCAGAGCCGCCATAGCTCTCGGTCTCCCCAAAGAACCAACAGCCACCGTTATAAGAGCCTTCAACGATTTCGAGCTAATCAATAATAATATCATCACAATCTGAAATTCAAAATAGATTGCGCTGATTTCAAGGAATGCGTTTTATTATCAAAGTCTTATAACAGATATTTCTATAAATAAGCGAGCAAGGCGTTAAAACCACGCGCGCCTTATCCGCCGCCATCGCGGCGAGTTTGGCGACGGTGTTCATGTTCGCTGCGGTTCCGTCGACGGCTGAGGCAGAGCTTGGAGCGGCCGATCCCGTCCGGATAATGGACAAAGATTTCGCGCGTGCTTGAGCGAACCGCCTCGTTCGCCTGGCCCTTCACAGTCTTCAGCGCGTCGGGAGGCGGGGCGTGGTCGAGGAAGATCGCGACCGTCCGGCTGGCGGGCTGATCGGGGAAGGGGTTCAAGGCGACGACTTTCGCCATTTCGGCCGCCGTCCGGACGACCGCCCCGACCGACTTCCCCGCGTAAGCCCTGAGCTCCGCTTCGAGCGCGGCCTTGGCTCCGGCCTCCGCGCCGTCGCGCTCAGCCACGACATTGCCGCTCGCGATATAGGTGCGCACGTTCCTGAACCCGGCCTTCTCGCACAGCCGTTTGAGCTCGCTCATCGGCAGCTTGCCCGTTCCGCCGACGTTGACCGCGCGCAAAAGGACAACGAACACGGGCATCGCCGGACCTCCGAAGTCCTACGCTTGGATTAATACCTGCTAGTCAGATGGAAGTTCTGTTCACGCAAGGCCTCACACGCGCCGTCCATTCCTGGGAATAGAGACCCTGCAGTGATTCCCATTAGCGCCAGCTCGCTCAAAACCTCCTTCCTAGCCGTTGCAGGCAGATCGATTGCTTGTAAGAATGTCCTTCCGGAAGAGTTTTCGGCATCCCGAATATGACTTTCGATATCATCCACAGTAGAGACGGTGGAGACCGATTGCTGTGGAACCACCCGGAGATTTTCCAAAGGTAGAGCTTGCATTATAACTACCAAGGGTGGGGAAGGGGCTAGCGCATTCAGCGCCCAATTCACCTTATTCCATTCAGGGCCGTCAAAAATGAATATTCTGACTTTGTCGTCCGGACCAACTTTGCTCAAGTCAACTGTTCTGTAAGCGAAAAAGGCAGCAACATAAGGAGATCGCGTCCAATCCAAAAGGGGAGTTGGATATCCGTGGTGTTGAGTTAGATTTATAAAAGCCAAATTCTGCAATGGATCTTTTAGATCAAACGTATGCCTCGTCAATGCACTAAGGTAATGGTGTAGTGACCTTATATCATTGGCTTCAAACCAATTTAGATTTGCGCGGCTAGTTCGATGAAAGCTCGTCCTTAGTCGCCATTTACTTTTCGATTGCCCCCTAAACAAATATCTGTTGCGCTCCAATTTCTTAGTTACAAAATCTTTGAAGTCGTTCCAATTGGTGATGTTTAGCGGCTGTAGAGTTGACTGATCGCCCGCACTGCTTCGTTTCGCGGTGGCATTTCCCCAACCACCAATCGAGGTAGTCCAGTTTATGCTGAGCTCTTCGGACTCAGCTAGATTGAGCTCGACATTGCAGTGAGTAGGAAACTGAATCCCGCGGCTGTGCAGCTGAGCCACGTTATCCAGTCTTCCCCAGTAATCAAAGGCTCGAAGCGGTAAGTTATCAAGCTTTTGTGAAGTCAGGCGCGATGTAGTTGAGAATGAGAGGGCCGTGCTTGGCATTTCAAATTTGTCATCCCTCGCGAAAGCGACTCCCTCGAAGCGCTCATCAATCTCATCGATATCTAGAACAAGGACACCTTCGTTTGACCCTTTATATCGCGCAATCCATTGACCTCCTAAGAGCATCGTTAGACTCTAGCCTGAAGCCCACTCGTAACCGACTTCACCATCCGCGTTGTTCTTCCTACGTCCTTCCCTCCGGAAAGGGAGAGGCAGGCGGTCAGAACGGAATGTCGTCGTCGATCTCGCCCGCGCCGGCCCCGCCGCCGCCGGAGAGGGCCGGGCGGCGCTCGCTGGTCGCGGCGCGGTTGAAGCCTGAACTCCGGGGGGCCCCTTCCTCGGGGAAGCTGTCGCGACCCTCGCCGCCGCCGCCGCGCGAGTCGAGCAGCTGCATTTCGCCTCGGAAGCGCTGCAGCACGACTTCGGTCGTGTAGCGGTCGGCGCCGCTCTGGTCCTGCCATTTGCGCGTCTGCAGCTGGCCTTCGATGTAAACTTTCGTGCCCTTCTTGCAATATTGCTCGGCGACCTTGCCAAGGTTCTCGTTGAAGATCACGACATTGTGCCATTCGGTGCGCTCCTTGCGCTCGCCCGAGGCCTTGTCGCGCCACGTTTCGGAGGTGGCGACCGAGAAGCTCACCACCTGGTCGCCGGAATTGAGCCGCCGGACGTCGGGGTCCTTGCCCAGATTGCCGACCAGAATGACTTTGTTGACGCTGCCCGCCATGATCCTCTCCTCGCCGACTTGTAGGCGCTGTCGCTGACCGCGCCGGCCACGCTCACCGAGCGCGGCTACAAAAACGCCCGCCGCGCCCGCCAAGCGCGGAAACATCTGACCTCTTGTAGACGCGGTCGGCGACCGCGTCTGCCGCGCTCAGCGAGCGCAGCGACAAAAACATGTCGCTTATCCACATGTCGCCGCATCCGCCGCTTGGGAACCGCCGGCTCCGCGACTACATTAACCTTTAACCCCGAGGATCCGACGCTGAAAGAAGCGTCTTTGCCCTTGTTCTGCATTTGTTCTAGCATCGGCGCGACGCCTGCGCAAGCGCAATTCGCGCGCAACCGTGCGTTACCGTTAAGGAAGGCCGCCTCCAGGGAACCGCCATGGTCGGACCAAAATCAGCAGCGCGCCCGGTGCGGGCCTCCAAGACCGCTGAGCCTGTCGAAGCTCCTGTTCGGCGGGCGGGCCATCGCGGTCCGCGGCGCGCGCGAGCACAATCTCAAGAACGTCGATCTCACCATCCCGCGCGATAAACTGGTCGTGTTCACGGGCCTCTCGGGCTCGGGCAAGTCGTCGCTCGCCTTCGATACGATCTACGCGGAAGGCCAGCGCCGCTATGTCGAGTCGCTCTCAGCCTATGCGCGCCAATTCCTCGAAATGATGCAGAAGCCGGACGTCGATCAGATCGACGGCCTTTCGCCGGCGATCGCCATCGAGCAGAAGACGACATCGAAAAATCCGCGCTCAACCGTCGGCACGGTGACGGAGATCCACGACTACATGCGCCTGCTCTGGGCGCGGGTCGGCATTCCCTATTCGCCCGCCACCGGACTGCCGATCGAGAGCCAGACGGTCAGTCAGATGGTCGACCGCGTTCTGGCTTTGCCGGACCGGACGCGCCTCTATCTGCTGGCGCCGGTCGTGCGCGGCCGGAAGGGCGAATATCGCAAGGAAATCGCCGACTATATGAAGCGCGGTTTCCAGCGGCTGAAGATCGACGGCCAGTTCTATGAAATTGCGGACGCGCCGGCCCTCGACAAGAAGTTCAAGCACGACATCGAGGTGGTCGTGGACCGCATTGTCGTGCGCCCGGATATGGCCGCGCGCCTCGCCGAAAGCTTCGAGACGGCGCTCGAACTCGCCGACGGCCTGGCGTTTGCCGAGTTCGCCGATGCGTCCGAGGGCGAGAGCGAGCCCAGGCGCATCCTGTTTTCGTCCAAGTTCGCCTGTCCCGTCAGCGGCTTCACCATTCCCGAGATCGAGCCGAGGCTGTTCTCGTTCAACAATCCGTTCGGCGCCTGTCCGGTCTGCGGGGGCTTAGGTTCGGAGCTCAGGGTCGACAACTCGCTGGTCGTCCCCAATCCGAAGCTCACGTTGCGCCAGGGAGCGATTGCGCCCTGGGCCAAGTCGAGTTCGCCCTATTACCTGCAGACGCTCGAGGCGCTCGGGCGGCGCTACAAGTTCCGGCTCGACAAGCGGTGGAGCGAATTGCCGGAGGAAGCGCAACGGGCGATCCTGCACGGCTCGGGCGCGGACGAGATCCGCTTCGCTTATGACGACGGCCTGCGCGCCTATGAGGTGAACAAGCCGTTCGAGGGCGTCGTCGCCAATCTCGAGCGCCGTTACAAGGAGACGGAGAGCGAGTGGTCGCGCGAGGAGATCCAGCGCTACATGACCGCGACGCCCTGTGAGGCCTGCCACGGCTTTCGCCTCAAGCCGGAGGCGCTGGCGGTCAAGATCGATGGCCAGCACATCGGCGAGGTGAGCCTGCTCTCGGTCACCTCGGCGATCGGTTGGGCCGAGGGGCTGCCGGCGAAGCTCGACGCCAAGCGCAACGAGATCGCCCAGCGCATCCTGAAGGAGATCGTCGACCGGCTGACTTTCCTGCGCGACGTCGGCCTCGATTATCTCACGCTTGCGCGTTCATCCGGCACGCTGTCGGGCGGCGAGAGCCAGCGCATCCGGCTCGCTTCGCAGATCGGCTCGGGCCTGACCGGCGTGCTCTATGTGCTCGACGAGCCGTCGATCGGCCTCCACCAGCGCGACAACGCGCGGCTCCTCGATACGCTGAGACGCCTACGGGGCTTGGGCAATACGGTGATTGTGGTCGAGCATGACGAGGATGCGATCTGGGCCGCCGATTACGTCGTCGATGTCGGTCCGGGCGCGGGCGTGCACGGCGGCGAGATCGTCGCCGAGGGGACGCCGGCCGAGATCGCCGCCGATCCCAATTCGCTGACCGGCCACTATCTCTCGGGCGAGCGGACGGTCGCGATTCCGACGAGGCGCCGCGCCCGCGATCCGGGCCGTGAGCTCACGATTATCGGCGCGCGCGGGAACAACCTGAAAAACGTCACCGCGACAATTCCGCTTGGGCTCTTCACCTGCGTCACCGGCGTTTCGGGCGGCGGCAAATCGACCCTCGTCATCGACACGCTCTACAAAGCCGCGGCGCGCAGCCTAAACGGCGCGAACGAGCCGCCGGCGCCGCACGATCGCATCGAGAGCTTAAGCGAGATCGACAAGGTGATCGATATCGACCAGTCGCCGATCGGGCGCACGCCGCGCTCGAACCCGGCGACCTATACGGGCGCCTTCACGCCGATCCGCGACTGGTTCGCCGGCCTGCCGGAGGCGAAGGCGCGCGGCTATCTGCCGGGCCGATTCTCGTTCAACGTCAAGGGCGGCCGCTGCGAGGCCTGCCAGGGCGACGGCGTCATCAAGATCGAGATGCACTTCCTGCCCGACGTCTATGTCACCTGCGACGTTTGCAAGGGCAAGCGCTACGATCGCGAGACGCTCGAGGTGCGCTACAGGGACAAGTCGATCGCCGACGTGCTCGACATGACGGTCGAGGAGGCGGCGGAATTGTTCAAGGCGGTGCCGTCGATCCGCGACAAGATGGAGACCTTGAAGCGGGTCGGCTTGGCTTATGTGAAGGTCGGCCAGCAGGCGACCACGCTCTCCGGCGGCGAGGCGCAGCGGGTCAAGCTCGCCAAGGAGCTGTCGCGCCGTTCGACCGGGCGCACGCTTTATATCCTCGACGAGCCGACGACGGGGCTGCATTTTCACGATGTGGCGCAATTGCTCGACGTGCTGCATGAGCTCGTCGACCAGGGCAATACGATGATCGTCATCGAGCACAATCTGGAAGTGGTGAAGACCGCCGACTGGGTCATCGACATGGGACCGGAAGGCGGCGATGGCGGGGGCGAGGTGGTCGCGGAAGGCACGCCCGAGCAGATCGCGCGCAATCCGAAGAGCTATACGGGGCAGTATCTCAAGCCGGTGTTAGCGAAGAAGGCAAAGGGCGGGAGAAAGGCGGCGGAGTAGAAAACTTGTTAGCACCGGAGTTTGCAATCGACGCTAGGTAGCCTGTATCAAGATAGCCTGGGCTAGCGAAGCCATCCATGTCAGCTCCTTGCCAGTTGTTGGGTGAATGTGTTTTTCTATGGGAGGATCAAATTCCCGGCTCTGAGAGAATGCCTCGAAGCTATATTTCGGACTCTGTTCAGCTAATTTTTTAGCGATCTTTAGGGCGCTCTCGTTTTTGTCCGTTTTATCTTCTTCATGCCTTAAACGTAACCCTATCAAAATGGCGCATTTATTTAAGCTTTCTATTGCTCTCAGAATCTCGCAACATCGTTTAATGTCGTTTGTAATGATGCCTTTATACAGACCCCTTTTGCATTCGATTATTACTAGTGGTGCATCTCCCTTGAAAATCGCGCAGTCAACACGACCTTTACTTGACCGCTTAGCAGTCAATTCCGAAACAGGGCATTCCAACCTTATTCGAATATCATTATTTACGCCGTAGAACGCGGCGGCTGCCCTCGCAACGGACGTGGAAACTAAGTGCTCGCAGCCCGCGTCGAGAATACTTCGGCCTTTTGTCCATTGAATGTGTTCCAGCTCAGCATTGAGCGCAGCGTTTACGACAAAACGGACAAGCCGTTGAAACTCAAGCATCGCTAGACCTCGGCGAACTCGTGGACTTCAACGGCGGGAGGCAGCGTACGGTCCCAGCGTGGGCTAGCGGCGCCTTAATCGATTGCCGGCGAAAGCCAATTCTTGCGACCCCGTTTGAATCGAGCCAGGCCCAGCCCCGCAAGGCATAGGATCATCATGGCCCAGGTCGGCAGTTCCGGAACGGGCTCCGCGCCGCTCACGCTCGAAGCGGAAGCAGGCGCCGTGCTGTCTGAATCCGGAGCCGAAGGCAAATCACCAAGGTCTTGAATCGGATGAGCAGAGTTCGAGACGGTTTGGATGAGCGTGCCCGCGGGATCAACCTCACCAGCGCGGGCTTCCGCTGCGCCAAACGCCAGAGCCAAACCAATCGCGCAAGCCATGACTCTTGTGGACAACAATTGGCCTGAACCCCCGTCTCAGCCTCGATGGAAACCCTGCGATCAGGCGGCCGGCCTGAAGTCTCATTCATTAAACGGATGATTTGAACGATCACACTCAATCACAATCTATCAATCTCGTCAAGTAATTTAGGCGCTGTTAACCTCGTCGCGCCGGTCGGACTCGCCAACGGGAGTGTCTCGGGATCCCTGGACAGGCGCCGGCCTTCGCGCCGGTTGAGTCGAGTTCGATGGGAGCGCTGACGTTTGAAGCAGCCTAGGATCAAACTGGTTCGACATCTGCCGCGCCGGTCGCGGGCCCTTCAAACTGAGCTCCTCTTAAGGTCCTGGCGCCACATCGTTCGGTCATTTCCGGCTTCTCCGGGCGCTCGATCTTCGTCGCCCTGAATCGGGCGTTGGCGGCCCGCGTCCTTTCACATTCCTTCGCCGAACTTGATTTGTGACGGCGCCGATCGTTGGCCTAAGGCTGCTCGTGGCCGCACCGATTCGGACAGGGACTTCGCGGGGGGAACCTTGAATGTGTGGAATTGTCGGGATTCTCGGGGCGGGGCCGGTCGCGGGCTCGATCGTCGATGCGCTGAAGCGGCTCGAATATCGGGGCTACAATTCGGCGGGCGTGGCGACGCTCGAGAACGGCAAGCTCGAGCGGCGGCGCGCCGAGGGCAAGCTCAGGAACCTTGAGGCGAAGCTCGCCGCGGCGCCGCTTGGCGGGGCGATCGGGATCGGCCACACGCGCTGGGCGACGCATGGCAAGCCGACGGAAAGAAACGCCCATCCGCACGCCTCGCCGAGGCTTGCGGTCGTCCACAACGGCATCATCGAGAATTTCCGCGCGCTGCGGCAGGAACTCGCCGCCAAAGGCTATGCGTTTGCGACCGAGACCGATTCCGAGATTGCCGCGTTTGTGGTCGAGGACGAACTCGAACACGGCAAATCGCCCCAAGAGGCGGTTCAGGGGGCGCTCGGGCGGCTGCGCGGGGCGTTCGCGCTCGTCTATCTGTTCGAGGGCGAGGAGGATCTCCTGATCGGCGCCCGCCAGGGCGCGCCGCTGGCGATCGGCTACGGCGACGGGGAAATGTATCTGGGCTCGGATGCGCTCGCGCTCAGCCCGTTCACTGACCGCATCGCCTATCTCGAGGAAGGCGACTGGGTCGTGCTGAGCCGGGAAGGCGCGGACATTCGCGACGCGAGCGGCAAGCGGGTCGAGCGCCGCATCCAGCGCAGCCCGGCCGGCAGCCTCTTGGCGGAAAAGGGCAATTACCGGCACTTCATGGCCAAGGAGATCCACGAGCAGCCGGAGGTGGTCGGGCACACGCTCGCTCGTTACATCGACATGGCGGCGCTTAAGCTGAAACCCTTCGCCTGGCCGGCCGATCCGACGCGGCTCACGCGTGTGACGATTGTCGGCTGCGGCACCGCCTATATAGCCGGCCTCATCGCCAAATATTGGATCGAGCGCTGGGCGCGGCTGCCGGTCGAGATCGATGTCGCCTCGGAATATCGCTACCGCGAAGCGCCCGTCGACGACGGCGGCTTGACCATCGTCGTCTCGCAATCGGGCGAGACGGCGGACACGCTGGCGTCGCTGCGCTACGTGCAGGAGAGGGGGGCGAAGACGGTCGGCGTCGTCAACGTGCCGGATTCCAGCATCGCCCGGCTGACCGATGCGGCGGCGCCCACGCTCGCCGGCCCCGAGATCGGGGTCGCCTCGACCAAGGCTTTCACCTGCCAGCTCGCTGCGCTGGCCGCGCTGGCGATCGGCCTCGGCAAAGCGCGCGGGATCCTCGACGATGCGGCAGAGGCGGCGCTGGTCGGCGAGCTCGTCGCCACCCCCGGTCTTCTCGCCGAGGCGCTCAAGCTTGAGCCCATTGCCGAGAAGCTGGCGCAAGCGATCGCGCGCGCCCGCGACGTGCTCTATCTCGGCCGCGGCACCGCTTATCCGCTGGCGCTCGAAGGGGCGCTGAAACTGAAGGAATTGAGCTACATCCACGCAGAAGGATATGCGGCGGGTGAACTCAAGCACGGGCCAATCGCGCTCATCGACGAAGCGATGCCGGTGATCGTCATCGCGCCGCGCGACGCGGTGTTCGAGAAGACTTTGTCCAACATGCAGGAAGTCGCGGCGCGCGGCGGGCGCCTCATTCTGATCGGCGACCGGCACGCGGCCGAAGAGGCGGGAGTCATGATCGAGCACGTCCTGCCGATGCCCGACATGACCGTCAATTTCGCCCCGATCGTCTATGCCGCGCCGATCCAGATGCTCGCCTATCACACCGCCGTCATCATGGGTAAGGACGCAGATCAGCCCCGCAACCTGGCGAAATCGGTGACGGTGGAATAGGACGCGAAAGCGAAAGCCCTGCGCGGGGCGAGATCGCCGCCCGGTCTTTGTGCAGTCCTAGCAAATAATATCGGCGCCTGAATTCGGCCCATGGGCAATCTTCAAACCGCCCGTCAAGAGGACAGACGAGCCGACAAGCTTCGCGGCGCGTAACCGTCGCTTTCGGAGCAGCGATCGCCGCCTCGTTCTTGGTTTGATAGCCGGTCGGCTCTCTTCGCGACCCGAATGGGCCGGTGATTGAGTCCGCGCCGTCGTCCATTCCGCGGCAGGCACGGTCCTTGCGTCAGGAGCGGTGGCTCGCCGACGGAGGGGCAGCAATTCCGTGAGCACGACCATCGACCTTGCCGCCGAACCTTACGAGTTCGCACTCGCGCCCGAGCATTGCGCGCTCCTGATCATCGACATGCAGCGCGATTTTCTCGAGCCGGGCGGCTTCGGCGAAATGCTCGGCAACGACGTGTCGCAATTGCGTGGCGCGATCGAGCCGAATCGCAAGCTCCTGGCGGCGTGGCGCGCCGCCGGGCTTTCTGTCCTCCACACGCGCGAGGGCCACCGGCCCGACCTCGCCGATCTGCCTCCGGTCAAGAAGATCCGCGGCCGCAGCGCCGCGTCGATCGGCGACGCCGGCCCGATGGGCCGCATTCTGGTCCGCGGCGAAGCCGGCCACGACATCATCCCTGAGCTTTATCCCGAGCCCGGCGAGCCGGTCATCGACAAGCCGGGCAAGGGCGCGTTCCACGCCACCGATCTGCACGCGATCCTGCAGCACCAGAACGTCAAGCAGCTCGTCGTCACCGGCGTGACGACGGAGGTCTGCGTCAACACCACGGTGCGGGAGGCCAACGACCGCGGCTACGACTGCCTCGTGCTCGAAGACTGCTGCGGCTCTTATTACCCGGAGTTCCACGCCATGGGCCTCAAGATGATCAAGGCGCAGGGCGGCATCTTCGGCTGGGTGTCGAGTTCGGAAAGCGTGATCAAGGCTTTGGCTGACTGGAAGAGCGCTCGATAGGCGAGGGGCGACACAAGAAAAGGAGCGGGACAATGGCGAATGTGATGACCGCCAAGGCGGGACCTGAGCGATGGTGGGTTCCTGGCGACTGGAACGCCTTCTTTGGTTTCGGGACCAACATCCTGGTCAACGTTCTTGTCCTGACCGGGCTCCTCCGCTTCGTTCTCAAGATGCCCGACTCGCTCGTCTTCGGGCGCATCCTGCCCGCCCTCGGGCTGATGCTGTTCCTCAGCACCGTGTACTACGCCTGGCTTGCTTATCGGCTGGCGCAGAAGACCGGCCGCACCGACGTCTGCGCTCTGCCATCCGGCACCAGCGTGCCGCACATGTTCGTGGTCACCTTCGTCGTCATGCTGCCGATCCTGCTCAGGACCAACGATCCGATCCAGGCGTGGGAAGCGGGCCTCACCTGGGTGTTCGTCCAGAGTTTCGTCCTGATGGCGGGCGGGTTCATCGCGCCGATCATCCGCAAGATCACCCCGCGGGCGGCGCTGCTCGGCTCGCTCGCCGGCATTTCCATCACTTTCATCTCGATGCGGCCCGGCCTTCTCGTGTTCGAGACGCCGCTCATCGGCATGGTCTGTTTCGCCATTATCCTTGCGAACTGGTTCGGCGGCGTGCGCTACTTCCGGGACGTGCCGGGCGGCCTGATCGCCATTGCCGCCGGCACGATCATCGCCTGGGGATCGGACCTCTTCGGCCTCGGCTATGGCGGGTTGAACTTAAGCAGCGTCGGCGACGCCTTTTCGCACTTCGGCTTCTCGTTCCCCGTGCCGGCTGTCGGTCATGTCTTTTCGGGCTTCAAGTTCATCGGAATCATCCTGGTCACCGCGATTCCCTTCGGTATTTATGATCTCGTCGAGGCGATGGACAATGTCGAGAGCGCCGCTGCGGCCGGCAACTCGTTTCCGACGACCCAGGTGCTGACGGCCGACGGCGTCATCAGCCTGATCGGCTGCCTGCTAGGCAATCCGTTCATCAACGCCGTCTACATCGGCCATCCCGGCTGGAAGGCGATGGGCGGGCGGATCGGCTATTCCGCCGCGACCGGCGTAATGGTGCTGGTGCTGACCTGGCTCGGCATCGTGGCCCTCGTCTCGAGCCTGATCCCGGTGGTCGCGATCCTGCCGATCCTGCTCTACATCGGCATGCTGATCGGCTCGCAGGCTTTCCAGGAATCGCCGCGGAGTCATGCGCCGGCGATCATCCTGGCGATGATTCCGCAAATCGCCGCGTGGGGCAAAACCATGATCGACGGCGCGCTCGGCGCCGCGGGCACCAACGCGGCCGCGGTCGGCTTCGACAAGCTCGGCAATACGGGCATCTTGTACAAAGGCCTGCAGACGCTCGGCGGCGGCGCGACGCTCGCCGGCATCATTCTCGGCGCGGTCACCGTGTTCATCATCGAGCGCCAGCTCGAGAAGGCCGCGGCGTTCGCGCTCGCGGGCTCGATCCTGACCTTCTTCGGCCTGATCCACGCGGAGGATCTTGGCATCGGGCAGTCGCCGGTGGTGGCGCTGAGCTATCTCGGGATCGCGGGGATGCTCTACGGCTTCGCCAAATTCGCTCACGTCGCGCCGGCCGAGCCGAGCGAGATCGAGCATGACCACCTGGCCGTTTCGGCGGCCCCAGCGGAATAGGGGACATCCGCCGCCGGGCGCGTCTTGCGTGGGCGCCCGGATAGCACAAAGCGGCGAGCATCGCTCATCGCGAAGGCCCCGTGCGTAGACGGCGGATGTTTTTAAGCGAAGGCCGGTCTATGAGCAGCAAACAGGCAACGGTCGGAAGGCAGGCTGCGGCCTGCTTGGCGTCGGCCGGTTTAAGCGACTCGGATCGGGCCAGGACTGCCGAATGGTCAGGACCCGGATTCGCTTGCGTCGCCTCGGGAAAAACAAGTGACGTAACGACGGAGCTGTGATTACGTTCTCAGGCGCCTTGAGACCATCGAGTAGCAATTGGGCCTCGGTCGAGGCGAGGGGGAAGAGCGTCATGAAAGCCAGCACGATGATCAGCGCGGGCGCAATTGCGTTCGCAGGGGTGTTCGCCGTCGTCCAGCCGGCGCAGGCCGCGCTCACGCTGATTGCCGTTGGAGGCGGCGGCGGAGGGGCGGGGCAGCTTGAGGGCGGCGCTGGAGGGGGGGTGATTTCCGAATCCGGAACGAGCGGCTCAGGCGGCGGCGTGGGGGGGATTGGCGGACTCGGAGGCGCGGGCGCCGACGCCGGCGGCGGCGCGGGCTGGCTCGGCAATGGCGGCGGCGGCGGCGCAACCGGCGCACCCGGCGGGGGCCTCAGCGCTCCGACCTTCGCCGGCGGCCTCGGCCCCGGCGGGTTAGGCAATGGCGGCTTCGGCGGCGGCGGCGGCGGCGGCGTTCTCGGCGGCGGCGGCGGCGGCGGATATTCCGGAGGAGGCGGAAGCGGAGACGCCTTCGGAGGCGGAGGCGGAGCCTCCTACCTCAATCCCGCGGTGCGAGACACGATCGAGACCCCCGATTTCAACGGCGTACCCGGGCAGACCCCCAACAACGGCTACGTCATCGTCGGTATTACCGTCTTCAATTATACCGGAACAATGGTCGAATACACGATCCCGACCACCGGATTTTATGAGGTGGCCGCGATCGGCGCGCAGGGCGGACCGGAGTTTGGGCCCGGCGGCTACGGGGCCGGCGTCGGGGGCGCCGTGTTTCTGGACGCGGGGACCGAACTGGACATCGTGGTTGGGGGAGCGGGGGGGGCTGGTTTAGAAGTCTTCGGCAGCGGCGGCGGCGGCGGAAGCTTCGTCTGGGATCCCACGGCCATTCCCGTGCAGCCCGTCCCCGAGCCCTCGACCTGGGCCATGATGCTCATCGGCTTCGCCGGGCTTGGCTATGCGGGCTACAGCCGGCGTCAGGCTTGGGCTCGCGCGGCGACACGCGCCTAGCCGGCCGCTTTTCTTCCGCCGGGCGCCGCCGCTCGAGCGGGAATTCAGGGATGGTTGAACGTCGCTATCCCGCGCGCTTGTCCGTTTCGGCATGGTGAGCAATCGCCGCATCGAAGCGGCGTTTGTCGCTGGTGACGTCGCCGTGCTCCCGCGGTCGATGACCGGCGCGACCGCTTGAGCGGGTGGCGAGCGTCCTGAGCCCTCGACGCGGGCGATGAGAGTGCTCGACTTCACTGGCCTGGGTTTAGCGGCGGAGCACGCGCCCGGCGATGACCCCGGCCGCAAGTGCGGCGCCCTGTTTCTCTCCGGCTCGAATCCGTGGTCAGGCCCAAAGACAGGCAAGTCTTGACATCGCCGCAGTTAGACTAGCGCGTATCGGCCTGTCATCGTTGGCATTCCATGTCCTTCCTCAACATATGTGCCAGTTGCAAATCTATCCTCCTACGTTAACCTAAGTCGATGGCAAAGAGGCTGAGCGTTTAAGTTATGAAAGGGGCGGTCGGTGATCATTTGTTGAGATCGATATCGAAAACAGGAGAAAATTGCCTCGTTAACTCAGAGATTTTCGTAGAGAAAAATAAAGTAGGTTCGGAAATCTATTTCGCCAAAAGCAGAAAGCATTTGATCGATACGCCTGACATGAGCCGATTTGCGTCCAGAGAAATCACCGTTATCTATCTCTCTTTCACAAATGTTCGCATAACGATCGCGCTGCCAGGCGGCGGTGTGTCGTTGGACGGCGGCACAAGCCGAACATACAGCCGCAAGTCATAGCACGTCATAGCGATGCAGGTCCGGGGCGCGCCGAGGGAGAATGGGACTGACGCCGAAGCAGCGGCGATCGAGGCGGTCGGCGCCAGCATTGACGCGCCCAGCGAGCAACACGGCTTTCGTCAGAGCCTCGCACTGTCCAAAGGCGTGTGAATCGGCGCCGCTCCACTGATGGGGACGGGCAGGCGACAGCGCGCCTATCAGGCCCGATCACGAGAGCGTGGGCGGCGGCCGGCTCAGGAACGGGAGGCCCAATCGCTGTAGCGCTTAAGATTGTCTTCGTTGGGCGGATAAAGGCCCGGCAGCTTCGCTCCATTCGAGACCTCATCCATGATCCAGGTCTCCATCCGCTCCTGCTCGGGCGCGACCCGAACCACGTCCTCGACGAGCGCGGCTGGAATCAGCGCCGCGCCGTCGTCGTCCACGACAACGATATCGTCGGGATAGACGGCGACGCCGCCGCAACCGATCGGCTCCTGCCAATTGACGAAGGTGAGACCGGCGACGGAGGGAGGGGCGGCCGCGCCCTGGCACCAGACAGAGAGGCCCGTCTTGAGGACGCCCGCCATGTCGCGCACCGCCCCGTCGGTGACGAGTCCGGTCACGCCGCGCTGCTGTATCCGTGCACAGAGGATGTCGCCAAAGATGCCGGCATCGGTAACGCCCATCGCGTCGGCCACCGCGACGCAGCCGGGCGGCATGTCCTCGATCGCCGCCCGCGTCGATCGCGGCGAGGACCATGAAGCCGGCGTCGCGAGATCCTCACGCGCCGGAATGAAGCGCAAAGTGAAGGCCCGCCCGACAATGCGCGGCTGCCCCGGGCGAATTGGCCGCGTTCCCCTCATCCAGACCCGGCGCAACCCATGCTTGAGCAGGACGGTCGTGATCGTCGCGGTCGACACGGGCTTCAGAGCGTCGACGATGTCGCTAAGCTCACTCATGGGTCCTCCGGGACATGTTCAGGCAAAGCAGGGGCGGCGCCAAGCACGCTAGAATACGACTCACGCTTCGGCCAGTGTATGTCAGGTCAAGACGCGAATCCTCCGCTGGAACAGCCGCCATGTGCAACGCCTATCGCCTGGTGACCGATGCGGCCACGCTCTTTGACGGCTTCTCCCAGACCCGAATCAAAATCCGCCTTTCGGAGGGTGCGCCCAACATCGAGGCGCGAGAGGACATCAAGATTACGGATTCGGCGCCGATCGTCCGTGCCGTCGCCGGCGCGGCGGACGCGGGCGACCTCGTGCAACGACGCTGGAGTTGGCCCGGTCAGAACCGGAAGCCCGTCTACAATTTCCGATCGGACGGCCGCGAGTTCGCTTCAGGCCGGTGCCTCATTCCCGCCGACGGCTTCTACGAGTTCACCGATCCGGCGGACCAGAAGAAAAAGCGGAAGGACAAGTGGCTGTTCACCAAGGCCGGCGCGCCGTGGTTTTGCGTAGCCGGAATCTGGCGGGCCGATACCCAGGTCGGCGAGGCCTTCACGATGTTGACGATGCCGCCAGGCCCTGACATCGCGCCTTACCATGATCGCCAGATCGCCATCCTCGATCGCTCCGATTGGGCCGCCTGGCTCGACCACTCGGTTTCAGCCAAGGCGGTCCTGAAGCCGCTGCCTGCAGGGAGCCTTGCCGTCGAGCAGGTGGGCTAGACGCGTCGGTCGCGCCCTTTGGCGTAAGCGCACATGAGCAAAAGAACGAGCCATCCGGCGGCTCCCGCCAATACGATCGTCACTTGAGTTTCCTCTTGAATTCGGTTGGGTGCCCAGCGCCGAGGGAGGGGTTCGTCACATCCGCTCGGCGATTTTGAAGACGAGCCAGCCGAGACCGGCGAAGCTCAAGCCCCAAAGAACCATGACCGCGATCATCGCCCTGACCTCATTTTTACAGAAAGATGACGAATTTACCGCTCGATGGCAAGTAACAAATTGTTAAAGGCAAATCGGGCGGTTGAAGACCATCGTCCTTTTCTCGTGAGCGGTTGTAGGCCTCCGTCCGGCTTCGCGCCGTGATGCGGCTCACACTTCGTTAACCAAACGAAAGCCAGGGAGGCCCTTGGACCGTTCCCTGGACGGGAGTGTCGGCAAGACGCGCGCTGGGCGGACGCGACGTGGGGCAAATAATGCGCAGAGTCGATCCGTCCTAACGGAAGATTAACCTTGAGGCCCTAAGGCGTTGATGCCCATGGGGTCCCATGCTATCCCACGTCGTCCCGTATATCGACTGCGCCCCCGCGCCGTCGCCTAGCGCCGCAAGAAAGCGGCTGGGGCAGCCGTGCTCACGCGCCGAAGGGCTGTTTGGTGGATCGATTTCTTTCGAATTTCACCCACCGCTTCGACGCCAAGGGGCGGATCTCGATTCCGGCCTCGTTCCGTCAGGTGCTGACCAAGGACGGCTTCGCCGGCGTCTATGCCTATCCGTCGCTCGATGCGCCGGCGCTCGACTGCGGCGGCAACGCGCTGATCGCCGAGATCGATTCGCTTCTGCAGACAATGCCGCCCTATTCGCAGTCGCGCGACGCCTTCGCGACCGCGCTTCTGGGCATGAGCGAGGTCTTGCGTCTGGACGCCGAGGGCCGGGTGTTCTTCGAGGAGCGGCTGAAGACGGCGTTGGGGCTTGGCTCCGAGGCGGTGTTCGTTGGCCAGGGGCACAAGTTTCAGATCTGGGAGCCGACGCGCTTTCAGCTCCATCTCGATCAGGCGCGGGAGCGAGTCCGGCGCTTGCGCGCGGAGCGCGACGCGCTTGCGCCGCCGGGAGCCTCGTGATGAGCCCCGCCGCGCCCGTTGGGCTCGGCCATGTTCCTGTCCTGCTTGCGGAGGCCATCGAGGCGCTCGAGCCTCGCGCGAATGGCGTCTATCTCGATGGCACCCTCGGCGCCGGAGGCTACGCGCGCGCCCTCCTCGATCGTGGCGCCCGCGTGATCGCGCTTGACCGCGATCCCGCCGCCATTCGCGCCGGCGAAACTCTGAAAGCTTCGTCCGACGGTCGGTTGGAGCTCGTGGAGGCGCGCTTCGGCGAACTCGACGAGGTCGCCAAGCGTCTCGGCGTCGACGCGATGGATGGAGTCGTCCTCGACATTGGCGTGTCCTCGATGCAGTTCGACGAAGCCGCGCGCGGCTTCTCGCTGCGCTTTGACGCGCCACTCGACATGCGCATGGGGCGCGGCGGCCGTTCGGCCGCCGACATTCTGCGCGAAGAGGACGAAGCGACCATCGCCGACATCCTGTTCCATTTCGGCGAGGAGCGCGCCGCGCGCCGGATCGCGCGCGCCATTGTCGCCGACCGCGAGACAAAGCCCTTCACTTCGACGCTGGAGCTCGCGGCAATGATTGCGCGGGTCGCGCCGGCGCGGCGTGGCGAGCTCACTCATCCCGCCACGCGCGCCTTCCAGGCTTTGCGCATCGCCGTCAACGACGAGCTCGGCGAGCTCATACACGGGCTTTGCGCCGCCGAGCGGCTGCTCAAGCCCGGCGGCCGCCTCGTGGTTGTGACGTTCCACTCGCTCGAGGACCGCATCGTCAAGCAGTTCTTCGCCGGCCGCTCGGGCCGCGGACGGGCGGCCTCGCGTCGCCTGCCTGGCGAACCGGCCGAGGCCGAGCCGACATTCGAGGTTCCGCGCGGCCAGCCGATCGAACCGGGGGAGGCGGAGACGAGGGCAAACCCGCGTTCGCGCTCGGCGAAATTGCGGTTTGGCGCCCGTACGAGCGCGCTGCCGCGGGGACGCGACCAGAGCATTGAGGCGCTGGCGCGACTGCCAACGCGGAGGGGGAGATAAGATCGATGTGGCGTATTCTGCACGCGTTCGCCATCGCCGCGCTGATCGGCTCGGCGGCATACGTCTACGGCGTCAAGTACCGAACGATCTACGCCTCCGAGCAGCTCGTGAAGACACGCCATCTCATCAACAGGGAGAAGGACGCGATCAATCTCCTGCGCGCGGAATATGCGCATCTCGCCCGGCCCGACCGCGTGCAGGCGCTGGCCAATTCGAAGCTCGGTCTGCAGCCCTTGGCCTTGAGCCAGATCGCGACCGTCAACGAGTTGCCTGACGCCCAGCCTAAGACCGACTCGATCGGCCGTACGCTCGAATCGCTCGGTTTCACCGCCGACAATTCGACCCCGGCCGTCACCGCCTCCGTCTCGACTCCGCCGGTCAGGTGAGCCATGGCCGAGATCCCGACCAACTCGACAGAAATGCCCGCGAGGCGCGCGCGGGTGCGCTTCAATCCCCTGGATGTGCTGGCTGACGCCGCGATCGAGTCGCTCAGGCGACACTTGCCGAAGAATTTCGGCGTCGACTTGGAGCCCCCAGGCTCGCGACTGCCACAGCCAGCAGGTGTCAACAAAGCCAAGCTCAAGGCCTTTGCGCGCCAGCTCCTGTCGACCCGGCTCGACCGTTCGAGCGCGCGCGTCCGCACCATCGCGCTTGGGCTATTCGTCGCCTATGCCGGGATCGGCGTGAAGCTGCTTGTGCTTGGGCTCAGCCATGATCCGCCGCAGACGTTGAAGACAGCGGCCGATGACGCGATCTCCGGCGCCAGACCCGATTTATTGGACAGGAACGGCGAGATCCTCGCGACCGACATCAAGACCATGTCGGTGTTCGCCGAGCCGAACCGCATCATCGACATCGACGAAGCCGTCGAACTGATCACCGCCGTGCTTCCCGATGTCGATGCGAAGGAGCTGCGCGAGCGGCTGGCTTCGAAAAAGGGGTTCATCTGGGTGAAGCGGCAAATCACGCCGAAGGAGCAGGCGGAAATCTTTCACCTGGGCCTGCCCGGCGTCGGCTTTCTGCCGGAGAACAAGCGCATCTATCCCAACGGCCCGATCGGCGCCTATGTGATCGGGTATGTCGACAAAGACAACGTCGGCATCGCGGGCATGGAGAAATATCTCGACGAGCAGAGCCTGACCGACCCGCATGTCGCGGGCTTCACGGTCGATCCCGACAGCCTGAAGCCGGTCCGATTGTCGCTCGATCTCAAGGCCACGCACGCGCTGCGCGACGAACTCGTCGACGGAATGGACCGCTTCCACGCCAAGGCGGCGGCGGGGATGATCATCGACGTCAACACCGGCGAAGTGATCGCGCTCGAATCGCTGCCCGACTTCGACCCCAATGATCCGAGCGGCGCGCACGACCCGAGCAAGATCAATCGCATCAGTGTCGGCGTCTACGAAATGGGCTCGACCTTCAAGGCGCTTTCGCTCGCCATGGCGCTCGAATCCGGCAAGGTCAATCTCGGCTCGCACGTGGACGCGCGCGACAGCCTGCGCTACGGGCGCTTCACGATTCACGATTTCCACGCCACCCATCGCGTGCTGACGGTTCCCGAAGTGTTCACTCATTCCTCGAACATCGGCGCCGCGCGGCTCGCGCTGATGGTTGGCGTCGAGGGCCATAAAGCCTTCTTGAAGAAGATGGGCCAGCTCGATCGGTTGCGCACCGAATTGCCGGAGAGCGCCGAGCCGCTGGTGCCCAAGCATTGGTCGCTTCTCAACACCATGACCATCGCCTTCGGGCAGGGCCTCAATGTGGCGCCGATCCAGGCGGTGATGGCGGTGTGCGCGCTGGCCAACGGCGGCGAGTTGATGACGCCGACCTTTCTGCCGCGCAGCGAAGAGGAGGCGGCGAAGGTCAGCCATCGCGTGATCAGCGAACAGACGTCCGAATCGATGCGGTATCTGATGCGCTCCAACGCGACGCACGGGTCCGCAAGTTTCGCCAACATTCCCGGCTATTACGTCGGCGGCAAAACCGGAACCGCCGACAAGATCATCCACGGCCACTATGCGCAGAACAGGGTTTTCAACACCTTCATGGCGATTACCCCGGCCGACAAGCCAAAGTACCTTTATCTGACCATCTACGATGATCCGCAGGCCACGCCGGAAGATCATGGATATCATACCGCCGCCTACAATGCCGGACGCGTCGCCGGCGCGCTTATTCGCCGGGTCGAACCGCTTGAGGGCGTGCCGCCGATGAAGGAGGCGCCAACTCAGCCATTCCCCATCATCGCCCGACTGGGGTATGGAGCCGACGCCGACAAGACCGGCAAGGAGTGAGCTCGAGGGCGATGAGACGGCTTGGCGACATCCTCGAGCTCAAGGACGCTGATCGCGCGCTCGCGTCGCGGGCGATTGCGGGGCTTGCATTCGACAGCCGAAAGACGGCGCCCGGCGATATCTTCTTCGCGCTGGCCGGGGCGAAAGATGACGGCCTCAAGCACGTGGGCGAAGCGGTGGCGAAGGGCGCAGCCGCAATTGTCGCCGAGCGTTGGGCGGAAACCCCCAACGCAGCCTTCGTCAAGGTCGCCGACGCACGCGCGGCGCTTGCTCACGCTGCCGCGCGCTTCTATCCCCGCCAGCCCGAGACGATCGTCGCAGTGACCGGCACCAGTGGAAAGACCTCGGTCGCGGCTTTCGTGCGCCAGATCTGGCAGACATTGGAGCGCGAGGCGGCTTCGATCGGGACGATCGGCGTTGTGTCGCACCCGCTGACGATCTACGGATCGCTGACGACGCCCGACCCCGTCGCGCTGCATGAGCTTCTCGATCGGCTTGCCTCGAACGGCGTCACCAACCTCGCGATCGAGGCCTCGTCGCACGGCCTCGACCAGAAGCGGCTCGATGGCGTGCGGCTTGCCGCCGCCGCGTTCACCAACCTGACGCGCGACCACATGGACTATCATGCGACGGTCGAGGATTATCTCAAGGCCAAGCTCAGGCTGTTCCAAGAGCTTTTGCCGGATGGCGCGCCGGCGGTCATTGACGCAGACAGCGCCATCGCTCCGCGCGTGATCGCCGCGGTGCGGGCGCGTGGCCTCCAGGTCGTCACTGTCGGCGTGAAGGGCGAGACAATTCGCCTGAGCGCCGCCACGCGCGACCGACTGTCGTCGGCCCTCGATCTTCAGTTCGGCGGCCGAAGCTATCGCGTGAATTTTCCGCTGGCCGGCGACTTTCAGATCTCGAACGTGCTGGTCGCCGCCGGCCTTTGCATCGCGACCGGCAGCGAGGCGGACGCGGTGTTCGAAGCGCTGACGACGCTGGAAGGGGCGCCGGGACGCCTCGAGCGCATCGGCGACGTGCGCGGTGCGACAGTGTTTGTCGATTACGCGCATAAGCCCGACGCGCTCGAAAAGGCGATCGCCGCGCTGCGTCCGTTCGTGCGTGGGCGTCTCGTCCTGGTGTTCGGTTGCGGGGGCGACCGCGATCCCGGCAAGCGGCCGATTATGGGCGCAATCGCTGCGCGCTCAGCCGACGTGACGATCGTGACCGACGACAATCCCCGCTCCGAAGATCCCAGAGCGATCCGAGCGCAGATCCTGGCCGCCGCGCCTTCGGCGATCGAGATCGGCGACCGGGCCGCGGCCATCCGCGAAGGGGTCGCGATGCTTCGCGGCGGCGATGCGTTGCTGATTGCCGGCAAGGGTCACGAAACCGGGCAGATCATCGGCGATAAGACGCTGCCGTTCTCCGACGCGGACGAGGCGCGCGCGGCGCTCATGGGGGCGCCATGACTGCGCTGTGGACCCGATCCGAACTGAGCCCAGCGCTCGACGGTCCGCCGAGCGCTCCGCTCAGCTTGAGTGTCACGGGCGTCTCGATCGACAGCCGGACCCTTGAGGCCGGCGACCTCTTCTTCGCCATCCGGGGCGATGCCCATGACGGTCACGATCACGTCGCGCGCGCGTTTGAAGCCGGCGCCGCGGCGGCGGTCGTATCGCGCGAGCGCGCGCGTGCGCTCGCAGCACTCGGTCCTGTCTTTGCAGCCGACGACACGCTCAAGGCGATGGAGCGGCTGGGCCTCGCGGCCCGCGCGCGTTCGAAAGCGAAGATCGTCGGCGTCACAGGTTCGGTCGGCAAGACGACCGTCAAGGAGATGCTGCGGGCGATGCTGGCGGCCAACGGCCTTACCCACGCATCGGCTGCTTCCTACAACAATCACTGGGGCGTGCCCTTGACGCTTGCGCGAATGCCGGCAGACGCCCGTTTTGGCGTGTTCGAGATGGGCATGAACCATGCGGGTGAAATCACGCCGCTCACGCGCAGGGCGCGGCCCCACGTCGCCCTCGTGACGACGATCGCCCCCGTCCACATCGAGCATTTGGGTTCGCTCGAAGCGATCGCCGACGCGAAGGCCGAGATCTTCCTCGGTCTCGAGCCTCACGGGACTGCGGTCTTGAATCGCGACGCGCCGCAATTCGAACGCTTGTCGAAAGCGGCTATTTCGCGCGGCGCGCGGGTCTTGAGTTTTGGCGGTGGCGAAGCGTGCGACGCGCAGCTCCTGGAGTTTACGAGCAAGGATAGCGGCTCGTGCGTGCGGGCGCGCGTTCTCGGCCGCGAACTGGCGTTCGAACTCGGCGCGCCGGGAGCCCACATGGTGCAAGACGCGCTGGGCGCGCTTTTGGCGGTGGAGGCGTTGGGCGCGGAGCTTGAGGCTTCGGCGGCGGCGCTCGAGCTTTTCTCGCCGCAGAAGGGCAGGGGCGAGCGCTTCTCCGTGTCGACGCCTAACGGCCCCGCGACCATCATCGATGAAAGCTACAACGCGAATCCCGCTTCGATGCGGGCGGCCCTGGCGCTGCTCGCCGCGGCCAAGCCCGGACCAAAGGGACGCCGCATCGCGGTCATCGGCGACATGCTCGAGCTCGGACCCAAGGCTGCGGCGATGCACGCCGAACTCGCCGCCGACCTCAGCGCCAATAAGGTGGATCTCTTGTTCGGCGCGGGCCCGCTCACGCGCGCGCTTTACGAGGCGGCGCCGGCGTCTATGCGGGCTGCTTGGACCGAGCGCTCAAGCGATTTGACGGACGAACTCGCCCGCACCCTGCGCGGCGGCGACATTGCGATGGTCAAAGGCTCTAACGGCAGCCGGATGGGCCCGCTCGTGTCAGCTTTGCGCGATCGTTTCGCTCAAAGCGCGGGAGGCTAGGACATGCTGACCTGGCTGGCGGAACTCCCAGGCGCCTTCCATCTGTTCCGATATCTGACCTTCCGCACGCTCGGCGCGGCGGGGACCGGGCTTTTCCTCGTCTTCTTCTTCGGTCCGACGATCATCTCCGCGTTGCGTCTGAAACAAGGCAAGGGGCAGCCGATCCGCGCCGACGGACCGGCTTCGCATCTTCTCAGCAAGAAGGGCACGCCGACCATGGGCGGCCTCATGATCCTGTTCGGGCTTTTTGTCTCGGCTTTGCTGTGGGCCAATCTCGAAAGCCCGTATGTGTGGATCGTGCTGTTCGTCACCGCGGGTTTCGCCGTCATCGGATTCTACGACGACTATCTGAAAGTCACGAAGCAGTCGGAGCGCGGCTTCTCGGGTCGCGCACGCCTGTTCGGCGAATATGTCATCGCCGCGCTCGCCTGTTATGCGCTGATGCGGGTCGGCGCCAATGCGACCGGGCTCGCGGTGCCGTTCGTGAGCGGCTTCGTGTTCGATTTCGGCTGGGCGTTCTTGCTGTTCGGTCCGTTCGTCATTGTCGCATTCGGCAACGCCGTCAATCTGACCGATGGGCTCGACGGGCTCGCGATCGTGCCGGTCATGATCGCCGCCGCGACGCTCGGGCTCATCGCCTATATCGCCGGCAACTATGTCTATTCGCACTATCTTTTGATCAATCACGTGCCGTTCGCCGGCGATCTCATGGTGGTCAGCGGCGCGTTGATTGGCGCGGGGGTCGGCTTCTTGTGGTTCAACGCGCCCCCAGCCCAGATCTTCATGGGCGACACCGGGTCGCTGGCGCTCGGCGGATTGCTCGGAACAACAGCTGTCGCGATCAAGCACGAGATCGTGCTGGCCGTGATTGGCGGATTGTTCGTGATGGAGGCGGCGTCGGTCGTCGTGCAGGTCGTGTCGTTCAAACTCACCGGCAGGCGGGTGTTCCGCATGGCGCCCATTCATCATCATTTCGAGCAGCTCGGCTGGTCGGAGCCGCAGATCGTCATGCGCTTCTGGATCATCGCCTTCGTGCTCGCGATGGTCGGCCTCGCCTCGCTGAAGCTGAGGTGACGATGACGCCGGTCGAGACCCTGCGTGGACAGAGCGTCGCTCTCTTCGGCCTCGGGGGCTCGGGGCTGTCGACGGCGCGGGCGCTGGTCGCCGGGGGCGCCGAAGTGGCCGCCTGGGACGACAGCCCGACGGCTCGGGAGCGCGCCGAAGCCGGGGGCGTTCAGCTGGTCGATCTCGCTCACGCCGACTGGCGCGGGTTCCGGGTGTTTGTTCTGGCGCCGGGCGTCCCGCTGACTCATCCGAAGCCGCATTGGACCGTCAATCTCGCGGACGAGGCGGGGGTTCCAATCATCGGCGACGTCGAGCTGTTTGCGCGCGAGCGCGGCGCGAGAGCGCCGGACGCCCCCTTCGTCGCGATCACCGGCACCAATGGCAAATCGACGACCACGGCGCTGATCGCCCATGTGCTCAAGGAAGCCGGACGCGAGGTCGCAATGGGCGGCAATATCGGCGTGCCGGTTCTCGACCTGCCGCCCCCCGCCGCCGGACGGGTGCATGTCGTCGAATGTTCGTCCTACCAAATCGATCTCGCGCCGTCGCTTAGCCCCAGCGTCGGACTTCTGATCAACATCACGCCCGACCATCTCGACCGACACGGCGATCTCGCCCGCTACGCCGCGATCAAGGAGCGCCTCGTCGCGCAGGCGGACGTTGCGCTCATCGGCGTCGACGACGAGCCTTGCCGTGCCATCTATGCGCGGCTCAAGGCGCGCGCCGGGGCGCCGCAAGTCCTTGCTGTCTCGGGGACGGAGTCTCCGCTCGCTGACGTTTTGGTCAGCGCGCACCGCGTAATGGCCCGAGGGGAACCAGCGCCGGTGGCCGATCTTGCGAGCGCACGGGCGCTTCGCGGCGCCCATAATGGGCAGAACGCGGCCTTCGCCTATGCCGCGGCGAGCGCGCTTGGCGTCGAGCGCGATCGCATCGCGCGCGCGTTCGAGACGTTTCCCGGCCTCGCGCATCGCATGGAAGAGGTCGGCCGCCTTGGCCGTGTGCTGTTCATCAACGACTCGAAGGCGACCAACGCCGACGCGGCCGAGAAGGCGCTCATGTCGTTCCACGACATTCATTGGATTCTCGGCGGCAAGCCGAAGGCGGGCGGAGTCGAGCCGCTGCGCGCGCTCTTTCCGCGCGTCACCAAAGCCTACTTGATCGGCGAGGCCGGCGACGAATTCGCGCGCACGCTCGCTGGCGCCGTTCCCTTCGAGCGCTACGGGACTTTAAGCACGGCCCTTGAGGCGGCGGCTGAGGACGCAACGCAGTCACAGGCGCACGAGCCCGTGGTGCTGCTTTCGCCGGCCTGCGCGTCGTTCGATCAGTTTGCGAATTTCGAGGCGCGCGGAAACGCATTTCGGGCGCAGGTCGCCGAATGGCTTGAGCGACGTGCGGCGTCCGGAACGCGGGCGCAAACGGGGAGATAGAGCGCATGGCTTCGAGAGTGGAACGCGGGCCCGTTGCAGACTGGATGCGCACCGCCGATCGGTGGCTGATCGGGTCATTCATCGCGCTGATGGTGATCGGCCTGGTGATGGCGCTGGCGGCAAGTCCGGCGGTCGCCGAACGGCTCAATCTCTCGACTTTCCACTTCGTCAATCGCCAGGCTTTGATGCTGATACCGACGGCGGCGCTGATGATTGCGACGTCGTTTCTGTCGCCGCGGCATGTGCGGCGCGCCGCGTTGCTGACGTTCGCCGTGTCGTTTGCGCTCATCATTCTCGCGCTCATGTTCGGCGCCGAGGTCAAAGGGGCGCGGCGCTGGATCTTCGGCCTGCAACCCTCGGAGTTCATCAAGCCGGCCTTCGTCGTTCTCGCGGCCTGGGCTTTCACCGAGGGCGGACGGACGGGGCCGACCGCGATTCCGGCCAAGCTTTTGTCCTTCCTGCTGCTCCCGATCGCCATTGTGCCGCTCATCCTCGAGCCGGACTTCGGCCAGACGATGCTGGTCGCGGTCGTCTGGACGGCGCTCTTCTTCCTGGCCGGTCTGCATTGGTTCTGGGTCGTCGCCGTCGGCGGGATGGGCATGGCGGGCGGCTTCGCGGTCTTCAAATTGTCGCCGCACGTGCATGAGCGCGTTCTGCGATTTCTCGATCCCGATTCGACCGGCGGCCTGGTCGACACATTTCAGGTCGACACGGCGTTGCAGAGCATTCTCTCCGGCGGCTGGCTTGGACGTGGCCCAGGCGAGGGCGTCTACAAACGAATCCTGCCCGACGCCCACACGGACTTCGTCTTCGCCGTGACCGGCGAAGAATTTGGCATGATCGCCTGCATGGCGCTGATCGCTTTCTTCGCCTTCATTGTCCTCCGCGCGCTGACCCTTGCTGCGCGCAATCCGGACCCGTTCTGCCGGCTCGCGGCCGCTGGGCTGACCGTCATGTTTGGCGTGCAGAGCTGGATCAACATGGCGGTCAACTTGCGCGCCATGCCGGCCAAGGGGATGACCTTGCCGTTCATCTCCTATGGCGGCTCGTCCCTGCTCGCGCTCGGCCTCGGCATGGGCTTCCTCATCGCGACGACGCGCAAACGGCCGGCCGCCGATCTCGACCATCCCGCGGCGACGGAGGGATGAGTTCGGCGCGCTCAATTCTGCTCGCGGCGGGCGGCACGGGCGGGCATCTCTTTCCCGCGGCGGCGCTGGCCGCGGCGCTTGCCAAGCGGGGCGCTGAAGTCGAGCTCGCGACGGATAGCCGTGCGCTCAAATTCGGCGCGGATTTCCCAGCCCGCGCCATTCACGCCTTTCCGTCAGCGACAACCACGGAAGCCGGCGCGCTCGCCAAGGCGCGCGCTTCGCTGACCCTGGGCGCGGGCCTCGCGGCAGCGGCGCTCAAGCTCAGCCGCATCAGGCCGCGCGCCGTCGTTGGCTTTGGCGGCTATCCGACCGTGCCGCCGCTTCTCGCCGCCTGGCTCCTCAGAATCCCGACCGTCCTGCATGAGCAGAATGCGGTCATGGGACGCGCCAATCGTTTTCTAAGTCCGCGCGTCAATGCGATCGCTTGCGGCTTTCCGGGCCTGAAGGGCGTCGATCAGGCCAAGACCCGCGTGACGGGCAATCCCGTTCGGCCATCGGTCATCGCGGCCGCCGCGATTCCCTATCCCGCGCCCATCGGGCGGCGCCTGAACCTTCTGGTGACCGGCGGCTCACAGGGGGCCCGCGTCATGTCCGATGTCGTGCCCGCGGCGCTCGCGCTTTTGAATCCGGAGGAACGACAACGAATCCGCCTCACCCAGCAGGCGCGCGGCGAGGACAGCGCGCGCGTGGCCGGGGCTTGCGCGCGAATGGAGTTCCCGGTCGAGATCGCGGAATTTTTCGCGGACTTGCCGGCGCGGATGGCGGCGGCGCATCTCATCATCGGCCGCGCCGGCGCTTCGACCGTCTCCGAACTCGCGGTCATCGGGCGCGCGTCCGTCCTCGTGCCGTTCCCCCACGCGCTCGATCAGGATCAGGCGGCGAATGCAGCGACGCTCGCGAAGGCCGGCGGCGCGACCGTCGTGCCGCAGACCGAGTTCACGCCCGAGCATTTGGCCGCAATCTTACGCAACGCTCTTGCCGCGCCGGCCAATCTCCAGGCGGCAGCGATGGCGGCGAAATCAGTCGGCGTTCCGGACGCGGCCGAGCGCCTCGCCGATCTCGTGCTCGAGGTCGCGCAGCCGGCGTAGGCCGACAATTCAATTTGGCTGCGTCAAACCGCGAGCCAACTCGGCCCAGGGTTGGCGACCGGCCCGCCGCCGATAATAGTGTTGCCATTCATTTCCCAGACCGAGACTTGCCCGCCGGCCTTCTGCATCAGGATGTCGGAATGACCTTCGCCATTGAAATCGCCTGTTCCGACCGCTTGCCAACTCGGCCCTGGATCGGCGACCGGCCAGCCACCGATAATGGTGTTGCCGTTCATTTCCCAGACCGAGACTTGCCCATCCGTATTCTGCATCAGAATGTCGGAAAGACCGTTGCCGAAGAAATCGCCTGTTCCGAGGGCGCGCCAACTCGGCCCGGGATTGGCGACCGGCCCGCCGCCGATGATGGTGTTGCCGTTCATTTCCCAGACTGAGACTTGGCCCGTGCTCGTGTTCTGCATCAGGATGTCGGAATGACCGTCGTGATTGAAATCGCCGGTTCCGATCGCTTGCCAACTCGGCCCGGGATTGGCGACCGGCCCGCCGCCGATGATGGTGTTGCCGTTCATTTCCCAGACTGAGACTTGCCCATCCGTATTCTGCATCAGGATGTCGGAATGACCGTCGTCATTGAAATCGCCGGTTCCGATCGCTTGCCAACTCGGCCCGGGATTGGCGACCGGTCCGCCGCCGATCATAGTGTTGCCGTTCATTTCCCAGACTGAGACTTGCCCATCCGGATTCTGCATCAGGATGTCGGAATGACCGTCGTCGTTGAAGTCGCCGGTTCCGATCGCTTGCCAACTCGGCCCGGGATTGGCGACGGGCCCACCGCCGATGATATTGTTGCCGTTCATCTCCCAGACCGAGACTTGCCCGCTGGTATTCTGCATCAGGGTGTCGGAGGAGTTTCCGCCAGCGTTGAAACGGCGCGGCCGTGGGGAGACGACATCGGCTGTTCCAAACCCAATGACGCTCAACGCTTCAATATCGAAGCTGGTCAAGGTTGTTGCGGCGCTGGTGAACGGCAGTCTTAATGGATCGTCAGTGGGCAGGTCTGTGAAGAGTGTTTGATCGAAGGACGTGCTGAAATCAGCCAAGTCCGTATTGCCGCCGTCGATTGAGAAGTAAGCAGGTTGGCCGGACGTCCACTGGTAATGTCCGGGCGATGAATAACGAAACAGATCCGCGACATCGGGAAAGGAGCCGCCTTGTGCGATAGTATCCCAGCCCAGAGCATGGGCGATCTCGCACAGGGCCGCTGGCTCCCAGTCCTCGGGCGAGCCTGCGTCCCCGACATTAAATCCGATTGAGCCGTCGACTGCGCTGCTGTCTCCACTAAAAACTCCGAGCGCTTTCTCCTCTGCGGGGCTGATTGTGAAACTATTAGGGTCGCCTGGTAAAGAAGCGGCGCTCGCGGGTAATGACGCAACCGCGGTAATCTGGGCGGTCGAGGTTGCGTCGGCGGTTAGCCAGGCCTTAAGCTCCGAATAGTTCACTAATGAAAGGGGGCCGCCCCCAAGTGAGAAGGCGCCTGGATTAGTTAGAACATCCGAGGGAGCATCATTAAACGTTCCCCAACCGTAACTGATATTCACATTATAGTTGCCTGGAAAATCCTGCTCGAAAACGCTGGCGGCAGCCTCAACCGCCGCCGTGAGGCCGGCCGGCGCGGAAGCAATACTGTTGTCCGGAATCAGAGTGATCTGCATCGCAGCCTAGATGTGTGGCGCGTCCGACATGCGTGGCCAGCGGGCGGCCACATCATACGATCGTATAAATGTTTTGGCCGCGCGTTGCCAACCAAGCCTCGCCACGTTGGATGAAACGAGCGAGAGGCGCCTCGCCGGCGAGATCTCGTTGCCCTGCGCGTGTGTGGCTGGGTGCCACACACCCGCTCAGATCGAGACGATCGAATGCGCGGCGGCCGACCTTAATCCATCACCGCATGGGCCGCCGCCTCTTGGCGCGAAACCGGCGCCGCGGACTTTGTCGAGCGGATGAGCGCGAGCAGCGGGAAGGCGCAGAGCGCGACGAAGGTCATGAGCAGGAAGCTGTTGGAATAGGCCATCATCGCCGCCTGCTGGGTAATGATCCCTTCAAGCATCGCCATGCTTGGAAGCCCGTGTCCCCAGACCATCGAAGCGTTCGGCATTCGGAGCGCGTCGTTGAACGGCGTCGCATGCTCGACGAGCTGACTGTGGAACATTGTCGTCATGCTCGTCAGGCGCGCGATGACGACCGAGATGCCGACCGACGAGCCGATGTTGCGAATGAGCGTCCACAACGCCGCGCCTTCGGTGCGCAACTCGCCCGGCAGGCTGGCGAAGGCGATGGTGTTGAGGGGCACGAAGATGAAGCCAAGCCCCAACCCTTGCGCGATCGAGTTGATCACGATCGTCCTTGCGGAAACGTCGAGGTTCCAACCGACCATGAGCCAGAGGGACGAAGCCGCGAGCACGAGGCCGATGAGAATCATGATCCGAGGATCGACCCTGCCGCTCATCCGGCCGACCAGGAACATCCCCACGAATGTGCCGATGCCGCGCGTGCCGAGCAGAAAGCCGCTCGACAGCACCGGGTAATTGAGCAGGTTCTGAATGAACGGGGTCACCAGCGCCATGCTCGCAAGCAGCATGATGCCAACGAGGAACATGAAGACAAGGGCTATGGAAAAGTTCCAATCCTTGAAGATGCGGACGCTGATGAAGGGCCGCGCGGAGGTGAGGCAGTCGGCGAGGAAGAAATAGAAGCCGACGATCGCGAGGATCGACTCAATCCAGATCTCCGGCGACTCGAACCAGCCGAGCTGCTCGCCGCGGTCGAGCATCATCTGCAGCGAGCCGATGCCGAGCGACAGGCTCAGAAAGCCGAACCAGGAGAACGGCACGTCGCGTCGCGTCGGCGTTTCGCTCATGAAGACCCAAAGGCCCGCGGTGGTGAGAATGCCGAAGGGCAGATTGACGAAAAACACCCAGCGCCACGAATAGGAGTCGGTCAGCCAGCCCCCGAGCGTCGGACCCATGATCGGGCCGAGCATGACGCCCATGCCCCAGATCGCCATCGCCGAGCCGCGCTTGGCGGGCGGGAAGATGTCGAGCATCACCGCCTGGCTCAGGGGCACCAGCGCCGCGCCGAACACGCCCTGCAACAGCCGGTAGGCGACCATCTGCTCGATCGAGAGCGCGACGCCGCACAGCATCGACGCGACCGTGAAGCCGGCGGTGCAAACGATGAAGAGCTTCTTGCGGCCGAAGCGAGTCGCCATCCAGCCGAGCGGCGAAGTCATGATCGCGGCGGCGACGATGTAGGACGTCAACACCCAGTTGATCTGATCCTGCGTCGTCGCCAGCGAACCCTGCATGTAGGGCAACGCGACGTTGGCGATCGTCGTGTCGAGCGCCTGCATGATGGTCGCCATCATGATGCAGACGGTCAACAGCCACTTGAGCGTCGGCGAGATCGTTTCGTAGATCGGCCGAGCGGGCGCTTGCGCGTTCATCGGATGACGGCTGTCCGCGCTCCCATGAGCGTGTCGACATAGCCGACCACCCATTGCTTGAGCCCTTCAAGCGTGCCGGCGAGGGTGCGCACCCGTCCCGTGTCGATGGTCAGATACGTGCTCATCCCGGCCCGCAGGCCCGTCGTGTCCTCCTTCGGGTCGAAGCAGAAGCGGAGCGGCACGCGCTGGACGACCTTGACCCAGTTGCCGCTTGCATTCTGGGGCGGCAGGATCGCGAACTGAGCGCCGGTGCCGGGCGCGATCGAGCAGATCGTCCCTTTCCATTCCCTGTCGGGGAAGGTGTCGACGCTGACCGTTGCGGGCAGGCCGACATGGACATAGGTCAAGTCCGATTCCTTCGGATTGGCGTCGACCCACAGGCCGGTATTCGCGACGATGGCGAAAATCGGCTGTCCAGCCGCCGCCACGCGCCCGAGCTCGATCTCTGGCACCTGCGTCGCCACGCCGTCGATTGGCGCAAGCACCCTGGTGTTGCGGAGGTTGCGCTCCGCGTCGTCGACCGCGGCTCGCGCCTGCATATAATCGGGAAACTGGTCGATCGTCGTAGCGGGTCCGCCGCCGAGCTTCACCTTGACCGTCGCCTGCTGCCATTTGACGAATTCGAGGATCTGCTTGGCCTGAATGAGATTGGCCATCGACGTGTCGCGGTCGGCGACTGTGCCTGAGCGCGAAATGGCGAGGTCGTTCTTGCGGTCGAAGTCGGCCTGACGGACCTTCACTGCATCCTCGCCCATCTTGATCTGGTCGACGTTGCTGGCATATGCGGATCCAAGATTGGAGAATTCGACCTTGGCCGCTTCCAGCTTGCCCTTCGCGAGGGCGAGGGCGATGTCGTAGGGCTTGGAATCGATGTCGAAGAGCGGATCGCCGACCTTGACCTTCTGCCCCTCGACAACATGCACGGCGGCGATCGAGCCGGTGACCTGCGGCGCGATGAGCGACTTGTTCGCGCCGACATAGGCGTTGTCGGTCGAGACATAGCGGCCGCTGCTCAGCCACCAGCCGAAGCCGAGCGCCAGCGCGGCGAGCGGAATGACGACGAGCATGATGAACCGACTGACGCGGCGCTTCGGCTTGACGACGATTGGCGTCTGCGCCGCCGACGCTGGCGGGGCCGCGGAAGGCGGTGGCGCGGACGGCGACTGCGGACCTGGCGCGGGCGTTCGCGTCGGCGTGAACTGAATGGGCGGTGAGGGCTGCTGCGCCGACGGCGTCTGCGGCGCGGGTTCGCGCGTGGCCGAGAGTGGGGCCGAGCCCTTCGACGGCGTAAAAGGCAGGGGCTGCGCCGGTTGAGACGCGGCGGCCTGATTGTCCTCCTGCGCCGGATCGCGCGCCGAAGCTGGCTTGGGTTGGGTCACTTGGATTCGGCTCCAGCAATCAATTCGTTCTTGATATTGGCTTTCATGGTCATGAGGCCGTCGTGCATGGCGTGAATGGTCGATTCGTCGACACCGGCCAGCGCGCGGCTCATCAGGTCCTCGGCCAGCGCGCCCAAATCTCTCAACGCCGGCGCGGCTTTTTCAGTGAGGTAGAGACGGTTGGCGCGGCGGTCGGTCGCATCGTCGCGCCGCTCGACAAGGCCGGCGGCCGTGAGCTTGTCGATTTGCCGCCCAAGCGTGATCGGCGCGAGGTCGAGCGCCTCGGCGAGTTCGTTCTGCTTGGCGCCCTCGCACCGTTGCAAGCGCGAAAGCACCGCCCATTGGGCGCGGGTGGTGCCGAGTTCGCGGGCGCGCTGGTCGGAATAAGTCCTAAGCAAACGCGCCACGTCATGGAGCGCAAAACCCAGCTCGCGGGCGGGGGATACGGTCCATTTGTGAGCAAGAGATAACATAAGCACGCTTATAATATAGTGAGCAGGCTTATTCAAGAGTGCAGTGAAAAAAAACAGCTGACGCCGCTCGCCGCGGGTTGAGTTCGTCCCCCATAAGAGCGCAGAATTCCTGTATAATTGTTGACGGCGTTAGCCGAGTTGCGGCCTTCCCTTCGGGGGCGCCTCCCTCAGCTTCCGCGATAGGTCGAATAGCTCCACGGCGAGACGAGAAGGGGCACGTGGTAATGCGCCTTCGGATCGGCGAGGCCGAAACGAATCGGAATGATGTCGAGGAAGGGCGGGTCGGCGAGTTCCGCGCGCCGCTGACGAAAATAGTCCCCGATATGAAAGACGAGTTCGAACCGCCCCGCGCGCGCCTGGTCGGCGCTGATCAGCGCCTTGTCGGTGCGGCCGTCGGAATTGGTCGCGACATCGGCGATGAGCTTGCGATCTGATCCGCCCGCCAGCTCGTAAAGCTCCACTCGGACGCCGTCCGCCGGCTGACCGCGGCTTACGTCCAGGACATGGGTCGTAACGCCGGCCAAATCCTTCTCCCTCAGCACGCCTCAAACCCCCGCCAGCGGAGCGCGCCATCGCTATCCTATCGCCACCGACGGACGTCGGCCAATGCGTTTTTTTGCATGCATGATTGACATGGCAGCAGCGCCGTTCGTCGCAATTGCCAATTACCCGGACGCGTGAGAAGACTGCGCGAGCGCGCTTACGACTTTTGTATAAGTGTTAGGGAGGTCGGCCCGATGGACGACAGGGTCAAAAGCCAAGCCGACGAAACGAACGAATGGCTCGACGCGCTCGATTTTGTCGAGGCCTTCGAGGGAATCGCCAAGGTTGACGATATCCTGGACGCGGTTGTCACCTCCGCCCGTCGCAAGGGCGCGAAGCTGCCGTTCGCCGCCAACACCGCTTACGTCAACACCATCGCGCCTGAAGCCGAGCCGGCGCATCCGGGCGACCGACTGCTCGAGCAACATATCCGCCGCTACGTCCGCTGGAACGCCGCGGCGATGGTGGTCAAGGCGAACAAGGAATCGTCCGAGCTTGGCGGCCATATTGCGAGCTTCCAGTCGGCGGCGACCCTCTACGACACCGGCTTCATGCATTTCTGGCATGCCTGCAACGACACGCATGGCGGCGACCTGATCTATTTCCAGGGCCATAGCTCGCCCGGCATCTATGCGCGGGCTTACCTCGAAGGCAGGTTGGGCGACGATCAGCTGGTGAACTTCCGCCAGGAGGTCGGCCGCAAGGGCCTGTCCTCCTATCCCCATCCCTGGCTGATGCCGGACTTCTGGCAGTTCCCGACCGTCTCCATGGGCCTTGGACCGCTGATGGCGATCTATCAGGCCCGGTTTCTTCGCTATCTGCACGGGCGAGGACTTGCCGACACCGAGCCGCGCAAGGTCTGGGTGTTCTGCGGCGACGGCGAGATGGACGAGCCGGAATCGCTTGGCGCGATCTCCCTTGCCGGACGCGAGAAGCTCGACAACCTCATCTTCGTGATCAATTGCAACCTCCAGCGCCTCGACGGACCGGTGCGCGGCAACGGCAAGATCGTGCAGGAGCTTGAGGCCGACTTCCGCGGCGCCGGCTGGAACGTCATCAAGTGCCTGTGGGGGTCGGGTTGGGACGCCCTGCTCGCCAGGGATACAGCCGGCAAGCTGCGCCAGCTGATGTTCGAGTGCGTCGACGGCGAATACCAGGACTTCAAGTCGAAAGACGGCGCCTACATCCGCAAGAACTTCTTCGGCCGCCATCCCGAGACGGCGGCGATGGTCGAGGACTGGACCGACGCCGAAATCTGGGCGCTGACCCGGGGCGGGCATGATCCCGTCAAGGTCTACGCCGCTTACAAGGCGGCGGTCGAGCACAAGGGCCAGCCGACCGTCATTCTTGCCAAGACCGTCAAAGGCTATGGCATGGGCTCGGCCGGCGAAGGGCAGATGATCGCGCATCAGGCCAAGAAGCTCGGCCACGAGGCGCTTAAATCCTTCCGCGACCGGTTCCAGATTCCGGTTTCAGACACTGATCTCGACACGGTTCCCTTCCTGCGCTTCGCCGAGGGCAGCAAGGAGATGACTTATCTGCGCGAGCGACGCGCGGCGCTTGGCGGCTATCTGCCTTCGCGCCGGCGCAAGAGCGACGCGCTCGTCGTTCCTCCGCTTTCGGCGTTCGATGCGCTCCTGAAAGCGACCGCTGAAGGCCGCGAAATCTCGACCACAATGGCCTTTGTCCGGATTCTGACCGCGCTCCTGCGCGACAAGAATCTCGGCTCGCACGTGGTGCCGATTGTCCCCGACGAAAGCCGCACCTTCGGCATGGAGGGTCTCTTCCGCCAGGTCGGGATTTTCAGCCAGGTCGGACAGCTCTATCGGCCCCAGGACGCCGATCAGCTCATGTATTACCGCGAGGATCCGAAAGGCCAGATCCTCCAGGAGGGCATCAACGAACCCGGCGCGATGGCCTCGTTCATCGCCGCCGGCACTTCGTATTCGACCTCAAACGTGCCGATGATCCCCTTCTACATCTACTATTCGATGTTCGGCTTCCAGCGTGTCGGCGATCTCGCCTGGGCGGCGGGCGACATGCGGACGCGCGGCTTCTTGATCGGGGGCACCTCCGGCCGCACGACCCTGAATGGCGAAGGCCTCCAGCATGAGGACGGTCACAGCCATATCCTGGCGTCCACCATCCCGAATTGCGTAACCTACGATCCCACTTACGCCTACGAAGTGGCGGTGATCATCCACGCGGGCCTGAACCGGATGCTCGTCGACCAGGACGACGTCTTTTATTACATCACCACCCTGAACGAGAATTACCCCCACCCCGCCATGCCGGAGGGGGCGGAGGAGGGCATCCTCAAGGGCGCCTACAAGCTGCGTGAGGTCAAGGCCGATCAGCCTGGCCTTCACGTCCGCCTCCTCGGCGCGGGCGCGATCCTGCGCGAGGTCGAAGCGGCGGCCGAGATGCTCGCAAACGAGCACGGCGTCAGCAGCGAGATCTGGAGCGTCACCAGCTTCACCGAACTGCGCCGGGAAGGCCTCGACGCCGAGCGCTGGAATCTGCTCCATCCTGAAGCGGACCCGAAGGTCCCGTTCATCACGAGCGCTCTTTCGAGCGGGAAGGGGCCTGTCATCGCCTCAACAGATTACATAAAGGCGCTCCCGGACGGGATTCGGCCTTATGTGCCGGCGCGTTACAAGGTGCTGGGAACGGACGGGTTCGGACGCTCCGACTTTCGCCGCCGTCTGCGCTCGTTCTTCGAGGTCGACCGCTATCACGTCGCGGTCGCCAGTTTGAAAGCGCTGGCGGACGAGCAATTGCTGCCGACCCGGCGCGTGGCTGAGGCGATCGCCAAATACGGCATCGATCCGGACGGGCCGAACCCGGCGCGAAGCTGAAAGTCGGCACCCCTGAAATAACTGTCCGCTGAGGAGAGCGCCGGTGGCGAAAGTCGACGTGAAGGTTCCCGACATCGGCGACTTCAATGACGTGCCGGTCATTGAGGTGCTGGTTAAACCCGGCGACGTCGTCAAGGCGGAGCAGTCGCTGATCTCGCTCGAATCCGACAAGGCGACGATGGACGTGCCCTCGCCGGTCTCAGGCACGGTCGCGGAGGTTGTGGCCAAGGTCGGCGACAAAGTGTCGATGGGGACGCTGATCGCGCGGATTGAATCCGCCGAGGGCGGGAAGGCCGAGGCCGCTCCCGCCAAGGCCGCCACCACATCACCCGCCGCCGCTGGGAAAACGGAAGCGGCGGCCGCGAAAGCCGCCACCCCGGAGAAAGCCGCCGCTGCACCTTCCGCCAAGTCTGCCGCATCGGCGCCCGCCAAGTCTGGCGCGTCGGCGCCCGCCAAGGCGGCGACGATCGACATCACGATCCCAGACATCGGCGACTTCAAGGACGTGCCGGTTATCGAGGTTCTCGTGAAGGCGGGCGACACGGTCGAGGCGGAGCAGCCGATTGTGACGCTCGAATCCGACAAGGCGAGCATGGACGTGCCGTCGCCGGCGGCCGGCAAGATCACCGAGATTGTCGTCAAGGTCGGCGACAAAGTGTCGATGGGCTCGGTGGTCGGGAAGCTCGACGCGGGAGGATCGGCTGGGTTGGTCTCGCCGGATCAGGAAGACGAGGCGGATGCGAAGGAAGAAGAGGACGCCGCCGAAGCGCCTGACACTTCGCCCGTTGCGCCAGGCGATCTGCCGCCCCGGCCGGCGAAAGCGGGAGCAGGCCCCGCCCTTCCCGATTTCTCGGGCGTATTCGCTGGCCCCGCGGTTCGGCGGCTGGCGCGCGAGCTTGGCCTCGATCTCACTCAGTTAAAGGGGACGGGCGAAAAAGGCCGCATCACCCGCGAGGACGTGAAGGCGGCGCTCGCCAAGGGTACGGCCGCGCCTGCGGCAGGAGGCGGCGCGCTTCCCGCGGTGCCGCAGGTCGACTTCGCGAAATTCGGCCCCACCGAGACGGTCCCGCTCTCGCGCATCAAGAAGATTTCCGGCCCCCGGCTGCACGCCTCCTGGGTCAACATCCCGCATGTCACACATTCGGATGAAGCGGACATCACCGATCTCGACGCCTTTCGGAAGGCTCTCGACGAGGACGCGAAGAAAGACAAGTCAAAGCCTTACCGCGTCTCGCTGCTGCCCCTTCTCATGCGCGCCGCGGTCGCCGCGCTGAAAGCTTTCCCGACTTTCAACGCCGCGCTCAGTCCGGGCGGCGACTCATTGATTTTGCGCCGCTATTGGCACCTCGGCGTCGCCGTGGACACGCCCGATGGCCTCGTGGTCGCCGTCGTCAAGGACGTCGATCAGAAGGGCGTCGTCGATCTTGCCCGCGAGCTTGGCGCCCTTTCGGAGAAAGCCCGCGCCGGCAAGCTCGCGCCCGCTGAAATGCAGGGGGCGACCTTCACCATCTCGTCGCTAGGCGGCATCGGGGGCACGGCCTTCACCCCGATCGTCAACGCGCCCGAGGTGGCTATTCTTGGCGTCGTGCGGTCGAAAATGGCTCCGGTCTGGGACGGAAAGGCGTTTCAGCCTCGTCTCATGCTGCCGCTATGCCTATCTTACGACCACAGGGTGATCGACGGCGCGGCGGGCGCGCGCTTCATGCGCCATCTCGCGGGCCTCCTGGAGGACATGCGGCGCATCATCTTGTGACCGCGGCCCGATAGAAAGACAGGCATGGCGAACGAAATCCGGCTTCCCGACATCGGCGACTTCAAGGATGTGCCGATCATCGAAATCCTCGTCACGCCGGGGCAGAGCGTGCGCAAGGACGAGACGATCCTGACGCTCGAGAGCGACAAGGCGACCATGGATGTGCCGGCGCCCGAGGATGGCGTGATCGGCGAAATCCGCGTCAAGGTCGGCGACAAGGTCTCCCAGGGCGACGTGCTGGCGGCCTATTCGGGCGGCGAAGAGACAAAACAGGCCGCGGCGCCGAAGGCTGCCGCGCCGGCCGCCGCTGCTCAGGGCGGTGGAGTCGAAATCCAGGAGCCGGCTCCGAAGGCCGCTCAGCCCGCTGGCCCGCCGCCGAAGCCGGCGGCTGATCCAGGCGGGCAGGCCGACTTCGAGGCGGATATTCTCGTTCTGGGGGCCGGTCCCGGCGGCTACACCGCCGCCTTCCGCGCCGCCGACCTGGGGCAGAACGTCGTTCTGGTCGACTCGCGACCGACGCTCGGCGGCGTCTGCCTCAACGTCGGCTGCATCCCATCAAAGGCGCTGCTGCACGTCGCCAAGGTCGTCGACGACGCGAAGGCCATGGGATCGCATGGGGTGAACTTTGGCGCGCCGACGTTCGACCCTGCGGCGATCCGCGGCTGGAAGGACGGCGTGGTCAAGCGGTTGACGGGCGGCCTCACTGGCCTCGCCAAGCAGCGCAAGGTGAAAACGGTGATTGGAGAGGGCAAGTTCACCTCGGCCAACACCCTGCGCGTCGAAACAACGGAGGGCGCGCGGGTCGTGCGCTTCAACAAGGCGATCATCGCCGCCGGCTCCGAACCGGCCGCGCCGGGCTTCATTCCCGCCGATCCGCGCATCTGGGATTCGACGGCGGCGCTCGAGATCAGCTTCATTCCCAAGCGCATGCTGGTGCTTGGCGGAGGCATCATCGGCCTCGAGATGGCGACGGTCTACCATTCGCTCGGCGCCGGCATCACCGTGATCGAAATGATGGACCAATTGATGCCGGGCGCTGATCCGGACATCGTGACCCCGCTCGCCAAGCGCGTTGGCCGGCTCTACGAGAAGATCCTGCTTAGGACGAAAGTGACCGCTGTCCGCGCGGAGCCGGACGGGCTCAAGGTGAGTTACGAAGGTCCGGACGGCGCGAAGACCGAGACGTTCGACGCCATGCTGGTCTCCGTCGGGCGACGCCCCAACGGAGCGGGCATCGGCGCGGCGGCCGCTGGCGTCGCCGTCGACCAGCGCGGCTACATCGCTGTTGACCGGCAGATGCGCACCAACGTGCCGCACATCTTCGCCATCGGCGACATCGTCGGCCAGCCGATGCTGGCGCACAAGGCCACGCATGAGGCCAAGGTCGCGGCGGAGGTCGCCAGCGGACACAAATCCTCGTTTGACGCCAAGGCGATCCCTTCGGTTGCTTACACCGATCCGGAAGTCGCCTGGGCGGGGCTCACCGAGACCGAAGCCAAGGCGAAGGGGATCAAATACGGCAAGGCCGTCTTCCCCTGGGCGGCAAGCGGGCGGTCGCTGTCGCTCGGCCGGGACGAGGGGCTGACCAAGACCCTGTGGGATGAAGAAACCCAGCGTCTCATCGGTTGCGGCATCGTCGGGCCGAACGCCGGTGATCTCATCTCCGAGGCGGCGCTGGCGATCGAGATGGGCGCCGAGGCCGACGACGTCGGCCTGACCATTCATCCCCACCCGACGCTCTCGGAGACCTTCGCCATGTCGGCCGAAGCCTTCGCCGGCACCCTGACCGACCTCTATATCCCGAAGAAGAAATAGTGCGGTTTGCCATCCCTTCTCCCCCTGGGAGAAGGTGGGCCGAAGGGCCGGATGAGGGCGGGAGCGAAGCCTCTCTCCCTGACGATGGCGCCCAGCAATCGCCGCCGGCTTGTGAACCCTCATCCGTCGGGCTTCGCCCGAGACCTTCTCCCTGAGGGAGAAGGGGCGCGGGATGGAACAGACGCCAATCGGAGCACCTGCGCGTGAGAGTCTTCTTCTTCGGGCTGGGCTATTGCGCCCGGCGGTTCATTCAGCGCGCACCCTGGATCGAGGCGAGCGGCACGACGCGGACCGCGGACGGCGTCGAGGCGCTGCGGGGCGAAGGCATCGAGGCCTACCGATTCGATGGCGCCGGGCCAGATCCGGAGCTGGAGCGGGCGCTCGGGAAGGCCGAGGCGATCGTCGTCTCGATCCCGCCCCGCGAGGGGCCAGGGGCGACCCTCGATCGGTTTGGCGCCGCCATCGCCGCGGCGCCGGCGGTGAGGCGCATCGTCTACTATTCGACCATCGGGGTCTACGGCGACCACGCGGGGGCTTGGGTCGACGAGACCAGCGCGACGCGGACGCGCACGGCGCGCGGACTGGCCCGGCTCGAAGACGAGTCCCGTTGGGCGGCGGCGGCCCGGGCGCGGGGGGCAGAAACCGACATTCTGCGCCTCGCCGGCATCTACGGGCCCGGCCGCAACGCCCTGACGAATCTGCGCCGGGGCGAGGCGCGGCGGATCGTCAAGCCAGGGCAGGTGTTCAACCGCGCCCATGTCGATGATATTGCTGAGATCTCGGGCCTTGTCCTAATGCGCGACCTTAAGGGCGAGGTCTGGAACGTCGCCGATGACGAGCCGGCTCCGCCGCAAGACGTCGTTGCGTATGCGGCGTCGCTGATCGGCGTCGAGCCGCCGCCCGAGGAGCCCTTCGAGCGGGCCGCTCTCTCGCCGATGGCGCGCGAATTCTACGCCGAAAACAAGCGGGTTTCGATCGCCAAGGCCAAGGCCGAGCTGGGATTCGCGCCTGCCTACCCGACCTATCGCGAGGGGCTCAAGGCGCTCGCGGAGGCCGGAGAAGGACAGGCGTGAGGGCGCCGCCGCGCCTCGCCGCGCTGCCTCTCCGACAGGCGAGCCTGCGCGACCTGGTCCGCCATAGGGACTGGTTGAGCCGCCGCCATCTTGGCCCAAGGTTGAGCGGGTGACGGAAAAAGCGGATAGGAAGGCTGCGCCGACCTGCCAACAGGAAGCGGAGGGCTGGCGCGTCGCCACCGGAGACCTCGTCTTGCCGAAGCTGGTCGTGCCGCTCGCCATGGTTTTGGCCGCGATAGCAAGCGCGCGGGCCCAGGAGCCGCAGGTCGGCCATTATCAAATGATCGCCGTGCCGGCTTCGCAATCTCAGACTTTTCCCGAAACCCTTCTCCTGGACACGGCCACAGGACAAAGCTGGATCTTGTACCACGAAACCGGGCAGTCGATTGAATGGCTGCCCCTTCGGTTTTCGGGCGGAAAGGACAGGCCTGCGACACCGCTACCGCCTCCGCCTGACGCGGTTGGGGTTTCGCGCTGACGGCGGTCCGCCACCCGACCGAGATAGGACGATGAGAAGACGCGTCTCGGCCTCATCCGGAAGGCCGCCATCTGGGAAATGAACGGGACCACCCGAAGCGCCGGCCGCAGTCAATGGGTCGGCCCGATCGGGCGCCGCCTGGCGTTGTGATCAAGGCCTGAGCGCGGATCCCGGCCTTTAGCTTTTGAGCCAGTCCAGCGCCTCGCCCTCGTGGCTCTTCTCAAACAGTCTCACGTGGGGATGCAGGAACACCTTGACCGCGCCAATCAGCCAGCGCTGCCATTCGTGCGCGGCGATCACGGCGATGCGGTCTACTTTTTGCTGATGCGATTTGACGAAGGCGGCGTGTTCCTCGAGGGCGGCGAGATCGTTCCATCCCGCCAAATCGGAGGCGTCGATCAGCAGCCTGAACTGCCCTCCCTGCCGGATGAGCGGCTCGACTTGACGCGCCAATTCAGCGAAATCGCCCGATCGCAGTTTTGTCGGCGCGACGACTTTCAGGATGCGGTCGCCGATCCGTTCGGCTTTTATCATCGCTTCCACCCTCGCCGACCCAATTCCCGTCCAAGCAAGTCGACCAGCTTTGCGGCTTTTGCAAGGGGTGTGGATGTGTGGGCTTTGAGCGCGCTTGGTGGCCTCGCGCAGACTTCGACATTCGCGCGGCGAGTCCGGATCCGGTCAATGCGCCGCTGGCGCCGGACCCCCGCCGAGCTTGACCTTCCGCAGGCTCATCGCCAGCGGAACGGCGGCGAGCGAGAGCAGCATCAGCACCCAGAACACGTCGACGTAGGATAAGTAGGCGGATTGGTTCTGGACCTGCTGGCCGATCCAGGCGACCGCCCGAGCCTGCGCCTCGCTCGGCGAGAAGCCCTGCAAGGCAAAGTAGTGCGTCGCCTGCTGCAGCGTGTTCTGATATTGCGGGCTCGACGGGGTCACGTGCTCGATGAGCCGGCTCTGATGGAACTGCTCGCGATGCGTGAGCACGTTGGACGCGATCGAAACCCCGATCGAGCCGCCGGTGTTACGCGCCGCATTGATGAGAGCCGACGCCATATCAATCCGGTTCTGCGGGATGCCGTCGTAAGACGCGGCGATGATTGGGATAAAGATGAGCGGCAGGCCGACGCCAAGCGCCATGCGCGTGCGCGCCAGGAACCAGAAGTCGAGATCCCCGTAGACGTTCGTCAGCTGATACATCGAGATCGCGGCGAAGACCGCGCCGGTCATGATCAGGTATTTCGGCTGGATCCGCCCCGAGACCTGTCCGACGATGAACATCATCACCATGGTGACGAGGCCGCCGGGCGAGAGGACAAGGCCGGCCCACGTCGCCGTGTAGCCGAATTCCGTCTGCACCATAAGCGGCAGGAACTGGGTCGTCGCGTAGAGGATCGCGCCCGTCGCCCCCATCACCAGGAAGCAGGCGCCAAACTGTCGCGACCCGACCATGCGCATGTCGATCATCGGATCGCGCCGGCTCAATTCCCAGGGAATCATGAGCACGAACGCGACGGCGCAAATGGCTGTGAACGTTATGATAAAGCTCGATCCGAACCAGTCATCCTCAAGCCCGCGGTCGAGCACGACCTCAAGCGCGCCGAGAAAAGTCGCCACCAGGAGAAAGCCGACAACATCGAATCGGGCCTGCTTCTCCGGATTGGGTTTGTCGGCGGGCAGAAGGACGGCGATCAGCGCGATCGTGGCAAGGCCTACCGGACCGTTGATCAAGAAGCACCATCGCCAGGTGAAATTATCGGCGAGCCAGCCGCCGAGCGTCGGCCCGACCACAGGCGCCACGACCACGGCGATGCCGAACAGCGCAAACGCTTGTCCGCGCTTTTGCGGCGGGAACGCGTCAGCCAAAATCGATTGCGACACCGGCACCATGCCGCCGCCGGCCAGACCTTGCAGGATGCGGAACAAGAGCAACGAGTTCAAATTCCAGGCTTGCGCGCACAGGATCGAACTGACGCTGAAGAGCCCGAGGCAGATCAGGAAGAAGGTCTTGCGGCCAAACAGACGGGCGAGGAACGGGCTCGCCGTCAGGCTGATAGCGTTGGAGACCAGATAGCTGGTCACGACCCAGGAAGCTTCGTCCGAGCTGACCCCCATGCCGCCGGCGATATAGGGCAGCACAACGTTGGCGATCGTGGTGTCGAGCACCTCCATGAAGGCCGCAAGCGCGACCAGAACGGCGATGATCCACGGGTTGCCTGCCGCTTCGCCTCTAGCTGCCGGCGAGGCGCCGGCGTCGCCGCTCGCTGCCGGCGGGGCGCCGGCGTGCGCGGCGGTGTCGCTCACACGCGCCTCCGCCACCGGCCGAAGTCGGCTTTCCATCTCTCATAGAGAGAAGGCGTCGGGTCCACTCGGACGGTCGGAACGACCGACATGCCCGGGCCAAGCGAGACGTCGGTCGGCGGATTGTCCAGGATCAGCTTGACCGGTACGCGCTGGACAATCTTGACGTAGTTGCCAGTCGCGTTTTCTGGCGGCAGCAGCGAAAACGCGGGGCCAGAGCCGGGCTGGACGCTGTCCACATGGCTATGGAAGGTGCGTTCCGGGTATGCGTCGATCTCAAGATCAACCGGTTGTCCAGGCCGCATGCGGTCGAGCTGGGTCTCCTTAAAGTTCGCCACCACCCAGATTTCGTCCGGCACCAACATGGCGAGGTTCGTGCCCGCCTGGGCATATTGGCCGACGGCGCCGCTTAGGTTGACAACGCGCCCTGGCTGGTCTGCGATGACGGTCGTATAGCCGAGGTTGAGCTTTGCCTGGTCGAGCTGGGCCTGCGCCTGGGCGAGGCTGGCCTCCTGGGACGTGCGCTGCGCCCTGAGCGTGTCAATTTGCCGCTGCGCCACTCTCAGAGTCGCTTGCGCGCTGTCAACAGTCGCCTGCTGGGCTTTGAGATTCTGGACGTCAGTGGTTCCCTGCTGAGCCGTCGCCCAACCCTGCCTGACCAGCGGCTGGTCGCGTCCCCATGTGACCTTCGCGAGTTCCTGGTTCGCCTGCGTCTGAGCCACCTGCGCCTGGGCTGACGCAATCTGCGCGTTCTGCGTGGCGATCTGCGTGTCGACGCTGTGGATGCCGGCTTCGGCTCCCGCCACCTGGGCCTGGGCCTGGGCGAGCGCGGTCAGGTAATCGCGCTGGTCGATCCGGGCGATCACGTCGCCCTTGTTGACATGCTGGTTGTCGGTAACCGGAACCGCCGTGACATAGCCCGCGACCTTGGGCGCGATCGCGAACTGGCGCGCCGCGATGAAAGCGTCGTCCGTCGATTCGAAATGGGAGGCATTGTCCCAGTAGACGTATCCGGCCACCCCTGCCGCCAAGAGTGCGATCAGGCCCGCGCCGGCCATCAATGGGTGGCGGCGGAGAAAGCCTTTGCGCGGCGGCTCGGGCTTCTTGTCTTTCGCTGCAGCCTCTTGACCGGGCTTGGCCTCCGGGTCGGAGGGGCCGCCCGGCCGGTCCGTCTTCTCCGCCGGCTCAGCAGGGGGCGCGGTCTTCTCCGGAACTTCCGCAGGCCGCTCGGCCCCCGGTTGCTTCTCGGGAGGGGGAGCGCGCAAGGCGATGATGTCGCGCTTGGGACTCGCCGAGCCGCCGGAGCGCGGCGGCGAGACCTTGTCCCAATCCGCTTCGGACGCAGGCGCATCCTTATACATTTTCTCGCCGCGGTCCTGATTCCTGCGCGCCATGGCCGGAACTCCCGAAAACTCGCCCCTTAACGCCCTCGAAACGAAACTGTTCCGTTCCATTTACTTTGGTGACGGTCGCCCCTAAATCAAGGGCGCCAAATCCCGCAGTCGCGGGTTTATGAAAGCGATGGAAGGCGAAGCAGCGATGGAAGGGGCGTGGATCCCCGAGCAAGGCGAACGCGGACGCGGCCCTGTGCGTTCCGGTCGGCCCCCGCGCGCGCTCGCGGGCCGGGTCGAGGAACGGATCCTCGACGCGGCGGGCCGCGTCTTTCTCGAGCGCGGTTTCCAGGGCGCGAGCGTCGACGAGATCGCCGAGGCGGCCTCGGCCGGCAAACCCACGATCTACGCCCGGTTTCCCAATAAGCAGGCGTTGTTCACCGCGGTGATCGAGAGGCTGGTGCGGCGAAATACGAGCCTTGACGCCTTCTCCTGCGCGGGAAGATCGGTTGAGGAGCGTCTCGACGCTTTGGCCGTCCTCATCCTGACCCGGGTTCTGACCGTCGAGACGGTTGGGCTCATTCGGGTCGCGGTCGCCGAAGCGCGGCGATTTCCCGATCTGGCGACAAGCGTGAGCTGCATGGGGCGCGAGCGCCCTACGGAAGCGGTCGCCGGGAATCTTTGGCGACTTGGCCGCGTCCAGCGAAATCGACGCTTCGCCCGCGTTCACGCCGGAGAAACTCCGGGAAACCGCGCGCCGGTTTCTCGACCTCGTGGTCTTGCCGATGCTGATGAGAGCGCTGTTTGGCGAGGACCTGGCTGCGCTACGGGCCGAGATCGAGCCACACGCGGCCCGGGCGGTCGACTTCTTTCTCGCCGGCTGCGGGCACGCAAAAGGGCCGGCTCGCGCGACTACGCCTTCGGATCATCCTCTTCCGAGGGAATGACGACCCCGGAGTTCGGCTCGATCCAGGCCATGTGGTCGTGGACGGCGACGCAGCCAGGCGTATTCTCGGCGATCACCTTGAGCGCGCCGCGCAGCCGTTCATCGATGATCGAGCCGCCGAAGGTGACGACGCCATTTTGCACCTCGACGCTCACGCTCGCGCGCGGCGCCCACTCAAGCTTGTCGAGCTCGGCCAGGATCGCGGCCTTGATCTCCGTGTCGGAATGTTGCGCGTTCGTCGACGGCGTCGCCGCCAACAGGCCCTTGAGGAGATCCGAGCGCGAAACGATTCCGACGAGCGTTTCGCCCCGCAGCACCGGCAGCCGCTTGATGCGGCGACGGATCATCCGATCCACCGCCTCGCTCAGCTCAGCATCCTCCGCAATGGTCTCGACATCGCGGGTCATCACTTCGCCGGCCTTGCGGCCATGCTCGTGCGCGTAAGCATCCGCGAGCCGACCACTGCCGATGAGAAGCTCGAGCCAGCGCGGGCGCCTGCGCTCACTCCCAAGCTCGCTGCGGCGGAGGAGGTCGCCCTCGCTCAGGATCCCGCTCAAAGCGTGGTCGGCGTCGAACACGACCACCGCGCTCACCCGCGACCGCAACATCGTTTCGATCGCTTCGGCGATGCTCGCGCTTTCAGGCACGCTGATCACGCCATAGGTCATTACGTCGCGAACCTTCATCTCTTTTTCCTCGGGTGGGGTTGATCCTTTCGTAAGCGAAGCAAGGGCCGCGGGGAAGGCGTCAGCGAGCCCCGTCGGCCCGCCTGCCGCCTTGTCATTCCCGCGCAGAGCGGGAATCCAGAGGCGCGAGGGTCTTGCTGGACGCCCGCTTCCGTGAGCATACGCGATGGCGGCGGCTATGGGTCACTTCGCCAGAGCCTGGAGAGCAACCTATGGTGAACCCGGTGGTGGTCGAAGTCACGCGCGGCGCCCTCGTCGAATCCGCCCATCGCGGCGCCGGCGCGGTCGTGGATGCGGACGGCCGGGTGGTGATGGCCTTCGGCGAGGCCGAGCGGCCGGTTTATCCGCGCTCCGCGGTCAAGGCGATGCAGGCCTTGCCGCTCATCGAAAGCGGCGCCGCGGACCGCTTTGGTCTGAGCGACAAGGAGATTGCGCTCGCCTGCGCGTCTCATTCGGGCAGCGAAGACCATGTCGCGACCGCGCGCGGGATGCTCGCGAAAGCCGGATACGACGAACCGGCGCTCGAATGCGGCGCGCATTGGCCGCTGGGCGAGGACGAGGCTCGGGCGCTTGCACGCTCGGGCCGGACCCCGACCGCTCTGCACAACAATTGCTCGGGCAAGCATGCGGGCTTCGTCTGTCTTTCCTGCGCAATGGAGGTGGATCCGAAAGGGTATGTCAGGCCGGATCACCCGGTGCAGCGCGAGGTCGCGGCGTCGATCGAAGCCATGACCGGCGCGCGTCTGAGCGAGGCGATGCGGGGCGTCGATGGCTGCGCCATTCCGACTTACGCCGTGCCGCTGGCCGCGCTCGCTTTCGGTTTTGCCCGGCTGGGGACCGGCCATGGGCTCGCGCCAGAACGCCGCAAGGCCGCGGCGCGCATTCGCGCCGCCGTCGCGGCGCATCCCGTGACGGTCGCCGGAAGAGGCCGCTTCGACACCGCGGTGATGAGCTTGCTCGGGCGGCGCGTCTTTTCCAAGTCCGGCGCGGAAGGCGTATTCTGCGCCGCGCTGCCCGAACCCGGGCTTGGAATTGCGGTCAAGGCGGACGATGGGGGAGGGCGTGCGGCGCAAGTCATGATCGCCGCGCTCATCGGCCGCTTCGGCGGTTTCGACGACGAGACGGAAGCGTCGCTTTTCACGCTTCGTCACGCCCCGCCTCCTAAACTGGAACGGCGAGGAAGTCGGGCTTTTGCGTCCCGCGGGCCCGCTGGCGTGAAGCTCGACCCGGTGAGAGAAGGGCCCATGCGTGCGGCTTCGACAATGCGACCGCTGCTCGTTGGCGCCGCGGCGCTCCTGCGGCCGGCCGCGCTGGCGAGCCTCGCCTTCCTTTCGGCTGCAGGCTCGTCGCTGGCGAAGGACCGCTGCGCCGACACCGCAGCGGCCGTGCAGGCGTTGCACGAAGACGATCGCTATCAGGCGACGACGCTCTTGTTCGCCGCCGCGCGGCTCGGCTGCGTGACGGAGGCGCGCGCGCTGCTCCATCGCGGCGCGGCGATCGACGCCGAGGATCGCGAAGGCAAGACCGCGCTCGCCAAAGCGGCTGAGGCGGACAAGCTGCCGCTGATCAGGCTGTTTCTCGAGCGCGGCGCCAATGTCAATGCGCGCGCCGTCGACGGCTCGACGCCCCTGTTCGACGCCGCCGATCAGGATCGAGGCGCGGTGATCGCGTTGCTGCTCGAACGCGGCGCCGATCCCAACCTTCCCGGGCGGAAAGGCGTGCGCCCGCTTGCCGCCGCGGCCTTCAACGGCTCGGCGGAAAGCGTCGCTGCGCTCCTGAAGTTTGGCGCCGACCCCAATGCGCTCGATGACGACGGTTCGGCTGCGATCGTTTACGCCGCCGGCCACGGCTACGCCCCGGTCATCGTGCTGCTGCTTCAGGCTGGCGTCGACGTCAACCGCCGCTACGCCCACGGCCTTACAGCCTTGATGTGGGCGGCGGGCCATGACGCGTCGGCCGGCGTCGACGACGTCGACGCCACGATCAAGACGCTCATCGAGCACGGCGCGGCGCTCGACCTCAAGGACGACCGCGGCAACACCGCCGCCGACATCGCCCGAGACCTCGAACACGCGCGGGCGGCGAAGCTTTTGGAGCGATGAAACCCGCTGCGGTGAAACCTGGAATCACCTGCTCTCTACGTTCACCGCCGGCCCGCTTCTGGGGCGCGAAGACGCTGTGTACCCTTAGGGTTGAGCCCGCTGCGGATTGGTAGGTGCGCGTATGTTATTGTTTAGACCGCCTACTTCAAATAACCAACATAGTATATCCCGATAACCCCTTTCGATGAATCTCGTATTGGTTCATATCCCGTTACGTAAGGTTTGCCGAGAATATCGACATCTCCATAGAAGGCCTCGTTTTTCTGGATAGACGCGATCGCTTTTCCTTTTGGATCAAGAATCGTTCCGATCGCGCGTGAACCGTCGTCCTTCTTCACGTTCGTAGCAACGCGGACAAATTCGTCACCATTCTTTACGAAGATTGTGGCTGTCCCGCCTGCTTGTTTCACTACGTCGTCAACAAGCGAAAAATTGTTGTTCATCTTCGTGGAGCCGAAGTAAATTGCGGGCAGCTGTTTCCCGGCAACAGTATCCATCCCTTCGATCTTTGGCGGACCTAGTTTATCCGTCATTGACCTCAAGAGTTCCATCGCCGTCTTCACCTTGCCGTCCTGGGCCACGCCAATGCTCGGCGCGAATAGGCTCACAACGACGAGCGCTGCGGCTGCAAGGATGCTGACAAAAACGGATTGTTTCAGGCGCATGAGGTTCCTCCCGAGGAAAGTGTCGGCTTGAACCGTCAGGCCATCCGATTGCCGACATTCTCCCGGATGACCAGGAATCGACTGCGGACTGTTGACGTCGGCAAAGCGGGCCGGCGAACTTGCGCCACCAATCACCGGCGCAAATTAAGTTGACAGCGTTATCACGATTTCGTGTTCTTTGTCGAATTCCGTTGTTGCGCCGTTTTGTCGCGGGTTCAATAAGGCGTGGCGCCACGGAAACGCTCGTCTTATGTGCCGACTGAGAACATCTGCGTTCCCACCCGAGCGCCGCCGCCCATCCGGCTCGATCCGGAAATGCCAGATTGCGGCCGCGCACGGCGTCGTCTTCGCGCGGCGGCGATCCTCCACGGGCGCAATCATACAATTTGGTTTCGGCTCTAAAGCCCAGCCAAATAGGCCGCGATCGCAGTAAGCTGATCGGGCGTGACGGTGTGTATAAGGTCGGACATGCCGGGATTGTTGGCGCGGGCGCCAGTGCGGAAATCCGTCATCGTCTTGGCGAGATAATCGCGTTGCTGGCCTGCGAGCCGCGGAATGGACGAATCGCCTTGAAACTGCTCCAGGTGGCAGCTCGTGCAGACGACCGACTTGATCGCCGTCATCGCGGCCGCCTCGTCCGCCTTGGAGGCGCTAGGCGCCCCGGTCTTCGGCCAGGGTTTGGCGGCGAAATATTCGGCGAGCGCCAGCGCGTCCTGTTTGACGACGTATTGGGCGATCGGCGTCATGCGATAGTCCTTTCGCGCGCCCTTCTGGAAATCGCGGAACTGCAGATAGAGATAGCCAGCGTTTTGGCCCCAGATGATGGGCGTCGTCGGGTCCGCCGGTAGGCCTTTTTCGCCGTGGCATGCGCCGCAGAGCGCCGCCTTGTCCTCGATTGTATCCGCCCAAGCGGCGGTCGCGCCGGCGAGGAGCGCGGCCACAGCAACGCTACGCAACATGAGAGGGATTCCTTCGCTGCGCCAATATCGCGCCCGTTCGCGCGCGGCGTCCTTCAAGGTCAAACGAAAGGCCGCTCCCCCCAGGAGCGCGGGGAAGCGGCCAGCGAGGTGCGGCGGTCTTACTCGACCGTGAAGGCGATGATGTTGTTGCCGCGCTTGGAATCGATCTGGGCGTTGCCGCCCGAACCGACGACGACATATTGCTTGCCGTCGACCATGTAGGAAGACGGGGGCGCATTGACGCCAGCGCCAGTCTGGAACTGCCAGAGCACTTTACCATTCGCGTCGTCGTAGGCCTTGAACCAGCCGTTGGCTTCGCCGGTGAAGACGAGGCCGCCGGCGGTTGCGAGAATGCCGCCGATCATCGGTTGCGGCGTCTTGACCTGCCAGGCGATCTTGCCGGTGTTGTAGTTGACCGCGGTCACGTTGCCGAAGCTCTCCTCGCCCGGGATGATCGTGAACGCGCCGCCAAGCCACAGCTTGCCGTCCGGATAGGGGGCGTTGGCGACGGTATAGGTCATCGGCTGATGCAGGTTGATCGCATAAGCCATGCCGTGGTTCGGATCGGTCGCGATCGGCGACCACTCGACGCCGCCGTTCGCGCCCGGGAACATCCTGGCGGAGTTGGGGTCAAGCGGTTTGGTCGGCGTCGGCAGCGTCCACCGGCCTTTCTGATCGACCATCGGTTCGGAGTACCGGATGAGGCTGCAGTCCTTGCGGTCATGGACGTAGACGTAACCGCTCTTTCCGGCGTGCAGGACGGCCGGGACCATCTTGCCGGACTTGTCCGCCGCGTTGACCAGAACGGTCGGGCTCACGGCGTCGAGGTCCCAGACGTCGTGGGGGATATACTGGAAGTGGCAAACGTACTTGCCGGTGTCCAGATCGAGCGAGACGAGCGAGTCGGTATAGAGGTTGTCGCCGGGCCGCACCGAGCCGTCGAGATCGGGCGAGGGATTGCCGACGACGAAGTAGATGCGCTTCGCCGCGAGGTCGATTGACGGATTCTGCCACACGCCGCCGCCGAGCGTCTTGTAGGGGTCGCCATTTTTCGCCAGCGCCGCTTTCTCGGCATCGATGTCGCGATGCTCGTCGCGGCCCGTGGCGTCCTTCGTCGCCCAGACGCCGACGGAGCTCTCGGGAATGGTGTCGAAGCTCCAGATGAGCTTGCCGTCCTTGGCGTCGTAAGCCTTGACGAAGCCGCGAATGCCGTACTCGCCGCCGTTGGTGCCGATCAGGATTTTGCCATCCGCCGCGGTCGGGGCCATGGTCTCGCTGTAGCCCTTCTCCGGGTCGCCGACTTGTTGCTCCCAGACGACCGAGCCCGTCTTTGCGTCGAGCGCGACGAGCTTGGCGTCGAGCGTGCCGACATAGACCCTGTCCTCATAGACCGCGACGCCGCGGTTGTTCGGTCCGCAGCAGAAGGTGGTCACCGGACCGAGCTTCGGCTTGAAGTGCCAGATCTCCTGGCCGGTCTTGGCGTCGAGCGCGTAGACGTGGCTGTAGGACGTGGTGACGTACATGACGCCGTTCACAATGATCGGCGAGGTCTCGAGCGACTCCTTGACCTCGGTCGAGAAAATCCAGGCCGGGTGCAGATGCCGCACGTTCCCACGGTTGATCTGCGCGTTCGGATAGAAGCGAGTCTGCTCGTAATTGGCGTTGGTGTGGAGGAAGTTCTCCCCGTCCTTGTGCGCGTTGTTGAGCTGTTGTTGCGAGACCGGGGTGATCGCGGCCGTCGCGGTCGTCATGCTCGACGCGCCTTTGACTTCCTGCGCTTGTGCGACTTGAGCAGCGATAAATGCCCCAACGCAAACCGAACCGAGCAATAGTGTACAATTGATGTTTTTGGACATCGGCGTTCCCTCCATGCCCTCCCATACTGCCTTGAAATAACGGGATTGTCACCCATCGGGATGGGGATGTCTTCGCTTTTTCCCACCAATCCATGGACGAGCGCGCCGCGCGCCCTATCTCCAAGCCCGCCGCGAGGGCGCGATAGCGGGCCTACCGCGACGCGCCGGTCAGCCTTCGCGCCGTCACCGAGTTGGTGACCAGGGTGGTTGGCTTGAGCAGCTTGAGCGCGCCCCGGATCGCCGCGAGCTTGTGCGCGCCGCCTGCGGCCAGCACCCGGACCGGGGCGGCGCGCACGACCTCGAGCGGCACGGACATCACGCACTGGTTGAGAGGATGATCGATGACCCGGCCCTGGTCGTCGTAGACGTTGCAGAGCATCTCGCCGACAGCGCCGTATTCGCCCAGCGTCTTTCTGTCGGCTTCGCCGATGACTGCATATCGCGCGATCGAGGCTTCCGGCCCAAGAGAGCCGACGCTGACCACGACCGCATCGAGAGCGTGAGCGAAATCATAGACGGATTTGAGCCCGCACCGCTCGATCAAGGCCGTCTTGGTGGCCGGGCTGTCGACGAGCGCGGGACAGGGAATGAGGTAACAATCCGCGTTGAAGGCGCGCGCGAAGCCGGAGGGAAATTCGGCCGGGTTGTCGGCGACGAAATGCGTCACGCCGCCGACCAGGGACACGACGTTCAGACCCTTCAGCGAGCGCTCGCTTAAGTATTCGAGCGAGGAGTTCAGCGTGCGTCCCCACCCGAGCCCGATCTTCATGTCGTTGCGCAACAGTGTCGAAACATGATCGCCGAGCGCTGCGGCGATCGGCGCCGTGGGGTCCGCCGAGTCCGAGGACAGCGGCGCAACGATCGCCTCGGACAATTCGTAGAGCTTGCATAAGCCGGCTTCGAGGCCGCCGAGTTCCGCGTCGCCGCGCGAGAGCGCAATGCGGACTTCGCCCAGCGCCTTCGCCTCCGCCAGCATTCGAACCACCGTGACCCGCCCGACGCCGAGCCTGTCAGCAATGGCGCTTTGGGTCATTTCCTCGACGAAGTACATCCACGCCGCACGCTGCCTCAGGCGCTCGCTGCGCTTGGGCGGCCGCAAGATCTCGTGGCTTGTCATGTGGTCGGTCATGGGTTGCCGGTTTCGCCTGCCAACTCTCGCCTCTCGTCGGATATCGCCGGGAAGATCGGCGCGCAATTCACTTCTCCGACAGGCGGTCGCCTATCAGTCCTGCCCAACCGCCAAACTTTCTTCCAGCATCATCCGCGTGCGGGCGCGAAGTTTTTCGCTCTCGCTCTTGAGCTGGCCGCATGCGGCGAGAATATCGCGGCCGCGCGGGGTGCGCACCGGGCTTGCGTAGCCCGCGTTGAAGATGACGTCCGAGAAGCGCTCGATCGTGCCCCAGTCGGAGCATTCGAAAGCGCTTCCGGGCCACGGATTGAACGGGATGAGATTGATCTTGGCCGGCAGGCCTTTGAGCAGGCGCACGAGCGCCTTGGCCTCGGCAACCGAATCGTTCACGCCCTTCAGCATCACATATTCGAAAGTGATGCGCCGCGCGTTGGAGGCGCCGGGGTATTCGCGGCAGGCCTTGATGAGGGCTTCAATCGGATATTTACGGTTCAGGGGCACGAGCGTGTCACGTAAGCGGTCGTTGGTCGCATGCAGCGAGAGGGCCAGCATGGTCCCGCATTCGGCCCCCAGCCGCGGCATTTCCGGAACGACGCCCGAGGTCGAGACGGTGATGCGCCGTTTCGATAGCGACAGACCGTCGCCGTCGGTCAGAACGGCGATTGCGTCACGGACCGCCTCGTAATTGTAGAGCGGCTCGCCCATGCCCATGAAGACGATGTTGGACACCGCGCGCACGCCCTCGCCCTTGGGCGTGAGCCCGTCGGCCGGAGCAATTCCGCCGGGAAAATCGCCGAGCCGGTCGCGCGCCACCATGACCTGGCCGACGATCTCGGCCGCGGTCAGGTTGCGCACCAGCGGCATCGTGCCGGTATGGCAGAACGAGCAGTTGAGGGTGCAGCCGACCTGACTCGATACGCAGAGCGTGCCCCGGTCGGATTCGGGGATGTAGACACATTCGATCTCCGCGCCCTTGTCGAAGCGGTGGGCCGGGCCCAGGCGCAGCAGCCACTTCCGCGTGCCGTCGGCGGAAAGCTGTTCCGCGACGATCTCAGGGCGCGCGAGCGTATAGCGTTCGGCCATCCGGTCGAGAACCGGCCTTGCAATATTGCGCATCGCCGAGAACTCGCGGGCGCCGCGACGGTAGATCCAGTGCCAGAGCTGGGAAGCGCGCATCTTGAGCTCGCGCTCGGGCGTGCCAATCTCGGCGAGCGCAAGGCTGATCTCGGCGCGCGTCGCGCCGGCGAGGCGCACGGGCGCGCGATCCTCGGCTTTCAGGGCGGCGGCGGTCATGAGCACGCTTCTAGCATGGGCAGGCGGCGCCGACCAACGTCCGCTTGTCGCGGGGTTTCCAATGGGAGCCCAAGCTCAGCCCCCGAACACGTCGTTGGTCTGCGCGCTGACGCGCACGAAGGTGGTGCGCTTGGGGACCTCCTTCAGGTGGGCCGCGCCGATGTAGGTCATCATCGAGCGCACGCCGCCCATGATCTCGCCCATCGTCTCGTCGACCGGGCCACGATACGGGGTTTCGACCGTCTTGCCCTCGGCGGCCCTGTAGTGCGCAACGCCGCCTGAATGCTTCTTCATCGCGGTCTCGGACGACATGCCGTAGAAGGTCATGCCGACCGCTACCTTCTCGCCGCCCCGCTCCTCGTAGCGGATTTGACCGTCGCATTCGTCGTGGCCGGCCAGCATGCCTCCGAGCATGACGAAATCGGCGCCGGCGCCATAGGCTTTGGCGACGTCGCCGGGGACCGTGCAGCCGCCGTCGGCGCAGACCTGACCTTTGAGGCCATGCGCCGCGTCGGCGCATTCGATGATCGCCGAGAGCTGCGGGTAGCCGACGCCGGTCACCCGTCGCGTGGTGCAAACCGAGCCGGGACCGATGCCGATCTTGACGATATCCGCGCCGGCGAGGATCAGCGCTTCGGTCATGTCGCCGGTGACGACATTGCCGGCCATGATCACCGCGTGCGGGTAGTCGTCACGCACCCGCTTCACCGTCTCGAGGAATTTTTCCGCATAGCCGTTGGCGACGTCGAGGCAGATGAAGCGGATCGGCGCCGCCTTGGCGACCGCCGCGAGCTTCTTCACGTCGGCCGCATTGGTGCCGAGCGAGTAGAAGGCGTGGCCGCCGTCGGGCCCAGCGAAAAATTCGACGAGCTTCGGCTCCGGGTAATGCTTGTGCAGGGCGGTCAGCGCCCCGTGTTTTCCGAGCGCATGCGCCATCGCCATCGTCCCCGTGACGTCCATGTTGGCGGCGATCAGCGGGAAGCCCCTCCATTCCGAGCCGGTGTGCAGGAAGCGGAATGCGCGGCCGACGTCGACGGCGCTGCGGGTGTTGAGCGTCGAACGTTTGGGCCGAATGAGGACGTCCTTGAAATCGAGCTTGACGTCGGTTTCGATGCGCATGACTGATCCAGGGCGTGCGGGAAGACGGATGTCTTCAGGAATTTAGTGACCGGGGGCGCAAACCTCAACCGCGGGGGTCCGGGCGGGAGGCGACGGGGAGATCGAGCCATGGCGGACGAATTGATTCTGTACACGAACCCGATGTCGCGCGGCCGCGTCGCGCGATGGATGCTCGAGGAGGTCGGCCAGCCTTACAGGGCAGAAATTCTCGAATATGCCGGATCGATGAAGGCGCCCGAATATCTGGCGATCAACCCGATGGGCAAGGTGCCGGCGCTGCGCCACGGCGAGACCATCGTCACGGAAGGCGCGGCGATCTGCGCCTATCTCGCGGACGTCTTTCCGCAGGCCGGCCTGGCGCCGCCGCCTGGATCGCGCCTTCGCGGCCCCTACTACCGCTGGATGTTCTTCGCCGCCGGCCCGCTCGAGGCGGCGAACACCGACAAGGCGCTCGGCGTCGCCGTTCGTCCCGAGCAGGCGAGGATGGTCGGCTATGGCACGCGCGAGCAGACGCTCGCCGCGCTCGAAGATCACCTGGAGCGCTCCGAGTACATCGCCGGCGACAGCTTCACGGCCGCGGACGTCTATGCCGGATCGCATATCGGATTCGGCATGATGTTCGGTACGATCGACAAGCGGACCGCGTTCGAGCGCTATTGGAATCGTGTGAGCGCGCGTCCGGCCGCTCAACGGGCGCGCGAGATCGACGACAGGCTCGTCGCGGAAATGCGGAAAACGGGCTGAGGACGATCACCAAGCGAGCGAAGGAAAAACCCATGCGACTGGAAGGCAAGGCGGCGCTGGTGACCGGCGCGGGGCAGGGGTTCGGCTATGGCATCGCCGAGGCCTTCGTTCGCGAAGGCGCGCGGGTGGCGTGCCTGGACGTGAAGGGCGAAGTCGCCGAGGCGGCCGCCAGACGCCTCGGTCCGTCGGCGATGGCGCTCAAGGGCGACGTCTCAAATCGAAGCGACGTCGAGCGCGCGGCGCATGCGGCGATCGACGCGCTCGGCCGCATCGACATCGTCGTCAACAACGCCGGCACGACCCATCGCAACAAGCCGATCATGGAGGTCGAGGAGGCGGAGTTCGACCGGATTTTCGCCGTCAACGTCAAATCGATCCTGCTCGCCGCGCAGGCCTTCATTCCCCACATGCGCGCTCATGGCGGCGGCGTCTTCATCAACGTCGGCTCGACCGCCGCGCTTCGCCCGCGCCCGGGCCTGACCGTCTACAACGCCTCGAAGGGCGCCGTGCACGTGATGACGAAATCGATGGCCGTCGAGCTTGCGCCGGACAAGATCCGCGTCTGCGCGCTGGCTCCGGTCGCCGGCGAGACGCCGCTGCTCGCCATGTTCATGGGCGAGGATACGCCCGAGAAGCGGGCCGCCTTCAAGGCGACGGTGCCGCTCGGGCGGTTCTCGACGCCGCGGGACATCGGTCAGGCGGCGCTGTTTCTGGCCAGCGACGACGCGAACTTCCTGACCGGGGTGGTGCTGGAAGTCGACGGAGGCCGGTGCATCTAAAGGCCGGCGCGGCCCCGATTTGGCTTCTCTTGGACGGGCCTCGTTCAGGGACGGGAAGCCTCCTCAAGAAGGGGTCTTCGAGCCGCGCTGAATGAGGACGCCTCGGAATTAGGGGTGGAGCGCATCTTGGCGCGGCCGGCGGGGAGAGCCGCAGTATCGACGGGCTAGGTATGCGTGTTCATGATCGTCTTTCGGATAACAGGTGGGAAGACAAAATGGGTACTTGCAGAATGGACGAAAGTGAACGACTGATTTTTTCAGTTGGTTACTCAGCCCGTTTAGACGGCGGAGATCCGCGGTGTATGAGGACGAGGACATTTGGCCGATTAGGTGTCCCCTCTGCGGCCACGGGTTCACAGCAAAGATCAGACACTTAAAGTTGGGTGTTGTGACCAGATGCGTGAGTTGCTCCCGCGAACTCGGGCATTCGACGGAGGAGTTTTACCAAGCGCTCTCCGAAGCGAGAAAGGGTAAGCTCAACCCCTGGTGGGACATGCTCAGGAGGATGGCGCACCATTCGCCCGGTCCCGGTGAAACCCCGGTGGTCCAGACGCCAGCCAAACCAGACTTTGATCTCGTCGAACAGGCGTTCAACCTGTTCCTGCATATGGACGCGGAACAGCGCGCGGGACTGATGGCTCGGCAACAGGACCGGATGGCGAGAAGAGCCAGCACGAGCCAGCCTCGCCGTAGCCCCGACTGACGGAAGCGGCTTGACCACAATCGGCTTGCCCAAGCTCTCGCTGCGCCGACGATCCGCCGCCCCACTCGCCCTCACGCTGTGCTTCCAGGATCGCATGCGCGACCGCCAGCCTCCGACCCACCAAGCACGCCGGTTGCTGGATTATCGTCGTCGTCAAAAGAACTGGGCCGTCCAAGACTGTTCGGCGTGGAAAATTCGAAGCGAGTGCTGACCAGCGGCGCTGGGCTCAATAGTGTTTGCGCTTTGATGGCGAGCTCAGTGCGATTCTTGGCCTTCAGTTTCCTCATAACATTCCGCACGTGGACTTTCACTGTGCTCTCACACATATTCAGGTCGTAGGCCATGACTTTGTTCGACTTGCCTTGCTGAATAGCGCGAACGATCGCGAGTTCGCGGCTTGTGACTGCCCCGGCCGTTGGCGGCGGCTGCACCGCGGCGACGCCCGACCCGCCTGTAGCAAGCACGCAGTCCAGCGGCACGTATGTCCCGCCGGCCAAAACAAGGCGCACCGCCTCGACCGCGATATCAAATCTCAGCGTGAAGGGAATATATCCCCTCGCGCCATGGCGGATCGCGGTTCGCGCCAGCTCTGGGTCAGTCTTGTCAGCAAGAAGGATGACCGGGATTGCGGGAAAAAGTTCCGACAATTTTGCCAGGATGTTAACGACCGCCTCGCTGCCGGCTTCCGTCAAGGAAACGATCACAATTTCAGGCGAAGCCGGAGAGCGCTGCTGTTCCAGTTCAAGCACTGTGGAATACGTGAAGATTGGCAATGGGAGCGCCAATCGCGCGCTGCGGCGAATGCATTCCCGTAAGAATGTGCGGCTTTCAATGACCGCAATGAAACCGTCGACTTTTGCGGTCGCTGTGAAAGCGCTATGTCGATCTGGTTCTTCGGCCAATCCGCCTTGTTCTAACTGCGACATCCCCACTCGCGCTTTATCAGTCGGAATCCCAAGCTACGCCATGACCCGTCGCGCAATTCCCTCGAACACCATTGGGCCCGCGGAGAATTGAATGTCAATCAATTCCCAGCTTGAACCGGCAAAAATTTCGTTCATCGTTATTTTGCGCCGAGCCCGCGCTCCCCTAAAGAGAGCCAACCGCCCTGCCTCTCTGCCCGGATGTCAAGGATTTGTTACTCATAGCGCCTCGGAGACTACAAGAAGCCGATCGTCCGGCAATCGGTAAAACTACCTAGACGCCGGGAGGAATCGAGCTTCGCAAGGCGCCCGCCTTTCACCCCCGGCTGCTGTTCGAGCGAATCTTGCGGTCGCCAGGCCCACGGACAGTGGCCAAAAGAAGCCAAAACTGCTTCGCCCTTGTCCCGATCGAGGGCGGACGTCCTGCTGGCGCGCAATGGGTCGCGCGGCGCTGGGAACTGCTGAGCATCAGCCTTCCCATGCCGCGGGTCGAACGATCCTCATCGTCCTCCGGCGCCTCGAGGCGCGTGATTGTCTGGCGGAGAAGCCATCTCTCGATCTGTTGGCAAACGATGTCATCGAGCTTGACATCGCCTCGCGAGCAAATGGACGCAAGGTGATCGTGAAGGCGCGCCGGCATCTTGATGGTGACCTCGACGTGATCCTTTGCATTGTCCGCCAATTTCACCTCCATCGACGCGAATTTGGGCCTCGGAATTGTATAGCGCACGCCGCCGACCATCTCGCGCGCATGATCGAGCCGCAGCCGTTCCGCCAAATACGCGCGAAACGCTAGACCGACGAGGGTCGAGGCAAAGGCTGCGACGAGAGAACGCGAGAGCGAAACCGAGAGATGTCGTGGTCATGGCCTCGGCCTGATTGGAAACGAGCGCTACATGCCCGCCCCCAGTTGGCTTTGGCAAGCGGGCGCGTCGATCAAACCAAATCATGGACGGTCGGCGCGAACTCAAGCGCCTGATCGACCTCAATCCGCGCGAGCGACATCGTGACAGATTATCATTCGACAGGATACGCAGGCCCAGACAAGCGGCCGCCGACCCGCAGACGCCACGATCAGCACAGAAGAGATCAATCGTAGTAGTGCGCGCAGGTGTCCTCCCCACGAACATCGCAAACGGCAGAGTTCCCGGGCCGGGTGATCAGCTTAAGTCGTCCGATCTGATATCAAATTCGCCCGATGAACACGCTTCCGTCTGGAGATCCATTGAGTGGGGATTGTTCGTGGACGAGACGCCTCATCGAGGCCCCCGGGACGGCGCGGGCAACCAAGGCGCGTCGTCCGATTAGCGCCGAAGCCGCAACAGCCCTGACTCAGGCAAAGGTTCGCCGACCCCACGCGCAACCCGCAAGACCAGAGAAGCCAATAAGGAGAAGGGCCCAGGTGGAAGGCTCCGGTACGACTGCAAGGTTCAACGTGATTCCAGTGGTCCCGTGATCGCTGCCACAGCCGAGGTCCGGAACGGCGATTGTGTGACAGACGAAACTAGTCTGTGTGAAATCAACGCCGGCGCCCGCCGCCAGATACGTCGCCGTCGATAGCGGAACGTCGATGAGTTCTGGCGTGTTGAAGTCAAAAACGAACAGAAAGAAGTTCGTATCCGTGGGCGAGCTTACAGGTGATCCTGGCGTATAATCCAGCGAAACCGTGCTAGCTGTGTTCGTGAGTGTGACCGACGATCCGGACAACGGTGGGCCCGGATTGAATCCCGAGGCCGGAAGAACGTTAAATGGAAGGGTTCCTGTTGAACCCGAAGCCGACGGACAGTCGCCACCCGCAGAGAATTGACATAGGAAACCACTCGCAGCCGGATTAAAGGTGAGTAAACTTGAGTTGTACGCAATGTCCATTGAAATGTTTGCGATCCCGGGCGAGGGGGGGTCGGCCAGCAAGGCAAGTCCAGCACACAATTCTTTGGAGTTACCAGCGCTTTTGCAGATTCCAAACACAGAGGCGCTTGCAAGCGCCGAGCCTATTGGGCCGGTTTCTGCCGCCGCGACGGCATGTGCTTGATGCGGCACAAGTGCCGACGAGACGCATCCAATTACGATCGCCGATTTCCACAGATTGGCTAGTGTTCGTCGAATCATCAGAGCCTCCCTGAAGCGCGCTACTGCCACTTATTGTTTCGTCGCTACCTCTCGGAAGCAACGAGCCAGTATTCCCACAAATGGGCTCAGCCGCAAATCAACATTTCTGCGGAGGACTAGCAGGACTTACGATCCGTTTTGCTGCGCTAGGAACTTTCCGCCCACCATGTTAGGCAGCCCCGCCATATGGCGGATGACGCTTGATTCCATCCACCCCCTCAATCCGGCGAGGAATGAAGGCTATGGCGGTGGTCGAACCCAATTCTATTCCTGAAGGCCTTGCGTTCGATGACGTCTTGCTCCGCCCGGGCCTCAGCGCGGTGATGCCGAGCGCGACGAATATCGGCACGCAGCTCACCCGCACGATTCGCCTCAATCTGCCGATCATCTCGGCCGCGATGGACACGGTCACCGAGGCGCGCCTCGCCATCGCCATGGCGGAAGCAGGCGGAATTGGCGTCATCCACCGCAATCTGGCGCCGGCGGATCAGGCGGAAGAGGTGCGCAAGGTCAAGCGCTTCGAGAGCGGGATGGTGGTCGATCCGATCACCATCTTTCCCGACGCCACGCTCGCCGACGCGCTCGGCCTCATGCGTCGCGCCTCGATCTCCGGCATTCCCGTGGTCGAGCGCGGCGCGGACGGCAAGCCGGCGAAACTCATCGGCATTCTCACCAACCGCGATGTGCGCTTCGCCGACGATCCGCGCCAGCCGGTGACGGATCTCATGACCCGCAAGGTGGTGACGGTCGGCGAGGGGGTGAACCACGAGGAGGCCCGTCGGCTGCTGCATCTGCACCGGATCGAGAAACTGGTGGTGGTCGACGATGCGCAGCGCTGCGTCGGACTCATCACCGTCAAGGACATCGAGAAGGCGACCACGCATCCGAACGCGGCCAAGGACGTCGACGGGCGCCTGCGCGTCGCCGCCGCCACGACCGTCGGCGACAAGGGCTTCGAGCGGGCGGAGCTGCTGATGGCGGCCGGCGTCGACTGCCTCGTCGTCGACACGGCGCATGGCCATTCCGAGCTGGTCTTGCCCAAGTCCGGCGCATCCAGCGCGCGACCAACAAGGTCTCGGTCATCGCCGGCAATGTGGCGACGCGCGAAGGCGCCATGGCCTTGATCGACGCCGGCGCCGACGCGATCAAGGTCGGCATCGGCCCCGGCTCGATCTGCACCACCCGAATTGTCGCTGGCGTCGGCGTGCCGCAACTGACCGCGATCCTCGAAGCGGCGGAGGCCGCGCGCGCCTCCGGCGTGCCGGTGATCGGCGATGGCGGGGTGAAATATTCGGGCGACCTCGCCAAGGCGATCGCGGGCGGGGCGGACAGCGTGATGATCGGCTCGCTGCTCGCCGGCACCGACGAGAGCCCGGGCGAAGTGTTCCTCTACCAGGGGCGCTCCTACAAGAGCTACCGCGGCATGGGCTCGCTCGGCGCGATGGCGCAGGGCTCGGCCGACCGCTACTTCCAGCAGGACGTGAAGGATTCGGTGAAGCTCGTGCCCGAAGGGGTCGAGGGCCAGGTGCCCTATCGCGGCCCGACGGCTGCGATCGTGCATCAGCTCGCCGGCGGCTTGCGCGCCGCCATGGGCTATGTCGGGGCGGAGACGATCCCCGAGTTCCAGGAGAAGGCGCGCTTCATGCGCATCACCAGCGCAGGGCTTCGCGAGAGCCACGTCCACGACGTCGCCATCACCCGCGAGAGCCCGAACTATCACCCGTCAGGGGCTTAAGGATAAGCCAAGCAGAATTAAGCTTCCTCACTAATGGGTTCTCGAGAAAAGTGCTTGGCTGCCACAAGGATTTACGGCCTCATCCGAATTTGCTCCCCCAAGTTGCGATCACCGACTTTAGCGTCTTACGTGCGCTCGCTTCGCTTGCATCGCCCGACGCGCCGCGGCGGCGGCGACTAATCGTCGGAGTTGGAGGCGAATTTGGGCGCCGCTTGATAATCGCCCGCGCTCGGCCTGAAGATGCCGCCCAAGGCCGCCGCGCCGCCGCTGGCCCGAGTAATATTGGAGGCTCACCGGAACAAACGACGTCCGAGACTCATTAGCTCTTTGCTGCTGCTGTGAGAAGACGTCCGGACAAGGCCTTGGAGGCGATGGGCAACGCAAAAGTCGCGTGCCTTGCCGTCTTGCCAATGAGCTTCCACCATTCACGAGATCTCACAGGCGAGCGCTGGATCAGTCGCCGACCCAAGGAAGACAAGTCTTAAATGAACGCCAAGGAACTCGCCGACAAGTTCAACGCAAAAATTGACGCAGCTGCCGTTGAAAGAGAGCGTCAATCCGGCTTAGCCGCTGAATACGTTGCGAAGCGTGGCGAAGATATTGAGCATTGCAAGCGCGCGATGGAGTGCAACGTTTTGCCATTCCTGGCGGAGCTGAAGCAGCATTTGGGCGAGGGTCAATTCACCTTTGCGCCGCAGATCGACATTCAGGATCACAAGCCGGTCGGTGTCTCGTTCAAGATTGGTGATGGAGGAACAACCAGCATATCAACGGCGCTCGGAAACATCATAGTAACCCGTGTCGGCGATGGCGGAACGAAAAAGGGCGTTGCCTATGTCTACCCGCCTGATGCCGAGCCCTATATCTCAAATTCGGGTGATCTCACGAGGGACAAGATCGCCAAACTGGTCGAAATGGTGATCGATAACACTTAGCTTGGCGAGCCTTCCCGGCGTGTCACACGCCTTCGTCCGCGGAGTTATGCGCAGGGTTAAGGTTCGCGTCGAGTTCGGCCCCGATTAATCGCGGCCCTCGACCGGTACCGCCTGCACCCCGCCGCCGCGCATTGCGGCGACTGGTCCATGCCTTTGCGGCTGGGAGCCGCGCGCCGCAGCCGATCTCGAACCGCTGCAGACCTCGCTCGCCCTGGCCGCCAGGCTCCATCGCCCGACCGGGCGGGCGTCGGCGTGCCATAGCACACCGCGATCCTCGAAGCCGCGGAGGCCGCGCGCGTCCGGCGGCCCGGTGATCGGCGACGGCGGCGTCAAATATTCGGACGGTCTCGCCAAGGCGATCGCGGGCGGCGCCGACAGCGTGATGATCGGCTCGCTGCTCGCCGGCACCGATGAGAGCCCGGGGCGGCCTGTAGAAATTGCTCCCGTTCAGACGTCTTACGAGGCGAGATTCGCTCGCGGGCCAGTAAGGAGACTGAGATGACCCACCCCAACGAACAGAGGCTGAGAGAAGCCTATGACGCCTCCGCCCGCGGCGACCTCGCGCCGCTGATGAATCTGCTGGCCGACGACGTTCGATGGCATGCCTCCGGACGCGGCCCGGTCGCAGGCGGTTATTCCGGAAAGAGCGGGGTTCTGGAGTTCTTCGCCAGAATGGGCGCGCTTTACGGCGACACCTTTCGCCTCGAGGTGTTGGACATTTTCGCTAACGACGCACGTGGGGTCGTGTTGACCCGCGAGCGGGGCGAGCACGGCGGAAGGGCGCTCGAATTCCGCTCCGCCCACATTTACGAGTTCGATCGCGGCGTTTGCGTGCGTTTCATGAATTTCGTCGACGACGCTTACGACAAGTTTTGGCAAACGGCGTCTCCGACCTGAGGCCTGATGAGGGAGATCGCGGCCCGAAATGGCCTCGGTCCGATGCGCGCGACGGCAAGTTCGGTGATAGATTGCGCTTTTTTGCGGAAAGAAAACGAGGGCGTCTCATGTTGTTCACGGCCGAGCACGAGGAGCCGCGTCGGACTTTACAGAAATTCATCGCCGCCGAGATCAACCCGCATGTCGACGAGTGGGAGGCGGCGGGTCAGTTTCCAGCCCATGAGCTGTTCAAGAAGCTCGGGGATCTCGGCTTCCTCGGACTGAACAAGCCGGCCGAATTCGGCGGCGCGGGCCTCGACTATTCCTATGCGCTGATGATGGCGGAAGAACTCGGCGGAATTCACAGCGGCTCGGTGCCGGCCGCCATCGGCGTCCACACCGACATGGCGACGCCCGCGCTCGCCCGCTTCGGCTCGGACGCCCTGCGCCGGGAGTTCCTCGCGCCCGCGATTTCCGGCGACATCGTCGCTTGCGTCGGCGTGTCGGAACCCGGGGCCGGTTCGGACGTCGCCGAGATCAAGACCGCCGCGCGATCGGACGGCGACGATTACGTCATCGATGGCGGCAAGATGTGGATCACCAACGGCGCTCAAGCCGACTGGATGTGCCTGCTCGCGAACACGGGCGATGGACCCAAACATCGCAACAAGTCGCTGATCTGCGTGCCGATGAAAGCGAAGGGGGTGACGGTCGCGCGCAAGCTCGACAAGCTTGGGCTGCGCGCCTCCGACACGGCGCAGATTTTCTTCGAAGGGGTCAGGGTTCCGAAGCGCAACCGCATCGGCGACGAGGGCAAGGGTTTCGTCTACCAGATGATGCAATTCCAGGAAGAGCGGCTGTGGGCGGCCGCCGCCTGCCTCAAGGCGCACGAGCAGACGATCGCCGAGACGATCGCCTATACGCGTCAGCGCAAGGCCTTCGGCCGCTCCATCCTCGACAATCAGACGGTGCACTTCAAGCTCGCCGAATTGCAGACGGAGATCGAGCTCCTGCGCTCGCTGATCTATCGCGCCGCCGAGGCGATGATCGAGGGCGCGGACGTGACGCAGCTCGCGACGATGGCGAAGCTCAAGGCCGGTCAATTGGGACGCGAGCTGCCGAGCGCCTGCCTGCAATATTGGGGCGGCATGGGCTACATGAACGAGACGCCCGTCAGCCGCGCCTTTCGCGACGGCCGCCTCGCGTCGATCGCCGGCGGGGCCGAGGAGGTGATGCTGACCATCTTGTGCAAGGGCATGGGCACCTTGCCGGGCATGGGGCAGTAGCGCGCCGAATGACCTTCAGGCGGTGGGGCGGCGCGCTCTGGATCGGCTGCCTGCAATTTTTCGTGAGTGAGGCTATCGCCGCCGCTGGCTTCGCCGGTTCGTACAGTTATCGCCGGAACTTCATCAGCGATCTTGGCGCTTTAAGCTGCGGCGAAAACTGCTCGCCGCGGCATGCGCTGATGAACGCCTCCTTCGTGCTTCAGGGCGTGCTGATTGTCGCCGGCGCATTCGTGGTCTGGCCGCTTTTTCCGCGCGCGGCGCTCTCGCGGCTTGCGCTCGGACTCGTCGCCGCATCCGGCTTCGGCGTCGCCATCGTCGGACTCGCGCCAGAGGATTTCGCGCCGGGCTGGCACTATCTCGGCGCCGCGGAGAACCTCTTGTTCTGCAATGCGGGCGCGGCTCTCCTCGGCGTGGCGTTGTTGCGCGAGAGGTCGGCTCCGCGTGCGGTCGGGCTCGTCTCGCTGGCTTTCGGCCTGATCGGCTTGGGCGGGCTCGCGGGCCTGGCGTTCGGCTTTGATTTCGGACTGGGCTCAGGCGGCGTCGAGCGCGTCGCCGCCTATCCGTTTCCGCTCTGGATCGCCGGGATGGGCGCCTGGCTCATCTGGGGCGGAGATAGTCGGCGGTGATCCACGAGAGCCGCCCGGAAGGCGACGAGAAGTCCCCGGAGGCAGCGCGCCGCCACCGCTACGGCGCCGCCTCGCGACGGCTGAGCTCCGCCTCCACCCGCTCGAGCGCGTCGCGCAAAGCCTGCGCCTTGCCCACCGTGCCCGAATTGTCCTTCGCCGGCGTCGCCCCGCGCGGCTCGGCCTTGCCGCGCATCTCGCGCGCCTGGCGCGTTCCGATCGACTTGGCCCGATCGTGCGCCTCGCGCAGGCGACGGGCGACGCCCTTGAGCTCATCGACGGACTGGCGGTCGATCGTCGGCGGCCGGGTCACCGCCACGAGTTCGAGCTCGGCGCCGCTCAGGAGTCGCGCTTCCTCTTTCACCGCATCCTTCATCGGAAAGCTCCTGATCTCTCGGCCGACCTTCGGCCAATACACGAAACCTGTTTTTAGTTTATTCTTCAATTCGCCGCCATCGAGGTTGCCGCACTCAGCTTCGCTCGACATTGCTCGCCGAGTAGCGGCGAGTTAGGATCGCGCTCCAAAAGGGAGGTTGGTCATGGCGACGTTGCTTTCATGGACCAGCGTTGGAATTGGCGATCTCGATATCTTTGTCCCGTCGCCGCCGTGCTTGGTCGTCTATACGTCCTATATCGATGATGAGCCCGAGAGTTCGGTGACCTATTTCTGGCAGGATGAGAACACCGGCCAGCTCCATCACGAGTTGGTCTACCAACAGCCGGTTTCCTTCGAGACGGCGGTCGCGTGGGCGCAGGAGCATGCGCCCACTCGCAGCGTCGAGCGGATCCACGTCAAGCATGCGCGGGCGAAGAAGGCCGAACCCAAGGCGAGGGCAAAGCCTGTCGCCAGAAGGGGTGCGGCGAAGAAGGCGCCAGCAAAGAAGACAGCAGCCAAGAAGACAGCGTCAAGGAAGGCGAACCCCGCCAAGACATCGCCGGCAGTCGGAGGGCGAAGGAGGAAGGTTTAGCGGGCCGGAGGGGGTCTGGCATCGTCGCATTCCCGGAAACGGCCGCCGTGTCGATGTGAGCGGCCGATTTGAGTCTCGGCCTTTTCGCCGCCATTCTGCTATGAGACGGGGTCTATCGCGGGCGTCAGCGCCAACAAAAGAATTTGCAAGGCGTGAGGACGGTCAGGCGCGCGGCCTGGCGCACCGAGGCGCAGCTGATTTCCACGCTCCCCATCCCCAAAGGTTCCCCTCCCATGATTCCCGCCGCCCGCGCCGCCGCCGCGATCGAAGTTCTCGCCGATATCGAAACCCGTCATCGACCCGCGGCCGACGCGATGAAGGACTGGGGCCTCGCGCGCCGCTTCGCGGGCTCGGGCGATCGGGCGGCGATCTCGGCTCTCGTTTACGACACGCTGCGTAAGAAAAGCTCGTCCGCCTGGATCATGGGCGAAGCCGGGCCGCGCGCCGAAGTCCTGGGCGCGCTGAGACAAACGCACGCCCTCGACACCGAGGCGATCGCCGCTTTGTTCTCCGGCGAGGGCCACGCGCCGGCGAAGCTCACCGAAGCCGAACGCGAGCGGCTTGCGGCTGCGGACCTTTCGGGCGCGCCCGCGCACGTTGTCGGTGATTTCCCCGAATGGCTTGGCTCCCAGTTCGAGGCGAGCTTCGGCGGCGCTGCTGCGGAGGAGGGCAGGGCGCTGGTTGAGCGGGCGCCCGTCGATCTGCGCGTCAACACCCTCAAGACCAATCGCGACAAGGCGCTCCGCGCCCTCGCCCATCTCAAGCCCGAGCCGACGCCGCTCTCGCCCGTAGGCTTGCGCATCGCCATGCGCCCGGACGGCCGCGCGCCGCCGCTCGCCTCCGACCCGGCCTATGTCAAGGGCCTTGTCGAGTTGCAGGACGAGGGCTCGCAGCTCGCCGCGCTCCTCGCGGAAGCCAAGCCCGGCATGCAGGTCCTCGACCTCTGCGCCGGCGCGGGCGGCAAGACGCTGGCGCTCGCCGCCGCTATGGGGAACCAGGGCCAGATCTACGCCGCCGACCCCGACGCCCATCGCCTGGCGCCGATTTTCATGAGGCTCACGCGCTCGGGCGCGCGCAATGTCCAGGTGCGGGCGCCGAAAGGTAAAGCCGACGTGCTCGCCGACCTCGAAGGACGCTGCGATCTCGTGCTGATCGACGCGCCCTGCACCGGCTCCGGCGCCTGGCGGCGCAATCCCGACGCCAAATGGCGCATCCGCCCCGGCGCGCTCGAGCAGCGCATCAAGGATCAGGACGAGACGCTCGAAAACGCATTGCGCTTCGTCAAGCAGAGCGGACGCATCGTCTATATCACCTGCTCCGTCCTGCGGGCCGAGAATGAGGACCGCATCGCCGCCTTCATGGCCCGCCACGACGATTGCCTGCCGATCGACGCCAAGGCGCAGGCGAATGCGGCCGGCCTGCCAGCGCTTGCCGAACATCGCTCGACTTTGGGCCCCGGTTTCCGTCTGAGCCCGAGAGCGACCGGCACGGACGGGTTTTACATCGCGACCTTGACCCGGACGTGAGCGCGCATGCGGCGGAATCCGCACTGTCCGCACTGGAACGCCGCGCGTTGAAATAGCGTCAAAGCCAGGCGTCTTGCCATTCCCGCACAAGGCCCCAATGCGCAAATTGCGGTCATTCGCCAGTGGTGCTCGGATGAACAATGATAACGATTCCGATTGTCAATAGCGCTTTACGCTTCCCGTCTGGTTGTTCAAAACCAAAGGTTTTCAAATATTTTCTCAACACATGTGTTAATTGTCGTCCGATCCATTCTGTCGTTTACTTTAGGTAACGCCTACGAAACCGAGGAGAAGGCTGTGATTAAGGGGATCGCGAAACGGCTCTAGGCTACCTAACGCCGATCTGAACCTTCCTACGCTCGCGATTTCGGGGAGCAGGCTGGCCAGCACGAAGGCCGGCCGATCCCCGACTCCTGAACCTCGTCCGGGCCGGCCGGAGCGAGCGAAGCCCCGGCCAAGCCTGTCGGGGGCGATGAGTCGACGCCGGAATTCTATAGGCGCCTGCCATGGAGATCCCCGCCTCGCAAAAGCGTCGTGCGCCGATGCAGCTTCGACTTGATCCGGAGCGATCCAATGTTTGGAAGTTATAGCCTCCCGCTGGTTGCGTTGTCCTTTCTCATCGCAACCGTGGCCGCTTACGCCGCCCTCGATGTCGCAGCCCGGATTGTCACGACGCGCGGGTGGATGTCTGTCTATTGGCTGGCTGCAGGTGCGGGCGCGATGGGGATCGGCATCTGGTCGATGCACTTCATCGGAATGCTTGCGTTCCGCCTGCCAATCCCGATGGCCTATGATCCTACGGTGACCATCGCGTCGCTCTTCATCGCGATCGGAGTCTCCGCTTTCGCGCTCTTTGTGGTCAGCCGAAATACCCTGAGCGCGCCACAACTCGTGCTCGCCGGGTCAGTGATGGGTATGGGAATTGCAGCCATGCATTACCTCGGTATGGCCGCCCTAGAGATCGCCCCGGGGATTCGCTACAACGTTTTTGCCGTGCTGGTGTCGCTAGCCATTGCGGTTACGGGGTCTTGTGTGGCGTTGTGGCTTGCGTTCGCGTTGCGCTCGGAAACCGTGTCTAGCGTCCTCCTCAAGAGGATCGGCAGCGCGATGGTGATGGGGCTTGCCATCGCCGGCATGCATTACAGTGGCATGGCGGCGGCACATTTCGCGCCCGATACGATCTGCACGAACATCGAGGGCGGCCTCAACAGCCAGTGGCTGGCCGTGGCGATCGGTTTGGTTTCCCTCTTCCTACTCGGCGCGATGATGGTCAACTCGGCCATTGACGGGAGCCTGACCCGCACTCTTGTCGCCGCCAATGCAACGATCCGCCAACTTGCCGAGACTGACCCCCTAACGGGACTTGCCAATCGCCGCGTCTTTTTTGATCGTCTGTCGGCCGCCTGCCCAGCGAGCAAGCGGACGCGGGATCAGCTTGCGGTCCTGCTGCTCGATTTCGACAAGTTTAAGGACATCAATGACACCCTTGGGCATCCGGCCGGTGACGAGCTCTTGCGCGAAGTGGCGCGCCGACTTTCGGCGGCGGTGCGGCATTCCGATCTCGTCGCCCGGCTTGGCGGAGACGAATTCGGCGTTTTGCAGTTCGGGATCACCGACCCGGCGGATGCGGGCGCGCTTGCAGCGCGGATCGCTCAAAGTCTCGGCGCAAAGTGCACGATATCCGGCAGCGATCTTGATCTGACGGTCAGCGTCGGCATCGCGACCTCATTTTCTCAACCCGAGTCTCTCTCTCCGGATGTCTTGGTGATGCAGGCCGATCTCGCGCTCTATCGCGCGAAGGAGGATGGCAGGAACTGCTTCCGGTTTCATGCCCCGGAACTGGATCAGCAGGTCCACGAGCGTGTCGTGGTGGCCGAGGAATTGCGGGCGGGGATTGATCGCGGCGAACTCGTGCTCCACTACCAGCCGCAGGTCGACTTGCGCACCAGCAAGGTCATCGGTCTCGAAGCCCTGGTGCGCTGGAACCACCCGACGCGCGGCATGGTGATGCCGCACGCGTTCATTCCGATCGCTGAGCGCACCGGTAGTATTTTGGCGCTCGGGCGGTGGGTGATCGACGAGGCCTGCCGCCAGCTTCGCGCCTGGCGCGACCAGGGCATCGAGGCGCCGCGGGTTGCGGTCAATGTTTCCGCTCTACAGCTCCGCGGCGGCAGTCCTCTCGTGCAGGAGGTGATGGGAAGTCTTTCCAAATGGGGCGTTTCCACCTCCGATATCGAGCTTGAGCTGACCGAATCGGCGCTGGTGGAGACCGAGCGAGGTCACGGCGATATCCTCGACCGGCTGGGCAAAATAGGTGTCCGCATCGCCATCGACGATTTCGGCACCGGCTATTCGTCGCTCGCTTATCTGACCAAACACTCGGTCAGCCGGCTGAAGATCGCCCAGGCTCTCGTTTTCCCGATCCCATCGGATTGGCGGAGCGCGGCGGTTGTTCGGGCGGCGATCAATCTCGCCCATTCGCTCGACATCGAGGTCATTGCCGAAGGCGTCGAAACCAAGGCGCACGTCGATTTTCTCGTCGCCGCGGGGTGCGAACAGGCGCAGGGCTATTACTTCAACCGGCCATTAACAGCCGGGCGCATCGCCGACCTCCTGCGCGAGCCCAATGATGAGATCGCGGCAAGTCATGCGATTGCCCCGATCGGAGATCGCCAGCTGGCCCGCCCCTGACGCGTGAAATTGCGGGTGGCGATAATCTGTCTGTACGTCGTAACTTGTTGATTTTGCAAATATTTTGCAAAACAAACGCGAATCGCATCGACATTTGTTTGTGTTTTGCAGAAGTCTTGCTATTATATCTCCTTTTACCCGATATCCGGGTCGCGGAAGGAGAGATCGGAATGGTTGAGCACCAAGCGCCCGTTCGGCGCCGGCGGTTGGGCGCGCATGGCATGATGTTCCGGCGAAGGCGCATCTTCGCCAGCCTGCGCGAGGGCTTCACCTATGACGAAATCGCGGCCGACGAGGGCGTGAGCCCTTCACGCATCCGGCAGATCGTCTCCAAGGAGCTGCAGCAGCGCGCGGTCGACAGCGGGGCCGAGCATGCGAAGCTGCAATTGGACCGCCTGGCTCCCGCAATTCAACTCGCGGCCGAAGCCATGGCCGCCGGCGACGTTTCGGCCATCAACCCGTATCTCAAGGCGCTCGACCGGCTCGACCGTTACCAGACAGTCGCCACCGCCAACCAGGTCTATGACGACGAAGCGCGCAAGAAGCTCATGGACAAGGTCAACCGCATGGCGGAGAACTTCGGCATCAACGAGGACTTCGCCGCGGCGGTGGAGGCGCACTTGAAGGCCATGGGCGAGATCCCGCCCGACGAGCCCAGCGAGACAGAAGAGCAGGACGGGGATTCTGCGAATTCGCCCGAACGCCCGAGCGAGCCGAACGCGGCTGCGACATCGCTTGCGGAGGTTGAGGCGGCGGCCTCCGGATTCCTCTACTTGAACGAGCTCTAACCCCTTGAAAAGCCTCGATTCGGAAAATTAAACGCTAGTAAACGCCAGCGCTTTTACTAGCGTTTATGAACGTTTAGTGGCGTTTACACGCGTTT
>CAVSBJ010000020.1:0-18088 GCA_963726105.1 uncultured Alphaproteobacteria bacterium
GACAGTCCCAGCGGCCAAGGCCCTGGGCATTCGCTCCCCTTTTTGCCGGCGAGCGCTGGCAGCCTGCTGATGCGCCCGTACGATGGTGGAATTGATCATCAGCCATTCCAGATCGGCTTCGCGCGCCAGCGCGGCGAGGATGGCGTCGAGAACGCCCATCTCGATCCAGCGGTAGTAGCGGCGCTGCACGGTTTCGTAGTCGCCCAATCGCTCAGGCGGATCGCGCCAGCGTCCGCCTGAGCGGGCCATCCAGAGCAGCGCGTTCAGAAACCGTCGATTGTCGGTGCGCGCACCCCGCTTGCCCTTCCGGCCGCCGGGCACAAACTCCTTGAGCCGCTCCACCGGTCATCTCGCAGCCCGTCGCAATTCACCCCCGATCTCCCAAAATCAGCGTTGAATCCAATTCGCGCCCGCTTGAGAATCCCCCGTTCCTTAAACCGTCGCCGCGGCCTAATGCGGCGGCTCGGCCGGAGCGGACTCGGCCGCCTTTGCGGCCACGACCGAGGCCCGCTCGGCCGCCTCGGCCTTGTCGCGCCAGGACGCGGCCGAGGGATCCTTGACATAGTTTAGAACCGCGATCTTCATCGCCACGCGATAGGCCGATTGCGCGTCGGGCCAATCCCTCTTGGCGTCGAAGGTGCGAGCGAAGCCGAGGACGACATCGTACTGGTCGGCGGCCGTCTCGGCGTTCCTGGGATCATCCGCCAGCCGGTTCCAAGTTCGCACGGCCTCGCGATAGGCTTCGATCTGGGCGAGGCCAGTCGAGCGATCGCCGAGCAGCTTCGCCGCCTCGGCCAAATCCTTTTGTGGCTTCGGTCTCCCCGGCGCGCGATAGGCGAGCGTTCTCCGCGCGTCGTTGAGCTTCCGGTAAGTGGCGAGCGCCTCGTCCGGCCGTTTGAGCCCTTCCAGGGTCTGAGCGAGATAGAGATAGTTCGGTGTGAGAAACTCCTGCCATTGCGGATTGCCGGGCTCGTTCTTGGTCAGCTCCTCATCGAGAGCGACACCCTGCCGCAATTTCTCGAGCGCAAGCTCAAGGTTTCCGGCTCCCAGTTCGAGAAGTCCCCAGTGGGTGTACGTCGCGGCCAGGTTCGATTTCAGCGACGAGTTCCGGCGCCTTTTGCGCTGCGACCGCCTCCTGCGCATTGCGCGAGATCAGGCCGTTCTGAACCTCTAATGCCTTCTGATAGTAGGCTCTCGCGTCGGCGAGCGCGTTGTCGGCCCTGAACAATTCCGCGATCCGGTAGAACGCCTTCCCCCTGTTGCGTAAGAGATCGAAGTCGTCCGGGTGCTTGCTGAGCGCGGCCTCGCAGGTCTTAAGGCCAGATTGATATTCCCCCAGAGCCTGCTGATGCAGCTTGGCGTCGCTGTCTTTGTAGACATCGCCGATCTTCAGATGCGCGTCGATGACGTCGATGTCGCCCTTGTCGCCGCTCGAGGAGGCAATTGACATGGCGATCTGGACGGCGTTGTCATATTCCTGGATCGCCTCCTTGCGGCGGCCCGGCAAGGCCCAAAGAGCATTGCCGGTGCGGATCGACGCATCGAACAGCAGTTGCATCCCGTCCTGGGCGCCCGAGTTCGACTGCATCAGCGATTGCGCAACGTCTTTCGCCTGCTTCGCCACGGTCAGAGCCTGGGCGTTGTTTCCCAGGATCGCATAAAGGTCGGCTTCGTCGTTGAGTGATTGTCCCCACAAGAGGTCGGCCGCCGAGGTCTTGCTCGACTGGCGCACATCATCCAGAAACTGTCCCGATATGGCGGCGAGGCTTCGAGCGCCGGCGAGATCGAGGCTCTTGTCATTGTAGGCCTTCAGAACGTCCTCCAGCAGCGTCTTGGCCGAGGTCATCGCGCTCCTGTCGAGTTTTTCCTGCGCCCTTTCATGGGCGATCCACATCCAGCCGGCGGCTCCAAGGGCCGCGGCCACGCCGAGCACCGCGGTCAGCCGCCGATTGAGTCTCGATCGTCTCTTCGCCTCAATGGCGTCATCGATCAGTCTCTTGACCTGCTCGAATTTGCCGCCGTAGCGATCCGCCCACGCCGCGGTCCGCGGCAGATGCCCCCACCAGTCTTTCGTGCGCTCAGGATCATCCAGGGTCGCTCGTTCGCCGCCGGCGGTCCCGTCGAGAAGCGACACGAGGGTATGATAACGCTGGCCGTCGATCTGCTCCTCGGCCAGCCAGCCTGGCGGCGGGCGACCGGTTTTCGCGTCGACCGAGTTGGGTTTGCCAGCGATCTCCTTCCAGCGGCGGAGCAGCGCCTCATGCCCAATGTCGATCCGTTCGTCCAGGCCGAGCGTTGGAGAAGCGGAAAGCGAAGGCAAAAGGAACGAACAATTCGGAGCGCGGAACCGGTCGAGCCCGGCCCGCAAGTCGGATTCGCTCACCCCGGTCTCGGCCAAGAGTTTGTCAAACCGAAGCGCGCGGCGAATGGCCCGGCCTTCCCGGTCGACTTCCGAGAGCGCCCGGAACGCCTGCTCGATCGCCAGCTCCTTTCCGGGGCATTGGTCTAAAATCTCGTCGGCATGGCGCGACAGCGCGTCCGACATGCGCCCGATTGCGTCATAGGTCGGTCGGGTGAGATGGCGGACGCCTTCCCCGGTCGTCTCCGTCCCCGCTCGGTCCCACAGCCGCATAAGGCAATGCTGCAGCACCGGAAGCTGATCGGGCTCGTCGCCGCAATCGTTGAGCAATCGTTCGACGAGTTCCGGCTCGATCGTTCCGCCCGCTTTTTCGATCGGTTTGCGGATCGCGTCTTCGAGCTGGCTCCGGGTCAGATTCGGCACAAGGTATTGCGTCGCGCTCACTGCCTCCGACAGGCCGTGGAAATTGGCGCAATCGCCGATGAAGTCCGAGCGCATCGTGATGAGCACGCGCACGTTCTCGATGCGGCGGCGGTCGGCGTCGAGCAGGATCTGCACGAACTGGGTCGCTTCGTCTCGCCGTCGCGCTTCCTCGACGCCGCCGCGCCGGTAGCCGACGCCGGCAAGCCCGAAGCGGAACAATTCCTCGAACTGATCGACGACCAGGATGAGCGATCGGCCACCCAAGCCGCCCGCTTCGGCGAGCGCGCTCTCGAAGCTGAAGCTCGACTGTCGCAGCGTCCATTCGATACGGTCACGTCGTCGCGCCGTCTCGTCCGGGCTATCTTTGGCAGACAGTTTCGACAAGGCGCCCGCGAGGCGTGTGATCGGGGCGCCGCCGGGCCGCATATCGAGAAACGCCCAGCTCGGCCCGCCTGAGTCGGCGGTCTCATCGGCGAGCAGGCCCTGAAGCCCCGCAAGCACCAGCGACGACTTGCCGCTGCCCGAACCGCCGATTACGGCGATGAAGCGGCCGTTCTCGACGAGCCGGTAGAGCGCGAAGGCCTGACGCTCGCGCCCGAAGAAGAAGTCACGGTCGGCGAAGCCGAAGGGACGCAGGCCAGGAAAGGGCCGCTCGTTGGAAAGCCGCATCCCGTCATCCGGCGAGCCCGATGCGGCGGCCGCCACGGTCTCGGTTTCACCCGGCGTCGCCTCGTGAGCCGCAGCGTCGCTTATGTCGAGCGCGCTCACGGTTTGGAGCTTGGCGCCGAGGTGAGGTCGGCCAGCAATTGCGCCGTTGGCGGCCCCTTCTCGACGAGATCGATAACTTTGTCGAACTCGCCGTCCTGGAAGATGAGGGAGAGGGTGTTTTTCTTCTTGTGCGACGCGGGCGGCGGCCCGGCGATGAGGCCGCGAAACGCGAATTGCGCCTTGCGGCCGAGCGTCTGCCAGTCGGACAGCCTGTCTGCTTCCGAGCGAACCCAAACCTCGGAGGCGTTGCCCCAGCAGAGCGTCACGGCGTCGCATTTGGCGAGCAGGTCGCTGTTGTAGCGGCGCGCATCCGCGTCGGAGTCCGCCACAGGGATGCGCGGCTTCACTGAGCTCTCGAGCAAAGCCTGCGCGACCGCCCCCGCATAGTCCTCATCCGCCGAATGGTAGGAAAGATAGAGGTCGAGCTTGTTGCCGGCCGCCGCTGTCACGACCGGCTTTGGCGCCGTCTCCGTGAGGTATTGGAACAGGAACTCAATGAACTTGCTTAAGATGTCGCCGTCGACCTTGTCGGTCGCGATCTGCTGATCGAAACGCTCCAGCGCCTTAAGCGGATCGCGCTCGACCACCGGACCCGCCGGAGCCGAGCCGCCGCCGTCGAGAATTTTTGGCGCCCAGACAATGCGGCGGTTGAGTTTTTGGCCCGACGGACCTTCCGTCTGGGCGGATTTGGCGCGGGCTAGGCCCAGTTGCAGCTTCACGATCTTGTCGAGACCTTCGGGCGCAAATCCTTCGCTGTCGCCGACGAGATGCACGAAGACCTCCGCCTTCGACAGCGCGTCGTTAACGAAGGCTTCGGCGCTCCTGTCGCTCGGGACGTCCGCCACAGGATCTGGGGCGACCGTGAAGCCCTTGCCCTGAAGCTCCGTGACGAGGCGGACATAGGCGGCCTTCATGTCGCTTGCGGGCTTGGCGAGAAAGACGGTGCGCCCGCTCGGCGTCACGGTCGGCGCGGACGCCTGCATCGCCTGAGGCGCCGGCGCGCCGCTCAGGATCTGAGTCACGCGCTTTTGCAATCCGCCCGCGAGCTCGTCAAGTTCGGCGTAGAACCGATCGTTGCACTTGCCGCGATTGAAGAAGGGCGTGACCGCGCTGACGTCGTTCTCATCATCGCGTGAGTAGAACAGGAATCCTTCCTGCCCTTGCAGTTCAGGCGGGCGGGCGATGCGATCGACATAGCCCTTGCCGACCACCAGCATTCGCGTGGCCGGATTCGCGACGCCGGCGGCCTTGCGCAAGCTCAAGAACGTTTCGAGCTCCTTGCGGCAATAGGGGCGCTGCATCCAGTTTGGCGACATCACAACGACAAGAAGTTCAGCGTGGCTGAGCCCGTCGTCGATGATATCCGCAAACTGATCGCCCTGACTGATACGGCGGCGATCGCGCCAGACACTCGCCTGCCGCACGCCGAGATCGCGCAGCTTCAGGCGCAGCTGTTGATCGAGGAAGCTGACGAAGCCGGGCTCGTTAGGATCCGGCGACAAGATGAGGTCGTCGTCGTGAGCGTAGGATAGGAAGATGACGACGTCGTCGCTCATCGCAGCTCGCTCATCTCCCTGAAAAGGCCGCGCTTCCGAGCCCCATTATCCGACTAAATCCTTGAGATTGTTTCCGGTCAAGATCAACGCGCGCCTTTAGACCACGGTAGACGACCAGGCCAAAGAGCGAAGTTCTACCTATTCACCAAAAGCACGGATCTGGCAGAGCGGCTGTGACAGAGATCACAGATCAACTCAGCAGGGTCGAAAGCTGACCGGGTCCGGCGACGCTTTTCGCGTCTAACCCCGGTCGCGCATCAACCGCGACTTGTCGCGGTTCCAGTCGCGCACTTTCTCGGTCTCGCGCTTGTCGTGGAGCTTCTTTCCGCGTCCGAGCGCGATGGCGATCTTTGCTCTGCCCTTGGCGTTGAAATAGATGCGCAGCGGGACGATGGTCATGCCTTCGCGCTCGACGCCCTTGGCCAGCTTGGCGATCTCCTTGGCGTGCAACAGCAGTTTGCGGGGACGTTTCGGCTCATGGTTGAACCGGTTAGCCTGAAGGTATTCGGGGATATTGGCGTTGTAGAGGATGATGTCTCCATTGCGATCGACCGCGGCGTAGCTCTCGGCGACAGTCGCCTTGCCGGTCCGGAGCGACTTGACTTCTGGACCGGTCAGCATCAGGCCGGCTTCGAACGTCTCGCCAATCTCGTAGTCGTAGCGTGCGCGCCGATTGTCGGCGACGACCTTGTAGTTAGGCTTTTCCTTTTCGGCCGCCACATCAGCTCTTAAGCATTCAAGAGGCCCGCATGGACCATGGCGCGGCGGATCAGCGCCTCGGTCGCCTCGCCGACCGGAACCAGGGGCAAGCGGGTCTCGGGCATGATCCGGCCGAGCACGCTCAGCGCGTATTTGGCTCCGTTGACTCCCGGCTCGGCGAAGATCGCGGCATGCAACGGCGTCAGGCGATCCTGGATCTTGAGCGCGTGATCCCAGTCGCCCTTGAAGGTCGCCTCCATGAGTTCCGCGCAAAGCCCGGGCGCCACATTCGCCGAAACAGAAATGCAGCCGTGCCCGCCTGCGGCCATGGCGGCGAGCGCCGTCATGTCTTCGCCAGAAAGTTGGATAAAGTCCGCACCCATCGCATGCCGCTGGCGCGAGACGCGCCCGACGTCGCCGGTCGCGTCCTTGACGCCGACGATGTTCGGCAATTCGGACAACCGCTTCATCGTCTCGACCGACATGTCGACGACGCTTCGCGGGGGAATGTTGTAGATGAGGATCGGAATTCCAATTGCGTTGTTGACGGCCTTGAAGTGCTGGTAGAGGCCTTCCTGCGTCGGCTTGTTGTAGTAGGGGGTGACGACCAGAACGGCGTCCGCTCCGCTTTGCTCGGCGTGCCGCGCAAGCTCGACCGCCTCGCTGGTGTTGTTGGAGCCAGCCCCGGCGATGACCGGAACGCGGCCGCGCGCTTCGTCCGCGCAGATATCGACAGCGCGGCGGTGCTCTTCGTGGGTGAGCGTGGGGCTCTCTCCCGTCGTTCCGACCGGGACGAGGCCATGCGCCCCCGAGGTGATCTGCCAGTCGATCAGGGCGCGGTAGGCCGGCTCGTCGATCTTGCCGTTTTTGAACGGAGTGACCAGCGCCGTCATCGATCCGTGAAATTTCGCTCGCTTTTCCATGGCTCCCGCTCGGCTGATCTCGCGCCCGCTCAATCTCCGTGGTCTGCGCGCCGGCGGACACATAGCCCCCGGACGCCGTTGGCGAAAGGGGTACAGCGCCGAGCGCCATGGTTTACATCCTGGTCACCAGGATCGGGCCATCCTCCCTTGGGAGGACTGGACCCATGACTATCTTGCGATTCGCCCCGCTTCTTGCGGTTACCGGCGCCGCTTGCGTGGTTGGGTGGGCTCCGCATGGGCATCCTCCGCTGGTCGAAGTCGCAACACCCGATCGCGCGCCCTTTTCGGGCACGGACGGCGCGCCGAACAAGTCCGCAAGCATGACCGGCGGCCCGAAATCCCTGCGCACCACGTCGGTGCTGGAGTCTGCCTCCTCCTCCTCCGCCGCCCCTGACGCTGCGCAGGGCGACAAGGAAGCCAAGGTCCAATTCGCCTATGCCAGCCTTGAAGGCGCGGCGCCCGCGTTTGGGGCGCCGCCGGCGGTCACGCCGCCCACAGAGACGGCGGCTCTCGAGCTGTCCGTGCCGCCTCCTCCAGCCCAAGAGCCATCGGCGCCTGCGGTTGACCCTAGCTTACCGCCGCCGCGAAGTCCTCAGGCCGTAATCCTCTACAGGAAGGGCGACGTGGCGGGCCTCACGGCGCTCGCATCAGCGGCCACGGACGCGGACGAGCGTTCGGCGCTCGAATGGGCGGCTTTGCGCGCCGATGCGCACCCGTCCTTCGACGCGCTCGCCACATTCCTCAAGGCGCATCCAGGTTGGCCAAGCCGCGCGTGGATTCGCGAGCTACAGGAAGCCGAACTCGCGGCTCATCCGCAGGCGCCGGAACAGGTCGCCGCATTTTTCGCCAGCGACCCGCCGCAGTCGAGCGCGGGCAAGATCGCCACGGCGCGAGCTGCGCAGACGATGGGCCACTCCGAGGAGGCGTCGCAAATCATTCGCGCCTTGTGGCGCGAGGGCAATTTCGACGCGCTGGCTGAGAGCGTCGTCTTGCGCGATTTCGGGACTTTGCTCACGAAGGCCGACCACGCCTATCGGGCCGACCGCCTGGCCTATGCAGGTTACCTCAGCGCTGGCGCCCGCGCGGCGGCGCTTGCCGGTCCCGACGTCCTGGCGCTCTCTCAGGCGCGCATCGCGGCGGCGCGCGAGCCGATGAGCGCCGCGTTGGTCAAGACGGTTCCTCCGGCGTTGCGCAACGATCCCGGGCTCCTGTTTTCACGGATCCAGTACGCTCGCCGCGCCGGGCGCGTCTACGAGGCAGCGGTCCTGCTGAGCCTTGCGCCGCATGATCGCGCCGCGGTTGTCAGTCCGGATCGGTGGTGGAGCGAGCGCAAGATGGTCGCGCGCGCGCTTCTCGACCTCGATGAGCCGCGACTTGCTTTTGAAGTCTGTGACCAGGCGGTCCGGCCTGACACGTCGGAGGCTCAGGTTGACGCCGCCTTCCACGCCGGCTGGATCGCCCTGCGCTTTCTTAATGACGCGCCTTCGGCGGCGAAACGCTTTGCGATCGCCGCAGAGGCCGCCGAAAATCCGCTGTCCGTCGCTCGCGCCGCCTATTGGCAGGGACGAGCTGCCGAGGCCATGGGCGATTCCGATGGAGCCAAGGGTTTCTATGCGCGCGCGGCAAGCGTGCCGATCGCCTACTACGGACAACTTGCCGCGCAACGCCTCGGTGAAACCCGTCTCGCCTTCCGCGCTCCCGCAGCTGCGGCTGAAGGCGAGCGGCGGGACGAGGCGGTCCGAGCCGTCCAGGCGCTCTACGCGGACGGACTCGACGATGTGGCGGCGCCACTCGCTTTCGACGCTGCGCGGCAATGGCGCGATGAGTCGCAGCTTGCCGCCATGGCCGAGGTGGTGAAGCGGCGGGGCGACGCGGGGACAGAGGTTCAGTTCGCCAAGATCGCCGTCATGCGAGGCCACCCGCTTGACGCAATGGCGTTTCCCGCCATGGGCATGCCAGCCTTCCTTCCACTGCCTCGCTCCGCGGACCTGGCCACGGTCTACGCGGTTGCGCGGCAGGAAAGCGAATTCGTCTGGCATGCGTCGTCGGGCGTCGGCGCGAAGGGTCTCATGCAGATGCTGCCGTCGACCGCGCTCGTGACTGCACGGCGCGCCGGTGTCGAGTTCGAATACGCCCGCCTTATTGTCGATCCTGCTTTCAACACCCAGCTCGGCGCGGCGCTCCTGGGCCAATTGATGGAAGACCAACGGGGCTCACGCGAACTCGCCTTCGCCGCATACAACGCCGGTCCAGGTCGGGTCGCGCAATGGATTGCCGCGCATGGCGATCCGCGTGACGGAGCGGTCGACCTCATTGACTGGATCGAGCGCATTCCCTTCGACGAGACGCGCGACTATGTCGAACGGGTCAGCGAGAACCTTGGCGTATACCGTCAGCGTTTCGCGGACGAAAAGCTGGAGCCGCCGCCGGTGTCGGCCCGGGTGGCGCGGGAGTAGGACCGGTTCGGCCGGCACTCCTGGAAGGCTTGCCGCCGGCAATCGGATCGACTCGGGCCAACGGGTACGCCGACGCGGGAAATAAGGCAGTTGCGACTTATTGCGCTTCGAATTGGAACTCTTTTCGCCTCATCTTCGTTATGTGTCCGCTGGATCTCAAACAGGGAAGGACACGTTTTGGACAAGACCATCATGGGTCTCTTGGGCGGCGCTTCGGCGCTCGCTCTCCTCGGCGGCTCGCAGGCCTCTGCAGCGCCACCTGTCGATGAAGTCAACGTCTTGCAGCCAGCCCTGTCATTTGCTGAGTTGCTGGATCCCATCCCCAATGCGGAGAAGGTTTTGCGCGCCGAGGACGAGCGGACGGGAACGGTAGCGAGTGAAGAGAAGCCGATGGTAATGGCCCAATATTACCATCATCATCACCACCACCATTATCACCATCACCATCACCATCACCACTACCATCATCACCACTACTACCACCATTACTATTGAAGGGTGTTTTAGGCGCGAGCGAACCAGCTCGCGCCGGCTTGAGTGCGCGACAGTTTAGGGAGGTTTCGTCAGCGCTGCCGCTTCGCCTTCTCGCTCGCGGCTCCGAGAATATGTCGGTATGTGCCGTCAAAAACCGTATTGGTCGCCGACGTCCAGTGTGTCTCGGCGGATAAGGTGGAGCGGCTCTGATAGATCCGCCGCGACTGCAGTTCGCGCTCGGCCGCCTCGGCTTCCGACATCGCGACGAGGTCGAACGCCGCCTCCTCTGGTACGATCAGGATTTGGGCGAACGGTTCGCGTGGCCGGAAAACATGCGTCTTGCCCTTAGGCGGCGATTTGAACACCAAAAAAAAGATCATCGGCCACCATCGGCGTATGAGCGCAGGGACAGCAACCGGGGTGGTATCCGTCGGGTCGGTGTAGAAACGCGGGTGCGGCTCAGTGCGAATCGCCCAGCCCTCGTCGACCTTGAGATCGAGCGAGACCTGGTAGGTGTAATAAAGATCGCCGAACGGACGGAACGGCGGCCATTCGCCGCCATGCCCTTCTGGAGGCGGCCCGAAATCGCCGTCGAGCGAAAGCTTCGCGCCGCTCCTGCTCACACGCAGTTCGTTTGGATAAGGGTAGAACAATTCGATGCCGTAGCGAGCACTTTCGGAAAACGGGAGGCAGTGCCAAGCCTGCTCCATCGACCCGTCTTTTCGAGGCTGACGATCACCGCCCCAGCCTGGGATTTCGAGCCTAGTGCGGCGCGGATTAAGCCCTGGCGTAAACGACCGATACTTGACCTGCATAGGCGAGCCACCTTGTCGCATTGTGCAATTCAATGCATTTGACGCGATCTTGGTTCCGAAGGGCGGGTGAAACCACGGTCCATCCGCCCCCCAAACTCAAATCAAGGCCTTCACTGTCTTCATCAGCTTCGGGATGTCGACCGCATAAGAGAAGGCCGAGTCCTTCACATGCCTGGGCATACTGGCGAGAACATCCTCGGACTGGCGCTGGAAGAGGACGACATGTTCGAGCTCGAGCATGGCGCACAAATGCGACGACCACGGGTCGTATTGGCCCTCGGCGATGATCTCGACGATCTTTGTGCCTGGTGGGCAGAAGTGGGCGTTCGACAACGCGGCGCCGAACTCGCACACGATGATTTTGGCCTGGGCGAAGAGAAGCGTCTGCTCGTCGAAGCTGAGTTTGTCCGGCTGGATCGCGATGAAACCGAGGACTTTGAGCGCGTCGATTATCGAAGCGCGATTGGTGATGTTTCGGCTGTTTGAGGGGCTCCGGCAGATGAGAACGCGTGGCGGCGTGCTCGTTGCGGGCGCATGCTTTCGCACATTCGCGAGAATGCGCTCGAACGCTTCGCGATTTTGAGGATGCGCGTTCTGGGTGTTCAGGCCGGTGAGCCGGTTCGAGGTGATCGCATTTTTGAGAAAGACCGGCTTTGGCCTGATCTCGCGGATGAGACCCTGTGGCGCCTCGAGCCGGGCAATCAGAGCCCGCTGCCACGGTCGGAACGTCCAGGTCAGCATCGGCACGCCCATTCTCACGCCGAAGTCGATCAGCGGCACGAGGTCGTGCAAATAATGGCCGTAATTGTGCTTGTCGGACCCCGCGATCAGCAAATGCTCGCCGGCGATACGAGGCGCGCGCGCGAGTCGCTCGAGATGGAGCCGCCGCTCGAAGTTTCCGTCCGCCTGCGGCCGCCTGACGATCGCCTTGATGGACGACAGGTACCCCTCCTGGAAGGAGCCGAGGAACGAATGGCGCCAGACCTGACCTTCCGGCGAAATGAGCAGACCGAAGGCAGGAAACCAGTATTGATTGACGAGATGCTCAAGCGTCATCTCCGGCGCATTGACGGCGTGATCGATATAATGGACGCGCTCCTCGTTCGTCGAATTGACGCTGAGCGGATGCAGTCGGGTCCGGTATTGCGCGGGCGCAACGACCTCGCATTGCGAGACCGGGGGCGGCAAGCGTCCCTCGTAAGGGGCGACCGTCAAAGTCGTCGCCTCATCGAGAGCGACCGGAACGCCGTCGCTGGAGACTGGCATCGCGTCGCGCAGCCGGCGGCGAAAATCCCGTAACGGCGTTCGGACGGCGTCGCGCCAAGCTGCATGCAGCGATCGACTGAGACGAACCAGCTTTTCGTTTTCGATTCTGTCGCGCGCCACGCCGCTCCGCTGGCTGTCTGACAAGCCAATCCTGCTCCAATAGCGCAGGCTGCCGCCGGCCTGCTCAGCCGCGGGTCTATGCCCGAACGCGCCCGCAGCGACAAGGGCCGCCTTATCCACTATGATCGAGACCGTCCGCGTGACTTTGCCCTTTTCGGAGTGTAGCTCCGATAAGGCCATGGCCTTCCAATTCGTTCATACCGCCGACATCCACCTCAATTCGCCGCTGGCGATGCTGGCGCTACGGGATCCGTAGCTCGCGGAGTTGATTGGCGGGGCGACGCGAAAAGCCTATGTCGCCGTGGTCGACCTGCGCCTTTCGGAACAGGCCGATGCGCTCTTGATCGCTGGCGACCTTTACGACGGCGAACAAACTTCGATGAAGACGGCGCGTTTTCTTGTCGATCAGCTGCGGCGGCTCCACGAGGCGGGCGTCAAGACCTTCATCATCCGTGGCAACCACGACGCTGAGTCCCGCATCACCCGGGAGCTGACCCTGCCCGAGTCGGTCAAGGTCTCGTCGGGCGCGCGGAAGCGGTGTTGCTCGCCCGTGGCGGGCTTGAGGCGGCGATTCATGGCGTCAGTTTTGCCCAGAAGCACACGCCAGAGAGCCTGTTGCCGAAGTTCCACCCGCCGGTTTCCGGAAGCGTCAATATTGGCATGTTGCACACGAGCATCGACGGCTCGCCAGCTCACAGCCTGTATGCGCCCTGCCGGCTTGCGGATCTGCATGGCGCGGGCTTCGACTATTGGGCGCTCGGCCACATTCATCAGCGGCTCGAGGAGCGGGGCAGGGCGGCGATCTGATGCCGGGAAATCCTCAAGGTCGCGACATCAACGAGGCCGGCCCGAAGTCGGCTACGCTGGTGACAATCGGCGACGACCGCAAGATCAAGGTCGAGCAACGGCCGACGAGCGTCGCGCAGTTCGAGCGCCTTCATATCGATCTTGCCGGCGCCGACGATTGGAGGGATGTGCTTAAGCGAATCGATGAGGGGCTTCTCGCCGGGCGCGCAGCGCCCCGAGCGAATGAGAGCGCGCCCTTGAGCGATCCGGTCGCCGAGCTCCGCGCGCTGATGGTGACCGAGGTCGCGCAGTCAAAAGCGTTTCAGGATGCGCTGCGCGAAATGGCCGAGGACTTGAGCCGCAACCTGCCGAACGGCTCCCGTGACGGGCTCCTCGGACGCGACCCCGGGGAATTCGCCAATATGCTGCGCGCCGTGGCGCGCGAAGGCGCCGAGGACGTGCTCGCGCATCTGCGCGCCGGAGACAGAGACGTTGCCGCGTGAGGATCGCGCGTCTCGATCTCACGCGTTACGGCAAGTTCAGCGAGCAACAGTTCGACTTCGTGCCCGCGCCGGTCGGTGGATCGGACTTCCACATCGTCTACGGCCTCAACGAAAGCGACAAATCGACCGCCGCGGCGGCAATTCTCGACCTCCTGTTCGGCATTGAGAAGCACTCACCCTATGGCGTCGGACGGGGATGCGCCGATGTTCCGAACTGGCATTCTACAACGCGATGCGCATCGGGGCGCGACTCGAACTTGACGGCCGCCATTACGAGGTTGCGCGCCTCAAGCGGGACAAGAACAGCCTCGTCGACGCCAACGACCGGCCGCTCGACAAGAACATACTGACCGTGGCGCTTGCCGCCGCCGATCGCGAAACTTTCCATATGATGTTCTCGCTCGACGACGCGAGCCTGGAAAAGGGCGGCGAGGCGATCCTCGCGAGCCGCGGCGACCTCGGGCAATTGCTGTTCTCGGCCAGCGCCGGCCTTGCAAAGATCAGCGATAGGCTCGACTCGCTGCGCAACAAGGCGGACGGGTTCTACAGGCCGCGGGCCTCGACAACCGAACTTGCCGAACTGAAGCGCGAACTCGATGCGCTGAAGCACGAGCACGACGAAGCCGATACGCTCGCCCCCGCCTATGCCGAGCTCGTCCGCCAACGCGATGCAGCCCGAGAGGCTCACGGGGCCGTCGCGAAGAGCTTGAGCGAGCGGCGTACGCGCGAAGACGAGGTCCAGCGTCAACTCGCGCCCTGCCTCATCTCGTGGCTTTGCGCGAGGCGGAGGGCCAATGCGCGCCGCTCGAAGGCTTGCCGACGCCGCCGGAAAATTGGCGCGACGAGCGATCAGGCTGGCGGTACAGAAGGACGATGCCGAGCGCGCGATCCGAACGCTTGAAGACCAGTTGGAGCGGACGGATCTGGACGCGTCGGCGCTCAGAATCGCCGGTCGGGTCGACGCGTGGCGTCAGCTGCGCAGCCGCTACGACGCGGCAGCCGATATCCCCGTTCGGCGAGGTGAGCTCGCCGCCAAACGCGACGTGACCGCGGACATCTTGCTCCGCCTCGGCCGCGAGGGTGAGGCCGATCCGCGCAAACTCTTGCTTTCGGCGCTGGTCGTGGGCGCGCTTGAGGTTCTGATAGCCGTGCGCTCGGGCGTCCTGTCGAAGCTCGAGACGACGGGCGAAGCGGCAGAGGCCGCGCAAAGCGCGTACGCGAGGCGTTGCGGGGCTGCCTCAGCGCATTGACGGACGCCGGACCGCCGCGATGGCGTCATTGAAGACACGTCTCGTCGAGGCGCGACGCGACGATTCCACCGCCCGGCGGCGCGCTGCGCGCGACGAGATCGAGACGACGACGCGGAAACTCAAAGAGGCCTTCGCGGCGCTCGCGCCTTGGCGCGCCAACGCCGAAGCGCTGGCTCAGGCTCCCGTCCATGACGAAGCGAACACAGCGGAGTTGCGCAGTCGCGTCGCGAGGTCCGAGACGCTTCGCCAGCAGGCTCTCGATCGAGTGGCGGCAAGACTCGCGAAGCGGAACGGCTTCGGGTCGAGGCTGCGGCCGCCGCGCGCGGCGCGGATCTGCTCGGCGACGAGGCCGCGAACGAGATTCGCTCAGCGCGCGATGCGGCGTGGTTGGCGCATCGCGCGGCGCTCGACCGGACGAGCGCCGAAATGTTCGAGGCGGCGATGCGGCGCGACGACGCCGCGGGCGCAGCAAGGGTCGCCCGCGCGCAGGAACTCGCCGCCTTGCGCGAGCGCGCGGTCAAGCTCGCCGGCGTTGAAGCGGAACGGGAGCACGCCGAAGCCGACCTCGAAGCGGCGGACAAGTCGATCGCCGCGCTCAATCTCGAGATCGCGACGATTGCGCCTGTCGCGCAGACGCAAGGGCGCGACGAGCTTGCTTTCATGGACGCGTGGAGGGGCAAGCGCAACGAGGCGCTCACGCTTATCGACGCCCTGCGGCGCTCGGAGGATGCCGAGCGCCCCGCGCAGGACGAAGGCGAGAGCACGCGCGAACGCCTGTGCGCGGCCTTGCGCGCCGCCGGTGTCGCGCATGACCAGATGGGCGGCCTGGAGGCGCTGGTCGGGACGACAGAAACGACGTTAGCCGCCGAGGCCAAGCTTAGAATTGCGAAGGAAGCTGACGCCAATTGGCTTCGAGCCTGGCGAGGGGCGTGCGCCGGGACCTGGCTTGACGAGGTCGCGGGCGAGCCCACGCTCGGCGCGGTCAAGCAATCGCTGAAGGCGATGGACGAATTGCGCGCGACGCCGAGCGTATGCGGTGAGCTCGAAGACCGTATCGCCAAGATGAAGCGCGACAAGCTCCTGTTCGCCGATGAGGTCGGCGCTGTCGCGGCGACGCTTGATCTCAAAGACGTTCCCGACGACCTCCGCCAGTGTGCGGACGCGATAGAAGAGCGCGTCGCGCGCGCGGACGAAAACGTGCGCCGCCAGGCAGAGAGAGCCGATGTTGTCGAGGAGGCGCGCGAACGCCTCAAGCCGATCGAGGAAGAGATCGAGGTCAACACGCGTCGAGCTTCAGCCATGACCGCGTTCTTCGCGGTCGGAACATTGGCCGACGTTGCGGTCAGACTCGAAGACTGCAAGCGCCGAGATGCGCTCGGGGCGGAGATCGCGCGAGAGAAGGCTGCGATCATCGCCGCCAACGTCGCCGGCTCGCTCGAAGCGGCGCGCTCGCTCCTTGAGCGAGCAGACGCGGCGGCGCTCACGAGCGAGCTCGCGGCGCTCAAGACGCGCGGGCCGCTTGATGATCGGACCCATGCCGAGGCGCACAGCGCTCATCGTGAGACGGTCAAGCGGCTGGAGGCAGTGGGCGGCGACGACGCGGTCGCACGGCTCGAGGAAAAGCGGCGCACCATTCTCGAGGCGGTCAACGACGGAGCGCGACGCTATCTGACCTTGCGCGCCGGCATCGCGGCGGCGGAGGAGGCGCTGCGGCTCTTTCGCGACCGGCACCGTGGCGCGATGATGGATCGCGCGTCGGGGGCGTTCCGGCTCATCAGCAGGGGCGCCTATCGCGCACTGGCGACCGCGCCGAATGGGCAATCAGAGACGCTGATCGCCCTTGGAGTCTTCGGCGGATCGAAAGAGGCGGCGCAATTGTCCAAGGGCGCGCGGTTCCAGCTCTATCTGGCGCTGCGTGTCGCCGGCTATCACGAGCTCGCCAAGACCCGGGCGCCGGCGCCCTTCATCGCCGACGACATCATGGAGACATTCGACCATTTTCGTGCTGAGGAGGCGCTGCGCCTGTTCGCCGACATGGGACGCGTCGGCCAGGTCATCTATTTTCACCCACCATCAGCACTTGGCCGAACTCGCGAAAGCCGTCTGCCCGGAGGCGCGGGTGCACGAGTTGGCGGCGTGACGCGGCCTCCGCATCTGACCAAGTTTCCGCATCGCTTGAGCGGCTCGACCTAGGCGCTGCTCTGACTGGCCGTGGAACCCTCCAGCGCGCTTCGAGTTTGTGAGTGATCTGCGCCGTAAGAAGGAGCGGCCCCGTGCCCAAACACCAGCAAAAAAACCGATGGTCGGCGGATGTGACTGCGCATTCGGACGCGCTTGATCTTGAGCCGAAGGTTTTCGGGAAGAAAAACGCCGGAGACATTGCGGAGTTGCTCAAGCGTTCCGCCGAGTCCAGCGATCGGCGAAAATCGAGCCCCTTCCATTCAGCGATTTCAATGCTCACCTTCTACATTAATCGCGCGGGGCGAAACCTGCCCGCCAAACGGAAGCGCACCCTCGAAGAGGCAAAAGGGAAATTGCGCGAGCTGTTCGGGCGGGGTCATCGAGGGTAGGGCTCCGTACCGGGTTTCTATCGAGCTTGAGGCGGGCTCCGAGCGAGATCGCTGAAAAAGGAGTACCTATGGCCAAGCGCACCCCTCCCCCAGGTTCCGACCCTGAGCCCAACTTGCCGCACGACCACGATCGGGAAGGTCGACAGCCATACGCAAAAGAGACGGAAGACTATGGGCGCGGCGTCTCGACGCCACCCGAGGAGCAGACTGGACGCGGAGCTGATCCAAAAACCAAACGCGCGCCAACGAAGGAATGACGGAGCGCCATCAAAAAAAGAGCGGGTGAGAGTCCGGGTTGTCTGCGGCACGACCTCGGCACGCTCTGCGCGGTGAAGTCAGGACGGGCAAAAATCGTGAGCGAAACCGGATCAAGATCGCGTTTAACTCAACGCCGAGGAAGGCGACACGCCATTCTTTGGAAACACCACGACACAGGGAGTCCAACAGTCGGTGGAACGAAACGGTTCGCGGGCCCGTTTTCGGTCCAACGAACACCTTGGAGCCCAAAAAATGTTGCGCTTTTCTTCTCTCTCACTCGCCCTCATTGCCGGCGTTTCCGCCGCAGCGCTTGCAGACGGAAAAGGAGTTCATCACCGACGCGATCAAGGGCGATAATTCTGAGATCGCCTTGGGCCGGCTTACCGTCGCCACCAGCGCGAGCGATCCGGTCAAGGCATTCGGCCAGACCCTGATCGACGACCATTCCAATGCCAAGACCGAGGTTTCGGCTGTTGCGACGAAAGTGAATGTTTCGCCGCCGGGCGAGATGTCCTCGGAGGCGCAAACCGAAGTGACAAAATTGAAACAGCTCAGCGGTCGCGATTTTTACACGGAGTTTGCTTGTTACATGGTCGAGGATCACCAAAAGGATATCGCCGAATTCAAAAAAAGAAGCTGATGGCGGCCATGGGCCCGTTCAGCAATTGGCGGCCCAGACTGTGCTGACCCTCGAGAAGCATCTTCGGCTTGCGAAGTCACTGAGCGCCACGAAGTAAGATCACGCCCGGCGCCGATAAAGGCCTGGATCAAGGCTGCGCGCCGGGGGAAATGTTTGGCGTACAGATAGAAGCATAGACCTTGTAACAATAGATAGAAATACCAAGCGCATACGTGACGCTTC
>CAVSBJ010000021.1:0-37036 GCA_963726105.1 uncultured Alphaproteobacteria bacterium
TATTGCCAGTCGCCATCCGCTCTGGGAATCGCAGCTGGGCGACCGGCGCCGTCGCTCTGAATTGCGCGTTGGCCTGGCCTTGAACCGGGGCAAGGAGGCGCTAGCGACCACCGCGCTCGACGCCGTCCCCGACGCCATCCTCAAGATGCCCGACGACACGCCGGCGCCGTTCATCGTCACGCTCGCCCTATCGGTTGGTTTCGCCGGCCTCCTTCTGCAAGCGTGGTGGCTCGCGGGAATTGGCGCGGCGGCGACGCTTGTGGGTCTCCTCGTCTGGCTGTGGCCCGAGCGCGAACTCGAGCAGCGCGCGGGAGCGCCGACATGACCAACGCCACACAGAGCCTCGATCTGCCGGTCGGCAGCATCGGCCGTCACGCCAACGGCTGGTGGGGCATGATGATGCTGATTGTGACGGAGGGGGCTCTCTTCGTCTATCTCCTGTTCGCTTACTATTACGCAGCGGTTCAGCATAGCCAAAACTGGTTGCCGGAGGACCTTCCGGGCTTCAGGCTTTCGCTCCCGGACACCATCATCCTGCTCTTGAGCAGCGCGGTCGTGTGGCGCGGCGAGCAATTGCTGAAACAGGGCCGATCCAGTGGCTTGACGGCGATTTATTTAGCCGTCGCGGCGCTGATGGGCATCGTGTTCGTCGCCGTCCAGGTGCTGGAATGGGGCGGAAAGAAGTTTACTCCGTTCTCGAGTTCGTACGGGTCGCTCTATTACACCATCACCGGCTTTCACATGCTGCACGTCATCGCAGGCGTTCTGATCCTGCTGACGCTCGCACTGTGGTGCGCGCTTGGTTATTTCAACCGCATCCGCAGCGCCCCGGTCAGCATCGGCGCCATCTATTGGCACTTCGTCGACGCCATCTGGCTCGTGCTCTTCTTCACTTTCTACATCACGCCGCGGCTGGGACTCGGTTGAATCCATGACTGAGGGTCCCACGGCAACATTCGATGCGCGCCCGGTCCGGCCAAACGAGGGCGTTCGGAGCGGCGCGTTGTTTTATGGCCTGCTCGCGCCGCCGCTCGTTTGGGCGATCCAGCTCTATTTGAACTTCGGCCTCGCCAGCCATGCCTGCTTCCCCGGCGAAACTCCGCGGACGAGCTTTCTGCCCGGCTGGGAGAGAATTTGGACAGCGCTGCTCACCGTGAATCTCGTCTGCGCCGCGATCTGCGCGATCGGCTTGCTTGCCGCGGGATATTCGTGGCGCCGCTTGCGCAATCCCCCGGCTATCGCGGCCGGGACACTTAGCGAGCGCACCCGCGGCGCCGACGAACGGTTGATCGGATTCGCCGTCGCCGGGCTCATGGTGAGCGGGCTGTTTACGACCGCGATCCTGTTCAACACCCTCTACCTTTGGGTGCTTTCGACATGTTCACAGGCCTGACGCCGCGCGCCCTGCCGGCCTTGCTCCTCGCGTTGGTCGGATCGACGGCGCTGGCGCAGGAAAACGTCCCCTCGCTGGCGGTGGGATCGCCCGCGCGCGGCGCCGCGCTCATCGCTGAAAAAGGCTGCGGCGCTTGTCATCAGATACCAGGGATTGCGGGCGCCAACGGATTGGTCGGCCCTCCGCTCACGCTGATGGGTAGGCGAATTTTCGTCGCCGGCCTGTTGCGCAACACCCCCCAAAACCTCGCGGCGTGGGTTCTCGAGCCGCAACGGTTCGTGCCCGGCAACGCGATGCCTTCGGCCGGTCTCACCGAATCCGAAGCGCTCGACGTCGCAGCCTATCTCGAGACCATTCGATAAGAGCAGACGGAGAGAGACATGCGGTGTTCTGTCTATGCGGCGGTTGGCGCGGGCCTGTCGGCGCTCATCGTCGCGAGCGCCCAGGCCTCGGCCGCCGCCGCCGATTGTCCGGCGGATCACGACAAACTCGAGAAGGCGCTCAAGGCGAGCGTCAAGCCGAGCGGCGGCCCCACCAACGGGGGGCTCGACAACAACGAATGGGCCGCGCTCGTCAACCGCGACGGCGCCGTCTGCGCGGTTGCGTTCAGCGGCGGCAAGCCTGACGACCAGTGGCCCGGCAGCCGCGCGATCGCGGCCGAAAAGGCCAACACGGCAAACGCGCTGAGCCTCAATGGCTTTGCGCTCTCGACCGCCAACCTTTACGCCGGCGCGCAGCCTGGCGGCTCTCTGTTCGGGCTCGGCTTGAGCGCGCCGCCCAATCCGGCGGTTCTCTATTCCGGCGATCCAACCCAGTTCGGCTCCGCCTCCGACCCGTTCGTCGGCAAATCTCTCGGCGGGGTGATTACGTTCGGCGGCGGCGTGGCCCTCTACGACGGCAAGGGCGTCGTCGGCGGCCTTGGGGCCAGCGGCGACACGGCCTGCGCCGATCACAACATCGCCTGGCGCGTGAGACAGGCGCTCGGCTTAGACAAGGTGCCCGCTGGCGTCGGCCCGGACCATGACGACGAAATCATCTATGACCTCGCTCCCGACAAATCGAGCGCGTCCGGCTATGGCCACGCTATGTGCAAGGGCAAGGAACCCGAGGTCGCGGAGCAGATTCATGCCGGCTTCGTGCCGCGCTGGGCAAAGGTGACCAAGTGAGATCGGCTTGGCGAGAGGGGTCGGCCGTGAAACTCCTCGCAGCAACGGCGCTCTTCGCGCTGGCGAACGCCTCTTGCATTCCGTCGGCACAATCTCAGGAGCCGCCGCTCAGGGTTTGCGCCGATCCCAATAATCTTCCCTATTCCGACGCCGCCGGAGAAGGGTTCGAGAACAAGATTGTGGACCTCGTCGCCGATTATCTCCATCGGCCGCTGGCGTTCGTCTGGCGCGCCGAGCGCCGCGGGTTCGTGCGCGAGGGATTGAACGCCGGTGAATGCGACCTTGTCGCGGCTATCCCATCGGGCGCGTCAATCGCGCTCACGACTCGTCCTTACTATCGCTCGACATACGCGTTCGTCTCCAGGCCGGGCGATCCCCCGATCTCCTCCCTCGACGATCCAAGTCTGAGAATGCGAACGATTGGCGTCCAGCTGATCGGGGATGACGGTATGAACTCGCCACCGGCGCATGCGCTGGCCGAACGAGGAATCGTCGGCAACGTGCGCGGCTTTATGGTCTATGGCGACTACCGCAACGACCATCCGCTGTCCGAAATCGTTCATGCGGTCGCGACGGGAGAGGTCGATGTTGCGGCTGTTTGGGGTCCGGTCGCCGGCTACTTCGCTGCAAAGGAAAAGCCGCCGCTCGTGGTCACCGCGATCGAGGGAAATGCGGAGGCGCGCCTGCCGATGACCTTTGACATCGCAATGGGAGTTCGCAGGACCGACAAGGAGCTCAAGACCGAGGTCGACAGCGCCCTGTCATCGCTTGCTTCGCAAATCGGTTCGATTCTGGCGTCCTACGACGTTCCTGTCGCGTGGGACGCGACGGCTGACCGATAGGCCATCGGAACGCGCCTTGAGCTGGAGGCCGTTCGCCACCTCCCCGCTGCGCCTCGTGGAAGTGAAGACGGATCCGGACGTCCCGCCGTTGCCGCCGCACATTACGCTCGACCAGGCGAAGAAGTTCTCGCAGAGCCAGGCGAAAGGCGATTCGAGCGCGGGCGCCGCCGTGACCGGTACGGCGCGGCAGCTCCTCAGCCCCATTTTCCCGACCACCGGGATGAGTTGGCCCCAACCTGAGGATACGATATGCCCCGACACGAAAAGCACCCGAAAGTCGATGCAGCGGGCGAGGTCACGCACGTCTTCGGACATCGGTTCGTTGTCAACACCGGATCAAAGTCCGTGCTAGCCGACTTGACGCCGCGCGGATTGGAAATTGTGGAGCTCCACGTTGGCGATCGCGTTGCCTTTGAAGGCGAGCAGAAGCCTTCGGAAGTCAAGATGTCCAAGCTTGAACGCAACGGAGAAACGTTCAAAATCGATCACGGCCCGCACGACAAACGCGAACATGAAGCCGACCCTGCAATAGCGATCAAAGCTGCTGAGCACGCTGGGTATCGCGTTATTGGAGGCGCGCGCCGCAAGCCAAAGCAATTTGAATTGCTGGGCCAAAAGGGAGCCCTGGTTGAGGAGCTTCACATAGAAATTGACGGCCGCGTTCGCAAAACGAAGCCCATCTCCGCTGACGATCGCAAATGGCAAACGGAGATGGAGCGTGAACGGACTTTTTGACCGGGTGACGATATCTCCGCCCGAGCGGGGCACGACTGAGAAGTAACCGCAACGCCGCGAGAGCGGCCGCCGCCCGGCCGGGGGATCACCCATGAGCGACGATCAAGATGACAACCGCCTCGATTTGACCCAATGGACCGAAGTCGAACGGGCGCCCGAAGGCGGGATTCTCGCAGGCGTTGTCGGCGAAGACCGCGTCTTCGTCTGGAGGGATGGACATCGCCTGAAGGCGTACAGCGCGGACTGCCCGCACCTGGGCGGTCCTCTGGACAAGGGCATGGCTGCCGGCGCGACCATTCGATGTCCGTGGCATAATGCGTGCTTCGACCTCGCGACCGGCGAAGCAACAGCGGCCCCTGCTTTCGACGCCTTGCTCGCCTATCCGATCGTATTCGATGATCACCGCTTCTCCGTAAAGTCCGCCGCCGCGAAAGCGCCTCGACGTAAGGCGCGGCGCCGAGCATCGCCGGACACGATGGCGATTGTGGGCGGGGGCGCGGCAGGGTTCGCGGCGGCGGACGCAATTCGTAAGCTTGGCTGGGAAGGGGGCGTCACGGTCTTCTCGGAGGAGGACGAGCAGCCATACGACCGGACGCTTCTCACCAAAGACTGTCTCGAGGGCGCGTTCGGGGACGATCGACTGCCCATCGCCAGGCATTCCTTAGGCGATCTTGGCGTCGATTTCGAGGTCGGGAGGGTTCAAGACATCGAGCCCGAAACCAAGCGCTTGCGTTTGGTAAACGGGGACGAGCGAGCTTATGCGAAGCTCCTCCTCGCCACGGGCGCGGCTCCACGACGACTGGATGTTCCGGGAGGAAACCTTCCGCATGTGATGGTGCTGCGGTCCCTTCAGGACTGCCGACGCATCCTCGCCAATGTGATCAGCGGCGCCCGCGTCGCTGTCGTCGGCGGCAGTTTCATCGCGATGGAAGCGGCCGCGTCCTTGTTGGGTCGTGGCCTTTCGGTTGATGTTATCGCACCGGAGGAGCATCCGCTCGAAAAGGTGTTTGGACGAGAACTATCCGATTTAGTTTTGCAGGCTCACGCCCAAAAGGGAGTGCGCCTTCATCTCAGGTCAAAAGTCGCGCGGATCGATGACAAGCAGATCCTTCTGCAAGGAGGGAAACAGATCGAGGCCGATATTGTGGTCGTGGGCGTCGGCGTCGAGCCGCGCCTTCAACTCGCCGAAGCGGCGGGGCTAACTCTCGATCGCGGCGTTCAGGTCAATTCCCGCCTGCAGACCAGCGATCCTGACATATTCGCAGCGGGCGACATTGCCCGCTGGCCCGACCCTCATATCGGCGAACGCATTCGCGTGGAACATTGGGTCGTCGCCGAGCGCCAGGGCCAGATTGCGGCCGCAAACATGTTAGGCCGAGACGAACCCTTCACAATGACGCCATTCTTCTGGACAAAGCACTTCGACCTTTCGATCCGCTACGTCGGCCATGCGGAGACATGGGATGAAACGCGCGTCGAGGGCGACCCCGCGCATCGGAATTGTCTCGTCCGCTTCCGCCGCGAGGGCCGCGATCTCGCAGTCGCCACCGTCGAACGCGACAAGGAGTCCCTCCGCGCTCAATCGGCGATGGAAGGCGAAACCCGGCGCACGTGAACATACGGGGCAGCCTATCAATCCACGTCAGCCGTCGCGCTCGGCGTACCGTCGCCCCGGACCTCCCCGTTCTCGGCGATCAAATCGACTCCCGGTGCTTCTAGTCTAAGAGTTTATCAAGGCACGCGCCGCCTCTTTCACCGCCGCCCGACGACGAGTTCGCTCGCGAGCGGCAGTCGACGCAGCGCCTAGCGCCCGACGACTTCCGGCACTTTTTCGGCCGGAGGTGTGTTGCGACTGCGGCCGGTCCGCACAACGCCGTCGATCATCGTCATGCCCACGCCTGGCAGGTCGCCGAGGCGCACAGAGTCGAGGAAACCAGTTCCGGCTGAATGCTGCGCCTTGTCCATGAACACGAAATCGGCCGAGCGGCCGATTTCGACAAGACCGCAGTCGAGCGTCCGCATGCGCGCCGTGTTGCCGGTCGCGAAACAGAAAGCCACCTCCGTCGCGACATCGCCGAGGCTCGCCAGCATCGAGACCATGCGCAGGATGCCGAGGGGCTGCACGCCTGAGCCGGCTGGGCCATCGGTGCCAAGGATGACGCGACCAAGCTCGCCGCGCTCCTTTGCAGTGCGCAGCGTGTAGAGCGCCGAGCGCTCGTTGCCGTTATGGACGAGTTCGAGGCCGCGCCTGCAGCCCTCGCAGATGCAGCGGATCTCCCTGTCGGGCAGCGCGGTATGGCCGCCATTGATATGGCCGACAACGTCGGTGTCCGCTTCCAGCACCACGTCGGCGCCGATCAGGCCCGAGCCGGGGATCGAGGGTCCGCCGGTGTGGATGGTCGACTGAATGCCGTATTTGCGCGCCCAGGCGACCATCTGCTTCGCGTTGGCTCCGTCCTTCACGCCGCCGAGCCCGACTTCGCCAAGCAGCTTGACGCCGGCTTCGGCCAGTTCCTTGAAGTCCTGCTCGGTCATGCCCGGCTCGATCACCGGCGCGCCGGCGTGCAGTTTGACGCCATTGACCCGGAAGGCGCTGAACGTGCGCTGAGCGAAGATGGCGTGCGCCTTCAGACCGACGATATCGCGCGGGCGGCCCGGCTGATGCACCTCGCCCGCCGAAATCATGGTCGTGACGCCGCCGTGCAGGGTGGAGTCGATCCAGCCGAGCTGGTTCTGGCGCGGCGTCCAGTCGCCCGAGACGGGATGCACGTGGCTGTCGATCAGACCCGGCGCAACGACCACGCCCTTTGCGTCGACGATCGTGCTCGCGCCGGATACGTCGACATCCTTCAAGCGCCCGACCGCCGTGATGCGTCCGTCCACTGCAACGATTGCGTCGGCGTCGAGGATTGGGTTCTCGATCGCGCCTGTTAGCAGGAGCCCAATGTTGCGGATGACTGTCTTGCCCGTTCCGGCGGCAGTCTGAGCGTCGTGGGCCATGATGGACCTCCTCTGATTCGCGCTTCTTGGTCAGACGGCGAGATAGGCGTCGCGAACGCTCGGCTGCGCTTCGAGATCCTCGAAGGTCCCCGAGTAGCGGACGACGCCGCGTTCGAGAATAACGGCTTCGTCGGCGATCGCCTTCGCGAAGTGCAAATTCTGCTCCGAGACGAGGATGCTGAGGCCCTCGTCCTTCAGTTCGAGGATCGCCTTCGCCATCTGCTCGACGATGCGAGGCGCTATTCCTTCGGATGGCTCATCCAGCATGAGGAGGAGGGGGTTGCCCATCAGCGTCCGCCCGATGGTCAACATCTGCTGTTCGCCCCCGCTCATCGCTCCCCCAGCCCTGCGACGCATCTCGGCCAGGTTCGGGAAGAGCGCGTAGATTTTCTCCGGCGTCCAGCGTGGAGCGTTGCTGCGCGGCGGCTGCCGGCCGACCTCGAGGTTCTCCTCGACGGTCAGTTCTGTGAAGATGCGGCGGTCCTCCGGGACGTAGCCGAGGCCAGAGCGCGCGATCCGATAGGTCGGCTCGGCGCCAATCTCGTGCCCGAGAAAGCGGACCGAGCCCTTGCGTTCGATCAGACCGACGATCGCCTTGAAGGTTGACGACTTGCCCGCGCCGTTGCGGCCAAGCAGCGCCGTGACGGCGCCTTTCCGCACGACAAATGACACGTCGTCGATAACCTGCGCGGCGCCGTAGCTCGCTTGGAGGCCTTGAAGCGCAAGCATGTCCGTCATTGTACCCGGCCGCCATGATAGGTGAGGCCCTCTCCGAGATAGACCGCCTGCACCTCGGGGTTGCGTCTGACCTCGTCCGGCCTGCCTTCGGCGATGAGCTGGCCGCGGCTCAGCACGAGGATACGGTCGGCGTGGCGGAACACGACATCCATGTCATGCTCGGTGAAAAGCACGCCGAGAGTCTTCTCGCGCGCGATCCTGGCGGTGAGCGCCATCAGCTCCACGCGATCCCGCGGCGACATTCCCGCGGTCGGCTCATCCATCAAGAGAAGCCGCGGCTCGTTGGCGAGCGCCATGGCGAGTTCGAGCCGCTTGAGGTCGCCGTAGGCAAGCTCGGCCGAAGGCCGCTCGGCTTGTCTCGCCATCCCGACGAGGGCCAGCAGCGCCTCCGCGCGCTCGCGTTCGGCGCGGGTCGCGAGCCCCCAAAGCCGCCCGGCGTGGCGGCCGTGCGAGAGGAGGACCATCTGAACGTTCTCGATCACGGTCATCGATGCGAATGTCGCGGTGATCTGGAAGGTGCGGCCGACCCCCAGGCGCCAGACGTCGCGCGGCGGCCAGCCGGCGATGTCCTGCCCGTCGAGGCGGATCGTGCCGGAGTCCGGGCGGATCTGGCCGTTGAGCGCGTTGAAGCAGGTGCTCTTGCCCGCGCCATTTGGTCCAATGAGCGCGACAATCTCGCCCGCCGAGACATCGAGAGAAACGCCGCGCACCGCGTGCACGCCGCCATAGGCCTTGGCAAGGCCATGCACTTCGAGGAGCGCGCTCATGCCGCAGCTTTTTCGCGCGGGGCCGCGACCCGGCGCGGGCGCGGCAAGCGGATCGAGCCGGCGATCCCCTTGGGAAAGAGCAGCACGAGGCCGATGATGACGAGGCCCAGCACGAGCTTCGAATAGTCAGTGTGGCTAATGAGCCAGATCGAAAGAAGCTTGTAGACGATCGCCCCGATAATCGGGCCCGAGACGGTCTCGACGCCGCCGAGCAGCACCATCACCAGCCCGTCGATCGAAGTTGAGACGCCCATGGTGTCCGGAAAGACGCTGCCCTTGAGGAACGCGAACAGCGCGCCGGCCAGGCCCGCGCTCGCGCCAGCGATCACGAAGGCCTGCCATTGCAAGCGTCTCCGGTTGATGCCAATGGCCTCGCTGCGCAGGTCGGAGTCGCGCGCGGCTCGCAACGCATAGCCGAAGGGCGAGAAGATGATCATCCGAAGGCCGCCGATCGCCAGAACGACAAGGGCAAGCGTCAACCAGTAGAAATGGGCGGCGCCAGACGCCCAGGGTGACGGCCAGACACCGAGGAGGCCATTGTCGCCGCCGGTCACCGGCTCCCACTGAAAGGCGATCGACCACAGAATCTGTGCGAAGGCGAGCGTCAGCATCGCGGCATAAACGCCCGAGAGGCGTACCGCGAACCAGCCGATCACCGTGGCCCCGAGCGCCGCAAGCAGAGGGCCGGCAACGAGCGCGAGCAGCATTGGCGCGCCGAGCATCTTCACCGCAAGCGCGGCGCCGTAGCAGCCGAGACCGAGGAACGCGGCGTGGCCGAACGAAGCAAGGCCGCCAACCGAGACAAGCAGGTGCAGGCTTTCGGCGAACAGGACGAAGATTGCGATTTCCGTCGCGACAACGAGACCGTAAGGACCGAGTGCGAGCGGGGCGAGCGCAGTCACGACGACCAGCGCCGAGGCGATGACGCGGCCGTTGCGGTCGAGGGGCTTCCAGACGTTCATGGCGACGGCGCTAGATGCTCGCGCCGCGCCTTCGCGCCTGCCGAACAGGCCCCTTGGACGGATGACCAGCACAAGCGCCATCAGCAGGAACACAAGCACGAGCGAGATCCTCGGCAGGATCAGGATGCCGAAGGCGTTGAGCAGCGAAACGAGGATTGCCGCGACGAAGGCCCCTTCGATCGATCCCAGGCCGCCGATCACCACGACCACGAAGATCTCGACGATGATGCGCAGGTCCATGGTGTGGTCGACCGCTTCACGCGGCGCCTGCAGCGCCCCGCCCAACCCGGCGAGAAAGGTCCCAAGAGCGAAAACGCCGGTGAACAGCCACTTCTGATTGACGCCAAGCGCCGCGACCATATCGCGGTCCTGCGTCGCGGCGCGAATGAGCACGCCCCACCGCGTCCGATGAAGAAGCAACCAAAGGAGCGCGAGCACGAGCGGCCCGAGCAGGATGAGGAAGAGGTCGTACGACGGCACGCGCTTGCCGACCACTTCGACCGCCCCGGAAAGCCCCGGCGCGCGCGGCGCCAGGAGATCCTCCGGACCCCAGATCAGCAACACGAGATCCTGCACAACGAGCGTCGCGCCGAAAGTCGCGAGAAGCTGGAACAATTCCGGCGCACGATAGATGCGGCGCAGCAGCAGGATCTCGAACAGTGCGCCCAACAGCCCGACAAGAACGGCGGCCAAAGCCATCCCGCCCCAGAACCCGAGCGGTCCCGCGAATCGATCCGTCAACGTAAAGGCGAGATAGGCGCCGAGCATGAAGAATGCGCCGTGGGCGAAGTTCACAATGCGCGTCACGCCGAAGATGAGCGAAAGGCCGGAGGCCACGAGAAACAGCGAAGCGGCGCTCGCAAGTCCCGAGAGAAGCTGAACGACGAGGAGCTGCATCCGCGCGGGCCGCAAAAACGGGGCGGAGGCCGAGGCCTCCGCTTCGTATCAGTTCTGCGGGCGAAGCGTCTTCACTTCTGCGTCGCCGGGCAGGTAGTCCGAGCCCTTGTGGTACGCGGCGTCGACCATCACGCCCTTGCCGTCCTTGCGAGCGGTTTTGCCGACGAACGCGCCCATCGTCGACTGATGGTCGATGGCGCGGAAGGTCACTGGCCCGAACGGGGTGTCAAATGAGACACCCTCCGCGGCGGCGATCATCTTGTCAGTGTCGGTCGACCCTGCCTTGGCAAGGATCGCGGCGATCCCCTTCATCAGAGAATAGCCGACAACGGAGCCGAGCCGCGGATAGTCGTGATACTTGTCCTGGTAGGCTTTGAGGAAAGCGTCGTGCTCGGGCGTCTTGATGTCGGACCACGGATAGCCGGTCACAATCCAGCCTTCCGGCGTCTCCGTCTTCAGCGGAGCGAGATATTCCGGCTCACCCGTTAGGAAGCTGACGACCGAGCGATTCTGAAACGTGCCGCGCGTGTTGCCCTCGCGCACGAGCTTCACGAGGTCGGGGCCGAACTCGACGTTGAGGATCGCATCAGGCTTGGCGGCGTCGATCGCCTCGAGGACCGGGCCGGCGTCGATCTTGCCCTGCGGCGGCCATTGCTCGGCTACCCATTCAATGTCCGGCCGCTTCGCGGAGAGCAGCTTCTTGAACACCGAAACCGCTGACTGGCCGTATTCGTAATTCGGCGCGATCGTCGCCCATTTCTTGGCCGGAAGCTTGGCGGCCTCTTCCGCCAGCATCGCCGCCTGCACGTAGTTCGACGGGCGAAGGCGAAAAGTGTAGCGGTTTCCCTTGGACCAGGTGATCGCGTCGGTCAGCGGCTCGCCGGCGACGAACAGCACTTTTTTTTGCGCCGCAAAATCCGCGACCGCGAGCCCAACATTGGAAAAAAAGGTCCCGGCCAGCAAGGCGACGCCGTCGTTCGAGACAAGTTCGTTCGCCGCCGTCACTGCGTCTGCGGGCTTGCCGCCATCGTCCTTGGAAATAACGACAAGGTTCTTGCCATCGACCCCACCCTTGGCGTTGATCTCGTCGATGGCGAGCCGCCATCCCTTGCGGTAGGGCTCGGTAAACTGCGGCAGGCCTGAATAGCTGTTGATCTCGCCAATCTTGATGTCGTCGGCTCGCGCCGAGGCGAACATCGTCAGAGCCGCCGCGACGGCGAAGAGGCTATTCAGTCCGTTTCTGATCATGGCGGCTCCCCGGCTGCGGGCGGCGCCTCGGCGTTCGGAGCTTGGGGTCGACGCCAGGGGCGGCTAGGTCATTAGTATACGAATGGTAGCGTATCCACCCCCCTTAGCAAGCGGGAAATTGCGGCAGGCGTCGGGTCATCTGCCGCGCGGGTGGGCTCCCTTGGCATGCAACGCATAATCGTTGGCAGGCAACGATCTGCGGCTGGAGGAATGAGAGCTCGCCGTTCGAGGAATGAACGTCACGCGCGAGCCGTTCCGCGACAGGCCGCATCCCCGACCCCGTCGTGTCGGGGAATTCGCGAGAAGATTTGTCGCTGCCGCCGCTCGACCCGGAATGGGCCGGTTGATGATTTGCGGCAATACGCAGCTCAAAGCGCCGCAGCGACGCCGAATGAGCGCTTCTACTTCAGCCTGCCCAGGAGGGCGACGAATAGCGCCTTCTCGCGCTCGTCGAGCGGAGCGAGTGTTTCGCGCGTGATCGCGTGGGCCGTCGCGACATTCGCCTCAACGAAGGCCCGGCCTTCCTCTGAGAGCGCAAGCAGCCTGCGGCGCGCGTCCGCCTTGTCGGCCATGGAGCGGACAAGCCCCCGCTTCATCAGCCGGTCGGCCACGCCTTTGATCGTCGCGACGTCCATCGCCGTCATGCGCCCGAGCTGATTCTGCGACGTCGGGCCGACCTCGTGAAGCTTCGCCAGCGTCGCCCACTGCGTCGGCGTGGTTTCGGCGCCCATGCGCGAAGCAAACAGCGCCGTGTGGCGCTGGCTCGCCTGCCGGAGGATGAACCCTACCTGGTTGTCGATCATGTAGTCGCTCGCCATTCCCGCGGCTCCTTTGGGAGGCGAATTGACGAGGTCCTCATCGGGAAGACTCATGGACGCCCTACGCGCCGGGGCCGTTCAGCGCAGGCCGTCCTCGCCCTTGATGTCTTTGGCTTCGAGTCCGCCGACCCGCGGCAGCGGCCGCCCCCCTGTCGTAACAGCCACCGCGACCACGATTTCGCTGGCGCGTGGGGCGTCGTTGATGCTGACCTGCATGCCGTCGAAGTGCGAGCGCACGAAGGCCGCGTCCTTGTGGCCGAGCGGAATATCAAGTTCGGCGCCCGGGCCGCCCCGCTTCTTTGACGATGGAATGAGCGCCGCGCCCTTGCCCAGGGTCTTGCGCACCGGCGCGCCCATCTTCGGATGCAACAGCGCGGCGGCGTGCTCCATCTCGCCATCTGCGCCGACCAGCGCCGCCTTGCCATAGCTCTGCGCCTCGACCCCGTTGATCCCAAGCGCCGCAACCGCGCGCTCGGACAGGAGCTTGCCCAGCTCCTCGCCCGCTTCAATCAGCGGCGTCAGGTCTTCGACATAGCGGCCCGCGAACGGATTGGCGATGACCGCGATCGCAGCCGCGCGCCGCACCGGTGGCGACACCGGGCGTCCCATCTCCATGAGCGTTTCGTCGACCACCGTCACGATCTTGCGGATGTCGAGGCTCATCGCAGTCCGTCCCTTCTTTTGATCTCGGAGGCTTTCAATCCGCAAACGCGCGCATGAACGCGCGCATGTCGATGTCAGGCATCGATCGGCTCCGTCAGAATGCTTCGCGCTTGCGGCGTCTCGAGCGCCATGAGACGTCCGTCGCGGCTCGCCGTTCGCGTGACGCCTTGCAGATGAAGCGCGGCGGCGGCGATCGCCTCTCGCGCGATGAGCCCGCGAGCCGCCGCGAGGCCACGGTCAAGCGCGATTGCGATCGAAGCCGGATCGAGCGGCGCGACGCCGCGCGTCACCAAAAGGTCGCCAAGGTCGCTGTCCGGCTGGAGACTGCGGGCGCGACGTCGCTCAACTCGCGCATCGCCGGGAAGATCCACCGCATTGGCGACGACAGTGGCGGCCGCGTCGGCCTCCGCCGCGCAAGACGCAAGGATCGTGACCGCATCCGCGATCCCAAGCGAGAAGCTGCGGCCCGGCGCGCCGGACGTGGCGATCCCGCCGATCCCGTCCGCCGCCACGAGTCGCGCGCGGGCAAACAAAGCCGGGCGGTCAGGCTTGTTGACGAGGCCGACCGTCGTAGCGTGGCCCGACGCAAGCCATAGCGCGATATCGCCGCCGTTGTTGACGGAGATGCGGGCAAGGTCCTCGCCCGCCGCGCCCCGTATGGCGGCGAGGATTTCGTCGGCGAGGGCCCCCGCGACCGCAGCCATCGGCGTGATGAAGACGCCGCCAGCGTGCTGCGTGACCGCCGCCTCCATCCGTCGCGCGACGGCTCCTCGGAAAGGACGCGCGACAGGCGTGGCAGGCGCCCGCAACTCTGTGAGTTCCCTGCAAAGCTCGTCGAGCACGAATAGGAACCGCGCCGCGGCGGCGCGATAGGCGGCGGCGACAGCATCTGGCGCCCCGACCGCTTCGACGATCAGGTCGATCGGGCCGTCCTGGAGATGCAGTCGCAGTCCGTCGGGGAGCATGCGGACCTGCGCGCGCTCCGCCCCGGTCATGCTCAGGCCTCCAGCCGTTGTTGCGGCGGCTCGACAGGCCACGGGTTGCCGTCGATCTGACGCACATGCCTCGCGACCCCATCGGTGAGGGCGCTCAACGGACGGACATGGTCCATATGTCCGCCAAGCGCGGCATAGTCAGAAAGCCGCATCGTGAACTCGATCGGCGCGACGAGCGCCGGGGTGGGGACGTAACCGAAGGCATTGGCCGGCAGGCGCGTCACATCGACCATGAACGTGATGCCGCCGCCTGGCCAGACGTAGCAGGGCGCGCCGCCACAGGTCACGCGGGTCAGCGCGTCCTTGACCGACCGCGTCAGACGAACCGGATTATCGGTGACGCCTGCGCGCAGCGAGCCGCCGGCGCCGCCCATGAAAAGCACAGTGCAGAGCGCAGGTTCACAGTTCTCCTGGATGCGATCGACCGACAGGCGCAAGGCTTCCGGCAGTTCGGCCTCGACGGGCCGAAGCGCCTCATCCAACCGGTAGAACCCGTAGTGCTCTCCCGTCGTGGAGACCATCAGCATGGTGAGCCCTGGCCGCGCCTCCTTCGGGTTGAACGGTCCCAGAATTGACAGGGGATCGGAAATGTTGGTGCCGCCCCAGCCCGTGCCAGGCTCGGCCACCTGGAAGTACCGGCCGGGCGTCGACCGGCGCCCCTTCATCTTGACGCCGGTCGGCGGAATGTCGAGCAGCTTCCCGGCTTGGTGTTCCGAAAGGACGCCGGTGATGTGGTCGTCGACAACGACCACCTCGTCGACGTTTCCGAGCCATTGCTTCGCGAACATGCCGATGGTCGCCGAGCCGCAGCCGACACGCATCCGCTCCTCGCGTACGCCGTTGATGATGGGCGCGGCGCCAGCTTCCACGACGATCGTGACTCCGCCGTCGACAATCAATTCAACCGGCCGGCCATTCGACAGCTGCAGCAGCGCATCGCAGGTGACGCGCCCCTCCTTCTTCGAGCCGCCGGTCAGGTGATGCACGCCGCCGAGGGACAGCATTTGCGAGCCATATTCACCCGTCGTCACGTGCCCGACGGCTTCGCCCTCTGCACGGACGGTCGCCTGCTCGGGACCCAAGTAGCGGTCGGTGTCGACTTTCACCTTGACGCCGCAATAGCTGAAGATGCCCTCAGTCACGACCGTCACCATGTCGACGCCGTCGACTTCGGACGAGACGATGAAGGGCGCGGGCTTGTAATCCGGGTAGGTGGTTCCGGCGCCGATGGCCGTGACGAACACGGAATCCTCGGGCAGCACCGCGCCCGACCATTCCGTCGCGTTGCGTGAAAACGGCACGATCGTGCCGCCACGCTCCATCGTGCGCTCGAGCAGCACATGGGGATCGACTCGAACGAGCTGGCCGTCGCGATTGGCGTAGCGGTCACAGGCTCCAGCCATTCCGGGGCGGATGTAGCAGGTCACGGGACAGGCGTCGCAGCGCACCTTGTCGTCCCCTGCCAACTCGACCTGTCCGTGGCTCATGGCTCGCCTCGCCATTGAAAGCGCGCAGCGTTGATCGGGGCGCGCCAGATCATTAGCACACTAATGAAACATCGCGTCGGCGCTCGCTGTCAAGGTTTCTGTCCGCAGCCGGTCGGAGGCCTCCCGAAGCCCGGCCCAGGGCGGCTTGTCCGGGGCGAAGCGGGCGCGCAGATGGGACACGAGGTCGGCAATCTGAGAGTCATCGAGGTGATGGCGGAACGCGGGCATGGCGCCGAGCTCGGCGAGCCCTTCCGGTCGCGCGCCATCGAGGATGACGCGCAAAACGGTGTCGGGCTCCTCGGCATGGATCGCGCTGTTGAGCGCGAGCGACGGTTTGACGCCGAACATTTCGAGACCCTGTCCCGGCTCGTGGCAGACGGCGCAGGCGCCCTCGTAGGTGCGGGCGCCGGCGAAATTCACGGGATTTGAAGCCCGCGTTTTCGCCGCCTGTTCGAGGCGCGTCTTGAGGTCAGGGTCGGCGGCCGCCGGCGCCGGAGCGAGCGAGACGAGATAGCGAGCCATCGCGCGGATGTCGGAATCGGGCAGCGGCTTGAGCCCGGCGACGATCGGCGCCATCGGGCCGCCGGCCGCGCCATGCTCTGCGGCGAACCCGCTGCGGAGGTAGTCGAAATAGGCCTGTTCGGTCCAAGCGATCGGCGCGGGGGACGATCCGTTGAGCGGCGGCGCGAACCAGCCATCGACCTCGCCGCCGGCCAGGTGATCGGCGCCCTTGAGTTCGGCGCCGAGCGCGTTGCGGGGCGAGTGGCAGGCGGAGCAATGGCCAAGCGCTTCGACGAGATACGCGCCGCGATTCCATTGCGCGTCGCGATCGGGCCGCGCCTCGAAGGGCTTCGCTTGATGGAACATTGTGTTCCACGCCGCCATAAGCGGGCGGAAGGCGAAGGGAACGCGAAGGTTTGCGGGCCGGTTCACGGCCGAGACCGGCGGCTGAGCCATGAAATAGGCGTAGAGAGCCTGCAGGTCGGCCTCGCTGGTCCTGACGAAGGACGTATAGGGGAAGGCCGGAAAGAGATGGCGCCCGTCGCGTCCGACCCCCTCGCGCATGGCCCGCTCGAAGGCCGCGTAGGACCATGTCCCGATGCCTGTCGCTTCGTCGGGCGTGACATTGGTCGCGTAGATCGCGCCGAAGGGGGTCGCGATGGCGCGACCGCCCGCCATCGCCTCACCGCCTTGCGCCGTATGGCAATGGATGCAGCCGCCGAGACCAGCAAGCGCGCGGCCGCGTTCGATGGTGGCGGCGGACCAGGTTGCGGGGTCGGGGCGGGCGACGGGCGCGATCGCGCCGCGGATCGGCAGGGCCGCTACGCCAAGCGATCCAAGCGCTCCGAACGCCGCCGCGAGCAGCGGGCCGAGCCGCCGGCGCGGCCTGGCAGGCGCTGGCGCGGGAGCAGCGAGAAGAGGCGCCACGTGCGGCGCTTCTTCGGCGCGCCCGGCCTTGCGCAAGCCTTCGAGGATGCGGTCAGGCGTGAAGGGCGGCTCACGGAACCGCACGCCGGTTGCATCGAAAATCGCGTTGGCGATCGCCGCTGCGCTCGGCACCGAGGCTGATTCGCCGACGCCGAGAGGTTCATCCTCCGGCCTCGGAACCATCAGCACGTCGATGGCCGGGAGCTCGGGGAAGGTCAACAGCGGATAGCTTCCCCAGTCGCGTGAGGTCACCACGATATCGGAGAAGGTGACCTTCTCCTTGAGGACCCGGCTCGTCGACTGGATGACGTTGCCGTGAATCTGATGGCGCACGCCTTCGGGATTGATCATCAATCCCGAATCCTGCCCGACCGTGACACGGGTCAGCGAAACCTCGCCAGTGCTGGGATTCACGGCGACATCCGCGGCCCAAGCCGACCAGGCCGAGGCGAGGCCGGGAAAGTTCGAGTGCACGTAGACCGCATAAGCGAAGCCTCGCCCTGCGAGATTTCCGCGCTCGTCGCGACGCAGGCGCGGCGTCGCGCGCGGCTCCCATTTGGCCCTGGCGGCGACCTGCTCGACGAGCTCTCTCCCGCGCGTGTCCCTGAGATAGCGCAGGCGATAGGCGATGGGATCGACCCCCGCCTCCGCCGCCAGTTCATCGATGTAGGATTCGTGGGCGAAGGTGTTGGGCAGGGCCGACACGCCCCTGAGCCAGGCCGCGCGGGCGATTGGCGCCATGTCGTGGACGACGACGCGGTGATTCGCGAAATCGTACGGGCCGATCGCAGTCCGGTCGCCCATTTCCGTGATCGCGGGCGCCGACGGAATCTTGCCGGTGAGGATCAGCGCCAGCGTCGGGGCGGCGTTGGAAGGATAACGGGTGGTGAAATCATAGGCGACGACATCGCCGCCCGCGTCGAGGCCGCCATCGACGTTCATCAGCTGGCCCGCGCCCTTCGGCTCCCACTGATGCTCCTGATCACGCGTCAGCTGCACCCGCACCGGCCGGCCGACCGCGCGCGCGAGCAGCGCGGCGTCGGCAGTCACGTCGTCGGCCCCATTGCGCCCGTAGCACCCCGCGGCTTCCATCCGGATCACCTCGACGGCGTCCTCCGGAAGGTCGAGAAGCAGCGCGACGTCGCGCCGGACCCATAAGGGGTTCTGAGTGCCGGACCAGACGCGCGCCTTGCCGTCGGCAACCTCGGCGAGCGCGGCGGACGGACCGATCGACCCGTGCAACTGGTAAGGCCAGACATAGGAGCGAGTGAGCCGCCTGGCGGCCGACCCGAGCGCGCTGTCAACGTCGCCCTTGTCGAAAAGCTTGCGCGGCTGCGACGGGTTGCGCGCCAATGCGGCGGCGACGTCGGTGAGGTCCGGCGGCTTCGCCCCTTCGCGCCATTCGACTCTGAGCGCGCGCATCGCCGCCTCGGCCTGCTCCTCCCGCTCGGCGACGACACCGACGAAATCGCCAACGACCACGGTGGCCACGACACCTGGAAGGCGAGCGACGGACCCTTCGTCGATGCGGATCAGCGAGCGCCCGACGTGATCGCCCGAATCGAATCCCGCATATGGCGGCCGGACGACGCGCCCGTGCAGCATGCCCGGCAAACGCATGTCGTGGACATAGACGAGGCTGCCGGCGACCTTAGCCGGCAGGTCGACGCGCGGCGGCGACGCGCCCACGATGCGATAGGCGCCCGGCGCCTTGACCGGCACGTCCTCTGCAAGCGCAAGGCGAATGCGTTCGCCCCCGATTAGCTCGCCGTAACTCAGGCGGCGATTATCGTCGGCGAGAGGCCGGACGACGCCGTCCTCGACGACCAGCGCCTCGGCGGCGATCTCGAAGATCGCCGCGGCGCGATCCACGAGGAAGCGCCTCGCCTGCGCGGCGGCGCGGCGCAAAGGGATCGCGCTGAGCTGGATCGTTTCGCTGGCGATCGTTGGCCCCTGATCCGGCGCGACTGCGCTGTCGCCGAGCACCATCGTGACGCGCGCGAAGTCGACGTCCAGCTCTTCCGCGACGATCTGCGCCAACGCCGTGCGGATGCCAGTGCCTAGATCGACGTGGCCATTGAAGGCGGTGACTTCGCCAGAGGCCCGGACGAGGACGAAGGGTTCCAGATCGTCGGCCGCCGCCACGTCGAGCGGTCTGTTCGGCGCCGCAACCCGGACCACCGCAAGCGTCGCGGAAGGTTCGAGATAGTCGGCGCGGCGGAGTCCCTGCGGCTGAAGCGACGTCATGCCCGGGCGAGCGCCGCGGCGAGTCGCACGGCGGCGACGATCTCGACATGCGCGCCGCAGCGGCAGAGATTGAAGCGCAGCGCCTCGCGAATGTCCGCGTCGGACGGATCAGGGTTGGCGTCGAGGAGGGCGCGGGCGGACATGATCATGCCGTTGAGACAATAGCCGCACTGGGTCGCCGCGCAGGCTACGAACGCCTGTTGGACCGGATCGAGCTTGTCGCCGTCAGCCAGGCCCTCGAGCGTCGTCAGGCGCCGCCCTTCGACATTCGCAAGCGTCAACACGCAGCTTCTCGCGAGCTTGCCGTCGACGAGGATGCTGCAGGCGCCGCATTCGCCGAGACCGCAGCCGTATTTCGGCCCGTTGAGAGAACAGTCGTTGCGCAGAAATGAGAGCACGGGCGTCGCCCGCGGCAGGAGCGTTTCGACGGGCGCGCCGTTCACTGACAAACACAAACGGGCTTGATGCAACTCGGAATGCAGCGCCGCGTCCGCCTCGCGCGGGAAATCCCGCAAGTCGTTAGTACACTCATGATGCAGGGCACGGCCGGGCTTTGTCAACAAGACCGTCGGCGCCGCCACAAGCGAACGACGGATCGCCACTCGCTCGCTCCAATGGGGTACGAATAACACCGTTGTAAACCAAGCAACCTGGAACAAGCGCCGCGGCGCCCCGTTCTTCGCTCCGATGGACGCCTTCTTGCCCCGCCAGTCTGGATAGGCGGCCGTCAGCCACGCGCGCTTCAACTTCCCGCGCGGGGCTTTGCGGGGCAGAGCGCCGAGAATGCTTATTTTCGGTTTCAATAAGCGAACTCAAAACTCTCGGACCCTCGACCGCTGCGCTTAATTGGTATCGCCTGACGCGCCGAATGTTGCGCGGTTGCCGCCCAATCCGACGCGCGGATGTCGCGCCAACAACTTGGATATGGTCTTGAGAGGACGCCTGTGCATTAATCGGGCACTCTCAACGTCGCGCCACAGAGGAGCCCTCAATGCCCAATTTCATCAAATGCCTCCATGCTGGTGTCGCGGCATTCGGCCTTCTTACGCAAGCCGCCCGGGCCGAAGAGGCGCCGCCGTTGAAATCCGCAATCGATGCGACCTTCGCTCCGCACGCGATGCCCAAGATCGGGGGTGGTCTCGAAGGTTTCAATATCGACGTCGTCGAGGACATTTCCCGGCGGATCCATCAGAAGATCGACGTTGAGGGCACACAATTCGCCGGCCTCATTCCCGCGCTGCAGGCCGGCCGATATGACTTTCTCACCGCCGTCGTGACCGTGACGCCGGAGCGCGCCAAACAGATGCTCTTCATGGAGGGATTGGTCGATGCCGACTATCGGTTCCTCACCATGAAAAGCGCGCCGGACATCCATTCCCTCGACGATCTCAAGGGCAAAACGATCGCCGTTCAGAAGGGATCGATCTACGAGCAGTGGGTGAGGTCCCAGGCCGACAAGATGGGTTGGAACCCCATTTCCTTCGCGACTAGCACAGACGCGGTCCAGGCGGTCCTGACCGGACGCGCGGACGCCAATGTCTCGGCCGCCACGGTTGTCGCATGGGTGGTGAAAAACAACCCGCGGCTCAAGAACGCGTATCTCTACAAAACCGGGCTCGTCTGGTCGATGCCGGTCCGCAACGACAACGCCCCGCTGCGCGACAAACTTGAGAACGCGCTCGAATGCATGAAGCTCGACGGCACGCTCGGGAAGCTCTACGTGAAATGGTTCGGCGTCGAACCGGAGCCGGGTTCGGCCGCGGTCACAGTCTACCCCGGATATGGCGTACCCGGCATGCCAGGGTACGACCCGACTCCGCACAAGCCGCAGTGCTGACCGGCGCGAACTCCCAATGGAAAGGCGTCCGCTCATCGACGCCAGGGGGCTCGTCAAGCGTTACAGCGAGACCGAGGTTCTGAAAGGCGTGGACCTTCGGGTCGCCGAGGGAGAACTCGTCTTCCTCATTGGACCATCGGGTTCGGGCAAAAGCACGCTGCTGCGCTGCTGCAACCTCCTTGAGCGGCCCGACAACGGCACTCTTCTTGTCGATGGCGTCGACATGCTGGCCCGCGGCCTCGACATCAACGGCATGCGCCAGCGCATCGGCATGGTGTTCCAGAGTTTCAATCTCTATCCACATCTTAAGGCCATCGACAACATCGCGCTGGCGCTACGAAAGGTGCAGAAAATGTCGAGGGCCGACGCCAACGCGCTGGCGATGGATACGCTCGCGCTTGTCGGCATGGCGGAAAAGGCGAAGGCTTATCCGAGTCAGCTCTCAGGCGGCCAGCAGCAGCGCGTCGGCATCGCCCGCGCGCTGGCGCTGAAGCCGAAGATCATCCTGATGGACGAGCCGACCTCGGCGCTCGACCCGGAGCTCGTCGGCAGCGTCCTCGCCGTGGTCAAAGATCTGCGCGACCGGGGCATGACGATGGTCATCGCCAGCCACGAGATGAATTTCGCTCGTGAGGCGGCTGACCGCGTGCTGTTCCTCGACGCCGGCGTGATCGTCGAGGAGGGTGGAGCGGAGGCGATCTTCAGCGACGCGCGCGAGGAGCGCACGCGCCGCTTTCTGCAGCAGGTCAGGCGATGAGGATCTGGCCATGATCGCGTGGGACCGGTTCGTCTTCACTTTCTTCAACGCTGAAGTGGCGGCGCGGACATGGCGCGACGTAGCGAGCGGGCTTGGCGTGTCCGTCTTCGCGGGCCTCGCGGTGGTGGCGACGGGCATAGGACTCGGAGCCCTGCTCGCCGGTCTGCGCTCGTTCGGCTTCCGGGCGGCGAATGTACCCATCCTTGTGTTCGCCGACGTCTTTCGCGCCTTGCCGCCGCTTGCGATCATCCTTGTCGTTTTCTTCGGCCTGCCGAACGTTGGCGTCACGCTTCCGAGCCTCATCGTGCTGTGGTTGTCGCTGAGCCTCGTTCTTGCCGCTTTCGCCGAGGAAGTCTTCTGGGCGGGCATTACCTCAGTGCCGCAAGGACAATGGCTTGCGGCGCGATCGACCGGGCTCAGTTTCTCAGGCGCGCTCATGCATGTCGTCTTCCCGCAGGCGTTCCGGCTGGCGATTCCAACGCTGACGAACAGGACGATCTCGATTACCAAGAATCTCGCGCTTGGCAGCGCCATCGGAGTCGATGAGATCCTGGGCCGCGCCTCCTCCGAACTTTCGCTGACCGCTAACGCTACGCCACTGACGATTGGCGCGGCCTTCTACATTCTCCTGTTCATCCCGCTCATCGCCCTCTCGCGCCGTCTTGAGCGGCGCACGTCCTGGGGTATGCGCTGATGGAAGCGATCCGGGACGAGTTTTTCAACATTCCCATCATGATCAAAGTCCTACCGATGATCCTCGCAGGATTGAAGGAAACCGTCCTGCTTTGCGCGGCATTGATCCCCATCGGCCTGGTTTCTGGCGTCGGCGCAATGCTGCTCGCGACATCTTCCCGGCGGGTCCTTCGCTGGCCGGCGATCGCCTTCATTGATCTTTTCCGCGCCTTCCCACCGCTCGTCCTCATCATCTTCGTCTACGCGGGCATCCCGTTTCTTGGCTACCAGATCCCGGCGCTCGCCGCGGTCGTCCTCGCCTTCTTTTGCAATTCCGCGAGCTACTATGGCGAGATCTATCGGGCGGGGATGAAAATGGTTCCCCCCGGCCAGGCCGAGGCGGCGCATTCGACCGGTCTTTCGGCGACCCAGACCTTTCTCTTCGTCACGTTCCCGCAAGGCGTACGCAACGTGCTGCCGGATCTCATCTCGAACACGGTCGAGCTCGTGAAGCTGACGACGCTCGCCAGCGTCGTTTCGGCGCCCGAACTTCTGCATCAGGCTGATCTGGCGCGCTCGCTCACGTACAACACCTCGCCGCTGATCCTTGCCTCCCTCATCTACCTCGTCGCGCTGTGGCCGGCCGTGCGGCTCATGGCCCGTCTGGAGCACCGCCTCTCATGACCGCTCTCGCTTCCTCTGAGAACACCCCCATTGTCGTCATCAACCCGAACAGCGTCGAGGCCGTCACGCGAGGTATCGAGGACGCGATCGCTGAGGCGTTTCCGGCGCTTACCGTCGAATGCCTGACCATCGCGGAGAATCCCGCCGAGATCATCACTGCCGACGAAATCACCCTCTCGGGCGGGCGCGTCGCCGCGCTGGTTGACCGTCGTCGCGACGCCGCGGCCTTCGTGATTGCCTGCTACGCGCAGCCGGGCCTCCACGCGGCTTCGGCCTCCGCACGTTGCCCGGTCATCGGCATTCAGGACGCCGGCATTCGCGCTGCTGTCGCACAGGGTCGCCGTTTTGGCGTGATCGCGCTATCCGAAACAGCGATTGCCCGTCATCGGGTTCGCATTGCGGACCTCGGCGCCGCTTCTTCGCTGGCTGCGGAGGTCGCCTTGGAGAAGGAGGGGGGAGACCTCCTCGACCGGCTTTCCATTGCCGGCGAGCGGTTGAAGGCCCTCGACGCGGAATGCATTATTCTCGGCTGCGCCGGATTCGCGCCTGAGCGCGCGAGACTCGAAGCGAGGCTCCGCGCGCCGGTGATTGATCCGACCCTGGCTGCCGTCGCCGAAGCTGCAGCGCTCGCGCGTCCCGGGTCGCCTGCCTGAGCGTGGGCCTCGATAGCGGAGATCGATATGACTGATTTCGCTCTGATGCTCCAGGGCACTGTGATCCTTCCGGACCGAATCCTGCCGAACGGCTATGTCGCGGTGGCCGATGGCAGGATCGCCGAAGTCGGGCAGGGCCATCCGCCCTCCGCCCGCGAAAGTCACCATCTCGGCGCGGCGCTCATCCTGCCGGGCGCCATCGACGCGCAGGTCCATTCGCTCTCGCAGAAAAATCAAGAGGACTTCATCTGGTCCACGCGGGCGGCGGCCGCCGGCGGTGTCACGACGATCGTCGACATGCCTTATGACGAAGGGGATCTCATCTGCTCTGCGGCGGCGGTCAAGCGCAAGGTCGCTCACGCAGGAAGGCAGGCGCGGGTGGATTTCGCGCTCTACGGCACGATCGATCCGATCGAGGGGGCCGCGCGAATTGCCGAGCAAGCAGAGGCCGGAGTCGCCGCCTTCAAGTTCTCGACCTTTGGCACGGATCCCAAGCGCTTCCCACGTATCCCGCCGCCGCTGATGGCGGAGTGTTTCGCGGCGGTGGCGCCGACGGGACTCACGGCTGGCGTGCACAACGAGGACGATGAATATGTTCGAGCGAGTTTAGCCAAGGTGAAGGCAGCCGGGATCACGGACTGGCGCGCCCACGGCCTTTCGCGGCCGCCGCTGACCGAGCTTTTAGCGATGACGGCGATCTACGAGATCGGCGCCGCGACAGGGTGCCCGGCCCACGTCGTTCATTGCTCGCTCGGCCGGGGCTACGAGATCGCGGCGAGCTACAAAGCGCAGGGCTACGCCGCGACTGCGGAATGCCTCATCCATTACCTAATGCTGGACGAGGAGAACGGTGCACGCCGACTCGGCGGCCGATCAAAGTGCAATCCTCCCCTAAGGCCCCGGGCCGAGGTCGAGAAGCTCTGGCGTCGTCTCGCGGCGGGAGACGTTGACCTCGTTTCGACCGACCATGTGAGCTGGTCACTGGACCGCAAGACCGATCCGGACATGCTCGCCAATGCTTCCGGCCTGCCGGGCCTCGAGACGATGGCTCCTCTCTTCGTCAAAGGCGCGCTCGACCGCGGCGTTCCGCTTACCTGGATGGCGAAGCTGATGGCCGAGAACCCGGCGAAACACTTCCGCCTCGATCATATAAAGGGCGCGTTGAGGCCGGGGCGCGACGCCGACATCATGGTGCTGACGCCTGAGAGTCATGTTGTCGATACGGCGAAGAGCGGCAACAGCGTTGCCGGCTGGTCGCCGTTCGACGGAATGGCTCTTCCGTACAAGGTCGCAGCGACCTACGTCCGCGGCCGGCTCGCCTTCGATGGAGCCAAGGTGTTGGCGGATCCGGGAACCGGTCGGTTCGTCCGTCCGCCCGAGCGCATTCCCGTCGCGGGTCAGGCCGCATGAGCGGCAATCTGCCGGTCAATGCCGCCCGCATCGCGGAAGACATCGATGGGCTCGCCCGCTTGACGGAGCCCGGCCGGCCCTGGACGCGGCGCGTCTTCTCGCCTCTCTTCCTCGAAGGCCGGGCCTATATCGAGGCGCGCATGCGCGCTGCGGGGCTTGAGACGCGAATCGACGCCGCGGGCAATCTCATCGGCCGGCGCGCGGGCGGTGGCGACGCCCGGGCCGTCCTCATGCTCGGCTCGCATTCCGACACCGTTCCGGACGGCGGTCGGTTCGACGGGGTCGCGGGTGTCGTTGCGGCGCTGGAAGTCGCACGGTCCTTGGCGGAACGCGGCGTCGGTCTCGCGCATGATCTGGAGGTTGTCGATTTCCTCGCCGAGGAGGTCAGTCCCTTCGGCGTCTCCTGCATCGGCAGTCGCGGCATGACCGGGCAGATGCCCGAGACGTGGCTCACGAGGCGCAATGAGAGCGGCGCGCTCGGGGACGCGCTGGCTTCGGTCGGCGGCGATCCGGCCGCCATTCTGCGGTTGAGTCCGCCGGAAATCGCGGCCTTCCTGGAACTGCATATCGAGCAGGGGCGGGTGCTGGAGCGGGAGGGCAACGATATCGGGCTCGTCACCGGCATCGTTGGCATCAGTCGCTACGAGATCCTCGTCGAGGGCCGGCCAGATCACGCCGGGACGACGCCGATGGACTCGCGCGCCGACGCGCTCGTCGCGGCTTCCGACCTCGTTCTGAGGGTCCGCGATGAGGCCTTGCGTCTGTCCAGGAAGTCGAGCCATTTCGCCGCGACCGTCGGCGAGTTCGCGATGGCGCCTAACGCCGCCAATGTCGTCCCCGGCCGCGTTCGGCTGCTGATCGACGCGCGCGCCGAACGTAGACCCGACATGGAGGCTTTCGCCACGTGGCTCGACCAGGCCGCCGGGAATGTCGCGAGCGAGCGTGGCGTCGCGATTTCCCCGCCGGCGCGCGTCTCCGACAGCCAGCCGGTGGCTTGCGATCCTCATCTTCTCGAGGTCTTGGCGAAAGCCGCCGGCGCGGCGGGCGTGACGACGCGCCCGCTTGCGTCCGGCGCCGGCCATGATGCGGCATGGATCGCGCGCGTGGCGCCGGCGGCGATGATCTTTGTGCCGAGCCGGGGAGGGCGAAGTCACGCGCCAGACGAATGGACCGACAACGACGCGATTGCGCGCGGCGCTGCGGTGCTGTTCGAGGCGGTCATCGCGCTCGACGCAACACCCGAGATGACGGAGGCGTAGAACGATGGGCCGGATTCTGGTCGAGAAGGACGTCGAGGCCGCCGTTAAGGGCGGTTCGGTCTATGCCGCGGGCGGAGGCGGCTGGGCCGATCACGGACGCATGCTCGGCCACGCCGCGGTGAACGCCGGCAAGCCGGAGCTCGTTTCGATTGACGAACTGACGGAAGACGATTGGGTCGCGACCGCGGCGGCCATCGGTGCGCCAGCGTCGACGACGCCGTGGGAAATGCGAGGGGTCGACTATGTCAAGGCGGTGCAGCTCCTTCAGGAGGCTCTGGGAACGCCGCTCGCGGCGCTGATGATCGGACAGAACGGCCGCTCCTCGACGCTCAACGCCTGGCTGCCCTCGGCGATCCTTGGCGTCAAGGCGCTGGACGCGGTCGGCGACGTGCGCGCCCATCCGACGGGCGACATGGGATCCATCGGCATGGCAGGCTCGTCAGAGCCGACGATCCAGACGGCCGTCGGCGGCAACAGGGCGGAGAACCGGTACATAGAGCTTGTTGTAAAAGGCGCGACGGCGAAGGTCTCGCCGGTTCTACGCACCGCAGCCGATCAAGCCGGCGGCTTCATCGCATCGGCCCGCAATCCTTTGCGCGCCTCTTACGTTCGCACGCACGCCGCGCTCGGCGGTATATCGCTCGCGCTCAGATTGGGCGAGGCGATCATCGAGGCGGAGCGGAGCGGGGGCGCGGCGGTGATCGACGCGATCTGCAAGACGACAGGCGGCCATATCCTTGCCGACGGGACGATCCGCGCCAAGCGGGTCGCCTATATGAACGAAGCCTTCGACATCGGCTCGCTCGCCGTGGGCGACGGCGACAAGGCCGTGACCCTGCATGTGATGAACGAATATATGGCGGTTGACGACGCCGGCGGGAAACGGCTCGCGACGTTTCCATCCGTTATCACCACGCTGTCGCCGGAGGGCGAGCCGCTCAGCGTCGGCGAGCTCCGGGAGGGCATGCGCGTTTTCGTCCTGCATGTTCCAAAAGAGATCCTGCCGCTCTCGGCAAGTGTCGTCAACTCGACGGTGTATCCGCCTGTCGAGAAGGCCATGGGGATCGAGATCGCGCGCTATGCGCTTGCAGGCCGCTGATGCCGACGACGAACCCGCGCCACCCGCGGTTTCCGATTCCCGGCGGCGCTGTGCTGCGTGCAAAGGGTTGGCGCCAGGAGTCGCTTCTGCGCCTGCTCGAAAACGTGCTGGCGGTTGGCGAGGACCCGGACAATCTCGTCGTGTACGCGGCGCTGGGCAAGGCGGCGCGGAACTGGCCCTCTCATCGCGCGATCGTCCAGACGCTCCTGACGATGGACGAGGGCCAGACGCTGCTGATCCAGTCAGGAAAGCCAGTCGGCCTCATGAAGACCCATGCGCGGGCGCCTCTCGTCATCATGGCCAATTGCAACATCGTCGGCCAATGGGCGAAGGCCGAGGTCTTCTACGACCTCGAGCGCAAAGGGCTGATCGCTTGGGGCGGCCTCACGGCCGGGGCATGGCAATACATCGGCAGCCAGGGAGTGATTCAGGGCACCTACGAGATCTTCGCGCGGATCGCCGAGAAGCGCTTTAACGGGTCGTTGGCTGGCCGCTTCATCCTGACGGCAGGCCTTGGGGGCATGGGCGGCTCGCAGCCGCTCGCAGGCCGGATGGCGAATGCGGCGATTCTTTGCGTGGAAGTCGATCCGGAACGGGCCGAAAAGCGCCGGGCCAACGGGTATCTCGACGAGATCGCGCCCGACCTTGACAGCGCGCTCGCGATCATCGGGGAGGCAGTCAAGGACAAGCGCCCGCTTTCGGTCGGACTGGTCGGCAACGCGGCCGATATCTATCCGGAGATTGCTCGGCGTGGGATTACGCCGGACATCGTCACCGATCAGACTTCCGCGCACGACCTCGTCTACGGCTATGTCCCCAAGGGCATGAGCCCTGCTGAGGCGCGCCGGCTGCGCGAGCAAGGCCGGGGGCAATTGATGGCGGCGAGCCGCGCTTCGATCGCCGACGAAGTGCGGGCTATGCTGCACTTCCAGCGGGCAGGCGCCGAAGTCTTCGACAACGGCAATCTCATTCGCACCCAGGCGAAGGAGGCCGGCGTTTCCGACGCCTTCGAGATTCCTATCTTCACCGAAGCCTATCTGCGGCCCCTGTTCGCCCGCGCCATTGGCCCATTTCGCTGGATCGCGCTGTCGGGCGAAGCGAGCGATATCGCCCGCATTGACGAACTCGTCCTCGAGATGTTTCCAAACAATGCGATTGTCACAAACTGGATCAGGCTCGCGCGCGCCAATATTCCGTTCGAAGGGCTGCCGGCTCGGATCGCCTGGCTCGGCCACGGCGAGCGAACGGCGCTGGCGCTTCGGGTTAACGAGCTTATCGCGAGCGGTGAGCTCGCCGGCCCGATCGCCTTCTCGCGCGACCATCTCGACGCCGGCGCCATGGCGCATCCAAACATCATGACGGAGCGCATGAAGGATGGATCGGACGCAATTGCCGACTGGCCGCTGCTTGACGCCATGATGCTCTGTTCGTCCATGGCCGATCTCGTGGCGGTGCACTCTGGCGGGGGTGGTTATTCGGGCTACATGACGAGCGCGGGCGTGACGATCATCGCTGATGGAGCCTGGCAGGCGGCAGAACGTCTCACCCATGCGCTCGATAACGATACTGCGCTTGGTATCATCCGATACGCCGATGCTGGCTATCCGGAGTCGTTCGAAGAAATTGAAGCCAAAGGCGTGCCCTATATCCGAGTCGGATCTCGCCTCGGGCGGCCCGGTCAGAGCGGCAGACCGGCTCGGCCGGCTCGAGCGCAGACACCCGGTTGAGGCCGAGGCGTTTGAGAATGCGGCTGACGGTCGCCGCCGAAACCCCGACCTCGGCGGCGAGCGGCTTGCCAGTATGGCGCTGCCGGCGCGAAGCCTCGACCGCCGCACATGGCCGGCGTCGCTTGGCTCGGCGCTGAATGCGGACGCGACGAACGGTCGCGCAACCTTCGACGCCCTCGGCCTCGAACCGCTCGATCCATTTGCCGACGGTCTTCGGCGTGGTGTTGAACTGACGCGCCGCGGCCGCCTTGGACAGGCCGTCATCCACCCCCGCGCGAGCAGGCTCCTGCCCAAAGGCGCCTGGCAATGTCGCTGATCGTGCCGGACGACTTGAGGTCGTCGCGGCGCAAGGCTAAAGGCCAACCGTCTCCCTTCAGACTGAAAGACCGCAAGCCCTTGAGCGAAACCGAACCCAAGGTCGACGAAAAGCTCGCCCTCGCGCATGGCCTCAAGCCTGACGAATATGCGCGGCTCGTCGCGCTGATCGGCCGGACGCCGACCTTCACCGAACTCGGCGTCGTCTCGGCGATGTGGAACGAGCATTGCTCGTACAAGTCCTCGCGCCTCCACCTGCGCAAGCTGCCGACCACGGGCGCTCATGTCATCTACGGGCCGGGCGAGAACGCAGGCGTGATCGACATCGGCGACGGCGACGTTTGCGTGTTCAAGATGGAGAGCCACAACCATCCCTCGTTCATCGAGCCCTATCAGGGCGCGGCGACCGGGGTCGGCGGCATTTTGCGCGACGTTTTCACCATGGGCGCTCGGCCTGTCGCCGCGCTTAACTTTTTGCGCTTCGGCGCGCCCGACCACCCGAAGACCCGGCGTCTGGTGGCCGGCGTCGTCGCGGGGATCGGCGGCTATGGCAATTCGTTCGGCGTGCCGACGGTCGGCGGCTCGACCGGCTTTCATCGGCGCTATGACGGCAACATCCTCGTCAACGCGATGGCCGTCGGCGTCGCCAGGCGGGACGCAATCTTCACCTCCGCCGCGACGGGAATCGGCAATCCGATCGTCTATCTCGGCTCGAAGACCGGGCGCGACGGCATCCACGGCGCGAGCATGGCCTCGGCGGCCTTCGAGGCGGACGCCGAAGACAAGCGCCCGACCGTCCAGGTCGGCGATCCGTTCGCCGAGAAGCTCCTGCTCGAAGCCTGCCTCGAGCTGATGCGCTCGGGTGCGGTGATCGCCATTCAGGATATGGGCGCAGCCGGGCTCACCTCGTCGGCGGCCGAGATGGGGGCCAAGGGCGATCTCGGAATCGACCTCGACCTCGACCATGTGCCGTGCCGTGAGACCGGAATGACGGCTTACGAAATGATGCTCTCCGAGAGCCAGGAGCGCATGCTCATGGTGCTGAGGCCCGAAAAGGAGCCGGAGGCCGAGGCCATCTTCCGAAAATGGGGGCTCGATTTCGCAATCATCGGCAAGACCACCGACACGCGCCGGTTTGTCATCAGGCGCGGCGGCGCGATCAAGGCCGATTTGCCGATCAAGGAGCTCGGCGACCAGGCGCCGCTCTACGACCGGCCGTGGATCCGGAACCCGCTCCTCCCCATTCTCGACGCGGCGTCGATCAAGCCGCCGATGCCGACGGACACGGCGTTGCTCAAACTCCTGTCTTCGCCCGATCTTTGCTCGAAACGCTGGGTTACCGAGCAATATGACACGCTGATCCTCGGCAACACGGTGCAGGGGCCGGGCGGCGACGCGGCGGTGGTGCGGCTGGGCGACGGCCCCAAGGGCCTGGCGCTGACCACAGACTGCGCCGAGCGCTATTGCGCCGCCGATCCGCGCGAGGGCGGAAAACAGGCGGTCGCCGAAGCGTGGCGCAACCTCATCGCCGTCGGCGCGCGCCCGCTTGCGCTCACCGACAATCTCAATTTCGGCAATCCGGAGCGGCCCGAGGCCATGGGCGAGCTGGTCGGCTGCCTCGAAGGAATCGGCGAGGCGGCGCGGGCGCTCGATTTCCCGATCGTCTCCGGCAACGTCTCGCTCTACAACGAGACGATGGGCTCAGGCATTCCCCCGACCCCCGCGATCGGCGGCGTCGGCCTCGTCGAGGACGTCGCGAAAACGGCGAGCCTCGCCTTCAAGGCGCCGGGCGAGGACATCTTTCTCGTCGGCGGAGCGCCGGGCTGGCTCGGCCAATCGGCCTGGCTCGCGACCGTCGCAGGCCGTGAGGAGGGCGCGCCGCCGCCGGTCGATCACGCAGCCGAGCGCCGAAACGGCGAATTCGTCGCGTCGCTGATCCGAGACGGGAAGGTCAGAACGGTCCACGATCTCTCCGACGGTGGTCTCGCCATAGCCCTGGCCGAGATGGCGATGGCGGGGGGAATTGGCGCAAGCGTCGAGGCGCAGAGCCTGGAGCACGCATTCTTCTTTGGCGAGGATCAGGGCCGCTACGTTTTGACCGCGCCGCCGACCGAGCGCGCAGCGATCGCGGAAGAAGCGAAACGGCTCGCCGTTCCGCTTTCGCGCATCGGCGCTACTGGCGGCGACGCCTTGAGGCTCGGCGGCGCGGCTCCGCTCGCCCTTGCGGCGCTGAACAAAGCCTATGAAAACTGGCTGCCGGACTATATGAGCCGTCCTCAGGGGGCCAAATCATGATCCCGTTCATCATCGTCAAAACCGTCAAGGGCTTCGCCTATATCCGGCCGGAGCGCGTGGTCGCCATCAATGCGTCGGACGAGACCGACTGCCTGATCCTCATGACCCACGGGGTCACGATCGCCGCGAACGAGCCCGCCGAGGATGTCGTGGCGCGGCTCGAGACCGAGGCCCGCGAAGAAGATGCGGCGGAAGTCATCAAGGAGCGCAACGCCCATGGCCATGTCACAAACCGAGATTGAGACGATGATCCGCGAGGCGTTTCCGGACGCGCGGGTCGAGGTGAAGGATCTGGCCGGCGACGGCAACCATTACGCCGCGACCGTCGTGACCCCCGCCTTCAAGGGCAAGACCCGGGTGCGCCAGCACCAGATGGTCTATGAGGCGCTGAAAGGCCGGATGGGCGGGGAACTGCATGCGCTGGCGCTGACGACGTCGGAGAGCTGACGCGGTTCCCGGACGTCGATGAGGGCCGCTGATTACCCCGCTCGGCTAAGCTTGCCGCCAAGATAAAGCATGATCTAAGCTCCACGCGCATAGTCGACTTATTCAATCTTGGAGGATTTGTATGCAGGGTGGATCACCCGGGTTTTTTCGGCGAATGGGGCCGTGGATCGGGGGCGCGGCGCTCATGGTTGTTTGCTCGTCCGCCAACGCCGCCGTCCGATACAATTTCACCTCGTTCGACGGCCCCGGAGCGAATGGCGGGGGAACGACCGTCAACGGGATCAACAACGCCGGCGACGTCGTCGGCTTTTCGAGCGACAATGCGGGAAACCCAACGCTGCTCACCAACTTCATTCGCAACCCGAACGGCACGTTCCAGACGCTGAACATCAATAACGACCCGCTGGCGATGGCGAACGGGATCAACGATTCGGGCGCCGTGGTGGGAACCTCAAACAACGGAGCCTTCGTCTCGACGGGCGGTAATTTTTCTGTGCTTCCTCCCGTCAACGGGACGACGGCTTCTCAGACCGCGTTCGGCATCAACGATCACGGGCAGATTGTCGGTCAATACACCGATGGCGCCACCGGTCTTTCGCCAGGCTTTCTGTACAATGGGGGCGCCTATAGCATTCTGGCTCCCCTCCCGACCGCGTTCGTAACCAACCTCCAGGGCATCAACAACGACGGCCTCGTCACCGGGTTCTATTCCAGCGACGGCGTTCACCAGCACGGCTTTTTCTACAATTCCACCGCGGACACATTTTCCCTCGCGCCCGACCCCAACATCGCCAATCTCGTTCTCACGCAATTCCTGGGACTGAACGACGACGGCCAAGCGGTGGGATATTATCAAACCAATGATGGGAGCCAGCACGGCTTCCTGTTCAACATCGCAACCGACGCCTACACGTTCCTCGACGACCCGTCGGCGGCAACGAGCGGGTTCAGCATCACACAGATTACGGGCATCAACGATTCGGGCGAACTCACCGGGTTCTACCTCGATCCGGGCACCGGATTGCAGCGCGGCTTCGTCGCCACGGTCGCCGTTCCGGAACCGTCAACCTGGGCAATGCTGCTGCTCGGCTTCGCGGGCGTCGGCGTTGCGGGGCTTCGGACGGCGCGCACGTCGATCCCGATCACCGGCTGACGATCGACCCCGTCGCCAGGTTCGGATGACCGCCGTCTGGCGATCGTCCTCTTTGTGACGCTTTCTCAAGAGCCGCGGCTCCTCGAGTTCATTTGACGCGCCGGCGCGCCCCCTTCGTGCGGCCCTTCGCCAACCCCATCGCTGAAGATGCAGCTGCGTCCAGTCGGAGGCCCGGCCGAAGCCATGGTCCAGACGCTCGTGGAAGGCTTGACCGTGAAGCCCGAACAGGGCGATGCAACCGGACAGATCGTGCGTTCCCTACCCCGGTCATATCGTGTGCTAGCGACACTGTCTCAATTGGAACTGGCGCGACGAGCGGATTTCCAGTATCAGTCAGCAACCTCTTGAGCCGCCTCAGAGCAACCGACCGAACTCCTTTTTCCACGTCGTGTGGATTTGCGTCCAGCCCCTCGCGCTGCAACATCGGCTCGGTTACAACCGTAGAGGGTGCCTTTAAATGAACGATATCCGACCGGCTCCGGCGGCAGAAGTCGAATTGCAGCGTTCCTCTCAAACCGAACCTGGTCAGCATCTGGCCAGATTGATTGCGTTCTACTTACCTCAATTCTATCCTATTCCAGAGAACGATGCGTGGTGGGGTCCCGGGTTCACGGAATGGACCAACGTCGCGAAAGCACGGCCGCTTTACAAAGGCCACAAACAACCCCGGTTGCCCGGCGATCTCGGCTTTTATGATCTCAGACTTGCCGAAACCCGGGAGCGCCAGGCCGACATGGCCAGAGGGGCCGGCATTGAAGGTTTCTGCTATTGGCACTATTGGTTCGGCGGGGGACGCCGAATTCTCGGGCGTGTGTTCGACGAAGTCCTAGCCTCCGGAAAGCCGAACTATCCCTTTTGCTTGGCTTGGGCGAATCAATCGTGGTCCGGCATCTGGCACGGCATGCCGAAACATGTCCTGATCGAACAAACCTACCCGGGACCAGCCGATTTCGAAGCGCACTTTAGCGCGGTCTTGCCCGCCTTCAGAGATCCGCGCTATCTGAGGCTTGGGGGAAAGCCGATTTTCATTGTCTACAGCGCCCTCGACCTACCCGACGCCAAGGAGTTCACGGATCTTTGGAATGAGTTGGCTCTGAAAGCTGGCCTACCCGGCGTCTACTTTGTGGGCATGGCCAACAAACATGACGACGAGATCTTGCGGCCCTTTGACATGCTTGCCGAATTCGGGCCGATAAGCCTCCTCGGCAGATTGCCGCGCGACTTCAGAAGCCGTGCGGTCCGGCTCTGGAGACGGCGGGATTTTGGGCCGTTGCTCAATAGGATTGTCTCTGTGTCCACCCGGGGTCCGTCCAGATTCGAGTATCGCGACATAATCGAGGCTGAGATGAGAACCCCACTGCACGAGAAGTATGCTCCCTGCGTACTTCCAAATTGGGATAATACTCCCCGCTCCGGACGGCGGGGCGTCGTATTCGACAATGCGACGCCAGACCTGTTCGAGATATACTTAAAGAACGCAATCGGCAAGGTGATGCATAAGCCCGTTCAGGAACGTATCGTGTTCCTGAAGGCGTGGAACGAATGGGCCGAAGGAAACTACCTGGAGCCGGATCGCGAAACGGGCTGGGCCTATCTCGACGCCATTCGCCGGGTGGTCGTCCAACGGATGTTTCAACCTGAATCAACCGCGGCAAGCATCAGACAAGCTTAGAGGAACGCGCCGCTCGGCCGTCGGGACCTCGGCGAGATCGATGTGGAAGAAGCCGATCGAATAGGACGTGAACCTCTTTTTTGGCTCCTTGTCGGCCTCGATCGTCGACCGTGAAGTAGGCCGCATTCGCCGCGGGGAGGGGTTCGTTTGAGCGGTCAGGCGTCGCCGACCGGGTCGATTGCGGCGTCGGACGCGTTGGCGAGGACGGCCATGATGAGCGCGCGCCAAAGGGCGGCGAGCCAGACGAGGATTCTCCGGAAGTTGTAGCCGGCGGCGGCGAGCACGGCGTTGGCGGCGTCGCCTTGGACGCCTTTGAGGAAGTTGCGTCCCATGCGGTGGTCGCTCTTGGCGTGGCCGATGACGGGCTCGACGGCCGAGCGCCGGCGCAGGTCGCGTTTGATGGCGTCGGTGACGCCGCGCTTCTGGCCGGAGATATAGACTTTCATCTTGTGGTCGGGCGGAGCGTTGTGGCCGCGGTAGCCGCGATCGGCGACGATGCGAGCAAGGCTCGCGCCGATCTGGGTCTCGATCTCCGGAATGACGGTCTCGAGCGTGTGGCCGTCGTAGGGGTTGCCCGGCAGCGCCTTCACATGGGCGATGAACTGGCCGCCCTTGGAGCGGGCGAGCGTGGTGGCGACCGACACCTTGACGCCGAACTCGTAGGGCCGGTGCGCCTTGCCCTTGCCGATGCATTCGACCTCGGGCGCGCGCAGCGAATAGATCTTCGGCCCGCGCTGGTTCTGGCGCTGATGGCGCACCCGGAAGGCCAGCGACAGTGGCTCGGCGAAAATCTCTCGCAGGCCGGCGTCGTCCCTGGTTTTGCGCACGATGTCGCGGAAGGCCCGACCCAAAAAGGTTCGCACGCTGCGCATTGGCGTCGGTCGGGAACGCCACCGCCTTCGGCTGCACGGTGGTGTCGACGATCACCTTAGAGAAGTCCGAGGGCTTGGCCGCGCCCGTGCGCGTCGCCGCGTTCAGGCTCTCCTGGATCAGCGCGACAAGCTTCTCCTCGCCCATCCGCTGGCGCCACCGCGTCAGCGACGATCGGTCGAACGGCAGCTTGTGACGGAAGAACTCCTCGCCACAGAAGAGCTGGAAGTACGGGTTCTCGACCCAGCGCGCGCAGAGGTCCTCGTCCGACAGATCGTGCGTGTGCTTGAGGATCGAAAGCCCCGCCATCAGCCTTGTCGGCAGCGGCGGTTGACCCGGCTTGTCCGAATAGACTGCGCCGAACCGCTCCTCCAGGAACCGCCAGTCAACTGTCGAGGCCAGCTTCGCCAGCGGGTGGCCCACGTCGACGATCTGGTCGAGACGGGCCTTGAAAAAATCGCTCTGCCCGCTGTCCCGACGCTCCTTCGGCCGCATCGCGAATCGCTCCCATCGCCTCTCCGACGACAGAGAATCACGCTGCGAAGCCAGACTCAATTTGCCAGACTCAATTTGCAAGATTGCGGCCGGCTCGACTTCCCAATCCGGCAAAAATGAATACTTCAAAAATCCAGGCAAACCCCAAGAATCAGGGCGTCTCAGGGTTCTTCACGGGCGACTCGATATCCGCAACCGCCCGATCCCATGCCGCTGCAGACAGCGGTGCAGCGACGAGCGGGTCAGGCAAGGGATTGTCGGCTGAAGCGCGTAAAGGCAGTCGTCGAGCGGCAACAGCGTATGCC
>CAVSBJ010000022.1:0-59234 GCA_963726105.1 uncultured Alphaproteobacteria bacterium
CAGCACGCGACCGGTGCGGTCGACAAAACCTGAAAGGGCTCCGCGCCAATCGGCCCCGTCGCGGGATCGGTTCTCATAGAGCCAGGCTTCGGCGCGCGCCGCGTCCTCGGCAGGCGGCAAGAACACTAGGCCGTGTGGACGAATTTTCGACAGATGAGTTTTTGGGATTCCGGCGGTGAATCAGCTGATCGATCGGACTCCGACCAATTATGGGCCGGGTCTATGTCGACAAAGATGGATGAGAACGATTGGGCGCACAGCGCTTGAGGTGTTCCGGCGCCTGCCTGCCTCGGCGCGGACGGAGGGCTGAGGACGATCGCCGCTTCCTAGAGGCGCTTCATTTTTTCACCGTCGAGAACGTCGCTGGCGCGCGCTGCCGGAGCGCTTCGGCCATTGGAACAGCGTGTGGAGGCGCTTCGTCGCTTGAGCAAGGCTGGCGTCTTCGAGGCCTTCTTCGACACGCTCGCGTCCTGAGTTCAGGGCGCATATCCTTCAGATGTTCGAAGTCGACCACCGTGCGCGCTCATCGTCTCGGCGGCCGGAGCAAAGGGGGGCAAGAAGTGCCGGAGGCGTCGGGCGCTTGCGTGGCGGTTTCACCACGAAGATCCACGCAAAATCGGACGCCTCCGGCGACATCATCGCCTTCGCCTGACCGGCGAGCGGAGCCCGCACGGGCGTCACTTCGAAACATCTGATCGATATCGGGCCGCGGACATTCATGGCCGCGCGCGTCATTGTCGAAAAGGCTCAAGACGCCAGCAAGGCCAAGCGGTCGAAGCGCTCCAGAGCGTTCCGACGGCCGAACGCTCCGGCAGCCCGCGCCAGCGAAGGTCTCGAACGATAAAGAACAAGCCGGCCTTCTTGGCAGCGAACGCTCTCCAAGGCCCGCCGCCCGCATCGAGGCAGGGCGTCGGAACGGCTCAAGCGTGTGCGCCCAAGCGGGTCGCGTCTACGTTGTCGAAAGGACCCGGCCCAAAACTTCAGATCGATCGAATCAGCTGATTCGCCGCCGGAATCCTAAAAACATGCATCTGATCGAAAATTCGTCCACACGACCTAGCGTAAGGCAGGCAACAAAAAGGACTGTTTCGAGGAAAAGGAATGGTGCCAGGGGCGTCGTCACAGAGTCCGCATAACAGTTTGTTATACAATGAAAAATCGTTAGTGTGGAAAACCCTGAGGCCAACAGGAAGGCCAATAGCCCACTTGCTGTTGAAACGTATGGCCCGCCCCGTCTGCAAGGGGTTTTGTCGAGATCGGCGGCTGATCAGTCTGCTACAACGTATCCGGCCTCGGAGGTCTCCTCCCGGCCAAGATGGAGATACGCGCGCCCCGGTCCTCATAAACTCTTCGGCGTCGTGCGCCGTTTTCAACATCAGGCTTCCTGAGCGCCGTTTGACTGTTAGGCCATCTCGTCGTCACCCTCTCGCAAACCTCGCTTGCACGACCGGCGCTTTCGCTCCGACCGAACGAATTCTACGCGGCCACGGATACCGCCCTGGCGTCAAACGGTTTCCCGCGCTGCAGCACCGCCCAGGCGATCCTCGCCAGCTTGTTGGCCAAGGCGACGACCACGACATTGCGATGGGTCCTGCTCATCAGCCCTTTCACCCACCGGCCAAGCGGCGTGTCGCGCTCGGCCACATAGGGCAGAGCCGCACGCGCTCCATGGATCAGCTGCCTGCGCAAGTATTTGTTGCCGCGCTTACTGATCCCGAGCAGCTTCGGCTTGCCGCCAGTTGTGAACTGACGGGGAACCAGGCCGAGCCACGCGGCGAGATCGCGCCCGCGGTCGAAGCTTTCCGCCCGACCGACGGCGGCGACAAGGGCGGATGCGACGATCGGGCCGACGCCTGGGATTGTCGTCAGCCGCCGAGCCTCTTCGTTCTCCTTCACCCAGCGGACGAACCCGGCGTCGAACGCAGAGATCCGTCGATCCAGTTCCGCCCATTGCGCGCGAGCGTCGGCGACGAGCACGATCATCCGCGAGCTCAATCCCGCTCCGCCCTGCTCATCCATCAGCACGGCCAGGAACTGCTCGAGCTTCCGCTTGCCCTGCGGCGCGACCATTCCTCGCTCCAGCAGAATGGCGCGCAACTGATTGATCAGAGCTGTCCGCTCCCCGACCAACCGGTCTCGCGATCGATGAAGTGTCTGCATGTCGAGTTGGTCCTGGCTCTTCAGTTCGACAAAGCGCATCGTCGGCCGGGTCACCGCCTCCGCGATCCCCTCGGCGTCGCGATCGTCGTTCTTCTGCGCCTTGATGTAGGGCCGGACATATTCGGGCGACATCAGCCGAACGTCGTGGCCGTGGGCGGCGAACACGCGGCCGAGATGATGAGCCCCGCAGCAGGCCTCCATGAGCTATGCGGGAAACTGGGTGACGGTGTGAGGAAGGCGGCGTAACGGGGTTGGTGATCAAGCCACCCGAACCTCCAAGTAGGAGCGTTACGCCATGACCGAGAATAGAGTTGTCGCCCTTCGACAGAAAGGGGCAATCGACGATCCGCTCACCGAAATTCTGCGAACCGGCGCGCGTCGGTTGATCGCCCAGGCGGTCGAGGCGGAGTTCGAGACATTTCTGGCCTCGACCGCGGAACTCGTGCTTCCGGATGGCCGCCGACGGGTGGTTCGCCACGGGCATGATCCGGTTCGCGCGATCCAGACAGGAATCGGCCCGATCGAAGTGCAAAAGCCGAAGGCCCGCGATCGCGCCGCTGCTTCGGGCGAGCGCGTTCGCTTCACGTCGAACATCTTGCCCAAATGGGCGCGGCGCACCAAGAGCCTCGACACCCTTCTGCCCGTTCTCTATCTGCGCGGGATTTCCGCCGGCGATTTCCAGGAGGCCCTCGCCGCCCTGCTCGGCAAGGACGCGCCCAACCTTTCCGCGGCTGTGATCGCGCGCCTCAAGAGCGAATGGGAGGACGAATATCGACGATGGCAGAAGCGCGATTTGTCGGCGCGCCATTACGTCTACGTGTGGGCGGACGGCGTCTATTTGCAGGCGCGCATGGAGCCGCAGGCCGAATGCATGCTGGTGCTGATGGGCGCGACGCCCGAGGGCAAGAAGGAGCTGATCGGCTTTCAGACCGGCATGCGGGAAAGCGGGCAAAGCTGGAAGGAGCTGCTCGTCGATTTGAAGGCGCGCGGCTTGGTCGTCGCGCCGCAAGCAGCCATTGGCGATGGCGCGCTCGGGTTCTGGAAGGCCCTTGACGAGGCGTTCCCGACGACACGTCATCAGCGATGCTGGCTGCACAAGACATTGAACGTGCTCGACAAGCTCCCGAAGTCGATGCAACCCAACGCGCACAAGGATCTGCGCGAGATCTGGCTGTCTCCGAACCGGGGCGCGGCGGAAGCGGCGATGACGACCTTCGCCGAGAAATACGCGCCCAAATACGACAAGGCAGTCGAATGCCTAATCAAGGATCGGCAGACACTGCTGATGTTCTTCGACCTTCCCGCCGATCATTGGGACCACTTGCGAACCTCGAACCCGATCGAAAGCGTGTTCGCGACGGTGAGGCATCGCACCATCCGCATGAAGGGCGCGCTGTCGCAGGACACCGCGCGTCTCATGGTGTTCAAACTGGTGATGGCCGCATCCAGGACTTGGCGGCGATTGCAAGGTCAAAACCAGTTGCCGAAAGTCGTCAACGGTATAACGTTCAAAGACGGAATCGAAGCTGTCGCCGAAATCAAATCCGCCGCTTGATTCACGCCGTCACCGATTTTTCTGCATAGCTCGGCCTCCATCCCGACAACGCACGGAGGAAGCTTCTCCGCCAGAGCAATCAGCGTCTCCCGCCTTACCTTGCGACGCATCACAACCGCGCCGGACGCATCGAGCCCAACCACGCTGCAGACGTTCTTGCCGAGGTCGACGCCGAGCACAGAGATATCCATCCCTTCCTCCTCCTGATTCGCCGGCGAGCCTACGACGCCGGAAGGAGGGGCGGGCCATTCCATAAACTGCACCGCTGGTGGCATCCTCCGAAATCGTCATTTCCGCCGCAACTTGGACCAGTGACCGAGATTGGCCGTGAACGGAATGGCAGGTTGGGGCGAGGGGACGGCTAAAAACGGCCATTCGATGTTGCGTTGCGCCATAACATCTCTCAGCCCGGATCGAACGTTCGTCCCGAGCGATTAAACGTCTCGGATCGACGTAAAGCTACCGTCGCGGGTCGCAACCGCGAACGTCGCAAGTAGGCAGGCAAGCGGGCGTTCCTTGGCGACAGCCATTGGGCGCGGTTCTCACCAAAGCAGGCATTGATCAACGGGTGCAGCGGTCAAAACGAGCTGTTGCAGTCATTCGACCGAGATCGCCTATGGGGTGATCCGACTGACCTTTGCCTCGTACGGAAGTGCCGACAACGACGCTTGCATCAGAGTTGCATTTCAACAATGATCTTCGCTCTGTCATGCAAAGGCTGTGCGGTCATGAGCGTCGAAGACAAGAAACATCGGTCGCATTTGCCGATGGCCACTCCTGAGCGAACCGGCCTGATCACTTACGACGCAAAAGATCCGGACAGCAAATTCCCGCCAATCGAGCAGCTGCGTCCACCGAAGGGGGCGCCCAATGTTCTGATCATTTTGATTGACGATGCCGGGTTCGGCTCGCCGAGCGCATTCGGCGGCCCCTGCCAAACTCCGAACGCCGAAAAACTGGCGGCGGTCGGCCTGAAGTACAATCGCTTTCACACCACCGCCCTCTGTTCGCCAACACGCCAGGCGATGTTGACCGGTCGCAATCACCATTCCGCCGGCATGGGCGGCATTACCGAAGTCGCTACGGGGGCGCCGGGATACAATTCCGTGCTGCCCAATACAATATCGCCGCTGGCGCGGACCCTGAAGCTCAACGGCTACTCGACGGCGCAGTTCGGCAAATGCCACGAAGTGCCGGTGTGGGAGACGAGCCCGGTTGGTCCGTTCGACGCTTGGCCAACGGGTGGCGGCGGCTTCGAATATTTTTACGGTTTCATCGGCGGCGAGGCGAACCAGTGGTATCCGACGCTCTATGAGGGCACGAATGCGGTCGAGCCGAAGAAGACGCCCGAAGAGGGTTATCACCTCGTGGAGGACATGACCGACAAGGCGATGGCCTGGATTTCGCAGCAAAAGGCGCTCGCGCCCGACAAGCCATTTTTCGTTTACTTCGCGCCCGGCGCGACCCACGCGCCCCACCATGTGCCCAAGGAATGGGCCGACAAGTACAAGGGCAAATTCGATCAGGGCTGGGATAAACTGCGCGAGGAAACCATTGCCCGGCAAAAGGCGCTTGGCGTCATTCCCCAGGATGCACAGCTCACCGCGCGTCATGCCGAGATCCCCAGTTGGGACGACATGCCGGAGGCCCTCAAGCCGGTCCTACGCCGCCAAATGGAAGTCTATGCGGGCTTCATGGAGTATACGGACCACCATGTCGGACGCTTGCTCGACGGCCTGAAGAAGCTCGACATCTCAGACGATACGCTCGTCTACTATATCATCGGCGACAACGGCGCGTCGGCCGAAGGCACGCTCAACGGCGCGTATAACGAAATGGCCAATTTCAATGGCCTAGCCGCGCTCGAGACTCCCGAATTCCTAATGGAGCGCTTGGACAAGCTCGGCGGCCCGGAGTCTTATAACCACTATGCGGTCGGCTGGGCGCACGCGATGAACGCGCCTTACCAGTGGACCAAGCAGGTCGCTTCGCACTGGGGCGGGACGCGTAACGGCGCAGTCGTATCTTGGCCCAATGGCATTAAAGCGAAGGGCGAAATCCGCTCGCAGTTTCACCATGTCATCGATATCGCGCCCACGATTCTCGAGGCGGCAGGGCTGCCCGAGCCGGTTTCGGTCAATGGCATACAACAGCGCCCAATCGAGGGCGTGAGCATGCTGTACTCGTTCAATGACGCCCAAGCCTCGGAGCGGCATGAGACGCAGTACTTCGAGATGTTCGGCAACCGCGGCATCTATCACAAGGGCTGGACCGCGGTGACAAAGCACGGGACGCCATGGGTGCTCGTAGGCCGAAAGACCGTACCTCTCGACGACGACGTCTGGGAACTTTACGACACGAACAAGGATTGGACGCAAGCGAACGACCTCTCCAAGCAGATGCCGGAAAAGCTCCATGAACTGCAGCGTCTGTGGCTGATCGAGGCCACGCGCTACAATGTGTTGCCGATCGATGATCGGGTCGTCGAGAAGATGAACCCGGACATCGCTGGCCGGCCCGTGCTGATCAAGGGAAACACCCAGCTACTTTTCGGCGGCATGGGGCGCCTTTCCGAGAACTGCGTCCTGAACATCAAGAACAAATCCCACGCCGTCACGGCCGAGATCGAGGTGCCGAAGTCGGGAGCCGAAGGCGTGATCATTGCTCAGGGCGCGAACATCGGCGGCTGGAGCCTGTACGCGAAAGGCGGCAAGCTCAAGTACTGCTACAATGTCGCGGGAGTGAACCATTATTTTGTGGAAGCTACGAGCCCGCTGCCCGTCGGCGAGCACCAGGTACGGATGGAATTCGCCTACGCGGGCGGCGGCCTCGGCAAAGGCGGCCAGGTGACGCTCTACGTCGACGGCAAGAAGGTCGGAGAAGGCGCCGTTCCAATGACACAGGCCATGGTCTTCTCGGCCGACGACGGCTGCGACGTCGGCGAGGACACCGGCGCGCCGGTTTCCCCGGATTACGGCTCGCGCGGCAACGCTTTCAACGGCCGAGTCAAGGGCGTCCAGCTCGCCATCGCCGACGCCGCCGAGAACTCGCACCACCTCGTGTCGCCGGAAGATGTTATCCGCATCGCGATGGCGCGCCAGTAAGCCGGGCGCCCGCAGACGCCGTGCCGCTTGATCGCCTGCATCTCGAACGGTGACCTCAGACCGAAGAGCTAGCGCGGCTTAATCGGATCCACACTCGTTGAGCGGCGGAGTCGGCTTGCCGGTCAGAAGCGCAGTCAGGGCCGCGGCGGTGCCGATCGGGGCGCCGACATAGATCGTGGAACCCGTCTTGCCGCTGGCCACGTCGCTCTTGCAGTATTTGAAGAAGGACTTGTCGCAAGGATAGGGGCCGAGGATCTGGTAGCCCTGCGCGCTGCCCGAGCTAGCATCGGTGATCGGGCAGGAACAGATAATCTGTCCTTTCGGCACCGGCTTGTCGAAGCCCGGAAACATCGTCTCCTCGGTGCTGCGGAAGCATAGACCCCCGTCGCACTGTGCGTAAGCGCCGCCGGACTTTCCGCCCTCGCAGGTGTAAACCCCGCCGCCGCCCTGCGGCGAGGCGATTTGTTCGGGCAAGCTGTAAGTGCTCACCATGTATTTGTTGTTGGCGCCGGCCGCGTTGATCGCGCAGACGTCCTCGCCCTTGCCCATCGGAAATGGCAGGCTGATGCTGTCGCCGTGCTTCTGCTCGCACTGGCAATAGGCCACGCCGTCGTACACGTTGCAGCGCGCAGCGGCGCAAAGCGCATAAGTCTGATCCTTGCAGACCTTGAACGACGAGCCAGCCATCGCGTCGAGAAGCTTGTCGAGGCACGCCTTTGGAAGCTGGCCCATCTTGTCCTGCATGCACGCTTTCATGCGTCCGATGTCAGGCAGCACGTCCGAGCAGAGACGCCAGACATCGGCGGCGCACGCTTTGATGAGCCCGAAATCCTGCTCGAGCCGGTCCTGCGCCAGCGCGGGCGCTGCGCCCGCTGCGAGCATGAGCGAAAAGGCGAGCCCTGTGCCGATCAGCCGGGTCTTTGCGGCCCTCTTCCAGCCTGACAACATCGCCATTCCTCCCTTTGTGCTCTGTGTCGCCCACGGCATTCGTGCCGCGTCAGTTTGTTCCTGCTGAGGCCCGGAAGACTCCGACCGTCCTGTTGCTCAGGACGGCGGCAAAACGATCGTTCGCGATTTCATTCTCGGAGTTGAGCCCCGTATCGACGTCGAGCCAGGAGCCCATGCACCAATGGTCCAACTGGGGCGCTTTGCAGTCGGGCGTGACCGGACCCGGGTCGCAGACGCAGTATTTGTCGGCGTGCGGCGTGATTCCGGGAACTTCCTTTCGCTCGCCCGAGGGCAACGCGAAGGCCATTTGAGAGCCCCCGGTCTGCACTGCGAACTGGCACACGTGTCCAGCTGGCGCCGCGCACAGAAAGGTCACCGTCTGCTGCGCGCTCGCGGCGCTCGCCAAGCAGATCGGCGCTGCAATGCAAAGCCCCGCCGATAGAAGCAGATTTCTCATTGGCCCCTCACTTTTCCTGCATCATGCCTTCGGCGCGCATGTCCTTGAGGTTCACGGCGATGGCGTGGATGATCCTCTCGTCCTGGTGCGCCTTGCAGTATTCGATAACGAGATGCTCGAGTTCGCGGCCCTTCTTGTAGTCCATGTAGTGCTTGTGCCCGAGGCCGTTGTACCAACCGCTGTACCAAGCCATCAGGACGTTGGCGTCGCTCTGATAGGTGTTAGCGAGTTGTGCGCAGGTGAGCGCCTGCACGTCGATAAAACCGTTGGCGTCAACGTAGGCCGATAGATCGACTGGGTCGGCCTTGGCCCAGCCGATCGCAGTTAGAACCGCCGCACAACCCAGGAGCGCTGCTTTCTTCATTTCACCAGTCCTTCTCAAACCCTTCCGGGGCGTTCGACCCGCCGAGTCGCCTCGAACTCTTGCCAATTGCTTTCGCCTCTCGGCGTTTCGTCATCCAGCCGATCGTCGGCTTTCCATCCAGGCGCGCGTGAGCAGGACCGCCAAAATCAGATGGAGCGCGGCGGCGGGCCAGAGCAGCACGCCTGCGTTCGCGCCGATAAGGCCGGTCGCTATGAGGAAGGCCGCCGCGAGCCAACTCAGGGCCATGAGCGGCATGAGTAGAGGAGCCTCCGCGCCGGCGGCGCGCGGCCAGCACCCGGCCGCTAGGCACACCATGACAAGCCCCGAGATGCGGCCCGTCGCGTCTCCCGCCGCGTTCAAGTCGGAACCGAAGAGAAGTCGGGCCAAGAGCGACGGCGCGACGACGAGCCCAAGCCCGGTCGCAACTTCCAGCCCCGACGCCAAGCGTATCCAAAGCGTGGCAGAGGGCGCGTCTCCCGAACTCATCGGTCGTCTTCCCTCCTGGATTACGGGTTCACGCCGACCGAAGAGCATATCCTTGCAGACGGCGATCGCGTATTCATCCCTCTTGGCGGTCTAGACATAAGCTGGAACGTCCGCTTGGCATTTGACGCCAAAATATCTCTGCGGCTTGATGCAGCCTGAACTACTGGGACGGATAGGGCAATGCCTGCCGCAATTCCTTTGATACGTGGTTTTGCGCTGTTGCCGACGCTGCACTGGCTCGCCGGCGAAGGCGTCTCGGTCGAACGCGCACTCGCGGAGGTCGATCTATCGCTGAGCCCGATTACCTACCCGTTCCGCCCGATACCGTTGGCGCATGCGGCGGCTCTGCTTCGTAACGCTGCGCGGGAACACGGGCCAGACCTTCCTTGCCGTATCATTTCAAAGACGAGCAGCCTTGAGATCGCAATGCTCGGAAAGGTTGCTCTTGGCGCCCGAACGCCGGCGGAAGCCCTTGCGAGGATCGTGGCCGCGCTGCCCTACTATTGTTCGCACGAGCAGGTGTCGTTCGAGAGGAACGCTGGCCAGTATGTCGTGCGAGAGTTCTTCGCCCACAGGTTCGACCCTGAGACGAAGCATACGCTCCTGCAGTACGCCGCGGCCATGATCGATCGCATACTCGGCATGGCGGGCGGTCCTCCGCCTCGATTTGCGAAGATCGAAATTCCACCGCACCCCTTGCACAATGTCGAGCACCTTCGCCCCTGGTTCGGCGACCGTGTGGTCGAGGCGGAAGCCCGTGGGATCACGGTCGTGATCGAGGGCCGGGTCATGGAGCGCGCGTTTAATAAGCTGGCAAGGGATCGTCTCAATCCCAGAGCGCTCGGAACCGGGGCCTCGCTGCGCGGCGGTGAGACGTTCTCCGATTCGGTGAAAGCCTTCCTGAACCTGATGGTCGAAAATGACGAAGCGCTGAACATGAAGCGCGTGGTCGCCGCCGCCGGAATGAGCGCGCGCACTTTTCAGCGCCAACTGAAGGAAGAGGGCGCGAGCTTTTCACAGCTACTAGCCGATGTGCGGCGGGGCGAAACGCTCAAGCGGCTGAAGGAGCGAAACCTCACAATCGCTGCCATCGCAAGGGATATGGGCTATTCCGATCAGGCCACCTTCACCCGCGCGTTCCGGCGATGGACGGGCGTTCCGCCGAGTTGGTTTCGCGCAACGACGAGCTAGAGTCTGGGCGTGGGGCAGATCCTGAGGACCCACCATCGTTTGGGGAGCGAAGGGTCTTGGGCGCATCCTCTCCGTACCGGACCGGCCACGAACGGCAGCAAAGGGCCCGATTTGAAGCGTTCGCCAAGGCGTTGGCGAACGACCGGTGTTTGCGCGTTGCCGACGTGTGCCGCGGCATACGGGACCGAGGGAACGCCTCCGCAGCAGTCGATCCGACGCGCGGCCCGAATGACCGCTTCCGAGATGCCGCGACCGTCGGCTGAGCGGCAATATTGGGCGCGAAGCGGCCATTGAAAACTCGGCAAGGCGAGCGGTAAGCATCCCCTGTCATGGCCCCATGGAGCCACATGGAGCCGGGGCGGCGTGAAGCGTGCGCGGCTACGTGGATGCTGGACGACCGGGAGTTCTGGGTAAGTAAAGCGATGGCGTGCCGCGCTGCGACGTTGATGTCTCCGCGCCGCCCGCCATCGGTCACACCTCATCATGCGGCGCCTCCTCTGAGGCGGTACGGGTGTCTTCCTTCCGATCTTTCCGTTCATCCTCGAACGCCTGCTTCCCCTTTGCGGCCCACAGCGCTCGTGCATGTTCGCCGTCCTCGTTCTGGAGCTTATTGGCCATCCAGATGAGCGCACCGTAAATGGTGACCCGGTCATCGCCGGTCAGGTCCACTATTCCGGCTTTGATGACGAGCCCCCCGAGTTCGATCAGATGGCGCGTGCGCCTGCGGCGCTCGACCTGCCATGTTCGCATCTCATGCCGCGCCCCCGCCGCCTGTTGCCGGTTGCACGCCGCCCGGTTGCGCCGGAGCGCCGCCCGTGTCGCGTTCAGACGCCGACGCAGTTCGCCGCGACCGGACCTGAAAGAACGCGGCGCCGCGCTTCGCCCATGCCTCCCTCTTTCCGGCATCTTTGGTTTCGGCCACCACGATCAGCGCGCCCGCCAGTTCGTCGGCGCTGAGGGCGTCGGCTCCGGTCGAGATGACCAGCTCGCCAAGCTGCTGCACCTTGCGGCTTTTGAGGTCTCGGGCCTTGCCTTCGAGCGCCTTCAGTTCCGCGTCGAAGTCCCGTGGCTTGCGCATCATCTCCTCCATAGGCTGTTGATGGAGAAATGATAGTTGGCCGCTTGCCGGAATGCTGTAGGCTTGCCGGGACAGTTTGGGACGGCGTGGTCCCTCCCGAGATTTTTTCGAGGGAGGGCGCGCTTATACGTCGTTCCGACGTGCGCTTCGCTGTGGTGATGATCCGCCCGCGATGGCGATCTATCATCTTCACGTCAAGGTCATCGGCCGCAAATCCGGCTCAAGCGCGGTGGCGTCCGCTGCCTACCGCTCGGCCTCGCGGCTGCGCGACGACCGGCTTGAGCGCAGCCACGACTTTTCCGGCAAGCGCGGCGTCGTCCACTCCGAAGTCATGCTGCCGGAGAATGCACCGGAGGCGTGGCGCGATCGCGAACTGCTTTGGAACGATGTTGAAGCCTTTGAGATCAGGAAGGACGCACAGCTCGCCCGAGAGGTGGAATTCTCCCTTCCGCGCGAGATGACACAGGCTCAGGGCATCGAACTCTCCCGCGACTTCGTGCAGTCCGAATGCGTCGATCTGGGCATGATCGCCGACCTCAATGTGCATTGGGACATGGCCGAGGACGGCAGCCCCAAGCCCCACGCACATGTCATGCTGACCATGCGCACGGTGGACGAAAACGGCTTCGGCCCGAAGGTGCGGGAGTGGAACCGCACCGAGATGGTCGAGCGTTGGCGTGAACGATGGGCGGAGTTGGCCAACGAACGGCTGGCAGAACTCGACATCGACGCGCGGATCGACCATCGGAGCTTCGAAGCGCGGGGCATCGCGCTGGAGCCGCAAAGCCAGATCGGCGCGCCCGCGCATCGCATCGAGGATGGCGGGCTCGAGGCCGACCGCGCCGAAATGCACCGCGAGATTGCGCGTGGCAATGGCGGGCGCATCATCGCCAATCCTGCGCTGGCGCTCGACGCTATCACGCATCAGCAATCCACCTTCACGCGCCGCGACATGGCGATGTTCGCGCACCGGCACAGCGACGGCATCGACCAGTTCAACGCCGTTATAGGCGCGATGCGCGACGCGCCCGATCTGGTCGAATTGGGCAAGGACGGGCGCGGCGAGGATCGGTTCACCACTCGCGAGATGATCGAGACCGAAGAGCGCCTGCACCGCGTCGCCGAACTCATGGCGGATCGGGAACGCCATGAGGTGCGTGACGCTGACAGGCAGGCGGCGCTGGCGCGCGCGGAAGCCCGTGGCCTTGTCCTTTCGGGAGAGCAAGCCGACGCACTGGCGCATGTCACGGACGGGCGCGACCTGAGCGTTGTGGTCGGTTATGCCGGAACGGGGAAGAGCGCGATGCTGGGCGTGGCGCGCGAAGCCTGGGAAGCGGCGGGTTACGAGGTCCGGGGTGTGGCGCTTTCCGGCGTCGCCGCCGAGAATCTAGAAAGCGGATCGGGCATCGCATCGCGCACCATCGCCAGCATGGAACATGGTTGGGAACAGGGCCGCGACACGCTTGCCGCGCGCGATATTTTGGTGATCGACGAGGCGGGCATGGTCGGCACGCGCCAGTTGGAGCGGGTGCTATCTCATGCCGCTGAGGCCGGTGCGAAAGTGGTGCTGGTCGGCGATCCGCAACAGTTGCAATCCATCGAGGCGGGCGCGGCGTTCCGCGCGATCCACGAACGCCACGGCGGGGCGGAGATCGCCGAGGTGCGCCGCCAGCGGGAGGATTGGCAACGCGACGCCACGCGCGATCTGGCGACCGGCAGGACCGGCGATGCGATCCATGCCTATGACACGCATGGCATGGTCCACGCCGCCGCGACACGGGAACAGGCACGCGACGATCTGATCGACCGCTGGGATCGCGACCGGCAGGCATCGCCCGACCTTAGCCGGATGATCCTCACCCATACGAACGACGAGGTGCGCGCGCTCAACGAGGCCGCGCGTGAACGGATGCGGGCCGCCGGTGATCTGGGCGAGGACGTGCGCCTGGTGGTCGAACGCGGCGAGCGCAGCTTTGCCAGCGGGGACCGCGTCATGTTCCTGCAGAACGAACGCGGCCTTGGCGTGAAGAACGGCACACTCGGGACCATCGAGCAGGTCAGCGCACGATCCATGTCCGTCCGCACCGACGACGGGCGCAGCGTCTCGTTCGACCTCAAGGAGTACGACCGCATCGACCACGGCTATGCCGCGACCATCCACAAGGCGCAGGGTATGACCGTGGACCGCACCTATGTCCTGGCGACGCCGGGCATGGACGCCCACGCCAGCTATGTCGCTCTGTCGCGCCATCGCGACTGCATGGATCTGCATTATGGCCGTGACGACTTCGCCAGCCAGGACCGGCTTATCCGCACCCTGTCGCGCGATCGGTCCAAGGAAATGGCGTCGGATTACAAGCGGCTTGATCCGGCGCAGGGTTATGCCGAGCGGCGCGGGATCACCTTCCGCGCCCGCGTCGCCGAGATCGTGCGCAAGGTCGTGCCGGAGACGGTGCGCGGCATGTTCGACGGCCTGCGGCTGCCCGCCGATGGCGGACAGGGGCCGGAACGGGCAGCACCGGAAAGAAAGGTGGCGGAAGACCCGGAAACGGCGCTGCGCCGCGTCCGCACCGTGGCGCTCATCCGGCATGCGCGCGCGGTGGGCGCGATCCGCGCCACCGGGAATGTGGACGGCAAGGGCAGTCCCGAGCAGATGCGCGAACTGTCCGACGCCCGGAAAGCCTTCGAGGAGGTGCGTCCGTATGGCTGGCGCGACGCGGAGGCGGCGTATGTCAAAGACCCGGAGCTTGTCCATGAGGCGGCGACGGGCCGGGCTAACCGCGCCATCCGCGCGCTCCAGCTGGAAACTGAAATCCGCACCAACCCGGGCCGGCGCGCCGACCGCTTCGTGGAACGCTGGCGGGAACTCGGACAGACCAGCCAGCGCCAGTATCAGGTGGGCGACATGTCCGGATACAAGGCGAGCCGGGCGGCCATGGGCGACATGGCCAAGAGCCTCGAACGCGATCCGCAGCTTGAATCGATCCTCGCCAACCGCAAGCAGGAACTCGGCATCGCAATCGAATCGGGACGCCGCTTCGGGCTGGAACTTGCCTTCAGTCATGGCATCGACCTCGGCAGGGGCCGGGGCATTGGACTTTAACCCCGCCTATTTTCCGCCGCCCGTGCGCCAGGCTACGACGACGCTTTGAACCCTCTTGCGCGCGCGTAAGCGCTTGTTCTGTCTGGATCAGGAGCAGTCAGAAGCAACCGGCAGGAGCCAGCGCAGCCATGCCCGCACCAGACCGTATCGTCCGCCTGAGTAACGTCCTTGCCCGGACGGGTCTGTCCCGGTCCACCATCTACCGCAAGATCGCGGAAGGCACGTTCCCGCCCCAGATCAGGATCAGCGTCAACGGCGCCGGCTGGAGGGAATCCGACATCGATCGCTGGGTCGCCAACCCCGTGGCGTGGCGTCCAATGGAAGAGGCCGATGATGGTCGGCAGGGGCGCGGTGCCCCCCGTTCAGCACACGAGCCGGGTTTTTCGTCATAGCGTTCGCTTCAATTGATTGATGCAGTCTGCCCACGCCTGCATCAACTCGGTCCGTTCCGTCCAATAGCTCGCCCGGTTGTAGGCGCGCCGGATTTCGTTCTGATCCTGATGCCCCAGCGCGGCCTCGATCACGTCGGGCCGGAAACCCCGTTCATTCAATATGGAGCTCGCCGCCGCCCGGAAGCCGTGCGCGGTCATCTCATCCTGCGTGAAGCCCATGCGCCGCAGCGCGGCGTTCATGGCGTTCTCCGAGAGCGGGCGGGCATTGGAGCGGATGGAGGGGAACACGAGCGTGCTCCTGCGGCCGACCTCTTTCACATCGCGCAGCACATCGAGCGCCTGGCGCGATAGCGGCACGTCATGCGACCGGCGAACCTTGGTACGGGCGCCGTTGATGCGCCAGATTGCCTCCTCCACGTCGATCTCTGCCCATGTGGCGCCGCGGACCTCGCCGGGGCGGGCGAATGTCAGCGCCGTGAACTGAAGAGCGCACCGGAGCGTCGGCCAGCCGTCATAGGCATCTATGGCCACCAGAAGCGCACCGAGATGCTTCTCGTCGGTGATCGCGGCCCGGTGCTGCACCTTGGGCGCCTTCAGGGCGCCGCGCAGCAGAAGAGTCGGATCGTCCTTGGCCCGCAGCGTGGAGACAGCGAGCCGGAAGACGGTGCCGATCACGCTACGCAGGCGCCGTGCCGTCTCACGACGCCCGGTGCGTTCGATCCGTTGGAGCACCGCGAGGATTTCCGCCGGGGTGATTTCCGCGATTGGTCGGGCGCCAAGGTCGGGGCCGGCAAGATCCACAAGCAGCCATCGGTTCTTCGTTACCGTGGAGGCGGCGGCGCCCTCATCCTCGATGCGTTGCAGATATTCCTCGGCGATGCCCCCAAAGGTGTTCGTCGCCGAGATGACGGCGGTCAGCTTCGCAACCTTCTTGTTGGCCCCAGGATCGACACCCGAGGCCAACAGCTTCTTGGCCTCGTCACGCAGCCGGCGGGCCTCGGCGAGGGATACGGACGGATAGGCGCCGTGGGAGAGCTTCTTCTGCTTCCCGCTGAACCGGTACGCCTGGTTCCAGAGTCGCGTGCCGCTTGGTTTCACAAGGAGATAGAGCCCACCGCCGTCTGAGAGCTTGTAGTCCGCCGGCCGACCCTTGGCGGCGCGGCACGCCGCATCTGACAACGCCATTGATGCCTCCCGTTGTTGGCCTCGGGCCAGCAGATACCAAGGCGAGGCCAACATCAAGGCCAACAAATCCACGGGATGCGGCGGTATCCGGAGACGCGGATTGGGACGAGGAGGGGCGTCAAATGCTAGAAATACGCAGTCATATCAATCGTTTATGGGGCAGGGTGACATGTCCTGAGATGCCGGGGGATAAGGGTACTGGTGCCCAGGGGCGGAATCGAACCACCGACACCGTGATTTTCAGTCACGTGCTCTACCAACTGAGCTACCTGGGCGGCTGGCGCCCTCAAGACGCAGCATCCGTTTATAAACGTCCGCGCCGCGCCTTGTCCAGCTTAGCCCCCGCGTCGGGGTTACGGAGCGTCCAAAGCCGGGCGGCCGGATCTCAGCGCGCCGTCCTGCCATCAATATGCCGCACTCCAAACCGCAATGCTTCGCGCGGTGATTTGTGATAATGACAGACATCATGCGCTTCGTTATTGCTTGCCTTCCCGCCTCGGTCTGTGCAGCTGCGGTTTTCCTGCCGGCCGCGCCGGCCCTCGCTGCTGATCTTCCTACCGCGCCGTCGAGTTATCCGGCGCTCGGTCCCGGCGCAGCCGACCCCGCGTCCGATATCTGGTCGGGGCTCTCGGTTGGCGCGGGAGTCTCGGTGTGGGGGGGCAAGGGGGTCAAGGGCGGCGTCGGGGGCGAAACCGACCTGACTTATGAACATGTCTTCGACAATGGAATCATGCTCGGGGTGCAGGCCTCGACTGGCTATATGCCCTATCTGCAGACAAGCTCCGCGTTCTCGCAGTCAATCGGCGGCGCTTTTGCGGGCGGCTCGGCGATCGTCGGGTATAATTTCGGCCAGGTGACCCCTTACCTCATCACGGGGGTCGATTTCGTCCGCGCGACGCGCTTCAGCGGCGGCGCTTTCAACGCAAGCGATTCGATCAACACCGTCTTCTCCGGACCCGGCGCGGTTCAGGCGGTCGGCACGTTCGGCGTGGGCGTCAATTATCGTATCACGTCGAACTTCAGCATGGGGCTCGAAGCAATCGTGCGCACCAACCCTAACAGCGGCCCGTTTGCACCATGGCCGTAGCCGGCCCGTCGCCTCGCTACGTTCAACCCCGATCTCCAAAGCCTGAATGACCGAGATGTATGACCTGTCCCGCCGCGCACTGCTCGTCAGCATCGCGGCCGCTTCTGGCGCGCGTTTAGCCGCCCCCGCCGCCGCCCAGACCAACGCTCCGCCGTCGGCGGCTCCAGCGCCGCCGGTGTTCGGCTACCAAGACGTCGTGAAGCGAGCGCGGGATCTCGCCGCCGCCCCTTTCGACAACTCGATACCGCCGTTGCCCGATGGGCTGGCGACCCTCGATTTCGACGGCTGGCGTGACATTCGCTTCAAATCCGAGAAACCGCTTCTCGGCCAGGATGGGACGAATTTCAGATTGGAGCTGTTCCATCTCGGGCATCTGTACAAGCGTCCGGTCGTCGTCAATGTACTGCGTGACGGCATCCCGGCGCCGATCCCCTACGCCGCAAATCTATTTGACTACGGCCACGCCAAGCTCGGCGTCTTGCCGATCAATCTCGGCTTTGCCGGCTTTCGTCTGCGTTTTCCGATCAATGCGCCCCATGTCTGGGACGAAGTGATCGCGTTTCTCGGGACGAGTTACTTCCGCTTCCTTGGCCGCGGCCAGCGTTATGGCCTGTCGGCGCGAGGCCTTGCGATCGGCGCCGCCCCACGCCTTAACGAGGAGTTCCCGTTTTTTCGCGAATTCTGGATTGAAACGCCCGAAGCGATCGCTGAGCACATCGTCATCTATGCGCTGCTCGACGGCCAATCGGCCACCGGCGCCTTCCGCTTCGATTTGAACCCCGGCCAGGAGACGATCATCGACGCGAGCGTTACTCTGTTCGCGCGAAAACCGACGCCGGCGCTCGGTCTTGCGCCGCTGTCGTCGATGTATTTCGTCGGCAAGGCCGACCGGAGGTTCGTCGAGGACTTCCGCGGCGAATTGCACGATTCCGACGGTCTTCTCATGCATACCGGCGCGGGGGAATGGATCTGGCGGCCTCTGAGCAACCCGGCGAAGCCGGAGGTCTCTGTCTTCCTCGACGCCAATCCGCGCGGATTTGGGCTGCTACAGCGCGACCGCAACTTCAGCGACTATGAAGATCTCGATCTCGCCTACGAACTCAGGCCGAGCTACTGGATCGAACCGCACGAAGGTTGGGGCGACGGCAGGGTGGAACTGGTCGAATTGCCGACCAGCGACGAGACCAACGACAACATTGTCGTCGCCTGGGCGCCCAAGCAGGGGCTCGATGTCGGCAAGCCCCTCGTCTTCGGATATCGCATTACATCCATGACCATGGATCAAAGTGTGACGCCCGGCGGCCGGACGGTCGGAACATTCCGCGTCGCCGCACGCGCATTGGGATCTCCGGATCCGCCGCCGCCACCCGGGACCACCCGCTTCCTCATCGATTTCTCCGGCGGCGACCTGTCCTACTACATGAGCGATCCTTCACTCGTGGAGACGGTCGCAACCGCGTCGACGGGACGAATCCTGCGCACGTTTCTCACCCCCAACGCACATATCCGGGGATTTCGCGCCGGCGTCGATATCGCCGTCGACCCGGGCCAGAGCACCGACCTGCGCGTCTTCCTGCGCGCTGGCCCCAAGGCCTTGACCGAGACCTGGACCTTTCCCTGGCGGGCATGAGGAGGGCGCGCGGACAGGCGCGCGGCCTGGCGTTTCAAATTCTTTTAGACCCCTTGGGATTCCTTTTTAGGGGCAAATCAGATTCAAGGCTGCTTTTGGGAGGCAGTCTTGGGTGTGATGGACCGGTTGGTTTTGAGCGAGGCGGGGTGGGAGCGGATGGCTCCGCTGATCATTGGTCGACCTGGACTTTGAATATCGGATCGTCGATTGCACCATCGTGCGGGCGCATCAGCACCCCGCGGGGGCGAAAAAAAGGGTCTGAAGATCAAGCGCTCGGCCGCTCGCGGCGGCCTGAGCACCAAGATCCATATGGCCGTTCGCGGCCTGGGATGGCCGGTGCGGTTCACGCTGACCGCAGGTCAGAAGGGCGATGCGCCGCAAGCCGCCGCCTTGATCGAGGGATGGCCCGCCGAGGCGGTCATGGCCGATACAGCCTATGACGCCGATCTCTTGCGCCAAGCCATCGACGCCAAAGGCGCGATCGCCGTCATCCCCAACAACCCGTCGCGCGCCCTCAAATATCCGCTCGACAAGCATCTCTGCGCCCTTGTCGGCGCGTATGGCGATGCGTTTGAACTCCTTGAGCTTGCCGAAGAAGTTCTCGATCAGATGCCGCCATTTGTACATCTCGTTGTCGATGGCGAGAGGCTTTGCGCGGCGCGGATGCTGAGAAATGACGATCTTGGCTCCCAGGCGTCGAGTTCGGCGATGATGGCGTTGCTGTCGAACGCCGTGTCGGCGATCAGAGCCTCGAAAGCCAACCCGTCGATGAGCGGTGGGACCCTCCATTTTCGCCCATTCGGCGTCCGTCAAAACGAATCGATCCATCCAAAGCTTGAATCACGCCTCGGCCAATATGGGAATCCTGAATCCCAACAGGCCCTAGGCCGTGTGGACGAATTTTCGACAGATGATGTTTTTGGGATTCCCGCGGTGAATCAGGCATGATTCATAGGACTCCGACCGAATCAGGGGCCGGGGTCCATGTCGACAAAGATGGATGAGAACGATTGGGCGCACACGCTTGCGGTGTTCCGGGCCTGCCTGCCTCGGCGTGGACGGAGGGCCGAGGACGATCGCCGCTTCCTCGAGGCGCTTCATTTTTTCACCGTCGAGAACGTTCGCTGGCGCGCGCTGCCGGAGCGCTTCGGTCATTGGAACAGCGTGTGGAAGCGCTTCGATCGCTTGAGCAAGGCTGGCGTCTTCGAGGCCTTCTTCGACACGCTCGCGTCCATGAGTTCCACGGCGCATCTCCTTCAGATGTTCGACTCGACCACCGTGCGCGCTCATGTCTCGGCGGCCGGAGCAAAGGGGGGCAAGAAGGCCAGGCGCTCGGGCGCTCGCGTGGCGGCTTCACCACGAAAATCCACGCAAAATCGGACGCCTCCGGCGACATCATCGCCTTCGACCTGACCGGCGGCGAAGCCCCCGACGGGCGTCACTTCGAAACCCTGCTCGATATCGGGCCCGACATTCAGCCGCGCGCCGTCATCTGCGACAAAGGCTACGCCAGCAAGGCCAACCGGGACGCCGCGAGAGCGCGCGGCGTCGCTCCGGTCATCCCGCACAAGGCGAACGAAAAGAACAAGCCGGCCTTCTTCGCACGAACGCTCTACAAAGCCCGCGCCCGCATCGAGCAGGGCGTCGGACGGCTCAAGCGCTTCAAGCGGGTCGCGCTACGCTGCGAAAAGACCGCCCAAAACTTCAGATCGATCGTCAGCTTCGCCGCCGGCCTATGCTTGATCAAATTCGTCCACACGACCTAGATGAGAACCGGATGATTGAGCGGAGATGGACACATATCGGTGTCCTGTGGGCGTCGCAGAGGCGACAGGCCCGTGGGAGCAACGCATCACCGACTGAAAACGCTCGTGTCGTAGGCTCCAACACCTGCGAGCGCGGTCAGGGTTCGATCGCGCGCGTCACTGTCTCCCTCCGCGTGGACCGGCTGAATGCAGACATGATTCGCGCCGGCTTTGAAATGCGCGCTGACGCCTCGCGCAATCGTCTCCGCATCGCCCCGCAACACCATCGCATCGATGAACCTATCTGATCCGCCCTCGGCGAGGTCGGCTTCTGTGAAGCCGATGCGCAGCCAATTGTTGCGGTAGTTGGTCATGGCCATATAGCGATGCAACTCTTGCCGGGCGAGACCGCGCGCCGCGGCGGCGTCTGCCTCAAGGCAAACCTTCTGCTCAACCGCCAGCAGCTTGTCAGGTCCCAGAACGGCTCTCGCTTCGCGCGTATGTTCAGGCGTCACGTTATAAGGAAGGGCGCCGGCCGTGCGCTCGGCGGCGAGCTTCAGCATCAAGGGCCCGAGCGCGGCGATCATGAGAGGCCAATCCGCCGCGTTCGACGGATCGTCGTAAACGCTGTCGAGATAGCGGCGCATGGTCGGCACAGGCTTGTCGTAGACGTGACCGCGCCGTTGGACCATAGGCGCATGGCTGACGCCAAGGCCGAGAATGAAGCGATCATCATAAAGACTGGACAACGTGCTCAGCCCGCGCTTGGCGGTGAAAGGGTCGCGAGCATAGATATTCGCGATGGAGCTGCCGATGAGGAGCCGCTTCGTGTTCGCCAGCATGAAGCTCGCGATGGAGAGGGATTCATATCCAAGCGATTCCGGGTACCAGAACGTCGAATAGCCGAGATCCTCAACCGTGCGCAGCAGGTGCAGAATCCCCGCTGCGTCCAAGCGGTCGATCGGGTACCAGACGCCCAACCTTCCCAATTGCCTCATGACTCGAACTCCCGAATACGCCGCGTGGCATGTGCGACGTCGACAGCGATGGCGACGTCGCGGTATCCAATGAGCGTGAAAAGTTCGCTGCGGGACTGCGCCAGTTTGGCCGACGCCTTATCGTCCGCTCGCCGCTCGATTGCATCTGCGGTAGAGATACCACATCATTCGTCGTCCGCTCCCAAGAATGGCGCGGACCCGCGTCAAAAAACTTCACAGGTGGTTGAGTGAGCGATTCGGGCGACAACGCGCTTTCTGTCTGGCTGGAGCAAGCGCCGCTCGCGGAGCTGATCGACGCCGCAGGCCGCCTGCGCGACGAGGGGCATGGGCGTCTTCTTTCGTACTCCCGCAAGGTGTTCATTCCGCTCACCCATCTCTGTCGGGACGTTTGCCACTATTGCACCTTCGCCGAGCGGCCACGAGCGCGCCAGTCCGCCTATCTTTCCGCGGACGAAGTGCTTGCGATCGCTCGCTCAGGCGCGGCCGCCGGCTGCACGGAAGCGCTCTTCACGCTTGGCGATAATCCGGAGCTTCGCTACCGCGCCGCACGCGAGGCGCTCGGCGCGCTCGGGCACGAAACAACGATCGACTATCTCCAGGCGATGTGCGCGCTCGTGTTGCGCGAGACCGGACTGCTGCCGCACGCCAATCCGGGCGTGATGAGCGGGTCCGAGATCGCCGGACTGCGCACGGTCACCGCCAGCCAGGGAATCATGCTGGAGTCCCTCAGTACGCAACTCGGCGAACCAGGCGGTGTGCACTATGGCTCGCCTGACAAGCAGCCCCACGTCCGTCTCGAGACGCTGCAGCTCGCGGGCGAACTGCGCGTGCCGTTCACGACCGGCATTCTGATCGGCATCGGGGAGACGCGCGCCGAGCGCCTCGAGGCGCTCTTCGCTATCCGCGATCTGCAACGGCAGTTCGGGCACATTCAGGAAGTCATCGTCCAGAACTTTCGCGCCAAGCCCGGCACAAAGCTCGCCTGGGCCGCGGAGCCCGATCTTGACGATCTGCTTTGGAGCCTTACCGCTGCCCGCCTCATCCTCGGGCCGATGATGAACATTCAGGCGCCCCCAACCTGTCGCCCGGCGTCTATCCGCGATTGATTGCGGCGGGCATCAATGATTGGGGCGGGGTTTCTCCCGTCACTCCGGACCACGTCAATCCGGAGGCGCCGTGGCCAGCGATCACAGAGCTCGCCGAGCGTACGGCGGCCGCTGGCAAGCTGCTGGTTCACCGCCTGCCGATCTACCCCTCCTACGCGCGCGATCTTGGCGTCTGGACCGCGCCGGAGATCGCCTCCCAGACGCGCCGTCTCAGCGACGCAGAGGGCTTCGCGCGCGACGACAATTGGGCGCCCGGGACGAAGGTCGTGCCGCGCGCGGCCACGGTTCATGCGCGCTCGGTCGACCCAGCGATCGAGCGGATCATCGAGCGCGCACAAGGATGCGCGCATCTGGACGCGTCCGAGATCGTGCGACTGTTCGCGGCGCGCGACGCCGATTACCAGCGCGTTGTCGCCGCGGCCGACGAGCTTCGCCGCGCGGTCAGCGGCGACATCATCCGCTACGTCGTCAACCGCAACATCAACTACACCAACATCTGCTCCTATCGCTGCACGTTCTGCGCTTTTTCGAAGGGCAAAAAGCATGAGGCGCTGCGGGGCGCGCCATATGACCTTGCCCTCGAAGAGATTGTCCGCCGCGCCAGCGAAGCCTGGGAACGAGGCGCGAGCGAGGTGTGCCTGCAGGGCGGCATTCATCCGGATTACAGCGGCGAGACCTATCTCGCCATTTGCCGCGCCATCAAGGCTGCGGTCCCGGACATGCACATCCACGCCTTCTCGCCCTTGGAGGTCACGCAGGGCGCGGCGACGCTTGGGCTCCCGATCCGGTCGTTTCTCGCCAATCTCAGAGACGCGGGCCTAAGCACGTTGCCGGGGACCGCCGCGGAGATCCTGGACGACGAAGTCCGCGCCATTATCTGCGCCGACAAGGTGAACACGGCGGAATGGCTCGATGTCGCGAGGACCGCGCACGGTCTTGGCCTGCGCACGACATCCACGATCATGTACGGCCATATCGAGCATCCGCTGTCGTGGGCGCGGCATCTGATCGCGCTCCGGGACTTGCAGACGGAGACGGGCGGCTTCACAGAATTCGTGCCATTGCCGTTCGTGCATATGGAAGCGCCGATGTACCTCAAGGGCATGGCTCGTCGTGGGCCAACGTTCCGAGAAGCAGTGCTGATGCATGCGGTGGCGCGCCTCGCCCTGCATCCGCACATCACGAACATTCAGACATCCTGGGTCAAGATGGGGCCTGAGGGCGCGGCGGCCTGCCTCAACGCCGGCGCCAATGATCTCGGCGGCACTTTGATGAACGAGAGCATCTCTCGCGCTGCGGGGACCGAGCACGGGCAGGAATTTCCGCCCGAGGCGATGGAGACCCTCATCCGTTCGCTCGGGCGGACGCCGGAACAGCGGACCACGCTCTACAGACCGGCCCCGGCTGAGCGGCGAGAGGCGTCGCTGAACGCCGCCGATCTGGCTCCCGTGGTTTTGACGCCGCCTCGGAAACTCGTCGCGGCGGAATAGCCCGCAGGGCGCCGTTTGCGAGTCCGTTTCGGGTCATTTCAATGGGTTGCGGCCTGACTAGCGAGTCGGTCGTCGCTCCTTCTTTGACAGCGTGCAAAACATACAACATGCACATGTTATTAAGCCAAAGCGACGCCCGGCCTGATGAAAATGCTCTAGCTCGTAGCCAGAAGGCGGTCGGCGACGCCGGATTGTTCGAGAAAAGCCAGCGTCCGCGTGAGCACTGCCGGCGACATCTTGAGAAACGTGACGAGATCAACGGGATTATCGATATCCATGCCGATCCCACGATGGCGGACCACGAGCGGTTCGATCCCCCGGGCTCGCGCCGCATCGAGGTGCGGATAGAAACTGTCCTCGCCGAACCGCAGCGGAACGGCGTCGGGCGGCGAACAAACGATCGTGTTCGACCCAAGATCGTCATGCGCAGGCACGATGGTGAATGCAGGCGCGGCCCGGTGCGCCGCAAGCGTCGCGGCAACCTCGGCTGAGGACAGTCGTGGAATGTCGCCGGGCATCGTCATCATGCCGCCCTGCCCTTCGCGCACGAGCAGGCGAGCCGCAGCGGTGACGGCGCCGGTATGGCCTTCGCGCGCCCCTTCCGTGACGATGCGCGCGCCATAACGAGTCACGAGCGATGTGGCCGCAGGATCGACCGTGACGACGAGCACGCCGGCAACTTCCCGGACCGCGCTCACCGCTTCGAGCACATCCTCGAGCATGGTCGTTGCGAGCGTTCGACGTTCCTCGGCGCTCAGGCATGACGACAGTCTTTGCTTGGCGCCTTCGAATTCCTTGACGGGCACGACGGCCCAGATCCTGGTCACGCGACGAGGTCTCGCCTTCGTTTCGAAGAGACAAGCGCATCCGCCGCCTCAAGGACGACACCAGCCAGTTGCTCACGCTCCGCGAGGGTCGTCATGAGCGTGGGCGCCAGCGTCACTTTAGGCGCCATGCGGACCGCCTCAGCCTCGTCCCCACTATCTATAACATAACCATCAAGCAAATCGCCGTAGCGTTGAGCAACGGCGGCGGCGCTCGGCGTCATCCCGAGTTCCGTCATCATTTTGGCGGTCGGACCTTTGACCGCGCGGCCGCCGATGATGGGGGATATCGCGATGACCGGCGCCGCGCAGGCCAAGAGAGCCTGACGCATCCCCGACACGGCAAGGATCGGCTCGACGCTGATGAAGGGGTTGGACGGGCAAATGACCACCGCGCGCAACCGCTCGTCGCTTAGCGCCGCCAGAAGATCGGGATGAGGGCGCGCATCCGCCGCGCCGTCGAAGGCGAGTTCGCGCACGACAGGGCGGCACTGAAGACGGACGAAATAGTCCTGGAAATCAAGCCAGCCCTCATCGGTCCGCAATCGGGTCTGCAGGCGATCGTCTGTCGCCGGCAGCACGCGCGGACCGACGCCGAGGCGGCGGCAGAAGTCCGCGGTGATGGCGGAGAGACTCTCGCCATGTCGCAGCCGACGGGTCCGCTCCACATGAACCGCAAGATCGCGATCGCCGAGGCGAAACCAGTCCGGGCCGCCGAGCGCGGAGAGCGTCTCCATGAACGCCCACGTTTCGTCCTGCCGGCCCCAACCGAGCTTCGCATTGTCGAGGCCGGCCAGCGTGTACATCAGCGTGTCGGAATCGGGCGAGATATGCAGGCCGAGATGTTCGAAATCATCGCCGACATTGGCGACGACGAGGAGATTGTCCGCCGATAGGATCCGGCTGAGACCGAGCGCCAGCTTGGCCCCACCGATGCCTCCCGACAGGGCGACCACAAGATCCCGAACTCATCGAAACAGATCCTCGTTTGGGGCGCGAACGATGCTGGCCGCCGTCGATTCCGGAGCGGACCAACGCAAGCCCCGGATCAGAGTCACGGGCGCCGCTTCATCCGCCTGGCCCATGACGAGCGAAGCCGCGGCGGCGATCTCATCCGCGAAACCGATGACGCTCACCTCAAGCGTTCGGCCGAAAAGGTCTGGCCGTCCGCGCAGATCGATCAGCGCTGGAAGGCCGGCGGCGCCGATCGCAACACCGGCGGTTCCCTGGCGCCACGGACGTCCGAAGCTGTCGTTTATCACCACCGCGAGATCGACCCCGGTCGCTGCTGCGAGCCCACGGCGCAGCGTCGCTGCGCTGCGGTCCGGATTCTCCGGCAACAGAAGCACACGCCGGGCGCCGTCCCCTGGTCCCACATTCGATTGGTCCACTCCGGCATTCGCCATGATGAAGCCAAGCCTGTGCTCGACGATCAGTACGTTGCGGCGCGCCCGCACGACGCGAACAGATTCCGACAATATGACCTCGACAAGCCGCGGGTCCTTGTCGACTTCGGTCGCGAGGGCGATCGCCTGCGCGGACGGCCTGATGGTCGCAAGGTCGACCATGCGGCCCTCGGCCTTCGAGATAATCTTCTGCGCCACGACCAGCACGTCTTGAGCCCGCCGCTCGAGCCCGTTCAGCTTGAGACCTGAGGCGATCAGTTTGACCAGATCGTCGCCAGCCTCGACCAGGGGCAGGCCGTTCAAGGCAATGACCTCGAGAGAGGTCATGCGCTCTTGCGCGTTTCGTCCGGCGCGCCGCGTCGGCGACGGAGGCGAGGCAGGACCTGCTCGGCGTACAATCGGATGAACCGCTCCTGATCGGGACCCGGCGCGTGAAAAACGAGATGGTCGAAACCGAGGTCGATATAGGTGCCGATCCGCTCGACATGCTCGTCCGGATCGGTCGAGACGATCCAGCGGCTCGCGGCGCGCTCGGCCGAGAGCCCGTCGGCGAGGCGCTCCATCTCTTCCGGGCTGTGAACAGAAACCTTTTCCTCTGGTGTCAACGCGAGAACCGCCCAGTGACGCGTGTCCTCCATCGCGCGCTTTCTATCTGTATCGAACGAAACCTTGACCTCGATCATCCGTGCATAGTCGGGGGCGCGCGCGCCAGCCTCGCCTCGCCCCTCCAACACCTTCGGCAGAATCGTTTCGGTATAGAGCTCGCGCGCCTTGCCGCTCGTGCAGATCAAGCCGTCGCCCATCCGGCCGGCATATTTCGCGATCAACGCGCCGGCTGCGGCGACATAAATCGGAACTGGAGTCGCGGGCCGATCATAGATGGTCGCATCCTTGGTGCGATAATACTGGCCTTCGAAGGTCACCCGCTCCTCGGTCCACAACTGGCGCATGAGCGTGACGGCCTCCCGCAAGCGCGCGAACCGCTCTTTGAACTCCGGCCAGTCCATGCCGGTGGACGGCACCTCGTTCAGCGACTTTCCCGTCCCAACGCCGAGTACGATGCGATTGGGAAACATGACCCCGAGCGTGGCAAAGGCCTGCGCCAGAACGGCGGGGTGATAGCGAAAGGTGGGCGTGAGCACGCTCGTACCGATGGTGATGCGAGATGTGACCGCGCCGAGCGCGCCAAGCCATGCAAGCGAAAAAGGGGCGTGGCCGCCATGATGCTTCCAAGGCTGGAAATGATCGCTGATGAAGACGGAGTCGAAACCCGCCTCTTCCGCGAGGCGCGAAAACTGCAGCAATTCCGTCGGCCCGAACTGCTCCGCCGACGCCTTATATCCTAGCTTGAGCATGATCCCGCTCCGACGTCATGAGGCCTCGTGACCCCGCAACGGACCAATAGCGCAGACAGACAGGTTTGCGCGACCGCTCGTCGTCTCTCAACGCCCGGGGCAGCAATGATGAATGCCTGCTTGAAACCGCGCCGCGAGTCGCGCCTTTCTCGCGGTCCACATAGGCCATCCGGCTCCCGAGTGAGCCGCCCCTGCGGTCGCCGAGCGCTCCTAAGAGCGGACGACGATCACCCCATGACCTGCACCTTGTCGGGCTCGATTTCAAAGATGACCCTGATCTGGTCAGGTTGGGCCCAGGGATACTTGTCCTTGCCCAGGTATTTCTTGGCGAGGGAATCGATGTGCGCGTCTGCGCCCTTCTCGGTCACATGTTCGACCCGCCCGCGGACCTGGATGTACCGATAGGGATTTTCGGGGTCAAGGATCGAGAGCGCCACCGCAGCGCCTTCCGACATATTGCGTGTCTTCACACGACCTTTTGCGGAGTTTACCCGGATCCTGCCGTTCGTGTAGTCGAACCATACGGGGGTCACCTGCGGCGTCCCATCCGGCATGATTGTCGCGAGGTTAGCGAAGCTCTTCTTTTCCTGCAGCAGATCCAGATATTTCGCGGGAATTTCCACCATGACTGCCTCTCGTCTTGTTCGCGCTGCGTGACGTCCGCACGCGGAACTTCGCAGGCGTTGAGCCTAAGCCCCGGGACGGAACATTGCAACGAGAGGACGGTCTGGGTTTCTCATCGGCCCGCAGCACGGCGCCTCTCACTCTGCTTGGCCGATCCTGCATGCGGCGCTATGCTCTTACCTCTTCAAGGAGGACACGATGGCTGAAGCGAAGCTCGCTCCCAACATGCCGGAATGGATGGTCAAGCATGCGAACCTCTATCTCGCGAGCGGCGGGAAAGAGGGACAGATGTACAAGGTCAACGTGCCCGAGCGAGGGGAGATCACGGCGCCGGCGCTCTTGCTCACCACCACCGGGCGCAAGTCCGGCGACAAGTTCATCTTCCCGCTATTTTACGGGACGGAGGGCGACAGCTATTTCATCGTCGCTTCAAAGGGCGGCGCGCCCGAGCATCCCGGATGGTACCGCAATATCCTCGCCAACCCGGAAGTCGAGGTGCAGGTCGGGACCAAGAAGCTGAAGGCGCGAGCGAGGACGGTCGAGGGCGAGGAACGCAGCCAACTCTGGGTGAAAGCGCTCCTGTTTTGGCCACCTTACGCTGACTATGCGCTCAAGACCGATCGCGAGATACCGGTGGTCGTGCTGGACCCCGTTCATTAAGATTCAGAGCTCCAGCCAGGGACCAGAATGACCGGCACGCAACATCCCGAATGGATGGGAAAGAACCGCAAGCTCACGCCGGCGGAAGTTAAAGAGTTTCTGCACGAGCCGGTGGTCGCGCGGATCGCGACCATCGACAGAAACGGCCTGCCTTACGTCACCCCGGTCTGGCAGGAATGGGACGGCGAGGCCTTTTGGATGGTCGTGCGGGAGCGCGCGGCCTGGATCGCGCATATCAAGAAGAATCCGAACGTCGCCATTTCGTGCGAGCACGACAGCGGGACCTACAGGCGCATCGTCGCGCAAGGGAAGGCGGAGATCGTCTCCGGCCCGGCGCCGATGCAGGGAGGATGCCTCGGCGTCGCCAACCGCACCTCGGTGCGCTACCTCGGCGAGCGCGGCCCAGAATATCTTGTGCCGACCTACGACCGCCGCGCTACCTGATCAAGGTCGCGCCCACGAAGATGATCACTTGGGACGGCGTCGAATGGGCCAAGAAATATACTGAGAGATAAGCGTTCCCCCATGCGCTCCGCTTCAGAGCGCCTCCATTCGGTAAACGCGCCGCGCATTGCCGTGGAAGAGCGCGGACTGCTCGGCCTCGGAGAAATCGCGGACGATCGCCTTGAAGCCGTCAAAGATCGCGTCGAAGCTTGTCCATAGGCGACCGACTGGGAAATCGCTGCCGAACATCGATCGATCGACGCCAAAGGATTCGATGCAATGAAGCGCGACTTCGCGCAGGCTGTCGGGCGTCGGGCTCGGATCGTAAGCGATAAGCGCTGAGATCTTGATCAGGATGTTGGGCGCCGACCCGAGCCGCTTCAGTCCTTCTTTCCATCGCAGCATGCCGTCGTGATCGCGATCGATCGGACTGCCGCAATGGTTGACGATGAATGTCTGGTTGGGAAAGTCGCGCGCCAGCCCGACGATCTCCTCGGCCTGGTAAGGATAGAGCATCAACTCGAGGAGATGGCCGTGGCGGGCGAGCAGCGCGACGCCGCGGCGAAAGTCTGCCTCGTCTGCGATGCCAGGCCGTGATGCGAATGATCGAGCCGTCTCGGTCGGATGCCAGCTCAGCATCTGTCGGACTCCGACGCAACGCTTGACCTCGGACAGGCGATCAAGCGCCGCCGCCGCGTCACAAGCCGTGAGGTCGGCGAAACCGATATAACGAGCAGCGACGCCTGACGACTTGTCGAGCGTCTCCAGCCATTCAATCTCAGCTCGCGGATCGTCCGCGCGGTCCCAGGCCGCTTCTATGTGCACGGAAGCGACCACGTTCTGGTTGGCGGCGTCGCGCCGGTAGTCATCGACGAGATAATTCCATCGGATTGGCGCGAGATCTCCAAGAGCCTGCATGGCGCCTCCAGTGGGGCGAAGCCATGGATGCCGGTCCATGCCCAGATCCCACAGGTGAATGTGCGCGTCGACGATGGGTCCGCTGTACAGTCCGGCCACTTTCGAAGCTCCAACGGTCAGGAATGTTTGCTGCGGCTGAGGCGTCAGCGATCGCGCAGCCCTTCTGACTTTCGCCCACTATCGTCTGGCCCAGCCCCGCAAGCATGGGCGCGTTGACTTGTCAAAACGCGGGTCGCTAACTTGCACATAGAGCCGATGGCGGGTGCGCACGACGGAGCGACTCAACATCGAGGGGTGGTTGACGGGGACCCGGATCAGGCAAGTGACACTCGCGAACGGAGAACGCTGACATGAACAAGACGAATTTTGCGCGACCTCGCCTCGCGCCTGTTGTCGCAGCCGGTCTCGCCCTTTTGCAGCTTGCAACCGCGGGTTCCGCGCTTGCAGCGGCCAATTGCATCAAAGGCGAGCACAAGGCGCGTTCAAGATGGGCTGGGCCAACATCTATTCGATCCCAACATGGATGAAGGAGACGACCGGTACGATCGAAGATATGGCCAACGTGCTGAAAAAGCAGGGCCTGGTCGATAGCCTGACGGTCACGGACGCCCAGGGCAACGCCAATACGCAGATCCAGCAGATCCAGTCGATGATCGACGCCAAGCTCGATGCGATCATCGTCGACGCCGGTTCGGCCACCGCGCTTGATCGCAACATCGCCGACGCTTGCTCCAAGCGAATCGCGGTCACCAATTTCGACAGCCTTGTCGACACCAAGGACTTGACCACGAAGATCGACACCGATCAGGCCCAGTGGGGCAAGCTGGCTGCGGAGTGGCTGATCAAGCAGCTTAACGGCAAGGGCAACATTCTGGTTTTAAATGGCCCGGCTGGCGTCTCGGTCAGCGACGATCGGCGCAGAGGCGCCGAGCCGGTGTTCAAGGCCAATCCGGGCATCAAGATTTTGGCGGAGACCAACACGCCCTATAACGCCGCGCCCGCGCAAGAAGCCGTCACCAACTTGCTCTTCGGCAATCCTCAGATCGACGGGGTCTGGAGCCAGGGCGGAGCGCTCTCGGCGGGAGCGGTGACCGCGTTCGAGAAGCAGGGGCGCAAGCTCGTCCCGATCACAGGCGAGAACTATCGGCCATTCCTCGAGATGTGGAAGCAGAAGAAGCTCACTGCCTGGGCGACGCAGCGGCCGAATTGGCTCGCGGCCTTCGCGGTCTATTCGGCCGTTAAGGCTTTGCAGGGCGATCATATCCCAGCCTACATCGACGTGCCCCTGCCTATCATCGACGAGGCCAATCTCGACAGCTACCTCGCCCGGGCAAAGGACTTCGCGGCAGACGGGTACATCTACTCGCCCTACGATACGAAGCTGTTCGACAAGCTGATCGCGAAGAGCCTGAAGAAGTAGCTCGCGCCATCGAACAGCGCGGCGAAATGGGCGTGCATCAGACGATCCTTGAAGCGCGGAGCGTCTCGAAGGCTTTCTTCGGCAACCCGGTGCTTCGCGAGGTGTCGATCGAGCTCGTCGCCGGCCGCATCCACGCTTTGCTCACCATGCAAGGGCCGCTTGGCATTTTCGGCGGCGTCCTCGCGCTCCTCGCTCTTGGGACAGCCGTGGGCGCGATCGTTGGCGCCTTCGTCGCGATTGGCCGCTATCCGGCGATCATCGTGACGCTGGCGCTCTCGTTTGTGTTGCGCGGCATTGCGCTTCTCATCATGCCGCGGCCCGGCGGATACGTGCCCCCTCGCTGTCCGAATTCCTCGCCGGCAGTCATCCGACAGCGGCGGTTTTGGTCGTGCTTCTGGTCATTCTCTGGAAGCTCTATCAAGCGACGCCCTTGGGGATCGAACGGATCGCGGTCGGCGACAATGCCGAAGGCGCGTACCGCTCGGAGTCAGCGTCACAACCGTGCGCATGAGCGCCTACATCATCAGCGCCAATCTTCAGGCTTTCACCGGACTCTACGTGGCTGCGCAGACCGGGTCGGGCGATCCCTTGATCGGCGAACCGCTGACGCTTGCCGCGGTCGCCGCTGCGGTGCTTGGCGGGGTCGGGCTTCTGGGCGGCCAGGGCGCCATGCGCGGGGCGCTCGCGGGCAGCCTGCTCATGATCATCCTGATCAACGTCATGTTCTTTATGGGCCTCCCTTTGGTGGCGCAATATGTGGTCCGGGGACTGATCATCGTGGCGACGGTCGCGCTGCCCTTGATCCGCGCCTCTCTGCGGGGGCGTCTTGAACGCGGTCCTGCGCTTGCAGCGCTTTGCGGCCACGTCCGGCCGCTCGCTCGTCGCCTACGCGATTGTCGCGATCCTGTGGATCGCGGCCTCGCCGTGGATCGTGGGCTTCGGCGCCTACGCTCACCTGCGCTATATCGTCGAGCTCGCCGCGGTGATCGGCCTCGTCGGCATCGGCCAGACCGTTGCCGTGATCGGCGGCGGCATCGATCTTTCGGTGAGTGCGATCATCACGGTCACCGCCATCATTCTGCCGCTGGTGACTTTCGAAGCCGACGCCGCCCGACTCGGAGCCATCGCGCTGGCGCTGTTCGTCGCCGCCGGAATCGGAGCGGTGAACGGCCTCGGCATCGGCTCTCTGGGTCTGCCGCCGCTGATCATGACTTTGGCCACGGCGACGATTCTGCAAGGGCTCCTCATCCTCATTGCCGGCGGCAGCGCGATTTCGGTCACCAACCCCTCGCTCGATTGGCTCGGCTCGACCCACTTTCTCACCGTCTCGGTGAACATCATGCTATGGGCGATTGTACGGGGGTTTGCCTGTTCTGGCTGCGTGGAACGCGTAGCGGTTCGCTCATTTTCGCCATCGGGGCCAATCCCGTCGTGAGCCGCCTGTCGGGCGTCCCGATTCGCCGGCTGACGCTGGCCACTTATGTTGTCTCGGGGTTTTGTGCTGGCCTTGCAGGCCTTTTGCTTCTGTCGATGAATGGACCGAGCTATGTGGGCATCGGCGACCCGTACTTGTTGTCGTCGATTGCTGCGGTGGTGCTCGGCGGCACCTCGATCCTTGGCGGACAAGCCTCTTATCTTGGCACGATCGCCGGAGCAGTGCTTCTGGTGACGATGACGGCGTTGATCACGGTCGTGAACGCCTCGGAAGGCTGGCGCAGCGTCATTCTCGGCTGCCTGATTTTGGCTATGCTGCCATTGTCGGGCCGCGACCAGTCCCGCTGAGAAAGCGCGGGGGCGCTCTCGTGATTTTGAAGGAGTAAGAAAGTTGCTTGTCCAGGATTTGGATACGCCCTGCGCGGTGGTCGATCTCGACGTGATGGAGAACAATCTCAGGCGCTGTCAGACCTATCTCGACCGCCATGGACTTAGCCTTCGACCTCACATCAAGACGCACAAGATTCCGGAATTCGCTCATCTGCAGATCAAGCTCGGCGCGAAGGGCGTGAATTGCCAGAAGCTTGGCGAGGCCGAGGTCATGGTCGACGCCGGCATCGCCGACATCCTGCTGACTTACAATCTCATCGGTCAGACCAAGCTTGACCGCCTCGTTGCCCTCGCCCGTCGGTCCGACATGAAGGTCGTGGCGGACTCGAACGAGGTGATCGAAGGCCTGTCGTCCGCCATGTCCCGCGCCGGGCTCGAGCTGCCGGTGCTGGTCGAATGCGATACCGGCGCGCAGCGTTGCGGCGCCACATCGCCGGCAGACGCCGTCACGCTCGCTCGGGCGATCGATGCCGCGCCCGGGCTCAAGTTCAAAGGGCTCATGACTTATCCGCCAAAGAACTCCGTCGCCAAGACCAACGCCTGGCTGACCGAGGCTGTCGATCTCTGCAAGCGCTCCGGGCTTGCCGTCGAGACTGTCAGCAACGGCGGAACACCGGATCTTTATAGCGCTCATGAAGTGACCGCCGCGACCGAGCACCGGCCGGGAACCTATATCTACAGCGACCGGAATCATGTCGAGACGCATGGCCTCGGCACGCTCGCCGGCTGCGCGCTCAGAGTTCATGCCAGGGTCGTTTCGCACGCGGCGCCTGACCGCTGCGTGATCGATGCTGGTTCGAAGAGCCTGTCGTCCGATCTCCTCGGCCTTCAGGGCTACGGTCGTGTCCTCGAACATCCCAAATGGGAGATCTATGGCCTCAGCGAAGAACACGGACATGCTCGCGCGCCGCCAGGCTCGGGAGAGCCCAAGGTCGGCGAGCTTGTCACTGTCATCCCCAACCACGCCTGCGTGGTGACGAACCTGTACGATCGGATCTACGCTGCCCGGCAAGGACGGGTGGAAACGTTCTACGAGGTCGCGGCGAGAGGAAAAGTGCAGTGAGCCTTGCAACCCTTGCGTCCGCGCCCGACGTCGCGCGCCTCACGTGCCTTCTTGAGCGACTCGTCGCCATCGACACACAGAACCCGCCAGGTCGGGAGGTCGAGGCCGCCGCGCTGCTTGCGTCCGAGCTCGAGGCCATCGGCTTCGCGACTGAAGTTCGCCCGGTTGGAGACGGCCGCGCCAATGTCGTCGGCCAGATCGACAACGGCGCCGGTCCTTGTTTCGCCTTCAACTCGCATATGGACACCGTTCCCGTCGGGGGCGGCTGGACGAGCGATCCATTTCGTCTGACGGAACGCGACGGCAAGCTCTTCGGGCGGGGCGCTTGTGACGCCAAGGGCCCGATCGTGGCCATGGCCGAGGCCGGCCGCCTTCTCGCCTCGCAGCGGACCTCATGGCGCGGCACGCTGATCGTGATGTTCGTCGCCGACGAGGAGATCAACGGCGGCGGCTCAAGGGTTCTCGCGAAGCAGCAGCCAACACCTGACTTGATCGTTATCGGCGAACCGACCAACAACGCCGTGTTTGCAGCTCATAAGGGCTGTTTGCGGCCGCTTATCCGCGTCAAGGGCAAGGCCGCGCATTCCGGACGCCCGGAGCTTGGTGTGAATGCGATCCTCGCGGCGAGCCAACTCATGTCCCTGTTCGATGCGCGCGATCGCGAATTGAGGGCGTTGAATCATCCGCTGGTCGGACACGCCAGTCTGTCCGTGACTCGTATCACAGGTGGAATTGGCGACAACGTCATCCCGGAGAATTGCGAGATGGTGCTCGACCGGCGACTTCTGCCCGGCGAGACGCTTGACGCCACACTGGAGGAGCTGCGCGCACTGCTCACGCGCGCGAAACGCGAGCACGGCGTGGAGGCCGAGATCGCGGCGATCCGCACGAAAGCCGGGTCGACGGAGACTCCAATCGACGATCCGCTTGTGCGCAAGGCGGTCGCGATCTCCCGCGCGCATGGCGTGACGTTTCCGCAGCCAGGCGGACTAACGGGCGGGTGCGATCTTGTTCACTTTCATGACGTCGGCGCCGTGGGCGTCGTGCTTGGCCCTGGCTCGCTCGACGTCGCTCACCAGCCCGACGAATATGTCCCGAAGGACGCTCTCGCCCGCGCCGCCCTCATCTATCGCGACGTCGCTGTCGCGATGATGCAGCCGTGATCGGCCCCCAGGCTCAAGATCAGGTTAGCAAAATGGTTTTCGATTTCGACCATCGTTCACGCTCCCTTGCGTCGGCGCTGGCGGTACTGATCGGCCACCACCGCCGCGACGATAACGCCGCCCTTGATGATTTCCTGGTAATGCGCGTCGACGTTGAGGAATGTGAAGCCTGACGTGAGGATTCCGAGGATGACCGCCCCAATCACCGTGCCGGTCATGCGGCCGACGCCGCCGGAAAGCGAGGTCCCGCCGATAACGGCCGCGGCGATCGCGTCAAGTTCGAAACCGACGCCGACGCCTGCCTGGCCGCTGATGGCGCGCGCCGTGTGCACGATGCCGGAGAGACCGGAGAGGAGTCCCGCGATCATATAGACGATGATTACGTGGCGCTCGACGTCGATGCCAGAGACGCGCGCCGCGAGCGGATTGGCGCCAATCGCGTATGTGAACTTGCCGTAGCGGGTATAGCGCAGCGCGATGTGAAAGATGAAGGCGACGCCGAGGAAGATGATGACAGGCCACCAGCCCGCGCCGATGGCCGCGAAGCTGTCGGAAAGATTGCCGATCGGCTGGCCGTTCGTATACCAGTCGGCGACCCCGCGCGCCGACACCATCATTCCGAGCGTCGCAATGAAGGGGGGGATTTTGGTTAGCGCAATCAGCGAGCCATTGATTAATCCTGCGATCAGTCCGCACACCAGACCTGCAGCCACGGGAAAGATCGGGTTGAGACCGGTGAGGCTTGGGTAGATCGCGTGCGTGTAGCCAGCGGCCTGCGCAAGGCTCGCTGCGATCATCGCCGTCATGCCGACGACGGACCCCGACGAAAGATCGATGCCGCCCATAATGATGACCTGGGTGACGCCGACAGCAATGATGCCGATCTCCGCTTCCTGCAGGATCATGATCCTGAGCCTGAGCGGATTGGCAATGAAACTTTGCCCGACGAAGATCCAGCCCAGGACCTCGAACAGCAGCATCATGCCGATCATGACCGCGAGGATGCTGAGTTCGGGTGGGAAGCGACGGCGTCCAGCTTTTCTGACTTCGGAGGTCGGAGCGGCTGTCGAGATGTCGGTGGCCACGGGCGTTGTCTCCTCGAGCGTCTGTATGTTCGGCGCTATTGCGACGCCAGCTCCATGATCCGGACCTGAGTTGCGTCCTTGCGGTCGACGATGCCGGTCATGCGGCCTTCGTGCATCACTAGGATCCGGTCGCTCATCCCCAGGACCTCCGGCAGCTCCGACGAAATCATGAACACGGCCACGCCCTGTACGGCCAGTTCGGTGATAAGCTTGTGGATCTCGGCCTTGGCGCCGACGTCGATGCCGCGCGTAGGCTCGTCGAGGATGAGGATTTTCGGCCGGGTCAGCAGCCAGCGGGCAATCAGGACCTTCTGCTGATTGCCCCCCGAGAGATTGATGATCGGCTCTTCGAGGTCTGGTGTCCGAACGCGCAGGCGGTTCTTCTGCTGCTGGCAGAGCGCTTCGATCTTGCGCTCGTTGACGAAACCCGCCGTCGCATGACCGTGGCGCAAAAGCGCGATCTGCATGTTCGCCATGATGTCCAGGAGCAGGAAACAGCCGCTTGCCTTGCGGTCCTCGGTCAGGAAGGCCATGCCGGCGTCCATTGCCACGCCGGGGTTCGGGATCGCGATCTCTTTGCCGTCGATGCGGATCGCGCCGGAGGTTGCTGGCGTCACGCCGAACAGCGTCTCAGCGACGTTGCTGCGCCCCGAACCCACGAGACCGGCCACTCCGAGAATTTCTCCCTTGCGCAGATCGAACGACACGCCATGGAACTTACCTTCAAGGCAGAGGTCTCGCACCGACAAAGCAACGTCGCCGATCGGCGCAACCTCTTTCGGGAACATCTGAGTGATCTCGCGCCCGACCATGAGCTTGATGATTTCGTCGCGCGAAACATCCGAGGCTTTGTGCTCGCCGACGAATTGTCCGTCACGGAACACCGACACTTCGTCGGCGATCTCGAACAGTTCGTTCATCTTGTGGGTGATGTAGATGATGCCCGTGCCGTGATCCTTGAGCGAACGGATGATCCGGAACAGGTGCTCGACCTCGCGTTCTGTCAGCGTCGAGGTCGGCTCATCCATGATCAGGATGTCGGAATCATACGACACGGCCTTCGCAATCTCGACCATCTGCCGGTTGGCCACCGAGAGGTCTCGCACTTCCGTCTCAGGATGGAGGGGAATGTCGAGGCGTTCGAACAATTCTTTTGTGCGCCGCCGCATCTCCTCATGACGCACAAAGCCGAGCCTGTTCAGAGGCTCGCGGCGAATCCAGATGTTCTCGGCGACCGTCATGTAATCCATCAAGTTGAGCTCCTGATGAATCATGGCGATGCCGTACTGGAGGGCGTCGAGGGGCGACGACAGCTTGATTTCCTGCCCTTTCAGTTTGAAGGAGCCGGAATCGGGCGTGTAGATCCCGGCGATGATCTTCATCAGCGTCGACTTGCCTGCGCCGTTCTCGCCCATGAGCGCATGGACGTGGCCGCGCTTCAGCCGGAATGAGACGTCGTCAAGCGCGAGCACGCCCGGGAAGGCCTTGCGCACATTCGAAACCTCAAGCAGGTATTCGGCCCCCGGAATGGCGCCGCTCTGCCTGACAATTTCGGCCGTCGAAGGACTGATGGTCGCCATGGCGCTTCGTCCTATTCCAATCTTCTGCGTCGCCTTTTCCAGGGACCGCGGCGATCCTCCTGTCAGTCCTCGCTCGCGACAGCCCGGAGGCGCTGGGAGGTCTGGCGTCTCCGGGCGCCCCCGTCTCGCCAAAAGGACCAGCGAGACGAAGAGGCATTGAGGAAACTCAGTTTTTCTTCATGAACTGATCCATGTTGGCGGGGGTCACCAACTGGAAGGGAATATAGACCTTCTTGTCGACCGGCTTGCCCGCGGCGAGCGCGAGCGCTGCATCGACCGCGCCTTTGCCCTGACCCGCGGCGTCCTGGAACACGGTCACTTTGAGGTCGCCAGCCTTCATCGAAGCGAGCGCATCTTGCGTCGCGTCGACGCCGCCGACTATCGCCTTCTTGGTATCCATACCGGCCGACTTCATCGCCTGAAGAGCGCCGACCGCCATCTCGTCGTTGTTTGAGACGACGGCGTCGAAATGCATGCCTTTCGACAGCCAGTTGGTCATCAGGTTCTGGCCCTTTGTGCGATCCCATTCCCCTGTCTGCTCGGCGATGATCTTGATGCCACTGCAGTCCGGAGTCGCGATGACCTCATGGATGTCCTTGGTCCGTTGCACCGCGGCCTGATTGGACAATTGTCCCTCGATGACCAGAATATTGCCCTTGCCGCCGAGAAGTTTGCAGATTGCCTTGGTCTCAAGCGTGCCCGACTCGGCCTCGTTTGACGCGACGAAGGCGGCTTTCGGGCCAAGCTTATCGACGTCGGTCGGCTCGCGGTTGACGTAAACAAGCGGCACCCCGGCGTCGGCTGCGGCCTTGGTGATCGCCGCGGTGGCGGACGTGTCGACTGGATTGACGATGATGGCGTTCACGCCATTGGCGATGAAGTTCTGGACTTGGCTCAGTTGTTTGGAGACGTCGTCCTTGGCGTCCTCGATCTGAAGCGTGACGCCGGGAAGCGTCTTGGCGTAGTCGGCCATGCCGTTGCGCAGGACGGTCAGGAAGTTGTCGTCGAACTTGTCCATCGACACGCCAATTTTGGTGGCGAAGGCAGGACTCGACAGCACCGTTGCGGCGGCAAGCGCAAGAAGTATGCGTTTCATGGTTCAGTCTCCTCCCGTTGGGCGCTCGGCGATGAGCGATTTTGCTCGCTGTCCGCACCAAGACGAGGGCGCGGCTGCTTCGTTCTAAACTCAAATTGATTGTCGCGCATCTGGCTTGCGGTGGGCGCACGCAGCGTGACCTCCCCCTCCACGCGTCTGGACGCCGAGAAAGCCTCATTTCGCCATGCGAACGGACAGGTTTCACGTTCGGAGCCTTCAGCTGGAGCGCCGAATCAGTGTCGTGGTTTTTTTGTTTTCAAGGGCTTAAGGACCGACTTCGTTTCGCAGCGTTCCCGCGAAGCCTTTGAAACCACCTTTCAGGCTCCTCTTTCGGCTAACCTGCAAGGGACCGCAGTGGATCGCGTCAGCAATGCGGGGGACCCGCCGACATAGTGGATATGCTTATCCCCTCATTCAAAGGCCCCGCGAGAGGAGCTCAGAAAGTCGCCGTGGCCGGATCGGGCCCCATCCGGCCGTCGGGCGAATCGAGCGCGTCGACCCGCTTCATGTCGTCGCCGTCGAGTTTGAAGGCGAGCGCGCCGATGTTCTCCTTCAGGCGCTCGAGCCGAACCGTCTTCGGAATGACGATCAGGCCGCTGTCGAGATGCCAGCGGATGACGACCTGCGCCGGCGTCGCTTTATGTTTCGCGGCGATCTCGACAACCGCGGACTCGTCCAACAGGCCGCCGCGTCCGAGCGGGCTCCAGGATTCCGTTTTGATGCCCTTCTTATCATGAAATGCGCGTAAGCCTTTCTGCTGAAATTTGGGATGAAGCTCGATCTGGTTCACCGAGGGCGTGACGCCCGTTTCGCCGATGATCCGTTCGAGGTGATCGGGGTTGAAGTTCGAGACCCCGATCGAGCGAATCCTCCCATCCTTCTGCAGACGGACGAGCGCCTTCCAGCTCTCGACATAGCGGTTCACGCGCGGGCGCGGCCAATGGATCAAGTACAGATCGAGCCTGTCGCGGCGGAGCTTTTTGATGCTTGCGTCAAAGGCGCGCATCGCTTCATCGAAGCCGTGATCCGAATTGCCAAGTTTCGTCGTCACGAAGACATTAGTCTGGCCGAGCAGCGCCCCGCCGACGCCCTCCTCGTTCCGATACATCGAGGCCGTATCGACCAGGCGATAGCCTTCGTCGACCGCCATTTTGACCACCCGTTCCGTCTCACCAGGCGGCGTCTGAAAGACGCCGAGCCCGAACTGCGGCGCCGTTGCGCTATCGTTGAGGGCGACAGTCTGCTGGGCTTGACTGGTCATCGGCGCTTTCCCGGTGTGGCGAAGCAAATTGCTGGCGGCGGCCGAGCGTCGACCCTCCGCCGATTAGGCGGGAGACTTGGCTGAACTCGCCGCATTCGGCAAGCGAGCGACGCAAGGGTGACCAAATCCCGATCCGGCGCCATATATAAGCGGACGCCATTCCACCCGCGTCGGTGAGGGTCTAAGCCGCTTGCGCTCCAACTTAGCCTCGACCTTGAAGGCGCGAACTGGCGCGGGCGAAGGCCGGGTTGCGCCTCGACCGTCGGCCGGCATCGAAGGCCTGCTCCACCCAGCGGTCGCGAACTGGTTCGCCGAGTGTTTCGCTTCGCCAACTCCCGCGCAGGCCGAGGCGTGGCCGGCGATCAAGGCCGGCCGCCACACCCTCATCGCGGCGCCGACGGGATCGGGCAAGACGCTCGCGGCCTTTCTCGCCGCGATCGACGATCTGGTGCGCCAGGGCCTCGAGGCGCCGCTCGCGGATGCGACGCAAGTCGTCTACGTGTCGCCGCTGAAGGCGCTGTCGAACGACATTCATCGCAATCTCGAGGCGCCGCTCGCCGGCATTCGGGAGCGCCTCCGCCGGAGCGGACTTGCGGATGTCGATATCCGCACCTGGGTCAGAACCGGCGACACGCCTGTCGCCGAGCGCGAGCGCATGCGCCGGCGTCCACCGCATATCCTGGTGACGACGCCGGAATCGCTTTACGTGCTGCTCGGCTCGCAGTCCGGACGCGCGATGCTGGGGAGCGTCCGATCAGTGATCGTGGACGAAATCCACGCCGTCGCGCCGAACAAGCGCGGCGCCCATCTCGCTTTGTCGCTGGAGAGGCTCGCGGCTTTATGCGGCGACCGCCTGCAGCGCATCGGCCTCTCCGCGACGCAAAATCCGATCGAAGCGATCGCCCATTTTCTCGTCGGCGCCGCGGCGGAAGGCAAGCCCGCCGCGGAGGTTGCAATCGTCGACGCCGGGCACCAGCGGCGGCGCGACTTAAGCATCGAAGTTCCGGGATCGCCGCTCGAGGCGGTGATGTCGAACGAGGTGTGGACGGAAGTTTACGCGCGGCTGACTGAGCTCATCGCCGAGCATCGCACGACGCTTGTGTTCGTCAATACCAGGCGCATGGCCGAACGCGTCGCCCGCGAACTCAGCGATCAACTCGGCAAGGACGCCGTCACCGCGCATCACGGCAGCATGGCGAAGGAGCTCAGGCTCTCAGCCGAACAGCGGCTCAAGCGCGGCGAACTGAAAGCCCTGGTGGCGACCGCCTCGCTCGAGCTCGGGATCGATATCGGCGACGTCAATCTCGTTTGTCAGATCGGTTCGCCGCGGTCGATCGCGACCTTTTTGCAGCGTGTTGGCCGTTCCGGTCACGCGATCGGCGGGACGCCAAAGGGGCGCCTGTTTCCGCTCTCGCGCGACGATCTGGTCGAGTGCGCAGCCCTTCTCGACAGTGTCCGTCGCGGCGAACTCGACCGCCTCACCATCCCAGAACGGCCGCTCGACGTGCTCGCGCAGCAAGTGATCGCAGAAGTTGCGGCGCAAGATTGGTCGGAAACCGAGCTTTATGATCGGCTGCGCCGCGCGTGGCCCTTCCGCTGCTTGGCGAGAGAGGACTTCGACGCCATCGTGCGCATGCTCGGCGAGGGCTTCACCACCCGCCGGGGCCGCCGCGGTTCGCTCATCCATCGCGATGCGGTCAATGGCATGTTGCGCGGCCGGCGCGGCGCGAGGACCACTGCGCTGACCTCGGGCGGGACGATCCCTGACACGGCCGACTACCAGGTGCTGCTGGAGCCCGAGAACCAGACCATTGGGACGGTGAACGAGGATTTCGCCGTCGAGAGCATGGCGGGCGACATTTTCCAGCTCGGCAACGCCTCCTATCGCATTCAACGCGTCGAGCGCGGGACGGTGCGGGTCGAGGACGCCAAGGGCCAGCCGCCGAACATTCCGTTCTGGCTCGGCGAAGCGCCCGGCCGAACGGACGCGCTGTCGGTCGCCGTGTCGCGCCTCCGCGCCGAGATCGAGGCGCGACTTCGCTCCAACTCCTCCGGAGCAAGCGCCCGGCGCTGGCTCATCGAGCAAGTGGGAATCGCCGCGCCGGCGACGGATCAGCTCGTCGATTATCTTGCTGCCAGCCTTTCGGCTCTTGGCTCAATGCCAACGCAGGACACGATCGTCTTCGAACGCTTCTTCGATGAGGCGGGCGGCATGCAGTTCGTGATTCATAGCCCCTTCGGCAGCCGCCTCAATCGCGCCTGGGGTTTGGCGCTGCGCAAGCGGTTTTGCCGTACATTCAATTTCGAGCTGCAGGCGGCGGCGACCGAGGACAATATCGTGCTGTCGCTGACCACGGCGCATAGCTTCGAGCTCGCCGACGTCGCGCGCTATCTCCATTCGAACAGCGTGCGTGAAGTGCTCATCCAGGCGATGCTGGACTCGCCGATGTTCACGACGCGCTGGCGATGGGTCGCGGGCGTCTCGCTCGCTCTGCCCCGCTTTCGCGCCGGCAAGAAGGTGCCTCCGCAGCTTCTGCGCATGCAGGCGGAAGATCTCGTCGCCGCGGTCTTCCCTGACCAGATCGCCTGCGCCGAAAATCTGGTCGGCGAACGTGAGGTTCCCGACCATCCTCTCACCAATCAGGCGATCTCCGACTGCCTGCACGAGGCGATGGACCTGGAGGGACTGCAGCGGCTTCTTCGGCGCCTCGAAGCTGGCGAGATTGCGCTTGTCTCATGCGATCTGACCGCGCCTTCGCCGCTCGCATTGGAGGCGCTATCGGCCAGACCTTACGCCTTCCTCGACGATGCGCCGCTCGAAGAACGGCGGACGCAGGCGGTGATGGCGCGGCGCTGGCGCGACCCACAGGACGCGTCCGACCTTGGCCGACTGGACCCCGAGGCGATCGCCAAAGTTCAGGCCGAGGCCTGGCCCGATCCCGTCAATTCCGAGGAGCTTCACGACGCGCTGCTTTGGCTCTCTTGTCTGACCGAAACAGAAACGCGCGCTCAGGCCGGCTGGAGCGAATGGCTCGAGGCGCTGGCGCGCGACAAGCGCGTCGCGCTCATGAAGGCCCCTCACGCGACGTTGTGGATTCCGGCTGAGCGGCTTGCTCAATTCCGCGCTATTTGGCCCGAGGCGCGGCTCGAGCCGGAGATCGCCCCGCCCGCCGAACAGGCCGGCGAAACATGGTCGGCGGATAAAGCCCTGATCGAGATCCTGCGCGGCAGGCTCGAGGGTCTCGGACCGGTCACACTAACGGCGCTCGCCGCGCCGCTCGGGCTTGAGCCAGGCAGGATTGCGGCGGCCCTCGCCGCTCTCGAGAGCGAAGGCGCGATTCTCAAGGGCCATTTCCTCGCCGGCGTCAACGGCGAGCAATGGTGCGACCGGCGCCTGCTGGCGCGCATCCATCATTATACGGTTCGGCGGCTGCGGTCGGAGGTCGAGCCGGTGGCCGCGCGCGACTTTCTCCGCTTCCTGTTCGCATGGGCTCATGTAGCCGAAGAGACGCGGCTCGAAGGGCCTGACGCGCTGCCTGTGATCTTGAGCGCCCTCGAAGGCTTCGAGGCGCCCGCAAAGGCGTGGGAGACCGAGATCCTGCCGGCGCAACTCAAGGGCTATCAGGCATCGTGGCTCGACGCCCAATGCCTGGCCGGACGCACGTCCTGGGCTCGCTTGACCCCGCCCGCCGCCGCGAACGGCAATGGGCGAACGCGCCATGTGTCGCCCGTCGGCGCGACGCCGATCGCTCTCATAGAACGTCGTCGGGCGCCGCTATGGATGACGCTCGCGCCCTTAAGCGGCGCGGTTCCGATGAGCGGACGCGCTGAGGCCGTGCTCGAATGCCTCAACGCGCGCGGCGCCTTGTTCTTTGACGAACTGTCGGAAGCCACGCGCCTCCTTCGTCCGCAGCTTGAGGAAGCGCTCGGCGAACTCGCCGCGCTCGGGCTCGCGGCCTGCGACAGCTTCAGCGGCCTGCGCGCCCTGCTCGTGCCATCGGGACAGCGCAAGCCGCCCGCCGGCATGAAGCGGCGCGGGCGCGTGCTTGGCTTCGACATCGAGAGCGGCGGCCGCTGGGCGATGATCAATCGTGCGGCGGGCGCGAGCGAGTCTCGCGAAGCGGCGGTCGAATATGCGGCGCGGACGCTGCTCGCCCGGTACGGCGTCGTGTTCTGGCGCCTTCTCACGCAGGAGCCGGGGTGGCTTCCGCCGTGGCGGGATCTCTTGCGCGTGTACCGCCGGCTCGAAGCGCGGGGAGAAATTCGCGGCGGCCAATTCGTCGCCGGCTTCTCGGGCGAGCAATTCGCGCTGCCGGATGCGGTTGGCCTCTTGCGCGAGATGCGCCGGCGACCGGCGTCGGGCGAGTGGGTGTCGCTCTCGGGCGCCGATCCGCTCAATCTGATCGGCATCCTGACGCCCGGCCAAAGGCTCTCGGCGCTCACCGCCAATCGGGTGGTTTACCGCGACGGCCTGCCGGTCGCGGCGCTGACCGGCGGCAAGGCGCAGTTTTTGACCGAGCTTGAAACCGCTGACCTGTGGGAAGCCGAGAAGCGGCTGGTCCGATCAGCCGCGCGCGGAAGGCTTGCCGACCTCGTCTGAGTCGCGTGGCTCCGCCGTCCACCGTTATCGCCGATCGCACCCGCGAGCCCGAATTGACCCCGCACGCACGGTTTGATAGCGAGGACGCTGATAACAAAACGCCACACGGTTCGGCATAAGCCGGCTGGAATGCGCCAGAATGGCGACAACGACAACAAGGGGCTTCCGGTGATGATCGCACGTCGCGGTGGAGCGCTGGCGCTGATCTGTCTGATCTCCGGTTTCGTCGTCGGCTGCGCGGAAAATCCACCGCCTGCGCCCGCGGTTGTCGCGGCGTCCGTCAGTCCGGACCAGTTGGTCGGCAAGTGGGGCTTCGCCGCCTACCACAAGGACGAGGATCGGGCGCGCACGATGAAAGAGGCGGCGGCGCAGTGCAACCGGCCTTACGTCATCGACAAGGGCCCGACCGGCGGAGTGATGATGAATCTCGCCGACCAGAAGGAATTGTCGGAGCTGGTCCTCAAGGGGGGACCGACCGGCCAGACGTATCTGGGGTCGCCAGGCGCCGCAGGCAGCCCCGACGATCGCATCGTCACCAATGTCGATGCGAACTCGTTCACGACGGTTTGGGTCGATCCAGACAATGCGAGTCGCTATGGCACGTCAGTTTACGTGCGGTGCGGAAAGCGCTAATCAGCGATTCATTCCAGGATTAGACCTCCAATCGACGGAGCACACATGACGGTTCGAGTTGGTTTGTTGTGGCGGCTTGCGCTTGGCGTGGCGCTCGCGGCTTTCGCGGGAACGGGAGCGGGAGCGCAGACCCCCGGCCAGGACGAGATGAATATCGTCGACCAGCCCGGCTATCAGCCGACGCCGGACGAAGAGCAGCTCGCCGGCGCGTACGAGAAGCAGGAAGTGTTTTTCCGCACCACCGAAGCGCCGGGCACGATCATTATCGACACCAAGGGCCGCTTCCTTTACCTGGTTCAGGGCAACAACCGCGCGCTTCGCTACGGCATTGGCGTCGGCCGCGAGGGTTTCACCTGGTCCGGCCTGCAGAAGATAGCCCGCAAGCAGGAATGGCCGGACTGGCGTCCGCCGCCGGAAATGATCGAGCGACAGCCCTATCTGCCGCGGTTCATGGCCGGGGGTCCGGGTAATCCGCTCGGCGCGCGCGCGATGTATCTCGGCGGCACCGTCTATCGCATTCACGGCACCAACCAGCCGCAGACGATTGGACACGCCGTCTCGTCGGGCTGCTTCCGCTTGGTGAACGACGACGTGATCGACCTCTACGATCGCGTGCCGGTCGGCACGAAGGTGATCATCAGGCAGGCGGTCGCTCTTTAGAAGCCGCGGCGGCCGCCCACAAAACGGAAGCGAGACTGGTTCATGCGCAAGATGATCCCGATTGTCCTCGCCCTCGCGGCGACGCAGGTGTTCGGCGTCGCCGCCCAATCCCAGACGCTCAAGACTGTCCAGGGTCGAGGCTCGCTGATCTGCGGGGTCAACCCTGGCCTCGAGGGCTTTGCGAGCAAGGACGACCAAGGGAAATGGTCCGGGTTCGACGTCGATTTCTGCCGGGCTGTGGCGGCGGCGATCTTCGACGACCCGTCCAAGGTGCAATACGTGCCGCTGTCCGCTTCGGAGCGTTTCGACGCTGTGAAGAACAAGCAGATCGACGTGCTGTCGCGCAATTCGAGCTGGACGATGGGTCGCGAAGGCGACAATGGCGTCGTGTTCACGGGCGTGACCTATTACGACGGGCAGGCGTTTCTTGTCCCAAAAAGCCGGGGCTTCCAATCGGCGCTCGAACTCGACGGCAGCAAGGTCTGTGTGCAACCGGGCACGACGACGGAGCTCAATTTCGTCGACTATTTTGAAACCAACCATATGAAGTACGAAACGGTCCATGAGGCGAGCGCGGACGATATGATCGCCGCCTACGAGGCCGGGAAATGCACCGTCCTGACCACCGACGCCTCAGGGCTGTTCGCCATGCGTCTCAAGCTGGCGAAGCCGGCTGACAACATGATCCTGCCTGACATCATCTCGAAGGAGCCGCTCGGCCCGGCCGTCAGACAGGACGACATGCAATGGTTCAACATCGTCAAGTGGGTCAACTTCGCGATGATCAACGCCGAGGAGCTTGGCGTCAGCTCGAAGACGATCGATGACGCGATGAAGTCGCAGAAGCCCGCAGTCAAGCGGTTGGTCGGAACTGAGGGCGATTTCGGCAAGCCTTTCGGCCTCACCGGCGACTGGGCCGTGCGCATCGTCCGTGCGGTCGGCAATTACGCCGAAGTGTTCGACCGCAACGTCGGCGCGGGTTCCAAACTTGGAATTCCGCGTGGCTTGAATGAATTGTGGAGTAACGGCGGCATTCAGTACGCTCCGCCGATCCGGTAGAACGGCCTCCACGGATAGAAGCTTCCGCCTACCTAGTCGGGGACGAATGTCCTGCCCCGATAGTGCCCCTTTGGTCCGTCCGATTGAAGGGCGTCAGAAGGCTTCGCCTTGTCGGGCTGCGGCTGCGGCTTCGGCGCTGGCCTCGGTGCAGCATAGTCCTGCGCCGGCGGGACAATGATCAGCGCCGGCGGAAAATATTGGGCGGTCGCAGGAAGCGGCGCGGCAAAGACGATCGGGGCAAGCGCAGCAGCCCACCGAATGACGTTCGCCTTCATGGACGCGTTTTCTTGCGTGCGATTTGCTCGCGGCGCCGCGCGACCTATCGCCGCGCGAACCGGCGGAAGAAATCCCATCTGGAGCCGCCCCACCCAACTCGCGTATTTGCGTCGCCCGTTGCGCATTGGAGCGCTGCCTTGCCAGCCTAAACCGCAGCGAGACGATCTCTGCGCATCGTTAAAATCCGTCGAAGGTCTTTCCTAACATATCCCGGGCAAAAGCAGAATTCTCCGATCGCGGCGCGAAAGACGAAGACCGGAGAATTCCCCCCGATCGTCCAAGACGCATATTCGCCAGGTCCACGCGAACCTCGCCGGTCAACTGACCCGCGCGGCGATCAACAAAGCCAACGACAGGACGAACATCCTCGCCATGCGACGACTTCCCGCCGGTCAGCAGAGCAAGGCGCCTGATGCGGCGATCGCGAGCGACGCCCGAGCTTGCGCGACCGGCAAGGCCCCACTGTCGCCTAGCGGCAGACGCGCACGCCCCCGCGCCAATAGCAATGCGCGCCATAAGCAGGGCGCACCACTGCGGCGCCGTGGTAGCCGTATGGCCGATGCCCAGTAACCACCGCCCCACGGGGTCCGACGCACCCGGCATGATACCGGCCGGCGGCGCAGGCGGCCGCGTCGGCATCTGAGATTTGCGCAGCCAACAGGCCGAGGGCCAGCAGGCCAGAAACAATGACTTTCATCGATACCCTCCGAGCGATCGAGTCCGCGCGCTCGGCCTGCGGGCCCCCTGCCCGCTTGTCAGGCGAAGCGAGAGCGCGGCTTGCCTAAGCGAACCCAGGTCCACTACCTTCCGCTTGTTTTGGCCAGAGCCTCTTTGCAGCCGTCACTCAGGTCGGCCGCATGCGACCTCATGCACTGCGCCAGGCTCCCCTTGCCGGGCTTGGCGTCGGCGCAGAGCTTCTTGGCGTCGGCCTTGCAGGCCTTGCCGACCGCAGCCGCGCGAATGATCGCGACCTGACAGTCCTCCGAGAGATCGGAGAAATGGGTCTTCATGCAATCCTTGAGCGCGCTGCCCCCGGACTTCATCTCGTCGCCGCATTGCGACTTGATATCCGTCCTGCAAGCTTTGACGACCGCCGAGGCGGCGAAGGCGGAATGGCTCATCAGCAGAGCCGCGCTGAGCGCAGCGATGCAGGTCAAGGTCCTCATCTCGGATGTCCTCCGGTCGCAATGCGCGTTAGCGCTCAGATCAAAAGCACCGCCCTCGAGGCGCGCGTGTTCTTAGACCACGACGCCGACGGCGTGAATGGTTTTCTCGTTCAGGCGAGCGTCGCGATGCAGGATCCTCTCATTGCGCACGAGCGCGAGTCAGCGCGGGCCGCCCATAAGCAATGATGGAGCGCCGCCACGCCGGCGCGCTTCGATCACGCTCGACCGGCGCCTGTGAGGAACAACGCCGACTGGCGAGGCGCCCGCCGCCGCGCCCGCTAAGCGGCTTCCGGCGCAGGTTTCGTGGGCGCGACCACGTCCAGGACCATCAGCGTCGAGGTCCCATGTGCGAGAAGGCGCCCCTTGGCGTCGACGACCCGCGCTTCGCAGGAGATGATGCGCCGCCCTCGGCCAATTGCGCGCCCTTCGGCGCGAACGCGACCCGTGTCCTTCGAAATCGGTCGGGAGAAATTGGCCTTGGTCTCAATTGTCGCATAGCTCGCGCCGGCTGGCAGCAGCGTGTGGCCGGCGCAGCCGGCTGCGCTGTCGATGAGGGTCAGCGCCCAGCCGCCGTGCACGATTCCCAGGGGGTTCAAAAGGTGCGGCCCCGCGTCGCCCTCGAACACGGCAAGGCCGTCGCCGATCTCGGTCAGCCAGAACGACAGGGTTTCGGCGATCGGCGGCGCTGGCAGTTGGCCGTCAAGGATCGCCTTTAGAAACGCTCTCCCGGTCATCAGCCGGGCTTCGGAGGGATCAGCGACGCCGTAAGCGCGCGCGGCGGTGGTCAGCACCCTTTCTCCTATTCATGCAGATACAAATAATGTATCTGCATACATTGATGCCGACGCCGAAGCAACCGTTGCGCGAGACGCTCGTCGCCGATGCGCGCGCGGCGGTCGACGCTTGCGCTGGTTGGAACGCCCGGCTTGCTGCGCGCCGGATCACGGGCTTCCTCAACCGGCGCATGCAGGATTCAAGCGTGAGCCTCGTCCAATTCGGTCTGATGGCTCAAATCGCAGCGGCGCGCGATGATACCCTGACCGAACTCGCGCAGCGCACCGGGCTCGACCAGTCGACGCTATCGCGCAATCTGCAAGTGCTCGAAGCCGCAGGGCTGGTCGAGATGGCGGTCGGCGACCGTGACGCGCGCCGGCGCGCTGCATGGCTCACGGAAAAGGGGGCTCTGAGCCTTGAGGCGGGGCTCGCGGACTGGAAGCAGGCGCATGCCGATTTGGTCAAGCGCCTCGATCCGGAGATGGCCAAGCGCCTGGCTCTGGCGGCCGAGGCCTTGGAGGAAGGGTAACCGAGCGCGCCCCTCGAAAGCGGTTTATGCCGCCTTGGGGTGGCTCATGCGCCTGCAGGACGGATTTTTCTCCCGCGCCAATAGGCAGCGAAACCAAGGCCGGCGAAGCCGAGCAGCATCATGGCCCAGGTCGAAGGCTCGGGAACCGTGCTGCCAACGAGGGAGAAGGCGGCGTTGAAGGTCGGAGGCGTGCCGCCGCCGACGATGTCCGTGCCAATCCGCAGCCAGTCGGGATCAAGCGCCGCGTCGCGAGTCCAAGTCTGCAGGTCGCCAACGAAAGGCCCGGCGCCGGCGGTGATCGGCTTCGGCGCCGACAGCCAGAAGAAATTGCCGTCGGCGTCGGTAACCTCGACCTGAGGCACGAAGAAATAATGATTGGCGGGGAGGAGCAAACCGTGGGTGAAGCTCAAATCGAACTCCACTTCCTCGCCCGTGACCGCCCCGTCGCCGCCGGTCGTCTGGTTCGGCTTGGGATGGATGCCCCCCGGCTGCACCGAACTGGCGACGGTAAAGCTCGCCGCGAGCTCATTGGTCGAGAAACGCAGCCCGCCGGTCGCCGAGTTCGGCTTCGAGAAAGGCAACGTCGGAGGGCGAATTGACGCGAGTCGGCACGTTCGACGTTGAGAATAGCGGCGCCCCGCTGGTGCGCCCGACATCCGAGTCGGTCGGAAACACGCGGTAGATTTCGACTCGCACGTTGCTCACGCTGCCGTCGCCCGTGAGCAGGCCCGTGAAAGTCGCGCTCGCGATCGAAGTGGTCGTCGTCAGAATGAAATCGTCCCCGGTCTCGATCTCGAAATTTCCGTTGCTGTCCGGGCGAGACGCCGTCGCCATCTTTCCGTCGGGGTCGCCGGTGCTGAAGGCGTAAACCGCAGGCAGCAGCGCTGCCGCAGGGACGGCGGGCAGACAACCGAGCAGCGACAGCGGAATCACAAATCTCGCGTAGGTCGCAGACATTGAATTTCTCCCCACGGCGCAGCCTTCGTGGCCGCGGACGGCGGCCCCTGATCGGAAACGTCTAAAATGTAAACTTAGGGTCTACTGAGAATGCTATGAAGTATTATCGGTCTGTTTCTTGCACGGGCCGCAAATCCTCTGCGTGCAGGTTGGTTTTAATCGCGCTGCGGCGCCCGTCCAGTCAATGGGTACTAATCCCCAGATCATCAGCCGCCGCGGCCTCCGACCGGCGCGATTGCTCACACGCGGCGATTTGAACTCCTCGGCCCGGCACAGGTGTTGTATATTCAGCCACGCGTCCTTCCCTCCGCCGGCCTTCGAGGTGCTTCGTGCCGACACCTGTCCGTGTTGTCCTTGTCGGTTGCGGCTGGTTCGCGTGTGTTGCTCACGTTCCAGCGCTGAAGCGATTGGAAGGGGAAGGCCGCATAACGCTCGTCGGGCTTTGTAGTCGATCCGAAGCGTCCACCAAGCGCGCCAGCGGTCTCTATGGGCGCAAGGACCTGAAGCACTACCGGTCGCTTGAAGACGTTGCGCAAGATCCGGACGTCGATCTCGTAGACCTGACGCTGCCAATCGAGGTCATGCCAGGCGCGATCAAGGTTTTTCTCTCCGCCGGCAAGCATGTGATCAGCGAAAAACCGGGTGCGCCGTCAGTGGCGGCCGGCATAGAGCTGATGGAGCATCACGCCCGGCTCGAAAGACCGGTCGTCTGGGCGGTCGCCGAGAATTGGCGCTTCAAGAAGACCTCTCAGATGGTTGAGGAGATCGTCGCAAGCGGCGTGCTGGGCGAGATCCGTTTCGTCGATTTCACCTATCTCTCGTTCCAAAAGCCGGACAGTCAGCGATGGCGTGCGTCCCCGAGTTATGCGGGGGGTTACATCCTCGATCACGGCGTTCATTTTATTGCATTGCTGCGCAAGGTCGCTGGCGAGATCGAGGAAGTCAGCGCGTCCGTCAGCCAGCGCGTTCAGTATCTGCCGCCCGCCGACAGCGTCACAGCGATCCTGTCTTTCGCCAGCGGTGCAGAAGGGGCCTACCGCCTGACTTTCGCCGCGCCCTACTCGGCAGGCGACCAGGGCCTGAGATTGACCGGCTCCAAGGGAACGTTGCTCGCCGGATTCAATCGCTTCAGCCCCCGCGACTTTCGTCACAACTGGATCCGCGTTCAGACCAGCGGCCGAAAACGTTTCGTTCCGGTCATGGACGACCTCTTCGTGCCAGGCGGCGTTTACGAGACCCTTTCTCACTGCGTCGACGCCGTCCAACACGGCGCGGCCTTGGTTAGCTCTCCGGCCCAAGCCCTGCGGGACGTCGCCGTCGCCGAGGCGATGGTCGAATCAAGCACGCTCAGGCGGCCAGTGAAACCGGCCGCGCTTCCTGCATTGCCGCACGCTCCGTTGCTTCACAGTCGCACGCAGACCCTGAAGGCCTATGGCGACTTTCTGTCCTTTCGGCCCCGGACGGTTGTCGAGTGCGCCAGCGTCGAGGATGTCAGCAACGCCGTGGTCGCGGCTGGTCGGTCCGGCCAGAAGGTCAGAGCATTTGGCAACGGATATTCCCAGGGCCCGGAAATCATTGTCGATGACGTCGCCATTCTGCTCAAGGGCCTCAATCGCGTCCGGAAATTGGATCCGGTCACGAGCAGAATTATCGTAGACGGCGGGGCGCGTATTGGCGACGTGACACGCTTTCTTGCCGAGTCTGGTCTTTCTCTCCCGTCGTTGCCTTTCCTGACAGAATGTTCGATTGGCGCGGCCGTGGCGACAGCCACCCATGGCACGAGTCCCCGATGGGGGACGGTTTCGGATTTCGTGCAGTCCATGACCGTCGTTCTTCCATCCGGTGAGGTGAAAAAGATCAACTCGACCAGCACGCCGGACGACAGGCGGGCGGCGAACGTGGCGGTCGGATGGCTCGGGATCATCGTCGAAGTCGAGCTGCAGGCGGTGGCGACGCCGTGGGTGCGATTCGAAGAACTCGCGATGACCATCGATGATTTCCTCGCCCGGATGTCCGACCTCGCGGAGCGGTATGAACACATGTGGGGACATTGGAGTCTTGGCGCGGATACCGTTGTTCTCAGATGCCTCGAGACGAGCCCAGGGCCGCAAAAAGGATTTCGACCTTACGTGGCGGGGAACGGACCGTACTGGGGCGAGCAAAACCTGAAATCGACGGGCGTTCGCCGGGCGAAGGCCGCCTTGCGTCGGATCGCGAACCTCCACCCTGCGCTCGAGCGCGCCGCAATGAGCGTTAAAGCCGAGAGACCGCAAGAGGTCGGCGTGACGATGCAGTATTCCGTCGGCGCGTCGCAGGCGCCGCTCGCAATCGAGCGGCTGCGCACGTCAGATTTCGCGAAACTGAACCCGGGTCGAGTTGTGGAAATGAAGTTTCTCAAAGCTTCTGAGCAATCCTATCTTGGGCCGAACTCCGGCCAGGATGCGGTTCTCCTCAACACATACTGGTTCGTGGACGAGGCTGCTAAGCTCACGGTCTTCGATCTCTTCGAAGACGTCATGATGCGCCTGGGCGGGCGGGCGCATTGGGGCAAGCTCCACAGGCGCCACGATATCGAATATCTGCGAAGAGTGTACCCAGAATGGGACAAGTTTGAAGCGGTAAGAGCGAAATTCGACCCGGATCAAATATTTGATCCGCCAAACCGTCAGTCCCACGTCGAAGCGGTTTCGTGAGCAGCTAGTCCCTAAGCCGTAGGGCTGCGCCACTCCATTCGTTTTCCGATCTTCATTGCAGCACGGGAGACTAGGCGCCGCGCCAGCTCCGGTCTGGCGGCAAGATAGGCGACGTATTGGGCGTATTGGCCCGACCATCGATAGGTCCGAGCCACGTTGGATTGGTGAAGAAGGGTCATTGTCTTGCGAAAATCATCCATGGCGCGCTGAAGTCTCGCGTCGATGCGATCTCCATATTTCTCGCTCATCAGTTCGCTTAAGGCGGAGAGCTTGCTGACATCGTGCACCGAGCGGCTATGCGGGGAACGCCCCGAAGGCAAGCTCGGCATCGAATAGATGTAATAGGCTTCATTGACCAGGATAAGCTTCGCCCCGTTGAACAGGCTCTCGACATAAAAGGTGAAATCCTCACCGATTTTCATCCCTTCGTTGTACTCAAGCTGATGATCAACAATAAACTGGCGACGAAAGATCGGCTTCATCAGCGCGAATGAAGCTTTTGAGAAATCGAAATTGTCATCAGCGCTAAACATGTCGACGAGCGTGATCTGTTTCTGGGGCTCCGGAAGCCCGTAATAGCTCGGTTTGAACTCCGTATCCGCGACCGCATCCCACATCACCAGATTGTCGGCGACGAAGTCGGCCGATGTCTCGCGAACCACCTGCGACAGGCGCTCAAGCCGGCCCGGCTTCCAGGCGTCGTCCGCGTCAAGCAACGCGATCCAGTCCCCTTTCGCCGCGCGCAGACCGACATTCCGGGCAGCCGCCGGGCCGCCATTGGCGGAGGTTGAGAGAAGGCGAAGGGAAGGAATTTCCCGTTCCAGCGCCCTCATGACCTCGATGGTGTTGTCGGTCGAGCAGTCGTCGATCACGAGGATCTCGAGCGGCGGACATGTCTGCGCGGCGGCGCTTCGGATCGCGCGTTCGATTATGCCTGAAACGTTATAGGCTGGCATGAGAACGGAAAAATCCATCAACCCTCCTGGTCGATCGCCATCCCTCGCCGAGACCGGCCTCAGGGTCGATGCTGTGGCATAGGATACAGCCCGATTGCTATCAGACTCCCAAAATGAGTGGAAGAACGGCGCCTAGTCTCTCGCCTTCCAGAAATCCGCCTGCAACCGGGCCGCTTCGTCCTCAAGCAGCGGGCCGACGACTTCCGTCGGCCGTTGACCGGCGGCGAAGACGATAGCGCAGGGCAAATCGAGGGTCGGATTCTCCTCGTGCGCGCCGGTTTGGGCCTTCAGCGCCTTCTCCGTCTGGCCATAAACGACGCGGCCGATTCCCGCCCAGTAGATCGCGCCCGCGCACATCGCGCAGGGTTCGGCGGATGTGTAGAGCGTGCAGCGCGCCAGGAAGGCGAGGTCGTAAGCCCGCGCTGCGCGTGAGGCGAGGAGTCGCTCGGCGTGCGCGGTGCGGTCGCCGCCCTCGCTTGTATACCCGTTGCCCTGCTCGATGAGCGCCCTGCCCTCCCCGTCGGCGAGCACGGAGCCGAACGGGTGATCGCCGGCCGCGCGCGACCGGGCGGCGACGTCGAAGGCGCGGCGCAGCAGCGCTTCGTCGTAAGGGCGATGGGATGCGGCGGACATGAGAGAGGCTCCATCTCGGCGCGGGCCCCAAAAAGGGGCTACCATAACATAGCTGGCCGTTTCTCGCGAACGATTGCCTCGCTGCAACTGCTATTTCCGATCTGTGTATAACTTACGACGGCTGTTGCGAGCCTGTTGATGCGAATCACCTAACGCCCCTAGATCATTGCAATGTTTATCTGAAGATGTTCCCAGCGCAATCTTGCGTTCAGTACTTTGTGCCTGAATTGTTGTTGCGTTTTGTTCACGAGATACTTCTGGAGGACTTCGTGAAAAAACCGTCAGCTTCTGCAAAGAAATCATCGAAAGTGGCACCGAAAAAGTCAAAGAAGAAGGCCGCAAGCGCTTCGGCGGTCAAGATGAAGAAGACTGCGCGCAAGTCAGCTGCAAATACCAGAAAAGTGCCGCTCTCAATGATTAAAGCGTCCGCGGTGCCGAAGGGTTGTTGTATTATCGTGACGGGCGACGCCCCGGACAGGCCAATCCCCAATCTTACGCAAGCTGAGTGTGAACTTATTGAGGACGCGCACCCTGGCACCGCGACGCAATGGACTGAAGGATCGTGCGCGTAGTTGGATCGGCACGTGCACACGAAAATGTGACGGCGCCACGAGTGCGATAACTATTCTACAAATCTTCAGCCAATCTGACAGCGGATAACGTGACTGCTCAAGTCCCAACACTCATTGTCGCTACTTCTCTTTCTCTGCTTTGCGTTGGCTGCGCGGTTCCGCAATTTGACGTTCCCTATACCAAGGGAGGTCCTACCGTGGACTCAGTCGCGCGACGGATTACGTGCGAAATGAGAGAGATGGTTGTCGAAGATGACAACAACCCAGCCTCGTTCCACAGTTCCTTCCTGCTCACCAACGACTATGTTGCGGAGATCGCGCTGTCTCTCGATGTCACCAACACGGGTGGCTTGGCGCCTAGTCTTTCCTATCTCAATCCTGTTGCGTCGTTTGCGTTGAGCGGGTCTGGAACATTCAGCGAGGCGCGCGATGCCAATTTCACTGAGAATATACAATTGTCCTTCCGCAAGATCTACGATAGCTGGAAATTCAACCATATACCCTTCGCGTGTCCGTCAGCCGACACCAATCTCGCAGGAGATCTGGGGCTCAGGGACTTTGTCGCATTGGCGGCGCGGACGCCGCATCTTGATCAAGGCTCCGGCTCCGATTCTCCAGAAGTTTTTGGTGGCACCGTGCAGTTCCTGGTGACAAAGCAAGTGAATTCGTTCGGACCCACCTGGACGCTGGTGCATTTCGTCGGCCCGGGCTCAGTAAACCTTTCCCAGGTCAACACGGACAAGATCACCCTGTCTTTTGCACGGGGGAAGGAGGCCGGAAAGCCGCTGGCTGAGCATTTGGTTCTGGCTAAGGCGGATTCTTTTCTGCAACAACTCTTGACCAGTCAGATCAGCACGCAACTGAACGCGCTCCAAACTCCCACGACGGTCCAGTCCCTATTTCCATTCGTTGTGACCCGGCCCTAGTTCTGGGCGCGCCAGAGCGCGATTTGACCCCTTCCCTCGCTCTGGGGCCATACTCGCGGCGCGACCAACATGAGCGATGAACGGCCCTTTCCTCTCTGCACGACCGGCCAAACGCTGGGCTCGATCCGGCGGCAGAACAATGCATAGCACACATTTCTGTTTTTGGAAAGATCCCAGCGTATTTTTCCGCTCCGCCGCCAGGGCCTGGCAAATGGCCGGACGGTCGGGCGGAAAATGGTCCTCTAATGGCCCTCTATAAGCGATCGCGCCGAAGGGCGCGCAGCAGCCTCAGCCCGCCCCGGCAAGACGTCTTCCGGGTCGAGGTCAAGCGTCAAAACGGGTCGTCTGGCGCCGGAAGGACGCAATACGGACGAATTATTGGCAAATGCGATAGCTCACGCTCGATCCATGCTGTTCGATGTCGAGGTGCATGTTGTCAGCGTGGAACGAATTGAGCCGGGACCGAGGACGGTCGTGAACCAGCCGCAAGCCGCCGTCCGCATGGCGCGAAAATACGAGGCTTCGTCCGCGCCGGTCTGCCGCTCGACCAGGATACGCCGCTTGTCGGCGAGGGTGATCGCCATGAAATCGACCGCGAGCCCATGGCCATGAGCGCTGATCTTGGCCCCGGCGAGGCGGTCCTGCGTCCGGCACGTATAGCCGGGGCCGGTTTCGATCGCCGCGACCTTGGCCCGCAAGATCGCCTGCCCGAGCGGCGCGACGATGAGACGGACATAATCGGCGAGCGCGAGCGCGAATTCGCAGGCGACGAGCGGGCGGTCCGGCAGGCTCACGGCGTCGCTGTCCACGTTGATCGATGACAGCCGGACCGGACTGTCGATCCCGCATCCCTCGACGGGCGTCGCCGGCGCCGGCGCGGCCTCGGCGCTCGCGCCGCCCGCGACGAGTTTCGCGAGGCAGGCTGAAGCCGCGTCCGCCTTTGGAGCGGCAGGAGCCCGGGGCGCCAGCGCCTCGGCCGGCTTTTCGGGCGCGGCAAGCTCCGCGGGCCGCGGCGGCGGCAAGGGCGCCTCGGCCGCCATCGCGGCCGCCGAAAGGGTTGCGCCGACGACGAGCCCGATCAGCGCGAGCCCCCGCGACGCGGCGCTCGCCGATTTCCACGGCTTGTCCCCGAACGGACGGGGGCTCATATTGCGGCAAAGGAAGGCGCGGCGCTGGGGGCCCGGGCCAGGCGAAAACGCATTCGTTTCCGCGCTCGTCCCAGACATCGGAAATCTAGGCATGGTCGCGCCGCCCGCCCCTCTTCTCTTGTACATGGACGGCCTGCGCGAGCATGACCTCGCCAAGATCAGGCGGTCTTTCGCGCCAGGACTGCGTTTCGTCACGCCATTGCGGAGCATGGATGCCGATGAGACGCTTCGCTTCCTTGGCGCGCTTTACGCCGGATTTCCGGACTGGCGTTACGATAACGATCCTCCCGTCCTTGTCGGCCACGGGCGTTGGGGGGTGAAGTGGCGCCAGGGCGGCACGCATACGGGCAAGCTCAAGCTTCCCGGCTTTGTCGAGGTGGAAGCGACGAATCGGGTGGTCGCAATTCCCGAGCATGACTTCTATTACACTGTCGATGAGGCAGGATTGACGGAGATCCGGCCCGATCCTGTGCCTGGCGGCGCGCCGCACGGCATCTTCAAACAGATCGGCGTCGAGAATCCGCCGCTGTAGCGGCGGAATAAGCGAGGCCGTTCGGGCCGCGCTCGCTTGCGGCGGCGGGCCGCGAGGGTGGCCCGGTCGTTCCGTTTGGGTTTTCTTGGCGCCTCGCCGTTTCGGCGCGAAAACCCCCGTTTATGAGGGTTGGAATTCCTTGGATTTCCTTGGATTCTCTCGTCGGAATCGAGACTTATCAATGGGTTGCACGGGATTTTCCGCGGAAAGTTTTTTGTGGGCCTTTCTTGGCGCGAGAAGCCGGAGCGGGCGCTCAAGGTCGAGGCCGTTCGGAAGGGCGGGATTGTTCATGGGGCAAGCTTACTTCAATTTCTGATT
>CAVSBJ010000023.1:0-98033 GCA_963726105.1 uncultured Alphaproteobacteria bacterium
CCGCCGAAGCCGGGACGATGTACCTGTAGGCGCGGCCCTCGTCTCTCGGCCGCCACGCTGGTCGAGGAGGAGGGTCGCCGGCGCCCGCGCGGGCAGCGCGCCGCCAGGGCGTTCAGTGCCCAGAGAAGGTGACCAGGCTGCGCACCGACACGCTCAGCGCCTCGAGCTTGGCCGCGCCGCCGAGGTCGGGAAGGTCGATGACGAAACAGGCGGCGATCACCTCGGCGCCCATCTGGCGCAGGAGCTTGACCGCGCCTTCCGCCGTTCCTCCGGTTGCGATCAGATCGTCGACCAGGATCACGCGCTCGCCCCTGGTGACTGCGTCCTCGTGCATCTCCATGTGGTCGAGCCCGTATTCGAGCGAATAGGGGATGGAGACCGTGGCGTGCGGCAGCTTGCCCTTCTTGCGGATCGGGATGAAGCCCGCCGACAATTGATGCGCGACCGCGCCGCCGAGAATGAACCCGCGCGCCTCGATGCCCGCGACCTTGTCGATCTTCGTCCCCGCCCAGGGCTGGACAAGCTCGTCGACCGCGCGACGAAAGGCTCTCGCGTCGCCGAGCAGGGTCGTGATGTCGCGAAACAGGATGCCTTTCTTCGGGTAGTCGGGGATCGTGCGGATGGTCTCAGCAAGCAGCATGGGAAGCGAAGCCCGATTCTGGCGGCGAAGCTCCTTCCATATCGCATTCGCGGCGGAAAGCCATCGACGGAGACCGTCGTTCCACGCGCCGGCGGCCGCACACGGACAAGGCCTCGCCCGACCCCGAGCAAAATAAGCGCGCCTAAACGTCAGTGAAAACGCTGACATTTGCTAGGGCAGTTTACCAAACGGCGGCGAGCCCCGGCCCAAGCGGGGCTTGCCGGGCGGGCGGATTTGGGATCGAAGAGAGGTCGTCGCAAGCGAGGGCTTCCGGCCCTTGAGGCGAACACGCAAAATCACAGCGGATGAGGCAACCCCCATGACCAGCGGAGACATTCTCGAGCGATTAGGCCTGACAGCGGCGGCGCTGTCCGGCGGCTCGCTGTCGGTCCGCTCGCCGATCGACTGGGCCGAAATCGCGCGGATCCGGGAGACGCCGGCGGCCGACATGCCGGCGATCATCGAGCGCGCCCACACCGCTTTCCTGGCTTGGCGCGAGGTTCCCGCGCCGCGGCGGGGCGAGCTCGTGCGGCTGCTGGCTGAGGAATTGCGCGCCTCGAAGGAGGCCTTGGGCGCACTGGTCACGCTCGAGGTCGGCAAAATTGTCTCCGAGGGCCTCGGGGAAGTGCAGGAGATGATCGACATCTGCGATTTCGCCGTCGGCCTGTCGCGGCAATTGTACGGGCTCGCCATCGCCTCGGAGCGGCCCGGCCATCGGATGACCGAAACCTGGCATCCGTTGGGGCCGTGCGCGATCATCTCCGCCTTCAATTTCCCGGTCGCGGTCTGGTCGTGGAACGCGGCGCTGGCGCTCGTCTGCGGCGATCCCGTCATCTGGAAGCCGTCGGAAAAGACGCCGCTCTCGGCGCTGGCGACAATGAAAATCCTGGACCGCGCCATCGAGCGCTTCGGCCCGGACGCGCCCGAAGGCCTCGCTCAGCTCGTCATCGGCGGTCCGGCGATCGGCGAAGCCCTCACTGCCTCGAAGCGCGTGCCGATCGTCTCCGCCACCGGCTCGACCCGCATGGGCTCGATCGTGGGGCCCAAGGTCGCGGCGCGGTTTGGCCGCCCGATCCTCGAGCTTGGCGGCAACAACGCGATGATCGTCGCGCCCTCGGCCGATCTCGACATGGCGGTGCGGGCGATCGTCTTCTCCGCCGTCGGCACGGCGGGGCAGCGCTGCACGTCGCTGCGCCGGGTCATCGCCCACCGCTCGATTCGCGCCGATCTCACCCACCGTCTGGTCAAGACCTATGCCGGCCTGCCGATCGGCGATCCGCGCACGGAGGGAACGCTGGTCGGCCCGCTGATCGACCAGGGCGCGCGCGAGACGATGCAGGCGGCGCTCAAGCGCGCCGGGGCCGAGGGCGGCAAGGTTCACGGCGGGGGAAATGTCGCCAGAGGCGTTCCGAACGGCGGCGCCTACGTTGAGCCGGCGATCGTCGAAATGCCGGACCAGTCGGGAATCGTGCGTGAGGAAACCTTCGCCCCGATCCTTTACACGCTCGGCTATGACACCCTGGACGAGGCGATCGCGATCCAGAACGACGTGCCGCAGGGCCTGTCGTCGTCGATCTTCACCCTCAACCTGCGCGAGGCCGAGACGTTTTTGTCCGCAACCGGATCCGACTGCGGCATCGCCAACGTCAATATCGGCCCGTCGGGCGCCGAGATTGGCGGGGCTTTCGGCGGCGAGAAGGAGACCGGCGGCGGCCGCGAGAGCGGCTCCGACGCCTGGAAGGCCTATATGCGCCGTCAGACCAGCACCGTGAACTATTCGGCCAAACTGCCCCTCGCGCAGGGGGTGCGGTTCGATGTGTAGCTCCGCACACGTCAAACGGATCGATTTGCTGAAGGTTGCCAGCACCAGAGGGCCTGCCGCTGTCGGCATAGTTGCCTAGCAACAACGCCGAGTCGGGATGGCAACTGTAGAGCTGTTAATATGGCGCACAGATTATCCGGGTACAAAACCTGTACTTAGTACCATCCACAATATTCGTGCAATTGGCATGAGCGATACATCTGTGCCTGAGCCCAATTGAGCATTGATATGCCTTTGCGATGTGATAATTATACGTATCACATGACAGAATTCTTAGTCCAGTGGCTCTAGCAGAGGCACTCTGCAGGGCAGTAAAAATAAGAGTAGCCAGCAAGAGAGTCGCAAATTTTTGCATTGTCACGCTCCACGATATGAATTATCATCAATGTTTTACGTCGCAGCAAGCAATTTATTATTTCCGTCAACTTGTCAATAGGTAGAAAAACCTATTTAACTACGGTGAACGGGTTATGATTTGAGCGTAAGTAAAAATGATGAATATGGTACAAATGTATATTATTCCAAAGAAGCAAGATCATAATAAACCCTGATGTCGCGTCAGGTCGAGTCCGTCGATTATGTTTAGTTCCGAGAAACACCTCGAGCAAGCGAGAGATGCCCCTTGAACGCAAGCTATCTGTTAGTAGTTGGATTAGATGCTCTAGCGTAGCGAAGATGCGCCAAATGGACCGCTTGCCGCAAAAGATTCCGCGTGGTCGAATGAATTGGGACCACCAGCCGCCTACCGTGTCCCAGGGCAGGCTTTGGCCCGATGCCTGATGTGATCGTCATCGGCGGCGGCCATAACGGCCTCGTCGCCGCGGCCTATCTCGGCATGACCGGCCTCAAGGTCACGGTGCTCGAACGCCGGCGCCAGGTCGGCGGCGCGGCGGCGACCGAGGAATTTCATCCCGGCTTCCGCAATTCGGTCGCCGCCTACACCGTCTCGCTTCTGAACCCGACCATCATCCGCGACCTCGAGCTTCACGCCCATGGGCTCCGCATCGTCGAGCGCCCGTTATCGAACTTCCTCCCCTTGCCCGACGGGCGCTATCTGAAGGTCGGGCCGGGGCGGACGAGAGCCGAGGTCGCCAGGTTCTCGGCTCGCGACGCCGACCGGCTCGACGCCTACGAGGCGCGGCTCGATCGCCTGACCAACGTGCTTCGCGCGCTCGCGCTGGATACGCCGCCCAATGTGGGAACGGGGCACGGGCTTGCCGCCAATCTCGGCGCCCTCGTCGACGCCGCCAAAGTCGGAAACCGTCTGCGCTCGCTCGACCTCGAAGGGCAGCGCGACCTTCTCGAACTGTTCACCCGCTCCACCGGCGACATGCTCGACCAATGGTTCGAGAGCGATCCGATCAAGGCGATCCTCGGCTTCGACGGAATCGTTGGAACCTATGACAGCCCCTATGCGGCCGGGACAGGCTATGTGCTGCTGCACCATTGCTGGGGCGAGGTGAACGGCAGACGTGGCGTCTGGGGCCATGCGATCGGCGGCATGGGCGCGATTGCGCAGGCGATCGCGCGCGCCTGCGCCGTCCGTAACGTCGAGATCCGCACGAACTCAGCCGTGAGTGAGATCCTGGTCGAGAAGGGCCGCGCAGTCGGCGTCGTTACGGATAAGGGCGAGAAGCTCGCGGCGCGCGCCGTCGTGTCCAACCTGCATCCGAAACTCACCTTCGAACGGCTTCTCGACCCGGCCGCGCTGCCCGCCGACTTCCGCGCCCGCATCGCTGCTTATCGCAGCGGCTCGGGCTCCTTCCGCATGAACCTCGGCTTGAGCGAACTGCCGAGCTTCGCCGCTCTCCCCGGGCGGGACGCGGCTGAGCATCATGGGAGCGGCATCGTGATCGCGCCGAGCCTCGCCTATATGGAACGCGCCTTCATCGACGCCCGGCTGTCCGGCTGGTCGTCCGCCCCGATCGTCGAAATGCTGATCCCTTCGACGCTCGACGATTCGCTTAGCCCCCCGGGCCAGCATGTCGCGTCCCTGTTCTGCCAGCATGTCGCGCCGAAACTGCCGGACGGGCGCTCGTGGGACGAGGCTCGCGAGACGGTCGCGGACCTCATGATCGACACGGTCGAAACGTATGCGCCCGGCTTCAGGGCGTCGGTCATCGCCCGCCAGATCCTCTCGCCGCTCGACCTCGAACGCGAGTTCGGCCTTGTCGGCGGCGATATTTTTCATGGGAAGCTCAGCCTCGACCAGCTCTATTCGGCAAGGCCGGTTCTCGGCCACGCCGACTACCGCTCGCCCATCCGGGGCTTATACATGTGCGGCGCCTCGACCCATCCCGGCGGCGGCGTCACCGGCGCTCCCGGTCACAACGCCGCGCGCGAGATGATCCGCGACTTCCGGAGACTTCGGTAGTAACCGCGGAGGAGAGAGACGAGTGACGCACTTATCGACACGCTCGTTCGAACGGAGCTGAGGGCCATAGAAATTCCTGATTCCAATTGCCTGTAACCCATTGAAAAGTCCCGATTCGGAAAAATAAACGCTAGGAAACGCTAGCACTTTTACGAGCGTTTAGGCGCGTTTGCTGGCGTTTAGTGGCGCTTACGCCGCTCGCCTGGCGGCCTGTCCCAGCACGTATATACCGGCTTGTCTGGGTTAAATCGGCGGTGCAGCCGCGTCGGCCGCGACATCGAACAGGCTGCGCGACGCCGCCGGGGTGTGTAGAAAGCATCCGCTCAACCCGCAGGCAGTCGCAAATGAACCAACTCCACAACCCCTTCAAACAGGCGCTGAAGTCCGGCAAATTGCAGCTCGGGCTGTGGCACAGCCTCTCGAGCCCGATCGTGGCCGAAATCCTTGGCGACGCCGGGTTCGACTGGATTCTGCTCGACACCGAGCACGCGCCGAACGAATTGCCGATGGTGCTCGCCGAGCTTCAGGCGATGAGCAGCGGAACGGCTCATCCCGTTGTGCGGCCGGCCTGGAACGACCCGGTGATCATCAAGCGCCTGCTCGACATCGGCGCGCAGTCCCTCCTCATTCCCTACGTCGAGACGGAGGAGGAAGCGCGCCGGGCGGTCATGTCGGTTCGCTACCCGCCGGGGGGATTCCGCGGCTTCGCGGGCCAGGCGCGGGCGTCCCGCTACGGCCGCATCAAGGGGTACCACGCCGCGGCGAACGCCGAGATCTGTCTCCTGTTGCAGGTCGAGACGAAGCGCGGGCTCGATAACCTCGAAGCGATCGCGAGCGTCGAAGGCGTCGACGGTGTGTTTGTCGGCCCGGGCGACCTTTCCGCCGCGCTTGGCTATCTCGGCCAGCCCAATCATCCCGAAATCATCAAGATCATCGACGACATGATTCCGCGCATCAAGAAGGCCGGCGCCGCGCCCGGGATCTTGACCGGCGACGCCGAACTCGCCCAGCACTACATCGACCGTGGCTGCTTGTTCGCCGCCGTCGGCTCCGACCTCGGTCTGTTGGCGCGGGGCGCGGATCAACTGGCGGCGAAATTCAGGGGCCAGAACTCCGGACGGTGACGCGACAGTCGAGCGCCGCTTCGAGCGGGGCGGGGGATCGGGAGGACATTGAATGGTTACCGCGAGCGCGGCGATGCTCGAGGCGCTGCAGGAGGCTGGCGTCTCGCATATCTTCGCCAATTTCGGCAGCGACCATCCGGCTCTCATCGAGGCGATCGCCGAGGCCCGGTCCTTCGGACGGCCGATTCCCGCAGTCGTCACCTGCCCGCACGAAATGGTCGCGATGACCTGCGCCCATGGCTACGCGCAATTGAGCGGCCGCGCGCAGGCCGTCGTGGTCCACGTCGATTGCGGCACGCAATCGTTGGGAGGAGCGGTTCACAACGCCGCGAAGGCGCGCATTCCGGTGTTCGTGTTCGCCGGCCTGTCGCCCTCTACCCAGGAGGGCGAGGCGACCGGCAGCCGCAACGAATTCATCCAATGGATTCAGGACGTGCCCGATCAGCGCGGCATCGTCCGCCAGTACATGAAATACGACAACGAGCTTCGCAACGCGCACAACGTGAAGCAGATCGTGCATCGATCGCTGCAGATCGCCCACAGCGATCCCAAGGGGCCGGTCTACCTTGTCGGCGCCCGCGAAGTGATGGAAGCGGAAACGAAGAGCGTTGCGATTGACGTCGATGACTGGCCGGCGATCGCGCCGATTCCGCTGGCCGAGGCCGCCGTCGCGAGCCTCGTCGACGCCATGCAAAAGGCCGCGAAGCCGCTCATCGTCACCTCTTATGTCGGGCGCAATCCAGCCGCCGTGACCGAGCTCGTTCGCTTTTGCACCCGGCTCGGCGTGGGCGTGCTGGAGTCGGTGCCGAGTTACGTGAACTTTCCGCACAGCGATCCGCTGTACCAGGGCAATCACTGGAACCATCCGTTCCAGAACCGCGCGCTGGCCGAGGCCGATTTCATTCTGGTCGTCGATAGCGACGTGCCGTGGATTCCGACGGTCAGCAAGCCGAGCGATGGAGCCGCGATCGCCATCATCGACGTCGATCCGCTCAAGCAATCGACGCCGCTCTGGTCGATCAAGGCGCGGCAATGTTATCGGGCCGACGCGGCGACCGCCTTCGCGCAACTGAACGCGCGCCTCGATCGCACCGAGATCGACGAAGAAGCCGCCGAGGGCCGCCGTCGTCACTATGGCGAGCGCCATCGAGAGCGGAAGGCCGAGCTCGACCGCCGAGAGGCGACAAGCGGCGACGTCATTACGCCGGAATATCTGACCGCCTGCGTGCGCCGTCTGGTGGGGCTCGAGGCGATCGTGCTCAATGAGGGCATCACCAATTATCCGGCGATCTGCGATCACATGGCGCGCGAGCTCCCCGGCACGATGTTTGCGAGCGGCGGCGGCTCGCTCGGCTGGACCGGCGGCGCGGCGATCGGAATGAAATTGGCCGCGCCGGGCAAGACGTTCGTGGCCCTCACCGGCGACGGCTCCTACATGTTTTCCGCCCCGTCCGCCGTCCACTGGATGGCGCCCCGCTACCGCACGCCGTTCCTGCAAATCATCTATAACAATCGCGGCTGGAAAGCGCCGAGATTTTCGGCCCTCGCCGTTCATCCGGACGGCTTCGCTAGCCGCGCGAAGGATCTGGATTTGAGCTTCGATCCGCCGCCGGACTATTCCGGCATCGCGGCCGCGGCAGGGGGCGCCTACGCGCGGGTGGTCAAGCGTCCCGAAGACGTCGAAGCCGCGGTCGCCGAGGGTCTGCGCGTGGTGGTTGAGGAAGGGCGGTGCGCCGTGCTCGACGTTTGGCTGTCCCATCTCTGATGGAGACGCCGATCCTGGCCTTCGTCACGGCCGCCTGCTAAGGTTCCGGGGTTAAGCCCCTCAAAACCGGCGCCGTCGTCTCCTGCGCGCTCGATCGAGGGTCCGCACGGCGGAGAGAGCATGATGCGCGCGCTTGTTCTTTTCTGTGTCTCCCTGCTGGCGATGGGGTCTTCAGGTCACGCTCAGGACCAACTGCGCGGCGTATACGCGCCTCCCGGATGGGCGCCTCCGGCCGCCAAGTCCGGCAAGCCGGCTTCTTCCGCCCTGGACTTGGGGGCCCTCGGCAACGGTCCGCGCGTCACGATCGGCGGGAAGGCGACTGAAGGTCAGACACTGCCGAGCAACGTCACCCCTGCCCCAATCTCAGATCGGCCGGGCTACGGAACGGCGATCGTCAACGGCCATCGCTCCATTATCGACCTCAGCAACAATCGCATTGTCCAGGTCATGGATTAGGTGTGGAGCCTCAACAGGCCTCGTCAGGTTAACGATTTACGATCGGCCGCGCGGCTATACGGCCGCCATGCCGACAGCCCGCGACCTTCTCTACCGCCGCCATCGCTTTCCTCCGGAGTCATCGGGCATGCGGTTTGGCTCTATTTCCGGTTTCCGCGGAGCCTTCGCAGGGTCGAAGAAATGCTGGCGACGCGTGGGATTTGCGTGACCTAGGAGACCGTGCGCCAGTGGGGCAAGAAATTCGGCAAGGCATTCGCCGATCAGATCCGCCAGCGCGCGCCTGCCCGCGGCGCAATGGTTCCTAACGGTTCACGATCAAGTCGCGAACCTCCTCCACATCCCCCATCCCGAATCCGTCCCTGCTGACCTCCGCCGCGCTTCGCGCGAGCGAGCCTTTGCGGTCTGGAGCGAGATTTCCAAGACCGGCGCCAAGCTGACTCTCGGCTCTAGGAAAATCGTCTCTTCAGCTCAGCGCTCGCTTAACCTGACGGCGCCCTGGAAGGCGTTTCGCCCCAACGTCGTAGCCGTGGTGAAAGCCAAGGCCGCCACTGACCCGGATTTCGCGAAGACCTCCAAACAGCGGGATGACCGGGCGCCCGGACGTGGTGGCCCGCGCAGATTGACAATTCGGCGCTCACCGACGATGCACTCGAAGCGGTGCAGAATTCCGCCGCAGTACTGGAAGGATTTGCCCCAGCCCTTTTGGCGCCTGGCAAGCTGGATGGATGGACTGGAAAAGCGGCGTGAAGATCGCCGATCCTATTCCCTACTTCGATGGGTATGTTCCGACCATCGACCATCCCGAAGAAGGTTGGACGGAGCAGCAAGCGATCCCGCGGTGTCCGGAGGCCAAGGTCCAGGAAGCAGTTGTTGCCGCCGTCGAGTTGGGCCTTGTATGGTTGACCAGCGGAACGGCATCAATCTGGGGCGACACGCCGCCCGCAGGCATCGTGTTGAAGACGTAGTGTCGCGGGTCCCTCACAGCCCATTGACGTCTCATCGATGATGCCGGAGGCTCTCCCGGATGTCTGGAGTGACAACAAGGCAACGGCGCGTTCCATAGAGCAAGCTCTGGCCTCTCAGCGCAACGTTGCGGCCCTGCCGGGCAGTTGGTGGAGACAGCGATTACCGCGGCGATGAATAGCGGTTTCTTGCGGCAGACCCGGGTAGCGTGTCTTGGCCATGTCAACCACACGAAGCCGCCGCAATCGAGTTCGGCGTTCCTGAAGCGACAGGGGCCGAGGCGGCACGATTGGAACTAAGCCTCCGGGATTGTCAGAGGGGACGCCGGCACGCCATGGACCAAGACGCGGTTTCGCGAGGCACTCCTGGACAGCAGTGAGATGACAGAACTCGTGGAGAGTATGGGGGATGTGCCGCCGCGGCCGGAAATCTCAGCCGTTTATTCAAAGTGAGCGTTGAGTTTGCCGATGGTGAGACTGCAACGCCCGAGGTGGCCGCAAAGTTGAGCATGGCCCTCGCGAAAGCGGCCCAGCCATTCGAATGACCGAAACCATTCAACCTCTACCCGGGCAGTCTGTCACTCGATCAGCGCGCGCCGAGCGGAGTCGCTGATCCCCCGCGCGGCGTGCGCCACAATATCCGGCGTTTTCCATTCTAATCTAAAGCCTTCTGCATTTGGCTTTACGCGTATGCTGCGTTCTTGAGATATGCGGCGCATTCGGCGGGCGAGTAGTGGGTGAGGATTTTACCGCTTGCGTCGGAGATCGCCTCGTAGCTTCGCGCTTCGGCCTTTCGCAGCAGAGTCTTGAACTTGGCGAAGACCTGCTCGATGGGGTTGAGGTCGGGGGAGTATTTGGGCAGGAAGACGAGGCGGGCTCCGACGTCCTGGATCGCTTTGCGCACCGCTTTTCCCTTGTGGGAGCCGAGATTGTCGAGGATCACAGCGTCGCCCGGCTTGAGGGTCGGGACGAGGAACTGCTCGACATAGGCGCGGAAGCGTTCGCCGTTGATCGGGCCGTCGAACAGGCAGGGCGCATCGATGCGGTCATTGCGAAGAGCGGCAAGGAACGTCGCGGTCTTCCACTTGCCCTGCGGGACCTTGTCGACGAGGCGCTCTCCCTTCGGCGCCCAGCCGCGAAGCCGGGTCATGTTGGTCTTGGTCCACGTCTCGTCGATGAACACCAATCGCCTGGGATCGATGCGGCCCTGGTAAGCGCGCCAGCGCGCGCGATGGCGGCTTATGTCCGCACGATCCGCTCGCGCGCGACGAGGGTCTTTTTTTTAAACGTCACGCCAATCTTGCGAAAGAAGCGGCTCATCATCGAGGTGTCGGCTTTGACCCCTCGCTCGGCCGAAAGGCGATCGCACAGAGCCTGAAGCGTAATGTCGGTCTTCTCGGTCCGCGCGGCTTGCAGAAAATCACGATGTGGCATCAGCTTGGACGCCCGGTGGCCGCCGTGCCCGACAGGCTCTCGCGAGCCATCCCGTTCAACGCGCTCAAGCCATTTGCTAGCCACAGATTCGCTGATCGCGTAGCGCCGCGGCCCGCCGGCTCATCTCACCCCTCTCCACCGCGTCAATCACCCGATCACGCAAGTCTTGCGAATAAGGCTTCGGCATCCCTGCTGGCCTCCGCCCAGCCAACAGGTTGAATCAGAACGCAACTGATTCGGGAATCCCAACCTCAACTCTAGCCAAAAGCAGCCCGCTCTAGACCCCTGGCCAAGGCGTGGCGCCGGCTCGTTCGTGCGCCGTCAGGGTCGTGTGATGGTCCGCTTCTGCGCTCCGTCCATGCGCCGGTGGGTGGGACCCCATCCTTATTGCGCCGCCTGGATATTCGGGAAGGCGATCTCGATCAGCGTGCCTTGCTCGCGGCGGCTCTTGATCGAGAATTCGGCCTTGTTGGCTTCGACCAACGCCTTGGTCAGCGGCAAGCCGAGACCGGCTCCGCCTTTCGCTCCGCCCTTGCTGACCTGGCTGAACGGCGTGAGAGCGAGGCCCACTTCATTCTCGTTCATGCCGACGCCGGTATCGCGCACGCGGATCACCGCCTGGCCGGCGGCGTCGACGGCGGTCGAGACGATCACCTGTCCGCCCGGCTCGTTGAACTTCACCGCGTTCGACATCAGGTTCAGCATGATCTGCTTGAGCGAGCGTTCGTCGACCATCACGCGGGGCAGGCGGTCGTGGAGCGAGACGCGCATGATGACCCGCTCGCGCGCGGCCTGCGGCTGCATCAGCGACACGCACTCTCGGATGACGCTGTTGGCGTCGACGGAGACGAAAGCAAGCTCGAGCTTGCCCGCTTCGATCTTGCTGAGATCGAGCAGGTCGTCGGCAAGGCTCATCACGTGGCTGCCGGAGGCGTGGATGTCCTTGATGTAGTCCTTGTAACGCTCGTTGCCGACCGGGCCGAAACGCTCCTCCAGCATCACTTCGGAAAAGCCCAGAATGGCGTGCAAGGGCGTGCGGATCTCATGGCTGACCTGAGCCAGAAAATCGGTCTTGGCCGCGCTCGCGGCCTCGGCGGCCTCGCGCGCGGCGATCAGGCGCCGTTCGTTGTCGCGCTCGCGACTGAGGTCGCGCACGAGCGCGCAAAACTGGGGCGCCTCGCTGGGGCCGATCCGCGCCAGGGTCAGCGCCAACGGAACCGAAGCGCCGCTGCGGTCGCGTCCGACGACCTGCAGCGGACGAGAGATTGCCTCGACTTCGCCGCCCTGGCTTAAGGCTTCGAGCCTCGCGGTGGCCTCGGGATGGCTCTGCGGCGCGAGCAGCATCAACAGGCTCTCGCCGGCGATCTCGTTCTGATGGTAGCCGAACAGCCGCTCGGCGGGTTCGTTCAGCGACAGGATGCGGCCCGCCAGGTCGAGCGTGACGGCGCCGTCGCTGGCGCGGTCGAGCATGGCCTGAAGGTCGCTGCTTGCGAGACCGCTGGGGGCCGCCGCCTCGCTCTCGGCGACGCGCATTTTCGCCCTTAGCTCTGCTTCCAGCGAGCGGCGCAGCGCGATCAGCGTCGCCGGCGCGCCGTCCCAGTTGATCGCTTGCGCATGGCCGTCGACGAACAAGATCTGCCCGTCCGCCCTTACGATCGCGACCGCGCTTACGTCTTCGACCGTCATCGCTTGCGGATCGCGGCCGCGGAACATCCTGGAGAGGGCGTTCGCTGCCTGGAACTCTGCGAAATCGCGATATCCAATGAGCTCAAGCAGCGTCCGATTGGCGTAAAGCGCCTGCCCGTCGCGGGCGACCAGGGCCCCAACCGGAAGACGATCCAGAACCGCGCCAGCGTTGCGCCGAACCTCGTCGTCGTCGGCGCCGCGCGCCGCCACGCCATCGCCTTGCCGGTCCGTCAACTGCTCAGCACGGATATCGATGCCGAGTTCCCGCCGGTTGTCCGTGCCCGCCCGCTCGTCCGAGCGGTCTTCGCGCGAAGCCGGCGCGCGGCCGATCAGAGCGCGCGCGATTTCTCGGAACGCGTCGCGCTCGCTGCGGCTGAGCTCCACGCTCTCGGCGGGAAAGCTTGGCGCCGTTTCGCGGGCCAGCGAATCAAGCGCACCCGGACGGATCGGAACGATGTTGGACGAGGCGGCGGTCGCCGGGTGACGCAGGACGTAAATCGCGGCGGTGCGCTCTGGCGGCGACGGCTGAGGATCGCTTGCCGCGGAACGCCCGGTTCGATCCGGCTGCTCAGTCTCCACTGCGGGCGCGTCGGAGTCGGTCGCCTCGGCGATGGACCGAGCGGACTCTGGCCCATCCGTCTCAAGCGAAGCCTCAAGGGACGGTGCGTCGGGAGCATTGCTTGCGGAAAGCTCGAGATTCGGTTCGACCGGCTCGGCGGCGCTTTCGGGCGCCTTGACCTCGGCTTCAGGCTCGCGCGCGGGCGAGGAGGCCTCGGGTTCGGACGCCTCGGTGAGCGCGGGCTCCCTTTCGTCGGCCTCGAGGAAAGACTGCGACGCGCCAGCGCTCTCTGCTGGCGCAAACTCGAGATGGGGTTTCATTGAACCTGCGGCGTTTTCGCTTGGCCGGGCCTCGGCCTCAAGCTCGCTCGTTGGCCACGACGGCGCGGGTTCGGACGCCTCGGGCGCATCGACAGCCTCGATCTCCTCGCCCAACACGCCAAAGCCGCGATAGCCCAAAAATTCACGCTGACGGCCAAACATCGGCGCGGCGGACAGCGCGATCAGCCGGCGCCGATCAAGCCCGGCGACGGGCCATTCGACGGCGACCCGAGAAAAGGTTTGCCGCTCGCCAAGCACGCGAGTCAGTTCGTCGCCGCGGTCCAGTCCGACGCGGCGGAAGAAAGTCTCGACCGACTCGCCGGAATGAGGCGCGTTGGCCCCAACCGCCGCGACGAGCACAGGATGCGACCCGCCAAAACGATCCTCCTCATCGAGGGTCCAGAGGAAGCGTGCGTTCGGCGACGGCGTCATGACCCCATCCGGCGGGGGCCTCTCACGAATATCCGGCGCCGACCTATCTTCCGACTGCGAAGTCCCGCGCGCCTCGGCAAGTACGGGGGGTTCGTCACTTGCGGCGCCCAGAGCTGGAACCGATACCAAAAGCCAGTTCGCGTCTCCGGGTCCAGCAATACGGACGCAGCGCAAATTGACGCCGATCGGACGCCGGTCGACGACGAGGCGCATCTGCTCGAGACGCGGCAGCTCGCCAATGGGAAGCGTCGCCGCCAGATGGCGCAGGCGCCGCGCTGACGGTCCCTCAGCGCGCGCTAGCCGAGCTTCGAGAGCCTCGCAGTCCTTGGCGCCGAAAAGAGCGAGCATCGCCGGGCTAGCACTTACGAGATGGCCCGGCGGCGACAGGAGCGCGAGCCGCGCCTTGTCTCTCAGCCATTCTTTTGGCGCGTGTTGTCGGGCGAAGGCCGCGGCGGCTTGTTCGCGCGACTGCGCCCGGAGGTCGGCGGCGGACGATGGCGGCGAATGGGTCAAAGTCGGCGCTCGTGAAAGGACTCAGATCGGCGCAGTCGCATCGCCGACAATTCGGGCTTTATCGTTAGCGAAAGCTTAACGCGCTCGTTGAATTTTCGCCACGGCGTGTGGCCCTCATTGCTTTCAGGGTTAAAATTTCTGGCGCCGCAAAAAAATGTTGCACTGCAGCAAAAACTCGCCTATAGGGCTCTCAAATATCGGGTGCCGATTCGTGGCGGCCGGCGAGAGGAAATGACATGGCCAATTCACCCTTTGAGGTTCCAAACGAAATGCGCGATTTCGCCGAGCGCAGCGTCGAGCAGGCGCGCAAGGCGTTCGAGGGCTTTCTCACGGTCGCTCAGCGCGCAAGCGGCGTCGCTGGTGAAGCGGCGGCAACCTCGCAGGGCGGTGCGAAATCCGTCGGCGCTCACGTGCTGTCCTACACCGAGCGCAACGTAAACGCGGCATTCGACCTGGCTCAAAAGCTGGTCAAGGCGAAAGACCCGCAGGAAGCTCTGTCCCTTCAGAGCGAGTATCTAAAGACCCAGCTTGCTGTTTTGCAGGAGCAGGCCAAGGAACTCGGCTCCGTCCTGCAAAAGAGCCTGACGCCTGGTTCAAGCTGAACATCGGCGCCCTTTCCGCCCGTTCCATCATCAACGCACAATCGTCAGCACCAACATCGAGGTTAGTTCATGGCCAACGCACCCAAGAGAAGCGCTGTCCCCGCCGTAGCGCCGGTTGAGGCAGCCGTAGCGACGGTCAACGCCGTCATGAAGAGCGAACCCCAACTCGCCGTCGCGCCGGCCGCGGAGATTCAACAGAGCTTCCGCAGCGCTCTGGAAAAGGGCGTGGTCGAATCGCGCGCGGCGTTCGCCAAAGCCAAGACAGCAGCGGATGAAACCGCAAACGCCTTCGAGGTTAGTCTGGCGGCCGCCAAGAATGGCGCCCTCGCCATCAACACCAAGGCTTTCGAAGCGCTGCGCGTCAATGCGGACGCCAACTTCGATTTCTTGAAGGCCGCCTTCTCCGTGAAGTCGCTCCCCGACCTCATCACGCTGCAGACCGAGTTCGCTCGCAAGCAGATCGAAACGATAACCGGTCAGAGCAAGGACTTCGGCGCGCTTGCTCAAAAGGCGATGGCGGACGCCGTCGAGCCGATCAAGGAACAAGTGGCGCGGTCGTTCAAACTCGCGGTCTGATCTCGGTTCCGCCTTTTGACGGCGCGTGTCCTCTCGCGCGCCGCGAATGGACGCCGTCCGCAGTCGCGGGCGGCGTTCTTTTGCTTGCCGTTGCGCCTGCGATCGGTCGCCTCAACGCAAACCTTGCGCGGGCCGGGCTTTGTCACTAGTTATCCCGCCGAGCCGGGTCGGGCCGCCATAGCTCAGCTGGTTAGAGCGCTAGATTGTGGATCTAGAGGTCCCCCGTTCGAGCCGGGGTGGCGGTACCATTGCAAGATCAATTGCTTATAGACTACGAGCAGATGCAATATTCGATCTCCAATTCCGTCGGGGCGCATTGGGCTAAGACGCCCTCCAACGTCCTCCATCCGGGCATGATCCGGCTCATTCTTTCGGAGGCTTGCATCATCCCCGCCGGCGCGATGGCGCGGCGAAGCTGGCCCGGCCGATAAAAGCGCATCAAGAACTCAGCGCCGGAAACGTCGAGGCGGTTCGGCACATCGCCGCCGCATTCCTTTATGGACCCAAAATGGGCCATAAAACGTCCCGTCGCCATCCCGCGCACAATTCGCCGCTCACATCTCGCGAGGCGGACTCTAAATCCTAGCGTGAATTCGCTCGGCGAGCCGTCGCACGCGGAAGTTGCTTGTCAAAGGCGACCCACGGCCACTCTTCTCCAGTTATTTGATGATGGGAAGTTTGCTGCGATCGATTGTCACGAAGACAGCAAAGATAAGCGCTGCGCCAAAAACAATCTGTTGCGCAAAAATGTTGACGCCTATGTAGGTCATGCCGATGCGGACGATCGACACGATCAAGGCGCCGACCACGGTGCGGCCAATGCTTCCGACGCCGCCCGTGATTGCCGTGCCCCCGACAACGACAGCGGCGATCGCTGGTAGCAGAAGCTGATTGGCAAGGTCTGGGGAGCCGCTCGACAGGCGCGCCGCCAGCACGACGCCGGCAAGCGCGGCGAATGCGCCCGACAGCCCGAAGGCAATGATCTTGTGCGGGTCTACCGAGATCCCCGCGGCGCGCGCGGCCGGCTCGCCAGCTCCGATCGCCGCGCTATAGCGTCCAAACCGAGTGCAGCGCTGCGCCAGCATACCGCCGATCGCCACGATGATGGCGATCAAAATCACGTTCGGAACGCCGAAGAGCCACGCGCCGGAAATCCAGGCCGCCTGTTCACGCCCCTCGTCGGTAAGCGAGACGGTGCGCCCACCCTCCATCAAAAGTGACAACCCGGTCATAATGCCTGCGGTCGCGAGCGTCGCGACAAACGATGGAATGCGCAGTTTCACATGCACAAATCCACTCGCGAGGCCCATCGCGAGGCCCAAGATGATCGTGATTGCGAATGCCGCGTAGCCGACCCGAGGCAGAAGCTCCGCCACGACCATGCTGGCGAATGACGCCGCGGCCTGCACGGAAAGGTCGATGCCGCCAAGCATGATGACAAAGGTCAGACCAGCCGCGAGAAGAAAAAGCACGGAGGCGTCGGCGATCACCACCGACGCGGTCTCGAGGCTTGCGAATCCGGGCTCGGCGATATTCACGCCGGTCGTGAGCAGGACGAGCAACAAGAGGGGCGTAAAGGGGCGAATGCGTTCAGCAAGGCCGACTTGGACGCCCTTCGTCGTGGCGAAGCTGGTCACGGGTGTCTCCCCGCAATCCTGAGTCTGTCTATGGCGCTCACACCATATGCTCCAACAGCGCGACGTGATCCGGCTTCGCGTAGGGCGGCGCGTCGAAGCGAGCGGTAATCTCGCCGTCGCGCATGACGAGAATGGTATGGCAGAGCCCGATGGTCTCTTCCAACGTGTCCGAGGTCAGCACGATCGCAACGCCCTCAGCCGACAGGTTGCGGATCATGTCGTAGACCTCGTCCTTCGCGCCGACATCGAGGCCGCGAGTCGGATGGTCGAGAATCAAGATATGCGAGTGGGCCGTCAGCCATCGTGCAATGACGATCTTTTGTTGGTTGCCTCCGCTGAGATTTCGGCACACCTGGTTCGCGCTGGGAGTTTTGATACGAAGCCTCCGGATCCATTCGTCCGCGATCGCTCGTTCGCGACCATGATCGATGAAGCCATGGCGCATTGTCGCCTCGAGCCTCGCGAGCGTGATGTTGGCGGCGACGGAAATATCCATCACCAGGCCTTCCGTCCGCCGTTCGCGTGGAATGTAGCCAACCCCCGCCGCGACAGCTTGCGTGGGCGTTCGCAAGCTCGCCTGCCGTCCGTCGATAAGCAAGGCGCCGGACGTCTGCGGCAGGAAGCCGAACAGAGTCCGAGTGAGTTCTTCGCGGCCGGACCCAATGACCCCGGCGACGCCCAAGACTTCGCCGCGACGAAGTGTAAGATCCACGTTGCGATAGGCGCCTTCGACGCTGAGGCCGCGTGCTTCCAGGACGACCCCGTCTTCGGGCGGCGCTTGGCGCGCCTCACGGTAGTATTCCCCATCCAGGTCGCGGCCGACCATCATTGCGTGGAGCGATGGAACGCTGGTCGCCCCCGCAGTCCTCTCGGCGACGATCTCCCCGTCCTTCATCACGTAGATGCGGTCGCTGATCGCAAGCACCTCGTCGAGCCGATGCGAGACGAAAACGAAGCTCGCTCGTGATTTCAAGCTCCTTATCCGCTCGAAGAGGATCGTTATGTCCTTGGTTTCGAGCACCGAGGTCGGTTCGTCGAGAAGGATCGTCAGCGGAGCGCTTGTGCGGTCTTCCAGCGACAGGGCCTTGGCGAGTTCGACCATCTGGCGTGCAGCAAAGCTGAGCTCGTCCGCTCTTTGGCTTGGATCGATGTCGAGTCCAACCTTGGCGAGGCGATCTCGCGCCGCCTCGATCATCCGGCGGCGGGAGATCACACCGAACCGCGTGAAAGGCCGCTCATGCGCGAGATGGAGATTATCCGCGACCGACATATTGAGGAGGAGAGATTGTTCCTGAAAGACCATCGCGATGCCGTAGCGATTGGCTTGCGAGGTGTCGCGGAGCACGACCGGCGATCCATCGACGGCGATCGTACCCGTATCAGGCCTCATTCCGCCTGAGAGAATTCGCATGAGCGTGGACTTGCCGGCGCCGTTTTCGCCGATCAGCCCGACGACCTCATGCGCACCAACTGCGATCGTCGCGTTGCGCAGCGCCTTAACCGGACCGAAGCTCTTGCTGACGTTTTCAACCTTCAGCACGAGCTCACCTATTTGATGACGAAAGAACCGCTGCGGCGGATCGACAGTGCGACCGCGGCGATGATCATCAGTCCTTGCACGGTCTCGTGGATATACGGTGAGATGCCCAGTAGGACCATGCCGTTGGCAAGCACTGCGACGATGAGCACACCGATGAGCGAATTGGCGACGCCGCCCCATCCGCCGGTTAGCGCGGTGCCGCCCACGACCACGGCGGTGACGGTCATGAATAAACGGCCGTCCGCGATCGTCGTATTCGCTTGACCGAGTTGGGCTGCCGCGAGCACTGCGGCGACGCCGGTGAAAAACCCCGCTAGCGTGAAAGCGAGAATGCGCGTGCGCTTGACCGGAACCCCGGAGATCGTCGCAATGTCTTCGCCGCCGCCGATTGCGTAGATATAACGTCCAAACCGCGTCCGACGCTCGAGAAACAACGCCAAAAACAACATCGCGGCGGCGATCCAGACCGCGAGCGGAAAGGCAAGAACGCGCTGGAAGGCGATTGATCGAATGCCTTGATCGAGAACGCGCACCGCGGAGCCGCCGAGCGCCACCGTGCCGATGCCCAGCCCGACGAACCAGAGGCCGAGTGTCGCCATGAAGGAGGGGATACGGAGGACAACATGCACCAAGCCGTTAAGCAGACCAAGCCCGGTGCAGGCGATGATCGCCAGCAGCGGACCCCACCAACCGAAATCATGGTCGTTGCTGTCGTTCGCGCAAAGGAGGGCCACGATCATCGCGCCTACGGACAACACACCTTCGACGGAAAGATCGATGCTTCCCATTACAATGATGAAGGTCGATCCCAGCGCAAGGATCAGCGGGATGGCGGCCGAATTCGCCAACCCCCAGACGAGATTGCGGAAGGTGAAGAAACTTGGATTGAGCAAGCCGAGTAGAAGAGAAAGGCCGATCAGTACGATCAGCGGCCCAAACTCTGCGAGCCGACCCCCCCGAACCGACGCCGAAAAACGGGGTGATCCCGCTGAGGTCTGCTCTGCTCTGGAGCGGGATCGACCACAGCCGGCGTCGATTGAAAAGCCGGCCCCATTTCCTCAATCCGCAATGATCGTCATCCGTAGACGATCGGGCTCGCGACGCGGCTCCACAAATCGGACCAGTCAATCTGTGGATTGAACCTGAGTCTTGATGTACTCTTCAATGTTGTCTCGCATGATCTTAACCGTCTTTGCGTTGAATTCGCGATGGAGTTTCGGCTCTTTTGAGGGGTCAAATTTGTCCTGGAAGGCCTCCAGGCCCATCGAGAGCCCAATGCCGCCCTGCCAATAGGGATCGGACGTCACTGTGCAAACAAATTCACCAGCTTTGACCGCCTCGACCGCCGCTTTGATCCCATCAATGCCGACGACGGGAATTTTCCCTGCCAGACCTTGGGCGCGCAACGCCTCGAGCGCGCCCGTGCCCATATCGTCATTGGCAGCCCATACGCCCTTGATCTTGTCTCCAAAGCGCGTGAGCCACGAGGCGGTGATGTCGAAGGCCTTTTGCGACTGCCAATCACCCGTCTGGAAGTCGAGAAGCTGGACCTTTGGGTGCTTATTCAAGGTTTGCATCATGCCCTTGCGGCGATCGATAGCGGCTGAGTTGGAGATCATCCCCCCGACGGCGACGAAGCCGCCTTCATCACCCATCGCCTTGAAAAGCTCCTCGGTGATGTAGCCACCGTTCGTCACGCCGTCGAACTCGATGTGAGAAATGTAATAGGGATCGAAGTCCCAAGGATGAAGGTCGGCCGGCTTGTTCCACTAGCTGACGACGTAGATCTTGGCTTTGAAACAGGCTTCCACAATCGGCCTGGCGTCAGGCGTGTTGTTCGGATCGACATTCAGCACCATGGCGCCGCCGGTCTTGGCGATCATAGCGCGAATGTCGGAAATGCCTTTCTCGCTATTGGCTTCGGTGACTAGGGTCGTGTTGGGAATCCCGACCGCCTTGCCGAAAGCATCGGCGCCGACCTTCCATACGGCGTGATACGGATTGGAGAGCGAGCGGATCGAGGTCACCAGCGCGGGCTGCCCGGCGGCGGCGCGCACCGGAAGCGGATAGCCTGAGGCGAGCGCGCCAGCGCCGAGCCCGGCGACAGATTGTAGCATCTGGCGGCGATTGATCGCCGGATGAGCGTCGCTTTTGATCATCTCGATAAATCCTCCCTAGGAACGGTCGACCTTGTTGGTCACTCGTCAATCGAACCCTCGCGGTACGAGAAGGCGTCGAGCTCGATCCACACTGGCGTCGAAGTGCAAAGTTGTATGATGACCCTTCAACTTGGCGACCTTACCAAGATGCGACGGGAGCGACAAGGAACGTTGTCTTGGCCGATGTTGATTTCCATTGAAACCTAACCCGAGGGCCAGGTTTTTCCCCACGAGCGCGCCGGCTGCCGGTCGGTAATCTTGCCCGAGGCGCGAATCAGGACAGCGAGGTGACGCAGGCCACGATCTGCCGAAGCTAAGGTTCAGGATATCTGTCAAAGGGAGCGCATTGCTGCGCGGCGGCGGGGAGCCGTCATAGCTCGTCTATCGAGGACCGTGTGGATGGTAACGCGCCTGAGCTTTCGCGCGCAGGCAGGATTTATCATCCAAGCTGAAAACATGACTGCAGCCCGATTGGATTCGACCGGCGCACGACGCGGATCCAAAATATGCGCCCCGGTTATTGTGGTGTTGCGCTCATCTGTTCGGCATGATGCTGCTTGCCGAGACCGCTCGGCGCGAGGGCCAGTTCGACTGGCTCGCACCGCTGGCGACAAAGCGCGCGGCCGGCTCGCCGCAGCGCCTGTTTCTTCTCATCTATGGTGTCGGCACGATCGTGTCCGTATTTCGTTCGAACGCCTGCGCGGCGAAGGCAGTCGTCCACGAATTCGACCTCTCCGGCTGCGTTCCGACGCCGGACGTCCTACCAACTCCGAAACACGCCCTTGCGGTTCGGCGAGTATCGGACGGTCAGATTGAATCGTGGGGGATTCCTGCGGAATCAGAATGTGATTTGCGAAGCCGAAGCCCTACGCGATCCTCCTTGCGCCGAGGCGCCGGGAATCAGGCGACCGGACGCTGTGATCCCGCCCACAACCCGACAAGGTCGATGGCCACGCTCAGGCCGCGTGCGCCGGATCGCGATGGCGCCGGCGCATACGGCGTCGGCGCCGCTCAGGCGCCTCCGGAGTCGATTCGGCACCGAGCGCCGGAAGCGTATCCATCACCCGTTCGGGCGGAAAAATCACGATCACTTCGGTTCCGAGCCGCACCGTCGAGTTGAGGCGGAATTCTCCGCCGTGCAACTCGACCAGTCCCTTCACGATCGGCAGCCCAAGCCCCGTCCCTTCTTCCGCATTTTTCTGCGCGAGCGTCCCGCGGCCGAAAGACGAGAGCACGATCGGGATCTCCTCGGGGGGGATGCCGGGGCCGGTGTCGGCGATAGACAGATACTGTCCGCCTTTACGGGTCCAGCCGAGTTTGATGGTGATCGAGCCGCCTTGAGGCGTGAATTTGATCGCGTTGCTGAGCAGGTTGAGCGCCACCTGGCGCACCGCCCGTTCGTCCGCCCAGATGCGCGGCAAGCCGGGTTCCATGGCTTCCGTAATGACGAGATGGCGCCGCTCGATCCGCAACCACAGGAGACGGAGGCACTCCTCGACCACCCCGGTGAGCGAGACCGACTCCTCCTTCAGTTCGTACCGCCCCGCCTCCACCCGCGACAGATCGAGAATCTCGTTGATCAGCATCAGGAGGTGCTGGCCGCTGGCGTGGATGTCGGTGGAATATTCCTTGTAAGCCGGCACCGCGTGCGGGCCAAACAGTTCGCCCTTCATCACTTCGGAGAACCCGAGAACGGCGTTGAGCGGCGTGCGCAGCTCATGGCTCATCGTCGCCAGGAAGCGCGACTTGGCGAGATTGGCGCCCTCGGCGCGGCGGCGCGCCTCGTCCGAGTTGAGTTTGGCCTGCTCGAGTTCGGCGATGAGCGAGTCCTTTTCCGCCTGAAACGACATATTCTGCGACGCCGCGGCATGCAGTCGGCGCGCGACCACCAGGAAATAGCCGACGACTCCAATCGACAGCGTCGCCGTCGGCAGCGCCGCGCCGTTGAGATGGGGTGCGTAGAGGAGGACCACGCCGACGATCATCGGAAGCATGCCGGCGACAAACGCCGCGGGTATCGCCGCCGCCAGAAGCGACATGACGGTCGAGACGAGCAGCATCACGACAATGGCGAAAGCCTGCGCGTTCGGGTCGCTCGATTTGAGCAGCATGACGATGAGATAGGCCCAGGCCGACCCGCTGAACGCGGTTGAAAACACGAACTTGCGCCGCCAGACCCCCGCAGTCTTTTCCAGGTCGCTGCTATCCAGAAAGGCGATCGGCAGCGCATAGCCGGTCAGAATTGCGCAGGTGATGAAAGCGATCCAGGTCGCGAGCGGGCCGGCTTCGACCCAGGCCAGGGACGTTGCGCAAACGCCGAGGACGATGATCCCGAGCATCGGCGTGGCGCTGCGGTTGATTTCGGCGAACAGGCGCACCATCGCGCTCGAATGGCTGGGGATCGCGTCGGGCTCCGAGAGCGACCGCCGCGCCTCTCTGAGCTGGATGGTCATCTTGCGCCGGCGCGCGGCGGCTTCGGAATCGGCTTTGACGCCGCTCCCGCTCCCGCCCAGGTCCGCCCCGACATCACGCATAGCCGCCCGACACGCACGCTGTTAACTCGCGTCAATCATGCGGCTGAATTGATTAACGAGCTGCTGACGCAATGGTTTGGAATTGGGAGATTTTTGACGATAATTTGATTAACGTTGTTGAGGCGCTCGTCAGCCATTCGTCCCGGCATTTCGCCCGCAGGCGGACTGACGAAGTCTTGGCCTTAATGTCAATGTTCCTAGGCATGCAAACTTCGCCGCCGCCGCCGCACTGCAGCGGGTCCTAAACGCGATGGGTATTAATACCCATTGTGGCGCAGGCGCCTGCGGCCTCAGCTTTGGATGTTTCAGCTTGCGTAGGCGTTATCGGCGATCGTGAGTCAGCGAAAGCAGCATGAAGCTTTACAACTCCAATCTGGCGCCGAGCCCGCGGCGCGTACGCATTTTCCTGGCGGAAAAGGGCGTCTCGGTCCCGTGTGTCGAGATCGATCTCGCCAAGCTCGAGCACAAGACAGCGGAATTCTCAGGCCTCAACCCCTTCGAGACCATTCCGATCCTCGAACTCGACGACGGGACGAGGATCGCCGAAACGATTGCAATCTGCCGCTACATCGAGGCGCTATGGCCGGAGCCGAACCTGTTTGGCTTAACCGCGCTTGATGAGGCGACGATCGAGATGTGGCAGCGGCAGCTCGAGTGGCGGCTCCTCTTTCCGATTGCGCAGATCGTCCGTCACAGCCATCCGAAAATGGCGGAAATGGAGCGCCCCCAGATTCCTGATTGGGCGGCGGCCAATCGACCGAAGGTGCTCAAAGCGATGGCGATTGTCGATGAGACCCTGCGCGACCGCCCGTTCATCGCGGCCGACCGGTTCACCGTCGCCGACATCACCGGCCTGGTGGCGCTTGATTTCGCCAAGTCCGCGCGGATCGCGATCCCACCCGAGCTCGTTCATCTCAACCGCTGGCACGCGGCGTTGAAGTCCAGGTCCAGCGCGGCTGCATGAGGCGCCGGCTTTAAGACCGCCGGCGCCCCGCGCACTGTTTACGCGCTTGCTCGCTTAATTGCAGACGCGCACGCCGTGGCGCCACCAGCAGTGGCGGCCACCATACGGATGCGCATAGGGGTGCGCATAGACGCCGCCGTTTGGCCGACACCCGCCATTCGGCCCCCGATGAAAGCCGGCGCCGCAACCGCCCGCTGTGAGCGTGATCGCGGAAGGCGCTTTGTTGGCGGGAGCGAACGGCATCGCCTGAGATGGCGCCGCGGCCGACAGGCCGATGAGGGCAAAGGCAGAGGCAATCAGCATGTTTCGCATAAGTTCGCCTTTCGATTTGCAGCGTGGCGAGCCTTAATGGGCCCTCGTTGAACGCTCGCTGAATGGATTGAGGCCGTGGCGCCACATTGGTTAAGGACGAGACCTTCGTTGATCGCGCAATTCTCTGAAAGGTGACTGAGCGGGCGAAACCCTCTCGACAGCCCCCGGCAAACCTGCGAGTTCGGCGCATGGCCAAGTTTCGTTCTTCTTATGTCTGCCAGAACTGCGGCGCCATTACGCAGCGCTGGCAGGGCAAGTGCGAATCGTGCGGCGAGTGGAATACGATCATCGAGGAAGCGGCCGCGCTTGGCGTCGGCGGCGCGGCCGTCCGAAAGGGAGTCGCGGGGCGACCATTTCCGCTCGAAGACCTGTCGGGGACGTCCAAAACTGACCCTCGGCTCGTCACCGGCATCGGCGAAATCGATCGGGTCGCGGGCGGCGGGTTCGTGCCGGGTTCGGCCACGCTGATCGGCGGCGAGCCAGGCATCGGCAAGTCAACCCTGTTGATTCAGGCGTGTGCGGCCGTCGCGCGGTCGGGCGGCCGTGTCGTCTACGTCTCGGGCGAGGAATCGACGGGCCAAGTGCGCCTGCGCGCGGCCCGGCTCGGGCTTGCCGAGGCGCCCGTGCAACTCGCCGCCCAAACGCTCGTCGAGGATATCGTGGCGACGCTCGGCTCAGGCGACTCGCCGAAATTCGTGGTCATCGATTCCATTCAGACCATGTGGAGCGATGTGATCGAATCGGTGCCTGGAACGGTCAGCCAGGTGCGCGGGGCGTCGCAGGCGCTGATCCGCTTCGCAAAGGCGAGCGGCGCGGCCTTGTTGCTCGTGGGACACGTGACCAAGGACGGCCAGATTGCCGGGCCGCGCGTCGTCGAGCATATGGTCGATGCCGTCTTCTCCTTCGAGGGCGACGGCGCGCACGCCTTCCGGCTCTTGCGGGCGGCCAAGAACCGGTTCGGCGCGACTGACGAGGTTGGCGTGTTCGAGATGACCGGCGGCGGCCTCGCCGAAGTCCCGAACCCTTCGGCTTTGTTCCTAGCGGATCGCGACGGGGACGCGCATCCCGGCGCTGCGGTCTTCGCCGGGATCGAAGGGGCGCGCCCACTTCTGGTCGAGATCCAGGCCTTGGTCGCGCCGACGACTTTTGGCACACCGCGACGCGCGGTTGTCGGCTGGGAGCCGAGCCGATTGGCCATGGTGTTGGCGGTGCTCGAGGCGCACGGGGGCATGAAGCTCGGTCAATATGACGTCTATCTCAATGTCGCCGGGGGCTTACGAATTGTTGAGCCCGCGGCTGACCTTGCCGCGGCAGCGGCGCTCATTTCCTCGCTCACCGGCTCAAGCTTGCCTCGCGACGCAGTCTATTTCGGGGAAATCGGATTATCGGGCTCCGTGCGCGGGGTTGCGCATGAGGGCCTGAGGCTCAAGGAGGCCGCCAAGCTTGGGTTCGCGCGCGCGTTCGCGCCGCAGTCGCTCCGCACCGGCGCTGAGCCCGTGAATATCGCCACGCAGCGCATGGATACGGTCGCGGCCCTAGTCGCGCTGATCGCCGCGAGCGCCGTCGAAACGAGAGCGGGACATGCCAAATCTCCGGCCCGCCGTGGGGTGACGAACTGAGGCGGCTTGGTTATAAGGCGCTCGCGTCGGCCACCACTGGGCGCACAGGATAACAGGTCGTCGCGCGACGAGGTTCTCTCGCAAATGCCATCTTATCTCGATCTAGCGGTTCTCGGCATCGTTCTTGTATCGGCGCTCCTATCCATGATGCGGGGGTTTACCCGTGAGGTTCTCGCCATCGCCTCATGGGCAGCCGCAGCCGCAGCCGCTTATTACTTCTACCCCCTGCTCATGCCCTACCTTACTCCCTACATCCATAAGGAGGTCGTTGCACAGGCAGCCGCTGCGGCCGCCGTGTTCTTCGTCACGTTGATCATCGTTTCGCTGTTCACCGTCCGACTGTCCGACGCGATCCTCGACAGTAAGATCGGCGCCCTCGACCGGTCGTTGGGCTTCGTGTTCGGGGTCGCCAGGGGGTTTCTCCTTGCCGTTGTCGCGTTCGCCATCTTCAACTGGCTGGTCTCTGAGAAGCAGCAACCCGAATGGGTCAAGAACGCGAGGACGCGGCCGGTCCTTGCCGAGACCGCCGATCGAATCGTCGCTATGTTGCCGACGGATGCGGCCCAGACGCTCAACGGCTGGATCGAGTCGCACGCAAATGCCGCGACGAACAGTTTATCGCCGGCGGACAGCGCCGCCGCTTCGCGCACGAAGACCGAGGACGATCAACCGATCGCAGTGCCTTCGACGCCCGCCCCGGCTCAAAAAAAAGCCAATTCGAACTCGGGCTCGAGCGGTGGCTCGTCGTTGGACAGGCAGAAGCTCGACGCTTTGATTAATAAGAACGCTCCATTCGCTCCAGCGCCAAGGCCGTGATGCAGACGTCGCCTGAGCTTGCCTCAGATCGGCCAAACGAAGACGGCTTCGACCCCGACGGCGACCGACTGCGCGAGGAGTGCGGCGTCTTCGGAATCTTTGACCATCCTGACGCTGCCGCCATTACCGCGCTCGGGCTGCATGCGCTGCAGCATCGCGGCCAGGAAGCCGCCGGCATCGTCGCTTACGACGGCGTCCGGTTCCATTCGGAGCGCCGACAAGGGCTGGTTGGCGATCATTTCTCGAATGCGGCGACCATCGACCGCTTGCCGGGACGCTCGGCCATCGGCCACGTTCGCTATTCGACCACGGGCGACACCGTGCTGCGCAACGTCCAGCCCCTGTTCGCGGAGCTCGAGGCCGGCGGTCTCGCGGTCGCCCACAACGGCAATCTGACCAACGGACTGACGCTGAGGCGAGAGCTCATTCGCACCGGCGCGATCTGCCAATCGACCACCGACACGGAAGTCGTGTTGCTGCTTGCGGCGCGCTCGCGTCGCCAGAAGATCGTCGACCGTTTCGTCGAGGCCCTGGCCGAGATCGAGGGCGCGTACGCGCTCGTGGCTTTGACCAACAAGAAACTGATCGGCGCCCGCGATCCGCTCGGCATCCGCCCGCTCGTCCTTGGCGAGTTCGAGGGCAGCCCGATCTTGTGCTCGGAGACCTGCGCGCTCGACATCATCGGGGCGAAATTCGTTCGCGACGTCGAGAACGGCGAAGTGGTGGTCGTCGACGGCGACGGGGTGAAGAGCTTTTTCCCCTTGCCCAGGCAGCCGGCCCGGCCCTGCATCTTCGAATACATTTATTTCGCGCGGCCCGACTCGATCGTTCATGGCCGCTCGGTCTACGACGCCCGCAAGGCGATGGGAGCGGAACTGGCGCGTGAAGCCCCGATCGAGGCCGACGTGGTGGTGCCGGTCCCTGACTCGGGCGTACCAGCCGCGATCGGTTACGCGCGTGAGTGCGGCCTGCCGTTCGAACTCGGCATCATTCGCAACCATTATGTCGGGCGCACCTTCATTCAGCCGACCCAGTCGATTCGCGAACTTGGCGTCCGCATGAAGCACAACGCCAACCGCGCGGTCGTCGAGGGCAAGCGCGTCGTGCTCATCGACAATTCGATCGTGCGCGGCACCACCAGCGTCAAGATCATGCAAATGATGCGGGACGCGGGCGCACGGGAGGTCCATTTCCGCATCTCGTCGCCGCCGATCACCCATCCCGACTTCTACGGCATCGACACTCCCGAGCGCGACAAACTGCTCGCGGCGCGCATGGACCTCGAGCAGATGCGCCGGTTCGTCGGCGCCAACTCGCTCGCGTTCCTCTCAGTGGACGGAATCTATCGCTCCATGGGCTATTCCGGGCGCAATCCGAGACAGCCGCAGTTCACCGACCATTGCTTCACCGGCGACTATCCGACGCGTCTCATCGACCAGTTCGGGGATTCCGGACGCCAGCAATTGTCGCTGTTGGCCGAGGCGAGCTGAGGCTTAGCGTTCTCGTCCGCAAGCTGTTTCAACCGCCGCATCTCCGGCGGCTGCAGGCCCTCGTATTTCTTCTTCCAATTGAAATCGGTCGCCTGGCTGACGCCGGCGACCGGAACGCCATCGGCTCCCTGCCTGAGAATGAACGCCTTTTTGGGCGTCTGAAAAATTCGAGGCTTTCACCATCTTCCGCTCCTCCCAGCCAGAGGAAAATACCGCGAAAATCTCTAGCTTTTTGAACGGTCCAGTTTTCGGGGCGCAGATCAGCGCCCCCTCAACCTCAAAGGACAAGACTTGGCGGGAAGTGGGTTGAAGCGCCACGAGACCAAGCGAAGTCGACGCTCCGTCACGGCTCGCAAAAAGGAACCGGCGTCGACAAGGATCGAGCCGCCCAGGCGCACCTCCGTGCCGGGGGCAAAGATGTCGCGGTTTCGTAAGCACGGGCTGTCAGTCCGCGTCGAGCCGATCAACAGCCAAAATTGGACCTCACGAGAGAAAGGCGTTGATGGCAGGGCGCTTGCCGCGGCGCAGCTGTCCGGGTGCCGAGCGCGGATCGCTGAGGGGCTGTTGTTGAGAGGCTCGATGGGCTTCTGAAGCGCCGGCTGTTGGCGGTCGACGAACCAGGGCGCCGCGCTTGACGAGAAGGCCGAGTGGTTCAACTGCCGGTTGGTCTCCGAAAACAGCGCCATCGAACGGCCGCGTTTGTCAATCGTCGAGCGGAGCGCCAAATCGAGGCTTCCAGTGCCTATGCCTCCAGCGGCAGCCTGCGGAGCGGCGGAAATGATGGCCGGTCCCGAACAGCCTCCTCCGTGCCGAGGCGGACGGCGTGTCCGGCCCTCGTCAACGACGAAGATCTTGAACATCTCAAGCGGCGGATATCCAGACGCGTCCAGGCTCGAAGCTTGAGTCGGAGCCAGTAAAGTCTCGAACGGCGACCGGACGCCCGCCGCCTCGCCGTTACAGAAATCCGCCGCTCTTCCCGCAACCTCTCACCGTCGCGCCCACCAAACAGGCTGAGACAAGTCACCGCAGATATTGTCACCTTAAAGAACAAAATGCACCCACTTTAGCAAACTGTCCGCAGCAGCTATGTTTCTTCGCAGAATCTTCGCTTGATGTAAGACACCTTTTAGGGCGCTGGTGATCGGAGCATTCTCATGACATGAGGAATTCGAGAGCTGGAGGAAAAACCTTTAGCAAGACCTTGATCGTGAAGTTACGGAGGAACAGCTGGTTCCCGAAGGTTTTTTTTGAAACGACTGGCCTGGTTCATCGGAGCGCCCGGGGGAATCGAGCTCGAAATGCCTGGTATTTCAAGAGGCTTTGCGCTCGCGGGCGGGCCGGCGGCCGATGTTCGCGCCGTCGCCTGGAAAACAGCTGTCGAAGTCCGCTCACATGAACGACATCAAAGGGACGCCAAGGTCCTTGGGGCGATGCCGCCTTGATTTGTGGGAGCGGCCCCGATTCGACCTGGGTTGCCTTTCTCCTGGCCCATTTGTTCCGGTAGAAAGCCCGCAAACCCTCTTTGACTTTCCTCTCCCGGCGATCGAATTGGAGATTGCGCCATGATCTTGGACAGGGAACAGCGCGCGCTGATTTGCGCCGGCTTGTTTTGCCTGGCCGCTGCGCTCGCTGGCGGCGCCCGGGCGGCTGAAGTTTACCCGGGTTGCGCTCAGCCCGGTCCGACCGGGAAAGTCTGGTATCTCGATCCGGTCAACGGCAAGACGCCAGCCGACGGCGGGAATGGATCGCAAACTGCGCCCTGGAACTCGCTGCAAGGTGTCCTCTTCTTCAAGTTCCCTCCTGGCTACACGCGTCCGCTGCTGTCGAGCGTCCCCTACTTCCACGTTATCGACGGTAAGCGCGTCTACGTCGCCGACCAACTCGGGAGCCCGCCCGTCCGGCCCGGCGACACGATCGAGCTGATGAGCGGGAATTACGGCGACATCGTCATCGGCGATTACTTGCAGCAGGTCGTCAACCCAAGTTTCATTACAGTCGAGGCCGCTCCGGGCCAGGCGCCAGTGTTCTCGACCCTGTACATTCGCTCGACCAACAAGTGGGTGTTCAAAGGCATTAAGGTGCAAAGCCTGTTCGGCACGAATAACAACAAACAGGCGCTGGTGACCGTCACGGACCAGGGAGCCGCGCTCCCGACCACCGACATCATTCTGCAGAACATGCAGATCAGCTCAGCCGACAGCACGGAGGAATGGACCAAGGAGCAATGGGTCGCTCAGGGCCGTAGTGGTTATCACAAATGGGGAACCCCGGGCGACGGCACAAACGGTGAGCCCAGCACGACTTGCATCGCGATGACCGGGTCGCACATCCGGAACGTGCGCTTTGGTGCCCACCTTAGGGGCAACAACTCAATATTTTCGCACAACGAGATCGACCATTTCGGTGATGACGGCATCGACTATGGGGCAAGCAATATCTCAATCACGCACAACTACGTCCACGACAACTTCGACATTGGCGATGGCAATCACGAAGACGTTGCGCAGGGTCAGAACGGGCCCCTCCTAAAAGGCGTCCGCTACAACGCTTTCTCGAACACCATGATCGACAGCAACCTCGCCATCCGACAGACGGACCCGAAGCTCCCGTCCCAAGCTATCTGCAAGGCATCGACGCCTTTGACGAGGAGTGGACGAACGTGACCGTCACGAACAACGTCGTCGTGACCAGCGCCTGTTGGGGCATCTTCTTTTCGAGCGTGCACAACAGCAAGATCATTAACAACACGGTTGTTGCGGATGGTTTGTTGCCCATGCCTGGCAACTGCAAACCGGCCGTGGTCATCGGCGATAAGACCCACCAAGGGCCGTCATCGAACGATGACATCATCCGAAACAATATCGCCAATACCCTCGCCATTTATGACCTCGACCCCAACATGACGATGGATCACAACATCTGTCTCGGCATTAATGGGAAATGCCAGATCGTCACGTATGTGAACGGGAAACCGAATTGGGGCGTCTACGAGCCCGGCATGCACGGCGACCACAACATCATTGATGGACGCGGCGCCAGCGGCATGTTTGTCAGTTTTGATCCCGCCAAGTTCGTCGACTTGGGATCCGGAGAGCCGGCGATTGGAGCCGGCAATTCTGCGGAAGCATCTCCGGTCGACATTACGGGAGCGGCGCGCACGGATCGGGTTGACGTTGGCGCGTATCAATACAGCCCTGACAAATAGGGGCGACATATTGGGCGCTTGCATGACCCATGCCGCCTCATGCAAACCTCGAGAGTTCGTTAAGGTGGTCGTGGCAAGCAGTCATGAGCATTTAGACAGTGTACCGGAAAGCGCGTCTGGGCTCACGGCCTCAAGAGCGCTCGGGAGTCGACAGAGATGACAACTCGTATCCGGAACCGCTTTGCTTTATCCCAAATCTCTTCGGTCGCGATGGCGGAGTTGAGACTCGCCGTGCGGGCTATTCCTAACGTCCTTCGTTACCTTTTCCCGATCGTTACATGGGCGATCGCTACCATCGCTCTCAGCGTCGTTCTCGGCTTCTCCGCGGTTATTCTGCCGCCGATGGGCACGTTTGGAATCGTCGCGGTCGCTGGGGTGGTGCTGCTCTGGGTAATGCCAGATCTGCCCCTTGTATCGCCGGGGCTCATTCGCAAAGCGTTCTTCCTTATGTTGATCGCCGATCTTATCATTCCCTTTTATTATACAGTCCAGTTCCCTGGTCTGCCTTGGATTTCCGCCCGCCGCCTTGCCACATTTACTCTTATCGCGCCGTTTCTTGTCGCGGTTGCAGCTTCATCTGAGGTCCGACGACGCATCGCGGAGCGCGTTCGCGCCTCTTTGCTAATTTTCATTTGCGCGACCGGCTTTCTTGTTGTGGCGGCACTTTCAGTCCTCACGTCGATAAGCCCAACGGAATCCACGTCAGCCTTAGTCGACGCAGTCCTATCCTGGTATGTGCCGTTCTTTGCGATGATTTATATAGTCAGGGACAATGATGACCTCGTATTTCTATTGAAGATCATCTGCGCCTGCGTGTTATTCAATACCGGAGCCGGGGTCGTTGAGTTTTTCCTCAAGCACAACTTTTTCGTACAAATTTTCCCGAAGAGTATGCTTGACGCACTTATCGCAAGTAATCCTACGCTCGAAGAACTTCTACCCAGTGCCCAACACTTCAGAAACGGCTTATATCGAGCGAGCTCAACTTTCGTTACTCCGCTCTCTTTCGGAGAATTTGAAATCATCGTCATTCCAATCGGGCTGTTTTTCCTTTTGCACCGGGAGAAGCTTTTTGAGAAGGTCCTCGGTGGGGCCGTCGCCTTCGGCGGAATCGTTGGAATTTTCTGCTCCGGGTCGCGGGGCGGGTTCGTCGGCGTGATCGTATCCGTCGCCGTGTTTGTCGCGTTCTATTCGATTCGCAAAGCGGTGAGCAGTAGAGCAACTTTGGTCCCGGCAATTGCCGCTATGCTCGGCATTATCGGCTTCGGCTGTGTCATTGGAGCGATCCTGGTCTCCCACACCTTTCACGATATGGTGCTAGGGGGCGCCGCTCAGTCGAGTAGCACCGATGCGCGGTACATCCAGTGGGCGGCAGGGACGCCATCCATCAAGTCAAATCCGATCACTGGGCACGGTTTCGGGCTGGGAGGTATTATTATCGGGCAGCCCTCGATCGATAGCTACATCCTGTCGCTGGTCGTCGAGACGGGGATCCCCGGACTAGTTTTTTTTGTCGGATTGCTCGTGCTCCCGGTCTGGTACGGCCTACGGAATTATCTCTCGGATATGTCGGAATCCGGCGCGCTGGCCGGCGCATTGGCCTGTAGCTTTATCGGATACATCATGAACAGACTCGTTCTGTCGCAGAAGGAGAATCACATGCTGATTTTTTCTCTGCTCGCGATCGTGATTGTTCTTAACGACGAGCTTGCCCGGAAACGGGCTCCGCAGCGATTGGCCGATAAATCGTTGCGAGGTACATATCTCCGCGCGACGAACATTCCGGCTGCAGGCGCGCTTCGTGCCAAACCCTCAGCTTCTCGCGACAACCAAGGCAAGCGTACGGGTCAAACCCAGCCTGTCGGCTAGGTGTTTGGTTCGGGGTTTTGTGGAGCGGGTTAAGTTTGAATTGTTTAGGCTGGGAAGTCCATGCTTTGCAGCCGAACTCGTAGGGGGTCGTGCGTTTGAGGGTCTTGGGCCTTGTCGCGAAGTTGTCGGCGTCGGCGAAGCCCGGCAGATGCGTGCGCAGCTGGACGCAAGCGTCGTCCACGCCGTCGAAGCCGCCGGCGGACGCGCCCTGACCCGAACAACCGCCTATTGGTCTACGACGGCGATTTCGTCTGCGCGTGGGAAACATCGCTCGCCAGCGCCTGACTCGCTCTGGCGCATCCGACCGCCAAGGATAGGGTCGCGGCCGGCGCAATCGAACGACCGATCATGTTCCCGACACGATCGGCCTGGCGTGATGTCCGCCGACGCGGCGCTTGTCTATCTCAAACGCTTTGGCATGCTGGTCAGCAAGCAAATCGCAGTCGCGACCAACAACGACAGCGCCTATCCGGTGACTGAGGCATTGAGCGAGGCGGGCGCCGCAATCGAGATTCTTGACATGCGCGCGTCTGCACCCGCATCGCCGCTGCGGTCAGACGGCGTTTCCTGCTCGTCCGGACACAACGACGCTGCGCGCATGCGCCTTGAACTGTGGCGCGACCTCGGCCGACTCGCCTCCCGTTCACCCTTGGCCGCCATCATGTTTTCTGGACTGCGGAGCCTGCTTGGGCGCATGCCCTCCAGCTTCCGCGCGCATATCGAGGCGGCGTGGCTCAAGACGCTGCTCACGTGGCTTCACGTGCTCTGAACCCTGAGGGGAATCGTCATTGCGAGGAGCGAAGCGAAGCCACGGCCGCTTGAGGCCGCTGGATTGTTTGGATCTCCCGCCGCCCAAACCATCTTGGCCACGAGCGCTCGCCGCACCAACAGGCCGCACTCATGCATCAAACGAACGCCCGCCCCCAGAAAATCCCCAGGACCTCGCAAACGAGGCGCAGTTCCACACAGGCTTCGCTCCGGACTTGATCCGGGGTCGCAATGACGAGCGCGGCGCGGACAGCCCGGTATTCGTAAGATCGGCCTTCACCGCGTCTGCGCCCAGCGCCAGATCGCCCATTGCCGGCGCAGCGGCGACACTTCGCTCACGGCTTCGAACGGGCGTGCCGCATTGCGGTCGAGCCGGTCGAGGTCGAGCCGCAAGGGCGCGAGCGGAACGAAGACCGGCAGGATCGCAGGGCTTGATGTCTTTAGCCGACGCTCCGCCTCGGCAAGCTCGTCGCGCGCCAAACCCCGCAGCTCGGCGCAGGCGGCAAGAACGCCGGGAGTCACGCGCCGCGCGCCGAAATCCGCTGGGCTTACGCCGTGGCGGTCGGCGACGTCGGTGGGGATGAGCGTCGGCCCCGATCCGGCTTTGAACGGAAGGTCTTTGATGAGGCGCGTCAGCGCCAACGCCATGCCGGCTGGCGCGTGCGCGTCCTCCGGATCGAGATGCTGTCGGCCGGCTGCAATGCGTGACGCGAGCTTCAGCCGCGCGGCTTCACTCTCATCGGCGAAGGCGCGAAAAGCCACGAGGTTGAAATCATCCTGCGGCGCGATCGCCTGCAGGCGTGCGTCCAGCATCGCCTCGAGCCACGTTTGGGGCAGGGCGTGGGTGTCGATCGCCGCGCGAAGGGCAAGCGCGACCGGGTTGCCGGCGGCTTCGCCTTGCCGTTCGCCGGAGATGATTTCGCGCCACCAGGCAAGCCGGATCGCCATGAGATTGGGATCACGCGCGCGCTTGAGCGCATGACGGATTTCGTAATCGAAACTCGCGAGGGCGAAGAGCGCGCCGCGCGCTTCAGCGCTCGCATAGAGCGCGCCCAGCCACTGATCGCGGGCGTGAGCGCGGGCGAGCCCAGCGCAATGCTCGGTGGCGTCCGCAAGCGGGTCAGCGCCCGGCGGCGGGCGCGCGGTCACGGCGCGGCGATCAGCGCCGCCGCGACGCGGCGGCCTTCCGACTGCATGACATTGTAGACCCGAAGGGCCGGCCCGGTCGCCATCGCCTCGAAGCGAAGGCCGGCCTGACCGAAGGCGGCGCGCGAGGCTTTCGGGATCGGCGCCAAATGCTCGCCGGTGCCGACGATCACAAACTCGATCGAGCCGGGGCTTTCCGCGGATTCGGCGATAAGCGGCGCGAGCGCGGCGGGATCGAGATCATTGACGCTCGCCGCGTCGATTGGCCGCACGCCTTTCGGCGTCGCTAGGATCGAGCCCTCATACGACATGCCTGCGAAAGCGAAGGCGCCCCGCCCGTAAGCGGCGATCGAATGGCTGCCGGGCGCGAACGCGGGCCGCGGCGTGGCCTCGCTCACGCCTTCTCCTTCGCCTTTACGTCTTTCACGTCGGCGCCGACGCTTTCCTTTTCCCGCATCTTGTCGAAGGTGTCGGCGCGCACGCCCATATAGATGAGCATCGGCGAGCAGATGAAGATCGAGGAATAAGTGGCGACGAAAATGCCCCAGATCATCGCCGCCGAGAACGAGCGGATGACGTGTCCGCCCAGAAAGAACAGCGCGAGCAGCGCGAGAAAGACGGTCGTCGCCGTCATGATCGTGCGCGGCAGCACGGCGTTGATCGACATGTCGATGATTTCAGATGTCGACAGGCGCTTGTATTTGCGCATCACCTCGCGGATGCGGTCGAGCACGACCACGGTCTCGTTGAGGGAGTAGCCGACGATGGTGAGAATCGCGGCGATTGAGGTCTGGTTGAACTCGAGCTGGGTGACGCAGAAGAAGCCGACCGTCAGCAAGAGATCGTGCATCGTGCCGATGATCGCGCCGACCGCGAACTGCCACTCGAAGCGGAACCACAAATAGGTCAGGACTGCGAGGATGGCGACGACCACGCCAAGCGTTCCGCGCTGGACGAGCTCGGCCGAGACGGTCGGGCCGACCGAATCGACGCTGCGAAACTCGTAGTCGGCGCCAAAAGCGTCCTTGATCTTGGCGATCGCGGTTTGCTGACCGGCGTCGCCGCCCGGCTGCACGCCGAGACGCAGAAGCACGTCGGATTCGGCGCCGACCCTTTGCACTTCGACGGGGCCGACCCCAAGTCCCTCGCCCTTGGCGCGAATGTCGGCGACATTGGCTTCGCCGCTCTTGGCGCGCATGTCGACCTGAGTGCCGCCCGCAAAGTCGATGCCGAAATTCATGCCCACGAACAGGAACATGAGGACCGATATGATCGACAGCAGCGCCGACAGCGGATAGCTGACGCGGCGGAACCGCATGAAGCCGAATTTGGTGTTCTCGGGCGCGAGCCGAAGCCGTTTCATGCCGCAAGTTCCGTTGTGCGCGTCGCCTCGCTCATATTGGCAGCGTCTTCGGCCGCGCGCGGTGATACCAAAGCGCGATCATCATGCGCGTCATGGTGACCGCGGTGATGATCGAGGTCAGAATGCCCAGTCCGAGCGAGACGGCGAAGCCGCGCACCGCGCCCGAGCCGAACAGATAGAGGATGAGCGCCGCCACGAACATCGTGACGTTGGAATCGATAATTGTTGCGAAGGCGCGCCGGAAGCCGGCGTCGAGGGCTGAAATGACCGAGCGGCCGAGATGCGCCTCCTCGCGGATGCGTTCGTAGATGAGGACGTTCGAATCGACCGCCATGCCGATGGTGAAGACGATGCCGGCGATGCCGGGCAGGGTCAGCGTCGCGCCGAGGAGGACCATCGAGGCGAAGATGAAGAGAATGTGCACCGCGAGGGCGAGATCGGCGAACACGCCGAAAATGCCGTAGGTCGCGATCATGTAGACGACAACGAGCGCGGCCCCGACATAGGCCGCGCGCTTGCCGGCGTCGATCAAGTCTTGGCCTAAGCCCGGTCCGACCGTGCGTTCCTCGATCACCGTGAGCTTGGCCGGCAGCGCGCCGGCGCGCAACAGGATCGCCAGGCTCGATGCCTCTTCAAGGCTGAAATTGCCGGTGATCTGGCCGGTGCCGCCGGTGATCGGCGAACGAATGACTGGCGCCGAAATGACCTTGCCGTCGAGCACGATGGCGAACGGGCGCCCGACATTTGCCGAAGTGACCTGGCCGAACCTCTGGCCGCCGCGCAGATTGAAGCGGAAGCTGACGTCGGGCTCGCCAGACTGCTGGTCGAAGCTCTGCTGCGCATCGACCAGGTCCTCGCCGTCCACCATGACCCGCTTCTGCACCTGGATCGTCCCGCCGCCCTTCTGCATCGGCAGCGTCTCGGACTCGTTCGGCGGATCGCCGGGATCGGCGACCAGGCGGAATTCGAGCTTAGCCGTCTGGCCGATCATGTTTTTGAGCGCCGTCGTATCCTGGCTGCCCGGCGCCTCGATCAGCACGCGGTTCGGGCCCTGTTGCTGGATGACGGTCTCCTTGGTGCCCATCGCATTGATGCGGCGGTTCAGCACTTCGATCGATTGCCCGACCGCGTGCCGCACCTTGTCAGCGATTGCAGCGTCGGTCAGCGCCAGCCGCACCCCATCGGCGGTTTGCGTCACATTGAGGGTGCGACCGTTTCCCCCCGCGAGCGCGCCTCCAATCGGCTGGCTAAGCGACCCAAGAAGCTCGAGCGCCTTGGCGCGCTCTGCCGGATCGGCGATGCGGACCACGACCGCGCGCGGCTCAGCCGCGATGCCGCCGGAAATGGCGATCTTGCCCTCGCGCAGTTTCTGCCGCACGTCGTCGCGCAGCGCCTCGACCTGGCTCTTGATCACTGACGGAGTGTCGACCTCCATAAGCAGATAGGCGCCGCCCTGCAGATCGAGGCCGAGAACGATCTGGCGCATCGGAATGAAGCTCGGGAATCGGGCGGCGAGCGCCTCGACCGCTTGAGACGGCATAAAGCTCGGCAGAATCACCAGAACCGCGGCCGCTACGAGCGCCAGGACCGAGGCCAGTCTCCAGTTTGCGAAACGAAGCATCAGACTTTCAATTCTAAGGCAGGGGGCTCAACCGGCGCCCAAAGCCGTGCCCGCCCGCCCTCAGGGGTTGGGCGCATCTTTCTTTGCTGGCAACGACTTGGCAGGAGGCGCCGCGTCCTTGACCGGTTCGCCCTTGGCGCGAACTTCAGCGATGCCGGAACGGGCCAAGCGCGCCCGCACGTTAGGAGCGATCTCGAACTCGACCTCATTGTCGTCGACCGACTTGGTGACCTTGCCGATGAGACCCCCGGTGGTGACCACGACGTCGCCGCGTCGCGCTGCCTGGACCATCTCGCGCTGCTCTTTCGCGCGCCGCTGCTGGGGCCGCCACAGCACGAAATAGACGATCGCGATCATGGCCACGATCGGCACCAGCTGGACCAGCGTGTCGCTCGCTCCCCCAAAGGGGCCGGCGCCGGTGGCTTGCGCGTAGGCGGCAGTGATCAGCACGGGGATAATGGCTCCAGCGGCGCGAAAGCCGCGCCGTTCATCGAGGGGTCATGAAAAAGGCGTCGCATATATATCCGCGGGGGCCTTGAAAGCAACGGCCCCCGACTGGCGAAGCGGGTCGAGCAAAAAAGCGAGCATGGGGTTACTCGTCGCTAGCCAGCCCCGGTCGCTGTTCGTGCCTCAGCCTGTAGAGATTGGGGACGCTTTTCCGAGGCGGCCCTTTTTCACGAATTATATGCCGGAGAACAATCTAAAGTTTTTAGCCTCGCTGTTTGCGGGCGAGCGAGGGAATTCGTCGAGGACAAGAGGGCCGAAACGCGGCGCGCCGCCCTTCCCAAGGTGGCGCGGACGTACTAAGCAGCGGCTGCTTTTTTGGCAGGGGTTAACCGGGGCGCACAATGAACAAGCAAGTGGCAGAATTTATAGGGACTTTCGCGCTGGTGTTTTTCGGCTGCGGGGCGGCGGTTGTTGGCGGCATGGGGTCGGGGCCGACGGCCGTAAATCTACTCGGCATAGCGAGCGCGTTCGGGTTCGCCATTGTCGCCATGGCCTATGGCATCGGGCCGATCTCCGGTTGCCACGTCAATCCGGCGGTCAGCTTTGGCGTTTATGTCGCAGGCCGGATGAGCGTCGCCGAGATGATCAGCTACTGGATCGCCCAGGTTTTGGGCGCAATCGTGGCCGCCGTCGTGCTCTATCTGATCCTGTCCGGCAAGGCACAGGGCTGGACCGGCAGCCTCGGCCAAAACGGCTGGGGCGCGGGCTACCTCGGCGAGTACAACATGGTGTCCGCCTTCGTGTTCGAAGTGGTGGGGACGTTCCTCTTTCTGGTGTGCATTCTCGGCGTCACTCACCCAATCGCGCCGACCGGTTTCGCGGGTCTCGCCATCGGACTGACGCTGGTGGTCATCCATCTGGTCGGCATCAACATCACCGGCACCTCGGTCAATCCGGCTCGATCGATCGGTCCGGCACTGGTTGGAATCGGCTCGAACCCTGGGGCTGTCGCGCAGCTCTGGCTCTTCATCATCGCCCCGCTCATTGGCGCGGGCGCAGCGGGCCTTCTGTTCCGGACTGGCGCTATGCTGGACGTTCCGAACAAGCCCTGAGCGTAAGCGGGGCTTGGCCTCGCAGTTCCCGCGCACAGAGTGCCGCGCATCAGAGCGCGGCTCTCGATCCAAAGCCAGCCCTCACGCCGCTTCGGCGTTTTCGTCAGGCGGTGGCGCGTCGCCGGAAGGCGGAGCTTTCACGACCCCGTGGTCTGATTGATGATGACGCTCTTCCAGATGTTGTCGTTGGGCACGATCTTCACGAGCCCCTCATCCGTGCGGATATAGGTGCTGAAGATGGTCACATGGGTCACCTTGCCCTTGATGCCGCCGCCGACTTCGACTTCGTCGCCGACGTCGAACGGCTTGAAAACCATGATGAGGAGGCCGCTGGCGAAATTGCTCAGCGTGCCCTGCAATGCGAAGGCGACGACAAAGCCGGCCGCGCCGATCACCGCGCAGCGGGGCCAGGTTTACTTCCAGCGCGGATAACGCGAGCAGGAAACCGACCGCGACAATGACGCGCCCGCAGGACGAGATGATGAAGTCGCGCAAAAGCTGCGAGGTCACGTGGTCGCCGCTCATGACCCGGCGCAGGATCATGCGCGCGATCCTGACGACAACGACCGATCCGACGATGTAGGCGAGAAACGTTCCCACGTCCCGAGCGACCCTCAGGCCGCCTTCCTCGGAAGTGAGCCAGCCTGAAATCCTCGCCAGAGTGGCGGTCCGATCCGTGACGTCGATCTTGATGCCGCCGATCGAGGCGATATAGAGGCGATAGGGCTTGCCGTCGCCGCCTTTCGCCTCGAGTTTGTCGAGGACGAGCTTCAGCCGGTCGGTGAGCGCCGTGCGCTCGCCCATCAATTGCGTGCCGTAATCCACGAGCTGGACCTTGACGTCGGTCTTGGCGGTGGTCGCTTCATCCGCCTTTTCGGCGAGCCTTTCAGCCGTTTTCGACGTGGCGGCGACCGCGGCGGTCTCCGCTCCGGGCGCGATTGCAGTCGCAGTTACCGCCGATCCGGCCGCCGCCGGCGCCGATTCCGCCATCGTCTTGATCTGGTCCGCAGCGGCGGCTTCCTTCTTGGTCGCGGCCACGACCTTCTCGACCTTTGAGCTGTCGCCCGTGGCCTCGGATTTCTTCGCCGCGGCTTCGGCCGCTTTCTGCAGGACGGTCTTGTCGCTCGCTGCGGGCGCAACGGTGGCGTCCGCTGCTGGGGTTCCGGACTCAACCGTCGCGGCGGGCGGGGGAGCCGCCTCGGCTTGCTTGGCCATAGCAGTCGTGGTCGCCTCGGCCTTCTTTTCCTCTTTCGCGGTCTCCTTGCTTGCGGTCGTGACTGTCTGGGCCAGATTTTTCTGCGCCTCCGCGAGGCGTAGGGCGGCCGCCTCCTTGTCCTTGTCGGATGTCGCGGCTTTGACTTCGTCGGTGGCCTTCGCCAGATCGGTCGCGGCGCTCTTCTGTCTCTCCAGTTGCGCGATTTCGCGATTCTTGCGGCGAACGTCGAGTTCGGCCACGGTGATCTCGCGCTCGTTGGCCCTCAAAAGCGAATACCAACCCTTGGCTTCGGTCTCGGTCTCCTCTTTGGTCATCGGCGCGAGCAGAAGTTCGAGATCATCGAGCGCGATCTGAGGATCTTTGGTGTTGACCGGCTCGGCGTCCTGGGCGGCTTTGGCCTCCGTAACCGGGGCGGTCGCGTCGTCCTCGGCGCGTGACGATGACGGCGGTCCAACGCTGAGAGCAAGGGAAAGTCCAACGGCAGCGATAGACTGAATGAGCTTCTTGCGCCCGATCAACACTGTGCGTCTCCCGGTGTCCAATACCGTTCGTGGTTACGCCGCTCCCTGACAATTATCATACACTCGGTTCGTCGGTTTGAATTGATGATGCTGAAGCTCGCGGCCAAGGGCGCTGCGGATGCGTGAGCCTGGAAGAGCCGGCTCGGTCCCCGCAGTCCACGGCCCGCTCGGCCTTGCCAGAGCCAGCGCGCCGGGCGAAAAGCCCGCCCATGCTGCATATCAGCGCCCTTACTTATCGCTTGGGCGAGCGTCTCCTGATCGACAACGCGACCGCTGCGCTACCCTCGGGCGCGCATGTCGGCCTCGTCGGGCGCAACGGCGCCGGCAAGACCACGCTCTTCCGCATTCTCCGTGGCGAGCTCGCGCCCGAGACCGGCGCGATCATGGTCCCTAACGGCGCTCACATCGGCAGCGTCGATCAGGAAGCCCCAGCCGGCGCCGAAAGCCTCGTCGACTTCGTGCTCTCCGCCGATGCCGAGCGCGAGGCGCTGATGGCCGAGGCGGAAACCGCGAACGACCCGGAACGCATCGCCGACATCCACACCCGCCTCGTCGACATTGAAGCGCATAACGCCCCGGCGCGGGCGGCGCGGATCCTCCAAGGGCTCGGCTTCGATGAGGCCGCGCAAGCCCGCTCGCTCGGCGAATTTTCCGGCGGCTGGCGGATGCGCGTTGCGCTCGCCGCGGTGCTGTTCTCCCAGCCCGACATTTTGCTCCTCGACGAGCCGACGAACTATCTCGACCTCGAAGGCGTGCTGTGGCTCACCGACTATCTCAAGACCTGCCCGGCGACGATTCTGGTCATCAGCCACGACCGCGACCTTCTCGATGACGTCGCGCAACAGATCCTGCACCTTGACCGTGGCAAGCTGACCTTGTGGACCGGCGGCTACTCGAGCTTCGAGCGCCTGCGCCACGAGCAGCAAATCCTTGCCGGCAAGGCGGCCAAGAAGCAGGAAGAGAAGCGCGCCCACCTGCAGGCCTTCGTCGACCGTTTTCGCGCTAAGGCGTCGAAGGCGGTGCAGGCCCAGTCGCGACTCAAGATGCTGGCCAAGATGGAGCCGATCGCGGCGATCGTCGACGACAATGTGCAGCCGTTCAAGTGGCCGCCTGTCGTCAAGCGCCTGAGCCCGCCGATCGTGACCATGGACAAGGTCAGCGCGGGCTACGATGGACGCGCGGTCATCGGCCGCATCGACCTCTCCCTTGCTGACGACGACCGCATTGGCCTCCTCGGCCAGAACGGCAACGGCAAGTCGACCTTCGCCAAACTGATTGCCGGCCGCCTCGAGCCAATGGCAGGCAAGATGACGCGCGCGAACCGGCTTCAGGTCGGCTATTTCGCCCAGCATCAGATCGACGAGCTCGAGCCGGGAGGCAGCGTCTACGAGCACGTCGCCGAGCGCATGCGCGGCGAGGCGGTGTCAAAGATCCGAGGCCGCGCGGCGATGATCGGTTTTTCCGGCGCCCGGGCTGACACCAAGGTCGACTCGCTGTCCGGGGGCGAGAAGGCCCGCCTCATGATGGGCTTGGCCGCCTTCGACGGACCGCAGCTTCTCATCCTCGACGAGCCGACCAACCATCTCGACATCGACAGTCGCGGCGAACTGATCGAGGCGATCAACGATTATGAAGGCGCCTGCATCCTGGTATCGCACGACAGGCGTCTGCTCGAGGCCACCGTCGACCGCTTGTGGCTGGCGGCGAACGGAACGGTCAAGCCGTTCGAAGGCGATCTCGCAGACTACAGCCGGTTCGTGCTTGGCGGCGCCGAACGGCCGCAACAAAGAGAGAAGCGCGAAACCCAGGCGGCCAAGCCCAAGCGCGAGCCTCAACCGATCAAGCGGGAGATCGCCGCGCTCGAAGACAAGATGACCCGATTCCAGGATCTCCTGCGCCGGGTCGACGAAGCGCTGGCTAAAGCGAGCGCGCGCAACGGCGATGCGGCCAAGATCGCGGAATTGGCGGCGAAGCGCGCTGATCTCGAGCGCGCCCTGACCGCAACGGAACAGGCGTGGTTCGAGCTTTCCGCCGAGGTCGAGCGGATATGACGAGGACGGCGCTTCGAGGTCTGGCGTTTGTCATACTGCCGGTTGCTACAGCCATCGCGTCCGTCGCCGAGCCGGCGCGCTGGCCGGACAGCTTTGTCGGCCGCCTCGAAGCGCTTGCGCTCCTCGAGACGCTCAACGCCGATCTTCTCGCCCATGACAGCGCCACGCTCACGATTGAACGCTGGTGCGCCGATCACCGGCTGGCCGATCCGGCTCGCATCGTCGCCGAGCGGGTGAGCGACGCGGCCAAGCCGGCGAGCGCCGAGGTGCGTGAGGCGCTGGACGTCAAGCCGGACGAGGCGCTCGGCTATCGCCGCGTTCGGCTCAAGTGCGGCGATCATGTGCTCTCCGAGGCCGACAATTGGTACGTCCCGGCGCGGCTCACGCCTGAGATGAACCAAACGCTCGAGACCACCGACACGCCGTTCGGCAAGGCCGTGGCGGCACTCCATTTCCGTCGTCATACGCTGTCCGCAGATTTGCTGTGGCGGCCGCTGCCGGAGGGGTGGGAGATGGGTGTCGCGGCCGTCCGGGACGACAATAGAGCGCTTGCGATTCCCGGCCACGTGCTTGAGCATCGCGCGGTGTTGTCGACGCCGGACGGCGAGCCGTTCAGCGAGGTGGTGGAGACCTACACCGGCGAGGTGCTAGCCTTCACGGCGCCGAAATGAGCGCGACCCGGCGCGATTGATTCGGCTAGTGTCGAGCTTTAGGTTCCAAGGGTGGCGTCGGCTTTAGGCGGATATAGGAGCCAGCGATGGAGGTACGAACCTCGACCACGTCCGGCCAGCGCGTCACAATCGAAATTACCGACGGCGTCGCCGAGGTCACGCTCAATCGGCCTGACAAGCTCAACGCACTTGATCCCGCGATGTTCGAGGCGATTGTCGGCGCCGGCGAAAGCTTAAGTCGAACCGCGGGCTTGCGCGTCGTCCTGCTCGCCGGCGCGGGCAAGGGCTTTTGCGCCGGGCTCGACAAGGAGACATTCGCCTCGTTCGTGACGAAGGGCGCGCCCGCCCTGGGCGCGTCACGAAACGTACGCATGGGATCGCCAACACATGGCAGCAAGCCGCATATGTCTGGCGCACGCTTCCCGTCCCGGTCATCGCGGCGATCCATGGGGTCGCGTTTGGCGGCGGCTTCCAGATCGCGCTCGGCGCCGACATCCGCTACGTCGCGGCGGACGCGCGGCTTGCGATCATGGAGATCAAATGGGGCATCGTCCCCGACATGGGCGGAATTGCCCTCATGCGCAAACTCGCGCGCTCCGATGTGATCCGCGAGCTCGCCATGACCGGGCGCATTTTCTCCGGCGCCGACGCGTTGACCTATGGCTTCGCCACCAGCCTCCACGCCGATCCGCTTGCCGCCGCTCGCTCGACCGCGAAGGAGATCGCCGCCCGCAACCCGGACGCGGTGCGCGCCATCAAGCGCCTCCTCAACTCAGCGAGCGATAACGATGCAGCGGCGATCCTTCTCGCTGAATCGAAGGAGCAGGCGGCGCTGATCGGATCGCCAAATCAGATCGAGGCGGCGCGCGCGGGAATCGAAGGAAGGCCGGGACGCTTCGCGGACGCAGGATAGACAAGCGCGCCGGGCGTTCAGGCCCCGTATTGTTCGTCTGTGACCTTGTCCATCCAATTGGTCGGCGCCTCGTTTATGGCCACGTGGGTCATCGCCGCGGTCGGCGACGCGCCGTGCCAGTGCTTCTCGCCTGCCGGGATCAAGACGACGTCGCCGGGGCGAATCTCCTCGATTGGTCCGCCCTCCCTCTGAACGCGACCCGAGCCGGCGGTAACGATAAGAATTTGGCCCTTTGGATGGGTATGCCACGCAGTCCGCGCGAGGGGCTCGAAAGTGACGACTCTCCAATCCGCCCCCGCGGCCGGTGTCGGTGCAATCGGCCGATCGATGTGCACGGCGCCGGTGAAAGTTGTGGCCGGTCCGGTCTCGCTCGAAACTTTTCGCTTGATGTCCACGCCTTGTTCTCCCTTGCCGACCAGCCGGCCCGGCATGCTCGCTGCCGGGCAATCTAAGCGCGCTTGAGCGTCGCGACTAGGCGCAATAATCTCGTGGACTTGACGCCCCACGCCCGGGGCTCAAGGCGCCTCGCGATTTAGACCACACTTTCCCAGTGCGCCCGAACCGCGTACCGATGATCTCGCGCTTCCGAGCGCGGTCATGGAACGACAAGCGGGAGAGGAAACCCCAATGTTTGTCGATGGGCTGTTTGCCGGCAAGAAAATCCTCGTCACCGGGGGCGGCACCGGGCTTGGCAGGGCTATGGCCGAGCGCTTTCTCGGGCTCGGGGCCGAAATCGCCATCTGCGGCCGCCGCAAAGGCGTCTGCGACGCGACCGCCGAGGCGCTTATGAAAGCGCACGGCGGGCGCGTATCGAGCTACGGCGTCGACATTCGCGACGCCGCCGCGGTCGAAGCGATGATCGAGGAGATCTTCCGCGAAGGCCCGCTCACCGGCCTCGTCAACAACGCCGCCGGCAATTTCATTGCGCGCACCGAGGACCTGTCGCCGCGCGGGTTCGACGCCATCGCCAATATCGTCATGCACGGCACGTTCTATGTCACCCAGGCGGTCGGAAAGCGCTGGATCGCGGCCAAGCAGAAGGGCAGCGTTGTCTCGATCGCGGTGACATGGGTGCGCAACGGCGGTCCATTCGTTGTGCCCTCGGCGATGAGCAAGGCGGCGATCCAGGCGATGACCATGTCGCTGGCGCAGGAATGGGGTCGCCATGGCGTTCGCCTCAACGCCATCGCGCCAGGCGAAATTCCGACCGAGGGGATGAGCAAGCGCCTGATGCCCGGGGCCGAGCCCGGAGCTTCGGCCGCACGCAATCCGATGGGTCGGGTCGGCCGGATGGAGGAATTGCAGAACCTCGCGACGTTCCTGATGTCGGACGGCTGCGAGTGGCTGAGCGGCGAGACGATCGTGATGGACGGCGCTGAGGCGATGGCGACCGGCGGCAATTTTTATGAATTGCGCCGGTGGGGCGATGACGAATGGAAAGCGGCGCGCGATGCGATCCAGGCGTTGAATGCCCGTGATAAGGCGGCGCGCGGCTGAGGAGGGGATCATGGCGAGCCCGCATGGAATGCGAAGCTACAAGCTCATCCAATTCGGGGCGCGGCTGAGCGAAGTCATCGAGTCGCCGCCGGCGCCGAAAGGCGCGCAAGTGCTGCTGCGGGTCAGCGCCTGCGGCGTCTGCCACAGCGACCTGCACATCGCCGACGGCTATTTCGATCTTGGGCAGGGCCATAAGCTTGACCTCGCGCCGGCTGTCAAACTGCCGCGCATCCTCGGCCACGAGATCGCGGGCGTCGTCGAAGAGATCGGCCCGGACGCGACTGGCGTGAAGGTCGGCGACCGCCGGGCGGTCTACGCTTGGGGAGGATGCGGATCCTGCGCGCAATGCCGGGCAGGCCAAGAAAATTTGTGCGCCAAGCCGCGAAACCTCAGCGTGCACGCCGACGGCGGTTTCAGCAATTACGCTCTCGTCGAGCACCCAAGATATCTCGTCGAGTACGAGCCGCTATCGACGCCATTCGCGGCGACCCTCGGTTGTTCAGGGCTGACGGCTTTCAGCGCGCTGAAAAAGGCCGCTCCCGTCAATTCCGAGCACCCGCTCCTGATCATTGGCGCAGGCGGCCTTGGCCTTGCTTCGGTCAGCTTGAGCCATGCGCTTTATGGGATTGGTCCAGTCGTGGCCGATATCGATGCGGCGAAACGGCAGGCGGCGCTCGAAGCCGGTGCTTCAGGAGTGATTGATCCGGCCGACCCTGAATCGCGCAAGAGCCTGCTTGCCGACGCTGGCGGAATGTTCTCTGCGATCGACTTCGTCGGCTCGGAGAAGAGCGCCGCCTTCGGCCTGTCCATGCTGCGCAAAGGCGGACGCTTGTTCGTGGTGGGCCTGTTCGGCGGATCGCTCGCCATTTCGCTGCCCACCCTGCCGATTCGAGGCGTCAGCATCATCGGCGTGTACACCGGAACGCTACCCGAGTTTCGGGAGCTCATGGCGCTGGCGCGCGAGGGCGAGGTCAAGCCCGCGCCAATTGAAACGAGACCGCTCGAGACGGCGCAGCAATCGCTGGACGATCTGCGCGCCGGACACATTCGCGGTCGAATTGTGCTGACCGCGTAGAAGCGTCGCGTCCGAGATCGAGCGCGAGCACGCCGCTTGCGATTGGACTCAAGCCTCTCCATTCTTGCGGCGAACCAGATCGAGGAGAAGACTTTGGGCAAGATATTGGTCATTGGGGCCTCCGGGCTGATCGGCAAAGAAATCGTCAAGGCGCTCGGCGAAAGCGAATGCATCCGCGCATCGCGCAGTTCGGATGAACGCGTCGACATCTCGGATCCGAAATCGATTGCGGCGCTATTCGATCGGATTGGCGCCGTCGACGGAATCATCTGCACCGGCGGCGCGGCGCGCTTCAAGCCGTGGGATCAACTGACCGACGAGGACTGGACGTTCTCGTTGGCCAACAAATTGCTGGGCCAGGTCAATGTCGTCCGTTACGGGGTAAAATCTGTCCGCCCCGGCGGGGCGATCACGCTGACGACCGGTCTCGCGGCGCAATATCCGTCTCCCGGCAGCGCGATCATCACCACGGTCAATTCGGCAGTCGACGCGTTTGTTCGCGGGGTCGCCGCGGAGCCGTCGATTTCCATCCGGGTGAACACCGTCTCGCCAGGCTGGGTCTCAGAGACGCTGCAGGCGATGGGACGCAACCCCGCGGGTGGGATTCCCGCCGCCGAGGTGGCGAAGATCACCGTCCGGCAATTTCGCGATGGCGCAACAGGGTCCGTCGCGCCAGCCGCGAAAGTCTAAGGGACTTCTGTGCGGCGCCGGTCGACGCACTATACCCGCAATTTCCGGTGTGGCATGTTCGAGGGCACTGCGCCCCATCATTCAGGGAAAGCGCGGAATGGGGGGATTGCATGACGTATCTTGGAGCGCCGGCCATGCTCCTGCTACTGGCGGCGACGCCCTGCAGAGCCGATTGCCATGTCGACCATTTCAATTATTTCCATGGCTCCGAAGTCCCGGCGACGATGCACGTAAGCAGCGGCGCGCCGTGTTTGATGAAGTTCACGAACGGTGGGAAGTCGAACATCGATTCGATCGCGATCACCAGGCAGGCGAGTCACGGCGCAGCATCTTGGAACGGTTCCACTGCCTATCCTGGCGTGTCGTACAGATCATCGCCAGGGTACAAGGGGCAGGACGAGTTTTCATTTGATATCTCAGGGGCGAGCACGCGCAGCCCCAGCCCCGCGAGCGTGCGCGTCTCGGTCGAGGTCAAATAGCCGGCCACTGACGGCGTAGCTCCTCTTCAATGTGTCGGCGCGCCGTGCGCCGCCTCGACGAGCGAGCCCGCGAGATAGGGCGCGAACGATCGCCAGGCTTCGATATGGAAACTCGCCTCCGCACGACGCCAGAGCACAATCTCGACCTTGTCAAACAGAGTGCGTGTCGCGAAGCCGACCGGAAAGGCCTTGAGGTCAAGATCGAGCGGGCAGCCGGCGTTCAGGACGCGCGCCGCGGCCGGACCGCTGGCGATGAGGCCGATCTGGCGATGCGAGACGTCGACGAGACTGTGCGCGGTTCCCTCGAGCACTGACTCGAGCATGGCCCCGATATCCGCAGCGTCCGCGCCGTCGGCGATCAACAGCCATTCCTCAGGCCCGAGCCACAAAGCCGCACGTCCTTCGCCCTCGCCCGACGCGCCCAGCCGCGAAGGCGGCTCGGCGTCGAACGCCATGCCGCAGGCGATCCGCACCGCCTCGGCCCCGCGGAGGATGAATCGCGCCGCCGGCAGCGCTTCCAACAACGTGAATCGTGGGCGCACAGGAAAGGCGAAACCTTCAAGCGGCGAGCGGACTTGAAGCGCAAGATCAGCCATTAAGCCGCGCTCCCTCTTTGTCATAGAAAACCGGGCTCACGACCGTCACGGTAACGGGACTGCCGGGCATCGGGACATGAAGCTTGGCGCCCATCCGCGATCGCCCCGCGGCGACAAGAGCAAGCGCGATCGGACGGCCGAGAGCGGGGCTCATGTAGGACGAGGTGACATGGCCGAGCGCGGAGGAGCCGATCGGGGGACTCGCGCTTTCCGTCACCTGCGCGCCCTCCTCGAGCGCGATCGCCGGATTGTCGGTCAGAAGCCCGACGAGCTGCTGGCGATCGGCTGCCAGAATATCCGGGCGCGTGAGCGATCTCTTGCCGACGAAATCCTTCTTCGTCTTCCCGATCGCCCAGTCGAGGCCAAGATCCGCCAGCGTCACCGTGCCGTCGGTCTCCTGACCGACGATGACGTAGCCCTTCTCGGCCCGCATCACATGCATCGCCTCGGTGCCGTACGCAGAGCCTCCGTGCTTCTGAACCTCGCGCCACGCGGCCTCCCACACGGCGCGACCGAAATGCGAGGGCACGTTGATCTCGTAGCCGAGCTCGCCGGTGAAACTCACGCGCATGAGCCGCGTCGGAACGCCGCAGACGCGCGCCTCGCGCAGGCTCATGTGCGGCAAAGCATTGTTCGACAGATCCGCGCCTTCGACAAGCGGGGCGATTGTCTCCCGCGCGCGCGGTCCCTGCACGGCGATCGTCGCCCATTGCTCGGTGGTCGACGTGAGCCAGACTCTGAGATCGGCGAACTCGGTTTGGAGATAATCCTCCATATACGCAAGCACGCGCGGCGCGCCCCCGGTCGTCGTCGTCACGTGGAAGCGGTCGGGTTTCAGGCGCGCGATCACGCCGTCGTCCATGAGAAAGCCGGCCTCGCTCAGCATGAGGCCGTAGCGGCATCGCCCGACTTCGAGTTTCCGGAAGGCGTTGGCGTACATGCGCTCCAGAAACGTCGCCGCGTCGGGTCCGACGACCTCGATCTTGCCGAGTGTAGTGGCGTCGAACAGGCCGACGCTCGCGCGGGTCGTGCGGCACTCGCGCGCGACCGCGTCGTGCATCGTTTCGCGACCCTGCGGAAAATACCAGGCGCGTTTCCAGGCACCCACGTCTTCGAACGCGGCGCCGTTTTCGGCGGCCCAGTCGTGAATGGGCGTGCGGCGGATGGGATCGAACAGGTCGCCGCGCGCAGGGCCGGCGAAGGCGCCGAAGGTCACCGGCGTGTAGGGCGGCCGAAAGGTGGTGAGACCCACCTCGGGGATCGGCTTCTTGAGCTCAGCCGAGGCGATCGCGAGCGCGTTCATGTTCGAAAGCTTGCCCTGGTCGGTCGCCATGCCGGTCGTGGTGTAGCGCTTGATGTGTTCGATCGAGCGCATCCCCTCCTGGACCGCCACGCTCACGTCCTTGGCGCAAACGTCGTTCTGGAAATCGACGAACGCCTTTGCGCGGCGATCCGTGTGAATGGCCAGCGGGGCGACATGGGCGGCGCCAAACGCGGGCAAAACGCCGCTGACGGCGTAGGTGCGCGCCACAGGCCCGGTGAATCCGGCCGCCGTCGCCGCCGCGCGTCCGGCCGCGTCGCCGTCCATGAGCGCGCCTGCGAGATCGAAGGTGGCCTTGCAGGCCCCGGCCGACCGTTCGCGTTGAGCCGACGCGCCGGGCTTGAAGAGCTGCAGCGCCTCGTCGAAGACGAGCTTGCCGCGCGATTGCGAGAAGAGATGCACCGAAGGCGTCCATCCGCCTGACATGAGCAGCGCGTCGCAGGCGACAGTTCGATCCGTGCCCATATGCCTGATCCGAACCGCGTTGACCCGCAGGCGCCCGTCGACGCCGAGGATTTCGGCGCCGGTCACGACTTCGATGCCCGCGGCTCGCGCGGCATCCGCCAGTGGTCCCTTGGCCTCGAGGCGCAGATCGGCGATCAGCGCGACGCCGGCGCCTGCCTTCTTGAGGTCGAGCGCCGCGCAATAGGCGCTGTCGTGCGCCGTCGCGACGACGACGTGGTCGCCGACCTTGGCGCCGTATTGGCGCGCATAGCGCCGCGCGGAATCGGCGAGCATCACAGCCGGGCGGTCGTTGTTCGCAAAGACGAGGGGGCGCTCGATCGCGCCGGTCGCCAGCACCACTTCGCGCGCGCGCACCTGCCATAGCCGCTCGCGCGGCAAATCGGAATCGGCGGCGAGGTCTGATTCGGGGACGCGCTCGTTGAGCCCGACAAAATTCTGCGCGTAATAGCCGAACGCCTGCGTGCGCGTCATCAGCCGGACGTTCGGCGCCGAGCGCAAGGCGGCGAGCGCATCATTGAGCCATTGCCGCGCGCTTTTTTCATCAATATCGGCCTCGTCGTCGGGAAGGAGTGAGCCCCCGAGAGCGGGATTTTCGTCGCACAGAACGACCCGCGCGCCGCTTTGGCTCGCGGCTAGCGCAGCAGCGAGACCGGCCGGCCCGGCGCCGACGATCAGCACGTCGCAATGGTAGAAGATGCGCGTATAGCGATCTGGATCGGGCTCGCGCGGGGGCATGCCAAGTCCCGCGGCGCGACGGATCATGGGCTCATAAACGCGGGCCCAGGCCCAGTTCTGGCCGATGAGGTTCGGGCCCATGAAGGTCTTGTAGTAGAAGCCCGCGCCAAACAGCGGCGAGAACAGGTCGTTGACGGCGCCCACGTCGAATGTGAGCGACGGCCAGCGATTTTGGCTCGTGGCGTTGAGGCCGTTGCTCAACTCGATCTGGGTTGCGCGCAGGTTCGGCGTCAATCGGCCGGGTCCGCGGTTTATGGTGACGAGCGCGTTCGGCTCTTCGGCGCCGGCGGACAAGATTCCGCGGGGCCGGTGATACTTGAACGAGCGTCCGACGAGATGGACGCCATTGGCGATCAGCGCGGAGGCGAGCGTGTCGCCCGCATAGCCCTGATAATCGAGGCCGTCGAAACTGAAGACAAGAGGGCGCGAACGGTCGATCGAACCGACGCCGGCGAGACGAAAGGGCTGGCTCATTCGCGCCGCCCAGCGCGTTCGCTTGGCGCATCCGGCCGCGGCTCGCCCGCTTTGTAAACCGCGAGGATCCTGTCGCTCAATGTGTCGCGCAGGCAGTTGAAGAAGCGCCCGCAACCGAACGCATGGCGCCAGCGCTCCGCGAGCACGCCTTTCGGATTGGAACGGAAATAGAGGAAGTTCGCCCATTCCTCATCGCTGAGAGCGCTCGGATCGGCGGCCCGCGCGATATGCGCTTCGCCGCCGTAAGCGAACTCGATCTCCGGGCGGGCCATGCCGCAGTAGGGGCAATCGATCAGCAGCATGATAAGCTCAATGCGCGACCGCCGCGGCGGCGGCTTCGTCGATAAGCCGGCCGGAGCGAAAGCGTTGAAGCGTGAAGGGCGCGGCGAGCGGATGCGGTTCGCCCGTCGCGATCGTGTGCGCGAACACATGGCCGGAGCCCGGCGTCGCCTTGAAGCCGCCGGTGCCCCAGCCGCAGTTGACGAACAGTCCCGGGACCGGCGTCTTCGCGATGATCGGCGAGCGGTCCGGCGTCACGTCGACGACGCCGCCCCAGTTGCGCAGCATGCGCATTCGGCGCACAGCGGGGAACAGTTCGCAGATCGCTTCCAGCGTATGATTGGCGATGTGCAGGCCTCCGGTCTGCGAATAGGATATATAGGCGTCGGTGCCGGCGCCGATCACGAGTTCGCCCTTGTCGGATTGCGACATGTAGGCGTGAATCGTGTTCGACATCACGACGCAGGGCATCATGGGCTTCACCGGCTCGGACACCAAAGCCTGAAGCGGGTAGCTCTCGAGCGGCATGCGGACGCCCGCCATCGCCATCACGACCGACGTATGCCCGGCGGCCACGACGCCGAGCTTCCCGGTCGCGATCGCGCCGCGCGTCGTCTCGACGCCCGAGACGGCGCCGGAAGCGTCGCGGCGGATTGCCGTCGCCTCGCAATTCTGGATGATGTCCACGCCACGGGCCGAGGCTGCGCGCGCGTAGCCCCAGGCGACCGCGTCGTGCCGCGCTGTGCCTCCCCGCCGCTGGAGCGCAGCGCCCACGACCGGATAGCGGACGTCGCGCGCGATGTTCAGGATCGGGCAGAAGGCCTTGGCCTCCTCCGGCGTCAGCCATTCGTTGTCGACGCCGGCCAGGCGATTGGCGTGCACATGACGTTTCCCCACCTGAACGTCGTGCGTGTTGTGCGCCAGCATGAGCACGCCGCGCGGCGAATACATCACGTTGTAATTCAGCTCCTGAGACAAGCCCTCCCACAGCTTCAGCGCGTGCTCATAGAGCGCAGCCGATTCCTCCCAGAGGTAATTGGAACGGATGATCGTGGTGTTGCGCCCGGTGTTGCCGCCGCCGAGCCACCCCTTCTCCAAGACCGCGACGTTGGTGACGCCGTGCTCCTTGGCGAGGTAATAAGCCGTTGCGAGCCCGTGGCCGCCGGCGCCGATGATGACCGCGTCATAGGCCGCCTTCGGCTCGGGGCTGCGCCATTGCTCCGGCCAGCCGGAATTGTGCTTGAGCGCCTGCAGCGCCACATTGACAAAGGAAAATCGCACCAGACGCGCCTTTGGTGATTGCGGCCGGACGATTGCCCGCTTCGGCTCGCGATTGCGAGACTAATTTCGCGGCGGCGGCGAAACTTTGTTGCGCGGCCCTTGCGCCAAAGCCGCCGACCGGCGGATCCGACCGCCATTCATCCAGAGGAACAGAATATTAGATAACTAACTTGACATTTTCAGAAATGAACGCTATGATATCCGCGTTGTGAGAAGAGGCGACGGGATATCCAAAGATGCTCCAAAAGCGATGACGCCGAACCTCGTCATGACTCGCCCGAAGCTTCCCTTCTCAGGGCCGGTTGCATTTCCTGAAAGCACCCTTCGAGGCCGTTTGCGGCGCCTCGAGGCAGGGGCGGCCTGGAGCTGTAAAGTTGCGCGAAAGCGCAGCTAAGCGCTTGGAATCATTGGCTGGCGTAAACTTGTGCGCTGGCGCTCAAGCGGCCCTATCGTGAGCAGCCGGCGAGGTCTTTCTCCTCGATGGAGAACACCTTGCCCGCGTCGATCCGCAATCCCTTCACTGTGCATTGGCGTCCATCGGCGAGCTTGACTCGCGCGTCGTAGGCGCCGGTCGCCACGCCCTTGATCTTCAGCCGCTCGTCGTGATCGACCGCGCCATCGGGATCATTCGCGGTTTGGTTGGCGCCGAAGGCGGGCGTGCCGGCGGGCGCGAGTTCGAGCGTCTTCACCGTTGACGCCGTCAAGTTCCAGAATTGGGTGTCCTTCGCCATCGCGGGTCCCACGAGCCCGATCGCAAGGACGCCAAATGGAATTGCGCGTTTCATGGTTCCTCCCCGAGACTGCCTTGCCCCGAAGCCTGGGCTCGATCTTTGATGATCATGGTGCTTCGAGACAAAGCCCGCAACACTTGTCACGCGGCGCGGCTGATTGACCCGCGCCGCCTGAACTCGAGCGCGCCGTCCTCGATCGCGCCAAACCGAAAGGCCATGACGTCAAGGGCATAGCTCTGGTTCAAGCGCCACGGCTTCTTCGTCCCCTGCTTGAACAAAAGATGCTTGGCCCTCTCGATATAGCCCGAGGTGAGGGGCAAGGTCGGTTCGTCCGCAATCGCGGTGTCGCCCCGGCGCGGCGTGCAGATCGCGTAACCCCGGCGATCCATGTGGCCCAGCAGCCGGCAGACGTACTCGGCGATCAGATCGGACTTGAGCGTCCAGGAGGCGTTGGTGTAGCCGAAGATTGACGCCAAATTCGGGACGTCGCTGAACATCACCCCCTTATAAGCGAGCGAGCTCGCGATATCGACTGGCGCGCCGTCGACCTCGATGGCGACGCCGCCCATCAGGCGCACTTGAAGTCCGGTCGCCGTGACGATGACGTCGGCTTCGATCTCCTGGCCTGAAGTCAGGCGCAGGCCGGTCTCGGTGAAGGTCTCGATCTCGCCATTGACGATCGAGGCCTTGCCTGCGCGCATGGCGGCGAACAGGTCCCCGTCCGGCACGATGCACATCCGCTGGTCCCAAGGATCGTATCGGGGGTTGAAATAGTCGGCGGCGTCGAATTCCGGGCCGACCTCAGCCTGCGCGAGCTTGAGGATCTGAGCCCGCACGGCGGCCGGTTTGCGACGCGAAAGCCGATACAGGTACATCTGCAACAGAATGTTCTTCCACCGCACCGCGGCGTACGCGGTCCGCGCCGGGAGCCATCGCCTGAGTCGTTCTGCGATTGCCTCCTCGGTCGGGCGAGCGACGACATAAGTCGGCGATCTTTGCAGCATGACGACCTCGGCAGCCTCCGCCGCCATCGCCGGAACGATCGTCACCGCCGTCGCGCCGCTGCCGATGACGACGACCCGCTTGCCGTCGTGACGCAAGTCTTCGGGCCACGTCTGCGGATGCACGAGGCGGCCGGCGAAGCGCTCCTTGCCTGGCCAGGCCGGCGTGTAACCTTCCCCATATTCGTAATAGCCCGTGCACAGAAAGAGAAAGTTGCAGGAGAACGCGAGCCTCTCGCCATCGGGCCGATCAACCTCGAGCGCCCAGCGAGCGTCCTCGGACCGCCATGACGCCCGCGCGACCTTGAGGCCGAAACGAATATGGCGATCGACGCCATAGGCCTTTGCCGTTTCAGCGAGGTAGCGCAGAATCGAGGGGCCGTCGGCGATCGCCGTCGCATCGTTCCAGGGACGGAACCCATAGCCGAAAGTCGACATATCCGAATCCGAGCGAATGCCCGGATAGCGAAAAAGATCCCAGGTGCCTCCGATGGCGTTTCGCGCTTCGAGGATCGCGAACGTCGCTCCCGGCCGCTTCCGGAGAACATGGCAGGCCGCTCCGATTCCCGAGAGGCCCGCGCCGATGATGAGCACGTCGAAATGCGATCCCTCAGCGCTCACCGGCGAGGGATCGTCATGAACGCGCATCCCCAGGGTTGCATCGCTCACGCGGCTTCTCCGTTGGGCAGCGACTTACCGAGACGATAATTCTATTTGAACGGACGCCGGCTTGCCACAGTTGAGCGCCGGTCACACTTTCATGCTAAGGGCACGCCCATGAAGCCTTCGTCCTTCCCTGCCTTCGCGATTTGCGGACTTGACGAAATCATCGGCCACCAGGGCCGGGGCGTCACGCACGTCCTATCGATCCTGGACCCGGAATGGCCGGACCCGGAAGCCTTCCAGGCGTTCAATCCACACTTTCGCGCGACCTTGCGCTTCCACGATGCGATCGAGCCGGGTCCCGACATTCTGTTGCCGCAGAGAGAGGACGTCGAGGCCATTCTGACGTTCGGCCGCGACGCGGCCGAAGCAGGGGGCCTGCTCATTCACTGCCATGCCGGAATCTCTCGCTCGACGGCGGCGACGCTCATGATCCTGGCGCAGGCGCATTCGCACGAAGCCGAGGATGAACTCGCCGAGCGACTGTTGACGACGAGGCCGCAGGCGTGGCCGAATTCGCGAATGATCACCTTCGCCGACGAACTGCTCGAGCGCAACGGCCGCCTCTCCGCTGCCAACGCAAGCATCTACACACGGCAACTCGAGAGGCACCCCGAGTTGGCCGAAATCATGCGCCGGGGCAATCGCGCGCGCGAGGTCGAACTCGGCATGAGCGGCAAGCAGCCCGGCGCGTTGAAGCGAGCGGTTTAGCTCGTCTCGCGGCTCGCGCCGCGCGCGAGGATCGGACGGCGCATGAAGAGCCTTACGCCTTAGCGGGGGCGGAGGGATTCCGCCACGGGCCATCGGCGCCGATCAGCGCGTTCGCGGCCTCCGGTCCCCAGGTTCCAGGCGCATATTCCTGAACCGCCGGGGGGTCTTTGAGGATCGGCTCCACGATGCGCCATTGCGCGTCGACGACGTCCTCGCGCCCGAACAGCTCGTTATTCCCACGCATCGCGTCACCGAGTAGGCGCTGATACGGCGGCATGTCCGATCCAGCGCGTTCCATTAGGGAGAGCTCCACATTGTCGCCAGTCATGCGTTCTCCGGGATGTTTCATCCGCAGGCCCATTGCAACGCCAACGTCCGGACTCAGCCGCGCGCGCAGGTAATCGGCTGACGGATCCGTTTTCTCTCCGAATGTTGATCGGGGCGGCGGCTTGAAGTCGATCGTGACCTCGGCGGCGGTCAACGGCAAGGATTTGCCGGCGCGGATATAGACGGGGACCCCCGCCCATCGCCAGCTGTCCACGAACAGTCTCACCGCGACAAAGGTTTCGGTCGTTGAATCCGGACGCACGCCTTTAACGGAGCGATAGCCCTTATATTGCCCCCGCACCAGGCTCGCGCCGTCCAGGGGACGAACAGCTTTCAACAGCGCCGCCTTCTGGTCTCGTTGCGCTTCGTGCTCTTCGCCGGTCGGGGCGTCCATCATGACGTTTGCAAGGACTTGCAGCATGTGATTCTGGACCACATCGCGAAGGGCGCCGACGGCGTCGTAGAAACTTCCTCGATCCTGAACGTCGAACGCTTCCGCCATTGTGATCTGGATACAGCGAACATAATGGCGGTTCCAGAGCGGTTCGAACGTCGAATTGGCGAACCGCGTATAGAGAATGTTCTGGACGGGCTCCTTGCCCAGATAATGGTCGATGCGAAAGATCGCGTCTTCCGGGAAATGCTCGAGCAGCGTGTGGTTCAGCGCCTGCGCTGATTCCTGATCGCGGCCAAAGGGCTTTTCGACGACGAGGCGCGCGTCGGCGTTGAGTCCGCTCTTGGCGAGCGCGGACACCACGACGCCAAAGAGGCTCGGGGGAATAGCGAGATAGTGCAGTGGCCGCTTGGCGCCCCCGAGCGCCTGCTTCAGCTGCTCGAAAGTCTTGGGATCGTTGTAGTCCCCGTCGACATACCGCAGAAGCTTCAGGAGCTTATCAAGCTTGGTCGCGTCGGCGCCCCCGTGTTTTTCTATGCTGTCCTTGGCTCGTCCCTTGAGCTGCTCGACCGTCCAGCCGGCCTTGGCGACGCCGACGATGGGGACGCTGACGCCTTCGTCGTTGACGAGGCCAAGAAGCGCGGGGAAGATCTGCTTGAAAGCGAGATCGCCGGAAGCGCCGAAAAATACCAGGGCGTCGGACTGGGCGGCCTCCATCTCATCTCCTATAGGGTTTCGATTGGGACGTTGGGCCGATCGTCGTTGACACCGGCTCGCTGCGTGGCGGGTAGTCTAATCATACTCTCATGGACATGGCCACTTGAAGCCTGTGGACGCGATCGCTCTCGATGGGCTGCGCGTGGTAGACGCCATGGGGATTCATGATTTCACCAACGCGGGAGCAAAAGACATGGCAAAGATCGGTTTCATCGGACTCGGCATCATGGGGCGCCCGATGGCCGGCCACCTCGTGGAAGGCGGTCATGAGCTCTTCGTTCACACCCGTCGCGCGCCGCCGAACGAGCTGATCGACAAGGGCGCGGTCGCTTGCGTCAACGGCAAGGAGGTCGGGGAGAAAGCCGAGGTGATCATCACGATGGTTCCCGACACGGCTGACGTGGAGACGGTGCTCTTCGGCGCCGGAGGCGTCGCGGAAGGGCTGTCGAAGGGCAAGATCGTCGTGGACATGAGCTCGATCTCGCCAATCGCCACCAAGGCGTTCGCCAAGAAGATTAACGACCTTGGCTGCGAATATCTGGATGCGCCGGTTTCCGGCGGCGAGGTCGGCGCGAAAGCGGCGAGCCTCACGATCATGGTTGGCGGCCCTGAGGCCGCGTTCGAGAAGGTCAAGCCGATCTTCGCGCTCATGGGCAAGAACATCACGCTTGTGGGCGGCAATGGCGACGGACAGACGACCAAGGTCGCGAACCAGATCATCGTCGCCCTGACCATCGAGGCCGTCGGTGAGGCGCTCGTCTTCGCGTCCAAGGCCGGCGCCGATCCGGCCCGCGTCCGCCAGGCGCTGATGGGCGGATTTGCGGCATCTCGCATTCTCGAGGTGCACGGCGAACGCATGATCAAGCGCAATTTTGAGCCGGGCTTCCGCATTGCTCTGCACCAGAAGGACCTAAATCTTGCGCTCCAGGGCGCGCGCTCGCTTGGCGTCAGCCTCCCGAATACAGCTTCTTGTCAGGAGCTGTTCAACGCCGCCACGGCCGCGGGCGGCGCGGGGTGGGATCATTCAGGCATGACGCGCGTGCTCGAGGGGCTCGCCCGTCACGAGATTGGCCAGGACAAGACGCCGGCCTGAGGCGCTCCAAAAAAGCCGAGGGGATCCAGGCCGATGAGTGAGCGCCAATTGCTGCGAGACATGTTCGAGGCCGCGATTGCGGCGGCCTCGCCTGACAAGGCTGTGCCCGCAAATCTCCCCGAGCCGCCCGCGGGACGGACGATCGTCGTTGGCGCAGGCAAGGCCGCGGCTTCGATGGCCCGCGCGGTCGAGGCGCATTGGCCGGTTGACAAACCTCTCTCAGGCCTCGTCGTCACGCGCTACGGCCACGGCGTCGGCCATATGAAGCGGATCGAGGTGGTCGAGGCCGCCCATCCCATTCCCGACGCGGCCGGGCAAAACGCGGCGCAGAGGATCCTGGATCTCGTCAAGGGCCTCGGCCCCGACGATCTGGCGCTCTGCCTGATATCGGGCGGCGGCTCTGCATTGCTTTCGTTGCCGGCGCCCGGAATTACTTTGGACGACAAGCAGGCCTTGAACAAAGCGCTGCTGAGAAGCGGCGCCAACATCAATGAGATCAATTGCGTCCGCAAGCATCTGTCGGCGATCAAGGGCGGACGTCTGGCGCGCGCGGCCGCGCCGGCCAGGATTATTTCCCTGATCATTTCCGACGTGCCGGGCGACGACCCGTCGGTGATCGCCTCCGGTCCCACGACGCCCGACACGACGACGCTCGCCGACGCCAAGGCCGTGTTGCTACGCTATGGCATCGTCGCGCCTCCCGCGGTACAGGCGCTGCTCGACGACGGCAAGTCGGAGACCCCCAAGCCCGGCGATGCGGCCTTTGCCCGCAGCGAAACGCACATCATCGCCGCTCCGCAGGGTTCGCTCATGGCCGCGGCGGTGGTGGCGACCCGGGCCGGATATCGTCCGGTCATCCTGGGCGACGCGCTCGAAGGCGAGGCGAAGGAAGTCGGGAAAGTGATGGCCGGAATCGCGCGGCAGGTCGCTGTTCATGGCCAACCGGCCCCCTCTCCATGCGTCCTCATCTCCGGCGGAGAGACGACAGTGACGGTCGGGGGAGCGGGCAGGGGAGGAAGGAATGTCGAATTTCTGCTGTCTCTAGCCGTCGAACTCGACGGCCGGCGTCGAATCTTCGCGATAGCAGGCGACACAGACGGCACGGATGGGGCCGAGGAGGTCGCAGGCGCGATCGTGACTCCCGACAGCCTCGAACGAGCGAGAGGTCTCGACCTCAACGCCAGAGCCTCGCTCGCCGCCAATGATGCGCACAATTTCTTCCGCGCGCTCGGCGATCAGATTATCACTGGGCCGACGTTGACCAATGTCAACGACTTCCGCGCCGTGCTCATCAACGCCGAATTACCACTTGCTTAGCCGCTGCGCGGCAGTATTTGTCCTTCTGATAATGTTTGCCGCCGGAGACGCGCCATGATCGCCATGCCCGAACCCGATCGCGCCGTCCTAGGCCGCCGCGCCGAGATCGTCCAAGCGCTTCGGCGCCTCGTCCCGGGCGAGGGCGTCATCGACCATGAGAAGGAACTGCGCGCCTTCGAAAGCGACGGGCTTACCGCCTATCGACAGCCGCCGATGGTCGCCGTGCTTCCGGAGACCACGGCGCAGGTCGTCGACGTCTTGCGTTATTGCGCGGCGAACAAGGTCAAGGTCGTCCCGCGCGGCGCCGGAACGTCGCTCTCGGGCGGCGCTTTGCCGCTCGCCGACGGCGTTCTTCTCGGCATGGGCAAGTTCAACAAGATCCTCGAGATCGATGTGGCCAACCGCTGCGTGATCGCTCAGCCGGGCGTGACCAATCTCGGCATCACCCACGCGGTGCAGGGCCTAGGGCTCTATTATGCGCCCGACCCGTCCAGCCAGATCGCCTGCACGATCGGCGGGAATGTCGCCGAGAATTCGGGGGGCGTTCACTGCCTCAAATATGGGCTCACCACCAACAACGTCATCGGCATCGAAATGGTGACGATCGACGGCGAGATCGTGCGCCTCGGCGGCAAGCATTTCGATGCCGCGGGCTACGACCTCCTCGGCGTCATGGTCGGCTCCGAAGGCATGCTCGGCGTCGTCACCGAAGTAACCGTCCGGATCTTGCCGAAACCTCCGGGCGCGCGCGCTCTTCTGATAGGCTTCTCGACGGTAGAGGGCGCAGGCGATTGCGTCGCCGATGTGATCGGCGGCGGCATCATTCCCGGTGGAATGGAAATCATGGATCGGCCGGCGGTCGCTGCGGCCGAAGCCTTCGTTCACGCCGGCTACCCGCTCGATTGTGAGGCATTGCTGATTGTCGAGCTCGATGGCTGCGAGGCCGAAGTCGATCATCTGACGGCGGAAGTCGAGACGATCGCCGAGCGTCACGGAGCGACGAGCTGTCGAACGAGCCAGTCCGAGGGCGAGCGCCTGTTGTTCTGGGCCGGACGGAAGGCGGCTTTCCCGGCGGTAGGCCGAATATCGCCGGACTACTACTGCATGGACGGAACGATCCCGCGCAGAGAGATCGGCCGCGTTCTTCAGCAGATGAAACAGATGGAGGCGCGCTTCGGGTTGCGCGTCGCCAATGTCTTCCACGCCGGCGACGGCAACCTTCATCCGCTGATCCTTTACGACGCCAACAAGCCGGGCGAACTCGACCGGGCGGAGGCGTTTGGCTCGGAAATCCTCAGGCTCTGCGTTCACGTTGGCGGCGTTCTGACAGGCGAGCATGGGGTCGGCATCGAGAAGCGCGATCTCATGGACACGATGTTCAACGAGATCGACCTCAATCAGCAGATGCGGCTGAAATGCGCCTTCGATTCGGACAGCCTGCTCAATCCGGGCAAGGTGTTTCCCCAGCTCTGCCGTTGCGCTGAACTCGGCCGCATGCATGTGCATGCGGGCAAGGTCGCGTTTCCTGACCTGCCGCGCTTCTGAGGGCGGCGACAGTGTCGGTGCTGGAACCGTCAGACGCCAAGCAGATCGCGGAAATGATTTCCTGGGTCGTCGCGGAGGGCGATACGCTCGAAATCGTCGCAGGCGGCACCAAGCGCGCGCTCGGCCGACCGATGAAGACCGATCACGTCCTCGACGTTTCGCGACTCGCGGGAATCGTCGAGTATGAGGCGGCCGAACTTGTCTTGACCGCGCAGCCGGGCGAGCCTCTCGCCGCGATCAACGCCGAGCTTTCGAAGAAGCGCCAGATGCTGGCCTTCGAACCGCCCGACTGGCGCGCGTTGCTCGGCGCTGAGGGGGAGCCGACGCTGGGTGGGGTGATCGCTTGCAGCCTCGCCGGATCGCGGCGCGTACGCGCGGGATCGGCGCGCGACTATATCCTCGGCTTTTCCGCCGTGAATGGCTTTGGCGAAATCTGGAAGGCCGGCGGCAGGGTTGTCAAGAACGTCACTGGCTACGACATGTGCAAGCTGCAGGCGGGCGCCTATGGCACGTTGTCGGCGCTGACCGAGGTCACGGTCAAAGTCATGCCGAAACCCGAGACCGCCTGCACCATCGTCCTGCACGGTCTGGCGGACGGTGCCGCGATCCCCGTGTTGGCGAATGCTTTGAATTCGCCCTTCGAAGTTTCCGGCGCCGCGCATTTGCCAGCCTCCGCGGCGCGCCGTTCGAAGAGCCGCGCGGTGACGTCAGGGCTCGGCGCAGCGACGGCAATGCGGCTGGAAGGCCCGCGGCCGTCGGTTGCCTATCGCGCCGACGCGCTGGAGGCTCTTGTCGGGCGGGGGGCGCGTCTCAATGATGCGGAGACGGAGGCCTTCTGGTCCGAGGTCGGCGCCGTTCAGCCCTTTCTCGCACACGGGTCGCGCATCGTTTGGCGGCTCTGTCCGACGCCGAGCCAGGCGCCGTCCGTGGCCTATTCGATTCTGTCGGGGCTGCAATCGGCGGAATTTTATTTCGATTGGGGTGGAGGCCTGATCTGGTTGAGCCTTGATTCCGAAGAAGCCGGGCCGGACGCCGGCGCTGGCATCGTTCGTCCCGTGGTCAAGTCAGCGGGCGGACACGCCACCCTGGTTGTGGCGCCGGAAGCCGTTCGCGCCTCGGTGCCGGTGTTCGAACCTTTGAGCGCGGGCCTCTCTCAGCTCACCGCGCGCGTGAAAAGCGGGTTTGACCCCCGCGGTGTCCTCAATCCCGGACGCATGCAGGAAGGGCACTGATGCAGACGAATTTCACCGCCGCTCAACTCGCCGAACCGGACACCAACGCCTCCGAAAAAATCTTGCGCGCCTGCGTGCATTGCGGGTTCTGCACCGCGACCTGCCCGACCTATGTCCTTCTCGGCGACGAGCTCGACAGCCCGAGGGGGCGCATCTACCTGATCAAGGACATGCTGGAGAATGACCGCCCGGCCACGCCCGAGGTGGTCAAGCATATCGACCGCTGCCTCTCGTGCCTCTCCTGCATGACGACCTGCCCGTCGGGCGTGAACTACATGCACCTCGTCGACCACGGCCGGCGCCATATCGAGAAGACATACAAGCGGCCATGGTTCGACAGGCTGTTGCGGCGCGCCTTCGGGGTCGTCCTGCCGAGCCCAGATCTGTTTCGCGCATCAATGTGGCTGGCGCGCATGGGCGCACCTTTCGCTGGGCTTCTGCCCGCGCGGCTGAAAGCCGCGCTTGCACTCGTTCCCTCGAGGCTGCCGAGCGCTTCACCTGTTGACCGGCCGCAGATGTTCAAGAGCGAGGGCCAGCGGACCCGCCGCGTTGCGCTGTTGAATGGGTGCGCCCAACAGGTTCTCGCGCCGCAGATCAACGAGGCGACGATCCGGCTTTTGACCCGCCATGGCTGCGAAGTCGTCGTCGCCGAGGGCGCAGGATGCTGCGGAGCGCTCACCCATCATCTGGGACAGGACGGGCACCAATATGCACGCGCCAATATCCTGGCTTGGACCAAGGAGATCGCCAGTGGCGGACTCGAGGCGATTGTCGTCAACGCGTCAGGATGCGGAACCACGGTCAAGGACTATGGCTTCATGTTCCGCAACGATCCGGAACTCGCGGAGCCCGCACGGATCGTGTCCGCGCTGACGCGAGACATCACCGAGCTTATGAGCGAGATCGGGCTCCAGGCGCATGTCAATCCGACGGGGCAGCGCGTCGCCTATCATAGCGCCTGCTCGCTGCAGCACGGGCAGCAAGTGCGCGATCAGCCAAAGCGGTTGTTGAAGGAAGCGGGATTCGTTGTGCTTGACCCGCCTGAGGGACACTTGTGCTGCGGCTCGGCAGGCACCTACAATCTGCTGCAGCCGGAGATCGCTCGCAGGCTGCGTGATCGTAAGGTCGCGAACATCGGTGCGACCGGGCCTGATCTCATCGCTGCAGGCAACATCGGCTGCCTCACTCAGATCGCAAGCGGAACCAACGTTCCCGTCGTCCACACGGTCGAGCTGCTCGATTGGGCGACGGGGGGACCGCGGCCCAAGGCGAGCCTCCCGTAGGGCCCGGTCTCACCTGTCGCGCAACAGCATCTCGGTTAGCGCATCCGGCGCTAGGATCATGGCGTCGTGCCCAGTCGCGAGCTCCAAATAGGTCCAGTCGGGCTGCGCCTTCACCCATTGCCGCGCCTGCGCGACCGCCTGATAAGTCGGGTTCGTGCAGGCGATGTAGGTGGTTGGAAGGCCGGCTCCGAGAGGACGCTTCAGCTCGAGCGTATCTTCATAGCTCTTGATCGGATGAGGCTTGAGCCGGCTCGCGACCCACACAGCGTCGCTCGCGTTATTGATGCCGAAGACGCTCGGCAGCGGGGGCAGCATTGCAAGGGTCTCGCCAAGAACGCTAGGCGTCAGGATCGCCGTCGCCTTGCGCGCCTCGACCATCTCCGGCGGAAGCTGGCTGAAAGGCGACTGGCCCGATTGCAACAGGAACGAATCGAGGAACACGAGACGGCGGATGCGCTCGGCCCGGGCATCCGCGACGCCGGAGATCACGGCGCTGCCAAACGAGTGGCCAACGAGAACTACCTCGCTCAGATCCTCCATCTCGAGAGTCGAGATGACGTCTTCGAAATGGGTGGCGAGCCCGACATTGGGAGCGATCAGGTGGGCGCGGTCCCCAAGGCCGGTCAACGTCGGCGTGAACACGCGATGACCCGCCGCCCGCAGGCGCTCGGCGACTTGTCCCCAGCACCAGCCGCCATGCCACGCGCCATGCACCAGCACATAGGGCGGACCCGTTTCACCCTGCGCGGGACGAGGCGCGGAACGCGCGGAAGCAGCGTCGACCGGACTCATCGCATAACGCCCTTCCCTCGCTCCTCGACCGAGTTGCCCTCGCGACCGCCATCGACCTCGAAGCTGGCAACGGGGTCCATCTAGCACACTTGCGAGCGATCATCGTTTCAACAAACACGTCAGGGTGCTGAGGCCCTTTCACAAAGCGATACTTTAGCATCGCTGGCGATTCCTCTTTCGCCCTATGCGCTCGTCAGTTGCGGCTGGCGTTGCGCCTCCTGCACGGCTCGCAAATTCGCCTGCCTCACCCGCTCCGCCTCCTCGTCGAACAGGAAGGTCAGGAACACATAGCGGCGCCCGCGGGTCACGCGCGATACTTCATGGAGAATCGAAGCGGAGAACACGACCGCGGTTCCGGGCGGGGCCTTGAAGCTTTGCGCGCTGTACTCGGGAAACGAAATCTCGCCGCCGTCAAAGTCTGCGTTGAGATTGATCGAGACGGCGAACCGGCGATGCGCGATGGCGATCCCGGTGTCGTCACGATGGGGACCGAAATGCCCGCCGGTCTCCGCATCGTAGCGCGCAACGAGGTCGCGCTCGATCCGGGTCGGGCGCATCTGAAACGCCTTCCTGATCTCCGGACATATCCTTCGCCCGATGCGCGCCCGAAGACTGGCGATGAGCGTGGCGTCGGTCAGATGATAATCGCGGCGGCGTTTCCAGCTGTTGTCGAAATTCTCGACTGACCGCCCCCCGACGTCTTGCATGAAGCCGCTGTCCTTGCCGCCGGAATGGTCGAAGCAGTCGACCAGATGGGCGCAGAGTTCGGGCTCGAAGACATGCGCCAGAGAGAGAATTGGCGCGGGGCGGCAGGGCGCGAAAGCTGGGCTCGGCTGCGGCGATCGACTTAACCCGCCGAGCACCCGATCGGCCTGATCCAAAGCGGCGACATCGATGACGCGCAGCATCGGGTCGAGGACGACCCAGGATCGATCGGCTCCGAAAGCGCGCGCCATCTCGCCGCCGTCCCATAGGAACACGATTGAGGGAAATAGGGCTTCCAGCGCAACCTCCGGCCCCACGCCGGATTCGGCGACGACGGCGAAGAATGCGGCCTTGGCTTCGTCGATCAGGCGCCCTTTGGCCGAGAGCGCCGAAAGGGCAGCCTCCGCCGCCGGGTCCGCGGCCGATCCTAAGAAGGCGAGCACGATCGTGCGACCGGGAAAAGGATCGAAGGCCAATCGATGGCGGCCTGAATTGAGGAGAAAGGCGCTGTCGCCTGGCTGGGCGCCGGGCTTGAGCGCAAAGTCGCGTTGTTCGGACATCGATTTCCCGTCGATAGGGCCGCCCTCGTCACCAGCCGGCGCATCCTGACGCTAGCCGGAAAAACTTAATTCCTCTGGACAATGGGGCCCGCGCCGCCGCCTTTTCCGCTCCCCAATTCGCTGAGGTTAACGCATCGTTAAGTCCTCGGACTTAATGGTGCTTTAACTTTGCGTCGGCGCGCAATTTCGGGGAATCGGCGAGCGATGAAGCCACTCGCGGTCATGGAAAAGAGACCGGTGGCCCGAGCGGGCGGCGCTCCAGGGTCCGAATCACGACCATCCAGGTTCGCCAGGCGGGCGTTCGTTTCGAACTATCGCGCTCGGGTTTCCCAAACGTTTGCCGGAAATGACGCAAAAAACTCAAGGAACAACTCGTACGCCATCCCGTCGGGGATTCTTAAACCGAATATTTACCATAACGCCCACAACTTCGCCCCGGGGCCTATTCACCCCGAGTTGTCGCGGCAGGAACCCGACGATTTTTATCCGCAGGACGGCGGGCGATGAAGGCGAAATCGTCGATCTCTCAGTCAACACCCCGCCGGGCCCGGCGGCGACTTCGCCCCTGCCGGAGCGGGCAGCCCACGTCGATCTCTTCATCGACTAGGCCGGACCGCCGGATGGTGGAGGATGGGTCGTGCGAAGGTTGAGCGAAGCGCTCGGATGGGGACAGGCGGGGCGGCCGTCGCTGGCCGCGGCTGCGCACGATGCGCGGCCGTCCAAGGTGCTCTTGCGCGCCGAACGGGCGGCGAAAGCGTCGCTCCGAAGGCGCGTGCGGCTGGATCGTCCCGCGCCGCATAGGCTCGATATCGCGCTGACCGCCTTTGTTCTTCTCGGCGCGGCGCTGCTGGGCGCCCAGCGAGGCGGCCAGCTCGATGGGGTCATGGAGCAAGCGAGCCATACCGGCGATTGGGTCGCCCGGTCGCTCGGCCTCGGCGTCGCAGCGGTCACGGTCTCCGGCGCAACGCATATGAGCGAGGCCAGGATCCTTGCAATCGCAGGCATCGATGCGAGCCGTTCCCTGCCGTTGTTCGACGTTGCCCGGGCGAAAGCGAAGCTCGAGGCCGATCCGCTCGTCAAGCAAGCGAGCGTGCGCAAGCTTTATCCCAACCAGGTCGTCATCGCGATCGTCGAGCGCACGCCTTACGCCGTGTGGCAAAAGGACGGAGACGTGAGCGCAATCGCCGCCGACGGAGCGCCGATCGACGAGGTCATCGACAGCCGCTACGCCGACCTCCCGTTCGTGGTCGGCGAAGGCGCGAACGGGCGCGTGCGCGAATTTGTCGGGCTCCTGGACGCAATGGACGAATTGAAGCCGCGCGTCGAGGCGGGCGTCCTCGTCGGCCAGCGACGTTGGAATCTGCGGCTTAAGTCAGGCGTCGACGTCAAGCTGCCCGAAGACAATCCGCAAGCCGCGATCGCCGAGCTTCTCACGCTTCAGCACCAATCCCGGATTCTGGAAAAGGATGCGATGGCGCTCGACTTCCGCGTTCCGGGCAAGGTGTTCGTGCGGTTGACCGACGATGCGGCCACCGCCTGGGCGGAAGCCCACGCGGGCAAGAAGGGCGCCCAGCCATGAGCCTGAAATCGCTCGCTCCGCGCATGCGTCAGATCCCGGCGCGCAAGAGCGCCATTCTCTCGGTGCTCGACATCGGCGCTTCCAAGATCGTGTGCCTGATCGCGCGACTGACGCCGATGGAGCCGTCCGAGGCTTTGCGCGGTCGAACGCACCGCTGCAAGGTGCTCGGCATCGGCCATCAGCGTTCGCACGGGGTCAAGGGCGGCGTGGTGGTCGATCTTCATGCGGCGGAGCATGCGGCGCGCCTTGCCATCGACGCGGCCGAGCGCATGGCCGGCGTCGAGGTCGGCGGCGTCATCATCAACATGTCGGGCGGGCGGCTCTCCTCGTGTCGCCACGGCGCCGATGCGAAGTTGCGCGGCAAGACCGTTGCCGAACACGATATCCACCACGTGCTCGAAGCCGCCGCGGCGGTGAACGCCGAACCCGGGCGGACCATTCTGCACGCGCTTCCGACCGCTTTCAGGCTCGACTCGACCAAGGACGTGCGCGATCCGAAAGGCATGGTCGGCCATGAACTCGGCCTCGATCTTCATCTCGCCACCTGCAAGTCAGCGGCCGCACGCAACCTGATGCTGGTCATCGAACGCTGCCATTTGCGGGTCGAGGCGATGGTGGCGACGCCTTACGCCGCGGGCCTCTCGACGCTCGTCGATGACGAGGCGGAGCTGGGCGCCGCGGTCGTCGATTTTGGCGGCGGCATGACGACGGTCGGGGTCTTCTCCGGCGGGCGGCTCATCCATGTCGACGCGGTGGCCCTCGGCGGCTCTCATGTGACGAGGGACGTTGCGCGCGGTCTCAACGTCGCGATTAGCGACGCTGAACGCCTGAAGGCTTTGTACGGCGCTTGCATCGCCTCGCCCTCCGACGATCGTGAAACCATCACTGTACAACGGCTTGGCGATGACCCGGACCATCCGAGCCATCTCTCGAAGTCCGAACTCGTGCAAATCATCCGTCCGCGGGTAGAGGAGATCCTTGAACTCGTGCGCGACCGGCTCAAGGCGTCGGGCTACGCCGCGCAGGCCGGCCGCAGACTGGTGATGACCGGAGGCGCCTGCCAGCTGACCGGACTGCCGGAACTGGCGCGCGCGACGCTCTCAAGCCAGGCCAGAGTCGGGCGGCCGCTTGGAATCGAAGGGCTGCCGGAATCCGGCAAGAGCCCGTCTTTCGCTGCAGCGGTCGGTCTCATGGTTTACCCGCAGATGGCCGGCCTCGAATATTTCGGAAGCGCGCGCTCGCAAGCTCATCATCGTCATGGCGAAGCCGGCTATGCGGCGCGGGTCGGGCGGTGGCTCAAGGAGAGTTTTTAAGGCACGTAAGAGGCGCTCGCCGGAGGCAAGCGCGTGGATGAAGCGAAAACACGCATTCCAATCGGCGCCGGCGGGCGTCCAACCAATGAGGCTAGCATGTCGATCAATCTGAAGGCGCCTGAACTCCGGGAATTGAAGCCCCGAATCATGGTCTGTGGCGTCGGCGGCGCCGGGGGCAACGCGGTCAACAACATGATCGTGTCTGGCCTCTCGGGCGTCGATTTCATCGTCGCCAACACCGACGCTCAGGCGCTCACGTCCTCACGCGCCGAGCGCATCATCCAGATGGGCCTTCAGGTGACCGAAGGCCTCGGCGCCGGATCCAAGCCCGAAGTCGGCAAGGCGGCCGCGGAGGAGGCGCTCGAGGAGATCCGCGATCACCTCGCCGGCGCGCATATGGTGTTCGTCACTGCCGGCATGGGCGGCGGCACCGGCACGGGCGCAGCGCCCGTCATCGCCAGAGCCGCGCGGGAGCTCGGGATTCTCACCGTAGGCGTCGTCACCAAGCCGTTCCATTTCGAGGGCGGCCGGCGGATGAAGATCGCCGAGACCGGGATCTCCGATCTTCAGAAGGCGGTCGACACGCTGATCATCATTCCCAATCAGAACCTGTTTCGCGTCGCCAACGAGAAGACGACCTTCGCCGACGCCTTCGCCATGGCCGACCAGGTTCTCTATTCCGGCGTCGCCTGCATCACGGACCTGATGGTGAAGGAAGGACTTATTAACCTCGATTTCGCCGACGTCCGCTCGATCATGAGCGAAATGGGCAAGGCGATGATGGGCACCGGCGAAGCGGCGGGCGACAAGCGGGCGGTGCAGGCCGCCGAAGCGGCGATCGCCAATCCGCTGCTCGACGAAACGTCGATGCGGGGCGCGCGCGGCCTTTTGATCTCGATCACCGGTGGCAATGACCTCACGCTGTACGAAGTCGACGAGGCGGCGAGCCGCATTCGTCAGGAGGTCGACGAGGAGGCCAATATCATCCTCGGTGCCACCTTCAATTCGGCGCTCGATGGCGTGGTGCGCGTTTCGGTCGTCGCCACCGGCATCGACCAGGAGGCGATCGGACAGATCGAGCCGGTCAACGCGCAGCCGAGGGTCGACGCCTTCTCGCGCGCGCGTCCGTTCTCGCCCGCCCGCTCGGGCCGCCCGGCGTTAACCCAGGCCGATCCGCCTGCCGCGTACGTCGGCCAGGAGGAGTCCTTCGCGCCTGCCGCCTTCCCAGATCCGATCGAGGCCCGCTCAGAAGCGGACGAACCGGAGCACGAGGACTTCATTCCGCCCGCCCCTGAGCAGCCGGTCGTTCGATCGCCCCGCATGCCGCAGATCGAGGACCTGCCGCAGCTGGCCCAAAACCAGCTGCGTGCGCTGCGCGACGCCCAGAACGGCATTCCCGCGCCGGAAACGCGTCGGCGGTCGCTCCTGGAGAAGCTCGCCGCGTTCGGCATCAGCCGTCATGAGGGCGAGGCCGCTCCCGCGCCTGTCGCGGCGGCTCTCCCAGCGTCAGTGACGCCGCTGCAGCGGCCCCAGGTTTTGGCTCCAGCCGAGCCGGCCCGTGCTCAGCCGCGCCCGCAACCGGCGCGCGCTTCGGGCGCTTATGAACCGCAGGGCAGAGCCATTGCGCGGCCTCAGGTTTCCGAGGACGACCATCTCGATATCCCGGCTTTTTTGCGCCGGCAGCAGAATTGATTCGGGTATCCGAGGAACCCCGGCACTGCGGCCGGGGTTGGTCTTGACGCGTCACACTTGTTTACAGTTTACCTTTGGTAAACTTCCTAAAGTGTTGAAAAATATCAGACAATATTTGCATAGGCGTTGTAACTTTTGTTCACTAAAGGTGATTTGTCCGGGGGGCGCCCCACCTCTAGTCTGGCTTTTCAGGAGCTGACGTCAGGCTTTTTGGCGGCGGCGGGCGGACGACGATCGGCAGCTTTGACTAGCAAAGCGGTGGGAACTTCCCACCGCAGCCGACGGCGCGAATCAGGGCCGGGCGACAGTCCGGGTGCGGTTGATGCGGTTTGGGTCTCAGACAACGCTGCGCGATCGGGTGGTCATCCAGGGCGTCGGCGTACACTCCGCGGCGCCCGCTCAACTTGTTCTTCATCCTGCCCATGTCGACACGGGTGTCACGTTCCTTCGCACGGGACTGCCTGGTGGACGCGAGCGCCTGCTCGAGGCCAAGAGCGCCAACGTGACGCAGACCTCGCTTTGCACCACGATCGGCGACGCCGCCGGCGCCAGCATCTCGACCGTCGAACACCTTTTGGCGGCGCTTTCGGGGCTTCGGATCGACAATGTTCTGGTCGAGATCGACGGGCCCGAGACGCCGATCATGGACGGCTCCGCCGTCGACTTTGTCCGGGCGATCGATTCTGTCGGCGTCGTCCAGCAGGGCCGGTCGCGCCGCTATCTCAAGATCGTCAAGCCGGTGCGCGTGGATCATGAGGGCGGCTTCGCCGAATTCCTGCCGACCGAAAGCGGCTTCCGCCTCGATGTCGAGATCGACTTCAAATCGCCTGCGATTGGCCGGCAACGCCGGGTGTTCGATCTTGATCCGGCGACTTTCCGGCGCGATATCGCCCGCGCCCGAACTTTCGGATTCGTCAGCGACGTTCAGGCGTTGTGGCGGGCCGGCTACGCGCTCGGCTCCTCGCTCGAGAATTCCGTCGCCATCGATGGCGACACCATCCTCAACCCGGAAGGGCTCCGCTACGCCGACGAGTTCGTGCGTCACAAGGCGCTCGACGCGGTCGGCGATCTGTCGCTCTCGGGCGCCCCAATCATCGGCCTCTACCGGACCTATCGCCCTGGACACAAGCTCAACGCAAGGGCGCTTGAGGCTTTGTTCGCCCATCGCTCAGCTTATGAACTCCTCGAAGCGCAATCGACGCCAGCCGCAATTCGCGCTCGGGTCGGCGGCGCGCATGTGCCCGCCGGAGCTGCTGCGTTCGCCGCCGCCGACTGACCGGGCTGCGGCCGCGAGCGGCCGCGCTTTGGCCGATATTCTGGCCTCAATACGCCGCAAGGGCCATCTCATTTGGCCGAAAATCTGGCGCGCGCGCCGTGAGTGCGCTAATGAGCCGCTTTGTCCCCGAACGGGGGAACCGGGGCTCCCCCGCCCGCAACCCGAGACCCTGAAATATGGCTGACGTCGAATCTGGCGCTCTTTTGTCGAACGATTGGAAGCAACTGGCTCGCCGCTCACTCGCCGGGGCGGCGTTCATCGCCATCGCGCTGTCCGCCTCGGGCTGCTCGATGTTCGACCAGTTCAATCCCTTCGGCGGTGAAAAATATAAGATGGAGGTCACGCCGGACGTTCCGGCGAGCAAGACCTACGATCAGGGTCTCGAGAAGCTGGCCAATGGTTCGCCCGCCGAGGCGGCGAAGAAATTCACCGACCTTGGCAAGCAGTACCCAACCTCGGATTGGGCGCGAAAGGGTCTTCTGATGTCGACCTACGCGCAATATCAGGCCGGCGACTACACTACCGCCGAAACGTCGGCCGAACGTTACCTCAAGGACTATCCCAATTCGCCGGAAGCGGACTACATTTTGTACCTGCAGGCGAACGCCTATTATATGCAGATCCCGGATATCTCGCGTGACCAGGAGAAGACTGCGAAAGCTCTGGAAACATTCCAGTCCGTTGTGCAGAAATACCCGAAGTCGGACTACGCCGACGACGCGAAATATAAGATCACGGTCACCCAGGATCAGCTGGCCGGCAAGGAAATGTCGATCGGACAATTCTATCTCACCCGACGCAACTACACCGCCGCCATCAATCGATTTCGCAACGTGCTGCAGTATTACCAGACAACGCGTCATGCGGCCGAAGCGCTCTATCGTCTGGTCGAGGCGTATCTGGGCTTAGGCATCAGCGAGGAAGCGCAGACGGCCGCCGCCGTGCTGGGGCACAATTTCCCGGACAGCGAATGGTACCATGACGCCTATGACCTCCTGAAGGGAAAGGGGCTATCGCCCCACAATTTTGGCAGCTCGTGGATTTCGACGATCTGGCACACGGTTGTCCCGTCCTCATCAGGCTGATTGATGCTTTCGCGCCTCTCCATTCGCGATGTGGTGTTGATCGACCAGTTGGATCTTGAGTTCTCGCCTGGGCTGACGATCCTCACCGGCGAGACGGGGGCGGGAAAATCGATTCTCCTGGATGCGCTGTCGTTGGCGCTCGGCGCGCGCGGCGACGGGGGCCTGGTCCGCCACGGCCAGACGCAAGGTCAGGTGACGGCGACGTTTGAACTGGCTGAGGGACACGCCGCCCATGCGCTCCTCGAAGGGCAGGACATTGAGATCGGCGACGAGCTGATCCTGAGACGAGTGCAGCTCGCCGACGGACGCACCCGCGCCTATGTCAACGACCGGAGCGTCAGCGCCCAGGCGCTGCGCGGACTGGCGTCGGCGCTGGTCGAGATCCACGGCCAGCATGACGAGCGCGCGCTGACCGACCCATCGACCCATCGCGCCCTAGTTGACGCCTATGGCGGCCTCGAACCGCTGGCGGTCGCGACCGAGCGCGCCTATGACGCCTTGCGCGAGGCCGAGCGGACGCTCGAGACCGAGCGCGCCCGGGTCAAGGCCGCAGAGGCGGAGGCAGAATTCGCCACTCATGCGCACGAGGAACTTAGCAAACTCGACGTTCAGCCAAACGAGGAAGAGACGCTCGCGGCACGCCGGCAGGGGATGATGCAGGGCGAGAAGGTCGCAGCCGACATCCGCGACGTGCGCGATCACCTGACCGGCGAAACCGCGCTCCTGCCGCTCTTGCTTTCCCTCTCGCGGCGGCTGCAACGCCGCCTGCCCCAGGCGCCAGCGCTGCTCGAGCCGAGTGTGAAGGCGCTGGATGAAGCGATCGACGCAATCGAGCGCGCCACGCGCGAGGTCGAGGAGGCGCTCGAGGCGAGCGCCTTCGATCCTCACGAGCTCGAGCGTTGCGAGGAGCGCCTGTTTGCGCTCCGGGCAATGGGCCGCAAGCACAACGTTCCGATCGAAATCCTGCCGGCGCTGGCACAGAAATTCGCCAACGACCTCGCAGCTCTCGCCGAGGGTCGCAGCGAGGTCGGCCGGCTTGAGGCGAACTTAAAGTGGGCCGCCGAGGCTTACCACGTCGCCGCAAGGGCGCTCAGCTCCGCGCGCCAGACGAGCGCGCGCGAACTGGAAACGGGGGTCGGCGCGGAATTGGCGCCGCTCAAGCTCGAGCGAGCCGAGTTCAACGTCGATTTGAAGCGCGACGACGCGCTCATTTCGCCGAGTGGGTACGACCGGGCCGAATTCTTCGTTCGCACCAATCCGGGCTCGCGCCCGGGACCCCTCATGAAAGTGGCCTCGGGCGGCGAACTCGCCAGGTTCCTGCTCGCGATCAAGGTGCGATTGGCCGAGCGCGGCACTGCGCCGACTTTGGTCTTCGACGAGATCGACACCGGCGTCGGCGGCGCCGTCGCCGACGCGATGGGCCAGCGCTTGGCGCGCCTTTCGGCGGGAGCCCAGGTGCTGGCGGTGACTCATGCGCCCCAGGTCGCCGCGCGGGCTCAGAACCACTACAGAATCGCCAAAAGCGATATTGGTGCGGGTGAACGAGTCGCGACTGGCGTTTCGCGGCTCGGCGTGAGCGAGCGGCGAGAGGAAATCGCTCGCATGCTGGCTGGCGCGGAAATCACCCAGGAGGCCCGCGCGGCCGCCCTGAGCCTGATGGAAAAGGCCGAACGACGGCCGGACAATCGGGACATCGACGCTTGCCTCGCCGTTCGCCTTGGCCCTATCAAGACCGGGCCCAGGCGTCGCGAATCGCGGCGTCAGACAACAAAGGACCCGGCATGAGTCCGGATGAAGCCCGAGCAAAACGCGAGGACCTCCGGCGGGTCCGCCTCGCGGCGTCGCTCAGGGAAAATTTGAAGCGGCGCAAGGCGCAAAGCCGGGCGCGGCAGGTCGAGGGTCAATCGGCGGGGGAGCCGACCGCGCAGTCCGGCGCGCCCCGGGACTGAGGCCAGAGGCGCGGGCGGCGACCTCCCTCTGGGGTTGAGTTTGAGCGAGAAGGATCGGGGATGGATCGCATACAAATTCGCGGCGGCGCGACCCTGAACGGGGCGATCCCGATTTCCGGCGCGAAGAACGCAGCGCTGCCGCTCATGATCGCCTCGCTCCTCACCGAGCAGACGCTCACTTTAGAAAATCTGCCGCGTCTCGCCGATGTCGGCCAACTCGCTCATATTCTTGGCAATCATGGCGTCGACTATTCGGTCGACGGCAAGCGCGTTGGCGAGGAGGCTGGCGCTGGCCAGACCGCGCATCTGCGCGCCCGCACCATTGTCGACACGTCCGCCCCGTACGAAATGGTGGCGAAGATGCGCGCGAGCTTCTGGGTGATCGCGCCTCTTATCGCCCGCATGGGTGTGGCGCGCGTGTCGTTGCCCGGCGGCTGCGCGATCGGCACCCGGCCGGTTGACCTGTTGCTGATGGCGCTGGAAAAGCTGGGCGCCCAGATCGAGATCGACGCTGGCTATGCGGTCGCTAAGGCGCCCAAGGGTCTGATCGGCTCGGAGATCGAGTTTCCCAAGGTCACCGTAGGGGGAACGCACATCGCGATCATGGCGGCGGCCACCGCGCACGGGACAACGCTGATCCGCAACGCGGCGTGCGAACCGGAGGTCGCCGATCTCGCCGCCTGCCTCAACAAGATGGGCGCCCGCATCCGCGGCGCGGGCACGCCGACCGTCGAGATTGAGGGCGTCGCCCGTCTCAATGGCGCGCATCACCGTGTTCTGCCCGACCGCATCGAAGCGGGAACCTACGCGACCGCGGTGGCGATGACCGGCGGCGACGTTGTGCTCGAGGGCGTGAGCGAGGATCTGTTGGAGAAGGCCCTCGACGCGCTCACCCAAGCCGGTACGACGGTGAGCAGCGACAATCGAGGCGTACGCGTGAAGCGCAATGGCGCTGGCATCAGCGCGGTCGACATCTCGACCGCGCCGTTCCCCGGCTTTCCGACTGATCTGCAGGCGCAATTCATGGCATTGATGACGCGCGCGAAAGGCGTCTCGCGCATCAAGGAGACCATCTTCGAGAACCGTTTCATGCACGTGCAGGAACTCGCCCGCTTCGGCGCGCATATCAAGCTCGATGGCGACACGGCGGTGGTCAGCGGCGTCAAGCGCCTGCTCGGCGCGCCGGTGATGGCGACCGACCTGCGCGCCTCGGTTTCGCTCGTCATCGCCGGCCTTGCGGCGGAGGGGGAGACGATCGTCAATCGCGTTTATCATCTGGACCGCGGCTTCGAGCGGCTCGAAGAGAAGCTCGGCGCGTGCGGCGCGGACATCACGCGGCTCGCGAGCTAGGTCGATGGCGGCTCACGGACAGGCGCTCAAGCTGATCGCGCTCGACCGGGAGGGACTGGGCGTCATTTCCGCGCATATTCAGGACACCTGCGTCAAACGCGTCGATATGACCTGGCTGCCCCGGCAGCGCCGCTTTCTCGTTTCCGGCATGCGCTACGACTGGGTCGGGGCCAAGACCGGTCCTGAGGAGCGCGTGTCGAGCGTGCTCAGGTTCGAACGCGTGTTGAAGGTCTCGCATCTCGGTCTCACCGAGACCAATTCGAATGCGACGCTCAATCTGCTGGCGGTGACGTTCGAGAAGACGGATCCGCCGGCCGGCATCATCATCCTCGCTTTCGCCGACGGCGCGCTGGTGCGTCTCGACGTGGAATGCGTCGAGGTCGAGCTGCGCGATATGGGGCATCGCGTTCCAGCCCAGGCCTGTCCCGGCCACGCATTGACCAATTCATCGGCCGCTTAGCGCATGGCGCCGTAAGGTGAGTTCGCGTATGAGAGGCCGTCTCCCCATAGGGCGTTCGGAGGAACGGCCGTCTCTCGACGGGCTAGAGGGAGAGGGTGAGCGCCGGAGCCCACAATCCCTTCTCCCTCGGGGAGAAGTTGGCGCGAAGCGCCGGATGAGGGTGAGCGTCGCGACCAGGCTCCCGTTGGAGAGTTGCGCTTAGCCATGGCCGTTGCGCTCGATATGCGGTCGGCGGATTTCGATGAGCGCTTTGCGTCGCTCCTCGCCGCCAAGCGCGAGGCGTCCGCCGACGTCGACCTGACCGTCGCCGACATCATCGACGATGTGCGCCGTCGCGGCGACGTGTCGCTCGCCGAATTGTCGCTGCGCTTCGAGCGCATCGAAATCGGCAGAATCGGACTGAGGATTGACGCCGCCGACATCGAGGCGGCATTCGGCGCCTGCGACAAAACCGCGCTCGAGGCGCTGAAGCTTGCGCATGCCCGGGTGATGGATTTTCACCTGCGTCAGAAGCCCGCGGACCTTTTCTTCACCGACCCGCTTGGCGTCAAGCTCGGCTGGCGGTGGCGCCCAATCGATGCGGTTGGGCTCTACGTTCCGGGCGGTGCGGCGACCTATCCGTCCTCCGTCATCATGAACGCCGTGCCGGCCAAGGTCGCCGGCTGCCGCCGTCTCGCTATGGTCATGCCAACGCCCGACGGCCACATCAATCCGCTGGTCCTCGCGGCGGCGCGCATTGCCGGGGTCGACGAGATTTATCGGGTCGGCGGCGCGCAGGCGATCGCCGCACTCGCCTATGGCACAGAGACAATCGCCCCGGTCGACAAGATCGTCGGCCCCGGCAACGCCTATGTTGCGGCGGCCAAGCGGCGAGTGTTCGGAATCGTCGGCATCGATATGATCGCCGGGCCCAGCGAAGTGGTGGTCCTCGCAGACAAGAGCGCGGATCCGCGCTTTGTCGCCGCCGATCTTTTGGCGCAGGCCGAGCACGACGAGGCGGCGCAATCGATCCTCATCACCGACGATGCAGGCCTCGCACGCGCGGTGGAAGCGGAAGTCGAGCGTCAGCTCGAGAGCCTGCCACGGGCCAAGATCGCCGGCGCGAGTTGGCGCGGCAACGGCGCAATCATCCTCTGCCCGTCGCTCGAGGCCGCGGCGCCGCTCGTCGATCGACTGGCGCCGGAGCATCTCGAGGTCATGGCGCATGACGCCGAGGCGCTCAGCGACAAGATCTCGAACGCCGGCGCGATCTTCCTTGGGTCCCATACGCCCGAAGCGATTGGCGACTATGTCGGCGGATCGAACCACGTCCTGCCGACCGCGCGTTCGGCGCGTTTCTCGTCGGGTTTGGGCGTGCTCGACTTTATGAAGCGCACGTCGCTGCTCAAATGCGACGCCCGCTCGCTCGAAACTCTCGGCCCGGCGGCGATTGCGCTTGGGCAAGCGGAGGGGCTCCAGGCGCACGCACGCTCGGTCGCGTTGCGGCTTCGCGCGAACAGCCCATGAGCGCCAAACTGGCCAAAAGCCCCAATCGGCTTGCCGAGGTGATCCTGGATGAAGCGACCATTCCGCGCAGCTCGGCCGATGTCGATCACGAACGGACTGTCGCGATCTTCGACCTGATCGAGGAAAATTCCTTCGGCATTCCGGGTCGCGACGATGGCCCTTATGTGCTCAAGATCTCGCAGGAGGAATCGAAACTCACCTTCGAGGTCCAAACCGCGAAAGGCGAGACGGCGGCCACGATCGTTGTGTCGATGACTCCGTTCCGGCCGCTGCTCAAGGACTACTTCCTTGTCTGCGAGACCTATTATTCGGCGATCCGGACCTCGAGCCCGCGCCAGATCGAGGCGATCGACCGCGAACGCACGAAGCTGCACAATGAAGGCGCTGACCTCATGGCCCAGCGGCTGACCGGCACGATTGACATCGACCAGGGGACGGCCCGGCGCCTGTTCGCGCTGGTTTCGGCTTTGCGCTGGCGGGTGTAACCCTCTCACGTCCGCCTTCTATCGGACAGTTGTTTCGACCTACGGGAGAGGCCGCCCATATGACGGCGGCGCTTCGCCCTGGCGGGAAAATAGCCCCGGCTCATTTGTCTGCCGAGGGTATTGTTGAAATTATGCGATCGCCTTGGAAGCCGCGCTGCGCCGATAGCTCATCAGTCCGGTGAAGGCAAAGCCGACACCTAGAGCATTTTCCTGTCTGATTGAATCGTGTGGGATTCCCAAATCGGCTTGGTTCTGATTCATGCTTCTTGCCGGCGAAGGGGGCTGGCGTGCATGGCCAGATCCTTATCCGTTGATCTTCGCAGGCGTGTCGTTGGCTCAATTGAGGGCGGATTGTCGTGTCGGGCGGCGGCGCAGCGATTTGGCGTCAGTGCGTCGAGCGCGATCCGGTGGCGGGCGCAGGAACGACGCGAAGGCGATGTTAGGCCCAAGCGCCAGGGCGGGGACCGCCATTCGCAACGGATCGAGGCGCATGCCGAACTGATCCTTTCGGCCGTGGCCGCCAAGAGCGACATTACGCTTTCAGAACTGCGAGAGCGGCTGAAGGAGCGCGGCATCGCCGTCGCCATCGGCACACTCTGGCGGTTCTTCAAACGCCGCAAGATCACGCGCAAAAAAAGACGGCGCACGCCGCCGAACAGCGCCGCAGCGCGGTGAACGCGGCGCGCGAGGCGTGGTTTGAGGGACAACTCGACCTCGATCCGACGCACATCGTCTTCATCGACGAGACCGCCGCGAACACCAAGATGGCGCGCCTTTACGGTCGTGCGCCCAGGGGCGAGCGATGCCGTGCCGCCGTGCCACACGGCCATTGGAAAACCACCACCTTCACCGCGGGCCTGCGTCACGACCGGATCGCTGCGCCCATGGTCCTCGATGGGCCGATGAACGGCGAGGCCTTTCTCGCCTATGTCGAACAGGCGCTCGTTCCGGAGTTGCGGCCACGCGACATCGTCATCATGGACAATCTGCCGGCCCACAAGGTCCATGGCGTCAGACAGGCGATCGAAGCCGCCGGCGCGAGCCTGCGATATCTGCCGCCTTACAGTCCCGACTTCAATCCCATAGAAATGGCCTTCGCCAAGCTCAAGGCCGCGTTGCGCGCCGCCGAAGCGCGAACCATTCCCGACCTTTGGCAAGCCATCGCCGACGCTTTGCGCCGCTTCACCCCACAAGAACGCGCCAACTATCTCGCCGCTGCAGGTTACGATGCAACGTGAACGGAAAATGCTCTAGCATCGCCCAGGTCGAGGGCTCCGGAACCCCAGCCACCGGCCCGTCGTTAACGAACCCGGTATTCGTCCAGCTGGTGTCGAGGAAACTATCGCTGATCGTAGTGTCGCCCTTCCTGATCACCGGCGTCTGGTAATCGCCGAGGGGATGACCAACGTGCCGAGCCGAAACGTCCCCTTCACGTCAATGTAATTGTTCAGGCCGCAAAGAACTGGTTGACGTCGATCTCGTAAACATTGAGCGAGGTGACGCTTCTGGGCTCGATCTTCCAGAGAGCCGTCTCGATATTACTGACATTGACGCTTTTGTTGCAAGAGTTGCGACCGATGAAAGTGTAGAGGTCTTTTGCTGCAAGAGGCGGACCCGGCGGCCGATCTGCCGGCCGGTCCGAAAGACCCAAAGTCGACGGTCCTCTCGATCGAGGAGGAGGCGGCCATACTCGCCTTCAGGCGGCATACGCAGTTGCCGCCCGGCGGTTCGAGCCTCGGCGCTATCGAGATGGGAATAGCCGATCGGGTAGGGCTTGAACTTCCGCTTCGGAGAGGCCTGCCCTTCAACCTCGGGCAGCCTCGAGATTCGATGGCGCTGCAAGCAGCGATGCAATGACGAGCGCGTCAGAGCGTTCTGGCGAGGGGTGGAATCGGCTCCTCTTAGCCGGCGGCGCCGTGCGGGCAGAAGCGCGATCAAGGCGCGCGCATCCTCAGTTTCCTTTTAGTTTCGCGCCCCTCATGTTTTCAGTGCGTTACGACCCGTTTAGTTTCGCCCTCGCGGGTCGGCGTATTGTTGTTGGCCTGGATCACAAAATAGCACATTGACAATGTTATACGTACTGACGGGGCGCCTCTGTCCAAAAGCAAATTGCTCTAGAATGCGGAATCGCCGGCTGAAGCGCGTGGAGGCAGTCGTCCGGCGTGCGGAAGGCAATGATCACCGCCTCTTCCTTCGACAGTCAGAACCGTCGATCCGGCGTCCTTGGGCCAGTCGGAAGATCGGAGACGGACGTCCGTTTCTTCCGCTTGGCGACCGTCTTGGGATTGATCCCCCGTGTCGCTTGGCAAGCGTTCTCAGGCTCTCTCTGTCGTGCTGGCGCACCCATGAAGAACCTGGCCCATAGCGCATCCCTCGAAGCGCTCAAGATTGCACCATCAAAGCCCGGGACCCAAACACTTAGCTCACACATCGAGCAGGTTGTGCCGGTTGCGCGCCGTCACTCCGCGGCCACGGAAACTTCGGGGGCCGGCCGGGGCCTGATCGCGGCGGGCGGATGCCGGCCACGCTTGGGCCACTCCGGCTCTTCCGCCTGCGTTTCCTCCGCATCGCCCACGAACCCGCTCACCAGGCGCCAAGTGAAGCGTCCAAGATCGTCGAGCACCGTGAACACCGCGGGCACCAAAACGAGCGACAGCATCGTCGACATGATGAGGCCGCCGATGACCGCGATCGCCATTGGCGAGCGGAAGCCGCCGCCGTCGCCCAATCCCAACGCGGATGGGAACATGCCGGCCGCCATGGCGATCGTCGTCATCACGATCGGGCGCGCCCGTTTTCGGCCCGCTTCGACCAAAGCCTGCGTGCGCGGCGTGCCGCGCCCGATCTCCTCGACCGCGAAGTCGACCAGCATGATGGCGTTCTTGGTCACGATGCCCATCAGCATGAGGATCCCAATCACCACCGGCATCGACATCGCCTTGTGCGTGATGAGAAGCGCGATGATCGCGCCGCCGATCGAGAGCGGCAACGAGATCAGAATGGTGATTGGCTGCAGGAAGCTGCCGAACAACAGCACGAGGAGCCCGTAGACCATCATGAGGCCCGCGCCCATCGCCGCGGCGAAAGAGGCAAACACTTCGCTCATGATCTCGACGTCGCCGGTCTCGCGGATTTCGACGCCGGGCGGCAGTTTTTTAGCAGTGGGCAATTCATGGATGGCTGCGACCGCAGCGCCAAGCGCTGCGTCGCCGCGCAGGTCGCCCTCGATCGTCACCCGTCGCGTTCGATCGTAGCGGTTGATCGCGGTCGGTCCGTGGGCGATCGAGAAGTCCGCGACTGCGGACAGCGGCGTCGTCGCGCCGCCGCTCGTGGGCACGCGCAAATCCTGCAGGAGGCCGGGACGGGCGCGCGCCGCTTGCTCAAGCTCGACCCGGATCGGGATCAGCCGGTCGCCGGCGTTGAACTTCGCGAGATTGGCGTCGATGTCGCCAAGCGTGGCGACGCGGATTGTATCGGACAAAGCCTCGGTCGAGACGCCAAGATCGGCCGCGACCTGAGGCTTCGGCACGATGCGCAGTTCGGGCCTTTCGAGCTCCGCAGTCGAGATCGGATTCTCGATTGTGGGAATCGAGCGCATCTCGCTCGCGATCTGGTTCGCGGTGTCGTTGATGACATTGATGTCGGGGCCCGCGATGATGAGCTGCAGGTCCCGCTGGCCATTATCCTTGAGGAACCAGAACCGGATGTCCGGCTGATCGGCGAGAAGCGCGCCAATCCGGAGCTGCATGTCCTGCTGCGTCGCTTCGCGCTTCGATTTGTGGACGAGGTTGATGATGATCGTCGCTTTGCGCGGCTCGTCATCCGTGCCGCCCAGGAGTTTGCCGCCGAAAATGAGCGCCGAGCGGACCTCGGGCATCGCGCGCAATTTCTCCGAGATCGCGCGGGTCACGCGATCGGTGTCCTCGAGCCGCGATCCCGGCGGCAGCTCGATCGCGAGCAACGCGCGGCCGTAGTCGTCCGGCGGGATGAACCCAGACGGCAGCAATTGGGTCGACCACAGCGAAGCGGCGAAAATCAAGGCGCCGGCGAACAGGGTGATCCAGCGGTGGCGCACCGAAGTGCGCACGAGGCGCGTATAGAAGCGCATGATGGCGCCGTCCCGTTGAATTTCATCATGAGGCGCGCGCAGGAAATAGGCGGCGATCACCGGCGTGACGAAACGCGCGACGAGCAGCGAGAACATCACGGCGATCGCCACAGTCAGCCCGAACTGACGGAAATATTGTCCGGCGATACCGCCCATGAAGCTCACCGGCGAGAAGATCGCGGCGATCGAGAGCGAAATGGCGATCACGGCAAGCCCGATCTCGTCTGCCGCCTCGAGCGAAGCGCGATAAACCGATTTGCCCATGCGCATGTGGCGGACGATGTTTTCGATCTCGACGATCGCGTCATCGACCAGAATGCCGGTCACGAGTGTGATGGCGAGCAGGCTCACGAGATTGAGCGAGAAGCCGATGGCATCCATCGCCCAGAAAGTTGGGATGACGGAGAGCGGCAGCGCAATTGCGGTGACAAGCGTGGCGCGCAAATCGCGCAGGAAGATGAACACCACGACGATAGCGAGGAGCGCGCCTTCGATCAGCGTCTCCATGGTCGAATGATAATTTCCGACCTCGCTGTCGACCTGGGTGTCGACCTTGGTGAATGTCACCTCCGGATGCGCCGCCTGGATTTTCGCAAGCCGCTTCTCGATCAGGGCGTCGACGGTGACGTCGCTTGCGCCCTTGGCGCGGGTCACGCCGAAGGCGACGATCGGTTCGTCGAACAGGCGGGTGAAGGTGCGTGGTTCGGCCGCGCCGTCGGTGACGGTCGCGAGTTCGTCGAGGCGGACTCTGCGCCCGCCCGGAAGCGCGATCGGCAGCGCGGCCAGGTCTTCCAGCTTTCGCGCCCCCGCGAGCGTGCGAATCGCCTGCTCCTGCCCGGCAAGCTCGCCGCGGCCGCCGCCGAGATCGACATTGTCGGCCCGCACCTGCTCGTTGACGATCGCCGCGGTGACGCCGAGAGCGAGCAGCTTCTCCGGATCGAGCGCGACGCGGATCTCACGGTCGACGCCGCCGAAGCGCTTGACCTCGCCGACGCCATGGATGCTTTGCAGGTCGCGCGCGACCGTGTCGTCGATCAGCCACGACAATTGCTCGACCGAAAGCCCCGGCGCGGAGGCCGCGTAAGTGACGATCGGCAGACCTTCGATGTCGATGCGGCTGATGATCGGCTCGTCGATCGTGCGCGGCAGATCGGTGCGGATCTTGGCGATCTGGTCCTTCACGTCGTTGAGCGCGCGGTCGACGTCGACCGAGCCGACCGTGAACTGCACGATTGTCGATGACGATCCGTCGGTGACGGTCGAAACGACGTGCCACACGCCGTTGACGCTGGCGACGGCGTCCTCGACCTTCTTCGTCACCTGCAACTCGAGCTCCGACGGAGCCGCGCCCGACTGAGTGATGAGCACCTGAACGATAGGAATGTCGATGTTCGGAAACCGGGTGACCGGCATCGACCGAAAGCTGATGAGGCCGAGAATCGTCAAGACCGCGAAGCCGACGATTGCGGGGATCGGCTTGCGGATCGACCAGGCGGAGACGTTGAGGCGCATCGGCGTGGCCCCTTATCCGTTGGCTGCGGTCGCTTCGGGCGTAGGCCGCACCCGATCGCCTGCCCGCAGGAACGCGGCTGCGCGCGCCACCACGTTCTCGCCGTCGGCGACGCCCGCCTGGATCTCCACCCAGGCGCCGTCAGTGACGCCCGCTTTCACTTGCCGAACCTCGACCTTGCCGTCGCGCACAATATCGAGGCGCGCCTCGTCGCCGTCCCGCTCCAATGCGGTCGCCGGAACGCCGACGCCATCGCGACGGGCGAGTTCGACCTGCCCCGAGGCGAAGGCGCCGATATGGGCGCGCGAGACGTCGCCTATCGCGATCCTGACCTTACCGGTGCGGCTCGCCTTGTCGACCTCCTGGTTCACGAGGCGGACGCGGCCCGAGACCGGGCCCTCAACGCCCGGCAGCTTCATTTCCGCCGGCATGCCGACTGCGAGGCGGGCCAGCGTCTGCTCGGGTATGTCGGCCTCGAGATCGATCGCTCCGTCTTCGATGATGCGAAACAGCGGCTCGCCCGAGGTCGAGGCGGAGGCGCCGAGCCTCGCCGACCTTCGGCTGACGATCCCCGCCACCGGCGCTTTCACCTCGGTGCGGTCGATACGCACTAGGAGCTCCTGCCGCTCCGCGTCGCGACTCTTGCGATCCGCTTCGGCGACGCCAAGCGCATTTTGGGCGGCGGCCAACTGAGCCTGCGCCGTCTTCATCGCCATCTCGCGCTGCTCGACGGTGGAAGCGGCCATGACGCCCGCCTCGAGCTTACGCGCGCGCTCGAAGTCAGCGTTCGAAAACTGCACTTGCGCCTGAGACTGGGCAATCAGACTTCGCGCCTGATCGATCGCCGCGTCGGCGCGCTTTGTCGTCGCGTCGTTCTCGGCCATCAACGCATCGAGTTGAGTGCGATCGAGGCGGGCGAGAACTTGGCCCTCCTTCACCCGGTCGCCATCCTCGGCGTCGAGTTCGACGATCGCGAGCCCATCGATCCGGGCCGCGACCTGCGCTTCCTCGCGTGCCACCAGAGTGCCGGAGACGAACAGGCGGTCGACAAACTCACGTTTAGCAGCTGGAACGATGCTGACCGCCGGCGGCTCGACCGTGCGGGGCTGACCCACCGCGGATTGAACCAGCGCGGGGCAGGCGGCGGCCTTGCCGGGAGCAATCTTGTCCGTGAGCGCGCGCGGCAGAGCACATGGCGAGACGGCGCTCGCCGTCCAGACGCCGCCCAGCGCTGCGGCAGCAGCCGTGACGACGATAATCAGGATCCGTCGCATTGTCACGTCTCCGCCCCCGGCTCGGGGCGGAGCGCCCCCGTGAACAGGGCCTTCAGCACGCCGAGCGCCATCGGCGTCTCGGCTTCGGGATCGAAATCGGCTTCGAGCGCGATTCGCTTGAAGAGACCGGCGACAAAGGTGAGAAAGAACCGCGCGCCGAAATGGGAATTGAGCTCGGGCGACGCGACGCCGCCGGCTTTGGCCGCATCGATGAGCCTCTCCAGCCGCGCGAGCACCTCGGCGTCGATTGCGCGGGTCATCTCGGCGACCCGCGGATTGCGCCCGGCCTCGGCCCAGATCTCGACGAGCAGCCGCGCCTTTTCCGGCGGCTTCGCGAGCACGTGCTTGCGCATGCCGCAGCAGACGGCCTGCATGATGTGACGATTGTCGGCCATCAGCTCGGCGAAAGCTCCGGCAAGCTCAGCGTGATCGAGTTCGCACAGGCCCTCGACGATTGCTTCTTTGGACGGGAAGCTACGGTAGAGATTGCCGGCGCTCGTGCCGACCTCGTCGGCGACGTGCTGCATGGTCGTCGCGTGGAAGCCGTGGCGGACGAAAGCGTGCTCGGCCGCTTCGAGGATTCGCTGGCGCCGCTCGGCATCGGCGGGCCGGCGTCCCACTGAAACCGAAGTCACCGACATGCTGGAACCTATGAGAATGAACGTTCATTCTCATCAAGCGACACGAATGAGGCGAAAAAGCGGTCGTCCTTTCGTTGTGCGCCGTCTCGGCTGGTGGCAACGGGCGCGATGGATGTGATATTTAACAAACCGCGCGCTGACAACGATTCGAACCGCGCTTGGAAATCGGAGCCGCCACAGCTGATGTTATCGAAGCGGGCTTCAAATGTTCGTGCCCGTCCGGTCTGGTGCGCCAGGCCGAGGTAGCCTCAGCCAATGTGCACGACTCCGGTTGGGCGAAGCTCTGATCCAGGGTGACGAAAAGGGCTATTTCGCCGACAGGGCTTATGACAGCCAGGCTCTGCGCGAAACACTCGAACGGCGGAGCCTGGTCGACGGAATCGCCTGGAAGGTCAAGCACGCCCGCTATCCGCTCGAGCCCTGGCAAAAGTTCAAAACGCCTGGGCGGGAAGCCTCCGCTCGGCCGTCGAGCGCGCCTTCGGCCGCGTCCGCTATCGGGGGCTTTCCCGCAACGCCTGTCATCTTCACCTCGTCGCAGCGGCGATGAACATGAAGCGGGCTCTCGTCCTTATCCGAGACGCTTGACCCTGTTCACAAGGAAAGACTGCCTCCCAGAGCCGGGAAAGCGAAGAATCGCCGGCCAAAGCGGCGAAAAGCTCCCCCACACAATCCTACAAAGCCCGTTCTTGTTACCTCGACCCATTGCTTCCAGGCACTCGGCCGCTTTCTGCAAAGCTCATCCTACTCGCAGCTTGACGGGATGACCTATCTCAACACATCGGGAAGCGAGCGGCCAGCGGGCCACGAAAACAATGGGTCGTCATTGAGATGGGTCAAAATCCGATCTGAGCACAGGAGTTAAGGTATAGGATCTTGAGCGGCGCACGGGTGGGCGCCGAGGCACGAGTGAAAGGTCCCCCACTCTTATCCAATGTTCCGATTACTAGTTTTCATTGCAAACCGGAGATGTCCGCATGGATAAAAGCGGCGACGCCGCAGAAAACCGGACAACATCGCCAGAGCTGCCGCTCGGCCTCGGGGGAGCCGAGTTGGAAAGCGCCGTCCTGTCGCAACAGATCCTCGTGCTTTACGAGTCGCACTGGATCTCGTTCTTTAATGTGGCCAACGCCGCTCTCACGGCGTTTGTACTGCGCGATCTCTTGCCAGTCCGAATGTTCATCGGCTGGATCGGGCTATTTTGCGTCGTTATTCTGGCGCGGTCACTCAACCACAAGCGCTATCTTCGCAGGTCCCCGCAAATGGAGATGGCCGCCATCTGGGGTTGGCGCTATGCCGCCGGCACGACTGCCACGGGTTGCCTTTGGGGACTAACCGCAGCGGGCATCCTTATTACGCCGAATCCGGCCGATCACGCATTTGTCGCCTTTGTTGTTAGCGGTACGATGGCCGGCGCCGTCGCAGGCAATTCTGCTTTTCTGCCGGCGCTGATAGGTTTCGCTGTTCCCGCCGCCCTCCCCATAACTTTCGCATTTTTCGCTCGGGGCGATCCGACATCGACCATCATGGGATTCTTGGTTGCGGCATTCACTGCCGTGCTCGGAATAGTCGGCTTTCGTTCCAATCGTTGGATAGCTTCCGTCGCTCGCCGCGAGATCATACAAAGGGGCTTGGCCGCTGATCTCGTCCGCCGAATCACCGAACGGCAAGCCGCTGAGCGCGACTTGCAGCGAAGCAATAAAATTCTGCAGGCAGTCGCGGAAAGCGCGACCGCGGTTCTTCGCTCCGTCGATTTCGACCAATCAAGTCCAAAGGTTCTAGAACTAATCGGCCGCTCGCTGGGCGTGAACTGCGCCCACTTGTACGCGAACAATGGCGCTGCAAACGTCCTTTTCGTTCGCCATATGTGGAATGCTGCAGGCGGCTCCCCCATCGCTGAGACGCGAGGCCTTTGGCAGTCGGCCGGACCTGAAGGCTCGGTGTTGGATTTTCTCGCGCACGGAAAGGCTCAGTCCATCAGAACAAACGAAGTGGACGATGCTGATCGGAGTTTCCTCGAAACTTGCGGAGTCCAGTCGTTTCTTCTGGTTCCGGTCTTCACTGGCGGGATTTGGTGGGGAGCTCTCGGTGTCGGCGATGCCGAAGGTAATCGTTCATGGTTGAGGGTCGAGATTGATGCGCTTCGCACTCTGGCGGGCATCGTGGGCTCTGCAATAGCCCACACCAGAGACCTCACAGAGATCGCGGATGCAGGCCGCATCGTCGAGAGCGGTTCGACGATGCTCTATCGGCTCCGTCCGAAGGTCCCTTATGCGGTCGAATATGTGTCCCGAAACATCGAACGGTATGGGTACACTCAAAGCCAATTCCGTTCTGGACCCGAATCCTTTATGGAGCTTGTGCATCCTGATAGCCGTTCAGCCATTCTCGCCAATATCGACAAGATCGTTAGCGAAAAGGCGATGGATGCCGGGTGCGATTTCCGGCTGCGACTGCCCAATGGCTCTTACATTTGGTTTGAAAACCGGATGCATCCGGTGTTCGACACTGGTCGCAAACTAAAGGCGGTGGAGGGGATCCTCCTCGACGTCAACGATCGGAAGCTTGCCCAAACGGAAATGGCGCGTCTGACCTTCTCGGACTTGCTCACCGGCCTGCCCAACCGCGTGGCCTTCATGGAATGGCTACAGAAGGCTTTCGGCGCGGCGAAAGAGGAGGGAAAACCATTCGCCGTCCTCTACTTCGATCTCGACAATTTCAAAGACGTCAATGAAGCGCTTGGGCATTCGTTTGGCGATACCCTGCTCAAGGCGGTGGCGCGACGAGTCGCCGGCGACATGCGTCAGGGCGATCAAATTGCGCGCATTGGCGGGGACGAGTTCGCTGTAATCCTGAGTGGCCTCGCGGATCGCGCCGCCATTGCGGCGCTCGCCGGCAGAATCATCGGCTCGATTACAGCGCCTTATTCTATCGGGAGCAGCCAACTGCATGTGACGGCGAGCATCGGGGTTTCAATCTATCGGGACAAATTGACCAAGCCTGAGGATATATTGGGCGAGGCGGATCTTGCTCTTTTTGAGGCCAAGGCCAGCGGGCGCAACAGATATTGCTTCCACTCCGAGGCGCTCGACATCGCGCTGCTCCAGCGCGTTACGATGGTGGACGAGCTGCGGGCCGCGCTCGATCATGGCGAATTCGAAGTCTACTACCAGCCGCAGGTCGAAGTTCCGTCACAAAAACTCATCGGCTTCGAAGCCTTGCTCCGGTGGAACCACCCGAGTCGTGGCCTACTCACGCCGAGAGACTTTATCCCAATCGCCGAGAAGACATGGTTGATCGGCCCAATGGGGCAATGGGTGCTTGCCAAGGTCCTTCGGCAGTTGCACATCTGGGACATGGAGGGGATCGCTCCCCGGGTCACCGCCGTCAACCTGTCGGCGGCCCAGCTGATCTCGCCATCCGACTTTTTGCCCGAACTCATGCGCCGACTAAGCGCCGATCACCTGGATCCTGGAAAGCTTGAACTCGAGCTGACCGAATCGCTGCTGATGGAAACGAGACACGGCGACGGCGGCGTCGTCAATCGGCTGCGAGAGCTCGGGGTGCGAATTGCGATCGACGACTTCGGCACCGGCTACTCCTCCCTTGAATATTTGCTCACCTATCGTGTCAACCGAATCAAGATCGCGCAGCAGTTCGTGAACGGTCTGCCCGACGATCACAGCAGCGCGGCGATCGTCCGAGCGACAATCGGCCTTGCGCGAGAGTTTGACATCGAGATCATCGCCGAAGGCGTCGAGACCGATGGCCAGCTCGAATTTCTCATGCAAGCCGGGTGCACTTGCATCCAAGGCTTCTACTTCAGCCGCCCTGTGCCAGCAGCTGAGGCTACGCAGCTGTTGCGCCGGGGTGTGGTTTCGCGCCACCTGGCGGCGCGACGGCCGGCCACTGCCCAACAAAAGAGAACCACAGCGTGACTCGCCCTCTCAACCCCGCAATTGGGTCTCGCGTTGACGTGAGCCCAGGTGACGCAATTGCGGGAGAGAGAGTGGCTGTATCCCGCCGAGCGGGCCGCGTTCCACGGGTGGTTTTGCGCGAACAAGTTCGATACTGTACGAGAGCTCTGAGGTCGGTAGCAGAAACTCTACAATAACTGTCCCGTATTTGATTTGCGTCAATTCGAGCAACCAAGGCGCGGGCTACATTCGACAAACTATAGCAAATGAGTGTGGCTCCATCGCTCGCCGCACAAAGTAGACGACATCAAATCGCATCGACCGGCTCTCATACGAGGGCTCAGTCCTGCGCTCCAGGAGCACGCGAAGCCGTGCGGGCGTTTCACGCCGCCGGTAGAACAGCTTGATATGGCGCTGGTCATCTTTTTCCGCCAACTTGACGTGCTTTCGCACGAAATGAAGCGCCCGTTTGCCGTAGCTCCAGTCGTGGGTTGCGCGACTGCGGACGAAATTCACCGCCTATGACGTCGATCACCCTACGCAATGTTGCGGATCTATGTGGAGACATTGCCGCCTTGGTGCGTAGCGGCATGCGCACGATCGTCCGCGTGGCACGGTCAATCCGACCCAGCGCAAAAGCACCAGATATGAAAAGCAGCAATCTATTCCAACTTTCGTGGTCCGCCGCGGCGCTCACCATTCTTGCGATCTCCGGTTGGTTTTTTGCGGAATCGATGGCGCGCTACGGCGAATCGATCGAACGCAAAAACCTGACGACGTTAGCCGCGACCGCTGCCGCCGGCGTCGAGGGCGATTATGTAGCGAGTCTGCACGGCGACAGCGAAGATATCGACACCGCCACTTTCAACCACGTACGAGCCACGCTCAAGCGGGTCGACCGAGTGCCGAATGTTCGGTTTGTCTATCTGATGACCGAGCGTGCAGGAAAATGGTTGTTTCTCGCCGATGCCGAGGATCCCGGCTCGAAAGATTATTCGCCGCCCGGTCAGGTCTACGACGCCGATACAACGACCTTTCACAAGGTTTTCACCATTGGCGTCGCCGCGGTTGACGGGCCAAGCGCCGACGCTTGGGGTGTATGGGTTTCGGGCCTCGCGCCCATTCTCGATCCGCAGACCGGAAAGCCTGTCGCGGTGTTCGGAATGGACATTCGCGCGGATGAATGGCTGACAACGATCAATCACTATCGGCAGGTCGGCGAGGCAATTGCGGGACTTGTGTTTGCTCTTGCCGCATTATTTCTTTTCAGCCTGTATCGAAAGAATCGGCACGTCGAAGCGCTGAGATTCGAGATTGCCGGCCGCCGCCTCGCCGAGGGATCGCTTGAACTTGCCAACGCGGTGTTGACGGCCGCGAAGGAGAGCTCGCTTGACGGCATTCTCGTCGTCAATCCCCAAGCTAGGATCATCTCCTTCAATCAGCGCTTTCTCGACCTCTTCCGGGTACCGGCGGAACTCGCCAAGGCCGGCGTCGACGAGCCCTTGAAGGGCCATGTCACCGCGTTGATGAAAGACCCCGCCGCCTTCTCGGCTCGCGTCGCCGATCTGTACGAGCACCGGGAAAAAACGGGCGCCGACCGACTCGAGCTGACCGATGGCCGGATTGTCAACCGTCACACTGCTCCGCTGTCCGGCGGCGAGCGCGGCTATCTCGGACGCATCTGGTTCTTTCGGGACGTGACCGAGCAGGCAGCGATCGAGTTGGCGGTACGGCGCAGCGAGGAAAAGTACCGTAACCTGGTCGAAGCAACGACCGACTGCATCTGGGAGTGCGGCGAGAACTTCCGCTACACTTATGTGAGCCCCGCAGCGCGCGGCATGCTTGGGTACGAGCCCCAGGAGATTGTCGGCAAAACGCTTTTCGATTTCATGTCGGTCGCGGAAGCGGCGCGCGCTAGATGCGAACTCGTTCCAATTGTTGCAGCTAGGCAGACGTTTTCCCAGCTCGAAAACTCCTTCTTGCGCAAAGACGGCGCCCCAATCGTGGTCGAAACCAGCGGCGTGCCAATCTTTGATCAGAGTGGTGTCTTCACCGGTTATCGCGGCATCGACCGCGATATCTCGGCACGCAAGGAGGCTGAAGCCGCCACCGAATATCGGGGCGCTCTCCTTCACACAGTCTCGATCGCCGCCAAGGAATTGCTGACTGCGCCAACCATTGGAATCGCGATGGCCACCGTGCTTAAAGCTCTAGGGGAGGCGGCGCGAGTGGACCGCGTGCTTGTGTTCGAGAGCCAGACGTCTTCGAAAGGCGTCGCCACTCTCAGCCTGCGATATACTTGGCATTCACCGAAGGCGCCCGTGATCGCGGACGCAGCCTCGGCCGCTACAATGGCCCCCGATACTTTTGGCCCTATCGGCGAAGGGCAAGCTCGTAGCGCCTTTGTGAGGGATATGCCGGACGGCGCCGCCAAATCCTTGTTCCTGAAGTTGGGAATCCGGGCGAACCTTGTTGTGCCCGTAGCCGTCGACGGCAAGGTTTGGGGCCGCATAGGCTTTGATGACTGCACAACGGAACGAGCGTGGAGCGAGGCTGAAATCGATATCTTGAGGATTGTCGCCGATATGATCGGCGGCGCGATCATCCGTGAGCGCTATGTCGAGGAACTAAAGAACGCGAACACGATCGTCGAGTCGAGCCCGACCATTCTCTTCCGGTTGCGCGGCGACCCTTCATTGTCGCTGATCTATGTCTCGCATAACGTGAATCTTTATGGCTATAACCCCGCCGAAATGATTGCGTCACCCTCGTTTTGGCAAACTATTGTTCACCCTGATGACGTTCTCCGGGTAGCAGGATTGCTGGCGCGGATGGCGGCGGAGGGACGCCAACCCGACACCACCGAATTTCGCATGCGCGGGAAGGATGGCGCCTATTACTGGCTCGAGTGCCGCTACACACCTGTCCGCGACGCCGCCGGGCGTCTTGTCGAAATCGAAGGGCTGTTGGCGGATATAACGGAAAGAAAAAAAGCCGCCGACGAAATTAGCGTCCTCGCCACGACCGACGCGCTTACTGGGCTCGCCAACCGCACGGTCTTCATCGACCGGCTGCGCCAAGCCTTCGCTGCGGCTCAGCGTGGCGCGCCTCCGTTCGCAGTTCTCTATCTTGATATCGACCGGTTCAAGGACATCAATGATACGCTTGGGCATTCTGCTGGCGATTTGCTGCTCAAGTCGGTCGGAGAGCGCCTCAGGGGCTGTATCCGCGAGACCGATCTTGTCGCGCGATTGGGGGGCGACGAGTTTGCCGTTCTGCAAGCAACGTTGAGCGATGTCGCGGTTGCCGGGGTGTTGGCGTCGAAGATTCAGGGTGCTCTGTCGGCTCCCTATCCGTTTGGCGACAGGGAAATGCGGATCACCGTGAGCATCGGGATTTCGCCCTACATGTCCGAGACCGTGGGACCCGATGAAATGCTCGCGCAAGCCGATATCGCGCTCTATCGGGCCAAGGACGAAGGCCGCAACCAATATTGCTTCCATACCGCTGATCTCGATCGTGAGGTGCAAGAACGTGTAACTCTTGCGAATGATGTGAGGCAGGCTCTCGAACACGACGAGTTGGAACTCTACTTTCAGCCGCAAGTCGAGCTGTCGACCGGCCTGATCGTCGGCATGGAGGCGCTGATCCGCTGGGATCATCCGACGCGCGGTGTGCTCCAGCCGTCCGATTTTCTGCCGATCATCGAGTCAACGCCAATTATCTTGACCCTCGGGCAATGGGTGCTCGACCACGCGTGCGGCCAGATGAGCGACTGGCGGCAGGCTGGAATTGCTCCGCCGATCCTCGCCGTCAATCTCTCGCTGAAGCAGCTTCAAACCGGAGAGGGGCTCGTCGGAGCAATCACCCAGACCCTGACGAAATGGGGCCTTTCGCCCAAGCACTTGGAGCTCGATGTGACGGAATCTATGCTTGCTCATGTCACATTGCATAAGAACGCCGTGCTCGACCGTCTCCATCAACTCGGCGTAAAAATCGCCATCGACGATTTTGGAACGCAATATTCTTCGCTTGACTATCTCAAGAGCTATTCCGTGAGCCGGGTCAAAATACCCCGCTCGATGATTGATTCTGCGACACGGGATCCAGAGGCTTCGGCGATGGTGCGGGCCATCGTTGGCCTTGGCCGCGAGTTAGGCGTCGATGTTGTCGCGCAGGGCGTGGAGACGGATCAGCAGCGAGACCTTCTGAGCTGCGCACCATCGCCCACGAAGGTGCAAGGCTTTTATTACAGCGCGCCAGTCCCAGCAGCCGAGGCGACGGAGTTGTTGCGTCAAAGGTTCGTGGAGCCTCGCCTTACTCAGATTCCCATGTCGATTGCTAGCGCGGTGTCTGCGCCATGAACAATGCTCCTCGAAAGCATAAGGTCCGAGTCCGCTGCCTCCTGGCGCGCCGGCGTGTCGATCGCCTCGGCACATCTTTAACAGATTTGTGGGGCAAGCCGGCTAGGCGCGCAACCCCAACAGGTGGGCATAGTAAGACATGCACGCCCAATTTAGCGCCTCCCCCCACGGAGCCGGTAGCGGGATGGGCGGCCATCCTCCCAGCAGCAGGGAGGGTCGCTTGAGCGAGGCGAATCGATCGAGGCCATTCATGAGATGCGGGTGGCCATCCGCAAGCTAAGGTCCACGTTCGCGTTGGTTCATGGCGATCTCCCGAGTTCGATATGCTCCGGGCCGAGTCGAAGCGGATCGGAGCCTTCTCGGGCGAGCGCGCGAATGGGACGTTTTTGTTGAGACTATCCGCAATGGACCTCTGCCCGGCTTCACGAATGCGCCGGGGTTCAAAATTGTCGGACTGGCACACAGTCCAGAGCGAAGGCTGCGCACGGACTGGTGACGCAACTCGCCAAGGACGGCACGGTGGCGCGCTTTGCACTCAGCCTTGATCGATTTGTTGCACGGCGTGGCTGGCGCGATAATGCTGAAGACGATCAGCTCGATTGGCTCGCCGAGCCCGTGGCCGACTCTGCGGTGTCGCCTAGAGCGGGCTGCTTTTGGCTAGAGTCGAGGTTGGGATTCCCGAATCAGTTGCGTTCTGATTCAACCTGTTGGCTGGGCGGAGGCCAGCAGGGATGCCGAAGCCTTATTCGCAAGACTTGCGTGATCGGGTGATTGACGCGGTGGAGAGGGGTGAGATGAGCCGGCGGGCCGCGGCGCTACGCGATCAGCGAATCTGTGGCTAGCAAATGGCTTGAGCGCGTTGAACGGGATGGCTCGCGAGAGCCTGTCGGGCACGGCGGCCACCGGGCGTCCAAGCTGATGCCACATCGTGATTTTCTGCAAGCCGCGCGGACCGAGAAGACCGACATTACGCTTCAGGCTCTGTGCGATCGCCTTTCGGCCGAGCGAGGGGTCAAAGCCGACACCTCGATGATGAGCCGCTTCTTTCGCAAGATTGGCGTGACGTTTAAAAAAAAGACCCTCGTCGCGCGCGAGCGGATCGTGCGGACATAAGCCGCCATCGCGCGCGCTGGCGCGCTTACCAGGGCCGCATCGATCCCAGGCGATTGGTGTTCATCGACGAGACGTGGACCAAGACCAACATGACCCGGCTTCGCGGCTGGGCGCCGAAGGGAGAGCGCCTCGTCGACAAGGTCCCGCAGGGCAAGTGGAAGACCGCGACGTTCCTTGCCGCTCTTCGCAATGACCGCATCGATGCGCCCTGCCTGTTCGACGGCCCGATCAACGGCGAACGCTTCCGCGCCTATGTCGAGCAGTTCCTCGTCCCGACCCTCAAGCCGGGCGACGCTGTGATCCTCGACAATCTCGGCTCCCACAAGGGAAAAGCGGTGCGCAAAGCGATCCAGGACGTCGGAGCCCGCCTCGTCTTCCTGCCCAAATACTCCCCCGACCTCAACCCCATCGAGCAGGTCTTCGCCAAGTTCAAGACTCTGCTGCGAAAGGCCGAAGCGCGAAGCTACGAGGCGATCTCCGACGCAAGCGGTAAAATCCTCACCCACTACTCGCCCGCCGAATGCGCCGCATATCTCAAGAACGCAGCATACGCGTAAAGCCAAATGCAGAAGGCTTTAAAGCATTCCCTGTTTAGTTGTGCGCATAGCCTGAGTTCTTGAAGTAGTTGGCGCATTTGGCGGGGGGCGGCCAAGGCGGTTGCGATGGCGTCGGAGACGGCGTCGAGGGATCGGGGCGCGGCCTTGCGCACGAGCGTTTTCACTTTTGAGAAGAGCTGCTCGATCGGATTGAGATCGGGCGAGTATTTGGGCAGGAACAGAAGCCGCGCCCCTGCCTTCTTCACGGCCGCGCGAACCGCCTTTCCCTTGTGCGATCCGAGATTGTCGAGAACGACAATGTCGTCGCGGTTGAGCGTCGGGATCAGGAACTGCTCGACATAGGCGAGAAGCCGCTCGCCGTTGATCGGGCCGTCGAACAGGCAGGGCGCTTCAATCCGGTCGTTGCGCAAGGCGGCGAGGAAAGTCGCGGTCTTCCATTTGCCCCGAGGAACCTTGTCGACGAGACGCCGGCCTTTCGGCGCCCCGCCGTGCAGGCGGGTCATGTTGGTCTTGGTCCACGTCTCGTCGATGAAGACCAGGCGCGATGGGTCGACCTGCGTTTGCCGCTGCTTCCAGCGCCGGCGGTGGCGGCCGACCTCCGCCCGGTCTCTCTCGCGAGCGACCAGCGTCTTTTTTTGAGCGTCACGCCCAGATG
>CAVSBJ010000024.1:0-826711 GCA_963726105.1 uncultured Alphaproteobacteria bacterium
GCCACATCAGCTCTTAAGCATTCAAGAGGCCCGCATGGACCATGGCGCGGCGGATCAGCGCCTCGGTCGCCTCGCCGACCGGAACCAGGGGCAAAGGGACCGGGCATGATCCGGCCGAGCACGCTCAGCGCGTATTTGGCTCCGTTCAACTCCCCGGCTCGGCGAAGATCGCGGCATGCAACGGCGTCAGGCGATCCTGGATCTTGAGCGCGTGATCCCAGTCGCCCTTGAAGGTCGCCTCCATGAGTTCCGCGCAAAGCCCGGGCGCCACATCGCCGAAACAGAAATGCAGCCGTGCCCGCCTGCGGCCATGGCGGCGAGCGCCGTCATGTCTTCGCCAGAAAGTTGGATAAAGTCCGCACCCATCGCATGCCGCTGGCGCGAGACACACCCGACGTCGCCGGTCGCGTCCTTGACGCCGACGATGTTCGGCAATTCGGACAACCGCTTCATCGTCTCGACCGACATGCACGACGTTCGCGGGGGAATGTTGTAGAGACGATCGGAATTCCAATTGCGTTGTTGACGGCCTTGAAGTGCTGGTAGAGGCCTTCCTGCTCGGCTTGTTGTAGTAGGGGGTGACGACCAGAACGGCGTCCGCTCCGCTTTGCTCGGCGTGCCGCGCAAGCTCGACCGCCTCGCTGGTGTTGTTGGAGCCAGCCCCGGCGATGACCGGAACGCGGCCGCGCGCTTCGTCCGCGCAGATATCGACAGCGCGGCGGTGCTCTTCGTGGGTGAGCGTGGGGCTCTCTCCCGTCGTTCCGACCGGGACGAGGCCATGCGCCCCCGAGGTGATCTGCCAGTCGATCAGGGCGCGGTAGGCCGGCTCGTCGAGCTTGCCGTTTTTGAACGGAGTGACCAGCGCCGTCATCGATCCGTGAAATTTCGCTCGCTTTTCCATGGCTCCCGCTCGGCTGATCTCGCGCCCGCTCAATCTCCGTGGTCTGCGCGCCGGCGGACACATAGCCCCCGGACGCCGTTGGCGAAAGGGGTACAGCGCCGAGCGCCATGGTTTACATCCTGGTCACCAGGATCGGGCCATCCTCCCTTGGGAGGACTGGACCCATGACTATCTTGCAATTCGCCCCGCTTCTTGCGGTTACCGGCGCCGTTTGCGTGGTTGGGTGGGCTCCGCATGGGCATCTTCCGCTGGTCGAAGTCGCAACACCCGATCGCGCGCCCTTTTCGGGCACGGACGGCGCGCCGAACAAGTCCGCAAGCATGACCGGCGGCCCGAAATCCCTGCGCACCACGTCGGTGCTGAGCTGCCTCCTCCTCCGCCGCCCCTGACGCTGCGCAGGGCGACAAGGAAGCCAAGGTCCAATTCGCCTATGCCAGCCTTGAAGGCGCGGCGCCCGCGTTTGGGGCGCCGCCGGCGGTCACGCCGCCCACAGAGACGGCGGCTCTCGAGCTGTCCGTGCCGCCTCCTCCAGCCCAAGAGCCATCGGCGCCTGCGGTTGACCCTAGCTTACCGCCGCCGCGAAGTCCTCAGGCCGTGATCCTCTACAGGAAGGGCGACGTGGCGGGCCTCACGGCGCTCGCATCAGCGGCCACGGACGCGGACGAGCGTTCGGCGCTCGAATGGGCGGCTTTGCGCGCCGATGCGCACCCGTCCTTCGACGCGCTCGCCACATTCCTCAAGGCGCATCCAGGTTGGCCAAGCCGCGCGTGGATTCGCGAGCTACAGGAAGCCGAACTCGCGGCTCATCCGCAGGCGCCGGAACAGGTCGCCGCATTTTTCGCCAGCGACCCGCCGCAGTCGAGCGCGGGCAAGATCGCCACGGCGCGAGCTGCGCAGACGATGGGCCACTCCGAGGAGGCGTCGCAAATCATTCGCGCCTTGTGGCGCGAGGGCAATTTCGACGCGCTGGCTGAGAGCGTCGTCTTGCGCGATTTCGGGACTTTGCTCACGAAGGCCGACCACGCCTATCGGGCCGACCGCCTGGCCTATGCAGGTTACCTCAGCGCTGGCGCCCGCGCGGCGGCGCTTGCCGGTCCCGACGTCCTGGCGCTCTCTCAGGCGCGCATCGCGGCGGCGCGCGAGCCGATGAGCGCCGCGTTGGTCAAGACGGTTCCTCCGGCGTTGCGCAACGATCCCGGGCTCCTGTTTTCACGGATCCAGTACGCTCGCCGCGCCGGGCGCGTCTACGAGGCAGCGGTCCTGCTGAGCCTTGCGCCGCATGATCGCGCCGCGGTTGTCAGTCCGGATCGGTGGTGGAGCGAGCGCAAGATGGTCGCGCGCGCGCTTCTCGACCTCGATGAGCCGCGACTTGCTTTTGAAGTCTGTGACCAGGCGGTCCGGCCTGACACGTCGGAGGCTCAGGTTGACGCCGCCTTCCACGCCGGCTGGATCGCCCTGCGCTTTCTTAATGACGCGCCTTCGGCGGCGAAACGCTTTGCGATCGCCGCAGAGGCCGCCGAAAATCCGCTGTCCGTCGCTCGCGCCGCCTATTGGCAGGGACGAGCTGCCGAGGCCATGGGCGATTCCGATGGAGCCAAGGGTTTCTATGCGCGCGCGGCAAGCGTGCCGATCGCCTACTACGGACAACTTGCCGCGCAACGCCTCGGTGAAACCCGTCTCGCCTTCCGCGCTCCCGCAGCTGCGGCTGAAGGCGAGCGGCGGGACGAGGCGATCCGAGCCGTCCAGGCGCTCTACGCGGACGGACTCGACGATGTGGCGACGCCACTCGCTTTCGACGCTGCGCGGCAATGGCGCGATGAGTCGCAGCTTGCCGCCGTGGCCGAGGTGGTGAAGCGGCGGGGCGACGCGGGGACAGAGGTTCAGTTCGCCAAGATCGCCGTCATGCGAGGCCACCCGCTTGACGCAATGGCGTTTCCCGCCATGGGCATGCCAGCCTTCCTTCCACTGCCTCGCTCCGCGGACCTGGCCACGGTCTACGCGGTTGCGCGGCAGGAAAGCGAATTCGTCTGGCATGCGTCGTCGGGCGTCGGCGCGAAGGGTCTCATGCAGATGCTGCCGTCGACCGCGCTCGTGACTGCACGGCGCGCCGGTGTCGAGTTCGAATACGCCCGCCTTATTGTCGATCCTGCTTTCAACACCCAGCTCGGCGCGGCGCTCCTGGGCCAATTGATGGAAGACCAACGGGGCTCACGCGAACTCGCCTTCGCCGCATACAACGCCGGTCCAGGTCGGGTCGCGCAATGGATTGCCGCGCATGGCGATCCGCGTGACGGAGCGGTCGACCTCATTGACTGGATCGAGCGCATTCCCTTCGACGAGACGCGCGACTATGTCGAACGGGTCAGCGAGAACCTTGGCGTATACCGTCAGCGTTTCGCGGACGAAAAGCTGGAGCCGCCGCCGGTGTCGGCCCGGGTGGCGCGGGAGTAGGACCGGTTCGGCCGGCACTCCTGGAAGGCTTGCCGCCGGCAATCGGATCGACTCGGGCCAACGGGTACGCCGACGCGCGAAATAAGGCAGTTGCGACTTATTGCGCTTCGAATTGGAACTCTTTTCGCCTCATCTTCGTTATGTGTCCGCTGGATCTCAAGCAGGGAAGGACACGTTTTGGACAAGACCATCATGGGCCTCTTGGGCGGCGCTTCGGCACTCGCTCTCCTCGGCGGTTCCCAGGCGTCTGCAGCGCCACCTGTCGATGAAGTCAACGTCTTGCAGCCAGCCCTGTCATTTGCTGAGTTGCTGGATCCCATTCCCAATGCGGAGAAGGTTTTGCGCGTCGAGGACGAGCGGACGGCAACGGTAGCGAGTGAAGAGAAGTCGATGGTAATGGCCCAATATTACCATCATCACCATCACCACCACCATTAACCTATCATCACCATCACCATCACCACTACCATCATCACCACTACTACCACCATTACTATTGAAGGGTGTTTTAGGCGCGAGCGAACCAGCTCGCGCCGGCTTGAGTGCGCGACAGTTTAGGAGGTTTCGTTAGCGCTGCCGCTTCGCCTTCTCGCTCGCGGCGCCGAGAATATGTCGGTATGTGCCGTCGAAAACCGTATTGGTCGCCGACGTCCAGTGTGTCTCGGCGGATAAGGTGGAGCGGCTCTGATAGATCCGCCGCGACTGCAGTTCGCGCTCGGCCGCCTCGGTTTCCGACATCGCGACGAGGTCAAACGCCGCCTCCTCTGGTACGATCAGGATTTGGGCGAACGGTTCGCGTGGCCGGAAAACATGCGTCTTGCCCTCAGGCGGCGATTTGAACACCAAAAAAAAGATCATCGGCCACCATCGGCGTATGAGCGCAGGGACAGCAACCGGGGTGGTATCCGTCGGGTCGGTGTAGAAACGCGGGTGCGGCTCAGTGCGAATCGCCCAGCCCTCGTCGACCTTGAGATCGAGCGAGACCTGGTAGGTGTAATAAAGATCGCCGAACGGACGGAACGGCGGCCATTCGCCGCCATGCCCTTCTGGAGGCGGCCCGAAATCGCCGTCGAGCGAAAGCTTCGCGCCGCTCCTGCTCACACGCAGTTCGTTTGGATAAGGGTAGAACAATTCGATGCCGTAGCGAGCACTTTCGGAAAACGGGAGGCAGTGCCAAGCCTGCTCCATCGACCCGTCTTTTCGAGGCTGACGATCACCGCCCCAGCCTGGGATTTCGAGCCTAGTGCGGCGCGGATTAAGCCCTGGCGTAAACGACCGATACTTGACCTGCATAGGCGAGCCACCTTGTCGCATTGTGCAATTCAATGCATTTGACGCGATCTTGGTTCCGAAGGGCGGGTGAAACCACGGTCCATCCGCCCCCCAAACTCAAATCAAGGCCTTCACTGTCTTCATCAGCTTCGGGATGTCGACCGCATAAGAGAAGGCCAAGTCCTTCACATGCCTGGGCATACTGGCGAGAACATCCTCGGACTGGCGCTGGAAGAGGACGACATGTTCGAGCTCGAGCATGGCGCACAAATGCGACGACCACGGGTCGTATTGGCCCTCGGCGATGATCTCGACGATCTTTGTGCCTGGTGGGCAGAAGTGGGCGTTCGACAACGCGGCGCCGAACTCGCACACGATGATTTTGGCCTGGGCGAAGAGAAGCGTCTGCTCGTCGAAGCTGAGTTTGTCCGGCTGGATCGCGATGAAACCGAGGACTTTGAGCGCGTCGATTATCGAAGCGCGATTGGTGATGTTTCGGCTGTTTGAGGGGCTCCGGCAGATGAGAACGCGTGGCGGCGTGCTCGTTGCGGGCGCATGCTTTCGCACATTCGCGAGAATGCGCTCGAACGCTTCGCGATTTTGAGGATGCGCGTTCTGGGTGTTCAGGCCGGTGAGCCGGTTCGAGGTGATCGCATTTTTGAGAAAGACCGGCTTTGGCCTGATCTCGCGGATGAGACCCTGTGGCGCCTCGAGCCGGGCAATCAGAGCCCGCTGCCACGGTCGGAACGTCCAGGTCAGCATCGGCACGCCCATTCTCACGCCGAAGTCGATCAGCGGCACGAGGTCGTGCAAATAATGGCCGTAATTGTGCTTGTCGGACCCCGCGATCAGCAAATGCTCGCCGGCGATACGAGGCGCGCGCGCGAGTCGCTCGAGATGGAGCCGCCGCTCGAAGTTTCCGTCCGCCTGCGGCCGCCTGACGATCGCCTTGATGGACGACAGGTACCCCTCCTGGAAGGAGCCGAGGAACGAATGGCGCCAGACCTGACCTTCCGGCGAAATGAGCAGACCGAAGGCAGGAAACCAGTATTGATTGACGAGATGCTCAAGCGTCATCTCCGGCGCATTGACGGCGTGATCGATATAATGGACGCGCTCCTCGTTCGTCGAATTGACGCTGAGCGGATGCAGTCGGGTCCGGTATTGCGCGGGCGCAACGACCTCGCATTGCGAGACCGGGGGCGGCAAGCGTCCCTCGTAAGGGGCGACCGTCAGAGTCGTCGCCTCATCGAGAGCGACCGGAACGCCGTCGCTGGAGACTGGCATCGCGTCGCGCAGCCGGCGGCGAAAATCCCGTAACGGCGTTCGGACGGCGTCGCGCCAAGCTGCATGCAGCGATCGACTGAGACGAACCAGCTTTTCGTTTTCGATTCTGTCGCGCGCCACGCCGCTCCGCTGGCTGTCTGACAAGCCAATCCTGCTCCAATAGCGCAAGCTGCCGCCGGCCTGCTCAGCCGCGGGTCTATGCCCGAACGCGCCCGCAGCGACAAGGGCCGCCTTATCCACTATGATCGAGACCGTCCGCGTGACTTTGCCCTTTTCGGAGTGTAGCTCCGATAAGGCCATGGCCTTCCGATTCGTTCATACCGCCGACATCCACCTCGATTCGCCGCTGGCGATGCTGGCGCTACGGGATCCGTAGCTCGCGGAGTTGATTGGCGGGGCGACGCGAAAAGCCTATGTCGCCGTGGTCGACCTGCGCCTTTCGGAACAGGCCGATGCGCTCTTGATCGCTGGCGACCTTTACGACGGCGAACAAACTTCGATGAAGACGGCGCGTTTTCTTGTCGATCAGCTGCGGCGGCTCCACGAGGCGGGCGTCAAGACCTTCATCATCCGTGGCAACCACGACGCTGAGTCCCGCATCACCCGGGAGCTGACCCTGCCCGAGTTGGTCAAGGTCTCGTCGGGCGCGCGGAAGCGGTGTTGCTCGCCCGTGGCGGGCTTGAGGCGGCGATTCATGGCGTCAGTTTTGCCCAGAAGCACACGCCAGAGAGCCTGTTGCCGAAGTTCCACCCGCCGGTTTCCGGAAGCGTCAATATTGGCATGTTGCACACGAGCATCGACGGCTCGCCAGCTCACAGCCTGTATGCGCCCTGCCGGCTTGCGGATCTGCATGGCGCGGGCTTCGACTATTGGGCGCTCGGCCACATTCATCAGCGGCTCGAGGAGCGGGGCAGGGCGGCGATCTGATGCCGGGAAATCCTCAAGGTCGCGACATCAACGAGGCCGGCCCGAAGTCGGCTACGCTGGTGACAATCGGCGACGACCGCAAGATCAAGGTCGAGCAACGGCCGACGAGCGTCGCGCAGTTCGAGCGCCTTCATATCGATCTTGCCGGCGCCGACGATTGGAGGGATGTGCTTAAGCGAATTGATGAGGGGCTTCTCGCCGGGCGCGCAGCGCCCCGAGCGAATGAGAGCGCGCCCTTGAGCGATCCGGTCGCCGAGCTCCGCGCGCTGATGGTGACCGAGGTCGCGCAGTCAAAAGCGTTTCAGGATGCGCTGCGCGAAATGGCCGAGGACTTGAGCCGCAACCTGCCGAACGGCTCCCGTGACGGGCTCCTCGGACGCGACCCCGGGGAATTCGCCAATATGCTGCGCGCCGTGGCGCGCGAAGGCGCCGAGGACGTGCTCGCGCATCTGCGCGCCGGAGACAGAGACGTTGCCGCGTGAGGATCGCGCGTCTCGATCTCACGCGTTACGGCAAGTTCAGCGAGCAACAGTTCGACTTCGTGCCCGCGCCGGTCGGTGGATCGGACTTCCACATCGTCTACGGCCTCAACGAAAGCGACAAATCGACCGCCGCGGCGGCAATTCTCGACCTCCTGTTCGGCATTGAGAAGCACTCACCCTATGGCGTCGGACGGGGATGCGCCGATGTTCCGAACTGGCATTCTACAACGCGATGCGCATCGGGGCGCGACTCGAACTTGACGGCCGCCATTACGAGGTTGCGCGCCTCAAGCGGGACAAGAACAGCCTCGTCGACGCCAACGACCGGCCGCTCGACAAGAACATACTGACCGTGGCGCTTGCCGCCGCCGATCGCGAAACTTTCCATATGATGTTCTCGCTCGACGACGCGAGCCTGGAAAAGGGCGGCGAGGCGATCCTCGCGAGCCGCGGCGACCTCGGGCAATTGCTGTTCTCGGCCAGCGCCGGCCTTGCAAAGATCAGCGATAGGCTCGACTCGCTGCGCAACAAGGCGGACGGGTTCTACAGGCCGCGGGCCTCGACAACCGAACTTGCCGAACTGAAGCGCGAACTCGATGCGCTGAAGCACGAGCACGACGAAGCCGATACGCTCGCCCCCGCCTATGCCGAGCTCGTCCGCCAACGCGATGCAGCCCGAGAGGCTCACGGGGCCGTCGCGAAGAGCTTGAGCGAGCGGCGTACGCGCGAAGACGAGGTCCAGCGTCAACTCGCGCCCTGCCTCATCTCGTGGCTTTGCGCGAGGCGGAGGGCCAATGCGCGCCGCTCGAAGGCTTGCCGACGCCGCCGGAAAATTGGCGCGACGAGCGATCAGGCTGGCGGTACAGAAGGACGATGCCGAGCGCGCGATCCGAACGCTTGAAGACCAGTTGGAGCGGACGGATCTGGACGCGTCGGCGCTCAGAATCGCCGGTCGGGTCGACGCGTGGCGTCAGCTGCGCAGCCGCTACGACGCGGCAGCCGATATCCCCGTTCGGCGAGGTGAGCTCGCCGCCAAACGCGACGTGACCGCGGACATCTTGCTCCGCCTCGGCCGCGAGGGTGAGGCCGATCCGCGCAAACTCTTGCTTTCGGCGCTGGTCGTGGGCGCGCTTGAGGTTCTGATAGCCGTGCGCTCGGGCGTCCTGTCGAAGCTCGAGACGACGGGCGAAGCGGCAGAGGCCGCGCAAAGCGCGTACGCGAGGCGTTGCGGGGCTGCCTCAGCGCATTGACGGACGCCGGACCGCCGCGATGGCGTCATTGAAGACACGTCTCGTCGAGGCGCGACGCGACAATTCCACCGCCCGGCGGCGCGCTGCGCGCGACGAGATCGAGACGACGACGCGGAAACTCAAAGAGGCCTTCGCGGCGCTCGCGCCTTGGCGCGCCAACGCCGAAGCGCTGGCTCAGGCTCCCGTCCATGACGAAGCGAACACAGCGGAGTTGCGCAGTCGCGTCGCGAGGTCCGAGACGCTTCGCCAGCAGGCTCTCGATCGAGTGGCGGCAAGACTCGCGAAGCGGAACGGCTTCGGGTCGAGGCTGCGGCCGCCGCGCGCGGCGCGGATCTGCTCGGCGACGAGGCCGCGAACGAGATTCGCTCAGCGCGCGATGCGGCGTGGTTGGCGCATCGCGCGGCGCTCGACCGGACGAGCGCCGAAATGTTCGAGGCGGCGATGCGGCGCGACGACGCCGCGGGCGCAGCAAGGGTCGCCCGCGCGCAGGAACTCGCCGCCTTGCGCGAGCGCGCGGTCAAGCTCGCCGGCGTTGAAGCGGAACGGGAGCACGCCGAAGCCGACCTCGAAGCGGCGGACAAGTCGATCGCCGCGCTCAATCTCGAGATCGCGACGATTGCGCCTGTCGCGCAGACGCAAGGGCGCGACGAGCTTGCTTTCATGGACGCGTGGAGGGGCAAGCGCAACGAGGCGCTCACGCTTATCGACGCCCTGCGGCGCTCGGAGGATGCCGAGCGCCCCGCGCAGGACGAAGGCGAGAGCACGCGCGAACGCCTGTGCGCGGCCTTGCGCGCCGCCGGTGTCGCGCATGACCAGATGGGCGGCCTGGAGGCGCTGGTCGGGACGACAGAAACGACGTTAGCCGCCGAGGCCAAGCTTAAAATCGCGAAGGAAGCTGACGCCAATTGGCTTCGAGCCTGGCGAGGGGCGTGCGCCGGGACCTGGCTTGACGAGGTCGCGGGCGAGCCCACGCTCGGCGCGGTCAAGCAATCGCTGAAGGCGATGGACGAATTGCGCGCGACGCCGAGCGTATGCGGTGAGCTCGAAGACCGTATCGCCAAGATGAAGCGCGACAAGCTCCTGTTCGCCGATGAGGTCGGCGCTGTCGCGGCGACGCTTGATCTCAAAGACGTTCCCGACGACCTCCGCCAGTGTGCGGACGCGATAGAAGAGCGCGTCGCGCGCGCGGACGAAAACGTGCGCCGCCAGGCAGAGAGAGCCGATGTTGTCGAGGAGGCGCGCGAACGCCTCAAGCCGATCGAGGAAGAGATCGAGGTCAACACGCGTCGAGCTTCAGCCATGACCGCGTTCTTCGCGGTCGGAACATTGGCCGACGTTGCGGTCAAACTCGAAGACTGCAAGCGCCGAGATGCGCTCGGGGCGGAGATCGCGCGAGAGAAGGCTGCGATCATCGCCGCCAACGTCGCCGGCTCGCTCGAAGCGGCGCGCTCGCTCCTTGAGCGAGCAGACGCGGCGGCGCTCACGAGCGAGCTCGCGGCGCTCAAGACGCGCGGGCCGCTTGATGATCGGACCCATGCCGAGGCGCACAGCGCTCATCGTGAGACGGTCAAGCGGCTGGAGGCAGTGGGCGGCGACGACGCGGTCGCACGGCTCGAGGAAAAGCGGCGCACCATTCTCGAGGCGGTCAACGACGGAGCGCGACGCTATCTGACCTTGCGCGCCGGCATCGCGGCGGCGGAGGAGGCGCTGCGGCTCTTTCGCGACCGGCACCGTGGCGCGATGATGGATCGCGCGTCGGGGGCGTTCCGGCTCATCAGCAGGGGCGCCTATCGCGCACTGGCGACCGCGCCGAATGGGCAATCAGAGACGCTGATCGCCCTTGGAGTCTTCGGCGGATCGAAAGAGGCGGCGCAATTGTCCAAGGGCGCGCGGTTCCAGCTCTATCTGGCGCTGCGTGTCGCCGGCTATCACGAGCTCGCCAAGACCCGGGCGCCGGCGCCCTTCATCGCCGACGACATCATGGAGACATTCGACCATTTTCGTGCTGAGGAGGCGCTGCGCCTGTTCGCCGACATGGGACGCGTCGGCCAGGTCATCTATTTTCACCCACCATCAGCACTTGGCCGAACTCGCGAAAGCCGTCTGCCCGGAGGCGCGGGTGCACGAGTTGGCGGCGTGACGCGGCCTCCGCATCTGACCAAGTTTCCGCATCGCTTGAGCGGCTCGACCTAGGCGCTGCTCTGACTGGCCGTGGAACCCTCCAGCGCGCTTCGAGTTTGTGAGTGATCTGCGCCGTAAGAAGGAGCGGCCCCGTGCCCAAACACCAGCAAAAAAACCGATGGTCGGCGGATGTGACTGCGCATTCGGACGCGCTTGATCTTGAGCCGAAGGTTTTCGGGAAGAAAAACGCCGGAGACATTGCGGAGTCGCTCAAGCGTTCCGCCGAGTCCAGCGATCGGCGAAAATCGAGCCCCTTCCATTCAGCGATTTCAATGCTCACCTTCTACATTAATCGCGCGGGGCGAAACCTGCCCGCCAAACGGAAGCGCACCCTCGAAGAGGCAAAAGGGAAATTGCGCGAGCTGTTCGGGCGGGGTCATCGAGGGTAGGGCTCCGTACCGGGTTTCTATCGAGCTTGAGGCGGGCTCCGAGCGAGATCGCTGAAAAAGGAGTACCTATGGCCAAGCGCACCCCTCCCCCAGGTTCCGACCCTGAGCCCAACTTGCCGCACGACCACGATCGGGAAGGTCGACAGCCATACGCAAAAGAGACGGAAGACTATGGGCGCGGCGTCTCGACGCCACCCGAGGAGCAGACTGGACGCGGAGCTGATCCAAAAACCAAACGCGCGCCAACGAAGGAATGACGGAGCGCCATCAAAAAAAGAGCGGGTGAGAGTCCGGGTTGTCTGCGGCACGACCTCGGCACGCTCTGCGCGGTGAAGTCAGGACGGGCAAAAATCGTGAGCGAAACCGGATCAAGATCGCGTTTAACTCAACGCCGAGGAAGGCGACACGCCATTCTTTGGAAACACCACGACACAGGGAGTCCAACAGTCGGTGGAACGAAACGGTTCGCGGGCCCGTTTTCGGTCCAACGAACACCTTGGAGCCCAAAAAATGTTGCGCTTTTCTTCTCTCTCACTCGCCCTCATTGCCGGCGTTTCCGCCGCAGCGCTTGCAGACGGAAAAGGAGTTCATCACCGACGCGATCAAGGGCGATAATTCTGAGATCGCCTTGGGCCGGCTTACCGTCGCCACCAGCGCGAGCGATCCGGTCAAGGCATTCGGCCAGACCCTGATCGACGACCATTCCAATGCCAAGACCGAGGTTTCGGCTGTTGCGACGAAAGTGAATGTTTCGCCGCCGGGCGAGATGTCCTCGGAGGCGCAAACCGAAGTGACAAAATTGAAACAGCTCAGCGGTCGCGATTTTTACACGGAGTTTGCTTGTTACATGGTCGAGGATCACCAAAAGGATATCGCCGAATTCAAAAAAAGAAGCTGATGGCGGCCATGGGCCCGTTCAGCAATTGGCGGCCCAGACTGTGCTGACCCTCGAGAAGCATCTTCGGCTTGCGAAGTCACTGAGCGCCACGAAGTAAGATCACGCCCGGCGCCGATAAAGGCCTGGATCAAGGCTGCGCGCCGGGGGAAATGTTTGGCGTACAGATAGAAGCATAGACCTTGTAACAATAGATAGAAATACCAAGCGCATACGTGACGCTTCTAGACGTGAAGCTAAACGTGACCCGATACGAACGGTTCGTCGCGTAGGTTATTTGTTTAATGATCAAGTTGAACAATTATCTTCGCCCCAAAGAAAGACCGCATAGGGGATGCCCATCACTTGAAAATTGCTTCTCCGCACGCGTGTTATCGTGTTTAGCGCGTGTTTTCTGATGATAAGCTTCCCGTCGGTGAGGAGCGCGCTACAACGTTCCGCACGCTCATCGTGCCAGCGGCCCCCGCGCGGGGTTGGAACCCCGCGCGCATTGAGTGCGTCTGCAATCGCGCGAAGGGTCACTGCTCCTGACCTCCGTATTTCGGCAATGATCGGCAGGACGTTCCTTGCCGCTCGGTCAGGTTCCGCTTGAAGCGAAGCGACCGCTCGACCGCCCGCGGCCTCGATCCGGGGATTGCCGAGCTTCACCCCCTTGGCTTTCGCCGCTGCGAGCGCCGATTTTGTCCGAGCTCCGGTTCGGGGATTGAAGCGGACAAATGCGTTGGACACAAACACCCACCAGCAGACCGTCCGAGACGGTCTTTTCCGGCTAAGCGATTGTTTTGTGGAGCTTATCGGGACGAAATTGGACGCTCTAGAACGTCAAATTTGGTGCCCAGGAAAGGACTCGAACCTTCACGGCTTGCACCGCTGGTACCTGAAACCAGTGCGTCTACCAATTCCGCCACCTGGGCCCGGGGCGTTTCTTAAGAGCGCGGGCGGGCGGCTGTCAACGGCGCGCCCCGCTTCCGGCCTACGCATGACAAGCGCGTCGCCGTGGCGTTAAACTCCGCTCCATCAGCGTCAGGCGCCGATGAGGGCGCCGCCGGAGAATCCCCGATGACCCGCGCCGCCCGGCTTTCGCTGCACGTTCCCGAGCCGACCGTACGCCCCGGCGGCAGCCCGGATTTCAGCCATGTCGGCATTGCGGAAGCGGGCGAGGTCCCCCGCCCGCCGATCGACGTCAGCCCGTCCGACATCCGTAATTTCGCCTATACGATGATCCGAACGCTTGACGACCGGGGCGACGCGGTCGGGGAATGGGCGGGGTCGCTCCACGCCGACGATCTGCGCAAGGGTCTGCGCGACATGATGCTGACCCGCGCCTTCGACGCGCGCATGCTCCTGTCGCAGCGCCAGGGAAAGACATCGTTCTACATCACCTGTCTCGGCGAGGAGGCGATCGCGACCGCACATCGCAAGGCGCTCGCGGAGGGCGACATGTGCTTTCCGACCTACCGCCAGCAGGGTTTGCTCATCGCCTTGGGTTGGCCGATCGTCGACATGATGTGTGAGATCTTCTCCAACGAGAAAGATCACCTCAACGGTCGCCAGCTTCCAGGGCTCTATTCGTTCAAGAAGGCGGGGTTCTTCAGCGTCTCCGGCAACCTTGGCACGCAATATCCGCAAGCCGTCGGTTGGGCGATGGCGTCGGCGATTTCCGGTGATACGCACATCGCTTCAGGCTGGATCGGCGAAGGATCGACCGCGGAAAGCGATTTCCATGCGGCGCTGGTGTTCGCCTCCGTCTATCGGCCGCCGGTTATTCTCAACGTCGTCAACAATCAGTGGGCGATCTCGTCCTATCAGGGCATCGCGGGCGGGGAGAGCGCCAGATTCGCCGCTCGCGCTCACGGCTTCGGCATTCCCTCCCTGCGCGTCGACGGCAACGACTATCTTGCGGTCCATGCGGTCTCTCTCTGGGCGGCCGAGCGGGCGCGCGCCAATCTGGGTCCGACGCTGATCGAATGGGTGACCTACCGCGCCGGCGCGCACTCGACCTCGGACGATCCGTCGAAATATCGCCCCAAGGACGAAGGGTCCGCCTGGCCTCTGGGCGATCCGGTCGAGCGGCTGAAAGGCCACCTTATCCGGATCGGCGCGTGGAGCGAGGAGCGGCAGCGGCAAATGCAGGCGGAGGTCGACGCCGAGATCCTCGACGCCGCTAGGCAAGCCGAAAGCCACGGCACCCTGCATGACGGGCCGAAGCCGAGCGCGGCGACGATGTTCGAGCAGGTTTACAAGGAGATGCCGCGCCATCTGCGCGAGCAGCGCCAGCAGCTCGGAGTCTAGCGCCATGCCGCGCATGTCGATGGTCGAAGCGATCCGTGAGGCGATGGATTGCAAGATGGCCGAGGACGAGCGCGTGGTCGTGTTCGGCGAGGACGTCGGCTATTTCGGCGGCGTTTTTCGCTGCACCGACGGGCTGCAGCGCAAGTACGGCAAGTCGCGCTGCTTCGACGCGCCGATCAACGAATCCGAAATCATCGGGGTGGCGATCGGGATGGGCGCCTACGGGCTCAGGGCAGTCGCCGAGATCCAGTTCGCCGACTATGTCTATCCCGGCTACGACCAGATCGTGTCCGAAGCGGCGCGGCTCCGCTATCGCTCGGGCGGCGAATTCTTCGCCCCGATCGTGATCCGCATGCCATGCGGCGGCGGCATTTATGGCGGGCAGACGCATAGCCAGAGTCCCGAGGCCTTGTTCACACACGTCTCCGGCCTCAAGACCGTCATTCCTTCCAACCCCTACGACGCCAAGGGTCTCCTGATCGCCTCGATCGAGGACGACGATCCGGTCATCTTTCTCGAGCCGAAGCGGCTCTACAACGGCCCGTTCACCGGCTATCCCGAACAGCCGACCGTGCCCTGGGCCAAGCACCCGTTAAGCGAGGCCCCAGCGGGGCGCTACGTCGTGCCGCTCGGCAAAGCGGCGATCCGGCGCGAAGGCAAGGACGTCACCGTGCTCTGTTATGGCACGATGGTTCATGTCTCGGAGGCCGCGGCCGAGGAGACTGGCGTCGATGCGGAAATCATCGATCTGCGCACGCTGCTGCCCCTCGACATCGACGCGATCGAAGCTTCGGTGAACAAGACCGGCCGCTGCGTCATCGTGCATGAGGCGACGCTGACCTCGGGCTTTGGCGCCGAGCTCGCCGCACAGGTGGCCGAGCGCTGCTTCTATGCGCTGGAGGCGCCGGTCCAGCGCATCGCGGGCTGGGACACGCCCTACCCGCACGCGGAGGAATGGGACTATTTCCCAGGGCCAACGCGGGTCGGGCGCGCGCTCGTGAAGGCTATGGAGGCCTGACGATGGGCGTGCGCTCGATCAAGATGCCCGACGTCGGCGAAGGCGTCGCGGAAGCCGAGATCGTCGAATGGGCGGTCAAGGTCGGCGATCTCGTCAAGGAGGATCAGGTCGTCGCCGCCGTCATGACCGACAAGGCGACCGTGGACATTCCAACACCCGTCGCGGGCAGCGTGCTGGCGCTCGGCGGCGCGGTCGGGGACGTGCTGGCTGTTGGTTCCGAGCTTATTCGCATCGACGCGCCGGGCATGCCGGATGCGCTTCTCCCCGCTGCGCCAAAATCGCAGCCGCAGCAGAAGCCTGAGCCGCCGCGGGGCGCCAAACCCGAGCCTGCACCGCACGTGGCGGCAGCCGAGCCGGCAACGCGTCCGCCTGAACCGCAAAAGGCCGCGCCGCGCCTGGCTGAGAGACAGACGGGCGCGCCACGCCCGCTTGGCGAGAAGCCGCTCGCCGCGCCCGCTGTGCGGCTCAAAGCGCGCGAGGCCGGCGTCGATCTCAAATTCGTGCGCGGCTCCGGACCTGCGGGACGCATCACCCACGAAGACCTCGACGCTTATATCGCCCGCCCGCCGGAGCCGTCGAAGCGATCAGGCCGGGCGCCCAACACCGCTGTCGAGACGATCAAGGTCGTCGGCATGCGCCGACGCATCGCCGAGAACATGGCCGAGTCCGCGCACCGCGTCGCGCATTTCTCCTACGTCGAAGAGGTCGACGTCACGGCGCTCGAGGAACTGCGCGCCGCCCTCAACGCCGGCGCGACGGAAGAGCGGCCAAAACTCACCCTGCTGCCGTTTCTCATCCTTGGGATCGTCAAGGCGGTGGTCGAGTTCCCTCAAATCAACGCTCATTACGATGACGAAAACGAAATCATCACGCGCTTCGGCGCCGTTCACTTGGGCGTCGCGACGCAAACGACGAACGGCCTCATGGTTGCGGTCGTCCGTCACGCCGAGACTCTCGGCCTGCACGAATGCGCGCGCGAAATGCGCCGGGTGAGCGAGGCGGCGCGCCATGGGGGCGCTTCGCGTGACGAGCTGTCGGGCTCGACCCTCACGCTGACTTCGCTCGGGGCGCTCGGCGGCATTGTCTCGACACCGATCGTCAACCGCCCGGAAGTGGCGATCGTCGGCGTCAACAAGATCGCCGTGCGGCCGGTCTGGCGCGACGGCGCATTTGCTCCGCGAAAAGTCATGAACCTGTCGTCCTCCTTCGATCATCGCGTGGTTGACGGCCATGACGCCGCGCGGTTCATCCAGCGCCTGCGGACGCTGATCGAGGCGCCGGCCATGCTGTTCATCGAGGACTGACTTGAAAAGCCGGCCGTCATTGCGAGCCCGAAGGGCGAAGCAATCCAGAGGTCGTAAGGCGCCGCAAGGCCCCTGGATTGCTTTGCTTTCGCTCGCGAGAGGATGAAATGAACGAGCTTCGCTGCAAGGTTCTCGTCATCGGCGGTGGGCCCGGCGGCTATGTCGCCGCGATTCGCGCGGGCCAGCTCGGCCTCGACACGATCCTCGTCGAAGCCGACCGGCTCGGCGGTACCTGTCTCAACGTCGGCTGCATTCCTTCGAAGGCGCTGATCCACGCTGCCGGCGCGGCGCATGGCCTGCGCGCGCCGCGAGCGCTCGACGCTATCGGGCTCTCGATCGGGCCGCCGAAGCTCGATTTCGCCCGCACGATCGCCTGGAAGGATTCGATCGTCACGCGCCTCACCAACGGCGTCGGCGTTCTCTTAAAGAAGGCCAAGGTTCGCACACTCCTCGGGACGGCGACGATCGTCGACGGCAAGACGGCGACCGTCCGCGCCGACACCGGCGAGACCCGCATCGTCGCCGAACATCTTGTTCTCGCGACCGGCTCGGAGCCGGTGGAATTGCCCGCCCTCAAGTTCGGCGGCGCGATCTTGTCTTCGACCGATGCGCTTGCGCTGACCGAGGTTCCGCCATCGCTTGCGGTGGTCGGCGCGGGCTATATTGGAATGGAGCTCGGGATCGCCTTCGCCAAGCTTGGCGCCAAGGTGACGATCGTCGAGGCGCTGCCCAAGATACTTCCGCTGTACGACACGGAACTGACGCAGCCGCTTGTGCGGCGCCTCGCCGATCTTGGTGTAGTGACTCTCGTCGGCGCGAAGGCGATTGCGCACGCCAATGGCGCGCTCACGATCGCGGCGGCGGACGGAGCGGAGCGGTCCATCTCAGCCGACAAGGTCCTGGTCGCGGTCGGCCGGCGCGCGCACACGAGCGGCTTCGGCCTCGAGACGCTTGACCTGACGATGAGCGGCGCTTTTGTGCGGATCGACGAGACCTGCGCCACTTCGATGCGCAACGTCTGGGCGATTGGCGACGTGACGGGCGAGCCAATGCTCGCCCATCGCGCGATGGCGCAAGGCGAAATGGTCGCCGAGATTATCGCCGGGAAGAAGCGCGCTTTCGATCGCGTGGCCATTCCGGCGATCTGCTTCACCGATCCCGAAATCGTGGCCGTCGGGCTCTCGCCCGACGTAGCCAAGGCCGCGCGCGGCGAAATCCGCGTCGGCCATTTTCCGTTCCGCGCCAACGGCCGCGCGATGACGCTGCAGGACGAGGACGGCTTCGTGCGCGTCGTCGCGCGCGCCGACAACCACGTCGTGCTGGGAATTCAGGCCGTGGGAGCCGGCGTCTCCGAACTCTCGGCCGCCTTTTCGCTGGCGCTCGAAATGGGCGCTCGCCTCGAAGACATCGCGCTCACCATCCACGCCCACCCGACGCTTAGCGAAGCGTTTCACGAGTCGGCGCTCGCGGCGCTGGGACATTCGCTGCATATTTGACGCCCGCATTCTGGTTGACACCCATCCGCCGGGTGGTAAACACCGCGCTGCCGACTCTCAGGAAGCCGCTCGATGGCGTCGCAACCGATTTTCTGCGTGGGGTGTTGGCAGAATATGAAGCTGCCCATCGCCTTGCGCACCGTCGCCGCAGTGCCGTACCGCGCAGTCGGCATCCGCCAGAGCCGCATGAATCCCAACGTCTGCACGATCTGCGAGACGATGTTCGAACGGGTCATGAAGGCGCGGCAGGTCGAGCTCGACGCGAGCATCCTGTTCGCCGATCTCCGGGGCTACACAAGCCTCTCGCAGTCCCAGTCGAGCGGCGCGATCGCCACGCTTCTCGACGCCTTCTACGACGTTTGCGGCGGGGCGATCTGGGAGCACGACGGCATCATCAACAAGACGATGGGGGACGCCGTTCTGGCTATCTTCAACTTTCCGATCAAGCGTGGGGACCACACCGCCCACGCGCTCGCGGCCGCGCGGAGAATCCAGGAACTTTGGCGCGATCGGCGCGAAGAGCTTTCGCGCGCCTTCGGCGCCGAGGCCGCAACGATTGGAATAGGAATCGGCCTCGACACCGGCAAGGTCAACTTCGGCGAGTTCGGCCGCACGCACCATGACCTGACCGCGATCGGCACGGTGGTGAACCTCGCCTCACGCGCGCAGAGCGCGGCGGCGCCCGATCAAATTCTCATAACCGCCGCCGTGCGCAAGAAGGCGGCGGCCATGCTGCCGGAGAGCGCTGGGCGGGACTATCAGCTGAAGGGAATTGACGCCCCCGCTAGGCTCTGGGCGGCGTGAGGGGCGATGCGGCGACGCGCGCTTCGGGAAAGCTCCGAGCGAGACGTTCGACGAGTCCGGCGCTGGGCTATCGGCTGCATATTTAAGCTCCGGCTGTCGTGCAGGTGAGCCAACGACGCTAATTCTCTCTGAGGAGTGCTCCGCATGCGGCAAATTTGGATTTCGAGGGCTGGGCCTCCCGAGACGCTCGTCCTCAAGGAGGCGCCCGATCCCAACCCTCGAGCGGGCGAGGCGCGCATTCGCGTCGAGGCAAGCGGGATCAATTTCGCTGATGTGATGGGCCGGATGGGTCTTTATCCGGATTTGCCTAAAATTCCCGTCGTTCCGGGGTACGAGGTCGCCGGGCGCGTCGACGCGGTGGGCGAAGGCGTCGACCCCTCCTGGATTGGGCGCGATGTGTTCGCGCTGACGCGATTTGGCGGGTACGCCGATGTCGTGTGCGCGCCGACATGGAGGATCTTCGCGCGGCCCGAAGGCATGTCTGCCGAGGAAGGCGCGGCGATTCCGGTCAACTATCTCACCGCTTGGCAACTGATTGTCGTCATGGGCGCGCTCAAGGCCGGCGAGACGATGCTGGTCCATTCTGCAGGCGGCGGGGTTGGCGTCGCCGCGATCCAGATCGCTAAGCACCTCGGCGCCAAGGTCATCGGGACGGCGTCAGCCGCCAAGCACCAGGAATTGCGTGCGCTTGGCGTCGACCATCTGATCGACTATCGGACCGAGGATTTCGAAAAGCGGGCGCGCGAGATCACCCAGGGACGAGGCGTCGAACTCATCCTCGATGCAGTCGGCGGCGAGTCGCTCAAGAAAGGCTATCGGCTGTTGGCGCCCACGGGCCGGCTTGGAATTTTCGGCGCTTCGTCGGCGGCCACGAATAAGACTGGGGGCATGCTCGGCATGGTGTCGATGCTCGCCGGCACCCCTTGGCTCCAGTTCAATCCGCTCTCCTTGATGAACGCGAACAAAGGCGTCTTCGGCGTCAACCTCGGCCACATGTGGGATGAAGGCGATCGGATGGCCGGCTGGATGGATCAGCTTATGCGGCTATGGGGTGAGGGCGCCGTCAAGCCCCGGATCGCGCGAACGTTCAAGTTCACCGAGGTCGCGGCTGCGCACCATTTCATCCAGGACCGCAGCAATCTGGGAAAAGTGCTCCTCATACCGTAGTCCAAGCCCCGGTTGAGGGCGAAGTTCGGCCCTCCTTCCGACCCTCCGTCGATTATCCAGGCGTCACACAGAAATAACAAGGAGCCGTGCGCTCATGACTTACGCCAACATCCTTGTCGAAACGCACGGCGCAGTCGGCCTCGTCAGGCTCAACCGGCCGCAGGCCCTGAACGCGCTGTCGGCGGCCTTGATCGAGGACCTCAACGCCGCGCTCGAGAGCTTCGAGACCGACCCGGCGATCGGCGCGATCGTGCTGACCGGCTCCGAAAAGGCGTTCGCCGCCGGCGCCGACATCAAGGAAATGCAGGACAAGACCTTCGCCGAGGCTTTCGTCGGCGACTTCATCTCCCGCTGGGAGAGTGTGGCGAAGGCGCGCAAGCCGATCATCGCCGCCGTCGCTGGCTTTGCGCTGGGCGGGGGATGCGAGATCGCGATGATGTGCGATTTCATTCTGGCCGCCGACACCGCCAAATTCGGCCAGCCCGAGATCAAGCTCGGCGTCATCCCCGGCGCCGGGGGAACCCAGCGCCTGACCCGCGCGGTCGGCAAATCGAAGGCGATGGAGATGATCCTAACCGGACGGATGATGGACGCGGCGGAGGCCGAGCGCTCAGGCCTCGTCTCGCGCATCGTGCCTGCCGCCTCGCTGATCGAGGAAGCGCTGAAGGTCGCGGCATCGATCGCCGCCCTGTCCAGGCCCGCGATCTACGCCGCCAAGGAGGCCGTCAATCGCGCCTACGAGACGACGCTTGCCGAAGGCATCCGGTTCGAGCGCCGCATCTTCCATTCACTGTTTGCAACCGAGGACCAGAAGGAGGGCATGCGCGCCTTCGCCGAGAAGCGGGCGGCGGACTTCAAGCATCGGTAGCTATTAATAACTATGTAATTATGTACAATTGCCCATGCAAGGCGTGCAGACCGATTGCCGGTTGAATCGCGCTGCCCGGACAGAAAAAGGCACTTAAGTCGTTGGAAATTAACTGCCGCGACCAGAACCGCAGACCAGCGCCGGTTTGCCAATTATGCAGATCTCCGCGGGCGCGGCCGGCTCGTTCGTCGGGCGGCCGCTCGGCTTACGCGGCGGTCCACCCGCCATCGATCGACATGTTCGCGCCTGTGATCGACGCGCCTGCGTCGGAGCAAAGAAAGACCGCGACAGCCGCGACGTGGTCGACGTCCACGAATTGCTTGGTCGGCTGGGCCGCGAGCATCACGTCCTTGATCACCTGCTCGCGCGTCATGTTGCGCGCCTTCATCGTGTCGGGGATCTGGCGCTCGACCAGCGGCGTCGAGACATAGCCGGGCGAAATGCAATTGGCCGTGATTCCGGAGGTCGCGAGCTCGAGGGCAACCGTTTTGGTGAGGCCAGTGAGCCCGTGCTTGGCCGCCACATAGGCTCCCTTGAACGGCGAGGCGACCAGCGAGTGGGCCGAGGCGGTGCTGATGATGCGGCCCCATTTTTGCGCCTTCATGCCCGGGATCGCGGCGCGCATCGCATGGAAAGGGGCTGAGAGATTGATGGCGATGATGGCGTCCCACTTGTCGGTCGGAAAGTCTTCAATCGGCGAGACATGCTGGATGCCGGCGTTGTTGACGAGGATGTCGACCGATCCCATCTTGGCTTGAGCGTCGGCGACCATCACCTCGATCTCGGCGCCGTCGGCCATGTCGGCGCTATGGTAGAAAGCCTTGACCCCGAACTCCGTCTCGATTTTGGCCCGTTCGGCCTCGATCGCCGCCTTGTCGCCGAACCCGTTGATCACGATATCCGCCCCTTCCTTGGCCAGGGCGCGGGCGATCGCCAGGCCGATGCCGCTTGTCGAGCCGGTGACGAGGGCGTGGCGTTTGGCGAGCGACATCGGCGTTTCTCCTGATCGGGCCGGGCGGAGAGACTGTCCGCATGAGAGCGGTCATATTGCATCGCGGCGAAGTTTTCGAGGGATTCGTTGCAGTGCAATGGCCACGGATGACAAAACTGCTCCGGGCGCTTAAAACCCTGCGGGATTGCTTCGGTCGGAGCACGGCCGGGAAGGTATGACGACGATGAGCCTTGCGATGTCGGAAACGCCTTGCGGGCCGCTTTCCCGCCACGCGACCGTCGGGGTTCGGGTCGGCGACGGCGATGGGGCGGTGACCGTTGGCGGCGGCGCGCCGATCGTCGTGCAGTCGATGACCAACACCGACACCGCGGACATCGAAGGGACCACGCGGCAGATTGCGGCGCTCGCGCGGGCAGGCTCGGAGCTGGTGCGCCTGACCGTCGATCGCGACGAGGCCGCCGCCGCCGTGCCCCACATCCGCGACCGCTTGCGCGCGCGCGGGATCACGGCGCCGCTGATCGGCGACTTCCATTACATCGGCCACAAGCTGCTCGCCGAACATCCGGCCTGCGCCGAAGCGCTCGACAAATATCGCATCAATCCCGGCAATGTCGGCTTCAAGAACAAGCGCGACCTCCAGTTCGGCAAGATCATCGAGATTGCCATCCGCAACGGCAAGACGGTGCGCATCGGCGCCAACTGGGGCTCGCTCGACCAGGAGCTCTTGACAACGCTCATGGATGAGAACGCAGTGAGCGCGAAGCCCCTCGAGGCCGGCGCGGTCACGCGCGAGGCGATGGTGAGATCGGCGCTTCTGTCAGCGGGGCGGGCGGAGGAGATCGGGCTCAAGCGCGACCGCATCATCCTGTCGGCGAAAGTCTCGTCGGTGCAGGATCTCATCACCGTCTATCGCATGCTTGGGCAGCGCTCCGATTATGCGCTGCATCTTGGTTTGACCGAAGCCGGCATGGGCTCGAAAGGCATCGTCGCCTCGTCCGCCGCGCTTGGCATCCTACTGCAGCAAGGGCTTGGCGACACGATCCGCATTTCGCTTACCCCCGAGCCGGGGGGCGACCGGACGCAGGAAGTGAAAGTCGCGCAGGAATTGCTGCAGACCATGGGGTTCCGCAATTTTGCCCCGCAGGTCGCGGCCTGTCCCGGCTGCGGGCGCACGACGTCGACCGTGTTCCAGGAGCTGGCGCGCGACATCGAGACCTATCTCGCGAAGTCGATGCCGGAATGGCGCGCGGTCTATCCGGGCGTCGAGCGGCTCAACGTCGCGGTGATGGGCTGCATCGTCAACGGGCCGGGCGAGAGCAAGCACGCCAACATCGGCATCTCGCTGCCGGGCACGGGCGAAGCGCCGGCCGCGCCGGTGTTCGTCGACGGGGTCAAAACCGTCACCCTTCGCGGCCCGCGCATCGCCGAGGACTTCAAGGCGCTGGTCAACGATTATATCGAGAAGCGCTACGGCGCCGGCAGGCAGGCGGCGGAATAGGGGCGCTGGCATGAGTCGACCACCGTTCCCACCGTTCACCCAGGAAACCGCAGCACAGAAGACACGCGGGGCCGAGGACGGCTGGAACACGCGCGATCCGGCGCGCGTCGCGCTCGCCTATTCCGAAAACAGCCGGTGGCGAAACCGGGCTGAGTTCCTTCAGGGGCGCCCTGCGATCGAGGCGTTTCTCACCCGCAAATGGAACCGCGAGCTCGACTATCGGCTCATCAAGGAGCTCTGGGCCTTTCATGAGAACCGCATCGCGGTTCGCTTCGCCTATGAATGGCGCGACAATTCGGGAAGCTGGTTCCGCTCTTACGGCAACGAGAACTGGGAGTTCGACGAGGACGGCCTGATGCGGGTGCGCCTCGCGAGCATCAACGATCTGCCGATCCGCGAGCAGGACCGTCTTTATCATTGGCCGCTCGGCCGTCGTCCGGACGATCATCCCGGCTTGAGCGACCTCGGGCTCTGAACGAGGCGCCGACGTAGCGGCGATAGCCGGGACGGGCCGATCCCGGCGCGATCGGTTCGATCCCGAGTCTTCAAGGAAGGAACTTGTCGGCGTCATCGAACTGGGCGTGGAGAAGCCGTTGGATGACGGCGAAAATAAACGCGGTCGAGACGCCGAACATCAACATCCCGCTCACCGCTTCGAATGGTCCGAGCAGCTTCCATTGCGGCGGCAAAACGACATCGGAGCCAGAGGTCGTGTAGCTGCCAGCTGATGAATAAATGGCGGCGCCAAAATCGGCGACCGCCCCAGTTCTATCAAGCGCGAAAGCCCACAGGACAATCTCTCCGAGATGCCCGGCGAACGCAAGCAGCGTTGCGCCCATTACAAATGTCAAGTTCATCCAGATCCGCCGGCCAAGCACGCCGCGCTGCAGATTGCGGCGCAACGTCATGATGATGGTGTGAACCGCGAAGCCATGAATGACGATTGTGCCCAGGGTCGCTGCGAGTCCCACAAGCAAGGAACTCAGTATTGCGATGTGGCTCGGCATCAGCGCGTCGCTCTTCACAATCAAGCAAATATGGCCCACATTAGGTGACGAGGCCGCGTTGTACGAACCCCCGCTCCATCGAAACGAGAATCTGCCGGAGCTGCACGCGCTGATCAAGGAGCGCGTGTTCGGGCTGCTCATCAGCAATGGCGCCGAGGGGCTTGCGGCCAATTCGGTTCCGTTCGTTCTCGACACGGCCGTGTCGAGGCTCGGCACGTTGAAAGTCCACCTTGCCCGCGCCAACCCCCAGTGGCGCGATCTTGAAGACTCGCCGGACGCGCTGATCGTGTTCCAGGGCCACGACCATTACATCACCCCGTCCTGGTACGAGACCAAGCGGGAGACCGGCAAAGTGGTGCCGACCTGGAATTACACCATGGTCCAGGCGAAGGGCCGGGCCAAGGTGATGGACGACGCCTGGCTCGCCCGGCAGATCGAGGAACTGACGCAAACGCTCGAGCAGCGGCGCGAGGCGCCCTGGGCAGTCGGCGACGCGCCCGCAGATTTCATTCGGATGCAGCGGCGGGCGATTGTCGGCCTCGAGATCGAGATCATCGACATTAGGGGAAAATGGAAGACGAGCCAGAACCGCAACGCTGCCGACCGCGCGGGAGTCGTCGCCGGGCTTGAGGCGATGGGCGACGAGGATTCGCGCTCTATGGCTGAGATCGTGCGCGAGACCAGCCGCGACTGAGGCGGCGCGCGCATTTGCCTCAGGCAGGAAGGGGTGATCCTATCCGCCCCGAAACCGTCATCAGGAGATTATCACATGACCGATGCGATCAAGCCGCTTTACACCGCTCATGGAACCGCGAACGGCGGACGTAACGGGCATACGCAATCCGATGACGGCATGGTCAGCGTGGATCTCTCGGTGCCGAAGGAGATGGGCGGACCGGGCAAGCCGAACACCGCGACGCCCGAGCATTTGTTCGCCGCCGGCTACGCCGCCTGCTTCGGCGGCGCGCTCGACTTCATCGCCAAGCAGCACAAGAAAGACGCGTCGAAGGCGACGGTGAAATGCGCCGTCAGCGTCGGCCCGCGAGAGAAGGGCGGCTTCGGCCTCGCGGTCGTCCTCGATGTCACCGACACGAGCCTGCCGCAGGCGGAGCTTCAGTCGCTAGCGGAAGAGGCGCACGAGAAGATCTGCCCCTATAGCCACGCGACGCGCGGCAATGTCGACGTCAAGGTCGTGACCCACGGCGCGTGAAGCGAGCGCGCTCGCGCCCACAGCTAGCCGGCGAAATCGAGTAGGCTTCGGGAACCGCCTGATTCGCGGGTTCCAAGCGATCCGCTGCCGGTAGGCTTCGCTTATGCCGAGGATTTCCCGCTCGTCGGCATGAGGGCCGTAGCAGGCTGAGGCATTCCGGCGGCGCCTGACCGTCCGTTGATCTCAAATTATGACGTCTTCCGAAGGCGTCCGCGCGAGGCGGAGTCCCAGAACGAAGCGGCTCTCAAGCATTTGCTAAGTCTGTCTTGTGGTTGAGCTTGCGGTTAACGGATGGTCATTCGCTACGATTTCGGACTGGCGGCGCCGGCGAACATCGGGGCCGCTATGTGCGGATCGTTGTGCGCTGGGCAAAAGCGCGATGAGAAAGGGTTGAGCTCAGATGATGGAGACCGCGCCGCCCCCTGGTGAGGGGACGCCGCTCGACCGGGGCTTGCGCGCGCTATGCGGGATTGCGGCCTATTATCGTATCGGCGCCGACCCGGTGCAACTTGCGCGCGAACTGGCGCTTGGCGTCCATGAAGCCAACGAGGGCGATCTCATCCGCGCCGCCAAGCTTGTCGGACTGAGGGCTCGCCTAGTCGAGAAGGTCACCCCGGAACGGCTCGCGACTTTGCCGACGCCTGCGATCGTCCGCATGGCTAGCGGCGCGTTCATGGTCTTCGGCGGCCGCAATCCGTCAGGGCTTTGTCGGCTGGTCGATCCGATCAGCCACGCGGTTCAGGAAGCAACGCTCGAAGACCTTGCGCGCGATAGCGGCGGCCGGGCGCTTCTCGTCGCTCGCAAGATCGGCGGCGCCGGCGTCGATCCGCGTCAGTTCGGCATGCGCTGGTTCCTGCCCACGATCTGGCGTTATCGCCGTCCTCTCGGTCACGTGCTGGCCGCCTCGCTGTTCGTGCAGATTTTCGCTCTCACGACGCCTCTGTTCTTCCAGGTGGTGGTCGACAAAGTGCTGACCCATCGCGGTTACGAGACCTTGTTCGTGCTCGTCGGTGGGCTTGTCGCCATCGGCCTGTTCGACGTGGCCCTCCAGTACCTCCGCACTTACGCGCTCTCGCACACCACCAATCGGATCGACGTGGAACTCGGCCAACGGCTGTTCGTCCATCTTCTGCGCCTGCCGATTTCCTATTTCGAGACCCGGTCGACCGGGCAAACGGTCGCCCGGGTGCGGGAACTCGAGACGATCCGGAATTTCCTCACCGGACAGGCTTTGTTCTCCGCGCTCGACCTCCTGTTCGCCTTCGTGTTCGTCGGTGTTCTCTTCGCCTATTCGTGGTCGCTGACCCTGATCGTGCTCGCCGGGATTCCATTTTACGTCGTGATCGGCTTTTCCGTCCGGCCCCCTTTACGCGAACTGGTCAAGGAGAAATTCAACCGCGGCGCGGCGAGCCAGCAGTTCCTGGTGGAGACGATCGTCGGCGTGAATACGGTCAAGGCCGCTGCGGTCGAGCCGATCATGCGGGCGCAATGGGAAGAAAAACTTGCGGCCTACGTCAAGACGAGTTTCGCCGCCGCGATGCTGGGCTCGGGCGGACAACTCGCCATCCAGTACATCAGCAAGCTGACGACGGCGGCGCTGCTCCTGTTCGGCGCCAAGGCGGTGATCGACGGCGAGCTGACCGTTGGCGGCCTCGTCGCCTTCAACATGATCGCCGCGCAGGCGGTCCAGCCGATCCTGCGCCTCTCCCAGATCTGGCAGGACTTTCAGCAGGTGCAGATCTCGATCGAGCGCCTGGGCGACATCCTCAACACGCCGCCCGAATCCGCGCCGGCGGCGCGCCTGCTGCCGCCGACGCCGCGCGGCGCGATCGAATTTCGCCGCGTCGGCTTCCGTTATCGCCCGGGCGCGCCCGAGGTCTTGAAGGACATCTCGCTCAGCATCCGGCCGGGCGAGACGATTGGAATTGTCGGGCCATCGGGTTCCGGCAAGTCGACCCTGACCAAGCTCATTCAGCGCCTTTATCTGCCCAACGAAGGGCAGGTGCTGCTCGATGGCGCGGACTTAAACCATATCGATCCGGCGTGGCTCAGGAGCCATATCGGCGTCGTCTTGCAGGAGAACCTCCTGTTCAACCGCACCGTGCACGAGAACATCGCCTTCGCCAATCCGGCCATGCCGCGCGCGCGCGTCATCGAGATCGCCCGTCTCGCTGGCGCCGACGAGTTCATCGACAAGCTCCCGCAGGGCTACGACACATTGATCGAGGAGCGCGGCGCAAATCTTTCCGGCGGGCAAAGGCAGCGCATCGCCATCGCGCGCGCGCTCGCGACCAACCCACGCATTCTCATTTTCGACGAGGCGACGTCGTCGCTCGATTACGAGAGCGAGCGCATCGTTCAGCGCAACATGCGTCGCATCGTCAAGGATCGGACGGTCATCATCATCGCTCATCGACTGGCTGCGGTGCGGGGATGCGACCGCATCGTCGGCATGGCGGATGGCCGCATTGTCGAGGTCGGCTCGCATGCTGAACTCTTGCGCCGGCCCGGCGGACTCTACGCCTATCTCTGGAGCCTTCAGAGCCAGCCGGCGGAGATCGCAGCGTGACCCTGATTCCCGCCGCGGCCCCTGGCGAGAAGGCGCGTTCCGCCGCCACTATTGCCTCGCGTGCGCTGGCGCGGTTCAAGGCGCCGGGCAAGACTTGGGGAATGAACCCCAGTGACCGGGAATTCCTCGCCCCCGCGCTGGAGATCCTGGAGACGCCGCCCTCTCCGGTCCATGTCGCTTTCTTATGGATCATCTGCGCCTTCGTCATCGCGGCGCTCGCCTGGGCCTATTTCGGCCGCGTCGACATCGTCGCCGCCGCGCAAGGCAAATTTCAGCCGATGGGGCAGGTGAAGGTCGTCGAGCCCCTGGAAACGGGTAAGGTCGAGGCCATCCGCGTCAGCAACGGCTCACTCGTGCGGGCCGGCGATGTGCTGGTCGAACTCGACCGCTCGGCGGCGCTTGCCGACGCGCAAGGCGCACGGGCGGAACTCGCTTCCGGGCGGGCGGAAATCTTGCGGCGCAAGACCGCGCTCTCAAGCGCGCGGTCGCATCATTTCGACCCTCCCTCGACAATCGATTGGCCGGACAGCGTTGCGCCGGCGTTGCGCGAGCGCGAAACCCGTGTTCTCGCCGCCGATCTCGGACAATTGGCGGCAAACGTCGCCTCATTCGATGCCGAGCGGGCGCAAAAGACCGCCGAAGGCGACAAGCTGAGGCAGACAATCGCAACCCAGAAAAACCTCGTCGCGACTCTGCAGGAGCGCGTCGACATGCGCACGAAGCTCGTCGAAGCGAAGGCAGGCGCGCGCGCCGCGGTCATCGACGCCACCGAAACCCTGCAATATCAAATCACGCAGGAGGCGAAGCAGGAGCAGGATCTCGCTTCCCTCGCCGCGGGGCTCGAGGTGATCGCCCGCAATTCCGACAAGGCCGTCGAGGACTTCATCTCTGAGAACGCCCAGAAGCTGGAGGACGCCGAGCGGCACGCGGAAGATATGGAGCAGCGCCTCGCCAAGGCTCAAGCGGAGCTCGATCATCTGACGCTGAGAGCGCCGATAGCGGGCCGGGTGCAATCGTCGATCATCACCAACGCTGGCCAGGTGGTCACGAGCGGCCAGGAGATCATGCGCATCGTGCCGGAGGATTCGGGCCTTGAGATCCAGGCCTACGTGCGCAATCGCGACATCGGCTTCGTCAGCGTCGGGCAGGAGGCGGTCATCAAGATCGAATCCTTCCCCTTCACCCGCTACGGGTCGATCAAGGCGCATGTCACGCGCATCGCCAAGGACGCGATCCCCGAGCCTGACGCCAATGCGATCGAAGGCGATCCCACGCGCGTCTCGAATGCGGCCGGATTTGCCGGCGGCGAGCGCACACAGAATTTGGTGTTCCCGGTGGTGCTCAAGCCCGACGTCGAAACGATCGCGGTCGACGGCCGGACCCAGCCGCTCACGTCAGGCATGGCGGTGACGGTCGAGCTCAAGACCGGCGCGCGGCGGATGCTCGAATATCTGTTCTCGCCGCTGGTCGAAGTCGCCTCGAAGGCGATGCGAGAGCGATAAACCACACGCGCGCGATCGGCTTGAAAGCCTCCCGCCTTGTGGTTTGGCGGGCGCTCGAGGCGCCGTTGCTTTCTTCTCGGCGGCAGACAGGCTTACTCAACCACCACCGACGGCCCGATCCCGATCGTTCCCGAGCCGTCCACTTGGATGATGATGGCGATCGGCTTCGCCGGGCTTGGCTGGGTGGGTTATGGCCGCGGCCGCAGGTCGCAGGCCGGGGCATCGATCGCCTGAACGCCATTGCCCTTGTCTGTTTCAAAGGCCGCCTCCAGGGGCGGCCTTTTTTGATCGGTGAGCACGAGAGCCTGGAGAACGGCGCCGCCCCTTTCCTCACACCGACTTGACCACCTCCCAAAAGATCCCGGCGACGCAAATGAAGCCGAGGGTGAAGAGGACCGTCCTTAGATAGGGGACGGCGGCCCAATAAACGATGGCGTGCGCGAGCCGGAGCCAGAAGAAGCTCATCGCCCAGAAGGCCGTCATCCCGTTCGCTCTTCCGGCGATTTGAGCGACAAGCACGACCGCGGCGAATGGAGCGAAACATTCGACCGCGTTGAGATAGGCGCGGTGAGCGCGCTGGCCCCACAAGGGAACCGGGCGCGGCGTCGGATCCCGGTAGTTCGCCGGCGCGAGCGCGCCGTTCGTCATCACCTGGCAGACGATGTACGGAATCCAAAGCGCCGCCGTCAGCATGGCCGTGCAAGCGAGATACCAAAGATCGGTCGTCATGATTTTTGCCTCCCCGTCGGCGGCGTCGAGGAGCGATCTCCGGGCACGCCGTCAGTTAGGAGACGCTCGGGGGCGGCCAATTTCGACATAAGCTCCGCGCGGGAGTTCTCGCGTCGACGGTCCCGAGCTTAAGCGCTTGATTTTTGCATGAGCTCGGCATCCATATGGCCGCTGCTCATTGGGGAACGGGGCTGGGGTCGGAATGAGCGCCGAAGATTTAGGCTCTGCGCCTGCGTTTCGCATGAGCGACCTCATCCGGCATGGCGTGGAGCCGCCTCCGGTCGCGCTCTTCACGCGCTGGCGCTCGTACCCATGGCTGATCGTCGGCGTGACCTGCATCGGCGGCTTCATGGGCCAGGTCGACGCGAGCATCGTGCAGCTCGCGCTGCCGACCCTGGGACGCGCTTTCGACTCCACTCTGGAGAGCGTCAGCTGGGTCGCCCTCAGCTATCTGCTCGGCTTCGCGTCGTTCCTGCCGATCTTCGGTCAGCTCTGCCAGATCTTCGGGAGAAAGCTGCTCTACATCCTTGGCTTCGCCCTGTTCACTTTGGCGAGCGCGCTCTGCGGCTTTGCGCCGAATCTCGTCGTGCTGGTCGTCTTCCGCCTCCTGCAAGGCATCGGCGGGGCCATGCTCGGAGCCAACAGCCTTTCACTGGTTATCGCGGCGACAGACAAGAGCCTGCGCGCCCGAGCGCTTGGCGTGTTTGCGGGCGCGCAAGCCGTCGGGGTCAGCGCGGGTCCGGTTGTCGGCGGCCTGCTTCTCGGGACTTTGGGCTGGCCCTGGGTGTTCTGGATCAATGTTCCCTTCGGGCTGTTTGCGGTCGTAACCGGTTGGCTGGTGCTGCCAACAACGGCGCTGCAGGACTCGCACCAGACGTTCGACTGGCGCGGCGCTCTCATCCTCGCGCCCGCGTTGACGCTCGCCGTGTTCGCGCTGAACCAGGTTTCCGCCCTCGGACTGGCCTCGCCAACGCTTCTCGGCTCGATCGGGGCCGCGATCGTACTCGCCTTTCTGTTCCTCAGGCAGGAACGCGGGTCGCGTTCGCCGCTGATCGATCCTTCACTACTCAAGGAGCCGGCGTTTCTGGCCGGCGCGCTTGCGTGCGCGCTCTCCTACGCCATGCTTTACGGCATGTTCTTCCTCGCTTCCTTCGCTCTCGTCAGCGGTTACCAGGACAGTCCCACCACCGCGGGGCTCAAGCTCGCCATCGTTCCGGTCAGCATCGGCGTCGTTGCGCCAGTCGCGGGCGGTCTCGCTGACTGGATGGGGACGCGCCTCCTCAGCGTCGCTGGGATGGCGATGTGCTTCGTCGCCCTGCTCGCGCTCACAGCGATCGTGACGCAACCCGCCCCTAACCTTTGGATCGGATTCCTCGGCCTCGTCGCTTTCGGAATAGGACTGGGCGTGTTCATTGCGCCAAACAACCATGCGACGATCAACACGGCCCCGGCCGAGCTCTCAGGCGTCGCCGGCGCGATGCTCAGTCTGATGCGCGTTCTTGGCACGGTCGCCGGCGTCGCCAGCGCTTCCGCCGTGCTGTCCTGGCGAATACAGGTCGCGCGGGGGTCGACCGAGCGCAGGCTCGCGGCTTTCGCGCCCCATCATTTCGTCGAGGCGGTGGCGGGAGGCCTCATCATGCTTGCGCTCTTCGCGTTGATCGCCGGGGCCGTTTCGTTGATCCGGAAGCCCGCGGCCTGACACGCAAAACCCGGCCTCACCGTCGCGCGCGCTCTTTGCTATAACCCCTCCAACCTTGGAGGCCTCTCATGAAACTCGCTGATCCCTCGCTTCTCAAAAGCCAGTGCCTTGTGGACGGACAATGGGTTGGGGAGGGAACTCGCGCCATAGCCAACCCAGCGACCGGCGCGGTGCTCGCCAAGACCCCGCGCTTTGGCGAGGCGGAGACGATCGGCGCCATCGAAGCAGCGCAACGCGCGTTTGGTCCCTGGGCGAAGACATTGCCGAAAGAGCGGGCGCAGATCTTGCGCCGCTGGTTCGATCTCATCATCGCCAATCGCGACGACATCGCGCTCATCATGACCAGCGAGCAGGGCAAGCCGCTCGCGGAAGCGCGCGGCGAGGTCGACTACGCCGCCGCCTATATCGAGTTTTTCGGCGAGGAGGCGAAGCGCATCTACGGCGAGATCAATCCGACCTTCCGCGCCGATTCCCGCATCGTCGTCATCAAGCAGCCGATCGGCGTCGTCGCTGCGATCACGCCGTGGAATTTCCCTGCCGCGATGATCACCCGCAAGGTGGCGCCGGCGATCGCTGTCGGCTGCACCGTGGTGGCGAAGCCCGCCGGCGAGACGCCGCTGACCGCGCTCGCGCTTGGCGAGCTTGCGCAGCGCGCCGGCCTGCCGCCCGGCGTTCTCAATTTTGTCACCGGCGACGCGCGCGCCATCGGCAAGGCGATGACTGAGCATCCAGCCGTGCGGGTGGTCGGCTTCACCGGCTCGACCGAGGTCGGCAAAGCGCTGATGGCGCAAGCCGCCGGTACGGTGAAAAAAGTCGGGCTCGAGCTTGGCGGCAATGCGCCGTTCATCGTCTTCGACGACGCTCATGTCGACGCCGCCGTCGAGGGCGCGATCATCTCGAAGTTCCGCAACATGGGCCAGACCTGCGTCTGCGCCAACCGCATCTATGCGCAGGAAGGAATCTACGACGCCTTCGTCGCCAAGCTGACGACCGCGGTGTCGCGGTTGAAAGTTGGCGACGGGACGGAGGCCGGCGTGATGCAAGGCCCGCTCATCAACGAGGCGGCGGTCAAGAAGGTCGAGGAGCACGTGGCCGACGCTGAGAAGAAGGGCGCGAAGATCGTGCTTGGCGGCAAGCGGCACAAGCTCGGCCGCACCTTCTATGAGCCGACCGTCATCTCCGGCGTCGACGCCACCATGCTGGTCGCGAAGGAGGAGACCTTCGGCCCTGTCGCCCCGGTCTTCCGCTTCAAGGACGAAGAGGATGTGATCCGCCTCGCCAACGACACCCAATTCGGCCTTGCGTCCTACTTCTACGCCCGCGATCTCGGCCGGGTGTGGCGCGTCGCCGAGGCGCTTGAATACGGCATGGTCGGGATCAACACCGGCGCGATCTCGAGCGAACTCGCGCCGTTCGGCGGGGTCAAGGAATCGGGCATCGGTCGTGAGGGCTCGCGCCACGGCGTCGAGGAGTTCGTCGAGCTCAAATACATGCTGATGGGGGGATTGGACCGCTAGGACACCCTCCGCCGCGTGCGCTAATCAAAGCAAAAAAGGCCGCCGAGCGGCCTTTTTCCTCGAATCTCGTCGGTTCAGGCCGCGGCCTCCGCGGCGCTCCGCTGGCGTCCGCTTCGGTATCCAACGAAGGCGATGCCCGCGAATCCCACGAGCAGCATCGCCCAGGTTCCTGGCTCCGGAGTGGCGGCTCCGAGCGTGGTGGCGACATTGTACTCGTAGAACTCAGGACCGCCGTCGATGTGGCCAAAGAGACCCGACTGATAGGTTCCGGGGCCGGAGGCGTAGATCGGGAAGATTGGAAAGCCGCCCCACACCGGAGTGCTCGTGCCGACATCGAAGAGGAGGCCATTGCTGTCGATCGGCACATTCTGGTCGATCCCAAACCAGTCGGTTCCGTCGTTGGCCCGATAGCCGGGAGGGCTCTCGTAGCCGGGCGCGGACGGGGTGATCAACACGAGTTCTTGCGGCGCATAGCCGGGGACATCGAGCGTCCCGGTCCCGCTGGTCGCTGCGCCCCCGGTGACGTCGAGGCTGATTGTGCCCGACCAAAAGCCCGGCGCTGAGAAGTTGTAAGTGACGATCGACGCGTTGGCTGGCGCGATCGATCCCCAACCGGTCATAGCGGCCGCAGCGAAGCTAACAACGATCACAGCCCTGATTTTGCTTATCATTTCGTCCTTCTCCGCCACCTGTTTTCGCCGCAAAGCACCGAATCATAACGGTTTACATAAATCACAAGGATGCGAGTAATATAAAATAACGGACTGGTCAAGCGCTTCGGCCGCGCTGGTCTTCCGTTCAACTCGGGCGATCTCGGCGGACGATGCGCCCTCAGTTTTGGAGAATGGAAAAGGGTCGGTCCGCGAGGTCTCGGCCGCTCCTCGCCCGCCCCTCACAGAGCTGATCCCGCCGCCACCCGCCGCCTCCTCCCGAAGAGCGCCATGAGACGGCTCGTCTCGAAGGAATGCCCCACGAGACCCGGCTCTAAGGCGACGCAGTGCTAGGTCGGTCGTCCAAAAGCAGCGCAGGCGGAGCGGATGATGGCGTCGACTCCGGCTCGCAAATGGCGCCGCAAGCCGTTGAAATCCCTCAAACCGGACTCGCAAATCGCAGGACCTGCCGTCACCCGATCGCCGCTCCCGCGGCACCCGCGGCCGCCGGCTCCGCCTCGCGAACGATGTCTCTCAGCGCCACCAGCTTCGCCTCGAGCGCTTCGAGATCCGCCTCGGCCATCCGGCCCAGCGTCGAGGCGATCCAGCGGTGCTGGACCGCGATCGCCGTCTCCGCCATTCGGCGGCCGGCCTTGGTGAGGTAGATGGCGTGCTGGCGACGGTCGGAAGCGGTCGAGCGCCGCTCGACCAGGCCCGCTTCCGCCAGCCGGTCGATCAGGCCCGAGATGTTGCCCTTAGTGACGTAAAGCCGCGTGGCCAGTTCCTGCTGGCTCACGCCTTCGCGCTCGGTGAGCGTCGTCAACACGTCGCATTGGGGGATCGAAACGCCGATCTCGCGCAGGCGCTCGCTGACCGCGGCCTGCATGCGCGCCTCAAGGCGGATCAGACGGAACCAGACCCGTACGGAGCGGTCGGCGTTCTGCCGGTCAGGCATCAATCTCCCTTCTTGGTGTAGGGCGCAGCGCCGAGGAATGTTATCACTTTCTGCGCATTGCAAAGCAGCGCACAGGGCGCCAATGTGTTAGTCCCATGAACAATCTGCGCGCCGCAATCAAGCGCCGATAAGGCAGTCGGGAGAAAAACGCATGTTGGGACGGATGCAGGATTGGCCCCTGCTGATGCACAAGGTCATCGATTTCGCCGCCGTCCAGTTCCCTGAGCAACAGGTCGCCTCGCGGACGGTCGAAGGGCCGATGCATTACACGAACTACCGCGCCGTTCGGCAGCGCGCGCTCAAAGTCGCCAAAAAACTCGAGCGCGACGGGATCAAGCTCGGCGATCGGGTCGCGACTCTTGCCTGGAACGGCTATCGCCATCTCGAAACCTGGTATGGCATCGTCGGCGCCGGCGGGGTCTATCACACCGTCAACCCGCGGCTCTTTCCCGAGCAAATCGCCTGGATCATGAACGACGCCGAAGATCGGACGGTGTTCGTGGACCTTACGTTCGTGCCGTTGATGGAGGGGCTCGCAGACCGTTTGCCGACGATTGAGCGTTTCATCGTTCTGACCGACGGCGCCCACATGCCGGCGACCACGCTGAAGAACGCCGTCGCTTACGAGGACTGGATCGGCGAGGTCGACGACGATTTTGCCTGGAAGGAGTTCGACGAGCGGACCGCGGCCGGCCTGTGCTACACCTCCGGCACGACCGGAAACCCGAAAGGCGTGCTTTATTCGCACCGCTCGAACCTCCTGCATTCGATGATGGCGAGCACGTCCGCGTGTCTCACGGTAACGTCGGACAATTCGGTCTTGCCCGTGGTGCCCATGTTCCATGCCAATTCCTGGGGCCTCGCGCTCTCGTGCCCGATGCGCGGCGCAAGCATGGTGATGCCAGGGCCAAGGCTCGACGGCGCCTCAGTCTTCGATCTCCTCGAGACCGAGAAAGTGACGATGACGGCGGCGGTACCGACCGTTTGGCTTGGCCTCCTGCAATACCTGCGCAAGGAGAACAAGAAGCCGACCACGCTTAAATTCGTCGGCATTGGCGGCTCGGCCTGTCCGCCCGATATGATTCGCGCCTTCCAGGACGATTACGGCGTAACGGTCCGCCACGCCTGGGGCATGACGGAGATGAGTCCGGTCGGCTCGGCGGGCGCGCTTAAGCCCAGCGCGAAAGCCCTTTCCCGCGATCAGAGGCTTGCGATCCAGTCCAAGCAGGGCTGGGCTCCGTTCGGAGTTGAGATGAGGATCGTCGACGACGAGAACAAAGAGCTGCCGTGGGACGGCAAGCGCTTCGGCCGGCTGAAAGTTCGAGGCTTCTCCGTCGTCGACAAATATTTCAAGGACGAAACGGAGATCCTCGACGAGCACGGCTTCTTCGACACCGGAGATGTCGCGACCATCGATCCTGACGGGTTCATGCAGATCACCGATCGGTCGAAGGACGTGATCAAGTCGGGCGGGGAGTGGATCTCCAGCATCGACATCGAGAATCTGGCTGTCGCCCATCCGGATGTCGCCGAGGCCGCCGTCATCGGCATCGCCCATCCAAAATGGGACGAACGGCCGTTGCTCGTCGTTGTGGCGAAGGAAGGGCATTCTCCCACGAGCGCCGAGGTCCTCGATTTCCTGAAGCCCAGTATCGCCAAATGGTGGATGCCCGACGACATGCAGGTGGTGAAGGAGATTCCTCACACTGCGACAGGCAAGATCAACAAGCTCAAGCTGCGCGAGACGTTCAAGGGCTACAAGCTGCCGACGGCGTGAGAGAGGCGGTGCGCCGGACGGCCGATGGAGTGCGAATACGCCCGCTCCTGCCGGCTTTTGCCCTTGCGTTGGTGGTTCGGTTCCCCTATATGGCTGCCAACGACATCTCATAGCTCTCCGAAAGGAGAGACAAGTTGAGAGTGGGCCCCCGCCGGGACCCGCTCTTTTTTATTGCCGCAAGGTTTTTTATTGCCGCAAGGTTGCATGGTCGAAGCCTCGCTTCCAACCGCCGCTGAGCCCGTCCCAGGGCTGGACGAAGCGCGCCTGATTGGAGACTCGGCTCCAGGCGAGCGCGTCGGCCTCATCGCGGCGCCGGTTCTGCGGGATCTGGGCTACCGGCTTGTCCGGGTCAAGATTTCTTCGGGTGCTGGGCCGACGATCCAGATCATGGCGGAGCGTCCAGACGGGACAATGTCGATCGAGGACTGCGAAAGCGTGAGCGTCGCGTTGTCGCCGGTCTTCGACGTCGAGGAGCCGATGGCTCAGGCGTATCGGCTGGAGATTTCCTCGCCTGGCATCGATCGCCCGCTGGTGCGTGAATCGGATTTCGCCCGCGCGATCGGCCACGAGGCGCGGATCGAGATGGCGGTCCTTGTCAACGGACGCAAGCGCTTTCGCGGACATCTCGCCGCCGTCGCTCCCGGACCCGATGGGCCAGAGGCGCGAGTGGCGCTGATCGCCGATGACGGAAGCAGGAGCGAGGTCGAATTGCCGATCCGCGCGATGGCCGAGGCGCGGCTCGTCCTGACCGACGATCTCATCCGCGCCGCGCTGCGGCGTGAGAAGGCGGCGCTCAAGGATGCGAAGCGAGGTCCGCCCCGCGGGAGCCCCCGAGACGCCAGTCCGCGCGCCAAGCGCAAGACGAACGAACCCAAAGCCGCGGCCCGCGGCGCGGCGTCAAAGCGGCTCGGGCCTGATGAAGGAGAGAATCATGGCCATTAGCGCCAACCGACTTGAACTGTTGCAGATCGTCGACGCGGTCGCACGCGAGAAATCGATCGATCGGTCGATCGTTCTGGCGTCGATGGAAGACGCGATGCAGAAGGCGGCGCGCTCGCGTTACGGCCAGGAAACCGAGGTCCGCGCGGAGATCAATCCGAAAACTGGCGAGATCCGGTTTTCACGGCTTTTGCTCGTTGTCGACGAGGTCGAGAACGAGGCGACGCAGATGACGCTGACCGAGGCGCAGAAGAAGAACCCCTCGGCGCAGATCGGCGACTGGATAGCCGAGTCGCTGCCGCCGTTCGACTACGGACGCATTCCCGCGCAGGCGTCCAAGCAGGTGTTGGTGCAAAAGATCCGCGAGGCGGAACGTGACAAGCAATATGACGTCTACAAGGATCGCATCGGCGATATCATCAACGGCGCGGTAAAGCGGGTCGAATACGGCAACGTGGTGGTCGATCTCGGAGGAGCCGGCGCGGGCGAGGCGGTCGTGCGTCGCGACGAACTGATCCCCCGCGAGATGTTCCGGCCCGGCGATCGCATCCGCGCCTACGTCTATGACGTCCGGCGCGAGGCCCGCGGCCCGCAGATTTTCCTCTCCCGCACCCATCCGCAATTCACCGCCCGGCTGTTCGCCCAGGAAGTGCCGGAAATCTACGACGGCATCGTCGAGGTGAAGTCGGTGGCTCGCGATCCGGGCTCGCGCGCCAAGATCGCGGTGGTGTCGAACGATTCCTCGATCGACCCGGTTGGCGCCTGCGTCGGCATGCGCGGTTCGCGCGTCCAGGCGGTGGTCAATGAATTGCAGGGCGAGAAGATCGACATCATTCCCTGGTCTCCGGACGCGGCGACGTTCATCGTCAACGCGCTGCAGCCAGCCGAGGTGATGAAAGTGGTGCTCGACGAGGACTCGACGCGCATCGAGGTTGTCGTTCCCGACGATCAGCTGTCGCTGGCGATCGGCAGGAGGGGGCAGAACGTGCGCCTCGCCTCGCAACTGACCGGCTGGGATATCGACATCCTGACGGAAGCCGAGGAGTCCGAGCGCCGGCAGAAGGAATTCGCCGAGCGGACGCAGACTTTCATGGACGCGCTCGATGTCGACGAGACGGTCGCCCAGCTTCTGGCTTCGGAAGGCTTCCGCACGGTCGACGAAATCGCCTATGTCGACCCGCCCGAGTTGGCGTCGATCGAAGGCTTCGACGCGGACACCGCGGCCGAAATCCAGGCACGCGCGCAGGGACACCTTGCCCGTATCGAATCCGAGTTTGACGACCAGCGCAAGGCGCTCGGGGTCTCCGACGATCTCAAGGAGATTGCCGGGCTGACCACGCCGATGCTGGTCAAGCTCGGAGAAAATGGCGTCAAGTCGCTGGAGGATCTTGCCGATTGCGCCAGCGACGATCTCGTCGGCTGGACCGAAGGCGATACGACGAAGCCCGGCTACCTTATCGGCTTCGACGTGTCGCGAGCGCAGGCTGACGCGATGATCTTGGATGCGCGCGTGCGCGCGGGCTGGATCGAAGCGCCCGCGCCGGAAGAGGAGCTGCAACCAGAAGAGGCTGACGGCGCGTAAGCGGTGGGATCGATCGATTGCGAACGGAGAGCGACCGAGCCGGGTTGAAGCGGACCTGCATCGTTACGGGGACCAAGGACGATCCGGAGGCAATGCTGCGCTTCGCGCTCAGCCCGGACGGATCGGTCGTCGCGGATATCCGGCGCAAGCTGCCGGGACGGGGGGTATGGACCCGACTGAGCTTTGACACGGTAAGCCGAGCGGCGGCGAAGCAGGCGTTCTCGCGCGCCTTTCGCGCCAAGGCCGAGGCGCCTGCCTCGCTGGCCGAGACGGTTGGCGCGCTCCTCGAACGGGACGCGCTACAGTCACTGTCGATCGCCAACAAGGCCGGCCTCGTCGTGGCCGGAGCGTTCAAGGTCAATTCGGCGATCGAGGCCGGCGAAGTCGTCGCGCTGATCCAGGCGAGCGACGGAGCGGCGGATGGAGCGGCGAAGCGTGTCCACGCGTTGCGCGCCAAACTCGGTCCGGAAGCGAACACGATTGTGCGCATCGATCTCTTCAAGTCGGGCGAATTGGATTTGGCATTGGGGCGGGCAAATGTGGTACATGCTGCCCTCAAACACGGGGCGGCGAGTTCGGCCTTTCTCGCAAGGGCAGATCGTTTGCGCCGCTATCGCGGCGGCGAGCCGGGCGCGGCGGCCGGAACGGAGCACGGCGACGCGACGGCCGGTGAGGCCTGAACGTTTGGCAGGTCCATCAAATTGGCTGAGAAGCCAGGTGGTTAGGAAGTGGCATGAGTGAGACGGGTAATAGCGATAAGACAGCGACGGCTGCTCCGCCGAAGGCGACGTTGCACCTGAAGCGTCCGGTTGAGCAGGGTACGGTGAGACAGAGCTTTTCGCACGGGCGCAGCAAGGCGGTCGTGGTCGAGAAGGTGAAACGGCGGATTTTGACGCCAGCCGAAGCGGCCGCAGCCGCGCGAGCCGCGCCGACGGCGCCTGCCGCCGCGCCGCCGCCGGTTGCTCCGGCCGCGGCCAAGCCCACGCTGACCGCCTCGGCGCGGCCCGCTCCCGTGGCGCCTGCCAAGCCGACGGCGTCGCCGCCGCCGAAGACAGGCGTCGTCCTGCCCACATTGTCGGCCGAACAGCGTGAAGCGCGCGCTCGAGCGCTGATCGACGCGCGCGCCCAGGAGGAGGAGGATCGCCGACGCCAGGAGGCGGATGCCGGCGCTCGGCGCGAGCGCGAGGCGCGCGATCGCCTCGAACGCGAGGCTGCCGAAGCGCGCAAGCGCGACGAAGAGCTTCGCCGCGCGCAGGAGGCCAGTTTCAAGCGGCAGTCGGAGGACGAAGCCCGACGACGCCTTTCCGGCGGCGAACCGGCGCAGTCTCCGTCAATCCCGCGCGTTGGCCCGGCTGCGCCCAGCGCGGCCCCGCCGGGGGGGCTCGCTCGAGCCTCTGCCGCCCTCGGAGCCCCTGCCGGCGCAGAGGAAGAGCGGCGGGTCGTCGTTAGGCGTCCGGCGCTCGCCCTGCCGCCTGGGCAGAAGGTCGTCGTCCCGACGCCGCGGCCGGCGCGCACCGGCGAGCAGCGCAACCGTGGCCGCCTGACGGTGACCAGCGCGACCTCTGGCGAGGAGGAGCGCACCCGTTCGGTGGCCGCGTTTCGTCGTCGGACACAACGGCTGAGAGGCCACGGCGCGCAGGAGCAAAAAGAGAAAATCGCGCGTGAGATCGTCTTGCCAGAAGCGATCACCATCCAGGAGCTCGCGAACCGCATGTCGGAACGCGCGGTCGACGTCATCAAGTTTTTGATGCGCCAGGGCCGCATGGTGACGCTGACTGACACGCTCGACGCCGACACCGCGCAACTCGTCGCGGAGGAAATGGGCCATTCGGTCAAGCGCGTGGCGGAATCCGACGTCGAGGAGGGCCTGTTCGATCGACCGGACGAGGAAGGCGCCTCCGTTCAACGACCGCCTATCGTGACCATCATGGGCCACGTCGATCACGGCAAGACATCGCTGCTCGACGCTATTCGGCATGCCAACGTGGTCGCGGGCGAAGCCGGGGGCATCACGCAGCATATCGGCGCCTACCAGGTCGTTGCGCCCGGTGGCGAGACCATCACCTTCATCGACACGCCCGGCCACGCGGCCTTCACCGCAATGCGCGCGCGTGGCGCGAAGGTAACCGACATCGTCGTGCTGGTGGTGGCGGCGGATGACGGCGTCATGCCACAGACGATTGAGGCGATCAGGCACGCCAAGGCGGCGAGGGCTCCGATCATTGTCGCGGTCAACAAGATCGACAAGCCCGAAGCCGATCCCCAGCGGGTGATGCAAGAGCTCTTGCAGCACGACGTCCAGGTCGAGGCGTTTGGCGGCGACACCCTTGCGGTTGAAGTGTCGGCGACCAAAGGCACCAATCTCGACAAACTGCTCGAGGCGATCGCGCTGCAGGCCGAACTGCTCGATCTCGTCGCCGACCCCGACCGCGGCGCGGAGGGTACGGTCATCGAGGCGAGGCTCGATCGTGGCCGCGGACCGGTGGCGACGGTGCTGGTGCAACGGGGCACCCTCAAGGTGGGCGCGCTGGTCGTCGCCGGGTCGCATTGGGGCCGCGTCAGGGCGCTGATCGACGATAAGGGTGGGACCGTCGAGGCCGCTCCTCCATCGACTCCGGTCGAGGTCCTCGGATTCTCCGGCGCGCCTGAGGCGGGCGATCGCGTCGCAATCGTTGAGTCCGAGGCGCGGGCGCGCGAAATCACCGAATATCGCGAACGCCAGAGGCGAGAGAAGCTCGTCGCGCGCGGGCCCGCCGTCAGGACCTCGCTCGCCGACATGATGAGCAATCTCAAAGCGACCGGTCACAAAGAGATGCCGATCGTCCTCAAAGGCGACGTGCAAGGATCGGTCGAGGCGATCACCGCGGCGCTCGAGAAGCTCGGCAACGACGAGGTCATGGCGCGGGTCATCCATGGCGGCGTAGGCGGCATCACCGAATCCGATGTGACGCTGGCTTCAGCTTCGAAAGCGGTCATCCTCGGGTTCAACGTTCGCGCGCATAAGGAGGCGCGCGATCTCGCCGAGCAGGGCGGCGTCGAAATCCGCTACTACAACATCATCTACAACCTGGTCGACGACGTGAAGGCGGCTCTTTCGGGGATGCTTTCGCCGACGTTGCGCGAGACGATGTTGGGCAATGCGCAAATTCTCGAACTGTTCGACATTTCCAAGGTTGGCTTGGTAGCGGGTTGTCGCGTGACCGATGGCGTTGTGCAGCGTGGAGCGCACGTGCGTCTCATCCGGGACAGCGTGGTTGTGCACGAGGGCAAATTGTCGACGCTCAAGCGGTTCAAGGATGAAGTCGCTCAGGTGCAGGCCGGGCAGGAGTGCGGCATGGCGTTCGAGAACTACCACGACATGCGGGTCGGGGATGTCATCGAGTGCTATACCGTCGAGGAGATCCGCCGCACGCTGTAATCGGCAGGCGCGGATCGACAGAAGAGGGGCGAGCCTCCCTTGGCGCGCCGCGCCGGTCTTCTTCTTCGTGCGGTTCGATTCGAGCCGACGCTGCTCCCACCCGCGTGCTGCAGTTACGCCGCGCCTCAAAGGAGAGCGCAATGTCCCGTTCCTTATCCAAACCTAACGCCCCGAGTCACCGGATCGAGCGCGTCGGCGAACTCATCCGTCACGCGGTCGCCGACATCCTCGCGCGCGGCGAGGTGGTTGATGAGGCGCTGGATCGTCATCCACTGACCATCCGTGCAGTGCGCATGACACCGGATCTCAAACTGGCGACGATTCTGGTGATGCCGCTCGGCGGCAAAGGCGCTGGAACGGCGGTTGAGGCGCTCGATCGCCACAAGAAGGAATTGCGAGCGCTCGTCGCTCGCCGCGTCAATCTCAAGTTCGCTCCTGATCTGCGGTTCGCCTTGGACACGAGCTTTGATGCTCAAGCGCGCATGGACGAGCTTCTGAGATCGCCGGCGGTGGCGCGGGATCTGAAGGACGCCGGCGAAGAGGACAGGGAATGACCGGCGACGCCCGCGAAGACCGACAGTCCGAAGCCGAGAGGCGCCGCTCCGGCGAGCCGCGGCAGAAGCGATCGTCCCGGGTCGATATCAACGGCTGGATCAACCTCGATAAGCCGACCGGGATCTCCTCGACTCAAGCGGTTGGGCGTATCAAGTTCCTGTTCAACGCTAAGAAAGCCGGTCACGCCGGAACGCTCGATCCGCTCGCATCGGGGGTGCTGCCGATTGCTCTCGGCGAGGCGACCAAGACCGTGCCGGTCGTTCAGGACGGAGCCAAATCCTACCGGTTCCGCGTGCGCTGGGGCGAGGAAAGTGCGACAGACGACGCTGAAGGGGAGATTGTATCGCGCTCGGATCGGCGCCCCGCCCCGGCCGAGATTGAGGGCTTCCTACCGCGCTTTGTCGGCGTTATTCTTCAGACGCCGCCGACCTTCTCCGCGATCCGCATTGCGGGTGCGCGCGCCTACGATCTCGCACGCGATGGCGAAACCTTCGAGATTGAACCGCGCCCGATCCATGTCTACCGGCTCGACCTGATCTCGGCTGACCCCGATCACGCGGTGCTCGAAGCCGAATGCGGCAAGGGCGCCTATGTGCGCGCGATCGCGCGTGACCTCGGCCGAGCGCTCGGCTGTTATGGACATGTGATCGAATTGCGCCGGACGCGCGTCGGGCCGTTTTCGGTCGAAGCAGGCATTCCGTTCGATCGGCTGCCCGACGACGCGGATCTGATGGCGCGCGCGATTCTGCCTTTGCAGGCGGGCCTGGGCGAAATCCCGATCCTGCCCGTCGATCGCTCTGCCGCTGCAACCCTCCGTCGCGGCCAAAAACTGCTGCTGCGCGGTCCGGCCCCCACCCAGGGGCGTGCGTATGTCGAGTGCTTTGGAACTCCGATCGCCTTCGGCGTCGTCGAAGACGGCTATTTTGTCTCGACTCGGGTATTCAATCTGCGCGGATGAAGCTTCCGCTCACTTCCACGCTTCGAACGCCTTCTCCAGCATCGCCTGACCTTCCGGGGACTTCTGGAAGACGATCTTTGCGATCCGGTCATCGTTGAGCAGCAGCGGAAAGTCGAACCAGGATCGCGTCTGCATCAGGTCGAGGTTGCGGGCTGTGTCGGCTTCGCCCTTGGCCAGCGCGATCAGGAAATAGGTGTCGCTGATCTTGACCTTCACGCTGGTCAGTGCTTCCGCTGCGGTCGAATCCTCCTTGCGCATCTGCGGCAAGCCGACGTCCTTGAAGCCAGTGATGGGAGCGCCTTCGGCGAAGGAGAACTTGAGGTCGATCGTGTGCGTCGCCTGTAGCGTCGGATCGGTGTTCTTCCTCAAAGTCATGGTCGCATGCATCTTGAGATCGGGGATGTCCGCTTCCGCTTTTACTGCGACCGTCGCCGGCTGGTTCTGCAAGGGCGGAATCAGGGACCACACGGTCGAGCCCAAGCTCACGGCCGGTTTTTGCGGGTTGTCCGCCGAAGCGATCAACATCGCCGCCCGTCCGGCCGACGGCGTAGGCGCGGCGGATTGGGTGGACTGAGCCGACGTCTCGGGCGCTGGGGTCGCCGGCGCCGCGCTCGGCGGACTCGACGGAGTCGCTTGCGGTGCGTTTGCCGGCGCAGCGGGAGCAGGCGGGGTCGTTTGCACCCTCTCGGCGATCTTGGCCGAAGGCTCCGGCGACGCGGGCTGCTGCGCCTCGACGGGTGGCTTGATGGCGAGGTCCTGCGGCTTCTGGCGCATCAGGATCGCGGCTCCGGCCACCGCAAGGACAATTCCAAGGACGACCGCCGCCGCGACCCAGATCAAGCGTTTCGGCTTGGCGACTTCGACGCCCGGCGCGACCGGGCGCTGGGTCTCGGCTTCCGGTCTAGAAGCCAAACCGGGGCGGTCGAACTCCGCCGCCACTTCTGGCGCTTCGGCCCATTGCCCAGATTCATCGTGACGGGTCGCGACGACGGGCGGAGCGTCGGAGCCGGCGCCGTCGTAGGCCTTGTTCGGTCGGACCGCCTTGGCCGGATCGAGCGCCGCCAATCCGGGCAGACCTTCATCTCTGCCGCCCGGCGCTCCCACGGATGGGGCTGTGCGGCCGGTCCTCGAAGCGGAGGACGGCTGGTTGGCCATTGCGGCAGCCAGCTGGGATCGAGCTGGCGAAGCTGCCGTCGGCCCCACCGCCGCTGGCCTGCCCGCGACCGGGGTTGGCGCTTTCAGTGGGCTTCGGGCCGGCTGGCTCCCTCCCTGCATAGGTCTCTGCGCCGGGTTCTGAACGGGCGCGCTTGTGCTTTCGGGTTGGCCTGGCGCTCCCGTTGGCGAAGGTGACCGCGCAAAAGGGGCGGTTGGCCCCGGCGCCGCAGGTGCGCTGGGTCGCTGGCCCGAGGCGAATTGCGGGGGCGGAGGCGGCGGAGCGGCTCTCGGCGCCGCGACTGGCTTTCCGGCTCCAGGCGATATCGGCGAAGGAAGGGGTTGACCCGGATCCAGCGGCCCGTATCTCTCCTCGATCTCGGCGATCGCTGCGTCAAGCGCGGTCTCCTCGCGCGTGATGTCGCTTTCCGGCAGCGGCGGGCGCAAGCTTCTGAGCTGCTCAAGCAGGGCTTTGCGAGCCCGTTCATAGATTGCTCTGCGCGTCGCCGGCGTGCCCGCATTGGGCAAATTGGCGACGGCTCGCATGAGCAGCGAATGATAATCAGCCATGAAGCGTCCGCTCAACCGCTCCGCGCGATTCCGCGCAGGCGTCCCTTAGTCCTGGAATGGATCATGCACAAGGATCGTATCGTCGCGCTCCGGACTCGTCGATAATAAGGCGACGGGCGCGCCGACCAGCTCCTCGAATTCGACGCACATATTTTATCGCTTGCGCCGGCAGGTCGGCCCATGATCGGGCCTTGCTCGTCGCGCCCCTCCAGCCTTCGATCGTTTCATAGACCGGCTCGATGCGCGCCTGCGCGGATTGCGAGGCCGGAAGATAGTCGATCTCCTCGCCGTTCAGGCGGTAGCGGGTCGCGACCTTGATGGTTTCGAAGCCGTCGAGAATGTCAAGCTTGGTCAACGCGAGACCGTCGATGCCGCTCGTGCGCACCGCCTGGCGTGCAAGCACGGCGTCGAACCACCCGCACCGGCGCGGGCGCCCGGTATTGGTGCCGAATTCGCGGCCGCGCTCGCCGATCAGCCGACCGACCTCGTCGTCGAGTTCGGTCGGGAACGGGCCGCCGCCGACGCGCGTCGTGTAGGCTTTGGCGATGCCAAGCACATAGCCAATCGCCCTGGGCCCGAGGCCGGAACCGGTCGCTGCATTCGCCGCGACCGTGTTCGAGGACGTGACGTATGGATACGTGCCGTGATCGACGTCGAGCATGGCGCCTTGCGCGCCTTCGAACAGAATGCGTTTGCCAGCACGCCGCTCGCCGTCGAGGATCTCGAACGTCGGCGCCATGAACGGCAGAACCCTGGGCGCGACCGTGAGCACTTCCTCGCGAACCGCGGCTGCCGATGGCGGCGGCAAGCCTAAGCCCCGGCACAAAGGAACATGGTGCGAAAGCAGGCGATCAATCCTGTCGTCCAACGCGTCGGGATCGGCGAGGTCCATCAGGCGGATCGCGCGCCTCGCGACCTTGTCCTCATAAGCTGGGCCAATGCCGCGTTTGGTGGTGCCGATCTTGGTGCCGGCGACGCTTCCGGACTCGCGATGCGCGTCGAGTTCGCGATGCAGCGACAGAATCAGCGGCACGTTCTCGGCAATCTTGAGGTTGGCTGGGGTCACTTCAACTCCCTGGCCACGCAGCTTCTCGATCTCCTCGACGAGATGATAGGGATCGAGGACGACGCCATTGCCGATGATCGACAGTTTGCCAGGTCGAACGATGCCAGATGGAAGCAGCGCAAGTTTGTAAGTCTTGCCGTCAATGACGAGCGTATGGCCGGCGTTATGGCCGCCCTGGAAACGGACCACGACGTCGGCGCCGACCGACAGCCAATCGACGATCTTGCCCTTCCCCTCGTCGCCCCACTGGGCGCCGACAACGACAACATTGGCCAACGTCGATTGCTCTTCCGATTGTTTTAAAACGAGCGAAGCCCCGGCGCAGCGGCAAAAGCCGAGCCGGGGCCCCTGGGGCAACCGCCTAAACGATCGGCAAGCCTGAGTAAAGCCGCGGGGCGGTTGGACCTCAGGTAAAAAGCGCGCTGGTCATGGCGAAAAACCCGAACGGAAGCCTTGGATTGGCCGCACGCGTCGCTATATGCCGGGCGCGGCTATCCGGCCGCAGGGAGAGCGACATGACCCCCGAAGAACGCCAGATGCTTGGTGGCCTGTTCCAGCGCGTCAACTCAGCCGCCGCGACGCAGCGTGACCCCGAAGCCGAATCCTTCATCAACGACGCGGTTCGGACCGCGCCCCACGCGCCTTATGTGTTAGCACAAACGGTGCTTGTCCAGCAGCAGGCTCTGGAGGCCGCTGCGAACCGGATCTCTCAGCTCGAGGCGGCCGCGCAGCAGAGCGCCCAACAGAGCGCGGAACACGGCAGCTTCCTTGGCAATCTCGGCAAGTCCATTTTCGGCGGCGGTCCGTCGTCTCCCCCGCTTCGACCGGACTCTGATCCGCAAGCGTATCAGCGCGCGGCGCCCCCGCCGCCGCGAGGCTACGCTCCCCCTCCTCAAGGAGGCTATCCCCCGCCGCCCCTTCAAGGCTATCCACCGCAACCTGGTCCATGGGGTCAGCCTCAACCTTCGGGCGGCAGCGGAGGCTTCTTGCAAAATGCAGCTTCAACCGCGACGGGCGTGGCTGGCGGCGTGGTCCTTGGCAATCTGCTCGGCGGTCTGTTTGGCGGCCACGGCGGCGGCGGTCTCTTCGGCGGTGGGAGCGGAGGCTTTGGCGGCGCCAGTTTGGGCGGCTCGGGCCTTGCCGGCAATCCGACGGAAGTGACTGAGATCAACAACTACTACGACGACAAGCCGGAGCGCGGCAGCGACGCCGACTTCCAGCAGTTTGATCCCGGCGCGCCGGGCGTCCAGGACGCCAACTTCGACAACCTCGACAATTCGACCTTCGACAATTCTTCCTCCGACGACGGCGGCGGCTACGACGACGTCTGAGAATCGAGTTCGACTTGGATGATCGGCGAGGCGTACTCTAGCGCGCCTCGCCGTTTCCGTTCTAGAGCACGATGACCTTCATCCCGACCGAGACGCGATCATAAAGGTCGATCACATCCTCGTTCATCATCCGGATGCAGCCTGACGACACGTTGTGACCGATGGTCGACGGCTCGTTGGTGCCGTGAATGCGGTAGAGCGAGGACCCGAGATAGAGCGCCCTCGCCCCGAGCGGATTGTCGGGGCCGCCCGCCATATGGCGCGGAAGGTCGGGGCGGCGAAGCAGCATCTGCGCTGGAGGCGTCCAATCGGGCCATTCGGACTTGCGGCTGATCCGCTTCACGCCCGACCACTCGAAGCCTGGACGCCCGACCCCGATGCCGTAGCGCAGCGCCTTTCCGTTCGGCTCGACCAGGAATAGGAACCTTTCAGGCGTATCGACGATAAGGGTTCCGGGCGCCGCTGATCCTAGATAATCGACTTCCTGCCGGCGAAACTGTGGGTCCGGCTCGGCTTCTGCCTCCGACGTGGGCTCGCTCGCATTTGCGGCGGCCATCTGCGGCTGTGCCGCGGCGCCGCCGGTCAGCAAGGCTTCGATGAAGCCGCCGCCGTATTGTCCTCGCGTGGGGCCTGGAGACGCGACGGGAGCGGGCGCTGCGCTGGAGGAGGCGCGTTCAGCCCCTTGAGGCGCTGTAGGCACAGAGACGATGACGCCGCCGTTGGCGGCGACAGCCGGGGCAGGAACGGCGAGAAGAAGTGCGGGAATGCAAAGTGTCGCGAGGCGGCGCATGCCTGTCTCCGGGTCAAAAGGGTAGGGACTGACTTGGCCGCAGCATGACTCGCGAGAATTATGTTAGACCGACAATTAATGTTAAAATGCGCTTCGCTGCGCATTCGCTTCCAGACGGACGATGCCAGAAGGGCTGGACCTGCTTAAGCGAAGCTAGCCGGAGATGCATAAATCTGGTAGGAACTTCATAAGGCAGCGTCGCCAATCCTCATTGAGGGCTTTAGGCCATCGCGCAAGATCGACCGGAGGAATTCAGTCCCCTCTACCCACGAAAGCGGGCCGAGACTACGGACGATTTTGAGCGCCGCGGGTTTGCCAATGTCGTCGTGCTTTTCGCGGCGTTGGCGCTGATCTTGCTGAGCTACTGGGTGATCAACGCTTTAGGTCACGGCCGCAGGTTTCAGCGGTGCCTGGATTCCGGCCGCGTCAATTGCGTGGACTTCCTCAATCCGGCCAAGTGAGTGTTCGGACGATCGACTCGCTTGAGGGCTAGCTCCCACCCGACTGCAGCGCCTCGCTCCGTGCGCCGCTGCCGCTGAGCACATTGTCCGGGTCCCAGGCATAGCGCAGCGTCTCGAACCGCATGGCGCGCGTATCGATCATCAACAGCCGCCCGACGAGCCCCTCGTCGCCATCGCCGAAGCCGCCGACCAGAACGCGGATCGCCTCGAGCGCCATCAGAGAGCCAAGCACGCCAGCCAGCGCGCCTAATACGCCCGCCTCGGCGCAGGTCGGGATCGTTCCGGGCTCCGGCGGCTCAGGGAAGAGACAACGATAGGTTGGATTGGGTTTCCCGTTCGGCCCGTTCTCGTACGGCTTCAGCGTCGTCAGCGTGCCGTCGAATTCTCCGAGCGCCGCCGAAACGAGCGGTCGGCGCTCATGAAAGCAAGCGTCGGACAGTGCGTAACGGGTGGCGAAATTGTCCGAGCCGTCGAGCGCAACGTCGAAACGCCGCACAATGCTTCGTACGTTCTTCTCGTTCAGCCGATACGCGCTCGGCTCGACCGTAACATGCGGATTGATGCGGCCGATCGCGGCCTGAGCGCTTTCCGTCTTCGGCCGCCCGACATCCTCTGTTGCGTGGATCACCTGCCGGTGCAGATTGGACAGCGAAACAGCGTCGTCGTCAACGATTCCGAGCGTCCCGACTCCGGCCCCTGCTAGGTATTGGAGCGCGGGCGAACCTAAGCCTCCCGCGCCAACCACGAGGACGCGCGCAGCCTTGAGTTTGTTCTGGCCGGGGCCGCCTAGCCCATGCAGGACGATCTGACGCGCGTAGCGTTCAATCTCTTCGCTCGAAAGGCTCATGGGTGGGTATAGTTAATCAAATCTTGCGACCTAGGCGAGCGAGATGCGTTCCCTGCCAGGTTTGCTGAAACACGATTATGGAACAAGTTGCAGCCGCCAAAGTTACAAAAGCAATATGGCAGCGGGAGGTCATCAGATGACACGGCATACATTTGCACTGACGTTCCTGATCTCGCTGATCGCTGGGCCTGCCTTGGCGGAAACGCTCTCTCCCGAAGCGGACGCGTGCAAGGCAAGCGGATTGCTGGCGCTTAAGCAAAAGTTCCCGCAGGTGAAGGACGTCCTGATCGATCTTGATAGCGCCAAGATCATCAAGGCCGATACCACGATTGAAAACGTTCCGATTAAAACCGTCGTCATTGGCGACGCCTATGTAGAGCGGACGAAAACAACGAAGCCTCAGACGCTCGTGTGCGTGATCGGGGACAAGGGCAAAGTCTTGCTTACGCTCTTCTCCGACAAGTGATCACGCATCGCGCAGATAGCGCTCACCCTTGTGCAGAAGAATATTGTTCGCGCTCGCGACGCCAAGCTCCAGGCTCTCGGCGACGCGATGGGCGCGGTCGATGAACCGTTCCGAGGCGGCGGCCGGACAAACGTCACGCGCCGTCTCTCCGAACAGCGCCAGCCATCGATCGAAGTGGCGCGCATCCACAGCCAAGGACATATGCTTCGCCGTCGGTTGGCCATGATACCGCCCCGTGTGAAGCGCCAGCGACGACCAGAACGCGAACATCTTGTCGAGATGCGGCTCCCAGTCGGAAATGCGTGATTCGAAGATCGGCGCGAGCAATGCATCCCGCCGGACGCGGGCATAGAAGGCGCGAATCAGCATCTCGACCATCGCTTCGTCGATGCCGGTTTCTTTCTGCGTTAGCGCGACGATAGCGGCGCGTCGCTCTTCAGCGCTACGAAATTCATGATCCATTCCCGCGTTCCTGATCGCTCGTTTGCCCCTATATGAGAGCTCCAAGCCTCGCGCGCCAGCTCAGCTGGGGCGACGACGAAAGCCAGCCGCCCGTTATGCGCCCGGCACTCTCTGGACGACGTGGATGCGGGCAATGCGAAGCCGCGGAGGCGTTCTAACGAGGAGACGCCCTTGGTATGATGAACTCGCCCCGAACACTTTCTCTGCCGATATCAAAATGATATAGAAATAAATCAAGTCTTTCTGGTGCCAGCTGGAATCCGAAGCGCTGACGGCGCCCAAATCTGCAGACGCTGGGTTTGGGCGCGCTTACGTCTGAACGCTGACGCTCGCGGCCATCAACAGGTTCAAATGAGATCCCGGCAAGCACGTCATCATGGCGGCCTCGATCGTGGCTGGGCGCACGCCCAGGCGTCCCGGCGCCCATCGCGATTCGCTGTCCTATTCACGTAGCCCGCGTACTTTTTCTGTCCCTTTCAAGACCCTCCCACACGAGAGAAATCATGACTAAGACTTGGCTTATCACCGGCTGCTCCACCGGCTTCGGACGCTTGCTCGCCCAAGCGGCGCTCGATCGCGGCGATCAGGTCGTCGCCACGGCGCGCGACCCCGCCACCCTCTCGGATATGGCCAAGGCGTACCCTAAGACGGCGCGAACGACTGCTCTCGATGTGACCAAGGCCGGCGACCCCGAGAAGGCCGTGGCGCTGACGATGGAGGCTTTCGGCAGGCTCGACGTCCTCGTCAACAACGCCGGCTTCGGCTTTATCGGCGCGATCGAAGAGGCGACCCCGGAGGAATACAGGCCGATGTTCGAGACCAACATCATCGGCCTCCTGGAAACGACGCGGGCAGCCTTGCCAGCATTGCGCAAGACCGGCGCTGGCGGCCGGATCGTCAACATGTCGTCAGGCGCGGGCATCAAGGGCCTGCAAGGCTCGGGACACTACAACGCGACCAAGTTCGCAGTCGAAGGCATTTCCGAGGCCCTGGCTCAGGAAGTTGCGCCATTCGGCATCGCGGTCATCATCGTGGAGCCAGGCCCGTTTCGAACCGACTTTCTCGGCCGCTCGATTTCGCTCGCCAAGAAGGAGTTGCCGGAATATGCCGGAACGGCCGGCGTGTTCCGCACCTTCCGCGCCAACAATGACGGCAAACAGGTCGGCGACCCGGATAAGGCCGTCAAGGTCATCCTGAAGGCGGTCGATTCGGATAAGCCGCCGCTGCACATGCCGCTCGGCGCTCGCGCCTACGCCCTGGCGCGCACGAAGATTGCCGAGTTTACGCAGGACCTCGACGCCTGGGAGGCGGTGGCCAGGGCGACCGACTACGAGTGAGGGCGCTGACCGACTGCGAGCGCCGCCGACCGCAAAAGCGCGTGGGCCTTGGAAACAACCTGTTTCCGAGGCCTTCTGCTCCATGGTAAGCGGTGGCGCTGCTTTCAGATCGTACGGTGCCAAGGCTGAATCGAGGGGACAATGGACCCCATAATATCGGCGCGCCTGCGCGATCTCCCGTCGGTAGCCGCAGTTCTGAACACTTCCGCGGCGGCAGTTCTCGTAGAGCGCTATGGCCAACAGGCTTTAACCGACGCTGTCCGCGCGACGATTGAGGACGCGCGGGCGGCGCTGCAGGAGGGCAGGGTCTCTGTTCCGACCGCTGAGCATATCGCCCTCGAAAGTCGGACGCGTCTCGAGAGGCAGGACCGGTCGGGCTCGCGTCCGGTATTCAACCTCACCGGCACGGTCCTACACACAAATCTCGGCCGCGCCGTGCTCTCGGAAGCGGCGGTCGAAGCCGCCATGGCGGCCATGCAGAATCCGGTGGCGCTGGAATTCGATCTCAAGGGCGGCAAGCGCGGCGAACGTGACGACCACGTCAGGGGTCTCCTATGCGATCTGACCGGCGCGGAGGACGCAACAGTCGTCAATAACAATGCCGCCGCAATGCTGCTCGTGCTGAACACGCTTGCGAACGGTCGCGAGGCGATCGTGTCGCGCGGCGAGCTCATCGAGATTGGCGGCGCCTTTCGCATGCCGGAAATCATGGCGAGCGCTGGCGCGCGACTGGTCGAGGTCGGCACGACCAATCGCACCCATATGAAGGATTATCGTTCGGCGCTGAACGAACGGACCGGCTTGATACTCAAAGTCCACACGTCGAACTACCGCATTCAGGGCTTCACGGCCGAGGTCGGGACGGCGGACCTCAGCGCCATCGCCAGGCGTGCGGGCGTTCCGCTCGCCCACGATCTCGGCTCAGGCACGTTGGTCGACCTCGCGCAATACGGACTGCAGGCGGAGCCGACAGTTTGGCAGGCAGCAGCCGCCGCAGACGTTGTGACTTTTTCCGGCGACAAGTTGCTCGGCGGTCCGCAAGCGGGTTTCATTGTGGGCAAGCGCGACCTGATCCAGGCGATCAATCGCAATCCGATGAAGCGTGCGCTTCGTATCGACAAGATCAGGCTCGCCGCCATCGAAGCCACCCTGAAACTCTATCGAGATCCTGTCCGGCTCGCCGAGCGCCTTCCGACGTTGCAGATGCTGACGCGGCCGCGAGATGAGATCCAGGCGCAGGCCCAGCGCGTGCTGCCTCACGTGACGGAGGCGCTCGGCGGCGACTATGCGGTCGAGCTATGCGAATGCCGCAGCCAGATCGGATCCGGCGCGTTGCCGCTCGAGACCATCGCGAGCGCCGGTCTCGCCATCGCCGCCAAGCGGAAAGGCTCCGAGCTGGAACGCTTATCGGCGATGCTGCGCCAACTGCCGCGACCCGTCATCGGGCGGATTGTGAAGGAGCGCCTCGTGCTTGACCTGCGCTGCCTGGGCGAAGAGGAGGCGTTTCTCTGCAATCTCGCGCACTTCAATGTCATTGCCCAGGGCCGCAGGCGTCGCGGCCCGTCGGGCGAGCGAGCAGCAACAGGTGCGCCGCCGTGATTGTCGGCCTCGCCGGTCACGTCGATCACGGCAAGACGGCTCTGGTCAAAGCCCTGACGGGCGTCGCCGGCGACCGGCTGAAGGATGAGAAGGCCCGCGGCATCACGATTGATCTGGGCTTCGCCTACATGGCCGCGCAATCGGAGCAGCCGATCGGCTTCATCGATATTCCGGGCCACGAGCGCTTCGTTCACACGATGCTCGCGGGCGCAAGCGGGGTCGATTTTGCGCTTCTGACAATCGCCGTCGACGACGGAATTATGCCGCAGACGGGCGAGCATCTGGCGATCCTCGACCTCCTCGGCGTGGATCGCGGCGTCGTGGTTCTCACGAAGGCGGACCTCGCTTCCACCGAGTCCATCGAGCACGTGGCGCGGCAGGCGAAAGCCATGCTCGGGCCGACGGCGCTTGCGCAGGCTGAGATCCTGACGGTCTCGGCGGTGACCGGCGAGGGCGTGGACGCGCTGCGCGCGCATCTCAAAAAATCAGCCAGCGCTGTGCGCGATCGGAGAGCGGGCCAGAGGTTTCGGCTCGCGGTTGATCGTGTCTTCACGCTATCTGGCGTTGGGGTCGTTGCGACCGGGACGGTGTTGTCAGGTTCGGTCCAACTCGGCGATCGCATCCGGCTCAGCCCATCCGGCTTGGTCGCGCGTGTGCGCTCTCTTCATGCGCAGAACCGCCCGGCCGAGGCGGCGCATGCGGGCGAGCGCGCCGCGCTTAACCTCACCGGCCCCGGCATAACAAAAGACGCCATCCGGCGCGGCGACGTGGCGCTCGATCCTGAATTGCACGCGCCAACCGATCGCATCGACGCGCGCATCCGCGTTTTGCCAAGCGAGACAAAGCCAGTCGGTCAATGGTTCCCGGTCCGGCTTCATCATGCGGCAACGGAAGTCGGCGCGCGTATCGTCCTGTTCGACGACAAACCGATCGCTCCGGGAGAAGAGGCTGACGTCCAGCTCGTCCTTGATCGGCCGATCGCCGCAGCCTCCCATGACCGGTTCGTCGTTCGGGACGTTTCGGCCCAGAGAACGCTCGGCGGCGGCCTGTTTCTTGATCTGCGTGCGAAAGCCCGAGGAAGACGGACGCCGGAGAGGCGCGTGCAGCGCGCGGCGCTCGCGTTGGCCGATCCGTCGGCCGCCCTCGCGGCGCTTCTGGAAACGCCGCCGTTCGCTTTTGACCTCGCCGCGTTTGCACGGGATCGAGCGCTCTCCGCCGAGCGGAGGGATCACCTGTCGTCAGAACTAGGTCTTGTCGTTTTGGAGTCAGGCGATTCGAAAATCGCGCTGACCCGCGAACGCTGGACTCTCTTCACGTCGGCCACGCTCGAGCGGATCGGCGCCTATCACGCCGAACACCCGGATCTTCAAGGATTGGGACGCGAGCAGCTGCGGGTCACTTCGCAGCCGAAACTGCCGAAGCCGGCGTTTGACGTCGCCATGAAAAACCTGGCCGCCTCAGGCCAACTCGTCCTGGACGGCGGATTCGTCAGACTTCCATCGCACGAGGTTCAACTCACGCCCGAGGATAAAGCCACCTGGAAAATGATCGCGCCCCTTCTCGGCGAGCCGCAGCGGTTCCGTCCGCCCAGAGTGCGCGACCTCGCGGCCGCGACCGGACGCGCCGAGAAAGATCTGCGCCGCGCCCTCAAACGCGCGTGCCGTATGGGTTGGGTTGACGAGGTGGCGCACGACCATTTCTTTTTGCGGTCGACAGTGAGCGAGATGACCGCGATCATTGCGGAGCTGTCGGCTGGAGCGAAAGACGGCTCTTTTTCCGCCGCGCAGTTCCGCGACCAAGTCGACAACGGCCGCAAGGTGGCGATCCAGATCCTTGACTTCTTCGATCGGCATGGGCTGACGCTGCGCAAAGGCGATGAGCGCCGGATCAACCGGCATCGTCTGGATCTGTTCGGGGCGCCGTGCCAATCCGGCGACGAGCGTGGAGGAGAATCGTCCCCGGTGGGGCGCCCGGACTTCAAATCCGTGTGGGGCAGCGAGCCTGTCTCAGGTGGGTTCGACTCCCACTCTCTTCCGCCAATCTCCGACCACGCTGAATAATGCTCAGCACTCACGCTTCGACGGCCACGATCGGATCGCCGGCTTCGACCGAGCCGATGATCGCGGCGCGCGGATCGCCTTCGCGAATCTGCGCGAGGATCGCTGGCGCGGCTTGAGCATCGCAGGCGACCAGCAGGCCTCCCGAGGTCTGCGGGTCGGTCAACAGCAGGCGCCGCCAGTCTTCGAATCCGATCGGCAGGGCGACGGCCTCGCCATAGCTCGCCCAGTTGCGGTGCGAGGCGCCGGTGACGAAGCCGGCGCGCGAGAGAAACTCGGCCTGAGCGAGCAGCGGGACTTCATCGAGGCGGAGGCGGACGGTGACGCCCGCGCCCCGCGCCATTTCGAGCGCGTGGCCGAGGAGTCCGAAACCCGTGACGTCGGTCATCGCGTGAACGTCGTTCATTCGCGCGAGCTCCGCGCCGACGACATTGAGCCGCGTCATGAAGCCGAGCATCTCGCGATAGCCCTCTGAAGAAAGCGCGCCCTTCTTGATTGCCGCGGAATAGATCCCGACGCCAAGCGGCTTCGTCAGGATCAGCGCGTCGCCTGGGCGAGCTTCCGAGTTGCGTCTGAGCGCCTTGGTCGAAACGAGACCCACGACGGCGAGGCCATAGATCGGCTCGGGCGAGTCGATCGAATGGCCGCCGGCCACGGGAATTCCAGCTATCTGCCGCCATTGCCGCGCCGCCGCGCAGGATTTCGCGGATCATGGCTGTGGGCATGCTGTTGATCGGCATGCCGAGGACCGCGAGGGCGAAGATCGGCTTTCCGCCCATCGCGTAGACGTCGGAGAGCGCGTTGGTCGCGGCGATGCGGCCGAAGTCGAACGGGTCGTCGACCATCGGCATGAAGAAGTCGGTGGTCGCGACGATGCAGGTCTCGTCGTCGAGCCGCCACACCGCCGCGTCGTCGCCGGTCTCCGTTCCGACCAGCAAGCTGGCGAAGGGCGCCGCCGCCGGCTGCTCGGCGAGGAGCTCGCGCAAGACCGCCGGCGACAGCTTGCAGCCGCAGCCGCCGCCATGGGCGAGCGCGGTCAGGCGAAGGATGGGAGCGTTCATGGCGGTCAATCTCTGGAGCGGCAACCGGCTCGGAGACTGCGCCCGCAGCCGCCGCAAGGCTAGGGCCGGCCTAAAGCGCGACCGCGCCAGCCTGGCCCCTAATGCAACCAGAGAGCGAGTTTCGCCGGCAAGCAAACGTCAGTAAACGCCAATAAATGAGCATAAACGCTCGTAAAAGTGCTAGCGTTTACTAGCGTTTATTTTTTCGAATCGGGACTTTTCAATGGGTTACGGCCGATTTACTTAGGACAATTCGGGTCCGGCTGGCCTCGCGCTTTGAGGTTGTACGGAACACCGCTTCATGGACACTGCTTTCCTTCCCCTGTCGACTCTCGTCGGCATTGAGTTTTCTTCTGCAGAAATAGATATCCATACATTCTGGATTTGTCAATGATTTGTTGCGGCGATGGTGAGGCCGGCGCCGTTCAGCGCCTGCCGCCGCTCATCAGCACCGAGTGCGAGCGCCCATAGGCGAAATAAAGGACAAGGCCGATCGCGAGCCAGACGAGCAGCCTGAGCCACGTCGCCCAAGGCAGGAACACCATCAGCAACAGCGAGAAAGCGATGCCCAGGCCCGGCACCCACGGTACGGCGGGCGTGCGGAACGGCCGGAAGATCTCCGCGTCGCTCTTGCGCAGATAGACGACTGCGCCGCAGACCAGCGCGAACGCGAACAAGGTGCCGATGCTCACCATTTCGCCGAGCACGTCGATCGGGGTGAGCGCCGCCACGATGGCGACGATGATTCCGATCAGGAGCTGGCTCTTGTAGGGCGTGCCGAGCGTCGGATGCACCTCCGAGAACATTTTTGGCAAGAGGCCGTCCTTGGCGATGGTGAAGAAGACGCGGCTCTGCCCGTAGAGCAGGACCAGGATGACGGTCGTTAAGCCCGCCAGCGCGCCAATCTTGATGAGCACCGAGAACCAGGTCATGCCGATGACGTCGACGGCCCTGGCGATCGGGTCCGGGACGTTGAGCTCGGTGTAGGGCACGAGGCCCGTCACCACGGCCGCCACCAGCACATAGAGGATGGTGCAGATGACGAGCGAGCCGAGAATGCCGATCGGCATGTCGCGCTGCGGCAGTTTCGCTTCCTGGGCGGCGGTCGAGACGGCGTCAAAGCCGATGAAGGCGAAGAACACGACGGAGGCGCCGCGCACGACGCCAGTCCAGCCGAAATGGCCGAACTCGCCGGTATTGGCTGGAATGAGGGGATGCCAGTTGGCGGCGGTCACGTAAGCCGCCCCGAGCAGGATGAAAGCGACCACGACGAACAGCTTGACGGCGACCATGATGTTGTTGAGCCGGGCCAATTCCTTGGTGCCGCCGATCAGCATCGCGGTCAGCGCGAGGACGATGAGGGCCGCGGGGATGTTGACGATTCCCTCAACTGTGGTCCCGTCCGGCAGCTTGGCCTCAGTCCATGGCGCGGCGGCGTATTGGGGCGGGATCGTGATTCCGAAGTTGCGCAACAGCGACGCGATGTAGCCCGACCAGCCGACCGCCACGGTCGAGGCGCCCATGGCGTATTCGAGGATGAGGTCCCAGCCGATGATCCAGGCGAAAATCTCGCCAAGCGTGGCATAGGTATAGGTGTAAGTGCTGCCCGCGACGGGCAGCAGCGCGGCAAGCTCGGCGTAGCAGAGACCGACAAAGGCGCAGGCTATGCCGCCGATCACGAACGACAGCATGATGCCCGGCCCCGCATAGCGCGCGGCCGCCGTGCCAGTGAGAACGAAGATGCCGGCGCCGATGATGCAGCCGATCCCGAGGGCGGTGAGGCTGACCGGACCGAGGGTCTTGCCCAGCGCATGGCCCTCGCCTTCGGCGATGATGTCGGAGAGAGGTTTCCGCGTCATCAAACCCTGAGGGAGGGGGCTCGGGGTCAAAGCCTGGTCTGTCATCGGGACCTCGCTTGCTGCTGTTGACTGTCGCCTTCGCTCCCCGGCGAAACCTCCTCGTCAGGTTGGCATGGATCGTCGTGAAAACGTCATACAATAATCATGGAGGCCCGACGCCTGTGGGCGCGGGCTCCTCGCCCATTCGCGGCGGGGTGATCGGGCGGACTCGTCTGCCTCAGACGGAATAGCCCCTCGCTTGACGTCGATCCGCGACCTTCAATCAGCCGCCGCGAACTTCTGTTTTGGGTCGGAAACCGGTCCAATTCGTTCGGTGACCCGTCGCCGTAACTCAACCGACCAGCAGCAGCGGATTGGGCGCATGACGCGACCAGCCGGCTTCGCCAACCATGACGTCGAGCCCGAGCGTGGCGAGATCGTCGGCGTAGGGGTCGGCCTGCATGTCTTTGGCCTGATACGCCATCTTCGAATAGGTCCCGCACTCGTCGCAGGTTTCCGTTTTCACGACGCCGGAATCGCCCTCGATTCCCCGGATCGCGAGCGTGCGCGAACCGCCGCAGCCGACGCAGACGGCGCGGGAAAAGTTCCACGCCGTGGAGCAGAGCGAGCAGTGAAGATAGCGCGCGCCCGGGTTTTGCCCGGCGCCCGTCACCAGGCTCGCCGACGACGTCGAGCCGCAACAGGGGCATAAAGAGCGCTGCTCGAGCAGGCGCAGCGCGTGGTTCGGGAGGCGGGCGGCAAGACGGGTAAAGTAAACTTGTAATGCCGCAGCGATCCAGAAGCTCGAGCCCGCGTCCTTGTCGTCAAGGATTCCACGCAAGAACGCGTCGGCCAGCGCCTCCGTCGAGGCGACGCTGCGGGCGCGCAGCTCCGTTGCGACGGCCGCCGCCTCCGGCGAGGCTTCGCCCGCGGCGCCATCGAGCAGCAGATGAAGCCCGTCGCGCCACGCCGGGTCGCGCCGATGGCCATCGGCGGAGATCGGCGGAATGCGCGCGGCGACCGCCTGCTCCACCCTGGCTTCGTCAGGCGCGCTCGAGAGCGCAAGCCCCAAAGCGGCGTGATGCTGGGCCCGTGCAATCGTCGCCATGAAGGCGAGCCATCCTTCCATCGGATGGCCCTTCGATAAACGCTCGAGCCGCTCGGCGGTGCGAGCGAATCGGAAAGCGGGATCGGGAAGCAGGATCGGCTCCGGCGCCTTGACGCCGCCCGTCGCGTTGCCGGTCCAGCCGCCTTTCGGCGCGGTCTCGCCCTGCCTCACGGGCGGCGAGCCGGGCTGGCGATCAGGGCCTCATCCGGCCGACCCATAGCCGGTCCGGCAGGACGAGCGTCCTTCCGCACGCCCTTTCGGGAGAGGGGTTGGGGGTGAGGGTGGCGCGCGCTCACGTCCTCGGCCTCGGTCCGACCGAGCCTGTCGCGACCAGGCTCCGCAGCCATTTGCGATGATGACGCCACGCCCAGCCCGGGGTCACATAGCCTTGCGTCATCCCTCGCATCGAACCGCGCACCCAGATCGCCGCATAGACGTGGGTGATCCAGATGATGATGGCCGCGATCGCCGCATAGCTGTGAAGGAGCGCCGCGGCCCTTTGGGTTTCGATGCTGGTCGCCTCGCCGAAATAAACCTCCCAGATCGCGAGCCCGGTGAGGAAGAGCGCGGGCACGAGCAGCGCCATCGACCAGAAGACGAATTTCTGCCCGGCGTTGAAGCGCCCGACCTCGGGAACGCCTTCCTCCTCGTTGCGCAGAACGCGGCCGATCGCGCCCATCCAGGCGATGTCGTCCCGGTTCCAGAAATTGTCGCGCCAGAACTGCACGACGAGGCCGGCGTAGCTCACCAGCAGCACGCATCCGATCCACGGATGGACCGCGCGCGCCCATTGTCCGCTGCCGAACAGCAAAGCGAGAAAGGACAGGAGCGGGTGGAACATCGAGAGGCCCGACAGCATCAGCAGAACGAAGCAGGCGGCGGTGATCCAGTGGTTGATCCGCGCCGCCGTCGTGTTGCGAATGATGGTCCCGCGCGGGTAGCTCATGCGACGTCACCGGCGGCTTTGCGCTCGGCGTCGCGAATGAGCTTCGCCGCCGCGATGTCGTCCTCGGGCTGGACTTCGTTCGGCCCGGCGGTGATCCAGTGCAGAAACCCGCTGACAGCGGCGAGCGCGACGCCGGCCAAAGCCAGCGGCTTCAGGACGCCCTTCCACACCTGGACGAGGACGCTGATTTTCGGATTGTCGGGCAGACCGGCGTAGAGCGAGGGCCGATCGGCGTGATGGAGCACATACATCACATGCGTGCCGCCGACGCCTGGCGGATCGTAGAGGCCCGCATTCTCGAAGCCGCGCGACTTGAGATCGATCACGCGCTCGCCTGCCCAATGCGTCATGTCCGCCTTCGAGCCGAACATGATCGCGCCGGTCGGGCAGGCCTTCACGCAGGCCGGCTCCTTGCCAACCGCGACGCGATCGGAGCAGAGCGTGCATTTGTAGGATTTGTGGTCGACCTTGCTGACGCGGGGAATGTTGAACGGGCAGCCCTTGATGCAATAGCCGCAGCCGATGCAATTCTCGCTGATGAAGTCGACGATGCCATTGGAATATTGCACGATGGCGCCTGGCGCCGGGCAGGCCTTGAGGCAGCCCGGATCCTCGCAATGCATGCAGCCATCCTTGCGGATCAGCCATTCGAGATTGCCCTGATCGTTGTCCCATTCGGTGAAACGCATCAGCGTCCAGGTGTTGGGATCGAGATCGAGCGGATTGTCATAAGTTCCCTCGAAATGGCCGACCTCGCCGCGCAGGTCGTTCCATTCCATGCACGCCGCCTGGCAGGCCTTGCAGCCGATGCAGCGCGTGACGTCGATGAGCTTGGCGACTTCCTGCTCGTGATCGCGAACTGACGGCGGCGTGATCGTCGTGGCCGAGATGCGGATGTAGTCCTGCGACTGCAAGTTAGACATGCCGGTTCCTCACGCCACAGGCCCCGCGACCTTCTCGACATTGACGAGGAACGCCTTGAACTCCGGCGTCTGCGTATTGGCGTCGCCGACCGAGGGCGTGAGCGTGTTCGCGCCATAGCCTTTGCGCGCCTGGCCGGTGAAGCCCCAGTGCAGCGGCACGCCAACGACATGCGTCGGCTTCCCGTCGACGGTCATCGGCTTGATGCGCTTCGTCACATAGGCCTTGCACACCATCGCGCCGCGCTTGCACGAGACGCGCACCCAGCCGGCCTGCTCGATGCCCTTCTCCTTCGCCAAAGCCTCGCCGATCTCGACGAATTCCTCCGGCTGGAGAATCGCATTGATGAGCGCATGCTTGGTCCAGAAGTGGAAGTGCTCGGTGAGGCGATAGGTGGTTCCGACATAGGGGAATTCGGCGGCGGCGCCGAAATTCTTCCTGTCGTCGGCATAGACGCGCGCCGCGGGATTGTTGCGCACCTTCGGATGCAGCACGTTCTCCGACGGCGATTCAAACGGCTCGTAATGCTCCGGGAACGGCCCCTCGACCATCTGGTCGAGCGCGAACAAGCGCCCCATGCCCTCGTCGTTCATGATGAACGGGCCGACATTCTCGGAGGGCGGGGCGGCCGTATAATCTGGCACATCGAGGCCGACCCATTTGCCGCCCTTCCATTCGATGATCGATTTCGCCGGGTTCCAGGGCTTGCCCGAGGGATCGGCGCTGGCGCGATTGTAGAGGATGCGCCGGTTGGCCGGCCACGCCCAGGCCCAGTTCGGCGCGATGCCCGCTTCGCGCGGATCGCTCGCGTCCCGCCGCGCCATCTGGTTGCCTTCCTCGGTGTAGCTTCCCGAGAAGATCCAGCAGCCGGACATGGTCGAGCCGTCGTCGCGCAATTGCGCAAAACCACTCAGCTGTTGTCCCGCCTTGACCAGCGTCTGGCCCGACGGGTCCTTGAGATCGGTCAAGGCGCGGCCATTCATTTCCTTGGCCACTTCCTCGGGGTCAGGATCGGCCGGATTGATGTAATCCCAGGTCAGGTTGAGGAGGGGATCGGGGAACGCCCCGCCGTCCTTGCGATACATCTCGCGCAAGCGAAGGAAGAGGCCGGCCATGATGAAAACATCGGTCTGGGCTTCTCCGGGCGGGGGCGCTGCCTTCCAGTGCCATTGCAGCCAGCGCGCCGAATTGACGAGCGTGCCACTCTCCTCGGCGAAGCAGGCAGTCGGAAGCTGAAAAACCTCGGTCTGGATGCTCGCGGGTTCCGAGGGATTCTGCGGCCCGTAATTCTCCCAGAAGCGCGCGGTCTCGGTATCGAGCGGGTCGATCACGACAAGATATTTGAGCTTGCCGAGCGAGCGGCGGATCTTGCCCTTGTCGGGGAAGGCCTGAAGCGGGTTGAAGCCCTGGCAGAGGTAGCCGTTGATCTCGCCCTTATCCATCATCTCGAAGGCGGCGATGATGTCGTAGAGCGGGATGTCGAGTTTCGGCAGCCAGTCGTAGGCCCAGTCGTTGTCGGCGGTCGCGGCCTTGCCGAAGATCGCCTTCTGGAAGCTGACGAAGAACTTCCTGTAGTTCTGCCAGTAGCTCACCTGCCCTGGCCGCACTGGCTTGTAAAGCCGCGTCTTCATGTAATCATCGAATGTCGTTTCGGTGTCCCTGGCCAAGGTGAGGTAACCGGGCATCGCATTCGACAGGAGACCGACGTCGGTCAGACCCTGGATGTTGGAGTGGCCGCGGAGCGCGTTCATGCCCCCGCCCGCAACGCCAATATTTCCCAGAAGCAGCTGCACCATCGCCATCGTGCGAATGTTCTGCGCGCCGACGGAATGCTGCGTCCAGCCGAGCGCGAACAGGCTTGTCAGCGCCCTGTCTGGAGCGGAGCATGACGCGAACAGATCGCAGACTTGCAGGAACTTGTCCTGCGGCGTGCCGCAGACGCGCGACACCATCTCGGGCGTGTAGCGATCAACGTGCTTGCGGAGAAGGTTGATGACACAGCGCGGATTCTGCCACGTGTCGTCAGCCTTGGCGAAGCCCTGGTCGTCCTTCTGGTAGTCCCAGCTCGACTTGTCGTAAGCGCGTTTCTCTTCATCGTATCCCGTGAACAGTCCGTCCTCGAAGCCAAACCCCTCTTTCACAAGGAGGCTGGCGTTGGTGTAGGCGCGCACGTACGCGTGCTGAATCTGGTCTTTCTCGAGCAGATAGCGGATGACGCCGCTTAAGAAAGCGATGTCCGTACCTGGACGGATGGGCGCGTAGAGGTCCGCGACCGCGGCGCTACGCGTGAAACGAGGATCGACGACGACGAACTTCGCGCCGTTCTCGATCTTCGCTTCGACCACCCATTTGAAACCGCACGGATGCGCCTCGGCGGCGTTGCCGCCCATCTCGATGATCACATTGGCGTTCTTGATGTCCTGCCAGGTGTTGGTCATCGCGCCACGACCGAATGATGGGGCCAAACTGGCCACCGTCGGTCCGTGTCAGACGCGCGCCTGGTTGTCGAACACCACTATGCCGAGAGCGCGGGCGACTTTCCAGGTGACGAAGGAGTCCTCATTGGAGGACGCGGACGCCGCAAGCATGCCCGTCGAGAGCCAGCGGTTGACCGTCGCCCCATCCTTGTTTTTGGCGATGAAGTTTTTGTCGCGATCTTCCTTCATCAGCTTCGCGATGCGATCGAGCGCGAAGTCCCACGACACTTCCTTGAATTCATTCGCGCCGGGCGCCCGATATTTCGGAACCTTGAGCCGTGTCGGCGCATGGACAATGTCGAGGAGCGCCGATCCCTTCGGGCACAACGTGCCGCGATTGACGGGATGGTCCGGATCGCCCTCGATGTGGATGATGTCGGACACCGCGTTTTTGGCTTTGTCGCCGAGGCTGTAGATGAGGATGCCGCAGGCGACCGAGCAATAGGTGCAGGTGTTGCGCGTCTCGCTCGCCGCCGTCAGCTTGAACGGGCGCACCGACGCGGCCAGAGCTTCCCCATCACCGCCAAATCCAAGAGCGCCTAAGCTCGACGCAGCAAGTCCCGCTGCGGTGATCTTGATGAATCCGCGACGACTGAGTTGCATGACAACTCCCGACATTGCGGCGCGCGCATCGCGCGACAGGCAACCCGCGGCGAACGGCGATCGTTCCTCAGCGTAGCGAGAAAGGCTGGGCGTGTGAAGGCGCCGAGAGCGCTGTATCCTAAAGAATATCTCGGCAAAACCGCGCGGCGCTGCGCACCCCTTTTTGCTTGCTGTCGAGACGCCGGAACGTCGATCAAACCGGGACGATCGGCGACTTGGTTTTTCTGAGCGCGTCCATGAACTCCTGGTTCAGCTCAAGGTGCACCTTGACGAGGTCTGGCGGGGTCAGGGCGAGCCATTGGTTGAGCGATACGTCGGCGTAGTAGGAGCTCTTAAAAATCTCCAGGAAGCGCAAGGGCGCCGAGCTGGTGTTTTCGATGTAATGGCCCATTGCGAAGGGGACGAAGCCGACGTCGCCGCCGCGGAAATCGAACGTCCGCGCCTGGCCGGCGGACGCGAACACGCCCATGCGGCCCTCGCCGCTGATATAATATTGCCATTCGTCGGTGTTGGGATGCCAGTGCAGCTCACGCATGCCGCCGGGGTCGACCTCGACCAGGGCCGCCGCAATGCCTTTGGAGGCCGGAAACACGCTCGAGTCCGTGATCCGCACTGTTCCGCTTTTGGTGCGGATCGGCTCCTGCGCCAGCATGTGATGACTGAAGGTTTGCGGTGCCGGATCCGCGCCCATAAGCTTGTCGGAACCGAGCGAACCCGGGACCGGCGCTTTGAAGATATAGAGCTCGCGCGGGTCGGGCGTGTGTCCGAACAGCGTCGCCGGGACGCCGAAATTCTTGCCCAGAATTTCAGGAGGAACGTGCTTGAACCAGTCACTGAGCAAAAACGTGTCGTCCTCGTCGAACTCGCCGTCGTCGAAGACCAGGAGGAATTCGCAGCCGTCGGGACCGAGGCCCTGGATCGAATGGGGAATGCCGCCGGCGAAATACCAGAGATCGCCGACACCGACATCATCGATGAAGCTCCGGCCCTGCGGGTCGATCGCCGTGATGCGGGCCGTTCCGTAGAGCATGTAGGCCCATTCGGCCTGCTTGTGCCAATGGAGCTCGCGGACACCGCCCGCATTCAGCCGCATGTTCACGCCGGCGATCGCTTTCGAAACGCCCAGCTCTCGCGCGGTGACCTGACGTGTCCATCCGCCGCTCGACTGCCGAACATGCGCGTCGGCGAAGGAAAACCTGAGATTGGGCAGAGTTCCCGAATCGGTCGCCGGGGGATTGAGGAGCTCCGGATTCTGAGCCTCCCGGGTCACGTCTCCCGGGACGGGATCGGAGCCGCCGACGCCAGGGGCCCGGCTTGGCTCAGGAACCTGCTCGGCGGCTCTGCCGGCGGTTGCGCCGAGAAGCGCGCCCGCGCCGACGGCGGCGCTGGCCAAAAGATCGCGTCGGGTTGCGGCGTTCATTGTCTTCCTCCGCGTTGATGGGTCGCCAGCGTACCGGACGATGGCTTTTTGTCAGAGTAGCGAATAGCCCACGTCCGTTCCACAAGGATACAAGCTATCCACGCCTTGTCGGTCTCACTCGTTCGTGATTTCGTAGACGATCGGCGCGGATCGGGTGAACCCCAAGAGGGGGCGATCAAAAAATACGCGTCCGCGCCAAGATCATTTGGCAAATAGAAAGGCATCGCCGATTGCCAGGTCCGATATGTTCAACGGCCGACAGGCCCGTGTCCGCGAAAGTCTGTCCACGAGCGCCGCGCGTCGCCCAAAAGCCGGTCGGCTGCGTCGCTGATGAGCCAAATCCGGCCGAGTGCGGGCCAGGATCCGCAGCGCCCTGGTCAATCTTGATCTGGGCCTGAACCGCATCGATCATCAGGAGAGGCGCAAGTCGGCGATAACGAGCGTTGCGGGCGCTAACCGACCAGTCTAAAACCGCAATCGTACACGAGTAGGAATCAATCTTATGGCGTCGAGCGACGCTCTGCCTGGTTCGCGTCGTCCGCGGCCATTGTCACCGCATCTCAGCATCTATCGCACGACCATGACGATGGCGATGTCGATCGCGCATCGGATCAGCGGCGTCGCCCTCTATTTTGGCGTCCTGTTGCTGGCCTGGTTTCTCATCGCCGCGTCGGCCGACGCCTCGGCCTTCGCCATCTTCTCCGATTTCATCGGATCCTTCATCGGACTGATCGTCCTGTTCGTCGTCACCTGGGCGCTCTTCCATCACCTCGTCGGGGGCGTCCGTCACATCATTTGGGACGCAGGTTACGGACTCGACGCGCCGTTGCGCGATCAGATGGCGTGGGCGACTTTGATCGGAGGCTTCGCGTTGACAGTCGTCGTGTGGATCATAGGCTTTGCGATTCGGTAACGGGAGCAACGCGATTGGCTGATCACCCGAGCGATCTGCGCACGCCCCTCGGCAGGGTCCGGTTTCTTGGCTCCGCGCGCATGGGCACGAACGAGGCGTGGCTCATTCACCTGACCTCGATCGCGCTTGTGCCGCTGACGATCGCCTTCGTCTGGCTGATGCTCGACCTCTTGCGCAAGGACTATAACGGCGTGCGAGCGGAACTCACGCATCCGATCCCGGCGATCCTTCTGCTGGCTTTCATTTTCGCCGGCATTGTCCACATGGAGCTCGGTATGCGCTCCGTCATTGTCGACTACATCGGCGGTCAGTTGCGCGCCTGGGCGCTGGCCGCGAACACCTGTTTTGCCGCGCTTCTGGCGCTGGCCTGCCTCTACGCGACGCTGCGGGTCGCCTTTACCTGAGCAAACCCAAAGAAGACGGACATCCATGGCGACCAATGGCTCTTCGATGCAGAGCGCGCCGGCGCTCGGAGGCAAGGCCTATCCGATCACCGACCACACATTCGATGTCGTCGTGGTCGGCGCGGGCGGCGCTGGCCTCAGAGCGAGCGTCGGCTGCGCTCAGGCCGGCTTGCGCACGGCATGCATTTCGAAAGTGTTTCCGACGCGTTCGCACACTGTCGCGGCGCAGGGCGGGATTTCGGCTTCGCTCGGCAACATGGGGCCGGACGACTGGCGCTGGCATATGTACGACACTGTCAAAGGGGCCGACTGGCTCGGCGACCAGGACGCGATTGAATACCTGTGCCGCAACGCTCCGTCCGCCGTCTACGAGCTCGACCATTGGGGCGTGCCATTCTCCCGCACCGAAGAAGGCAAGATCTATCAGCGCCCATTCGGCGGCATGACCACCGACTATGGCAAGGGCATCGCGCAGCGCACCTGCGCCGCCGCCGACCGCACCGGCCACGCCATCCTGCATACTTTGTATGGCCAGGCGCTGAGGGCGAAGTGCCAGTTCTTCATCGAGTATTTCGCCATCGACCTTATCCGGGACGCCGAGGGCGCGGTGCGCGGCGTCGTCTGCCTCAAGCTGGATGACGGAACGATCCACCGGTTCCGCGCTCAGACGACGGTGCTGGCCACCGGCGGCTATGGCCGCGCTTATTTCTCAGCCACTTCGGCTCACACCTGCACCGGGGACGGCAACGCGATGGCGCTGCGCGCGGGGCTGCCGCTGCAGGACATGGAGTTCGTCCAGTTCCATCCGACCGGCATCTATGGCGCGGGCTGCCTGATCACCGAAGGCGCGCGCGGCGAAGGCGGCTACCTGGTCAATTCGGAGGGCGAGCGCTTCATGGAGCGCCACGCGCCCTCGGCCAAGGACCTTGCTTCGCGCGACGTGGTCAGCCGGGCGATGACAATGGAGATCCGCGAGGGCCGCGGCGTCGGCAAGAATAAGGACCACATCTACCTGCACCTCGACCACCTCGACCCCAAGGTGCTGCATGAGCGACTGCCCGGCATCTCCGAGAGCGCCCGGATCTTCGCCGGCGTCGATCTGACCAAGGAGCCGATCCCCGTCCTGCCGACCGTTCATTACAATATGGGGGGCATCCCGACCAACTACCACGGCGAGGTTCTAACGAAGGTCGACGGCGATCCCGACGCAATCGTGCCGGGACTGATGGCGCTGGGAGAAGCGGCGTGCGTCTCGGTGCATGGCGCAAACAGGCTTGGCTCCAACTCGCTGATCGATCTCGTCGTCTTCGGCCGCGCGGCGGGCCTGCGCGCCGCCGAGATGCTCAAGCCCGCCGACAAACAGCCCGAGCTCGCCAAGGACAGCGCGGACTTCGCGCTCTCCCGGCTCGATCGGTTCCGCAACGCCAAGGGCAAGACCCCGACCGCGGCGCTTCGGCTCGACATGCAGCGTGTCATGCAGGACAATTGCGCCGTCTTCCGCACCGGCGAAGTCCTCACCGAAGGCAAGGAAAAGATCCACGCCGCCTGGCGCAACGGCGCCGACGTCTCCGTGACCGATCGATCGCTGATCTGGAACTCCGATCTCGTCGAGACGCTCGAATACGACAATCTGATCGTTCAGGCGGTGGTGACGATGGAGGGCGCGCTGAACCGCCTCGAAAGCCGCGGCGCGCATGCGCGTGAGGACTATCCCAAGCGCGACGACGTCAACTGGATGAAGCATACGCTCGCCTGGATCGATCCTCACAAACAGACGGTCACGATCGACTACCGGCCCGTTCACACCTATACGATGAGCAACGACATCGGCTACATCGAGCCGAAGGCGCGGGTGTATTAAGGGTTCACTCGCTGGAATCGGGAGATCTTCGGGAATTGGATATGCCGCTATGGTCCAGCTAACTCTCCCCGAAAATTCGCGCGTCAAGCCTGGCAAGACCTGGCCGAAGCCCGCCAATGCGAAGACGACGACGGAGTTCCGCATCTATCGCTGGAACCCGGACGACGGCGCCAATCCACGCATCGACACCTATTTCGTCGACCGCAACGATTGCGGCCCGATGGTTCTCGACGCGCTCATCTGGATCAAATCCAAGATCAATTCGACGCTGACATTCCGCCGCTCCTGTCGCGAAGGCGTGTGCGGCTCGTGCGCGATGAACATCGGGGGAGGCAACACGCTCGCCTGCACGCGCGGCATCGACGAGGTTCCGGCGCCAGTGGTCATCTATCCGCTGCCGCACCAGGAAGTGATCAAGGATCTCGTGCCCGATCTCTCGGTCTTCTTCGCCCAGCACGCCTCGATCGAACCCTGGCTGAAGACCGTGAGCCCGGCGCCGGAGAAGGAATGGCTGCAGACCCCGGAGGATCGGTCGAAGCTCGACGGCCTTTACGAGTGCATTCTGTGCGCCTGCTGCTCGACCTCGTGCCCGAGCTACTGGTGGAACGGAGATCGCTATCTCGGTCCCGCGGTCCTGCTGCAAGCCTACCGCTGGCTCATCGATTCCCGCGACGAAGCGCAGGGCGAGCGACTCGACAATCTCGAGGACCCGTTCCGCCTCTATCGCTGCCACACGATCATGAACTGCGCCCAGACCTGTCCCAAGGGCCTGAACCCGGCCAAGGCGATTGTTCATATCAAAGAGATGATGGTTCAGCGGCGGCAGTGAAAGTCGTGGTCGGCGCGCGGCTCGCGCCTTCAGAAAATCCAAGACAAACACTCTGATTTCTCGGTTTGAGTTTAAGCCGGAACCTTTCCCCGGTTTACAGCGTTGACACAGGCTGCCGGAAGGGCGCCGGTCGGCTGGAATCGGCCAGCGAGGCGTGCGACGATGCGGTCGCAGGGCTGGCGCGGCGAAGGGCGCCAATTGCGAGTTCGTCAATACGATCGACGCCCGCGCTTTGAGGCGGAAACAACTTTAAGGAGGCCGGCATGGCGAAGACAACAGAGGCGAAAGAAACCAGCCCCCGAACAAGCAAGGATGTGCACGTGCGCGAGCGCCTGGGCACGCCGACCGATCTCAAGTCGGAGGCGACGAAGGATATTTCGGCCGCGCTCGCTGGATTGCTGGCGGATGTCTTCGCGCTTTATATGAAGACCAAGAACTTTCACTGGCACATGAGCGGCGCGCATTTCCGCGACTATCATCTGCTGTTGGATGAGCACGGCGACCAGATTTTCGCCATGACCGACCCGATGGCTGAGCGAGCGCGCAAAATCGGCGGCGCGACCCTGCGCTCGATCGGCGATATTTCGCGGCGGCAGCGAATTCTCGACAATGACGCCGACTATGTCGATCCGAAGGATATGCTGGCGGAGTTGCGGGACGACAACAAGAGCCTGACGCAGGCGATGCGCGAGGTCCACAATACCTGCGACGAGCACGGCGACGTCGCGACCGCCAGCCTGCTCGAAGTCTGGATCGACGAGACCGAGCGGCGAACCTGGTTCCTGTTTGAAGCGACCCGTGGCGGCCCCGGGCAGAACGACTGACCGCGCCCGAGGCGCAACGGCCAATCTCCTACGCCAGAGGCAGCCGGACCCCGCCCGCGGCGCTTGACCGCTGAGCGGCGTCGATCAGACGCGCGCAGAGGATCGCTTCGTCCAGATTGCCTCTGCCGCCGCCGGTCGCGGCAGCCACAAAGTCGTCGGCGACTTGACCGAACCAGTCTGGATGGTGGGACCCTTCCGACAGGGACGGCGGGCAGGACCAGCGGCGCTCCGGCGCGTTCGACTTCAAGACCACGGCGTCGCCAAAGACGCGGATCTCGCCCTGATCGCCATCGATCTCGATCGTGTTCGCGCGTTCGTCAGCGGCCCAGGTCAAGAAGATGTTGCTCACCCCGGCCGCGGCGCTCAGCTCAACGCTGGCTGTGTCCTCTAACGGATGCTCGTGAAAGCGGCGCGTTTCAAGCTGCGCCGCAACCGCAATGGGAGCGCCGGTCCAGCGCATGACGCAATAGAGCGCGTGCCAGCCGTGATCGAACAGGATGCCGCCGCCGGCCATCGCGGGATCGACGCGCCAGTTTGTCACTCCGTCCGCGCTCACGGCGATGGCCGGTTGTGTCCTCAGCGTCCGCCAGCGGACGGATCGCACGGCGCCGATCGCACCCTCGTCGACCAGAGCCGAAACTTTGCGACAGATTGGCGCTTCGAGCCAGTTGTGCACCGTGTGCAGGACGCGTCCATTGCGCGCGGCCGCCCCTGCCATACGCTTCGCGTCCTCAATTCGCGTGACAAGCGGCTTTTCGCTGAGCACGTGAAGGCCCGCATCGAGCGCCCGCTCGATCAGCGCCGCGTGGCTGCCCGGGGGCGCGCAAATATCGACGAAGTCGGGCCTGGTTGAAAGCAAATCATCGACGGCGTCAAACCATTGGGCGTCGGGACATGCGCCCAGAAACGCCGCCCGGCGCGAAAGAGCGGCGTCGGTCGCGGCGACAATCCTTACGTCGTCCCGGGCGCGCCATCCCGGCAAGTGGCCGTTGGCCGCGACGTTGCCAAAGCCGATGAAGGCGCCGTTGAGCACTGCTCCGCTCAGTCGAGCGAAAACCGGCGCGCGATCGCGGCGAAGGACTGATCGAGGATGTCGACCCCGCGCAGCGCTTCTTCCTCGGTGATGACGAGGGGCGGGTTGATGCGAATGACATTGGAATAGGACATGGTGATGAGGCCGCGCTCCAGCGCCTCGTGGAAAAGCGCGCGCGTGATCGTCTTGTCCAATGGGGCTTTGGTTTTGCGGTCGGCCACCATCTCGACGCCGATGAGGAGACCACGCCCACGCACATCGCCGATGAAGCGGTATTTCTCCTGCACTGTCTTCAAGGCTTCGAGCATGAGCTTTCCGACGCGCGCCGAATTCTCGACGAGCTTGTCCTCGAGGATCGCCTCGACCGCGCCGAGCCCCGCCGCGGCGGCCAGCGGATTGCCGCCGTAGCTCGATGAACTGCCGCTTGGCTCGCCGAATGGCGTCGCCGACATGCGCTCGAGCGACGAGGCGACGGCGCTCAAGGGAAAGCCGCCGCCAATGCCCTTGCCGATCGTCATGATGTCGGGCTTCAGCCCAAAGTGATCGGAGGCCCACATCTTGCCGGTGCGGCCGAAGCCAACCAGAATTTCGTCGGCGATGAGAAGCGCGCCGGTCTCTGTCGCGATCTCGCGCACCGCGTGGATAAAATCGTCGGGCGGAATCACGTTGCCGGCCGTGCCCTGCATCGGCTCGATGATGATCGCCGCGAGCTCGCCCTGCGTGTCGTTCTTGATGACGTTACGCAGGTGCTCGGCGCAGGCCAAGCCGCACGACGGGTGCTGCAGATTGAACGGGCAGCGGTAGCAGTCCGCATAGGGCGAATGATGCATGCCCGGCGGAAACGGCCCCTGATGGTTGCGATAGCCGCCGCCCAGCATGCCGATGACGCCCTGGCTCTTGCCGTGGAAGCCGCCCCAGAAGCCAATAAACTCGAACTTCTTGATCACCGACTTGGCAAGCCGGAACGCGGCCTCGACCGCCTCGGCGCCGCCAGAAAACAATTGCAGATGAGTGAGCCCCTCGGGCAGGAGCGAGGCGACGAGATTGAGGAAGCGCGCGCGCGTCTCGGTCGTGAAGCTGCCGAAGGTCGACCGTTCGATTTGCTCCTTGAGGCGCTTCACATAGTGCGGGTGGCTGTGTCCCACGCTGCCGACCGCGATGCCGGCGATGAAGTCGAGATATTCGTTGCCGTCGACGTCGGTGATGGTGCAGCCCTCGGCGTGATCGACGACGATCTGCGAGAACAGCGCAATCGATTGCAGGCCGGGCGCCATCGCCTTGGCCTCGTGATCGAAGATCGCTTTCGATTTCGGCCCAGGCACAGTGCGCCGCTGCAATGCGCCGTTCGGGGATAGAACTTCGTTCAACAGATCAATTCCTTGCTGAGGCGACCAAGCGCAGGCGCCGCTGGAACCGCTCGGTCAGGCAATCGGCGATCGCCTGCGCAGCGCGATCGCGGTAAAGCGCGTAGCTCGGCCACGCGTTGAGGTCGATGATCATTGGCTCGCCGTCGGCTTTGATGACAGCGTCGCCGCCGAAGACCTCCAGTCCGAGCGCCGCGGCGGCATCGAGTCCCGCCTTGCTCAAGCGAGCCGGGTCGAACGAATGACCCATCATTCCTTTGTCGCGATGATAGAACCATTGGAACCAAGTGGCGCCGTTTGACCGCGCGCTATTTCGTACGCCGTAGAATTTGACCAGATCGCCCGGCACATGTTCCTGCGCGATGACGAACGGAATGCCGCGCTCGGCGAAGCGGTCCAGCGCGTCTCGCCATCCAACTTCAGATGCGGCGTAGAGGACATCGTCGGTTTGGGTCGCGTGAAAATCGTAGCGCTTGACCCAGGCGCAGTCGGCCGGCCGTGGCTTGTTCGCGTCGGTGGCGACAACCCAGCTGACGGGCGCCGCCACACGATTGCGCGCGAACAGCTCGACCATGCGGTGGCGATAGGTGTTGCGAATGGCGGCTGGGGCGTTGACGACGATCGACCCCGCCTTCTCCATCGCCGCCAGGCGGTCCAGCACCGTCCCGCGCTCGCACATGACGAACAGGTTCGCCGCCGGCGCTTCAATCACGGCGTCGGCGGTGATCAATTCGACCTTAAATCCCCGCTCTGTCAAAGCCTCGCCGACGCGCCTCATGATCGCGGCGTCATCATCGATGCGCCCGGGCGAGTGGCTGGGCTCGCGCAGCACGCCAAAGCAGGTGGATCCAGTGCTCATGCGCCGGCGTTCTCGCGTAAGCGAAGCCCGGCCTGCTCGGCGGCCAGGACGTCGTGCGCCCGATCGATGTCAAACACGAGAGGCAGAACGACGCCGTCGACGGGTCGCCCCTCATCGACGAGCCATTTGAGATAATCGCGCAGACGGTCGAAACGCGCTGTCGGCTCCGCGCCTCGATGCGCTGGAAGCCAGTAAAGGCCGGCCGTGACATGGCTGCCTCGGTCGCCGCCCAACCGAACAACGCGCCCGACCTCGTTCAGCGTCGCCCATAGCGGATTATCGTCGTCCACGTGGTCGGTCAGGCCGAGCACGACCGCGTCATCGGGCAAGCTCGCGGCCAAGCTCACGAAATGCTGAAAGGCGCCTGCGGGCATGATCGCATCGACGGTCGTGATGAGCGCCGGAGCGCCGGCGAGCCGCGAGGCGACAATCTCAAAGCTCGCATAGGATGACGGCGTCGTGCGCACGATGAGGTCGAGATCCAAGTCGCGGCCGTGATCGTCAAGCCAATGCCGACAATCATCGCTGCCTTCGTTGATGATGACGGTCGCTCGGTGAACGCCGACGGCGCGAAACCGGTCAAGGGCATGGCCGATCAGGGGCCATCCGCCGACGGGCGTCATCGGCTTGCTGACGCGATAGCCGTCGGCGCGCAGGCGGGTCCCGTGACCAGCGGCGATGATTCCCCCGCGCAGGACAAGAGATTCTGGCGCGCCGGTCATGTCAGGATGTCGAGGAGGTCCGGCAGCTCCGTCACAGAGGCGAGAACGGACCGATTTTCAGCGCCATCGCGTTCACTGGCCTGAACGTCTTCGGGCGCGATCCAGATGAAGCCGATGCCGGAGCGCCGGGCGCCCTCATAATCGCGTCGTAAGGAATCGCCGACCATCACGGTCGTCTCCGGCTTGGCCTGTAGCTCCGCGAGAGCGGCGCGGAAAATCGCCGGCTCGGGCTTCTCCGCCCCCACGAGCTGGCTGTCCGCCATAACCCCGAACAGGCGGCCGAGTCCGGAACTCTCACACACCGCTTCAAGATTGCCATAGAAGTTCGACACCACGCCAAGCCGAAAGCGCTCGCTGAGCGCTTCGAGCACCGGCCGATTGCGGGCGAAGGCGAAGGACATATCAGATAGGAACCGCGAGGCAACTCGCTGTCCGCGAGCGCCATCAATCTCGCGCTGGCCTGCTCCGCCGCCGCGGCGCGCCAATTCGGCCCGGAGATTGGTCGTCAACGCGTCGACCGTTTCCTCAAGACCTGTCGCAGGCGCAAGCGCGCCGACAAGCGCGTCATCGGCGGCATAAAAGGCTGGCGCGAAAGCGTCGGCTGAGAGGTCCAGCCCCTCGCGCCGATAAAGGGCATGGAAGCGCTCCTTCCACGCCACCCCGTCGGAATCGAGCGTGCCGCCGAAATCGAACAGCACCGTTTCGATCGCTTGCACTTACGAGCGGCCGCGAGCCGCGACCTTTGCGCTCTTGGCCGCCGCGCCGGGAAGATTGAAGGGTTCGCCCTCGATGAAGGCGTTGCAAGCGTCATAGGCGACGCTGTCACGGAACTGGCGCGGCGGGGTCTTCATGAAGTAGGCCGACGGCGCTTCGAGCGGCCCGCCGATCCCGCGGTCCAATCCCAGCTTCGCGCAGCGCAGAGCGTCAATGACAACGCCGGCGCTGTTCGAGGAATCCTGCACCGAGAGCCTCAGTTCGATCTCAAGCGGCGCATCGCCGAAGCCGCGCCCCTCCAGGCGGATGAAAGCGATCTTGTTGTCATGCTGCCAGGGAATGTAGTCGGACGGGCCGATGTGGATATCCGCGTCATCGAGCCGCTCGTCGAGCTGCGACTGGACGGATTCGGTCTTGGACAACTTCTTCGACTTGAGCCGCTTGCGCTCCAGCATATTGAGAAAATCGGTGTTGCCCGCCGTGTTGAGCTGGTAGGTCCGGTCGAGGGCGACGCCCCGGTCGGCGAACAGCCGCGCCAACGAGCGATGGACGATGGTCGCGCCGACCTGGCTCTTGATGTCGTCGCCGACGATGGGCAGGCCGGCGTCCTCAAACTTCTTCGCCCATTCGGGATCGGAGGCGAGGAACACCGGCACGCAATTCACCATCGCGACGCCCGCCGCCAGGCAGGCTTCCGCATAGTGCTTCACGGCCCTTTCCGAGCCGACGGGCAGATAGCACAACAGCACTTCCGCGCCAGACCTGCGCAGCGCCTCAGCGATATTGGTCGGCTCCAGGTCGGCTGGGCGAAAGGCGACGTCGTCGCCATAGTCCGCCATATGCGGCGCCACGCCGTCGAGCTCGGGACCCATCTGAACAACAACGTTCGACACCGGCAGCGAACTCTGGAAGACACGCGTGTTGTTCGGCTTGGCGAAGATCGCCTCCTCGAGCGGTCGGCCGACCTTGCGCTTGTCGACGTCGAATGCGGAGACGAACTCGACGTCGCTCGCCCGGTAGCCGCCGATGGTCTGGTGCATCACGCCATCGAGCGCCGCGTTGCGGCGGCTCCGGTAATATTCCACGCCTTGCACCAGCGCGCTCGCGCAATTGCCGACGCCCGCAATGGCGACCTTGATCTTCTTTTGCATTTGGTCAGGGATCCCCACGAAGCCCGCTGACCTGGTCAGCGGAATCTGCCCCCTATCCGCGGGCGTGACGAAAAGGTGAAGCATATATGACCGAACTGCGACAGCAAAGCCGGATTTTCATGTACGCGCGCGGGTAATTTAGGTCGTCCGAAGCGCGGCGAGCGGGGCGCTTCACATGCCGAAAGCAGGGGCTCGGCTATTGCCGCGTTTGAGATTGCGATAGCGGGCCATCGCCCAAAGCGGAAAAAACTTGGAATAGCCGTGATAGCGCAAATAGAACACCCGGGGAAAACCCGTCGCGGTGTGGAACGGCTCGCTCCACAAGCCGTCCTCGCCTTGCGAAGCGGCGAGATAGGCAATTCCGCGGGCGACGGCAGGGTGATCGGCTTCGCTCGCCGCCATGAGACCGAGCAAGGCCCAGGCCGTCTGCGAAGCCGTGCTGGGCGCAGGTTCGTAGCCTTTATAGTCGAGCTTGTAGCTGGCGCCGCTCTCCCCCCAGCCGCCATCACCGTTCTGGATCCGCTCGAGCCACGTGACGGCGCGCCGCACGGGTTCGGATTGCGGATCCTGGCCGCCGATCGACAGCGCGCATAGCGACGACCAGGTTCCGTAAATGTAGTTCATGCCCCAGCGGCCGAACCAGCTTCCGTCCATCTCCTGATCGGCCAGGAGAGCGTCGATCCCGCGCGCCAAAACCGGGCTCGTGTCTCGCGTCTCGCCGAGCTGAGCGAGCATCGAGACGCAACGCGCGGTCACGTCCGCGGTCGGCGGATCGAGCAGCGCGCCATGGTCGGCGAACGGGATGTGGTTGAGATAAGAGTGGGTGTTGTCGGCGTCGAAGGCCGCCCATGCGCCATTCCGACTCTGCAATCCCTCGATCCATTCGCGCGCCCGAGCGATGGCCGGCGAGTGGAAACCGGCAGCTTTGGTCACCCCGCCGCGATCGGCGCGGTCCATCGCCATCGCCACCACAGCGGTGTCGTCGGTGTCCGGATAATGCGGATTGGCGTATTGAAACGCCCAGCCGCCCGGCCGAACGTTCGGACGCTGAACCGCCCAGTCCCCCTTCACATCGAGCACCTGGAGCGGCGCCAGCCAATCGAGCGCCGCGCGCACGGGCTCGCCGCCAGCTTCGCCTCCCGCTTCAAGCAGCGCATGGGCGGTGAGCGCCGTGTCCCACACCGGCGACAAACACGGCTGGCAATAGGCCTCGTCGTCGCCGACGACGAGCAGTTTCTCGATCGACCGGCGCGCAGTGACAAGATGAGGATGGTCAGGCGGATAGCCCAGCGCGTCATACATCAGGACGGCGTTCGCCATTGCCGGATAGATCGCGCCAAGGCCCTCTTCGCCATTGAGGCGCTCGGTCACGAAAGCCTCGGCGGCACCGATCGCGCGTCGGCGCAAAGCAGCCGGAAAATAGGGCTCGACGCGCTTGAGCAGCCAGTCGATCGCGCCGAAGATCTTTACGCCGGCCCATGCCTGATGCGCGCCCTTTGGCCACTCGCGCACAGTCTCGGGCGGCGCGACGAACAGTTCCGGAATCGTGACGCCGCGCGGATTGGCGGCCCGCGGCTTCAGGGCTTGCAGCACCAGAAGCGGGACCATCACGGTGCGCGCCCAATAGGAGACCTTGTCGAGATGGAACGGAAACCAGCGGGGCAGGAGCATGATTTCGACCGGCATGGTCGGCACGCCGCGCCAGGGAATGGCCTCGTAAAGCGCAAGCAGGAAGCGGGTGAACACATTGCTCTTCGCCGCGCCACCGTGGCTGAGAATCGCTTCGCGCGCACGGCGCATGTGCGGCGCGTCGGGATCATCGCCAATCATCTTCAGCGCAAAGTACGCCTTGACGCTCGCGCTCATGTCGAACGGGCCCGCGTGGACGAGCGGCCAGCCGCCATGATCGCCCTGAACGCGCCGAAGATAGACGGCGATCAGACGCTCGAGTTCGAGATCGGGCTTTTCGCCGCGAAAATGCCGGAGCAGAACATATTCGGCTGGAATCGTGGCATCGGCCTCGAGTTCGAAACACCAATGGCCGTCGTCGTGCTGACGCGCCAGCAACGCTTTCGCCGCGCTCGAGATGTGACGCTCCAGCGCCTCGAGCGACGGCGGGCTCTTGAGAATGATCGAGGGCGATATTCATTGCGAAAAGCTCATCACGCGGCGGCTTGGCGCATTCGCGCCCGAGACGATAACGATTGAAGCGGCCTTATAGCCCGAACGCACCGCGCCTTCGATCGTGGCCGGCAGACCGGTCTGGACCCAGTCGCCAGCCAGGACAACATTGGCCCATCTGGTCTTCGAATGCGGCCGTTTGCCGTTCTGCGCTGGCGTCGCCGCGAAGGTCGCACGCTTCTCCTTGACGATCTGCCAGGGCGGCAGATCAGGGGCGAGTCCAGTCAGCGCCGCCGCCTCATGCCAGATCTCGGCCGCAAGTTCGTCGCGCGGACGGTCGATGAGCCGGTCGGCGTTGCTGATCGTGACCGAGAGCCGATCCGGAAAAGCGAACAGCCATTCGATCTCAGCGTTGACGACGCCAAGGATCGCGGGTTGCCCGCGAGGCGGCGCGATCTGAAAATGCACATTGAGAATGCCGCGGAACTCGTCAGGCGTCGTCAAGTCCGGAAGGAGGTCCTTCGCAATCCATGGCGGCACGCCGAGGATCACGAAATCGTTCGCGCCCAGCTCCTGCTGCGCCCGGTCGAAGTGGAGCGCAATCGCGCGCTTCTCGTCGAAACGGATCGCCCGAAGGCGGTCGCCGAAACGAACGGCAGAGCCTCGCGCGGCGAGAAAGGCGAGCGCCGGGTCGATGAAACTGCTGGCAAGGCCGTGGGCGGCGAACAGCGGGTGGCAGGCCTTTCCCCCGGCGGCGAGGGTCTCGCGCAACAGAACCGCGGTGAGCGCCGCGGAGCTCTCCGGGGGATCCGTGTTCAGCGCGGAGGTCAGGAGCGGGCGCCACAGCCGCTCGTAAAGCGGGCCATCACAGCGCATCGCCTGACCGACCGTCGCGCTCGACCCCTTCACGAACATGCCGAGCGGGGCGAGATATTCACCAAGGGCCGTGCCGGGAACACGCTTCTTCCGATCGAACAGCCACCACGGGATACGGCCTTCGCTCAGATCGAGCCGCCAGCGCTCGCCGCTCTTGAGGTCTGCAAAGTCGAAGACGGCAGCGCCGCGATCGTGCAGCGTCCCGCGGGCTCCGATCCGGTCGAGATAGTCAAGCGCCTCGTGGTTGCCTGACAGCAGCAGGTGATTGCCATTATCGATGACGACGCCGAGCGTCGGGTCGAGATAGGACCGGCAGCGGCCGCCGGCGAACGCCGCAGCCTCATGCACGATGACCTCACGCCCGGAATCGACAAGACGCACGGCCGCGCTCAAGCCGGCGATGCCTGCGCCGATGACATGGACCACGCCGCCCTTCACAGGACGCCATATCGCAGGAGCGCGCCGAGCAGGCGCAGCCGGCTCGCCTTGGCTCGCCGGCGTGGCGGCGCGAAGCCCTCTTTCAGCATCCGGTCGAGGATCGAGCCGTAGGCCGCGGCCATCAGTCTCGGCGCTTTCACCGCCGCTCGCGGCGCCACCGCCATGACGGATTGGGCCTTCTCGAAATGCTCATGAGCGCGCGCGGCAACTTCGACGCAGGCGCCGGCGAGCTTCGGGTCGGCCGCCGCGGCCAGAGGTTCGTCGGTCTTGACCCCGGCAGCTGTCAGCGCCTCGCGCGGCAGGTAGAGGCGGCCGATGCTGGCGTCCTCGTCGATATCGCGCAGGATGTTGGTGAGCTGGAGCGCCCGGCCAAGATCATGAGCAAGCGTCACGCCGTGTTCGTCAGGCAGCCCGAAAACGCGCACCGAGAGCCGGCCCACGGCCGACGCCACGCGATCGCAATAGAGGTCCAGCGTCGCCCAGTCCGGAGCGCGAATAGTCCTGCTCGGCGTCCATCGCCATGCCGTCGATCACCGCGTTGAAATCTTCATGCTTCAGATGAAAGTCGCGGGTCACGTCGGCGAGGGCGGCGAGATGAGGCGGCGCCTGTCCGGCGAACATCGCGGCGATGTCGGCGCGCCAATTCTCCAATTTGGCCAGGCGCTCAGCCGCGGTCGCTGGCCCGCGATCATCGGCAATGTCGTCGACTTCGCGACAGAACCCGTAGACCGCAAACATGCCCTCGCGCCGCCTCTCCGGCAAAATGCGCATCGCGGTATAGAAGGAGCTGTGCGCCACAGGCGCTGCCTGCGAACTCATGCCGTCGCTTTCGCGCGCAGTCCGACCGAACGCATCATCGCCGAGCCGAGGAAACGCGCGGCGCCGAGCCCCCCGACCAGCGCGAAGCCAGCCTTGCCGAGGTGGACGCGCTCGCTCAACGGATCGCGGCTTTCCAGATCGCGAGAGAGGCGGCGCGCTAACGCATGGATCGCGCCGATCTCCGCGCCAAGCCGCATGTCCCTGATCTGCGGAATGAGCGACGCCCCGCGCGCCACGAGTTCGCTCGTTCTGGCGGCAAGTTCCGCAAGCGCTCCGCGCAACGGCGGCGGCGCCTTTGGCGCATCCAGCATGTCCACCGAAGCGCCATGCGCGGCAAGCGTGTCGAGCGGCAGGTAAACGCGGTCGAGGCGCTTATAGTCCTCTGCACAGTCCTGCAAATGATTGATGATCTGCAGCGACGAGCACACAACGTCGGAGGCCGGCCACAGGGACGGATCTTCTTCATGCACGTCGAGAACGAAACGGCCGACCGGCGCCGCGGACAACGCGCAATAGTCCATCAGCTCCGACCAGTTGGCGTAGCGGTTCTTTCGCGCGTCGAGCCGAAAGGCCTTGAGCAAATCCAAGGCATGCTTCGGACTCAAGCCGGTCTTGGCGAGCTCAAGCCGCAAGGGTTCGGCTTCGTCGGCCGGCGCCCCGCGCCCGGTGAGCGCGTCGTCGAGATCGTCGAGAAGCTCAAGCTTCGTCTCCGGCGGCAGAGTCGGGTGATCGGCGACATCATCGGCCGCGCGCACGAAGCGATAGAAGGCCATGATCGGACCCCGTCGCTGCTCGCTCAAGAGCCATGAGGCGACGGGAAAATTTTCGTCCCTGTGGCCCTTGCCGGAGCGGGCCTCCTTCACCGTCGTCATGCGCGCCCTGTCTCTCGCATCGGCGCTTGGAATCGTCCTTTCCAGTAGCCGCCGCGCCCGCGCCAGTATTGGTATGCGGAATCGAACGTGAAAGCGACATAGGCCGCTGCGATGGCAGGGAGCGCAAGGCCGCCGATAAGCGGGCGCCCGTAGAGCCGCAGCATCGGCGCAAACGCAATCGCCATCATCGCCCAGGTGAGCGCGCCGGCCGCTTGCGCCGCGCCGCGCGCGAAGATCGCGAACAGAACCGGCGCCACGTAAACGAGCGCCATTCCTCCGGTCGCGCCCGCAAGCCGCATGGGCGAATAGCGCAATTCGGCAAAGGCTGAGCGCGACACCATCCGGCGGAATTCGGCGAAGGTGGAATAGGCGCGCAAGCTATCGACGCTCTCGGTCAAGCCCAGCCAGATTGGCCCCTGCCCTTTCATGAGCGCGCCAAGAGCGCAATCGTCGATGAGCGCGTTGCGCACCGCCTCGAGACCGCCGGCGGTATGAAGGGCTTCGCGCCGCACGAGCATGCAACCGCCGGCGGCCGCGGCAGTCGTCCGCCTCGGATCGTTCACCCAGGCGAAGGGATAGAGCATCTGAAAGAAGAAGACGAAAGCGGGCGCGAGCCAGCGCTCGGCCGCGCTCTCGCAGCGCAGCTTCACCATCAATGACGTCAGCACGCTGTTTTTAGCGCGGGCGATCGCGGCCAGACGCGTGAGCACGTGCGGCGCATAAGCGATGTCGGCGTCGGTGAACAGCACGAATTCAGGCGCCTCCGCGCTCGCCTCGACCTCGGCCAAGCCCTGGCGCATCGCCGACAGCTTGCCGGTCCAGCCGGGCGGCGGGCCATTTCCTGTAACGATTTTCAGCCGGTCGGCCGCGTGTACTTCGCTCGCCGCGTTGGACGCGGCGGCTGCCGTGCCGTCCGTACTCTGATCGTCAACAACGACCACCGAAAACGGCCCGGGATAATCCTGGCGAAGGAGCGACCCGACGCTGCGAGCAATCATGTCGGCTTCGTCGCGAGCGGGGATGATCGCAACGACGCTCGGCCATGCGTCCGGCGCGTTCCGACACTTGTTCGCCACAGCGGCTGTATCGTCCCGCTCCCCGCACAGCCAGAACGATCCCCTGCCGAACAGAAGGTAAGCCCAGATCGCGAGCGGAATGAGGGAGATCGCGGCAAGAATCATTTGAGATGGCCGTGGGCGCGAAACCAGGCGATCGCCTCGGCGAGGCCTTCGACATAGGGCCTCGAAACATAGCCGAGCTCGCGCCGCGCCCTGGAATCGTCGAAGAACATATGATGGCGCGCCATCCGCAAGCCATCCGAGGTGATGAAGGGTTCGACGCCGCGAATCATCGCCAACAACTCCGCGCCATAGGCGATGGGATAAAGCATTTTCCGCGGCAGCTTGAGCGTAGGAGGCCGCCGTCCGACGAGGCGAGCGATGTCGGCAAGCATATCGGCGAGGAAGACGTTATCGCCGCCAAGAATGTAGCGCTCGCCGATTCTCCCGTGTTCGAGCGCGGCGACATGTCCGGCCGCGACGTCATCGACATGCGCGAGATTGAGTCCGGTGTCGACAAAAGCCGGCATCCGTCCCGATGCGGCCTCGACGATGATGCGTCCGGTCGGCGTCGGCCGGACGTCGCGCGGGCCAATCGGGGTCGACGGGTTGACGATCACCGCCGGCAAACCATCGCGCTGGATCATTGTCTCGACCAGACGCTCGGCGGCAACCTTGCTGCGCTTGTAAGCGCCAACGCCCTCGCCGTCGGCGAGCGGATTGTCCTCGGTCGAAAGGGCGCCGTCAGTGAGCTTCAGGGTCGCCACGCTGCTGGTGTAGACGACGCGCTCGACGCCGGCGCTGAGCGCCTCCTCCATGATCAGGCGCGTGCCTTCGACATTGCTGCGGCGGATCTCTTCCGGGTCTCGCGCCCAGAGCCGATAATCGGCAGCCGCGTGGAAAAGGCAACGGGCGCCCTTGAGCGCCGCCGCCAACGAGGCGCGATCGCGGAGGTCGCCCTCGCAAACGACGTCCGCCGCGTTGAGATTTGTCCGCGGGCTCGAGGGACGGGCCAGAACCCGGATGGTGTGCCCCCGTCCCCGCAGTGCGGCCGCGATTGCGGAACCGAGAAAGCCGCTCGCGCCCGTGACCAGAATGGTCGAGGACGACGCCAAGGGGAATGCGCCCGGTGTCACAGCCGCGTCCGCGCGGGCCGCGGATCCGAGATCCTGCGAAACAACGCCTTGTCGGCTCTCACAATCCATAGGCAAGGCTTACCAAACCGGGCAGCGAGATCTCAGGTCTCGCGACAATATTTCATGATCAACTGTCGTTTGGGCCAAACGGCCCGAGCTTTCGCCGGAATTCCTATAATCCTCACGGACAATCGTCCAGGTTTCTGTCCACCGCGTCGCAAAGGCAATGTTCTTTCCACCCGTCGCGGTCAAGCGCGTCAGGCTCGCGGAGGCGGGCAGGGCGGGTGTTGACCGCCGGGGCGGCGGCCCGACGCTCCAGTTGCTGAAACCGACGATTTGGATGATTTGGGTCAGGTTGCTATGCCACTAACTTCCTGATCCATAGAGATATTATTCACAGAGCTGACATTTTCTTGCTAATTTCAGGATCATTTGATATTGTTTCATCTAACGGAAATTACTCGAGGAGCTCCCGTTCTCTCGCTTCGCCCGAAGCAACTCCGCCTCAAGACTCTGGCGACCGGTCTGATCAGCGCCCAAGGCGGCCCAATGTACGAAACTGCGATCGCCGAGCGGGCGAGCAACTCGCTAATGGCGCCGCAACCGATTGAAAAGGCTCAATTCGGACTCGCTAATGGCGACCTCCTCTTATCGGACAGGGGCGAGGCGCCGGCCGGTTACTTCATAAGTTCGACCGCGCAGCTCAGAAGGCCGCTTCGATCGGCGCTTTGGCCAACATGGATCTCGAACCGGCCTGGCTCAAGCACAGGCTCAAGGTTCGGACCTACGAACGACAGATCCTTGACCCGAAGCCGCCACGTAACATCCGTCCGCTCACCGGCCGCGAGAACGGCCTTCTGCACCCCCTTAAGCTCGACGACCGGCCTGGCGATGCTCGCCACGGGATCGCGTGCGAACAGGAACACGGTCGCCTCGCCCGGGATCGCGCTTTCATTGCGAACCGCAAGCGACACCTCGATCGTGTCTTCCGCCTTCACCTGGGTCGGCGTGCAGCGAAGATCGCTCAGCGCAAAGCGGCTGTATGAAAGGCCGTGTCCGAAAGGAAACTGCGGCGTCGGCGGCAGATCGAGATAGGTGCTGGAATAGTGCACTCCGGGCGCGTAAGGGCGGCCAGCGGGAAGCTCGTTGTAGAAGATCGGAGCCTGCCCAACATCGCGCGGCCAACTCACGGGCAGCCTTCCTGTCGGGTTGAATGTCCCCGTCAGAACGTCGGCGATCGCGCGCCCCGCCTCTTGCCCGAGAAACCACGTCGCAAGCACGGCGGCGGCGCGCTCGAACAGCCACGGCGCGGTCAGCGGACGACCCGAGGAAAGCGTCACGACGACAGGTTTGCCAAGGTCAAGGATGGCTTCGGCGAGGGCGCGCTGGCGTCCGGGCAGGCCGAGGTCGGTTCGGCTCGCCGCTTCTCCGCTCATCGCCGCGCTCTCGCCGAGACAGAGCACGACGGCCTCGGCGCCTCCGCACAGATCAACCGCGGCGGATATTCCATCCGTGCTTTCTCCCGTTATCTCGACGCCGGCGGCGTGATCGATCCGGCATTGCGGCATCGCCGCCTTGAGGCCCTCAAGAATCGACACGACGCCCTCAGGCTTGCCCGCCGAAGCCCAGGAGCCCAGCATCTCGCCCGGCGCTTCGGCCAGAGGGCCGATCACGGCGATGCGCGCGATTTTCGGAGACAGCGGCAAGACGCCCGTGCGGTTGGACAAGAGCACAATCGCCTTCCGCGCCGCGGCTCGCGCCAGTTCCTGTCGCTCCGCTGTTCGAGCCGCCTGCGATGGCGCGGACCCGCGGCGATAGGGATCGTCGAAAAGCCCAAGGCGCGCCTTCAGCTCGAGCACCCGGCGCACGCTGGAGTCAATCGTGGCGATTGTCACGAGACCGCGTTCCAGCGCGGCGGACAGGCCCTGCAGGTACGCGCCGCTGGTCATATCGATGTCGACGCCGGCGTTCAGCGCGAGCGCAGCGGCCTCGACAAGATCCGCCGCAACGCCATGGTTGAGGAGCTCCGCGACGGCGTTGTAGTCGCTGATCAGGACGCCGTCGAAGCCGACGACTCCCCTGAGCCAGCCCTGCAGCAGCTTGGCGTTGGCGGTCATTGGCGCTCCGGAGACATCAATGAACGCAGGCATGATCGCCGCAACCCCCGCGGCGACCGCGGCCACGAACGGTGGCAGGTAAATCTCGTGCAGCGTCCTCTCGGACACTTCCGCCGAGGCATATTCGCGGCCGGCGGTCACGGCGCCATAGGCGCAGAGATGCTTGGCGGTGGCCGCAACGCTATCCTGGGCGGCGAGATTTGGTCCCTGGAAGCCCCGCGTCTTGGCCGCCGCCATCTGCGAGGCGACCCAAGTGTCCTCGCCTGGACTTTCGATGATGCGTCCCCAGCGCGGATCGCGCGCCACGTCGAGCATTGGCGCAAAAGTCAGGGCGACCCCGTCCTCCGCAGCCTCTTCGGCGGCGACGCGCGCCGTCTTCTCCCACAGATCGGGCGCGAACTGACACGCTTCCGCCAACGACACGGGAAAGATCGTGTGGTGGCCATGGATCACATCGAGACCCATGAGGAGGGGAACGCCGAGACGGGATTCCTCGACCGCGAGGCGCTGGACGGCGCGCGTTTCGTCCGCGCCCCAGAGATTGAGCAGGTTTCCAATCCGCCCGGTTCGAATCCCCTCCTGCAAATCGCGGAGCTCGCCGGGACCGGTAACCACGCGGGACGCAGCGACCATGTTGAGCTGCCCGATCTTTTCCTCGATCGTCATCTTTTGAAGCAATGCATCGATGCGTCCCATGCGCTTGCCTTACCTTGAGTGGTCGACCGATGGTTCGACCGCGACTGTCTTTGGAGCGGAACGGGCTTTCACAAGCGGCCTCTCCGACGAACCGTCAATTTAGGCCCCTGGCGCCCGCAAGACTGCTGCGCCGGATCGTGCGAGAATGGCCGCCGGGGAAGGGAATTCGATGGCGGAACAACTCAAGGAACCATCAAAGGGCGCCGACAACACGGATAGCGCCTCGCTCAAAAGTCTGTTCTCCGACGTCATCTGGATGGCTTCGGCGTTTTGGGTTTCGCGCCAGCGCAACAAGCTCCTCGCACTGGCCGGCGGGCTAATCGTAGTCGTCGGCGCCACAGCCTACATGCAAATCAGGCTCAATTCCTGGAACCGCCCATTCTACAATGCTCTGACCAATAAGGACATGGCTGGCTTCCTTGCCCAGCTTTGGGTCTTTGGCGAACTCGCCGGCATATTGCTCGTCCTCAACGTGGCGCAGATGTGGCTCAACCAGAGCTCCAAGGTCGTCTTGCGCCAGGGCCTTGTGAACGATCTCCTGGACCAGTGGCTCAGACCCAAGCGCGCCTTTCGCCTTTCGAATTCCGGCCCGCTCGGGGCAAACCCCGACCAGCGCCTTCAGGCCGACGCCCAGCATCTGACCGATCTTTCCACCGACTTAGGGGTCGGCCTTCTGCAGTCGAGCCTACTCCTCCTCACCTTCGTCGGCGTCCTTTGGGGGCTTTCGAAAGGCCAATTTCTCCCGATCGCTGGGCGCGACTTTGCACCCCCCGGTTATCTCGTCTGGTGCGCGCTGGTCTACGCCGGCGTCGCGTCGTTCATCAGCTGGCTTGTCGGCCGTCCGCTGATCGATCTCAATGCCGAGCACTATGCGAAAGAGGCAGATTTTCGTTTCGCGCTCGTGCGGATAAACGAGCACATCGACGGCATCACCCTTTACGGCGGCGAGACCGACGAAAGAGGCCGCCTCAATGGCGTGTTTGGCGACGTGCTCGACATTTCATGGCGGATCGTCAATGCCGTGACGAGGCTGACTTGGGTCACCGCCGGCTACGGATGGTTTACGATCATCGCGCCGATTCTGGTCGCCGCCCCGGCTTATTTCCGAAGCAGCATAAGCTTCGGCGAACTCATGGTGATTGTCGGCGCCTTCAATCAGGTGCAAACGGCTCTTCGATGGTTCGTCGACAATTTCTCCAACCTCGCGGACTGGCGGGCGACGCTTTTGCGTGTGGCGCGATTCCGGAAGGCGATCTTGGGCATGGATGATCTCGGCCAAGCAGCGAGCCGCATCCAATTCGCCGAGACGGATGGTCCGTCGATAAAGATCGACGATCTGCACGTCGCCTCCCCGGCGGGCTGCGTCATGCTGAGCGAACCGCACGCGGACATCGACGCCAACGAACGGGTTCTTATCGCTGGCGAAAATGGCGAAGAAAAAGCTTTGCTGTTTCGCGCCATCGGCGGCCTGTGGCCGTGGGGCAGCGGCCAGATCACCCATCCCGCGCGCAGCACGATCATGTTCATGCCGGTGCGGGCCTATATTCCTCCAGGCTCCCTTCGCGAGGTCGTCACCTATCCCCACCCGACTGAAACTTATGATCATCCGACAGTCGTCAAGGCGCTGGCCGCCGTTGGACTGGAGCACCTCGAGCCGCACCTTGACATAGTGGATCGATGGGACCGGGAATTGACCGACGACGAGAAGCAATGCCTCGCCTTTGCCCGGGTTGTCCTGCAAAGGCCGGGCTGGGTCGTGGTGAACGACGCGCTCGACGTTCTCGACCCGACTTCGCGCAAGCGTATCAGGACGCTGTTTTCTAACGAATTGGCGGAAATCGGCATCATCAACATCGGGCATGACCAGCCGGAGACCGGCTTCTATCTTCGCAAGCTGCATCTGGTTATGGATTCCGGTGGCCAGAAGTTCGAGCCGGAACGTGAACATCCGATGGCTGAACCGTCGAAATCCAACACCGAATCTCTTCCCGCCGAATAGACAGGACGTCGATGCCACATTCCGCGAAAACCAAGCCTCGTCACAAAGAAGTCAAGCGGAAGGAGGAGAAGCTATCCGATGAGGAGTTGCTGGACCTCGTCCAGCGCCAGACCTTCCTGTTCTTTTGGGACGGCGCCCAGCCGACGAGCGGACTTGCGCGCGATCGCACGGGACGGCTGGCGGATCCAGCAGACGACATCGTCGCGACGGGCGGATCCGGCTTTGGCGTGATGGCCATGATCGTGGCCTGCGAGCGCGGATGGGTGATGCGGGCCGACGTGCTCGCTCGCCTGTCGAAGGCGCTGGACTGCCTCGAGAGGGCGACCTGCTATCACGGTCTCTACCCCCATTTCCTGCATGGCGATACCGGCGCGACAAAGCCGTTCAGCCGGAAGGACGATGGCGCCGATCTGGTCGAAAGCGCGTTCTTGTTTCAGGGATTGCTATGCGCGCGCGCCTATTTTGATCGCGATACGTCGGAGGAGAAGCGCATTCGTGATCGCATTACCTATCTCTGGAGCGAGGCCGAGTGGGATTGGTACACTCAGGGCGCTCGAACCGCCCTCACGTGGCACTGGAGCGCGACCAACGGCTTCGCGCTGAACCATCCCGTCCGCGGCTGGAACGAGTGCCTCATTGCTTATGTGCTCGCCGCTTCCGCGCCGCGCTATGCGATGCCCGCCGAAGCCTATCATGAAGGCTGGGTTCAGAGCCGGCAGTTCATCAACGGTCGCAGTTTCGAAGGCGTCGATCTTCCTCTTGGACCCGATTGGGGCGGCCCGCTCTTTTTTACTCATTATTCCTTCTGTAGCATCGATCCGCGCGGGTTGAGCGATGCCTATGCCGACTATTGGCAGCAGAACCTGGCTCACACGCGCATCAACTATGCGTACTGCGTCCGCAACCCGCTCGGCTTCAAGGGCTACGGACCGAACTGCTGGGGTCTCACGGCCGGCGACTCGGTCAAGGGCTACGATGCGCATTCGCCCAGCAACGACAAGAGCGTCATCACGCCGAGCGCGGCCCTGGCGAGCTTCCCCTACTCGCCAACAGAGGCCATGGCGGCGCTTCGACACTTCTACGACAATCTCGGCGACAAGATTTGGGGGCGATACGGTTTCATCGACGGTTTCAGCGAGCAATATGACTGGTATGCCGACAGTTACTTGGCGATCAGCCAGGGGCCGATCGTGGTCATGATCGAGAATTATCGAACGGGTCTCATCTGGAAGCTGTTCATGGGCATTCCAGAAATCCGCGAGGGCATGAAAAGGCTGGGATTCAAGAGTCCGCACTTCGTTTCAGTAACGGCGTGACTTCGCTCGACGATTGGATAGGTCAAGAGGCGCGCTTCGCCGCAAGCGCAATGCTGCGCGCTGTCTCAGCGACGAACCTCGTCAAGGAACGTCCTGGCTTCGGTCAGCGCGTTGTCCCGCGGCGAGGGTCAGTGCTGGCTTCACCGGTTCCCGCCGCTTACGATCCGGACCCCGACTATTTCTTTCACTGGCTCCGGGATTCGGCGATCGTCATCGACGCGTTACGCGTGGCGGTGGCCGATGGGCTCGAGAAGCGAAACGCAGTCGAGCGTTTGCGCGAGTTTGTCGCCTTCAACCAAGCGCTGCGCGAACTGGACGGACGCGAGTTTGTTCATCAGCATTTCCAGGAAAAGGTTCAGTCCTCGTTCCTGCAATACGTGCGGCCCGATGACGAGCTGAGGGCCGTGTTCGGCGACGCGGTGCTGGCTGAAGCCCGCGTCAATCCAGATGGAACCCTCGATTTCACCCGATGGGCGCGCCCGCAGAATGATGGGCCGGCGCTTGAAGTGCTTGCGCTTAGGCGGTGGCGCAACGCGCATCCGAACCTGGATGACGCGCTTCAGGCTGCTATGCTGGAGCTTGTGATCGGCGATCTGGACTTTGTCCGCTCACGTGCGAGCGAGCGCTCGTTCGATATCTGGGAGGAAGAGTTCGGTTATCATTACTGCACGAAGCTGGTGCAGGCCGAGGCGCTGACTCGCGGCGCTGAGTGGCTTGAGGAAAGACGGGACGCAAAACGGGGGGCCGCCTGCCATTCCGCGGCGGACGCCCTTATCTCGAGCCTCGAGGCCCATTGGAGCGCGGCTGACGGCTATTACCGCTCACGGACCGGCGTCGTCGGCGGCGCTCCGGGAAAGACGCTCGACATCTCGATAATTCTTGGCGTCCTCCATTCCGGGCGCGTGAACGGAGCGCACAGCGTTCTCGATCCGAAGGCTCAAGCGACGCTGACCGCGCTCGAAGATCGTTTCCACGCTGAATATCGGATCAACCAAGAGCGCCCAGCTGACCAGGGACCTGCGATTGGACGCTACGCAATGGATGTTTACTACGGCGGCAACCCTTGGTATCTGGCGACGCTCGCCGCGGCCGAGTTCTATTTCAAATTGGCAATTGCGCTGCGATCCGGCGCCCCGATGCCCGCGACCCGCGACAACGCGCGCTTTCGTGCGCGCCTAGGCGAGGAGAGTTCGGCGCGGGGAGCATTCGAGCGCGGCGATACTTTCATGCGAACTGTGCAAGCGTATACGCCGCCGAGCGGTGATCTTTCCGAACAGTTCGACCGGTCAACGGGTGCACAGACCTCAGCCAAACATCTCGCCTGGAGCTATGCCGCCTTCATCACCGCCGCCGCGAGCCGCCGCCACGCCGCCCAGGCCATTCGAGACTGAGGTCTCTACGCGATTTTCTCAGGCCCGGCGTCACGATTCGCTTGCCAAATTGGCGTCGGAGTCCGAACGCGTGGCGGATCAGCATGTTGGCGTAGAGGCCGGGCCCGCTTGAATAGATGCGCCAGCCGCCATCGACGGCGATCGCGTTTGCTCCGACCCGAGCCCATTCGCTGCTAGCCTGATACCGATCCTGGAACGCCGCGTCACTGCTACTGAAATAAGCGTTGCGCTGCCTCAGCGAGGCGTGCGGAAGCTGGTCAGTCACCGCGATCGGGTTTGCGACCAACAGCGCCTCCCACAGCGCGTCGAATTCGCCTATGTCGCTCATTGCCTCGCCATAGCGCAGATGTGAATGCGTATACATGAGCCCGATCTCGCGGCCAAAAAACGCAGCCGATTCCGCGCGTTGAAAGAACGTCTCCGGTCCACCATGATAGACGATCGGCTTGTCCATCAGCCGCGCGCCGTCAGAAAACAGCAGATGCCTGCGGATAAGGCTCAAGTGCCTGCGCGCCTGGGCCTGCGTGAACAGGCCGCCGATCATGCTCTGTGTCATCGGCAGGAGCGAGTAGGCAAGGCCTGTCTTCTTGTCGCTCGGATGAAGCAAAAGTTCCGGCTCGCCTCCATTCGGCGCAAACACGCCATAGCCCGCGACGACCCCGTCGCGAATGAGATGAGCGTTGAAGTCCTTGCGCATGGCAGCAGCAAGCGAGTCGAGCTCCTTGGCGCGCCGGGGCGCGCGTTTCGCCTGACGAAAGATCTCCGCGTAGCGACGGAGCTGCTCGTAAAGCAGAGCCACCGTCCAGGCGCTCGTCATCCAATCGCTCGTCGTCGGATCGACCGGTCGCAGCGAATCGTTCCAGTCGCCGTGGCCATAACGAACGAGGTTGGTCCCCGGGATGAAGCGAGCGCGCACCGTATCGATTAGCTTATCGATGTGTGCGGTCACCGGGTCGATGTGCGACGTCTTCTCGAAATTGTCAGAGCGGCGCCACGCGATCGGCTCGTCGAGGAAGGCAAAATCGCCGGTAGCCTCGATATAGTCACAGAGTGCTTTAAGTGGCCAAACAATAACGTCGCCGTGCGATTCTCTGTCCTGCACGATGGAATAGGGTTCGAGCATGAACCATTGGGGCCAGTCGCCGCTCTCTTCGTATTGCTGAGCGAACAGAATGCGCAAAATCTCTTTGACCGACTGATCATGTTCGAGCGTCAGCAGGAGTTCGATCGAGCCCTGGCAGACGTCACGCGTGCCCCAGGCGCCGCCGGTGTATTGTTCGAGACCGTGCGGCGCGGTCAGATGAATCATCCCGTCATGCGCAAGCCAAGGGAGGACCGTGTCGGCGGCGAGCGCGTCCGCCGAGTCCTTGGCGCTCCTTACCCGGACGCCGCGAGCGAGGTTACGCCAGAAGCGATCAGCAGGCTTGAGCATCGCGACTTCGTCGACAGCCTTCGCATATTTTGACGCCAGAACATCGGCCCGCTTTGGGTCGGTTATGGAGCCCACGACTGCGAACACGAATTCGTTCACTGGTTTCGTGCGGATCGCAACGAACGCGCCGCTGCGCCGCTTTCCGTCGACATACAGAAGTTCGTCGCCGCCGACGGCTTCAACTCGTCCCGGCGTGCTTGTCACCAACCGGTAGAGAGCTTCGGGATATTGCTGGCCCCAGCGGTCGTCGAGATCCGGCCTGAAAGTAAAGCGCTTTCGCTTCGAGTTCGATCTCGATGCGGCCGGCAGGCCCGAACTCCTGCTCTCCAAGAACAAGATGGCCGAAAACGAGAAAGCGACATCGTTGCCCTTCGACCATCACACGCCACTGCATCGCGGGTTCGTCGCCCGAAACGGCTGCGGAGACCGTGACGGTTCGCCCAGCCAGCTGATAGACCCAGCGGCAGTCGTTGAGGCCCATCTCGAAGGCGGAAGGGACGGTCAGCAGGCGACAACCTTCCTTCGTCTCTATCAGCATGCGCAATCCGCTCGCGCGGGTGATGTTGTAGGGATCGCGGGAGACGGAGAAGAGCTTGTGGAATGACGTGTTGCCGATGGTCAGTTGCGCGCCGAATACGCCGTGCATCCACGCGGTCGCGCACAAAATCCTCTCGTCTGGCAGCAACTCCTGACCGCTGCGCATGAGCGTACCATGGCGTCGCGCCACGATGTGCTCCTTGTCGCGTAGGACGACGTGGCGACTGTGCGTTCGTCCCGGAACAAAGAAAGACAGAAGCTGGTCGCCGCCCCTTTCGACATGCGTGCGCCGGCGATACCGCGCGCGGATCGATTTATCGTCGAGCGTCTCCGCAATCGCTGAGCGGGCGTCATGAAGTAGACTTCGCGGCGGCGCCGACAAAGCGACATCGCTCTCCGCCCAGTCCTTGCTGGCGCCTTCGACGGCCTCAATCTGGCTCAGGTCGGCGTCGCTCGACGCCGCAGGGTGGTCAGGCTCGAAGAAGCCAAAAAACGTCCAGGACGCCTCTCGGCCAGTCCCAAGCGTTATCGCCTTCGATTGCAGAGCCGCGCACGCTGTCTCGTACTGAAGGCGTTTGGAGGCCAGGTTCGTTCCGAATGGAACGCCCATTTGATCAGCGTCGCGATATTCAGGGCCCATGAGCTGACGAAAATCCGTCGCATAACCTTGGGCGCCTTCTAGGCAGCCGTGGGCCGCCCAGGGATGCGCTCCGCCCTGTGACAGGTTTTGCCTCCCCATCAGAACGTGATTCAGGCGCGGATGGACCGCGACGTGATGGTCAAGATACTGACTGGCGTAAGCCTCATTGTTCATCAGGAACCCCTGATCGCCGAGCCCAAGATCCTGGATCAGAACAGCGTCGCACAGGAGTTCCTCGTCGCGGTCATTGACGACTTCGACCCTCCAGAACCACGCGTTCAGTCGCGGATGCAGCCATAGTGTGACGCGATGGCCGACGCCGTTCTGTTCTCCCTCCCAGACATAGCGGTCGTCCGAGAAGCCGACGCGAAGCGGCGTTTCTGGGCCGACGACGGATAGAATCGTGGGCTGAGATCCGCCTACGCGCAAATAGAGGCGCGCCATGCCATTGCCGATCGGCAAGGCTAGCGTTTGATTGACGACGATCCGACGGCTTTCTTCAACGTGCTCGATGGCGAAGATCGCGCCAGTTGGTAGGACGCTGACCGAAAGCCCAGCTCCATTGGCGATCCGCAAAAGGTCGAGTTCGTCTCGGCGCGGCGTCGTCAGGATTTCTATCGACGAATCCAACATTACCCCTCCCACTGCCCGCTCTTTTATACACCCGCCCGCCGGCCGAGTCTGGTAACGGCGGCGCGCCAACCCAAGCCCGATGATCCGCGCAAATTTGATCCTGACCGGCCCCAATCCCTCTGTGGAGATGTTCGTCGGCCGAAAAGCCCGTGTTTCATTCGGGCGACGACGCCTCGCGCGGGATGAACGCAGGCGGGAATTGCGCTATTGAGCGTCAACGGTTTTGGATCAAAAGCCGGCGCTGTTGGTTCGGGTGAGGCGATGGAAACAAAATTTCCAAGCTATTGGATGTGGTCGGAAGCCTTCGAGGTGCTCGCGCGCGCAGAGCGCATGCACCGGCAATTCATTCAGCCGTCCGGTTCACCTTCGCCGGTCGCGTGGGAGCCGCCAGTCGACATTTTGGAGACTGAACGCGCAGTGCTGGTGCTGGTCGCGCTGCCGGGCGTCGACTTCGACGAGGTCAAGGCGGTCATCAATCAAGACGACCTATTGATCTCAGGATCTCGGACTTATCCGGAAGAGATGCGCACCGCGATCATCCACCAACTCGAACTGCCGCAAGGCCGATTCGAACGCCGCATCCGGCTGCCCGCGGGACGCTACAGTGCGATCCACCGGTCGCATTCGAACGGCCACATGCTCATAACGTTGCAAAAATCGGGGGCCGCAAATGGCTGACGCCGCGACCGGCTCCGAGGGCGCTCTCGGCGCGGCGCCTTCGCCGCCATTGCCGCCCGACGCCCTGATCATCGTGCCGGTGCGCGGTTTGGTGCTGTTTCCGGCGACCGTACTGCCGATCACGCTCGGCCGTCCGCGTTCGGTGCTTGCGGCGCAGGCGGCGGTGAGAGAGCAGAAGCCGGTCGGCATCGTGATGCAGCGCAACGCCGATCTCGCTGATCCCCTGCCAGTCGACCTGCATCGAATAGGGACGGTCGCCAATATCGTTCGTTACATAACGGCGCCGGATGGCACGAACCATCTCATTTGCCAGGGCGAGCAACGGTTCCGGGTCGTCGACTATCTGAGCGGTTGGCCGTTTTTTGTCGCGAACACGGAGAGGATTCCCGAACCCAGTCCGACGTCAAACGAAATCGAGGCCCGTTTCGTTCACCTCAAGGGCCAGGCGATCGAGGCGATCCAGCTCCTCCCGCAAGCGCCCAACGAATTGCTGGCGACCATCCAGGGCGTCGATTCACCAGCCGCGCTCGCCGATTTGGTGGCGACCTTCATGGATGCGACCCCCGACGAGAAGCAGGAGATTCTCGAGACCTTGGACATCGGCGCCCGGATGGAGCGCGTGTCCCGACTGCTCGCGCATCGGATCGAGGTGCTTCGGCTGTCGCAAGAGATCGGCCGCGAGACCAAGGCCTCGCTCAACTCTCGAAACCGTGAGGTCCTGCTGCGCGAGCAGATGGCCGCCATTCAGCGCCAGCTTGGCGAAGCGGATGAGGGAAAGTCGGCCGAAATCGCCGAACTCGAGAAGGCGATCGCCAACGCGCATATGCCCAAGGAGGTCGATGACCAGGCGCGCAAGGAGTTGCGCAGGCTGCAACGGATGCCTGAAGCCGCGGGCGAATACGGCATGGTGCGGACCTACCTCGACTGGCTCGTCGATCTGCCCTGGGCGCTCCCCGAGGAGACGCCCATCGACATCGGGGCGGCGCGCCGTATCCTCGATGAGGATCACTTCGGGCTTGAGAAGATCAAGCGCCGGATCATTGAATATCTTGCTGTTCGCAAGCTTTCGCCAGACGGCAAGGCGCCGATCCTCTGCTTTGTCGGGCCACCCGGAGTCGGCAAGACATCGCTCGGTCAGTCGATCGCCCGCGCCATGAACCGCAAGTTCGTCCGGGTCAGTCTCGGCGGCGTGCACGACGAAGCGGAGATCCGCGGCCATCGGCGAACCTACATCGGCGCGCTGCCCGGCAACATCATTCAGGGGATCCGCAAGGCCAAAACTCGCGACTGCGTCATGATGCTCGACGAGATCGACAAGCTTGGATCCGGCATCCAGGGCGACCCGGCCTCCGCGATGCTGGAGGTGCTGGACCCTGAGCAGAACAACACCTTCCGCGACAATTACCTCGCGGTGCCGTTCGACCTCAGCCGCGTCGTGTTCATCGCCACGGCCAATATGCTCGACACCGTTCCCGGCCCGCTTCGCGACCGCATGGAGATCATAAGCCTTACCGGCTACACGGCGAGCGAGAAGTTCCAGATCGCGCGCCGCTACCTCGTCGGACGCCAGTTGAAGGCCAACGGCCTCAAGCCCGAGCAGGTCGAGATCGCCGATGATGCGCTTCGAGGTATCATCGAGCGCTATACGCGTGAGGCCGGCGTTCGAAGCCTGGAGCGCGAGATCGGCCGGGCGCTGCGTCAATCCGCCATGCGAGTCGCCGAGGGGGAAACCGGCCCGATCACGATCACAGACGGCGATCTTTTAAGCATTCTGGGGCCACCGATCTTTGAGGACGAGGTCGCCATGCGGACCAGCGTCCCGGGTGTCGCGACCGGCCTCGCCTGGACGCCGGTCGGCGGCGACATCCTGTTCATCGAGGCGACCGCGACGCCAGGCGGCGGCCGGCTGATCCTCACCGGCCAGCTTGGCGACGTGATGAAGGAGAGCGCGCAGGCCGCGCTCAGCATCGTCAAGAACCGCGCCGTCTCGTTCGGGATCGACCCGTCACGGTTCGAGAAGACCGACATCCACATCCATGTGCCAGCGGGCGCGACGCCGAAGGACGGCCCGAGCGCCGGCGTGGCGATGTTCATGGCGCTCGTCTCGCTCATGACCGACCGCACCATCCGCAGCGACACCGCAATGACCGGTGAGATCAGCCTCCGAGGCCTCGTGCTTCCGGTCGGCGGGATCAAGGAGAAAATCGTCGCCGCGCACAGGGCTGGCCTCCGGCGCATCATGTTGCCTGCGCGCAATCGGAAAGACTTCGAAGACATACCCGAAGAGGTGCGCCAGCAATTGACCTTCACGTGGCTGGAACGGGTGGACGACGCGGTTTCCGCCGCGCTCGAGCCGGCCAAGCCGAGTGGGCCCGCAGCCGAGTCGCCCGCCAATCGGGAGGCCGTGTCGCCGCCGTAGAAGGTTCCGCGCTGCGGACTTCCGCGGCGCTGTGGTCGAACGCCGCCTCGAGACAGCGGCGCGGGCTCCCGCCGTGCCGGTTTCATTTTAGTTTCGCGCTCCTTGAGATTTCAGCGTCTTAGGACCCCTTTTCGTTTAGCCCCGCATTACGGCCATGAGAAGATAACATATCTACAGTTATATTCTAGCTTGCGGCCTCAAGGCGAAGTCACGGAGGGGTCCGTCCGTCGCCTCGCCGCCGAGGCGTCCGTCGCCGAAACGGCGTCCGAGTCAGAATTGCTGAAATGCGCGCGGACGCAGTTGATCCCGTCGCAGACTTGCGCGTCGCTGATCATGTCTCCGACTGGCGGCATGCCTTTCAGCCCACCAAGCAAGACCCTCACCATGAAGTCAGCCGAATCAAGTCCTTGTCGGCGACGAGCGAGGGATAGGCCCCAGCGCCGACGGCGCCTTTCGCGTCAGGTTGATACTGCGACCAGTTTCGTCCGCCCGGACGGGCATTGTGTTCCAGCATGCTGACGCCGTAGCCGGCCCGCCCCAACCCAATCGCATCCGGCGTGCCCTCGAGGCGGCGGGAGTCGAGTTCATCGTTGAGAACGGCGGAGGTCCGGGCGTACGCCTGCGCGATCGGCGGGTGACAAAGTCCGGCAGCGCCTGAAAACCGACCGTTGCGAGGCTACCCGCCAACCGTCAAGGACCGCCTGAGGGCGACTGTCAGGCGCGACTATTCGCCCTGCACCGCCTTCGGCTGAAGAGCACGGTATGGTCCGCCCCCTCATCGTCGCCTGACGGGACTATGTAATTTACATTATCTTCGCGCTGGACGGCGGTGCGTGTCCGTCATGGCGATACGGTGCGTTTCATTTCGGTCAGGAGAAGCAACGATGGCGAAGAAAAGCAGTATCTTGCTTGAGGCCGACCCGGGCGACCCTGAAGATTTTCTGGCCGATCGTGCGGCGCTGGACCGTGCCCACATCGGGCGGAGGATCAGGCGTCTGCGGAACCGCCTCGGCCTCACCCATGAGGGCTTTGCCGAGCGATACGGCATCCCGTTAAGTGCAATTCGCCAGTACGAGATCGCACGGACCACGCCGCCCTCCGCGGTACGTGCCTACCTGACGGTCATTGAGCGCTAGCCGGAGATGGCGGCGCGGCGCTCCATCCCGACGCCGCTTGAGGGCTGACGCCGCTGTGCCGATTTCAGCGTTGCACCACACCTTGTCCGCTTGGTCCGGTCGCGGTTATTCGTCGATCCTGGTTTCCAGCCGACCCAGGTCCACCAACAGCAACTGCGGGTCGCTAAGATGGTCCGGTCGGTAAGCCGTTACGCACGCTGCCTCTAGTTGTCGATGAGGTTAGAAACCTGCTTTCCCCGAAGCCCTTTGGAGGTGGAGAAAAGACTCGCGAGCATCTCAGAAGAAAAAATTTCAGAATTTGCCGCGCTTGACCGATACGAGCGACGCGCTTTGTCGAGACGCAAACCCGCGATCCGCAATTTTGACGCGGCTCGAACGCTCGCTGGCACGCAGTAGCAATTCGAAATTTAACGTGACCTAAGCAAATGGCAGAAGCGACCAACTCGAATCAAAGAAGAGATAATAACACATGTACCTAGTACAAAACATATTGCCCGTGCGTAGATGTGCTTTCAGGCTCTCCTCATTTTTGGCGAAACGAACCCATTGCCAGACCAATCAGCTCCGTCACCACGCCCGTCAGTGAACAGCTCGAAGTCGTGAGCGCAGCGGCGGCAATGAAGTCAGATGATAGGATTCTAGAAAAACTGTCGAAACTCAAGGACGCCAAGGCCGTTGCGAACTGTGAAGCAGCGGCGTCACTGTGGCCGAACTCCTGCGGTGCGGCGCACCTGCATCTCGACGAAGGCGAACTTCGACGTTTGGTCGCTCGCGACGAAGAGATAGAGCTTGCCCTGCGCGGTGTGCACTTCGGCGATGTCGACGGGGGAGAAGCCGATCGGATAGGTCTTGAACTTGCGCTTGGGCGAAGCTTCGCCTTCAACCTGCGGAAGCCGAGAGATCCCGTGGCGCTTAAGACAGCGATGCAACGACGAGCGCGTCAGATGCGGAATGGTCGGCCGTAAGGCATAAGGGCAGTCGTCGAGCGGCAGCAAAGTATGTCTTCGGAAGGCGACAACCCACCGCCTCTTCTTCCGTGGTCAGGATCGTCGATTTGGGTTTCTTCGGCCCAGTCGGCAGATCGGCGACCGAGGCCCGTCCCCTTCCACTTCGCGACGGTCATTGATTCCGCAGCGCTTCGCCAGCGCCTCAGGCTCGCTTGACCATGCCGAATCCCTCGAACGACCGCCTCAGTCGTTGTGGCGCTCGCGTGAAACTTGGCCCATAGCGCATCCTTCGAATCACTCGATAAGAATGCGCACATTAAAAATCGGGGACGAAACATGTAACTCAGGCCGCCGATCACTTCAGTCGGAGATCGAGCCCCACGCCTTTGTTGACGAACTGCAGCGTGTAAGCGCTCTTGTAGTCGGTGCGCTTTTCGATCATTCCGATAGCCACCATTTTTTCGAAGAAATCCTTCCAGCGCGCATCGGTCATCGCGCCAATTCCGAGCGTAAGCGTATCACCGGAATCGATGACGCCGTATTTCTTCAATTGCTCAATCGAGTAGGCGATCTGGTCGTCGTTGATGTCCGGATTCTGCGCCTTGATCATCGCGTTCGCTTTGGAATTGTCGCCGTAGAGATAGTGATACCATCCGATTGATGAGGCGTCGACGAACCGCTGCACGAGGTCGGGCTTCTTCTCGACGGTGTCGCGACGCGCCTCGATCAGCGTTGAATAAGTCGAGTAGCCGTAGTCGGAGAGCAGGAAGATATTTGGGCTTGAAGCCGCCCTGCTTTTCGATTTCGTATGGCTCGGAAGTGACATATCCTTGCTGGATCGACATCTTGTTGTGGATGAATGGGGCCGAGTTGAAATTATACGGCCTGATCGCCTCGTCCTTGAAGCCGTAAACCAGTCTGAGCCAAGCGTAAAAGGTGTTGATCGAGCCGGCGCCGAGATAAACGGGATTCGCTTTCGGCAGATCCTTCCATTCGTCCAGGCCGACGCCCGGATGCGACATCAGGATCTGCGGCGACTTCTGAAAGTCGGCGGCGACCGCCACAAGCGGGAGTTTGCTTTCGGCGCTCATGAAATCGCCGATCAGGTCGCCGCCCATGAAGAAGTCGATTTTGCCGAACAGCAGCATCAGCGCGCCATTCGTCTGCGGGCCGCCGGGAATGACGGTGACGTCAAGTCCGTATTTGGCGTAGGTGCCGTCAGCCACGGCCTGGAAGAATCCGCCCGCTTCCGGATCGGCGAGCCAATTCGTGCCGAACTTCACCTTATCGAGCGCAATCGACGGCTCGGCCAAGCCAACCCATGCCGCCAACGCAGCGAGCAGCGCCAATCGCATTTCGACACGCCTCGTTCATATGGCTTCCCGCGACGCGGAAGCGGCGCAGTCAAAAGCCGCTTGAGCCGGATTCGCTTTCCTCCCGCGGTCCGCCCGCCATCCTGCGAGCCGCATCGCCGGCTTGGGAAATATAATGGGCGGCTAGGTCCTAGACAAATCCGGCACACCTGGCAGATACGACGCCTCGACACGACAGAACAGGACAGGAATTCAAGCGCCTAAGGAATGCCTATGAAGTCCTCGTAGCGCGGTCGCGCGTCGCTTCTGATTTCTTTGATTGTCTGGGCTGCTGGATGTGAACTTCACAGTCCTTGCCCGGTCCGAACCCTTCGACCGAGTCGTGAACAAATACGCCAAGCCACGGCCAAAGCGCTCCGAGGTAGCCGCCAAATGGGACGACACGTCCTGCCGACGAGAAGGATTTCAATCCGACGTCGGAGGCATAACCGCGAACGGGTCTAAGATGCAATACGATCGCATTTTTGAGGGCTGTGACAAGTCCATGCCACTAGGTCGTGTGGACGAATTTGATCAAGCATAGGCCGGCGGCGAAGCTGACGATCGATCTGAAGTTTTGGGCGGTCTTTTCGCAGCGTAGCGCGACCCGCTTGAAGCGCTTGAGCCGTCCGACGCCCTGCTCGATGCGGGCGCGGGCTTTGTAGAGCGTTCGTGCGAAGAAGGCCGGCTTGTTCTTTTCGTTCGCCTTGTGCGGGATGACCGGAGCGACGCCGCGCGCTCTCGCGGCGTCCCGGTTGGCCTTGCTGGCGTAGCCTTTGTCGCAGATGACGGCGCGCGGCTGAATGTCGGGCCCGATATCGAGCAGGGTTTCGAAGTGACGCCCGTCGGGGGCTTCGCCGCCGGTCAGGTCGAAGGCGATGATGTCGCCGGAGGCGTCCGATTTTGCGTGAGCTGCTGCGCAGCGCGACTGTCTCTTCGACGCTGGACCAAGACGTCGAGAACGAAGCCATTTTGATCGACGGCGCGCCACAGCCAGTACGGCTCGCCAGCAATCGAGATGACGACCTCATCCATATGCCATTTGTCGCCGCGAGCAGGCGCGCGCTGGCGGATCTGATCGGCGAATGCCTTGCCGAACTTCTTCCCCCACTGGCGCACGGTCTCATAGGTCACGCAAATCCCGCGCGTCGCCAGCATTTCCTCGACCATGCGAAGGCTCAGGGGAAACCGGAAATAGAGCCAAACCGCATGGCTGATGACCTCCGGAGGAAAGCGATGGCGCTGGTAGAGAGGGTCGCGGGCTGTCGGCATGGCGGCCGTATAGCTGCGCGGCCGCGCTTTAATCGTTAACCTGACGGTGCCCCGCAAGCGTGTGCGCCCAATCGTTCTCATCCATCTTTGTCGACATGGACCCCGGCCCCTGATTCGGTCGGAGTCCTATGAATCACGCCTGATTCACCGCGGGAATCCCAAAAACATCATCTGTCGAAAATTCGTCCACACGGCCTAGGAAACAGAGTTGATCGGGCGGGGCGGCTTCGCCTTGTCAGGCGCTGCAACTTTCCTGCCTCCAGCGAATTAGGGCGGAGCTTCGTTCAGGAGGACCCCAATGGCGAAACAGCTGAAGCCTGGCGATAAAGTCGCTTGGCAATCGAGCGGCGGCGGCAGCGTCGGTTCGGTCGAGGGGAAGCTGACTTCACCCGGGAGGATCAAAGGCCATGAGGTTGCGGCGTCCAAGGACGATCCCGAATTTCTGGTCCGGTCGAAAAAGTCGAGCAAAATCGCAGCTCACAAGGCCTCAGCATTGAGGAGGGTGAAATGAGCCCAGGTCTCATCCCGCGGCGTGAGATTCGAAGTCGTCCCCGTTGCGACCAGCGCGGAAACGAGGGCGGTCATCGAGCCTCATCTCGATAAGGCGGAAGGCCGCCCCAAGGCGCTGCCGAGGGAAGTTGATAACGTCACACTTTGGGTGCATGCATGGCCCCGGCCGGGGCGACGTGCGGCCGAATTCGGGAGGAAATTGAAGCCGATGTCTCTTTCGCTCTATCAGAGCAGCGTTCCGATCTACGAGCGCGGCCTCAACGCCTTCCTGGCGATTCTCGACAAAGCGGAGGAGCACGCCACGGCGCGTAAATTCGATCCGAATAACTATCTCGCCATGCGGCTAAGTCCGGACATGTGGCCGCTCGTCCGCCAGGTTCAGGGCTTCTGCGATCACGCCAAGAATTCGTCATTCCGGCTGGCTGGCAAGAATCCGCCGGTCAAGGAGGACAAGGAGGCCACAGTCGCGGAATTGCGCGGCCGCATCCAGGCAACCCTCGACATGTTGAAATCGATCGACGCCAAGGCGATGGAAGGCGGGGAGACGCGCGAGATCGTGATCCCCGCGGGCGCCAACAAACTGAAACTCCCCGGCGCCGACTATTTGCTTCACTTCGCCATGCCTAACTTCTATTTCCATTTGACCACGGCCTACGACATCCTGCGCGGGAGCGGAGTCGAAATCGGCAAACTCAACTTTATGGGCGCGGTCCCGAACCTGGTTCGCGTTTGAGATTCGGCTCTGGGAGCATCACCCATGACCATCGCCAGATTGCACGCCGGTCCGCGCATGTCGCAGGCCGTGATTCATGGCTCGACCGTGTATCTTGCCGGCCAGGTGGCTGATCAGGCGAAAGGCAAGAGCGTCGGCGATCAGACCAAGGAGATCCTCGCGACGATCGACCGTCTGCTTGGCGAAGCTGGGTCCGACAAAACCAGGATCCTGTCGACCACCATATATCTCGCCGACATCGGCACGTTCGCGGAAATGAACGCAGTTTGGGATGCATGGCTCCCCGCCGGCCATGCGCCGGCCCGCGCGACGGTCGAGGCTAAGCTCGCGGCGCCGCCTTACACTGTCGAGATCGCCTGCATCGCGGCCAAAAGTTAGGCCGCCCCGCTGCGGTCAGGCCTCTGCGCCGGCCTGACGCCGCTCTTCGAGGAGACCGTTCGGTGTCTGGCCCTTCGATCGACAGCATCAAAGGCCCGTTCGAGCGCGTGGCGACCCCCAGTGAGGCGGTCGACCGGCTCGTTCGCCTGTACGATGAGGCCACCCAAGCTCTGCACGGCGCCGTCGAGCGCTTTCTCAAAGAGGGCGAGCCGCCCTCGGCGGCGACCCGCGCCTTGTTCCGCTACCCCGAATTGCGCCTTACCTATACGCCCAACGGCCCGGCACTCTCCAACGCGCGCGCGTTCGCCAAGTTCAGCGAGGCTGGCGTCTATACGACGACGGTCACCCAGCCGGCGGACTTTCGCGCTTATCTGCTCGAGCAGCTTGAGCCACTCGTGACGGAATACGGCGCCGCGATCGAGGTCGGTGTCGGCGCGCTGGAAATCCCCTATCCCTATGTGATCGAGAGCGGCGACGAGCTAACGCGCGGCGGCGCCGACGCGGCGGAGCTCGCACGGTTCTTTCCTGTGCCTTCGCTAGCCACGATTGGCGACGAGACGGCGGATGGCGAGTTCGACTTCGGCCCCGAGCGGCCGCTCGCCCTGTTCGACGCGCCTCGCGTCGATTACTCGCTCCGCCGTCTCGTGCACTATACCGGCTCCGACTGGCGGGCGATGCAGCCCTGGGTGCTGCTCACCAACTACCACCGCTATGTCGACCAGTTCGTTCAATGGGGCCTGAAGCAGCTGCATGGGGGGACCGGGGTCGAGAAGGTCATTCTACCCGGCAATCTGGTCATCAACTCCTCGATTTCGCGGGCCGAAGCCGAGGCGCGCGTGGGCGCCGTCGCCTGGCACCGCTTCCAGATGCCAGCGTATCATTGCGTGCGTGCTGACGGGCGCGGAATCAGTCTGGTCAACATCGGCGTCGGGCCCTCCAACGCCAAGACCATTACCGACCACATCGCGGTCCTGCGGCCGCATTGCTGGCTGATGGTCGGCCATTGCGCCGGGCTTCGACAGTCGCAGGTGATCGGCGACTATGTGCTGGCGCACGCCTACCTTCGGCGCGACAACATCCTCGACGAGGCGGTGCCGTTGGAGACGCCGATCCCAGCGCTGGCTGAGGTGCAAGTCGCGCTGCAGGAGGCTGTAGCCAAGGTGACGGGCGATCGCGGCGAAGCGCTCAAACGTCGTTTGCGGACCGGCACAGTGGTCACGGACGACGATCGCAATTGGGAATTGCGCTGGTCGAAGGAGCGGCGGATCATCAACATCTCGCGCGCCATCGCCGTCGATATGGAATCGGCAACCGTCGCCACCCAGGGCTTCAGAATGCGCGTGCCCTATGGGACGCTGCTGTGCGTCTCCGACAAACCGCTGCACGGCGAGATCAAGCTGCCCGGCGCCGCCAACGCGTTTTACGAGCGAGCCATTGCTGAGCACCTGCAGATCGGCATCGCGGCGATTGGCCTGTTGCAGAGCCAGGACGATACCCTGCACTCGCGCAAGCTCAGGAGCTTCGACGAACCGCCGTTCCGGTGATCGCTAGCTGATCACCACCACTGGAGTGCCGACGTGCACGCGACTGTAGAGATCGATCGCGTCCATATCGCGCATGCGGATGCAGCCTGAAGACACGTGCCCCCCGATCTCCGATGGCTCGTTGGTGCCGTGAATGCGGATCAGCGTGTCCTTGTTGTTGACGAAGAGATAGAGGGCGCGCGCGCCGAGCGGATTGTCCCACCGGCCTTCCAGGGGCCCGTGCTGCTTGTAGACCTGGAACTGTGGCCACCGCTCCATGATCGACGCCGTCGGCATCCACGTCGGCCATTCCTTCATCGCACCGACCTCGGCGCGGCCGGTCCATCCCATATATTCCGCGCCGCTTGCGATCCGGTATTGGATCGCTTCGCCATGAGGCAGAATGTAATAAAGATAGTTGGTGCCGGTATTGACGATGATCGTGCCCGGCTGCTCCTGGGTCGAGTACTGCACCTTGCTGCGAACGGTCGGGATCTTCCACTCGTCTGGCTCCGCAAGCGCCATCATTTGCTTGTCGCGCGCGCTAAGTTGCGGATCGGGAAGTCCGGATTGAATGACCGGCGTGCAGCCGCTCACCAAACCCATTACGCCCAGCAGAAGCCCCACAATGACCACATTCGTCTTCATCGCCGCCCCGTCGATTTATACCGCTAATAATTTGCTTACCATAAAACGCAACGGTTTCATGAAAGTTACCAAGCGTCAGCTTAGGATCTGTTCACAAAATCGCGAGCGCCACCTGGGGGCCCTCGTCCCGCTTTCGCCTTAATCCTTTAGCGAAACTCATTGGTTGAGTCCAAGCGATTGTTGCGGGGTCGTTTGCCGAAAGCTACCAACCGAGGCAAAAATGCGACAATCGGCCCAATGTTCCCGCTACTTTTCTAACTTTAACGGAAGCGACAGATGACCGAGTGGCCGGCGCGCCTCGTCCTGGTCGGGGCGGGAAAGATGGGGGGAGCGATGGCGCAGGGCTGGCTCGACGCCGGGCTCCCCGCGCGCTCGTTGACGATCATCGAGCCCAACCCTTCGCCTGAGATCGCAGCGCTTGCAGCGGACCGGGGCGTCGCGCTCAACGCTCGCAGCGCAGACGCGCGCCCCGAAATGCTGGTGCTGGCGGTCAAGCCGCAGAGCCTGGACCAGGTCGCCCCCCAAATCAGCCAGTTCGCCGGAGAGCGCACGCTCCTGCTCTCCGTCATCGCCGGCAAGACCATCGCCAATTTGATGGCGCGCCTCCCGCATGCTCGCGCCGTCGTGCGCGCGATGCCCAACACGCCGGCCGCGATCGGCCGGGGCGTCACCGCCGCCTTCGCCAACGCGAACGTCAGTGCGGAGCAAGAGCGCTGGTGCGAGCGCCTGCTTGGGGCGGTCGGCGCGTTTTTCTGGCTTGATGACGAAAACGCGATCGACGCGGTGACCGCGATCTCCGGGTCGGGACCCGCCTATGTGTTCGCCTTCACCGAAGCGCTCGCTGCCGCGGCCGAGAAACTCGGTCTCCCGCCAGAAATGGCGATGAGCCTGGCGCGCGGCACGGTCGAGGGCGCGGCGGAGCTCATGCGCCGCGAAAGCGGGACCGCGCCGGCAACGCTGCGCCGCAATGTCACGTCCCCGGCCGGCACCACCGCCGCCGCCCTGGCCGTGCTTCAGGAGGCCAACGGGCTCAACGACCTGATGGTTCGTGCGACGGCCGCCGCCCAAGCGCGCGCAGCCGAGATGGCGGGTTAGCGAGGTTCCTTGGCGGCGGGCGGCCGAGCGCTTACATTGGTTAGCGAGGACCACGGAGGAGCGCATGGCTACGGAATTGAATAGCGAGGCCAAATCGCCGCCGACCGACGCCCGCGGCAAGATCGTCGACGCGCTTATGGAGCTTGCGGCGGAACGGCGCTTCGAGGACATCTCGGTCCGCGACATCTCCAAGGCCGCCGGTGTTTCTCTCGCCGACTTCCGGGACGCCTTCCCTTCCAGGGGGGCCGTGCTCGCCGGTTTCACACGCCGCATCGACCGCATCGTTCTCGCGCAGGACGATGGCGAGCTTTCGGAAGAAAATTCGCGCGAGCGGCTGTTCGACGTCCTGATGCGCCGTCTGGAAGCGATGGCGCCCTATCGCGAAGGCCTTCGCGAGATTGTCGCGTGGCTCCGCCGCGAGCCTGCCGCGGCTTTGGCGATGAATCAGGTAACGATGTCGTCACTGCGCTTCATGCTCGAGGCGGCCGGGATCGAGGCGGAGGGCGCGTCCGGCGCGATCAAACTCCAGGGCTTGGCGCTTGCCTGGGCGCGCGTCGTTCAGGTTTGGCTCGACGATGACGAACCCACCCTGTCCAAGACCATGGCGGAACTCGACCGCGTGCTGACGCGTGGCGAACGCGCGGTCGCCGGCCTCGACCGGGTCAGCGCGCTGACAAGTCCGTTTAGCGCGATGGCGAAAGCCGCCTTCGACGCCGGCCGCAGGGCGCGGCGAGGCGGAGCCCGCTCGACGCGCAAGGACGATCCAGTCGACGAAGACGTGACCACTCTCTAAGCTCGGGGCGCATTTTTCCCGAGGAGCATCGGCGCTGACCGTTCATCCTGAGATTTTTTGGGCGCTAGCCACATTCGCCTTCGTCGCTGGCGTTACGCCCGGACCGAACAACCTGATGTTGATGACGTCGGGCGTGAAATATGGTCTGAGGCCCACCCTGCCTCATATGGCCGGCGTGATCCTAGGGTTTGGGCTGATGATCGCGATCGTCGGTCTTGGGCTCGACATCCTGTTCCAGCGCTTCCCGCAAATCCTGCCGGTCATGCGAGTCGCCGGCTCAATCTATATGATCTGGCTCGCGCTCAAGATCGCGCTCGCGAAGCCAATCGGCGAAGTTGAGGCCGGGGGCCGGCCGATCGGGTTTCTCGCCGCGGCCGGATTCCAGTGGGTCAATCCCAAGGCGTGGGTCATGGCGTTGAGCGCGCTCGCGGCTTATGCCGGCGTCGTCGACGGCTATACAAGCAGCGTCTTCTTTATTGCCGCGCTCTGCGCCTTGATCGCGATCCCTTGCAGCGGCGTCTGGCTGCTTTTCGGCGCTTCGCTCAGCCGCCTGCTCAAGGATCCGCGGGTGACCCGACCTTTCAACTGGACGATGGCGGCGTTGCTGGTCGCCTCGATCGCGCCGACCCTGTTCGAATAGGGCTCAGGGCGCGTTGCATTATGGGGATGGGGCCGGTTTGGCTCCTTCGCGCCGACGCGTCAAGACCTTGGTCGGGACGATTCGTTTGGATTTTCTTGGCCCCTGGCCGTTTCGCTCCGAATCCCCCGGCTTATGAGGGTTGGATTTCCTTGGATTCTCTCGTCCGAATCGAGACTTATCAATGGGTTACGCGGCATAAACGCGCAAAAAGTCTTTCGCGGCGCTTTTGCCCCTGAGGGCGAAGCTCCGAGACGGGGTCTCCGGTCAAGGCCATGCGGAAGCGCCAATTGGTCATGGGGGCAAGGTTAATGCAGATTCTGCTTTTTCGCAATAAATTGTCGTAGAGGAGCGGTTCCTTTCGGTCACCGACGGCCGCTTGCTTTAGGCGAGCCCGCCTTCCCCGCCGAGCTTCACCATCACCACTTCCGGTGGGCGGAGAATGCGCACCGGCGCGAGAGAGGCTCCCAGTCCGCCCGAAACAATCATCCGCTTCTCGCCCAGCGCATATTCGCCATAAATGTATTTTGATGAGCGGCGCTTCAGCAGACCCACGGGCGCCCCGATGATCGGAAGGTTGATCTGCCCGCCGTGCATGTGGCCCGCAAGCGTCAGGGCGATCCGGTCCGGAACCCACGGGAAAAAGTAAGGCTCGTGAACGAGCAGGATCGCGGGGGCCTCGTCGTTGACTTCACGCATCGCTGCTGGAAGATCGTCGGCGCCGCGACCGTGGCGTGGGTTAGGCACAGGCGCCAGAAGGTCGCCCAGGCCGATCAACCAGAAAGGCCGTCCGCGCTCGGACAATCGCACCGATTGATTCTCCAAAAGCGGAACACCCGCCTCCGCAAGCGCCCGGCGGACGCTGCGAGAATGATCGGCTGGCTCGGTTGGAATGGCCGCCCACCACCAGTCGTGATTGCCGAGAATGGCATAGACGCCGAGCGGCGCCTCGAGACGGGCCAATTGCTCGGCCCAGGCGCCCGGCGGCACATACCCGGAAACGAGCCGATGGGTGCAAACGTAGTCGCCGAGCAGCACCGTGAGATCTGGTTTCTGGGCGTTGGCGAGGTCGACGATGTCGCCGACGCGTTCTTCCGACATCCAGGGATAGCAGGCGTGAATATCGGCAATGACCGCAATCGTGAGGTCGAGATCGTCGGGCCAGTTAGGGAGCCGGGGCGCATAGCTCGCAAGCGTAAGCGCAGAACCGGTCTCATAGGTGGTCGCGTAACCGGATAGCGACAGCGTCGCGGCGCCGACCGCCGCGCCGGCAATAAATCGGCGCCTCGTCAAGTGAACCATGGTTGGCTCGCCTCAGGCGCACGTTCGCCAGAGGCGATTTTACGCGTCAGTTCCGGCAGACACAAGCGCCCGGGCAGGCGGGAGCAGATAGAATTCGCCCCGCTCAAGCGATTCGATCATATCCGGCTCAAAGCCTTCCGCCGGCAGCCTCAACGCCTCGGCGACCGCGGCCAGGCCAATATCGCGATAGATGCGGGTGAGGACGCTGCTGGCTCTGCGTTGGTCGCCCGCGTCAGGGATGAACTGAAAACGATCGTCGCGCATGAGGGCTGTTCAACCTCCGGTTCGACGCGCAAGTCTCGGCAGACCGAGCGCGCCTACGGCGAAGCTGAGTGAAAGGCTTTAACAGCGAATTAATGGCGCGACGGGGGTATTCGCTTGGCGCCTATCTCCTCGCAGCCGCCTTTTGGCCGCAAAGCACACCCTCACGAAGACGTGAAGCCGCACCGCCCAGCCGACGAGGAAGCCGATGCCTCTCGGCCGGATGCGGCCTAGGGATCGCCAGACCGCAGCTCCGAGGCCAGCTCATCCGTCATCGCCTCGCTCGCCCTCTGTCCGCATTGATCTTTCAGCGCGTTGTCGCCTTGCTTGTCGGTTCGCGCTATGAATCGGCCCATTCGGTCGCTCGCCGCAGTCCAAAGGAGATCTTGACAGCATGCGCCGGCCCGTGGCGTGGGGCTTGGCCCTCGCCTTGATCGTTGCGCTGACGGCGTGCGGTTTCATGCGCTGGCCGTTGACCGCCGCGAAAGTTGGCGACAGCCTCAACGCCGCATTCGGCGCTTCGCCGCGACTCCATTGGAGCGCGCCCGAGAGCGCTTCCTTTTCCGCGTTGCCGCGGCCGAGCGTGCGCATCACCGAGGCGCGGCTCGATGACGCTTATGGCGTCAACCTTCTCTTAGCGCCGAAGGCGCGCCTCAACCTGTCGCTGATCGACCTCATGCGCGGACGGTTCATTCCCACCGGAGTTGTTCTTGACAGTCCAACGGTCACCGTCGACATCGACCGTCCGCCCTTTGCCGGGGCGGCAGGGGAATCGGCTGGGCCTGCGAGCGTCGCCAGGCGGGCGCTGGCGCCTTTGGCCAGCTTGAGCCTATCGAACGGCGCCTTGCGCGTGGTCAGCGCCAGGCGCGGCGTCGACGCGCTGATCGACAATGTTCACGGCCGTTTCAACGGACTGACCATCGGCGATCAACTCCGCTTTGACCTGTCCGCCGTGTGGCGGAAGACGCCCATCGCGATCGCCGGCGCGCTCAACGATCCGGAGACCGCGGCCAAGGGCGCGCCGAGCCCGATCGTGCTCGCGCTCGATTCGCCGTTGGGCAAGCTTGCGTTCGGCGGCTCGCTCGCGCTCGGCGACAAGCCCAGCGTCGATGGCGATCTGACTGCGTCCATCCCGTCGATTGACGCCCTCGCCGCTTTCCTCGACGCTCAGCCGCCGGCCGTTTTTGCTGCCGACGACATTACGGTCACAGCAAAGGTCAAGGGGGCGGCGGACTCATTGACCTTCGGCGACGCGACGCTGACCAGCGCCGGGCAGACGCTCGAAGGCGCGATCGCAATCAGCGAAGCCGGCGGACGCCCGTCCATTTCCGGCACGCTCGCGGCCGAAACGCTGGCGCTCGAGCCGCTGCTCGGACCGCCCGAACGTGTCTTCGACCCGTCGGGCCGGTGGAGCACGAAGCCCTTCGCGTTCGCGCCCCTGCGGAGCTTCGACCTCGACCTGCGTTTGTCCGCCGCCCATCTCGACGCCTACGGCCTCAAGCTCGCCGACGCCGCGGCATCCGCAATCGTCGCCGATGGCCATGTCAGCGCCACGCTGTTGGAGGCTGGGGCTTATGGCGGCAGCCTCCAGGGCGAAGTCGGCGCGGCCTACGTTGGCCGAGACCTCGAGCTGAGCGCGCGCGGCGAACTCGCCAACGCCGACCTCGGCGCCGCGATCGCCGATTTCGCCCAGCCGATCATCACCGGGACCGGCGGGGCGAAATTCGCGCTCGAGGCCTCCGGCGCTTCGCCCGCCGCCGCGATCTCGAGCCTGACGGGCACGGCCTCGCTCGAGGCGGCCAATGGCTCCATCCTCGGCGTCAACCTCGAGGAGGCGCTGCGCCGAAGCCATCGACGGCCGATCGACATCGCGCGCGACATGCGTCTCGGCGGCACCGCGTTCGACAAGGTCGACGCCTCCCTGGCGCTCAACGACGGCCGCGCTCAGGTCCGACGCGGCGTCATGACGAGCCATGGCGTGAAGGCTGATCTCGACGGGCTCGTCGATCTCATCGACCAAAGCTGGGCTTTGCAGGTCAAGGCGATCCAGACGGACGCGTCTGGCGAGGAATCGCAAGACGCCGCCCATCTGACGCTCGGCATCGCCGGTCCCTGGTCTTCGCCAGTGATCCAGGAGATCGGTGAACGCTCAACGGACCCTGTCGCGGACCCGCCGTCTCATTGAGCGGCGGATGCCAGAATTGGGTGCGCTCGACGAGAGCCCGAGTCGGTTTTGAGCGATTTCAATCGCTTGCGGCGCCAATTCCGAGCCATCCCGGTCTTAACGCCGAAGTCCTTGTCACGCCCGCCCTTATGCCTCGTCCTCGTCCTCGGCGCGATCGAAGCGCCCATCCTTGGCTTTCTCCTCCCATTTGGGATCGCCAAGCTGGGAGTCGATCGGCATATTGTGGGATCGCCGTTCTTGCTCGATCTTGGACTTGAGCTCGCTCGACTCTTCCTCTAATTGCTTCAGCGACTTGGAAAATTCCTCGCCCGCTGGCTTGTCAGGCTCTGATCCCGCCATGTCCGACCTCCCGTTCATCAAGGCCCCGTCAAGCATAATGCCCGGGCCTCGGAACAGTTCCGAGGCCGTGATGCTTGAGGCGCAGCGGCTCTAAACCGCCGGAGCCTGGACGCCGAGCGCGGCCGCGATCTGCACGACCGTCGCCTTTTCCGCATCACTCACCTGGGTTCCGCCGAAGCCGAGGAAGCCGCCTTCCGGCGCGGCCTCCGCCACCGACTTGGCGACTCCGGCAAGCCAGGTCTTGAAGGGCATGGCGTCCGGGCCGCCTTTCGCGTCAAGCACGGCAGAGGCGGCCTTCAAGGCGTCGAGCGCCTTGGTGACGATTTCAGCCCCGGTCTTGGCGCCGGTGATCGCCGTCTTCACCCCGTCCTGAGCGAGGCCGCGGCCTTCCGAGGTCTCAAATTCGCTTCCGACCGCCTTGACGAGCGCATCCGCGTTCGGATCGGTCTTGGCCTGAATGAGCGCGCGCGCGCTCGCCATGCTCTCCCTCATCATTCCGATAAGGCCGCTCGGATCGGCGGCGGATATCGCGACGCCCGCGATGAGCGGGCTTTGCAGCAGGAGCTTCCATTCATCCGGAGTGAAGTCAGCCTTTGTCGCCATATTCGCCTCCCGTGCCGCCAATATAGACCATGTCCGAGGAGCATGACAGTTTTGCGTCGCGCCTCTCTCAAGCCGTTCCGTTCGATCGCCCCTTCCCAGGCCGGCGCTTACCCCCTATATTCAACAGGCCTCCCGCAAGGGGGGATACGGCGATAAATTGGCATCGGAATAAGTCTTTCGGACCCGGGGGCAGTACCCGGCGCCTCCACCCAAGCCCGCTGGCAAGCGGGTTTCGGCGGGGGCGAAATAGGTTCGACGGGGGACCCAAAGGGTGATCTTTCGCTCGGCATGATACCGCCGTTATCGGGTCAAACCTATAGTTGCGAATGACAACTATGCTCCGGTGGCCCTCGCTGCGTAATGCAGCGCTGGTACTGGGAATCAAGTCCTAGGGGTTTGCACTTCTAGGCGGGGTCCGGAGGCGCCTGGCAACAGAAGCCTCCACTTCCTTTCCAACTCCCCCCTCGCACGTCGCACGGATCCCGTGCGGCGTTGACGGCTGGCGTCGTCATCGCAATTGTCTGCGCCAAGGGGCGAGCCGCTGGTCTTGCGCTTGGAATTCTGACTGGAACGCATGCGATGAGCTACAAGGCCATCTACGCCTACCCTTGGGACGTCGCCGAAATCGGCGTGAGCGCGGCGGTCGACCAATTCCTCGCCCTCGGCCTCGACACGGTGACGATCACGGGCAGCTACCACGCGGGCAAGTTCCTGCGACCCCATGGCAAGAGCAGCAAGGTCTATTTTCCCGAGGACGGGACGATCTATTTCAAGCCGGACCTCAGCCGCTACGGCGCAATCAAGCCGGTTGAAAACGCGATGCTTGCGTCCGGCCGGGACATCATGCGCGAGCTTGTCGGGCAAAGCCGCATGGCGACCAACGTCTGGCTGGTGCTCCTGCACAACACGCGGCTCGGCCTGCAACATCCCGATTCCGCCGTCGCCAACGCCTTCGGCGATCGCTACGTCTACAATCTCTGCCCCTCGGCGCCGGAGGCGCGCGCCTATGCGGTCGGCCTCGCCCGCGACGTCACCGAGTCCTATCCCGTCAGCGGCGTGTCGTTGGAGACGCCGGGATTCCTTCCTTACGCGCATGGCTACCATCACGAGTTCGCGCTCAATCGGGCCAATCGCTGGCTCGACAGCCAGCTCGGCCTTTGTTTCTGCGCGCACTGCCGGGCCGGCGCGAAGAGCGCCGGGATTCGGGTCGAAGCGCTGAAGCGGCAAGCGGCGGCCGACATCGAAGCCTATCTCGCGAGCGACGTCGATTTTCCCAGCGACATGGCGGAAGCTTTCTGGCTCGCGGACGTGCGCAGCGACGGCGACCTCAGGGCCTATCTCGATTGGCGATGTTCGGTCGTGACCTCGCTCGTGCGCGAAATTCGCGACGCGGTGCGCAAGGACGCCACGGTCGCGGTCATTCCTTCGGTCGCCCGACCGACCGGGGGCGCCTGGTATGAGGGAAGCGATCTCACAGGCCTCGCGGAGGCTGCGGGAATCGTTGAGGCCTGCTTTTATGAGCCTGGAGCCGAGCGGATCAAAGCGGACCTGTTCGACGTGAAGCGCCGACTGCGCGGAAAGGGGCGTCTACGCGGCATCCTCCGCCCCGCCTTTCCCGATCTCGATTCCAAGGGTGAATTTCTCGCAGCGATCCGCGCGCTCGCCGCTGGTGGCGTGAGCGAGATCGCGTTCTACAATTGGGGCCATGTGAGAGACGCGAATCTAGAATGGATCGCGGAGGGACTCGCTGCCTTCCAGAGCGCAGCGTGACCCCGAGCCCCCTTTTTTTGGACGCGAGCCAAGTTTTTTGACGCGAGCCAAGCGATCCGATAGGGCGCGAAAGTTTGAAGCGAGTGAGAGTTGAAGCGACATGTCCTTTGATCTGGTCCTGCGCGGCGGCCGCGTCATCGATCCGTCCCAGGGAATCGATTCCGTCATGGATGTCGGGTTTCGCGACGGTCGCGTAGCTGAGCTTGGAGCTGAGCTCAAAGGCGAATTGGTTCATGACGCCGCGGGGCGCATCGTCGCGCCGGGGCTGATCGACCTTCACACGCATGTCTATTGGGGCGGCACGTCGCTCGGCGTGGATCCGCTCATTCTCGCGCGTGGGGGCTGCACGACGCTCGTCGATACGGGGAGCGCCGGGCCGGGCAACTATCCAGGCTTTCTCGAGCATGTGATCAAGCCGTCGCCGGTTCGCATCATTGCCCTTCTGAACGTGTCCTTCGCGGGCATCTACGGCTTTTCCAAGCGCGTGATGGTTGGAGAAAGCGGCGACCTTAGGCTCATGGCGCCGATCGACGCCGTCGAGGTGGCGCTGGCGAACCGCGACACGATCGGCGGGATCAAGGTTCGGGTCGGCTCTAACGCGTCGGGGAATTCGGGCGTCGCGCCGCTCGACATCGCGCTCAAGGTCGCCGAAGAAGCGGGCTTGCCGCTGATGGCGCATATCGACGTTCCTCCGCCGACGCTCGAGGAGGTGCTCGAGCGCTTGAGGCCCGGGGACATCCTGACCCACTGCTTCCGGCCGTTCCCCAACAATCCGACGACGCCTGAGGGCGGCGTGCGCCCGGCCGTGATCGAAGCGCGCAAGCGCGGCGTCATTTTCGACATCGGCCACGGCATGGGATCGTTCGCGTTCAAGACCGCGCGCACAATGCTCGCCAACAACTTTGCCCCCGACTGCATATCGAGCGATGTGCATGCGCTCTGCATCGATGGGCCGGCGTTCGATCTCCTCACGACAATGTCGAAGTTTCTTTGCCTCGGCTTTCCGCTCGCGGATACCGTGCGGGCGGCGACGGAAGCGCCGGCGAAAGCTTTGCGCCGTGGCGATCTCGGAACCTTGAAGCCAGGCGCGGCCGGCGATGCTTCCGTGCTCGAGCTCAAAACGGGCGCGTTCGACTATGTCGACTCGACCGGCGAGCGCCTGACCGGACGAACGCGGCTTTCCGCGCGCGCGATCGTCATGGACGGCAAATTGCTGGAAGGTTGAGCCTGTCTTTTTCTCCCTACGTCTTTGAGGATCATTGCGCCATGACGACATCGACACCGGAAGAGCGGCTTGCGGCGCTCGGCCTCACGCTTCCCGCTGTCCCCAGGCCGATGGCCAATTACGTGCCTTATCGGTTGGCCGGCAATCTCCTCTTCCTCTCCGGGCAGGGGCCGAAGCGCGCGGACGGCAGTTTCATGGTCGGGCGTCTCGGCAAGGACGCCTCGGTCGAACAGGGCTATGAAGCGGCGCGGCTCACGGGCTTGCAATTGCTCGCGGTCGCCAAGGCCGCGATCGGCGAGCTTTCGCGAGTCGAGGCGGTGGTCAAGCTTCTCGGCATGGTCAACGCCGAGCCGGATTTCGCAGACCATCCGAAGGTTATCAACGGCTGCTCCGACCTCATGGTCGAGGTCCTCGGCGAGGCGGGGCGCCATGCGCGTTCGGCGGTCGGCATGGGTTCGCTGCCAAACCGCATCATGGTCGAGATCGAGGCCATTCTGCAGATCAAAGCATAGGCGGGGAGCCGTTCGAAGCGGCAGGCAAGTCGGGGGCGGGAGAGTCTCGATGATCTGCGAGATATGCGTGGACTCGGTCGCTGGCGTCCGCGCCGCGAAGGATGCAAAGGCTCAACGCGTCGAGCTCTGCGCCGATCTCCTCGAGGGCGGCCTCACGCCCAGCCTCGGCATGATCCGCCAGGCGCGGACAGTCTCCGGCATCGACCTCAACGTGATGATCAGGCCACGCGGCGGAGACTTCCTGTTCAATGAGGATGAGTTCGCCGCGATGCGGGCGGACATCGAGACCGCCAAGGCGGAAGGTGCGAACGGCGTCGTTATTGGCCTGTTGACGGGGGCGGGCGAAATCGACGCCGACCGAACGCGCGAGCTGGTTGCGCTTGCCCGGCCCCTGTCGGTCACGTTCCATCGTGCGTTCGACGTCGCCGCTGAGCCCTTCGGCGCGCTCGAGACGCTGATCGATCTCGGCGTCGATCGCGTGCTGACGTCGGGCCAGGAGCCGAGCGTGCTCGAAGGCCTGCCGCTCATCGTGGAGCTCATGAAGCTGGCGAGCGATCGCATCATCATCATGCCGGGCGGCGGTATCACGGCGCGCAACGTCGAGCGCATCGTCGTCGCGGCGCGGCCGCGCGAGATGCACTTCGCCGCGCTCGAGCCGGTGGCAAGCGACATGCGGTTTCGCCGGCCGCATGTGTTCATGGGCGGAGAACTCAGGCCGCCGGAATATGATCGGCTCGACACGTCTCAGGCGTTGATCCGCTCCGTGATGGCGAAGGCGTCGAGCTGACCCGCCAAAGCCCATGCGGAGCGACGCCGCGGGCGCGCTACCAGAGCGTATAGCCGCCGTCGATCACGTAGGCGGCCCCGGTGACATAGCTCGAAGCGGGCGACGCGAGATAGACCGCGAGCGGACCAATTTCTTCGGGGTTTCCGGCGCGGCCCATCGGAATCGAGTTCACAAACGTCTCGATCACCGCAGGGTGTTTCGTCGCCCATTCCTGGTTCGGCTCGGTCATGAAGAGACCGGGACAGATGGCGTTCACGGTCACGCCGCGCGGCGCCCAATCGGCGGCAGTCGCACGGGTGAAATGGATGACCGCGGCCTTCGCCGTTTCATAGTGGCGTCCCCCAATTCCGCGATTGGCGATCATGCCGCTGATCGACGCGATGTTGATGATGCGCCCCTGACCGCGCGCAAGCATCGCCCCGCCGATCATCTTGGTGCAAATGAAGCAATGCGTAAGATTGAGGTCGATGAAGCGCTGCCAGGTCGCAAGGTCAGAGTTCTCGATCGCAACGTCGACATTGCGCCCGCCCACATTGTTGACGAGAACGTCGATGGGACGCTCTTCGGCGAGCGCCTTCCGGCAAAGATCCTCGCAGACCACAGGGTCGGCGATATCCGCTGCGAACGTCCAAACCTTTCGATTGCGCTTCCGCACCTCGTCAGCCGTTCGGGCAAGCGCGTCAGGATCGCGCGCGACAAGCATGACATCAGCGCCGGCCTCTGCGGCCGCAAGCGCAATCATGCGGCCGAACCCCCGGCTTCCCCCTGTGACAAGAATGCATTTGCCGTCGAGCCGGAATTGGTCGAGCACCGTCATGTCGCAGACCCCACTCGTTTTGTCGCATGTTCCTTTAGCCTTTGGCGCCTGCCCGCAATGCATCAAAGCCTCGCGACTGAGCACTTTGACTTATGCGTCTTTTCGGGGCCATCTAAACGCGCCGCGGCGACCTTTGTCCAACTGCTGGCCAATTGTTTGGGCGCGATATTTGCGTAGGGCGCCGAACGTGGCGAAGATCGGGAGGTCACAATGAGTGGACGCAACGAACAGGACTACCTCTTTCAGGAAGCGGCGCGCCGTGAGCTGGCCCGAGGCCGCATCGACAGGCGAGATTTCCTGACGCGCAGCTTGCTCACCGGTCTTGGCTTGACCGGCGTCGGCGCCGTCGCGAAGTCTGGCATTGCGCCGGCGTTCGCAGCGGACCGACCGCTGACCCCAACGTTCTACCAATGGATTCAAGACCTGCATCCCGGCATCCCCGCGGTGAACGCCAAGTTTCCGGGCATCAACTATCAGATCGCTCCAGTCGAGGGCTTCGGCATCGAGCGCTTCGTCGCCGAGGCCAAGAACAAGCAAAGCACATGGGACGTCTATGTCGGCCAGACGCCATTCGTGGAGATGTCGGCCTTCATCAAGGCCGGCGTCATCGAGCCGTGGGACAACTACATTCCGAAAGACGTGATCGACGACATTATCCCGTCGATCCGGGAGGAATGTTCGGTGGACGGCAAGCTCTATAGCTGGCCGTTCTTCCTCGACGTCATCGGCACGTCCTGGCATTCAGGCATCACCGGCAAGGCTGGCCTGCCAGACGCTGCGCCGGCGACATGGGACGAGTTCCTCGCAAGCTCGAAGAAGATCGTGGATTCGAAAGCGGCGCCCTGGGGCGCGACTTTCGACGCCCATGGCTGGCGTTCGCTCGTGCCGGTCACCCACAGCATGAGCACAAAAGCTTACACGCCCGATGGCCTGTTCGACTTCACCAGCGAGCCCGCGATCGAGGCGTTGAAGCTGATGAAGCAGATCATGGCCTATTCGAATCCTGACATTCTGCTCGAGGGGTCATCCGACGCCGGGGTCAATGGCACCCCGGATGAAGTCGCCTTCGCGACCCAGCGGGTCGGCCTCTATTTCAAGTACTTCAATGCGCCCCTGCGCATGGCCGCGAGCTGGGACGACCCGAAGCTTCTGCATCTCGGCCCCTTGCCTAAGTTCGCAAACGGCGAGGGCTCGACCGTGTTCTGGACGACCGGCTGCGCGCTCTTGAAATATGGTCAGAACAAAGAGAAAGCCGCCGAATACATCAAGGCGCTGACCTACGATCAGCAGATCTGGAAGGATTCGATCGTTGGCACGCCGGGCGTCCATCCCGGCCAGCTTCCCCCCTACAAGTCGATCTACGCGGGATGGGACGCGACCAAGCCGGATTGGATGCCGCCGTTCGTGAGTCTGGTGCGCGGCCAGCTCGAGCGCGCCAAGGCGATCGACAACAACCTTTTTGGGCTGCAGCAATTCGTGATCGGCAAACCGATCTGGGAGACTTACCTCAAGGGCGAGGAGCCCGATCCGAAGGTGGCGATGACGAAAGTGATGGAGGCGGTGCAGACCGAAATCAAGAAGGGCTGATCGCCTGGGGCGCGGCGGCTTTGGCCGCCCGCTCCGCACCACCTTACGCGGAGAGGTCGGCGTGTCGGATTTGTGAATGGCGCAGGTGATCGCAAACGACGAACTTGAACTCGGAGCTCGGGTCGAGGGTAGGCCCGCCGAGATTTTCCGAAAGGGCATGTCGGAGTGGCTGTTCCTCGTCCCTGCCCTCATCTTCTTCATCGGCTATCAGGTGTGGCCGATCATCCGCGTTCTGTGGATGAGCCTCACCAACTTCCAGCTCCTGTCGGACAAGCCGGCGCAATGGGTCGGGTTCGACAATTACGCGCAGGCGCTGCACGACCCGCTGATGTGGGCGAGCCTGGGACGTGCGGCTCTGTTCACCACCATGTTCCTGCCCGGGACGATCATCCTCCCTTTGCTTCTCGCCATCCTCGTCGATCGGGTCGCGAACCATCGCCTCGCCACCGTTTACCGTGTGATCCTGCTCATTCCGGCGGTCATTCCGAGCACGCTCATCTTCGTGCTGTGGAAGTGGATGTACAATTATCAGAGCGGCCCGATCAACCATCTCCTGGTCAATACGTTCGGGCTCTTCACCCTGCAAAATGCGCCGCAATGGCTCGGCGGCACGGCGCTCACGCTGCCGGCGATCGCGATCATGGAAGTCTGGTGGGGCCTCGGCTACCACACGATCTTCTTCATCGCCGGCCTTGCAGCGATACCTAAGGATTTGCCGGATGCGGCGCGCATAGACGGCGCCAGCGAGTGGCAGGTTTTCTGGCATGTGACGCGGCCGCAACTCGCCCCGATCATGATGATCCTGGTCGTCCTGCGCTTCGGCTCGGCGATGGCGGTGATCGACGAATACCTCATCTTCGGCGGCTTCAACCGGGCTTCGCCCACTTACACCTGGACGATTTTCATGTACGACCAGGCGTTCAAGACGGGGCTATGGCGGCAAGGTTACGCCGCCTCCATCGGCATGATCGGCGCAATCGCCATGATGTTCGTTATGGCGGGGCTCATCTGGATCTTCCGTCCGAAAGGTTGAGGATGACGCTCGAAGCCGATCACGCCGATATCAAAGGACTCCGAGACGAGCCCGCTTCGTCTGTCGGAACTGCGGCGGTTCGCCACGTCGTGATCAACCTGTTTAATCTCATCATCCTGCTGCCGCTCGCCTGGGTGCTGCTGATGTCGGTCAAGTCACTGCCCGACGCGATGCGCGGTGATTTCTGGCCGCGGCACTTCGATTTCACCCACTACAGCTTCGTCTTTCAACGCATCGCGACGCTTCCGGTCAATCTGTTCAACAGCATCTATGTCACGGCCGCAACCGTTCTGCTCACCACAACCTGCGCCGTGCTTGCGGGTTACGCGCTCGTGCACATCCGCCCACTCGGTTCAGGCCTCGTTGTGACCGCGCTGCTCGTTTCTCTTTATTTTCCCGTGCGCGTTGTCTCGATCATCAGCATCTACGAGACGCAGCATTGGCTTGGTCTCATCAACAATACGAGCGGCCTCATACTGCCCTATGTCACGCTGCAGCTCGCGATCAGCATCCTGATCATGCGCAGCATGTTCCAACTCGTGCCGCACGAAATGTTCGAATCGGCGAGGATCGACGGCGCCGGCCACTGGCGGGCGCTGTGGGAAATCGGCCTGCCAATGGTGCGCAATGGATTGGTCGTGATCTTCATCGTCAATTTTGTCGCGGCGTGGGGCGAGTATCTGTTGTGCCTGACGCTTGTCGATGACGAGGCCAAGCGCACGATGCCGGTGGTTCTCGCCGCCGCCCAAGGCGGGCAGGGGCAGTGGGCATGGCCAAACCTCGCGGCGGTCTACGTCATCGTCGTAACGCCAGGCATCATCGCGTTTACGCTGGCGCAGAGGCTGTTCTTCAAAGGTCTCATGGAAGGGGCGCTGAAGGGGTAAACCTCGCAACCGCTTTTGCGGTCGCGGCCTTCGGGAACATCGCATGACATTCAAGGACAAGGTGGTCGCGATCACTGGCGCCGCTGGCGGGATCGGCCAAAGCCTGTGTCGATTGTTCATCGACGAGGGCGCTAAGATCGCCGCCATCGACAAGAAAGCGAGCCTCGAAGATCTCGCGGCCGAACTCAAGGCGGACGCCAAACGTTTCGCTCATGCTGTCGCCGACCTCAGCGACCCCCATGAGGTCGAGCGCGCATTCGTGTCGCTGACCGGCGCGCTGGGCCCAGTCGACATTCTCGTCAACAATGCCGGCGGCTCGGCCCATAGAACGTTGGCTCGCACCGATCCCGCTGGATGGCGGCAGAATATCGAGGGCAATCTGGACAACGCTTATTATTGCGCTCATGCCGTCATCCCCGGCATGCTGGCCAGCCGTTCTGGCGTCATCATCAATATCGGTTCGGTCAACGGGCTCACCGCGCTCGGCGATCCTGCCTACAGCGCCGCCAAAGCAGCAATGATTTCGCTGACCCGCTCATTGGCGCAGGAATATGGCCCTTACGGCATTCGCGCCAATATCGTGTTGCCGGGCACCGTGCGCACGCCCCTGTGGGAGAAGCGCGCCGCCAAGGATCCCAAAGTTCTGGAGACGCTCCGGCGCTGGTACCCTCTCGGGCGCGTGGTCGAGCCGATCGATATCGCGAGAGCCGTGGCCTTCTTGGCGTCCGACGCGGCCTCGGCGATCACCGGAGCGGCTTTGCCGGTGGACTGCGGCTTAACTTCGGGCAATATCCTTATGAGACAGGATCTGACGCTCGAAGACCTCTGACCGCGCGATAGGACGCCGGGCAGGATCGTCGGCATTGGCCGTGGCGACCCGCGGTCCCCTGATCAAGTCCGCAAAAAAGCTTATGAGCGCGCTCACGAACGTCTCGCATCTTCGCTTCCCTGGGCGATCGAGGTTGCACGCACATCGATGGCCCGGCGAGAGACAGCAGCGGACTTGCCGCAGCGCCGGAGCCAAGGCTCAGCCGTCGATCGGCTCGACGGCTGCGATCTCGATGCCGAAACCAGAAAGCCCGACGTAAGTACGTGGATTGTCAGTGCGCAGGCGGATCGACGAAACCCCAAGGTCGCGCAGGATCTGGGCTCCGAGTCCGATCTCCCTCCATTGCGTCTCGCGCGCATCGTCGGAGCCGGTCGCGTGGGCCCCGCTCAGGTTCGCTGGCACTCCGGCCGCGCCGTCGCGAAGGTAAACGAGAGCGCCGCGGCCCTCCGCCTTGAAGCGGCTCAAGACCTTGGGGATCGCGCCGCCGCCGAAAACGTCGCTCAGGATGTCGGCGCGATGCAGACGCGCCGGCACGTCGCGCCCGTCGCCGATGCTCCCATGAACGAAAGCAAAATGCAGGACCGGGTCGAACGGGGTGCGGTAGGCGTAGCCCTGAAGCTCGCCGATCGGCGTCTCAATCGGAAAGCAGGCGACCCGCTCGACCAACTTCTCGCGCGCCTGCCGGTAGGCGATCATGTCAGCGACCGAAATGCGCTTGATCTTGTGCTTTTCCGCGAAGGCCTCGATCTGAGGTCCGACCATCACCGTGCCGTCGTCATTGGCGAGTTCGCAGATGACGGCGACCGGGGGTAGACCCGCGAGCTTGCAAAGGTCGATCGCGGCCTCGGTATGGCCGGAGCGCATGAGCACCCCGCCATCCTTGGCGACCAGGGGAAACACGTGGCCGGGGCGGACGAAATCGCTTGCGCCCATGTTGCGATTGGCGAGCGCGCGCACGGTGTTGGTGCGCTGCTCGGCAGAAATGCCCGTTGTGAGCCCATGACGGACGTCGACCGAAACGGTGAAGGCGGTGCCAAGCGGCGCGTCGTTAACCGCCACCATCGGGGCAAGATTCAGCCGCCGCGCATCGTCGGCGGTGAGCGGCACACAGACGATGCCGCAGCAATTGCGAATGATGAAGGCCATCTTCTCGGTGGTGCAGAGCGAGGCGGCGACGATGAGATCGCCCTCGTTCTCGCGATCGTCGTCGTCGGTGACCGCGACGATCTCGCCGCGAGCGAAGGCCTCGATGGCGTCTGCGACTGGATTCGGCATGTCGTATCCCTTGGGCGGGGGGCCGCTAAGAAAATCATTGGGCGTGACGGCCCCTTGCGTCTCGGCGACGATCCGCTCGGCGGTTTCTCGAGAAAGCCACGACCCCTGTTCGCGGCAGATCAACGTCACCGCGCCGGGCGAAACGCCGATGCGGCGAGCAAAATCCGTGCGCGATACCTGGTTGCGCTTAAGCCAATCGCCGAGCTTCATTTTAGCTAAATAGGGAGTTGACGTCTTGAGTACAACTCAAACACGGCGGCGAAAAGGATCGGGCCTTTGCTGGACTTGAGTTTAGTCGATCTTAACCAGCATCTTGCCGAAGTTTTGCCCATGCAAGAGGTCAATCAAAGCCTGGGGAGCATTTTCGAGACCGTCGCGGACCGTCTCGCGCCATGTGAGCTTCTTGGCGGCGGCGAGAGCGGCCAGTTCGCCGATCGCCTCGGGCCACAAGTCCATGTGATCCGAGACGATAAAACCTTCCATCTTGAAGCGCTTGATGAGAAAAATGCGCATATCCGGCAACGCGGTCACAGCGCCCTCGTAAGACGCGATGAGCCCGCAGACCGCGACCCGCGAGAAATCGTTGAGCCGCCGCAAAGCCTGCTGGAAGGGTTCGCCCCCGACATTTTCGAAAAGCCCGTCGATTCCGTTCGGCAGCGCCGCTTCGAGCTCGTCGGCGAAGTTTGCCGACTTGTGGTCGACACAGAAGTCGTAGCCCAGTTCCTTGACAGCATAGGCGCATTTCTCCGGGCCACCGGCGATTCCGACCGTCCGCGCGCCGGCGAGCTTGGCAAGCTGGCCGACCACCGAGCCGACCGCGCCCGTCGCCGCGGAGACGAGCACCGTCTCCCCTGCCTTCGGCGCGATGATCCTCTTGACGCCATACCAAGCGGTGACGCCGGGCATGCCAAGAGATCCGAGATAGGCCTGGATCGGGACCGCCTTGGCGTCGACCCCCCTCAGCATCGCGGCGTCGCTCAGCCCATAGCGCTGCCAACCGCCCATGCCGACGACGGCGTCGCCAACCCTGAAGCGAGGATTGTTGGAGGCCTCGACGATCCCGACCGTGCCGCCGCCCATCACGGCCCCGAGCTCCTGCGGCTTGGCGTAGGATTTCGCGTCGCTGAGCCGCCCGCGCATGTAGGGGTCGAGCGACAGGAACGTGTGGCGCACCAGCACTTCGCCCGGGCCCGGCGCGGGAACTGGCGTCTCGACGATCCGGAAATTGGCGGGCGAGACCTTGCCGGTCGGCCGGTGATCGAGCAGAACCTGGAGATTGTTAGCCAAGGCGACATCCTGTCTTGATCATTGCCGAGCCGGCTGTCCCCAGGATTTCAGCGAGAAAAACAGGAGCGACGCCGAGACCACAAACAAACCGACATAGAACATCCAGCTCACAGCAAAATGCAAATCAGAAATCCACCACGATAAGGGAATCGATATCAACGCGGTGAGGGCAGGGATCAGGAGAAAAAACATCGTAACGAAGCCATTGTCATTGCCGGTGACGCTGAGCGCGGTTTGATACAGCACTCGGCCCACCGAGGCGGCGACGATTGTCCCTCCCATCATCAGGATGACCGGGAAGATCTGACCGAAGTCCAATTCGGAGCGCCAATACAAGAGAAATCCCGCCACGGGGATAAGGAGGAGAGCTGAGACGGAGAAATTCGCCGCGATTGCAGCGGACTCGTCATATTTCGCGAACCATTTGCAGACAAGCGTTCCTCCCAGGGCCGAGCAGATCGGCACCGGAATAGCGTAAAGCCAGGTGCCATGCATCGCGCTTTCAGCCAGTTGGCTCAACTCCGGCCGGTTGGCCTCGCCGACCTGGCTCCAGGCTACCGCCATCGCGCCGAGAAACGCGCTGACAAGACAACCGAAGAAGATTGGGGGTGAGACTGGGATCGGCACTCTCGCGATCAGGAGCGCCACCAGAGCCGCGAAAAAGGGCTGGAGATTGATGATCGCCGAGATGATGATCGGATGCGCATTGCTCAGCCCGAGCTTGAACAGCAACAAGCCGGCCATGCCGATAAGAAAGAGGGCAGCAAACTGGCCGTAGTGGCTCCTATTCCCCAGCAGCAACGCCAGATCGCGGCGACTTTTCTCATGCGCGATCAAGAGCGGGACCGACATCACCAGGGCGACCTGGGTCAGGAACACGAACTGCGTGACGCTGAGCCGCTTGGCCGCCAAAAAAGAAAATGGCTCCTGCACCGACAGCAAGAGCGCAGTGACGACAGCGTAAATGCTTCCAAGTCTATAATTGATTCGGCCTTCCTGCGACGGCTGCGCTTGCATCTCGACGAACCTGATCGTTGCAATCTCGAGGGCCGGACGCTTCCGGGCCCTTGCCGGTTCGCTCAAAACAACACGCTGCCTTTCCCGCCTCCGAATGGTAAACCGCGACGCCGTAGTTCGGTTCCCGTCCGCTACGGCGGGCCGCGTCTGTTCACAGCAAGGATTTGAAGTCTTGGCGACGATCGTCATCACGAAGAAATTCTGGAGTCGCCTCTTTCATGCCGCGACGCAGCGCGACAAAGGAGCGGTCATCGAAGGAGCATAGATTATGAACATACTCGAAACGCGCAGACGCGATCTGGTCGCCGGACCCCTGGCCGCCATGGCGGCCATGGCGCTTGGTGTGAAACTCGGCAAGGCCGCCGGCGTCGATCCGACAATGACCATCATCACGCGTCCGGACGAGATCCCATGGAAGCCGCTCTACAACTTCCCGCCCGGAATGGCGGAATCAGCCAACATGTTCAGCGACATCCACGCTCCCGGCCAATATTTCGTGCTCGTTCGGTGGCATCCCGGCTACATGAGCGCACCGCATTGGTACGAGACCGACCGGCTCTACGTCGTCATGTCAGGCACATGGTACGTTGCAAGCGGCGAGGATTTCGCTCCTGACGCCACCGTTCCCGTTCCGGCAGGCTCGTTCGTGCGCCGGGTGGCGAAGACCCCGCATTATGACGGGGTCAAGAAGGGTGCGACTGAGCCCGCGATCATCGCCATCTCGGGCATCGGGCCGATCACCTACCACCTGACCGATCCAACGAAGCCCGGCTGGCGGGAAGTCTGATCGTTCGTCCCGCCAGTCGAATGGGCGCGGGCCCTAGCCGATCGCTTCGGTAAGCCCGGCGACGGCGGGAAATATTCCCGAAGGATGGCAGACAGTTTCTCGCAAGTCCTTGCGTCGCTGCTGCCGTCGCGACTAGTCTCGGCCCGCCAAAAAAACGGCACAGGAGGAAATGCACATGGATCGACGCGATTTTTTGCGTTCGGCAGCAGTTGCGGCTGCGTCATCAGTCGCCACAGTTCCTGCCCTTGCGCAGAGCAACATGCCCGACCCGGCGGGCACAATGCCCCCGGCCCGGGACTGGAACGATCCCTCGACCGCGATCTATCCCGATCCCGCCTTCGAGGTTTTCGACCCGCGCTTCGCCAAATACAGCGCCGGCACGACCGGCTTGGTGCGCATCTGGACCGGGGGCGTCTGGGCCGAGGGGCCGGTGTGGTTCGGCGATCAGCAACGGCTCATTTTCAGCGACATCCCGAACGACCGGCTGATGGCCTACGACGTCACGACTGGCAAAACGCAAGTGTTCCGCCAGCCGTCCAACTTCACCAACGGCAACACCCGCGACCGCCAGGGCCGCCTGGTCTCCTGCGAACAGGGCACGCGCCGCCTCACCCGCACCGAGTATGACGGGACAATCACGACGCTGGCCGACAAGTTCAACGGCAAGCCACTGAACTCACCGAACGGGGTGATCGTCAAGTCAGACGACAGCGTCTGGTTCACCGACCCAAGCTATGGCATCGGCGGCGACCACGAGGGAAATCGCGAGGAGCCCGAGCTGCCGCGCAATGTCTACCGGCTCGATCCAAAAAGCGGGAAGATGGACGTCGTAGTCGGCGACTTCAGCATGCCGAACGGCCTTTGCTTCTCGCCGGACGAGAAGAAGTTCTATGTCACCGACACCGGCGCACTGGGCGGTCCCTTTAAGCAGACGATCATCCGCGTCTACGACGTCGGCGACGACGGCAAGCTCTCCAACGGAAAGCTCTTCCACGATTTCAAGGACGTGCCTCCGACCTTATATCGCCGACGACATCCGCGCCGATGAAGATGGCAACATCTGGGCGGCCGGCGGCTGGTCGCCCAATCACGCATGAACGGGGTGCGCGTGTTCGCTCCCGACGGCACGCCGCTCGGTGCGATCGTGGTTCCGGAAGTGGCAGCCAACCTGTGCTTCGGCGGCCACCATCACAACCGGCTGTTCATCGCCGCCAGCACCTCCATCTATGCGATCGACGTGGGCACGCGCGGCGTCGAAATGTGAGGCAAGCCAAGTGATGGCTCCACGGGCAGCACGGGGGAGCCATCTAGGATAAAGGGACGCGGCGGCGCTATTGGATAGTCGCCGCCGTGACCAGCACGAAGCCACGGCTCTTGTTGTCGTTGACGGCGTCGGGTGTGTTCATGGCTGCGAACATGTCGGACGTCTTCACCCAGACCGGCGGATATTTGTAGCGAGCGACGTCGAGGATGAGGAAGCGGTCGGCTTTTGCGTCATAGGCGCCGAGCGGCGAAATATGGCCCCCCGTCTGCTCGCCCATTGCCTTGCGCAGGTAGTTGACAATGACGAAATGGCCGGGCTCACGAAGATAGGCGCTCGCCAGCTTGCGGAAGTCTTCGACCGAACTGTCGGATGCATGATGGACTTCCGCCTTCACCGGCTGCGTGGCGAGAATCCCGCCAAGCTGATCGAGCGTCATGCCTTGGCGCCCCAGGGTCTCGCGCGGAAGGACGACGTCGGTCCGTTCGCTCAGCACGTTGTCCTGGGTGAAAGTGCGGTAGGGCGCGTATTCGGGAACCGCCGGCGCCGGCAGCCCAAGCGCGTTCAGGACCATGACGATGCTGGCGACGCCGCAATAGGCCTGCGTCTTCTGGGTCAGGAAATTGCTGGCGAGCGGGAAATACGCCTCATGAGCATCGCTCTCGCCAAAGTAGGCCTCGCCGTCGTGAGTGCTGAATCCGGTCAGATTGTCGGGCAGCGAGAGGGTGTCGGCGTTCGCCCCTGCCGTAGAAAGTCCTAGGATCAACGTCGCGCATGCGATGAACCGTTTCGACATGGATCCAACCGCTCCTCTGGCCCGATCAGCGAAACCTCAGATTGGCGCCCCCGTCTCACCGAGGCAATCCCGGGACGCGGAGCATAGGTGTTAATACGCATTGACGCGGCGGCCGCAGTTAGGAACGCTTTGTTTTGTTCGTAGAGAACTCGGCGCGGTGCGGACTGCATCGGCGGTCATTTTTTGCAGGACGCATTGCGACGTCGAAATCATTCAACCGATAAAACAAGATTAGGAGGGTATTTCAATGAAGAGTTACGCCTTCGTCATTGCCTTGCTGGCGCTCACTGCGACCCCATCGCTCGCCGACAATATGCCTCTACCAGTCAACGCAGATGGCGTGAAATGGGGCCCAGCGCCGCCGAATATACCGAAGGGCGCGCAGATCGCCGTCATATCGGGCGACCCATCCAAAGACGGACTTTATGTCCTGCGGTTGAAGATGCCGGCGAACTATAAGATTGCGGCTCACTATCATCCGACGACGGAATTCGTGACCGTCATTTCCGGTGCGTTCCATATCGGAATGGGGGACAAGCTTGATCAGAATAAGGGGGTTGAACTTCGAGCGGGAGGCTTTGCCGAAGCGCCCCCACATATGAATCACTATGCTTGGACCTCAGGGGAGACCATTGTGCAAATACACGGTCAAGGCCCGGCCACACTCACTTATGTGAATCCGGCCGACGCCCCAAGCCAGTAATCTAGGCGGACGATACGGCCACAACATCGGGTTCTTGAACCAAGGCCCGGTTCGCCCCTCACGGCGTTCCGAACAGCTTGCTGAGCAGCCCCTTGTCGTGCGCCGACGGGCCACGTGCCCCATTGGGGATCTCCGCTGGCGGAAGGAGATCGCCGTCGTCCGCGCGCCCGGTCGCACCTCGAGGACCGAGCGCTCGCGCTTGTGGGGCGAAGGGTTCCGGCGATGGCGGCGCCGGCTGCGGCGCACGCCCTCCACGTCCTCCGGTCCCCATCTGAGAGCCGGTAAGGTTGAGCGGAGGCGTTGGTGAAGTGTCCGCGCCGGGCGCCTCGGCGCTGCGCCATGCTCCGAGCGGCAGGCCCGCAATCGGCACGCCCTCATGCGCGGCCTTCATGAACCGGCTCCAGATCTCGACCGGCAGATTGCCGCCCGACACTTTCTTTGTCGGCGAAGAATCGTCGTTGCCGAGCCAGACCCCGGCGACCAGGTAGCTCGTGTAGCCGAGGAACCACGCGTCGCGCCAATCCTGGCTGGTGCCGGTTTTGCCGGCCGCCTGCCAGCCCGGCAGCTCTGCTTTGCGGGCGGTGCCGGTCAGCAACGTCTCCTGCATCATCTGGTTCATCATCGCCACATATTGCGGGTCGATGACGCGGCCAAAACTCGCGTTGCGCCGCGCATAGAGCTGCTTGCCGTTCGCCGTGCGCACGCGCGCGATCACATGTGGTTGGACGCCAAGGCCGCCGTTGGCGAAGGCGGCGTAGGCAGAGACCATCTCGAGCGGCGTCACATCCGAGGAGCCAAGCGCGATCGAGGGAACAGGATCGAGGTCGGACGTAATCCCGAGCCGATGCGCGGTCGCGACGACCGTCTTCGGTCCGACTTCCAGCCCCAAGCGCACGGCGACCGTATTGAGCGAGAGCGCCAGCGCCTTAGTGAGGGTCACCGGGCCGAAATATTCGCGCGAGTAATTTTCCGGGCTCCAGCCTTTGACCGAAATCGGGGCGTCGTCACGCACAGTGTCGGGAGTAAGGCCCTTCTCGAGCGCCGCCAGATAGACGAAAGGCTTGAAAGAAGAGCCTGGCTGCCGCTTGGCGGCGACCGCGCGATTGAACTGGCTGTCGGCATAATTGCGTCCGCCGATCATCGCCTTGACCGCGCCATTGGGATCGAGCGCGACCAGCGCCCCCTGCTCGACGCCGAACCTGGCGCCTTTGGCGTTGAGCTCGTCGGTCAGCGCGTGTTCCGCTTCGGCCTGCATCTTGAGATTGATCGTGGTCGTGACCACGATGTCCTCGTCGATCGCGCCGACCGTGTCGTCGAGCGCGTCCATGACGTAGTCGGCCGCATAGTTGATCGAGCCGGCGCTCTTGTCGTGCTTGACTTCAGCCGGATTGGCGAGCGCGAGCTTCGCCATCGCCTCGGTGATGTGGCCTTGCTCGGCCATCGCGGTAATAACCTGCGCGGCGCGCTCGTTCGCCCCTTTGAGGTTGCGGTTAGGGGCAAGCTTGGTCGGCGATTTCATCAGTCCGGCAAGGACGGCGGCTTCCGGCAGCGTGACGAACCGCGCGCTCTTGCCGAAATATTTTTGCGCCGCCGCTTCGACCCCATACGCCCCCGAGCCGAAATAGACGCGGTTCAGATAGAGTTCGAGGATCTGGTCCTTGGAGTAGCGGCGCTCGAGCCAAAACGCCAGGATCGCCTCCTGGATTTTGCGCGACAGCGTACGCTCCTGGGTCAGAAACAGATTCTTGGCGAGTTGCTGGGTCAGCGTCGAGCCACCCTCGATGCCCCCCCCGCCGGCCACGTCACGCAGGAGAGCGCGCGACATGCCGATCGGATCGACGCCGTGATGATCGTAAAATCGCCGGTCTTCGATGGCCACGAACGCCTTCGGCAAATAGGGCGGCAAGTCCATGAGCCTGACTGCAGGGCCGCCCGTATCGCCACGATTGGCGATGAGCGAGCCGTCATCGGAGAGGATGGCGATATTGGGCGGTCGCTTGGGCACCGCGAGCTGATCGATCGGCGGCAGCCGGCTCGCGTAAAAGGCGAAAAGGCCGCCAAGGAAGACAGCGCCCCAAACCGACAGCACCACGCCCCAATACGCAAGGTGGCCGATGAGCGAGCGGCGCCGTCTGCCGCGCTTCGCGTTCGAGGAGGCTCGCGAGGGGGCGTTCTTTTTCTTGCGGCCGCTGGTCGGCGGGCGGTCGGCAGGATCGGCGCGAAGATCGAAGGCTCCGCCGGCGCGCGAATCAAGGCGCGGCTCGATCCGCGTCCGGGTTTTCTTGCGGCCTCCGCCGAACATCGCTGATCCCGCTCGCGGCGTCTCCTTGATGAAGGAGCTTCGGGCGATACGCGCCCCGCCAGGTCGCGGAGCGTAAGGCTCGCGGTTTAAGGGCTAGTAAAGCTTACGCCGGAATTGACGAGGCAGTGAAAATCCTTGAGGACACCAGTTTCTTATCGCTTCCGCGCCCTTGCGCGCGCCGACGCGGCTTGGCAAGGTCCGCCCCCCTTACGGGGCGCGTCAGACGTCAGAGACTTCAGGATTTCAAGCGATGAAGGTCACCATCGAGCGTTCGGTCCTGCTTAAAGCGCTTGGGCACGTGCATCGCATCGTCGAGCGCCGCAACACCATTCCGATCCTCGCCAATGTGCTGATCGAAGCCGCGGACGGGAAATTGGCGCTGAAGAGCACGGATCTCGACCTCGAGGCGTCCGAGCGGGTTTCCGCGGACGTCGCCCAGAATGGCGCGACGACCGTACCGGCCCACGTCATCTACGACATCGTGCGCAAACTTCCGGATGGAGCCCAGGCGAGCCTTGAGACGACCGGCGACGCCGGACAGCTCGTGTTGCGCTCAGGACGGTCGCGATTCACTCTCCAGGCCCTGCCCGCCTCCGATTTTCCCGATCTCACCTCGGGCGAATTTTCGCACCGGTTCGCATTGCCTGCCGCGGAGCTTAAACGCCTGATCGAGAATACCCAGTTCGCGATTTCGACCGAGGAGACGCGGTACTACCTGAACGGGATTTACCTCCACACCGTCGACGTCGGCGGGGCGCCGATGCTGCGGGCCGTCGCGACCGACGGCCATCGACTGGCTCGCGTTGAAGCGCCGGCGCCGGAAGGCTCGACCGGCATTCCGGGCGTCATCGTGCCGCGCAAGGCGGTCAATGAAGTGCAGAAGCTGCTCGAGGACTTGAGCCAGGACGTAACGATCGAGATTTCGACGGCCAAGGCGCGCTTTCAGTTCGGCGACGTGGTGCTGACGACGAAACTGATCGACGGGACTTTCCCGGATTACGCGCGCGTCATTCCGACCGGCAACGACAAGCGTCTCGTCGTCGACAAGGAGCCGTTCGAGAGGGCGGTCGATCGAGTAGCGACGCTCTCCTCCGAGCGCGGCCGGGCGATCAAGCTTGCGATCGCCGAAGGCAAGATGACGCTGTCGGTCAACAATCCGGACTCTGGCTCAGCCAGCGAGGAGATCGAGGCCGATTATGATTCCGCGCCGATCGATATCGGCTTCAACGCTCGCTATCTGCTTGACATCGTCGGTCAACTGTCGTCCGACACCGCCTTGATCCGTCTGGCTGACCCCGGCTCGCCCACCCTCATCCAGGATCGTGAAGGGGCGCCTGCGCTTTTCGTGCTGATGCCGCTCAGGGTGTGAAGGGGGAATCTTGATTCGATCCTTGGAAACGACGGACTTAGGAGACAGCGCCGACCCTTTCGGATGAGTGTTGGGAGCGCCACTGGTCGAACGCGGACGCCGTCCGGACGCAACCCACGCAACAATTGTCACTGCAGGGTTTCTCCGAATAGAAATGTTGCCGAAGATCCTCCAGCGCGTATCCGGACAGCCTCTTTCCAAACGCCATGCGGGTCTGCGCGCACCACCGCACCATCCCAGACTCATCAATGTACAGGTACCGCGCCCCCGCTCGACAACGAAATGGAGCTTCGCCGTTCTGGATCAGGCGCTCGCGGTAGCCATGCGCTTCCTCGGTCACCCGGTGTCCAAACAGTTGTTTGACCTCCGCGTAGACGGCGAGCTCCTCTGAGGACAACCCCATCTGGCCGTGTTCATTGTGAAGGACCAAAAGGCGGGGTGTGAACCCGCGCGACTTCGCAAACTCGACGACCTCCAGAACTTCCTCGCGAGGCGCAGTCCCAATGACGGCGCTGATGACCACGTCGAATTGTGCACGTTCAGCCAGTATGTCGAGCTTCCGTCTCAGCACGTTGAGGACCTTGCGGGTTGTCGCGTTCCGTTTCACCCCATCGATGCTCAAACTCATGTCGGTCATGCCATTGTTGTTGAGTCCGTCAACAATCTCGTTGGTGAGGAGGAGCCCATTCGTCGTCATCATGCGGCGATGGAACCCCAGGACGCGCATGGTGGAGAAGATTCTGAGGAGGTCGGGATGAAGGGTTGGCTCACCACCCATCAGGGAGACGGCCCAGGTGCGAAGGTCGCGGAGCCGCTCGAGCCGCTGCCGCAGAACGTCAAAGGGGACGGGTTCAGAGGTTTTGTCGTATTCCGTGCAATAGCCGCAGCTAAGATTGCACCGCCGGGTGACGATCACCTGCGCCAGGAACGGTCCATAGCGGAGCCAATCCAGCCAGGAAATGGGTCGGGGGCTCGGTTCTGGGGCGATGCTGGCCGACCGGGACGCTGCGAGATCCAGACCTTCGGGGCTCACGCAGCCCCCCTGGATTGACGCGGCAGGCGTTCGAATGGTGGGAGCATGCGATCGACCCGCAGCCCCCAGGCATAATTTCCCTCGACCAGGCGCGCGCACCAGCATTGGCCACAGCCCGTTCGGGACAGATTGGCGAACGCCGTCGCCGCCCCGAGCCGTGTGACGCTGTTGGATCGGTCGCTCCGGTTGAGCTGGGGGCAGGAAAAGAGAACGCCTTCGGGGTCCATGGTCGCCATCACCCAGCCGGCCGCACACGGAGGTCGAGTGTCCTCCGGGAAGCGCCGAAAGTGCCTGAGGCTGGACCAGCCATTGCCGACCACATTGCTCCGCCGTTTTATCCGCTCAATCCGAGCGAACGCCGCGCGAATGGACTGGACATCCAGCTGCCAGGATGATCCATCGCGATCGGCGCCGAGAAATAAGCTGTTCAACGCCGGTTGAAAGACCACCGGGATATTGACGGCGGACGCGATGTCGATCAGCGGCTCGATCGTGTGAGCATTATGCTGGCCCACCGTGCATGTGAACTCCACCTTGACCCCACCATCTCGCGCGGCGGTAGCGCCGGCGAGGGCTTTCTCGAAGCTCCCCGTTCCCCGCATCGCATCGTGACTGTCAGGGGGGCCGTCGAGGCTAATCTTCAGCAGAGATAACTTTCGAATCGTGTCAAGTTTCTTTGGCACGAGAATACCGTTGCTGTTCAGCGATACGGTGACCCCTCGTTGCGTAAGCCAGTCGACGATCTCATCGATGTGCCGATGGGTCAGCGGATCACCACCGTCAAGGTGGGTGTGGAGCATTCCAAGCGTCCGGAACTCGTCCAGCGCCCAAAAGATCTCCTCCTGTGTCAACTCATGGCGCATGGGTGTATGGCGGTCGCAATAACCGCAGGATAGATTGCAGAGCCATGTGACTTCGTACGTCAGGGACAGGGGGAAGGGCCTGACACCAGTCCGGGCGATGGCTCCTCGCAGAACCATCTGTGGCGTCACCATTGTTCCACTCCTCAACCAGATTGAAAGAGCCTTGGCACAGAGGCCAGAGGGCCGTAAAGGATTGATTCCGGTTGTCTGACGGGCCGACCGGCGGCGGCGCCGAGCGTAAGATGACAACAATCAGACGCGGGAGCTTCTCAAAGGACCTCCTCGCCTGCACCTATGCGGACCTTCGAGAGCCGTTCGACACGCCGAAGACCTGCAATGCGCACTGCACCATCCCGAACCGCCTCCCCGACGGACGAGTGGCGCTCGCAAGGGGGCTTTTCTGCCGCTCCCTTGCGGCGACGGCGTCCTGAAGGCCTCCTGAGAGCCCTTCAGATCACGGTGCGGCCTTTCGTCCGTCTGCGTCCCTCTCGCAGGGCTGGTCGCGCCCCGTGCACAAGTTTACGCCGCTCAATCATTCCAGTGGCTTAAGTGCGCTTTGGCGCAACTTTGTAACTCCCAAGCATCCCCTTCATTCGCGAGAAAATTGGCCTCGCGTCGCCCTGACCGCGTCGATCGATTCCTGTTCATTCGCGATGCGATTCGCTTTCGTTCTGGCGGCGGCCTCATCCAAGCCGCCGCAGCCACCAAAAAGGAGGGGGCTTGGGAGTCCCGCCGGCGCCATTCTCCGAGTCGTTCCACTTTTATCTCCCTGGCCGACGCGGGAACTGCCCCATGCGGTTTATCAGGATAATAACGACTTTTCGTGTTAAAATATTCTGAAAAACTATATCAGACGCAAGCCTGGCCTGTCAAGGAATTGTCGGTTTTATGGATTGACGCGGCATCCGAGGACGGCTGGCCGATGATCTCGATGGAGCCGATGAAAGAGCGTCGAAGGCGGCGCCGGGTCTCATCGTCAGCGCGCCGGCGAGCGGGATCTAAAGCCCATGAGGGACCCTCCCGGCCCCTAGCCGGCGAGCAGACCCTTCACGATCGCGCTCGCCTTGGCAAAGTCCATCTCGCCAGCGTGCGCCGCCTTGAGCGCGTTGACGACCTTGCCCATGTCCTTGATGCTTGTCGCGCCGGTCGAGGCGATGGCGGCCTTCGCGGCCGCGAGCACCGCCGCCTCGTCCATCTGCTTGGGCAGGAATTCGCCGATGACCGCGATCTCGGCGGTTTCCTGCTCAGCGAGTTCCTTGCGTCCCGCCTCCGCATAGATCGCCGCCAACTCCTGGCGGGATTTCACCATCTTGGTCAGCAGCGCGAGTTCGTCGGCGCGGCTCACGATCTTGCCGGCGCCGCGCGCCTCGATCTCCCGCTCTTTCAGAGCCGCCATGATGAGACGCAGGGCGCCGACGCGAACTTTGTGGCCTCCCTTCATCGCCTCCTTCATTTGCGCGGCCACGGTGTCGCGCAACGGCGCTGAATCGGGCATGAGTCTCCTCGATCGTTGGATTCGGCGCTTCAAGCTTGACGCGCAGCAAAGGCGGCGCTTAAGCACAGCCGCATGTCAAGCGCAACACGGACGGACCTCTCGCCAGCCATAAACGATCTGCCGTCCGAGTGGCTTCCGCGCATTGCGACGGGTGTGATCGTTCTTGCGGACGGCGCGCTGATCGAGGGCTTCGGCGTCGGCGCGACCGGTTCGGCGGTCGGCGAAATCTGCTTTAACACGGCGATGACGGGCTATGAGGAAATCCTGACGGACCCCTCCTACGCGGCCCAGATCATCACCTTCACCTTTCCGCATATCGGAATTGTCGGCGTCAACGACGAGGACATCGAAATCGTCGATCCCGCGGCGGCGTCGGCCGCGATCGGAGCCATCATGCGCGCCGACATTTCGGGGCCCTCAAACTTCCGCGCCAAGGCGCGGCTCGACAGCTGGCTCACGGCTCGGGGGGTCATTGGCGTCACGGGCATCGACACCCGTGCGCTGACCACGCTCATCCGGGAGCGGGGCATGCCGAACGCGGTCATCGCCCATTCGCCCGACGGCGCCTTCGACCTTGACGCGCTGCGCGCTAAGGCGGCCGCCTGGCCCGGAATCGACGGGATGGACCTCGTTCCGGCGGTGGGCTCGACCCAGCGCTACGACTGGGACGAGATGAGCTGGGAGCTGGAAAGCGGCTATCTCCGGCGGGGTGCGACGCGCTTTCACGTCGTCACGATCGATTATGGCGCCAAGCGCAATATCCTCAAACTCCTGAACGACTGCGGCTGCGCGGTGACGGTTATGCCGGCGACGGCGAGCGCGGAGGACATCCTGGCGCTCAAGCCCGACGGAGTGGTGCTCTCCAACGGACCCGGCGATCCGGCGGCCACCGGCGAATACGCTGTCCCCACGATTCAAGCGCTCCTCGAGACGAAGGTCCCCCTCTTTGGGGTCTGCCTCGGCCATCAGCTCTTGGGGCTCGCGGTCGGCGCGCGAACCGTCAAGATGCCTCAGGGCCATCACGGCGCGAACCACCCGGTCAAGGACTTCACCACCGGCAAGGTCGAGGTCGTGTCGATGAACCACGGCTTCGCGGTCGATCGGGCGAGCCTGCCCAGGAACGCCGAAGAAACGCATGTGTCGCTGTTCGACGGCTCGAATTGCGGCATTGCGCTTGCCGACCGACCGGCCTTCTCCGTGCAATATCATCCCGAGGCCTCGCCAGGACCCCGCGACAGCCATTACCTGTTCCGCCGGTTCGTGGATTTGATCGCTGCCTCCAAGGCCGGGGCGACGCGAGCGGCTTAAGGCGCCGGGCGGCCGCGGATCTCGCTGACCGGTTCGTAGGTGAACTCCTGCACGCCGACGTCGACGACCACGTCGCTCTTCACGCGCGCGTTGATCGCTCCGACGAGCGCTTTGCTCATCTTCGCGAAATCGAAGCGATCGAGGTGATCGAAGTCGATCGTATCGTCGTTGTAGACATAGCGAAACGCCTCATCGACCACGATCGAATCCGGCGCAATCGCCGCCGTCTTGAGCGCGTTCAGGTCAACGGTGTAACTGAGAAGCATGACCGCGTAGCCCTTGATCGCGCCGTCCTTGATGCGAGGGACATTGATTTCGTGCGTCTTGCGCGCCTCCGTGGTCCTCGTGGCGGACCCGGTTGAGCGAACTTGGCGCATGGCGAGGACCTTGTCGGCTCCCATCTCGCCCCCGATCACGGCGGCGACCGCCACGACGCCGACAAGCACGCCCTTGATCATTTGCACGACCCGCTCCAGGCGAGGGCGGTGTAGGTCCCGTCGGATTGCCCATCCTGGATGGCGCGGGTGATGATCTCCGCGACGGCCTCGCAGGCCCTGAGCTGCACCGCCAGCGCCCGCCGGTTGATCTCGAGCTTGGCGTGAAGTTCGGCCAGCGCGTCGCGCAGCGGTCCAGCCACGGCCGCGGAGCCGGCGAGCGCGGGCAAAAGGCGATTGAGCTCGAGCAGACCCTGGTTCTTATCCGAACTGTAGACCTCGTATTTGCCCCTCCGACCCTGTTCGAGGTCGCGATTCTCCGCTTCGATGGTTGCGTTGAGACGCTCGATGATCGGCAATGCCGCGGCGGGCGCCGGAGACTGCGCGCGGCGCGGCGGCTGGCTCATGTCTGTTTGCGCCCGGCGAACAGAACCGCGCCATTCTCAGGATCGGTCGCCGCCGGCGCCGAAAGAATGTTGGCGCTCATTTGAGCGGCCGGCTCACCGGCGGTCTTCGCCGCCTCGCCAGCGCGCCCCGAATGGAGGCCGACCTCGTGGGTGGCGAAGAGGCGCCTGGCGAGGCCGAGCTTGCCGGATTTGGCTATTTGTGTCGAAACCTGCTCGGCGAGCATCGACCGCCACATGTCGCCGGCCATCCCCTGCCCGAAGACCTCGCCTGTGTCCTTCGGCAAAAGTTCGCTGACGAACGAATTCAGCATCATCGCCTCGAACTGGGTTTTCGCTTGGCTGAGCTTGGCGGGACCGCCTGACGCTTCCGCAAGACGCGATCGCGCGTCAGCGCCGCCGGTGGGCAGCGCCGAGGCTGCGTTCCCGGGCGGGGCGGCCCGGTCCAGATCGGCGGCAAAGTCAGCCGTCGGCGCATTTGGGCCGGCAAGCGCATTGAGCCGCTGAGCAGCAAGAGTTGCGCGCGAAGGATCGGCCGCGCTCGCCACCTCAAGGATGACGTCTGTACGAGGATTGAAGACCATCGGGCGCCGCTAAAGATGCATAGGAGCCCAAGGTCCGCCTCTAGCCTTGCGTCGAGCTTGCGGGCCGGGCGAGCGCACGCTCAATGATCTCGAGGAGTTCCTTGCGCTCGTTCACGCGCTTATAGTCGAGGGTCGCGGCTTCGATCGCGAGCTTCGCAAGCTTCGCCCGCGTGCCCTGCGCGACGACGCCGCGACGTTCGCGCTCCTGCTCGCGCGCCAGCTGGTCGAGTCTCAGCTGCAACGCCCGGATGCGGCGCGCGGCCAGTCCCGCATGAACGCCATTGGCGATCTCGTCCGAGTCCAGGATCTCGAAGACCGCTTTCAGATCGTCATTCATCGCCGCCTGCTGGCGTTCGAGCGAATGAAGGCGCCAGCGGCCGAGATCGTGCATGAGCGCTTCAAGCCGGCCGATACGCGTCAGCGCGTCGAGGCGTCTCTTCATGCGTCAGCCGGAAATGAGCCAAACGCCGAAGCCGCTGATGAACGCTTCGATCGCTGGTTTGATGGTGAAATAGAGCAACAGGAGGCCGCCCGCGGCGACAAACGGCGTGGCGACAAAGAACACCTGGACCTGCGGGGTGAGCCGATTGACCAGCGCCAGCGTCAGATTGACCACCAGGGCGTAGATCACATAGGGCGAAGCAATCCTGAGCGCGAGCCTGAACAATTCGCCGAGCACGTCGGCGATCTGCTTCAGCGCCAGTCGCGCGTTGAAGTCGGCGCCGACGGGCACGACGTCGTAAGAGGCCACGAGGCCGCGCAGCAGCTCCCAATGAAGATTAGCCGCGAACAGAAGCGCGATCGCCGCGAGGGAGATGAGCGTCGCCAATGGCGCCATGGGTTCGTCGACCTCGATCTGGAACCCTGCCGGGCTGGAAAATCCAAGCATCGCCGCCGCACCCACAGCCAAGGCCTCGAGGGCGAAATAGAACAGCTTCGCGAGGACGCCGATCATACCGCCAACCAGCGATTCGACGACGATAACCCTGAGGGTGAGGATCGGATCGTCGCCGAGCGCGGCGGCTGGCACGCGCTCGAGCAGCAACGGCGTCAGCGTCAACGTGACCGCGAGCGCCACGAACAAGCGTATCTGGGTCGGAATCTGGGTGTTCGAGAATCCTGGCGCCAGCATCAAACAGCCGCCGATCCGGCAGAACAACACGAAGGCGCCGAGCGCCGCCCCGGGTGCGAGCGCCGCATGCGGCGCCGCCATCGCCCCGGAGATGAGCGCGGTCACGCGATCGTGCCCAGGGACTTCACCTCGAAGCCGCGGGCGATCTCGAGCTGCGACAAAACGGCCAGAGTCGGGAACATGCGGTCGATGATCATGCGCACATAGGGTCGCGTCTCGGCCGTGGTGACGAGAGCGAACAAGCGCCGCTCGTCCATCCGTTTGCGGATCGCCGTCGACGCCTCCGCTGCGAATTGCTCCATCAGACGTGGGTCGATGTCGAACTCGATCACCTCGCCCTTCGGATCCCGTTTGAGCGCCTGATGGAACGTCAGATCCCAGCGGTTGCCGAGCCGCAAGACGGCGAGCGCGCCCTCGTCGGCAAGGTCGCCGCAGATCTGCTGGCAAAGGCGGATACGCACCTGCTCGACAATCTGCTCGGGCCTTCGCACGTGCGGCGCGACTTCCGCCACCGCTTCCAGAATCAGGCTGAGATTGCGAATCGAGACGCGCTCGGCGAGCAGAAGCTTGAGAGTGGCCAGGAGGCCAGACTGCGAGATTTGCGACGGACACATGTCGTCGAGCAACCGCTTGTATTCAGGATCGAGTTGATCAAGCAGCGCGCGCATATCCTTGTACGACAACAGTTGAGCGAGGTTATTGTGAATGACCTCGCTCAAATGGGTGAGCAGCACCGAGACAGGATCGACCGGCCGAAAGCCCGCGCGCCTGGCGTCCTTGACGAACGCCTCGGGAATCGCGATCGCGCGAATGCCGAAGGCGGGTTCACGCACTTCGTCCCCCGGCAGATTGGGCCGTGGTCCGTCGCCGATGACGATGAGATGGTCGGTAACCCGCAATTCCTGAGTCGCGACCGCGGCGCCGTGAATCTTGATCTGATAAGTCCTGGGCGCCGCCCTGATATCGTCCGAGAGACGGATCTCCGGAACCACGAAGCCGTATTGGCGCGCAAACTTGCGCCGCATCTTGGCCATCCGGGAGCCGATCTCGTCGCGCGAGGGCAGGAGCGCGGCGTTCAGCTCCTTGCTCAGGACCAGTTCGATCTCGAACGACTTCAGCTGCTCTTTGATGGAGGTGCGCGACTCAGCCTTGGCTCGCTCCTCTTTCGCCGCCGCCTCGGCCGCGTCAGCGACACGATCCTTCTCAATGCGCCGGGGAATGGCGACGCCGACAAAGGCCATCAGGCCGCCGATGAGCGCGAAGGGCAGGAACGGCAGCCCGGGAACGACCCCGAGCACCGCCATCGCCAGAGCGGCGAGGAAGAGCGCGTTTGGATAGCCGCTCAATTGGTCGATGACAGCTTTGTCGGCCGAGCCGCGCGTGCCGCCCTTGGCCACGAGTAGGCCGGCGGCGAGTGAAATAATGAGCGCCGGAATCTGGGTCACCAGACCGTCGCCGACCGAGAGCTTGGTGAAGACGTCGGCCGCGGCGCCGAGCGTCAGGCTGTGGCGGGTGACGCCGATGACGATGCCGCCGAAGATGTTGACGGCAAGAATGATGAGTCCTGCGATCGCGTCGCCGCGGACGAATTTCGATGCGCCGTCCATCGAGCCGAAGAAGGCGCTTTCTTCCTCGAGCTCGCGCCTGCGAGCCTGCGCCACCTTCTCGTCGATGAGGCCGGCCGAGAGGTCGGCGTCGATCGCCATCTGCTTGCCGGGAATGGCGTCGAGTGTGAAGCGCGCCCCGACCTCGGCGATGCGGGTCGCGCCCTTCGTGATGACCAGGAAGTTGATCGTCACCAGGATGAGAAAGACGATGATGCCGATGACGAAATCGCCGCCCATCACCAGGTGGGCGAAGCCGCCGATGATGTAGCCCGCCGACGTCGGCCCCTGTTCGCCGTGGGAAAGAATAAGCCGGGTGGTCGAAATGTTGAGCGCAAGCCTCAGGATCGTCGCGACCAGAAGCACAGTCGGGAAGGCCGAGAACTCGAGCGGCTTTTGGATCCACAACGCCACCATCAGGATGAGCACGGAAAGCGCGATCGACAGCGCGAGGCCGAAGTCGATCATCACCGCGGGAACGGGGAGGAAGAAGAGGCAAAGAATGAGGACGATGCCGACGGCGAAGGCGATGTCCTTGCCGCCGCGGTTTGCCGCCGGCGCGGTCGCCACCGCCGTCAATGACATCCCAAGCCTCGCTCATAAGGAGCTAGCCGCGGCCCCTTGGAAGAGAGAATGTGCCGCGAACCTTGCGCGAGGATCGAAACCGTGGGTCGCGGTGCGGTTGCGGGCGCTTAAGCGCTTATTCGAGCCACGCAGATATGGGCCGGAACAATCGGCCACATGCCCGATCGCCCAGGTTCGCTCGAGGCGAGACCGAGAGGTTTCGGCTGTTTGTCGGCCGCCTAGAGCCTATTTGTAACCCTGCTCGATCCGCCCGTAGAGCGACTGGGTGAAGATCGAGAACTTCGCGCCGACGAATGAGGCCGTGAGGCTCGCTGCGACAAAGACCGCGATCATCTTCGGCACGAAGGTGAGCGTCATCTCCTGGATCTGGGTCAAGGCCTGCAGGAGGGCGATCACCACGCCGACCGCCATCGCCGCACCGACGCAAGGCCCGGCGCCGACCACCACCATCCAGATCGCCGACTGGACGAGATCGATCGCATCGCCTTCGTTCACTGCACGCTCGCGCCGTTGGCGAGCGAAACGGTTCCGCCATTGGTCAGCGTGGCGACCGCGCCGGCGCCGCCAACGCTGACCGAGGCGACCTCGCCTGAAGTTGATCCGTCGGCGGAGGTCACTGTTTTGCCAATCAGCTGCTCAGCCTGGCTGAGCGAAGTCGCGGTCAATAGCGAGGCCAGAGTCGTGTTGCTCTGCACCGCCTGCCCGACCTCGGAGACGGTGGCGAGCTGGGACACCATCTGCGACGGGTCCATAGGCTGCGTCGGATCCTGGTTCTTCATCTCCGCCATGAGAAGGGTCAGGAAATCGTTGTAGCTGAGGCTTTGAGTCGCCGCCGACGAGGGGGTGGGTGCGGCGCGGGGCGCAACGGGGGAGGTGGCGTTGACGGTCATGGTTGTCTCCTGTCTCAGGCCGCGCTCGGCGTATCGGCAAGCGGCTGAAGTTCCTTATCCTCGAGGGCGAACAGACCGCGCAGGGCTTTCAACGCCTCGAAATTGCGGTCGCGGAGGAGCGATGCGTCGACGCCCTTGAGGCCCGCGGTCAACTCAGGCGAGCGATAGGCGCCGAGCGCCGATTCGATCAGCGAACGGGCGAGAGGCGCCGCGCTCGCAGTCGCCGTCGGATCCATCAGCATGATCTGGACGGCAAAATAGATCTGGCGAACCAGCGTCGTCGCCTGCTCAGCCTGCATCACATGGTTCTCGAGCAGGAAGGTGACCTCATTCAGGAGCTCGATCGAGGCTTTTCGATCGATGCGGATGACCGCGCCGTTGATGAAGAACCGTTCTCCGGCTCTGAGCGTGATATTCATGCGCTGGCCCTCACTTCAGCCCATCGCGGATCAGCACGTTGATTTCGATCATCGGCGTCAGGTCATTGGTCAGGCCGCCGCGCACGCGGTCGATCTCTTTCATCATCCAGACGCCGATCGAAACGATCCCGGCCCGGAGCTGGTCCGGCAGCTCATTGTTTGGATCGGTGAGGTCATTAATAAAAATCGTCCACAGGCGCCGAAGATAGAACAGCGCGTCGATAAGCTCGCGCGATTGCGGACCCTTTTCCTGGGCCGCGCGCAGCATTCCGATCACACGGTCCATCGCGGCCCGCTCCCGGGCGCGCAACGTCTGATGGGAATCCTCGATCACATCGTTGTAAGCAAATTCGTACATCGCTTCCTTCATGCTTCAGGCAACGGGCAGGTATTGCGCCAGATTGAGCTGCTGCAGGCGCGCGGTGAGTTCGTAGGCCATCTGGATCTGATTGGTCAGGCTGCTGATCTGCGCGGCTGTCTGAGTGGGGTTGGCGGTGTCGAGATTGCCAAGCTGACCTTGCAGGATCGTGAGCTGTGAGCTCATCGACGTGTTGGCGCTGGTGACGGCGCTCTGACTCGAGCCGAGCCCGGCCTGAATGTTGATCATCGAATCGGCGCCTTGCGAAACAAGCGACGTGGCGGCCGTGGCAACCGCCTGCTGCGCTCCGCTACTGAGCGCGGAGCCGCCAAATTCGCTCAGCATCGTGTAAGCCTGCGCCAATTGTTGGAAGCCCGGCTGATTGGCATTGGTCGATGTCGTCACGGTCTGACCTGGCGCGATCGTGGCGGTCGTATTGTCGCTCGAGGCGGACGACCAGTCCGCGCTCCACGAGGCGCCCTGGAACAGCGCCGCGAATGGCCCGGAAAGAAAGCTTTGCATCGCCGAAGCGGAGATGTTCGCAGCGCCCGGGTCGCTGGGCAGAACGCCAAATGTGGTCTGAAAAGCCTGGTCGACCGCTGTCTTGGCGGCCGACGTTGGGGTCGAATAATAGTCCGCCATCGGCGCGACGGAGGAATTGATTCCGGCGAACACGTATTGATCGCCCGATGTCGTGTTGGCCCCACTGATCAGCGACTGGAGCGCCGACTGGCCCATGTTCTGAAGCGAGGCGCCGGAGGTTCCGCTTGGCGTCCAGGCTGCGAGATTGTCGAGAGTTGTCTGGGCGGTCGCCTGGATGGCGGATAGCGCGTTCTGCGCTGTTGACAGGCTGGTCGAAACGACGCTGTTGCCAGTGGTCATTGTCTGGAGCTGACCGATCTGCTCCTTCAGCGAAAGTTCGTAGCCAGACTGGTCGCCAAGCTGCAAACCGAGATTGGCGTACTGGCCGGTCAATTCTTCGGTCATCGCGCTGGTGAGCTGCGATTGAGCCTGCATGACCGGCCCCACCAGGCTGTTCGCCAGGTATCGGGTCGACACAAAGTTTGCACCCAAGGTGGTCATGCCGCCTGCAGCAGGGCTGTGAACATGCTGGTGACAGTCGTCAACAGCTTCGCCGTCGAGGCGTAGGAGTTTTGGAGGCTCAGCATGTTGGTCATCTCGGCGTCGAGATTGACGCCCGTCGCGTTCGACAGCGCCGAGGTCGCCTGCGTTGCGACCGCGTTCTGATAAGAAGAGGCGTCGCTGGCCTGCTGGTTCTGCGCTTGCAACCAACTTACCGATGCGTTGGCGTAATTGGCGAGGCTGGCCGATAAGTCGAGGCCGGCGGATGGATCAAAGCTCTGGGTTGCGCTGATCTCGCCGATGAGCGCCTGGATGCGTCCCGTATAGCTGGCTGCGCCAGTCGGGTTGTAGACATAGGCCGGATTTCCAGGATTGGAGATGCCCCCATCGCGCAGCAGATTCGGATTGCCGCCCTGCGACGGATCCACATTCGGATTGACCTCGATCGCGGCGGCGAGGCCCGTCGTCGCCGCCATTGAGGGCAGGCTCGTTGCTCCCGCTGTAGTGAACAGGCCCGGCAGCGGGGGCAGCGTGGGATTCGCCGACTGGTCGCTTTCGCCGAAGGCGTTGATAAGGCCGCCCGCGATCTGATCGAGTTGCGCCTGATATTCTGGCGCGAGTTTATCTCGTACCGCTGCATAACCCGCGAGCGCGCCAGACTGAATGGGCATTGGCGAATTGACGCCAGTGATCGGGACGCCGCCGACGGTGACCGCTCCGCCATTCGAGCCATCGATAAGCGTTGGCGTCGGGGTGAACGCAACCGTGCGCGGCGTGTCTTGGAACAGGGTGACGCCGCTATCTGTGTAGATCGACTCGGAGCCATTGGCGGCAATTGTTGTCGAGACGCCGAGCTGCTGGGCGAGCTGGGTCACGATCGAGTCGCGAGTGTCCGCGGCGCTCGAGACATTGGCGCCGGTCTGAAGCCCGGTGACGACGGCATTGTTGGCGGCGGTGAACTGGTTGAGCAGCGAATTGATCGTACTGACCGAAGAGGCCATCTTCTGGTCCGCGGTTTCACGCACCTGTTGGACCGTTGCGCTCGCGCTTTTCAGCGACGAGGCGAGATCGGAAGCCGACGACACAACCGCGTCTGCCGCGGACGACGAGGTCGGCGAATCTGCGTAGGTTGCGAGCGCGCTTCGCAGGTTGGCCAGCATGGCGGAGGGCGAGGCGCCATTCTGATTCGCGCCCGAGGTTGAGGTGGCCGACGAACTGTCGTCGACAGTCTGGGCGAGCGTGGTCAATCCGTCGGAAATCGCCTGCTGCGTCGCTGCCTGCGAGGTTGAGCTCGACACCTGCTCCAGCAGACCCGCGTTGGCCTCGCGGGTGATTGAGGCCACATCGGCCCCGCCATAGGAGCTCGTGACGACATTCGCGATCTCTCGCGAATAGCCGGGTGTGTTGACGTTGGCGATGTTGTTCGAGACGACGGCAGTCTGCGCCGCGTTCGCGGCGAAGGAAGAACTGATGACGTTGAACGCGGTCGACAGGCTCATTGGAGCGGCTCAGCCTTCCGATCTTACGGTTTCAACCCATTCAGGACGTCGAGAATGTTGGCGCCGGTCTGGAAGACTTTGGAATTGGCTTCGTAGGCGCTCTGCGCCTGGATCATGTCGGTCAGCTCGGTCGCCAAATCGACGGTCGAGCTTTCGAGCGACGACGCTTCAATCTGACCGAAGCCGCCGCCGCCCGCGGTTCCGAGATAAACAGGGCCAGAAGAGGAAGTCGGCAAATAGGCGCTGCCATTGACCGAAGCGAGATTGTCTGGGCTCACCACATTAGCGAGCGGAATATCGTATGCGGCGCCCGAGGTCCCGTTCGCATAGTTGAACATCACGGACCCACTGGTCGAAATGGAGACGCCGCTGATTCCGCTCGGCGCATTGCCGTTCGCTGTCGCCGCGGATACGTTGAAGCCGGCCGAAAGCTGCGTCATGTTGCTTATGTCAACGCTCATCGTCTGGCCGTTCGGGACCGTGAACGAGAGCGGCGAGCCAGAGGAGAGCGCGCCGGTCGTCGGGTTGAAGGTTAAGGTCTGCGTCGCCAGCGGGCCTGACGAATAGGGAAAGCCGCCATTGGCGGACGCGCCCGACGCGTCGTATGCGTCCACCTCCCAGGTGTTCGGCCCGGTGTTGGTGAAGTAGGTGTTGATCGTGTGCGAGCCGCCCAGATTGTCGTAGACGACGAGAGATGTCGCAGCGGTATAGGTCGCGCCTGCCGAGTTGGTTGACGGCAGATTGGCCGCAGCGACCGGCGCTGCGGTCGACGGCAGATTGGCGGTTAAGGAGGCGGACGTCGTCGCCGTCGCGGTCTGCCCCGCGTTGACGACGTTGACTTTCTGGAGACCGGTCAGCGAGTTCGCCGCAAGTGGCGAAACGCCATTTTTGACGTTTGCCGCCATCAAGTAGTAGCCGGCGCTGTTGACGAGGTTGCCCGAGGCGTCGGGCGTGAAGGAGCCGTTGCGCGTCAGATAGAGCGTGCCGCTGGAATCGGAAACGACGAAGAACCCGGAGCCCTGGACGGCAAGGTCTGTCGCGGTTGAAGTTGAGACGACATTGCCCTGCAGCGCATTGAGCGAGACTGCGCGGGTGGAGACGCCGCCAAACGATTGGTCGCCGACAGCGATCTGATCGACCAGGCTCGAGAAATCCGTCTCGACGTTCTTGTAGCCGGTGGTGTTCGAGTTGGCGACATTCTGGGAAATCGTCGACAGCCAGTTCGAATCGGCCTGCATGCCCGAGACGCTGGTGTTCAGAATGCTCATGGAAGGTCCTCGCCGGGTGGATCCATTTGAAGCGCGTAGCCTTGCGCCAGGCTCGCGCCCGCTCGAACATGAAGCCCTGGATCAGCTTGCCGAACGCACCAGGCTTCCGATCAAAAGATTCCAGCCGTCGATCAGCACGAAGAACAGAATCTTGACAGGGAGCGAGATGACCGAAGGCGGCAGCATCATCATGCCCATCGACATCGTCAGCGTCGCAACGATCATGTCGATGACCAGAAACGGCAGCACGATCAGGAACCCGATCTCAAAGCCGCGACGGAGCTCGGAAATCATGAAGGCGGGGATGAGGAGCCGCAAATCCGCCTTGGAGCGGTCGGTGACCTCGAAGCGCCCTTTGGACAGGCCCTCGAACAGAGCCATATCCTTTTCCCGAACCTGAGCGAGCATGAATTCACGGAACGGCTCGGAGACTGCTGCGAGCGCATCCTGTTGACTGATCTGATTGTCCATGAGCGGCTTGAGCCCTTTCTGCCAAGCCTGGTCGAAAGTCGGCGCCATGACGAAGAAGGTCATGAACAGCGCCAGGCTGATGAGGACGAGATTGGCAGGCGCGCTTTGCAAGCCGAGGCCGGAGCGCAGAAACGACAACGCGACGATGAACCGCGTGAAGCTCGTGACCATGATGAGAAGCCCCGGCGCGACCGAAAGCACGGTTAGAATCGCGACGAGCTCGATGATGCGACCGCTCGCCGTCGCTCCGCCGGCGGGGACAAGAGAATTCAGGTCGACGCTCTGAGCCGCCGCCGGATAGCTGGCCGCCAAGAGCGCGACGCCTATGCCGATTGCCCGTCTCACTGCACCACCAAGGTTCGGATGACGAACGCGCGCACCTTGCCGCCGCTGCGGGTCGCCGCCCGCTCGTTGAGGTCCTGGCGGATGTTCTCGAGTCCGATCGGCCCTTCAAGCTGATGCAATGACAGGGTTCTGAGATAGGCGAGGACGTCGTCCCCGATCTGGCCGGCCATGGCTTCGGGGTGCGGCAGGGTCTTCGGGTCAAAGATGATCGACCCCTCAAGCCGAACCCAGGTGTCTTGCGGCGCACCGAGGTTGGTGACGATCGGCGGCAGGTCGACGATCGTCGAAGGCTGAGCAGAAGGCGCGCTGGCCGGCGATTCTGCCGGCTTATCCGGGGCGGGGGCGGGGCGCAACGCCTCGAACGCGGCGCCGGCGCTGGATGCGAGGCAGATGACGATCGCCCATTCGATCAACAATCCCCTCCTCGACTCCCTAACGTCGACGCCTTGGGGCAACGCGGAATCAGACATGGGCGCTCCGGCTAGAATGGCCTGACCGCGTCGTAGACTTGTTGTCCCCAAGCCGGCTGCTGAAAGTCGCTCTGACGTCCGCGACCGCCATAGGAGATGCGAGCCTCGGCAATGCGGTCATAGGCGACGGTGTTGTTCAGCGAGATGTCGAGCGGATTGACGATTCCGGCGACGGTCAGCTGGCGCATTTCGTAATTGACTCGAACTTCCTGCGATCCCGAGATGACGAGATTCCCGTTAGGAAGGACGCGAGTGACGACCGCCGCCACCGACACTTGAATCTGCTCGGACCGGTCGATGTTCCCCGTCCCCTGAGTTGAGGCTGAGGACGTGAGGTCGCCTGAAAGTTTGGCGGGCTGGCTGGATGACGCCGACGGCGAGCCGTTGTTGTAGCCGAAGTCGATCACCCCGCTGTCCGTGGTCGTTTGGGTGCGGCCGGACGCATTGCCAAGCGTCGCCTTGTCATTCATCGAAATCAGCACGCGCACGATGTCGCCGACGTTGCCGATGCGCGGCTGGCTATAAAGGGACGGCGGTGTCCCATTTCCGGAAGGCGGAGGAGGGGGAAGGACTTTCGCCGTCTGGATGCTCGCGGTTTCATCTGTGACGAGTCCTGCGCCAACCGGCGAGAAGAAGGGTTCGCGCATGAATTCGTTGGCGCTCGTCCAGCAGCCCGTCAGCGACATGGCGATCACCAGCGACAGCGGCGGGAGAGCGAGCCGCATCAGGATTTTTTTCCCACGCTGGTTAGGCCCGAGAGAACGACCGCAAGCTTGCTCGCCCGGTCTGCCTCCATCTCGTTAAGGATAGCCCCCGCCGCGCCTGCCTTGAGTTTGCCGAGGATCGCGGCCGCCATCTGATCGTCCATCGCGGCGATCTGGGTCGCGGCGGCCTGTGGCTCCATCCTGGCGTAAATGGCGACAAGGTCATCGCTTGCGGACTTGAGCGCAGCGTCTTTCTTGGCGACCCATTCTTTCACCGACGCTTCCGCCTTTTCGAGATCGGCTAGCCGCTGCTTGACCTGGGCGTCGAGGTCGCTGAGACGTTTCGTCTCCCAGGCGATGCGCGCTTCGGCGATCGACGGGGCGGCGTTGGCGCAGAAGCGGCTGGCTTCGGCATCCGGCGGTTTGTCGACAGTGGCTCTATCTGGCGCTTTGTTCGCAGCGGCTTTTGGCTTTTCCTTCTCCGGCGCCCGCCCGTCCTGAGCGAATGCCGGACCGGCAAGGAGCGCGGTGGCGAGACCCAGCGCCACGCGCGCGCGACACGATTGAGCCGTCAGGCGTTGTGATGGAGAAAGAGACGGCATCTGTCGGCCTCGAGGACGGGCATGATCCTCGATCGCGCGGCTTGCGCTGGGCTGACTTAAGTCAACGCGGAACCGTCTCCGGGCCGGTCATTGAATAACAAGATCGGCTTGCAGTGCTCCGGCGGTCTTGATCGCCTGAAGGATCGCGATGATCCCCGGTGGCTTCACGCCAATGCGATTGAGGCCAGCGACCAGGGCTCTGAGGCTTGATCCATGGAGGATGGCGACGGGTCCGCCCCCCTGCTCGACGTCGATTCGCGTATCGGGCGTGACCACCGTTCGGCCGTTCGAGAACGGGGCCGGTTGCGACACGCGAGGCCGCTCGGCGACCCGAACCGTCAGCGTCCCGTAAGTCACCGCGACGGTCGAAATCTGCACGTCCTGGCCGACGACCACCGTGCCGGTTCGCGCATCGAGAACCACGCGGGCGGCCATATCCGGGTCGACCTGGAGCTCTCCGATTTCGGCCATGAACCGAGGGAACGAGATCCTCCGGGGGCGAAACAATTCGACTCTCCGGCTGTCCACCTCGTAAGCGGCGCTCGCATGGAATCGCTCGCGGGAATAGGCGTTGATCGCATCGACGATCCTCACCGCAGTCGCGTAGTCGGGGTTCTTCAACTCGAGCATCGAACGCAGTTCGTCGGGGGACCCAGGAACTTCGTGCTCGACGATGGCGCCGTTCGGAATGCGGCCCGCAGTCGGAACGCCTTGTGACAGCGTCTCGCCCTGGCCGACGGCGTCGAAACCGGTCACCGAAACTGCGCCCTGCGCGCTTGCATAGACCGTTCCATCCGCCGCCTGAAGCTGGGTGAGCAAGAGCGTTCCGCCCATCAGAGAGGGGGCGTCGCCGAGAGCGGAAACGGTGACGTCGAGCCGTGTGCCCGTCTCCACGCCTGCCGAGAGGTCCGACGTGACGATGACGGACGCGACGTTGCGATTGCGGAGCGAGGCGCCGTGGACGTCAAGACCCAGGTGCGTGAGCATCGCCTGGACGGACTGCTCGGTGAAGGGCGTGTTGCGCAAGGTGTCGCCCGAACCCTGCAGACCGACGACAAGTCCATAGCCAACGAGCTGACTGTCGCGCGCGCTCCGCAGGATCGAGATATCCTTGATCCGGGCCGCAAAGGTCGGCGCGGCGACGAGACAAAGCGCGAGCGCCAGAATCAGCCGCCGCATTATCCCCCGCTCACTTGGACCGAGCCGTCCGGCTGGACGGCGCCGGACACAGTGACGCCGCTATCGTCATTGCGAACCCTCACAATGTCCCCGATCGAGCCGTCTTGCAGCGCTGAGCCGGAGGTTATGATGACGAGATCGCCCTCGGAAAAGACGAGCTTGACCTCCGCGCCGTTGGAAACAAGCTTGCGGTTGGAGACGCCCGAAAACGGAATCGCGTGCCCTGGAAGCAGCGTGAGCCGCGCGGCCTTGCCGACGATCAGCGAGCGCGAATTGACGAACGGCCCTGAGCCGTCTCGCGCCACATTGGGAACGTCGACGAGCATTTCGTCGAGGATGATGTCGCCAGGGTAGATGACCGCTTTCGGTGTCGGGATGAGGGCTTCCTGGGCTGAAGAAGGGACAGTGCAGGCCGCCCCGAACAGGATGATCGCTGCTTTGAGAACCTCTCGGGCGTGCGTTACGATCATGGACGATTCTCCTAGCTAGCCGCGCAGGTTGGAGATTGTGCCGGACATCTGGTCTGCCGCCTGGATCACCTTGGAATTCATTTCGTAGGCGCGCTGAGCCGATATGAGGTTGGTGATTTCGGTGACGGGATCGACGTTGGAAGCCTCAACATAGCCCTGCTGGATGATCCCAAACGAAGTGTCGCCCGGAACGCCGACGGTCGGCAGCCCGGACGCGGCCGTCTGCTGGAAGTAGTTGCCGCCCAGCGCCAGCAGGCCGGCTTCGTTGACGAAGTTCGCGACTGTCAATTGGCCGAGCGACTGTGGCGTGGCCTGGCCTGGGACCGTCGCGGTTACGAGACCAGTCTGGCTGACGGTGACGGCGGTCGCCGTCTGGGGAACGAGAATCGACGGGTTCACATTGTATCCGTCCATGGTGACAAGCTGGCCATTCGCGTTGGTGTTGAACGCGCCATCGCGGGTGTAGACCGTGTCGCCATTCGGCGTCGTGACTTGGAACCAACCTCGCCCTTGAATCGCCAGGTCGAGCTGGTTGCCAGTGTTGGTCAGGGCGCCCTGAATGTTGACGCTGCGGATCGCCGCGGTGCGAACGCCGAGGCCGATCTGAGCGCCTTCGGGAACGGTCGCGTCGCGGCCGCGATTTGAAACGCCCATCAGGCGTTCGGTCTGATAGATGAGATCGGTGAATTCCGCCCGCGAGCGCTTGAAGCCGGTCGTGTTGATGTTGGCGACGTTGTTCGCGATCACCTCCAGATTTTGCTCTTGCGCGCTCATGCCCGTCGCCGCGATCGCCAACGCTCTCATCTCAACATCCTTCGTTTCCGCTCAGAACCCGCGCGCTATCCTGGATCGAGACGGGATCAGATCGCCATGCGCGCAACGTCTTGATAGGCGGAGACCGCCTTGTCGCGGATCGCAAGAACGGTCTGGAGCGAACGTTGAGCCGACATCACCGAGTCCACGACCTTCATCGGCGAAACGGCGCCCTGAACGCCTTGGATGGCGACGGCTTCCCCGGCCTGCAACGTGTCGATCGCAGAGCCGATGACCTGTGTGAGCGCCTGCTCGAAACTTGGTCCTTGGGTCGTCGCCGCGGTCGCCGTCGAGGATCGAACGCCGGCGCCCAGGCTCGCCGAGCCAATCCCAGAAACACTCTCGATCATCGTTTCATCCTCGCGTCGTCGACGCTCACGCGTCCTTCATCAAACTGATGGTGGTGTTCAGCATGTCGGCCGACTGCTTGGCGACTTGAAGATTGGCCTCGTAACTGCGGTTCGCTTCGCGCATGTCCGCGAGCTCGGTCAGCACATCGACGTTCGGCATCTTCACCATGCCGCTTTCGTCCGCCGCGGGATTGCCGGGATCTCTCTCGAGCTTGAAAGGCGACGTGTCGACGCCGATCGATTTCACTCCAACCACATTGGCGCCGAGCGTCCGATCCATCTCACTTTCGAAGGAGACCGTCTGGCGAGCGTAGGGGTCGGCGCCGGGCGTCGATCCGGTCGATTGGGCGTTGGCGATATTCTGCGAGACGATGCGAAGCCGGGTCGACTGGGCCTGAAGCCCGGATGCGGCGATGCGGAGTGCTGTCTGCAAGGAGTCCTGCATGATCGGTCACTTGAGCGCGGAGAGAAGGAGTTGATGAAAGGCCCGGCGGATGTCGGAATTCATCGTGTAGTCCCGATTGACGTCGCCGAGATTGACCATCTGCTGCTCGAGATTGACCGTGTTGCCGGACAACGTCTGTTCCGTCGGATCAACTTCGACCTCGCGCAACGCGCCCGTTTCCGATTGAGGCAGCGATAGGTGAGCGGGATCGGTGGTCGCCAGTTCGATGGGCGAAGAGTCGAGGACGGCGGAAAAGGGCTGGATGTCGACCGCGCGATAGCCTGGCGTATTCGCGTTGGCGACATTGGCGGCGATCGCCGTCTGGCGCGCGGACAGCCATTGCGCCTTCTGGGAGCCGACCTCGAAAAGATAGACCGATGACAATTGCGCGCCATTCCTGGTTAGGGATTGGATGAACCTTGCGCGTCGGGACTTGCACGGGGCTTGCCGAAGAGCGGGGCTGGAGCGCCGTCCTTGAAAAAGAAGCCTGCGCGACCGTCTTGTCATTCCTTCCCCTGCGAAGGTTTTGGACGCCAGCCTTCCCGGCCATGACAGCGATGGCGTGGCCTAATCGCCCGTTGCTCGCGTGACCTAGAGCCGCGCAGTTTTGAAGGCGTCAAAGAGCCATTCGGTCTTAGCGAAATCGTCGAGCCCTTGCTTTTCGAAAAGAATGTCCAGGATCTCGACCCCCGCGCGTCGCTGGCCAATCGTGAGCCGGAAGAAGGCGCATACGGCGGCGTGGCGGAACTCCATGTCGATCTCGACCGTCGGCGTCGCGTCCCAGGGCGCCTTGAAACTCGCCGACAGAGCGTAGCGCAACGTCCCGCTCTTGAAGAAAAGCTCGGTCGACGAATTCACGAGGTCGGCGAGATTTGCCGCATGATCGTTTTGGATCATCGCCATCAGTTCGGCCGCGTCCGTCAGCCTGAGCTCGCTCGCGAAGCCTACGAGGGCGTCGGCGATGATTTGTTCTCGTTCAAGCGGGCGGCGCTGGCGTGAACGTCGTTCAGGCGCGTTCATGGTCTTCGTTGGGCCCATTGACCCTTCCTTTGCTGGATCAGGTGGACAATCTCGGCCACAGCTCGATAGAACTCGGCCGGAATTGGGCGATCGACATCGACGGCGCCATAGAGCGAGCGCGCGAGCGGCTTGTCCTCGACCACCGGGATGGCGTGATCCTCGGCGATCGAGCGGATCTTCAAGGCTATGAAGTCAGCGCCTTTGGCGACAACCATTGGGGCGCCCCCCTCGGCGCGGACGTATCGCAGCGCAACCGCGTAATGGGTGGGGTTGACGACGACCATCGTGGCGCGCGGCACCGCGGAGAGCATCCGCTTGCGTGAGCGATCGAGACGAAGCGAGCGCAGCCGCGCTTTGATCATCCGATCGCCTTCCGCCTCGCGAAGCTCCTCTTTGACTTCCTGTTTGCTCATCCGGTGGTCGCGCCGCCACAAGATCCGTGACCAGGCGAGGTCCGCCGCCGCGACCACAACAGTCGCGACGAGCACTGCGGCGATCGTTTTGACGGACAGGTCGAGCACGTGCTGCGGCAGCAGGCCCGGGTCAATGTCCATCGCCGTGAGCAGGACGACCTTCTGACCGACCAGCATCATGATCGCCACCGCGATCACCGCGGCGAGTTTGATGAGGCTCTTCAGAAACTCGGTCCAACCGCGAGCGCCAAACACCCGGCCGAGGCCCTTGCGCAAGGAGATGCGCGAGGCGTCGGGCAAGATTCGATCGGGCACAATGCGAGGTGGGCTTTGGGCGAAGGAAGCGAGAACGCCCGCGACGGTGAGCAGAATCACCGTCGGCATAAGGAAGCGCATGGCCGCGCTTACGAGGGGGCCGGCGAGAGCAAGGACGTCATCGCCGCGCTCGATCCGCCAGCCGGCGGGATCGTCGATGAGGCCGATAAGGGCGGTGAGGAGACCTTCCGCGTGACTGGGAATGACGAATATGAGCACGAGGAGCGTCGCGGACAGCGAAGCGAACAGCGGCGCCTCCCGCGAAAAGGCGACTTCGCCGCGCTCGACCGCATCATGTAGCCGCTTCTCTGTCGGCTCCTCGGTTTTGTCTTCAGGATCGACGTCGCCGCTCATCGCTCACCAGCCGGCGCTTGTTGCAGCCGCCTCCAAACCTAAGCGGCTTCGACTGGCGGGCCGCCAAGCTCGATCTCATTGCGGCTCGCCATGCCGAGCACGATGTCGGCGATGGCTTTGCGCGCCTTAGCGATGTCCCGAGGCGGCGCATTCGCGCCGGAACTGAGCTCGCCTTCGACCAGACGCCGGCCGCGGGACGGCATGGACGAGAGCACCGTGTCGCGAAAGTCCGCGTCCGTTCCCCTGAGCGCCATGACGACAATGTCGATCGAGGCGCGATCGAACAATAGCGCCCGGGCGCGTTCGGACAACCGCGGCAGATCGTTGAACGAAAAGAGCATCGTTTTCACGATGGCTGCGTCTTTCGGGCTCGCCTGTTCGAGCGCACGCATGGCGTCCTCCGCCTCCGGCGCATCGAGGCCGTTGATGATGCCGGCGAGACGCGACCGCCCGTCGCCGCCGGCGGCCGCCTTTGGCGCTTGTTTCAACGCGGCTCCGACCGCCTCTTCGATGAGCCGCGCGGCGAGCGGCGTCACAGCGAGCGGCTCGACCAGCCCGCAAAGAGCGGCGTTGCGGCGATCCCGCGGCAGCGCCGCAATCGCCTTCGTTGCGACGGCCGAATCGAGCTTGGAGAGGATGTAGGTCGCCGTCGTGGCTCGCTCCGCCATCAGCAACGCGACGATCGCGCTCTCCGGTGCTTGCGCCAAAGCCCGCCATGGGTCGACTTCGTCGGTTTCCCCGGATTCCACGCCCAGAATGTCGGCGATCTGCTCCGGGGGCAGGCTATCGGCGAGCAGGCTCTTGACCTGGCCCGCGTCGCTGAACAGATCGGCGCCAGCGGAGAAGTCGGTCGCGAATTCGTCGACGAGCCGATCCAGAGTTGTCGCTGGAATGGCGCCAAGCCCGGCCGCGGCCCGCGCCACGGCTTGCAAGTCCGGTTGATCGAATTGCTTGAGCAGTCGAGCGGCGGGGGGCTTGCCCATCATCAAGAGCAGGGCCGCAGCTTTTTCGGGTCCGGTGAGTGTTCTCTCGCCGCCGATCGTCGCCTCAAGCATGGCCAGTCTCCTGCGGAGCCTTCGCCGGTTGTTTGAGCCCGCCGCCTGCGACGACCTCGAGCAGCGACACGCCGAATCGCTGGCTGGCGTCATCGACGACGACGATTTCGCCACGCGCGATCACGGTGCCGTTCACGACCACGTCGACCGGATCACCGACCCGCTGATCAAGCGAAACAATGGCGCCGCGCGCGAGCTTCATGAGTCCGGAGACCGGCAGCGATGTCGAGCCGAGCACGACTTGCACCGTGACCGGGATCGACAGGATGGCGCCAAGATTGGGCGCATTAGCAATGGGCTCTCCTTTCGCCATGTCTACGGCGCTCTGCGGCTCTGAAGTGATGGCGGCTGCGTCCATGAAATGTCTTGCTCGAGCGTTTCGGGGTCGTCGGCGATATGCGTCTCGGCCCTAGGGCTTGGCTGCTTCGTGTCTTTGTGCGATCGGACTCTCGACCTCGAGACGGTAGCGTCCGTCCGCTTGGCCGAGCTTACAGGTGAACATTCCGCGGCCGGAACATTCGAGGCGAATGGCGGTGAAATCACTGCATTGCAGGGGCAAAAGCTCGCCAATCTTAAAGTTGGCGACGTCGCCGAGATTCATCGGGACCTCCTCCAGGATCGCGGTCACCGGCAGTCGCGTCTGCTGAACGCCGGCCTCCATGAGCCGGGACCAGCGCCGATCCGCAGGCAGCGCTTCAGCCTCGGGATCGTTCGCGAGTTCGGCGCGAAAGGGCAGCAGAAAGGCCTGCGGCAGCAACAAAAAGCCCTGGCAGGCGCCCCCGTTCATGCCGAGCGTAAACCGCGCGGCCGCCGCCTCGCCGTCCCGACGCCCAAGCGCGAATGAGTCCCTAATCGTCGTCAGCCGCTCAAAGCTCAGCGCAACGCGCGCGACGGAAGCGAAGGCCGCCTCGAGCGCCTCCCCCAACGCCCGCGCGAAGGCTTCGACAAGTGAAGCCTCGATCATCGTGCGAGGCTTTTGCGCCTCCCTTCCCTGCCTGTCGGGACCCCCCGCGCCGTCGGCTTCTCCGAAAATGGAAGCGACGATTAGACTGTCGATGCGCTCATCGAGCGCGATCATGAGTTGCGCTTCGGGTTCGGCGCTCGCGTAGATCGCGGCGGTCAGGCCGGAGCACTCGCCAATCGCCTCAAACAATGTGGTTGCACGAATCTCCTCGATTGTGGCGCCGGACGGGCGCGCGATGAGCGGCGCAAGCCGCGCCGGCGCTTCAGCGATGAACCGATCGAGCGCGAAGCTGAGCCCCGGCATCCGATCGATGGCAAGGTTCGGATGCTCGAGCATCGCGCCCTGTAGCCTGCGTGCGCCATGGTCGAACTCGCGCGTTCCCTCGTCCGTGCTCATGCGGCCTCGCGGATCGCAGGCTCGCCGCCGCTGGCGCCTGCGGATGTCGTCTCGTTCTCGACGACGTCGATCGTCGGCCGCTCCTTGGAGGGGATCGTCTTGCGGCCGAACTCGACCGCCACCTGCGGCATCGCTCCGTTCATGAAGGCGAGCAGGCTTTGCTTCACCAGCGTGAACAGCCTGAGCTGCTTCTGTCGCACCGTTTTTATTTTTTGAGCGATCGGGGCCAGGATTGCGTATGAAAGGAAGATGCCGGCGAAGGTGCCGACCAGCGCCGCGCCGATGAGTCCGCCGAGGATCTCAGGAGATTGATCGAGCGCGCCCATGGCGTGGATGATGCCGAGCACCGCGGCCACTATGCCCAGCGCAGGCAGCCCGTCGGCGACCGCCTGGTAGGCGTGGACCGGCTTGTAACGGTCGTACGCCAGCGTTTCGATTTCTTCGTCCATCAGCGCCTCGATTTCATGCGTTCGCGCGTTGCCGATGATGATGAGGCGGCCGTAGTCGCAGATGAACGTCACGAGGTCCTTGTTCGCGAGCAGCTTAGGAAAGTTCCTGAAAATCTCGGATTCTTGCGGGTTGTCGAAATGCGTTTCGACCTCGCTGCGTGACTTGGCTCTGAGCTCCCGCATGAGCGCATGCAGGGCTGAGAGGACGTCGAGGAAGTCGCGAGGCTTGGGGGCCTTGTCGAGCACGGCCTCCAAAAACGCCTTGCCGCAGTCCTTGATCGTCGACATGGCGTTGGCGACGATGAAAATGCCGAGCGACGATCCCATGATGATCACAAACTCGAAAGGCTGGAACAGCACTTCGAGGTGTCCGCCAAGCGCCGCATAGCCGCCGAGGATGCAGCCGACGGTAATCACGAGGCCTATGGCGAAATTCAAGATTCGCTCCCGATCCGGATGCACGCAAGATTTGCGGCGTGAGACTTACGCGAAGCTGTCACCGGCAAAGTCAGCCACGGACAAGCCGGCCGAACCATCGTTTGCGTGGAAGGCCAGCGTGGCTTCGGGCCTCATGGAACGGCGGCATGCAGAACGGACTCTATGTTGCCCTCTCGGCCCAAGTGGCGCTTGAGCGGCGGCTCGAAACCATCGCCGACAACGTCGCCAACATGAACACCGTTGGGTTTCGCGGGACTGGCGTGTCATTCGAGACGGAAATGGCCAAGGCCGGCGATGCGCGGCTCGGCTATGTCTCGAACGGGTCGGACTTCATCTCGCGCCGACTCGGCGGGCTCATCAAGACCGACAACACCCTCGATTTCGCGGTGCAGGGCGACGGCTGGTTTGGAATTCAAACGCCGCAAGGAGTGGCCTACACCCGCGACGGCCGGACCAAGATCGACGAGTCCGGGATGCTTCGCACGCTGAACGGCAACTCGATCCTTGACGCCGGGGGCGCGCCCATCCTCCTGGACAGCGGGGCTGGGGCTTTGGCCGTCTCCGCCGACGGAATGATCACGCAAAATGGACGCCAAATCGGCGCGCTCGGACTGTTCGAGATCGATCCCGCCGCCAAGTTGAAACGGGCGGAGAACTCAAGCGTCGTTCCGGACAAGCCGGCGACGCCGGTCCTCGATTTCACCCGCGACGGGGTCGTCCAGGGCGCCGTCGAAGGCTCGAACGTCGATCCGGTGCGCGAGATGACCAAGTTGATCGAGGTGACGCGCGCGTTCGACGGCGTGGCGGCGGAGACCTCGCAGTCCGAAACCTCGCTGCAGGACGCGATCAAGTCTCTCGGGGCATCGGCATGACTGACGCTTCCGCCAACATTCTCTCGCCTCTCGAGCGCTTCGAACGGCGGGTGGCGCAGGGATTGAGGACATTTCCCGCGGCGCGCGTGAGCGGCTCCGTCATCGAAGTCTCGACGTCGCACTATCGCGTCGCCGGACTGTCGCGCTTTCTCAAGCTCGGCGAGTGCGTTGGCGTCGATGTGGGCGATCGCGTTGAGATTGGCGAAGTGGTCAGGATCGATAATTCATCAGCCACCCTCAAGCCGTTCGACACGCGCAGCGACGTGACGATCGGCGCCCGCGCCTTTCGCGCCGAAACCCTGTCGCTGGCGCCGCATCGCGCCTGGAAGGGACGCGTCATGGACGCACTCGGCCGGCCGATCGACGGCGCGGGCGAGCTCCCGAGTGGAGACAAGCCTGCGCCGCTCGACGCTTCGCCGCCGCCGCCGCTGAAGCGCGCGCGCGTTCATGCGCCGTTGCGCACCGGCGTGCGCGTCGTCGACCTGTTCACGCCTCTATGCGTCGGGCAGCGAGTCGGCATTTTCGCCGGCTCAGGCGTCGGCAAGTCGTCGCTCCTTGCAATGCTCGCTCGGGCGACCCCGATCGACACGGTCGTCATTGGGCTCGTCGGCGAGCGCGGCCGCGAAGTGCGGGAGTTTCTTCTCGACACGCTCGGCGAGAATCGCAGCTCCGCCGTCACCGTCGTCTCAACCGGCGACGAAAGCCCTATGATGCGCAGGCTCGCTCCGAAGACGGCAATGGCGATCGCCGAATACTTTCGCGACATGGGCGAATCGGTGTTGCTGATCGTCGACTCAGTCACGCGCTTCGCTCACGCGGCGCGCGACGTGGCGCTTGCGGCCGGAGAGCCTGCCGTCGCCCGCGGCTATGCGCCAAGCGTCTTCAGCGATCTCCCGCGGCTGCTCGAGCGCGCCGGGCCGGGCGTTGAAGGGGCAGGCTCGATCACCGGCGTTTTCTCCGTCCTGGTGGACGGGGACGATCACAATGATCCGGTCGCTGATGCGATTCGCGGGACGCTCGACGGACACATCGTGCTGGATCGCGCCATAGCCGACGAAGGACGATACCCGGCCGTCAACATTCTCTCATCGGTGTCGCGCATGACAAATCCGTCGTGGCGACCCGATCAGCGCAAGGTGGTTCAGAGCCTGCGCTCGATGATCGCGCGATACGAGGAGACCCGCGAGCTGCGGCTGATGGGCGGTTACACGGCGGGGGCCGACCCGGTTCTCGACAAGGCGATCAAATCAACCCCGCGCATTTATGAGGCCATGAATCAGACGATGGACGCGCCGCGATCGGACGATCCGTTCATCGACCTCGCCGCGGCTTTGCGCAACGAATCTAAAACAGTCGAGGCTTGAGGAAGCGATGGCGCCTGCCCACGAAACTGTGATCCGAGCGGTCGGGATGGCGCTCGCGAGTTTTTCGGCTGCATTCGCCATGTACATGCTCGCTTATGGCGCGGGGAAGACGCGCATCAACGGCATGGAGCATCTGGCGATCTTCGCTCAGCCGCGCGGGCCGAGAGGCGCCGTTCGAGGCCCGACGCCGCCGTCGGCAGACACCCCGACTGCTGTCGACATGGCCACAACGGGCTCGCTCGCCGCCGCCGTCGGCCAGGCCACGCTGGAGGCCCGGCCGATCGAGATTGTCGCCGCCGAGGCCGATCGTGTCTGGCTGAAGATCGATGGCTCGATCCACATGGCCGCGCCGGGCGACGACGTCGCGGGCTTAGGGCGAATCGGGGCGATCGTGGCGCGAAACGGCGGCTGGGTCCTGCTCGACGACAGGGGCGCTGAGCTTCTTTCTGTCGCGAAAGCTGCGAACGGCGCCTCGCTCTTCACCCGCAGGCGAATCTTCGAATAAACTTCCCGAAGCGACCCCGCTGGGATTGGGACGTTTTCACGTCGGCTCGATGCCCGAGCCTAGTGACATTCCCTGGAACCCCGGCGAGGAGAGGGAATCGAACTGGCTCCCGGCCCCTCAGGGTCCGCCGTCCGTGCAACGAGCCGGCTGAGCTTGATTTTGCCGACGGTTCCGGACAAGGGCCGGTTCATGATCCCGCGTCTCTGCGGACCGCTGGAGCCTTGGTCCAACCAGACTTGGAAACCGGACGACATCGAACCGATCGAGAGCTTCAGCGCAGGAAAAATCGGCTATGAGGGGCAGACCGCCGCGGACCCGCGACGGTCCAGGTGGGCTGAAAGGAACAATCAAATGAAAATGATCACGTACGCAACGCTTGCGCTTGGTTTGATGGCGGCTCTGCCGGTTGAAGCAAATGCCGTCGTCTGCGCGCACGGTGCTTATCACGCTGGATGTGCGGGTCCGCGTGGCGCCGTCGGCGTGAATCGGGGCTATGGCTATCATGGCGCGGCGGTGGTTCGGCCCGCCTATGGCGCTCGCTGCTACTATCGCGCGGGCGTGCGGGTCTGCCGCTAGCCAAGACGTGGACATGCGATCGCGTCGGCGGGAGCGCCTAACCCGCTTTCGCCGGCGCGCCTCCACATGCTGGGAGAGAGAAAATGAGGAACAGCCGCCTGATCGCCCTCGCCGCCTCCGTGGCGATCGCAGTCACGAGCTTCGATGCGGTGGCGTGCACCCGGTTCATTTATGAGACCGGGACCCACAGCTATATCGTCGGCCGCTCCATGGATTGGGCGGAAGATCCGGCCACCGACCTCTGGTCCTTTCCGAAAGGTCTCAAGCGCGACGGCGGCGCGGGTCCCGGCTCGGTCGAGTGGACGTCGAAACATGGCTCGGTGATCGCGTCGTTCTACAATATCGCCACTGTCGACGGCATGAACGACGCGGGTCTTGTCGCCAATGCGCTCTACCTCGTCGAAAGCGACTACGGCGACGCCAAGGCTTCCGGCAAGCCGCTGATCTCGGTCGGCGCCTGGACGCAGTACGCGCTCGACAATTACAGCACCGTGGCGGAAGCGGTCGACGCGCTCAGCAAGGATCCGTTCGCTGTCGTTGCGCCGGATTTGCCTGGCGGAAAGAAGGCCGGCGGCCACCTTGCGCTCGCCGACGCCTCAGGCGACAGCGCCATTTTCGAATATATCGGCGGCAAGCTCGTCATCCACCACGACCGCAAATATACGGTGATGACCAATTCGCCGACCTTCGACCAGCAACTCGCGATCAACACGTACTGGAAGGGCGTCAACGGGCTCAACTTCCAGCCCGGAACGATCAGCTCCGCCGATCGCTTTGTCCGCATGAGCTGGAGCCTTAACGCCGCGCCCAAGGAAAAGGACCCGAGGCTCGCGGTCGCGACCGCGTTTTCGCTGATCCGCTCGATCTCGGTGCCGCTCGGTCTCGCCGACCCGGAGAAGCCGAACATCGCCGCGACAATCTGGCGGACGGTGTCCGACACCGGCGCCAAGCGCTACTTTTTCGAATCCTCTTATAGCCCATCGATCTTCTGGGTCGACCTGTCGAAGCTGAAACTCGCGGAGGGGTCTCTCCCTGCGCGGCTCGACTTGAGCGGCCACCCGATTCTCTCGGGCGAAGTTTCCGACAAATTCGCCAGCGCCGCGCCATTCAAGTTCCTGTCGCACTAAGAGCGTCGCATCGTTGCGGTCGGATGGTCTGAGGGCGAGGACCGGCAGTGGTAGTGAGTGATATCGATCACCTTGGCTCGGTGATCTCTCATGCGACCGCGCCGGCCTTCATGCTTGGGGCGGTGGCGGCGTTTCTCTCCATTCTCATTCAACGCATGGAGCGCCTCAGCGACCGTCTGCGCGGTTTGCGCTCGGACAGTTCCGGCGCCGCCGATCCCGACGCACTGGCAAAGGCCCTCCGAAAGCGAATCGTGCTGCTCGGCCGAGCCATCTATTTCGGCGTACTCAGCGCGCTCGTCACGTCGGCGCTTTTGATTGCCGCTTTTGCCTCGGCCCTGCTCGGCGTGGGACACGGCGCCATCGTCGCCGTCATGTTTGTCGCGGCGCTCGCGCTGCTGATGGCCAGCCTCGTCAATTTGGCGCTGGAAATCCGCATCCAGCTCGGGACGATGAACCTCGACTGACGCGGTCCGTCAGTCTTTCTGACTTCGAGGACTCACAAGTTGGAGCAGCTATCTCGCCTTGGCGAGATCTCGCCGCGCCCGGTCGTAAAGCGTGTTGGCGATCGCCACCCGCGCATTGGCGCCTTCGCGGGCGTCCAATGGTTGCCGATCGGGATGATTGCGCCAGACGAAATCGCGCCAGCGGGAGGTAAGCTGATCGAGCGTCAGCGCCGCGCCAAGGCCGAGCTCCGCGGCGATGTCGATCGACGTGCCGCTGGGACTCCCGACAGGTTCGCGCAACGGAGGTTGAGGCGGCGGCGTGGGGCGCTCCGCGGGTTCGTCGGTCCAGTCCAGAGCATGTCCGAACCGCGCCGTGCCGCCGGAACCGGACGCGAGGCCAAAGGCGACGCCGCGCACGCGGGCTCCTCCCGTCGGGCTGTCGTACGGGGCGTTATCCCTCCGGCCCGCCTCGTCGAGGGCGCGCTCAAAGGCGTCGACGCGGCGGTCGGACATGGGTACGCGATCTCGCGAGCGGGTCAGCCCGCCACGGCGCGCCTATCGCGAGGCGACGATTGGGAAGTTTCGTCATTGGGATTGTCGGCCACGACGCGGTTCCTTCCCTGGACCTTGGCCTCGTAGAGGCGTTCATCGGCACGTCGCAGCAGATCATTGGGCGACTCGTCAGTTCTCAGCTTGGCGACCCCGAACGACGCGGTCACCTTGCCGACGCGTTCGCCGCTCGGCTCAATGGTCCATTGCTTTGATTCGAGAACGACTCGGATCCGTTCAATCGCGGTCACCGCCTCGCCAAGACGCGAGCCGGGGAAGATCAGGGCGAACTCCTCGCCGCCGAACCGCGCGACCTTGTCGTGTCCGCGCACGTTTTGGACCAGGATGTTGGCGAACAGCCGCAACAGGCGGTCGCCGACCAAATGGCCGAAGCGGTCGTTGACATGCTTGAACTTGTCGATATCGGCGAGCGCGAGGCACATGTGGTCACCCAGCCTTCGCGCCTTCTCCACCTCCTCCATGAAGCTGGCGTCGAAGAAGCGGCGATTGCCGATCGCGGTCACGACGTCGCGCAGGCCAGCCTCTTCCGCGCGTTCGAGATTCGTTTGCAACTGCACGACCTGAAGGCGCGATTCTTCAAGCTGGTTCCTGACGTTGTCGAGCCGGTCGCGCATGTCGCGATTGTCCTCGATGAGGGCCAACACAATCTCCTTGATTGGGCCCACCGATTCGTGCCGGGACAGGCGCTGGTTGTGGCCATCGAGTCGCTCGGAAAAGCTTTCGCTGTCAGCCATATGCGACTGCAGCACCTTGGCGACCTGGCGGAGCACCCGGTCGACCTTCTCGTCCTTTCCGTCATGTCAGTTGTCTCTCGTCGCGGAGGTTTTGAAGCGCTGCTCTCCACTGGCGCTGGCGCTGGCTTGACGGTCAGACGGCCGAGGCCAACGCCAATCGAGCCGAGCAGCAGAAGCGGAAAGAATGGAGTTTCTCCCGGAATCAGGGATCGTAACGCGCCAAGCGCTTGAGCCGGAACAAAGGACCCCAGCGCCGCCAGCGCGACCGCGCCAAAGACGACGGCGACGAGAGCATAGGCCACGCGGGCGCGCGATCGGACGAAGCGCACGATTTTCATCGTCGCGCCGATCTCGTTGGGAGGAGCGCGCGGGCAAAGCGCATCGTGGCGAGCCTCAAAAGCACGCCAGAGCAAACTCGAAGGGCAGATTTGTATTCTTTGCAACGCATCCCAGCCGACCTATGATCAATGCGCTTCGGGCGGCCATCATGGCGGGCGCGGGCGCGCTTCTTTGCTGCGGCGGCGCGACGGAGAGGTCCAAATCATTCGAACCAGACCTGTTTTAACCCCTTCAGGTTACTGTTCCGTAAGCGCGCTCCAAAACGGCTATTGCCCGGTTCGTCGGGACTGTGCGACGGTCGATGCGAGCCTTGGCTGCGTCTCCTTCGACTGACGACGCGACGTCACACGGAGTGTCTCGGCAGCGCGCGCAAGGGGACTTCGCTGCGAACATGCGAGGCAGGACGCGCGACGCGGCGACGACAACGCCGCTTGAAAGCAATCGAGCGCGCGCTTCAGGCCGCGCCAGGGAGGATGCGGCATGGCCATCGAGGGACGCGGCGACGCCAGTAAGGGCGGCAGGATCAGGCTCGGGATGGTCGGCGGCGGCGAGGGCGCCTTTATCGGCGCGGTTCACCGCATCGCCTCGCGCATTGACGACCATTACGAGCTTGTCGCCGGCGCCTTGTCGGCGACGCCGGAGAAGGCGCGGCGCTCGGGCCAGGCGCTCGGCCTCGCCCCCGACCGCATCTATGACGATTACGCGAGCATGGCGAAGGCCGAGGCGAAACGCGCCGACGGGATCGAGGCGGTCGCCATCGTCACGCCGAACAACGTCCATGCCGGGCCGACCTACGCGTTCCTCAAGGCCGGAATCCATGTGATCTGCGACAAGCCGCTGACGGTCAGTCTTACGGAAGCGAAAAAGATGCGCGACGCGGTCGAGAAGTCCGGCCTCGTGTTCGCGCTGACCCACAATTACACCGGCTATCCGCTCGTGCGCCGGATGCGCGAGATGGTCCGCGCGGGCGACCTCGGCGAGATCCGTCTTGTTCACGCCGAATATCCGCAAGACTGGCTGACCGCCGCGAGCGAGAAAACCGGCAACAAGCAGGCCGAATGGCGCGTCGATCCGAAACGTTCGGGCGCAGGCGGATCGCTCGGCGACATCGGCACGCACGCCTATAACCTTGCCGACTACGTGACCGGGCTCGAGCTCACCGAACTCGCCGCCGAGCTCACCTCGTTCGGCGCGGGGCGCAAGCTCGACGACAATGCGCAGATCATGCTGCGCTATTCCAATGGCGCACGCGGCGCGATCTGGGCGAGCCAGGTCGCGCCGGGCAACGAGAACGGGCTCATGCTGCGCGTCTACGGCACGAAGGGCGGCTTCCACTGGAGGCAGGACAACCCGAACTATCTGTTCTGGTCGCCTCTCGGACAATCGACCCGCATCGTCACCCGCGGTGGGCCGGATTCAGGCGAGGCGGCGGCGCGGGTGACCCGCGTCCCGCCGGGCCACCCGGAAGGCTATCTCGAAGGTTTTGCCAACATCTATTCCGAGGTTGCGCTGGCCATCAAAGCGGCCCGGGTCGGCAAGAAGCCGCTCAAGTCCGCGCATTTCCCGACCATCGACGACGGGGTCAAGGGCCTCGCTTTCGTCGAGGCCGCGGTCAAGTCGTCGAAGGCCAACGGCAAGTGGGTGAAGCCGTGAGGGCGCGGTGACCCCCGCCCGTTAGCGAGTCCGGATTCAGTCTTTTCAAGCCTTTACGGCGCCTTTTGCGAAGTTGGTCCCGGAGGAGCGGCGCGATCCTTGCAGGAGCAAGGACCGGTCTTGAAGTTTGCAGTTTACCATCCATATACCATCCACATGACCTCCAAATGGATGGTGACCTTGCCCCCCCGCCCCCAGCACGTGAAGCCCCCCGATAGCGAGAAGCTGACCCTCAACCTTGGCTTCGTCGATCTCGGCTCGATCGACCTTCTGGTGCGCGACGGCTTCTATTCGAACCGCTCCGACTTCATCCGCACGGCCATCCGCAACCAGCTCGCAACCCATGCCGAAACCGCAAAGCAGGCGGCTTCGCGCCTGACCCTTGAACTGGGCCTCCGAACCTTCGCTCGCAAGGATCTCGAAGCGATTCAGGCGGCAGGCGAAAAGCTCAAGATACGCGTGCTTGGCCTTGCGATCATCGCCGACGACGTCACGCCCGATCTCGCCCAGGCGACGATCGAATCGATCACCGTGCTCGGCGCGCTGCATGCGCCGGCCGCGGTCAAAGCCGCGCTTGCCGATCGCTTGCGCTGATCAATTCCGACAAGGAACAAAACGATGAAATACCGCGTTCTCGACGTAATGAACGAGGCTTTGGGGCTGGTGAAAAAATCCGATCTTGGCGGGGCGACCGCCCTTATCCGTAAAGCGTTGTCCGGCGAGGCCGCGCCCGGGCGCGAGAGCGGAGACTCGCAAGCGCCTCCTCGTCCATCGGCAAAGGTCATTCCGTTAGCCCCGCGGCGTCCGCTGGGTGAAACTCTGCGCGCTCTTCGCCTCCGGCCGATCCTGCCGCCGGGCTTGCCCGATGCGCCCGAACCGGGGCCAGCGCCGGATCTTGGCGAACGGTTCTTGAAACGCGCGTATCGCGGGCCCGCGGGTTCGCTTGATTACCGCGTGTATGTCCCCGCCGATGCCGAGCGACGGGAATTGGCGCTGGTCATTATGCTGCACGGGTGCACGCAGAATCCGGAAGATTTCGCCCTTGGCACGAGGATGAACGCGCTTGCGGAGGAGTTCGGCCTCGTCGTCGCCTATCCCCACCAGCCGCGCCTCGCCAACCCCAACGGCTGCTGGAACTGGTTCGACCGGCGCCATCAGAACCGCGGCTCCGGCGAGCCGGCCAAGCTGGCGGGCCTGGCGCAGGCGCTCGCGAAGGAGTTCGACGTCCGGAGGGAGCGCGTTTTCGCCGCGGGCCTCTCCGCGGGCGGCGCGATGGCGGAGATTCTCGCCGAAACCTACCCGGACGTGTTCGACGCCGTCGGGATTCATTCCGGCCTGCCTTACAAGTCAGCCGCCGACGTGCCCTCCGCCTTCGCCGCGATGAAGGGAACGGCGGCCTTCGACCCCCCGCCGCTCGCCCCAAGCGGTCGGCCTGCCCGCAAGATCATTGTTCACGGGCTCGCCGACGGCACGGTCAACGCGATCAACGGCGAGCGCATCCTCGATGAGGTCGAGCGCGGCGAGCATGCGCTCGCGCGAAGCGACCTCGACTGGCCCATCGAGGGCGGCCGCGTCAGCCGCACGGCGGTCAAAGATTCCGACGGCCGGCCGGTCGCGGAACAATGGCTGGTCGAAGGCGGCGGCCACGCCTGGTTCGGCGGCGACCCGCGCGGCAGCTTCACGCAAACCGTCGGCCTCGACGCCTCGCGCGTCATGGTGCGGTTCTTTTTGGCGGAGTGAGCGGGCCCCCTCGTCCTGAGGAGCGCCGAAGGCGCGTCTCGAAGGACCGGAGAACCCGTCAGACGCCCACGAGTTGAAGGCTTCTGGCGTCGATCATAGTGTGCGCGACAGGCTCCGGAGGGACCGGCTCTTGGACGGCGCGTCGATCTACATTCTGCGCTGCGCAGACAGCAGCTACTATACGGGAGTCACCCGGCGATCGGTCGAGGAGCGGGTCAGCGAACATGCCCTTGGGCTCGATGAGGGTTGCTACACGTTTCGCCGACGCCCGGTGACGCTCGTGCATGCCGAACACTATTCTCGAATTGTCGATGCGGTCGCCGCCGAGCGTCGAATCAAAGGATGGTCGCGAGCAAAGAAGGAAGCTTACATTCGCGGCGATTATGCCGCTCTCGTTGCGCTTGCAAAACGGAGCGGAAAGCGCGCGTTGCGGGATGGCTGATTCCGGATTCGTCCCTTCGAGGCCGCTTCGCGGCGCCTCAGGACGAGGTCCGTGAGTTTGCGAGCGCCCTCGTCCTGAAGAGTCGCGCGAAGCGCAGCGTCTCGAAGCACGCTTCAGAGGGCGTCAAGGAAACGGCTAACCGGACCATCCTTCGGCAGTGATGATCGGTTGTGCGGCAAATTTCGCATAGCTTTCGAACACGATTTCTCACCAAAAAGTGCGCGTTGGGTCACCGCTTCGCCAGCCCCCGCAAATCGAACGCCGGATCGGCCGCTTCTTCCGGCGTCAGCGTCTTGGTCGTGCCGATGATGCGCTTGGCGGCGGCGTGGTCGCCGGCTTTGTTGACCGATTCGACCACGGCGAGCTTGCCGTCGCGGAAGCCGAAGGTCGAGAAGGCGCGCGTCGCGGGATCGCCGCGCACGACCCATGTGCTCACGCCATGCGCGAGGCCGGCGATCATCAGCTTCAAGTCGCCCTGATCGCTCCAGAACCAGGCGAGTTCATCGTAAGGCTTGGGCTTGCCGACGAGGCGCGCGGCGACCGCCTTTCCCTGATCGACCGCGTTCTGCACCAATTCGAGCCGCGTGCGCAAGCCCAAGCGCCGCATGCGGAAAATGGGCGCAGTCGCCGATCGCCGAAATCGCCGGGTCGGAGGTGAGCAGGAATTCGTCGACCACGATTCCATTGTCGCATTCGAGGCCGCATTCGCGCGCCAGCGCGTCTTCCGCGACGACGCCGATCCCGACCACGACCAGGTCCGCGCTCAGCGCTTCGCCGTCGGTGAGGATGACCGTTTCCGCGTGCTCGCGACCCTTGATCGCGGCGACGCCAAGCCCAAGCCGGAAGCGCGCGCCGAAGGCCGCGTGCTCTCTCAGGAAAAAATCCGACATGATCGGCGACACCGCCCGGCCCATCGGGCGCGCGATCTCGACCACCGTCGCCTCGGCCCCGAGGCTCGCGGCGGTCGCGGCGATTTCGAGCCCGATGAATCCGGCGCCGATGATGACGACCTTGGGCTTCGCGCCGAGGCGCTCGCGGATCGCGGTCGCGTCGGCGATGTCGCGAAGCGCGAACACGCCCGGCAGATCGACGCCGGGGACGTCGAGCCGCCGCTGCCGCGCGCCGGTCGCGAGGATGAGATGTCCGAACGGAATCGCGCTTCCGTCGCTGAGCTCGACCTCATGCGCCGCGCGATCGATCCGCTTCGCGCCGACGCCGAGCCTCAGATCGATGCGCTGCTCGCGGAAATGCGCGTCGGCCCGAAGCGGGAGCCCGTGGAGATCCATTTCGCCCTTGAGAAACGCCTTGGACAGCGGCGGGCGCTGGTAGGGCGGATCCTTCTCAGCGGAGAGAAGAACGACCTCGCCGTCGAACCCCTGCTCGCGTAACGACGCCGCGGCCTGGACCCCCGCGTGGCCGGCGCCAATGATGACGACGGAGGTCAGGGACGAGGCTTCGGATCGCGGGGCGTCGTCCCCCCGGCCGATCTCATTCATTCGCGTACAGCCAGCCGCGCCGTTTCGCTTCACGCTCCTCAGGACCCGGATCGTCGGGCGACATCGATGCGGGATCGATGATGACGCCTGTTCGCGGCGCGGGTCCGGCGTTTGGCGCCTGCGCGGGCTCGGAGCGGGGCTCCTCTGGCGCTGGCATGACTATCGGCGCAGGAGCGGGCGCGGCGATCGCCTCGGTGGGACGCGGCGCCACAGGCGGGGCGACTGCGCTCTCCGTTACGGCGGCGATGCGCTCGTCCGGCGTGCGCCAGACGAAGCCGTCGAGCGTTCCCGACGGCGAGACCGGGGCCCAGCGGTCGCTGATGACGCCATCGGCGACCCAGGCCTTGTCGCGCGGGGCGCGCGCCGCGCGGCCAAGCCACTCGCGCACCGCGCCATGATTGCCCTCGGTCTCCTCGATGTCGGCCATCATGAGGCAGACGCGCCGGGTCGGGCGGCCTTGAGACGAGTCCGAGGCGATGAGGGGGGCAATCGCCGCGCGCGCGGCGGGCAGATCGCGCGCCTCCAAGGCCGCCCGCCCCACCGTGAGCAGCGATTCGGGATCGTGAGGCGCCGTGCGGGCGAGCGCTCGCGCCCGGGCGAGCCGGTCCTCGGTGGAATCGCCGTGGCGGACGCGCAGATAGGCCGCGGCAAGATCGGGATGGGGCGTCTGAGCGTAAGCCGCCTCGAGGATGCGGCTCGCGCGACGATAGTCGCCGGCTTGCGCGGTCAGCCGGCCGCTGATCGCCGCTGCGGGAACGAGCGTCGGCGCGAGCTTGCAGGCCTCCTGCGCGAGGACAAGCGCAGCCTTGGGATCGCGCTCCATCGCTTCCTCGGCCATCGCCGTCTTGATCACCGCGCGCCAGCGGTTCGCAGTCGGCTTGTCGATGAGGCGCGCGCCGGCGTTCGAGTCGACGGTCGCGAGCGCGCCCGCCCAATCGCCCCGTCGCGTGCGGTCGTCGAGGACCGCCTGACCGGCCCAGGCCGCCGGCGCACGCGCGTGCGCGCGCATCGCATATTGCAGCGCCGCCGCATGATCGCCGGCGCGCCGCGCCTCGACATGCAGCCCGCGCAGGCCGATGCCATGCGTTTCATGATGATCGAGCATCGCATTGTAGGCGGCGACGGCTCTCACCCGGTCGCCGGCAAGCTGCGCGGATTGCGCTTGCAGGAGTTTGGTCATCGGCTCGCGCCCGATCAGCCGGCTCGCGTCGTAGGCGTGCTTGGCCGCCCCTCGCGCATCGCCCGCGCCGACGGCGAGCATGCCGCGCGACAGGGCCTGGAAGCCCTTCTCACGCCTGCGGGTCTGCGCGCCGACCGAAACGAGCGAGGGAATCTTGAAGACAAAGCGCAGCAGTCCCCACACGATCGCGATCGCAATTCCGAGCGCCAGCACCGCGCCAAGCGCGAACAGCAGGGAAACCTCGTATTGCTCGCCCCGCCAGGTGACGTCCACGACGCCTGGATTGTTCGCAAGCCACGTCAGGCCGCCGGCGACCAGCGCCAGCATCGCCAGGAAAATCAGCAGGCGAACCATCGAGACCCCGCTTCAAACGCCAAACGCGCGCCGGAAGGCGCCTGGTTGCCCGGCCGCCCGGACTTCACGGTTTTTGGCCGCTCGCGAGCCGCCCGACCGCCGCCTCACGGATCGACTGAAGCGATGCTTCCGCCGCCTGCCTCGCGCGGGCCAGCGTCGGCCAGTCGCCAGCGGCCTTGCGCGCCGCTTCGGGCAGCTTGTCGAAAGAAGCAAGCGCCGCGCCGATATCGCCGCGCCGGCTTGCCGCTTCGATCTGGGAGACCAGAGCCTGCGGATCGTCTCCGGCCGTCTCGTCGAGTTCGCGCACCTTCACGAGATTATGGAGATGGGCGAGGAAACGATCCGTCACGCTGCCCTGCTCCGGCGGAGCCGTTGCGGCCAGGACGTGTGGCGCAACCGCGTTGAACGAGGCGGCCAGCGCGCTGTTGGTCGGCGCCCCGTTGACCACCGCTTCCAAGGGCGCCAGCGCCGCCGCATCGAGCCCCAGACGCTGCAGGGCGGCAAGCTCGGGCGCAAAACCCGCCCCCGAGCGCAACCGTTCTTCCGCAACCTCGGCGATGATGGCGATCGTCGTGGCGTTATCCGCGGCGGCGAGCTTCTCCTCGACGGCGCGCGTCTCGGTCTTGGGCGCGGCAAGCGCGGCCTCGACCTTGTCCACTCGAGCCGCGAGGGCGGCGAGATCGGGGCCGGCGGCGTTGGCCTTTGGCGCGTCGGATTCGAGTTTCGCGACACGCGCCGACAATTCCGGAATCTCGCCCTTCTCGGCGTCGACGTCGGCGCGCAAGTCCTTGGCCTGAGCCGCCAGACGTTGGGTCGCTTCGGCCGCGGCGCCGTTCCCGGCGCTGGCCGCCTCCAACGCCGCCACCCTCTTGTCGAGGTCCGCCGTGTTCGACCCCCCGGCGCCGGCCTCGAGCGCGCCGATCCGCTTCTCGAGCGCAGCGAGGGCTGCGCTCTCGCGGTTGGCCTCGGCGCCGAGCGCGTCGTTCGTCTGTCGCGCCTGCGCTTCGAGAGCGCCCAATCGATTTTCGGTCTGCGTGTCGTCGGCTTTGGAGGTCAAAAACGAATAGCCGAGGCCAAGGCCCAGCGCAGAGACAACGAGGCCGCCCACCGCGCCCGCCAGCAGACTGCGCGCGCCATTGCGCGGAGCCGCTCTGGCGGCGGCGCGGGCGTCAGCGCTCGTTTCGGCGGCCGTCGCGTATGGAGACGACTTCGTGTCCTCCGCTTCGCCCGCTGCAATTTCTCCTTCGATGACCTCCGGCTCGCGCCGGGAGTCACGATTGACCGGGGCGCCCGCTGGGCCGCCGGAAACGTCCTTTATTTCCTCGTCGACCATCGCCTCGCGCTCTCGGTTTTCTCGCGGCCCTATATACGGGACGACCCAAGCGAAGGGAACCCGTCGAACTCCTGGCGCAACCTTCGGAAAAGCCCGGCCTCGTCGGGCGTTTCGGCAATCGCGATGCGGCCTGCGCCAATCGCTTGCAAGGGTTCTGCAACGTCGCGCGACATGCAGACATGCTTAAGCGCCAGGAAACAATCCTCCGCGCCCGCCGCCTTCGCCAGCGCCGCCGAGAGCCCAGCTGACCGGCGCGAATAGTGCAGCGCCGCGACGCAAGATGAGAGAGACCGCGCTTCCGCCGGGCGCCAGGCCTCTCGGGCCTCCGCCGCATAGGCATCCACAATTTCGACGCTAAATCCGCGAGACAGGGAAGCTTCGATAACCTCCTTGCGATCGCGCCCGGCAAGGTAGAGCACGCTGGCGCCGGCTTTCAGCGCGTTGGCCAATGTCCCGGCCAATTCGGCGGCGTCCCGCGCCGGCGGCGAGGCGAGGCGCCAGCCGCGCGCCTCCGCCGCACGGCCGGCGCGCGCGCCGACGACGTAGAGCGGCGCGGAGGTGTCGAACGGCCCATCGGCGTGGAACGCCTTGTCGCTGGTCGCGACCACGGCGTCGTAATGCGATCGTTGCGGCCGGACGGGTCGGGTCGTGATCTCGATCACGGGAAGGCAGACGACGGAAAAGCCCAGTTTGCGCAGCCGCGCCGCGCTCGCATTGGAATCCTTGCGTTCGCGGAACAGGGCGATGCGGGTCTCCTCGCCGCTAGCGGTCATAGTCCCTCTTTTACTCGCCTGCCCGGCAAACAGGGTCCGTGACGGCGGAAGGGCCAAGCTTCCAGCCGCAGCTTGCCGATCGCCGCCCGACGATTTACGCCGTCGCCGCGGACAGCCGGGCTTTGCCGGCTCCCGCCGGAACGCGCGCGTTGGACAAAGCCCTCAAAACGCCTGAGCTGATCGCGGCGCGAGCTGCGGCGGCGCTCGATTTCCGAGACGACATCAATGGATTGCGCGCCCTCGCGGTGCTCGGCGTGGTGGTTTTTCACGCCGATCGCGCCTGGCTTCCCGGCGGATTTTCGGGCGTCGACGTCTTTTTCGTGATCTCGGGCTTTCTCATCTCGCGCATCATTCTCACCGAGTGCGTGGCGGGTCGATTCTCGCTCACGATGTTCTACGCCAAGAGGGCTCGCCGCATCCTCCCGGCGCTGCTTCTGGTGGTGAGCTTCGTCTTCGTTCTCGGGTGGTTTCGAGCCGATCCTCTCACTTACCGCGATATCGGCTATCATTTGATGGGGAATTCCTACTTCACCGCGAATTTCTGGATTCTGCACGAAACGGCCACCGGCGGTTACTTTGCGCCCGATGCGGCCGGCAAGCCGCTCCTGCATCTCTGGTCGCTCAGCATTGAAGAGCAATTCTACCTGGTCTGGGCCACTTTGCTGCTTCTCGTCTTCAAACTTCCGCGGCCAATCACGTTTGCCGTTTTTTCAGCCGTTTTTGTCACGTCGCTCGCCTTTTGTCTGTTCGAGACTCCCAACGATCCCATCAGCGCATTCTACGTTCCCTGGACGAGAGGGTGGGAACTCGCGCTCGGCGCCTTGCTGGCGTATCGCGAGCTGTTTCTGATCGAAGCCCTGCCGAACCCCTCGCCGGCAATCGCCAGCTTCGGCGCGGGTCTTGGCCTTGCGCTTATTCTCGGCGCGTTTGTCTTCTTGAATGAGACGCAGCCGTTTCCGGGGTGGCGCGCTCTGATTCCGACCGCCGGCTGCGCCCTCGTGATCGCGCTGCCGCGATCGGCGCTCGGCGGGATCCTCCTGGGCAATCCGCTGGCGGCGTTTTTCGGCTTGATCTCCTATCCGCTCTATCTCTGGCACTGGCCCCTGTTTGCTTTCGCGAATATCTGGGCCGGCGTCTTGCCGACGCCGGCCGTGATGTTCACGCTTGCCGCGGCGGCGGTTATTCTTGCAACGCTCACCTATTGGCTGATCGAACGGCCGGCCCAGGGCGCTTCTCGCCGCCGTCCTTACCTGGTCGCAGCCAGCCTTCTCGGCGCGCTTGCGCTCACCGGCGTTGTCGGACGCGTGATCGTGGAGGCGAACGGCTTTCCCGGCCGTCTCCCCCCGCTCGTCACACGGATCCTCAATGTCGCAGAGAGTGGAATGATGGCGCCCGACATCGGGGGCTGCCTGTATAACCGCGACAACATCCGCTATCCGCTTGACGAGGAGCGCAAGCGCGCGCGGGACTTCTTCGCCCATTGCACGACGATCAAGGATCCGAGCAAGCCCACGATCATGATCGTTGGCGATTCGCACGCAACGCATCTTTTCGCCGGGCTGTCAGCGGTTTACGGCAAACGAGCGAACCTCGTCGCCTTGACCGCGACTTATTGCGTTCCGCTGATCGAACATGTCTCGACGGAGGGGTGGGGCGGCACGCCCCGCTGCCAAGCCGTCAACGACACCGTTTTGGACGAAATCCGCAGGATCAAGCCGGATCTCCTCGTCGTCGGCGCGTATTTTGTCCAGTATGTCAACGACCCGAACTGGCTTTATCCCGGTTACGTCGACGCCTTCGTCGACAACACGCGGCGTCTTCGAGAGGGCGGCGTCGGCGCTGTGATCGTCGCCGGCGAGATCCCGACCTGGTCGCCCTCGCTGCCGGCTCTGGTCGGACGCGAGATTCTCGACGGCGAGCAACCTTTGAAGTTTTCCAACGTCGGCCTGCGCCCCGAGTCGCTCAAGAGCGACAGGATCCTTTCAGCGAAGGACTGGGGCGTCGGCGTCCGCTATGTGTCGCAGGTCGCAAAGCTCTGCGGCCCCGAGGGCTGTCGGCGTTTGGTTGGCGAAAACCTTCCCCAGGACCTGCTGGCCGTCGACTATGGCCATTACAGCATCAACGGCTCAATCTTCGCCGTCAGAACCATCCTCGCGCCCGTCATCGACGCGGAACTCGCGCGGCGGGGAAAGAACTGACGCGACCCAGAGGGCGGCGCGCTTATCCCGCTGGCACGGGATCGGGATAGGACCGAGCGTGGGCGAGCGGTTCGAGACGCGTCAGCCGTATTGCCGCCTTGGCGTCCGCATCCGGCCCCAGGTCGACCGCATAATCCTGGAGATGCAAGAGGCAGAGGCGCTCGTTGGGCTTGCCGTCGGGAGAGCACCAGCCGTCGAAGGTGAGGAATTCCAGGTCGGGCACCCCGATCGCCTCTTTGACCCATAAGGCCGAGGCGATCTGCATTGCGTCGCCGAGCGCCATCGTGCGCGGTTTTCCTTGCGCTTCACGGCCGTCCTCAGGCGAGTGCCATTTGGCGTCGCAAAGCCTAGCCACGCGCAGCATCGCATTGGGGTCCGGCGTCACCAGGGTCGCCAGCGCTCGAATATAGCGTGTCAATTCGAACAGGGTGGCGAATCGCCCTGGAACGAAGCTCGACGGCCTGAGCTCCGCAAACAGGACGCTGCTGACCCATACGCGACGCTTGTGGACGGCTGCTTCGGTCAGAATCGTCTCGATGTGATGCTCCGCTTCGCCCGACTGTCCGTTCGCGTGGCGAAGCACGACGCTCGAATGGAGGAAATGTTTATCGCTACTCGACGCAATCAAGGTCATTGTCCTCGTCCATTGTCATACGCAGCGAGCCCCGGATGTCGATCGCCGCGTTTACGTGCGCTCTTTCTTCGATGGCGAGCACTTCTATTCGCTCAGGAAGTTGACTGTCCCCAGTGTAAATTGCTCGTCCTGTGACGCAAACATTTTTGTTGCCGAATGGGTTCAACGCATCTTCGCCTTGTGACTTGTCAAAAACGCATTCGACGTGCGTCGTGCCTGCGGGAAGCATGAGGTCGCCTGTCCACACGGGGCCGCGGTAGTCGATCTCGTCGAGCCGCCCCTCGAACGACATGATCGCGCTGCCGAGAAACCAGTTGTCGGTCTTTATCATTCCGTCGTCCTTGCCCCCCACGCGATCGACCTGACGGCGAAAGAAATCGTCGATCGGCAACTCTGAATCATTGAATTGCGCCAGGACGTGAAACGAGGGATTGAGCGCCTTGATGATGCGGATAAACGCTCTCGTCACCCGGGGATGACGAACGACGGCCTGGTAGTCGCTGCGGTAAATGCCCTCGGCGCAGCGCCGGAAAAACTCGATTGCCGACGGCGTGTGTTGCCCGAGCGCTTTTCGCTTCTCCAGGATTCCGAACTCATAAGGATTGAGCGCCAACTGAGAGACGAGGAACTCGCTCGATCGCGCTTTTGGCTGAAGTTCGCGGTCCGTCACCTGCAGCGCCGTCAAAAACGCGTCGAACGTCTTTTTGAACAGCTCGGCTGGGATCGGCCCAAGATCGTAGTCGCGGGCTTCGATCGGCCGGATCACCACGCGAATCTCGTTTGGCCCGATGGGGCTGTTCATCGCTTGCTCCTGTCGCCGGAGCTTATCATGCCTTGATAAGGCGGCAACAGACCGCCCCGACGCTTGCGCCGCTCGCGAAATCGCCTCGGAAAAGCGGGTTTTCTCAAGCCCTGGTTCGGGCTATGGGCATAAGGCATGCGCGTTCTCGGCATTGAAACCACTTGCGACGAGACGGCGGCGGCGGTGGTGCGGCTGAGGCCCGATGGCTCAGGCGAAATCCTCGCCGACGAGCTGATGAGTCAGATCGCGGCGCACGCCCCGTTCGGCGGCGTTGTGCCCGAGATTGCGGCGCGCGCTCATGTCGAGATCGTCGACTTGTTGATCACGCGCGCGCTTGCGCGGGCGAAAATCGCGGCCAAGGATCTCGACGGCGTGGCGGCGGCGGCAGGTCCTGGCCTCATCGGCGGCGTGCTCGTCGGGTTGATGGCGGGCAAGGGGGTGGCGCTGGCGTGCGGCAAGCCCTTCGTCGCCGTCAACCACCTCGAGGCGCACGCGCTGACCGCGCGCCTGACGGACAGCGTCCCCTTCCCCTTTCTCGTGCTCATCGCCTCGGGCGGCCATACCCAGATTCTCGCGGTCAAGGGCGTCGGCGATTACGACCGCCTCGGCGCGACCCTGGACGACGCCATCGGCGAAGCGTTCGACAAGACCGCCAAACTGCTGGGGCTGCCGTTTCCCGGCGGCCCCGCGGTCGAGGCGGCGGCGAGGGGCGGCGACCCGACGCAATTCGCGCTGCCTCGGCCTCTGCTCGGACGACCGGACGCTGATTTTTCACTGTCCGGGCTCAAGACGGCGGTTCGTCACGCGGCCGAATCCGTCGCCCCGCTGCGCCCTCGCGACGTGGCTGATCTCTGCGCCTCGTTTCAGGCGGCGGTGGTCGATGTGGTCGAGGATCGCATACGCACGGGATTAAAGCTCTTCCGCCGGCGAATTGGCGTCCCCCCGCGCGCGGTGGTGATCGCGGGCGGCGTCGCGTCCAATGCGGCGCTGCGCGAGGGGCTGACCCAATTGTGCGCCGAGGCCGGCCTGCCCCTCGTCGCGCCGCCGCCCAAGCTTTGCACCGACAACGGCGCGATGATCGCCTGGGCGGGCGTGGAGCGCCTGCGGCTCGGGATGATCGATCGCCTCGACGCTCCGGGCCGGCCACGCTGGCCGCTCGATCCGAAGTCCGAACCCGCGCTCAACAACAAGGCTTGAGCACGCGCCGCGCTCAGTTGGGGGTTGGCGCGGGCGGGGCGGATGGAGCGTTCTGCGCACCCTGCGGTTGCTCCTTCGCCTTTTCGTTCGCCATGTGATGGCCGACGACGCAGCCGCCGATCGCGCCCATAACGCCGTGATGACCGGCGTAGTGGCCGGCGACCCCGCCGACGACTGCGCCTTTCAGACAGCCCTTCGCCTCGGCGGGGGCGGCGCCCATGGCGCAGGCCGGGATCAGGGCGAGCATAACGGCGGCGATCGGTGCAAATCTCATCACGGTGTTCCTTTGTTTGGACGTTGGGGGAAGTCAGCCCGCGATCTGGGTTCGGCTTGGCCCCTTGGCAAGGTGGAGCGAAAACACATCACCTGGGAAGCCCCGCTCGCGCGGCTAATCATTGCAATTCAGCTTGCGCGCGCCTATACAACTCTTTTCCTCTCAAATTGATCCTTTGAGACTGCGTTTGCGGGCCAAGACCTGCGAGCACGCGGAGACGATCATTAAGGAGCTATCGTGAGCGACGCGCCATTGATGCCGAAGGCAACCGCCGTCTGGCTGGTCGAAAACACCTCGCTGACCTTCGATCAGATCGCGGAATTCTGTAAACTGCACCCTCTGGAAGTGAAAGGGATCGCTGACGGCGAGGTGGCGACGGGCATCAAGGGCTATGATCCGATCTCGACCGGCCAGCTGACGCGCGAGGAAATCGCCGCGGGCGAGAAGGACCCAAACCACCGCCTGCATCTTTCGACGTCGAAGACGCGCACGCCCGAATTCAAGAAACCGCGCGGCGCGCGGTACACCCCGTTGTCGCGCCGGCACGACCGCCCGAACGCCGTCCTGTGGCTGTTGCGCAACCATGGCGAGCTCAAGGACGCTCAGATCATGCGGCTGGTCGGCACGACCAAGCACACGCTTCAGGCGATCCGCGAGCGCACCCACTGGAACTCGGCCAATCTTCAGCCGATGGACCCGGTGACGCTCGGCTTGTGCTCGCAGATCGACCTCGACTTCGAAGTCAACCGCGCCGCCAAGGAACGCCCGAAAGTCGAGGAAGATCGCGCCCAGACGCTGGTCTCGGCGGAAATCACCACCGCGCGACCCACGGCCGCGCCCGCAAGCCAGCTCGAAGTGTTCGGCGTCCCGACGCCGAAGCCCAAGCCGACTGAAGAGCACGTCGATGTCAATTCGGTGTTCGGAAAGCTGAAGGAATCCAAGGCGGAATAGAGTCAAAGAGGCGTCCGCAAGCACAATTCCCCAAGCACGGCGCTCCAAAAACGCCTTTCAATGCGCCGTCGCGTGCTCGTAGATGTCTTCTTCCTGGGCGTTGTGAATGCGCGCGATCGTCTCGATCAATTCGACGATCCGCTGTCCGTCCCGCAGCGTCGTCGGATCGGTGTCGCCTTCGGAGAGGCTTTCGGACAGGCGCGACAAGAGATGCGCGAGGTGCAGCAACTCGCGGTGGACGCAACTCATCGCCGCGAGGCCATAGCCGCTCGCGAGCGAGCGGCGCAGACGCGGATAGACTTGAGCCTCGTCCAGGCGCTCGTGCTCGACGAGGTCTTTTGCGACAATGGCGTTCGCTTCGCGGATGAGCGAGGCGCCCTCGGAAGGCAAGGCCCCGTCGAGCGCCGTCACAATGTCGCGCAGCCGGTCGAGGCTCGTCTCCAGCTTCAGATGCTCCTCTCGCAACGCTTTGGCGTCGCTCGCCGGCAATCTCCGCCGCCGCCAATCGCGTCCCGAGCCCAGCGCCCGCAAGGCGTTGAGGATGACGGCGACGTCGATGACCTCCTGAGTGAGAGCGCCGGCGATCGGCGTCAGCCATCCGAAGGCCGCAGCAACCATCGCGATCCCCGAGAGAGCCATTCCGCCCGCCATGCTCTGGAACGCGATCGCGTAGGCGCGCCGGGCGATTGCGACCGCGTCGGATACGCGGTCGATGGCGTCGACGAGGATCACGACATCCGCCGCCTCCGACGACGCGCTCGCGCCGCGCACGCCCATGGCCACGCCCACATTGGCGGCCGCGAGGGCAGGCGCGTCATTGACGCCGTCGCCGACCATCAGCGTCGGCTGGAGCCCCCGCTCCACTGCAACCGCCGCGACCTTGTCGGCCGGGTCGCGATCGGAAAGCACGGAGTCCAGATCGAGGGCGGCGCCGATCGCTTCCGCCGTTTCCGCCCTATCGCCGGTCAGCATCACGATCCGCGAGACTCCGGCCGCCCGCAGCCCCTGGATCGCTCGCGGCGCGTCGCGGCGCAACTCGTCTGCAAGCAAAATCGCCCCCGCCGGCATGGCTTCGACGGAGACGAAGACGGTGAGCGCGGAGCGGAAAGAGGCCTGCCGCAGGATCCGCCGCGCCCAGGAATCCGCGAGCGACGACGCGAACACATAGGCGTAAGCGCCGACGCGGACCTTGCGCCCTCCGAGCTCGCCCTGAAGCCCCGAGCCCATGGCTTCGCGAACGTTCGTCGGCGTGTCCAGACTGAGTCCCCGTTCGCGCGCCGCGGCGACGATCGCCGCCGCCACGGGATGCTGCGAGGCCTGTTCGAGAGAGGCGGCGATGCGCAGGGTCTCGTCGGCGTTCCAGCCGGGCGCGGTCTCGATCCTGATGATGTGCGCGCCGCCGACCGTCAACGTGCCCGTCTTGTCGAAGATCACGGTGCGCGTCCGCGCCAGCGCCTCGAGCGCAAGCCCGCCCTTCATCAGGATTCCGCGACGCGCCGCCCGGGCGACGCCAGCAATATAAGCGACCGGAGCGGCGAGGATCAGCGGGCACGGCGTCGCGGTCACGAGCACCGCAAGCCCGCGGACCGGGTCTCCGGACAGGCCCCATGCGAGCCCTGCAAGCGCCAGCGAGACCGGCAGAAGCAGCAGCGCGAACCGGTCCGCGGTCCGGATGGTCGGCGATTTGGCGGTTTGCGCCGCGGTCGCCATCCGCACGATTCCGGCATAGGTGCTCTCGCCCTCCGTCGCCGTCGCCACAAGCTCAAAGGTCTGTCCTGCATTGACGGCGCCGCTGCGCGCCGCCTCGCCCGCGCGTCGGATGACCGGGATCGGCTCCCCGGTGAGGGCCAACTCGTCGAGCGCCGCATCGGAGCCAGCAAGGACCCCGTCAACCGGAAGAACCTCGCCCGCGCGCACGAGGAGCCGATCGCCGACCGCGACCTCCGAGACGGGAACATCGTCCACCTCGCCCGCGCGTTCCCGATGCGCGACGCGGGGCGCACGGTCGATAAGCGATCTGATGTCGCGCTCTGCGCGGGAGATCGCGAATTCCTCGAGCGCGTTCCCCCCCGCATACATGACCGCCACGACAATGGCGGCGAGAAATTCGGCGAGCGCGAGCGCCCCGATCATGGACAGAAGCGCAACCGCGTCCACGCCAAGACGGCCGGCGAGGAGGTCGCGTGAAATCGACACGACGAGCCCGACAATGACGGGAATTGCGCCCGCCGCCCAAAGCCAGTCGGCAAGCCTCGAGTCGCCGGCCGCCCAGGCGGCGCCTCCGGCGAGGAGCGCGGCGAGCGCGATCACAATCAGCGCGCGAGGAAGAAGCCGGTCGAGGGCGAGGGTCACGGCGTTCGGGCGAAGGCGATACGAGAAGCGCCTGCCCTCGTCGCCGCGAAAGGGGCCGGACGCTTGGCCCGGCCCCGGAGCCGGCGGTCCTGCCTGCCGTAGGCCATTATGTCCCCGTTCTGCTCAGGCCCGATCGCGGGCCGGATGCGGCCCGCCGCCGCCGTGAATTGAGGGCGCGGGCGGCGCTCGCGCGGCGCTACTCCGCCGCCTTGGCGTGGACGGCCGGGTTGTTCGGATGCGCCGTCCAGTTGGCGGGCGGTCGGTCATAGTCGAGGCCGGTGCGCGGATCGACGCCCGCGACCTTATGCACCAGCGTGATGCAGTCCTCGACCGGGCACACGAGCGTGCACAGATTGCAGCCGACGCATTCGGCTTCGTTGACGACGAACTGGCGCTTGCCGTTGATGCGGGCGAAGATCGCCTGATGCGACGTGTCCTCGCAGACGATATGGCAGCGGCCGCACTGAATGCAGAGCGTCTGATCGATCTCTGCTTTCGCCACGTAATTGAGGTTGAGATATTGCCAGTCGGTGATCGAAGGAATCGCGCGGCCGCGGAAGTCCTCGACGGTCGCGTAGCCTTTCGCGTCCATATAGTCGGCGAGGCCGGTGATCATCTCCTGAACGACCTTGAAGCCGTAGGTCATCGCGGCGGTGCAGACCTGCACCGTCCCGGAGCCCAGCGCGATGAACTCGGCCGCGTCGCGCCAGGTGGTGACGCCCCCGATGGCGGAAATCGGCAGGCCGGCGCAGGCGGCATCGCGGGCGATTTCCGACACCATCGAGAGCGCGATCGGCTTGACCGCGGGGCCGCACATGCCTCCGTGCGTGCCCTTGCCGTCAATGACCACGTCCGGCGTCATATGGTCGAGATCGATGTTCATGATCGAATTGATGGTGTTGATGAGCGACACCGCGTCGGCGCCGCCTTTTTTCGCCGCGCGCGCCGGCTGACGAACGTCGGTGATGTTGGGCGTCAGCTTGACGATGACGGGCATGCGGGTGTGCGCCTTGCACCAGCGCGCGACCATCTCGACATATTCGGGCACTTGGCCGACGGCCGATCCCATGCCGCGCTCCGACATGCCGTGCGGGCAGCCGAAATTGAGTTCGACGCCGTCGCATTCGGTCTCCTCGACGCGCGCGAGAATGGCCTCCCAGGACTTCTCGTCGCAGGGAACCATCAGCGACACGATGAGCGCGCGGTCGGCCCAGGCGCGCTTGACCTCCTTGATTTCCTGCAGGTTGATTTCGAGATCGCGGTCGGTGATGAGCTCGATGTTGTTCATCGCGATGAGACGCCGGTCCGGTCCATGGATCGCGCCATAGCGCGCGCCCGACACGTTGACGACCGGGGGCCCCGCTTCGCCGAGCGTCTTCCACACCACGCCGCCCCAGCCGGCGCGGAACGCGCGCTCGACATTGACCTTCCTATCGGTGGGCGGGGCGGAAGCGAGCCAGAACGGATTGGGCGATTTCACGCCGAGAAAATTGGTGCGCAGATCAGCCATGGGATCCTCGCTTTCAGGCGCGCGATGCGCTTAAGCAGGCCGCGATCGAGCGCGCCGCCTGCTTGCCGTCCTCGACGGCGCTCACCGTCAGGTCCTTGCCGCCATACACGCAATCGCCGCCGGCCCACACGCCCTCAAGCGTCGTGCGGCGTTCGGAATCGACGACGATGCGGCCGTCCCTGACCTCGATCGGCGAACCGTCGAGCGCTTCCGGCGCGCCGCGCTGCCCGATGGCCAGAAACAACATGTCGGCTTCGAGGCGAAACACGGAGCCAAGCGGAGCGGACGCGCCCTCGCCGCCATCGGCGCTCTCGAACACCACCCCGCTCAGCGTGTCGCCGCGCCCCTCAAGGGCGACCGGCCGCGCCCAATAGCGGATGACGACGCCGTTCGTTTGCGCGAGCTCCCGTTCGTAGCCGCTCGCCTTCATCTGGTCCGGACCGCGCCGGTAGACCATGGTCACGCTCTCGGCGCCAAGCTTCTTCGATTGGACGGCGGCGTCGATCGCCGTCATGCCGCCGCCGATCACCACGACGCGGCGGCCGACCGGCAGGGTGGAAAGATCCTTGGCCTGCCGGAGGCGGGCGATGTAGTCGACGGCGTCGATCACGTTGGCGAGTTCGGTCTCCCTCGGCAATCCGAGCTTGTTGGTCGCGCCGAGGCCCGCGCCGAGGAAGACGGCGTCGTAGTCGCGCCGGAGATCGTCGAGCTTGACGTCACGGCCGAGCGCCTGACCGCGCTTAATTTCGATGCCGCCGATCGAGAGAATGAACTCGACTTCCCGGGCGGCGAAGTCATTGACCGTTTTGTAGGCGGCGATGCCATATTCATTGAGGCCGGCCGCCTTCTCGCGCGGCTCGAAGATCGTGCTGTCGATGCCGGCTCGGCTAAGTTCATGCGCGCAGGCCAGCCCCGCCGGCCCCGCGCCGACAATCGCCACCCGTTTTCCGGTGGGCGCGCCGCGCGCGTAAGGCGATTGCCCGGTCGCGATCGTCGGATCGGTCGCGTAGCGCTGCAATCTGCCGATCACGACCGGCTTCATCTCCGCCGCCTCGCGCACGCAGGCTTCCTCGCACAGCGTTTCGGTCGGGCAGACGCGGGCGCACATGCCGCCCATGATGTTGGAATCGAAAATCGTGGTCGCCGCGCCCGAGCGATTTCCGGCGGCGATCTGGCGAATGAACAGCGGAATGTCGATCGCGGTCGGGCAGGCCTGCTGACAGGGCGGGTCGAAGCAGAAATAGCAGCGCTCCGCCTCCACTCTGGCCTCATGGGCGGTCAAGAGCGGGTGCAGATCGGCGAAATTGCCTTTCAGCGTCGCTTCATCCAGGCGACCCGGGCGGACGTCCGATGCGCCCGGCGGGCTGGCGGCGATCGTCATGCAGACACCTCGAAAGCCGTGGTGAGGGACCATTCCTGACCGTTTGGTCAATCGTTTTGCTACGCGCAACGTTTGTCAAGCAGGATATGGGCCGCGTCGCAAATGTCGGTCCCAAAAACAGACCCCATTGAGAATCCGCAGTCCCCGCCCTATCTGCCGAACGCATGTGGATAACAAAAAGGTTAGACTCGAATCGGATTGCTGCGGTGCAACATTTCTGCTAATGTAACGTTTCAAGGACCGGTGTCCAGATTTCGGAGGGGCCCATGTCAGCCACCTGGAAGACCAAATGGGGCGTTCGCCGCGTGCGCCGCGACACCCCGACAATCGAAGAGGCGCTGATCGCGGCTGAAAGTCTGGCCGCCGATCCCGTTCAACGGGCGGAAATCGCCGCGACTCTGATGGGTGTGCCGGTCGAAGAGGTCAAGGCGCTGGCGGCCAAGCAGGCCGCGAGGACGCGGGGCCGGGCGAGCCTGGTCACGGGCCGCACGCGCGCCGTCGTGGTCGAATACAAGCGTCCGCGCATCGGCCACGGACCGGTGTCGTTCGCCCGCAAGCGCTGACAGGCAGACAGCCCGGCGAGGACCTCGGGCGCCCTTAGAGATTCGCCAGCCTCGCCGCTGACGGTCGGCTGGTTCGGTATTGGCTGCGCGCCGCGACGTCGGTCGAAACAATGGCGATCGCGATCAAGGTCGGCGTTGTCATTTCGGCGAAATCGATATTGAGAAAGGCGAGCGCCACGACGGCCGAGAAGGCCGCGGCCATATAGGGCGCAAGCCGGGCGGGCGCGTGGACAATCGCGCGGAACCCGAGCCACGCGCCAACCGCAGAGAGCACGGCGCCGACAATTCCAAGCTCGTACCAGACCGTAAAGGCGAGCGCCCGCGGGGTCCGCGCCGGCAAGATCTGGTCCTGAACGCCGTGGGCGGCCGTCGCAAATCCATGGCCAGTGATCAGCCTCAGCTTATCGTGGGTAAAAATATCCGCCGCGACGGACAATGACGGATAGGGCGCCGGCAAGGACGAGAGCCGCGTTTGGAAGATCCAGGCGGCGACGGTGGGCGCGAGCGCCGGGATCAGCGGCGACAACAGAATGAGCGCGGCCGCGCCCCAGCTCAATTCCCGCGCGGTGCGCGACAAGTCCGAGATCGAGAACGACAACGCGAGATAGCCGGCGAACAGCGCGACTGTCAGCGGCGCATAACTCGCAATGTAGGCGAAGCACAGGGCCACGATCAAAAGGAGCCGCGCCATTCCGTTTCGCCCGCGCGCCGCAAGTCCCCCGATCGCCGGGAACAGCAACACGGCGATCGCGACCGCGCCCGACGTGAGCCGGCCATCGTCCGGCGCTCCGGCCAGCGTCTCGGCGAGCGCTCGCGCCATCATCGCCCCTATGCCCGCCATCACGCCGATGGGGAAGAGGTAGAGGTCGGTCGCGGCTGCGTTCTCGCGCGGCGCCGCCACCGCCGCCATTGTCGCAGCGAGCAGGACGCCGAGTTTGAGAAGATGTTGCCCGGCTGCGACCGGGTACGGCGCCCACAGAATCGATAGCGCCGCCCAACCCAATCCCGCCAGCAAAGCGAGAAACGCCGGAACGTAAAACGGCCGTCGGAAGCGCTCGAAAAATCCGGGCTCCGCATCGAGAGCCGCAGCGATGAGAACGAGACCCACGCCAATCGAGAACATCACATAGAGGCCGAGCGGGTGAAGCACGACCCCGACCGGCGCGCCGACGGCCAGGACGAGATAGCCGATGCGGGAAAAGAATCGGGACGCGTCCGCGGCGTCGTCGCGCTCCCCGTCTCTCGATCCGTTCCTGTCCGCCGCGGCCGCCATGGTTCCAAAACCCGATTGCGGCGTGGATCGATCCGCGTCGCCAATGAGGACTTATACGACCTCAGCGCCGAGGCGCCTGTGTGCGCCGCGCAACACTTTCGCGTCATTTTCCCGTTTTTTGCGCAATGATTGACCAGGAGCGCGCGAGCGTGCGACGGACGCCCGCGATGGGCTCGATGGCGCCGATGAGGACGAAGGCTGCGACGTGAGCGGCAATTCCATGGCCGCCGCGGCGCGGACGGAAACCGGCTTCCGCCGCGCCGCGTGGCTCGGTCTTTATGCCTGCGCGGCGTCGATCGCGCTTTTGGCCATCCAGGTCCTGGCGGCCCGACACCTAGAGCTCACTTTCGACGAAGCCTATTATACGCTGTGGTCGCGCTTCCTGTCTTTCGGCTACCTCGACCACCCGCCGATGGTCGCGCTTCTCATCCGCGCCTCGACTTCGCTCTTCGGCGGCTCGGAGCTCGGCGTGCGGGCGCTCTCGCTCATCGCCGTTGGCGCGATGCCGGCCGTTATCGCCTTCATCGCCTGGCGCCTGTTCGATTCGGCGGAAAAAGCCGCGCTCGCCGCGCTCATGTGGGTCGCCATGCCGCTCGTCTCAATCGGGGCGGTGTTCGTCGCTCCCGATGCTCCGCTAGTCGTGTTTTGGGCGCTTGGGCTTGGCGCCCTGGTCGAGCTCTGGCGCACGGGTCAGAAGCGCTGGCTGATCGCGCTTGGCTTGGCGCTTGGCTTGGCGCTGCAATCGAAATTCACCGCCGCCTTCTTGGCCCCCGGCGTCCTCCTCGCCCTGGTGGCGACGCCCTCGCTCCGCCGCTGGCTGATTGCGCCTGCGCTGTTTGCGGCCGTCACCCTCGCGCTCGTGATATTCGCCCCGTTCGTCATCTGGAACGCCGCGCACGGCTGGGCGACTTTCGCCAAGCAGCTCGGCCGCGCGGGCCCAAGCGAATTTACGCCTTACTACCTGGCCGAGTTCCTTGTTGCGCAGATCGGACTCCTCAATCCGCTGGTGGTCGCCGCCTTCATCCCCGCGGTTGCGGCGATTTCCTGGCGCGCGCCCGTGGCGCCGCGCTCGCCCGGCGAAGCCCGGCGCATTCTCGCCTGCACGATCGCGCCCGCGGCGGCCTATTTCCTTTTGCATTCGCTCCACGACCGGGTGCAGGGCAATTGGCTCGCGCCGCTCTATCCCGCCGTGGCCATTCTTGCCGCCGACTGGATCGCCGAGATTCGCCGGACACGCGATTCGGGCTTCGCCGCAGGAATCGCGAAAGCGGCTCCATGGGCGGCGCCAATCGGGTTTGTCGTCGCCGCGGCTGACCTTCGCCGAGGCTTTGAGCGGCGCCGTCCCGCTCGGGCCGGCCAATCCGCTGGCGCGGCTCGAAGGCTTTCGCGAGCTGGCTCGCGATCTCGACGCCAAGGCGCGCGCCGACAACGCGCCTTACGTGCTGATCCAGGGTTACGCGCTGACCTCGCTGATGACCTATTACGGCGATCCCGCGATCGCCGTCGTGCAGCCGCAGCAGCGGATGCGGTGGATATTCGAGCCTCAACCGGCTGAGGCTCTGTTCGCCGCGCCCGGGCTCGCGCTCGGCGAACCGGGCCGCCGTTTCGACCTCAGCCTGAAAATGCGCTTTCGCGACGTCGAGCCGGCCGGTCTCTTGCAACGACGCCAGGCCGGCGGAACGATCGAGACTTACGAGCTCTTCCGGGTCGCTGATCCTTACACGCCGGTCCTCGACCCAGTCTGCTTCCGCGGCGAGGCCAATCTGCAACGGCAATGCCCGCCATAACCGCCGCCCCCGTCCTCGCTAGGCAGTGCTAGCTTTGCTTGTTGTGCGCGTCGTTCGCCTCTTTTATTGCACCCGAAATTTTTCTTGCACGTTCAACGGTGGATTGATCAGCTTCCTTGCCGTCAAGTATTTGGCGTAATTCAGTCAACAATCTGGCTTCAATTTCCTCAAGAAGATAGTAATAAGCACCTGCGTCTTGCTGATCAATGAACTCAGCTTGATGCGGTAAAGCGGCTTTCAATATGTTCTTTATTCCTTCTGTATTTACGAGTTTTTGTGGATCTTTGACCAAGCTTCAATGTTTCGAACCGGGCGAAATTGAAATAAAGCAATGTGATGTAAGCGTCGAAATAGGACCAACTGATTTCTGGCACAAAAGGGCGCTCATCGCGCGCGACGTTTTTTATGTTTCGTGGGTCTGCTGCAGTAGTAATTATCGTGCCGAGAAATTGTTGTATCTTTGGATTATTAATCTGTTTAGCGATAGCATCATAATTCAGACTCGCTGTCATCTGATAGAGACCCTTGAGTGGGGTTGAATCGTTAACAGCTGTCCATATCTTCTCTACCGCCTCAAAACGTCTTTTATCGAGAAGCGCCTGGCGACCAGCACTTCCTGACAGTACGCTAGTTCTAAGAGCTTCAATCTCCGATTCTTTCTCGCGCAGGGCACTCTTTAATTGTTCTTCATTGTTTTTGAGCGCGGCGCGGATATTCTCAAGTTTTACGTCAAAATCGTGCTGTACGTCTTTCGTAATCCGAGCGATGATCCAGTTTTTGGACGCAAACAAAATTATCGACACTGCGACAGTTAGGCCGAGGCTTGTCCACGAGACCCATGCAGGAGCGCTTGATTCCATGTCGAGGGAGATGGCCACGACCCCAGCGGCACGGTCAAGTTAATGTCCGCAAAGTCCGATTCGACCGAACTGCAATCTGCTCTCGCAGCCGCGCCCTCGATCAGCCGATCCGCAGAAGGACGATCCCGGCGAGAATGACGAGCACCGCGATTGCGCGTTGCGCATGAAACGGCTCGCCGAGCGCCACGACGCCGATGATCGCCGCGAACACCACCGACGTCTCGCGAAGGGCGGCGACAGCGGCGATCGGGGCTCGGGTCATCGCCCAGATGACGATCGCATAGCCGACAAAGGCGGCGAGGCCGCCGACAAGGCCGCGCCGCCAGCCCTGAGACAAGGCGACGACCGCCGCGCGCCCGCGGAGACAAAGGATGATCGGCGCATAGGCGAGCGCGGTGAGCGCGTCCGCCCACGAATTATAGGCGAAGGCGAAGGCGGCGCCGGCGCCCGAAATCCTCGCGCCTTCCCCGTCGATCACCGAATAGATCGCGATGACGGCCGAATTGGCCAGCGCGACAATGACGGTCGGCCGGTCAATTCGTCCATGCGCAAGGCCGCTTGCGCCCATCGCCAGCACGCCCGCGACGAGCGCCAGCACGCCGAGGCTGGCGACCGGGGCCGGCGCTTCGCCCAATGTCACAAGCGCGATGATCGCGGCGATCAGCGGCGCGAGCCCGCGCATGATCGGATAAGCAACCGAGAGGTCAGCGCTGCGATAGAGCTGTCCGACCAGCATAAAATAGACGATATGGACAAGCGCCGAGGCGACGATGAACGGGAAGGCCGCCTCCGCCGGCCGTGGAAGGACGAGAGCCGCTGCAACGGCGGCGACGCCGCACCAGAGCGCGACGATCGCCGAAGAGAGGACCTTGTCGCTCGCGCTCTTGACGAGCGAATTCCACAAAGCATGAAGGGCGGCCGCGCCAAGGACAGCGGCCAGGACGCCGGAACTGAGGTGGGCAGAGGCGGGCATGAAAGAGTCACAGTGACGGATTCGCTCTTGGCCGTCGAGCCGCGCGGCGATCCGGCCAAGCGGCAGCGCGCTCGCGCCGAGGCGCATGGGTCGTTCGCGCGCGTGGGCGCGCGAACCGAGCCCGCGCGGCTGTTCGAGACCGGGGGCTTGCGCTGGCGTTTTCCGCGCTCGTCGAGCCCGTGCGAAGCGGCGATCGTCAACACCGGCGGGGGCGTCGCGGGCGGCGATTCCTATTCCATAAGCCTGACGCTCGGGGAGGGCGCCGAGGTCGAGGCGACCACGCCCTCGGCGGAGCGGATCTATCGCAGCGACGGCCCGGCGGCCGCGATCGCGACCCGGCTCGTTCTCGCCCCGGACGCGCGGCTTTTCTGGCTGCCCCAGGAGACGCTGATGTTCGACGGCGCCCGGCTCGAGCGGCGGCTCGAGCTCGACACGTCCGGCGAAGCCTCCTTCCTTGTGGCCGAAACGCTGGTGTTCGGCCGCCTGGCGATGGGCGAAACCCGGATCGACGCCACCTTACGAGACTCATGGCGCGTTCGCCGCGACGGACGGCTCGTGTTCGCCGACGAAACGCGGCTTAAGCATGCGGGCGCGACGCTTGAGCGCAAGGCGGTCGGGGCGGGCGCGCGCGCCCTGTCGACGATCGTCGCTTCCGCGCCCAATATCGAGGCCCGCCTGCCGGATTTGCGGGTGGCGCTCGACGCGGCGGGCTCGGATATCGAAGGCGGCGCTAGCGCCTTCGACGGACTGATCGTCGCCCGTCTTCTCGCCGCCTCATCCGACCGATTGCGCGCGGCGCTGATCGCGTCCATTGTTGCGCTGGGCGGGCGCAAGCCGCGCCTTTGGCCCTGATGGGGCGAATTTTCTGAACGGCTGAAGCCAACCAGGAGGGAGGGGCTCCCATGAATCTGACCCCACGGGAAAAGGACAAGCTCTTGATCGCCATGGCGGCGATGGTGGCGCGGCGCCGGCTCGAGCGCGGCGTCAAGCTCAACCATCCGGAGGCCATCGCCCTCATCACGGATTTCGTCGTCGAGGGCGCACGCGACGGACGCTCGGTCGCCGAGCTCATGGAGGCCGGGGCGCATGTCGTCTCCGCCGATCAGGTCATGGACGGGATCGCCTCGATGATCCACGACATTCAGGTCGAGGCGACTTTTCCCGACGGCACCAAGCTCGTCACCGTCCACCATCCGATCCGCGGCGCGGACGACAAGGAGATCCCGGGCGAGGTGCTGGCGGAACCGGGCGAGATCGTCATGAACGTCGGGCGCGAGACGCTCACGCTCAACGTCTCCAACTCCGGCGACCGGCCGATCCAGGTCGGCTCGCACTACCATTTTTTTGAGACCAATCCGGCGCTCAAGTTCGAGCGCGCGAAGACGAAAGGCTATCGGCTCGACATCGCGGCCGGCACCGCGGTGCGCTTCGAGCCCGGCCAGAGCCGATCCGTCCGCCTCGTCGCCATCGCCGGCAAACGCGAGGTCTATGGCTTCCGCCAGGAGGTGATGGGGAAGGTGTAACGCCCCCGTCCGCCGCCTTTTTCCTCCTACGCCGTGAGTCCTCTCGATGCCCCCATCCCGCAATTCCCGCCCCCCCACCTCCCTCCCCCGCGCGCATTACGCCGAGATGTTCGGCCCCACGACCGGCGACCGGATCCGCCTCGCCGACACCGAGCTCATCATCGAAGTCGAGAAGGATTTCACCACTTACGGCGAAGAGGTGAAATTCGGCGGCGGCAAGGTGATCCGCGACGGCATGGGGCAGGCGCAGACGACCAACGCGCGCGGCGCGGTCGACACCGTCATCACCAACGCGGTCATCCTCGACCATTGGGGGATCGTGAAGGCCGATGTCGGCCTGAAGGACGGGCTGATCGCGGCGATCGGCAAGGCCGGCAATCCGGACATCCAGCCCGGCGTCACCATCATCGTCGGGCCCGGCACCGAAGTGATCGCGGGCGAGGGCAAGATCCTCACCGCCGGCGGCTTCGACACCCACATCCATTTCATCTGCCCGCAGCAGATCGAGGAGGCGCTGATGTCCGGCGTCACCTCGATGCTGGGCGGCGGCACCGGACCCGCGACCGGCACCTTCGCCACCACCTGCACGCCCGGCCCCTGGCACATCCAGCGCATGATCGAGGCCGCCGACGCCTATCCGATGAACCTCGGCTTCGCCGGCAAGGGCAACGCGTCGAAGCCCGCCGCGCTCGTCGAGCAGATCAAGGCCGGCGCCTGCGCGCTCAAACTGCACGAGGACTGGGGCACGACCCCGGCGGCGATCGACTGCTGCCTCAGCGTCGCCGACGATCACGACATCCAGGTCATGATCCACACCGACACGCTGAACGAATCGGGCTTCGTCGAGGACACGATCAAGGCCTTCAAGGGCCGCACCATCCACGCCTTCCACACCGAGGGCGCGGGCGGCGGTCACGCGCCCGACATCATGAAGATCGCGGGCCTGCCCAACGTCCTGCCCTCGTCCACCAACCCGACGCGGCCCTATACGAAGAACACGCTCGACGAGCATCTCGACATGCTGATGGTCTGCCATCACCTCGACCAGAGCATTCCCGAGGATCTGGCCTTCGCCGAAAGCCGCATCCGCAAGGAAACGATCGCGGCCGAGGACATCCTGCACGATCTCGGCGCCCTCTCGATGATGTCGAGCGATTCCCAGGCCATGGGCCGGGTCGGCGAGGTCATCATCCGCACCTGGCAGACGGCCGACAAGATGAAGCGCCAGCGCGGGCGCGCTCGAGGGCGATGGGCCCGCAACGACAATGCGCGCGCCAAGCGCTACATCGCGAAATACACCATCAACCCCGCGATCGCCCATGGCGTGTCAAAGCACATCGGCTCGGTCGAGAAGGGCAAGCTCGCCGATCTCGTCCTGTGGACGCCCGCCTTCTTCGGCGTGAAGCCCGACAGCATCATCAAGGGCGGCGCCATCGCCGCGGCGCTGATGGGCGATCCCAACGCCTCGATCCCGACCCCCCAGCCCGTCCACTACCGGCCGATGTTCCGCTCGCACGGCCGCGCTTTGCACGGCTCCGCGATCACCTTCGTCTCCGACGCCGCGCTCGAAGGCGGCTTGGAGCGCAAGCTCAAGATGCAAAGGCGCCTGGTCGCGGTGGAAAACACGCGCGGCAAGATCCGCAAGAGGAGCATGATCCACAATGGCGCGACGCCGAAGATCGAGATCGACCCCGAGACCTACGACGTGAGGGCGGACGGCGAGCTTCTGGTCTGCGAGCCGTCGGACAAGCTGCCGATGGCGCAGAGGTACTTTTTGTTTTGAGCGTTGGCGGTTTGATGAAGCGAGCTCCTCGACATCATGGTGATTCGGCGCTAGCTTAGCGCACACGTGTCGACATATTGCCGATCGCGTTGCACAAGGGCCGTCCATGCCCCTCATTGCGTTGTGGGAGTCAGCTCCGTAGTCGTCGACCAGTTCAGTATTGCGCAAGTCGTCGCGACAGCGGGGAATGGCGAGCTGAGGGACGGGTCCCTTTGCTCAACCGAGCTCCGAAGTTTTCTAGCCCGCGTTCCGACTCCAAAGCTCGCTGGTTATGTTGAAGGTGCCTCTCGGGCTTCTCGAAGAGCGGGATGGTTCTGCAAGACCTCATAACGAGCGGGTCGCCGCTGGATTTCTCAGTGGAGCAATGGCCGCTATCAAGGAACAATCAATGCGGTGTGTTTCGATTGGCTCTCTGCGTCCCTGAGGGCCGTTCAATCGTGGTTGAGGTCAAGACGACTGATGCATTCCCATACACTAGATACGATCGTCGAATATAGAGAGATATTAATCGCTTCAGCTCACCTCGGCAAATCTTCATCGATACTTATCATGTCGACGTGAGGACACGGGCGAGCTCGAAGCAAAGTCCGCGGATCAAGGCACGCATGCGTCGACTGAGACACGAAGATTTATTAAGCTCACATGAATGCTTGTGGAATTTCTAAAGACATTCAGCGTCGGAGACCGATGTACAGACCGAAGGCTTTTACTGCCACTAAGAAGAATCAAATCGATGGAGCATACTAAAGGTGAATCGAGGAAGAAAAGTCCTCGCTAAAGGAGTTTGGAGTATACTGACAGTCGGTTGCTCCAAGAAAATCGCGAAGAGATCCTTCAATTAGTCGGTCACAACCTTGGAACATCCCTCATAAAGAAGAGCAGAGCGCTTATTAAGACTCTCTCACGATACCCGAGTTGCGTGCTCGATTTCGAAGCGCTATATAAAGACTGATTCCTCCGCTATTGGTACGCTTTTCACCCGCAGTGGACGATTTTCTTCGCGAAGGCAAAGAGGCTTGTTCGTGCTTGAGTTGCATGGTCGTCTTTTGGTTTTGTATTCCTGGGATATTTTAGTTCGGATGCTACCTTATCTGAATACGACCGCGACCGAGCGTAGTACGTATGGCACATACACATAGGTGAGGATCAACAAAAGGGATATTACTTGCTGGTCTCCAAGAGAGACTCAAGACCTTCCTTTGTAAAATGTTTTGTGCGACGCCAAAAGCACATTAGGGGTGGCGGCAACCGCCTAGAGCACGCGTCAGACGCTTGCTGTCTCATGCGGCCCCCCGCAAAAAGCGCTGAGTAAGCGGCGTGTTTGCGCGTTCGCCTTGGCGCAACGACCTTCCGCTTCGGCCCTGCGCCGGTTTCGGCGAGTTGCGCTTCGATCATCATGCGGATGAGCCGCTGGGTCGGCATGTTGGCTCTCGCCGCGTTCGCCTTCAGGGTGGCGAGCAGCGCGGCGGGCAGGCGCAGGCTGATCGACGCGTCTTTGCGCGCCAGTTCGAAGCGCACCTTCTTCATGCCCGAGAGGTCGTATTCGGAGAGGTCGGCGCTCTGCAGCCAGGCGTCGGCCTCCTCATCGCTTCTCAAGTCGGGAAACTTCTTCGACATAACGCTTGACCTCCTTCTCGTGCATGAACCGCACGCTGACCGGCCGGATTCTGTTCCCTCGCCAGGTGAAGACGCAAAAAATCCAACGCCCCGCGCCGTCGCCGAAACCCAGAAGCCGTCGCTCGCCGGACACGATCGTATCGCGCACGATATAAACATCGCCCGCGAACAGGGCCTCGATCTCCGCCACCGATACGCCATGCCCAAGGCATTTCGACAGGTTGCCGCTATCCCAGTCGAAGCCCCCGAACTTCATGCTCACGTGATAGTCTTTTGCATATGCAAAAGCAACTCATATTGACTGGCCTCATTCCAGTTTGGCGGCGAGGGCAGGCCCGTTTCTTGATCTTCTTCGGGACGGAATGGAGGCCAGCAGAAAGCCAACGCACTTGCTTGGCAAAAATGGAAATCTGTGCTATACCATTGGCAGTCGCCGGATCGACCCGGCCGTTGACAGGCTGCCAGTGAGGAGACACCAAACGTCGCCGAAACCGATTCCCGACCGTCGCGCACAACCGAAGAGGGCGGAGGGGGATTCTCTCGACTCCAATCGGCCGTAACCCATTGAAAAGACCCGATTCGGAAAAATAAACGCTAGTAAACGTCAGCAAATTGACTGGCGTTTACTCCCATTTAGGGGCGTTTACTGGCGTTTAAGGTCGGGATCTGGCTTAAGCCTCGCGCATAGGCTGTATCGCCGCCGTCCCCTCCGATGGCCCTTGCAAACCGAATGGAGGCGGCGCTGACTGGGGACCCTTCGAGCCACGAACGGAGATCCCATGCCTTCACGACCGCAAGCCGTGCCCCATGTCCATATCTCGGAGCCGCATGTGCGGGTCACCGAGTGGCGGTTCGCGCCCGGCGCGGAGACGGGGTGGCACCGCCACGAGGCCGACTATGTCGTCGTTCCGCTCGCCGATGGCGACCTTCTGCTCGAGGAGCCGGGCGGGGGCTCGCGCACGGCGACCCTCAAGAAGCACATTCCTTATGCGCGCGGGCAAGGCGTCGAGCACAATGTGGTCAACGCCAACCCGTACGACTACGCCTTCATGGAGATCGAGCACCTGAAGCCGTGAGGCGCCCGCAATCGCCGCTCGACTCGGCCGCCGCCTTCGCCCGTCCTTGGCGCGTCTTTGCGCGGCGGGCCGATCGCGCGCTCATGTGAACGCGGCGATATCGGAATGGGAGGAGAGCCCCCTCACGAGCATGTCCAACCCATTCTTCACCATCGGACATTCCACCCGTCCGATCGACGCGTTTGTGGCCCTTTTGACGAGTTCGGAGGTCAAGCTCGTCGTCGACGTGCGGACCGTTCCGCGCTCGCGCACTAACCCGCAATTCAACCGCGACGCCTTGGCCGCCTCTCTCGCCGCGCGTGGCGTTGCCTATGAGCATTTGGCCGCGCTCGGCGGACTTCGCGCAAAGCAGCCTGGCGTATCAACCGAGACCAACGCTTTCTGGGAGAACGCGAGCTTTCACAACTACGCCGACTACGCGCTGAGCGAAGAGTTCCGCGCAGAGCCTTGAGAAACTGCGCGCGCTTGGTCACGCGGCGCGCTCGACCGTCATGTGCGCGGAAACCCTCTGGTGGCGATGCCATCGCCGGATCATCGCGGACTATCTCATCGCCGCGGGCGAGGAGGTGCTCCACATCCTCGGCCCGGGTCACATCGAGCAGGCGCGCGTGACGCCCGAGGCCCGGATCGCCCCCAATGGAGGACTGACCTATCCGAAGGACACGCAGCCTAGGCTCGACCTCCGGCAATGAGCGGAGCTCAGACGTCGAGGTTCGCCACGCTCAGCGCATTGTCCTGGATGAACTCGCGCCGCGGCTCGACGATGTCGCCCATGAGCTTGACGAAGATATCGTCAGCCTCGTCAACTTCGCGGATCTTGACCTGCAAAAGCGTGCGGGCCTCGCGGTCGAGGGTCGTCTCCCAGAGCTGGTCCTTGTTCATCTCTCCGAGACCCTTATAGCGCTGGAACGCCACGCCCTTGCGGCCGGCGGCGTTGACCGCCTCGAGCAGCTCCGAAGGGCCGGAGACGGTGGTCGTGTCGCCGCGGCGCGCAAACGTCCCCGGCTCGGCGAAGGCTTCGCTGAGCGGCCGCGCGTGCTCGTCGAGGCGGCGCGCGTCGGCCGAAGCGAGCAAACCCGCGTCGAGCGCCGCGGCCTGCCGGACGCCGCGGACTTCGCGCGTCAGCATATAGCCGTTCGCATCGAGCCTAGCGCTCCAACCCCGCTCGGTCTCTTCGGCAATGCCATTCATGCGATCAGCGAGCAGCCGCGCGCGCGTTTCACCCTCAGGATCGTCGGCGCCGCTTAACGGCCGGAGGGCGCCAGCGAGCGCAGCCTGTTCCACGAGGGCGCGATTGTAGCGCGAGTGCAGGCCATCGAGCTGCCGACGGAGCGCCCGCGCCTCCTCGACCAGCGCGCGCAAGTCGGCGCCTGCGCGGGCTTCGCCATTGGCGAGGGTCAGCGTCGCGCCGTCGAGCCCCGCTTCGACCAGATAATCCTCGAGCCCCCGCTCGTCCTTGAGATATTGCTCCGACTGGCCGCGTTTGACCTTGAATAGCGGCGGCTGGGCAATGAACAGATGCCCCGCCTCGATGATGGCGCGCATCTGCCGGAAGAAAAACGTCAGCAGGAGGGTGCGGATGTGCGAGCCGTCGACATCCGCGTCGGTCATGATGATGATCTTGTGATAGCGCAGCTTCTCGATGTTGAAGTCGTCCCGCCCAATACCAGCGCCAAGCGCCGTGATCAGGGTGCCGATCTGCTCGCTCCCCAGCATCTTGTCGAAGCGCGCGCGCTCGACATTGAGGATCTTGCCGCGCAACGGCAGCACCGCCTGGAACTCGCGGTTGCGGCCCTGCTTGGCGGTTCCGCCAGCCGAATCGCCCTCGACAATGAAGATCTCGGACTTGGCGGGGTCGCGCTCCTGACAGTCGGCGAGTTTGCCAGGAAGACTCGCGATGTCGAGCGCGCCTTTGCGACGGGTGAGCTCGCGCGCCTTGCGGGCCGCTTCGCGCGCCTGGGCGGCCTCGATCACCTTGCCGACGACCACCCGCGCGTCCTGCGGGTGCTCCTCGAACCATTGCGACAACAGTTCGTTGACGAGGCCCTCAACGACCGGACGGACCTCGGAGGAAACCAGCTTGTCCTTCGTCTGGGAGGAGAATTTCGGGTCCGGGCATTTGATGCTGAGCACGCAAGTCAGCCCCTCGCGGGTGTCTTCGCCCGTAAGATCGACCTTTTCCTTTTTGAGCAGGCCCGAGCTTTCTGCGTAGCCTACGAGCTGACGCGTGAGCCCGCTGCGCAAGCCGATGAGGTGCGTGCCGCCGTCCCGTTGGGGGATGTTGTTGGTGAACGGGAGCACATTCTCGTGGTAGCTGTCGTTCCACCACAGAGCGACTTCAACGCCGATCCCGTCGCGCTCGCCCTTGATCAGGATGGGCCTGTCGATGAGCGCGGTCTTGGCGCGGTCGAGGTAGCGCACGAAGGCTTCGAGGCCGCCCTCGTAGAACAGCTCCTCGCGCTTGGGCTCGGCATGGCGCAAGTCGGTGAGCACGATCCGGACGCCGGAGTTGAGGAACGCGAGCTCCCGCAAGCGATGCTCTATGGTCGCGTAGTCGAACTCGACCATGGTGAAGGTTTCGGGCGATGGCGTAAACGTGACCTCCGTGCCGCGCTTAGGCTTGCCGTCCACGCTCGGCGCGGGTCCGACCACCTTGAGCGGCGCGACAGCGTCGCCGCCAGCGAATTCGATTAGATGCTCGAGGCCGTCGCGCCAGATGCGCAGCACGAGCCGGGTCGACAGCGCGTTGACCACGGAAACGCCAACCCCGTGCAGACCGCCTGAGACCTTGTAGGAGTTCTGGTCGAATTTGCCGCCTGCGTGCAGCTGAGTCATGATGACTTCGGCGGCCGATACCCCCTCTTCGTCGTGAATGCCCGTCGGAACGCCGCGCCCGTCGTCGGTGACGGCGCACGAGCCGTCGGCGTTGAGGGTCACGGTCACGAGCTTCGCGTGGCCGGCCAAAGCTTCGTCGATAGCGTTGTCGACGACCTCGTAGATCATGTGGTGGAGGCCGGAGCCGTCATCGGTGTCGCCGATGTACATGCCCGGCCGTTTGCGCACGGCGTCCAGGCCACGCAACACCTTGATCGAATCCGCGCCATAGCTTTCGACGGCGGCCTTGGCGTCGCTGGCCAGACCCTTGCCTTCTTCGTCCAAAATCAGAGCCTTTTCGTGATGGGCGCGGCTGACGGCGAAACCGCGATTCGCGATTTCGCCACCCTAGCTTGTTAGGCCCGCAAATGCACGCTTTACCGGGGGTCTGCCGCCGTCGACCGCACCCCGCGGCCGCGCCCCCGCTCAGCCATTTCCAAGCTTACAATATATTGGTGTCCAAAGGGATTTTTCCAGTGGCGTTGGGTGGCCCTGAGCTCATACGGCCCGAGCAGCGGCAAGTTCGCTCCTCGCCACGGCGCGCAACATCGTCTGGTCGCTGGAGATGGTGCATAACCGAAACCCGAGCGCCTGCATCGTGCGAGCGTCGGCGCCGTCGAAACAGAACATTGCTGCATATTTCCCGTGCGCCTTGGCGCGTTCGACGACCCGCCGCGCCTCGCCCATGACCGCCGCGCCCCGCGGCTCGACGCCGGCGCCGTCACTCAAGGCGATGGAAAGATCCGATGGTCCGACATAGACGCCATCCAGACCATCGACGCTCAGAATGTCGTCGAGCGCGTCCAGTGCGGCGCGCGTCTCGATCATCGCAATCGCCTGGGTCATTGCATTGGCCGCCTTGAGGTAGGCGGGGGCGTCCAGGCCGCTGAGCGGGATGGCGGCGCGCGGGCCCCACGAGCGTTGCCCGAGCGGGGGGAATTTGACCGACTCGACCAAGCGTCGCGCATCTTCGCCGCTGTCGATCATCGGCGCGAGGATTCCGCAAGCGCCGGAGTCCATGAGCTGGCTGGCCAAGGCAAATGCGCCGATCGGCACGCGAGCAATGGTCGGTTTGCCCGCAAGCGCGACGCGCAGGATCGAACGTGTGGCGCCATCGAAGTCGATAGCGCCGTGCTGCATGTCGAGCACGACCGCATCGAAAGATTCCCGCGCCAAAGCCTCGGCGACAGCCGGCTCATTCATGGTCACCCAGGCGCACAAGGCCTGCCCGCCTGCAGCCAAACGATCGGAGAGCATATTCAACACAGACTCGTTCATTCTTGCTCCCGTGACCAAAACCGCGCCGCTTCACGCGGCAGCCGCGCGTTAAGAGCGCGCTAACTACAATTGCTGCCGGCGCGCAAACGCCTTCATTACGCCGAGTTCATTTGAACTTCATGTGAGCAGCAGTCAGCTTCCGTGGACGAGGACAAGGACGATGAAACGGACACTCGTTGCGGCGCTTATCGCGGGTTCCTTGTCCGCTCCCACTTTTGCGCTGGCTGCGGAGGGCGATCAGCAGGCTTCAGGCGCGGAGCGCATGCAGCAGTGGGCGGCCGATCGCACGACGATGCTGGATGCAAAGCTCGCCGGCATGAAGGCTGGCCTTGGACTGACAACCAGCCAGGAAAAGCTTTGGGGCCCGTTCGAATCGGCGGTCAAGGACGCGGACAAGTCGCGCATGGACGCCATGGGCGAGATGATGCGGATGCGCGCGCAGGGAGAGCGGATGTCGCCCATCGACCATCTTGAAGCTATGGCCGACCGTCTGGCGCAGGGCGCGACGAACGTCAAGAAGATCGCCGACGCCGCCAAGCCCCTCTACGACAGCCTCGACAAATCACAGAAGCACAAGTTTGGCATGCTTGGCCGCATGCTGATGCCGGAACGGCCCCGGTTAGCCATGGACATGATGCACCACCATATGGGCGAACACGACCACGACGGCGCCGAGTAGTCCCAGGGCGAGATACAGCCCTGGGGGAAAAGAAGGCGCGGCCGCCCCCCTCGGCCGCGTCTTCCGTCGCCCGTGAAGAACCCTGAGACGCCCTGATTCTTGGGGTTTGCCTGGATTTTTGAAGTATTCATTTTTGCCGGATTGGGAAGTCGAGCCGGCCGCAATCTTGCAAATTGAGTCTGGCAAATTGAGTTTGGCTTCGCAGCGTGATTCTCTGTCGTCGGAGAGGCGATGGGAGCGATTCGCGATGCGGCCGAAGGAGCGTCGGGACAGCGGGCAGAGCGATTTTTTCAAGGCCCGTCTCGACCAGATCGTCGACGTGGGCCACCCGCTGGCGAAGCTGGCCTCGACAGTTGACTGGCGGTTCCTGGAGGAGCGGTTCGGCGCAGTCTATTCGGACAAGCCGGGTCAACCGCCGCTGCCGACAAGGCTGATGGCGGGGCTTTCGATCCTCAAGCACACGCACGATCTGTCGGACGAGGACCTCTGCGCGCGCTGGGTCGAGAACCCGTACTTCCAGCTCTTCTGTGGCGAGGAGTTCTTCCGTCACAAGCTGCCGTTCGACCGATCGTCGCTGACGCGGTGGCGCCAGCGGATGGGCGAGGAGAAGCTTGTCGCGCTGATCCAGGAGAGCCTGAACGCGGCGACGCGCACGGGCGCGGCCAAGCCCTCGGACTTCTCTAAGGTGATCGTCGACACCACCGTGCAGCCGAAGGCGGTGGCGTTCCCGACCGACGCCAATGCGCAGCGTGCGAACCTTTTTGGGTCGGGCCTTCCGCGACATCGTGCGCAAAACCAGGGACGACGCCGGCCTGCGAGAGATTTTCGCCGAGCCACTGTCGCTGGCCTTCCGGGTGCGCCATCAGCGCCAGAACCAGCGCGGGCCGAAGATCTATTCGCTGCGCGCGCCCGAGGTCGAATGCATCGGCAAGGGCAAGGCGCACCGGCCCTACGAGTTCGGCGTCAAGGTGTCGGTCGCCACCACGCTCGCCCGCTCCAAGGGCGGCCAGTTCATCGCCCATGTGAAGGCGCTGCCGGGCAACCCCTACGACGGCCACACGCTCGAGACCGTCATTCCGGAGATCGAGACCCAGATCGGCGCGAGCCTTGCTCGCATCGTCGCCGATCGCGGCTACCGCGGCCACAACGCTCCGCCCGACCACAAGATGAAAGTCTATATCTCCGGCCAGAAGCGCGGCGTCACCGGGGGCGCTCAGGAGGCCGAGGCTCTGAAGAGGAACCTCCTTCGGCGGGGGCTCCTTGAGACGGTCCAGCGGGGCGGCGGCGTCAGCTACGTCGTCAAGCGTACCTTGCCCGACGGCGCCCGCCAGTTCTTCGTCGTCCTCCGCCACCATCCGCAGAAGCCACTGACACTGGGTCCAGCGCTCGTGACCGCGGCGGCAGTGTCGTCGGGGAACTAGGGCGCGCCGTCGTGCCCGGCTGGCGCACCCGGCTGCAGCGGCCCGCCATTAAATCGACGACCCCAAGCATGGCTCGCGGATGTCGCTCGGACGGCCGGCGTCAGTCGGGTTGGCCGCCGCGATGCCGCTCAAGGACTGACCCTCTTGTTAATAGAATGCGAAATCCGACATCGCGACGCGCTGTTCGCGAAGGTGGGTCGCGAGCGGCGTAATCACTGCGGCGTCTCTGGACCTGCGAATTCACTCCAGACTTCACTCGCTCCAACGGAGAAGAAGATGGGAACCTTTGCACTTAGGCGCGGTATTCGGCGGAGTCCCCTGCGCTGGCGCCGGACCCCCAGTAGCCCACTCCATCGCCCTGTCGCCGCCGTCTCGCCGAGTTCGAGTGCGGCGTCCGCGGCCGTCGCTCCTCCACTGGAGTGGCCCGGGAAGGAGACGCGAAGCCAAGCCGAGAAGTTGAATGATGACCGCCTCGAAGTGCTGCTGCCACGCCTGCCCCACGTCGGTCGCGCGCTCCTCAAGTGCGACGGCACCGACCATCCCTGCCGACTGCCGATCTGTGCCGTCTGCGCTCGCGCCTATCGGGCAGGCCCAATTGCCCAACTCCACGCCCCAGCCAACTCCTACGTCGGGCCCCATCAGGTCGCCACCATCTACCTGCGCCTCTTGGGGCCCGGCTCTCTCGCGGACGCAGACCCCTCGCGCGTCCGTGAGATGTTCCGCAAGCGCCTGGACCGCGCGGGCTTCAAGAATGGGATTCTGGTGGGCGGAATCGAGGTGGCTTGGCAGGAGGATTGGCAGCGGTGGATCGTGCACGCCCACGTGCACGCCATCGGCGTCCACGAAGTCACTTGGAAGCAGCTCGAGGCGGCTTTGAAGGACAGCGGAACCGCGAGGCCAGTCGTGCCGAAACTGCTGCGCGACCCCGATGAGCAGCTCTCGTATTGCATCAAGTTCGTTACCTATCACCAGCCTGGACGCCGCCTCGTCCCCTTTGCCGGCGGATCGCCTCGTCGAACTCGCGGCGTGGTGCTCGCGCTCTCGTTTCGCGGATTTCTTCTTCGCTTATGGCGCTCGTCGTCGCGGCGACCGCCTCGTCGTCGATGAGTAGTCGCTCCCCTCCGGCCACTCCCCATCTTGATGGGTGACGAAGGGCGCGGGTGAATGGTGGTGCCAATCCAGGGCGTATGGGGTGACGCGAGATTTTGTTGCGTCCCTCTCATCTCAATTGGTTCGCGTGCGGGCCAACATGCTGCGAGCGCTCTAATTCTCTTCCACGCAGTTGCAGTCGGGGTGGCAGTCACGCGGCGCCTTTCCCGATGCAAGGTCACTGTCGCCAAGGTCCTCCGACCCAGAGCGCCGCGATGCGACGGCTGACGCAGCGCAGGATTTTCCAGATCGAAGGGAGGTAGCCATGACATCAAAGTCGAAGAAGGTCGCTCGGCCGACGAGCGGAACGCCGAAAGAGGACGCATCCCCTGTCGGCTCCGCCCCTGGGGCTTCCGGGAGGATCCACGTCGAGGTCGATCCGGGAACGGGGGATCACATCACCTTCGAGTTCAAGATCACGGTCCAACGGCGGGCCGCGAGCGGCTTCGCTCCTGTGGTCAACGCACGAGAGACGTCGTCTCCGGAACTCTGGGATGAGCAGTCACCCGACCAATCGCCCGACGATCCGGAATTCGGACCGTGGGTCTACAGTGTGATCACCGGCGAGCCAGTTCGGATGCGCCGACCCAAGCGCGGGTGGCGCAAGTTCGGCCGGCGGAGGTAAGGACGAGCCCGGTCTGGAGCCCGAGAAATCGCGACCGATGGATTAGCGGATCGATGCCGAATCGCAACCGCCGGTTGGGCGGGTCAGCCCTCTCCCGCTGTCGGATCGGTTCTGCCGCGTTCGGCGTGTGTCTGGACCGATGGTGGAACATAACACAAACGCACTAACGGGTCCTGGCCGCCAACGAGCGCGCCCGGTGCAATCATCCGACGGCGATGTGACGCCGCTACGGTGCACCGCCAGGGCGCCGACGAGGTTCGCCGCGCCGGGCATGAGAGACCCAGGCGCAAAAGAGGGAGCGCGGGATCGAGCGACTTTGGGGCGCGGCCGAGCTTGATGCAGGCGCGCCGACATCGACGGCTCGCTGTTTGATCTAAAAGCGTGATCTGGTTAGGTTGAAGCGTAGCCTGCATTTATGAAGTAGTTGGCGCATTCGGTTGGGGTGAAGCAATCGAGCAGGGCGCCGATGGTTCGCCAGGTCTCGTCGATTGTTCGAGCGTCGGCCTTGCGCAGGAGGGTCTTCATTTTGGCGAAGGCCTGTTCGATCGGGTTGAGGTCGGGCGAGTGGGCGGGCAGGAAGAAGAGCTTGGCGTTGGCGGCGCGGATGGCGCCGCGAACGGCGCGGCCCTTATGACTGCCGAGGTTATCCATGACGACAATGTCGTCCGGCTTAAGGATCGGGACGAGAACCTGCTCGACATAGGCGCGGAAGCTCATGCCATTGATCGGTCCGTCGATGACGCAGGGCGCGGTGAGGCCGTCGCAACGCAAAGCCGCCAGGAAGGTGAGGGTCCGCCATTTGCCGAAGGGCGCTTTGGCGACGAGGCGCTGGCCTCTGGCGCATCGGCCGTGGATGCGCGTCATGTTGGTTTTGGCCCAGGTCTCGTCGATGAAGACGAGCCGCTTCGGATCGATCGTCGCCTGACGCGCCTTCCACCGCTCACGCCGCCTGGCGACGTCCGGCCGGTCCTGTTCGGAGGCGCGAAGGCTTTTGGGACTGGCAGGAATTTCGTGCGTGGGGCCATAATCGCGCCGATGGAGGGCGAATATGGCGATCAAGAAGGACACGCTGGACGATCTTTTGGCTGGCCGCGACCCGAAGGCTGTGTTTTCGAAAGACGGTCTTTTCGATGAGCTGAAGAAGGCTCTGGCGGAGCGGGGGCTGAACGCCGAGCTGGACGATCATCTCGACAATGAGGCCGCCGAGGGGTCCCAGAACCGGCGCAACGGCTCTTCAAAGAAGACGGTCCTGACGGAGACGGCCAAGATCGACATCCGCATTCCGCGCGATCGGGAAGGCACATTCGATCCGAAGCTGATCCAGCGCTACCAGCGGCGGTTTCCCGGCTTCGACGACAAGATCGTGTCGATGTACGCGCGCGGCATGACGGTACGCGAGATCCAGGGCCATCTCCTGGAGCTTTACGGGCTGGAGGTGTCGCCGGACCTGATTTCGACGGTCACCGACGCCGTGCTCGAGACCGTGGCCGAATGGCAGAACCGGCCGCTGGAAACGAGCTATCCGCTGGTTTTCTTCGACGCCATCAGGGTCAAGATCCGCGACGCAAGATCCGCGACGAAGGCCTGGTCCGCAACAAGGCTGTCTATCTCGCGCTTGGCGTCGCAGCAGATGGAACGAAGGACATTCTCGGGCTCTGGATCGAGACGACCGAGGGCGCCAAATTTTGGCTCAAGGTGATGAACGAGCTGAAGGCCCGCGGCGTCGAGGACATCCTGATCGCCGTCGTCGACGGCCTGAAGGGCTTTCCGGAGGCGATCGAGGCGGTCTTTCCGCAGGCCGCGGTTCAAACCTGCATCGTCCATCTCATCCGCAATTCGCTGGATTTCGTGTCCTGGAAAGACCGGAAGCCCGTCGTCGCCGAGCTACGGAAAATCTACCGCGCCGCCGACGCCGAAACCGGCCGCAAGGCGCTCGAGGCCTTCGAGGGCGGCCCGTGGGGCGGCAAATACGCGGCGATCGGCCAGATCTGGCGGCGGCAATGGGAGCAGGTCATCCCGTTCTTCGCCTTCGCTCCGGCCGTGCGCAAAATCGTCTACACCACGAATGCTATCGAGGCCTTGAACGCCACGCTGCGACGGGCCGTGCGGGCGAGAGGCCATTTCCCCAGCGACGAGGCGGCGACCAAGCTCATTTTCCTGGTCTTGCGCCAAGTCGCTCAGCAATGGAAAATGCCGCCCCGCGAATGGGCCGAGGCTAAGACCCAGTTCGCCATCATGTTCGGCGATCGCTTCGTCAGAACCTGATGGAAACCCGGCCCCGCGCACAAGATTTCCGACAGTCCCCGACGATCACCTTAGAGAAGTCCGAGGGCTTGGCCGCGCCCGTGCGCGTCGCCGCGTTCAGGCTCTCCTGGATCAGCGCGACAAGCTTCTCCTCGCCCATCCGCTGGCGCCACCGCGTCAGCGACGATCGGTCGAACGGCAGCTTGTGACGGAAGAACTCCTCGCCACAGAAGAGCTGGAAGTACGGGTTCTCGACCCAGCGCGCGCAGAGGTCCTCGTCCGACAGATCGTGCGTGTGCTTGAGGATCGAAAGCCCCGCCATCAGCCTTGTCGGCAGCGGCGGTTGACCCGGCTTGTCCGAATAGACTGCGCCGAACCGCTCCTCCAGGAACCGCCAGTCAACTGTCGAGGCCAGCTTCGCCAGCGGGTGGCCCACGTCGACGATCTGGTCGAGACGGGCCTTGAAAAAATCGCTCTGCCCGCTGTCCCGACGCTCCTTCGGCCGCATCGCGAATCGCTCCCATCGCCTCTCCGACGACAGAGAATCACGCTGCGAAGCCAGACTCAATTTGCCAGACTCAATTTGCAAGATTGCGGCCGGCTCGACTTCCCAATCCGGCAAAAATGAATACTTCAAAAATCCAGGCAAACCCCAAGAATCAGGGCGTCTCAGGGTTCTTCACGGGCGACTCCGACCGCTGAAGGCATGGCGCGAATCTCTCCGCGCCAAAGGAGTCAGAAAATCCCCCCTTGTGGATCCCCCATGTGAGTCAGATCGTGAGCCTTGGTATTAGATCCGCCGCGGTCTTGGGAATGAAGTGGTTCAGACTTTATCCGTTGCAAGTTCGGAACCAGGCCCCTGCGCTTTCGACCTCAGCTTCCGGAGTTCAGCCCCGAGAAATCATGGTCGAGCAAGTCGCCGATCGTCTCGATCGTCCTGTCGACCGACACGCCGTCTCGCGGCGGTTCCTGAATCGCGAAGTGGCCCTGCTTCGGAAAGACCGTGGTGACTCGATCGCCCCAGACTGCCTTCACCGCGGCGAGGATGCGGGTCTTGTCGTCGATGAGCACATAGTGAGCAGCCGGGTAACAGCGCTCGATATCCTTCAGCTCTTTTTCCTTATGGACGTAGATGAGAACGTCGCCGTCCAACACCTTCCATAAGCCTGAGCGCGCAATCTTTCGCGGTTGAAGGACGGCGTCGCCGTCTGAAAGAATGACCGCAGATCCCCACTGCCGCACATGCTCCACCGCATCAACGGCCCTTGGGTAGAGCCGATCCGGGAACGGGTAGTCCATGAGCCAGTTCGCGGTGACGGGAAGCTCCCGATCGTAGCGATCCTCAAGTCTCAGGCGAGCAAGGGCTCCGAAATAGTCGGCGTAGCCCACAGCGCCCCATTGCTCCTGAAATATTTCCCAATATCGCGCGGACGTGCGGTCGCCGTGGACGGCTTGAAGACGCTCGCGAAGGTCAGCCTGAATACGATCGTTGTCGAGGAGCGTATTGTCGACGTCGAACAGAAAGACCGTGCCGGCCGCGGCGCTCATGGCGATGTGTCCCTGTTGGCGGTTGCAAGAAGCTGTCACCGTCGGTGAGAGGTCCCTGCCCGACCGTCGCGAGGAACGGCCCTCAGCCGGGCTTGAGTCAAGCCAGAGCGTTCATTCCAGGGAGGCGACCAGGGCTGCGCAACGAGGAGACGCCTCCGCTTACGTTCAATCCTAACGGAGAAATGCTGCTGGACAGCACGCGTCCTTGACGAAATCCGCTCTGCGCCCGGCCCCAATCAGCCCACCTGAAATCCGCCGGTCGGAGAACCGCCGTTCCAGCGCCTCAATGCGGAGACGGCTCACGCAGGGGCCATCGAGCCATCCTTCGCGCTCTCGGTCGGCGCCAGGCGCCGGCCGAGGCGACAACCGGTCAGACCTTGACGGTCGAGGCCTCATAAATCTCATCGACGGCTTCGCCCAGTTCCTGGTTGAACTCGGCGTCGGACATCGAGCGCTTGAGGCCCTCAGCGAGCGCGCGTGAGAAGCTCGCGATCATGCCATGATTCTTGGCGAGGCGCTCGCAGGCGTCGTCCCGCGTGTAACCACCAGACAACGCGACGACGCGCACGACCCGCCGGTCCTTGATCAACGGAGCGTAGAAGTCAGGGACGTCGGGGATCGTCAGCTTCAGCATCACCTTGCGGCCAGCCGGCAGCGCATCCAACCCTTTCGTCAGTTCGTCGAGCAGGATCCGCTCAGCGCCGGCCTTGTCGGGGCTCTTGATCGACACTTCCGGCTCAAGGATGGGGGTCAGCCCGTGACTCGCGATCTGTTCGCCAAACTCGAACTGCTGCTTGGCAATGGCGGCGATGCCGGTTTTCGAGGGCTGATTAATGACCGAGCGCATCTTGGTGCCGAACACGCCAAGCTTGGTCGCCCGGCCGAGGAGCTTGTCGAGGTCGGGGATCGGCTTCATCAGGCTGACGCCATCCTTCTCCTCCGCAAGCCCCTTGTCGACCTTCACGATCGGAACGACGCCGCGTTCCTCCCACAGGTAGGTCGGGACCGGCTTGCCCTTCGCCTCGCCGTCCATCGTGTGCTCAAACAGGATGGCGGCTATGACCTTCTCGCCGGTAAAGGAGGGCGCGGTGATGATGCGCACCCGCATCTCATGCACGAGCTCGTACATCCTGGCGTCGTCGCCTTTGTAATCGCTCTCCGGAATTCCGTAGAGCCGCAACGCGCCAGGGGTCGATCCGCCGCTCTGGTCGAGCGCGGCGATGAAGCCGGGCTTGCTCGACATCTGCGCCATCATCTTGTCGTTGGCCATGGCGATGATCCTCGCGTTCGATGTTGTCGCGCCTCGGTAGCGCCGGCTTGTGCAATTGGACGGACAGGACGCGAGCGTCAAGAGCGCCGGACGCTCTGTGCGCCTTCGCCTCAACCGAAGTCGTCCGTGCCGCAGTCTATCATCGAATGGACGACTGTCACGCGGCGCAGGTTCCTTCACGTGAGGCAGGGACAGGTTTCGCGCGAGCCCACGAGCGGCGAGCGGGACGGCCATTCACGGCCAGGGTCGGAAATGCAGACTTCGCTGTGATCGCGAAAAACAGACGATCATTCTACTAATTCTGCATTTCGGAGCCATCGGTGCGCAGCACTTCATCCCCGAGCCTGTGTCCCCTCTCGATGCGGGCAAGGCCGGCGATCGGTGCGCGAGATGTCGTCCGGATGACGTCAAGCGCGATCCGCCCGATCTCCCAGCCACGCGTCTCGGCAGCCGGCGGCGCGTTTCGTTCGCGTGCATGAGCGCCAAGCGCGAACCGCTGGCGCCAGGCGAGAACAAAGCAGCCGAGGTCGTCGGTGCGTGCAAGCGCTTTTCGCCATCGAATGGCCGGAAGCGCCCCCTCCATATTGCGCTCGCTGTTGCTGTCCAAGCAATGCGATGCCATCTGTCACCGGCCATGAAAAGCTTACTTCTCGCATTCCTCGTCACGCTGGCGGCGAGCCCCGCGCTCGCGGAAGACGGCTATCCGCCGGGTCTGTTCGAGCATTCGCCCGTCGTTCCCGGACCGAACGATCCTTCCGATTCTCAAGGGCCGCCGCCGGACGGGGGCGGTTCGCCTGACGGGAACGCGTCGCTGGACGACTATTGCGCGCATATTGCCTCCCACACCTTCCACAGCCTTGCGGAAGTCAAGCGCGCGCACGCCCGATGCGATTCCCCGCAGGACAATCCGCCGCCCGATCAGTGATCAGGGATTTCCGTCACTCCCCCGCCTGAGGCCGACGCTGTTCACATCGCCGCCAAGAGAGCTGAACCTTTAAGGTGGCGCAACCCGCCTGCCGATGGCTCAGAGGCTCGGGGGCTTATTGGGCGCGGCTTTGACATCGCGCGCCACCATGTTAGCGGTCGGATTGGCGACATTCACCTTGTCCCCGGTCTGGATCAATTCGATCGGGCTGTCGACAAGTCGGTCAGACAGCTCGAGGCCGGATTCGATCTGTACCTTGTTTCCAAGATTGCGCCCAACCGCGACCGGCTTCAGGACAACCTTGTCGTCCGTGTCGAGCGCGGCGACCTGCATGCCCTTGGCGCCGAAGACGAGCGCGGTAAGCGGAACGTTGAGCGTGTTCGGGTTGGCGGGAATGTGGAAATAAACTTCGGCGAAGGCGCCAGGCCAAAGCTTGCCGTCGGGGTTATCCGCCTGCAGCTCGACCAGCGCGGTGCGTGACGTCTCCGACACCGCGTTTGACGTCGAGACGAGCTGCGCTTCAAAGGTTTCCTTCTGGCCAGGCAGATGCAGCGTGGCCTTGATTCCCGGCGCGAGTTCGCCAAAGAAAGCTTGAGGCACGCTCACATAAATGCGCATCCGGTGAATGTCCGCGACCTGGAAGAGGGCGCGTCCCGTGTTACCCCCGGCGTTGACGAGGTCGCCGATATCGACGTTGCGCGCGGTCACGACGCCGTCGAACGGCGCTTTGATCTCCTCGAACGCGGTCAGCTCCTCGAGCCGTTTCACGGCCGACTGCTGAGCCTCCACGTTTGCCTTCGCGACGGCGAGCCCGGCGGCCTGCGCGGCCGCGTTCAGGCGATCGTTATCGCCCTGCTGCTTACTCTGCCATCCCTGAACGACGAGCAGCGAGGTCCGCTGATTCGTTGCGCTGCCAAGTTCCGCGTTGGCCTGCGCTTGTTGAACAGCAGCCTGCAGCTGAACAAGTTGCGCCCTAGCCTGTTCAAGCTGCTGATCGAGATCGGGGGCCGAGATCGTTGCGAGGACCTCCCCCTTCGTTACATGCGCGCCAATGTCTTTGTGCCACGCGGCGATGTAGCCGCTCGCGCGAGCGAAGAGTGAGCCGGTGTTGAACGCGGCGACGTTGCCGGGAAGAACTAGCTCTTGTTCCCCAGGACCGTGCTCGGGCTGCACCACGCGCACCGTCAGAACGGTCTGGGCATTCGTCCAGGCCGCGACCTCCTGTCTGCTCTTGGCGCGGTCCATGATGCCGGAGAAGGCGAGCCCGGAGGCGCCGATCGCAAGCGCGCAGATGACGAGCAGGACCCGCCGCGTTTTGAGTTTAGGTGGATTGGCGGGAGATTCAGAGGACATGAGAGCTCCGGATCAGGCGTGAGAGGGAAGGCCGACGAAGGGCTCGGCCGCATCAGCTTTGGCTTTGTTCGGATTGGTCCGGTGTGCAATGGAGAACACGGTCGGTACGAACAGCAGCGTCGCGAAAGTTGCAAACGTGAGACCGCCTATGACTGCGCGTCCCAGCGGGGAGTTTTCGCCGGCCTCGATGGCCATCGGCGCCATGCCGATAATCATGGCGAGTGCAGTCATCAGCACCGGCCTGAAGCGGGTGGCGCCGGCCTCGAGCGCGGCGTCGACCGCGCTCTTCCCTTCTGTGAGCTGTTCGCGCGCGAAGCTGACGACGAGGATACGGTTCGCCGTCGCCACGCCCATGCACATGATCGCTCCGGTCAAGGCAGGAACCGATAAGCTCGTCTGCGTGAGGAACAGCATCCACACGATTCCGGCCAATGCCGCCGGAAGCGCCGTGATGATGACGAACGGGTCGAGCCAGGACTGGAAGTTTACGACAATGAGAAGGTAGATCAGCACGGCGGAAAAGGCCAAGCCGATGAACAGCTGATAGTAAGCGCTCCGCATTGTCGCCACTTGCCCCCGTATTGTGACGGTCGATCCCTTGGGCAGGGCGCCGCGCGCGGCGTCGACAATCTTTTGGACGTCCGCAGCGACGCCGCCGAGATCTCGATCCTGGGTCGTTGCATAGATATCGACAATGTTGCGAATGTTATAATGCGAGTTGATGGCATTGAGCGGCTCCGGTGAAAATGTGGCCAACCCGCCGAGCAGTTGGGTCGAATCGCCGGTCCTCAGCGGCACGTATTTGAGGTCGCCAAGCGTATCGATGCCATATTGCGGGGTTTGGACCGAAACCCCGTAGGAGACGCCGTTGGAGCTCAGCCAGTAGGTCGGCGCCGTCTGTGTGCTGCCGGAAAGTGTCGTCGGAAGGCTTGTCAACGCGTCGTTCTCGGTGAGCCCGACGACGCCGGCGAGTTCGCGGTTGAATTCGACCTTCAGGGCGGGGTCTTGGAACGCTTCCTGGATGCGAGGATCCGCAATTCCGGGAACATGGCGAATCTTCGCGAGGAGCTTGGTGGCGAAGGCGCGACTCGCATTGAGGTCATTGCCGGCGATCTGGACGTCGAGGGGCGCCGGCGAGCCGAAGTTAAGAATTTGACTCACAATATCCGCGGGAAGGAAAGAAAAGGTCGTGCCCGGAAAGGCCTTCGGGAGTTGCTCGCGCAGGGTCTTCACATAAGCGTCGATAGGGGTCGGCCCCTCGCGCAAACTCACAAGCAGATCGGCGTCAAAGACGCCGATCGTTCCGGTGTTTTGATACGAGAGATTGATGCCGCTCACCGGCAAGCCAATGTTGTTGACGACGCTCGCCACCCGGTCGGGCAGGATGATCGAACGAATCTTCTGTTCGACCTGATCTGTCAGACGCGTGGTTCCTCGACTCGGGTTCCCGTCGGCGCTCTCAGGTGGATTTTGATCGCGCCGGAATCGATCGAAGGAAAAAAGTCCTGCCCAAGAAAGGGGGCGAGCCCCAACGACAGCAAGGCGAAGCAGACAAAGCCGTCTGCGAATACGAACCGATGCCCAAGCGCCAGCCGCAACAGTCCCAGGTAGCCCTGCCGGAACCGCTCGAAGTGATGCTCGAACCCCTGCTGGAAGCGGCCGAAAAATCCGACGCGGCGCGGCTCGCCTGAATCGCCGCCTGCTCCGTGAGGGTGCTGATTCTTAAGTAAAAAATGCGCCATCGTGGGCACGAGCGTATAGGTGAGGATGTAGGAAGCGATCATCGCGAAGACGACCGCCATCGCGAGCGGACGGAACAGGTAGCCCGCCACTCCGCCGAGCGTCAGCAGTGGGACGAAGGCGATGCAGATGCAAAACAAGGCGACCGTCGCCGGCGGCATGATCTCGTTCGCGCCCTCGGTGATGGCGGCCAAAATATCCTCGCCGTGCTCCATGTGACGGTTGATGTTCTCGATCGTCACGGTCGCATCGTCGACCAGGATGCCGACGGCCAGAGCCAGCCCGCCGAGCGTCATGACATTGATGGTCTGGCCAAGCAGGGAGAGCGCGGTCAACGAACTCAGGACCGCAAGCGGTATCGAAACGGTGATGATGAGGGTCGATCGCCAGCTGCCGAGAAAGATGAGAATCATGAATCCGGTGAGCGTGGCCGCGATCAATCCCTCTCGCACGACGGCGGTGACGGAGGATTTGACAAAGTCAGACTGGTCCGCGACGAACTTGAGAGTAACGCCAGGAGGAAGCGTCGCTTCGATTGGCGGAAGGCGAGCCTTGATGCCAGAAATGATGTCGAGCGTGGACGCCGAGCCGATCTTGAGAACGGACATCAGAACGCCCTTGCGCCCGTCGATCTGCATGACATTGGTCTGCGGAGGCGAACCGTCGTGGACATAGGCCACGTCGCGCATGAACACGACTGTGCCGTTGACCACCTTCACCGGCAGATTGTTGAAGTCAGCGACCGCCTTGGGAAAATCATTGAGATCGACGGTGAATTCGTAAGAGCCGATTTTCTCCGTGCCGACCGGATTGATCTAGTTTTGCAAGGCGAGCGCGGCGCCGACGTCCGTGGCGGAAAGATGGTGAGCACGCAGCGCATTCTGGTCGAGGTCGATCTGCACTTGGCGGGTCGCCCCGCCATAAGCAAACGGAAGCTGGGCGCCGGCTACCGTCGTGAGCTGCGGTCGAATGAAATTTTGGGCGGTATCGAACAGCTCCACCTGGGAAAGAGTGTCGCTGGACAACGCCAACTGGATGATCGGGACGCTCGAGGCGTTGTAGGCAAGGATGATCGGCGGCGTGGCCCCGGCGGGAAGCTGTTTCAGAATGGTTTGCGAAATCGATGTGACCTGGGCCTGGGCGGCGTTGATGTTGACGTTCGGCTGGAAGAAGATTTTGACAACGCCCATGCCGGGAAACGATTGCGAACTCGATGTGTTCAATGTCATTGACCGTGGTGGAAAGGACGCGCTCGTAAGGCGTGACAATTCGTCCGGCCATGTCATCGGGGGCGAGGCCCGTATAGCCCCAGACAACCGAGATGACCGGAATTCCGATATTGGGGAAAATGTCGGTCGGGGTCCGAATGGCCGACAGCACGCCGGAAATCATCACCAAAATCGCCATCACGACGAAGGTGTAAGGACGCGCGAGAGCTAACCGGACGACGGCTGTCATCGATCTAACCTGTCATTGATTCGTCGCGCCCATTATCTTCTCCAGGTTGACGGCGAATCGCCGTCAACCTGGCAGGCTGTCAACGCCACCCAAAATATAGTCGCAGATTGCTGCAGTGCGACATCAAATTGTGTTGACCTCTCCAGGACGTGACCGGGGCCATGGTCTTCGTCTCCTAAAAAAGAGCTTCATCCTCGCGTTTCAGCCAACGCACCGCGCCGCTCACGGGAAATCGGGATGGGCCGGAGCCTTGCTCTTTTCCAAGCGGTCGGATCACGAACCACAAACGCAGATCGGGCGGCTTGCTTGATCGCGGCACGCATGCGCACGTAGGTGACCCGCGCCGCAAATGTTTCCAGCCTTGGCCGCGTCAATAGCCGCATTGCGCGACCTCGAGGTCGAGCCACGCCTCCCGGATCTTGCGTCCTGACTGCGTTTCGTCGATTTCCCTCGATGTTGGTGATTTTCGGTCACGTCCGCCGCCAGCGGTCCAAACGGGAGGCCTCAGACCCTGTCGCGGCGCAGGGGCGTTGTCGAGCAATGAATGCCGCCGCCGTTCTGGTGCATCGCCGTGTAGGGGATGGTCGTCCAGGTCACGCCGTGCCGGGCAAGGGCGTCGAGCGTGCGGTTGGTCGCTCCCTCCGGCATCAGAAGCCGGCCGGGCGCGGTCGCCAGGGAATTGTTGATCCAGGGATCGTCGGCCGGATCGATCTCTACGAGGCGCACGCCACGCGCCTTCAGCTCCTCTATGAACGAATAGGGCAGGCCGAATGGGTTCACCAAAGCCAGGTCCTTGTCGACCATCAGGAACGACACGTCGAGGTGGATGTCGTAACCCGTGAGTTCGACGATCAGGAGCTCGACGCCCTGCCGCTTCAGGACCTCGGCGACCTGGAGCGCGCCGTCGCGGTTGACACGCACGCCGACGCCTATCACAGCCGTGCTGCTGTTGAGCCAGGCGAAGCTCCCGCCTTCCATGACGCCCGTGCCCGAAATGGTGCGCAGGATGGGCACGCCGATGTTGGCGAGGGTGCGAGTGGTCGCCAGCTCCTCGCCGCGGCGGATGCGCGCGCCCATGCGACAAACGATGGCGCCTCCCTTCACCATGATGAGCGGGTCGCGGGTGTAGCAGGATTTCAGCCGCCCGCCTTCGACGCCTTCGGCGTGAAAGACCTCGACACCGGCAGCCTTCAAGGCCGCCACCAGCGCGTCGTGCTCGGCCTGCATTGACGGAACGTCAGGCGGCGTCTCGCTCTGGAAATACCACCCCTGCTCGACATCGCCGAACGAGCCGATCTCGGGGATGCGCTTGGCAGGATCGACGACCGCCATCTCGGGTCCGGGCCGGTGCACGAGAACGCTGCGGATCTGCCCGACGTCGTTGTCGATGCCCCACACCCGCCCCCAATGCCGCTCGAGCTCGGCTTCGTCCTCGAATGGCGGCGAGGCGGGCGCCGCGAACATCTTGATTGTCTGGGTGTAGACCCAGTGGGGGTTGCGATCGTTCAGCATGGCTCTCTATAGCGCGATTTTATGTGGCGAGATGGCGCCCGGGCCTGCGGCGGCAATACCTTCGCCAGTGAGTTAAGGGTAGCAGTCGGCCGAAGTTCGGAAAATGTCAGCCATGAACGATGGAGACGGGCGGGCGGCGCTGCGGTGGCGATCGCGTACCCGCAGCTGCCGCAATCTCCTCGCTCCGACATCGTATTGTGGGAGCCGAGTTGAGCGGGAGGGGTCCCAGGACGCGATCCGCCGCGCCTGCGTTCCCTTAGGATAGAGCCGAGGCGACCGCGCCAATTTCCTAACGGGATCGAAGCAACACGAATTTATCGACAGGAAGCGGAACCGGGTGATGAGACATTTCGTTTGGTTGTTGGTACGCGATAGTCTAGGGCTTCGCGGCCGAGGGAAGAGATGCTGCGCCAGATCGTGGTTGAGACTGAAACGGTTGGCGACTCGCGGACAATGTTTCGTCTGCGTATCGACTCAAACGTGATCGCCGAGGGCTTAACCGCGGCGCAGGCTCACCTGCTTGTCGGCGAGATTTTGGACCGGTTCACTTTACCTAAGCATGAAGACCGGCCAAGCGTACGTCCCGCGCCGACCCGGTGGAGAGGTTTCGGCGTGAACACAGGGAATCTTCCATAGCCGGTCGACGCCCGACGTGGCCCGCCGCCGTTCATGGCGCTCCAGGGATTTCGTTCTTAACAGGTGATATTCCTGAACGGAATGATTGCGCGAAGTGGAACTTTGCGGCTCGAACGAGGGTTCTGGATACTTCCCAGGAGCGCCTTCATGACCGACCAGCAAAACGACAAGACCAGCGTCACGCGCGAACAACTCGCCAATCTTCTCAACGAGGATCTGGCCCGCGAATACCAAGCGATCATCGCCTATGTTGTCTATTCTCAAGTGCTTAAGGGCGCGCAATATATGAGCATCGCGGATCAGCTCGAGGTGCATGCGCGGCAGGAATTGGATCACGCCGTCACCATCGCCCGCCAGATTGACTATCTGGGCAAAATGCCCGTCGTGGTACCCAAGCCTGTCCGCACCTCCGAGGACGCGAGGGACATGCTGCGCTACGACCTGGACAACGAAAACGAGACGATCCGCAACTATCGCGCGCGGGTCCGACAATGTGAGCAACTCGGGGAGTTTGCCCTCGCTGAGCAGATTCGCCAGATCCTCGTCGAGGAGCAGGACCATCAAATCGATCTTGCGACCGCGCTCGGCGAAGATCCGCCGGATCTGTCGAGCCCTTCGAACTAGCGCCGGCCGCTACTTGAGCTTGGAGCGAGGGCGCGACCCGAAGCTCGCCTTGCGGTGTCAGCGCGATTCCCATACTGGGCCCGGGTGAAGCGAGCTGCGTAGGTCCGCGCTCTGTCTCTTCCCGTATCGCGAAGGCCAAATGACTTCAGCAATTCTGTCCCGCCGCCTGATCAGCCCCGAGGATCTCGTCGAAGCGGGTCTGGCCGAGCCGGCACGGCTTCCGGAGTTCGAGGCGGTCGCGAAGCGCTACGCGATCGGCCTTACGCCGGCGCTCGCCGCCCTCGTCCGGCCCGAAGACCCGAGCGACCCGCTCGCGCGCCAGTTCGTGCCCGACGCGCGTGAACTCATCCATGATCCCGCCGAGCGCGACGACCCGATCGGCGACGACGCCAAGAGCCCTGTCAAGGGGCTGGTGCATCGCTATCCCGATCGGGTCTTGATCAAGCTGGTGGCGGTTTGCGCAGTCTATTGCCGCTTCTGTTTCCGCCGCGAGCGGGTCGGCCCTGGCTCAGGAACCCTAAGCGCCGGCGACTTCGCCGCGGCTGTTGACTATGTGCGCGCCCGTGAAGGGATCTGGGAGGTCATATTGACCGGCGGCGACCCGTTGACCCTATCGTCGCGTCGCATCGCCGAGGCGACCCGGGCGCTCGCGGCGATCGATCATGTCAAGGTGCTGCGCTGGCATACGCGCCTGCCTGTCGCCGCGCCGGAGCAGGTGACAAAGGCGATGGCGCGCGCTCTGATGGCGGAGGGCAAGACGACGGTGGTGGCGGTGCACGCCAACCATGCGCGCGAACTGACCGAAGGCGCGCGTTCAGCCTGTCGCCGCCTGGCGGCCGAAGGCGCGATCCTGGTCAGCCAGACCGTGCTTTTGAGGGGCGTCAACGACGACCCGGAAACGCTCATCGACCTGATGCGAGCCTTCGTCGAGGCGCGGGTGAAGCCTTACTACCTGCATCATGGCGATCTCGCCCCCGGCACGGCGCATTGGCGAGTGTCGATCGCCAAGGGGCAGGCGCTGATGCGGGCGTTGCGTGCGCGACTCTCGGGGCTGGCGACGCCGACCTACATGCTCGATATCCCGGGCGGCCATGGCAAGGCGCCGATCGGGCCGCAATGGATCCAATGCGGCGGAGACGGGGAGTACGTGGTTACGGATCCGCAGGGAATCCGACACGCTTACGCCGATCGGCTGGGGGCGGAGAGCTAACGTCCGGGTCGACCCATTTGGATTTTCTTGGCCCCCGCCCGTTTCTCTACGAAGACCCCCTTTTTTGGGTGTTGGATTTCCTTGGATTTCCTTGGATTCTCTCGTCCGAATCGAGCGTTTTCAATGGGTTATACGGAACGCTCGCTGAACAATTTTTCGCGCGCTTTTCCCTGGGGCGGAGACGCGCCGAAGTGGGAGACTGGGGTCGCGGCTATGCGGGAGGGCAGGATTGTTCATGGGGCGAGCTTAGATTGCTTTCTGCTTTTCAGCAAGAAATTGTGGTCGAGCCGCCGCCTTTAGGCCGCGTCAATCCAAGGAGCCGCCTCAAGCCGGAACGCGCCGGCCCTCAAGGGCCGACGAACTGCAGCAGCGCCGGGTCGTTGCCTTCGGAGACGCTCTCCGACACGCTGCTCGCGACAAGGGGATAGAGGACCACGAACCCCCCGGCATAGATCAGCAAGGCCGCCAACAGCAGGAACGTCTTCAGGGTGCTCCGGCTGGGCGTCACGTTTGGATAAGCAGCGCCAAACTGGGTCGGATTCTCGTAACAACTCACGACAAAATCTCCTCTTGAGCTGGTTTCTCGGGAACCGTGCCGACGATGAAGCGCGTCGAGCGCTCTCAGGACCAAGAAGTCTCTCGCCAAATAGTGGGATAAGTCTTCAGGCTCCGCAGCGCCGTGACGCCGCTCACAGTTCCGATCGGGGGCGCCTGGCTTTGGCAAGCAAAGGGTTTGAGCCGCCGACAAGCGGATGTTCGATTCTGCACGCGACTTAGGTTTTTCAAGCTCTTAGGCTCATTTTTCTGCAACTCGAAGGCGATGCGCGGCGTTAGGCAGAGAGAAATAAACAGTTCCAATTTGTTATTCTTTTGTCGACTCCCCATGCCCGGCCCGGGAGCCCTCCTTGTGACTCGTCAAACGCGGACACCAAACCGACTGTCCGCGGCGGCTCTCTAACGTTCCGACCGAACGCCGCGCGAAACTGACGCAGAAATTGCGCTCGGCTGTGTCGGGATCAGAGCCCGCTGCCCTCGTGGCTGATCTTCGCCGTCGCCACGTCGTCCATCATGCCGAGAAGCGCCTGAGGGACCGGCATGGGCGTGCAGGCCTTGTCGCCATCGATGAAGAAAACGAGGCCGCCGGAATCGCCCTCAACCTTGGCCAGCGCCGCCTTATCGCCAAAGGGTAGTCCAGGAGGAGTCTGCGGGTTCATGGCGTAGATGCCGCGCAGGAACTGCCACTGCTCCGGCGTCAATTGGATCCATTTGCCGTTGTGCGCCTCGATGGCCTTCTTCGGCACGGAAATGTCGACGCAAACCCCGGCTTCGGCCGCAAACGCACATTGAGGCGCGATCGCCAGAAGGGCGGCCAGCGCCAGTGAAGGCTTATTCAACATGAGGACCTCCTTAAGGTCGGAGCCCTCGCTGGTTGTTTTCCTCGCCTAACGAACTTCCCGATCGTCCTTTCGCCGATTGACGCGTCACCGACGCCGAACCGTAGCACAAGGGATTTAATCAAGAATTATGCCAACGAAAGGTCCGTAGCGCTTCTCGTTTCGCATCACCTAAGCGGCCTCGGTCGCAAATGCGACAGGCCTCTCGGGATTGTGACATCAGGTCGGCTTGACGTGGCGGTCCCTAAGACCCGCGACCGACGCCGATGCGTCTGATTTCCCATTCGAGCGCAATCCCGCTCGTCTCGAGGACCCGGCGCCTGACCTCATCGCCAAGCGCTTCGAGATCGGCGGCGGTCGCGGAACCAAGATTGATGAGAAAGTTGCAATGCAGGATCGACACCTGGGCGCCGCCCAGGCGCAACCCCCGGCATCCCGCCTTGTCGATCAATTCCCAGGCCTTCAATCCTGGCGGGTTCTTGAACGTCGAGCCGCCGGTCTTCTCGCGGATCGGTTGCGAGGCTTCGCGCGCGCGGGTGATGCGTTCCATCTCGGCTTCGATCGCCTTCGGTTCGCCGGGGCGGCCCTGAAATATGGCGCCGGTGAAGACGACGTCGTCCGGCGCCAGGCTGTGGCGATAGGAAAAGCCCATGTCCGCGTTTGAAAAGACGCGCCTGGCGCCCGCCCGGTCAATTCCGCGCGCTTCGATGAGCGCGTCCTTGACCTCACCGCCATGCGCGCCGGCGTTCATGACCAAAGCCCCGCCGATCGAGCCGGGGACGCCGCGCAGGAACGCCAGGCCGTCGACGCCCGCTATCGCGGTGGCTTTGGCGACGTAAAGGTCCGGCGTCGCAGCCCCGGCGACGAGGCGGGAGCCGTCCAGGATCTCGACCGCGCCGAAGGCCCGGCCGCCGAGCCGGATGACGAGCCCTGCCACGCCGCCATCACGCACGATGAGGTTCGAGCCGAGACCGATCGTCGTAAGCGGGATCTCGCGCGGGAGAGCCGACAGGACATAGGCGAGATCGTCCTCGTCCGCCGGAGAAAACAGGGCCTCGGCCGGACCCCCGACCCGGAACCAGGTCGTGTCCGCTACGGGAGCGTCGGCTGCGAGGCGTCCGCGCAGCTTCGGCGCCCGCGCCTTCACCTCATCGAACAGGCCGGGAAAGCGCATCGGCGAGCGTCAGGCCTTGTCGAGCGCGGCGAGTTCAGGGGGGAGCGCATAGGCCCATTGCGTGATCGACCCGGCGCCGAGGAAAATGACATAATCGCCCGGCTGAGCCAGGGAACGCACCATGCTCGCCAGTTTCTCGGGCGAGGGCAGCATCAGCGCGTGGCGATGGCCGTGGGCGGCGATCGCGGTCGCCAGCGCCGCCTTGTCGACGCCTTCGATCGGCGCTTCGCCTGCGGCATAGACATCGGCAACGATGACGGTGTCGGCGTCGTTGAAGCAGGTGGCGAAGGCGTCGAACAGAGAGGCGAGCCGGGTGAAGCGATGCGGCTGCACGACCGCGATCACCTTAGCCTCGGTCGCCGCGCGCGCGGCTCTCAACACGGCGGCGATTTCGACCGGATGGTGGCCGTAATCGTCATAGATCATGACGCCATTCCATTCGCCAGTGCGGGTGAAACGCCGGCGAACGCCGCCAAACCCGGCGATCGCCTTGCGGATGACGTCGATCGGCGCGCCGAGCTCGTGGGCGACCGCGATCGCCGCAATGGCGTTGAGCGCATTGTGCCGGCCGGGCATCGGCAGCGCGAGATCGTCGATGAAGGTGGCGCGCCCCGTCGCCCGATCGCGGATCAGCGCCGAAAATCGCGTGACGCCGCCGGCAAGGTTGACGTCCATGAGGCGCACATCGGCCTGCGGATTCTCGCCATAGGTCAGAATGCGGCGGTCTTCGACCTGGCCGACGAGTTCCTGCACGGTCGGATGATCGAGGCACATGACGGCGAAGCCATAGAACGGCAGGTTTCCGATCAGCGCCAGAAAAGCGTCCTTGATGGCGTCGAAGGTCTTGAAGTGGTCGAGGTGCTCGGGATCGATGTTGGTGACGACGGCGATGTCGGCGGGGAGTTTGAGGAACGTGCCGTCGCTTTCGTCAGCCTCGACCACCATCCAGTCGCCGGCGCCGAGCCGCGCGTTGGTTCCGTACGCGTTGATGATGCCGCCGTTGATCACCGTCGGATCGAGCCCCGCGGCGTCGAGCAGCGTCGCCACCAGCGACGTCGTGGTCGTTTTCCCGTGCGTCCCGGCCACGGCCACGCATTGCTTGAGGCGCATCAGCTCGGCCAGCATCTCGGCGCGCCGAACGACAGGGATGCGTCGCGCTCGCGCTTCGACCACTTCGGGGTTGTCGCGCTTCACCGCAGACGAAATGACGACCACTGCGGCCGCGCCGAGATTGGCCCTGTCGTGGCCGACAAAGACGGTCGCCCCCTGCTCGCGCAGGCGCTTGACGTTGGCGTTGTCGCTCAGGTCCGAGCCCTGAACCTGATGACCGAGGTTGAGAAGCACCTCGGCGATGCCCGACATGCCAATGCCGCCGATGCCGACGAAATGGATAGGGCCGATCTGGTTCGGCAATTTCATGCTCTCAAACCCCCAGCGGGCCCGTCGCCCGCTCAACGGGCGCGAACAACGTTCGACCGCATAAGATGATTCCATCGATTTGGGAAACGGGGGGTCTTTTCACGCTCACAGGGTCGAGCGGTCAATGGCCCGGTCCGCTTCCGCGATGCTCTCGGGGCGCCCGACATGGACCCAGAGGCCATCGAGGCGGACGCCGTAGAGCCGGCCCTTGGCGGCCGCGGCGTGAAAGAACGGGGCGAGGCGGAAAACCTCCGCGGTCTCGGTCGCGAACAATTGCGGCTTGACGATCCCGACGCCGGTGTAGACGAACGGCGCGACATGGCGCGGCTCCCGCGGCTGAAGCCGTCCATCATGATTCATGGCGAAATCGCCGGGCCAGTCGACCCCGACCGCCCCTGCGCCGGCTGCGACCAACAGCAGAATGTCCATCGTCTCCGGATCGAAACTCCCGGCCAGGCGCGCAATGTTCGAGCGCGGGCCCTCGATCCAGAACGCGTCGGTGTTGCAGATCAGGAACGGATCGTCGCCGATCAGCGGCAGCGCGCGCTTGATCCCGCCGCCCTGATCGAGCAGCTTCGACCGCTCGTCCGAGATAACGATCTTCGGCGCCCGGCGCTTGGCGAGGTGCGCCTCGACCTGGTCGGCGAGCCAATGCACGTTGACGATCGCCCGCTCGACGCCATTCTCCGCCAGGCGATCGAGGCTGCTATCAATGAGCGGGCGGCCATGCACCTTGACGAGCGGCTTGGGGAGAGTCTCGGTGATCGGCCGCATGCGCATCCCCAATCCGGCGGCGAACACCATGGCCGTCTTCGGAACGGGCGGGCTCATCAGGTCTCAGCGATCAGAACTCAGGGTCGGGATTGACCGGCGGCGGGCCAAGCGCCCGCGGCAGGTGGTTCTGATACCAGACCGCAAGCGACTTAAGCAACGGATGGGCGAGGTTGCGGGCGAGGTAACGCTCGATCCGGGGCAGGTGACGCAAATACTCAGGCTTGTGATCGCGTTTGTCGAGCCGGGCGAACAGACCAAGAATCTTGGTGCCGCGCTGGGCGCCCATCGCGGCATAGGCGGCGGCGAAGCGCTGGGTGTCGAAGGCTGGATCGACAGCCGTCCTGCGACGCATGTAGAGGGCGGCGAGGCGCATCTCGAGATCCTCCGGCACGTCGACGCGCGCGTCTTGCAACAGCGAAACGACATCGTAGGCCGGCGGCCCGATCACCGCGTCCTGAAAATCGATGAGGCCGATTCGCTTCAGGCCCTGCCGCTCCGCCAGCCAATGCAGATTGGGTGAATGATAGTCGCGCAGCGTCCAGGTCGAGGGCTCGGCGAGGATCGGAGCCAGAAGCTCGCGCCAGATGGCCAGGAACTGCATGCGCGCGCCCGATGGCGGCATCACCCGGGCCACCGTGGGCGCGTACCAGTCGAGCACGAGCTCGACCTCGACCAGCATGGCTTCGACGTCATAGACGGGCAGTTCGTAGGGCTCCTCGCCGGCCGACAAGCTCGCCGGCAAGTCGCGTCCGTGCAGATCGGCGAGAAGAGCGATCGCCGGCGCATAGCGCGCGCCATCCGGAACGCCGCTTTGGGCGATGGTGGCTGAGCCAAAGTCCTCGATCAGGGCCAGGCCATCGCCGGCGCTATGGTCGATGAGCGCGGGCGCCGAGTAACCGAGCTCGCGCAAGCCCTCGGCCATGGCGATGAACGCGCGGATGTCGGGCGACAGCCTGGCGATGGCGGCGTATGGCTTGCCGAAGCGCAGGATGGGCCCGTCCGGCCGCGGCGGAGAGATCATCAATATCGCAGTCTCGCCGGTTGGCTTGGTCAGCCGCTCATAGGCGCGAATGGACGCGTCGCCCTGCAGGAATTGGCGGCTTGCGTCGCTCCAGCCGGAGCGCTCGAGCAGCCGCGCGACGCCAAGCGCCAGCGTCAAACGCGGGCGGATCGCGCCGAATCCGCGCAACGACAGCAAACGAAAATCGGGACCCCGTCTTGCATCAAAACGGATCTCGACCTCGAGCCGGTCCGCGGGCAGCGCCTGCGCGACCTTCTCGGGCCACTCGACGATTGCAATTGCCCCGTCGACAGCTTCTTCCCAACCCAGATTGGCGAGTTCAGTCGGGCCGCGCAGCCGGTAGAAATCGGCGTGAACCACCGGCCCGCGCGGGGCCTCATAAACTTGCATCAAGGTGTAGGTGGGACTCGGCGCCTCGAGCTCCGGCGCCTCCGCGAGAGCCCGAAGGAGGCCGCGAGCGAAAGCGGTTTTGCCGGCGCCGAGATCGCCGGTGAGAGCGACGAAATCGTCGGGCTCGAGCCAGGCCGCCTGCGCCGCGGCGATGGCCGAAGTGGTCGCTTCGTCCGGGGCCTCGAAGGTCCAAACACCCGCTTCTTCTCTTACACCGGCGAGACTGTTCATGCCCTCTACTGGACCGATTGCGCCTTGGACGGCGCCATGAGTTGCGGCTTCGCGGCCGTCCTCCCTATTGGATCCACGGGAAAGATGCAGGTGACCGTCGTTCCCTCCCGAGGCGCCGTGTCGATCAGGACCCGGCCCTGATGCAGTTCGACCATCGCTTTCACGATCGACAGGCCGAGGCCGGGCCCGCGATGGCGAGAGCCGTTGGGAAAGGTCTCGAACCGCTCGAACACGCGATCGATCATCTCAGGAGGAATCCCGCGTCCGCGGTCGCTGACCTTGAACACGATTTCCGCCCCGCGCCGCATCGCCGCCAGCGTCACGGTCTGGCCCGCCTCCGAATAGTTGATCGCGTTGGAGAGAAGATTGAACAAGACCTGACGCACCCGACGGCCATCCGCGTGCAGCGACCCGACCCCGTCGGTCATGACGATGCGCAACTCGATCGCCGCCTCGCTCAGGCGATCCTGTACGCCCGCCGCCGCGGCTCGCATCGCCTCGGCGACGTCGACGTCATCGAGCTTGAGCTCCAGCGCCCCAGCGTCGATCGAGGCCAAATCGAGAATGTCGTCGATGATGGCGAGCAGCGCATGCGACGAATCGGTGATGAATCCGGCATATTCGACCTGCTTCGGATTAAGCGGGCCAACGCCTCCGCCCGCGAGAAGCTGGGTGAAGCCGATGATGTTGGTGAGCGGCGTGCGCAGCTCGTAGGAGACGTGGTTGACGAAATCGTTACGCAGCTTTTCCGCCGCGATGAGCGCCTGGTTGCGCTCTGTCAGCGCGCGCTCGATGTTGACGCCCGCGGTCACGTCGAGCGACGTCATGAGCGTCGCTCCGTCCGGCAATGGCAGAACGGCGCAGTCGAGGATGAGCCCATCCGTGCGCTCAATTCGCACCGTCCGGTTCTTGCGATGCTCCGGAAGATCCACGATCACCGCCTTGAGCGCGTCGAACAGTTCGGGGTCAGTGCACAGCGGCTTGCTGGCGCATGCGATCTCGTCGACATGCGGGCGGTCGCTCAGGACGGTCGGATCGAATCGCCACAGTTCGGCAAAGGCAGGGTTGAACAGCTTCATGCGCCCATCCGCTCCGAACGCCGCCACCCCTTCCTTGAGCGCGTCCAGCGTTTCGCCCTGCACATGGGTGAGCGCGGTCACCTGGGAGGCGAGCGCGTAGCTCTGTGTCGCGTCGTCATAGAGATAGGTGACGCCGCCTTTCGGATTTGGGCTCACGACGACGCGCAGCGCCCGCCCGTCGGGCAGATGCCACACGGATTCGCTCGGCTCGATCGCCTGATAAGCGCTCAATTGCTGCGCCTTCCAGGCGCGGAAGTCGACCTGCTCGGGCAATTGTCGGGTTGCCCGCAGCCGATCGAGGGTTTCGCCGTCGCTCGGCCTCTGATCGAGGAAGGCGGGCTCAAGCGACCAGATCTGCCGGTAAGCCGCGTTGTACAGGGTTAGCCGCCTGGACTTGTCGAAGATCGCGACCGCCGTCGACAGCCGATCGATCATGCGCGAGTAGTCGTCCTCGTTGCGCTCCATGTCCGCCTTGAGCACAACGATTTCCGAAACGTCGCGAGCGACGCCGGCGGAGCCGACCGGAGTGCTCGCCTCGACGGCGTCGAAGGTTCGTCTGTCGCCGCCGACGACCGCCGGCGCACGGCGCTTCCAGGCCCCGGTGTCCTTGAGCGCCGCTGTCGCTTCGCGCCGAACTGCCGGATCAAACAATTCGCCGGAAGTGGCGATCGCGGCCTCAGCGTCGGGAGCGTCAACGGCCTGAGCGTAGGCGGCGTTGCACCAGACGATCGCGCCCGTTGAGTCGCGAGTCCACGCAGGCATATCCGCGGTTTCGAGCGCGCGGCGCAGGCCGTCCAGAGCGCCCTCAGCTTCAGCGAACGAATTGCGTAACTGAGCCAACTGAAGCCGCTCGCCCGAGACGTCGCGGATGCGCATCACCGCGGTGCCGGACACCGGGCGCCCGTCGAGTTCGAGATGGCGGCCGCGCAAGCTGACCACGGCGGCGGCGAACGCTTCGCCTCGGGTCAATAAACGCTCTGTCGCCTCCTCGATCTTGGCCGCCTGGGCCGGATTGAGCCACGAGCCGAAGGCAAGCACGCGCGACGACAGTGGCGAATCGGCGACGAGGGCGAAATCGCCCTCGATCGTCGGCTCCGCGTCCGGACGCTCCCAGGAGACGAGGATTTGCGGCTCGCTGCGCAACATCAGCGCCGTGTGGTCGAGTTTGGAGTTGGTCCGCGCGAGTTCCGTCTCGAGCTCGACCACCCGGCGCGTCCAGATCCGGCGGCCAACCAGATGAAGAACGGCGGTGATCGTCGCCAGCAGCATCAGCGACAGGATCACGAGGCCGACGACATTGGCCTGGACTGACGCCATGTCGAACGCTAGCCGCGCCGGGCCGCCCAAGGACTGAGAGAGGTCTTGCGCACAGGCGAGCGCCCCCGCGAGCAGGTAAAGCGCCAAGCCCGCGGCCGTCCGGGCGGCGAGCGCCCAGTTGAGCCGTCGCGTCGGCTGGCCGATTTCGGAGCGCTTCGCCCCGCTTAGCCCCCGCAACGAATCGCCTCCTCGAGAGCCTGACGACGATCTCTCGCGCCGCCGGCCGACCCTTTCCCTCCGCCACGAAGGTCCGAATCAGCCCCTCGACAGGATTACGAAATGTTTGCCCCAAAGTCGTTAACCATCGGGACGCGGCGCGCAGCACAGTTCACCGATCGGATGCTAGCGCTCGTAGTGGGGAGACTGCGAGCAACAAGAAGTGCCGATTTGCGCCTTCAATCCGTTCGGGCCCCCCGTCCACCTTTGTTTAAATTTGTTTGCTTTCCGAGCGGCTATCGAACGAGGCCCAGGATATCCTTGATCGCATCCATATTCGGACGCGCGATCGCGCGCGCCTTCTCAGCCCCATCGGCGAGGACGGCGTCGGTATGGGCCGGATCGGCCGCGAGCCGCAGCATCTCGGCGCGAATCGGCGTGAACGTGTCGATCGTCAGGTCGGCGAGCGCGGCCTTGAAGGCAGAAAACTGGCTGCCGCCGAAGCGCTTGAGCACGTCGGCCTTCGTCTCGTCGTTCAAGGCGGCGAAGATGCCGACCAGATTGTCGGCTTCGGGCCGGCGCGCCAGACCCTCGACCTCGCTCGGCAGCGGCTCGGGGTCGGTCTTCGCGCGGCGAATCTTCTGCGCGATCGTGTCCGCATCGTCGGTGAGCGCGATGTAAGCATTTTCTGACGTGTCGGACTTTGACATTTTCTTCGCGCCATCGCGCAGGCTCATGACCCTGGTGGCTGGCCCCTGGATCAAGGGTTCGGGCAGCGGAAAATAGGCGTCGCCGTGGCCGTGTGAGGCGATCGACGCGGCAAAGTCATTGTTGAATTTCTGCGAGATGTCGCGCGCCAGCTCCAAATGCTGCTTCTGATCGTCGCCGACCGGAACATGCGTCGCACGATAGACGAGGATGTCGGCGGCCATCAGTACGGGATAGTTGTAAAGCCCGATCGACGCGTTCTCCCGGTCCTTGCCCGCTTTCTCCTTGAACTGGGTCATCCGGTTGAGCCAGCCGAGCCGCGCCACGCAGTCGAACACCCAGGTTAGCTCTGCATGCTCGGCGACCCGGCTCTGGTTGAAGACGATGTTGGCTTTCGGGTCGATCCCGCAGGCGAGAAAGGCCGCGGTCACTTCGCGCGTGGTGCGCGCAAGCTGCTCGGGCTCGTGGGGCATCGTCATCGCATGCAGATCGACGACGCAGTAGATGCAGGGATGCGTCTTCTGCATCTCGACGAAGCGCTTGATCGCGCCGAGATAATTGCCGAGGTGCAGATTGCCTGTCGGCTGAACGCCTGAAAACACGCGCTCGGGAAACTTCGCCATTTTTTCGCTTGAGTTCGGGGCGGGAAGGGCGGCCCTTATGGCAACGCTAGGGGAGCCGCGCAAGGGCGGAGAGCGCGCGGGTCAGGCGGCGGGTTGGCCGTCGTCGACCGCAAGATCGACCATGATCTCGGCCGCCAGCCGCTCGAGCGCCTCGCGCAGTTCGTCGAGCCTGAGTCCTTCGGGGACGCAGAGACGGGCGGTCGCGCGAAACATCTCGATGCCGGTGAACGGCTCGCCTTCGAGACCGCTCGTGAATTCTTCGATGTTGACGCCGAGGCGGGTGAGCGCCTGTGTTACATCGCGCACGATGCCCGCCCGCTCGTTGCCGACGATCTCAAGCGTAATGACGCGCTGCGGTTTTTCGGACTGGGCCGCCGCGCCGCGCTCGACCGAGACACGCAGGCCTGAAGGCGCCAGCTTCGCCAGCGCGGATTCGAGCCGAATGAGGTTTTCGTCTGGAACTCGAACCAGCACCACGCCGGCGAATTTGCCCGCGAGCCGCACCGAGCGGCTTTCAAGCCAGGTGCCGCCAAAGTCGACGACCTTCTCCGAAATTGCGTTGACGAGCCCCGGCCTGTCGTCGCCGACGAAGGTCAGAACGAGCGATGTCGTCATGGGCGGGCCTCCCTGCGGCAGCGGGTCTCTATCTATCCTACGCAGCCGTAGACCCAGCGCTATTGCAAAACGGGCGGGACTTGACGCTCTTCCGCCTCGGCGCGACCGTCGCCGGCTAGACGAGCCAAGCCCATCACCGAGAACGCCCGCGCCGGCTTTGCAAGTAAGCCTCGCAGTGTCCGACGATGTAGAGAGCGATCCGGCAATTCAGCGGATCGCCCTTCGGGGCGCCATTTGCGAGTCGGTTTCGAGGTTTTTCAAAGACTTGCGGCGCCATTTGCGAGTCGGTTGCCTAGCGCCGTACCATCGGTCCATTTTAGCCCGCGCGGGTTCGCGGCGAGGCTTAAGCGGCTCTATTCTCGCGGCTCTCGACGCGTTTTCGTTCAACGAAGGATCAGTGTCCCCGATCTCTGGGTTTCTGTAAAGCAAAAAGATTCATCGAATGAATAATTATACAATAGTATCAATTCGTTATGATCGAAATGGTCGCCGACGGCTCGCATGGGTTAAGCCCCTAAGCAAGGAAAGCGCGTGACAATCTACGGCCTGGCCCGGCTTTTTCCAAGATAGTGTCCTGACGAGGTCTTCGATCAAACCGCGGCTCAAGCCGACGCTCGACAGCAACGTCCATTTCAACTCTCTTGACCCACTGGTCAGCGAGATCGGCGTGCGTTAGATCGAGAGAACCTCAACCACGGGATCAGCGCCGATGCGGCTTGGCGTACGGGCGCGGTCGTTTGCCAGAATGTCGAATGCAAGACATCGTCAAGTTCACGCTGTAGGCGTGCCCGTTCCGACTGGGCTTGGGCCAGAGCTTGATCGAGCTCCGTCACGCGTGCCGCATACGCTTTCGCTTGGTCATCGGCTACCAATGCGGCGGCACGGTGCGCTTCATCGATTTCCGATCGCAAGGCGAACGCAGTCTCTTTGCGCACCAAGTTGTTGGATGGTGTTGCCCACTTAGAAGTGGAGCTGACCCCGGCGCTAAGCAGCGCTGCCGAGATTATAGATTCCCACACCTGCTGGCGCGCTTCAGAAAGAAACTGCGTACGATCAAGCGCATAAGGACCCAGCTCCTGGGCCACGCGCTCCGCCATACCGCGGAGCCCAATTGCGCAGACCTGGTCCCGAAGGAAGACCGTCGCGAACTCGACACCGGCGCAGGCGAGGTATCGCTCAAAGTTCTGAATTGCGTCAGCCACCAGATTTGAATCGTGGAAGGATATGATGGCATCGGACGCCATCGCGGGAACCAAGCTCATCGCGTCGGAAAACGCCGCAGTCGTAGTATGCCTGCCGTCAATCAACAACAGTTCGGCGCGAGCAGGCAGATCAGCGTGGCACACCTCAGCCGCATCGAGATCAAATGTACTGAGTTTGGCGAGGCAGCCTTCTGGGAGCGCTTGTTGCAGGACCTCGATCATGCGAGAGGTCGAGTTGCCATTGTATATGAAGGAACGGCCGCGAGCGTCCTCTTGTTCGCTGGGGCGGGGATCAATCGAGATCGCCGCATAGCAGTAAGGGTCGGCGAGATGCGGCGCAAGCGTGCCGCCAATATGCGATCCGACCTCCACGTAGGCATAATTCGTGGCGCAAGCTCTCATGAGCTTCTGTATTCGGAGAAATGACACCCTGTCCTCAATGGTGGTCTGGCTCTCCACCACGAAGGCCGAAGGATCAAGCGCCTCCACGGACGCTACTATTTGCTCAAGCGTTGCTGCTTGTTGCTTAGATGGAGCCAAGAGCTGAGACGCACTAGAACGTTTCGTCTCCACCATTGGGTTGGAACTCCCTGCTGTGGCGGGAGCTCAGCCCGACAGGGAGAAGGGCTTGGCCGCACGCCGATAGCTCACGGCCCGTCGGCCGCAAGGAGCAAACCGTAGCCTATCCCGGGCCACATTCAAGTTCAAAGGCATGTTCTTCTTGACTCAGAAGCTTCTCCCCCCAGTCAAAGACGGCGGGCGCATCACCAATGTATCGACGGCGCGGACTCGCATCGCTCCACTCGGAGGTGCGGTTTATGCGTCGATAAAGGGAGCGCTCGAGGTGCTGTCGAAGCACATGGCTTTGGAGCGGGGGCCGCGCAGGATCGCTGTCAACGTCGTTGCGCCGGGCCCCGTTGCCACCGATTTCAGCGGCGGCGGCGTACGCAACAATCCGGCGGTGAACAAAAGGATCGCCGAGAACACACCGCTCGGCCGGGCCGGCGTTCCCAGCGATCTCGGCCCCATGATCGCTTCCCTGCTTCGGACGACAACCGCTGGGTCAATGCACAGCGCATCGAAGTTAGCGGAGGCGTAGCCATCAGCCGGCGCCCAAACTCTGCGCCTCACAGAATGAACCGGCTCAGATCCGCGTTCGCGGCGAGGTCGCCGATGTGGCGCTCGACAAACTCAGCATCGATGCGAACTTTTTCGCCGTTCCGGTCGGCGGCGGTGAAACTCACGTCGTCCAGCACCCGCTCCATCACCGTCTGCAGCCGGCGCGCGCCAATGTTCTCGACCGATCCGTTGACCTTGGCGGCGAGGCGAGCGATCGCCGCCACCGCGTCATCGGTAAATTCGAGGTCGAGGCCTTCGGTCTGCATCAGCGCCACATATTGCTTGATCAGGCTCGCCTCGGTGTCAGTGAGGATGCGCTTGAAATCGTCCTCGGTCAGCGAATTGAGCTCGACCCGGATCGGCAGACGGCCCTGCAGTTCTGGCAAGAGATCGGATGGCTTGGCGATGTGGAAGGCGCCCGAGGCGACAAAAAGAATGTGGTCGGTCTTGACCGCGCCGTGCTTGGTGGCGACCGTCGTGCCCTCGATCAGCGGCAGGAGGTCGCGCTGAACGCCCTCGCGCGAAACATCAGCGCCGCCGCGGCCCTCGCGGGCGCAGATCTTGTCGATCTCGTCGAGAAAAACAATGCCGTTGCTCTCGACCTCGGCCATTGCGTCGCGCACGACCGCGTCCTGATCGAGCAGCTTTTCAGCCTCGGCGGCGACCAGCGGCTCGTGCGCGTCCTCGACCGTCATGCGTTTGGCCTTGGTGCGCTGGCTCTTGCCAAAAATATCAGCGATGTTGATCGCGCCGATCGAAGCGCCAGGCATGTTCGGCAGCTCGAACATCGGCATTCCGGAGCCGCTCTGCGGCAATTCGACCTCGATTTCCTTGTCGTTGAGCTCGCCAGCGCGAAGCTTGCGGCGAAACGCATCGCGGGTGGCGGCGGACGACGTCGAGCCGACCAAGGCATCGAGCACCCGCTCTTCCGCCTCCAATTCCGCCTTGGCTTCAATGTCCTTGCGCTTGCGGCTTTTGACCAGCCCGATCGCGACCTCGACCAGATCGCGGACGATCTGCTCGACATCGCGCCCGACATAGCCGACCTCGGTGAACTTCGTCGCCTCGACTTTGAGAAACGGCGCCCCGGCAAGCTTGGCGAGGCGACGCGCGATCTCGGTCTTGCCGCAGCCAGTCGGCCCAATCATCAGGATGTTCTTCGGCATCACTTCCTCGCGCATCGGCGAGGTCAGGCGCAAGCGACGCCACCGGTTGCGCAAAGCGATGGCGACGGCGCGCTTCGCGTCCGCCTGACCGACGATGTAGCGGTCGAGTTCGGAGACGATTTCGCGGGGCGACAGATCCGTCATGAGGTCAGAGGCTTTCGACGATCAGATTGGAGTTGGTGTAGACGCAGATGTCGGCGGCGATGCGCATTGAGCGACGAACGATCTCGTCCGCATCGAGTTGCATCGGCATCAGCGCCCGGGCCGCGGCGAGCGCGTAGTTGCCGCCCGAGCCTATCGCCATCCCTGCCCCGAATTCGTCTCCCTCCGGCTCCAGCACGTCCCCCGCGCCCGATAGTGTAAAAGCCGTGCTCTTGTCAGCAACGATCAGCATCGCCTCAAGCCGGCGCAGGTAGCGGTCGGTGCGCCAGTCCTTGGCCAGTTCGACGCACGCACGCGCGAGCTGGCCGGGGTATTGATCGAGCTTGGCCTCGAGCCGTTCGAACAGCGTGAAGGCGTCGGCGGTCGCTCCGGCGAAGCCGGCGATGACGTCGCCCTTGGCGAGGCGGCGAACCTTGCGCGCGTTGGATTTGACGACGGTCTGGCCCATGCTGACCTGGCCGTCGCCGCCGATGACGACCTTTCCGCCCTTGCGCACCATGAGGATGGTCGTCGCATGCCACCCGGGCGAGCGGGCGGCCAAATCGTCAGCCATGGGTGAAAGATCCTGAAAGTGCTGGCAAGCGCCCGCATGTATGGGCGCAAGCTCCGCAGCGCAAGGGAGACATGCGCCGCCACGCGCCGCCCGGAGGCTCGACGGTCTCGCGCTAGTTGAAAGAATCCACCCAAATCGGGTTGGTCCAGGCGCGCCGCCCCGGGCCGTCAATGGCGACGATGCGGAACCATTTCAGCTCCGGCGGGTCGCGCCAGGCCCATTTCGCGACCTCGGCGAATTCGATCGTCGCGTTGGTGAGCCCGCGCCCGACCCGGCTCAGCGCCGGCGAAGCGCCGGTGACGAGCGCGATGGTGTGGACGGGAGAGCACTCGACCCGCACCTCGTTTTTTGTAACCTCGATGTCGTAAAGACGCGGGCCCTGACTCGAGTAGAACTCGCCGGACTTCAAAGCGCCGAGCAACGAGTTCGGGCTCGAGCGTCTCGGATTTGACCATGAGGTAACCGCCGAAGGCGTCGAGGTCGCCGTTGTGGAAGTGCGCATCGTCGCCGGCGACCGCCGTGAGCCGCCGATCCTCGTTGCAGAGTTGGTCGAGCAGGTAAAACCCGTCGCCGCGATCGGTCAGGACCGCGCAGGTGTGATTATAGACCTCGACGGCATGCGCGGCGCCGAGCGAACGCCCGTCTTCGATCGTCAGTTGCGACCACGATGGATGCGCGATGGCGACGAAGGCGCCCGCCTCCCGCGCGCGCTTCGCCAGAAGCGGCGCGGTTTCCTCCGGTTCCGTGGGGGGAAAGTCGACCGGCAGCCCCGTCGCGACGATATGCCAATATTCGCCCGCGCTCGTCGCCATGGCGTGAACTTCGGCGCCGATCAGCGTGGTGAAGTTCTTGCAGCGAAGCTTGCGGGTGTCGGCGATCGGCCAATCGAATTGGCCCAGAAAATGATCGGACACCTGGACGAAATCGTAGCCTGCGCGCTTATACGCCCCTACGACCTCCGCGGGGTGCAAGGCTCCGTCGGAGAGGTTCGAATGGGCGTGAAGATTCCCGCGCCAGAAACGGCCCGGCGTCGAGAAGGGACGGATCCGCATCGGGTCAGGTTGTCGGCTCCGGCACAAGCGGTCAATTAAATTTGACTTAGATGCGGTGGCCTTTTGCTCGGTTCAGCCGGAAAATATGTCTCTTCAAATTTGCGGTAGATCAACGCGTTTCGAGTTTAGGCGGCTGATCAAGGAACCGCACCGATCTCCGTTCCACGCCAAACAAGCCCTCGTGACCTCATGCTCGTCAACTTCCTATTTTCGAGCGTCCATATGTTACGCCGGGGCCAAAGCGGGCGGGGTTGCGGCTGATCCCCTCGTTGATCCGAGCGGATCCTAGAGGCCACAGATTTCGAACGAGCGAAAGAGACCCGAGATGGAAACCAAGGACTGGCCAGACTTCACCCGCGGCCTCAGCACGGAACTCAGGAACTTGCGCGGAGGCGCTCCGGAGGTGATGAAGGCGTTTTCGGGGCTGGCTCAAAGCGCGCTCGCTCAAGGGGCGCTCGACGGCAAGACGAAGGAACTGATCGCGCTCGCGGTTTCGGTCGCAGTGCGCTGCGACGATTGCATCGGTTTCCACGTCAAGGCGGCGGTTGATCGCGGGGCGACGCGCGAGGAAATCCTCGAAACACTCGGCATGGCGATCTATATGGGAGCAGGGCCCGCGGCAATGTATGCAAGCCACGCGCTCGGCGCTTACACGCAGTTCGCCGCGCCAAAGGCGGACGCCGCATGACCTTCGGAGATTTGATGTCCTGGAACATGTTTTCACGCTTCGGCGCCGGCTCGGATCCGGACGTCGTCGATTTTGGCGACTTGGAAGAGGCCGTCGGGACCAACGCCTGGACGGTGGTCGACGTCCGCGAGCCGCACGAATTCGCCGCGGGCCACATTCCGAACGCGCTCAACATGCCGACGTCTTCTTTCGATCCCAAGGATTTGCCGCAGGGAAAGCCGGTCGTTCTGATCTGTCAGGCCGGCGGACGGTCGCGCAATGCGCTGAACAAGGCGCGCGCGATCGGCCGCGACGACGTAAGGCACTTTGCCGGCGGGATGAGCGGCTGGCGCTCGCATAACGGCCCCGTAACCCTCTGACCCGAGCAGAAGAAGATGAGCTACGACATAACCCGCAAAACGCACGGAGAGTTCGACGCCGTGATCGGCCGCGTCAAGGACGCCCTTAAGAGCGAGGGCTTCGGCGTCCTGACCGAGATTGACGTCGCCGGCACGCTGAAAACGAAGATCGGCAAGGATTTCCGGCCTTACCGCATCCTCGGAGCCTGCAATCCGAGCCTCGCCTTTCAGGCTCTGAACGTGGAAGCGAATATCGGCGTGATGCTGCCGTGCAACGTCATTGTCCAACGCTACGACAATGGCGAGGTCGAAGTTTCCTCGATTGATCCGGCGACCGCTATGCAGGCGGTCGGCAATTCCAAACTTTCCGGCGTCGCGGACCAGGTGCGCGCGGCGCTCAAGCGCGTGATTGAGGCAGTCTGACGCTTCTGACGTCGCCTCCTTCCTTGCAAGGCTCGCCGGCCACATAGGTTTGGCGCACCGCACGATCGTCCCCGAGCGTGAGGAATGCGAAGAGTTCGACCTCGATATTGTCGCCGGCCGTCTCCATCCGGTGCGCGAGCGCAGGAGTTGCGCGCGGATCGAGCACAATGAGGTCGGCTTCTTTGCCGGCTTCGATCGAGCCGATGCGATCGTCGAGAATGAGCGCGCGGGCGTTGCCGAGCGTCATGCGGTAGAACGCCTCGAGCGCCGGCCATGACTGGCCGTTGAGCTGCAGAACCTTGTAGCCTTCAGCCGCCGTGCGCAGCATCGAATAGCTCGTCCCCCCGCCGACATCGGTCGCGAGCGCGATCCGCACTCCCGCTTGCCTGAGCCGCGCCTGATCGAACAGGCCGGAGCCGAGGAAAAGGTTCGACGTCGGACAGAAGGCGGCGACGGAGCGGCTTTCGGCGAGCGCCGCGACCTCGCTCTCCTGCAAATGAATGCAATGGCCGAACACCGAGCGCGGCCCAAGGAGTCCAGCCCGTGCATAAACGTCCAGGTAGCTCCGCGCTTCCGGAAACACCGCGGCGACCCGCGTGATTTCCGCCTTGTTTTCGTTGGCATGGGTCTGGACGTAGCAGTCAGGGAATTCGCGCGCCAAGGCGCCCGCGGCGTCGAGTTGCGCCTGCGTCGACGTCACCGCGAAGCGTGGCGTGATCGCATAATCGAGCCTCCCGCGACCGCGCCAGCGCTCGATCAGCGCCTTGCTCTCGTCGTAGCCTCGCTGCGCCGTGTCCATGAGAGCTTCTGGCGCGTCGCGGTCCATCATCACCTTGCCGGCGATCATTCGCGCCCCGCGCGCCTCGGCCTCGGCGAAGAACGCATCGACCGATTCGGGATGCACCGTGCAATAGACCATCGCTGTCGTGGTGCCTGAGCGAAACAGCTCGTCGAGGAAGAAATCAGCGACGCGCGCGCAATGCGCGGGGTCGGCGAACTTCTGCTCTTCGACGAACGTGTAATTCTTCAACCAATCGAGGAGCTGCTCGCCGTAGGAACCAATCACTTGCGTCTGCGAATAATGGACGTGCGCGTCGATGAAGCCCGCCATGATTAACGAGCCGGAGTGATCGTCGATGACCGCGTCCTGCGGCGCGCGCGCGAGCACGTCGGGCGCTTCTCCGACCGCCTCGATCAGGCCGTCGTTAACGAGCACGGCTCCATTTTCGATGAGAGAATAGGCGCGCGAGCCCTTCTCAGCCGGATCGTCGGTGAACGAGAGAACGCGGCCACGAATGATGCGAGCGACGGTCAAGTCAGGATATCCTTCAGTCTCAGCGCAGCGATCCGGTCGATCTCGGCGAGCGCGGTCTTCGTCTCCGCATCGGCGTCGTTCGCCAGACGACCGCGGAAGGCGGCAAGAATGTCGCTTGTGCTCTTGCCTTTGACCGCCATGATGAAGGGAAAGGTGAAGCGAGCCCGATAGGCGTCGTTGAGCTCCGAAAACTGGCGCAGTTCGTCAGGCGTCAGCCGGTCAAGCCCGGCGCTCGCCTGCTCGCGCGTCAACTCCGCGGTCAGCGTCTTGGCAAGCGCAAGCTTGCCCGCCAGATCCGGGTGCGCGTCGATCAGTGCGCGCTTCTGTTCCTTTGTGCCCTTTGCTGCTGCGGCGGCGAGCGCCTTCGCCAGCCCTTCCGCCGTGTCTGCGCCCGTCGACGGACCAGCGTCGTGGGCGGCTGCCGCGATCCATGGCGAATGCTCGTAAACGCCGCCGAAGCGTTCGACAAACAGCGTCCGGGTAAGCTGCGACGGCTTCCAGCCGCCAGGCGGCGGGTGCCTGGCGATCCAGTGACGGGCGATGTCGAGCCGTGTCGGAATCCAGACGCGGTCGCGGCTCCAGATGTGGTCCAGGAACCGCGCGAGCGCGAGCGCGCGTCCGGGTCGGCCGACCAGGCGGCAGTGCAGGCCGATCGACAGCATCTTCGGCGCGACGTCGCCTTCGGCATAGAGCGCGTCGAACGAATCCTTGAGGTAGGTGTAGAACTGTTCACCAGTGTTGAAGCCCTGCGGGGTGGCGAAGCGCATGTCGTTGGCGTCGAGCGTGTAGGGCGTCATGAGCTGCGGGCCGCGCGGTCCCTCGAGCCAGTAAGGCAAGTCGTCGGCATAAGTGTCGGCGCAATAGACGAACCCACCCTCTTCCATGCCGAGCCGGATCGTGTTGATCGACGAGCGGCCTTGGTAGAAGCCGAGCGGCCGAGCGCCCGCCACCTCGGTATGAATGCGCACGGCCTCGGCGATATGGAGCGCCTCGATCTCTGACGGCGTGTCGCGATAATCGATCCACTTCAAGCCGTGAGTCGCGATCTCCCACCCCGACTCGTTCATCGCCGCGACCGCCTCGCGATTGCGCGCCATCGCTGTCGCCACCGCATAGACAGTCACCGGAACCGAGCGCTCGGTGAACATACGGTGCAGGCGCCAGAAGCCGGCGCGGGAGCCATATTCGTAGATCGACTCCATGTTCATGTGACGCATGCCCGGCCAGGGCGCGGCGCCGACGATCTCGGACAGGAACGCCTCGGAGGCGGCGTCGCCATGCAAAATGTTGTTCTCGCCACCTTCCTCGTAGTTGACGACGAATTGCACGGCTATGCGGGCCCCTCTGGGCCAGTCCGCGAACGGTGGGGTTCGCCCATAGCCGATCATGTCGCGCGGGTAGGTTTGGCCGTCCATCATCCGCTTGGCGCTCCGTTGACCTTGATCGATATGACGCTACGACAGGACCGGCGTTTGCTCCAGCGCGCGACTGCGGCCGAAGAACCCGCAAAACTTGAGCGATGTTTGAGCGCGCGGCTGATGGGCTGCGCTCATGCCGTCGAAACGTCGATCAACTCAAAGCCATCCTTGCGCGCCGCGCCGGCGAGACAATCGTCAAGCGCTACAACCTCAAGCGACGAAGGATGGCGTTCAGCTGCAATAAAAGCCACCGCAAGCTGGAGCGCGTCGGCCGCCCTGAGTGGATGAACGCGAAGAAACCTGAGTGCGTTCTCGCGAATGATCTCGCTGGGTTCGATCTCGTGCCCCCCGTTCGCCAGCTGTTTCAGCCGATCGAAGGCCAGGGCCGCCCGTTTCACATCAAGCAAAGCGCCGCGCTCGATGCGGATCAAGGCGCCGTTCTTGGTTTGGGGAATACTGGCTCGTTTCATCGAGCTGAAATAGCCTTGAGCCAGAGGTCAATCAAGACTGCAACGTAGCCCATGCCTCGGCGCTGGGCTATCGCCGTCCGTCGCCGCGCGCAAAAGTGCTAGAGAAGGAGGGCTCCCATCCGCGTCCCGAGGCCTTCATGACCGACATATCCCTGCGCTTTGAGCCGCCGTTCGCCCGCATCGTCTTGAGCCGCCCGGAGCGCCGCAACGCGATCACCCGAGCGATGTGGCGCGCGCTGCCGGCGATCCGCGCCTCGATCGAGGCGCGCGACGACCTGCTGGTGACGCTCGTCGAGGGCGAGGGCGCGCATTTCAGCGCCGTCGCCGACATCGCCGAGCTTGGCGAGATCTACCGCGACGCTGCGGCGGGGCGCGACTATGGCGATGCGGTCCAAAACGGCCTCAAGGCGCTGATGGAGATCGATCGCCCGACCATCGCCGTCATCCGCGGCGTCGCCGTCGGGGGCGGCCTTGGCCTCGCGCTCGGCTGCGATCTGAGGTTCTGCGCCGCCGACGCGCATCTTGCGATCACCCCAGCCAGACTCGGTCTCGTCTATGGCCACGCAGAGACGCGCCGTCTGATCGAACTCGTGGGCCCCTCTCGCGCCAAAGACCTTCTGTTCACCGCGCGTCGGATCGAGACCGACGAAGCGCTGGCGATCGGCCTCATCGACCGGCTGGTCGAGACGGCGTTGCAGGAGACCGTGCTGGGTTACGCCCGTGGGCTGGCGGACATGAGTCAGATGTCGATCCGCGGGGCTAAGCGCGCCGTCGACGCCATCGCCGCCGGCATGGGCCGGGAGGCGACGGCCTACCGCGCGCTGACCGAAACCGCGGCGCTGGGGCCGGATTTCGCCGAGGGGTGGGCTGCCTTCGCCGGGAAGCGCGCGGCAAGATTCGTCTTTCGCGGGCCGACCTCGCCGATCGCGCAGGGCTCAACCTCTCCCCATACCCCGACGCAGCATCGGCGCGCCCCACGTTTGCGAGATCCGTCGTCAAGGGGCCATGATCCGAGCATGCAAGACAACAGGAACTCGCTCGCCCCAGCGGCCTATGTCGATTCCATAAGCGGTCAGCAATATCCGATCTCGCAGCCGCGTTGGCGCTCTGATACCGGCGAGCCGCTGATGATCACCGCCTTGCCGGGAATCGAGCGCGGCATGATCGACAGGGGGAAACGATCGCTGTGGCGCTACGCAGCGGTCCTGCCGGTCGGCGTGCCCGATCCGATCACGATGGGAGAGGGTTGCACGCCGCTCGTCCCTCACGAATGGGATGGCGTCCCGGCTCTCTTCAAGCTCGAGTGGCTTTCGCCGACCGGCAGCTTCAAGGACCGCGGCGCCTCCGTGATGCTGTCGATCCTGCGCAGCCAGGGCGTGACCAAAGTTCTGGAAGACAGCTCCGGCAATGGCGGAGCGGCCATTGCCGCTTATGCGGCGGCAGGCGGTCTTGCGGCGAAGATTCTCGTCCCGGCCTCGACCGCGCAAGACAAGATCGTGCAGATGCGCGCTTACGGCGCCGAGATCGAGCTCATTCCTGGCAAACGTCAGGACGTCAGTGACGCAGCAGAGCGCCAAGCCGCGACAATCTTCTACGCCGGTCACAACTGGCAACCGTTCTTCCTGCAGGGGACGAAGACGCTCGCCTATGAGCTTTGGGAGGATCTCCAGTTCAAGGCGCCTGATAATGTGATCATCCCGACCGGCGCGGGCAGCAACATCCTGGGTTGCGATCTTGGCTTCGGCGAGCTCCTCCGTCGCGGCGAAATCGCGAGCCTGCCGCGGCTGTTCGCCGCGCAGCCGGAGAATTGCGCGCCGCTCCACGCGAGCTTCGTGGCCGGCTCCGATGATCTCACGCCAGTCGAAATCCGCCCGACGATCGCGGAGGGCGCGTCGATCGCGAAGCCTGTGCGAGCCCGCGAAGTTCTGGCGGCAGTGCGACGCTCTCGCGGCGCAACCGTCGCCATCTCGGAAGATGAGATCGAAAGGGCCCTGTTCGAACTGGGCCGGATCGGCCTCTATGCGGAGCCGACTTCCGCCATCGCCGCCGCCGCGTTCACAAAACTGCTGGAACGTGGCGTCATTCGACCCGATGAGACCTCGGTGCTGGTGCTGACTGGCTCCGGCCTGAAGACGACACGGCGCATCGGCGAGCTCATGGGCGCTCTGCCGACACGGTGATGGCAAGCGCGGTGGCAGCCCTCTTTGCTACAGTCGCCGCCGCCTGTAGTGTACACGGCGTCTCGCTGATCTGGCTTGAGTTTGCAATCACTGCGGGGAGACAGGGCGCATCAGGGCGATCGTGCTCCATCCCTCACAACACTTCCGAACCGAACGAGCCGGGCAAGAACGGGTATCGAATGAACGACCGCCAAGTCCAGCCAGTTTTTATTGTCGGCGTATCGGGCGCGACTTGGGATGTTCTCATGCCCTTGGTTGAGCAGGGACGTACTCCAAACATCGCGGGCCTACTCGATCGAGGAACCGCGGCGCGCCTGGCCTCTGTGAGGGTCTCCGGGGATAAGCACTATCGAATGCCTGTCGCTTGGGCCTAATTGGCGACAGGATGTCATCCCGACCGTCATGGCTTAGTCCGCTTTTTTGATGAAGCGGCCGAACTCCGTGAGCCTACGCTGTGGGAAGTATACTCCGAGCAGGGTCTATCATCGTGAATCTATGGATGGCCAGGCACCTGGCCCCCGCCCCACATTCGCGGGTTCGTAGTGCCCTCGCATTTGGCCCGTGACACACAAACTTGGCCGGACGATTTGCAGGACATCAAAGCGCTCGATCGCCAGCAACAATCTTTGGACCGGGAAGGCGACACATTAGGACGGCTCCATAGTGGGGCTTCGGCGGCTCGAATTCTCGTTAAGTACGGGGTGCGCGGTCGTACTATCGCCAGCCTGGCGAAGATTGCACCTTTGGCCGTATTCGGTGAGGCCGATCGTCGTCGGCTATTGCTTCGTAGAGCTAAGCTAGAGATCAGCGCTGATTTGTTCATCAATCTATGCAAAAAGTACAACCCCAGCCTGTCGGCCTTTGTTAATTTCTATGTTGATTTCGTGTCGCACAGGTACTGGCGATATCGGGACCCGTCGCTATTTTCGGACAACGACTTACGAGAACAGCGTCTTTATGCGGACGCAGTAGATGAAGCTTACATTGCGTTTGATACGGTTCTTGGGCGTCTCATTGCTGCGGCTGGTCCGGAGAGCCTGATGATTCTCCTTTCCGAGCACGGCATGTGCCCCGAGCCGAACTCGACGGAAAAGGGCACACGGTTCTTTTCAATTCGCGCTTCCAGGGTTCACGAATTGTTGGGAACTCGATCCGAAGATTCTGGGATGAGGGGGGCCCGTATGGCCTGTCCTCAGTCGAGACTGCCATCGTCCAGGACGATATGCCGTCTCGACCTAAACGCTCATGAGGAACATCCAACCCCACCCTCTTCAACGCGAAGGAAGTATATTTCGTGGCGCTTCGACCGCACCCCGTAATCAGCAGCAAACAGGGACATTGCGAAAACGGCGGCATCCAGGCGATCTTGTTAGCGGAACGCCATGCAGGGAGCACTTCCGAAGAGCAAAGTTGAACTGAATGCATTTAAGTGACGGTCAGGTTTGTGTCAATCTTGGGCCATGCTCTTCAGGATTACCGAGGTTTGCGTGGCTTTCCGGCGCAAAATGGCGACCGAGTTCGGTGAGGTGCACGCCCTCTATGGCTGGTTGACGCTTTGCGCCCGACCGGCCTATAAGGCTGCCCGAGCAAGGCTGGGCCTTAAAACCCGGCCCGTTTATTTTTGAGCGCGCCGATCCGGGCCGCAAGGAACGAAAGTCGATGGCCAACACGAAATCGGCCCAGAAAGCGGCACGCCAGACCGTTCGCCGCACCGCGGTCAACAAGTCGCGCCGCACCGAGATGCGCACCTACGTCCGCAAGGTCGAGGAGGCGATCGCCTCCAAGGACCCGAAGGCCGCCGCCGAAGCGTTGAGCGCGGCCGAGCCCAGGCTCGCCCGGGCGGCGCAAAAGGGTATCGTCCACAAGAACGCCGCCTCGCGCAAAATCTCGCGCCTGACCAAGCGGGTCAAGGCGCTCGCCGGCTGATCGTTCCCGCCGCTTCGCGTCCTCGCCGCCCCCCTCCCGCCGATGACCGACGTTCCGCCCGACCGGCTCAGCGTCGACGCCTCAAGCCCGTTCTATGACGAAGCGGCGCTGGCGCGCGGCATCGGTGTGCGCTTTCGTGGCGTCGAGCGGCGCGACGTCGAGGAATATTGCGTCAGCGAGAACTGGATCCGTGCGGCGGCAGGCAAGGCGCTCGATCGTCGAGGTCAACCGCTCGTGATCAAGATGACGGGCGCCGTCGAGCCCTATTTTCTCGCGCCGCCGGCCGACGCCGGCAATCCAGACTGACTGTCTGACCGCTCCCGGCCCCTGCGGACATGAGGGGCCGGGATGAGGGTTTCGCGTGCGAAGCGCCGCCTCGCGATCCGGGTCCTGATCCGTTGGTCCGAGAGGCGCCGGGTTGCTTATCAATCCTACTACCAGGACAGCGCTGCAGTCTTAACCGGAGCGTCCCACAGCCGGATCAGGGGCTCGTCGAGCAGGCTCACCGTCAGCGAGCAGCCGGCCATGTCGAGGGAGGTGACCAGCGAGCCGGTCAGGTGCCGGACGACTCTAAGGCCACGGCTCGCGAGGATGCGTCGGGCGGCGTTGACCATCAGGTAGAGCTCCATCAGCGGCGTTCCGCCAAAGCCATTGACCAGCAGAAGACATTCGCTCCCCGCGCCGGGCGCGAGATCACCGAGGATCGCGCCCAGCATGTCCTCGGCGATCGCGTCGGCTGAAACCAGCTTGCTGCGCCGACGCCCAGGTTCGCCGTGAATGCCGACTCCAACCTCCATTTCATCGACAGCAAGCTCGAACGTCGGCTTGCCTGCGGCTGGCACGGTGCATGGAGTTAGAGCGACGCCGAACGACCGGGTGCGCTCATTCACCTTCCGGCCGAGCTCCTGCAACTCTGCAAGTCCCATCGACTGTTCGGCGCCGGCGCCGACAATTTTCTCCACCACGAGCGTCCCGGCGACGCCGCGCCTGCCGGTCGACCAGGTCGAGTTGGGCACGGCGACGTCGTCATTCGTCACCACGGACATGATCTTCCGGCCTTCGGCGGCGGCAAGCTCGCCCGCCATCTCGAAGTTCATGACATCGCCTTCGTAGTTCTTGACGATCAGCAACGAGCCCGCGCCGGTGTCGACCGCCTCGATGGCGGCCGCCATCTGGTCTGGCGTTGGGGATGTGAACACCTGGCCTGGGCAGGCTGCGTCCAGCATGCCGTGACCGACGAAGCCCGCATGCAGGGGTTCATGGCCGGAGCCGCCGCCGGATATCAGCGCGACCTTGCCTGGGCTCAGCATCCGGCGGCGGACGAATTTCCGATCGGCTCCAAGTTCGACGATGTCGGCGTGCGCCGCCGCGAAGCCATCGAGGCTTTCGTCGAGCATCGTATCGACCGCATTCATCAGCCTCTTCATTCCGATTTCCTCCGTCTTGGCCAGCGTTCGAACGCGCCGGCTTCAGTCCTTCAGCAGCGTCGCGAGGCGCGCCACGTGGCGCCCGTATTCCGCGATCAAGGCGTCGAACGCCTGATTTCGTCGCGCACTTCCCAAGTCGGGCACGGTGAGGCTGATCACCCGAGTTCCCGCAGTCGACTCCCCGGTTTCGCGCCGGCCGGGATGTGCGGTGTCGTAAACGGCGAGGAATGCGGCGCGATCGGCCGGCGAGAAGTGACAAACCTCAAAAATGGTTTCGAGATGCTGCGCCGGAATCGGCATGGCGTAGGCCGGGTTGACCAATTGCGACACGAAGGAACGGTTGGTGCCAAGCGCAACCGCAAGGCGCCCGCGCGTGCCGGAAGGGCGGTTGTCGCAGACGGTCTGGAGCAGGCGCTTGTAGTCAGCGACCGTCTCGCCCCGGACGGCGTCGTTCATGGCGTCGACTCGCGCAAGTCGACCGCGGCGATCGCCTGCTTGGCAGCGGCGACGAACTCAGGCGCGACCGACAGCGAGCGAAGGCCCGCGCGGAGCAATGCGCCGATCACTCGAGGTTCGCCGCCCGCATCGCCGCAAAGACTGACTCCGCGTCCCGATTCCCGCCCGTGCCGGGCGACGGACGCGATCAGTCGGATGACAGCAGGGTTCAGGGGATCGGCCAGATCGGCGACCGCGCCAATGTCGCGGCCGGCGGCGGTGACGTATTGGGTAAGGTCGTTGGAGCCGATCGAGAAGAAGTCGGCGTCGAAAAGGTCGATGGCGATCGCGGCGGCCGGCACCTCGATCATGATCCCGAGTTTCGGGCGGACAGCGGGAATGCGGTCGCTCGCGAGGCTCGTCAGGGCCTCGTCCAGCATCGCTCGCGCCGCCTCGAGTTCCGCGGGCACAGTCACCATGGGCAGCATGACGCGCAGGTCGCCGTGCGCCGCCGCGCGTGCGAGAGCGCGAAGCTGGGTTTGGAATAGAGCGGGATGGCGCAACGACAATCGGATCCCCCGTACGCCGAGGAAAGGATTGCTTTCGCCGCCCATCGTCACGCCTTCGATGGGTTTGTCGCCGCCGGCGTCCAGGGTCCGTATGGTGACGGGACGGCCTCGGGCCCAGTCAAGGATGCGGCGATAGGCCTCGTATTGCGCTTCCTCGTCCGGCGGGCCGCCGGGTCCGTAAAACATGAGTTCCGTGCGCACGAGGCCAATGCCGTCGCAAATCGCCGGATCGATCCCGTCGAGCTCGTCGGCGCTCGCGGCGTTGAGGCTCACCGAGATCGCCGTTCCGTCCTTCGTGACCGCCGGCCGTTGACGGAAGGCCGAGGCGGCGGCGGCTACGACCTCTGCGCGACTAGCCCTGGCGGCGAAGGCGTTGCGGGTGTCTTCCGTGGGATCCAGCACCACTTCGCCGCTGGCGGCGTCGACCAGCGCCTCGCGGCCGACCATCGAGTGGGCGGCGGCCCCGAGTCCGACGACCATCGGCACGCGGCGGGCGCGCGCGAGCATGGCGACGTGGCTGGTCGGGCTGCCCTCCGTCAACACAATCGCGCCGCCCCGCGCCCAGTCGATGCCAAGAAAGCGCGAGAGAGGCATGTCGGTCGCGACCACCACAGAGCCTCCAGGGATCGGCGCGCCGTCCGTCGCAGGCGCCAAATGCCCGAGCACGCGGTCGCGGATGTCCTCGAGGTCGGCTGCGCGAGCGGAGAAATAAGCGTCCTCGCCGGCGCGATAACCGGAGATTTCGTCGGCCATCGCAGCGTCCCACGCTGCGGACGCCGACGCGCCGGTTGAAACGGATTCGAACGCCGGCCGGGCCAGTTCGTCATCGGACAGCATCGCCGCCTGGAAGGCGAGCATGTCGCCGGCGTCGCCAATGGCCCCTCTGGCCAAAGATTCGATTTCGGCCAGCGCCTGCTTAAGCGCGTCCCGCAGCGCCTGGGCCTCCCGCGCCGGAGCGCCGGCCTTGCGCTTCGGCCGCTTGACGGCGCCAAGCACGGTCACGACGCCATCCGCCATGCCCGGCGCGGCGCTTCGACCGAAAAGGCGAAGCTCAGCCATGGCTCTGATCTGCGGGCTGATCCATCGCCTCGCCGAAACCGTCGCGCACCAGACCCACGAGCGCCGCCGCCGCCGCCCGGGCGCCCTTGCCCGACGCGCGCACATGCAGCACCGCGCCCCGCGGCGCTTTTACGCGCATAACCTTCACCGGGCTCTTGGCGTCCACCCAGGGTCCGTCGGCCGATAGCGCGATCTCAACGCGGCAGTCGAAGGTCTTGGCAAGCTGGGTGAGCTTGACTGAAGGGCGCGCATGCAAACCCACCGCATTGATGAGCTCCGCGCGGTCGGTCGCCTGTTCGGCTGCGGTGTCGTCTTTCATGGCCGCGTCCTTCATTGCGGGGAGAGCTCCTCGGCCGTGCGCCGGACGGTCTCCAATGTCGAACCGCCGGACGCCTCCGTGGCGGCCATGACCGCGCCTTCGACGATCGGGGCGTTGCAGACAACCACGCGGCCGCGACGATCGTCATCGAGCATTTCGACCGCCATTTCGCTGTTCGTTTCGGCGCCGCCCAGATCGACCAGAATGGCGACCCCGGCCTCCGACCAGGCGCGGTCGATCGCGTCCAGGATGGACTCGACCCCGGTTCCAAGTCCGCCGCCCGGATCGCCCCCGGTGTAGGCCAGGTTCACGCTGTCACCTACCATTTGGCGCACCATGTCCGCGGCGCCCTCGGCGATCTTGGGCGAATGCGACACGATTACGATTCCGACCTTCGCCAAACTTCAGTCCTCCAGCACCCGGCACACGGACGCGATCATGAGCGCCGACGATCGCGCGCCGGGGTCCATATGCCCGATCGAGCGCTCGCCCAGGAACGAGGCCCGGCCCCGGGTGGCCAGCATCGGGATGGTCGCATCCGCGGCGCTGGCGGCGACGTTGGGCAGCCGGGATCGAAGGTCCGCGCCGCCTTCGGCGAGAGCGGCCTGCACGGGCGTCAGCACATCGAGCATTGTCTTCTGGCCCGGCTCCGACTTGCCGCGGGCTTTGACGGCGTCGACAGCCTTGCCGAAAGCCGCCGGCAGATTGGAGCCGTCCGGAGCGATCTCCTTGCTCAGCGCGAGAAAAAGAGTGCCGTAAAGCGGGCCCGAGGCGCCTCCCACTTTCATAACAAGTTGCGTGCCGATCGCCTTCAACGCTTCCGGCAGCGGCTTCTCCGCCGTCGCTTCAGAGTCCGCCCTCACCGCCTCGAAGCCGCGCTTCATGTTGACGCCATGATCCCCGTCGCCCACCGCCTGATCGAGCGCGGTCAGTTCGTCGGCATGGGCGATCACATCATCGGACACGGCGACGATCAGGCGATGCAGGAGGGCTGGGGTCATGCGCGCACCCGTTCGCCCGCCGCGTCGAAGAAGAGGGGATCGGTCAGCGCGATGGCCACTTCGTCACCCGGCCCGAGCCCGGAATCGGGATCAGCCAGCGTGATGAAATCACGCTCGCCGAGATTGACATGCAAATGATCCTGATCGCCAAGATGCTCGACCCATTTGACGCGGCCGGAGGCGCGCCGGCCGTCGGCTTTGCTGATATGGGCGTGCTCGGTGCGAACGCCGACCGTCGCTGCGCCTTCGGGCATCGCGATGTCGGGAAACAGGGATCGTGGCGCGAGGTTGATCGGCGGGCTGCCCAGGCGCGCGGCCACGTACACGTTCAAGGGATCTTCGTAGACTTGTCGCGGCGAGCCGACCTGCGCCAGACGGCCGTTCTCGATGACGCCGACGCGGGTGCCGAGCGTCATGGCCTCTGTCTGGTCATGAGTGACATAGAGAATCGTGGCGCCGAGCTCTGTTTGGATGCGCTTGAGCTCGATGCGCAACTCGGCGCGCAATTTGGCGTCCAGCGAAGAAAGCGGCTCGTCCATAAGGTAGATGGCCGGGGAGCGAACCAGGGCGCGGCCGATTGCCACGCGCTGCATCTGACCGCCGGACAGCTTTGTGACCCGCTCTTGCAGCTTCTCGGAGATCCGCAGCAGCGCGGCCACTTCGTTCACCCTCTGTCGGATCCGGGGCTCGGGCGACCGCCGCGCGGGAGAGCGCAACGGGAAGGCCAAATTGTCGAACACCGAGAGATGCGGGTAGAGCGAATATTGCTGGAATACGAAAGCGACGTCGCGCTGCGCGGGAGAAGCGCTCGTGACATCCTGGCCGGCGATGCGGATCCGCCCGGCGTCCGGCCTCTCGAGGCCGGCGACCAAACGCAAAGTCGTCGTCTTGCCCGCACCGGTCGGCCCAAGCAAGACCACGAACGCGCCGTCGTCGACGGTGAGCGACAGCCCGGAGACTGCGCTCGTCGCGCCAAAGCGTTTCGACACGCCCTCGAGCGTCACCTCAGCCATGGGCGAGCTCCATCGCGTGGGCATGATCGTGGAGCGCGGTCAGGATGGCGCGGCCGGAAGCGGCGTCGAACAGCGAGATGCGATCAGGACGGAATTCGAGCCCCACGCGGTCGCCGACCGACACCTTCAGATTGGCGGGCAATCGGGCTTTCGCCAGGCCATGAGGAGTCGTGACGGTGACGATCTGTGTGGTGCCTAGATATTCCGTGCCGAGGACCTCGCCACGCAGGGGGGCTTGATCGTTCAGGCGCACATGCTCGGGACGCACGCCGAGGATCAGATCGCGCGCCGACAGGCCCTCGCGTGGCGCCGGGACGGTGATCTCGGCGCCGTCGAGCCGAACCCTGGTGCGACCCGGTTCCACCGAGTCGCGGAAGGTCAGCAGGTTCATGGGCGGGGAGCCGATGAAATCCGCGACGAAGACCGACGCCGGACGATCATAGATTTCCTGTGGGGCGCCCAGCTGTTCGATGACGCCATGGCTCATCACAGCAATCTTGTCGCCAAGCGACATCGCCTCGATCTGGTCGTGCGTTACATAGACGGTGGTGGCCTTGAGACGGTCGTGGAGTCCGCGCAGCTCGCCGCACATCACCTGACGGAATTCCGAATCGAGCGCGCCCAGCGGTTCGTCCATCGTGAACGCGAGCGGCCGGCGCACGATGGCGCGTCCGAGAGCCACCCGCTGGCGGTCGCCCCCCGACAGACCTGACACCGGGCGATCGAGCAATTCGGTGATCCGCAGAATGCGAGCGGCTTCTTCGACCCGCGTCTTGACCTCGGCGCGCTTCACGCCCATCGAGACCAACGGGAAGGCGATATTCCGCCGCACATTCATGTGCGGATAGAGCGCGAACAGCTGGAATACGAAAGCGATGTCGCGGGCCGACGCGCGTTTGAGCGTAACGTCCTCGCCCGCCAGCAGAATGCGACCCGAGGTCGGCAGCTCCAGGCCCGCGATCATGCGAAGGGTGGTTGTCTTGCCGCAGCCGGACGGACCGAGCAGACAGAAGAACTCGCCGTCCTCGACGGTGAAGTTCGAGTCCTTGACCGCGACGAAATCGCCGAAAGACTTGTGCAGAGCTTGAACCCTGATCTGCGCCATGAGCCCCGCGCCTAATCCGGGAATTTCGTGACGACGACGAACATCGCGACGCCGGTCAGGATCGTGATGAAGGAATAGGTGTACAACTCAAGCGAGATCGGCTGGCACAGCAAGACGACGCCGACGGAGATGACGACGGTCGCCAGCGTTTCCCACGGGCCACGACGGAACGGGCGCCGCCATGCCGACGGGGCTGTCTTCGCCGGCTCGCTCTTCATCGTCATCGGCGCACCGCCCCGAATGTGATGCCGCGCAACAGATGCTTTCTCAGCGCGATCGTGAAAATCATGATCGGCAGCAGAAAAAGAGTCGTCGCCGCTGCGACCGCGGGCCAATTTTGTCCGCCTTCGCCGATGATGAAGGGGATGAAGGGCGGCATTGTCTGCGCGTCCGAACTCGTCAGCAAGAGATTGAAGGCGTACTCGTTCCACGAGAAAATCAGGCAGAAGATCGCGGTCGCCGCGATGCCGGTCGCCGCCTGCGGCAGCACAACCTTACGAAACGCCTGCAGCCGCGTGTAACCGTCGACCAAAGCCGCTTCCTCGTATTCGCGAGGAATCTCGTCGATGAAACCCTTGAGCAGCCAGACCGCGAGCGACACGTTCACCGCCGTGTACAGAAGGATCATGCCGATCCTCGTGTCGTAGAGGCCGAGCCATCGGTACATCATATAGATCGGGACCGCGACCGCGATTGGCGGCATCATGCGCGTCGACAGGATGAAAAATAGCAGATCATCGGCGAGCGGCACGCGAAAGCGCGAAAACCCGTAGGCGGCCAGCACGCCGAGAAAAGTCGCGAGAATGGTGGAGCCGAAGCCAATGATGAGCGAATTCAAGAAGCGCTCGACGAACCGCGACGGACCGGCGATCACCATGTCGCGGTCGCGGGCGATCTTCTCGTACCACGTCTTGGGCGGCGGCAGTTTGGCGATGAAATCGTGCGACTGATGCGTCTGCACCGTGAACAGATCGACAAAGCCTTCGAGCGTCGGCTTGAAGAATACCTTCGGCGGATACGCGATCGCGTCCTCCTGCGACTTGAAGGCGGTCGCCCCGATCCATATCAGAGGCAGGATCGTGACGATGGCGTAGACGACGACGACGGCGCCGGCCAGCCAACGGACGAGCGGCGACGGCTCGGAGAACGGACGAGGAGCCTGGGTCGCGCTCATTGCTGTTTCACTTTGTTGAGCGCCTTCACGTAAATGTTGGCCGCTCCGAATATCGTGACAAAAAGGATCACCGCGAGCGCCGACGCGTAGCCCGTTTCCCACTTTTCAAACGCGGCGCGCTTCAAGGTGATCGAGACCAGTTCGGTGGTCGATCCTGGTCCGCCAGAGGTCAGCAGATTGACCAGGTCGAACATCACGAACGACTGGATCGCCTGGAACAGTACGGCGAGCATGAGGAAAGGGAGGACCATCGGGAACGTGATCGACACGAATTGCCGCAGCGGGGAGGCGCGGTCGACCTCCGCCGCCTCGTAAATGTAGTCCGGAATCGAGCGCAATCCGGCTAGACAAATCAACATGACATAGGGCGCCCACATCCAGGTGTTGACCAGAACGATCGTCCACGGCGCCAGGGCGACGCTTCCGATCATTGTGAACGAGCTCGGCGCGACGCCGGTGAAGAAGCCGATGAGATAATTGAACGGTCCGATCTGCGGCTGGAACAGCAAGGTCCAGAAATTGCCCACGACCGCTGGCGACAACATCATCGGCAAGAGAATGACGGTCGTCCAGAAGCTGTGGCCGCGGAATTTTTGATTGATCAGCAACGCGAGCCCCAGCCCGACCAGGACCTGCAGCACAATCGTCCAGAATACAAAATGCGCGGTTATCTGGAAGTTCGCCCAAATGTCCTCATCGGTCAGAATGTCGAGGTAGTTGTCGATGCCGATGAATCGCGCGGGGGTGGGCAGGTTGGCCATCAAGCCGGTGAACGACAGCCGGATCGCCCACATCAGCGGAAAGATGTTGATCGCGAGAAGCAGCAGCATCGTCGGCAGGATAAACAGCCAGGCGACGGCCCGATCCGACAGGCCGCGTGCCCGCACTGCCGTCGCCGGTGCCCGGAAGGCCATCCCTTCCGCGATGCCTCTTGCGTTATTCGTCACCGACATAACCTGCCCGCTCGTGGACCAATCGAGTTTCCCCGGCGGATCGCGCCGCCGAGGGGAGGCTCGCGAAAACCAGGCGTTGCGCGGTCAGGAAGGATCCTTGCCTTCCTGCTTGAACACCTTGATCCAGTCCTTGACCAACGAGTTGAGCGCTTGCTTCGACGTGCCCTTGTTGGCGACGACGTAATCGTGGACACGGTTCTGCATATCGAGGAGCAGCGGGACGTAGAGCGGTTCGGCCCAGAAGTCCTTGACCATGCCCATCGACTCCACGAATGACGGGGCGTAGGCGGCGCTCTTCTTATAGGCGTCCGACTCAAGCACGGCTTTCGATGCTGAAGCGCCGCCCAGATCCGTCCACTTCTGTTGAACCTCCGGCTGCGCGAACCATTTCACGTAAGCCAGCGCATCGTCGACATTCTTCGAAGCCGCGACGACCGAAAGCCCCTGCCCGCCGAGCTGAGTGAAATCGCCAGCAGGACCAGCCGGGTTCTTGAAGAAGCCGATCTTGTCCCCGCCGACGTTCGGATCCTTGGCGAGACCAGGGAAGAACGCGTACCAGTTCATCTGCATCGCGACCTGGCCGGACTTGAAGGCGTCGAGACCCTCCTGCATGTACGCGTTCGTCAGGCCTGGCGGCTGGCAGCAGGTAAACAGCTCTTTGTAGACGTCCATGCCTTTGGCGGCGCCGGCGGAGTTGACGATGCCCGCCATCTGGTACGGCTTCTTCGGGTCCATGTAGTCGAAGCCATAGTTGTACATCGCGTTGGTGACGCCCATCGTGATGCCTTCCGAACCTCGCTCGGTGAAGACGTACGAGCCATATACTTTCTTGCCGTCGATCTCCTTGCCCGTGAAGAACTTCGCGACTTCGATCAGTTCGTCCCAGGTCTTGGGCGGTTCAAGTTCGCGATTGTACTTGGCCTTGAACCCAGCCCGAAGCTCAGGCTTCGCGAACCAGTCCTTGCGATAGGTCCAGCCGACCGCGTCGGCCATGGCCGGCAAACCCCAATAGTTCGGCGTGTTCTTGGGCCATTCGGCATATCCGACCACGGTCGCGGGCAAGAATGTGTCCATCGAGATCTTGTTCTTATCGAAGAAGTCGTTGAGCTTGACGTACCACTTGTTCTCCGCTGCGCCGCCGATCCATTGGCTGTCGCCGATGATCAGGTCACATTCGCTGCTGCGCGAGTTGAGCAGGTTGATGAAATGGTCCGCATAGCTCGTCCAGGGGACGAACTCGTGCTTCATTTCGATGCCCGTCTTGGCGGTGAAGTCCTTGTCAAGCTCGACCAGCGCATTCGCCGGATCCCACGCCGCCCAGCACATCGTTAGCGACTTGCCTTCAGCCCGAGCCGAAGACGCCGCTCCGAGGGCCAACGCCAGCGCACCTGAGGCGCACGCCAGTGATCGATTCGTCTTGCTCATCCTCATTGTTTGCTCCTCCAATTTTGGCCGAGCATTGTCAGCCGTTACTAAACAGTCGCGTTGGCCGCGATTTCAAATCTCTCGGCGAGACGTTCAGTCTCCAACGTTTAGTAATTCACGACTTACTAACCATGTCAACTGAATTTCGTTGCCGCCATTCAAGCGCGCTATGAAAGGGTTCGATCTCGCCAACCAAAACCGGCGTATCAGCGAGACTGGGTAGCAGCGCTGCCCGCAGCCGGACCACCAAAGAATGGCTCCATGCGTCAAAACTCAATTGGTTGGACCGTTTCCGCCAAAGCGGTGTGAAGGTTAGAGGAGAATTCTCATGAACCCTCGACCCGTCCCGGAGAACAGCCGAAAGAGCAGGAAAGCGATCTTTGGCGATAGGGACCGCCGGCGAAACCGCCGACCCCACCCACGAGTTCGGCCACTCCCGACGTCAAGTTCTGAGGGGTTCGCGGCTCGGCACAAATTGAAATCCGCAAGCGGCGAACAGACCCGCCGCGGACCGCTCCGCGACATCCCTGCCCCGGAGGCGATGTCTCGAATGTAGAAATGACCTCATCGCTCCAAGGGAGACGAACAGAATCCCGTGCCGGGAAAGTCGTAATATATTTCGAGGTGCTACAATGCCCTTCGCAGGCACTGACCATCGGCTACCAGGCCGGCTGAGTTTCAAGGGAGTTGGGATCAACGTAACCGACCGACCATGGAACTGGCAGCAGACGGCGCCGCTTCCTGCGAGGGTGCCCGCTCAGCCAAGTCGGCGACCCAAGCTGCCGATGTTGGTCCCGGTCTTTGGTGGGGCATTCTTATCGAGTGATTCGAAGGATGCGATGGGCCAGGTTTCACGCGAGCGCCACAACGACTGAGGCGGTCGTTCGAGCGATCCGGCATGGTCAAGCGAGCCCGGGGCGCTGGCGAAGCGCTACGGAATCAATGACCGTCGCGAAGTGGAAGGGACGGGCCTCGGTCGCCGATCTGCCGACTGGGCCGAGGAAACCCAGATCGACGATCCTGACCACGGAAGAAGAGGCGGTGGTCGTCGCCTTGCGAAGGCATACTTTGCTGCCGCTGCTGTGACCCCTGACGTTCATCCATTTGGAGCCAGAGTTTGAGGCTTTTTGGTCTGCTCCCCAACGTTGGACCGCCGGAAGGTAGAGTTTTCCAGGCTTTGTTAGGTCGGCGGGCTGGCTGCGCCACGGGAGGCATGAGGGAAACGGGGGCTTGTTGCCGATCGCCCCATGCGGCCGATCCTCGTTGTAGTGCTTGCGCCAATCCTCCAACTTTTTGCGGGCGTCGGCAAGCGTCAGGAACCAGTGGGGGTTCATCCCTCGCGCCTCAAAAGGACATGGACGCGCCGATAGCCGTAGCGAACGCGCGTAGCGCAAATCTCTTTGATCCGGGCTTCAAGACCGGCCTGCTCGCGGCGTCGGGATTTGTAATGATAGGAGGAACGATCGAATTCTAGGATGAACCGACGCACAAAATCGTCGAAATCACCAATAGACGGTCTTGCCAAGGCGGGAAATCATTCGGCGGCCTCCGCCATCCCCCGCCCGAACGCGCCCTGTAACGGATTGCGTTCAACACCTCCCGCAACTCGACCTCGACAGGGCGCCCCGCCTTCGATGCGCGAGGAAGAAAAGGCTCAATCCGCGCCCACTGCTCGTCGATCGAGTCGCTCGGATACCGCTTGGTCTTCATCTCGATCTTGGCCATTCGGCCACGCGTCGCTGAGGTCCACATCCCAAGCTTAAATCACGACCGAAAAACGCTCTCAAGCAGCTTTCAAACGGACTCTGAAAGCCTCTAAGGTGACCGCCCCGCGTGATTACTATAGGCTCAAGTCGCGCCGGCGCTTCGTCGCGCGAACCGTTCGCTTCTTGCTGCGTTTGCATCGCCTTAGCTGGGAGCGTGTTCTGCGCGGAGCTTGAGATCGTGCCGCGATGGATTCAATCGCGCTCTTTGCAATCGGCGTCTGAGGCGCCCAGCGCGACGACCCGAACGCTTGGACATCAACGCTCGGCCGAATGGCTTGCGGTCTCTCCGGCGGCCAGCTCGATAATTTCCTCGGTGATGTCTTGTTGACGCACGATGCACTTCGTCGCCTGCAACGAGGAAAGTTGACGCTCGATTTGGCGGCGTGCCGAAGCCATCGCTTCCATACGCGCTTCATTCTCCGCGGCAAATGCGTGCAGCGCGGCGCGGCACAATTCCGCATACACATAGTCGGCTGCGAGCTCACCTAGAAGTGTTTCGGGTGCGAGATGGAGGAGCGGTGCGTCGCTGCTGGCCGGTCGCGAAAACGATGTCACATCCAGCGGAAGCAGGCGGTGGCGTTCGACGCGAATTCGGCCTCCCGGCTGCCGACGGCTGAAGATTGTGTCGAGCGCGCCGATCTCGCCCGAGGCGATTCGGGCGTAGAGCGCTTCGGCGATCCCGTCCGCGAGCTTGGGAATGCCAGGGGAGTGTGAAGGCATGGCGCTCTGCCATCGTGGGACGACGTTGCGCTCCGCCGCTGCCGCGGCGCCGCGTGTCCCGACCAGGAACAAGTCCGAGGAAGCGAGATCGGCGCCGGCTGCGTCCAGTATTCGTTCGCTGAAGGGGCCAGCGAACCCCTGTTCGGCGCAGAACAGGACCAGGCCGCGCCGCATCGATCGGTCGGCGCCGCCCTGCCGATCCGACGGAAGGACGGAAACGGCGCTGCCGATGGCGGCGGCGATGATCAGGGCGTAGCCGTCGACGGCCGTGAGTTGGTTGCGAGCCTGTTGGGCGCGGGCGGCGGCGATGCCGCGCATGGCGTTGACCACGGCGCCGAGCTGGCGGATCCCGTCGATCCGCGCGGTGATGTCAGCCAGGCGCTCGGTCATGGCGCGGCGCCCTTGTCCGGCGATCGGACGTCGGGGACCACGGTGTCGACATAGTGTTCGAGCGCCTGGCGCAGGGCCTGCTTATGCGCTTCGTCCAGCGTCCCGGTCCCCTGGATCTGGCGGACAGCCTCCGGAGCGCCGCGGTCTAGCGCATCATGCAGGCCGCGCCGGACGTTGACGATGGCGGGGAGCGCAAGACGGTCGAGCAGGCCCGATTGAACGGCGAGCACCAGCGCCACTTCGTCGGCGAGCCTGATCGGCGCATGCTGCGGCTGATCGAGGATGGCCCGGATCCGCGCGCCGCGCGTGAGCTGCTGGCGCACGTGGGTATCCGGCATGCCGCCGAAGCGGGTGAACATTTCCAGTTCGAGGAATTGGGCATAGTCGAGCCGAACGCTCTCGGCGGCGTCGCGCAGGGCGCGCGCCTGGGTCTTGCCGCCGACCCGGCTGACGCTGACGCCGACGTCCACCGCCGGCTTCTGGCCTTCGTAGAAGAGCTTGGAATCAAGCACGATCTGGCCGTCGGTGATCGAGATCAGATTGGTCGGGATGTAGGCGCTGAGATTGCCGGCGTCGGTCTCGGCGATCGGCAGCGCCGTCAGCGAACCGCCGCCTTTCTCCTTCGAGAGCTTCGCCGCGCGTTCGAGCATACGGGCATGCACATAGAACACGTCGCCCGGATAGGCTTCGCGGCCGGGCGACTGGCGCGTCAACAGCGCGATCTCGCGATGGGTCGCCGCGTGCTTGGTGAGGTCATCGATGACGATCAGCGCATGCTGGCCACGGTCGCGAAAATATTCCGCCATGGTGAAGCCGGCGAAGGGCGCGATCCATTGCAGGCCGGGAGAACTCGCCGAGCCCGCCACGACGACGATGCAGCGCTCTGGCGCGCCCTGGGCCCGGATCGCCTCGATGGCGCGTCGCACGCTCGACGTCTTCTGGCCCACGGCGACGTAGACGCAGATGATGTCGCTGCTCTTCTGGTTGATGATGGTGTCGATGGCGACCGTAGTCTTGCCGATGGCGCGATCGCCGATGATCAGTTCGCGCTGGCCGCGCCCGAGCGCGAACAGGGTGTCCACCACGACCAGGCCGGTCTGCACCGGCTGGGTCACCAGATCGCGGTCGATGATCTCCGGCGCCGGCCGTTCGATCGGCTCGCGCATATCGGCGGCGATCGGTCCCTTGCCGTCGAGCGGTCGGCCGAGCGGGTCGACGATGCGTCCGAGCAGGGCGGGCCCGACAGGGACCCGCACGACGTCGCCCATGCCGCGCACCGTGTCGCCGGCTTCGATCGCATCGGCGTCGTCCAGCAGAACGCAGCCGACGCGCTCGGCCTCCAGCACCTGGGCGAAGCCGAACTGGCCCTTGTCGAAGAGCACAAGTTCGTCGAGCCTCGCATCCGGCAGTCCGGACACGAGCGCGATGCCGTCGCCGACTTCCTCGACGCGCCCGATCTGTTCGGCGCGGGGGCGGAGTTTGGCGGCGTCCAGCCTGGCGCGCGCCTGTTCGAGCCAGAGGTCGGGCCGGTTGACTGGGCCGACGCTGGCCGGGGCGCGGCTCTCGGGATCGGTTGTCATGGGGCGATGTCCGCGAGGATTTGGGCGAGGTCGGCGCGCCAACTGTTGGCGACGACCAGATGCGGGCCGCGCAATTCGAAGCCGGCGATGAGGTCTGGCTCGACCTTGAACACGACCGGCAGAGTTGCCCCGAAAGCTTCACCGATGAGCTTGCCGTAGCGCTGCTGATCCGCCGGCGCCAGCACGCTGGCGGTAGACGCTTCGAGCGTCGCGCCGCTGGCTGCCACGGCCTGCCGAGCGGCGTCGGGAAGGTCGCGGATCTCCTTCAGCAGCCAGTCGAGGAATGTCCCCGCCACTGCCGGGCCGTCGAGGCGGGCGGCCAGGCGCCGCGCGATATCGACCGCGAGACAGCTTGCGCGCTCGGCCCACGCTTTCTCGGCCGCATCTCGATCTCGGGCGATGGCCGCCTTCGCAGCCGCTTCAAGCGCCGCGGTCTCCTTCGCAGCGTCGCGCAGTCGAGCCGCGTGCGCCTGCTCGGCTGTCTCCTGCGCCGCCTCGAGGATGGCGTCACGTTCCCGCGCGAGGCCTGCCCGCGTGCGCGCGATGTCCGCCAGCGCGGCCGCTGCTTCGGCGCGCTTCGCCTCCACGTCGGCGAAAGTCTTCTGCGCCGCGTCGCGCCGCTCGGAGATCATGGCGGCGACCGGGCGCCAGAAGAAATGCGCGAGCAACCAGATCAGGATGAGGACATTGATGGCCTGAAAGCTGAGCGTCCACCAGTCGATCGTCACGACGACAACTCCGGGCCCGTCACTTGAGCAGCGGATTGGCGAACAGCAGCAACAACGCGATCACCAGGCAATAGATCGCCATGGTCTCGATCATGGCGAGGCCCACGAACAAAGTGCGCGAGATGGTGTTGGCCGCTTCTGGCTGACGCGCTATGGCGTCCATGGCGGCGGCGACGGCTCGCCCTTCGCCAAGGGCGGGACCGATCGCCCCGAAGGACACGGCCATGGCGGCCGACAAGATGCTGATGAAGGCTAACCAGTTCATGACGAGGTCCTTTGGCTGGAGGGGATTGGGGTAGCCGCCCCTTCGCTGACGGCGCCGGCGATAAACACCATCGTGAGCACGGCGAAGATGTAGGCCTGGACGGCGCCGGTCAGCAGGTCGAGCGCCATGAGCGGTATCGGGACCAGCAGGCCCGCCAGCGACAGCACAATGCCGATCACGAACACCCCGCTCATCACATTGCCGAAGAGGCGGACGAGCAGGGAGAAGGTGCGCGTCAGGCTTTCGACGACGTTGAGCGGGATCATGATCGGATTGGGCGCGGCGAATGTGCGCAGGTAGCCGCCGAGGCCACCCGCACGGACGCCGAATCCGATCACCGCGAGGAAGACCAGCAGCGCCAACGCGGCGTCGGTCTCCAGATGCGCCGTCGGCGGCTCCACGCCGGGGACCAGCGAGGACCAGTTGCAGATGAAGATGAAGATGAATAGCGTGCCGATAAAGGCGCGGTACGGGCTGGGCTCCACCCGCATGGTGTCGCGGATTTGGCCGTCCACGGCGTCGACGATCAGTTCGAAGAAGGCCTGGGTTTTGGAGGGAACCAGCGACAGACGGTGGGTTACGGTGATGGCGCCGACGATCAGCACCAGCATGATCGCCCAGGTGGTGACCACGCCATCGCTGATCGGCGCGGGACCTACGTGAAAGAGGACGACACTGGAGAGCGGGGACTTCATGGGGCGGCCTCCCGCACGCGGCGCATGACCAGCGGCCGGGCGACCAGCACGCCCAACGCCATCGCCAGCAGCGGAAGCGCGCCCTCCAGGGCGGCGAGGGCCAGAAGCCCGCCGAGAAGGATGAAGCGTCCGAGACCAAGGGCGATGGCAGCAGTCACGCGGCCGCCCGAGGCGAACAGGCGCGCATTCCACCACACACCGCGGAAATAGACCATGCCGAGCCCAAAGCCTGCGGCAAAGTGAAGGACCCCGCTGACGGCCATGGCCCAGGCGGCGAGATGAGCGGAGGCTAGCCAGGTCACGCGCTCTTCATCCACTTCCAGGCGGACCAGCAGCCGAGCGCGAGGCCAAGCAACAAGAACGGGCCCGTCCACATCAGTCCCGAGTGAAAGATTCGGTCGAGCCAGCGGCCGAGGAAGATGCCGATGAGCATCGGCGCGACGATGATCCATCCGAGCACGCCGATCTGCGCCAGGCGCCGCGCCACCGAAGGATCGCCCTCGCGCAACCAGCGCCGGTGACGCTCACCGCGCAGGCGGACGCCCTTCACCAGGGGATCCTGCTCGCCCGGATCATGCTCCGGCGTCGTCATGCGAAGTTCCCCGAGCCGGTGCGGCCGTCGGGTCGCAGATGGCGCATGATCTGGCGGATGGCGTTCAATTGCAGCCGCGTGCTTTCGACATGCTCCATCCGCTCCATCTCGATGTCAGCGCGGAAGCGGGCGAGGACGGTCTGATCGAGCGTGGCGAGATCGTCGCCGACGATCGCCTCGCGCGTCGCGATGGAGATCGCCTGGCCGCCGGTGACGGAGAGGACACCCCGGCGCACCGCGCAGAAATGCCGTGTGGCGTCGACGTTTTTCCACCCGACCACCGAGATCGTCAGGCTGGTGAGGAAATCGGCGTGGCGCGGCAGGATGCCGAAGCCGCCGCTGGCGTCCTCGGCGCGCAGCGCCATGACGCCGTCCTCGTCGACGATCACCTCCAGAGGCGTGATGATGCGCAGCTTCATGACGCCGGAGCCTGCTTGACAGCGGCTTCCTTCCGGCGCGCGTCGTCGAGATTCCCTACCATATAGAGCGAGCTCTCGGCCCAGTCGTCGGTTTCGCCGTCGAGGATGGCGCGGCAGCCGGCCAGGGCTTCCGCCCGGGGCACGCTGCGTCCCGGCGTTCCGGTAAAGGCTTCGGTGACGACGAACGGCTGACTGAGGAACCGCTGGAGCCGGCGTGCTCGCTTGACAAGCAGACGGTCGGCCACGCCGAGTTCTTCGACGCCAAGCAGGGCGATGATGTCCTGCAAGTCCTTAAAACGCGCAAGCGTTTCCCGTGCGTGTTCGGCGACGCGGTAATGTTCTTCTCCGACCACGAGGGGGTCGAGCAGGACTGAGGACGATGCGAGCGGATCGACTGCAGGGTAGAAACCTTGCGCTGCCAGTGAGCGCGACAGCATAATGAGACTGTCCATATGGCTTGAGATCGCCGTAACCGCCGGATCAGTGAAGTCGTCGGCCGGGACATAGACCGCCTGGATTGCAGTTACGCCCGCGCCGGCCACAGAGGCGATCCTTTCCTCCAACGACGCCACTTCAGTCGCCAAGGTCGGTTGGTAGCCGACGCGCGACGGCAGCCGCCCCAAGAGGCTAGATATTTCGCTGCCGGCTTGGACGAACCGGAAGACGTTATCCATAAGCAGCAGCACGTTCTGGTGCTTTTGGTCGCGGAAATATTCCGCGATGGTCAGCGCCGTCAGTGGCGCGCGCCAGCGTGCGCCTGGCGGCTCGTTCATCTGGCCGTAGACCAGTACCGTCCGACCGAGAACGTCAGAGCCTTGCATGTCGGTTAGCAATTCGTGGCCTTCCCGGGACCGCTCACCAACACCGGCGAAGACGGAGATGCCGTGATACTTCTCGACCATCGCGTGGATGAACTCCATCACGAGCACTGTCTTCCCGACGCCCGCGCCGCCGAACATCGCCGCCTTGCCGCCTTGAGCGAGCGGCGTCAGCAAATCGACTACCTTGATGCCCGTCTCGAACAGGGCGGTGGAGGCAGTCTCCTCCTCCAGAGTCGGCGGCGAATTGTGAATTCCGCGTCGAGGCATGTCGGCTGGCAGCGGGGGGCCGCGATCATGCACCGCACCCACAACGTCAAGGAGCCGGCCAAGGACTGCGTTCCCGACCGGAACCGAGATGGGCGCCCCTGTTGCCCGGACTCTCGTGCCGCGGGCCAGACCTGAGGTAGCCTGGAGCGCGATGCCGCGGACCGTCACCGTATCCACGTGGCTATGCACTTCGAGCACCAGCGGCCCCTCGCGGTCCCATTGCACGACCAGCTCGGTGTTGACGGGCGGCAACGCGCCGGCCTCGAAGGTCACGTCCACGACGGCGCCGTGAACCGATACAACCCTGCCGTTCGAGATCATGCGCGCCATGAAAATGCCCGGTCGCAACGAGCGGAAGGAATATGCCATCCAGAGAAATACATTACGCGTTCGACGCCTTCTTGAGATTGACCCTGATCAAAAGGCGCCTGTTCACGCACCATCGAATAGATTGGAATCGAAGTTCTGATTGTATTTAAACCTTAGCTGAATTTTGGCCGGCGGCGGGCGAAAAGGTCCAGATGTCTTTCCCTTGCGGCGAAAACATGGGTTCGAGTGGCTTAGGAGCGCCAAGCTCAAAACAAACGCTCCACTCCTCAACGGTCTGGCGACGGTTCTGTGGCGCGCTTGGATCTGAATGAGACTTGTTCGTGATCCGCTTTTGCGAGAAGGGGCTGATGGGCGCTCGGCTGGCGAAGCGCGGAGGCACCCGCGTCCCTTGGTTCACTCAAAAACGATTGTCCGCGGTCGCCAGCAGCGCGTCGCAGGCTCCCATGAGCTGATCGAAATGCGAGATCACCCAGTCGGGTCCGAGTTCCTTTACCGGAACATCGGCATAGCCAAAGTCAACGGCAATGACGGGCACGCCGGCGGCGCGGGCCGTCTTGATGTCGGTTTCCGAGTCCCCGACCATGATCGCGCGTTCCCTTGCACCCCCGGAAGCGACGATGGTCTTAAGGAGCGGCGTGGCGTCTGGCTTGCAAACTCCGAACGTGTCCTGGCCGCAGATGAAGGCGAATTGCTCGGCGATTCCGAGCTCTGCGATCAGCAGCTTGGCTAAGCCTTCGGTCTTGTTTGTGCAGACCGCTTGCCGCCAGCCAGCGCGCGCGAATGTCGCGAGCGTCTTGTCGACGCCTGGATAAAGCCGGGTATGAACGACGATATGGGTGCCATAATAGGCAAGATAGTCGACGAACAAGGCCTCGGTGGCTTCCGAATCAAGAGTTTTGCCCGAAGCGGCGAAGCCGCGCTTGATCAGTTCCCTCGCGCCGGCCCCGAGCAGCGAGCCGGCAGTTTCGACCTTGAGCGGCGCAAGACCCTCTCTTCCGAGCAGCCAATTGAGGGTGGCCACCAAATCCTCGGCGGTGTCAGCGAGCGTGCCGTCGAGGTCATAGACAATGGTGGGCGTGACCATTGCCATCAGGCCCAGAAATCGGGCTCGGCCGGCTCTAGAAGACCGCCGATCCTTACTGGCGCGATGGCTTTCGTTAAGCCATCACGGCCGATCTCGGCGGCGATGGCGCACAGCGTCGCCGGCCCCAAAGCCGGTTCGAAGCGGCCGGAGGGAATCTTGCTCGTGAAACGGCGCAAGGGCTCATCCTTGTTCATGCCGATCACCGAATCGTAGTCGCCGGTCATGCCGACGTCAGTGATGAAGCCGGTTCCTCCTGCCAGAATGCGATGATCGGCGCTGGGCGTATGCGTATGGGTGCCAACCATGAGGCTCGCCTTGCCGTCGACGAAATGGCCGAACGCCCACTTCTCGCTCGACGCTTCCGCGTGGAAGTCGACGATCGAGGCGTTGCAGCCCTCGCCGAGCGGACAGACGGCGAGCTCGCGCTTGACGGCGGCAAATGGATCGTCGAGCGCGTCCATGAAGATGCGGCCCATGACATTGACGATAAGAAGCCGCGTCCCCTTCGCATTCTCGACCACTGTCACGCCCCGTCCGGGCGTGCCCGGGGGGAAATTGACTGGGCGGATCAGCCGCGGCTGGCGCTCAATGAACACGAGCGCCTCGCGCTGATCGAAGGCGTGATTGCCGAGCGTCACGGCGTCGACGCCGACTGCGAGAAATTCCTCGAAAAGGGTCTCTGTGAGGCCGAAGCCGCCTGCCGCGTTCTCGCCGTTGACGATGACGAAATCGAGCCCCCAGCGGGCGCGCAAGAGGGGAGCCTGCTCAAGAACCGCGGCGCGCCCCGACCGCCCGACGACGTCGCCGATGAACAGCAAACGGATCATTGAGCCTTGAAAAGTATGGTTTCCTGTTCGGTCACGACGGCGTCTAGGGTCTGGTCATGGCTCTCATACGGCACGGCGGCGATCTCGCATACCCCATAGGCAACTGCCGCCGCGCGGACGGGTTTCATCGCGCGCAGCCGGGCCAGGGTCCTATCATAGAAGCCTGCGCCATAGCCAATACGGTGGCCGCGCCGATCAAAACATGCAAGCGGCACGAACAGGAGATCCGGATCGAGGACGGGCGCTTCCTCAAGCGGCTCACGAATTGACATTGAGGCCTCGCGAGTTGGCTCCCCCGGCCGCCAGCGTCGAAAAATGAGCGAGGACCGTCGGCCGACGATCACCGGCAAGGCAGTTAGGAATCCCTCCTCGGCGAGCGCAGTCAAAAGCAAAAGAGTGTCGGGCTCATCGCGTAGCGGATGGAAGGCCGAAACAATTCGGGGGCGCCAGAACCGCGCGAGGCGCAAGCCTTCCTCGGCAAGGCGACGACTGAAGGCGGCGCGCGCCGCGGGCTCGATTGTCCCGCGCCGGAGGAGAGCGTCGCGGCGCAGAGCCGCTTTCAGATTGGCGTGGGTCGAGGTCAAAGCGCCGCCAATCGAAAAAAGACGTCAACCCTAGAGGCTGTTAGGAACTGATTAACTGTAAATTCTGAGGGTTGCGGGATGTTGATGTCCCGCAAGCCTTATCCCTCTGATGTTTCCGATTGCGAATGGGCGCTTGTGGCGCCTTATTTGACGCTTTTGCCGGAGGAGAGTGCGCAGCGCACGCACGCGTTGCGCGAGGTGTTCAACGGCATGCGCTATATCGTGAAGACGGGCGCCCCGTGGCGCTGGATGCCGAATGACCTGCCGCCATGGGAGATCGTCTACCAGCAGGCGCAGCGATGGCTGAAAGCGGGATGCTTCGAGACTCTGGCTGAGGACTTGCGCGTCATCCTGCGTCTTGCGGCGGGCCGAGGCGCGCAGCCAACCGCCGTCATCATCGACAGCCGGACCTTGCGCTCGACCCCTGAGAGCGGCGCTCGCGCCGCTTATGACGGCGCCAAACGCAAAAAGGGATCGAAGCTCCACTTGGCCGTCGACACGCTTGGCCATCTTCTGGCTCTGCATGTCACGCCCGCCAACGCGGATGATCGCGCCGAAGTCGGCCGTATCGCCAAGGCCGTTCAGGCGGAGACCGGAGAGAACGTGAAGATCGCTTTCGTCGATCAGGGCTATACCGGGGAGAAGCCAGCGGCCGCTGCCGCTGAACGCGGCATTGCGCTCGAGGTCATCAAACTGCCGCAGGCCAAGCGCGGTTTCGTGTTGCTGCCCAGACGATGGGTCGTCGAACGATCCTTCGCGTGGGCCACCCGCTTCCGAAGACTCGTCAAAGACTACGAACGCTGTGCTCAAACCCTGGCAGACCTCCATCTCATCGCCTTCGTCTGCATCATGCTCAAAAACGTCGCTAAACTTGCCCCAGGTTCCTAACAGCCTCTAGAGCGCGGAGCCGAGACGGCCGTTGGACGGTGATCCCGGGCGCCTACGTAAGTAGGTGGGAGCCATATGCCAAAGCCCACGAGCCTCGACAGGGACAGCCCCCATAGGGATCGTACGGCCCCGAGGAATGTTGTCCTGACGCGCCACCCAGCTCCGCATGGTTTATTTAGGCGCTTTCCCAGCAAATGGCTAGGGCGCGCGGCGCCGGCCTGTTTCGACTTTCCCCGCGCGGAAAGGTTCTATCGCCGCGAGGCAGCCGCCCCCTATGATTGGAGACCATGACAGAGTTTGCTCGATTTGCGGCCGCCAAGTCGGCGTTGCCCGGACCTTCCGACACCTTAAGAACCCAAGCAGACCGTCGCACGGAATTGCGCCGCATGCGCACCATAGCGACGCTGCTGCTCGTCATGATGGTGGCGATCTACATCGCCATGCGTCGCGCCCCGGCGGACTGGGTCTGGGCGCCCTATCTCAGCGCCTTCGCGGAAGCCGGCACCGTGGGCGCTTGCGCCGATTGGTTCGCCGTCGTCGCGCTTTTTCGTCGCCCACTCGGGCTGCCGATCCCTCATACCGCGGTCGTGCCTGAAAACAAGCGACGCATCGGCGCGGCGATGGGACGCTTCATCACCAACAACTTTCTCTCCCCACGCGTCGCCGTCGTCCGCCTGTCATCTGTCGACTTTGTCGGTCTTACGGCGCGATGGCTTGAGGACGAGCGCAACGCGCGGGCGCTCGCGGCCGCCGCCGAGCGCGCCATTCCCTACGCGCTCGACGTTGTGCCGAGGGGGGCGATCGATGAATGGGTCGCCATGGCCGCGCGGCGCGGCATCGAGGCGGTCCCTGCGGCGCCGCTCGCCTCCCGCGGACTTTCGATCCTCTGGGCGCAAGGGGCGGGCCAGAAGCTGCTCGGCCAGGGCCTCGATTTCGTGGAGTCGACGCTTGAGCGCCACAAGGCGACAATCGTCAAGCATGTGGCGCAAAAGTCCTGGCGCTGGATCCCCAAATGGGTCGACGACATGATCGCCGCCAAAGTGATCAGCGGGCTGACGGAGACCTTACGAGAAATGCGCGACCCCAATCATCCGTGGCGCGATGAGGCCAACAAGTCGATCGAGAATTTGATCGACGACCTCGCCCATGATCCCGAAATGCGGGCGCAAGGCGAAGCGCTGAAGCGGGAGATTCTCGCCAACCCAGTGTTCGCTGAGCAGGCGCGAGGGCTGCGGGAGGAGCTGGAAACGGCGCTGAGAGACGATCTGCCTCGCCATGCCGAGGCGATTGTCAGCTGGCTTGCGACCTCCGCCCGCGCACTCGGCCGATGGCTCGACGAGGACGCGCCTCGCCGCGCAAGGATCAACAGGCGGCTCAGACTCGTGGCGCTGCGAACGGTCCTGCCCCGTCGGGCTGAGATTGGCGGTTACATCGCCGCGGTGGTCGACAATTGGGACACCGCCACCCTCGTCAACCGCCTCGAACTGCAAGTCGGCAAGGACCTGCAATACATCCGCATCAATGGGACCTTGGTCGGCGGGCTGGTAGGGCTCTTGATCTTCACCCTGTTGCGCGCGTTTGGCGGCTGAGTCACCAGCACCTTCAGGCTGCCCGCCGGGCGATTGTGAGGATCGCGTAGCCGCGAAACCAGCTCTCAATCTCGCACGACATGCCACGCTCGGCGGCCAGCTCGACAAGCGCGTCGCTGAGGTCCTGGCGCGGGGTCACATCGAAGGCGGCGAGCCAGCGGCGCAGTGCCAATTTGAACGGACGGGGCAAACCGGCACAATCGCCGAAATCCACGATCTCGAGCGATCCGCCGGGCGCGACGACGTCAAGCGCATGCGCCAACGCTTCCCGCCAGGGCGGGATCATCGACAATGCGTATGAAATCATGACGCGCTCGAAAAATCGAAAGCCGAACAGCGCTTGCGGGTCGAACGCCGTGGCTTCGCCCTGGGCCAACGCGATTCGCGATGCAAGCCCGGTCCGCGCGGTTGAAGCGGCGGCGGTGGCGAGCATCTCCCGTGAGACGTCGAGGCCATGGAGCCGAGCTTCAGGATAGGTCCGAGCGAGCTTGATGAGATTACGCCCGGTGCCGCAACCAATCTCTAGCACCCTGTCGCCCGGCGCCGGACGAAGGCATGCAATCGCTTCGTCGCGGCCGAGGAGGTAGAACTTGCGGCTTAAGTCATAGATATGGCGCTGGCGCCGATACATGCGGTCCATCATCGCTGCGGCGTCGCTCATGCGTCAGGCGCGCCCTTGAGCGTGTATAGGTGGAAAGCGCCGTAGATCGACGACCGATCCTGCTGCGTAAGCTCTTGGCTAAGGTCGTCTTGGTAGCGCCACACGCCGAGCACGCCTTCGGGCACGCGACCGGGCAACAAACGGTCTGCTGCGGCGGTACGGAAAATCACCCGTGCTCCCGGCCGCGCCGTGCGGGTGATTTCGACCCAGAGCGCGGTAAGCTCCGCCTCACTCATCCAGTCTTGCGCATCGAGCAGCACGTAACGATCGAAGCTCGTCGCCGGCAAATCGCGCAAAATGTCGGTGAAGGAGCACTGGACGTAGCACACGCGGCTCGACCTGCTGCGGACATCCTCGAAGTTCTGCCGCTGTAAATAGAGCGGGAGCGCGGGGTTCGGCCCCGGCGCATAACGCCGTCCGAACGCCTGCCAAGCAAAATAGTTGTCGGCGATGTCGAAGCCGCAGGCCAACCTTTCCACCCGCTCACTCAAGACGGCTCCTATTCCCAAGGGAGAATCGGCGGCCAGAGCCTGGTATTGGGCCGGCGGAATCCCCAACCCATAGAGGGATGCGGGCTGCTTCAAGAGCCAGCGGACGAGCGGCTTGTGGAAGATCGGCGCAAGGCGCTGCTCGTAGAGCGCGCGCTGCTCGTCGAGCGTACGCGCCTTAAGCACAATCGACGGGTCGAGACCATGCAGGCGCGCGAGCGTATGGCCGGCCCCGAGGACGTGCCCGAGCAGGCCATGTCGATAGAAATTGCGGGCGAAGAGACCGATGCGGCGGCGACCGAACGTCGTCCGCTTGTCCCAATAGGCGCGCGCGGCGGGATCGAGTTTTGCGCGCAGCCGACGATCGTAGGCCGCGACGTTGGCGCGCGCGTCCGCGCGGCCGAAGAAGCGGAAGAAGCTCTCGTAATCCGGCAGATTCTGAGCCGCGCAGATCTTGAGTCGGCCGAGCGCGATATGGGCCCCGTTGAGGTCGACCGCGGTGACGCCCGCCGGATCAGCCGTCAGGTAGGAGAGCACGTTGCAACCGCCCGAGGCGATCGCTATCACCTCATGTCCGGGGCCGATGTCGAGCGCCTTCATGTCGACGACCGGGTCCTCCCAGATCTGGGGATAGACCAGGCGTCTGAAGGCGAGGGTGAACAGACGCTCGAGGATGCCTGCACGCGACAAGGGCTTCGAGCGATGGACCGCAGCCTTGAGGCCCGCCCTGGTGACGCGCCGCACCGTCATGCTCGATTGCTGCAAGTGGTCTTTCCGCGTCAGAGGTCGATCGAAGCCCGCTAGTCGAGTCGCATGACGAGGACATGACGGGGCAAGCACGCAACTGTCTCATTTGCCGCCCGAACGAGGCGCTCCTAGATAACCTTTGAGCATATATGTCGGCTCGATTGTGGGACGGCGCCTATCATCGACACGAAAGGTGCGGGCCTGCGGCGGCGCCAGTCGTCAGGGAAATCACAGCCTCAGCGACAAGGTGATTGCTCCACTAGACGTAGCGACGAGAGGGCCGACCACGTCGAAGTCGCCGTCGACAAGACAGTCGCTTTGGGTATGTTCGACGGTGTCGACTCTCGATGCCCGTTCGTCGTGAAGCAGGTTGGCGTTCGAGCACATCAACGAGGGGACGGGTCGTTGGCAGCTGTTGCGATGGCGAACGCGATGGCGCCGATCTTCGAATCTTACGGTCACCAAAGGCGCGATCAAAAAACTCGGGCGGATGTTGCCGAGAGAAGCGCCGTCGACTCACCGGAGCCGTGCCCGTATGGATCTCAATCCCGCCTCGGCGATTGAGCGTCTCGATCCGCGAGCTTCCGCCTATCCAAACCACCCCTGAACCGTGATGCCCGCAAACAGGATAAGCCCAGCGTCGCGGTTAGAGCGAAAAAGCCTCAAAGCCGTTGCCGGATCGGCGCCTTCGACTTGCGACGTTTGCCAGGCCAGATGAGCGCAAAAACCCAGCCATCCGACAAGCGCGATGGCCCCGCCGTTCACGGATTCAATGGCCCCCAGCGCCAACACGGCGGTCGCGATATAAAACGCCCCAACGCCGAGCTTCACCCGAGTTCCGAACAATCGTGCGGTCGACCGGATGCCGACAATGGCGTCGTCGCGCGCATCCTGCAGCGCATAGATTGTGTCATAGCCGATCGTCCACACGAAGGCGGACGCGTAAAGCAAGATGGGCGCGACCGAGAGGCTCGCGAAGGTCGCGCTCCAGCCCATTAGCGCTCCCCACGAGAAAGCAAGGCCCAGCGCCGCCTGCGGCCAGGAGGTCACGCGCTTCATCAACGGGTAAATCGCGACAACGCCAAGCGAGGCGATCCCGAGCCAGATCGAAAATGCGTTGAAGCTCAACAGCACCGCGAGACCGATCAGCGCCAAGACGACAAGGAACACCGCGGCCGCGCCAACCGTGACTCGTCCGGACGGCAATGGACGGTTGCGCGTACGCTCGACCCCGGCGTCGAGCTTGCGGTCGAGAATGTCGTTGTAGGTGCAGCCAGCGCCGCGCATGGCGACCGCGCCGATCAGAAAGAGAATGAGATGCCGGAGGTTGGGTCCGCGATGGAGGGCAACGCCCGCGAGTGCCGTCGCCTCCCAACACGGGGCGAGCAGCAGCTGCCATCCGGCGGGCCGGTCGAGACGCGCAAGTTGAACGAAGGGGAGCGCGAAGTCCGGCGTCAGTCGCAGCACCAAGCTCGCCGGCTGCGCGTCGGGCAGCCCGGACGCCCGCTCCGGCGCGAAGATCAAAGAGGTCCGGCGGGCAACGGCTGAGCCTGTGGACCGCTCCCGCCGCCTTGAGCCGCTTGCTCCTTCATCTTCTTCATTTGCGCCGCGACATTGCAGGCCTTCGCGCTGAAGGCGGCATTCTTGGCGTGATGCTCCTTGAGTTGGGCAATCGCCTCGTCCGGAAACGAGCACCAATCCTTATTCTTTTCCATATAAGCGATCAGCGCGTTCTCAGCACGGACTAACCCTCCAGACTTCCCGCAAAATGCTTCTGGATCCAGCGGCTTACCGTGAAAAGATTTAGCGAAGTTGTTGACAATTTCCAGTTGCGTATTGCGCGCTTCGGCAAGCTTTTGCATGTCGGAGCCGCAGTCAGCATAGGCTGATGCGCCCAGTTCAACCATCAGAAACAGGCTCGCAACTATCGCGCAAAATCGTTTTCTCACCACCGCGTCACCCTCAAGTCGCGCGCCCCGCGATTGGCCGCACAAATCTCAAAAAAGAGGCAAAAGCACGGCTTAAGGCTATCGTGGGAAGCTCATCCAGGGGCGGAACAGCCCCGTCTGGCGCCCCTGAGTCGCGGCTAAACCCAAGCGCGGGACCCGTAGTCGATACCATACCGGTCCGGCGACGATGCGATCGCCGCCATTCCAACCAGCACCGCGTCCTCCCGCGTGACGAGCCGTGTCGGAATGCGCTTGGCGAGACCGTCAACCGGCGCCTTGGCCTCGAACGCTTGCCGAAAAGCGGCCTCATCGAGAAAATCAACGACTCTCGGCAGAACACCGCCGGACAGCGTCAGGCCGCCAGTCGCCACGAAGGTCACCGCCATGTCGCCCGCAAAGCGCGCAACGATGTGCCAGTAAAGCTTGACGCTCACCGCTTCTTCACTGTTGGGGCGGCCCGCCGCGGCCGCAGTGACGGTTGCCGGGTCGACGTGCGGATCGGGTCCCCCTTTCGCCATCATGCGGGCTCGGTGGACGCGAGCGAGGCCGGCGCCGGAAATGACGCTTTCGCTGGTCACACGCCCGTGCGCGCGCTCGAGATGCGGCCAGAGTTCGAATTCCTCGGACCGCACGGGCCCAAAATCAATATGGCAGGCCTCAGATGACACCGGCGTGAAGCGTCCATCTGCCTCGACTAACGCGGCAACGCCAAGCCCGGTGCCCGGCCCTAAAATCACCTGGGGACCTTCAGTCCCGAACCTCAGGGGACCGACACTTCGTTCCCAGCCCTCCGGAATCGTTGGCAACGATAGCGCCTGAGCCTCGAAGTCGTTGAGCAGTAATCCTTGCTTTAAGCCCGTCCGACGCGCGGCCTCCGGGCCGTCCATCAGCCAAGGCGCATTGGTGAGCTTGAGCGTCCGGCCGGCAACCGGGCCGGCTCCGCAGGCGATCATCGAGCGCGGGCGTGTCCCGAGCTTGGGGACGGCCGCCTCGATCGCCTCCGCCAACCCCGGATAGTCGGCGGTGCGCAAATGGACAATATCGCTTAGAGGCCCGCGGGGCTCGCTGACCAGTGCGAAGCGAACGTTCGTGCCGCCGGTGTCGCACACGAGCGCGGGAAAGGGGAAGGAGAAGTTCGTCATCGGAAGCCATAACGCAGAACGCAGCGGCGGCGGTCAAGCGGCAAACAGCAGTGTTTCAATCCAACGGACGGTGTGAAGCCTTGCAACGGATTGTTAACTGGCTATGCTGAACAGATAGAGAACAACACGCCGGTGACGCTTCAGTCAGCCGGGTGAATCCTGTCCACAAATGACTTGAGTGCGACAGACGAGTTCTGTTTCGCGTTGGCGTGGTTCGGCCTAATCTCCACCACGGGAATCAATCGAGGAACATGACCGAGCGCACCTATCTCGAATTCTTCGCCGGCGGCGGCATAGCCCTGATGAACGGCAAGGCGCCGAAGCCGCCGACCGGTCAAGGTCGCCGGAGCCATCGCAAAAAGTTCAGGTGATGTCCGACGCTGAAATCGCGGAAAAGAAAGATCCTGCGCTTCGTCTGCCGCGCCAGGCTGAGCATCACAGGCAGATCGTCGGCCATTTCCTTGCGGTCAAGAACTCGAGGGAGATCGCGGGAGCGATCCAGGCGCACTCGAGCGGCTTCAGAAGTATCACCAACAGCTCCTCGGCCTGGCGGTCGAGGTTGAGGGCGATAGCGGGAAGGATTGATCGGAATCGCCGCGCAAGCGACCCACTCAAACGTGACCAGCCGCGGCCCGACCTCACCGGCTCGCAATGACCAAGAGAAAACGAACAGCTCCAGCCAAAACCTATGACCGCTCAGCCGTTATGCGCGCGGTCAAATCGCGCGACACAAATCCAGAGCTCGCGGTGCGCGCGCTTCTGCGCCCGATCGCGCCGGGCTATCGGCTTCATCGCGGCGATCTGCCGGGCAAGCCCGATGTGGTTTACATTTCCCGAAAGCTCACGATTTTTGTCCACGGCTGTTTCTGGCACGGCCATGATTGCGCGCGCGGCGCGCGGGCGCCCGAGACCAACGCCGCCTATTGGCGCTCCAAGATCGCGCGGAACCAGGCGCGGGACGAAAAGACCCTCGCCGCCTATGCCGCAATGGGCTGGCGCGCGTTGGTCATCTACGAATGCGAACTCAAGGATAAGGCTGCGCTCAGCGCCCGGCTCGCGGAAGCCCTGAAGGGGGGCTAGAGCACACAGATTGCGCGATGTCTGCCTATCTTTCAGCCTTGCGTCACAATCTGCCGCAGTGCAGCATCGAAGTCTCTTCGTCTTCAACGGATGCGCCCAATGGCCCGCACCGCCCGGCTCCAAAGCCTTCCTCTTCGCTCCGCGAACGCTTCCGAGAAGGACGTTCCGCTGCGCGACGACATTCGTCTGCTCGGCCGTATTCTCGGCGACACCGTGCGCGAGCAGGAGGGCGAAGAGGTTTTCGAGCTGGTCGAGCAGATCCGCCAAGCCTCGATTCGCTTCCATCGCGACAACGAGATTGGCGCGCGGCGTGAGCTCGAGGCGACGCTCGACAGCCTCAACGCTGACCAAACGCTCGCAATCGTTCGCGCCTACAGCTATTTCTCGCATCTCGCCAACATCGCGGAAGATCAGCATCACATCCGCCGCAACCGGGCTCATGCGGTCGCGCGCTCCGCGCCGCGTCCGGGCTCGCTCGCTTATTCTTTTCAGCGCACGCGCGAGATTGGCGTCGAGCCGAGCGCGCTCACCGACTTCTTCGACCGCGCGCTGGTGAGCCCGGTCCTGACCGCCCATCCGACCGAAGTCCGGCGCAAGAGCACGCGGACGCGCGAGCTTGAGATAGCGAAATTGCTCGACGATCGCGAAAACGCAGGCGGCAACGAGGACGAGCTTGCGCTCAACGAGGAACGGCTTCGGCGGGCAGTACTCATCCTTTGGCGCACGAACCTCCTGCGCCAGACGAAGCTCAAGGTCATCGATGAGGTGGCCAACGCCCTCTCATTCTACGACTACACGTTCTTCCATGAGTTGCCTCGCCTCTATGGCGCGATCGAAGATAGACTCGACGCCATGTCCGGCAAGCCGCGGACGAAGCCGATCGGGTCGTTCCTGTGCATCGGGTCGTGGATTGGCGGCGACCGCGATGGTAATCCGTTCGTCACCGCCGACGTGCTTGACGAGTCGATGCGGCTGCAGAGCGCGAGGGCGATTGGCCACTATCTGGACGAATTGCACGAGCTGGGCGCTGAGCTGTCGCTCGCTTCCAACCTCGCCTCGATGAGTCCGGAACTTGCCGCGCTTGCCGACACGTCGGACGATTCCGCCGCCGCCCGGCGAAAGGAGCCCTACCGCCGCGCCATCACCGGAATGTATTCGCGCCTCGCCAAGACAGCGCGCGAGCTTGACCACGTGATTGCCCTACGTCAGCCGATCGTTGACCGGGCGCCATACGCGTCGTCGGCGGAATTCAGCGCCGACCTCGCGACGATCGCGCTCTCGCTGAGGCAGACCAACGCGGGCATCGTCGCTCGCGGGCGTTTACGCGCCTTGCAGCGCGCCGTTGACGTGTTCGGGTTTCATCTGGCGCCCATCGACCTCAGGCAGAACTCAGACGTCCACGAGCGCACAATCGCCGAGCTTTTTACGGCGGCGTCGCCTGGCCTAGACTACAAAGCGATGAGCGAGGAGCAGCGGGTGGAACTCCTGCGTCGCGAGCTCGTTTCGCCCCGCCCGCTCTTCTCGCCTTTCATTGCTTACAGCGAGGAGACGGCGGGCGAACTCGCTCTATTTCGCGCCGCGGCCGATATCCGAATCAAATATGGCCCGGGCGCGATCCGGACCTCGATTATCTCCAAGACGGACAGCGTCTCCGACATGTTGGAACTGGCGCTGATCCTGAAGGAAGTGGGTCTGGTTACCGCGGAAGGGCAGTCGGCGCTCGCGCTCGTACCCCTGTTTGAGACAATCGAGGATCTGCGCAATTGCGTCGGCGTGATGGATAAGCTCCTTTCCCTCCCCGAATACCGCAGGCTGGTCGATTCGCGTGACCAGGAGCAGGAGGTGATGCTCGGCTATTCCGATTCGAACAAGGACGGCGGCTTTGTCACCTCGGGCTGGGAGCTTTATAAGGCGGAGATCGGTCTTGTCGAAGTGTTCCGCCGGCATGGCGCGCGCATCCGCCTCTTCCATGGGCGCGGCGGCTCTGTCGGGCGCGGCGGCGGTCCGAGCTACGATGCGATCCTGGCGCAGCCGGGCGGCGCGGTGCAAGGGCAAATTCGCATCACCGAGCAAGGGGAGATCATATCGAGCAAATACTCCAACCCCGAGGTGGGGCGACGCAATCTGGAGACGCTCGCCTCGGCGACGCTCGAAGCAACGCTATTGCAGGACGAGAGCCCCGCGCCCGACTCGTCTTTTCTCGAGACGATGGAGGAATTGTCGCTTTCCGCCTACAAGGCCTATCGCGGCCTTGTCTACGAGACCGAGGGCTTCGTGCGCTATTTCTGGGCCTCGACCGTCATCACCGAGATCGCAAGCCTCAACATCGGGTCGCGCCCTGCCTCGCGGAAGAAAACGCAAGCGATTGAGGATTTGCGCGCGATTCCCTGGGTATTCTCGTGGGCGCAGTGCCGGCTCATGCTGCCCGGCTGGTTCGGCTTTGGCTCGGCGGTGAAGGCCTATATTGACGCCCATCCCACGCACGGCCTTCAGACGCTCAAGGAAATGTATGTCCGCTGGCCCTTCTTCCGCACCCAGCTCTCCAACATGGACATGGTGCTGGCGAAGTCCAGCCTCGCCATCGCGTCGCGCTATGCCCGGCTGGTGGAGGACGTCAGCTTGCGCGAGAAGATCTTCGCGCGCATTTCGAGCGAATGGCGCGATTCGGTCGATGCGCTCAACTCGATTATGGAGCAGTCAACGCTGCTCGAGAGCAACCCCCTGCTCGATCGCTCGATCCGCAATCGTTTCCCTTATCTCGACCCGCTTAACCACGTGCAAGTCGAGCTTCTGAAATTGTATCGTTCACGCGCATCGAGCGAGAAGGTATTGACTGGAATCCAGCTCACCATCAACGGCATTTCGGCAGGGTTGCGCAACAGCGGGTGACCAGCAGCGTGCGAGCCGAAGCGATTCATCCCCCGCCCAGGACCCCCTTCATCGCCAGGTTGGTCTCTCGCGCGTAACGGCGGGCCGCGTAGGCTTCGCCAAGCGTGCCCAGCACCTGTTCAGTTCCGCGCGCCGTGACGACGAGCGTGTCAGCCTGTGACGCGCCGAAGACGTCGAGCGCCCGGCGGACGTTCTCGTCGGGATGAAGGACGGTCGCAGGCAGACGGGCGATGGCGGCGATCGGCCCGCCGTCACTGCTCTCTTCGAGGGCAAGCGCATGAGCCTCGGGAACGTGGACCAGTCCTTGATATCGCTCGTCTTCGCCAATTGCGACGACGAAATTGGCGCTGCCCAATGGGTAGGCTTCGCGGAAGGCGCGGACCGACTGATCGGCAGGAAACCTCGGCGGCGCAGGCGCCATCATCCGTCCGACAGTCAGCTCACGCAGCCAGCCGACATCCTGGCCGCCGCGGATCGTCTCGCCGCGCAGATGCAGCCGCCAAGTGGTGAACGAATAGCCGAAGGTCGCGCGCACCGCGAGCGTGGTCGCGATCGAAGCCGCGAGAGCGCCGCCGGCAACGCCAAGGTTGCCGGTGCTTTCAAGCACCAGAAAGGTCATGGTCAGCGGGCCGCCAACAATGGCCGCGCTCAGCGCGCCCATGCCGACGAGCACGCAAGCCGTGGTCTCCAGTCCCATCGACGGCGCCAAGGCGTCGACGCCGACTGCATAGAGCTTACCGAGCAGCGAACCGACGAACAGCGACGCGAAAAACATTCCGCCGCGAAAGCCGGACGCCAGCGAAACAAAGCAGGCGAACAGCTTGAGCACGATGAGAGTCGCTAACTCGGCCGCCGACATCGGCCAGTAGAAGTCGAGCCCGAGCGCCCCGTGGCCTGCTCCGAGCACTTGCGGGCTGTAAAGCGCCATCGAACCGACCATAAGTCCGCCAAAGACCGGTCGTAAAAGGCGTGAGGGGACGGTCCAGCGGAACGCCCGCTCGATTAACGCCGCCACCCGCATTGCGCCCACGCCCACCGCCGCCGCGACCAGGCCGAGGCCGATCAACGCGCCATAGTCGACGAACGTCAGCGGGGCGACCGTGGGCGCTGTGATGTCGTAAGGCGCCCCAATGATCGCCTGTGTGGTGAGCGATGCGGCGAGGGTGGCGGCGAATACGGGGATCGCGTTCGCGAGCGAATAGGCGCCGATGATAAGTTCAAAAGCGTAAAAGGCGCCAGTGAGCGGCGCGCCGAACGCCGCCGCAATTGCGCCGCCTGCTCCACAACCGACGAGCACGCGGAGGTCTTGCCGGCGCAAGCGCGATCTCACACCGAGATAGGAGGCAACGCCCGCCCCGATTTGCGCATAACCCGCCTCGAGTCCGACCGAGGCGCCGCATCCATTCGATATCAATGTCTGCGTCGCCACCAAAAGGCTCTGGCGAAGCGACATGCGTCCGCCCCGCAAAGCATTGGCCTCGACCGGATCCACCGCAGGGGGCGTCTTCCTCCGAGAGAGCCAGACGTCGAGCGCGCCAAGCAGAAGCCCGCCCAGCATGGGCGCGCCAAAGGCGGCGAGCGGCGCAATGCGCTCCGCGGCGCTCAGGTGAACATCGAACGGGATGCCGTAGATCCGCACATGCGCAATGTTGACGACGCTGGTCATTGCGGCGACGCACAAGCCAGCAAGGACGCCAACGCCGATCGCAAGCGCAGTCATGCCAAATTCGCTCGCGCGCAATCTCGCGCGCGCGGTCGCAAGCATGATCAGCGCCGGGCGCGGAACAGAGATCGGTCGGATGCTGCGTCGGACGGGGGAACCCATGTTCAAGTTTATGCGCGGCGGGCGTCGCCCTGCCAAGATCGCAGCGAACGATCTCCCAGCATCATGCCTCAGAGCGCCGAAAGCGCCATGTCGTCGCGATGGATCATCTCGGCGCGCCCGGCCGTCCCCAGGATATGCGCGATATCGCGCGAATTGCGGCCTCGGATGCGCTCGGCATGCAACGCGTCATAGGCAATGAGCCCTCGCCCGATCTCGGCCCCGCGCTCGTCGCGGATCGCGACGCAATCACCGCGCGCAAACACGCCTTCGACCCGCGTGACGCCAGCCGGCAGCAGGCTTTTGCCGCGAGCAAGCGCCGCCGCAGCGCCAGCGTCGACAAACACGGCTCCCTTAAGTTCAAGTGACCCGCCGATCCAGACCTTTCGCGCTGCGACCGGATTCGACGGGGTCAGGAACCAGGTGCATCTGCCGCCTTCGGCGATCCGCGCGATCGGATGCGGAATGCGCCCATCTGCGATCACCATATGCGCGCCGGCTGACGTGGCGATGCGTGCGGCCTCGATCTTGGTGCGCATGCCGCCCCGCGACAGCTCGGACTCTGCGCCGCCGGCCATGGCTTCGATCTCGGGCGTCACGCGTTCGACGACGGGCAGCAATCGCGCGTGCGTGTTGCGATGTGGAGGCGAATCATAAAGCCCGGCGACATCGGAAAGGAGAATCAAAAGATCCGCACTCGTCATAGTGGCGACCCGCGCCGCCAGGCGATCGTTGTCGCCGTAGCGAATCTCGCTCGTTGCCACAGTGTCGTTCTCGTTGATAATCGGGATCGAGCGCATCGCAAAAAGACGGCCGAGGGTTGCGCGCGCGTTGAGATAGCGACGGCGTTCCTCCGTGTCCTGCAAGGTCAAGAGCACCTGGCCGGCGAGAATGCCGTATTCAGCAAGAGCGCGAGACCACTCGCTCGCGAGCGCGATCTGCCCAATCGCCGCTGAGGCCTGGCTGTCTTCGAGCTTGAGCGCCCCTTTCGGCAGCCGGGCGATCGTGCGACCAAGCGCGATAGCCCCGGAGGACACGACAATGACGTTTGCGTCGCGCTCGTGCAGCGCGGCGATGTCCGACGCAAGCGCTTCGAGCCATTCGCGTCTGACGGCGCCAAGGGCGCCGTCGACCAGGAGCGATGAGCCGACCTTGACAACGACACGGGTGAACTGATCGAGAGAGGGAAGCTTGACCACGATCGCCGGTGAAAAGGATTGGTTTGACCGCCCGAAACCCAGAGCGGGCGAGCGTTTTTCGTCTAGAGCGCCGAGGCGGGGATGGCAAGGCAAAGGCTCGAGGGAGGTCCGAGCGCTTTCCCTGACGCGACGATCATCTCGACAAATATTCGATCGAGGAACCGATTCAAGACTGGGCCACGACGCCAAAGCTGCGACTTCCCGTGCGCAGGTGTGGTCACTCCGGTTCGATCCTATGACGCACACAGACGCTGGCGTGATGGCGCCGCTCGAGTGGCGCACACCCCCTCCACCGTTTCCGATAGCGCTCCGAACTCGACCGGCTTGATGAGAATGGCGTCGAACCCGTTGGCCGCGGGGGAGATTCTCCATTCCTCGAAAGCATTGGCGGTCAGGGCAATAATGGGCGTCGGCGACCAGCCGCAGGCAGCCTCGAGCCTCCGCAGACAGCGCGTGGCCTCGTAGCCGTCGAGACTTGGCATCTTAAGGTCCATCAAGATGACGTCGAAGGGTCGAGATTCTAGGGGCGCGATCGGCGAGGCCAGACGCAGCGCCTCTTCGCCGTCGAATGCGCGGACGACCTCGAAGCCCAAGCGACGCATGGCCTTTTGCGTAATGAGGGCATTGATGTCGTTGTCTTCGGCGACAAGGGCGCGGCGCACCAACGGGGGCGACGAGAGGCGCGAGGCGCGGCCGAGGGTGGGTTCAACATCCCACGCCACGCGCTCGAAAAGCGAGCGTGTACGAACCGGCTTGACCAGCCAGCCGTCGAAACCCTTGAGCGCCACCTGACCGAACGCGCGGCGTTCAAAGGGCGAAAACAGCACCAGGCTGCGTTGGACCGCCGCCTCCCGCGCGGCTTGCGCCAACCGATTGGTGGCCTCAGGTCCGAGCGCGCAATCGACGATAACGACATCGGGCTTGTCGGGAGCGTTCAACGCTTCGAGGCCGGAGTTTAGACCCTCGGCTCGACCTACATCGACGCCTGCTTCGATGAGGCGCGCTTCGATAGCCGGTGCCTCAAATGGAGAATTGGCGATGATGAGCGCGCGTGTTCCACTGGGGACGCGACGCATCGTCTCCGGTGTGGCCAGCGGCTCGACCGAGGTGCATTTCGGCAACCGAACGGCGAAGGCGAAGATCGACCCTCCGCCCGAATTGTCAGAAAGCGTCAGCTCGCCGCCCATGAGGCGGACGAGCTCGCGCGAGATGGCGAGCCCGAGTCCCGCGCCCTCGAAGCGCCGCGCATGCGAGCTGTCACCCTGCTCGAAACTGTCGAAAATCGCCTTCCGGCGATCCGCCGGCACGCCGGGGCCGGTGTCGATCACCGAGAACCGCGCCGCGCCCATTTCGCCGCGTTCGACCGTCACGCAGACGCCGCCCCGATCGGTGAATTTGACCGCGTTGCCGGCGAGGTTCATGAGGATTTGGCGCAGGCGCACGCCGTCCGCGCGAACGAAGCGCGGCGCCCCGGCGCTGAACGAAGCCGCGATTTCAATGCCTTTGCTCTGGGCGCGCGGCGCGAGCAGTTCGACTACGCCCTCGGTGAGCCGGCGAAGATCGACCCTCTCGACGACGAGATCAAAGCGGCCCGCCTCGACCTTGGCGAGATCGAGAATTTCGTCGATCAGGGTGATGAGGGCGCTCCCGGAGCTTCGTATCGCTTCGACATAGCTTGCGCTTTCGGCATCGAGCGAGGTCTCCCGCAACAGATCGGCCATGCCGAGAATGCCGCTGATTGGAGTGCGGATCTCGTGGCTCATCGTCGTTAGAAAGCGCGATTTGGCTTCGCTCGCCGCCTCCGCTCGGTCGCGCGCGCTCGCTGCCTCCTTGAGCCGCCAGAGCTCGTCGCGCAACCCGTTGTTCTCACTGGAGATCCGCATCGCGCGCGCTTCGGCTTGTCGCCGCCCGCGAGCGGCGGCGCCGGCGAGCGCGGCCGCCAGGGCGATTGCCGCGCCGGCCTGAAGCCACAGCGCATGCGCCGAGAAATCCGCCAAGCCGGCGCCCAGATCCATTTCCACTCCCGCCTCGCCCGGCGTTGCGCCGATCCGTTCGGAGATCCATGGTTTCAGGCGGCAGTTGTGAATCCCTTGCGGAACTCGGGTAAATTGTCCGGTTCGCGCAGATTCCGATCGCTTATGCCGCGACCGCGCGGTCAGGCGCGCCGCGGTAGGAGAGCGCTTCGGCGAGATGGATGCGACGGGTCGGGCCGCCTCCGTCCAGGTCGGCAAGCGTGCGGGCAAGCTTGAGCACGCGATGATAGCCGCGCGCCGAAAGACGGAGCCGCTCGGCGGCGTCGTGCAACAGCGCAAGACCGGATGCGTCCGCTTCGGCGATCTCCTCGATGAGACTCGCCGGCGCCCGGGCGTTGCAGACCACGCCGTCGAGCCCGATGTTGGCGTAACGCGCGAGCTGGATTTTCCGGGCCGCCGCCACCCGGGCCGCCGCCTCCGCCGAGCCTTCGCGCGCCGGCGGCGTCATCAGATCCGACGCCAGGACCGACGGCACGTCGACCACGAGATCGAAGCGATCCAGGAGCGGCCCGGAGAGGCGGCCGAGATATTGGGCCACGCACCGGTCGTTTGGCGCGCGCTTGCAGGCGTAACCTGGCTCGTTCGCCATGCCGCACCGGCATGGGTTCATCGCCGCGATCAATTGAAACCGCGCCGGATACACGACGCGATGGTTGGCGCGCGCGATCGCCACTTCGCCGGTCTCGATCGGCTGGCGCAGGCTATCCAGAACCTGCGGCTGAAACTCCGGCAACTCGTCGAGGAACAGGACGCCATTGTGGGCGAGCGAAATCTCGCCCGGCCTGGCGTGCGCGCCGCCCCCGACCAAAGCCGGCATCGAGGCGGAATGATGGGGGCTTCGGAACGGGCGCCGGTCGGTGAGCGCCCCGCCGGCGAGCGCGCCGGCGACCGAATGGATCATCGACACCTCGAGCAGTTCGCGCGGGGTCAAGGGCGGCAGGATCGAGGGAAGCCGCTGGGCCAGCATCGACTTGCCGGCCCCCGGCGCGCCGCTCATCAGGAGATTGTGGCCGCCGGCCGCCGCAACTTCCAGCGCGCGTTTGGCGCTCTCCTGGCCCTTGATGTCGCGCAGGTCCGGTTGAGACCCGCCCGAGGCGCGCAACGCCGGTTCTGGGCGGGACAGCACTTGCGCGCCCTTGAAATGGTTGGCGATCTGGATCAGCGAGCGGGGCGCGAGAATCTCGAGATCGACCGATGCCCACGCCGCCTCCGGGCCGCAGGCGGCGGGACAGATCAAGCCCTTGCCAGCGGCGTTGGCGGCGATCGCGGCCGGCAGCACGCCGGCGACGGCGCTGATCGTCCCATCGAGCGCGAGTTCCCCGATCACCGCAAAGCCATCGAGCGCGTCGGGGGGGATGGCGCCAATCGCCGCCATCACCGCGAGCGCGATCGGCAGGTCGTAATGGCTGCCCTCTTTCGGCATGTCGGCCGGCGCGAGGTTGACGGTGATGCGCTTCGCCGGAAGCGCGAGGCCCGAGGCGATCAGAGCCGAGCGGACGCGCTCGCGCAATTCGGCCACCGCCTTGTCGCCTAGGCCGACGATGGTGAAGGCGACCGTGCCGGCGGCGATCTGCACCTGAACGTCGACCGGCCGCGCCTCCACGCCCTCGAAGGCCACCGTCGATACGCGCGCCACCATGTCCGCCCCCCGCCCGGGCTCGTCGATGGTCGGAACGTTTGCAGAACATTGACCCGAGCGCAAGGGGCAAATCGGTGGTGAACCGCCGGGTCGCGCGTCGAAATGCAAGCGGTCCGGGGTCTCGAACCCACGCGGGCCACCGCACATAAACGCCAGTAGCCGTCAACAAACGCGAGTAAATGCGAGTAAAAGGGCTAGCGTTTATTAGCGTTTATTTTTCCGAATCGGGACTTTTCAATGGGTTACGGCCGATTGGAGTCGAGCTTTCCTGGCGCCTGCTCGGGGTCGGCTCGACACGTCGCCCGCCTTTCCTCGTTCGTCCCGCGCTGGCTATGCGCGGGCTCGATCCCGGCGACAGGCAGAAGTATAGCATGGATTTCTGGCATTCGTAAACAAATTGTTGCAAAATTCGCTTTTCGGAGTTGGACACGGGGAACGCTTCCCTCGCGGCGCGTCAAGCTCCAGGGTGGAACGCTGCCGGGGCCCGGCGGCTGAGAGCGATCCCGGCTTGAGATCGACGGCTCAGGGGCAGGGGAAGACCCATGAATGACCGGTTATTCCCCGCGCGCCCTATCCTCGCGGTGTCGGCGGCGGTGTTTCGGCAAGCGCGGGCGCTCATCATCCGCCGGGCGCGGGCGCCGCTGCTCGGCCATTTCAGCTTGCCCGGCGGCGGGGTCGAGGTCGGGGAAACGCTCGCCGCCGCGCTCGCCCGAGAGCTCATGGAAGAAGTCGGAATCGAAGCCGAAATCATCGCCTTTAACCGCCATGTGGAGGCGATTGTCCACGAAGGGGGCCGAATACGAACGCATTTTGTCATCGCTTCGTTCGCCGCCCGATGGATGAGGGGCGAGCCGCGCTTGAGCGACGAAGTCGACGCCGTCGACTGGATCGATCCGGCTGGCCCGCTGCCCTCGCCGACGACGCCGGAGCTTGGCGAAGTTCTTATGAGCGCGGCGCGGATCGAAGGTCAGACCGCTGTCGTAAAAAAATGGCGGTGACATCCAGCCAGACGCCGCGAAAGCGCGGATTCCGGCCCTTCGGCGATATCGCGATGCAATGGCGGGAATGCGCAAATAGCGGCCATCCCTGTGCTCGCGGGCAATGGCGCAACTCGACCCAAAGCGGACGAACAGCGCCGTTCACTAAAGGCCCGCTTGGCGGAACTACCGGTCATTCGTTGACGGCGTGTCTAGAGGGGCAAATAGACCTTTTGCCGACCTTCTGGTTCAATCCCTGGCACGGGTGGGGATTGCCAGAAAGCGGGCCGTAGGCGCCACGGGCAGGATGCCCCAAAGCGGGCGTTCGCACGAAGGTCCCGCGCGACTGTGGCTGTCGCATCGGGCTTAACCTACCCGCGGAAGGCGGGTTCGATTGCAAGCGCTCTTTTATCGTGGCAGCGTTGTTGGCCGGGATGAGGGCACCCCGGGGACGCGTCGAGATCTTCGGGCCCTTCGACTGGGGAGCGACGAACATGGCGATCGACACGCAGGACCGGCGCGACTTTGTCATCAGCCGGGGGACGGACACTGACGCGTATGGTCTCTGGCGCGTCGGGTACGACAGCCCTGAGTTGCTGAGGCCGGTACCGCTGGATCAAAAGGCCCAGTTCGACAGGAACCATCAGATCGCGCCGATCGGGCGCTACCTCCTCGAATGGGGCCCGCTGCAACTTAAGGACTACCAGCCGTGCTTTCCTTACCGGCTGATGGAGTTTGACCCGACGAGCCCTGATCCGCTTCACGCCAAAGCGGTGCAACAGGGCGCCTGGCTGAAGTCCAAGTTCTGGGGTTCGCGGCCGGACTTCGGCAATCCTCAGGGCGCCAAGGAAGACTTCGACAAGGGCGAGCAACTGCTTCTGCTTCCTCTCGACGGCTTCGTGCTGAATGTGATTCCGACCGACGGCCGCAGCACGTTTGGCGTATGGAATTTCGACCCGAATCCTCCGATTCCGCCGAATCGCCCGAATCCCCCGAAGACGGATCCCTTGCCGCAGCCGTACACCTACACCATGTGGGGCGGCAGCTCCTTCGATACGATCGACTACGGGCACGAACTCTTGCCGATCTGCGGCTATGTCCTCGATCGGCTGCCTGAGACCGGCGAGTATTGGCTCTGGAGCTTCGACCCGAGCTCGGCAATGCCGCTCGCCCTGCCTGCGATCCAATCCGGACAATGGTCCGACATCGACAAGACGCACAAGCTGGTGGTCCTCGGCGATCTCGTTCTCGACTGGTGCCCGAGCGATCGCAGTTACCGACTGTGGGCCTTCAATCCGAAGCTCCCGAATCCCCTCACAGGCCCAGTTGCCACCGGCTTGCTGCCGGCGTCATTGGATGACAAAACCACGCTTCTCGGCGTGCAAGCCTTGATCCCCCTCGATCCTGCTCGCGCGAAGCAACCTGGCACGATCGACTTCATGCGCGACAAGGTCAAGCATGTCGTCTACCTGATGCTCGAGAACCGGTCGTTCGATCACGTGCTCGGGTGGCTCTATCGGAAGGGCGAGACGGAGATCAATTTCCTCGGCGGCGACGGCGCGTTCGACGGCGCGAGCCTCGAGATGTTCAACGTCGACCCATCCGCCCCGGACGGGAAGAAGGTGGTCCACCTCAAAATATACGACCGCAAGCCGGGCGAGCCGCTCGACTTCCTCCCTTCGGACCCGTACCACGACAAGACCGACGTGGTGCGGCAGATGTTCTATCAGCAGCCCGACGGTTATGCGAAGCGTCAGACGCCGCAAATGAAGGGGTTCGTCTGGAACAACGGGGTCCACGAGATCATGTGGACCTACACGCCGGATCAGCTTCCGGTCATCAACGGGCTTGCTCGCGAGTTCGCGGTCTCCGACGCCTGGTTCAGCTCGATGCCGAGCGCCACGGACCCGAACCGCGGGTTCGCGTTCACCGGCTCCTCGCTGCGAGAGCTGAACAATTTCCAGAACGGCCCGCAATATCTCTACTGGCCCTATGCGCCGCATCGGTCTTCGATCTGGAAGGCGCTGTGGACCAACGGATTTACCGACTGGAAGATCTACAACTCGGTCCTATGGATGAATTTCGTCCATACCTATCATCTCTATCTTCAGGGACAGATCCCGTCGGTGGACGCGGCGATCGCGCAGGACAGCGCCCAACGGATCGCCTCCGCCTCAAGTGGCTTTTCGCCCTCGCCGCCCTCCTCGTTCATCGAGGGAATCGATCAGTTCAAAGCGGCGGCTAGAGCCGGAAAATTGCCGCGCTTCTCTTTCCTCGAGCCGATCTGGATCTCGCTCGCCGGAACGACCTCGTATCATCCCGGCGCCGATCCGGCGGTCGGCGAACAGGCCCTGTATGAACTCTACGAGGCGATGAGGTCCGGTCCGGCGTGGAACGAGACGCTGTTCGTGATCACGTTCGATGAGCATGGCGGCATCTTCGATCACGTCCCGCCGCCTTACGCGGAGAACCCGTGGCCCAACGACGTCATCGACGGGTTCCGCTTCGACATGATGGGGGTGCGCGTGCCGACGATTCTGGTCTCTCCGCTGATCAAACGGCACACGGTCTTCCGTTCGCCAACGGCGGTGGCCTATGACTCGACCTCGATCCTCGCTACGCTCCTGAACTGGTATGGCGTGCCGAAGGCGCGCTGGGGCCTTGGCGAACGGACGCGCCACGCGCCGACTTTCGAGGGCGTCTTCCAGCTTGCCGAGCCTCGCGCCGAAAAGCCTTCGTTCAAGCCGCCGGCGATCGAGGAATCGTCCGCGAGGCCGCGAGTCAGCGACCTCGACCGGCTCATGGCGCCTCGGGTCGCGGCCGCGCTCGCCAGAGGACAGCTTACTCCGTCCGATATGGCTTCCATCTCAAACGAGCTCATGGCGTCCTCCGACATGGAGGAACTGCACCAGACGCTGCTTCGCTTCGCCACCAAACTTCCCTGAACTGACGGGCAGGCGGCGTCCGCGCCAGGGTCACCCGCCCGACGTCGGCATGTAGGCCGCAGCCGGCCACTTCAGCTTCGCGGCCGCGGGCTGCTTGCAGAGGACCTCCGCCTCATCGTACGTCAGGATGGGCGGATAGCCTTTGAACTCGTCGGTCCAAACATCCATGAGCGCCAGCGCGCATATCGTCGTTCGCGCTGCCTGCGAAGGGTTGAACGGACCACTGGGATCTTCGGCCCCGAGCCACTGTTCGCAGGCGATCTTTCTCGCTTGCCTCGGATCGATCGCTTGTCCCTCCTCACAGGCGTCGGCGCAGATTTTTAGGAAAGTCGCGGCGATCAGGTCCTGCGCCTCGTAGATCCTTATGTCGGGCAGCGTGTCGGCGGCAGCGGTCCAGGCGCCTGTTACGCTCGCTGCGATCATGTGGTTTGCGATCATGTAGGGCGTCGGCTTCGCACTGTCCGGACGGATTTTGATCAGGCCCGTCTGCAGCACGTTGACCGTCGGCGAGCCGGTCCAGGAGTCCTTCGGCAGCTGATCCTTGTATCGTGTCCTGAACCACCCGGGCGCCTGGGGATCGTAACGGGGCGAGCCGCACACAAGCAGCGGCAGGGTCTGCGGACTTGCGGCGTTGGCCGGCGGATCGAGCGTCAGCTCCAGCATCGATCGGACGTAATCAAGCCCCTCGGCTTCATTGTCGAAGAAGAGCGACGTGAGGTTGATCGGAAAGAAGTCGTTCGGATATTCGCTTTCGCCCGACCCTGGCGCCGCGATGGGGTTCACGTCGAGAATGGAGTGATAGAGATTGACGTCCGGAACGCCGATGCGATCGAGCAGCCGCCGCCAGCGAATGAGCGTGTTGTTGTGCAGGTAGTCCGCCTCCTTGAGGGCGACGATCGGCGGGTAGTGGAGAAGCGTCACGGCGCGGTGGTTGACCATTGGCATGCCGAGCGGCAGGCAGGGCGTCCAGAGGGAGTCGCCGCTTTTGTGGGCGACCGGATATCCGGCCATCGGATTCCAGGCGGGCGTCTTGCGGCAGGCGTCGGCACCCTTGAGCGCGAGTCCGAAATGCTTCTCGTCCAGCATTTTTTGGTGCATCGCGGCGAACTGACTCGCGGCGCCGACCTGAGAGGGATCGGGCTCAAAGCTGATCGTGTACCCGCTGTCGCCTTTTATGACGCTCAGCGAGCCGTCACGAATCCGAATTCCATCCTGCGTCAGCGACGAGGCGGTAAAGCGACACATTACATCCTCGTAGGTCTTCAGGCCGAGCGCTGGGTCGAGGAGCTTTGGGTCCGGATAGAGCCTTTGCTGATATGCGATATCCCCCGGCAATACGTAAGCGATCATCGTTTGCTCCTCGCCCTCCGCGGAATTGCGCGGTTGCTCACCCGTTCGCGAGCCTGTCCAAGCCTTGCCTATCCGGATGCCCGCGCAGGTTCCGGGCGCAGCGTTCGACAAAAATCGCTGGCACTCGATCGGCGGGGTCCTCCAACTGAAGCAGCTCGAAAAGTGTATGCGCGGTGTTAAAGTCTCCGCGGAAATACGCGCTCATGCCTGAGTGCAATCGCTCGCGCGTCGCGAACTTCAGGCTCCGGCGGTCCGGCGGATCAGCGTCAAGAACCTCGTAGACATCGACCGGCGTGCTCTTTCCGACGACGGCGGTCCGGTCGACAAGTCGAATCATGAAGGCGTCGGGGTCACTCAGTTCCGCGTAGGTCGCGCCGCTCACCAGAAAGCGCGCGCGATAGATCTTGGTCAGCTGTTCGACGCGCGACGCGAGGTTCACCGTGTCGCCAACGACGCCGCATTGAATGCGGTTTTCGCCACCGACCGTACCCAGAACCACCGCGCCGGTATTGACGCCGACGCCCATGTTTAGCGTGGGTTGATTGAGCTCGGCGTTGCGCAGATTGAACGCGTCGAGGGCTTGCCACATCGCCACGCCGGCCCGAATGACGGAGGCGACGGCGCCTTCGAACAGGGCCATAATCTCGTCGCCGGCGAAGGAGTCGATGAAACCGCCCGCATCGACGATCGGGCGCTCCATGTTGGAAAAGTACCGGTTAAGAAGCTCGATGACGTTGCGCGGATCGAGATGCTCGGCCATCGGCGTGAAGCCCCGGATGTCGGCGAACATCACGGTCATGCGCTTGGCCACATACTCACCGACCCCGACATGGGCGATGTCCCTGCGCGCCAGGCTGTCGAGAAACTGGCTCGGGACGAAGCGGCGCTGCGCTTCGATCAACCGCGCCTGTCCCTGGTAAAGCTCCGCGTTCTCGACCGAGATCGCCGTCTGGGCCGCAAGCAGCTTGATGACCTCGATCCGATCCCCCGTGAACACGCCGGAGGCGACGCTGTTCTCCATGTATATCGCGCCGGCCACGTTGCCGTGACGGTTGAAGGGGACGCATAGAATGGATTGCGGCCTGCGGGAATGAAAATAGGCGTCCCGAGCGAATTCGCGCATCGTCGCCGGATTGTTGAGCACGATCGCGTCTCCTCCGTTTAGCACCGCGTAGACGACGGAGACCGGCACGGTCAGCGCCCCTTCCGGTCCTGCTAGCGGGAGCCAGCGCCCGATGGAAGATCCTTCGTCGTCGCCGATTTCTGTCAGTCCCTCGATGACGTGCTTTCCGCCCTTCCAGACGACGATGCAGCCGCGCTGACCGCCGGCGTTCTCCAGCATGATCCGCATAGTGATGATCCACAGCTGATCCAGGACCATCTCGCTCGAAATCGCCCGCGAGGCTTTCATTATCGAGGCCATATCGAGCTCTGCCGAATCGACTGGCGTCGTGCTCGCCATAGTCGCTCGCGCCGCGCCGGCCGGCTTCAGGACCTGCGGGAACTCGTTCTCGAGGCACGTGACCTTCCGACACGCTCCCCATCGGTCGTAGAGGTTGCGCGCGGCCCGCAGATAACCTTCTGACGCTTTCCGCCGGCCGGAGGCCAGAAGGCAGCGAGCCGCCAGCTCGTTCGCCATGGCTTCATCGCGTCGGAACTCGTAGCGGCGCGCCATTTCGATCGCTTCGTCATAGAGCGCAAGCACACGGTAGGTTCGGCCCGCGATGCGGGCGAGTTCCGCCTGCATGATCAGGCTGAGGTGCAGGAAGTTGTCCGGGCAATGCGCCGCAAGGCGCGCCATCACATGCCGCTCCTGGCGTAGGTGGGATCTTGTGCGCTCCTGCTCGGCAACGTCCATGTCCGGCAGGAGCGCGGCCAGGGTTAGGAAGGCGACGATCCGGAACCGCACCAGCTGCGGCAGGGACATGACGGACGCCATCAGCTTATCCTGCTCCCGGACATGGCTCAGCGCGCTCGCATAGTCCCCGTAGAAGAAGAAGATCTCGGCCTTATAGATATGATAGTTGGCAACGCCCGTCATGAAGCGTCGCTTAAGCATCCCCTCGAGGCAGCGCTTCTCGTCGAACGTCGCGTCGTTCATAGAATAGAGGCCGTCCGTCAGACCCAGGAAGTTGCGTTGCATTTGAAGGAACAGCGACCCGGAATCGAACGAGTCCTCGTAGGCGCAGTCGCGCACGATCGTCAGCAGATCGGCATGCTCCGAGGCGGCGGCGTCGAGATCGAGCCTGGGATCCCAGATCACGCAGTCCTGGGCGCTGTACGCGAGGTAAAGCAGGTCGCCCGACTGATAGCCTGCCTCGATGCCGCGCCGGAACCACCGGGTCATGTTCGACCAGTGCTCTGACCAGTGCATCACGAACATTGTATGCAGGTAGATCACTCTCGACTTCAGCGCGATATCGTCGAAACGGTCGTTCATCGCGACCGCAAGCTTGCCGAACTCGTAACCGAGCGCAGGCTCGTCGAGCACACCGCATAGGAGCATGCCGTAAGCGGCGTAGGAAAAGGCCGTTTCCGGACTGTTGCCGTACCGCAGCGACAAATTCACCGACTTGAGCACAAGGAACGGAAAGAGGTTGCCGCTCGCGGTAAGGAATGCGGCGGCGAATATTTCCATAAGCAGCCTCACAGCCAGGATCTGCATGCGATCGGTCATGGCCGGCGCGTCGATCAGATCGGCCACGCGCCGGCCCGCCAGGTGGCGCTTCACCAAGGTCCTCTCCCTGGCGACCGCGCCGCGGTTCGGATTGGCCGTGATGCGTATGCCTAGGAGCGACAGGCCCATGATTGCGGCGTCGATCAATTCCGCCATCCGACCGGTGGTCGCGTATTGTCGCGTGCGCATCGACAGGATCTCGGCCTTTTCCATCGTCGTGCGGGCGCGCGTCAAGATCTCCTGGATCCAAGATTCCGCCTCGTCATAGCGCGTGGTGAGATAGGCACACTGCTGGAACTCCATGGCGAGATCCATGGTCAGCCGATACTCCAGGGTCCAGCAATCGTTCGGCAGGAGTTCCTGCCCGATCCGCAGATAATTGATCGCCGCCTCGTAAGCGGACGAGCGCTGCGCCTGAACGCCGGCCGCGAGGTTGAGCCGAGCGAGATCGATCCGTTCCGCCGGATCCGCAATCAACCGTCGGCCGTTGTTCAGATGGCCGACGATCTCGATCAGCCGCTCTTCGCGCTCGTGGGAGTCGGCGTGGGTTTGGATAAGTCGGCCGATCGAAAGGTGAACCGCCTGCCGCCGGTCCTCATCGATTAGGGCGTAGGCTGCCTGCTGAATGCGGTCGTGCTGGAAGCGATAGACCGGATTGACTGCAGGGGCGTCGGCCCAGGCGGACTCTTTCCCGGTCATGATGCCGACCAGTTTGTAGTCGGCGTTCATCGGCGCGATCAGGTGCTGCTGAAGCGCGGGCATCAAGCCTTTGGCTGTGTCGTCGAGCAACCGTTCATCGATGATGGACAGTGTTCTGAGATCGAACATGTTGCCGATGCAGGCGGCGAGTTGAAGAGCCCTCTGCGTCTCGGCCGGAAGCCTGCGCAGTTTCGCGACGACGAAATCGACCACGCTCCCGCTGATTCCGCTCGCTCGCACCGCATCGAGGTTCCAGCGCCAGCGGCCGAAATCGGGGGCGAACGCAATCGACCGCGACTGTGCGAGCGTCTTCAGGACTTCGGTGAGAAAGAAAGGATTGCCGTCCGCCTGCTCTTGCAGCAATTCCGCGAGCGGCGCGCAGTCGGCCTTGTCACTATGCAGCGTATCCGCCACGAGCTGCTTGACCGATGCGAGATTCAACGGCTGCAGCTTCAGCTCGTGGATCGTTCGAGTCTCCGCGATCTCGTTCAGCGCGAGCCACAGGGGATGTCCGACGTCCACCTCGTTGCTTCGATAGGCGCCGACCACAAATAACCGCTTGAGATCACGGCTCATCGCCAGCCACCGAATCAGGTTTAGCGTCGAAGCGTCGCCGTAATGCAGGTCGTCAAGGAAAATGACCAACGGCCTTGTGGCTGCGACGACTTTGACGAAATTGACGAACGCGATCTGAAAACGGTTTTGCGCCTCCGTCCGCGGCAGAGACGGAACGGACGGCTGCGGGCCGACGATCTGGACGAGCTCTGGAACGAGTTCGACGAGCAAGCCCAAATTCGGCGAAACCGCCGCGACCAAGCCGTCTAACAGGGCGCGCCGCCAGGCTTCGGATTCGACCAACAGTTGCTGAACCAGTCCGCGGAAAGCGCCCGCGACCGCCGAGTAGGGCTTGCTCCTCTGGAACTGGTCGAACTTCCCCTGGATCAGGTACCCGTCGTGCTGGACGGTTGCGCGGCTGATCTCGTTGACCAGGGCAGACTTGCCGATGCCGGAATGGCCGGAAACCATGCAGAACTCGGCGTCGCCAGCCGCCGCCCGTTCGTAGAGGGCCAGCAAAGCGGTTCGCTCAAGTTCGCGCCCGTAAAGCCGCTGCGAAATCTGAAACTTGCGCGAGACGTCGCGCTGGCCGAGCGTTGCCTTCATGATCGAGCCCGTCTGTTCGAGCTCCCGCAGACAACGCTCGAGATCCTCGATCAGGCCGTAGCTGCTCTGATACCGGTCCTCGGCGTTCTTCGCTAGGAGCTTCAGAACGATCGCGGACACCGGCTTCGGAATGGCGGAACTGACGGCGCTTGGCGACGGGGGGGACGACTGATGTGGGAATGCACCCAGGACAGGACCGAATCGCCCTGAAACGGTAGTTGCCCCGTCAGCAGCTCGAACATCGTGACGCCCAGGGAATAGTAGTCCGAACGGTAGTCAAGTTGGCGATTCATCCGCCCAGTCTGCTCGGGCGAGATGTAAGGAAGCGCGCCTTCGAGATGCCCAGAGGAGGCTGCACCTTGTCGCTCGAACGAGAGTTCCGACGAGATCCGGAAGTCGATGAGGCGTATGGCGTCGGAGCGATCGTCGACAAGAATGTTTCTCGGGGTGACACTCTTGTGAATGACGTCGAGCTCGTGGATCTGCCCTAGGGCTTCAGCGACGGCGACCCCTAGCGACAGGGCCCGCGCCAGCGGCAGCGTGCGGCAGCCTTCCGCCGCGATCTGGTCGATGACGGACCGCCCGAACAACTCGAGCACCAGAGCCACATTGCCATTACCGTACAATTCGAGGGCGTAAGCCCGGATGACGGATGGAACCTTCTGCAGCCGCTCCAGAACCTGAGACTCGCGCCGGAGTTCCGCGACCTGCTGACGGGTCGGATATTCCGGCTCCAATGTCTTGATGACGACGTCGAGGCCGTCTGAGAGACGGCGCGCCCGATAGACCGATCTCAAGTCCGTTCGATGGAGGGCCTTGACGATTTCGTATCCTGGGATCATGGCCCACGAAATCCGTTGGCGCGCGGCGCGGTCGCGTCAAACTCCGAAGACTTTGGCGATCCGGGCCGAGAACGCCTCCTTGGCCTCGTCTCGCAGCGGCTCTCCGTGTCCACACAGAACGTGCCGGAACGGCAGTTGGCGAAGCCTTGCGAAGTCGTCGGCCTTCGGCTCGTTCGCCTGAAACCAGAGGGGGCCAAGATTGGCGGCCTGGAAGAAGCCCATTTCCGTCATCATCGCTCGCAATTCATCAGAGAAGAACTCGTTGGGCGACACCCAGTTCTGGAGCGCGTCGGCCGCAACGAGAATCCCCCCAGCGCGATCGATCCAGAGAATGAGCTCGGGCAGTTTCGTCGAGCGGAACGTGAAGACGCTGCAGCCTGCAAATGGCGTCTCGCCGTCGGGGGCGAGTTCCTTGTCGGATAGCAGGCCGTGTTCGTCCTTCATCCCTCGCGCAGCCCAGAATTTCGCGCCGTAGCGCGCGACATAGAAGGCGTCGTCGCGCCCGTGAAGCGAGCCGATCTTGACGACGTTGGTGACCTTTCCAAGCTTATCGAGTTCGTCGAGACCGGGCTCGTCGAGACGGACGGTGTTGATCAACGTCAGGGCCCCACCATCGCGCACGACCGTCATGTTACGACTGAAATGCCAGTGAGCGCCCGAGAGTACGGTTTGCATAGCTCCGGTCACGAAAAACACGTCCGGAAAGACTTCCTCGATCCTTCCATGTGGCAGGGCTGGCGGAAGCTCTCCCATGTTCCCTCCTTGCCGAAACAAAATGAATTCAAGGCACGAATAACATAGCTCCGCTCAAATGAAAGTCGAGCTTCTACTCAACTTGATCGTAACAGAGCCTTCCGACGTAATGGTACTCGTCCGCGTAAGCGTGCAAATACTCGTTGATATACGCCTTCTGCACGTTATTGAACCGCAAGGCCCTCACGTCGTCAAGCTTTTCGGTTCCGTCGGAGGTATCGAGACGCTTGAGGTGGAAGAGCGTTGTGTCCTTGCCCCCCAAGAGCCCCTGCAAGAATTGATGATGCCAGCGGGCGTCCGTCATGTCGAAGACCGAACCGGCTAAGGCCGTGTAACGTGGGTTCTTGGCCAGCTCCGTCAGGGTGATGGTGGGATAGTCGCCCGGCGGCGGCTGGTAAGCCGGCAAGGGCAGCTTTTGCAGAACCGGTTGACGCCTCAGGACCTCGACGTAGTGCCGGTCGAGCCCCGCTGCGGCCGCGCCGCTTGTGAGAATATTGAGGTAGCGCGTCGTCGGCAGGCAATCGTCATTGCGGAAGGCCAGCGTCCCGACATAGGTTGTCGCCTCAAAAATGCCGCTTGGCGTGGCGACCGTCACCGAGATCCGGTTGTAGCCGTGGGGATAAACTTCCATCGCGTCGAGCGGGGGCAGATGGTCGTCCTCGCAGAGGTGTAGCACGCCCTGGACCTCGCACGCCGCCTCCGCGGGCTCAATATTCGCCATTCCCCCCTCGTGGCGGAAGAAGTGCTCAACGTTGAACCGAAGCCTCCATCCTCGCAACGCCGCGGGCTCGGATGCAACCGGCGTCACGCCTTTCGCGGCGAGCGACGATAGCGCCATATTCGAACCATATCCGAAATATCGAAAGGCCATCTCAGGCAAGCGCAGTCTTCAAATTTCTTACCGTTGCAGAGATAGCGGGTGTTCTCAAACGGCGTCCAGGTCTGCTGGGTAATTCGCGATGAAGGTCGTCTCTCGCTGTGTTGTCGATTGCCTCTTGCTCTCAGCATACGTACTCTGGGCGGCGAGGCCGATTTCGCGCTCGCGATGGAATGGCCGCTTTGGCGCGGACTCCGGTCCTTCCCGAGGCGATCCTTGTAGGCGCGCTTCCCGCCCAACCACGACGTTCACGGCCACGAACGTAATGTCCGGTCTACGTCGATTCGAGACAGTCGCTCAAACGTCTCAAATGCGCAAATACCGGTCATTGCCCGAGGGCGCGCCGAATGGGTCGAGTCGACCCTTTGCTGTCCATAAGATCGGCCACACGAACGGGCGGAAAGCACCACAAAGCGGTCTTCGGGGCGAGGCATACGTTGCGCTAGGGCGGTCTTATTTCAAGATCTGTCGCAACAAGTCCCGGAAGTCTAATGCCCCATGGACGCCATTGCGGCCCGTGCGCGGGCTTGTTCGACTTCTCGAGCGTCGACAGCGGGCGCGGAAGAACCCCAAGAGTTGCGAATGTAGGTCAAGACCGCGGCTGCCTGATCGTCGTTCAGCTTCCACGCGAATGACGGCATGCCCGGACCGGTCGGCTCGCCCGCGGTCGCCACACTGCGCGCGCCCTCGATCAGGACGCGAATGAGGCTCGCCGGATCGGCCGAACGAACATTCGGCGATCCGGCCAGCGACGGGAAGAGATAGGGAACGCCTGTCCCGTCCATGCCGTGGCATGCCGAACATTCGTCGGCATAGATCGCGCCTCCCGCAACCATTTTCGGATCGGAGGCGGAAACCGGTGGCGGCGATGCAGCTGTCTGGCCCGGTTGGTCCTTGAGGTAGGTGGCGATGGCGGTGAGGTCGGCGTCGGTCATATGCGAGCTCGACAGCGTGATTTCCTCGGCCATGATTCCGGTCGAGGCGGTCGTCATGTTATGGCCATTCTTCAGATAGGCCACGATATCGGCGACGCTCCACCCGCCGAGGCCCCGCTCGTTGTCGTTGGTGATGTCGGGCGCGAACCATCCCTGCAGAGCATAGCCCTGAAGAGCGCGTCCGCGATCGTCGCCGCCAAGCGTCGTCTTCGGCGTGTGGCAGGCGCCGCAATGGCCCAGGCCTTCAACAAGATAGGCACCGCGATTCCATTCCGCGGACTTCGCGGAATCCGGCTTGAATTCGCCGCTCTTGAAATAGAGCGCGTTCCAGGCCGCCATTCCCTCACGAACGTCGAACGGAAACGGCAGCTTGTTGGAAACGACGGCGTTGCGAACCGGCTTCACCGTGTTGAGGTAGGCGCGAATGGCGAGCGCGTCGCTCTCGGTCAGCTTGGTGTAATAGGGGTAGGGCATTGCCGGGTAGAGCAGCTGGCCGTCGTGCCCTTTGCCCTCGCGCAAAGCGCGCACGAACAGTTCGTCGCTCCAGGCGCCGATCCCGGTCTCGGGATCGGGCGTGATATTGGCTCCCACCACGACGCCGAACGGAGTCTCGATCGGCCGGGCGCCGGCGAAGGGTTGGTTCGACCCCGGCACAGTGTGACAGCTTGCGCAGTCGCCGGCGATGGCAAGATACCGCCCCCGCTCGATCTGGCCGAAATTCTGCGGGTCCAGGCTCGTGCCGACTTTGTTCGTCTGCGCGCGAGCGGGTGCGATCAGGCTCGAGGCGAGGATCAACGAGGCGATCGCGGCGCCCGCGATCCGACGCGCGAGCCGGTCACGCATGGACGAGAGGTCCCGGGTTCTTGAGATACTGGGTCTTGATCGCCTCGGCCGACCAGTAGGCGAGCGCCGCAACCGTGCCGGTCGGATTGTAGCCGGCGTTTTGCGGAAAGGCGCTCGCGCCCATGACGAAAAGGTTGGGAACGTCCCAGCTTTGCAGATAGCGGTTGATCGCGCTGGTCGAGGGATCGGTTCCCATGATCGCGCCGCCGCACAGGTGCGTCGTTTGGTACTGGGTAACGTCGTAGGGCGCCTTGCGGGGTTCCTTCACTACCTCCTTTGCGCCCATCGCCTTGATGATTTCGGCGAACTTGTCGGTGAGATACGCGTTCTGCTTGATCTCATTGTCGTGGAAGTCAATCGTCATCCGCATCAGCGGCCGGCCGAACCGGTCCTTATAGAGCGGGTCGAGGTCGAGATAGACGTCTCGATAAGAATAAAAACTCCCATGCACGCCGGTGCCCGGGATCACTGTGCTCAAATAATTGTCGCGCACCCCGGTCTTCCATTTTGCGCCCCAGGCCGGCGTGCCGGGCGGGACGCGGTTCGTTTGAATCGGGCGCCCGTTGGTCTGCACCTGGCCCATATATCCGCCGCCGACGAAGCCGAGCGGCCCGTGGTCGAAATTGTCGCCGTTGAATTCGTCAATGCACATGCCGATCGAGCCGGAGGCGATGAATGGATTGAAGTTGAATTTGTCCTTGTCGAAGAATCCGATCGCTTGGGAGATCGTCTGGTGGGTGAAGTTGCGGCCGATCACCCCTTGATTGGCGACCGGATCGTAGGGCTTGCCGACGCCCGACAAAAGCAGGAGCTGGACGTTGAAAACGCTAAAAGCGGCGAGGATGACGAGGTCAGCCGGCTGCTCCCACTCTTCTCCGCTGGTGTCGACGAAGGTGACGCCGGTCGCTCGCTTGCCGGAGCCATCGAGATTGATGCGCGTGACCTCGCATTCGGTGCGGTAGGCGAAGTTCGATTTCCGCACCAGCACCGGAAGGATGGTCGTCTGCGGGGAGGCTTTCGAATAATTGCCGCAGCCAAACCATTCGCAGAAGCCGCAATAAGTGCAGGGTCCGAGCCGGACGCCGAGCGGGTTCTCATAAGCCTGGGACAGATTGCCGGACGGCTGCGGAAACGGCTTGTAGCCGAGTTCCCGCGCGGCCTTGGCGAACAGCGTATAACTGAAAGGCTGCTCCTGCGCCGGCGTGGGATAAGGACGCGAGCGCGGCCCTTCGAAAGGATTGCCACCGTCGAGAATCTGCTCTTTCAGATTGCCCGCAGTCCCCGACGTCCCGCAAAGATACTCGAACTGGTCGTAGTACGGCTCCAACTCGTCGTAGGTGACGCCATAGTCCTGGATAGTCATGTCGTCGGGAAGGAATTTCGCGCCGTATCTTTGCGTCAGATGCGTCTTGAGGACGAAATCGGAGGGCAGGAAGCGGAATGTCTCGGCGTTCCAGTGGACCCCCCCGCCGCCGACGCCAGTCATCGGCATGAATGCGCCCCAAGTGCGAATCGGCAACGCCTGCTGGTCCATCTTGTTGCGAAAGGTGAACGTCATCTGCTCGGGGCGCAGGAAGAGCTCGTGGCGTATGCGATAGCGCAGTTCGTCCTGAACGTAGGTGGTCGGAAAATCCGTTGGGGCGTCGCGCCATGGGCCGCGTTCGATCGCGATGACGTCAAGACCCTGGTCGCTCAACTCGTGCGCGAGGATCGAACCCGTCCAGCCGAGGCCGATGATCACCACGTCCTTTTTGGGCAGCTTCTGGGCCATGGGCCCCCCTCAGGTCTTGCGGGCGTTCCAATCCGCCCGTCCCATGAAGCTCACGGGGGGGTGAGGATAGCGCTCGTTGTGACGGTGGACCCAGTCGCGGTAGTCGTACCGGGCGCCCGGATAGCCGACCATGCGCCACGCGCACATGTCGCGATTGCCGCCGTAGATCGGATCGGCGAAGAATCCCTCTCGCGTGTTTCCGAGCAACAGCTCGAAAAACGCCTGCCCGTCTACGCTGTCCAGCTTCGCGCGAACCCCTTTCGAGCCCGCCAATGACGGCGTCCTTGTCCGCGTCCCTAAGGGAAGCGAACGCGCCGCCTTTTTCTTTCTTGCAATATTGGTCGAGCGCCGCCAGCGCCTTGCGATAGCGCACGGCCGGACCATCTTCGTCCTGCGGGCCCTGCTGCCTGGTTCCCTTGATGAACGGCGGGCTGAGATATAGGCCGTCGCGGCGACCATAGGGCCCAGCCAACTGCCGATCAATGAACACCGCGCAACCGGCGTCTTTACCGCCGGGCGTGTCCGGGTCCGGTGGAATCAAGCGATCCACCAGCGCCTCGACCGCGGCGCCCTCCGCCGGCTCGAAGAAGATCCACGATCCTTTGACGAACGGCGCAGGCGGCGATCCGGCTTCCGGACGCCACGGCAGCCATTGAGCCCGGGCGCCAGCCGCTCCGCCTATGATCAGGAGCGCTGCACTTCCGAGTAATTCGCGCCGGTGGAGCTTCAAGTCGTGCCCCCGTAACGAGTGCTCAGGCTACCACAGGATGTGCCTTTGGAGAAAGAACGAATTCTCTCGCCGCTGACTCGCGCTTTTTTTATCCCGTCCCTAGCAGAGAGGACGCATCGGCAGCTCCTTCGGCCGGCTTTACGCCGAGGTTAACCTCTTTGGAATGCCACTTCGCATCGGACGCGGCCGGTCCATTCACAAATTTGGAATCTCCGCTCCGGGGCGGAGTTCGGACCTTCGGGCGCTCGTCAAGGAAGGGCAGGAATCCGCCCAATTGCGACGCCCATCGTCCCAACCTGTTATGTCCGGTTTACGTCGACTCCTGCCAGGTCGCGCCATGTCGCGTTTGCGCAAATAGCGGCCGTCGCCTAGAGAGCGTATCGGCTGGTTAAGGCCTCTATTGCCGCGCCATCGCGATCTTGAACCGTTGCTCTCGGGTGATCAGATGATTGTGGTCATCCTCCCCGAGGTCGATCTGCACCCATTCGATGGCGCCGGTGAAAGAATTCCCGCTCGGCCCGTAGTCGGGAGAGGCCGGCGAGCCGGTGTCTGAACCGACATCGCAGGCCTCATCGGCCGAGTAGCCCATAGGCTGACTGCGCTCGACCCGTCCTTTGCCGACGGCTTCGCCGTCGTAATAGAGGGTCACATCGCCGCCCTTGGCGAGGCCGCCGCCGTCATATTTGAACTCCATCCGAACCTGATGCTTGCCGGCGGGAATTGGCTTGTCAGCTACGGCGTAAAAATAGTCGATGCCGAAGAAATTGTAGCAGTATTTGAGCTTGCCCTCGTGGCAGTAGAGCGTCCAGCCGCCGGCCTCGCCGCCCTGGGTGATGATCACGCCCCGGGCCCCGCCCTCGGGAATCGTAAGCTGGCTCGTGACCGAGTGGGACTTGTTCTTCAGCGTCAAGACGCACGCCTCGCTCATGCGCATGCCGGGAAATAAAAGCTGCGTGTTTCCGCGAATGAGCTGCGGACGCCCGGCGATGTCGGGATTGATCCGCTCAAAGCCGCGATCGTCGATCGGCACGACGTTGTATTTCACCGCTTCGATCAGCCACAGCCGCTGCAATTCCGCTAATCTCTTCGGATTTTCGGAGGCGAGGTTCTTCGACTGCGTCCAGTCGTCGGGGCTGTAGAGCTCCCAGACATCCTCATCGAACGGCGGCGGCGCATCCGCCTTCCACGGCGTTCGATGCTTCGTCACCGCCGTCCAGCCCTCATGATAGACGCCGCGATTGCCCATCATCTCGAAATACTGGACATTGTGAGTCTCGGGCGCTTTCGCGTCGCTGAACGTGGGCGCCATGCTGACGCCCTCGAGCGGCGCCTGCGAGATGCCGTTGACGAAGGTGGGCTCCGGCAATCCGGCGACATCGAGAATCGTTTTCGCGATATCGATGACGTGATGGAACTGGCTGCGAATCTCACCCTTTCCTTTCACGCCGTTCGGCCAATGGACGATCATGCCGTTGCGCGTGCCGCCCCAGTGCGAGGCGACCTGCTTCGTCCACTGATAGGGCGCGCAAAGCGCGTGCGCCCAGCCGACCGCATAATGATTGTAGGCCTTGGGCGTGCCGAAATCGTCGATCTTCGCCAGCAGGAATTCGGGCGTCTCGATGCCGGGCATGCCGTTCAATGTCGTCATCTCATTGAAGCAGCCGTTGATCGATCCCTCGGCGGAGGCTCCGTTGTCGCCGATGATGTAGTAGATCAGCGTGTCGTCGAGCACGCCGAGATCGGACAGCGTATCCACGAGGCGGCCGACATGATGATCGACCTGCTCCAGGAATCCGGCATAGATCTCCATCTGGCGTGCGAGAACGGGCTTCAGGTTCGCGGGCATCGAGGCCCACGAGGGAATTTCCTCGTGACGGGCGGTGAGCGCGGCGTCGTTCGGAATGACCCCGAGCTTCTTTTGCCGCGCCAGCAATTCCTCTCGGAGTTTGTCCCAGCCGCCGTCGAACTTGCCTTTGTATTTGTCCGACCATTCCTTCGGGACATGATGGGGCGCGTGGGTCGCGCCCGGCGCGAAATACATCATGAACGGCTTGTCCGGCATCAGCACCTTCTGCTGCCGCACCCAGGGGATGGCGCGATCGGCCAAGTCCTCGGTGAGCGTATAGCCCTGTTCGGGGGTTTTGGTTGGCTCTACAGGGGACGTGCCTTCGTAGAGGCCTGGAAAATACTGGTTCGCCTCGCCGCCGACGAAGCCGTAGAAATGTTCGAAGCCCGAGCCGGTCGGCCACTGGTTGAAGGGGCCCATGGGAGAGACCTCCCAGAACGGCACCTCGTGGCACTTGCCGAACTGCGCCGTCGAATGGCCGTTGAGCTTCAAGATCTCGGGCAGCGGCGCCTTCTCCTTGGGCCGGATGCTGTTATTGCCGGGAGCCGACGTCGCCATTTCGGTGATCGCGCCCATGCCGACCGAATGATGGTTCCGGCCGGTGAGAAGCGCCTGGCGCGACGGCGAGCACAAAGCGGTCATATGGAAGCGGTTGTACTTCAGGCCGTTGGCCGCAAGGCGTTCCGCGGTGGGCGTGTAGCACGGGCCGCCAAACGCGCTCGAGGCGCCGAATCCCACATGGTCGAGGAGCACGATCAGCACATTCGGCGCGCCCACCGGCGGGCGCAGCGGCACGATCGGCGGGTACTTCGTATTGGGATCCTTGGCGTCGTTGGTCGTCAGGCCGACGTGCTTCGGATCAGGAATTGGCAGGGTGGTCCGAGGATGGGACATCGATTGATTTCGATCAATGGCCGCCGACAAGGGTCGCGCTATGTAATGCGCGCAAGCAACGAGGCTCGTAATCGTTGTCGTCTTGCGGGACTTAAAGAGGAGAAAGTCATGGACAAAGACCGTATCGTGGGATCGGCGAAGGAGGTCAAGGGCGCCGTAAAGGAGGCAGTCGGCAAGGTAGTCGGCGACGCCAAGCTGGAGTCAGAGGGCAAAGCTGACAAGGCCGAAGGGAAAGTGCAGAATGCCATTGGCGGTCTGAAAGACGTAGTCCGAGACGCCGTCAAGAAATAGTTGGATCGCCGGGGAGGCTGAATTTGTGATCAGCCTCTCTCTGAGGGAGGGAGATAGATGAGCACGATTCTGATCATCATTTGCTGATTCTAATTTTCGGCGGGGGTGGTGGATACTATGCCCATGGTCGCTATGGGACTACCGGGCTCGGCGGCGTGCTGGGGATCATTTTGATCGTTCTTGTCGTGCTTTGGCTAGTCGGTGGGATCGGCACATTCGGACCGCGTATGTGACGCGCGGCGACGCGTGCTTCGTCGTAGGTTCGCTCTGCCAAATTCCAACCCCCTGTGCTGTCCACCGCCGCGAGCCGCGAACGTCCGCTTCGCGTCGATTTGCGATATTGAGTCAGCAGCCACGACCTGGCGCTTAGGGCCGAAAGCGGGCGTGCAAGTCGACCGTCACGACTTCCGCCCCGCCGATAGAAACGCCTGGAACGCCGCGTGCGCCTCGGGGGATTTCAGCGCGGCCGAGAAGGCGTGCATTTCGGCCGCCATCTGCGCTTTCAGCGTCTCGGGATCGCCGCGCATGAGGCGGCGGGTCGCGAGCAGCGCGGCGCGGGGCTTGGCGGCGAGCGCGGCGGCTTTTTGCATCGCATGCGCCATCAGTTCGCTCTGAGGCAGGATCGCGTTGATGAGCCCGAGGTCGAGCGCCCGATCGGCGCCGAAGGGATCGGCGAGCAGCAAGAGCTCGGCCGCCCTGGCGCGCCCGAACCGCTGCGGCGCAAGAAGCGAGGACCCGGCCTCGGGAACGAGGCCGAGATTGACGAACGGCATCTGGAACCGCGCCTCGGGCGTGGCGTAGACGAGATCGCAATGAAAACAGAGGGTGGTGCCGACGCCGATCGCGAGACCGTCGATCGCCGCGATCAACGGCTTTTCGAACGCGGCGACCTTGCTGACAAACCGCCAGGCCGGAAATTCCCCCGTCTCGTGCAACGCGACGGCGAGAAAATCGCCGATGTCGTTTCCAGCGGTGAACACGGCCCCCCTGCCGCTCATCACGAGCGCGCCGATCTCGGGATCGCGCTCGGCCTCGTCGAAGGCTTCGATCAGCGCTTCGTACATGGCGCCGGTGATCGCGTTCTTCTTCTGCGGCCGCGCGAAGGCCGCCGATAGGACCGCGCCCTCGCGGGCGACCTCAATGTCTTTCGTCAAGGTGTCTTGGGTCATGCGCTCTCCGCCAGGATCGCTTCGTAAGGTTCGAGCGGCATGGCCCCCGAGGCGACGGCGCGCGCGAGACCGGGCGCGGCCGTCGCGAGTTTTTCGGCAAAAAAACGAGCAAGCCCGACACGGCCAAGCTCGGTCTTGTTGCCGCTCTTCGCCAGCGTCTCGGCGGCGAGGCCGGCTTTGGCCAGGCACGCCCCGCCAAGCGTGAGCCCGAACAGGCGAAGATATTGCGACGCGCCGGCGAGCGCCGAATTCTGGTCGGTCGCGAGCCAGTCGAGCATCAGCCGCGTCGAGTCTTCGAGCGCGTCCGAAGCCTCGGCGAGCCGTTCCGCCGTCGCGCCGAAGCCTGCGCCGCCGCGCCCGGCGACGTCGCTCGCAACCTGCCGGATTTGAGCAATCTCGTTGCGGACGGTCTCGCCGTTGGCGAGCGGCAGCTTGCGTTGAACGAGATCGATCGCGTGAATACCGTTCGCGCCTTCGTAGATCGCCGCGATGCGGGAATCGCGCATATGCTGGGCCGCCCCGGTTTCCTCGATGAAGCCCATGCCGCCGTGGACCTGGACGCCGATCGACGTCGTCTCGTCGCCGATGTCGGTCGAGAACGCCTTGGCGATGGGGGTGAGCAACGCTGCGCGGTTGGCGGCGGCCATTCGTTCCGCCTCGGTGGCGGCGTATTCGGCGAGGTCAAGCGAAACGCCGGTCAGGTGGCAGATCCCGCGCGCGGCGTGGACGTTGGCCTTCATCGTCATCAGCATGCGCTGCACGTCGGGACGCTCGATGATCGGCGCCATACCGTCGCCGCCTTTGGCGCTGCGGCCTTGCCTGCGCTCGCGGGCGTAAGCCAACGCCTGCTGATAGGCGCGATCGCCGATGGCGACCCCCTGCGTGCCGACAGCCAGCCGCGCCGCGTTCATCATCACGAACATGGCGGCGAGGCCGCGCTTCTCCTCACCGACCAGCCAGGCCTTGGCGCCCTCGTTGTCGCCGTAGGCCATGACGCAGGTCGGGGAGCCGTGGATGCCGAGCTTGTGCTCGATTCCGGCGCAGCGCAGGTCGTTGCGCTGGCCGAGCGAACCATCGGGATTGACGAGGAATTTCGGCGCGAGAAAGAGCGACAGGCCGCGCGTCCCCGCCGGCGCGCCGGGGAGCCGGGCGAGAACGAGATGGACGATATTCTCGGCCATGTCGTGCTCGCCATAGGTGATGAAGATCTTCTGGCCGAACAGCCGATAGGAGCCATCCTCGGCGCGTTCCGCCCGGGTTCGCACGGCGTTGAGGTCGGAGCCCGCCTGAGGCTCGGTCAGGTTCATGGTCCCGGTCCAACGTCCACTGACCATCGGCGGGAGATAGATGTCGGCGAGCTCGCGCGACCCGTGCGCCTTGAGCGCGCCGACGGCGCCCTCGGTGAGCAGGGGGCAGAGCGCGAAGGCCATCGAAGCGCCGTTCCAGATTTCGGTGCAGGCGACGTTGACGAGATGGGGCAGGCCCATGCCGCCGAACTCGGCCGGCGCCGAGACGCCGTTCCAGCCCGCCTCCGCCCAGCGCCGATAGACGCCGGCGAAGCCCGGGGCTGCTGTCACCAACCCGTTTTCATAGGCCGCGCCCGCAAGGTCGCCGGTTCGGTTGAGAGGCGCGATCTCCTCGGTGGCGAAGCGGCTGGCTTCCGCGACAATGGACGAAACGGCGTCCCAGTCGAGGTCGCCCATCAGCCGTTGTTCAACAAGCGCAGGGAAATCGGCGACCGCCCTCAGCGAAAAAAGGATGTCGGCCGCCGGCGAACGATAAGGCATGTCCTGGCTCCTCCCCGTCGCGGCGGGCGGCCCCGATCGGGTCGCGGCCAAACGGCGCCCCGGGGATTGGGCGCCCTGGTTGCCGCTGCAGGGACAAACGAGCTTATGTACAGTCAGGTTTGCGCGCAATGCGAACCGGAAGGAGAAATGGCGCTCAACCGCAAAATCACCCGTCTGGCGGAGGCGGGCCCCGAGGCGATCGCCGCCGCGGCCGAGTGCCTTCGCGCCGGAGGCCTCGTCGCCATGCCGACCGAGACTGTGTACGGCCTCGCGGCGGACGCGACCTCGGATGCGGCGGTCGCGGCGGTCTACGCCGCCAAGGCGCGGCCAGCGATCAACCCGCTCATCTCGCACGTCCTGGACATCGAGACGGCGAGCGAGCACGCGATCCTTGGCCCGGAGGCCGAGAGGCTGGCCCAGGCGTTCTGGCCGGGGCCTCTCACTCTGGTCCTGCCCGCAGCTTCGGCCTGCTCCATCAGCCTCCTGGCGCGCGCCGGTCTCGACACGGTGGCGCTTCGCTCGCCCTCGCACCCAACCGCCCGCGCGCTCATCGGGGCGGCGGGCGTCCCCCTTGCCGCGCCTTCGGCCAACAGGTCCGGCGCCGTCAGCCCGACGACCGCCGCCCACGTCGTCGCCGATCTCGACGGCAGGGTCGACTGGATCATCGATGGAGGGCCCTGTCGCCATGGTCTCGAGTCGACGATCGTCGGCTGTCTCGCCGGTCCGCCCCAATTGCTGCGCGCGGGGGCGATAACCCGCGAGGCGATCGAATCCGTGCTCGGTTCGTCAATCGACCTGAGGAGCGGGGCGCGAACGGCTCCGAACGCGCCCGGACAATTGGCGTCCCACTATGCGCCGAACGCAAAGCTTCGACTTGGCGCCGCCACCACCTCGGCGGATGAGGCCGCGCTCGATTTTGGCGGCCGCCTGAAACGCGGCGCGGCGAGCGCGCGCCTCGATCTTTCGCCGTCCGGAGACCTCGTCGAGGCTGCGTCCCATCTGTTTTCCTATTTGCGCGCCCTGGACGCCGCCGGCGCGGCGCTGATCGCGGTCGCGCCCATCCCCGACCACGGACTCGGCGCGGCGATCAACGACCGGCTCCGACGCGCGGCGGCGCCCCGGAATGCTCCGAAATGAGTATGGCCGCCCGCCGCCGCGCGGCTCCGAGGCTGCCTCGGGAAATGGTAAGGAACCTGCGCCCCGCGCGACGTGAATGAGCGGCGACGGATCGTTGGAATCATGAATTCAGGGCTTAGCTGGGACGAATTCAGACTGGTGAAATCGGTCGCGGAAGCCCGTTCGCTGGTCGGCGCGGCCGAGATTCTCGGCGTCAATCATTCGACCGTTTTTCGGCGCCTGGCTGCGGTGGAGTCGGCGGTCGGCGCCCGTCTCTTCGACCGCTCCCGCGCGGGATACGAGCCGACGGCGGCGGGCGAAGAAATGATCGCGCTCGCGAGCACGATGGCCGAATCAGTCCAGGAATTCGAGCGTCGGGTGGCGGGGCGAGACGTCAAGCCGACGGGCGAGCTCACCGTCACCACCTCCGAAGCGATCGGCCAGCATTTCATGCCGACAATCGTAGCCCAGTTTCAAACCCAGAATCCGGGTGTCGTGGTCGAACTGATCCTGTCGGACCAGCCGCTCAACCTCTCTCGTCGTGACGCCGATATTGCGATTCGCATGACCAACGACCCGCCGGAAACGCTGGTTGGAAGGAGAATTTGCACCGGACGGTGGGGCGTCTACTACCGCCGCGATTTGACTGCGGAGCTTGGCCCCGAGGCATCCGGCTCCGTCGCATTCATCGGACTTGGCGACAATTTCGGACCGGCGTCGGGGCGCCGCTGGATTGCGACCAGCATCGCTCCGGGGCGTCTGGTCGCGAAGGCCAATTCGGCGCATTGCATGCTCCAGCTGGCGCTTCAGGGCTTCGGGGCGACGCTGCTGCCCTGCTTCCTTGGGGATCGCTGCCCGGACCTGGCGCGCCTCAGCTATTTGCTGCCGGAACTCGACATGGGCTTATGGATGCTGACCCATTCCGATCTCCGCCGCTCGGCGCGGGTGCGAGCCTTCATGGATTTCGCGGGGGCGGAGCTGACAAAACAACGGCGCGCGATCGAGGGGGAGGAAAGTGGGGGAACGGAATAACGGCGCTCCGTTCGCGTTCTCAACCCTCTTATTCACCAGTTCGAAAGCCGCCCCTCGATCTTTCTGAGGAAAGCTGCGCGGCGCTCGGGGGTCGAATGATTCATGTCGTGGTGGGCGAGATAGTCGCAACCGGCGCCGGGCGCGCAGATCCGCCGCATGGAGCGCGTCAAGAAGCGGCGTGGCGGATCGCCCATCATGAACGTCAGCAATCGTCCGCCGCCATAGGTGCAAACGACGCCGAGACGCTTGATGTTGTGAAGACAGGGCGTGTAGGAGCCGTCCGCGCCCAGAGTGAAGCTGACGCCGGGCAGAAACACCTTGTCGACGAATCCCTTGAGAATCGCCGGAAACCCCATGTTCCAGACCGGGAACGAAAACACGAGCGCCTCGGCCGCCAGGAGACGGTCCACGTAGGGCGCGACATTGCGGCGGTTCACCGGCAAATTGTGGTAGTCGATCCGGTCCTGCCGCGACATCACCGGGTCGAAGCCTTCCGCGTTGAGATCGCAATCGTCGACTTCGTGCCCCCTTGCACGCAAGACCTCGACGACCTTCGTGTGCAGGGCGGCGGCGAAACTCGTCTCGACCGGATGGGCGAACAGCACCAGGACGCGCAAAGCCGCTCAGCTCTGCGCCGCGCGCGCCCGCGCCTCGAGACCGGGGAAGAGGAAGTTTCTGCCGGTGGAAAAGTCAAAATCCGGGTTCTCCCAGGCGATCATTTTTCCTGGATTGAGCAGCCCCCGGGGATCGGTCTCGCGCTTGAAGGCGAGCTGGATCGCGTCCGTCTGTTTCATGCCGCCCTCCTCGAGGGTGTAGCGGTGAGGATTGAAGATCATCGCGCCCATCGCCTCGTGTTCGGCAATGATCTCGCCAAGCCGGGCCTCGGTCGTGAACCGCACCAGCGGCAGGCCCGCGAACCCTATTCTTCCGTTGAAGCGGATGACCTCGAGATGCCCCCGGACCTCATCGCCGTAGCGGTCGTGGATTTTCTTGATAACCCCGAGCGCGCCCTCGCTGGGATAGCGGACCTGCAGGTAAGTGATGCGGGGATCGACCCGTAACGCGCGCAGCGTGGTGTGATTCCAGGTCAGTTCGTAATTGGGCGGCAAGCCGGCGAGCGTCTCCGGGGCAGCGCGGCTCGAGTCGAGGAGGATGTGCGCATCCTTGTAGGGCCGGGTAAAGGCTTCGAACGCGTCGAGCGCATGCGGGGCGATCATCAGAATGACGACGCTGTCGCCTTTCGGGATGAGCGCGCGATGGCGCAGAAAATAATCGTGCGGCGATGGCCCCGCGACGACCGTGACAAGCTTCTTGAGGATTCCATCCTGCTCGCCGAGCGCCAGTGCGTAGGCCCTCGCCGCGTCGAAACTGTCGAACCCGACGATGACGTTGACCCAATCGTAGTGCGCGGCGAGCGGCATCTCGACTTCGGTTATGATCCCGTTCGTCCCATAGGCGTGGACGGCCTTGTGCAGATCCTCGCCCGTCAGTTCGAGCGTGCGCGGCTCCGCCTCGAGCGTCATGACGCGCAGGCGCAGCACATTGCCGAAATCGCGCAAGCCTCCCCAGGTGATCGAGCCGACGCCGCCGGAGCCGCCGGCGACGAAGCCGGCGACAGACGCGGTTCCGCGGGTCGACGGAAACATCCGCAATTCCTGTCCGGAGGCTTCGCACGCCTTGTCGACGTCGATCAGCAGCGCGCCAGGCTCGCAAATGACGCGTCCTCGCTCGATTGACCGGATCGTGTTCATCTCGGCGAGGTTCAAAAGCACGCCGCCCATGAGCGGCATCGCCTGGCCATAATTGCCGGTCCCCGCGCCGCGCGGAGTGACCGGAATGCCAAGCCTGTAGGCGGCCGCGAGGACGGTGCGGACCTCGGATTCGCTTGTCGGGGAAACCACGACGTCGGCGGTGACCGCTTCGAGCTCGCGCTTCAGCACCGGCGAATACCAGAAGAAATCGCGACTCTTCTGTTTGACCAAGATGGGATTGTCCTCCCACTTGATCGGACCGATCTCAGCGCGCAGCGCGGCGATGTCGTAGGTCCCGCTCATGGCGCGAGGCCCTCGAGCGCGTCGAGCTCGGAATAATCGGGCGCCCTGGCGTCCGACGCTTCGCCGTTTCTGACGACGATGCGGTCGGACTGCGGACGGGCGAGAAGCTCGGTGAAATCCCGCGCTCTCGTCAGGATCATGTTGGCGGCGACGCCCGGGTGCAGCGCGCCGCAGTCCAACCCCATCGCCTTGGCCGGAGAAGCGGAAACGGCTTCCGCCCAGTCGGCGAACGGATAGTCAAGGTGCAGGATCCGAGCCCCTTCGCGCCACACTTCCATCATGTCCATGTCGCCATAGGCGTAGAACGGATCGCGGGTGTTGTCGCTGGCGATCATCACGTTGACCCCGGCGCGCTTCAGTTCGTGCAGCGCGGTGACGCCGCGCCAGCGCGGCGTTCGGCCCGCCTGGCGATCCTGCAGGAACATGTTGCACATCGGCAGCGACACGACGCTCAAGCCCGCGCGCGCGACCGCATCGATCGTTCTTTGCCGTTCGTCATCGCCCTGCAGCGCGAGCGAGCAGCAGTGGCCAACCAGGATGGGCCGCGCGAAGCGGCGCTCGATCGCCACGTCGGCGATGACCTTGAGTGAGCGAGCCGCGGGATCGGAGCTTTCGTCGACGTGGAAGTCGAGTTCCCAGCCCTTGCGCTCCGCGAGTTCAAAGAGGACGCCAAGCCCGTCACGCAGATCCGGCTCCCTGCGGATGGCGGCGCCGAGAATCCCCGACCCATGGGCGTCGAGCATCGCTTCGATGTCGGCCAGGTGCGAGGCGTTCGCCAGATGGTCGAGGGTGAAGAGCGGCGACGCCTGGAGGTCGATCCGCCCGAGCCAGCGCGCGCGCGCTTCAGCCAGGACCGGCCAACTGATTCTCGTCTGCGGGCCGAGGCTGTCGAGATGGGTGCGAATGGCCGTCGTCCCGTGCGCGTAGGCTGAGCGCAGGCTGAACTCCATGCGCGCGGCGACGTCCGCCGCGCTCCATCTGGCGGAACGGTCCTCGGCCGTCGCCGCGAGCGCGCTCGGAAAATCGCCGGCCGGGTTTCGCTTCCGTCGCCAGATATGCCCTTTGTCGAGATGGGTGTGCACATCGACGAACAGCGGCAGCACGATGCGCCCTGACATTGCGACTTCTGGCGCCTCGCCGAAGTCGCTGACGCCAGCGGGGGCGATCTTCGCGACTGCGCCATTGTCGACGAGGATGTCGACGATGGCGAACCCGTCGAAGTCGAGCGGCGGGATGGGCTTCGGCAGCATGCGGCCAAGGACGCGCGCCTGCCTCAACGCGTAGCGTCTGGCGGGGGGAAGCGCGAACGTCATCGGCGATCGGCGCCCGCACGCGCGCCGCGGCGGTCAAGCATGCCCGGCTGCCTCCGGCCGATGTTCAGGCGAAGACTTCGGCGCCCCCTCATTTCGGGTGAATGTCGAGGCCGACGCCCTTGTTCACGAATTGCAGCGTATAGGCCTTCTTGTAATCGAGACCGGCCTTCTCGACCCCCGCCTTGACCATGGCCTGGTAAAAATTCTTGATCCGCTCGTCGGTCATGGCGCCGATTCCGAGCTTCGCGGTGTCGCCCGAATCGACCAGGCCGTATTCCTTGATCTTGCCGATCGAGAAGGCGATCTGCTCATCCGTCATGTCCGGATTGTCGTGCTTGATCATCGCGTTCGCTTTGGAATTCTCGCCGTAGAGATAGTTGTACCAGCCGATCGCGGACGCATCGACGAACCGCTGCACGACGTCCGGATGGTCCTTGACCAGATCTGCGCGCGTCTCGATTGTCGTGGCGTAGGTCCCCCATCCGTTGTCGGCGAGCAGGAAGATGTTGGGCTTGAAGTGACCTTCGCGCTCGACGGCGAGCGGCTCGGAGGTCACGTAGCCTTGCTGAATCGAATGGGTGTCGGCGATGAAGGGCCCGGGGTTGAAGGTGTAGGGCCTGACGATGTCCTCCTTGAAACCGAAGGCCGACCCCATCCACTGGTAGAAAGTGACAAGCGCCTCCTTGCCGACGAAAGCCGTCGTCGCCTTCGGCAGGTCCGCCCACTTGTCGAGGCCGACCCCAGGATGAGACATCATCACCTGCGGATCTTTTTGGAAATCCGCGGCGACGACGACGATCGGGACGTTGCGGTCGACCGCATCGAAGGCCAGCAACAGATTGCCGCCCATGTAGAAGTCCAGCCGCCCGGCCGCCAGCAGGAGCTCGTTGTTGGCCTGCGGCCCTCCCTGCACAATCGTGACATCCAGCCCGTATTTCGCATACGTGCCATCGGCGACCGCCTGGTAATATCCGCCGTGCTCGGCCTCGGCGAGCCAGTTGGTGCCGAATGAAACCTTGTCGGCCGCGAGCGCGGACGACGTGAGCAGGCAAAGCCCAAATGCCAGGCGAGGCTGAAGGAATTTCATTGTTTGATCCCGTCTCGAATTGCCATAGAGGCTTGCAACTTGGGCGCCACTGAGTGTGTCCGGGGCAGCGTCAGGCGCTCCAATACCGGGTTGCTGGAGGCTTTCGCAAGATGCGCAGATTGAACCCGGAGGCGATCCATCCGCCGTTTGCAAAATACGCGCATGGAATCGAAGTCGACCCGGGCTCGCGCATGGTCTTCTGTTCGGGCCAATTGGGCATTGGCCGCGATGGCGTCATTCCCGAGGATGTGGAGGCTCAGGCGCGTCTTTGCTTTCGCGCCATTGCTGCGATTCTCGGCGAAGCTTCGATGTCGCTCGCCGATCTCGTCCGCCTCAACGCCTACGTCGTTTCGGCTCAATATCTGGGCGGCTACATGAAGGTGCGCGACGAATTCGTGAGCAATCCGCCTCCGGCCTCGACCTTGATGATCGTTCAGGGGTTCGCTCGGCCCGAATTCAAGGTCGAGATCGAGGCCGTCGCCGCGCGGGCGCCTTGAGCGCCGGGAGATCCAAGATGCTGCCAACCAAGTTCTGGGCCGAAATGTCCTGGCGCGATTTCGCCGCCGCCGACATGAGCAAAGTCGTCGCGGTCCTGCCGGTGGCCGCGATCGAGCAACATGGGCCTCACCTTCCGGTTGGGGTCGACATGTTCATCAACGAGGGCTATTTCGCGACTGCGGTCAAACAAATCCCTGACGATATGCCGGTGTTGATCCTGCCCATCCAGGCGGTCGGCAAGTCCAACGAACATATCGAATATCCCGGCACGCTGACGTTTTCGCTCGAGACGGTCACGCGGGCGTGGACCGAGATCGGCGACAGCGTCGCGCGCGCCGGATGCCGCAAGCTCATCTTCATGAATTCGCACGGCGGCAACGTTCCGGTTATCGATGCGGTGGCGAGAGAGCTGCGCGTCCGCCATCGCATGCTCGCGGTGCACGCGGCGTGGCATCGGCTGGGCTATCCAGCGGACCTGTTTTCCGCCCAGGAGCGCGCGCATGGCATCCATGGGGGCGACGCGGAGACCTCGCTGATGCTCGCCTTCAGGCCGAACACCGTGCGCATGGAGAATGCGCAAAATTTCGTCAGCGCGGCGATCGGGATCGAGCAGGAATTTCGGCAGCTTCGGGTCACCCAGCCGATTGGCTTCGGCTGGATGGCGAGTGATCTGCACCCGCTCGGCACGGCCGGCGACGCCTCCAAGGCGACGGCCGCAAAGGGCGAAGCCTGCGCGGCAAACGGGGCGGTGGCGTTCGTCGATTTGTTGCGCGACGTGTTGGCCTTCGATCTTGCGCGCCTCAACGACGGGCCGCTCGGGCGCGCGAGAGCCTAACCGGGCGAACGCGCTCAGCGCGCCGCCAGATAAGCGCGCCAGCCGCCGAAATGTGAGATGTCCTCCGCCCCCTTGACGGCCTCGGCCTCGACCAGAAAGCCCTTCACCGAGCCGCCGTCCTTGAACCGGATCGTCCCAATTCCCAGGGGCGCGGGGATCCTGGCCACGAAAGCCCCGAAGGCGCCGGCATCGAGCGTCCACACCTCAGCTTTGACGGCGGCGCCGGCGTTCTCGCCGATCCGCAACAGTCCGGGCTTTGGCGGAGAAGAGCCGGGCAGCGCGAAGAGACGGTAATCCGGCGTCGTTTCCACTTCGCGCGAGAAGGCCGCGCCAAGCTCGACGAGTTCGCGATTGAGCGGCAGGCCCGAGAGATGCGCGCCGACGACCGCGATCTCGATGCGGTCGTCCGTCGCGCGCGAGCCTGCCTGTGTCGACGGAGAAGCGGAGCGGCCGTGGATCGCAGGGGCCACGCCGGCGATGAGGCCGTCGGCGCCGGCGGGCGCGATCAGGGTCACGCTCGACGGCAGTCCGTCGCCACGGAACCCCGAGGGAACGGCGATCGCGCAAAGATCGAGCAGGTTCACGAAGTTGGTGTAGGTCCCAAGCCGGGAATTGAGCCGGATCGGATCGGCCTCGACCTCGGAGACCGTGTAGAGGCGCGGCGCCGTTGGAACCAGCATCGCGTCGAATTCGGACCAGACGCGGCTGGTCTTCCGCTTTTGATCGGCGAGGCGATAAAACGCCTCGAATGCGGCGACCGCGTCGAACTTGCGCGCGCCCTCGACAATCGAGCGGGTGACGGGATGCAGAGCCTCCGGATTGCTCTCGATCAGCGGCTTGATCGCCGCATATCGCTCGGCGACCCATGGACCTTCGTAGAGCGCCCGGGCGACCTCGGCGAACGGCTCGAAGTCGAACTCGACAATCCGGGCGCCGAGCGATTCGGCGCGCTGAATGTCGCGGGAAAACGCGTCCGCCGCGTTTACGTCATCGAAGAACTGCCGCTGATCGGCGCGGGGCACGCCCAGCCGAAAACCGCTCGGGAAGGCCGAAACGGCAGGGCGCGGAAAGGCGCGACTGTAGGCGTCCGCTTCGTCGAACGCGCACGCCGCCTGAAAGACGGCGAAGGCGTCGCCGACATCGCGGGCAAAAATCGAAATGGTGTCGAGCGTTCGGCAGGCCGGGACGACGCCGAAGGCGGAGAGAGCGCCGAGCGACGGCTTCAGCCCGACGATTCCGTTGAGCGCCGCCGGCACCCGGCCCGATCCGGCCGTGTCGGTGCCAAGCGAGAACGGGACGAGGCCCGCGCCGACCGCCGTCGCCGAGCCGGAACTCGATCCTCCGGGTATGAGATCCGCGCGCAACGCGTTGCGTGGAACCCCATAGGGCGAACGGACGCCGACGAGGCCGGTCGCAAACTGGTCGAGATTGGTCTTGCCGATGACGATGGCGCCCGCCTGCTCGAGCCTCTCGACCACGAAAGCCGATTTCGTGGGCCGATAGGCGAACGCGGGGCAAGCCGCCGTCGTTGGAAGCCCGGCGACATCGATGTTGTCCTTGACGACGAACGGAACGCCGTGGAGCGGCTTGCCCTCGGGGCCGGACGCCTGCATGCGTTCCGCGATCACGAGGGCTTCGGCCTTCGGGCGAATGGTGATGAAAAGCGCCGGGTCGTCGTGCTTCTCGATGCGGGCGTAAGTCTCCTCGATCGTGGCCGTCAGCGGCTTGCCTGCGGCATGCGCGGCGAGAAGCGTTCCGATCGTAATGGTCATCTGGTCAAGGCCCCTCGAGCAGCGTCGCGCCGGTTGGCGCAAGCGTCCAGCATTCAACGAAAGCAAAAGCCGGGCAAATGGGCTAGCAGCGATTGCCTGAACCATATAGAGCGCGACGGAGGAGCGAGGCGTTCGCGCTCAACATTTGGGCGCGGCGCCGAAAGATGAGGCGCGAGATTGCGCTAAGGATGGCTCCGCGTTTGCGATGTTCTCGACAACGACCACGATCGCCGGTATGAGCGCCCGCTGATCGAGGACGCGTGATGGCGACAACTTTTCGGCCTTCCGGGCAATGACGCGCGATAGAAGCCACGTCAAAGAAATACCGGTCGGCCGGGCGCCGCGTCGCTTCGCATTCGATGAGGCGATGGCTTGACTGCAAAAACGTTCGATCCGGAAGTCGTGGTTGACGCCATGGCGCCGCTGCTTGGTTTGACGCTGACGCCGGAATCGCGCGCTCAGACCATCGTGCATCTGCGGATCGCGGCGGAGCAAGCCGAGAGGCTTCTGTCGGTCCCGCTCGACGATCGGCAGGAGCCGGCGCCGGTCTTCACCGCATGAGCGCCGCGCTGGTCGATGGAACGGCGCAGGCGATCGCCGCGGCGGTGAGAACGGGCGCTGTGAGCGCCCGCGAAGTCGCACAAGAAACGTTCGATCGCATCGAAGCCCGAAATGGCGCGCTCGGCGCCTTCACCGAGGTGACGGCGAAGCGCGCGCTCGCCAAGGCGGACGCGATCGATACGGCCCGCGCGCGCGGCGAAACCTTGGGTCCGCTTGCTGGCGCGCCGTTCGCGGTCAAAAACCTATTCGACGTCGAAGGGCTGACGACACGCGCGGGCTCCAAGATCAACCGCGACCGGCCGCCGGCCAAGGCGGACGCAACTGCGATCGCGCGCCTCGAGGCCGCGGGCGGCGTTCTGGTCGGCGCGCTCAACATGGGCGAATTCGCCTACGACTTCACCGGCCGGAACGTCCACGACGGCCCATCTCGGAACCCGCATGATCTCGAGCATATGACGGGCGGATCCTCTGGCGGATCCGCCGCGGCGGTCGCCGGCGGCCTCGTTCCCGTGGCGCTGGGCTCGGACACCAACGGCTCCATTCGCGTGCCAAGCTCGTTCTGCGGATTGTTCGGCCTCAAGCCGACCTATGGCCGCCTGTCGCGCGCCGGGACGTTCCCGTTTGTCGCCAGCCTCGATCATGTGGGGCCGCTCGCGCGCTCGGCCGGCGATCTCGCGCTTTCGTATGATTCCATGCTTGGCCGCGACGACAGGGACCCGGCGCAGGCGGACAGACCGGCGGCTGCGGTATCGCCGACCCTCAACGACAGAGTCGCCGGGCTGCGCATCGCGCGGCTCGGCGGCTATTTCACGCTCTCCGCCGATCCGAGCGCAACCTCGGCTGTGGACACGATCGCCCGCGCCCTGAAAGCGGACCGTGTCGTCGAACTCGCAGGGGCCGAGCAGGCGCGTTCGGCGGCCTACCTCATCACGATGGTCGAGGGCGCCGCGCTTCACCTTGCCCGGTTGCGCGAACGCGCCCAGGACTTCGACCCGGAAGTTCGCGACCGGCTGATCGCGGGCGCGATGGTTCCTGGCGCCTGGGCGGCGCAGGCGCAAAAATTTCGCCGTGAGTTTCATGCGATGACGCTCACGCTCTTTCGCGACGTCGATATCCTGCTCGCGCCAGCCACCCCTTGCCGGGCCCCCCGGCTCGAGCAGACGACCTTTGTGCTCGACGGCCGTGAGATGCTGGTGCGACCGAATATTGGGCTCTTCACTCAGCCAATATCCTTCATTGGTCTGCCGGTTGTCGCGGCCCCGGTCTGGACAGAGGGTGAAAAGCTTCCGATCGGCGTCCAGATCATCGCCGCCCCTTGGCGCGAAGATCTCGCGCTCCGCGTCGCCTGGGCGCTTGAACGGGACGGCGTCGTGCGAGCGCCGGTGGCGAGATTGTCCTGACGAGGCGAAATGGAAGAGCGCGGCGATTCTCGATGGGCCGGGCGCAATGGCGCAAAGGCCGCAATACGCGACCAGGTATGGAGCGGATTGGTCGAAGCCCAAGTCAACATCGGCCCCGTTTTCGACCACATCCCGAATTTCGTCGGCGCGGATGTCGCCGCCAAGCGGCTCAGCGAGCTTGACGAATGGCGGCGCGCCCGGGTCGTCAAATGCAATCCCGATCCGCCGCAAATCCCGGTCCGCCTGCGCGCGCTTTACGACGGCAAGCTCCTGTTCTCGCCGGTTCCCTATCTGAGCAAGGGTTTTCCCTACTTGCGCATCGATCCCGACACACTCGCAGCGAAGGGCGTGGATTTCGAAACCGCCGCCACCGCGCAAGGGTTCCTGGCGCACGGGGAGCCGATCGGATTTGAGGACATGCCCAAGCTCGACTTCTGCGTCGTTGGCTGCGTCGCGGTCACGCGGTCCGGCGGGCGCACGGGGAAGGGCGCCGGTTTCGCGGATCTCGAACAGGGGCTGTTTCGCGAACTCGGGCTCGTCAGCGCCTCGACGCCGATTGCAACAACCGTTCATTCCTCCCAGGTCGTGCCCGATTCCGAGGTGGTGATGGAAAGCCATGACTCGGCCCTGCATTTCATCGCAACCGAACTCGAGTTGATCGCGACGCGGACGGAACACCCGCAGCCGAATGGCGTCGATTGGGACAAGGTTCGCCCGGACCAGTTCGCCGACATCCCATTTTTGAGCGCGTTGCGCGACACGATCGAGCGCAGGAGGCGGCCCCGGTGACACTTCCCATCATCGATCTCGGATCATTGGGGGAAAGAGAGGCCTCGCCGACCAGGATCGTCGCTGAGGTCGGCGCGGCGTGTCGCGACGTCGGCTTCTTCTATGTCGTCAACCACGATGTCGACCAGGCGCTGATCGCCCAAGCCTTCGCTCAGTCGCGCGACTTCTTCGCGCTGCCCATCTCCGACAAGCGGAAGCTGGCGATCGAGACAATTGGCGGCAACCGAGGCTATTCGGGGCTCCTTCACGAGGCGCTCGACCCCACCCGCGGGACCGGACATGAAAGAGGCCTTCAATGTCGGATCTGGACCTTGCCGCGGACGATCCCGAATTGCTGGCCGGAAAGCCCTTCCGCTCGCTCAATGCCTGGCCCGGCGTGCCGGGATTTCCGCGAAACGCTGCTTTCCTATTACGATGCTTGCGCGGCTCTCGGCGCCCGATTGCATCGCGCGTTCGCGCGCGACCTTGGCCTGAAAGCCGATTTCTTCGACGGCAAATTCGATCGGCCGATGGCGACGCTGCGGCTCCTGCACTATCCCGCCTCGCCAAGGGCCGCAGCGGCCCCAACCGGCGCGGGCGAGCACACGGATTATGGCAACCTGACGCTGCTCGCGACCGATGATGTGGGTGGTTTGGAGGTCCGCACGCGCGCCGGACAATGGATCCAGGCGCCGGTGATCCCTGGCGCCTTCATCGTCAACATCGGCGATTGCCTGATGCGCTGGACCAACGACGTTTATGTTTCAACGCCGCATCGCGTGGTCAATCGAAGCGCGAAGGAGAGATATTCGATCGCCTTCTTCTACGATCCGAATCCAGACGCGATGGTCGAAACCATTTCGAGCTGCGTTGGGGAGGGAGAGGTCGTGCGTTATGCGCCGATCCTGGCCGCCGACTATCTGACGATGCGTCTCAACGCGAGCAAACCGCCGGAGGGCGGTCGGGCGAACGTTTGATGTTTCCACTGCCGCCGAACGCTCGCTTGTTTGCCGTGGCGAACGATCTCGGCATAAATACAATATTAAATTGTTGATATAGGCATGGGCGCCGCCAAGCCGAACAACTCGTTAATCGCGTCGCAACTCCTTGGAATCGCGCGAAACGGACTCGCAAACGGCTCCCCTTCAGCCAGTCGCTGAAGGCCAAGCGCCGGCCCGGCTCGCGGGTGGTTCCGTTCGTAGACTCCCTTCAAAAGTCCGGGGCCTGCCCATAATAGGCGCCCGCGCCGTGTTTGCGCCTGAAGTGCTTGTTCAGGAGCTCCTCCTCGATCGGCTCGAGGTCGGGCTCGAGTTGAAGCGACATCAGCGCCATTTGCGCAATGCATTCGACCGCGACCGCGTTCTCCAACGCCTTCGCCACGCTCGCCCCCCAGGTGAACGGCGCATGCCGGTTGACGAGCACGCCGGGAAAGTCGGCCGGATCGCGGTTGCGCATCGTCTCCACGATGACGTTGCCCGTCTCCCATTCATAGTCCGTGGCGATCTCGCTTGGCTTCATCTTGCGGGTGACCGGCACCTCGCCGTTGAAATAGTCGGCATGGGTCGTGCCGAAAATCGGGATCGGCCGGCCGGCCTGCGCGAATGCCGTCGCGTGCGATGAGTGCGTGTGGACCACGCCGCCGATGTTCGGAAAGGCGAGGAACAGCCTGCGGTGAGTCTGCGTGTCCGAGGACGGGTTGAGCCGGCCTTCGATCCTGCGTCCCTCGAGATCAATGACCACCATGTCGTCAGGCGAGAGCGCCGTGTAATCGACGCCGCTCGGCTTGATCGCGAATGCGGCCCCCGCGCGATCGATTGCGCTGGCATTGCCGAAGGTCAGATTGATGAGGCCGTGCCGCGGCAGGGCGATATTGGCCTCATAGGCTTCGCGCTTCAGTTCCTTGAACATCGATTCGTTCCGGCTCAGGCGCGGAATCCCTGCGCAAGGTAATAGTAGACGTCGTTGTTGCGCAGGTCCTGCTTGAAGCTCGCGATCGTGGTGTCCGGCCCGATCACCGCCATCTCAATTCCGGCGATGGTGGCGAAGTCCTCGAGCATCTCCCGGGTCACGCTGTAGCTGTAGCCGGTATGATGCGCGCCGCCGGCCAGAATCCAGGCTGCGCACGCCGTCTTGAAGTCGGGCTTGCATTCCCACACCGCGCGGGCGACCGGCAGTTTCGGCAAAGCCGGGTGGTCCACCGCAGTCACTTCGTTCACCAGCAGACGGAACCGGGCGCCGAGATCAATGAGGCTCGCGTTGAGCGCCGGGCCTTTCGCCGCGTCGAACACCAGACGGACCGGATCCTCCTTGCCGCCGATGGAAAGGGGATGGATTTCGAGCCTCGGCTTGTCCGCCGCGATCGTCGGGCAAATTTCGAGCATGTGCGAGCCGAGCACCTGATGGCCGCCCGGCGCCAGATGATAGGTGTAGTCCTCCATGAACGAAGTCCCGCCCGAAAGCCCCTCGCCCATGACCTTCATCGCGCGCACCAGCGCGGCGGTCTTCCAGTCGCCCTCGCCCGCGAAGCCGTAGCCCTCGGCCATCAGCCGCTGCGGCGCGAGGCCGGGAAGCTGCCGCAGCCCGTGCAAGTCTTCGAACGTGGTCGTGAAGCCCTTGAAGCCGCCGGCTTCCAGAAAGGCGCGCATGCCCAATTCGAGCCGCGCGCCATAGAGCAGCGACTCGTGCTGGGCCCCAGCCTTGCGCAGTTCGGCGGCGACCGCGTAGCGCTTCTCATATTCACCCGCCAGCGCCTTGACCTTGGCGTCGGCGACGGCGTTCACCTGCGCCACGAGATCGCCGACGCCATAACCGTTGGTCGCGAACCCGAACTTCATTTCCGTGGCGACCTTGTCGCCCTCGGTGACCGCGACCTGGCGCATATTGTCGCCGAAGCGGCAGAATTTGGCCCCCTGCCAATCATGCCAGGCCCGCGCCGCGCGCATCCACGCGCCGAGGCGGTCCTGAACCTCAGGGTCGGACCAATGGCCGACGACCACCTTGCGCGCGAGCCGCATGCGCGCATGGATGAAGCCTGCCTCCCGGTCGCCGTGCGCGGACTGGTTCAGGTTCATGAAGTCCATGTCGATCGTGTCCCACGGCAGGTCACGATTGAACTGGGTATGGAGGTGGACGAACGGCTTCTGAAGCGCGTTCAGCCCGCGCACCCACATCTTCGATGGCGAGAACGTATGCATCCAGAGGATGAGGCCGGCGCAATTCGGATCGGAGTTGGCGTCAAGGCAAAGCTTGGCGATCTCGTCCGGCGTCGTCAGCAGGGCCTTGAATTCGGTCTTGAGAGGGAGCTTTGCCGAGCCCGCAAGCGCGCCGGCGATCTCCCGCGCGTGCGCCGCGACCTGCTGGAGCGGCCCGGGCCCATAGAGATGCTGAGAGCCGCAAACGAGCCAGATCTCAGGCTTGGCGAGATTGATCATAGCCGTCTCAATTCCCACAATGAATGGAGCTGTGCCCCACGTAAGGTCGCCGTTCCCGGCGGGCGAAATCTTGCGCCCGGTTCGGCAAACGAAGGTTATCCCCGCTGCGCATATTTGATATCCAGCAACCTTTTCATGACCTGCGACAGGTCAGCGGATTTGCTCAACCCACCGAAACTGTCGTGCAGATCGCGGTAGAGCGCATAGAGTTGGTCGTAGACGGCTCGATTTTCGGCGATCGGTTCAAACGCCTCCGGCTTCAACGACGTCATCGCAGCTTCCGCGCTGGCAAAGTCCGGATGCGCGCCCGCCAGCACGGCCGCAGCAATCGCCGAGCCTAGCGCGCATGTCTGACTGGAGCCGGCGACCTGCATGACGCAACCGGTGACGTCGGCATAGATTTGCATGAGCAGCGGATTTTTCTCAGCGATGCCGCCGGTGCACACAACCTCATCCGTAGGCACGCCATATTGCCGTAGGCGCTCGATGATTGCGCGCGCTCCGAACGCCGTCGCTTCGATCAAAGCGCGGTAGATATCCGCCCGTGTTGTGTAAAGGTCCTGACCGAGCAGCAAACCGGTGAGGCGCTGGTCGACGAGAATGGTGCGATTGCCGTTGTTCCAGTCGAGTCCCAGAAGGCCGGATTGGCCCGGACGCTGCTTCGCCGCCTCGGTAGTCAATTCCGCATGCAGCGCGGCGTCACCGCCTAAGACAACCTCGACCCACCACTTGAATATGTCCCCCACCGCCGACTGGCCCGCTTCGATGCCGAAGAAGCCGGGCAGGATGGCGCCCTTCACAATACCGCAAATGCCCGGAATATCGGCGATCGGCTTTTCGGCCGAAACGACCGCGCAGTCGCAGGTTGACGTGCCGATCACCTTGACGAGCGCGCCCTCGCGAACGCCGCAGCCAATCGCGCCGTAGTGAACGTCAAACTCTCCGATCGCGATCGCGATGCCTGGGGCAAGCCCGAGCTTCGCCGCCCATTCGGGGCAAAGCGACCCGGCAGGCTCGGTTGCATCGTAAGCTTTTTGATAAAGCCGGTCTCGAAGTTCGGCCAGGCGCGGGTCGAGCGCTCCCAGGAATTCCTTGTCCGGAAGGCCGCCCCAATCGTCGGAATAGAGAGCCTTGTGACCGGCTGCGCAGACCCCTCGTTTGACCAATCGCGGGTCGATGACGCCAGCAAGCACGGAGGGGATCCAGTCAGCAAGCTCAACCCAGGAAAAAGCAGCGCGGAACGTTTCGGGAGCGACATTCAGGCAATGCCAAAGCTTGGCCCAGAACCACTCCGATGAGTAGACCCCGCCGCATTTCGCAATGTATTCGGGGCGAAGCTGTGCGCTGAGTTCGGTGATTTTGGCGGCCTCGCGCCAACTCGTGTGATCCTTCCACAGCCAGCACTGCGCGTTGAGGTCGTCTTTTGATCCGGCGTTTAGAGCGAGCGGCTGATTCTTGTCGTCGACCGGAATCGGGCTCGACCCGGTCGAGTCGACGCCAATTCCGATGACTCTCGACGGATCAAAATGAGGTTTGCGCCCAGCCTCCGCGAGCGCCCCCTTGATGCTCGCCTCAAGGCCGAACAGATAATCGCCTGGATGCTGACGCGCCAATAGGCCGTCCTTGGGATCAAGCAGAACGCCCTGCGCGCCCGAAGGGTAATCAACCACCCGACTGCCGTATTCCGCTCCGTCGGAACAGCGCACGACAAGCGCCCGCACCGAGTTGGTTCCGAAATCGACGCCTAGGGTGAACATGAGCGCTCCGTGGCTCGATGGCGGGCAGGCGCGCCGGTCAGCGACGAAGGGGCGCGCAGGCGCATCGAAATGGCCAATGGCGGGAGCCCAATCGCGCTACTCTTTGCTCTTCTGATAGACGTCGACGTAGACCGCCGCCAGCAGCACCAAGCCCTTCACCACCTGTTGCCAGAAGATGCCAATGCCGAGAATCGACATGCCGTTGTTCATCACTCCCATGAAAAACGCGCCGATGACGACACCCATCACCTTTCCGACCCCGCCCGAAGCCGAGACGCCGCCGATGAAGCACGCGGCGATCACGTCGAGTTCGAAGGAATTGCCCGCGCTTGGCGTCGCCGAATTGAGGCGCGCGGCGACAATCAAGCCCGCAAGTCCGGCAAGGACGCCCATGTTGACGAAAGTCAGCAGGGTCAGTCGCTCGGTGCGGACGCCCGAAAGCTGCGCCGCCAGCCTGTTCCCGCCCATCGCGTAGATGCGGCGTCCGACGGTCATGCGGGTGGTGACGAACGTATAAAGGAGGATCAGCACCCCCATGATGATGAGGACATTGGGCAAGCCCTTGTTCGACGCGAGCAGATAGCTGAAGCCGATGATCAGAATCGCGAAAATGGCGTTCTTGCCGACAAACAGCGCGAGCGGCTCCGTCTCCATCGATTGCGCGTTGTCGCGCATCCACCGACGCGCGCTCGTGGTGATCAGCAAGATCGCCCCGACCACCCCCACGAGCATCGACAGCCAGAAGAACTGCGGCTCTCCTGGCCGCGCCTTAAGGAGCCCGAAGTCGCTGAAGTCCGGGATGAAGCCGGCGCTGATCGACTGGAACCCCTTAGCGAACGGTCCGACGAATTGGCCCTGCAGCATGTTCCCGGTGAGCCCGCGGAAGATCAGCATGCCGGCGAGCGTTACGATGAACGCCGGGATCTTGCTGTAGGCGATGAAATAGCCCTGGCTCGCGCCAATGAGGCCGCCCAGGATCAGCGACAGCGGGATGACCAGTTGCCAGGGAAGCTTGATGTCGATGTCGGCCCAGGGAACATGAAATCCCACCATCATGATCGCCGCGCAGCCGCCGACGAATCCGACGATGGAGCCGACCGAAAGATCGATATTGCCCCCAACGATGACCAGCAGCATGCCGAGCGCCATGATGACGATGTAGCTGTTCTGGAGGATGAGGTTGGTCACATTGACGCCGCGGAAGAGCACGCCGCCGGTAACGACCTCGAAGAACGCCATGATGAGAAGCAGGGAAACAAGCAGCCCGTAGTCGCGAAGATTGCTCTTCCAGAAGCTCGCATCCCCGGCCGACGGCTCAGCGGCGGGCGCTCCGGTGATGATCGTTTCCGTGCTCATGCCGCCGCAACCCCGTATTGCTTCATGATCGAGGCCATGATCATCTCCTGGGTGGCTCCCTTCGCCGGCATTTCGTCAACGAACTTGCCCTCGTTCATGACGTAAATGCGGTCGCAAATGCCCAGCAATTCTGGCATTTCCGATGAAATGACGATGACGCCTTTTCCTGCCGCCGCCAGATCGTTGATGATCGTATAGATCTCGTATTTGGCCCCGACGTCGATGCCGCGCGTCGGCTCGTCCAGGATGAGCACCTTCGGCTGCGCGAACAGCCATTTGCTCAAGACGACCTTCTGCTGATTGCCGCCCGAGAGATTGAGCGTCTTCTGAAAGATCCCCGAGGAGCGTATTTTGAGCAGGCCGCGATATTGTTGCGCGATCCGGTGTTCCTGGTGCTTGTCGATCACTCCGCGCCAGGCAATGCCCGGCAGATTGGCGAGCGTGACGTTGTTCTTGATGTCCTCGCTCAACACGAGCCCGAGGCTCTTGCGGTCCTCGGTCACGTAGGCGATGCCGTTGGCGACGGCCTTCTGCACCGTCGAGACGTCGATCTCCTTGCCCTCCATGAGGGCGCGGCCAGTGACGTTTCGTCCGTAAGCGCGTCCGAAAATGCTCATGGCGAGTTCGGTGCGCCCGGCGCCCATCAATCCGGCGATGCCGACAACCTCGCCCCGGTTGACATGCAGGTCGACGCCCTTGATCACTTCGCGTCCGGCGTGGAGCGGGTGTTCGACGCGCCAGTTCTCGACCGCGAACAGGCGCTCTGCAATCTTGGGGACGCGTTGCGGATAACGATCCGACATCTCGCGCCCGACCATGCTTTTGATGATGCGGCCCTCGCTGATCGTCTCGCGGCGGCAGTCGATGGTCTCGACCGTCGCGCCGTCGCGCAGCACGGTGATTTGGTCGGCTACCTTGGCCAGCTCGTTGAGCTTGTGCGATATGATGATCGAAGTGATACCCTGAGCCTTGAACTCGACCAGCAAACGCAGCAAGGCGTCGCTGTCGGTTTCGTTGAGGCTGGCGGTCGGTTCATCGAGGATCAACAGCTTCACCTTCTTGGCGAGCGCCTTGGCGATCTCGACAAGCTGCTGCTTGCCGATTCCCAGATTGGTGATCAGCGCCTTGGGCGATTCCTTGAGCCCCACCTTGCTCAGGAGCTCCCGCGTTCGGTTGAAGGCCACACTCCAATCGATGACGCCCATTTTGGCCGGCTCGTTGCCGAGGAAGATATTTTCGGCGATCGACAGGAGCGGCACGAGCGCCAATTCCTGATGGATGATGATGATGCCAAGATGCTCGCTGTCGGCGATGCGCGAAAAGCGGCGTTCCTGCCCCTGAAAGACGATCTGGCCTTCATAAGCACCGTAAGGGTAGACCCCGCTCAGCACCTTCATTAGGGTCGACTTGCCGGCCCCGTTCTCGCCGCAGATCGCGTGAATCTCGCCTTCGCGGACCGACAGATTGACATCGCGCAGCGCGATGACCCCGGGAAAAGTCTTTGTGATCCCCCTCATTTCCAGAATGGGAGTCATGACTTGCAGCTCGTCGGTTGCGGTAGGCGATTAGTCCGCCAGACCATGCAATGGGAACGCTTGCGCCGGCGACGAAAAAGGGGCTTCGCGCAAAAAGATCGGCGCGAAGACCCTTAGTCGTCAGCGCGGGGGATTACTTGAGCTGGTCGGCCTTGTAATAGCCAGTGTCGACCAGCGCCTTCTGCCAGTTGGTCGAGTCGACCGTGACCGGGGTCAGCAGATAGGACGGGACGATCTTGACCTTGTTGTTGTAGGTCTTTGTATCGTTGATCTCCGGCTTGCCTCCGGAAACAACCGCGTCGACCATGTTGGCGGCCACTTTGGCGAGATCGCGAGTGTCCTTGAAGATCGTCGAGTACTGCTCGTGGTTGATGATCGACTTGACCGAGGGGATTTCCGCGTCCTGCCCGGAGATGATCGGCATCGGCTGATCCGCCGTGCCGTAGCCGACGCCCTTCAGCGCAGAGATGATGCCGATGCTGAGGCCGTCATAAGGCGACAGAACGGCGTCCACGCGCTTCTGGGTGTAATAGGCGCTGAGGAGGTTGTCCATGCGAGCCTGAGCGACCTCCGCCTTCCAGCGAAGGGTGCCGACCTTGTCCATGCCCATCTGCTTCGACTGGACGACGAGCTTGCCGCTGTCGATGTAGGGCTGCAGGACCGACATCGCGCCGTTATAGAAATAGAATGCGTTCGTGTCGTCGGGCGAGCCGCCGAACAACTCGATGTTGAACGGGCCGTTCTTGCCGGCGTCGAGGCCGAGGCCATGGACGATGCTGGTGGCCTGGAGCACGCCGACCTTGAAATTGTCGAAGGTCGCGTAATAGTCGACATTGGGCGAGCCGACGATGAGACGGTCATAGGAGATGACCTTGATGCCAGCGTCGGCGGCTTTCTGCAGCGCATTCGACAGCGTCGTGCCGTCGATGGCCGCGATCACCAGGACTTTGTCGCCTTTGGTGATCATGTTCTCAACCTGAGCGAGTTGATTGGGGATATCGTCGTCGGCGTATTGAAGATCAGTCTTGTAGCCCTTGGATTGGAGAACCTTGACCATATTGTCGCCGTCAGCGATCCAGCGAGCGGAGGTCTTGGTGGGCATGGCGATGCCGATCGTGCCCTTGTCCTGGGCGTAGGCGACGCTTGCGGCAGTCAGGAGCCCGACAGCGACCGTGGCAGCGAAAGTTTTCAGATTCATACGCATTCCTCCCTTTGGAAACGCAACGCGAAAGCGCGGCGTTTTGAGCACCATACCATCGATTGTTGGAGCTTTCCGAGTCCGGCGAGCGCCCACCTGCCAACGGCTTTTTGTAGTACTATCGTGTGGAGTTCTGCGTCAACGGCGCAGAGGCGCGCGGCTATCGGCTCGTCGGCCGCGATGATGTCGGCGCTCTCCACTCATAGAAACCGGCCAATCCCTCTTATCCAATCGACGGGAGTTACACCCCGTTGTTGCCAATTGATCGACATCAGCGACGCAGCTGCTGCGAAATAGAGGTTTGCGTAAAGCGTGCGCGCCACCCTGCCAACCACAGGGGGAAGAGCGAAACGTCCGTCTTCGGGCCATTGCCTGGCCCATTGCCCGAGATAAAATTCGACCACGACGGCCGCACCCAGGAGAAAGCCCATGAGCCAGTACTGCCAGCCGAGACTGGCGCCGCTGTGCCACAGACCGAAGAGGACAAAGACCGTCATCGTTGCGACCGCAGACGACTGATAGCGCGTCAGCCACGTGGCGCGGCGCATCAGAAAAGCCGCCAGCGGAAAAAAGACAATGTCCCTCATCCATTCCGACAAGGTCATGTGCCAGCGCGTGTACATTTCGGTGACGCTTTGTGAAAGATAGGGCCGGTTGAAATTCTCCTTTACCGCAATCCCCATGAGCCCGGCCGCGCCGATGGACACATCGTTTAGACCCGAAAAATTGGCATACATGTAAATATAGAAACCAATGATTGCTATAAAAACTTCGTAAATTGTGTGCGTTCTATAATCAATAATAAAAGCATCCGGGCTGATCTGTAAGAACACGCCTGAGATAACTACGACTTTTGCTGCGCCCTTTAAAATTCGAAGCAGGCAATTAGTAGTATTCTCTTTTTTATAAGCCTCTCCGGCATTGAAGGAATTTTCAAAATAACTGTAAGGAGAGATAGGTCCGATGAGAAAAGTGGGCGCGAAGAAACAATGCGCCATATAGTCAGGAAAAGACATCATATTGATCTTGCGCTTACTGAGTTCCCACTCCACGTGCGCGCAGCGGAACAACATGTAGGAAAGTCCGACGAAAAACAGGAGGCCAGTCGTCTTGGCAAACACCAGCCATGCAATCGGGGGCACAAACCCGAGTAGGAACAGATGACGGGATCGGGTTTGCGCAACGCGAAGCAATATCCAAAATACTGACAAGAACAGAACGTATAGCAACATCGAGAATGCGCCGGACTGCGTTCCGGTAAAGAAGATCAGCCATACCGCGGCAACGTTGAGAATTGCGAAGACCGTGCTCCGAATAGCGCCGACTGGCATCAAGCGTGCGACCACAGTCGCAATCCCAAAATAGCAAAGGACGACGAGCGCGGTGGCCGAGAAAATCAAATCTGACATGTTAAAACTGCGCGTACAAGAAACCGGCGTCCATATTAAGCGAAGAAATGCTAGCAAATATTCCAACCGACAAAAACGCCAGCAGGCAAAACAAAACTAGTAGGAAGGATCGCATTTGTCAGCCTCGAATTTTTTCAAGCAACGTCTGGAATGCCGGACCAAAAACCTGCGCGCTTCGACGCGCTCCGTTCGAGTTGAGGTGTAAAGGGTCGAAGTAGTTTTCTTTTATACGCTCAGGCGGAATGTTTCCGAACATCGATTCGGGCGATGCAGCGATAATGGGAACTCCGAGCGCAAGCACCCGGTCTGATATCTCTATCCGCTCCTGGCTCGTCGCCATTGGCAGCAGCATAAACGCCAGGACGGCGCCATTGTCTTCGCATAACTTTTTGATCGCAGGAAGATAAGCGAATTCGATCGGTGTCAGCGGCCTGTCAGTCAAAACCACTCCCGCGGGGAGAGGCGCCCCGGGATATATGATTATCGCCGACTGTGGTTTGTCTGGCGAGTCATACCGGGTAAACGCCTCTCGAGGAGAGGTCTTATTTTCCTGATACCCCTCGTCGGGCGTGTAACTTCCTCGGGTCCGTTCAAAGTCGGGAAAATCCTCCATCGTCCGGTAGCCTTGCCGAGTCAGCGATCCGGGCCTAAAAATGGAAGCCAAAGCGAGGCGCGGTCCGATCAGCGCCATTTCCGCGTAATCCGTGATCGCAAGACCGGGACTGTTGATATCCAGACCCGGATCAGGTTGTCCAAGTCTCCGAATGTATTTTTCACCCGGATGGTTATCGATTTGAGGGATATCCGGATAGTTTATGACAACCAATCGTGCGCGACGATGAATAAAAAAGTCCTTTAGGAACGTATAAGTCAAATCGTAGCCATTAAATCTGGCGGCAATTGTTTCAGACCGGAGTGGCCCGTCTGGCGTATGCACAATTTCGCGAAGGGTGGCGTGATCGATCGCCGTCAGCATTCTTGAATTGCCGAGGATAAGAATGTCGAGCGGCTGCGTCTTTATAAGGACTTGGTTTGTATGCCAGTCTGACGGGCCAACGCGCTTGGACATCACGAGATAACGCGTTTCAGGGCTTACGATGAGCGCAGTCAAGATCGGTGACAGTAAAATCGCAGCCAATGCTGCAATCCAAACGACAAGGTGCCCAGTCCCGGAAAAGGCAGGCTGCATTCGCGGCGGACGGAATTTCATGCCATGCACTCCAAAATCTGCGTCACTCAACTGTCACGACTTCACTTAATCCTCAACAATATCTAGCGAATCCTGGAACCTCGGAGGGAAACAGGCCGTACACCGAATTTAATTTGCCTTGTCCAACCCAATGTTGCTTGCTATTACGGCCATAAAGAGACGTCTGGCAAGGGCAGCTTTCGAGCGCAGCGTTAGTCGCCGCGCCAACCCCCAGCTAACGCCAACAGCAGCAAATCTTGGACTCGACGAATGAACGAACGTTATCGAACCATGCGGGATTTGCTGAACGACAGGGTTCGGCAAAGCGAAAAAGACCTCTGTTATACGTTTCTCGCCGGGTTCGAAGTTCGAAATCAGTGGGATTACTCCGATCTCTATCGGGAGGCCGCGAAGGTTGGCGCGCATCTCCGGAAGATCGGGTCAATCGGCAAACGAGCTTTGCTGGTTTATCCGCAAGGTCCTGATTTTTTGGCGGCGTTTCTGGCCTGCCTGTCGCGGAACGTGGTGGCGGTCCCCGTGCCCGCGCCCGAGAGCTGGAATCTTCTTCGCACGATGCCCCGCCTGAGGGCGGTCGCCAAGGACGCTGACGCCGCCTTCGTCCTGACGACCCGCAAGATTTTCAACATGGCCTCTGCCGGCGCCAGCACCCTTTGGGACTTCGAGGGCACGCCCTGGATCGTGACCGACGAACTCGACGAGGGCGACAGCGACTTGGGCGCCGAACCGATTGACGCCACGGCGCCGGCCTATTTTCAGTATACTTCAGGATCGACCAGTTCGCCGTCCGGGGTGGTTATAACGCATCAAAACTTGATGCATCATCTCGCCGCCCTGCATAAGGCCTGCGGCTACGGGGACGGCGTGACCGTGACCTGGATGCCTCATTTTCACGACTATGGCCTCGTGCAGGGCTTGTTGCAGCCTCTGTTCAGCGGCGATCCCTGTTATTTCATGTCGCCATTGTCGTTCCTGAAACGGCCCGCCCACTGGCTCGGGGCGATCAGCAAATATGGCGGCACGCATTCTCAGGCGCCAAACTTCGCTTATGAGCATTGCATTCGCCGAATTAGCCCGGAGGAACGCGCGGGCCTGAACCTCGCCAGTTGGAAAGCCGCTGGAAATGCGGCGGAGCCCATCAACCCAGAGGTGCTGGAGAAATTCATCGAGACGTTCGAGCCATGCGGCTTTCACAGGGTCGCCTCCGCGCCAGCCTATGGACTTGCCGAGGCGACGTTGCTTGTCTCATCCACACGGCCTAACTCCGGACCGCGCGTTCTCGAAGTGGATGCCGATGCGGTCTTTGAAGGGCGCGTGATTCCTGTCGAGGCGGGCCGCGTGGGCCGCAAGGTTGTCAGCTGCGGCGAACTGGTGGGCGACACAAAAGTCGCCATCGTCAATCCAGCCGATCTCACCAAATGTCGGGGTGACGAGATCGGAGAAATCTGGGTGTCGGATGCCGCGGTGGCCGATGGATATTGGAAGCAGCCGGTCAGATCCCAGGAGATATTCAAGGCCTTCTTAAATGACACCGGGGAAGGGCCCTGGCTGCGGACCGGAGATCTGGGCTTTTTGCAAAATGGAGAGCTTTTCGTTTCCGGCCGGCTCAAGGACATGATCATCATCCGCGGCGCGAACTTTGCTCCACAGGACATCGAGTGGGTGTCACAAAAGTGCCACCCTGCAGTTGAAAGCGCCGAAAGCGCGGCCTTTCCGCTGACGATCGATGGAGAGGAGCGCCTCGGCGTCGTCCAGGAGTTGAACCGTAAAGATCACCCCTCGAATGTTGACTTCGAGCAGGTCACCGCCAGGATTCGGGAGCAGATTTCCTTGGAGTTCGACGTGCGCGCACACGCGGTCGCGCTGGTCAGGCGGGGGACAATCCCGAAGACATCGAGCGGGAAGATACAGCGCCGGGCCTGCCGCGCCGCATTGTTGGATGGCAGCCTGGAAACGATATTTGTGCTTAACGACGGACCGCTCTCGTAATTCACGGGAATTTGAAAATGAACTCGCTCGCACCGACCCTTGCAAAGACGACGCTGACCGAGGCGCTGGAATTCCGGTTGGGTGATCCCAACAATCCTGCCAACCCGCTGTCGTTCGCATATTCCAAAAAGGTTGACGAGACCGAACAATTTCCGGAAGAGGCGGTTCGTTGGCTGTATGACAGCCAGCTCGCTCGCCACTACGTTCCCGAGGAACTTGGCGGGTCGTTTCGCTCGTTCTCCGAATTGGGGGAGGTGATCCGTGTGCTGTCGCGTCGGGACGTGTCCAGCGCCGTCGCGTTCTCCACATTATTTTGGTCGTTTTTGGCCTGGGTTGGCGGCACCGACGAACAAAAGCGATGGCTGGCCGATTACATCATGGAGCGGCGCGGGGCGATGTGCCTTGCCTACTCCGAACGGGACCACGGCGCCGATTTGGCGGCCAGCGACACAATAGCGCGGCGAACGGCGGACGGGTACGAGATCACAGGGGAGAAATGGCCCATTAACCGCGCGACCGTCGGAGGGCTCTGTTTTGTTTTGGCGACCACGGATCCTTTGGCCGGCCCCCGCGGCTTGTCATTGTTCATGCTGGACAAAAGCAAGCTCGACGCCAGCCGGTTTTCCAATTTGCCAAAAATTCTCACCCACGGCATGCGCGGGTCGGACATCAGCGGCATCAAGTTTGAACATTGCCCGGCGCCGGCACAAAGTTTGCTTGGCGGTGAAGGAGAAGGGCTTCAACTCGCGTTACGAGGCTTCCAGATCACTCGCGCTCTTTGCGCGGCTATCTCGCTTGGAGCTGGCGATACGGCATTGCGAACCACACTAAGCTTTGCCCTGAGTCGCAAGCTCTATGACGAGCTTGTTATCGATCTTCCACATGCAGCCGGAGTTTTTACCGATGCGTTCCTCGATCTCCTTATTTGCGATTGCGTGACGAATTCTGGACTGCGATCGTTTCACGTTGTGCCGGAACAGTCCAGCCTTTGGGCTTCGATCGTTAAATACTTTGTTCCAACAACGATCGAAACGATGATCCAGAATCTCTTGGTCGTGCTTGGGGCGCGCTATTACATGCGCGAAGAGCACGAGTTCGGAACGTTTCAACGGGTCTTGCGAGACGCCGCAGTTGTCAGTCTCTTCGATGGAAGCACAGTGGTGAATCTGCATGCATTGATGCTTCAGTTCAGGCATCTCGCCCGGCGGCGCGGCGTGCGCGGCGATCAGGGTTCCAGGCTTCGTCAGATCTTTGAAATGAACGCCGCCCTTCCGGCTTGGAACGGTCAAAGACTGAGTTTGGTGAGTACGCAAGCCAATGACGCTTTGGAGGGTGTCGAGTACAGCCTCGAGCATCTGAAATCGGAACGAGCCAAGAACAGCGCTGATCCGGCCGAAATCGATCGGATTTTGGCGTTCGGTCAACAGCTGGTGCGTGAGATCGGGGCCCATAACGCTAAGTTCGCTAAATCCGACTTCGAACATGGGCACTTGCAGTCTGCAGCGATGTTCAGAGCGGCACGAAGATACTCCGCATTGCATGCCGCCGCAGCGTGCCTGCACGCCTGGATCTGGAATCGAACCAACAGCTCTTCATTCTTCGCTAGGGGTGCGTGGCTAGTGCCGGCGCTAGCCAGGATTTTTGACAAACACCTCGATATCCATCACCATGATATCATGGACGCGTCTCGGCCGGAGCTTCTGCAAGAGCTGCGGCGTCTTCAGCGAGACAATCGTATGTTTTCAGTCAGCGCCGCCGCTTTAGGTAACAACTGAGCGGAAGGTTATGGCGTTGGGTGCAGCAACCGGGGGTTACAATATGTCGAAGGCCAAAGATCTGAATGAGATGAAAGACTGGCTGATTCAGCGTATTTCAACATCGCTTAAGGTGAAGAATGGTATGGATCCCGACGCTCCATTCTCGAAATATGGATTGCAGTCCATCGATGCCGTTATTCTGGCGATGGAAATTGAGGAGGAGGTCGGCGTGGAGCTGCCCCCGACCTTGTTGTGGGAATATAACACGGTGAATGAATGCGCTTCCTATCTGGTGAAAATCGGATCGGACATGGCGGCCTGAGTGAGGCTGCATGCGTATTTCTGCCAGTGGCGCGCATTCGGTGAGGATCGCTCAATTCACGCCGGTCCGGAATCCCGCTCGATCCACTTGGTGAGGGTGACGATCCAGGCATAGACTGTTCGTCGTCTTGTCGATAGGGGCCCCGGAAACCGTCCAAGGCTCCCGGCCTCTATCCGGCGAGACAATGCCGCGACGATAGCGTGTCAGGCCTTCTTCCGACCTCGCTTCGGCGACCGGACTGGCTTGGCCGGTTCGGGTTGCGTAAAATTCTCGTCGAACAGCTCAGCCAATTTTTCCGTCATGGCCCCGCCGAGCTCCTCGGCGTCGACGATCGTCACGGCGCGCCGGTAATAGCGCGTCACGTCATGGCCGATGCCGATGGCGATGAGCTCGACCGGCGAGCGAGTCTCAATTTCCTCGATGACGAACCGCAAGTGGCGTTCGAGATAATTGCCGGGATTCACGGAAAGCGTTGAATCGTCGACAGGCGCGCCGTCGGAGATCATCATCAGGATCTTGCGCTGCTCGGGGCGGCCAAGAAGACGCTGGTGCGCCCAGTCGAGCGCTTCGCCGTCGATATTCTCTTTGAGCAAACCCTCGCGCATCATAAGCCCGAGGTTCTTGCGCGCGCGCCGCCACGGCGCATCGGCTGACTTGTAGATGAGATGGCGCAAGTCGTTGAGCCGACCTGGATTGGCGGGTTTCCCCGCCTGCAGCCAGGACTCGCGCGACTGTCCGCCCTTCCAGGCGCGGGTGGTGAAGCCTAGGATCTCCACCTTGACGCCACAGCGCTCGAGCGTGCGGGCGAGAATGTCGGCGCAAGTCGCCGCGACCGTGATCGGGCGACCGCGCATCGAGCCGGAATTGTCGATGAGCAGCGTTACCGTGGTGTCGCGGAACGCCATGTCCTTTTCCTGCTTGAAGGACAGAGGCTGCTGCGAGTCGATGATCACACGCGGCAAGCGCGCTGTGTCGAGAACGCCCTCTTCGAGATCGAACTCCCACGAACGGCTCTGCTGCGCCATCAGCCGTCGCTGCAGCCGGTTGGCCAGTCGGGCGACCACCGCATGCAGGTTCTGCAATTGCTTGTCGAGGTAGTCGCGCAAGCGCTGCAATTCATCCGCGTCACACAATTCGTCTGCGTCGATTATTTCGTCAAAGCGCGTGGTGTAAGCCTTGTACTCGGGACCGCGCCGCTCGGGGGCCTCGGACTGCGGGGGGCGTCGCTCCGCCGCCTCGTCAGCGTCGCCTGACTCGCCTTCATCCTCCAGTTCCGACGACGGCGCTTCGACCGTCTCGACCGCGCTCTCGTCGGCCTCGTCGGTCGTCTCATCGGCCGCTTCGCGCTGCGTTGAATCCTGCGTTGACTGGTCTTCGCCCTCGCCTTCGGTTTCATCGGGCTGTTCGGGCGGCGTCTTCTCTTTCGTCTCCTCGTCCAACTCCTCGGAGTCAGCGTCGGCGTCGCTTGCCAGCCCCAAGGACGAGAGGACTTTGCGCACCAGCCTCGCGTAGGCGCGCTGATCCAGCAGAGCGTCGCCGAGTTGATCGAGCTCAGCGCCGGCCTTCTCTTCGACGAAAGGGCGCCAGAGCTCAACCAGACGCGCCGCCCCGCGCGGAGGCTCGAGCCCCGTCATGCGCTCGCGCGCGAGCATCGCCACCGCTTCCTCAATCGGCGCTTCCTCGCGCGTGCGCGCCTCCGCGAACGGGCTGCGGTGGTAGCGGTCGTCAAGCATAGCGGCGATGTTGGACGCCACGCCCTGCATGCGGCGCGAGCCGATGGCTTCAACCCGTGCTTGCTCGACTGCGTCAAACAGCGCGCGCGCCGGCGCGCTCGGGGGCGCGAGGCGCCGATGAAGCGCCTCGTTATGACAGGCGAGCCGCAGGGCGAACAAATCCGCGAGGCCTCTTACGACTGCAGCCTCGCGCGGGTTGGGCTTCCGCGGCGGCTCGGGCAGTCGCGCCTTGGCGCCCTCCGGCGACGTGGTGAGCGAAGGTTTGTCTGTCGAGAACGCGACTTCAAGGCCCGGTTGGCGGGCGAGCGCCCGGGTACAACCCGCGAGCGCGTGCTTCAGCGGCTCATTCGCAGTCTCGGCCTTGCCAGCCGGTTTGCGGTTGTTCGTGGGCTTGACGTCGACGGTCGACATTCGGGACCTTCGAAAGATAGCGGTATGGAAAGGGCGCGAGAGCTTCTATAGGCCGCGCGCTGAGGCCGCAGCAAGGCGGAGCGCGCCGCTCAAGCGCCGGAGAAGAACGGCATTGAGCTTCTCAATGGGCGACACTTGCCAAGTGCACGCCAAGCGCACGTCGCTGCCCTTCCGGTTTGAGTTCGGGAGCCGACGAAACACGTGACGGCGCCATTCATTCGCGCCGTCCCCGTTCCACAGCCAGGCGATTGGCTGATAAAACTGGAGGTCGCGCTCCTCGCAAGTCCCACAATCATGCTCTAATGGAGCGGCCGGTGAAGTCCAGCGGGGTCATGAGCGAAGCGAGCCGACGGGAAGTGCGGGCCGGGCTTGAGCCTTCGCTTGCCCGCCTTTGGCGATATGCGCTGGTGTTGTCGAAGGCGCGTGACGTCGCCGACGACCTCGTGCAAGCCACCTGCCTGCGCGCAATCGAGCGCGCGGATCAATTTGTCCCGGGAACCCGTATCGAGCGATGGCTGTTCGCAATTCTTCGCTCGATCTGGCTCAATGAGATCCGATCGCAACGGATTCGGGAGGGTGGCGGTTTTGTCAATGCGGAGGAAGCGCTGATCAGCGACGGCGCGCGGGACATGGAAACGAATATTACCGCGTCCACGGTGTTAAGAGCAATCGGTGGGCTGCCGGAGGCCCAGCGCGAGACAATTCTGTTGGTATACGCCGAAGGGTACAGTTACGCTGAGGCGGCCGTCGCGCTTGGAGTGCCAATCGGCACGATCATGAGTAGGTTAGCCGCGGGGCGGGCGGCGCTGGCCAGACTGAGATAGGAGGGCTTGGGCAGCCTCATCATGTCCGACGATGACGCCGAACTTGTCGCGTTGATCGACAACGAGCTCGACGAAGGCCGCAGAACCGCTTTCTTGGCCCGCCTCGCGACGGACGACGGGTTGCGCCGCCGTTATGAAGAGTTCCGGCAAACCAGCGCGCCACTCGCCGCCTCCTTCGACGTTTTGCTCGAGCAAGCTCCGCTCGCTCGTCTGCGGACCGCCCTCCCCGCCAACGAGCCGATTCGCCGGCCGCCAAGGCGCTTCGCTGGAATTGCCCTTCGAGAGCTCGCCACGGGCCTTGTTACCGGCCTTGTTATAGGGGTCCTCGCCGCAGGCGCCGCCATGTGGGCCGCGTCAACCTTTGGGCTGTTCGACGGGCGGGAAGACTGGCGCACGGCGATCGCGGAATACACACATCTTTATACGATTGAGACCTTCAGTCCGTTGAAGCCGGACGAGATGCAACAGGCGGCCGAGCTGAAGGCGGTCGGCGCCGCGGTCGGCGCGAATCTGACGCCCGAGAATGTGGGCCTGCCGAACCTGCGGTTCACGTCCGCGTTCATGCTTTCGTATGAAGGCTCACCGTTGGGCGTCGTCGCTTATGTCGACCCTTCCGGCGCTCCGGTCCTGCTTTGCATCCTCGTGAACGGCGCGCCGGACACGCCTGCTCAATCAGAGAGGCGCGGCGACTTGTCGCTCGCCTGGTGGTCGCGTAACGGCCGCAGCCATCTGGTCATCGGTCACGTTCCCGAGGAGCGGGCCGTGGCTCTGGCGCGGATGATCGAGAAGCGAGTTTGAGATCCAGATTTGGCGATCGTCTGTCACGAAGCCTTGAAACGGCGAACCGGACCTATCGTGTGCTACCGACAGTCGCGAAGCAGAATCTGGCGCGAAGCAGAATCTTGCCATAAGCAGAAATCCATGGTATGCATTCGGAATGGTCGGGTCACAATCGCGCTTTCGGGCGGCAGACGGAGAATGGACGGTCCAGAGGCGATTCCTGCAACCGAAGGCGCTCGAAGGGTTCAGCCGAAGATAGGGAGTCAGAGAATTTGTTCGAATCGGCTGTAACCCATTGAAAAGTCCCGATTCCAAAAAATAAACGGCGATTATATAGTTGACGAACCATGCGGACTGTGTTATCTTCAAATTCAAGAGGTTAGCTATGTCCGTTCTCTCGAAGCAATATTTCCACAATGAAGAAGCCGCCTTCGCCCATTTGGAAGGCGTGCTTTGGCCGGTTGCGCCTATCTGCCCCCATTGTGGTTCAATCAACGCCAAGCATTATGACTTGCGCAAGACCCGCATTGGCCTTCGCAAATGCTGTGAGAAGGCTTGCCGGAAACAGTTCACGGTTCGTGTTGGGACTGTTTTCGAGTTGGCGCACATTCCACTGCACAAGACCTTACAGGCGGTTTATCTGATGTGTGCCAGCAAGAAAGGCGTAAGCGCGCATCAGATCCATCGCGTCCTTGGCGTCACGTACAAGACGGCTTGGTTTCTCTGCCATCGCATTCGAGAGGCTTTGCGCACTGGCGATCTTGCGCCGATGGGCGGGGCTGGCTCGATTGTTGAGGTTGATGAGACGTTCATTGGCCGTAAGGAAGGCGCGGTCGTCAAGCAGGGTGTCGGCCACAAGCATGTTGTGTTGACGCTTGTGGAGCGCGGGGGATCGGTTCGTTCATTCCGCGTCGATAGCGTCAAGAAAGAGGACGTTTTGCCGGTCGTTCGCGCCAATTTGAGCCGTGAAAGTCATGTCATGACGGACGAGGCCAAGCGCTACGCTCAACTAGGCGATGAGTTCGCCAACCATAGCGCGGTGGATCACTCGCGTGATGAATATGGCTATACGGACCGAAAGACTGGCGTGCATGTCAATACGAACACGATTGAGGGATATTATTCAATCTTCAAGCGTGGAAATGAAGGGCGTTTACCAGCATTGCTCGGAGAAGCATTTGCACCGCTACCTTGCGGAATTTGATTTCCGATATAGCAATCGTTCAAAGCTTGGCATTGAGGATCAAGAGCGAGCGCTGCGCGCATTGAACGGTTTTTCAGGCAAACGCCTGACATATAAGATATCTGACGCGCGCAGTTGATAAAAAGCGCTGATTCGATTGACGAATCCGCGAGATTCAGCTTATATAGAAGGGGGGCGTGAGACTGATATCGCGAGCCACCGCGAAGACAGCCCCACGCATAGGGCGCAAGCTCTATATTATCATGTACCACCCACCTTTCTGATCCCTTTCAGAATCGTGTTTGAGGCCCGCGCATCCGTCTGGGCAGACTTGAAATGCGCGGGCCTAATTCTCTTTCACTTCGCCTGCCGTCTGGGGAGCCATCGAAGGATAGAAAAGACGGCTGCCGGTGTCCTCAGGCTTCAGGGTCCATCCTGAGCGACCGTGCGCCACAAAGCGGCTAGAGGTAGAGAGTAGCGCACTGAGACTGTTAACTGGGTCGCTGCCTCCAATCTCAATTCCATTAGCGATTAGCGCGGTGAGAAGGTCTACGGTTTTTGTCGGATGGACCTGTCCCTTCATGTGGACTTGGGCAAATTCCAGCGCTTGCTGTCGTTCTGACGACATCCGACGACCAGGGCGATGGGGTGACAAGCTTTTGGCCACAAGCTCTTCTGTCTTGCGGTGAAGTTCGCCTACCGTGTTATATAACGATCGCAGTCGGCGCAGCTCTGCAAGTTGCTTCATTTCTGGGATGGCGTCCAAAACTGCCTCTAGGCGAGAGATTTCAGCATCAAGTGAGGTTAAAAATGGCGTGGTCATTGTCCGAATCCTGGCTCCGTGGTGACCATACAGGGAACGCCAGAGAATCGCAATCTATTTCCTTGGCTATGGGCCAATTGATGGCGTTCGCCGCTTGTGGGGCAATCCGATGACAAAGAAGCCTGGTGAGAAACGGGAGCGGTTTGAGGATGTCGCCCGCGCCCTCGAATGCGATGAATCCGAAGAGCGCTTTGACGCGGCGCTGAAAAAGATCGCGGCTCACAGGCCGCCCAAAGATAGCGAAACTGGCTTCCCTAAAGTAAAGCCAAGCAAAGAGACCCGCTGAGTTTCGCCAGCGAGTCCAATTTAAGGTGAAATGATGAGTTTGGAAGAAATGCGCCTTGAGGCTCTCAAGGCCGCTCTGACCTATGCTGGTCCCATATCGTCGCCAGAGCAGATCATCTCTAGCGCGGAAACGTTTTATCTCTTCCTACTCGGAGGTGAGGGGAGTTCACGGTATGAAGACATTCCGCATATAAATTCAGAATCTCATCTTTAGAGTGACGTTCCTTGCCTTCAATCCTGACAATATCAAGCATAAGCTTGTAGGCCACGTACTCAGGTGAATTATCTCCGATATGAACCACGGGCTTGTCGGCCATGACCAATCCTCTTAGCCGCCAAAACGACGGCTGAGATATGGCTATCACCGCATCCATGGTTCGTCAACTATATAATCGCCAAATAAACGCTAGCAAATGAAAGCAATTTTACTAACGTTTAGTCGCGTTTAGTCGCGTTTAGAGGCGTTTAAGCGCGCCTATTTCGGCGGCGCGCAGCGCAACTGAAACGCCAAGGGCGGCCGGTAAGCCGCCCTTGGTTACGTTTGCTGGAAGGAGGCCGAGCGGCTCAGTACGAATAGTACATTTCGTATTCGACCGGATGGGGCGTCATCTCGAAGCGCTGGACGTCGAGCATCTTGAGCTCGATGTAGCTGTCGATGAAGTCATCGTTGAACACGTCGCCGGCCTTCAGGAAGGCGCGATCCCTGTCGAGGCTGGAGAGCGCCTCGCGCAATGATCCGCACACGGTCGGGATCTTCTTGAGCTCCTTTGGCGGCAGGTCGTAGAGGTCTTTGTCCATCGCCGGGCCGGGGTCGATCTTGTTCTGAATGCCGTCGAGGCCCGCCATCAGCATCGCCGAGAAGGCGAGATAGGGGTTGGCGGTTGGGTCGGGGAAGCGCACCTCGACCCGTTTGGCCTTCGGGTTCGCGGTCCACGGGATACGGCAGGAGGCCGAGCGGTTGCGGGCGGAATAGGCCAGCAGCACCGGCGCCTCGAACCCCGGGACCAGACGCTTGTAGCTATTGGTCGAAGGATTGGTGAAGCCGTTGAGCGCCTTGGCGTGTTTGATGATGCCGCCGATGTAATAGAGGCACTCCTGGCTCAAGTCGGCGTATTTATTGCCGGCCATGACCGGCTTGCCGCCCTTCCAGATCGACTGGTGCACGTGCATGCCCGAGCCGTTGTCGCCATAGATCGGCTTGGGCATGAAGGTCGCCGTCTTGCCGTAGCTCTGCGCGACCATGTGAATGCAGTACTTATAGACCTGCAGATGGTCGGCCATGGTGGTCATGGGGCCGAACTTGAGGCCGAGCTCGTGCTGGGCCGAGGCGACCTCGTGGTGGTGCTTTTCGACCACCGCGCCCATCTGCGCCATAGCCGCAAGCATTTCACCGCGCATGTCCTGAGCGGAGTCCTGCGGCGGAACGGGGAAATAGCCGCCCTTGGTGCGGACGCGGTGGCCGAGGTTTCCACCCTCGTAGGTCGTGTCGGAATTCGTCGGCAGCTCGATCGAATCGATCTGGAAGCCGGTATTGTACGCCTCGGCCGCAAAGCGCACGTCGTCGAATACGAAGAACTCGGCTTCCGGGCCGAAGAACACAGCGTCGCCGACGCCCGTCGACTTGAGATAAGCCTCGGCTTTCTTGGAGATGCCGCGCGGATCGCGGTTATAAGGCTGGCCGCTCGCTGGATCGAGAATGTCGCAGGTGACGACCATCGTTGAGGCGGCGAAGAACGGGTCCATACAGGCCGAGGTCGGGTCGGGCATCAGCGTCATGTCGGATTCGTTGATCGCCTTCCACCCGGCGATCGAAGATCCGTCGAACATGAGGCCTTCCGCGAACGCCTCTTCATCGATCAGCGTCTGATCGAAGGTCACGTGCTGCCACTTGCCCCGTGGATCGGTGAAGCGGAGGTCGACATACTTGACGTCATTGTCCTTGATCGCCTTCAGGACATCCTTGGCGGTCTTCATCATTTGCCCTTCCTTGATGATTAACTTCTGCTTCGCCCGCCTAGGATGGCGGAGCGCCCTCGTCAGCCCGAAACGCCTTTAGACCGCATCGGCGCCGGTCTCCCCGGTGCGGATGCGAATGGCTTCCTCGATCTGCGATACAAATATCTTGCCATCGCCGATCCGGCCGGTTTGCGCCGCATTGCGGATCGCTTCGATCGCCGGACGGAGATTTTCGTCCGAAACGACGACTTCGATCTTCACCTTGGGCAGAAAGTCGACGACGTACTCGGCCCCCCGGTAAAGCTCGGTATGTCCCTTTTGCCGGCCGAAGCCTTTCGCTTCGAGGACGGTGATTCCTTGGATTCCCGCCTCCTGCAGGGCTTCCTTCACCTCGTCGAGTTTGAACGGTTTGATGATCGCCTCGATCTTCTTCATTTCGGCAAACTCCTTATCCCCGCGGGGTCGGCCACGCCGATCCAAGGCCCCTTTTGGCGGCGCGGCAGGGTGAGCGCGGCCGGAGGGTCAATAGCATCGGACAAGGCACCGCGCCACCGGGCGCCCTTTAAGAGACAAGAACGGCGCCGGCGTCCATTGCGGCGCCACTCAAAAAGGCGCCCTGGCTAATAATCGGGCGGCCGATCAGACGGTCGGTCCCCATTCGCCCGAGCCAAAAATCCGCCACGAGGAGAGCCCCGCCTTTGCGACGACGATGCGGCCGGACTTGGCCATGGCGACCAGATGGGCGAACACCATCGGATGGCGCCAGGACATTGGCTTCTCGGGCGCACAAACGGCGCGGTATTCGTCGCTGTCTGCGTCCTCCATCAATATTGTCCCCACAAGATCCGGGCGCAGTTGGCGCGACAGGTCGCGGCGCGTCAGCCATTCGCACTCAAAGTCACGACAAACTTCCGGGCGATCGGCATAAATCGCGCAGCCCCCTCCAGCGAAGCAATTGACGCACTTGGGCCCAGGAGGTTTCTTGAAATAGTCGATTTCCAGCGCCGAGCAGCACATTGTGCACGGCCCGCAGGATTTTCCGAACGCCGCCGTCATCCGTTCCTCATGCCGCCGCCAGTTCGGTCGACATAGCGGCTAGCCGCAGTCGTATCATTATTCGATCTCTAGAGAGGCAGATTTTTGAACGCCCGTGATTGCCGGGGCAGTTGCCGATCCGAACGCCTTTGGGCGATCGGGAACCTATGTCGGGCGCCCCGCGTTTGGTGGGCAGCTCTCAAAGGAGGCTGTCATGGACAAGGAACACATCAAAGGCGCCGCGGAGAAAACGAAGGGCGCCGTGAAGGACGCCGCCGGCAAGATGATGGACGATAAGGGTTTGCAAGCCGAAGGGAAGATGGACAAGGCGAAAGGCGAAGCGCGTCAAGCGCTAGAGGCTGTTAGGAACTGATTAACTGTAAATTCTGAGGGTTGCGGGATGTTGATGTCCCGCAAGCCTTATCCCTCTGATGTTTCCGATTGCGAATGGGCGCTTGTGGCGCCTTATTTGACGCTTTTGCCGGAGGAGAGTGCGCAGCGCACGCACGCGTTGCGCGAGGTGTTCAACGGCATGCGCTATATCGTGAAGACGGGCGCCCCGTGGCGCTGGATGCCGAATGACCTGCCGCCATGGGAGATCGTCTACCAGCAGGCGCAGCGATGGCTGAAAGCGGGATGCTTCGAGACTCTGGCTGAGGACTTGCGCGTCATCCTGCGTCTTGCGGCGGGCCGAGGCGCGCAGCCAACCGCCGTCATCATCGACAGCCGGACCTTGCGCTCGACCCCTGAGAGCGGCGCTCGCGCCGCTTATGACGGCGCCAAACGCAAAAAGGGATCGAAGCTCCACTTGGCCGTCGACACGCTTGGCCATCTTCTGGCTCTGCATGTCACGCCCGCCAACGCGGATGATCGCGCCGAAGTCGGCCGTATCGCCAAGGCCGTTCAGGCGGAGACCGGAGAGAACGTGAAGATCGCTTTCGTCGATCAGGGCTATACCGGGGAGAAGCCAGCGGCCGCTGCCGCTGAACGCGGCATTGCGCTCGAGGTCATCAAACTGCCGCAGGCCAAGCGCGGTTTCGTGTTGCTGCCCAGACGATGGGTCGTCGAACGATCCTTCGCGTGGGCCACCCGCTTCCGAAGACTCGTCAAAGACTACGAACGCTGTGCTCAAACCCTGGCAGACCTCCATCTCATCGCCTTCGTCTGCATCATGCTCAAAAACGTCGCTAAACTTGCCCCAGGTTCCTAACAGCCTCTAGTCGGGTTTACGGAAAATAGTTATTGGACTACCTGCGAGCAAGTCGCGACCGAATTGACCTCGACATTTTGGCCAGCCCGACTTTCAACGCTCGCCTCAACGCCGTCCGCGAAATCCCAGTCTTTTCCGCCGCAGCTCGCTCGCCAACCTCTTCACACAGAGCCCGAATTTTCCCGTCTAGCAAACTCTCGCTCTCGGCAACGCCATACTCAATCTCCGCCCCCTCGTCCTTCCCGAGGAAGTGCTGTTCCTCCCACTTGTTGGCTTCCTTCCCAATATGGATGATTTGCGAGGCGACGACATGCCGGCGCTCCGTCCGCCCTCGGTCAAAGAAGTCGCCGTTGAGGAATTTTGCCTCGGGCCGCAAATGATATTGGGCAAGTGCTTCGGCGTAGCTCATCAGTCTGTCGGCTTCGACCGAATTCCCCGTTTCCCGATCAAATGCGATTTGCGCCGCCTTCCGCATGTCCTTGTCGAACGGTCCGACCGGTTTGATCAAAGATTGCTTTCGCGGTCGGCCGCGCTTTGGGATCGCCAATTGATCCGCATCCGACAGCTGCAATTGCAACCGCGCCTGAAACGCGTTCAGGAAATTGAATGGCTTCACCTGGTCGTCGTATGCTCTGTTGCGATTGAACCGCTTGAACCAATTTAAGAGAGTGGGCGTGGTCGCCCCGTACCGGCTTACAGCAGGTCGCTTGAGCGCGTCGTGATAGGACAAATCGACTTGGTCCGGATGCCCCCCTAAGGCGCCGCGGATGATCTCGTGCCAGAGGTCGTATTGCCAGCGATCAACGCCGATCGCATCCAAAGGGACTGATGGCGGAGGAATTGATCCTGGTGCGTCCTCTTCCTCGTAGGGCGCGAGGTATTGACCAAGTCCGTGCGCCGACGCCTTACGAATGATGACTTCGCCGGACGGCCCGACGTTGAACAGCCCGTATCGCTTGGACGAGATGCAGTAGCAAAACAGAGGTTCGAAATCGCTTCCGACACTGTCACCTGCGAGTAGGTAGTTGGCGTCTTCAATCTTGAAGATCGAGCCTTTCTTCTCGTAGGGATTCAGTGACGCGAACCACTCGCAAATCGATTGCGCACGCTGAAGGAATTCGGCTTGGCGCATCCCGTCGGGCTTGGCGAGCGCCATGCTGTCGGTATCGCAAAGGCCCAGTCGAGATCTTTTTCAACGCACAGTCGCTCGGCAATCCCGAGCATCAATCGCGCCGCGCCGGTGATCAATGTCGCCAGCAGCGGATAGAAGAAGCGGCCTGGCTCCTCCACCTTGTCTGACGAGACTGAAAAGCCTTCGCCATCGGGCCCGTAGCAGGTGAGCTTTTCGGAGGCGTCCAGATCGGCGACATTTATCTCGACGAAGATTCCATAGCTCGTCGAGTTCGCGAGAATCTTGAGGGCTTGTTGCTCACCGTCGAGCGCATCCCTGTTCAAAGCCGTCGGCGGGTCCGCGACGAAGACGCCGAACTTGCCGGCGAGCGCCTGCTGTTCGCCGATCAACTTCACATGCGCCGCGCGGCGCTCCTGCTTCGCCTTGAGCTTCGGATTCGCGAGCTTCTTTTCGCGAGCGACTTTACGGCGCCAATTGCGCTGGCTGTATTCTTGAGCCTTGCCTTGACGGTCGTGCGGAGGTCGATCAGGCGCTTGAAGAAATCATCGGTGGCCGGGTCAACCTCATAGTCGGGGTTGCCGGCAATCCTGACGGTCCTCAAACCGATTTGTGGTTCTTTTGGCGAGAAGGTTATGGCCTCGATGATTTTTGGGACCCTGCCGCTCAGCAACTTGGAGGCGATGACATCGGCGAGCGTGAACCAGAGCGGTTTGTCGCTGGTCAGATAATTCAATCCGATGGTCTGCGATTGTCCGTCATATTTCGTGCGGACCGGGAATATGTCCGCTTGCAGCTCCGCACGCACGAGGGTTGTCAGCAGAGGCCAGAATTCTGGACGCTTGAGGTCGTCGAGAGAAACTGTCTCGAGGAGCGACCGGACCCTGTCGGTCGAGGCGGTCCTTTCCATGCCTTGCGCGATGACAAATCGCCACAGCCGCATGAGGGTGCACACGGTCGGGTACATGGACAGGAAGTCGCAATAGAGGACTTGGCGGACCTCGCGCCGACAGCGGACCTCTGCTCCCCCGCCAAAATAGGTGCTCATAATGAGCCCGGTCAGAGGCTGAACCTCGCGAAAGGGCCGCACGCCCATGTGCTTGAGGTAGGCCTTGCCCAGGCTCGCCTCGCTCAACACCTTGCCGAGCGGCGTCTCTTCGAGGGCGTGCAGGGCGTACTTGTCGCGTAGACTCTGATAGCACTCCCATGTCGCCTGAACGTCGTTGAGCAGGTAGCCCACGTAGTCGGCGGTCAGCTGCTTGCCGTACCCGCCGCTTTCCGCCTTGCGGGTCGGAGTTTGCAGCAAGTCGGCGAGCGACGCGAGCGAGAACGAACGGCTATACAGCGCCGCCGCGATTGTCTTCAAATCAATGAATGAGCCGCGCCGGTGGTTGGGCGTAATCTTCCGCTTTCGCTGACCTCGGGGATCCCGCCGCTTCGGAGGATGCGCGAACTGGATCAGAGAGGCGCGAGCATTGAGGTGGCGGACCTGGATAGCCGGCCGCCACCAGTGCGGCGACAGCTTGAACGTGAATCCGCCTCGCATTGCTTTACCGCGAGCTGAGCCGTGTCTGATCGCCAATCGCGAAATGTCGAAGGGCAGGTTGAAACCGACGATCGAGGCGCGAAGGTCATAGGCCCGAGCGAACAGCACATCGTCGATGAACTCAGGCACCGACCGCAGTGCAAGTCCGCGCTCCGCCGAGACGCGGCGAAGCAAACTCAATTCTTCCTTGCTGATGATGGCCGGATCGTAAAAGAGTCCGCCTTCATCCAATTCATCGCGGTTGCGAAACTGATATGCGCCGATGCGCAACCGCTGCGTGGCGTCAACGGTCGTTTCGGTGTCGAAAATGAGCGTCCATTCGGAAGCCGGCGCAGGCTCACTTTGACGCTTCTTGTTCGGTCCCTCGTCGTCCGGCGGCAGAGGCGGCGTGGCATATGCGCGCAGCGCAATCGGCAGGCGATCGGGTTGTACCAAGGATGACTCGTTGCGACTGACAATCTTGTCCATGACTTTAACCTTTCGTGTTGTTGTCTGAAGTTTGGGTAGCGGCGGCGAAGAGGTTTCTTGCGTGTTCTCGCAGCCAGTTGACCAAGAGCTCGAACATGTCGGCTAAGCCGAGCAACGCATGTGCGACGCGCTCCAAATCGTTGGTTGTATCGCCGATGCAGGCTGGATGATCGTAACCCTCCGGGGAGGGCCGCGGTTAAGCTGCGGCGCGCGAGCGGCGGTCGGACATCCAGTTCCAGGGTAGGAGTTTGCCGAGCCGGGTCTGCGGCGTCTCGGCGATCTTGGAAAGAGTGTCGGCGAGCCAAGCCTGCGGATCGATGTCGTTGAGCTTTGCGGTCTGAATCAGCGTGTACATGATCGCGGCGCGCTCAGCCCCGCGCTCCGAGCCCGCGAAGAGCCATGACTTTCTTCCCAAGGCCAGACCGCGCAGCGCTCTTTCCGCCGCGTTGTTCGTAAGACAGATACGCCCGTCTTCGAGGAAGCGGGAGAAGGCCGGCCAACGGGTGAGCATATAATCGATGGCCTTAGCGACGGCATTGTGCCGGGAGAGCTTGGCGCGTTCAGAGCGCGTCCACTCTTCGAGCGCGGCGACGAGCGGCGCGCTCCTTGAGCGGCGCGCAGCGAGCCGCTCCTCGGCCGTGACGCCGTTGATCTCGCGCTCGATCTCGAAGATGGCGTCGATGCGTTTGACCGCCTCCAGCGCGATCGGCGAGATCGGCGCGGCGTTCTTACCCCGCCTCGCGTTGGCGGCGATGTCGGCGAGTTCGAAGAACTTGCGTCTGGCGTGGCTCCAACATAGCGCTTCGACGATCGGGCCCGGTTTCCGATCGGGCGGATAAAGTCTGGCGTAGCCGCTGAAGGCGTCGGCCTGGAGGACGCCGCTCCAGTTCGTCAGATGACGCTCAGGATGCTCGCCGCGGCGATCGCGCGAGGCGTAGAACAACGCCGCCGGCGGGTCCTTGCCGCCGAACGGCCTGTCGTCGCGGACGTAAGTCCAGACGCGGCCAGTTTCGGTCTTGCCGTTCGCCAGGATCGGAACCGTGGTGTCATCGCCGTGCAGGCGCTCAGCCGACAGAACGTGGCGTTCGATCAACCTGTGCAGGGGCCCCAAGGCGGCGGCGCAGGCGCCGACCAGGTCAGCGAGCGTCGATAGGCTAAGATCCACGCTTTCTCGGGCGTAGCGTTCGCTCTGGCGATTGAGCGGCTGATGTTGACCAAACTTCTCGAACAGGATCATCCCCAGCAAATTGGGGCCAGCGAAGCCGCGCGGCGTCACATGGAAGGGCGCCGGCGGCTGGGTGATCGTTTCGCATTCGCGGCATGAGAAGCGCTCGCGCACGGTCTGGATCACCTTCCATTGACGCGGGATAACCTCGAGCGTCTCCGTGAGGTCCTCGCCGAGCTTCGACAGCTTGGCCGAGCCGCAGCAAGGGCAGCTCTGCGGCGCTGGGATCACCACGCGCTCACGCGGCAGATGATCCGGGAACGGTTTTCGCGCCGGTCGCTTGCGCGCGAAGGATCTGACCGTGGTGGAGGGCTTCGTATGTTCGGCGGCGAGATCATCTTCCGCCGCGTTGGCCTCTGCCTCCTCGAGCCGAAGCTCCAATTGGTCGAGCAGCCGCGCCGTGCGCTCGGAGCGAGGTCCGTAAATCGTGCGCCGCAACTTTTCGATCTCAAGATTGAGATGCGCGATCAGCGCGCGACCCTGCGCCAGTTCCGCGACGGCCGCCACGGCGCACGCCTTCTCCGCCGCAGCTTCGGCCCGCGCCGCAATCAGCGCCGCTTTCAGCGCATCGAGGTCGTCCGGAAGCGAGGAAAGATCGGCGTCCACGAATTCACATGGAATCACAAAATCGGCCATTTGAGGCGCCCCTTTTTGCGTTTATTCAGCCGATTTTTTCCTATCCGACCGCCGTCGGACGCCATGTCTCTTGCGGCATGCGCCAATCGATGCCCGACAGCAGATAGGAAAGCTGGGCCGTCGAGATCGTCACCGTTCCGTCAGCCAACGATGGCCACAGGTATCGCCCGCGCTCCAATCGCTTTGAGAACAGGCATAAGCCCTGGCCGTCGCTCCAAAGACACTTGATCAGAGACCCGCGGCGGCCGCGAAAAACGAAGAGATGGCCGGAATGCGGGTCGCGCCTCAATGTTTCTTGGACGATCAGCGCCAGACCGTCGAATCCTTTGCGCATATCGGTGTGGCCGGTCACTAGCCACACGCGCGCCCCACTCGAGATCGGAATCATCGCCGCCCGAGCGCCTTGACGATCCGGGCCAGCGCCGTCGCGTCGACGTCCGCCCCGACAAGGATCCGCTCGCCCCCGACAAGCACGATCTCCATCCGACCCATCGAGGCCGGAGCTGTGGCGGTCGCAGTCGGCGTAGCCTCCACGACCCTCACCGGCACAATGCTCACTGTCTTGCCGACGTCATTGACGTCCGCCCGTTCTCGCCGTCGCCAGGTGAACAGCATATTGGAGTTCAGACCATAACGGCGCGCCACCTCCGCAACGGATCCGCCGGGCGCAAAGCTCTCCGCGATGATCCGTTGCTTCTGATCAGCCGACCAAGTCCGTCGCCGGCGCTCGCCGCCATCCGCGCCTTGCATCCCGGCGTCCGACATCTGCGATAGTGTCCATCATCGATTAGTGGACACGATCGCCGCGTCCACATCACCGCACTATCGCCGCTCGCCTCGCTTTCGCTAGGCGGCCCTCGCCGGAGGGATACGGATGATCCTTCTGCCAGTCGCTCAGCACGCGATGGCAGTTGCGACAGACGGGGGCCATCTTTCCGTCGAAAGCTTCGCCCGCGATGTGATGAAGCTCCAAGGCTAACGGATTGTCGAAACCGCAGAATGGACACCGCGGACTATTCGTCCCCAGGCGTTCGAGCGCCCGCTGTCTGCGGCGCTCGCGGTTCAATTCAAGCTTGTCCATGTTCAATCTCCTCAAATGACGATGCGGTAGATGTGTTCAAAGCTCTGATCGTGAGCCGACGCGATCCGATAGAGGGCGTTTGCGCGGGTCTCGAAGACGTGGGTCTTCCCTGAGATGTCCGCGACGCTCATGCCCTCGAACTCGCGAAGGCCGGCCGGATTGTTGGTTCGCAGGAAGGCGCTCACGGCGGACATGAACCGTCCGACCTTGGACGCCGACGCGAAGTCGCCGACGACGACTTGAACAGCTCGGCCATCGGAAAAGAGCAGCATTCGACGCGGCAATTGTTGCCGAACGATCCATCGGCGGCCCTGGCGTTCGACGATATTCTTTTCGGTAGCGTAATGACGAAGCCGTTCGGGTGAGACCTTCGCCTCTCGTGCTGCGGCGGTTAAGCTCTTTTCTTGCCGCAACACCTTGAGGGCGAGTTGCAGTCGATCGTCTTCGATCGGCTTTGCGGTGCGCTTCAACGCGACGACGGCCTCAGCCGGCTTGGGATGGCCTCGGGCTTGGCTCTTGGAAAGGCCGTTCGCGAAGGCCCGAGCGATGCGGCGGGCGTATTCGGCGACGTAGTCCCGTTTTCGTTCTGACATACTAGCCTCCATTGATTCGCGCGCTTTGCGAACGAACGGAGGATTCGAATCCTGCCTCCCGCTTTCCAGGCGGTTTGGCCGTAGGATGCAAGAAATGTTAGATCCGTCAGCTATTTACGATGAGCCTGCCGATTGGATTGTCCAGCAAGCACGAGGGCGCGGAGTGCCTCTCTCACGCCGCAAGCTGGCGGATTGGCATCGCGCGGGGTTGGTTAGGAAGCCAGATCGCGAGTTTCTGGGTGGATCGCACGGTAGCCAGTCCATTTATCCTCGTGGCACGCTGGTTCAGGCGATCGCATGCGCTAGACAGCATAAGTTGTGAAAACGTCCGATTGGATCGATAAGAAATAAATGTGCGTAGTGACGAGCTTGACAGAGACTCTAATCTCTGAGCCAACAGACAATGTAGGTTATCCGGTACCACTAAGGGTGCGCCCTGTATCGAAATACCAGCACATACTATTTCACGCTGGATTGAGTCGACATGCGCGCCGCGGAGATACATTTCAACAAGCTCGCTATTGCCAGCGAGATATGCGGCAAAGGCGTCGCTAACTGTCGGGTGCTTGTACGTCCAGAACGTTCCAACGTCGTCCTCTACGAGCAACAGAAGACTTCCATTCAAAGCGCCAAGCTGATCGCGAGTCAGTCCTGGATCCGCGCCAAATGAAGTAGCGGCAGAAGTGAGAATATCGATACTCACGGGCGAGAGAACTTTTCCTCCGTTCAATAAAACAGCCGCAATTGCCGCTCGACACTCTCGTGATAAATTTGAGACCGTCTCCAGCAAGAAAGTACGTGGCTTCTCAAAGAAAGCGAGCACGCTCTCCTCGTTTGTGGCCAGCCTCCCTGCAAAAAAATTGGAACCAAATCTTCGCGCCGTTTCCGGAAGAGAATCTTTCCGTTCCGCTATAAGTGGAAGGTAATCCTTTACGGCTTTTCGGAACGCTTCCGACTGGTCGCCCATTTTAAGGTGATTATACAATATCTGCGCACGTTCCGCGGTAGATAACTCTTCCACGTTTATGACAACCTGGCTTTGCCTGAGGACCGGCATCGCGCTTAGCTTCAAGTCTTTCTGCGCAGCGCGCCAAATATAATCGCGCGACGTGATTAGAAACCTCGTATTGCGCCGCATTGCTCCTTGCATCAAAGGAAACACTTGGTTCCACGCTTCAGCTGTTTGGGGTTGGTATTGCGTGTTGCCCCAAGCGTCACCTATCCAGAAAAATTGCGAACCCTCGCAGAGAGATGCTGCCGGATATCATCAGGTGAAACCGCTCGGATGGTATTACTCTGCCATATATCAGCCGCGCCAATAGATATACTCGCTCCAATTGTGGATTTTCCCGCTGCTGGAGCGCCCAGAAGGAGTACCAAATTGTGCTCACTGACTGCACGAACGCTTCGACGATGGGCGTCGGTTACCACGAGCCGTTGGAGGTCGTTCCCCATCGCACACTTAGAATCAAATGGGCTTGCGCATAGGCCCGGGAATCCAACAACTCTGCGAGATCACCGAGACCATAGAGACGAGGCACCATCATTCGTAATCACGGGGATGTGCGAATCTGTCTCTCAATCCATTCGTTTCCAAAAACGCGGCATCGGCCGACACCTGCTTGTAGAAACGCCGCTTTTATGGCCAGTTCGCTTTCGCCAGTGACCGGGTGATTCGTGAGAATGATATAGTCTTTGGCCAGGCCTTTGGCCGCCAAGCGGGCGGCTTTGGGCAACTCGTCACTTAGGATCGACAGTGAGAGGTTCAGTCCCGACCGGGAAGTAAATTTGCACTGAATAGTGGATTCGCCGGCAGCCGGCTCATCGTATCCCTCCGGCGAGGGCCGCCTAGCGAAAGCGAGGCGAGCGGCGATAGTGCGGTGATGTGGACGCGGCGATCGTGTCCACTAATCGATGATGGACACTATCGCAGATGTCGGACGCCGGGATGCAAGGCGCGGATGGCGGCGAGCGCCGGCGACGGACTTGGTCGGCTGATCAGAAGCAACGGATCATCGCGGAGAGCTTTGCGCCCGGCGGATCCGTTGCGGAGGTGGCGCGCCGTTATGGTCTGAACTCCAATATGCTGTTCACCTGGCGACGGCGAGAACGGGCGGACGTCAATGACGTCGGCAAGACAGTGAGCATTGTGCCGGTGAGGGTCGTGGAGGCTACGCCGACTGCGACCGCCACAGCTCCGGCCTCGATGGGTCGGATGGAGATCGTGCTTGTCGGGGGCGAGCGGATCCTTGTCGGGGCGGACGTCGACGCGACGGCGCTGGCCCGGATCGTCAAGGCGCTCGGGCGGCGATGATTCCGATCTCGAGTGGGGCGCGCGTGTGGCTAGTGACCGGCCACACCGATATGCGCAAAGGATTCGACGGTCTGGCGCTGATCGTCCAAGAAACATTGAGGCGCGACCCGCATTCCGGCCATCTCTTCGTTTTTCGCGGCCGCCGCGGGTCTCTGATCAAGTGTCTTTGGAGCGACGGCCAGGGCTTATGCCTGTTCTCAAAGCGATTGGAGCGCGGGCGATACCTGTGGCCATCGTTGGCTGACGGAACGGTGACGATCTCGACGGCCCAGCTTTCCTATCTGCTGTCGGGCATCGATTGGCGCATGCCGCAAGAGACATGGCGTCCGACGGCGGTCGGATAGGAAAAAATCGGCTGAATAAACGCAAAAAGGGGCGCCTCAAATGGCCGATTTTGTGATTCCATGTGATTCGTGGACGCCGATCTTTCCTCGCTTCCGGACGACCTCGATGCGCTGAAAGCGGCGCTGATTGCGGCGCGGGCCGAAGCTGCGGCGGAGAAGGCGTGCGCCGTGGCGGCCGTCGCGGAACTGGCGCAGGGTCGCGCGCTGATCGCGCATCTCAATCTTGAGATCGAAAAGTTGCGGCGCACGATTTACGGACCTCGCTCCGAGCGCACGGCGCGGCTGCTCGACCAATTGGAGCTTCGGCTCGAGGAGGCAGAGGCCAACGCGGCGGAAGATGATCTCGCCGCCGAACATACGAAGCCCTCCACCACGGTCAGATCCTTCGCGCGCAAGCGACCGGCGCGAAAACCGTTCCCGGATCATCTGCCGCGTGAGCGCGTGGTGATCCCAGCGCCGCAGAGCTGCCCTTGCTGCGGCTCGGCCAAGCTGTCGAAGCTCGGCGAGGACCTCACGGAGACGCTCGAGGTTATCCCGCGTCAATGGAAGGTGATCCAGACCGTGCGCGAGCGCTTCTCATGCCGCGAATGCGAAACGATCACCCAGCCGCCGGCGCCCTTCCATGTGACGCCGCGCGGCTTCGCTGGCCCCAATTTGCTGGGGATGATCCTGTTCGAGAAGTTTGGTCAACATCAGCCGCTCAATCGCCAGAGCGAACGCTACGCCCGAGAAAGCGTGGATCTTAGCCTATCGACGCTCGCTGACCTGGTCGGCGCCTGCGCCGCCGCCTTGGGGCCCCTGCACAGGTTGATCGAACGCCACGTTCTGTCGGCTGAGCGCCTGCACGGCGATGACACCACGGTTCCGATCCTGGCGAACGGCAAGACCGAAACTGGCCGCGTCTGGACTTACGTCCGCGACGACAGGCCGTTCGGCGGCAAGGACCCGCCGGCGGCGTTGTTCTACGCCTCGCGCGATCGCCGCGGCGAGCATCCTGAGCGTCATCTGACGAACTGGAGCGGCGTCCTCCAGGCCGACGCCTTCAGCGGCTACGCCAGACTTTATCCGCCCGATCGGAAACCGGGCCCGATCGTCGAAGCGCTATGTTGGAGCCACGCCAGACGCAAGTTCTTCGAACTCGCCGACATCGCCGCCAACGCGAGGCGGGGTAAGAACGCCGCGCCGATCTCGCCGATCGCGCTGGAGGCGGTCAAACGCATCGACGCCATCTTCGAGATCGAGCGCGAGATCAACGGCGTCACGGCCGAGGAGCGGCTCGCTGCGCGCCGCTCAAGGAGCGCGCCGCTCGTCGCCGCGCTCGAAGAGTGGACGCGCTCTGAACGCGCCAAGCTCTCCCGGCACAATGCCGTCGCTAAGGCCATCGATTATATGCTCACCCGTTGGCCGGCCTTCTCCCGCTTCCTCGAAGACGGGCGTATCTGTCTTACGAACAACGCGGCGGAAAGAGCGCTGCGCGGTCTGGCCTTGGGAAGAAAGTCATGGCTCTTCGCGGGCTCGGAGCGCGGGGCTGAGCGCGCCGCGATCATGTACACGCTGATTCAGACCGCAAAGCTCAACGACATCGATCCGCAGGCTTGGCTCGCCGACACTCTTTCCAAGATCGCCGAGACGCCGCAGACCCGGCTCGGCAAACTCCTACCCTGGAACTGGATGTCCGACCGCCGCTCGCGCGCCGCAGCTTAACCGCGGCCCTCCCCGGAGGGTTACGGCTCATCTCCATCCCACCTACCAACAAACGCTCCATCCCTACCCGCGTCCATCGATGGGAGGAACGTTTGAACAGGACGGCGTAAGCATTCTTCGGCGACGCTTATGCATAGGTCTTGGAAAGACTTCCAACCCAGTTTATGCAAATTATATTTGTAACTCTGGCCGGAGACCGGAGGCCCGTCTTCTGAAAGGAGACTCACTCAGTGGTTCCGTTGGTGTGCTTTAAAAGGGGGCTTGATATGGGCGCTTGGCCCGTTATCCACGAAGACTTGTTTTAAGCCATCAGCGACATGACCGCACCGTCGTAGGGTCCCACGGACTTATTCCACACTTTTTGCGGCGGCGTTGGTATTTTTTCTGGAGATCACTTTGCCCCGGCCCATATCTTCCGCGCGCCCGTCCAATCGAGCACGATCTTGCCGCTCTCGCCGCGGCGCATGATCTCGAAGCCCTCGAGGAATTTTTCGGCCGGCAGGCGGTGGGTGATGACCTTCCGCACGTCGAGCCCGCTTTCCAGCATGGCGATCATCTTGTGCCAGGTCTCGAACATCTCTCGCCCATAGATGCCCTTGATGGTGAGCTGCTTGAAGATGATCTTGTTCCAGTCGACCAGCGCAGGCTTCGCCGGCAGGCCGAGCAGGGCGACCCGGCCGCCAGTGAGGATGGCGTCGAACAGCTGATCGAACGCGGCAGGCGCGCCGCTCATTTCGAGCGCGACATCGAAGCCCTCGGTCATCTTGAGCCGGCTCATCGTCTCTTTGAGATCGGTCTTCGAGACGTCGACCGCGACAACGTCGGCGACCTCTTCCGCAAGCTTCAGGCGCTTCGGATTGATGTCGGTGATCACAACATGCCGCGCGCCGATGTGGCGCGCGACCGCGCCAGCCATGATCCCGATCGGCCCTGCCCCGGTGATGAGCACGTCCTCGCCCACAAGATCGAAGGCAAGCGCGGTATGGACCGCGTTGCCGAGCGGATCGAGGATCGCGCCGAGCTCGTCGTCGACGTCGTCGGGCAAGGGCACGATGTTGAACGCCGGCACGCGAACATATTCAGCGAAGGCGCCTGGGATGTTGACGCCGATGCCGCGCGTCTCCGGGTCGAGATGAAAACGCCCGCCGCGCGAGGCCCGGCTCCTCATGCCAATCACATGGCCTTCGCCCGACACGCGCTGGCCGATCTTGAGACGACGCACATTGGCGCCGATCTCGGCGATCTCGCCCGAATATTCGTGGCCCACCGTCATCGGCGTCGGGATCGTCTTCTGCGCCCACTCGTCCCAATTGAAGATATGGATGTCGGTGCCGCAGATGCCGGTCTTGTGCACCTTGACCAACACGTCGTCGGGGCCGATTTCGGGCACTGGCTGCTCCTCGAGCCATAGGCCCGGCTCCGGCTTTTCCTTGACAAGGGCTTTCATTGCGCAGGGCTCCCGCGGCGAGCGGCGGTCGGCGACCTTCGTCCACCGCCACGTATCTTCTGGTCGGGCGGCAACTTAAGCTGATGAGAAGGCGGCGGCTATCATGCTGCTGGGCATTTTCGGGCTCCCGGAGCTTAAACGCAGGACGCGCATAGTCATTTGTACGACTTTGTATGACATGTCCTACGAGTACTGGCGTCCCTCCCCAAGCGTCGACCGCTTCCCCAAGCGCCGACTTGGGGCTGGTGCTGATTGGCTTTGCGGGGCTTGGCGTGGCTCGTGACCGCGCGACGCGAAAGGCGCGCTGAGCCCCAAAGGCGTAACGCCTCGTGATGGGATAATGACGCCAAAAAGGGGCGGCTAGCGGCCTCCCCTTCATTGATTGCTATGTCACGTTACTACTTGTCGTTAGCGTGCCGGGCACTGTCTTTGGCGTCGCCTAGAGGCTGTTAGGAACTGATTAACTGTAAATTCTGAGGGTTGCGGGATGTTGATGTCCCGCAAGCCTTATCCCTCTGATGTTTCCGATTGCGAATGGGCGCTTGTGGCGCCTTATTTGACGCTTTTGCCGGAGGAGAGTGCGCAGCGCACGCACGCGTTGCGCGAGGTGTTCAACGGCATGCGCTATATCGTGAAGACGGGCGCCCCGTGGCGCTGGATGCCGAATGACCTGCCGCCATGGGAGATCGTCTACCAGCAGGCGCAGCGATGGCTGAAAGCGGGATGCTTCGAGACTCTGGCTGAGGACTTGCGCGTCATCCTGCGTCTTGCGGCGGGCCGAGGCGCGCAGCCAACCGCCGTCATCATCGACAGCCGGACCTTGCGCTCGACCCCTGAGAGCGGCGCTCGCGCCGCTTATGACGGCGCCAAACGCAAAAAGGGATCGAAGCTCCACTTGGCCGTCGACACGCTTGGCCATCTTCTGGCTCTGCATGTCACGCCCGCCAACGCGGATGATCGCGCCGAAGTCGGCCGTATCGCCAAGGCCGTTCAGGCGGAGACCGGAGAGAACGTGAAGATCGCTTTCGTCGATCAGGGCTATACCGGGGAGAAGCCAGCGGCCGCTGCCGCTGAACGCGGCATTGCGCTCGAGGTCATCAAACTGCCGCAGGCCAAGCGCGGTTTCGTGTTGCTGCCCAGACGATGGGTCGTCGAACGATCCTTCGCGTGGGCCACCCGCTTCCGAAAACTCGTCAAAGACTACGAACGCTGTGCTCAAACCCTGGCAGACCTCCATCTCATCGCCTTCGTCTGCATCATGCTCAAAAACGTCGCTAAACTTGCCCCAGGTTCCTAACAGCCTCTAGGGTCTGTCCTCAATTAGGGGATTCGCGAATCAGGTAAAGGGTGATTTATAGTGAGCCTTCTTTGGGCAATCCGTTGGCGCTCCGTCTCACTGGCGGCCAGGTCCACGACATCACCCAGGCTGAAGCCCTCGCCGCTGAAGTGCAGCCCGAAGCCCTCCTCGGCGACAAGGGCTACGACGCCGACGCCTTCATCGAGAGCCTCGAAGTGCGAGCCATCAAGCCGGTCATCCCGCCAAAGTCGAACCGCAGGGTCGCTCGCGATTGTGACTTCGCCCTCTACGCCGAACGCAACCTCATCGAGCGTTTCTTTACAATTCCTCAACACAGTTCCGGAGGCAATCGACGACCGCTACGAAAAAATTGCGCGCGGTTTTTCGCCGGCCTGCGTGGCCTGCGCTTGAAGCTTGGCTTGAGCCGTCCGACGCCCTGCTCGATGCGGGCGCGGGCTTTGTAGAGCGTTCGTGCGAAGAAGGCCGGCTTGTTCTTTTCGTTCGCCTTGTGCGGGATGACCGGAGCGACGCCGCGCGCTCTCGCGGCGTCGCGGTTGGCCTTGCTGGCGTAGCCTTTGTCGCAGATGACGGCGCGCGGCTGAATGTCGGGCCCGATATCGAGCAGGGTTTCGAAGTGACGCCCGTCGGGGGCTTCGCCGCCGGTCAGGTCGAAGGCGATGATGTCGCCGGAGGCGTCCGATTTTGCGTGGATTTTCGTGGTGAAGCCGCCACGCGAGCGCCCGAGCGCCTGGCCTTCTTGCCCCCCTTTGCTCCGGCCGCCGAGACATGAGCGCGCACGGTGGTCGAGTCGAACATCTGAAGGAGATGCGCCGTGGAACTCATGGACGCGAGCGTGTCGAAGAAGGCCTCGAAGACGCCAGCCTTGCTCAAGCGATCGAAGCGCTTCCACACGCTGTTCCAATGACCGAAGCGCTCCGGCAGCGCGCGCCAGCGAACGTTCTCGACGGTGAAAAAATGAAGCGCCTCGAGGAAGCGGCGATCGTCCTCGGCCCTCCGTCCACGCCGAGGCAGGCAGGCCCGGAACACCGCAAGCGTGTGCGCCCAATCGTTCTCATCCATCTTTGTCGACATGGACCCCGGCCCCTGATTCGGTCGGAGTCCTATGAATTACGCCTGATTCACCGCGGGAATCCCAAAAACATCATCTGTCGAAAATGCGTCCACACGGCCTAGGGACGGCTCAATTCTTCCGCATGGCGAAGTCCTCTGAAATCTGTTCTAGTCGCATTGCGCACGACCAATCCCGGATGGGCAACCCTTGGAAACGCCGGAGCTTCCGACACTCAGGTCCTATCATTTCTGGATCGCCAACGAGACAATGGAGGACTACTCCCTGCGGTTTGCGGCGCGCTCGTTTCGGCGTTGGTCGCCTTTCGTAGTCGCCAATACCGCTCTCGGCGGCATTTCTTTCCTCGCGCTGGAGGCCATAGGCGCAACCATCACGCTAAACTATGGGTTCTTCAACGCCGCACTCGCCATCGGAGCGGTGTCACTCTTTATCTTTGTCACCGGCTTTCCCATAGCGTACTATTCCAGTAAATACAATATAGATTTAGATCTATTAACCCGTGGCGCGGGCTTTGGTTATATCGGTTCAACGATCACTTCACTAATTTACGCCAGCTTTACTTTCATCTTCTTCGCGCTGGAAGGCGCGATTATGGCGCAAGCGCTGAATCTCTATGCCCACATTCCCCTCGTTATTGGCTACATCATTTCTTCGATGGCAATAATTCCGGTCACCGCCATGGGCATAACGATGATCTCGCGCCTCCAGCTCGCGACGCAGCCTCTCTGGGTCGCCATGGCGCTGCTTCCCTTCGCGATGATCGCGATCAAAGCACCGGACAAAATCACCGCGTGGACGAACTTTACGGGGTACGACGCATCGAGGCCCGTTTTTGACCTTGCTGCCTTCGGGGCGGCAGTCGGCGTCATGTGCTCGCTTGCCGTGCAGATCGGAGAGCAGGTCGACTATCTCCGTTTCTTGCCCGAAAAGACGGTCGCGAACAAAAAGGCGTGGTGGTGCGCCGTTGTGCTGGCCGGGCCGGGTTGGGTTATCATCGGCGGACTGAAAATCCTCGCCGGCAGCTTGCTCGCCGTCCTCGTCCTTTCGGACGGGGGGACGCGCGCAGCAGCGCTTGAGCCGGTGCATATGTATCTCGCAGCCTACGACTACGTGTTCAGGTCGCCATCGCTGGTTCTGTTCGCCGCCGCGCTTTTTGTCGTCATGTCACAGGTCAAGATCAACGTCACCAATGCTTATGCCGGCTCGCTCGCCTGGTCCAACTTTTTCTCTCGCCTGACCCACTACCATGCTGGCCGGGTCGTGTACCTTGTCTTCAATATTCTCATCTCGCTACTGTTGATGTTGTTGGGCATATTCGATACGGTCGAGGTCGTTCTTTCCATCTACTCCAATCTCGCCATGGCCTGGATGGGCGCGATCCTAGCGGATCTGTGCGTTCTAAAACCGCTCGGGATCAGTCCCGCTTTCATCGAGTTTAAGCGCGCGCACTTGCGCGACTTTAATCCCGTCGGCTGCGGCGGCATGGCACTTGGCTCCTTGGTCTCGGTTGTTGCCTTTACTGGGGCCCTGGGCAAAATGGCCCAAGCCTATTCCGCCCCTCTCTCCTTCATGCTCGCCTTTGTTGGCGCGACGCTCATCGGCTTTGTCACCCGCGGCGGCTATTATCTTGCCCGCTCGCCGCTCGCCGCCTTTGGGGGCGCCTCGGGTCCCGCCATACGCTGCGAGATCTGCGACCACAGCTACGAGCGGGACGATATGGCGTATTGCAACTTTTATGAGCGCCCAATCTGTTCGCTTTGTTGCAGTCTCGACGCCCACTGTCATGACTCCTGCAAGAAGTCGAGCCAGACGCTGGAAAGATCTCGGTCGCGCTACTTGGGCGAGACCGCGGCGCGACGCATAGCGCCGCACACCCCCCAGAGGATCCTGAAGGTCAGCGGCCTTCTGATCGCGCTTGCGGTGGTCACCGCGGCCCTGTTTCTGCTCACATACCACCTCGTCGACCCGCGCGCCGCGACGGCGCAACTCGACAATGGCGCACTGTTGCTGCGCGTGTTCCTCGCTATGCTGCCCCTTCTCGCAGTCGGCGCGTGGTGGGTCGTGCTTTCCGCCGAAAGCCATGAAATGGCGCATCGCAACCTCGTGCGTTCACTCGAAAAGCTCAACGAGACTCAGGATGAGCTGGCGCGCACGGAGCGGCTTGCCGCCATCGGTCAGCTCACGGCAACCGTGAGCCACGAATTGCGCAATCCGCTCGGCACGTTGATGAGCTCTGTCGCTATTCTGAAGCGTTCAACTCGGCCCGACCCTGTGATCGACGGGGAGTTCGACCGCGTTCAACGCAATATCCGGCGCTGCGTGCGCATCATCGATGATCTGCTCGAGTTCTCCCGCCGCCCCAACGTCGCCATGGCGCCGCTGGCACTCGACGCGTGGCTTTGCGAGCAAGTGGCCGACCTTTCGGCTCTCGCGCCGGTGCGGCTTGAGCTCGACCTATCTTGCGACCGCATGATCGAGGCTGATGGAGAGCGCCTGAGGCAGGTGCTGATCAATCTCGTTCAAAACGGCATGCAGGCGGTGCTGGAGCGCGCGCCCGCGAGCGGCGGGCGGGTCCTCGTTTCCACCCGCTGCCTGGGCGATGAGGTTTTGTTGAGTGTAGTCGACGACGGGATTGGAATGAGGGACGAGGTCAAAAGCCGTCTGTTCGAGCCGCTCTACTCCACCAAACCGTTCGGCCTCGGCCTTGGCCTCGCCCTCGTTCAGCGAATCGTCGAGCGACATGGTGGTCAGCTTGCTATCGAGTCCCAACCGAACGACGGATGTATGGTCGAGATCCGTCTGCCGGCGATGAAGCCTGAACTAGCCTATGTTTCGTGACCCGCGGCCGGATAAGATATCACGTCTGCTGATCGTGGACGACGATCAGGACTTCGCCGCGAGCCTCGCGGGGCTCCTCGCGCTGGAGGGGTACGAGGTCCTCGTCGCGCACGATATCGCAACGGCGCTCACACTTGCGCCGCGAGCGGCGGTCGCCCTCGTGGATATCCGCCTAGGCCGCGATGACGGCGTGAAGCTCGCGGCCGATATGTTAGAGCGCGACCCCAAACTCCTGGTGGTAATGATCACAGCCTATGCCTCAGTGCAGACTGCGATAAAGGCACTCCGTGCGGGCGTCTACGACTACCTTTGCAAACCCTTCGAGCCGGACGATCTGTTGGCGACGGTTGGCCGCTGTTTTGATCGGCTGCGGCTTGTGCGCGAGCGTGCTGACGCCGAGCGCCGGCTGCTTCTTAGCCGCCGGATGGAGACGATCGGGCGCCTCGCGGCGGCGATCGCGCATGAATTCAACAACCTCCTTGCAGTTGTCGTTGGAAATCTGCGCCTCGCACAGGAGGAAATTGCTCGTGGCGACCGGCGTGATGAAGCGAGGCTGAACGAATTGACATGCGACGCACTCGACGCACTGGTGGATGGAATCGCGGCAAACCGCCGGATTCTTGCGATCGGGCGAGCCCAGACGCTCGTGCCGCGCGTCCTCGACCTCGGCAAATCTATTGAAGGCATTGCGCGGCGTATCGAGCGCGTGGTTGGCAAGCGCATCGCGCTGGAAGTGGCCGTCCCAGCCCAGACACTTTTTGTTCGCGTGGACGAGAGTCAGCTCGAGGCCTGTCTGCTGACCTTGGCCGTTAACGCACGAGACGCCGACGCCGGCCACGTTCGCCTCATCGTCCGAGAGGAATCGCTAGACGCCGATTCGCAACCTCTCACAGAGGAGATGCGTCCCGGCCCTTATGTCTGCGTAGTCGTCGAGGACGACGGAAAAGGCATGTCGCCGGAGGTCGCCGAACTCGCAATGGCACCATTTTTCTCCACGAAGTCGACCGAGATCGGCAGCGGAATCGGCCTCAGCATGGCCTACGGTTTCGCCCGTCAGAGCGGCGGCAATCTGGTCATCGATAGCGCTGAGGGAGCTGGCGCACGTGTTACCCTGCTTCTGCCATCGCTTCCGACAACCGCCGTGGAAGATGGGCCGGCGCCGCATTCGGGCGAAAGTCTAACGGAGCGGTAAAGACATATCCCTCACCACGGACGGTGCGGATCATTCGCGCGTGACGCCCGTGGTCGCCAAGCTTGCGGCGAAGCTTCCCCACAAGGACATCGACGCTGCGGTCGAGCGGCGCCCACTGGCGGTGGGCGATGAGATCGAGAATCTGGTCACGCGTAAGCACTCGTCCCGGACGCTGGACTAGAGCCGTCAGCAGGCGGAGCTCTTGACCGGTAAGAGGGATGTGCACGCCATCCGGCCCAACAAGTGTTTGACCCTCGAGATCGCAGCTGAATCCGTAAAAGCACGTCAGTTTGTCCTGCGGGGGCGACGGCGTCCCCCGCATGGCCCCGTGAGTTTGCGAACGGCGCAGGATCGTCCGGATACGGGCGAGCAGCTCGCGTGGCTCGAACGGTTTCGTTATGTAGTCGTCCGCGCCAATCTCAAGACAGACGATCTTGTCGATGATCTCGCATTTGCCCGAGAGCATGATGAGGGGCGTTTCCGACGAGGCGCACAGCGAGCGAGCGAGCGTGATGCCGTCGTCTCCGTCCGGAAAGGTCATGTCAAGGATAATGAGGTCGAACGTTCCGGCCGCGGTCGCCTCCCGCATGGCTACGCCGCTCAGGGCGAATTCCGCGGCAAATCCTTCATGCTCGAGGAATTTGGTGACGAAACCGCACATGCGCCGGTCGTCGTCCACGATCAGGATTCGCTGGCGAGCCGCCATTGTCCTCCCTTTGCCGTGGTTCCGATTCCAGAGGGAACCGTCGTTCTCGCAACCTTATACAGCATCCCCTTCGTTCGCGGAGCCTCGGCGCTTGGCCTTTACAAAAAATTACAAAGGCGGACGCGGCAGCAGGAAGGGCGCTTACATGGAGCCTGTACTCTGTCGGAAGGCTGATGGCGCGCAGCCTGCTTCAAAAGCGCGCCGCAGCGGGCGAAACGCCTGGCCCAACCTTCATTTGACTGGGAGTGAAACGAAAATGCCCAAGAACCTGTTTCCACTCGACAACGCCAAGAAGTTCAAGGACCAGAAGATTGTTGGCCACAACCGCTGGCACCCGGACATTCCGGCCGCGGTGCACGTCAAGCCCGGAGACACCTTTCGCGCCGACTGCCGGGAGTGGTTCGATGGCGCGATCAAGAACGACAACTCGGCCGACGATATCCGCCACGCACCGCTGCCCGGGGTGCACGTGCTATCTGGGCCGTTCCATGTCGAAGGCGCCGAGCCGGGCGATCTGCTGGTGGTGGACATCCTGGAGATCAACTCTTGCGACCAGGAGGATTCGGGGCCTTTCTCAGGCATGGGCTGGGGCTATACCGGGGTGTTCGCCACGAAGAATGGAGGAGGCTTCCTGACCGAGCGTTTCCCCGACGCATACAAGGTGATCTGGGATTTTAACGGCGACGTCGCGACCTCACGCCACATTCCCGAGGTGTCTTATGTGGGCATCCACCACCCCGGACTGATGGGGACCGCGCCGTCGGCGGAATTGCTGGCCAAATGGACCGCTCGCGAAAAGGCATTGATCGCCACCGACCCCATGCGCGTACCTCCTTTGGCGCTGCCGCCGCTGCCCGACAGCGCGATCCTGGGCTCGCTGAGCGGCGCCGAATTCAACCGTGTCGCGGGCGAGGCCGCACGCACCGCCCCGCCGCGGGAGAATGGCGGCAACCAAGACATCAAGAACCTAACCGCAGGCAGCCGGATATTTTACCCGGTGTTCGTCCCTGGCGCCAAACTATCGTTCGGCGACCTTCACTTCTCCCAGGGCGACGGGGAGATCACCTTCTGTGGGGCGATTGAAATGGGCGGCTTCATGGACCTGCATGTCGACCTCATCAAGGGCGGCATGACCAAGTACGGCATCAAGGAAAACGCCATGTTCATGCCAGGGCTGCGCGACCCGCAGTATTCGGAATGGCTGGCCTTCTCCGGAGTGTCGGTGGATTCCAACGGCAAGCAGCACTACTTGGATTCCTGGCTAGCCTACCAGAACGCCTGCAACCACGCGATCGATTACCTCATGAAGTTCGGCTACACCGATATCCAGGCTTACATGATCCTGGGAACGGCTCCGGTCGAAGGTCGCCTGTCGGGAGTGGTCGATATTCCGAATTCCTGCTCGACCATCTACATACCCCGCGCGATCTTCGACTTCGACATAAGGCCGTCGGCGAAGGGGCCCCAGCACAAAGTTGCGCAAGGCCTGCAAGTGCCGCGTTCGGCCAATTGAGGCGCCATCAACCACGTCGCGAAGCCCCAGCCCCGTCGCGCTGCGACGGGGCTAAACGAGGCCTTTTTCCGACCGCAACCGACGCGGCCGTCTGCAAGTAATCTCAAGGCGCAGGCGCGACGCTCGTCGCGTCCGCGGTCGCTTCAACGAACAGGGGCCCGGCCAGCGGGTCGCACAAGAAAGGGGAACGTCATGCTGTTGGGTTTGGCTCTATTCTATGTCGGCGCCGTGTTGTGCCTCAACGGCATCTGGCTGCTTGGCAAGATCGGCGACGCCGAGATCGGCGTAATCGACGTGTTCGTCGGTTTTGTCACTCTAGCTGTGGCGCTTTATTCGGCATTCGGGCCGAACGCTGATCTGTCCAGCGTCAAGGCGGCCGCGCTGACGCTCATGTTCACTTTCACCTATTTCTGGGTGGCCTGGAATCGCTGGAATAAGGCCGACGGCCGCGGTCTCGGCTGGTTCTGTCTGTTCGTCGCGGTCACCTGCGTGCCGGTTTTCCTGCAAGGCTTTCACGACGCCCGCACCACATGGGACGTCTGGTTCGCAATTTGTTGGTTGTCCTGGGGCATACTGTGGTTCTTGTTCTTTCTCATTCTGGCGCTCGGCCGGACGAATCTGACCCGGCTGACTGGCGGGATTTGCGCGTTGCAGGGCGTCTACACCGGCTGGCTTCCCGGCTTCCTTCTGTTGTCGGGCATTTTGAAGTAGGCAGCGACTCCGATTTGGGAGCGGCGTCCTGACCGGTTGGCTGCCGGGCTACCTGCTCCTGGCCGGAGCCATGCATTGACGGCGGAACACGAGATATGCCTCTGTATGACTACTTCTGCAGTGATTGCGGGTCATTCCGTGAAATGATCCGCATGGCCGACTGTGGGCTCGACCAACCCTGCCCGAGTTGCGGCGCCCAAGCCCAGCGCGTGCTGTCGACGCCCTTTTTCGCCGATAGCGGCGACACTGCGGACGCGCCCGCCCAGCGCGTCCCGGGCGCCGCCGGCTCCTGGCGTCACATGTGCGGCTTCGGTTGCCGTCATTGAGCGACTTCCGGCTGGAACCACGTGGCCCGCCCACGTGCGGCCACGTTCTTTCCGGGATTACGGTGATAGGTGGTGACTGCGCCAGAGTGGTGGACCATCAACGGGAGGGACTCATGGTTTTCTACGAATACCTATGCCACGCCGATGGTGCATTCAACATCATGCGCCGCCTGGGTAAGGCGCCGTCGAACGCCCCCTGCCCGAGCTGCGGCAGCCAAGCCCAGCGCATGCTGTCGGCGCCGATGGTGCTCAACGGTCGGCGTTCGTCATTGTTCTCGGCCATCGATAGAGCGGAAAAAAGCCGCCACGAACCGGAGGTGGTCACATCCCTGCCGCCGTCAGGGGTGCGCCGGCCGCAGGTGCGCATGACCCCTGAGTTGCGGAAACTGCCCCGGCCATGAGGTGTGCTCGTCGACAGAGATGCCTTCGAAGATCAGATAGTCGGAACCGAAATGCGGCTGGGTCGGGCATGCCGACTCCAACTCCTCCGGGTCTTGGCGGCGGAAATGTCACGGGAATCCGCGGGTCGAGGCGCGTGTTAGAGGGCCATTCAGCCGCAAGGGATGAAGCATATCGTTCTCCACCTGCCTGCTGATTGCGGTCGGCGGCGCCCTGGGGGACGCTGGCTCGCTATTTGGTCTCGGTTGCCGCCGTCCCGTTCAGCCACACGCTGCCTTGGGGCACGATACTGTCAGGATCGTTCGTAATTGGCTTATTCGGCGCGTTGACCTTGAGCCACGGCCGCCACCGCTGCCCGAAACAGCAAGACTCTTCATCATGGTTGGGTTCTGCGGTGGTTTTACGACACTCTCCTTTTTCAGCCTCCAGACGCTCGATCTAATGCGGAACGGGTCGCTCAAGCGTGCGCTGATCAATGCGGTTGCTTCCGTCGTCCTGTGCGTCGGAGCGGTCGCAGTTTTGGGCATGCACTCGCGGCGGAGCTAAATGGGGGCTGCCAAAATTGTGCAGATTGAGATCGAAGAAGAGGCGCAATATGAGTCCACGCTAATCGAGATTCATGGAGCGAAATCTCGACCGCTGCTGGCTAGCTAAACCCAACACTTGATGCCCGCGTTTGAGGGATTTGAGGGTTTTGTTTGGATCGGCGACCCCTTCGAAGGGTTTGGCGATTCGAAGAAGTGGTTGATGCCAGCCCGGCTATGGGCGACCGCTCCCTCACAAACTCGGGTGGGTGCTGCAAACCCCAGCCCTTCGATTTTGTATCTGGCAAGCAAACTTTGAAGCGAAAAGAAAACTACACGACCAAAACGAATGGGTTGGTATTTTTTCGGAAGATCACTTTACCCCGGTAGATATGGGCCCTGCCATTTTCTTGCGCATTTTGGGCGATTACAAAGGCTTGTGGCGCCATTTCCTTCCGACCCTCAAAGTGGCGAGGACCCCGTCTGAGGCGGCGCGCGGGCAGGCATGGTGAAGGGGCGCCGTGCCGATTGTGCTGTTCACGGAAGCGGTTGATCGCAGCTTGCAGGTCGGCGTCAGAGCGAAAGGCGCCGCGCTTGAGTTTGCGCTTTGTGAGGTTGGCGGAGAAGCCCTCGACGCGGTTGCGCCAAGAGGCGATGTCGGTGTGAAGTGGATCGTCCTGGATGACGTTGCTGTTGATTTCCACTGAGAACTGACCCGGGCAGCACGGGGTTTTTTCCGCTGAGAACTGATCCATGTTCGAACCTCGCCCCTTGGCTTGCGCAGGGGCGTCGGAGTGATCGACAGTATCCATTCGGCGTGGGCCGCAGTGCGCCTGTCTGCTGAACGTTCCGGTATTGGGCTACACGGGGTGGAGGATACCGTCGGATCCGAGCGTTTCGATCGCCTTGACGAGAGTGAGGCCGCGATGGAGGCGGAACCATTCTCCGGTGTGGCGATGCCACTGGATGTCGAAGCGGTCGGGGCTGATCCAGTCGAGGCGAGCGAAGGGCGCGTCGAACTCCTCGCCGAGATTTTCCGGTAAGCCGGAGCGGTAGCGCTGGATGAAGCGATACTTGGCGCCATGCCATTTGCCGAGGATATCGACGGGATAGTTGAACTCCGTCGGCCGGATTGACGGCAGGAAACGCGGCTTCAGGAATTCGTCGATGAATTGTTCGCAGGCTGCGGTAACGCGAACCCTTTCGGCCTCGGAGAATCCGGCGCTCGGCTTAAGCGGCTTGCGCATGGCTCACAATCGCCTTTCGCCAGTTCCACGGCAGCAACTCGTCGAGCCGATGAGCCGGATGCGCGGCGATGCGCTGGAGCACGTCGGCGAGCCAGGCCTGCGGGTCGACGCCGTTCATCTTGGCAGTGATGATGAGGCTGTACATGTCTGCGGCGCGCCGGCCTCCGCGGTCGGATCCGCAGAATAACCACGATTTCCGCCCAAGCGCGACGCCGCGCAGCCCGCGCTCGGCGGCATTGTTGGACATGCAGACGCGCCCATCGTCGAGGAACAGCGTGAAAGGCGGCCTGCGCTTGAGCATGTACTGGATCGCCTTGGCGAGGTCGTGCCCGCGCGACAGCCTCGCCGCCTGCTCGCGCATGTAGGTCATGAGATCGTCGACCAGGGGCCGGCTTACGGCGCGTCGGACCGCCAGGCGCTCCTCGGGGCTCTTGCCGTTGATCGACCGCTCGACGGCAAACAGCGCATCGATGCGGCGCACCACCTCGATGGCGATCGGCGAGAGCGGGATCTCCTTCTTCCCCGAAGCTTTGCGGCGCGCATTCTCCTCGATGTCGGCCATGGCGAAGAACGGGCGGCGCGCGTGCACCCAGCACGCCGCTTCCCGGATCGGGCCGGGCTTGCGGTCCGCGAGATAGAGCTTGTTGTAGCCGTCATAGGCGTCCGCTTGCAGGATGCCTGCGTATCCCGCGAGATGCGCCTGCGGATGCTCGCCTCGCCGATCGCGCGAGTAATGGAAGATCGCAGCGGGCGGGCCGGCGCCGCCGAACGGCTTGTCGTCGCGAACATAGATCCAGAGCCGGCCGGTGTCGGTCTTGCCTTTCGCCAGCACCGGCACGGTCGTGTCGTCGCCGTGAAGGCGCTCGGCCGCCATGACGTGGGCCTCGACGAGGCGCCGGAGGGGATCGAGCGCTGTGCAGACCGCGCCCACGGCGTCGGCCATGGTGGAGAGCGCGATCGGCGCGCCCTCGAGCGCGTAGCGCTCGGCCTGCCGGTTCAGAGGCTGGTGCTGACCGAACTTCTCGAACGCGATCATCGCCAAGAGGCTCGGACCCGCCCACCCCCTCGGGATCACGTGGAACGGGGCCGGCGCCTGGCTGATCGTCTCGCAGTCCCGACAGGAGAACTTCTCCCGCACCGTCTCGATCACCTTCCACCGTCGGGGTGTCGTCTCGAGCGTCTGCGTCACATCCTCGCCGAGCTTGCGCAAGCGATCGCTCCCGCAGCACGCGCAGGCCGTCGGCGGATCGATCACCACGCGCTCGCGCGGCAGGTGGTCGGGGAACGTGTCGCGCTCGGCGCGCCGGCGGGTGAAGGCGCGCACCGTCGTCGTCCGGGCGGCTGCCTGCTCCGCCGCCAGTTCGTCTTCAGTGGCGCTGGCTTCGAGTTCCTCAAAGTCGAGCGCCAACTGGTCGATCAGCCGCGACGAGCGCTCCGACCGCTGCCCGTAGACCTGGCGCTCGAGCTTGGCGATCCGCAGTTTCTGCGCCGCGATCAGCGCCATGTCCTCCGAGGCTTTCGCCCGCGCGACCGCCAGTTCCGCCGCGACTTCCAGGCGCCTCGCGCGCTCGGCGATGAGCGCCGCCTTCAGGGCGGCGACGTCGTCGGGAAGAGCCTCGGGAGCGGGATCCATGAGACGAAGGGAATCATAGTTTTCGCGATTCGAGGCGCCCTAAAATGCGTGTGGCCCCATGTTTTTCTTCGCTTGGCCGGGCGCTTTCGCCTTCGCGCTCAGCCCGCGCTCTTGGGCCGCCACGTCAGTTGCGGATTCCGCCAGTCGATCCCTTCGAGCATGTAGGCCATCTGCCCCGCCGAGATCGACACGACGCCCTCCTTCGCCGACGGCCAGATGAACTTTCCCCGGTCGAGCCGTTTGGCGTAGAGCGAAAGCCCGAGGCCGTCGTGCCACAGGATCTTCGCCAGGTCGCCCCGGCGCCCGCGGAAGATGTAGAGATCGCCGCCGTGCGGATCACGCTTCAACTGCTCCTGAACCTGAAGCGCCAGACCCTGCATGCCGCGACGCATGTCGGTGTGGCCAGCAGCGATCCACACCCGCACCCCGCTCGGCATCGGGATCATCGTTCGTTCAGAACGCTCAGAACCCGCCGAAGCGCATCGGCGTCCACCTCGCTGTCGACGCGCACGCGGTTCCCGGAGCCAAGCTCGATTTCGATCACTCCGGTCTTCGTTCGTCGTCCGCTTGCTGGTGCGCGCGATTGTCTTGCCGCCTCGGACCCAGACAGCCTCGCCGCTCCGATCTCAACAGGCAGCAAAATCGAACCGTCTCTCCCGCCCGGTTCAGGAGCTCGCGCCTGCCTTCGCCATGTGAAGAGCAGGCTCTGCGCAACGCCGTGTCGCCGCGCCACCTCGCACACCACCGCTCCCGGCATCAGCGTCTCTTCGACGATCCGAGCCTTTTCATCCCTGCTCCAACGCCGTCGGCGTTCGACCCCGAGAACCTTCCCATCCATCTCCGCGTGACCTTAAAGCTAGCTCTACGGTCACACCCTTCGAAACGCCCGCCCCCATAGCAAGGCGGCCGCCGCCGGAGGGATACCCAAGGCCAGACCGCGCAGCGCTCTTTCCGCCGCGTTGTTCGTAAGACAGATACGCCCGTCTTCGAGGAAGCGGGAGAAGGCCGGCCAACGGGTGAGCATATAATCGATGGCCTTAGCGACGGCATTGTGCCGGGAGAGCTTGGCGCGTTCAGAGCGCGTCCACTCTTCGAGCGCGGCGACGAGCGGCGCGCTCCTTGAGCGGCGCGCAGCGAGCCGCTCCTCGGCCGTGACGCCGTTGATCTCGCGCTCGATCTCGAAGATGGCGTCGATGCGTTTGACCGCCTCCAGCGCGATCGGCGAGATCGGCGCGGCGTTCTTACCCCGCCTCGCGTTGGCGGCGATGTCGGCGAGTTCGAAGAACTTGCGTCTGGCGTGGCTCCAACATAGCGCTTCGACGATCGGGCCCGGTTTCCGATCGGGCGGATAAAGTCTGGCGTAGCCGCTGAAGGCGTCGGCCTGGAGGACGCCGCTCCAGTTCGTCAGATGACGCTCAGGATGCTCGCCGCGGCGATCGCGCGAGGCGTAGAACAACGCCGCCGGCGGGTCCTTGCCGCCGAACGGCCTGTCGTCGCGGACGTAAGTCCAGACGCGGCCAGTTTCGGTCTTGCCGTTCGCCAGGATCGGAACCGTGGTGTCATCGCCGTGCAGGCGCTCAGCCGACAGAACGTGGCGTTCGATCAACCTGTGCAGGGGCCCCAAGGCGGCGGCGCAGGCGCCGACCAGGTCAGCGAGCGTCGATAGGCTAAGATCCACGCTTTCTCGGGCGTAGCGTTCGCTCTGGCGATTGAGCGGCTGATGTTGACCAAACTTCTCGAACAGGATCATCCCCAGCAAATTGGGGCCAGCGAAGCCGCGCGGCGTCACATGGAAGGGCGCCGGCGGCTGGATGATCGTTTCGCATTCGCGGCAGGAGAAGCGCTCGCGCACGGTCTGGATCACCTTCCATGGACGCGGGATAACCTCGAGCGTCTCGGTGAGGTCCTCGCCGAGCTTCGACAGCTTGGCCGAGCCGCAGCAAGGGCAGCTCTGCGGCGCTGGGATCACCACACGCTCACGCGGCAGATGATCCGGGAACGGTTTTCGCGCCGGTAGCTTGCGCGCGAAGGATCTGACCGTGGTGGAGCGCTTCGTATGTTCGGCGGCGAGATCATCTTCCGCCGCGTTGGCCTCTGCCTCCTCGAGCCGAAGCTCCAATTGGTCGAGCAGCGCGCCGTGCGCTCGGAGCGAGGTCCGCAAATCGTGCGCCGCAACTTTTCGATCTCAAGATTGAGATGCGCGATCAGCGCGCGACCCTGCGCCAGTTCCGCGACGGCCGCCACGGCGCACGCCTTCTCCGCCGCAGCTTCGGCCCGCGCCGCAATCAGCGCCGCTTTCAGCGCATCGAGGTCGTCCGGAAGCGAGGAAAGATCGGCGTCACGAATCACATGGAATCACAAAATCGGCCATTTGAGACGCCCCTTTTTGCGTTTATTCAGCCGATTTTTTCCATCCGACCGCCGTCGGACGCCATGTCTCTTGCGGCATGCGCCAATCGATGCCCGACAGCAGATAGGAAAGCTGGGCCGTCGAGATCGTCACCGTTCCGTCAGCCAACGATGGCCACAGGTATCGCCCGCGCTCCAATCGCTTTGAGAACAGGCAAAGCCCTGGCCGTCGCTCCAAAGACACTTGATCAGAGACCCGCGGCGGCCGCGAAAAACGAAGAGATGGCCGGAATGCGGGTCGCGCCTCAATGTTTCTTGGACGATCAGCGCCAGACCGTCGAATCCTTTGCGCATATCGGTGTGGCCGGTCACTAGCCACACGCGCGCCCCACTCGAGATCGGAATCATCGCCGCCCGAGCGCCTTGACGATCCGGGCCAGCGCCGTCGCGTCGACGTCCGCCCCGACAAGGATCCGCTCGCCCCCGACAAGCACGATCTCCATCCGACCCATCGAGGCCGGAGCTGTGGCGGTCGCAGTCGGCGTAGCCTCCACGACCCTCACCGGCACAATGCTCACTGTCTTGCCGACGTCATTGACGTCCGCCCGTTCTCGCCGTCGCCAGGTGAACAGCATATTGGAGTTCAGACCATAACGGCGCGCCACCTCCGCAACGGATCCGCCGGGCGCAAAGCTCTCCGCGATGATCCGTTGCTTCTGATCAGCCGACCAAGTCCGTCGCCGGCGCTCGCCGCCATCCGCGCCTTGCATCCCGGCGTCCGACATCTGCGATAGTGTCCATCATCGATTAGTGGACACGATCGCCGCGTCCACATCACCGCACTATCGCCGCTCGCCTCGCTTTCGCTAGGCGGCCCTCGCCGGAGGGAACGATCGACATAGAGTTATTGAGGGTGATCCGACGCTGGCCTTATCGAGATCATTTCTCAATCCGGGAGATATCGCGGCGCACTGGGCTGTCGAGGAACACGGTCCGCGAGTACCTGGCTTTGGACAGAGAGGAGCCGAAGTTCAGCATCCCCGACCGGCCGAGCAGGCTGGACCCATGCGCCGACAAACTGTCGCACATGCGGCGACAAGAGGCGGGGAGGTCGCGCTAGCGGAGCCTGCTCGACTGCTCACCCCGACAGAATGCGCAAACTACTTCAACAACGCAGGATATGCTTCAGCCGAAGCAGATCTTGCTAATGTCTCGCTCCAGGATCTCGTTCAGGCGCGAAGCGAGGACGCTCAAGGGGGACGTCCGGTCGTCGTCGCGCTCCCTGACCAATCCTCCAAGACATGCCGCCTGCCGGCGGATTCCTCAGGCGGAGGTCTTCGCTTCGCGGGCCCTTCGGCGGTTCGGCAGATCGCCGAAACCGCGCGGATTTCAGGCGTGGGCTCGACTCGCGGCCGGGTCGGTCTGCGACGCTTTGGGCCGCCCCAACGATCGGCTGGTAAGGGCTACGCCGCAGAGCACAAGCGCGAGTCCCGCGCCCGCCGAGGGCGCTATGGGTTCAGCGAGCGCGAAGGCTCCGCCGATGACGCCGATCACGGGCGCGATGTAGTTGTTGAGGCTCGCGAAGGTCGGGCCCTCGTCGTTGACGAGCCGGAAATAGACGTAATAGGCGAGCGCCGTATTGAACACGCCAAGCGCGCCCATCGCCAGGATCGGGGCCAGAGGGATCTGGGAGACAATCGCGATTGGCGGCCTCTCGAACGCTAGGCCGATCAGTGCGAGCACGAGCATAGAAATGGTCATCGAGGCGGTGACGGCTCTGACGGCGCCGATCTCCCTCGTTGCCGCGCCGGAGATAATCGCGCCCGTTCCATAGGAGACGCCTGCTGCCAGAGCGAATGCCCGGCCCAAGATGGAATGGGCGCCGTGATCCGCGCCCGGCGACCAGAACACGACCGCGACCCCAACGAAGCCGAGCGCCAAGCCAAAGGCGCCGAGCAATGTCCAGCGGTCGCAAGAGCCCAGAAAGCGGCCGAACAGAAAGACAAAGATGGGCTGTGCGCCCATCATCAGCGCCATGTCGGCGCTCGTCGTCAACGTCGCCGCTTTGCCGAGCAGCAAGAAGGGAATCACCTGTCCGACCAGCGCGAGGGCAAGAAGTCTGGCCCAAAGTCGAGGCCGCGATCCTGGCCAAACCTTGCCCGAAAGCATGCTTGTCAGAAGCATCGCCGCCGCAGCGACGCCTACGCGCGCGAGGGCGAAATCGAACGGATCGAAGGCGCGCGAGGCGATCTTGATCAACAGGAAAGAGGAGCCCCAAAGGAACGATAGGAAGGCGAGGCCCGCATAACCGGCCATCAGCTGAAGGTTCAAGCTTTAAACCGATTTGCACAAAACATGCAGCGGCCAAACCCTTTCTCGGCGCCTGGATCAAAACGAAGAATGAGGTTAGCGTCCTCCATCAGATCGACCCGCACACGACCAAAGGATTTACGACCGTAAGGCCCGCGAAGCGATTGAAATCTCGATCAGCCGACCACAGCTCACGCACGCCGTGCTGCAGGCACAGAGCCACGACGCGGGCGTCGTGGACTTGAGGTCCGGCAATTCGACCCCTTGCGAGGTTCTTTCGCAACGCGGGCCAGTGGTCCCCCGATTCGGCTAAGAGTACGAGGGTCGGCGACTCGAGCCAGGCGTCCACTTGGTCGAGCGCGCGCGGCAACGGCGTCGGCGGCGCGTAGATGCGGGGATGGGTGACGATCGCGAGAAACTCGTGAACACATGGCCAGGGAATCGACCATGTTGCGGCTCCCTCTGCCAGCTCCGAGATTCGCTGGGCGGCCGGGTTGTGAAATGGCGAGTCCTCTCGATGGGCGTAGACCAGAATGTTCGTGTCGACAGCGATCAAGCTCCGCGGCCTTCGTAGGTTAAATCACGCAACCGGCCCCAAGAATCGACGTGCGATTCGGCTTGCAATCCTTTGCCTTTGAAGGTAGCGCGCCGCAGCTTGAACGGCGCTGCGGATTTGGCGCCAGTCACGACTCTTCGAAGTCCTCGCTCGACCAGCGCCCGCAATGTGACCCCCTCACGCTCAGCTAGCTTGCGAGCCTCGCGAAGCAGCGGATCGGAAATCTCTATGGTTGTCTTCATAAGCCGTATATATGGAACCGGAGATATGGGTACCCATATCCTAGAATGTCGAGGCTCGAAGAGCAAGCCTCCTGGCGGACCTCAACGAAAATTCCGTCCCGCGGGCATGGCCTCAGTCACATCCACTGTCTCGATTGGCGGACTTGGCGGCTTGGCGCGCGGATCGTCAAGACGCGGCGGCCCAGCGAAGCGATTGCCCTGGCGTTTTTGCGCCATCGTCATTTGCGGCCGGCGAACCTCGTCGGCGTGAGCGAGAGCGCTGATTGTCTGGCCGGTCTCCGACAGAAGCCCGAGCATCGACGTCAGGTCATTCATGCGTTCGGCGACGATGTGAATGACCCCTTGCTCGCTTTGCAGCTTGCCGGTCACCGCGACAAAGCGCGCGCCAAGCACGATCGCGCGCAGGCGTTCGAAGATCTTCGGCCACACAATGACATTGGCGACGCCCGTCTCGTCCTCCACCGTCATGAAAATGACGCCCGAGGCGGTGCCAGGCCGCTGGCGCACTAGCACGAGACCGGCGACGGTGACGCGCTCGCCATTCTTGACTGAACTCAGCGCTTCCGAGCGCAAGATTCCACGCGCGGAAAGGCGGGCGCGCATGAACGAGGCGGGATGAGCCTTGAGGGACAAGGACAAGCGCCGATAATCCTCGACCACATGGGCGCCAAGCGGCATCGGCGGCAGTTGCGCGTCAGGCTCCGTCTCGCGCTTCGGCCGGCCGGCGAACAGTGGCAAATCGTCGTGGTCGCCGACCCGGTCGAGGCCTCGCACCGCCCATAACGCCTGGCGTCGATCTAGGCCCAGCGAGCGAAAGGCGTCGGCGTCAGCAAGGCGCTCCAGCACGGTCGAACTCAACCCGCTGCGCAGCCATAAGTCGCGCACCGAATCATAAGCCTCACCTCGCCGCTCCATGAGTTCGAGCATGTCCTTTTCTTTGACGCCGATGATCTGCCTGAAGCCCAAGCGCACCGCATGGGTCGTGCGGATGTGAGGCGCCATCTCGGCGTGGCGAGGATGAATCCCCTCACCCCCGCCCCCCCGGGGAGAAGGAGGCCTTCCTTCTCCTTCTGGGAGAAGGTGGCGCCCAGAGGGCGTTCGGAAGAACGCCCGTTCTTCCGAATGGGCTATGGCGCCGGATAAGGGTTCAGTCGCGCTGCTCCTCACCCCGACCTTGTCCCCGCGTAGGGGCGGAGGGGGTGCGCCCTCATTTTCAATCCTTTTCCCCGCCGAAGAGGGCAGCGGCTCCAGCGTGCAATCCCAATCGGACAGGTTCACGTCGACTTCGCGCACTTCGACGCCATGCTCGCGTGCATCGCGCACGAGCTGGGCGGGCGCGTAAAAGCCAAGCGGCTGGGCGTTCAGCATTGCTGCGACGAACACATCGGGGTAGCGGCATTTCATCCAGCAGGAATCGTAGACGAGGAGCGCGAAGCTCGCCGCATGGCTCTCGGGGAAACCATATTCGCCGAAGCCCTCGATCTGGTGAAAGCAACGCTCGGCGAACTCACGATCGTAACCTTTGACCGCCATCCCCTCGATCATCTTCACTTGAAAATTCTGGATCGTGCCGGATCGACGAAACGTCGCCATCGCGCGACGCAACTGGTCCGCTTCCGAGGGCGTGAAGCCAGCGGCGACGATGGCGATCTTCATCGCCTGCTCCTGGAACAGCGGCACGCCGAGCGTCTTGCTTAAAACCGCCTCAAGCTCCTTCGACGGGTAGGAGACCTCCTCGAGGCCCTGCCGGCGGCGCAAATAGGGATGCACCATGTCGCCCTGGATCGGGCCCGGGCGCACGATCGCAACCTCGATGACGAGATCATAGAAGCTCGTCGGCTTGAGCCGCGGCAGCATCGACATTTGCGCGCGGCTTTCGATCTGGAACACGCCGATCGTATCCGCGCGCTGGATCATCGCGTAGACGCACAATTCCTCGGAGGGAATGGCGCCTAGGGTCAGCCGCTCGCCGTAATGTTTGTCGAGAAGTCTGAAGCCCTTGCTCAGCGCCGTCAGCATGCCGAGCGCCAGCACGTCGACCTTGAGAAGTCCGAGCGCGTCGAGATCGTCCTTGTCCCATTCGACCATCGTGCGCTCTTTCATCGCCGTGTTCATGACCGGCGTGACTTCGTCGAGCCGGTTGCGGGTGATGACGAAGCCGCCGCTGTGCTGGGTCAAATGACGCGGAAAACCGATCAGCGCCTTCGCCATCTCAAGCGTGAGCTTGAGTGTCGGATCGGTGGGATTGAGTCCGACCGCGCGCACCCGATCCTCGCCGATCGGCGCTGTCTCCTGGCCCCAGGCGGTCCCGTTGAGAGCGGCGATGACGTCGTCCGAGAGGCTGAAGGCCTTGGCTGTTTCGCGGATCGCCGAGCGCGTGCGATAGGTGATCACTGCGGCGGCAAGGCTAGCGCGTTCGCGTCCATAATGATCATAGATATATTGGATCACCTCTTCGCGCCGCTCGTGCTCAAAGTCGACGTCGATGTCCGGGGGCTCGTTGCGTTCGGGCGAGATGAAGCGCTCGAACAGAAGATCGAAGTTCGCCGGATCAACCTCAGTGATCCGAAGGCAATAGCAGACCGCGGAATTGGCTGCCGAGCCGCGGCCCTGACAGAGGATTCCCTCCGAGCGCGCGAAGCGCACGATGTCGTGTACGGTGAGGAAGTAGGGCGCGTAATTGAGCGAGGCGATCAGCGCGAGCTCGTATTTGAGCGCTTGGCGCGTGCGCTCCGGAACGCCGTCCGGATAGCGCTTTTCCGCGCCCTCCCAGGCGAATGCTTCGAGCGCCTCCTGGGGCGTTGCGTGACCCTCGCGCAGCTCCTCTGGATAGCAATGCTTGAGTTCGTCAAGGTTGAAAGCGAGACCGTCAAGGAAGCGGATGGTCTCGGCTATGGCCTCGGGCGCTTCGGCGAACAACCGCGCCATTTCGCGTGGAGCTTTGAGATGGCGCTCGGCGTTGGCTTGCGTGAGGAGCCCCGCAGCTTCAAGCGTGGTTTTCTCGCGGATACAGGCGAGGACATCGGCGAGTGTGCGCCGCTCGGGCGTATGCATCAGCACGTCGTTGGTCGCAATCAACGGCGCGCCGGCAGAGCGTGCGAGCGCAACGCGCCGCGCTAGGCCGCCACGCATGTCCTCGCCATAAGTTAGGCTCGCGCCGATCCATAGACGCTTGCCGAAGACCTCGCGCAGGCGGGAGAGAGCAGAGCCCTCATCCATCTCCCGGTAGTCGAGCTTCTCCTTGTCCTTTGGTGAGAGAGAGGCGTTCTTGTCATCGCCTTTTGGAGAGGGAGGCAGCGCAACGATCTGAAGGCCTTCGCCACCTCTCAAAAGGTCATCGAGGATGAGCCAGCACTCGCCTTTGGGCGCACGCAAGTTACCCTCAGTCAGAATCCGGCAGAGCCGGCCATAAGCCGCGCGGTCCTTCGGATAGACGAGGGCGTCTGGGGAGCCGTCAACGAAAACGAGACGCGCGCCCGGAACGACCCGCGTGGCCGCCATCGCCTCGACGTTGTCCCGCGCGAACGTGTGCGCGCGCACAACGCCGGCAAGCGAGTTGCGGTCGGCAATCCCGATGCCGCCGAGGCCGAGCTCGGCGGCGCGCGCGACGACCTCCTCGGGATGCGAGGCTCCACGCAGAAACGAGAAATTCGTCATCGCCGCCAATTCGGCGAACCGCGGCTCAAGCCGGATCAAGGAGGCGCCGCTCCTACGCGCGGGAAAATTAGAGCTAGAACAAAGATAGAACAACTATAAGCGAAAACACAAGCGCCAAACTTGCCAAGGAATTCCAGCCATTCGTGACGTTCACTCGGCGGTTCGCGCCTCCGCACCATAACCTTACGAGAGGCGACCCCGTTCCGAGTCTCCGCTCGCGCCGTCAGCGAGGCGCGCGATTGCGTCGAAGAACAGGCTGCGGAAGCGTTCAGCGTCGACCGCGACGGCGACTTCGGTATTGGCGAGGCGGCCCCACTGGCCCCGCCAGTCGACGACCGTGGCGCCGGTGGTCAAGCGCCCTGCGGTCTCGACGTCGACCGCCGCGAGGCGCGTTTCGACCAGCGTCGGATCGAGCGCGACCGCAACCGCCAGCGGGTCATGCATGGTGAAGATGCGCTTGCCCAGCAGTTTCTCCATGCGCTCGAAATAGAAGCGCGACGCCTCCTTGAGGAAACGGGTGAGCTTGGCGCCGTGCGGCTTGCCGGCGATGCGCGAGGCGATCGCAGCGACGTCGCTCTCGTCGATGATCGTCTTGCGCGTGACGTCGAGGCCGACTGCAATCACCGGCGCAGCGCCTATGCCGCCGAAGGCGCGAAAGACGATCCGCGCCGCCTCCGCATCGTGCCAGATATTGAATTCCGCCGCGGGCGTGACATTTCCCGAATCGGAATAGGCGCCGCCCATGATGACGAACCGCTTGATCAGGCGCGGCAGTTCGGGCTCGCGCATGACGGCGATCGCAATGTTTGTCAACGGCCCCGTCGCGCACAGGATGAGGCGCCCGGAGTGCGATCGCGCCGCTGCGATGATCGAATCCGCGGCGTGCAGCGTGTCCGACGGCTCCTCCGGCTCCGGCAAGATCGCATGGCCAAGGCCGGTCTTGCCGTGAATTTCGCTCGCGTCCCTCACGGCAATGGAAATCGCAGTCGCCGCGCCCGGCCAGACCGGGATATCCGCCCGCCCGGCAAGCGCGAGGACCGCACGCGTGTTGCGTGTTGCGGCCGCAAGGGAAACATTGCCGACGACCGTGGAGACGCCGAGGATTTGCGCTCGGTCGTGCGCACTGGCGTAGAGCAGCGCAAACGCATCGTCGATGCCAGTATCGACGTCAAGGAGGAGGGGCTCTGCGAACTCGGTCATAAAGGCAATCTCCTCGTGAATCTCATGCGCCCCCGCTAATCCAGATCAAATGCGACGCCACATTGTGGTCGTGCGCGGGACCCAAGGTCAAACCGCAAAACCCCGACGTTCCTTGCCCAGCCAGCGCAACAACAGAAGGACGGCGACGACGGCGAGGCCGAGCGCTAGGCCGACCCACACCCCGACCGCGCCGAGCGGAGTGAGGAAACCCAACACCAGGCCAACCGGCGCGCCGATCGCCCAATAACCGAGAAGGGCGATCAACAAGGGAACGCGCAAGTCGTGGATTCCGCGCAGCATGTTGGCGAGCATCGCCTGGCTCGCGTCGAAGATCTGGAACAGGGCGGCGATGCCGAGGAGCGTGGTCGCGATCGTGACTGCGGGCTGGTTTTCGGGCGCCGCGACGTCCATGAATGGGGCGATCAGAAGACGCGGCGCGGCGAGCATCGTGGCCGCGGACAGAAGGGCGAAGACGAGGGTGAGGCCGAAGGCCGACCAGCCCGCGCGCCTCAGCGCGATCATGTCGCGCGCGCCATACGCATGTCCGACCCGAACGGTCGCCGCCTGTCCGAGACCGAGTGGGACCATGAAGGCCAGCGAGACTATCTGCAATGCGATCGTGTGCGCCTCGAGCGCCGCCCTATCGATGAGGCCGACGAGCAGAGTCGATGAGGCGAACACCCCAACCTCGGCGACAATCGTCCCACCGATCGGGAGACCGAGTCGCCAGAGAGCCGTCATCTCGCGGGCCGCCGCGCGCCATGGAAGCACAAACAGCCGCAACCGACGCAAGCGCGGATCGATTATCGAGGCGGCGACAAGCAGCGAGACCATCAGCGTCTGGGAGAGCGTGGTGGCGAGCCCGGACCCGAAAATCCCGAGCGCCGGCATTCCAAGGCGCCCGAAGATGAGGGCGTAGTTGGCGAGCGCGTTGAATGCGACCGCCGCCAATCCGGCGATCAGAATTGGACGGGGCCGCTCGAGCGCGAAAAGGGCCGAACGAGCGGCGAGAAATAGCAAGCTTGGCGCGAGGCTCCATTGGAACCCCAGCATGTAGGTTCCGGCGTCCTCGGCGAGATCAGGCTCTTCGCCGATCAACTTAAGAATGTCCGTGGTCCGCCAGAGCGCGAGCCAGGTGACGAGCGCGATCAGGAGAGCGGAGAGGAGCGCCTGGTGCGTCGCCCGGCGCAACGCCGCCGCGCCTTCGCCGGCCCCCACCATTGAGGCGGCGATCGGGGAAAGCGCCGCGACCACGCCGGCGCCGAACAAGAAGGGTGGAAGATAGAGGTTGAATCCAAGCGCTCCCGCAGCGAGCGCGCGAGGCGATAGCCAGCCGAGCATCATGATGTCGGTCGCCGTCATCACGTTGATCGCGACATTGGCGAGAACAATCGGCCAGCTCAGCGCAAAGGTCGCTCCGAGCTCGCGTTGGAGCCAGCCCGTGGCGGCTGTGGATCCTGTCGATCGCGGGGCGGCGAGCATCGTCGGCGTCCTCAAAACGGGGGCAGGGTGCATAGCCGATGCACGACGGGGCGGCAACGCGGGGCAGCAGCGCGGCGCTGAGGTCATTGCCAAGCCGATGAGTTGGACGACCGTAGCCGCCAGAGCGGCGACGCTCGGCTTTCAAGTTCATCCGACCGTATGGGCGATCCAGCTTAAGACGTCAGCGAGGCGTTCGCCCATCGCCAGATGAGGGGCGCCCTCGACGCGCCAAAATTCTTTCGGCGGATTGGCGAGCGCGAACAGTTTCTCGCCGAAGCGGATGGGCACAACAAGATCCTTGGTCCCGTGCACGATCAGAGTGGGCCCCTTGACCGAGCCGATCAGCAAGTCGTTGTGGAACGGATCACGAAGCAATGCGCGAACCGGGACGAACCAATAGGCTGCCGCCGCGACGTCGGCGATCGATGAGTAGGGCGAGTCAAGCACGAGGGCGCCAATCTCGTGGCGCGCGGCCAGCGCGACGGCAACCCCGGATCCAAGCAACTCCCCGAGAGCCACGATGCGCTCAGGCGCAACACCGCTCGCGATCGCCGCCGCATAAGCCGTTTCGCCATCAAGCTTGAGCCCAAGCTCGCTCGGAGAGCCAGTTGAGCTGGCATAGCCGCGATATTCGATCGCGAGCAGCCCCATACCCGCCTTGGCCATGGCGCGAAAACGTTCGACGCGGAGGTCGAGGCCGCCGGCATTGCCATGAAAATAGAGGATCAGAGGTCGCCCCGCCGCGGGTGGAAAGCTCCACGCGACCAGACTTTCGCCGTCATCGGTCTTGAGAAGAAGAGTCTGCGCGTTGAGTCCGAGTGTCGTCGGATCGATCTCAGCGGCGTCGCACCGAAACAGGATTTTCCGTTGGCCGAAGAAAAGTCCGACGAACAACACAACATAAAGCGTGACACAGGCCGCAACGGCGATCAGCACGGGCGTCACGCCTGGAAACTGCGTTAGTGCTGTAGCGCTTTCACGATGGCGTCGGTCATCTTCTTCGCGTCGCCGAAGAGCATCAGCGTGTTGTCGCGAAAAAACAGTTCATTCTCCACGCCGGCGTAGCCCGAGCCCATGCCGCGTTTGACGAACAAAACTGTCTTCGCTTTGTCAACGTCGAGGATCGGCATGCCGTAAATGGGCGACTTCGGGTCAGTTTTGGCGGCGGGATTGGTGACGTCATTCGCGCCGATGACGTAAGCGACATCGGCTTGCGGGAACTCGCTGTTGATGTCCTCGAGTTCAAAGACTTCGTCATAGGGAACGCTGGCTTCGGCGAGCAGCACGTTCATGTGGCCCGGCATGCGGCCAGCGACGGGATGGATCGCATATTTGACCTCGACGCCGTTCTTCTTGAGCATTTCCCCCATCTCACGCAGCGAATGCTGCGCTTGCGCGACGGCCATGCCGTAGCCCGGAACGACGATCACCTTTGAGGCGTTCTTCATCATGAAGGCGGCGTCATCGGCCGAGCCCTGCTTAACTGGACGCGTTTCCTTCGCGCCTGCTGCGCTCGCGACCTCGCCTCCCCACCCGCCGAGGATGACCGATATGAAGGATCGGTTCATCCCCTTGCACATGATGTAGGAGAGGATCGCGCCCGAGGAGCCGACCAGCGCGCCGGTGATGATGAGCGCCAGATTGCCGAGCGTAAACCCGATACCCGCGGCCGCCCAGCCGGAATAGGAATTGAGCATCGAGATCACGACCGGCATGTCCGCGCCGCCGATCGGGACAATGAGCAGGATACCGAGCGCGAACGACACGAGAGCGATGAGCCAGAAGAACGCCGCCGCCTGTGTGGCGTAGAAGAGAGCGATCAGGAGCACGAGCGCGACGCCGAGTCCGCCATTGATAAGATGGCGCTGCGGCAAAAGGATAGGCGCGCCGGACATCCGCCCGTCGAGCTTCAGGAAAGCGATGATCGAGCCCGTGAACGTCACGGCGCCGATCGCGAGCCCGAGCGACATCTCGATAATGCTCCCGGGGTGGATGGCGCCGCCCTCTTCGATGCCGAACGCCTCGGGCGCATAAAACGCTCCGGCGGCGACCAGCACCGCCGCCAAGCCGACCAAGGAATGGAACATCGCCACAAGTTGAGGCATCGCCGTCATCTGGACGGTGCGAGCGCGCCACGCGCCGATGCCGCCGCCGATCGCGATGCCGAGAATGATGAGCAGCCAGGAGAGCGCACTCGACGGCGGACGAACCGCCAGCGTCGTCAGAACGGCGATCGCCATGCCGATCATGCCAAAGCGGTTGCCCTGGCGCGAGGTCGCCGGCGAAGAGAGGCCGCGCAGCGCGAGAATGAACAGAATGCCGGAGACGAGATAGAGCAGGGCCGCGAGATTGGCGTTCACCGGCGTCAGCTCCTCTTCTTGTACATCGCCAGCATGCGCTCGGTGACTAGAAAGCCGCCGAAGATGTTTATCGACGAGAGGATCAGCGCGATAAAGCCGACAAAACGGGCAAATCCCGATCCGTTGTCGATGGCCGCGACCCCCACCGACAAGAGGGCGCCGACAACGATGACTGACGAAATGGCGTTGGTCTCGGACATGAGCGGCGTATGCAGCGCCGGCGTCACCGACCACACCACGTAGTAGCCGACAAAGACCGCGAGCGCGAAGATCGCCAGCCTGAACACGAACGGATCGATTGCGCCGCCGGAGGCGGCGTGCCCAGCCGCTGCAAGCTGGTCGCTATAGGCTTGCGCCGCCTGAGCAGCCTGCCGGGCCGCCTCAGCGGAGGCCCGGAGTTTTTCAATCGCGGCGTCAAGGTTGTCCATCAGGTTCTCCGGCGCTCAAAAGGTCCGCAAAAGCGTTATTGGGGCATGAAGCTGACGTTCACGATCGCACCGCCTCGGGTGAGGCAGGTAGCCTTCACCAACTCATCCTCCCAATTGACCGCGAGCGATTTGGTCGCCTTATCGATCAGCGTCTCGACGAAGGCGTATAGGTTGCGCGCGTAAAGCGCGGAGGCGGAGGCGGAAATCCGCGTGACATTGGAATAGCCGACAACCTTGACGCCGTTGTCGCTGAACGCCAATTCGCCAAGGCGCGAGAGCTCGCAATTTCCGCCGCGCTCGACGGCAAGATCGACAATGACCGAGCCAGGGCGCATTGACTTGACCATATTGACGCTGACGAGCCGTGGCGCCGGGCGTCCGGGGATCAGCGCGGTGGTGACGACGATGTCCTGTTTGGCGATGTGCGAGGCGATGAGGTCGGCCTGCTTCGCCTTGTAGGCATCCGACATTTCCTTCGCGTAGCCGCCCGATGTTTCGGCCTGCTTGAACTCGTCGTCCTCGACGGCGACGAATTTCGCCCCAAGGGACTCGACCTGCTCCTTGGTCGCCGGACGCACGTCGGTCGCCGTGACCACTGCGCCAAGGCGCCGGCCGGTCGCGATCGCCTGCAGGCCGGCCACGCCGACGCCCATGACGAATAGCTTCGCGGCAGAGACCGTGCCGGCGGGGGTCATCATCATCGGCAAGGCCCTGCCGTATTCGCCCGCGGCGTCGATCACGGCGCGATAGCCAGCCAAGTTTGCTTGGCTCGACAGGACGTCCATCGACTGGGCGCGGGTTATCCGCGGCAGCAGCTCCATGGCGAAGGCCGACACCCCGGCCTTCGCCATGGCCTCGATCGCCTCGCGGTGTTCGTAAGGATCCATCGTCGCGACGACGAGCGCATCCGGCTTGAGGCGCGTAATTTCGCCGCCGTTCGGACGGCGAACCTTCAACACCAGATCGGCGCGGAGCGCTTCTTCGCCCGAGACGAGCCTTGCGCCTGCCGATTGATATTCGGCATCCGGAAATCCGGCTTTCGCGCCCGCGCCGTGTTCGACTAAAACATCCGCCCCAAGCCCCGCAAATTTTTTAACCGTCTCCGGGGTCGCCGCTACGCGCATTTCCGCGGGGTCGGTTTCGGCCGGAACTCCGATCAGCATGAGACTTTCCCCCGACACCGTCGACGTGCGGCGCGACGAGCGTTTGCCCGGAGTTTCCCCGCGCAACGGCCGCAGATCGCTTTGTCGCGACAGACTTAGATCATCGGCCTTCGAGCCGCAACGCGAATGGCAAGGTTGGAAGGCGCCCGACGAGGCGCGACGGAGCTAAGGCTCGCCCGAGAGGAGTCGCAGACGGGCAGGGCCGGCCCGCATTGATCACGCGGCCGCGTCAGGCCCGCGCTACGGCCTCGGCCAAACGATCGTTGGTTTTGTCACGCACCTCCAGCGTCTCGAATTTGAGGAACTCGGCCTCCGCTTCTTCCTGCGCGGCCTTGGCCTCCTCGATTTGACCCAGAAGCTCGGCTATCGAGCTCTTGAGATTGTCGCGCCTGACTGACGTCGCGCGGGCGTAGGTCGGATAAGCGAAGTGAGTGGGGTCAGCGATCCCGGCGCGCTTCTCTTCATTGGCGATCTCGCGATCGAGGTCGCCAATCATGCGAGTGAACTCTGCCAGCATCATCTCGATTTGCCCAACACGTCGGCGCTTCTCCTCAAGTTGAAAGCGCTTCAGACGGATCAGCGTGTCCCGCGACTTCATTCCGGCAGACTCCTTGGCAACTCCAACGCGAGAGGACATCACGATCCTCTGGTCACGACTACGAGACGGCGGGACGATGCATGACGAAGGTTTCTGCTTTCTTACGTCACAGGGAGAGCGCTGCCCGGTCGGCTTGGCTGCCGAAGAAGACATTCGCCTCTGGACAAGCGCCGCAAGTAGCCGGCTGTTTGGACGTTATCGATTCATTTACGCGGGTCGTTAACAATCTGCGAGAGGCGGGTAGCGGAAGGACTCGTTCAATCCTTCATGGCAATTCCACGGCGCCGCAAGGGCTTTCAGCCAGCCCGTCGAACCGTGAGTCCAAAGAATCCGTTAGATCCGTTTATTGATGTGATGCATTAATTTTTAATCTGCGCAAATACTGTTTCTTATCAAATTGTTACTAATATCATTCGCCATGGGGTCAGGGGGCTTGCGTAAATGAATCAGGGTTTGTTAACCAATGGCGGTCAGTGTCTAATTCGAATCGACCCGAGGTCGCAGCAACGAGACTTGGGCACGAACGCGACGTACATAACCGCGGTCATGAAGCGACGGGCGAGGCGGGGAGCCTAACATGCGGGTACTTTTGATCGAAGACGATACGGCGACCGCACAAAGCATTGAACTGATGTTGAAGTCGGAAAACTTCAATGTCTATGTCACGGATCTCGGCGAGGAAGGTATCGATCTCGGCAAGCTTTATGATTACGACATCATTTTGCTCGATCTCAACCTGCCCGACATGTCCGGCTACGAGGTGCTGCGTTCGCTCCGAGTCACCAAGATCAAGACGCCTATTCTGATCCTGTCCGGGATGGCCGGCATCGAGGATAAGGTCAAAGGACTTGGCCACGGCGCCGACGACTACCTGACCAAGCCATTCCACAAGGACGAACTCGTCGCCCGGATCCACGCCATCGTGCGCCGTTCAAAAGGACACGCGCAGTCGGTCATCATCACCGGCGACCTCACTGTCAACCTCGATCAGAAAACGGTCGAAGTCGACGGAGCGCGCGTGCATTTGACCGGCAAAGAGTATCAAATGCTGGAACTGCTCTCGCTGCGCAAAGGCACAACGCTGACCAAGGAGATGTTTCTCAACCACCTCTATGGCGGCATGGATGAGCCGGAACTCAAGATCATCGACGTTTTCATTTGCAAATTGCGCAAGAAACTGGCGACGGCGTCGAGCGGGCGAAACTACATTGAGACCGTCTGGGGCCGCGGGTACGTGCTGCGCGAGCCCTCGCCAAACGAAGAGCGCATTCCAGCGTGAGGCGTCCGGCTCGCCTCGCGGTCTGATTAAGGGGTCGTCGCGACGCGGCGATCGAGAGCCGTCCTGGAGGCGCTTATTCCTCCATCGCCACGCCCCGATACGCTCAAGTGTCCGGCGTTTGCACCGCAATCCCTCCCAAAGCTATCTAGGCAAGACCGTCGAGCCCATTAGCGCCTCGTCGATCGCCGCCGCGCATTGTCGGCCTTCCCGGATGGCCCACACGACGAGCGACTGGCCGCGGCGCATGTCGCCGCAAGCAAAAACCTTGGATTTTGACGAGGCGTATTTCTTCATATCCGCGAGCACGTTGCCGCGTAGATCGAGAGACAACCCAAGTTCGGCAAGAAGGCCGTCCTTGACCGGCGAGACGAAGCCCATTGCGAGCAGAACGAGATCGGCCGGCAAAGTAAACTCGGTGCCCTCGATGGGCTTCATCTTCTCGTTGATGCGCACGCATCGAAGACCGGTGACGGCGCCGTTATCGCCCTCGAAGGCGACCGTATTCACCGCAAAGTCGCGCTCGGCGCCTTCTTCGTGGCTCGAGGAGGTGCGAAGCTTCAACGGCCAGTTTGGCCAAGTCAGCATCTTATCTTCTTGCTTCGGGGGCATCGGCATGATCTCGAGCTGAGTCACCTTTAGAGCGCCCTGGCGGATCGAGGTTCCGATGCAGTCCGAGCCGGTGTCGCCGCCGCCGATGACCACGACCCGCTTGCCAGCGGCGACGATCGACGCGTTCGTGCCGATCGGCTCGTTCGAGACGCGACGGTTCTGCTGCGGCAGGAACTCCATGGCGAAATGAACACCCTCGAGGTCGCGGCCGGGAACGGGCAGATCGCGGGAAGACTCGGATCCGCCCGCAAGCGCAATCGCGTCGTACTCTTCGACAAGGCTGTGCCCCGTCATCGTCACGCCGACGTGGGCGTTGTAGTGGAAAGTGACGCCTTCGGCCTCCATCTGCTTGATCCGCCGGTCGACGTGGCGCTTCTCAAGCTTGAAGTCGGGGATTCCGTAGCGCAACAGGCCGCCGGCTTTGGCGTTCTTCTCATAGACATGGACGTCGTGGCCAGCACGTGCGAGCTGCTGGGCGCAGGCGAGACCCGCGGGACCGGAACCCACAACCGCAACCTTCTTCTCTGTCCTTCGGGCCGCAGGCTCCGGTTTGATCCAGCCTTCAGAATATGCGCGGTCGATGATCGCGCATTCGATGGTCTTGATCGTGACCGGCGAGTCCTGGATGTTCAGGGTGCAGGACGCTTCGCATGGCGCCGGACATACACGCCCGGTGACTTCAGGGAAGTTGTTGGTCGAAAGCAGATTGCGCGTGGCTTCGGCCCAGTCGCCGCGGTAGGCGAGGTCGTTCCAGTCAGGGATCTGGTTGTTGACCGGACAGCCGATGTGACAATAGGGGATACCGCAATTCATGCAGCGCGATGCCTGATTACGCGTCGCCTCCTCGCTCAGCGGCAGCATAAACTCGCGATAGTGGCGGATTCGGTCGGAGGCCGGCGCATAGCGCCGGTCCGCGCGATCGATCTCCAAAAATCCCGTGACCTTGCCCATTTTTGTACCCTAGAGCGCTGTCGCAGCTCCCGATATCGCGCGCGGAGCGCGGTCCGCTTCAATAACGCGCAAACCTTATCTTGCAAGAACTTTGCCGATTCGATCTTAGGTGGCTGTCACGGCCGACGCTCGGCCACAATTGACCGGCGGCGAGTTCGAACTTCGATCGGCGAAGCTCACCGCCGGGATGGTTCACTCTCCAGCGACAAGCATCGGCGGCCCGCTTTGCGCTGCGAGCTCAGCCAGCGCGCGCCGATATTCAACCGGCATCACCTTGCGGAATTTTGGCAAATAGGCCTCCCAGTCCTCAAGAATGCTCCGTGCCCGGGTCGAGCCGGTGTAGCGCGCGTGGTTGACGATCAGCTGATGCAAGCGCTCGGCGTCGAATCGGCTCATGTCGCGCATCACGTCGACTCTGCCGTGGTGCTCGAGATCGCCGCCGGAATGCAGATGGCGCTGCATGACCTCTTCCTCCGCAGCGACCGGATTGAGCTCCACCATCGCCAAATTGCAGCGCTCGGCGAACGTGCCGCCCTCGTCGAGGACGTAGGCGATGCCGCCTGACATGCCCGCAGCGAAGTTGCGCCCCGTCTCACCGATGACCACCACGACGCCGCCGGTCATATATTCGCAGCCATGGTCGCCCGTGCCCTCGACGACCGCGATCGCGCCGGAATTGCGCACCCCGAAGCGCTCACCCGCCACGCCGCGGAAATAGCATTCCCCAGCGGTCGCGCCATAAAGAACGGTGTTGCCGACGATTATCGAGGTTTCCGGCGTGAGCTTTTTGGCCTCCTGCGGCGGGTAGACGACGATGCGTCCGCCCGACAAGCCCTTGCCGACGTAGTCGTTCGCCTCTCCCTCCAGCTCGAGCGTCACGCCTTTGGCGAGGAAGGCTCCGAAGCTTTGCCCAGCGGTGCCTCTGAATTTGACGTGGATGGCTTCATCACGGAGTCCGGCATGCCCGTGCCGCCTGGCGATGACGCCCGACAACATGGCTCCGGTCGACCGATCGACGTTGCGGATGGAAAGGTCGAGGCGCACATGCTTGCCGCGTTCGATGGCGTCTTTCGTCTCGGCGATGAGACGCCGGTCGAGCACATTCTCGAGCCCATGATCCTGAGCGACGCTCCGGTAAATGGTGTCTTCCGGCCAGGGAGCTGGCTTGAAGAACAGGTTCGAGAAGTCGAGTCCCTGCGACTTGGCATGCTCGCTCAGCTTCTTCTGGTCCAGCATTTGCCGTTGGCCGACCATCTCATCGAACGTGCGGTAGCCAAGTTCGGCCATCAGCGAGCGCACCTCCTCGGCGACGAAGAAGAAATAATTGATGACGTGCTCCGGCTTGCCGGCAAAGCGCTTGCGCAGAACCGGATCCTGCGTCGCGACGCCGACGGGGCAAGTGTTCAGATGGCATTTGCGCATCATGATGCAGCCGGCGGCGATCAGCGGCGCGGTGGCGAAACCGAACTCGTCTGCGCCCAGAAGCGCGCCGATCACCACGTCGCGGCCGGTGCGCACGCCGCCGTCGACTTGAACGGCGATGCGGGATCTGAGGCCATTCATCACCAGCGTTTGATGTGTCTCTGCAAGGCCAATCTCCCATGGGCTGCCGGCATGTTTGATCGAGGTCAGCGGAGAGGCGCCGGTGCCGCCCTCGAAGCCGGAGATGGTGACGTGATCGGCCCTGCACTTCGCGACGCCTGCAGCGACCGTGCCGACGCCGACCTCCGACACCAGTTTTACCGAAACAAGGGCCTCCGGATTGACGTTCTTCAGGTCGTAGACGAGCTGCTTCAAGTCTTCGATCGAATAGATGTCGTGGTGCGGAGGCGGCGAGATGAGGCCTACGCCCTGTGTGGAGTGGCGCACCTTGGCGATCACCGCGTCGACCTTATGGCCGGGCAATTGTCCGCCCTCTCCAGGCTTTGCGCCTTGCGCCATCTTGATCTGCATCATGTCAGAGTTGACGAGGTATTCCGCCGTCACCCCAAAGCGGCCTGAAGCGACTTGCTTGATGGCGCTGCGCATCGAATCGCCGTTGGCCATCCGCTTGTAGCGATCGGACTCTTCACCGCCTTCGCCGGTGTTTGACTTGCCGCCGATCCGGTTCATTGCGATGGCGAGCGTGGTGTGCGCCTCGCGTGAAATCGAACCATACGACATCGCCCCGGTCGAAAAGCGCTTGACGATCGAAACGGCGGCCTCGACTTCCTCGATCGGCACAGACGTTCGTGCGTCTTCCTCCGCCGTCTTGATTCGGAAGAGGCCGCGAATCGTCAACAATTGCGCGCTCTGCTCGTTGAGCAGTTTGGCAAAGGCATCGTAGCGTTCGCGGGCATTGCCGCGAACGGCATGCTGCAGCAGAGAGACCGTCTCTGGCGTCCAACTATGGGTCTCGCCGCGCACCCGATAAGCGTATTCGCCACCGACTTCGAGCGCCGTGCTCAGGACCGGAGAAATGCCGAATGCATCCGCATGGCGGCGCTCAGTCTCCTGCGCGATCTCAGCCAAGCCGGCGCCCTCGATCGAGGTCGCGGTGCCGAAGAAGAATTCGTCGATGAACGCACGCGAGAGGCCGACGGCGTCGACAATCTGCGCGCCGCAATAAGACTGGTAGGTGGAGATACCCATCTTCGACATGACCTTTAGAAGACCCTTGTCGACCGACTTGATGAAGCGCTTGACTGCCTCATAGCCGCTGATCGGCTCCGGCAAATCCTTCGCCATCGCCGTCAGGGTCTCGAACGCGAGATAGGGATTGATCGCTTCGGCGCCGTAGCCCGCGAGACAAGCGAAGTGATGGATTTCGCGCGCCTCGCCCGTTTCGACGACGAGGCCGACGGAGGTTCGAAGTCCCTTGCGAATAAGATGATGATGAACGGCCGCGGTCGCCAGAAGGGCCGGAATCGGGATTCGATCCGGACCGATCATGCGATCGGAGAGGATTATGATGTTGTAGCGGCCGTGCACGGCCGATTCTGCGCGTTCGCAAAGCCGCGTGAGCGCCTCGCGCATGCCTGCTGCGCCCTTTTTCACCGGGTAAGTGATATCGAGGGTTCTGGTGTCGAACGAATCCTCCAGATGGCCAATACTGCGGATCTTCTCCAGGTCCTCATTAGTCAGGATCGGCTGCCGCACTTCGAGGCGCTTGCGTCTGGCCGCCCCGTCAAGATCGAACAGGTTGGGCCGCGGCCCGATGAAGGAGACGAGGCTCATGACCAGCTCCTCGCGGATCGGATCGATCGGCGGGTTTGTCACCTGAGCGAAGTTCTGCTTGAAATAGGTGTAAAGCAGCTTCGACTTCGACGACAGCGCCGAGATCGGCGTGTCCGTGCCCATCGAGCCGACGGCTTCCTGGCCGGTCGTCGCCATCGGGGCGAGCAGGATCGTCAGGTCTTCCTGGGTGTAACCGAAGGCCTGTTGGCGATCGAGCAACGGCACGTCAGTGCGCAACGTGCGCGGCTCCACGGGGTTGAGGTCCTCGAGAACGATCTGGCCTTCGCGAAGCCAAGCGCTGTACGGCTGGGCGCGGGACAGCGTCTGCTTGATTTCCGCATCCGAGACGATGCGGTGCTGCTTGAGATCCACGAGCAGCATCTTTCCCGGCTGCAGGCGCCACTTGGCGATGATGCTTTCCTCAGGCACCGGCAGCACCCCCATTTCCGACGCCAGAACGACAAGGTCGCCGTCGGTGACGAAATAGCGCGCGGGCCTGAGCCCATTGCGATCAAGCGTCGCGCCGATCTGGCGACCGTCCGTAAACGCCATCGCCGCCGGACCGTCCCATGGCTCCATCAGCGCGGCATGATATTCGTAGAAAGCCCGTCGCTCCTCGTCCATCAGCGGATTTCCGGCCCAGGCCTCCGGAATGAGCGTCATCATCGCGTGGCTGAGCGAATAACCACCCTGAACGAGGAACTCGAGCGCATTGTCGAAGCAGGCGGTGTCCGACTGGCCTTCGTAAGAAATCGGCCACAGCTTCGAGATGTCGGCGCCGAACAGTTCCGAGTTGACGCTCGCCTGACGCGCGGCCATCCAATTGACGTTGCCCCGCAACGTGTTGATTTCGCCGTTGTGCGCGACCGTCCGATATGGGTGCGCAAGACGCCAGGACGGAAACGTGTTGGTCGCAAACCGCTGGTGAACCAGCGCCAAAGCGGTCTCGTAACGCGAGTCCAAGAGGTCACGGTAATACGGCGCAAGCTGCCGCACCAGCACCATGCCCTTGTAGACAATGGTGCGCGCGGACATCGAGACCGGGTAATATTCGAGGATCTCCGGCGTCCCGATCGCGACCACGCAGTTGGAGACGACCTTGCGCACGACAAAGAGCCGACGTTCAAAATCGTCTTCACTGGCGAGTCCGGCTGGGCGTCCGACGAAAATCTGCTGCATCACCGGCTCGACTGCCTTGACGCGTTCGCCGAGCGCGGAATTATCAACCGGCACATCGCGCCAGCCGAGTACGGTCAGGCCTTCCGCCGCCACGACCTCCTCCACGATCTCGCGAACCTGCTGGCGCGGAGCCGACTGGCGCGGCATGAAAAACTGGCCGATCGCATAATGGCCCTGCGCCGGGAGGTCGAAGCCCAGCTTGGCGCATTCCGGCGCGAAAAAGGCATGTGGGATTTGTGTCAGCACTCCGCAGCCGTCGCCGAGCGACGGATCCGCGCCGACCGCGCCGCGGTGGTCGAGGTTGATCAGAATCTGCAGACCCTTTTCAAGGATATCGTGCGACTTGCGGTTCTTCATGTCGGCCACGAAGCCGACGCCGCAGGAGTCATGCTCTTTGGAGGGATCGTACAGCGCTCGCGCCGGCGGCGTCAGCGGGTCTCGGCCCGGGTTGGCCTTTGCGCAGCCGCCGCGCGTCTGGTCGAACGTCGCTGGAATTCTGGCGTTCATCTTTCCGCTCCCGGGGCGGTCGCGTACTTTGTGCGACCGTTATTGCAAATTTTCAGGCGTTTGGTGGACAAAGGCGGCTGCTAACGCGCAGCTCGGGGCGTCACGCGTCGGATTTTTTTCGATCCGTCTTTGTCGTTCGATCCGACAACGCTTGAGCCCTGCTCTTCTGTCGGCGCCGAAGCCTCGGCCTCACCGCACAAAAATGGTCAGCACAACTGTCCTATTTTCCGACCATGGCAGAAATGGATCGCGTACACAAGCGGCTCGACAAAATTTTTTTGCCGCTTCACCCCAATGCGACAGCGAATTGCCAGGGCCGCGAAACCTGACGCAGATTGTCCCTCCAAATCAACCGGAGCGAGCATGAAATTCGCCAGTGATAACGGCGCCGGAGTGGCGCCCCAGATTCTGGATGCGATTGTGGCGTCCTCGCGCGTCAATGCGCCGGCCTACGGCGCCGATGACTATACGGCGCGGGCGCAAGAGCTCCTCAGCGAAGCATTCGAGACCAAGGTCGCCGCATTCCTGGTCACGACCGGGACGGCGGCGAATGCTCTGGCGCTCTCCGCGCTCGCCAATCCCTGGGACGCCATCTTCTGTCACGAGGAAGCGCATATCCACGACGACGAATGCGGCGCCCCGGAGATGTTCAGCGCTGGCGCCAAGCTGGTTGGGATCGCAGGAGAAGGCGGCAAGATCACACCCGAAGGCCTGCGGGAAACGTTGGAGAGATTTCCGCGCGGGCTGGTCAAATCTGCGCAACCCGGGGCGTTGTCGCTGTCCCAGGCGACTGAAGCGGGGACGATCTACGGCGTAAGTGAGGTTTCGGAGCTCAGCTCGATCGCTCACCGCAACGGCATCAGCGTGCACATGGACGGCGCGCGCTTCGCCAACGCGCTCATTTCCGCGAAGGTGAGTCCGGCCGACATGACGTGGCGCGCCGGGGTCGACATTCTGACGCTTGGCGCTACGAAGAATGGCGCGCTGGCGTGCGAAGCCGTCCTATTTTTCGATCCCGCGCGTGCGACGAATTTCGGCTTTCAGCGCAAGCGGGGCGGTCAGACTTTGTCGAAAGGGCGGTTCCTTGGCGCGCAGATGGAGGCCTATCTTACCGATCAACTCTGGTTGCGGCTGGCCGAGCGAGCAAACGCCTCGGCGCGCCGGCTCGCTCGCGGCCTTGCGGACACGCCGAGTGTGCGCATCGCATGGCCGACGGAGGCTAATGAAGTCTTCGCCGTCGCGCCGAATGCAATGGTCGAGCGATGGCGCGCCGCCGGGGCGGTTTTTCACGATTGGAGCACCCGATCGCTCGCGCCGGAGCGTGCGCCTCGGAATGGCGAAACGTTGGTCCGGTTGGTAGCGTCGTTCGAATCCGAGACAAGCGAAATTGATCGGCTTCTGGACATTTGCGCCGGCATTACGGACTCAGCCGCGCTGACGCCGTAACCGCGCCGCATTCGACCGCTCAGGATCGCTCCAGGGAAGACTCTGGAGCGATATGCATGACCATCAAATTCAACGGAGCGCTCGGCCGCTGTTTGGGTGACTCAGCGGTCTGCGCGTTCATCGCCGTCGCTCTCGTTCCTCCCGCGGCGGCTCAATGGACGCCGCGTTGGGGAGTCGCGTTTCCCGGCGAGATCGAACGGAATCTCGAAGCGCAAGGATACGTGTTGACAGCGCCGCTCATTCGCCGGCCGGGGGTCTATCTCGCCGACGTCAGCGCCGGCCCCGCGGGCCGTCAGCGACTCATCATAGACGCCAGAAGCGGGCAAGTTCTTGAGCGTTTTCCCGCACCCGGCCGCACGTGGGGACCCGCGCTCGCCACCCGCGATGAAGCATTTGGCGAGCCTCAAGACGATGTTGGACCCGCGCTCGGGCCGGGCTTCTCCGGCGCATCCACACCAGCCGCGCCAGCATCGAACGTCCATATCCCCGCCGCGGTCAGCTCCTACGGCGTCGGAGAAACGCGAGCCGGAACGAAGGCCAAGCCCAAGCCCGCCTCAACGGAACACAGGGCGACCATCAACCCGCCCCTGCCGCCTCCCGCTCCGCGCGAAACGGCGAGACTGGACCGATCAGGCATCACGACGCCCCAGCCGACCCAGACCCATGATTCCCAGCAGCCGCGGACCGACTCCCATTCGACCGAAGCAGGCAAGGAGCGGTCGGCCTCCGCGCCTTCGGCGCAAGGCCCGTCCACCGAAGCGAGCGACAAGCCGAAGGTGAGCATCATTCCTCCGGGCTTGTACCAATAAACGAAAAAGGGCGCCCCGCTTGAGGCGCCCTAATGGAACCCCTTGGGTTTAAGCAGCCTGAGCCGAAGGCGCCTTGACGTTTTGGATGGTCTTGGCGCCCTTGTTGATCGCAATCGAGCGCGGCTTCTGCGCTTCGGGCACCTCACGGACGAGGTCGATGTGCAGCAGACCGTTCTCGCTTGCAGCGCCTGTCACGACGACGTGGTCGGCAAGCTGAAACCGGCGCTCGAAGGCGCGGGCGGCGATGCCCTGGTAGAGCAAGTCGCGTTTCTCGTCCTTCTGAACGGTTTCCTTAGATCCGCGCACGGTCAGCGTGCCCTCGCGGGTCTCGACCGACATTTCATCCTCGGCGAATCCGGCCACTGCGAGCGTGATGCGGTAAGCGTTCTCGCCGGTGCGCTCGATATTGTAAGGCGGGTAGGTGGGCGCGTTCTGCTCGCCTCCAGCCACCCTGTCGAGCATCGAAAAGAGGCGATCGAAGCCGACGGTGGAACGGTAAAACGGTGAAAGATCGTAATTAGACATGACACATCCTCTGTGTTGAGCGATATGACGGCCCGCGCCCCAGACATTGGCTGCGCCTGCCGAGGTGAAGCTCATGGCTTCAGACCAATAATTTTTGCTTTGACGGTGCAATTTCAAGGGGCCGTCGGAGCCTTTGCCACAAAAAATGCTAGCTCTGGGGTCAAATGAGCGCTTGCCAGGCGCATCGCCGAGCGCCAGGAAATTTCTTGGACGAGGGGCCGTCGCCTCCGGATAATCGAGGTCAACTCACATGCTGAAATCAATCTCAGTAGCGGCTGCCGTCGCCGTGGCCTTATCTGTTGCCAGTGTGGCCCACGCCGCCCAAAAAGGCCCCCAAACCGAAGAGGATAACGAGCCGCCCAAGCCGCTGCCGCCGCTTCAGAAGAATTTTCCCCTTGACCAGACCTGGTCCCTGCGAGAACTGAACGGCAAGCCAGTGCCACCCGGATTGGACATCAGCCTGAAAATCGACGGGACGCTGCGCGGTTCAGGCTTCACCGGATGCAATTCGTGGTCCGCGACGCTGTATCCGGTCAAGGACCAGCATCTTGCCGTCGGTCCCTATGCGCTGACCAAAAAGCAGTGCCCCAAAGACGTTATGCAGCTCGAATTGGGCTTCTTGTCAGCGCTGATCGGCAACCCAGAGTGGGACTTGGTCAACGGCGATCTCGTAATCAAGGGACCTCGCGGCGCGCTGCGGCTCGCCCGCTCGCTCTAGGGTCCCGGCATTTTCTGGAGCGGGTTCAGTGTCAATCGTTCTGGCTCGATTGTCCCTCGCTTGCAGGCGAACTGGTACGGGGTCATGCCATTGAGGGTCTTGAGCCTTCGGGCGAAGTTGTAGGCGGCGACGAAGTCGGCGAGACGCCGAACGAGTTGGTCGTGGGATTCGGAGTGATATCGCTTGACGGTCGCCTGCTTCATGGTGCGGTTGATCCGCTCGACCTGCCCGTTGGTCGACGGATGATTGGGCTTGGTCAGCCGATGTTCGATCCCGTGTTCCCGACGGAGGCGAGCAAAAGGATGGCCGCGCAGCCTGGCGGTCGGGCCTGATCGGTTCATTGGCAAATCGGCGAATTGGATGCCGTTGTCGGTGAGCCCGATCTCGACCCTGTAGGCGATGGCGGCGACAAGGGCCTCCAAGGAGGCGCGCGGTCTGCGGATTGGCCTTGTCGACGAGTTGAACGACCGCGAATTTCCACGTTCGGTCGCTGGCGACGAAGAGATAGAGCTTGTCCTGCGCGGTGTGCACTTCGGCGATGTCGACGGGGGAGAAGCCGATCGGATAGGTCTTGAACTTGCGCTTGGGCGAAGCTTCGCCTTCAACCTGCGGAAGCCGAGAGATCCCGTGGCGCTTAAGACAGCGATGCAACGACGAGCGCGTCAGATGCGGAATGGTCGGCCGTAAGGCATAAGGGCAGTCGTCGAGCGGCAGCAAAGTATGTCTTCGGAAGGCGACAACCCACCGCCTCTTCTTCCGTGGTCAGGATCGTCGATTTGGGTTTCTTCGGCCCAGTCGGCAGATCGGCGACCGAGGCCCGTCCCCTTCCACTTCGCGACGGTCATTGATTCCGCAGCGCTTCGCCAGCGCCTCAGGCTCGCTTGACCATGCCGAATCCCTCGAACGACCGCCTCAGTCGTTGTGGCGCTCGCGTGAAACCTGGGCCCTAGCGCATCTTTCGAATCACTCGATAAGAATGCCACATCAAAGACCGGGACGAAACACCCAGATGTCACCCTCGCTCCCACCTGCCTCCTTTCCGGTCCCAAGGCAGCGACCCTATTCGGCGAGTAAGAAACACACTAACAGAAAATCCCGTTTATCGCAAATAGTTACACCAGGGTCGAATCCTCCTTGGCGGATGCGGAGAGCCTAGCAGTCCTACCTCCACTCGTTGGAAACTCAGATTGCTCTTGCGAGGTGGCTTGAAACGGCGCATGGCGAATAAGCCAAGACTTACACAAAGGACAGTGTTGCTTGCGAATTGGAGTCGCTCGAATTGAGTGATGCGGAATTGAGCTGGAATTTCGCCGACCCGGATCTTTTGAATCGGCTGGAGGCGGCGGACGATGCAGCGCTGGACACGGCGCCTTTCGGGGTCGTCGTGATGACCGAAGACGGCGACGTTACCAGCTACAATGCGACCGAAAGCCGACTGTCGGGGCTGACGCCGGCAAGAGTGGTCGGTCGGCATTTCTTCTCCGCAGTCGCGCCATGCACCAACAATTTCATGGTCGCACATCGGTTCGAAACGGAGCCGGAGCTCGACGCCATCCTCGATTATGTCTTCACACTTCGGATGCAGCCCACCACGGTAAGGCTTCGGCTCCTAAAACAGCCCGGCCGGCGTCGGATGTATCTGGTTGTCGAGCGCACATGACCTCATGAGCGCGGAAGCCGCTCCGACGATGGAAGACCTGCTGCAGTTTCTCTATCTCATGCCTGTCGGCGTGGTGAAGTTTCAGACCGACGGGACGGTCGATCTGATGAACGCGGTGGCGTCGGCGCTGCTGCTGTCGCTGCGCGGCGACGACACGTTGCGCGACATTTATGCCTCGCTGGCGCCGCTGGCGTCGGATTTGAGAAAGCGGGTGACCGGTTTCGCTGCGGTGGCCGGGAAGATCGTCGACCAGGAATGGCTCGAGGCTCGCGCCGGCGGCAGGGCGATGGTGCTCTCGCTCACCGTTAACCGGGTCAGCGCTAACGTCTTTATCGCCGTGATCCAGGACGTGACAGTCCTCGCGGAACAGGAACGCAGGTTGTATGCCGACCGGCAGAAATTCTTCGCCATCTTTGAGAATGTGCGCGACTACGCGATCTACACGACAACAATGGAAGGCAGGATCGAGGAATGGAACCGTTCACTGCACCGCGTCGGCGGCTGGCTGGCCGAGGATGTGCAGGGCCGCGACATGAGGATATTCCTGCCGCCGGACGATCCCAATCGACCGCATATCAACTCGCTGCTGGCCCAGGCTCAGCGCACCGGTTCGGTCGAGACAGAGAGTTGGCGGCTAAAACGCGACGGGACCCGGTTCTGGGGAAATACGGTCATCACTGCGCTGCCGGACGAGGCGGGAGAAGTGAGGGGCTTCGTCGTGGTGACGCGCGACTTAACTGAGCGCAAGCGAACGGAGGACGAGTTGAAGACGCTTGCCACTGTCGATCCGCTTACTGGCGCCTACAATCGCCGACAGGGCGACGCCCTGCTCGAGGCGGAGTTCGCCCGCCGCTCGCGCGACGGCCGCGACTTCGCGGTGCTGTTGTTGGATATCGACCACTTCAAGGCCGTCAACGACCAGTTCGGCCACGCCGCAGGCGACATCGTGCTGTGCGCGCTGGTTCGTGAGAGCCAAAAGACGCTGCGCGCAGTCGATATGCTGATCCGTTGGGGCGGCGAAGAGTTTTTGTTCGTGCTCCCAAACGCTGACGACAAAGCGGCCATTGTCGCTGCGGAGCAAATCCGCGCAGCGCTAGCGGCGATGGAAATTGTCGCCCCTGGCGCCGCAATGCTCCATGTAACGGTCAGCATTGGCGTTGCCGTACCCGTGACCGAATGCCCGCGCGAACTCATACGCCGCGCCGATCTCGCCCTGTATGCCGCTAAAGCGGGCGGCCGAAACCGGGTGATCGCGGCGCCCTCAGCCGCTAACCCATGAACGATGGGCTGTTCCCCGCCCGCCCGATCCTCGCGGCCTCGGCGGCGGTGTTTCGAGACGGGCCGCGCACTCATTCTCCGCCGGGCGAGGGCGCCTCTGCTCGGTCGTTTCAGTCTGCCCGGCGGCGGGGTCGAGGTCGGGGAGACGCTCGCCGCCGCGCTTGCTCGCGAACTTATGGAGGAGGTCGGAATCGAGGCCGAAATCCTCGCCTTTAACCGGCATGTGGAGGCGATTTTCCACGAAGGGAGCCGAATACGAACGCATTTCGTCATCGCTTCGTTGGTCGCCCCCTGGACGAGAGGCGAGCCGCGGCTGAGCGACGAAGTCGACGCGGTCGACTGGATCGATCCGAACGGCCCCTTGCCCTCACCGACGACGCCGGAACTGGGCGAAGTCCTGGCAAGCGCGGCGCGAATTCAGGCTCGATCTTCGGTCTCCGGCGCAACTTGAGGAGCATGATGTCTGGGCCCAATCGTCGAGAGCGTAAGAGGAGCGAGCCGGAAATGAAGGGGCCGGAGCAGCGGCTCGGGATCGCAGTATCGCCATAGCCCGTCGACAGACAGCCGTCCTGCTACGCCACTTTAATTGATCTGAGCGACCGCCCGCTGTCCGCCGCGCTCGCTAGCGCGTCTGGCGCGGCTGCGTCAGGAAGCGCTCGCGAGAGACGGGCAGAGACGGCTCGTCCTCGCCCGTCGAAGCCGCCGTTCGTTCCGCCACCATTGCACGCAGGATATCGAATCCTGCGGTAAAGTTCGCTTCGATCGTGGGCCTCACGCGCTCGAAAAAGGGCAGATCCTTCGCCTTCGGCTTCGCGACGCGGAATTCGAAGTGGGCGCCGCCGTCGTCGCGGTCCTCGAATGTGTAGGAGAACAAGATTTTCGGGGCGCCCGGGATCGGCAACAGCGCCGTCAAAGTCACATAGTCGAACGGGCGCCAATCGACCACGTCCTCGATGACGGCGTCCTTGCCGTGAAGGCAGTGGTTCTGCGTACCGGCGCCGCGACGCCCGTGCGTGGTGTTCTCGACGACGCCGTCGCTTCGCTGCCAGCGGGCGTGATGCGCGGGCGAGGTGACGAGGTCCCACACCGCCTGCCTTGGCGCGGCGAAATCCCTCTCGATGAGCATAAAAGTATCAGGGCGCTGAACCAGGTTGCGCGCCGTCTCGGTTTCCCGCGTCCACGCCTCTTCGAGGTCGCTCACCCAGCACTTCGTCTCGCCGATATGCTCGATCGCCTCGGCGTGCTCCACAAGACCCTGCGCCGCGGGATCGATCCCCATCGCCTGCACGCAGGCGTCGGAATAAAGCGCATAGGCGTGCGGGCCAAACGTCCTGGCGACGTCGTTCTTGAGCAGCCGATGGACGAGGATCACGTCCCTGCCGGCGAGTTCCTCGCGACCCGACATCTTTTGCCGGATGAATTCGCCGTGATGAACCACGAACTTGACGTCGAGGCTTTGCATTTGGCTGCAGGCCTGGCACTCGCAGCTGCTGGCCTGCTTGATGCTGCGGAGCCGCTTGCGGAAGGCGAAATAGGCCAGCTCGACCGAATCTTGCAACAGCGACCCGTCGACCTTGTCGGCGAGCGCATAGACGAAGGCCGCGTCGCCTTCGAACTTGGCGAGGCGAAACGGGGGCCTCAGCGCCCTGACCAGAGTGTCCATGATGTCGGCGATGATGTCCTGGGCGTGATCGAGTTCGACGCCGGACACGAAGTGGGTATAGCCGGAAATGTCTGCGATTGCGAAACAGGCCGATTCCGCCTTCGGCAGCATTGCAGCGCCCTCCCGTTCAATCGGCAGCGATGCCTCGAGGCTCCTGGCCGGGAACTGATCGGACGTTAACATGCGACGAGCGAATAGGCGAACGGCCTTGAACGCCGAGATGAGGCCTTCAAAGCCCCGATCCGCGAACGACGTTTGTGACGTCGATCCGGGACATGGTGTTGCTCTCCATGAGGGCCGCGTCGGATCGAAGGCGGCCTCTGGCGCGTGAGGCAGCACGCCGGCCTGCCGCCTCGACGGCGGCAGGCTCAGTCCCCATATCAAGCGCTCTGCCGGTCGTGAAGCTGGCGCGGTCCGTGCATTGGCGCTTTTGGCGCCCTTGTTCTAGAACCCGTCGGGCGGACTTTCTTCAAGCGATTTTGGTGCATGAGCGGCGTCAACGACATCCGATCGAACTTCCTCCAGTTCTTCGCCAAGAACGGGCACAATGTCGTGCCGTCGAGTTCGCTCGTGCCGCGCAACGACCCGACGCTCATGTTCACCAACGCCGGCATGGTGCAGTTCAAGAACGTCTTCACCGGCGTCGAGAAGCGTTCCTACCTCCGGGCGACGACGTCGCAAAAATGCGTGCGCGCGGGCGGCAAGCACAACGATCTCGACAATGTCGGCTATACGGCGCGCCACCACACGTTTTTCGAAATGCTGGGCAACTTTTCGTTCGGCGACTATTTCAAGGATTACGCGATCGAATACGCATGGGGCCTGCTGACCCGCGACTTGGGCTTGCCGGCGGAAAAGCTGACCATCACCGTCTATTACGACGATGACGAGGCGTTCAATCTGTGGCGAAAGATCTCCGGCCTGCCCGAAGAGCGGATCATCCGTATCGCGACAAACGACAATTTCTGGGCGATGGGCGACACCGGCCCCTGCGGCCCGTGCTCGGAGATTTTCTACGATCACGGGGATCACATCCCGGGCGGTCCGCCCGGCTCGCCTGACGCGGACGGCGACCGTTTCATCGAGATCTGGAACCTCGTGTTCATGCAGTTCGAGGCGCTGCCGGGCGGCGAGCGGATCAACCTGCCGCGCCCGTCCGTCGACACCGGCATGGGGCTTGAGCGCATGGCCGCCGTGCTGCAGGGCGTGCATGACAATTACGACATCGACCTCTTTCGCGCGCTCATTCGCGCCAGCGCGGACCTGACCGGCGTCGATCCCGATGGACCGCAGCGCGCCTCGCACCGGGTCATCGCCGACCATTTGCGCGCGTCCGCGTTCCTGGTCGCCGACGGGGTGCTGCCCTCGAACGAGGGCCGCGGCTATGTGCTCCGCCGCATCATGCGCCGCGCCATGCGCCACGCGCAATTGCTCGGCGCGCGCGATCCGCTGATGTGGCGCCTCGTCCCGGCGCTCACGCGCGAGATGGGCCAGGCCTATCCCGAGCTGATCCGCGCCGAGTTGCTCATCTCGGAGACCCTGAAGCTGGAGGAGACGCGGTTTCGCTCGACGCTCGTGCGGGGCCTCTCCATTCTCGAGGACGAGACGCGCTCACTTGGGCAGGGCGGCGTGTTGAACGGCGAGACGGCGTTCCGGCTCTACGACACATACGGGTTTCCTCTCGATCTCACGCAGGACGCCTTGCGTGCCCGAGGCCTCTCGGTCGACACAGAAGGCTTCAACGCCGCCATGGAGCGCCAGCGCGCCGAGGCGCGCAGGGCCTGGTCGGGTTCCGGCGAGGCTGCGACCGAAACGATCTGGTATGCTTTGCGCGAGCGCGTCGGCGCGACCGAGTTCCTTGGCTATGAAACCGAGACCGCCGAGGGCGTCATCCGCGCAATCCTGAAGGACAGCGCCGAAGTCGAGACGCTCAATGCGGGCGAGCGCGGATCGCTCATCCTCAACCAGACGCCCTTCTATGGCGAGTCCGGCGGCCAGGCCGGCGATGTCGGCGAAATCACCGCGTCCGGATTCCGCGCCGAAGTTACCGACACGCGCAAGAAGCTTGGCGACCTTGTCGTCCATGACGTCATGATCGTCGAGGGCGCGGCGAGCTTGGGACTAGCGGTCGAGCTTCAGGTCAATCACGACGCGCGCACGGCGACGCGCGCCAATCACTCCGCGACCCACATCCTGCACGAGGCTTTGCGCATCGTGCTTGGCGATCATGTGGCGCAGAAGGGCTCGCTGGTTTCGCCCGAGCGGCTGCGCTTCGACATCGCCCACCCCAAGCCGATCACGCGCGCCGAACTTGAAAAAGTCGAGGACATCGCCAATGCCGTGGTGCTGGAAAACGCCGAGGTGACGACGAGGCTCATGGGCCTCGACGATGCGCGCGCGTCCGGCGCCCGGGCTTTGTTCGGCGAGAAATACGGCGACGAGGTGCGGGTCGTCACCATGGGTGAAATCGAGGATTCCAAGCACCACGAGCGGACTTATTCGATCGAGCTTTGCGGCGGCACCCATGTTCATCGCACCGGCGACATCGGCCTCATCACCATTGTCGGCGAAAGCGCCGTCGCGGCGGGCGTGAGACGCATCGAAGCCAAGACGCGCGACGCGGCGCGCAAGCGGCTTGAGGCCGACTCCCGCGCTTACGGGGATCTCGCGGCGTTGTTGCGCGCGCCAGCTGGCGAGGCGACCGAACGGCTCGAGGCGTTGATCGAAGATCGACGCAAGCTCGAGCGCGAGCTCGCCGACGCCAAGCGGAAGCTCGCGATGGGCGGCGGCGCGACGACGGAAACGAGCGCCGCGCGCGACGTCGCAGGCGTCAAGCTCTACGCCCGCGCGGTGAGCGGAATCGAGATGAAGGATTTGAAGTCCCTCGCCGATGAGGCCAAGCAGAGCGTCGGCTCGGGCGTGGTGGCGATTGCGGCCGCGAGCGAGGACGGCAAGGCGAGCATCGTCGTCGCCGTGACGCCCGACCTCACGAGCCGGTTCAACGCGGTCGATCTGGTGCGCCTAGGTTCCGCCGCGCTTGGCGGCAAGGGCGGCGGCGGGCGCCCGGACATGGCGCAAGCCGGCGGCCCGGACGGCGCCAAGACGCACGAAGCACTGGCGGCAGTCGAAGAGGGCGTACGCCGGGCGGCGGGGGCGTAGGGCGGCTCGGACCATCGCCGTCATTGCGAGCGAATGTGTGGACGGCCCCTCGGAAGCAAGGATATTTTCGGGCGGATCGAGGCGGGGCGCATGCACTCATGTGTTCGGCCTGTTTGTGCGGCGTTTGTTGAGGCCGCTGGCCCTGATGAATTCCGCGGATCGGCTCCCAATCAGCGAAACGCGCTGTGACGCGGCCTCCGCTTTGCGAGTTTTGCCTCTCCCCGGTGGCGCGTCCGGTTCGTCATCACCTCCCGAGCACGGCCCTCGCCTCCGGAGGACGGCGGCCTCCGGAACTCGCGATCTGAACGCTTCAGCCGGCCTGGATGGCGTGGCGCGGGCGGTAGGCCTCGCCGCGCGCCAGCATGGCCCAGATGATTCTGGCCGTGTCTTGGCCGCCATCGCCACCACCGCCACGAGCGGCGGTCGACGCCCGCCTAAGACTTCGGTGCAAGACTTCGGTGCAAGACTTCGGTGATGGCGGCGACCCGTGTTGGCGATCCGCAGGGCGCGGCCCGCCGGATCGGCGATGTCGAGCCAATCCTTCGAAACATCGACGCCGATGCACAAGGGGCCTGCAACAGCGCAAAGATTGGTTGAAGCCGATCGGCGACGAGCTACCATGGCGCGCCTTTCGCAAGAGGGGAAGGTCCTCTGGCGCAGGGTTGTAACTCGGGGTGGGCCGGCCTACCGTTCGCGCTCAAGACCGAAAAAGGCAGGACGACGGATCGAGATTGCTTGCGAACTCGTGTTCCATCCAGAATCGATCTCGCCGTCCTGCCCGCCATTCTGACCGCAGACCCAAAGCCGCCAAAGAACAGCCGGCCAACACGTACAATCCAGAAAACGTAGGGCGTCCGCGTTCTCTGGATTGCTTCGCCATAGCCCGTCCGGAAGGACGGGCGTCTCCCGATGCGCTTGGCTCGCAACGACAATTCCGTCCCATCACAGCACTCCCTAGCTCTCAGCCGCATCGACTTGAAGGCGGCTTGCTCCGGAGCGCATGGCCGGGCATTCGGCGCCGCAGCCCTCAGCCGACCTCGACCTCTTCCTTGAGATGTCCGAGCGCCTTCTCCTTCGCCATCAGCGCCGCGTGGTCGCGGGCGAGGAAGGTGTAGACCGCGGGCGTGACGAAGAGGGTGAACAAAGTGCCGATCGCCATGCCGAAGAAAATGGTGACGCCGATGTTGAAGCGCGAGACGGCCCCCGCGCCGGTGGCGAAGATGAGGGGCGCCATGCCGACCACCATCGCCGCCGTCGTCATCAGAATGGGCCGCAGCCGCACCGACGCCGCCTCCTCGATCGCGCTGCGCCGCGAGTGGCCGCGAGTTTCCTGCAGCCGATTGGCGAAATCGACCATCAGGATGCCATGCTTGGAGATGAGGCCGATCAGCGTGACGAGGCCGATCTGGGAATAGATGTTGATGCTGGCGAAGCCGAGGAATCCGCCGATGTTGAGCGGCAGGAGGGCGCCGAACAAAGCCGTCGGCAGGGCGATGAGAATGATCAGGGGATCGCGGAAGCTCTCATATTGCGCCGCCAGCACAAGATAAATCACGACGAGCGCGAATACGAACACGTAGACGAGCGCGTTGCCCTCCTGCTCGTACTGCCGGGAATCGCCCTGAAAATCATAGGTGTAGCCTTCCGGGAAGATCTCTTTCGACTTCGCGGTCAGGAAATCGAGCGCTTCGCCCAGCGTGCGTCCAGGGAAGGGCACGCCCGACAAGGTGGCGGAATTGAGCTGCTGAAAGCTCGTCAGCGCGTTGGGCTGCACGTTTTCCGAGACGGTCGCGACAGCGGAAAGGGGCACGAGCTCGCCGTTGGTGGTGCGCACCTGGTAGCGGGTCAGCCAATCCGGCGAGAAACGGAACTCGCGCGGCGCCTGCGGAATGACTTGATAGCTGCGGCCGTAAAGGCTGAACAGATTGACGTAGTTTCCGCCCAGCATCGTCGCCAGCGCCGTGCCGACGTCGGCCATGTTGACGCCGATGCGATTGGCCTTGTCCGCGTCGACTTTGAACTCGAGTTGCGGCGTGTCGAATTTGAGGTCGACGTCCGTAAAGAGGAACAGGCCGCTTTCCTGCGCCGCCTGCTGCATCTTCAGTGCGACATCCGCGAGGGTCGTATAGTCGCCGGTGGTGCGAATGACGAACTGCATCGGCGCGCCGCCGGTCGAGCCGGGCAGCGCCGGGGGCGAAAACGCCTGCACCTGCGCTTGCGGAACGCTGAGGAATGTCGGCCTGAGCTCGCCGAGAATCTGCTTCTGGGTCTTGCTCCGCTGATCCCAAGGTTTGAGGAGAAAGCCGGCGAAGGCGTTGCGGACGCCGGCAGAGCCGTTGATGGTGAAAACGTGCGCGATTTCGGGCGTCCCGCGCACGCCGTCGTAAAGCCGCTGCGTTGCCTGCTCGGTATAGTCGAGATTGCCGATCTGCGGCGTCTTGATCAGCGAGAGCAGGATGCCCTGGTCCTCTTCCGGAGCGAGCTCTCTCGGGGTCGAGGCGTACATGACGGCGGTCAGCGCCAGCACGCCGACCAGGATGAGCAGGGTGAGAGCGCGGAAGTTGAGCGAGCTGTGGAGGCGACGCTTATACGCCCGGCGGAGGCTGAGGAAGGCGCTATCGAGCTTCCGCGCAAACCAGGTTTCGTTCTTCTCCCGGCTCAACAGCTTCGAGCACATCATTGGCGAGAGCGTCAGCGCGATGAAGCCTGAGACGATGACGGCGCCCGCCAGAGTGAAGGCGAATTCGCGGAAGAGAACCCCGGTCACGCCGGAGACGAAGCCGATCGGCGCATAAACCGCGGCGAGCGTAATGGTCATGGCGATGATCGGCAGCGCGATCTCGTGCGCGCCCCGGATCGCCGCGTCGAACGGCGTCATGCCCTCCTCGATGTGGCGATGAATGTTCTCGACCACGACAATGGCGTCGTCGACTACGAGGCCGATGCCGAGCACGAGCGCGAGCAGCGTGAGCAGGTTGATCGAATAGCCAAGCGCCATCAGCGCGATCATCACGCCGATGAGCGAAAGCGGAATGGTGACGATCGGAATGAAGGTCGAGCGCAGATTGCCGAGGAACAGGAAAATCACCACGATCACGATCGCTGCCGCCTCGGCGAGCGTCTTGGCGACCTCATAGATCGAGGCGCGGATGAAGGTGGTCGAATCGTAAGCGATCGTGGCTCTGAGGCCCGTCGGCAACTGGCTCTGGATGCTCGGCATGATCGCGCGCACGCCGTCGATCACGGTCAACGGATTGGCCTCAGGCGTGCCATAGATGCCGACGAACACGGCCTTGAGGCCATCGAAGACCGACGAGGAATCGACGCTTTGCGGTCCGAGCTCGATTTTCGACACGTCGCCGAGGCGCACCAGGGCGTCGCCGTGGGTGGCAATCACCAGCTGACCGAACGCCTTGGCGCTGTCGAGAGAGGTCAGCGCGTTGACGCTGATCTGGGTGTAGTCGCCTTTGACCTCGCCGGCCGCGGTGGTGAAGTTGTTGGCGGCGAGCGCCGCGCGCACGTCGTTTGGGGTGACCCCGAGAGACGCCATGCGGGTTGGGTCGAGCCAGATGCGCATGGCGAAGGTCTGGCCGCCGAGAATCTGGGCGTTGGCGACACCGTTGACGGTCTGCAACCGCGGCTGAACGACGCGGGTCAAATAGTCCGTGATCTGCGAAGGGGTCATCACCTCCGAATTGAACGACAGGTACATGAGCGCGAAGCCCTGCCCGGTCTGCTTGACCACGACCGGATCGTTGGCGTCGCGCGGCAGGAGGCCTCGCACCTGATTGACCTTGGACAAGGTGTCGGCCATCGCCCGGTCTGGATTGGCGTCGAGACGCAGATTGAGCGTGATCGTCGAGGTGTTCTGCTGCGAGGTCGAGACAAGCGTGTCGATGCCCTCGGCGCTCGCCACCGCCTGTTGGATTGGGGTGGTGATGAAGCCCTTGATGACGTCGGCCGCGGCGCCGGGGTAGGTCGTGGTGATGGTGATCGTGGTGTTCGAGGTCTCGGGGAATTGGCGAACCTGAAGCCGGAAGGCGGCCATTCCGCCGACGAGCAGGATGAGCAGGCTGACGACGCTCGCCAGCACCGGCCGCCGGATGAAGAGATCGGTGAACGCGTTCATCGGCGATCCGTCACGGCCGGGGCGTCTGAGCCGGCGGCGGAAGCGCAGCCGTTTCGTCGATCGTAACCGGCATGTAGGCCTGCAGCTTGATTTGCCCGGCGGTCACCACGCGTTCGCCGGCCCTGAGGCCATCCCTGATCGCGATTCTCTCGCCACGCGCCTGACCGACCTTGACGAAGCGCCGCTCTACGATGAGGCCGCTCGCGCCGCCCTTGTCGCTCACGCCGCCTTCTTCGCGCGCATGCGGCGCCGCTCTGACGACAAAGACAGTGTCGCCGTAGAGGCTGTAAACGATCGCGGTGCGGGGCACAGTCAGAACGGACGCGGGTTCTCCCGTGGTGACGACCAGATTGGCGAACATGCCGGGCAAAAGCTTGCGGTCCGGATTGGCGAACACGGCGCGGGCGGTCACGTTTCGCAATTCGGCGCTGACGCGGGCGTCGATCGCCTCGATCTTGCCCTCGAAACTGCCGCCAGGGATGGCGTCGACGGTCATGTGGACCGACTGACCGGTGGCGAGCGAGCGCAAGGCCTCCTCAGGCACGGGAAAATCGGCGTAGATCGGGTCCAGCTGCTGCAGCGTAACCAGGCTCGTCCCCACCGCGACATATTGCCCGAGATCGACATTGCGCAGGCCGAGCCTGCCGGCGAAGGGCGCCCTGATCGCCTTTTGCGCAATGACGGCGCGCGTCCGCTCCACGGTCGCCGCCGCCGAGTCGCGAGTCGCGAGCGCCGTGTCGACGGTCGATTGCGGCGTATTGCCCTGCGCCACCAGCGTCTTCTGACGCGACAGCGTCGCATCGGCGTTCTTCAGTTGCGCAAGGCCGTTTGCGAGGTCGGCCTGCTCGACCGAATCGTCGATATTGATGAGCAGCGCGCCCGCTTCGACGTCTTCGCCCGACTCGAAATGTTTCGCCGTCACGACGCCGGCCGCCTGGGGCGCGATGAGGACGCCCTGATACGCGCGCAGCGTCCCGATCGCCGTCAGCTCGGGAGGCCATTTCTCGGTTTTCACCGCCTCGGCCGTCACCGCCGTCGGCTTCGGCGCGAAGGCGGCGCTGATGAAGCCCTTGACCATCACGGGCTTGATGACGAACTGGAAATAGGCGAGGCCGGCGGTCAGCGCCGCCAGAAGAGCCAGCGTAACCAAGAACACGACCGGTCGCCGAGCGACGAGCGGAAGCCTCGCGATCACGAGCAGCAACCCCAGCACCGCGCCCGCAACAATGAAGACGAGCGGGGGAACGGGAGTATGAACGAGCGCAAATTGCGCCGCCGCCCCGAGCGCGAGCAGCGCCAGGGCGAGCAAGACCAAGAGCCGGTTCGTCAGGCGCCGCATCGCTCCATTCCGATTTGAGCGGGGTTTTGAAGCCGCAGCTTTTGCAACATTTCGCTGAAGATTGATATCCGGTCCGCCTCTGAAAGCGAGCCCGGCGGCCTCTCGCCAGCGCTCGCGTGCGTCGTTATGCTTGATTTCATGGCCGCAAATGGGCGGCCTGATTCGGGAGATCACGCCATGACCAAGACGTTTGCGCTGGTCGCGCTCGCGTTCTGCGTCGCCGGAGCGCCGGCGCTCGCCTACGCCGATGACGCCTGCATGACACAGGCGATGGACAAGAAGCTCGCCGGCGCCGCCAAGACCAGCTTCATGACGAAATGCGAAAAGACGTCCTGCGAGTCACAGGCAGCTGACAAAAAGCTGCACGGCGCGGCAATGACCTCCTTCGTCAAGAAGTGCACCAAGGACGCGATGGCGATGTGATCTCGGTCTGTCTCGCTCGGCCGATCAGCGGGATGGGTGGAAAGCTTTCCCAAGGCGCTCCCCCATCCTGCAGCCGCTATTCCTTGACCGCTCCGGTCAGGCTCGACACGTAATACTCGACGAAAAACGAGTACATGATCACGACCGGCAGCGAGCCGAACAACGCCGCCGCCATCAGTGAGCCCCAGTGGTAGACGTCGCCTTCGACCAGTTCGGTGATCGCGCCGACCGGAACGGTCTTGTTCTCCGACGACGAGATGAAGGTCAGCGCATAAATGAATTCGTTCCAGGACAGGGTGAAGGCGAAAATGCCGGCTGAGATCAGACCGGGAATCGCCAGCGGCAGCGTGATCTTCCATAGGATCTGCAGGCGCGTCGCGCCGTCGATGAGCGCACATTCCTCAAGCTCGTAGGGGATGGTGCGGAAATAGCCCATCAAGAGCCAGGTGCAGAACGGCACCAGGAAGGTCGGATAGGTCAGGATCAGCGCCCAGTCGCTGTCGAACAGGCCGATCTTGAAGATGATCGCAGCCAGCGGGATGAACAGGATGCTGGGCGGCACGAGATAGGCAAGGAAGATCGCGAGCCCGACATAGCGTGCGCCAGAGAACCGCAGGCGTTCGATGGCGTAGGCCGCGCAGACGCTGCAAAACAGGGAAATCGCCGTCGCCGCGACCGAAATGATCATCGTGTTGATGAGCCAGGACGGATAGCTCGTCTCGAAAAACAGCTTCTTGATGTGTTCGAGCGTCGGGTGGGCGACCCAGAAGGGATTGAAGCGTGCGTAATCGTAAAGCTCGTCGTCCGGCTTGAAGGTCGTCGTCGTCATCCAGTAGAACGGAAACAGCAACACGAACAGGAAGACGGCGAGCGGAAGATAGAGCGTGAACACTCGTCGCGGCAGGCGCTCCAGATGGTCCAGGCCTTCGTTCGCGTCGCTGCTAAGAGCCATCGTCAGTCCCGCGAGCCTTGCTGCCAGCGTCGACGCTGCAGTCCGAAATAACTGAACAGGATAGCCGCCAGCAGAAACGGCACCATGGCGTCGGCGATCGCGGCGCCCTCGCCCAGATTTCCCCCCGTGATGGCGCGCTGAAACGAGAGGGTCGCCATGAGCTGGGTGGCGTTCATGGGACCCCCGCGCGTGATCGCGTAGATGAGCTGGAAGTCGGTGAACGTGAGGAGCACCGAGAAGGTCATGACGACGGCGATGATCGGCGACAGCATCGGCAGGGTGACGAAGCGAAAGCGCTGCCAGGGGCCCGCCCCGTCGAGCGTCGCCGCCTCGTAGAGCGACGGCGAGATTGTCTGCAACCCGGCGAGCAGCGTTATCGCCACGAACGGGATGCCCCGCCAGACATTGGCGACGATCACCGACCAGCGCGCGTTCCAGGGCGAACCAAGAAAATCAATGTACTGGCTGATGAGACCGAGCTTGATGAGCGACCAGGAGATGATCGAGAACTGGGGGTCGTAGATCCACCAGAAGGCGATCGCCGATAGCACGGTCGGCGTGACAAACGGCAACAGCACGACGGCGCGGATGAGCGATTTCATCGGCAGCCGGCGATTGAGCAGGAGCGCGAGATAGAGGCCGAGGCCAAACTTGAGCGCGCTGGCCACGACCGTATAGAGCGTCGTGTTGAACACCGAGAGCCAGAAGATCTGGTCGTGGGCGAGGGAAATGAAGTTGGCGAAGCCGACGAAGCGGCCCGGCTTACCGATCGTCGCGTCGGTCATGCCGAGCCAGAAGCCTAGGCCCAGCGGGTAGGCGAGGAACACCAGTAGGAACGCCGCCGCCGGCGCGATCATGAGGAGGCCGAGGACGTTGCGATCGTCGAGCAGGCGAAACACGAGCCGCCGCCGCGCCGGTATCGCGCGAGCGGCGCGTTGGGTCGGGCTGATTGAGGCCATCGGACGCTTCCTCCGCAATATTCGGCGGCAAACATGGAGGGCGATTGGTCACCTGCTATTATAGAGTCTCTATCCGCTTTGCGAAGGCTGCCGCCAGGGGCTCCCTCGTCTTTTAGCCGAAACGGTAACCCGGCGATCTGCGACCGGCGATCCGACCTGGTCTTTTTGCCATTATCCGACGGCCGCCTGCTGCGCAGGAAGGAGCAAGACCAGGACCATGTGGCAAAGCCGTTGAAAGGCCTGAGAAGGGGGGCTAACCTACGGTCGGTGGCTGGCTAAGCCGACCATCATTGGGCGATTCAATAATCATGTGTCTGAATCGACGCAGATTCTATCTCGGGAGGAACACATGGCGCATCACGAAGATTGCATTCAAGGACCCAGCGGTACGGTTTCGCGGCGGGCGCTCGTTGCCGCGGCGGCGGCAGGGGCAGGCGTAGTGGCCCTCGGATCTCGGGGCGCAATGGCACAAACGGGCCCGGCCGCGCCGCCGAGCACCGTAACCAGCCCGCCGCGCGATTTCGGCCCCAATGGAGCGCCAACCACCTATTTCACCGACCCCGACGTCCTCACCGTCGATCCGAGCTTCCCCAGCCAGCCGAATGCCGCGATCCAGCGACTGTGGACCGGAGCCTTGTGGGGGGAGGGGCCGGCCTGGAACGCTCAAGGCCGTTATCTCGTCTGGAGCGACATTCCGAACAACCGGCAACTTCGATGGTTGGAAGACGACGGTCACGTGAGCGTGTTCCGCATGCCCTCGAATCACAGCAATGGCAACACTTTCGACTTCCAGGGTCGGCAGATCAGCTGCGAGCATCTCACTCGGCGCGTCACCCGCTACGAACTCGACGGCTCCGCCACCGTGATCGCCAACTCCTATAACGGCAAGCACCTCAACTCCCCGAACGACGTCGTCGCGCATCCCGACGGCAGCATCTGGTTCACCGATCCGCCCTATGGCAGCCAGTTCTACGAGGGCGAGCCCGACGCGCCGGGCGGACCGGTCAACGTGGCGGGACACATGAATCCCAAGATTGGCCAGCCAGCCGGATTCGTTCCCTTCAAGCGAGAACTGCCGACCAACGTCTATCGGTGGGATCCAAGCGGAAGGCTCGACGTCGTGGTCACGGAGGAGCAGGTTCCGGACCCGAACGGCATTCTGTTCTCGCCTGACTATAAGAAGCTCTATGTCATCAGCACCGGCAAGGGGCCCGGGGACACCGGCCCCGGCGGCAAGGGCGACATATCGGTGTTTGACGTTGGCGCCGACAACAAGCTTTCAAACCAAAAGCTCTTCACCGATTGCGTGGTTGACGGAGTAAAATGCGGGCCGGACGGCATGCGCTGCGACGTGGACGGCAACGTCTGGGTCTCGAGCAACGCGGGCCGCGCTGTGGGTTACAGCGGCGTGACGGTGTGGAACCCGGCCGGCAAACTCATCGGCCGTATCCGTATCCCGGAGGTCGTCGCCAACATTTGCTTCGGCGGCCCCAAACGGAACCGATTGTTTATGGCCGGAAGCCAATCGCTCTACGCGCTCTATACGGCGACACAGGGCGCTGGCCCGGGCTAGGCGACGCCGCCTCTCGCGTCGCTAAGGTGTTTTCTCAGGCCCACTTCCAAATGGCCGACACACGACCGAAGATGCGAGGCTCGGCCGCGGGTTCGCTGCGTTAGGTCGTGCCGGCCCGGAGCCCGGGCCGGCATGATGACACGTCTCAAATATTGCTCGTCAAGCCTGGTAGTATCGTTTGACCTGCTCGGCGGCATCGCGCGCGGCGGCCTTGGGCGACTTGTTGCCCGTGCACGCCTCGGCGAACATGTCGACGACCACGAAGTCGCCCATGACCGCGGCCGACGCGGTTCCCAGGGAGCCGGAATAGCCGTCATCGAGCGCGTATTTCAGAACATCGCGGAACGGGGTCACCTTCGGATCGGCGGTCCAGGTCGGATTGTCGTTAGTCGCCGGCAGCGGCTGCGCCACATATCCGTTCGACTGAGTTATCCAATAATCGACCTGCGGCTTTTCCCACATGAAGCGCAGATATTCGCGGACCGCGTTCGGGTATTTGGTGTAGGTATACGCGTAGGTGTTGAGGATGTTCTGCTGCTCGGTCGGTTTCCCGACCGGGCCGATCGGCATGTTGGCGTGGTTCATGTCGGCGGCGATCGCCTTCAGAGCCGGATCGGGCGAGTTCTTGGCGACGGTGTAGATCGATATGCCGTTCAGCGTCAGACCGATCTGGTCGGCCAGGAACGCCTTGTTGTTGCTCGGATCGAGCCAGGACAACACGCCATCGATGAAAGTCGCGTAGAGCTGCTTGGCGTATTCGAGGGCGGCGACCGTCTCGGGCGAATCAATTGCAACATTATTGTTGTCATCGACCGTCTTGCCGCCGAAAGCCCACAAGAGCCACTGGGTCCAGCCGTTGGCGTCGCCGGTGGCGTGGCCCAGCGCAAAGCCGGGAGGCTTGCCGGCCTTCTTGTAGGCCTGGCACAATTTGAGAAAACCGGCGGTGTCCTTGGGGAACTCATCGAAGCCAGCGGCGCGCATCGTGCTGATACGATAGTTCATGCAGCCGCCCGTCGCGCCCTGCGGGAGCGCGATCCAGCGCTTGCCGTCCATCCCATATTTGCGGGCGATCGGATACCAGCCGCCGTATTTGGCGCCGAGATATTCGGCCACGTCGGTGAGGTCGATCAGCTTGTCCTTGAACTTGAACGGGTCGTCGAGCGTGCCCATGATGATGTCGGGCCCGGCCCCGACATTGGCGGCGACCGCCGATTTCGGTCGGATATCGTCCCAGCTTTCGGCGTCGACGCGCACTTTGACGCCGGTCTTCTCGGTGAATTTCTTGGTGTTGGCGACGAAGCTGTCGAACTCCGCCTGGATGAACTGCTTCCAGCGCAAAACGCGGATTGAAGCGCCAGCTTCCGGCGCGGGGCCATTCCAGGCGGGTTCGGCGCGCGCAACGCCCGGCATGAGAAGCAATCCCGCGGCGCCGCCGGATTGCAAGACTTGCCGCCTGGTGATGTCGACCATATCGTCCTCCCTTGGTGGCGCCACGAAGCGCTTCTTTTGTTTGATCCTACACCCGGCTGCGACGGGGCGCCAAGGCGGGCCCGTTCAGCCTTTCGTGCGCTACGGTTTCGCGCGAGCGCTCGGCGCCGGATAGGCGCTGACGAAGCCGTCGCCATTGGGCATCTTGATCTTGGCGAGCGTGCCTGCGTCGAGCGTCGTGTCCTGCGGAACGATCCCGTTGAGGAACAACACATAGGCCGAGACGGCGTAGACTTCGTCAGGCGTGAGGGACTGCGGCGCGTTCAAAGGCATGGCGCGGCGGACGTAGTCGAAGAGCGTCGTCGCGTAGGGCCAGAAGCTGCCGACGGTCTTTTCCGGCTTCTTGTCGTGCAGCGTGCCAATTCCGCCGACGAGCCGATCCATCGGCTTGCCCTCGCCATGCGCGCCGTGACAACTCGCGCATTTCGCGGCGAAGATCGCCTCGCCCTGCCGAACGTCGCCATGTCCCGGCGGCAGGCCTGCGCCGTCGGGAGACGCGTCGATATCCCAGCCCGCGATCTCCGCGGGCGTGGCGGGTCGGCCAAAGTCGTAGCGCTCGGCGGCGCAGGCAGCGCCGGACACAACCATTGCGGCGATCGCGACGGCCACGAGTCCAATTCTATCCGGCATTGGTCACCGCGCCGCTGGCCGCAACGCCCCAGTTCTGAATTCCGTTGTAGTGATAGTACGACCGCGCATCGCGCACTTTCAGGAGCGCCTCACGGGTTGGCTGCACGTAGCCGGTCTCGTCCGTGACGCGGCTCGCAAGCCTCGCCGGGCCGCCGTCCCAATTCCAGGGCGCGCGAAACCGGGTCAGGCACTTCGACAGGATTGGTTCCTGCAGGGCGGCGTCTCGCCACGACGCGCCGCCGTCGGTCGACACTTCAGCTCGAGTGACCTTTCCTGATCCCGACCAAGCGACGCCGGAGATCTCGTAAAATCCATGCGCCGTGAGACGCTGTCCGCCGGACGGAGACGTGATGACCGATTTCGCCTGCATGACGAAATTGAACTGGCGCGCCACGCCGTCCGGCATGAGCATGCTGTATTTCGAGGTTTCCTCGCGCGTCTGGAAAGGTTCGGCGCCGAGTTTGAGCCGCCGGAGCCATTTGACGTTGGTGTTGCCCTCGTATCCGGGCAAGAGCAGGCGGAGCGGATAGCCCTGCTCGGGCCGCAGCCGCTCGCCATTTTGCGCGTAAGCGAGCAAGGCGTCGTCGAGCGCTTTTTCGATCGGAATGCTGCGCGTCATTGACGCGGCGTCAGCGCCCTCCGCCAGCATCCATTTCGCCTCAGGCTTGACGCCCGCCTCGGCAAGAACGGTCGCCAGCGGAACTCCCGTCCATTCACAGCAACTGAGGAGGCCGTGGGTGTCCTGCGCCGTCAGTTCGGCCTTTGGCGCGCCCCAGTTTTGGGTGTTGCCGGAACATTCGAGGAAGTGAATCCGCGACACGGACGGAAATCGCCTCAGGTCCTCCATGGTGAAGATGAGCGTCCGTTCGACCAGTCCATGCACCATCAGCCGGTGCTCGGACGGATCGATCGTCGGAACCCCGGCATGGTGGCGCTCGTAATGCAGGCCGTTCGGGGTGATGATTCCGTTCAGGTCCTGCAGCGGCGTCAGGCTGAACGACGACAGCCGCGTCGGCGGCGCGGGCAAGCCTTGGCGATAGCGGCGCACGACATTGGCTTCGAACTTGGACGGGCGCCCATAGGGCTGGCTCAGCGTCTCCGCGCCGGGCTCAAGCTGCCATTCCGGGACCGAGGGCGGCAGGTTGTCGCCCTCTTGCGCCAGGGCCGGGCGGGAAACGATCGCCGCCGCCGCGCCAGCGCTCGCTCCGAACAAGCTCCGACGGGTGAAGCGCCGTTCGTCTCCCTCTCGTGGCTCGGGCGCGGTCGGGGACGATTCCGTCGATTCGGACGTCCGCGGGCTCATCTCGGTACTCCTTGCCGCTCAGGCCCCCGACTGGCGGACGATGCGCGCAATCGTCGCGCAGATCGTGAAGTCAGGCAAGAGCGCGGGTGCGGGCTCATTTTCCTCCGCGGCTCCGCACGAAGCGAGCGCCTTGATGTTGTCGTCATTCGGGCAGTACCGATCTCCGGCCTCATGAAAGCACCACGCCGTCGAGGGTTCGCCATGTTGCTACGCCGCGCACTCGTCCATTGCCTGCTCATCGCCATGGCCATGTTTGTTGGTTTCGCCCCGCGAGCGGCGCGCGCCGAGGCGATGGGCATCGCACTCGAAGGATTCCCTTATCCTTATTCCGTCCATTTCATGCCCATAACGCTCCGGGGCGAGGATTTGCGCCTTGCCTACATGGATGTTCCGCCCGTTGGGCCATCCAACGGGCGGAGCGTGGTCCTTCTGCATGGGCGCAATTTCCCTTCGAGCTATTGGGAGCCGACGATCAAGGCCCTGACCGGGGCGGGTTATCGCGTCGTGGCGCCGGACCAGATCGGTTTCGGCAAGTCGTCGAAGCCCACTTTCGCCTACAGTTTCGACGAAATGGCGCGCGCCACCATCGCGCTCATCGATCGTCTCCATGTGGACCGCTTCGACCTGGTCGGCCATTCGATGGGCGGGATGCTCGCGGTCCGCCTGGCGCGCGCCTATGGCCCGCGCATCGATCACCTCGTCCTCTACTCGCCGATCGGCCTCGAGGACTATCGCTTCTACGCGCCGCCGGTGACCGACGAAATGCTCGCGAACAACGAGCGCGCGCTGACCGCGGACGGCTACCGCAAACAATTGATGACCAACTATGCGCTGAGCCTGCCGTCGAGCGCGATCGAGCCGTTCGTGCAGCTGCGCGAGCAAATCAAGGAGAGCGGCGAATATCCGCGCTGGCTCAAGTCGTTCGTCGCTTCCTATCAGATGATCTATTCCCAGCCGGTGGCGCACGAGATCCCTCTCATCGATCGGCCAACTCTCTTCATCATGGGCGCCAACGACCACAATGCGCCGGGGCGTCCGTTCGCGCCGCCCGAATTGCGCGCCAAAATGGGCAAGAACGCCGAGCTCGCGCAAGCTTTGGCGGCGCGCATGGCGAATGCGAAAGTGAAGGTGTTCGAGGGCGTGGGCCACCTCGGCCATCTCGAGGCGACGCAGCCCTTCAACGAGACGCTTCTGAGTTTCCTGGCGCAATAATCGGTTTCGGCCGGCCCGCGGCGCCGAACGGACAAGCTGGCCCTGGCGCACCGCCTGCTTGACGATTCGCCGCCCGGTCTGTGACATGGAGCGGCGGCCGATCAATTCGGCGCGTCTGGGGGAGGAGATATGCGGGCACCGATGGAGCGGCGCGCGGTCGCGACGGCGCACAGGCCGTCCGCGCGCCTCAGGCTCGCCAGGTCGCTCTTATGAGGCTGGGCGAAGCGCCGGACAAGAGCCTGCTCGATCCGATCGAAACGGCTTCCCGCGACGAGATTGCCGCTCTGCAAACGCGCCGGCTCGGCGCCACGCTGCGGCGCGTCTACGACGCCGTCCCGGCGATGCGCGCCAAGTTTGATCAGCACGGCGTTCACCCGGAAGATTTTCACACCCTCGAGGATCTCAAACACTTTCCTTTCACCACCAAGTCGGACCTCAGAGCCAACTACCCGTTCGGGCTCTTTGCCGTACCGAAGGATCAGCTTACGCGCGTCCATGCGTCCTCCGGCACCACGGGAAAGCCAACCGTGGTCGGCTATACCCGCAACGACCTCTCCATGTGGAGCGACATGGTCGCGCGGACGCTGCGCGCCGCCGGCGGCCGCGCCGGCATGATCGCCCATAACGCCTATGGCTATGGCCTCTTCACGGGAGGTCTCGGCTATCACTCTGGCGCCGAGCGGCTTGGCTGCACGATCGTTCCCGTCTCCGGCGGCATGACCGAAAGACAGGTTCAGCTGATCAACGATTTTGCCCCCGACATTCTGATGGCGACGCCGTCCTACGCTTTGTGCCTCGTGGATGAGTTTCGCGCCCAGGGGCTCGATCCCCGCCGCTCCTCGCTGAAGCTTGGCAGCTTCGGCGCGGAGCCCTGGACCAACGGGATGCGCAACGAACTCGAAGAGGCGTTCGATATGGACGCGCTCGACAGCTATGGTCTTTCCGAAGTGATCGGGCCGGGCGTCGCCGGCGAATGCGTCGAGACCAAGGATGGTCTCCACATTTGGGAGGATCATTTCTATCCGGAGATTATCGATCCGGCGACCGGCGCTGTCCTGCCCGACGGCGCCTTCGGCGAGATCGTCTTCACCTCGCTGACCAAGGAGGGGATGCCGGTCATCCGCTATCGCGCCGGAGATTTGACCCGACTTCTGCCAGGGACCGCACGCTCAATGCGGCGGATGGAAAAAGTTTCGGGCCGAACGGACGACATGATGATCGTGCGCGGCGTCAATGTGTTCCCGACGCAAATCGAGGAGCTGATCTTGGCCAGTTCCAGTCTCTCCGCGCACTATCAGCTGATTCTGACCCGCAAAGGCCGGCTCGATGAATTGGAGGTTCAGGTCGAGGCTCGAACGTCGTCCGATCTCGACGAGGCGGGCGCGCACGCGGCCGGCGAACTTAAACACGCGATGAAATCGCACATCGGCATCAGCGCGAAAGTGAGCGTGCTCGCGCCGGGTCGGATCGAGCGGTCGCTCGGCAAGGCGAAGCGCGTCATCGACAAGAGGCCCAAAGCATGACGTCGGCGACAGAATCCGCCAAGGGGCCGTTGCGCGCCGCCGGCCTGCCCGAGGACGATGTGCGGGAATGGTCCGAGTCCTTCCCGGTCACAACGGGCGAATTTGAGTCCGACGCTTGCGACTGCGGCGCCTTCTGGCGTCGCTCGGCGGCTCTCCTCGGGAGGCTGCCGGCAAAGTCGAGACGGAACGAGGCGGAGCGGGCGGCCGCGGAGGCGGTGTTGTCGGACGCGCACGCGTCTCGCGAATCCTTTCTCGCCGCTCATGTCGACGAGGTCTACGATCGCCTGACGGAGCGCGGCTCCAGTTTCCGGCGCCTCGACGACCTTGTCTACGCCGCGGCAAAGCTTGTCCCGGGGTTGGTCCCGACGCGAGCGGAGGTCGACGCCGAAGCCTCTCATCGGCAGGGCGACAAGGATGGCGTCGAGATCGACCAGGGCCTCTTTCTTGCGCATGTGCTGTCGCGCCCGCGCATCGGCGAACATCTCTGTCACGCCATGCTCCTGCCGCGCCCGGAGAGCGCTGCGCTTGTCGCCGAATTCGCCTCTCGCGGCTCGCTCGATCTCGGCGCCGCGCGCCTCACGCGACGCGGTAAGGCCGCCCACCTCGACATGGTCAATCCGCGTTTCCTCAACGCTGAAGACGACACGACCCTGGCGCATACCGAGCTCGCCGTCGACGTCGCGACCCTCGATCGGACAACCGAGATCGCCGTCATGCGCGGCGTTGCGGTGGAGAACGAGAAATACCGGGGCAGGCGCATTTTCGGCGCGGGCATCAATCTCACCCATCTCTATCTGGGCAAGATTCCTTACCTTTGGTTCCTGACCCGAGATCTTGGCTATGTGCATAAGCTCATCCGCGGCGTCGCTGCGCCGGACAGTCTCCCTGACGACGTCAACGGCCGCGGCGTCGAAAAGCTTTGGATCGCCGCGGTGGACACGTTCGCGATTGGCGGCCACTGCCAGGCGCTTCTGTGCATGGACTACGTTCTGGCCGCGTCGGACGCGTTTCTGACCTTGCCCGCGCGCAAGGAAGGAATCATCCCGGGCTTTTCGAATTTGCGCCTGCCGCGATTTGTCGGCGACCGCATCGCGCGCCAAGCCATCCTCTACGAGCGCAAACTTGAGTGCGACAGCCCGGAGGGGCGCCTCATCTGCGACGAGATCGCGCCCGCCGCCGAGATGAACGCGGCGATCGACCGGGTCGTCGAGGGGCTGACAAGCGCTGGGGCCGTCAGCGCCATCGGCAACCGTCGCGCCTTCAGAGTTGGCCAGGAGCCGCTCGATCTTTTTCGGCGCTACGCCTCGGTCTACGCGCGCGAGCAGGCCTATTGCCACTACAGCCCGGCTCTGATCGCGAACCTGGAGCGCAACTGGGACGCGAAGAACAGAAAGATCTGACGCCGGCTGAACGATGCGCAAGGTCGTCGCGCTTGACGATTCGCGCCGGGGCCTGCGAGATGATCCGACAAACGATGCGCTCTTGGGAGGAGACATGTTCAGATTGACCGAGCCCGGGGCCATCCGCGCACGCCTTGGGGCTGTTCGCCGGTCCTGCGCGGCCCTGGCGCTCGCTTTCGCTCTTTCGCTTGGATTGACCGCCCCCGCTTTGGCTCAGGACAAGGAGGTCGATCTCAGGCTCTCCCTCTGGGTCCCGCCCGCGCACCCACTGACGGGCGCGGCCAAAGCGTGGGGCGAGGATATCGCCAAGGCCTCGAACGGGACGATCAAGATCACGGTCTTTCCATCTGAACAGCTCGGCAAGGCCTTCGACCATTACGATATGGCCCGCGACGACATCGCCGACATCACTTACGTCAATCCCGGCTATCAGCCGGGCCGTTTCCCGATCATCGCCATCGGCCAGATGCCGTTCATGTTCGGCGACGCGCGCAAGGGTACGGCCGCGCTCAACTCCTGGTATCGCAAATATGCGCCGACGGAGATGAAGGATACGCATTTCTGTTTCGCCTTCATTCACGATCCCGGCGCGCTGCACTCGCGCAAAACAATCGTTCTGCCGCAGGACCTGCGCGGCGCGAAGGTGCGCCCGGCGCAGAGCACGATCGCCGAGCTCGTCACCAGGCTCGGCGGCACGAACGTCCAGGCCTCCGCGCCTGAGGCGCGCGAAGTCCTCGAGCGCGGGGTCGCCGACGCCATCACCTTCCCCTGGGGCTCGCTCTACCTGTTCGGCATCGACAAGGTGGTCAAACACCATATCGACGCGCCGCTCTACACGACCGTGTTCACCTTCTCGATGAACAAGGACAAATACGAGTCCATGAGCCCGGCGCAGAAGAAGGTCATGGACGATCATTGCTCGACCGACTGGGCGGTTAAAATTGCAGGTCCGTGGGGCGATTTCGAAGCCGCCGGTCACGAAAAGATGAGAGCCGATCCCACGCACGAGCTCATCAAGCTCACGCCCGAGCAGATGGAGGCCTGGCGCGCGACGGTCGAGCCGCTGAAGGCGAGCTGGGCGGCGGCGGTGAAGCAGGCCGGCGCCGATCCCGACGCCGCGCTCGCCGAACTCAACGGGGCAATCGCCAAATATGGCGCGGGTCCGTGACCGCAGCCGAGCGCCGGCAGGCGGGAATGACAGTCAACGCGATGGATCGCTTCATCGACGGCATCGAGCTTGCCGCGGCGGCGTTCATCGGCGTTGTCGCGATCGACATTTTCGTCTCCGTCCTGCTCCGCTATCTGTTCAACACGTCCATCCCCAATTCCTACGATTTCGGCCGCCTGCTGCTCGGCATCCTCATTTTCTGGGGCATCGCCGCGACCAGCTATCGCGGCGGCCACATCACCGTCGATCTCGTATGGGCGGCGGCTGGCCCGCGGGGAAAGCGCGCAATCGACATCTTTGCGACGCTGGTGCTCTTGTTCGTGGTCGCCGTTCAGACTGCGATGCTGTTCGACAAGGTGCGCTCGACCCGCGCGGATCACGTTTTGACTTACGATCTTCATCTGCCGACCTGGCCGTTCTACGCCGTCGCCTGGGCGGGAGACGTGTCCGCCGTGATCCTCATCGCCGTTCGCACCTTGCGGCTTATTTTTCACCCCGAGAAGCTCGCCCCCGAACCGATCGCCAAGGCTGTGGAATGAGGCTGAGGCGATGAGCTCCGACGCGGCGGCCGTGCTTGGCTTCGTCGCTTTGTTCGGGCTGATCCTGCTGCGCGTACCCGTCGGCATGGCGATGGGCCTCGTCGGCGTCGTCGGCTATGCCGCGATCGTGGGCCTCGCGCCTGCGCTGAAAATGGTCGGACAGACCTCGATGCGGACGGTCACCGATTACACCTTCGGCGTCATCCCGATGTTCCTGCTCATGGGCGCGTTCGTCTCCGCTTCCGGCATGAGCCGTGAATTGTTTCGCGCGGCGAACAGTTTCATCGGCCATCGGCGCGGCGGACTGGGTCTGGCGACGATCGCCGCCTGCGCCGGCTTCGCCGCGATCAGCGGCTCCTCCGTCGCGACCGCCGCCACCTTCGCCACCGTCGCCTATCCCGAGATGCGGCGGTACGATTATCCGCAATCCTTCGCCGCCGGGGTGATCGCCGCCGGCGGCACGCTCGGCGCGATCTTTCCGCCCTCGACCGTGCTCGCCGTCTATGGCCTCATCACCCAGCAGGACATCGGCAAGCTGTTCATCGCCGGCATCCTCCCGGGCCTGCTTGCGGTCTCCATGTACATGCTGACCATCGCCGCCATCGGCCTCTTACGGCCGGGTTTTCTGCCCGCCGGCCCGCGCAGCGACTGGAGCGAGCGGCTCCGGTCGCTCCGCGACGTCTGGGCGGCGCTCGTGCTGTTCGTGTTCGTGATCGGCGGCCTTTACGGCGGCCTGTTCACCCCGACCGAGGCGGGCGGGGTCGGCGCATGCGGCGCGTTTCTGATCTCGGTCGCGCGAGGAAAGCTCAAGCCTGCCGGTGTGCTTGCGGCGCTGTTGCAGGCGACGCGCACCGCCGCCGCGGTGTTCACCGTTCTGATCGGCGCGCTCCTGTTCGGCTATTTCCTCACCGTTACCGAAGCGCCGCAGAAACTGACCGAATTCATGACCGGCCTTGGCGTTGGCCGTTACGGCGTGCTGGCGCTGATCATGCTCATGTATCTCGCGCTCGGCTGTCTCATGGACGCCATGGCGATGATCATTCTGACCGTGCCGATCGTCTTCCCCGTCGTGACGGCGCTCGGCTTCGACCCGATCTGGTTCGGGATCATCATCGTCATGACGGTCGAACTCGGCCTGATCCATCCCCCGGTCGGCATGAACGTGTTTGTCATCAAGACCGCCGTCAAAGACCTGAGCTTCGCTACAATTTTTAAGGGCGTCCTGCCGTTCATCGCGACCGACATGGTGCGTCTCGTAATCTTGATCGCGTTTCCCTCCATTGCGCTTTACCTGCCGAGCCTGATGTAGGATCACCTCTCAGCCCATCCGAGAAAAGGACAGTTCGACAATGGCCCGCAAGCGCCCGGAAGATCTTCGCTCTCATCGCTGGTACGGGGTGAACGACCTGCGCTCTTTCGGCCATCGGTCGCGCACGGCCCAGATGGGCTACGAACGCGCCGACTATGCGGGGAAGCCGGTGATCGGGATCATCAACACCTGGAGCGACATCAACGCCTGCCACACGCATTTCAAGCAGCGGGTGGAGGAGGTGAAGCGCGGCGTCTGGGAGGCGGGCGGCTTCCCGGTCGAATTGCCGGCGATGACGCTCTCCGAGCCGTTCCAGAAGCCGACGACCATGATGTACCGCAACTTTCTGGCGATGGAGGCGGAGGAGGCTTTGCGCTCCTATCCCGCCGACGGCGCGGTGTTGATGGGGGGCTGCGACAAGACCACGCCGGCTTTGCTCATGGGCGCGATCTCGATGAATCTTCCGGCGATTTTCATGCCCGCGGGGCCAATGCTGCGCGGCTCGTGGCGCGGCAATGCGCTGGGCTCGGGCAGCGATGTCTGGAAATACTGGGCGGAATTGCGCGCCGGCACGATCACCGAGCAGGATTGGGGGGAGATCGAACAGGGCATCGCGCGCTCGCCCGGCCATTGCATGACAATGGGCACCGCCTCGACCATGACCAGCGCCGCCGAGGCGCTCGGAATGACATTGCCGGGCGCGGCCTCGATCCCGGCGGCCGACTCGCGCCATGCCGTCATGGCGACGCGCACGGGAAAACGCATCGTCGACATGGTTTGGGAGGATCTGAAGCCCTCGGATCTGATCACGCCGGATTCGATCCACAATTCCGTTTCCGCCGTCCTCGCGATCGGCGGCTCGACCAACGCGGTCGTGCATCTGATCGCGCTTGCGCGCCGCGCGGGTCTCAAGCTCGATATGGAGGCGTTCGACAGAATTGCGCGGGAGACGCCGCTGCTCGCCAACATCCGGCCCTCCGGCGCCTATCTCATGGAGGATTTTTACTACGCCGGCGGCTTGCCCGCGGTGCTCAAGCAACTAGCCCTCGGCGGCAGACTGAAGACCGGCGCGAGGACCGTGAACGGGGCGACGATCGGCGACAATGTCGAGCGGGCGGCAATCTACAACGAAGACGTCATTCGGCCTCTGAACAATCCGCTGGTCGCCTCCGACAGCCTCGCCGTGCTGCGCGGCAACCTGGCTCCGGACGGGGCGATCATCAAGCCGCCCGCGGCCGAAACCCACCTGCACAAACATGCCGGTAAGGCAGTCGTATTCGAGGATTATAACGACATGGCCGCGCGCATTGACGATCCGGACCTCGATGTCGACGAGAATTCGGTCCTGGTGCTCAAGAACGCCGGGCCGATCGGAGCGCCGGGCATGCCGGAATGGGGCCAGTTGCCGATCCCGAAAAAGGTGCTGGCCAAGGGCGTCCGCGACATGGTTCGCGTTTCCGACGCGCGCATGAGCGGCACGAGCTACGGCGCCTGCGTCCTGCATGTGGCGCCGGAATCCTTCATCGGCGGCCCCCTCGCCTTGGTTCGTGACGGCGACGTCATCGAACTTGACATCCCCGGCCGACGCCTCAGCATGCAGGTCAGCGACGAGGAGCTCGAGCGGCGCCGCGTGGCCTGGAAGCGGCCCGCGCCTCGCTATGAGCGCGGCTACGGGCGCCTGTTCTCGGACCATGTGAGCCAGGCGAATGAGGGGTGCGACTTCGATTTTCTCGAGCGCGGCGCGCCGACCGCGGATCCGGAGATCCACTAGGGCCGCGATGGTCGCCGCGATCGTCGATCGCGGCTCGCCGGCCGCCGTCCGCGTCGACAGCCTGCCTGGCAGGGGCGCCCAAACTTGCGACCAGCAAATCCTTTGGGTAATCAGAACTTCGTGCTATAGTCGTTCTTGGCGTCGATTCCGGCTGGCGCGCTGCCGGTCGGCCGATGCGGGAAAGGAGAGAGATGAAAAGGAGAGCGCTTCATACGGTTTGCGGCTGGTCCTCAGAGGGTCGAGAGTCTCTGACTCCAATCGCGTGTAACCCATTGAAAAGTCCCGATTCCAAAAAATAAGCGCTAGTAAACGCCAGCACTTTTACTAGCGTTTATGCCCGTTTACGGGCGTTTACGGGCGTTTACGGGCGTTAACTGACGCTTGCTTGCTCGCGCTGGCGAGGCGGACGAAGGCCGCTTCCCTGCATCTGAAGCCGATTGAAGCGGCGTAGGCGGGCCCTTACCTAATGGGCGCGATGCCCATCCCGCCGCCGGCCACGCCGGCTCTCTGTCCGTGAGCCAAGGCTCCCGCAATGCCTGAGCTGCCCGAGGTCGAGACCGTGCGCCGGGGCCTTGACCCCGTCATGCGCGGCGCCCGGATCGATCATGTCGAATTGCGCCGCGCGGACATTCGCTTCCCCTTCCCCGAAGCGTTCGCGAAACGTCTGACGGGACGGCGCATTCTCGAATTGAGCCGCCGGGCCAAATATCTGCTGTTCGCGCTAGACAGCGGCGAGACCCTGATCGCGCATTTGGGCATGTCCGGTTCGTTCCGCACGGAAAAGACTGCGATTTCAACACCCGGCAAGTTCCATCACCAGCGTTCGAAGGATCCGAAGCACGATCATGTCGTTCTCGTCCTCGATAACGGTTGGATCGTCACCTATAACGACCCCAGGCGCTTCGGTTTCATGGACCTTGCATCGACCAAGGCGCTCGACCAGCATCCGAGGATGCGCGGCCTCGGCGTCGAGCCGCTGGCGCCCGAGTTTGACGCCCATTCCCTCGCGAAGCTGTTCGCCGGCGCCCGTACGTCTCTCAAAGCCGGTCTGCTCGATCAGAAGCGCATCGCCGGGCTCGGGAACATCTATGTGTCCGAGGCTCTGTTTCGCGCCGGCCTCTCGCCGTCGAAGCCGGCGAGCATCCTGGCGAATGCGCGCGGCGCCCCCACCAAGGCCGCAAGGTCGGTCGCCAAGGCCATCCGCGACGTGCTCGAGGAGGCTGTCGAGGGCGGCGGCTCGACTTTGCGCGATCACCGGCAAGCCAACGGCGAATTGGGATACTTTCAGCACGGCTTCAAAGTCTACGATCGCGAAGGATTGCCGTGCGCGCGTGACCGTTGCCGCGGGATCGTCGCCAGGATCACGCAGTCCGGGCGCTCGACATTCTACTGCTCGAAATGCCAGCACTGAGCTGCGTCCTGCGAAGAGGCCACCGATCATTGACAAGGCGAGGCGCGGCTCCTATCTCACCTGGAATTCCGTTTAGCTTGCGCGAAAATGGGCGATTTTTGCCTTTTTCGCGCTTTTTGTTGTCGCCGCCACTGTCCGCGCCGCCTTCGCTCGTGTTTGGCCGGGCAAGAAGCGGAAGGCCCCCTTCGGCGGGGCGGGTAGGAAAGGTCGAAAATGCTCGGCGCGCTTAAGTTCGACACCGTGATGAAGCGGGTCTTTGGCTCGTCCAACGACCGCCGCCTCAAGGGCTACCGGCCCATGGTCGCCGCCATCAATGCGCTGGAGCCCGAATTCGAGGCCCTGACCGACGATCAACTGCGCGCGAAGACAGAGGAATTGCGGGCTGAGCTCAAGGCCGGCAAGACGCTCGACGATCTCATTCCGCCCGCTTTCGCCGCCGTGCGCGAAGCCGCCAAGCGGACGCTCAAGCAGCGCCACTTCGATGTCCAGCTTATGGGCGGCCTCGTGCTGCATGAGGGCGCGATCGCCGAAATGCGCACCGGCGAGGGCAAGACGCTGGTCGCCACGACCGCCGTTTATCTCAATGCACTCGCCGGAGAGGGCGTCCACGTCGTCACTGTGAACGACTACCTTGCGCGCCGCGACTCCGAGTGGATGGGTCAGATTTACCAGTTCCTCGGCATGACCGTCGGCGTCATCGTCCATGGCCTTGACGACGATCAGCGCCGACAGGCCTACGCCGCCGACGTGACCTACGGCACGAACAACGAGTTCGGTTTCGACTACCTGCGCGACAACATGAAATATGACATGGCGCAGATGGTCCAGCGTGGCCACGCGTTCGCCATCGTCGACGAGGTCAATTCGATCCTGGTTGACGAGGCGCGCACTCCGCTCATCATCTCGGGCCCCTCCGAAGACCGCTCCGGTCTTTACGTTGCGGTCAATGCGATTATCCCCGAGCTCGCTCGCGAGGAATTCGAGCTCGATGAGAAGCAGCGTACGGTCAATCTGACCGACGCGGGGAACGAGCACGCGGAAGCCCTGCTGCGCGCGGCCGGCGTGATGAAGGAAGGGTCGCTGTACGAGGCGTCGAACGCCACCCTCGTCCACCACTTGAACCAGGCGGCCCGGGCTCACAAGCTGTTCCAACGCGACAAGGATTACATCGTCCGCAACGACGAGGTTGTGATCGTCGATGAGTTCACCGGCCGCATGATGCCGGGTCGGCGATACTCGGAAGGGCTGCATCAGGCGCTCGAAGCGAAGGAGGGGGTGACTGTCCAGCCTGAGAACGTCACGCTGGCCTCGATCACCTTTCAAAACTATTTCCGTCTCTACAAGAAGCTCGCCGGAATGACCGGCACGGCCTCGACCGAGGCCGACGAATTCGCAGAGATCTACAAGCTCGTCGTCGTCGAGATTCCGACGCACCGGCCGATCTCGCGTCTTGACGAGGATGATGAAGTCTACCGCACCACGGACGAAAAGATGCGCGCCATCGTCCGCGAGATCGAAGACGCCAACGCCAAATTGCAGCCGATGCTGGTCGGCACGACGTCGATTGAAAAATCCGAGCAGCTTGGCGATGTGCTTGAACGGCAAGGGTACAAGAAGATTGATTTCACCAAGCCTGACGCTTTGACGGCGCTCTACGCCGCCGCGCGCGCCGGCAAGCCGTCAAAGAATTTTGCGATCCTGAACGCCCGCCACCACGAGCAGGAAGCCTTTATCGTCGCGGAAGCGGGGGTCCCCGGCGCGATCACGATCGCGACCAACATGGCGGGACGTGGCACCGATATTCAGCTCGGAGGCAATGTCGAGATGCGGGTCCGGCAGGAGATTGACCCCGCTGCGCCGCAAGGGCAGCGCGAGGCCCATGAGGCGGCGATCCGGGCGGAAGTGGCGGCCTTCAAACAGAAGGCGATCGACGCTGGCGGCCTCTACATTGTCGGCACGGAGCGGCACGAAAGTCGTCGCATCGATAATCAGCTGCGCGGCCGATCTGGCCGTCAGGGGGATCCGGGACGGTCAAAGTTTTACCTGTCGCTGCAAGACGATCTCATGCGCATCTTCGGAGCGGAGCGCATGGACGCGATGCTCAAGCGTCTCGGCCTCAAAGAGGACGAAGCGATTGTCCATCCCTGGATCAATAAGGCGCTCGAGAAGGCGCAGCAGAAGGTCGAAGCGCGCAATTTCGACATGCGCAAGAACATTCTCAAATTTGACAATGTGATGAACGACCAGCGCAAGGTCATATTCGAGGACCGGCGCAGAATGATGGCGTCGGAATCGCTCGAGTCGACGATCGAGGATATGCGCACCGGCGTCATTGACGACATCGTCGCCAAACATATCCCGCACGACGCTTATCCCGAGGCCTGGGACATTGCCGGGCTAAAGAGTGAGGTCACGAATAAGCTGAGCCTCGATCTCCCGGTCGACGATTGGGCCAAGGAAGAGGGCATTGCCGACGAAGAGGTCGCGGCCAGGCTCCACAAGGCGGCCGAGGACGCCTACGCGCAGCGGATTGAGCGCAACACGCCCGAGGTCATGCGGTACATCGAAAAGCAGGTTATACTGCAGTCGCTTGATCATTTGTGGCGCGAGCATCTCGTCACGCTCGATCATCTACGCCAGGTCATCGGCTGGCGTGGCATGGCGCAGCGCGATCCCTTGAACGAGTACAAATCTGAAGCTTTCGACTTGTTCCGAGAATTGATCACTCAGTGGCACGAAGGCGTGATCGCGCAAATCTCGCGGGTCGAGGTGCGGTTCCAGCAACCGGAGCCGGAGCCGCCTCCGATGCAATATCAACATATCGATCCCGCCACCGGCGAAAACGAATATACATTTGCTCCCCTCGCCGCGTCAGCGGAAGCAGGTCTTTTGACGGCGACGGCGGCCGTGGCCGAGGTCGATCGCGACCCGAAAAATCCCGCAACCTGGGGCCGGGTCGGTCGAAACGAACAGTGCCCGTGCGGATCAGGCAAGAAATTCAAACACTGCCACGGCCAGGTCGCTTGACGAACGGCCTCAATCTTGAGGCTTCCACTGCTCGCGCCGAGGCCCTCGCGAGCCTCGAGAAAGCTTTCAAGACCTGCGGAATTGAAAACCCGGAGCGCGAGGCGCGCATCAGCCTCTGCGCCGGCTCAGGCCTCTCGCCTGCCGCATTGATCGTCGACCCGCGGAAGCCGCTCGGGTCCGTGGCCTGGAAGGTTCAGGAGGTCGCTGCGCGGCGAGTAGTCGGAGAACCGTTGTCCAGGATCGTGGGAAAACGTGAATTCTGGGGTCTCTCATTCGCCGTTACGCCCCATGTGCTGGACCCGCGACCCGAAACGGAGACGATCGTCGAAGCGGCGCTTTCGATCTTGAGCAACCGTCGCAAGGACCCAGTGCGTATCCTCGACCTCGGCGTTGGCTCCGGCGCGTTGTTGTGCGCCCTGTTGACCGAATTCGGCGCCGCGCGCGGCATTGGTGTCGATATTGCATCCGAGGCCGCCGACGTCGCCCGGGGTAACCTTCAGGCGTGCGGCTTGTCTTTCAGGGCCGAGATCCGAGTCGGGGACTGGACGAGCGGCTTCGAAGGGCGATTTGACCTGATCGTCTCGAACCCGCCCTACATTCCGACCGCTGACCTCGCGGGACTGCCGCGCGAGGTTCGCGACTTCGATCCTTGGCTCGCGCTGGACGGCGGAATTGACGGACTGGCCGCCTATCGACGAATCCTGCCGGAGTCGAGGCGCTTGCTTGCTCCGGACGGTTGGCTGCTCGTCGAACTCGGCGCCGGCCAAGCGAGCGACGTGGCTGCGATCGCGACCCGATGTGGCTTTACCGGCGTCAGGACCTACCAGGATCTTGCCGGCGTCGATCGCGTCCTGGCCGTTCGGCCGCAAGCAGTCTGATTGGAGCCATGCGGCCATAAAACCGATGCGGCGCGGCCTTAGAAATGGAAGACGTCGACCGTGAAGTAGGCCGCATTCGCCGCGGGGAGGGGTTCGTTTGAGCGGTCAGGCGTCGCCGACCGGGTCGATTGCGGCGTCGGACGCGTTGGCGAGGACGGCCATGATGAGCGCGCGCCAAAGGGCGGCGAGCCAGACGAGGATTTTCCGGAAGTTGTAGCCGGCGGCGGCGAGCACGGCGTTGGCGGCGTCGCCTTGGACGCCTTTGAGGAAGTTGCGTCCCATGCGGTGGTCGCTCTTGGCGTGGCCGATGACGGGCTCGACGGCCGAGCGCCGGCGCAGGTCGCGTTTGATGGCGTCGGTGACGCCGCGCTTCTGGCCGGAGATATAGACTTTCATCTTGTGGTCGGGCGGAGCGTTGTGGCCGCGGTAGCCGCGATCGGCGACGATGCGAGCAAGGCTCGCGCCGATCTGGGTCTCGATCTCCGGAATGACGGTCTCGAGCGTGTGGCCGTCGTAGGGGTTGCCCGGCAGCGCCTTCACATGGGCGATGAACTGGCCGCCCTTGGAGCGGGCGAGCGTGGTGGCGACCGACACCTTGACGCCGAACTCGTAGGGCCGGTGCGCCTTGCCCTTGCCGATGCATTCGACCTCGGGCGCGCGCAGCGAATAGATCTTCGGCCCGCGCTGGTTCTGGCGCTGATGGCGCACCCGGAAGGCCAGCGACAGTGGCTCGGCGAAAATCTCTCGCAGGCCGGCGTCGTCCCTGGTTTTGCGCACGATGTCGCGGAAGGCCCGACCCAAAAAGGTTCGCACGCTGCGCATTGGCGTCGGTCGGGAACGCCACCGCCTTCGGCTGCACGGTGGTGTCGACGATCACCTTAGAGAAGTCCGAGGGCTTGGCCGCGCCCGTGCGCGTCGCCGCGTTCAGGCTCTCCTGGATCAGCGCGACAAGCTTCTCCTCGCCCATCCGCTGGCGCCACCGCGTCAGCGACGATCGGTCGAACGGCAGCTTGTGACGGAAGAACTCCTCGCCACAGAAGAGCTGGAAGTACGGGTTCTCGACCCAGCGCGCGCAGAGGTCCTCGTCCGACAGATCGTGCGTGTGCTTGAGGATCGAAAGCCCCGCCATCAGCCTTGTCGGCAGCGGCGGTTGACCCGGCTTGTCCGAATAGACTGCGCCGAACCGCTCCTCCAGGAACCGCCAGTCAACTGTCGAGGCCAGCTTCGCCAGCGGGTGGCCCACGTCGACGATCTGGTCGAGACGGGCCTTGAAAAAATCGCTCTGCCCGCTGTCCCGACGCTCCTTCGGCCGCATCGCGAATCGCTCCCATCGCCTCTCCGACGACAGAGAATCACGCTGCGAAGCCAGACTCAATTTGCCAGACTCAATTTGCAAGATTGCGGCCGGCTCGACTTCCCAATCCGGCAAAAATGAATACTTCAAAAATCCAGGCAAACCCCAAGAATCAGGGCGTCTCAGGGTTCTTCACGGGCGACCAAGAACACCCAAACGGATCGGCCGGACCGCCCCGCGACCGCTGTCGAGACGAAGCCAACCGGATCCCGGTCGAGCGCGAAATGGCCTACGCGGCGAGCTGCCTCAGCACGTAGGACAGAATCCCGCCGTTGCGGAAATACTCGAGCTCGTCCAGCGTATCGATCCGGCAAGTCAGCGGCACCGATCTCCGCGCGCCGTCAGCGCTCACGATCTCGGCATGCAGCGTCTGGCGCGGCTTGAGGCTCTCGCCCAGGCCATGGATCGTCACTGTCTCGTCGCCCTTCAAGCCCAGAGTCTGCCAACTCGTTCCCTCCTCGAACACGAGCGGCAAGACCCCCATGCCTACGAGGTTCGAGCGGTGGATGCGCTCGAAGCTCTGCGCGATCACGGCGCGCACGCCGAGGAGCTTCGTTCCCTTCGCCGCCCAGTCCCGCGATGAGCCTGTCCCGTATTCGCGACCCGCGAACACAACCAGCGGAACCTTCTCGGCCTCATAGCGCATAGCGGCGTCATAGATCGCGAGCCGCTCGCCGGACGGCTGCATGAGCGTGAAGCCGCCCTCGACGACATTGCCCGTCTCGTCCCTCACCATCTGGTTCTTGATGCGGATGTTGGCGAAGGTGCCGCGCATCATCACTTCGTGGTTGCCCCGCCGCGTGCCATATTGGTTGAAGTCGAGCGGGCGCACCTGATGTTCGACGAGATATTGCCCGGCCGGACTTGCAACCTTGATCGAGCCCGCGGGCGAAATGTGGTCGGTGGTGATCGAATTGAGGAATAACGCCAGGATGCAGGCGTTCTCGATGTCGGCGACCGGAACCGGCGTCTTGGTCAGCCCCTCGAAATAGGGCGGCTCCTGAACATAGGTCGACCCGATGTCCCAGGCGTAAGTCTGGCCCGCCGGCGCTTTCACCTTGCGCCAATTGACGTCGCCGTCGAAGACGCTCGCGTATTTGGCCTTGAACATTTTCGCCGAGATGGTGGCTTCGACGTAATTCTGGATCTCCTCCGACTTGGGCCAGATGTCGGCGAGATAGACCGGCTTGCCCTGCTTGTCGGCGCCGAGCGGATCGCGGGTGAGGTCGATCTGCATCGAACCCGCGAGGGCGTAAGCGACCACCAGCGGCGGGGAAGCAAGGTAGTTCGCGCGCACGTCGGGGTTGACGCGGCCCTCGAAGTTTCGGTTGCCGGAAAGAACCGCCGCCGCGACCAGATTGTGCTTGGCGATGGTCGCCGAAATCTCGGGCGCGAGCGGACCGGAATTGCCGATGCAGGTGGTGCAGCCGAAGCCTACGATGTTGAAGCCGAGCTTGTCGAGCGGCCTCTGCAGGTCCGCTTCCTTGAGATAGTCCTGGACCACCTGGCTGCCTGGCGCGAGCGAGGTCTTGACCCACGGCTTGACGGTCAGGCCCTTGGCGACCGCGTTGCGGGCCAAAAGCCCCGCCGCCATCATCACGCTCGGATTGGACGTGTTGGTGCAGGAGGTGATGGCGGCGATGACCACGTCGCCATGTCCGAGATCGTAGTTCGTCCCCTCGACCTTGTGGCGCTCCGCGATCGTCTCGCCCTGGCGGAATTCGCTGGTCATGGCGGCGGCGAAGCCGACTTTGGCGTCAGTCAGGACGACGCGATCCTGCGGCCGCTTCGGTCCGGCGAGCGAGGCCGTGACCTCACCGAGGTTGAGCGCGAGCGTATCGGAATAGACTGGATCGGGGGTTGAGCGCGTGCGGTAGGCGCCCTGCGCTTTCGCATAGGCTTCGACCAGAGCCAGACGCGCAGGCTTGCGGCTCGAGGTCTTCAGATAGGCGAGCGTCTGAGCATCGATCGGAAACAATCCGCAGGTCGCGCCGTATTCGGGCGCCATATTGGCGATCGTGGCCCGATCGGCGACGGTCATCGCGTTGAGACCCGAGCCGTAGAACTCGACGAATTTTCCAACGACGCCCTTCTTGCGCAGCATCTGGGTGACCGTCAGCACAAGATCGGTCGCCGTCACCCCCTCGCGCAATTCGCCCTCGAGCTTGAAACCGATCACCTCGGGCAACAGCATCGAGAGAGGCTGGCCGAGCATGGCGGCTTCCGCCTCGATGCCCCCGACCCCCCAGCCGAGCACGGCGAGGCCATTGACCATGGTCGTATGGCTGTCGGTGCCGACCAGCGTGTCGGGAAAGGCGACTTCGACCGTCTTGCCGTTGCGCTTCTCTTTCGCCGTCCAGACGGTCTGAGCGAGATATTCGAGGTTGACCTGGTGGCAGATGCCGGTGCCGGGCGGCACGACGCGAAAGTTGGAGAAGCCCTGCTGGCCCCATTTCAGGAACCTATAGCGCTCCTGGTTCTGTTCGTACTCGCGGGCCACGTTCTGGCCGAGCGACTTGCCGGTGCCGAAATAGTCGACGACGACCGAATGGTCGATGACGAGGTCGACCGGAACAAGCGGATTGATCTTCTCGGGATCGCCGTCGAGCGCGACCATGGCGTCGCGCATTGCGGCGAGATCGACCACCGCCGGCACGCCGGTGAAGTCCTGCATCAGCACGCGCGCGGGGCGGAAGGCGATTTCGTGCTCCGCCTTGCCGCGATTGTCGACCCAGGCCGCGACGGCCTGAATGTCTTCCTTCTTGACGCTGCGCCCGTCTTCGTTGCGCAACAGATTCTCGAGCACGATTTTGAGCGAGAAAGGGAGCCTGGAGACGCCGGCGAGCCCGTTCTTCTCCGCCGCTTTCAGCGAGTAAATCTCGTAGGTCTTCGCCCCGACGGTCAGCGTTTTGCGGCACTTGAAGCTGTCGAGGCTGGCCATTGCGGACGCTCCAGACGAGGCGTGGGGGACGGGGAGGGCTTATAGATATAATGAGGCGCGTGAGCTACACAAACTGTTGCCTGACGCAAGTTTTAGGCCGGCTATTCGTCTCGTGCGGGGGTAAAATTTGGTTGATCTTCAGGGACGCGTCGCGCTCGTGACCGGCGCGTCGCGGGGCATCGGCCGGGCGATCGCTCTGGCGCTGGCCGAGCGGGGCGCCGCGGTTGCGGTCAATTTCCAAATCCGCGCCAAGGATGCTGACGCGGTCGTCGCGCAAATCGGTTCTGCCGGCGGGAAAGCGATCGCAATCCGCGCCGACGTCTCCGTCAGCGCGCAGGTCGCCGATATGGCGACGCGGGTCGCAAGCGAGCTCGGACCCATCGACGTGCTAGTGAACAACGCCGGCATCGCGATCACCGGGGTCCGCGAGGAGGATTTCGACCTCGGCATCGCCGTCAACCTGAAATCGGCGTTCCTGTGCACCGAGGCGGTCCTCCCGGGCATGACCACGCGCCGCTGGGGGCGGATCGTCAACATCTCCTCCGGCGCGGCGCGAGGGCCGGGCCTCCTCGGCGTCATCTACAACGCGTCAAAGGCCGGGCTTGAGGGCCTGACCCGCGGCTATGCCTCGCGGACGGCGAAGGATGGCATTACCGTGAACGCAATCGCGCCTGGTCCGACTGACACCGAAATGGGCGCGCCTTTGAAAGCCGGAGGCGTCGAGGCCCGCATTCCTGTCGGACGCATGGGTCAAGGGGACGATGTGGCGCAGGCGACGGTCATGGTCATTGGGAATGGCTTCATCACCGGGCAGACCATCGCGGTGAATGGGGGGCTGGCGTTTCTTTAAGCCCGTTTGGGCTAGGGAGAAGCGGTCTGGAGGGGCGCGCAACACGAACCGCCTTTCTCCCGGACGGAGAGGCAATGCGGCTAAGGGCCTGGGACCTGACCATCGACCGCGGCGGTCGGCGAGTCATCGCCGGACTTTCGTTGGAAGCGGCCGGAGGCGCGGCGCTGATCGTGACCGGGCCCAATGGGGCAGGGAAAACGAGCCTGCTCCGGGCGCTCGCCGGCTTCCTGCCGATTGAGGGCGGCGGCTTTGCGCTGGACGGCGGCGATATGGAGCGCACCGTCGGCGAACAAGCGCATTATCTGGGCCACCTGGACGGCGTTAAGGCAGCGCTGAGCGCGGGCGAGAACCTCGCCTTCGCCTCGGCGACGCTGGGCGGCAATTCGTCCCGTGCGGCGCAGCTCGAGGCACTCTCGGCGCTCGGCCTGGCCCACGTGATCGATTTTCCAGCGCGGCTGCTTTCGGCAGGCCAGCGACGACGCGTGGCGCTTGCTCGCCTCATGGTCGCCAAGCGTCCGCTGTGGCTGCTTGACGAGCCGACGACCGCGCTTGACGCCGCCGCTCAGGTTGCGCTCACCGCGATTATGCGGGCGCATCTGGAGGACGGCGGGATCCTCGTCGCCGCGGTCCATGCGCCGCTCGGGCTGGATGGCGCGCAAGAGCTGAGGCTCGGCTCGACAAGGGAAGCGGCTTGAGGTGACCCCGGCGCTGGCTCTCTTCGTCCGCGAGTGGCGCATTGCCCGGCGCATCGGCGCCGCCGCGCCGGTCGGGATCGTCTTCTTCTTGATCCTGGTCGCGGTCATGCCGTTCGCGCTCGGACCCGACCTCAATCTGCTCTCGCGGCTTGGCCCGGCAATTCTGTGGATCGCGGCTCTGCTCGCCACTCTCCTGGGGCTCGACCGGCTGTTCCAGGCGGATCACGACGATGGCTCGCTTGACCTTCTGATCAACGGGTCGCTGCCGCTCGAGCTCGCGGTGCTCATCAAATGCGCTGCGCACTGGACCACGAGCGCGTTGCCGCTTGTCGTTTTGAGCCCGCTGTTCGGGCTCATGCTGGCGATGGCGCCCCTGCCGCTTGCGCTCACTGCGGCGACGCTCGCGGCCGGCACGCCTGCGCTGACCATGATCGGCGCGATCGGGGCGGCGCTCACCGTCTCGCTCAGGCGCGGCGGCCTGCTGATGGCGGTTCTCGTTCTGCCGCTCGCCATTCCGGTGCTGATCTTCGGCGTCGCCGCGGCCTCCGCCGCCAGCGGCGGCGCGGCGCCGTTCATGAGCCCGTTCCTTGCCCTATGTGCGATGTCGCTCGCCACGATCGCCCTTGCGCCTTTCGCCGCTGCAGCAGCCCTGAGGCAGGTGCGGGAGTGACGACGACCCCCTACGGGCGAACGAGGTCATGAGCGCAAGCCGATCGAAGTACATCGTCTGCACCCCGTGGGACGCCAAACCGTTCGATTTGGACATCTTCACATGGCAGGACAAACCAGATGGCTACTTCTTCAATTACTGGGTGCGCATTTTCAGGGAATTTGAGAAAAGCTCGCAGCTCAGCGGGCTCACCTTTTACTTGATCTCCAATCATAGGCTCGTCGATGAGCTGCCTTCGTACGGGAACGACGTCGTCGCGGTCATCAGAAGCGACGAAGAGTGCTGGATTCCGCCCTATCTGGACAAGGTTCGATACGTCTTCAAGACTTACGGGTTTGAGCCTTGGTGCGGCGCTTCGCTCCGCGCGCAATCGCCAGCTTCGGTGCTGAAATGCGTCAGGGACTGGGCGTTCTGGAGCCGGCGCTACTTGTCCTGTCTGAGCAAGACCGGTTTTGCGCCCACGCGCCGCGACCGCAAAATGGTGCTCCCGCTGGGCTACGCCCGACAAACGGATCTCCCCGGAAAGCCCTTCGGATCGCGCCGCTACCTGGTCGGATTTCTCGGCAGCATCGAAAACAGGGCGTATTCGAAGTTTTCGCCCAAGAGGCTGGTTGCAACTCCGAAGATCATCGCCCGCTCGCGGATGGCCGAGTCCTTGCAAAAGCTGGCCGCCTGGGCGCCCGAGAGCGTCTTCTACGGCACAACCGCATCGTTCACGGAAAGCACGATGACGGGCGCCGGCGATCGCTACACGGAGATCATGGCCGATACCAAGATCGCGCTGGCGCCGCGCGGATCTTCCGTCGAAACCTATCGGTTCTTCGAAGCGATGCGCCAGGGCTGCGTCGTCATCTGCGATCGACTTCCGCCGCATTGGTTTTATGTCGGCTGCCCGGCGATACAGATTGATGACTGGGGCAACCTGGAGGCTGAAGTGAAGGCGCTATCGGCTGATCCCGAGCGCCTCGCGGACCTCAACCGCCGCTCGCTGGCCTGGTGGGATGAAAAGCTCTCCGAGCGCGCCGTCGCCCAGGTGATCGCAACGTGTCTCGAGGCTCCGAACGCAGGTCAGAGGGGCCGAGAAACTTAGCGAAGATCGCGCCGTCATCGATCAAGCGAATGTGATCCGAAATGTTACGGCATGACGACGAAACGCGCATCGCGAGGGCCGGTTGCGGTGTTCCCTACGATGGGAATGCGATTCGCCTTCCCAAGACGACGGTCAGCAAGACGGGAGGCGGGAATGAACGGGCTTTACGCGACGCTGGAGAGGTATAGGCCTTATGTTTTGAGCATTCTACGCATTGTCGTCGGGCTTCTATTTCTGCAGCACGGGCTGTCGAAAGTGTTCAACTTTCCCGCCCCCTCTCCTGTCCCCTCGCTCAGCGGCCTCCTGATTCTTGCGGCCATCCTCGAAACGATCGGCGCCGCCTTGTTTCTCGTGGGCGCCTATACGAGGATTGTGGCGTTGATCCTGTCCGGCGAAATGGCCTTCGCCTATTTCATGGCGCATGCTCCGCGGGCTTTTTATCCACTCGTCAACGGCGGCGAATTGGCCGTTCTGTTCTGCTTCATATTCCTCTATTTCGCCTTTGCCGGCGGCGGACCGTTGAGCGTCGATCGCGCGATGCTGAACCAGACTTGATTCGTCTGCCTGCCGCGGCGGACCGGCCGGGCGCGTATTTGACACGTGGGGTCAAGCGCGCCTCTTAGGCGATCCGAAAGCGCGAGACATACGCGCGCGCCACGGCAGCGAGGAAACATGAACGACAGCGGAGCGGCTGGGTTAAGCGCGGGCACGATCTCGGCCCGCATCGACCGGCTCCCGGCGACGCGCACGATCTGGACGATCGTCGCGCTGCTTGGCTTCGGAATGTTCTTCGAGTTCTACGACCTCCTGTTCTCAGCCTATGTCGCCCCGAGCCTCGTCAAATCGGGCGTGCTGACCGCAACGACCACGGGCCTGTTCGGGACGGCCGGAGTCGCAAGCTTCATCGCCGCCCTTTTCACCGGGCTCTTCATTGGCACGCTGCTCTGCGGATTTCTTGCCGACCGGTTCGGCCGCCGGGCGATCTTCACCTGGTCGCTGCTTTGGTATTCGGCCGCCAACGTCATGGTGGCGCTTCAGCATGACGCCGCCGGCGTCAACTTCTGGCGCCTCATCTGCGGCATTGGCCTCGGCGTCGAGATGGTGACGATCGGCGCCTATTTGAGCGAGCTTGCGCCCAAGGGCCTGCGCGGGCGCGCCTTCGCCATCAACCAGGCGATCGGCTTCGTCGCCGTGCCGGTCGTTTCGTTCCTTGCCTACATGCTTGTGCCGCGAGCGCCATTGGGGCTCGAGGGCTGGCGCTGGGTGGTGCTGATCGGGGTCGTCGCCGCGCCGGTCGTCGTCTTTTTGCGGCGGGCCTTGCCGGAGAGCCCGCGCTGGCTCGCCAAGCATGGACGGCTCGCCGAGGCGGACCGGGCGTTAAGCGCAATCGAAGCCAAGGTCGAGGCGGAGTACGGCCGGCCGCTTCCGCCTCCCGGCCCCGAGGAGCCCGTCTCACCAGCGACCAGCTTTCGGGACTTGTGGCTTCCCGGCGTCCGCGGCCGGGTCATCCTGATGAGCGTCTTCAATGTCTTTCAGACGGTGGGCTATTACGGGTTCAACAATTGGGTGCCGTCGCTCCTCGTCAAGCAGGGGATCACGGTCTCGACCAGCCTCGGCTATACGACCGTGATCGCGCTCGCGGCCCCGATCGGGCCGCTCCTCGGATTCTTTCTCGGCGACCGGTTCGAGCGCAAGTGGATCATCGTCGCTTCCGCAGGCGCCATTCTCGTCTGTGGCCTCATTTTTGGCCAGGCGCTCGATTCGGCGCTGATTGTCGCCATGGGGGTCGGGCTGACGCTCGCCGCCAACATCATGTCGTTCAGCTTCCACGCCTACCAGCAGGAGCTGTTCCCGACCGGCATTCGCGCCCGCGCCGCCGGCTTCGTCTATTCGTGGAGCCGGCTCTCGGTCATTTTCTCCTCGTTCGTGATCGCTTTCGTGCTCGAGCGGGCAGGCGCTATCGGGGTCTTCGTCTTCATCGCCGCGGCGATGGGCGTGGTGATCGCGACCATCGGCCTGTTCGGGCCGCGCACCACCAATCTGGCTTTGGAGGAGATCTAGGCGGGCTGCGCCCCTCAGCCGCGAGCCAGCGAACTAGCGAGTCCGTTTTGAGCGATTTCAGCGGCTTGCGGCGCGATTAACGAGTCATTGCCAGTCGGGTCGAAGCAGCCCTGTCGCCGCGCTCGATGAGCGTGGCCGGCGCGGCCAGCGACCGCGCCTCCAGCGCCCATTCGAAGGAGAGGCAAGGTCCGAAGCTTCGGCCGAGCGTCGCGTGTGGGAAACACCAGCCGACTCGGCTATATTTCTGAAAAACAATATCAGAGGCCAGCGGCCTTGGCAAGAAATTGTCGACTTTTCTTGCCCAGGCGTTTCCACCCGCAACCAGGCGCATTCGCCGCCCGCCGGGAACGACGATCGATCTCCGCAACGGAATGCGGTGTCAGGTCCTCGCGGCGGTCGCCAGCTCCGCCAGGCGAGCTTTCGCCTACTTCTTCAGCGCCGCCAGCACCTTGACTGAAGGGCGGCCGTTGACCTCCAGCCCGGCCCGCTGCTGGAAATCGGCGATCGCGGCCTTGCTCTTGGTTCCGACATGCCCGTCCGGGTCGCCGCCGATGTCATAGCCGCGCCGCTGGAGCAAAGCCTGCAATTCCTTCCGTCCCTCGCGCGACAGGAGCGGATCGTCGGTTGGCCAGGGGGTGACGATGCCGCGTCCGCCGGCGAGGCGATCGGAGAGCACGCAGGCGGCGAGGGTGTAGGATTCGGCGGCGTTGTAGGAATAGACGACGTCGAAATTGCGCGTCACGAGAAAAGCGGGGCCCTGGCGTCCGGCGGGTATGAGGAGCCCGGCCTCGCCCTCACCGAGCGGGCGCCCGTCGATGCGAGCGATGCCGCGCGCGGCCCAGAACGACATGGATTTCTTGGCCTTGCGCCCCGACGGGCCCGAATAGTTTTCGGGCAGCTTGACCTCGAAGCCCCACGCAAGCCCCCGGCGCCAGCCCGATTTGACGAAATAATTCGCGGTCGAAGCGAGCGCGTCCGGCGCGGAATCGACGATGTCTCGTCGCCCGTCGCCCTCGAAGTCGACCGCCAGGCGCAGGAAGGTCGAGGGCATGAACTGCGTCTGCCCGAACGCGCCCGCCCACGATCCGTTCAGCTTCTCGGGCGGGACGTCGCCGCGGTCGATGATCTTCAGCGTCGCCATCAACTCGGAGCGGAAATAAGCGGCGCGATCGCCCATGCACGCAAGCGTGGTCAGCGACTGGACGAGCGGGCGCTTGCCCATCTCCTGGCCGAAATTCGACTCGACCCCCCAGATCGCCGCCAGCATGGTGCGGGGAACGCCATATTTCTCTTCCGCGCGAGCAAGCGCGCGCGATTCCCGCGCCATCGCCCCCTTGCCGTCGGCGACCCGATCGTCGTCCACCAGCCCGTCGACATAGTCCCAGACCGGCGTCTTGAATTCGGGCTGCTGCTTCTGAAGATCGAGCACTTTCGGGTCCGGCTGGAGCCCGTTGAAGGCGACGTCGAGCGTCCTGGCGGAAATCCCACTATGCGCGGCGTCGGCTCTCAGCGAGCCGACGCAGGAGGCGAAGTCGGCCCGCGCCTCGGGCGCGAATGCGCTCAGCGCGACGACGACCCCAAAGCCTGACAAAAGGAAACGCTTCATACGTCACTCATCGGCAATTCGTGCGATTCCGTCGAGGCCGCCTACATCCTTTCCTTCACACCAAGCCGGATCAGGAGCCAATTGACCGGGTAGGTGGTCGCGAAACCGAGCACCATGGCGATCTGCATCATCAGCCAATAGGACCAGTCGGTCGGCTCCATGGCCGGCCATGCGTAGGCGCGATAGATCATCCAGGCGAACATGCCAATCTCGTAGGCGATCAATGAAAACGTGTCTGCCTTGACAGCAGCCACGAGACACGCCCGAAGGCTCAAGCCGCGCATCGGCGCGATGGCGAAAAATTGGAAGGCGATCCCCGCCGCATAGGCGAGAACAAAGCTCAGGGTGAGCCTGGCCGCGAGCGCCGAACCGAGGAGTAGGAGGCCAAGGCTCAGCGCGATCCATTCGGCGGCAAAATCGCCAAGCGCACAGCCCGCGCCGCAATGGGCGGCTCCCTTGAACACCGCCTGCCACATCGGCGGCTCCGCAGACCCATGCGCGTGCTCGTGCATCTGGATGTGGGCAGGCGTCTGGGTCCGAGACGGCGCCGCCGCCCGGCCGAAGCTGAAATAGAACGGCAGGCCGAGCGGCCCCCAATACAACATGGTCAGCGGCCAAACCGCGTCCATCACCCCCATCTTCTGCCGCCGCCCGACCAGGAAGATGTCGGCCGCGACGAACAGGCATGCCGCGATCGAGAGCAGAATATAGACAAACGCGACGGCGTTGAGGCTTACCGGCGGCAGAGGTCGGTTCTCCGGCGTTCAATCGCGGCCTTTGGAGCGCGACGGCGGGACGGGCTAGACTGGTCGCCGTCAACCGGAGACGCAACGATGCGCTGGTCGATCACCGTTGGCCGCTTCGGCGGGACCGAAGTCAAAATCCATATCACCTTCCTCTTGTTCCTGGTCTGGATCGCGTTCAGCGCCTGGAGCCGAGGAGGCGCCGCGGCCGCGCTCGACAGCACCCTCTTCATCGTGTTGCTGTTCGCCTGCGTGGTCCTGCACGAATTCGGCCACATCGGCGCCGCCCGCCGCTATGGGATCAAGACGCCGGAGGTGACCCTGCTCCCGATCGGCGGCGTCGCCAGCTTGCAGCGCCTGCCGAGCGATCCCGGCCAGGAGCTGGTCGTCGCGCTCGCCGGGCCCGCGGTCAACCTCGCAATTGGGTTGGCCCTGATCGTGGCGGTGGGATCGGTTCACCCGGGCGAACTCGCCCAGATCGACAATCCGCAGCTGTCACTCGTGGGTCGCCTCGCGATCGCCAACCTCTTCCTCGTCGTCTTCAATCTCATCCCCGCCTTTCCGATGGACGGCGGGCGGGTGCTGCATGCGCTTCTCGCGATGCGCGTCGGAGCCGCGCAAGCGACTGAAATCGCAGCCAGGATCGGGCAGGCGCTCGCCTTCGGTCTCGGATTCCTCGGCCTGTTCGGCAATCCGCTGCTCCTGTTCATCGCCATCTTCGTCTATATCGCGGCCGGCGGCGAAGCGCAGATGAGCGCCGCGCAACAGGCGCTCAAGGGGGTGAGCGTCGGCGAGGCGATGGAGACGCGGTTCACGCCGGTCTCGATCGACGCCAATCTCGGCCAGGCGGTCGATGCCTTGCTGGCGACGGCGCAGCACGAATTCCCGGTCGTCGACGCGTTCATGAAGCCGGTCGGCCTGCTGACGCGCGAGGACATCCTCGGCGCGGTGCGCAAATTCGGCGGCGAGGAGCCGGCGAGCGGATTCATGCGCTTGGGCGTCGACAGCGTTCGCCCGGATGCGCCGGTCGAAGGCCTGTTCGAGCGCCTGCAGGATCCGAAGGCCGCGGCGCTGTACGTCACCGATGTCGACGGCAGGATCGTCGGCCTGCTCACGCGCCAGGCGCTGGGCGAAGTGATCATGATCCGCGCCGCGCGGCCCGACTGGAGGTTCGACCGCAAGGCATGAGGCGAGAAAAAAGGGGCCGGCTCGCGACCGGCCCCTGTTGCGCCCTGCTAGGACGCGTGACGTTTGCAGCGTCAGCGCGCAGCCGCACGCCTCGCCAAGATGCTAAGCTTCCGACGATACGCGGCGCCGGCCACGCCCGCAAAACCGAGCAGCATCATCGCCCAGGTCGACGGCTCGGGAATGGCGGACGGGATCACGCCAGGCTTGAAGAGATCGGCGAGCGAGTTGGCGCCGCCCGAGGCCCCGAGATAGCCTCCGGCGCCGCCGCCGGCGACCCCGAAGATATTCTGCAGCGTGACCAAGTCGGAAGAGTGCGTGTAAAGAATATTGTTTGTGTAGGCGTCGCCCTTGGCGAGCGGCGAGATAACGATCTCGGTGCTGGTGTAGCCGGCGGTATCCACCGCCCCCTCGCCCTCGGTCTCGTCATTCCAGATGACGATCGCGCCATTATCCTTGAACGCCTGCGACGCCTCGATTTCCGGAACGATCATCGAAAGGAAATTGTCGCCTTGCGCGATCTGCTCGGCGTCGGTTCCGGCTTGGTAGGTGACGCCGTTGTAGGTGAAGTTGGTGTTCAGCGCCGTGTGCATATCATTGTACTGATCCGGCGTGATCAAGTTGTAGCGCGCAACCGTGTTGTTGTTGAGGTCGGTCTGAAGCTGCTGCAGTGGGGCGTAGAATTGCGCTTCAGGGTTGCTCGGCGAGGTGTTCGGCGCTGTAGTCGTCCCACCATTCGTGGCGGTGAAGAAGAGCTGCCCATCGTGCTTGGCCGCGAAGTTATATTGGTGCGAGCCATTGTACGGGTTGGTATAGGCGGCGGAGGTGCCCGAGAACGAACTCGTCGGCACGCTCCACTGGGCGTTCGGCGCGACAGTGCTGGTCAGGCTGTTGGCGCCGGGATGGTTGACCGAGCCGCTGGTGGGCGCGAGGTCGATGTCTTCCTGGTAGGACTTCCAACCGGAGGTCCCGTATTTCGTCTGGAGGAGAGCGCTCAGATTGGGCGCGTTGACGATGTTGTTCGGGCTGTTCGCATAGGGATCGCTGTCGTTGAGCGGTCCGTGCATCCCAGATTCCTGCCAGACGTAGTTCGGCTCGGAAGGATGAACGCCCGGCACGTTCCGATAGTTGCTGGCGTAGGAAGTCATCGCGGCGTTGGGATTGCCCGGCGTGACCAGACTATTGAGGAACGACGCTGCCGAGTTGCCAAGGAGTTGTTCGGGAGACGTTGCGCCCGACGGCTGGGTGAAATTGTGGTTTTCGAGGTCGATATAGAACACGTCGCCGATCTGTTGAGCCTGCGCCGAACTGGCGACGAGCAGAGCGAAAAGCGAAACGCCGATTGCTTTTGACATGAGTTTCTCCATTGCGTGCGGCGTCCCGTTCCGCACGCCGCGCGAGAGAAATGGACGACACGAATTTAGCGACGTCAAATGACGCTCCGTTACCATACGGATGACAGAACGTTGACACTCAGGTGACAACCACGTGAACCCGCAGGCATCCGCTGAGACGCCGCGCTCCACGGGACAGCGGCTGTTGACAGCTTCGCTCGCGCGCCGAATATGGCGCGCGAAAGCCCCTTTCACCCGATGGATATGGACAGACTCCCAGGAAAACTGCTGGCGCTTTCCGCGTTGGGCGCGGCCCTTTGCGCGGCCGCTCCCGCTCGCGCGGACCTGCGCATGTGCAACAACACCGGTAACCGCGTCAGCGTCGCCCTCGGCTATACTGACGGACAAAACTGGGTCAGCGAGGGCTGGTGGAATCTCAAATCGCTCGACTGCGTGACACTTTTGCGCGGCGCCCTGGCGGCTGAGTATTATTATCTCTACGCGATGGACGAGCGCGGCGGCGAGTGGAAGGGTAAGGTGTTCATGTGCACGTCAGATCGCGAGTTCAAGATCGACGGCCGGCAGGATTGCTTTGTGCGGGGCTACAACCGCACTGGGTTCTTCGAGGTCGACACCGGCAAAGACTCGAAGAGCTGGACGGTGCAGCTGACCGACCAGGCGAACCCTTAAGTCGCCCGACGGCTCCTTTTGCGCCGGGACGGAAATAAGCGTCGCGGCAAGCGCGGCCGATTATCGGAGGAACGCAAGTGCAGGTCCGTCGCCGCCGCGTCAAAATCATCGCCACCCTCGGGCCTGCTTCGGCCGACCGGAAGACCATCGCCGCGCTGTTCGCCGCCGGAGCGGACGTCTTCCGCATCAACATGAGCCATGCTTCGCATGACGTGATGCGGGAGCGGGTCGCGATGATCCGCGATGTGGAGGAAGAGACCGGACGCCCGATCGGCATCCTTGTCGACCTGCAGGGGCCGAAGCTCAGGCTCGGCACATTCGCCAGCGGCGCTGCCGACCTGCAACGCGGCGAGGCTTTCATCCTTGATGGCGACCCCGCGCCCGGCGGGCAGGCGCGCGTCTATCTGCCGCATCCGGAAATCTTGACCTCGCTCGCGAAGGGGCACCGGATCCTCATCGACGACGGCAAAGTGATGCTGCGGGTCGCGGCAGCCGAGGGAGGCCGCGCGCTGACCGTCGTCGAAGTCGCGGGGCGCGTCTCCAACAAGAAGGGCGTGAGCTTGCCCGACACGACCATTCCGACCTCCGCTATGACCGACAAGGATCACGCCGATCTCGTCGCGGCGCTCGAAGAAGACATCGACTGGATTGCGCTCTCGTTCGTTCAGCGTCCGGAAGACATCGTCGAGGTCAAGGAAATCGCCAAGGGCCGCGCCTTGGTGATGGCCAAGATCGAGAAACCGCAGGCGGTCCAGCGGATCGACGAGATCATGGCGGTTGCCGACGCGCTCATGGTGGCGCGCGGCGACCTTGGCGTGGAAATGCCGCTCGAGCAGGTTCCAGGCATCCAGAAGACCCTGACCCGGCTGGCGCGGCGCCTCGGCAAGCCCGTGGTGGTGGCGACGCAGATGCTGGAATCGATGATCTCGGCCCCCGTGCCGACGCGCGCCGAAGTGTCGGACGTCGCGACTGCGGTCTTTGAGGGCGCGGACGCCGTAATGCTGTCGGCGGAGAGCGCTTCGGGTCAATTCCCGCACGAGGCGGTCGCGACCATGAACAGGATCGCGGAGGCGGTGGAATCGGAGAAGATCTACCCCTCGATCATCGAGTCGCAGCGAGCGGCGCCGGAGGCGACAGGCGCCGACGCCATCGCCGAAGCAACCCGCGATGTCGCGGAGACGCTGGACCTCAAGGTCATCTGCGCCTGGACCAGCTCAGGCTCGACCGGCCTTCGCATCGCCCGCCAGCGGCCGCGCTCCTCCATTCTGGCGCTAACGCCCATCGAATCGGTGGCGCGGCGTCTCGCTGTGGTCTGGGGGGTGCACCCCATTGTCACCGACGATGCTCGTGACGAACGCGACATGGCCGATCGAGCGTGCCGCCACGCCTATATCGAGGGCTTCGCCGGCGAGGGCGAGCGCATTATCGTTGTCGCCGGCGTGCCGTTCGGGACGCCTGGCGCCACCAACAACCTGCGCATCGCGACCGTCGGCGCCGAGCGCGCCTAGAATGGACGAGACCGACCCTACTTGCCGCTGAACAACTCGTCGCTCAACGGCGACGTCTCGAGCGGCGACAATCTGGGGTCTCTGATCCTTATGAAGCCAAAGCCGGTCAACTCGTGGCAAGCGTTGCAGGCAGCGGTGAGCTTGGTGAAGGCGGTTGCGAACTTCTTTTCGTCTTTCGCCTTGATCGCGTCGGAAAGGTCCTCCGTCGGCGGCGTCATCACCGACATTTTTGATCCGCCCTTATTGGCGAAGTAACGCTCGGTATCCGTGATCACGTCACGAATTTGCGTCAATTCATAATTCGCCAATGGCCAGTTCTGGACGATGCCTGCATACCACAGCTTGAAATGCCTGACCTGCGTCGCGACCATCATGTCGTTCAACCGCGGGACAAAATGATCCTCCGTCGCTGGCGGATTTTGGTTCTGCGCGTCTGCCGGTTTTTGATCGTCGGCGAGAACCGGCAAGGACATTGCCGCCCATGCGGCGGACGCGATCGCAATATGCCTGAGGAGGACCATCGCGCATCCCCGGATTGCCGCCACTCCGTTCGCCGTGTCGGTCTCGTGACCGAAATTGGTCGATGCCTGTGGAGCCCAACGAGAACCTGCCCCAAGTTCAGGTTTCAAACAAGCCCAAGCGCAGCAGGCGGCCTTCTTGTGATCGACGCGCCGCGGGAGGGGGGCGAGAGATAATCCCGCCAAAATTCGCTCAGAGACCTGCGTTTGCCGCAGCAAGACGCGCCAACGCAGACCAGTCGGAATCGCCCGCGCCTTGAGCCACTCCGGATAGAAAGTGATCGTGAACGAGGCTCGCGACCGGCATGGGCGCCGCCAGCGCGTCAGCGGCGGCAAGCGCGAGGCGAATGTCCTTCAATCCCAGCGACATCTTGAACCCCGCTGGTTCGTATTTCTGGTCGGCGATGATCGTCCCGTAGGTCTTGTAGGCGGGGGCCGAGAACAGCGTGCTCGTCAGAATCTCAAGATAAAGATGCGGCTCGATTCCGCCTTTGCGGGTGAGCGCGAAGGCTTCGCCCAGGCATTCGATCATTGCCGCGAGCAGGAAGTTGCCGCTGAGCTTGACGAGATTTGCCGAGGACGGCTTGTCGCCGACGACGAAGGTCCGCTGGCCGATCGCGTCGAACAGGGGCTGGCAGCGCACGAGTTGCGCTGCGGGCCCCGCCGCCACGACGAACAGCTTCGCCGCCGCTGCGGCCTCGGGCCTGCCGAACACGGGCGCCGCGACATAGGCTTGGCCAGACTTTCGATGCGCTTCCGCCAACCGGTCGGAGAGCGCGACGCTGATCGTGCTCATGGAGATGTGGACGGCGCCTTGGCCGAGCGCCGAGAGGCCATTTCCGTCGCCGAAAAAGACCGCTTCGACCGCCGAGTCGTCGGCGAGCATGGTGACCAGCACGGAGCTGCGGCATGCCTCGGCCGGGCTTTCGGCAACGTGGGCGCCTTGGGACGCCAGCGCCTCCGCCTTGGCGCGCGTGCGGTTATAGACGGTGACGCGATGTCCCGCCTTGACGAGGTTCAGCGCGATCGCCGAACCCATTTGGCCAAGACCGATAAAACCGACGTCCATCGTGCTCTCTCCCCGGCTGAAAACCGCCGCGCCGCCGGCGATCAGCTACCAAAACGATCAGCACTGCGGGATCTGGCGCTCGCCGATATATTTGCCGTTGCTGTCGTAATTGAGCTTATGGATGACGCAGCCGCCGGTCGAGCCGCCGGCGGCGGCGCCCAGAGCGGGATCGACGCCAATATTGATGATCACGGGCGCGCCATCGCCGACAATGAGGGGTTGGGTCGCCGGCGGGGCGGAGTAATCGCCCCAGCCGCCCCAACCCCAGCCGCCGCCGATGAAAAGCGGATTCCAGCCAAAGCGGTTGAAGCGGTTGAAGCCGAAGCGGTCAAACCGGCCCGGGCGGAGGCGATTGAAGCCAAATCGCCCAGTCTCAAACCGCCGATTGAGCCCGCCTGGCGGGAAACGGGAAAAATGGCCCATTCCGAAGGCTGGGCGAGCGAACGACCCGCCCACCGATCCGCTCATGCGGGCATAGGAAGGCGAGAGGTCAAGAGAGACAACGAGCGTGGCCAGGGCGAAGGCGCGCGCTCCCCTCATCACTGGGGAAATACGCATGGGAAGGTCTCCGGCGCCGCAACGTCAAGTCTAACAGCGCGGGGACGCCGATGTCCATGCCTCTTCCGCCTCCTACCTGACCACCGTCAGCTTGCGGGCCGCTCGCGTGAGGCCGGTGTAAAGCCATTGCGCCCGATGCTCGCGGAAGGCGAAGCTTTCGTCGAACAGCATGACGTCGTCCCACTGCGACCCCTGGGCCTTATGCACCGTGAGCGCATAGCCGTAGTCGAATTCGTCCGACTCTCGCCTTAAAGCAAAGCCGAGTTCGCCCTCTTTCCCCTCGAAGAACGCTTTCAACACGGCCGCCTTGACGGTCGAGCGCGACCCCTCGTCTTCCGAGCGCAAGGTCATCTTGACGAAGTCTTTCTTGACCCCGCCCAGCGCCTCGACCCGCCAAAGGCCGCCATTGATGAGGCCCTTGGTGCGGTCATTCCGCAAGCACACCAGGCGATCCCCGGCGACGGGCAGCGGCTCACGGAAGCCCTTGAGATCACGCATCCGCTGATTGTATGCGCGCCGCGTGCGGTTGACGCCGACCAGCACCTGGTCGGCCCCAAGCACCTGAGCCGGGTCAAGGACAGCGCGGGGTATGACGCGCGTCTCGCCATAGTTGCCGACGCTGAGTTCGCCGCCTGAACGAACCACCTCCGACAGGCGGATGATGGGATTGTCCTTCGCCTGGCGATGGATTTGGGTCAACATCACGTCCGGAGCGCCGTCGGTGAAAAATCCAGCGCCCTTGACCGGCGGAAGCTGGAACGGGTCGCCCAAAACCAGAATCGGCTTGCCGAACGAGAGGAGATCGCGCGCCAGCTCCGCGTCGACCATCGAACATTCGTCGATCACGATGAGCCCGGCCTTGGAGGCCGGTCCGTCGGCATTGAGGGTGAAATTGGGCGCGCCTTCCGCGCCCTCGGTCGCGCGGTAAATGAGCGCGTGGATAGTCGTTGCGCCCGCGCAGCCCTTCGATCGCATGACCAGCGCGGCTTTGCCGGTGAAGGCGGCGAAAGCGGTCTCGCCGCGCGCCCCCTCGGCGATGTGCCGCGCAAGCGTCGTCTTGCCGACGCCCGCGTAGCCGAAGAGGCGGAACACCTGGGGCTCGCCCTGTTTGAGCCATCGGCCGACCTGGTCGATGGCTTCGGCCTGCTCGCGCGACCATTCGCGGCCGATGGGTCGCGAAGGCGCGGCCGCGACGGGACGAGGCTGAGTCTCGGCTGTCGGATCCTCGGCGGCGGACTGCTTTCCTGCTTGATCCCCCGCCTGCTTGGGCTCTGGGCTCGCGCCGCAGCGCGAACACACCGGCGGCTTGCGGTCAAGATCATAATATTTGGCGCCGCAGGCCAAGCACTGGCGCTTGGTTCCGAGCCTGTTGGACGCCGGCGTCTTCTTGATCAATAACCCTCACCCCCGCCGAGAACATAAACGAATCGTTTAGATTTCAGGCGCAGCATTTTAGCAGAATTGTCAGAACTACCGCCGAATCAAAGGCTTTCACCAGGACAACCTGCGCCTTGAAGATCGGGTTGTAAGACTTATATCGCTTTGGTCCGGAACTTTGAATGATCCGGACGGTTGACGGCAAGAACCGGACCGGGCGCTTATGGGAAGGCCTGATGTTCCGGGAAGCGCCTGAAAGGGGGCTTCGAATATGGTGCGTGTGACGGCGCTGACCTCGCCCTTGCTGCTCGGCTTTGACGATTTGGAGCGAGCGCTAGAGAAGGTTTCGAAGGCGGGGACGGACGGCTATCCTCCCTACAATATCGAGCGGGTTGCGGCCAATGGCGGCGAGCCGGAGAAATTGCGAATTACGCTTGCCGTAGCCGGGTTCTCTCAGGACCAGGTCGAGGTGACGGTCGAGGAGAACCAGCTCACAATTCGCGGTCGGCAACAGGAAGACAAGACGCGTGAATATTTGCATCGCGGCATCGCCGCCCGGCAGTTTCAGCGCGGCTTTCTTCTCGCCGACGGGATGCAGGTGTTGAGCGCCGAACTGGTGCAAGGGTTGCTGTCGGTCGATCTCGTAAGACCCCAGCCCGAGCGGCTGGTTCGAACGATCAAAATAGTCGCGCGCGACTGAAGCGCGCGCAGGGCGGGCTCAAGCGGCCGCCGAGTAAGGAGTAAAGCGATGAGATCCGAAACCAGCAAGGCAGTGGTGACCGTGGCGCCGAACATGACGCCACAGGAATTCGCGCATCTTGGCGATGGGTCTCTCGCTTATGTGAAGACGATTGCCTCCGAAGATGTCGCCCGACTGTTCCCGCAGGCGCCGGAGATGCGTCCGGGATTGACCCTGTTCGCACTGCTCGGCGCGGACGGTTCGCCGATCATGCTGACCGATTCCAAGGACGCGGCGATCACCAACGCCTGGGAAAATGAGCTCGAGACGGTGAGTCTCCACTGATTTTTGATCCAGCGCGGGCCGAATCGGCTATGATGCTCCGCATCATCCCGCGAGTACCCAGCCTGCTGGTGTAAAAAGGCTCGCGGGCGGTGATTGCCCGGAGAATGGCCGCTTGAGCAAGAATAGGGGTATCCAGAGCGCGGAACAGATAGCACGCGGATATCGTAAGCTTTTGGGAGTCGACGACCTTCCGTGGCTCGACCCCATGACGATTTTGATGAAGCTCAGGGACGAGCTCGGGATTGCCTTCAAGACAGTCCCTGCCGGAGAAATTGCGCCCGCGGCCGCGAAGTGGGACTTCAGGAAGAAACTTATCAAAATCACCAATGAAACGTTCGCTGCTGCGAATTTCCAGCGATCGGAGGGCCACGCTCGCTTTAGTATTTTTCACGAAGTAATACATGCATTGCGTGGCGACGAGGGCGAATTCAATAGGCTCCACAGTCGCATCGAAATCGCTCCATATGCGCCAAAATTACGTGCTGTGGAGTCCGGAACCGACAAGATTACAGCCGCGTTCATAGCTCCCCGCCACTTGATCTGTGAGGGATGGGCTGCTCATGAAGTCGCGTCATCCTTTGGAATAAGCTTTGAAAGTGCGAGGATTCGAATCGAGGAAATTAGAGGGCCAGCACGCGCAGCCAGGAAGCTGCCCGATTCGGTGGCGGAGTTGCTTCGTGATTTGAACAAAAAATCACCCGGCTAGATCTTTGACAGCGAGCGTCTGACGTTCCGGTGAGCATGAAACATGCGCATCTATCTTGACCTTCTGGGCGAGGCGCTCGATCACGGCGTCGTCAAGTCAGACCGCACCGGCACCGGCGTCCACTCGCTGTTCGGCCGCCAAATTCGCTTCGACCTCGCTCAGGGCTTTCCGCTTGTCACGACGAAGAAGCTGCACATCAAATCGATCGTGCGCGAGCTCGCCTGGTTCTTGCGCGGGGAGACGAATACCAAATATTTAAAGGACCACGGCGTCTCGATCTGGAACGAATGGGCGGACGCCAATGGCGACCTCGGTCCTGTTTACGGCAAACAATGGCGCAACTGGGAAGGTCGGGACGGGCGCACCTATAATCAGATTGATTGGGTCATCAAGGAAATTCAGCGCAACCCCAATTCCCGCCGCCTCGTCGTCTCGGCCTGGAACGTTGCTGAGATCGAAGACATGAAGCTTGCGCCCTGCCACTGCCTGTTCCAGTTCTATGTGAGCGGCGGCAGGCTCTCGTGCCAGCTCTATCAACGCTCGGCCGACATTTTTCTTGGCGTGCCGTTCAACATCGCGAGCTACGCGCTCTTGACCCATCTCATCGCGGGCAAATGCAAGCTTGAGGCCGGCGAATTCGTGCATACGTTCGGCGACGTCCACCTTTACCGCAATCACGAGGATCAGGCGCGTGAGCAGCTCGCGCGTGAGCCACGCCCGCTGCCGCGGCTTAAGCTCGGCGACGTCGGCTCGATCTTCGACCTCAACGCCGATGCGATCGCCTTCGAGGGCTACGACCCGTGGCCGGCGATCAAGGCCAAGGTCGCAGTGTGAGAGACGTTCCCCTCGTCCTCGTCGCGGCGGTTGCGCGCAACGGGGTGATTGGCGCGAACGGCGGACTGCCCTGGCGGCTCTCGGGCGACCTGAAACGCTTCAAGGCGCTGACATGGGGCAAGCCGCTGGTGATGGGGCGGAAGACCTTCGAATCGATCGGCCGCGCGCTTCCCGGGCGTGACACGATCGTCGTCACGCGCGATCCCACGTTCGCGCCTTCGGGCGTCCTCGTCGCCCACGAACTCGACGCCGGACTCGGTCTCGCCGCCGATCGCGCCTCATTCACGGGCGCCGACGAGATCATCATCGGCGGCGGGGGCGAGATCTATGCGCAGACGATTTCGCGCGCGCGGCGCCTTTTCATCACGGAAGTCGCGCTCGACGCCGAAGGCGAGGCGCGTTTTCCGCCGATCGATCTGCACGCGTGGCGGGAGACCGGCCGCCAAGCGGGCGAGCGCGGCCCGCGCGACGACGCCGACTTCGCCTTTGTGAATTACGAACGGATCGCTTCGCGCAATCCTCAAGACGAGCCGGGGGTGGGACCGGATTCCGCCGGGAGCAACCAGGAGTCGCAGGCGATCAGAAAGGGTTCCAGGTCGCCCGTTGTGTAAACTTGAGATAGTTGAGGTTGACCCCCAGACGCCAGCCCAATCCCGTGCGGATGGGAACCACGACGACGCCCTTGGCGCCGACCGCGGTGAAGCCCAAGCCGCCGATGAAATAAGCCGATCCGTCCAATCCCCCGAAACGGTCAAAAATCGCTCCGGTGTCGGGCAGATTGTAGACCAGCATCATTGTCCGATCACCGTCCGCGCCGGCGTCAAACCCAATCGACGGCCCTTGCCAGAAGATCCGCTGGTTGCCCGCGTTCCGCGTATACATCTTGCCTTCGCCGAATCTGAGGCCGCCAACGAACGCGCCGGACGCCTCTTGACCAAGAATATACGCGTTCGGCAGGCCCCAACGGCGGCCGGCTTCCTGAACCCCATCGGCCAGCCCACGCGACACTGTGCCGAAAAACCGCTGGCCGTCGTTGACGATTTCGTCGGGGGAAAATGGCGCTGGCGCCTCGGCCCTCGCCGGCGCTGCGAAAGCGACGGCGCCAGTCGCGGCCGCCATGGTCAAAACCTGTCGGCGGGAGATGGTTTTCATTGCGACCTCCTTCGAGGCGATCGAAACTCGGGCGCCGCTAAGCGCTCGGCGAAACCTCCGTCGGCGCGCGACGCGCTGACGAATGGTCAATCATCGCCCAACCGAGTTGACAGAAAATTAATGATGGCCGGCTTTCGCCGCCAGGGTTTGGCAAGGCGGCAGCTTCTGGAGGGCTCGCGCCGCCGCGCTAGCGGAAGTCCGCGGCGGAGAAAGCGCCAATCCTGATTTTTGCGCGGAGTCACTTTCGGAGCGGCGCTTGCGCGGCGCGAGGTCCTCCGCCCGCGGCGGACAAGGCCAATGGTGGCACAAGCCTGCAGCGCGCTCTGAAAGCGGAGAGGGGACCGGCAGGACTTAGAGCGACACCTTCGCTCGCGCAGCCAGTTCGCCCACAATGCCGCGCCGGAACGCCAGCACGCACGCCACGAACACGACCCCCTGGATCACGGTCACCCACTCGCCGAACTGGGCGAGATAGTTTTGCATCGCGACGACGATGAGCGCGCCGACCACCGGGCCATAGAATGTGCCCATGCCCCCGACCAAGGTCATCAGCACGACTTCGCCCGACGTTGAGAAGGAGACGTCGGTCAGCGACGCGTTCTGGACCACCAGGGCCTTGGTCGCCCCCGCAAGGCCCGCGATCACCGCCGACAGGACGAAGGCCGCGAGCTTGTATTGCAGGGCGCGATAGCCGAGCGAGATCGCGCGCGGCTCGTTTTCGCGGATCGCCTTGAGAATCTCGCCAAACGGCGAGTTGACGGCGCGCTGCACGACCAGAAAACCAAACAGAAAGATCACCGCCACAAAGCAGTAGAGGATCCACGGATTGGACAGATCGATGAAGCCGAGGGCCCGTCCTTGTGGCACCGCCTGGATGCCATCCTCGCCATGGGTGAACGGCGCCTCGACGCAGACGAAAAACACCATCTGGGAGAAAGCGACCGTGACCATCGCGAAGTAAATGCCGGCGCTGCGAATGGCGAGCGCCCCGGTGACGAAGCCAAGGGCTGCGGAGGCGGCGACGCCGACCGCGATCGCCGAGACGGGCTCCAGACCCCACACTTTGGCGGCGTGAGCGCAGACGTAGCTGGCGAGCCCGAAGAACATCGCGTGCCCAAGCGAGAGCAGGTTCGCGTAGCCGATCAGGAGGTTGAACGCGCAGGCGAAGAGCGCGAAGCACATCGCCTGCATGACGAAGAACGGATAGGCGAAAAAGGGCGCGATCACGATCAGAGCGACCAGTATCGCGAAGGCAATCGCGTTGACGCGACGATCCTTGCTCGTCATGCCCGCCGCGGCGACAGCAGCCTCGAGCGCCATATCAGGCCGCCCGCCCGAACAGGCCAGTCGGGCGGATGAGGAGGACGATCGCCATGATGACGAACACCACGGTGTTTGACGCCTCCGGGTAGAACACTTTCGTCAGCCCCTCGACGACGCCGAGCACGAAGCCGGTCACGATCGAACCGAGGATCGACCCCATGCCGCCGATCACCACGACCGCGAAGACGACGGCGATGATGTCCGCGCCCATGCCTGGACGCACCTGGTTGATCGGCGCGGCGAGCACGCCGGCGAAGGCCGCAAGCCCGACGCCAAAACCATAAGTGAGCGTGACCATGCGCGGCACGTTGATGCCGAAGGCGCGCACCATGGTCGGGTTCTCGGTCGCCGCGCGCAGATAGGCGCCGAGCTTGGTCTTCTCGATGATGAGCCAGGTCGCGAAGCACACCACGGCGGAGGCGAGAATCACCCATCCGCGATAGATGGGCAGGAACATGAAGCCGAGGTTATAGGCGCCCCCAAGCTGTTTGGGGATCGCGTAGGGCATGCCCGAAGCGCCGAAATAGTTCTGGAACAGGCCCTGGATGATGAGCGCCAGACCGAAGGTAAGCAGGAGGCTGTAGAGCGGGTCGAAGCCGGCTAGCCGCTTGAGAAAAAGGCTCTCGACGATCGCCCCGATCGCGCCGACAATCAACGGCGCGAGGATGAGGGCAAACCAATAATTGAGACCCGTATATTGAAGCAGGAAATAAGCGGCGAAAGCGCCCATCATATAGAACGCGCCATGGGCGAAATTGACGATCGTCAGCATGCCGAAGATGACCGCGAGCCCAAGGCTCAAGAGCGCATAAAAGGAGCCATTGATGAGGCCGATCAGCAACTGACCATAGAGCTGCGGCATGCTTATCGTGTGGCCTAAAATGTTCACGGCCGGCCCCCTCGTTCGGCAGGCGTCATCACACCCCCAACGCCTCGTGCAGCCGATCCATCCTGCCGTCCAATTCCGAGTTGGCGAAGGCGTCGATAATCCGGCCGTGCTCCATGACGAAAAACCGGTCCGCTAAGGTCGAGGCGAAGCGGAAATTCTGCTCGACCAGCAAAATCGTGAATCCCTCCCGTTTGAGTTCGGCAATGGTGCGGCCGATCTGCTGGATGATCACCGGCGCGAGGCCCTCGGTCGGCTCATCGAGCATCAGAAATCGGGCGCCGGTCCGCAAGATGCGCGCGATGGCGAGCATCTGCTGCTCGCCGCCGGACAGCTTGCCCCCGCCGCTCGACAATCGCTCGCGCAAATTTGGAAAGAGCGCGAAAATGTGGTCGACGCTCATCGCGCCTGCCTTGGAGATGGGAGGCGGCAGAAACAAATTCTCCTTGACCGAGAGAGAGGCGAATATCGCTCGCTCCTCCGGGCAGAATGCGACGCCATGCCGAGCGATGCGGTCGATCGAAAGGCCGACGAGCTCCTTTCCGCCGAACACGATCGAGCCGGTTCGTTTGCGGACGATGCCCATGATGGCCTTCAGCGTGGTCGTTTTGCCCGCTCCGTTTCGTCCGAGCAGCGTCACGACCTCGCCCTCACGCACATCGAGGTCGACCCCGTGCAGAATATGCGATTCGTTGTACCAAGCCTGCAGGCCCTTGACGTTGAGCACCGTCGTTGCGATCGCGGCCGGCCGTTGTGCGACAATAGCCTCAGCCATGTCCCACTCCAAGATAGGCCTGCTTCACCTCCTCGTTCTCCGACACTTCGCGATAGTCGCCCTCGGCCAGGACGCGCCCGCGCGTCAGCACTGTGATGCGATGGGAGAGATTGGCGACCACCCTGAGATTGTGCTCGACCATCAGGATGGTGCGGTTCGCCGACACGCGACGGATGAGATCAGCCGTGCGATCGATGTCCTCGTGGCCCATGCCGGCCATCGGTTCATCGAGCAGCATCATCTCGGGCTCGACAGCGAGCGTCGTCGCCAGTTCGAGCGCTCGCTTGCGGCCATAGGAGATTTCGCCAGCCTTCGAATTGGCGAAAGCCCCCAGCCCAACGTCGTCCAGTAACGCCAACGCCCGTTCATTCAGCGGCTTAAGCGCCGCCTTGGAGCGCCAGAAGTCAAAGGAATCGCCACGCTTTCGCTGGAGCGCGATGCGAATATTCTCGAACGCGGTCAGGTGAGGAAACACCGCTGAAATCTGGAAGGAGCGGACCAGGCCTAGCCGCGCAACGTCGGCAGGCTTGAGATTGGTGATGTCGCGCCCGTTGAATGTGATTCGACCGCCGGTTGGGGCGATGAATTTCGACAGCATGTTGAAACAAGTCGTCTTGCCCGCGCCGTTCGGCCCGATCAGCGCGTGGATCGTTCCTCGCTTGACGCGAAGCGAAACGTCGTTGACCGCGCGGAAATCCCCGAAGCTCTTGCTGAGGCCTTCCGTGACGAGAACATCGTCCATGCTCATTCTCGCCGACCGGCCGAGCGCATGCGCTTCCCCCCAATGAAGGCCGGGGTCTATGAAGCCGCTGGAGCGGCGGTTGTAAAGCCCAAAAAGGCGACGCTACGACTAATGTCGGATCGCACCGCTCCGGATCACGACGCTGGAGCGAGGGTTCGCGCCGCCGCAATTTGGGCCGCTTCGATTACCCTTCCGTCCTTCGATTGTGCAGCCTTCGCTCCCAGTCGAGCGCCTGACGCACGATATCGGCAAGATTGTCGCGGCTCGGTTTCCAACCAAGCAAGCTCCTTGCTCGGTCGGCCTTCGCCACGATAGCAGCCGGATCTCCCGCCCGCCGCCCTGAGACCACCACGGGAAAATCGATCCCCGACACTCGTTTGACGACCTCAACGACCTCCTTGACCGTCTCCCCATGCCCATAGCCGCAATTGCAGACGACGCTCGCCCCGCCAGCGCGCAAATAAGCGAGCGCGCTCAAATGGGCGTCAATGAGGTCGGTGACCTGGATATAGTCCCGCACGCAGGTGCCGTCGCGGGTTGGATAGTCCTCGCCGAAGACCTCGATTTTCGAATGAATTCCGAGCGCCGTCTGCACGGCGCGCTTGATGAGATGGGTGGCGTTGGGCGTCGACTGGCCGAGGCGGCCCTTGGGATCGGCGCCGGCGACGTTGAAATAACGCAGCGCGACGTAGCGGAAGTCATAGGCTTTGGATGCATCTTCGAGCATCCATTCGACCATGAGCTTGGATCGTCCATAAGGCGAAATCGGCGCGAGCGCGGTTTCCTCTGACACCGGCTCGGCGCCGGTTTCGCCGTAAACCGCCGCAGTCGAGGAAAAGATGAACGTCTTCACCCCGCCGTTGACCGCCGCCTCGATCAGGGCGCGTGCGTTGGAAACATTGTTGAGGTAGTAGCCGAGCGGATCGCGGACCGAGTCCGGCACGACAATCTTGGCGGCGAAATGGGCGATCGCATCGATCGCATGCTCCTTGATCAAGCGCCCGACCAGCTCCGTGTCGCCGGTGTCGCCGACGACAAGCGTGGCTCCTTCGGGGACCGCCCAGGCGAAGCCCGTGGAAAGATTGTCGAGAACGATGACAGTCTCGCCGGCGTCGAGAAGGCCGAGAACCATGTGGCCGCCGATATAACCGGCCCCGCCGGTCACCAAAACGCTCATAGCCAGCCCCCTTTTCGATTGCCCCAATGCGAATTCAGCGGAAAAGACCCGCGTAGAACGGCTCGGCCGGAACTGATAGTCGGTTATCAGGATTTCGCTAGGCCCGCCTCCCCTTCACCCTCCCGCCGACCGAGGAACCAGGCATTCATGGACAAACCCATCCGTAAAGCGGTGCTGCCCGTCGCCGGTCTCGGCACGCGGTTCCTGCCTGCGACCAAAGCAATCCCGAAGGAGATGCTGACCATCGTCGACCGGCCAATTCTTCAGCATGTCGTCGATGAGGCGCGCGAAGCGGGCATTGAGCATTTCATTTTCGTGACCGGCCGCAACAAGGCGGTGATCGAGGATCACTTCGACGCGGCTTATGAACTCGAAGACACGCTGACCAAACGGGGAAAAAAGACCGAATATGCGGCGCTCATGGCCGATCTGCCGGCCGCCGGCGCGACCAGCTTCACCCGCCAGCAGGCGCCGCTCGGCCTTGGCCACGCCGTCTGGTGCGCACGCGAAATCGTCGGCGACGAGCCGTTCGCGGTCCTGCTACCGGATATGGTTACTCGGGCCGGCTCCAAGGGCGGACGCTGCCTCGCACAGTGCGTGGCGGCGTTCGAGAAGCACGGCGGCAACATCATCGCGGTCGAGAAGGTCCCCCCGGCCGAAACCCATCAATATGGCATCGTCGGCGTTGGCGCCGACCATGGCGCGACCTTCGAGATCACCAAGATGGTCGAAAAGCCGAAGCAGGGGACGGCGCCCTCCAATCTCATCATTTCGGGGCGGTACATTCTTCAGCCGGAGATTTTCAAGATTCTGGAGCGGGTGGAAAAGGGCGCGGGCGGCGAGATCCAACTGACGGACGGCATGATCGAACTCGCCTGCAAGCAATCTTTTCATGGCGCACGGTTTGACGGGCGAACCTATGATTGCGGCTCGAAACTCGGATTCTTAAGCGCCAACCTCGCCTTCGCGCTCGACCGTAGCGACCTTGCGCCGGGTCTCAAGGAGGAACTGCGCGGGCTTGGCTTCACCCACAAGGGCGGTTGATATCGACGCGATGACCGCAGCCGTCCTTCGCCGCTGCATAACAATCGGGGATCTGCGAAGCGCCGCTCAGCGGCGACTCCCCAAGCTCGTGTTCGACTTCATCGACGGCGGCGCGCGCGACGAACAGACCCTTTCCGAAAACCGAAGAGCGTTTGACGCCTGGCGCCTCATGCCCCGTGTCGGCGTCGATGTCAGCGAACGTCGGCTGGAAACGACCCTGATGAGCAAACCGATCGGCCTCCCTCTGGTTTTGGCGCCGACGGGATTGGCGGGGCTTTTCAGGCCGCGGGGCGAGATGCTGGCCTGCCGCGCGGCGACTGCCGCTGGCATTCCCTACTGCCTGTCCACCAACTCGATCGCCTCCATTGAAGCCGTCGCCGCCGACGTCCCGGACAGCGATCGCTGGTTTCAGCTCTATCCGTTGCGGGACCGCGATCTTATGGACGATATGCTGCGGCGTGCGGCTGAAAACGGCTATCGGACCCTTTGCTTTACCGTTGACCTGGCGATCCAGGGGCGTCGGGAACGCGACGTCCGAAACGGCTTCACGCTGCCGTTGCGGCCCACGATGCGGACGGTGTTTGATGTCGTTCGGCGGCCGGCCTGGCTGTACGGCCTTGCTCGCAATCCGGTGTCCTTCGGCAATTTTTCGCCGAGCATGCGGGGCGGCGGAATGACGATCGCCCAGCACGTTGCGACCCTCTTCGATCCGTCCGCGGACTGGGCCCTGATCGCCCAGATTCGCAAGCGCTGGAACGGCCCGTTTGTAGTCAAGGGCGTGCTGCACCCTGAGGATGCCCGAGCGGCGGTGCGGGCGGGTGCCGAGGCCGTGATCGTGTCCAATCATGGCGGCCGTCAGCTCGATGCGGCGCTCGGCGCCTGCGCAGCCCTGCCGGGTGTGGTCGCGGCGATTAGAGGTGAAGCGGATATCATCCTCGATGGCGGCATACGGCGCGGGACCGACATCCTCAAAGCCCTTGCGCTCGGAGCTCGCGCCTGCATGATCGGACGTCCTTTCCTCTGGGGCTTGGCGGTTGCCGGCGGGGACGGCGTGCGACATGCAATCGACATTTTGGCGGCCGAGCTTGACGAAGCCATGGCGCTGGCTGGCTTGCGCGATGTCGCCGCCGTCACGGCCGATTTCGTCCGGCCCGCATTAAGCCCAGGGAGTCAACCTTGACCGTCGCTGTTCACACGGTCTCTGCGAGCGATCTGACCAAGGCCGAGGTCGAGCGCTGGCGCGATATTCCCGTGGCCGTCGCCGTCGACGTCGGGCGAGCGAAGGGGCAGATTGATCCAGCAATCCGGCCGCTCATGCCCGCCGGGCGGCAGCCCCGCCTGTTCGGGCGCGCCGTCACCGCATTATGCGAGCCGCCCGACTTCGGGGCCGTTCTCCTGGCCATCGACTACCATCGGAGCGGGCGACGTTTTGGTGATCGCGGCTCAGGGTCGCGCCGAGACGGCGATGATCGGCGAGATTTTGAGCGGACAGGCGCGGCGGCGCGGGGCGGTCGGGGTCATTTGCGATGGTGCGATCCGCGATGTCGCGACGCTGGCCCAATGGGCGGATTTCCCTGTCTTCACGCGTCACGTCACCCCGCGTGGTCCCTGGTCCGCCGAGCGTGGCGCGGTCAACGCGCCGGTGGTGTTCGGCGGCCAGAGGATTGGCCCGGGCGACCTCCTTATCGGCGATGACGACGGGCTTGTGGCGCTCGACGCCGACGCCATTCGAAGCCGAATTGGCGATGCGGAAGCCAAGCTCAGCCTCGAGGCGGAATGGCAGGCGAGCCTCGCCGCCGGCCGGTCGATGGCGGAAACCTTCGGACTGGCAAAGCCGGCGCCAGTTGGAAAGCCAACGCGCGAGGTCCCTTAAGCTGCGTTTTCCAATCGCGCTGGCGAATGGTAAACAGCGGCGGATGATTCAGGAGCAGACCAGCGCCGTTCTGTCGGCGCTCCGCACCGTCGCCACCGAGCGCAAGGGCCTCGATGCGCTCGAGGAAGCGATCCGCGCGACGGGCGAGGGCGGGCTTGGAGCCGCGCTCTCGGAAGCGGTCAAGACGATCTCGGCCGCACGCGGCCGCGTCATCGTGACCGGCATCGGCAAATCGGGGCACATCGCGCGCAAGATCGCGGCGACCCTCGCTTCGACCGGCGAGCCCGCCTTCTTCGTCCATCCGGCCGAGGCCAGCCACGGCGATCTCGGCATGGTGCAGATTGGCGACGTCGTGCTGGCCATCTCCTGGTCGGGCGAGACGGCGGAACTGGCGGCGATCGTCACTTTCGCCAAACGCTACGCCATTCCACTGATCGCTATGACCGCCGAGGCCGACAGCACGCTCGGCCGCGAGGCCGACGTCTGTCTCGCGATGCCGGTCGCGCCGGAGGCCTGCCCCAATGGGCTCGCCCCGACCACGTCGACGACGATGCAGTTGGTGCTTGGCGACGCGCTGGCGATCGCGCTGCTCGAGGGTCGCGGCTTCACCGCGCTCGACTTCCGTGCGCTTCATCCAGGCGGCAAGCTCGGGGCCAAGCTGGCGCATGTGCGTGAAGTCATGCACACAGGCGACCGCGTGCCGCGCATCGACGCGAACGCCCGAATGGCCGAGGCGATCGTCGAGATGACGTCGAAGGGTTTCGGCTGCGTCGCCGTTTTCGACGATGGCGGGCGCCTCGCCGGCATCATTACCGACGGCGATTTGCGCCGTCACCTGAAGCCGGATTTCTCCCTCGATACGCCGGTCGGCGCGATCATGACCCGGCGGCCCCGCACGATCGGGCCTGATGCGCTGGTCGCGGAGGCGCTTGAGCTGATCAGCCACAAGATCCAGGCGCTTCTGGTTGTCGAGCGGGGCCAAGTGGTTGGAATCGTGAACTTTCACGATCTCATGCGCATCGGGGCGTTCTGAGGTGCGGCGCCGACCATCCGAGAATTACCGTCAGCGCGCCGTGATCAATTCTGCACGCGCGCGAGCGTTTTCAGGGGCTTAAGCTTCTTTTTCTGCAACTGGAATCGATCATTACACACTTTGTGTATGTATACGATCGGAAGAATGCTGACGGACACCCAAAAGCGACCATGATGGCGATGGCAAATAGGGCCGCTGACTTAACCAAGCCCACGGCGTACGGCCGGGTTCAGCGACGCGCTCACGAGAACAAAAGTGAGAACCGCTCCTTCCGATAAGCAGAAAATTGTGCTAGGTCTTGGCTTCAGGTTTCAGGAGGTAGGCATGACGGAAGTCGAGTATCGGGCGATTTCGCCACAGGCTCTCACGGAACTCATCCGCCAGAGCCAGGCGTGCCGCGCGGGCGCCCGTACAGTGAGCGATTGCCAGTGATCATCGCGCAATGACGCCAACGGGGCTACTTGGTGCGCCATTGCCGACTGCGATTGGAGTTTTCAGGCGACGAGAGGAGGGCGCCTTGACTGACAAGACAAGCCGGATCGGCGAGATCGTCGAGATTATGCTCGACACCTGGGACTTGCCGGCCGATTGCAATGAGGGCGAACTCTTCACCTACGCCGAGACGCTCTACGACCGCATCATCGCCGGCGACAGCAAGGATAAGCTTTACGCCTATCTTTCCGAGGTTCAGGTCGACCATCTTGAAATGGCGAAAACGGAAGCGTTCAGGACGATTGTCGACCGCGCCGTCGAACTCGCGAGCCGGCCGAGCTGAAGCGCCGGCGCGCGTGTCCCGAATAGGCTGCCTCGGCTTCGCAGGATCCTCTCCGCGACGCAAATGGGACCCTTAAGACACCAGATCAGACATTCTGTGATGAAGCTCACAGTCCAATTTCAATCGCAGTTTATACTCGCGCCGTTGCGCGAAAAGGGACCGTGCCGCGAGTTGCTGCGGACGGCTTGAGATAGGTATTTTTTCCTATGGACAAGCCGAATCCGCGGTCCGCAGTCTCGATCCTCGAGCGAAGTCGAGCAGTGGTCCTGAGCTCGAAACGCGTCATATGGGCCAACCGGTTCTGTTCCTTTACGAATATGGAGTTCATCCATGTCCTTGATGTTCTCAGTCGCGGCGCCCGAGGGGCTTAGGCCCGACCCGGACGAGAATTCCGCGCCGATCGCGACGCTCGACCCGAGCGATGTCGTGAGTATCGATAAGACCTTGGACCCTTGGACCAAGGTCACGCTGACCAAAGCCGGCCTTCCCCTTGCAGGCTGGATTATCTCGGCGGACCTCATTCCCGTGCAGCAGGCGACCCTCAGGCTGTTCGACGAGCCGCTAGGCAATCTCCTGCAAACGCTGACGGGGCGCATCGACATCCTGGCGAAAGTCGCGACCTGGGCCAAGGTGAAGGTCACGCCCCCGGACGGATCGGCGCCTGCGGTCGGCTGGACCGAGGATGTCGCCGCCGCCCCCGCGCCGACAGACCCCGGCAAGCCCGCCGGATCGCCGGCTGTTGACCCGGGCGTGCGGCCGGCCCCGGCCGGCGACGATCTTGTGCTTGGGGCGAACGAGCGCTACCGCGAGGCGCTGCTGCAAGCCCAATCCATCACCAGCATTGACGCCGCCGCCCTCGCGGCGCTCATCGACGCCGAGGCGGCCAAAATCAGCAGCGGCGCCGACGCTGGCGTCTGGGACCCAAAGTCGAACAACGCAAGCACGAGTGCGTCGGGACTCACACAGTTCCTTGAGGACACCTGGTGCGACATGGCCCGCCGTCCGGGCAAGGTTCTCAACAAGGCGGCCCGGCAAAACGGAATGGTGACCGGCAACAACCAACTCGTGGCCAATATGAGAAAGGGACTGCTGGCCCTGCGTTTCGACCCGACCCTGTCGATCGTCACGGCTGCCGAATATGGCTTCGACAACCTCAACGCCTTGATCAAGGATAAGCTTGTCGAATCCGACGTCGGAGACGACGATCGAGCTTGGCATATCTACCTCTGCCACCACGAAGGGCTCGCCGGCGCGGAGCATTTCCTGCGCAACGACCAGACAATCTCGTTCAGCAAGTTGGTCTCGCAAGTGGGGATGGCGCGCGCGAACCAGCTCGTGTTCGCAGCGGGCGGCGACGTCACCATCGCCTACCGCAAATGGCTGACCGACTTTATGGAGCAGAAGATCCAGCCGTCGCGGTTCCGCCTGGGAAAAGCGCCGTCGGGCACTGTGATCGCCCCGACCGCGCGAGCCTTGGGCAAGTTTCAAGGACCGGCGATCGCATTCGACACCCTCGCAGGCGAACGGCCGGACCTCGTTCTCGAAACGCAGCAGATCCTTTCAAACCTGGGCTATCTCGACCCGCCGCCTGACGGTTTCATGGGTCCGACGACGAGATGGGCGATCACCGAGTTCTGCAAGCTGAACGGTCTCTCCGCGACCGACGGCTTCACCAAAGACATAGCCGCCGCGCTGTTGAGCCCGCATCAGCTTCTGCCCGAGATCCGCGCGTGCGGGCAATGGATCGATCGCATCATCGCCTACATGCAGACGAAGAATTATTTCATCTGCCGCCACCCCGACTGCAAGAACATCGTCTATGTCGAAGGCGTCGATGCGGATGGAAACCTCGATCCGCAAACGTCGAACGTGTTCGAGGACCTCCGGGTCGTTTTCTCCATTGGACCGGACGGCAAACCGCTCATTCAGCCATGGATCGCGACGACGGCGCCGGGGAAACCGTACGTGATGAATCCCATGAATCCGAAAGGCGCGGCGCGTATCGCGCTTGGCCAGTACAAGTCCTGGGCCGTCGGCACGCATGTCGGCGCTTCGGGAACCGATCCGCACGAGGCGCTGATCCAATGCGCGCCGATCGACATCTATCGCGACAGCAAGAGAGACTTCAAACGCGAAGGTCCGATTTTCACTGGCATTTTTGGCATCAATCAGCACTGGGGTTACGACCAGCCCAAGGATGACGTGGGCACGGCGAGCGCCGGCTGCCTGGTCGGAGAAAAGAGGGACGGCCATCGGGCGTTCATGGCGGTGATCAAGTCGGATCCGCAATTCCGCGCCAACAACGGCTACAAGTTCATGGCCGCGGTCGTGCCTGGCCACGAAGCGCTCGCGGCTCCGGCCGCCTGATCTTCGCCAAGGCCTGCGCGCGGCCGCGGTTCGGACCCCGGCCAAGCCGATAAAAGAGAGTAAGCGTCAATAAACGCAGCCGCGTGGACGAATTCTTCGACGGGTGACGTTTTGGAGTCCTGATCTCAATCGGACAGGATTCTTAGGACTCCGACCGAATCAAAGGCCGGGGTTGATGTCGACAACGATGGATGAGGACGATTGGACGCACACGCTGGCGGTGTTTCGCGCCTGGCGCGGCGTGGACACACTTCAGATGTCTGGAGATCCACCGCGATGACGCTCGGGTCTTGTGACGGTGAAAAAAGTGCGCCCTGAAGATCATGTCGCAAACCCGCGCATCCGTCTGATGGCCGCGGCGATTTCGCCCACGTCTGCCTGCTAGATCCGGAGACCGGCATTCTCAATCGCGGGCGCCTCTCGCTCAGGGACTCGGTCGAGGGAGGGCGCGGATCGCGATTTGGGGGCGGTTTCCGCCAGCTGCCCGGCGATCCAAGCGGGCAGGAACGCCTCAAGCCACGCAGCTACCCGGCCGTCATGTTGGAACCAGCCGCCGAGGTGCTCGGGGCGGCTCCGGGCTCCTGGCCGCGTCAAACGCTCGGCGCCGCGATGGGTCCAGCGGCACATCATGTGATAGGTGACTTCCGGGTGGAACTGCAGGCCGACTGCATGCAGGCCGTAACGATAGGCCTGGTTTGGGAAATTCGTCCCACCAACAGCGAGGAGTTCAGCGCCCTGAGGCAGATCGAAGCCGTCAGAATGCCATTGATAGACCGTGCGCGGGAACGGGGCCGGGCACAGCCAGTCGCCAATGAGCGTGGGCTCGATCGGGTAATAGCCAATCTCGCTCCGGTTGTCGTCGTAGCTGAACACCCTCGCGCCGAGCGCTCGCGCCAGCATCTGCGCGCCAAGGCAGACACCAAGCAACGGTTTGTTCTCAGCGAGCGGCGTTTCGAGCCACTTGATCTCCCGTCGCACCCATTCGAGGGTGTCATTGGCGCCCATCGGCCCCCCGAACACCACAACCCCGTCATGGTCCGCGAGCCGATCCGGCAGCGGCTCGCCGCAACTCGGCCGCCGAATGTCAAGCCTGACGTCCATGGCTCTGAGAGCGATGCCGATGCGACCCGGCGTCGAATGCTCCTGGTGTAGGACAATCAACACGGTCGGGCGCCGGGCGAGGCTTCCCAGGATCATGGGCTCAAACTCCTTCGCGGCGGGGGTTCGTCGCTTACTCGAATTGCCACCTTATGTAGGCAAATTCCGTGCTACAAGTTTACACGACGTGAACCGCGAGCCGGCGGCGCCTGGAATTGGTGGCGATGTCGCGCTCTTGCCGGACTTGCCGCGCGCCTATATAGAGTGCGGCTCCGCGTTGCGGCCGCCGTCGCTCCCATCGTCTAGCGGTCTAGGACGTCGCCCTCTCACGGCGAAAACAGGGGTTCGAGTCCCCTTGGGAGCGCCAATAAGATCAAACAGTTAGGCCAGATCGCCGGGCGCGGGTCTAAATCGGGTCTAATATCGCGGCCACAACAAAAAAAGCCGCCCGGTTTCCCGAGCGGCCGGAAACCCTCGCGCCGAAAAACAGCAGCGGTCCTCAGAGCGGGGTGTCGGCAGGCTTCGTCGACGCTGGCGCAGAAGGCGTCGGCTCGCTCGCGCGAGTCTCGATGATCTTGAGGATTACGGTCTTCTCGAAAAGCTTGTCGACGCGGTTCATTATTTCGTCGCCGTTGTCGATGCCGCCCTCGCGGTTAAATGTAACAACCGCGATCGCGCGCGGCCCGCGGCAAGCCTCAACCGCTGCTATCGCGATGATTTCGGCCGGTTCGGAAGATACGCGAGCGAGGGTGGCGGATCGATCGAGCAAGCATGATTGGTACGCCTTTACGGCAGGACGGGCCTTGGCGACTAGAGGCTGTTAGGAACCTGGGGCAAGTTTAGCGACGTTTTTGAGCATGATGCAGACGAAGGCGATGAGATGGAGGTCTGCCAGGGTTTGAGCACAGCGTTCGTAGTCTTTGACGAGTCTTCGGAAGCGGGTGGCCCACGCGAAGGATCGTTCGACGACCCATCGTCTGGGCAGCAACACGAAACCGCGCTTGGCCTGCGGCAGTTTGATGACCTCGAGCGCAATGCCGCGTTCAGCGGCAGCGGCCGCTGGCTTCTCCCCGGTATAGCCCTGATCGACGAAAGCGATCTTCACGTTCTCTCCGGTCTCCGCCTGAACGGCCTTGGCGATACGGCCGACTTCGGCGCGATCATCCGCGTTGGCGGGCGTGACATGCAGAGCCAGAAGATGGCCAAGCGTGTCGACGGCCAAGTGGAGCTTCGATCCCTTTTTGCGTTTGGCGCCGTCATAAGCGGCGCGAGCGCCGCTCTCAGGGGTCGAGCGCAAGGTCCGGCTGTCGATGATGACGGCGGTTGGCTGCGCGCCTCGGCCCGCCGCAAGACGCAGGATGACGCGCAAGTCCTCAGCCAGAGTCTCGAAGCATCCCGCTTTCAGCCATCGCTGCGCCTGCTGGTAGACGATCTCCCATGGCGGCAGGTCATTCGGCATCCAGCGCCACGGGGCGCCCGTCTTCACGATATAGCGCATGCCGTTGAACACCTCGCGCAACGCGTGCGTGCGCTGCGCACTCTCCTCCGGCAAAAGCGTCAAATAAGGCGCCACAAGCGCCCATTCGCAATCGGAAACATCAGAGGGATAAGGCTTGCGGGACATCAACATCCCGCAACCCTCAGAATTTACAGTTAATCAGTTCCTAACAGCCTCTAGGGCGTCGGTGTCATTCGCATGCGCCGGTCCAATGAGCGCGCAGGCAGCGACGAGCGCAGGGTTGATTCGGGTTGGCATGGCTCACTTCCTCCTTGGGTGACCAAAAGGAAACTCCGGCTTCGTCCACTGGCTTGCCGTAGGTCCCTTCCACCGGGCCAATCGCCAGAGATATTCGCAAAGCATGCATGCCCAAATGAGGGTCATCATGAAACCTATGCCTGCCCAACAGAAGAACAGGGTCTGGACTAAGCCGTGCATGGTCATCCTCTAAATTCCTCCTTGTGCCCTGGCCATGCAGGCCAAGGTGCGCCTGATCATTTTGAGCGCCTCGCCGATCAGCGCTGAAGGTTTGCGACCAAGGTGCGCCGCGCGCATTTTAGCCCGCGTCTCGTCTGTATGCTTCCGGCCACGGTTCGCTGCCGCGATCTTCGCGACTGCTTCCGGCGACCTTTTCCAGCCGAATCTCTCTTCCAACCGCCCTTTGCGATGATAGTCGCCAATCGCTTTGCGATAACTTCAGGCGGTCGTTTTTGCCCTTCAGGCTCTCAATATAAGCCGTTTTGGCGAGAATACGACGTGAAAAGAAAAGCCGCTCGTTGGTGCCCGGACGGCCCTTCCTCACCTTACCGCCGTGTGGCTGAGCGGCGCGGCGATCTCAAGCCTCGGTGCTGGCGTAGGGACCGGGGGAATTGCGCGCCCACTCTGACCCGCACATAATACGTCTCAAGCGCGGATAGGCCGGCCAGTCGACAGGCGACGAGCATCGCACCCGCTCCCGCTTCCGCGCGTCCAAACGAAAAGTGCGAGCAGGGTGACGCACACAATGAACGAACAAGCGGTGCCGGAGAGCGCGCCAACGACGGCCGCGCCGCAAGCGCCAGCGGCCTTGTCGACACCTTCCGGGCCGCCAACCACCTCCGCGCCGGACCTCCCACCAATCGCTGCGAAGGCCGACGATCTGGAGGCGATCAAGAAGGCCGTCGATGACGCGGCTTCGGTCGGCGGAGGCCTGTGGCTTTCCTATCGCGGCACCGGTCAACGATGGCGGCTATTCGATCACTTGGATTTTCTCCCTCGTCAGATGCGGCGAGGGTCGTTGGTGAGCGTTGACGTCGTCGCTCCGCCCTTTGCTTCGCCAACTTGAACAAGTTCGAGCGCGTCGATCGCCGCCATCCGCTCGGCCTCAGCCTGCTTCAGGCCGCGCTCCAGTTCCTCGGTGCTCGAGCGGCTCGAGCCCATGAGCACCATCCCGCCGAGGGCGAGGGCGAAGGCGACAAGCACGCGCGCCGGGGTGTAATCGACGAGGCCGAGAATAAACGCGCCGATCAACGCCGGTCCGATCACGGCTGACGCGAGGCCGACGAGCCTGAGCCTGCGGCTGCGCGCGATCCTCTCGCTCAAGTCCTCGATCCGAAGCTCGAGCCGTTCGATTTCGTCCATCAGCCTGCGGTCCCGCCTAGCCTGCGGGCGTCTCTTTCCGGTCGAGCTTGCCGAGAACCTCAAGCATCTGGTCGAGGCTCTTCGGCGACAGCCGGATGAGGCCGGTGTAGGGGGTGCTCAATTCGAGGATGAGAAAAATGGCGCTGCCGATGGCGATCGCGCCCGCGAGATGTGCGAAAACCGTGATCGCATTCGGCGGCGCTGCAATGCCGTTGCCTAAAAATAGCGCCGCGGCCCAGCACACCACGACGAGCAGCACGTATGGTGGAAACGGATTGGTGAGCTGGCGCGCCATCAGCATATTCGTTTCAGCGAACTTCTTGGCCAGATCCCGCGCCGAAGTGAGCAATTGCCGGTGGCGTTCGGTCGGGGGCTGAAGGTTGTCGAAATAAGTGTTCATCCAGTGCATGGTCGCCCGAGTCTCCTCGAACGTGTGCGCCTGGGGCCCATGCTTCACATCGCCGAAGAAGCGCTTGCGCGCCCGTCCCAGAGCGTCCCTCAGCCCCGTGCGGGCGCCCGCGACATCGGCGCCGTATTGTTCGAGGAGGACGTCAAGCTCGATCACCACCGGGGCCAATGACTGCGCTTCGGTCTGCTGCGTCGTGAAGACCGAGAAGGCGGTGAAGACGAGGAGGCCAAGGACCAGAGCAAGCAGAAGCGTGACGAGCCCGACCATCGCACCGACCGAGCCTTTGGAGGCAGTCAGCACATCGGCCGGCACTTCCCATTGCAGAAGCATGCCGACGACGCTTGCGCCAAACGTGATCGCCGCCACGAAGATAGCCCGATAAAGAGGATGCATGGGATTCGTCGTCTCACTCCTAAAGCCAATCGCCTCCACCGCTTAAAAAGCGCCCGTCTTCCGCGCAGCTGGATCAAGAGGTGAGGGCGACAGGGTTCCTCATAGCGCATGAGCGCGATCGTCGTGCAAGTCTTGAACGCGCCGGGCGGGAATCCGATTCGCGAAGGGCGATGATTTCTGCGATTGCTGGGTGAGGCTGGTCGACCGTCTTTTTGTGGATCTCGAAACAGGGCCCCTCGTCATGACCGAATCGTCGTCTTCGCATCCGGCCGCGCAATGGGCTTATCGCAGCGCCGGAGAGCTCACGCAATCGCTATTGAAGAAGGAGATCTCGGCTCTCGAGCTGACCGACCAGTTCATCGCCCGAATCGAGGGCCTCGACGGGGATCTCAACGCCGTGCCGGTGCGTGACTTCGCGCGCGCCCGCGAAGCGGCCCGGCAGGCCGATGCGGCCCTGGCGCGCGGCGAGCGCCGGCCGCTCCTCGGCGTGCCCGTCACGATCAAGGAATCGTATAACATCGCCGGATTGCCGACCACCTGGGGCATACCCGCCGCCCGGGATTTTGTCCCGGAAGAGGACGCGCTCGCGGTCGCGCGCCTCAAGGGCGCCGGGGCCGTCGTCCTCGGCAAAACCAACGTGCCCCTCGTCCTGGGCGACTGGCAAAGCTACAACGACATTTACGGCGCGACCAACAATCCGTGGGACAGGACGCGGACGCCCGGGGGCTCGTCGGGAGGCTCATCCGCGGCGCTCGCCGCTGGTTTCGGTCCTTTGTCGCTCGGCTCCGACATCGGCGGCTCCCTGCGCGTTCCGGCCCATTTCTGCGGGATCTGCGCGCACAAGCCAACGCACGGGATCGTCGCCTCCCGGGGTCATGTCCCGCCAAGTTTGCCCGCCTTGCCGGTCGCAGTCGATCTTGCCGTGATCGGCCCGATGGCGCGTTCGGTCGACGACCTCGCCCTGGCGCTCGACCTTATCGCCGGTCCGGACGAAACGGCCGAAGGACGCGGCTACCGCTTGAGCCTGCCGCCCGCGCGGCGGAATAAACTCGCGGAGTTCCGCGTGCTTTTCATTGCCGACCATCCGCTCCTGCCGACATCGCCCGAGGTCGGCGCTTCGCTCGAGCGTCTGGCGAAACAGCTGGCGGCCGCCGGCGTCGACGTCAAACGCGAGACGACGCTCCTGCCGGATCTCGCGGCCTCGGCCCTGCTCTATGTCAAGCTCTTGAACGCCGTTTTATCGGCGCGTCTCCCGGACGATCGATATCGGGAAATGCAGGTTGCAATCGAGAAAATTCCATCCGACGACCAAAGCTTGATCGCGGAGCTCGCGCGCGGCGCCGTGATGAGTCATCGCGAATGGCAGCGGGCCGATTTCGCTCGTCAACGCCTCAAGCAACAATGGCGCGACTTGTTTCGCAACTTCGACGTCGTCATCTGTCCGCCGGCCGCCACCCCCGCGTTTCGACACGATTCGTCAACGCCCCAGGAAGCGCGGACACTGGCTGTCGGGGGCAAGGAATTTCCCTATCTTCATAACCTGGTGTGGGCCGAACTCGCGACGACCTGCGGACTGCCGGCCACCGTCGTTCCGATCGCGGTTGCCGAGGGTTTGCCGATCGGCGTCCAGATCATTGGCCCGGAATTCGAAGACCGGACGCCGCTCGCTCTCGCTCGCATGGTCGAACGCGAGTTCGGCGGTTTCACGCCGCCGCCCGGCTACGCATCAGGGCGATGAAGGCCACCGCCGCACGACGCGCGGGCGATTTAAGAAAAAGCCGCAGCGTTTCCTCTGCAACCGTCCCATGAGAACCTGCGCCAGATGACTGGGCCGTTTTCCTTGACGCAAACTCGCGCGCCTCAGCTATGACGCCAACTGTCAGATTAAGTCTTAACTACTGCAAATGAACTCGTCAGGCTCACCGAGCACGACAGCCTGTCGCGGGAGACAGTGCGCCGTCGCCTCGCCGAGAACGACCTCGAGCCATGGCGCAAGGACATGGGGTGCATCCCGCAGGTGGACGGCGAGTATGTCGCCCGCATGGAGGAAGTCCTCGACCTCTATGCCGAACCACCCGATCCGAAGCCTCCGGTGCTCTGCTTCGACGAGAGCCCGGTCAAGCTCATCGGCGAGACGCGCCAGCCGATCCCCCCTGGACAGCTCGGACGCTACGACTGCGAATACAAGCGCAATGGAACGGCCAACCTGTTGATCGTCCTCGACGCGCATCGCTCCTGGCGCAGGGTCAAGGTCACCGACAACCGCGCCGGCGTGGGCTTCGCCGCCTGCATGGGTGAACTCTGCGATGTCCACTTCCCGGAAGCCGAATGCCTCCGCGTCGTCCTGGACAATCTGTCGACACATTCCGCCGGGGCGCCCTACTAGGCCTTCCCGCCGGCGAAGCACGCCGCATGCTGCGCCGGCGGGAGTTCCACGATACGCCCAAGCACGCCAGCTGGCTCAACATGGTGGAGATCGAAATCGCGTCCTGCGCAGCCAATGCCTCGACCGGGGGATCGCCACAAAGGCCCGCCTCATGAAGCCGGCCGCCTTCAGGTCGCCGATGAGGCCCTGGATGTTGGCCCCGACCGGGTCGCGCTCGCCGGAGATGACGGTGATGGGCATGTCCTTGCGGATCGCGGCGAGGCTCTCGCGGCTCGTGACGTGGGGCAGGGCGTCGAGCACATCGATCGCGAGCTGAGTCGTGAACGGGAAGCCGCAGAGCGGATCGGTGACGAAGGCGTCGACCTCCTTCTCGTCGCGCGAGAGCCAATCGAAGGCGGTTCGGGCGGGCTTGAACGGCTTGTTGAACGCGCCAAACCACATTTTAAGGATGTGGTCTCTTTTGCCGCGCTTGCCGAGCCGCAGGCGCTCCTCGCGGGCGACCAGCCGCCCTAAGGTCGCGATCGCCGGCGGCCTGCCGTTCGACCCCGAGAGGGCGACGCCCGCGAGCGCGTCCGAGTGCCTGGCGATGAACCCCCGCCCGAGGAACGATCCCAGCGAGTGGCCGAGGAAGATGATTGGAATCCCCGGCAATTCCGCGGCGATCAGGCGGTTGAAAGTCCAGAGGTCGCCAACGACCTTGCCCCAGCCGCCTTCGTCGGCGAAATGGCCGAGATCGGCGGGCGCAGCCTTGGGGCCGTGACCGCGATGATCGCTGGCGTAAGCCGCATAGCCCGCAGTGTTGAGCGCGGCGGCGAGACGGGCGTAGCGGGCGCTGTGCTCGGCGAGGCCATGGGCGATCTGCACGATCGCGCGCGCAGGACCGTCCGGCAGCCAACGCCGGGCAAGCAGGATCTGGCCATCGTCGGCGCGAAAGTCGAATTCGCTCCCCGGCATTGCCGCCCCCTCATTGTCGTCGTCTCCGACCACGTCGGAACGCCCTGGAATCTCGCTTGTATTCGCGAGCGCCGTCAAGCCGGTGGGCGAGAGGGAGATTCTCCTCGCAGAATCGGTTGGGATCGGTTAGGAGCCGAGTCCCATGGCGCGGTATATCTTCATCACCGGCGGCGTGGTTTCCTCGCTTGGCAAGGGTTTGGCTTCAGCGGCTTTGGGCGCGCTTCTGCAGGCGCGCGGCTACACCGTCCGCCTGCGCAAGCTCGATCCCTATCTCAATGTCGACCCGGGCACGATGAGCCCGACCCAGCATGGCGAAGTGTTCGTCACCGACGACGGCGCCGAGACCGACCTTGACCTTGGCCATTACGAGCAATTCACTGGGCGCAGCGCCAACAAGCAGGACAACATCACCGCCGGGCGAATCTATCAGGAGCTGATCGCCAAGGAGCGGCGCGGCGAATATCTCGGCGCGACGGTGCAGGTGATCCCGCACGTCACCAACGCGATCAAGGACTTCATCCTCGAGGGGAACGACGGCGTCGACTTCGTACTGGTCGAAATTGGCGGGACGGTCGGCGACATCGAGGGCCTGCCTTTCTTCGAGGCGATCCGCCAGCTCGGCAACGACCTGCCGCGCGGCCATGTGGTCTTCATCCATCTGACCCTTCTGCCCTTCATTCCGACCGCGGGCGAACTGAAGACCAAGCCGACCCAGCATTCGGTCAAGGAATTGCGCTCGATCGGCGTCCAGCCGCACATCCTGCTCTGCCGCTGCGATCGCGAGATTCCGCGTGACGAGCGACGCAAGCTCGCACTCTTCTGTAACGTGCGCGAGGGCGCGGTGATCGAGGCGCGCGACGCGCGCTCGATCTATGACGTGCCGGCGCTCTATCACGCCGCCGGCCTCGACCGCGAGGTGCTGGCCGCCTTCGGCATCGAGCCCGCGCCCAAGCCCGACATGCGCCGGTGGGACAGCGTCTCCAAGGCCTATCACAATCCCGAAGGCGAAGTGTCGATCGCGGTGGTTGGCAAGTATACGGGGCTCAAGGACGCCTACAAGTCGCTGATCGAGGCCTTGAACCACGGCGGCATGGCCAATCATGTTCGCGTCAAGCTCGACTGGATCGAAAGCGAGATCTTTGAGAGCGCCGACCCGGCGCCCCGGCTCGAAGGGGTGAACGGCATCCTAGTGCCAGGCGGCTTTGGTTCGCGTGGCGCCGAGGGCAAGATCCTGGCGGCGCGGTTCGCGCGCGAGCGCAAGGTGCCTTATTTCGGCATCTGCTTCGGTATGCAGATGGCGGTTATCGAGGCGACCCGCTCGCTTGCGGGACTGCCTGAGGCCAACTCGACCGAATTCGGTCCCACGCCGGAGCCGGTCGTCGGCCTCATGACCGAATGGCTGCGCGGCAACGAACTGGAGAAGCGCCAGGCGGCTGGCGATCTCGGCGGCACGATGCGGCTCGGCGCTTACCGCGCCGACCTGAAACCCGGCTCGCGCATCGCCGCCATCTATGGCGACACGGAGATTTCCGAGCGCCACCGTCACCGCTACGAGGTCAACACGGCGTATCGCGCGCGCCTCGAAGAGAAGGGCCTTGTGTTCGCCGGCATGTCGCCCGACGGCCTCTTGCCCGAGACGATCGAATTTGCCGATCATCCCTGGTTCATCGGGGTGCAATTCCATCCGGAGCTCAAGTCGAAGCCGTTCGAGCCTCACCCGCTGTTTGCGAGCTTCATCGCCGCCGCCAAGGCGCAAAGCCGGCTGGTCTGAGCACAAGGAACGCGGCCGTCACGCCATCGCGCGCCGCAGGGGCCGCGCGCCCAACACGACAAGGCCGCCAAGGCCCATCGGGAGCCAAGTCGCCAGTTTGGGAATCACGCCGAACAGATCGCGGCTCAATTCCGTTCGGCTTACCGTCCACCAAGCGGGAGAGTTGCCCGTCAACGTGATGTTGCCTGCGCCAATTTGGCCAAGGGCGGCGACGTCTGTGCGCCAAGGTAAGCGGCGCGCATCTGTTTCAGGACGAAGAGCGCAAGCAGGGCGGTGGCGATGTCCATCGCGACCGCAACGCCGAACACGGGCCTCCAGTTGCCCGTCGCGACCCTCATCGAAGCCGCAACCGGACCCCCGAGGATCGAACCGACGCCCTGGGCGATGTAAAGAAAGCCATAATTTGTCGTTGCGTAACGGCTTCCGAAGGTGTCGGTGAGGGTTGAGGGAAACAGGGAAAAGATCTCACCCCAGCCGAAGAAGACGAGTCCCGAAAGGAGGATGAAGGCCGGCGCGACGCCGCTGAAAAGAAGCAGCAACAGGATCGCCAGGCCCTCAAGTCCGAACGCGAGGCCCATCGTATTTTCTCGGCCAATCCGGTCCGACACCCAGCCGAAGAAGGGCCGCGTGAATCCGTTGAGAAGGCGGTCCACGGTCAGCGCGAATGGCAGCGCCGCAAGCCCCAGCACCAGGACGTCGGCCACACCGAAATCGCGGGCGAAATTGGCGAAGTTCGAGGTCACCATGAGCCCGCCGGTCGACATCATGGTCATCATTACGAACATCAGCCAGAAGATCGGCGTTTTGAGCATAGCGGCGGGCGCTCCGTCACCGCACGTATCCGACGCGGCTGGAACGGCGGCTTCTTCCGAGCGGGGCTCGCGCAGGCCGATCGCGGCAACGAGGCCGATCCCGCCGAGAATGAGGCCGAACACGACCAAGGTCCTCGGCGCGCCGGATGAGGCGAGCATCGAGGAGATGGGAAATGTCGTCAGCATGGCGCCCATTCCATAGCCGGCCGCCACGATCCCGATCGCGAATCCGCGCCGGTCCGGAAACCATCTCGCCATCAGGCCGACGACGCCGACATAGACGATGCCGGTGCCTATTCCGCACAGGACCCCGTAGGTCAGGAACAGCATCCAGATGCTGTCGACGGAAGCCGAGAGCACCCAGCCGAGCCCGGTCAGCGCCGCGCCCAGAGCGATCAGCGCCTTCGGACCGAACCGGTCGACGAGCCATCCTTGGGCCGGCGACAGCAGCGTCTGGAGGACGATCAAGACCGAAAACGTGATCTGCACGGTCGGCAACCCGGCGCCGGTCGCGGCCTGGAACGGTTTGACGAACAGCGTCCAAACATATTGCGGGCTCGAGATGGCCATCATGACCACGAGGCCAAGCAGTAGCTGAACCCATCTCGAGGCGGCGGGGGGTGAAGGCATTGGTCGCTCCGAACGAAAGTTCGCGCAGAACGGAGAAGCAAGCCGCGTGCCCGCTTGGGTTCGTGGCCGCGGCGGCTGCTGGACGACAGCCGAGCGATCTGGCAAAGCACCGGCCTCAGGGAAGGATGGCCGAGTGGTTTAAGGCAGCGGTCTTGAAAACCGCCGTGGGCGCAAGTCCACCGTGAGTTCGAATCTCACTCCTTCCGCCAACATATCCTACTAACATATTGAAAATATTTCGTATCTTATGCCATATTGTGGCCCGACCCTAATTTAAGCCCCAACTCTGAGCCGCGCTTCCCCCCATTTGAGGGTCGAAGAAGTTGTCGTAACGTTCGAACGACAAGGCCGCGTCGCGACGCTCGAAGTGGGCTACTTAGGGGGCCGATCCTGTGCGCTCGCTTCTGCTCACCATCTTGATTGCTTTGTACGGAGCAACGCCTACGGCGGCAGGGCCCTTTGAGGATGCTGCCGCGGCTTACATCGCTGGAGACCATGCGAAAGCTGCCCAATTATTCCGGCCGCTCGCCGAGCAAGGCGACCCACGCGCGCAGAACGACCTTGGGAGTATGTACGCCAACGGCGACGGCGTGCCCGGGATTATTCGGAGGCAGTGAAATGGCTTCGCCTTGCCGCCAACCAAAGCGACGCCAAGGCGCCCTGTCACTGGCTCAACACCTCGGACCGAAAAGAGGGAGGTCTCTGAAGAGCGGATTTCGGCCCTTCCTCGATTGCGATGCAATGGCAAGAATGCGCAAATAGCGGTCATAGCCGAACCGCGCAGCGAACGGGTCAAGTCGACCCTTTGCTGCCCATAAGATCGGCCACACGAACGGGCGGAAAGCACCACAAAGCGGTCTTCGGCTCGATGCGCACGTTGCGCTAAGGCGGTCTTATTTCAAGATCTGTCGCAACGAGTCCCGGAAGTTTAATGCCCCGCGGACGCCATCGCGGTGCGCGCGCGAACTTGTTCGACCTGCCGGGAATCCACGGCCGCCGCGGAGGCGCCCCAAGAGTTGCGAATGTAGGTGAGAATCGCGGCGGCCTCATCGTCGCTCAGCTTCCACGCGAACGACGGCATGCCCGGACCGGTCGGCTCGCCGGCGGTCGCGACGCTGCGCGCGCCTTCGATGAGGACGCGAATGAGGCTCGTCGGATCGGCGGAACGGACGTTCGGCGATCCGGCCAGCGACGGGACGAGATAGGGAACGCCTTTCCCGTCCATGCCGTGGCATGCCGAACATTCGTCGGCATAGATCGCGCCTCCCGCAACCATTTTCGGATCGGAGGCGGAAACCACCGCCGACGGCGAAGGCGTCTGACCCGGCAGGTCTTTGAGGTAGGTGGCTATGGCCGTGAGGTCGGCGTCGGTCATATGCGAGCTCGACAGCGTGATTTCCTCGCCCATGATTCCCGTCGAAGCGGTGGTCGGGTTATGGCCATTCTTGAGATAGGCTGCTATATCCGCGACGCTCCACCCGCCGAGACCCCGCTCGCCCGGACTCCGGTCGTTCCCGAGGCGACCCTTGTATGTGCGCTTTCCGCCCACTTTGCGTCATGGGTGGCGGTCGGCTACGACCGTTTCACGTCGACTCCAGCCGGCCGGAATGCGCAAAGAGCAGTCACTCGCCGGCGGCTGGCGAACGGGTCGAACCAACCGAGGCCGCGTAAAAACTCCGCGACATTTTGTAAACGACCGCGCAGAGCAAGATTTTTCGCGATTTTTTCGACTCTGAACGCTCTAAGGCCTCGCAAAAGCGGAAGTTTTTTACACAGCCTCGACCCAAACCCGCCCTTCGGCCCGATCGCTCTCAACAGATAATCGCGCGGCTCCGAGCGGCACTTGTGCTATTCTGTGGCGGCCGAGGGGCGCGCCATGAGCGAGACCCGGAAGATTGCTGCGATCCTGGTTGCGGACGTGGTCGGCTATAGCCGGCTCGCGGGCGCAGATGAGGATCGCACGCTGTCGCGCTTAAGGGGCCTGCGGAGCGATCTGATCGATCCTGCCATCGCCGCGCATCATGGTCGCGTGGTGAAGCGCACCGGAGACGGCAGCCTCATCGAGTTCCGTAGCGTAGTCGACGCGGTGCGCAGCGCCATCGAGGTGCAGAACGGCCTCATCGAGCGCAACGCCGGCTTGCCGCCGGAGCGCTGCATCGAGTTCCGCGTCGGAATTCATCTGGGCGACGTCGTCGAGGAGAGCGACGGAGATCTGATGGCGACGGCGTCAACATCGCCGCGCGCCTAGAAGGTATTTGTGCGCCGGGCGCGATCTGTCTTTCCGAAGACGCCTATCGCCAGGTGAAAGGCCGGCTCGATCTCGCGGTCAGCGACCTTGGCCTGACCCAACTCAAGAACATCGCCGACCCTGTCCGGGTCTATTCGCTCGAGGTCGGCAAGCCGGCGCAGGCGAGGCCGACTAAACCCGCGGCGCCAAAACAGCGTTCGATGTTCATGCTGCTGGCAGCGGGGCTCGTCGCCATCGCCGCAATCGCGGCCGGCGTCTGGCTCGCCCTGAGGCCATCGAGCGGTCCCGAGGCGTCGGCGCCAACGCCTCGTCTTTCCATTGTTGTGCTCCCCTTTGCCAATCTGAGCGGCGATCCGGCGCAGGAGTACCTTGCCGATGTCATCACGGAGGGGCTGACGACGGGCCTCTCGCGGATCAGCGAGACTTTCGTGATCGCGCGCAGCACCGCTTTCACTTACAAGGGCAAGTCCGCAGACGCGAGGCAGGTCGGCAAGGACCTCGGCGTGCGCTACGTGCTGGAGGGGAGCGAACAGCACAGCGGCAATCAGGTGCGAGTGAACGCCCAGCTCATCGACGCTGAGACCGGCGCGCATCTATGGGCCGATCAGTTCGACGCCGATCGCACCGATCTCTTGCAGATGCAGGACGAGATCGTCACCCGCCTCGCACGCGCCATGGAGATACAGCTGGTCGCCGTCGATGCGGCGCGGGTGACGCGAACGCGCCCGGGCAATCTCGATGCGGAGGACTTGGCCCTCCGCTGCGAGGCGGGTGTCTACAACTTTCCCCCGGGGTCGGCGGAATACGCGGCTGCGTTCGACCTGTGTGACCGGGCGCTGCATATTGACAACGGCAACGTCTTCGCGCTGACCGGCATGACCCTCAGGTACATTTTTCCGGTCGTCGAAGCGCAGAGCCGCGACCCGCAGGCCGACATCAGGCGGGCGGACGAACTCGTCTCGCGGGCGCTTGCCATCGACCCGAATTACTACTTCGCTCGCTTCGCCAAAGCCTATGTCCTCATGGCGCAGGGCCGCACCCAAGAGGCGGTCGTCGAGGGGGAACGCAGTCTCGCTCTCAACCCCAGTTTTATCGATGCCTACAATGCCCTCTGCGTTGCAAACAACTTTCTGGGCCGGCCGGATCGCGCCCTGGAGCTTGCCGACAAGGCGATTCGCCTCAGTCCGCGCGACCCGCACCTGCGCGTCTTATATCACATGAAGGGATGGGCCTTCTTCATGAAGCGACAAGACGATCAGGCCATCGAATGGCTTTGGCGGGCGGAGGGAGGCACCGTTTTCACCGAACTCATACTCGCCGCGGCGCTTGCGTTGACGGGGCAACAGGCAGACGCGCACGCAACGCTCAAACGTTACCTCGCGGTCAACGGCATCACCAGCACAACCATCGCCCAACTGAGGAAGCAGCAGTTGTCGTTGGCCGACAATTCGACGTGGGTGGCCTACAACGAGCGGCTCTTCGAGGGCCTGCGCAAGGCCGGGATGCCGGAGGAATGAATGCCGGGCCTGAACTCGCCAAGTTGGCGACCATCTTTGCCAATTCGACTTCGAGTCGACAGAGGCGGCTAACCCCCAAACAGCGACATACGATGTTGCGATCCGCAACAACCGGTTTACGTCGATATTGTTGAAAAGCTCGGAAATTGAGTGTCGGCAAAATCCCGCATCCGCGCGCACAGTGTCGTCTACGTCAGTCGTCGCAGCAAGACCAACGAGAGAGTCGCACGTAGCAAATCCGGTCGCTCAGCCGAGTCCCTAAGGAAATTTCCATTGAGGCTGCCAGCGGTCTTCTAAATCGTGATCCAGACGAAAATCCGAGTTTTTCAACATCGGGTAATGGGCGGGAGCTCTTCTGCGAAGGCCGATACGATTGGCCGGGATGGGAAAGAGGAGACCATTCGATGGACTATTTTGCTGGCTTCGATATCTCGATGGATGAGACGCATGTCTGCGTTCTCGACCGCGAAGGCGTGGTGGTTCGCGAGAGCAAGACCGAGTCGACGGCGGAGGCTATTGCCGGCGAGTTGGCGAAAGCGCCAACTTGTCGTCGCATCGAGTTCGAGACCGGACGCATGGCGCCGATCCTTTTTCACGGGTTGAGCCAGCTTGGTCTCCCGGTGGTCTGCGTCGAGAGCCGACGGCCTGCCAGGCGCTCAAGTCACTTGCCACACAAGACCGACCGCAATGAGGCGCGAGGGCTGGCGCATTTGGCCCGCACTGGCTTCTTCAAGCCCGTGCACGTGAAGTCTTTGTCGGCCCACGCGGTCCCCTCGCTGATCATCGCGCGCAAGAAGCTGGTCGGCCAGCGGGTGACCTTGGAAAGCCAGATCCGAGGCTTGGCGGTCGTGTTCGGGGTCCGACTGCCCCGCGCGCTCACCGTCGCCTTCATCGATAACGCCCTTAAAGCAAGCGAGGGGATCGCTGATCTCTCTGTCGCAATGCGGGGATTGATTGCGGCACGAACCGCAGTGATGACGGCGGTCGCCGCGATCGACGCCAACATGAGACGTATGACAAGAGCCTCGGCGGCCTGCCGTCGGCTGATGACCATTCCAGGCGTCGGCCAACTGACCGAACTCAAGGACTGGGCCTTCGCGATCGCCAGGCGATCAACGATCCGCAAAGCGCGAGTCGCTCTGGCTCGCCGTCTCGCGATCATCATGCATGCGATGCTGCGAGACGGGACAGAGTTCGCATCAGCCTAAGCCCACGCCACGAGACAGGAGGCCGAATCCAGCTCCCATGAGGAGCGACGCCCTAGGGAGGGAACAGACGACGGCGCGGATTCGGTTGCACGGGCCAACCGCTGGCCGACTGCGATTTCAACCTAGCCGCCCTGCACCCAGTTTACCCCATCAAGCGCCGAACGAGCGCGCAGAGAACACAGGCACCCGAAAGCGTCGACAGGGAAGCTTCCGCCCTTGACCCATTAGAGGACAGTATCCATCGATCCGAGATGTCGCTCAGACGTCTCAAATGCGCGAATAGCGGTCGTTCACGATAGCGGACAAGCGGGTCAACCGACCTTTGAGCGGCCTGTCGGGAGCTTTGCCCTTAGCATGCTTGCGTGATAACCTCTACGATCATCACCCTACTCCGGTTGGGTGCCTCAATGGACGTCGGGGATTGGCTGAGGGGCCTTGGTCTTGGTCAATACGAGCCCCTATTTCGTGAAAACGACATCGACGCGGAAGTTCTGTCCGACTCACTGTAGGTGATCTCACGCAGCTGGGCGTGTCCGTCGGGCACCGCAAGCGCCTGTTGAAGGCCGTCGCGGCGCTCCCTGGATCTGCGGCCGCGCTCCCAGCCGCCACTCCGATCCCGCCAGTCGCCGGCGCGGCCGAGCGCCGCCAGCTCACAGTCATGTTCTGCGATCTCGCCGGCTCGACCGTGCTGTCGGCCAGGCTCGATCCTGAGGACATGCGCGAGGTCATCCGCGCCTATCAGGACATCTGTTCGGGCGCGGTCGCACGCTATGACGGCTTTGTCGCCAAATTCATGGGCGATGGCGTGCTGGCCTATTTCGGCTTCCCGCGCGCCCATGAGGAGGACGCCGAGCGTGCGGTCCGGGCCGGCCTCGACATCGCGGCGGTCGTCGCGAAGCTCGAAACGCGGGCGAATGAAAAACTCGAGGTCCGCGTGGGCATTGCCACTGGGGTCGTCGTTGTCGGCGACCTTGTCGGACAGGGCTCTGCACAAGAACAGGCGGTGATCGGCGAAACGCCCACTCTAGCGGCGCGGTTGCAGGCGCTGGCCGAGCCGGGCGCCGTGGTGATCGCGGAGTCCACGCGACGGCTCTTGGGCGGCGCGTTCGAGTTGGAGCCGCTTGGGCCCCGAGTCCTAAAAGGCTTCGACGCGCTGGTTCCCACCTGGGCGGTTCTTCGCGAGGCGGAGACGTCAGCCGCTTTGAGGCGTCGCGGTCCCAACACTTGACGCCTTTCGTAGGGCGCGACCATGAGGTGGCCCTGCTCGTCGACCGCTGGCGCGAGGCGAGCGATGGCGAAGGTCAGGTCGCGCTCATCTCAGGCGAGGCGGGCATAGGCAAGTCGCGCGTTCTGACGACGCTCAGCGAGCGGATCGACGACGAGCCTCATGTGAGGGTCCGTTATCAATGCTCGCCGCACCACGTCAACGACGCTTTCTATCCGATCATGAGCCAAATCTGTCATGCGGCAAGATTTGTCAGCGGTGAGCCGGCAGCGGCGCGACTGGACAAGTTGGAGGCAATGATCGTGCGTTCGGGTCTGGAGGGAAAGGACATCGCGCCGCTCGTCGCTGGCCTGCTGTCGATCCCCGTCGAGGGCCGATACCTCCCGCTCGAGATGACGCCGGCGGAGCAAAAGGAGCGAACGATTCTGGCGCTGATCGCGCTGTTCGTGGGGCTGACCAAAGACGCGCCGGTGCTGGCGCTGCTGGAGGATGCGCACTGGATCGACCCGACCTCGCTGGACGTGTTCAGTCGGCTCATCGATCGGCTGCCCGGCCTGCGTGCGCTGCTGGTGGTCACCTTTCGCCCGGAATTCGCCGCGCCGTGGGTCGGCCGCGCGCATGTCGCCTCGCTCCAGCTCAGCCGCTTCGGTCGACGTCAGGCAACGGCGATGATCGACCGGGTGACGGGCGCAAAGGCGCTACCGGCTGAGGTCTTGGAGCAGATCGTCACGAAAACCGACGGCGTGCCGCTGTTCGTCGAAGAGTTGACCAAGATGGTGATGGAGTCCGGCCTATTGCGTGAGGGGGACGGCGGCTATGTGCTTGCATCGGCGCTGACCCCGCTCTCGATCCCCTCGACCTTGCAGGACTCACTGATGGCGCGTCTCGACCGGCTCGCGCCGGTTAAGGAGACCGCCCAAATCGGAGGAGCAATCGGACGCGAATTTCCCTACCGGCTGCTGGAAGCTGTGTCGCCGATCGAAGGCGCGGAGTTGGAGGAGGCCCTCGCGCAACTCATGGCGGCGGAGCTGATCCACGGGCGCGGCGCGCCGCCGGAATCGACCTATGTCTTCAAGCACGCGCTCGTGCAGGACACTGCTTACGGCTCACTGCTGCGGAGCCGCCGCCAACGCATACATGCCGACATCGCGCGGGCGCTGCGGGAGAAATTCGCCGATCAGGTCGATGCCGCGCCGGCCATCATAGCGCATCATTACGCGGAGGCGGGCCTTCCCGAACCGGCGGCGCGTTATTGGTTGAAAGCGGCGGAACTCGCGCTCTCGCGCTCGGCCTACGCGGAAGCCGATCGATATGTTGACACGGGTTTGGCTTTGATCTCGCGCCTACCCCAGGGGACTGACAGGGAATCGCTTGAACTCGCGCTTCATGTCGCTCGCGCGACCGCGCTGGCGCCACTGAAAGCCTACACTGCGCCGGAGACGGTCGCCGCCTTCAGGGCGGCGAAGCGGCTTCTCGATGCCGGCGTTGGCGACGATTCGCAGCGCTTCTTCGTGCTCATCGGCCTTTACATGACGCCATACATGGCAGCCCGACTGCAGTCCGCGCTCGATCTGGCGCGCGAGTTCGTGGAAGCCGCTGAACGGCAGGACGAAGCGAATTATCTTCTCGTGGGTTATCGCATGCTCGCCATGATGCAGATCGCAATGGGACAAAACCGCGAGGCATTGAATAATCTACAACGGGCCTTGCGGCTCCGTGATCCTACCCGCCAGAAGCCGATAGGCTTTGGATTCTCCATCGATCCCGGCCTTTCCGCGCTTTGCAGCAAGGTGTGGGTTCTGTCTTCACTCGGCCTCCACGATCAGGCGGCTAGCGTCCGTGAGTTGGTGCGCACCGAACTCCCCGATCAGAAAGTTCCCGGCACGATAGCATTGTTTATGCAGCTCGCCTTGGCGTGGCCCGAACTCATGTACGGCGATTTCGCAGCCGCCGAACACCACGCCGCTGAACATGTCGCCTTTTGCGTTGAAAGAAAAGTGGAGCAATTTCGTCTATGGGGTGCCAACTACCAGGCTGGTGCTCGCGCGATGCGCGAACCGACAGAGGAAAACGTCGCGGCGTTGCGCGGCGCGATAGCCGCCAACAATCGATCCGGCGGGTATTTCTCCGATTCCATTTTCAAATCCTACCTTGCCGAAGCATTGTTGATGAGCGGCGAGATCGTGGGCGCCGAATCCGCCCTCCAGGACGCCTTCGCGTTCGTTGAGCAGTCAGGCGAACGGTTCTGGCTCGCCGATTTGTGCCGCGTCGATGGTCAGATCGCGCTCAGGCGCCCCGAGCCCGACCGAAAGCGCGCCGAAGCCTGTTTCCTCAAGGCCATCGAAATCGCCCACGGGCACGAAGCCCGCATGCTCGAACTGCGCGCGGCCACCGACCTTGCCCGGCTATGGCGCCAGGCAGGTGCGCGCAACGATCCTCACGCGCTGCTCGACCCGATCCTCGCCGCGATCGAGGGCGGAGAGACCACAAGGGATGTGCGCAACGCCCGTGCCCTGCTGGCGGAGATCGGGTGACGGGAGTTGGCGTTCCCTTAGATGCGCACCTCTGCTGAGTCCCCAAGACGACGACCGTCGCGACCCGCGATGTCCCCTAAACGTCGACTCCAGCCGGCCGCAATGCGCACTTAGCGGTCATTCCTAGACCAGAGCAGGTTACCCTGGCTTCGCACGACAGCAGCTTCGTGACAGGAATCGATCTGCCGATCGACGGCGGCTTCGCTCACGTTTGATCTCCCTCGGCTCGATGAGGGCGAATGCGAAAAATAGGAGAGATATCCGCTCCCGCTGTCGGAGACCTACTGCATCATCTCGAAGGAGGTAACGCGGCGTTGTCAGACCAATTGGATCGACGCGGCGCGAGGTTTGGAAGGCCCGCTGGATTTTAGGCCGCCGTGGCGGCTCGCCACGTCCGGAACGCTTCGTCGCTTGCGACGCGAAGCGTGCGGCAGGATGTGAGTGACGCTGGACGTTGAACGTGTAGTGAACGGCGGCGTGAACGGACAGGAAGCACCGGGCTGATCTGGGCGATTTGAACCGCTGCATCTTACGCTCGCGACGAAGGCGCGCCAGCCACGACACCTGATTACGTCGCTTTGCGTGGTCTTGATTCGTCGCGGCCTTGCCAAGTCTTAGGCTGTGCAACATAGTCCGCGTCAGTATCTCGCGGCCAGCGCCAGCGCCGGCGGGGTGCTACCGCAAGGAGGAACGCGCCGCAATCGGACGCGGGTCGGAGGCGATCGCGACGCCTCGGGCCTCCGACTCGGATCACGGGCCAGGCATCGGCCCCGAGGCCTGGTCCAACCGCTGGGAAATTGGCCACGCATGTGGATCGTCCGAATCGCACTCGATCGACCCTACACTTTCGTGGTGTTGTCGCTGCTGATCCTGATTCTCAGCCCGCTGGTGATCCTGCGCACTCCGACGGACATCTTTCCGAACATCAACATCCCCGTGATCGCGGTGGTGTGGACCTATACCGGCCTCAATCCCGAAGATATCGAAGGACGGCTGACCTCATCGTACGAACGAGCGCTCACGACCCTGGTCGACAACATCCAGCACATCGAATCAACCTCCTATAACGGCCTTGCCCTGGTCAAGATCTTCCTCCAGCCCGGCGCCAGCCTCGATACTGCGAACGCGCAAGTGACGGCGGCCTCGCAGTTTCTGCTGCGGCAGACGCCCCCGGGGACGCAGCCGCCGGAAATCCTGAACTACAGCGCCTCCAACGTGCCAATTCTGCAACTCGGGCTCTCTGGCGACAACCTGTCCGAGCAGCAACTCAACGATCTCGGCCTGAACTTCCTCCGTACGCAACTGATTACGGTGCCAGGCGCCACGATTCCGTATCCGTACGGCGGCAAGCAGCGGCAGGTCACGATCGCCCTCAATCCGGCGCGTTTACAGGCAAAGGGGCTGTCGCCGACCGACGTGCTGAATGCCGTGGCGGCGCAGAATTTGGTGCTGCCGTCCGGCACGGCGAAGATCTCTGAGTTCGAATACGATGTGCGCACCAACGCGGCGCCGAGCACTATCGAGCAGCTCAACGACCTGCCGATCCGCACCGTCGGCAACGCCACCATCTATTTGCGAGACGTCTCTACTGTCAGCGACGGGTTTGCGCCGCAGACCAACATCGTGCGGCAGGACGGCCAGCGCGGCGTGCTGGTGACCGTGCTCAAGGCCGGCAACGCGTCGACGATCAATGTGGTCGACGACATCCGCGCGCTGTTGCCCCGGGTGCAGCAGACGCTGCCGCCGCAACTGCGCATCAGACCGATCGGCGACCAGTCGATCTTCGTCAAGGCTGCGGTCGCCGACGTGGTGCGCGAGGCGGTGATCGCGGCGTGTCTAACCGCGCTGATGATCCTACTGTTTCTCGGTAGCTGGCGCAGTACCTTGATCATTGCGGTGTCGATACCCCTATCGATCCTGACGTCGGTGATGGTGCTGAGTGCGCTCGGCGAGACGATCAACATAATGACGCTGGGCGGCCTCGCGCTCGCTGTGGGGATCCTAGTCGACGATGCGACCGTGACGATCGAGAATATAGAGCGCTACCTCGAGAACGGGCAGCCGCTGCGCGAGGCGATCCTCAGCGGCGCCTCCCAAATCGCGGTGCCGGCGCTGGTCTCGACGCTCTGTATCTGCATCGTGTTCGTGCCGATGTTCCTGCTGCAAGGCGTGGCGCGCTATCTGTTCATGCCATTGGCTGAGGCGGTGGTGTTTGCGATGCTGACGTCCTACTTCCTGTCGCGCACCCTCGTCCCGACGATGGCGATGTATCTGCTGCGGCCCAAGCCGCATGCCACGGCCCGCTCGCGCAATCCGCTGGTTATTTTCCAGCGCGGCTTCGAGCGCGGTTTCGAGCGGACCCGGCATGCCTATCGCGACATGCTGGATCTGCTGGTGCGCCGCCGCGGTGTGTTCATTCCCGGATTTCTGGCCTGCTGCTTGGCGCTCTTCGCGCTTGGGCCCTGGCTTGGCCAGGACTTTTTCCCCAACACTGATAGCGGTCAGTTCATCCTCCACATGCGCGCGAAGACCGGCACCCGCATAGAGGAAACCGCGCGCCTCGCCGACGAGGTAGAGAGCGCCATGCGGCGGGTGATCCCGGCGCGCGAACTGGACACGATCGTCGACAACATCGGTCTGCCGTATAGCGGGATGAACCTCACCCACACGGCGACCGGCGTGCTTGGCGCGGCGGACGCGGACATCATGGTCTCGCTCAAGCCAGATCACCAACCGACCGCCAATTACCTCGATGCGATCCGGCGGATGGTCGCCCAAAAGTTCCCAGGCGTGACGTTCTACGCGCTACCGGCCGACATGATCACGCAGATCCTGAACTTCGGCATGCCATCGCCGATCGGCATCGAGATTGACGGTGCCGATGTGCATGGCAACCGCATCGTCGCCGACCAGATTCTCGAACAGGCCCGTCAGGTGCCGGGTGTGGTGGATGCGCACATTCAGCAGCGGTTCGACTACCCGGACCTCGACATCAGCGTAGATCGCACCAAGGCGCAGCAGAACGGCCTGACTGAGCGTGACGTGGCGGGCAGCGTGCTGGAGACCCTGAGCGGAAGCTTCCAGACCTCCCCGATATTCTTCCTCAACTCGAAGAACGGCGTAAACTACCAGGTTGCGGCCGAGACGCCGCAATACGACATCCAGTCTCTGCACGATCTCCGGAACATCCCGGTCACCGGATCGTCAGGCAGTCGGGCCATCCTCGCCGATATCGCCACGATCTCTCGCTCACAGGAGATGGCGGCGGTGGATCATTACAACATCCGCCGCGTCGTCGACATTTACGCCAACGTGCAGGGCCGCGACCTCGGCGCGGTGGGTCGGGACATCGAGCGCGTCGTCGCCGCCAACCGCGGCCACCTGCCGCGCGGAAGCTTCGTGACCATACGCGGCCAACTCGAGACGATGCGTAGCGCCTACATCAGTCTGGCCGAGGGACTGGGCTTCTCCATCCTGCTCGTCTACCTGCTGATCGTTGTGAACTTCCAGTCCTGGCTTGACCCATTCATCATCATCACGGCCCTGGTGGGGGCGTTGGGCGGGATTGTGCTATTTCTGTTCCTGACCGGAACGACGCTGAGCGTGCCGGCGCTCATGGGCGCGATCATGTGCATGGGAGTCGCGACCGCAAACAGCATCCTCCTGGTGTCGTTCGCCCGCGAGCGGCTGGCCGAGCACGGCAATTCGGCTCGCGCCGCCATCGAGGCCGGCTTCACCCGGTTCCGGCCGGTGTTGATGACGGCGCTGGCGATGATCATCGGCATGGTGCCGATGTCGCTTGGTCTGGGCGCGGGCGGCGAGCAGAACGCTCCGCTGGGACGGGCGGTGATCGGAGGCCTGCTCCTTGCAACGGTCGCGACGCTGGTGTTCGTTCCGGCCGTCTTCTCCCTCCTGCACGCGAGGCGCGCGCCTCGCGTGGCGGAGAGTCCCGGCGCCCCAATTGTCGCAGCTTAAGGAGCCTGGGCATATTATGCTGAAGGATCCGGAGGCAAAGGAATTCGCCCCGCTGGAGGCCCCCCCGGTGATGCGGCGACCCGCTCGGCTCAGCGGCATGTTGTTTGTCGGACTGGCGATCGTAGCGGCGCTGCTCGGCGGCCTGATTTACAATGGCATGCGCGAGCGCTCGGCGGCGGAGGCGGCGCTGGCGACAGAGACCACGCAGGATGCGGCGCCGTTCGTCGACGTCGTGCATCCAGCCGGCGACGCGCCCGACCAGACGCTGGTGTTGCCGGGCCAGACCATGGCGTTTATCGACACCCCGATCTACGCGCGCGCCAGCGGCTACCTGAAAAGCTGGAATTACGACATCGGCGCCCATGTGAAGCGGGAGGACGTGCTCGCGCAGATCGATAGCCCTGAACTCGACCAGCAGTTGCGCGCGGCGCAGGCGCAACTGGCGCAGATGCAGGCCGCAGTGACGCAGGCGGAGGCGAATATGGACCTCGCCAAGGTGACGAGCGGCCGCACCTCGGAGCTCGTGCGGCAGGGCTGGACCAGCCGGCAGCAAGGCGATCAAGACCGGTTAACCTATGCGGGGAGCACGGCCGCGGTCGACGTCGCGCGCGCCAACGTGCGGGTGGAGCAGGCGCAGGTGGACCGCTTGGAGCAACTGACCAGTTTCGAGCGCGTGACGGCGCCGTTCGATGGCCTGATCACTGCACGCAACACCGATGTCGGCGCGCTGATCAACGCCGGGGCCGGGAGCCCCGCCACAGAGTTGTTCCACATGGCCTCGATCCAGACGCTGCGCATCTTCGTCGCGGCACCGGAGACCGACGCGCCGGATTTGCACCCGGGCGCTGCGGCGACGGTGACGTTCGACGAGTATCCGGGGCAGGTGTTCCAGGGCACGCTGGCGCGCACCGACGGAGCGATCAACCCCACCTCACGAACTCTGCTGGTCGAGGTGGACGTGGATAACGCCGACGGCAAGCTGCTGCCCGGCGCCTACGCCTTCGTGCAGTTCACGCTTCAGCGGCGGGCACATTCAGTCGTGATTCCGGCCAACACGCTGCTATTCCGCAGCGAGGGGCTGCGGGTCGCCGTGGTGCGCAACGGCGTTGCGGAACTGGCGCCGGTCACCATCGGCCGGGACTATGGCGACCGCGTCGAGGTGTTGACCGGCCTGAACTCCACGGATGAGGTGATCATCAATCCGTCCGATTCGCTGGTCAGCGGCACCGCGGTGCGCCTGGTAAAGCACAAGCCGGGAGGCGCTGCCTGAGATGCGCCGGCCAGCCACCAGCTTTGGCCACATAACTGCGGTGGATCGCCGCCACCGTCCTGGCCACGGCTTCTCCGCGCGCCTCATCGGCGCGGATGCCGCGCTTGACCTTTGGGCGCGGCGACACGCCTTGCGACAGTCGGAAATTGAATCGATTCTGGCTATGGATGAAGCGGAAGCGCGTATACCTAAACGCACTCACGATGGGCTGTCTGTCCTTAACTCAGATGGATCTCTCAGGGGCTTCGGTTGGCCGACGATTCAGGACGCGACCGTCCGGACGCACATGAAGTGTGAGTTGGTCGGGCCGGGTGTCTTTCGGCGCGGCGACGATCCCGCAATGGCTGCTTTACGTCCGAGAGGAGCCGGGTGGAGAAGAGAACTTCCGCCTCGGGTCGGTAGCGTTTTTGCTGCGACGCAGCCGTCATGCTGGCCGCTTGAACGTTAGGACATTCTCGCCTGCGCTGCCGTCGCAAAACAGCGACCATGCGTCCATTATAGCGCGATCTGCTTTGACTGAATCGCGGGGGATTCCCAAGAGGGCGCGAGTTAGATTCAAATCTGCTGGCTGGGCTTGGAGGCCAGCAGGGATGGCTCGAGCTTATTCTTTGGACCTGCGCGAGCGGGTGATGGCGGCGGTCACGGCGGGTCAGTCCTGCCGTTCGGCAGCCAGGACGTTCATGATCAGCGTGGCGAGCGTCGTGAAGTGGTCGCAGCGCCAGCGCGCTATCGGCAGTCCGGCGGCGCTGAAGATGGGCGGGCGCAGGCCCTATCTTGTGGCGCGTGAGCGCGATTGGGCTCTCTCGCGGATCGCCGAGAAGCCGGATCTCACGCTGCGCGCTCGGCTTAAGGAGCTGGCCGACCGCGGCCTGGTGGTGAGCTATTACGCGCTTTGGCATTTTCTCCAGCACGAAGGCGTGACGTTCAAAAAAAAGCCTTCGCGCCTCCGAACAGGACCGGCCGGACGTCGCCAGGCGGCGTGAGCGGTGGAAGGCGCGTCAGGCGACGATCGATCCGAAGCGGCTCGTCTTCATCGACGAGACCTGGGCCAAAACCAACATGACGCGCATCCACGGCCGATGCGCCAGAGGCCAGCGCCTCGTCGCCAAAGCGCCCTTCGGCAAATGGCGGACCCTCACCTTCCTGGCGGCTTTGCGTTGCGACGGCCTCACCGCGCCCTGCGTCATCGACGGACCGATCAATGGCATGAGCTTCCGCGCCTATGTCGAGCAGGTTCTCGTCCCGATCCTTAAGCCGGACGACATTGTCGTCATGGATAACCTCGGCAGTCATAAGGGCCGCGCCGTTCGCGGCGCCATCCGCGCCGCCAACGCCAAGCTCTTCTTCCTGCCCGCCTACTCGCCCGACCTCAACCCGATCGAACAGGCCTTCGCCAAAATGAAGACCCTCCTGCGCAAGGCCGACGCTCGAACAATCGACGAGACCTGGCGAACCATCGGCGCCCTGCTCGATTGCTTCACCCCAACCGAATGGCTACGCTTCAGCCTAACCAGATCACGCTTTAGGCTCCAAACTCAATCAAGGTATTGAGTGGGTTATCTGTGTGTGATGCAAGCCGAATCGGGTTGGGGGACTTGGATCATGCCCGGCGAGTTTTGGTTGAACGAAGCGCAATGGGGAGCCATTGGCCCGCTGTTGCCCAAGAACCAGGCTGGGCGCGAAGGACCGACGACCGGCGGGTCATCAGCGGCATCGTCCACGTTCTGAAAATTGGCTGTCGCTGGCAGGATTGCCCGGCCGTGTTCGGGCCTTCGAGACGCTCTACAATGTTCTGCCGCCTCAAGGATTGGAGACGCATCGCCGCCCGCTAACGACAAGCTCGCAGCCCGCTTCGCCGCCGCCGTCATGCTCGCCGCCGTCATCATCTGGTGGACCTGACTGAGTCCGGAGCCTAGGAGGTGTGGACTCTTGGGATTCCTTTTTAGGGGCAAATCAGATTCAAGGCTGCTTTTGGGAGGCAGTCTTGGGTGTGATGGACCGGTTGGTTTTGAGCGAGGCGGGGTGGGAGCGGATGGCTCCGCTGATCATTGGTCGACCTGGACTTTGAATATCGGATCGTCGATTGCACCATCGTGCGGGCGCATCAGCACGCCGCGGGGGCGAAAAAAAGGGTCTGAAGATCAAGCGTTCGGCCGCTCGCGGCGGCCTGAGCACCAAGATCCATATGGCCGTTCGCGGCCTGGGATGGCCGGTGCGGTTCACGCTGACCGCAGGTCAGAAGGGCGATGCGCCGCAAGCTGCCGCCTTGATCGAGGGATGGCCCGCCGAGGCGGTCATGGCCGATACAGCCTATGACGCCGATCTCTTGCGCCAAGCCATCGACGCCAAAGGCGCGATCGCCGTCATCCCCAACAATCCGTCGCGCGCCCTCAAATATCCGCTCGACAAGCATCTCTACGCCCAGCGTCATCGGGTGCACTGCTGTTTCTCAAAACTCAAGCAATTCCGCCGTGTCGCAACCCGCTTCGAAAAGACCGCACGCAATTACCGCGCCGTCCTAACTCTCGCCGCCATCATAGTGGATTGCCCGCGCCGGCAGTCCGTGGCGAGATCTGCCGGGTTCGTTCGGCCACTGGAACAGCGTGTTCACCCGCTTCGACGATCCACCGCATCTGGAAGACTTTCAACCTCCAGCCTCGCCGCACCGAGACCTTAAAGCTCTCAACCGATCCTCTGTTCGTCGAGAAGGTGCGCGATGATATCGTCGGGCTTTATCTGTCGCCGCCGGAGCACGCGCTGGTTCTTTGCGTTGACGAAAAGAGCCAAATCCAGGCGCTGGACCGAACGCAGCAGGTTTTGCCCATGCGCCCGGGCCAAATCGAGCGGCGCACCCGCGACTATACCCGTCACGGAACCCCTAGGACGTGGCGACGATTTAACTATTTGAGCCAGAAGGCGATGGCGGCGAGTTTGACGAAGGCCATGAAGTTGGCGAGCAGCTTGTGGTAGCGTGTGGCGACGCGGCGGAACTGCTTGAGCTTGTTGAAGAAGCGCTCGATGATGTTGCGCTCCTTGTAGAGTTCGGCGTCATAGGGACGCTTGAACGTGCGGTTCGGCTTGGGCGGAATGACAGGCTCACCGCCGCTTTCAGCGATCTTGTCGCACCAGTGATCGGCGTCGTAGCCCTTGTCGGCGATCGTGACGTCAGGGGCGAAGCCCTCGATCAGCTCGTGGGCGAAGGCGATGTCGTTGCGTTGGCCTGGCGAGCCGATCAGGCGCACCGGATTGCCCAGCGCATCGCCGGCGGCGTGGATTTTGGTGCTCAGGCCTCCGCGGGAGCGGCCAGGGACTGTCGGAAATCTTGTGCGCGGGGCCGGGTTTCCATCAGGTTCTGACGAAGCGATCGCCGAACATGATGGCGAACTGGGTCTTAGCCTCGGCCCATTCGCGGGGCGGCATTTTCCATTGCTGAGCGACTTGGCGCAAGACCAGGAAAATGAGCTTGGTCGCCGCCTCGTCGCTGGGGAAATGGCCTCTCGCCCGCACGGCCCGTCGCAGCGTGGCGTTCAAGGCCTCGATAGCATTCGTGGTGTAGACGATTTTGCGCACGGCCGGAGCGAAGGCGAAGAACGGGATGACCTGCTCCCATTGCCGCCGCCAGATCTGGCCGATCGCCGCGTATTTGCCGCCCCACGGGCCGCCCTCGAAGGCCTCGAGCGCCTTGCGGCCGGTTTCGGCGTCGGCGGCGCGGTAGATTTTCCGTAGCTCGGCGACGACGGGCTTCCGGTCTTTCCAGGACACGAAATCCAGCGAATTGCGGATGAGATGGACGATGCAGGTTTGAACCGCGGCCTGCGGAAAGACCGCCTCGATCGCCTCCGGAAAGCCCTTCAGGCCGTCGACGACGGCGATCAGGATGTCCTCGACGCCGCGGGCCTTCAGCTCGTTCATCACCTTGAGCCAGAATTTGGCGCCCTCGGTCGTCTCGATCCAGAGCCCGAGAATGTCCTTCGTTCCATCTGCTGCGACGCCAAGCGCGAGATAGACAGCCTTGTTGCGGACCAGGCCTTCGTCGCGGATCTTGCGTCGCGGATCTTGACCCTGATGGCGTCGAAGAAAACCAGCGGATAGCTCGTTTCCAGCGGCCGGTTCTGCCATTCGGCCACGGTCTCGAGCACGGCGTCGGTGACCGTCGAAATCAGGTCCGGCGACACCTCCAGCCCGTAAAGCTCCAGGAGATGGCCCTGGATCTCGCGTACCGTCATGCCGCGCGCGTACATCGACACGATCTTGTCGTCGAAGCCGGGAAACCGCCGCTGGTAGCGCTGGATCAGCTTCGGATCGAATGTGCCTTCCCGATCGCGCGGAATGCGGATGTCGATCTTGGCCGTCTCCGTCAGGACCGTCTTCTTTGAAGAGCCGTTGCGCCGGTTCTGGGACCCCTCGGCGGCCTCATTGTCGAGATGATCGTCCAGCTCGGCGTTCAGCCCCCGCTCCGCCAGAGCCTTCTTCAGCTCATCGAAAAGACCGTCTTTCGAAAACACAGCCTTCGGGTCGCGGCCAGCCAAAAGATCGTCCAGCGTGTCCTTCTTGATCGCCATATTCGCCCTCCATCGGCGCGATTATGGCCCCACGCACGAAATTCCTGACAGTCCCCTGACGCGCCTTCCACCGCTCACGCCGCCTGGCGACGTCCGGCCGGTCCTGTTCGGAGGCGCGAAGGCTTTTTTTTGAACGTCACGCCTTCGTGCTGGAGAAAATGCCAAAGCGCGTAATAGCTCACCACCAGGCCGCGGTCGGCCAGCTCCTTAAGCCGAGCGCGCAGCGTGAGATCCGGCTTCTCGGCGATCCGCGAGAGAGCCCAATCGCGCTCACGCGCCACAAGATAGGGCCTGCGCCCGCCCATCTTCAGCGCCGCCGGACTGCCGATAGCGCGCTGGCGCTGCGACCACTTCACGACGCTCGCCACGCTGATCATGAACGTCCTGGCTGCCGAACGGCAGGACTGACCCGCCGTGACCGCCGCCATCACCCGCTCGCGCAGGTCCAAAGAATAAGCTCGAGCCATCCCTGCTGGCCTCCAAGCCCAGCCAGCAGATTTGAATCTGACTCGCGCCCTCTTGGGAATCCCCCGCGATTCAGTCAAAGCAGATCGCGCTATAAGCCTTTGACGGCTACCAGAGCGCCGCTGCGCCGGCGCATCATCCAAAAGCTTTCAGCGCCTCCACGCTATCCCACGTGAGATCGGCGGATCGTTTTTCCAGGCGTACGAATTCTACGCAACTGACCAATTCCTATCCATGCCAGCGGAGCCACCGGTAACGAACCGATGGGCGCTACTTCCGGTTTGGAGTGGCTGCGAAGGGGCGATCCAACCGTCCTTTTTCAAATCTATGCCGAGCGACGCCGGGCTTCGATGGCGCGGTGCAGCAGGCCTGTTAGCCGCGGGGATTGTGAATTGTGCTGGGCGTGGCTCAAATCTTTTCGCCAGGCGCGAAGTAGTGAGGAAAAACATACGGCCAGCTGTGTCGGTCGGCTGTGACTTCCGACTCAGCGGGAGCGTCGCCGGAACGTGCGCCTCGCCGACCGGCCGACAACTCCGCGTCGCGGGACAGTCTTGGCACGTCGCTTGCCATTCATTGCTTAAATCGTCTGCGGCGCTTCGCCTGCGCGTTGCATCGGATCCGGCTGCTCCACCGCCGGTCGTGGTCGGAACATGAGAGGAGAGGCACGATGTGTGATCGTCATGGCAACCAAGATTTCGGTCTGACCAAGAGCGCGCTGAGCCGTCGAACGTCTTTAAAGACGAGCGCCCTTGGAACCATCGTTATGGCGGTGCCGGCCGGCATGATGGCCTGCCCGGTTCCGCCCACGCCGCGTCAACCGTCAAAGGCACTCATGTCAACGGTTTCTGCAACGTCGCCTTCTTCATCACCCACGCGCGGCAGCTCGCGAAGGAGGACGGCCTGACGCTGAAATTCGTCAACACGCCCTCGTTTGCCGATCCAGTCACCTTCCTCGGAACCGGACAAGTCAACGTCAGCGTGATGCCGTGCACCAATTTCATGGCGCTTTACGACGCTGGCGCGCCAGTCAAGATCGTCGCCGGCGGCGGCGTGCCAGGCGTCTACATGTCGCCCAGCCGGGGCTCGACACACCCGAGAAGCTCAAGGGCAAGACGCTCGGGACGTTCCAGAACGATACTCTGGAAGTGCTTCCCTACGACTGGTTGAGGAAGAACGGGGTTTCGTACAAAGACGTGACGGTTCGCTACATGGATTCCCTGGGCGACATGGTCGCTGCTTTCAAGGCGGGCTCGATTGACATCCCTTCCACAATCGAACCTTACGGTTCGTCGCTCCTCGGCGACGTCAAAGGCTCTGTGCTCTTGTCCGACGGCGTCGACATCTATGGCCCGGACTATCCCGATTGCATCCTCGCGGCGAGCACGGAGCTCCTGCAGAAGGATCCGAAAAGCGTTAAGGCCCTGATCAAGGCGATGCTGAAGGCGCAATTGCTCTGGGAACAAGATCGCGAGACGCTGCTCGGCGAGCTCGTCGGCACTTACTACAAGACTTCGCTCGAAAGCGCTCGCATCGGCGGCAAGACTCAGCCCGCGAAGGTCGATCAGCGCGCCCAGACGGATTTCATCCTGAACCGCGTCGATTGGGTCATGGCGATGGGCTACATCAAGAAGAAGCCGGGCAAGGATGCGATCGACTGGAGCCTTCTCGAACAGGCGATCGCCGAGGTTCCTGACGTTCACGCCAAGCTCAAATACAAGTCCGCCTGAACCCCGTGTCGGCGACCAGCATAAAGATCGGCGACGAACGCAAAGTCGCCGATTCTCGCGGATTCGGCTCTGCTTCCTTCCGGCGTGCGATTGTTTTTGTCGAGCAGCACGGGCCGAAGCTCGGCTGGGGCCTGCTTTCGGTCGGACTCTTCGCCGGCCTTTGGGAATTCCTCTGGTACATCAATGTCGCCGACCACCGGCTGTTGCCGCCTCCCCACGTTTTTCTTGGCGATCTCGCCGGACAGGCGCAGAACTTCAACACCGCCAAACGATGGGAGATCGGCGTCGATCCCAATTCAGGCCAACCCCCTTTGAAGCTGTGCTCATCACGATGGCGTCGTCGACGATGCGGGTCCTAGTCGGCCTCGCCATCGCTGCAACCGCGAGCCTCTGCATAGGAATTGTGATCCGCTACTACGGCTTATTCGGCAAGCTGGTTCTGCCGACGGTGACATTGCTCGCTCCCGTTTCGCCAGTCGCATGGTTGCCGGTGGCGATCTTCCTGTTCGGTATCGGCAACGGGTCGGCAATATTCATGGTGTTCATCGCGCTATTTTTCACGATGACCCTCGCCACGATCACTCAGATCAATTCCGTCAACCGCAATTATATCAATGTTGGGCGCACGACCGGCGCGAGCAAGCTTCAGATCTACACGCGCGTCATTCTGCCCGCGATCCTGCCAGGCTTGCTTGTGGTGCTCCGTCTCAATCTGTTCGGCGCGTGGATGGTGGTGCTGGTCGCTGAGGCGACTGGCGTCGGTTACGGCCTCGGGCAGATTATTTCGATGGCCCGCAACACGTTCAAATCCCGGGCTGCTCTATTTCACCATTGTCATCATCGGACTGCTCGGCTTCGCATTCGACTTTGCCCTCCGGCTGCTTCAGCAGCGGGTCTTGTTTTGGCTTCCCAAAGGCCAAGGGGACTGGGCAGTGAGTGACCTTTCGCGACCGAATGGAGCGACCGCAGCGGTTAGCTGTGTTGATGTTCGCAAGATCTGGAATCCGGGGAGCCCTCGGGCACACCGGCGTTGACCGGCATCGATCTCGAGATTGAGCCCGGCGAGTTCGTCGTTCTTCTGGGGCCGTCCGGCTGTGGAAAGAGTACGTTGCTCTATCTCATCGCCGGTCTGGAAGAACCGACTTCAGGAAGATCAGCGCGCATGGCGAGACCGTTATTGGACCCGCGCCCGAGCGCAGCCTAATCTTCTAGGAGACCTCGCTCTTTCCCTGGCTGAACGTTTGGCAGAACGTCAGCTTCGGCCTTTCCATGCGCGGTGCGCCGGCCGAGCAGCGCAAGGAGACGGCGTGTCAGGTCTTCAGCCGGGTTGGCCTTGCCAACGCATTCGTAAAGCGCCCGGACGCGCTTTCGGGCGGTATGCGCCAACGCGTCGCTGTCGCACGCGCTCTCTCAATGCAGCCCAAAGTCCTGTTGATGGACGAACCCTTCGCGGCGCGCGACGTCCAGACGCGCGTCAAGATGCAGGGATTTCCTCTCGATGTCTGGGACGTCAGCAAGGCCTCGGTGCTGTTCGTGCCCCACCATATCGACGAAGCCATTGCTTTGGCCGATCCCGTCGTCGTGTTCACCGCGCGCCCTGGGCGCATCAAGGCGATCGTGCCTATCAAATAGAAAGGACCGCGCTATTTGACACCGTCAACGGCGTTGGTTGCGTGTCCAACTGACGGCGCTTTTGCAAGACGAGGTCGATCGCGCTTTCGCCGAGCAGGAAGTTCTGTCGGTCGCGAGCTGATAAAAATTGAGAGGGGGCGCCATTTCCACCATGATCGTTCGCGGGAAATATGTCATTACGCGCGCGCTCGACCGCCATCGCTGGGAGGAGATCGATGAGGGCACGGTGCTCCAGCAAGATCGCGTGATCACGGCGATTGGCGCCTTCGCAGATTTGCGTCGGAACAATCCTGGCGGGCCGGTCGTAGGCGATGGCCAGCAGGTGCTGTTGTCCGGTTTCGTCAACGCGCATCATCACATCAGGCTGTCGACCGTCCAGCTCGGCATATCCGACACAACGCTCGAGCTTTGGTTCGCGACCCGTATCGCGATGCGCGACTGCATCCCCTATTACGACACGCTCTATTCATGTTTCGAGATGGTGGCCTCAGGCACGACCACGGCTCAGCACGTGCACGGTTGGATTCCTGGCGACACCAGACAGACCGAGGCGGAGGCCGAATCCATCATTCGGGCCTACGAAGATATCGGCATGCGGGTTTCATACTGCTATGCGTTGCGCGAGCAGAACCATCTCGTCTACGAGGCCAACGAGCAATTCCGGGCCCGCTTGCCCACCGATGTTCTCCCGCTTCTCGCTAAGTATTTCTCCGGTTTTCAGATGCCGGCGAGAGAGACTATTGCGCTCTTCGATCATCTTCGCGCCAAGCACAAGCGCGTTCGAATCCAGCTCGTGCCCTCGAACCAGCAATGGTGCACCGACGAGGGGCTCGCTATGCTGGCCGAGAGCGCCGAGAAACACGACGTACTCATCCATATGCATCTCGTCGAGACGACCTATCAGAAGCAATACGCGCGTATACGCGGGGATGGCGGGAACGGCGGTGGGCTTCATCGAGCGGTTCGGCTTGCTTGGACCGAAAATGACGCTCGGCCACGCCGTGTGGCTTTCGGAGGGCGACCTCGACAAGCTCGCCGCAACACACACGAGCGTATGCCACAATTGCAGTTCGAATTTTCGCCTGCGCAGTGGCGTGCTGCCGCTCAATCGACTTGAAGCGAGGGGAATCAATACGGCCATTGGTCTCGACGACGTCGGCATCAACGACGATCGGGATATGCTCCAGGAAATGCGGATGGTGCAGCGGGCTCATCGCGAGCCAGGCATGGACGATCGCGTTCCGACCACGGCCCAGGTGTTTCGAATGGCGACAAGCGGCGGCGCTTAGACGACTTCTTACGCCGCGGAGATCGGCACGCTCGAAATCGGCAAGGTCGCCGACATGGTGCTCATCGACTGGAAGCAGATCAGCTACCCCTATCTCGACGGCGAAACGCCGGCGCTCGACGCAGTAATCCAGCGAGCGAAGATGCAAGGCGTGAAGACTGTGATCGTGGCCGGCGAGATTGTCTATCAGGACGGAAAATTTATGCGTCTGGATCGCGGCGCCGCCCTGGCCCAACTCGCCGATATCCTCAAGCGACCGCTGACCAATGAGGAAATGGAACGCCGCAAGCTGGCGAAAGCCGTGCTCCCGTACGTGAAGTCGTTCTACGACGGCTATTACAGTCCCGACACCAGCGAACCCTATTACCGGCAGAACTCACGAATTTGAGCAGGCCAGCGGACCCGACGTTCCAACAGGAAGTGAAAAGTGCCATCCTCAATCATTCGCGGCAAGCATGTCATCACGCGGGGGCTCGATCGTCATCGGTGGGAGCAGATCGACGACGGCGCAGTGCTGCGGCGCGACGGTATCATAGCCGCGATCGGCCCATTTGATGAGTTGAGCCGCCCCAATCCAAATGCGCCGGTCATCGGCACGGGTGAGCAGGCGCTGCTGCCCGGCTTCGTCAATGGCCACCACCACGTCGGCCTGACGCCGGTTCGGCTCGGCTCCCCCGACATGCCACTCGAACTGTGGTTCGCGACGCGCCTGGTGACCCGTGGCCTCGATCTCCACCTCGATACACTCTACTCCGGCTTCGAGATGATCGCGTCCGAATCACAACCGTGCAGCACATCCACGGTTGGATGCCGGGCAAGCTCGCTGAGGTTGAGAAGCGCTCGGAATCGGTCGTCCGCGCGTACGAAGACGTCGGCATGCGTGTCTCCTATTGCTTTGCGCTGCGCGATCAGAACCATCTCGACTACGAGGCGAACGAGCAATTTCTCAATCGTGTTCCCGCCAATCTCCGTCCAATGCTCGCGAAGAATTTTGATCGCTTTCAATTGCCGAGCCAGGATGCGATCGCACTGTTCGAGCATCTTCACGCCAGGCGCCACAACAAGGAGCGCGTGAAGATTCAGCTGGCCCCGCGAATCTGCATTGGTGTTCGGACGAGGCGCTGACCATGCTGGCGGAATGCTCCGAGAAGCATAACCTGCCGTTCCACATGCACCTCGTCGAAACGGCCTATCAAAAGGAATACGCCCGCCGTCGTGGCGGAGGAACTGCGGTCGACTATATCAAGCGCTTCGGCCTGCCCAGTCCGAAGATGACTCTCGGGCACGGTGTGTGGCTCTCAGAGCAGGATCTCGACAAACTGGCCGAGACGGGAACCAATATCTGTCACAATTGCAGTTTGCACTTTCGGCTGCGCAGTGGCGTCGCGCCTCTCAACCGCTTCGAGGCGAAAGGGATCAATACGGCGATCGGTCTCGACGAAGCCGGCATCAACGACGATCGTGACATGTTGCAAGAGATGCGCATGGTGCTGCGCGCCCATCGCGAGCCAGGCATGGACGATCGCCTACCGACCATGGCTCAGGTTTTTCGAATGGCGACTACCGGCGGCGGCGAAGACGCTGCCATTCGGCGCGCATTTGGGCGCGCTCGAGGTTGGCAAGGCGGCCGACATGGTGCTCATCGACTGGAAGCAGATCTGCTATCCTTATCTCGACACCGAGATGCCGGTGCTCGACGCGGTCATTCAGCGCGCCAGGACAGAGGGCGTGAAGACGGTGATTGTGAGCGGCGAGACCGTCTATCAGGACGGCAAGTCACCAAGGTCGACCGCGACGCAGCGCTACGGCAATTGTCGGAGTTGCTTAAGCGTCCGCTAAGCCCCGACGAAATCGAACGGCTCCAGCTGTCGAAGGCGGTGCTCCCGCACGTCCAGTCGTTTTACGAAGGCTATTACGACCGCGCTTCTCACGTTCCGAATTACCGGCAGAATTCGCGAGTCTGAGGTTGCCTGAAAGCCCGTCCAGCGATGCACAGACCGGGTGCCAGATTCTCATTCGTGGCGGCCGGGTCTACGATCATGATGGAGACATCCACGATCCCTCATTGCGCGACATCCTTATCAGAGGCTAACGAATCGTCTCGGTGACCGCCCCGGACGAGGACGCCGCGCTCAAGCAGGAAATCCTGAGGCGCGCGGCGGTCTCAAACGCAGCGCGCGTGATTGAAGCGCGCGGCAAGCTCGTCATTCCTGGGTTCGTCAACGCCCACTACCACTCCTATGACGTGCTCGCCAAAGGCCTCCTCGAGGACATGCCCTTCGACGTCTGGGGCCTTGCACTCGCAGCCAGCCTATTTTGGGCCGCGAAGCAGGGCGGAGATCCGCGTTCGCACGCTTCTGGGCACCCTCGAATGCATACGGAATGGTATCACAACTCTTCAGGATATGAACTCGCTCGTGCCGCAGGCCGAGGAAACGCTGGACGTCATCCTCAGCGCCTATGCGGAGATCGGCATCCATGTCGTCTTCTCGATCGCGATCCGCGATGTTGGAGCGCTCGACATCGCGCCCTTTCTACCCTCGGACGTTTCTGAAGCCGCTATGGCCATTGTTCGTGGCGTCCCCAAGGACGCTCGCGAGGAGGTCGCTTTCGTTGAGCGTCAGATCAAACGCCTGACGCCGTTACCGCCGCGCCTGACCTGGGGTCTAGAGTCCCTCCGGGCCACGGCGTTCATCGCGTGCTTTACTCGAAGGAGTCAGCGACCTTGCGCAGCGCTTCGGGCTGCCAATCCTGACCCATGCGTATGAAACGAAAGCTCAGACAGCGAAAGCGCGGGCCATCTATCGCGAGCATGGCGGCTCCATGATTCGCTGTCTCGCCGACCTTGGACTTTGACGCCGCGCACCACGATCGCGCACGGGGTTTGGCTGACCCGAGACGAGATTGTCATCATGGCCGAGCATCGCGCCGGTGTCGCTCACAACCCGATCAGCAACCTGAAACTCAAGAGTGGCGTCGCGCCGATGCGCGTGGCGATGCAGGCCGGCGTCAGGCTGGCGCTTGGATGCGATAACTGCAGCTGCGGCGACTGCCAGAGCATGTTTCAGGCGATGAGAATGTTCTGCCTGCTCGCGGCGGTCACCGACCCGAATCCGACGGGGGTGCACGCGACAGATGCGATCAGGGCGGCGACCTTGGGTGGAGCGCAGGCCATGAATCTCGAAGGAGAGATCGGCGCCGTCCGGGCGGGAATGAAAGCCGACCTCATCGTCATCGACCTCGACGACGTTGCCTGGCAGCCTCTGAACAGCGTCGCCAGGCATCTCGTGTTCAGCGAGGCGGGCCGAGGCGTCGAGACGACGATCGTCGACGGAGAGATCGTGATGTTAGAGCGCAAGATCGCCACAATCGACGAAGCGGCGCTCAGGGACGAACTCGCCTCGCTGATGCCGACGTTCCGGCGTAACTTCGCGAGCATCGCCGAAGCCAACCGGCCGGCGATCCCTTATCTGCTAGCGGCGAATGAGCGGTTGAAGTCGCATGACGTGGGGATGAACCGATTTGTCGCGCTATGAAACGGCGACCGTGTTTCCAGCGCGTGCGAGAATCCCCCACGCGCCCTCGAGGTCGATTGGTTTGGAGACTTAGTCTGGGAGGTGTGGACTCTTGGGATTCCTTTTTAGGGGCAAATCAGATTCAAGGCTGCTTTTGGGAGGCAGTCTTGGGTGTGATGGACCGGTTGGTTTTGAGCGAGGCGGGGTGGGAGCGGATGGCTCCGCTGATCATTGGTCGACCTGGACTTTGAATATCGGATCGTCGATTGCACCATCGTGCGGGCGCATCAGCACGCCGCGGGGGCGAAAAAAAGGGTCTGAAGATCAAGCGTTCGGCCGCTCGCGGCGGCCTGAGCACCAAGATCCATATGGCCGTTCGCGGCCTGGGATGGCCGGTGCGGTTCACGCTGACCGCAGGTCAGAAGGGCGATGCGCCGCAAGCTGCCGCCTTGATCGAGGGATGGCCCGCCGAGGCGGTCATGGCCGATACAGCCTATGACGCCGATCTCTTGCGCCAAGCCATCGACGCCAAAGGCGCGATCGCCGACGGACCGATCAACGGCCGCGCCTTTCAAGCCTATATCGATCAGCTCCTCGTTCCAGAGCTCAAGCCCGGCGACGGCGTCATCATGGGACAACCTCATCAGGGACAACCTCGGATCGCACAAGGGCGCAGGCATACGCGCTGCTTGTCGAGACGGCCGGCGCGAAGCTGCTCTATCTCCCGCCCTACAGTCCCGACTTCAATCCGATCGAGAACGCTTTCGCCAAGCTCAAGGCGCTCCTGCGAAAAGCCGCACAGCGCACCGTCGAAGGACTCTGGGCCAAAATCGCCGAATTGCCGCCTGCCTCTCGCCACGCCAATGCGCAAACCACTTCGCCGCCGCAGGATACGATCCAACCTGAGGGGATTCCGCTCTAATCACGACGTTTCGGTACGAGGGTGGTCAGTGAGCGGCGGCGCCATGCGACACGAATCCCAGCTGCGGGTTGACGGCGTTCGAAGGGTGAGTTTGATTCGCCGAGGCTCGCCAGTTTCGAGACGTATGGCGCCTGCATGCGGTGATGAATATCCCAGTCGCCGCCGGGTCTCGAGCCAGAAACCGCTGCTGCACTCGGCAACGGCAAACTAGCGGATCGACTCTAACATTTGGCGCCGGCGTCTGAGGGCGGCGTTGATTTGGTTGGGATTGGCGACCCACTAGAAGGGTTTAGATTGCGCGTTGTGATCTTCAAGGATGCGGTTGATCGCGGCCCGGAGGTCGACAACGGATCGAAAGACGCCGCGGTTGAGACGCCGCTGGTTCAAGTTGAACCGCCCCGGGTTTGCCGGAGGCTCCAACTCTTGAGAGGGTGGAGCGATGACAAGCAAGACAACAAACAAGTTCTCGCCTGAGGTGCGATCCGGCGCGGTGCGGATGGTTTTGGATCACGAGCATGAACATACGTCGCGTTGGGCAACGCTGGTCTCGATTGCGGACAAGATCGGTTGCGCTGCGCAGACGCTGCATCAATGGGTTGGCGGGGCCGAGCGAGACAGCGGGCGCAAGCCTGGCCTGATCACGGACATGGCCGCCAAGCTTAAGACCCTGGAGCGAGAGAACCGCGAGCTTCGTCAGGCCAACGAGATCCTGCGTAAGGCTAGCGCTTATTTTGCCCAGGCGGCGCTCGCCCGCCGATACAAGCCATGATCGCGTTCATCGACGATCACCGCGAGGCGTATGGGGTCGAGCCGATCTGCAAGGTGTTGCCGATCGCCCCATCCACCTACCGCGCCCATGCGGCAAAGCGGGCCGACCCCGCCAAACTATCGGCGCGGGCGAAGCAGGATGCGATCCGCAAGATCGAGATCAGGCGTGTCTTGGCGGAGAACTTCGACGTCTACGGCGTGCGCAAGGTCTGGCGGCAGTTGCGCCGCGAGGGCGAGGATATCGCCCGATGCACCGTGGAGCGACTGATGCGGAGCATGGGCCTGCAAGGCGTGATCCGCGGCAAGCCAGTCAAACCACGATCGGCGACACGGCCGCACCGTGTCCGCTGGATCCTGTCAACCGCCAGTTCCGGGCGCCCAGGCCGAACCCGCTCTGGGTCTCGGACTTCACCGATGTCGCGACCTGGACCGGCTTCGTCTACGTCGCGTTCGTGATCGACGCCTACGCCCGGCGCATCGTGGGCTGGCGGGCATCACGGACCGCACATGCAAGCTTCGTTCTCGATGCGTGGGAACAGGCCCTGCATGACCGGCGGCCCGCGCATCGCGACGGGCTCGCGCATCACCGCGACCGGGGCAGCCAAGGCGGATTCAAGCGGTCGTCGCAACAGGCGTATTCGGTTCTATGGCAACCATTGGTCAAGCGCTTCGGCCGGAGTCCTCCACCCGAGGGTTTTTCGCGGTCTCGCGTTGAGGGTTGCGGCAACGGCTGCGATCGTCTCTGCGCTGTGGGTGCTCAGGTCCGTGCCCTTTGGGAAGTACTGGCGCAGCAATCCATTGGTGTTTTCGTTGGCGCCCCGCTGCCAGGGGCTCTGGGGATCGCAGAAGTAGACTTGGATTCCAGTGTCGATTTTAAGCGCCACGTGTTGGGCCATCTCGGCGCCTTGGTCCCATGTCAACGAGCGGCGAAGTTCCTGAGGCAGGGTTACGATGGTGCGCGTGATGGCATCGCGAACGGCCTCGGCGCCATGCCCTGCGAGAGCCGGTCCATTCTTGGCTCGCGGCGTGGCCCCATGACCGTCCAGTCGCGGCAGGTGTAGCAGCATCGTAAAGCGCGTCGTACGCTCGACCAGTGTGCCTATTGCCGAACTGCCAAGCCCCAGAATGAGGTCGCCCTCCCAGTGCCCCGGAATCGCACGGTCATCCGCCTCGGCCGGGCGCTGGCTGATCATGATCTCGGATGACACGAAGCCCTTGCCGCGCTGGCCCACGCGCGCCCGCGGCGTCCGCAACGCCCGCCCGGTTCGCAGGCATGCGGTCAGTTCTCGTCGAAGGGCCCCTCGGCCTTGGATGAAGAGTGCTTGATAAATGGCTTCGTGACTGATCCGCATGGTCTCGTCATTCGGAAAGTCTACAGCCAATCGCCGGGCGATCTGCTCCGGGCTCCATGCCGTGCTCCATCGACGAGCCTTTCGTTGTCCATGACGGCGTCCACTCCAGCAGACCATAGGACCGGCAACGACAGCACCATTACGAGCAGCGACCGTTCCGGCCAGCCTCTCCTCGACATAGACGCGTAAGGCCCGGTTCAGCGCAAGCTTGGCGCCTTTCGGACGCCGGCCCGATCGCTCGGCGTGCCATTGGGCTGTCGACGCACGATATTCCAAGCCACCGCTGCGCGTGGCGGCATTGCGCCGTAGCTCACGGGAGATCGTCGAGGCGGATCGACCAAGCCGGCGTCCGATCTCGCGCTTCGAAAGGCCCTGAACGCGCAGAAGCGCGATCTCCTCACGTTCGGCAAACGAGAGATATCGTCCGGACGGGGGCTCGGCCGAAGATCTGAACATCGCTGGTGGCATGCCGCCTGCCTTTCGGAACATCCTGGTTCCGACAGGCTGCGACATACCAGCCGCCAGCGCAGCCTCCTCGCTGGTCATCCCCTTCGCAATCCCCAACCAAAATCGCTGAAGTTCAGATCGCTCCGCTGCTGGCGGCCGTCCCGGTGACGGCAGCGGGGCCCGTCCAGAATGGTGTGATCGGCGCTTTCGAGGGCTCATCGCAACCTCCTTCGTTAAGGTGTTGCGACGACCGCTTGAATCCGCCCAATACGTCTCGATCACATACACCCAGCGCTTGGCGGAAGCGGGTATCGAGCCTTCTGTAGGCAGCGTCGGCGACAGCTACGACAATGCTCTCGCCGAAACCATCAACGGTCTCTACAAAGCCGAGGCCATCCATCGGCGCCCACCATGGCGGTCATTCGAGGCTGTCGCGTTCGCGACGCTGGAGTGGGTGGATCGGTTCAACAATCGCCGCTGCTGGAGCCCATCGGCAACATCCCGCCAGCCGAAGCCGAGAAACGCTACTATGCCATGACGGACCAACCCGCCACCGCGGCGTGACTCAAACGAAACGGCCGCCGGCAAACCCGGGGCGGTTCAACGCGCTCGCGGCCGCGGAACTTGGCTCGCTCCTGACCGGCGATGGTCTTGATCCAGCCGAAGGCCTCCTCGATCCGCTTGCGGATGCGTTGGCTGACCGCATAGCCCGCGTGCCGCGTGGTGCGGCCGTCGATCGCCTACGAGCGGCCGTTCGTGTTCTGCGCCACGTGAGGCGTCGCGTTCATCGAGCGCAGTTCATTGATGAAGTCCTCGGCGTCGTAGGCCTTGTCGGCGCCGAGCGTGATCGGCTTCGGCCGATCGGCGCGCGGTTCGATCAGGTGCAGCGCCGCGATCCGCTCGGCATGGCCGTTGGCCTCGGTCAAGCAGGCGTCGACGACGAGGCCGTTGCGGTTCTCCATCAGCGCATGCCCCATGAAGCAGAGCTTGGCTTCCTTGCCCGGTCCCTTGCGATAAAGCCGCGCCTCCGGATCGGTCGTCGAAACGTGCGTCTCGTTGGAGCGCCTCTGGCCGTGGAAGTCCGTCTCGCGGTTCCGCCCGCCTCCTGGCGCCGGCGGATCGCCCGAGCCGTCCTTCAGCCGGAAGCTAGGAGGTCGCACTCCAGCCGCTCCATCAGTTGCCGCTCGGAGCGAATCGAATAGAACGCCTGCAACAGCATCGCCCGCAGGAGCTTCTCAGGCCGGATCGAGGGCCGGCCGCTCCGCGAATACAGCCCCGACAACTCTCCCGAAAGCGCCGTCAGCGCGTCGTTCACGGCCCCGCGGATGATCCGAAGCGGATGGTCCTTGCCAACTCGCCCCTCGAGATCGACCGAACTGAACAGCGACCCCGACCGCTCATCCCCGCCCCTCATCCGTCGCCTCCGCCAAAACGCGAGACGACAGAATCACAGCACGATTCCGCTCGCCAGAGACTTTTTCAACGGCCTGCTAGGAAGCGAGAACTCCGGGGACTGGGAGCGGAGAAGGCGCCCGACTTAGCGAAGGATACGACGCTCCTATGGAAGTTCACCCATTGCCTGACACGATGAGCCAATCAGCAGCGCAACGGAAATTCGAGAAGCTTTGCAAGCCAGATCGCTGGCTCGCGATCGATCGGGCGAAAGCCTACAAGGCCGACTGTCGAGCAGGGAAGAAAACACCCAAAGCGCACGGTGAACTGGCTCGGCGATCGCGAGTTCGAATCCTAGACGGGGCCCCTTGAAACGCAAGGATTTTTCCTTTGATTGATTTGGATTTCCTTGCGCGAAGCTCGCCCGCAAGTTGTGGCGGCGCCTCTGGCTAGCAGCACCGGCTGGAGCCGCCGCCATCGCCGGCGAAATGCGGCTGAATGTGGCCTTGCATCTACGCCGCGCCGCCCCGATATGCGGTTCGCCGCGCCCTTCGGGCGGCATTTCCGAATTCAACATTATGCGAGGGTTCACTTGACCGCCGACGCCCAGACCCCGACCACCGAAGCCGCGACCCAGAGCTTCGAGGCCGACGTTTCGCGCCTGCTGCAACTCATGGTCCATTCGGTCTATTCCGACCGGGAGATTTTCGTCCGCGAGCTTGTCTCCAATGCCGCCGACGCCTGCGAGAAGCTCCGCTACGAGTCGATCGCCAAGCCTGAACTGATCGAGGATGGCGCGCCATTCGCGATCGAGATCACGATCAATCCCGACGCCAAGACGCTAACCTTCTCGGATAACGGCATTGGCATGACCCGCGAGGACCTGACGAGCGGGCTTGGCACCATCGCTCGCTCAGGCACCAAGGCCTTCCTCGATAAGCTCGCGGTCGAGGACGCCAGCAAGGAAGCTTCCTCCCTCATCGGCCAATTTGGCATCGGCTTCTATTCGTCGTTCATGGTCGCGGACGAAGTCACCGTCGATACCCGCCGGGCCGGGACTATGCAAGCCTGGCGCTGGACGTCGGACGGCAAGGGCGCTTTCACCATTGCCCCGCTCCCGCTCGAAAACGCGCCGAAGCGCGGGACCAGCGTCACCCTGCATCTGAATGACGCCTCGCAGGAATTCCTCCAGCCGCGGACGCTCGAGCGCATCATCCGCGACCATTCCGGCGCGGTCGCGGTGCCGATCGACCTCGTCGAGAAACTCGGCGCCGAGAAGCGTCGCATCGCGGATGGCGCGGCGATCTGGGCCAAGCCCAAATCCGAGGTGACGGCGGAGGAATACACGGAGTTCTACCGCGGGCTTTCCGGCCAGTTCGACGAGCCGGCGCTCACCTTGCATTGGCGCGCCGAGGGACGGCACGAATATACGGTGCTCGCCTTCATCCCGGGCTCGCGCCCGTTCGACCTGTTCGATCCGGCGCGAAAAGGTCGCAACAAGCTCTATGTGCGCCGCGTCCTGATCACCGAGGACGCCGACATCCTTCCCGGCTGGCTGCGCTTCGTGCGCCTCGTCGTGGATAGCGCCGATCTGCCGCTCAATGTCTCGCGCGAGCTGATCCAGAAGAGCGATGTGTTCGCGGCGATCCGCAAGGGCGTGACGAACCGCGTGGTGCAGGAGCTTGGCAAGCTCGCCGAAGCCGAGCCCGAGAAGTTCGCCAAGATCTGGGAGCATTTCGGCTCGGTGATCAAGGAAGGGCTGTACGAGGACCCGGAACGCCGCGACGGCCTGTTCAAGATCGCCCGCTTCGTCACCACGACAAACCCAGCAGGCGACCGAACGCTTGCGCAATATGTCGCGTCCCTGCGCGAGAACCAGACGGCGATTTATTATCTCACCGGCGACGACGCCAAGCGCCTGGCGACGAGCCCGCAGCTTGAAGGGTTCAAGGCGCGAGGCGTCGAAGTGCTGCTGCTCGCCGATCCGGTCGACGCCTTCTGGGTCTCGACGGCCGCGGGCTTCGACGGCAAGCCGTTCAAGTCCGTGAGCCAGGGCGCAGCCGACATCAAGTCGATCGCCCTCGTCGAGGGCGCGAACGCGCCAGCCGAGGCGTCCGGCGACGTGGCGACGTTGTTCGCCTTCTTCAAGCAGACTCTGGGCGACGAGGTCGCGGAGGTTCGCGCCTCCGACCGCCTGACCGACAGCGTCGCTTGCCTTATCGCGCCCGAATTCGGCCCCGACCGGCAGCTCGAAAAGATGCTCGCCGCGCACGGGCGGATCGGCGACCGCGCGAAGCCGATCCTCGAGCTCAATCCCACGCACCCTCTGACCCTTGCGCTCGCCGGGCGCTTCAGGCAAGGCGCGGACAAGCCGCTGATCGAGGACGCCGCCTGGCTCGTGCTCGATGAGGCGCGGCTCATGGAGGGCGCGAGCGTCGAGGACCCGGCGGCCTTCGGCGCGCGGCTCAGGCGGGTGATGGAAAAGGCGCTGGGATAGGCGCAACGGGGCTTTGGAGGGCGGTTCTCCGAGGCGGTTCGTCTCTTCTGCTTGCTCCGCGGCCCCAGCTTTGCCAAAAGGAGCCCTCACCCCCCGGAGACACACTCGCAGTGACCGCCATCAAGGCCGCCTTTGAGCGCATCGGCGAGGAAAACGCCTTCGCCGTGCTGGCGCGAGCGGCTGAATTGCAGCGCCAGGGGCGCGACATCATCAATCTCGGCATCGGCCAGCCCGATTTCAAAACGCCGCCGCATATCGTCGAGGCCGCCGTCAAGGCTTTGCGCGACGGCGAGCACGGCTATACCGACGCGACGGGGATTGCGCCCTTGCGCGAGGCGGTCGCGGAAGATCTGCATCGGCGCCTAGGCACGGACGTGTCCCCCGATCTCATCATGATCGTCCCCGGCGGCAAAGTGACGATGTTCATGGCCATCGAGATGTTCGGCGAAAAGGGCGTCGACATCGTCTATCCCGATCCGGGCTTTCCCATCTATCGCTCAATGATCGAGTTCACCGGCGCGCGCCCGATTCCGATCCCCATGCGGGAGGAAAACGGCTTCGCCTTCTCGGCGGACGAGACGCTCGCGCTGATGACGCCAGAGACCCGGCTCATCATCCTCAATTCGCCTGCGAACCCGACCGGCGGCGTCACGCCGAAAAAAGAGATCGACAGCCTCGTCGCGGGCCTCGCGCGCTTCCCGAAAGCGGCGATCCTGTCGGACGAGATTTATGGCCAGCTCACTTACGATGGCCTCGCGCATCAGACGCTGCTCGACTATCCGGAAATTCGCGACCGCCTTATCCTGCTCGATGGCTGGTCGAAGACCTATGCGATGACGGGATGGCGGCTCGGCTATTCCGTCTGGCCCAAAACTTGGCGTGATGTCGCGCGAAAGCTGGCGGTCAACTCCTATTCCTGCGTCAATTCTGCCGCTCAATTCGCCGGGATCGCGGCGCTGAAGGGGCCTCAAGACTCAGTCGGCGCCATGGGCGCGGAATTCGACCGCCGGCGCAAGGCGGTGACAGCTGGCCTCAACCGTCTTCCTGGCGTTCGAGCGGCGACGCCGAAAGGCGCGTTCTACGCCTTTCCAAATATTTCGCACACTGGCTGGAAAGCCAAGCCGCTCGCTTCGTCGCTGTTGCAGGATGCGGGCGTGGCCACGATCGGGGGCCCCGACTTCGGCGTCTATGGCGAGGGGTACTTGCGGCTCTCCTACGCCAACTCCTTGGACAATATCGAGCGCGCGCTCGAGCGCATCGGGGATTACCTCAGCGGCCCCCCGCGCGCCGCGTCGGGCTTGTGACGCGCTCCTTCAGGTCCTTTTCGGTGATTAAGGTGATCATGCGACCTCTTGTTTTTGCCGCCGCCGCGATCGTCTTTTGCCCGTTGGCCCATGCCGAGGATGCGCATCCCTCGCAAGCGGCCTGCGACGCCGCCAAAATTGGCGCTCGCGAGCTTGCCGACTGCCTGAGAACCACCGCCGATAAGGCCGACAGGGAGCTCGCGGCGGCCGTCGAGGCGGCGATCAAATCGATCGACGCGCGCCCAGGCCTGCTCTCCTCGCAAAAGGGGCGCTGGCGCCGCTCGCTCAATGACGCCCAGGGACAATGGGTTGCATGGCGCGATTCGGAATGCCAGGACGTTGCGCCGTTCGAATCGGGCATGGACGCGAAGGCCGGCGATCCGCGCCTGCGCTGTATCATCGACTACGACGCCGAACGCGTGTCGAGCCTCAAGGCGCGGTATCGTTGAGCGGCGATCCCCGCCGCGCGCCGAGCTGGTTTCCCTAAACGCCAGTCGCGGCTCAATGCCGCTGAAGGAGATCAGCTTTGGCAAGTCTTGAAGGCCTTGGCTACGTCGTCGATTGGTTTGATCGTGGATCTTATCGGCGCGAGGACCCGGTCGAGGTTGCCAGCCTTCGGGCCCGCGAGGATGCGCGCGCGCTCCTGATCGCTCGCGAGATGCCGGTATCGCGGAACACCGGGAACGGACTCGATCCGCTCTTTCCGATGAGCGAGATTGCGGCGCTTGGCGGGTCGCAAGTCGAAGCCTTCCTGGGCCTCACGCCCAATGGCGCGCCGATCTTCATCGCTCTTCTGCCTGATGAGGCTGTCGAACTGCGCGCGGACACGAGCGACGGATTTCTCGACCGGCGCGTTCTGGTCGTGCCGGGTCGCGAGGACCTGAAGCTCGTCGACCTGCGCTCGATTGCGATGGGCAGCCTCCTGCCACAAGACCAGACGGCGATGCTGGCGGCGGCCAAGGCGCTCATGAACTGGCACACGCGCCATCGCTTCTGTTCGAATTGCGGGTCGCCGACCGAAGTCGCGGTCGCGGGCTGGCGGCGCGATTGCCCGGTGTGCAAAGCGTTCCATTTCCCGCGCACCGATCCGGTCGTCATCATGCTCGCGGTGGATGGCGAGGCCTGTCTGCTCGGTCGTCAGCCGAGGTTTCCCAAGGGCATGTATTCGGCGCTGGCCGGGTTCGTCGAGCCCGGGGAAACCATCGAGGCTGCGGTCAGGCGCGAAGTCCGCGAGGAGGCCGGCGTCGCCTGTCGAGCGGTGCAGTACTTTGCCTCGCAGCCCTGGCCTTTCCCCGCCTCGTTGATGATCGGCTGCTTTGCTGAAGCGGAAAGCCGGAGCCTCGAGGTTGATCGCGTCGAACTGGAGGACGCCCGATGGTTCAGCCGCGATGAGGCGATCGCGCTCATCGAAGGCCGTCACCCGCAGAATCTCACAGCCCCAACGCCGATGGCGATCGCCCACCACTTGCTCAAGCGCTGGGCGTATAATGCCGTAATCTTCGGAGAATGAAATCCGCTCCCCGCCGCGCGGGCAAAAAAAAGCGGATCGGCTAGGAGGGGGCCCGCCGATCCGCTAGCTCTCGTGGAGTTCATTTCGGTCCGACTTGGCGCTCGGGGGCTGGGGGGCAAGAAAACCGAGCAAACCGCGAACCGATTCCACGGGGGCACTGTCTGAAGATGGCTCCCCGTTGCGGCGCCCGCTTGACGACAAGCTGGCCAAACTAAGGCATTTCGTAAAATTATTTTGCGCCCTATCCGACCGTTATTGGTCTGAGCAAAGAAGTACGATCACAACATAGTTGAAAATTTGAATCGCCAGCTTGGCGCTCGACCCGCGGATCTCAGATTCAATTCGTGGATACGTCCTTCTTCTCCAATTTTTCCGGCGCGCTCTTCGCAGGTTTGTGGGCCGCCATGCTTTTCTCGGAATGTCCCGCCGGCTTGTGCTTGGATCTGGGTGAAGCCCGGACGGGAACGCCCGCGTCTCCCTCAGGCATCGTCGCAGCTGCGGAGAAACTGTCAGCGGACAGGGTCTTGTTCCCCACCGCGGCGGCAGTTTCAGTGATCCGGTGCGCGGTCAGCGCCGACCCCTTCCACCCTGGCGCGGGACCGATGTAGACGGGCACCGGATCGAAGCGGATCCTTTCATTGGTGAGCTCGGTGTGCACGACGGCTGGAGTCAGAAGCGCCGCCAAGGGGAGGGGGAGCATCCCGCCGCGTGCCGCAGCAGCCTCAGCCTCTTGAGCAATGCCGTCATCTTCGGCAGCGGCGAGCGCCGCGGCGTTGCGATGCAGGCACACGTCGGCCCGCATGTTGGGCGCGGCGCCTGAGCCCGACGGCAACGATTCCAATGAGCCGTTGCCCCCGCCCAACGCGAAGCCACGATCGAAGAGGTCCGCGGCTTCCTGGTTGCGCGATCTCGCCGACGGCGCGCCGAGCACGACCACGATCAAATGCCGTCCGGCATGATTGGCGCTCGCCACCACATTGAAACCCGCCGGACAGGTGAAGCCCGTCTTCATTCCGTCGGCGCCAGGGTAGCGGCCGAGGAGACCATTGTGATTGGGGATGTATCGGTTGCCCAATTGAATCGCGCCGATGCTGAAGAGATCGGCGTGGTCCGGAAACTCACGCAGGAGCGCGCGGGCGATAATGGCCATGTCGCGGGCCGAGGACACGTGCGCGGGATTGTGCAGTCCGTTGGGGTTGACGAAATGCAATTCATGCAGGCCCAGCCGCTGCGCGTCGGCATTCATGTCGTCCGCAAAGGCTTCGATCGAGCCCGAAACGCCCTCAGCCACCATCACCGCGACATCGTTGGGCGACTTGACCATCAGCATCTTGAGCGCATTGTCGAGGGTCACCTGGGTTCCAGGCCGGAACCCCATTTTCGACGGCGGCATTCGCGCCGCGCGAGCCGACATGACGAGCGGCGTATCGAAGGTGAGTTTGCCGCTTCGCACCGCGTCCAGGGCGACATAGACCGTCATCAGTTTTGTGAGCGACGCCGGGTACCACGGAGCGGTCGCTTCGTTCTGCATCAGCACCTGGTTGCTGTCCGCGTCGACGACCAGGTAAGGGGTCGCCTGCGCCGACGCAGCGCCAAGCGCAAGCGCGGCGGCGAAGCCAAACAGCGCGCGTCGTCCGATCGAGCGCCGGCCAAATGGCATGTTTGCGTTCCCCGCAATGTCCCGAAACTCAGCCCTTTCTAGTGGAGAATGGCCGGAATCTCAAGAACGGACAGCGGTTAACCGAGGCTCTGTGGGGAGCCGGCATGGACAAATGAGGTCAAGGTTGGTTGGCGCAGATGATGCTCACGCTCAAACGATGTGGAACCGTTGCTTCGCCGGATCGACCGTCTCCCCAGGCGGGAAATGCGGCGCAATGATGTCGCCGCAGCTTGCCGCGAGCCCAGTAAGCGCGGCCTCCGTCTCTCCCGCGGCGAGCGGTCCGAGCGCCTCATTGACGGCGGCTTGCCATTGCGCCTGGGGGACGACGCGCTCCGCGTCCTCGGCTGGAACGATGCGGATGTAATGCTCGGCCAGCGACACATAGATGAGAGCGCCGCAACGCGAGCGGTCGATCCCGCGCAGGACGAACTGCGCGAGCGCGGCGCGGTGGCCAGCCGAGCGCGCAACGCGCTTCGGGATCAGCCACCGCCGTAGCGGCGGCAGTGAGAGCAGCACGGAGGCGAGAATAGCGACGAGCAGTTGAGCGACGTAGATGCGGTGCGCGGAAAGCTCGGTGAACACCAGCAGCGGCAGCGGTGTTGCGAGGGCGAGAACGCAGGCGCCAAGGAGAAACTCCCCGTCGAGAGAGGTAGAGGCCCCGGCGAGCACACAGACGAGCGGGGCTCTGGTCTTGAGTTGCGCGGCGTCGAACGCGGCCTCGACGCGCGCCGCCGCGTCCGGGTCGAGAATCATCACCAGCCTCCCGAGGCGCCGCCGCCCCCGGAAGAGCCGCCGCCGCCGGAAAATCCGCCCCCTCCAAATCCTCCGCCGCCGAACCCGCCGCCACCGCGAAACCCGCCCCCGAATCCTCCAGTGCCCATCGGAATGAAGATGACGTTGCCGCCTCCGCTTCGTCGGCTCATCCTGCTGACCACGAACATGATGAAAAGAAAGATGAGAAACGGCGCCAACGTATCGAGCAGCGAAGCCTCGTGTTCTGCGCGCATGTCGGTCGGTTTCGGCTTCCACTCGGCGGAATCGGTGGTCAGCGCGGTGATGATGTCGTCGACGCCGCGCGTGACCCCGCCGTTGAAATCTCCCGCCTTGAATCGCGGCGCGATGGCGTTCGCAATGATGATGCTGGAAACGGCGTCGGTCAGCGTCCCTTCGAGACCGTAACCGACTTCGATGCGCACCCGCCGCTCTTTCGGCGCGATCAGAAGGAGCGCGCCATTGTTGTCTTTGGCATCGCCGAGTTTCCAGGCGCGGAAGAGCCCGTTGGCGTAAGGCTCGATCTCCTCGCCGCCCAGCGAAGGCACGGTCGCCACGACAAGCTGGATTCTCGATTTCTGCTCGAGGTCGGCGAGCTTGCGCTCAAGATCGGCCTTCGTGACCGGCGACAAGATATTCGCCTGGTCAACAACCCTGCCGGTCAGCGGAGGAAAGTTGGGGGCCGCGAGCGCCACGCTGGCCCACAGGGCCGCGAGCAGCGCGACGACCAGCGCCTGCGGCCAGACGAACCACGCCCGCCGGCAGACGAACGGCGCCTGCGGCCAGAGGCGCGGCATGCAAGCTCTCCCGTGGGCCGGGTTAGAACTTCACCTTCGGCGCCGCCTGGGCTTCGGAATCGGCGGTGAACGGAACCATCGGCTTGATCGAGCGGAACACCGTCTGCGCCCAGAGCACGCTCGGGAAAGTTCTGAGCGTCGTGTTGAAGTCCTGCACCGCGGCGATGTAGTCGCGGCGGGCGACGGCGATCCGGTTTTCCGTCCCCTCGAGCTGAGATTGCAGGGCGAGAAAATTCTGATTCGACTTGAGGTCCGGATAGTTTTCGCTGACCGCAAGCAGACGCCCGAGAGCGCCCGACAGCGCATTTTGCGCGTCTTGCATCTGTTTGACTTTAGCCGGATCGGTCAGGTCGTTGGCGTCGAGGTGAATCGAGGTCGCTTTGGCGCGCGCCTCGGTGACCTGGACAAAGACGTCCTTTTCCTGCTTCGCATATCCTTGAACGGTGGCGACCAGATTGGGAACGAGGTCGGCGCGGCGCTGATATTGGTTTTGAACTTCCGCCCAGGCCGCGTTGGCGGCCTCCTGCTTGGTCGGGATAACATTGTATCCGCAAGCCGAAACCGAAACGGCGATCAGCGCCAGAACCGCGAACGATCGCAACCGATTAAGCAAGCCCATTGCCAACCCCTCCCGGCAAGACCCCGCGGCTTTCGCGGGTCGGAGCCCAATCATAAGGCGCCAATCGTCATTAAGCCACCAGCTATGACATAGTCTTGACGGCCAAACCCGGCCCGGTGTCTTTCGGCGCGCGCTTGATCGCATCCCGCGCATTCACTAGAAGCCTTCGTCCGGCGTGGCGACGCCTGACTTCAATTTCTCGCAAAGCTGCGTTTCGCGAAGGCTGGACAAAACATGCGTGTGTATTACGATCGAGATTCCGATCTCAATCTGATCAAGGCCAAGAAAGTGGCGGTGGTCGGCTACGGCAGTCAGGGCCACGCGCATCTCCTCAACATGCGCGACAGCGGCGTGAAGGAGATCGCGGTCGCGCTGCGGCCCGGGTCGCCCTCCGCCAAAAAGGCGGAGGCCGAAGGCATCAAGGTCATGGACGTGTCCGCCGCGGCCAAGTGGGCGGACATCGTGATGATGCTGACGCCTGACGAATTGCAGGCCGAGATTTATCGCGATCAGCTTGCGCCCAATATGAAACAGGGCGCGGCGCTCATGTTCGCCCATGGGCTCAATGTTCACTTCAATCTGATCGAGCCGCGCGCCGATCACGATGTGCTGATGGTCGCGCCAAAGGGCCCTGGTCACACGGTGCGCTCCGAATATAAGCGGGGCGGCGGCGTGCCCTGCCTCATCGCGATCCACCAGAACGCGAGCGGCAACGCGCACGATGTCGGTTTGTCCTATGCCTCGGCGATCGGCGGCGGCCGCGCAGGCGTTATCGAGACGTCGTTTCGGGAGGAATGCGAGACCGACCTGTTCGGCGAACAGACAGTGTTGTGCGGCGGCCTCGTCGAACTGATCCGCGCCGGCTACGAGACTCTGGTCGAAGCCGGCTATGCGCCGGAAATGGCCTATTTCGAGTGCCTGCACGAAGTGAAATTGATCGTCGATCTCATTTATGAGGGTGGCATCGCCAACATGAATTACTCGATTTCCAACACCGCCGAGTATGGCGAATATGTCAGTGGGCCGCGCCTCATCACGCCCGAGACGAAGGCTGAGATGAAACGCGTGCTTGGAGATATCCAGTCGGGCAAGTTCACCCGCGACTGGATGCTGGAGAACCGAGTCAACCAGACCTCGTTCAAGGCGATGCGCGCGCGCGCCAACGCCCATCCGATCGAAGAGGTCGGCGAGAAACTGCGCGCCATGATGCCCTGGATCGGCAAGAACAAGCTGGTCGACAAAGCGAAAAACTAAGCGGTCTGGGCCGGCGCACGCTGATGCGGGCGGCCGCAAGTTAAGCGCCCGTTTGGGCTGGACAGTCTGACGAGCCTTTGCTAAACGCCGCCCCTCGGCTTGGCGGGATCGCCCGGCGGATGCGATGGGCGCATAGCTCAGTTGGTAGAGCAGCTGACTCTTAATCAGCGGGTCCAAGGTTCGAGCCCTTGTGCGCCCACCATCGAAAGCCTGAAACGTCATACACTTAACGAATGAAATCGGAGCGTGGCTTACCCGTTGCGGTTTCGTGTCAGCGCTATGTCAAAAAAATTGCGACGGTGTGGCGCCAGCCGTCACTTATGGTTCGGCCGGCGCAAGGCGAAGCGACAGCGCCCGCCGGGCAGCGGATGGAGTGGCTGGGGCGAACTTAAATAGCGGGTCCGCGGTTCATGTACACAACCCTTTTCTATCGAAGGATATTTGCTAGCTGTTTGGTCCCGAGCTTTGATGGTGCAATCTTGAGCGCTTCGAGGGATGCGCTATGGGCCAGGTTCTTCATGGGTGCGCCACCACGACAGAGGCAGTCCGGCGAGCGATCCAACATGGTCAAGAGAGCCTGAGAACGGTTGCCAAAGCGACACGGGATCAATCCCAAGACGGTCGCCAAGCGGAAGAAACGGACGTCCGTCTCCGATCTTCCGACTGGCCCCAAGGACGCCGGATCGACGGTTCTGACTGTCGAGGGAGAGGCGGTGATCATTGCCTTCAGGCGGCCTACGCTTTTGCCGCCGGACGACTGCCTCCACGCGCTTCAGCCGGCAATTCCGCATCTAACGCGCTCGTCATTGCATCGCTGCTTGCAGCGCCATGGAATCTCGAGGCTGCCCGAGGTTGAAGGGCAGGCCTCTCCGAAGCGGAAGTTCAAGCCCTACCCGATCGGCTATTTCCATCTCGATAGCGCCGAGGCTCGAACCGCCGCGGGCAAACTCTCTCTCCTCGTCGCCATCGACAGGACGTCGAAGTTCGCCTTTGTCGAACGCCGCGAGACGGTCTCGCGGCGCAACGCCGCAGACTTCCTGCGTCGACTCCTGCGTCGACCGATTGAGGCCGTCCCTTACGAAGGTCCACGCGGGTTCTTACCGACAACGGAACCCACTTCACCGATCCCGCTGGCAACTCCTGGTCGCCCGTGGAAATCCGGGAGACGATCACCAACCAGAAGCCCTTCCGAGCGCAGGCCTTCGAATAGGCCTGCGCATCCACGATATCGACCATAGGCTGACGAAGCCGAAGCATCCGTGGACGAATGGTCAGGTCGAGCGGATGAACCGAACGATCGAGGACGCAACCGTCAAACGCTACTTCTACGAAACACACGAGCAGCTGCGCGCGCATCTGCGGGACTTCGCCGACGCCTACAACTTCGCCACAAGGCTCAAGACCCTCAAACGCATGACCCCCTACGAGTTCGTCTGCAAAGCATGGACTTCCCAGCCCAACCGATTCAAACTCAACCCGCTCCACAAAAGCCTGGGACGAAACAGCTAACGTCTGCTTTTGAGCGCTTCCGCGAGTGACATCGTCGCCGATCCAGGCTCGAGTGGCTTTGGCTGGCTTTCATGGGGCGCCCAAGCCGCGAGCCAGACGAGATCGAAGGTCGCACGCAGACGCCCGTCCGGATCGGCAAAGCGCTCGGCGTAGACGGCGGCGGCCCGCAGCAGCACTTCGCGCCGCAGCGGTTTGCGGCTGCGCGCCTGCAGCGCGTTCGTGGCCCCCATCGCCCGCAGGTCGGCAAAAAGCGTGAACACGTCCGGGTAACGGGCGATCGCGCGATCGAGATCGACGACCGGCAGCGCCAGGCCCGCGCGCTGCGCGAGGCCCCCGAGAGCGCGCACATCGACGAAGGGCGCAACGCGCGGCGACGCGCCGCCCAGAATCTCGCTCTCGGCGACCGTCAGGCTTTGCCGCAGTTCGGTCAGCAACTCGCCCCCGATCATCGACGCGATCAGGAGACCATCGCCTTTCAACGCGCGCCGCATCTGGATCAGGGCGCCCGGCAGATCGTTCACCGTCTGCAGGGCGAGCAGCGAAATGGCGAGATCGAGGCGCCCTTCGGCGGATGGAAGGCGCTCAAGGTCACCAACGGCTGGTAGAAAGTCGCCATCTCCACGGCTCGCCTCGGTTGGGGCGACCCGGATGACGCAATCAACCTGCCCAGCGCCCGCGAGCGCGGCCGCGCCATGCGGGCCGGGTGAACCGAAGTCGGCGGCAAGGGCGAAGCGCCGTTTGACAAGCGACAGCCGACCACGAAGGTCTTCAGCAGCCCTCACCAGCAGGAAATCGGCTTGAGCCTGCCCGCTGGCGCGCGCCCAGGCGCGATCGAGGCGCCCGTTGATCAAACCTCGATCGAAAATCTGCGGCGGCGCCGGATCCGACATGGGCGCTCCTTATGCGCCAGACAGCCCCTCGCGCAAAGCTTCTGTTCGCGCTAGCTTAGCGCCCATGGACGCCGCTTCTGCGCTGGACGCGGATGACGCTCACGGCTCGCCTTGGGCGCGCCGCGCTGGCGCGTTCGCCTTCAGCCTGGCTCACACCGCGCTCGATGCGCTTTATCCGCCGACGTGCCTTGCCTGCCGCGCAGCCACGGACAGGCACGGCGCGCTATGCCCGCGCTGCTGGAGCACCATTCGCTTCATTGAGCGGCCTTTTTGCGAGCGCCTCGGCACGCCGTTCGAGCAGGATCTCGGCCAAGGCCTCATCTCGCCGCAGGCGATGGCCGATCCGCCGGCGTTCAGCCGGGCCCGGGCGGTGGCGAGGTTCGAGGATGGGCCGGCCCGCACGCTTGTGCATCGGCTCAAGTATTCCGACCGCGCAGAACTCGCACGGCCGATCGCAAGTTGGATGGCTCGCGCCGGCACGGATATTCTGGCCGACGCCGATCTCCTGGCGCCGGTGCCGCTGCACGCCCTGCGGCTGTGGCGACGGCAGTTCAATCAGGCGGCCGCGCTGGCGACGGAAATCTCCCGCCAAACGGGAAAACCGTGCAACCTAGCCGCGCTTCGTCGAGTCAAAGCGACGCGCAGCCAGGTGGGCTTGAGCCGAGCGCAAAGGGCCGAAAATGTCCAGGGCGCGTTCCGAATCGCCGAGAGCGCAGTGGTGAGGGACCTCAATGTCGTGCTGGTCGACGACGTTTTAACCTCGGGCGCGACCGCCAACGCCGCCTCACGAGCGGTGTTGAGGGCGGGCGCGAAGCGGGTCGACGTGCTGGTCTTCGCGAGGGTTGTTACAGCCGGGTAACTGCCCATATACTAGCGGAAATGTGCACGGATTGTTGCGTCAAGGATCTCTCAAGCGTGGCCCCTGTCGTCATCTACACCAAGTCCACTTGTCCCTATTGCCACGCCGCCAAGGCGCTGTTGCGTGACAAGGCGGCCCCCTTCGAGGAAATCAGCGTGGATGGCGACCGCGGCGCCCAGGCGGCAATGGCGGCGAGGGCGCGCGGTCGCTGGACGGTGCCGCAGATTTTCATCGGCGATATACACGTCGGTGGTTGCGATGATTTGCACGCGCTCGAGTCAACAGGAAAGCTCGATGCGCTTCTGGCAGACTGAACGATGATCAAATATGCGCTGGGCTGCGCCGAAGGGCACGCCTTTGAGAGCTGGTTTCCCGACAGCGCCGCCTATGACAAGCAACGCAAACGTGGTCTTGTCGCCTGCCCCGAATGCGGTTCGCCACGGGTCGACAAAGCCATAATGGCCCCGGCCGTCGTCGGCGGCGAGCGTGCACCTCCCGGGATGGGACCTGAGATCGCCGTCGATGATCGACGCCGCCACACGCGCGAGTTCTTTCTCCGCATGCGCCGCGAAATCGAGGCCAACACCGACGACGTCGGCACGAAGTTCCCGCAGGTAGCGCGAGCCATCCATCTCGGCGACGAACCGGAGCGGGCGATACGCGGGCGCGCGAGCCGCGCGGAGGCCCAGTCATTACTCGAGGACGGCGTCGGCGTGCTGCCGCTGCCAACACTGGAAGACGAGCTTAATTAGTCGCGGGCAGGTCTGGCCGCTCGTCCACTCCCCTCGCGCCAGCCCGTGTTTCGAATCGCGCGCCAGCGATCCCCATTACTTCTCGCTCAGGCGGAATTCCTGTGCCTCGATAACCGTCGTGCCGATCATCGTCCGAACCGAGACCCGGAAGGGGATCAGCACGTGGTCGCTGTCGATCGGCGCCAGCCAGACTTCCAGGTCTTTGTTGTCGGCCATGAACTTGGTCGCCGGCCGGTCGCGGCTATGGCCGGAGATCGGGACGTAGCGGGCCGCGCAAACAGCTACCGGACCTTCATAACCCTTCGCCGACACTGTCCGCTCGCCGACATAAGTGAGATCAACGTCGAACCGCGTGTAGCCGTCAAAGATCGGAACCTTGCGGTTGCATGCCGCGGGCGACAGAATCGGTCCTGAGGCTGGCGCGGGCAGGATGACCGCGCCGGCCGGGTCGACGACGCCGCGCTTGTCGCCGGGTCCAAGCGGAACTCGGTCCGGCTTATCCTGAAATGGCGGCGAGATATCGATGCCGGTGACGGCATTGCCGGCAAGCGCCATGCGAATCGTCCGCGTCATGTTCGAGCTTGAGGCAATGGTGGCGAAAGTCGCTGGCGACACATGTCCCTGGACAATTGCGCCCTTGCCCGCAGAGGCGCCGTGCGCATTGGTGAAGAGCTTGGCGAGGCCAGTCAATTTGGCGTCGCCGGCGATCGTGTAGCTTGTCGGGGTGAGATCGGCGCTGAGGTTGACCGAGCCAATCGGAAGGCCAACCAGGGACACGCGATACGTCGCGTGCAGGACGTCGGCGCGTGCGCCCACGGCCCAGACGAGCGCAGCCGTCATCCCGGCGGCTGCCAGCCGCAAGCGGGCTTGAGGCGATCGCAGCGCCATTGTTTCGAATCTCCAGCTTCGGTGTTTGCAGCGCCTTGAACGGCGATTGCGCTGAAATTCCGGCGCGGATGCGCCAACTCACGGGCAAGCCCGTCACCAAAAAAGTCATCCGGGGCCGCTGTCAAGGCCTTGCGGCGTGCCCGCGCGCGGACTTAACATCCCGTCCATGGTCGAGACGGTCATATCCATCCGCGCGGCGCGACTGGGCGACGAGGGCGAGATCGCGACCGTGCATGATGCGGCATGGCGCGAGGCCTATCGTGGCGTTATCCCCGGCCGGGAGCTCGAACGGATGATCGCGCGCAGAGGTCCGGAGTGGTGGCGGCTCGCAATCGCGCGCCGGACGCCGTTATTGGTGCTTGAGTTCGGCGACTCCGTCGTCGGCTATATCAGCTATGGGCGCAACCGGGTTCCAGCGCTCGGCTATGGCGGCGAGATCTTCGAGCTTTACCTTGCCCCGGAGTGCCAGGGTTGCGGCTTCGGGCGCCGTATGTTCGACGCCGCTCGCAAGGATCTGGCGGGCCATGGCCTATCGAATCTCGTCGTCTGGGCGCTCGCGGATAACGACCGAGCGGTCGGGTTTTACCGCCGGCTGGGCGGGCGAGTCCTGCGCCGCGCGCGCGAAACCTTCGGCGGTCAGCAGCGCGATCGAATCGCGTTCGGCTTCGGCTAAATGTTCCTTCCTCCTGTGACACAGGATTACGCTCCGCAATTGGGAGGGCAAGCGTGAACCTGAACGCTGTATCGATCGGCAACAATTCTCCCCACGACGTCAACGTTGTCATTGAGGTGCCGATCGGCGGCGAGCCAATCAAGTATGAGATGGATAAGGAGAGCGGCGCGCTTCAGGTCGATCGGTTTCTCTACACCTCGATGCGCTATCCGGGAAATTACGGCTTCATCCCCCATACGCTCTCAGACGACGGCGATCCCTGCGACGTGATCGTTGCCAACACACGCGCGATCGTCCCAGGCGCGGTGATGAGCTGCAGAATCGTCGGCGTCTTGATCATGGAGGACGAAGCGGGCGGCGACGAGAAACTGCTGGCCGTGCCGTCGGCGAAACTCACCAAGCGCTACGCGCATGTGAACAATTACTCCGACCTGCCATCGATCACGATCGAACAGATCGAGCATTTCTTCGCACACTACAAGGATCTCGAACCCAATAAGTGGGTAAAGATCGTTCGCTGGGGCGACGCGGATGAAGCGCGCGCGCTCGTGATCGAGGGGATCGAACGGGCCAAGAACGCAAAGACGGCGGAAAAGGCCGGGAACTAAACGAAGTGTGAAAAAGCGCAAGCAAAACCGGCAGCAAAGCTGACCGACGACAACGAACAATTGCTCGAGGGAGGAGAATGACATGCGGAAGCACTTAGGTTTAGCCATGGCGGCCGGGCTGGCGGCAGCCTTCGCAGCACATGGCGCGGCGGCCGAGAAACTTAAGATCGGATTTTTGCCCGGGGTCGTCGATCCATTCTACCAGGTCATGCAACTCGGGGTGGAAAAGGCGGCCAAGGATCTCGGCGCCGAGGTCGTCACCCAAATTCCGCCCACCTGGGGCGTGGCGGCCCAAACGCCGCTTCTGGATTCCATGATTGCGCGCGGCGACCTCAATTACATTATCACCGCCGCGACCGACAAAGATCAGATGATCGGCCCTCTCAAGGCAGCCGTAGACGCCGGCATCAAAGTCATCATCGTCGACAGTTACATTGGCGACGGCGACTACGTGAACGGCCCGGTCAAATTCCCTATCACCTACATCGGCTCCAACAATACCGAGGGCGGCCGCATCGCCGCACGCGGGCTGGCCAAGGCGATCGGCGGCAAAGGAACCGTGTACATCAACTCGACCAATCCCAACGTGAGCTCGGTCGAGGACCGCGAAAAAGGTTTTAAGGAGGCGATGGCCAAGGACTTTCCGAACATCAAGGTGCTGGGTCCTGATTACAATCTTGACGACCCTAACAAGGCGACACAGGAGACGGCGGCGGTACTGGCGCGAGAACCGGATCTTGCCGGCGTGTTCGGCACCAACGTGTTCAGCGCGCAAGGGGCGGGCGCCGCGGTCGTCAACGCCGGGCTCGGCGGCCACGTGCAAGTTGTCGCCTACGACGCCACCAAACAGGCGATCGAACTGATGGAGCAGGGCGCGGTGTCGCTGGTGCTGGCGCAGAAACCGTTCGACATGGGCTATATGGCGGTGCAGTTCGCCGCGGCCGACGCCGCCGGCGTCACCAGCCTTCCGCGTCGCGTCGAGACCGGCTTCGCCATCATCGACAAGACGAACGTCAAGGACCCCGCGATCGCTCGCTTCATCTACCAGGTGCCCGGCAAATAACACCCGCTTGCATTTTCTCTCCGCCCGGGGCCCCTCGAAAGACGGGCGTTTTTTGGACACTCTGCGCCGGAGAAGAGGTTGCCTCCGACCTCGACTCTCGGCTGGCGGGAGTGCCCGCCTGCCCAGGTCTTTCCGTTGCTGATACGGCGATCTCAAAAGGCCGAGGACCTTGCCAGTGACCGAGCGCGCATCGAGGCTCACCCTCACCCGCGCGTCCGCCGCTCCCCCCGGCGTGCGCACCCGCGCTCAGCGCGTCGCTCTTTTTTTCAGCCGCGTGTGGGCGTGGGCGTTCCTCGGCCTCATGGTCACGTTCTTCGTGGTCTCTGTGCCGTTGACGACGGGGGGATCGGTCAATTTCCTCACCATTCGCAATTCCCAGAACATTCTGGTCGCGATCATTCCGGTGCTGCTCTTGGGGTTGGGTCAGACCTTCGTCATCATCGCCGCTGGCATTGATCTCTCGGTCGGCTGGGTCATGAGCCTGGCTTCGGTGCTCTCGGCGCTAGCGCTGCGCGCCGCCTTCAATGCAGGCGCGCCTCTGTTTCCCTCTGTTCTGATCGGCCTCATCGCGGCCCTTGCCGGCGCAGCAGCGGTGGGCGCCGTCAACGGCGTCATCATTGCAAAACTGAAGGTGCCAGCATTCATCGTTACGCTCGGCACCTCGTTCATCGTGCGCGGCATCGCCTATCTCATGAGCGAGAACACGACCGTGATAGGCTTGCCGCCCGGCATCCGTGCCTACGGCAACGACGCGCTCCTTTACTACATCCCGGGCCAAGGCGGCGGCCTCTATTTCCTTCAGCGGCCGGAAGTCAGCGGCGAGCTTCTCCGCCGCATGGACATCATCCTGCCCTATCCGGTCGTTGTGACGGCGTTCGTGGTCGCCTGGACGATTTTCTTACTCCACCGGACACAGTTCGGGCGGCACACCTATGCTATCGGCGGCAGTATGGACGCCGCGGTGCGCAGCGGCATCCCCGTCGATCGCCAAATCATTCTTATCTACATCCTGTCGGCCGCGACATCCGGGATCGCGGGCTTTCTGTCGACGCTGCGATTCACGGCGGGCTCGGCGGTGATCGGAGATCCGCTGCTCTTAAGCTCGATCGCCGCCGTCATCATCGGCGGCGTCAGCATGTTCGGCGGCGCCGGAACCGTGATCGGCACGGTGATCGGCGCCCTCATCATCGCGGTGCTGACAACTGGGCTCGTGATGCTCAACGTCGATGCTTTCTGGCAGTTCATTGTCGTTGGGACCGTAGTCATTGTCGCCGTGCTGATCGACCAGTCACGCGACCTCATCATTGGCCGGACGCGCGGAGGCGCGACGCAATGAGCGACGCCCTCCTCGCCGTCCGCAACCTGACAAAAATCTTCGGCGGACTCGTCGCGGTCGACGACGTAAGCTTCGACGTAGCGCGCGGCGAAGTGGTGGGCCTGCTCGGCGACAACGGCGCCGGCAAGTCGACCCTCATCAAATGCATCTCCGGCGTCCATGCGGCGGAAGAGGGCGAGATCGTCTTCGACGGCCAGCCGGTCCAATTCGCGAGCCCGATGGACGCGCGCCGCGTTGGGATCGAGACGATCTACCAGGACTTGGCGCTCGCCAACAATCTCGACGTCGGCGCAAACATCTTTCTCGGCCGCGAGGTCAAGACGCGCCGCTTGGGGGGGCTCATCCAGACGCTCGATGACAAGCAAATGCGCGAGCAATCACGGCGGACGCTCGACTCGCTGCACATTCGCATTCCCGCTCTGACCGAGCCGATCGAGAAGCTGTCGGGCGGGCAGCGCCAGGCGGTGGCGATCGCGCGCGCGGTCTACTGGGACGCGCGGCTCATGATCATGGACGAGCCGACCAACAATCTCGGCGTGCCCGAACAGCACAAGGTGCTGGAGCTCATCCGCATGCTCAAAGGGCGCGGCGTGCCGGTCATCCTCATCACCCATGTCATGCCGGACGCGCTTGCCGTAACAGACCGCATCATCGTCATGCACCGGGGACGAAAGGTCGCCGAAAAGGTCACTACCCAAACCAACGCTGAGGAGCTGGTGCAGTACATGGTCGGCGCGCGCGAGGATGCTGCGGCCTGACGGATCAAACTCGGGCCGGCGCGCAACGGCGATCGACAGGCGATATCGCCCGGGTTCGTGGCCAATAGACTTGGCCCTGAGGGAGCGGTCCATGGTCCAATCCTGCGACGTCGTCATCATCGGCGCCGGTCCGGCCGGGCTCGCCACGGCGGCGGCGTTTCGGTCGCGAGGCCTTAACGCGGCGATTCTTGAAAAGTCCGACGCGGTCGGCGCGGTCTGGCGAAAGCACTACGATCGTCTTCATTTGCACACCGATCGCACCCGTTCCGCTCTGCCCGGTCTCCCCATACCGAAAGCCTACGGCCGCTATCCGTCAGGCGCTCACATTGTCAAATATCTCGAGGACTACACAGCGGAATTCGATCTGAAACCGGTCTTCAACGCCCCTGTTCGCTCGGTGCGTCGCGACGGGCGGATGTGGCGCATCGAGGCGCGCGAGCATTCGCGCAGCGCGCCCATCGTCGTTATTGCAACCGGCTGGGCCGACTATCCCTACGCGCCGACATGGCCAGGCATTGAGGAATTCGGCGGCCCGATCCTCCATTCAAGTGCTTATCGCAATCCGGCTTCTTTCGCCGCAAAACGTGTGCTGGTGGTCGGCTGTGGCAATTCCGGCGCCGAGATCGCGCTCGACCTCGCCGAAGCCGCGGTCGACGTGACCCTTTCGGTTCGCAGTCCGGTCAATGTCGTTCCACGCGAACTCCTCGGCGTGCCAATTCTCTTCTTTCCCGCCGCCGAACAATGGCTCCCGCCGCGAGTCGCCGACGCGCTGAATGCGCCCCTGATCCAATTCGCGATCGGCTCGATCGAAAAGCTCGGCTTGAAGCGCTCCCCTAAGGGACCGCTCCAATCCATCGCAGAGGACGGGCGCGTGCCGCTCATCGACATCGGCACGCTCGACGCGATACGCGACGGACGGATCAAGCTTTGCGGCGACATCGCAAGCTTTGCCCGAGGAATTGTCGCCTTCAGGCACTCGCCAGTCGAGCGCTTCGATGCGATCATTCTCGCGACCGGCTTCCGCCCAGACCTGCGCGCGCTGCTGCCCGACGCAAAGGGCGTGCTGAACCCAATCGGGGCGCCGCTCGTCAGTGGTCGAGCGACAGCGGAGCCCGGTCTTTTCTTTTGCGGCGCCATTCCTTCCGCGCTCGGGCAGTTACGGCAGATCGCCATCGAGGCGACCCGCATCGCCGCCGCCGCGCGGATCTAGTCGACGCGTTCGTCTCCTCGGCGGTCAACTTTGAAGCTCGCGCCACAAAGGCTGACTCGTCACTTCTTCATCTTGAGCGCGCCGCCGTCGAAGGTCGTCACCATGGCTTGCATCAACCCGTTCTTGGTGATGTAGGCATCCGAGCCCCGATAGGGTTCGGCAAGGAAGTCCGCTGTTGCGACCCACTGAGTTGCGAATGTGTCGCCTATCGTGGCGCTATGCTCGACCTTGAAATTGATGCCTTTCAATCCGCCGTCTTTGGAATCCTTGCAGAACCCGGCGAACATCTCCCCGATCGCTTTCCGCCCTGAGACGACAGCCCCGCCGGGCAGGTTAATCTGCGCATCGTCGGGATATTGAGCGAGGATGCGGTTCCAGTCGCAATGATTGAGCGCATCCAAATGCTCGTCCAGCACCGCCTGAGCGGAGGGTTGGGGCTTGATTTCCGGCAACGCCGACTGGGCGACTGCAACTCCAGGCGCGGTAACCGCAAAACTCACCAACGCAAGCGCAAGAGACTCTCGCCTCATTTCGTCCTCCCAACGATCCTTTATTGCTCACTCGGTTGACGCGAGCAGCACTTCGTCAAAGACGCCGCGACCAAATCCGATCCCGCCCGTCCGGTTTCGACCGTACAGGCGGGGAAATGCGCCGGCAAGTTTGTCTTGCTCTGATCAACCCTTCACGAGTTCCTCGACCCAGGCGGGAACCGTCTCGCTCGTCCGCCCCAAGCGCCGCTCATCGAACAGGTCCGCGGTGTCGGCTGCCTCGAGGTTCATCTCGCAGGTCCGCAAGCCGTAGGCGCGCGCTTCGGCGACGAGGCCGGCCGCGGGATGGACGGCCCTCGAGGCGCCGATAGCGACGAAGAGATCGGACTCGCGTAGCGTCCGGTCGATCAGGCCCATGTCAAGCGGCATTTCGCCGAACCAGACCACATGGGGGCGCAACGCCCTTGCGCGCCCGCACTCCGGGCAAACGTCCGAAATAGTCAGATCATCGAGCCACGAGCGGGCCGCGTCGCAGCGGCGGCAGCGCGCTTTCAAGAGTTCGCCGTGCATGTGGATGACGGACGCTGAGCCCGCGCGCTCGTGCAGATCGTCGATGTTCTGGGTCACAAGCGTGAGGGTTTCGCCGCGCGTGGTGAGCAAGTCCCCGAGCCTCGCCAGGGCGAAATGCGCCGCGTTGGGCGTGGCGTCGCGCAAGTCGCACCGCCGCAGATCATAGAACGCGAGCACGGCTTCGGGATCTCGGGCGAACGCTTCGGGCGTCGCCAGTTTCATCGGGTAGAACTTTGCCCAGATTCTCTTGCCTTTCTTGTCGCGAAACGTGCCCAGCCCACTCTCGGCCGACACTCCGGAGCCGGTGAGGACGAAGATGTTGTGCGGCATGCCCGCCCTACCGCCCGTGCAGCGCGAGCGCGATCTGCACAATGGCCGCGATCAGTTCGAGCACGATCAGAATCACGACCGCCGCCTCGAGCCGCGTCGCGCGGTCGGCGTCGATGATGTCGGTCAGCGCCTGCGCGGTGTCGCCGATCACTTCAAGCTTGCGCTTGAGCACGTCGGCCCGCTCGTGCAGCTCGTATTCGTCCGTGAGGCGCGCGTAGAGGCGCTCGAGCTCGGGATGATCCCACAGGACATCCGGCTTTTCCTCGACTGCGACGCGGCCCGAGACGCGGTGCTGGGCCAGCAGCGCCTGGCCGATGAGTTTCAGCATCGCGCGCCGGCGGAACGGCGGCCTGCCGGTCGCCGCGAGCTTGGCCGCAAACGGCTCGATCACGTCGAACACTGCGTTGACCTCGCGCTCGTCGCGCGCGAGCGCGACCGTCTTGGCTAGCGCATCGGCGATCACAAGAAAGCGCGGCGGCGACAGGTTCTTGATCTGGATCGGCCCGCTCGAGGACTTTTGCTCGTCGCCGTCGGGTGCAATTTCGAGCACCGCCGTCTCGTCGTCGCCAAGCGCCCTGGCGCCGCTGACGCGGGATTTCAGCTTCGCGAGCAGGTCCTCTTCCTCGAGCGGGCTCAAGCCAACCATCACGGCGACGCCGAAGCGGAACAAAGCCGCCATGCCTCGTTCGCCGACACGAAAGGCAAGCGGCAGCGAGGAGATCATGTCCGGCCGCTCAAGTCCGGCGGTGTCAATGCGTTCGCCGACGATAAGCGCCCGCGCAGTCAGGCGCGCCAGAGCCGTCACAGGCGAGACGTCGGTCATGGACGCAGTCTAGGGCGAGGCCTGCGCCACCGCCAGCCGCCCTATGCTGGCGGTGAAACTGGCGGACCCTGTCCGATCGGCCTTTTTCCCGATAGATTGCCGGAAAGTCTGCGCCGGACGAACAACGTCGAGGAGAAACAGCCATGGACGATCGAAGCCAAGCTCGATGGCGCCTCGACGGCGTCCGGGTGGTCCGCTCGAACGAACTCGACATCAACACGGCCCAGACCCCCGGCATGAATCGTGCGGCGGCCATCGCGCACGCCCGCGCGGGGGCGGAAAAGCTGTGGGCAGGAACCGTCGTCATCCACCCCAAGGCCAAGACCGGGGCGCACCATCATGGGCCGGTCGAAAGCGTCATCTACGTGGTCAGCGGACGCGCCCGCATGCGCTGGGGCGATCGGCTCGAATTCGTGGCCGAGGCCGGTCCGGGCGACTTCATCTACGTGCCGCCTTTTGTCCCGCATCAGGAGATCAACGCCAGCGACGAGACGCCTTTGTCCTGCGTGCTGGTGCGCAGCGGCCAGGAACCGGTCGTGGTCAATCTCGACTTGCCTGGCGTCGAATCCAATCCGGAAACGGTCGAGTGGCTCGACGACCTGCATCCGCCGCGCAGCCATTAGCCGCCGTCCGGAGACGCGAATATCGAGGCGCGTTACCGGCGCAGAACCGGATGCGCCTCGCGGCGCTGCCAGCCGGCGCGCTCGAGCTCTGGGATAAGATGGTCCTCACGCGGAAAGCCAACGCAGAGATAGGCGATGAAGGTCCAGGCGCGCGGAACGTCAAGCATCGCGGCGATCGCGCCCGGATCGAGGATCGACACCCAGCCGACGCCGAGACCACGGACGCGCGCAGCGAGCCAGAATGTGTGTAGGGCGCAGACCGCCGAATAGCGGCGCGTCTCCGGCATGGTGCGCGCGCCGAGGCCGTGGCCGTCCTTGGTCGCCTCGTCACAAAACACCGCGAGCTGGATCGGCGCGTCGTTGAGACCCGCAAGCTTAAGCCTGGCGTAAAGCGCCGCCTTGTCGCCGGCATAGGCGCTGAGCGCGTCGCGGTTGGCCGCTTCGAAATTGGCCCGTATGGACGCGCGGCGCGCGTTGTCGTCGACGCGCACGAAGCGGGTCGGCTGGCAATTGCCAACCGAAGGCGCGAGCGACGCGAGGTCGAAGAGTTCGGCCAGCGTCGCCTCATCCGGCGCTTGCGGGCGGAAATGGCGGACATCGCGCCGCCACGCGAGAAGCTCGCCGAAGGTTGCTTGGAACGCGGCGTCGAACTGGGGCGCTTCGCTGAGGGCATAGGCCAATTCCGCCATCGCCGCTCCTTTGTCCCCGAACGCTCGGCTCGTCTGGCATAACCCGCGCGAGGCGCAGTCGGCAAAGAGAATATTTGCTCTTTGTGCGGCGCCGCTTTGGTAAAGCGACGCGCAGCGGAGCCTAGCGAGGCGATTTTTGGGTAGTTTTGCCAATTGCGCGGTACGGTCTAGCCTGGGAAAGGTCAATTCGTCCGGGCGGCAAGCCGTTTCAAGGGGCGGCCGAACCCGTGACGAATTGGCGTGCGCGGCACGATCTCCCTGCCGCGCACGCTTTTCGGCCGCAGGATTCCGGGAGCGCGTTCGTCGCGTTCGCTTCAACGAGCCCGCGGAATGAAACCCGGCACACCAGTCCCCACCACGGTGTTGAAGCGGATATTCGTCTTCATCCCGTCCCGAATCTCCGCCATGGCGTCCTCGGGCAGGGCCGAGATGTCAAAGTTCGCCTGGATATGGTGAGGTTTGGTCGAGGTGGTCAGGAACGCCGTGCCGCGTTGCACGGCCCAGGCCAGCGCAACCTGGGCGGGCGTCCTGTGGACGCGCTCCGCGATATTTGTGATCACAGGGTCATCCAAGAACTTCGGATCCAGGCCGTGTCCCAACGCGGCAAACGCCAAGAGAACGATGCCGTGCTCGCGACAGAAGTCGAGCAACTCCCATTCAGGAAGATAAGGGTGGGATTCGACCTGCACCACGGCAGGCTTGATCCGCGCAACAGTGACGATCTCCCGCAGCTTCTCCAAATTGACATCTGACAGACCGATCGACTTGCATTGACCTTCGTCGACGAGGCGCTCGAGCGCTCGCCATGTATCGGCCAACGTCACCCCCGAATCGTAGATCACCTGACCCCGCTCATCCCTTGGGTCCTGCTCGTCGCCAGGCTGAAAGGCGAAGGGGGTGTGAATGATGTAGCAGTCGACGGTATCGATTTGCAGTCGCCGGCGGCTGCCGTCAAAGGCGGGCCGCACCCGCTCCGGACGATGATTGGTGTTCCAGAGCTTCGTGGTGACAAAGACGTCCTCCCGCCGGATCGCGCCCGCCTTGAACACTTCCTGCATCGCCTCGCCGACCGCTTCTTCATTGCGGTAACGCTCAGCGCAATCGAAATGCCGGAATCCCACTGCCAGGGCCGTCTTCGTCGCCTGTTTGGTCACCACGGGATCGGGGATGAGGGTGCCAAACCCGACCGCGGGCATGGCGCCAGATCCATTGTTGAGTGGGATCTTTGTGTAGCGAAGCGTATCGGGACTCTCCATGCTCATGCTCCTTCGTCCGGCTGGCCGCCGCATGAGCGACGGAGGTTCGAGGCGGCGTCCGGGCGTCCGACCTTGCCGGGCGCGGCGGATGTTCTCTCATCGCCCATGCGCACTCCATCCCTTTTATCGCCCGCGGTCGCTCTGGACCGCGATGTCGATCCGCGCCGACTATGATGCTGAAAGGCCCGACCGTATGAGGCAATCCGCTCAATTCTAAAATTCTCAATTCTGGTAATTTTTATCACCTTATCAATATGTTACGACATGATCAAAACAAACTATTTCCGTAAAGCAGAATCTGATGTATATTTTCCGTTTCCGCCGCATTGGCGGCGTGGAGAGCCCCATGACTGACGATCCCGTATCCTCGACGCCCGCGCCCGATCTTCGAGCCCAACGCCGCGCGCGGCGGACGACCAGGATCGCCCGGCGCGAGTGCTCGTTCAACTTGCTGGCGTCTGGCTACACTTACAGTCAGATCGCAAAAATGGTGCGCACCAGCGTCGCGACGGTCCGGCGTGAAATCGACCGGGCGCTCGCCGAACGGCGCCTCGACGAGCCAGAGCGTTTCGCCCAGGTGCAGGTCGCGCGGCTGATAAAGGCGCTGAGACTTGCCGAGGCTGCGGTCGAGCTTGGCGAACTCAAGGCTGTCGCGACCTATTTGCGGGTCATTGCGGCGCTCGACCGCTATCATGAACTGGCGGCAGGAAGTCCGCCGTCCCGCCGGTCGACCGAGGCCCCTCCTCTTGCCCTGCCCACCCCGCCCAAAGCGCTGACCTTCGCCGACCCGGCCACCGCGGAAGCGCCGTCCGCTGTCGACGAAACGCGAGGCCTCGAGGAGGAGGCGCCTCGCTAACAGCTATGCAGGGCCGCCCCGATTCGAGTTGCAGAAAAAGAGGCCTAAACCTAAAATCACATCGACGCGCGCAAAATTGCAGAAGGCGCGCTAAAGCGCCCGCACCCGCGCCCTCGCCGCTTTCTCGACAGTAAGCCGATTGCGCAGCGGCAGGCCGAAGGTTTCGGATTCGATCTCGAACACGTCGCCCTTCTGCGTCCTCACCCCGTCGCTGAACGACAGCGTCGCGGTGCCAAAGAAATGGACATGGATGTCGCCCGGGCGGCGAAACAAGCCATACTTGAAATGGTGCGCCTCGAGATTGGCGATCGAATGCGCCATGTTCTGCTCGCCCGACAGAAACGGCTTTTCCCAGATGACTTCCTTGCCGCGCCGGATGCGCGACATGCCATTGATGTCGGCGGGCAGATCGCCAACCAGCAGTTCCGGGCCAATGCTTGCGGGCCTGAGCTTCGAATGCGCAAGCCAAAGATAGTTCTGACGCTCGGTGATGTGGTCGGAGAACTCGTTGCCCAGCGCGAAGCCCAGGCGGCGCGGCGCGCCGGCGTCATCGATCAGGTAGACGCCGACGATCTCCGGCTCTTCGCCGCCGTCGAGTGCGAAAGCGGGGCTGGGCAGATCGCCCTCCGGAGCGGCGAGGGATGAACCATCGCCCTTATAAAACCACTCAGGCTGCGCGCCGCCCTCGCTCTTGGCCGGCTTGCCGCCTTCGAGGCCCATTTTGAACATGCGCATCGAGTTGGTGAGCTTGGACGGGTCGGCGAGGTCCTTGTGCATTTTGTCGCGTCCCTCGGCCGAACCCAGATGCGTCAGGCCCGTTCCGGTCACGATCACGTGCGCGGGATCCTTGTGGTCGACCGGCGCAAGGACACGCCGCTCCTTCAACGCCCGAGCGAGATCGACCGGCTTTCCAACTCCTCGATCGGCGATGAGCTTGCGGAGCGACACACCCTCGGCGATCGCCTGGCGCGCGAGGTCAACAGTCGTGCGCGCGCCCCTGACCAGCCGGCTCTCGCCGCGCGCGGTGACTGCAAGCGCCCGCTTGCCATTCTCGTCGATGAATTGCGCGAGTCTCACGCTCTTGCCCTTTCTTCAGCGCCGGCACTCAGGCGCGTTTCAATCAGTTCGAAGATACGCGGATCGGTGAAATTGCTGGCGGCAAATGTCGCGCCCGCCTCGATCAGCGTTCGCGAATCCAAGGTCGTCATCACGCCCACCACGGCGAGGCCCGCGGCCGCCGCAGCGCGAACGCCTGACAGCGAGTCCTCGAAGGCAACCGAATGCGCCGCGGAAGCGCCCGTGCGTTCGAGCGCCGTCAGATAAGGCAAGGGATCGGGCTTGGAGCGCGCAAGCTCCCCGCCGATCACCAGGATTGGCAGCCGCTGCCCGATCCCCAACGCCGCGAGAACCTTCTCGGCATTGGCGCGCGGCGCGTTGGTGACGACTGCGCGCTTCAGTCCGCGCCGATCGGCGAAGTCGAGCAGCGCAAGGGCGCCAAGAATAGGCTCGAGAGCGCCCAAATTGCCTCGGTAGTCCGCCTCTTTGGCGTCAAGGGTCGCGGCCTGCTCGACGGGCGACAAATGCGCGAGGTAGCAACTCGCAATCATTTCGTTGGACGCACCCATGATCTTGGCGGCGTATTCGGATCGGTCGAGCTGAATTCCGTGGGGCGCAAACACGCGCTGGAATGCGACAAGATGTTCGGGGTCGCTATCCACCAGCGTTCCGTCGAGATCGAACAGCAGGGCCGTTTTCATAGCGCGAGGCGCCTCCGGCGCGTCCGCGTAGGAAGGGCTCCAACGCGCTGCCGCGGCTCGTGCGTCAGGGGATCGGCGCCCCCTCTCACATCGTCGCTCCGATTTGCCAAGGGGCGAACTCCGCATCGCCGTATCCGAGGAGTTCCGACTTGGTTCGCTCACCCGAGGCGACCGCGAGGACCTTGTCAAAAATCTCCTGCCCCTTGTCCGCGATCGAAACGCCGTCGACGACGTCGCCGCAATTGATGTCCATGTCCTCGATCATCCTGCGGTACGTATCATTATTGGTGGCGAGCTTGACCGACGGCGTTGGCTTGCAGCCGTAAGCCGAGCCGCGCCCGGTGGTGAAGCAGAGGACGTTGGCGCCGCCCGCGACCTGCCCAGTCGCAGATACCGGGTCGTAGCCGGGCGTATCCATGAACACGAAGCCCTTGGCCGTGACCGGCTGGGCGTATTCGTAGACCTCGTTCAGCGCGGTCGTGCCGCCCTTAGCGGCTGCGCCCAGCGACTTCTCGAGAATGGTTGTCAAGCCGCCGGCCTTGTTTCCCGGTGAGGGATTGTTGTTCATCTCTCCGCCGTTGCGCGCGCAATAATCTTCCCACCAACGGATTCGCTCGACGAGCTTGTGACCGATCTCGGGCGTCGCGGCGCGCCGTGTCAGCAAATGCTCAGCGCCATAAATCTCCGGCGTCTCTGAAAGAATCGCGGTGCCCCCGTTGCGCACCAAGATATCGACCGCGGCGCCAAGGGCGGGGTTCGCGGTGATGCCCGAATAGCCGTCCGAACCGCCGCATTGGAGCGCGAGCGTCAGCTCGCTTGCGGGCGCCGGCGCTCGCTCAACGCTGTTGAGTGCGGGCAGCATAGAGCGGATGTGGTCGACGCCGGCTGCAACCGTCTTGCGCGTACCGCCAGTCGCCTGGATCGTCAGGCTGTGGAACGACTCGCTTTCGACGATCCCATATTCTTCCTTCATGCGGCCGATCTGAAAGACTTCGCAGCCGAGCCCGACCATCAAAGCGGCGCCAATATTGGGGTTGGCCGCGTAGCCCCATTGCGTGCGCATAAGCGCGTCGAATCCCACTCCCTTGGCGGCGATGCCGCAACCCGTCCCATGCACGAGCGGGATGACGCCGTCGACATTCGGGTAGTCCGCGAGCATGTCGGAGCGTTCGACCTCCTTCGCGATCAGTCGCGCGACGGTCGCGGAGCAATTCACTGAAGTCAGCACGGCGAGATAGTTGCGCGTTCCGACCTTGCCGTTTGCACGCCGATAGCCTTGAAAGGTCGGCTGCTCCTCAACGGGCAGGATGTTCTCGAGGCGCGCGTCCTCGCCAAAATGGTAGTCGCGAGCGAATTCCTTGATCGCGCAATTGTGCTCATGAACCCATTCGCCCGCGGCGATTGGGCGGGAGGCGAAGCCGATGATCTGCCCGAACTTGCGAATTGGCGCGCCCTCTTCAACCGGGACCACCGCCATCTTGTGGCCTTTCGGAACGCGCTGCCGCGCTGCGATGCCCCCCGACGGTTCAGCTCCAGCTGAAATGTCGTCGATCGCGATAATCACGTTGTCCGAAGGGTCGAGCCGTAGAGCGCGAGGCGTGGTCATGATTGTCGTCTTTTGGCTAGTAGGGTTGGCCTTACGGGGAGAAAAGTTCCGGCTGTCGGTTCGCGAGATCCTCGAGCCGCGCGGCCGTGATCCTGAGGTGCTGCTTCATAGCATCGCATGCGGCGGTCGGATCTTCAGCCTCAATCGCAGCGGCGATCGCGGTATGCTCAGTCAAACTCGCGCGAAGCTGCTGCGACGACAACATAGTCAATCTGCGTGTTCTTTCCAGATGGACACGCAGAGACTCAAGCACATCGGCGGATCGCGCCATTCCTAGCCGACTGGTCAATATCTGGTGGAACGCCACGTCGAGCCCGTAAAACGTCGCTCGATCCTTCTCGGCGACCGCCGCGACTTCCTGCCTGAGGTTTGCAGCGAGCGCATCCTTGTCGGCGCGGCTCATCCGGCGGGCGGCCTCGGCCGCGATCTCCCCCTCAAGCGCGCTGCGGATGAACAGGCGCTCGCGCGCATCATTGAGCGAGATCCGAGCGACGAACGAGCCGTGTTGCGGCGCAACATCGACCAGACGATCGTAGGCCAGACGGCTGACGGCAGCAGAAACGGGAAAGCGGGAGACGCGCATTTTCTCGCACAACCCCGTTTTGTCGATCAAGCTCCCCGGCTCGAGCGCGCCAGAGAGAATCGCTTCCCTCAATTCGCCATACACGGCGTCCGCCTTTGAATAGGCGCCCTTTGCCAAATTCTGCCCGCCGCTCAAAGCGAAGCGAGACGCTTCGCCTCCTCCCGCTAACATGTTAGAGGCTAGAGATGCGGCGCGGCCCCGTCAATACTCAAACGCCGCGCAAGAGGACGCCCATGCCGATGCTCGACTTGCGCGAGGAGACCACGCTGCCTGCGGACGGCTTCGCCGGCGCTCTGGCGGCTCGCGTTTGGCGCCAAGACGTGAATGGCCCCTCGGTTGTCGCGATCAGGAAGAGCGGCGTTTTCGACGTCAGCGCCGCGTTTCCGACCATGCGCGATCTTTGCGAAACGGCCTCGCCTGCCCGGGCGCTGCGTACGGCGGAAGGTCAGCGCCTCGGCACACTCAGCGAAATCCTCACCTACACGCCGCGCGACAGCGGAGGGTCGAACAACACGCGTTTGCTCGCGCCCATCGATCTGCAGGCGATCAAGGCGGCGGGCGTCACCTTCGCGCAATCTCTGCTCGAGCGCGTGATCGAAGAGCGTGCGCACGGCAGCCGCGAGGGCGCTGCGAAGGCGCGCGAGGAGATCGTAAGCGTTCTCGGCGATGATCTCAGCACGATCAAGCCGGGCTCGCCCGCCGCAATGCGGCTCAAGGATGCGCTGGTCAAGGCCGGCGCCTGGTCGCAATATCTGGAAGTCGGCATTGGCCCTGACGCCGAAGTGTTCACCAAGAGCCAACCAATGTCGGCCGTCGGAACGGGTGATGACGCCGGGTTCCACAGGGCCTCCCTCTGGAACAATCCCGAACCCGAGGTCGCGCTCGCGGTCGCCTCCAGTGGGGCGATAGTCGGCGCGACACTCGCGAACGACGTCAATCTGCGCGACTTCGAGGGACGCTCAGGGCTCTTGCTCGGCAAGGCCAAGGACCAGAACGCGAGTTGCGCGATCGGACCCTTCCTGCGCTTCTTCGATGAGACCTTCACGCTTGACGACGTGCGGAAGGCGATGATCTCGCTCGTGGTCGAAGGCGACGACGGCTTTCGTCTCGAGGGCGGCTCGTCGATGGCCCAGATCAGCCGCGATCCGAGCGATCTCGCGGCGCAGACGATCGGCGCGAGCCACGCCTATCCGGACGGTTTTGTCCTTTTGCTCGGAACAATGTTCGCTCCTGTGGCCGATCGCGGCGCTCCTGGCATGGGTTTCACGCACAAGACAGGCGATATCGTCACGATCAGCGCGGAGAAACTCGGACGGCTCGTCAATCGCATGCGGCCATGCGAAGAGTGCGAACGATGGACATTCGGCGCTGGCGCACTGATGCGCAATCTTGCCAAACGGGGCTTGATTTAGGCGCTCACACACCAGAAATTTAGTTGTTGACTTAGGGATAGAGCATGGGCGCGCATCAGAACTTTATCGCCGGAGAATGGGTCGACGGCTCGAGTGTCACTCGCGACGTCAACCCGTCGGACACAAATGACCTTGTCGGCGAATACGCGCAAGCCGACGCAGCGCAGACGAACGCCGCGATCGAGGCTGCGCATGCCGCGTTCCCTGCGTGGTCGCGGACGACGCCTCAGGAGCGGCATGACATTCTACTGCGAGCCTCGACCGAGATCCTCGCCCGACGAGAGGAGCTCGGGCGCCTGCTCTCGCGCGAAGAAGGCAAGACCCTTGCGGAAGGCATTGGGGAGGCGACCCGAGCCGGACAGATCTTCGACTTTTTCGCTGGCGAAGTGTTGCGGATTCCGGGCGAGAAATTTGCCAGCGTGCGACCGAATATCGACATCGAGGTGACGCGCGAGCCGCTTGGCGTCGTTGGCATTATCGCGCCTTGGAACTTTCCGCTTGCGATCCCCTCCTGGAAAATTGCGCCGGCGCTCGCCTATGGCAACACGGTGGTGTTCAAGCCAGCAGATCTCGTTCCCGGGTGCGCACACGCACTGTCTGAAATCATTGTGCGCGCGGGTCTTCCCAAGGGCGTTTTCAATCTCGTTGTTGGCCGCGGCGCGGTGGTCGGCCAGGCCATCCTCGAACACAAGAAAGTCGACGCGGTCACATTCACGGGCTCGGTTGCAACCGGCGCCAAAGTCGCGGCGGCCTGCGTCAAGTCCATGCGTCGCTTCCAGCTCGAAATGGGCGGCAAAAATCCGCTCGTCGTGCTCGCCGACGCTGATCTTAAGAACGCGGTCGAATGTGCGGTCAATGGCGCCTATTTCTCAACCGGCCAGCGTTGCACCGCGTCGTCACGTCTCATCGTCGAGGAGCCGATTTACCGGCGCTTCGCGGACGCGCTGACGGAGCGAATGCGCGGACTCGTCGTCGACGACGCGCTGAAACCCGGAACCCACATTGGGCCGGTGGTCGATGCATCACAGTTCGAGCAGGATCTCTCCTACATCCGGATTGGCCAGGGCGAAGGCGCAAAGCTTGTGCTCGGCGGCGAACGGCTCAATCGAGCGACTCCCGGGTTCTACATGGCCCCTGCCCTCTTCCTTGACGCCGATAACACGATGCGCATCTCGCGCGAGGAGATCTTCGGACCCGTCTCGGCGATGATCCCCGCGCGCGACTACGCACATGCTTTGGAGATCGCCAATGACACCGAGTTCGGCCTCTGCGCCGGCATCTGCACCACGAGCCTGAAGCACGCTTCCCACTTCAAGCGCAACATTGAAGTCGGCATGACGATGGTCAACCTCCCAACGGCGGGCGTCGACTATCACGCGCCATTCGGCGGCCGTAAAGCTTCGAACCTCGGGCCCCGCGAACAGGGACGCTATGCAGCCGAGTTCTACACGACGGTAAAAACTTCCTACACGCAGCCGTGAGCGGGCAAACGGCGACTCGCATGGGCAATAACGACGATGATCATGATCTCCGGCGAGGCGCTGATCGATCTCATTCCCGATCCGGTCAAGGCCGACGCCTATGACGCTGTCCTAGGCGGCTCGCCCTACAACGTAGCCATTGGGCTGGCTCGGCTTGGCGCCCCCACCGCCTTCATCTCTCGCCTTTCCGCGGACGGGAACGGCGAAGCTCTCGCCAGCGCCCTCGCCGCGAATGGGGTCGACTTGAGCTTCGTCGCTCGTGACATGCGCCCGACAACACTCGCCTTCGTCATGCGCGGCACCGCCAAGACAGGCTCGCGCTATTCGTTCTACCTCGACGGGACGGCTTATGATGGCCCATGGCCGTTTCCGGCCGAATGGCCAAGCGCGGCGCGACACCTGCACGTCGGATCCTTCGCCGCGGTAGAGCGCCACGGACAGACGGTGGTCGAAGCGATGCGGCGTGCGTCCTCGCGTGCGACTGTGAGCTTCGATCCCAACATCCGCCCGTTTGTCACCCCAGACCGCGAGGCCATCGGGCCCTTGGTGGAACGCCACGTTTCGCACGCTCGGGTCGTCAAGGCGAGCGAGGAGGATCTCGAATGGCTCTATCCAGGCCGCGGCCTCGAGGAGAGCCTCGCTGCCTGGGCAAAGGCCGGCCCGCGATTTTGCGTCGCGACGATGGGGGAGCGTGGCGCTCTGGCAATGCTCGGCAAAGAACGCATCGAGGTCCCGGCGCCGCAGATCGAAGTCGTCGACACCGTGGGCGCGGGAGACAGCTTCATGTCCGCGCTTCTATCGGCGATGGACCGGGATCACGCGCTCGGTGCTGAAGCGCCCGCGCCATCTCGAAGCGAACTCGAAAGATGGCTCCGCTTTGCCGCGGCGGCCTCTGCAATCACCTGCACCCGCAAGGGCTCAGATCCGCCGACGCTCAAGGAAGTCCAAGTGGCGCTTGCCGCATGATGGGCAATTCGCGTTAGGTTTCACTAAGTAGAGGGGCGCCGCTTGAGGGGTGATTCAGGCTCTGCAGCGCGGACGCCTCGGAACGAACAAAGTGTGTTCGCCCGGATCAGACGCGGGCGCTTCAACGACGCTGAACGTTGGGGTTCTGCTCAGGGGCGCGAACGGAAACGTTGTCGGCGGTGCGCGGACCGTTCAGGCGCTGTCTACGGACTCCCCTCGACGGTAACGGCGGCGGCGTCAATCGTCCGCTGACGCCTTCGCCTGGGCGTCCTCTGATCGGCCTCCGCAGCGCGGTTGGAACACGCGTTCTCACGCGCAATCTCGGCCCATCTTCTATTCCCTCCGCGACGGTGTTTGCTTGTTACGGCGCGGATAGATCGGCCAGTCTACACGCGGACCTACGCCCCCTGCTTGCACGTCCTCCCTAGAGGCTGTTAGGAACTGATTAACTGTAAATTCTGAGGGTTGCGGGATGTTGATGTCCCGCAAGCCTTATCCCTCTGATGTTTCCGATTGCGAATGGGCGCTTGTGGCGCCTTATTTGACGCTTTTGCCGGAGGAGAGTGCGCAGCGCACGCACGCGTTGCGCGAGGTGTTCAACGGCATGCGCTATATCGTGAAGACGGGCGCCCCGTGGCGCTGGATGCCGAATGACCTGCCGCCATGGGAGATCGTCTACCAGCAGGCGCAGCGATGGCTGAAAGCGGGATGCTTCGAGACTCTGGCTGAGGACTTGCGCGTCATCCTGCGTCTTGCGGCGGGCCGAGGCGCGCAGCCAACCGCCGTCATCATCGACAGCCGGACCTTGCGCTCGACCCCTGAGAGCGGCGCTCGCGCCGCTTATGACGGCGCCAAACGCAAAAAGGGATCGAAGCTCCACTTGGCCGTCGACACGCTTGGCCATCTTCTGGCTCTGCATGTCACGCCCGCCAACGCGGATGATCGCGCCGAAGTCGGCCGTATCGCCAAGGCCGTTCAGGCGGAGACCGGAGAGAACGTGAAGATCGCTTTCGTCGATCAGGGCTATACCGGGGAGAAGCCAGCGGCCGCTGCCGCTGAACGCGGCATTGCGCTCGAGGTCATCAAACTGCCGCAGGCCAAGCGCGGTTTCGTGTTGCTGCCCAGACGATGGGTCGTCGAACGATCCTTCGCGTGGGCCACCCGCTTCCGAAGACTCGTCAAAGACTACGAACGCTGTGCTCAAACCCTGGCAGACCTCCATCTCATCGCCTTCGTCTGCATCATGCTCAAAAACGTCGCTAAACTTGCCCCAGGTTCCTAACAGCCTCTAGGTGTTTCGTCCCGGATTTTAATGGGGCATTCTTATCGAGTGATTCGAAGGATGCTCTGTGGGCCAGGTTTCACGGGAGCGCCACAACGACCAAGCGGCTGTGTTCCGCGTCAAGCGTTTAGAGGGCGCCACGGCGTGTGATTCCTGAGAATGGCGTTGAGGATCGTGAGAAGCTTCCGCATCACTGCAACGAGGGCGACCTTCTTGGGTCGGCCATGGGCAGTGAGCTGGTCGTAGAAGGCCCGAAAAGGGGAACGGCGCCGGATGGCAGTCAGAGCCGCCATGTATAGCACGGCGCGCACTGACGTCCGACCACCGGCAATGGCCCTGCGGCCACGCATCAGACCAGAGTCGCGATTGATCGGGGCGACGCCAACCAGGGCAGCAACCTGATGGCGGCTAACAGTCCCGAGTTCGGGCAGTTCAGCGAGAAGATTCCGTGCGATCACGCCGCCGATGCAAGGAACGGATTTCAGGAGCGCTTCGGCTTCGCGCCAAGCTGGGGAATGCTTGATGGCGTCGCCGATGTCGTGGTCGATCGCGTCGAGCTCCTTCTGGAGATAGGCGACGTGGCGCGCGAGCCTTCGGGCGAGAGGCTTGTCGATGGCTTGGCGGCCCCGGTTGGTCTCCATGCCGATCATCTCGATGATCTGGCGCCGCCGACCGACGAGTTCGGCGAGGTGGACCCTCTCAGGTTCCCGAAGAGGCCGTGCTTGTGGACGCACGCGCTCGGCGAAAAGGGCGATCACCTCCGCGTCGAGCGCGTCGGTCTTGGCCAAGCGGCCTATCGCGCGGGCGAAGTCTCGGATCTGGCGCGGCTTAACGACACAGAGCGGCAACCCAACGCCGGCCAGGGCCGCCGCAACAGTGGCTTCGAAGCCGCCAGTCGCCTCCAGTACAACAAGGGCGACGGACAGTCCCTGGAGGCGGATGACCAGATCGTCCATCCCCTTGCCCTCTCGTGGAACACAGAATGCCTCGCCTGACGGTCTGAGATGAACGTCGAGGCGATCTTTAGATACGTCGATGCCGACGAAGACGGTGCGTTGTTCGTCCATAACCCTACCTTGCAAATGCGGGCTCGGGCCCGAGCGGCTGTCCGGGTGTGGGACTGCGGTGGTGGAGACCGCACCAAGCTCTGTCTCGGGCTTTCGAGCCCCAGGCGAACGCGGGCTGGCCTCCACCTTTAGCCTCGCCGGTCTCGTTTCGGCGGGCAACTCACACATACAAGGCAGCCCGTCGAGCGATCCAACATGGTCAAGAGAGCCTGAGAGGGCATGCGAAGCGCTACGGAATCAATGACCGTCGCGAAGTGGAAGGGACGCACCTCGGTCGCGGATCTGCCGACTGGGCCGAAGAGACCCAAATCGACGATCCTGACCACGGCCGAAGTGCATACTGCGCAGGGCAAGCTCTATCTCTTCGTCGCCATCGACCGAGCGTCGAAGTTCGCCTTCGTCGAGATGCACCAGAAGGTGGAGCGCCGCAACGCGGGAGACTTCATGCGCCGCCTATCGCCGCCGTCCCTGACAAGGTCCGTACCGTCCTCACCGACAACGGAACTTCACCACGCCAGCAGCAATGCGCGTTCGGAGGCGCGCCGGACATCAAGGCCACTCTGGAGTTTGGAGAGCTCGTTTGGGCGCACGCCTTCGAATACGCCTACGCCCAGAACGACATCGATCACCGGCTGACAAAGCCCAAGCATCCATGGACCAATGGGCAAGTCGAAGAAGGAACCGCACCATCAAGGACATCAAGGAGGCGACCGTCAAACGTGTTTGGTCTGGAGCGGGTTGAGTTTGAATCGGTTGGGCTGGGAAGTCCATGCTTTGCAGACGAACTCGTAGGGGGTCATGCGTTTGAGGGTCTTGAGCCTTGTGGCGAAGTTGTAGGCGTCGGCGAAGTCCCGCAGATGCGCGCGCAGCTGCTCGTGTGTTTCGTAGAAGTAGCGTTTGACGGTTGCGTCCTCGATCGTCCGGTTCATCCGCTCGACCTGACCATTCGTCCACGGATGCTTCGGCTTCGTCAGCCTATGGTCGATATCGTGGATGCGCAGGCCTATTCGAAGGCCTGCGCTCGGAAGGGCTTCTGGTTGGTGATCGTCTCCCGGATTTCCACGGGCGACCAGGAGTCGCCAGCGGGATCGGTGAAGTGGGTTCCGTTGTCGGTAAGAACCCGCGTGGACCTTCGTAAGGGACGGCCTCAATCGGTCGACGCAGGAGTCGACGCAGGAAGTCTGCGGCGTTGCGCCGCGAGACCGTCTCGCGGCGTTCGACAAAGGCGAACTTCGACGTCCTGTCGATGGCGACGAGGAGAGAGAGTTTGCCCGCGGCGGTTCGAACCTCGGCGCTATCGAGATGGAAATAGCCGATCGGGTAGGGCTTGAACTTCCGCTTCGGAGAGGCCTGCCCTTCAACCTCGGGCAGCCTCGAGATTCCATGGCGCTGCAAGCAGCGACGCAATGACGAGCGCGTCAGATGCGGAATCGCCGGCTGAAGCGCGTAGAGGCAGTCGTCGGGCGGCAAAAGCGTAGGCCGCCTGAAGGCAATGATCACCGCCTCTTCCTCGACAGTCAGAACCGTCGATCCGACGTCCTTGGGGCCAGTCGGAAGATCGGAGACGGACGTCCGTTGCATCCCTCGAAGCGCTCAAGATTGCGCCCTCAAAGCCCGGGACCAAACACCTAGCAAAGCGTCGACCACCAATCTGTTACCTAGTCGATTGCTACGACCGCAACGCGCTTGGCAAGCTGTCAATTTCTAAGGAACCATCGGCGTTCGCTGCACTTCCCGGCGGGTGATCATCGTCTCTGGAAAATAGGGTTATTGACCTTCAGCCAGTTCCGACGGCAGACGTTCGCGTAGGCGCCGTCCAAACGCTTCGAGACGATCCCTTCAAGGCCCAGCTTGCACGCGTGGTCGAACACGATAGCGCCGTCACCCTCGATCGCCTCGCTGAACGTAGACAAAGAGCGATGCGTTCCGCGCGTTCGTGGCTCAGGGCATGTGGGGCGAGGTCTTGATCTCGGCTGTTCTCGGAAGGGACCTGACTGCTCCGGGCACGATTTACGTCGACCAAGTCCGGCATTTTCAACGCCCCGTCGGCTTGGCGGACACTATACCCTACAGTGACGGTGACCACCAGGTCGCGGCGGCCCATCTGTACAGCGGTCGTCCATCAGGTCGATGCGCACTCGCTGGTCAGCAAAGAGAGACAGCCACGTCCGATTTAGGCGTCACCGCAGCGGTACAACGGCGGTTAGTCGAGCGATTTCCGGAACCTGGGTATGCTCAGTCCGAGCAAAGCAAGGCCGAGCGTCGCGAGCGCCACCGTCTGTGGCCACAGCACTGCCAGTCCAACGCCCTTGAGGAACGTCCCGCGAATGACGACGAGATAGTAGGTCATCGGGTTGATGTTCGAGAGCCATTGCATGAGCGGGGGCATGCTGGCAATCGGAAAACTGAAGCCCGAGAGAGTGAAGGCTGGGTCAACGACAAAAAAGTTGGTCGCAAACGCCTGCTGCTGGGTGAAGCAGACCGTCGAGATAAGCAGGCCGATTCCGAGCACGCTCGACAGATAGAGCGAGGTGCCAAGCAGGAGCACGAAACGATTGCCGACGAACGGGATCTGGAACCATAGTGTGCCCGTGACCCCGATCAGCGCTGTCCAAGGCGAGGCCGACACAGAAAAACGGGATTGTTTTGCCGACAATCAGTTCAAGTGGCCGGATCGGGGTGACCATGATCTGCTCGAGCGTACCTACCTCGCGCTCGCCCACAACGGCGAAAGAGGTGAGGTTAACAATCATCACGAGCGTTAGCGTTGCGATGACGCCGGGAACGAAGAACCAGCGACTATTGTAGTCGACGTTGAACCAGGGTCGCGGTTTGAGCGTGACCGTCGGCGATGGGCGCTGTCCGGCGCGCATGCGCCGAGACATGTCCTGTGCCATGCTGTCGGCATAGTCCGACACGATCTGGCCGACGCAGCCCAACGCAATCAGCGCGGTGTTGGAGTTCGTGCCGTCGACAATAACCTGGGCCGGCGCCGAGGCGCCCTTTCGCAATTGTTCGGTGAAGCCCGCCTGGATGACGATCGCGACCGCAGCGTCAGACCGATCGATCGCCTTACGGATGTCCGCCGGTGTCCTCGCCGTCTCGACGATCTAAAACCGTCCGCTCGCGGCGAAATGCGAGATGAGCTCCCGACTCTTCTGGCTGTGATCGAGATCGAGCACGGCCGTCGACAGGTGGTTAACCTCGAACGTCGCCGCATCGCCGAAGAGGATCACCTGGACGAGCACTGGGACCGTGAGGCGAAAGCGCGCGCCCATGTGTCGTGCCGCAATTGTAGGAACTCCTTTGTCACGAGGCTGAGAATGCGGCCAAACATCCATCACCCCAGCGTTTTGCAGAAGGCGCGCGTCGCCAGGATTCCGACGGCGATCGCAAAGACGACGAGCGCCGCGGCCGGCGCGATGAGATCGCCGAGGCCACTGCCTTTGAGAAAGATCGCCTTGAGGATCGTCATATAGTAGCGCGCATGCACGAGGCAGGTGACCGCTTGGACCGGCCGGGGCATCTGGTCGATCGGAAAAGCGAACCCGGAAAGAAGCGTGGTTGCCAGCATTCTGACGAGCAGCGCGATCTGGCTCGCGCCAACCTGGCTCCGGATGCTCGCCGAAATGTAATACCCGACCCCGAGCACGACGATCAGGAACAGCGCGGTCGTCAAAAAGAGGGTCGAGCCCGCGCCGCGGAACGGCGCTTCAAACCAGAACACCGCAATCACAAGGCAGAGAGCAGCGTCCAGCATGCCAATGAAGAAATAGGGCAGTATCCAGCCAGCCATCAGGTCGTTGCGGGTCACCGGCGTCGACACCAGCACCTCCATTGTCCGCGTTCCCACTCGCGTGACAGCGTCAGCGAGGTGAGTTGGGCACCGACTAGCGCGAGTACGATCGCGACAACGCCCGGAATGATGAAATCGCGGCTCTCGAGATCTTCGTTGAACCAGACGCGATCTTGCACGACGGCGGGGGTGACCGGCGCGTGTTGCCCAAAGCTTTAAGTCCTTCCGAGCTGGATGTTGCGGGAAGAGCTGCTGACGACCGCCTGCGCATAGCCGAGCGCGATATTCGCCGTGTTGTCGTCGCTCGCGTCGAGGATCGCCTGCACCGAGGCGGCGTCGGCGGCGACGGGGTCTTGCGAGAAGTCGTTGGGCACGACGACAGCCATCTTGCAGCGGCCCGCGCCCAACGCCCGCTTAACGCCCTTGTAGTCGCGTTCCGTCTCGACGATATCGAAATCGATCGAGGCCTGAAACGCCTTGAAAAGCGACTCGCTCTGCTGGCTGCCCTCGCGGTCGAAAACGCATACGGGCACGTGCAGGACGTCAAGACTGACGCTATAACCCAGCAGCGCCATCTGCATGAGCGGCATGAGGAGCACGATCATGAGATTCCGCGGGTCACGCACAACCTGGATTAGCTCCTTCTTTCCGATCGCCTTGACGCGCCTGAAGTTCATGCGGCGCTCCGGCGCGCGTCGCCGCCAATGAGCTGCACGAATACGTCTTCGAGTGTCGCCTTGATCGGCTCGATGCGCGACCACCTGAGGCCGCACGCCGTGAGCGCGGCCTCAATCGCCGGCGTATCGCGCGCCGCGTCGTCGACCATAATGTGCAGCGAGCAGCCAAACGGCGCGACATCGCGCGCTGCTGGCGCGCCCTCCAGCGCTTCTACCATCGCGCCGGGATCGTCGCCTTCGACGAGCTGGATTTCGCCGCGGATGGCGCTGCGCTTCAGTTCGCTTGGGCTGCCGAGCGCCACGAGCTTGCCGCCGTTGATGAGAGCGATCCGATTGCAATATTCGGCTTCGTCCATGTAGTGCGTGGTGATGACCACGCAAACGCCCTCTGCCGCGAGCGTGTGGATCAGGTCCCAAAAACGGCGGCGCGACGTTGGGTCGACGCCCGAGGTCGGCTCGTCGAGGAACAGGATGGCGGGCTCGTGAAAGACAGCACAACCCAAGGCGAGGCGCTGCTTCCAGCCTCCGGACAAGTCGGCGACAAGCGTACCCTCGCGGCCGTTGAGGCCCGCCATGTCGATGGCGAATGCGAGGCGCTTCGCGAGCCGCTCGTCTTTGGCGCCGTAGACGCCGCCGAAGAGGCGCATGTTCTCGAGGAGCGAAAGATCGCTATAGAGCGAGAACTTCTGTGACATATAGCCGATGTTTTCGCGCACCCGCTCCGGGTATCGCGCGACGTCCACCCCCGCGACCTCGGCCCCGCCGCCGCTCGGCCGCAGAAGCCCGCACAGGACACGGATAATCGTCGACTTGCCGCGCCGATGGGCCGAGAAATCCCATGATCTCGCCCCGAGGCGCCTCGAAACTCACCTCGTTGACGGCGACGAAGTCGCCGAACCGCTTGGTCAACCGATCGGCGACAATCCGGACTTCGCCCTCCGGCGCATCTTTCGTTTCTCCTCCTCGTTGGTCAGCAGCGAGACGAATAAGTCCTCGATCGAGGGGCTATGCGCTCGATCTCGTCAACCGATATGCCGACCTCGGCGAGCGACCTCGCAAGCTCGTCCCTGCGGCGCACTGCGTTGTCGACCACCACATGCACGCTGTCGCCCGTGCGGATCACGCCCTTGACGCCGTCGCGGCCCTTGATGAGGTCATGGACCCTGCGCGCCTGGCGCGCGGAGATGCCGAGGATCTCGCCGGGCATCAGCTTCTTGAGCGCGGAGGGCGTGTCGCGATAGAGCATGCGGTCCTCGCGCAAGAGCCCGAGCCGTGTGCATCGCTCGGCTTCGTCGAGGTAGGCGGTTGCGACGACGATTGCGACGCCCTCGCTCCGGAGGCCAGAGAGGATGCACCAAAAGTCGTGCCGCGATACGGGATCGACGCCCGCCGTCGGCTCGTCGAGCAAGAGCACCCTCGGCGTATGGATGAGCGAACAGGTGAGGCCGAGCTTCTGTTTCATCCAGCCCGACAACTGGCCGGCGCGCCGCTTGCGGAACGGCGTCATGCCGGAGGCTGCAAGCAGCCTCGCCGCGCGCTCCTCGCGGTCGCGGGGCTGATGCCGAAGAGTTCCGCGAAGAACTCGATGTTTTCGTCAACCGTCAGGTCCTCGTAGACCCCGAAGCGTTGCGGCAGGTAGCTCACGCGCGAGCGTACGCTCTCTGGGTCCGCTATGGCGTCAACCCTTCGATGGCGATCGATCCTTCGTCCGGCGTCATCACGGCGGCGAGGAGGCGCATGATCGTTGTCTTGCCGGCTCCGTCGGGACCGACAAAGCCGTCCTGTGGTGCAACGCGCGTCGGATGAAATGCCGCAGCCCTGACTCGGGGAAAGCGAGCCGCCGATGGCTGGGCTGGGACAATCTCGGCCCAGCACGCTGCGGGGCGCGCCTCATAAGCCGCGGCAATAAAGCTTGAGGTCTCGGGCTTGTCCCATGTCAGACGGGAATCATAGTCCGCGAGAACGGCCGCTTGCGTCGACCCCAGCCGGCCGGAATGCGCATATTGGGTTGAAAAACTCGGATTTTCGTCTCGATCACAATTGTCGAGACCGTGCAGCCGTTATGAGAAATTCTTGCTAGGGACACTCGGCCTACAACAGCGGTCGCGACCCAGCGACCTTCGTAGCCTGCGCACGGACTCATTCAAGTTCAAACGAGCGCAAACGCGAAGCGAGGCCATTTTTCCGCGAGAGGCCAATTCAGGGTTTTTCAACAGAATCCGCCGATTCCGGTCATTTTTGGGCGGGCAAGGAGATCGCCAAGGCTCAAGTAAACCATAACTTCATGGCGTCGCGAATCGAAGCGCGCAAAGCTGCGCGCGCATCGACTGCGCTGACCGTCGGATCTGCCTCGCCTTAAGGTCGAGATGTCGCGCGCTGCGGTCGGATGAGAGCAGACAATTGGCGAAGCGAGTTTTGCGGGCGGATGCGGCCTAGGGCGCCGACTATCGGGTTCTAGCCCGCTGGATTCTCGTCACGCTCGATCGCCCGCGCGCGGCCGCTGACTGGCCATAAGCCCAAGATCTCTCTTTCGCTTCGGCAGACAGAAGGCTAGCGTCGGGAGATGCGACAATCGCAGGTTGGCAGCGCCAAGTCGCGCGGGAGGAGGAGGTTATGTCGAGATTCTCGATGTTCGGGACCGCGCTGGCCGCGGTGCTGCTCGCGGGTCCCGCTCACGCGGACGATAATACTGTCACAGTCGGCATGATCCTGCCGATGACCGGCCAGCAGGCGTCCACCGGCAAGCAGGAACGCGCCGGCGCTGAGCTTTACATGCAGCAGCATGGCGACACCGTCGCCGGAAAAAAGATCGTTCTTGAGATCAAGGACGACACTGGCGCGGCCGACGTCTCCAAGCGCCTGGCGGAAGAGCTGATCGGCAACGATCACGCCAAGGTGCTGATGGGTTTCGGGTTGACGCCTCTGGCGTTGGCCACGGCGCCGGTGGCCACGGAGGCGAAGGTTCCCGAGATCGTCAGCGCCGCCGCGACCGCGATGATCACCGAGAAGTCGCCCTATATTGTCCGCACGTCGTTCACCCTTCCGCAGGCGTCGGCGCCGATGGCCGAGTGGGCGGCCAAGAATGGGATCAAGAAAGTCGTCACCATCGTCGCTGACTATGGCCCCGGCGTCGACGCCGAAAAATGGTTCTCCGAAACGTTCGAGAAGAACGGCGGAACGGTTGCGGAGAAAATCCGCGTGCCGCTCAAGAATCCGGATTTCGCGCCCTTCCTGCAGCGGGTGAAGGACGACGCGCCGGATGCGGTGTTTGTTTTCGTGCCATCGGGCCAGGGCGCGATCTTCATGAAGGAGTTTGTCGAGCGCGGACTCGACAAGTCGGGGATCAAGCTGATCGGCACCGGCGACGTGACCGACGACGACCTGCTCGCGGACATCGGCGATCCCGCGCTCGGCGCAGTGACCACGCATCATTATTCCGCGGCGCACGATTCGCTGGAGAACAAGGCGTTCGTAGAGGCGTTCAAGAAGGCCAACAACGGCATGCGGCCGAACTTCATGGCGGTCGGCGCCTATGACGGCATGACGCTCCTCTACAAGGCCTTGGAAAAGACTAAAGGCGACGCCAGCGGCGACGCGCTGATCGCGGCGATGAAGGGCATGAACTGGATGAGCCCGCGCGGGCCAGTCTCGATCGATCCCGAAACACGCGACATCGTGCAGAACATCTATGTGCGCAAGGTCGAAAAGAAGGACGGCGCGCTTTACAATGTCGAGTTCGCGACCATCCCCGACGTGAAGGACCCGTACAAGGCCGCCAAGCATTGAAGGGACGCGCCTTCTCCCAGCCGGGAAAGGCGGCGCAAGGCGCCGAATGACGGTCCCCTTTTGCGGAGCGCCCGATGCTGACCATTCTGCTCGACGGCCTGGCCTATGGCATGCTGCTGTTCGTGCTGGCCTGCGGGCTCTCGGTGACTCTGGGGTTGATGAACTTCATCAATCTCGCCCATGGCGCGTTCGCAATGGTGGGCGGCTATGTGACCGCGCTGCTCATGAACCGGGCCGGCGTTCCGTTTCTCGTCACGCTGCCCGCGGCGTTCCTCGTTCCGGCGATTCTTGGCGTCGTCCTCGAGCGCACGCTCTACCGGCGCCTCTACGGCGCGAGCCCGCTCGATCAGGTGCTGTTCACCATTGGGCTCGTGCTGATGGCGATGCCGATCGCCGCCTACCTCGTCGGTGACGAACCGCAGCAGGTTCATCTCCCGGTTTGGCTCAGCGGACGAATCGAGATTCGCGGAGTCGGCATCGGCGTCTACCGGCTTTTCATCATCGTCGTATGCGGCGCGATCGCGGTGGCTTTGCAAGTGTTCCTGATCAAGACGCGCTTCGGCGCCCAACTCAGGGCGGCGGTCGATGACCCGCGCGTCGCGCAGGGTCTGGGAATCAATGTCGAGCGCATCTTCGCCACCGCCTTCGCGGCCGGCAGCGGGCTGGCCGGCCTGGGCGGAGCGCTGGCCGCCGATGTCGTCGGCGGCATCGATCCTTCGTTCCCGGTGAAATTCCTGGTGACTTTCCTTATCGTCGTCACCATCGGCGGCTCGAACGGGATCATGGGAGCTCTGATCGGCTCGCTCCTGCTCGGCGTGCTCGATGTTGCGGGGAAATATTACGCGCCCTCGATCGGCGCCTTCATCATCTACGGCGTGATGGTCGTCACCCTCATCTTGCGCCCGCAAGGACTGCTTGCGCGCGGTGACGCGCGATGAGCGCCCCCGCCACAGCCGCGACAATGGACCGCCTTGCCGCACATTTGCAACGGCGCGCGCGTTGGCGCTGGCCGGAACTCGTCTTCTGGCTTGCGGTGCCGGCCCTGATCTTCGCTTTGCCGTCGCGCGCGGCGATCATCAACGAAGCGCTCATCGCCGGCCTGTTTGCTTTGTCGCTCGACCTTATTCTCGGATTGGCCGGAATCGTTTCTCTTGGACACGCGGCGTTCCTTGGCCTAGGCGCTTACGCGGCGGCCATTCTCGCAAGCAATGGCTTCGCCGACCCCTTGCTCGGGCTCGCATTTGGAGCGGGCGTCGCGGCCCTTGTCGGCCTCGTCACCGCGCCGCTCTTGCTTCGAGGCGGCGACTTGACGCGGCTCATGGTGACGCTTAGCGTGTCGCTCATGCTCGGCGAGCTCGCCAACCGCAACGGCTGGCTCACGGGCGGCGCGGACGGGCTCAATTTCTCGATGGCGCCAGTCCTCAGACTGCTCCCGATCGGCTTCACCGGGCAGCGCAATGCGGCGCTCTACAGTTTCGTGGTCCTGTTCACTTTGTTCGCGATCGCGCGCCGACTTGCGCACTCACCGTTCGGACTGGCCTTGGCCGCGACCCGCGAAAATCGCCTGCGCGCGAGTGCGCTTGGCGTCGACACTAGCCGGCGCATCGTTGCAATCTATACCATTGCCGCCGCTTACGGAGGCACGGCCGGCGCGCTGCTGGCGCAGACAACGCAGATCGTGTCGCTCGATCTGTTCGACTTCCATCGATCGGCCGACGTCATGCTGATGCTCATCATCGGCGGCCCAGGATATCTCTACGGCGGCCTCATCGGCGCGGCGGCGTTCATCGTGCTGAGGGACGTGATTTCCGCAGCGACGCCCGAATATTGGGAATTCTGGATTGGGCTCGCCTTGGTCATACTCGTGCTGGCCGGCCGCGAGCGCATCGCGGCGGCACCCCGGCGACTCGTCACCCTCGTCGCGCCGCGCGCCACCCGTCGAGACGTGGCGTGAGCGCTCCGGCGCTGGAAGCGCGGGGCCTCATGCGTCATTTCGGCGCCCTGATCGCGACCGACGATGTATCGTTTGCGGTTCAGCCCGGAGCCCGGCAGGCGTTGATCGGACCGAACGGCGCCGGCAAGACCACGCTGATCAATCTCCTCACGGGGGTCCTCAAGCCGACAGCCGGCCAGGTCTTGCTGCAGGGGCGCGACGTCACGGGTCTCGCGTCAAGCGCGCGGGTCAGGATGGGGCTATCCCGCACGTTCCAGATCAATCAGCTCTTCCCCGATCTAACGCCAGCCGAGTCGCTCGGGCTCGCGATCTCGGAGCGCAACGGCTCCGGCGCCGATTTCTGGCGGGTTGCAGGCGGCCGGCCGGAAATTGTCGCTGAAATCGAAGGTCTGCTCACGCGTTTTGGCCTCGAATCCGACTTCGACCGGCCCACGCGCAAACTTCCATATGGGAAGCAACGGCTCCTGGAGATCGCGCTCGCCTTGGCTACGCGCCCGCAAGTGCTCCTGCTTGACGAGCCCGCCGCCGGCGCGCCGGAGGAAGAACGGCAGGACATCCTCGCCGCGCTCGCCGCTCTGCCTTCAGACGTCGCGATCCTCTTGATCGAGCACGACATGGACCTCGTATTCAATTTTGCCGGGCGTATTTCGGTGCTGGTCGCGGGGAAGCTTTTGACTGAGGGCGAGCCAGAGGCGATCGCGGCGGATGAGCGCGTCCGAGCCGTCTATCTCGGCGAGGACGCGCATGGCTGAGCTGCTGCGGGTCGAGAGCTTAAGCGCGGGTTATGGCGAGGCGAGGGTCATCCACGGCGTCGGCTTCGTATTGGAGGATGGCCAATCGCTGGCGTTGCTTGGACGCAACGGTGTCGGCAAGACAACACTTGTCGATTCGCTTATCGGGGTCACCACCCATTTTGGCGGCCGCATCGAGCTCGGCGGCGAGGACATCGCGGCTCTTCCGCCGTACTTGCGCGCGCGACGCGGCCTCGGCTGGACGCCGCAGGAGCGGAATATTTTCCGCTCCCTGACTGTCGAAGAGAACCTGACCGCGGTCGCGATTCCCGGAGCCTGGACGGTCAAGCGTATCTACGGGCTCTTTCCTCGCCTCAAGGAGCGGCGCCAAACCATGGGGCGGCAATTGTCCGGCGGGGAGCAGCAGATGCTCGCCATCGGCCGCGCGCTGGTCCTGAACCCGCGCCTCTTGCTGCTCGATGAGCCAACGGAGGGACTGGCGCCGATCATCGTCGACGAATTGCTGGCCGCTTTGCGCGAATTCAGCCGCGCGGGCCTGTCGATGATCATGGTCGAACAGAAGCCGAAGAAGATCTTGCCCTTCACCGATCGGGCGATCGTGCTCGATCGCGGAGCCATCGCGCATGCAGCGCCGAGCGCTGATCTCCTCGCGGACCCGACCGCGCTCGACGCCCATCTGACAGCGACGAAGAAAGGGGCACGATGAAGCGCAGCCCTACTTCGACAGGCAATCCCAAAGGGACGGGACGCCAGCCCGCAAGAGTTCGCGCGAAAATTGGGCCACTCATCCGCGGCCCTCGCCTAGCGGGTGACGCCCGGGCTCTCAATCAATTGGCTGAGCGGCATCGTCGCCACGGTCGACGGTCGGTGTGCAAAAAAGCAGTCATTCCGGGACGGCTGAGCGAACTAGATTAGCACCATCCACCCATTTCTGTCCTTCCCGATCTGCCTGGAACGTGTCAACTCAACTCTCTGCGCCCCCTCGAGGTCATCAGGGGCGCCGCTTTATCGCCTGAGAGGTCTTGCCGAACCCGCAGGACCCGCTGCAGCAGATCATCCGCTCGCCCTTGCCGAACCGCGCCGACCGGGCGGTTGTCGGTCATCTGAGGAAACTCTGAATCGCCTCGGCGCGTGTCAGCTTCGGTCGAGCTTCACTGCTCAATGTGGTCGTGAGCGTCGCCGAAAACGCCGTCGTGGAAGGAATCGGAAAGCGCAGGGATAAAAACAGTCCACTTTCACCGCATGCCTGCGGGCGCGCTCGCCCGACGCAACGATCGCCGGCAGAGGTGCCTGTTCGAGGCCGCCATCCTTTCGACGCTGCTCAGCATCGGGTCGGAAGCCGGCGCCAACACCAACGAGAGCGCCCTCGTCCAGGCTCTGCGCCAGGGCTCCTCGCAGCGGTTCGCCCAGGCCGGCGAGCAGGCCGTCGGGCGCTCGCTCAACGTGCAGCCGCCGATCACTATCCGGCCCGGCTTTCCGGTCCGCGTGATCGTCAACCGCGACCTGGTGCTCGAACCCTATGCGGGATGAAGAGGCGAACGATGGCGAAGCTCAAGCTCGGCGCGATCGAAGACCTGAAGCCGGTCACGCTCACAATCGAGCTGCCTGCGGCGCTCCACCGAGATCTCGTCGCCTACGCCGAAGTTCTCGCACGCGAGAGAGCGCAAGGGACGATTGAGCCTGGCAAACTCATCGCCCCGTTGCTGGCCCTCGAACATCTGGAGTTCGAGCTGCGGGAACCGCTTTGCGACGTCTATTGGCATGGCCCGAAGATTCCCCACGGCCAAGGATGTGTAGAACCCGACCGCGAGCCTGCCAGCTTCGCCGCGGCCCGTCACGCTCATCTCTCAGCGCGAGGTGTTCGCGCAATGGCAAATAGCCGAAAGGGTTGCCATATTCGAGCAGATGCGCGCCGTTCTTGCGCCCGAGCGCGCTGAGGGCCTGGCGGATGCCGGATTCGTCCTGCCAGGAATTGGGTAACCACGGGCCGCCCGCAAGCGCCGGATGGTCTCCCGCCTCTAGAAGGCGGCGGATGAGCCCACACCAGCTGCTCATTGTGCTGGTGCGCCTCCGGAGCGCCCGGAACGGCGCCTTCGGAACGCGCTGCAACATAGAAGCCGGCGCCTCGGCGCGATTGTAAACAACCCATCGCGACGAGCCGGTCATAGGCTTCGACGACGGTGAAGCGGCTCACGCCATGGGTCTCCGCGAAATTGCGGATCGAGGGTAGCCGAGTCCCGGGCCGCAGCTGCCGATCGTCGATCTGTCGCTTGACCCCTATGACGATTTGATCGGTCAGGGGGCAATCCTCATGCTGAACCATGTTGAGCGAAAGCATCACGATCCCCGCGGTTGAGGACAGGGCTGGCGCACAGACCGCTACAGTGCCGCAAACTGTTCATGCCCGCATTTCAAATTGTCTGGCACTGTCCGGCTGTTTGTCAAGCCGCAAGAACTTTCGGTTCCCGCCCGCGGCTCCAAGTCCATTCATTCGTAAGGAGACGTTCAGTGCCGCTCATTCAGGTCCGAGTCATCAAAGACGTTTTCACCAAGGAACAGAAGAAGCAGATCATCTCGAAGCTTACCGACGCCATGGTCTCGATCGAGGGCGAAAATATGCGTCAGGTCGCTTGGTGCGTGGTCGAAGAAGTTGAGAGCGGCGACTGGGGGATCGCGGGCAATCCGCTCACCACGGCCAACGTCCACGCGCTCGCGCGCGGCAAGGCCGCGTAGCGCGTCGCATGTGTCATGAATGACGTGACGTCCGGGCGGCTCTTCGCCGTCCGGGCGTTGTCCGCGCGTGCCGCAGTTACCCGAATGAAGCGGTCACGATCTGAATCGGAGATACGCATCCCGCGCAAGAGTTCGCGTCGTCTTCCAGCTTTCTTGACGGCCGCTCTCCGCCCGACGCAGCGATTTGCCATGTCCGCTTCACGTCGATACTGTTGAAAAACCCTGAATTGTACTCTCGCGGAAAAATAGCCTCGCTTCGCGTTTGCGCTCCTTTGAACTTGAATGAGCCCGTGCGCAGGCTACGAAGGTCGCTGGGTCGCGACCGCTGTTGTAGGCCGAGTCCCTAGCAAGAATTTCTCATAACGGCTGCTCGGTCTCGACAATTGTGATCGAGACGAAAATCCGAGTTTTTCGACCCAACACGTCGACACGAGACGTCGCTCAACCGTCTCAAATTCGCAAATAGCGGTCATTACTCGACCCGATCGTGATGGTTCCAATATCGGGGTCTCCGTACGCTCCGCTTACTATTGTGCTAAGACGGCCTGGGGAACCACATGGCCGAAACACGCAAGCTCGCCGCGATTATGGCCGTCGACGTCGTCGGTTATTCCCGCTTAATGGGGGAGGATGAGGCAGGGACAGCGAGGGTCGTGCGCGAGCATCGGGACGCGGCGCGACCCTTCGTGTCGGACAGGGGCGGGCGTATGGTCAAGACGATGGGCGACGGGCTGCTGCTGGAGTTTCCGTCCGTGGTCGACGCAGTGGAATGCGCAGCCGCAATCCAGAGACTGATGGTCGAGCGAAACGCTGAAACGCCTGAGAGCAGACGCATCGTCTATCGCGTCGGCGTTCATCTCGGCGACGTGCTGATCGAAGGCGAGGACATCATTGGCGAGGGGGTCAATATCGCGTCGCGTTTGGAGGGAATCTGCGAACCGGGCGGGGTGCTGATATCCGGCTCTGTCTATGAGCACGTGCGTGGGCAAGTCGAAGCCAGCTTCGTCGATCTCGGCGAACAAGACCTTAAAAACATCGCCCGGCCCGTGCGCGCCTATCGTGTGGCCATCGACGGTTCCGCGACAGCTGATGCACCAACAAAGCTCCAAGTCGCGGCCGCAATCCGAGACAGGCCCTCGATTGCGGTCTTGCCATTTCAAAACATGAGTGGCGACCCGGAGCAGGACTATTTCGCCGACGGCATTTCCGAAGACATCATAACCGCCTTGTCGAAACTGTCTCAGCTCTTCGTGATCGCCCGCAACTCCGCATTCTCCTTCAAGGGCAAGAATGTCCAGGTCCAGGAGATCGGCAAGACTCTCGGGGCCCGCTATGTGCTCGAGGGCAGCGTGCGCAAAGTCGACAAGCGCGTCCGGATCACGGCTCAGCTAATCGACGCCGCCAATGACGGCCATCTCTGGGCGGAGCGTTTCGACCGGGAATTGACCGACATTTTCGCCGTGCAAGATGACGTGACCGTGCAGATCGTGGGCGCGCTTTCGCTCAACCTCACACATGGCGATCGCCGTCGGCTGATGGCGGAGCAGACCGACAATATGGAGGCTTTCGACTGTTTCCTGCGCGGCCGGGAACTATGGTGGCTGCACGCGAAAGAGCCCAACGCCCAGGCACGGGAGCTGCTGCTTCGCGCCACCGAACTCGACCCGCAATTCGCGCCGGGATTCGCTTGGCTAGGGGCTGCGCATATCAACGACTATGTTAGTCAATGGACCGACCAGCCGTCACGTTCGCTCGATCTCGCGTATGAGGCGGCCACTCGGTCAGCAGCGCTCGATCCGAAATTGCCCGCCGCTTATTGGGCTCTGATCTTCGCTAATCTCTGGATGCGGCGCTACGACGACGCGATCCGCGCGGGGGAGTCCGCGATTGCCAACAACCCCAATGACGCTGAGGCCTCCAACGGACTCGGCGTGGTGCTGCACTACGGCGGCCGCTCGGCGGAGGCCCTGCGCTATTTCGAGCGAGCGATGGCGCTAAACCCTTTGTGTCCCGGCATGTGGCTGCACTTTCAAGGCCAAGTCTACTATCAATTGCAACGATACGAGGAAGCCGAAAACGTCCTCAAGCGGCGGATCTTCCGCGCCCCTGAGACGGACGCCTCTCGTGTGCTCCTAGCCGCCACTTATGGCCAGACGGGTCGCCTCGACGAGGCGCGCGAACAGTGGCGCGAGGTCCTTCGCGTCAACCCCGCCTATTCTCTGGAACACAGGCGCAAGGTGCTGCCGTACAAGAACCCCGCCGATTTCGAGACCGTCGTTGATGGGCTCAGAAAGGCGGGCGTGGTTGAATAGGTTGGCCTGACAACTGGCAGAAACGACTGTGGCGACACGCTCGGCCCAAAACTGGCGAATGGCGCAGCGCGCGTCAACGCGGCGGGTCACATCGCGCGATTAAAATCCAGCCGAAGCAGATCCAATTGTGACACTCGCTCCGAGATTCCACCGACCGCTTCACGTCAACTCCAGCCGTCCGCTTCGCGCACATACCGGTCATTGCCCGAGGGTGCACCGAATGGGTCAAATCGACCCTTTTGCGGCCCTATAAGCTCGGCCCTATGAACGGACGGTAAGCGCGAGCAAGCGGACTTTGTCTGAAGGCGTCGGCTGCGCCATGAGCGGGTATTTCCCTCGCAAAAAATACCGACGCCCAGAGTTCCGCCCGACGTTAGGCCTATGGGAAGCGTCCGCTGGCTTGCGAAGGGGCCGAGTCACCGCATTCTTTCATGCGATCGTCGAGGGGCGAGCCCTGAGACTTCAGATCACCACGTATATCTTGCGCCAAACGCGCCTCGAACGCCGTTTCGTTTCTCGTTCTCGGCAGCGCCGACCGCGAATTCATAGTCGACATTGGCGAAGACGGAGACGCTGGCGTTGATCCTTCCGGTCAGGCCCGCGCCAAACTCAAGCATGGTCGCTTGATTCACCAGCGGCACGCTGGCCGTCCCGGAAAAGACGGTGTTGGCCTCAGCTCCCCAATCCCGCCAGAGATTGGCCCTGAGATAGGGCTGCCACACTTGACCGCCCGCAGTCGTAATCGTCCATTTGGTCCGCAGCCCGATGCGCCCGCTTGGTCCCGTCGTATCGCCGAGGGCGACATCGCCAAGCCCGTCATAGTCGTGCCGGAACGAAACCTTTTGCCATAGAATTTGCCCCTGCGGCTCGATCACGAATCCCGGCCCGAGTTGCGGCCAAGCGAATGGATAGCCGCCCTCGAGGGAGCCGATGAAACCCGTGCCGTCAGTGTTAAGCCTCGCGAACTGGGTGCTGGCCGACCCGTAATACCAGGTCCCTTGCAACACGGCGTCGAGATACCAACCGCCGGGCCCGACATGCGTCCAGTAGCCGCCCGCCGACCAGGCGTCGAGGTTCATCGATCCGGTGTGGGTGAGGACATAGGCCGTCGCCGCCGGATTGGTGACCAGGCCGTCCACGTCGGCGTTCACGTCGCCATAAGCGCCATAGAGGCCGGCGCGCTCAGAGTGACCGGCGATCAGAGATCCCCGCAGAAGATCGATGCCGCCCTGGAAGCCGCCGAGATTGCCACTGGCGCGGGGATCGGCGAAGGCTTGATAGTGGTTGTCGAGCGTTTGGCCGAAAAAGCGGCCCCAGACCGAGGGCGAAAACAACGGGCAGGGCGCCGGCTGCGACTTCCTGGTCGGCAGGGCGGCCGGCTTCTTGGTCGGCAGGTCGACCGCTGAAGTTTGCGCGGCGGCGGGCGTGAGCTGAACGGCGCAACCGTCGGGCTCGTAGGTGTCGCCGACCCGATCGTCGAGCGTGCCGAGGATCGAGAGCCCCAACTGCCGGGCGAGAGGCTGCACCACGCCATAGGTCGCGAGTTCGGGCCCGATGATCGGAAAGGCAACTCCGGGCGGCAGCGGGTTCGGTGGCGGATCAATGGGGAATGGCGGGATCGGAGGCACGACCGGCGGGACTACCGGCGGCTCTGGCGGGATGGGCGGGGCAACGAAATCCGAGCGCAGGAACCAGTCATTCGAAAAGTTGCCCGGGTTAAGACCACCCCGGAACAGATCGTAGGTGAACGCACCGGCCCGCAATTCGCCATTCAACAGAGTGAAGTTGTTGGGCGTCGTCGTGGCGCCGTTGATCGCCTCGACCAGTCGGATGCCGTCGCGGTCGCCTGTCTCTCCGCCCGTGCCGCCGAAATTCGTCACGAGTATCCCGCCGGGAGCGTCGGTGATCGCGTGATTGAGCACCAGAAGGTCGGTGTGTTGCACCGATGCGTCGTTCAGCTCCGTATTGAACAAGATTCTGCTGCCCGACTCGAAAGAGGCCCGGGCCGCGTCGATCGTGAAGACGCTGAACCCCTGCGCCGGCGGCGCATTGCCCGCGATGTTGAACGTCGCGCCAGACTGCAAAGTGAATTGATTGACCGCGACCGTGCCCGCGACGCCGCCCTGCAGGATCGCGCCAGGGTTCACGGTGAAATTGGTATTCGGCGCGTTCACGCCATAGACCGCGCTATGGGCGACCTCGAACGAGCCTTCTTGAACCGTTGTTTGGGCGAAGATATTCGAGACATTCTGATTGAGGGCGCCGTCGAAGCTGACTATCCCGGCGCCGGTTTTGGTAACCGAGACGACCCCGTTCGCGCTATTGCTTTCGATCGGATCAAAAAACGAAATCCTTTGGCCGGCGGCCGTATTGAACGTGGCTTGCGACGCTGACCCAGCATTGTTGAAGTAAATGGCATTGGGCGCCGCTCCGCCGTTTTTGGTGTTGCCGGAAAAGGTGATATTGCCGCCCGCTGCGTTCAACGCGAGATTGCCGCCATTGAGATAGATCGCGCCGCCCTGTCCGCCCGCCATATTGCCGGAAAGGCCGATGTCGCCGCCGGTCGCGTTCAGGTTGAGATTGCCGGAGTTGAGATAGATGACCCCGCCGAACCCACCCGCGGCATTGCTGCTGATCGTGGCGGGGCCGTTTGCGTTCAGGGTGAACCCACTGCCGGCATAGACCGCCCCACCGTTCCCTGTAGTGGCGCCATTGCCTTCTATCGTGATCCCAACGCCGGTGATCGTCACGAGCCCGTTCTGGCTGTAGATCCCACCGCCGCTAGAACCGGCCATGTTGCTGGTGATGCCGACGTTCGCTGCGCTGTTGCCGATCGTGACGGCGCCGCCACCACCCTCGTAGATCGCGCCGCCATTTGATCCGGCGGCGTTGCCGGTGACGCTGACGTTCCCTCCACTGATGCTGATCAGGACGGAGCCGTTCGTCTCGTAGATGGCTCCGCCACTCCCGGACGGGGCCATGTTGTTCATCAGCGTGACGTTGCCGTTTTCGGTTACCGAACCATTGTTGTCGTAGATCGCGCCGCCGTTAGATCCAGCGACGCTGCCGGCGATATTGCCGATGATCTCGACCGTCGCGCCGTTGGCGTCACCCATCAGGACGGAGCCGCTATTCTCGAAGACCGCTCCGCCGTTTCCTCCCGCCATGTTGCCTTGAAGCGTGATGTCAGCACCGTCTATGGTTACCCCAGTGTTTCGACTGTTGATGGCGCCGCCATTGGCTGTGGCCGTGTTGCCTGTGATGATGACGGTTGATCCGACGCTGCCGATCGAGACGCTGTTGCTTTCTTCATCGATGGCGCCGCCATTGCCGCCCATGGCATGGTTATTCGAGAGCGTGACGTTACCATTTACGGTTATCGAGTTGTTTTGAGCGAAGACCCCGCCGCCATTCTGTGAAGCCATGTTGTTGGTGAAGGTGACGTTCGATGCGCTGCTGTCGCCGATGATGACAGATTGGCCACCGGTGTTGTGGATGGCGCCGCCACTGCCTGATGTGGCCCTGTTCCCCGAAAAAGTAGCGTTGCCCGATAGAGCTAACGCAGCGTTTGCATCGTCGATAGCGCCGCCATTCAGTGCGGTGTTACCGGTGAAAACGACGGTCGATCCGGGACTGCCGATGCTCAAGGTGCCGTTTAAATTGGGGAAGCCGATGGCGCCGCCGCTGCCTGTGGCCGTGTTGTTCAGGAATGTTGCGCTACCTGTTATAGGTATAGAGGTCCCCGAAGCAACGTTGCTGCCGGAGATCGCGCCGCCATTGCTCCTGCTGCCGCCTGTTATGGTAATAGTTTGAATGGGAGCGTTTCCAAAGTCCAGAGTCGCCGCAGGCGAGTTTTGGGGAAAGCTAAAAAAGGCGCCATTACTTAACGTGAGCGTATGTCCATTCCCGTTAACGATTAGAGTAGCTCCGTTCGCCAGCGATACCATTTGGGATTGAGTTAGATCGCTTGTCAGATTGAATACAGTACCATTGGGTGGATTAGTGGGAATTTGTTGCGCCACAGCCTGGCGAACAAACGGAACGGACATTGTGACGGCCGATAGGAGGATCAGGCTGAGGCAACGGGCCGCCGTTTGGGTCGAGCAGCCCGCACGCGCTCGGCCAGGTCGCGGCGCCGAGAGCGCAGGCCACACCGGCGGAGGCGAGGAGGCGCCATCGCAATCATGAGCGCAGGGCCCATACTGCCGCCGCTGACGGCGGTCGACCGGCCCTGCGCGTCCCGCACGCCCAGTATTGGCGTATGCACCCGGCATCCTACAGCCTCCCTCAGGGGCGAACCGGTCCCCGTCCTGCTGCTGCGATTCCGACCTCTTTACCTAGCGGATTCGCCTTGGGGCGGACACTCTTACGACGCGGAAAAACCGAGGATTTGACTGATAGGCGGCGAAAACTCGGCTTGTATGCCTTTTTTGTCACAATTGCACGAGCGGACTGCGGCTGTCGTTTAGTGAAATACGCTTCGCGTAGCTGTTCTCGGCTCCGTAACCCGTCAAGGGACAGGGATTAATCGCCCTTCCGGCGCCGTTCGCGCGTCAGACCGCGCGCGAGAGCGCGATCACGGTCGCTGCGGCCTCGAACCCGCGCCAGCGCACGGCCCACCGCGCCGTCGCAGCTACCGGCCCGTTCGGGTCGCCATCAATTCCTATGACCGCTTTCCGTCGCAAGGTTGTCGGACGGCGAAGGAGAACCCGCGACGATGATCGCCGCCAGACGTTTCGGAACGTTGGCGAGGACGAGGCGGATCGGTCGCGTATGTGTCTCCGCTTGCCCACCACTTATGGGAGGGGATCGGTGAGTCCGTGGAGAGACGGATCGTCGCAAGGTCAAGTTTGTTGCAGTCGAATAGGGAGGTCACTACACCGCGCGCCAAACGTGGCATGTCAAGGTGCTTTGACAAGGAGCAGCCTGCCGCGCTCTTTCGTGGCCTGTCATAATTGCCTTAAGGCAATCCATCGGGCGAGGATCGCGTGACCCTCGCGCGAGAGATCGAGTTGGTTCCAGCCATGGATTGAGGGCCGCCCACCAAAGGGCTGAATCCTGCTCAGGGAGGAAGAATATGGCGAAGACCTGGTTCGACCCGAGGGTACCCAACTCCGACATTTGCGTCCTGCGGAACCTCGTTGACCAGCGATCGGAAGGGAGCGCCGACCGGGTCTTCGCGAAATTCGCCGATTGCGGTGAATGGACGTTCCGACAGCTTTGCGAGATTACGCGAAGTTCGGCGGCTGCCCTGCAGGCGCTGGGTATTCGTCAGGGCGACCACGAGCCATCAGCACGCTGCGGGCCTGCTTGCGAGCCAGATCAGGCGTCCACACGCCATGCCGCCCTATGCGCTGCCATCGTTGCACGCCATCCAACGTTCGGTAGACGATGGAGTAGGTCACAACGTCGCTGAATTGCCGGCGAACGTTGAGGCCGTGGATCTCCGTATCCCAAATGATCGATTTTGGGGGGAGCGCCGCGATTGCCCTCAGGCTGATTCTTGCTCGCATTGTTCTACCAATCCTAGCCGTTCATTTAGCTACGGATAGGCATGAATTCGAAGCATGGCAACCAAATTGAAGCCAATGCTACATAATTTGTTGCGCTTCAGGGTCGGCCCAGGAAAGCGCAACAAAATCAAAGCATTTCAAACTTGGAGGAGGTTTGTTTGGCGCGCCCGAAGGGATTCGAACCCCTGGCCTCTGCCTTCGGAGGGCAGCGCTCTATCCAGCTGAGCTACGGGCGCATCGTCTGTGCTCTTAGCCGAATTCCGCAGGCATGGAAACGCCCTTGCGGCCCAAACCTGCACATCCATCGGATCATTCGAGATCGGGCGGCTTGACGAGGGCTTGCCGACGGCCCATTGCCCAACTTTCGAGTCTCAAGAGGAGCGCCTTGCGCGGTTTTGGTTCCACTCGGCTCATCGCCGCGGCCTTATTCGCGCTTCTGGCTGGTGACGCGCTCGCCGAGGCGGACGAGCTGGTCAATTTCGCCAGCGCCGGTCAGGGCGGCGCGATCCAGGGCTATCTCACGAGGCCGAAGGGAGCGGGCCCATTCCCGGCCGTCGTTCTTCTTCACACCTGTCTCGGCATGCCGGCTGAACGAACTTCGATCGGCGAGCGGATCGCGGCTTGGGGCTATGTCGCCCTGTTCGTCGACGATTTTGCAACGCGTGGTCTGAAGGAGACTTGCGCCGTCGACTTCAAGCCAGCGCTGCCGGACGCTAAGGGCGCCCTCGCCTATCTGGCCAGCCTTTCCTACGTGAACGCGGCCCGGATCGCGACGGTCGGGTTTTCCCAGGGAGGCGACACCGCGCTCACGATCGCAAGCCGCAGCGCGGCCGGTTTTAAGGCGGCTGCCGCTTTCTATCCCCCTTGCGCCAACCTGGAGGGGACCGCGTTCACCATCCCGACCCTGATCCTCGTCGGGGCGAAGGACGAGGTGACGCCCGCGCGAGACTGCGCCGAGCTCGCGAAGCGGCAGGCGCCAGGCATGGTGAAGTTCGTCGTCTACCCCAGCGCAGCCCACGCCTTTGACCTGCCTGAGTTCGCCGCGGGGACAAAAGTCGTGGGAATGCCGCTGTCCTACGACCACAACGCCGCTTCGCGATCCTGGGCGGAGCTGCGCGCCTTCCTCGCGGCTCGGCTCAAGCGCTAAGAGCCGTCGCCGCATTCGGCGATCGGCTCGGGCCTTGCCCCGATTCCGGACCATTTGTGTTAGACACCGCCCGAATCCTCGAGACGCTCGATTGAAGGAGCCTTGATGCTTAGACGCGAATTTCTCCTTGGCGCGGCCGCTGCCCTCGCCTCCACGCCTGCCGCCGCCCTGGCCGCCGACGGTCCCCCGCTTTCGAGCAAGGCCGCATTCGTCGCCTGGATGACGGCCAATCGTCCGGCGGAGGACCCGAAATATCTCGAGCGGCGCTGGGACCGCTATCAGGTGCTGCTAAGCTTCAACGACCTCTGGACACCCGCCGACAAGCGCGCCTTCCTGATGACGCCGCGCCAGGAGTTCTGCCTGCCCGAAGACAAGGACAGCGCCTATGTTGGGCATTATCTCGACATCGGTTTCGGCGTCACCATCACGCCGCCGGGCACGATGGGCCGCATGACCAGCGCTCTCGATATTCGCTCAAGCGACAAGGTGCTCGAGATCGGCACCGGTTCCGGCTTTCAGTCCGCGCTGCTCACCTATCTCACGCCCCACGTCCATTCGATCGAAATCATTCCCGAGCTCGCCCAGCGCACGCGCGGCGTCTACGATCGCTTGATCGGCGCGGGTTATCGCGAATATTCCGCGATCACGACCCGAAACAGTGACGGCTATAACGGCTGGGAGGAGGCGGCGCCGTTCGACAAGATCATCGTCACCTGTGGTATCGATCACATTCCCCCGCCACTCTTGCAGCAATTGAAGCCGACGGGGATCATGGTCATTCCCGTCGGTCCGCCAGGAGCGCAGCATATCCTGAAAGTGGTCAAGAAAGTGGGCGTTGACGGCGCGCCCTCGGTCGCGCGCTCGGACATTTTCGGCGGCAAGGTCATTCCGTTCGTGCCGCTGTCCGGCGGCCACCAGAGCGAGGGCTGACCCCGCGCGTGAAGTTCGAGGAGAGAGAGGTCGTATCGATGGGCAGGGTCCTCAATGTGGTGGCGGCCGCGGCAATTCTCGGCGCGGCTACGACTGCATTCGCAGCGGAATCAACGCATAAGACCACCGGGAAAATCAAGTCCATCGACGTGATGAGGCATGTCATCACGTTGGACGACGGCTCGACCTATAAGGTCGCTCGGGGCGTCAGCATCAAACGCGTGAAGGCCGGCGAGAAGGTCACGGTGACCACCTCGAAATTCGGCGGCGCCGTCGAAGCCTCTGCGATCACGCCCGCGGTTGATTGAACCTCAAGGCCTCGAGCCTTCGTCTCTGGACGCGAGCGTTGCGCGCGTCTCGGCGGTCGTCCCGTCGACCAGCGACTTCGATTCGCGCATCGCGACTTCGATCAGCCGCTCAGCGGCTGCGAGCTCGTCGGAGGACGCGGGCGCTTCTGTTTGAGGCGGAGCCTTCTCGGACATGAGATTCGCCGCCAGGAGAAGCGTCGAACCGAGCGTCATCACCACAATGAGTTGAAGCTTGCGCCTTGCGGCGAGTGCGTCGAGTTCGCCCTTTGTGTGCTCGGCGGAGAGGAGGGTCTCCTGCAGGCGCCCCATCAGCGCGTCCGCTTGCCGCATGGTCTGCGTTTCGAAATCGTCGACCGCCTGATAGGAAGCGAGCGACACATCCTTCCGCGCGGTCGCGATCAGCGCGCCGTATTTGTCCGAGGTCTCGCGATAGGGGAGCGCTTTGGCCCTCGCCAGTTCGCCGATCATCTGGCGCATCGAGGTCGAACGGTCGAGCAGGGCGAGCTGATAGAGGCTGCTCAACGTATCGTGCTGCGAGGAGCCCGCAGCCGCGAGGCCGGAAGCGTTGAGGGCGTAGACGAGAACGCCCATCTGCTCGAACAAGAGATATTGCGACTGCGCGGCGCGCAAAGTGTCGATGCGCGCGGTCAACGACTTCGCAAATTGATCGGTCTCGGCGCTGCTATCCTCGACCGCGCTCACGTAAAACTCTGGACCCAGCGTTCCGAGCGCGGTCAGCGCGAAGCCGATGAGGATCGCGAGTTGTTTCGCCGACCAGAACGAAAGTCTGAGAAACGCCGGTGCTTGCAAGGGGTCCGCGCCGCTATTGTGCCGTCTTCATGCGGCGCTCCGCCCTGAACCGCGTCATGGCGACGGTGAGGAGACGCGGCGCGCCGACGGGCAGCGGCGCCGGAGGTTTCGGTCCTGCGCCCGCGATCGTGGCCAATAAGACAAGCGTCGAGCCCAGCATCGTGACCCAGAGCAGCTTAAGCCTGCGCTCGGAGCGACACGCTTCGCCTCACGTCGGTCGCGTCCGAGTGTGATCGCCTTCATGGCAGCGTCGCCCTGAGCCTTGACCATGCGAGTCGCGAGATCGGCTTCGAAAGCGTTTGCCGCGCGATAGGTGTCGACGTTGAAATTGGCCTTCTCCGCCGCGACCAGCGACCCATATGTCGATGATTCCGCCGGATAGTCGATCGCACCGGCGACAGCAAGCGCGGCAAGATAGGCGCGCACGCCGTCGTGGCGATGGTCGAGCGCGCGCCGCATCAGGTCGCCGATCGCCGCCCGCTGGTCGTCGCTCGCGTCGGGCGGCAGCGAAACCGTAAACAGGAGACTGCCCAGATGCCCGGCGATGTCATCATAGGACGTGGCGGCGCGAAGCATTTGCGCCCGCGACGCCTCAAGCGCGATCTGCTGCGACGCGGCACCATCGCCTTTCTGCGCCGGCTCGAGATAGAAAGCGCTCCCGAGCGCCCCGATCAGGCTCACAAGGAAGCCAAGGGCCAAAACAGCGGCGCCACGCGACAAAAGCCAATTCTTAGCGCCGCAAAGCATGAAACGCGCATGATCCGATAGGAAAATATCGAGCTTCGACGGTTAGCAAAATTCAATTCGAACCGCCATCGGAACGTCATGCGATCTGAGACGAGTTTGCTTGCCCGCGGGCTCAAACGAGCGCGCCGCAGAGCGATAAGGCTTTGCATGGGTCCCGGCGTCATTTAAGCCTGCCTCAAGCCGCAGCGACGCGGCCTCAAATGGGGCAAGGTTCGTCATCATGCAGAGGGCTGCGGGGATCGCCCTCAGACTCCTTGTCGCGAGTTTGGTCGTGGCTCCGTTCACCGCGTGGAGCGCGCTCGCGCTCTGGTTTCGGCTTCCGGCGCCGGAGGCTTTGCGGGGCGCCGGGGCGGCTTTGTTCGCCGTTCTCGGCCTTGCGACGATCGTCGCGCTGTTCATGCGCCGCAGCCGTAGCCTGATCGCGCTCGCTGTCTTTGCCGCCGCATTTGGAGGCTTGCTCGCCTGGTGGAGCACGATCAAGCCGCCGCTCGACGGCGATTGGGCGCCCGATGTCGCGCGGCAGACGACAGGCTCGATCGAGGGCGATTTTCTGACGCTCTCCGACGTTCGCGATTTCAATTGGCGAACCGACAGCGACTTCACCGAGACGTGGAGAAAGCGCACCTATGACCTGTCGAAGCTGAAGACGCTCGATCTCTTTCTCGCCTATTGGGCGGGGCCAGAGATGGCCCATGTCATCATGAGCTTCGGCTTCGAGGACGGCGAGCATATTGCGTGGTCGGTCGAGGTCCGGCGCCAAAAAAGCGGCGAGTTCTCGCCGGTCGCCGACGCCTTCAAAAACCACACGCTCGTCTATCTCGCCACCACCGAACGCGATTCGGTCCGGCTGCGCACGAACGTGCGCGGCGAGGACGTGCGCCTTTACCGCCTCAACACGCCGCCCGGCCAGGCTCGCGCGCTCTTGAGGGAATATGTCGCCGAGTCGACGGAACTCGCCGCGCGGCCGAAATTCTACAATTCGATCACCGCGAACTGCGCGACCGTCGTCTTCAAGCTGGTGAGGGCGGCGGGCAGCACGCTCCCGTTCGACTGGCGCCTCGTGGTCAACGGTTTTCTGCCGGGCTACCTTTACGACCATGGCGCGGTGGTCACGACGATGCCGCTCAGTGAACTCATGGAGCGCGCGCGCGTGAGCCCCCAGGCCAAGGCCGCGGGCCAGTCGCCCGACTTTTCGCGGCTCATTCGAGTGGGCGTGCCGTCGCCGTGGGATTCTGCGCCGAAGTAGCGCGAGTGGATCTAAGACAGCCTACGATGATTCAGATCGTATCGTCATCACCTCAGATGACAGCGATTAGATTTGGTCCGAGTTTGGCGTTTGCGATTGCGACGGGCTTTCGCGTGGGTGGGGTTCAGTGCGGGGGCGGCGCGACGATTGGCGTCAAGGTCCTTGACGGTCGCGTCTGGCCAGGACGAGCCCTTGCAAGCGCTCTCGCTCGGGCTCTCGGGCGCTCCAGAGTTCGGCGCAGCGGTCCCTGCCGTATTGTGCGAGCGCGCTTGCGGCGCTTCCGCCCAGCCGCCTCGACGTCAAGCACGACACGCCGTCGGCGTCTCAACCCGGTTCGCCTGGCTTCGCCTCAGGGGTCGGCAGCGACGGACGTGACTTCGCAGGCTGCGCTGCAAGGGGCCGGATTTTCACCCGCTTGATCCGGCGGGGGTCCGCGTCGAGCACCTCATATTCGAATTCCCCCGGCCCGAGGAGAATCTCGCCGCGGTCGGGGACGCGACCTGCCGCCGCAGTGACGAGCCCCCCGATTGTGTCCACGTCTTCCGCCTCGGGGAGCGACGAGAAATCGAAGCCCGCCGCCTCGGAGACTGCGTCCAGGGAGGCCCGGGCCTCCGCTATCCATCCCCCGTCCCCCGACGCGTGAAGCTCCGGCGTTTCGTCCTCATCATGCTCGTCTTCGATGTCGCCGACGATCGCCTCCATCACGTCCTCGATCGATACGAGTTCGTCGGTCCCACCGTATTCGTCGATGACCAGCGCCATATGGGTGCGGGAGGCCTGCATCTTGAGCAGGAGGTCGAGCGCCGGCATCGAAGGGGGCGCGTACAGGACGGGCCTCAGGATTTGCGCAGCGGAGAGCGGCATGTCGAGCCCTGGCTGGCCGTCGCCGTTTGAAGGCGCCTCATGCCGCGCCTTCATCAGGCCGAAACGGGGATCGGAGGCGAGAAAGACGACGAAGTCGCGAATGTGGATCATGCCGCGCGGATCGTCGAGCGTTTCCTCGTAGACCGGCAGGCGCGAATGGCCAGCGGTGCGAAAACAATCAAGCACTTCGCTCAATGGCGTATCGAGCGAAAGCGCGATGACGTCCGCGCGCGGCACCATTACATCCTCGACCCGCACGTCATGAAGCGCGAGCACGTTCTTGAGAATGGCGCGCTCTTGCGGGGTGAACTCCTCGCTTGCGCTCTCCTCGATCGCGTCCTCGATATCGTCGCGCGCCGAAGCGGGCGCCAATCCGAACAAAGCCCGCACCCGCTCAAACAGGCCCGAGCTCCGTTCACGAGATGAATTTACAGACGGCGTCTCCGCCGGTCCGATCTCATTCGTCACGGTCATCCGCCAACAACTTCGCGCGCATGAGGGTCGCGCGCCCCGAGTTGCGTCAGAATTCTTGTTTCGAGGGCCTCCATGCGCTCGGCCTCTGCGTCGGTCTCATGATCGTAGCCGATGAGATGCAAAAATCCATGGGCGAGGAGGTGTCGATAGTGATCGGCGAGCGGGACGCCAAGATCCTCGGCCTCGCGGGCGAGCGTCTCGTAGGCGAGCACGATATCGCCAAGCGCCGCTGGGTCCCCCCCATGACCAAGCGGCGCGGCAGGAAACGAGAGCACGTTCGTCGGCTTGTCGATCCCGCGCCAACGCAGGTTGAGCGCCTGCAAGGCAGCGTCATCGGCGAGGCAGAGGCTCACGCATCCACCCACACTCGGCCCTCCGCCTTCCGCGGCGGCGGCGATCGTCTCGCGCGCAATGACACGCGCCCGAGGCAATCGGTGCCACAGGGGCGAGGGAACGCTGATATCGAGCGAAACCTTCATTTGGCCGCGGTTGGCTGTCCCTCTCCGCCCGCGCGTCCATAAGCCTCGACGATCTCGCGCACGAGATCGTGGCGGACGACGTCGACATGGGTGAAGCGAACGTGACCGATGCGCGGAAGCGACTTGAGAAGCCCGATCGCGTCGCCAAGCCCTGACTTTTGTCCAGGCGCCAGATCTGTCTGACTCGGATCTCCGTTGACCATCATCCGCGACCCCTCGCCAAGGCGGGTCAAAAACATCTTCATCTGCATCGCGGTTGCGTTCTGCGCTTCGTCCAAGAGGATGGCCGCCTTGGACAGAGTTCGCCCACGCATGAAGGCAAGCGGCGCGATCTCGATCATGCCGGTCTGGATGCCCCGTTCGACCATGCGGCCGTCCATAAAGTCATAGAGCGCGTCATAGACGGGACGCAGATAGGGATCGACCTTGTCGCGCATGTCCCCGGGCAGGAAGCCAAGGCGCTCTCCGGCCTCGACCGCGGGACGCGATAGCACCAGCCGTTCGACCAGACCCTGCTCGAGCAGCGACACCGCGTGTCCAACCGCAAGCCACGTCTTGCCCGTGCCGGCGGGGCCTTCGGCGAACACCAGCTCAAACTTGCGCAATGCGGCCAGATATTGGTCCTGGGCCGCGCTTCGGGCGCGGACAACGCCACGCTTGCGCGTCTTGACGACGCCAAAACTTTCCTTGGACCCCTCCTCGCCGGGGAACAGAAGACCCTGATCCGCGCTCTCGGCGATGATGCCTTCAACGTCCCCTTCGCTTGCTGGCTGGCCCTGCTTCACGCGTTGGTAAAGCATCTCAAAGACTCGGCGGGCCTGCTCGCTGGCCTCGCGCGGACCTTTGATAACGATCTGATTTCCGTTGGCGTAGGCTGACACGCCCAGGCTGCGCTCGATGCGCGCAATGTTTTGGTCGTAATGGCCGAAAACCACCGAAGCGGCGGCGTTGTCGGGGAAGGCAATGGCGATTTCAGCAGGTTTGGATTCGCGGAGCGTAGGATGGATGACCGGGGGGGCGGCTGCGATGCGCGATGGCGAACTATCCTGCGGCTTCAAATTGGCTCTCTCCGTTGTGTTCTGTCCAGATTCAAAATCATCCCTCACGCCAGTAAAACCCCGATTTACGACGCTGGCGAGACAATGCGGCCGCGCAACGAACGCGGCTCGACGTCAAGGATTTCGACTTCCGTCAATTGGCCGATCAGCGATCGCGGCCCTTCGGCGAATACGGACTGCATATGAGGCGACCGCCCGATAAGCTGGCCCTCACGCCGGCCGGGCTTCTCGAACAAGACATCGAGGCGGTGTCCGACACTCGCCCGGTTGAAGGTCTGTCTCTGATCCTCGATGAGGTCCTGAAGCGCAGTCAGGCGCCGAGCTTTCGACGCTTCGTCGACCCGGCCCGACATTTCAGCGGCGGGCGTCCCGGGCCGAGCCGAATACTTGAAGGCGTAGGAAGAGGCGAAGCCCACCGCGCGAACGAGAGCCAGCGTTTCATCGAAGTCGGCGTCGGTCTCGCCGGGATAGCCGACGATGAAGTCCGAGGAAAAGGCCATGTCCGGGCGCGCGGCGCGCACCCGCGCGACAATGTCGAGATAGTCGTCGACGCGGTGGCGGCGGTTCATCGACTTCAGCATAGCGTCTGAGCCGGACTGGACCGGCAGATGGAGATAAGGCGCGAGCGCTGGAACGTCGCGATGGGCTTGAATGAGATCCTCGTTCATGTCGTTCGGGTGCGAGGTCATATAACGCACGCGACGGATCCCGGGCACACCCGCGGCGGCGCGGATCAAGGCGGCAAGCCCGATCGCTTGCCCGCGAGCGTCGAGCCCGTGATACGCGTTGACGTTCTGGCCGAGCAGGGTGACCTCGCGCACCCCCGCGCCGGCAAGGCGCGCGATCTCGTCGAGAACGGCGGGCGCGGGACGAGAAGCCTCGGCGCCGCGGGTATACGGCACGACGCAGAACGAGCAGAACTTGTCGCAGCCCTCCTGCACCGTCACAAAGGCGGAGACGCCACGCCGTCGAATCGCGTCGGCCGACGGGGCCGGCAGTCGAGAGAATTTGTCGTCCGCCGGAAATTCGGTGTCCACGACGCCAGGATGGACACGAGCCTCGCCCAGGAGCTGCGGTAGGCGGTGATAGCTTTGCGGACCGACCACGACATCGACCGCAGGCTGGCGGCGAAGGATTTCCGCTCCCTCGGCCTGGGCGACGCAGCCAGCGACGACCAGCATCGTCCGCCGGCCTTCCTGCTCGCGCTCCTCCTTCAGTTCGCGCAGCTTGCCCAGTTCGGAAAAAATTTTCTCCGAGGCGCGTTCGCGGATGTGGCAGGTGTTGAGAACGATGAGATCGGCATCCTCGATCCGGATGGCCTCGCTGTACCCCGCCGCCGCGGCCAGGTTGCCCATTCGCTCGGCGTCATAGACGTTCATCTGGCATCCGAACGACTTGATGAACGCCTGTGGGTGCGATTCCCGTGGGGGGCTTGCAATCCCGTTCGCGTCTTCAAGCAGAATCGATTCGGACAATTAGGGGCTCCAAAGGGTCCGCGCCTAATGTAGGCGCTTTCCGGCCAAGGGGAAATAGCTGGCGAGCGAGATCGTCGAGGCGAGTGGCAAGCGATTTATTCATTCGTAAACTGTGACTACCGCCGCCCGCCGTCCTGGCGCCCCAAAGTCGGCGCGTCTCCAAGCAACTTGCGCATCACGACGGCTGTGGCGCGAGCGCCGTCGGCGCGGCGATAATAGCCCGCGCGCTCTCCAACTTTGATGAACCCGAAGCGCTCATACAAGGCCAAAGCCGGGGCGTTGTCCTTGGCGACTTCGAGAAACATCGCCTTTGCCCCCGCGTTCGCGGCCTGACGCAAGTTCTCGCTGAGAAGCGCCCGACCCACCCCCCTGCCCTGGTGCTCGGCCTCGACGGCAATGGTCAGAATCTCCGCATCGTCCGCCGCGAGCCTCGACAGGACGAACCCGCGCAAGCGGCCTCTGACCGGGTCGAGGGCCGCGGCGCCGACGGTCGACGAACTGGCGATGAGCGCCGCCATCTCCTCCGCCGACCAGGGATGGGCGAAGCCTTCGGCGTGCAGGCGCGCGCAGGTCTGCGCCCGGTCCGGCCGGAGAAGACGGATGACGGGCGGAGGAGATCGGCGCAGCCCGAAGATCATGGATTTGGCCGGCGCTTAGGCCGGCGCCCTGGCGATGGGCTCGGCCGCATTCGGCCGCGCATCCGGCGCCTTCACGTAAACGGGGCGCGCTGGACTCTTCGCAGGGTCGACAGCGAGACCCATCCGAGCGAGAGCGACGATGTCGGGCGCGACTCGCGCAGTGTCGAGGTCGTAAGGCAGTCCTGCACGCTGGGCTTCGCTGGCGACGAGCGCAGCGGCGTCGCCCGCGAACCAGGCTGGCCCGGCGCCAATCGCGCGCACACATTCCCGCACCGTATCGCAGCGAGCGGGCCCCAGCGGGCGGCCAGACGCCTCAAACAACTGAAAATAGACCGAACCATGCCGAGCGTCGATTGTGGCGGCGATGATTCCAGTTCGAGGTCCGCTCAGGAGCGGCGCGGCGAAGGCGGCCAGAGTCGAAACGCCGACGACGGGAATCGCAAGCGCCACTCCCATCGCCCGCGCCATGGCGAGGCCGACACGAATGCCGGTGAAGGAGCCGGGACCCACGGCGACGGCGATGCGTGCGAGCGACGAAAACCCGCCCTCGACGCCCCGCATGGCCTCCTCGACCATCAGGGGCAAAGCTTCGGCGTGGCCTCGCGCCATCGGCCGGCTAATGACCGCCAGCAGCTCGGCCCGGCCGGCTTCGACAACCGCGACCGACGCTGCTCCACCGGACGTGTCGATCGCTAGAATACGCATGTTCGCCGCCTTGAAGGCCCCTTATCGCGTGATCAGCGTTCCCGCGCCATGGTCGGTGAGAAGCTCGATCAGCACCGCATGCGGGACCTTGCCGTCCAGAATCACGACGCCCTCGACGCCCCTCTCCAGCGCATAGATGCAGGTCTCCACCTTGGGGATCATCCCGCCGGTGATCGTGCCATCCGCAATCAAGCCGCGAATATCGTCGATCCGCAATTCCTTGATGAGCCCTTTGTTCTTGTCGAGAACGCCCGGAACATCCGTCAGGAACAGGAGGCGCTTGGCCCCGAGCGCACCGGCGACGGCGCCGGCGAAGGTATCCGCGTTGACGTTGTAGGTCTGGCCGTCCAGGCCTTGCGCGACCGGCGCCAGGACCGGGATCAGTTCGCGGCCAAGGATCTGCTCGAGCACGGTCGAATCCACCTTGTCGGGCTCGCCGACAAAGCCGAGATCGACGACGTCTTCGCCGGGACCATGCGGCCGGTGGACCTTGCGCGCGGTGACCATGTTGCCGTCCTTGCCGCAGAGGCCGACCGCGCGCCCGCCTTCGGCGTTGATCGAGCCAACGATCTGTTTGTTGATCGATCCGGCGAGAACCATTTCGACGATTTCCATCGTCGGCTTATCGGTGACCCGGAGGCCGCCCGAGAAGTGCGACTCGATGCCGAGCTTCTTCAGCATCACGCCGATCTGCGGACCGCCGCCGTGCACGACCACCGGATTGATGCCGGACTGCTCCAGCAGCACCATGTCCTTGGCGAAATCGCGCGCCTTTTCCTCGTCGCCCATCGCGTGGCCGCCGTACTTCACGACCACGATCGCATCGTCGTAGCGCAGCATGTGCGGCAGCGCCTGCATCAGGATTTCGGACTGCTGCTGCGGCGTGGGGTTGAGAGGCTCGGCCATCGGGGTTCCCAGGGGCGGGTGGCTCCGCTTCTAGCCGCTCGTGGATTGAAGCTCAAACTGTTTGGGGCGCCGCTTTTATTAGATTTGACCGCACTTCGCCTCCCGCCGATACTCACGGTTAAGCTTGGTTCGGTGCGGGAGGTCGACCGCACTATTATGGGAGAAAGATGATGAGGCTTTCAGCAGTTCTGACGTTGGCGGGCATGATCTCGCTGGCTGGATCAAGCGCGGCGTTCGCTGGCGATCCGGAAAGTTGCAAGACTGTAAGGTTCTCGGACGTCGGGTGGACGGACATCACCGCGACAACCGCGATCGCCAACGAAATTCTGAAGGGTCTCGGCTATACGCCCAAGATCACGGTCCTTTCGGTGCCGGTCACCTATGCTTCGATGAAGAACAAGGACATCGACGTGTTTCTTGGCAATTGGCAGCCGTCGATGGAAAACGATCGCAAGCCTTATGTCGAAGACAAGTCGGTGATCGTGACCGGCGCCAATCTGCCGGTCGGGGCCAAATATACGCTTGCCGTTCCGCAATACACCTATGACAAGGGCCTCAAGGACTTCGGCGACATCGAGAAATTCAAGGATTCGCTCAAAGGCAAAATCTTCGGCATCGAGCCTGGCAACGACGGCAATCGCCTCGTCCTCGACCTGATCAAGGGCGACAAGTTCGGCTTGAAAAACTTCCAGCTCGTTGAATCGAGCGAGCAAGGCATGCTGGCCGAAGTCCAGCGGGCGACGAGCCACAAGGAAGATGTTGTCTTCCTCGGCTGGGCGCCTCACCCGATGAACGTCAATTTCAAGATCGATTACCTGACGGGCGGCGACGACAGCTTTGGCCCGAACTTCGGCGGCGCGGTCGTCTACACCAACGAGCGGGCTGGCTGGGCCGAGCAATGCCCGAATGCGGCCAGGCTCATCAAGAATCTTGTCTTCACCGTCGATATCGAGAACCTTGTGATGAACAAGATTCTTTCCGACGGCGAGGAGGGGCCAAAGGCGGCCCAGGAATGGCTGAAGACCAACCCGCCGCAACTCGCCGCTTGGCTCGATGGCGTGACGACGTTCGACGGCAAGCCGGGCCTTGACGCGGTCAAGAAGAGCCTCGGGCTTTAAGCGATCAACTCCTGAGCGAGCCCTTCCCGTCCGCGCGACGCGCGGACGGTCGTCCTGACGGGCTCGCTCATATTCTTGCTGGAGGGACGGCGTTGGAGAGTTGGTTCACCGAGCCCAAAGTGCCGCTCGGACGCTGGGTTAAAATCGGGATCACCTGGCTGCAGGACAATGCAGCGGGATTCTTCGATGCGGTGACGGCGCTGATCGACTTTCTGGTCGATGGCTTTACCACGATTCTGCTCCACATCCCGTTTCTCGTCGTCGTTTTCGCGCTCGCAGGCCTCGCCTATTGGATGCATCGATCGTGGCGTCTGGCGGCGTTCGTGGTCATCGCGTTCATCGCCATCGCCAACCTCGGATATTGGCAAGCGACGGTCGAAACGATTTCGCTGGTTGGGTTCGCGACTATTGTGAGCGTCGTGATCGGCGTGCCTCTCGGCATCGCCTCAGCCCATCGGCCGTGGCTCTACGCTTTATTGCGGCCGCTGCTCGACCTGATGCAGACGCTTCCGACCTTCGTCTACCTGATCCCGACGCTGGTCCTGTTTCATCTCGGTTCGGCGCCGGGCTTGATCTCCACTGTCATCTTCTCCATCGCCGCGCCGGTCCGCCTGACCTACCTCGGCATCGCCTCGGCTCCCGTGCCGCTGAAGGAAGCAGGCGAAGCTTTTGGCGCGACGAAGCGACAATTGCTGTGGAAGGTGGAGTTGCCCTACGCGCTGCCCACCATCATGGCCGGCATCACCCAGTGCATCATGCTGAGCCTGTCGATGGTCGTCATCGCCGCACTCGTTGGCGCGGCGGGACTCGGCGTGCCGGTGGTGCGCGCGTTGGGAACAGTCAACATTCCGATGGGCATCGAGGCCGGCGTGTCGATCGTGCTCCTAGCGATCGTGCTCGATCGCGTCTTCCGCAACCCTGAGCGAAAAGGAAGCGCGTAAGATGTCCGCGGTCGTCTTCGAGAATGTCGACATCGTATTCGGCGACAAGCAGCCCGAAGCGCTCGCGATGGTCGATCGCGGCGCGACGCGCGACGAGATCCTCAAAGCGACCGGCGTCGTGCTTGGCGCAGCCGGCGTCAATCTTTCGATCGAGCCGAGCGAAATTTGCGTGCTGATGGGCCTCTCGGGATCGGGCAAGTCGACGATCCTTCGCGCGGTCAACGGCCTCAACAAGGTCGCGCGGGGCAAGGTCCTGGTCCGTAACGGCAATGGGGCGATCGATGTCGCCCATTGCAGCGCTGATGAGCTCAGGATGCTGCGCACGAGCCGCATCGCCATGGTGTTCCAGCAATTCGCTCTGTTGCCGTGGCGTACGGTGAAGGAGAACGTCGCCTTCGGGCTCGAACTTCGCCGCATGCCGAAGGAGCAGATGGATCGAATCGTCGCGGACAAGCTCGCCATGGTGGGCTTGACCCAATGGGCCGGCAAATTCGGCCATGAACTGTCCGGCGGCATGCAACAGCGCGTGGGTCTGGCTCGCGCCTTCGCCACCGACGCCGACATCCTGCTTATGGACGAGCCGTTCTCAGCGCTTGATCCCTTGATCCGCGACAAGCTGCAGGACGAGTTGCTCCTCTTGCAGAAGGACCTGAAGAAGACAATCATTTTCGTCAGTCACGATCTCGATGAAGCGCTCAAGATCGGCAACCGGATCGCGATTCTTGAGGGCGGCCGGATCGTTCAATGCGGGACGGCGGAGGACATCCTCTTGCGGCCGGCCGACGCGTATGTCGCGGAGTTCGTCAAACACATGAATCCGCTCAACGTGCTGCGCGGAGGGGCTTTGATGACGCCCGCGGCCTCGCTGCGTCGGAGCGAGAACGAAGTGATGCTCGACCGAGGCGGCCGCGTGCGCGTCCAACTCGACGCCGAAGACAGGCCGGTCGGCGTGACGCTCGACGGAAATGCTGGCGCGATGGCGGTCGCCGACCGCGTCACGGGCGAGGTCGCGGCGCGGGCCGAGGACGTTGATATCGTCGTCGCGCCGATCGACTTGAAGATGCGCTCGGCGATCGCGCTGCGCAGCCTTTCGGGCAATCCAATCGTGCTGGTCGACGACCTTGGCCGGATGGCGGGCTTATGCGGCGACGACGAAATCTATCGCGCGCTGCTTCAACAGCGCCGGGCAGCGGGGGAAGCCTAGGGGGCGGTTTATTCGCTAGCCCCTAAGCGCCGCGTTTTTCGGATCATACGGGCTGTCCGGAATGACAAGCGCGCGGCGCGTCTCGCCGAGGATGCGCACGTCGACCTCGCCGCCGATGTGCGAGAACTCAGGCTTCACCATGGCAATCGCCAGCGACTTGCCCACTCTCCAGCCATAGCCGCCGGAGGTCGTGCGGCCGATCATGACGCCGTCCTTCATGACCGGCTCCGAGCCGCGCGCGTCGGCGTCGGTGACGCCTTGGACCTCGAGCGTCACCAGCCTGTTCTCAAAGCCCCTGCCCTTCCATGCGACAAGCGGATCGCGCCCCAGAAAAGGACCCTTGTCGACATCGACGAACCGTTCGAGACCCGATTCGAGGGCGGCGTATTCGATCGACAGTTCGCGCCCGATGAGCTTGTAGGACTTTTCTAGCCTGAGCGAATCCATGGCGCGGATTCCGAACGGCTTGATACCAAACGGCGCGCCCGCCGCCATCAGAGCGTCGAAGATCGTGTTCTGCATTTCGATTGGGTGGTGGAGCTCGTAGCCGAGCTCGCCGACAAAATTAACCCGCATGGCGATGAGGCCCGCGGCCTTGACCGACAGCCGGCGCGCGGTGAGCCACGGGAACGCCTCGTTGGAGACGTCGACGTCGGCGACCTTGGCCAGCACCTCGCGCGAGCGGGGACCAGCGAGCACCAGCACTCCGCGCTGGGTCGTCATCCTGTCGATGCGGACGCTCTTGTCCCCGGGAAGGAGCTTCTCCAGCGCGTCGAAATCATGCGTCTCGAGCGCAGCGGCGGAGATGAGATAGAATCGCTCGGGGCCGATGCGGGTCAGGGTGAATTCGGCGCGAACGCCGCCGCGTGCGGTCAGAAGATAGCTCAAGGTGACGCGGCCGATCGCCTTCGGCGCCCGGTTGGTGAGGATGGAATTGAGCCAGCTTTCCGCCCCGGGACCTGAAACCTCGCATTTGGCGAAGGCTGACATATCCATGAGGCCGACGTTCTCATGCACGTTTCGGCACTCGTCGCCGACAAATTGGAAATAGTTCGAACGGCGGAAGCTCCATTTTTCGCGCGGCTTCTCGTCCGCCCCAACGGCGGGATGGTTCTCGTTCAGGAGGACGTCGGGGCTGGCGAGTTCCGCCTCGCTCAGCCCGTAGCCTTGCGGCGCGAACCAGTTCGGCCGCTCCCAACCGTGGACGGAGCCAAACACGGCGCCGAGATCCTTCATCCGCCCATAGCAAGGCGTCTGACGGAGCGGGCGCGCGGCCTCGCGCTCCTCGTCGGGATAATGCACGGTGAAGACCTTGGCGTAGGCCTCCTCGTTCTTTTCGATCAGATAGCCGGTATCCGCGTAGGGGCCGAAGCGGCGCGGGTCGACGCCGAGCATGTCGATTGTCGGCTCGCCTTCGACGATCCACTCGGCGAGCTGCCAGCCGGCGCCGCCGGCCGCGGTGACGCCGAACGAATGGCCTTCGTTGAGCCAGAAGTTTCTGACCCCTGGCGCCGGGCCGACGATCGGCGACCCGTCAGGCGTATAGGCGATGGCGCCGTTGTAGACCTTCTTGACACCGACCTCGCCAAAGGCTGGAACGCGCGCGATCGCGGTTTCGATGTGGGGGCCAAGGCGATCCAGATCCTCGGGGAAGAGCTCGTATTCGCTGTCCGGCGATGGCCCGTCGACATAGCAGGCAGGCGCGCCTTTTTCGTATGGTCCGAGCAATAGGCCGCCAGCCTCCTCGCGCATGTACCAGGAGGAATCCGATTCGCGTAACACGCCCATTTCCGGCAAGCCTTGCGCCTTGCGCTTGACGATCTCGGGATGCGCTTCGGTCACGATATATTGGTGCTCGACCGGGATCACCGGCACGTTGATTCCGACCATGCGGCCGGTTTGCCGCGCGAAATTTCCAGTCGCCGAAACGACATGCTCGCAACTGATCTCGCCCTTGTCGGTTGAGACCTTCCATTCGCCGCTCGGCAGTCGCGCGATGGCGGTGACCGTCGTATGACGATTGATCTCAGCGCCGCGATCGCGCGCGCCGCGCGCCAGCGCCTGCGTCAGATCGGCGGGCTGGATGTAACCGTCCTCGGGGTGCTGGATCGCGCCGATGATTCCCTCGACCTCGCAGAGAGGCCAGATTGTCTTGACCTCGTCGGGCGTGAGGAATTTGACCTTGACGCCAATCGTTTCCGCAACGCCTGCGTAATAATTGTATTCGTCCATCCGGTCGCGGGTGCGCGCGAGGCGAATGTTCGATACCTGGCGAAGACCGGGGTCGAGCCCGGTCTCTTTCTCAAGCGTTTGGTAGAGCGCGACAGAGTACCTATGGATCTGCCCGACTGAATAGCTGAGGTTGAACAGCGGCAGCAAACCCGCCGCATGCCAGGTGGATCCCGAGGTCAGTTCCCTGCGCTCGATGAGAACGCTGTCGGTCCAGCCCTTCTTGGCGAGATGATAAAGCGTCGAGACGCCGACCACGCCCCCGCCAATGACCACTGCCCGCGTGTGCGTTCTCATTCACATCCTCTTGAACTGCGCGCTTCCCAGCCAATCGATCGTTGACACCCGGACTCCCCTCCTGCTGATAGCATCACAGCCAAGGGGGAACGCCAATGAAGAAGATTCGTGGAATCGCGGTCTTGTCTTGCCTGATGATTTCGGGCGCGGGGCATGCAGACTGCATGAAAGGAAACGCAGGTATTCCGCCGGGCGCGAACACAACCGACCCATCGGCGCCGTTCTACATCGACACGTCGGGCCTCGATTTCAAAACCCTGCCGCCGACGCGCGACCCGAAGAATCCCAACTATCCGACCGCGACTGAACTGCCTGACGGAACGCTTCCACCGAGCAAGGCGGAAGGCAATTTCATCATCGGGCCGACCCATTCCCCCGCGCCGGAACTCACCGCTCAGAACGGCGCGCCGACGGGCAAGATTTATTCCTTCACGATGTCGTCGAACGACAGCACCGTCTTCAATCCCGGCATGATCCGGGATGATTCGGACAATTGCCTCAATGCGTCGGTCTACACCGGGCAGACGGCGCCCGGCGACAAGTCGAACCTTCTTGTTCCGACGGCCCACGCGGGAATCTGGACCCGCTCCGTCAAGGTTTATGTTCCGGCTAACTACGCAGCCGGAAGCGAGGCTCCGTTCATTGTCGTTGGCGACAGCGGCTACCCGGATGAAAAGCAGTTCTTCACCGTCCTCGACAATCTCATCGAGAAGCATCGCATCCCGCCGATCGTCGCAATCAGCATCGGCGCGGGCGGGCAGGACGCGCAGGGGAGCGAACGGGGATTCGAGTATGACGCGGTCAATGGCGCCTATGCGGAATTCGTCGAGAATGAAGTGCTGCCGCTGGCCGAGAGCCGCGCTAACGTCAAGCTGACCAGGAATCCCGACCGCCGGGCGACGATGGGCATCAGTTCGAGCGGAGCGGCGGCCTTCACGATGGCCTGGTTCCACCCCGAACTTTACCACCGGGTGCTGGCGTATTCGCCGACGGTGGTGAACCAGCAATGGCCCCACAATCCCGCCTTGCCCGGCGGCGCCTGGGAATATCACAGCACCTGGGCGGGACCGCCGGTCGCCAGCCTCAGCGTCGAGGGCGGCAAAGTGTCGAAGAGCGACACCCATTTCGGGTCGCCTCTGATTCCCAACAGCCCGACGAAGCCGATTCGCATTTGGTTCGAGACCGGGGACCGCGATCTCTTCTACCCGGTCACGCCGGTGGCGGACGGCATGCACGATTGGGTTCTGGCGGACGAGCGCTTCGCCAAGGTGCTCGCGGACAAAGGCTATCACTACCAGTTCCTGTTCGCCCGCAACGCGCAACATGTGGACAAGGCGACCGTCGCGCAAACCCTCCCTGCCGCGCTCGAGTGGCTATGGCAAGGGTATCCCACGCGATAGCGGCTCGCGCTCATCGGCACCGGTCCCAAGCTAATAATTCGCGTCGGGCATTGAGGCTTTACGCCCGTCGATGAACTCGCGGATCGCCTCGTCCTTCGCGGGGTCGAGGAGCGGCGCTTCATACTCGGCAAGCATCGTCTTCCACAGCGCGTTGGCGCGGGTGGCCGCATCCTTGGAGCCCTCCTCCCGCCATTGCTCGACCGAATTGTTGTCGGCAATGTTGGAGCGATAAAACGCACTCTCGAAATTCGCCTGGGTGTGGGCGCAACCCAGGAAATGGCCGCCAGGCTCGACCTGATGGAAGGCCTCCATCGCCTGGCCATTGTCACTAAAGTCGACGCCCTTGGCGAGCACGTGCATCGCGCCGAGTTGATCGAAGTCGAGCACGAACTTCTCATAGGACGCGGTAAGGCCGCCTTCGAGCCAGCCTGCGGCATGCAGCACGAAGTTGGCGCCCGCCAGCACCGTCGGCAGCAGCGTCTGCGCGCTCTCATAAGCCGCCTGCGCGTCCGGGACCTTCGAGGCGCAGAGCGAGCCGCCGGTGCGGAACGGCATGTTCACGCGCCTCGCGAGCTGGCCTGCGCCGAAGATCGCAATCGCCGCCTCGGGGGTGCCGAAGGTCGGCGCGCCGGACTGCATCGACAGCGTCGAGACGAACGTTCCGAACACCACCGGCGCGCCGGGACGGGTGAGCTGGCAGAACGCTGTCCCAGCCAGCACCTCGGCCAGGACCTGGGTCAGCGTTCCGGCGACCGACACCGGACTCATCGCGCCAGACAGAATGAACGGGGTGATGATGCAAGCCTGGTTCGAGCGCGCGTAGACTTCCGCCGCGCCAAGCATGCTCGAATCCCAGACCAGCGGAGAATTGGCGTTGATGAGGCTCGTCATCACCGTGTTCTCGCGCACGAACGCCTCGCCAAACAGAAGCTCGCAGACGCGCACGCTGTCCTCGGCGCGCTCGGGCTTCGTCACCGAGCCCATGAACGGCTTGTCCGAATATTTGAGATGCGCGTAGACCATCTCGAAATGCCGCTTGTTGACCGGCAGATCGACCGGCTCGCACACCGTGCCGCCGGAATGGTGGATGTACGGGCTCATATAGGCGAGCTTGACGAAGTTCTGGAAGTCTTCGAGCGTCCCGTAGCGGCGGCCTTTGTCGAGGTCGTGCACGAACGGCGACCCGTAATTTGGCGCGAACACCATCGCGTCCCCGCCGATCGTGACATTGCGCTCGGGATTGCGCGCGTGCTGCACGTATTGCGACGGCGTGGTGGCGCACAGGCTTCTCGCCAGGCCGCGCGGGAAGCGAACCCGCTCGCCCTTGATGTCGCATCCCGCGCCGCGAAACAGTTCGAGCGCGCGGGGAAACTCGCGAAACTCGACCCCGACCTCTTCGAGCAGCGTCTCGGCGTTTCGCTCGATCGTTTCCAGTCCCTCCTCGCTGACAAGTTCGGTGAGCGGGATCTTGCGGCTGATGTAGGGGATGGAGGCGAGCGAGGCTTTCGCTCGCGCGCTCCGCCGCGCCTCACGGCCGCGCCGCGGCTCCCTAGCGGCAGCCGGCGCGGTGTCAGTCATGGCGTCTCCTCGAGGCGGTCACGCGCGGTTTCATGTCAGCACCTTGCGCCAAGGCGTTGGAGAACTGAACCCTCAAAATTCCGTTGCAGGCATCAAGTTCGGAAAGCGAACGCCCTACCTTGCGGTGGGAAACCGAACTCACTTCTGCTCCGTCTCCCAGTCCGGCGCGACATAATAAGGCGCGTTCGAAGCCGGCAGAGGGTCAAGCCTGCGGATCATGTCGGCCGCTTTTTCGGCCAGCATGATCGTCGGCGCGTTCAGATTGCCGTTGGTGATCGAAGGCATGATTGACAAATCGACGACCCGCAGCGCGTCGACCCCGATCACCCGGGTTTCTGGATCCACTACGGCAAAAGGGTCCGCGGGCGATCCCATCTTGCAGCTGCAGGAGGGGTGGTACGCGGTATCGACGTCATCGCGCACGAACGCGTCGATCGCTTCGTCGCTTAAGCAATCAGCGCCGGGCTTGATCTCCCGGCCCCGGTAAGGGTCGAAGGCGGGTTGAGCGAAGATCTCCCGGGTCAAGCGCACACAAGCGCGCATCTCGATCCAGTCCTCGGGATGGCTCATATAATTGAAATGGATCCGCGGCGGCTCCGCCGGGTCGGCGGACCTCAAGCGAACCCAGCCACGGGTTTTCGACCGCATCGGTCCCGCATGAATCTGGAAGCCATGCTCTTTCGCCAGTATCGAGCCGTCATAGGCGACAGCCATCGGCAGGAAATGGAACTGAATGTCGGGATAGCGAACGCCGGCGCGTGAGCGGATGAAGCCGCCCGCCTCGAAGTGATTCGAGGCGCCGAGGCCGCGCCCGCGCATCAGCCATTCGGCGCCGATTAGCCCGCGCCTGAATAGCCCGATATGCGAAAAGAGCGTGATCGGTTGCTTCGAGGCGACCTGAAAAGTGAATTCGAGATGGTCCTGCAGGTTCTCGCCAACCCCTGGCCGGTCGGCGAGGACGTCGATGCCGAAGGATCGCAATTCCTCCGCCGGCCCCACACCCGACAGCTTCAGCAATTGCGGCGAATTGATCGGTCCCCCGCAAAGTATGACTTCGCGCCGCGCCCTCGCCGTTTGTTCGCGCCCGCGGCGCCGGTAGAGCACCCCGATTGCTCGACGCCCATCGAAAGCGACCCCGGTCGCCAGCGCGTGCGTGATGACCTCGAGGTTCGGCCGCTTCATCGCCGGCTTGAGATAGGCGTTGGCGGTCGACCACCGGACGCCGTCCTTCACCGTCATGCCGAGTGGGCCAAACCCTTCCTGCCGTTCGCCGTTGAGGTCGGGGCTGACTGCATAGCCCGCTTGCCGCCCGGCCTCGATGAAGGCGTCGTAGAGAGGGTTGGCTTTTCGCCCATGCGCCGTCGTCAGCGGTCCTGCGTCGCCGCGATAGGCGTCGGCCTCGCCCTGAAAGCGCTCGGCGCGACGAAAATAGGGCAACACGTTTCTATATCCCCAGCCGCTTGCGCCCTCCTCCTCCCAGCGCTCGAAATCGAGCGGGTGCCCGCGGACATAGACCATGCCGTTGATCGAGGACGAGCCCCCCAGAACCTTGCCCCGCGGGCACGCGATGCGCCGGCCGCCGAGATGGGGTTCGGGCTCGGTTTTGTACCCCCAATTGTAGGTCTTTGAGTTCATGGGAATCGACAGCGCGGCCGGCATCTGGATGAAGACCGAGCGATCGCTCCCGCCGTATTCAAGCAAAAGCACGCTCGAGCGGCCGTCTTCGGTAAGGCGATCGGCAAGCACGCAGCCCGCCGAGCCGGCGCCGACGACAACGTAATCGAAAGTCTCGCCATCCATCCGAGAGACGCTTGCTCACCCCAATGCTTCGGTCCCGATTATGCCTCGGCGTCGCGTGACGCGACATGATTTTTCAGATGGAACCCCAACACGACGATCGGGCCGGAGACCGGTTAGAGATCTCGGGCGAGAGCAATGCGACGCTATTGCGTCGTGCGCTCGCCGCTATTGAGATTTCTCGCGACAAACGCCATTCGCATGAGGTGCGAAATGTTGCGCGCCTGCATCTTTTGAATGACGGCGGACCGGTGATGTTCGGCGGTCCTTGAGCTGATGCGCAGCTGGTGCGCAATAAGCTTGGTCGGCAACCCCTCCAACAGAAGGGCGAGGACCTCCCGCTCCCGCTGTGTCAGCAGCGCCTGACGGGCCTTGAATTCCTTCATTTCGAGTGGGGCGTCGCCAGCCTCGTCGCCGCGCGACAAGGCCTCCTCGACCGTCGCGAGCAGCGCCTCGGCGTCGAACGGCTTTTGGACAAAATGGAAAGCGCCCGCCTTCATCGCCAGGACGGCCGTCGGCACGTCGCCGTACGCTGTTATCATGATGACTGTCGAATCGCTGGTCGCAGCGACGACACGCCTCAGAAGCTCGATGCCGCTCATACCGGGGAGCTGGTTGTCGAGCAGAATGCAAGCGGGGTCATTCAGAGGGTTTGCGGTGAGGTATTCCTCGGCCGAGCCATAGGATCTCGACTCGATCTGGGCGGTCGACAGAAGCAGGGTCAGCGCATCACGCACCTTTGCTTCATCATCAACGATGTGCACGCAGCGTTCATGCAGCATTGTGTCCGCATCCATTGGTCGGCAACTCGACGACAAATCGCGCGCCCCCTGTCGCGATCGGCTCCCACCAGAGACGGCCCGCGTGCCTCTGAACGATCCGCCGGCTCAAGTGCAAGCCGAGTCCCATTCCGCGTGGTTTTGTGGTCTGATAGGCGTCAAAAATGTTGTCCGCGAGTTCCGGCGTCACGCCCCTGCCATTGTCCTCGACCCGGAGCACGATTGCCGCTTCTTTTGCAGCGACCCCCACGGTCACGAGCCCCCGGGCGTCCGATCGTTCCGCGGCGGAGTCGATCGCATTGGCGACGAGATTGATCAAAACTTGCTCGATCTGGACCTCGTCCGCGGTTACCGGAGGGACAGGACCGCTGCTTTCAACCTCCACCAGAACGCCGCGCGCCGCCGCTTCCTCCCGACAAAGCTCGCCAATCCTCTCCGCGAGGGCGGAGACATCGAGCGCTTTCAAGTTCAAGTTGCCATTTGAGACGAAATCGCGAATGCGCTCGAGAATTTCGCGGGCCCGCTGAGCCTCGGCCTCCGCCTTGACCAACGCGTCCATGACTGGCCCGCTCGCGACGCCCGGCTGGAGCAATCGCCGTGCGGCGTGCAGGTAGGTCGCCACCGTTGACAGCGGTTGGCTGACCTCGTGAGCGAGCGCCATTCCCATCGCGCCGGCCCGAGCGTTGGACACCATCCGGGCCATTTCCCTCTTTTGGTCGCGCAGACGCAGACCGGCGTCCTTGCGCTCGGTCGTAACCGCGCCAAGCAGCAAGCCGGTGATCGAAAGCACCAGCATCAGCAGTTGGAGTATGGCGAAATCGGTCGTGTTGTAGCCAACGAAGCTCGTGAGTACGGCAAGGGTCAGCTGGATTGTGACCAGAGCAAGCGCGACGCCTGCATACCCTTCCCGCATCGCCACCCAGATGACCGGCAGGAAAAGTAGATTGAACAGATAGTATAATTTGTCGCCGACGCCGACGAGCGCGGCGAACCCAAGGCCTATTCCAAGTACGAAAATGAAAATGGTGAATAACGTATAGCTTGACCAGCGCCATGGCGGCGACGCGTAAGTGAAGGCCGCTGTCGTCGCGGGAATGATCGTGACGATCCCAAGCGCGTTGCCGATCCAGCAATGTATCGTCGCGACGAAGACCTTATCCGATGACAGTCCGCCGCCCAGATTCAGCACTCCGCAATATATAAAAGCCGATAACGCGGCGCCTACCGGAATAAAAAGCAGGAACGCCACCACGTCCGGCAATCTGAACTGCCTGATATCGAATTTCAGTGCATGCTTCAGCACAAGAGCAAGGCTGACATAGGCGATGGTCAAACTGAGCTCCGCCGCCATGGTCACGCCGATGCTGCGATGCACCCCGGCGATCGACACGTCGACCAGAACCTCAGCCAGGAAAACAAACGGCGCAAAAGCGACGTTCTCGAGGAGCAGCGCAAAACTCAAGCCGTCGTCCGGACTCCACAACGTGATTCCGAGGCGGTCGAACTCATGCCACTCCGTCAGCAGGTTGAGCGCGAAATAGACGGCAATGAAGGCGGCGCCGGTCCCCCAGAACCTGGGACCAGCCGCAGTGACAACGGTCCAACCTCGATGAGGATGGAGCGGCATCTCATGCGAATTCGACAGGGCCATTTTCATCCCGGACTAGAGGGGAATGATATGGCGCTTTGTTTCCATTTCAAACCCGCTTGACATAGGCAATTCTACCAATCGCCGTCTATTTAACCTCGGTCTACCGTAATCCATCGAGCGCGTCCAAGCCGTTGGCGTCCCCCCTTGCCGCGCTGACCCGCCCATCGCCGGTTGACCAATCCCGCCGCTTTCGGCGAAGTCCCCCGCCAGCGTGCCAATTCGGGAGATCATGACATGGCCGAAAGACTGCGCGTCGCATTGTTGTTTGGCGGCCGCTCGGCCGAGCACGACGTCTCCGTCATGTCCGCCGGCAACGTGTTCCGCGCGCTCGACCCAACGCGCTACGACACGATTCCGATCGGCATAACCCGAAGCGGCGCCTGGGTCCTGTGCTCGCTCGCACGCGGCGCGTTTCCAGTCGCCGTTCCCGAGAGCGGACCGGGCGTCGCCCTCATTCCAGGCGGCGCGGGACGGCTTGCGATCCTTTCGGCGACGAATGCGGCGGCGCCAGACTTATCGCACTCCGTCGACGTCGTGTTTCCGGTTCTCCACGGTCCTTTCGGCGAGGATGGAACGGTTCAGGGCGCAGCGGAGATTGCGGGCGTGGCTTATGTCGGTTCCGGCGTCCTCGGTTCGGCCGCCGCGATGGACAAGGATGTCGCCAAACGCCTGATGCGCGACAGTGGCCTGCCGATCGCGCGCTTTTTAAGCTTCGTCCAAGGCGACGCGCCATCGTTCGATGCGGTCGTCGCCGAACTTGGCCGCCCGGTGTTTGTTAAGCCAGCCCGCCAGGGCTCGTCGGTCGGCATCAGCAAGGCGGGGACGCGAGAGGAGTTCGTCAAAGCGATCGCCGAGGCGTTCCGGCATGATCGCAAAATCCTGGTCGAGGAATATGTTCGCGGCCGCGAGATCGAGTGTGGCGTCCTCGAAGGTGAAGACGGTTCGCTCACCGCCTCGCCGCCCGGCGAGATCGTGCCCAGCAACCGCCACGGCTTCTACACCTATGAGGCCAAATATCTCGACAAGGAGGGCGCGGCGATCAAGGTCCCGGCTGACCTCGCTCCCGACGTCAGCGATAAGGTTCGCGAGCTCTCGATTGAGGCCTTCCGCGCGCTTGCCTGCGAGGGTTTGGCTCGCGTCGACTTCTTCCTTCGCGAGGACGGCCGTCTTGTGATCAATGAGGTGAACACGCTGCCGGGCTTCACGAACATCAGCATGTACCCGAAGGTCATGGAGGCGATGGGGATCAGCTATTCCGAGCTGGTCGACCGCCTCATTCGTCACGCGCTGGCGCGTTCGGGCTTAAGCACGCAGAAAGCGGAAACGCGAATGCGGGCTTGATCCGGTCTTGGCCGCGGAGGAGAGGTAACAAACGCCTGTCCGCACCGAAGCAATGCGCATGACGTTTGCTTCCACGCTTCGCCGGCTTGCCTTCGCCCCGCTCACGACGCCGCCGGGCTTCTTCGCGCTGCCACTGCAACTCATCGTCGGCTACGGATTTCTCGAGCATGGCTACGCCAAACTCGCCCGAGGCCCGGACGTCTTCATTGGCATCCTGCATGCGATCGGCATGCCGTTCTCATTCGTTCTTGGCTGGGCGACGATTCTCATCGAGATGGTCGGCGGACTGTTCATCCTCTGCGGGGCTCTTGTGCCTCTCGCCTCCCTGCCGATGACCGTCGTGCTCCTCGTCGCGATTTTCGCCGTTCATCTTCCGAACGGCTTCAGCTCGATCAAGCTCGTCGCCTACGATGGGTCGGGCGCGCATTTTGGGCAGCCAGGCTACGAGACCGACCTGCTCTATCTCGCCGCTCTCCTCGCGCTTTGCTTCGGCGGCGCCGGCCCGTTGTCGCTCGATGGTTATGTCGACGCACGCCGGAAAGCCGATCAGTACGACGACAGATCAAGGTCGAGCGCCCGATCGTGAAGCGCGGATCTGTTGAGGCGGGAGTCAACGCGAGGAAACCAATGACCGAAACCCTGGCCCAATTGTCGAAGGGCGCGCTGAGTGATCTCGCCGGCGTGTTCGCCGCCATGCCGGAGAACGCGCTCGACGGGTTGCTCGAGGCCATCGTCAGCGCGAAGCGCATCGTCGTGTTCGGCCTTGGGCGCGAAGGGTTGCAGATGCGCGGCTTCGCCATGCGCCTCTTTCACATGGGCCGCGACGTCTCGGTCTGGGGCGACATGACGACGCCCGCTTTGGGCGCGGGCGATCTCTTCATTGCTTCCGCCGGGCCAGGCGATCTCCCGACCGCACAAACGCTGGTCGAGATCGCGCGCAAAGCTGGCGCTCGCACGGCGCTCATCACCGCTCAACCTGCAGGCGGACTCGCCGAACACGTCGACGTCGTTACGCTCATTCCGGCCCAGACGATGGCGAACGATCAGGGCGGCAAGGTCTCTGTCCTGCCCATGGGCTCCCTGTTCGAGACGGCGCAGATGATCGCCTTCGAACTGGTGGTCCTGAAACTGCGCCCGCGTTTCGGTGAAACGTCGGAGACAATGCGCGCACGGCACACCAACTTGGAATGATCACCTCAGCATTGCGGAAAGGGCCGGCGGTGAGGGTCGCCGCGCATCGATTGCGACCACAATCTCCCGCGATTGCAGCCACCATTCCTTTCTAAGCCATCAGCGTCGACCCCGACCGGATAGGCGCCATGGCGATTCGCGCTCTCGATTTCGTGACAAAGCTTTCCTCACGATTGGCTTACGAGATTCTGCCGGTGACCACCGCGAACGTGATTGGCGCGACGCTGGTCAATCATTACGGTCATAGGCCGTCCTCGCCCCCGATTGTCATCCAGGCGCCCCCGTCGGCGTCCGAAGATGCGATGGTGCAGTCCCTGCGCGAGGAGCACGAACTTATCGCCGTCTTTATGAAGCGCAATCAGGAGAGCGCGCGCGACCCGGAGCGCTCGGGAAGCGCCGCGACGCAAGTCGCATCGTTGGCCTCGTCCTCCCTTTCGCTCGTGGATCCGCCGTTGCCCGAGCCACGACCGGCGGCGCAAAAAGCGGTGGCGAGGCTCGCGCCAAAACCCGCGGCCAGGAAAAAGTCCGCGCTGACTGAGGCGTCGGGCCTCAGCCGGACCTTCCCGCGATTTCGTCAGAGATCCCGCCGCTACCGGCCTCCCCGCCGCCTCCGCCTCAATTTGAGTTCGAGCCAGGGGCGCGGCCGATCACCCGCGTCGCCGGCGAAGTGCGCGAATGGGTCACGGACATAGCTCAGGCGTCTGAGCATGTGGCGTTCCTGCCTCGCTGGCCTGATGATTGGCCTACGGCGCCGTCGGTGATCCGGCCGCTGGCCTTCTTCCGCCAGAACTGATCCTGAAGGCGCGCTACGCGCTCTCGTTCCACGCGGTCACGAATGTCTGCGCCGCGCACCGAACTTCATCGACGCTTGCGCCGGGCTTGTAGAGCGCCGAGCCGACACCAAAGCCGCTCGCGCCCGCCCGCTTGTAGGCAGCAATGCGCTCGGGCGTGACGCCGCCGACCGGATAGAGCTGCGTCTCTTTTGGCAAGACGGCGCGCCACGCCTTCACGATATCGGGCCCAAGCGCTTCGCCGGGAAAAAGCTTCAAGCCCCGCGCGCCCGCCTTCAGCGCCGCAAACGCCTCGGTCATTGTGGTGACGCCCGGTACGGCGATGAGCCCGAGCTTAGTCGCGCGCTCGATGACCGCGTGATCGGCGTTGGGCGCGACCACGAGTTTCGCTCCCGCCCCCGCGACCTCGTCGACGGCGCGCGGTTCGAGCACTGTACCCGCGCCGACAAGAACCTTGTCGCCAAACAGCCGCGCGATGAGTTCGATGCTCGCCAAGGGATCGGGCGAATTGAGCGGCACTTCGATGGCGCCGAAGCCCGCTTCGACAATGACCGCGGCGATCGAATCCGCTTCGTCCGGCGTGACGCCGCGCAGGATGGCGACGAGGGGAGTCGGAGCGAGGTTTAGCGTCACAAAAGACCTCCGTCGCGAGCGATGCGAAACAGCCCGCGCGCCGCCGCACGCCGAGGCGCGGCGCGAGCGGAGACGTCGAGCGCCGCGAACGCCGCGAGATAGCGCTCGACCAGCGCCTCTGCGCCCGCGACATGCGGCGCTTCGCCTGCAAACAGCCGCCGCGCCTCGCCAATCTCCGCGCCGATCAAGAGCCCGGAGAGATATTCGCCCGAATCCTCGTCCGGGAGGGCGCCCATGAGGGGCAGCGATCGCGCGCCAAACATGAGGCCGAGCAAGCCGGACTTTCCTTCGCAGGCCGCCGCGGCGGCGCCGCGGCGAACGCCGAGCGCGAAGGCTCCGCCCGGACTCTTGGCGGGCGCGGCCCTGGCGAAGGCCCCGGCGACCGTATGGTCGCGTAACGCCGCAAACAATTCTCCCGTGACGAAGGTCTTGAAGGCGACGATGCGATCGCCGTCGACCCTCGCCCATTTCGAATGGGAGCCGGGCAGCACGATCAGTCGGGCGCCTGCATCGGCGACGCCAAAAATTTCCGTTTCCTCGCCCCGCATCACATCCGGCTGTGCCGCTTCATCGACATAGGACAAGCCGGCCGCCAGATGAACAGGCCGGCCGTCGGCCTCGACCTGCGTGAGCTGCGCCGCGACCTCGCGGGGCCCGGCCGGGCATTTGACATAAGCCGCCTCGCGCCAGCCGTGCCGGCTCCCGACCATGCCCGAGGCGACGACGGGCAGCGACGGATGGGCCTCGAGCCATCGCCCGATCAACCGCCTGAGGGTCGCTGGATAGGCTCCCGCCGCGACGCTCCCGATCCCGTCGCCGGAGGCGACCTCGTCGAGGATTTCGCCGTTCGGCGCCATGAGATAGGCGCGGAAGCTCGACGATCCCCAGTCGATGGCGATGAGCACGGGCGGCATGATGGCGGATTGACCATGCGCGAGGGGGGCCGTCAATCGGCCGACGGTTTCGCCGGATTAGACTCTCTCATTATTCTGCTGCATCGAGCGCCGCGCGAGCCTGGGAGGCCAAGGATGGACGGAAGCCTAAGGAACAAGACGATGATCATCACCGGCGCGAGCTCCGGAATTGGCGCCGCAGTCGCGAGACGATTTGCGGCGGCAGGCGTGAAGCTCGCGCTTGTCGCGCGCTCGCCGGACCGATTGAACGCGCTGGCGGACGAACTCGGTCCGGAATGCATCGCCCTGCCTTTGGATCTGACCAAGCCAGCCGACGTCGCGACCATGATCAAAGCCGCAGCCGACCGGTTTGGCCCCATCGACATTCTGTTCGCCAATGCGGGAAGCTATGTTGCCGGAGACGTCGCCAGCGGCGATCCCGAGGAATGGGATCGGGTCGTCGACATCAATGTGAAGAGCGTCTTTCGCGCTGTTCGGGCGGTGTTGCCGGACATGATCGCGCGGCGCTCGGGAGACGTCGTCGTCACCTCATCGATCTCGGGCCATCAGGCGATCCCTTGGGAGCCGATCTATTCGGCGACCAAGCATGCGGTACAGTCGTTCGTCCATGGCGTGCGCCGTCAGGTCGCGAAGCACAATGTGCGGATCGGATCGCTCGCGCCCGGGATGGTTCTGAACGAGCTTTGGGGCTTGACCGACCAGCACGAGATCGACCGCTGGGTCGCGGCGCATAGCGGCTTGCGGAACGACGATGTGGTTGACGCGCTTTTTTTCATGCTGACTCGGCCTCCCCATCTGGCGATTCGCGACCTCGTGATTTTGCCGCAAAGCCAGGATCTCTGAGCTCGCACCTTCCGCGCGCGTTCGGGCAACGCTGCGGCAATCGTTGACAATCCTGCGCGTCCCCTTCTATTCGCGAATCTTTGCTGGTTGGGGACGCCAAACAGAATGAACCGTCGTCAGTTCGGCCGCATTGCGACCCTAGCCGCTGCATTGCCGTTCAATCCCGCGCGCGCCCAGCGCGTCGACAAATACGCCAAACAGCTCACCAACGGCGAATTCAATTGGTATCCGGAGCGCTCGGAGACCGGCCCGATCATCGCCATCGTCTCGCTGCCCGATCAGCGGGTCTATGTCTATCGCAACGGGGTCCGCATCGCGGCCTCGAGCTGCTCGACCGGCAAGCTTGGCCACCGAACCCCGACCGGCGTGTTCAAGATCCTGCAGAAGGACAAGAACCACCATTCCTCGACCTACAACAATGCGCCGATGCCCTACATGAACCGGCTCACCTGGTCGGGCATCGCGCTTCATGCGGGCCAGTTGCCCGGCTATCCGGCGTCGCATGGATGCGTGCGCCTGCCGAAGGATTTCGCGGAGCTCCTGTTCGGCGTGACCAAGCTCGGCATGACGGTGGTCATCGCCGACGAGAAGTCACAGCCCGAAGAGGTGACGCATCCCGGCATGGTGCTCGGCGAATATGCCGCGCGCGAATTCAACGCGGTCGACACAGCCGTCAAAGCGACCGAATATTCGGAAGGGCGCGATCCCGCGCCGAAACTGCCAAGCGTCGTCGTCAGCAGCGCCGACAAATCGATCAGGGTGTTCGACAATGGCGTCTTGGCGGCTTCAGGCAAGGTCGAGATCCAGAATCCCGAGAAGCCCTTGGGCGAGCGTGTGTTCACCCCGAACGGCGCCGACGATCAGTCCGGTCTTCTGTCATGGCAAGCCGCGGAAATCGGAGCGGCGACGAAAACGACCGGCGAAGACAACGTCGCAGCGCTGCGCCGCATCAAGGCCGCCCTGCCGGCCCGCGAGGCCTTTCGCAAGCGGCTCAAATTCGGCATGACCCTCGTCACCACCGACCAGCCCGCGGACGCGAAGACCCGGTCGGGCGACGGGTTCGTCGTCCTCGATTCGCAGAGTTGAGGCGGACGGTTTCGACCGCTTAACTCTCGGTGATCACGACTGTGGGTCAGACAAGTCGAATGGATCCCGGATACTTCGCGACCGTCGGATCGGACGTTAGAAGCGTAAATCCTTCGACGATGGCTTGAGCGACGAGCAGGCGATCGAACGGGTCCCTGGGAATCGGCGGCAGACCCGCCAGCGCAGCCACGTGGGTGCCGGTCATGGCGAGCGGACTCGTCAAGGCCGACCGCCCAACGACAGCGGCGCCACCTCGATTAGCCTTCGCTGACCGCTGACGCGCTCTGCTCCCGCTCGCGTAAGCGAAAGCGCTGGATCTTGCCGGTCGCAGTCTTCGGCAGTTCGGCGATGAATGCGATCGAGCGCGGGTATTTGTATGGCGCGAGGCGATCCTTGACGAAGCCCTTGAGCTCCGCCTCGTCCGCCGAAGCGCCTTCCTTCAGGACCACGAACGCCTTGGACTTGATGAGCCCATCGGCGTCGGGCGCGCCAATCACCGCGGCCTCGAGGACAGAGGGATGCTGCACGAGCGTCGCCTCGACCTCGAACGGGCTGACCCACACGCCGCCGACCTTCAGCATGTCGTCCGAGCGGCCGGCGTAAGTGTACGTCCCGTCGGCGTTGCGGACGTATTTGTCGCCGCTTTTCGTCCAGCGGCCTTCGAAAGTCTCGCGCGTCTTGGCGCGGTTGCCCCAGTACATGAGCGCCGCCGACGGACCGGCGATGTAAAGGTCCCCCGGTTCGCCGTCCGCGACGGACCGACCATCCTCGCCCCGCACCTCGATGTCGTAGCCCGGCACCGGCCAGCCGGTCGAGCCGTACCGCACCTTGTCTGGGCGGTTGGAAATGAAGATATGCAGCATCTCGGTCGAGCCAATGCCGTCGACGATGTCGACGCCGAAATGGCGCTTGAACCTCTCGCCAATCTCGGCCGGCAACGCTTCACCCGCGGAAGACGCGAGCCTCAAAGCCACGTCTTCACGGTTCGGCAGCAGGCTCGAAGCGAGCATGCCGGCATAGCCAGTCGGCGCGCCATAAAAGACGGTGGGTTTGACGCCGCCAACGCCGCCGTTCAGACGTTTGAACACCGCCTCCGGCGTTGGCCGTTCCGCCATGAGCAGCGCCGTTGCGCCGACCGCGAGCGGAAAGGTCAGCGCGTTGCCGAGTCCATAGGCGAAAAAGAGCTTGGCGGCGGAGAAACAGACGTCGCTTTCCCGAAGCTTCAGGATCGCCCTGCCGTAGAGTTCGGTCGTCCAATAAGGGTTCGCGTGCGAATGCACCGTCCCTTTGGGCCGTCCGGTCGAGCCCGACGAATAGAGCCAGAAAGCGGGGTCGTCGGCCCGCGTGTGCGCCGCCTTCCTGAGCGGCGCCGCGCGGGCGAGGAAGTCGCTGAACTCGATTTCGCTTGGCTCGAGCGGTTGCGCGGGACGCGAGACGACGACGGTATGGACCTCGTGGTCCGACTTGGCGAGCGCGGCCTTCAGCGCCGGCTTGACCGCGCCGCTGACCAGCACGGCCTGGGCGCGCGAATGTTCGAGCATATAGGCGAGATCGTCGGCGGTCAGCAGCGTGTTGACCGCAACCGGGACGATTCCCGCCAGCATGGCGCCGAGGAAGGCGACCGGCCAGTCGACGCTATCCTGCATAAAAATCAGCGCGCGCTCCTCGCGCTTGACGCCCCTCTCCTTGAGCGCCGCGGCGAACCGGCGAACGCGCTCGTCGAGCTCTCGGTAGGTCAGGAAGCCGATGTCGTCGATGAACGCCGCTTTTGCGATGCGCCCCGCATTGCCCGCGAGCAGATGCGCCGCGAAGTTGAACGCCTCCGGCGGCGGTTCAACCGGGGTCACGGTCATCGGCGTCTCCCCTCACGCAGGCGAAGCCGCGTTGGCGTCCGTGGCTTGACCGCCGCCGCCGTTCAACGCTTGCCCGCCCCACCTTAATGCAATATTATGCCTGTTTGGTTCTTAGAGGCGGGTTCGGACCTTGTCAAACACCGTATCGTCTTCGCCTGCCGCCGCTGAGGATCGCGCGGATCGAACTTTGGCCCAACCCGCGGCAACCGGTCCGATCGCTGGAGTGGACGAGACGGCCCCGGCGACAATCGTGGGGGCAGAGGAGACCAAGGACCCGTTCCTGGCCGCGCTCGGCGCGCGCGCGAAAGCTTTGCGCGTGCGTCGAGGGTTGACCCGCAAGGCCCTTTCCCGCGCGACTGGCGTTTCCGAGCGGCATCTGGCCAACCTTGAATATGGGGTCGGCAACGCCTCGATCCTGGTCCTCGTGCAGGTGGCTCGGGCGCTTCAATGCTCGCTAGCCGAGCTCGTCGGCGACGTCACCACGCAATCGCCGGAATGGCTCATGCTGCGCGAGATGCTGGCCGACCGCGACGAGGCGACCCTGCGCCGCGTGCGCCTCGCGGCCCTGGAACTCACGGGCGGCGGATCGCCGCGCAGCGAAGAAGCGCCCGCCCGCTCTTCGCGAATCGCCTTGATCGGCCTGCGCGGCGCCGGGAAATCAACGCTTGGCCGGATGCTCGCCGAGGACCTCAACTTTCCGTTCGTCGAGCTCAGCCGCGAGATCGAGACGCTCGCCGGCTGCAGCATCAGCGAGATTCTGGGGCTCTACGGCCAGAACGCCTATCGCCGCTATGAGCGCCGCGCGCTCGAGGAGGCGATCGAGGCCTATCCCGAGGCGGTCATCGCCACGGCGGGCGGACTGGTCAGCGACCTCGGCAGCTTCAACCTCCTCTTGCGCCGCTGCATGACCATCTGGCTCATGGCCGATCCCGAAGACCATATGAGCCGGGTCCTGGCTCAGGGCGACTTGAGGCCGATGGCCGCGAGCCGCGAGGCGATGGAGGACTTGAAGTCGATCGTCGCGAGCCGGGCCGCGTTCTATTCCAAGGCCGACATGCGGGTCGACACCAGCGTGCAGCCGTTGGCGGAAACCTTCCAGATCTTGCGGGCCGAGGCGCGCGGCGCGATCGGCCTGCCCACCCAATGATCCCGGCGCAAGGTTCGCCTTGTGCAGGGATTGATAGCGCATTATGATGCACGACCTGCAATAAACTGCCTATGAATGGGAACCCCATGGATCGGGTCGACTATCAAACCAAGCCCTCCCGTTACAGGCACTGGAAGCTCAAGTTCGACGGGCCGGTGGCGACGCTCCTTGCGGACTTCGACGAGAACGCCGGCTTGCGACCTGGCTACAAGCTCAAGCTCAATAGCTACGATCTCGGCGTCGACATCGAACTCAACGACGCGGTCAACCGCATCCGTTTCGAGCGCCCGGAAGTGCGCGCCGTCGTCATCATGAGCGCCCGCGAGCGGGTATTCTGCTCCGGCGCCAACATCTTCATGCTGGGCGTCTCGAGCCACGCCTGGAAGGTCAACTTCTGCAAGTTCACCAACGAAACCCGGAATGGCCTGGAGGATTCGTCCAAGCATGAAGGCTTGAAGTTCCTGGCCGCCGTCAACGGCTCGTGCGCCGGCGGCGGCTACGAGCTAGCGCTGGCCTGCGACGAGATCATCCTCATCGACGACCGCTCGAGCGCGGTCAGCCTGCCCGAAGTGCCGCTGCTCGGCGTGCTCCCGGGGACTGGCGGTCTGACGCGGCTGACCGACAAGCGCCACGTCCGTCATGATCTCGCGGACGTCTTCTGCACCACCAGCGAAGGCGTGCGCGGCGACAAGGCTCTCACCTGGCGTCTTGTCGACGCGATCGCCAAGCCGGCGCAATTCGAGGCCAAGGTGAACGAGCGCGCTCTCGCGCTCGCCGCGATCAGCGAACGGCCTCGGTCGGCGAAGGGCGTCGCGCTCACGGCAATCCAACGCGTTATCGAAGCGGATGCGCTCCGCTACTCTCATTTGACGGTGACGATCGACCGGGGCGCCCGCGCCGCGACTTTCGTGATCAGGGGCCCGAGCGGCGCCCAGCCCAAGGACATCCCGGCGATCGAGGCCATGGGCGCGCGCTGGTATCCGCTTGCGCTTGCCCGCGAGCTCGAGGACGCGATCCTGTCGATGCGCACCAACGAGCTCGATATCGGCGTATGGCTGATGAAGACGGAAGGGCAGCTCGAGGCGGTTCTGGCGATGGACGCGACGCTTCGCACGCTCAAAGACCATTGGCTCGTGCGCGAAACCATAGGCTATCTGCGCCGCAGTTTGAGCCGGCTCGACGTCACCTCGCGCAGCCTGTTCGCGCTCGTCGACGAGGGGTCATGCTTCGGTGGCGCGCTACTGGAACTGGCCCTCGCTTGCGACCGGATCTACCATCTGGCTGCGCCGAATGACGAAGCGCCCAGAGTCGCGGTGAGCGCGGCGAACTTTGGCGACTACCCGATGGCGAGCGGCCAGAGCCGGCTTGGACGGCGCTTCTACGACGAGAGGCCGGCGCTCGAGGCGCTGAAGTCGGCCATCGGCAAGCCCCTCGACGCGGACTGCGCCTTCGCCCTTGGCCTCGCCACCAGCATTCCTGACGATATCGACTGGGCGGACGAGATTCGCATCGCTGTGGAGGAACGCGCGTCGATGAGCCCGGACGCCCTGACCGCGATGGAGGCCAACCTGCGCTTCGACGGTCCGGAGACGCTCGCCACCCGCGTGTTCGGCCGCCTCACCGCCTGGCAGAACTGGATCTTCCAGCGCCCGAATGCGGTCGGCGACAAGGGCGCGCTCAAAGTCTACGGCAAGGGCGAGAAGGCTGCGTTCGACTGGAACCGGGTGTAGGCGATGTCATCGGCCGTCATTGCGAGGAGCGCAGCCACGAAGCCATCCAAGAGCCGAAGGGCGTCCTCTATTCCCCTGGATTGCTTCGCCGTAGCCCGTCCGGAAGGACGAGCGTCTTTCGACGCCCTATCGCTCGCAATGGCGCCGCAGAGGTAAGCGCGTGATGGACGCGTCCGCGCCCGAGGTCATCAGGCAGCATTTGATCGACCCCGAAATCTGCATCCGCTGCAACACCTGCAAATCGACCTGCCCGGTCGGGGCCATCACGCATGACGCGCGCAACTATGTGGTCGATGCGAGCATCTGCAATCTCTGCATGGCCTGCGTTCCCCCCTGCCCGACCGGCAGCATCGACAATTGGCGCGCCATGCCGCGGGTTCGGGCTTACAGCGTCGAGGCGCAATTTGAGTGGGACGCCTTGCCGCAAGAATTGAGCGCGGAAGAACTTGGCGACGCGGACGCGTCCGCCGCGGCTCTGGCCGGGGCCGCGCCTCAGACCACGCCCAGCGAAGTGGGCGAGGAAGCGGCGTTCGAGGTCAGCGCCTATGCCGCTCAGATCCCGCCCTGGTCGGCGGCCAGCCCTTACGCCAACCTCTACGGTCCGAAGGCCGCGACGCGATCGGTCGCGGCCACCGTCGCCGGCAATGTTCGGGTGACCGACGTCGGCAAGGACTACGACACGCATCACATCGTGCTCGATTTCGGCGCCATGCCGTTTCCGGTGCTCGAAGGGCAATCGATCGGGATCATTCCTCCCGGCGCCGATGCGGACGGACGACCGCATCACCCGCGGCAATATTCGGTCGCAAGCCCCCGCAATGGCGAGCGGCCCGGTTACAACAACGTCTCACTCACCGTGAAGCGTGTGCTGGAGGATCACCAGGGCCGGTCGGTGCGCGGAACCGTCAGCAACTATCTTTGCGACCTCGGCGTCGGCGACACGGTCGAGGTCACCGGACCGTTCGGCGTGAGCTTCCTCATGCCGAACCATCCGAAGAGCGCGATCGTGATGATCTGCACCGGCACCGGAAGCGCGCCGATGCGCGCGATGACCGAGTGGCGGCGCCGTTTGCGCAAGTCGGGCAAATTCGAGAGCGGCAAGCTGATGCTGTTCTTTGGCGCCCGCACGAAAGAAGAACTTCCGTACTTCGGGCCGCTCGGCAATCTGCCGAAGGACTTCATCGACATCAACTTCGCCTTCAGCCGCACGCCCGGTCAGCCCAAGCGTTACGTGCAGGACGTGATGCGCGAACGGGCTGCCGACCTCGCGCCGCTCATCGCCGATCCGCACGCCTATTTCTACGTCTGCGGCCTCAAGGCGATGGAGGAGGGCGTGGTGCTCGCGTTGCGCGACATCGCGATCAATGCCGGGCTCGATTGGGCGACCGCGGGACCTGCGCTCAAGCGCCACGGACGGCTGCACCTGGAAACCTACTGAACGGGAGAAACCCATGAGCGCTGAAGACACCGTTAGCGACGCCGCAGGCGCCATCTCCGCCGACCGCTTCGTCGAGATTTCTTACGACGAGGTCATCCCCAACAATGTCGCGCTCGGTTCCGACAAGCAGCTTCAGCGCGCGCTCGAGGGCTGGCGGCCGAAATATCTCGACTGGTGGACCGGCATGGGCCCGGTCGGCTTCCAGCAGTCCGAGGTCTATCTGCGCACCGCCGTCGGCGTCGATCCCGCCGGCTGGGCCAAGTTCGGTTATGTGAAGATGCCGACCTATCGCTGGGGCATTCTGCTCGCGCCCAAGGTCGAGGGACGCACGATTCCGTTCGGCCGTCACAAAGGGGAGCCCGCCTGGCAGGAGGTGCCGGGCGAGCACCGCGCGCTTCTGCGGAGGCTCATTGTCGTGCAGGGCGATACTGAGCCCGCGTCGGTCGAACAGCAGCGCTATTTGGGCGCAACGGCGCCCAGCCTCTACGACATGCGCAACCTGTTCCAGGTGAATGTCGAGGAAGGGCGCCACCTGTGGGCGATGGTCTATCTGCTCGTCAAATATTTCGGCAAGGACGGGCGCGAGGAGGCGCAGGCTCTGCTCGAGCGGCAAAGCGGGCAGATGGACAACCCGCGGATTCTCGGCGCTTTCAACGAGGAGACGCCAGACTGGCTGTCGTTCTTCATGTTCACCTTCTTCACCGACCGCGATGGCAAGATGCAGCTCGCCGCGCTTGCGGATAGTGGTTTCGATCCGCTCTCGCGCACCTGCCGTTTCATGCTGACGGAAGAGGCGCACCACATGTTCGTCGGGGAGACCGGCGTGCAGCGCACGATCGAGGCGACTTGCGCGGCGATGGTCAAAGCCGGCATCAAGGATCCCAATGACGTCGAGGCGGTCCGTAAGCTCGGCGTCGTCGACCTGCCGCTCTTGCAGCGCAAAGCCAATTTCCACGCGTCGGTCACTCGCGACCTGTTCGGCAGCGAAATCTCAAGCAACGCCGCCGAGGCGTTTGCCTCAGGCATCAAGGGACGCTTCAACGAGGCGAACCTCAAGACCGACGATCACGTGTTGCAGGACGCGACCTATCCCGTCACCCGCGTCGTCGACGGGAAGCTGGTGGTGGAGGACGCGCCCGCGTTGCGCGCCCTCAACTCGCGCCTCCTCGACGATTTCATCGTCGATTGCCAGGGCGGCATCGACCGCTGGAACAAGTCGGTCGAAAAAGCCGGAATCAATTTCAAGTTCGTCCAGCCGCACAGGGGTTTCAACCGCAGGATCGGCGAGTTCGGAGGCAAACGCATCAGCCCGGCGGGCGAGGTCCTGACCGAAGATCAGTGGAGCGCCATGAGCGGCGCCTGGCTGCCGAACGAAGAGGATATGCAATTCATTCGTTCGCTCATGAAGCCGCGCCATGAGCCGGGCAAATATGCGAGCTGGATAGCTCCGCCCCGCGTCGGCGTCAACAGCCAGGCGGGCGACTTCGAATATGTGAAGATCGCCTGACAGATTGCGCGCCTACGCCAGCCCCTCGCTTTTGAGCACGCGCTGAACCGCAGGGCGACCGGCCATCCGGTCGCGATGATCGAGCACGCGGGGATAAGCGGCGGGATCGACGCCGTCGCCCTCCAGCCAGCGGGCGATGGTGAAGAGATAGGGGTCGGCGATCGTGTAGGCGTCGCCCATCGCCCACGGGCCTTTGAACATCTTGCGCTCGATCAGATCGAAGCAGGCGCCGACGGTCTCGGGAACCTTCTTCTTCATCAATTCCTGCGCCGCCGGGTCGTCCGCCCAGCGATAGCCCCGGGGCCGGTGTGCGTGCGCCACATGCACCGTCGAGCACAGGTAGGCCATGAACGATTGCAGCTCAGCGAACGCGAACGGATCGTCGAGCGGCGCTAGCCTGGCCTGCGGATGCGTCTGCGCGATAAAGGCGAGAATGGCCGGCGTTTCCGTCAGCACGCCGCGCTCCGTCACGAGCGACGGCACCCGGCCTTTCGGGTTGATCTTGAGATAATCGGGCTTCGTCTGCTCGGCGGCGCCGAAGTCGATCCACCGCGTATCATAAGTGGCGCCGACTTCTTCGAGCGCGATATGCGAAGCCAGCGCGCAGGTGTTGGTGGCGTAATAGAACGTTTGCATGGAAGCCCCAGAATCATGGGGCGCGACACGCGCCCGTCCTATAACGTCACGATATTGCCGCGTCGTTCAAGCTCCTTGACGACCCGATCCGCCAACGCCTCGGGCAAGTCCGCGGCGGACTTGAGGGTCAGTTCCGGCGCCTCGGGCGCTTCATACGGCTGATCGACGCCGGTGAAGTTCTTGATCTCGCCCGCCAACGCTCGCTTGTAGAGACCTTTGGGGTCGCGGGCGATCGCAGTCTCGAGCGGCGCATCGACGAAGATCTCCAGGAACTCGCCCTCCGCCGCCGTGTCGCGCACGAGCCGCCGTTCGGCCTTGAACGGCGAGATGAAGGAGCAGAGCACGATGAGCCCCGCGTCGGTCATCAACCTCGCCACTTCGCCGACGCGCCTGATGTTCTCGACGCGGTCCGCGGCGGTGAAACCCAGATCCTTGTTCAAGCCGTGACGAACGTTGTCGCCGTCGAGCAGCGTGGTGTGCACGCCGCGGGCGTGAAGTTTCGCCTCGACCAGGTTCGCGATCGTCGATTTCCCCGCGCCGGACAGGCCGGTGAACCAGAGGATCGCGGGCCGCTGGTGCTTGAGCGCGGCATGCGCCTCGCGACCGACCGCGAGCCCATGCCGATGCACGTTGGTCGCACGCCTGAGCCCATGCGCGATCATGCCTGCCGCCGCCGTCTCGTTGGTGGCGCGATCAATCAGGATGAAGCCGCCGGTGTCGCGATTGTCGGCATAGGGGTCGAAGGCCACGGCCATGGTGGTCGCGATATTGCAAAAGCCGACTTCGTTGAGATCGAGCTCTTTCGCCGCCAGCTTGTCGAAATTGTTGACGTCAAGACGATGCTTGAGCTCGGTGACCGAAGCCGGCGTCGTCCGGCCGCCAATCTTGAGCAGATAGGAGCGGCCTGGCAGCATCGGCTCGGCGCTCATCCACAGGAGGTTCGCCGCGAACTGGTCCGCGATCTCCGGGCGGCTGTCCGGGCTCGACAGCACATCGCCGCGCGCGATGTCGATCTCGTCGGTCAGCGTCACCGTGACGGCGTCGCCAGCCTCGGCCGCCTCGACCTCGCGGTCGGCGACCAGGAGGCTCGCGATCGCGCTTTCACGGCCAAAGTCCGCGGCGATAACGCGATCGCCTCGGGCGATCCGCCCGCTCGGGATCGTGCCGGCGAAGCCGCGAAAATCCTGGTGCGGCCGGTTGACCCATTGCACCGGCAGCCGGAAGGGCGCGCTTCGGCGATCGTCCTCAACCTCGACGCGCTCGAGATAGTCCAGGAGATGCGGCCCCGCGTACCAGGGCGTGCGCGGGCTCAACGCCGAGACATTGTCGCCATGGCGGGCCGAGATCGGCAGCGCGATCAGGGAACGGAAGCCAAGCGTCTCGGCGAATTTCCGATAATCGGCTTCGATCTGGCGAAAGACGCTCTCGCTGTAATCGACGAGGTCGATCTTGTTGACCGCGAGCACGACGTGGCGCACGCCAAGCAGCGAGACAATGATCGAATGGCGATGCGTCTGCGTGAGCAGCCCCTTGCGCGCGTCGACCAGGACGATCGCGAGATCGGCGTTGGACGCGCCCGTCGCCATGTTGCGGGTGAATTGCTCATGGCCCGGCGTGTCGGCGACGATGAACGAGCGCTTTTCGGTGGCGAAATAGCGGTAAGCGACATCGATCGTGATGCCCTGCTCGCGCTCGGCCTCGAGCCCGTCGACCAGAAGCGCGTAGTCGATCGCCTCGCCGGTCGTGCCGAACTTTTTCGAGTCGCGCTCGAGGGTCGAAAGCTGATCGTCGAAGATCAGCTTCTTCTCATACAGCATCCGTCCGATGAGCGTGGACTTGCCGTCGTCGACCGAGCCGCAGGTCAAAAGGCGGAGGGTCGGGAGGATCGCCGGATCGACCGCGAGATTCATCAGAAGTAGCCCTCGCGCTTTTTCTTTTCCATCGAGGAGGCTTCGTCCGAGTCGATCAAGCGTCCCTGGCGTTCGGAGGTCGTGGACTTGCGCATCTCGGCGATGATGTCGCGAAGCGTGTCGGCTTCCGACTCGAACGCGCCGGTCAGCGGATAGCACCCGAGCGTGCGGAAGCGAACGCGCCGCATCGCCGGCTTCTCCCCGGGCATGAGCGGCAGTCTTTCGTCGTCGACCATGATGAGGGCGCCCGAGCGCTCGACGACGGGGCGAAGCTTGGAGAAATAAAGCGGCACAACCGGAATGTTTTCGGCCAGCACGTATTCCCAGACGTCGAGTTCGGTCCAGTTGGAGAGCGGGAAGACGCGCATCGACTCGCCTTCGCGGATGCGGGTGTTGAACAGCCGCCAGAGTTCGGGGCGCTGATTGCGCGGGTCCCAGGCATGCGCGCACGAGCGGTGCGAAAAGATGCGCTCCTTCGCGCGGCTCTTCTCCTCGTCCCGCCGCGCCCCGCCGAAGGCGGCGTCGAAGCGGCCAGCGTCGAGCGCCTGCCTGAGCAACTCGGTCTTCATCACCTGGGTGTGGAGCTGCGAGCCCGAGGCGATCGGAGAAATCCCGCGCCTCACCCCGTCCTGGTTGATGTGGACGATCAGATCGAGGCCAAGCCCGCGCGCTGTTTCGTCGCGGAAGGCGATCATCTCCCGGAATTTCCAGGTCGTGTCGACATGCAGCAGCGGAAACGGCGGCTTGGCCGGATAGAAGGCCTTCATCGCCACATGCAGCATGACGCTCGAATCCTTGCCGATCGAGTACAGCATCACGGGATTGCGCATCTCCGCGACAACTTCCCGGATGATGTGAATGGACTCGGCCTCCAGCCGCCTGAGGTGGGCTGGCAATACGCTCGGCATCGAGGGTTCCCTTGGCAAGGCGCGGTACATAGGGGGCCCCAGGACGGAAGGCAATGATTTAAGCTATATGATTAAGTTGTTATTTCTTACAGACTAAGTCTACTTGTTAATTCACCCGGACCGGAGCGCATTGACTCCAGGCCTCGCGGCGCCCATCGATAGCGCCGCGTTCGACCGGCCGTCGAACAGGAGATCGGCGCGTGACCCGTCCCATCATCATGGCGCCGTCAATTCTGTCGGCGGATTTCGCCAAGCTGGGCGAAGAAGTGCGCGCGGTCGCCGGGGCGGGCGCGGACTGGATCCATCTCGACGTGATGGATGGGCATTTTGTCCCCAACATCACTTTCGGGCCGCCGGTTATCGCGGCGTTGAGGCCGCTCACGGACAAGCCGTTCGACTGTCACCTGATGATCGAACCCTGCGATCCCTATCTCGAAGCCTTCGCCAAGTCGGGCGCCGATCACATCACGGTCCACGCCGAGGCGACAAGGCATCTCGACCGCTCGCTGCAGGCGATCCGCTCGCTCGGCAAGAAGGCGGGGGTGGCGATTAACCCTGGAACGCCGGAGAGCGCGATCGAATATGTTCTCGACCAACTCGACCTGATCCTGGTCATGACCGTCAATCCCGGCTTCGGCGGCCAGGCGTTCATTCCCGCCATGCTGGACAAGATCGCGCGCGTGAAGCGCCTGATCGGAGACCGCAAAATTGACATCGAGGTCGACGGCGGGGTCGCTCCTGAAACCGCGCCGCTGCTCGCGCGCGCCGGCGCCAACGTCTTTGTCGCCGGCTCGAAGGTGTTCGAGGGCGATCCGAAGGCCTATGCCGGGAATATCCGGAAAATCCGCGCCGCCGCTTAGGGCGAACTGGGTTTGGGATCGCGGCGGCCGAAAGAAAGAGGCTCGCACGACAACCGATTGCAGAAAATCAGAATTCAAGGTAAGCTTGCTGCATGAGCGCTCCTGCCTTCCACAGGCCAGAATCGTGGTCGCCCGCGCCCGGAGCGGCGATCGCCGAGGGGAAAAGCAGCGAGAAAAACTTTCGTTCGGCTTTTTCCTCGTAACCCATTGATAAGTCTCGTTTAGCACGAGAGAATCCAAGGAAATCCAAACCAATCCAAGGGTCAAAATCGGGGGATTTCCAAGCGAATAGGCCAGAAGCCAAGACAATCCAAACGGACCAGCCCGGCCAACGCCTTGGCCGGCCGCCGGCCGGCGCTTGCCTCATCGCCTCACCGCCCCATGCAGGCGTCGGCGAGCCGCTTGAGCTCGGCCCGGCGCTCCGGCGTGATCGTTTCCAGCCGGTCGGCGTCGCCGGAGTGGTCGACCGCATCGGCGACGCAACGGCAGCCGGTCGCGCACCCAGCCTCCGGGCGCCCTTGCGCGACGCAGGCGCGCTGGCAGGAGGCGAGGAAGGCGCTCCTGTCCGCCTTCGGCGCAAGCGGACCCCAGGCGGTCAGCGCCGCAAGAAGCCCGATCAGGATCGGCTGATGGATGAGATAAACCGCCAAGCTGTGCCGGCCGGCGAAGCAGATCGCGCGCGCCGCCGCCGACGCGGCGCGCCAGCGGTCGGGCCGCTTTAGCCAGTCCACGGCGCCGGGCAGTCGCGCGGCGCCAAGGCCGAGAAAGACGACCCCGGCCCAGGGCATGAGCGGGCGCCAGTCGAGCGTGTTCGGGAGCGCCTCGCCAAGGCCGATCCACAGAAACCAGGGCGGATCGAAGAACGTCGAGCGGATGAGGAACGGCGCGGCGACCGCCGCCAAGCCGACTGCGAGGCTCACCCAGGCCGGCGCGGTCACGAACGCTCCAGCGAGCAGGCTCGCGACCGCGATGCAGTGGAGTATGCCGAAGGTGATCGGTTCGCTGGGCGCGAAGACGAAGCTGCCCGCGGTCACCAGCGCCGCCGCGCCGGCGACGATCGCGAGACGGCGCCAGAAGGCCCTCACATTCAGCCCATTGCGATGGGCGAGCGCCAGCGACAGCGCCAACGAGAACGAGGAACACGCTCGCCACAACGTGCGACAAGAGCCGCATCTGCGGCGTGAACGGCAGCATCGGCGAGGCGAGCCGGAAATCGGCCAGATCCCAGCTCAGGTGGTAGACGGCCATGCCGACGAGGGCCAGGCCGCGGGCGCAATCGACGGCGTCGATGCGGCCCGGAGCGAGCCGATGACGGGCGGCGTCGCCCAGCGGGCCTTCGCCCCAACCCTCTCCCGGAGGGAGAGGGGGCGCGGCTAAACTCGCAACTCCTTCCCCCTGAGGGGGAAGGAGGCCCGAAGGGCCGGATGAGGGCTCGCCAGCGTTCACGGCGCCGCGGCTTCGAACAAGGCCTCGTCGAGAAAAAAGGCGCCCTCGTATTCGACCGGGCCGGTCATCAGCACATGATCGTCCGAACCGCGCCACTCGATGATGAGATCGCCGCCCGGCAGGCGCACCGTGCCCTTGCGCTCCATCAGCCCGAGCCGCGCCGCGGCGACCAGGGTCGCGCAGGCGGCCGAGCCGCAGGCGAGGGTCAGGCCAACGCCGCGTTCCCACACCCGCGCCCTCACGTCGTCGCGCGAAAGGACTTCAGCGAACGTGACGTTGGCCTTGTCCGGAAACATTGGGTCGACCTCGATCCTCGGACCGAGATCGGCCGCGTCGATCCGTTTCAGATCTGGGACGAAGAACACCGCATGCGGGTTGCCCATGTTGACCACGGAAGCGGGCCCGAGGCGGGCCAAAGCGTCGCCCTCCGGCCACAGGCTGACCCGCCCCGTGTCGGGCACAGCGTGCCTAAGCGGAATGGCGTCCCACTCGAGGCGCGGCGCGCCCATGTCGACCCGATAGGACCGGGGTCCGAGCCGCTCGCACGGGATCACGCCTGCCTCCGTCTCGATCGTGACCGCGTCGGCGCCGAATTCGCGGCACAAAAGATCGGCGACGCAACGCGTGCCGTTGCCGCATGCGCCGGCCAGCGTGCCATCGTTATTGTAGATCAGCACGTCGGCCGCGGCGGCTGCGGTCTTCGGATCGCGGAGCACCATCATCTGATCGTAGCTGAGGCCCGGCGCGCGATTGATGGCGCGCGCGTCTTCCGCCGTCGGACGGATGGACGAGCCGCGCAGGTCGAGCACGAGAATAGCGTTGCCGGCCCCGTTCATGCGCGCGACCGTGCGGCCCGCGAGAAGATGGCGAGGTATCAAGCCCTAGCGTCCTTTTGCGGTTCGAGCGGCGGCCGATTGATGCAGGCGGCGGACTTGTCGATCGCCCGCGCGCCGAGCTGCGTCACGGCGTCGCGCAAGCCGTCATCGACGATCGGCGAGGCGACCGCGCGCGCCGCGGCTTTCGCTGCGTCGGAGGGGGTCGACGCGGGCCGGCGCTTTGCCTTGAGCTGGGGTAATGGACCTTGCCGGAAAGCGATCTTGTCGACGCATCGCCAGCCGAGATGCGCGTTCGCCCGAGCCACGATCACCGAGGCGCTGTGCTGCGCCTCGAGGGCGAAGGCGCTTTCGACTCTCAGCACCAAGGTCGCGCCAGCGACCGGCGCGTCCGGATCGCGTTTGGCGGCTCGGGGTGGCCATTGCAACTCGATCGGCCGGGCATGACGCGCCAAGGTTTCCCCGACGATGGCCGGCCAATCGGCGATCAGGCTTGTTTCGCCCAGGCCGCGCGCGGCCAGGGTCTCGGCAATCAACCCGGGCGTGAATTCAGCCAGCGACTTGGCGCCGCCCCGCGCGCGCTTCATCATCGCCTGAGTTCGGAAAGTGAGAGAGCGGGGCATGAGGTCGATGGCATGAGCGCCAATGTAAGCGCGCTGGCGTCGGAGGCAAAGCGAAAGGCGATTGTCGCCCGCACGCTTGCCTGGTGGGACCGCTCCCGCCGGTCGCTCGCCTGGCGCGCCGAGCCGGGGGAGGCGCCCGACCCCTACCGCGTCTGGCTCTCCGAGGTCCTGCTGCAACAAACGACCGTCCAGGCGGCGACGCCCTTTTATCGGGCTTTCATCGCCAAGTGGCCCAGGGTCGAGGATCTGGCAGCGGCCTCGACCGAAGAGGTGATGAGCGCGTTCGCGGGCCTCGGCTATTATTCGCGGGCGCGGAATCTGCACGCTTGCGCCAAGGATATCGCTCGACGGGGCGGGACATTTCCGAGCGACGAAGCCGGCTTGCGTGCGCTTGCCGGTGTTGGCGCCTATACGGCCGCGGCGATCGCGGCGATCGCCTTCGGCCGTCAAACGACGCCGGTCGACGGCAACATCGCGCGCATTCTGGCGCGACTTCTGGCCCTGGAAAGACCGATCGCTCGCGCGCGCGCCGAGCTCGCGACAGCGGCGCGGGCGCTCGCGCCAAGCCACAGGGCGGGCGATTTCGCCCAGGCTATGATGGACATCGGCGCGACCCTCTGCCGCCCCCGCAATCCCGCTTGCGGCTCCTGCCCGCTAGCCGACGATTGCGCGGCCTTCCAGGCCGGCGTCCCGGAGGCTTACCCCCGCCGCGCCGAGGCGAAAGCAAGACCGCGCCGGCAGGGCGCCGTGTTTTTCGCCCGCCGCTCCGACGGCGCATTTCTCGCTCGCCGCCGCCCCCCTCGCGGCCTTCTCGCTTCGACCATTGAGCTGCCGGGCACGCCATGGACGAGCACAAGCGCGGATGGCGAGCCTGCGGGCGCCGCTCCAGTCGACGCGCTTTGGCGGCGGTTGCCGGGAGATGTCGAACAGGTTTTCACCCATTTCGCGCTCAGGCTCGTCGTCTACGCCGGAGAATTCGAGGGCGGCGCCCCGGATGGCTGTTTTTGGGTCAAACCCGATGCGGTCGGCGCGGCGGGTTTCTCGAGCATGATGCGGAAGGCGGTCAAGCATGCCCTGACGCAAGCGTGACGCGCGAATCGATTGTTGTGGAATGGTCAAGTCGTCGTCGCTAATCTCGGACAGCGTTCAGCAGTTACGGAGCCTCGTTTTGACGCGTAAAATCAGTGCATACCCATGGCGCCCCTGATCGCGTCGGCGGCGTTCCGCCTGCCGTCCGACGAGACGCTGCGCGCCCGCTTTGGCCACATCACGACCTGGGTTTTCGACCTCGACAACACCCTTTACCCTGCGGATAGCGGCATTTGGCCGAGAATCGACGAACGGATCACGCTGTTTCTGGTCGAACTTTTCGGCATAGACGGCCAGTCGGCTCGCGCCCTGCACAAGCACTATTATTCGCGCCACGGCACGACGTTGGGCGGGCTGGTGCAGGAACACGTCGATCTAACCGAGCGCTTTCTCGACTTTGTTCACGATATCGATCGCTCCAGCCTCAAACCAGACCCCATTCTCGCGCATGAAATCGGGAGGCTGCCGGGACGGAAGCTTATCTTCACCAACGGGTCACGAAGTCACGCTATCCTGACGGCGAAGCAACTCGGCCTCGACGGGCTTTTTGAAGATGCTTTCGACATCGTCGCGGCCGGCCTCACGCCAAAACCGGCCGAGGGAGCCTACGACGCCTTTTTCCAACAATGCGGGGTCGACCCGCTATCAGCCGCGATGTTTGAGGACGTGGCCAGGAACCTTGCAGTTCCCAAGGCAAAAGGCATGACAACGACCCTGGTGACGACCAAACCCGGACGCCTGGATCATCGTGAGGCGCATGATCAGTCGATCAGCGACGCCCCCGACGTCGCGGATTTTGTAACGGATGATCTCTCGGAATTTCTCGCGCGGCTCAACGTCCAGCTCCGTATCTGACCGAACCGAGGGAGATCCCAGGGAAACGACCAAGGATTGCCTGGTTGGTCACTGATCGTGTTGAGAGCCTAACGCATCGTAATGATAATCGCGCCCAAGAACTGAAATCCTCACATCAACGCGAATGTGGCGGCGCTGCGCACCAGATCATGGTAGAGATAGTTGCCGCTCACGAGCGTCCATCGGCGCTGGACAAATCCCTGAGACTGTAATCTCGTAAATCTCCGAATGATTTTCAGCTTGTCAGGCGGCATCCTTCCGGTCAGGGCATCGGCGAGAGCGTTGGCCTGTTCAATCCGCCTTCCAAGTCCACGACGCAGGAAACTCGAGTCCAATCCCAGTTTTAGATACGGAACAAGGCCGACCTCCTTTGGAATGGAGGCATTTCCGCCGTGGACCCGGTACAGCGCGGTCACTGTGGGATCGCAAATGACTTTGCCCATCGCCGCTGCAATGAGCTGCGTCCACCAATCGTGACTGATGGCCTTCTCTGCAACCGGATTCGCCAGATCCAGGAGCGCCCGATTGATTCCGGACGCCATCCCTTAAATCGGCACGCAGATAAGACTTTGGCTCAGCTTGCCCATCATGCTTGGTTTAAGGCGTTTCCATTTCCAGTAACTGGGGCTGATCACCTCAAGATCTTTGTTGACCACCGCGATGTCGGTCGCAAAATAGATCGGCGTCGACTTGCCATACTTCGCTTCGGCCTCTTTCAGAGATCGCAACGTGAGTTCGACCTTCTTCGGCTTCCACACGTCGTCCTGATCTGCGAAGAGAACGTAATCGGCTTTGGTCTCTCGCATGAGTATGGCAAAATTGGCCGTCGCAGAGCCCGTCGCCTCGCCCGGGATGACGCTAAGGCGGCCGCCGAACCTTGGTCTGTAACTCTCGAGAATTTCGAGGGAGCCGTCGGTCGAACCGTCGTCGCGCACGAGCACGTTGAAATCGCCGGTGGTTTGGCTCAATAGGGAATCAAGCATCGGGGAAAGGTAATTCTGACCGTTCCAAACAGCCAGAATGACATCACAGGTGCTCATCGCGCGGACCTCCGTGCAGCCGTTTCCAGATGGACGGCTTCGCCTGCCCAGCGAACTGTCGCGCGAAGCCGCTGTGCAAGCTAGCCTTTGAAGGCGAAATACCGCGGTACGAAGGCGCCGTGCTCGGAGATCGTCATCGGTTCGGGAGGGTGAAGCGCGCCCAGATCAAGCTAATCCGAATTAGGTCCTAGGTCAGCCGGGGTCAAGCAAAGAAGGCGAAGGCCATATCCTCAAGATGCCGACGCAACATCACCAACCCAGAGCAGCTTGGATTGCCTGCCCGCGCGAAAAGCTCCGCCTAACGCGCGATCCTTGGCTCGTTCGGCGAAACTGCCTTTCAGAGACGCTTTGAGATTCGAGCCGAATCCCCGTGAACGGCGATCGGCCTCGTGCGAACATGGCGCTCAGGGCGCTAATCGCCGACCGCTGCTAACGCCGTTTGAGTCGATCCTATCGATGGCGAACCCAAGGGCGGCGCCATGTCGATTGACATCAGTTTCCATTGACAAATCCAGAATAACAGAGTATACATTTCTGCAGAAGCAAATTCATGGTCGAAGGGGGTTCCGTGGAAACGGAGAGACAGGCTTTAAATGCCGCCGGGCGCGCAAGCTCAAACGCAAGACACGGTCGCCCGGCGATTGTCTGATTCGAATTGGCCGTAACCCATTGAAAAGTCCCGATTCGAAAAAATAGACGCTAGCAAATGCGAGTCAGTTTACTAACGTTTATTCGCTTTTACGCCCGTTATTGGCATTTGCTCTGCGCGGCGAACACCCCTTGAGATTGTAATGCCATCGAGCCGAGCCGAGTGGGGCGGGGCCCTACTTCGGGAACGGGACGGGCTTGTCGGAGAGCGTCTGCAGATATGCCAGGATGTCGGCTCGCCTATGTGGACTCTTTTCGCCGGGGAACGTCATCTTCGTGCCCGAGGCCATCGCTTTCGGATCGGTGATCCACTTGTTCAGGAGTTCATACGACCAGTCGCCGGTCACGCCTTTGAGCGAGTCGGAAAAGGCGAAGCCCGGGACCGAAGCGACCTTGCGGCCAACGACGCCCCACAGGTCTGGCCCGATTTTCGGGCCCTTGCCCTCCTGGAAGTTGTGGCAGGTCTCGCAGACCTTGGCGTCCTCTTCGCCCTTCTTGGCGTCGGCCTTGGCAAGCAGCGCCGGCAGCGGCTCTTCTGGCGCCGCCGCGGGCGCGGCGGCAGTGGCGGTCGCAGGGGCGGAGGTCGGCAGTGCAAAACCTGGAACCTTGGGGGTTCGCGGCGAGAGGATGAGATTGCTGAAAGCGGTCAGCAGCATCACGAACAACACCGCCCCTAGCGCCGAGAGCGCGAACCGGTTCACATTCACGTGGTCCATAGGCGCAGGGACTTTCGTCAGCTGGAGTGAGGTTGGTGGAGTCCGGCGGGACGTTGGTTTTGTATGGTTGATTAGCCGCTTTGCGCTCGCCTTGGCAACACGTATAAGCCCTCCTTCCCCGAATTTGGCTTAGTCGAAACTGATGGCCAACCCCATCGTCCTCATCCCCGCGCGCATGAACGCGAGCCGCCTGCCCGGAAAGCCTCTCGCCGACATCAACGGCGCGCCGATGATCGTTCATGTCTGGCGCCGGGCGAGGGAAGCGGATATCGGGCCGGTCTGGGTGGCGACGGACGATCCGCGCGTCATGGAGGCGGTCGCCTTGGCCGGGGGGAGCGCGATTTTGACCCGTTCGGATCACCCCTCCGGCTCGGACCGGATTTTCGAGGCGTTGGGCTTGGTCGACGCCGATAGCCTTCACGATGTCGTCGTCAACATTCAGGGCGACCTGCCGACTATCGAAGCGTCTGTGGTGCGCGCCTGTCTCGCGCCGCTTGTCGAGGCCACAGTCGATATTGCGACGCTGGCGACGCCGATCACACGCGAGCAGGAGAAGGACGATCCCAATGTCGTCAAGATTGTCGCGACCGAACTTGGTCCAACCCGGCTGAGGGCGCTCTATTTCACCCGCGCGCGCGCTCCGTCGGGCGAGGGTCCCCTCTTGCACCATATCGGCCTTTACGCCTATCGCCGCGATGCGCTTCGGCGCTTTGTCGGCTTGCCCCCTTCGCCGCTGGAGCTCCGCGAGAAACTCGAACAATTGCGGGCGCTGGAGGCGGGCATGCGGATCGATGTCGCGCTGGTCGACACGGCGCCGCTCGGCGTTGACGCGCCTGAGGATCTGGAACGCGCGCGCGTCCTGCTCGCACCTGGGAAACACCTATGAAAACAAGGAACTCCATCGCTTATCAGGGAGAACCTGGGGCCAATTCGCATATCGCCTGCGCCGACAATTTTCCCGATTTCAATCCGCTGCCCTGCGCCACCTTCGAGGATGCTTTCGCAGCCGTGCAAGACGGCGCGGCCGAACTGGGCATGATTCCGATCGAGAACTCGATCGCCGGGCGGGTTGCGGACATCCACGCGCTCCTGCCCGCGTCCGGGCTGCATATTGTAGGGGAGACCTTTCTGCCGATCCATTTTCAGCTGCTCGCGATTCCGGGCGCGCGCATTGAGGATCTGAAGGCCGTCTATAGCCATACCCATGCGCTCGGCCAGTGCCGAAACATCATCCGCCGCCACAAGCTTCAGCCGGTCGTCGCAGGCGATACAGCGGGCGCAGCGCGCGAAGTCGCCGAATGGGCGGATAAGAGTTCGCGCGGCGCTTGCGCCGCGGCTGGCAGGTGAGATCTATGGTCTCAACACGCTGGCCTCGGACGTCGAGGATGAGAGCCACAACACGACCCGTTTCGTCGTGCTGTCGAGGGATGAGCGCTGGACGCCGGGGGGCGAAGGGCCGGTCGTGACGACTTTCGTCTTTCGCGTGCGTAACGTGCCCGCCGCGCTCTACAAGGCGCTGGGGGGCTTCGCCACCAACAGCGTCAACATGACAAAGCTTGAAAGCTACATGGAAGGCGGCGAGTTCACCGCGACCCAGTTCCTCGCCGATGTCGACGGACACCCCAAGGACCTGCCCCTGGCGCGGGCCCTGGAGGAACTCAAGTTCTTCTCCCGCGAAGTGCGCATTCTAGGCGTCTATCCCGCGCACCCCTATCGCAGCGAGTCGCAGACCCGTTCGAGTTAGCATGGAACTCTACCGGTAATTCTCAGGGAGCTGCGCTTCGATTTCGCTTATTGCGGTCGCCTCATCTTCCTTGAGCAGATAGCCCGACGCGACGAGATCGCCGGCCGTTTCGCGCGCCATCTCGATATAATGCGCGCGCTCGCCATAACGACGCTTAAGCTCGTCGACTGAGAAAGCCTCCCATCCAGAGAAGTTGCCGCAGGTGTCGTTGATCGAGGCGATTTTCACCGGCGGCAGCGCGACCGGTCGAGGGAGTCCAAGCGGCAGAGCGGCCTCAATCATCGGAATGCCGCCGGCCGGCATGCCGCTGGGCGCACTCTTAGGCGCCCAGAGCGGCATGCCGTCGAGCCAGTTCACGCCCTCAGGCTCGGCCGAAACAGGGTCGAGAATGAATGGCGCATCGGGCGGGAGGCGCTTGGCGGTTCCCTCGCCGCGGATCGAAGCCGTTAGCCCTAAAATGAGCGGGCGGAGATACAGAGCGTCTCTAACCTTACTCAATGAGATGGGCGCGCCGCCGTTGCATTTCATGGTTCCAAAGACGACGTCCGGAAGGGCGGCGGCGCCCGAGGCGTGAGGGGCTGCTGTGGCATAGCGATGCATCAGAGCGGACGCAGGCGCTCGGGCGGCCAGGCTGGCGCGCAGCCGATAGAAGTCGGTGAGCGAGATCACGTCGACCAGTTCCGGGTCGCTCGCGGGCCGCGACAGGAGTTCGTGGGGCATGAGCGGCGCCAGGTCGGCTCGGGCATAGGGAAACTGCTCATGTTCTGCCGCGAATCCGTTGATCGCCAGCACCACACCATTGCCGTTACGAGTGAACGCCGCCTGATAAACAGCGTGGCCTGTCTCGGGATGGACGTTGAAGCCTTCGGCGATGAAACTGTTCACGAACCAGGCGGCTTGGCTCACGCCGGCCAGCATGCGATGACGGAAGACCGGCAAGGGGGACGGCCCGGTTCGGAACGCGCCGCCAAGCCATCGTCCAAAATCTCGGACGACGACTTCTCCAATCCCCTGCGCGCTCTGGGGCACGCCGGCGGCAAATCCCGTTTGCCATTGGATTGCGGCGACAGAAATCCCGTGGCTCAGGAGGAAGCCGTCGCCTATGGCGCTCGCGACCCGATCGGCGTTGGGGCCGATCACTGGCACGGGAACGCTGATCGCCCCTGGAAAAATGCTCCTCCCGCGATTTGGCGCCTCCAGGAGGACAGCGTCCGCGTCAGATGCGGCTTCAGGCGCCACGACGTGAAAGCTGACCTCATAGGGAACGGCGGTCCGTCCGGCTGCAACCTCCCTCAAGCCAGCAATGGGCTCTTCGACCGAGACTTCGCCGTGTACGGCGCCCTCGATATAGCGAAAGGTGAGGCCGGCGTACCTTCCGACGGGCAGAACGCGAGCGATGTCGACGCTGGTGATGGTAGAAGCATTTGCTCGAGCTGACCCTATCGAGGCCGCCATTCCCGCCGCCGTCAATAGCGCGCCCAAGAGCAGTCCATAGACCCTCATCGGTGGCCGCTCCACGGCCGAACCCCTCATGAGACCGATGCAACAGAACACGGCCAAGTGCGCAAACTCGCGATCAGAAGCGTTGGAGGAATCGTGAACGTGAAAGAGGCGACGACCGCCCCTTGCTCGCGAGAGCCGTAGTTTCGAGTCAAAAGTGATAAGTGAGCCCGCCAGAGAATGCGACAGGCCGGGCGTTGGTCTTGATCGTGCCGAGTATTGGGATAGGCCCCAGGGACGGAGCCGTGTTGACGCCCGTCGAGTTCCCCGTCGCCCCTACGAAGCCCTGCTTCGCATCGACAAACACGCCCCAGTGCTGATTGAGCATGTAATCGAAGCCCCCTTGAACGACGACGCCGAGCGCAGGTTGATAGGTCGAGCCGATGCTATAGCCGTCCCGGGTCGCCAAAGCGAAGGTCGGCGCAATGCCCGCCCCCAGATACGGCTGGAAGCGGCCGAACTGGGTGAAATGATAGACGCCGGTTATCGGAACCGAAGCCGGCAACAATTTGCTGAGTACGGTGCCCGACGGCGGCCCTGGCGGGGAGGAACCGTTAACCGTGACTGTCGCCCAAAGCGGAAATCCACTTGCCACTTCCACCGACCAGTTTGGGGTGAAGGAATAGCCGCCCTGGATGGCTACGCCAGCGAAGTTCGAGTAGCTCGCGCCCAGGCCGGGAACTTGGAGCTGGGGCCCGACTCCCACCGGCACCGTTCCGATGCCGGGAACGATCATCCCGGCGGTCGATTGCTGATAGAGGTTCGACGAGCTCCGGTCGAGGACTCCCATAGCTCCGAGCTTGACATACCACCCGGTGAAAGGATTTGGAGTGTCCGCCGCCGGTGCGGTCTGCGAGTTCGTCATGTCCGCCGCGCGGGCCGCGCCAAAAGAGGACGCGATGACCACGCAGGAAGAAACGCAAGCTCGGAACAAGCTCGTAGGCCTTCGTGGGCCCGCCATAACCGCTTTTCCCATCGGGATCGGCATGGGTTCTGCACTCTCAAACTACGACGCAGCGAACAAACAATTCGCAGACGGTCGGACTACCCTCCAATTATGAAGGAAACGGGACCTTAGTCGACTTTCGGCCCCGAGCCGAGCCTATGCGAGGCCTCCCTTTATGCACCTTTTCGCCGGGAAAAGGGAGGTCTGCCGGCGTGCGCGAAGAGGCGATTTTGAGTAGACGCTCCCACAGCCCGGTGCGATCGCTTATTTCAGCTTCTGGGAAGCCTTGCTCCCCGCAGCTCAGCCATTAGGCCGTGTGGACGAATTTTCGACAGATGATGTTTTTGGGATTCCCGCGGTGAATCAGGCGTGATTCATAGGACTCCGACCGAATCAGGGGCCGGGGTCCATGTCGACAAAGATGGATGAGAACGATTGGGCGCACACGCTTGCGGTGTTCCGGGCCTGCCTGCCTCGGCGTGGACGGAGGGCCGAGGACGATCGCCGCTTCCTCGAGGCGCTTCATTTTTTCACCGTCGAGAACGTTCGCTGGCGCGCGCTGCCGGAGCGCTTCGGTCATTGGAACAGCGTGTGGAAGCGCTTCGATCGCTTGAGCAAGGCTGGCGTCTTCGAGGCCTTCTTCGACACGCTCGCGTCCATGAGTTCCACGGCGCATCTCCTTCAGATGTTCGACTCGACCACCGTGCGCGCTCATGTCTCGGCGGCCGGAGCAAAGGGGGGCAAGAAGGCCAGGCGCTCGGGCGCTCGCGTGGCGGCTTCACCACGAAAATCCACGCAAAATCGGACGCCTCCGGCGACATCATCGCCTTCGACCTGACCGGCGGCGAAGCCCCCGACGGGCGTCACTTCGAAACCCTGCTCGATATCGGGCCCGACATTCAGCCGCGCGCCGTCATCTGCGACAAAGGCTACGCCAGCAAGGCCAACCGGGACGCCGCGAGAGCGCGCGGCGTCGCTCCGGTCATCCCGCACAAGGCGAACGAAAAGAACAAGCCGGCCTTCTTCGCACGAACGCTCTACAAAGCCCGCGCCCGCATCGAGCAGGGCGTCGGACGGCTCAAGCGCTTCAAGCGGGTCGCGCTACGCTGCGAAAAGACCGCCCAAAACTTCAGATCGATCGTCAGCTTCGCCGCCGGGCAATGGCCCGGTATGCCTTCTCAGGGTCTAGCGCACCCGCTTCTCGGAGACGAGCGAGCACCTCGTCTTTTCTCAGCTGAAATTGCAAAGCCTCAAGCTTGAGTGCTTCCTTAGCGCAATCCGCGACAAACTTGACACATGTGAAGAGGCCTAAGCCAAACTCACTCGAAAAAGCGTAATCAAAAAGAGGGTCCGGCCCACCCCCCTCGATAGGCGTCTCAAAATGGTCTCCATACCCGGCCACCGCGGATCGAAATGCCCGAGCATTGTAAGCTTCAACGTATGGAGCCTGAAGGGTATCTGTGAACGACAGATCGAAAATAAAGGAACCATTCGCGCTTACTTCGGGCGCATTAGTAATGAGCCCAAAGTGTAGAGCGTCGCTTTCCCCGGCGCACTCGAGCATCGTTGCAACGTCCGCGATCAGTAAATCTAGATCAATATCGCTGCAGGCCGCTCCACCTCGTAGCGGGGAGGCGCATAAAGCCATTTCCGCAATTACCCGGCTTGCGAGGCCAGCTAAGGATCGTTGTCCTTCTCTTTCGTGAGCTGCTCGCAATATATTGGAAGTGTCCCCATACAGCGCCAGGAACGCAGCCGCGGAAACTCGCCATACTGACCGATCATGCTGTACCGCCTGGTAGTTCAACAATGCGCGCTGAACAACGCTCCCTCTGTCAAGCCCGTTTAATTGATATCGTATCCGGCTCCAAAGAATGTCGGTTGCTTTGTCTAACAGCTGCTTACCCTCATTCACCGCATCCTGTGCTTGAATGCCAGTCCACCCTGACTGTCGGGCTAACCCCCTACAACTCCAAGCTCGGTCCTCGGGGGCTTGAAACCGCGGGGCAGGGGGTGAAATTGCGCTTAGCAGCTGTTGTTCCAGTGAGTTAGTAGGTATTATGTGAAAGAATCTCGCTGAGTCAGAAGTTACAACATCCCGCACAAACGTATATATCTCTTTTGTTTCTAAAACCTCATCGACCATGAACGAGACGCCTTTTATAATTGCGGCTGCCAAGAGCTGTTCGCCGAGATTTGTCGATTGTGAGAACGCCGAAAGGTACGATAAACTGCAATTTATAATCACATCGTGACCCAGACAATGTACATGAGGTGGGCTCGGTGGGCCGATAAACTCGAGAATACCATTTTCAAACGCGTCCATCTTAGAGAATATGACGTGGATCGTAACGGGACCGCTTGCGAGAGTGGGAAAGCGCCGCTCGAGCTTCGGCGCAAGGGGGGTCAGCCAATAGCGGCATACTTCCCAGAGTTTAAATACAATTACGCGATTCCGGTCGTTGTCCGGCAGTTCAACGGACTGGATCCACCACGTTCTGATATTCGTTTCCGTACAACCAAGTAGCTCTTTTGAAGAAGTGCGCTCAGTGCTTATATAATCGGGATAAAACTCCGCTTCTTTGAAGAAAACCTCTGTCGAGCTGCGCTGGATCTCGATCCATTCATTCCTCTCGGGCCCGAGGGCCGCGTGACGATCTAATTTAATCCTCAATTGGTGCCGAAAATCTGCTACGAAGCTTGTCGCCAGAAACATGGCGTCGCCGTTAAAATCTACTGGAGCCAACACAAAATCGTTCTGTCGAGCATAGCTATACAGATTTGGGAATCCATTAATATTGACAATTCGTATTCCCCGATCCTTGAGAGAGCTTTCTTGAGTGAGCAACTTCCAAGCGCGAATCGCTGTGAACCCGGTGTCCCACGCGAACCGCATAAAATCGGGTATCGATAGCCCGACTGTTCGCCATCCTTCAGGGGGGCGTCCGAGATCAGCGACAAAGCCTCGCCCAACTCCTCCGTGAACAACGATAGTTAATCCACGTCGATACTCTCCTTGAGAAGATAACGTGCGGACACGTTTATCGATCCAGCTTTCGAAGCTCTTGGGCATTGTGTGCAGCCCAACTAAGCTATCGATTGATATTGACGCCAGGTCATCCGGGATGAATACGACCTGAGCGTAGCTGTTGTTGTCAAATGTACCAACCACCTCGATGGCTCTATCGATCCCAGCGACTTCGAGCTTGCTAATGGTTTTCAGGCCCCACCCTGAGCACCCGTGCTGCCAAATATCCTGAAATTGGACTGTGTCTATCGCGGCTTGTAACTGATCGAGTTCACCTACTTCACTCGCCGCGTCTATTAAAAAACGTCGTACAGACGCTCCAATTGCATTCGGTAACGCCACAACCGGCCCACGCCCATTGGGAAGAAGGGGCTTACGCTCAAGAGTGGTATGGCCGATACATTCATCATAGAGCTTAACAGTATCGGCGTGCGTGAAAACAAAAGGACGAAGGAATTGCCTATCAATACCCATTTCGGCGATTTCATCCCACGAGAACTCAACTCGGCTTCGAGCCGAATCGACTGTGGCAGCAGCAACCGCAATCGGGCGTCTATTTATAGCATTACTAAGAGAAAAACGAGTGAGCAAAGATCGTTTTGCTATTGCTTCGCTTAAGAGCAGGAGCGAAGTAACACACATTTGTGCCGTTTCAGCCCACGGTCTCGATCTTATAAGATTCAACGCCCCAAGGCTACTTTGGGTGTAATAATCGTTGTCAGTCCATCGACCCTCAAGTAGGCGCGCGTTTCCAAGCCACATGGTGACGTTTGAAACGAAAACGTCCTCTACAGGATCTTCTAGCGCGGTAATATTATCGTGATATATTATGTCATTGAGCCACTCACGCAATTGAGAGTTATTGGGCACCCGAGACCCACGGCTACTCATTACGGCGAGGTGAATGAGAAGTTCTATTCTCCCATTCGCTGGATGGTTTTCAATTTGTGTGAGCAATCCAGCGGCCGATTGGCAAATATCGAGGACAGAAAACTTGGCGAGTCGTGACACAAGTCTGCGTAATCGTTTTGCGGCTTCGCCGAGATGATGAGGGTCGTCACGTGTCGCTGATAGCACTGCATTGTCTCTTTGGTCAGGTCGTTCAATCTCTTGAATAAATTCGTATAAGGAAGAACATAGTTAATTATAATGCGATGAATGTCCGATAATAAATTCAATCAATATTGAAGATACGTTCATAAACAACTGTTCAGTATCCCCATTAATTCCTCCGTCATAGGCTTCTCCCTGCTCAGCACCCGTCCGATATAAGGCCCGGCGACGCCCAGCAGCTTGGCGAGCTTATTTCGGCCGCCCGCCTTCTCTTTCAGCCGCCGTAATTCTTTGAGAGCCTTGTCCATCGCGGCGGCAACGGGATCGGCTTCCTGGCGCAAAGCCTCGGCGGCACGGAACAGCTTCATAGGGAAGCGTCGGCGATCCGCTTGCCTTCCTTCAGGCCCGCAAGGGTGTGATGAGAAACCTTCGCCTCATCGATCAGTCTGCGGTCGCTTATGCCGTATCGCTGTTGAACGTCGAACACCGCCGCGGCGATGGCAGCCCGATCAGTCAGATAGACACCATAGTGGGGCGGATTAATCGGGTTTCGTCGGGATTAGGTGACTCTGCTGCGCGAATGATCTCCTTCCATAGGTTCTCTTGCCAAAGGGGCACGCCAACCCGTTCGACGCGCTCGCGGCGCGCGGCGGGTAGTTCGTCGTATGGCGGCATCAAATGGCCAAGGCCGTGGCCTGACGCCTTACGGACGACGACGCTGCCATTCCGCCGGTTGAATAGAACATACCGCTTGGCGGAGATCGTGAGGCAGAATGGGGGATCAAGGGCATGGAGATCGTCCCTTTTGTCGGGTGGAAAGTTGACCTTCTCAAGTTGAAGAATCGGATTGTCTTCACCATAGGGGTTGAGGTCCTTGAACCATTCGCGGACCCGCAACGCGGCGGCTACAAACTCCTCGGGGGGAAGATCGCGGATGTTGCCGATGGCTAGGCTGTCTGTGTCACAGAAGACCCAATCCAGCCCCTGCTCGACGACCTGATGCTCGGCCAACGCTAACATCAACCTGGCCGCCCCTGTGATCAGAGTTGCGAGCAGCGGGTAAAAATATGCGCCTGGTCTCTCTGATGTCTGGGATTTGAAGCGTGATGGGTGCGGTCTCCCGCCATAGCCGACCATCCGCTCTGTCTTGACGTATTCGCCCACATTCAACTCGACGAAAATCCCATAGCTGGTCGCATTGGCGAGGATCTTGATGGCTTGCTCGTCGCTCTTCAGCGCGGGCTTTTCAGTCTTGCTGGCCGTCTCCAATTTGGCTTTGATCGCGTTCCGATGAATGATCAGTCTCTGGTAAAAGTCGTCGGTCGCCGGATTGATTGTCTGGCCTGCTATATCGATGGGCTTGAGCCCTTTTTGCGTACCCTTCGGTCTGAAACGTACCGCCCTGACGACCTCAGGCGTTCGCCCTGTGATGTCGATTTCCGTCGAGAACTGACCCGGGATTTCCATTGAGAACTGACCCGGCTTGATGATGGTTTTGGGATCAGGCGTTCGTCAAGTTTCGAGGTTTCTCCTTTGCGGGTTTGGCGGCTTTCGCCGAGCTGTTCTTGAAGCGGAAGCTGTCGTTTCCGGTTTCGAGAATGTGGCAGCGGTGGGTGAGACGATCGAGTAGAGCGGTCGTCATCTTCGGGTCGCCGAACACGGTTGCCCACTCGCCGAAGCTGAGATTGGTTGTGATGATGACGCTGGCACGCTCGTAGAGCTTGCTCAGCAGATGGAAGAGCAACGCCCCGCCGGAGGCGCTGAACGGCAGGTAGCCAAGCTCGTCGAGGATGACGAGATCGGAGTGAGTGAGCCGGGCGGCGATCTGTCCTGGCTTGCCCTGAAGCTTCTCTTGTTCGAGAGCATTGACGAGTTCGACGGTGGAGAAGAAGCGGACGCGCTTGCGATGATGCTCGATCGCCTGGACGCCGATCGCGGTGGCGAGATGCGTCTTGCCCGTGCCGGGGCCGCCGACCAGGACGACATTGTGGGCGTCTTCCAGGAACTCGCAACGATGGAGTTGACGTGCGAGCGCCTCGTTGACCTCGCTGCTGGCGAAGTCGAAGCCGGCAAGGTCGCGATAGTTCGGAAAGCGGGCGGCTTTGAGCTGATAAGCCGTTGATCTCACCTCTCGGTCGGCCGTCTCCGCTTTCAGAAGCTGCGACAGGATCGGCACTGCGGCTTCGAAGGCCGGGGAGCCTTGCTCGGTCAGCTCGCCGACCGCCTGGGCCATGCCGTGCATTTTGAGACTGCGCAGCATGATGACGACGGCGCCAGCGGCGGGATTATGACGCATGGCGCGCCTCCCGGGCTTGGCGCAGCGCATCGTAGCGTTCGACGTTGGCCTGCGGTTCGGTGGTGAGCGTCAAAGCATTAGGCGGCTTCACGGCTGGTGGGTCGATCGGCTTGCCGTCGATCAATCGGTGCAGCACGTTCAGAATATGCGTCTTCGTCGGCGCGCGAGCCTCCAATGCGAGTTCGACGGCAGTGAGCACGGCCTGCTCGTCATGCTGGAGGACCAGAGCCAGAATCTCGACCATCTCGCGGTCGCCGCCTGGCGTCTTGAGCATGCGCTGCTGCAGAGCCCGGAAGGCAGGCGGCAGTTCGACGAAAGGCGCGCCATTGCGCAAGGCTCCGGGCTTGCGTTGAACGACCGCCAGATAGTGCCGCCAGTCGTAAACCGTTGTTGTGCTTTTCTGTTCGTGGGAGCGGGCAAAAACGCGGCGATGCTCGCACACGACCTGCCCCTCGGCGACGACGACGATGCGCTCGGGATACACCCGCAGGCTGACCGGACGATTGGCGAACGACGCCGGCACGCTATAGCGATTGCGGTCCAGATGGACCAGGCACGTCGGCGACACGCGCTTGGCGTATTCGACGAAGCCGTCGAACGGGCGCGAAGGCTGCATCAGATGCTGGACCTCTTCGGCCCAGGCGTCGGCAATCGCGCCAGGATGCGAGGCGTGCGGCGTCTGCTCCCACAGCTCCCTGCATCGCATCTCCAGCCAGTCGTTCAGCGCCGCCAGGGAGGGGAAGCTGGGCATGGGCTGCCAGAGCCGATGGCGGGCGTCCTGGACGTTCTTCTCGATCTGCCCCTTCTCCCAACCGGACGCCGGATTGCAGAACTCCGCCTCGAACAGGAAGTGGCTGACCATGGCTGCGAACCGTGCGTTGACCTGGCGGTTCTTGCCGCGCCCGACTTTGTCGACCGCAGTGCGCATGTTGTCGTAGATGCCTCGCCGGGGAACGCCGCCCAGCACGCGGAAGGCGTGGTTATGGGCGTCGAACAGCATCTCGTGGGTCTGCTGCGGGTAGGCCCGGAGGAAGAAGGCGCGGCTGCAGGACAGTTTGAAGTGAGCGACCTGCAGCTTGGTTCGCTCGCCGGCAATGATCGCCCAATCTTCCGACCAGTCGAACTGGAACGCCTCGCCCGGCAAAAACGCCAGCGGCACGAACACGCCGCGGCCGCACGTCTTCTGTTCCTGTTGCCGAGCGGCCTTCCAGTCGCGAGCGAAGGCCGCCACGCGATTGTAGGAGCCGTCGTAACCGAGGGCGGCCAGATCGGCGTGCAATTGCTTGGTCGTCCGCTTCTGCTTGCGGGACTTCCCCGCCTCCTGCCGCAGCATATGCGACAGCTTGTCGGCGTAAGGGTCCAGCTTGCTCGGGCGGTCAGGGATGTTGAACCTCGGTTCAACGGTGTCCGAGCGCAGATATTTGCGGACTGTGTTCCTCGACAGCCCCGTGCGCCGCGATATCTCTCGGATCGAGAAATGGTCCCGGTAGTGCCAGCGTCGGATGACGCTCAGTAACTCCATGTCGATCACTCCATCGTCCCCCGCCTAGGCCAAGGGGGAAGGGTTCGAACATGGGTCAGTTCTCGGTGGAAAAACCCGTGGCGCCCGGGTCAGCTCTCAGTGGAAATCAACAGAAAAGGCTTCGGCGCGCCGGACCAAGCGAGCTAAGGCACCCCCGGCATTAATTCTCGCTGGCCACGGCGTTTCGCTGCGCATCGAAAATGGCTCGCTGACCATCCAGAATGGATTTACGCACTACCCGCAGCAGCGCGAGATAATCCGTTATTTTCGGGGCGACGTCGCGCTGCCGGAGCGCATTATTTTATTGGACGGCAGCGGCAGCATTTCCTTCGATGTCCTGTCGTGGCTCGCCGAACAAAAAGTCAGCTTCATTCGCATTGACTGGAAAGGCGACATTGTCTGTGTCGCCGGCGCATCAGGATATTCGGCCAATCCTTTTCGGGTGCGTTGGCAGCTGGAAACCCGCGAAAATCCTGAGCAGAGAAATGATTTTTGCCGCTCGATAATCATCCGGAAAATCGAGGCGACGATTATCACGCTCGAAAAATCAATTCCACGCTCCGACAAATGGGAGCGGGCAATGAAATCAGCTTATGCCGGCTTGTCTCGTTTCGAAGAAAATCCACCCGAACACATTCCCGAATTGCGCGCTTTGGAGGCCAATTGCGCGGTTTCATACTTTCGGAGTTGGGTCGGTATGCCGATCAAATGGCGCGGCACAAGCCGTCGTCCCATCCCCGATAATTGGCATTCCATAGGAGTGCGCTCTTCGCCGTATCATTTGGCCGGCAATCGCAACGCGGCTCATCCGGTCAATGCGATATTAAATTACGCCTATGCAGCTCTTGAAAGCGAGCTTCGGGTCAAGGCCATTTCAGAGGGCTATGATCCGACAATTGGCATCATGCACGAAGGCAGCGACGGCTCTTCGAAATTCATTTTTGATTTAATGGAGCCGGAGCGGCCTAAGACTGATCGCGCGGTGCTGGATTTCGTCAAGGGACAGGTATTTGACCCCGCAGATTTTGTCATTCGCGCCGATGGTGTTTGCCGGCTTAACCCGGAAATGGCGCGGATGGTCGTGGCGAAGGTTTCTGCATAGAAAATCTTCGGCGCGTGACCCCGCGGGAGTCGACGTCAGGCGGACATTGCCGATCACAACGTCAGCTATTGGCGCATGCCGGGCTTCACCCCGATCAGTCGGCGGTATTCGGCCTCGGGGACGCCATAGGCCGCGCCGGCCTTGCGCTCCATGCCCTTGCGATCCTCCACGGTGATGAGCCCGCGCCCGTAGGCAATCAGGCCTTGCTCTCGGAGAGCGTGCAGAGCTTCGGTCACGCCGGCCCGTCGGACCCCAAGCATGAGCGACAAAAACTCGTGCGTGAGCGGCAGCGCATCCTCGCTTATCCGGTCGTGCGCCATCAACAGCCAACGCGCCAGGCGCACGTCCAACCTGCAGTGCGCGTGGCAGATCGCGGTGTGCGTTGTTTGCACCCCGAACGCCTGCACGAACTTCAACATGGCGTCGCGAAGCGAGGGGCTGATCTGGAACGCCTTGCGCAGTTCGGTCGCCGCCATGCACTGGCCCGTTCCTGGCGCCTGAACGTAGGTCGCATGGGGCGAGCGGTGATTGCCGAATACGACCGGCAGCCCAGTCATGCCCTCCCGGCCGATCAATCCAACCTCGATCTCCTTGCCGCTCGATTGAACGGCGACAACGGAGGCGAATCCCGTTTCAGGAAAATAGACGGTGCCTACGCGCTTGTTGGGCTTCTCAAGATTCTTCCGCAAACCGAGCGTCACGAACTCGAGGTTCGGCTCCAGCAAATCGAAGTCATGGCTCGATAGGGACGCAAGCAATTTGTTGCTTCTGCTGCGGGGCATCGTGCGCTTCCTCACCTTCAGGCGGGAGCGCGAAGCCTCTCTCAGCCATCGAAGCCTGGGGGCATAGAGCCTCGGCCGATGATCAGCGATGCATAGGCTCTCGACGGGCGAATTGCTAGCCAATTGCAAGCTTGTGCTGATTCGGACCAATTGCAAGTTCTGTGCGGATTCGGACCGGGTTCACGCTCTCTAACCAAATCACGAAGGCGCAAGGACAGCCGATGATGCAAAAACTTAGCTGGGCCCCAGCGGCGCGGGCAATCCTCCAAGGGCACACGTGCGAATTACGTGAACTATTTCGCTAGAGGCTGTTAGGAACTGATTAACTGTAAATTCTGAGGGTTGCGGGATGTTGATGTCCCGCAAGCCTTATCCCTCTGATGTTTCCGATTGCGAATGGGCGCTTGTGGCGCCTTATTTGACGCTTTTGCCGGAGGAGAGTGCGCAGCGCACGCACGCGTTGCGCGAGGTGTTCAACGGCATGCGCTATATCGTGAAGACGGGCGCCCCGTGGCGCTGGATGCCGAATGACCTGCCGCCATGGGAGATCGTCTACCAGCAGGCGCAGCGATGGCTGAAAGCGGGATGCTTCGAGACTCTGGCTGAGGACTTGCGCGTCATCCTGCGTCTTGCGGCGGGCCGAGGCGCGCAGCCAACCGCCGTCATCATCGACAGCCGGACCTTGCGCTCGACCCCTGAGAGCGGCGCTCGCGCCGCTTATGACGGCGCCAAACGCAAAAAGGGATCGAAGCTCCACTTGGCCGTCGACACGCTTGGCCATCTTCTGGCTCTGCATGTCACGCCCGCCAACGCGGATGATCGCGCCGAAGTCGGCCGTATCGCCAAGGCCGTTCAGGCGGAGACCGGAGAGAACGTGAAGATCGCTTTCGTCGATCAGGGCTATACCGGGGAGAAGCCAGCGGCCGCTGCCGCTGAACGCGGCATTGCGCTCGAGGTCATCAAACTGCCGCAGGCCAAGCGCGGTTTCGTGTTGCTGCCCAGACGATGGGTCGTCGAACGATCCTTCGCGTGGGTCACCCGCTTCCGAAGAACTCGTCAAAGACTACGAACGCTGTGCTCAAACCCTGGCAGACCTCCATCTCATCGCCTTCGTCTGCATCATGCTCAAAAACGTCGCTAAACTTGCCCCAGGTTCCTAACAGCCTCTAGGGCGGAGTTTCGCCTTTATGGGAGAGCGGGGAAGGCCAAGCGCGGCGGTTCTGATCGTTGAAGACGAGCCGCTAATCAGAATGGGCGCGGTTTCTCTGATCGAGGACGCTGGCGTCGACGTGTACGAGGCGAACCGCCATGCTGCTGCTCTCCCAGGACAGAGGGTCAGCGGCTGTGGCCTGCGATTGCCCAACCCCGATGTCGATAGGCTGTCAGACGAAGGACGGTGAGCGGAAGCGTACAAGATTCCTCGTGTGCAGGGCGCTTGCGCGTGAACGGGCGCGCCGGGTGCATCGAGGACGAATGAACCACCTTAAGCTTCGTTATTCGCTGAGGCGACGTCAACGGCGAAAGTCATAGATACGGTTAGGTGTAAGAAAAAAATCCATGTGGAATAATCTTATTCCCACGCTTCTTGGAAGTTAAAGCGTCTCGATTAGAGGAGGCTCAAATAACTCCTCCCTTTTTATTTTAGCTATTCGTACCCATATGGCACAAATACATTAGTTTTGGTGAACTAGGCGACAAGCCTCTGGCCACGATCAACCGTGTCCAATATGCGATCAGCCTCGTTCTCTGACCTCGACATCAGCAGCAGCCTTGTCCTGTAGGCCGCCCATAGGGAGCCGCTGAGCATAACTGGGCCGGACGACGGCGTGCGTCTGAGCTCTGCCAAGCGTGGGCAGCGTGTCGATCCGCGCCGGCGCGGCGAAACGAGGAGACATGCGTGACGATAGAACTTGCCTCGACGCGAACGGTCGAAAAGCCATGGGGCCGCACCGATCTCCGGCCGTGGAGCGAGGCCGGCCGAGCAAACGGCAAGACTGGCGAGATCTGGTACGAACGGAGGGATCCCGCGGCCCACGAGCCATCGCTGCTCCTGAAATTGCTTTTCACGAGCGAGCCGCTGTCGGTCCAGGTGCATCCGGGAGACGCCTTTGCCCGTTCGATCGGCGAAGCGCGCGGAAAGTCCGAGGCGTGGTACATCCTGTCCGCTGAATCCGGCAGCCGCATTGCTCTCGGCCTCGATCGGCGGCTGACTTCGGAACAACTCCGCGAGGCCATTGCCGACGGATCGATCGCCAAGCGGATCGCCTGGAGGCAAGTCGCGTGTGGCGATGTTGTCGATGTTCCTTCTGGCTCCATTCATGCCATCGGAGCCGGTCTCGTGATCGCCGAAATCCAACAGCGCAGCGACACGACCTTTCGTCTTTTCGATTATGGGCGATCCCGCGCGCTGCACGTCGAGCAGGCTGTCGCGGTCGCCGATGCCGGGCTGGCGCCGGCTGGCCCCCTCCCGCAGGCTCTCGGGCCAGGACGGACACTCCTCGTCAGCTCCCCCCATTTCGTTCTTGAAAAGATCGATGCTCTTCCGCGCTCAAAGTGGAGCGTCCGGGGGCGGCACGAGACCTGGCTGCTTGTCTTGAGCGGCCCCGCCCGCATCGGACTGCTGAACGTGGGCCCGGGCGAGGCGGTCTTCCTCGAAGATGAGGAAACGACCCTGCAGGCCGGCGCCCTCGGCATGCAGGCCCTGATCGCCTACGAGGCGAGGCGTCCCGACATGTCGATGCTTCGCCAGTTGAGCGGAAGGGAGTCCCACCCCGTCGGCGTCGCCTCTCCGCCAGTCGCTGCGCTTTCGGCGATGTCACAGCTTCCGTATCGCCTAGCTCTGGAGGCCCGAACGTGAGCCAACCCCCGCTCATTGCTTTCGTCGGAAACTCCTTGCCACGCCGCTGCGGCATCGCGACCTTCACGACCGATCTGAGAAAGGCCGTCGCATCTCTGGATCCCGGTATCGAAACCTGCATCTTCGCGATGACCGACAACGGCCGGACGTACGACTATCCCACAGAAGTCCGGCTCGAGATTGGCGACCAGTCCATCGAGGACTACGCCTATGCGGCGGATGTGCTGAACGACGGCCGGCACGATGTTGTCTCGCTCCAGCACGAGTTCGGCATCTTCGGCGGCGAAGCCGGCGACCACATCCTCACGTTGCTCAACCGGCTCAGCATGCCCGTGGTGACGACGTTGCATACGGTCTTGTCGCAACCCTCGTGCGCTCAAAGGGCAGTGATCGACCGGATTATTGCAGTTTCCTCGCGGGTGGTGGTTATGGCGGAGAAGGGCCGCGAGCTTCTGCAGAAGGCGTACGGCGTGCCCGCCGAGAAGATCGAGGTGATTCCGCACGGCATTCCGGACGTAGCGTTCGCCGAGCCGGAAGACGCAAAGGCGCGCTTCGGCTTCACGGGCAAAGCTGTCATCCTCACCTTCGGTCTTCTTTCCCCGAACAAGGGGATCGAATATGTGATCGACGCGATGCCGGCGATCCTTCGCAGCCGACCGGACGCCGTTTATGTTGTCCTCGGCGCGACGCATCCCAACCTCGTTCGCGAGAAGGGGGAGGCCTATCGCGAGGGCCTCGTCGCACGTGCAGTCAAGCTTGGCGTTAGCGACCACGTCGTTTTCCTGGACCAGTTCGTTGACCAGACGACCCTGCTCGGCTTCATCTCGATGTGCGACGTTTACGTTACCCCCTACTTGAACCCGACGCAGATGACGTCTGGAACGCTGGCCTACAGCTTCGGCCTCGGCAAGGCGGTGGTCTCTACACCGTATTGGCACGCAGCCGAACTGTTGGCGGATGGCCGGGGGGTCATTGTCCCCTTCGCCGACGCAGAGGCCATTGGAACAGAGATTGCTGAGCTCCTGACGGACAATGAAAAGCGTAACGCCATGCGGAAACGGGCCTTTGCCACCAGCCGGTCGATGACCTGGGCCCGCACGGCGCAACGCTATCTCGCGGCATTCGAGCACGCCCGGCGCGACCGCAAGCTCACCGTTCTGAAGCTGCACGAACGCGGCGCTCCGCAGCGCGGGAAATTCATCCCGCCGGACCTGCGGACCCAACACCTCCTGTCCATGTGCGACGACACCGGTCTTTTCCAGCATGCCGTGCACTGCGTCCCGGACAGAACGCATGGCTATTGCGTGGACGACAACGCGCGCGCGCTGCTTGTGGCATGCGCTCTCGCCGCCCCCGGTGAAGAGGCGGTCAGCGACACGCTAACCACCCGTTTTGCGTCCTTCATCCAGCATGCTTGGAACAGCGATGCAAAGCGCTTCAGGAATTTCTTGAGCTTCGATAGGCGCTGGTTGGAGGATGTCGGTTCCGAGGACAGCCACGGCCGTGCGGTTTGGGCGCTGGGGGAGTGCTCCCGCTCCGACTTGAGTCCGTCGCGACGGCGCTGGGCCTCTGCCTTGTTCAGGGATTCGCTCCGATCAGTCGAGGACTTTTCGTCGCCGCGCGCCTGGGCCTTCGCGCTTCTGGGTTTGGAGGCGTATTGTGACGTGACCCGGTCCGACGAGAGCGCAAGACGATCGCGCCGGATTTTATCAGAAAGGCTGATGTCCATATTGCGATCCGTAGAGACGCCAGATTGGGTCTGGTTCGAGACGAGCCTTTCTTATGACAATGCAAGGCTCTCCCAGGCGTTGATTGTCACCGGGATGGCGACGGGCGATCTCGATCAGGTCGAAGCCGGGCTGCGCACTCTTCGGTGGCTGATGAATGTGCAGACGACGCCACTCGGCTTCTTTCGGCCCGTCGGCTCCGACACGTTCGGAACGCACCGCGTGCCGCCTGCGGCCTTCGATCAGCAGCCGCTCGAAGCGGCGGCGGCAATCTCGGCGTGCCTCGCAGCTTGGCGCGCCGACAGCGCAGCCGAATGGCGCACTGATGCGGCGCGGGCTTTTGCCTGGTTCACCGGCCGCAACGATCTGTCGGTGCCGCTTGTCGACGTCGAGACCGGAAGTTGTCGCGATGGCCTCCATAAGGACCGCCCGAACGAGAACCGCGGCGGTGAGTTTGTCGTTTCGTATCTGCTCAGCCTCGCTGAGATGCGACAGATGGCCCGCGCGACGGATCGTCGAAGAGCGATGCCAACAATGCTGGCGCAGGGCGCATGACAACGTCCGTTGTCGAAGCCGAAGCGAAAAGGCTACCCGTGTCACCTGTCACCTTTTTCAATCGTCAGCCGCTCTACCTGCGGCCCGATCCGTCGCGGGTCGTCGTTCGACCTTTCCGGTTAGCGAGCGAGCCTCGGGACCTCAACCCGACCGACTGGACGCGGGCGCAGCACATCGTGGGTCGTGTGCTTGCGATGGACGCCGACACGACGGCAAGCCTCCTCGACGACGTACTGCAGAATTTCGAAGGCCGGCACCGCAACCTGCTCGCAAAGTTCGAAGCGCGCGCGGCTGAAATGGAAAGCGCCCTTACCAGCCACGCCGGCGTCACGAGCGCTCAGCGGCAGCTCATTGGCGCCTACTTCATGCATGAATATTCGTTCGAGGCGTCGGCCCTCTTCAACCCGAGCATCGTTTTGCATCCCGATCAGGCCGGAGCGCCTGCGGGTGGATGTCGGTTCGTCCTGAGCGTCCGGGCTGTCGGAGAGGGCCACATCAGCTCGCTCACGTTCCGCGCGGGCTCGATCGCTTCGGATGGAAGCGTGACTATTGATCCCACGACGCGCCTCGCATCCGTGCCCCAGGTGGTGAACCGGGTTGCCGGTCCGGACGGCGACATCGTCGACGTCCATTTCAAGGACGAGGACGACATCAGCGAGAGGGTGATTTTCCCGATCACGCTAGCCCAGGCGAACGGGATTGAGGATGCGCGGTTCCTGGCGTTCGAAGACGAAAGCCGGCGCACTTATTACGCGACCTACACCGCCTATAGCGGAGCAGCGATCCGCTCCGAGCTTATCGAAACCAGCGACTTCCGGTCTTTTCGGATGACACCGCTAAGAGGCGCCGCGGCAGGCAACAAGGGAATGGGCCTTTTCCCTCGCAAGATCGCCGGCCGCTACGCGATGATCGGGCGACAAGATAACGAGAATCTCTACCTGATCTACTCGACCGAGCTTTTCTCCTGGGACGGCGGCACACCCATCCTCAAGCCAAAGTTTCCCTGGGAGTTTGTCCAGATCGGAACCTGCGGCGCTCCGATCGAGTTGGACGAGGGCTGGCTTCTGCTCATCCACGGCGTTGGCCCCGTTCGCAAATATGCGATCGGCGCGGTGCTTCTCGACCTGTCCGATCCATCCAAGGTCCTCGGACGGTCCTCAGAACCGCTCGTTCGCCCCGAACCGTCCGAGCGCGAAGGGTATGTGCCCAACGTCGTCTATACCTGTGGAGCGATGCGCCAAGGCTCCCGGATTGTCGTGCCCTACGCCGTGTCGGACACATTTTCGACTGTTGGGACAATCGAGATCGATGCGCTTCTGAGGACGCTCCAGAGCTGAAGGCGGCGGGGCGCGTTCGTGCGCTCGCAAGCGGCCAGCCTGGACTGACTTTCCGCCTGCGGCCATCACGGCGGGAAAATAAATGCTTTCCGCATGAGCCGTGCGAGGGCTAAATGCATTGGCCCGGGGAAATTTAAATTTATAAGCATGAGCGCGTCAAGTCTGATCGAACTCGCCTCTCAACTTGTGGCAACGTTCGTCTCTAATAATCCGCTGCCAAAAGGCGAGTTGCCGTCGCTATTTCACGCCGTTCACACTGCTATAGTAAAACTCGCAGCTGTGCCGGAGAGTGTGCCGCTTCAATTCGAGGTGAAAGCACCTGCGGTGCCGATCCGCAGGTCGATCACCCCCGACTTCTTGATCTGTTTGGACGACGGCAAACAATTCAAATCTTTACGGCGTCACCTAGCCGGACTTGGCCTAGGCCGTGTGGACGAATTTTCGGCAGATGATGTTTTTGGGATTTCCGCGGTGAATCAGGCATGATTCATAGGACTCCGACCGAATCAGGGGCCGGGGTCCATGTCGACAAAGATGGATGAGAACGATTGGGCGCACACGCTTGCGGTGTTCCGGGCCTGCCTGCCTCGGCGTGGACGGAGGGCCGAGGACGATCGCCGCTTCCTCGAGGCGCTTCATTTTTTCACCGTCGAGAACGTTCGCTGGCGCGCGCTGCCGGAGCGCTTCGGTCATTGGAACAGCGTGTGGAAGCGCTTCGATCGCTTGAGCAAGGCTGGCGTCTTCGAGGCCTTCTTCGACACGCTCGCGTCCATGAGTTCCACGGCGCATCTCCTTCAGATGTTCGACTCGACCACCGTGCGCGCTCATGTCTCGGCGGCCGGAGCAAAGGGGGGCAAGAAGGCCAGGCGCTCGGGCGCTCGCGTGGCGGCTTCACCACGAAAATCCACGCAAAATCGGACGCCTCCGGCGACATCATCGCCTTCGACCTGACCGGCGGCGAAGCCCCCGACGGGCGTCACTTCGAAACCCTGCTCGATATCGGGCCCGACATTCAGCCGCGCGCCGTCATCTGCGACAAAGGCTACGCCAGCAAGGCCAACCGGGACGCCGCGAGAGCGCGCGGCGTCGCTCCGGTCATCCCGCACAAGGCGAACGAAAAGAACAAGCCGGCCTTCTTCGCACGAACGCTCTACAAAGCCCGCGCCCGCATCGAGCAGGGCGTCGGACGGCTCAAGCGCTTCAAGCGGGTCGCGCTACGCTGCGAAAAGACCGCCCAAAACTTCAGATCGATCGTCAGCTTCGCCGCCGGCCTATGCTTGATCAAATTCGTCCACACGACCTAGTGTCGGCAAGAGTGCCGGTCGGTCAAAAGCGGACAAGACCTAATTTCCCATCATCAATCATTCGCCTGAAATGTGGTGCCCAAAACGCGGCTCAAGCTAACGATCGCTATATCCCCCAGAGAGAACAAAAAAGAACTTGCGCGGGAGAACAAACCATGCACATATGGCTTCACAGGGGGCGCAAAACCACGATTGCGGATCGGACGCTACCCGTGCGAGAAGGACGATGACGATGGTTATGACGCAATCGAATCTTCGCCTGGTGGAAGGGATCAACGTGGACAAGACCAAGGCGCTTGACGCCGCCCTGTCACAGATCGAACGGGCGTTCGGCAAGGGCTCGATCATGCGCCTCGGCAAGCAGAAGGCTCTCGAGGTCGAGACGGTGCCGACGGGGTCGCTCGGGCTGGACATTGCGCTTGGCGTTGGCGGCCTGCCGCGTGGTCGCGTTATCGAGATTTATGGGCCCGAATCCTCGGGCAAGACAACGCTGACGCTGCATGTGATCGCGGAAGCGCAGAAGAAGGGCGGCGTTTGCGCCTTCGTCGACGCCGAACATGCGCTCGATCCCGTCTATGCGCGCAAGCTCGGCGTCAACCTCAACGACCTCCTAATTTCCCAGCCCGACACCGGCGAGCAGGCGCTTGAAATCACCGATACCTTGGTGCGTTCGGGCGCAGTCGACGTGCTGGTTATCGACTCGGTCGCGGCGCTCACGCCGAGGGCCGAGATCGAGGGCGAAATGGGCGACTCACAGCCGGGATTGCAGGCGCGGCTGATGAGCCAGGCGTTGCGCAAGCTGACGGCGTCGATCTCCCGCTCCAACACCATGGTGATCTTCATCAATCAGATCCGGATGAAGATTGGAGTCATGTATGGCTCGCCTGAGACGACAACGGGCGGCAATGCGCTCAAGTTTTACGCTTCCGTCCGCCTCGACATTCGCCGCATCGGCGCGATCAAGGAGCGCGAGCAGGTTGTTGGCAACCAGACGCGGGTCAAGGTGGTCAAGAACAAGGTCGCGCCGCCGTTCAAGCAGGTTGAGTTCGACATCATGTATGGCGAAGGCGTTTCCAAAGTAGGCGAACTGATCGACCTTGGCGTCAAGGCCGGCGTGGTCGAGAAGTCAGGCGCTTGGTTTTCTTTCGACAGTGTCCGGCTGGGCCAGGGCCGGGAAAACTCCAAGGCCTTCCTGAAGGCGAATCCGGAGATGGCCGACAAGATCGAGCGCACCATCCGAGAGAATTCAGGTCTGATCGCCGAGCGCATCCTCGAAGAGGACCGGTCCGAAGACAACGACGTCGAAGAAGCCTGATCGCTTCCTTTGGACGCGCCCCGTGACCTACCGCGAATAAGCGCGTCCGTCCGCTAAGGAAGCCGTCTCGCGTTTTCGCGTTCGAGGCGGGTGCGAAGGCGGTTCACCTCCCGCCGCTTTCGCGCCGCCCAGTTTTTGATGACAGCTGACAGAACGGCTCATACTGAAGGTCATAGTGGCTGACCGACGTGCGCTCAGTTCCTCATTCCTATGGGTGTAATGCTGTCGGTTTTGCGGTGAGCTTCGCCAAGCGTGGCACGCGGCGTCGATGATGGCGTCGCAGTTTTTGAAGACGGATTTGAGAGCGAGGTTTGAGTACTGCCACACGTTCTCGACCGGGTTCAACTCGGGCGCGCGCGAGGGCAGAAAGCTCTGGTTGACATCCTTCGATCGGCGGGCAAGCCCGCGAAGCTCCTCCGCCGAATAGTCTTCTCGCAATCCGACGTCGACCGTGAAGTAGGCCGCATTCGCCGCGGGGAGGGGTTCGTTTGAGCGGTCAGGCGTCGCCGACCGGGTCGATTGCGGCGTCGGACGCGTTGGCGAGGACGGCCATGATGAGCGCGCGCCAAAGGGCGGCGAGCCAGACGAGGATTTTCCGGAAGTTGTAGCCGGCGGCGGCGAGCACGGCGTTGGCGGCGTCGCCTTGGACGCCTTTGAGGAAGTTGCGTCCCATGCGGTGGTCGCTCTTGGCGTGGCCGATGACGGGCTCGACGGCCGAGCGCCGGCGCAGGTCGCGTTTGATGGCGTCGGTGACGCCGCGCTTCTGGCCGGAGATATAGACTTTCATCTTGTGGTCGGGCGGAGCGTTGTGGCCGCGGTAGCCGCGATCGGCGACGATGCGAGCAAGGCTCGCGCCGATCTGGGTCTCGATCTCCGGAATGACGGTCTCGAGCGTGTGGCCGTCGTAGGGGTTGCCCGGCAGCGCCTTCACATGGGCGATGAACTGGCCGCCCTTGGAGCGGGCGAGCGTGGTGGCGACCGACACCTTGACGCCGAACTCGTAGGGCCGGTGCGCCTTGCCCTTGCCGATGCATTCGACCTCGGGCGCGCGCAGCGAATAGATCTTCGGCCCGCGCTGGTTCTGGCGCTGATGGCGCACCCGGAAGGCCAGCGACAGTGGCTCGGCGAAAATCTCTCGCAGGCCGGCGTCGTCCCTGGTTTTGCGCACGATGTCGCGGAAGGCCCGACCCAAAAAGGTTCGCACGCTGCGCATTGGCGTCGGTCGGGAACGCCACCGCCTTCGGCTGCACGGTGGTGTCGACGACGCGGGACTGTCAGGAATTTCGTGCGTGGGGCCATAATCGCGCCGATGGAGGGCGAATATGGCGATCAAGAAGGACACGCTGGACGATCTTTTGGCTGGCCGCGACCCGAAGGCTGTGTTTTCGAAAGACGGTCTTTTCGATGAGCTGAAGAAGGCTCTGGCGGAGCGGGGGCTGAACGCCGAGCTGGACGATCATCTCGACAATGAGGCCGCCGAGGGGTCCCAGAACCGGCGCAACGGCTCTTCAAAGAAGACGGTCCTGACGGAGACGGCCAAGATCGACATCCGCATTCCGCGCGATCGGGAAGGCACATTCGATCCGAAGCTGATCCAGCGCTACCAGCGGCGGTTTCCCGGCTTCGACGACAAGATCGTGTCGATGTACGCGCGCGGCATGACGGTACGCGAGATCCAGGGCCATCTCCTGGAGCTTTACGGGCTGGAGGTGTCGCCGGACCTGATTTCGACGGTCACCGACGCCGTGCTCGAGACCGTGGCCGAATGGCAGAACCGGCCGCTGGAAACGAGCTATCCGCTGGTTTTCTTCGACGCCATCAGGGTCAAGATCCGCGACGCAAGATCCGCGACGAAGGCCTGGTCCGCAACAAGGCTGTCTATCTCGCGCTTGGCGTCGCAGCAGATGGAACGAAGGACATTCTCGGGCTCTGGATCGAGACGACCGAGGGCGCCAAATTCTGGCTCAAGGTGATGAACGAGCTGAAGGCCCGCGGCGTCGAGGACATCCTGATCGCCGTCGTCGACGGCCTGAAGGGCTTTCCGGAGGCGATCGAGGCGGTCTTTCCGCAGGCCGCGGTTCAAACCTGCATCGTCCATCTCATCCGCAATTCGCTGGATTTCGTGTCCTGGAAAGACCGGAAGCCCGTCGTCGCCGAGCTACGGAAAATCTACCGCGCCGCCGACGCCGAAACCGGCCGCAAGGCGCTCGAGGCCTTCGAGGGCGGCCCGTGGGGCGGCAAATACGCGGCGATCGGCCAGATCTGGCGGCGGCAATGGGAGCAGGTCATCCCGTTCTTCGCCTTCGCTCCGGCCGTGCGCAAAATCGTCTACACCACGAATGCTATCGAGGCCTTGAACGCCACGCTGCGACGGGCCGTGCGGGCGAGAGGCCATTTCCCCAGCGACGAGGCGGCGACCAAGCTCATTTTCCTGGTCTTGCGCCAAGTCGCTCAGCAATGGAAAATGCCGCCCCGCGAATGGGCCGAGGCTAAGACCCAGTTCGCCATCATGTTCGGCGATCGCTTCGTCAGAACCTGATGGAAACCCGGCCCCGCGCACAAGATTTCCGACAGTCCCCGCGTCAGGCGACGATCGATCCGAAGCGGCTCGTCTTCATCGACGAGACCTGGGCCAAAACCAACATGACGCGCATCCACGGCCGATGCGCCAGAGGCCAGCGCCTCGTCGCCAAAGCGCCCTTCGGCAAATGGCGGACCCTCACCTTCCTGGCGGCTTTGCGTTGCGACGGCCTCACCGCGCCCTGCGTCATCGACGGACCGATCAATGGCATGAGCTTCCGCGCCTATGTCGAGCAGGTTCTCGTCCCGATCCTTAAGCCGGACGACATTGTCGTCATGGATAACCTCGGCAGTCATAAGGGCCGCGCCGTTCGCGGCGCCATCCGCGCCGCCAACGCCAAGCTCTTCTTCCTGCCCGCCTACTCGCCCGACCTCAACCCGATCGAACAGGCCTTCGCCAAAATGAAGACCCTCCTGCGCAAGGCCGACGCTCGAACAATCGACGAGACCTGGCGAACCATCGGCGCCCTGCTCGATTGCTTCACCCCAACCGAATGCGCCAACTACTTCATAAATGCAGGCTACGCTTCAGCCTAACCAGATCTTGCTCTAAAGAGTTAGAAGCCGCAATCCGAACTTATAATTACATGCACGCCGTCAACGTCGACGCAAACCTTTCCGTTGGACCAAATCCGCCCACGACATTCTCGCCGCCATAAAACGCTTCTGCCTGAACACCCTCGAAATCGCCTCCGCCCAAAGCCGAAAATCAAATTCAGAATCAGGGCAGGAGCGAAAATAGGTTCTCAGCGTTCGGCCAACGTTCGGTTCTTGGTAAGACCCCGATTATCGAAAAAAGCTGCATCAAGGGCGCAGACTTTTGATCAATGGGGTATGAAGGGAATGAGGCCGGCGAGCGCGCCAACCATGTTTCTGAAGGCGTGCACGACAGGATTGGGGTTCTGCTGCGATGCCGCCACTGGTTGCTCTGACAGGGCCGCCTGCGCTTCGGTCTGGGCTTGCGCGGCGTTGACCATCTTTGCCCCATTCTCGGGTTTTATGGATGCCTCACGCCGCGATGGCCCGCTCCGCTCCGCGATAGCCTTGGCGCCGGTGGCATCCGCCATGGCGACCGCGACACGGGCCTCAGACCTACTTGAAAGCTTGGTGAGCAAATCGAGTTTAGAAGTCGACCGTTGCGCGACCCCGGCCGCCGCGACCGCGGGCTTCGGCGCGGGCCTGAGGGGCGGCAATGGCGCGTCAGCCACGCCGGAGGGCGTTGGTATCGCGATCTGCGTCGAGCCGGGCGGAGGCGAAACCGCGGGTACGGGCTTAGGATCAAGAGATTGCGGCGCCATAGGCTGAGGGGCCGCGATCGGCGTCGCGACGGCCGACGTATTGACCGACGCCGCGGGTGGCGTTGTGGACATATCGGCGATGGGTTGCGCCGCGCCGATTGGCTTCGGCGCCAAGTTCGACTGAGGCGGGCTATTGAGCGAGACGCGAGCGTTCGCGTCGATTTGCTGATCTTCGTGACCGGTAACCTTGCCCTGGGCCGGCCCCTGGATGTCTCTCCCCGGTACCCCCGCCTCGCTCGAAGTCGCGACGGTCAGATTGCCACGGGGCGGCATTGTGGCAATGGACGGCAGTCCGTTTGACGGTTCAGGCTCGACTCGTTTGAGCCAGAATATCGAGCCGACCATTGCCGCGCCGACCAGAACGAGCGCCGAAACTTTAAATTTCCAGGCCCCGGCATGTCGTCCGGCTGCTAAATCGGTTCCATTCGGATCGTTCGGATATGAATTGTCGGATTCGCCGGCTCGCAGCTGCTCGACGTCGATGGCCCCCGTCTCGCTTGGCTTGCTTGAAGGGACCTCGACTGACGGGCGCAACGACGCCATTGCGAGTAGTTGCATTGGCCTCGTGTCCGCTCGGGTAGGCTCCGACAGAGACTCGGCAGGCGGCCGCGAACATTCCGGCGTAAGCGCGGTAGATTCGACGAGACGAACCAATTCAGCCAACAGTTCTTCAGCGTTTGCTCGTTCGCTGTCGGGGGAGCGCACGCAGCGCCCAACGCCATCAAGACTGCTTTCTGTCACTAGCATCCTCGAACGCTTGACCGACGTGGAACGCGTCTCCGGGCGCGCCTCATGCACGCCGTAGGCGGCGAAACCAAGGCCGATCGCCCTCTGCGACGTCCATCACCGCAGCAAAGCGGCCGCCGCCGGCGGATACCGCGCTCCGCTAAGTCTGAAGCGAAGGATTAACATCGCAAATCGACAAAAAGAAAGGGGATCGTCTGATCGAAAGGGCGAACGGCGGAACTTAGGCCGTGTGGACGAATTTTCGACAGATGATGTTTTTGGGATTCCCGCGGTGAATCAGGCGTGATTCATAGGACTCCGACCGAATCAGGGGCCGGGGTCCATGTCGACAAAGATGGATGAGAACGATTGGGCGCACACGCTTGCGGTGTTCCGGGCCTGCCTGCCTCGGCGTGGACGGAGGGCCGAGGACGATCGCCGCTTCCTCGAGGCGCTTCATTTTTTCACCGTCGAGAACGTTCGCTGGCGCGCGCTGCCGGAGCGCTTCGGTCATTGGAACAGCGTGTGGAAGCGCTTCGATCGCTTGAGCAAGGCTGGCGTGTTCGAGGCCTTCTTCGACACGCTCGCGTCCATGAGTTCCACGGCGCATCTCCTTCAGATGTTCGACTCGACCACCGTGCGCGCTCATGTCTCGGCGGCCGGAGCAAAGGGGGGCAAGAAGGCCAGGCGCTCGGGCGCTCGCGTGGCGGCTTCACCACGAAAATCCACGCAAAATCGGACGCCTCCGGCGACATCATCGCCTTCGACCTGACCGGCGGCGAAGCCCCCGACGGGCGTCACTTCGAAACCCTGCTCGATATCGGGCCCGACATTCAGCCGCGCGCCGTCATCTGCGACAAAGGCTACGCCAGCAAGGCCAACCGGGACGCCGCGAGAGCGCGCGGCGTCGCTCCGGTCATCCCGCACAAGGCGAACGAAAAGAACAAGCCGGCCTTCTTCGCACGAACGCTCTACAAAGCCCGCGCCCGCATCGAGCAGGGCGTCGGACGGCTCAAGCGCTTCAAGCGGGTCGCGCTACGCTGCGAAAAGACCGCCCAAAACTTCAGATCGATCGTCAGCTTCGCCGCCGGCCTATGCTTGATCAAATTCGTCCACACGACCTAGTGGCCTGCGGTCGTTCAATGATCAACGTGAACTCCTATTTCGATTTTCCTAATTAGTTTTCCGTGAAGAACACGCTCTGATGCCATGAGATCGGGCGGGGCCAGCTGGCCGGGATCGCATTTGGCGACTTGGCTCCCACGCGGATTGCATTTTGGTGGGCCCATCTTGAGGATGAGGACGCCGGTGGGCTCTGTGATCGTGGATTGGTTGCTTGAGACCGTGGCCATCTCCGACCCGCTGGCGTCCCGGCCTGACACGCTTGGGGGCGCGATGCAAAGCAATGACGGCGAAGTTCTCGTCGGGGCCGACGTCTCGAAGGCGTGGATCGACATTTGCCAATCGGAGACGGTCACGGGTCGATCGCATCGCTGACACGCCAGACGCGATTGCGGCCTGGTTGCGCGGGCTCGGCGGACGCTTGTGACCATGGAGCCGACTGGCGGTTATGAGCGCCCTTGTGCGGGACTGTCGGAAATCTTGTGCGCGGGGCCGGGTTTCCATCAGGTTCTGACGAAGCGATCGCCGAACATGATGGCGAACTGGGTCTTAGCCTCGGCCCATTCGCGGGGCGGCATTTTCCATTGCTGAGCGACTTGGCGCAAGACCAGGAAAATGAGCTTGGTCGCCGCCTCGTCGCTGGGGAAATGGCCTCTCGCCCGCACGGCCCGTCGCAGCGTGGCGTTCAAGGCCTCGATAGCATTCGTGGTGTAGACGATTTTGCGCACGGCCGGAGCGAAGGCGAAGAACGGGATGACCTGCTCCCATTGCCGCCGCCAGATCTGGCCGATCGCCGCGTATTTGCCGCCCCACGGGCCGCCCTCGAAGGCCTCGAGCGCCTTGCGGCCGGTTTCGGCGTCGGCGGCGCGGTAGATTTTCCGTAGCTCGGCGACGACGGGCTTCCGGTCTTTCCAGGACACGAAATCCAGCGAATTGCGGATGAGATGGACGATGCAGGTTTGAACCGCGGCCTGCGGAAAGACCGCCTCGATCGCCTCCGGAAAGCCCTTCAGGCCGTCGACGACGGCGATCAGGATGTCCTCGACGCCGCGGGCCTTCAGCTCGTTCATCACCTTGAGCCAGAATTTGGCGCCCTCGGTCGTCTCGATCCAGAGCCCGAGAATGTCCTTCGTTCCATCTGCTGCGACGCCAAGCGCGAGATAGACAGCCTTGTTGCGGACCAGGCCTTCGTCGCGGATCTTGCGTCGCGGATCTTGACCCTGATGGCGTCGAAGAAAACCAGCGGATAGCTCGTTTCCAGCGGCCGGTTCTGCCATTCGGCCACGGTCTCGAGCACGGCGTCGGTGACCGTCGAAATCAGGTCCGGCGACACCTCCAGCCCGTAAAGCTCCAGGAGATGGCCCTGGATCTCGCGTACCGTCATGCCGCGCGCGTACATCGACACGATCTTGTCGTCGAAGCCGGGAAACCGCCGCTGGTAGCGCTGGATCAGCTTCGGATCGAATGTGCCTTCCCGATCGCGCGGAATGCGGATGTCGATCTTGGCCGTCTCCGTCAGGACCGTCTTCTTTGAAGAGCCGTTGCGCCGGTTCTGGGACCCCTCGGCGGCCTCATTGTCGAGATGATCGTCCAGCTCGGCGTTCAGCCCCCGCTCCGCCAGAGCCTTCTTCAGCTCATCGAAAAGACCGTCTTTCGAAAACACAGCCTTCGGGTCGCGGCCAGCCAAAAGATCGTCCAGCGTGTCCTTCTTGATCGCCATATTCGCCCTCCATCGGCGCGATTATGGCCCCACGCACGAAATTCCTGACAGTCCCCCTTGTGCTTGCTCTTGCCGAAGCCGGCGTTCGCTACTGCAAGCTCCACCCCAACACAGTCCTCGCCTTTCGCAAGGCTCGCGGCGTGCGCGCCAAACCCGATCGGATCGACGCGATGCTGATCGCCCAGTATCTCGCTGACGCAAGAGGGCGCCGATCAGCCTGCGACGTTTCGCGCTGACGAGCGCCTGCGGGCGCTGGCCGCCCGGCGCAGACACCTTGTCGACGCCCGGCAGGCCGAAGGGTGCCGCATTAATCTGGCAAACAACCCGTTCGATCGCGAGAGCGTGGCCCTCGTCATCGCGCTCACCCCAAGCCTTGACGCCATTGAAGACGCGATCGAGCGTCACATCGCTGGCGATGGGGAGCTCGATCGCCTGGCGAAGGTCTTGCGCGCCGTTTCGCGGCGTCGGCCCGGTCGTCGCCGCAAGGCTCATCGCCGACTTGCCGGAACTCGCCGTCTGAGCGGAAACAGATAGCCGCCTTCGTCGGCCTCGCCCCGCACCCACGAAAGCGGAAAAGGAATCCGGCAAGCCAAAACCGGTCACGGACGACCGCTCGTGCGCAGCCCTTGTTCAACGCCGCCCGGGCCGCTATCCGCCATCCCTCAACGATGCGCGCGACTTCTACAGTCGCATCGTCCACGACGACAATCGACCCCGAAGGTCGTCGCTGTCATGCGGAAAATCCTGGTCGTCGCCAACGCCGTCGCCCAAGATCACATCAAGCCCCACAACCCAAAGCGCTTGACCTCCTCCACGGTAGATTACCAGATGAGGGCACCCAAAGGGCGAATTGCGCCGACTTCGCCACAGAATGTCCTCCGCGCGCGTCATCCGTTAAGGCGCGAGCAAACGGGCGACGCTCGGATAGCGCGGCGTTTGCCCTCTCACACCCGTCCCTCTCCCGGTCGGAGAGGGACGATCTCACCTTGCAGCGGGCGAGGACAGCCCTCTGCCATCTCTCGAGAGGCTTCTAGGCTCGGAATGACGGGGCGGCTACTACACGGCTTTGCGGGCGAGCTCGGCGCCAGCCGCCAGCGCCGCGAGCTTGGCGTAGGCGATTTCCGCCGCCATCGGCGCCATGCCGCAATTGGTGCAAGGGTAGAGCTGATCGGGCGGGACATAGTCGAGCGCCGCGCGGATGGTGTCTGCGACCTCCTGCGGCGTTTCGACGACATTCGACGCGACATTGATGCAGCCGACCAGCACGTCTTTGCCCTTGAGGAGCCCGATCAGTTCGATCGGCACGCGCGCATTGCGGCATTCGAGCGAGACCTGGTCGATTCGGCTTGCTGCTAAAGCGGGGAAGGTTTCCTCATATTGGCGCCAATGCTCGCCGAGCGTCGCCTTCCAGTCATTGTTGGCCTTGATGCCATAGCCGTAGCAGATGTGGACGGCGGTCGTGCATTTGAGCCCCTGCGCGGCGCGCTCGAGCGCGGCGACGCCCCATTCCTTGACGTCGCGCATGTAGACATTGAAGGCAGGCTCGTCGAATTGCACCACGTCGACGCCAATCGCCTCCAACTCGCGCGCCTCTTCGTTCAAGGCCACAGCGAAAGCGTGGGCGAGGGCAGGGCGGTCGCTATAATGTTCGTTCGCAATAGTGTCGGCGATGGTCATCGGGCCGGGCAGGGTGAACTTGAGCTTGCGCCTTGTGTGGGCGCGCGCGGCGTCGGCCTCGAGCTTGTGGACGGGGCCCTTGCGGCGGATCGGGCCGGTCACGGTCGGGACCTCGGCCTTGTAACGGTCGGCGCGGATGCCGATCGTCTGTCGGCGGGCGAAATCGATGCCATCGAGATTGGCGAGAAAGCCGTGCACGAAGTGGATGCGCGCCTGTTCGCCGTCGCTGACGATGTCGATGCCGGCGTCCTCCTGCCGCTTCACCGCGAGGATGGTGGCGTCGATCTTGCCCGCGGCGAGCGCGTCGCCCTCGAGCTTCCAGGCGGGCCAGAGTTTCTCCGGCTCGGCGAGCCAGAGGGGCTTCGGCAGGCTGCCGGCGACGGTGGTTTCGAACATGTGGGACCTTATCCGAGTTTATAGTCGCGCGTGGCTTCGGGATCTTCGGTCGCGTAGCTCAACGCCATCAGCTCGGCCCAGGCTTCCTCAGGGATGGGAAAGCGGGCCCAATTGACCGTCTGCTTGACCCGCTCGGGCTTGGTGACGCCGCAGATTGTCGAGGCGATGCGGGGGTCGCGCATCGAGAATTGCAAAGCCGCCGCGCCCGGCGGCACGCCGTGCAGCGTGCAGATCGCTTCGATCTTGCGGATCGGATCGAGCATTTCCTCCGACGCTTCCTGGTACGCATAGCGCGGGTAGACGGTCGACCCCTTGGCGAGAACGCCGCTCGCGTAAGGCGCGGCGTTGAGGACGGCGGTGCCGCGCGAGGCCGCGAGATCGAGCATGGCGTTGGCGCTGCGATTGGCGAGGGTGAAGCGATTGTGGGTGATCAGCGCGTCGAAATCCCAGTCGCGCAGAAGCGGCATCATCATCGAAGCCGGGCCGGCCGCGAGGCCCACCGCCTTCGCTAGTCCCTCTTCTTTGATGCGGAAGAGTTCGCCGAGCGCGCCATCTTTGCCGGTCGCCTCATCGAAGGAGCTCGCGTGCTCGGGATCATGCAAATGCAGGAGGTCGATCTGATCGATCCCCAGCGTTTTGAGGCTTTGCTCGAGCGAGCGGCGGGCGCGTGACGCGTCGAATTTGCTCGTTTCGAAATCGCGATCGAGCTTGGTCGAGATGACGAAACCCTCTGGCAGGCCGCCGCGCTCGCGAACGGCGGCGCCGAGCCGCTCCTCGCTGCGGCCGAGCCCATAATTGCGCGAGGTGTCGATGAAGTTGACGGGCCCATCGAAAATGGCGTGAAACGTGGCCCTGGCGCGGGCTTCGTCGACGCCGTAGCCGTAGGTGTCAGGCATGTCGCCGAGGCCCGAAGTGCCGAAGCAGATGGACGTGACCATAAGATCGGTGCGGCCCAGGCGGACCTTGTCCATGACGCCCTCGGTCATCGCGAACTCCCTAGCTTTGTTGGCGCCGCATCCGTAAAGCGCCGGCGAGCCGCGGGCAAGGCGAGAGGGCGCGGACCGGACGGAGGAGTGGCCCGGCGCGATCATGCCGGCGTCGCCAAAGCTCGCTTCCGTCGCGACTTCGCGATTGCGTTCGGCGACGACGAGCCCGTGGCGCCCCCGACCACGCCGCCGTCGAGCACGATTACGCGCATGGGCGTTACTCAACCACGACGGGCGGAATTTGGTAAAGTGAGCCCTTTCCCCAGCCCTCTCGCACAGGCGGAAGGTGGGATACGCCATTCCACCGGACATGCGGCTGATTCTGGCTGTACGGCGTTGCGGTCCGATGGTAGCGTGTGGGGTCACGTTGGGCCAGCATCGTCTGTGCGATCGGAAATTGCCAGCTGCCTATTGGGCTCGACGGCAAGCAAGAGAATCCGAATCGAGGAGCCCCAACATGCGGACGCGTCCCTTTGACCGAATCCTGCTCGCAAGCGCAGCGCTGGCGCTGTTCAGCGGAGGCGCCAACGCCCTTACCCCGACCTTGCAATTTGAGGAGGGACCAGCTGCTTCCGTCCCGATCACCAGCGGGAGCATTTCGTTTGGGGGCGTCACCGTAAACGGCGTTCCGGTGGTGGGCACCATCGGGGAGCCCGAGCTGCAGGTCAACGGCTCGATCACCCTCGGCGGCCATTTCAATCCCCTCGACGTGCTATCGACCGAGTACAATCTCTAGGCGGTAGCGGCGGCGCGGCGTCGTTCACCGCTTCAATTTCCGGCACTCTTCAACCGCTCACTTCGCTCGATTGGAGCGTCTACTACGATCCCGCAAACGAGCCGTTCGGTGAAGCGAAACTTTTGGCGTCACACGACTTCGCCAATCCGTCCAGCGTCGTGACCTTGGGATTCTTCCTGCCGTCCGTCGCCGCTTCCGGACCGATCGAGGGCCCTTTCTCGCTGACTGAGGTGCTCTCCATCGCAGGTCCGTCCGGCGAACAGGTCTCCTTCGATTCGTTGATCGTCGCGAACGTGCCCGAAGCTTCGACCTGGGCGATGACGCTGCTGGGCTTCGCCGCCTGCGGCCTCGTTTTTCGCCAGGCAAGAAGGCGGCAGGTCGTGCGCGCTTGAGCGATCGGTCGGCACCCTTACGCCTCCCCTCGCTCTGACCGCTTTCCCGCCATGGCCCGGCAAACGACGGGCGCTCTTCCGAATGACCTTCGGGGAGACGGGGATCGCGAACCTCGGGGCGCTCTCCTCATCCTGCCTTCGCGCCGAACGCCGCGAACTCGGCCTCCGTCGGATATGATTTCTGCGCCCCGTGACGGGTCACCGAGAAGGCGGAATAGCGCGTCGCCTCGGTGAGCGCCGCCTCGAGGGCGAGGCCGCCGGCGAGATAGCTGGCGAAGCTGCCGATGAAGGCGTCGCCGGCGCCGGTGGTGTCGACCGCCTGAACCTTGACCGGAGCGATGCGTCGCGAGCCCTCCCGTGTCGCCAGCAGCGAACCGCGCGCGCCAAGCGTCACGATCACCGTCTGGACGCCCTGTTTCACCAGGCTTTGCGCGGCGGCGGAGATCTCGTCTTCCGACTCGACCGGCATGTCAGTCAGGATCGCGAGCTCAGAACTCGTTGGGGATGAGGAAGCTCGCCTGCGTGACGACCTCCATGTCGAGGTTGCGGCGGGCGGGCGCTGGATTGAGCACGGTCCTAACGCCATTCTCGCGGGCGAAGCGGAGCGCCGAATAGGCGGTTTCAAGCTGGATTTCGAGCTGCAACAGGATGAGATCGCACCCTTTGAGCGCCTCGCTCGCGGCGTCGACGTCGACTGAGCTCAGATCGCCGTTCGCCCCCGCGACAATGAGGATCGAATTGTCCCCCGACTTCTGATCGACCAGAATCGTCGCCGTGCCGGTCGACTGGTTGGGGATGCGGCGGACGTACCGCGTATTGATTCCGTAGCTCTCAAAATTCTTAAGCGCGCTGTCGCCCAGCGTGTCGTCGCCAAGATTCGTGACCATGACGACTTCAGCGCCAAGCTTCGCCGCGGCGACCGCTTGATTGGCTCCCTTGCCGCCGAAGCTTGTCTCGAAATGCGCGGCGAGGACGGTCTCGCCCCAAACCGGCATGCGTTCGACCGTGGTGGTCAGGTCCATATTGGTCGAGCCAATGACTCCGATGCGCGGAGGCTTCGCCAACTTTGTTCCTCCCTTACAACAACGATAGCGAGTGGCAAAATCCGTCACCGATTCTCGGCGTCAGTTCCGACGCGTGAATCCGTCAGCGCTCCAATCCTCACTGCCAACGCCGTGATGGAGGAAGAAGAGACCGTCGGGATCGTATTTGCCTTTGACCGCGAGAAGCCGGTCGTAGTTCTCGCCCCAGAACGCCTCCTGCCAATGCGGCTGGAAGTAGTCGGTTTCCCAGACATAGGAGCCAAGGCGGGGCAGGAGCTTGCGAATTGCGTCCATCGACTTGTCCACAGCTTCAGCCTGGGTCCGCGCGGCCTGCGCGTCTGGCTCATGTCCGGGAGCGCCGGGATAGGCAGGCTGTCCCAGGGCGCCTGTGATCGCGAGCGCGAAAGCGTCGGTAACCGCCGGATTCATCGGTGTATCCTTCGCGGCGGCGACCGCCTCCGCAGTGGCGCCGGCGAGCCCCTTGTTGAAATGCAGCGAGAGGTAATGCCTAGCGGCGACAAAGAGCGCATCGGCGAGGCTTTCCCGCCGATCAGCTTCAAGGAGCGATGTGGGCAGCCAAGCTGATTGGTAAGCGTACCAGACCACGCCCGCCTCTTCCAGGTTGCCGGCCCAGAAGATATTGTCCGCCGGCGCGCCCTGCCGATCATCGGCGATCACCGCGCCGGGAACCTGCTTGAGTTGGGAAGGGTCCCAGCGCCCTTGCGCCGGAACTGCGTCTATCTTCGGCGCCGATGGGGTGGCGAAATCCCGCGCCGATACGAAGGTGAAATCCTGCGGCGCGGCGGAGACCCAATCGAAGAACGGTTTCCAGACCGCCTCCGCTTGTTGCCGATCGAGGCCCTGGGAAGCCATCGAGATCCCCACGAACCCGCGCGTGACAATGATCTGTTCGCCCCAATGCGGATTGAAAGCACTTGCGCGTAGAATTCCACGATCTTGACGATCAGCCGGCGGTACGCATCGTCAGACGTCGCCTTGATGAGCGCGGAAACCGAGCCGAAGAAGTCCGGAAGCTCATGCGTGCGCAAAGTGAGACGGGTGACGACGCCAAAACCGCCGCCGCCGCCCTTGAGCGCCCAGAAGAGGTCAGGATTCGAGCAGGCGTTGGCGATTTTGACCTCGCCGTCGGCGGTCACGATCTCGGCCTCGATGAGGCTCGCGGCCGCGAGGCCATAGGCCTTGGAGTAGTTTCCGAAGCCGCCGCCCAGAATCAGGCCGGCGACGCCGACTGTCATGCAACCGCCGCCCTGCACGTAACGGCCCCCTTTGGTCGTCACCTCGTTGTAGGCATGTCCCCAGATTGCGCCTGGCTCGATCGACACGGCTAGTTGCGGCGCCGCGCTGCCCTCACAGCCGGCTCCGACGAAGGCGTCATGCGTTGTGATCGCGTTCATGTGGCGCGTCCAGATGAGAAGCGAGTCGGCGGCGTTAGATGTGCCTTGATAGCTGTGGCCGCCTCCCTTCACCACAAGCCGCAGATTGTTCGTCCGCGCGAAATCGACCGCGGCGACGACATCCTGCGTCGTCTTGGCGGCGGCGGCGTAGACGCTTGGCTCCGAAGTCCAGCCGCCGACCCACCCGAGCGACTGGGTGAGCCCGACCTCGTCGCCGAGGAAGTAGGGATTCTTCAGCTCCTTGAACAATTGCTCACAGCTGGCGTCGGGCGTTCCGCCGACGCAGTCGGCGAGCGGCGAGCGCACCTTAATGAGGCGCCCTCCCACGTCGTGATCAAGTTGATCCCAGCTTGCTTCTGACGGCCATTCAGGATCGCCGAGACGGACACGCGCTTGCGGCCGGGTCGCAGCCGAGGCGCCGCGTGCGAGACCACTCATGAACGGAAGCGCCGCGGCGATCTTGAGCAGGCGCCTCCGACTCAGTCGCTTCCTCACTTTTTGCGCTCCATAGCCGCCGGACAACCGGTTTCTAGCCGGTGGGCTGGAGGCGATTCAAGCCGCCCCGGCGCGCTCGATCTCGGCTGCGAGCACGTCGGGCAATTCGATCTCGGTCACGGCGGCGCGTCGTCCGGGAATATGAACCCCAAGCTTGTCGAGCCGATCGAGCTGCAGCCTCAAGCGCTGCGGAAAGTCCGGCGCGAGCAGGGCCGGCGTGATGGCGATGACCAGGAGGCCAGCGCCCGGCGAGCGATCGCCCGAAATGAACGACGGCGCGTCGAGCGCCCAGTTCGCGCCCGCGAGCCCTGCAGCCATGATCTCGACCATCAGCGCGATATTGGCGCCGCGGGAGCCGCCGAAAGCCAGAAGCGCGCCGCGGAGCGCCGCTTGCGGATCGGTGGTTGGCTGCCCGTCGCCGTCGACCGCCCAGCCTGCGGGGAGGGGCTCGCCTCGTTCTGCATAGTGCCTGAGCTGCACGAAGGCGGTTGCGCTGGACGCCTGATCGATCAGCAGCGGCGGCCCTTGGTCGAGCGGCGCGGCGAAAGCGATCGGATTCGTGCAATAGACAGGCGTCTTGGCGCCTGCGACGGTCATCAGCGCCGGTCCGCTTGTCGCGGCGAACGCCACCAGTCCCATCTCGGCCAGCCGACGCGGATAATAGCCGAGTTCGCCCGTGGTGTAGCTTCCGTTCTGCGCGAATAACGCGAGCCCAAAGGTCTCGGCGCGTTCACAGAGCGAATCGAACGCCTGGTCGAAGCCCGTTTGCGCGATCCCGCCTTTCGCGTCGCAATGGATTGCTGCAGGCGCGGGCGAAGTCACAATCGGCTCAGCGCCGCCGGCGATACGTCCCGCGCGTAAGGCGGCGAGATAGTCCACGAGATGGGAAAAGCCGCTCGAGCCTTTGCCGTGCGCATTGGCGGAGACGGTGGCTCGCGCCAGCGATAGCGCCGCCTGGTTGGTGGCGCCCGTGGCGCGGATCGCGCGCGCGGCAAGGTCAGTCGCCTCCTCCAGCGTGAACCGCCGCGTCATGTGAATTCGGGCTCCATGCGCCTGAGCACTCGAGGGCGAGCGGCGACTTTCACGGGCGCGACAATGCCCGCTTCCTTCGTCGCGTCAAGCCAAGCGCTCTCCAAATTTGGTGAGCCGACGGACTGTGATATCGACATGAACGCCCGAGCGCGTGGTCGACGCGGGAACAGGAGTATGCCTTCGTGAAGGTTGACGGACGCCCGTATCGCACGATCTGGCTGAACGAAGATGGCTTGAGCGTCAACGTTATCGACCAGCGCTGGTTGCCGCATGAGTTCAAGATCGCGACCCTTCGCAGCGCCGACGAAGCCGCGGTCGCGATCCGCGACATGTGGGTGCGCGGGGCGCCCCTGATCGGTGCGACGGCGGCCTATGGGCTCGCGCTCGCCATGCGCGACGATCCGAGCGACGCAGCGCTCGCCGCCGCGCACGAGAAGCTTGCCGCGACCCGGCCGACCGCGATCAACGTGCGCTGGGCGCTGGATGCAGTCCGCAAGCATCTCGCTCCCGTCGCCCCGAATGCGCGGGCCGCCGCCGCTTATGCAGAGGCCAAGCAAATCGCCGACGAGGACGTCGATATCAATCGCGCGATCGGCGCCCATGGCCTCGAGATTCTTCGCCGCGTGGCCGCGGACAAGAAGCCCGGCGAACCGGTCAACATTCTCACGCATTGCAACGCCGGTTGGCTGGCCACGGTCGACTATGGGACCGCGACTGCGCCCATCTACATGGCGATGGAGGACGGCGTGAGCGTCCATGTCTATGTCGACGAGACGCGCCCGCGCAATCAGGGCGCCTCGCTGACGTCCTGGGAACTCGCCCATCACGGCGCGCCGTACACCCTCATCGTCGACAACGCTGGCGGCCATCTGATGCAGCACGGCCTCATTGACATGGTGATCGTCGGCACCGACCGCACGACCGCCAACGGTGACGTGTGCAACAAGATCGGCACCTACCTGAAAGCGCTCGCGGCGCGCGACAACTCGGTGCCGTTCTATGTCGCGCTGCCATCGCCGACCATCGACTGGACGGTGCACGACGGCGTCAAGGAGATCCCGATCGAGGAGCGCAGTGCTGACGAAGTCAACTTCATTCAAGGCCGGAGCGATGACGGATCGATCATTCGCGTGAGGATCGCGCCGGAAGGCGGGCGCGCCGCCAATCCGGCGTTCGACGTCACTCCGGCCAGGCTGGTGACCGGGCTCATTACCGAGCGCGGCGTCGCAGAGGCGTCGCCAGAGGGGCTAAAGGCGCTGTTCCCTGAGCGTGCTTGAGAGCGCGGAACAGCTCTCTTCTCAATCGCGTGACAGTGTACAGTCGTATCGGGGGTCGCTCACGATGCATCCGCTTGCAGGTCTGAAGGTGATCGAGTTCGAGGGGATCGGCCCCGGTCCGCTCGCCGGCCGCATGCTCGCCGATCTCGGCGCCGAGGTTGTCGCAGTCGTACGCCCCAACAAGGCCCTCCTCGGCGATCCGGATAAACCGCTCTCCGAGGGTCCTCTGCGGCGAGGAAAACGGGTAGTCCCACTCAATCTCAAGCGTCCCGAAGCGGTCGAGGAAGCGCTGACGCTGATAGAGACGGCCGACGTGCTGATCGAGGGCAATCGGCCAGGCGTTATGGAGCGGCTTGGGCTCGGTCCCGCGGAATGCGCCAAGCGCAATCCGCGATTGGTCTACGGCCGCATGACCGGCTGGGGGCAGGACGGTCCGCTCGCGCAGGTCGCGGGCCACGACCTCAACTATCTTGCGCTCAGCGGAATCTTGTCTCTCGCCGCCCGCGACGGTCAGCCGCCGGGCGTCCCGCCGACAGTTCTCGGCGACGGAGGCGGGGCGCTCGGCCTCGCCTTCGGGGTAGTCGCCGCCGTCTTTGCCGCCGGGCGTAGCGGCAGAGGTTGCGTGATCGATTGTTCGATCGCCGATATCGCTGCGAGCCTCGGGGGCATCGCGCTTGCCGCCCGCGCCGTCGGAATGCTCGACGCGCCGAGCCCGAGCCCGTTCCACGACTCGCCTTTCTACGACGTCTACGCGTGCGCTGACGGACAGTTTGTCACCGTTGGCGCGCTCGAGCCGCAATTCTACACGGTGTTGCTCGATAAGCTCGGCCTTGCGGACGTCGACTCGAAGGCGCAATACGACCGCGCCGCTTGGCCGGCGCTGAAAGCGCGGTTACGCGCCCTGTTCCTGAGCCAGCCACGCGCATATTGGTGTGCGCTGCTCGAGGGCTGCGATGCTTGCTTCGCCCCAGTGCTGAGCCTCGTCGAGGCGGCGGCTCATCCGCACATGAAGGCTCGCGGCGTCTATAAGAATGGCGCCGACGGGGCATTGGAGGCGACGGTGGCGCCACGCTTCTTGTCGCTCGAATGATGCGCACGCCGGATGGGTCAAGAAGGAACGAAAGCTTAACGATGCTGAATAGCGCGATGCCCGAGACGCTTGTCTTTCCCAACCCCGATCCACCCAAACCCGGCGAAACGATCGAGGTTCGTCCCGGCGTTTTGTGGGCGCGGTTTCCCCTTCCGTTTCGGCTCGATCACGTCAACATCTATTTCATCGAAGACGGCGATGGCCTGGCGGTCGTCGATGCGGGAATCGACGATGCGCAATCCCGCGCCGCGTGGGACGCGCTGCTGAGCGGACCCCTTAACGGCCGCAGGCTGACGCGCGTGATCGCCACCCACTTTCACCCGGACCATGTGGGCCTGGCCGGGTGGCTCTGCGAGCGCTTCGGCCTGCAGCTCGCGATGAGCGAAGCGGAATATCTGATCGCTCTCAACATTCGCCTCGATCCACAGGGGCTGAGATCGGAGCCCTATCGCAGTTTCTACCGTTCGCATGGGCTGACGGAGGAGAGCACTGAGCTTCTGCTCGGCAACGGGCTGCAGTATTTGAGAATGGTGTCTCCGCCTCCGAAAACGTTTCTGCGTCTCATCGCCGAGGAGCGGATCAAGATCGGCGGCCGTGAATTCGAAGTGATCACCGGCGCCGGCCATTCGCCGGAGCAGGTGATGCTCTATTCGAAGGCCGACAATTTTGTCCTTATCGCCGATCAGGTGCTGGCCAAGATCTCGCCCAACGTCAGCGTCGAAGCGATGGATCCGCAAGGGGATCCGCTCGGCGCCTATCTGCGCTCACTCGAAGGGCTCAAGGCGACGCTGCCCGATGACGTCCTCGTTTTGCCAGGGCACCGGTTGCCGTTCGTAGGCCTGCACGGGCGCGCCGATGAACTCATCGCTCACCATGAGGCGCGCTGTATGGCGGTTGTCGAGGCCTGCAAACAGGGGCCGCAGACGGTCGCCGAACTCGTGCCGGTCATTTTCGGACGCAATATCGACGATCCGCACCAGCTCACCTTCGCTTTCAGCGAGGCGCTGGCGCATGTGAACGTCCTGGTGCGCGACGGACGGCTGCGCATCGCGAAGGCCGCGCACGGTCTTGCGCTCGAGACGGCGTGAGGCCGGGCGCTCGTGCTCGGCGCGCGTCTCAAGCCGCGGCCAGGATCGCCCTTCCGATAGCCTGCGGTGGTCCGACGGAACGGAACAATGTTCCAGGATAAAGGTGGTCGTCTCCGGGAAGTAGCCCTTGGCTTTCCGCCCCGGCGTCGGGCAGCGCGATATGGATTCGCGTCGTAAGTGACGCCCGTAGCAGTCGTTGTCGACGCAAACGAACAGTCGCTTTGCTTTCAGTTTCGCCATTGCTGCGTGTTCCTCAAAGCAAGTCTTTGATCTTAAGTCCTTAAAACCCCGCGAGCACGATCTTGCCGATCGCGCGGCCCGACTTGAGGAACCTCATCGCCCGCATAAGATTGGCGGCGTCGATGTGTCCGTAGTTCTCCCGCACGGTCGAGCGAACGCGCCCCGAATCGACGAGATCGGCGACCTCGTTCAGGAGTCTGTGCTGCGCCTCGATGTCGGCCGTCTGCAACAAGGGCCGCGTGAACATGAGCTCAAAGTGAATTGACACGCTCTTCGGCCTGAAGACAAAGAGATCGGCCGCTTCGGCGTTGATGAGAGCAATGCGTCCCTGCGGCGCTATCAATTCGGCGAGGTCGGCGAGGACGCCGCCGATCGGCGACGTCGCGAAGATGAAGCCGGGGCTGCCCATGCCGAGCGCCGCGATCTGTGGCGAAAGCGGCTTACTGTGGTCGACGACATGATGCGCGCCCATGTCCTTCGCCCATTGCACCGTCTCAGGCCTCGAGGCGGTTGCCACGATTGTAAGATCGGTCAACTGTCGCGCCAATTGGATGGCGATCGAACCGACGGCGCCGGCGCCGCCAAGAATCAGGATCGCGCGCGCCGCGCCGGGAACGGGTTTCGCGACGTCGAGCCGATCGAACATCGCCTCCCAGGCCGTGATCGACGTCAAGGGCAAAGCGGCAGCGGCGGCGAAATCGAGCGCGCGCGGCTTGCGGCCTACGATCCGCTCGTCGACGAGATGGAACTCCATGTCCGCGCCGGGGCGGCCGACGCTGCCGGCGTAGAACACTTCGTCTCCCGGCTTGAAAAGCTGCGCAGTTCGCCCGGTTTCGACGACCACTCCGGCGGCGTCATAGCCCACAACCTTGATTTCGTCCGTTTCGCTGCCCGCGCTGCCCGGACCGCCGCCGCCCGCCACTTTGTAGTCGACCGGATTGACCGAAACGGCGCGCACTTCGACGAGAAGGTCGCGACCTTGCGGCCTAGGCCTCGGGATATCGAACGCCTCCAGATGATCAAGTTCGGGGCTCGCTTTGCGATATCCGATCGCCCGCATTCGCTTCGTCTCCAGGTTGTTGGCTGCTCGGCGCAACCTAACCGGCGTCAACGGGCTTGGCGAGAAGCTCATTCTATTGGCTAGCTTGAGCGCCTCGCTTGGCCCAAGGGGATCGCTCGAGCCACGCTACGCCTCATTTAGCCCAGCGCCGCGCTGCCCGAGATACGCAATGCCCTTCGCTGTGAGCTCAAAGGCCGAGCCCGGATGGTCGTCTGTCGGCTGCACGTAACCCCCAGACATGAGCCGCTCCAGATCGCGTCTCTCATCGCTGGACGACTTGGCGGGATCATGCTCTTCGATGGCGCAGAGCAGCGCGATTTGCGAGTCCGTCAGATCGTCCGACATCCCGGCGCCTCCGGTTCTGCTCCCTCCATGTATCCTATCCGATTGTCATCAGGCTTGCATTGCCGCCGGCCGCGGCTGTGTTCGTAGCGGTCGCGCATTCCTCCACGAGGTCGGAGAGGTTGTAGTCCTCGCCCGCCGCGAGCCGCGCGCTGGATAAGGCCTGAAGCCGCACGATTGGCCCAGTGCGGCTCGCGAGCCTGCGCAAGGCCTCCGACGTCGCCGCCTCGTCGCCTTCGAGAAGCGCGAAGGCGAGGGCAGGCGCGCCCAAGGGATCCTCGATGCGCGAGATCCGATGCCGGAGTTCCGCCGGGAATCCGGAAAGGGCGCGCTCGGCGAGCGCTGCGCTGACCACCGCGTCATTGCCGGTCGCCAGGATCGCTCCGATCTGGATGAGAAGAGCGCTTTCGCTCGCCGCGATGGCGGCAATTCGACCGCGCCGCCGAAGCGTATAGGCGTTGCGCTCGCCGACAGGTCCTTTGAGCTCCACACGCGCCCCGAGAGGTGAGCGCGCCATCATTCCCACGCAACGCTCGGCCTCCGCGGCGCGGCTCTGAGCGGTGAGCCAGTCGGCATAGGGACGGATGCCGGCAATCGCCGCGTCGCCCCCCTCGACGCCGTCCAACGCGCCCGGCGCAGGCTCGGAAACCAGCCGCGAGAGATAGAGCGGGCCGCCAGCCTTAGGTCCGGTGCCAGATAGTCTCGAGCCGCCGAATGGTTGCACACCGACTGTCGCGCCAATGACATTGCGATTGATATAGATGTTTCCGGCTTCAATTCGTTCGACGACGCGTGCAATTGTCTCGTCGATGCGGGTGTGGAGGCCGAAGGTCAGGCCGTAGCCCGCGGCGTTGATGTCGTCGATCAATTTGTCGAGCGCCTCGCGTTTGTAGCGCAGCACGTGCAGAACCGGCCCGAACACTTCACGCTTGACGTCCGCGATCTTGCTCACTTCAATTAGCGTCGGCGGCACGAATGTGCCTTGCGTCGTGCTCTCCCTGAGCGGGGCTTGGGTCACCTTATGGCCGTGGCCACGCAATTTTTTGATGTGGGTTGTAATTGCATCGCGCGCCTCCGCGGTGATGACCGGTCCGACATCGACCGAGAGCTTGCGCGGATCGCCGACCTCAAGCTCAGCCATCGCGCCCTTCAGCATCGTGAGCATGCGGTCGGCGACATCATCCTGGAGGCAGAGGATGCGCAAAGCCGAACAGCGCTGGCCGGTCGAATCGAACGCGGACGACAGGACGTCGACCACGACTTGCTCGGAGAGCGCAGAAGAATCGACGACCATCGCGTTGAGGCCCCCGGTTTCGGCAATGAGCGGCACCGGGCCTCCCTGGCGGGTGAGCCGGGCGGAGAGCTCTTTTTCGATCAGTCGCGCAACCGGAGTCGAACCGGTGAAGACGACACCCTGGACGCGTGGATCGACGACCAGCGCCGCGCCAACTTCGCCGGCGCCCGGGATGAGCTGCAGCGCATCGCGCGGGACGCCGGCTTCGTACAGCACGCTCACCGCTTCCGCGGCGATGAGCGGCGTCTCCTCCGCGGGCTTGGCGATGACTGAATTGCCCGCGGCGAGTGCGGCGGCCACCTGGCCGGTGAAGATCGCAAGCGGAAAGTTCCAGGGACTAATGCAGACAACGAGGCCAAGTGGAGCGGGGGAGCCGGGGAGCAGAGTGCGCGTTGCCTCATGCGCGTAGTAGCGCAGGAAGTCTGCTGCCTCGCGCACCTCAGCGACCGCATTAGCGTAGGATTTGCCGGCTTCGCGCACGATTAGACCGACGAGGCGATCGTTTCTGGCCTCGAGGAGGTCGGCAGCGCGGCGCAGCATAGTCGCGCGCTCCGAGGGCGGGATCGCCGCGAAAGCGGGCGCGGCGCGGTCGACGATATCGAGGGCGGCGGCGATTTCGTCGGCGCGGGCATGCCGGCTGAAGCCGACGACATCGGTGGAAGCGGCGGGGTTCAACACCGGCTCGCCTGGCTCGTCCTTCGCGGCGCCCGGGGGAAAGGCGCGCCAAGCCATCTCGGCGCTCGCATTCAGCCCACTACCCAGTTCGACGAGACGGCCTTCGTCGGAGAAATCGAGCCCGCGCGAGTTGGACCGATCGGGCGCATAGAGGTCGCGCGGCGCCGCAATCTTGTCGTGCGGCGCCCCGATTGGCTGGATTGAGCGCGCGGCCTCCGCCGGGTCGGCTACCAGGTCGTCCATGGACACGCTCGCATCCGCGATGCGATTCACGAACGAGGTGTTGGCGCCGTTCTCAAGCAGCCGGCGAACGAGATAGGCGAGCAGGGTCTCGTGCGAGCCGACCGGCGCGTAGACCCGGCACGGCCGGCTCAGCTTCTCTCGGCCGACCACCTCCTCGTACAGCGGTTCGCCCATGCCGTGCAGGCATTGAAATTCATACTGGCCCCGATAGAAATTGGGGCCGGCGAAGACGAGCACGGACGCGAGCGTCTGCGCGTTGTGGGTGGCGAATTGCGGATAGACCGCGTCCGGCGCCGCGAGCATTTTGCGCGCGCAGGCGAGATAGCTCACATCGGTGTAGAGTTTGCGGGTGAAAACTGGAAAGCCGTCGAGGCCGTCGACCTGTGCCCGCTTGATCTCCGAATCCCAATACGCGCCCTTGACAAGGCGGATCATCAGCCGGCGGCCCGAGCGGCGCGCGAGATCGACCAGCCAGTCGACGACCCGCGAGCACCGTTTGGCATAAGCCTGAATGACAAAGCCGAGCCCGTTCCAGCCCTTGAGATCCGGATCGAGGGAGAGCGCCTCCAGGATGTCGAGCGACAGATCGAGCCGGTCTGCTTCCTCGGCGTCGATGTTGAAGCCGATGTCGTAAGACCTTGCGAGCTTCGCCAGCCCCTTCACGCGCGGTAACAATTCGCTCAGCACCCGGGCGCGCTTGATGCGCTGATAGCGAGGGTGGAGCGCCGAAAGCTTGATCGAGATGCCTGCGCCTTCATAGATGCCGCGACGATGCGAGGCACGGCCGATGGCGTGGACAGCGCGTTCGTATTCGTCGAGATAGCGCGCCGCATCCTCGCTGGTGGTGGCCGCTTCGCCCAGCATGTCGTAGGAGAACGTGAAACCGCGCGCCTCGCGCTCGCGGCTGTTTCCAATCGCCTCCTCGATTGTGCGTCCGGTGACGAACTGCTCGCCCATAAGCCGCATGGCGACGTCCACGCCGGCGCGGATGATCGGCTCGCCGCTGCGGGCGATGAGGCGGGTCAGGGCTGCTGACAAGCCCTGCTCGCTGGTCGTGGTTACGAGCCTGCCCGTCAGCACCAAGCCCCAGGTGGCGGCGTTGACGAACAGCGACGGGCTGTGACCGACATGCGCGCGCCAGTTGCCGGGCGAGAGCTTGTCGCGGATCAGCACGTCGCGGGTGGCGGCGTCCGGAATGCGCAGCAGCGCCTCGGCGAGGCACATCAGCGCCACGCCCTCCTGGCTTGACAGCGAATATTCATGGATCAACCCCTCGACCCCGCTCGATCGCGTCTTGGCTCGAAGCTTGGCGACCAGGCTGCTGGCGAGCCTCCGGATACTGTTCGCTTCGTCCGCGTTTGCGGCCGCCAGCTCGAGGAGCCGCGGCACACACTCAGGCTCGGGCGCCCGGTATGTGGCGGTGATGGCGCTCCTGAGCGGCGTTTGCGGCGCGACCTCGGATCGGAATGGGGCGAAAACGTCGGCGGCGTCGGACATCTCAAGCTCCCTGCCACTAGAATCTCGCGGGCAGGCCAAATGGCGGCCAGCGCGATCTTATTCTCGCAAAATGCGTTTTGCCTATGTCGTTAAATGAGATCATTGTCATACCGAGGAGCCAGAGGGCGTCGAAAGACGCCTGTCTCCCGACGGGCCATGACGGCTCCGGTTCAACGCAATCGCTCCATGCTCTAAATAACGACTTGGCGGTGGACGGAGAATTGGGAGAGCCCATGCGCGCGATTGGCTTTGCCGGATGGAGCGGAGCGGGCAAGACCACGCTCATTGTCCGGCTCATTCCGGAGCTGAATCGCCGTGGCCTCAGCGTTTCGACGATCAAACACGCCCACCACAACTTCGATCTCGATCAGCCCGGCAAGGACTCTTACGAGCACCGCGCCGCCGGCGCCGAAGAAGTGCTGGTCGCGTCCGCCAATCGGGTCGCGCTGATGCGGGAATTGCACGGGGCGCCTGAGCCGTCGCTGGCTGAGCTCCTGCGCCTGCTCAAGTCCGTCGACCTTGTCTTGATCGAAGGCTTCAAGCGCGACCCCCTCTCCAAGATTGAAGTCTTTCGCGCCGCCAACGGCAAGCCGCCGCTTTATCCCGACGACCGGAACATCGTCGCGCTGGTCAGCGACATGATTCCGTCGAGCGGACTGCCGCACGCGTCGATCGACAACATCGCCGCGGCAGCGGACCTTGTGCTCGGGCATGCTCAGTCGCTCGCTGAAATTCTGGCCAAGTTGGAGCGACGATCGTAGCGCAAGACTTTAGCCGCTTTTGGCAATTCAACCCGCGGTGCGACAATTGTCCCTTCGATGGGAACATGGACTGAACAATGAATGAAGCCACGCCGGCGTTGAGCCGGCGAAGATTGTTCGAGATCATTCGCGCAAGCATCGGCGGAGCGGGGGCCTACCAGGCGATGACTCGGCCTCGGATACGCCGAGGAATCGCCGTATCGGGACCAATCCGGCTCGACGGTGATCCCAAGGGCGCCTCGGTCACACTTCTAGAGCGGAATCCCCTCACGTTCGATCGTATCCTGCGGCGGCGAAGTGGTTTGCGCATTGGCGTGGCGAGAGGCAGGCGGCAATTCGGCGATTTTGGCCCAGAGTCCTTCGACGGTGCGCTGTGCGGCTTTTCGCAGGAGCGCCTTGAGCTTGGCGAAAGCGTTCTCGATCGGATTGAAGTCGGGACTGTAGGGCGGGGGATAGAGCAGCTTCGCGCCGGCCGTCTCGACAAGCAGCGCGTATGCCTGCGCCCTTGTGCGATCCGAGGTTGTCCCTGATGAGGTTGTCCCATGATGACGCCGTCGCCGGGCTTGAGCTCTGGAACGAGGAGCTGATCGATATAGGCTTGAAAGGCGCGGCCGTTGATCGGTCCGTCGAGAACCATGGGTTTTCTGTCTTCTGCGAACGACGGTCGCCGCCCACCGCCTTTGGCGACGCGTCGCCCTGCGTGCGCTCCAACGCTCGCCACGCTGGCGGCGCTCACGCCAAAGCGATCGCCCACCCTTCGTCCCGATGCTCCATCGGCCACCGCCGCAAGCCCACGGATGCGAAGATCCATCGACAGCGGTCCGGCCATTCCCGCCGCCCTCCAATCCGCCCGGAAGCTTAAATCACTCCATCGCCAATTCAGGAATCCCCATCCCAATTCAATCAGTTCGGATGGCGCTCTAGAGCGCGATCTGCTTTGACTGAATCGCGGGGGATTCCCAAGAGGGCGCGAGTCAGATTCAAATCTGCTGGCTGGGCTTGGAGGCCAGCAGGGATGGCTCGAGCTTATTCTTTGGACCTGCGCGAGCGGGTGATGGCGGCGGTCACGGCGGGTCAGTCCTGCCGTTCGGCAGCCAGGACGTTCATGATCAGCGTGGCGAGCGTCGTGAAGTGGTCGCAGCGCCAGCGCGCTATCGGCAGTCCGGCGGCGCTGAAGATGGGCGGGCGCAGGCCCTATCTTGTGGCGCGTGAGCGCGATTGGGCTCTCTCGCGGATCGCCGAGAAGCCGGATCTCACGCTGCGCGCTCGGCTTAAGGAGCTGGCCGACCGCGGCCTGGTGGTGAGCTATTACGCGCTTTGGCATTTTCTCCAGCACGAAGGCGTGACGTTCAAAAAAAAGCCTTCGCGCCTCCGAACAGGACCGGCCGGACGTCGCCAGGCGGCGTGAGCGGTGGAAGGCGCGTCAGGCGACGATCGATCCGAAGCGGCTCGTCTTCATCGACGAGACCTGGGCCAAAACCAACATGACGCGCATCCACGGCCGATGCGCCAGAGGCCAGCGCCTCGTCGCCAAAGCGCCCTTCGGCAAATGGCGGACCCTCACCTTCCTGGCGGCTTTGCGTTGCGACGGCCTCACCGCGCCCTGCGTCATCGACGGACCGATCAATGGCATGAGCTTCCGCGCCTATGTCGAGCAGGTTCTCGTCCCGATCCTTAAGCCGGACGACATTGTCGTCATGGATAACCTCGGCAGTCATAAGGGCCGCGCCGTTCGCGGCGCCATCCGCGCCGCCAACGCCAAGCTCTTCTTCCTGCCCGCCTACTCGCCCGACCTCAACCCGATCGAACAGGCCTTCGCCAAAATGAAGACCCTCCTGCGCAAGGCCGACGCTCGAACAATCGACGAGACCTGGCGAACCATCGGCGCCCTGCTCGATTGCTTCACCCCAACCGAATGGCTACGCTTCAGCCTAACCAGATCACGCTTTAGGCTCCAAACTCAATCAAGGTATTGAGTGGGTTATCTGTGTGTGATGCAAGCCGAATCGGGTTGGGGGACTTGGATCATGCCCGGCGAGTTTTGGTTGAACGAAGCGCAATGGGGAGCCATTGGCCCGCTGTTGCCCAAGAACCAGGCTGGGCGCGAAGGACCGACGACCGGCGGGTCATCAGCGGCATCGTCCACGTTCTGAAAATTGGCTGTCGCTGGCAGGATTGCCCGGCCGTGTTCGGGCCTTCGAGACGCTCTACAATGTTCTGCCGCCTCAAGGATTGGAGACGCATCGCCGCCCGCTAACGACAAGCTCGCAGCCCGCTTCGCCGCCGCCGTCATGCTCGCCGCCGTCATCATCTGGTGGACCTGACTGAGTCCGGAGCCTAGGAGGTGTGGACTCTTGGGATTCCTTTTTAGGGGCAAATCAAATTCAAGGCTGCTTTTGGGAGGCAGTCTTGGGTGTGATGGACCGGTTGGTTTTGAGCGAGGCGGGGTGGGAGCGGATGGCTCCGCTGATCATTGGTCGACCTGGACTTTGAATATCGGATCGTCGATTGCACCATCGTGCGGGCGCATCAGCACGCCGCGGGGGCGAAAAAAAGGGTCTGAAGATCAAGCGTTCGGCCGCTCGCGGCGGCCTGAGCACCAAGATCCATATGGCCGTTCGCGGCCTGGGATGGCCGGTGCGGTTCACGCTGACCGCAGGTCAGAAGGGCGATGCGCCGCAAGCTGCCGCCTTGATCGAGGGATGGCCCGCCGAGGCGGTCATGGCCGATACAGCCTATGACGCCGATCTCTTGCGCCAAGCCATCGACGCCAAAGGCGCGATCGCCGTCATCCCCAACAATCCGTCGCGCGCCCTCAAATATCCGCTCGACAAGCATCTCTACGCCCAGCGTCATCGGGTGCACTGCTGTTTCTCAAAACTCAAGCAATTCCGCCGTGTCGCAACCCGCTTCGAAAAGACCGCACGCAATTACCGCGCCGTCCTAACTCTCGCCGCCATCATAGTGGATTGCCCGCGCCGGCAGTCCGTGGCGAGATCTGCCGGGTTCGTTCGGCCACTGGAACAGCGTGTTCACCCGCTTCGACGATCCACCGCATCTGGAAGACTTTCAACCTCCAGCCTCGCCGCACCGAGACCTTAAAGCTCTCAACCGATCCTCTGTTCGTCGAGAAGGTGCGCGATGATATCGTCGGGCTTTATCTGTCGCCGCCGGAGCACGCGCTGGTTCTTTGCGTTGACGAAAAGAGCCAAATCCAGGCGCTGGACCGAACGCAGCAGGTTTTGCCCATGCGCCCGGGCCAAATCGAGCGGCGCACCCGCGACTATACCCGTCACGGAACCCCTAGGACGTGGCGACGATTTAACTATTTGAGCCAGAAGGCGATGGCGGCGAGTTTGACGAAGGCCATGAAGTTGGCGAGCAGCTTGTGGTAGCGTGTGGCGACGCGGCGGAACTGCTTGAGCTTGTTGAAGAAGCGCTCGATGATGTTGCGCTCCTTGTAGAGTTCGGCGTCATAGGGACGCTTGAACGTGCGGTTCGGCTTGGGCGGAATGACAGGCTCACCGCCGCTTTCAGCGATCTTGTCGCACCAGTGATCGGCGTCGTAGCCCTTGTCGGCGATCGTGACGTCAGGGGCGAAGCCCTCGATCAGCTCGTGGGCGAAGGCGATGTCGTTGCGTTGGCCTGGCGAGCCGATCAGACGCACCGGATTGCCCAGCGCATCGCCGGCGGCGTGGATTTTGGTGCTCAGGCCTCCGCGGGAGCGGCCAAGGCCCTGGGCATTCGCTCCCCTTTTTGCCGGCGAGCGCTGGCAGCCTGCTGATGCGCCCGTACGATGGTGGAATCGATCATCAGCCATTCCAGATCGGCTTCGCGCGCCAGCGCGGCGAGGATGGCGTCGAGAACGCCCATCTCGATCCAGCGGTAGTAGCGGCGCTGCACGGTTTCGTAGTCGCCCAATCGCTCAGGCGGATCGCGCCAGCGTCCGCCTGAGCGGGCCATCCAGAGCAGCGCGTTCAGAAACCGTCGATTGTCGGTGCGCGCACCCCGCTTGCCCTTCCGGCCGCCGGGCACAAACTCCTTGAGCCGCTCCACCGGTCATCTCGCAGCCCGTCGCAATTCACCCCCGATCTCCCAAAATCAGCGTTAAATCCAATTCGCGCCCGCTTGAGAATCCCCCGTTCCTTAAACCGTCGCCGCGGCCTAGAGCGCCATCCGAACTGATTAAATCGGGATGGGGATTCCCAAATCGGCGATGAAGTGATTCAAGAGGGCGGCGGGAATGGCCGGACCGCTGTCGATGGATCTTCGCACCCCGTGGGCTTGCGGCGGTGGCCGATGGAGCATCGGGACGAAGGGTGGGCGATCGCTTTGGCGTGAGCGCCGCCAGCGTAAGCCGATGGCGAGCGTTGGAGCGCACGCAGGGCGACGCGTCGCCAAAAGCGGTGGGCGGCGACCGTCGTTCGCAGAAGACAGAAAACCCATGCGCCGGCAATTCTGTCGGCGGTTGAGGGGACGCCCGACAGAACGATTGAAGAGCTTCGACAGGCTCTCGCCCAAACGAACGTCGTCGCGAGCTACGGAGCGCTCTGGCGTTTCCTTGATCGTCACAAGATCACGCGCAAAAAAAGTCGGCGCATGCGAGCGAGCAGGATCGCCCGGACGTCGTGAAACGGCGCAAGGATTGGTTCGAGGGGCAGCTCGATCTCGATCCTGAACGCCTCGTCTTTATCGACGAGACCTGGGCCTCGACCAATATGGCGCGCCGATACGGGCGGGCTCCGCGCGTGCAGAGACTGCGTATGAGCATTCCCCATGGCCACTGGAAAACGACCGCCTTTGTTGGCGCCCTCCCCCTGACCGGAATGACCGCCCCCATGGTTCTCGACGGACCGATCAACGGCCGCGCCTTTCAAGCCTATGTCGATCAGCTCCTCGTTCCAGAGCTCAAGCCCGGCGACGTCGTCATCATGGACAACCTCGGATCGCACAAGGGCGCAGGCATACGCGCTGCTTGTCGAGACGGCCGGCGTGAAGCTGCTCTATCCCCCGCCCTACAGTCCCGACTTCAATCCGATCGAGAACGCTTTCGCCAAGCTCAAGGCGCTCCTGCGAAAAGCCGCACAGCGCACCGTCGAAGGACTCTGGGCCAAAATCGCCGAATTGCCGCCTGCCTCTCGCCACGCCAATGCGCAAACCACTTCGCCGCCGCAGGATACGATCGAACGTGAGGGGATTCCGCTCTAACGGGGCGATTTCGGAACGTGCAGGGTTCGTTCGCCGATTCTGACGATTGCGGAGTCTTCCTCGACAAGGCGGCCGCCGACCTACGAAAGGCTGCCCCATCAAGTTCAATTATCCGCTTAACAATTTCCTCGAGGTCTGAACGGCCATATTAGAGATAGTCGTTCACAGAAGGTCGAAACTCCACGATCCTCGCTGACCTGCTTCAAACTTCGACACAATTCCCCTTGGGATTCTGCTTTGCGCGCCTTTTGCGAGTAGTGCGCTTGATTCACCCACGAGTTCTCTGTCACCTAAGCGCGTTTATTGGCGGCTATGGACCGGGACTGGGTCGGGGTCGAGCGCGCGCCGGAGGGCCGGTTGACTCGTGTTGGGCACCCTCGCTCAAGGCTCGCGCCTCTGAGTCGCGCGCGAGTCGAACCTCCCTTCGGCGGCGCAGGCGACTGAGTCGAACGCGGCTGCTCGGGCTATGGTCGGTGAGGACGATTCGATCGATGAGGAAAGGCGGTTCCTTGAGCGTTGCCGATTCAGCCGCGATCCCGCGCGCCGGCGGTCTGGCGTCGCTCATGGAGGGTGTGATTCTGTCCTGGGGCTGGCGCAGGCGCGCCATCGCCTTCATCTCGGGGGCGATAGGAGCGTTGGCGCTGCCACCCCTGTCGCTGTTCGCGTTCATCGCCGTCCCATTGACCATCGCTATCTGGTTGATTGACGGCGCGCAGGATCGCAGGCCCGGACGGCCGTTTATCGCGTCCCTCAGCGCGGCATTTGGCGCCGGTTGGTGGATGGGCTTCGGTTATTTTCTCGCGGGCTTGTGGTGGGTCGGTTCGGCTCTTCTGGTCGAGGCCGACAAGTTCGCTTGGGCGCTCCCGCTTGCGGTTGTGGCGTTGCCTGCGGCGCTCGCTGTCTTTCCGGCCGCAGGATTTGCGCTCGCGCGCCTCTTGTGGTCGCCGGGACCTTTGCGCATTTTCGCCCTAGCGTTCGGATTCGGGGTCGCCGAATGGGCGCGTGGCCTCCTGTTCACCGGTTTTCCCTGGAACGACCTCGGAATGGCGCTCGGCGTCAATCTCGCGCTCGCCCAGACCGCTTCCCTCGTCGGCCTGCACGGGCTCACCTTCCTGACAATCGCGATCTTTGCAGCGCCGGCGACGTTGTGGCAGTTGAGCGAAAGCCGGCTCAATCTGATGCCGACAATTGTCGCGGCTCTTGCGCTGGTTGTCATGGCCGCCTTTGGCGCGTTGCGGCTCATGTCACCGCGGAGCGCGACCGTGCCGGGCGTGAAACTGCGTCTCATCCAACCCAACATCGCCCAAGACGACGCCTCGTTCGGCCCGGAGAACAAGCAGGCCATTCTGCACCGCTATTTCGACTTGTCGGAGCGCGCAACCTCGCCGGATCGATCCGGAGTTCGAGACATTACCCACCTGATCTGGCCCGAGTCGGCCTTCCCCTTTATTCTATCCCGCGACCCCCAGGCCCTCTCCAAGATCGTCGACCTACTTGGGTCCGGCGCGACCCTAATCACCGGCGCGGCGCGGCGCGAGGACGGAAGCCCGCCGCGCTTCTTTAATTCGATCGAAGTTATTGACCGAGCCGGATTGTCGGCGCAACGTTATGACAAGCAGCATCTCGTTCCGTTCGGGGAATATGTGCCGTTCGCGAGTCTGTTGGAGCGGGCGCATATTACTCAGTTGGTCGACATTCCCGGCGGCTTCGAACCGGGCTCGGGCCGCCGTATCCTTCATGTTCCAGGCTTGCCGGAGGCGATGCCGCTCATCTGTTACGAGGCGATCTTTCCGATCGAGCTCGGAACGCTCATCTCCGGCGCGGAGCGGCCGACCTGGCTCCTGAACGTTACCGACGACGCCTGGTTCGGTCTAACCCCCGGGCCGTACCAGCATTTTGCGCAAGCGCGGTTGCGTGCGATCGAACTCGGCGTGCCGCTGGTGCGCGATGCCAATTCCGGAATTTCGGCTGTGCTCGACGGATTCGGCCGTGAGATCGCGGTTGCTCCGCTCGGCGCAGAGGGCGTTCTGGACGCCGAACTTCCGCACGCGCTCGCGCCCACGTTGCAATCCCGCCTCGGATCGGTCGGGGCGATGCTTATCGGATTGGCCTTTCTGGCGGCTGGGCTTGCGGGAAGGCGCCGAGTGTAAACGAAGACCGCCGATTGTAAAATTGCACCCTTGCGCGCTATCCGAGTGTCGGTTATCTGTTTCCCTAGCGTTAGTGATTCCTCGCGCGAGCGGCGGGACAGCTATGGGGCACGAGCTTGAAATGATGTCCAAAGTGTCCAATATCGTAGATGTCTACGTGGGAGCGCGATTGCGAATGCGGCGGACGATGCTCGGCATGAGCCAGAGCAGGCTGGGTGAACTTCTCGGCGTGACGTTCCAGCAGATCCAAAAATACGAAAAAGGATCAAACCGCATCAGCGCCAGTCGTCTTCAACACACCGCCCGCGTGCTCGAAGTCTCGCCTGGCTATTTCTTCGAAGGCGCGCCCACGGATTCAGCAGAACCGGGTTTTGCCGAAGAGTCGTCCCAGTCCTACGTCGTGGACTTCCTCGCCTCCACTGAAGGCCTTCAACTCAATCGCGCGTTTTTGCGGGTGCGCGACCCCAAAGTACGACGGCGTATTGTAGACCTTGTCATTGCGCTAGCATCGCCTCAGGACGAGAGCGCCGACGACTCTACCGTTCGATAAAGCGAACAAACTGATCAAAATGGCTTGACGGACCGAACGGGCGCTGTCAGAAGCGGCGTCGCGCGGCCGTAGGCAACCTGCAGGCCGCAAAGGTTGTGGCGACAGACGCCAGCAGGAGATGGTCCAAATGGCTCGTCAAAATTACGAGTTCACCAGTGAATCTGTATCTGAGGGTCATCCAGACAAGGTTTGCGACCGAATTTCGGATGAAATAGTTGATCTGTTCTTTCGTGAAGGTGCCAAGGCCGGTCTCGATCCTTATCAGATTCGGGTCGCGTGCGAAACTCTAGCCACAACGAACCGGGTCATCATTGCCGGCGAGGTCCGCGGACCGAACATTTCTAAGGAAGAAATGGAGGCGACGGTCCGGAACGCAATCAAGGAAATCGGCTACGAGCAGGACGGCTTTCACTGGCGCAACGCCACGGTCGAAGTGCTGCTGCACGCGCAGTCGGCAGATATTGCGCAAGGTGTAGACGCCGGCGGCAATAAAGATGAAGGGGCAGGCGATCAGGGCATCATGTTCGGTTACGCCTGCCGTGAAACTCCCGAATTGATGCCGGCGCCATTGTATTACGCCCATGAGATTCTGCGAGGGATCTCCAAAGCACGTCATTCGGGCGCTGAAAAGACCTTGGGGCCGGACGCCAAAAGCCAAGTGACCGTCCGCTATCAAAACGGGAAGCCGGTGGAGGCGACACAGATCGTTGTGTCGCACCAGCATTTGGTCGAGTCGCTCACCTCCGAGGACGTCGCCGACCTCGTGCGTCCGTATGTCCAGGCGGCACTTCCTGAGGATTGGATCACGCCAAAAACGGCTTGGCATGTCAATCCGACCGGAAAGTTCTTCATCGGCGGCCCGGATGGCGATTGCGGCCTCACGGGCCGAAAGATCATCGTTGATACCTACGGCGGCGCGGCGCCGCACGGCGGGGGAGCGTTTTCCGGTAAGGATCCCACGAAGGTCGACCGCTCAGCGGCTTATGCGGCGCGATATCTGGCCAAGAATGTGGTCGCGGCTGGCTTGGCCGATCGTTGCACCATCCAGCTTTCCTACGCCATTGGGGTGGCGCGTCCACTATCGATTTACGCCAATCTGCATGACACCGGTCGCATCGACGAGGCGAAACTCGAGACGGCGCTGATGGATGTCATGAACCTGACACCGCGCGGAATTCGCGAACACCTAAAACTGAACCGCCCGATTTTCGCCCGCACTTCGTCCTACGGCCATTTTGGGCGCGTGCCTGAGGCTGATGGCGGCTTCTCTTGGGAAAAGACTGATCTCGCGGATACGCTGCGCAACGGGGCCTGATTGGGCGCTGAGTCGGTTCCAGTGAGGGCCGTCGACGGACGCGAGGGGCCTGCGCCCGCTCGCGCCCTTTTCGGGCGCAGCCGCGGCAAGTCGCTTCGAGCGGGCCAGAAAGATCTGCTCGCCGAAGCGCTGCCGCTGTTCTCGATGGCGATGGAAGACCTGGCCGAGGGGCGAGCGTTTTCCCGAACTCCCCGGGAGGTGTGGCTGGAAATCGGGTTCGGCGCCGGCGAACATCTTGTTGAGCAGGCGAAGGCCAATCGGGATGTCGGGGTTATCGGTTGCGAGCCATTCCTCAATGGGATCGTCGCGACGCTTGCGGCGCTCAGGCGCGAAGACATCTCCAACGCGCTCTTGCGGCGTGGCGACGCACAAGCGGTTGTCGAGGCTGCTCCAGACTCGTTTTTTTCGCGGGTGTTCGTGCTCTACCCGGACCCATGGCCAAAACGCCGGCACCACAAACGGCGCCTTATAACGGGCGGCGTGATCGACTCGCTGGCGCGGGTTATGCGGCCGGGCGCCGAGCTGCGCTTCGCCACCGACATTGACGACTACGCCGGCTGGACCCTTGCGCGCTTTCTCGCTTCCCCACACTTTTGCTGGGCTGCAGCCCAAGCCGAGGATTGGCGCCGACCCTGGCCACAATGGCGCCCGACACGCTATGAGGCGAAGGCGCGCAGTGAGGGCCGGGGGTCCGTATACCTCACTTTCGTACGTCTGTGAGAAAACGGTGGATTCTCGGATCTAGGAGAATCACGTATGCAGAGCGCCCGATCGAAGAGGTCCTGATGTCCGAAAGCATAGATCGCCGCACATTGCTGAAGGGCGCCGCGGCGTCCGCTGCGGCGATGAATCCGCTTGCGGAAGCGTTGGGGGCCCAGTCGGACGGACTGCAGTTCGATCCGCCGGTCCCGTTCACTTACGATCTTTTCAAGACGCAGGCGCGTGATCGCGCGCGTCAACCATATGTTCCCCCTCCCCGTCCCGCGCCCGACGTTCTGCAGAAGATCAATTACGAGGAGTGGGGAAAAATCCGTTACCGCACCGACTTCGCCTTGTTCGCGGACGGGCCGGGGCCGTTTCCTGTAACGTTCTTCCACCTCGGTCTGTTTTTCCAGAAAGCGGTCAGGATGCATGTCGTGGAGGGCGACGTCTCGCGCCAGATCGTCTACGACCAATCCTATTTCGACATGCCGGATAATTCCCCGGCTCGCGATTTGCCGAAGGGAGCCGGCTTCGCGGGCTTGCGCATTCAGGAAGCCCGGGACGGCACGCTCGATTGGCGCAAGAACGACTGGGTCGCTTTCCTTGGCGCCGCCTATTTCCGCTCGATCGGCGAACTCCGGCAATACGGCCTCTCCTCGCGCGGCGTTGCGATTGACGTTGCGGTCGCAGATCGGCCGGAGGAATTCCCCGACTTTATCGACTTTTATGTTGAGGCCGGCGTCGGAGACACCATCACTCTCTATGCGTTGATGGACGGTCCCTCTGTCGTTGGCGCGTTCAAATTTCTCATGACTCGTGCCAAGGGGGTCGTGATGGACATCCAAACAACGATGTTCACCCGCGCCCAGGTCTCGCGCTTTGGCATCGCGCCCCTCACCTCGATGTACTGGTTTTCCGAGACCAAGAAGGAGACCGCGATCGACTGGCGCCCGGAGGTCCACGACTCCGACGGCCTCGCAATGTGGTCGGGCAACGGGGAGCGCCTGTGGCGCCCCCTCAACAACCCGCCCCGCATCATGGTCTCATCTTTTCTCGACAACAACCCTCGCGGTTTCGGCCTCCTGCAGCGCGACCGGGTATTCGACCATTACCTCGATGGCGTCTACTATGACCGCCGCCCAAGTCTGTGGGTCGAGCCCTTGCCGGGTCCAAGCGGCGAGGGCTGGGGGAAGGGATCGATCCAGTTGTGCGAGATCCCGACCGACGACGAGATTCACGACAATGTGGTGGCGATGTGGGTGCCCGCCGAGCCCGTCCTCGCGGGCGCCGAGTTCAACCTGAACTACCGCCTGCACTGGCTCGCCAACGAGCCCTATCCGAGCAAGCTTGCGGTGGTGTGGGCGACCCGTCTCGGACGGGGAGGCCAGCCCGGCCTGCCGCGTCCGAAGGGGGTAAGGAAGTTTATGGTCGAGTTCCTGGGGGGCCCGCTGCGCGATCTCCCTTTTGGCGCGAAACCCCAACTCGTCGTATCAGCTTCGCGCGGAACCTTCGGACCTTACCAGCTTATCGAAGCCGTCCCCGACGGCGTTGCGGGCCACTGGCGAGTGCAGTTCGACCTTGCCGTCGACGGCGCCGAACCCGTCGAGCTGCGAGCGTTTCTCAAGTCTGGAGGCGAGACTCTAACCGAGACCTGGATGTTTCAGTATCACCCGTTCTGACGCAAGCAGGGATTCTGCAGGGCTGGTCAGACAGCGCGGGCGTCGCCCTGGCGCCCGGTTGGCCGGCGGCGCCGTACGGGCAGAAGCGCTATCAAGGCGCGCGCATCCTCAGTTTCCTTTTAGTTTCGCGCCCCTCATGTTTTCAGTGCGTTATGACCCCGTTTAGTTTCGCCCTCGTGGGTCGGCGTATTGCCGTCCTGAGGCCGGGGCGCCTCGATCCAAAAGCAAATTGCTCTAAGCGGTCTTGGCCGCCACGACCGCCTTCCCCGGCGCCGACGGCAGGAAGCCGCCCAACAGGCCAACCGCCGGCAGGAAGGCGCAAACGTGGTAGACGAAGGTGAGGCTCGTCTTGTCCGCCAGCATGCCGAGCAGCGCCGCGCCGACGCCGCCCAAGCCGAAGCTCAGGCCGAAGAACAGGCCCGCGACCGCCCCGACATTGCCGGGCGTCAATTCCTGCGCATAGACGATCATCGCCGAGAAGGCCGACGAGATGATGAGGCCAATTGCAATCGAATTGATCACCGTGCCGACAAGCCCGAGATGGGGCAACAACAGGGTGAAGGGCAGAACGCCAAGAATCGAGCCCCAGATGACAAACTTCGCGCCAAACCGATCGACCAGCGGCCCACCAAGGAACGTGCCGGCGGCGACGGAGGCGAGGAAGACGAACAGCAGCACCTGCGAGCTCTGAATCGACACGCCGAATGTCTGGATCAGATAGAAGGTGTAATAGCTGTTGAGACTCGAGAGGTAGAGGACCTTAGAGAACAGCATCACGATCAGCACAAAAAGCGTGCGCTGCACGACGCGGCGCGGATGGGCCGCGCCCGCCGCCGACACCGCGTTGCGAGGCCGGGCGCGAACGGCGGCGTACCAACGGCTGACCCCGGTCAAAATGATCACCGCGGCCAAGGTCAGCGCCGTGAAGATCAGCACCGAATGCTGCCCGAACGGAACCACGATGAAAGCCGCGAGCAGCGGGCCCAAGGATTGCCCAAAATTTCCGCCGACCTGAAACAGACTCTGCGCGAACCCGTGCCGGCCGCCTGACGCCGCGCGGGCGACGCGGGAAGCCTCGGGGTGGAAGACAGCACTGCCGATGCCGACCACCGCCACCGAGAGCAGAATCAGCAAATAGGAATTGGCGAAAGCCAGGAGCACCAAGCCGACCAGCGTGAAGGCCATGCCCGACGGCAGGATGAAATTCAGCGGCCGCTTGTCCAGACTCATCCCGATCAAGGGTTGAAGGAAGGAGGCGGTGAGCTGGAAGACAAAAGTGATGAGGCCGATCTGGAAGAAGCTCAACGAGAATCGCTCATGAAAGACCGGATAGAGCGCCGGTGCCAGCGACTGCATCACGTCGTTGAGCATATGCGAGGCGCTGAGCGCGATCAGGACGCCGACCGTCGCCGTTTCCACCCCCCGACTGCTCGTCGTGGAGGCATCAGCGTAAGTCTGCGCAGTCGTCAAAGCTCTGTCCCCGGGCCTCGCGTCCCGATTCGGCGCCGGCCCAAAAAATTCATGGCCGCCAAAAGCGGCCTTATGTCAGGTATGCGCGAACTATGAGGGCTCCAGCCCCTCATTGTCAATTCGGAGGCGGGTTTTTCGTGGTCGAGATGTTCAAAATGGCGTGAGGCGGGCTATTTCGGCGCGAGAACCATGGTCATCTGGCGGCCTTCCATCAACGGTTCGGACTCGACCTTGGCGATGGGCGCCGTTTCGACCTTCACGCGTTGCAGAAGCTTGTAGCCGATATCCTGGTGCGCCATTTCACGGCCGCGAAAACGCAGCGTCACCTTGACTTTGTCGCCCTCGTCGAAGAACCGGCGCACCGAGCGCATCTTCACTTCGTAATCGTGGTCGTCGATGCCGGGCCTCAGCTTGATCTCCTTGACTTCGACCACCTTCTGACGCTTGCGCGCTTCGGCGGATTTCTTCTGCTCGAGAAAGCGATACTTCCCGAAATCGAGGATTTTGCAGACCGGCGGGGTGGCGTTGGGGACGATTTCGACCAGATCGAGCGAAGCCTCGTCGGCGAGCTGCTGGGCGTCTGAAAGATTAATGACGCCGCGATTTGTCCCTTCAGCATCAATAAGTTGGACTTGAACGGCGCGAATGTCGCGATTGGTGCGCGGCCCGCCCTTCTCCGGCGCCGCGGTTGCCTTCATAGGTCGACGAATAGCCACTCTCCTGTTGTTAGCGTTTGAAGACGCGCCGCTCCCTAAGGACGCACGCAATCCCCCCGCTCAGAGCCGAGCTCTGCGGATTCTTAGAGATGGGTCAGAAAGGGGGAGAAGTCAATCGCTCACGGGCTCGAAGCGGGTTTCCGGGTTTCTCTCAGCCCTCCGGCACTCCAGCCTTGCGCATGTCCTTGATGATCCGCTCGCGCCCCTTCAGGAAAGCTGGATTGTCGCTTTGGGCGGCGTCCCGATAATGGCGCAGGGTGAAATTAGGATCGAGGGCAAGCCCGGCTTTGACTTCGTTCTCCGCTTCATCGAGCCGGCCAAGCTCCACCAGAATAGCGGCACAATAGCTGAAACGTGTGGGGTAATTCCGATTCAGTTCGACCGAGCGGTGACACAGATTGAGCGCGTCCTCGTAAGCGCCAAGATACAGCTTGGCCTCGGCCATCCACCCCACCCAAAAATAAGCATCAGTGTCGCGCGGACTGGCGCGTAGCGCTTCGAGTTCGTGGCTCTCGGTTTCCTCGGGGTGACCGGCGTAAAGCTTGGCGAGACCAATGAGCGCGTGGGCGGAGGCCAAGTTCGGATTCAACGTCAGCGCTCTATTGAACTCTTCAACGGCTTGGGCCTGACGGTTGGTTTGGTTCAGCACCCTGCCCATCAGGAAGTGCGCTGCGGCATTGTTCGGCGACTGTGACAGCACGCGATTCAGCTGCGCCTCAATTGAGTGAAGGCGTTCGAACCTGTCGTCCACGGAATAGCTGGCGGCGGCCAGAAAATCCGCCGCCAGCTTGCCGAGGGCTGCGTCGAGATTGCCAGGATCGAGCGCCAAAGCGCGCTCGAAGAAACCGCGGGCGCGGTCGCCATCTGCAGGATTTCGCCCTTTGTTGTACCACGCCATTCCCTGAAAATAGAGATCCATCGAATCGGGAGCGGGCGCCCGTTCCGCGCGGCGCGCCTCGTCGGTGATCAACTCGACCCCCAATTGGCTGGCCAGACTGGCGACGATCTCGTCTTGCATGCTGAACAGGTTGGACAGGGGTTTATCGAAGCGCTCGGCCCACAGATGACCGCCGCTTTCGGCGTCGATCAACTGCGCGTTGACACGAACTTGGTTCTGATCGCGCTGCACTGAACCTTCCAGCACGTAACGGACGCCCAACTCCTTGCCGATCTCCTTGGCGTCGACGCTTTTGCCTTTGTAGGTAAAGGCGGTGTTGCGCGCGATGACGAAGGAGCCGCTGAGGCGAGAAAGGTCGGTGGTGAGATTCTCAGTAACGCCGTCCGCGAAATAGTCCTGGCCCGGATCGCCGGAAAGATTGGTGAACGGCAGCACAACGATAGAGAGGTGTGCGGCCTCGGCCGGTTTTGCCGGTTGCCTGCCAAGCATGCCCCAACCGCCGGCGACGCCAAGAAGCAGAAGCGCGGCTAAGACGGCGAGCGCGGGCCAGCGCAAAAGCCAGCCGCCGGGCCTTGGCGCCGGAGTTGCGCTCTCCGGCTTGACGGGTGTCGTTGCCGCCGGCGCCGGCTTAGCCTCCGCCGGCTGGCCGACTTCCAGCGAATAGATGCGCACCGGCTCAACGATGTTCTTGAGTTGGGTTGCGCCGAGATCGCTGACCTTGAGATCGAGCCGAGACCTGACCTGCCAGTAGGCTTGTTCTGAGAGGCAAATCCCACCCGGCTTGGCGATTCCCTCGAGCCGCGCTGCAACGTTCACCCCGTCGCCCATGAGGTCGCCGTCGCTCTCCTCGACGACGTCGCCGAGATGAACGCCGACGCGAAACTCGATGCGCTTTTCGGGCGGCAGGCCGGCGTTGCGCTCGACCATGCCGGTCTGCACTTCAATCGCGCAGCGCACGGCGTCGACCACGCTGCGGAACTCAATGATCCAGCCATCGCCCGTGCGCTTGACGATGCGGCCGTGATGGGCGGCGATTGCCGGGTCGATGAGATCGCTGCGAAGGCCCCGAAGACGCGCGAGCGTGCGCTCCTCGTCAGCCCCGGCGAGCCGGCTATAGCCGACGACGTCGGCAACCAGGATCGCGGCTAGCTTTCGGGTCTCGCTCAATTCGCGCCCCTCCGCCGCCGGAAACTAGCACAAATAGCGGATGGCGTTCCGTTCGATGCCTGTCTTCGTCATTTGGCGGCAATCTCCGGCGGCTACACGTTCCTCTCGGAATAGATTCTTGGTAACCGTCAGTTCGCGCCTTTCGGCGGGGAATCTGGTGAGGAGGCTTCCATGCTGTCCCGACGCGCGCTTCTTGCGAGTGGCGTTGCGGGCTTGACCGCGCCGCCGATCCTCGCCCGCGCTCAAAACTCGACGGACAGCGCCGCGACGGCGCCGACAATTCTGCGGCTTGAGCGCCGCAACATCGAGGTGAACGGCAGAAGCGCGTCGGTCTATGGCATCCGCCAGCCAGACGGGACCTTCGGTCTCACGACCGAGGTCGGCAAGAACTTCCGCGTTCGGGTCGAAAACGGGATCGGCGAACCGAGCCTGATCCATTGGCATGGGCTGACCCCGCCATGGCGGCAAGATGGCGTGCCGGGGATTTCCGGCCCTCCAATCCCTTCGGGCGGCGGCGCGGATTACGACTTCCCATTGCGCTTCGGCGGCACGTTCTGGATGCACTCGCATCAGGGGCTGCAGGAGCAGGGGCTGATGACGGCGCCGCTCATCATCCGCGACGAGCGCGACCAGTCGGACGAGCAGGAAGTTGTCGTGATGCTGGCCGATTTCAGCTTCACGCCGGCCGAGCAGATCTTTGAAAATCTACGGACGTTCAACTCGATGGCCGCCATGGGTAAGCCGGCCGGCGCCATGGCTTCCTCGTCGAGCATGAAGATGGCGAAAGGCCCGTCGGGGCCAGACCTCAACGACGTCAAATATGACGCGTTCCTCGCCAATTTCCGCACGCTCGCCGACCCCGAGATCGTCAAGGTCGAGCCGGGCGGGCGGGTGCTTCTGCGCATCGTCAACAGCTCGTCGATGAGCGCCTTCCATGTCGGCCTTGGCGCGCTCGACGGCGAACTCATCGCTGTCGACGGCTTCGCGGTCGAGCCACCCGCGGCCGAAAGTTTCCGATCGCGGTTGCCCAAAGGCTCGATATTCGCCTCAGTCTTCCGCCGGGCCCGGGCGCCTATCCGGTGCTTGCGCAGCTTGAGGGGGAGCGCAGCCAGACCGGGATCGTGCTGCTCGCGGGCGCCGCTTCAATCGCCCGAATTCCAGATGCGGCAGAAACGCCGTCCGCGGCTTTGAATCTCGATCTCGAACGAAGCCTGCGCGCCCAAAAGCCGTTGGCGCCGCGCAAGGCCGACCGCGTCCACACTCTGAACCTCACAGGCGAGATGGCCGGCTACGTCTGGTCGATAAACAAAATGGTCTGGAACAAGGACGTGCCGCCGCTTCCGGTGGCCGAGGGTGAACGGGTCGAACTCGTCTTCGTTAACCAGACGCCGATGCCTCATCCCATGCATCTGCACGGGCATGAGTTTCAGGTCTTGGAGATCGACGGCGACCGCTTCCCGGGCGCGGTGCGCGACACAATTCTCGTGACGCCCGGCCGCCGCGTCGTCGTGGGGTTCGATGCCGATAATCCAGGATGGTGGGCGCTCCATTGCCACCTTCTGTACCACCTCGAGGCCGGCATGTTCACCACGATCAAGTATGTGTGATGCGGGGAGGGGCGCAGCGTGTTGAGGGAGACACTTAACCGCTCGCTGACATACGCGTGACCGCGTTCTCATTGGCGGCGGTGCCGTCACGGTTTTCGGAGGGGAGCTGTAGCATGAGCGCGAGCTGGCCAAGCCGACCATTCCGTTTTGAAGGCTGGCGGTCGGCTTCACCAAGGCGCGGGGCAGGAGAACGCCCACAAGGCGTGACCGTGACCGGTTCGACCCCATCGGCCAACGTCGGCCAATACCCCGGCGCAGGGCCCTCCCGATACGGTCAAGTTGCCGCTGGCGTGGCCACCCCGCTAGATGTGAGAGTCGCAGCGGTCGCGCGCACTTGAGCGACGCACAGAGGACCCAGTCTCTTTTCGCATGAACACCTGGCGCCAGGGCAACATGAGCATCCGCGATGCGCACCTCCGTGATCTCGACGCCATTGGAAGGCTCGAGAACGAATCGTTCGAGAGCGACCGGGTCTCGCGGCGGTCTTTGCGCGAATTCCTGCGGGCGCCCCATCGGCCGGTGACCGTGGCGACCATCGACGATGAATTGGCGGGCTACGTGCTGGTCTCGCTGCGCAAGGGGGCGCGCGCTTTGCGTATCTACTCGCTCGCGGTCAGTCCTCGGTTCGCCCGTCGAGGCGTCGGCCGGGCGCTCCTGCAGGCCGCGGAGGCTTACGGGCGCCGTCACCGCCGCGAAGCCATCACCCTTGAAGTGCGTTACGACAACGCGTCGGCGATCGCGCTTTATGAGCGCTGTGGCTTCCGCCAGTTTGGCGAGCACACGCATTACTATGCGGACGGGGCGACGGCGTTGCGCTACGAGAAACCACTGCTACCCGCCCCTCAACACGAAACTGGGAACAATCCCCCGCCTGAGCGTGTTCGACCGTTGCGCACGGCGCGACGCCCGCGCTAGGGGAGCCTTAGAAGCGCGGAACTGAGTCGCGCCGGACCTTGTCGACCTCTCGCGTAAACCTCAGGGACCCGTCCGCTCGCCATCATGCAAACGCTGTCGCGACTGCCCGCACGACCCCCGAGGCGCGGGTCATGAACGGTTGGGTGATCCTCGTCGATCAGGCGCGCGACTTTCCCAACGCGGATACGCCGCACAAGGTCATCACGACCGGCGACTATCTCGCGCGTCCGAAGCTTTTCGCAGGGCCCGGGCGCGCCAACATCATCAATCTGTCGCGCTCGTACAATTACCAGTCCAAGGGCTACTACGCCTCCCTGCTTGCCGAAGCGCGCGGTCATCGGGTGATCCCGACCGTCGAGACAATGCTCGATCTGCGCGAGCTCAAACTTTACGAGCAGTCACTGCCGGAATTGCAGGAAGCCCTGACCGCCGCCGCGAGCAAGGCGCGCGCGTCGGAGGATACAACCTTCGACCTCCTGTTCTGCTTCGGCTTCGTCCAGGACCAGCGCTTCGAGGCCTTCGGCCGGCTTCTGTTCGATTGGTACCGTTGCCCGGCGATCGAAGTCACCATCACGCCCGGGAAACGGTGGAAGATCGATCGTCTGCGCGCCCGGCCGCTCGCCAAGCTCGGGGCGGACGAGACGGAATTCTTTCGCACGAGCCTGCACCGGCACACCCAGCGCGACTGGCGCAATCCGCGCGGCCGGCCGGTCGCCCGCTATTCGCTCGCCGTCCTGCACGATCCGCACGAAGCGCTTCCGCCATCCTCTCCCGAGACGCTGCGACATTTGCAGCGCATCGCCGAGAAGCAGTCGGTCGCGGTCGAGCTCATCACCCGCAGGCAGCTCGCGGAATTGGCCGAATTCGATGGCCTGTTCATCCGCGCGACCACCTCGATCGACAATTTCACCTATCGCTTCGCGCAACGCGCCCGAACCGAAGGCATGCCGGTCATCGACGATCCGCAATCCATGATCCGCTGCACCAACAAGGTTTACCTGCACGAACTTCTGGAGGCGCACGGCGTGCCAGTGCCCCCGACAGTGATGCTGGCCGACGATGACGACCTCATCAAGGCCGAACGGCTGCTTGGCTGGCCTATGGTGGTTAAGATTCCCGACGGCTCGTTCTCGCGCGGCGTGCACAAGGTCGAGACCAGCGAGGAGCTGAAGACGCTGTCCGACAAACTGTTCGAGGACACGGATCTCCTGCTGGCGCAGAAATTCATGCCGACCAAATTCGACTGGCGGGTCGGCGTCCTGGAAGGCGAACCGCTCTTCGTCTGCCAGTATCAGATGGCGCGCGGCCACTGGCAGATCATCAAGCACGGGCCGAACGGGGCGCGGGAAGGCGGCTCGAAGACGCTTCCCATCTGCGATGCGCCGCCGGCCGTCATCGACGCCGCGCTCAAGGCCGCGCGTGCGATCGGGCCGGGGCTTTATGGCGTCGACATCAAGGAAACCGATGGCGCGATCGTCGTCATCGAGGTCAACGACAATCCGAACCTCGAGCACGGGGTCGAGGACCAGATCGGCAAGGACGAGGTCTGGACCCGCATCCTCAACTGGTTCATAAAGCGGATCGGCGCCTGAGAGGCGCGCGAGCGTTCCGGGGGGAAGACGTGCAGACAAAATGGTGCATGATTATTTCTTTGAGCGTGCTGGCTTTCTTCCACGTCACAAGTAGTAATGCTCAAACGCAGCCAGTTTGGCGATTGATTTCGACGGGTCACGACGACCATTTCTACGCCGCGACTTGTAACAACGCGGTTACTGCTCAGAAATACGGATATAACTTAGAAAGCCAGAAATCCAGTATTTTACCTCGAATCCAAACCTTCTCCTGGCACTATGCCGCTCCATCAGTTTTACGGGAACGCTCGAATTAGTGGAGAAAGTGGTTTCATTCACGGCTACCTTTATTCAACTAACTCCAAGGACGGTGCCGGCCTTAGGAATGAAGGTGACATCGGATATATTTATACGACTGGCGCTCCTGACAGAAGCCCCCTTTATCATCTCGCGAAAATACGAACGGCCAGAATGGGACCATCGCCGATTACAACTAAGTTTATATCTGATAACTTTTACACAACAGATGCTGGTGAGCGAGATCATGCGATTCAAAATTATGGATTTACAGACCTGGGGATCACTGGATTTGCGTATACGTTCGGACAGAAGCCAGATTGCGACCCACGATATTATGCACCGCCGCCGCCAAATATCAATAACACCGTATGTATTGGCGAGTACGATTCGCCGCAGTCAGTTCCAAAACCATCGACGGTGCAGGGAATTCCCATTGATCAATACTCCGGCTCAACCTGCAGTGACCATCGTGCATCATTTGTTAAATGCAGTGATGCACACGGTACTCCCAAAATTGAAGAGGTTGTAAAAAAGTTCTGCCGGAGAGCTGGAACGTGGACGCAGGCGTACCCTCCCGCTAAAGGCGGGCATTGCGGATTTGGCTGGTACGAAATCGTCTGTCAGTGAATCATGGACGCCCAGCAAGGTGGGACTGCCGGTGCTCGCGCCTAATTAGCAAATAGGCAAGGACCGCGCGGGGAGTTGGGTGACTTAGCGAGGCCGTCAAGTCGGTATTCTACCCAGGGCCTCTGGCTTGGCGCCTCGCTATAAGCCGCCGCCTGGCGGGAGCGTGGATCGCCGCCACGATGACGGCCGGGGTGGGACTCATGAATCCAAACAAAGCGCTGTGGGAAAAGGGCGACTTCACCCGGATCGCAGAGAGCATGGCGCCGCTGGCGTCGCGAAGGAAAGGATCTCTTGTGTCCGCGACACCTATACCTTTCGTTTTGCCGCTCCGCCGGCGGAACTGGTCGACGTTTTCAGAAAATACTATGGGCCGACGATGAACGCGTTCGAGGCGGCGGAGAAGAATGGTCGCAGCGAAGACCTGAAGCGAGACCTGGACGATCTGTTCATGAGCCAGAACAAAAGCCAAGTCGCTGACGCAACGTTAATCCCTGCGACCTATCTTCGGGTGACCGTCTCTCGCTGAGGCAAGCGAACATGGGCCTCCGAAGTCGCGATTGCGCATTCGGGTGGGGGCTGGTAACGGTCGCGGTCGCGAAAGCGCCCGTCGCCGGGCCAGATTCGGGGGCCGTAATCTCGCGGGGAGCTGGGACATGCCGGATACCGCCACACGCCGACGTTTTCTGCTTTTCCTTGTCAAGCCGTCGCACTACGACGACGAGGGCTACGTCATCCAGTGGTGGAAGTCGGCGCTCCCTTCCAATTCGCTCGCCTGCCTGTTCGGCATCGCGCAGAAGTGCATGGAAGAGCAGGTCCTCGGTGAGGACATAGACATTGAGATCTTCCCCGTCGACGAGACCAACACCCGCGTCCGGCCTGACCGCATAGCCCGTCAGATTCAGGACAATGGCGGTTTCGGCATGGTCGGGTTCGTCGGCGTGCAGTCGAACCAGTTCCCGCGGGTCATGGATTGCGCCAAGCCCCTGCGAGCTGCCGGGATACCGGTGGTCATCGGCGGGTTCCATGTCTCGGGCTGCCTGTCGATGCTGCCGGAGAGGCCCCCTTCGCTGAATGAAGCGCTCGACCTTGGCATCTCGCTCTATGCGGGCGAAGCAGAGGGACGCTTCGACGAAGTGTTGCGCGACGCCGCCGCCGGCACGCTCAAGCCGATCTACAATTACCTCCACGATCTGCCGGGACTGGAGGGCGCGACCGGCCCCTACATGCCGCCCGAGCGAGTCGGGCGCACGCTTGGCATGATCTCGAGCTTCGACGCCGGACGGGGCTGTCCCTTCTTGTGCTCGTTCTGCACCATCATCAACGTGCAGGGCCGCAAGTCGCGCTATCGGTCAGCCGACGACATCGAAGCTTTGGTGCGCGTCAATGTCGCCAATGGCGTGCGCTACTTCTTCATCACCGACGACAATCTCGCCCGCAATCGCAACTGGGAATCGATCTTCGACCGGCTGATCGAACTGCGTCAGCAGGGCATCCATTCGCGCTTCATCATTCAGGTCGACACGGCCTGCCACAAGATCCCCCGCTTCATCGAGAAGGCGGTGGCGGCTGGCGTGAAGCGGGTGTTCATCGGGCTCGAGAACATCGATCCCGACAATCTGGCCTCGGCGAAGAAGAAGCAGAACCACATCTCCGACTATCGCGAGCTTCTGCTCGAATGGCGCAAGCACCGCTGCATCACCTATTGCGGCTATATCATCGGCTTCCCGAACGACACGCAGGAATCGCTCGTCCAGCGGATCCAGATCATCCAGCGCGAGCTGCCGCTCGACATCCTCGAATTCTCGATTCTGACCCCGCTGCCCGGCAGCGAGGATCACGCCAAGGCGGTCGCGAAGGGCGTCGACATCGACCCCGACCTGAACAAGTTCGACCTCGAGCATGTGACGACCGACCATCCGCGGATGTCGCGCGAGGAATGGCAGGAGGCCTACCGCCTTGCCTGGCGCACCTATTACACCCCGGAGCACATCAAGACCGTGATCCGCCGCGCCGTCGCGGGAGGCCCGCGCCCCGACACGGTCGCCTACCTGCTCACCTGGTTCTGGGCGAGCTTCCACTTCTACAACATCTACCCGCTCGAGACCGGCATGATCCGCCGGCGGTATCGTCGCGACCGGCGCCCTGGCATGCCGCTTGAGAACCCGCTCGCCTTTTACGCCCGCCACTGGGGCGGGCAGGTCGTCACCTATGGCCGAATCCTCGCGATGTTCGCCAAGATCCACTTCTGGACCCGCCGGCTTGAACGCGATCCGAACGCTAGGAATTATACCGACGCGGCGCTACGGACTTCCGACGATTACGATCATCAGGAGATGTACCAGCTGACCGAGGCGGCGCGGCAGGCGGGCGCGAAGGCGAAGCGCATCGAGGAGCACAAGCACGCGCGGGCTCACGTCGAAGAGCCGTCCGTGGAGGCGGTGAAGTAGGGCGGAGTTCCTGAGCTGAGCCTTCTCGGGCTCGCGGATACAACCAGCGGAAGCCGAGGCCGAGCGCGGAGCTGGTCAGGGTTGCGCAGCGTCCGGCCTCGGCGTTTCTACAGGACACCGACGATGACCAAGGAACAGAAGATCCTCCGCGGCAAGGTAGGACTGCTGGAGCTGGCCAAGCAGCTCGGCAACGTCAGCCAGGCTTGCAAAATGATGGGCTATTCGCGCGACAGTTTCTATCGCTTCAAGGAGCTTTACGACGCCGGCGGCGAACTGGCGCTGCAGGAGCTGACGCGGCGCAGGCCGATCCTGAAGAACCGCACGCCGCCCGACGTCGAGGCGATCATTGTCGAGCTATCGCTGGCCGGCCGGCCTACGGCCAGATCCGCATCGCTAATGAGGTGCGCAAGCTCCGATTTCGCCGGCCGGGGTGTGCGGCGTCTGGTAGCGCCATGATCTGGAGACGATGAAGGAGCGGCTCAAGGCGCTCGAAGCCAAGGTCGCCTAGGAAGGCCTGGTGCTGACCGCAAGCCAGCTGACCGCGCTGGAGAAAGCCAAGAGCGAAAAGGAGGCGCATGGCGAGTTCGACAGCGAATGTCTGGGCTATTACGGGGTCCAGGACACCTTCTCCGTCGGCAACATGAAGACCTGGCGCAAGACGAGAAAAATGAGCTTTGTCGCCGCCTCGTCGCTAGGGAAATGGCCTCTGGCCCGCACGGGCCGCCGCAGCTTGGCGTTCAAGGCCTCGATCGCGTTCGTGGTGTAGATGATTTTGCGGACGGCCGGAGCGAAGGCGAAGAACGGGATGACCTGCTCCCATTGCCGCCGCCAGATCTGGCCGATCGCCGCGTATTTGCCGCTCCACGGGCCGCCCTCGAAGCCCCGAGCGTCTTGCGGCCGGTTTCGGCGTCGGCGGCGCGGTAGATTTTCCGCAGCTCGGCAACGACGGGCTTCCGGTCGTTCAGGACGCAAAATCCAGCGAATTGCGGGTCAGATGGACGATGCAGGTCTGGACCGCGGCCTGCGGAAAGACCGCCTCGATCGCCTCCGGAAAGCCCTTCAAGCCGTCGACCACGGCGATCAGGATGTCCTCGACCCCACGAGCCTTCAGCTCGTTCATGACCTTGAGCCAAAACTTGGCGCCCTCGCTCCTCTCGATCCAAAGGCCGAGGATGTCCTTCGTCCCGTCCGCCGCGACGCCGAGCGTCGCGGATCTTGACCCGGATGGCGTCGAAGAAAATCAGCCGATAGCTCGTCTCCAAGGCCGGTTCTGCCATTCGGCGACGGTCTCGAGCACCGCGTCCGTGACCGTCGAAATGAGGTCAGGGGACACCTCCAACCCATAGAGCTCGAGCAGACGGCCCTGGATCTCGCGCACCGTCAGGCCGCGCGCGTACATCGACACGATCTTGTCGTCGAAGCCGGGAAACCGTCGCTGATAGCGTTGGATCAGCTTTGGATCGAACGTGCCTTCCCGGTCGCGCGGAATGCGGACGTCGATCTTCGCCGTCTCCGTCAGGACCGTCTTCTTCGAATAGCCGTTGCGCCGGTTCTTGGCGCCGTCCGCGGCTTCACTGTCGAGACGATCGTCCAGCTCGGCGTTTAGAACCCGTTCCGCCAAGGCCTTCTACAGGTCATCGAACAGCCCATCTTTCGAAAAGACCGCCTGCGGCTCGCGGCCCTCCAAAAGCTGATCCAACGTGTCCTTCTTGATCGCCATACTCGCCCTCCCATCGGCGCAACTATGGCCCCGAACACAAGATTTCTGACAGTCCCTGTTCGTCGCCATTGACCGGACGAGCGAATTCGCCTTCGTGCAACTGGTGGAGCGCGCGAACCGGGTCAAAGCTTCAGCCTTCCTGACCGCCCCGGTCGCCGCCGTGCCATACAAGATCCACACGATCCTGACCGACAACGGCAACCAGTTCCGTTATGCGCCCCGCTACGCCGCCAGCCCGACTGCTCGCTCTATGACGCATGTTCGCCATGCGCTGCCGCGAGAACGACATCGAGCACCGCTTCACCAAGTCAACCATCCCTGGATCAACGGTCAGGTCGAACGGACGAACCGAACCATCAAGGACGCGACTGTCAAACGCCACCACTACGACAACCATGATCAGCTCCGCAGGCGTCTCGCCGACTTCGTCAGCGCCTACAATTTCGGGCGGCGACTGAAGACCCTCAAAGGACCCACACCCTACGAGTTCATTTGCAAAAGATGGACAATCGAACCAGAACAATTCAAACTCGATCCAATCCACCAATTCCCGGGACTGAACACCTAGAGCGCCATCCGAACTGATTAAATCGGGATGGGGATTCCTGAATCGGCGATGGAGTGATTCAAGCTTCCGGGCGGATTGGAGGGCGGCGGGAATGGCCGGACCGCTGTCGATGGATCTTCGCATCCGTGGGCTTGCGGCGGTGGCCGATGGAGCATCGGGACGAAGGGTGGGCGATCGCTTTGGCGTGAGCGCCGCCAGCGTGGCGAGCGTTGGAGCGCACGCAGGGCGACGCGTCGCCAAAGGCGGTGGGCGGCGACCGTCGTTCGCAGAAGACAGAAAACCCATGGTTCTCGACGGACCGATCAACGGCCGCGCCTTTCAAGCCTATATCGATCAGCTCCTCGTTCCAGAGCTCAAGCCCGGCGACGGCGTCATCATGGGACAACCTCATCAGGGACAACCTCGGATCGCACAAGGGCGCAGGCATACGCGCTGCTTGTCGAGACGGCCGGCGCGAAGCTGCTCTATCTCCCGCCCTACAGTCCCGACTTCAATCCGATCGAGAACGCTTTCGCCAAGCTCAAGGCGCTCCTGCGAAAAGCCGCACAGCGCACCGTCGAAGGACTCTGGGCCAAAATCGCCGAATTGCCGCCTGCCTCTCGCCACGCCAATGCGCAAACCACTTCGCCGCCGCAGGATACGATCGAACGTGAGGGGATTCCGCTCTAGACTGAAGCATCCTTCGAGTCACCGCGCCGCCCGCAACTCCTCAGGATGAGGCCGGCCGATGGGATCGTCCAAGCCGGCGCGCGACGAAGCGCTCGACTTCCGTTGCCCTTTAGGATAAGAGCCGCGCCTCAATTGAAAACAGCGCGCCGAAGCGCTTCGCTGGGGCTTCACCCCAGCGGCACGGCAGGAGTTTTACCAGTGAACGTCATTCAGCAGATCGAGGCCGAGCACGCGGCCCAATTGCCCGGCGCCAAAATGCCGGTGTTCCAGCCCGGCGACACGGTCATCGTCAACGTGAAGGTTGCGGAAGGCGAGCGCACGCGCGTTCAGGCGTATGAGGGCGTCTGCATCGCTCGCAGCGGCCATGGTCTCAATGAGAGCTTCACCGTGCGCAAGATCTCCTACGGCGAGGGCGTCGAGCGCGTGTTTCCCGTCTATTCGCCGATGATCAACTCGGTCAAAGTCGTGCGGCGCGGCAAGGTGCGGCGCGCTAAACTCTATTATCTGCGTGATCGCCGCGGCAAGTCGGCCCGCATCGCCGAGCGGGTGGAGACCCCTGGCGCCAAGGCGACGGCGGCCAGGGAATAAAGCGCCTGAACGCGGGCCAAGGAGCGAGGTTCAACCGCGTCAGGGCGGCTCACAAGCGTGTGACCGAAACAGGGTTTCGCTATGAGAAGGCGCGCGTTCGGGCGCGCCTTCTTGTTGGCGCATTCCCTCCGATTGCTGCTCACCCGTAAACGAGCGTCCCGTCGCTGAGGTCAGCTGCAGCCAGCGTTTCCTTGTCGACGTCATAGTCGTGCGAGTGCCGCCATTCCGGCTTGTTTCCTTGTTTCGGCAGCAAATGGCCGCCGCGCATGACATAGCCGGGATTGAAGTTCTCGGGATCGATCCACGGAGACAAAGTCATCCCGCTGTCTTGGGGCCGGAGGCTCGGGACCACCTTACTCAACCCTTTGTCCTTCATGTGGTTGAGAAGCCGGCAGACGAAATCGCTGACCAGGTCGACCCGCAACGTCCAGCTCGAGCGAAAATAGCCGAACACCCATGCCATGTTTGGCACGCCGACGAACATCGTTCCGCGGTAGGTGACCGTGTCTGAGAAACTTAGCGTCTGTCCGTCGATAACAAACTCGATGTCGCCCAGCACGCTGAGATTGAAGCCCGTCGCCGTGACGACGATGTCGGCTTCGAGCAGCTTGCCGGACTTCGTCAGGATGCCGGAGTTTGTAAACCTTTCGATCTCATCCGTGACCACCGACGCTTTTCCCGAGCGGATTTCCTGGAAGAGATCGCCATCCGGAATGAAGGCGACGCGCTGCCTCCAGGGTCGGTACTTTGGCGAGAAGTGAGTCCCCACGTCGTAATCTTCGCCGAGATGGGCGCGGACCGCTGCAAGCAGATCCGTCTTGACCGCTTCCGGATCGCTGAAACAGCGGCGCGTGACAGCAGCCTGATCGAAGAGGACTTTCCTGCGGATGATTTCGTGGATCCATTCCGCGTTGACGTCGAGCTCCCGCAGCGTGTCAGCGAGGGCGTTGGCGTTGCGCCCGGTAATGTAATAGGTCGGCGAGCGCTGCAGCATGGTGACGTGGGCGCAGCGCTCGGCGATCGCCGGAATGATCGTCGCCGCAGTCGCGCCGGAGCCGATGACCACAATGGTCTTTCCCGTGCAATCGAGATCCTCTGGCCAGGACTGCGGGTGAACGATCCGTCCTTCGAAAGCCTCCATACCTTCCCACTCGGGCGTGTAGCCTTTCTCATGCCGGTAGTATCCCTGGCACATCCAGAGAAAATTCGCGGTGAAGCGAACGGTTGGGCCGTCGCTTCCGCGGCTTCCCTCCAACGTCCAGAGATTGTCGCCGCTCGACCAGCGGGCGCGCCCAATCCTGTGCCTGTAGCGAATGTGAGCATCGAGGTCGTTATCGTCGATGACTTCGCCGAGATAGGCGAGAATCTCCTCAGCGGTCGCGACCGGTTTGCCGATCCATGGCTTGAAGCGATAGCCGAAGGTGTAGAGGTCGCTGTCCGATCGGATTCCGGGATAGCGGTGGGTGATCCAGGTGCCACCGAAGCTGTGCTGGGCTTCGAGGATCACGAAGCTCATCCCGGGGCATTGGGTCTTGAGGTGATAGGCGGCGCCGATGCCCGAAATTCCGGCGCCGACGATCGCCACGTCGAAATGCTGAGAAGTCTTAGATTTGGAGTCGGCCGCCGGCGCGGTCTGCGTCATCTTCGTCCCCGTTCCGGTTGAGGGCGTTAGGGCCTCTTATCCGCCGGATGTTTCCGGAGAATAAGGGATCACGTTTGATGGTTGATGGCAACCCAGATCGTCAATCGGCGTACCGTGACAGTTAGCGACCTTGCTTGCCGCCGCGGCCGGCGCACGTGTTAAACCGAGGCATGCCTTCGCCGCCAGCCGACGACGCCGATGACGCAGTGCCGCAGCGGGTCGTCGTCGACGTTCTGGCGCCGGTCGCCGTCGACACCGCTTACAGCTATCGCGCCCCGCATGGCCTCAAGCTTGAACCCGGCGCCTTCGTCCGCATGCCGCTCGGCGCCCGCATCGCGACGGGGGTTGTCTGGGCCACGCGTGCCGACGGCGGCGACAACCTCAAGCCCATTGCCGAGATCCTCGGCTCGCCGCCGCTCCGTCCAGCGTTGCGCGACTTCATCGACTGGACGGCGCGCTGGACGTTGGCGCCGCGCGGCATGCTCTTGCGCATGGCGATCCGCGCCGGCGAAATCGCCGAACCGCCCGCGCCGAAGTTCGGCCTTGTCGCGACCGGCAAGCAGCCCAGCCGCATGACAGACGCCCGCGCGCGTGTCCTCGCGGCGGTCGCGGAGAGCGGCGCCGCGCCGCCCAAAGCCGCGCTCGCCGCGCGCGCCGCCTGCTCGACCAGCGTCATCGACGGCCTCGTCGCCGATGGCGCGCTTGAGGCGGTTGCGCTTGCGCCGGAAAGCGGCGTGGCGGCGCTCGATCCGGATTTCGATCCAACGCGTCTCAACGCCGATCAGCGCGCCGCGGCCGATGATCTCGTCCGCCTCGTCGCCGACCGCGCGTTCTCGACGACCCTGCTCGAGGGTGTGACGGGATCGGGCAAGACGGAAGTTTATTTCGAGGCGGTCGCCGAGGCGCTTCGACAAAAGCGCCAGGCGCTGGTGCTGCTGCCGGAGATTGCGCTGACCGCGCAATTTCTCGACCGCTTCGCCGCGCGCTTCGGCGCGCGACCCGCCGAGTGGCATTCCGGTCTGACCGAGCGCCAGCGCGAACGCGTCTGGACGTCGGTCGCGGGCGGCGAGGCGCCGGTCATTGTCGGAGCGCGCTCGGCGCTCTTTCTGCCATTCGCCGACCTCGGCCTCATCGTGGTCGATGAAGAGCACGAGGGCGCATACAAGCAGGAAGAGGGCGTCATCTACAACGCGCGCGACATGGCTGTCGTGCGCGCGCGGTTCGAGAAAACGCCGATTGTGCTCGCTTCCGCGACGCCTGCGATCGAGACCCGGTTCAACGCCGAAAGCGGCCGTTACCGCTGGCTTCGGCTTGCCTCGCGCTTCGGCTCGGCCCGGCTGCCCGACATCGCCCTGGTCGACCTCAAGCGCGAAGGGCCGCCGCGCGGAAGATGGCTGTCGCCGCGCGCGATCGCCGCGATCGAAGAGGCGCGGGGCAGGGGCGAGCAGGCGATGCTGTTCCTGAACCGGCGCGGCTACGCGCCGCTCACGCTCTGCCGAGCTTGCGGTCATCGCTTCGAATGCCCGAATTGCTCGACCTGGCTGGTCGAGCACCGATTTCGCGTATCCCTCGTTTGCCATCATTGCGGCCATGTCGAAAGCCGGCCGCCTCTCTGCCCGGAATGCCACGAAGCTGACACGCTCACCGCCTGCGGCCCAGGCGTCGAGCGCCTGGCCGAGGAGGCGGGAGCCCTCTTCCCCAACATACCTACGTTGGTTCTGTCATCAGACACGCCAGGCGGGATCGAGACTCTGCGCGGCCAGTTGGATGCAGCGGCGCGTGGCGCCTACGACCTCATCATCGGCACGCAGCTCGTCGCCAAGGGACATAACTTTCCGCTTCTGACTTTTGTCTGCGTTGTCGACGCCGACGTCGGCCTCGCCAACGCCGATCCGCGCGCGGCGGAGCGCACGTTCCAGCTTCTTCGTCAGGCGACCGGACGCTCGGGACGCAGCGACAAGCCCGGCCGCGCGCTCTTGCAGACCTGGCAGCCGGAGCATCCGGTCATTTCGGCGCTCATGTCTGGCGATACCGAACAGTTCTATGCGCAGGAAACCGAGCAGCGGCGGCTCGGTAGCCTACCGCCATTCGGCCGCCTCGCGGCGATCATCGTTTCGGCGGAGGACCGAGGCGCGGCGGAAGCGCACGCGCGGATGCTGGGGCGAGCCGCTCATGGCCTGTCCGGGGCCAAGAACTGGCGCGTTGCGCCGCTCGGCGGACAACCTGCAGAAAACGAGATCATACTGCTCGGCCCAACGGAGGCGCCGATCGCGGTTTTACGCAAACGCTATCGTTTCCGCCTCGCCGCTAAGGCGCCGCGTTCGGCTGATCTGCAAGGATTCCTGCGCGCCATGCTTGCCGCCGCGCCCGAGCCGCGCGGCGGAGTCCGGGTTGCGATCGACGTCGACCCGCAGAGCTTTCTTTGAGGTTGGAATGTCGTCGCCCCGTGTCGGCGACCGATGAGGGCGGACTGGGTCGACGTGCGACGGCATGCGGCCACTCCCGTCACTTGATCGAGGTCAAACCGAGGCTAACGCGACCACGCGAGCGCGCTTCTACGAGAGAAATTTGGCGGCGCTGAAAATGACATTGAACAATGACCCGAGAGGAGAAAGGCCGGGGCGATACTCCGACCTCTGCGGCGCTGCTTCTTAGATGAGCTTTTCGCGTGAGCCTCATCGGAGGCGGCGCCGGCGACCTTCGAATGCTTCTGAGCCTCTGAGGCGTGCTCATAGTCCCTCATGTGTTCGTTCTTGCCGTACTGCTCTGCTGCGGCGCGATGTGACTTTGCTGCACTCACGTGGAGATCGACGGCTTTTGCATGGACTTTGACTGGGCATATGACTCTTTCGTTGTCCGCGAATTTCGGCCTCTCACTGGCGTGCCCAATAATGTTCGCAGCGAGAGCATTTGTCGTTTTAGTTAGCTTATGGATCATCTGGCCAGTTTGATTGTTCAAAGAAAAATTTAGGGGCTGTCCCCGACGGGTTCGTTTATGAGTTGATTTTGGTCCAGCGTTTGAGGCTGCGCAATTGCTGGCTTGGGGTTCCGTAGTTGAAGCGGAATTCAGTCTCTTTGATAAAGAGGTGGAAATGAGCTTTCGGGATGCCGTTGTAGGGAGGGTGCTCTGGGCGTGGCACCAGAAGTTCTTGATCCATTGATGTGATCGCGGCGTTCGCGCGCGTAGGCGTCTGGGTGATACCGAAGCCAGGAGCCTTGCTGGCTGCCTCAAGCCGCGCAACCCAATGAAAAGTCTCGATTCGGACGAGGGACTCCAAAGGAAATCCAAGACAGTCCAATGCTCATGAGCGGGGGTCTTCGCAGCACCACGGTCGTGAGCCAAGAAAACCCAAACGGATCGAGTCGAGCAACGTCGCGTCTCGCCCGCCAGGAGGGCAGCCAAACCGACTCCATCCCGATGGAAGCGCCCTGGCCTACGAAGCGGCCGAGACCTTCGGGGGGACACGCGTCAGGATAGCGTCTCGTCCGGCTAACGCGAGCACGAGTATGACGACCGCCCCCTGCACCATATCCTGCGAGCCGGGCGGCAGCTGCGTGATTTGCATCAATGTCACCAGCAGGATCAGCAAGACGCTGGCGAAGAACACGCCGATTGCGGAGGCCGAACCGCCGAAAATGAGTGTGCCGCCGATGACCACAGCCGCGACCGATTGCAGGAGATACGGCTGGCCCATCTCAAGGAACGCGCCGCCCACATAAGCGCCCAGGACCAATCCCATCAATGAGGCAAGGACGCTCGAGATCACGAACGCGGTCGCAACGACGCGGTCGACGGGAATTCCGGCCAGACGCGCCGCGATGCGATTCTGCCCGACCGCGCTCAAGATGCGCCCGTAGACGGCGCGCCGCAGAACGAATTCCGCGAGCGCGATCAGCCCGACGCAGACGAGAAGCATGATCGGCGCTCCGAGGAATCGGCCGGCGGCGACGGCTCTAAGCGCGGGGCTGACGGCGAATCCGTGAATCGATCGGTTGCAGAGCAGTGTTGCGGTCGCAAGCACATAGCCCATGGCCAGGGTCGCGATGATGGCTGGGACCTTGAGGCGCACGACCAGCGCGGCGTTGGCGCAACCAACAATGAGGCCGAGGCCGAGCGCGGCCAGAACACCCCAAAGGAGGTTTGCGTCCCGTCCGCCGATCGTCAGCAAGGCGACGTAGGCGCTGAGCGTGAGCACAGAGGCGATCGACAGATCGATGTTGGCGCGCCCGGTGGTCACGACGAACATCTGCCCGACGCCGACGATCGACAAATAAGAAGCCGAGAGGACAATTCCCGACAAGCTCGCCAGGCTGAACCGGTTGGTCACAACGGAGAGCGCCCCCCAGAAGAGCAGCACCGCCAGCGCCGACCAGATCCAGCGGTGCGACTGCGCGAGCTCGAGGAATTTGTGCAAAGGGATCATTCCTCGCCGCTCCGGTCCGCCAGATACCGCACCCCGAGAAGCCCAATGAGCACGGCCCCTTGAGCGGCGGCGTTGAAATCGCTGCTGACGCCAAGCGCGCCAAGAAGCGCGCCGATCAGCGCAAGCGTCACCGCCCCGAGCACGGCGCCTATGGGCGCCACGATTCCGCCGGTCAGCGCGCATCCTCCCATCACGACCGCAGCAACGCTCAGCAACGTGTAGGAATTGCCAGAGTTGATGTCGCTCGACGCGTTGATCGCCGTCAGCGACAAACCGGCCGTGGCGGAAAACAAACCGGCGACAAGATAGCGCACCACCCCGTACCGAATTGGGCGCCAGCCCGATGCGATCATTGCCGTGGGATTCGCGCCGAAGCCGCGCAGCGCGACCCCGAGCGGCGCCCAATCGAGAAGCGCGCCGACCGCCGCGACGGCGCCAATCAAGAGAACGGAGGTTGGCGCATAAGAGCCGATCGACCAGTTTGTCAGCGCGCTTAGCCATTCGGGGCTCGCGCCGCCGGGGGTTGGCTGAATCGAATAGCCGATCCCAGCCCAAATGAATGACGCGCCGAGCGTCACGACAATGGCCGGGATCTTGCGGCTCTGAATGATCGCGCCGAGCAGCGCATAGGCGCCAAGAACGGCGGCGATCGCCAGCACGCCCAAAGCCGGCCGATTGTAAAGCAGGGTCGCGCTCAAGACGCTGACGAGCCCCGCGAAGGCCCCCACCCCGAGGTCGATCTCGGCGCCGCCAACCACGAACATTTGCGCTTCCGCCACCAGAACAAGCGAAAGCGCCGGCATGAGCAGGAGGTCGAGGCCAAAAACGGAGGCCACCGCCGGGTTGGCTGCGATCATTACGGCCAGAACCAGAGCGAGGCCCAGGAGTGGGGCAGCGCCGACCAGCCTGTTTATCAGCCGACGCCTCTGCTGTGCGCTCCGCTCGTTTCGATCCGGCCCGGTTGCGGCAAGATGCGAGAAGGACGCCGCCACGATCGCCTCCTCGGTGAGCGCCGAGCCGCTCAGCTCGCGCACGATCCGCCCGTTGGCGAAGACAAGCACGCGGTCGCAGGCGAGCAGCTCGGCATCCTCCGTCGTGTGCCAGATCAAGGTGCGGCCCTCGCGGGCGAGCTCGCCGCACAGGCGATAGAAATCCTGCTTTGTGGAGATGTCGACGCCGCGGGTCGGATCATCGAGCAACACGATTGGGGTCTCCGCCGCCACGGCGCGCGACACCAATGCCTTCTGCTGGTTGCCTCCACTGAGCTCGACGATGCGCGAATTGAAACGCGTGAGGTCGAGCCGAATCCGCTCAGCAGCGTGCAGGGCCGCCAGGCGCTCGGCTCCATCCGAAACGAGCCGAAGGGCCGCACGGGAGCCAATCCGACCGATCGCGATGTTGCCGAGCACGCTCCAGAGCGGGAAAACGCCCTCCTTCTGCCGATCGCCGGACACGAAGCTCGCCGGCGCCATGCGCGTCGCGGCGCCGGTCGATGTGCGTCCTGCCTCGTGGATGGCGCGCAGGAGGGCCTTTTGCCCATGCCCCTCGAGACCCGCGAGGCCGACAATCTCCCCCTGGCGGAGACTGAGAGGCGCGCCGCCGCCGACAAAGTTTCCGCCGAGGCGCACGACCTCGGCCTCAGCCCGCGCCTCGCGCTCGATCTTGTGGTGGATCGCCGAGGCGTCGCCGCCCATCAGCTCGACAAGCCTTCCGACCGAGGCGCCCGACGCTTCGCCCTGCCACGCGACACGGCCATTGCGAAGCACGAGGACGCGCGAGGCGACGTCCATGATCTCATGCAGTTTATGGCTGATGAAGATGAAAGCGAGGCCCGTGCGCGCGCGCTCGCGCACGTACTGGCGCAATTGCCGCGAGCGTTCGAGGTCCAGCGAAGATGTCGGCTCGTCGAGCACGATCAGGCGCACACCGGGGGTCGCGGCAGCGCGCGCGATTTCAACCATCTGTCGCTCGCCGATCGAGAGGCGATCGATTCGCGCGTTGACGTCGATCGCGTTTCCCGGGAAAACGTCATCCAATGCGCCCCGGGCCGCGCTGCGGTAGACGTTGCGCCAGCCTGGCTTGGCGCTTGCGTGTTGAGGGTCTTCGACGAAGAAGTTTTCCGCTACCGTCAACGTCGCGCAGAGCGACAGTTCCTGATGGACCATGCGGATGCCGCGCCGCTGCGCCGCGCCAGCATCGTAATGCGTGAAAGAATTCTCGACGCCGTCAAACGAGAGCCGCCCCAGCGTCGGCGCGGTGATCCCGCACAGGATTCGCATGAGCGTCGACTTGCCAGCCCCATTGCCGCCGACGAGGCCGACGACGTCGGAGGGGGCCACGGCAAAGTCGATGTCCGCCGCAGCGAGCGTCGGCCCGAACGTCTTGGTGATCCCCTTCAGCTCGACCAGATACGTGCGTGGCTCGATTGGGTTCGCTTCGACAAATCCGTCGGCGAGCGCGCTGCGATCTGACAAGGGCTCCTCCCGCGCGAAGAACGCCGAGGGCCCATGCGGGCGCCCGGAACCTTTACGCTACAAGAGCCGGCTCATTTCGACAGCAGGTTTTGCTTGACCCAATCGAGCGAGTATGTCGGGCTCACAATCTGGCCGGAAGGCAACTTGGCGTATTCCTGAAGATTGCTGGCGTTGACCGTCGCGACCGGCATGATCATCATTTTCGGCGCCTTGGCGCCTTCGAGGAGCGAAACGCCGAGCCACAAGGCCGCGCCGCCGATCCCCGGCGTCGTGTTCATCGAGACCGTCTGATATCCGTTCTTCTTGTTCTCATCGGCCCACCACTTGATGAAGTCCGTCCCGCCGCCGCCTTCGATGATCGGCATGTGGTTCACATACCCGTCGCCGTACTGGGTGAACGCCTGCGCGATGCCGACATCGTCGCTGCCGCCCTGTCCCAAAACGGCGTCAACGTGCGGCAGGCTGGGGAGGACGTTGGCGATCGCCGATTGCGCCACCGAGGCCGTGGCCTGACCGTAGACCGTGGCGACGACCTTGATGTCCGGATTTTTCTTCAGGACGTTGACCTGGGCGTTGTACATGTCGTTGTCAGGCGCCGATCCCTTGACGCCTCGCACCTGGATGACGTTGCCCTTTCCGTTCAGCATCTTGAAGATCGCTTCGGCTTGTTGGGCTTTGTAGCCTTTGAAATCGAAGTTGAGCTGGTAATTGCACGGCGCGTTGGCGATCGAGTCGAACGAGATCACGATGATTCCGGCCTTGCACGCCTTCTCGATCACGCCATTGACCGCAGTTTCGGAAGCCGCGTCGACGAGCAGCACGTCGACCTTCTTGAGGATCAGTTCGCCAATCTGGCTGTTTTGCTGGGCAACCGAGCCGTCGCCGTTCATCACGATGTAATCGGCGATCTTGCCCTCGCTCTTGGCTTGTTTGGCGGCCGCCTCAAACGCCTCGACCATCTGGTGGCGCCAGGTGTTTCCGTAATAGGCGTTCGATAGGGCAATGACCGGCGCTTGAGGCGTCGCGGTTGCCGGCGCGGCCGAAAGCGTCAGAACAGCGAGTACGCTGAGTGCGGATCTCATTGGCTCCTCCCATGGCGCGTTGCGCCCCATATTGCTCGAGGCGCTTATTGCGTACATAGTATACCAGTTGACGCGTTGGCAAGCTTCGATTGGGCGGACACTTCTTTTGCATGCTTTGCCGACGCGCGAGACGCGGGCGCCCAAGGAGCCTGAATTCCCTGCCGATTGGTGTCGGAGATTCTCGTGTTTGACGGTCGAGGGCAGATGCAGCGCGCGTCCCCAACAAAGCGGGACCCAGTGGCGCGGCCAAAGTTGGCTGAACTCGTCCAGAACCGGCTGCTTGCGGTGATCAAGGCCGAAAACCTGCAGCCCGGAGACGCTCTCCCGTCCGAGCGCGAGTTGATGCAGAGCTATGCCGTGGGGCGCCCTTCAATTCGCGAGGCGATGCAGAATCTGAAGCGCATGGGTCTCATCGAGATCAACCACGGTGAGAGGCCGAGAGTGGCCGCGCCGTCGTTCGAGCGGATGCTCGCCGACATGAGCGAGACGATGCGCCATGTTCTCATGAACTCGCCCGCAACTCTTGACCATTTGAAGGAGGCGCGGGCGTCGTTCGAAATGACCATCGCGCAGATCGCGGCGCGAAGGCGGACCATTGAGGATGTTGAAGACTTACGCTGGGTTCTAGCCGAGCAGGAGCGGGCGCGGCTCGAACTCGAACGCTTTCCTCGAAGCCGATGGCCGGTTTCATCATCGCATCGCCGTCATGACCGGCAATCCGATATTTGCTCAGTTGAGCCAGGCGCTCTTCGCGTGGCTCGCGCGCTTTCATTTCGATCTGGTTCGCAAGCCGGGCCTCGAACAGCTGACGCTTGCCGAGCATCGCCAAATTCTGGAAGCGATCGCGCGCGGGGAACCGCAGGAGGCCGCGAGACTTACTGGCGACCATTTGAACCGGGCCAATACGCTTTACAATCAAGCCAACTTTCGCGCATGACCCCGCCGCCTCTTTAGCCTAAGGGTTGTTCGCGCTGCCACGCTGGTATACTGAGTATGTAAGCGTTCTCAATGGAAAACCAGCTCAAAATGATGTTCGGCGGATCCGCGCGGCGCGCCGAGGGGCTGAACCCACTGGCCGATCCGCGTCGTTGTCCGCTTGAATTCGTCGATCTTTTGAAATCACGGGAGAACGCGCCGTGAGCGTCGAGCGCATTGAAGCGGACTACTTGATCGAATCCGCTTACGACCTCCGGAAAGCTGCCGAAATCATGGCTGGTGAACAGTCTTCTGGAACTTTCGTGCCCGTTCCCGGCGAAACCCCGGAGCTCAAGGCGCGCTCAGCGGCTCGCGTCGAGACTCTGGAAGTACTTGCCGAAGCTGACGAGCCGAGCCTTCCCGGATCCGGCGCGCCCCGCGAAGGCGGTCGACGGCAGAGGGCGCGCGCCACCCTTTCCTGGCCGCTCGACAATGTCGGCCCTTCGCTGCCCAACCTGATGGCGACCGTCGCCGGCAATCTGTTCGAGCTCAAACAATTCTCGGGTCTGCGCATTCTCGACATGCGGTTGCCCGACGCATTTGCGAGCGCTTATCCCGGCCCGAAATTTGGCGTGGAGGGCACTCGCAAGCTGACTGGCGTGAGCGGGCGCCCGTTGATCGGCACCATCGTCAAGCCGTCGATTGGCTTCACGCCCGAGCAGACGGCCGAGCTTGTGAATGTGTTGTGCGCGGCTGGTATCGACTTCATCAAGGACGACGAATTGCAGTCGGATGGCGCGCTATGCTCGTTCGACGAGCGCGTGCGCGTGGTGATGCGCGTCATCGACCGCCATGCGCAGCGCAGCGGCCGCAAGGTCATGTTTGCGTTCAACCTTACGGGAGAGATCGACGAAATGCGCCGCCGCCACGATCTCGTGGAAGGCCTCGGCGGCACCTGTGTGATGGCGAGCCTCAACTCGGTTGGGGTTGTAGGAATGATCGCGCTCGGGCGTCACGCCCGCTTGGCCGTTCATGCGCACAGGAACGGCTGGGGCTATCTGTCGCGCCACCCTGCGCTGGGCTGGTCTTATGTCGCGTGGCAGAAAATCTGGCGCCTCGCCGGCGCCGATCACATGCATGTCAATGGGCTCGCCAACAAATTTAGCGAATCCGACGAGAGCGTGATCGCCTCGGCGCGCGCCTGCCTCACGCCTATGTTCGACGCGAAACCTTGCACCGTGATGCCGGTGTTTTCTTCCGGTCAATCGGCGCGACAGGCAGCGGGGACGCTCGCGGCGCTCGGCTCGACTGATCTCATTTTTGCCGCTGGGGGCGGCATCATGGGCCACCCCGGCGGTCCCGCGGAAGGCGTGCGCGCGCTAAGGGAAGCCTTCGAGGCGGCGATGGCCGGTGTTCCCGCCGAACGATACGCCTCAACACATCCCTCGCTTGCCGCAGCTCTCAAGATGACCTTTGCATGACAGAACGCGCCGGCCTTCCCGCCGGGGTCCTGGTCGCTTTCTACGGCGACGATTTCACTGGCTCGTCCGCCGTCATGGAGGTTATGACCTTCGCCGGATTGCCAGCGGTGATGTTTGTCGAGACGCCGACGCCTAAGCAGCTCGAGCGCTTTCGCAGCTACCGGGCGATCGGAATCGCCGGCGTCGCTCGGGCGATGCCGCCCAGCTGGATGGACGCCAACTTGCCCGGCGCTTTTCGCGCGCTCGCCGCACTCAAGGCGCCGGTGACGCACTACAAGGTCTGTTCAACGCTCAACTCCTCGCCAACCGTCGGGTCGATCGGCCGTGCGATCGACATCGGTGCGCCCATCTTCGGCGACACGCCTGGGGCCGCGAACTGGCAGCCGCTCATCGTCGCCGCGCCGACGATTGGACGCTACCAGGCATTTGGCAATCTCTTCGCCGCGTCCGGCGACTGCGTCTATCGCCTCGACCGCCATCCGGTCATGCAACGGCACCCGATCACGCCCATGGACGAGGCTGACGTCGGGCGGCACGTCGGAAAGCAAACGTCGCGCGCGATCGGTCTCATTGATTTCGCCGCGATGAAGAGCGGCGCAGGTCTCGCGCGGTTCGACATAGAGCTCAAGCAGGGACGGTCTCTGCTCGCCCTCGACATTGTCGACGATGAAACGCTGCAATGGGTCGGAGCGTTGATGTGGGGGCGGCGCGACGGCTCGCTTTTCGCCATCGGTTCACAGGGAGTCGAATATGCGCTCGTCGCGCATTGGCGCGCCAAGGGCTGGCTTCCGATCGTGGCAGGGCAAAACACGGCCTCTGAACAGTCGCAGATCGTCGCCGTTTCGGGTTCGGTCTCACCGATCACCGCTTCGCAGATCGACTGGGCGGACGCGAACGGCTTCGATCTCATCGCCTTCGCCGCCGAAGCAAGCCTCGACAAGCATCGCTGGCAGGCCGAAATCGACGCGACGGCCAAGCGGGCGCGAGCCACGCTCTCAAGCGGGCGCTCCCCGCTTGTCTTGACTGCGCGCGGCCCCAATGACGAAGCCATAACTCGATTTCGAGCAGAGCTCGCTGCCTCGGGGTGCGATCCTCTAGAGATAAACGCGCGAATTGGCGGCGGCCTTGGCGAAATTGTCAGGCGTCTCATCGGTGCAACCCGCGTCAAGCGCGCCGCGGTTTCGGGGGGCGACACCTCCGGTTTCGCGATGCGCACGCTCGGCGCCTACGCGCTCGAAGCGATCGCGCCAATCGCGCCCGGAGCTCCGCTCTGCCGCGTTTTCTCGACCGATCCGAAAGTGGATGGGATCGAGATCGCGCTCAAGGGCGGGCAAATGGGCAAAGTGGATTTTTTCGGATCAGTTCGCACAGGACGCGCGACAGCTTAATGGAGGAACGACGTGACGAAGATCGCACTGCTAGGCGCCGGCGGAAAGATGGGCGTGCGCCTGTCGACCAATCTCAAGGACACCCGGTTCGACGTGGATCACGTCGAAGTCTCTGAAGAAGGGCGCGCCCGTCTCAAGCGGACGCTCGGAATCGAATGCATGGAGCAGGGTCAGGCGGTTTCGTCCGCCGACGCAATTGTCATGGCCGTGCCGGACCGGCTGATCGGCGAGATCCTCAAGACGTTCGTCAAAGAGCTCCGCCCCGGCGCCAAGCTCGTCATGCTCGACGCGGCGGCTCCGCACGCGGGCGAATTGCCGGAGCGTGACGACATCACATATTTCGTCACGCATCCGTGCCACCCGCCCATCTTCAACGATGAAACCGAGCCAAAAGCGAAAGCCGACTATTTCGGCGGAGTTCACGCCAAGCAGCATATTGTCTGCGCGCTGATGCAAGGGCCGGATTCGCACTACGCCGAATGCGAGGAGATCGCGCGTGAGATTTATAAGCCGGTGATGCGCGCGCACCGGTGCACGGTGGAGCAGCTCGCCATCTTGGAACCGGCGCTGTCGGAGACGGTCGGCGCGACGTTCGCGCTCGCGCTCAGAGAGGCGACGGATGAGGCTGTCCGCCGCGGAGTACCGAAACAGGCCGCGATCGACTTCATCATTGGCCATCTCAACATTGAGCTCGCGATTGCGTTCGGAATTTTTCCCGAAGGCAAGTTCTCGGATGGCGCCCTGCAGGCGATCGACAAGGCGAAGCCGGTGATATTTCGTGAGGGATGGCTCGACCGCGTTTTCGCCCCGGCGGCTGTCCTCAAGTCGGTCAAGGACATCAGTGAGGCTCCGACTCCGTGAACGGTTTCGGCCCGCCCTGCCCGCGACGTTGTCGGAGGACATAGCGGGCGTCTCCCAGTTTTCCACGGCGAAGATCGCTTCGCCCGCTTTAAAGCGCGATCTGGTTAGGCTGAAGCGTAGCCTGCATTTATGAAGTAGTTGGCGCATTCGGTTGGGGTGAAGCAATCGAGCAGGGCGCCGATGGTTCGCCAGGTCTCGTCGATTGTTCGAGCGTCGGCCTTGCGCAGGAGGGTCTTCATTTTGGCGAAGGCCTGTTCGATCGGGTTGAGGTCGGGCGAGTGGGCGGGCAGGAAGAAGAGCTTGGCGTTGGCGGCGCGGATGGCGCCGCGAACGGCGCGGCCCTTATGACTGCCGAGGTTATCCATGACGACAATGTCGTCCGGCTTAAGGATCGGGACGAGAACCTGCTCGACATAGGCGCGGAAGCTCATGCCATTGATCGGTCCGTCGATGACGCAGGGCGCGGTGAGGCCGTCGCAACGCAAAGCCGCCAGGAAGGTGAGGGTCCGCCATTTGCCGAAGGGCGCTTTGGCGACGAGGCGCTGGCCTCTGGCGCATCGGCCGTGGATGCGCGTCATGTTGGTTTTGGCCCAGGTCTCGTCGATGAAGACGAGCCGCTTCGGATCGATCGTCGCCTGACGCGCCTTCCACCGCTCACGCCGCCTGGCGACGTCCGGCCGGTCCTGTTCGGAGGCGCGAAGGCTTTTTTTTGAACGTCACGCCTTCGTGCTGGAGAAAATGCCAAAGCGCGTAATAGCTCACCACCAGGCCGCGGTCGGCCAGCTCCTTAAGCCGAGCGCGCAGCGTGAGATCCGGCTTCTCGGCGATCCGCGAGAGAGCCCAATCGCGCTCACGCGCCACAAGATAGGGCCTGCGCCCGCCCATCTTCAGCGCCGCCGGACTGCCGATAGCGCGCTGGCGCTGCGACCACTTCACGACGCTCGCCACGCTGATCATGAACGTCCTGGCTGCCGAACGGCAGGACTGACCCGCCGTGACCGCCGCCATCACCCGCTCGCGCAGGTCCAAAGAATAAGCTCGAGCCATCCCTGCTGGCCTCCAAGCCCAGCCAGCAGATTTGAATCTGACTCGCGCCCTCTTGGGAATCCCCCGCAATTCAGCCAAAGCAGATCGCGCGCTAATGGTCAGCCGCGCCGCGACGGTCAGCACATAGGCTGAAGCGCGAGCCTGCGCCCGGCGCTCAGTGCGGGCTCGATTCGGGCTCGCGGGTCTCGCGAAGCGGAACACCAAAGGAGGCGATCACGCCCCGGCTGGTGCGCACGAGATTGGCGCTGGGGCCATTTGTTCCGACACTGCGTCGGCTCACCCGCGCGCCCTCGATTAGGAGAAAAAGTGTGTCGGCGAGAAGCTCCGGCTGCGAAGCGCCGGCCGCCTTGCACAGATTCGTCAGGCGCTCACGCTGACGCATCTTGAATTCCTCGATCACGCGAAGACCGGGATGACCCTGCTCCGTCAATTCGATCGCAGCATTGGCGAGATCGCAGCCCCGCTCGTCCCCGGCGATGAAGACAGCGGCCTTGTCCATGAAGCCGTAAAGCTGACCAGCCGGATCTCCGGGGTTCTGGGCCTCGATATCCGCCCAGATTTCGTCAGACTTTCGCCCTTTGTAGGTCAGATATTCGAGAATTAGCTCGTCTTTCGAATCGAAATGGCGGTAAAGCGCCATCTTGCTGGTGCCCGCGGCCTCGGCGATCGCTTCGACGCCCACGCCCCGAATGCCCTTGCGGTGGAAGAGGTCCTGCGCGCAGTCGAAAATGCGGTCACGAGGCTTCCCGGTCCTGCAAATTTGTACCTCAGGATCCGAACTCGATTTTTCTTTGTTCATGATGCTTGACGAACCCGTTACCGATCGGTATCAGAGAGCGATACCGACCGGTACCACCCTGCGCTTGTAGAGTCAAACCGCGGGTAGGACCGGGCGCCCGAGTCGAAAGGAATACCGCAATGGCGTACCGCGCCCAGACAATCGACGACCTTCTGGCGGACTCGCTCATTCAGAAGGTCATGCTCGCCGACCGTGTGGAGCCGCAAGCTCTGAAGACCCTGCTGGACGGGACGGCCCGTCGCATCTCCGAGTCCCGGCGCGCGGCCACCGTGCAGGTGGGGCAGGATCTCGGTCGCCGCGGCTTTTTTCGCGGACCCCTCCTCCTGATGCGGCCGACGACACGGACGACCGGCGGCGAATGCGGAGCCTCCCTCTGCAGCTGACCCTATTCCGGTAAAGCCGAGGCGCTCCCGTGGTCGGCTTTTTCATCCAGCGTCCCATCTTCGCCTCCGCGATCGCCGCGATCCTGGTGCTCGCGGGCGCGATCTGCTTTTTTCTGCTGCCAGTCTCGCAGTTTCCAGAGATTACGCCGCCGCAGGTCGTCGTTAGCGCCAACTATCCGGGCGCGAGCGCCCAGGTCGTCGCCGACACGGTGACGACCCCGCTTGAGGAGCAGATCAACGGCGTCGAGGGCATGACCTACATGTCCTCGGCGAGCTCGAACGACGGCTCCTCGACGATCACCGTGACCTTCAAGGTCGGCTACCCGCTCAACATCGCCGCTGTCGACGTGCAGAACCGCGTGTCGCAAGCGGCGTCCTCGCTTCCGGCGATCGTCAATCAGGGCGGGGTGACGATCAAGAAGCAGAATCCAAACTTCGTTCTCATCGTCAATCTCGTCTCGCCGGACCGTTCGGTTGATTCGGTGACCCTGTCGAACTACGCGTACTTGCAAATTGTCGACCAGTTGAAGCGGCTTCCAGGCGTCGGCGACGTCCAGATGTTCGGCGAGCGCCGCTATTCGATGCGGATCTGGCTCGATCCGGACAAGCTCGCCAATCTCGGCGTCACCGCCGTCGAGGTCCAGAATGCGATCGCCGAGCAGAACGTTCAGGTCGCCGCCGGAAAGATCGGCCAGTCGCCGGCTCCTCCCGGGACTTCTTTTGAACTGCAGGTCAACGCCCAGGGGCGGCTCACCGATCCGCAGGAATTTTCCAACATCATCGTCCGCGCCGACCCCGTGTCCGGCGCCGTAGTGCGCCTGCGGGATATCGCGCGCGTCGAACTCGGCGCGTTGCAATATTCATCATCCGCCTTCTTCGGCAAAGATCCCACCGTCGTGATGGCGATCTTCCAGATGCCGGGCTCGAACGCGCTCGACCTGCAGAAGCAGGTCAAGACGAAGATGGAGGAGCTTTCGAAGCGCTTCCCGCCAGGCATTGCGTACGCAATGCACTACGACACGACGCGCTTCGTGTCGGCCGCGATGCATGACGTGGTGATCACGTTGATCGAGGCGCTGCTCCTCGTCGTGATGGTCGTCTTCATCTTTTTGCAGAGCTGGCGCGCGACGATCATCCCGACGATCGCGATTCCCGTTTCACTCATCGCCACGCTGGCGGTGATGCAGATTTTCGGCTTCTCGCTCAACATGCTGAGCCTGCTCGGCATGGTGCTCGCCATTGGCCTCGTCGTCGACGACGCGATCGTCGTGGTCGAGAATGTCGAGCGGCAGCTCGAAGCCGGTTTGCCGCCGCTTCAGGCGGCGAGAAAAGCCATGTCGGAGGTGACCGGGCCGATCATCGCCACGACGGCTGTGTTGATGGCGGTTTTCATTCCCGTCGCCTTCATTCCCGGGGTTGCGGGCCGCCTCTATAACCAGTTCGCCCTGACCGTCGCGATCTCCGTCGGGATCTCCGCCTTCAACTCGCTGACGTTGAGCCCGGCGCTCAGCGCCGCGTTTCTGCGCCATGGACCGAAAGGCCAGTTTGTTCTGTTCCGCTGGTTCAACGCTGGCTTCGAATGGCTCGCGAACTTTTATGCGCGCTGCGTGCGCCAGTTCATTCGCTTCGGGTGGGCGCTGGTCGGCATATTTTTTCTCTTCGTGGGCGGCGCCTACATGCTGTCGCGGGCCATCCCGACGACCTTTCTGCCGGTTGAGGATCAAGGCTATTTCTTCGTCATCGTGCAATTGCCGGACGGATCGGCGCTCGAGCGCACCGACGCCGTGGCTCAGAAGGTCCGCGACATCTTGCAGGCGACGCCAGGCGTTCAGATTGCGGGCTTCATCAGCGGCCTCAATTTTCTGACCAACGCGGCGCAGTCCAACTCGGCGGTCGAATTTGCGGTGCTGAAGCCGTGGAGCGAGCGAGGGCCGGAAGAGAACGCGTCCGCTTTGGTCGCCTCGGTGCGTCCGAAGCTGCTCGCAATTCCGGAAGCCTTTGCGCTGAGCTTCGATCCGCCTTCGGTGAATGGGCTCGGCACGACCGGAGGCTTCGAATTCGAGGTCGAGGATCTGGCGGGGCGCGGCGGCGCCCAGTTGAGCGAAGCGACTCAGGCCCTGATTGCCGCGGCTCGCAAACAGCCGGAACTTAACCCGCAATCGTTGTTCACTTCGTTCTCCGCTTCGACCCCGCAGCTCTTTTATGACCTCGACCGGACGAAAGCGAAGCTGCTCGGCCTCAGCCTGCCTGACGTCTTCAATACGCTGCAAATCTATCTGGGCTCCCTCTATGTGAACGACTTCAATCTGTTCGGCCACACGTTCCGCGTCACGATGCAGGCCGACACAAAATCGCGCGCCTCTCCGTCGGACCTCAGCAAGCTTTACGTCCGCAACAGCACCGGGGGCATGATTCCCTTGAACGTGCTTGGCACACTCAAGCCGATCATTGGGCCGGAGACCGTGCCCCACTACAACAACTATGCTTCGGCGCTGATCAACGGCGCGCCGGCGCCAGGCTTCAGCTCGAGCCAAGCCGTGGTCGCGATGCAGCGCGCGGCGGCCGAGGCGTTGCCGCGCGATTTCGGCTACGAATGGACGGGCGTCACGTTCCAGGAGCTCAGCGCCGGCTCGCTCGCCACGATCGTGTTGGCGCTCGCGATCTTCTTCGTGTTCATGATCCTCGCCGCGCAATATGAGAGCTGGTCGATGCCCTTCATGGTGCTCTCGTCCGCGCCACTGGCGCTGGTCGGCGCGCTCGGCGCGATCTATGTCCGCCAGATGCAGGTCGACGTCTATTCGCAGATCGGCTTTGTCATGCTGATCGGCCTCGCGGCGAAAAACGCAATTCTTATTGTCGAATTCGCCAAACGTCGCCGCGAGGAAGGCTTGCCCGTCGTCGAGGCCGCGATGGAGGCGGGGCGGCTGCGCCTGCGCCCGATCCTGATGACCGCCTTCGCCTTCATCTTCGGCGTACTGCCGCTGATGTTTGCCAGCGGCGCGGGTGCCGCGAGCAGGCAGTCGCTCGGCACGGCCGTGTTCGGCGGCATGGTCGCAGCGACTTTGCTGACGCTGATCTTTGTGCCCGTTTTCTACGCCCTTATCGAACGCGCTCGCGAGGGACGCAAGGCGGCGGCGGCAGCGGCTGCGCCGCACACCGGCGCTCATCTTGCGCCCCACGCCGAAGCCGCCGAATAACGCCTAGGAGCTTTTCCATGCGCGCTTTCAAGATCTCTCTCGCTGCCTTGGTGACCATCGGCGTTGTCGCGTTCGCAGGCTTCCGCGTCGCAGGCGACCACGCGAATGGCGCCACGGAATCCGCATCTCCCCCCCCAATGATGGCGATGCCCGTCCCGGTCGTATCGGTCGTCAAAAAGACGCTGCCGATCTATCTCGACTATCCCGGACGCATCGAATCGATCCGCAGCATCGCCTTGCAGGCGCGCGTGTCGGGCTACATTGACGCGCAGCCCGTGGCAGACGGCGCCGACGTCAAGAGCGGCGATCTCCTGTACCAGATCGATCAGCGGGACCTTCAGGCGGCGCTCGATCAGGCGAATGCGCAGGCGCAGCGCGACCAGGCGTCGCTTGAATATGCGAAGGCCAGTTTCGGGCGTGGCGAGGAATTGGTCAAAAGCGGCTTCGTCACCAAGGACGCCTACGATCAGCGGGCGAGCTCGATGCATCAGGTTGAGGCGCAGCTCGTCCTCGACCACGCGGCGATCGACGCTGCGAAGCTCAATCTGGGGTATACGGAAATCCGTGCGCCGTTCGCCGGCAGGCTTGGGCGCAACCAGGCGGCCAAGGGCGCGCTGGTCGGTCCGGCGAGCGGGGCGCTCAATACGCTGATCGAGCTGGACCCGATCTACGTCGCCTTCAACCCGAGCGAATCCGATCTGGTCGAGATCGCGACAGCCCGGGCCGCGGGAAAAGTCGACGCCGAGATCTCGCTCGCCGGCACCGATACGATCCGTAAAGGCACACTGACCTTCCTCGATAATTCCGTCGACAAGGCGACGGGCACGATCGCCGCGCGTGTCACCATCGCCAATCCCGACTTTGCCCTGCTGCCTGGCCAATACGTGCGAGTGCGGCTTCATATCCGGGACGAGCCCGACGCCTTCATGGCGCCGCAGGCAGCGCTTGGATCGAACCAGATAGGCAAGTTCGTCTATGTTGTCGGCCCGGGCGACAAGGCGGAGCAGCGCCTTCTCACGCTCGGACCGATGGATGGCGACCTCGTGAGTGTAACCAAGGGCCTGACCGAAGGCGAACGCATCATCGTTGGCAACTTGCAGAAGATCGGTCCCGGTTCACCGGTCAAACCGCTGCCGCAGGAACAGAAGCCAAATCTTTAGCCGCTCACGGCGCTAGTCGATTGCGTCGTCAATCGACGGCCGCTCGTGCCTACGACGCACGGCGACCATTTCCGCGAGGATCGAAAGCGCGATCTCATCCGCTGAGATCGCCGAGATGTCGAGCCCGGCCGGCGCCTTGATCGCAGCCAGCGCTGCTTCGGATACCCCTTCCTTGACGAGTTCGTTTCTGAGCGTTTCGGCTTTGCGGCGCGAGCCGACGAAGGCGCGATAGCGCGCGTTCATCGCGGCTGCGCTTTTGAGTGCGGCTCGGTCGCCCGCGCCCTGGGTCGAGACGACAACATAAGCGCCGTCGCCGACCTCCGCCGGCGGCGACAAACCCAAGACCCGCGACACGCCAGCGTTGAATCGCTGATGTTCTTCTGAGGCCGCAGCGACCGTCACGGCAAAGCCCATCGAGGGCGCGAGTTTGGCGAGCGCCACGGCGACCGGCGAAGCGCCAAGGATCAGGAGGCGCGGGCTCGGCAACACGGGTTCGACGAAAACATCCATCGTGCCTTGGCTTGGACACGAGTTTTTGGCGAAAAAGACGCCGCCGCGCTCCTCGCCGGCCGCCGCGCCAAGCTCGGCAAGCGCGTCCTTGGGCGCTATCGAGACAAGTCGCGATTGGCCGTCCGCCATGCACTGGCGCGCCGCTTTGACGACCGCGGCGCGCGCGCATCCGCCGCCGATCCAGCCTTCTTCGATCGAACCGTCCGGCCCGATCAAAGCTTTCGCGCCCGCCTTCGCGGCGGTGACGTCGACCGTGCGAACGACAGTTGCGAGCGCGAATGTGTGGCCCTGGGCCTGACGGAGCGCCGCCTGCTCGAGCACGCCCATTATATCCTCGCCAGATAGGGTTCGAGCGCCGCGAGGCTTTCGAGGCTGTGCGCGGGGGCAAAGAGATCGAGGTAGGGCAGGGCCGCTTGCATGCCTCGCGCGCTCGGCTCGAATCCATTCCGGCCAGTCAGCGGGTTGAGCCAAACGATGCGCTTGCAGCGCCGCCTCAAGTCGCGCATCGCCGATGAAAGCAATTCCGGCGGTCCGGTGTCGTAGCCGTCCGACAGGATCATCACGCAGGTGCGGGAATGGATGACGCGCTTCGCGTGCATCCGATTGAACGCCGCGAGGCACTCGCCGATCTTTGTGCCGCCGCCGACGCCCGCGGCCATCAATGCAAGCCGGTCGAGAGCGCGCGCGGGATCGCGTTCTCGGAGCGCCGAGGAAACATGCGCAAGCCGCGTCTGAAAGAGGAATGCCTCGGATTCGCGAAAGACCTGCGTGACGGCGTGCAGGAAGCGGGTGAAAAACGAAACGTAGGATTCCATAGACCCAGACGCGTCTAGAAGCGCGATGAGTCTGAGCGGCTTGATCTTGCGCCTGCGGAATTTGAGGTCGAGCGGTTCGCCGCCATGGGCGACGCTGAGCCGGATCGTTGCGCGCAAGTCGAGCCGCCGGCCGCGCCGGCGCGCACGCTCGCGACGCGTGAGCCGCGTCCGCATGACCCGCGCAAAGCGCTCGGCAAGCTCGGTGGCTTGAGCGCGCTCCCTCTCGCCGACGAACGCTGCGATGTCCTTCCTGGAGATGGCCTCGTGTGGCGACGCGCCGCCAAGCCGTCCACCGCCCTCAGCCGAAGCGCCTTCCGGAGCCGCTCCCCCGCCGATATGGGTCGGGTCCCGCCGTGGCTCGTTAGCGCCGGGGCCATACTGGAAGCGGCGCGGCGAGCGCGCGGCGACGGCCGCGGCGTCAATCCTCGTCGCGCGCTTGGCCCCTCGTCCGCGCCAAAACGCGTCGAACAGCTCGTCGAACCGCGCAAGCTCCGTTCGGCGTGAAGCGAACAATGTGCGCATCGCGGCGCGCAGGCGTTCGGGCCGCTCGGCCATCGGGCTCGACATCAGCCGGGCCGCATCCTGCGTTTCGGCTTGGCCAATGACGAAGCCCGCGTTGCGCAAGGTGACGACAAACCCGGAAAGGCGCTTGCGCATCGCCGGACCTGGTCCGGGTCCTTCGACAGCAAAGCCTTCGGCGCCCATCAAGCGACGCTCCTCATGCGACTTGGCCGACGAGGCGACTCGTCGTCTCTATGCTGATCGACGCGCGATCCTCGCGGGTCTTCAGAAGCGCGATCAGCGTTGCATGCACAATCTCAGGGTCGTCATGCAGATCCTTGACCTCGAGGCCGGCGAGGGTCGCCGCCCAGTCGAGCGTTTCCGCGACGCCTGGAACTTTCTTCAGCTCTTCCTTGCGCAACATTCCGACCATGCGCGCGATCTGAAAGGCGAAATTCGCATTCAGGTTGGGCTGGCGGTTGAGCAGGATCGCCGCTTCGCGATCGACGTCCGGAAAATCGAGATAGTGATAGAGGCAGCGGCGACGCAGAGCGTCCGACAATTCGCGCGTGGCGTTGGAGGTCAGTACGACGCGTGGGATCGATACTGCGGTGATCGCGCCGAATTCGGGGATCGTGACCTGGAAGTCCGACAACAACTCGAGCAGGAACGCCTCGAATTCCTCGTCGGCGCGGTCGACCTCGTCGAGCAGCAGCACAGGCGATGTCTCTTGCCGAATGGCTTTCAGCAGCGGCCGCTCGAGCAGATAGTCCTCGGAGAAGATCTGCGCTTCGATCTCGGACGCGCTGGAGCCACCGCCCTCGCGCGCCTTGATCGCCAGCAGCTGGCGCTGATAGTTCCATTCGTAAAGCGCCGAGCTCGCGTCGAGCCCCTCGTAGCATTGCATGCGGATGAGCTCGCAGTCGTGCAGCGCGGCAAGCGCCTTGGCGACTTCCGTCTTACCGACGCCGGCTTCGCCCTCGATGAGAAGCGGGCGCTTGAGGTAATCCATCATCCACAGCGCGGTCGCGAGGTCGCGGTCGGCGACGTAACCGACCTCGGCGAGCCGCGCTGCGATGGCTTCGCGCGGGATTTGACCACTAGGCATTTTTTTAGCCTTGGCCTTCAGGCTCATGCGTGCAGTCCCAAATCCTCCGCCGCTTGCCAGATCCGATAAGCGTCGTGGGGCATGGCAATGTGGGTTGAGCCCGCGAACTTGAACGCATCGTTCACCGCATTCGCAAAGCAGGGCACGCTGCCGACGTTGGGGCTCTCGCCGACGCCTTTTGCGCCGATCGGATGATGCGGCGACGGCGTGACCGTGTAGTCCGTCTCCCAATGCGGCGTCTCGACCGCGGTCGGCAGGAAATAGTCCATGAACGACGCGCCTTTGACGTTGCCGTCCTCGTCGTAGACGATCTCCTGTCCCATCGCGATCGCGTAACCCTCGGTGCAGCCGCCATGCACCTGGCCCTCGATGATCATCGGGTTGATGCGCGTGCCGCAATCATCGAGCGCGTAGAAACGCCTCACTTTATGGACGCCGGTGTCGACGTCGATGTCCATCACGCAGATGTAGGCGCCGAACGGATAGGTCATGTTCGGCGGGTCGTAATAGCTGACGGCCTCGAGACCGGGCTCCACGCCGGGCGGAATCTTGTTGTAGGCCGCCCACGCGATCTGGCTCATCGTCCGGAACGCTCCAGGATTGCCCTTGACGCTGAATCGGTCGACGTCCCATTCGAGATCGCCTTCGTGCACTTCGAGCATGTAGGCCGCGATCATCTGCGCCTTGGCTTTGATCTTGCGCGAGGCCATGGCGATCGCAGCGCCCGCGACCGGGGTCGAGCGAGAGCCGTAAGTCCCGAGGCCGTAAGGCGCGGTGTCGGTGTTGCCTTCCTCGACCATGATGTCGTCGGCGGGAATGCCGATCTCGGTCGCGATGATCTGCGCCCAGGTTGTCTCGTGACCCTGGCCCTGGCTCTTCGTGCCCATCCGCGCGATCCCCTTGCCTGTCGGATGGATGCGGATCTCGCAGGAATCGAACATTGCGATGCCGAGAATGTCGCAGTTTTTCGATGGGCCCGCGCCGACGATCTCGGTAAAAAAGGCAACGCCGATCCCCATCAGTTCGCGCGTCCCGCCGCGCTTGAACGCCTCCTGCTTCGCCTTCTGCTCCTCCCGCAGCTTGCGGTAGTCGGTGGCGTCGAGCGCCTTCTGCATGGCGGTGTGATAGTCGCCCGAATCGTATTCCCACCCGAGCGCCGAATGGTAAGGAAACTGCTCGCGCTTGATGAAGTTCTTGATGCGGAAGTCGACCGGATCGAGGTTGAGCTTCTGCGCCATGATGTCCATCGCGCGCTCGATCGCGTAGGCGACCTCGGTGACGCGGAACGAGCAGCGATAGGCGACGCCGCCGGGCGCCTTGTTGGTGTAGACGCCATCGACCGAAAGATGCGCGACCGGAAAGTCATAGGAGCCGGTTACGATATTGGCGAAGCCCGCGGGCCATTTCGACGGATCGGCGCAGGCGTCGAAGGCGCCATGGTCAGCGAGAATATGCACGCGAAGCCCCGTGACCCGTCCGTCGCGCGTCGCGGCGATCTCGGTCGTCATGTGGTAGTCGCGCGCGAACGAGGTGGTGGAGAGGTTCTCGATCCGGTCCTCGACCCATTTGACCGGAAGCCCGGTCACGATCGAGGCGACCGCGGCGCAGATGTATCCCGGATAGGCGCCGACCTTGTTGCCGAAGCCGCCGCCGATGTCGGGCGCAATGACGTGGATCTTCTGCTCGGGAATGCTCGAGATCAGCGCGACCACCGTGCGGATGACATGGGGCGCCTGGAACGTGCCGTAGATCGTGAGGTCGCCGGTGATCTTGTTGAAGCTGACCACGCACTGACAGGTTTCGAGCGGGCAGGGGTGGACGCGCTGATAGCTGAGGAGGTCCTTGGTTGCGACCTCCGCCTTCACGAAGGCGGCGTCGGTCAGCTCCCTGTCGCCGACGTGCCAGTTGAAGATGTGGTTGGGATGGCTGCGAGGCCCATGGGCGCCGTCCTTCTTGTCCTTGATGTCCTCGCGCAGGATCGGGGCGTCCTTGTCCATCGCCTTGAACGGGTCGACGACGACGGGGAGCGCGTCATACTCGACCTCGACCATGTCCGCGGCGTCGGCGGCGATATAGCGGTCGGTCGCGACGACGAAGGCGATCTCCTGGTTCTGGAACAGGACCTTGCCGTCGGCGAGCACCATCTGCACGTCCCCCGCGAGCGTCGGCATCCAGGCGAGATTGACGCCCTTGAGGTCCTCGGCGGTCAGAACCGCGACCACCCCAGGCACGGCCTTCGCCTTGGACGTATCGATCTTGACGATGCGCGCATGCGCATGGCTCGAGCGATGAAAGTCGCCGTGCAGCATGCCCGGAAGCTTGATGTCGTCGATGTAATTGCCGCGCCCTTGCGTGAAGCGCACGTCCTCGACGCGCTTGCGCTTGCACCCCATGCCTTGCAGTTTTTCGGCGCGTTCAAGCGAAGTGGGGGAGGGGGCGTCGTTCATTCCGCGGCTTCCTTGAATTCGAGGCCGGCCATCTTGGCGGCGGCGTATTGGATGGCTCGCACGATGTTCTGGTATCCGGTGCAGCGGCAGAGGTTGCCCGAAATGCCGATGCGGATTTCGCTCTCGGACGGGTTCGGGTTCTCCTGCAAGAGCCGATGGGCGCGCAGGATCATACCCGGCGTGCAATAGCCGCACTGAAGCCCATGCATCTCCCGGAACCCTTCCTGCAGCGCGCTGAGCGCGCCGTCGGCGCTCGCCATGCCCTCGATCGTAAGGACATTTGCGCCCACCGCCTGGACCGCGAACATCGTGCAGGATTTCACCGACCGGCCATCGACGTCGACCGTGCAAGCGCCGCAATGGGAGGTGTCGCAGCCGATATGCGCTCCGGTGAGGCCGAGGTTCTCGCGCAAGTGGTGGATGAGCAGGGTGCGAGGCTCGACGGCGGCCGACATCGATTTGCCGTTGACCGTCATGCTGACATTGGTGAGAGACATGTCGGGGCCTTTCAGGATTTGGCGCGCGCGAAGGCGCGAGTCAGCGCCCGCGCGGTCATGACGCCCGCCATCTTCGCGCGATATTCCGCCGAGCCGCGGCCGTCGGCGGCGGGCTCCGCGATCGCCGTCGCGGCGGCCGCGGCTCGTGCGAGCGTCGGCTTGTCGAGCGCGGTCCCGACGACCGAGGCTGCCGCGTCGGCGGCGAAGAGCGGCGTCCCGGCGACGTTGGTGAGGCCGATCGCGCAGCTCGCGATTGCGCCCCGCGAGACAGTCAGGATCACCGCCGCCGCGGCGGTCGCGTAGTCGCCGACCTTGCGCTTGAGCTTCTCGTACGCCCAGCCGTGACCCGCGGGGGGCAGCGGAACGCGGATAGCGGCGAGCACCTCGCCCGGCTTGGCGGCGGTTTCGTAAGCAGAAAGGTAATAGTCGCGCGCCCCGACGCGGCGCTCGCCGCTCGCGCCTCGCAAAACGTAAGCCGCGTCAAGCGTCATCATCAGCGCCGGCATGTCGTTTCCGGGATCGCCATTGGCGACGTTGCCGCCGATCGTGCCGACATAGCGCACCTGGGGATCGGCGATCACTTCAGCCGTTTCACGCAGGATGGGAACGTGCTGCGCCAGCAATTCGCTGCCGATGATCTCGTGCTGGGTCGTCATCGCGCCGATGACGACCTCGCTCCCCTCGAGACGCAGCCCTTTCAGCTCCGCGACGCCTGCGAGATCGATGAGATGGCTCGGCGTGGCGAGGCCCAGTTTCATCATCGGAATGAGGCTGTGGCCGCCGGCCATGACCCGAGCGTCTGAATCGAGCTGGCCGAGGAGCGCGACCGCTTCCGAAAGGTTGGCGGGCCGATGATACTCGAAGGATCCGGGGATCAAGACATCCTCCCAAGCGAATGGCGCGACCATGCTTCTGGCTTGCGCCGTCGCGCAATTCGCGTGCGCAGATCGCGCGAGGTTTGGCCCAATGGGCCGCACGATCAATGACGTATGAACCGAGGGACCGTAAAAGGCGCCAGCGACGGCTCGGGCGCACGAAATGCGTCAGGACGGATGACGTATTTCATGCTGCCGCGGCCGCCTTCAACCGGCGAGCGCGCCAATCCTGAGCTTGACCTGACGGTAGTGGGCGCGCGCGATCGGGATGGTGCAGCGTACAGGCAACCCGAGTTCGGCGATGCCGGCTTCGCCTGATCGTTTGACTCGCGCAATGCGATCGACCGACACGATGTAGCTGCGGTGGACCCTCAGGAACGCCTTCGGGTCGAGGCGCGCCTCAAGCGCGCTGATCGAGAGCGTGCAGAAATATTCCTTCTCGCCGTCGTGGACATAAGTGTAATGGGCGTTGGCGCGGACGGCATAGATGTCGCTGACGGCGATGTCTCGCGGTCGCCCATCCTTTTCGACCCGGATCAAGGCGGCCCTTCTGACCGGTGGCGTGACCGGCGGCGGCTCGGCGGAGGGGGCCTCTTGGAACGGCGTTGGCGCCAGATCGCGCGACGCTATTGGAGCGCCCGGCGCGGCCGGTCCGGCCTGTGCCGGGGCGGCGATAGTTCGGGGAGCGCTCGCATCCGGCACGAGCGAGAGGAGAAAGGCGCCGGACACGCCGAAGGCGACGACGGTTGCGAGCAGCGCAAGCGTGTTGCGCGACAGCGCCAACTCGGCGCCGACAAAGCGCGAAACGTCGAAGCACAGCGGGTCCAGGCGCATCCCGGCCATCGCCGTGTAGTGCATTCCAGAAATCGCCAGGCCAAGCGCGACCGCGCCGAGGAACAACCGCGGGCGTGTCGGCCGGCTGTCGATCGTCCACAATGCGAAGGCGCTGGCCGCGATCGACACCGCGATGGAGGCGACGACATAGGAAGGAACGTACGACGTCGGTCCGGCCAGATGCACCGCCGACATGCCAACATAATGCATGAGGCTGACGCCGAGGCCCATCGCCAGAGCGCCCGTGCCAATTCGAAACGCCGGCGCCCCTGGCATATGCGCGGCATAAGCGCCGATCCCGACCACAATGACGCAAATCAGGAAGGAGATCAGCGTCGGCAGCACGAGATAATCGACGGCGCTGGGGAAATTCGCGGCCAGCATAGCGACGAAGTGCATCGACCAGACGCCGGTCGCGAGCGTAATCGCTGATCCAGCGATGGCGAGCCGTCGGCGGAAACCCTCGGCAGAGTCGATTCCGCGCGCGAGCGAGAGGCCGACGAAGCTGCCCTGAATGGCGATCGCGATGGAAAGAGCCACGAGCCAGGGCTCGTGAGGAATCATCATCCCGCGCCTCCCTAACGCGACGGTTTCGGCAGGCGAAAGTACTAAGGCTTGACCTGGGCTGCAACGATTTAGCGTTGTATAGATTGGAAGATATCGCTTGCTCGGAGAAACCAATTCCGCCCGGTTAAGTCATTCGGCGGAAAATCGAGAACGGTTATTCCAGGTCAGGCCGCGTCCGTCATCCGCGGGCCTCGAACGCCTTGGCTCGGCGACTGGGGAGCGAGTGGACAGCGGAGCGCGCGGGAGCGTTCTCGCGACGCTCGGCGCTTTCACCATTCCTGTTAGCAGCCGCATAACGCTAATATCGAAAGACCGGATTCCTTTCCGATTCCGCGCCCCACTGGCTCGCATCTTCATCAAAATTCCACATCCGGGATAAGACTGAAGTAAGGGCTTCGCGCGCAGGATTTCCCCATCACGAAGGGGTCGTCGCGAGGATGGATTCAGTGGGCAAATTCTTCGCTGGCGTGAGCCGCTCAGCGCGAAAGCTCGCCGGTGACGAGGCCGGCTCGCCAGCGGTCGAATTCGCTCTGGTCTTTCCCATTTTCATCGGTGTCGTGCTCGCCACTCTGCAGGCGGGGTCGATCTTCCTGGTCAAGGCGTTCTTCGAATCCGGGGCGGAGCAGGCGGCGAGGATCGTTCTCACCAATCAGACCTCGTCGCTGACAGCGGCGCAGTTCCAAACTGAAATCTGCAATCAGTTGACTGCGCTCTTCAATTGCGGGCAATTGACGGTCGAACTCGAGCCCATGCCCGCTGGCACGACGAATGTCAGCGCTCTGCTGCCGACATTCGACTCAAAAGGAAACGTTGTTGGCACGCCGCCGGTCGATGTCGGCGCCAAGGCCGGTGCCGCGGGCACGGACATGCTGCTCGTGGTCATGTATCCGTGGCCCGTCTACGGCGGCCCGCTCGGCCTTAACTTTGCGAACATGGGGAACGGCAAAATGCTCATGACCTCGACCCAGGTGTTCCGGATCGAGCCCCTGTGATGAAGAGGACAATCCGCATCGCGCGGCTCCTCCCCCGCCGCTCGCACGCGTTCCTCGGCGACGCCAAAGGCCTCGCGGCTGTGGAGCTGGCGCTGATCCTGCCGATCGCGCTGATGCTGATGAGTCTCGTCGTCTTTGGCGGCCAGGCCTACAGCGTGCAGCGCAAAGTGACGCTGGCCGCGACCACGGTCGCCAATATTTTCGCCCAAGCCAACAACGTCAATACCTCCACGATCACCGCCGCTGAGCTTAACCAGATTCTCTCCTATCCCGACCTGATCCTCTACCCTTACGACGGCAGCAGCGCCGCGGTCGTGGTGTCGCAATTGCTGGTCACCACCTCGAACGGGACCGCGACCGGCACGGTTTGCGGGAGCTGGCCGAACGCGAACGGAATAGCCCGCACGATCGGCTCGCAATTGTCGGTCGATCCATCGATCGCCGCCGCTTTTTCCGGCTCAGCCACCAACAACAATCCCGCTTGCGGCAGTATCCCTGCCAACACCGTCCCCACCAATTACGTCGTTCTCGGCGAGGTGAGTTATCCGTTCCAGGCGACCGGAATCTATTTCGCGGTCGGTACGATCACCCTGCACGATTCGATCATCATGATCCCTCGCGTCGCGAGCCCGATCATGGTGCAGTAACGAAGCGGCGAGCGCGTCGATAGGGGCGCCCCTTCACATTGAGGTGCGCTTCCGGAAGTCTTCTTCAACCCGGCCATCGCGCTTCGGACGGCGTCGGCGCTCGGGAGTTCCTCAGCGCGCTCGCCAGGACCGGACCTCTCACGTATAGGGCCGCGTCAAACGCACATACTATGCGCTTCCGTCCTTGCGCTCGACGGCTTCGATGTCGCATTAAGGACGGGCGGGCTCGGGCATAGCCAACTCTATGGGCGCGGTCAGTGAATAGCGCCGTCGGAAAACCATTCCGGCACGTTCTTAGTGGCCTCGGGGCAAGTTCGGCTCCCTTCAAGGGTGTGGCCGGAACAGGTGGTGTTCGTCACCGCACGGTCGGCTCGATGTCCGCCTCGGCCTCTCCCTGGTTTAGGTGGTTGCGGCCAAACAATTGGGCTCTTATAGGATTCTGGACCGGCTTGAGCAGGCGTTCGATTGGTCGCCATTCGAGGCGTTGCTTTCGCCGATCCATGGCTCGGCGATGGGAGCGCCAGGCTATCCGCCTTTGACGATGTCCAAGATCGTTCTTATGCAGCAATGGCACACGCTCTCTGGTCCCGCCGAGGAGGCGGTGCGCGACCGGCTGTCGTTCCGCCGCTTTTGTGGCCTGCCGCTGGACCTGGAGACGCCCGACCACGCCTCAATCTGGCGGTTTCGCCAGATGATCGACAAGCTCGGCCTGTCGACGAAGCTTTTGGCTGAGGTCAACCGGCAGTCCGACGCGGGCGGCTTCGTCATCAAGCGCGGCACGCTGGTCGACGCGACCCTCGTCGCCGGCGCGGTCAGGCACCCTTGACGTGCCCGGCGGCGTTAATCCGCGCGACCTCGAGGCGCGTTTCAGGCGCAAGCGTGACAAAGACCTACTTCGGTTACAAGGCGTATCTGGCGGTGGACGAGGAGAGCGGTCGGGTGCGCCAGGCCGAGATGACCTCAGCCAACGTGCACGACTCCCGTCTGGGCGAAGCTCTGATCCAGGGTGACGAACAGGGCTATTTCGCCGACAGGGCTTATGACAGCCAGGCTTTGCGCGAAACACTCGAACGGCGGGCCTGGTCGACGGAATCGTCTGGAAGGTCAAGCACGCCCGCTATTCGCTCGAGCCCTGGCAAAAGCTTCACAACGCCTGGGCGGGAAGCGTGCGCTCAGCGGTCGAGCGCGCCTTTCGCCACGATGAAGCGCTGGTACGGCATGGAAAGACGGCCTGCCAGAGCCCGGAAAGCGAAAAATCGCCGGCCAAAACGGCGCAAAGCTCCCCCACACAATCCTACAAAACCCGTTCTCGCTACCTCGACCCATCGCTTCCAGCCACTCGGCCGCTTCTGCAAAGCTCTCTGTGCAATTGCGTGCGGAAAAATGCGAGCGCTTATGTCTGATACTCGTTTTTGGCGACGGCGATCAAATCGCCCGTAGCCTGAGTATCGCTCATCGGTCAATGGGCTTAGCAAAAGGTAACGAAAAGCCCCGGTTTTTGGAAAACAATGGAACTCAGTCTTTATTCGCACGTTTTAAGCTCACGATCTCAAATGAACCGCAGTGAGACACTCCGATGTTGGCCCTGTTGTTGAATCATAGCCCCGCGTTTCTGACCGGCGAGCTTTTCCTTGGGCTATGCCTCGGGATGTTCGGCTGTGCCTTGGTCGGCACGGCGCGTCAAAAATATTCGGTCCGAGTTCCGGCGTCGGAGATGGACCGGGTGGGTCGTTGATGACGTTCGAAGCCGCATTCGTGCTCGTGAAAGTAGAGATTTCTCGTGAAGGTATGAGGTTCGAGGGACGCAGTGAGCGGGAGGCGCGTTTTAGCGGGTATTCCTCGCGCTGATTGTTCGGCCCAGCACCCCGCAGAGTCGAGAAGCTTGCCACTCGCCACGCGCTCTCGTCGGATCGTCCACAAGGACAATGGCGAATGCCTATAACCCAAAGCTCCTCGCAGTCTACGGCTCACTGCTGTGCGGACATGCTGGGCGTCACTCTTCCGGCAAGCTCGCCGAGCAGCACCAGAGCAACGAGACTTAGGAGGCGGTAAGGGGAATTGCTCGGACGACAATCGACTGCAGGAAATCAGAAATCATCGTAAACTTTGCCCAATGTACATCATGCCCGCCTCAGGTCAAGCGAGGCTGGCTGTCCCTGCGCTCCGGACTTTGGGGAGAGGCGCTACAAAGGTTATCCCCGCTTCGAGGCGCGTAACCCGTTGAAAAGTATCGATTCGGACGAGAGAAACTGAGGAAATCCAAGAGACTCCAACCCTCATAGGAGGGGCCTTCGCAGTCAACCCGGCCGCAAGCCAAGCCCAAGTCGACCGGATGAGCCGGTCCGCAGCCGGGTAGGGGCCGAAGCGGCTCCATCCCGATGCAAGGCGACCTGCTTTGTGAACCGGCTGAAGGCCGGGGCTTTCTGCTTTCGCTTTGCTCTGAAAGTCGAAAGGCCTAGAAGGGCGGCCTTGTGAATCGGATGACAGCCCCTTTCAGTCCCCTGCCTCAGGACCAGGTGCCGCGCGCGATGCGGTCCGGCGCCGGATAACCATGCGCCATCTGCCAATTTTTCTCGAGCTCGGCGGTAAGGCCGCAATCGTCGTGGGCGGCGGCGTGGTAGCCGCACGGCGGGCGGAACACCTGATCAAAGCCGGCGCGCGCGTGACGGCGTTCGCGCCTGCCCTCAGCGACGATTTTCGTGAGCTTCTCGATGCGCCGAACTTTCGCCACGTCGCGCAAAATCCCAAGCCTGAGGATTTCGAGAACTTCGAGCTCTGCTTCGTGGCGCTCGAGGACGAGCGTTCGTCAGCCGAGGCCTGGGCGGCGGCAAAGAAGGCCGGCGCATGGGTGAACGTCGCCGACCGGCCGCATTTCTGCGACTTCATCATGCCCGCGATTATCGACCGCGATCCGCTTGTCATCGCGATTTCGACCGGCGGGGCTTCGCCGATACTGGGGCGTATGCTGAAGGCGCGCCTGGAAACCGCCGTTCCCGCCGCTTACGGCCGCCTTGCAGACCTCATGGGCGGATTCCGCGACGCGGTGGGCAAGGCGATCGCTTCTCCGATCATGCGGCGCCGATTCTGGGAGACCGTGCTTGAGGGACCAATCGCGGAACGCGCGCTCTCAGGCGACGAGAGCGCCGCAGCGGCCGAACTCACTCGTGTCATAGAACGTGCGGCGACTGACAAAGCCGAGGCGCCGCGCGGCGAGGTCTATCTCGTCGGGGCGGGCCCCGGGGATCCCGATCTTCTCACCTTCCGTGCTCTTAGGCTCATGCAAAAGGCCGACGTCGTGCTCTACGACCGGCTCACCGACCAGCACGTAATGAACCTCGTGCGTCGTGAGGCGGAGCGCATCTATGTCGGCAAGCAGCCGGAGGACCATGAATTGCCGCAAGGCGAGATCAGCGCGCTCCTGGTCAAGCTCGCCAAGCAGGGCAAGCGGGTGCTGCGTCTCAAGGGTGGCGACCCCTTTGTGTTCGGTCGGGGCGGCGAGGAGATTGAAGCGCTCGCCGCAGAGGCGATCCCGTTTCAGGTCTGCCCTGGGATTACCGCCGCGATCGGCGCGTCGGCCTATGCCGGCATTCCGCTCACCCATCGCGATCACGCGCAAGCTTGCGTGTTTGTGACCGGCCACGGCAAGGACGGTAAAATCGATCTCGACTGGACGGCGCTCTTGCAACCGCGCCAGACGGTCGCGATCTATATGGGGCTGCGCAACGTCGAGGCCCTGACGCGCGAGTTCGTTGCGCGCGGCGCGGACGCGGATTTGCCGGCGGCGATCATTGATAACGCAACCCGCCCCAATCAACGGGTGGTTGTCGGCACGCTCGGAACGCTGGCCGGGAGGGCGCGCACGGCCGAACTGACCGGGCCCTCGATGATCATCGTCGGGACGGTTGTGACGCTGCGAGACACGCTCGATTGGCGCCCGGCTGCCGAGCCGCGCGCGGCGAGCGGGAAGGACTGAGATGGTTTCTCGCGACGAGGTCATGGCCGCGCTGACGGCGATCCCCGGCCCGGACGGGCGCGCGTCTTTGCCCGATTCCGGGGCAGTTTCGGGCGTCACCATCCGCGATGGCAAGGTGTTCGTTGCGATCGCTATTGACCCCACGCGCGCCAAGGCGATGGAAACGATGCGGGCTGAAGCCGAGGCGGCAATCCGGACGCTTCCGGGCGTCGCCGGGGCCGTGGTGACGCTGACCGCCGAATCCGCGCGTGCCGTTGCCGGCGCGTCGCCCGGCCACACCCACGAGAGCAAGGCGCCGCCCCGGCACGGCCGGCCGAGCGAGCCCCTGCCCGGGGTCAAGCACATCATCGCGGTCGCCTCGGGCAAGGGCGGAGTGGGCAAGTCGACTGTCGCCTGCAATCTCGCCGTTGGGCTCGCCAAGCTCGGCCTCGCGGTCGGCGTTCTTGACGCCGACCTGTTCGGGCCATCGATGCCCAAGCTGTTCGGGATCCACTCCAAGCCAGGCTTGGCGCCGGACGGCAAGCGGCTCATCCCGCTTGAAAGCGCCGGGGTGAAGGTGATGTCGATCGGCTTCCTGATCGACGAGGGCGCGCCGGTGGTCTGGCGGGGACCGATGGTGGTCTCGGCGCTCAACCAGCTCTTGCGTGAGGTGGTCTGGGGCGAGCTCGACGTGCTGGTCGTCGACATGCCGCCCGGCACAGGCGACACGCAGCTGACGATGGCCCAGAACGTGCCGCTTGCGGGAGCAGTGATCGTATCGACGCCGCAGGATCTGGCGCTGATCGACGCCCGGCGCGGCATTGCGATGTTCAATCAGGTCAAAGTGCCGCTGCTCGGGGTGGTGGAGAATATGAGCTACTTCGTCTGTCCGCATTGCGGCGGCCGCACGGATGTCTTTTCGCACGGGGGGGCGCGCAAAGAAGCCGAAAAGCTCGGTGTTCCGTTCCTCGGTGAAGTGCCGCTCGATATCGCCATCCGCGCCAATTCCGATGAAGGGCGCCCGGTCATCGCGAGCATGGCCGAAAGCCCGCAGGCCGACGCCTTGCTCCAGATTGCTCGACGGGTGGCGGACACGCTTGCCGCCGGCGCGCCGGGCGCAAAGCCCGCGCCACGCATCCGCATCCTGGAGTGAAGTGAGCCGCGATGGCCTGGCCGACTGATATTGCGGCGATGGACAAGGGGCGCATCTTGGAAGCCGCCTTCGACGACGGCCAAGTGATCCGCCTGACCGCCGAGCGGCTACGCGTCGAGAGCCCGAGCGCTGAAGTGCAGGGCCACTCGCCGCGCCAAAAAAAGATTGTCACCGGCAAGGAGAACGTCGCCATCGTCGCGATCGAGCCCGTTGGCAATTACGCCATCAAGATCGTGTTCGACGATGGACACGACACCGGCCTCTACAGCTGGGACTATCTGCGTAAGCTGGCGCGTTGAAAGGGGGCGGTTTTGCGCCTGCTCCTCGCCATGAGCGCTCGTTGGCTTATTATACTATTGCATAATGTACTATAATGCCTAAGGCCGGAACCATGCCCGCGCAATCCTTCAGCGTGAAACCAAACGGGGTCCCAAGTAACTGAAAACATTACGGTCGAGAAACTAAAATGAAAGTAAGGCCAGGACGCTGAACCCGTTCCCCAAGACGGCTGTTCGCCGCTTGATGGCGGCCGGCGCTGACAAAGCCCAGCCTCTCAGAACCGCGAGAGAATCGTACCCGCGATGTCGCACTGGAAACCCTCCAGCGCTCGCGAGATCTTGCTGATATCTCTCGCTCTTGTTCGGTGGCGCCGAGCGGTCAGCATCGCGGCGCCGACGCGCGATGCGACAACGTAGGCGTCCGCGCTCTCTAACGCCGCCGGGGTGTCGTAGATCACCACGCCATAGTTTCGCTGCGCATTCTGCGACAATGTCAAAAATTCCTTGGAGCTCAGCAATTCCTGCGGGTGGGGTGCGGTTGCGCCTGCGACGAGCAGCGACAGGCCGGGCACGATGTCGATTGTGACCGGCGGCAACTCGGCATCGCCATGGGTCAGGGCTTCGACGAGACCCTCCGTCTTTGGATCCACGCCAAACAGCGCGGCCAGCCTTGGCTTCCTCAAGTTTGCATCGACAAGGAGAGTGGGAACAGCCATTTGCGCGAAAGATAACGCCAGATTGGCGGCGAAATAAGTCACTCCGACCTTGCGGTGGGGACCGATGACGGCGAAGGCGTTCTTGCCCTGCGACAAGGGTCCGGTCGCGAGCGCGGACCTTACGGAGCGGAAGGCTTCCGCGGCGGTGCTGAATGGCTGGTAGCCGACAACCAACTCGCGGGAAAAGCGGCCTTCGTCGACGCCGAAGTTTAGAACCGGATAATTGTAGCGTTTCGACAGCGCCAGGAACAAACTGTCGCGTCGCACCAGGCCCAGCGCGATCGCCGCCTCTCCAAATGTCAGCCCTTTGCGCCGCTGAAACCCGCGGATGGCCTCGACCTGAGCTTCGCTCAGATTGCCTGCCGCGAGAATTTGCTGCTCGATCGGATCCTTCGACGTCTGGACGGCGACGACGTTGTCCGAGTCTTTTTGATAATTTGGTTTAATCGCCATGGACTCAAGCTCTCAACTATTCAGCTGACGACCCGCTGCACGCAACGAGGCCCTCAAAAAAAACGTTACCCCCCAAACTCTTCCGAACTGTTCCTGGTCCCGGGGCTAGCCCAGGGGCGCCCAAAACTGACGGTTAATACATCCCGCGTCTACGAACTCAGGCGGCCCGAAGGGCGCGGCGCGATGCGCCAATTCGCGCCTTCGCGCGTCCCCCGTTGCCGATCGTGCCCAAGAATGGAGCGGGCGCCGCATATTCCAGATCGATCGGAAAGCGAACCCGCCGATCCGCCGCTTCGGCGAGAAGCGCCAGGATCAGCCCGAGGGCGAGGCCGGCCGCGATCCCGACTGGCAACACGACGAACGGTTTTGGAAACGCCGGCTCAACGGGCGGAAACGCCTTGTCGAGAACCGTCATGTCCGAAAATGTCAGCTTACTCTTCAGCTTAGCCTGTTCCGCCGCCCTTTCACGAGCGTTCAACTCCTCAGCGCGAAACTCGACATCATGCTGCAATTGCCCGAGTCGGTCGCGTTGCGCTTGAATGTCGATCAATACCTTCTGCGCTTGCTGTTGCTCGGCCTCGAGTGACGCGATCTGGGTTTGCGTCAGGCCGATGCGCTCTTTCAGATGTTGGCGCATTCGGTCGGTCGCGTCGCTCATCTGCTTGCGAACCGTCGCCATATTCGCCTGTTGGGCCAACATCTTCGGGTTATTGGGGCCAAGGACGCCCTTGGAGGCTGCCAATTCGGCTTCGGCAGACGACAGCTTCTCTTTCAAACCCGAGAGCATTTGCAGATCGGGATCGGAAGGGTCGTTCGACAGGTCGGTCGAGCCGTTGGTCAGGCGGCTCTGAAGCGCGGTCAGCCCGGCCCTGGTGCTCGTCAATTCCGCGCCGATCGCCATGTATTGGCTGCTTTCCTTATCCGGGCCGCCGGCCGTCGGCGCCACCATGTTCGCCTTGGATTGGAAGGCTCGGAGCGCTGTGCGCGCGTCGTCCAGTTCCTTACGCAATTCGTCGAGTTGTGGTGAAAACCAGCGAGCAGTCTGGTCGGCCTCGGCGGCCTTCATGGCCACGGAGCCGTCGATTGTCGCCGCGAGAAACGCATTGGCGATCAGCGCCGCCTGGTTTGGGTCGCTCGATTTATATTTGATCGTGAGGACATTCGTTCCCAAAATGAACTTGGGATCGACACCCTTGATCAGACCGTCGGCCATCCATTCGTCGATGCTTTCGCGTCCGAAGGAAGGCGATTTTCGGAAATTCGCCTGCACCGCCGGATTGTCGGTGAGGTTCAATCTCTTGACGACATCGACGGCCACCCGCTGGCTGGTCACGAGCGAGATGATGTTGCCCTGAATCAATCCGATTGCGCCGAGGCCCGCAGACATTTCCGAAATTGGGTCGATGTTGCCGGGGTCTATGCTCGCGCTCGCGACGGCGTCGTAGCGGCCTGGCACGAACAGCAGCACCCCGCCGGCCACGATCACGGTCGTGAGGAGTGCAAGCATAACAATCCACGCCCGGCGCATAAGGATCACAAGAATTTGGCTTACCGACACGCCCCAACTCCCGGGCTAGAGGTGAATTCAAAATGAGGGCATAGCAGCACTTAATGACTAGAATATGCGCTCGCTGACGATAATCGTATCGCCCGCCTCCACTTGGTCGTCAAGTGAAGCCGGGACTTCGTATGTTTCCCCGTTGGCTGACTTCCGCTTGATTTTGATGCGCCACTCCGATCCGAGGACCTGCAGCCCGCCGCCAATCGAGATGGCTTGCTGGACTGTGATAGGACGAAGGAGAGGATATTCTCCCGCTCTGCCCACATAACCGTAGAGGTAATAAAACGGCGCCAGATCGACAAAAATCTCGTCATTATTCGCGATCCGCAAATTCGCGCCCGGGCCGCGCCCAGCCTGGACGTCCTTGGAATCGAACTTCTGGACCCCGCCGCCGGGGCGGCGCACAGTGACCGTTCCTCCCAGGCCGGCGTCGCGCACTCCGCCTGCGCGAGACAAGAGTTGCGTGAGGTTTGTGGGCCGATCCAGCGTATACACTCCAGGCACACCCACTTGGCCTTGGACGCTCGCTTGGGTGCCGAAGCTGCTGATTTCGACCAACACGTGGGGATCGGTGACGATCTGACGTGAGGCAAGCTGTCGTTCAATTGCGCGGGCCACCTGGTCTTCGCTCAACCCTGCCGCCCTGATCCGGCCAATATAAGGAAAGCTGATTGTCCCATCCGTTTCGACACGGGTCGCAGTGTCCATGTCAGGTTGGTTGACGACCTTGATGGACACCGAGTCTTGCGGCGTGAGGACCCGGCCGGCGGCGATGGCCCAACCCGAAAAGACCACGCCGGCGGCCAAGACGGCCAGCCACAAGGGCCACACCCACGCCATTCGCATTGATGTCAGCATTGCTCCGCTCCCACTTCGGACTTGCTAGTACGGTCTATAATTCAGGCTTACGGTCACGACATCCTGCGGGGTTATCAGATGGTTTCCGACCCGCTCCGAATATGTGGCGCTCAGCGCGGCCGACAGGAAGGGCGTCATGGTGTAGTTTAAGCCGGTATTCAAGTTGTAAGTATTCTGCGAACCAAACAAAAAAGGGGAAATGGCCGTCGCCACTGTCGCCGGTGTAAATGATGTGGTAGAATAGCCAATCGAACCGCCAGCGCTCAGGCCGATCTTAGGCGTCAGCTGGTAGCTCAGATTCATCCCGGCATCGTAGCTCTGCTGCGCGTTGGCGACGACTGTGGTCGGAGGAGAGATTGATCGCGACGCGGAGGCGGTCAGGCCGAGCTTGGGCGCAAGCGCCCACGTGGTGCTTACCGTATAGATCGGGAGGAGCGTTTTGGGCAGACCCAGGCTGAATCCGCTCGTAACCCCAACCAGACCGATAAGTCCGCTCACGGAAAGGCTGGGAGAGATTTGCCGCGTATAGTTCAGAGTGAAGCTGTGAAAGTCGGTCTCGGTGGCTAACCCTAAAGCAACCTGCTGCGCCCCGGTTCGACTGTTGTAGTTCGCATCGGAAATGCTGGCGAGCGCCGTGAGCGTGCCGAGGCCCCTTGCATATTCAACGCCGGCGGCGATGAGCGCGGTTCGGGCGTTATTCAGCGCATTGATGGAATTTGAATTCGTCGTCGTGGTTAGACCGCTATTAAAGAGCAACGAATACCCGTTGGCAACGGCGCATTTTCCGGTTTCATTGAGCGCGGTCGTTGTCGTGTAGTTGACGCCCGTCCCGACCTGTTCCGTGAGCTGAGCGGGCGACTTGGAGAGGCTCGTGGCAAGAGCTCCCGAGCATCGCGACGTCACGTTCCAGTCAACGCCTGCGTTCAGAGAGTAAACGGTTGAATTAAACTGGACGTCATGAAGATACCGTATCACGCCGAACGTCGCGTCAAGAAATACTTGTTGACCGGAGACGTTCGCTCTGGTCCGGAAGCCAAAGTTGGTCGTCGACGTGAAATCGCCGAGGACCGCGCCCTGCGGAGCGACGCCAATCGGAAAAGCGCTTATGTTCGAGTTATAAGACACGACTTGGGAAGCGGTCAGCTTGAACGGCAGATCACTCCAGTTCTCGGGGATCGAAGGCAGAACGAGCCCGTCGAATAGAGACCCATTTGCCGGGGTCACCGAGCTCGATAGCTCCTGCCCCCGGCCGCCGGATACCGCGCCAAGCGTCAGGACCACCGCGAGCGTGAAGGCCCCGCTCCGCCTCATACCACCCCTTTGCCTCAAAACGCATCCGCGCGCACGAACAACGCTTAGTCCCCGCCGCTGTCGTCCATCACGCTCGCCAACCCTCTATACGTCTTCACTACACGGGCAATTCCGCTCGTCGTCGGCCTCACACCGCCGGCGTTACCGGCGGCTTCCTGAACAAAAGACTTCGAACCTCAGCCAAGCCCTCCCCGTCAATTGCGGAGGCGGTCTTCCGGCGGCGCAAAGTCACGTGTTGCGGGCCGACGCAAACAGCCATGCATACGCATATTCGGCCCCACCGGACAAGGCGACAAAAGCCACACTTGCGGACAAATCATGTCCAGCGGATCGCTTCTGGACATCATTGTCCGGACCAGCGTCAGACGGTTCGGGTAGCGGGAGGCGCTTCAATTATGGGGAGCCGCGAATGAAAGCGCTACTGCGCGGTTGTGATCGGCGGAAGGGTTGTCGGCGCTTCCGTCCTTTACCATCTGTCCAAATTTGGTTGGACCGACGCGGCGCTGGTCGAGCGGACCGTCCTGACGGCTGGCTCGTCCTGGCACGCCGCCGGCGGATTTCATGCGCTGAACGCCAATCCCAACATGGCGCTGCTTCAGGCCTACACGATCGACCTTCTGAAGGAGGTCGAGGCCGAATCCGGCCAGCCCATCGGCATGCACATGACCGGACGCGTTCATGTCGCTTTCGCGCCGGAACGCTGGGAGTGGCTGCAAGCGTCCTGTCGACACTTCCAGGCGATCGGCATCGATGACGTCCGCTTGGTGGCGCCGGAGGAAATCAAGGCCCGCCGCCGAATCATCAGCGTGGATGGCGTGCTCGGGGGCATGTGGGCCGACCGCGAGGGTTATGTCGACACCACAGGCACGGTCTGGGCTTATGCGGGAGCATCGGAGCGACGCGGCGCGACGGTGATCAAGCACAATCGGGTGGCTGGAGCTGAAGTAGCGCCCGGACGCCTCCTGGGACTCATTACTGAAGCGGACGTCATCAACGCCGAGCATGTGGTGAACGCCGCCGGCCTATGGGCGAAGCAGGTCGGGCGGATGGTCGGGCTCGACCTTCCCTTTTCCCCGCTGGAGCATCACTACCTCCTGACGGAGACAATCCCCGAGATCGCGTCGCTCGACACCGAGCTGCCGATGGTCGTGGACTTCGAGGGGTTCACCTATATGCGCCAGGATCAGAAGGAGATGCTGATCGGCATCTATGAGACCCGTCCTCAGCACTGGTCGATGGACGCCGCCCCACGGGATTGCGGGGTCGAGCTCCTGCCCGAAGACATCGATCGGATCGCCGAAGAGCTCGTTCACCGCCGCTATCCGGTTTTGCAGCACGACGCGGTCGCCTGGGATAGGCGGGTGCGGACCCGCTCGGCGTCGACATCGTCGAGAATCCGAGGCGACCGGCTTCATCATGCTGAATGGCGCCTGCGTCGGCGTCACGACGTTGGGTGAATTCGCGCTGAAGCGCTCGGCGTCGCGGTCGCTGGCCATTTCGTCGCAACTGATGGCCAAGGCCGGAGTGAAGCCGCCGATTCATTTTTATACGCTGCAGGCGATGGTGAGCCAGCCGTTCAAGCCGTGCCTCGACGTTGTCGTTCTGCATCTCGGGACCGGCGAAATACGCCAGCCAATCGGACAAGAGAGAGATCGTCTTCAGCGGCGGTCTCGACCGCATTCTTCCTCGGGCAGCGCGGCTCGCCGCCGATGCTCGCTCGAGACGTTCCTGGCCTTCGGCCAATGAAAGCTGATGCGCCAATGGGGCGGAATCGTCGATGTCGTTCCGGACTCGTCCCCCATCATCGGGCCCGCGCCGACGAAAGGCGTCTTTCTCAATTGCGGCTGCGGAACCGGGGGCTTCAAGGCCTCCCGCCGACGGCACGCTGCTCGCGCATCTTTTGGCGACCGGCGCGCACCACGAGATCAAGCGCCGCGCGCGACGGCGAGCGATCGGAACTCGCGCGCCGATCGTTGTCGAGGCAAAGGCGAACGCTCGCTGGTCGCTGGATTTCGTCCAAGACCAGCTCGCCTGGCATTTCATCGCGCCAGGAAAGCCGATGCAGAACGGCTTCTGCGAGAGCTTCAATGGGCCGCATGCGCGGACGAGCTTGTCAACGAGGGCCTCTTCCTTGGTCTCGATCACGCCCGCGCCAGGATCGCCACCTGGGTCGCCGACTACAATCTGCGGCGTCCCCCATTCGGCGCTCGGGTTATCTCACGCCGGCGGCATACGCCGACAATCTCAGCGCAACAGGCAGTCGGCTGCGCAACCCCGACCAGCTACGCCGCCTGCCTGTTGCTCCACCCGCGCCGCACGGCGTAAAAACCCCCGGAGCTCCATTCGCCGCTGGATGAAACTTCAGCGGCAGGTCACGAAGCTTCGAACGAGGTTCGAGAGGAATGCGACGCTACAATTTGGCAATGAGGATGGAAATTTTTGATCGAGACGGCTTTATGGATCGTTATTCCGGGCGAAGATTCGTCTTTCCTGGACGGACTGACAGGGTGGTTCTTGAAGCGGGCCGAATCGTAGCCCAAAATTTTAAATTCCAAGCCGATGAATGAGTGGCATAAAGTTGCAACGAGATGGTCAGCACAAGAGCGAAGTAAAACCGAACAATAGCTGGCCAGCGAATTCTCTCTCACTTTGGTCAAAACTCCGGCTCGACGGCCTGATCCATCATCCCCAGACAGCGGCGGCAGCTCGTCATCCACGCCTGCCTCTTCCGGGGCTGGCGCTAGGGCCTCTATCGCGCACCAAGGAGATTTGAGGCAAACGGAGAGGCGAACGGCGACAGCGAGCGCCGCCCAGTGGTGGATTCGAGGAAACGACCATGACGACACTAGCGGCCGTGGGGACAAACGAATCGCCGCGCACGGGCGTCGGCAAGATCGCGCTCGCGAGCCTCGTCGGCACGACGATCGAGTTCTACGACTTGTACATCTTCGGCACCGCGGCGGCGCTCGTGTTCGGGCCGATGTTCTTCCCGAAATCCGCGCCCGAAACGCAGACGCTGAACGCCTATCTGACCTTCGGCCTCGCCTTCCTCGCGCGCCCCGTCGGGTCGTTCCTGTTCGGCCATTTCGGCGACCGGATCGGACGCAAATCGACGCTCGTCGCCACCATGCTGACCATGGGGTTGGCGACGACGCTGATCGGCGCGCTGCCATCTTACGCAAGCGCGGGCGTTTTCGCGCCCGTTGCGCTCGCCGCTTTGCGTTTCGTGCAGGGTGTCGGGCTTGGCGGCGAATGGGGTGGCGCGGCCTTGATCGCGGTCGAGAACGCGCCTCAAGGCAAACGCGCCTGGTACGGCATGTTCCCTCAACTCGGGCCCCCGATCGGCTTCCTCATCGCGACCGGCCTCTTTCTCCTGTTGCTCGTCGGATTCGGCGAGGCCGCGTTCGTCGATTGGGCGTGGCGGGTTCCCTTTCTCCTGAGCGCGGTGCTGGTTGCGATCGGACTCTACGTCCGCGTCTCGCTCGAGGAGACGCCGGCGTTCAAGGCGATCGAGCAGGACCGGCGCGTCGCCGTTCCGCTCGCCGCCATCCTGCGAGACCATCTGGCCCCTCTGATCCAGGGGTCGCTCGCGATCGTCGTCTGTTACGCGCTCTTCTACATCTCGACTGTCTATATGCTGGGTTACGGCGTGCGGGCGCTCGGAATTCCGCGCGTGCACTTTCTCGGCTTGCTGTGCGGGGCGGTGGTGTTCATGGCGCTCGGCACCCCGCTTTCCGCCTCGCTTGCCGACCGCTTTGGCCGGCGCCCGGTGCTCCTCGTTTCCGCTGTCGTCGCGATCGCCGTCGGACTGGCGATGCCCGCTCTCCTCGCCGCGGGAACAGCCGGCGTCTTCGCCTTTCTTGCCCTGGCGCTGGGCGCGATGGGGCTCACGTTCGCGCCGCTTGGCGCGCTGCTGCCGGAGCTCTTTCCGGTCCCCGTCCGCTACACCGGCGCGGCCAGCGCTTACAATCTCGGCGGCATCCTCGGCGCCTCGTTCGCGCCCTCGCTCGCCCAGGTTCTAGAGGTGAGCGGCGGCGTCGCCTGGGTCGGCTATTACATCGCCGTCGCCGGCGTGATCAGTTTCGTCGCCGTGTTCACCATGCGGGAGACGCGCGGATAGCCCTCCGCGCCGCCGGGAGACTTGCCCCCGCGCCGCAATCCTGCTAGTGCCGCCCCTTCACGGAAAACGTGGGAGAACGTCCGGTTGCCAGCCGGATCAAACGTTCGCACCACGAACTGCAAACCTGGCTTAAGCGTTTAGGGCGCGACCCTGAAGGCTTACGTCCGCGCATGGAGCAGCCTCATGGCGAAGAAAATTACCGGCTATATCAAACTGCAAGTGCCGGCGGGCGCGGCCAACCCGTCGCCGCCGATCGGTCCCGCGCTCGGCCAGCGCGGCTTGAACATCATGGAATTCTGCAAGGCGTTCAATGCGCGCACCGCGCAATTGGAGAAGGGCGCGCCGATCCCGGTCGTGATCACGGCCTATCAGGACCGCTCCTTCACCTTCGAGATGCGCCAGCCGCCGGTGACCTTCTTCTTGAAGAAGGCGGCGAATCTCAAGATCGGCAAGAAGCCGGCGTCGGGCGCCAAGACGCCGGGCCGCGGGTTCGTCGGCAAGGTGACGAGAGAGCAGGTGCGCGAGATCGCCGAGAAGAAGATCGTCGATCTCAACTGCGACACCATCGAGGCGGCGATGAAAATGATCGAAGGTTCGGCCCGCTCGATGGGCCTTCAGGTGGTGGAGGACTGACCGATGGCGCATCACGGCAAAAGAGTTCTCAAATCGCGCGAGTCGGTCGAGCGAACCAAGCTTTATGCGCTGCAGGATGCGGTCAAGCTGGTCAAGACCAACGCCACCGCCAAGTTCGACGAGACGGTTGAGCTTTCGATCAATCTCGGCGTCGATCCCAAACACGCGGATCAGATGGTGCGCGGCGTCGTCAACTTGCCCAACGGCACGGGGCGCACGTTGCGCGTTGCGGTGTTCGCGCGCGGCGCCAAGGCCGACGAAGCGCGCGCGGCCGGCGCGGATGTGGTCGGGGCCGAGGACCTCGTGACCCAGGTGCAGGGCGGCGAGATCAACTTCGACCGCTGCATTTCGACGCCCGACATGATGCCGCTCGTCGGCCGTCTCGGCAAGGTGCTGGGCCCTCGCGGACTCATGCCGAACCCGAAGGTCGGGACGGTGACGATGGACATCAAGACCGCGGTTGCGGCGTCAAAAGGCGGCTCGGTCGAGTTCCGCGCGGAAAAGGCCGGCATCGTGCAAGGCTCGGTCGGCAAGGCCTCGTTCGGCGAAGACAAGATCGCTGAGAATGTTCGCGCCTTCGTCGAAGCGGTGAATAAAGCGAAGCCGCCGGGAGCCAAGGGCCATTACGTCCTGCGCGCCGCCGTCTCATCGACGATGGGCCCGGCGGTCAGGCTCGACCTCGCGACGCTGCAGACGACGCAGTCGGTCGGGACCTAAGCCGCGCGGCTTATTGTCCTCGCCCCTCTTCCGGTAGCCCATCGATAGGGCGTTCTTCCGAACGCCCTATCGGGAGAGGGGTCTGCCGCAAATGAGCGTTTCGCCGCCTCTTCCAATCGACGATGCGCTCGGCGCGCTTCGCTCGGCGCTCGCCGATCATTCGAGCGCGGTGCTTGTCGCGCCGCCTGGCGCTGGCAAGACCACGCGCGCGCCGCTCGCCCTCCTTGACGAGCCTTGGGCGAAGGGCAAGCGCCTGATCCTGCTCGAGCCGCGTCGTATCGCCGTCCGCGCCGCCGCCGCCCGCATGGCCGGGACCTTGGGCGAAAAGGTTGGCGAGACGATCGGTCTGCGCGTGCGGCTGACGAGCCTCGTCTCGAAGCGCACGCGCATCGAGGTCGTGACCGAGGGCGTGTTCACGCGCATGATCCTTGCCGATCCCGCGCTCGACGGGGTCGCGGCCGTTCTGTTTGACGAATTTCACGAGCGCTCGCTCGACGCCGACCTTGGCCTCGCCTTCGCACTCGACGCGCAGCAAGGTTTGCGTGAAGATTTACGGCTGCTTGTGATGTCGGCGACGCTCGACGGCGCGCGCGTGCGCGCGCTTCTCGGTGACGCGCCGCTGATTGAGAGCCAAGGCCGCGCCTTCCCGGTCGCGACACGATATGTCGGTCGCAACTCAGGCGCGCGCATCGAGGATGAGGTCGCGCGTGTCACGCTCGACGCGCTCGCAGGCGAAAGCGGCTCGATCCTCATCTTCCTGCCGGGGCAGGGCGAAATCCGGCGCGTCGCCGAGACCTTGCAGGCGCGCGTCAAGCGCCCTGACGTCGACATTGCGCCGCTCTATGGCGCGCTGGACGGCCGCGCCCAGGACCTTGCGGTCGCGCGAGCGCCTGCGGGGCGGCGCAAGATCGTGCTCGCCACCTCGATCGCCGAGACGTCGCTCACGATCGAGGGGGTGCGCGTCGTCGTCGATAGCGGGCTCATGCGCGTCCCGGTCTATGAGCCGGACGTCGGCCTCACTCGAACTCGAGACGGTGCGCGTCAGCCGGGCCAATGCCGACCAGCGACTCGGCCGCGCCGGCCGCACCGAGCCGGGCGTCTGCTATCGCTTGTGGGAGGAGGCCGCGAACGGCGGCCTACAGCCCTATGCCGCGCCGGAGATTCTGTCCGCCGATCTCTCCGGCCTCGCGCTCGACTGCGCCCTTTGGGGCGTCGCCGATCCATCCGCGCTCGCCTTTCTCGATCCGCCCCCGCGCGCCGCGCTCAAGGAGGCTCGCGCGCTCCTGAGTGAGATCGGCGCGATCGACGGCGATGGACGCATCACCGAGGAGGGCCGCGCGGTCGCGAGTTTGGCGCTGCCGCCGCGGCTCGCGCGCATGGTGGTCGACGCCGTCCGCGCAGGTGAAGGGCGGATCGCGACCGAAATCGCCGTCCTGCTCACGGAACGCGGCCTTGGCGGCGATTCCGTCGATCTTGCCATCCGCCTTGAGGCCTTTCGTCGTGACCGCTCGCAACGCGCTGACGACGCCAGACGCCTCGCGCGTGGACTCGCCGCAAGTGCGGAAACCCTCATCCGGCCTTCGGCCACCTTCTCCCCGACGGAGAAGGGCGCGCCCCCCTCTCGGCGCAGCCGGCCGGATGAGGGTGCGCCGGGCCCCCTTTTGACCTCGGCCTTCCCTGACCGCATCGCCGCGAGTCGCGGCAAGCGTGGCGAATTCCTCATGGCGAACGGCCGGGCGGCGGCCATCGAAGCGCACGATCCGCTGGCGGGCGAGCCGTTCCTCGCCATCGGCGAAATCGCCGGCCGCGCGGCCTCGGCGCGCATCCTCGTGGCGGCGGCGCTCGGTCTCGACGACATCGAGAGGATCGCAGGCAGCTCGATCGAGACCGCGGATGAACTGACCTTCGACCGCGCCTCCGCGTCGTTGCGCGCGCGCCGCCGCCGCCGGCTCGGCGCGCTCATCCTTTCCGAGCAGACGCTCGCTGTCCCGCAGAACAAGGCGGCCTCGCTCATGCTGGCGAGCGGCCTTCTTTCGCTTGGCCTTGCGCGCCTGCCGTGGACGAAAGCGCTCAAGCAGCGTCGGGACCGGGTGATCTTCCTGGCCCAAGCCGAGGGCGAGGCGTGGCCGGACCTGTCGGACGAGGCATTGTCCGCTGATCCGGGCTGGCTGGCGCCGTTCCTCGCTGGCAAAACGAAGCTTGAAGATATCGGCCCCGATGACCTTGCCAGCGCCCTCGACGCGGCCCTGCCCTGGGACCTGGCGCGGCGCCTCGCCGATGAAGCGCCGACCCATTTTCAGGCGCCGACCGGGACCGCGGCGCCGATCGATTACGAAGCCGAGGGCGGCCCGGCGATCGCGCTGCGCGTTCAGGAGCTGTTCGGGCTCAACGCGCATCCGGCGCTGGCCGGCGGGCGTATCCCGCTCACGCTGCACTTGCTCTCGCCCGCCAACCGCCCGATTCAGATCACCCGCGACCTGCCGGGCTTCTGGCGCGGGTCCTGGGCCGCCGTCCGCTCCGACCTGCGCGGCCGCTATCCCCGACATTTCTGGCCCGAGGATCCTGCCGCCGCCCAGCCGACCGCCCGAGCGAAACGGAGGGGAACGTGAGGTTGCGAGAAGGCCAAGCTTTTTCTCCAGGGCTCCCCCAAATCGTCGACCCTAAGACTTAGGTCGTGTGCCTCTACCTTTGCTTAGCCCACCGAACCGTAGCAATCGGTGCATTGAATCTCGGCGGAGCATCTGATGGAAATTTCCAAGCTTGAAGCGGCGAGGCGACAGCTCGATTGTGCTGTACGTCTCTGTTTTAACGACGACGATTTATGTTCGATCGTTACGCTATCTCGCGCAGCGTTTCGGCTCTTGTGGGACAATCTACCCGAAGATCAATCGCGACGGCTTCGAAAAGGTTTTATCTAAGGAGATTGAGAAACTTGGGTGGGCACGTTTTCAAGAAGCTCCGAATTTTCTTAAGCATGCAGATAAGGATCCAGACGGCAAGATGGAGGTCGATGATATACACGCAAGAACAGGAATAGGACTTGGAATAATTTTATACCAACGTGTAACGGATACCCCGCCCTCGCCCGAAATGCAGGCGTGGGAAACTATCATGACGTTGGAGTCTCCAGATATCTGGGATTCTAAACCAGATCCCGAGCATGAGAGCTACGCGAGTTTTGCGGTCTACGTTGAAGCCTATCAAGAGGCTACCCGGGAACAACGTTTAGCCATGGGTAGAGAGTTTTTGGATGGTTTCAGGAGTATTGAAAAGGGGCGACCTAATCATTTCTGACCCCAGGACCTCGCCGCTGCTGCACCGGCCGCCGAGCAAAACGAAGAGGAACGCGAGAGAGGGCGCGGCACATCGACCCCGCCGCGGGGCTGGCCGATAGCGTCGCCGCCAATGGCTCTCGACCTCTCCCCATTCGATCGCGAACTCCTCGATGGCGCGCATGGCGCTGGCGCAGCCTTCGCGATGCGCCTCCTTGTGCGTTTCGCCGAAGCCGTCGATGCGCGCTCGTTCATCGACATCGAGGCGGCGCATATCGATGGCTGTCTCTATCACGGACGCGCGAGCCTCGACTTCACTGAGCGGATGATCGAACTCGGCGGCAAGGTTCGCGTGCCGACAACCCTCAATGTCGGCTCGGTCGATCTCATTCATCCCGAGCTCTTTCGCGGAACGAAGGAGCATGCGGAGAACGGCGCCCGGCTCATGCATGCGCATGTCGAGCTCGGCTGCGCGCCCACCTTTACCTGCGCCCCCTATCAAACCGCATGGCGCCCGCGCTTCGGGGCGCAGATCGCCTGGGGAGAATCGAACGCGATCGTCTTCGCCAATTCGGTGATCGGCGCGCGCACCAATCGCTATGGCGATTTCATCGACCTCTGCTGCGCCATGACCGGCCGCGCCCCCGCATACGGCCTGCATCTGACCGAAAATCGCGCCGCGCGGGCTTTGGTCGAGATCGTCTCGATCCCGGAGGATTGGGACAACGAGCGGCTTGCGGTTGCGGCCGGCCATACGATCGGACGGCGCTGTGGCGGCCTCGTTCCGGCGATCGTCGGCTTGCCCACCGACATAAGCGAGGATGATTTGAAGGCGCTGGGCGCCGCCGCCGCCTCGTCCGGCGCGGTGGCGCTGTTTCATGTCGTGGGCCGCACGCCCGAAGCCCCGGATCTTGAGACGGCGTGCGGCGGCCTGACGCCAAAGCTTCGCTTGCAAGTGACCGCCGAGGATCTGCGCGAGGCGGCGCGCTCGCTCTCCAACGTCGCCGATGGCGCGCCGCTCGGCGCGGTCTCGCTCGGCACGCCGCATTTCTCGACAGCGGAATTCGCTCGCCTCATGCCGCTCCTCGATGGCGCCCGCCCGCTCATCGATATCTTCGTCAACTGCAGCCGCGTGACGCTGGATGAAGTCCGCAAGCGGGGTTGGGAAGCGCCGCTCCGCGCCGCCCGCGTGACTCTGATCGCCGACACCTGCGTCTATGTCAGCGCGCTGGTGAAGACTGGCGTCGGCGCCGTCATGACCAATTCCGGCAAATGCGCCTATTACGCCCCGGGCAATCTCGGCGTCGAGATCGCCTACGGGTCGCTTGCCGAATGCGTGGCTTCGGCGCGGGCCGGCAAAGTGGTGCGGCTATGAACGCGCGAACGTTCGGCGCCGTGACGCTTGTTCCCGGCGCCGCATCCGGCCTGGTCCTGCGGCTCGACGAGCCGCTCAGCTTCTGGGGCGGGCTGAATTCGGCGACGGGAACGATCATCGATCGCCTGCACCCTCAGCGCGGCGCATGCGTATCGGGCCGCATGCTGATGATGCCGAGTGGACGCGGCTCAAGCTCTGGCAGCGCCACCCTCGCCGAGGCGCTGCGGCTCGGCACCGGGCCGGCGGCGATCCTGATGCTGGAGCGTGATGCGATCGTGGTTGTCGGCGCCATGGTCGCAGCCGAGCTCTACGGGCTTGTGTGCCCCGTCGCGGTAGCGAAGGGCCAAGACTGGGAGGCGCTGGCGGCCACGGCCAGCCTCACGCTCGAGGCCGGCCCGGACGGGGCTGCGATCAGCGGCCCGCTGTAACCTCACGCCCAAGGCGCGCGGCGCCCGGGCGAAAACCACGACGATGGCCCGATCGGGGCTCGACGACGACGGGCCTGCCGCCTCGCGCCTCCCGATGCGGCGCGTGATGCGGTCGTTTCTGCGCTGGCGCAGGCGCCGCCACGCTGGCTGCCTTGCGCACCACCGGGGCGGGCTTCGGACCCGCTGCGCCGCGACGATCAGTCTTGAACAGAGTGAGCCGCGTCAGGCGCTCGATCGCCCGCAGGAGATCGCGTTCTTCATGATCGCAAAGCGAGATCGCCTGGCCCGCCTTGCCCGCTCGCGCAGTGCGGCCGATGCGATGAACATAGGCCTCGGCGACCTGCGGCAGTTCAAAATTGACGACATGGCTGACGCCGTCGATGTCGATGCCGCGCGCCGCGATGTCGGTCGCAACCAGCGCGCGCGTCTCTCCGCCCCGGAAGGCGGCCAACGCGCGCTCGCGCTGGCCTTGGCTCTTGTTGCCATGGATCGCGGACGCGTCGATGCCCGCCTCGTCGAGGGTGCGGGCGACGCGGTCGGCGCCGTGCTTGGTGCGGGTGAAGACGATAACGCGCGTGAGTTCGGTATCGTCGAACAATTCGACCAGCAGGTCGCGCTTCTTCGCCGCTTCGACAAGGAGGACGTTATGCTCGACGCGGTCGGCGGTCTTCGCCGCCGGCGTCACCGAGACCTCAATCGGGTCCCGCAGCAATTCGCCGGCGAGCGCGCGAATGTCCGTGGGCATCGTCGCGGAGAAGAACAGGTTCTGCCGCTGCCTGGGCAATTCCCGGACGATGCGGCGTATCGGTTTGACGAAGCCGAGATCGAGCATCTGGTCGACCTCGTCGAGCACCAGAAATTCGACCGCGTTGAGACGCGCGACCCCGGCGTCGAGATGATCGAGGAGCCGGCCGGGTGTCGCGACCAGCACATCGAGGCCGGCTTGAAGCGCGCGAATCTGAGCGCCATGCGGCACGCCGCCGAACACGACCGCGATCTTGAGCCCAAGCCCGTCGGACAGGTCACGGAAGCTTTGGGCGATCTGGCTCGCGAGTTCGCGCGTCGGGCTCAAGACGAGCACGCGCGCGCCGCCCTTCGGCGCTGGGCGCCGGTCGGTAACGATCCGGTTGAGAATCGGCAATGCGAAGGCCGCTGTCTTCCCGGTGCCGGTCTGAGCAATGCCGACGAGGTCCCGCCCCTTCATCAGCGGCGGGATGGCCTGGACCTGAATCGGGGTCGGACGCACGAAGCCGAGCTTGGCCAGCGCTGTATTGAGGGGCGCGGCGAGGCCGAACCCGTGAAAATTATCCAAGGTGAAAGTCTTTCAAACTGCCGCGGCGACGCGAGACGCGCCGATGGCGGCGGGGGGTTAGGGAACGCCCCGCGTGTCCGGACGTCGAACGAGGATTAAGGGCGGTCGGCAGGCGGACTGAAAGTCCTTCACGCGGCCGGAGCGCCAATGACCGCGCAATGGCAGCTTGATCCGCATGTGGACTGGAGGAGCCGCTAAGTCAAGGATAAATCGTCGCGAACCATGCAACTCTTAGCCCCCGCCCCCTCAGGCGCTGACGGCGAGGTGTCCGTGGAATAGCCGGCGCAATTCCGTCTTGAGCAGCTTGCCAGTCGCGGTATGCGGCAGGCTGTCAACGAACACGACATCATCCGGCAATTGCCACTTCGCCAGTTTTTCTGAGAGGAATTGCAGCACCGCCGCTTTAGTCGGCTTCCGTCCCTCGCGGGGATGGACGATAAGCAGCGGGCGCTCCTGCCAGACTGGATGTTCGACCGCAATCACCGCGGCCTCGAACACGTCCGGATGCGACATGGCGAGGTTCTCGATCTCGATCGAGGAAATCCATTCGCCGCCCGACTTGATGACGTCTTTTAGACGGTCGGTGAGCTGCACGTACCCATCGGAATCAATCGTGCCGACGTCGCCGGTGCTGAGCCAACCGTCCTTGTCTACGACCTCCCCACCTTCGCCCTTGAAATAGCCCGAGATCACCCAGTTGCCACGAACTTTCAATTCGCCGACCAAAACGCCGTCGTGCGGCAGGTCGCGCCCGTCGTGGTCGAGCAGCTTGAGCTCGATCCCGTACACCTGCCGTCCCTGCTTGACCTGCATGTCGGTAAGCTCCGTTGCGCTGGCGCCCTCGTGCTTGGCAAGCGGTGAGCCGGTCGTGGCGAGGGGGCTCGTTTCGGTCAGTCCCCAAGCGTGCAGCACGGTCACGCCAAGCAGCTCGCGGAACTTCTCGATTGTCGCGCGCGGCGCCGCCGAACCGCCCGAGCCAACCATCCTCAGTTTCAGCTTGGAGAGGTCGAGTTTTGCCTTGTTCGCGTCCACCCAGGCAAGGAAGTTCAGCCAGATCGTGGGAATACCGAAGGCCTTGGTGCACGCCTCGTTCTCAAGCAGCGTGTAAAGGCTTTCGGGATCGAGCTTCGGACCGGGGAGCACGAGCTTTGCTCCGCACATCGCTGCAGAAAACGGCAGGCTCCAGGCGTTGGCGTGGAAGAGCGGCACCACGGTGAGGATCGAATCGCGAGCCATAAGGCCGAATGCGTCGGCCGCACAGGCGGCGAGCGCGTGCAACAGCGTCGAGCGGTGGCTGTACAACACGCCCTTTGGATTGCCGGTCGTGCCGGAGGTGTAGCAGAGCGTCGAGGCTGTATTCTCGTCGAGAAGCGGCCATTCGTAATCGGGCGACGCCTTCGCCAGCAGCTCCTCGTAGGCGATGAGCCCTTCAAGCTTGGTCTTGGGAAGCTCGTTCTTGCCACAAAGCGCGACCCAGCCGCGCACAAGCGGCAGGCGGGGGGCGAGCGCTTCGATGAGCGGCGTAAAAACCGGGTCGAAGAACACATACGCGTCTTCCGCGTGATGCATGATGTATTGGATCTGGTCGGGAAAGAGCCGCGGATTGACCGTGTGCAGAACGCGTCCCGAGCTGGTTACGCCATAATAGATTTCCAGATGGCGCCAGCCGTTCCAGGCGAGGGTCGCGACGCGATCGCCGTGACCTGCCCCCAGCGCGTCGAGCGCGTTCGCGACGCGTTTGGCGCGCGCGGCGACTTCAGCATAGTTCGAGCGATGAATCGCCCCTTCCGCGTCGCGCGATACGATCTCGCGGCCGCCATGCCAGCTCGAGGCGTAATCGACGAGGCCCGAAATCAAAAGCGGACGGCTCTGCATCAGCCCGAGCATGATTCCCTCCCTCGGCCTCGTTGGGCCTTATCGAAGCCTCGAGCGCGGGTGGGCGATCGAGCCGCTCGTCCGCGACCATGACATCAAAACCGACTTGAGTTTATCCAATCCAGACCTGCTGGCAATGCGGCGGAGGAACGGCGCGTATCGGACGTAGGCGCCAGCGCCGTTTCCTAGACGAGGGGGGGTCGGAACGGCGCCGTGAGCGATCGCCTGCCTCGGATTGACCGCATCTCGCGGCAATGCGAGGGAACCGCCGCTGCAAACAATTTGAGAGGGACGATGAGCGCGATGGTCGAAGTCTTGGGGCTGGGCAATTCACTTGTCGATCTTCTTGCCTACGCGGGCGACGATTATCTCTCCGCCCAGGAGATGCTGAAGGGCGCGATGAACCTCATCGACGAAGATCGCGCGGAGGCGCTCTATGCCGCCCGCGTCGATCCGCGCGTCATCTCAGGCGGCTCGGCCGCCAACACCATTGTCGGCGTCGCCTCATTCGGCGTCTCCGCCGCCTATATCGGCAAGGTCAAGCAAGACCTGCTCGGCGCGACTTTCGCCGACGACATCCGCTCGACCGGCGTCGCCTTCTCGACCTTGGCCGCCGAGCATGGACCGAGCACGGGGCGCTGCTTCATTTATGTCACGCCCGACGGCGAGCGGACGATGAACACCTATCTCGGCGCGAGCTCCTATCTCGCGCCGGTCGACGTCGACGAGGCCTTGGTCAAATCGGCGAAGGTCGTCTATCTTGAAGGCTACATGTGGGACCGCCCGGCGGCCAAGGCGGCGTTCCAGAAGGCCGGCGAGATCGCCCGCGCCGCGAACAGCAGGGTGGCGCTCACGCTATCGGATTCGTTTTGCGTCGACCGTTTCCGCGGCGAATTCATTGAGCTCATGCGCTCGCGGACCGTCGACACCATCTTCGCCAACACCGACGAAATCCTGTCGCTGTACGAAACGCCGCATTTCGACGAGGCGCTCGACAATCTGCGCGCGGAGGGCGTGCTTGGAATCGTCACGCGCTCGGAAAAGGGCTGCGTCATCGTCGATAGCGATCAGAGTTGGGAGGTTCCCGCCTTCCCGATCGCCAAGCTCGTCGATACGACAGGCGCGGGCGACATGTTTGCCGCGGGCTTCCTCGCGGGGCTCGCACGGGAGCGAGACATGGTGACTTGCGGACGGCTCGGCGTGCTGGCCGCGGCGGAAATCATCCAGCACATCGGCGCGCGGCCCAATGTCTCGCTGGCGCGGCTCGCGAAAGAGAACAGCGTGGCGTTTTAGGCGCCGCCGGCGTCGTCAAAGGCGACGGCGTATTAGCTAACACCGACTTCCTCCGGTTTTGAACGCCGCCTAAGCAGAAGCAGGCGGCGCAGGCCAAATCGACCTCGCCTCAAGCGGCGTCGAAGCGCGCCGGCTTGAGCGTGAGGGAGGAAAGCTGATTCACTCGGTAGCCACCCGGTTTTCACCGGCGGCGAGAAGGCGCCGACGCGCACCCCGTAGAACGCCTTGCTTTTGGAGGGGACGACCGGATTGGGACGAGGAAATCCAAGGAAATCCAACGCTCATAATCCGGGGTTTTGGTCGCGAAACGGCCGGAGCCCAAGAAAACCCAAACGAACCGAGGCTCTATTCCGTTGCGGACGTCGACTTGGCCTTGGTCTCGGTGAGATAGCGCTTGAAGTCGCCCATCGAGGCGAACTGGAACGTGCCTTCGCCCGTTTCGGCCTCGATCGAGCCGTCGGAGAAGATCTTGTAATTGGCCCCGGCCGACGAATAGCTGCCGATCAGGCTCGGCGGCCCCTGCGGCTCTTCTGGCGTCTCGAGAACCGTTTCGATCGTTTCGAGCGAAGGCAGATGCCCGCTGCGGTTGAAGTTGATCGGGCTCTCGTCCTCGGCCCCAGGCGCTTCGTCGAGGCTTGCCTGCGGCCCGGCTTCGTTCGTCGATCGCGCGGCGGAGATCTCTTCGACGCGGCCGGTTTCAGCCGGGGCGCCGCCTCGAAGGCCGCCGGAACGGCCAACGGCGCAGAGGACTGCCGCAAGACCTTCGTGAGCGCGCCGATCCGCCAGGTCAGAACCCCGATGGCGAACGTCACCACCGCGCCGCAAGCCGCGACCGCCCCCGTCAGGGCATACAAAACCCCGGTGCTCGTCGGCAAAAGGTCGATGCTCTCATACCCGCTCGCCGCCGCGGCGATCAGCAGAATGAGGCTCAGGATGAAGATCAGGATCGCCACGAAATCGCCAACGCCCACATTTTATCAACCTCAATCCGGTCGGCGATCCATCTTGAAACGGCAAGTCGGGCGATTCGTGTTTCAATGAGGTGAATCGCGGGCGCCGAAAATCGCTGAACCGACGCGGACATACGTCGCGCCGAGTTGCACCGCAAGCGGCCAGTCGGCGCTCATGCCCATAGAACGTTCGGTCAGTCCGTTGCGTTCCGCGATGACGCTGAGCAAGGCGAAATGCGGCGAGACCATCTCGTTCGCCGGGGGGATGGCCATCAGGCCCTCGATCGTCAATCCATAAGTCTGACGGCAGAGCGTGATGAAGGCGTCCGCGTCCTTGGGAAGGACGCCCGCCTTCTGCGGTTCGCCTCCAGTATTGATCTCGACAAAAAGGCGCGGTCGCTTGCCGACCCGCTCGATTTCTCGGGCGAGCGTCGCGGCAATTCTTTCCCGGTCGACCGTCTCTATGACATCGAACGCCTCAACCGCTTCGCGCGCCTTGTTGCTTTGCAGCGGTCCGATGAGATGAAGCTCGATCGACTTGCCGAGCGCGGCGGCGCGCGCCCGCAAGTCGCGCCATTTCGGAATGGCCTCCTGCACCCGGTTCTCGCCAAAGCGTGTCTGGCCGGCGCTCGCGATCGTGGGCCACACCTCGTCGGCGGAAAAGGTCTTCGAGACGGCGACAAGCTTGATCAATTCCGGCAACCGACCGCAATCGCGCGCCCGACGCGCAATCTGTTCGCGCAGCGCGATCAGGCGGCCCACCAACTCGTGCGCGTCTTGGTGCTGCGGCGCGCCGGCCAAGGTCGTCTCCATCGCTATTCCAACCGCCTCCCGCGCGGCGACCGCTATCGCCCATTGTGCGCCAAAAGCAAACGCGAACTCAATCGCCGTCAGTCAGGCGGTTGCGACCCGGCGCCTCTTGCCTTTTGCCTTGAGCCCGCGCATGAGGGCCGAGCTTCCCCTCTCCAACGACGGCTTCCATGGGCTTCAAATGCGGCATCGTCGGCCTGCCGAATGTCGGCAAGTCGACGCTTTTCAACGCGCTGACGCAAACCGCCGCCGCGCAGGCGGCCAATTATCCCTTCTGCACCATTGAACCCAATGTCGGCGATGTCGCGGTGCCGGACGTCCGTCTGGCGACGCTGGCGAAGATCGCTGTCTCCAGGGAGATCATCCCGACCCGTCTGTCCTTCGTCGACATAGCCGGGCTCGTGCGCGGCGCCTCGAAGGGCGAAGGGCTCGGCAATCAGTTTCTGGCGAATATTCGCGAATGCGACGCGATCGCCCATGTCGTCCGCTGTTTCGACGATGGCGACGTCACCCATGTGGAAGGCCGGATCGACCCCCTGTCCGACATCGCCACGATTGAAACCGAGCTGATGCTGGCCGATCTTGATAGCCTTGAGCGCCGCATCGCTCAAATGGAGAAGAAAGCCAAGGGCGGCGACAAGGAGGCCAAGGAGCTGCTGGCCCTCGCCGAACGCAGCCTCGGCGAGCTGAGGGAGGGGCACCCGGCGCGCGCCATCGGCGTCAGTCGCGAAGAGCGGCGCCTTTTTCAGTCGCTGGGCCTCCTGTCGTCGAAGCCGGTTCTCTATGTCTGCAACGTCGAAGAAGAGTCGGCCGATAGGGGCAACGCCTATTCCGATCTGGTCAAGGAACAGGCGGCCAAGGAAGGCGCCGCCGTTGCCGTTGTGTCAGCGAAAATCGAAAGCGAAATCGCCCTCCTGCCCCAGGCCGAGCAGGAAGCCTATCTCGAGGCGATCGGGTTGACCGAGCCTGGCCTCAGCCGCGTCATTCGCGCCGGCTACGCGCTTTTGCACCTCGTCACCTACTTCACCGCGGGGCCGAAGGAAGCGCGCGCCTGGACGATCGAACAGGGCACCAGGGCTCCCCAGGCGGCCGGCGTCATCCACACGGATTTCGAAAAGGGCTTTATCCGCGCTGAAACCATTGCCTATGACGACTATGTCGCCAATGGCGGCGAGGCCGGCGCGCGCGAGGCCGGTAAATTCCGGCTCGAAGGCAAGGACTATGTCGTTGCCGACGGCGACGTTCTGCATTTCCGCTTCGCGAATTGAGCGCCCATGCCGGACACGCTCTATTTCGAAGATTTTCCGCTTGGCGAAGTGGTCGAGTATGGTGGAGTCGACGTTTCGGTTGACGAGATCATTGCCTTCGCCCGCGAGTTCGATCCCCAGCCTTTCCATACCGATGAAGAGGCCGCGCGTACGGCGACCGGCGGCCTCATCGCCTCGGGGTGGCACACGTCCGCGCTGCTGCTCAGGATGAATTGCGAGGCGTTCCTCACGCGCGCGGCCATCCTCGAGGAGGCCGGCGTCGAAGAGGTCCGGTGGCAGCAGCCGGTCAGGCCGGGCGATCGGCTGCACGTGCGTCGCCGAACGCTCTCGTGCGGACCCCGCGAGGGCCGCACGGGCGTGAGCGAGGTCGAGTTTCTCTACGAAGTCGTCAATCAGGACGGCGCGGTCGCCATGACGCACCACAGCGTGCTTCTGCTCAAGCTCCGCCCCCCCGTCACTTAAGAACTGACCGGAGCTCATGTTCTACGAGGATATCCACATCGGCCGGTCGACCGCGCTCGGCCAAACCGAGTTTTCTCGGGAGGCGATTCTCGCCTATGGGGAAAAGTTCGATCCCCGCATCGCTGCTCAAGCCGCCGAGGGGAGTGCGCAGATCGCAGCCGCGGGGATGCATGTGGCGGCCGCAGGGATGCGCCAACTCGTTGACACGCGCAGCGCCTTGCGCGCCGCGATGGCCGAACGTGGCGAGACCCTTCCGCAGCTTGGCGTCTCGCCGGGTTTCAAAGACATGCGCTGGGCACATCCGGTGCATGAGGGCGATATCGTTTCGTATTCGATGGAGACCGTGTCCAAGCGCGAGACCTCCAAGCCGAGATGGGGTCTCGTCACCAACACGTTCCGCGGCGTGAACCAGCGCGGGGAGGAGGTTCTCGTCTTTTCCAGCGCTGTCCTGATCGCCCGGCGCACGGCGGGCTCGTGACGCCTTTTCGGCCGAAGCCAGGATTCGCTGGCTGGCGGCGGGCCGACCCCGCCTGCAACTCATTTTTCGATGGGCCAGGGCGCGCCAAGCGCAGAAAAGTCTGTTAAAAGCTCCCGGTCGTTTACTTTTTTGGTGCGAGGGGAAGCTGTAATGGCGATCAATCTTGTCAGTCTCGTATCCCAGTTCCTGACGCCGCAATTGGTCGGCGGCTTGGCGCGGGCGCTCGGCATTAACGAAGCGGTGGCGCAAAAGCTTGTGGCTGCAGCGGTCCCTGCGATCGTCGCTTCGCTTGGCACAGCGGCTGCCGCTCCAGGGGGGGCTCAGAAAGTGTCCGACGCGGTCTCCAATTCGGATCCGGATATTTTGAGCAAGCTCAGTGGGGCAATCAGCGGCGGTAACACGCGCTTCATGAACGAAGGCGGCACGCTCCTGAGCGGCCTTCTCGGCGGCGGCGGCCTCTCGAGCCTCACCGGCGCGCTGAGCCAGTTTTCCGGCGCTCCGCAGCCCGCAACGCAGGCGCTGCTCGGCACAGTCACCCATGCGACCGTTGGCACCATTGGTCAGCAAGACCCTTCAAACTGGTCGGATCCCTCGGCAATTCTTTCGATGCTGAACAGTCAGAAAAGCGCGATCTCCGCCGCGCTTCCGCCTGAGCTTTCGCGAGCGCTCGGCGCATCCGGGCTGCTCGCCGGTCTTGGCGGAATGGCCACGGCCGCGGCTCAGGGAGCCACGTCGACGGTTTCGAGCGCCGCGAGCGCGGCAAGCTCGACGGCAAGTTCCGCCGCTAGCTCCGCCGCCCGAAGCGCCGAAGCCGCCGCGAGGAGCGCCCAGTCCGCCGCTGCAAGGGTTCCAGCTGCTGCGGCGTCGTCCTCGAGCGGCTTCCCGATGTGGGCGATCATTCTGATCGTCGTTGTCGCGCTGCTGGCGATCTGGTGGTTCATGACCCAACATGAAAAGCCGGCGGAACCCGCAAAAACGGGCCAGCTGGCTCCGATCGAGTTCGCCTTGCGCGCAACGCCTGTTCCAACCGCCCTGCAGCTCGACTAAACAGCGCGCCATGGGGCTGGCGGGGCGCTTGTGGCGTCGCCTACGCGCGCCGCTGAGGGGGACGGGGCCGCGATCTCCTGCCGGCGTTGTCTTTGTAATCGCGCTGTCGGCGATTGTCGCGGGTTGCTCGAGCCGCCCTTACGGCACGCTCGTTGTTGGGCCAAGCGCGCCAGACGCGAGCCAGGTCGACCTCCTTGTGGCGACAACCCGCGCGCCCGTGCTTGAGCCTCCGGGCGTCATGTTCGGAGGCTCAAGAGGACGGGGGTTGGATTTCGCAGATATCGTCGTGTCGATCCCGTCGGCCGGCGCTCGCCAGCCGGGGGACGTCACGCTCCCGTCGTCTGTCCCAGCCAATCCGGAGCGTGACTTCGCCATCCTGCGCGCCGACCGCATGGACCTCGCGCAGGCAAAAGCAAACTTCGATGCGCGCATCAGACGCACCCCCGGCCGCAGGGTTCTCATCTTCGTCCACGGCTTCAATACCCGTTTTGAGGAAGCGGTCTATCGCTTCGCGCAGATTGTCCACGACGCGCGCGTCGACGTCGCCCCGGTGCTGTTCACCTGGCCCTCCGGCGGCAATGTGACCGACTACGTCTATGATCGCGACAGCGCCATGTATTCGCGCGACGCGCTGGAGGCGGTGCTGCAGGCGCTGGTTAAGGATCAGTCCGTCGATTCCGTCTCCATCCTCGCCCATTCAATGGGCAATTACCTTGCGATCGAGTCGCTCAGACAGATGTCGATCCGCGATCATGGACTCTCGCCCAAGATCCGGGACGTGATGCTGGCTTCACCGGACATCGACGTCGACGTCTTCCGTCGTCAAATCGCCGAGATTGACGCCGGGCCGCGGCCGGCTCAGTTCACCCTGTTCATTTCGCGAGACGACCGCGCGCTTGGCCTGTCGAGCTTTCTCGCGCGCGATTCCACCCGTCTCGGCGCGCTCGATCCCAGCAAGGAGCCCTACCGTTCGATCCTTGAGCAGGGCAGGGTGCGAGTCGTCGACTTGACCGGCGTGGCCTCCGGCGACTTCACCAATCACGGCAAATTCGCCAGTGGCGAAGTGGTTGGCGCGATCGGCCAGCGACTGGCGGAGGGTCAGTCGCTTAGCGACGCCAAGGGCGGTCTCGTCGAATCGCTCGGCACGTTCACCAATGGCGCGATCAATGTCGCCGCCGGCGTCGCCACCGGCGCCGTCGCGGCGCCGGGTGAGGTCTTCGATCCGACGAAGCGCGAGATGTCCGTCGATACAGCGGCGCAAGCCACGTCGTTGTCGCAGTGACGGCGGGCGCAGCTCCGTTCACACTGTCTCGATGCGCACCTTCAGGAAACCACCGGGCGCAAGGCCCCATCGAGGTGAGTCTCAAGCCGTCCGGCGCCGGAAGCTCCGACGCGGCAGGCGATGTCAGATAGGAGACGACCGCCGCGCTCGGCCAGGGCGCAAAGCGCCAAGCGCCAAGCGCCGTCCGGCTTCGGCGCGATCTCGGTTCTGCTCGCGACATAATTTGAGAACCACGTCGCGGTTCGCGTCAGGAGCCTCGATCACCACACTCGTTCCGTCGCAGCCGGGGAAGCCGCCGCCGCCGGCGCGATAGTTGTTGGTGACGACGAGAAACGACTGGTTCGGATCGACGAGGGCGCCCTTGAACATCAGGTCATGAATCCGATGCGCGCCTGGCGCAACCAGCGCGCCCAATTCGTCGTAGCGCGCGGGCTCAGCGACGTCGATCGCATAGTCGACGCCATTGATCACATCGAAATTGTAGCAGGCAAAGGCTGAACCGAGGAGTGACTGCTCACCGGACTGGCTGGGATCGATGCGGCGGAAAATGGACGCCGATCGTTCGAGCCATTCGCGCAGCGTCGCGCCGTCGACCATGACCACCCTCAGGCTGTTGGGGTAGGGGTAGACGTCCGACACGTCCTTGATCGCGAGCGGGCCCGCGGCGATGTCCGTATAGAAATACGGTCCGCTGCGGCCGCCGCATTTGAATGGCGCGGCCGCCGAGAGCATGGGCAGCGAGGCCAGGTCCGCGCGCGCCGCCGCGAGGGGCGCGGCGTAGGCGTGCTGAGCCGCGTTGACGAGGTCGACCGTCGGGCTGTCGCCGATCAGGGCAAAGTAGGTCTGCAGCCGTGTCGCGAGGCAGCCAATGGGCGTACGGATGTGGCGCAGCGTAACTTCGTGCGCGGTCTTGGCCGCTTCGAGCACCGACGCGTCCGACTCGACCAGCGCGATCGCGCGGCGGTCTGCGTCGCGTCGCGCGATCGGCCGGACCTCAACTTGAGCCTCCAGGACCCGCCAGCCTCTATCCATTTCGAGCCAAAGATCGATGATTCCGAAATGATTGCTCCAGAAACCGGGCATGACGGCAGGCTTGCCGTGGATCCATCCGCGCTCCGCGTCGACGCCAGGCAAACCGACAAAATCCTCGCCGGGAAGCAGGAGGTGCTGATGGCCCAGGAACAGCGCGTCAACGCCGTCGAGCTTGGCGAGGTCCCGGCCCGCGTTCTCCTCCCCTCGCGTTGAGGCGAGTCGCGAAACGCCGGAGTGACAAAGCACGACGATGAGATCCGCCAGGCCTTTGAGTTCGCCGAACTCCTTGCGCACGGCCTCGACAATGTCGACCGTGATCAAGCGCCCGCGCACATGGGCTTCGTCCCACTGGGCGATCTGCGGTGGCGCGACGCCGATCACGCCCAGTTTGAGCCGGCGGTCGGTTCCGGATTCGTCGACAAACGTGCGTTCGATCACGATCGAAGGCGGAAACCACGGCGAGCCGTCGCTTTTGCGCACGTTGCAACAGACGACCGGAAAGAGCGCTTGCGCATAAGCGCGCTTGAGCGCCTCGAGGCCGTAGTTGAAATCGTGGTTCCCAAGCGTCGCGGCGGCGAAATCAAGTGTGTTCATCGCGGCGATGACGGGGTGGATGGCCGCGGGGTCCGCGATAATCGCCTCAGCCGCTAGATCCCCAAGGGGCGTGCCCTGAAGGGATGTCGCCGTCGTCGAACAAGAGACAGTTTGGCGCCTCCCGGCGCGCCTCGGCGACCAGAGACGCCGCGCCCGCAAGACCGACCGAATCGTCCGGGCAATCACGGTAATAGTCGTAAGGATAGAGGTTCGCGTGCAGGTCGGCGAGGCCGAGAAGCCGCAAGCGAAGCCGAGGCCTGGCGCCTGCGAGCGGAGGATCCATTTCGAGCTCGCGACCGTGCATAAACCGTCATGACCGGAAGCCGGGAATGGCGCAAGGTCCAGCGCCCCGCCCGCTTCCGGTCAAAGAGGCGCTTGCGGGTGTGCCGCATCGGCGGGCGGCGGGGATTGGCCGAGCGAGGGCGAGTTTGTCTTTGCGTCCCATCCGCCAGGCGGCGCGGCGACGTCGTTTGCCCCAGGATCAGGCTTTATGGCTTTGAATTTCATCACCGCCTCCAAGGCGGAGGCGAGCGAGGCCGGGTCCATCTCGCGGGCAATTTCGTCGCGCTTCGTGGCGGCGTCCGCGTCGCCCTGCTGAGCGGCTAGCGAAAACCACAGCAACGATTGCCCGAGGTCCTTGTCGACGCCGAGTCCGCGCGCGTAAAGGATCGCGAGATTGTACTGGCTGTCGCGGACGCCGAGTACGGCTGCCCTCCGAAACCATTTCACCGCTTCCGTATAGTTCGGGGCGCCCTCACGGGGCTCGGCGCTCATGACCGCGAGATTGTGCGCGGCCCGTGCATTGCCCGCCTCAGCCGCCTTGAGGTACCAGCGCTTCGCGGCTGCTGGGTCGCGGGCCACGCCGACTCCCTTCTCGTACATCGAGCCAAGCCGATACTGCGCTGGGGCAAGACCGAGCGAGGCGGCGCGTTCGAACCACCGGGCGGCCGCTGGCTGATCCTTCGGCAGTTCCCGACCTTCGAACAGACGCATCGCGAGTTTGTATTGCGCATCGGGCTGGCCGGCGGCGGTTGCGTCGCGCAAGGATGCAGAAATCCCGGGTGGGATCGCCGGCAAGAGCTCGCCCGCAGAAGACCCGCCTGGCGGGGCGAGATCGAGCCCGTCTGGCTTGCCCGGCGGTTGAGTAATCGATGCGGTCGGCGCGACATCGATCGCCTCGGCGCCGGACTTGATCGCGTCGCCGGAGCTCGATGGCTTGCCCTTTGGCGCGTCGAGCTTTGCGGTGTTGAAGGCTTGTCCCCCCACGTCGGAGCGCTGCAGAAACGGCGCCCGCACGCCAACCATTCCCACGGCCAGCGTCGTCGCGATCACGATGGCGACGCCAAGGAGGACGGTGCGCCGGTGATTGGCGTAGAAAGCCCTTGCTGATTGAACTCCGCGCGCGGCGAACTGGGCCTTTTCAGAACTGACCAGAGTCTGCACGACGCCGCCGTTGAGTGCGGCGTTGCTCTCCGCGAGCGCCGCGTGCGCGGCGCGCCGCGCAGCCGCGATGTGAAGGCTCACGGCGGGATTGGTCTTAGGCCCGATAACCTGGGCGAGATCACGGGCTTCACGCGCGCGCTCCGGTGCGCCCGCGCCCGGCTCGATGAGGAAGTCTTCGCCGTCGTCAGCCGGCTGCGACGGTGGATCGCCGGCGCTCGTCAGCTTGGCTTGGCTTGTGCGTTGCGGCGCGGCTTCGGCGCCGGACGGCGCGAAGCCCGAGGATGGGGCGGGGTTTGCGGGCCTGGCAGGCGGAACCAGCTCTTCGTCGACGCCGTCGGCCGCGAGCTCGCTTTCGATGCTGGCGAGGCGCGTGCCGAGCATCTCCAGGATGCTTTGCAGATCCGCGAGGCGCGATTGCGTGCGCTGGTCAGCTCCCGCCTGTTCAGATCTGAGTTCAGCCAGATGTGCGTTGAGCGCAGCCTTGATGGCGGCTGAATTCTCGGCTGCGAGAGAGCCATTCGCACGATCCGCCTCGCTCAATTTCTCAAGAAGATGCTGAACGACAGGCTGCGCTTCGTCGGCTCGACCGCTCTTTGCAGCCAGCGTATCGACGCGATCATAGATCGTGTCGATCCGCTGGGCGACGGCCTCCAGGTCGACTTGGCGAGCGCTCACATTGTGAAGCCGGTGAACGACCTCGTCGGCGACCTGTTCAACAACTCCGCGGTCGACGGGCGCGGCCGCGCTTGCCTCCAACTTAACCTCGAGCGAGCGCAACATCGTCTCGATGGGGTTGAGATCAATCGGAGATCCGACCGCGCCGAGCCGCGCGTCAAGCTCGCGGAGCACGGGGTCCAGTTGCCACGCCCCGATGTCAGGGTCAGCAAGGCGGTCGAGCTTGTCGCGGATTTCGGCGAATATTGATTGGAAGGCTTGGGTGTCGGTGTCGGTGCTGCCGGTGGCGGCGAGCTTGGCGTCGACGTCGCGCAAGAGCCTTTCGATGGGGCCTGTGTCGACCGTCGCGGGCGGGAGCGTCTCAAGAGATTGGCGAACGCCATCAATACGTCGGGCCAAATCGTCGAACGGACCGGGATCGATCGCCGCGGAAGGGTTCGGGCGAGCGATTTCCTGATCGAGCCGTGTCGCGATCTCTTCGAGACGCCGCTCGATCGAGACGAGCGCCGCTGGCGGCGTCGAGCGTTCGATCTGTCGACAGGCTTCTGCAAGGAGCGAGGCCATCTCTGCGGATTCGAAGTGCGGAGCTGGACTTGCGTCGAGCCCCTCGACGCGGTCGGCCAGTTCGCCGATCTGGCGCTCCAACCGCTCCAGCGGCGGCGTTCGCAGCGCAGCCGAAGCGAGAAGATCGCGCACCTCTTCTGTCTGCCGCCGAATGAGTTCAAACGTTTCAGGCTTGATCGCCGCGGCGGCAAGGCTGTCGATCTTGCCGCCGATCGCCCGAATTTCGCGCTCCAGCCCGGCAATCGCGGGCTGAGGGTCATGGGCTCTCAACGCCGCGCGGAATTCGGCGGCCATCGCCTCGAGCGGAGCGAGCATCGATTCGCCGTGGCCGCTTTGGCGCAGCATCTCCACCCGCTGCACGAGGTCACGGATAGCGCCCTCGAGCGCGATGATGGCGTTGCGCGGCGCAAGATCGGCCACGCTTCGGCTCATGGCTTCGATTTCCGCGCGCATGGCGCCGAGATCGACCGAAGCGCTCGGATCGGCTGGCTCGCGGCGCATGTCATCGAGCTTAAGCGCTAAAGCCCGAACGTTGAGCGACAATTGCGAGAGCGGCGCCGCCGCTTCCGAGTCGGCTTCGGCAGCCGCGCCTTCCGTCCCAGAACGGGCGTTCAGCCAGCCGGTCTCGCCGCGGCCGGCGCGCTCCTCGAGTTCGTGACGCCGCATGGCGATTTGCGACACCGCGGCCTTGAGATCGAATGGCGCCTTCGGATCGAGCGCTCCCGACGCAGGGGCTCGATTGCCGGGCTTCTCGCCGGGCTGAGCGGCGTCGGTGAAGGTTGTCCGGATCGATTCGAGCCGCCGCACAGCGTCGATCAGCGCACGGCGGTCGCTGTCTCGCGCTGCGTCGTCCCGGTCCAGAATTTGGGCGACCGTTTCGAAGGCGCGAGCCGCCTGCGCTTCGGCACGCGCGAGCCTCATTTCAAAGTGCTCGATCGCCGAATGAAAAGCTTCCGAAGATCTGGGCGCGCGCGGCGCCTCTGGTCGTTCGTTTCGCCGGGCAATCCGTTCCAGGCGTGCCGCGGCCGCATCGAGCCGATCGTCTTCGGCTTCCTTGTGTTCCGGGCTCGCGTGCTGACCCAGACCGGCGCAGTCGGTGATCACTACGTCGAGCCAATCGTCAAGGCGCATCCCGGCGCGGCGGGCGGCCTCCTCGGCGGCGTCGCGGGTCCGCCGGTCCGCACCCGCGATATTCCACGCCATCGCTCTATTCATGTCCTCGACCGTCGCTCGGAGGCTGCGAATCGCCGGATGAACGAAGGCGGCGCCGCGTGCAATTCTGTCGGGGGTCATGGTGAAAAAACGGTTAAGCGCGCCTTCGTTGAGGGCGGCTGCGTGCGGTCTTGAATGGTTGCATGATGAGTTGCGGCAACTATTAGTTGCAAATCTCGCTCCGTTAGGGCATAGTGATTCAATTCGCGCAAGGGCCGCGAGTCACGAGGCGCGAACGCAACGGCGCCGACGAAAGGAGAGGCCATGAACAGGATATCGTCTTTAGCTCACGCTTCCGCTGGAGTTTCGGCGGCAATGCTCGAAGAAGAAGACCGTACAGCGCTCGATTCGGCGCAGCCAGAGTTGACTATTAGCCAGATGTCGCGTGCTTTCGGCGTCAGCCTGCGCACCCTGCGGTTTTATGAGGACCGGGGGCTCATCAAGCCGCGCCGTGAGGGGAACGCCCGCTATTACCGCGCAAGCGACCGCATTCGAATGGAAATGATCCTCAAGGGCAAGAAGCTTGGCTTCACGCTGACCGAAATTCAGGACCTGATCGGCGGCAAAGGGTCGACCGAAATGACGGATCTCGAAGATCAGCTCAATCCGCACCAGATTGTGACCCAGATCTGCCACCTGGAGCGGCAACGCAACGAGATCGAGGGAGCCATCGAGAGGCTGAGGGCGACTCAAAGCCGCCTCGCCCAGGGGGCCGCCGCCTGATTGGCGCCGGTCGTTTGGCAGGTCGACGGCGCCGGACCGGCTAGACCCTGGTCCGCGCCGCCTCGACGATCCGCAGCGCTTCGGCCGAGGCGGCTTCAATTCCGAGATGGGTCGTGTCCAACGTCACCGCATCGTCGGCCGGGCGCAGCGGCGCCACGGACCTGTTGGAGTCGCGGGCGTCGCGGCGGATGATGTCGGCCAATATCGCGTTGTAGTCTGCCCTTTCGCCGTGCTGGACCAATTCGAGCGCACGCCGCTGCGCCCGCGTCGCAGCGCTTGCGGTGACGAAGATCTTCACTTCCGCGTCGGGACAAATGACCGTGCCAATGTCCCGCCCGTCGAGCACCGCACCGCTCGACCGCGCCGCGAAGGCGCGCTGCGCCTCGATCAGCGCCGCGCGGACAAGGGGCATGGCGGCGACCACGGAGGCGGCCTCGCCCATTTGGCGCTTGCGCAGGGACGCGTCGTTGAAATTGGTGAGCGCCAGCCCCCGCGCGGCAGCCACCGCCGCGGCTTCGTCGTAAAGGTCTCGGTCCTCCGCAATCAAGGCGGCCGCGGTGGCGCGGTAGAGCAGCCCGGTGTCGAGATGAGGCAGCCGGTAATGCGCGGCGATGCGGCGCGCGATGGTGCCTTTGCCCGAAGCCGCAGGCCCGTCGATGGCGATGATCATGCGCGAGCCGCTTCTCCGGGCTCTTTGCCCCTAAACGCGCTCTTAGAGCGGGGCAAGGCGGCTGTCGAGACGGCAAGCTGGTCGGCCTAACCAAAACATGGCTCGGCGCAGCAATTTCGAGGCAACCCCTTGAGGGCATTGCCGTTCGAGCGGGCAGGCGGCGTCGCAGGTGTTTCAGCCGCGCCGCTTCTGGTTCGACTCGACTGGAAACGCCGATTGGTTAAGCATAACACTGGCATAAACCGTGAAAATGCTTGACGCGCCGCTAACGGGCCATCAACCTACAGATTGTGACCGACCTTTGGCGGCGGCTGGTTTGGGCACGCTGCAGCGCCAGGTTTGGCGGGTTTGCAAAGGAAGGGATATTATCGTGAAACACAGAATGGCTTTCGGGGCGGCCACGATTCTTGCCGCCGTATCCATGCCCGCGCTGGCGGCCAATCTCGTCGCCAACGGCGGCTTTGAAGACAATTTCGGAGCGGGTCAGTTCAATCAAGCGCTGCCGGGCTCGGCCGGCGGCCAGAGCGCCAATCATCCTGGAACCACGGCGGAGGGATGGACCGTCACTGGAACCGATGCCAGCTTTCCGGATGGTTATGCGTTCGTCTTCAAGAATAACAACAGTTTCACGACGTCGAACGGCCACGTCGGCCCGCCTTCAGGGAGCGCGAACCCGAGCGGCTCCAACACATTGCCGCTCTGGGGCAATTCGCGCGACGCCAGTCCCGACGGAAACTACTTCTACGGGGTCGATTCGATCTATCACCCATCGGCGCTCACGCAGGAAATCGGCGGCCTCGTCGTCGGCCATACCTATACGCTCACCTTCGACTACGCCGCCGCGCAGCAGTTCGATTACACCGGCAACACGATAGACATGTGGGATGTCACCCTGGGAGGCCAGACCATCGCCACGACGCACATTGATCTTCCGAGCCACGGGTTCTCCGGCTGGGAGACCGAGTCGGTGACCTTCACCTACGACGGCGAGGGTCGGAACCCCGGCCTCCTGTCCTTCGTCAACAATGGGATGGGCGGCTGCAACGCCAACTTCAAACATTGTGCGCCGATTGATCCGGCCGCCAGCGGCGGACCGCCCTTCTCGCTGCTCGACGGCGTGTCGCTGACCGGTTCGGCGCCTGAACCCTCGACCTGGGCGATGATGGTCATCGGCTTCGCCGGCCTCGCCTATACAGGTTTCCGAAACCGGCGCCGGGCGGCGATTTCGGTCGCCTGAACACGCCGGCGTAACCCTGAAAGACAAAAAGCCCTGCCGCCCGACTGCTAGCGGCAGGGCTGCTTATCGCGTCCCGATTATCGTCTCGCCGGCGCCACCTACGGTCGAACGGACGCAACCTATGGCTACTGACCCCACCCGAGACCTGTTCGTGCTGGCTTACGCCGCGGCGCAGCTCGGCGTGTGGCTCGCCTTATTCGCGGCGATCTTCGTGCCGATCGAGCGTATCTTCGCGCTGCATAACCAGAAGATCTTCCGCAAGGGGGTCGCCGTCGACCTTGGCTATTACTTTCTCACGGGCCTCCTGCCTGGCATCGTTCTCGCCGCGCCGGTTTCTCTGGCTGTGCTCGGAATCCATCACTTTATCCCCGGGCGCGCCCTCGCCGCCCTTGCCGCCTGGCCGATCTGGCTCAAAGCCTGCGCAACGATGATGGTGGGCGAAACCGCCTATTACTGGGCGCATCGCCTAAGCCACCAGATTCCGTTCCTCTGGCGCTTTCATGCCATCCATCACAGCGCCGAGCAGCTCGATTTTCTGGTCAATACCCGCATGCATCCCGTGGACCTGGTCTGGTCGCGGATGATCATGCTGACGCCGATCTTCGCCCTGGGGCTTGCCAATCCGCTCCAATTCGGCGACGGCCTCGTTGCGACCAGCATCCTCCTCATCGGGTCGATGTGGGGATATTTCATCCACTCCAACATCCGCTGGCGTCTGGGTCCGTTCGAATGGCTTCTGACGACGCCCGCCTTTCATCACTGGCACCACACCAACGATCGCCACCGGCGCGACTGCAACTACGCATCGATGTTTCCCTGGCTCGATAGGATTTTCGGCACGCATCACCTGCCCAGCGCATGGCCTGAGCGTTACGGAATCGACGAGCCGATGCCCGACTCGCTCGCCGGCCAGTTCATTCATCCGCTTGCTCCGTCGCGGCCTTTGCTCCCGTCAAAAGACAACAGGGTTGTGCAGTGACGTCACCGGCCGCCGCCAGTTTGTCCCGCGATCCCCAGGCCGCCGGTCCATCGCGGCTTGACTTGCCATTGCGCGCAACAGCGAAACGCGCGCTTCAGCTTGTGCCCATGTCGGCGCGCGCGTATTCCTCGAAACTGTCGAACGGCAAGCACCTGGGCGACGCCGACGCCGTGCAGCCGCTGCGGGAGGGCGATGATGGACCTTACGTCACAGCAGAGGATGACCATTCTCGCCGCATTTCTCGGCTGGATGCTCGACGCTTTCGACTTCTTCCTTCTGACGTTTTTGCTCAAGGACATCGCCAAGGAGTTCGGCGTCGAAGTGCCGGCGGTGGCGTACGCCCTGTTCCTCACCCTGGCGATGCGGTTCGTCGGCGCGTTCATCTTCGGCCGGCTTGGCGACCGCTGGGGTCGCAAACCGGCGCTGATGCTGGACATACTCTGCTATTCGATCCTGGGCGCGCTCGCCGCTTTCTCGCCGAACCTGACGATCTTTCTCATCCTGCGCGCGCTCTTCGGCATCGCCATGGGCGGGGAGTGGGGACTCGGCAGTTCGCTCGCGATGGAATCCATCCCGCCGCAGGCGCGGGGCTTGGTGTCCGGCATTCTCCAATGCGGCTACCCGACCGGCTTTCTGCTTGCCGCAATCGCCTATGGCCTCATCTACGGCCGGACATTCGGCGATTATACGATCGGCTGGCGGGCGATGTTCCTGCTCAGCGTCCTGCCCGCTTTCCTGGTGCTGTTCATCCGCAGCGGCGTTCCGGAATCGCCCGCCTTCGAGGCGTCGAAGGCGCATGCGAAGCCCCCGCTATGGGAGACGATCACCGCCAACCGGGGATTGGTCATCTACATGGTCGTCTTGATGATGTGCTTCAATCTGTTCAGCCACGGCACGCAGGACCTCTATCCGACCTTCCTGCAAAAACAGCATAATTTCGATCCCGGAACGGTCAGCTGGATTGTCATCGTCGCCAATCTGGGCGCGATCGCCGGCGGCCTCATCTTTGGCCATCTGTCGGAGAAGATTGGCCGCGTCAACGCGATCACCATCGCCGCGCTCATCGCGCTGCCGGCGCTTCCCTTGTGGGCGTTCGCCTCGACCCCGATTCTGCTCGCGCTCGGCGCCTTCATCATGCAGATCGCGGTGCAGGGCGCATGGGGCGTCATTCCGGTCCATCTCAACGAATTGTCGCCGGGCGCCGCGCGCGCGACAATTCCGGCCTTTGTCTATCAGGCCGGCAATTTCCTCGCCTCCTATAACGGTCCGTTTCAGGCGCAGATCGCTCAGGCGAATGGCGGCAATTACGGCTTGGCGCTCGCGCTGGTGGCCGGCGTGGTCGCGGTCGCGATCGTGGTCGTGATCCGCTTCAGCCCTGAGCGGCGCGGCGAACTTTTGAAGGCGCACTAGGTTCGGCGGCACTCCTATAGCCCCGCAATTTTGCTCGCGACAGTTTCTTTTCAGAGGCTTAAGCTCATTTTTATGCAACCCGCTCCGTTAGTGCGCGGATCCAACCCGCTAAAATACTATGGCAGTCTGTTGTAAAATAAAACGAGGAAGTCCGGTGCCGCCCCGGGGCTCATGGGCGACAAGAAAGACAGGTCCTTCCCGCTATATCTGCGGCGCCAAGGGAACATTTCGGCCTCTGAAGCGGTTCATGAAGCGCGAGCAGGGCGGCGGGACACCGGCGCCTTCCGCCAAATTCCGATGGAGGTTTTGATGTCTCGATGGATGCTTGCGGCCGCGACCGCAACACTGATTTGCGCCTCGTCTTCAGCCGCGCTCGCCGACCAAGCCGGGGCGGTGACGGGAGGGGTGGCTGGCGCGGTCGGCGGAGCGGTGGTGGGCGGACCAATTGGCGCCGTCGTGGGCGGGGTGGGTGGCGCGGCCATCGGCAACTCGATGAGCAACCATCACCGTTATTATCGCCACTCGTATTACAATCACCACTACTACCATCACTACTAAACTGCGGGACACTCAGCGAGGGCTCGTTACGCCCCCGCTGGCCGGTCGCGCTGCAGCAGGATCTCGAGGTTGAGAAAACCCGGGAGACGCGGCTCCTGCCTAGGTCGCCGCGATCGCTCGCGCGCCTCTCTTTTCGCCGTCATTCTGCAGCGGCAGCCCGCTTTGGCAACACCCAGTTTGGCCGCGCAAAATGACACGTGTAGCCGTTCGGGTAGCGCTCGAGATAGTCTTGATGCTCGGGCTCCGCCTGCCAGAACGGGCCAGCGGCAGCGACTTCCGTCACCACCTTGCCTGGCCATAGGCCCGACGCGTCGACATCGGCGATCGTGTCGAGCGCCACGCGTTTCTGCTCCTCATTGGTGAAGAAGATCGCCGAACGATAACTCGCGCCGACGTCGTTGCCCTGCCGGTTTCGGGTCGTCGGGTCATGGATCTGAAAGAAGAGCTCGAGCAGCTTGCGGTAGCTGGTCTGAGAGGGATCGAAAGTGATTTCGATCGCTTCGGCGTGATTGCCGTGGTTGCGGTAGGTCGCGTTGGGGACGTCGCCGCCCGAGTAGCCGACCCGGGTCGAGATCACGCCCGGATAGCGGCGAATCAAATCCTGCATGCCCCAGAAACATCCCCCGGCGAGAACCGCCCGCTCCGTTGAACCTGCCATGACGCTGCCTCCTCTTGAGACCGGTCCATTGCGCCCGAAACCGGGCGCGAATGCGCCGCCGCGGCTTTAGATAATCATCCGGGCCGAAAACAAAACGGGGGCGGGCTCAACTTGAGCGCAAGCGCATCGAGCCGCTTCGTTCAGGCCGCTTCCGCGGCGGCCCCGCGCGTGAGCAGCCTGCAGAGACGGGCAAGCGTCTCCCGCTGGCGTGGTCGCGGCACCACCATGTCGACCATGCCGTGGTCGCGCAGATATTCGGCGCGCTGGAAGCCGTCGGGCAGGCGCTCGCGAATGGTCTGCTCGATCACGCGGGCGCCAGCGAAGCCGATCACCGCGCCGGGCTCGGCGATATGCACATCGCCCAGCATTGCGTACGACGCGGTCACGCCGCCGGTGGTTGGGTTGGTCAGGATGACAATATAGGGAAGCTTCGCCGCCCGCAGACGGCGCACCGCGACCGTGGTGCGAACCATCTGCGCCAGGGCGAACATGCCCTCCTGCATTCGCGCGCCCCCTGAGGTGGTGAAGATGAGAAATGGGGTCGCGCGCTCGATTGCGGCCGTGACGCCAGCGACGATCGCTTCCCCGGCGGCGAGTCCGAGCGTCCCGCCCTGGAAGGCAAAGTCCTGGATGGCGACAGTGACGTCCTGCCCCTCAAGCTTGCCGAACGCCACCGTGACCGCATCCGCCGCTCCGGTCTTCGCGCGATTTTCCTTCAAACGATCCGAATAGCGTTTGATGTCGCGAAATTTCAACGGATCGGACGGCGTCTCCGGGGTGGCGAATTCCTCGTAAACGCCGTCGTCGAGAAGCGAGGCGAGACGGGCCTTGGGGCTGATCGGCATGTGATGGCCCGAACCCGGGACGACCATGAGATTGGCTTCGAGATCCTTGTGGAAGACGAGCTCTCCGCTCTCCGGGCACTTGACCCAAAGATTTTCCGGCGTGTCGCGGCGCAGCAGCGAACAAATCTTCGGCGGCACAACGTTCGAGATCCAATTCATGCGCGGCTTTGGCTCCGGTCGGTCGATCTTTGACAAACGCTCACTTGTGGGCGGCGCGCACGCCTCGCGCCAGTTGGCTGACAAGCTCTGTGGCGGCGACGACGGTCGAAGAACTTGCCGCTCCGCCGTCGAGCGAAAGTCTGATCGCCTCGACGATGGACGAGCCGACGACCACGCCGTCCGCGGTCCCTGCGATCGCCCGGACGCTCTCGGCATTCTTGACCCCGAACCCGACCGCGATGGGAAGCTTCGTTCGCTGCTTGAGGCGCGCTACACTTTCACTCACGAGCTTGACGTCCGGCGCGGCGGCTCCCGTGACCCCCGTGATCGAAACGAAGTAGATGAAGCCGCCTGCGTTGGCGAGAACTTCAGGCAGACGATCGTCGGTTGTGGTCGGCGCGACCAGGCGAACAAAAGCGAGCCCGGCCTTGCGCGTGGGCAGGCATATCTCGTCGTCTTCCTCGGGCGGGCAATCGACGACAATCAGCCCGTCGACCCCCGCCGCCTTCGCGTCGGTCAGAAATGTCTCGACGCCATAGATGTAAATGGGGTTGTAATAGCCCATGAGGATGAGCGGCGTGTCCGGATCCCCGGCGCGGAATTGCTTCGCCATTTTGAGGGTCGCTGGCAGCGTCTGATTGGCCTCGAGCGCCCGGCGGCCGGCGCCCTGAATCGCCGGACCATCCGCAATCGGGTCGCTGAACGGCATGCCGAGTTCGACAATGTCCGCGCCGGCCGCGGGCAGGGCCGCAAGGATCGCCGATGAGGTCTCGCTGTCAGGATCGCCCGCCATGATGAAGGTCAAAAGCGCGGCCCGACCTTCGGCGGCGACCCGTTGAAAGCGCAAATCGAGGCGTGCGGTCATGCGCTGCTCGATACCACGATGCCCATCAGCGCGAAAGCAGGCGATCCGCGGGGCTCCGTCGCTGGCGGTTCGAAACAAGCAGCCTCTCGACTGGCGCCGGGAATTTCGATAGAGGGGGCCAACACATCATGTCAGCGGCGCTCATGATGGCGCGTTTGCTGATCCCGGGGGGACAATGAAGTTCGCTCTGTTGCTTGTTCCCTGTATTCTGGCGCTCTGGGTCCCGCTCTACAATTCGATCTCGCCGGTCGTTTTCGGCATCCCCTTTTTCTTCTGGTTCCAGCTCGTTCTGGTTCCGATTTCCGCTCTCGCAATTCTTGCTGCGGACCGGGCCGGTAAGCCCTGAGCATGTTCGATCACCTGAACGTCGTCGCCACCGCTGTCTTCGTCTTCTTTTTTGGCCTGGTGTCGGTGCTGGGCTTCGTCGCGGCGCGTTGGAAGGCGGCCGATCTCGACCACATCCACGAATGGGGCCTTGGCGGGCGCCGCTTTGGCCGCTGGATCACCTGGTTCCTGCTCGGAGGCGATCTCTACACCGCCTATACGGTCATCGCGATTCCAGCGGTCGTCTTCGCCATTGGCGCCTACGGCTTCTTCGCCGTGCCCTATACGATCATCGTTTATCCGTTCCTCTACCTGACGTTGCCGCGCCTGTGGGCGGTCTCGCAGAAGCATGGCTACATCACCGCCGCCGATTTTGTGCGTGGCCGCTACGGCAACAAAGGATTGGAGCTCGCGGTTGCGGCGACCGGCATTCTGGCGACGATGCCCTACATTGCGCTGCAGCTCGTCGGCCTCGAAAAGGTCATTCTGGCGCTTGGCTTCTCCGGCCAGGGAATCATGGCGCATGCGCCGATCACGCTCGCTTTCGTTATTCTCGCGCTCTTCACCTACAAGAGCGGACTGCGTGCGCCGGCAATGATCGCGTTCGTCAAGGACGCGATGATTTATATTTTCATCATCGCCGCAATTGTCATCATTCCCGCCGAACTCGGCGGATTCGGAGCCATTTTCGATGCGGCCGGCAAAGCGTTTGACGCGAAGGTCGCGGCGAACCCCAACCTCGCGGCGGGGCTGACGCTGAAGCCGTCGCAGGTCGGTCCCTACATCACGCTTGCCATCGGTTCCGCGATGGCGCTGTTCATGTATCCGCACGCGCTGACCGATTCGCTCGCGGCCTCGAGCGCAAGCGCCATCCGCTTTAATACGATGGCCCTGCCCGCCTATTCCCTGGTGCTCGGCCTGATTGCTTTACTCGGGCTCATGGCGATCGCGGCCGGCGTGAAGGTCGCCACGCCCCAGGACGCCGTGCCGCAGCTCGTGCTCTGGGCGTTCCCGGCCTGGTTCGCGGGCTTTTGTTTCGCGGCGATTGCGCTCGGCGCGCTCGTGCCTGCGGCGGTCATGTCGATCGGCGCGGCCAACACCTTTACCCGCAACATCTGGAAGCCCTTCATTCACCCGGAGATGACGCCGCGGGAGGAATCGGTTCTCGCGAAACTCGCTTCGCTTGTGGTGAAAGTCGGAGCTCTCCTGGTGATCTTCTTCATGCCGACGCAATTCGCTCTCGACCTGCAACTGCTGGGCGGCGTCTGGATGGTGCAGATATTCCCGGCGATGATTTTGGGCCTCTTCACCCGCTGGTTCAGCGGTTGGGCGCTGCTCGTCGGTTGGGCGGTGGGGATGGTTGTCGGCACGTCCCTTTCATGGACCGGGAATGCTTGGGCTCCCGTCCATGCGTTGAACTGGGATATTCCGCTCATGGGCCATTTCGATCTCGGACTTGGCTTCGCCGCTTACAACGGCTTGACGGCGGTCCTGGTCAATTTCCTTGTCGCGGCAACGCTTTCGTTGGTTCTGCGTTCTCAGGCCAGCGATGAGACCTTCCCCGAAGACTACGATGACCGTGCGCTCGCCTGAGCAAAAGCCTATAGAGGCGTCGCCGGGCGCGGCCCGCGGATTTTCTGGGCGCGCGCGAAGCCGCATCGGCAGTGCGTCGCTGCTCGAGCAAGGTTTCTGGCGTCGGCCATGATCGGGCGGAGCCCGCGCGCCTTGAGGAGCTTGTGATGGTGGAAGAGGGGCCGGGCTCCGTGGAAAACGATCTGCCGGCCGTTGAGCCGCCGCCGCGCCATGACTTTTCCGGTGTCCAAGGCTTCCAGGTTGTCGACGCCGAGGATCATCGCTCAGCTCGAGCGGGCGACGAGGCTTGGCGCGAAGCTCTGAAACTGGAACTGGAGGCGCGCGCGGAGCGCCTGCGCCAAGCCGTCGACGCCGCGATTGTGCTCTCGAACGATGGCGTCATTCGTTGGTTGGGCGATCCGGTCGCTAAACTCTCGCCAGGGCCAAATGCGCTCAACCCCGGCGCCATAATCTTCGCCGATGAATCCCTGCCGGACGCGTCTCGAGAGACAATAAAGGCCCGGATCGAGCTTTGGATCGCGGCAACGACGCGGCGGCTTCTGGCGCCGCTGTTCGCGCTTGATGGTCTTGAGGAAGGACCGGAGATCGTTCGTGATCTGGCTCAAGAAATGGTGCGGTCACTTGGGGTTTTGGAGCGCGAACCGATCAAGGCGAAGATCAGGGCGCTCAGTCAGGACGACCGGGCGGAGCTCCGAAAGCAAGGCGTGCGCTTCGGCGCCCATTATCTGTTTCTGCCAATTTTGCTCAAGCCAGCGGCGAGAACGTTGGCGCTTCAACTGTGGGGCCTTCAAGCGTCCGGCAACTCCGCTGAGCTCGTAAGGACCCTTGCCCCGGTCGCCTCGTCGGGTCGGACCTCGCTCGCATCGGACAAAGCGATTGGGAAAGAAGGGTATCGCGTCGCCGGCTACCGGGCGTGCGGCGAACGGATCGTGCGCGTCGACGTTGTCGAGCGGCTCGCCGGAATGATCCGAGCCGCGATCGCCGGCGAAGCGCCCGGAGGCGCCGATGGCCTTCCAAGCCAGCGAACCTCGAAAGGGTTCGTCGTCAGCGGCGCGATGACATCGCTGACAGGGTGCTCAGGCGAGCAATTCTCGTCTATTTTGCGTTCAATGGGCTTCCGGTCTGTCGAAATGAAGCGGTCGGAATTTTTTGCCGCACAATCGGCCAGTGAAACGGCCCGGCAAACCGAACCGCCCCAGCCGGCGGAAGATCAAGGATCGGCCGGGACTGAGCCAGCGCAGCCGGCGCCGGCGGGCGAAGACGAGGCCTCGGCGGAGCCCGCCTCGGCGGCTCCCCCCGCTGAGCCGTCGTCTGACGAAGTCGTTGCGGACGCCGACACGGTCGCGCAGGATGTTGGCGCCTTCCCCAAAGGTGATGAGGCCCTCGCTACGGAGGTCGAGGCTTCCGCTGAATCTGTCGCGGCCCCGGAGGATGCAAACGGCGTCCTTCAGGAAGTTGACGCCGGCGCCGACGGCGCTGACGACGTCGCGGAGGGTGCAAACGCGCGTCCTGACCCCTCTGCCGTTGCCGTGGCCGGCGAGCCGGTTCCCGCTGAGATGACAACCTGTCCTGCGGCGGATTCCTCAGGCGACATCTGTGCGGAGAACGCCACGGGACACTCTGTTTCCCCGCAAACTTCGGGCTCACGAACTGAACCGGAAAAAATTGACGAAATGATCCTTGTCTGGCGTCCGGATCATCGCAAAACCGCGCCTCGACACGGGCGGGAAGCGAAACGCTCAGGAAGCGAAGGCCCGCGCCGTGCGGATGCTCAGCGCCCGGCGCCGGTCGCCGCGCCCAATTGGCGGCGCGAGCCGGCGACCCATCCGTCCGAGCGGCCCAATCGTCCCAATTCGGTCCGCGCCGACGAAAAACGTCGCCAGCGGCCTAAAGATTATGATATGGCGCGGACCACTCCAACGACGGTGCCGCAAAAACCGGCCAAGGTTGACCCGAATTCCCCTTTCGCCAAGCTTCTCGAGCTTCGTTCGCTGCTTGAGGAGCAGGCCAACAAACGCCGATAGCTGCGCCAACGCCGCCGGAAGCATCGACAACGAAAATCTTGGCAGACGGTCTAGAAATCCATAGAAAACGGGCGCAATTCCTATTCTGTAGGTAGCTCATGAGGATATACGTATGACCTACGTGGTCGTGGAAAATTGCATAAAGTGCAAATATTTGGATTGCGTGGAGGTTTGTCCGGTCGACTGCTTCTACGAGGGCGAAAATATGCTCGTGATTCACCCGGACGAGTGCATCGATTGCGGCGTCTGCGAACCGGAATGTCCAGCCGAGGCCATCAAGCCGGACACTGAACCTGACCTCGCCTTTTGGCTCAAACTGAACGCTGAATACGCCAAGTCTTGGCCAAATATAACCAGTAAGAAAGAGGCGCCGGCCGACGGCAAGGACTTCGACGGGCGCGCCAACAAGTATGCCGAGTTTTTCTCGGCTCAGCCTGGGGAAGGCGATTAAGCCAGGTCAATTCACAGGCCATTCGGCGCGCCGCGCATCGGGCGGCGGCGCGGCTGGAACTGTTCGAGCTTATCTTCCTCTTTGATTTTTCGACGGATTTGTGCTAAACGACCAATTAATCGTCGAGCGGAAGTCGCTATGCGTCCGTGGCCAAGACGCAAGGGGTTTTCCTGGACGAAATGTCAATTCGCCGTTCCCGGAGTAATATTCGAGCACGGATTTAGGGTAGTATTCGTGCGCGGATCTATGGCGTGTGCGGGAAAGTTCGCGCGTGGAGAGGTTAATTATGGTTGCGCGTAATAAATCTAAAAAGACAGCAAGTTCAAAGACGAAGAAGACTGGCGCAGCCTCCACCGCGAAAACGAGGGCAAAGCGGACGACCAAGGCCGCCTCTTCCTCCAGCGCTCGAAGCCGGGTCAGCAAGAGCAAAACGGCGTCGAATACACGGGTCGCGCGCAAGACGAGCAAGACGAGCAAGACGAGCAAGACGAGTCAGGCCAAGACGAAAAAAGTTGAGACGAAACTTGCGAAGCGAAAGCGGACGAGCGCGAGTGTCAGAACTGTGACGCGGGAATCGGCTGCGGCCAAGAGGCCGGCCAGCGCCGCTTCTCGAAAAGCGGCGCTGTCGAAGAACCCAAGCAAGGCGGCAAAAGCCGCCGTGGCCGCCAAGCGAGCGGCGGCCGTGCGGGTCCAATTGAAGGAACAGGAAGCGAAGTTGTCGACAGCAAGCCGAGGCGCGCAAGAAGCTCGATCCGTGACTGAGAAAGGGTCAGCGCCTCTCGCTGGATCAAAGCCAAGTTCCGTTCACACCGCCCCTGTCGCCCATGCGAGCGAGACGCCGGCCCCGGCAAAGGCCGCCACGCCCGTTGTCAAGGTCCAAAAGGCGGTCGTCCCGGAAGAAGCCCCCCCGGCTAAGGCTCTGAAGAGCGCGAGCCAGCGTCAAGGCTTCAAGCTCAACGAGTTCGTGGTCTATCCCGCTCACGGGGTCGGGCAGATCGTCTCGATCGAGGAGCAGGAGGTCGCCGGCTTCAGGCTTGAGCTTTTCGTCATCAGTTTCTCGAAGGACAAGCTGACGTTGCGCGTCCCGACGTCGAAGGTCACAGGCGTTGGAATGCGCAAGATCTCGGATCCGGACGCCGCAAGGCGGTCGCTCGACATCCTGACCGGACGCGCGCGCGTCAAACGCACGATGTGGTCAAGGCGCGCCCAGGAGTACGAGACCAAGATCAATTCAGGCGATATCAATGCGATCGCCGAGGTCGTGCGCGACCTTTACCGATCGGAGGCGCAACCCGAGCAATCTTATTCGGAGCGGCAATTGTACGAGGCCGCTCTCGACCGGATGGTTCGCGAGATCGCCGCGGTGCAGAAGTCGAACGAGATCGATGCTTTGAAGGCGGTCGAGGCGCAACTGCAGAAGGGTCAAACTCGGGCTGCGAAGGCTCTTGGCCCACCGAGCGCGACAGGCGAGATTGAAGAACAGGCGGCTTGAGAATTCGGCCTGCCCGCAGTCTTCTCATGGCTGCGGGCTTCCTGGCTCGCTCGAACGGCGACAACGAGCGCTCCAGGGCGAGCCGGATCTTGGCGCGCGAGGAGGGTCGGCGCGGTTTCGCGGGTCCGGGAAACGACTGCGCAACGCAATCTCGTCGTAAGGGCGCCACTTGTTCGACGTCCATCGCGTTCCCGTTTATCCGATGCTCTCGCTGTGGATTTTGGCCCTTACCGCGGCGACCCTGTTTTGGGTGGCGCTGACGGATCTGACGGAATTCAAGGTCCGAAACGAGTTCGTCGCGATCCTGGCCGGGCTCTTCGTCGCCCACGCGCTCTCATCGGGAGCGTGGGTGTCGATGCAATGGAACTTCGCCTTTGCGCTCCTGATGCTGGCGGGCGGGGCCTATGCCTATTCGCTTCAGCAAATTGGCGGCGGCGATCTGAAACTGCTGGCCGTCGCCTTTCTCTGGACAGGCCCGTGGTTCGCCCTGCCGTTCGTGATCCTTCTCTTGATTTTTACCGGCGCATATTACGTCGCGGCCAGGTTTGGATTTGCAGCGGCCAAGCCGACCGCCGCGGGCATGCGGATTCCCCTCGCGCCGCCCCTGGCGGGGGCGCTCATTGGCGCGCTTGCGTTGGGTCTTATATCGCCCAATAGCTGAATTCGCGCGCAGGCGGGTCTAGCGGCGTTCCACACAAAAAATCGCGTCGGTTGAAGGCGGCTCGTCGTTGGCTTGGCGCCGACGCCGCTCGCCGAAATCACGGCGACAGCGACTTGTCGAGCGCCAGCCACTGCTTGGAAACCCAAGTGCCAACCAGGCCGATCGTGGCGATTACGGCGATCAGCAGTATCCCGAGCAAGACTGTATATTCGATGAGAGCGGCGCCGTCTTCGTCTCTCAGAAACTTCCTCAAGACGGTCACTATTTTGGACATGCGAGCTCCTGACGGATTTGAATTGAGCGGGGTCGACGCGTTCACGCCCGAAGGCTGCGTGTGGCCATCCGCGCGCAATTATCCGCTAGGGAATGGCCAGGTCAATACCAAGTCGAACAGGACGAGTTGCAAACAAATCCACGCCCAAGGGTGTTTATTGAATAATATTGTCAGATTAAATTCTCTTGTCCCTGGGCAGAATGAAGTTATACAAAGTCATGATGGAACTGTTATCATTTTCACTCTTGAAATTTTCTCAATTTTGCGCTCACATCAGTCGAGTATTCAACTTGTGGCACCAGTTTTTCTTTCCACTCTCAATACACTGATTCGTTTTGCTATCACGATGACAGAGGCTTACCCTAGCAAGGAATTTCAGGCGGAGTTCGGCGGATCTGGAAGGGAAAATACGCTCGCCGACAATATTGTGGAGACAACATTGTGATTGCATCAAAAATTGTTCTTGCGTTAATTGACTGTGCTTTGATGAAACGTTGGAAAATCTGATCAATCTGCTAAGAGACCAGTCTGATCCGTTGACATAATTTGATAGATGAGCACAAGCTGATAAATAATCTCCGGCACAAAGCGGTTCCTTTGGGGCAGGGTTAGAACAGTCATGCGCCGGAGTACGAATTTTGCAATCCTTGTTGTTGCTGTAATTCTTGGCGGCGTCGCCGCATTTCTTGCCAGGAGCTGGCTTCAAAATCATTCAGCGCGGACCGACGCTCAGAAGACTGTGCCGATCCTGGTCGCCAACGATACGCTGGCGTTTGGAGCCCCGATCGGCGCTAAGGACGTCAGAGAGGTCGATTGGCCCGTGCAATCGAGCCCGGAGGGGACATTTGCGAACTTCGCCGAGCTCACCAAGAGCGGCCGACGGATCACTATGTCTCCCTTCGTCCGCGACGAACCGATCATCGCCTCGAAGGTGAGCGCGCCGGATCAGAGAGCGTCGCTGTCGACGGTGATCGAAAAGGGAAAGCGGGCCGTGACCGTCGCGGTCGACGACGTGCGCGGAGTGGCGGGCTTCATCTTTCCGGGCGACTTCGTCGACGTGGTGTTGACGCGAACCGATAGCAGCGCCGGTCCGCAGAATTTTTCCGCAGTGATCTTGCAGCATGTCAAAGTGCTGGCGATCGATCAGATGGCCGGTCAACGCCAGGAACACCCGACTGTCGCCAAGGCGGTTACCGTCGAGGTGGATCCCGAGCAGGCGCTGCGGATCTTGCTTGCCGCCAATGTCGGGAAGCTATCGCTAATCTTGCGCCAGCCTGCGGAAGTCGCATTGGCTCCCGACGCGAAGATCACCGATCGGGACCTGTTTAGCGATGAGGCGCCGGCGGCTCTCCCCGCGGCGCAGCCGCAGCCGGTCGCTTTTCAGCCCGGTCCGCCGCCAGCGCCCGCGCTGCCGCCGGGGGGAGCGACGCTGACGCCAGGAGCGATCCCGCCGCCTCCGCCCCCTCCTCCCGACACGAACACCCGGAAGATCACCGTCTTTCGATCGGTCAAGAGCGACCAGTACGACGTGCCTGAAGAGTCCCAATGACGGAAGGCGGCGTGTTGAAACAGCGAACAACCTTCCTCAATCCGCGACCGCGGGTTCCAAAGGGACCGGCGCCAGCGCGCCGCCGACGTTGGATCGCCATGCTCGCGGGCGCAGCCTCGGCTGGTTTCGGCCTCGCCCCGGCCACCGCCCCGGCTCGGGCGCACAAGGGCGGCCCATGCCACCCGGTGACCGAGCAGGTGAGCGCGATAAAGGTCACGCTCAACAAATCGCGCACGCTTTGTTTTTCGGACCCATTCTCGACCGCCGTGATTGGCGCGCCGGAGATCGCCGACGTTCTGCCGATGACGGAGTCGATGCTCTACGTCCAGGGCAAAAAAGTCGGCGCTACCAACATTTCTGTGTTCGATCCGCAGCGGCGCCTGATGTCGGTGATCGATCTCGACGTGACGCCCGACACAACGTCGTTGCAAAACAAAATTGTCGCCAGCACCGGGGGCAGAGACATCGCTGTCACGAGCGCAAACGGCGAGATCGTTTTGAGCGGCGAGGCGAGCGACGGCTTGGCGGCCGCCCGCGCCGTCGAAGTCGCAAAGGGCCTGTCGCCGGACGCCCAGGTCGTCAACGCGATGAAGGTTTCCCCTTCACAGCAGGTCATGCTGAAGGTGCGCATTCTCGAAGTCGATCGCGATGCGGGGCGCGACCTTGGCATCAGCTGGTTCGGCAAGACGAACAGCGTGAGCTTCGCCACCGGTCTCGGCTCCCAGCCGACGACCGCGACCAACAACAGCGGCGTGTTTCCCGGGGCAGGCTCCACGGCGTCGTCGTTCGGCGTGCTGCTCGCCAACGTCGTCAACACGCATGGCGTCAGCATCGACGCGCTCTTGTCCGCGCTCGAGAGCAAGGGTCTCGTCAAGAGCCTAGCTGAACCGGATCTCGTGGCGCTGTCGGGAGAAAAGGCGACGTTTCTCGCAGGCGGCGAAATTCCCGTGCCGGTCGTGCAGGGCACGAACGCGACTAACACCACGCTCGGCATCGGCGTCAACTACACGCCGAACATATCGATCGAATGGAAGCAATTTGGCGTTGGCCTCGATTTCACCCCCACGGTCCTCAACAACGGCATCATTAATCTGCAGCTCAATCCGTCAGTGACCGAGATCAACACGGCCAACAGCCTGAACATCAATGGAACGACCGTCCCCTCGTTGACCGAGCGCAAGGCGCATACCGCGGTCGAACTGCGCGACGGACAGAGCTTCGCCATCGCGGGCCTGCTCCAGGCCCAGGACTCCCAGAGCATCAACCAGCTTCCGTGGCTTGGCAACGTGCCGGTCCTCGGCGCCCTCTTTCGATCGACCGATTTCCAGAAGAGCCAGACCGATCTCGTCATCATCGTCTCGCCGCATCTAGTGCGGCCCGTGCGTCCGGGGCAGCATCTGGCGACGCCGTTCGACACGGCGCTTCAGTCGAACGATGTCGACCTGTTCCTGATGGGCGATACCGAACGCAAGAAGCGGTACACCGACTACGTGACCAGTGGTGGAGGCCTGCAAGGGCCTTACGGCCATATTCTCGGTGGCCAGTGATTTCGATGGCGGATCGGTCGAAAGGTCCACGCTTCGCCCTGCGGGGCGCCATTGCGATCGCATCCCTGGCCGCGCTCCTGACAATCGCCGGCTGCTCCTCCACTGTCGGTTTCGACGACCCGTTTGCCGACTACCTTCAGCGCACCGCTCTGGTCTCGACGACCGGCGGCGACTCTCCGGCGGCGAATGTCGCCATGCAAACGGCGACGCCGTGGCCGCGCTACGCCAACGACACGAACATTCCAGCGAATGGCGCGCGGATCGCCAAGGCGATTTCGCGTTACGAAAGCGGCGCCCCAAGCGCAAGCGACAGCGCAATGCCCAGCGCGGCGAGCCCGGGCGGGAACGCCGGCGCCGGTGCGCCGAACGGCCCTTCCACGGGAATGACGGCGTCTCCTCCCGGTCAATCCTCAGGCTATTAGAAACGCGAAGGATCTTGTCGATGCCGAAAGGCGGGCCAGCAAAAGCAGGATCGTTCTGGCGTGACGAGGATGGATCGGCGCTGGTCGAGGCGACCGTCGTCATGCCCCTCTTGCTCAGCCTCTTTCTCGGCGTGTTCGAGTTCTCGTGGTTTTTTTACAATCAGCAGCTGGTCGTGTCGGGCTTGCGGGACGCAGCGCGCTACATGACCCGGATCGAACTCACGGACGGCAATCGCGACCCTTGCGCGCAAAAAGATCAATACGGCGCGCTGTACACGGACGATGCAGCGAACATTGCGGCCACCGCTCAGCCTTCCACGGGCGGTTCGGCGCGCGTCAGCGGCTGGAGCGCGGCCGATGTCACCATCAGCTGCTCTTCGAGCGCCGCGCTCGAAAACGGAAACTACGCCGACGGCTCGACCAGCATGACGATCATCGACGTTGCGACCCGCTTTTCCGATCCGTCGCTCGGGCTGTTTCAGTCTTTGGGACTGAAGACGCCCATGCTGTCCTTCTCCCATCAGGAACGGTTCTTAGGGCCGGGTTGATGATCATGTCCTCGTTCATCGCGCGACTGGCTCGAGATGAAGATGGCGGCCCGCTGGTCGAGGTCGCAATCATCTTGCCGATTCTGATCCTGTTTCTGTTCGGCGGGGTCGATTTCATGAATGCGCTTTACCAGTGGAACGCCGCGGCCAAGGCGGTGGAGATCGGCGCGCGCATCGCGGCGGTATCCGATCCCGTCGCTTCCGGTCTGAGCTCGATTGCGGACAATGCGCTGAGTTCAGGCCTGGCGTCGGGAAGTCCGATGCCCGACTTCACCGTCGAGTGCGACGGCGGCGCCTCGGCCTGCGCGTGCACCAGCGGCGCTTGCGACGGAATGGGGGGGTATTCGGCCGAGGCGATGGGGCTCATTGTTTATGGGCGGGCCGGAAATGGCGACTGCACGCCTCCAGCCTCTCAATATTTCGCGGGCATGTGCAACCTCCATCCCGCGATCGCGCCGCAATATGTGACGGTGGTCTACAGGCAAACTGGCCTCGGCTATGCCGGACGAAGTTTCGGCCCCGTTCCGACGATCACGGTTTCGCTCAACGCCGCTTCCTCCAGGGCCAAGCTTCCGTTCAAGTTCTTCTTCCTGCCCTTCGCCGGCCTCAACATACCGCAGGTGACAACCACGATAACGGGGGAAGCCCTGTCGGCTTCGGCCGCCGACTAGCGTGCGTCTTGATTGGATGAAACTAGCGTCGTCATTGCGAGCCAGAGGGCGTCGGAAGACGCCCGTCCTCCCGGACGGGCCAGGGCTTCGTCGCTGCGCTCCTCGCAATGACGGAACTCTCGCGCGGCGCGCTCGAGCGTTGTGGCGCGACACCGACGGATTGATGGTCCCCTACGTGGCCGTCATGCTGCCGGTCCTGGTCGGCTTCGCGCTCCTCGCTCTCGATGGTTCGCGCCGGATGAGCTTGCAGACGCAGATGCAGGCGGCAGCCGACAGCCTGGCGCTCGCCGGAGCGCGCGAACTCAACAAGCAGGCGGGCGCGGAAGCGCGCGCGATTTCCGCGATGGCGAACGCGCATGCCGCCACGAAACCGTCCAACACCCTCTTCGGTGCGGGATCGTCGCCGAATCTGGATTACACGTTCGTTTTCTATGCCAGCCTGTCAGCGGCCAGCGATGGCATCGGCGGCTCGGTCGCGAGCGGGGATTCGAACGCAAAATATGTCGCGGTGAAGATCATTCCGCAAACCTGGTCAACCGTCCTGCCGGCGACGTTCCTCAAGGCCATCTCGACCAACGCATTCGCCGTCGGCGCGGATGCGGTCGCGGGCTTCGCCGGGACGAGCGTGTGCTCGGTCGCGCCGATCTTCGTCTGCAACCCCTACGAAGAGAGCGCCGGATCGATGACCGACGCGCAGGCGACCGAGGCGCTCTATTCTGCTTTCGACGATCCGGCGACCCTGAGGCGTGAACTCAAGCTCAATCGAAACGGTGTCGGCCCCGGCCATCTCGGCTGGCTCAACACGGCGGACGGCTGCAACGATGCGACCTGCAGAGCGAAGAACGTCGCGGGCGGGAGCGGCGCCTGTTACAGCGACGCGGGCGTGAGCCTCGCGATCGGCAATACGAACGCCGTCGAGCCCTATTTCGACACGCGATTCGACATCTACAATCAGGACCCGCCGCTCGCCTTGCCCAGCGCCGCCCCGCCGGCAGTCAATGTGCGAAAGGGCTACCTTCCCGGACACAAGTCGAACGCTGTCGACTGGTGCAGCGCGACGCCGGCCAGCGGCTCGGCCACCTACTACACCTACCCTTCGGATCGGACCGTCGGCGTCGCGACCCGGAATTCGCCCGCTCTCACCGACGTCGCCAACCCGATCGGAATAACAGCCGGGGAGCCAGTGGTGGACTCGGGCGGCGTCTTCGCAAGCACCGCCGACAATCCCGTCAGCGTCTCAAATTCAGTCGGCCCGACGGTCACGCTCGGGGCCGTGGCCAGCGAAACCCAAGCTTCGGACGGCCTCACGATCGAATGGACGACCAGCGGATTGCCCGAGGACGTCGCGTTTCCAAACCTCGCCGGCGCCGAGGGGAACGGCCAGTGGGATTGCGCCGACTATTGGGCCATCAATCATCCCCACGGCCCCACGGCCGCGACCGTCGGAACAGCGCTCGGCGGCGTGTGCGGCGCGCCGGCGCAGACAAGCGTCAGCCGCTACCAGGTTTACCGCTACGAAATCACCCTAGGCACGAACGCGGGCGGCATCGGCGACTGGTCGGGAAAAAACGGCTGGGCGAGCAACGGCCAACCGGATCCGCAGGGCTCCAGAATTCCAGCGGGCCACTTCCAGACCGAGAGCGGCGCGCCGTTCTGCGCCAACGCGCGCGGGGCAAGCGGCGTCGACACCACGACCGGCGGCGTCGATCGGCGCAATCTGATCGTGCCGATCATCAACTGCCTCGCCCAGACGGCGCTCGGCAACATGAGCGACGCCGGCGCGTCCTCCAGGACGCCCGTGGCCGCGTTCGGCAAGTTCTTCATGACCCAGCCCTACACCGCGCTCAAGGACGGCAATCTCTACGGCGAGATCACCGGGACGCCGGTCCCGGCCGACAACGTCAAAATCTTCCATCTCGTCCAGCTTTACCGTTAGGGGATGGGGCGATGGCGATTTATCTGACCCAAGGAGGAGGCGGCGCGACCCAGGTCGACGAGATCGAGGGCAAACTCAAATCGACAATCCCGGACCTCAAGCGCGTTCCGAGTGTCGAGGGCATCGACCCGAAGTCGGTCAACGGCGAACGATCTTTCGTCATTCTGGCCGCGGCGGCGCCTGAAGGCGCCAGCATCGACGATCTCATCGACGTCGTCAGGCGCAATCCGCAAAACCTGTTCTTCATCGTCGTCGGGGGCGACATTTCCGCGAGCGACTATAAAAGGCTCATTCAATCCGGAAACGCCGACTGGGTCGCCGAGGCTGGGCTGCCGCACGAGGTTCTCGAGATCGTCGGACGGGTCGGCGCGCCGGCCAGAGACGATGTCGCCGGCGAATCGCCGGTCGTGGTTTCGTTTACGCCGAGCGCGGGCGGCGTGGGCAATTCCACCCTCGCGATCGAAACCGCCATCCATCTCGTGAGGGCCAAGTCGACCAAGGGCGTCGGCGTCGCGCTCGTCGATCTTGATTTCCAGTCCAGCCACGTGTGCGATTATCTCGACATCGCGCCCAAGTTTCAGTTCGAGGAGATCGTCGCCACCCCTGACCGTCTCGACGACCATTTGCTCAGCGCCTTCATCAGCCATCATGCGAGCGGCTTGGATGTGCTGGCGGCAAGCCGCAGCCGGTTTCACGCCCGCGATCTCAGCGTCGAGGCCCTGTCCGCGTTGTTCGATCGCATGGCGCAGCGCTATTCCACCATCATCACCGACCTGCCGCTCTCCGTTCATTCCTGGACGCTTCCCCTGCTTGCGGCGTCGAAGGGGATTCTGGTCACCGGCCTCAACACCATTCCAGGCCTGAGGCAGATCGAGGAGACAATGCGCGCGCTGCGCGAGGAAGCGACGATCACTGCTGAATTGCGAGCGGTCGTCAACCGATGCGATTTCAGCTTTCTCGGCAAGGTGGCGCGCGCCGATCACGTGGCGCGCATTCTCGGCGAGGCGAAGCGCCTGTACGTCCGACATTCCGCGGTCGCGGTTGAGTGCGTGAACGTCGGGACGCCGATTGCGCTGGCCTATCCCTCGGACAAGTCGGTCAAGGATATCGCCGCGATATCGGGGTTTTGCGCCGGGCTGCACGCGGCTCCGCGTCGGTCGATCGGATAGAACGCCATGGGATTTCTCAGCAGCAAGAGCGCAGTCAAGACCGAGCCGACCGCCAGGGACGCGAGTCCGGAAACGCCATCGGCGCGACCGGACGACGTCTATGCCGATCTGATCGCGCGCCGGCCGGGGCTGCTCGACGAAAAGCTCAAGCTGCACGAGCGCATCATCGACGAGTTCAATCTGACGGCGCTCGAGAAGGTGCCTGACGAACTTGCAAAGCAGGTTCGAGCTTACGTCGGCGACCACGTTCGCCGCGAAAGCCTGTCGCTCAATCAGAAGGAGCTCGAGACTTTCTCGAACGAGATCATCGCCGAAATGACCGGCTACGGGCCGCTCGAGCCGTTGCTGAAGGATCCGACCGTCACCGACATTCTCATCAACACCCACAGGCGCTGCTACATCGAGCGCTTCGGGCAATTGCAGGAGACCAAGGTCCATTTCAAGGACGAAGCGCACCTCCTGCGCATCATCAACCGGATCGTCTCGGCGATCGGGCGGCGTGTCGACGAATCCTCGCCGATGGTCGATGCACGCTTGCGCGACGGCTCGCGCGTCAACGTCGCGGTCAGGCCGATCGCCATCGACGGACCGCTGGTTTCGATCCGAAAATTCGCCGAGCGCGTGTTCGACATGGACCGGCTCGTCGAAGTGGGAAGCCTGCGGCCGGCGATCGCGGAGGTTCTGGCAGCCGCCGTCGCGGGCAAGGTGTCGACGCTCATCTCGGGGGGCACCGGCTCCGGCAAGACGACGATGCTGAACGCGCTGTCGAATTTCATTCCGCCCCGCGAGCGCCTGATCACCATCGAGGATGCGGCCGAACTGCAGCTGCAACAGCCCCACGTCGGCCGTCTGGAGACGCGTCCCGCCAATGTCGAGGGCAAGGGGGAGGTCAGACAACGCGACCTCGTTCGCAACGCGCTCAGAATGCGCCCCGACCGCATCATCATCGGCGAGTGCCGCGGCGAAGAGGCGTTCGACATGCTGCAGGCGATGAACACCGGCCACGAAGGCTCGATGACCACCGTCCATGCAAACTCGCCGCGCGACGCGCTCAAACGCCTCGAGCAGATGGTCGGCATGGCCGGCACGCCGATGACGCTGGGCGCCATCCGCAGCCAGATCGCGTCCGCCATCACGCTCGTCGTTCAAGTGCAGAGGCTGCCCGACGGCGCGCGGCGCCTGACCAGCGTGAGCGAGATCACCGGAATGGAAGGCGACGTCATCCAGATGCATGAGATCTTCAAGTTCGTTAAGGATTTCACCGACGCCAGGGGAACACTGCACGGGAGCTTCAAGGCGACGGGCATTCGCCCCCGCTTTCTCGCCGACGTGAAGGCCTATGGCATCGACGTTTCGTCGAACTGCTTCGACCCCGCCCGAGCCCTGTGAGCGCCAACCCTGTGAGTCCGACGAGCGAGCTTTGGATTGTTTGCGCGATCGTGTTCGCCGGCGTCGTCCTCGCGGTCCAGGCGCTCTACCGGATGGTTGCTCGCGCTCAAAGCGACCGCAACACGATCAAGCGACGCCTGACCGAGAGCGCCGGCGACGGAGTCCGGCGCACGTCTGTCGAAATTCTCCGCCAGGAGCGCGGCCTCGCCAATTTCAATCATCCCCGGTTGGCGGCGCTGAACGAGTTCCTCACCCAGACGGGCCTCAGAATTTCCGTGCTCACGCTTGGACTGTCGACGCTGTCGCTGAGCGCGCTGGTCGCTCTGGCGCTGTCCCTCATTTTGTTCCATCTCTGGATGGCGGTGGCGATCGGTCTCATCGCCAGCTCCTTGAGCGTCGTCGCTTATCTGGAGGCCGTTCGCCGGCGGCGGATCGACGCCTTCACCGCCCAATTGCCGGACGCGCTCAACATCATCGTGCGCAGCTTGCGCATCGGCCATCCGCTGGTGAGCGCCATTGGACTGGCGTCGAGGGAAATGCGCGATCCGATCGCGGCCGAGCTCGCCATGACGGCTGAGGAAATTGCCTTTGGCCAGGATGTCACGACAGCCGCCGTCAACCTGCATGCCCGCGTCGGCCAGGATGATCTCCTGTTCTTCGTCACCGCTGTCAGCGTGCAGAGTCAGACCGGCGGCAATCTGGCCGAAGTGCTCGCCCGCCTCGCGACCCTCATGCGCCAGCGCAGCACGCTTCAGCTCAAGGTCAAGGCGCTCAGCGCCGAAGGGCGATTGTCGGCATGGTTTCTCTCCGCCATGCCCTTCATTCTCTATGGCGCGGTTCGGCTGCTATCGAAAGATTACTTTGCCGAGCTCACCGCCAGTCCGGCCCTGGTCCCGGCGCTGGTCTACGCAGCGGTGTCGCTGGTCGTCGCGAACTTCGTCATCCACCGCATGGTGAACTTCAGGATTTAGGCGGCCGCCATGGATCTCTGGCTCGTTCTGTTCGTTTCGGCCGCATTCGTTTCGGCCGCCGGGATCACGTTTTCCGTCGGCCAGCTGATCACGAGCCGCAATCGCTTGCAGCGACGGCTGCCAGCCGGCGCGACGATGTCGGACGCGCTGGCGCTGGCCTCAGGCGACGCCGCCGGCGCGCTTGCCGGCGAGCCTTTCCAGGACGATCGATTTGGCCTTGGCCAGAAACTCAGCAAGGAGTTGAGGCTGAAACTGGTGCGGGCCGGCTATTTCAGTCCGCGCGCCCTCCGGTTTTACCTTCTTGCGCGCATATGCGCCGTCATTGCCGCGCCGGCGCTGGTGCTGCTGGGCAGCGCGCTCCTCCTGCGCGATCTCTCGACATTGCAGTTTGTGCTCGCCGCAGCAGTCTCCGTCGTGGTCGGGGTGCTGGGGCCCGACGCCTATCTGTCCCGCCGCCAGTCCTGGCAAATCGCCGAATATCGCCTCAATTTCCCGGATCTCCTGGACCTCCTGACTGTCTGCGTCACCGCGGGACTCACCGTCGAGGCGTCATTCGAAAGAATCCGCGATCGGCTCATGAAGCGAAGCTTTGCGCTTGGCCGCAACATCGAATTGATGGGGGCGGAGATGCGCGCGGGAAGGAGCTCGGTCGACGCCCTGAGCGCCTTCGCGGACCGGCTCGGGCTGGACGAGGCGGCGTCCTTCGTCGCCGTCTTGCGCCATTCGGTCGAGCTCGGGGGCGACGTCGCCACCACGCTCAGGGAATTCAGCGAAGACATGCGCTCCAAAAGAATGCTGCTGGCGGAGAAAAAGGCGAACGAATTGCCGGTTAAAATGGTCATTCCGCTGGCTTTGGGCATTTTTCCGGTCATTTTGATGATCGTTCTGCTACCCGTCATTTTGAAATTGCTGCGGCTTATCGGTTCCTGAACGCCGCCCGATCGCTCGTCTTCAAATGCCGGAAGCGTGAGATTCGCTGATCTCGCAGGGCCGCCCCGTCGCCGGGCCGCCAGGCGCCTCGCTGCCGGCGCATTTGGCTCATTCTTGTCGCCGGGCTATGGATTTCGGCCAAGCCGCCACGGTCTAACGGGCGGAAGTCGGGGATAGACGCATCGCCAGAATGCAGAGGCTGAAGAGTGCAGTTTTCGTCCGCGTCGGCGTTGAGACCGTGTCCCGCTGGATTCTTGTGATGGCGTTGGCGTTGTCGATCGCTGCCTGCAACCAACCCGGTCTGACCCCGTCGCCCGTCCCCAACCCGGTCACCGGACAAAATCCGGGCGATGTGAAGTACTACCCGTCCGATCAACCGGTGAGACTCGGCACCCAGCGGTTCTACGACGGCAATTTCGGCTTGGCGCAGCAATACTTCCAGGACGCGGTCGAGAAATCGCCAAATGACGTGATGGCGTGGATCGGATTGGCGGCGAGCTACGATCGGCTCGGGCGGTTCGATCTCGCGGACCACGCCTACGGGGCCGCGGCGAAACTCGAGGGTGAAACCCCGCGGCTTCTCAACAACGAAGGCTATTCGTACATGCTGCGCGGCGATCTCAAAGCCGCCCGGGTCAAATTCAAACAGGCTTTGGCGCTCGACCCCAACAATCAGACGACGCTGAACAATATCAAGCTCTTGAACTCGAGCCAGACCTTCATCGACCGGTCGCCGAGTGGCGAGCCGTGTGGCAGCGTCAACTGCGGGCAGTGAGGGCAGAGTCGCCGATCGTTCGCGGAGCCTTTGGGCAATGAAGGCGTCATGGCCGGGATTGTCCAGGATTGTCCCGGCCATCCACGCGGCGCTGGCTGAACGGTCCTCCGCTCCAGAGGCCAATTCAACGTCAAAGCCCGAGATGGTGCGCGAGAAGTCCCCGCCGAGCCGCCGCCTCAACGGACATCAGGAGGGGCGGCAGCGGCGCATGGCGGGGATGGGCGCTGTTTCGTCAACCATACATTCGCCTTCCTTTCATCAGTTTGACGCCTTGGCTGCGTGGATGGCTGGGGCGAGCCAGGACGAGCCCTGCCATGACGGTGAAGGTTGCCGGACGGCCAAATGAGGGACCGATTCGAAACCCGCTGACCGACAATTTCCTGCTCAAAAGAGAAATCGATCCTATTATCTTCGGATGACTTTAAATCCGAGCTCTCCGATCGTGCGCGAGCGGAAAGCCAGGACGCGCCGCCGCAATGCACAATCTAGATAGGTTCTAAAAGGAGAGAATGGTTTATTTCAATCGGCCGTAACCCATTGAAAAGTCCCTATTCGAAAAATAAGCGCTAGAGCGGCAGGGCGTACCGGAGGGCGGTTTCCGCCGCGGCGCGCGCTTCCTCGATCGATATCGGACCGTTGTTGGCGACGCGCGCGGCCTTGACGCCTTCGACCAGGGCCGGCGGTCCTTTGATCTCCGTCAGTTCGCCGGAGCCACCGGCGAGCCGCTCGAGCATCGCCGCCTGCGCGTCGTTATCGGCGAAGGCCACGGCCTGCATGAGCGCCGTCACCGGCCGTGGCGAGTTCGAGCAGCGCGCAAGACGATAGGCGTTGAGGAAGCGTTTGGCGTCGCGCGGCGAATGTGCGGCGAGGGGCGCGAGCGCCGCAAGCAGCGTGGTCTCCGCGCTCGACAGCGGCTCCATGAGCGCCGCCGCAACCGCCGACGAATCCGAGGCTGGCGCTGGCTGCGCGCCCCCTGACAGAAGACGCGCAACCACGAGCTCGCCGTCAGCGTCCTTGCGGGCCGGCAGGTTGACTGTGACTTGCAGCCATTTGCCAAGACGCCGGCGCGCCTCGCGCGCTCCGCCAAGCGCGCCCGCAAGCCGGCTGGGATCGAAAGCCAAGAGACCGATGCAGCCTGGTCCCGTCACGCCCTGGGCGGCGTCGATCCAGCTGATGGCCGCAGCTGGCGACAGCGCGTCAAGATTGTCCACGACCACGATGAGCCGATCGAGGGCTGGTCCCGCCGCGGCCGGCCGACCCACCCACGCGCCAAGCGCGGCCAGGAATTCACGCGCCGCGCCCGACGGGGCGTGGCTCGATTCCAGAAATTCTGGTCCGGGGACCCGCAAGGACGCTATGCCTCCGGCGCGTTGGCTGGCTGCTTCGGCGCGCTTAGCGGCCGCGTCGGCCTCCATCGTCAGCGCGGCGACCCTCTGATTGAGGCGCGCGGCGCGCGAGTCGAGGTCGTTACGGCGGTCGCGGGCTTCGCTGGTGAGCAACCGCCCACCGCGCAACAGAAGGTTCGAAAACCCGAGCGCGCGCCACAGGTTGAGCGCGATCACCAGCGCGCCCAGGATGAACAGAATCTGCGCCGCTCGATCGAACCAGTCGCCGTGCGCCGCCACCCAGTCCCCAGCGGGTTTCAGCGAGTCGTTCCCGTGCTCGATCGCGTCGGTCGCCGTTTGGCCGTGCAGAAGCCGGAGGACGAAGGCCAGCGCGAAGGCGACGATTCCCCAGACGAGCAGCCGCGCCTGGCCGCCGTAGGCCCATATTGACCGAATGACGAGGCCCGCGCGGGCACCCGCCCCGAGGGTCGACACGTCGCGCGCCAGATTGCGGTAGCTCGAATCTGCATCCACTCCAGCCAGCCCAAAACGGCGCAACTGCGCTTCGATCTTTCCTCTATGCGCTCGTGCGAACACGTCGATACGCGACCCGGGCGTGTCGAAGGCCAAGGCGTCCGCGAGACGCGCACGTTTGGCCTCGACCTCGTCGCGCTGCGTGCGCTCGGCCTCAAGCTTCCTGACGAGGTCGTCATGACGGTCGGAAGCCGCGCTGGCTGCCCGATGCGGATCCCCTCCCGCATGGCGCAGTTCATCCAACAGGCCCGAATAGTCCACCCCTCCAGGCTGGCGATCGAGCGCGGCATAGGCGGCGCTCGCGATCGCCAGCGGGGCCTCGACGCCGACCGAAGCGTCGACGCGCGCCATGACCACGCGTTGAAGCGCTTGCCCGCTTGCCGTCGCCGAAGCGCTGAGCCGTTCGATCGTCTGCGCCAGACGTCTCAACGCGAAGGTCTTGCCGGCGCCGGACGGTCCCAGGATCGCCGCCAGGAACGGCGTCTGGACTTGAGGAGTCACGCAAAGATAAGCCAAGGGCTGCACGATCTGGGCGGCGTTCAGGAGGTCCGCCCCGTCGGCCGAATCGCCGAGAAAGATCGGCTCTGCCCGGCTGGGCGCGGCAGGTGGAGGCGGGGCGATCGAGACGGGCGGCGCGGCCGATTGTGCGGGAGCCCGCGGAGCGAGCGAGAGAGGCGCCTTGTCGCTCGTCCCGACGTCCCCAAGCAGGCGAACCTTCGAATTCACGCTTGGCTCGGACAATCAATCCTCCGGATGTTGCGCCTAAGCCATTTGTTATGGCTTCATTACCCCAAGCAGATTGAGCGTAGCCCATACCGAAGCCTGTGCGGCCCAGCCTAGCAGGCTCGGGTGGCGTCCTAAAGCTTAGGCGACTCGCGCGCAAGAGGTGCAAAAGGTTGCCTTCAATCCCAAGCTGCGAGCAGGGTGCGGCAACTATGACCGAACACGAGGCGAGTGCGCCACCGAGGCCCGAACCCACGATTGTAACGTGGCCAACTCTTGAGGAGGCGAAACCGGCCTTCGAGGCCTAGGTCCCCGCTAGGACGAACGATCGGCGCGCTTGCGTTCGGCCCCCGCAGTCAAACGCTCGCGACGACAGCCTTTTCCACTCTGCGATAGCCGGCGTAGCCGGACACGGCGGCGCCAGGCAGCAACATCGCCTTCTTAGGACGGTCCGGGGACCGCGCCCTTGACCAGAGGCGCGGGGTTTTATTTTCGCCGATTCGCGCCTATCCGGGATGCGACGCGATAAAGCGTTACTCCCCGGAGAAGCGATTATTCCCCAGAAGCCAAAGAAACGAAGGGCGAGGCCTGCGGTGCGCATCCAATATGGCGCGCTGCCCTATCGATTCACGCCCATGGCGGCGCTCGAGATTCTCGTCGTGACGACGCGGCAATCGCGGCGATGGATCGTGCCCAAGGGTTGGCCGATCAAGCGGCTCTCACCTTCGAAGTCGGCCGCGCGCGAGGCTTTCGAGGAAGCGGGCGTCAGGGGGAAGATCGGCGCTCGCGCGATCGGCATTTTCAGGTACAAAAAGTCCGCAGGCGAGAATGGCGCGGACCCGGAATACGAGGTCAAGATCTTCCCCCTGCTGGTGAGAAGACAGAGCGCGACCTGGCCTGAATTTGGACAGCGCGTGGTTCAGTGGGTCGATCCGGAGAAGGCGATTGCGCTCATCAGAGACCCTGAGCTGAAGGCGATCGTGGCGAAATTTGCCAAGCGCGCGGCCGCCGCGGCGAGCCAGCTCATTTACTGAATGCGGGTCCGATATACCGGTCAGACGCTCAACCTCCACTCGACTGACCGCGAACTCGTCGCGGGTGCAACATGCGAACACCTCGCGAAGGACGCCGCGCCCGTCCTGGTAAGAAATTTGCAGCGACGACGGAGCCCAGCGGGATTTTGGCAGCCGGCGCTCGATCGAGGGAAAGACGAAGACCACGACGAAATGGCCAAACGTGACCGCGATGGCCAAGATCGGAAGGCCGGCGCCGCAGGCCATGCCCACTGCCGCGGTCAGCCAGACCGTCGCCGCCGTGGTGAGGCCCCGCACGATATCCTTGCGAACGAAAATGAGGCCGCCGCTGATGAAGCCGATGCCCGAAACGATCTGCGCCGCGATACGCGACGGATCGAGCACCACCCGGCCAGATTCGAGGACATCGGTGAAGCCATATTTGGACACGAGCATCACGAAAGCCGACGAGAAGCCCACAAGCGTATACGTGCGCAGGCCGGCGCTCTTCTGGCGAATTTCGCGCTCGAGGCCGATCGGTCGCCGACAAGATGAAGGCAAACGCGAGTTCAGCAAGCTGGAGCGAGCTCTGTCCTATTGGCTCGCCAAGTAGCGATCGAAAGTCCATCACGCACTTTTGTCGGCAATGTCGGCTACTCGGCAGCGAACAGGCGCGCTCTCATCAAAATACCAGACCGCGCAGATCCGGTGATAACCGTCCGCGACTGTCAGAGGGAGGCCACCCGCAATGTCCCCGCGAACCAGGAGCACGGGCGCGAGCGGCTTTGCTTTCTGAATTCGTTTCAGGTCTTCGTCCACGTGCGGATCGTCACGGGGCAGAAGCGGGAGCTCGGCAGCGCGCAACATGTCCTTAGCCGCATGCTCAATGAGCTTGGAGCCACGAAGGCTCTTAACGAGCGCACTGGCCTTCCTATCGGAGCACAGAAGGGACAGATACTTGAATGCGGCGTCGAAATCCGCCTCTTCCTCCTTCTCGCTCCACTTCAGTTTTGATTTGCTCACCGGCCGCCTGCTCCCCTTTCCGCGCTTCCCCCGAGGGTGCAGCTTAGCCCTTCCCGCGATACGGCGACACTTGCATTTCGGTTTTCCGGCGCGCTCACCGCCGAATTTCGGCGCGCAACCGCTCCCAATTGCCGAAAGCATCTTCGCTCGCTCCGCCTTGGCGAGGTCGTCGCCGTCGAGGTCCTGTCGCCGTTCGATGTCGCTCGCGCGGCATATGGTTTCCGAGCCGAGCGAGAGCCCCAAGGCGATCGGCGTTGTCCGAGGCAACGGGAAAGCAGCGGCGCATTCGATGACCTCCTTCGTCCGTGCGACCCCCATCCAAAAGGGCGTTCCGAAGAACACCCATCTTACGATGGGCGACGGGAGGGGTGTGCTAACGTCATCGATTCCGCCGAAACGCAGGAGGCTCTACGATGGCGAGGCGCCACCCCCCATCCTTGATCCTCCCTCGCCAGAGGGCTCCCGCGGACGCCCCTCTGTCGGACGGGGCTTTGGGGGAGGAGACGCGCTAGGGCGGTCCCCGCGTAAACTCGAGAGCAAATGGCGCGAGGTCCGCGGCGCTCATCCGATAGAACGAAATCGTCAAGAAGATGCTGACGGGCGAACGCTTTCGGCCCAGCGCGGCAAAACCACGCCGCCGCCCGCGCCCGATTGGACGAGGCTCAGTGCTTGCCCACGCCGATCCGCCTCTCCAGCACATCATAAAGCGCGTTCCGGGCGGCGAAGGTCTGTTCGAGCGCCGCAACGCTGACCCGCTCGGCGCCCTGAGTGAGGAGCCAACCGGAAAGCTCGGCCACCTTGTCGCGCGCGCAATGGAGCGCGACAAACCCGTGCGGATCGACGTCCTCGCCGGTCGCTGAGATGGCGCCGAAACGCTCGGCCGCCGTCTCGAGCACATGCGCCGGGCTCGGCAGCCGCGCCCGGACCTCGCGCGACTTCAGCGCCTCCTCGCTCGCCGCGATGCGAGCAAGGATGTCGCGGGCGGCTTGCCTCGCATTCGCCCCCCAGGGGGCGGTGAGCGAGGCGATCAGCGTCGCCTGCGAGCGCAGCATCGTTCCGTCGTCCAAGGTTTTGAGCGCATTGGCTTCGAGCGTCGCGCCGGTCGTGATGATGTCGACGATGAGCTCCGCCGCGCCGGAAGCCGGCGCCCCCTCGGTCGCGCCGAGGCTCTCGACAATGCGGTAGTCGGCTATTCCATGCTCGGCGAAATAGCGGCGGGTGAGATTGACGTACTTGGTAGCGACCCGCATGCGCTCGCCGCGCTTGGCGCGGTAGGCCGAAGCGACGTCGTCGAGATCGGCCATGGTGCGCACATCGATCCAGGCCTTGGGCGCGGCGACCACGACATTGGCGTGGCCGAAGCCGAGCGGGCTCAGAAGCTCGAGCCGCGCCTCGACGTCGGCCACTTTCTCGCGCACCAGATCCTCGCCGGCGACGCCGAAATGCGCAGCTCCAGCGGCAAGTTGGCCGACGATCTCGGCCGACGAGACATAGGCGACCTCGACCCCCGGCAGCCCGGCGATCGCGCCGCGATAGTCGCGCGCGCCCCGCCCCTGCACGAGCTCGAGCCCGGCGCGAGCGAAGAACGCCGCAGCGGCCTCCTGCAATCGGCCCTTGGAAGGAACGGCGAGAACGAACGGCCCTTCGGCGCCATTGCCGGGATGGGCGCCCATCAGCGCTTCTCCCCGTTCATGAGCCGGTCGAGGGTGATCGCCGCGCCGACGGCGGGAATGTCCTCGTTGGCGCCAAGGCGCCTCGCGAGTCCGTCGTAACGCCCGCCGGCGACCGCGGTCTTCGCAGTTGGCGAATTGGGATCGTGAGCCTCGAACACGAAGCCGGTGTAATAATCGAAATCGCGCACGAAGGCGGCGCTGAACCGGGTCGCCTCGATCGCCACCCCACGGGCGGCGATGAAGCCATTGCGCCGCTCGAACGCGTCGAGCGCGGCGCCCAGGTTGAGACCGGCGGAATGCGCCAGGCGCCGAAGCTCGCCCGCCGCATGGTCGGGATCGCCGGAAATGGCCAGGAAAGCGTCGAGCACCGTCCGCTTCTCCGCTTCGATCGGCTGACCCGAGCGGAGCGACGCCTGTTCCAGAAAGCGGTCGGCAATCTCGCTGGCGCTGCGTCCGCCGACCGCATCGATGCCGGCGATCGCGAGCAGATCCTCGACCAGAGCCTTGGCGCCGGCGTGATCGGCGCTCTCCAGCGCCGCCAGCACCCCAGGCTGGGCGAGCGCGCTCTGGCTCGGGCGGCTGAAAATGGCTTCCAGGCTCCGCCCTCGGGCGACGCCGCGACGCAGACGCCGTCGCCACGGCTCTGGAATTTTCAAGGAATTGAGCATGGCGTCGAACAGGCCGGCGTCGCCGAGCCGAGCAACCAGCGCGCCGCCCCCGGCCGCTGTCGCCGCCTCCATGGCGAGCGAGAACACCTCGGCGTCGGCCGCTTCGGCGTCCCGGCGCCCGAAACTCTCGAGTCCGGTCTGCGTCTGTTCGCCGACCTGGCCCGCGTGAGCGCGGAAAACCGGGCCGAGATAGGAATATTCAGCAATTTTGCCGGCCTTGTCGGAACTCAGATAGGCGCGACAGACGGGGATCGTATATTCGGGCCTGAGGCACAGTTCCTCGCCCGCCGCGTCGGCGGTGAGGAATAGGCGGCGGCGGACCTCCTCGCCGGACATATCGAGAAAGATCGCCGCCGGGTGCAGGATCGGCGGCTCCGTGCGCCCGAAACCGGCCGCAAGCAGACAATCGAGCGCGCGTTCGCCCGCGCCGCCCAGCGCGTGGGCGGCAGGGTCGCCGCTTCGCGGCGCGTGGTTGGCGAAGTCGCCGCTTCGCGGCGTTTGGTTCGCGGAATCGACGAGAATTGTTTGGGTCACCGGATGGCCCTCATGGGTCTTTGGGTCCCTTTAACAAAGCCGGGCCCGGCGCGCAGCCCCTAACCTCGGCCCAAGGTGAACGCTCCGTCAGCGCCCGGTTGCCGCCGCAGCGCGGCCATGGTCGGATGACAAAGGGAGCGCCGCCGAATCAAGTTGGGGCTGTCTAACCTGGAATGAAGCCTACGTTCGCATTGCGCTTGCTACGCTGGGTTCTTGTAGCCCTGGTCCTCACGGCGCTCGGTCGCGCGGGCGCGCAGGAGACGCATCGGCTCGACCTCGAACAGACGCGGACGACGCTGACCGCGAATGAAACAGCGCTTCGGGACAACAACCTCGACGACGCAGGCTTGCAGAATCTGCGCACCCAGAGCGATGCGCTGGCGCTTGCGTTGCAGGGAGCGATCGCTGAGCTGGCCCCTCGCCTCGCCGACTCGACGAAGCGGCTCGACGAGCTTACGCCCAAATCGGGCCAGGCCGCCCTTGCGACTGACGTCGCCGCCAAGGACCTCGAGAACGAGAAGAAGAAGCACGACAGGCTCGACGCCAACCTGCGCGCCGCGCGGGCCATGTTGTTGGAAGCCGATGATCTAAGCACCCGCATCAGCGCGGCCCGGCGCCAATTGTTCGCCCAACGAACGTTCGCTCGCTCGTTCAGCATTCTCGATCCGCGGCTCTGGATCGCTGTCAGACGCGAGCTCCCGGTAGGCGCCGAGGTTGTCCATAATCTCATCGGCAACTGGCTCGGCGCCGTCGAGGGTCGGCCAACGCTCGCCGAGAAAATCGGGATGGCGGCGATCGTGATCGCGCTCGCGCTGGCCGCCGCTCCGCTCGGCTGGATCGCCCGTCGTTTTGTCTACCGGGATCCGGGCGAGGCGAAGCCGAGCCGCTTGCGACGGGCGCTCGCCGCCGCCTGGATCTTCGTCATCTTCGCCGTGCTGCCCCTTGCCGGCGTGGGAATTCTCGCAGGCGCGCTCGACGCTTTCAATCCCTCAGATCCGAGCATGCAAGGGGTCATCGACGCGGCCTTCGAAGGCGCCCGCGTGCTCATCGCGATCAATGCGCTCAGCTTTGGCTTGCTGGCCCCTCGGCGCGAGGCCTGGCGGCTCGTTTCGCTCAGCGATCGTTCGGCCGGGATTCTCTATCGCCTCGCCATGACGATCGCGGCGATCTGGGCTGTCGAGCGTCTGATCGAGCCTGCCGCGGACGCGTCCGCCTCCTTCAATATCGCGATCGCCGCGCGGGGCGTCGGCGCCATCGTCGCCGTGATCGCGATTGCCTACGCGCTTCGTCGGCTCGGCTCACAGCCAACAGGCGCGCAAGGATCGCCACAGAACGAGGCCTGGGCCCCCTTAAGAACGCTCGGCTGGGCGGCCGCGTCGATCATCTTCCTGGCGACGGCGACCGGTTACATCGCCTTCTCCACCTTCCTCATCAACCAGGCGATTTACCTCAGCATCGTCGGCGCCGCCCTGTACATCGCCGATATCATCGCCCAGGACGGAACCGAAGCCGTCTTCAAGCCGGATGGGCCGATTGGATCGCGCCTTTTGGCGATGGCGGGACTGCGCCGCAATGCGCTTGCGCAGATCTCCGTCATCCTCCAGGGCGTCGCCCGCGTGGCGGCCGTGATGCTCGCCTTCGGAGCGGTGCTGAAGCCGTGGGGCGTGCAGTCGCAGGACATGTTTGGCGCCCTGCGCTCGGCCTATTTCGGCTTCTCGTTCGGCGGCGTCACCCTGTCCTTGTCGTCGTTGATCGGCGCGGCGATCGTGTTCGCCATCGTCCTGTTTTTCACCCGGCTCGTCCAGAATTGGCTAGGCTCCCAACTCTTGCCCCGGACGCGCCTCGACTCTGGCGTGCGCAATTCAGTTCTGACGATTTGCGGCTACGTCGGGGTCATTGTCGCGGCGATGCTGGCCGGCGCGCAGATCGGCCTCGACGTGCAGAAACTCGCCCTGATCGCCGGAGGGTTGTCGGTCGGTATCGGTTTCGGCCTGCAGACCATCGCCAACAATTTCGTCTCCGGCCTCATCCTCCTGTGGGAGCGCACCATCCGCGTCGGCGACCTGGTGGTGGTGGGATCCGATCAGGGGTTCGTTCGCTCGATCAAGGCGCGGGCGACCGAGATCGAGACCTTCGACCGCGGCAGTTTGATTGTTCCCAACTCCAACTTCGTCAGCGGCGTGGTCAAGAACTGGGTCCACAACGATCGCGTCGGACGCATCATCGTCTCGGTCAACGTCACTTACGAAAGCGACGTCGATCACGTGCGCAACCTCATGATTTCCGCGGCCAAAGCGCAAGAGCAGGTGCTGGCCATTCCCGGGCCATCGGTGCTGTTCGCCGAGTTCGGCGATTGGGCGATGAAGTTCAATCTGATCTGCTTCGTCGAGGACATCGAGCAGGCCGAGCGAACGCGAAGCGAGATCAATTTCGAGGTTTTGCGCCGGATGCGGGAGGCCGGCCTGCGCATCGCCTATCCCGCGCCGCCGCCGGCGGACGTGCCCTCGAGATTCAAGCCGGAGACGAAGCCGGCGCCGCCCGTTCAGGTGCTGCGGAAGTAGGCTGGCCAATGGACCGACGCCGTTAGCGCACCTGTCCCCCCTTGTGGGGGCGGGCGGGGGTGGGGGGTCGCGCGGACCGAGGAAATTATCGTGCCGGCTGTCGTATAGGACGGCGCGACCCCCCTCCTCGGTCCTCCCCACAAGGGGGGAGGATGCCCAAACGGAGCGATCCTTGCTAAACTCAAGAGCAAAAGGCCCAGCAGGCTGCTGAAAAAGTCAGTGCGTCTGCGCAGCAAGGGAGGCGGGCGCGATTTTTCGCGGCTGGATGGCGCGTATTTTTGAGGTTCTGGCTTGAGGTTGGGTCATTGTGCTCTGGCTTTTCCTGTCGCCGGGCGCATTTCCGCCCGTCAGGGCCATAAGCTTGGGCGGGCGGACGATGGTGGAGGCGGCCATGGCGAAGACGAAAGCGGCCCGGACCTTGGCGAGGCCGCGCACCTTCACCTGCATGAGGCCGCCGACCGTCTTCGTCCAGCCGAAGCCCTCCTCGATGCGCTTGCGCAGCCGCTGGCTGATCGGGTAGCGCACGCTCGCGGCGACCTCGCTCGCAACCGCGGTCTTGCGCGCCTTGCCATGCTTGCTCAGCGTCCCGTTGATCGCGATGTGCGGCTCGATCCCGCGCGCCTTCAGGCCCTCGACGAAGCCCTCGGCGTCGTAGCCTTTGTCGGCGCCGCGGGTCGCCCCCTTGGGCAAGCGCAGGCTGAAAGCCGCCGCCTCGCGCTCGGCCGTTCCGGTCGCCAGCGTCGCCTCGGCCGCCACGAGCCCGTTGCGGTTCTCCATCAAGACGTGGCCAAGACAAGACGTGGCCAAGACAAGACGTGGCCAAGATAGGCCAGACGGCTCTCCTGGCCTTGCGCCTTTGCGGTCAAGGCGCGCATCCTTGTCGGTCGTCGAGGCGTGGGTTTTGTTCGACCGCCGGGTCTTGCGGAAGTCGACGTCTTGCGGAAGTCGACGTCTTGCGGAAGTCGACTTCGCCATTGCGCCCCGGCGGCGGCTCGCCCGGGCCGTTCCCCGGGGCTTCGTCCGGGGAGCCCTTGGGACGGAAGCTCTTCATCGACGCCCAGGCTTTCGACGCCCAGGCTTTCAACAGCGTTCCATCGACCCGAAAAATGCTCGGCGCTCAAAAGCCCCTTCACCTCGGGCAGGCCGAGAAGCGAAGACAGAAACTCTTGCGCGATCTCGTTCGCGAGCAGACGGTCGCGGTTCTTGGAGAAGGTCAAGGCGTCGAACACCTTCTCGTCGATCGTAAGCCCGACGAACCAGCGAAACAGCATGTCGAACTCCAGCCGTTCGACCAATTGCCGCTCCGAGCGGATCGAATAGAGAAGCTGCAGAAGCGAAGCTCGCAGAAGGCGCTCCGGCGGGACGGACGGGCGCCCGATCCGCTCGTAAAGCCCGGCAAACGCCCGATCGAGCTTGGCCAGCGCCGCATTGGTCAGCTCCCGCATCGCCCGCAGCGGGTGATGCGCGCCTATCCGCGCCTCGACGTCGACGTCAGAGAACAGGGCCCCGCTCGTCCGATCCTCGCCCCGCATCCGACTCCCCCCACTCGCCCGCCAAGCACAGAGAATCAGGCCCTAAAGGCAAACACCACAGCCTCCTCGGCCCACTTCTTCAGCAGCCTGCTAGTGGCTACGACGTCGATCGTCGCTTTCGCGGCTACCACGGATAAGCAGCATGGAGAGACCGTGGTGTTCACCCTTGGCGGCTCCGGGACGATTCTTCTTGATCCTAGAGCCCGCCGAAATCAGGGACCGCAGCCGACGCGCTGACAGAGTTCCACCGCCGCGTCGTTCGCGATAGCCGCGTGACCTTCCGCCGTAGGATGGAATGCGCCGCCGGTGGCCCCGCCCGGAGAGGTCAGGGACGCCGAATGGGCTTTGGTAAAGATATTGCTGCGGCCGCTGATGGCAAGAAGGACATCGTTCATCGTTCGGAAGAGCCGCGTACGGGTGCGGTAGGGTTCAAACTGATTTGGCGAGAACGGCAGGAATTCCGAGGGATCGAACGTCCTGGCTTTTCCACGCTGTCGTGCCGCTTCATGTTGCGTTCCATGTCGCGCAGAGCCGCCGCTGTTGGATGGAAATCCGCGTAACTCATTGAAATTCAATGGAGCTGTCTTGCAACACGGCGCAACATCAAAAAGGCCTCTTTCGAGGCCCTTTGTTCTGCCTAAGTCTTTGATTTTACGGGCTGGTGGGGGAGGTAGGACTCGAACCTACGAAGGCTTAGCCAGCGGATTTACAGTCCGCCCCCTTTGCCGCTCGGGACACTCCCCCAGGCCCGCACGAGCACGTCTTGCGGGACGAAAACGCCTCGGGCTGGCCGAGGCGGTTTGCGGCGAGGCTTATGTTGCCTGAGCGCATGGCCTGTCAACTGAAATATCCCCTTGATCGGATAGCGCGGACCCTGGGCCTGAGCGCCTCGGCGCCCTCGATCGAAATGGCTCTCTTTTCGCGAGTCGACGTGCAGCCGAGCGACGTATTTCGCGGCCCCCCTCGGGAGTGGCCGGACGGGGCCTTGCTCTCCCGACAAGCCAAATTTCGAACGCGGCGCCTTCCCGGATCAGTACGGCGTACCGTCCTTGTGCGCCATCCGCCGTTTGCCGTCGACCGTCACGACCGCGAGGTCGTCGTCAGGGTAATCCACCGCGTCGCCGGCGGTCCGGTCTCCGATTTCTAGGTAGACGACGTCCGCGCCGGTTTCGTTCACAAGACAATGGGCGTCGCCGGTTCCAGCCCTAAAGCCCGCGCACATGCCGGGCTGAAGCGGAGTGCGGCCCATGCCGGTGAGCAAAGTCGGGCGCCCTTCGAGGATGTAGATAAACTCGTCCTGCTTCGTGTGCGTATGGCGGAGAGCTGAGGAGCCGCCGGGTGCAAGGCGCGTGATGTTGACGCCGAAATTCGTGAGCCCAAACAGGTCGCCGAGCGGCCGCTTGTCGCGTCCCGCCATGCGCGAGGCGAACGGCTCGGGATAGTTGGTGCGAAACGGGCGCGGCGGCGCCTCGGCGGCGAGAAGGGCGACAAGGCGCTTGGCGTCTTCGGGCATGGGCTGACCTCTCACGCCTAGATAGCCAGTCCGCGCGCGCCTGTCATGGCTTTTGCCCTAGCGGATCGCGCCGCCGATCGCTACATGGAGCGGCAGAACAGGAGGGCTGGCCCGTGGAAGGGTTTCTTATTCGCGCGGCAGTGGTCGCGATCGGCCTCTGGCTCGCGTCAAAGATGGGCCTGGTCGCGTTCAATTCGACCGGGACGCTGATCGCCGCCGCTCTTCTGCTCGGCATCGTCAACGCTTTTGTGCGTCCGGTCATCATCATCCTCACGCTTCCGATCACGCTGCTCACGCTCGGGCTTTTCCTGCTCGTGATCAACGCCGTGATGATCATGCTTGTCGCCTGGTTCCTCCCGGGCTTCCTGGTCGCCGGGTTCTGGTCGGCGATCTGCGCCGCGATCGTCGTCAGCCTGACAAGCTGGCTCATGTCCGGCTGGATCGGTCCGCGCGGCCGGGTCGAAGTCATGACGGTTCAGCAGCCAGGCGGGCGCGGGCGCTGGTGAGCGCGTCATTGGCGCGAGCGCGTCTTGGGCGCGCCTCTTATCCGAGCTCGACGGTCGTCACCCCGAAGCAGCGCTCGAGCCGCATTTTGGGACTCCCGTTCTTGACCATGCGCGCCGTCTCGAACATAGACGTCATCGCGTGGCGGCCCGCGAGCGCGACAGCGGCGGGATTGGCTTCGGGCGTGTCCAGAAACACCGTCGCGCCAGGCGCGCGAGACAGCAGGCCTGAAACGAGACGCTCGGCGGTCTCCTCATCGTCCGCGAATAGCGGGCCGATCTTGAACCCTTCGCGGCAAGCTCTGAGAACCCCGTAGCCCTTGAGCCTTCCCGTTTCGACAACGCCAAGCGCGACAGCCTGCGGCTGCGCGATCCAGAACTTGAGGAATTCCGCGCGCGGCGCAGGGAACGCGGTCCCGTCGTAGCGCAGGATCTCCTCGATCGGGATCGCTGCAAGGTCGGTCAGACCGGAGGTCGCCGGGCCTCCGCCCCTGCCCTTGTGACGGATATTGCGGAACGCAAGCTTAAAGCCCGACTGGCGATAGTTGTCCTGTTGGGCGACGACGCCGTCGAGGCCGACCACCCGATCGCCCAGATAATCCATCGCAGCTCGCCAAAGCTGAAGGCCGAAGCCGTGTCCGCGATGCTTCGCCTTGACGATGTAGAGGCCCAGGAATCCGAAGCCCGGGCCATAACGAACGGCAGAGATGCAGCCAATCGGAACGCCATCGCGTTCGCCGACAAAGAAGCCCCGCGGATCGGCGGCGTAAAAGCAATGCGCGTCATGAAGACCGGGATTCCAGCCCTCCGCCGCGGCCCATTCGAGGGCGAGCGCGAGATCGGCTTGCCTCATGTTGCGCACAATGAGATTGTCGCGCACGGCTCCTCCTCAGCTCAGCTTCGCCGCGGCCACATCCCCGTCCGTCACGTAGTGATTGACGCGGGCGACCAGCGTTTCGCCGGCGCGCCGCCACGCGACGTCCCCGATGGCGCCGATCCCTTTGAGCTCGGCAATGATGAAATTGCGCTCGGCGTTGACGTCGTCGTCGGTCGCGTGGGTGAACTGGAAGGTGAACTTGGTGAAGGAGAGCCCAGTGTCCCGCGTTCCGGCCCCGACCCAGAGCGCGGATTCCTCGATGGGCGGACGATCGGCGTTCAGCCAGAATTCCGGAGTGTTCAACGGCTCGTCGTCCCGCTCGAGGCTCAGCGCCCAGAAGCGGACGTGATGGCGCTTGCGCGGGCTCATGTCGATCGCCTTCTGGAAGCCGACGTCCTGGCCACGCCCGAACAGAAAGAGGGTGCTGAACGGCGCGGACGGATAGGGCCGGTTGAGCACGAAAGCGACGACCATCCGCCAGGAGCTCGTCAGATTGAGCGGCGCCGCTTCGGTCCAGCCAGCCGCGAGAAAGGCGGCGCGCAATTTGCTGAACTCGCCCATGAGGACGAGATTGACCGGATCGCCCGGAAATCCGTCGCCGGTGACGGTGAAGCTCGGCACGCTCTTCCGCTGCAGGATCTTGAGGCTCATGCGCACGATGCGCGGCAGGAGCACATAAGCGGCGAGCGCGTAGACCAGGCTCAGCGCCAGAATTGTCGGCGACCGCGAGTCGGTGAAGCGAAAAACGAAGACGATCAGCCAGACGCTGAAGGCGCCCAGCGCGAAGACGGCGACGCGTCGATAGAGGAGCGCCAGGATCTTCACGGTCCCAACCTAGTTCAGCGCATGGGTTGTTCAATTCGCGCCGCTGGGCGAAGGTGCCTTTGGCAGGATGCGGCGGCAAGTCCGCTTTCGGCGACGCTGCTAACGCGCCAGCTCTTCCGCGAGTCGCTCCAGGAACTCGAGGCAGGCGACGAGTTGCGCCTCGTCCACAAATTCATCGGGCTTGTGCGCCTGATCGATCGAGCCGGGCCCGCAGACGATGGTCGGCAGGCGGGCGCCCTGAAAATGGCCGCCCTCAGTGGCGAACGAAACGGCGATCGCGCTGTTGGAGCGAGTGAGCCTCAACGCCAGCGTTTCGGCCACGGAGCCTGCATTAGCCGCGAGCGGCGGAACGTCAACCTCGATCGTCGTCACGATCGAGGGGCCGGACACGAAGCGCGTCAGCCTCGGAACCGCGACTTGGTCGACGAAGGCCTGAACCTTCGCGAGCGCGGAAGCGGTCGTCACGCCCGGCAGGCCGCGAAACTCCCAATTGAACACGCATTCGCGCGCCAGGATGTTGCGTGCCGTCCCGCCGCGGATCATGCCGACATGGATGGTTGAGTAACGCGGACTGAAGCGCGGATCGAGCGGCCCTTCCTCGTAAGCCCGCGCAAGGCGCCCGATCTCGCTCACGACATCCGCAGCCGCCGCGACGGCGTTCGCGCCGAGCGCCGGCAGCGCGGAATGGGCTTCGTGCCCGGCGACCACAGTGCGAAAGGTCGCCACGCTCTTATGCGCGTCGGCGACCGCCATCATGGTCGGCTCGCCGACGATGACAGCAGCCGGAAGCGGCTCGTCCTTGCCGAAACGCGCGACGATGTCGCGCGAGCCGAGGCAGGTCGTCTCCTCGTCGTAACTCAGCGCGATGTGGATGGGGCGCTTGAGGCCAGTGTCCCGGAACACGGGCGCCATCGCCAGCACGCAGGCGTCGAAGCCCTTCATGTCGCAGGCGCCGCGGCCATAGAGGCGTCCGGAGTCCTCGCGCACAGTGAACGGCGACCTCGACCAGGGCTGACCCTCCACCGGCACGACATCGGTATGGCCTGACAACACCACGCCGCCATCGACGCGAGGGCCAATGGTTGCGAGGATAGCAGCCTTGTCGCCTGTCGCATTCGGCGCCCGGCGCGAGTCGAGCCCGTGCTGGCGCAGATAGCTCTCGACAAAGTCGATCAGCGGCAGATTGGAGGAGTCGCTCACGCTCTCGAAGGCGATGAGCCGCGTGAGCAGCGCCTTGGCCTCGGCGAGGCGGTCTTTGTTCGTCATCCGAACGCTCGGACGAGCGCGGGCGAGGCGCCAAAGAAAACCGCGCAGACGGTGGACGGCGCGATATGCGCCGCTAGAATGCGGATTGCATGTACGAAGCCGTGACGCATCAGGTCAAAGTCACCGTCGAGCCAACCTTCGATCCGGAACGCTCCGATCCGGACGAACGGCGCTACTTCTGGCGCTATGCGATCGAGATCGTCAATCTCGGCGACAAATCCGTGACGTTGATCGAGCGCCATTGGCGGATTACCGACGCAGCCGGCCGGCGCCAGGAAGTGCGCGGCCCCGGCGTTGTCGGCGAGCAGCCGACGATCGAGCCGGGGAAGTCATTCAAATACACCTCGGGCTGCCCGCTGACCACCTCGAGCGGGCTCATGGTTGGCGAATATCGGATGGTCGATCCGGACGGACGCAGCTTCGAGGTTTCAATTCCTGCCTTCTCGCTCGATTTTCCGGACGGCAAGCGAGTGCTCAACTAGAGAGCGGCGTTCAATCTTACTGCGAGAGACTTGCGATATAGGCGCCGAGGTCCCTGGCCTCGTCTCGCGTGAGTTGCATGTCGGGCATCTTGGGATGCGGATCCAGGAGGAATTGCCCGATGTTCTTAGCGCTGAAGCCCGGTGTCGTGGCGATCGTGGCGAAGGCGGGAACGTTGTCCGCGCCGCGCGTCTGATCAGCCGACACGATATGGCAGGACGCGCACCACCGCTTGGCCAGCCGCTCGCCGTTGGCCGGATTGGCAGGAGCAGCGACGCTGTTCGACAAGGTCGCCAAAAGCGCGAAAGCGAAGATTCCAGCGCCCTTGGCGGCGGCGAGCCTAGGGCGCGCCCGACGGCGAAGCGAGGGGGTCATCGGTTTCATGCTCCTTGACAGCGTGCGCCGCCCGCATCTTTCAGGGCCGGCGCACGTTAGGGCGTGTCTCGTTGCGGGCCAAGACCCCAGATGACGAGAGGGCGAAATGTCATACTGGAAGCCCTTGGCCCAAGGACAGCGGCGCATTGCGATGGACTTCACAACTTTGTCGGCATGAACCCACGTCGCCTATGGCAATTCAAATAACAGTCTTTGCCGTAGCTGTCGTCGAATAAGAGCGCGCCTATCGCTGTATTGTCACGGCCCGCGAAGGCCTCCCGCTCTCGACGAAGCGAACGCGGCGGCAATTAGCGCAACGCCCGCCAGCATGACGATCGTCGAGCGCAAATCGACAGTGGAAGCCACAGCGCCAATGACGACCGGCCCGATGAGCAGACCCGCATAGCCGGCGGTTGCTGCCGAGGCGACGCCAACCGCGGGCGATGACCCCGTCCGCCCGGCGACACTGAAGAGGACAGGCACGACATTGGCGAGTCCCGCGCCAACCAGCCCGAAGCCGATGACGCCCCCGGCAAGCCCCGGCCATGCGGCGCTGATCGCGAGTCCCGCTTCGGCGAGGAGAGCGCCGCAACAAACCGTCGCGCGCGGTTCGGCGACGCCGACGATCCGGTCGCCGACAATCCTGCCGGAGATCATCAGAAGCGAAAAAGCCGCATAGGCGGCCGCGGTTGCGTCCGGATCCACGCCTGAGCGGGCGAGATAGGTTCCGCTCCAGTCGCCGACCGAGCCTTCCGTCGCCATCAACACGAAGGCGAGCGCCGCAAGCGGCAGGAGGCGGCGGTTGGGCAAGGCAAATCCCGCGCCGTGAACGCCATGCCCCTCACGGATGAGGCAGGGAAACGCGACGGCGACGAGCAAGGACGATAGCAGAGCGGGACCCAGGAGACTCAAAGCCGTTCCCGTCGTCGCCCCAAGCCAACCGCCGAACAATGCGCCCGCGGCGCCCCCAAGCTGAAAGCGGCGTGAAACGAGGACATGAGCGGCGTCATAGATGTCGCCATGAACGCCAATGCGAGCGACGTCGAGCGCCGGTGGGGGAGGCAAGCGATGCGCGAGAAGACCGGTCAGCGGCATGGCCACGATCCCGCCAGCGGCGAAGGCCAGAAGCGCAAAGCCGAGCCCGGCGTCGGATAGCGCGAGGTCCGCCTTGATGCTGGGGATCGAAGCCGCCCATGAGCCAATTCCAAGGCCGTTCGCCAAAAAAACGCTGAGCGTTCCCAGGCGCTGAGGCCAGGGCGGCCCGATAGCTCTGTTGTCGGCAAGCTCGAGACGCGCATCGGTCATTTGGATTTGTCCGGCTTGCAGAGAGAGCGACGAAACTGACGGGCGCCTGCAGCTAACAGGCTTCAGGAGGCTCTGCGCGGAGAACGGTCATTCCACGCTCCGCGAAGGCGCGTGCGGCAAACTCTGGTGCGTCCGCTTCGAGAACCACGCTCACGAGGCTTTCGGCCGGGCCGACAGCAAACGGGGCGCCGGTTTCAAGCTTCTCGTTCAGGACCGCGGCGGCGATACGGCCGGAGTTGCGCAGAAGCGCTCGTTTGATCTCGGCGTCCTCGGGATCAAACGCGGCGATTCCCCCCAAGGCATCGAGCGCGCAGACGCCGAGGAGCACGAGCTCAGGGCGCAACGCCTCGACCTCGGCCAAAGTCCGGCCTCCGAGAGCCGCGCCGATTTCGCGGCTCACGCGACCTCCAATCAGCCAGAGCGCGATCTGAGGCTTGGGCAACAAAGCCGCGGCAATCGTCGGATCATGCGTCGCCGCCGTGAGCCGAAGATCGTCGGGAAAGCCCTCACCGCCGCGAGGTTCGTCGAGCCCGAATCGACGAACAGGAGCGAGTTCGAAGCGACAAGGGCGGCTAACGCCCGACCCAGCGCCGCCTTGCGATCGATCGCCTCGCCGGCACGGATTTGAGCCGAGCGCGAAGCCGACGACACCGGAAGCGCGCCGCCATAGACGCGGCGGCAAAGGCCACGCCCGGCGAGATCGCGAAGATCGCGGCGGATTGTGTCCTCCGAGGTGGCGAAGGCTTCGGCGAGCGAAGCCGCAAGGACGCGCCCATCCCGGCCGAGACGCTCGAGGATCTGTTGCTGTCTCTCGGCGGCAAGAATCGACATGAACACGGATGACCAAGGGTAAAGTGACCCATATCACGCGTTGATGTGCACAATTCGTCAATATCCGGCGGGTCCGGAGGGACGGGAATGATATTGGAGCCTTCGAGATAAGCTTCAGCTCGCAAGCGCCCGAAGCTCCCCAGCCGAATAGTCCTCTCGCAATCTGACCGTTGGTGGCATGGCGCAAATCTTGCCACGCGGAAGGAGTCAGAAAATTCCCGCCTCCTTCAACTCCCGCACGTGAGCCAGCTCGCGGGCCCTTGGGCATTATGGGGCGCCGGGCCGGACGATGAGCGTATAAGCGGACCGGACGGCTTGGCGCCGTCGTCGCCGGGAAATAAAGTCTGGACATGACCATGCGCATCGCAATCTTCGCCTCGATCGGCGCCGCCCTCATGCTGGCGCTCGCGGCTCCGCCCGCTTTCGCCCAAAGCAATCCGCCGCCGGGAGCTGCGGCGGCCGCTGTCGCCATCCCGAGGACCGGGGTGGGCGCCGGGTCGAGCGGCGCCCGGACGCGCCATAAGGCGGAACGGCGGCGCCATGGCGTTTGACCGGCCAGTCTAAGATGTGTCCCTGAGCAACCATCGCCTCTAAGACATGGATGGACGCCTCCGCGGCCGGCGGCTCATCGAAGACCTTGATCACCACGGGCAGATCGACGTCAAACCGCAGCACGTCGTCCGCGTGACCTCGCCATCGGCCCCGAACCCGGCGATCGCCTCTGAAGACGGTGACCGCCGGCACGACGTCCTGTCGTGCAAGCAAGCCCGCGAGAATCAACCGAGCGTCGGGCGGAGGGCGCGCCAAGCGAATCGGGCCCTCAGGAGCAATCATGAAGGCGCCCCGCGACAGCAGGAGCGGTAGGCCCGGGCTCGTGGATGGCTGACGTTGCGCGCGATCGAAGAATGACTCTCCGTCTGCCAAAAATGGCCGGCCGCGAGTCATCAGCCCCGAGGGCGTCAAAGGCGAACCCCATCGCCGAATCGCAGGCGTGGTTCTACGTTTGGATCGTCAACCGGCGCCTCGCGCTTTCGGCCTCGCTTCATGCTAGAGGAACTCCCGCAACAGGGAGCCGTCATGATCTGGGGAACGTTCGCGTTGGCCTTCGCGGCAGCCTTCACCGGCGCCTCGTTCTATGTCAACTGGGTTGAGCAGCCGGCTCGCCTCAAGCTCGAAGATCAGGCGTTGCTCAGCGAATGGGGCCCGAGTGACAGCCGCGGCGTCTCGCTCCTCATTGCTCTCGCGCTCGTGGCGGCGATCGCTGGCTTCATCGCCTATTTCGAGACGCAGGACGTGCGTTGGGCGTTTGGCGCGCTCGTCATCATTGCAAGCTGGCTTTACGCTTTCTTCGTCATGTCGCCGCTCGACAACCAGATCCGCTCGCTGCGCGGCGGCGACGTGGCGGCGGCGCGCGCCCTCGTTCGCCAGTGGGGCATTGTCGAATCGGGGCTGACAGCGATCGGGGCGGTAGCTGTCCTCGTGTTTCTGTGGGCCTGAGCGCCATCCGCGACATCGCTGACGCCCTGCGTTTCTTCACTCGGTTGCGCGTGGGCGAACCGGGGCCGGGCGCGGCGCTCGATATTGACCGCATCGCCTGGGCGGCGCCGGTCGCCGGCGTCGCGGTCGGCCTCATTGGCGCTCTTGCCCTTGCCCTCACCGCGCTGCTCGGCCTGCCTCTGCTTCTTCGCGCGGGATTCGCAATGGCGGCGCTCGTCGCCGTGACCGGGGCGCTGCACGAAGATGGGCTCGCCGACGTCGCCGACGGCTTCGGCGGCGGCGCGACAGTCGCGAGGAAGCTCGAGATCATGCGCGACAGCCGCGTCGGCGCCTATGGCGCGCTTGCGCTCGTGCTCGCGCTCATCCTGCGCGTTGGCGCGTTGACCGCCGCGCTCGACGGCGGGTTCTGGCGCGGGAGCTTGAGCCTGATCCTGGTCGCCGCGCTCTCCCGCGCCGCCGCGCTGACGCCGCTCGCGCTTCTGCCGCCGGCGCGCGCCGATGGCGCGGGCGCTGCCGCGGGCCCGCTCGACTCGAGCGCGCTCGCCGCCGCCTGGGGCTCGGCCCTCGCCATTACCCTCGCGCTCGGCTTTGTCGCGCTGGGGATGGCCCACGCGATCCTCGCCGCGCTCACGAGCGGCGTGGGCGCTTTGGCGGTGGTCGCTTTGGCGCGCCGCGCCATCGGCGGGCAGACCGGCGACGTCGCGGGCGCCGCGCAGCAATGCGGCGAGATCGCCGCCTGGTGCGGACTTCTCATCGGGCATTCGGCCGCATAAATAAGGCCTGTGCCCGCCGTCTCAACTCCCTGCATCAACGTCTGCGTCCTCGATCCGCTGTCTAGTTTGTGCATCGGCTGTGGCCGCACGGCCCAGGAAATCGCAGCCTGGGCGACGATGGTTGAGACTGAGCGGCTCGCCGTCATGGCCGGGCTCGGGCAGCGCCTGACTGAGGCGCGATCCCGCGCGGCGCGCAGCGGCCGGGTTAGAACCGGTGGCGGGCGGCGGAACTGATGCGCCTCATCTTGCCCATTGCTGTTGTCGCTGTCGCGTGGGCCGCTCTGTTCCTCACGCCGCACGAATCGCTGTTGTTTGGCCTGAACCACCAGCAGTTCGCGGGCGCCGCGATCGGCGTGTCGCTTCTGCTGTGGCTCGTGCTCGGCGGCTTGCGTTCGGCGCGGCCGAGCGACATTGCGCGGCTCGCCACTGCGGCCATGACGTGGTCACTCCTCTTGATCGCGCTGACCGGAGTTTACGCCTATCGCTTTGAAGCTTCCGCCATTGTCGGACGCATCACGGGCGAACTCCTTCCGTCGGAACTGCAGGTGGAACGAGGCGGGGAAGTGGTCGTCAACCGGCGCCTCAGCGGCGAATTCGCGATTGCCGGTCGGGTCAATGCCGCGCGCGTGGTCTTCCTGTTCGACACCGGCGCTTCCGCGGTGGTGCTGACCGCCGAGGACGCGCGGCGGGCGGGGGTCGAGACGAGCCGCCTCGCCTTCGACGTTCCCGTGGCGACCGCCAATGGCGGGGCGATGGCGGCCGAGACTCGGCTCGACCAGATCGCAGTCGGGCCGATCGTGATGCGCAACGTGCCGGCGCTGGTGGCGCGCCGCGGCGCGTTGGACGAGAGCCTGCTCGGAATGAGCTTTCTCGAGCGGCTGAAGAGCTACACCGTCGAACGCGATCGGCTTGTCATGGTGGCGAAGTAGCGCGCGGCCTTACTCCGCCGCCCATGGCCCGTCGAAACGCCCTGTGACATGCTCTCGCCTTTCCTCCACCCGGGAAACGGCATCGCGCAACACCTCGAGCCCGGCGCCGGCGCCGATCGCTTGAGTCGCGAGGGCCTGCCGGAAGGCTCGCGCGCCCGGCCGGCCAGTAAACATCCCATGCAAGTGCCGGGTGTAATCGTGCAGACGCTCGCCGCGCTGAAGTCCACGCGCGATCGTCGGCATAAAGGCTTCGATCGCCTCGAATCCGTCAGCGACCGGCGCCGGCTCTCCGAACAGCGCTGGATCGACGCCGATCAAGAGCTCAGGGCTTTGATAGGCCGCGCGCCCAAGCATGATCCCATCGAGCTCATGCAGATGCAGGCGCGCCGTCTCGAGGTCTGCGAGGCCACCGTTCAGGACGATTGGCCAGTCGGCATGCACACGCTTCAACGCATGGACGAGCTCGTAATCGAGCGGCGGGATCGAGCGATTGTCCTTGGGGCTCAGGCCCTCAAGCCACGCCTTGCGCGCGTGAACGACAAGCGCCGCGGCGCCCGCCGCCTTCACCGCTTCCGCGAACGCGAACAGGGCCTCGCGCGGCTCCTGCTCGTCGACGCCGATGCGGCACTTGACGGTGACCGGAATCTCGACCGCCGCGACGATCGCGGCCACGCATTCGGCGACGAGCTTCGGCTCGCGCATGAGGCATGCGCCGAAGCGGCCGCTCTGCACCCGGTCCGACGGGCAGCCGCAATTGAGATTGATCTCGTCATAGCCGAACTCGGCGCCGATGCGCGCCGCCTCCGCAAGCCGCCCGGGGTCCGCTCCGCCGAGTTGCAGCGCGACAGGATGCTCGCTCGCATCGAAGCCGATCAGCCGCTCGCGCGGGCCGAACACAACCGCATCCGACGTCACCATTTCGGTATAGAGCCGGGCGCGGCGCGTGAGGATGCGATGGAACGCCCGGCAGCGTCGGTCGGTCCAGTCCATCATAGGTGCTACCGAAAAGCGCGCTTCATAGGGTCGAGACATGGCGCCTCATATTAAGGAAGGCAGCTTCAATTGTCGTCGACGGCGTACCAGCCGCCGTCGGGTGGCAATTTTCGTCACCGGCGACCGGGTTTCTTCATAAGTGCAGGAGAAGGCGGCTTTCTGAACCCTGTAGGTGTCCTAGAACAGCTCTATTTGTTCGGCGGATTGCGGCAAAAACGAAATCGCCCTATGCCGTCGCCTAGACCCTGTCCAGGACAAGACCCGCCCTCATGAAAGCCCCCCGTCGGTATTTTGATCCGTTGGCGATCGGGGCCCCGCGCCCGTTGCTTGAGCTTCCGTCGCGACTCGCGCGCATGATCCATTTCATACCGCCGCATAATGAAAAGGTGCGCGCGAAGGCGCATGAGCTTGTGGGCCAGGTCGACGTCATCCTCGGCAATCTCGAGGATGCGATTCCAATCGACGCGAAGGAGGCGGCCCGGGAGGGCCTGATCGCGATGGCGAAGGCGATCGACTTCGGCTCGACCGGACTTTGGGCCCGCGTCAACGCGCTGAATTCCCCCTGGTTCATCGACGACATGACCCGGCTTGTGGGTGAGATCGGCGAGAAGCTCGACGTGGTGATGGTTCCCAAGATCGAAGGTGATTGGGATATTCATTTCGTCGACCAGTATCTGGCGCTGCTCGAGGCGCGCAACGGTCTCAAGCGCCCCATTCTGGTGCATGCGATTTTGGAAACTGCTCAGGGCGTCAACAATGTCCAGGCGATCGCCGCGGCTTCCCCCCGCATGCAGGGCATGAGCCTCGGCCCTGCCGACCTCGCGGCGTCGCGCGCCATGAAGACGACGCGGGTTGGGGGCGGCCACCCTGACTACCGGGTGCTTGCCGACGCTGGGGAAGCCAATGCCCAGCGCAGCAGCTTTCCCCAGGATCCTTGGCACTACACAATCGCGCGTATGGTGGACGCTTGCGCGGCGAATGGCGTCAAGCCGTTCTACGGACCATTCGGCGATTTCTCGGACCCCGCCGGCTGTGAAGCGCAATTCCGCAACGCCTTTCTGCTGGGCTGCGCCGGCGCATGGACGCTTCACCCGAGCCAGATCGCAATCGCGAAGACGGTGTTCTCCCCGGACCCGGCGGAAGTGGCCTTCGCGCGCAAGATTTTGGCGGCCATGCCCGATGGATCGGGCGCGGCTATGATCGACGGCAAGATGCAGGACGATGCGACCTGGAAACAGGCGCGCGTGATGGTCGAGCTCGCCGAGCAGGTTGCTGCGAAAGATCCGGACTACGCGGCGCTCTACAAGTTTTAACCGACTTTTGTCCCGACGCGCCGCCAATGGCCCACTTTTTGCTCCCGCGCAGCTGCAGTTGCACCAAGAGATCAGTGGGCAAACCCTGATTCTTGGATCGACAAACGGTTCCTGTTATGTCCCAATGCGCTACAACTGTTTAACCGCGGGGCAAGGAGACCGGAGGCTATGCAAAGTCGGAACGCGAAATTCGGGATTGGACAGGTCGTCAAACACCGGTTCTACCCATTTCGTGGGGTGATCTTCGATGTCGACCCGGTCTTTGCAAATACAGACGAATGGTGGCGTTCGATACCGACAGAGGTGCGTCCCGCTAAAGAACAGCCGTTCTATCACCTCTATGCCGAGAATGAGGACAGCCAATATGTCGCTTATGTCTCTGAGCAGAACCTGATGTCGGACGAGTCAGGAGAGCCAGTTCGGCACCCGCAGGTGAGCGAGGCCTTCGATCGGACCGAGGACGGCAGATATTGCGCCCGCAGCCGCTCGCGCCTGAGCTGAAACGTACCGGTCCCCAGACGGACCCTCGAAAAACCTGAGCCGCACGATCTTTATCTCTCGCCCCAGGCCTCCCGCCGCCGCGAGAAGCCTGGACGTCGTGGGCTACTTCGCCGGAGCCGCGGGAGCTGGGGCGGCAGGAGCTGGCGCCGCCGGGGCGGCTTGTTGCTGCTCGAGAGCTTTGCGCTGTTCTTCCGCCTTCTTCTGCAACTGTTGCTGCAACGCCTGCCGCTGCTGTTCCAGCACTTTCGGATCCGTGGGCTTGCCGTCAAACGCCGGACCCAAGTCTTTCAGCGGAATGTTGAACGTCAGCTCTCGCCCCGACAAATCGCCGCCGGGTACGCGCATCACGACGGCCATGTTCTGACCTTTTTTCAACAGTTCGACAGTTTTCGCGCCAATGTCGAGTTCCGCCGAGCAGGCGTTCTGGAAGCACATGTCGTACTTGCCCTCGAGCGGCTCGCTTTTATCAATGATGACACGGAAGCCAGGCTTCAACAGCATGCCGATCGGCAGGATCAAGAACCGCAACTTGCGCCTCTCTTCGCCGGCCACGTCAAACAAGTTGATGCTGATCATCGGCGGCTGATCGGCCGAGGTCGAGAAGTCGCGCATCGTCGCGCAGGCTTCCTTGCCATTGGTGGGTTGCTTAGCGCAGAACTTGGCCCATTGCGGCTCGGGTGACACCAAATCGACCTTCGAAGGAGGAGCCGGCTGGCCCTGAGGCGCCGCCTGACCTGGCGCGCCAGGCGTTCCCGGGGCAGCGGGCTGGGCCGGCGCTTGCTGCGCCAACGCTCCGCCTGCTAGCGCGAGGCTCAATACGAGGGCCGCCGCGCTCGCGCGCATGAGTTGGAACTTCATCAATCGTCCTTTCGAACTGTTAAAACGGAATCGTCTCGCGCTTCGCCCTGCCTATTGGCGCCCGCAATTGGCGTCGGCAGGCCTCCGGGGCGACCTCATGACGCAAGGCGCGGTGAATGCGCTGCGGATCGGCGCTCCTCTTTCCACATTCGGCGCGACATTCCAATAGCAATCTCGCCCTTTGACCATGCGCCGCCGGCAAAAGCGGCCATTGAGGCGAGCCGGACCAAAGATGCGCGGACCGTTGGGAATCCGCCGACCCCCGATGATAGAAGAGAAGCGATGATCGGCCGAACAATTCGCTTTCTCCTCGGCGCCGGGCTCGCGATCGGGCTCCCGGCCGCGCCGACGATCGCCGGCGGGGTCGGTCCGCCGGCGGGTGCGATTGCAATGCACGGTGAGCCGGCCTTGCCGTCCGACTTCGATCACCTGCCCTACGTCAATCCCGATGCGCCCAAAGGCGGCGCGCTCAACCTCGCTTATCTCGGCGCCTTCGACAGCCTGAACCCTTACAACGTCAAGGCCCTGTCGACGGCGCAAGGGCTGATCGGCAACGTCTATCAGTCGCTGATGACGCGCTCCGCCGACGAGCCGTTCACGCTCTATGGCCTCATCGCCAAGAGCATCGAAACCAATCCGGCGCGCGACAAGGTCGTCTTCCGTCTCGATCCGGCCGCCCACTTTTCGGACGGATCGCCGATCACCTCGGCCGACGTGGTGTTCACCTTCGACCTGCTCAAGGCCAAGGGCCGCCCTCAGCAGCGCGCCGCTTTTTCGCTGGTCAAGCGCATCGCCGCCCCGGATGCCTGGACCGTGGTTTATGACCTTTCCGGCGCCAACGACCGCGAGCTGCCGCTGACGCTCGCGATCATGCCGGTCCTGTCGCGCGCCCATATCGACGCCGAGCATTTCGAGGACCAAACGCTCCAGATTCCGGTTGGCTCAGGCCCCTACCGCGTCGCTGAGGTCAAGCCCGGGGAGCGTTTGGTGCTCGAGCGCAACCCCAATTACTGGGCGAAGGACCTGCCGATCACGCACGGCCTCTACAATTTCGACCGGATCCGCATCGACTATTACCGCGACGCGACGGCGATGTTCGAGGCCTTCAAGGCCGGGCTGATCGACTATCGGGTCGAGGACGACCCAAACCGGTGGCGCAACGAATACAATTTCCCTGCCGCGAAGGATGGGCGCGTCATCAAGGCGGCCATCTCGAGCGGGCTGCCGAAGGGCGTGTCCGGCTTCGCCTTCAACACCCGTCGCCCCGTCTTCGCTGACCGCCATGTGCGCGAGGCTTTGGCGTCGATGTTCGACTTCGAATGGATCAACGCCAATCTCTACGACGGCGCGTACAAGCGGTCGGAGGGGTTCTTCGACGACAGCGAGCTGTCGTCGATCGGCCGGCCGGCGTCGGAGCGGGAGCTGGCTCTGCTCGCGCCCTATCCCGGCGCGGTGCGGAACGATGTGATGGAGGGCAGATGGCGCCCCCCGGTCTCGGACGGTTCGGGTCGCGACCGCGCGATCGCCAAACACGCGCTCGAGGAGCTTGCCGCCGCCGGGTATTCGCTCCGCGACGGGCGGCTCGTGGATGCGCATGGCGCGACGCTCGCCTTCGAGATCCTGGTCCGGAACCGGGACGAGGAGCGCCTTGCGCTCGCTTATGCGCGCAATCTCGCCCGCATCGGGGTCACGGCCAACGTGCGGCTCGTCGACGAGGTGCAGTTCCAGCGCCGGCGCACGAGCTTCGACTTCGACATGATGATCGGCTCCTGGATCGCCTCGCCCTCGCCGGGCAATGAGCAGCGCGGCCGGTGGAGTTCCGCGGCTGCGGACGCGCAAGGCGCCTACAACATCAGCGGCGTCAGATCGCCCGCGATCGACGCCATGATCGCCGCGATCCTCGCCGCCAAAACAAATGAGGACTTCGTCTCCGCGGTGCGCGCGCTCGACCGGCTGCTCATCTCCGGTTTCTACATCGTACCGCTATATTACGCTCCGCAGCAGTGGATTGCTTATTCCGCCAGGCTCGGCCGCCCGGATAAGACGCCTCTGTTCGGCGTCGAGCTCCCGGCCTGGTGGAGCCAGGAGCCCTAGGCCGTGTGGACACTTATCGGGATCCATAAGATGATGGCGGCGAGAGTTAGGACGGCGCGGTAATTGCGTGCGGTCTTTTCGAAGCGGGTTGCGACACGGCGGAATTGCTTGAGTTTTGAGAAACAGCAGTGCACCCGATGACGCTGGGCGTAGAGATGCTTGTCGAGCGGATATTTGAGGGCGCGCGACGGGTTGTTGGGGATGACGGCGATCGCGCCTTTGGCGTCGATGGCTTGGCGCAAGAGATCGGCGTCATAGGCTGTATCGGCCATGACCGCCTCGGCGGGCCATCCCTCGATCAAGGCGGCGGCTTGCGGCGCATCGCCCTTCTGACCTGCGGTCAGCGTGAACCGCACCGGCCATCCCAGGCCGCGAACGGCCATATGGATCTTGGTGCTCAGGCCGCCGCGAGCGGCCGAACGCTTGATCTTCAGACCCTTTTTTTCGCCCCCGCGGCGTGCTGATGCGCCCGCACGATGGTGCAATCGACGATCCGATATTCAAAGTCCGGATCATCGGACATCGCCTCGAAGATCCGCCGCCAAACCCCCTTGTGACTTCCTCGGCCTAAAGCGCCGGAACACGCTGTTCCAATCGCCAAACGCCTCCGGAAGATCGCGTCAGGGAGAGCCGGTGCGCACGATCCACAGCACACCTTCCACGAACATCCGATTGTCGCGCCCGGTCGAACCTTTCTGGTCAGGTCGACCAATGATCAGCGGAGCCATCCGCTCCCACCCCGCCTCGCTCAAAACCAACCGATCCATCACACCCAAGACTGCCTCCCAAAAGCAGCCTTGAATCTGATTTGCCCCTAAAAAGGAATCCCAAGGGGTCTAAAAGAATTTGAAACGCCAGGCCGCGCGCCTGTCCGCGCGCCCTCCTCATGCCCGCCAAGCAAATGCTAAAGTGGCGATCCGAGTTTCTAGATGTTTGGTCCCGGGCTTTTGTGGAGCGGGTTGAGTTTGAATCGTTCGGGCTGCGAAGCCCATGCTTTGCATGTCAATCGGCGCGCAAAAAACTGCCCCCGATCGGTGTCTAAGATTGACCCCTTTTTAGCCTCGCACGGACGGTAGCGGTCGCCCCGCCGGAGCTGGCTGGGGTTGCGCAGCCGGGGCGAGCGCGGATCGGGAAGTCTCTGATTTCTCGGAGCGGTCAGGCGCGGTTTTTGAAGCGCCAGCTTTCGTTTCCGGTCTCGACTATGTCGCAGTGGTGAGTGAGGCGGTCGACCAAGGCGGTGGTCATCTTCGGATCGCCGAAGACGCTCGGCCATTCGCCGAAGGCGAAGGTTGGTGGTCACCGCGATCGAGGTTCGCTCGTAGAGCCGGCTGACGAGGTGGAACAGCAACTGGCCGCCGGCCTGGGCGAAGGGGAGATAACCCAGTTCGTCGAGAATGACGAAGTCGAGACGGGTGAGATAATCGGCAAGTCGTCCCTGGCGACCAGCAGGGGCCTGAGCCTCGAGCTGGTTGACGAGATCGACGGTGGTGAAGAAGCGCCCACGCGATCCGGCGCGGAAGCAGCTTCGCGCGATGGCGATGGGGAGATGCGTCTTGCCCGTTCCTGTTCCGCCGCGCAGGACGAGTTGCGCTGCTGAGTGATGAAGCCGCCGCCGGCGAGATCGCGCACCAGCGCCTCGTTGATCGGCGTGTTCTTGAACGCGAAGTCGTCGACGTCCTTGGCAAGCGGCAGTTTGGCGACCGTGAGCTGGTATTTGATCGAGCGAGCCTGCTTCTCTGAGATCTCGGTCTTCAGAAGATCGCCGACGAAGCGCTGCGGCTCATGCTTGCGCTTGAGCGCCGTGGCCAGCGTCTCGTCGTAGGCGCTCCTCATCCCATAGAGCTTGAGGCCGCCCATCATGTCGAGAACTTCGGTTCGCTCCATCGGTTAAGCGCTCCTGATCTGGTCGTAACGGGCGCAGTCGGCGCTCGGAGCGTGAAGAAGCCGCAAGGCCTCGGGCGTCATGATCGTCGCCGCCGGCTCCGGATCGCGCTGGCGGGCAAGGATATTGAGAATGACGTCGGCGGAATGAACGCCCTCGGCGAGCGCCTGCGTGCAAGCCGCTTCGACCGCTGGCAGGCCGTCGCTCAGCACCGCGGCGAGGATTTTGACCATCTGCGGATCGCCGTCGCTCGAACCCGCGAGCTTGCGCCGGACCCGGTCCAGAGCCGCAGGCAAGACCCAGTCCTTGAATGGCGTGCCATTGCGTAGAGCGCCCGGCTTGCGCGCCAGGACCGGCACGTAATGCCAAGGATCGTAAATCGTCGCGCCGCGGCCATAGCTGCGTCGATGCTCCGCCACGATCCCTCCGTCCTGGCGAATCACGACGCGATCGGCGTTGGCGTGGATGTCGACGGGACGGCTGACGGCGCTCGCGCTCACCGAGTACTTGTTGTTGTCGAACCGGACCAGGCAGGTCTTCAACACCGAAGCCGGCAAGGCGTGGAACCGTCGAAGCGGCCGCGATAAGGAATGAGCTTCGGCCGCTCCTCTTCGAAGACCCCCAGATCGTCCGATCGGGCCGCTCGGGATGGGGGTGCGCCTTCGCCCAGAAGGCACTTGTCGAGAAGCCAGGCGTTCAGTTCGTCATAGTTGTTCAGTTCGTCATAGTTCTTGAACCGAAGCCGCGGCGCAGGCGACGGGATCGACGAGATGGTGCGAGCCCATCTGGAGGAAGCGGCGATTGTACTGACGATCCTTGCCGACGAAGATCGTCTCCACCGCCGTCTTCATGTTGTCGTAGATGCCCAGCGCGCAGGCGCCCTTGAAGAACGCGAACGCCCTTTCGTGGGCGTCGAACACCATCTCCTGCGTCTCGCGCGAATAGGCGCGCACCGACATCATGCGGCGGTGGCAAACGCGGACGTGCGCGACCTTCACGATCGTTGTCCCCCGTCCATGACGACGATCTCATGGCTCCAGTCGAACTGGTAGGCTTCGCCCGGCGCAAACGTCAGCGGGACGAACGCGCTCGCCGTCTCACTTGCATTGGCCTTCGCCCAGCTTCCCGCATAACGGCGGATGGCGTCATAACCACCCTCATAGCCGAGCGCGCGCGGCTCCTCGAAAATCCGGATCAGCGTCAGCTGCTCGCGCGCCGACGCCTTGGAATTCGTCGCCGGAAGCCGATCAAGTTCCTCTTTCCATCGGCCGACCTTCGGGCGCGGCTGCACCTGGCGCTCCTAGGAAAACGACGTGTCCTCAGACCAAAGAACTTTCCGGACTGGGTTGCGGGACAGCTTCAGGGTGCGGGCGATCTCCTTGATCGACTTCCCCTGAACAAAATGCTCGCGACGTATCCGACCGATCGTCTCCACAATCAGCATCCCCCACCGCCCGCTTCGCGCCAGAGCAGGCAGCCGATCAGACCAAATCTCAGGGGGTCAATTTTGGACGCCGATACCCCGCTTCACGGGGTCAATCTTCCACGCCGGATCACACGACGGGATTTGTAGCGGACCATCTTTCGATCCGCTTGACAATGGAGCAGGCCCGCCGTTCCTTAGGCCCACCACGGCCTGCAGATGCGCGACGCCTTCGCGCCTGGCGGCGGGCCCTCCCATTTTTTGCGAGAAGCTCGCGGGGCGCGGCGGCATCCAACATCGGCTCGGCCAAAAGCTTCTTCAGTTTGGCGCTCTCGTCCTCGAACTGCTTCAGCCGCGAACGCGACAGCCTCGAATGACCGCCATGGTGGGCGCCGATGGATGGCCTCGGCTTTGTAGAGACCGTTGATGGTTTCGGCGAGAGCATTGTCGTAGCTGTCGCCGACGCTGCCTACAGAAGGCTCGATACCCGCTTCCGCCAAGCGCTGGGTGTATGTGATCGAGACGTATTCGGCGGATTCAAGCGGTCGTCGCAAC
>CAVSBJ010000025.1:0-83559 GCA_963726105.1 uncultured Alphaproteobacteria bacterium
CGGCCTCCAGCATCAGCGCCAGCGACTTCTCGGTGATCTCCTCGCCGGCCTCGGCGTAGATCTCGCCGGTCGTCGGGTTGTAGAGGTCCTCGGCGATATACTGGCCATAGAGATCGGCGTCGCTCGCACGCAGCGCCTTGAGGCCCTTCTCTGCCAATTGCCGCGCGGCGCGCACGGTCAGTTTCCGGCCCAACTCGATGGCGACCTCGCCAGTATCGGCGTTCACCATATCGACGGAGGCCTTGACGCCCCTCATGCGTTCGGCGTCGAAAGGCACGCGCCAGCCGCCGTCCTTGAGATGCGTGTAGACGATCTTCTTATAGAAGGTCGACAGAATCTCCTCGCCGTCGAGGCCAAGCGCATAAAGCAGCGAGGTCACCGGGATCTTGCGCCGGCGGTCGATGCGCGCATAGACGATGTCCTTGGCGTCGAACTCGATGTCGAGCCACGAGCCGCGATAAGGGATGATGCGGGCGGCGAACAGAAGCTTGCCCGAGGAATGGCTCTTGCCCTTGTCGTGATCGAAGAACACGCCCGGGCTGCGATGCATCTGCGAGACGATGACCCGTTCGGTGCCGTTGACGATGAAGGTGCCGTTTATGGTCATGAGCGGCATGTCGCCCATGTACACGTCCTGCTCCTTGATGTCCTTGACCGACTTGGCCTGAGTCTCGGGATCGACGTCGAACACAATGAGGCGCAGCGTCACCTTGAGCGGCGCGGAATAGGTCATGCCGCGCTGGCGGCACTCGTCGACATCGTATTTCGGCGCTTCATACTCATACTTGACGAATTCGAGATGAGCGGTGTCGGCGAAGTCCTTGATCGGGAACACCGACTTGAACACCGCCTGCAGGCCCTCGTTTGGACGTCCGCCCTTCGGCGGATCCATCAGCAGGAACTGATCGTACGAGGCCTTCTGGACTTCGATCAGGTTCGGCATCTCGCCGACTTCCTTGACGTGCCCGAACACCTTGCGAACGCGCTTGCGGCCCGTGAATGTCTGCGCCATGTCGCTCCTCTAAAGCTCGCCTGCCGCCGTTGTCGGTCGTCGCACGCCCATGCGCGCGCCGGATCTCCGGCTGGTCTTGTCAGGACGTCGCCGACGCCCCCTTCTCATCAAACCTTCCCCGGCGGCGGCCCCAAAATCGTCTTGGCGGCCTCCGATGACGTTCGCTCCCCAAACGTTTTGAAAACGCCGGAACGGCCCCTGGCCGATGGCCGGGACCGTCCCGCTTCAATCAACCGAACCCCGCGACAGCGGGGCCGCTCATTACTTGAGCTCGACTTTCGCCCCAACCTTTTCCAGAGCGGCCTTGATCTTCTCGGCCTCTTCCTTGCTCACGCCCTCCTTGACCGGCTTCGGCGCGGCCTCGACCAGGTCCTTGGCTTCCTTGAGGCCGAGCGCGGTGATCGCGCGCACTTCCTTGATCACTTCGATCTTCTTGTCCCCAACCGCCGCGAGGACGACGGTGAACTCGGTCTGCTCCTCGACCGGAGCAGCCGCGGCGCCGCCAGCGGCCGGAGCAGCGGCGACCGCCACGGCGGCCGCGGCCGAAACGCCCCACTTGCCCTCAAGCAGTTTGGCGAGCTCGGCGGCCTCCAGGACCGTGAGGCTCGAGAGTTCGTCAACGATTTTTTCGAGATTTGCCATTGATGGACTTCCTTTATGTAGTTCGAACCGAGTGTTTGTGAAGAGCCTGCGTCAGGCTGCGTCTTTCGCCGCATAGGCGCCGACAACGCGCGCGAGCTTAGCGGCTGGCGCGGTCGCGAGCTGGGCGAGCTTGGTCGCGGGGGCGGTCAGGAGCCCCAGCAGTTTCGCCCGCAGCTCGTCGAGGGACGGCAAGGTCGCGAGCGCCCTCACGCCGTCGACGTCGAGAGCCGTCTTGCCCATGGCGCCGCCCAGGAGCACGAACTTCTCGTGATCCTTGGCGAAAGCCACGGCCGCCTTGGCCGCCGCCACCGGATCGGTCGAATGAGCGATCAGGGTCGGGCCCTTGAGCAGGGGACCGATCGAGGCGACGTCCGTATCCTTAAGGGCAATCTGAGCCAGGCTGTTCTTGGCGACCTGAACGTTGGCGCCCGCCTGCCGCATCTGCTTGCGCAGCCGCTGCATCTGGGCGACCGTCAGGCCGGAATAATGCGCCACGACCACGACCGACGCTTTTGAAAAAACGTCGTGCAGAGCCGCGACGGCTTCCTTTTTTTCCGTTCTATCCACGGTGCTCATCTCCGGTCGGCGAGGCTCGATTGCTCAAAGCCCGCCTGTTGCACACGCCGCGCCGTTTGATCCGGTCATCCGAATCGAAGCCGCAGCCACTTGCGCCTGTCCCCGGAGGCGGGCTTGCGACCCGGCGCCGGACAGATGGTTCGAACCGCTTTCACCGTCCGGGAAGCGCCGGGACGGCTAGAGAAACTCGGTCTTCCCCGTCTATGCTGGCTCCCTGCCGTTGTTGAGGCCTGGGAATTAAGCGTGCGCCCCGAGGGGGTTACGCGCCGGCAGTCTCGGACAGGACAAAGCCGGACGCGACGCAAAGGTTCACCCTCTCCGTCCTCCGGCCCTTCCGCCGCTCCCGCTCCGATCAGCCGTCACCGGTTTCAATCTTTGCAGGGCGGTAGCCCATGTTTGATTCGAGGCCGTCGCGCTGTCGGCCCCAAACGAGCCCCATAGCGCTTTCGCGCGCGCTTGCCAAGGGGAAGGCGAAAAGTTTTTTCACCGCGCGACGGTGCGGATCAACAGCTTTTGTTTATGGCTGCCGGCGCGGAAACAATCGTTTTGCTTTCGCGCCGGCGTTTTTTACTCGATGCGCGCTTAGCCGGCGATCGCGAGCGCGCCCTGCTTCCGCCCCCGGCGCACGACGGTGAGGCCAAGGCCGCCGAAGCCAATCAGCATCATCGCCCAGGTCGAAGGCTCGGGAACCGCGCCGGCGGCGGTGGAGAACGAAGCGTCTGTGCGGCTGTCGTAGAACTGCGTTGTAGGAACCCCCGCGACGTTGTCAAAGCCCGAGATCCGGTCGGAGAAAAGGAGCTCGAAGGTGTAGGTCTGCCCAGGCATCAGCGTTCCGCCGGCAATGGACACGCTCGTCGTGTCCGAAGGCAGGAACGAACCACTCGCCACAGTTGCATTCGACGCGTTGAAGACCGAGAAAAAGACGAAGCTGTCCGTGGCGTTCGGACTGGGGTCCATGGTGTTGAAGTCCAGGGTGACAGAATTGGCGGCGTTCAGGCCCTGGAGCGCATTGAAAGACGCAACTGCAAGCTCCGGCGTGTTGGAATATGCGCCCCCGGCATAGTTGATGGTGACTGAGGTCGGAGAGGCCCCGGTCAAGTTGAACGTGTAGTCGCCGGTCGGAAAGGCCGCTTGCAAGTCTGTGAAGGAAGGGTCTGAGGGAGACCCGTATTCCCACGCGACATCGGCCGGAACAAAATTCAGGGTTTGGGGCGATCCCGGACCTCCGTAGCTCAGGGCGCCCCCGGTATAATCGCCGGAACTGGCGACGAACGCTCGCCCGGAGAAGAAGCCTCCGGTCGAGGTGACCGTCGTCGGGCCGGTCTGCTCGAAGGTCGGGTTCAGCCCAACGTCCGCGCTCACGACTCCCGCGTGCGCTCCGCCCCCGGCCGCGATAAACCCGGCCGCAGCCAACCCGATCGCATGAATAAGTCCGCGATTCATTTGCATGGGTATCCCCCGAATGCGGGCCAACCTCCCGACCGACCTCGGAGCCCACAATTCCGGGAGGCGGCGCCAGCGGATATTATCCTCTTATGTTTGGATAATTGAGTCAATCTTGCCTCGATCTCTTAACGGAAACGTGATTGCGATTGAGGTCGCCCGCAACACTGCACGCGGTCACTCGCGCCATCGCCGGCATCGCCTGCCTCGCCGACTTCGAGCCTGAACCCAACCGTCGTTCGCGTCCTTGCGAAACCAAGCCTGGCCGCCTCCATGCCGCTGATGTCAGCGGCGGCTTCGGGCGACCTGCAGCGGCCCACACTCTCGTAATGCGTTCGCGCTAACGGCGCTTTTGACAGCCGTATGCCGGGGGTGTTATTCGCATGGTCGATTGAACTGCCAATGGGGCTCGCAGACTTCAGGCTCTCTCGAAGTCTATTCTGGCGCAATCCCAAACAATCGCCAACTTCAACGGGTTCAACCTGACGGGTTAGATTGGAGGAAATCACTAAGCGCAGGGTTTGTTTCCGGTCTCATCTCCCGACCGTGAAGAGGTTAGATTAAGGCATGAGTAGTAAAGTCATCGTCCATATCAGTGCTGACTTTCCAGACTCGATGGCGGCGACAAAGACCAATTCGGTAGCCAATCTCATCAAGGCCACCGACGGATATCGACATGTTGTGTATTCGCTCAATCGCGTCAGTCTCGTCTCAGGCATAGTCGCCGTTGATTTCGGCCCCGACCGCAAGGCGCTCGCCTACGGAGCCCCCCCCAAAGGAATTTTCCACGCCACTTACCTCGACCGCGTCTCGGACTGGATTCTCAAGGATATCCAGAGCCGCGGCATTCCGGTCGATGCGCTGCACCTGCACAAGTTCTCCGTCGAGGGTCTGGTCGGCCAGAAAATCGCCCGAAGCCTCAAACGTCCGTATATCGTCAACCTCTGGGGCGATACGGATCTCAAAATCATAAAGTATCGTCCGGATTTGAAGGCCACCTGGAAATCCGTTCTCGATGAGGCGGCTCTCGTCATCCCTCATACGCCCTGGGTCGAAGAACGCTTCGACGCCCTGTTTGGGCTCGACCATTCGAAATTGGTCATCCTGCCGGCAATCACTCAGCACGAGCACTTCACCCCGTCCCCGATCATCGCGGAACCCCGCTTCGTGACCCTTTTCAATCTCGACGTCCATCGGCGAAAAAACCTCGCGGCGCTTGTCGCTGTGATCGATCGGATGTCGCAGCGAATTCCCAACATCTCGCTCGACATTTACGGCAAGGGTTCGCCCAAGACGATGTTCGAGGTTTCGCAAATCGTCGAGAAGGCCAAGGCCAGGAACGTCAGGCTGAAGGGGCCGCTGCCGAGCGATGGATTTACGACGATCCTCGGCGATTACGTCGGTTTCCTGATGCCGACCCGGCGGGAGACTTTCGGCATGGTCTTTATCGAGGCGCTGTTCTCCGGCCTGCCCCTGCTCCACACCCGGAGATGGGGCATCGACGGGTTTTTCGCCGATGACGAAATCGGCTACGCGTGCGATCCGACGAGCCTCGACGACATTGAGATCGGCGTTGACCGGCTGTTGCGCGAACAGGAGCGGTTCAAGCGATCCATCGTCTCTCTTCATGAGCGCGGCGGGCTGGACCGGTTCAAGCGAAAAACAATCGCCGAGACTTATCGCGCCGGTCTCGAGCGCGTGTTGGGACGGAGCGAGCAGCCCGCACGGGTTTTGTCCGAGACCGCCGCGGTTCCTTGACTGCAAACGGGATCTCAACGGTTTTCGTTGAGAAACGCGTCTCAAGTCGTCATTAAAACAAACGAGAACATCGTACCGATATCTCAAGACGCCGCTTTTGCGAGGGGGCTTATCCTGGCTTTTTTTCCGGATCGACTTTACGACGACATGGGCGGCTACCTCGACGCCTATTTTGACCTTTTTCGTGTCGCCGCGGCGGCGGTCGCGCGCGAGCGGATGCAGGCGGCCGCGGACGCGATCCTCGACGTCGTCGCCCGCGATGGCGCGATCTTCTCCTGCGGCAATGGCGGCTCCGCGGCCATCGCCAATCACCTGGCCTGCGACTGTCTCAAGGGCGTCAGAACGGACACGACCATCAAGCCGAGAGTCTCGAGCCTGTCCGCGACAGTCGAGTTGATCACCGCGATCGCCAACGACATCGGCTATGACGACATTTTCAGGTACCAGCTCTCCTCCCTCGCCAGACCCGGCGACGTGCTGATCACGATCAGTTCGTCCGGCGAGTCCCGCAACATCGTCAATGCGATCACCTGGGCCAAGGCCAACGGCGTGCGAACAATCGCGATGACCGGGTTCAAGGGCGGCGCCTCGGCGCAGGCCGCGGACATCAATCTTCATGTCGACGCGCACAATTACGGAGTCGTCGAAGACATCCATCAGTCGATGATGCATGTGCTCGCCCAGTACGTTCGACACAGGCGCCTTGCCGACCCCGGATTGCTGGGCCAGAAGAAGTTTTGACATCGGGTCGATGAGGCCGCCGGTTCGAGGCCCGCTGGCTTTGATTGCGCCACGTTTAAGTGGGCGGATTGTGTGGCGATGACGATTTTGGTGACCGGCGGGGCGGGCTTCATCGCCAACACGCTGCTGGATTCCATCCTTTCGCGCGGCAACTCGGTCATCTGTCTCGACAATCTGTGCCGCGGGACGAGCGCCAACGTCGCGCGCTTTGCCGGGAAGAACAGCTTCCGGTTTTCGGTCGTCGATCTCGCCGATCTCGACGCCTTCCGATCCTGCATCAATTCGCACGCGGACCTCGGGCCAATTTTGGAGGTCTGGCACCTCGCGGCCAATTCCGACATTCCAGCAGGCATCGCGGACCCGGGAGTCGATCTGCGCGATACGTTCATGACGACGTTCAACGTCCTCAGGATCATGGAGGAGCGCAACATTGGTGAATTGCTCTTCGCCTCGAGCTCGGCGATCTACGGCGATCTCGGCGACCAAGAATTGACCGAGAGCACCGGTCCCCTGTTTCCGATTTCGAACTATGGCGCCATGAAGCTTGCGTCAGAAGCGATGATCACCGCGGCGGTGGAGAAGTTCCTTGATCGAGCTTTGCTGTTTCGCTTTCCCAACGTGGTCGGATTGCCCGCGACCCATGGCGTCATTCTCGACTTCATCCGTCGCCTGCGGTCGGATCCCGATCATCTCGACGTGCTCGGCGACGGCTCGCAGCGCAAGGTCTACCTGCACGTGAGCGAACTCGTCGACGCCATGCTGTTCATTCAAAGTCGCGCCGCCGAGAAGGTCGATGTCTTCAACATCGGCCCGACCGACGCCGGCATCTTCGTGCGCGACATTGCCCGCGAAACCGTGGCGGCGGTGGCGCCGGGCGCGCAGCTCAAGTTTGGGACCGACAACAAGGGCTGGGTCGGCGACGTGCCCCGCTTCGCCTATTCGACGGCGAAGCTTTCGGCGCTCGGCTGGACGCCGAAGCTCAGTTCGCTCGAGGCCGTCCGACGCGCGATCGGCGAAATCAACCGCCAGGAAAACCCGCCATGAAGCAGGCGGTCATTCTCGCCGGAGGAAAGGGCACGCGGCTCGCTTCCGTGCTCAACGGCCTGCCCAAGCCGCTCGTGGACGTGTGCGGCAAGCCGCTGCTTCTGCATCAGCTCGAGCTTCTGTGCGCGCATGGTTTCACCGACGCGGTCGTGATGGTCAACCACAGGGCCGATGCGATTCAAGAATGGCTGGTCGGCGTCGACCTGCCGATTTCCGTCCGCTTGATCGACGACGGCGAACCGCGAGGAACGGCGGGCGCGGTCCTGGCCGCGCTCGGGGAGCTCGAGCCCGACTTTCTGGTCATGTACGGCGACACGATGCTTGCCGTCGATCTGACGCGGTTTTGGACCTGGCATCACGCGATTCCCGGCGCCGACGTTTCGCTCTTTCTTCACCCGAACGACCATCCGCATGATTCGGACCTGGTCGAAATCGACGAAAACGGGCGCATTCTCGCTTTCCACGCCTACCCCCATCCGGCGGACGCATGGTTGCCCAACCTCGTCAACGCCGCGCTCTATGTCGTGCGCCGGGAGAGCCTGAGCGCGTGGGTCGACGTCGCCGGCCCGCTCGATTTCGCCAAGGATCTTTTTCCGCGCATGCTGGCGGCCGGCGCGACGTTGCGCGGCTACGCTTCTCCCGAATACATCAAGGATGCGGGCACCCCCGAACGGCTGCAAAAGGTTCGCAACGCGCTGACTTCGGGCGCCATCCGTCGCGCCTCGCTCAAGGAGCCTCAGCGAGCCGTGTTTCTCGATCGCGACGGCACCCTCAATGTCGAACACGAACTCATTCGCCGCGCCGAAGACCTCGAGCTGTTTCCCTTTGCCGGGTCCGCCATTCGACGACTGAACGAGGCCGAATGGCGAACGGTGCTTGTCAGCAATCAGCCGATCATCGCGCGCGGCGAGGTCACCGAGGCGCAGTTGCGCCGCATCCATGCTCGCCTGGAAACGGAAATCGGCCGCGATCACGCCTATCTCGACCGAATCTATGTTTGTCCCCATCACCCCGATAGCGGGTTTCCCGGCGAACGCACGGAACTCAAGATCCGATGCGATTGCCGCAAGCCGGAACCCGGGCCTGATCCTTCAGGCTCAAAGCGATCTCAATATCGATCTCGCCCGCTCTTGGTATATCGGCAACTCGACGGCGGATCTTGGGGCAGCTGAAAGGGCGGGAGTTTCCTCTATTCTGGTGGAAACCGGGCACGGCGGCCTCGATCGCCGCTATCCGCACGAAGCAAAATTCACCGTCGCCAACATTTCAGCAGGCGGTCGACCTTCATTCTTGACGTCTATCCGAAGATCGCGGAGCGCCTCGCGCCTCAAATCGCCGCAATGGGCTCGGGCAACGACTGGTTCGTCGGCGGGGCGCCGAGCGCCGGCAAATCGACGGTCGCGGCGACGCTCGAGCGCGAATTGCGGTTGCAGGGACGGCGCGCGCGGATCATTCACACGGACCGCTGGATCAAAGACGAGAATGACCGTCATGCGCCCGCCTCGTTCGATATGGCGGATCTCAAGGGCGCCGTCGCGAAGGCCGCGAAGCGCGCTCAGGCTCGATCCGCATCACTCGTGCTTCCGGGCGGCCGCGGGGGCCAGTTGGAGATCACACTGGCGCCGGACGAAGTCCTCATCTGGGAAGGCGTGTTCGCCTCGGAGCTCGCGGAATCTCTCGGTCGGACCGCTCACGCAATCAACGTCGTCTCGAGCGAAGCCGCCCGACATGAGCGCTTCATGCGTTTGTGCGAACGACGTGGCGTCTCCACGACGCGGGCGAACACTCTCATTGCCGCGACGCGCGAAAACCGCGCTCCGGAAACATCGACGGGATCGCCCGTGCAGATCAGTCTCGACGCCTGCCAAATCAACTCCATGCTTCGCGAAGGGAACGGCGCCATGATCATCAGTCGCACGCCGTTGCGCATGAGCTTCGTCGGGGGCGGCAGCGACCTGCCCTCCTATTACCGGGAATATGGCGGCGCGGTCGTCAGCACGGCGATCGACAAATACGTCTACGTGACCATGAACCGCAAATTCGACAGCGGAATCCGTGTCGCCTATTCGCGCGTCGAAGAGGTGAACTCGGTTTCCGAGATCGAGCACCAACTGGTGCGCGCGGCGCTGAACATGGCCGGGGTTCCAGGCGGCGTCGAAATCACGACCGTTGCAGACATCCCCTCACGGGGAACCGGCCTTGGCTCATCGAGCACCTTCACGGTCGCTCTGTTACACGCGCTTTACGCTTTCGTCGGCCGTCATTCCACGCGTCAGGAGTTGGCCGAGCAGGCCTGCCACATCGAAATCGACGTCTGCGGCGAGCCGATCGGCAAGCAGGACCAGTATGCCGCCGCCTATGGCGGCTTCAATCTCTACGAGTTCAATCCCAACGACACGGTGACCGTGTCGCCCGTCATCTGCAAGCCGGAGACCATCGCCGGAATTCGAAGACAGATGCTGGTCCTCTACACCGGGATCACGAGAGGCGCCTCGACAATTCTCAAGCACCAGTCAGCGGAGCTGGCGACCAATGTCGACAAGAAATCCGCGATGAAGCAGATGGTCTCGCTCTGCTATCAGCTCCTGAACGAAATCCGGAACGACAATCTGGATTCGTTCGGCCAGGTTCTGCATGAGGCCTGGATGCTCAAGCGCGACATGGCGCCTGGGGTCTCCACTTCCGAAATCGACGACTGGTACGACACAGCGCGCAAGCACGGCGCAATCGGGGGCAAGATTCTGGGCGCCGGCGCCGGCGGCTTCCTCGCCCTTTTCGCGCCCGAGGAACGGCACGAGGCGATCCGCCATGCGCTGCCCAAGCTGCGCGCCATTCCGGTCGACTTCGAGCGAATGGGAAGCCAGATTATTTTCTACCAGCCGACGTCGAGCAACCATCCGGCCGGCGGTCCGCGAGGGTCCTGAACGCTGGGTTCCCGAGGTCGGCTGCGCGAGCCGGCCCACAAAAATTATCGCCGCTCCCCTCAAGACTGCGCTTGAACTCGCGCCGAGAGCCGGATTTAGGCTCGTCTGAATTTGCCGCTCTGCCGGGACGCCCATGAAAACCAAAGCCGCCGTCTGCCGCGCCTTCGGCGCGCCGCTCGCGATCGAGACGGTCGAGCTCGCCGAGCCGGGGCCGGGCGAGGTCCTGATCCGGACCGCGGCCTGCGCGATCTGCCACAGCGACATTTTCCTCATCGACGGCGCCTGGGGGGGCGAATTGCCCGCCGTCTACGGCCACGAGGCGGCGGGCGTGGTCGAGGCGGTCGGTCCGGGGGTCACGCGGCTCAAAGTCGGCGACCCCGTGGTCGCGACGCTCATCCGCAATTGCGGCTTCTGCCCCGCCTGCGCCGAGGGCGCCCCGGTGTTCTGCGAGGAAGTGTTCCCGCTCGACCGCGCCACCCCTTTGCACGACGGCGCCGGCAAGCCGATCGTCCACGGTCTGCGCACCGGCGCCTTCGCCGAGCACATGGTCGTCGACCAGTCGCAGACGATTGCGATCCCAAAGGATGTGCCGCTCGACAGCGCCGCGCTGATCGCCTGCGGCGTGCTGACGGGGCTGGGCGCGGTCGTCAACACGGCCGCGGTGAAGCCAGGATCGAGCGTCGTCGTCATCGGTTGCGGCGGCGTCGGGCTCAATTCGAATTCAGGGCGCGCGGATCGCCGGCGCCTCCCCGATCATCGCCGTCGATGTCGAGGCCTTGAAGCTCGCCGCCGCGCGCGACTTCGGCGCGACCGAGACCATCAACGCGCGATGCGAAGATGTCGGCGAGCGCGTGACGGCGCTGACGGGGGGACGCAAAGCGGACTGGGTGTTCGTCACCGTCGGCGTCAAGGGCGCGGCCGAACAGGGGGTCTCGCTCATGAAGCGCAACGGCGCGACGGTGCTGGTCGGCATGCCGCCTTCCGGCGTCGCGGCGACGATCGATCCCGGCTGGCTCGCCGCCGACGGCCAGAGGATTCTCGGCTCCAAGATGGGCTCGGCGCGGCCTGCGATCGACGTGCCGAAAATCATCCGGCTCTATCGCGAGGGGCGCCTCAAGCTCGACCCATTGATCAGCGGCCGCTATCGGCTGGAGTCGATCAACGAGGCCCTCGCCTCCTCGCGCTCGGGCGCGGCTTTGCGCAACGTGATCGTGTTCTGAGGACCCTCAGGAGATTCGCGGCGCCGACCCGGACCGCTGAACGACGATCAGGAGAATGAGCGCGAGCGCGGGGAAGGCGAGGTCGCCGATGAAGGGAACGCCGGCGTTGCCGGGCGCAAAGTCGCCGGTGGCGACCATCTGCTCCACGTGGCCGATCGCGTCTCCGAGCAGGAAGATCGCATTGACCGTCACCGCCGCCGCCTTGAAGTCCAGACTGCGCCAGAAGGCCACGCAGGCGGTCGCGCCCATCGCGAGATCCGCCATGCCGACCTCGAACTGGAAAGGACTCGGCTCCCAGCCGATGTCCGCCGCGGCGATTTCAGGGAAGAACAGATGAAAGACCGCCGCCCAGAGGCCGGTCACGCCAATGGGCAGGAGCAGAATCCAGGCGAGCAGGCGATCGGCGAGTGATCCGCCGGAGCGGCTCAACCAGGCGAACACGAGCGCCGCCACGAACAGGAACACCGGCAGGTTGCGCAGGACGAAGGCGATCGTTTCGGCCATCATGGGCTCCTGACGCGCATCAGCGGAGGCTTGGACAGAGGGCGTGCAGCGCGTTAGCACATTGAGACGCAAGCGCGAACGCCCAAGCGCGGGTCCATCCCTCACTCCGGTCGCCTGAACGCCCATGAAGATCGCCGAGCTGAAAACCTTCGTCGTCGGCAATCCGCCGCCTGCTTTCGGCGGCCGCACCTTTCTGTTCCTCAAGCTCAAGACCGCCTGCGGCGTCGAGGGCGTGGGGGAAGTCTATGCCGCGAGCTTCGCGCCGAAGGCGATCGTGGCGATGATCGAGGATGTGTTCGAGCGCCACGTCGAGGGCGCCGATCCGTTCCGCATCGAGGCGCTCTGGCGCAATGTCTACGGCCGCGGCTATTCAGGCCGGCCCGACGTTTCGCTGATGGGAATCCTGTCGGCCATCGAAATGGCGCTGTGGGACATCGTCGGCAAGGCGGTCATGAAGCCCGTCCATGCGCTCATCGGCGGCAAGGTGCATGAGCGGCTGCGCTCTTACACCTATCTCTATCCGGACGAGCCCGGTTCGCACGCCCATTCGGACAGCCCCGTCTATTCGAACCCGGACGCGGCCGCGACACGCGCGCTCAAATACATGGCGCAAGGCTTCACCGCGGTGAAATTCGATTCCGCGGGACCCTACACGACCTTCGATCCGCGCCAGCCGAGCCTCGAGCGGCTCGACCTTTGCGAAGCGTTCCTGAGGACTTTGCGGGAAGCGGTTGGGACCGAGATGCGATCTTCTGTTCGGCGCCCACGGCCAGTTCACCGTCTCCGGCGCGCTGCGCCTCGCGCGGCGGATCGAGGCTTACGAGCCCTTATGGTTCGAGGAGCCGACGCCGCCCGAGGCGCCGGAGGAAATGGCCAAGGTCGCCGCGCAATGCCGCGTGCCGATCGCCACCGGCGAGCGGCTGACGACAAAGTATGAATTCGCCCGCGTGCTCGAAACCGGCGCCGCCTCGATCCTGCAAATGAACCTCGGCCGCGTCGGCGGCATTCTGGAAGCAAAGAAGATCGCCGGGATGGCCGAAGCGCACTACGCGCAGATCGCGCCGCATCTCTATTGCGGGCCCGTGGTTGGCGCAGCCAACATTCAACTCGCGACCTGCAGCCCGAATTTTCTCATCCTCGAGAGCATCGAGCGCTGGGATGGATTCCACGCGGCCATTCTCAAAAAGCCGATCCGCTGGGAGGACGGCTTTGTCATCCCGCCGGACGAGCCCGGCCTCGGCGTCGAGCTGAATGAGGAGGTCGCGCTCGCTCACCCCTGGACCGGAACGGATCTGCATCTCATGCCGCGATCGTCGCCGGCGCTGCCGCCGGATTGACGGCGTTCATGATCACGCAACGCCGCGCACGACGCGAAGTGAGGATTCAAGGTGGCTGAACGCGACGCCGACAGCGGTCCGGGATCTTCGAAATCAGCGAATGCCCAGTCCTGGACCAACCGGGTGGTGGGCGCGATCGGCGGGGTCATCCTGGCTTCCGGCGTCGTCGGAACCGTGATCAGCTTTTATCTTCAAGGCCGCAGCTGGGAATACCAAACACGATCGGCCAAGATCGACAAGGATTCCGCCGCCGTGCTGGCCGCCCTCGAAGGCGTGGACAAGCTCATCGATGAGAAATGGCTTTCCACTTACGAACTGAACGACGCCGTCAAGACCAAAGTCGAAGGCGCGCGGCTGGACGCGGCGGCCAAACGCTTTTACGCGGCCAACCAAGAGTGGGAGCTTCGGCACAACATACTGGCGTCGAACCTGCAAATCGCGGTCGATTCGCAGTTTGGCGTTGACAACCGGAATCTGAATATGGGCGCGATTGACTGCCGGACTTACACATTGAAGGGGCTGCAACCGAACGGCGCCGATCCGCTGCCGGTCAGCGCCCTGTTGGAAATCGCCTATAGCTGCCACAACGCCATCAAGGGCAAAATCGAGGAACAACTCCGGGCGAGGGAACAGAACAATTCGCTCTGGCCGGCGACGGCGGCCGAACCGGATCCGGGCGGCCTCGCGCTCAGTCACATCTGGTGGGTCGACAAAGTCTTGCAATGCATGATGGTCGAGCGCGCGCTCGAGCTTCGTCAGCAGGCTCCGCAAGTGCCGATCATTGAGCTTGGCGCGTCCGAGGACTCGCACCCATACTCGACGAGCGAGCGCGAGCGCGCCCGCGAGGAGCAATGCGTCGAGCCGTACAAGAACGATCCGGTCCTGGGACTGGCGTCACTCAAGCCGCAATGAGACTGCGCGGGCTCACGCCATAAGCGGCAGAGACCCGCCTTGAGGCAGCCGGTTGAGCCTCACGCCAGCTTGAGAAAGCCTTCGCCGCGCCTCGGCGGCGGCGTTTGACGGCCGCTGAGCGCTTCTTCATCGACAGGCTGCTCGCGGCTCAGGCTGAGCATCCGCCGCCGTGCGTTCGCCTCGGCTGGAAACCACTCGTGGGCCCGCTCGCCGGCCTCCTTCATCTTTCTGCGCAAAGCCTTGAGATCGAGAGCCGCTTCGCGGACTTCAGGACTGAGAGAGAGAATCATGGCGTTCACTGAAGGTAGGTGTTCACGCTCCAAGACTAATTTGTGACAGGATATATAATCGTCACATTTCCGTTAACGAAATGTTGCAAGTCGCGTGCCAGCGCGCGTCTTACGCGCTTCCCTTGTTAGCGCGATTTTGGGCCGGGCGCTTTGCGCGAGGTCACTTCCGAATCGGGTGTTCCGCTGTCGTGCAAGCGGGATCTGTAGGCGAGGATGGGCGAGCCGGCGGGCGCCTGCTCGCTCGCCTCCCGACGGCGGCGCGGCTCCACGCCGCCGCCGCCTCTTCCCTGGCGTTGCCTCAAGCGCGTCCGGAAGGACGGGCGTCTCTCGACGCCCCTATGGCTCGCGATGACAATCGCGATTGCGCAGGGGTTTGCGCACGCCTACCCGAACCTGAAGCCCGAGATCATCTTGCCGCCGATCTTGGCGTTGAAATCGCGCTTACCCTGGCTCGCGCCGGCCGCGCCGGCCACGACCATCAGCGGCAGGAGGTGCTCCTCGCGCGGATGGCAGGCCCGCGCCGAGGGCGCCTTGTCCCATTGCGCGAGCCGCGCCTCGCGCTCCGGCGCCGGCGCCTTCGCCGTCTCGTCGAGCCAGGCGTCGAACGCGGCCGAGGCCGACGTGTCGCCGTCGCGGAAGTGCCGCAGGTCATGAAAGCTCATGCCGCTGCCGACGATGGCGACCCCCTGATCGCGCAGGGGCGCGAGCGCCTTGCCGAGCTTGATGTGGAAGGCGGGATCGAGGTCCTTGCGCAGCGACAGCATGACGACCGGAATCTCGGCCTTCGGATCGAGGATGAGGAAGGGCACGAACACGCCATGATCGAAGCCGCGCTCGCCATCGGTCGCGACGGGCAGACCCGCGGCCTCGATGAGGCGCTTCACTTCCGCCGCCAGCTCCGGATCGCCTGGCGCGGGATAGCTGAGCTTATAGGTGTGCTCGGGGAAGCCGTAATAGTCGTAGAGCATGCCCGGCTTCGGGTTGACGCTGACCGTCGGCTGATCCGTCTCCCAATGGGCGGTGATGACCAGGAACGCCTTCGGCCGCTCGGGCAGCGATTTCAGAACGCCGGCGAGATAGTCCTTGAGCCCGTCCCAGGCGTGCGGGCCGAAAGGCGGCGGCCAGTCCATCCAGAAGCATGGGCCCCCGCCATGCGGCACGAAGATCACAGGTTGGCGGACAGCGGGCATGGGAACCTCAGGGTCGTTGGCTCTCATGGACTTAAGTCACAAGAGGGACCGGCGCAACGCCGTCGCTTTCCGCCTCACCCCTGATCGATCCGCGCCGCGTAGCAGCCGCGTCTGGCGTAATGCGCATGGATGTAGGCGGCCTTCGGATGGGCGAGCAGACGCGCGATCGTTGGCTCGAGGTCGTCGCCGCCGGTGAGATCGGCGTCGACCATGTCGCCGGAATCGTCGAAGGCGCGCAGCGAAATCGGACGGATTCGCAGCACCTCCGGAACCTCGCCCACGGCCCGGTAGGGCGTCACGGCCCATTCGCGGACGAAAATGGCGTGGCTGGCTTTGTAGGGCGTGTCGGCCGGCTGGTGGAGGTAGTTGAGAAGCAACAAGGCCTCGCCCGGCTCGACGTCCCTGAGTTCGATGCGATCGGGAAAGCCGGGCTTCTCGTCGGCGATCAGGCGCTTCACGCCGAAGCTTTGCAGCGCCTCGTCGGACAGTCCGTAGAAGCGACGGAAGGGCGCGGCGTCGAGACCCGTGATCTGGAAAGACATGGGCGGTTTCCTTTGATCGGCTTTGGGGCGGCAAGTGTGCCTCTGGCGTCGCGATCCGTCGCCCCGTTCCTTGCTCGGCAATCGGAAAGCCGTCACGTCGCGTCGTGAAAGATCACGCCGAGCGTGAAGCGTTCGCCGCTCCTGATCCGGCTCACGCCGTGACGCAGATTGACGCGATAGGTTCCGCGCGTTCCTTGCACCGGCCGCTCGCGCACGGCGAAGATCACGCCGTCGCCCTGGGTCAGCGGCGCGACCTCCGCGCGCGACTGCATGCGCGGGCGCTGCTCGGTCAGCACGAATTCGCCGCCGGTGAAGTCGCGTCCGGGCTCGGACAGCAGGATCGCGACCTGCAGCGGAAAGAGGTGCTCGCCGTACACGTCCTGATGCAGGCAATTGTAGTCGCCGGGCCCATAGCGCAGGAGGAGCGGCGTCGGCCGCTTCTGACCGGCCGCATGGCAGCGCGCGAGGAACGCGTCGTGCTGGCCAGGATAGCGGACGGAAACGCCCATCGCCTCGTTCCACCGGTCCGCGATCGGGGCGAGGCGCGCATAGAAACCGCGGCGCAGCGCGACGATCGGGTCGGGGAGCGGATAGGCGAAATATTTGTACTCGCCTTTGCCGAAGCCGTGTTTCGCCATGACAACCCGAGAACGAAAGCGGGCCTCGTCCGGATAGAGCGCCGCAAATCCGCGGCACGTCTCCGGCGAAAGGAGTTTCGGCGCGATCGCGCAGCCATAGGCGTCGAGATCGCGCTCGATTCTCGGCCAGTCGAGCGTTTCGATCGTGGCAAGACCCTCATCCGACCCGCTGTCGCGGGCCACCTTCTCCCCGAGGGAGAAGGGGTGGGCGGCGCCGTTGTTTCCCCCCTCTCCCTCATAGGGCGTCGACAGACGCCCGTCTTTCGACGGGCTTTGGAGCGGGGTTGGGGTGAGGGCGCGCGCCTTCATCACGCCGCCTCCCGCTCGATCAGCTTGCGCTTGCGCTCGACGCCCCAGCGATAGCCGGAGAGATCGCCGTCCGACCGCACGACGCGATGGCAGGGGATCGCGACCGCGAGCGGATTGGCGCCGCAGGCTTGCGCGACCGCGCGCACGGCTTTTGGCTGGCCGATCGCGCGGGCGATCTCGGCGTAGGTCGCCGTCCTGCCGGGCGGGATCGCTTGCAGCGCCGCCCACACCTTTTGCTGGAATGCAGTGCCGCGGATGTCGAGCGGAAGATCGAGGCGCTGACCCGGCGCTTCGACAAGACCGACGACCTCCGCGACCAAGCGCTCGAATTCGGGGTCGCCGCCTTCGAAATCCGCATTCGGAAAGCGGTCCTGCAAGTCGCGCACGAGGGCGTGGGGATCGTCGCCGAGCGTGATGGCGCAGACGCCCTTGTCGGTCGCCGCGACCAGCACCGCGCCGAGCGAGGCCTCGCCGACCGCGAAGCGGATGAGAACCCCTGCCCCGCCGCGGCGGACCGCGCCCGGCGTCATGCCGAGCCGCGCATCGGTGTTCTCGTAGAAGCGGCTCGAGGAGTTGAAGCCCGCATCATAGATCGCCTCCGTGACCGTCTCCGCCGTGCGCAGCTTGTCGGCGGCGCGGCGCGCCCGCGTCTCGGCCGCATAGGCCTTCGGCGTGACGCCCGTGATCGCCTTGAAGACGCGATGGAAGTGATAGGGGCTTAAGCCAGCGCGCGCGGCAAGCTCGGCGAGCTTGGGCGCCTCCTCCGCCTGCTCGATCCGTTCGCAGGCTTGGGCGACAGCCTGAACTTGCGGATCGGGCGCGCCGAGCCTGTCCGGACGGCAGCGCTTGCAGGCGCGGTAGCCCGCCTTCTCCGCTTCCGCGCCGGTCTTGAAGAAGGAGACGTTCTCGCGCTTCGCCGGCCGCGAGGCGCAGCTCGGCCGGCAATAGACGCCCGTCGTGCGAACGGCGAACAGGAACTCGCCGTCGAACGCGGGGTCGCGGCGTTTGACCGCCTGCCAGCGCTCCTCGTCGCGAGCCTGCGCCCGTGCGGCGCCGGCGTGTGCCGTTTCGGTCATGGGGCTAAACATAAGGAAGGCTCCGGGGTTTGTCTTGGCTCCCGTCTAGGCCGATCCGTAAGTGGCCGAACTCCGCTCCTTGCGGTGCAATTCTAAAGCCGCCCTGTGTCAATATTCAAACAGCCCGACGCTGTTTCGATCTGAGATCGTCATTGGCGTAGATTGCGCAGCCATTTACTCCGTGATATGTACTTCAGTAGGCGTTATTGTTTGCCTACTTGGTCCGTAGAAAACGGACGTTGTGGGAGTAAAATGATGTCATGTAATTATAAATATATTATTTTCTTTCTAATGAGCGTGACAATAATTGCTTCTGGCCATGAGGCAATAAGCCAATCTAATCAAGGTTCGTTATGTAACAATCATGCATGCGCAACGCCATCATCTAGCCCAGACGTTAAAGATCAAATAAAGGACGCTACCACGGACAAGGGAGAACGTCCTCCAGGCGGAGATCCGGTCAATCCAACAGGGTTCACACCGATGCAAGCCGATGGTGGGGGTGGCTTCGGCGGAGGTGGTGGCGGGGCTGGGATTAAGACTTCCGTCGGCGGCGTTCCTACTGGAGTTGTCCGTGGGTTGGGGATGGGGGGGGCCGGGGCGGGTGGAGTGGTTCACCCTGGCGGTGGTCAGTGATTTACTAACTGCATCCCGCCCAAAGCGACCTAACAAGGGTAAAAGCGATTGGCTTTTTCACCTTACAGCGCCTCAGCCTGAAAGGCGCGGCCGAATTCCAGGATCGTGTCGGCCATCGCCTGAACCGGCGCGCTCGGCCGGCCAAGCGCGGGCACGACGACGAATTCGGTCTCGCCGAGCGGCGGCAATCCAGCGTCGGGGCCGACCGCGACCGTCCCTTCCGATCTGAGACGCGCCGACTGCGCGCCGATTCCGAGGCCGCCAAGAACCGCGCCGACCAGCCCGGAGAGCGAGCCGCAGGTGCAGGCGATGCGCCAGGAGAGATTCGCCTTCTCGAGCGCCGCCAGAACCGCCTCGCGGGTGATGCTGCGCGGCGGATAGAGGACGAGCGGCAGCGGCCGCTCAGGGTCCCGCCGCCAGTCCGGCGCCGCGATCCAGACCATCTCTTCGCGCCACACGATGTGGCCGCGCCCGTCGCCCGCCCGCCGCTTGGCGAAAATCAGATCGAGCGCGCCCTCATCCATGCCTGAATAGAGATCGGCGGCGAGCCCGACCGTCATCTCGATGTCGACCTGAGGGTGCCGCGACGCAAACGCGCGCAGGACCTGCGGCAGCAGGCTCGACAGGGCGAAATCCTCCGAGGCGCCGAAGCGGACCCGGCCCCTGAGCTCCGCGTTCGAGAAATAGCGCTCGGCCCGGGAATAAGCGGCGAGGATCTCGCCCGCAAGCACGGTCAGGGCCTGCCCGTCGACGGTCAGCGAGACCTTATGGGTGTCGCGATCGAACAGACGGCGGCGCGTCTCCGCTTCCAGCCGGCGCACCTGCTGGCTCACCGTCGACTGGCGCAGGCCCCGTCGCCGCGCGGCTTCCGAGAACGACCCGGTTTCGGCCACCGCCAGGAAGGTCACGAGCAAGCCGGGATCGTAGGTCTCTGTCATCATGAGCCATGATAACTGAAACCATGGAGAACGTCATTCCGAATGAGCGTGCATTGCGGCATATTCGGCGCCATCATGCGCCAGACCTTCTCCCGATTCGCCCCCGACACGTTCACCCTGCTTCTCGTCGCGACCGTCGCGCTGGCGAGCTTCGCCCCGCCGGCGGCGGCGTTCGAGCTGCCGGTGAAGATCGCGACCGACGTCGCGATCGCCTTCATGTTCTTCCTTTATGGCGCGCGTCTGGCGACTTCGAACGTGATCGCGGGCATCGCGCATTGGCGCCTGCACGCGCTGGTGCTGGCGTCCACCTTCGTCCTGTTCCCGCTCGTCGGCCTCCTGCTCTTTCATGCTCTGCCGCAATGGCTCGTGCCCGGCCCGCTCGCTTTGGGCATGCTCTATCTCTGCCTCCTGCCCTCGACGATCCAGTCCTCGCTCGCCTTCACCTCGATCGCCGGCGGCAATGTTCCGGCGGCGATGTGCTCGGCGACGCTGTCGAGCCTCATCGGCGCATTGGCGACGCCATTGCTCGTCGCCCTGTTCGCCTCGGCGCGGGGCGGCGCGCCGACCGGCGACGCGATCCGCGAGATCGCCCTTCTCCTTGTCGCGCCGCTCCTGGCGGGCCAAGTGTTGCGGCCGTGGATCGGCGGCTTCGTCCTGCGCCACAAGGCGATCCTCTCCGCGACCGATCGCGGCTCGATCCTGCTCGTCGTCTATGGCGCCTTCGGCCACGCGGTCAGCGCCGGGCTCTGGCGCGCGCTGCCGCTGAGCGGCTTTGCAATCATGATCGTCATCGAGGCCATGGTTCTGGCCTTCATGCTCTTCGCCACCCGCTACGCCGCGAGGACGCTCGGCTTCAACCGCGAGGACACGATCGCCATCGTCTTCTGCGGATCGAAGAAGAGCCTCGCGGCCGGCGTGCCGATGGCGGGCGTGCTGTTCCCCGGCCCGGACCTCGGCATGATCCTCCTGCCGACCATGCTCTTCCACCAGATGCAGCTCATGGTCTGCGCGGTGCTGGCGCGGCGCTGGGCGCAGGAAGGGAAGGCGGAGAGCGCCGCGCTCAGGCAGGCGCCCGCCGCTCGGAGCCGTGGCGGCGGCGAGGTGAGGGGAGCGGGTCAGGCATCGCCGGGCTCGGGACGCCTTGTCACGCCTTGCTCGGATGGGGTTCGCCGCTGGCTTGGTCCGGCTTGACCTCATGCTCGGTTTCGCGTTGCGCATTTGAGACAAAACGAAGCCTGTTTTCTTGGAATGAATGGTCGCAAGCGCGCAATAATTCGTGCGTATTGCGGCAGGATAGGCGCTTGGCTCACGCCAAGGGGCGGTTCGCGCGGCTGGGTTCACGGATCGCCGCTTCCCCGGCTGCATGCGCCGACCGGCCAACGCCCGCAGAGGCGGCGCGCATTCTGAGAAAAATTTCGAAGACATTTTATTTACGAAAAACAGAATCCGTGCTAGCTTTCCCAAGTCGCGCAATCCGGCAGGACATCCAGGAAGGGGTCGCGCCGCGGCGGAAACAGCAGGAGAGAAAATCCCTATTCCAATCGGCCGTAACCCATTGAAAAGTCTCGATTCGGAAAAATAAACGCTAGTAAACGCCAGCCCTTTTCCTAACGTTTAGGCGCGTTCATTGCCGTTTATTGGCGCTTATGCGGGCCCGTCACGCCGTGCGCCGCATCGCGCCCCCGCCGCGTCGGCGATCGACTTCGCGCCGAACAGGATGAAGATCACCCCGACGAGCCGCGTCACCGCGACGCCATGGGTGAGGAAGAACCGTCGCACCGCCGGCAGTCCGGCGGCGAAGATCAGGGTCACGTCGGCGAGCAGGAAGCCGGCGAAGGCCGCTGCGAACATCTGGGGCGCGTCGGCCATTTTCAGCGCCCCGATATACGGCGCGACGATGGCGGAGAACATCGCCAGCGCCACCGGGTAGGACTTGGGGTTGGTGAGGCCGAAGGCCATGCCGGTCGCGAGCGGCCGCTTGGCCCCGATCGTGCGCGGGGCCATGTCCTTCCTGGTCATGACCGCGCGGGCGCCAAGATAGAGGAGGTAAAGGCCGCACACGAAGCCGAGCAGCTCGAACAGAGTGGGACCGATGCGGTTCGCGCCAATGATCGCCGCGACCGCGAGCGCGCCCCAGGTCACGTCGCCGACCAGATGACCGCAGATGAACCAGGCGCCCGCCGCGCGTCCGCGCGACGCCGCAAGCGTGAACAAAGCGAGGAACGCCGGCCCCGGCGTGACGACATAGAGATAGGCCGCGGCGAGCGAGGCGAGCAGGATTTTCGGATCGGTCATATGGCCTTGTCCTCGATCAGCCGCCTCAGTGTGTAGAGGGCTTCGAGCGCCTCGCGGGGCGTGAGCGCGTCGGGATCGATCGCGGTGAGCGCCGTGCGCAGTTCATCAGGCGGAGGCGCCGCGGGCGGCTCGCGCGGCTCGTAGGAGAACAGCGGCAGCGCGTCGAGCGAACCGCTCGAGCGCGAGGCTTCGAGGCTCGCGAGCACCTGGCGTGCGCGCTTGACGACGGAGGGCGGCAGGCCCGCGAGCTTCGCGACCTGAATGCCGTAGGAGCGGTCGGCCGCGCCGTGGACGACTTCATGCAGGAACGCCAGCGTTCCCTTGAACTCGGTGACCCGCATGGTGAGATTGACAAGCCGCGGCAACGTCTCGGCGAGGGCGGTCAGTTCGTGGAAATGGGTGGCGAACAAAGCCCGCGAGCGGTTGGCGGCGCTCAGGTGCTCGACGCAGGCGTAGGCGATCGAGAGACCGTCGAAGGTCGCCGTGCCGCGGCCGATCTCGTCCAGGATCACGAGCGACCGCGCGGTCGCCTGATTGAGAATGGCCGCGGTCTCGACCATCTCGACCATGAAGGTCGAGCGGCCGCGCGCGAGATCGTCCGCCGCGCCGACGCGCGAGAACAACCGGTCGACGATCCCGATGTGCGCGCGCCTCGCCGGCACGTAGGCGCCCATTTGCGCGATCAGCGCGATCAGCGCGTTCTGCCTGAGATAGGTCGATTTGCCCGCCATGTTGGGGCCGGTGACGATGGCGATGCGCCCGCCCTCGCCTGCTTCGCCCGTGAGATCGCAATCGTTGGCGACGAAGGGCTCGCCCGCTTGCTTCAGCGCCGCCTCGACCACCGGATGGCGGCCGCCCTCGATGTTGAAGTTCAGCGAGGCGTCGACCAAGGGCCGCGTCCAAACGCGCTTGACCGCGAGCTCAGCCAGCGCGGCGGCGACGTCGATCTCAGCCAGCGCCGCGCCGAAGCCGCGCAAGGCTTCGCCCTCGGCGAGGCAGGCCTGACGCAGGCGCTCGAACATTTCGAGTTCGAGCGCAAGCGCCCGGTCAGCCGCGGAGGCCATGCGCGACTCGAGATCGGCGAGGGCGCTGGTCGAGAAGCGCATCGCGCCGGCCATCGTCTGGCGGTGGATGAAGGTCGCGTTATGGGGAGGCTTGAGCAGCGTCTCGCCGGCGCCCTGCGGGGTCTCGATGAAATAGCCGAGAAAGTTGTTATGCTTGATCTTGAGCTGCCTGACGCCAGCTTCGTCAGCGTAGGACGCCTGCAGTCCCGCGATCACGCGGCGACTTTCGTCACGCAAGCTTCGCGCTTCGTCGAGCGCGGCCGCCGCGCCTGGGCGGACGAACCCGCCGTCGCGCTTGAGAAGCGGCAAATCGTCGGCGAGCGTGGCCTCGAGATCGCGCCCGAGTTCCGCGCAATCGGCGCGCAACCGGGCATAGGCGCTCATGAGTTCGGGGGGGAGATCCTGAGCGGCCTCGAGAATGCTGGCCAGAGTCGCCGCCGCCGCGAGTCCGTCGCGAATGGCGGCAAGATCGCGCGGACCGCCTCGGTCGAGACTCAGGCGCGAAAAGGCGCGCAGAAAATCGGGCGCATGCGCGAGCGCCCGGCGTAACGCGTCGCGCATCGGCGCCGCCTCGACCAGGAAATCAAGCAAATCGAGCCGCCGGTTGACGGCTTCCGGATCGGTCAGCGGGCTCGCCAGCCGCTCCGCGAGCAGGCGAACCCCTGGGGGGGTCACGGTCAGGTCGATCGTCGCCAGGAGCGAGCCGTCGCGCGCGCCGCTCAAGGTTCGTGTGAGCTCAAGGTTGGCACGGGTCGCGGGATCAATCTCGAGGCTCGTCCCGCGCGCGCGCCGGGTCGGCGGCGAAAGCGCCGGCTGGGCTTCGAACTGAGTGCGCTTGACATAGGCGAGCGCGAGCGCGGCGGCGGCGATCTCCGCCCGGGTGAACGCGCCGAAGCCGTCGAGGGTTTCGACGCCATAGAACTCGCAGACCCGGCGCTCGGCCACGCCGTCGCCGCCGCCACGCGCGAGCGGCGTCGCGGGAACGCGCATCTCGCGGACGATCTGGGAAAATAGCGGTTCGTCGTAGACCGCTTGCGACGCCACGACCTCGCTCGGCTCAAGGCGCGCAAGTTCCGCCGCAAGGCCTGTTTCATCCGTCTCGCTGAGCGCAACCGCCCCCGTCGACAGATCGAGAGCTGCGAGCCCGCAAACCTGCCGCCCCTCGCTCGAACGGACCTTCTGGACGGCGACCAGAAGACGCGCCCGACCGGGCTCGAGCAGCCGTTCCTCGGTGATCGTGCCCGGCGTGACCAGCCGCACGACGTCGCGCTTGACGACGGACTTCGGCCCGCGCTTTTTCGCCGCCGCCGGGTCTTCCATCTGCTCGCAGACGGCGACGCGATGCCCGAGCGCAATCAGCCGGTTGAGGTAATCGTCGGCGCGCTCGACCGGCACCCCGCACATGCGGATGTCCTCGCCTTCGTGCTTGCCGCGCTTCGTGAGGACGATGCCGAGCGCCCGGCTCGCGATTTCCGCGTCCTCGAAGAACAGTTCGTAGAAGTCGCCCATTCGGTAGAACAACAGGCAACCCGGATTGACCGCCTTGATTTCCAAATACTGCGCCATCATCGGCGTGACGCGCGCGCTGGTGGCGGCGGAATCGGGGCTGTCGCTGGCGGCGTCCATCGCCCCTAGCCTAGCAAATCGGCCGGCTCGGCGCAGCGCCGCCGCCCTCGCTATCCACCGGGTCCGTTAGATCAGGCTCCCCAGACGTTCATTGCCGCGCTTGCTTCTCCAGCAATCGGTTCTTGATCAACCACGCGGCGCCTCGGTTCCACGAATAGTTCGCCCCGATGCGCAGGTCGGTCTGCTCAACTGCAATGGGAGCGCCAGTTTTGGCGTCGCGAAGCTTGAATGTGACGGCGTAGTCGGTGCGGGTGATGCGAGTCACGATCCCGACAAGAGATTGATCGGCGCCGAGTTTGCGAGCGATTGGAACGTCGCAACCGTCGCATTCGTGCAAGCTGCCCGCGATCACGTCGGGCGTATTGGCGCGGCTGACATCGACGAGGTTGTACCGGCCGGATTCCGTGAGCAGCCGGCGCACCGTCTCTGTCGCCAGCCTCAGCTGCTCCCGGTCTTGGTCGCTTTCAGGGATGATTCCGGCGCCGCCGCTGAAATCCTTCAGCTCGAAATCGAAGACGGCGATCTTGATCGGCGCGGCTCCTTCGGCCCGGTCGCCCAAGGTCGCCTCCGACTGGAGAACATCGCGCGCAACAAAGGATTCTGCCTTCTGCCAGGCCTCGTCCGTGTCGCCACGGAAAGTCAGCAATCGGTCAAAAACAATCCGACCCTGCTCCTCATCGGCGATTTGGATCTTCGCCCACTGAACAAGGGAGCTCATTTTGTGCACGCCGCCGAGCAGGACGAGCTTCGCGCCGGCGGTTCGCGCAGCCGTCTGAATCTCGGATGGACTCATCGCTGGATCGCACGGCCCGGACCCGCAAGACATCGGAACAATCCGGTACTGGCCGTTCGCCGCGAGATCGCGCTGCAACGCGTTGACGAATTCCGCGGCGCGCCGTTGATGGGTCGCGATTTGATCGTTCGGCTCTCCGGACGTGTCGACATAGTCGAGATTCAGCACCGCCAGCGCAGCGGGGTGTGTTGGCGCAACATCGGCTTGCGCGCGGGGCGCCCCAAAGGCGGCTGTCAAGCCCATAACGGAAACGGCGACAATGAAACGAAATGAGCTACGCATCAGGTATCCTCCTTCTGCCGATCCTCCAGCCATACACACCTTACGCCGCCGCCAGCGTGCCGCGGCGCGCCTTCATCGCTTTGGCGGCCATCGTATAGCCTCCGCCGGCGCCGTCAACGAAGTGGACATGGCCGCGTTGGGTCGCCGAGGGAACGAAGCACGTCACCTGCGCCGCGCCCTGCCGGAAGACGCCCCATCGGGCAAACGCCTCCGCTGCGGCAAGCCGAGCCTCGAGCGCATCGGCGAACTCAGGCGAGCAGTCCAGCGTCATGCGCAGGCCGTCGTCGAACTTGCGAAAATCTGCGTTGGCGACAAGCTCGCTCGCATAGGTCGCCGCGTCGAAGCGACCCACCTTGAGCTTGAAAATGTGGAGGGAGATCGCGATGCAATAGCCGCGAATCGCCGCGATACGCGCCTTCGCTTGCGACAGCCCCGAGGCCTTCTTGACCAATGTCTCAAGCGCGATCGCCCTGCCTGGATTCCCTGGCCGCAGACTCATCAGAGTGACCGGAGGATCGCTCGACGCGACGGCGAGCGACGATCTGACGATCTCATTGATGAGCGGCGCAAATCGCGCGTCGTTTCCGCGTGGCGCGACGATCAGCGACAGAACAAGTCCGTGCTTGGCCGGGGCCACGCCCCAGCGGCAGGAAAGACCCGAAAGATCCGGCCGCGCGCCCGGCTCCGCCAGCGGCAGAGCATAAGAGCCGCGCTTGGCCGCATCGTCGAACCAAGTCAGGCCGCCGCCGGCGAACATCGCATAGACGCAAGGCGGGGCCGCCGCGAAGCGCGCGACCCTCACGTCGTATCCTGCAGCCCGGATTTCGCCGACCGGCGCCATCGCGACGCGCAACTCCAATTGAAACTCCTCACGCGCGAAGGCCGCCATCGCCTGAAGCGCCTTGGCGGCGGCGGCCGCATCGGACGACGACACGGCGAAGCTCGCGCCGTCGCCGCCAAAGACGAAAGGAAAAGGCCGCCGGTCCAGCGCGTTGGCGACGGCCGCGATCGCGCCGGCGCCGACCATGTTGACGGCCTTATATCGGCCATCGGCGACGGCTTTGGTCGAGCCGACCACGTCAGCGAAACCGACGACCCAGTCACCCGGCAGCGGACTATAGTTCTCGGCCTTCACCGCGTCGGCAAAGTCGTCGAGCACCGGAATGGTCTCATAGAAGCCGTCGGCCATGTCCGCCCAAATCTACGCGCGAGAAGCTTAAGACTAACGCGGATACGGATCGAATGCGTCAGAGTTTCGAAACCAACTCGGTCTGGATGAGCGGCCCGGCTCCCGCGCCGAGCGTGACATCCTGGCCACGCTCGATCGATCGGCGGACAAAGGTCTTGGCCGCCGCCACGGCCTCCGACAAGGGAGCCCCGAGAACGATGTTGGCGGCGATGGCGCTCGAGAGGGTGCAGCCGCTTCCGTGAAGGTTTTGGGAAGCGAGTCTCGGCGCCGCGAAACGGCGAACCACATTCTCTGTCATCAAAAGGTCCACCGCCTCTTCGCCTTCGAGGTGTCCGCCCTTCATCAAAACCGCGCGCGGGCCGAGCTTCAACAGCGCCGCGCCCTGCCGAGCCATATCGGCCTCGCTTTTGGCTATCGGCTCCCCGAGCAATGTTGCGGCCTCAGACAGGTTAGGGGTCAGACAATCGACACGCGGAAGCAGCGCGTGGCGAATCGCCTCGACGAAGCCAGCACCGCTCAGGGCGTCGCCTGACGAGGCGGTCATAACGGGATCGTAAACGATGAACCTGTCTGCGCCGCGCGCCACAGTGCGGCGCTTGGAAGCAAGCTGGGCCGAAAGCCTCTCCGCCACGACGTTGGCGATCTCCGCGCTACCGAGCATGCCGATCTTGATCGCGGCGACGGCGAAGTCCTCAAGAACCGCTTCGATCTGTGCGCCAACGATCCCAGGCGGCGGATAGTGGATCGCCCACACGCCGCGGGTGTTCTGAGCGGTGAGCGCGGTGACCACGCTCGCGGCGTAGACGCCGAGCGCCGCAAAGGTCTTGAGATCGGCTTGAATCCCGGCGCCGCCGCCGGAATCAGAGCCGGCGATGGTCAAAGCAATGGACAGTCTTTGAGTCACGCCGGCCGCGTCGCCGCAATCCATTCGCGTGCCCGCGCATCCGGGTCGGAGTTGAGCGTGATGTCGGTCACGACTGAGACAATGTCGGCGCCGGCCGCGAGGCACAGTTTCGCTCGCTCGACAGTCAACCCGCCGATCGCGACCAACGGAATCGCGCCGATGCGGCGCTTCCACACGCCGATCTTCTCGAGCCCCTGCGGCGCGAAGGCCATCGCCTTGAGCTTGGTCGGATAGATCGGCCCAAGCGCGACATAGTCGGGCGCGAAGGTGAGAGCCCGCACCAGCTCGACGTCGTCGTGGGTGCTGACGCCGAGCTTGATCCCCGCTTTGCGCACGCCGAGCACGTCCGCGTCGTTAAGATCGTCTTGGCCAAGATGGAGCCAGGGCGCACCCTCATCGATTGCGACACGCCAGTAGTCGTTGACGACAAGGCTCGCGCCCGCAGGCTTGCAGGCAGCGAGCGCCAGCCGAGTCTCGCGCGCGACCGCCGCCTCGTCGCGATTCTTGATGCGAAGCTGAATCAACTTGGCGCCGACGCGGACCAGGCGGCCGACCCATTCGGCGCTATCGACGATCGGATAGAAAGGGTCGAGGCCCGACTCCGGTCTCCTCTGAGAGGAGGTGGCGCTCCCCGAGGCCTCGTCGCTCACGTGAGCACAGCGCGGCCGACTACAGGCGTCGAGGGCGCCGCCATGTCGCGCGATTCCATCGGGCCTGCAAGGAAGGCGGCGCGGCCCGCTTCGATCGCCTGGCCGAAAGCGCGCGCCATGGCGACCGGATCGCCCGCCTTGGCGACCGCGGTGTTGAGCAGAACGCCGTCGTAGCCAAGCTCCATCGCCGCCGCCGCCTGCGACGGCAGGCCGAGGCCGGCGTCGACGATGAGGGGAATCTCGGGGAAATGCGCGCGCAGCGCCCTCAACCCGAAGACGTTGTTGAGCCCCTTGCCGGAGCCGATCGGCGCGCCCCACGGCATCAGCACCTTGCAGCCCGCCTCGATCAGTCGCTCGGCGACCACGAGATCTTCGGTCGTATAAGGAAAAATCTGGAAACCGTCGGCTGAAAGAATCCGCGCCGCCTCGACAAGGCCGAACGGGTCCGGCTGAAGTGTGTCAGCCTCGCCAATCACTTCGAGCTTGACCCAGGGCGTGCCGAACACTTCGCGCGCCATCTGAGCCGTCGTCACCGCCTCCTTCACGCTGTAGCAGCCGGCGGTGTTGGGCAAGACGCGCGCGCCAATGTCGCGGATCAGGCGCCAGAAATCCTGCCCCTCCTTGAGGCGCGCCAACTCCCGCCGCAGCGACACCGTAACGATCTCGGCCTCACTTGCGCGGGCCGCCTCCGCAAGGATCGCGGGCGAGGGATATTGCGACGTGCCGAGCATGAGTCGCGAGCGAAAGCTCTGGCCGTAGAGGGTGAGCACGGAGTTGGAGGTCATGGGCCTCTCACCCTCCCTGCCTTGGCGCGAGAATTTCGATTCGGTCGCCGTCCTTCACAAGCGTCGCCGCCCTCGCGCGCGCCGGGACGAACTCTCCATTGAGCGCGGTCGCAACCTTGGCCTCGGCGAGGTCCAGCAATTGCAGAGCTTCCGCAAGCGTCACGGCTGGAACCTCCCGCGGTTCGCCGTTGACGACGAGCCTCATACGAGCGCTCCCGCCCGCTCGAACGCCAGTGTCGCCGCGCGCTCCGCGAAAGCCGGCGCGAGCAGAAAGCCATGCCGATAAAAGCCGTTGACGAAAATGCGATTCCCCCGCTCCTCGATGCGCGGCTCGTTATCGGGATAAGCGGGCCTGACGTCGGCGCTCATCTCGAGGATCTCAGCCTCCCCGAACGCCGGATGAAGCGCGTAAGCCGCGCTCAAGAGCTCGATCGCCGAGCGCACGCTGACCGCGCCCTTCTCCGCGCTCTCGATCATGGTCGCGCCGATCATGAACTCGTTGTTCGCGCGCGGGACGATGTAGAGCGGAATGCGAGCGTGCAGAAAGCGCACCGCGCGAGCGAGCGTCACCTCGCGCGAGCGGATGCGGATCATTTCGCCGCGCACGCCGCGCAATTCAGGAAGCGCGTTGCGAGCCGCCCAGCCTCGGCAATCGACGACGCGTTCCGCCTCGCCTCGTGTTTCGCCGTCCGCGCCAAAGCGGATTTCGCCGCCTTTCGCGCGCAAGCGCTCTATCAAGGCCGACAATGCGACGCGCGGATCGAGATGGCCTTCACCGGCGAAGAAAAGGCCTTTACGAAACCGCCCGGCAAGATCGGGCTCAAGCTCCGCGATGCGCTCCTCGTCGACGCGTGTATGCGAAGACGTGCGCGCCGCGAAACGGTCGATCTCGCTTGCGTCGCGCGGCGGCGCGACCACCAGAGTACCCTGCCGCGTCACGTCGGGGACGCGTGCGTCCCACCAGTCGATCGCGCCTTGGCCCAGCTCAACCACGCTTTGAGGCGCGCTTTCACCCTCGCAGAACGGGGCCAGCATGCCGCCCGCGAGCCACGACGCATTGCCGCCGATCTCACGCGACCGCTCGAGAAGCGTGACCCTTGCGCCGCGCTCAGCGAAGGTCAGCGCGGTCGTCAGGCCAACGACGCCAGCGCCGACGACGGTCGCGTGCATGGCATCATTCCGCGGCATCGACGTAAAGCGCTCCGCCCTTCTCGAGGAATTCGCGCGACTTCTCGGCCATGCCGGCCATCGCCTCGGCTTCCTTACGGAGGTCTTGCGTGATCTGCATCGAGCAGAATTTCGGCCCGCACATCGAGCAGAAATGCGCCACCTTGTGGCCGTCTTTCGGCAGCGTCTCGTCGTGGAACTTGCGCGCGGTGTCGGGATCGAGCGAGAGGTTGAACTGGTCCTCCCAGCGGAAGTCAAATCGTGCGCGAGACACCGCGTCATCGCGAACTTGAGCCGCCGGATGGCCCTTGGCGAGGTCGGCGGCGTGCGCGGCGATGCGGTAGGTGATGACGCCGGTCTTGACATCCTCGCGGTCGGGCAGGCCGAGATGCTCCTTCGGCGTCACATAACAGAGCATGGCGGTGCCGAACCAGCCGATCATCGCGGCGCCAATGCCCGATGTGATGTGGTCGTAGCCCGGCGCAATGTCGGTGGTCAGCGGCCCCAGCGTGTAGAAGGGCGCCTCGCCGCATTCGCGAAGCTGCTTCTCCATGTTGACCTTGATCTTGTGCATCGGCACATGACCGGGCCCTTCGATCATCACCTGGCAGCCCTTGTCCCAGGCGACCTTGGTCAGTTCGCCAAGCGTCTCCAATTCCGCGAATTGCGCGCGGTCGTTGGCGTCGGCGATCGAGCCCGGACGTAGGCCGTCGCCAAGCGAGAACGACACGTCATACTTGCGCATGATGTCGCAGATCTCGTCGAACTTCTCGTAGAGAAAGCTCTCGCGATGGCCGGCGAGGCACCAGCGCGCCATGATCGAGCCGCCGCGCGAGACGATGCCGGTCACGCGCTTCGCGGTCAGCGGCACATAGGCTAGGCGCACGCCGGCGTGGATGGTGAAATAATCGACGCCCTGCTCGGCTTGTTCGATGAGCGTGTCCTTGAACACCTCCCAGTCGAGCTTGAGCGGATCGCCGCCGACCTTCTCCAGCGCCTGGTAGATCGGCACCGTTCCGATCGGAACCGGCGCATTGCGCAGGATCCAGGAGCGGATGTTGTGGATGTTGCGCCCCGTCGAAAGGTCCATGACCGTGTCGGCGCCCCAGCGGATCGCCCACACCATTTTTTCGACTTCCTCCGCGACGCCCGAGCTCAGCGCCGAATTGCCGATGTTGGCGTTCACCTTGACCAGGAAATTGCGGCCGATCGCCATCGGCTCGAGTTCGAGGTGATTGATGTTGGCGGGGATGATCGCCCGCCCGCGCGCCACTTCCTCGCGCACGAATTCCGGCGTGATGAACTCGGGGATGACCGCGCCGAAGCTCTCGCCGTCCGACAGGCGCTCAGCAGCGCGTTCCACCGCGGCCTCGCGCGCCAGATTCTCGCGATGAGCGACATAGATCATCTCTTCGGTGACGATGCCCGCGCGGGCGAATTCGAACTGGGTGACCAGTTGGCCAGGCCTGCCCGCACGCAGGGTGCGCGTCGCGGGGCAAAGCGGCGCCAGACGGTCCGCCGACACGTTGCCATTGTCTTCGGGCTTGATCGCGCGCGGTTGCGCTTCTGCGAAGTTGCGCCCTTCGATCCAGGCCTCGCGCACGGGCTTGAGCCCCTGAGTGAGGTCGATCTCTGCGTTGCTCTCCGTATATGGCCCGGACGGATCGTAAACACGGATCGGCGCCTCATTCGGATCGGAGAGCGCGATCTCGCGAAACGGAACGCGGATGCTGGCGGTCCCGTTGAGCGCGGCGTAGACCTTGCGCGAGCCGACAATCGGCCCAGTGGTCACGGTCCGCGGCGCGGCGAATTTGGGAATTTCGTTCATGGCCGTCTCCTCGCGTACAAATCCGACGGGAGAACGGGCGGGCCAATGAAGAAGCGCGGCCGCTACGTCCCTTCGCCGGCATGACCCGGATCAGGTTCAAAGGGTTCGGCCTCTCGCCGTCTCAGCCCCAGCTTGGGACACCCCTCGAGCAAATCAAATGTGGTCCTGGCGGCGGGGGCTGTCAACTCTCGCGGGGCGGGACTTTATTAGCGGCGTTCGCGCTTCTGGTATCGTCTCGACCCCGAACCCGGCGCGCCGCCCTACCCGTTTGAGGGCATAACCGGGCGCCCGTTCGCGCGCTTGCGGGCGGCGAAGCGCGCGGCAAGGTGGGCGAGGCCGGGAACGCGTCTCGACACGATGGCGGCCCGCATACGCCATTGCCGGAGCGCCGCGGCCGCGGCGTTTTTATAAGGGGCCACGATCTGATCGGCGTAGTGATGAAAGGCCATGACCTTCTCATACGCCCGGACGAACCACGGCATGGTCATCAGCCTGTGCTTCGTCAGATCAAAGATCGCCGGGATCAGCGCGACCGCGAGAAACTTGAGCACGATCCACGCGATCGCGCCGGAAACGACATAGCCCATCGCGATCGCGACGGTGGCCACGACCAAAAGCGGCTCGACGATCAAGAACGGCACGAGGAAAATCAGCAGGACCAAAGGCGCAGGCAGGCGGTCGACCAGCGCAGCGAAAGCCTGCTTGAACCTCGCCCACGGCACAAAGCTGGCGATCCATCGCCCGACCGCGACCAGGCCGTCCCATACCCAGGCGACGACCAAAAACACCATCGCGAGCGCGAGCAGAGCTGTTCGTCTCACTCTAGGGCGCTTCATCCCAAAGAAATCCCTTGAATCCCCGCAATAACTCGGCTTCACGACCACGTGATGATGCCGGTCAAACGCGGCGAGCGCAAGGCATTGTGCGCCGCAATATGGCCATTAATCCGCTGTTAACGCTGCCGGCGGGTTGCGAGGCGTGGCTCACTGCTCGGCAAGGAGCCGGTAAGCTTATCGAAACCTTGCGTTAACTCGTGGGGCGGCTAGTGCCCGAGTGGCATCGTCGGGAGTGGCAGGATGTTCGCGAACATGACCCGGAGCTCGATCGCGCTGGCGGCTGCGCTCGCGCTTGGCCTGGCCTTGAGCGCCTGCGCGCACAACAATCCTGACAACCTCGCCGCAGGCGCTGGCTATGGCGTGTCCGGCCCGGGCAGCATGCAGGAATTCAACCAGACGGTCGGCGACCGTGTCTTTTTCGACACCGACCAGACCGTTCTTTCGCCGACCGCCCAGGCGACGCTCGACAAGCAGGCGGCTTGGCTCAACCGGTACAATAAATATAGTTTCACCATCGAGGGCCACGCCGACGAGCGGGGCACGCGCGAATACAATTTCGCGCTGGGTTCGCAGCGCGCGCAAGCGGTCCACGATTATCTCGCCGCCAAGGGAATCTCCGGGTCTCGGATGAGGACGATCAGCTATGGCAAGGAGCGGCCGGTCGCGGTCTGCGATGACATCTCCTGCTGGTCTCAGAACCGTCGCGCTGTCACCGTGCTCAACGGAGCGGCCGGAAGTTGAGGACCGTGTTGTAGGCCGCGGCGCGCCAAAGCGCACTGCGACTTAAATTCGACAGGCGCCGAGCGTATGGATCAGGCAAGAAGGCAATCAGGATCCTCCAGTGACCTCGTCGTTTCGCCCTAGCCTCGTCGCTGTGTTCGTCGCCTGCTTCACGCTCGCGGCGCCGGCGCAAGCACAGTTCGATATCTTCCACCGCCAGGCGCCGCCGCCCGCCGACATCCCCGGCGGCGCGCCAGGCGATCCGAACGACGCCGCCGGCCTCGTCGTCCGTGTCAACCGCCTTGAGGAAGAACTTCGCCAGGCCTACGGCCGAATCGAGGAGTTGCAGAACGCACAACGTCAGCTCGAGGCGCAGCTGCAGAAGTTCCGCCAGGACGTTGAATTCCGGTTCGGCGATCGCTCCGGCGGCGCGCCGCCGGAGCCGGACGTCGCCGAAGCGCCCTTGGCTCCCGACCAGCCCGCCGTCGCTCCAAGACCTCGGAGGTCGGACGCGTTCGACCCCAACGCGGATCCGAATGCGCCCGGAGCGCCCCGCCCGCTAGGAACGACGCCGCCGAGCGCGCCGCTCGTACGCGAATCTCCGGCGCCGCTGGCGCGCGAGCAAAGCGCCCCCGGCGCCCCTCTCGAACTCGGGAAAGCGCCGATCGCCCCGCCCTCCTCGTCCGGACCGACGGTCGTCGGCTCGGGGGTTGCGATGCTCGATCAGCCGCGTGAGCAGTACAACGCCGCTCTCCAGGCCCTTCAGGCCGGCCAATACCCGGAGGCGGAGACCGGATTCAAGGCGTTTCTCGCCGCCAATCCAGCGCATCGCCTCAGTGCGGACGCGATCTTCTACATCGGCGAGACTTATCTTCAGCGCTCGCGCCCGCGCGAGGCGGCCGAGCAGTTTCTCAAGGTCACGACCGATTATTCCAAATCCTCGCGGGCGCCGGAAAGCATGGTGCGGCTCGGGCAGACGCTCGCCGAACTCGGCAATTCCGAGCAGGCCTGCGCCACCCTGACCGAATTCGGCAAACGCTATCCTGCCGCGTCCGTTTCGGTGAAAAAACTGGCCGAGCATGAAAGCGCCAAGGATCATTGTTGAGCGCCCGGCGCTCGCACGCTCTGTCGTCGGCTGACATCGACGCGCTGTTCGCCCCGTTTGCACGCGCCAAGGCCCTTCTGATCGCGGTCTCCGGCGGGCCCGATTCGACGGCGCTGCTTCTGATGGCGGCCGAATGGGCGAAACGGCGCGGCAAGACCCGGATTGAGGCGGCGACGGTCGATCACGGGCTTCGACCGGAAAGCGCCGACGAGGCCAAGTCCGTCGCCGCGCTTTGCGCCCGGCTGGGGGTCGGCCATCGCATTCTTCAATGGAAAGGCGTCAAGCCAACAAGCCGCCTGCAGGAGCGCGCGCGCGAGGCCCGCTACCGTTTGCTGATCGATCACGCAAAGGCGCTCGGCGCCGACGCGGTCATGACCGCTCATCACGCAGACGATCAGGCCGAGACTGTGCTCTTTCGTCTCTTGCGCGGATCTGGCGTCGCGGGATTGCGCGGCATGGACCGCATGACCGAGCGCGACGGCATGATGATCGCCCGCCCGCTCATGAGCTTCAAGAAGCGCGATCTTGTCGCCTTCGCCAACGCGCGCAGCGCGCCGTTCGTTGATGATCCCTCCAACGCTGACCCGCGCTTCGCGCGCACCCGCCTGCGGGCGCTTCTCGCCCGCCTCGACGAGGAAGGCCTTAACGCCGAGGCGCTCGATCGGCTGGCGCGTCGCGCGCGCGAGACGGAGGAGGCGCTGGCGCATCTGACGGCTGAAATCGAGACGCAGGTCGGGTCCGAGGGCGCAATCGACGCGCGCGCGCTGTTCGGCGCGCCGATCGCGATTGCGCACCGAATTCTGGCGCGGCGCATCGCCGAGACGGGCGGGCGGGAGGCGAGCCGCATCGGGCTCGAGAAGATCGAAACGCTCGCGGCGGGTCTACGCGAAGCGCTCAAAGAGCGGCGAGCGCACGGCGCAAATGTCGCGGGCGTGGTCATGAGGCTCACCGCCAAGGGCCGGCTCACTTTCGCGCCCGAGCCGCCAAGGGCGAGCCGCAACCGATAGGCGGGCTGGCTGCCGTCCTCGCGGCCGTCCTGGGCGCGACTCCGATGTTGAGCGAAATGACGGCGACCGAGCACGCGAACCTTCGCGCGCGCTATGGTCGCACCCGCCACCCTGACGACGTGAAGCGATTACCGAATTCGAAAAGGCGCTCGATCACCTCGATCGCGCCCCCAAGCTCGGGCTCGATTTCCGCACCCGCGTTGCCGATCGTTCCATTGTTGATCGCGCAACCGCCGCCGCGAAAAGCGCCTAGGAGGCGACGGCGGAGGCGAATCGGCCGAACTTGAATTGAGTCCCCCCTCTTTGCGGAAGATGGCGGGGATGGCGCGCCGCGACTTGGGTTGCCATATCTCAGCCATCGCGCGTCAGCAAAAAATCAGCGAAATGCGGGACCGGCTTGATATGGGTCAAATCGAGATGCACATTATGGAGTAATCAACACCGGATGCGCAGTCTCGTTAAGACCGTTGCTTCCTGGTTTTCGGACGATTCCGAAGCGGGAGTTACGGCGATTGAATATGCGCTTGTGGCCGCGCTGATCGCGCTCAGCATCGTTGTTGGTGTAACGGCCACGGGATCCAAACTTAAGGCAGTCTTCGCTGCCGTCTCAAGTACTATAAGCCCGTCGAGTCAACATGGCGGACATGGCGGCAACGACTAGCGGAATGTGGCTAGGCGCGACGCTCAACCGTCGAGCGGGGGAGGAAATCCGCTTCTTTCCCGTCCGCACGGGAATATTCTGCTGTAAGCATTGCGGACATACTGCCGGCACGAAATGCGGCGGTTGAAGATCGCCGTCCGCTCTATCCCGCAAGTATTTGGTTTTCTGGAGGATTTGGTAGCGGGACCCAGACTTGAACTGGGGACCTACGGATTATGATTCCGCCGCTCTAACCAGCTGAGCTATCCCGCCGCAACGCGACGCCTGAAAAGCCCGGCGCCGGCGAGCCGCCCCTATAAGGAGGGGCCGACGAGCCTGTCAAGGCGCGTTCAGTTGTGGTTCGCCATCTCGGGGAAGACGCGCGTGACGTGACCCATCTTGCGGCCCGGTCGGATCTCGAGCTTGCCATAAAGATGCAGAGCGAGATCCGGCTGAGCGAGAATGTCGCGCCAGTCCTCAGCGTCCTCGCCGATCAGATTGTGCATTTCGATCCGGCCACGACGCGTCGTCGCGCCGAGCGGCCAGCCGGCGATGGCGCGGATGTGCTGCTCGAACTGCGAGGTCTGCGCGCCCTCGAGCGTCCAATGGCCGGAATTATGGACCCGCGGTGCGATCTCATTGACCACGAGCGCTTCATGCCCGTGGTGATCCCGGGTGACGAACATTTCGACCGCCAGCACCCCGACATAGTCGAGCGCCCCAATCACGGAGGCCGCGATGCGCTTGGCCCCCGCCGCCGTCTCAGCGCTGACGCGTGCAGGCGCCCGCGTGCGAGCCAGGATGTGGTGCTCGTGCTCGTTCTCGCACAGGTCGAAAGCCACGATCTCGCCTTCGAGGCTGCGCGCCGCGATCACCGACACTTCCCGCTCAAAAGCGACGAAGCCTTCGAGGATCATCGGCGCCGAGCCCAGCGTGCGGTGAACCGCGGCGACGTTGGACCCTTCGCGGATCAAGGATTGGCCCTTGCCGTCATAACCGAGCCGCCGGGTCTTGAGGATCGAGGGACGCCCGAGTTCGGCGACCGCGCGCACCAAGGCGCCCGCATCCTCGACGCTGACAAAGGGCGCGACCTTGTGGCCGAGCTCGCGCAGGAACGTCTTCTCCGTGAGCCGGTCCTGAGTGAGCGCGAGAGCGCGAACGCCCGGACGGACGGCCACGCGCTCCGCGAGAAACTCGACCGTCGATGTCGGCACGTTCTCCCACTCGAAGGTGACGACGTCGACGCTTTGAGCGAAGCGGGCGAGCGCCGCCTCGTCGTCGAAGGCGGCGATGGTCCGCGCCGCCGCCGCGTCATAAGCCGGCGCTGTCTCCTCGGGAGCGAAGATGTGAGTCCGCAACCCGATCTTGAGCGCCGCGATGGCGAGCATTCGCCCGAGCTGGCCCGCGCCGAGAATGCCGATCGTCGCGCCGGGGCTTAAAATCATCGCCCGGTGGTCTCTGACTTTGCGACGTGATCGTCCGGTCGCTCCGCGACCTCGGCCGTCCGCTTTGCCCGCCAGGCCTCGAGCCGGGCCGCAAGCGCTTCATCGCTCAGCGCCAGTACGGCTGAGGCAAGCAGCGCGGCGTTGACCGCGCCGGCTTCGCCGATCGCAAGCGTTCCAACCGGAACGCCGGCCGGCATCTGGACGATCGACAGGAGACTGTCCTGTCCCGACAGCGCCTTCGAGGGGACCGGCACCCCGAACACCGGAAGCGGGGTCATGGCCGCCGTCATCCCCGGCAAATGCGCGGCTCCGCCCGCGCCGGCGATGACGACCTTGAAGCCTGCGGCCTTCGCGCCCTTGGCGAAGGCGACCAGCCGGTCGGGGGTGCGATGAGCCGAGACGATCCGGGCGTCGTAGCCGACCGCGAGCGACTCCAGCGTCTCGGCGGCGCGGCGCATGACCGCCCAATCGGACTGGCTGCCCATGATGATGGCGACAGGCTTCGGCGCCTCGCTCACAGGCGCCCGCCCAGGCCCGAGTTCGACGCAATTCATGGGGCTCGCGCTTAAAGGAAGGCTTGAAGGGGCGCAAGTTGCGCGAGCGCCTTTGCGAACGCGGCCCTACGCGCTAGGCCTAAGCGGGGCCGACGGCCGGAAGTGGCGAGTCACGCGGAGACGACCAGTGGAAACCGGTTCGCAAGCGGCTTCGCGCGCTCAGTCGGCTGGCGCGAAGGTTCCAGCGACCTTGCGCGATCCCGGCGCGATCCGCCTGTGGATCGCCGTCGTGCTCACGGGGATCAGCGCCGGTCTCGGCGCCGCCCTTCTGACGCTGTTGTTCAAAGCGGCGCAGGGGCTCGCCTGGGGCGCGAGCGAGCCTTCAGCCCTCCTCGAGGCGGCGCGACAGGCGAGCCCCCGGCGCCACGTCGAGTTGCTGGTCGGCGCGGGGCTTCTGACCGGCCTCGGCCAATGGCTGCTCACTCGGCTCGCCAGCGGCAACGGCATCGACATCACCGCCGCGATCTGGTTTCAGGCCGGGCGCATGCCTTTCTGGCGAACGCTGGGCAGCGCGGTGTTGTCGATTGTCATCGTCGGCATGGGCGCTCCGCTCGGTCGCGAGGGTGGCCCGAAGCAGGCCGGGGCGGTGTTCGGCAACCTGTTCTCGAGCCTGCAGAAACTGTCGGATGAAGAGCGCCGCCTGGTGGTTGCGATCGGCGCGGGGGCCGGGATGGCGGCCGTCTATAGCGTGCCGCTGGGCGGCGCGATCTTCGCGCTCGAAGTGCTGCGGGGAACGCTCGCGCTGCGACTGGTGCTGCCCGCGCTCGCCGCGGCGCTCATCGCCGTGAAGGTGGCGAGCGTCGTCGTGCCCAACCAGCCCGTCTACAACGTTCCCGTCTATCCCATCGCCCCCGACATTTATTTGTGGGCCGCGGTTGCGTCGCCGGTGATCGGCCTATGGTCGGTGGCCTTTGTCCGTGCGGTTGCGTGGGCCGATCGCGTTCACCCCTCGGACTGGCGCCGGTTCATCGCACCGCCTCTCGTCTTTCTCCTCGTTGGGCTCCTGTCGGTCTCATATCCCGAGCTGCTCGGCAACGGACAGGCGGTCGTTCCAGCTCCTGTTCCTGCATCCGCTGGCGCCGCTGACGCTTGGGCTTCTCGTGCTGCTTCGACCGCTGGCGACGGTCACGTCCATGGCGAGCGGGGCGCCCGGGGGCCTGTTCACGCCCTCGCTCGCCGCGGGCGCGCTCGCGGGCGCCGCGCTGGGCGAGCTCTGGCTCCAGATTCATCCCGGAGGCGAAATCGGTCTTTTCGCGCTTCTGGGCGCCGGCGCGATGCTGGCGGCCTCGACCCAGGGACCCGTCTCATCGCTGGTCCTGATGATGGAACTGACCGGCCAGGCGCGCGCCTTCGCCCTGCCGATGCTGACGGCGATCATCATCGCCACCGCGACCGCGCGCCTGATCGAGTGGCGCTCGATCTATGAGGCGCGGCTCACCGACGAGGAGGTGGCCGAGCGCTTGCAGGCCCGTGAACCCACGGGGGAGTGAGCGCAGCTCAGCGCTTCTCCACCCACGCGTCGCCAACCTTCTCATACGCGCGCTTCACCGCCGTCCAGGCGATGCGGAAAGCGGCTTCCTCCTGGCGGGGATCGTGCGCGTGGGCGGCGTATGCGTGGTTGAATGCTTCGCGAAAAATGTCCTGGGCGCGCTCAGGGAGATGCGCTCGGACCGACGGGGGCAGATCGGCGTTCACGTCATAGGGCATGGCCGCCTCGTTCGCGTTTCAGGCATGTCGCCGGCTCGGCGGATGCGGCCCACAAGGGCGCGCCGATCACGCGATAATATCCGGCGTCAGCTGATCTTCGAGCCGCGCCACCTTATCGCGCAACAGAAGCTTGCGCTTCTTCAGCCGCTGCAATTGCAATTGGTCGGGCTGGCCAGCGTTTCGGAGGGCCTCGATCGCCGCGTCGAGGTCGCGGTGCTCCTCGCGCAGCCGCTCGATTTGCGCGGCCAGCGCGGCCTGTTCCTCCGGCGTGAGCCCCGTATCGTCCATCTCGCGCCATTCTACGCCAGCCGTTCGGAGCCCTCAACGGCGCCAGTGCGGGGCCGCGGCGCCACGGACCCATGCGCGCTTTCCGCACCGGCGGCGTCCTCTCGCCCAAACCTAACCTCTTGCTCCGCTGTTCAGTTAAAAATGCGTGAAGCTAGCGAATCATCCCCCCAAAATGTCGGGGCATCGTCGGGCGAAATCACAATTCGCCACCATTTTGCCGCTTGCGCGCGGCGCAGGATATGTCACAATTTGGTCGTTAAAAACATGAGGGAGCTGTCCCATGTCGATTGATTCGCATCTCAGCGAACTGGTGCGTCGTCACCAGGCCATTGAAGAAGCGATCCTCGCCGAAACCAACCATCCGGCGTCAGACGACACCAAGGTCCACGAACTCAAGCGTAAAAAACTCCACCTCAAGGACGAAATCGAAAAGCTCAAGCAGCAAATGGAACCTGCGTCCGCGCACTGAGGCGGCGACGGAAACGATTACCGTCAGAGCGGCGCGGCCAGAGCGTCGCGCCACTCCTCGATAATTGCTGCGTCACGCTCCCGGTCCAGACGTTCCGGCGCCAGGCGCGAGAGTTCCTCCCGGGAAGTCAGTCGCGCCAGCGCCCACACGGCTGCTCCGCGGACGAGCGGGCTGTCGTCGTCCAATCGCTCCGTCGCGCTCTCGGCGAGAGAGCGATCGTTCGAGTTCCCCATCGCGATCAGCACATTGCGCACGAAGCGGGCCCGACCGATCCGCTTGATCGGGCCGCCAGCGAAAAGGGACCGGAACGACGCATCGTCGAGGCGGGCGAGTTCGGCCAGGGGCGGCGCGTCGAGATCCGCGCGCGCCGCGAGTTTCGCTTCCCGTCCTTGGCTCGCGAACTTGTTCCACGGGCAGACGGCCAGGCAGTCGTCGCATCCGTAGATGCGATTGCCGATCGCGGGCCGAAGCTCCCGCGGAATTGGGCCCTGATGCTCGATCGTGAGGTAGGAAATGCAGCGCCGCGCGTCGAGCTGATAAGGCGCGGGGAATGCGCCCGTCGGACACACGTCGAGGCAGGCGCGGCATTGGCCGCAATGGTCCGATTCCGGCCGGTCGGGCGGCAGCTCGAGATTCGTGAGGATCGCGCCCAGGAACAGCCAGGAGCCGAAATCGCGCGACACCAGGTTGGTGTGCTTGCCTTGCCAGCCGAGTCCCGCGCGTGCGGCCAGCGGCTTTTCGAGCAGCGGCGCCGTGTCGACGAAGACCTTGACGTCCGCCTCGTCCGGCTGCGCCGCGGCGACCAGGAAAGCGGCCAGTGCCTTGAGCTTGCCCTTGATGACATCGTGATAGTCGCGATGGCGCGCATAGACGGAAATGACCCCGGTCTCGGGGCGGGAGGGCGCCGCCATCGGGTCCGCCTCGGGCCCGTAATTGAGGCCGAGCATGACGATGCTCTTGGCTTCGGCCATGAGCTTGCGCGGATCGGTCCGCCGCTCGAAGGTCTCGGCCATCCAGGCCATGTCGCCGTGCGCGCCCCCGGCGAGCCAGCCCGCCAGACGCTCGCGCGCCTCCGCCGGCGGCTCGGCGGAGGTGACGCGGCAGGCGTCGAAGCCGAGCACGCTGGCGCGTTCGCGCAAGCGCGTCAGAAGTCGAGATCGGCGTAGGCGACGCTTGGAATCATCCCCGGCAGGCGCTCGGCCAGAAGCGGGCGGAACGAGGGACGCGACTTCATTCGCGCGTACCAGATCTTGGCGGTTTCGCTCTCGTCCCACGGCGCGTCGCCCAAATAATCAATGCACGACAGATGTGCGGCCGCCGCGAGGTCGGCATAGGACATCCGGTCGCCCGCCAGCCAGTTGCGGCCTCCGATCAGGTGGCCGATGTAGCGCAGATGATAGCGCAAATTGGAGCGCGCCGCGCGCACCGCCTCCATGTCCGGGCCGCCGCCGCCTTGCGCCATGCTCATAAAGCGCTTGTAGACCTTCTCTCGCACAAGCCATTGACTGGCTTCGTTAAACAGCTTGACGTTAAACCAGTGCACGAGCCGGCGCGTTTCGGCTCGCGCCAGGGGATCCTGGGGCATCAGCCGGCGATCGCCGAGAGCCAGGCCTCGCGTCTCGTCAAGATATTCGGCGATCACCTCCGATCCCGACAGACCCGCCGTTTCGTCGTCGAGCATGACCGGCGTCGCGCCCTCGGGCGCCATCAACAGGAATTCGCGCCGCCGATCCCACGCTCTTTCTTCAACCAGGCGAGGCTCGATCCCCATCTCCCCAAGCACGAGGCGGATGAAGCGGGAATGGGGGCAAAAGGGGTGATGGTAAAGCGTGATCATTCGGGCCCGGTTGCGAACGGCAAGAAACGGGAGTTGCGGCCGCGTCCGCCGGATTTCATCGTCCGACTCCATCAAATGCGGCGCTGCGGGTTAACCGATGGTTAACCGGGCCACGGCGCGAGCCTCTCATTTTGCGGCTCGGGGACAGCCATCCGACGCCACATGCGGTGCCTCACCCGCCCGCGCCGACTCATGCTAAGCGGGCGCACGCTTCCCCGAGCCTCGCCCCGATGACCCCGCAAGACTTCATTCGCAAGTGGAAGCCCGTGGCGCTGACCGAGCGCGCCGCCGCGCACGAGCATTTCATCGATCTGTGCCGGCTGTTCGACCACCCGACTCCCATCGAGGATGACCCGGTCGGCGACCACTTCACTTTCGAAAAGGGCGCGCCGAAGACCGGCGGCGGCGAAGGCTGGGTGGACGTCTGGAAGAAGGGCTATTTCGCCTGGGAATACAAGAAGAAGAAGCGCGATCTCGGCAAGGCGCTGGAGCAACTGACCCGCTACGCGGCGGCGCTCGAAAATCCGCCGCTGCACGTGGCCTGCGACACGCATATTTTCCGCATCGAAACCCGCTGGACCAACGAAGTCCCTGCGATTTATGAGTTCGAACTCGACGACCTCGACGACCCGCTAAACCTCGCCCATCTTCGCGCCGTCTTCCACAACCCGGATGAACTGCGCTCGCACCGCACGCGCGCCAGGCTGACAAAGGAGGCGGCGGACAAGTTCCAGTCTGATTTCGGACTCGTTGCAGCATCGCAATCCCGACCGCGAGGCGGTGGCGCATTTCGTCAATCAGCTCGTCTTCTGCTTCTTCGCCGACGGCGTGAAGCTGCTGCCAAACGGCCTGTGGAAAAAGCTGTTGCAGGCGGCCGAGCGCAAGCCCGGTCAGGCCAGGGCGTTCCTGACCCGCCTCTTCGACGACATGGCGAAAGGCGGCGACTTTGACCTTGAGAACATTCTCGAATTCAACGGCGGCCTGTTCGATGGCCGCCCGCCGCTGGCGCTTGAACAGACGGAAATCAGCCTCATGTTCGCCGCCGCCAGCCTCGACTGGAGCCTGATTGATCCGACAATCTTCGGCACCTTGTTCGAGCGCTTCCTCGATCCCGACAAGCGGGCGCAGATCGGCGCCCACTACACCGACCCCGACAAGATCGACGATGATCGTCGAGCCGGTCGTGTTGCGGCCTTTGCGCGCCGAGTGGGAGATTGCGAAGGCCAGGATCGAGGCGATCATGGCGCCTGCGCTCGAGGGCTCTGGCATTGGCGGCAAGGGCGTGAGCGCGGCAATCCAGAAAAAGTTCGAGTCCGCCCGCGTGAAAGCGGAAATCGAGCGCGACGCTTTTATCAACCGGCTTTGCGCCCTGCGTATTCTCGATCCGGCCTGCGGCTCAGGCAACTTCCTCTATCTCGCTCTGCAGGGCGTGAAGGATATCGAATGGCGCGCCATCCTCGATTGCGAGGCCCTCGGGCTCGGCATGGCCGTGCCGCGCGTCGGCCCGGAAATCCTGCATGGGATCGAGATCAACCCGTTCGCGGCCGAGCTTGCGCGCACGACGATCTGGATCGGCGACATCCAGTGGCGGGTTGGCAGGGCGATTGCCCACCATCCGCGCCCGATCCTGCGCAAGCTCAATTCGATCGAATGCCGGGACGCGCTGCTCGCGCCGGACGGCAAGGGCGGTTTCGTCGAAGCTCAATGGCCGGAGGCCGATGTCATTATCGGCAACCCGCCGTTTTTGGGCGACCGCAAGATGATCGCCGGGTTAGGAGAGAGCATAGTGACCGTGGTCCGGTCGTTATATGGGCAGCGAGTGCCGGGGTCGTCTGATCTTGTCTGTTATTGGCTGCAAAAGGGTCTGGAAGCGATCTTGAGTTCACCGAGCGAAGCGTGTCGGTTTTGTCGCCACGAACTCGGTTCGTGGAGGGAATAACTTAACTGTGATGAGGCACATCGCAGATGGGGCGACTATCTTCGAAGCGTGGAGTGACGAGGGGTGGACGGTGGAGGGAGCCGCTGTCCGAGTTTCCATCGTGTGCTATGCCGAACAGTCAGAACCACTAGCAAGGCTAGACGGTTCGGTTGTTGGCGCAATCAACGCGGACTTAACCGCGGGCAGCAGTTCGATTTCAGCGCTGCGCCAGGCCGAAAACGCCGAATCATCTTTCATTGGACCCCAGAAGAACGGTCCATTTGAGATTTCTCGGGCGCTCGCTCTCGAAATGCTCCGGGCACCGTTAAACGCGAACGGCCGGCCGAACAGCGATGTCGTCCGGCCTTGGGCAAACGGAATCGATATCGTTCGGCGGCCGACAGAAACCTGGGTGATCGACTTCGGTTTGGACATGCCTGAGCACGAGGCAGCACTTTATGAAGCGCCTTTCGAGCTTGTCGCAGAAGCGGTGAAACCGACGCGTGTTTATGTTCGCCGATCCTGGCACCGCAACTATTGGTGGCTACATGGCGACCCGCGTCCGGCTTTGAGGCGGGCGCTCGCAGGGAAGAATCATTTCATCGCAACTTGCATCGTCGCTAAGCACCGTTTGTTCGTCTGGCTGCCTGCGGTGCAAATCCCCGAGCATTCGGTCGCGATCATCGCCCGCGACGACGACACAACCTTCGGCATCCTTCATTCCCGTTTCCGCGAAGCGTGGTCGCTGCGGCTCGGGACGTCCCTCGAAGATCGCCCCCGCTACACCCCGACCACGACCTTCGAAACCTTCCCCTTCCCGGAGGGCCTGACGCCGAACACCCAGCGGCGGAGTCCGCCGACGACCCCCGCGCCCAACGCATCGCGGCGGCGGCGAAAAAGCTCGACGACCTCCGCCGCGCCTGGCTCAACCCGCCCGATCTCGTCGACATCGTTCCCGAAGTGACGCCGACCGCGGCGCCGGGCGAAGCGCCGCGCCGTTATCCCGACCGCATCCTGCCAAAAAACGCCGAAGCGGCGGTCAAGCTTAAAGAGCGCACGCTCACCAACCTCTACAACGAGCGCCCGCGCTGGCTTGGCCTCGCCCACGACGCGCTCGACCGCGCCGTCGCCGCGGCTTACGGCTGGCCCGAGGACATTTCGACCGAGGACGCCCTCGCCCGTCTGCTCGCGCTCAATCTCGAGCGTGCGAGGGTCCAGGAGGGGTAAAGCCGCCCGCCCCGCGGCGTGATGGAGCGGCGCCGGAAGCGGAAGTTGCGTTCAATCGCGTAAAAATTCATCTGCATTACGACAAATGCCTGCGCACGGACCTGCGCGGGGAGCGTATTTGCGCCATCCGTTTCTCGTCAGGTCCGGCTCTCGCACGTCATCTCGGCCGTCAAAGGCGGCCCTCTCCCCCATCCCCACAACCCCTAGTCCCCTAATCCGCGCATTGACCCTTTCCGCTTCCAAGTATTGGCGAGTTTGAATTTTTCGCGCACTCTCCCGGTTGCAGCCAACAAATTCTTGGCTCGTCGACAATTCCTTCGTATACTTTCCCTGATGGAAGCCCGGACTTTTTGCATCCAGCGGCGAGAGAGGGCGCGAGGCGCGGCGCGTGCGGAACTGCCGGGCGAAATCGAGCCGCGCCATTTCCTGACTCCAATCGGCCGTAACCCATTGAAAAGGCTCATTTCGAAAAAATAAACACTAGTAAACGCCAGCAAATTTACTAACGTTTATGATCGTTTCCAGGCGTTTAAGCGCGTTTATTTGAACGGGCCCTGACTCGAACGCGGGTCAGTCGACGCTAGCCCAGGATCTCGGCCGACTGGACGCGCCAGACCTCGGCGGCGTTCATCCGCGCCCAGGCGTCATTGAGCGAGTTGTTGGCGTCGATCGCCCGGCAGGCGTCCTCGATCACGAAGGTGTCGAAGCCCTCGCGCCGCGCGTCCAGCGCCGAATGGGCGACGCAAAAGTCGGTCGCGAGCCCGCAGGCGAAAACACGCTTCACCCCGCGCGCCTTGAGAAGCGCCGCGAGGCCGGTCGTGGTCTTGCCGTCGGCCTCGACAAAGGCGGAATAGGAGTCGATCCCCGCGTGCATGCCCTTGCGCAGGATGAGGAAGGCGCGCTCGACGGCGAGGTCGGGATGGAGCGCCGCGCCGGCCGTGTCCTGCACGCAATGCTCGGGCCACAGGGTCTGGTCGCCGTAATGAAGGCGCTTCGTGTCGAAGGGCTTGGCGCCTTCGTGACTGGCCGCGAACGAGGCGTGCGTCCGCGGATGCCAGTCCTGCGTCACGACGACATTGTCGAAACGGGCCGCCAGGCGATTGACGAGCGGAACAATCGTGTCGCCTCCATCGACCGCCAGCGCCCCGCCAGGCATGAAATCGGCCTGCAGGTCGATCGCGAGAAGGACATCCTGGTCACTGATGGAGATTGCCGGGGCCATCGGGATCAACTCCTCTCACCGCGATGGGCGCGCCCGCCATCGTTCGCGCGCTTCATAGTTCAAAACGACGATCAGCGCGACGACGACGCCCGAGTCGGGGAATGGGAAGTGGATGAACCAGCATGCTCGGGGTGCGCTTGCGCCTTGCGCGGCGTCCAACTTTACAGCGAGAACCGAATCATGCCTGACCTTGCGCGTTCCGCTTTGCCGAGGGGCAGGAGGGCGACGCTGATTCCCGCGATGACTTCGTCATTATCAGCCTCGGCGGCGCGCCCGCTTCGGGCAGCATGGATCCATATTCAACACGGTTCCCTGGGCGTCGAACGCGATCGCGCCGACCAGGGCGCGGATCACACAACTCGAGCGCACGATCCAGCGCGCCGACTTGACGCCGTGCCGGCCCCAGCGCATCTGCATGCGTCCGATGCCAACACTTGTTCTGCCCTTTCCAGCGATCAATCCTGTTCTCGTGCAATGGGGTCCGCTCGCCATCCGCTGGTACGCCCTCGCCTATATTGCCGGCCTCGTCCTGGGCTGGCTGCTCATTCGCCGAATCGTATCGGACGACCGGTATTGGAATGGGAAAAAGCGTCCGGACGCCGAGAGCATCGACGATCTGCTGGTCTATTGCGCCTTCGGCGTCATCGTCGGCGGCCGGCTCGGCAATGTGCTGTTCTACGATCCGCAATATTACTTCTCCCATCCGATCGAGATTTTCAAAGTCTGGGAAGGCGGGATGGCTTTTCACGGCGGGTTGATCGGCGCGCTGATCGGCGTCCTCCTGTTCTGCCGCCGCTACAAAGCGCCAGCGTGGACCGTGCTTGACCTGTGCTCGCTCGTCGCGCCGATCGGCATCTTCCTTGGCCGCATCGCCAACTTCATCCGCCCCGAGCTGTGGGGTCGCCCGACCGATGTGCCCTGGGCCGTCGTCTTCCCGGGAACGGATGGCCAGCCACGCCACCCAAGCCAGATTTACGAAGCGCTGCTCGAAGGCCTGCTGGCCTTTGTCATCCTTTATATCCTCGCGCAAATGGGCGCTTTGCGCCGTCCGGGGGTCATCACCGGCGTGTTTGCGATCCTTTACGGCGCGGCGCGCATTTTCAGCGAATTCTTTCGCGAGCCCGATCCGCGCCTTGAAGACCTTGGCCGGGGGCTGACTATGGGGATGGTCCTTTCGCTTCCGCTCATCATCGCAGGCATGGGAATGCTGGTGTGGAGCTTTCGGCGGGGAATCTCGCCATGACGCAACTCCTCGATGAAATCCGAGCCCTGGTCGCCGAGCGCGGGCCGATCTCGGTCGAGCAATACATGCAATTGGCGCTCGCCCACCCTGATCTCGGCTATTACATGAACCGGGATCCATTCGGCGCAACGGGCGATTTCACCACCGCGCCGGAAATATCCCAGATGTTCGGCGAGCTGATCGGGCTTTGGGCGGCTGAAGTTTGGTCGAGCATGGGCTCGCCCGATCCGGTGCGCCTCGTAGAACTCGGCCCTGGGCGGGGCACGCTGATGAGCGACGCGCTCCGCGCCGCTCGCATTGTTCCGGCCTTTCGCAACGCCCTCGACGTCCGGCTCGTCGAGACGAGCCCGGCGCTGGCGGCGATGCAGCACGAACTGCTTGTCGATTCAGGGGTTGCAGTCTCTTGGGCCCAGACTCTCAAGGAGGTTCCGGACGGACCCGCGATCGTGATCGGTAACGAGTTTCTCGACGCGCTGCCCGTGCGCCAGTTCGTCCGCGTGAACGGCCAGTGGCGCGAACGCACGGTGCGTGTGAACGGCGACGGTGCGCTTGTCTTTGCCGTCGCCGACAAGGCCGAACCCTATATCAGAGGCAATGCAGCAAACGGTGAAATCGTTGAAGTGAACCCTTCCGCACACCGGGTGATGTATGAACTCGGCGCCCGCGTCGCGAAACAGGGCGGCGCGGCGCTGCTGATCGATTATGGCCATGTGGTCACCCGATTTGGCGACACGCTGCAGGCTCTGCGCGCTCACCGCTATATCGACCCTCTCGTTGCGCCCGGCGAGTGTGACCTAACAGCGCATGTCGATTTCGCTGCCATGGCCCGCAGCGCGAGCGCAGCCGGCGCAGCCGTCTATGGACCGATCGACCAAGGCGATTTTCTTCGCGGGATCGGTATCGATTTGAGGACAAAAGCGCTTGCCGAACGCGCCACTCTTGACCACGCGGAGGAATTCGAGCGGGCGCGGGCTCGGCTGGTGGGAAAGGGTCAGGGCGAAATGGGCGCTCTCTTCAAGGCCCTGGCGGTCGCCGACCGCAAGCTGCGCCCGCCCCCCGGATTCCAAGCTGCAAGCGCCAAATCCGCATGAGCGCGGCTGAATTCCTGACCGCGGAATCGCTCAGGATTCCTGGTGTCACGCATGGCTTTTTCACCCGGCTCGGCGGGGTCTCGCAAGGCGTCTACGCGTCGTTGAACGGCGGAGTCGGCTCGCGAGACACGCCAGAGGCGGTGACCGAGAACCGCGCCCGGATCGCGGCTGGGCTCGGAGCGGCGCCGGAGCGTCTCGCCGTGCCGTTCCAGATTCACTCGCCTGACGCAGTCGCCATTGCCGAGTTGTGGCCGGAAAGCGCGCGCCCCCGGTGCGATGCTCTTGTGACGGCCACCCCCGGCCTGGCGCTCGGCGTAACAGGCGCTGACTGCGGCATGATCCTGTTCGCCGACCAGCGCGCGCGCGTCATCGGAGCGGCGCATGCGGGCTGGAAAGGCGCGCTGACGGGGGTGGTCGAAGCGACCGTGGCGGCGATGGAGCGGCTCGGGGCCAAGCGCAGCGACATCGTCGCCGCGCTTGGCCCTTGCATTGGCAACAATTCTTACGAGGTTGGCCCAGAGTTCGTCGCCGCATTCGGAGGCGGCGGCGACGACACCGCGCGCTACTTCGCCCCAAGCCGGAGGGCAGGCCATTCGATGTTCGACCTCAACGCGTATATCGAAGAACGCGCCGCGCGCGCGGGGGTGGGAGACTTCGAGGATCTCCGACTCGACACCTACGCCGACGAGCGCCGCTTCTTCAGCTATCGCCGAGCCACCCATCGCAAGGAGCCGGACTATGGCCGGCTCCTGTCAGTCATCGTCATGAATTGAGCCGCTCGACGCGAATTCCGGTTGCTTGACAGGCCGTCCGCGCGCGACCAATTAAGCTCAAACTGTTTGTAACGATTGGCGCCGGGTGGAAGCGCGCCCTGAAGGGATACCGCATGTTCACTCCGGCCTTGGCGAGCCGGCAGGTCGAGGCGCGGGCGTGAGCGATCGGCGACTGCGCCACGCCGACAGCGCCGCCTTTCGTCATGCGATGGGAGCCCTCTCTTCGGGGGTCGCGGTGATCGCCTGCGGAGAGGACGAAGCGCGCGCCGGCTGTACGGCCACATCGCTTACGTCTCTGTCGCTGGCCCCGCCGACGCTTCTCGTCTGCCTCGCGCGCTCATCCTCGACGCTCGCCCGATTGCGCGAGGCGGGCGCATTCTCCATCAGCTTGCTCGCCGCGCGCCATCAGGCGCTCGCTCGTCGCTTCAGCGGACACAGCGGCGTGCAGGGACCGCGCCGGTTCGACTCGGTGCAATGGACCACCCTCTCGACCGGCGCCCCGATCCTCGCCGATGCGATCGCAGCCTTCGATTGCCTGGTCGAGGAGGTCATCGAGCGCCATTCCCATGCGATCGTCCTCGGCGCCGTCGTCAGCCTCAAGGAGGGCGCCGACGAAGCGGCCCTCACGCGACGGCGAGGGGAGTACGCAGCGTTCGTTTGAGGCACGCCCTGTCGCTTGGCCGCGCGAGGGCTCTCGGGCGACCAGCCAAGTCCATCCATGCCAAATAGAAGCGATTAAACGCCAATAAGCGCCAGTAAATGTTAGTAAGTGCTAGTAAATTCGCTAGCGTTTACTAGCGTTTATTTTTTCGAAACGAGCGTTTTCAATACGTTATCAGCGATGTTGCTGAGCGATTCTTCTCCCCATGTCACACTGTATCTCAAAAGTCACAATCACACCACGCCTCTTCCTGTCAGCAACCGCCTCGCCAACCAGCGGCGAGGATCGAGCCGGCCGATCCAGCCAGTCTAAATCGTATAGCATAGATTTTTGTTTTTTGCAATCGAATGCCCGGTTTTATAACAATGGGTCTCTTGGTCCGGCGGGAAGGCAGGCCTTTGGCGGCTCCAAAGTCTCATGGCCGACGCCTCAAATGCGCGAGATTGCGGAGGTTCGGGCGCTGAGCGTCATCCCTCGGCGATAACGTGAAAGAACGAGCCCGTGACCCGGCCCCTGCGCGAGCCTGACGGTGCTTCCGGCGCGCCATAGACATCGCGAACAAAGGCGAAGGGGTCGTCGCCGCCAGTCGTGACGATGGTCGCGTAGTGAAACTCGTGGCCGCGCAGAACGAAGCCTGCAGTCCCGAGCGCGCAATCCGACGCGATGCGGGCCTCGCGATAGCCGAGCGTCATTCGCCGCTTTTTAAAACTGGTCTCCACGCCCAACAGGCCCGCCATCGGATGATCGACGCCGGAGGCGTCGATCAGGTTTTCGCCCAACGCCATATAGCCCCCACATTCGCCGTGCACCGGATGCGTCTCTGCAAAGCGTCCAAGACCTTCGCGAAAGCGCGCGGCCGCGGCCAACTGCCCGGCATGCAATTCCGGATAGCCGCCCGGAAGCCAGCAGACGTCGCAATTGGAAGGCGGCGGTTCGTCGGCGAGCGGCGAAAAAGCGACGATCTCGGCCCCGGCCGCCCGCCACCCTTGCACGAGATGCGGATAGATGAACGAGAACGCCGCATCGCGCGCAAGCGCAATGCGCTGTCCCGGCGGTCGAACCGCGATGGGCGCCCGCGCGGGCAAGGAACAATCGAGGGCGCCGGCCAATGCGAGAACACAGCCGCAATCGACATGCGCCTCGATGAAATCGGCGATCGCCTCGAGCCGCGCTTCAAGCGCTTCCGTCTCGCCCGCCTGCACGAGGCCCAGATGGCGCTCGGGCAGCGCGATTGTGTCGTTGCGGGGCAGCGCGCCCATCACGGGAACGCCCACCGCCTCGATCGCCTCGACCACCAGCCGGCGATGGCGCTCGCTGCCGACGCGATTGACGATCACGCCGGCGACCTTCAGCCGCTCGTCATAAGCCGTGCAGCCCTTGACGATCGCCGCCGCCGATTGCGCCTGGCCCGACACGTCGATGACCAGAAGGACCGGCATGCCAAGCGCCGCCGCAACATCAGCCGAGGCGCCCGTGCGCCCACGCTCAGCCGGAACGCCATCGAAGAGGCCCATCGAGGCTTCGCACAAAGCGAGCGCGCTTTGTCCCGCCGCCCGCGCCGCAAGCACGGCCAGAAGCTCAGGCGCCATGGCCCAGGAATCGAGGTTGACGCCCTCCCGGCCTGACGCGGCGGCATGGAAGGCCGGATCGATATAGTCGGGGCCGGATTTGAGGCCGACGACGTCGACGCCTCTGCGCTTGAACGCGCGCAGAAGACCAAGCGTCACCGTCGTCTTGCCGCTGCCGGAGCGAGGCGCGGCGATCATAAGCCCCCGGGTCATCGCCCAACCCTAGGCAACGTCACGGATGCGCGCTAGGCCAGCGGCGATGAGCGACCCGGAACAGGCGACGCCGCTCAAGCGCGGCTGGACGACAGGCGCCTGCGCGAGCGGCGCCGCGCGAGCCGGCTTCGAAGCGCTGCTGACCGGCCGATTTCCTGATCCGGTTCCGGTCGCTTTGCCAAAGGGCCTTCGGCCGGAATTCGTGCTCGCCACCCATGAACTCGGCGACGATTTCGCCCGCGCCGGCATCGTCAAGGACGCGGGCGACGATCCGGATGTCACCCATGGCGCGCTGATCGTCGCGACCGTGCGTCTCGCGCCGCCCGGCGCGGCTATAATTTTCAGAGCTGGCGAAGGCGTGGGCACGGTGACCCGGCCCGGCCTGCCCCTGCCAGTCGGCGAGCCCGCGATCAATCCCGCGCCGCGCGCGATGATCCGCGCCAATCTTGAAGAAGTGGCCGCGAGGCTCGGGGCCGGCGTCGACGCGATCGTCGAAATCTCCGTGCCCGGCGGCGAGAGGATCGCCGAGCGCACCGCGAACGGGCGGCTCGGCATCCTCGGCGGCTTGTCGATCCTCGGCACGACCGGAATCGTCATCCCCTATTCGTGCTCGGCCTGGATCCACTCGATCCATCGTGGCGTGGACGTCGCGCGGGCCAGCGGATGCGCCCACATCGGCGCGGCGACCGGAGAAACCTCCGAGGCCGCGATCCGGGCGCTGTACGGCCTGCCGGATCACGCGCTGATCGAGATGGGCGATTTCGTCGGCGGGTTGTTGAAGTACCTGCGCGAGCATCCCGTCCCGCGCCTCACCATCGCCGGCGGCCCGGCGAAGATGACCAAGCTCGCCGAAGGCAAGCTGGACTTGCATTCGAAACGCGGCGCGGTCGACCTCGCGGCGCTCGGCGAGCGGGTCGCAGGCGCGGGCGGCGCGCCGTCGCTCGTCGCGGCGATCGCGAGCGCCAACAGCGGCCTGCACGCGTTCGAACTTGCCGAGGCCGTGAGCTTCGATCTGCCGGCGCTCGTCGCCGGCGGTGCATGGGCGACCGCTGCGCGCGTCCTCGCCGGCCATCCCGGCGAGCTCGAGACGATCGTCGTTGGACGCGATGGGCGTGTGCTGGCGAGCAGCGGGTTTCGCAGGGTTTAGCGCCGCACCCTCATCTGGCGCCCCGAGCCGGTTCGGAAGGACAGGCGCTCTTCCGAACGCCCTACGGCGCCGCCTTCTCCCCGAGGGAGAAGGATATAGCCGTGAGGGCGCGCACCTCATTCGCCGCCGCGAAACCGGCGCACATAAGCCGTGTTGTAAAGCTCGCTCTCGCGAAAGTCCTCCGACACGAGCGCCGGACCGACAAGGATGAGCGCGGTGCGCTCAATCGGCGTCTCGCGCAGCGCGCCGACGATCTCGCGGAGCGTCGCGCGCACGATCCGCTCGTCCGGCCATGAGGCGCGGGCGACGACCGCCGTCGGGCAATCGGGCCCGTAGAACGGCGTGAGCTCGGCGACCACATCCTCGAGCGCATGGATCGACAGGTGAATCGCGAGCGTCGCGCCGGTGGCGGCGAAATTCGCCAGCGTCTCGCGCTCGGGCATCGGTGAGGCGCGGCCCGACGTGCGCGTCAGCACGAGCGATTGCGCGAGGCACGGCAAAGTCAGTTCGCGTTCGAGCGCTGCGGCCGCGGCGGCGAAAGCGGGCACGCCAGGCGTGATCGTGTACGCCACCCCTGCCCTCTTCAAGCGGCGAAGTTGCTCACCCATCGCGCTCCAGAGCGAAAGATCGCCGGAATGGAGCCGCGCGACGTCCTCGGCCCTCGCCGTCGCCTCGACGCAGAGCGCGATGATGGCGTCGAGATCGAGCGGCGCCGTGTCGATGATCCGCGCGCCCGGCGGGCAATGGTCGAGCAAGGCGCGCGGGACGAGCGATCCCGCATAGAGACAGACGGGGGAGCCCGCGATGAGATCGCGTCCGCGCAAGGTGATGAGATCAGGAGCGCCCGGCCCGGCGCCGATGAAGTGCACGGTCATGACCGCTCCCGGGATAGAGCGATTGCGCAAGTCGCCCCGTCGGCGGCGAGTCGCGGCCCAAGCAACCGTCCGCCCTCGCCCGCCCCCGCGAGCGCCGCGGCCTCGGCAATGTTCGGCGCGCCGAAGCGCGCTTGCGCGGGCGTGGAAGGCGTCAAGATGCCCTCAGCTTGCGCATTGAGCGCCGCCAGCGGCAGGGCCCTGAGCGCAACACCGATGATGCGCGCGGCCTCGATGAGCCCAGGCTCATCGGCCTTGGCGGACAGCGTGAACATCCGCCGCTCGCCCTCGGGCGATCGAGCCTCTTTGAGCGCACGGCGCACGAGCGCCGCGATCGCCTCGCCGGCGACGCCCGCGCGGCAGCCTATGCCGATGGCGACGATCCGACTTGAGGCTTGCCGGCTCATGGCTTGACGAGCCGCCATTGCACAATCGGCATCGCCGCGCGCCAGCCGGAATAGCGCCCGACCGGCTCGGCATGCGCGATCGCAAACTGCGCAAGTTCTCCGCCCAACCGCGCGCGCCAGTCCACGCATGCGGCCTGCGTCTCGATCGTCACCGCATTGACGACCAGCCGTCCGCCCGATGCGAGCGCGTCATAAGCGCGATCAATCATATCTGGCGCGCTCGCCCCGCCGCCGATGAAGATCGCCTCGGGCCTGGGGAGATCGGCAAACACATCCGGCGCCTCGCCGGTGACGACTGAAAGGCTCGGGGCGCCGAAGCTCAGAGCATTGCGCGCGATGCGCTGAGCGCGATCGTGGCGGACCTCGATCGCGACCGCGCTGTTCGCGGGATCGGCGAGCATCCATTCGATGGCGACCGAGCCTGACCCTGAGCCCACGTCCCACAGCAGCTCCCCGCGTCGAGGCGAGAGGGCGGAGAGCGTCATCGCGCGGATTTCGCGCTTGGTGATCTGCCCGTCATGCTCGAACCACTCGTCGGGAAGCCCGGCAGCGCACGGCAGAATGCGAGCGCTCGGTTCCGCGACGACTTCGAGCCCGATCGTGTTCAAGGCGGCGACATTGTCGAGCGCAAAATCCTGCGCCTCGATCGTGCGAATGCGCTCGCGCGCGCCCCCCATCGCTTCGCAGATTGTGAGCTTCGATCGACCCATGCCACGCGCCGTCAAAAGCGCCGCCAGCTTGGCCGGCGTGGCGTCGTCCCAAGACAGCGCCAGAATGCGCGCCGCGGGCTGCAAACGCGGAATGATCGCTTCGAGCGGCCGGCCGTGAAGCGTGACCAACGCGCAATCCTGTTGGCTCCAGCCGAGCCGCGAGGCGGCCAGCGCAAAGGCCGAGGGCGCAGGAATTGAGGTCATCTCGCCGGCGGTGAAACGGCGCATGAGCATCGCGCCGACGCCGAAGAAGAACGGATCGCCGCTGGCGAGCACGCATACAGCACGCCCGCGGCGCGCTTCGATGGCGTCGAGCGCGTTCTCGATCGGCGACGGCCAGGTCATCGTCTCGGCTTTCGACGGTCCCGCGAGAGCGAGGTGGCGCTTGCCGCCTACGACAAAGTCCGCTTGCGCGAGGAGGCGTTGCGCGGCAGGAGTGAGCCCCTCGAACCCGTCCTCGCCGATGCCGATGACGGCTAGCCACCGTTCCTTGCTCATGGAGCCGCTCACTGAAGCCCCTTCGCCTGCTCATTCTCGGCGGCACGTCGGAAGCCAGCGCGCTCGCGAGTCGAATGGCCGACGAACCCGATGTTGCGGCAATCCTGTCGCTCGCGGGGGCGACGGCCAATCCTGCTCCGACGCCAATTTCCCGACGCATCGGCGGCTTTGGCGGCGCCGAAGGCCTGGCGGCGTTTCTCGCCCGAGAGCACATCGACGCCGTTGTCGACGCCACCCACCCCTTCGCTTCGCGGATGTCCGCGAACGCGGTCGCGGCCTGCCGGGCGAGGATGACGCCGCTCGTCGTCTTCGGCCGGCCGCCTTGGACACGCGAGCCTGGCGACCGCTGGATCGAAGTCGCGGAAATGGGCGCGGCCGTCGCTGCTCTCGGGGCCGCTCCGAAAACAGTCTTCCTCACGCAAGGCCGGCTGCAGCTGGCAGCCTTTGCGCGAGCCCCGCAGCATCGCTACACCGTGCGGGCGATCGACCGGCCGGCAGAGATCGGCGCCCTTTCCGACTGCAAGCTCATCCTCGCGCGCGGTCCGTTCTCTCTCGCTGACGAACTCGCGCTCATGAAACGCGAGCGAATCGAAGTCGTGGTCACCAAGAACAGTGGCGGGCGTGCGACCTACCCCAAGATCGAGGCGGCGCGCGCGCTCGGGATCGAAGTTGTCATTGTCCGCCGGCCGCCAGCGCCCGAAGCCGAGACGCTGCATGATATCGAAGCCATCATGACCTGGATCGGCTCTCATCGGCCGACCCCGTAGGCGCGCGGCGTCAACATCCATGGCCGCGCCCCATCGCGCGCGACGAAGCGCGTCTCGCTGGAGCCGATGATGACCAGCGTCGCCATGTCGACGAGGCGAGTGTCGGCTTCCCCAAGCGTCGTGAGAGTGAGCTTCTCATCCGCTCGTCCCACCGCGCGCGCGAAGGCCACAGGCGTCGTTGCCGCCTTCGCAGCTCGCAGCAAGTCGAACGCTTGCGTGATGCGCGTCGGCCGAGCCTGTGATGCGGGATTGTAAAGCGCGATCACGAAGTCACCTTCGGCGGCGGCGCGAAGTCGACGTTCGACGATGCTCCACGGCTTGAGGTTATCGGAGAGCGAGATGGCGCAAAAGTCGTGGCCAAGCGGCGCGCCGAGCCGCGCCGCCGCCGCTTGCATTGCGGTCACCCCTGGCGCCACGGCAATATCGAGTTTCGGCCCTTGCGGATCATCTTCGACGGCCTGGAACACGGCCGCCGCCATCGCAAACACACCGGGATCGCCTCCCGAGACGACGGCGACCGCGCGGCCTTCCGCAGCGAGCTTCAGCGCAAGCCGGGCACGTTCCATTTCAACCCGATTGTCGCTCGCGTGGACGCGCTGGTCCTTTCGCAATGCAAGCCGCTCCACATACAGACCATAGCCAACAACGTCACTCGCGGCCTCGATCGCCGCGCTCGCTTCCGACGTCATCCACTCAAGGGCGCCCGGACCCAGTCCCACAATCGTGACGCGCCCGGTCACGGGCGACGCCCCCTCCCGGGCGCAAGAATAAGCGAGAAATAGGGCGCCGAATCGTCCTGCTTCTGACACAGCGGCGTGACGACCTCGCCTGTCATCGTCGCGCGCTCGACATAGATGGCGCGCTCCGCCATGCCTGTCGCGATCAGCGCCTCCTTGGCGCGCGCGAAGTTTCGACCGACCTTCATGATGACCGCGGCGTCGGCGAGCGCAAGCCGGCGCTTAAGCTCATCCAGCGGCAGTGTCGCGGGCAACACGACGAGCGCGTCATCGCCCCAGGCCATCGGCACGCCCGCCACGCCCCAGGCCCCGCAAATGCTCGACACGCCCGGCACAATGCTGACATCGAAATTGTCGCGCAGTCGAACGAAGAGATGCATGAACGACCCGTAAAGCATCGGATCGCCCTCGCTTAAAAGCGCGACGTCCCGGCCAGCTTCCAGATGCGACGCAATCGCAACAGTCGATTCCTTGTAGAAGCGCGCCAGCGCGTCGCGATAGGGCGGATCATCGAAATGCGTTTCATCGGTCATCGGGTAATAAAGCGGCAGCTCGACATGCGGTGGCTGCAGCCAACAGTCGACAATTAAGCGCGCGTTGCCGCGCCGTCCTGCCTTGGCGAAATATGCGACGACGGGCGACGCGGCGATGACCTTGGTCGCTTTGACGGTGAGCAGATCGGGATCGCCGGGGCCGATTCCGACGCCATAGAGGCGGCCGAACGCCGTCATTCGAGGTCGCTCGCCAGCGCGTTGACAGCGGCGGCCGCCATCGCGCTGCCGCCCTTGCGCCCGCGTACGACGATGGCTGGCAAGTCGCTCTCGATCAGCGCCTCTTTCGATTCCGCCGCGCCGACGAAGCCGACCGGCATGCCGATTATCGCGGCGGGTCGTGGCGCGCCCGCGCCGACGATTTCCAGCAAACGGAACAAGGCGGTCGGCGCGTTGCCAATGGCGACCACGGAACCTTGAAGCCGCGGCAACCAGAGTTCAATCGCCGCCGCCGTGCGCGTCGTTCCAAACTCGGCCGCACGTGCGGGGGTGGAAGGATCGCTCAGGGTGCAGATCACGTCGTTGTCCGCAGGGAGTCGGGCGCGCGTGACCCCTTCGGCCACCATGCGCGCGTCGCAGAAGATCGGCGCGCCGGCCCGAAGCGCGTCGCGCGCGGCTTCGGCAGCGCCCGGTGAGAAGACGAGATCGCGGACGGCCTCGACCATGCCGCAGGCGTGGACGACCCGCACGGCGACCCGCTCTTCAACGGGCGAGAAGCGCGCAAGATCGGCCTCGCTGCGAATGATGGCGAAGGACCGGCGATAGATCGACGCGGCGTCCTTTTCGTATGCGTAGCTTGGCTTCACGACGCCGTCTCGGCCGCGAACATGCTCCCGCCCGCGTCCGCGAGGAGGTGCATGACTTCCGCGCTCGAAACGTCGCGCCGCGCTGGGGGATCGCCGGCTCTGGCCCCAAGGATGAGATCGTAGCCGGTCGCAGTCGCCGTCAAAGTCGCCGCCGTCGCAGCGGGCCTGGCGCATCCTTTAGCGCAGCCGCTGACGTGGAGAATGACGCCGTCTCCCTCGGGCAAGACGGCCGCCCAGCGCGTTGCGTCATAACGCACGCTTCGGTGGCCGTGCATGCAGGCGGGAGCGCCCGGACAAGCAGCGATGCGCAGACGCGGGTCTTCCGCACCGACGATAAATCCGAACTCGGTCATTGAATCGACCATCGACTTTGCGCCACGCCGGTCGAGGCCGGCAAGCAGGAACGCCCGCCAGGGCGTCAGCCTGAGGCCGCTCGCGCCAAGCGCCCGCGCGCGTTCGATCAGCGCCTCGAACCGAACCGCGTCGATTTCGCCGAAGGGCGCCGCCGAGCCGACGACGCGCGTTGCGCCGAATTCGCACACGCCGAGGATGTCACGCAACACGGCGCGTCGTTGCGAACGGGCGCTCGGCATTGTCTCACAATGCGCCTCTGCAAACACGACGGAAGCGCCGGTCCGCTCGATCAGCGCGCGCATCCGCCGCGGCGCCGCTTCGCCATCGCCCGCAAGGACGAGAAACGCCCGGCCGAGCCGAGCCGCGACATCGCCCACCTCGGCCGGCGCGCATTGCGCAGCCAGCGCGTCGGCGCCGGCAAGAAACACGGCGAGCATCCCGTCCTGCAACGCTTCAAGGCGGATATCCGCCTCGACGTCCCCAAGCGGCAAGCGACCAAGCGCGTCAAAGACGAAGCTGAACTTGGCCGGCAGCTGCCTCAGGGCATCGTCCTCCGCGAGCCGCTCTTCCAGAGCGTCAACGCTCAGTCCGAGGTCGAGCAGAGCTTCCGGATCGAGGTCGTCCAGCGGACTTGCGACGATATTGCGCAAGCGCTCGATCGCGGGGTCAGCGTCGATGAGTTCCGCGTTCTCAAGCCGCGCATGCAGATCGGGCAGCGTCGCCTCGCTCAAGCCACGGAGATGCAGATTGGCGCGGGCTGTAAGGCCGATCGCGCCGTTGCCGCAACGAATTGCAGCATCCGCGAGCGCGGCCGCCTGATCGAGCGACAGTCGCCCTCTTGGCGCGCGCACACGCGCAAGCAGTCCGTCGCCGGTCTCCATCGGCTTCAGCGCGCCCGGACACCAGCCCTTGCGATAGGGAGCGGCCGGGCGCGAGTTCTGGGCCCGCAACGTGACCGCGCTCATGCCGCCTCCTGCAGCATGGAAGCCAGAATGCGCGCGCTTGAATTGCGGCGCGAGAGCCAGAATCCGCGCTTCGCCGCCTCCTGGAACACGCCCGCCATGTGAGACGCGGCTTGATGATTAGTGTCGATCAGGAACGCGCGCACGGAATCGTCGCCGAGGGTGGCGTCGAACATGAGATCGAATTGCGCGCTGCTAACCGCATCCGTCAAGGCGGCGAAGCAATAGAGATTGTCCAGCGACTGGGCGATTTCCGCCGCGCCGCGATGGCCGTGGCGCATCTGGCCCTGAAGCCAGCGCGGATTGGCGGCGCGTCCCCGGAGAGAGCGCGCGATCTCCTGGCCCAAGGTCCGGATCTTGGGGGCGCCGAGGATGGTCGAGTTCGAGATGATAGAGCGCCGGATGCGCTCCCGTTTCCGCCGCTGCCGCGGCGAACCCCCCTTCATGCTCGGCGAAGGCGTCGGCGTCGAGCGCGTCCTGACCGGGCAGGTCCTGCGCGTGAACGAAAGCCTCGGCGCCGGCAACTCTCGTTCGAAACGCCTGCGCTGCTTCCCGCGCTTCGCCCTCACCATCATAGGCATGACTGGTGGCGGCGAGATAAGTCTGCGCCAGCTCGGACCGATCCGCCCACTCGCCTCGCGCGATGCGCGCGCCGAGCCCGACGCCATAAGCGCCGGGCGCCGCGCCGAATATTCGCGCTTCGCCCTCAAGACCGGCGAGCGGATTGTCGTCGGCGCTCTCGTCTAGCGCGGCGACGGCGCGAACGGCCCCGGCAAACAGCGCGATCTGGCTTGGAAAAACGTCTCGGAACAAGCCCGAGATGCGCAGCGTCACATCGACCCGCGGCCGGGTGAGCATCGCCAGCGGCAGCACCTCAAAGCCGCTGACGCGGGTCGACGCCACGTCCCAGGTTGGGCGGCAGCCGATCAGCGCGAAGGCTTGCGCCAGATCATCGCCGCCGGTGCGCATCGTCGCCGAGCCCCACAGGTCGAGCACGATGCGCTTCGGCCATTCGCCATGGTCCTGCGCGTAACGCTTGCAGATCTCTTCGGCCGCGCGGCGGCCGATCTCCCAGGCGTTGCGGGTCGGCGCCGATCGGGGATCGATCGCGTAGAGGTTGCGGCCGGTCGGCAGTACGTCGAGGCGTCCGCGCGCCGGCGCGCCAGCGGGTCCCGGCGGCACGAACCGTCCGCCGACCGCGCGTATGAGCCCAAGCGACTCGGCGGCGCCGGAGGCGGCCACACGCTCGCGGAGTCCTTCTCCCTCCGGGAGGAGGTGGCCGGCCACAGCTCGTCGAATGACGGGCGTCCCGGCGGACGCCCTTTCGTCGGCCGGATGAGGGTCCTCGACCAACGCGCTGGTCGTCACGCGCGGGACGCTCACCCCCGACCCCTCTCCCACAGGAGAGGAGAGCGCGAAGCCGTCGGCGCTCTCGGGCGACCGTCCGAACACATGCAAGCCGTCGCCGATCCGCATTTCCTTGAGGTCGCAAAGCCACGCGTCAAGCGCGACAAGCGCCTCCTCCGGCGGCTCGTCATCGGCGGCGCATTCCTTGAGAAGTCCGGTCTCGCGGCCCCGCTCGAGAATGAGCGCCGCGATGGCGCGCGCCCGGCGAGGATCGAGCCCCTGCGCTTCCGCGAACTCATCGAACAATCCTTCGAGCTCGAGCGCTGCGCCATGCGACCCGGCGGCGATCAACGGCGGCGTCAGATGACCGATCGTGACCGCGCTGATGCGGCGCTTGGCCTGCGCCGCTTCGCCAGGATTGTTGACGATGAACGGATAGATGACTGGCGTTGCGCCAAGCAAAACTTCGGGCGCGCAACTTTCGCTGAGCGCGACCGCCTTGCCAGGCAGCCATTCGAGCGTGCCATGCGCGCCAAGCTGAACGATCGCATCGACATTCTCCTTGCGCGTGAGCCAGAAATAGAATGCGACATAGGCGTGGCGCGGGAGCAGATTGAGATTGTGATAGTCGCCCTTGCGCGAGAAGGCGTCGCCGCGGTCAGGCTGCACCGCGATGATGAGCTTGCCAAGCCGCACGAAGCGGAACTTGAACGACCCGTCGATGGCGTCGCGGTCGTCAGCGGGGTCGCCCCACGTGGCGAATAGAGACTGCCGGAAGTCTATCGGTACAGTTGCGAGCTCGGCCCCATATTCGACCAGCGTCAGCGTCGCCTCGAGCGGGCCCTCGGCGAGAGCCGCGATGAGCGACCGTGCGTCCGGACCGGATCCACGTCGTAGCCCGCAGCGCGCAAACTCTCGGTGATGGCGACGGCGCTCGCCGGCGTATCGAGGCCGACAGCATAGCCGGTGCGTCCGCCGCGCGCCGGATAATCCGGCAGCACGCAAGCGAGACGCTTGTGGGACGGCGGTTTGCGCCCGAGGTTTGCCCAGCGGCGAGCGAGCTCGGCAGCGAAGTCCACCCGGTCGGCGAGCGGCCGATGCGCCACCGCGGCGAATTCGGTTCGTGCATCACGCGCGCGGGCCGCCTTGAAGGAGATCGCGCGCGTCAAGACGCGCCCGTCGATTTCCGGCAACGCGACATGCATCGCGAGATCCGAAGGACCAAGGCCGCGCCGAGAACCGCGCCACGCCTCGAGACCTACGCCGGCGAGCACGACTTGCAAGACCGGCGCGTCGAGCGCGTCGAGCGCCGTTCCTTCCTCAGCGTCCAGACGGGCGGAAAAGGCGGTAGCGTTGAGCACGACGTCAAAGCGCTGCCGATCGAGAAAGAGGCGCAAGCCCTCGAGCGCGGCTTCGTCCTTGAGGCTGGTCACGAAGACACTGGTGACGGCGAAGCCCTTATCACGAAGCGAGCGGGCCAGCGCTTCGATCGGCTCGAGATCGTTGGCGAGATAGACGGAGCGATAGAAGACAATGAGCGCTTGGGGCGAGTCCGTCCCAGCCGCAAAACAGGCCGCGTCGCACTTGCCGAAAGCTCTGACTGGAACGGGCGACCGAGCGGGGCTCGTGGCGCCGATCTTGAACGCGAGAAACGCAAGGCAGGCCGTCATGTTCTCGGGGCCGCCTTCGTCAAAGTACCGCCAGATCTGCACGACCGCGTCGAGGTCGAGTGTCGAGGCCTCGTCAAGGCGCGCGTCGCGGCGCCGATCGCCAGGCAGGAGCGCCATTTTGAGGTCGCTCCGGCGCGCCAGCGCCGCAAGTTCGTCCACGCCGTAGCGCCAATAGTCGGCGCCGCCCAGCACGCGCGCGAGCACGAGCTTGGCCCGCGCGCATACTTTCTCCAGATAGAGATCGACCGAGAATGGATGGCGCAAAGCCGCGAGCGAAGCGATCCTCAAGCTCGGCTTCGGCTCGGGGAAAGCGTCATAGGCGCGCGCCAGCGCATTGAGGTCGCTGTCCGAAAAAGACAGGAACACGATGTCCGCCGGCGTCTGACCCAGATCGAGCGCTTCGGCTGTCTCGTCGAGCGTCCTGACTTCGATTCGGGGAACGTGCATCGTCCGAGAAGCTCGTCAAGCCCCGAGCGCCGAGGCGACGGCCTCGCGGTCGACGCCTCGCTCAGCGATCACGACGAGACGGCTCAGCCGCGGCTCTCCCACACTCCATGGCCGGTCGAAGTCACGGCGGAAGCGTTGCCCTACGCCTTGCACCAGCATCCGCAGCGGCTTGCCGGCAACTTCGATAAAGCCTTTGACGCGCAGGATGTCGTGCGCACGCGTCGCCGCGATCAGTCGATCGATGAGCGTGTTGGGATCGTCGACCGCGGGAATTGTGACGACGAACGTATCGAAATCGTCGTGATCGTGCTCACCTTCGGCGTCATGATGCGAAGGGCGCGCGTTGAGATCATCCTCGGCTGCGGCGTTCATGCCGATGAGCACCCCAGGGTCAATCGCGCCCTCGCGCGCGGGCGCAATCTTGACCGCGCGTGGCACGGCTCGAGCGATTTGCGCTTTGAGGGCCTCAAGCTGGTCTTTGTCGACCAGGTCCGCTTTATTGAGGACAACGAGATCGGCGCTCATAAGCTGATCCTCATAGACCTCTTCAAGTGGGTTATCGTGGTCGAGCGACGGGTCAGCCAAACGCTGCTCTGCGACGCGCGCGGGATCGTCGGCGAAACGACCCTCTGCGACAGCAGCGGCGTCGACCACAGCAACGACCCCATCGACGGTAAGCCTCGAGCGCAGGTCTGGCCAATCAAAGGCTTTGATCAACGGCTTGGGCAAGGCGAGCCCTGAGGTTTCCACAACGATATGATCCGGCTTCGGGTCACGAGCGAGCAGCGCGGTGATCGCAGGCGCGAAATCATCGGCGACTGTGCAGCAGATGCAGCCGTTGGCAAGTTCGATGATCGCGTCTTCGGGGCAGGCCGCGCCCGAGCAACTCTTGATGAGGTCGCCGTCGACCCCGACATCGCCGAACTCGTTGATGATGAACGCGAGCCGCCGCCCGCCGGCATTGGCCATGAGATGGCGGATCAGCGTCGTCTTGCCCGCGCCAAGAAAGCCGGTGACGATGGTGACGGGCGTTTTGGACAGCATGCGAGCGATCCTTAGGCGGGCGCCGTTTCAGCGATGACGAGCGGAGGCGTGCGCGACACGACACCCTTGCGAACGGACACCGGCCGCTCGCGCCACGGAACGATCCCGTCGGACGAGGCCGCATAGCGGCGCGCCGCAACGACGATGTCCTCGAGGTGAGATTCGCGCGTGAGATCGCCGATGACATAAGTCCACTTGCCAGGCGCAGCGAGCCCAACCGTGCACGGCCGCTTGCAAACGGAAAGGCACTCGACGGCCTTGAGCGCAATGCTTGGCTCAGAGCCAAGACGCTCGCCCAGCGCCTCGAACATCCCGAGCCCCACCAGGCCCGCCTCAGATTTGCAGGTGATGCAAACGAGCAGTGTCGCAGCGGCGGAATGGCCGCTGTGGGCGTTCATAGCCCGACAGTCCCAGTTGGCAGCAGGCTCAGCGCGAAATTGGAAGGCTGTCGGGTGGTCATAAACGCTCCAAGGCCGCCCCTCCGGCGGCCGTACGGGACTTATCGCGCACGGCAGGTCTCCTGGCTCGCGGCGTATGGCCGACGCCGCCTTCCCAGACCTAGGAAAAGTCCAGTGGCGAGAAAAGCGTCGGCACGCCGTTCACAGTCGCGGGGGCGGCCACGGATCGATAAAGAGCCTACCGTGTTCCCTTTTCACCCTCGGATTCAAGCGAGGGACCGTGCGGGGTTTATGTCCCAGCTTCGAGACGGGTTGTCAAATGGCGCGCAAACCGCTTTTGTGCGCAGGCGGGCCGGAGAACCTCGTGGTCCACGCCCCAGAGCTTTCGTCGGGCCCGGCTCCAAACATCGAAGAAAGACCCGCACGGACTTCGGCGGGCAGATCTTCCAGCAGCTTGGGGGGCGAACCTCGAGGCCCGAACGACGTTCGCAGTTGCCACAACGCGGTAATCTTAGCTTCTGCGATGACAAGGCGCCTGGTCCCGATGGATTCTTCAACCTCCGTTAAATCTGCGCCGAACAGCGTTTCGCCAAATCGGCGTTCCATTTCTTGCTGCAACAGGGCGAGCGCCTCATGAGTGGCTGCAGATGGCAAGGTCATGTGGGAAGAACCGCAAAACTTGGCGCTGACCTCCATAAGGTTTGAAGCGCGCACGACGGCAGGCGCGCAAACCGCCAGTGAGGCGAGGCCTCTGAGGAATCGTCGCCGTCGAACGACAAGAGGACCCATCCTTCGCAATCTCCCGGCGCTCTTGATGAATACACGCGGCAATTGCATTCGCCAACGTCAACACCGCCGACAGGCGCACGGATCTCGATTGCCTTATGGCTTTCACTCTGGATTCTAACAGCATTGCCGGGCTTCGTGGACTTCCCAAATCGGGGGAGCCCAGAAGGGCGCGGCTGCCCCCCGCGCAACCTGTGGTTTCGCTTTCGGGCGCACGATTGCCCTGATTTGCGCGGTTCGATCCGGAGCGCTAGGCGTCACACCGCTGCCCTTGTGAGAACCGACATGACCGACGGCGCGGACCGGCACAGGACGAAAATGGCCAAGCGGAAGGCCGTCCAGGACGCCGAGGTCGCTGCGAAGCCTATTCTCGAAAAAGGTCTGCTGATCGTCCACACCGGCCCGGGCAAGGGCAAGTCGACGGCTGCGTTCGGACTCGCATTGCGCACGCTCGGGCGCGGCCATCGGGTTGGCGTGGTGCAGTTCATCAAGGGCGCGTGGTCGACAGGCGAACGCATGGCGATCGGGCGCTTCGGCGCCCAAGCCGAGTGGCGCACAATGGGCGAGGGCTTCACCTGGGAGACGCAGGACCGCGCGCGCGACGTCGCCGCGGCGAGCGCCGCCTGGGCGGAAGCTGAGCGCATGATGGCCAATTCCTCGATCCGTCTCCTCGTGCTCGACGAACTCAACATCGCGCTTCGCTACGATTATCTGCCGCTTGCTGAAGTCGTCGCGTCGCTCGTTAAGCGTCGCCCCGGCCTGCATGTCGTCGTGACCGGGCGCAACGCCAAGCCGGAAATGATCGAGGCGGCCGATTGCGTCACCGAGTTTGCGCTCGTCAAGCATCACTTCGCCGCCGGGGTGCGCGCGCAGGAGGCGATCGAGTTTTGACCGCTCGAGCGCTCATGTTCCAAGGCACGGGATCGGATGTCGGCAAGTCGCTGATCGCCGCAGGCCTCTGCCGCGCATTCACTCGGCGCGGCCTTCGCGTCCGCCCGTTCAAGCCGCAGAACATGTCAAACAACGCCGCGGTGACGGACGACGGCGGCGAGATCGGCCGCGCCCAGGCGCTGCAGGCGCGCGCCTGCGGAATTGCGCCTAGCGTACACATGAACCCGGTTTTACTCAAACCCCAAAGCGAAGTCGGCGCGCAAGTGGTCGTCCAGGGCAAAGTCATTTGCAATGCGCGAGCGCGCGAGTATCAGGCGCTTAAGCCCAAACTGATGAGCGTCGTGCTCGACAGCTACGCTCGCTTGACCGCGGAGGCTGATCTTGTGCTCGTCGAAGGCGCGGGCAGCGCAGCCGAGCTCAACCTGCGCGAGGGCGATATCGCCAATATGGGCTTCGCCTCCGCCACGAACTGTCCAGTCGTGCTGATCGGCGACATCGATCGCGGCGGCATATTCGCCCAGATTCTCGGCGTCAAGGCGGCGCTTCCGACCGAAGACGCGGCGACGCTCGTCGGCTTTATCGTCAACAAGTTCCGCGGCGACGCGACCCTTTTCGAGGGCGGGATGGCGACGATCGCTGAACGCACGGGCTGGCGGGCCGTCGGCCTGCTGCCGTTCTTCGCCGGCGCAGCGCGACTGCCAGCGGAGGATGCTTTCGGCCTCGGCGACAAGAAGTCGCGAGCGGACGGCGCGGTAACCGTGGCCGTGCCAATGCTGGCGCGCATTGCCAATTTCGACGATTTCGACCCGTTGCGCATGGAGCCCTCCGTGCGGCTCGTGTTTGTCCGCCCTGGCGAGCCGCTACCGATTGCCGACCTCATCATCCTGCCCGGGAGCAAGGCGACAATCGCAGATCTCAAATTCTTTCGTGAGCAAGGTTGGGACATCGACCTTTTCGCCCATGTACGGCGCGGCGGCCGGGTACTCGGACTTTGCGGCGGCTACCAGATGCTGGGCAAGAGCCTGTCAGACCCGCGAGGCATGGAAGGTCCGCCGGGCGGGATCGAGGGCTTGGGGCTGCTTGACGTCGCCACTGTGCTGACCGGCGTAAAGAGGCTGACCCAAGTCGAAGGCGCGTGCCTCACGAATGGCGCCTCGTTCCGCGGCTACGAGATGCATGTCGGCGAGACGAGAGGTCCGGACTGCGCGCGGCCGCTTCTTCACTTCACCAGTGGGCGGGTCGACGGCGCTATCTCGCCGAGCGGCCTCGTCACGGGGGCCTATGTGCATGGGCTGTTCGCTGACGATCACCAGCGCGCGGCGTGGCTCGCGGCGCTCGGAACGACTGCCGGAATCAACTATGAGTCCACGATCGAGCGCACGCTCGACGCGCTCGCGGACCATTGCGAGGCGCATCTTGATTGCGATGCGCTGCTGGCGGTCGCTCGCTAGGGCGGTTCTCTATGTTCCGTCACTCGGCTCCGCGGAGTGATGTCCATGCCTGGCATGTTTGGTCGAATTATCGCTTGGCGACGGCTTAGCCGCTTGAGTCGACCCGTTTGCGCACTTCGCTTCCAAGGCGTGAGTTTCCTTGGCGCCGCGCAAAGTCACGTTCTTCACCGTGTCCGTTCCGACGAGCAATGGTCCGGTGCTCGTCCACGATCCGTCCTGATTGCGCTTCCACTCCGCGCAGCTGAGCGCAAGCGACTTGCCATGAACCTGGACGGTGTCTTCCTTGGCGTCTCCTTTAGCGTCTTGCGCTCTCGCGGCGCCCAGTACGGCGAGAGAGGTTCCTAATACCACTGCGACTCGAAGCATTGGCGTTGCCCTGGCGCAAAGAGATTACGACTGCATCGAAGCACCGCGAGCCGTTGAAGTCGAGTGCCGCGGGTGACTTTCGACCCTCAAGGCGCATTCCGAACCCCCTCGCTCTCGGCTGTCTTGACCAACGAATCCGCATCATCCGGCAACAAGAAGCGCTTGGCAACGAGATCGTCCGCGGCTTTCTTGAACGTCGCGAAATAGGCGTCCTTCGTCGGGTAGCGCTCTTCGATCGAGAGCCGTGGATCGCCTGCCGCGATACGCTCGGCTTTCGTCGCCGCGAAGGGAATAAAGCTGCCTTGCAAATTGCACATGCCGTTCTCGAAGCGATCCTTGCGACCCAGATTCCAGCCGGTGTACGTGCCGATCGGCGTCTGCAGGAAGACCGAACGAATTCCCGCAAGGTCGTTGCCGTCGGCGTCGACTTGCATCTCAAGAATCCCATAGCTTCCCGAGCCGACTTGCGGCGGCTCGCGCGCGATCACCCCGCTCGAGTCTTCGGCGTGGTAGAGCGGGCCGAAATCGAGAACGTGAAGCGTGTCGAAGATTCTCAGAGGCGAAACCGCGGGCCGCTCCACCTCGCCATAGAAGTTTGCGGGGATCTCTGGGAGGCGGACCCTGTCAGGGGGAACCAGCGTGCCGTCGGCGATCCTCGGCGTCGCGCTCGGCGGCGGCTCGACCCCATCGCGCACCCATGCGGTGAACGCAGCCAACAACGCTCGCATCGTCCAGATTTGCGGGTTCGGATTGGGTTGTTGCTGACAATTGCCAAAAGGCGGCCGGGCGGCAAGCGGCAGTGACGCCGGCGAGTGCTGGGTGCTCGCCATTATGTAGGTGCGGACGTTCGGCGGATCGGCGACGTCAGTTCGGCCGAGCGGATCGGTCAGGCCGAGCGACTGGCGCCCTTCCCACATCTCAAGCGCGGTCGCGACATGAAACAGTTTCGGACAGGTGTCGGTAGCGTCGCACCGGTCAAACAGACCTTCCGTTCGTTGTGTCAAAGGATCGTTCTGGCGCGCATAAGTGAAAGGGAAATCGTAGGCTGGGTAGAGATGGTCGGTCTGCTCGCCCCAAGCCCGAACGGGTTGGCCGAAGCGAACATTGAGCGGCATAAGGCCGCCGCCGATGTGCGGGAAAGCGCCGTCGAAAACGCGGCGCCCCGTTTCGTCACGGTTGAAGCCGAGCGCAAGCAGACTGCGGATCATCCGCCCGCTCTGCGAACTGCCTTCGATAATGGCCAGATTATCGGGTCGGTAGACTGGATTGGCGGTTCCCGCGTCGTCCTTGTCGGAATTGCGCAAGAAGGCGCCAAGATCACGAGCGGCGGCAAACCCGAGGCCGCCGACCGTCGGATCCTTGGCGCGGTAGATCAATTCGTAAAGACGACCCGGTTTGAACCCGTCGGGATAGCAGACATGCCTCTCGTCTGGCGTCAAAGCCCCGCCCTGCTCGCAAGTTCCAAAGCTCCAAGCCGAGTTTGGAATCGGCTCCCGCGGATCCTGCTCGCGAGCCCTGACGGTGAGCGTCGGGAGAAACCCGTCCGCAAACGGCGCGGAATTGTCCACGCTTGCCGTCGGATAAGCGTCATAGCTGTCGATCGGATAGTTCTGAATCTGCTGGCTGAGGCTGATCGGCACGCTCGTCGCCGGAACCGGCGTAATGATCTCGGAGCGCACGGTTCCCGTGATTGCGGAGCCGTCGTGGTTACGCGCAACGATCGGGGGCATGCCGACACGGCTCATGCCCGGTCGCACGTCCATTTCCCAGCCGAACCACACCATCGTGTAGCCGGCCCGCATGAGCCAGCCGTCGCCGGAAGACGACAGCGCGTTCCGGTCTGCCACGCCGCCGGCGACGCCTGCATTGAAGGATGCAGGCGCAAGCTTGTTGCCGCGGTTGTTGACCTCGAAGAATAGAATGCGATTCCCGCGCGCCATGTCGGCAGGCTTCAAGAATTCGATATTGGTGACGTATTCGACCATGCCGCGTCCATTGCGGGGCGCGAGGTTGATGTCCTGAACTCCAGAATTTGCGGGATCGGCGGGATCGAGCTCCCCCGTGACCCGGCCGGTCAGACGCTCATAAGCGCCAACATGGCCAAACGACTGACCGCCGAAAGCGGGTTCTCTTTTGGTGATCTCGATATGCGTGATCCGCGCGTCGACCTCCGCGATCATAGAGACGAGGCCGGCAACACCGATCGCAACGCGTCCGAACCAACCTCTCATCATCCTCTCCCGCTGACGGCGTTTCCCGCGAACAGGATAACCAACACCACAAGGAGCGTCACCGCCTGGATTGCACACGCTCGCGTGAAGAGCTGCAGCGCCCGCCGGATGTCGTCGGCGTCAGCCTCAGGCCGGCCGTTCCCCATGAATGCGTCGTCGACCAGCGCCTCCCCATAGACACGCGGTCCAGCCAGCTTGAGGCCGAGGGCGCCGGCCATCGCCGCCTCGGGCCACCCGGCGTTGGGCGAACGGTGATGCGGCGCGTCGCGCCATACGGCGCGCGCCGCGTCCCGCGCCGAGGCCCCCGAGGTCGGCAACGCGCCGAGGATGAGCCACAAAGCGGCAAGGCGGGACGCCGGCAGATTGACGAGATCGTCGAGGCGCGCCGCGGCCCAGCCAAACGCGCTGTAGCGGTCATTTTTATGGCCGATCATGCTGTCGGCGGTATTGATCGCCTTATAGAGAGCGCCACCGACAAGACCCCATAGCGCTGTCCAAAGGATGGGAGCGACAACGCCGTCGGAAAAATTCTCCGCCAGGCTTTCGATCGCCGCGCGAGCGACCCCCGCCTCGTCCAACACCTCCGGATTGCGGCCGACGATCTTCGCGACCGCGACGCGCCCCTCATCGAGACCCGCGTCGAGTCCTTCGGCCACCGCTCTCACATGGAGAGCAAGGCTGCGCTGCGCTGGCAGGCTCGCTGCAAGAAGGGCGAGCGCGACAAAACCGAGCGCGCCTGCGGAAAGGCAGAGGCGGGTTGCCGCCCAGGCGATAAGAGCGACCGGCGCGAGATAGAGGCAAAGCGCGAGCGAACCCGCCGCCCGGCGCGCGGCGAACCCCGCCTCGGGGTGATTGAGGCTTGCCTCGAGCCAAGCCAACCACTGACCTATCCAAGTGACGGGATGGCCAATGGCGCGATAGAGAAGCGCCGGATAGCCGATCGCCGCTTCTAAGACAGCGGCAACGAGCGCGAGCGGCAGCGAGAGCGAGAGCGGCATGACCGTGGGGATAAAGCGGATAGCGGACGAATTGGCGTTCACCTATCACGGCGGTGCGCTCGAAGTCGCCAGGCGGCTCGCGCCCGACGCGCCAGAACCTTGGATCGACCTCTCAACCGGCATCAATCCACACGCCTATCCTCTGCCCGATCTTGAGCCCGAGGCATGGTCGCGGTTGCCCGAGAGCGGCGCGCTCGCGAGGCTCGAGGCTGGCGCGGCGCTCCGCTATGGCGCGACCGCTGCGAGCGTCGTCGCGGGGCCCGGCTCGCAGGCGCTCATCCATGCGCTGTCTCGCATATTGCCAAATGGCCCGGTCGGCGCGCTTGGGCCGACCTACAGCGGTTTTGCATCCGCCCTAGCGGCGACGGGCGCTCGCCTCATCGAAGCGCCGCGGCTCGAGGACATGAGCGCCTACGACGTCGCGATCGTGGTCAACCCTAACAATCCAAACGGGCGGATCACGTCGCGCGCGGCGCTCCTCGATCTTCATGAGCGCCTCGCGCGGCGCGGAGGGATGCTGATCGTCGACGAGGCCTTTGCCGATTTCGACGCCGAAGGGGAAAGCTTTGTCTCAACCCTTCCCACGAGCGGGGCGGTCGTTCTGCGCTCGTTCGGGAAAGCCTACGGACTGGCCGGGCTGCGGCTCGGTTTCGCGCTCGCCTCGCCAGACATCGTCCCGTCCTTGCGAGCCGCCCTGGGCCCGTGGCCAGTCAGCGGGCCGGCGATTGCGATCGGGATCCAGGCGCTCGCCGATTCGGATTGGCTGGAGGCCATGCGCGGGCGCCTCGGCCAAGAAGCAGCCCGGCTCGACGCCCTCCTGCAGCGCGCGAGCTGGCGAATCATCGGCGGCGCCTCGCTTTTTCGACTGGCTGCACGCCGCGACGCGCGCGCCTCCTTCGAGCGGCTGCTGGCCGAAGGAATCCTCGCCCGCCCTTTCGCAGACGCTCCAGACCGCCTGCGATTCGGGATTCCGTGCGACGAGAACGCCTGGGAACGGCTCGCCACGGCGCTGCGAGGATAAATTGAATCGCCCTTCGAGCCGCCTGCTTGCCTTCCCACACACGCCGCATAAAAGGCGCGCATGGCCCATCGCGCGCCGCGAGTCTTCACGATTCCCTCTGGGGCTCCGTTTCTGCCGACCCTGAGCCGTGCGCTTCTGGACGGGGCGCTCATCGACAGGTTCCCCGGCGATGGCGGGCCGATGGCGCTGGCCGACGCCACGATCTATGTGCCGACGCAACGCGCGGCTCAGGCGCTCGCTAAAGCGCTGCTCTCGGCAAGCGGCGGGCGAAGCCTGCTGCTGCCTCGCATCGCACCCCTTGGCGCCTTCGAGCCTGACGAGACAGCGACACTCTTCGATCCCGATGGCGAGGAGATTCGCCGCGGGGCCGTGCCTCCCGCGGTTGGCGCTTTGACGCGCCGCCACGCGCTCGCGACCCTGACCCGCGCCTGGGGAAAGGCGCTGGGGGGCGCTGTTCGCGAGGTCGACACCGACGGGCGGCTTATCGTCGATCCGGCCGAGCCAGCGTTGGTCGCGGCGACGCCTGCGCAGGCCTACGCGCTTGCTGGCGACCTCGCGGCGCTCATCGACGACATGATCATCGAGGGCGCGCCCTGGTCGAGGCTCGGAACGCTCGCGCCCAGTCTATATGATTCCTATTGGCGCATCACTCTCGATTTCCTCAAGATCGCCTTCGCCCACTGGCCCGAATGGCTGGCCGAGCGCGGCCTCATCGACCGGGCGCAGCGGATCGCCCTTCTGATCGAGGACGAGATCAAGGCGCTCGAGGGATCTCGACGCGGTCCGACCATCATCGCCGGCTCGACCGGCGCCAATCGGGCGACCGCCCGCTTGATCGCGGCGATCGCTCGCGCGCCACAGGGCGCGGTCGTGCTGCCCGGCCTCGACCTCAACCTCGACGATCGCACATGGGCGATGATCGGCGCGACAGACGAGGCGTCGCTCGGACTCGCGGGTCATCCGCAGGCCCTGCTGCGTCGTCTGATTGGCGAGATCGGAGTCAAGCGTGCGGATGTCACGCCTCTCGGCTCACCCACGCCTACGCTTGAGGCGCGGTCCGCTTTCCTCAGCGAGGCGCTTCGTCCTGCAGAATCGACGGATCGTTGGCGCGAGCGGGGGTGGACATTGTCGCCGCTGGCTCTCGCCGCCGCGCTTCAAGGCGTCACAATCATGGTCGCCGACAACGAGACTGAAGAAGGCTTGGCGCTGGCGATCGCGATGCGCGAGGCGCTGGAGACGCCCGGCATGACCGCGGCCCTCGTCACGCCCGATCCCTCGATCGCCCGCCGCGTCGCAGCCGAGCTTGCCCGATGGGGGATCGAGGTCGAAGAGTTGGCCGGGAGGACATTGGCTCAAAGCCCGGCCGGCGTACTGGCGAGACTTATCCTTGAGGCGGCGATCGAGTTCACGCCGCGTTCGTTTCTCGCGCTCCTTGCGCATCCGTCAGTTCGCTTCGGTCGCTCGCTTGGGCGGGTCGAGGCCACGACGCGGGCGCTGGAGCTTGCGGTCTTTCGCGCTGTTCCGATTGCGTCGCTGGACCAACTCGAATTGGCGTTCACGGCCGCGCGCACGGCGGCCGATGACAGGCACGCGCATCCTGCCATCCGCCGCATTGGCGAGGCCAACCGACTTGCAGCGGAGACGCTTGCGCGCGACGTGGCGAGCGCGCTCGCCCCCTTGCGCGCCCTCGGGCCCAACGCATCCTTGCGCCACTGCCTCATTCAGCATCGGGCTGCGATCGCCGCTGCGACTGCGGGACCCGACGGCTCACCGGAGGCCGCGTACGGGTTCGAGCAGCTGATCGAGCTCATGGACGAATGGAGCGAGGCGGCGGCCGGGACCTTCCCCACGGCGCTCAACGAATACGCCGCCTTGTTCGACGACGCGTTGACTGCGGCGCGCGCTCCGCCGGCGAGAGGCGGACACCCGCGCCTCGTGATCCTTGGCCTCCTTGAAGCGCGTCTCTTGAGCTTCGATCGCGTTCTTTTGGCGGGCCTCGACGAAACGGTCTGGCCGCCCGCGGTCGAGACCGACGCCTTTCTCAATCGGCCAATGCGCGCCGCGCTCGGCCTTTCCGCGCCGGAGCGGCGCATCGGCCAGACGGCGCATGATTTCGTCGCCGCGCTCGGCGCGCGAGAGGCAATTCTGAGCCGGGCGAAGAAGCGCGGTGGCCAGCCGACTGTCGCCTCTCGCTTTCTGCAGCGCATGGCGGCTGCGGCTGGTCCCTTGGCGATGGAGGAGCCGGAAGAGCGCGGCGAGCTTTATCTCACGTTCGCGCGCGCTCTCGATCGACCGGCAGATTTCGAGCCACAGCGAAGACCAGCCCCGCGCCCTGCAGTTGAACTCCGCCCAAAGGCGCTGAGTGTCACTCGAATCGAGACTTTGCGCCGCGATCCTTACGCGATCTACGCCGAATATATTCTCCGATTGAAGACGCTGGAGGCTGTCGAATGCGAAATTGGGCCGCGCGAAACGGGAATGGCCTGGCACGCGACACTGCAGCATTTTGTCGAGGCTTATCCGTCCGGCGCTCTCCCATCGGAGGCGCGCGATCGTCTCCTTTCCATGGCGCGAACATGCTTTGCTCTGCTCAGCGACGATCCGGCTTTCGCCCTCCACTGGCCGAACATCGAAAAAGGCCTCGACTTCTTCCTCGCCTTCGAGCGCGATACACGCGACTCGGTCGCGCAAGCCTGGGTCGAGCGGCAGGGCGCGCTTGACGTGCCGCTGGCGAATGGAACTCTGTTCAAGCTCAGCGCACGGGCAGATCGAATCGATTTTCTGCAATCCGGGGGCGCGCGGCTCATCGACTACAAAAGCGGAGCGCCGCCGGCCGCCAAGGACGTCAAGGCGGGATTCTCCCCGCAACTCACGCTGGAAGCGGCGATGCTGCAGCAGGGAGGCTTCGAGGGGCTGCCGTCGCTGCAAACCGAGCAGGCGATTTATCTCAAGGTTGGAGGCGCGGCGGGCGGCGAAGAAAAGCACGCTGGCGGAAAGAATGAGAACATCGGCCGTCTGGCCGAGCAACATTTTGCCGGGCTCAAGATGCTGCTCGACGCCTTCGCCTGCGAGGATACACCCTATCTGTCAGTCCCCTTCCCTAAATTCGTGCCCCGCTTTTCCGATTACGACCATCTCGCGCGGATCAAGGAATGGTCGGCGACCGGAGGCGAGAGCGATACCGGGGATGCGCAATGAGCCGGTCTCTCGCCATTCCCGAATCCCTGAGACAGCGGCAGACCCGGGCGTCGAATCCGAGGACATCGGCTTGGGTCTCCGCCAACGCCGGCAGCGGCAAGACTCATGTCCTCACACAGCGGGTGCTGCGCTTGCTGCTGGACGGGACGCCGCCAGCACAGATCTTGTGCCTCGCTTACACCAAGGCAGCGGCCGCCAACATGGCCGACCGTGTCTTCAGCAAGCTTGCGCAATGGACGAGCCTCAGCGACGGCGCCCTGGCGAAGGCAATTGTCGAGACCGGAGCGGACGCGCCGGGGCCAAGCGACCTCATCTTCGCGCGACAATTGTTCGCGCGCACGATTGAAAGCCCTGGCGGCCTCAAGATTCAGACGCTGCACGCCTTCGCCGAACGCCTGCTGCGCCTCTTTCCCTTCGAGGCGAACGTCCCAGCCCATTTCAACGTTCTCGACGAAAGCGATTCAAAGCGGCTCTTGCTTGAGGCGCGCGACGCGGCGCTCGTCGAACTCGGCGCGTCGAGCGAGACCGCGAGCGCGCTCGACCTGGTGGCGCGCGAGTCAGGCACAACGCAGTTTGGTGAGCTTCTGACGGAGGCGCTCGGTCGCGCCGAAATCTTCGCCGCTCACGACGACGCGCCGGGCTACGCCGAGGCGCTTCGCGCTCCCCTCGGTCTTGCACCCGGCGTGACAATAGAGAGCATCGAGACCGAAATGCTCGGCGGCGACGTCGGCCGCATACGACGCGAGCGATGGGCGCAGGCCCTTGATGCTGGCACGAAACAGGATCGCGCCTTGGCCGAGAGCCTCCGTGCCGCGAACGAGAACGGCGCGAGCCAAGTTCGCGTCCCGGCGCTGCTCGACGCGTTTTTCAAAGACGATGGGGAGGGCGAGCCCCGGGGGGGGCAGAAGGCCCAGGTGACGACCAACAGCTTGTGCAAAAAGTCTCCGTGGCTAGAGAACGATCTGCGTCGCGAGCAGGATCGGTTGCTCCCCTTGCGCGAGCGCAGGCGGGCGGCGCTTACGCTTGAGCGCAGCGCCGCCTTGTTCGTCGTCGCCCGATCGATCCTGACAGCGTTCGCGCGGATGAAGGCCGAGCGCGGCGCGCTCGATTTCAATGACCAGATCGCACGCGCGCTGGCGCTGGTGACGCATTCGAGCGCCGCATGGGTGCTGCACAAGCTCGACTACGGGCTCGATCACCTGCTCCTTGATGAGGCTCAGGACGCGTCCTATCCGCAATGGGGCATCCTTGCGGCGCTCAGCGCCGAGTTTTTCGCCGGCGCCGGCGCGCGGTCCAAGAACCGAACCGTCTTCGCAGTCGGCGACGAGAAGCAGTCGATCTTCGCCTTCCAGGGCGCAGCGCCCCAGATGTTCGCGGAAATGAAGGGGGCGTTCGAAAGGCGTCATCGCGACGCCGAGCAGCCTTTCGCCGAAGTCCCGCTGACCTTCTCGTTCCGATCGTCGCAGATGATTCTTGACGCCGTCGACATGACTTTCCGGACTGAGCCTGCCTGGCGTGGCGTCGCCACCGTGGGGGAGCCGCCCCCAAAACACGACGCGATTCGTCGCGACTTGAAAGGCGTGGTCGAGCTTTGGCCGCCGATCGCCCCAAGCCCCGCGCCTGATCCCGAAGACTGGCGCGTGCTCGAGCAGCCAGCACAGGACGACCCCCCCGTCGTGCTCGCCAAGCGGATCGCTGAGGTGATCAGAGGCTGGCTGAAAGCGACCTCGCCTGAGCGGGTGATCGATCCGCAATCCGGCGAAATCAGGCGCATTCGCGAAAGCGATGTCATGATCCTCGTTCGCAGCCGCAACGTTTTTTTTGAGGCGATGATCCGGGCGCTCAAGGCCGCGGATGTGAAGGCGGCCGGCGCCGACCGGCTCAAGCTCAAAGACCATATCGCGGTGATGGACCTCATCGCGGTCGGCCGCGCGGCGCTGCTGCCGGACGACGATCTGACGCTGGCGTCTGCGCTCAAGTCGCCGCTCATCGGTCTTGACGACGACGCGCTCATGAAAATTGCAGCGCGACGGAGCGGTTCGCTCGTCGAAGCGCTCCTGAGCGCGGACGAAGGCGTCGCCAAGGAGGCCGCGCGACGTCTGGCCGCGTGGCGCGGAAGGGCGAAGGCCCTCTCGCCTTTTGCCTTTTATGCACTGCTGCTCGGGCAGGACGGCGGCCGGCGGGCGCTGATCGGCCGGCTCGGGCCCGAAGCGGCCGATCCGATCGACGAATTCCTGGCTCTGGCTTTGGCGCATGAGCAGCGCGAGGCGCCGTCGCTGCACAATTTTCTCGCGCAAGTCGAAACGATCGACGTCGAGATCAAGCGGGACATGGAGGTCGAGACCGAGGGCGTGCGCGTCTTGACCGTCCATGCGGGCAAGGGACTCGAGGCCGCGATTGTCTTTCTGCCCGACGCATGTGGTGGCCCCGATTCGCGGCACGAGCCCAAGCTGCTGCGGCTTTCATCTCCGCGGCCGGGCGATCCGCCGGTCCTGGCCTGGGCCAGGAAGTCGCTCGAGGACGCCGACGCGGTCGCCGCAGCGCGGGCCGAGGCGCGGGAGGCTCAGGCGGGCGAACATCGCCGTCTGCTCTATGTCGCCATGACCCGGGCAGCGCAGCGCCTCATCGTCGCCGGCTATGAGACGTCGAAGCGCCGTCCGTTGGACTGCTGGTGGGATCTCGTCCATTCGGGCCTTGCCCAAGCGCTCGCCGGAGCGCCGGCGCCGTTTCGCGGTGGGGGAACGATCCTGCGATTTGGCGAGGGCCTGCAGGCTGAGGGCTCGGGCGAAGCGGCCCCCGACCGCGCTCCCGGCTCCCTGCCCGACTGGCTTCTCGCCGCAGCCGCGCCTGAAACCGTCGCCCCTCCGCTCAGCCCTTCTCGCGCTGGCGACGTTGGCGGGGTCGACCGCGAACGGGCTCTCGAGGGACGGCTAGCGCATGCTCTGCTCGAGATGCTGCCCAATCTCCCCCCGCAACGACGCGCGCCCGCGGCGACGGCCTACCTCGACGCGTGGGGCGGCGCGCTTGCCGAATCAGTTCGCGAAGCCCTCGCCTCGAAGGTCCTGGCGGCGATCGACGCGCCTGCGCTGAGCCATATTTTCATTCCCGGCTCCCGCACCGAGGTCGCATTGGCGGGACTTCTGCCCCGACCAGGGCGCCCTGACCTGGCGTATAGCGGCCGTCTCGATCGGCTTGTCGCAACCGGCCAGGGTGTATTGATCGTCGACTTCAAACTCGGCGAAAAACCCGAGCGCCCGGCCGTTCCCCATGTTGCTCAACTTGCGCTCTATCGCGCCGCTTTGCAGCCGCTTTACCGTGACCAGGAGATCCGAGCGGCCCTCATCTATCTCGATGGCCCGACGCTCACGGAGATCAGCGACGAGGCGCTCGACGCCGCTCTCAACACCATTGTCGAAACGATTTAAGCGCGGCGCAATCCCAGCTTTTGACTGCAATTCCGCTGGGGAGCGATGTCGTGATTGCCTTGATGAGGTCGCATTTGCTGGCCAAGGTCGTGCGCGATGACGAGCGGAACGCGTCAGGGCGGGCGCCCGACATTTTTGTGTTTTGATCTGGGGAAGCTTGGGCGGGGACCACGGCGCGGTTCCGTCTGTGCGGCTGCCGGGCTGAGTCTCGCCGTGCTGCTGGCGGGCGGGGATTTGGCCGCCCAGGCACAGAAAATCCCTTATGGCATGGTGCCTTACGGCCGTCCTGTCTACAAAAACGGCAAACGAATATTGTGGCATGGCGTGTGGCGGGGCAGCGCGCTCGGCCGATACGCGCGCCAGTCAGTTGCTCCGACGGCTGCTAAGCCGATTCTTGCGCTCGCGCCGGAACCAGTCCAACCAGAGGTTGCAAAGGGGTTCACGGTTCTCGCCGACCCCGGCGACGTCAGAGCGAGCCGGATGGCCAGGGATTTTGCGACCGTGATGAGCGCGGATGGCGCGCCAGGGCGCGCCATTGTCGGCGGCACGTCGCCGAACGGTCTGGGCAAGGTCGTCAAGAGCGACGTGGCTGACTTCGCGATTGTCTCGCTCGACAGCCTTCTGTCCAGCGCCAAGGGCGACCCTGAATGGATGAAGCGCGCGCCCTATGTCGCCCGCCTGGCGCCTGAGACTGTGGCGGTGATCGCGCCGCGCGAGGTGAAATCGATCAGCGACCTGCAGGGAAAAACGGTAAGCTTTGGCGACCTGGACAGCGCCACGTCGACGAGCGGAAGAATGCTGTTTTCCCGTCTGGGCGTGACGGCGACTCAAACCAACGAGCCACTGCCGGAGGCGCTCGACAGGCTCTCGGCCGGCAAGGTCGACGCGGTCGTCACCCTCGGCGCGGAAGACTCGCCCGCGCTCAGCGATTTTGGCGCCGATGGTCGCTTTCATATCGTACCCATCCCGTGGTCGTCGGCTTTCGAGCCCGTGTATGCTCCCGCTCACGTCACCGCGGCCGACCGGCCCAATCTCGTCAATCCGACCGTTCCGGTCGAAACGATCGGCGAACCGATGGCGCTCGTCGCGCTCGATGCGGCCCCGGGTTCGCCGCGTGCGGATGGACTCGGCCGGATTGCGCGGCTCTTCTTTGACAATTATGACGGGTTCCTCGCCGATGGCCGCGATTCGCATTGGCGCGACGTCAATCTGGCGGCTGAGGCCTCGTGGCCGGCCGGACCCTGGCCCCGAACTCGGCGCTGCGCAAAGCTGGCTCGACGCGAAGAAGCCGTCCGCCGAGGGGTCGCTGGATACGTTCCGCGCCTCGGCCAAGTCGGCCGCCACATCGGCGAGCTGGCCGAGCGCGGCGGATTCGGATCGACTTTACGAAGGCCTGACGCACTGGCGCGGGCTAATGCAGTAGGAGGACGAACGCTGGCTATTTCCTGGAAAGCCCTGTCGAGCGTTCTCGCCGCCGTCATCGCCGGCATGCTGGTGTTGGCGGCCTGGCCTCGGCTCGAGCCCTCGGCCATGCACGTCAAGGCGGCGGTCGAGCAGCCGATTTTCGTCACGCCCCTCGCCGTCATCGCCAAGCGGACGGCGCCGGCGATGACGGCGCAGCCGATCGACAAGGTCGCGATGAACAAGCTCGCGACCGCGCTGCGCGAGCAACCCACCGACCAGGAATCCGTGGGAAGCCTGGGCGAGAAGCTGGCGATCCCGATCGACGAAGGCCGCAAGCTGTTCGCGGAAGGCCTGGTCGCTTTCGCCAAGGGCGATATCGCCACCGCGCGCGCCTTCTTCGTCAGCGCGACCTCCGCCGGCGACGCCCGCGCGCTTGTCGCGCTCGGCGACACGTTCGATCCGGCGACTCTGACCCATCTCGGCGTCGTCGGGCTCAAGGGCGATGAAGCCAAGGCCCGTGACTATTACGCGCGCGCGGTCACCGCCGGGGCGCCCGGGGCTCGCGAGCGCGTGGCGTCCCTGGCGTCGAAATAGCGGTCCGGCGCGCTAGCTGGCCAGGCACCTTTTTCGCCGCGCGCACAAGTGTACGCGGGCGAATGATTTCAGAGGCTTAGCTGCGCTTTGGCGCAACTTTGCAACTGGCCGGCTGGGCAGGGGTTTGGGTGAGCCCACCTAGGACCTCGTGCCTCAAAGGAGCCCCCGCAAAGCGGGCGTCTCGAAGGACGACCGTTGGCCGCGCCTCCTGGAACGTCCTTCGAGGCCGCTGCGCGGCGCCTCAGGACGAGGGGCCATACGGTCTGGAAACAGGTCGAAAATCCTCCCGATAAACGCTCTTAAACGCCTCTAAACGCGCCTAAACGCGAGTAAACATGCTGGCGTTTGCTAGCGTTTATTTTTTCGAATCGGGACTTTTCAATGGGTTACGGGCGATTCAAATAGCGAATTCCGCCTCGTCTCTGGCGCCTGCTCAACGATCAGGTCTGTCGCATCCTTCCTCTCCATCTTCGAACGGGCCACCTCCGGGCGATGCGTCCAGTCCGGCGAAGAGAAATGCATAACACCTTTTCTATTTTTTGGCAAGACAAAACGCGGATCTTCTCCAAGGCTGTCATGGCCAGGCTCGACCCGGCCATCCACGCATCGCCACCGGCCGCTGCCAGTCTGGATGTTAATCTCGTAAATCAGTGTTCACGTGGATGGCCCGGTCAAGCCCGCTCAATGACGAATCCGAGATGGCCACGCCGGAGAAAAGGGCACAAGACCCCGGCGGACCTCTCATGTGACGCGAAGCAGGCTTCTTTCGGCACGACCCTCGAGCGCCGCTATTGGCACAATTGTCGCGACTTGTTGCATCAAAGCGGTATCATCCGTTTCCAGAGGCCGCGCATAGACCGCCAGCTTATCTTCCCTGTCACCGTCGGAGTCAGAAAAAGCAACGTATTTTGAAGATATTGAGGCGTGATGAGGAGATACACCATTTATCAAGAGAGAATGCTGGTCTTCGCGTCGGATCGCGAAATCAAATCGCCTCTCGCCTCCGCTCCGCCCCTTGATAGAGACTTCTCGCCCAATTCTCGCGGCAGGAACCACTTTTTCCAAAGTGCTTCCTATTCGTTTTACGAGAGCGCTTTCTGCCGCAACTACCATTTTTGCGACCGCGTTATTGGCGGCGAGCGCGGATGCATTCGCAACTGATAATACTGCCGAATGAAGCCATTCTTCGGAAACGGCCTCACCTACCAACCGACCCCTAACATTGTCGAGATGGAATCGCTCAGCTTGCCTATTAATCGACCTCGTTATTCCGTGATGATCACGACCGTGAAGCCACGAAGCCCTTTCTGCACCGCCGCCGTCATGAACGTAAAACTTGTCATCGACCTTCACAACGTACACGTGCACTGCCTCAAAGGACGGATATAGGCAATGCGTCGCAATCCTTGCGCCGTCTGATGTTTCCTCGCAGGAAGCGAAAGCGCTGAAAAAAGAACTGAGCGACGCGCAGGACATCTGTCAAAACAACTCCGCTGGCAGCTCGAATAGTCTATCCCTTGGCAGAAGCGAAATATTAACCTGCTGAGCAAACCACACAAACGCTTGCTCAAACTTGCGGATCTGCGGGGCCAGCGGCTCGCGCAACCGTAACTCCCAATCGCCTGCACCCATAAGATG
>CAVSBJ010000026.1:0-970405 GCA_963726105.1 uncultured Alphaproteobacteria bacterium
ACTGGAGCCACGAGATTGTCGTGATGGACGGGGTGACGACGACCGTGAAGGTCGCGCATGTCCGCCTCTGCCACAGCCGCATGATGTTCGTTCGCGCCTATCCGCGCGAGACGCAGAGATGGTGTTCGACGCCCACGAGCGGGCGTTCGCTTTCTTCAAAGGCGCCTGTGGGCGCGGCGTGTACGACAACATGAAGACGGCGGTGGAGACGATCTTCGTCGGCAAGGATCGCCAGTACAATCGCCGCTTTCTCCAGATGTGCTCGCGTCGTCTTCTCGAGCCCGTCGCCTGCACCCCGGCGTCTGGATGGGAAAAGGGCCAAGTCGCGAACCAGGTCGGCCTCGTCCGCGAACGCTTCTTCACGCCGCGGCTGCAATTCAAGAGCTACGACGAACTGAACGCTTGGCTTCTCGACAAGTGCCTTTCCTGGGCGAAAGCGCACGCCCATCCCGAGCGGGCCGACCAGACGATCTGGGAAGTCTTCGAGGCGGAGCGGCCGAAGCTCATTCCGTATCGCGGTCGTTTCGATGGGTTCCACGCGCTGCCGGCCTCGGTGTCGAAGACCTGCCTGGTGCGGTTTGACAACAACAAATACTCGGTCAGCGCGAGCGCCGTCGGCCGCCCCGTCGACCTCCACGCCTACGCCGATCGGATTGTCATCCGCCAGGAAGGGTGCACGGTGGCCGAACACCGCCGCTGCTACGGCCGAGGGGAGACGATCTACGATCCCTGGCATTATGTGCCGGTTCTGGCGCGCAAGCCGGGCGCTCTGCGCAATGGGGCGCCGTTCAAGGACTGGGTGTTGCCGGCGGCGCTCGATCGCGTGCGGCGCAAGCTCGCCGGCTCCAACGACGGCGACCGGCAGATGGTCAAAATCCTCGCCGCGGTGCTCACCGACGGATTGCCTGCAGTCGAGGCGGCTTGCGTTCAGGCGCTCGCCGAGGGTGTCCATTCCGCCGACGTCGTCATCAACATCCTTGCGCGCCAGCGCGACCCGGGCCCAGCGGCGACAATCCTGACGCCTGACGCTTTGCGCCTTCGCCACGCCCCACTGCTGACTGCGCCCGCTACGATCAACTCAGAAGCGCTTGACCCATGGAAAGAACCGAAGTCCTCGACATGATGAGCAGCCTCAAGCTCTACGGGATGAGGAGCGCTTACGACGAGACGCTCGCCACGGCGCTCAAGCGCAAGCATGAGCCGCAGCGCTTCGTCGGCGATCTCCTGAAGGCCGAGATCTCGGAGAAGCAGGCGCGCTCGATCAAATACCAGCTCACAGTCGCCAAGCTGCCACTGGCCAAGGACGTCGACGACTTCGCGTTCAAGAACTCGCCGATCAACGAGGCTCTCGTGCGCGATCTCGCCGCCGGCGGCTTCATCGCCCAGCAGCGCAACGTCGTCCTCGTCGGTGGAACTGGCACGGGCAAGACGCATCTGGCCATCGCCATCGCGCGAAGCTGCATTCGCGCCGGATCACGAGGGCGCTTCTTCACCACCGTCGACCTCGTCAACCAACTCGAGGGTCAAGCGGTGCGCAAAGCGATCCAGGACGTCGGAGCCCGCCTCGTCTTCCTGCCCAAATACTCCCCCGACCTCAACCCCGTCGCCGACGCGGGACTGTCAGGAATTTCGTGCGTGGGGCCATAATCGCGCCGATGGAGGGCGAATATGGCGATCAAGAAGGACACGCTGGACGATCTTTTGGCTGGCCGCGACCCGAAGGCTGTGTTTTCGAAAGACGGTCTTTTCGATGAGCTGAAGAAGGCTCTGGCGGAGCGGGGGCTGAACGCCGAGCTGGACGATCATCTCGACAATGAGGCCGCCGAGGGGTCCCAGAACCGGCGCAACGGCTCTTCAAAGAAGACGGTCCTGACGGAGACGGCCAAGATCGACATCCGCATTCCGCGCGATCGGGAAGGCACATTCGATCCGAAGCTGATCCAGCGCTACCAGCGGCGGTTTCCCGGCTTCGACGACAAGATCGTGTCGATGTACGCGCGCGGCATGACGGTACGCGAGATCCAGGGCCATCTCCTGGAGCTTTACGGGCTGGAGGTGTCGCCGGACCTGATTTCGACGGTCACCGACGCCGTGCTCGAGACCGTGGCCGAATGGCAGAACCGGCCGCTGGAAACGAGCTATCCGCTGGTTTTCTTCGACGCCATCAGGGTCAAGATCCGCGACGCAAGATCCGCGACGAAGGCCTGGTCCGCAACAAGGCTGTCTATCTCGCGCTTGGCGTCGCAGCAGATGGAACGAAGGACATTCTCGGGCTCTGGATCGAGACGACCGAGGGCGCCAAATTCTGGCTCAAGGTGATGAACGAGCTGAAGGCCCGCGGCGTCGAGGACATCCTGATCGCCGTCGTCGACGGCCTGAAGGGCTTTCCGGAGGCGATCGAGGCGGTCTTTCCGCAGGCCGCGGTTCAAACCTGCATCGTCCATCTCATCCGCAATTCGCTGGATTTCGTGTCCTGGAAAGACCGGAAGCCCGTCGTCGCCGAGCTACGGAAAATCTACCGCGCCGCCGACGCCGAAACCGGCCGCAAGGCGCTCGAGGCCTTCGAGGGCGGCCCGTGGGGCGGCAAATACGCGGCGATCGGCCAGATCTGGCGGCGGCAATGGGAGCAGGTCATCCCGTTCTTCGCCTTCGCTCCGGCCGTGCGCAAAATCGTCTACACCACGAATGCTATCGAGGCCTTGAACGCCACGCTGCGACGGGCCGTGCGGGCGAGAGGCCATTTCCCCAGCGACGAGGCGGCGACCAAGCTCATTTTCCTGGTCTTGCGCCAAGTCGCTCAGCAATGGAAAATGCCGCCCCGCGAATGGGCCGAGGCTAAGACCCAGTTCGCCATCATGTTCGGCGATCGCTTCGTCAGAACCTGATGGAAACCCGGCCCCGCGCACAAGATTTCCGACAGTCCCGTCGGGCCCGATATCGAGCAGGGTTTCGAAGTGACGCCCGTCGGGGGCTTCGCCGCCGGTCAGGTCGAAGGCGATGATGTCGCCGGAGGCGTCCGATTTTGCGTGGATTTTCGTGGTGAAGCCGCCACGCGAGCGCCCGAGCGCCTGGCCTTCTTGCCCCCCTTTGCTCCGGCCGCCGAGACATGAGCGCGCACGGTGGTCGAGTCGAACATCTGAAGGAGATGCGCCGTGGAACTCATGGACGCGAGCGTGTCGAAGAAGGCCTCGAAGACGCCAGCCTTGCTCAAGCGATCGAAGCGCTTCCACACGCTGTTCCAATGACCGAAGCGCTCCGGCAGCGCGCGCCAGCGAACGTTCTCGACGGTGAAAAAATGAAGCGCCTCGAGGAAGCGGCGATCGTCCTCGGCCCTCCGTCCACGCCGAGGCAGGCAGGCCCGGAACACCGCAAGCGTGTGCGCCCAATCGTTCTCATCCATCTTTGTCGACATGGACCCCGGCCCCTGATTCGGTCGGAGTCCTATGAATCACGCCTGATTCACCGCGGGAATCCCAAAAACATCATCTGTCGAAAATTCGTCCACACGGCCTGGCATTCGAACTTCAGTCCGCACTCAGGCTCTCGCTTTGCCGATTGGTGCGCTGCGCGATCACGACACGGCGAAGCGCCCAAAGTCTCGATATTCATCGGGCTCACCTGATCTCGATCCGTGTAGAACCGAGCAACCGTAATATACATCTCAATACATCGTGAAACGTTGCTGCTACCTTAACCCGCCACTATACTATCCAAAAGGCGAACTGGTGCCGGCCAGCTCGGTTGTCGAAAAAAAACGGTATCCCAAGGATGAAGGGGGCGAATGCCTCGGAGATCGGCGCTATTTCGTCGCGAGCTGCAGGGGCGGGTTAGTCGCAGAGACATGCTCGTCGGCCTGGCAGCGGCGGCTCTGGTTTGGCCGATGAACCAAGCCGGCGCTACGGAGGCTGTTAGTATCGGTCTCAATCCGCTCTTTCTCGATTCCGATATCCAGTTGTTGTCGCTGCTCCAAACATACCTCGCCGAGCAACTCGACCGGCCAGTTCAACTCATAAAGCGGCGGACTTATCAGGAGATCACAGCCTTGCTGCTTTCCGGGCAGCTTGACGCGGCGTGGGTCTGCGATGATCCTTACGTGCAACACGAGGATCAGTTCGCGCTCTTGGCAGTGCCGCTCTATCGGCGCGAGCCGCTTTACCAGACCTACGTGATCGTCAGCGAGGAGAGCAAGGCTCAGTCTTTTGACGATATTCGCGGCACCGTGCACGCTTTCTCCGACCCCGACAGCACCTCGGGCTTTTTGGTGACGCGATCCCTTTTGGCGCTCCGTCACACAACGCCAGCTCAGTTCTTCCGAACATTCTTTTTCACCTACGGGCATCGAAATGTCGTGCGGGCGGTGGCCACCGGATTGGCGGAGAGTGGCAGCATCGATGGGTACGTTTGGGATGTCATGCGAGAGCGCGATCCGGAACTGATCAACAAAACTCGTGTCGTGTACAGATCCGAGAAACTGGGTTTTCCGCCGATCGTGGGCCTCAAATCGACACAGGAGACGGCGACGGCAAAGGCGATTTCGGCCGCCTTCTTGGAAATGCCCACGGATCCGCTCGGCCGACAAATCCTCTCGATCCTGGAGCTTGACGGCTTCACAAAAGCAGACCCTGATCTTTATCAGGGCACGCTTGAAAAATGGCTGCTCGTGAAGGCGCAAGCGTGATGGGCGTGCGTGCGCGCATCGCCAACTGGCCTCTGGCCTGGAAAGCCCCGTTGCTCGCCGCCGGCCTACTGATCGGCGTCGCTTTTGTTATTTCCCACATTGTGCTGAATCGATTGGAGTCGGATCAGGAAAACAACTTACGTCATTTGACGAGCGCCTATCTTGATGGGTTGTCGACCGCGGTGCTTCGATCGGCTATCCACGCCGACGTCTGGGAAACGTTCGACGCGCTCGATCGAGCGCGCGATCGTTACGCAGGGCTAAGGGTGCGCTTCGCAATCGTTGCGCTGCCGAACGGCACCGTGCTTGCGGCGTCAGATCCTTTGAAATTCCCAGTGCAGAGCCTCATTCCGGCGGACGTTGAGCGTCGGTTTCCGACCCAAGATGGACTCATCATTGACACCGCAGCGGGCAGTGCGTGGCTCGCTCGCTCTCTTCGCGAAGAAGGCTATTCGGTTGGACGGATTCTGGCGGAGATTGATATCTCCGAGTTGCTTCGCGTCCGACGGCAGGTTTTGCTGACGCTAGTCGGGGTCAATGTCTGCCTCGCGCTCGGGTTCGCGATGATCGGTTCCTTCGCGCTCAGGCGCATGCTGAAACCCCTCAGCGTACTGAGCGGATACGTGGAGCGCGTTCGAACTGGACGTGCCGATCCCATTCCGGAATCGAAGCGACGACACATCTCCCGCGAGTTTGACCTCTTGTTTGATCGTTTCAACGCGATGGCGCGCGCTCTGAATGAACGTGAAGAACTCGCCTCACACCTTGCCGACCAAGAGAAATATGCAGTCCTCGGCAAACTTGCCTCTGGCATGGCCCATGAGGTCAACAATCCGTTAGGAGGACTATTCAATGCCGTCGATACCTTGCGCCGTCACGGGAATGATGAGGAGGTGCGCGAAGCGACGCTGAATCTTCTTGAACGTGGCCTTACGCACATCCGAAACGTCGTTCGATCGAGTCTTGTGACGTATAGGCGAGGGGCCGCAGACAATAATTCCCTCCGTCCCCTGGATGTCGACGATCTTCGATTGCTAATCGAACCGGAGGCGTCGCGAAAGCGGCTTCAGATTTCTTGGGTCAACGACCTTCACGGAGTGTCGGCCGTCACGGTTGAAAGCGTGAGGCAGGTGACGCTCAACCTCCTGATCAACGCTTGTGCCGCCACGCCTGTTGGCGGGATCGTGTATTTGCGGGCCCAAGCCACGGACAGCGAAGTCACGGTCGACGTGGGTGACCAAGGCCGTGGATTGTCCGATGAAATTGCAAGCTATCTCGTCGGACGTTCCGACGAGGCGCCCACCGCTCGACACGGCCTGGGACTTTGGATCGTGCGCCAACTCGTCGCGGACGAAGAGGGTGAGATACGGCTTTGCCAGAAGACCGGCTTATCGACACTGATCAGAGTCACGTGGCCCTTGCGCCAGGATTTGCCACCCCCGGCCCCCGCGCAGGGTATTGCCGGCGTCGAGGCGATTCATGCCGCATGAACTTGGCTGCATCGCGGTCGTCGACGACGATCCAATCATGGGTGAGTCGCTTCAGCGGGCGCTGCAGCTGGAGGGTTGGCGCGCAGTATGGTGGCATACCGGAAAGACTGCGGTCGAGGAAATGTCCGGACTTTGTCCTGATCTGGTGCTCTGCGACATCCGATTACCCGATATGGACGGTGAGGAAGTTTTCCGCGCGACAAACGCTCGCACTCTCGCACCGCCGTTCATTTTTATGACTGCATTCGGGCAGATTGATCAGGCGGTCGCGCTAATTCGAGCGGGCGCGCAAGATTATCTCACCAAACCCTTCGAACTCGCCAGCCTGTTCCAGAAAATACGCGGAGCGATGTCCTTGCGCGCGGGCGACGCCGCGCAAGGCGCTCTTGGTGTGTCGCCGTCAATGCGCGGGATTGAGGAACTCCTACGACGGCTGGCGTCTCGGTCGTTGCCAGTCCTTTTTACTGGGGAAACCGGAACCGGAAAGGAAGTTTGCGCGCGGTTTCTACACGGCATCTCACCGGCCGCAACGCAGCCGTTCATGGCGGTGAACTGCGCGGCGATTCCTTCCGATCTTCTCGAAAGCGAAGTGTTCGGACATGAACGGGGCGCCTTCTCTGGAGCTCATCAGCGTCATCTGGGATACGCCGAACGCGCGCGCGGCGGAGTCCTGTTCCTCGATGAGATCGCAGCGATGCCTCTTGCGTTGCAAGCCAAATTGTTGCGCGTGCTCGAGGAGCGTTCCTTTCACCGGGTGGGTGGCGAAGGCCCTATTTCTTTGAAGGCGCGCATTGTTTGCGCGACAAGCGAAAGGCTTGACAATCAGACTCGCCGCGGCGCCTTCCGTGAGGACTTGCTGTATCGGATCAACGCCGTGACCGTCGAGGTGCCCCCCTTGCGTGAGCGGCCCGAGGATATTTCGTGGCTGCTTTCTCGCTATTTCTCGCTATTCACGGAACAGGCTGAAACGGAGCTTCGCGGGATCAGCTCGATGGCCGAAGAAACCGCGTTGTCTCACCCGTGGCGAGGCAACATTCGTGAATTGCGCAATCGGGTCGAGCGCGCTGTGACCCTTTCAACCGGCCCATGGATTATGCCGGCAGATATTTTTCCTGAGGTCCGGAGCGTCATGTTCGAAGCTATCGATCCAATGGTATCGCTCGCAGCGGTGCGAGACGCTGCTGAGAAACGCCAAATCGAGCGAGTTCTCCGGGAAACAGACGGACACATCGGTGTGACGGCAAAACGGCTCGAAATTTCGAGAACGACGCTGTGGGAAAAGATGCGCCGCTACGGGATTGAGCCAGATCGCACGGTCGAGTGACGATGTCGCGCCAGTAGTGAATGAGCGCGGCGGGTCGATTTGGCGACCGTCGGATTTTCCCGTCAAGTTTCCCGAACCGAGTTCGCAATGAATGTTCGGAATTCCGGACCACGCGCCCGGTCGCGGATCCTTATCCATCTGAATTGATGGGATTATAAATCTCCACGCCCGCGGCACCGCCCTTGCGCTCCCTTTTCCGTCGCAAGGCAAATGGGAGGAATGCATGAAAAGGTGCGATCGCAGGGTCGATATCGGTCGTCGGTGGTTTCTGTCCGGAGCAGGAGTAGCCGCGGCAGCAACCGTGATCCCAAATAGGGCGGAGGCGAGCCCCCAGCTTGCTCGGCTCAGCTACCCTTCCAATCGACTTGCGAACATTCGCGACCTCAAACCGAACGAGCCTTTACAAGTGGCCTATCCGGATGCGGACGCGCCTGGCGTCCTTATCAAGCTTGGAAGCAAGGTCCCGGGCGGGGTCGGACCTGACGGTGATATTGTCGGCTTTACGACGATCTGCCCGCATAAGGGATTTCCGCTCGGTTACAATTCTTCGGACAAGACCCTGAACTGCTCCGGTCACTATTCGCGTTTCGATTGCGAAAACGGCGGGCAGGAAATCTGGGGCCACGCGACCCAAAACCTTCCCCAATATCAGCTGCGGGCCGATGCCAAGGGGGACATCTACGCCGAAGGCGTTGATGAGCTCATTTATGGCCGTCTATCGAACGTGCTGGAGGGCTGAACGATGACATTCAAGCGCCATATCGGTCGGCTCCCGATCATCCCAACCGACGCCAAAGAGCACAATGTCACCTGCCAATTCTGCATCGTCGGCTGCGGTTACAAGGCTTACACTTGGAACATCAACCAACAAGGCGGCCCGGCATCCTCACAAAACAAATTCGGGGTCGATCTCTCCAAGCAGCAAGGAGCAATGACCACCAATTGGTACGCGCCGTCCATGTACAATATAGTCAAACAGGACGGGAAAGACGTTCACATCGTCATCAAGCCTGACCACGACTGCGTCGTAAATTCAGGCCTCGGCTCGATCCGAGGCGCGCGCATGGCCGAGGAATCTTTTTCCGAAGCTCGCTCGACCCAGCAGCAGCGCCTGACCGAGCCGATGGTATGGCGCTATGGCCAGATGCAGCCGACGAGCTGGGACGACGCACTCGACCTCGTGGCTCGCGTGACGGCGGCGGTGATCGACTCCCAAGGCGAGGACGGATTGTTCGTCTCGGCCTTCGATCACGGCGGAGCCGGGGGCGGCTACGAAAACACCTGGGGCACGGGAAAGCTCTATTTCGGGGCGATGAAGATCAAAAACATTCGGATTCATAATCGGCCCGCTTACAACTCCGAGGTGCACGCGACCCGCGACATGGGGGTGGGCGAACTCAACAATTGCTATGAGGACGCTGAACTCGCCGACACGATCGTCGCAGTCGGAACAAACGCCCTCGAGACCCAGACCAATTACTTCCTCAACCACTGGGTGCCCAACTTACGCGGGTCGATGGACAAGAAGAACGCGCAGCTTCCGGGCGAAGCGCATCCCCCCACGCGAATAATTTTTGTGGACCCGCGACGAACCGTAACGGTGAATGCCTGCGAGGTCGAAGCGGGCAAGGACAAGGTGTTGCACCTGCCGATCAACTCGGGCACCGACCTTGCGCTCTTCAACGCATGGCTCACCTACATCGCCGAGAAAGGTTGGGTCGACAGGGACTTTATCGCTGCTTCGACGAAGGACTTCGACCAGGCAGTGTCGGCCAACAAGACGAGCCTAGAGGACGCCGCGAAGATCACCGGCCTCAGCGTCGACGACATTCGGAAGGCCGCCGAGTGGATCGCCGAACCCAAGGACGGCGGCGCGCGGCGAAGGACTATGTTCGCCTATGAGAAGGGTCTGATCTGGGGCAACGACAACTACCGGACCAATGGGGCGCTGGTGAACGTGGCGCTCGCGACAGGCAACATCGGACGTCCCGGCGGCGGCTGCGTGCGCATGGGGGGGCACCAGGAAGGCTATGTGCGCCCCGACTATCCAGGAGGAAAGCCGGCTCCCTATGTCGACAAGCTTCTGCTCGAAGGCAAGGGCGGCGTGCACCATATCTGGGCTTGTGATCACTACAAGACCACGCTCAATGCCGACAAATTCAAACAGAACTACAAGAAGCGGACCGACCTGGTGAAGGATGCGATGTCTTCGGTCCCTTACGGAGACCAGAAAGCCATGGTCGACGCCATCCTTGCGGCGATTGGAAAGGGGGGACTTTTCGCGGTCGACGTCGACATTGTGCCGACGAAGATCGGCCAAGCGTGCCAGGTATGGCTGCCGGCCGCGACAGCGGGAGAGATGAATCTTACCTCGATGAATGGCGAACGCCGGCTGCGCCTGACCGAGCGCTACATGGACCCGCCCGGCCAGTCCTTGCCCGACTGCATTATCGCGGCGCGACTCGCCAATAGCCTCGAGCGCGTGTTCCGCGAAATGGGCAAATCGGACGTCGCCGACAAGTTCAAGGGCTTCGATTGGAAGACCGAGGAAGATGCCTTCATGGACGGCTATCACGCCAACGCCAAGGGCGGCGAATTCGTCACCTACGATCGACTGCGGGTAATGGGAACCAATGGCGTCCAGGAACCCGCGACCGGATTCGAGAACGGCAAGCTGGTCGGGACAAAGCGTCTCTTCTCCGACGGCAAATTCGGAACGAAGGACGGCAAGGCGACGTTCATGGCGACACAGTGGCGCGGGTTTGAAGCGCCGGGCAAAGAAGAAGAATCGAAGAAATTCGCATTCCTCATCAATAACGGCCGCGCCAATCACGTCTGGCAAAGCGCCTATCTCGACCAGGACGAAGACCTGGTTACCGATCGCTACCCCTATCCCTATATCCAGATGAACCCAGAGGACATGAAGGGTTTGGGGCTGTCGGCGGGTGACCTTGTTGAAATCCACAACGACAATGGCGCAACGCAAGCAATGGCCTATCCGACCCCGACCGCCAGGCGCAAGCAGGCCTTCATGCTGTTCGCTTACCCGATGGGGGTGATGGGAAACGTCGTTTCGGCCGGCGTCAATGAGCTCATTATTCCCAACTACAAACAGACCTGGGCGGACATTCGCAAGATCGCCTCCGCGCCCGGAGCGGCGAGGGGCACGAGCTTCAAGTCGTGGGAATATAAGGTCTGACGAATTCAGCATTGAACCACATCGGCTCGGGCGTCTCAGCGCCCGGGTTCGTAAGACTGCGCAGGTCACAACACCAGCCCGTATCGCTCGGTGGCTCCGCCTTGCAATTCAAAGCGCCGCACGACATTGGGAAGGCAATGAGGACCCAAATGGCGGATCAACTTTCGGTCGGGACGCAGGACAGCACGACCCTCGTTGATTCCTTTGGACGGGCCATCACTTACGTGCGCGTGTCGGTCACCGATCGTTGCGATTTTCGTTGTGTTTATTGTATGGCGGAAGAGATGACGTTTCTGCCCAGGCGCGAGCTCCTGACGATAGAGGAGCTGGATCGCCTGTGTTCAGCGTTCATTGAGCTGGGAACGCGCAAGATACGAATTACTGGCGGCGAGCCGCTCGTCCGCCGTGACATTCTGGGGCTGTTTCGTTCGCTCTCGCAGCATCTCGAAGCGGGAACGCTTCAGGAGATGACGCTGACTACAAACGGCTCCCAACTGGCGCGGTTCGCCGGTGAACTTGCGAGCTGCGGCGTTCGTCGGCTCAACGTTTCGCTTGACACCCTCGATCCTGGCCGATTCAAGGCGATCACGCGGCGTGGCGATCTCGATTGCGTGCTGTCGGGGATTGACGCCGCGCAGCGGGCGGGGCTCTCGGTGAAAATCAATGTCGTTGCGCTCAAGGGCGTGAATGAAGATGAGTTTGAACCGATGGTCCGTTGGGCGCACGCGCGTGGTATGGGGATTACCTTCATCGAGGTCATGCCGCTCGGCGAGATCGAAACAGCGCGCATCGACCAGCACTTGCCGCTGACGACAGTCCGCGCGCAACTCGCTCGGCATTTCACCTTGCAGGAGTCCGACCATCGCACCGGCGGACCCGCGCGCTATCTGCGGGTCCGCGAAACCGGCGGCCTGATCGGCTTCATCACGCCTCTAACCCACAATTTTTGCGAGACTTGCAACCGTGTGCGGGTGACCTGCACCGGGACGCTTTACATGTGTCTGGGGCACGAGGACGCGGTCGATTTGCGCGCCCCGCTCCGCGCCTCGGAAGGGAACGGTCTTATCAATGCCGCGATCCGAGAGGCGATCACCCGCAAACCCAAGGGCCATGATTTCATCATTGACCGGTCCAATCGTCTTCCAGCTGTGGCGCGCCACATGAGCGTGACCGGCGGATAACGGAGACTCGCTAGCGCGGTTGATGCGAGATTCGACGTGAATGTCGTCGCCCGAGCAAATTCTGCTGCGCGTAGCGACGGCCATAGCAGCAAAACGAAACCGACTTGGCTGCGCTGGATCAGCAGGGTTATGACCTGTGTCGTAAAACCGTCATTGAACTGTCACAGCATGCTTACGGGGCGATCTTATAAGCTTCGTGCGCGCGTCCCTAACTGATGGCGCGACATCGCAGCGGACTTCGATCCCAGCGCTCGAGAGGCATCAATGCAAATCAATCAATTCATCCGCGTCGTTGCGTTCGCCATCTGCGGCGCGATAGCCACCGTCGCGCAAGCTGCGGAAATTTCCGGCGCGGGCGCGACCTTTCCCTATCCGATCTACGCCAAATGGGCCGACATGTATAAGAAGGAGACTGGCCTCGGCCTCAACTATCAGTCGATTGGCTCGGGCGGCGGGATCAAGCAGATCAAGAACAAGACGGTCACGTTCGGCGCTTCCGACATGCCGCTTGAGTCCAAGGACGTAACGGCTTCCGGTTTGGTTCAATTCCCTACTGTGGTCGGCGGCGATGTGCCTGTCGTCAACCTTGACGGTATCGGTCCTGGCGGTCTTGTTCTCGACGGCCCGACGCTAGCCGATATTTTCCTTGGGAAGATCACCAAGTGGGACGACCCGGCGATCAAGAAGCTGAACCCGAACGTCAAGCTTCCTTCAAACGCGATCGTTGTCGTGCACCGCTCGGACGGTTCCGGGACGACATTCATCTTCACGAACTATCTGTCCAAGGTGAGCCCCGACTGGAAATCCAATGTCGGCGCCAGCACATCCGTCGAATGGCCAGTCGGCATTGGCGCCAAGGGCAACGAGGGTGTTTCTAACAACGTGGCTCAGACGAAGGGCGCTATCGGTTACGTCGAATACGCCTACGCCCTGCAGAACAAGATGACGACCGTCAAGATGATCAACAAGGAAGGCAAGGCTGTAGAAGCGAACTCCGCCTCGTTCCAGGCCGCCGCGGCAAACGCCGACTGGGCGAATTCGGACAACTATCACGTCGTTTTGACGAACGAGCCCGGGACGGATAGCTGGCCGATCGCGGGCGCGACCTTCATCCTGATGTATAAGCAGCCACAGGATCCCACCAGCTCGGCCGCAGCTCTCAAGTTCTTCGATTGGGCTTACACCAAGGGCAGCAAGGCCGCCGAAGAACTCGACTATGTGCCGTTGCCGCCCGCGGTCATTGCGCAAATCGAAAAGACCTGGGCGGAAATCAAGGGGCCCGACGGCAAGCCGGTGTTCTCGAAATAACATTCAACGCAGCGGCGTCGGGCGATCCTTGAACCGTCCCGAGTCCGCTACCAAGGCGACATTCCGGCCACAGGGCCGGGATTCCGCAGGAGTCGGAAGCGATGACTGAGATCGCGATGCCGCAGATAGACAGGGCCGGGCCCAAAGCCCAGGCGCGCGGGCGCGCGATCCAGCGTTTCTCGTGGAACGACAATTTTTTTCGCCTGTTGACGCAAGCCGCGGCACTCGCAGTTCTGTTGATCCTCGGCGGAGTCATTGGGTCGCTGATCAAGGGCTCGATCCCTGCGTTTCAAGCGTTCGGCTTCGGGTTTTTTACGACGCAGATTTGGAATCCAGTCACCGAGAAATTCGGCGCGCTTGCGCCGATCTACGGGACCGTCGTCACCTCCGCCATCGCGATGGCGATCGCGGTGCCGCTTGGCATGGGGATCGCCGTCTTTCTCACCGAGCTCTGTCCGTCTGCCTTGCGGCGACCGATCGGGACCGCCATCGAGCTATTGGCCGGGATCCCGAGCATCATCTACGGAATTTGGGGCTTGTTCGTTTTCGCCCCGTTTCTCCAGACCTACCTGCAGCCGTTCCTTATTGAGATTTTCTCGAACGTTCCGGTGCTGAATTCCCTCTTCGCGGGGCCTCCTTACGGCATTGGCATACTGACCGCCTCGCTTATCCTTGCGATCATGGTTGTGCCCTTCGTGGCGTCGATTTCGCGAGACGTGTTCGACACCGTGCCGCCGATGCTGAAAGAATCGGCCTACGGAATCGGCTGCACCACCTGGGAAGTCGTCTGGAACATCGTCATTCCCTACACCCGCGTTGGGGTCATCGGCGGCGTTATGCTGGGACTCGGACGCGCCCTTGGCGAAACGATGGCCGTGACCTTCGTGATTGGCAACGCGCACAGGATCTCTGGGTCTCTGCTTGCGCCTGGAACCACGATCTCCGCGAGTATCGCTAACGAATTCACCGAGGCGGTTGGGGATCTCTATACGTCGTCGCTGATCGCCCTTGGACTGATCCTGTTCATGATTACCTTCGTCGTGCTCGCGATCGCCAGGATCATGCTGATGCGTCTCGAAATCCAGGCGGGGAGATAGGCAATGTCCTCTTACTCCGTCTCTGCGCGTTACCCGGCGCGGCGTCGCCGTAGCGCGATCTGGATGGGCCTCAGTGTTGCCGCCGCCGCCATCGGCCTGATCGGGTTGTTCATGATTCTCGTGGTGCTGCTCTGGAAAGGAGTCGGGGGGCTGTCGGTTGCTGTTTTCACGCAAAATACGCCCCCGCCCGGCAGCGCCGGCGGTCTTCTGAATGCCATCGTCGGAAGCTTGATAATGACGATAATCGGCGTCGCTGTCGGAACCCCGCTCGGCATGCTGGCGGGAACCTATCTGGCGGAATACGGCAAGTATTCGAGGCTCGCCATGGTCGTGCGCTTCATCAACGACATTCTATTGAGCGCTCCCTCGATCGTGATCGGTCTCTTCATCTACGAGGTCGTTGTGGCGCCGATGGGTCACTTCTCAGCCATCGCTGGCGCGCTGGCCTTGGCGGTGCTGGTGGTTCCGGTCGTAGTTCGAACGACCGAAGACATGTTGAACCTGGTTCCCAACACATTGCGCGAAGCCGGCTCGGCGCTCGGCATGCCGCGTTCCCTGGTGATCCAACGCATAGGATATCGCGCCGTCAGAGCCGGTCTGATTACGGGCGTGCTGCTTGCGATCGCGCGAGTGAGCGGCGAGACCGCGCCGCTCTTGTTCACCGCCCTGAACAATCAGTTCTTCAGTACGAATCTCCTTAATCCAATGTCGAGCCTCCCGGCCGTGATCTTTCAATTTGCTTTGAGCCCCTACAAGGACTGGCAGCAGTTGGCGTGGACCGGTGCGCTGATCATTACGCTGGCTGTGCTGACGCTCAGCATTGCCGCCCGCGCCCTCACCGCCACGGCGCAACAAAAATGATTGAAGAGGTTTCCGCCATGAGAGACGAGGTCGCCGCGCGGAAACCCGACAGGCCGCCGGGTGCGAACAAGGACAAGGTCCTCATCCGCGACCTCAATTTTTATTACGGGCAGACGCATGCGCTGAAGGGGGTGAATCTGAACCTGTGTTCAGGTCAGGTGACGGCGTTCATCGGCCCCTCGGGGTGCGGCAAGTCGACGCTGCTGCGGGTGTTGAACCGCATGTACGACCTTTATCCCGGGCAAAGGGCCGAGGGCGAGGTGATGCTTGATGGGGAGAACATCCTCTCGCCTGACCTCGACCTTAATCTTTTGCGGTCGCGCGTCGGCATGGTGTTCCAGAAGCCGACGCCGTTTCCGATGACGATCTATGACAACATCGCCTTTGGCATCCGCCTCTATGAGAAATTGCCGAAGTCGGAAATGGATGCGCGGGTCGAATCGGCGCTGAAACGCGCGGCGCTGTGGAGCGAAGTGAAGGACAAGCTGACCGCAAGTGGCCTCAGCCTGTCGGGGGGCCAGCAGCAGCGCTTGTGCATCGCGCGGACGGTCGCGATCAGCCCGGAAGTGATCCTGTTCGACGAGCCGGCGTCGGCGCTCGATCCGATCTCGACCGCCAAGATCGAGGAATTGATCGACGAATTGTCCGGCGATTACACGATCGCGATCGTCACCCACAACATGCAGCAGGCGGCGCGTTGCTCGCAATACACCGCCTTCATGTATCTGGGCGAGATGGTCGAGTTCGATGAGACGAACACGGTGTTCACCTCGCCGCGCGACAAGCGCACGCAAGATTACGTCACTGGCCGCTTCGGCTGACGGGAGGAATCGCAGTGGCGGATCAGCATACTGTCAGAGCCTACGACAAGGACCTCGACCTGCTCGAGCGGCGGATCGCCGAGATGGGGGGCCTGGCCGAGAAAATGGTGATCGACGCGGTGGACGCGCTTTCTTCCGGCGACACCGTTCTCGCTCATCAGGTGGTGGAGACCGATCCGCGGCTCGACCTTTTGCAGCGCGAGATCGAGGAGCAGGCGACGCTGACGATCGCGCGCCGGCAGCCGGTGGCGAATGACTTGCGCGAGATCATTGGCGCCATTCGGGTCGCGGGCGATCTCGAGCGGGTCGGGGATCTGGCCAAGAACATCGCCAAGCGCTCGGTCAAGATCGGCGTCGAATCGAGGGTGCCGCGCGCGATCATCGGCATCAAGCACATGAACGAGTTCGCGACCGAACTGATGAAGGACGTGCTCGACGCCTACGCCCAGCGCGACGTCGAGCGGGCGCTCGACGTGTGGGAGCGGGACGTCGAGCTCGACGCTTTGGAAGACTCGGTGTTCCGCGATCTCCTGACGCATATGATGGAGGATCCGCGCAACATCACCTTCTGCGCCCATCTTCTGTTTTGCTCGAAGAACATCGAGCGGATCGGCGATCACGCGACCAACATCGCCGAGACCGTGGTCTATCTGGTGACCGGTTCGAACCTTCCGACCGGGCGGCCGCACGGCCGGCAGGAACCCGACATCGCAGCCGACGCGACGGGAGCGATCAAGTGAACCAGGCGCGCAAGGACATCCGTTCAGGGGCAGCGTCGGCGCCGCGCATCCTGATCGTCGAGGACGAGGCGGATCTGTCTCTGCTGCTCGGCTACAATCTCGAGGCGGAAGGCTATGTGGTCGAGAATGTGGAGCGCGGCGACGAGGCGGAGTTGCGCTTGGCCGAGCATGCGCCCGACCTCGTGATTCTCGACTGGATGCTGCCGGGCGTCTCGGGTCTCGAGATCTGCCGGCGCTTGCGGGCGCGCGAATCGACCCGCACGCTGCCCGTGATCATGGTCACCGCGCGAGGGGAAGAGGCTGAACGCGTGCGCGGGCTTTCGGTCGGCGCGGACGATTATGTGGTCAAGCCGTTCTCGGTGCCCGAGCTCATGGCGCGGGTGCGCGCGTTGTTGCGCCGCAGCCGGCCCGAGCGGATCGCCGAGCGGCTCAACGCCGGCGATCTCGACCTCGACCGGGAGACGCGGCGGGTGCGGCGCGGCGCGCGCGACATCCATCTCGGCCCGACCGAGTTCAGGCTGCTCGAATATCTCCTGGAGAAGCCGGGGCGGGTGTTCTCGCGCGCGCAATTGCTCGACGGCGTGTGGGGCCAGGCGGCGGAGATCGACGAGCGCACGGTCGACGTCCATGTCGGGCGCCTCCGCAAGGCGCTCTCGCGCGGCCGCGAACGCGACCCCATCCGAACCGTCCGCGGCACCGGCTACGCCTTCGACGAAACCTTCGGCAAGACGTGAGCGTACGCCGGGCGCCACGCTGCAAGCGAACGCTCGCCCCGGCCCGAGCTTTACGGGTGAAAGCTTTCTCACTCTCCGATCGAGCGAATGACCCGGGCTGGATTTCCCGCGACCAGCGTATTCGGGGGAACGTCCCTGGTGACGACCGAATGCTCGCCGATTGTCACGCCGCCGATGATGATGGCGCCTACCGCGATCCACACCCCTTTCTCGACCACAATCGGTTTTCCAGTTGTGGCGGCGCGTCGCTGCGAAGGCTCAAGGGGATGGCCAGTGGTGATGATGCTGACGTTCGGTCCGATCATCACGTCGTCTGAGATGTCGAGGCCGCCAAGATCATAAAAAGTACAGTTCTGATTCACGAACACACGTCGCCCGACGCGAAGCTCGTCCCCGCCCGCCGGCCCTATAAAATGGAAGGATAAGCAGGAAGCTCTCGTCGACCTCTTTACCGGTGAGTTGGCTGAACAAGGCCCGAACTTCGTCCGCGTCGTTGAACGTCAAACGGTTCAGTTTGGCAGTGATCGCCGTCGCTCGTTTGACGTTCGCCAACATGGCGGCTGAGTCCGGCGTTTTACTGTGAATCATCCTAACGACATTGTCAGTCGGCATGTGTTGTTCCCTTGAGGGCTCGAGCAAGCGTTTTGGCGAACGTATCCGGGGAGTCAGTGAATGTAGCCAAAGAGCGGAAAGGTCAGGACCCGGCCAGGGCTGCGATTCGAAATGATCGACCGCTGTTTTTTGCGCCAAATCGCGGGGATGGCCACGCGCCAAGGAGGCGCACCCTTGTCCCTCCCGATTGACACCCGTCGCGAACCATGGCCTCCAACCCCAATCTCATGGTCAAGAACACCCCCCCAATCATCGCCGCGATCGCGCGGGTCGTGCGCCTCTCGACCCGCCATGCCAGGGTCGTCATTGCCGCCTTTCTCATCGCCGCGATTGTCGCCGGCGGCTACGTCGCGCGCCATATCGCCATCAACACCGACAGCGGCAAGCTCTTGTCGAGCTCGCTCCCGTGGCGCCAGCAGGAGATCAAGCTCGACAAACTGTTCCCGCAGCGGACCGACCTGATCGTCGCGGTGATAGACGCGACAACGCCGGAAGCGGCCGACGAGGCGGCGGACGCGCTGGTCAAGGCGCTGGCCGATCGCACAGACGTGATCCACGCCATCAGCCGGCCGGACGGCGGCGAATTCTTCGCCCGCGATGGCGGCCTGTTTCTCAGCGTCGATGACCTGCGTCACAACATGGATCAGCTGATCAAGGCGGAGCCGTTCCTCGGAACGCTCGCCCTCGATCCGACCTTGCGCGGGATCCTCGGCGCCATTTCGCAGTCGCTCGAAGGCGTTCGGCTCAAAAAGACGACACTCGAAGACATCAAGCCGGCGGTCGCCGCCATCGCTGAGGCTCTGGAGAAGGTCGAGCAGGGCCAGCATCCGGCTTTCTCCTGGCGCCGGCTGATTTCGGGGCGCGCCCCGGAGCCGTCTGATCTCCGGCGGTTCGTCAACATCCAGGCGGTCCTCAATTACGGCGATCTGGAGCCCGGAGGCGAGGCGACCAAAGTCGTCCGGGCGACGATCGCCAAACTGGGCCTGACGCCCGACAGGGGCGTCAAAGTGCGCCTCACCGGCTCTGTGCCCCTGTCGGACGAGGAATTTTCCACCATCGCCGACGGCGCGGCGCTCAACGGAATGGTGACCATCGTCGTCGTTCTCCTGATCCTGTGGCTGGCTCTCAAGCAGACCCGGATCATTCTCTCCGTCCTGATCAATCTCGCGGTCGGCCTGAGTTTCACCGCCGCTGCCGGCTTGGCGATGGTCGGCGCGCTGAACCTCATCTCGGTCGCCTTCGCCGTGCTGTTCATCGGCCTTGGCGTCGATTTCGGCATCCAGTTCAGCGTGCGATATCGCGCCGAGCGGTTCGCGGACCTCGATCTCCTCGAGGCGCTCGAAACGACCGGACTCGGCGTCGCGCGCCCGCTTCTGCTTGCGGCAGCGTCCATCGCAGCCGCCTTCTACTCGTTCCTGCCGACCGCCTATGTCGGCCTGTCCGAACTCGGGCTGATCGCCGGAACGGGCATGATCATCGCGTTCTTGACCACGGTTACCCTGCTTCCGGCGCTGCTCGCCGTTCTCAAGCCAACCGGCGAGGCCGCGCCGGTGGGCTGGGCCTGGCTTGCGCCGCTCGATCATTTTCTCGATCGCCAGCGCAACTGGGTGGTCGGCCTCACCCTGGCCGCCGTCGTCCTCGGCCTGCCCCTTCTCCGGGACCTGAGCTTCGACTTCAACCCGCTCAACCTGCGCTCGAAACAGGTCGAGTCGGTGTCGACCCTCCTCGATCTTATGCGCGATCCGGATACGAGCCCGACCACCATCGACATACTGGAGCCCGATCTCGCCGCCGCCTCGGCGATGGTGGAAAAGCTTAAACCCCTGCCGGAGGTCGCCAAGGTGCGGACGCTGGAAAGCTTCGTGCCCAAAGACCAGGACGAGAAGCTCGCCATCATCGACGACGCCAACTTCTTCTTCGCGAATACGCTCAATCCTGATCCCGTCGATCCCGCGCCGACCCCGGCTGAAACTTTGGCGGCGATCAACACGACCGCCGCCGACCTGACCACGACGACGGGCGATCTTAACAGCCCGGCCGCGGTCCAGGCGCGCCGCCTGGCGGGAGCGCTCAAGGTTTTAGCGAAGGCGTCGCCCGCGATCAGGAAGGAGGCGGAGCGCGTGCTGGTGACGCCGCTCATGACGACGCTTCGCCAGGTTCGCGATCTTCTCTCGGCCGAACACGTGACCATCGACACGCTTCCGCCTGCGCTCAAAAGCGACTGGGTCGCGCCCGACAGCGAGGTCAGGATCGAGGCGAGGCCGAGCGGGGACGGGAATGACAACGCCGTTCTGCACCGCTTCGTCGACGCGGTGCGCAAGGTCGCGCCCGAGGCGAGCGGCGCGCCGGTTTTCATCGTCGAGGCGGCAGCGACCATCGTCAGGGCGTTTTTTCAGGCCGCCGTCTGGTCTCTCGTGTCGATCGCGCTGATCCTGTACGTGGCGCTAAGGCGCTGGCAAGACGTCGCGCTGACGCTCGTGCCCTTGCTGGTCGCCATTCTCTTCACGCTCGAAATTTGCGTGGCGATCGGGCTCAAGCTGAATTTCGCCAACATCATCGCCCTGCCGCTGTTACTGGGCGTGGGGGTTGCGTTCAAAATCTACTACGTCATGGCGTGGCGGGCGGGAGAGCACAACTTCCTGCAGTCGAGCCTGACGCGGGCTGTGTTCTTCAGCGCCTGTACGACCGCCACCGCCTTCGGCAGCCTGTGGTTTTCGCACCATCCCGGCACCTCGAGCATGGGGAAATTGATGGCGCTGTCGCTGGTGACGACGCTCTCAGCCGCGGTGCTGTTCCAGCCTGCTCTCTTGGCCACGCAGAGCAAATCCCACCAGGACCCGTGATACATGCGGCAAAAATAGAAATGGCCGTACTGTGGCAAAAGGGTGATAGTCGAGGCCGACCGGCTCTGCTAGTTTGAGGTGGGGCTCAGTCTGATTTCTCAGAACCGGAGCAGATGTTCTCGAAGCAAGGTCCTTTCTGGACCCGCGGAGAAAACTTCCGCGTCCCGCGGAATTTCGAGAGGAATCGTCAACGCATGCATAGCGTTGAACGCTTGACCAAATGGCTGGGCGCGGCGAGCTTGTCGGCGCTTGTGAGCGCGTGTGCCGGCGTGCCGCACGACACGTCCTTGCCAATCGTCGATCCCAACGAGCAATTCAATCGCGGCGTCCTTCACCTCAATCAGGTGGTGCTCGATCCGCCGGCAACGGTCGTCAAGTCCATGCCGGGGGTGATCCGGGACCGCTTCCAGGATTTGGACGCGAACCTGAAAGGGCCGCGTGTGTTCGCCAATGACGTCCTGCAGGGACGCCTGAACGCCGCTGGCATTACGCTCGGGCGCATCATCATCAACACCACATTCGGGCTCGGCGGCCTGTTCGATGTCGCCGCGACGGCGGGCAATTTGCCGCAGCAGACCGGCGATTTCGGCCAGACCATGTTCGTCTGGGGAGTGCCGGCGGGCACCTATGTGGTGAGCCCCTATTTCGGTCCCTCGACGCAGCGCGATTCTGTGGGCGGCGTGGTGGATACGGTCGGCGATCCTGTCGGGTGGGTTTTGGGCGGGTTTATCATTGGATGGCCATGGTCGGTCGGGTCGGGCATCGTGTCCGGCGCTGCTCACCTCGGCCAATGGAAACAGGCCGAGAGTTCGTCGGTCGATTTCTACACCTTCCTGCGCTCGAGCTTCTATCAGACGCGCCGGGCGCAATTGCGCGAGGCGCAGGGCCTACCGCCGCAGATCGAATCGCCGGCCACGCCGGGCCCGACCGTCGGGTCGCCTGTGCATCCGGCGCCAGCCGCGAGATCGTCGGCCTACGCAATCCCGCCGCCTCAGTAGACCAACCTTACGAAGTCGAGCTCGCCTGGTCCGTCCGGCGCGCGAGAAAGCGGCGGCCTTCCAACCATTGCCAGGCCGCAAGGCCCGGCAGCCCCAGCGCCAGCTCGCGAACCCGCTTGGTGAGCGAAATCGCAAGCGCGAGGTCAGCCGGCACTCCGAGGAGCGCCCCGAACAGGACCAGACCGCCTTCCTGAGCGCCCAAGGCTCCCGGCACCATGAACGCCGCGCCGCGGACGCCGGCGCTGAGGCTTTCGAGGATGAAGGCGTCGGCCAGGGTCAGCGGCCTGCCCAGCGCCCACATCGTCAGCCAGACCTCGCTGACGCCACTCACCCAACCGATGAGCCGAAGCAGGCTGGAAGAGGACAGCGCCGAGCGGCGGCGATAGGTGGCGACGACCGCGCCGTCGATGGCTTCAGGCCGCCCCGTGAAGCCGGACATCCAACTCTTCGGCGCCAGCCGATGCGCCCATCCGATGAGCACGCCAAACATACTGTTGTGTTGGACGAGCACGAACCCGCCGATCCCCGCCGCAAAGACGACGACCCCAATCAGGACTCCCCAGGCGACCGTCGCCGCGTCGTGCGACTTCCCGGCAGCGAGCAGCACGACTCCGGCGATGACGAACACCGCCTGGGTCGCCGAGCCGACCGTGATGTCGACCACCATGGTGGCGGTGGCCTGCGCGCCCGAAACGCCGCGTTGATGTGCGAGCCGGGCGCCGACGACGTCTCCGCCAACGCCGGCGACCGGAAGCAGCGTGCTGACGGATTCGCGGATCCAGCGCATCCAGAGAATGCTCGGAACGCTCAGGCGGTTTGAAGCCGGAAACAGCTGCCGCCAGGACGTCGCATCGAAATACAAGGGGATAAGGTGCAACAGCGTTATCGGCGCCAGCCACCAGCCAAGGACCAGCATGGCGGAACCCACCTCGGCGGCGCCGCTGTGGAGGACAAGAAAGACGACGAGCAGGAAACCGAGAAACGCGGCGACGATGAGCGATCTTGAAATAGCTTGGCTCCTGTCCGGACGCGGGTCGCGCCAGAGACTGCGCAGGGCTACGATCGCCGCGCGAAATCGTCTATCAGCAATCGTCGCCGAGGTGGAGTGCCGGGCGTCGCCCCGCGCGGATTCCTGAACCAACCATGCCCGAAGCGCCGATTCTCGTTCTTCTTGCCGCTTCCGCGCCCTCGCTGGCCGCCTTGGGTGTCGCGCCCGGGCGGGATCGCGATCCAATCATCCTGGGGCTCGGCCTCATTCAGCGCACGGCGCTTGCCGCGCGTCGCGCCGGCTACGCCCGGGTCTTTCTGCTTGGCGGCGGTGGCCGCGACGCGCCCGGAATCGCCCCCCTCGCCGACTGGAGGAGTCTCGCCGCCTCTCTCTCCTCCGCGCCGCCCGCGTCGCTGATCGTTGCGCCTGCCGCCATTCTCGCGGAAGGCGACTGGCTCGAGCGGCTGGCCTCGGCGCGGATCGAACCGGCCGGCTGGGGGACGATCCCAAACCGGATCGTGATGCTCCCGGCCGCCTCGGTTGCGGACGCGGCGGAGGCTTTGGACCGGGGCGGCGCCGGCCTGGACCTGGGTGAGGTCGAGGCCCGGCTCGCTTTGCGCTTCGGCCCCCCGGCCCGTATCCTTGCTGCGATCGATCCCCTGATCGTCGACACGCCCGCCGACGTCGGCGCCGCGGAACGGCGGCTTCTCAAGTCGCTGATCAAGGACACCGACGGGTTCATGGCCCGCCACGTCGAACGGCCGATCTCGCTCATGATCTCGCGCCGCCTGGCGGGAACCGCGATCACGCCCAATCAGATGAGCCTGATTTCCGTTGCGGTCGGGATCTGCGGCGGGCCGTTTTTCCTCTCGTCGCGCCCGTTGATGCAAACCATCGGGGCGCTCCTGTTCCTGGCGCATTCGATCCTCGACGGCTGTGACGGCGAACTGGCGCGGCTCAAGTTCCAGCAATCGCGATGGGGCGGCGTTCTTGATTTCTGGGGCGACAATGTCGTTCACACAATCATATTCGGCTGCATGGGCATCGGCTGGAGTCTGGCCGCCGGCGCGCTCTGGCCGCTGTGGCTTGGCGCCGGCGCCGTCGCCGGGACTTTGGGCTCGGCCGGCTTTGTCTATTGGCGATTGATGCGCGCGAAGGACGGGGGCGGCACTTTGTTCACCTCGGTGTCAGACGCGCCCGACCGGCCTCTGACGCGGCTTCTCAACTCCGCCTCGCGCCGCGACTTCATCTATCTCGTGATCCTGCTCGCGCTCTTTGGCCGGTCCAACTGGTTTCTGGTCATGGCCGGGATCGGCGCGCCGATCTATTTTTTGCTCGTTCTGCTCGCGGCGCGCCCGCAGGCTCCTGGCGAGGCCAGGGCGGGGGACGCGCGCGCCGACCTTTGCTAGAACGTCGTCAGCGACGCTCCGGGTCAGGGACGAGGACACAATGGCGCGCTTGCTTTCCGTGAACGTCGGTCTCCCGCGCGACATTCCGTGGCAGGGCAAAACTGTCCACACCGGAATCTGGAAGACGCCAGTTCAAGGCCGTCGCAGGGTGCGACGGCTCAACATCGACGGCGACGGTCAGGGCGACCTGCACGGGCACGGCGGCGAGCATCGCGCGGTCTTTGTTTATCAGATCGATTCGTACCGCTACTGGCAGGCTCAGCTTGGCCGCACCGACTTCGCTTACGGCCAGTTCTGCGAGAATTTCACGATTGAAGGCTTGCCCGACACCGAGGTGTGCATCGGCGACCGTTACCGGATCGGGAGCGCGCTGTTCGAAGTGACGCAGCCGCGCGTCACCTGCTACCGCGTCGGCATCCGGATGAACGAGCCGCGGATGGCGGCGCTCCTCGTCGCCCATCACCGGCCGGGTTTCTATTTTCGCGTCCTCGAGGAGGGAGAGGTCGAAGCCGGCGACGAGATCGCGAAGGTCACGGCTGGTCCCGAGCGTCTGACTGTCGCCGAGACCGATGCGCTGCTCTATCTGTCCGGGCGCGAGAAGGGCGGGGTTGAACGGGCTTTGCGCATCTCGGCGCTGAGCGCCGGCTGGCGCTCCTCGCTCAAAACATTGCTCGAACAGGAGGGCGCGGGCGGCTCGACGCCGGGCGATCCCGCAACCGGCGCCGCGCCGGCATGGGCCGGGTTCCGGCCGCTGCGGGTCGCGGACAAGCGGCGCGAGAGCATGAACGTCACCTCGCTGATGCTCGAACCGGGCGATGATCGTCCGCTCGTCGCCGCAACGCCCGGGCAGTTCATCGTGCTGCGACTGAAGCCCGCGCCCGATTCGCCGGCGTTGCTGCGCAGCTACTCGCTGTCCGACGAAGCGAACGAGCGGCTTTGGCGGATCAGCATCAAGCGCGAGCCGAATGGCGCGGCCGGGGCTTACGTCGAGACCCAGCTCAAGGTTGGCGATGTCGTCGACGCCAGCGCGCCGCGCGGCGCTTTCACGCTAAGCAAGGGCGACGGCCCCGTGGTTTTGTTGAGCGCCGGCATTGGCTCAACCCCGGTGCTCGCCATGCTGCATGCGTTGGCGGCCGGCAGCTCGCACAGAGAGGTCTGGTGGGTTCACGGCGCGCGCAACAAGGCGGAGCATGCGTTTGCCGCGGAGGCGCAGGGGCTTCTCAAGTCGCTGCCCGGAGGCCATAGCCACATTCTTTACAGCGCGCCCGGGCCCTCGGACCGGCTGGCGATCGATTTCGATGGCGCTGGGCGCTTGAACGTGCACGTCCTGCGGGACCTGGGCGCGCCTCGCGAGGCGGACTTTTATCTCTGCGGACCGGCCGCGTTCATGAGCAGCCTGACAGCCGATCTGGCCCGCTGGGGCGTCCCGGCCGAGCGGCTGCACAGCGAGAATTTCGGTTCCGGTCCGGCGATGACCCCAGGTGTCGCCGCAGCTCCGCACCGGCCGCCGCATCCGCCCGACCGGCCCGCAGGCGCCGGGCCGATGGTGTCTTTCGCCAGAAGCAATCTGGCCCTGCGCTGGGATCCGGCGTTCCAAAGCTTGCTCGAACTGGCCGAGGCCTGCGATGTGCCGGCGCGCTGGGCCTGTCGCACCGGCGTCTGCCACAATTGCGAGACCGGACTGATCGCCGGCGCAGTCGACTATTTCGTCGAGCCGCTCATGGCCCCGGGGAATGGCAATCTCCTCATTTGTTGCAGCCGGCCGCGCGCCGACGTTGTGCTCGATCTGTGAAGGGCCAAGGGTTTTCCCTGGCGAGGCCGCGAGCGCGATCGCGACCAGCGCCCGCACGCTGCAACGCCGCTGCGAGGCGGTGACCTCCGTGTCGAGCGCGTCCAATCCCCGCTCCACGGCGGCCGCCTCGACCTCGACGCCATCGCCGCGGAAGTGGGCTACGTCGACGGCGCGACGCTGGGCACGCTTTTGCGTGAGCGCCTGGGACGAGGTGTGCGCGAACTTCGCGCGGACCTTCGGTGAGGAACGCAAACTCTTGTCGGCCACGAGTTCCGGCTAGGGCGTGAGCGCCTTCCGAGCCGTGCCGAAAGCGCCGAGCTGATAGACCGAGGCGCTCGCGGGCGAGAACGTGAAGGGCGGGAATGGCTCGGCGAGCATTGCGTTCAAATATTTTTCGGTCGCGACGCCGATCGTCACATGCGGATTGAAGCGCTTGCCCGCCGCGTCTCGCACGAAATTCTCGACGTTATACCAGAGGGTCCGCTGGTTGACTCATAGAGGGATTCGCGAATCGCGGCGATGCTGATTGAAGGCGGCGTGGAGGATTCGCGCCATGCCATCAGCGGTCAGATTGCGAGAGAACTATTCGGCGGAGGAGCTTCGGAGGCTCGCCCGTCGGTCGAAGGACGTCAACCGGAGCCGGCGGCTTCTGTCGTTGGCGGCGGTCCGGGACGGGATGGACCGAGGCTCGGCGGCGAAGATCGGCGGCGAAGATCGGCGGCGAAGATCGGCGGCATGGACCGGCAGACGCTGCGCGACTGGTTTCATCGCTTCAACGCCTCGGGCGGGGGAGGGTCTTATCGACAACTGGACCGCAGGCCCGAAGCCTCGCTTGTCGGAGCAGCAACTGGCCCAATTCGCACAGATCGTCGAGGCCGGGCCGGATCGCGAGAAGGATGGGGTCGTGCGCTGGCGGCGGATCGACCTCAAGCGCGTCATCGCTGAGAGGTTCGGAGGGGGACTGTCGGAAATCTTGTGCGCGGGGCCGGGTTTCCATCAGGTTCTGACGAAGCGATCGCCGAACATGATGGCGAACTGGGTCTTAGCCTCGGCCCATTCGCGGGGCGGCATTTTCCATTGCTGAGCGACTTGGCGCAAGACCAGGAAAATGAGCTTGGTCGCCGCCTCGTCGCTGGGGAAATGGCCTCTCGCCCGCACGGCCCGTCGCAGCGTGGCGTTCAAGGCCTCGATAGCATTCGTGGTGTAGACGATTTTGCGCACGGCCGGAGCGAAGGCGAAGAACGGGATGACCTGCTCCCATTGCCGCCGCCAGATCTGGCCGATCGCCGCGTATTTGCCGCCCCACGGGCCGCCCTCGAAGGCCTCGAGCGCCTTGCGGCCGGTTTCGGCGTCGGCGGCGCGGTAGATTTTCCGTAGCTCGGCGACGACGGGCTTCCGGTCTTTCCAGGACACGAAATCCAGCGAATTGCGGATGAGATGGACGATGCAGGTTTGAACCGCGGCCTGCGGAAAGACCGCCTCGATCGCCTCCGGAAAGCCCTTCAGGCCGTCGACGACGGCGATCAGGATGTCCTCGACGCCGCGGGCCTTCAGCTCGTTCATCACCTTGAGCCAGAATTTGGCGCCCTCGGTCGTCTCGATCCAGAGCCCGAGAATGTCCTTCGTTCCATCTGCTGCGACGCCAAGCGCGAGATAGACAGCCTTGTTGCGGACCAGGCCTTCGTCGCGGATCTTGCGTCGCGGATCTTGACCCTGATGGCGTCGAAGAAAACCAGCGGATAGCTCGTTTCCAGCGGCCGGTTCTGCCATTCGGCCACGGTCTCGAGCACGGCGTCGGTGACCGTCGAAATCAGGTCCGGCGACACCTCCAGCCCGTAAAGCTCCAGGAGATGGCCCTGGATCTCGCGTACCGTCATGCCGCGCGCGTACATCGACACGATCTTGTCGTCGAAGCCGGGAAACCGCCGCTGGTAGCGCTGGATCAGCTTCGGATCGAATGTGCCTTCCCGATCGCGCGGAATGCGGATGTCGATCTTGGCCGTCTCCGTCAGGACCGTCTTCTTTGAAGAGCCGTTGCGCCGGTTCTGGGACCCCTCGGCGGCCTCATTGTCGAGATGATCGTCCAGCTCGGCGTTCAGCCCCCGCTCCGCCAGAGCCTTCTTCAGCTCATCGAAAAGACCGTCTTTCGAAAACACAGCCTTCGGGTCGCGGCCAGCCAAAAGATCGTCCAGCGTGTCCTTCTTGATCGCCATATTCGCCCTCCATCGGCGCGATTATGGCCCCACGCACGAAATTCCTGACAGTCCCAAAAGCCTTCGCGCCTCCGAACAGGACCGGCCGGACGTCGCCAGGCGGCGTGAGCGGTGGAAGGCGCGTCAGGCGACGATCGATCCGAAGCGGCTCGTCTTCATCGACGAGACCTGGGCCAAAACCAACATGACGCGCATCCACGGCCGATGCGCCAGAGGCCAGCGCCTCGTCGCCAAAGCGCCCTTCGGCAAATGGCGGACCCTCACCTTCCTGGCGGCTTTGCGTTGCGACGGCCTCACCGCGCCCTGCGTCATCGACGGACCGATCAATGGCATGAGCTTCCGCGCCTATGTCGAGCAGGTTCTCGTCCCGATCCTTAAGCCGGACGACATTGTCGTCATGGATAACCTCGGCAGTCATAAGGGCCGCGCCGTTCGCGGCGCCATCCGCGCCGCCAACGCCAAGCTCTTCTTCCTGCCCGCCTACTCGCCCGACCTCAACCCGATCGAACAGGCCTTCGCCAAAATGAAGACCCTCCTGCGCAAGGCCGACGCTCGAACAATCGACGAGACCTGGCGAACCATCGGCGCCCTGCTCGATTGCTTCACCCCAACCGAATGCGCCAACTACTTCATAAATGCAGGCTACGCTTCAACCTAACCAGATCACGCTTTTAGTGTCTGCTATGATTGGATGGACCCACCGCCGTCATTGCGAGTGAAACGAAGCAATCCAGGGGAACGTAGGGTGCGCACGTTCTCTGGATTGCTTCGTCGCTGCGCTCCTCGCAATGACGGTTCCATCCGAACGCAGCACGGGCGCGGCAGTTGCACCAAGCCGTGATGTGCATATTTGTTGGCCGCTGACCCCGACATCCGTCCGGTCGATCCGTTGGGATTGTCTTGGCGCGTCCCGCTTTCGCGGCGAAAACCCCCGCTAACGCGGGTTGGATTCCTTTGGATTCCCTTGGATTCTCTCGTCAGAATCGAGCTTTATCAATCGGTTACACGGGAAAATTGACGAAATTTTTTCGCAGCGCCTCTTGCCGTTGGGTACGCAGCGCGGGATCGGGGAGCCCGCGTCGAAGCCCATGCGGAAGGAGGATTGTTCATGGGGCAAGCTTAACTCAATTTCCGATTTTCTGCAAGCAATTGCCGCCCGAGCGGCGCCCTTTCGGGCCGCCGGCAAGACGCCGCAGCGATTCGCCCGAAAAGCGCCTCTCAAGCCGGGATCCGCACCGGCAACTCGCTGATCCCATGAACGAAGGCGGAAAACACCCGCTTTGGCTCGCCCACCACCTCGATCCCGGGCAGGCGGTCGAGGATTTCCTCCCAAAGAATCTTCAATTGCATTTCGGCCAGGTTCTTGCCGACGCAGCGGTGAATGCCGAAGCCGAACGAGAGATGCTGGCGCGGGCGGGCGCGATCGATGATGAAGCGGTCGGGCTCTTCGATCGCCTCCTCGTCGCGGTTGCCCGAGATGTACCACATGGCGACCCTTTCGCCCTTGCGGATGAGCTTACCCCCGAACTCGACGTCCTCGAGCGCGGTGCGGCGCATGTAGGCGATCGGCGTCTGGTAGCGGATGATTTCCGGCGCCATCGACTCGACCAGTTCGGGTTTGGCGCGCAGCTTGGCGAATTCATCCGGGTTCTGGCTCAGGAACAGGAGCCCGCCGCTCATCGAGTTGCGCGTCGTGTCGTTGCCGCCGACGATGAGCAGGACGACATTGCCGAGATATTCGCGCGCGCTCATGTTGCGCGTGGCTTCGCCATGCGCCAGCATTGAAATGAGATCCCGGCGCGGCTCGGAATTGACGCGGTCGTTCCACAGATTCATGAAATAGCCGAGGCACTCGGCGAATACGGCCTCCTTCTGCTCCTCGCTTTCGACCAGCCCGCCCTGATAGGGGACGGCGGTCGAGACGTCCGACCAGTAGCTGAGCTTCCGCCGGTCCTCGAACGGGAAGTCGAACAGGGTCGCCAGCATCTGGCAAGTGAGCTCGATCGAGACCTTATCCACCCAGTCGAAGGTCTCGCCGCGCGGCAGGCTATCGAGCGTGTCGCGGACGCGGGTCCGGATCAGGCCCTCGAAATTGGCGAGGTTCTCGGGCGAGACGATCGGCTGCACCACCTTGCGCTGAACGTCATGTTTCGGCGGGTCCATGGCGATGAACATGGGCAGTTCAAGGTCGCCGGTGCGCTCGCGCAACGTGATGCCGCCGAGCGCGGAACTGGACGAGAACCGCCTATGGTCCACTTCGAGCGCGATGATGTCCTTGTGCCTGGTCACCGACCAATACGGCCCGAGCGGGCTTGCCCGGCAATAGTGGACCGGCGCCTCGCGCCGCAGCCGGCGGAAATAGGGCTGCCAGACCTCCTGTTGATACAAAGCAGGATTGCTGACGTCGAAATCATCGAGGGACATGCTCTCCGCGAGCGCCGCGTGATCGACGGCTTCGGGCGCCTTCATGACCGACGCGATCGTCATTGCTGACCTCCCCTCGTCGCGCCCCCCACCGGGCGCATTGAACACAAGGCCACCGGCCTAACACGGATGAGAGGGAATCGTCCAACAAAAGACGGACCGAATGAGGGCTCAACCCTCGACGAAATCCTTGCGCGCGAAGCCCTGCGCATAGAGCAGGGCTGAGAGATCCGTGCGCTCGAGGCGGGCGTGCGCTCCCGCGGCGACTTTGGGCTTGGCGCGGTAGGCGACGCCGAGGCCGGCCGCTTGCAGCATCGGAAGGTCGTTGGCGCCGTCGCCAACCGCGAGCGTGTCCTCGAGCGCCGCGCCCCTCGCCGCGGCGATTTCCTCGAGCGCATGAAGCTTGGCGCCCTGGCCGAGGATCGGCTCCATGACCTTGCCGGTCAGCCTGCCGTCTTCGATCATCAGCACATTGGCGCGGTCCTCGTCGGCGCCGAGCCGCTCACGGATCGCGCTTGTGAACTGGCGAAAGCCGCCCGAGACGATGGCGACATAAGCGCCATTCGCCCGCATGGTCGAAACGAGCGTGCGCGCGCCGCGATTGAGCGTGATGCGGTCTTTCAGGACATCCCGGATCACTGTCTCGGTCAGGCCTTGAAGCAGCGCCACGCGCTCGCGCAAGGCGGGCGCGAACGCCACTTCGCCGCGCATCGCCCGCTCGGTGATCGCGGCGACGCGCGCGCCGACCCCGGCGACATCCGCAAGCTCATCGACGCATTCCTGGCCGATCAGGGTCGAATCCATATCCGCGACCAGCAGGCGCTTCACGCGATGGGCAAGGGGCTGGACGATGATGTCGACCGGCTCGTGTGCGAGGACGGCCTCGAGCGCGCTGCGCTTCGCCTTCAGATCCCCTGTGAAAACAAGATCGGCCGCGACGCCCTCGTCGAGCCAGCGCCGGCGCTCGATTCCATTGAGGGCTTGCGCCGCCCGGTCGACTGTTGCTTCGCTGAGCGGCGCCTTCGAGGGATCGGCGATGAGCGTGGCGACGAGGACGGACGACATGACGCTTCCAGACGAGGAGGCCAACACGTGAGGCGGGCGCTCCTCATCGCAGGCCCGACCGCGAGCGGCAAGTCGGCGGCGGCGCTCGCGCTCGCGCACGCGTTCGGCGCAGCGATCGTCAACGCCGATTCGATGCAAGTCTACCGGGATCTCCGAATCCTGACCGCGCGGCCGGCGCCGGACGAGGAGCGGCTCGCGCCCCATCGCCTGTTCGGCGCGATCGACGGCGCGGTGAATTTTTCCGCCGGCCGGTGGGCGCTGGCGGCGGGCGAAATTCTCGCCGAAATCGCCGAACGGCCGGTGATTTTCGTGGGCGGCACGGGGCTTTATTTCCGCGCGCTGACCGAGGGCCTGTCGGACATCCCGCCCGTGCCCGAAGCCGTGCGCGCCGAGGTTCGAAGCAAGGCGGAGGGGCGCGCCACATCGGAGCTTCACGACCAGTTGCAGGCGCGCGACGCGAGGACCGCGGCGCGACTCAACCCCAGCGACCGGCAGCGCATCCTGCGTGCGCTCGAGGTCCTGGCTGCGACCGGACGGCCGCTCGTTTCATTCCTCGGCGCCCGCGGCGCGCCGGCGCTTCAGCAAGGCGAATGGGCGGGGCTTTATCTTGCGCCTGATCGCGCGGAGCTTGGCCGGCGGATCGACGCGCGGTTCGACGCCATGCTCGCGCAGGGCGCGCTCGATGAAGTCGCGGCGCTCGTCGGGCGCCGGCTCGACCCGGCGTTGCCGGTCATGCGCGCGCACGGCGCGCCGCATCTCATCGCCTACCTTGAAGGCCGGATGACGCTCGAGGAAGCGGCGAAGCGCTCGAAGCTCGACACCCGCCATTACGCCAAGCGGCAGTTCACCTGGGCGCGCCACCAGCTCTCGGGCTTCCGATGGGTCGCGCCCGATGAGGCGGTGAATGAGGGCGCGAAGGCGTTCGAATGACGGGCGCCGCGGGCGCCGGACGAGCGGCGGTCCGCGAGACGCCTAACCGAACCTCCGCGGTCGACTCAACGCAGTCATGAATGCTGCGCGCGAGAGCGGCTGATTCGCGATCCGGCGCCGCCTATTCCAGCCTGTCGGCCTTGCGCAAAGCCGGAAACAGTCCGGCCCACATGAGCGTCACCAGGATCGCGCCGCAGCCGCCGAACACGGCCGAGCCGACGGGCCCGAGCAGGCGCGCCATGCCGCCGGATTCGAATTCGCCGAGTTCGTTCGAGGCGCCGATGAACAGGCTCGACACGGCGGAGACGCGCCCGCGCATGGGGTCGGGCGTCACGATCTGCACCAGCGTCTGGCGCACGAACACCGAGACCATGTCGGCCGCTCCCAGAATGGCGAGGGCTGCGGCGCTCAAAACCATCGAGCGCGAGAGGGCGAACACCAGGGTGGCGAGCCCGTAGATCCCGACTGCCGCGAACATTTTCAGTCCCGCGCGGGTCTTCAGCGGCCGCGCGGCGAGGACGAAGCCGGTGACGATCGCGCCGGCCGACGGGGCGGCGCGCAGGATTCCGAAGCCTTGCGGCCCGACATGCAGGATGTCGCGCGCATAGACCGGCAACAGCGCCGTCACGCCGCCGAGGAGCACCGCGAACAGGTCGAGGCTGATGGCGCCGAGCACGACCTTGGTGGTCCACACATAGTTGAGCCCTTCGGCGATCAGGGCCCAGCGCGAAGCGGTCGGACGAGGCTGGCGCGGCGGCGAGGCCACGGCCATGAGAGACATGAGCGAGACGAGGCCAAGCGCGCCCGACGCCACGAAAGCCGCGACGGGCGAAAACGCCACCAGGAGCCCGCCAATGGCGGGACCGACGATGGTCGCCATCTGATTGCCCGCCGAATTGAGGACGATCGCGCGCGGGATCAGCCGCCGCTCGACCAGGGTCGGCGCGAGCGCCGCGCTCGCCGGCGTATAGAAGGCCCGGGCCGAGCCGAACAAGGCCGCGACGGCGTAGATCGGCCAGAGAAGGTTCAGCCCGTCATGGGCCATCGCGATGAACAGGGCTGACGTGACGAGTTGCGCGCCAAGCCCCGCCATCATGATCTTGCGCCGGTCGTAAATGTCGGCGGCATGGCCGGCGAACAGGGTGAGCGCGAACATCGGCAGGAACTGGGCTAGGCCCAGCATGCCGACCGCCAGCGCCGCCTCGCTAACCGACGCGGACTGGCGCGCGACCGCATAGACCTGCCACGCGAGCGCGATCGCCTGGACTTGGACGCTGAGGCTGTTGCAAACCCGGCCGAGCCAGAACCAGACATAGGACCTGACCGCGAATAGGTCGCTGAGCGTGGCCGGATTTTGCAGGACCGCTTCCGCGGCGACGACGCCCGCGGGACTGGTGTCGGGAGGGGAACTGGACATGAGCGGCTTCCTCTTGGCCGTCCGAGCCGCCCGAGGCAAGGCCGCGTGATCCCAAGAGAGCTTCTTGTCCTGAAGTCGACGCGCAGGATCGTTCGCGCGCGACCCGCTGACAGGCGCCCGCGCCTGGTCAGCGCGTGGTATAATGGCTCAGCCTCGACCGCGGCCGTCAGGGAGATTTGGCGTGCAAGATTCAGAGATTCGAGCGGCTCTCGATCGCCACTGGGCCGCGTCCGATGCGGACGACTTCGAGGCGGAGCATGAGATCTACCAGGAGGACGCGGTGCTCGAATATCCGCAATCGGGCGAGCGCATCCGCGGGCGCAGGAACATCCAGGCCTCGCGCACCGTGCAGCCGAACCGGAAGCGCTTCACTGTGCGCCGGATCGTAGGCTCAGGCGAACTCTGGGTCACCGAATATGTCCTTAGCTATGACGCGCGGCCGTCCTACACGGTGAGCATCATGGAGTTTCGCGACGGCAAGGTCGCCCGTGAGACCCAGTATTTCGGCGATCCGTTCGAGCCAGGACCGTCGCGCGCGCATCTGGTTGAGCGGATGGGTTGAAACGAGCTCGCGGGGGATACGGGCCTGGCGCCGCTCTCACGCGCCGAGCTGCCGGTCGATACGGCCGCGCTCGCCCGCTTTCTCATCGGCAAGCTGTTGGCGCGGGAACTGCCCGAAGGCGCGGCAATCGGCCGCATCGTCGAAACCGAGGCGTATGTCATCGGCGATGCGGCGGGACATGCCTACGGGGGCATGACGCCGCGCAATCGCTCGCTCTTCCTCGAGCGCGGCCACGCCTATGTCTATCTCGCCTACGGCGTTTCCTGGATGCTGAATGTTTCGAGCGAGACGGAGGGCATTGGCGCCGGCGTCCTGATCCGGGCGCTCGAACCGCTCGAAGGAATCGCGATCATGCAACGCAATCGGCGAACCGAGCGCCTGCGCGACTTGGCGCGAGGACCGGGACGGCTTGCCCAGGCGCTCAGGGTCGATCGCTCGCTCGACGGGCTCGACCTTTGCCGGAAAGGCCCGCTCTGGCTCGCGCACGACGACCATGCAGCCGGCGAGGGGGAAATCGGAGAGAGCGTTCGAATCGGCATTACGCCGGAGGCGGACCGCGCTTTGCGGTTCTATCTCCGGGGCAGCGCGTTCGTGAGCGGCGCAAGGTCGCTCAACCAATGAGACGGCGCTGCTCTTCCTGGAATAGGGGGTCAATGGTTTAGCCGCTTTTATAGAAATCATTGGAATATCTTGCTGAATTTCGGAATACGTGCTATGACGATCGACATTGGCCCGGGTCTAGCCCGGGGTCGCGTGAAACGGGCGGGTTAGGATGAAATCGTCACCGCGAGGAGCGAAGCGAGGCGGCGAACCGGCCGCTCTCTGGCGCCCGGCGACGGCTGGATTGCTCCGCTTCGCTCGCAACGAGGCTCCTGGATTCGGCCGGTTTGCGCGAGAGTCTGGGCAGCAGAATCAAGTTGTATGCAACCAGAGACCAGCGGGCGCGGAAATCCTTATGCGAATCGACTGTAACTCATTGAAAGGTCTCGATTCTGAAAAATAAACGCTAGTAAACGCCAGCACTTTTACTAGGTTTATGCGCGCTTACGGGCGTTTACTGGCTTTTATTGGCAGGCCGGGAACAACCCTACATTGCAAATCCGCCATCGACGATGAAGGTCTGGCCGGTGGCGAAGGCGCTCTCGTCGGAAGCCAGATACACGGCGATCGCGGCTATCTCCTCCGGCTTGCCGAGCCGGCCCATCGGCTGGCGGTCGATGAACGCCTGCCGCACGGCGTCGAGCGACTGGCCGCTCGACTTGCTCAACGTGTCGATCCGGCCGTCGAGCGAGGGGCTCTCGATCGTGCCGGGGCAGATAGCGTTGCAGCGTATGCCCTTGCGGATGTAGTCGGCGGCCACCGACTTGGTGAGGCCGATCACCGCGGCCTTCGAGGCGCCGTAGACGTAGCGGTTGGGGATGCCGCGAACCGAGGAGGCGCCGGAGGCGATGTTGACGATCGAGCCCCGGCCTTTCTCCAGCATGCCCGGCAGGAAGGCGCGGATTAAGCGGTGCATCGACTTGACGTTGAGGTCGAACGAGAAGTCCCAGTCTTCGTCCGAAGTGGTGAGGACCGTGCCGTGGTGAACGAAGCCGGCGCAGTTGAAGAGAACGTCGATCGGCCCGACCTCGCGCGCGAGCGCCTCGACCGCCTCGTTCGAACGCACATCGAGCTTGCGCTTGTCAGCGTCGAGGCCCTCGAGGGCGGCGACGTCGATGTCCGTCGCGATGACGCGTGCGCCCTCGCGCGCAAAGGCCTCGGCCGTCCCGCGCCCGATGCCCGCAGCCGCCGCCGTCAACAACGCCACCTTACCCGCCAATCGTCCCGCCATAGGGGCCGCTCCTTCGTTCTATTCGCGGCCGTCGGGGGCCCGCGCGAAGCTTCTAGGCGACATCGCAGCGCGTTCCTAGCCGCCAGCGCGATCGCAACTTATCGGCGTATTGCCAAGACAGGGAAAACTGGCATAGACAGCGGCGCCGTTCGCAGTCGCCGCCCGCTTGGCGTCGCTCGAGGGGGCCGCAATAGCTCAGCTGGTAGAGCACGTCATTCGTAATGATGGGGTCGGGAGTTCGAATCTCTCTTGCGGCACCAATAAGATTAATAGTTTAGACGAACATCACGCTTTTCCCAGAACTCGTTGGGAAGCGCATGGGAAGCAGCGGAGAAATTTTTTCTCATGGTTCGCGCCGAACGCGTCGCAGAGGGGATGCGGGCGCTGCCATAAATCATAAAAGATGCGGACATCATATTTTTACCTTTTGCGACCGAGCAGTTCGCGCGTCAAACTGCGTTCCCGCTTCGCTTACGTCAAGATCACGCAACTGGATCAGGCTGCTTTTGGGTTTTCATCCGATATCCGCGAATTTGCGTGAGGCGCGGGGCGCCAGACGCCAAGCACAATATTGGCGGTCGAGACCGCGAGAAGAACCGACAACGCGCCCTGCTCTCCGAACGGCTCGGGGTCCAACCGGCCCGCAAGCGCCCCGGCGCTTCGCTTGGCTTCCTGCTGTGCGGAGCCCAGAACCTGGAAGCTGCCCGCGAACACAAGAATCCCCGTGGCAAGCTTGACCCAGGCCCAGCCAGCGTCGTGAACTGCGCGGTTCACGGCAATCGCCAACATGCCCGCGACAAGCGTGAGCGCGAAGGAAGGAAAAAAACCCATGTCGCGATTTCGGCGATCGCGCCCCGCATCAGGGCGTAACCAGCGAGGGAGGTCGACGGCGGGGAAAAGGTCATGCGTGCGACCCCATGAGCCCGGTGGCTTCGACCGTGTGGAGAAATTTGACAAGCCGTTGCAAGGCGTCTCAAAGATCGCTTCCTCAATGCGTCAAATCTGGCGGCCTCCGGAAGGGAGGTAGTGGAATCGTGGCGGCCTCGCGCCGCCATGGCCGCGCAGGCGACTTGTCCCTGAATCTTGCGCGGCGACCACAGGTCCTGTTGGCGTGCGGGGTTCGGCGACGACAGCGGCCTGCTGTTATTGCTTGAACCACCGTGAATTTCACCGGGCTGCCGAGCTGGCGCTCCATGATTTGACAGCGCGCGCAGCGAGCCAGAAGACTCGCCCCATGACGGCCCAAGCCTTTACACTCGGCACGCGCGGCTCCCCGCTGGCACTCGCGCAGGCCGAGGAAACTCGCCATCGTCTCACACAGGCGCTGGGCTGGGAGCCCGGGCGCGCGGTGCTGGAAATCATCCGCACCACTGGCGACCTGATCCAGGACCGGCCGCTGGCGGACGTCGGAGGCAAGGGCCTTTTCACCAAGGAGATCGACGCGGCCCTTCTTGCGGGCGAGATCGACGCCGCCGTTCATTCGGCGAAGGACTTGCCATCGGTGATGCCCGAAGGCGTCGCGATCGCGGGCTTCCTGCCGCGCGAGGACCCGCGCGACGCGCTGATCTCAGCCTTGGCCGAGACCGTCGAGGGCCTGCCGCGGGGGGCGAGTTTCGGCGCCGCCTCGCTGCGCCGGCAGGGTCAGCTCCTTCGCCTGCGTCCCGATCTGAGGCCGGAGCTTCTTCGGGGAAATGTCGAGACGCGGTTGCGCAAGGCCGAAGCGGGCGCGGTCGGCGCGACGCTGCTCGCCATGGCGGGGCTCAAGCGGCTCGGTCTCGTTCACCGGGCGCGGGGACCGCTCGACCTCAGGGCTTTCCTTCCCGCCCCCGGTCAGGGCGCGATCGCGCTGACCGCTCGGACTGCGGACAGACCGGCGCGCGATGTGCTCGCGGCCATCGCCAATTCCGCGACGGGATGGGCGCTCGCCGCCGAACGCGCCTTCCTCGCCGAGCTCGAGGGCTCCTGCCGCACGCCGATCGCCGGCCACGCTCGGATTGAGAACGGCCGGGTCCTGTTCCAGGGCGAGGTGCTGCGAACCGACGGATCCGAAACCTTCCCCATCGCCGCCGACGGACCATCCGCCGACGCCGAACGGCTGGGCCGAGAGGCGGGAAGGGAGCTCGCCGCCCGCTTGCCCGCCGGCGTGCTCGTGCGCGGCTAGTTGTTTGGTCCCGGGCTTTTATGGAGCGGGTTGAGTTTGAATCGGTTGGGCTGGGAAGTCCATGCTTTGCAGACGAACTCGTAGGGGGTCATGCGTTTGAGGGTCTTGAGCCTTGTGGCGAAGTTGTAGGCGTCGGCGAAGTCCCGCAGATGCGCGCGCAGCTGCTCGTGTGTTTCGTAGAAGTAGCGTTTGACGGTTGCGTCCTCGATCGTCCGGTTCATCCGCTCGACCTGACCATTCGTCCACGGATGCTTCGGCTTCGTCAGCCTATGGTCGATATCGTGGATGCGCAGGCCTATTCGAAGGCCTGCGCTCGGAAGGGCTTCTGGTTGGTGATCGTCTCCCGGATTTCCACGGGCGACCAGGAGTCGCCAGCGGGATCGGTGAAGTGGGTTCCGTTGTCGGTAAGAACCCGCGTGGACCTTCGTAAGGGACGGCCTCAATCGGTCGACGCAGGAGTCGACGCAGGAAGTCTGCGGCGTTGCGCCGCGAGACCGTCTCGCGGCGTTCGACAAAGGCGAACTTCGACGTCCTGTCGATGGCGACGAGGAGAGAGAGTTTGCCCGCGGCGGTTCGAGCCTCGGCGCTATCGAGATGGAAATAGCCGATCGGGTAGGGCTTGAACTTCCGCTTCGGAGAGGCCTGCCCTTCAACCTCGGGCAGCCTCGAGATTCCATGGCGCTGCAAGCAGCGATGCAATGACGAGCGCGTTAGATGCGGAATCGCCGGCTGAAGCGCGTGGAGGCAGTCGTCCGGCGGCAAAAGCGTAGGCCGCCTGAAGGCAATGATCACCGCCTCTCCCTCGACAGTCAGAACCGTCGATCCGGCGTCCTTGGGGCCAGTCGGAAGATCGGAGACGGACGTCCGTTGCATCCCTCGAAGCGCTCAAGATTGCACCCTCAAAGCCCGGGACCAAACAGCCGGCCAGAAGCATGGATCAGAACCAACCCGATTTGGGAATCCCCTTACGATTCAATCAGACAGGAAAAATGCTCTAGAGCGGAATCCCCTCACGTTCGATCGTATCCTGCGGCGGCGAAGTGGTTTGCGCATTGGCGTGGCGAGAGGCAGGCGGCAATTCGGCGATTTTGGCCCAGAGTCCTTCGACGGTGCGCTGTGCGGCTTTTCGCAGGAGCGCCTTGAGCTTGGCGAAAGCGTTCTCGATCGGATTGAAGTCGGGACTGTAGGGCGGGAGATAGAGCAGCTTCGCGCCGGCCGTCTCGACAAGCAGCGCGTATGCCTGCGCCCTTGTGCGATCCGAGGTTGTCCCTGATGAGGTTGTCCCATGATGACGCCGTCGCCGGGCTTGAGCTCTGGAACGAGGAGCTGATCGATATAGGCTTGAAAGGCGCGGCCGTTGATCGGTCCGTCGAGAACCATGGGTTTTCTGTCTTCTGCGAACGACGGTCGCCGCCCACCGCCTTTGGCGACGCGTCGCCCTGCGTGCGCTCCAACGCTCGCCACGCTGGCGGCGCTCACGCCAAAGCGATCGCCCACCCTTCGTCCCGATGCTCCATCGGCCACCGCCGCAAGCCCACGGATGCGAAGATCCATCGACAGCGGTCCGGCCATTCCCGCCGCCCTCCAATCCGCCCGGAAGCTTGAATCACTCCATCGCCGATTTCAGGAATCCCCATCCCGAATTCAATCAGTTCGGATGGCGCTCTAGAGCGCTGCAGAGCTCTCGGAGAGGCGGTCGGTCTCATACAGGACCTGTTGCACGGCCGCACAGGGCCACCTCGGCGCCGCCGGCCATGAACCAATGCAGATCGTAGACATTCCCGTCTGCTCGCGTCTGGGCGAACGCTGCGTTGGGGGCAGGCGATCTCGCGGAGAGACCCAACCCTCATACTCATCCGGCCCGGTTGGGCTGGTGCAAACAGGAGCCACCGCCCCCCGCATATGGGTCCGTCGTGAAACATCGACTTGCACCGCTGAGCGTCGGGCCAAATCGGCCACGGCATCCCGTCTCCAGGACGGTCGGCCATCCTCACGCCAGATACTGGCCCCCGTTCGCCGACAGGGTCGAGCCAGTGATGAAGCCGGCGTCGTCGGAAGCAAGGAAGACGACGCAGCGCGCCACCTCTTCCGGCTGTCCGAGGCGGCGAACCGGGATCTGCGGCAGTATCGCTTTTTCCAGCACGTCCTTGGGAACAGCCAGGACCATCTCGGTCGCGATATAGCCAGGGCAGATGGCGTTGACGGTCACGCCCTTGTTGGCGTTCTCCTGCGCCAGCGCCTTGGTGAAGCCAATGTCGCCAGCCTTCGAGGCGGAATAGTTGGCCTGGCCCATCTGCCCCTTCTGGCCGTTGATCGACGAGATGTTGATGATGCGGCCGAAGCCGCGCTCGCGCATGCCTTCGATCACTGGACGGCACATATTGAACAGGGAATTGAGGTTGGTGTTGATGACATCGTACCATTGATCCGGCGTCATCTTATGGAACATGCCGTCCTTGGTGATCCCGGCGTTGTTGACGAGGATGTCGACCGGGCCGAGGTCCTTAGCGACCCCTGCAAGGCCGGCGACGCAGTCTTCGTATTTCCCTACGTTCCACTTGTAGACATTGACGCCCGTCTCCGCCTTGAATTTGGCGGCGGCCTCTTCGTTGGAATGGTAGGTCGCGGCGACCTCGCATCCGGCCGCCTTCAACGCCTTGGAAACGGCGGCGCCGATGCCCCGCGTGCCGCCGGTGACCACTGCCACTCTCGCCATTTTTTCCTCCCGAAATTTTTTAGGCGCGCCGTTCGACCGGCGCGTCCTGTTTCGAACGAACGGCGAGAACTATCGTTCAACCGCCATCGCGATTCCCATGCCGCCGCCGATGCAGAGCGTGGCGAGACCTTTTTTGGCGTTGCGGCGCGCCATTTCATGCAGAAGCGTCGTCAGCACCCGCGCGCCCGAGGCGCCGATCGGATGGCCAAGCGCAATGGCGCCGCCGTTGACGTTGACGATCGCCGGGTCCCAGCCGAGGTCCTTGTTCACCGCGAGCGCCTGCGCGGCGAAGGCTTCGTTGGCTTCCACAAGCTCGAGGTCCTTGACCGACCAGCCCGCCTTTTCCAGCGCTTTGCGGGTCGCCGGAATCGGCCCCGTGCCCATGATCGCCGGATCGACGCCCGCGGTCGCCCAGGAAACGATGCGCGCCATCGGCGTGAGCCCCCGGCGCTTGGCCTCGTCCGCGCTCATGATGACTAAAGCGGCGGCCCCGTCGTTGAGGCCGGAAGCGTTGCCTGCGGTCACCGATCCGTCCTTGGAAAAGGCGGGCTTGAGTTTCGCCATCCCCTCGTAAGTAGAGCCTGCGCGGGGATATTCGTCGGCGTCAACGATAACGTCGCCCTTGCGGCTCGATATTGTGACCGGGACGATTTCGTCCTTGAACCGGCCGGCCTTCTGCGCCGCTTCGGCCTTGTTTTGCGAACTGACCGCGAATCGATCCTGCTCTTCGCGGGTGATCTGCCATTTTTTCGCGATGTTTTCCGCCGTATTGCCCATGTGATAGCCGTGGAAGGCGTCGATCAAGCCGTCTTGCAGCATGGTGTCGACGAGCTTCATCTCCCCCATCTTCACGCCGCTGCGCAGATAGGCGGCATGGGGGGCGAGCGACATCAATTCCTGGCCGCCCGCAACGATGATCTTGGCGTCGCCGCTCGCGATCTGTTGCATGCCGAGTGCGACCGCGCGCAGTCCGCTGCCGCACAGCTGATTGACCCCGAAAGCGGTCTTCTCTTGGGGAACGCCACCCTTCATTGCCGCCTGGCGGGCCGGGTTTTGGCCTTGCGCCGCCGAAAGGATCTGCCCGAGAATCACCTCGTCGACCTCGGCCCCTTCGACCTTCGCCGCCTCGAGAGCGCCCTTGATGGCGACCGCGCCCAGATCATGCGCGGCGGTCGAGCCGAAGGCGCCGTTGAACGAGCCAACCGGGGTCCGTTTGGCGCTGGCGATGACAATCTCAGAGGCGGGCATGTCAGTCTCCCTTTGGAGTAAAAATGGGCGGGCCGTGGCGATCGGTTTCGTTTCTACACGATCCATCCCGGACGGCGCTAGAATTCTATATAGGAGATCCGGCGAGAGAGGGTTAGCCCGAAGACACCGAGCACGATGGAGCCGCGGCCGGCCGCAACTGTTTGGACCCCCGTCGGCTCGGGGTTCCAGATGCCACACATTGCGCCGATCAAGTCAGATCATTTCCTGGTAGAGGTCGAACTGTTGGATCGCAATGTTGGTCGACAGCACTCAGAAGACCTGGTGAGCTCGAGGACCTGCCTTTGAGGAGCGGCCAGACCAGACGCTGGATGCGCTGGACCATGGCGATCTTTTATTTCGTTGCTGGGATCGTCCACTTGCGAACGCCCGACGCGTTTCTGCCCATAATGCCGGACTGGGTTCCTGCGCCTCGCGAGGTCATCCTTTTCACCGGCGGGTGCGAAATCGTGGGGGCCCTCGCGCTGGTGACGCGTCCGCTCCAATGGTGGGCCGCGGTTATGCTTGCCCTGTACGCAGCTTGCGTCTTTCCAGCGAACATCAAGCACGCTGTCGACAATGTTCAGTTACCGCAGCTGCCGGCGAGTTGGTGGTACAACGCGCCGCGCTTGGCTCTTCAGCCGGTCATTATTTGGTGGGCGCTGTATTGTGGGCAGGTTGTCAATTGGCCATTCCACCGCCGCCTCGATCGATCTCGCGTCGCGAGTGGCGACGACAATGGTTAAACCCTGAGAGTGTCGTCGCGTCGGGGGATGGGCGGCTCGCCGCTCGGCTGCCGCCCTATTCCTATCAGATGCTGCGCGTCGGTCTCGCCTCATCTTAGAATCCGAGAACCGTCGCGTTGATCGAGGCCTCGAGGCCGCCGTCAACCGGCAGATTGGCGCCGTTGATCCAGCGCGCGGCGTCCGAGCACAGAAACAGCACGGCGGGCGCAATGTCGGGCGCGAACCCGGCACGGCCGACTCGCGCGATGTCATCGTCGACGCGCGGATCGCCGAAGATCTGCCGAAATTCCTTGAGAATCGGTGTGGCGACGGGACCGGGGCTCACCGCGTTCACGCGCACTTCGCGGTCCTTGAAGAGCGGCTGATGCGCCGCCCGCATGGTCCACACGAGCAGAAGCTCCTTCGACAGCGGATAGGCCTCCGCGTCCGGAACCTGATGGGAGGCGAGAAGCTTGTCGAGATCGGGAAACCCGGGCGCGTTGACGAACGTCTTGGCACGCTCGAGATTAGCGCGCCAGCCATAGCCGGCGATCGAAGCGGCATTGACCACGGCGCCACCCTCGCGCAGTCGTGGCGCGACCGCTTCCGTCAACTCCCGAAGTCCGTAAAAGTTGATCGCGAGTGTCTTCGCTGCGCCGATCATGCCAGAGACGCCAGCGACGTTGCACAAAGCATCGAAACGCCGCGGCAGCGTCTGCACAATCTCGGCGATGCCTTGGGCGGAGCCGATGTCCGCCTTGATGAAGGCGTCGAGCGGTCTCGTGGGCTCATTGATGTCGACGCCGATGATGTCGGCCCCGAGCGCCTGGGCGAGTACACCGACGCGCGCACCGATGCCCGACGCAATTCCGGTAATGACGATCGTCTTTCCCAAAAGCATCTCAACCCCCTCCCTGACCCTCGTTCTTGGCATCCGGTCGCCTGCGCTCCCCAGGGGGGTCGGCGAAGCGGAGGCGGTAGCCGACCGGCAGAAGCCTCAGCGACGTGCGGTCTTCGACCCAACCCCAGATCCCGCGCGGGAAGAGAAGGGCAAAAATAAGCGCGGTCGCACCGAGGCCGACAAGATACCAGACGCCCATGTCGCCGAACCAGGTCTCGATGGCGAAGAAGATGACCGCGCCGAGGATCGCGCCCTCGAAGGTTCCCAATCCTCCGACCAGCGCCATGAAGATCATGTACGCCGTCCAGAGCGGACTGAAATAAGCCTTGGGCTGAAACGTGAGCGACGTCGAGACCCACAGCGCGCCCGCCATCGCCGCGCCGAGGGCCGCGAGCGTGAACACAAGCCGCTTGGCGCTCATGACTCGCACGCCGATTGATTCCGCCGCCTGTTCATTGTCGCGGATCGCCTGGATCGCCGCGCCGAGCGGGCTGCGCAGCAGGCCAAAGACGATGGCGAGCAGGCCGGCCATCGCGCCGAGAGCGCACCAATAGGTGAGCGCCCGCCGGCTGTCGTTTGCGTAGGCGTTGAGCTCGATTAGAGAAGTGCCGGTCTCGCCGCGCACCAGCGTATCGAGGTTGACGAGCAAGTGCGCGAGTTCCGACACCACCCACATGCCGATGGCGAATTCGCCGCCCTTTAGCCTGAGCATGAGGAGCGAGAGCGGCCAGGATAGGACGCCGACGATGAGCGCGCCCAAGAAGAGCGACGGATAGACGCTCACGCCTAAGTCGGCGAGACGGATCGCGGCATAGGCGCCCAGTCCAAAGAACGCCTGCTGGCCGATCGACACCAAGCCGCAAAATCCGACCAGCGCGTTCCACATCAGGGCCAGGATGACATAGATGAACAGCGTCGTGAGCTTGTCGACCGCGTTGGCGCTGAAGATCGCCGGCCCGACCGCAAGCACGACGATAATGACGGCGACCGCAGCGACCGCGATACGCGACTCGGGCGTCCAGCGCTCGACGGCGGAGGCGCCCGCGCTCATGTTCGCACCGCCCCGCTGAACGCGGTCCGGACGCGCTGGCCAAGATCGCCGAAGAACAGCCGCGCGAACAGAACAGCGAGGAAGGCGAGGTGGCCGGCGATGAAGAAGCCTTGCGGATTCACAAGCGCGCCGAGACTTTGCGAAACACCCAGCACAATGCCGCCAACCAGGGTGCCCCAGAGCGACCCCGCGCCGCCGATCACCGACGCCTCGAAGGCGAAGATTAGCTGCGGCGCTCCGGCATAGGGATCGAAGGTGGCCCGCATGCCGAGAAACGCGCCAGCGATCGCGACCGTCGCCAATGCAATCGCGGCGGCGACGGCATTGACCCGCCGCGCGTTGACGCCGACGAGTCCGACCGTGTCAGGATCCTCGGCGGTGGCGCGGATCGCACGCCCCATCAGAGTCCGGTTGAGGAAGGTCTCGATCCCGCCGAGCAGCGCGATCGCAACCAGCATGGTGAGCGCCGCGAGCTTGCCGATCGCGATGTCGTCGGTAAGCGTCCAGCTGTCGTAAGAGAGGTCGCCGATGTAAGGGGCGAGCGAGCGCGTGTCGGCGCCAAAACCTTGGAACAGCAGATTGTCGAGAATGATCGACAGCCCGAAGGTCGAAAGCACCGGCACCAGCAATCCGCCGCGCGCGCTGCGTTCGAGCACGAGCCGTTGCAACGCCCAGCCGATCAAGGTCATCAGCGGGATCACGAGGGCGAGACCAAGAAACGGCTGAACGCCGAAACGATCGGCCAGAACGAAGAGCGCGTATGCCGCAACCACCGCAAGGCTGCCGTGCGCGAGGTTGATGACGCCCATGACGCCGAACATGAACGACAGGCCACAGGCGATGAGCGCGTAATAGCCGCCGAGCAGAACGCCCTGGATGATTTGGTTGAGGAAAATCAAGGGCGCGCCTCGGTGCGCGATGACTTTCTCAAACCGAAATACGCGTCGGTGACCTGCTCTCGGCTGAGCGTTCGCGTCGGCCCCTCGATGGCGATTGCGCCCTCGAGCATGCAGATAGTGCGGCTCGCGGTCGACATGGCGCGCTTCAGGTCCTGCTCGACCAGAAGCATGGCGACGCCGGACGATTTCAGCGCCTCGAGCTGGACGTAAAGGCGATCGACTACCAGAGGCGACAAGCCCAGCGAAACCTCATCGAGCAACAGGAGTGCCGGGTTCATCATCAACGCGCGCCCGATCGCGGTTGCTTGCTGCTCGCCGCCCGACAATGTGCCGGCGAGACTGCGACGGCGATCCTTGAGGTTGGGAAAGGCCTCCATGACGGCGTCGAGCGTCCATGCGCCGGTTCGGCCGGCGGAGCGCGCGAGCTGGAGATTCTCTTCGACCGTCAGCCGGGCGAACAATCGTCGGCCTTCGGGAACCAGCGCCACGCCCAGCGCGGCGCGAGCATGAGAGGATCGCGCGCTGATATCCTCACCCTTGAAGGTGACGCGGCCCGCCGCGATTCGGTGCGCGCCGGCGATGGTGCGCAGAAGCGTGGTCTTGCCCGCGCCGTTCGCGCCAACGAGCGCGACCGTCTCCGCCTTTTCGATGGTCAAACTGACGCCGCGCACCGCTTTGAGTTGGCCGTAGCCGGCGTCGAGACCTTCGATGGACAGAAGCGTCACACCACGCCTCCGCCAAGATAGGCCTCGATTACGCGGGGATCGGCCATCACGCTGTGTGGCGGTCCGTCGGCGATGATGCATCCCGCATCCATGCATACGAGGCGCTCCGCCACCTTCAGCAGAATGTGAACGATATGCTCGATCCAGACGATCGCGATCCCGCGGGCTTTCAATTCGAGGATGATGTCGACGAGCTCGTTCGCCTCCGCGTCCGTCAATCCGCCGCCGATTTCGTCGAGCAGCAGAACGGCCGGATCGGTCGCGAGCGCGCGGGCGAGCTCCAGCCGCTTTCGATCGATGAGTCCGAGCGTCTCCGCGCGCCGGTTGGCGACAGAGGTCATGCCGGTCAGCGCCAGCGAATCAATAGTCGCCTCATAGGCGCGTTCCCGCTTAAGGCCGCCACCATGCGCGGCGGCGGCGAAGACATTCTCGAACACCGTCATGCCGCTGAAGGGTCGCGGAATCTGATGCGTGCGCGCGAGCCCGCGCCGGCATCGCTCCGCCGTCGGCTTGAGGGTCACGTCCTCGCCGAGAAAGCGCACCCGTCCGCTGGTTGGCGCATGCGCCCCGACAAGGACACTGAGTAAGGTGGTCTTTCCGGCGCCGTTTGGCCCGACCACGCCCACCGCCTCGCCGGCGCCGACAAAAAAGTCGACTCCGTCGAGCACGAGGAGCGCCCCGAAGTTTTTGGTCAGGCCTTCTCCCTCGAGCAGAAAGCGATCGGCTCGCGCGCCGGATGTCATGCGTCCGCAGCCGTCAGCTGTTGAACGGCCTGAGTTTCGCCTGGATGGGAACCTTTGGATCGGTTGCGTTCTCTGTCACGGGAAACTCGAGCGGGAACTTCGACCCGGCCGGCGCCTTGACCCATTGCGTACCGATAATCGGGCCCGGGGACACGTTGGGCACCGGTCCTGAGGTGAAGTCGATCGGACCATCGATGGTCACCGTTTTCAACGTCGACATCGCTTTGGCAAGGGCTGGCTTATTCGACGGGTCGCCGCTCGCGGCCAGCGCCACGGCGCCGGCGTCGAACAGCGCCAGCGTCGCACCCAGCTGTTGCGTCCACATTTTGCCTGAGGTCTTCTCGTAGCCGTCCGCAAGCTCCTCGCTGCTAACTCCCGTCAACGACGACTTGTAGGGGAAAGCCTTGTGCCAATACGCCGCGCCCGCAAGGTTGTAGCCAAGATTGCCGAGCGCCGTCACTTCGGATGGGAAGAGGCCGGTCTTGGCGATCTGGGCGATCTTGACCATCTTCGTGTAGCCCTGCTGGGCGGCCTGCCGCCAAAAAGCCGCAAAGTCGGGCGGGATCGGGAACGTGTTGAAGATCTCGCATTTCTCCGCCTTGAACTTCGCGATCTGGGCGGAATAGTCGGTCGTGCCGTCTTCATAGGGGCCCGGGTCGATGATCGTGAATCCGGCCTTGACCAAAGCCGGGGCGAGATTCTCGCGGATCGCGTTGCCGTCGGCGTCGTTGGGATAAAGCACGCCGACCTTCTTGTTGGTCTCGATCAGATTCCATTGCGAGACATAGGCTTTGAAGAACTCGCCGCCGCCGAAGCCGAAATGATAGGTCCACTTGAACGGCGAAGGCTGGCCGGGCTTGGCGCCGCGCCCGAAGTACCAGGCCTCCCACGGCATGACCGTCGACATGCAGGGAACGCCCGCCGCTTCGCATGCGTCGGCGACCGGATTGATCGTCTCAGGGGTCGAGACGACCAGCATCATGTCGATCTTGTCGGAATTGATCAGCGTTTTTGCCAGCTGGCCCGCGCGCGAAGGATCGGACTGGGTGTCGCGATCGAGGATGTCGACCCCGTAGGCCTTATCGCCGACCTTGAGCCCGGAGGCGAGTGATTTCCGGACGAGTTCGAGGATATAGCCGTCGGTCTCGCCAAATCCGCCGAGCTTGCCGGTGCGCGGGCTGATGAAGCCGACCTTAAGCCTTGACTCGGGACCTGCGGCGAAAGCGCCGTAAGGGCGGGCGGCGGCGGCGAGACCCGCAGCGCCGGCGGATGCGATCAGTTCGCGCCGCGATATTGGCCCGCCTCTGAGAGAGACGATGGTGGATTTGGCTTTCATTGTTTCCTCCCGGCAGCCGTTACGAGCCATTGAGACCGGCGCGTCCAAAAGTCTTTACACGTTTCGGGCGTCGATCGAAAAGCCTGGCATTCAGGCGTCTGTCGGCGCCTAGGGCTCAGGCGAGGCCGTGACTCGTCTCATCGGAGCGGTTCATCGACGAGCGCGACGCAGCAATCTTGTGGATCACGAGACGGATGTCGCGATTGTCCTCCATGAAACGATCGAAATCGACCTTCCTCAGCACGAGCAGCCGGCAATAGGTCATGGCGACAACATCGGCTTGGCGCGTCATGCCGGTGAGCAGCGCCATTTCACCGAACAGGTCGCCGCTGCCGAGCGGGATGCGGCGACCCGGAAAGACCACTTCGGCGGCGCCGGAGGCGATGAAGTAGCAGGCGTCGCCTTCCTCGCCCTCGCGCACGATCCGTTCGCGTGGCGCCACGAATCGGGGCCGGAGCAGCTGCTGGACCCGTTGGAGCTGTTGGTCGGTGAGATCGGCGAACAGGTCGAGACGCCCGATCAATTCGCGGGTATCGAGTCCGAGGTCAAAGCGAGGCCGCGCCTCTTTCTTCCTGTCCTCGACGCTGCCCTTCAGGTCTTCGTAGACCTCGGCCGCGATGAGGCCCTCTTGAAACAGGGTGTCATAGCGTCCCATCTCGCGGCGCATCGCGGACTGACGCAGGAACCGCGCCTCGAGAGCTGCCGCGTATTGAGGATATTGCCGGCGGAGCGCGTCGAGAGCCGCTGTCGCGCGCTTCAAGCGAACCTGCAGAATGGCGTCGATGAGCTCGACAACACGCTCGCCAAAAATCGAGCGCGACCGCACGGCATGCGCGCCCATGAGCTCCTGGATCAGGAGACGCGTGACGAGCAGCATCTCGAACCGATCGCCGAGTCGATCAGCCAGAAAGCGCACGATTCCAAAACGGCGGTAGAAGAAATAGGCGAGGCGGAAAGAGAAGGGAAAGGCGAGGGCAGCTTCGGCCCCCCTCTGGTAGCCAAGACGCCCGCCGCTCCTCGCGCCCTCGCCCAGAGCTTCAGCGTTTCTGAGCAGCGCCTGCACGGTGATGGGAGAGGCGGCTCGCTCCGCCATAATCTCGAGCGTCAGCATCCGCTCCTGATTGCCGAGAGCCACCAAGCCGATCGCGAGGCGCTGATGATCCGTGAGGCCCGCTTCCGCGGCGCCGGGCGATTCTGCCGCCGCCATCCCGGCCTCATAGGGCGCAAGCGCGCTGGCGATGGCTGAAGGAGAGATTTCATGCTCATTCGCCATCGAGCGAATGGTCTCGCCGATCTCCGTATAGGAGAGCGCCAGCACTCGGTCACGTAGGGCCTGGTCGATCGGCGACAGGCGATCGAGACGCAGGAGGCGGATCACGAACCGCAATGTCGTGCCATTGACGAGGAGCGTGAACAAGACGAGGCCGGTGGCCAGCACCGCGACGAATCTTTGGATCTCCGGCTTGAGCGCAGGGTTCTCGGTGACGGCGAGCGCCAACACCAGGGTCAAGGCGCCGCGCAAGCCACCCCACGCGATGGCGAGCTTATAGGCGGTGCTGATCGGCTCGGTGAGTTTAGCGAGGCTCAAAAGCGGGAGGAGCAGGAACAACACCAGGAGGCGCGCCGCGAACACGGCCACGATAAGCGCCGCAAGCAGCATCACATCGTGGAACTGCATGTCGAGCAGCAGCTTCGGCACCAGGATGGAAGCCAGCACGAACACCAGCGAATGTGCCCAGAAGGCGATTTGCGCCCAGAGATCGGTGATGAACGACCAATTGTAAGGCGTGATCCGCGAGCGCCCAGAAGCGCTGACAGTCAGACCAGCGCAGAGCACGGCGACAACGCCGGAAACATGCACGACCTGTTCGGCGGCGATGAAGACGAGATAGGGAAGCGCGACGGTCAGCGTCGCTTCGGCCAGTCGATCGTCCCGTGTCCAGGGGATGAGCTGGAGCAATGCCCGCCCGGCCAGGAGGCCCAGAGCCGCGCCGCCGAAGAAGGAAACCAGGAACTGCTCCTCGCCAACGAGCAGGTTAGGTTGTTGTCCGGAGACGATGACCCCGAGCAGCACCGTGAACATCACGATCGCAGCGGCGTCGTTCAGAAGCGCCTCGCCCTCGACGAGGCGGGTCAGCCGCGCCGCGGCGCCGACATCGCGGAACACCGCGATGACCGCCGCCGGGTCAGTGGTCGCCACCACCGAGCCGAGCAACAGGCAGACCACCAGCGGCAGGCCTGCAATCGGCCAGAGCGCGAAGCCGACCACTGCGGTGCAGACGATTGTCGCGATAACCGCCAGCATCAGAATCGGCGCGGCGTCCTCAAGCATGCGCCGGACGTCGACCGTGATCGCGCCCTCGAAGACGAGGAGCGGCAGAAAGACGTAAATGAAGGTCTCCGCCCCGACCGGAAGGTCGGCGAACAGCCCTGCGTAGTCGCCGAAGCGGTCGGAAACCGGCGTGTGGACCAAAACAATCGACACCGCGCCGATCGCCACTCCGATGACGGCGAGGAGCACGACCGGCGCAACCTTCAGCCGGACCGCCACGGGCTGGGAGACGGCGACGACCACGAGCAAGGTCGCAAGGACGGCCAGGAGCAGGACGATATTGAGCATAGAGGCAGAGTCCTAACCGGTCGCCGCCTCGGGGGGCAAGATTGGGCCCGGCCTTTCGGCGTGGAAGAATTGCATCCGACACCGGAGATCCGCTTCACTCGGTGGCAATCGCGGGCTCGGCAATTCGTGCGGCTCAGTCGCTGTTCGGCAGATTTTTCGCCTCGTACGGGCAGAGATCGATCAGCACACAAACGCCGCACAAGGGTTTGCGGGCGACGCAGACATACCGGCCGTGCAGGATCAGCCAGTGGTGGGCATGCAGCAAAAACCGGCCCGGGACCACGCGCATGAGGCCGTCTTCGACCTCGCGCGGCGATTTTCCGGTGGCGATGGCGAGGCGGTTGGCGACGCGGAAGACGTGGGTGTCGACGGCCAGCGTCGGCTCGCCGAAGACCGTGTTCAGCACGACGTTCGCGGTCTTGCGGCCAACGCCGGGCAGGGCCTCGAGCTCCTCACGGTTGCGGGGCGTCTCGCCGCCGTGCTGTTCTACAATCGCGCGCGAAAGAGCAATGAGGTTCTTGGCCTTGGTCCGATAAAGCCCGATGGTCTTGATCCGCTCCTCAAGCCGCTCCAGGCCGAGAGCCGCCATCTTCTCCGGGGTGTCGGCGATGGCGAATAGCGCCGGCGTCGCTTTGTTCACGCCGGCGTCGGTCGCCTGCGCCGAGAGCACCACCGCGACGAGCAGGGTGAAGGGATTGAGGTACTTGAGCTCGCCCTTCGGGGCGGGATTGGCGGCCGCCAGGCGCTCGAAGATCGCCTCGGTCCTCGCCATCCTTGCCCGTCGGGACTCTCGTCGCGCCATGGTGAATTTATAGGCGCGCACCGTCCGGGGCGACAAGAGAGACTCGACTAAAGCGGAAGTTGCCATGGGCTGCAGCCACAAGCATTATGCCCGCATGAGGCCAGGGCATTGCCGGCGCGCGGCCGTACGAACCGTGAAATCGGGAGGAATGGAATGAAATCGTTCAGATGCATGTTGATGGCGGCCGGCGCCTCTTGCGCCTCGCTGTCCGCTGGCGCGGCTTGGGCCGCTGACAACAAGGTCGTCATCGGCGACATTGACGATATGTCGGGACCTTATGCCGATGTTATCGGCACCGCCGGCGTCGAGTCGATCAAAATGGCGATCGCCGATTTTGGCGGATCGGTGCTTGGCCAGCCGATCAAGATCCTCACCTTCGATCATCAAAACAAGCCGGCTCTCGGCGAGGAGAAGGTCCGCGAATGGGCCGACACGGACGGCATGACCATGCTGCTCGGCGGCTCGAACACCGGCGTCAGCTTAGCCATGTCTGCCGCGGCCAAAGAGAAGAAGGTCCCCTTTTTCGCGATCGGCGCGGCCGGCGCGTCGCTGACCGGCAAGGACTGCACGCCCTATACGATGCACTACGGCTACGACACGACGGCGCTTTCCAACGGCACCGCGAAAACGATTCTCGAAGAGGGCGGCAAGAGCTGGTTCTTCATCACCGCGGACTACGCGTTCGGGAAGCAATTGGAGGCGGGCGCCACGGAGGTTGTCAAGGCGGGTGGGGGAACCGTGATCGGCAACGTTCGGGTGCCGCTCGGGACGTCGGACTTTTCCTCCTATCTGCTTCAGGCGCAGAGCTCGGGCGCGCAGGTGCTGGCGCTCGCCAACGCCGGCACGGATACGTCGAACTCGCTCAAGGCGGCGGTGGAATTCGGTCTTACCAAGACGATGAGGCCGGCGGCGCTGCTCGTCTTCCTTTCTGACGTCCACGCGCTTGGTCTCGAAACCGCTCAGGGCCTCGTGCTGACGACCTCGTGGTACTGGAACACGGACGACACAACCCGGGCGTTCGCCAACCGGTTCTTCGAAAAGACGAAGAAGATGCCGACCTTCCCTCAAGCCGCTTACTATTCGGCGACGCTCACCTATCTCAACGCCGTCAAGGCGGTTGGCTCGACCGACCCGGATAAGGTCATGGAGCAACTAAAGAAGACGAAGATCAATGACATGTTCGTCACTGACGGCGTGATCCGCCCGGATGGTCTCTTGGAGAAGGACATGTACATCGTACAGGTGAAGAAGCCAGCCGAATCGAAGGGCGACTGGGATTTCTACAAGATCCTGAAAACGATGAAGGGCGAAGATGCGTACGGCAAGCTCGCCGACTCAACCTGCCCCTTGATCAAGAAATAGCAGGGGGTCCAGCCAGCGCGGCGGGTTCGATCCCATGCTCGCCGCGCTTGGTTCGAACTAGCAGGCTGCTGAAAAAGTGGCGCGGAAAGGTTCTGGAATTTTGGTTTGCGGCGTGATTCGCTTGCGTCGGCGAGGCGATTCGGGAGGAACCGATGCGGGGCGAGGATCGGACGAGCGGGGCCTTGTTCTCTTACGTCGACGTCGAGGCGCGCATCCCGGCGCAGCATCCGCTGCGGGCGATGCGGCGGCTGACGAACGCGGCTTTGGCTGAGCTCGACGCGAGGTTTTCCGCGCTTTACGAGGGGATCGGGCGTCCATCCATCCCGCCGGAGCGCCTTCTGCGAGCTTCGCTTCTGCAGCTTCTCTATTCGATCCGCTCGGAGCGGCAGCTGGTCGAACGGCTGGAGTTCGACATGCTGTTTCGCTGGTTCGTCGGGCTGTCGATCGACGAGAGGGTGTTCGACGCCTCGACCTTCTCGAAGAACCGCGACCGCTTGCTCACGCACGAGATTGCGCAAGAGTTTCTGTCTTCGCTGCTCGGCCTGGCGGAGGTGAAGGGGCTTCTGAGCGCCGAGCATTTTTCGGTCGATGGAACGATGTTGAAAGCCTGGGCGTCGATGAAGAGCTTCCGTCCGAAGAGCTCCTCGGGCGAAGACCCGGGGACCGGCTCGGGCGATCCGTCTCAGCCGGGGCGCAACCGCGAGGCCGACTTTCGCAAGACCAAGCGATCGAACGCGACGCACGCCTCGACGACGGACAAGGACGCTCGCCTTTACCGCAAAGGCGCCGGGCAGGAGAGCCGTCTCGCCTATCTTGGCCACGCCTTGATGGAGAATCGCAACGGGCTCGTGGCGGCGGCCGAGGCGACGCTGGCGACCGGAACGGCCGAGCGCGAGGCGGCGGCGGCTTTCAGCCAGCGCCTGCCCAAGGGGGCGACCCTCGGCGCCGACAAGGGCTACGACGCCGAGGCCTTCGTCGAGGGCTTGAAGGCGCGTGGGATCGCGCCGCACGTCGCGATCAACGGGACGGTGAGCAAGCATGGCAAGACGCGCAAAACCGCGGTTCCGCCGGAGGTCGCGGCGAGCCTCGGCTACGCCGTCAGCCAGCGGCTGCGCAAGCGCATCGAGGAAGGCTTCGGCTGGACGAAGACTGTCGGCGGTCTGACGCAGGTGAGGGGGCGCGGCCTCGACAAGGTCCGCGCCGCTTTCGCCTTCGCCATGGCCGCCTACGACATCGTCCGCCTGCCCAAGCTCCTGGCCCCGAAGGGCGAAGTGCGTCCGGCGACATGAAAAGCGAGAGAACAATGACCCCACCGCAGGCCAAAACCTCAAAAATGAGCCGCATCCACCCGCAAAAAATCGCGCCTGCCTCCCTTATCGCACAAACGCACTGACTTTTTCAGCAGCCTGCTAGAGCGAATTGCTTTTGTATGGAGACAGTTAGAAGGAAACTGTTCGGCCGGCAATATCTTGCAGGAAAACAGAAATTGAGTTAAGCTTGCCACATGAACAATCCGTCCCTTCGGCATGCCAAATCGGGGACTGCCCTTCCGAAGGCTCGTTCGCAACGACAAAAACGGGAGGAAAAGTTCTTCTCGCCTTTATCCGCATAACCCATTGAAAAGTCTAAATTCGGACGAGAGAATCCAAGGAAATCCAAGGAAATCCAACTCCCAAAATCGGGGGTTTCGCAGCGAAACGGCGACGCGCCAAGAAAACCCAAATCAGATGGACTGGACTGATGTAGAGCCCGCCGCTGAGAGGAGCCAAACCAACTCCATCCAAAGGCAAAGCGCCCTAGCGCGCGATCTGCTTTGACTGAATCGCGGGGGATTCCCAAGAGGGCGCGAGTCAGATTCAAATCTGCTGGCTGGGCTTGGAGACCAGCAGGGATGGCTCGAGCTTATTCTTTGGACCTGCGCGAGCGGGTGATGGCGGCGGTCACGGCGGGTCAGTCCTGCCGTTCGGCAGCCAGGACGTTCATGATCAGCGTGGCGAGCGTCGTGAAGTGGTCGCAGCGCCAGCGCGCTATCGGCAGTCCGGCGGCGCTGAAGATGGGCGGGCGCAGGCCCTATCTTGTGGCGCGTGAGCGCGATTGGGCTCTCTCGCGGATCGCCGAGAAGCCGGATCTCACGCTGCGCGCTCGGCTTAAGGAGCTGGCCGACCGCGGCCTGGTGGTGAGCTATTACGCGCTTTGGCATTTTCTCCAGCACGAAGGCGTGACGTTCAAAAAAAAGCCTTCGCGCCTCCGAACAGGACCGGCCGGACGTCGCCAGGCGGCGTGAGCGGTGGAAGGCGCGTCAGGCGACGATCGATCCGAAGCGGCTCGTCTTCATCGACGAGACCTGGGCCAAAACCAACATGACGCGCATCCACGGCCGATGCGCCAGAGGCCAGCGCCTCGTCGCCAAAGCGCCCTTCGGCAAATGGCGGACCCTCACCTTCCTGGCGGCTTTGCGTTGCGACGGCCTCACCGCGCCCTGCGTCATCGACGGACCGATCAATGGCATGAGCTTCCGCGCCTATGTCGAGCAGGTTCTCGTCCCGATCCTTAAGCCGGACGACATTGTCGTCATGGATAACCTCGGCAGTCATAAGGGCCGCGCCGTTCGCGGCGCCATCCGCGCCGCCAACGCCAAGCTCTTCTTCCTGCCCGCCTACTCGCCCGACCTCAACCCGATCGAACAGGCCTTCGCCAAAATGAAGACCCTCCTGCGCAAGGCCGACGCTCGAACAATCGACGAGACCTGGCGAACCATCGGCGCCCTGCTCGATTGCTTCACCCCAACCGAATGGCTACGCTTCAACCTAACCAGATCGCGCTTTAGACGGCTGCTGAAAGAGTCAGTGCGTCTGCGCAGCAAGGGAGGCGGGCGCGATTTTTCGCGGCTGGATGGCGCGTATTTTTGAGGTTCTGGCTTGAGGTTGGGTCATTGTGCTCTGGCTTTTCCTGTCGCCGGGCGCATTTCCGCCCGTCAGGGCCATAAGCTTGGGCGGGCGGACGATGGTGGAGGCGGCCATGGCGAAGACGAAAGCGGCCCGGACCTTGGCGAGGCCGCGCACCTTCACCTGCATGAGGCCGCCGACCGTCTTCGTCCAGCCGAAGCCCTCCTCGATGCGCTTGCGCAGCCGCTGGCTGATCGGGTAGCGCACGCTCGCGGCGACCTCGCTCGCAACCGCGGTCTTGCGCGCCTTGCCATGCTTGCTCAGCGTCCCGTTGATCGCGATGTGCGGCTCGATCCCGCGCGCCTTCAGGCCCTCGACGAAGCCCTCGGCGTCGTAGCCTTTGTCGGCGCCGCGGGTCGCCCCCTTGGGCAAGCGCAGGCTGAAAGCCGCCGCCTCGCGCTCGGCCGTTCCGGTCGCCAGCGTCGCCTCGGCCGCCACGAGCCCGTTGCGGTTCTCCATCAAGACGTGGCCAAGACAAGACGTGGCCAAGACAAGACGTGGCCAAGATAGGCCAGACGGCTCTCCTGGCCTTGCGCCTTTGCGGTCAAGGCGCGCATCCTTGTCGGTCGTCGAGGCGTGGGTTTTGTTCGACCGCCGGGTCTTGCGGAAGTCGACGTCTTGCGGAAGTCGACGTCTTGCGGAAGTCGACTTCGCCATTGCGCCCCGGCGGCGGCTCGCCCGGGCCGTTCCCCGGGGCTTCGTCCGGGGAGCCCTTGGGACGGAAGCTCTTCATCGACGCCCAGGCTTTCGACGCCCAGGCTTTCAACAGCGTTCCATCGACCCGAAAAATGCTCGGCGCTCAAAAGCCCCTTCACCTCGGGCAGGCCGAGAAGCGAAGACAGAAACTCTTGCGCGATCTCGTTCGCGAGCAGACGGTCGCGGTTCTTGGAGAAGGTCAAGGCGTCGAACACCTTCTCGTCGATCGTAAGCCCGACGAACCAGCGAAACAGCATGTCGAACTCCAGCCGTTCGACCAATTGCCGCTCCGAGCGGATCGAATAGGCTCCCCCCACTCGCCCGCCGAGCACGGAGAATCACGCCCCAAAGGCAAACACCAGAGCCTCCTCGGCCGACTTCTTCAGCAGCCTGTTAGTTTAGTGCGAGGGAGGGCTCCTGCTCTCGATTGAGTACGGCAGCACGCCCCTATTTTCCCGGCGGCCATGCGCTTCGTAATGTAGGAGTGGATTCAGGCCGGCCTCGGCCACGTCCGGGTAGCGCGCCAAATAAGCGCTTGTCGAGAAGAACGGACCGGGATCTCGGCTCTCCAGGCCGCCGTGTGCCAGGTAGTGGAGTGCGGCGTCCAGTCCCATCTCGCGCACATCCGGGTTCGTTTCGAGGTAATAGCGCTCGTCGAAAAAGACAGAGTTGCGGATGACTTCGATATCCTTCGAGCTTGCGGATAATAACGCCCGCCTTTTGGGTCTTGCGTTCCAGCGAAAACGAAACGGCATTTTCCTCGATGCGCAGTGCTCTTGTGTATATCGGCTACCGATATGTGCAATTGTGGCCTCTGCTCGGGCGATCTGTTCGTTCGCCTCAAGAATGCGCAGCGCAACAGCATCGCTCTCGCTCCTCACGGCTGAGAGTTGGAGGGCAAATTTGTTTCGTTCTGCAGAGAGCGCATCTCGTTCTGCGAAGAGCGCATCTCGTTCTGCGGCAAGCGCATCTCGTTGCCCAGAGACCTGCGCGGCTTCGCCTCGCTCTACGGCAAGTTGAGCCGTGAGGGTATTTCGCTCTGAGTCGTACTGAGCCACGCGCGACCGTGCGTTGCGGAGGTCGTCCTCCAACTCCAGCGTGGCTTGACCAAAAATCACCGCTGCGGACTCGAACCGAGCGCGCAGCTCGTCGAGCCGTGCAAAAACGGAATTGTTCCTGGGATCTTCAATAAGTTCGAGCATAGTGCTGTAAGTTTCCCGGACCAGATCGCCGATGGCCGGATGTGCGCCTAGATCAGCCTCGGTCGCCTTATGGTGGCGCAGGTCAGGCAGTACGAGTTCGTCAACGTCCGCAAGAGCTCGTTCGCGCCCGTTCGGCCAAATCAGCCCCAGTTGCAGAGTGAGCCGAGCCAGCGCTTCACGCTTGTCGCCAAGAAATCGCGACCAGTCGAGCACGGCGCGGGGCATTGCCCGGGTTTCGGCCTCGGCGTCCAGAACGTGCCGCAGCCAGAGCAAACAGGCCCAGCTCAGGCTAAAGCCGTCACGGCGACTGAGCGACCAAGCGACTTCGAGTGGCGATCTCAACGGCAGAACCGCCCTGACGGACCATTCGACCTCCTTGAACACTGGAATCCAAAAGCGCATGAGCCGGCACATGCGCGGATCCTTGATGATCGGAACGTCCGCGTCGCGGAATTCGCTCGCGAGGGCTATTTTCGCACTTGCGTGTAGCGCGACCGCGGCATTCGAATCAATTCGTTCAACCTTGAATTCGCGCCAGTCCCGCCAATTGCTTCCGCCCGCGCCGAGAACCTCGTCATTCAGCGTGACAAGCACACTCGACTCCCAAAAGCCCTTCTCGTTGTCTGGTTGCGGCGGCAATAGATGGAAGGGAGCGCTCCCTCCGAGCGAGACGAGCGCGCCGGCTACACTTGACGTGCCACTGCGATGCATTCCAAGGACTAACACGGCCTCTCTGGGCGCGCGGGGGGTATGCTGGCCAGCATCGAAACTCATACTTAACCGATCGCCTTCCCGCCCATTAAATTTCCACCGACGCATGTTTGAAAAGAGCCAGCTCCTTTGTCCGGACGCACCCACGAACTTCGACGGGATTCGTCCAGGCCTATACAGACTGTCCGCTCTTTGATTTTGCTCCGGAGATCTCCCAAAAGTCGTACACGACGGTCACGCGACAACCGTCGAGGCTTGCGAACTGCCTGTACGTCTTATGATTGTCAAGATTCGCGCGACAAGAACGGCCGAGCGATATGTTCATCGGCCTCGACAATGTCCGCCGGCCGAGGCGAATGCCTTCAGGCACATAAGCGCTGAACGAGCGCCGTTGACAGCTGGGCATCCCTCGGTCGTCACCGGCGGAGCATGGATGCGAGCTTGTCATAACGGGTTGCGACGCGCCTCCAATGTTTCAATCAGCAGACCATGCATTCGACGAGATTGCGTTGGCGGTAGGCGATTTCGTCGAAGGGATGCCGTCTTTTTCGCGCCGGGTTGTTAGGAATGACTTGGACGGTTCCACGCTCTCTGAGGAACCGTCGCAGCCGATCGTGTCGTAGGCTGTGTCGGCGGCCAAGCAGTCGGCCGGCGGAACGGCGCTGATTGAGGCTGTCGCGACGCGAACATCGCCCAACGGTCCGTGCGTTATTTCGGTGGCGAGCGGACGTCCGCGCGTCGACGAGGGCATGGATTTCTGTCGTCCGGCCGTCGCGCGAACGGCCAATCGCCTGCGCTTCGGCCGCCCTTTTCGGCCCCATTGCGCCTCGCTCAACCAAAATTCCCCAGCCACAATTCAAGCCCCAATCCCGCTTCGGCTTGAGTCACAACCGGATAATCTCCTCAACACTTTGATTGGGTCTTGAGCCTAGAGCGCGCGTCGATCTGGGAATCATGAGGGATTCCCGAATCGCCGGGGAAGAACGCTCTCGAGCAATTCAGAGCAGCTGGAGTCTATTGATGGAACCCGGGCTTCGACCAATATGTGCCGGCGCGGCGCGCCGCTGCGGGTTGTGGCGTGCCGGGGGCAGAAGCCGATGAACCCGCCTTGTTGTCAATCGGCGACAAGACTGACCCCCGATTGGAGTGGGCCCCTCGGGGCGGACAATCCGGCGAGAAAGTATCGACCGTCGAGCTGGGCTTTCGAAGAAGGAAGCCCATGGCCAAGCAGCGTACGCACAGCATCGAGTTCAAGCGCCAAGTCGCTCAGGAGTTCCTGGCCGGCGAGACCCTTCACGGGCTCGCCAAGCGCCACGACGTCTGCCGTAACCTGATCCGGGTCTGGGTTCAGAAGTACGAGGCCGGCGACTTTGATGAGGATGCTGTCGCGGCCGATCTGCTTCAGCAACACGAAGCCCGGATCGCCGCGCTTGAGCGTCTTGAATATCTCCGCCAGAACTGGCTCTCAAACACCGTCTTGGAAAACTACGACGCCATCGTCGACGCCGCATGCGCCGCTTGGCGAAAGCTCATTGCTCAACCCGAAACCATCACGTCCATCCGAATGCGCGACTGGGTTCACGTCGGTCAGCCGCTAGGACCGTTGGTATCACACGTCAGGAACAGTTACGCCGCCTTGATCGCCTTCATCTCTTCGATCGTGTTGCGTTGTTTGGGCGACGCCAGATCGTAGCGTCGGCGATCTGGCCGCTCATCGCCAGGAAGCCGCCCTACAGGAGCGCCTCGTCAAAGCGCGGGAACAGGCCATCAGTGGCGTCGCCCTTCTTCAATGCCTCGCGGAACGTACTTGATCAGGAACTCCGTGCGCTCGTCCGACAGCGCGTGCATCGCCTGAAGGATCAGCACCTTGAACCTCTGCACGTGATCGAAGGCCGGCCTGTCGCCCTTGGCCGACAGTTCCGCCAGCCGGTCGTCAAGATCGAAGAAACCCGGCGATGATCGACCATGTCCGCGCTCCCACCGCGACATGACCGATTGAATCAATCGAACCCTGATTCGTCGCAGAGGTTTCGTAGGCGTCCAACTCTCGCCGCTTGAAATCACTGATGCATGCGGCAAAACGCTCGGACCTTTTTAGCAAGGGCTGTTTTATTTGCTAAGGGTCATAATATTGTATTGGTTGACGATAGTACCTAAAGTGACCACGATGCACGCGTACGCAACGGTAAGGCACATATGGATACCCGTACCAGCCGTAGTATGGATAACCACCAGTCGGGGCGGCAATCGTCCCGTCTGGTACCCATTGCCCAGGGCAACGATAATATATTCGCTCGACTTGCGCGTGGGGCGAGATAACTCTAGATACTGCGACGTGCATAGGCTTGGCAACGGCGGTTCGTATAAGTGCGAGCATAACGGTGCACGAAACTGCCGAGATTCTGATTAAACTCATTGTAACCTGTTAGTTTTGGCTATTTGGCAAGTCATCCGTCGGCCTTCACCACGCTTATGTGTTTTTGCATGAAATTGAATTACTGGGCATCGCGCTGAACAAATCGATAACTGTCATTGAGGAGATTCATGTTATTTTGGACGGTTGTATTGTCGGGGTCCCGCTGAAACGCTTGCTTGAATTTTTCGCGTGCAGCATCCAAATTGCCGCGCAACATCAAGGAATAACCATAGTTGTTGAGGATCTGCGTGGTTTCGCCCTGAAGCTTGATCGCCTCGCGATAGGCGCGGTCGGCTAGATCGAAACGGCCGACGCGGTCGTAACTGCCAGCAAGCCCAATCCAAGCGTCCGCGTCCCTCGGAGCCTTTTCGACCGCAGCTTGAAAATACTGCTGCGCCACTCCGTAAATGCCACGATTGAAATATTCCTGGCCAAGGCGCAATGGGTGGTCCGAAGGATAGTACTTTACATCGCCCGGATTCTGGATTGTCAGAGTGGTTCCTGCGCCGTCGACCTTCGCGGGCGGGGGGGAGGCATTGATGTCGGCGATCGGTGGCTCATCGCCAACGCACGCCGCCTGCGTGATTACGAGAAATCCGGCAGCCCCCAAAAGAATTGTACGCACGATTGCTCTTATTCTGCACACATTGGCCCTGTGACCGGAGCTAGGCTGATCATTAGGATATTATTGTCCGCCGCCGTACCCCATGCCCGAACTGCCTTGGTCGCCGCTGCCGCTGCTTCCTTGAAGGCTCTGAGTAATTATCGGAGAAAGGGTCGGCGCCTGTGCGCCCAATAATTTCGGATTCTGATACCGATTGATCGCGCCTACCATGCGTTGTCCATTTACAGGAATGCGCCTGTCGCGGGCGTAGCGCGGCCAAGGGTTGATGATTTGAGTGGCCGCGTTTACATTTCTGGCGTCCCCGGAAGCCACGGAGAGCGTGTCAATTCTTTCAGCATACCGGGTCAATTCGTCTAAAAACGGATAATCTTGGCCAGCCGACGCTCCGCCAATAGCCATCAGCGATATGAGCGCGGCCAATCCGGTCATTTTCGTCATCGCTTTTCCTTTCAACCCGCCCCCCGATATCATTTCGCGGTAAGAGGCATAATGTAACCGTAAGGCCCGGTTGTGCCTCCCCCCGATGTCACGAAATCGGTGTATTGCTTGCGAACCGCGGGCTTGCCCCCCAAGAAAAAGTCCATATCATTGGGCGGCAGTTCCTTGTCTAACGGGGTCGCCATGACTTGGCCTGGAGCCGCGGGCGCGACGAGATGTGGCGTGATGATCACCACGAGATCGGTCTCAGCTGCTTGATAGGACTTGCTGCTAAACAGCACCCCGAGAATGGGCACCGAACCGAGCCAGGGCAATTGGTTGATATCATGCGAGTTGTCCGATTGGAGAAGACCCGCGATGGCGAAGCTTTGCCCGTCGCGCAGTTCGATCGTCGTGCGCGCCTCCCGTTTGGTGATTGACGGGATCGCGGTGCCCGAAATCACGACGGCATTTTTGTAGTCGAGTTCGCTGACTGAGGGGTTCAGACGCAGATTGATGATTCCAGTAGCCAGAACGGTGGGGACGAATGTCAACTGCACGCCATAGGGGTAATACTGCGTGGTGATAACGGGAGCGGTGCCCGACGAGGACTGTACGGACGGCACCGGATATTCGCCGCCCGCGAGAAAGCTCGCGGTGTCTCCGGAGAGAGCGACGAGGTCCGGCTCTGCGAGTCGGCGCGCCTGTCCCTTCAATTCAAGGGCCGAGATGAGAAGATCGACGTTGCCGCCGCCAAGCTTGAAGAGCCCAACTCCAAAAGGCGCCGCAGCGGCAGCCGATAGCCCTCCTGGCACCAATGTTCCCAGGGTCTGGAGCAAGGGAACTCCACCAGGAGTTGGGACGGTCTGCCCCAACGCGTTCGTGATGGTGCTGCCGGCTTGGGTGACGGGGCCTGGTGGGATCCCGGGACCGCCTATGTTGGCGATATTCTGACCCTTTGCTCCAAACCAATTCACACCTATGTCGCGCTCCGCGGTGCGGTCCACCTCGATGAAACGGACTCTCAGCATGACCTGCTGCGACGGCGCAACGCGCATCGAGTTGATGATGTATTTATCCGCCTTATCGGGGTCCACCTCCCTGCCGTCGTCCGTTGTCACCAACGACTTGGCGATCGCGACAGCCCGGTCTGCATCTACGGAATTCCTCGCAACGCCGCTCAGGACAATTTGGTCTTTACTCACGGATACGCGGATGCCGTGGCTCTCCGTGCCGGAAAGAATCCTGCTTTTGATCTGCTCGATGTCGAGGGTCACATCCAAGTCGATAACCCCGACAAGATGTTTGTTTTGATCATACAGAGTAATATTGGTCGTACCAATTTTCTTTCCCTGAATGTAAATCTGTCGATCGGACTCCGGAAGAACGTCGGCAATATCCAAATTACCCATTATAGCTGTGGAAAATGAAAACGGCAGGGCGAACGTTATTGATTTGTCGCGTGTGACTCTAAAGTGGCGCGCCGGCGCTACCGCAGGTTGTTGCGACTTGGCGGGCTGCAGTCCAACTAGCCCTATAGAGAACCCTATGGCTGCTGCCAAGGGGGGTCCGACGCGGCCCAACAAGTATTTCAACATGGCCAACCTGCCCTTCATCAGTTTGATTCGAGCCGCCACGGAGCTTATGCGACGTATCCTGCTCGGTTTTTGAGGCAAGTCAAATCGAAACGACAAAATCTGAAAGAAACGCTTGACTGAAGCTTTGAAGTTGGTCAGCGATGGTGGACTTTTCTGCAATAAAAGGCAGTTGCTATCCGGAGAATGCGAAGTTCGGCGACATGGACTGTTTCCACGACGGCCAAAGCAGCTCGAGGAGGACCAAGCCTGTTTGACAGCGCTCCCGGCGGTGGACCCACAGGCCGGGACTTCCCCTTAGGCAGTTGTCTGGCGACAAAGAGTTCTTCTGCAATCAAGCTGATGTTCGACGCAACGTGGTCGACACAATGTCGCGCGCGGATGCGGAAAGAATTACGCAGAGTCAGACGTCAAGCCGTGGGCAAAGTTTGTTTAATGCGTTCCGCCACTAAACGTGTCAATTAATCTTAACGCCGCGGGGCCTCCCACGATCAGAAAGATCGTAGGCATGATGAACAACATAACGGGTATCGTCATGAGCGCGGGCAACCGGCTTGCGCGCTCCTCCAGTTTCGTCATTTGGTCGTTGCGGATTTCAGCTGCGCCCACTCTTAGCGATTGTCCGAGCGGAGTTCCAAATCGTAGGCTCTGTGACATCATGCCGACGACCGCCCGCATGCTCGAGTCATCGATGCGGTCCGATAAATTGACAAGCGCTTGAGTGCGGTCAGGCAGAATGCTGGCTTCGGCCCAGGTCAGCGCGAGTTCCTCCGCAAGCGCTGGTTGCGAATCGCGGAGTTCACTCGCGGCACGCTGAAGCCCGTCTTCAAGGGAGAGGCCAGATTCTACGCAGACCACCAATAGGTCGAGCGCATTCGGCAGCCCCGAGATGATAGCCTTGTTTCTCTTTTTCACAAAATAGGAGATAAAGAAGATAGGCAAAATCCATCCAAAGATCGCGCCACCCATCGATGCAAGGAACGGCACCACCCAGTGCGCCGCAACGAAGCTAACTCGCAGGCCGGCGGCCAACGTCAGTACGCCGAAGGCGGCTGCCAGAACGACCCTGGTGATAACAAAGTATGGGACCGCGCGATCGGGCGGAGCACCCAAGTGAGAAAACAGTCCGATGACTTGCCGATGCTCCGTCTCAGAAAGGCCGCCCGAAATCGAAGGGAGCCTTCGCAGCACTGTCAACGGTTGGAGTCCTGGGGACTTCTCGGCTGCTCCTCTACCAGCAGCTCTGGGCACCGCAAAAATGATGCGCTGTACTAAGGTTTCGCCGCGAGTCGGCATGCTGGCCACGATTAGGGTCGCGCCCCCCGCAATCACTGCGGCTATGCCGAACAGCGCCATAAAGTCCGGGAATGCTACATAGCCCCAGAGATGCGACTCGAGCATGATTCAAATCTCGCTGCTGACGCTGCGCACCATCATCCGCATGGAGAGGTATGCGAGCAAAAGCAACGCCCCGGCCGCCCCAAGGATGTAATGGCCCCGTGGGTCCGACCATAACGGAGCAAGATAGGCCGGGTTACTGATAAGCAGCACAATAGTAATGAAAACAGGCAACGCACCCAGCGTATAAGCGGTGATTCGAATCTCACCGGTACTGGCGTTGGCCTTGAGGCGCATTGCGCGTCGCTTCCGGACAATATCGGAAAGAATTTCGAGCGTCTGCGTGAGATTTCCTCCTGAAGCGTACTGCAATGATACGGCAACCGTGAAAAAGCTGAAATCCGGCAGACCGATCTTCCTACTGCTTTCATCCAAAGCGTCTTTGAGTGGAACGCCAATTTTCGAGCGGTCAGAGATGGCCTCGAACGCTTCGCTAATTGGCGGCTTCAATTCGACGGCGACAGTTTGGACCGCCGCGGTGATCGGGAGACCTGCTCGAATCATGCGCGCAACGGTATCAAGCGCACCAGGAAACTCGTCCGTAAATTTGCGCTCCACGCGTTTCTGCTGGCCGGAGAGAATAAGTCGCGGCACGAAGAACAGCGCGGCGAGACCCGCAAGGATCGATAGCCACGAGGAGGCACCGAAAAAAGCATGGGCGACAATCCAAACCACACAGGCCGATGTGGATGCAGCGAGCAAGAGTGTGAGCGTGCCGGAGCGCATCGCCCACCTTCGCTTGATCCCGACTGTGAATATCCGTCGGGTAAGAATGTCGATTTTTTTTGTTCCAGCCTTTAACAACCCCCCAAACGCGTCGGGAGTCTCGGTTTGCTGTTTAGCCTTGGCGACCAAGTTCACGCGGTTCTCCACGGCGAGGCGCTCCCTTCGGCGCCGCACGAGTTCCGTCGCGAAAATGGCGGCGCCAACAAGCACGAGAATAAGGGCAGTAAACATGAGCGTCATGTGCCTGATACTCGAACTTTGTCGTCAATTCCCAGACTTCGCAGAAGCGCGGAGCCGAAACCAAAATACTCAACTCGCTCATAAAAGCGTGGTCGGGATTGTCTGGATTCGAAGCGCCCCCGGAGAAGACCGTCAGCGTTTTCACCTTCATACTTGTACGTGAACAACGCGCTTAAAGTGATCGTTTCTCCTTCCAGTCCGACGACCTCCATAACTTCGGTCACGCGGCGTACACCGTCGCGCATGCGCTCGGTATGGACCAGCAGATCAAGCGCGCTCACCATCGAAGTGCGAATTGCCCGCATGGGAAGGTTGCCGGGTCCCATCAGGATCATGTCTTCGATCCGTCCCAACGCGTCACGGGCGGAGTTGGAGTGAACCGTCGACATGGAACCATTGTGTCCCGTGTTCATAGCTTGCAGCATGTCGAAGGCTTCGGCGCCGCGCACCTCGCCTACGATGATGCGGTCGGGACGCATCCGAAGCGCGTTGCGCATAAGATCCCTCTGCGTAATCTCGCCACGCCCTTCGACGTTGGGTGGGCGCGTCTCCAACGAAATCACGTGAGCCTGCTGCAGTTGGAGTTCAGCGGCATCTTCAATGGTGATAATCCGCTCGCGCGGGTCGATCGTGCTCGAGAGAGCGTTGAGAAGGGTCGTTTTGCCGGAACCTGTGCCGCCAGAAATAATGATATTCAACCGGGACCGCGCACAAATCTCGAGAAAACTGGCGAGATCGGACGAGATTGTGTCGTTCGTGACAAAATTCGAGAATCCCATCAAGTTCTTTGAAAACTTTCGGATGGAAATGCACGGCCCTTTTAAGGCAAGGGGCGGAATGATCACGTTGACGCGACTGCCGTCCGCCAATCTGGCGTCCAGCATGGGGCTCAACTCATCGACGCGGCGGCCAATCGACGATGCGATGCGTTGAGCCACGTGGAGGACCTGCGCGTCGTTGCGGAATTGAAGCTTGGCGGGCTCCAGTTTGCCGCGCCGCTCGACATAGATCGTTCGCCAACCATTAATGAGAATATCCGATACCGACGGATCGCGCAGGAGCGGTTCGATTGGGCCGAGTCCGATCATTTCATCGACGAGGCTCGCGACGAGGGCGTGTTGCTCAAGTTGGTTTAGCAGAATTTTTCGATCATTTGCGATCTCGGCCACTAGCTTATTGACGAAGGCAGCCAGCTCCGTCTTGCTGATCCGCACAGCGACCAACGAGTCGACGCGCAAGAATATCTGATCGCGAATGAAGTCTTTCGCCTCGGACGCCGTCGTCAACGGGAGGGGACGTGTCGTGGCGGCTTCGGGTAGCGGAGAAGCCGGCTTCTCTGGCTCGGCCGCGAGCGACTGAGGCTCCGTCTTTTTACCAAATAGGGTCATCGCTAACCAAAGATTCGGCTTAGGAGCGACCGCGGCGCTGCCGGCTCTCCTGCCAACTCGCGGAGCAGCGTTTCGAGACCATGGTTGAGCACGGGGCATTTCTGCGTTGCGCCCACTCCGAGGTTTGAAGCAATCGCAATATCTCGGCTATACGGTATCGTGACGTCAGGAACCCGGCCAACGGCGCGCAAAAATTCTTTTTCAGGCAGCGCGCCATCGCCATCAGACATGTTGAGGACATGCATCGTGCGGCGCTCGGAGGAGTTCGGTCCGATCCATTCGATCCAGCGCGACAATTCGCGCGCTGACGCAAGGCTCGCGTCACTGACTAAAATGCAGGTGTTTGGCTTGTGCAGCACTTCAAAATGCTTCGCCGCAACGTGTTCCGGCAAATCGATGAAGACGAATCGATACCGCCGCATCAATTTATCGATGAGACCGCCAAGCGAGGCGTCATTCACCGCTTTGCTTGCGCCAAGGGGCTGAAGGGTCGCCATCAGGTCCAAACGCTCGGTCACATGCAGCGATCCGCGTTCGAGGAATAGCCTGTCAACTCGTTCGGGGTTTTCTAACGCTTCTCGGAGCGCATCGGTAGGCGTTGCGCCAAGTTGAAGCGCGGAATCGCCGGTTTCCTGGTCCATGTCGACCAGCATCACCCAACGCTGCGCCTTGTTAGCCAACCGCCACGCGGCATTGACGCAAATCGTGGTCGCGCCGACGCCACCGCGCACGCCCAGCACGAAGATGAGCTTTCCGTCGCGGGGAGTCGACGTTTGATCCTGGTGCCCTCCACTCAGAATGTGATTACAGTGGCGTTTGACCATATCGAGCACCAGCGGCTTAAAGAAATACTCGGTAATGCCGGCGTTTCTGAGCTGGCGGTAAAGAACAATGTCGTTTCGATCGCCAATCACCACGACGTTGACTTCCGGCTCGCATTTGGCGGCAAGCTCTTCGATACGCGCAAGCGGGTTTTCAAGGCCGGAGATATCAACAACAAGAAGACCTGGGGTCGCCTCCGTAGCGAGCACTGCAGTTGCGGTTTGGACCGTGCCCCTCGTGAATTTGGCGCCACGCACGCCGACATCGCTGAGCGCTTGTCTGAGCAGGTCTTCGCTCGCACGATCCGACACAAAAACCATCGCAGTCGGCGCCGCTACGCCGACCCCCGTTACTGGAACAACGGCCGTATCAGTCATATCGGCCTCGTTCTTGCAAAGACACAGGCGGGGCGCGTGTGGCGGGCGACTGGTTTTGTGGCGGCGCTTCGCCAGGTTTGGAATTAGAGGGCATGGGCGCGCGGTAATAGGTCAACGTCGAGGGAGCACAGCGAACCGATTTATCGAGCGTGCTGCCGGTCGAGGGCGGACATGGGGCTGGGGGCGGCGGTTGCGGCGCTCCGGCTTTTGCTGGCGGCCCTCCGATCTCTACAGGCTGGCGCTGCGCGACTTCGTCGAGAGCGAGCGAGACATCCGACGCCCAAACCGGCTTGGCGTTGCGTTCGTCCTCAATCGGGTTCGCGGCCGCCGCTGTGAGAGGCAGAAGCGTAAGCTGAAAACCGCCAAGTTTCTGCGAGACCATAAGCTTTTCAGCCTGCCGTTCAGTCACCTCGAGCGTGATAGTCTTCGGAACGCGCCCCTCGGCGTTAGCCATGACGGCGCTCATAAGGCTACCCTGGGGCGGGGCTAGCGTCTGATCGATTGCGATCACTCGCACGCTATGCAAAACTGTCTCCCCTACAGTCTTTCGCCCGGGATCGACGGTAATTTTGTCTTCGAAGCTCTGAATGAGGATCACGTCCACGTAATCGCCTTGCAAAGCCAGACCCGCCACGCTCTGGGCCGGATCGACGAAAATTGAAATGGCCCGCGATCCTGGCTTAAGCACCGCGGAGAGGAAGTTTCGGTCGCTAGGCTTGATGAAGTCGCTCGCGATGAGCGGTTCGCCTTCGGCGAAATCGCGCCGACTGAGCGCGCCCAATAAGTCCTTCTCCTGGCCGGGCACGACACTTCCGGGTTGAAGATGCTCCTCGGGCCCCAAGTTTTTCGATTTCAAATCGTCTTGGCGCAGCAATGTCCCCTTGGGAATTACGTGGGCGACCGTCATGATCGAGGTTTGGATTTCCGTAGGACCTCCGGCGACCTCAGGAGCCTTTCTCGCCTGGCCGTACCATGTGAAGAGGAGGGCAACGCCCGCGAGAACGAAAATCGCGCCTATAGTCAACAGAATATAGCGCAGCATTACACTAGCTCTCTCGTTACGTAGATCAGGGCTCCGCCCAATGCAGCCAGCGCATAAGGCATTGGGCCGCCCGCCGCGATCCGGTCACGCTCCGTCCTGATTGTGAGGGCAAGCCCGGCCTCCGAGCGGGCGCCTTCCTCGGCAATTGACGTCGCAGACGAACTCCTGAGCGCGTAGCCCGCCAAGAGGTAGATGCAGCCAAGCACACCACCGGCTAGCGCGATCTCGATCAGGAGCTGTCCCACGCGCTCCGGAGGGACAAGCAACGTGACGGCGCTAATAAGCTTCAGATCGCCTCCCCCAATTATCCGGTAAAAAGAGAGAACTCCAAGGCCACAAAATACGAGGAATCCCGCAAGCAGGCTGGACCAAACCTGTCCTGGCCTCGTTATGAGCCCCTGCGCCAGGCCAATCGCGGCGATTGCAGCCACAATCTCATTTGGAATGCGCCGGTGCTTCAAATCCGTTCCGGCGGCGACCGAAAGCAGGATCAGGCACGACAGCCAAGAGCCGATAAGAACGGGCTGAGGACTCATGCTTTCTCCTCGCGGCCTCATCGGATCCGCCCATATCCGCTGCTCGTTCCCAATGCTGACCGCGGCGCGGGCCCCGTTGAGATTGACCGCTAGATCGCGCTGGTCAGGTGGCCGGAAATCGCGGTGAATACGGCGGCAAGATTCGTTCCCACAAGCGTCACGCTCGCAATGATAGCGACTGCAATCAGGGCCGCGAGAAGTCCGTATTCGATCGCGGTCACTCCGCTTTCGGAATTGACCCCAACCTGGGTGGCGAGTTTTTCAATCATGTAACGCATCTTATTCGCCTTTCATACCTTACCGTCATCTAGCACTACAAGAATAGACGCGGGTGCGTACCTAACATTGATCTAAATCAATTGCGCAAGCAGGAATCAGGAAAATAATGTTCGCTTCGAAAACACGATGCTTTTTCCCGAACGTTTCGTCTCTGGTAGCACGATATAGCTCAGACAGGACCCCCCTTTGGTTCCTATCTTCGGCTTAAGTGATTGTACCTGGAATTTCTGGCGGACTAGTTTAAATATACATTAATAGCTGATCAAGATTGAGATTAGTCAGAATGAGCAGAGCCCCGTCCGTTCTTTGCGTCCCGATTAGAACGCTCGGCTCGATCATGCCCCGCGATCAATGGGTTTCACGTCTCGAATGGGTGGTCATTATTGGCGTCGCATTGGCGGACATTATACTAGCTCACGACACCGGGATTTCGTTTCCGAAATCACTCAAAAGCGCCGAGATCCTCGCGACAATCCTCGCGGTCTGGCCACTGTCGGCTATGCTCACGCGCCTAACGGGTTTTGGCATAGGCGCCGAGGTCATAGCCGAAAATGTCGCAAAATTTATCTTGATTACGCTGACGGCAGTTACATTGTCTTATTTTCTTGCGACCAATCCAGCGCCTCTCAATGACGCGCTAATGGTCAAGATCGATGGTCTTTTGGGCTTCAGTTGGCCAGATTTTTTCGGCTGGGTCCTTGATCATAAAGCAATTGGCGCCGCTTTGGCGTACCTGTACGTGAGTTTGCTCCCCCAAGCCGTGCTGGTGCTGCTGTTTGTCGGCGCGATCTATCCGCGTCGTCCGAACCGTTTTATTACCGCCTACCTCGTGTCTGCAGCGATGACCTTGTTCGTGTTTGCATTGTTCCCCGTCGCGGGACCCTTCATTTATTTCAATCACCTCGACATGCCGGGGGCGCTTTACGCGGAACACTACCTGCAAATGCGCAATCATGTCCGGTCCGCGATTCCGATGGACGATATCCGTGGGATCGTCAGCTTTCCGTCCTTACACGTCTCGAGCGCGGTCATCATCACATATTTCCTCCGGGGTTTGCCTGTCCTGTTTCCGCTGGCCATCGTCGTCAACATCGGCATGAGCATCAGCGCGCTGTTCGTCGGCGGCCATTATCTGAGCGAGGTGCTCGCCGGGCTCATCGTCGGCCTGGTCACGATCGGACTCATCCGATGGCTGGAAGGCGGGGGCCCCGAACCGCGGCTGGCGTTGCGGCGGCAGAGTGTCACCACACTCCGGGGATGAGGCGGGGCGTGCGCTTGGCGTATGCCGCGTATTCCGGAAAGGCGTTCCGAAGGACCTTTTCCTCATGCTGCATCCGCCTGATCTGCACGGCGAGGTGCAGGACGAGGAACGGAAGCGCTGCGAACCAGGCGTATTGCAGCAGGACTCCCACGACCGCAGTCTCCTCGATCAGATACAGCGGGTGCCGGACATAGGCGTAAGGGCCGCCGGTGATGAGCTTGCGCGCCTGCGGCATCAGGCTGAAAGACTTGCCGAGTGCGAGGAGGGGATAGATCATCAGCCCGTCGCAGACGAGGAGGATCGCCGCCGACGCCACTGCGAGAGCCGGCAGTTCCGGACCACGCGGCAGCAAAGGGATCAACCAGGTGCCGTATGACCCGGCGAGCGTCAACAGAGCGGGCCGGATGCCCGTGGCCCGGCTGACCGGCTCCGGCCGCAGAATCATGATGCTGAAGACAGTCGTGTAGAAGACGAATATGCACAGTTGCGACAGCATTGCTGGCCATGCGACGTGCAGGCTTGTCACGCCGGCGGCGATGTCCACCATTTCGTCGCTGATCGTTTTTACGGACGCCGCGCCCAGAAGGAGAAACCAAACTGCCGCGAACAACCGGATAGCGACCGAGCGAGCCGATCCGGACGCGAGCCAGCCGGAAAGGGCGTCCCGCCCGATTCTCGGGCGGCGCATGAACGAAGCCGATACAGTAGGCACAGGCGCTTTCGATGAGCTGGTGAAGTTCCCCGAAGGGCTCGTTTCTACGAATGTTGCCGTTGCCAAGATTGGCATTTCGAGCGGACGCGCTGTTTGACCCACATCAATTATAGTCTGATCGAAGAGGCTATTATGCGGTGCTTCAGATTGGGCTTCTCGATTGAGGAGTAGCGCGAACTGGAAGAAGCCGGGCAGGCTCGAACGACGAGACACGTAGGAGCGGAACTTGGCGCTGATCCTCCCTCCGGCCGACGACCGGCCGAGCGCCGGCTATGGAGGCAGGCGGAATGTTTACCCGGCTCGCCGCGTTAGAGCGTTCTGGCGTGGGGTGGAATCGGCTCCTCCTAGCCGGCGGCGCCGTGCGGGCAGAAGCGCGATCACGGCGCGCGCATCCTCAGTTTCAGTTTCCTTTTAGTTTCGCGCCCCTCATGTTTTCAGTGCATTACGTCCCGTTTAGTTTCGCCCTCGCGGGTCGGCATATTGTTGTTGGCCTGGATCACAAAATAACACGTTGCCGATGTTATGCCCACTGACGCGGGCGCCTCTGTCCAAAAGCAAATTGCTCTAGCGCGCAACATTCTCCTCGCCGAGGACGGCGCCGTCGCCATCCAAATGGCGCTCACAATGGTCGTGCTGATTGGTATGGGCGCGCTGGCGACCGATATCGGGTATGCGCTCTTTGTGCAGCGGCAATTGCAGTCGGCGGCGGACGCGGCCGCGTTTAGCGCCGCGATTGCGAAATCGACCAATCATCCAACTATCACCACCGAGGCGTATGCGGTCGCCGGCAAGATCGGCTTCGTCACTGGCGCCAATGGCGTGACCGTCACCGTCAACAATCCGCCGGTTAACCCGCCGGCCAGCGCGGCTGACGCCGGCAACGCTTCTGCTGTCCAGGTGATCATTCAGCAATCTCTGACACTTCCTCTCATCAGCGCGGTGTGTCCTCTCCTGCCGGGCGGAGGGTGTTCGGGCGCCTTCACGGTGGCCGCGCAGGCCGTGGCGGCGCCGGGCGCCGGGGGCGCTTGTGCGTGGCAGCTCAGCGGGAGCGCTACTCCCGGGGTCACAATCAGCAATGGGGCGGTCGTCAATCTGGAAGATTGCGGATTAACGGTATGTTCGACGGCAACCTCTGGGAACAAGGCTCTCTCGATAAGCGGAGGCGCCGCGCTAAACATCAAAGATAGTTCAGGCAATTTTTCGAATAAGTACCCTGTCTCTGTCGCCGGCGGGGCCTCGATCACCAACGGCGCCACCATCAACAATGTATCCAACGCGTGCCAGTCCCCTACGTGCAAACAAAACCAGGGGGCATGTGTGAATGCTGATCCATACGCGGGGGTGACGATGCCGACAATGCCGGGCGGCTGCTCTCTGGGCACCGCCAAGTCGTATGGTTACAGCGCGACCCTTCAGACCATAAGTCCGGGCGTTTGGTGCAATGGTGTTTCATTTGGCAGCAGCGCGCAAATCAAGCTGAACCCCGGCGTCTATTACGTCAAGGGGGGGTATTTCAATGTCGGCGGCGCAGTCACAATGACGGGCACGGGCGTCACGATTGTCCTGACTGGAAGCGCTTCTGACGGCTATTCGACGCCTTATGCGGAGATCAACAACCCCGGCATCGGCAACGGCGCAAACGTCACGCTGACTGCGCCGACTACCGGCGCGACGGCCGGCATCGTCTTTTTTGGTGATCGGAATGCCCCCGCGAGTAACGTGAACATTTTTGGGGGCGGAGCATCCATGGACATCACGGGCGCGATCTACCTACCAACACAGCAGGCGCAGTTTAGTAACGGCATCGCGAACCCCTCGGGCTGCACCCAGCTCATCGCAGGACAGATCCAATTCACCGGCGGCGCAAATTTCTCAAACAATTGCGCCGGCCTGGGCACCAGCGGCAGCGGCGGCGCAACCGCGCTGCTGGAGTAGGCAGGAACGCCCATGGCCCTATTCAGGATACTCTCTGGAAGCCTCTTTGGACGCCGCAATGAATCCGGCACGGCGGCGATCGAGTTTGCGCTGTTTCTCCCGTTTCTGCTGCTGCTGCTTGGGGGAATCGTCGAGCTCGGATTCTCAGCCTACGAGGCGATGCAGGTCAGCAACGCCGTCGACGCCGGCGCCTTATACGCGGCAAAGAATGGTTGGAACTCGGCGTCGATAGTCAGCGCCACGGTCAGCGGCGCGGCATCGTCGGGGCTGACCGCCACACCGGCGCCGACCCAGTTCTGCGGCTGTCCGAACGCGGCTGGGAGCATCTCGAATCTGGGGGCGCCCCCGTGCTCTCCGACGGCTTGCTCCGGTAGTCCGGCCGGCACTTACGTTCAGGTCAGCGCGTCCCTCAATCACGTGGTCATCTTCCCCACGATGGGCGTCCTTCCCACGGGCTGGGGCCTGCCAGCCACGTTTACTGCGACAGCGGTCATCAGGACGAATTGAGCCATGGGCCACAGCCTAAGATGGCGCGATGCGTTTCACACTGACGGATCCATGGCCATCGAATATGGCCTGATCCTGCCGGTGTTGTTGCTATTCACCCTTGGGATCATGGACACGGGTCGCCTTCTCTGGACCAACATAACACTGACGCGCGCGACAGAGGTCGCCGCGCGCTGCGGCGCAGTCAACATAACGACGTGCCCCGCCGCCAACATCGCGGCTTATGCCGCGACCGAGGCTCAGAATTTTGGAATCTACGACGCCGCGGCTGCGAATTTTGTGGCGACGACCCCCGCCTGCGGGGTGCAGGTCCAAGCGACCTATACATTCCAATTCGTGGTTCCATGGTTCCCGCAGTTTTCGGCAAGCGCGCCCTTCGGAGGCACGACCATGACTCTCAACGCGACTGCTTGCTATCCGAAGCAATATTGAGGGCGGCGCCGGGTGGCGAACTGGGCTTCCCGGCTGTGCCCAGCCTCTGAGACATCGGAGACATAGTCATGAAACCCCGGCTTGAGGCTTCCGCGGCGCAGCCGGACAGCAAGGCCCGCGAGTGCTTTGGGGCGAGCGTCGAGGTCGCCGGGGCCAAGTCCCCCGAGGAGACCCTGGGCGAGGAAGGAGCGGTGTTCCGCGCACTCGTGGAACAGGAAATCGCCGGCATCTACATCATCTCCGCGGACGGGACGCTGGCCTACGTCAATCCATACTTTGCAAGGGTGTTCGGTTATGAGCTCGCCGACGCCGTCGGACGGCCGATGCTGGAATTCGTTGCCGAACCGGAAAGGGCGGCGGTGAGCGAACGGTTTGCAGCGCAGATGACCGGCCGCGAACAGTTTTCCGACTTCAATTCGACTCTTTTGCGCAAGGACGGCGCACCGGTCGATGTTCTCATCCACAGCAATGTGGCGACTTTCGGCGGCCAACCAGCCTCGATCGGGGTGATCCTCGATATCAGCGAGCGCAAGCGGGCAGAAGAACGGTTGCGTGAGGAAGAGGGTAAATTCCGCGGCCTCGCCGAACAGAACGTCGCCGGCGCCGTCATTGTCCGCGACGACGGGACGATCGGCTACTGCAACGGTTACTTCGCGCATCTCATTGGGTGCGCGCCTGAGGAGGTCGTCGGTCGGCGGCTCCTGGACTTCGTCCCTGAGACGGACCAGCCGATCGTCGATCGAAGTCTGCGTTCGCAACTCGTTGAGACCGGCGCTCCGGTGCAGATCGGCTCGACCATGCGCGCCCGGGACGGAAGCATCGTCGAGGTGTTGGTCAACGCCTCCAAGGGAAAGTTCGAAGGGGATTCGGCGTCGATCGCAGTCGTTATCGACGTCACCGAGCGAAACAGGGCCCAGCGCAAACTGGCGTCCACCGCCGCGATGCTCGCCACCGAGCACGAATCCTCACCCGACGGGATTTTGGTCGTCGATCCAATGGCGCGGATCATCTCCGTCAATCGACGCTTCGGCCAGATCTTTGACATTCCAGCTGAATTGCTCGGAGCCGGGGATGATGAGCAAGTGCGGGCGCTTGTTTCGCAACGGGTAGCAGATGTCGAAGCGTTCCAGCGCCGGGTGCAATATCTTTATGACCATCCCGAGGAATCCGGTCAGGACGAGTTGATTCTCAAGAATGGTCGCGTCCTCGATCGCTATTCCTCGCCGTTCAGGAACTCAGATGGCGATTGCCTGGGCAGGCTCTGGTTCTTTCGCGACATTACCTCCCTCCGAACCAGCGAGGAGCGCTTCCGACTGTTGGTCGAGGAGGCGCCCGACGCGATCCTGCTCTTCGATTACGACCAAGATCGCTTCATCGCCGCGAATAAGGCCGCCGAACACCTGTTCGGCGTTGCGCGGGACCAAATTCTCGCACACGGACCGCAGCACTTCTACTCGCGGGAACAACCCGACGCCCGGCCAGTAGCGCAGTCCTATTCGGAGCATAACGACCGCGCCCTGGCGGGCGAGCAAATCACCTATGAGCGGCGCATACGCCAAGCCTCGGGGGAAGAGCGTCTGTGCGAGGTGACACTGGTCCGGCTTCCATCGAACGTCCGTCTGCTGCGAGCGAGCTTCGTCGACATCACTGAGCGCAACCGCGCCCAGACCGCACTTCAGCGACTGAACCGGACGCACCGGACCCTCAGCGCTGCTGGTACGGCGGTCGTGCGCGCTACAACCGAGAAAGAATTGCTCGATGATATGTGTCGCGTTGCGGTGGAAATCGGCGGCTATCGCCTAGCCTGGATCGGATTCGTCCACCACGACGAGGCTAAGACCGTGCGGCCGGTGGCGTGGGCTGGCGAGCACCCCGAATTTGTTCAAGCGGCGAATATCAGCTGGGCGGAGACTGCACGGGGACGGGGTCCGACTGGCACCGCGGTCAGGACCGGCGAAGTGCAGGTCAATCAGAACGCCGCGGTCAATCCGGCCCTGGCGCCCTGGTCTGCGGAGATGCTGAGATACGACCTCAAATCAAGCATCGCCCTGCCGCTCAAGAATCGATTGGAAGTCTTCGGCACTCTCACATTTTATTCTGCGGAATCGGACGCCTTTGGTCCGGAGGAGGTCATGCTGCTGAAGCAGTTGGCGGCCGATCTTGCCTATGGAATTTCCGCTCAGCGCGATCACGCGGGGCGCGAATCCGCCCTGCTCGCGCTACAGGAGAACTTGAAAAGCACGGTCCAGGCGATCGCAACCGCGGTCGAGATGCGCGACGCCTACACCGCCGGCCATCAGCGCCGCGTGGCGGATCTGGCAACAGCGATTGCGCGAGAGATTGGTCTAAAGGAAGAGCAGATCGAGGGCCTCTACCTCGCAGCCGCGATCCACGACGTCGGCAAGATCAATGTACCGGCCGAACTCTTGAGCAAGCCCGGCAAGTTGACGTCGCTCGAATATCAGATTCTCCAGACCCATGTGCAAACCGGCTATGAGATCATAAAGGGCATCCAGTTTCCCTGGCCGATCGCGCAGATCATCCTGCAGCATCACGAGCGGCTCGACGGTTCAGGCTACCCCCAGGGCCTCAAGGACGAGGCCATTCTGCCCGAGGCGAAGATCCTCTCGGTCGCCGACGTAATGGAAGCCATGCTGTCGCATCGCCCCTATCGCCCCGCTCTCGGTCTCGACGCCGCGCTGGCCGAGATCGAGGCGGGAAAGGGCCGACTCTACGACCAGAAGGCGGTCGAAGGCTGCGTCGACCTGTTCCGGCGCAAGGGCTTCACCTTCCAATGAGGCAGACTCAGCGAGACGCCCTGTAACGATGTCACGCCGGATAAGGCACGGGCTTGCCTCAGGGGGACTTTTTGGCCGTTTCTTCAAGGGGAAGCGCGCCCATCTGGCCAGTAATACCGACGGCCGCGTTGGCGGACTCACGGGAGATTCCCTTGGCGCGGATTTTCTGGCTCTTTGGGCGCGAAAGAGATTCGCGGCATGCCATCAGCGGTGAAATTGCGGGACGGCTATTCGGCTGAGGAGCTTCGAGCGCTGGCCAAGCTCTCGAAGGACGCCAACCAGAGCCGACGACTGTTGTCGCTAGCGGCGGTTCGGGACGGCATGGAGCGCGGCGAGGCGGCCAAACAACATTGCCGGACCATGCCAAACGTCTGCGACCGGAGAGATTCGCAGCGACGACGGAATCACGCGACCGGTTCCAGCTCCTGCCTGGACCTGGCAAGGTCGATCGGCGCAGCGTCGCGATCAGCCGCAGCTAGCCGCGCGAGCGCATCCGGCCTGAGGATATGGACGCGGCGAACGTGGGAGAGGTTAATCAAGCCGAGATACTTGAGGCGCGTGAACGTGCGGCTCACCGTTTCGATTGTCAGGCCGAGGTAATCGGCGATATCCTGGCGGTGCATTGGCAGAGCGACAAAACCTGCGCTGCCGCTCACCGAACGAGAAAGCGTGGTTAAAAACCATGCGAGCCGTTCTTCTGCCGAACCACACCCTATCATCATCGTATGATCGATGGCGAGGCTCCATGCCCGTGTCGCCCCGTCGAATAGAGCCGCGCTCATCTCAGGGTGGTCGTTCATCCAAAGCCGGCACAGGCTACGCGGCAGAATCGCCATCGACCCGTGATCCTGAGCCTCGATCGTCACCTTGTGGGTCCCGTCAGGTTCGAGGCCGCAGAGGTCGCCCGCCATGTGAAAGGCGAATACCTGGCGACGTCCATCAGCTGTGAACTTCGCGGCACGAAAAAGACCGTCCATGACAAGAAAGAAATTCTCCGTCGGATCGCCTGCCCCAACAACCTCTTGTCCTGGAACGTAGGCAACGACCATTCCCTCGAAATGAGGGACGCATGCCACAAACAAATCCGAAATTGCGGAGGCGTTCTTGTTGCAACGTTTCAACGCAACCATTCGGCACCCCTACTATGAGCCTGAGGCAGCCCAAAAGGTAGCCGCGCCGTACGATCGCCCGGCGCGGCGGCAACGCGGCCACTTGAGACCAATTCTTGCCCAAAGAGCGCTTGAATTGTCACCTGATGCCTCCTTCAGCGGGATTTTTCATCCCAGCCGTGGACATTCTGTCATGATCCACCCAGGCCCAGGCTCCGACAATCACGCTTGAACAAATATGGGGAGGCGAGCCCCGCAAGTTCGGAGAAGAGACATTGGAAACGCGATAACCTGCAATGTCTACCGTCGAATCCTTGACAAATACTAATAGATCTTGATCTGTCGAGTAGAAATGAAAGGATCATCCGATTGCATTTACTGTCACCTCACCCCGATCGTTTGATCTGCTCCCAGAAAATTGGCCATTCCGAGTTATAGCTTTCAGCGTTATTTTCTCCTTGCTGGACAGATCCTCAAACGCCGGCCTTATCCAAACCGCCCGTGCCCACCAAGCTTCTCATTAGCGGACCTTGTCATAATTAACATCTTCTTCGCCGTCTGCGCTTGGCCCCTTTTTCCCCTTGGCTCGTTGCTCTGGAACACCCGCGCGGATACATTCCCGCCACAGTGGCCAATTCGTTGGTGAATCCTTTACGATACGGTCTTCGGTTTAGTTCCCGGCACCGTCATGGTCGCGGCCGTTCTCCTCATTCCCTCGGCGAGGAAAACTCACCCGGGGGGTCGCCAAGACTTGACCAAGGAGCGCTTGATGGTGGCGGCGCTTGTACTGCTGGGGAAGCCGGAAGCTCAAGCTTCGAGAGCTCGGAGAGCCATTCTAGACTAAAAGCAGCCGAGCGGCCTCAATCCGACGATCCAGGACCCCCGGATCGGTACCCAACGTGACGGTTAGTTCGATTTCTAAGTCGAATTATGTGCTTTGAGCGCCTGATAGAAATGGCGCTGCGTCTCCCTTAGGCTCCGGCGGAAAACCCACATGAACCGCTTTGCGGCCTCTCCTTTCCCCCGCCCAACCCAGAAATCGCCGCTTAGCGCCCGAAACCCACCAACGGCAACGGACAGCGTAACCCTCCGGGGAGGGCCGCGGTTAAGCTGCGGCGCGCGAGCGGCGGTCGGACATCCAGTTCCAGGGTAGGAGTTTGCCGAGCCGGGTCTGCGGCGTCTCGGCGATCTTGGAAAGAGTGTCGGCGAGCCAAGCCTGCGGATCGATGTCGTTGAGCTTTGCGGTCTGAATCAGCGTGTACATGATCGCGGCGCGCTCAGCCCCGCGCTCCGAGCCCGCGAAGAGCCATGACTTTCTTCCCAAGGCCAGACCGCGCAGCGCTCTTTCCGCCGCGTTGTTCGTAAGACAGATACGCCCGTCTTCGAGGAAGCGGGAGAAGGCCGGCCAACGGGTGAGCATATAATCGATGGCCTTAGCGACGGCATTGTGCCGGGAGAGCTTGGCGCGTTCAGAGCGCGTCCACTCTTCGAGCGCGGCGACGAGCGGCGCGCTCCTTGAGCGGCGCGCAGCGAGCCGCTCCTCGGCCGTGACGCCGTTGATCTCGCGCTCGATCTCGAAGATGGCGTCGATGCGTTTGACCGCCTCCAGCGCGATCGGCGAGATCGGCGCGGCGTTCTTACCCCGCCTCGCGTTGGCGGCGATGTCGGCGAGTTCGAAGAACTTGCGTCTGGCGTGGCTCCAACATAGCGCTTCGACGATCGGGCCCGGTTTCCGATCGGGCGGATAAAGTCTGGCGTAGCCGCTGAAGGCGTCGGCCTGGAGGACGCCGCTCCAGTTCGTCAGATGACGCTCAGGATGCTCGCCGCGGCGATCGCGCGAGGCGTAGAACAACGCCGCCGGCGGGTCCTTGCCGCCGAACGGCCTGTCGTCGCGGACGTAAGTCCAGACGCGGCCAGTTTCGGTCTTGCCGTTCGCCAGGATCGGAACCGTGGTGTCATCGCCGTGCAGGCGCTCAGCCGACAGAACGTGGCGTTCGATCAACCTGTGCAGGGGCCCCAAGGCGGCGGCGCAGGCGCCGACCAGGTCAGCGAGCGTCGATAGGCTAAGATCCACGCTTTCTCGGGCGTAGCGTTCGCTCTGGCGATTGAGCGGCTGATGTTGACCAAACTTCTCGAACAGGATCATCCCCAGCAAATTGGGGCCAGCGAAGCCGCGCGGCGTCACATGGAAGGGCGCCGGCGGCTGGGTGATCGTTTCGCATTCGCGGCATGAGAAGCGCTCGCGCACGGTCTGGATCACCTTCCATTGACGCGGGATAACCTCGAGCGTCTCCGTGAGGTCCTCGCCGAGCTTCGACAGCTTGGCCGAGCCGCAGCAAGGGCAGCTCTGCGGCGCTGGGATCACCACGCGCTCACGCGGCAGATGATCCGGGAACGGTTTTCGCGCCGGTCGCTTGCGCGCGAAGGATCTGACCGTGGTGGAGGGCTTCGTATGTTCGGCGGCGAGATCATCTTCCGCCGCGTTGGCCTCTGCCTCCTCGAGCCGAAGCTCCAATTGGTCGAGCAGCCGCGCCGTGCGCTCGGAGCGAGGTCCGTAAATCGTGCGCCGCAACTTTTCGATCTCAAGATTGAGATGCGCGATCAGCGCGCGACCCTGCGCCAGTTCCGCGACGGCCGCCACGGCGCACGCCGGCCTCGTCATCTCTTCCCGCCTGCTCGCCTGCGGCGTCTGCGGCACCGGCTACACTGTCATCAGCAAGCGGCATTACGGATGCGCCAACGTCCGCAATCGGGGGACCTGCGGCAACCGACTGACGATTCGTATCCCTCCGGCGAGGGCCGCCTAGAGGCTGTTAGGAACCTGGGGCAAGTTTAGCGACGTTTTTGAGCATGATGCAGACGAAGGCGATGAGATGGAGGTCTGCCAGGGTTTGAGCACAGCGTTCGTAGTCTTTGACGAGTTTTCGGAAGCGGGTGGCCCACGCGAAGGATCGTTCGACGACCCATCGTCTGGGCAGCAACACGAAACCGCGCTTGGCCTGCGGCAGTTTGATGACCTCGAGCGCAATGCCGCGTTCAGCGGCAGCGGCCGCTGGCTTCTCCCCGGTATAGCCCTGATCGACGAAAGCGATCTTCACGTTCTCTCCGGTCTCCGCCTGAACGGCCTTGGCGATACGGCCGACTTCGGCGCGATCATCCGCGTTGGCGGGCGTGACATGCAGAGCCAGAAGATGGCCAAGCGTGTCGACGGCCAAGTGGAGCTTCGATCCCTTTTTGCGTTTGGCGCCGTCATAAGCGGCGCGAGCGCCGCTCTCAGGGGTCGAGCGCAAGGTCCGGCTGTCGATGATGACGGCGGTTGGCTGCGCGCCTCGGCCCGCCGCAAGACGCAGGATGACGCGCAAGTCCTCAGCCAGAGTCTCGAAGCATCCCGCTTTCAGCCATCGCTGCGCCTGCTGGTAGACGATCTCCCATGGCGGCAGGTCATTCGGCATCCAGCGCCACGGGGCGCCCGTCTTCACGATATAGCGCATGCCGTTGAACACCTCGCGCAACGCGTGCGTGCGCTGCGCACTCTCCTCCGGCAAAAGCGTCAAATAAGGCGCCACAAGCGCCCATTCGCAATCGGAAACATCAGAGGGATAAGGCTTGCGGGACATCAACATCCCGCAACCCTCAGAATTTACAGTTAATCAGTTCCTAACAGCCTCTAGCGAAAGCGAGGCGAGCGGCGATAGTGCGGTGATGTGGACGCGGCGATCGTGTCCACTAATCGATGATGGACACTATCGCAGATGTCGGACGCCGGGATGCAAGGCGCGGATGGCGGCGAGCGCCGGCGACGGACTTGGTCGGCTGATCAGAAGCAACGGATCATCGCGGAGAGCTTTGCGCCCGGCGGATCCGTTGCGGAGGTGGCGCGCCGTTATGGTCTGAACTCCAATATGCTGTTCACCTGGCGACGGCGAGAACGGGCGGACGTCAATGACGTCGGCAAGACAGTGAGCATTGTGCCGGTGAGGGTCGTGGAGGCTACGCCGACTGCGACCGCCACAGCTCCGGCCTCGATGGGTCGGATGGAGATCGTGCTTGTCGGGGGCGAGCGGATCCTTGTCGGGGCGGACGTCGACGCGACGGCGCTGGCCCGGATCGTCAAGGCGCTCGGGCGGCGATGATTCCGATCTCGAGTGGGGCGCGCGTGTGGCTAGTGACCGGCCACACCGATATGCGCAAAGGATTCGACGGTCTGGCGCTGATCGTCCAAGAAACATTGAGGCGCGACCCGCATTCCGGCCATCTCTTCGTTTTTCGCGGCCGCCGCGGGTCTCTGATCAAGTGTCTTTGGAGCGACGGCCAGGGCTTATGCCTGTTCTCAAAGCGATTGGAGCGCGGGCGATACCTGTGGCCATCGTTGGCTGACGGAACGGTGACGATCTCGACGGCCCAGCTTTCCTATCTGCTGTCGGGCATCGATTGGCGCATGCCGCAAGAGACATGGCGTCCGACGGCGGTCGGATAGGAAAAAATCGGCTGAATAAACGCAAAAAGGGGCGCCTCAAATGGCCGATTTTGTGATTCCATGTGATTCGTGGACGCCGATCTTTCCTCGCTTCCGGACGACCTCGATGCGCTGAAAGCGGCGCTGATTGCGGCGCGGGCCGAAGCTGCGGCGGAGAAGGCGTGCGCCGTGGCGGCCGTCGCGGAACTGGCGCAGGGTCGCGCGCTGATCGCGCATCTCAATCTTGAGATCGAAAAGTTGCGGCGCACGATTTACGGACCTCGCTCCGAGCGCACGGCGCGGCTGCTCGACCAATTGGAGCTTCGGCTCGAGGAGGCAGAGGCCAACGCGGCGGAAGATGATCTCGCCGCCGAACATACGAAGCCCTCCACCACGGTCAGATCCTTCGCGCGCAAGCGACCGGCGCGAAAACCGTTCCCGGATCATCTGCCGCGTGAGCGCGTGGTGATCCCAGCGCCGCAGAGCTGCCCTTGCTGCGGCTCGGCCAAGCTGTCGAAGCTCGGCGAGGACCTCACGGAGACGCTCGAGGTTATCCCGCGTCAATGGAAGGTGATCCAGACCGTGCGCGAGCGCTTCTCATGCCGCGAATGCGAAACGATCACCCAGCCGCCGGCGCCCTTCCATGTGACGCCGCGCGGCTTCGCTGGCCCCAATTTGCTGGGGATGATCCTGTTCGAGAAGTTTGGTCAACATCAGCCGCTCAATCGCCAGAGCGAACGCTACGCCCGAGAAAGCGTGGATCTTAGCCTATCGACGCTCGCTGACCTGGTCGGCGCCTGCGCCGCCGCCTTGGGGCCCCTGCACAGGTTGATCGAACGCCACGTTCTGTCGGCTGAGCGCCTGCACGGCGATGACACCACGGTTCCGATCCTGGCGAACGGCAAGACCGAAACTGGCCGCGTCTGGACTTACGTCCGCGACGACAGGCCGTTCGGCGGCAAGGACCCGCCGGCGGCGTTGTTCTACGCCTCGCGCGATCGCCGCGGCGAGCATCCTGAGCGTCATCTGACGAACTGGAGCGGCGTCCTCCAGGCCGACGCCTTCAGCGGCTACGCCAGACTTTATCCGCCCGATCGGAAACCGGGCCCGATCGTCGAAGCGCTATGTTGGAGCCACGCCAGACGCAAGTTCTTCGAACTCGCCGACATCGCCGCCAACGCGAGGCGGGGTAAGAACGCCGCGCCGATCTCGCCGATCGCGCTGGAGGCGGTCAAACGCATCGACGCCATCTTCGAGATCGAGCGCGAGATCAACGGCGTCACGGCCGAGGAGCGGCTCGCTGCGCGCCGCTCAAGGAGCGCGCCGCTCGTCGCCGCGCTCGAAGAGTGGACGCGCTCTGAACGCGCCAAGCTCTCCCGGCACAATGCCGTCGCTAAGGCCATCGATTATATGCTCACCCGTTGGCCGGCCTTCTCCCGCTTCCTCGAAGACGGGCGTATCTGTCTTACGAACAACGCGGCGGAAAGAGCGCTGCGCGGTCTGGCCTTGGGAAGAAAGTCATGGCTCTTCGCGGGCTCGGAGCGCGGGGCTGAGCGCGCCGCGATCATGTACACGCTGATTCAGACCGCAAAGCTCAACGACATCGATCCGCAGGCTTGGCTCGCCGACACTCTTTCCAAGATCGCCGAGACGCCGCAGACCCGGCTCGGCAAACTCCTACCCTGGAACTGGATGTCCGACCGCCGCTCGCGCGCCGCAGCTTAACCGCGGCCCTCCCCGGAGGGTTACGGTGAACAGAGCGGGCTCCCCTCTGGGCGCAACGCAAACGGCCCAGCAACACGAACTTGAGCGCGGTCGACGCCCGCTTCGGGCGGAGATGAGGCGATCCGCCGTAACGCCCAATGCCCGGTCTCCGGCCAATTCCGCCTGTTCCCTGCGTGACCCTTGTAGGTCGGCTATCCGCCCTTTGCGCCGGTTCGTCGGTATCCCTCCGGCGGCGGCCGCCTTGCTATGGGGGCGGGCGTTTCGAAGGGTGTGACCGTAGAGCTAGCTTTAAGGTCACGCGGAGATGGATGGGAAGGTTCTCGGGGTCGAACGCCGACGGCGTTGGAGCAGGGATGAAAAGGCTCGGATCGTCGAAGAGACGCTGATGCCGGGAGCGGTGGTGTGCGAGGTGGCGCGGCGACACGGCGTTGCGCAGAGCCTGCTCTTCACATGGCGAAGGCAGGCGCGAGCTCCTGAACCGGGCGGGAGAGACGGTTCGATTTTGCTGCCTGTTGAGATCGGAGCGGCGAGGCTGTCTGGGTCCGAGGCGGCAAGACAATCGCGCGCACCAGCAAGCGGACGACGAACGAAGACCGGAGTGATCGAAATCGAGCTTGGCTCCGGGAACCGCGTGCGCGTCGACAGCGAGGTGGACGCCGATGCGCTTCGGCGGGTTCTGAGCGTTCTGAACGAACGATGATCCCGATGCCGAGCGGGGTGCGGGTGTGGATCGCTGCTGGCCACACCGACATGCGTCGCGGCATGCAGGGTCTGGCGCTTCAGGTTCAGGAGCAGTTGAAGCGTGATCCGCACGGCGGCGATCTCTACATCTTCCGCGGGCGCCGGGGCGACCTGGCGAAGATCCTGTGGCACGACGGCCTCGGGCTTTCGCTCTACGCCAAGCGGCTCGACCGGGGAAAGTTCATCTGGCCGTCGGCGAAGGAGGGCGTCGTGTCGATCTCGGCGGGGCAGATGGCCTACATGCTCGAAGGGATCGACTGGCGGAATCCGCAACTGACGTGGCGGCCCAAGAGCGCGGGCTGAGCGCGAAGGCGAAAGCGCCCGGCCAAGCGAAGAAAAACATGGGGCCACACGCATTTTAGGGCGCCTCGAATCGCGAAAACTATGATTCCCTTCGTCTCATGGATCCCGCTCCCGAGGCTCTTCCCGACGACGTCGCCGCCCTGAAGGCGGCGCTCATCGCCGAGCGCGCGAGGCGCCTGGAAGTCGCGGCGGAACTGGCGGTCGCGCGGGCGAAAGCCTCGGAGGACATGGCGCTGATCGCGGCGCAGAAACTGCGGATCGCCAAGCTCGAGCGCCAGGTCTACGGGCAGCGGTCGGAGCGCTCGTCGCGGCTGATCGACCAGTTGGCGCTCGACTTTGAGGAACTCGAAGCCAGCGCCACTGAAGACGAACTGGCGGCGGAGCAGGCAGCCGCCCGGACGACGACGGTGCGCGCCTTCACCCGCCGGCGCGCCGAGCGCGACACGTTCCCCGACCACCTGCCGCGCGAGCGCGTGGTGATCGATCCGCCGACGGCCTGCGCGTGCTGCGGGAGCGATCGCTTGCGCAAGCTCGGCGAGGATGTGACGCAGACGCTCGAGACGACACCCCGACGGTGGAAGGTGATCGAGACGGTGCGGGAGAAGTTCTCCTGTCGGGACTGCGAGACGATCAGCCAGGCGCCGGCCCCGTTCCACGTGATCCCGAGGGGGTGGGCGGGTCCGAGCCTCTTGGCGATGATCGCGTTCGAGAAGTTCGGTCAGCACCAGCCTCTGAACCGGCAGGCCGAGCGCTACGCGCTCGAGGGCGCGCCGATCGCGCTCTCCACCATGGCCGACGCCGTGGGCGCGGTCTGCACAGCGCTCGATCCCCTCCGGCGCCTCGTCGAGGCCCACGTCATGGCGGCCGAGCGCCTTCACGGCGACGACACGACCGTGCCGGTGCTGGCGAAAGGCAAGACCGACACCGGCCGGCTCTGGATCTATGTTCGCGACGACAAGCCGTTCGGCGGCGCCGGCCCGCCCGCTGCGATCTTCCATTACTCGCGCGATCGGCGAGGCGAGCATCCGCAGGCGCATCTCGCGGGATACGCAGGCATCCTGCAAGCGGACGCCTATGACGGCTACAACAAGCTCTATCTCGCGGACCGCAAGCCCGGCCCGATCCGGGAAGCGGCGTGCTGGGTGCACGCGCGCCGCCCGTTCTTCGCCATGGCCGACATCGAGGAGAATGCGCGCCGCAAAGCTTCGGGGAAGAAGGAGATCCCGCTCTCGCCGATCGCCATCGAGGTGGTGCGCCGCATCGATGCGCTGTTTGCCGTCGAGCGGTCGATCAACGGCAAGAGCCCCGAGGAGCGCCTGGCGGTCCGACGCGCCGTAAGCCGGCCCCTGGTCGACGATCTCATGACCTACATGCGCGAGCAGGCGGCGAGGCTGTCGCGCGGGCACGACCTCGCCAAGGCGATCCAGTACATGCTCAAGCGCAGGCCGCCTTTCACGCTGTTCCTCGACGATGGGCGCGTCTGCATGTCCAACAATGCCGCCGAGCGCGGGCTGCGCGGCGTCGCGCTTGGGCGGAAATCGTGGTTATTCTGCGGATCCGACCGCGGAGGCCGGCGCGCCGCAGACATGTACAGCCTCATCATCACTGCCAAGATGAACGGCGTCGACCCGCAGGCCTGGCTCGCCGACGTGCTCCAGCGCATCGCCGCGCATCCGGCTCATCGGCTCGACGAGTTGCTGCCGTGGAACTGGCGAAAGGCGATTGTGAGCCATGCGCAAGCCGCTTAAGCCGAGCGCCGGATTCTCCGAGGCCGAAAGGGTTCGCGTTACCGCAGCCTGCGAACGATTCATCGACGAATTCCTGAAGCCGCGTTTCCTGCCGTCAATCCGGCCGACGGAGTTCAACTATCCCGTCGATATCCTCGGCAAATGGCATGGCGCCAAGTATCGCTTCATCCAGCGCTACCGCTCCGGCTTACCGGAAAATCTCGGCGAGGAGTTCGACGCGCCCTTCGCTCGCCTCGACTGGATCAGCCCCGACCGCTTCGACATCCAGTGGCATCGCCACACCGGAGAATGGTTCCGCCTCCATCGCGGCCTCACTCTCGTCAAGGCGATCGAAACGCTCGGATCCGACGGTATCCTCCACCCCGTGTAGCCCAATACCGGAACGTTCAGCAGACAGGCGCACTGCGGCCCACGCCGAATGGATACCTACGTTCTCGGCATAGCCGGTTAGAAACAGCACCTTGAGGCCGGGGCGCTGCTCCCGTGCCGCGTCGGCGAGCTGCCGTCCATTCATGCCTCCGGGCAATCCGACGTCGGTGAGGAGAAGATCAATACGGGCGCGGGTCTCAACGATGCGCAGGCCGGACTGGCTGTTGTCGGCCTCCAGCACCGTATAGCCGAGGTCCGAGAGCACCTCGACGACAACCATCCGCACAGCAAGCTCGTCCTCGACCAACAATACTACTGCGCCGGCCTCCGCGTGCTGCGGCATGGTCTTTCCGTCAACTTCCCCTGCGCCGTCGGCCGTCCCAAGATGCCGGGGCAGGTAGATCGACACCATTGTGCCCCGGCCCTCTTCGCTGCTCAGAAGCACGTGGCCGCCGGATTGTTGGACAAAGCCGTAGGTCATCGACAAGCCGAGACCGGTGCCCTCCCCCGTCGGTTTGGTCGTGAAGAACGGATCGAAGGCGTGCGCGATCACGTCCGGGGGCATGCCCGTGCCAGTGTCGCTGATGAACAGTCCCATGTATTCACCGGCGGGCATTTTCCCTGGCGGCACACCCTTGGGCGCGCCGCGCGCGTCGGGAAAGATACTATTTCTTGTCTCAATCAGCAGGCGTCCGCCGTCTGGCATGGCGTCGCGCGCGTTGAGAACCAGGTTGAGCATTGCGTTTTCAAGCTGGTTTGGGTCGCATAGGGCTGGCCACAGGTCGGTCGCCAGCTTGGTCTCGACCTGGATCCCCGGGCCCACTGTGCGAATAAATAGCTCCTCCATGCCGACGACCAGTCGGTTAACATTGGTCGGCTTCGGGTCGAGCGTCTGGCGGCGCGAGAAGGCGAGCAGGCGGTGGGTCAGCGCCGCTGCGCGATTGACCGAGGTCATTGCGATCTCGATGTAGCGACCTATCTCCGACGTGCGTCCCTGGGCTGTGCGCCTGCGCATCAGCTCGAGGCTGCCAGAGATGCCCGCCAGCAGGTTGTTGAAGTCGTGCGCCAAACCCCCGGTCAGTTGGCCGACAGCCTCCATTTTGAGTGACTGGCGCAGGGTCCCCTCGACCCGCGCGCGCTCCGCGGCCTCAGCTTGCAGTTTGGCGTTCGCCTCGGTCAGCTCGCGGGTGCGCGCTGCCACCATCTCCTCCAACCCAAGACGGCGGCGGAGGCGGTCCACCGCGCCGGCTAACAGGTTGGCGTAGCTTCGCAGGAAAAGTGTGTCGCTCTCGGTGAACTGGCGGGGCACCCGGCTGTCGATTTGGAGGATGCCGAACGGCGGCCTTCCCTGGCCGCCGATGATGAGGACATTGGCGACCGCCCTGACACCGTTGTCGATCAAGAATTGCGAATACTTGAATCGCGTTTCGGTCGCAATGTCGGGCGAGATCATCGGCTCACCGGTCCGAAGGGCATGGCCTTCCGAGGTGTCGTATTCGGCCGTAATGGTCGCCACACCGACGACGCCGGGCTTCCAGCCAACACCGGCGCGCACCACTAGGGTCTTGCCGTCTTTTTGAAGTTCCACAACCTTAGCGAGGTCAGTGCCGAGAGCCTCCCCCGCGAGCCGGCATGCCTCAGTCAGGATTTCCCCCAGGTCGTCGGACCTGAGGGCCAGTTCCCCAAACCGCGCCAGCGTGGTCTGCTGTCGCAGCAGCCCCAAGTAGTCGCCCTTCTCCGTGCCCATACACGCTCTCCGAATAGCGCCGTTTGGCACATTCTGCTTCATGAATCGCCGGGTCTGAGTGCGGAAATCTTGATTATGCACCTAGATCGGCTGCTGCTGACCGTTTCTTATTGAGGAGCGTTTTGGCCACGGCGGCAACCCGTAGCCAGACGATCTCACCCTCCTGGTCACCAGACGCCGAAAGATTTTCCGCCTTCTGATACGCCAACAGGGGTGCTCGGTCGCCGAAGCGATGCCTCAGTACCTTGGCATGGATCTCGATGGCCTGATCCAGAGACACATTCATTGGCGCATTTCCTGTCGCATTAGCGTCATATTAAGCGAGAGGTGGACCCTCGCATAGGAGGAGCCCATTTCTCAGCCTGATATTCGCGACGTGCATGGGCAACCTACCGCTGCTGCCTGCCGGGCGGCCATCTGATCAGAGGCGACTTAGCGCGGCTTAGCGGTTCCAAGGCATGGCGGTCGTCTTAAGAGCCACCCGCGCCTGCCCCGTTCGATCGGGGTCGCCTGTAGTGCTGGAGGAACATCTGGACTGTTTCTTCGACTATTTCCTCGGCCGCCACGGGCAGGCCCTCCCGATTAAGCATCCAGGGCCACAGGGAGAACTCGTTGAGAGCCCCCATGAAGTGATGAGCCGCCAGCAACGGGTTGCGGCAGTTCAGGACGCCCATCGCGGTCAGATGAGCGAGATAGCGCCTAAGGCGATCGTTCATAGGGTCCATCACTGAGGCGAGTTCTCCGGCGATCCACGGAAATTGGCGGGAGTCAGCCACGACCATGCGAAGGAACCCGAGGTATTCCGGGTTCTTGTGGAGCTCGAGAATCAAGCCGGCGACTAGGCGAAGTACGTCCTCGACATCCCCTTGGGTTTCGATCCCTGGCGGAAACGCGCGCTCGAGGTCCCGGGATACCCTGAGGAGCATCTCCCGGAAGATTTCCTCCTTGCTGGCGAACTGGTTGTAGAGCGTCCGCCTGGCAACGCTGGCGGCCGAGGCCAGTTCGTCCATGCTCACGGCGCCGAAGCCGCGCTCCAGGAACAGCCGGGCGGCGGCCTCGACGATGGCGTCGCGCGACGCTCCGCGGACGACCTTCGGCATCGAACCAATCGAATTTTTGTGTAGACCCATCTCAAAATTCCATATTGCACTTATCAGTGCATCATAATAGTCTGCACTATGTAATGCAATTCGACCGCAGAATCAACCCTGCCTAGCCTGCTCCTACAGGCAAATATCTCGATCCCACTGAAGGCTCCGACAATGCTCAAGTATGGAATCATAGCTGCGGCCCTGATGGCCGCAGCTGTCGCAGGCTGCGACAAACCATCCCCACCTGTTTCCGAGGCGCGTCCCGTGCGGACGGTCACCGTCGACCATGGGGCGGAAGGCGAGATTGTCTCCCTCACTGGGCAGGTTCGCGCGATGGATGAGGTCAGTCTCTCATTTCGCCTCGACGGACGGATGATCGAACGGCCGGTCCGCCTGGGCGATGCGCTCAACACGGGCCAGCTTGTCGCCCGGCTCGACCCGCAGATTCAGGATAATGCGCTGCGCTCGGCCGAAGCCAACGTCGCTTCGGCTGAGGCGGTCCTGACCCAGGCGCGCCTCACCTTCTCTCGGCAGCAGCAACTCCTGAAGGATGGCTGGACACCCCGCGCTCAGTTCGACGAGGCCGAGCAGAAGCTGCTGTCCGCCCAGGCCCAGGTCAACTCCGCCAAGGCGCAGCTGCGGACCGCGCGGGAACAGCAGAGCTACACGGCTTTGTCCGCCGACGCTTCGGGCACCGTCACTGCGGTCGGCGCCGAGCCGGGCGAAGTGGTCCACGCGGGGCAGATGGTCGTGCAGCTCGCGCGACAGGGCGCGCGCGACGCCGTGTTCGACGTTCCCGAGCAACTCATGCGGAATGGCCCGCGCGACCCCGAGGTTGAGATCGCCCTCACCAGCGATCCGCAGATGAAGGCGACCGGCCGAGTGCGCGAGGTTGCGCCGCAAGCGGACGCCGCAACTCGCACTTTTCAAGTCAAGGTTGGCATCACAGATCCACCGGAAGCCATGCGGCTGGGCGCCACCGTCACCGGCCGAATCCGGCTGTCGGCGCCGCCCGGCGTCGAGATTCCTGCGGGCGCGCTTACCGAGACAGACGGACGCCCGGCCGTCTGGGTTGTCAATTCGCAGAACCACACTGTGTCTCTGCGCAACGTAGAAGTCCTGCGCTACGATACCGCCACGGTCGTGATCTCTCGGGGCCTTGATACAGGCGATGTCGTGGTCGCCGCCGGCGTGCAGACTCTGCACACCGGCCAGAAGGTTCGCCTGCAGGGAGCCGCCTGATGAACCGCTTCAACCTCACCGAATGGGCGATCCGTCACCGTTCCCTCGTGATCTATTTCATGCTCGTCATCGTGACGGCGGGCGTCGGGTCGTACCTCCGCCTCGGCCGAAGCGAGGACCCGGATTTCACCGTAAAGACCATGGTCGTGCAAGTCGGGTGGCCCGGCGCCACGGTCAGCGATACCCTCCAGCAGATTACGGACCGTCTCGAGCGCAAGCTCGAGGAGACGCCGAACCTGGACTACCTGAAAAGTTTCACGACCCCCGGCCAGGCCACGGTCTTCGTCAACCTGAAAAATTCGACGCCCGCGGCTCAGGTGCCGGCAATCTGGTATCAGGTGCGCAAGAAGGTCGGCGATATCCGCGGCACGCTGCCGCAAGGCATCGTCGGCCCCGGCTTCAACGACGAGTTCGGCGACACCTACGGTAGCGTCTACGGCTTCACGGCAGATGGGTTCACCCATCGGGAGCTGAGGGACTATGTGGACGAGGTCCGCAAGCAGCTCCTCGAACTGCCGGATATCTCGAAAATCGACGTTCTCGGGGCGCAAGACGAGCGCGTCTATGTGGAGTTCTCGACCGATCAACTGGCCGGCCTCGGGATCGACCGCGCCGCGCTGATCGCCGCACTCAACGCCCAGAACGCCGTTACGCCTCAGGGCGTCGTGCAGACCGGGGACGAAAAAATCCTCGTCCGAGTCTCGGGCGCGTTCCGGTCCGAGCAGGACATTCTGGCGGTCAACTTCGTCGCCAACGGCCGCATGATTCGTCTGGGCAATATCGCGCGCGTGACGCGCGGCCCTGCCGACCCCGCACAGCCGATGTTCCGCGTCAACGGAAGGCAAGGCATTGGGCTCGCCATCGCCATGCGCAAGGGCGGCGACGTCCTCGCCCTCGGGCGCAACGTCGAGCACGCCATGGCCGAGATCAAGGCTAACCTGCCTGTCGGCATCGAACCGACGCTCCTTGCCGACCAGCCCGTCACCGTTGAGCACGCGGTGGCCGACTTCATGGAGGCGCTTTGGGAGGCCATCGCCATCGTCCTTGGCGTCAGCCTCCTCGCCCTCGGACTCCGCGCCGGCGCCGTCGTGGCGCTCTCGATCCCGCTCGTCCTCGCGGTCGTGTTCGTGACGATGTCGGCGTTCGGAATCGACCTTCAGCGCATCTCACTCGGGGCCCTCATCATCGCCCTCGGTCTCCTGGTCGACGACGCCATGATCACCGTCGAGTCGATGGTCACGCGCTTGGAGAGGGGCGACGAGAAGGAACAGGCGGCCACCTTCGCCTATAGCTCGACCGCCTTTCCCAGGTTGGCCGGCACGCTGGTTACAATCGCGGCGTTCGTCCCCATCGGTTTCGCACACAGCGCCGCGGGCGAATATACGTTCTCGATCTTCGCCGTCGTCGCCATCGCGCTGATCGGGTCATGGTGCGTTGCGGCCGTTTTTACGCCCATGCTTGGCGTCTGGGTGCTCAAGAAGCCTAAGACGGCGCACCCGGAGGAACCCGGCCCGATCATGCGGGTCTTCCGTCGCTTCCTCGTGATCGCAATGCGGGCGCGCTGGGTCACGATCGCCGCTACGGTCGCTCTGTTCGCGGCAGCGCTTTTTGGAATGCGCTTCGTGCCGCAGCAATTCTTCCCCGCGTCTGACCGCCCGGAGTTGCTGATCGACCTGCAACTGCCCCAGAACGCGTCCATCTACGCAACAAAGGACGCCTCCGCCCGCCTGGACAAGCTCCTGAAGAACGATCAGGACGTGGCTCGTTGGAGCACTTATGTCGGGCAGGGCGCCGTCCGGTTCTACCTGCCTTTGAACGTGCAGCTCCCGAATGACTTTTTCGCGCAGGCCGTGGTCGTCACCAAGGGACTCGAGCAGCGCGAACGCGTGAAGGCGAAGCTCGAGCGAGCGCTGGCGGCCGATTTCCCGAACGCCGTCAGTCGGGTCTACCCTCTGGAGCTCGGCCCGCCGGTCGGATGGCCGCTCCAATATCGGGTGAGCGGACGGGAGCCGGAGGAAGTGCGCAAGATCGCCTCCAAGGTGGCTGAGCTTATCGGCACGACCCCAGGCGCCGCGAACGTCAACTACAACTGGATGGAGCCCGGCCGCACGATCAGGATCCGGATCGATCAGGATCAAGCGCGACTTCTCGGTCTTAGCTCGCAAGAATTGGCTCTCGCTGTGAACGCGGTCGTTTCGGGCATCACGGCCACTCAGATGCGCAGCGGGATCTGGCTCGACGACGTGCTCGTCCGGGCCTCCGCCGAGCAGCGCATGTCGCTGTCGGCAATCCGGACGCTTCAGGTTCCGCTGCCGAACGGGAAAAGCGTTCCGTTGAGCCAGCTTGCCTCCGTCGAGTACGGCCAGGAATATCCCATCGTCTGGCGCAGGGACCGGCTGCCCACCGTGACGGTGCAGGCCGACCTCACGCCGGGCACCCAGGCCGCAACGGTTGTGCAGTCGCTCCAGCCGCAGATCGCGGCGCTGAACGCCAGTCTGCCGAACGGTTATCACGTCGGCGTCGGCGGAAGTGTCGAGGAGAGCACCAAGGCGCAGACTTCGGTCATCGCCATTGTGCCGACGATGCTCGTCATCATGCTTACGGTGCTGATGGTCCAGCTTCAGAGCTTCAGCGGCGTGTTCCTCGTGCTGAGCGTCGCTCCCATGGGCGTCATCGGCGTCGTCGCGGCGCTTCTCCTCGCGGACAAGCCCCTTGGTTTCGTCGCGATCCTCGGCGTGCTCGCGCTCACCGGCATGATCGCCCGCAACTCGGTGATCCTCATCAACCAGATCGAGACGGACAAGGCAAAGGGACTTCATCCTTGGGACGCAGTCGTCGAGGCCACCAGTCACCGGGTGCGCCCGATCCTGCTTACCGCTTCTGCGGCGATCCTAGGCATGGTTCCGATTGCACCGACCATCTTCTGGGGTCCCATGGCCTACGCGATCATGGGAGGCCTGGCGGGCGCTACGGCTCTGACCCTCGTCTTCCTCCCGGCCCTCTACGTCGCTTGGTTCCGCATTGAGAAGCCTGATCCCGACATCAGCCCGAAAATCGATCTCGGACATTTTGAGCCAACCGCCGGGCGCGAAGCGACGGCCCATGAACACGTTCTGGAGGACGCATGAGTATCGACCCAGCCCTCCTAAGCCCGGTCTCGGCGCTCCTCGGGGCGCTCATCGGAGGCGGCGCCTCGGCATGCGCAGCTATCTACACCCAGCGCAGTCACGATCGCCTTCAGCGCGTTGCCGACGAGGTCGCTAAGAGGGAAGCCACCTACGCCGATTTCGTCATGAGCGCGTCGAACCTGCTGCTGCACGCCTTCACCCACGACGACTTCTCACCCAGCGGCGACGAACAGCGTCTGATCGGACTTGCTAACCGAATGAGGTTGTTCGCTCCAGCGAATGTCGTGAGCGGAGCGGAGTCGGTGCTCAGGGCCATCGTCGAAATCGCGCTGAAGCCGAGCGTCGAGTTGCGGCAATTGGCGAAAGACGCGTTGTCCAGGAGTCCCGTTCCCGATCCGATTCTCGCGTTTAGTGAGATCTGCCGAACTGATCTGGACAGTTTGGGGCGGAGCGCGCCGTAGGCCGCCATCTGTCGAAAAGCAGTCCATCGCAGATCGGCGTCAAGCGACGAGACGTTTGGGATCGGCAAATTATAGGGCTGTTGATTTATTGGGTGCATGGACCGCGTGAAAGGGTTCCCTTTTGAGCGGTCTATTTCCGACGCTTTTTGGCGGGGTCGCCCTTCAGCACGTCCGCCAGATCGAGGCCCAGACCATCGGCAAGGCGCAGGCAACTCACCCAGGTTGGGGAACGCTGACCGCTCTCCATCAGCCCTATTGTCGTCCGGTGCAGGCCGGACATCGCGCCGAGCTTTTTCAGGGAAAGACCCAAACTCGCAGGCTCCGCCTGCCCGGCTCAAGCGCCGGCCTGGCCGCCGCCGGGGGCGTCCTCGACAATCCTGAAATGACCGATCAGCATGTCGCAGAGAAGATCGGCCTGGCGGATGTCCGAGATTTTCGGTGGCGAGAGAAAGTTATAGCTTCTGCTTGCCGATGGCCTTCAGGCGCGGCAGGAGCACCAAGTCGGCCGCTTCCTCAGCATCTTTGAGGAGCGTCTTGCGCGGCGTGCCTATCAGCGCACGCATGGTCAGGCCACGAGCAAAATCCGTGACTTGGATCGCGCGTTCGGCCATAGGAAAATCGGACGGGATTTCGCCCGCGCTGATCGCGTCCCGGAAACGACCTTCCACCAGCGCCGCGCCGCCCGCGACGGCTTTCTGCAGGAACTGCCGGACTTCAGCATCGTCCACAAGCGGCGCGACGCAAACCAGAAGGCAGCCCCGGGCGGACCCTTTCTCGGTCGCACTTTCGACGGCGAACCTCAGAAAGCCCGCGATCGAGTCGCGAAGACTCTGTGGCGAAAGGAGCGCCTTCGCAGCGCGAGCGCCCTTCGCCTCGGCATACGCCTTAAGGACGCGCAAGAATATCGCCCGCTTGTCCCCGAAGACGGCATACAGGCTCGGTCGTCCCACGCCCATCCCGGCGACGAGATCGTCAATCGTCACGCCGTCGTAGCCCTTCGACCAGAACACCTGCGTCGCCTTTTTCAGCGCGTCGCTCTCGTCGAAGCTGCGCGGGCGTCCCCGTGGCCTGGCGGTATTCTGAAACATCTAGTTCAAAACTCCTTGACTGCGACCTTTTCGTTCTGCAATATATAACCGAACAGTTCGAAAATGACAAGGCGGCTCCTACCTCGCGGGTGCTCCTTCGAGCTTCACCCTTTACCACGGAGACGCTATGAAAAATTCGTTCGCGCTCGTCACCGGCACCACGTCCGGGCTCGGTTATGCGGCAGCCGGCTTGCTCGCCGCCAAGGGCTATAAACAGGTCATCGTCACCGGGCGCAGGCTGGGCGCGGTCCAGCAAACGGCTGCTCAACTCGCGGCTGAGACCAAGAAAAAAATCTTCACGCCGCTGGAGCTGGATCTGGACTCGCCGTCCAGCGTTCAGTCCGCCCTCGCCGAGCTGGTCAAGCGGGGTCAGCCGATCGATTTCCTGCTGCTCAATGCAGGGATGGTCCCCGGTAAAAAGCGCGTGATCACTGCGGCGGGCTTCGAGGCTTCTCAGGCCCCGCTGATCGGCCATCATCAACTGGCTGTCGGGTTGCTCCGCGCCAACCTGCTGAGCCCCAACGCGCGGATTGTTATCGCCGGCGCGGAGCCTGCCCGCGGGGGCGTACCCATGTTCAAGTACACCGACTTGCCAGCCTTCGCGGCCAAAAACCACCGGGGTGACCGAGCCGCCGCTGTTGAAGCGCTGCTGCGCAACGGGCCGAACGTGAAGTACGTGCCCAACAATGCGTATGCCGACGCGAAGCTCATCGTTGCTTGGTGGGTCGCGGGGCTGGCACGGCGGCTACCCTCCGGCATGGCCGTGTACGCTGTCTCGCCCGGTGCGGCGACCGACACCAAGGTGGTGCGAAACGCTGGCCCGGCCTTGCAGTATCTGATGATCCCAATCGTGAACCTCATTCCCGGCATGAATCAGACGCCGGAGACCGCGGCCCGTCGGTACCTCCAGGCGTCGGAGTTCGGAACCGACGTCTCTGGGAAATTCTTCGCCTCGGCGAAAGGGAAGTTTACAGGCCCAATTGAGGCGCAGCTCCAACCACACCTCCACGACCGCGCCAGCCAGGAAGCCGCGTGGCAGGCCGTCGTCAAGGTCTCCGGTATCGACTTGTCTAGCCCAGCATCCTTAAGCGCGGTGCGCATCGTCAACTTGAGCGAACTCCGGGCCGAAGAAAGGCGATTTTTCTGAGACGTGAGGTCAGACAGTGGCACTCGTTTTGGAGATCTCGCGCCAAGCCGCAAAGGCTCGCTCGCGCGAAGCGCGGCGGAAGTCAGCCCTGACGGATTCAGGATAAGGGATGTGGAAGAGGTTGGCGACTTGATCGTGAACCGACAGAAACCGTTGGGCCTGACGGGCTGATTTGAAGCGCTTCATGATCCGTTCGCGTCGCCGTGTCGGCTGGTGGGAGTTCTCCGCGCGATTGTTCAGGCCCTTGTGCTGGCGATGTTCGACACGAAGGGCCATCTTCACCCTCGCGGCGCCGTATGAACGGAGCTTGTCCGTGATCATGACGCGCGGCGGTGTGACGGCGGATTTCAGAAGCTTCCTCAGGAGCCGCTGCGCAGCACGACTGTCTCTTCGACGCTGGACCAGGACGTCGAGAACGAAGCCATTCTGATCGACCGCGCGCCAAAGCCAGTGTCGCTCGCCGGCGATCGAAATCGCGACTTCGTCCACATGCCATTTGTCGCCGCGAGCAGGCGCACGCTGGCGGATCTGATCGGAGAACGCCTTGCCGAACTTCTTCCCCCACTGACGCACGGTCTCGTACGACACGCAAATCCCGCGCGCTGCGAGCATCTCTTCGACCATGCGAAGGCTCAAGGGAAACCGGAAATAGAGCCACACGGCGTAGCTGATCACTTCCGGCGGAAAGCGATGGCGGCGATACAGACAGTCACGGGAAATCGACATGGTCGGCGTTTAGCTGCTTCCCACTCCCAACTCGTTAACGTGACGATGCCCCCCCCGGGACCGGCTTGGTCGACTTTGTCCTTTATCCTTCGAGTTCATCCGTATCATTGGTATCTATGTGGTATCGGAGAAAACAAAGACCGGCTTCGCTCCTTCAATGAAGGCAGTAAGTTATTGAAATCGACAAAATTAATGGTGGAGCCAGACGGAATCGAACCGACGACCTCTTCAATGCCATTGAAGCGCTCTCCCAACTGAGCTATGGCCCCGTTCTCCAAATATGTCGCGCTTCGATTGGGGCGAAGCGCGCCCGACTTTCCAAGGGCGGCGGTATACCCTCATATTCGCCGCGCCCACAAGGGCCGTGGGCCAAAAAAGGCTGCGGCCGACGCCGCCGCCTATCGGCGGGAGGCCGAAACCCGGCGACGATCAGGTTTCCTCGTCGGGGGCGATATCGCCGTCGATGAGGTTGGTGACATCGTCGTCATCCTCCTCTTCCTCTTCCAGGAACGGGTCGTCCGCGGTGTCGTCCTCGGCGTCGTCCTCGACATCGATGTCGTCGACCACCGGCTCGGCGGCGGCCTTCTCCTCGCTCGCCTCGACCTCGTCGAGCGACACGACCTCGACGCCGGCCGGCGTTACAACCTCGGCATCCTCTTCTTCCTCTTCAGCCTTGGCCGCCGCCCGCGCTCGCGGCGCGCCCTGGAACACGGTCCCGCATTTGGGGCAGACGATAGGGTCCTTGTTGAGATCAAAGAATTTGGCGCCGCAGTTCTGGCACTGACGCTTATTTCCGAGTTCGGGCTTGGACAAGGCGATCTATTCCCGGTGAGTGGAGGGATGAAATTTCGGCGGGGGTTCGGTTAGTCGCCGCCCCCCGCCCTGTCAATGCGCCATATGGGTCGCTCATCGACAGTTTCCAGCGTCGGTGATACGAGCGCGCTCCGCCGGACGGCGCGGTCGTTCGCCCCGATCAAGGAAGGCTTCAAGTGTCCGCCCACGCGTCGCATCCATCCGTGGCCTCGCCGCTCAGCGCGAAGCGCGCGCGTCCGCTCAAGGGGCGTCTGCGGCCGCCGGGCGACAAATCGATCTCCCACCGCGCGTTTCTGCTTGGCCTCCTTGCCTGCGGCGAGACGAAAGTCGAGGGGCTGCTCGAGGGCGACGATGTCATGAGGACCGGCAAGGCTTGCCAGGCTCTGGGCGCCGTCACCGAGCGTCTCGGCCCCGGCGCCTGGCGAATTCGCGGCCCCGGGATCGGGGCGCTTTTGGCCCCGCGCGAAGCGTTCGATTTCGGCAACGCCGGCACGGGCTGCCGCCTGATGATGGGCATCGTCGGCGGCCATGGAATCACCGCGACCTTCGACGGCGACGCCTCCCTACGCAAGCGGCCGATGCGGCGCATCCTCGATCCCTTGCGGCTCATGGGCGCGCAGGTCGTCTCCGCGGCCGAAGGCGGGCGATGTCCGATCGTGCTCAAGGGCGCCCGCGATCCCGCTCCGATCGAATATCGGACCCCGGTCGCCTCGGCCCAGATCAAATCGGCCGTCCTGCTCGCCGGCCTCAATGCGCCGGGCGGGACGACGGTGATCGAGGCCGAGGCCTCGCGCGACCACACCGAGAAGATGCTGGCCTATTTCGGCGCCGAGGTCGCAGTGGCGCCCGAGGGCGACGGGCGGCGGATCACCCTCATCGGCCGGCCGGAACTGCGTCCGACGACCGTGGTGGTTCCGGGCGACCCTTCGTCAGCGGCGTTCCCGATCGTCGCCGCCCTGATCGTTCCCGGTTCGGACATTGTCGTCGAAGGCGTGATGATGAACCCGCTGAGGACCGGACTCTTCCAGACCTTGAAGGAAATGGGCGCCCGTATCGAGACGCTCGACAAGCGTCTCGAAGGCGGCGAGGAGGTGGCGGACCTGAGGGTGCGCGCGGGCACGCTCAGAGGGGTCGGCGTTCCCGCCGCGCGCGCACCCTCGATGATCGACGAATATCCGATCCTGGCGGTCGCGGCCGCTTTCGCCACCGGCTCGACGCGGATGCGGGGTTTGCACGAGCTCAGGGTCAAGGAGAGCGATCGCCTCGCCGCGGTCGTCGCCGGGCTCAAGGCCGCCGGCGTCGACTGCGCCGTCGAGGGCGACGATCTGATCGTCGAAGGCGGGCGGCCGCGCGGCGGGGAAATGGTCGCGACCCACATGGATCACCGGATCGCGATGAGCTTTCTGATCATGGGGCTCGCGACCCTCGAGCCGATGGCGGTCGACGACGTCGCGATGATCGCGACCTCCTTCCCGGCGTTCCGCCCGACCATGGAGCGGCTCGGCGCGCAATTTAAGTAGGCGCGCCCCGGGCGGGTCGAGAGGGCGAGCGCCTTTGGCGCCGATCGCCCCATTTCAATGGGTTGGGCGCCAAAACCTGTCACGTTTCCTGCTGCGGTCCGTCCGCGTTGCGATTGATGTCCGCCCCGGCGGCGGCGAGGATCGTATATACACTAATGAATATGTATTTTATATGCTAGTCTCGCCGCCGGCCTGGCGCCATCGGGTCAATGAGCCGGGCATAAGGGATTCAAATCGAACGCCTGGTTCCCGGCAGGCGATTGTCTCATCTGGGCGGATTGCAGACCTTCGAAGTCGTGCGAAATCGGCCACTCATCATCTCGTGCTTGCGTCGCGGTGGCGAGAAAAGGAAGCTGATACCCCGAGCTTCGCCCCACGGCATTAGACGAGCCCACAGGGCCAAGGCTAAGAGAGGAGGATGTTTGAATGTCACAGCGGCGGTGTTTGAGGCAATAAAAAGTAGCAAAGCTAGGGACCGAGAGGAGCTTGGTTCACATATCCGCTCATCGATAATTTTTATGGCAAATTATGTTTACGAGAAAAACGGCTTTAGCCCTCTTATCGTATCAAGGTGGGTCTCAGAAATAAAGAAAAGAGGAACAATGTATGGGTTATTAGAGCTTTTACCCTAGGGAGGCTGAGACGGCATGGTTCAAAAATATCTTAGGGGGTATCCGTCAAGGTTTCGATGAACGAGCACAAGTTGATATTGACGCTCTGACCAACGTGATTTTGAAGTGCCTCGTGGCTGGAGAGAGTCGTCAAATTTACCGGCAGTGGATTACCGAGCAGATTGTGAATGCAAGGGAGAAGAACGCCTCTGACCTCACGGTCAGCGTCTTCTCGAAGTTTGTTCAGGATGTAACTGGCGAATCCCTAAATGCGCCGGTTCGTGCTCAGCAAAAACGCATGGACATGAGGGCAGGGGTCGACAAAATACTTTGGGAAATTAGGCAGGCGGGACGCGTTTGACTGCGAACCTCTCGACCAGGGCGCAGGAATCAAGAGTGTCACGTCCGCCGATCAGACCCCCGTCGGTATTCCGACAAGATAATGCTGAACCCGCGAAACCAATGGATCCGTTAGGTCGTCGCGGGTACGGTCCCCGAGTTCTAGCGCAAGCCTATCCCTCTGAGCTTTTCGGTCTCCCGGAGACGTCGCGAGATACATGTGAACAACAGCTTTAACCTCCGGGACAACGGTCTCGAAGGTGCTGTTCTTTTCTCTCACGATGGCAACGAGAGCGCTCACGCATTGTTCGAATGTCATTTTTGCTTCCCTTAGTGTGATGGTATCAGCGAGGGACAAATCCGCTCGCCAACGATGCACTTTCCTACACACAAAAGCGCGAGGTTCGGAAGATAGCGAGGCAGCTCTTCGGCCACTGTCCTCGCGTTTATTCATAGACTGCGTGTTTGGAGTGGCAGGGTTTCTTAACCCGACCAGCTCGGCCGCTTGAGGCAGGCGATCGGCGGTTGGGCGGGCGCCACGCGGAAGATTGGCGCCATTAGCCCACTGTTATCCATCGTCCCTCGCGGCTCGAGCGCGCCATCGCGTGAACGGTTCGTTCGATGGCGAGGCCGGCGGCGAAATCGATGGTCAGGGCGGGCCGGCCCAGGATGCGATTGAGGAGTTCGTGCGCCTCGATGATCTTGAGGTCGTTGAAGCCCATCTGGTGGCCGGGCGCGACGATGAAGCGCTCGTAAGGAGGGTGCGCCGGGCCCATCAGAACCTGCTTGAACCCCTGCGCCTCCTCGGGCCCTTCCGCCACAAAAAGTCCGACCTCGTTGAAACGCTCCTGGTCGAAGACGATCGCGCCGCGCGCGCCAAAGAGCTGCAATTGCAGGCGGCCCTTACGCCCCCAGGCGCAGCGGCTGACCTGGATCGTGCCGGAGGCGCCGTCGGCCATTCGGATGAGCGAGGCCGCGATGTCGAACGTTTCGACCTCCCGCCGTCCCCCGCCGTCGGGGCGGTTCGGGTAGGGCTTGCTCATCTCGCCGAACACTTCGCGGGGGGCCCCGATCAGGGTCGCGATCAGGCTCAACGGGTGGACGGCGAAATCGTCCAGGGCGCCGTAGCCGGACCTCGCCTGGCTGCGCCAGGAAAAGGGCGCCTCGGAATCGGCCATGTAGTCCTCGTCCATTTCGAGACGAAAATTGGTGAGCAGGCCGATCGCGTCCCTCTTGATCAGCTTGTCGATGAAGCGCATGGCAGGGCTCTGGATGTAATTATAGCCGAGGATGGCGATCCGGCCCGAGGCGCGCGCCGCCGCCGCCATGCGCTCCGAATCTTGGAGCGACGGCGCCATCGGCTTTTCGCACCACACATGCTTGCCCGCTTCGAGCGCCGCGATCGCCATCGGCGCATGCAAGGCGTTGGGGGTGGTGATCGAAACGACCTCCACACCCGGGTCCGCGATCAGCGCCCGCCAGTCGTCGGTCGAGGATTCGAAGCCGAATTCGTCGGCTTTCCGACGCGCCAGCCCCTCCTCGACCTCGCACAGCATGACCCGCCTGACGATCGGCGTGTCGTCGAACACCGCGTGAACGCCGGTCCAGGCCAGCGCGTGGCACTTGCCCATGTAGCCGGTGCCGATCAGTCCCACGCCGATTGTGCGCATCGTTCCCCCGCTTTTGCCGCCCTGCCTGAACGCCACTCGCCAATTCAAACATTTCATACGCGACACAGATTGGAATATCTGTTCTATTCGTGCCGGTATCGTCAGAATAGCGCAGGCGAACGCGGGCGTCGCGGGGCGCGAGAGACAGCGATGAGCGACGACGCAGCAATCGAACCGCCGGAGCGCTTCGATGCCTTCCAGCGCCGGCTGATCGAGATCGAGCCACACCTGCCCAAGCGGCTTCGGCAAGCCGCGGCTTATGCGCTCGAGCACCCGGACGAGTTTGCGCTGGGCACCGCGTCGGCGCTCGCGCGCAACGCCGAGGTGCAAGCCTCGACCCTTGTGCGGTTAGCCCAGACGTTAGGTTTCGCCGGCTTTTCCGAGCTCCAGGAAGTGTTTCGCTCGCGCCTGCGGAACCGCTGGCCCGATTATTCCGACCGCCTCCGGGCGCTGCAGCAGAACGCCCACGACAGCGGCGATCCGACCAGTCTTCTATTCGGCTTCGCGGATTCGGCGGCGGCTTCGATCGCCCGGCTGCGCGAAGTCGTGCGTCGGCGCGAGCTTGACCAGGCAGTCAGCCTTCTGGCTCGCGCGCGGACGATCCATTGCCTCGGCCAGCGACGGTCGTTCTGCGTCGCCCACTATCTGACTTATGCGCTCTCCCAGCTCGGCGTCCCGGCCTCCCTCATCGACAACGTGGGCGGGCTCGGGCCCGAAGAGCTCGCGCAGGCGAGCCCTGACGACGCGCTGATCGCGGTCAGCTTCTCGCCCTACGCGCCGTTCACGGTCGACCTCGCCAGGCGCGCGCGGCGCGCCGACGTCCCGATTGTCGTGATCACGGACAGCGCGCTGTCGCCGCTCGCTGGCCTCGCCGATGTCCGGTTCGAAATCGTCGAGAGCGACTTCGGTTTGTTCCGTTCGCTCTCGGCGACATTCTGCCTGGCGATGACGCTCGCGGTCGCGGTCGGCGAAAAGCGGGCGAAGGCGGCGTGATTCCGTTCACTCGGCGGGCGCGCGCCTGGCGGCGAAGGAGACCTTCGGCACCAGAAACAGCGTCGCCGCGCCCATGAGCGCGATTGCGAACATGGATACGAAGGTGAGGTGAAGAGACTGTTCGAGCGCCGCGCGAAGCCCCGGCTCGCCCACCGCTTCCGAACCCTGCTCCAGAAGCTGCCGCAGTTGATCCGACGTCGCGCCTGCGTGGCCGGATCGTAGGAGGCCAAAATTGAGCACCGCGCCGAACACGGTCGCGCCAAAGGTGCTGCCAAGGCTGCGGGCGAACAGATAGGACGCGGTCACGCTGCCGCGCTCGGACCAGCTGACGATTTCCTGGATCAGGATGATCGAAGCGCTGCTGGAGAGGCCCATGCCGAGCCCGACGATCAGCGAGCCAATGCCGGCCACGATGGGCGAACTGTCCCCGTTGAGGAGAAGGAAAACGAGCGCGCCCAACGGAATGAGCACGCCGCCGACGCGCAGCATGGCGCGAACGCCAAAGCGCTTGAGGCCGGAGCGCACGCCGACCGTGGCGCCGACCGGCCATCCGAGCACCATCGCGGAAAGTGCGAAACCGCCGATCAACGGCGACTTCTGCATCACCCCCTGCACGAACACCGGCAGGAACGTGGTGAGGCCAATCATCACCATGCCGACGAGAAGCGAGGCGCCATTGGCCGCGGCGATCGGCCGGCGTCCCCAAAGCTCAAGCGAGATCATCGGCTCAGGAGATCGGCGCTCCTGCAGGACGAACAGCACGACCGCAACCGCCGCGACCAGGGTGGTGAGCCCGATTTCGAGTCGTCCCGAAGTCGAAAGCGCGGTCAGATCGGCCATGATGGCGGCAATCGCGACGGTGAATATGCCGGCGCTCAGATGATCGATCCTGCCGCGACCGCGGCCGCTCTTCTCGTGCAGGTAGGCCCAGAACCCCGCCGAGGCGAGCGCGCCGATCGGCAGGTTCATCCAGAAGATCCAGGCCCAGGAAAAATATTGGATGATGAGACCGCCGGCCAGCGGTCCAAGGATCGCCGACAGCGCCCACACACTGGCGAGCCAGCCCTGGATTTTCGCCCGCTCATGCGCCGAATAGAGGTCGCCGACGATGGTCATGGCGGTCGGCTGAACCGCGCCCGCGCCGATGCCCTGAACCAGCCGGAAAACGATCAGCGACGGCATCGACCATGCGAACCCGCATAAGATCGAGCCGAAGAGGAAGGCCGCGATCCCGACCAGCATCACTGTCTTGCGGCCGACGAGATCGGAGAGCTTGCCGAACACCACCGTAGTTGCCGTCTGCGTCAACAGGAACGCGGAGAACACCCAGCTATAGAGCGGCAAGCCGCCGAGCTGGCCGACGATCTGCGGCATGGCGGTCGAGACGATCGTCGCTTCGATCGCGATCATGAAATTCGCCGCCATGACGGCGGCGAGCACAAGCGGACGGTGAGTTGCGGAGGGATTCATCGCTGATTCTTGGGAGGTTGCCCGTCACAATAAGGGAAAAACCGTCCGTTCGCCAAATCGCGTTCGCGTGAACAGGGCGTTTTGTTCCTCGGGTCGACGCTGCAACGGGGCGGGCGGCCGCTTTTCGGCTTAGGGTGCGCCCACAGCAAAACGTGTCGCCGTCGGCCCCTTCCCCGAATCCACGGTCGTGCGTTATCCTTTTCGACATCAAGGAGAAATTCATGCAAACGCGCCGCCTAGGCCGCACCGACCTCACCATCGCCCCGCTCGTGCTCGGCGGCAACGTGTTCGGCTGGACCGCCGACAAGAAGACCTCGTTCGACGTGCTCGACCGGTTCGCCGCGGCGAACCTCAACGCCATCGACACCGCCGACGTCTACTCGGCCTGGGTGCCCGGCAATTCAGGCGGCGAATCCGAAACGATCATCGGCGAGTGGATGAAGGCGCGGGGCAATCGCAATCGCGTCATCATCATCACCAAGGTCGGCTCCCCAATGGGCAAGGGCAAGGAAGGCCTCAAGCCTCATTACATCGCGGAGGCGGTTGAGGCGTCGCTCAAGCGCCTGCAGGTCGAAATGATCGATCTTTATCTCTCGCACTGGCCGGACATGGCGACGCCGATCGAGGAGACGCTCAGCGCCTATCAGCGCCTGATCGAACAGGGAAAGATCCGCTGGTGCGGCGCCTCGAACCTCAGCGTCAAGCTGCTTGAGGCGGCGCTCGCGGCATCCAAGGCGAAGGGATTGCCGCGTTACGAGGTTCTGCAGCCGGAATACAATCTCGCCGACCGCCGCGAATATGATGGCGCCCTCGCCGACCTCTGCCAGCGCGAGCAGATCGGCGTCATCACATATTTCAGCCTCGCCAAGGGGTTCCTCACGGGCAAGTACCGCACCGAAGCCGACCTCTCCAAGAGTCCGCGCGGCGATGGGGTCAAGGCCTATCTCAATCCCCGTGGATTTCGAATCCTCGACGCGCTCGAAGCGGTGGCGGCCCGTCACAAGGCAAAGCCCGCGGAAGTCGCACTGGCCTGGGCAATGGGGAGGCCCGGCGTCACCGCGCCGATCGCCAGCGCCACCTCGGTCGAACAAACCGAGAGCCTCGTGCGCGCAACCCAACTGACGCTGACCGGGGCCGACATGGAGGCGCTCAACGCCGCCGGCGCGCCATAGCGCGCGCTGCAGCTCGACGGACGCGGCCCGTCTCCTACGGGAGAGGGGCCGGGGGTGAGGGTTCGCCCGCATCCGGCGGCCTTCGCCCGCGACCTTCTCCCCGAGCAGAAGGGAGGGGGAGCGTCACCTTGAGCCGGCCGGGCCGCCTTCCCCGCCGCGCAATTCGCGGCGCATGATCTTGCCGACATTGGTATGCGGCAGCAACTCGCGGAATTCGATCTGGCGTGGCGTCTTGTACCCGGTCAAATGTTGGCGGCAGTAGGCGACGAGATCGGCTTCGGTCAGGCCCATGTCCTTGCGCACGACAACGAGCTTGACCGCCTCTCCGGTCCTGGCGTCCGGCACGCCGACCGCGCCGGCCTCGAGCACGCCGGGATGGCCCATCGCCACATCCTCGATTTCGTTTGGATAGACGTTGAAGCCGGAGACGTTGATCATGTCCTTTTTGCGATCGACCAGATAGACAAAGCCGCGCTCGTCAACTCGCGCGATATCGCCTGTGCGCAGGAAACCATCGGCGGTCATCACCCTTTCGGTCTCGTCAGGGCGGTTCCAGTAGCCGCCCATGACCTGAGGACCCTTGATGCAAAGCTCGCCGGTTTCGCCGAGCTTGAGGTCGCGCCCCTCGTCGTCGCGAATGGCGATCTCGGTCGACGGCATCGGCAGGCCGATCGCGCCGTTGAACGCATCGATGTTGAGCGGATTGGCGATCGCCGCCGGCGAGGTCTCTGTCAGTCCGTACGCTTCGATCAGCGGCTTGCCGGTCACGGACTGCCAGCGCTCGGCGACCGCTCGCTGCACCGCCATGCCGCCGCCGATCGTGAGATGCAGGTGGGAGAAATCAAGCCCGGCGAAGTCCTTGTTGTTCAGGAGCGCGTTGAACAGCGTATTGACGCCGGGGATGGCGGTGAACCGCGTTCCTCGGAGCGCCTTGACCAGCGCCGGAATGTCGCGCGGATTGGCGATCATGAGATTCGAAGCGCCGACCATCAGCGGCACGAAACCGTTCACCTGCAACGCGAACACATGATAGAGCGGCAACGCGGCGACGAACACCTCGCCCTCAGACTTGATCGCGGGCGCGAGCCACGCATAGATCTGGCGCAGATTGGCCACCATGTTGCGATGCGTCAGCATCGCGCCTTTCGGCACGCCGGTGGTCCCGCCGGTGTACTGAAGAAAGGCGACGTCGTCCGGCGCGATCGGCGCGTCCACGAACGCATTCCCGGACCCCAAGGCAAGCGCCTGATTGAACCGCACCGCTTCCGGCAGACGAAACGCGGGGACGGCGCGCCGGACGTGCCGCACGACCGAATTGACGATGAGCCCCTTGGCGCCGCCCAACTGGTCGCCGGCGCCCGTGACGATGATTGTTTTCAGCGCCGAGCCGTCGACCGCCTTTTCGAGCGTGCTGGCGAAATTCTCCAGAACGACAATCGCTTCGGCGCCTGAATCGACGAGTTGATGCTTGAGTTCGCGTGGCGAGTACAACGGGTTGCAATTGACGACGACGTAGCCCGCGCGCAGCGCGCCGAAAGCCGCGATCGGATATTGCAGCACGTTCGGCATCATGAGCGCGACGCGGGCGCCCCGAGGCAGGCGCGCAACGGTCTCGAGGTAGCTCGCAAAGGCGCGCGACTTCAGGTCCAGTTCGCCATAGGACATCGCCCTGCCCATGCTGATGAAGGCGATCCGCTCGCGAAATTTTTCGACGCTGGTCCTGATAAAGTCGCCGAGCGAGCCTTGGCTCGAGTTCAATCTCGGCCGGCACGCCCTCGGGATAGGACTTCAGCCATATCCGTTCCATGAAGCCCCCCGTTGCCACCGCGCTTGCCCCATTTGGCGCTGCACGCGAATACCGTACGGGACATGCGTTTGTCGACTAGAGGCTATGGCTGTCCCGGCCCGGGAGGCGCGCCTCTGCTCGGCGAAGGCCGCGGGCCGGTCAAAACACAGGCCTCAGACCCCTCCGCCGACTTACAGCAGCGCCTTCTGCGGGTCGCCGACCATGAATTCCCGGGTCGCGGGATCCACAGAATTCAGCAGATCGTGGATGAATTTGTCCTGAATCTTGAAGCTGAGGTCTGCTGGGATGCCGATTGTCGACACCCGGAAAAGCGCGCCATCGGGAACCCATCCCCTCAAGCCGTATCCGAGCTTGAGCGCCTGACGGGCCCAGTTGCTGCTCGAATTGTCGTAGCCGATCCGCATCCAGTAGGTGATGGGCTCAACCCGCTCCTCGCGCTGGGCGACGAGCCTGGTCGCCCTGAGCGGCCGCGCGGAGTCGGCATAGGCGAGTTTCAAAGGGCTTGTGTGCGATACACGAAAGCCCTGCGCCGTGTAGCAGACTTCCGGATGATGAAGCTGCAAACGGTCGCTCTGGCTCTCGCCGTAAGCGACCATCAGCATCACCACGTGTCCTTCGGAGTCGACGTAGCCGCGCGAGGCCTCCTGATTGTAGATGGCGGCCTCGAGCGAATCGGCCGCCGGCGGGGCGATCACGTTGAGGCCCTCGACCGGCTTCCAGTCCCCGAATTTGGTCGGCAGATGCTTGTCGATGTCGAAGACATCGTGGGTGCGCGCCATCAGATTGTGCGGCGTCATCACAATTGCGAGCAGCATCGCCCCCAGCATCGCCATGCAGGCCAGAAGAATATTGGTCGAACGCGCCATCTTCGGCTCCAAAGCCCACGAACCCAGCGTACGGCTGTGAATATAATCGCTCAACCCCCGCCGCGCAACGCTGCAGGGCCCGAAGCGACCGCTTTTAGCCCATCGAAGCGGCCGCGTCCCGTGAATTTATCCTAATGAACGTTACGTGTTCAGTCCCGATCGCCTTCGACACGCCCTTGGCGGTGGGGTCATGAAACAAAGCGCCACCTCGGCTCTCCGGACTTGGGACCGGACGAACAATGGACTTGGGGACCGGACGAGCAACCCCGGCCGGATCAACCCCACAGCTTCGTGGTGTCGAGCCACACCGTGCGTCCCCCCTTGTTGCGAACCTCGTCCATCATGTGCTGCGCGCCGCCCGGTCCGTCGCCGCCCTCGCCATTCCAGAGACAGACGAAATCGACCTTGTCCGCGCCGAAGCGCAGAGCTGAGTCCAGCATCCAGCGGTTCTCGCGCTCGTAGGGGTTCTCGCCTTCTTGCAACGGGCCGAGCTCGCGGGGCGCCACATGCAGCGCCGACCGCGCTTTGGCGTCGAAGAATCGCGCGCGCCAATCCTTGTTGGCGAAGTCGACCGACTTCTCGATGAACGTTGGCTCTTCGAGGGGGATATAGATTTCGAGGAGCGCGGATCGCGCCAGCGCGGCTTCGGCGAACAAGAGGTCGCCGCCGCACGCTCCGCCGCAAATGCAAAGGTCGTCCGGCCCGACGTGAAGATCAGCCAAGGCGTTGGCGATCGACTGCGCGGCGACCGGCTCCTTGTCCGGCGGAAAGCGAGGCTTCTCACGGCCGGGCGCGTCGATCATGTGGCCGCTGAACAGGACAACTTTCCGGGGCGGCACTGGGGTGGTTTCGGGCATGCGGTCGCTGGCTTTGCAAAAAACGACGCCGTCGCGCAACGGGCGATCGATCCGCGGGACTGATCATCGTCAGGCCCGGACGAGCTTTTTTCAGCCCCCGCTTAGAGGTGGATCGCGTCGAGCTCGGGCAGCATGACGACGCTTTCCTGCTCGTTCGGATCGGTGCGCGAAACGACGGCCGTCGCCGGCTCAGTCTGGCTCAGGTTATACGGCAGGTGCGGCGTATTCGCGGGAATGTAGACGAAGTCGCCAGCGCGCGTGACCATATGATTCTCGAGCTTCTCCCCGTAATACATCCCCACCTCTCCGCTCACCACATAGAGCGCCGTTTCATGCGCCGCGTGCTTGTGCGCCTTGGCGCGCGCGCCGGGCGGGACGGTCAGGAGCTGCATGTGGATGGCGGAAGAGTTGGCCGTCTCGGCCGAGATCGCCGGCGCATAAGTGAAGCCCTGCTTGCCGACGAACGAACTGCCCGCGCGCAGACAAACACAACTGACGGATCGGTCGATCGCGCTATCCGACATCGCCGCCCCTTTAGATCAGCGAATCGCCCAGACGGTTCCCTCAACCACGATGGCCTGCGGCCGCCCCGGCTACCGGTCCGATGAACGAGCGAGCCGAGGCTCGCCCGCAGGCCCCAACTGTCGTCTAAGCGCCTACTTCACGAGCCTCGGACCGGCGGCGCGCGTATACTCATTCTCCTGCACCACGCCGAGCCTTCGCGCGACTTCGGTATAGGCCTCGATCATGCCCCCGAGGTCCTTGCGGAAGCGGTCCTTGTCCATCTTGTCGTTGGTCTTGACGTCCCAAAGGCGGCACGAGTCGGGACTGATCTCGTCGGCGAGCACAATTCGCATGGTCTCGCCTTCCCACAACCGCCCGGTTTCGATCTTGAAATCGACCAGCCGGATGCCGACGCCGAGGAACAGCCCGGACAGGAAATCGTTCACGCGAATCGCCAGCGCCATGATGTCGTCGATTTCCTGCGGCGCCGCCCAGCCGAACGCGGTGATGTGCTCTTCAGAGACCATCGGGTCGTTAAGCTGATCATTCTTGTAATAAAACTCGATGATCGACCGCGGCAGCTGCGTGCCCTCCTCGAGGCCAAGGCGGGTCGACAGCGACCCGGCCGCGACATTGCGCACCACGACCTCGAGCGGAATGATCTCGACCTCGCGAATCAATTGCTCGCGCATGTTGATCCGGCGGATAAAATGCGTTGGCACGCCGATGTCGTTGAGCCGCTGGAAGACGTATTCCGAGATTCGGTTGTTGAGAACGCCCTTGCCTTCGATGACCTCATGCTTCTTGGCGTTGAACGCGGTCGCGTCATCCTTGAAATACTGGATGAGCGTGCCGGGCTCCGGGCCCTCATAGAGGACCTTGGCTTTACCTTCATAAATGCGTCTGCGGCGATTCATGCGGTGCGACCGTGGCTTGAGGAAATCCATTCGCGTGGCCTTTTCTGACGGCTATCCCGGAGACGCCGCGAAGACAGGCCTGGGATATGGGGATTCGGACCGCGAAACCCAAGCATTGGACTCGTCCGGACCCGGAGCCTGCCCCGTTTCGACAACCTACCTGATTGCCGGCCCCGGCACAAACTTATCTGCGAGCGGAGGCGCGGGTCGCCAGCCAAACGAGAGAGACCTGGCCCCAGAGGGGGTTGAAAATCAAAGCGAAATAGCGCCCCCAGCGCTGTCCCGTTCACGAATCATTCCCCCCGAGCGCGATTTCGGACCGATTTTTGCCTCGTTTCCCGGCCGGCCGCCCCGGATATTTTACACCCCGAGATAGCGATGCAGGACCTGCGGATCCTCTCTCAGTTCGCTCGCGGGACCTTCATGCACCACATGGCCATTGTTGAGGATGTAAACGCGATGGGAGAGCGCCAGCGCCGCCGCAATGTTCTGTTCGACCAGCACAATCGTCTGCCCGGCGGCCGCGAGAGCGCGACAGGCGTGAACCAGGTCGCGCACGATGACCGGCGCCAGGCCCTCGAATGGCTCGTCGAGCAGGACGATCTTGGGATCGCGCACCAGCGCGCGGGCGATCGCAAGCATCTGCTGCTCGCCGCCCGACAGGTCGGTGCCACGGCTGCCGCGGCGTTCCCTCAGGCGCGGAAACATGGTGTAGATGCGGTCCAGCGGCCAGGGTTGCTGGGCTGTGAGGCTCGCCAGGACGATGTTGTCCTCGACGTTCAGGCTGCCAAAAATGCGGCGGTCCTCATGCACCAACTGCATGCCGTTCCTGGCCAGCGCATGACTCGGCTGGCCGGCGTATTCGACGCCATCCAGCATCACCGAGCCGGAACGGGGACGCACCACCCCCATCAGGCTCTTCAGCGTCGTGCTCTTGCCCGCGCCGTTGCGGCCCAGGAGGGCGACCACTTCGTTCCGCTCCACCCGGAGCGAAATATCAAAGAGAATATGGGAATCCCCATAATAGCTGTTGAGGCCGCTGACCTGCAGAAGGCTCATTATGCCAGGACGCCTCCGAGATAAGCTTCCCGCACGATCGCGTTGCCCTTGATTTCGTCGGGAGTGCCCTCGACGAGGATTCGCCCTTCCTGAAGAACCGTCACGCGCTCCACCAGCTCAAACATCGCGTCCATGTCGTGATCGATGATGATGGTCGTGCGGCCGCGGCTGATCGACTTCAAAAGCTTCACCGTTTCGACCCGTTCTCGCGGGCTCATGCCGGCCAACGGCTCGTCGAGCAGAAGCAGGCTGGGCGAGGTCGCCAGCGCAAGGCCGATCTCGAGGCGCCGCTTCTCGCCATAAGCGAGATCCGAAACCGCAACGTCTGCGCGGCTCGTCAATTCGACCAGCTCAAGCGTATGGTCGACAAGGTCGTCGAACTCCGGGATGTGCGCGGGGTCGCGCAGCAGGTCCAGCCGGAAGGGCCCGCGCTTTTCCGCCAGGGCCGAGATCACAACGTTCTGGCGCGCCGTCAGCCGGTTAAACAATTGGTTGACCTGGTAGCTCTTGGTCAGGCCCGTCTGGCAGACTTCGGTGACTTCGCGCCCCGTTATGTCACGGCCCTCGAAAGTGATCGTTCCCGACGTCGGATGAATCTCGCAGGTGAGCATTTTGAAGAAAGTGCTCTTGCCCGCGCCGTTCGGGCCGATGATGCCGCGAAGCTCGCCTTGCTCAACCGAGAAATCAATGTCGCTGTTGGCGAGCAACCCGGCGTATCGCTTCGTCAGGCCCTTGGTCACCAGGATCGGTCCGGTATATGCCGGGATGGGACGGCTGGGGAGTGGCGGCGTCCGCGCAGCCGCTGGGCCCGTCGAGGCGCCAAGCTCATCCGGCGAAAGATCCGGCGCTGCGGCCTCGCCATGCGCGGTCGCTCCGCCGCGGGCGAAGCGCGCGTAAAGGTCCGCGACGCCGCCGAGGACTCCGCGTCGCAGGAATGAGACGAGCAGCACGAAGACGAGGCCGAGCACGAGCTTCCAGGAAGCGCCAAGACCGAGTCCGCCCTGCAGAAAGTCGCGCAGGTAGAGCCAGACCGTCGCGCCCACCAGGGGGCCGAACAGCGTCTCCAGACCGCCGATCACGGTCATCATGATGACCTGCCCCGACGTATCGAAGGTGAAGGCGTCGGGGGGCATATAGCCCTGCATGACGCCCAGCAGTCCGCCCGCAGCGCCGGAATAGGCCGCGGCGATGACGAACGCGAGCAGCTTGTACGCATGCACGTTGTGGCCGACCGCCGCCGCGCGTAGCGGGTTTTCGCGAATTGCGACCCAGATGAGGCCGACCGGCGAGGCGACGATGCGCCGCCCAATCACGATGCCGACAACATAAGAGACCGCAAGAAATCCATACATCGACCAGCCGCTGGTTGCGTGGATCGTCGCAAAGCCGAGATTGAAAGTCGGCCCCGGCACTCCCGGCAGACCGTTCTCGCCGCCGGTGAATGACGATAGCGGCCCGTTTTCCATGAAGAAAAAGACTTCCCCAATGGCGACGGTGATCATCGCAAAATAGATGCCGGTGCGTCTCAGCGCGATCAAACCAACGAAATAGCCGGCGATGGCCGCGCCGACGGTCCCGATCGCAAGGCCCAGCATCACGCTGGTCAGGCCTGTCTGGGTCAGCAGATAGGCTGCGATGAAGCCGCCGGTGCCGAAGAAAGCCGACTGCCCAAAGGACAACATCCCAGCATAGCCGAACAGCAAGTCAAATCCGATGCCGAACAGACCGAAAACGAGAATGCGGTTCATCGTATCGGGGACCAGCCCGATTTTGGGGAGAACAAACGGCGCGACCAGGAGGACGAGCGCGATCGACGCTTCGGGCAGGAGGGCTTGCAGTCCGCGCCGACGCTGGTTCATCGTCAGCTACGTCCCTCGGCTCCGAGCAGCCCGCGTGGACGAAGCACGAGGACGAGAGTCATCACGGCGAACAGCATGACTTGCGAATAGCTCGGATCGATCATCGATGTCAGGCTCAAGATCTCGCCGGCGACCAGGCCGCCGAGAACCGCTCCGGGAAAGGAGCCTACCCCCCCGATCACGACGACGACGAAGGCCTCGACCAGAATCGCCTCGCCGATGTCCGGCGTTATCGGCGCGATCGGGACGTTGACGATGCCCGCGAAGCCGGCCGCCATCGAGCCGATGCCGAAGACGATCATGAACACCCGCATGACATTGATGCCGAGCGAATCGACCATGACCGAATCCTCGATCCCCGCGCGCACGATCATGCCGAGACGCGAGCGGTAGAGAACGAGGTAGAGCGCCAGCAGCGCGACCGCGATGATGCCCACGACCGCAAGGCGGTACGTCGGATAGATCATGAAGCCGAGCGAGGTCACGCCCTCCGCCCAACTCGGTGGAGGCATGGATTGCGACAGGCTCCCGAAGAAGAAGCGGATGGTTTCGACGAACACGATCCCCAAGCCGAACGTCACCAGGATCTGATCCTCGGCGGGCCGTTCGTAAAAATGTCTGATGATCAACCGCTCCATCAGAACGCCGAGAACCAGGACGAAACACGCCCCGGCGGCGATCGCGACGAGAAAGGAGCCGGTATACTGGTAGGCGACCACGCCCGCGTAGCCGCCCACCATGAACATCGCGCCATGGGCGAGGTTGAGCACGCCCAAAGTGCCGTAGATGATCGTCAGACCCGAGCTGATCAGCGCCAAGAGGGCGCCGATCACCAATCCGTTGAAGGTCTGCGAAAGCAGATTCGCCCAAGAGAGCAATTGCGACTCCGCGCTTGAGCGACGCTCCGGCTCGGCTCAGGTATAGCCGCCCATCTTGCACCCGAACGCGTCCGGCGCCTGCATCAGACCTTCGCCGGGCACGACCTCGACGATCTCGTAAAAGTCGTCGGGGTTCTTCATGTCCGCCGGCTTTTTCCCGCGCTCGATGATGACGGGCCGCACCAGCTGATGGTCGGCGCCACGGAAATAAACCTCGCCAACCGTCGACTGGACTTTCGCGCCGGCTTCATAGGCCTTGACGACATCCGGCGGATAGAAGGACTTGGCCCGCTCGACCGCATCCGCCCACATCGCCACCTGCATGTAGGCGGCGTTGGCGCTCCACTCCGGGAGGCTGCCGTATTTGGCGCGGAAGGCGTCGTTGAACATCTTCGCGAGCGGGAACTTGTCCTCCAAGGTCCACCAGTAGTCGGTCGCGGCGAGGACGCCCTGCATCGTCTCGGCGCCGACCTCCTTGGCCAGGAATGGGGTGTTGTAGGGCACCGCGAGGACCATCTTGTCGAGAACGCCGAACTGCTTGGCCTGTTTGATCGACAGGACCGCGTCGCGGCCAAAGTTGATATTGACGACGACGTCGGCGCCGCTGTTGGCGACGTTCAAGAGATAGGAGCTGAACTCCGTCGTGCCCAACGGGGAGACCTGGTCGGTGGCGGTGGTCCAGCCGCCCTCCTTCAGATACTCCTCCATCGACTTCTGAACGGTGTGGCCATACGTGTAGTCAGGCGTCAGATAGGCGACCTTCTTGTTCTTGCCGACCGTTTTGATGAGTTGGGGAGCGATCGCTTTGGCGGCGGTCTGGCCATAGAAGCACTCGCGGAAGGAATAGCGGACGCAGTCCTTGCCCGTAGTGTCGTTCGAGCCCGAAATTCCCGGGAGGTAGATCACCTTCTCACGATCGGCGACTTTGTTGTCGGCCACCGCTTCGGCGCTGGAGACGCTTCCGGTGACCATGACCGCCTTGTTGTCGCTGATGAACTTCGACAGGTTCTGCACGGCGGTGTTCGGCTTGGCCTCGCTGTCGGCGATGCCGAATTTGACCTCTTTGCCGAGGACGCCCTTCTTGATGTTAGGCGAGATCTTCCCCATCAGCGCATTGCCTTCGTTCAGATGCTCGATGGCCAGCTGATACCCTTTGATGAGGTCCTCTCCGGCCGCGGCGTAAGTGCCGGTGCGGGGCACCGATATGCCGACGAAGACGGAGGGGCCGGAGGAGCCCTCGGGATAGGTTCCGAGCGGCGGGTTGTCGGCGGCGCGCGCCGGCAAGATCAGGCCGCCAGGCAACATCGCCCCGCCGAGAATCCCGGCTGCGCCGTGCAGCGCCGCGCGGCGCGACACGCTGGTGTCCAGGATCCGGTTTATTGTCCGCGACATGATCAATCCTCCCATCGGCGATTTTAAGTTGGCCGGTCTTAGGTCCAAAACCGAGGCGAGCCGAGGCCTTGCTCCCATAAAGTGAGCAATCGCCCCGATCGTCAGCATAAGGTAGTCCCGGCTCGGATCCGAATCGTCAATTAGACTTTCGTTAAATTGGCGGCGACAGGGTGAGCCGCTCACAAAAGAGAAGGGCCGCTCCTTGAGGGAACGACCCTTCCATTGTCGCGCCACGCAAAGCTCGCCGGCGCCCAAGAGTTCTTGCCTAGCGAGCGCTCGCTATGCGCGAAATTCCTTCGCGGGGGCAATAACCCAGGCCTCTTCGATCACGCGGGGCGTAAGACAATGAGACACTGGATCACCTCCTTTCGGCTGGTTGACGACACTGGCATGTTACGGTGATTCGAAAAATTTGAAAGCAGGATTTTTTTCGCGCAGTTAAGACTTCTTTAGGATCGCATTGCGGTGTCCCGCATCGAAAAGGGATCTGCCGTTAGCGCCGCTTGACCCTCGCCGCCGCCTCGGGCAAGGCAGACGTCCTCTGGACCCGAATGGCCTGCGCATGCCCAAACCGCCGCCCCCGCCGAGAGCCGACAAGGGGCCCGGAGCGCCCAAGGCGCCGCCTCCGCCAAGAAACGACAGGGCGGCGGTCAAAGGTCCCGTCGGCTTCCTGGCCACCTTTGCTCATCGGCCGCGTCTCCTCGCGGGAGCCGCTCTCATGGTCGCGGCCTATGTCCCGTTGCAGCTCGGCGTCGACATCCGCGAAGCGACGCGCCTCCTGATCGCCTGGAATGTCGGGGCCTGGGCGTTCCTGCTCATGATCGCGCGGATGGTCACCGACCCGAGGCGGGAGGCGCGCGTCTTCTCGAGGCCCGAGGACGAGAATCAGTGGGTGCTCGTGGTCCTCGGCATTGTCGCATCGCTCGCCGCGATGGCCGCGATCGTGTGGGAACTCGGACCGGTCAAGAATATGGCCGGCTGGGAGAAGGCCGGTCATCTGACGCTGGTCGGCCTGACGGTGCTGAGCGCCTGGGCGTTCCTGCAGGTGATGTTCGCCCTGCACTATGCGGGGGTCTATTTCATGCGCCACAAGGGCGGCGTTCACGGCGGCCTCGAGTTTCCGGGTAACGCGCAGCCGGACTGGATGGAGTTCTTTTATCAAGCTTTCACCATCGGCTGCACGTTCGCCTCTTCGGACGTCAATGTCAGCTCGAAGCGGATGCGGCGGATCGTCGTGCTTCAAGGCGTCGCCTGCTTCTTCTTCAGCGCCATCATCCTTGCCCTCACCATCAACGTCGCCGCGAACCTCTTCTAGCCGCCGCTTTTGCCGGATATAGAGCGGCCATGACCGACACCGCCGACGTTTCCCCCCGCGCCCGCGCTACCCTGCCGCGCGGATTCGCAGACCGCGACGCCCATGACCTCGCCGCGGCGCAAGCGATGATGGCCAGGATCGGGGAGGTTTACGCGCTCTACGGGTTCGAGGCGGTCGAGACGCCGTTCATCGAATACACCGACGCGCTCGGCAAGTTTCTGCCCGACCAGGATCGGCCGAACGAGGGCGTGTTCTCGTTCAAGGATGATGACGAGCAATGGCTGTCGCTGCGCTACGACCTGACCGCGCCGCTCGCGCGCTATGTCGCCGAGAACTACGACCGGCTGCCAAAACCCTATCGCTCCTATCGCGCGGGCTGGGTGTTTCGCAACGAGAAGCCCGGCCCGGGCCGCTTCCGGCAATTCATGCAGTTCGACGCCGACACGGTCGGCTCGGCGTCGCCCGCCGCCGACGCCGAGATCTGCATGATGGCCGCCGATTGCCTCGAGGCGCTCGGCATCAAACGCGGCGATTACGTGATCAAGGTCAACAATCGCAAGGTGCTTGACGGCGTCATGGAGTCGATCGGGCTCGGGGGCGAAACGAACGCTGGGCGGCGGCTGACGGTTCTCAGAGCGCTCGACAAGTATGATCGACTAGGAGCGACTGGCGTTCGTCAACTGCTCGGAGACGGGCGCAAAGACGAAAGCGGTGATTTCACCAAGGGCGCGGGACTTACGCACGAACAGAGCGATCGACTTGTGTGGATGCTGCACCTTAGATCGGGTGCGGATTTTGATAGAGGCACCCGCTCGAACTCAAGTAAATCCGTTAGTCCACCTGCTTGGCGGCGGAGAAGCGTACGAAACCGATATGTTGTCGGCGATGGAGAATGCGTACGGTTCGAGCGCAGTGTTTCGAGAAGGCGTGACCGAGCTTAAAATGATATCCAGCGCAGTAGACGGCTCTGGATACGGAGATGGCCGAATCCAGATCGACCCCTCAGTCGTCCGCGGGCTAGAATACTACACCGGGCCGGTCTTCGAGGGGGAGCTGACCTTCGAAGTGAAGGACGACGACGACCGGCCCGTGCGCTTCGGCTCGGTCGGCGGCGGCGGGCGCTACGACGGGCTTGTCGCCCGGTTCCGCGCCGAGCCGGTGCCTGCGACTGGCTTTTCGATCGGCGTCTCGCGGCTGCTCGCGGCGTTACGCGCGATCAAAAGCCCGATCGTCGCAGCCACCGAGACGACCGGCCCCGTCGTCGTGCTCGCGCTCGACCGCGACGCGGATTCGATGGCGAACTATCAGCGGCTCGTCGCGAGCCTGCGCCAGGCGGGGATCGCGGCCGAGCTCTATCTGGGCTCGGGCGGCATGAACGCGCAGCTCAAATATGCGGACCGGCGCAGGAGCCGCGTCGCCGTCATCCAGGGCTCGAACGAGCGCAACGCGGCCGGCGGCCCGCAGGTCACGATCCGCGACCTCAACCTCGGCACCGAGGTTGCGAAATCGACCAAGGACCGCGCCGACTATCTCGAATTGCGCCAGCGCGCCCAGTTTCCCGCGCCCGAGGCGGAGCTGGTCGAGCGTGTGCGCGAGGTTCTGGCGAGGGTCTAGAGCGGGCTGCTTTTGGCTAGAGTCGAGGTTGGGATTCCCGAATCAGTTGCGTTCTGATTCAACCTGTTGGCTGGGCGGAGGCCAGCAGGGATGCCGAAGCCTTATTCGCAAGACTTGCGTGATCGGGTGATTGACGCGGTGGAGAGGGGTGAGATGAGCCGGCGGGCCGCGGCGCTACGCGATCAGCGAATCTGTGGCTAGCAAATGGCTTGAGCGCGTTGAACGGGATGGCTCGCGAGAGCCTGTCGGGCACGGCGGCCACCGGGCGTCCAAGCTGATGCCACATCGTGATTTTCTGCAAGCCGCGCGGACCGAGAAGACCGACATTACGCTTCAGGCTCTGTGCGATCGCCTTTCGGCCGAGCGAGGGGTCAAAGCCGACACCTCGATGATGAGCCGCTTCTTTCGCAAGATTGGCGTGACGTTTAAAAAAAAGACCCTCGTCGCGCGCGAGCGGATCGTGCGGACATAAGCCGCCATCGCGCGCGCTGGCGCGCTTACCAGGGCCGCATCGATCCCAGGCGATTGGTGTTCATCGACGAGACGTGGACCAAGACCAACATGACCCGGCTTCGCGGCTGGGCGCCGAAGGGAGAGCGCCTCGTCGACAAGGTCCCGCAGGGCAAGTGGAAGACCGCGACGTTCCTTGCCGCTCTTCGCAATGACCGCATCGATGCGCCCTGCCTGTTCGACGGCCCGATCAACGGCGAACGCTTCCGCGCCTATGTCGAGCAGTTCCTCGTCCCGACCCTCAAGCCGGGCGACGCTGTGATCCTCGACAATCTCGGCTCCCACAAGGGAAAAGCGGTGCGCAAAGCGATCCAGGACGTCGGAGCCCGCCTCGTCTTCCTGCCCAAATACTCCCCCGACCTCAACCCCATCGAGCAGGTCTTCGCCAAGTTCAAGACTCTGCTGCGAAAGGCCGAAGCGCGAAGCTACGAGGCGATCTCCGACGCAAGCGGTAAAATCCTCACCCACTACTCGCCCGCCGAATGCGCCGCATATCTCAAGAACGCAGCATACGCGTAAAGCCAAATGCAGAAGGCTTTAGTGACGATGCCTGACGTGGGCGTCGACGCGGATTTCGAGCGGGTCCACTCTGTCGAGCGCTCTGCACCCCTGTGGGATTGACACCAAACAATCTGCGAACCGTGAAGACGCCAAGACAAATCTTTGCGTCATCTCGAACTCGCTTCGCTCCTCGCAATGACGGCTTCGTCATTGCTTCACGGCGCCTCATGATGACGAAGACAATTGACGCGCCTGCGCCAGCCTCGCCCTCAACCGCGACGCGGCGAAATCTAAAAGCATCCGCACTTTGAGCGGCGTCAATTCATGGCCAGCGTGGATGAGGCTGACCGGCGAGGGCGCTGGCTCGTACCGGCTGAGGACAATCTGAATTCGACCGTCCGAGACGGCTTGGGCGACCTGATAGGAGAGGACGCGCGTGACGCCGAGGCCGGCGGCGGCGCCGTCGATCGCGGCTTCCGCTGTGTTGACCGTGAGGCGCGAGCGCACCGGCGCACGCAACTCCCGTTGCGACTTCGGGTCGCGGAAGACCCAATGCTGCGACGGTGAGAAAGGACCAAAAGTCACTGCCGCAAGCGCCGACAGGTCTTGCGGCCTTTCCGGGACGCCGTGCGCGGCGAAATAGGCGGGGCTGCCGCAAACGACGCTGCGCACCGCGCCGACCCGTGTCGCAACCAAAGCGCTATCGGCGAGCGCACCGATCCGCACCGCGATGTCGATATGATCGTCGATGAGGTCGAGATTGCGGTCGGCGAGGACAAGCCGGACATTGATCTCAGGCCATTGGCTAAGAAACTCGGCGATGACCGGCAGGACGTGCAGCCGGCCAAAGACCACGGGCGCGGTGATGACGAGGTCGCCTCGCGGCGCGGCATGTTCGCCCGACGCCGCGCGCTCGGCCTCGCTCACCTCGTCGAGGATGCGCCGGGCCGCGGCGACATAGGCGGTCCCTAAATCGGTGAGGGCGAGCTTGCGCGTCGAGCGGGTCAGGAGCCGCGTGTTCAGATGGGCTTCAAGGTCGGAAATCTTGCGACTGACCGTCGGCAGCGGCACGCCAAGCTTGCGGCTGGCGGCGGACAGGCTCCCGGCCTCCACGACCGAGAGCAAAAGCGACATGGCTTCGAGGCGGTTCATATTCCAGCAAATGAAAGAATGTCTTCCGATTGCGAGAGATTATTGAGGGACATGAAATATACTATTTTGTCGCGAGAGGCCAATTCAGGCCGGACATCCCGCGACATCATCCTATGGCTTACGGATTTCTTGACATCGCCTCGACGCCCGGCGTGCGCGCCGCGCAGGAGGCGAATGGCAGCGGCGACTATTGGGCGAACTTCCATGGCGACCGCGCGTTCGATCGCTTCAGCCCGGCCGAAACGGCGTTCATCGCCGAGCGCGACAGCCTCTATATGGCGACCGTCTCGGAGAGCGGATGGCCCTATGTCCAGCACCGCGGCGCGCCGCCAGGCTTTATTCGCATCCTCGACGAGAGGACGCTGGCGATTGCCGACTTTCGGGGCAACCGCCAGTACATCTCGACCGGCAATCTCGCGACCAATGACCGCGCCGCGCTCTTTCTGATGGATTATCCCAACCGGCGCCGTCTCAAGCTTTATGCGCATGTGGAGGCACGGGATCTGACCGCCGACGCGAAGCTCGCGGCCGAGCTGACGCTGCCAGGCTATCGGGCGAAGGTCGAGCGCGGGCTCGTCATCCACCTGGTCGCCTTCGACTGGAATTGCCCGCAGCATATCGTTCCCCGATACAGCGAAGCTGAGCTCGAGCCCGCGCTTGCGCCGTTCCGTGCGCAACTCGAAGCGCTGGAGGCTGAAAATCAGGCGCTGCGCGCTGAGCTGGCGGTGACCCGTCAGCCGTTCGGAAGCCCCGGAACCGCAACGCCGAGCGCCTGAAGCAGAAGAACGGTGTTCAGGGTGAGGATTACCAACGCCCCAAAGGCCGCCACGACATTGGTCAAGCGCCTGTTGGCGAAAGCTCCCATAATATCTCTGCGGCTCGTGAATATGATCAGCGCGATGATCGGCGCGGGCAGTGCGATGCTGAGCACCACCTGGCTGATGATGAGCGCGTTGGTCGAATTGACTCCGAGCCAAACGACGAAGAACGCGGGGATCATGGTCACCAAGCGGCGGACGACCATGGGAATGCGAACGCCGATGAAGCCTTGCATGATCATTTGGCCAGCCATGGTGCCGACTGTCGAGCTTGCCAGGCCAGAAGCAAGAAGCGCGGTCAGAAAAGCGCCCGCTGCGGCCGGGCCGAGCAACGGCGTCAGCGTCTTATAGGCGGTCTCAATCTCGGCCACGTCGCTGTGGCCGGCGTGGAATGCGCTCGCCGCCATGATGACCATCGCCATATTGACGAGGCCGGCGATCCCGAGGGCGACGAGGACCTCGATGTTCGAAAACCGCAGCACGAGCCGTCGCTCGCGGTCGTTGCACGCTGGCGCCCTGTTTTGGGTCAGCCCGGAATGCAGGAAGATCGCATGCGGCATAATGGTCGCGCCGACGATGCCGACCGCAATCGTCACCGCTCCGGCGTCAGGCAATCGCGGAACCACACTGCCCAATCCCGCCGCGGCCCAATCGATCGGCGCGATGAACATCTCGACCAGATAACAAAGCGCGATGGCCGCGACGAGCGAGCCGATGATGAGTTCGGTCGGGCGAAACCCGCGGCCTTCGAACATGAGGATGCCGTAGGTGAGAATCCCTGTGACGACCATGCCCGCGATCAGCGGGATATGCAGCAGGAGCGCAAGACCGATCGCGCCGCCCAAGAATTCGGCGAGGTCCGTCGCCATCGCCGCGACCTCGCTGACGATCCACAGCGCCCACACCACCGGTTTCGGAAAGTTCGCGCGGCACAGTTCAGCCAGATTGCGCCCGGTGACGATGCCGAGCTTGGCCGACAGTGCCTGGAACAGCATGGCCGCGACGCTCGCCAGGAGCACCACCCAGAGAAGCGCATAATTGTACTTCGCTCCGGCCTGGATGTTGGTGGCAAAATTGCCCGGATCCATATAGGCGATCGAGGCGACCACCGCGGGGCCCGCGAACAGAATTGGGCTGCGCCAACGCCTGCCGCCGCCCAACACCTCGCGAATGCCCGCGACCGTCCGGTCCGTCATCCCAATGGGCGCGTCCAGCGCTACACGCGCGACTGCGTTGCTCATCGCCTCAGCTCTGATGTTTTCCGCCTCATCTGCATGATGTAGCCTTTGCTACGTCATAGTCAACAGGCTGCAAATAAGGGCCAAGGCTGAATAGCGCCGGCTGGAACGTAGGTTGCATTGTGCAGGCAAGGCTGCACAATGAAACGAGGGGCAAGACCGGCGTGCGGCGGGGCGAGCGAGGACGATTTGGCGACCATGAAGCGCGGCAAAGAGCCGCCGTCCGCATCCGCGGGACTGGCGGCCGAGCCTGTGCAAGCCGACCGGTTCAGCAAGGCGCGCTCGGCCCGCTCGGCTTCGCTGCTCGAGGACTACACCGAACTGATCGCGGACCTGATCGCCGCCAATGGCGAAGCGCGCACGACCGACATCGCGCGGTGCCTGGGGGTCGCTCATCCGACCGCTAGCAAGACGATCGCCCGCCTCAAGCGCGAGGGGCTGGCGCGCGCCAAGCCCTACCGCGGCATCTTTCTCACTGAGGCGGGCGCAGCGATGGCAAAAAGCGCGCGCGAACGCCACCGGCTGGTGGTCGACCTGCTCATCGCCGTCGGCGCGCCGCGCGAGGCGGCCGAGGCCGACGCCGAAGGCATCGAGCATTATGTCTCCGCCACGACGCTCAGCGCCTTCGAGGCGTTCCTGCGCGGCCGCGGCGCATCCTAGAGGCAATTTGCTCTTGGATAGAGGCCCTCCTCTCACCGTTAATAACATTCACAAGGTGTTATTGCGTGATCCAGGCCAGCATGACGACCCGCGAGGCGAAACTAAACGGGGTCGTAACGCACTGAAAACATGAGGGGCGCGAAACTAAAAGGAAACTGAGGATGCGCGCGCCTCGATCGCGCTTCTGCCCCCACGGCGCTGTCGGCCAAAAGGAGCCGATTCCACCCCACGCCAGAACGCTCGAGCGCAGCGTCACTGCAGCCGGATTTGAGCGGCAGGCGGTTCCTCCCTCAGGGGACCCGGGTCCGGGTCCAGTCGAACGACTGGCAGATGAGCCCGCCGAGCACGCAACCGGCCGTAACCAGATGATCGCCAGAAAGTGTCAGCTTCGCCGTGTAGCGCTTGCCGTCTTCGGGATTGAACGCGGTCCCGGCCCAGGAGCCTTCGCCATTGGGCTTCATGTCGGAGAACAGTTTTTGGCCGATCTTGGCGGGGCCGCCCGCTTCCTTCTTCCAAGCCAGAAAGCCGCATATCGCTCCGCCCCCGCAAGCTGAAAAGCGAAGCTTGGCGGACCCGTCGTCCCGCGTCCATATTCCGGTCACGTCGCTGGCGATTGCCGGCGGCGCGGACGCCGTCAGGACCGCCAGCGCGACCAGCAAAGCGCGTGTCATCTGTCTATCCCTCAAAAACCACTGTTGTTTAGAGACGCCACGTAGGTCGGGTTGAGGAAGAATCAATGCGGCGCCTTGAGCGACTCGCCCCAAAGCGGCTTATAGCCGTCCTTGAGCGCGGCCACGCTCGAACGCGGGGTCAAGACATCGGCGACCGCGCTGGGCTCGAGCGGCGCCGGCTCGCCGTAGCCGGCGAAGCTCCATGGCACGAGCGCGCCTGCGCGCACGGCGTAAGCTTTCCCGCCGCGTGCGATCATCGCCCCGTCCGGGAGTTCGCCAAGCCGCGCCTGCCACAGACGTTTGGCCCGGTTCTCAACTCGCTCGCGGTGGAGCGCCTCGTCCATCGCCTCCACGTGGCTCGGGGCGCCGGGGAAAGCGGCGATAAAGGCTTTCGCCGCGGGCCTGCGGCACTCGAAGCAGGGCCGATGGCCGGCGGCGAGCGCGGTCGGCTCGTCGAGGAAGAAGAGCTCCGTGTAGTATCTGCCCCAGACGTCGCGACGCCGGCCCTTGAATTCGCAGACGCAGATGAGCCAGTGCTTGTTCTTCCAGCGGCTGCCGCTCAGCGTCTGATCGTCGCGATGCAGCCGCCCGCCGCGATTGCCCATCATACCGCCGCGCATGGGGACGGCGTGAAATTCGCCGAACGGATCGACACGATTTTGCAGCGGACGGGGAGCCCGAGGCGCGTCGGGCGCCGACGGGTTGCGTTCCAGGAGAGGCGGGTTCACGCTTCAAAGCCTTGGCGTCTTTGGGGCAAGGAGAGATGGCGCTCGAACTTCGGCCGAATTGCGAATATTGCGACAAGGACCTGCCGCCTGCCGCGACCGAAGCGCGCATCTGCAGCTTCGAATGCACCTTCTGCGCCGATTGCGTCGAGCAGCATCTCCGCAATGTCTGCCCCAATTGCGGCGGCGGATTCGTCCCACGGCCAATTCGGCCAGCGCGGGAGTGGCGGCCCAGGACGTCGCTCAGCCAGCGGCCGGCCTCGACGAAGCGCGTGCATCTTTCCTGCAGTCGCCAGGCGATCGCTGAATTCGTTCGCGGGGTCGCGGACGTTCCGCCCGAACGCCGCTGACCGGTCTATCGGACCGGCGTCGCCTGCGCGCTCACCTGCGCTTCGCCGACATTGTCGACATTGTAGACGTCGTCGCGGAAATTGGCTGGCCCATCGCCGTTCGACCAGCCGGTGAGATACACCCAGATCACCGGCACCGCCTTCGTCAGAATAATGTCGTAGCGCGCGCCTTCCTTGATCTTGGCTTGCAGCGCCGCCTTGTCCCAGCCGCCGGCAGGTCCTCCTGGTGTCCCTTCCAGCAGCCAAGCTGCGTAGTCATAGACGCCCTGCACCCGGACGCAGCCGTGGCTGAGAAATCGGTAGTCGGCGCCGAACGCCCCCTTCGAGGGCGTGTCGTGCATATAGACGGCGAGCTTGTTCGGCATGCCGATGCGGATCGAGCCGAGCGAATTGCCCGCGCCCGAATCTTGCCGCAGCGTGTAGTTGGCCGCCCTCTCGGTGCTCCAGTTCACGGACTTCGGATTGATCTCCCTGCCTTGCCCATCGAGAATCCGGATCTTGGCTCGCGTCAGGTAACCCGGATCGCGCTGCATCCGCGGAATGATCTCTTTCTTGATGATCGATATCGGGACCGTCCAGGTCGGGTTGAGATTGACGACCTGGATATGGGCGGAGATTTCGGGCGAGGGATGCTCCGGATCGCCGACGATCGCGACATAGCGATGGGCGACGCGCCCGTTCTCGACCGCCTCGACCGAGGTCGAGGGCAGGTTGACGATCACATAGCGCTCATCGAAGGAGAAATTGAGCCCGGCGAGGCGGTTGGCGCTCGAGGCGAGCTGGTTGAAGCGCACCCTTGCCGGAATATTGATGGCCTTCAGCGTCGCGCCGGAAACGATGCCGGTCTGGCGGAGCCCCATGCGCGCCTGGAAGCGCTTGACCCCAACGGTGAGCGCATTGTCCCAGGCAAGGCCGCTTGCCTCTGCGACCGAGAGGTCGCCTTCGATCGCCAGGCGCTTGCGCAGTTTCGCCACCGCCGAGCCCTTCGTTCCGGGACCGATCGCGGCGATGTCGGTCGGCCAGCCGCCTGCGTCCACGATCGCCGAATAGCGCTCGGACGCCTTGGCGGTGGCGAAGAAGGTGTCGGGCTGGAGGGTTGGCCGAGGATCGTCGCTGAGCGCGGTCTCGCGCGGCGGCGCGACTTTCTTGAGCTTCGGCGGCGCCGCGGCGGCCTGGGCGGGAGCGGGCGCAGGCGTCGACGGAGAAGCGCCGGGCGCCGAATCGGTCCCTGCCGTCGTCGGCGGCGACGCCTGGGGCATGAATGGGCTTACGAGCCCTTGAGTCGGCGCGGACGGGGTCGCCGGATTGGACGCCGGCGTTGAAGTGGCTGTTGCGGCAGGCTGATTCGCCGGGGTCTGTGCAGGCGGCGTCGGAGAGGGCGTCGCGGCCGGGCTTGCCGGATTGGCCGACGGCGCCGGGGAGGTGGCGGCGGCAGGCGGAGTTGGTGAAGTCTGCGCCAGCGCGCCTGTTCCGAGAAGAGGCAGCGCGGCAAGCGCGCCCGCAAGTAAAACCCGCAGCGTCATGCGACAGGACCCAACACAGGAGAGACGCGCTTCATGCGCGCCCCCAAATCGATTCACTATGCACATTAAGGTTACCAATTCGTCGCCGCAGGCAAGATGGCGGCATTGGCGCTAGCTTTTCGCCCATTACGATGCTTGGGTCACAAAAGCAAAGGCCGCCCCGAGGGGCGGCCTTTGAAAAGCGCAGATGCGCTTCGGCTTTCACTCGATGCCGGGTGACAGCCGGTTGTTGCGGGCGCGCCGGAAGCCGGCGACACCGAGGCCGCATACACAGAGCGCCATAAGCGCCCACGCAGACGATTCAGAAGACGCATAACTCGCCGCCCCATAGGGCAACCCGATTGCGAGAGCACCGTAGCCAGCCGCGACCGCAATCCGTCGCGGATTACCTGAACTGATGGACATGTTACCCCCAAGTCCAAACGAGGCCAGTGACGTAGGGTTAGGCTCGAACCGTGACAGCACTATGGCATTTGCTGCAATTGCGAATAAAAAATTGCGCGTTGCGGTAAGAAGCCCACAGCAATTTAACATGGCGTTAACGCGGGGCGGTCATCGCGGCGTTGGGCCGCGACGCAGATCAGCCGACCACGACGATATGCACGCGTCGGGGCCCATGCGCGCCAAGCAGCAAAGTCTGCTCGATATCGGCCGACCGGGACGGGCCGGTGATGAAATTGACTGTGCGCGGGGCGCCGCCCTTGCCATAGACGCTCCGCACTTTGGCGAAGACACTCTCGTAATCGGCCTCGATCGCATCGCGCGGCAGGAGGACGATGTGGTTGTCGGGCAGAAAATTGAGGGTCGTCGGATTGTCCGGGCCGGAAACGAGGGCCAGCGTTCCGGTCTCCGCAATCCCCGCAAAGGCGGCCGAAACCGCGTTGAGGTCGTGGCCGTCGGAGGGCCCGCGAAGGATCTCGAGCGTGGTCTCGCTCCACGGCATTCCGGTCAGACGCGGATCGTCGCCCATGCGCAGCGTCGCCGGACAATTGCTTTCGCGTAAGTAGCGGGCGATTTCCGCCGGCGCGTCCGCCCATTCCCGCACCTCGGTGACGCTCGCCTGGGCGCGCTCGGTCTCCGCCTTGAACGTCGCGAGCCGGGCCGAGACGTCGCCCTGACCGCGCTTGGGCACGATTCCGGGCGGCGCCTGCTTGAGCCGGGTTTCGACCTCGAACCGGCGCGTCGCTTCGTCGCCGGTTACGCCGAGCGAGCGGCGAATGCTGGCGAAGACCGCCGCGCGGGAATTCATCGAACCGCTCCGCTCCGTGCTCTCCATTGGCTCTGGAACGTGGCCCCCTGCGGCGCCGGAAGATCGCGATAGCGCGTCCAGCCGCCTGCGAAGGGCAGGGAAGCGAAGCGGCCCTTGCTTCGGCCGGCAAGATGCAGGGCGCGCGCGGCGAGACCGGTCGCCATTCGATAGAGCGTCGGGCGGCTGGCGAAGAACGCCCAGAAGCCTAAGCCATATCGCATCGGCGCCGGCGACAGGCGGCGTTCGAACTCGCGCTCCCGCCAGTGCCGCATCATGCCGGGCAGCGGGATGCGGACCGGGCACACCTCTTCGCAACGGCCGCAGAAGGTCGAGGCGTTGGGCAATTGGCCGCCCTCGGCGACGCCGATGAGCGAAGGCGTCAGCACCGCCCCCATCGGTCCCGGATAGACCCAGCCGTAGGCATGGCCTCCGACCGCCTGATAGACCGGGCAATGATTCATACACGCGCCGCAGCGGATGCAACGCAGCATGGACTCGAACTCGCCGCCCAGCATAGCCGAGCGGCCATTGTCGAGAATGACGACATGGTAGGCTCTCGGACCGTCGGGATCGCCAAGCCGACGCGGTCCGGTCGAAAGCGTCGTATAGACCGAAGCGTCCTGGCCGGTCGCCGAGCGCGCCAACACGCGCAAGAGCTGGGCTGCGTCCTCGAGCGTCGGGACGATTTTCTCAAGGGAGGCGATGACGATATGCGCCTCGGGCACGGTCTGCGTCAGGTCGCCGTTGCCTTCGTTGGTGACGATGATCGACGTTCCGGTCTCGGCGACCAGAAAGTTCGCCCCCGTGATCCCGACGTCGGCGCTGAGGAATTTGGCCCGCAGCACCCCTCGCGCTTCGGCCAGCAATTGTTCCGGTTCGGCAAGAGAGCGCTCGGGCAGGAGATCGCCGTGCGCCTTGCGGAACTCCTGCTCGACGTCCTTTGCGGTCAGATGAATCGCCGGCGCGATGATGTGGGAAGGAGTTTCGCCGCGCAATTGAATGATGTACTCGCCGAGGTCCGTTTCGATCGGCTCGATGCCGGCCGCCTCGAGCGCGGCGTTGAGCCCGATCTCCTCGGCGATCATCGACTTGCCCTTGGTGGCGCTTTTCGCGCCCATCGACTTGCAGAGGTCGATGATGATCTTGCGTGCTTCCTCGGCGTCCTGCGCGTAATGGACCTGGCCGCCGCTGGCGCGGACCTTCTGTTCGTAGACGTCGAGATAAAGGTCGAGATGGGCGAGTGTGTGATCCTTGATCGCCCGGGCGCTGTCGCGCAGCGCCTCGAACTCAGGCAACCGGGCGGCCGCCGCCGCCCGCCGATCGACGAAATTGCGCGAGAAGGACATCGCTTTTTGCAATCGGTCGTTCGTCAGCGCCTCATGCGCGTTCTCCTTGAATTGGGTCGAGGTCGCAACGACACTCATGGGGCGGTTCCCGGCTTGCCTTCGCCGATCGCCGGCGCGTCGGCCATTCCCGCCAGAATTTCAGCGACGTGACGCGCCTTGATCGGCGATCCGTCGCGCTGGAGCTTGCCGGCCATGTTCATGAGACAGCCGAGATCGCCGGCGAGCACCGTATCGGGTTGGACGCTGCGGATGTCGTCGGCCTTGCGCGCCACGATCGCATTCGACAGTTCGCCGTATTTGGTCGCGAACAGGCCGCCAAAGCCGCAGCAGACCTCCGCGTCGGTGAGCTCCACCAGCGTCAGACCCTCGACTCCGGCCAGAAGCCGTCGCGGCTGCGTCTTGACGCCGAGCTCGCGCAGCCCTGCGCAGGAATCGTGATAGGCGACGGTTCCCTCATAGCGCGCCACGACCTTCTTGACGCCCATGACGTCGACCAGGAAGCTGATCAGCTCGTGCGTCCTTTCGGCGAAACGCTCGGCCCGCCGCGCGAGGTCCGGCTCGCCCGCGAAGAGGTCGGGATAATGCTTGATCAGCATGCCGCCGCAGGAGCCGCTCGGGGCGACGACGTAGTCGCAGTCCTCGAACGCATCGATCGCCTGCCGCGCCAGCATTTTCGCGCTGTCGCGGTCTCCCGCATTATAGGCCGGTTGACCACAGCAGGTCTGACTTGGCACGACCACCCGGCAGCCGGCGTCCTCGAGCAGTTTGACCGCGGCAAATCCGACGCTCGGCCGGATGATGTCGACGAGGCAGGTAACGAACAGTCCGACGCGAGGCTGAGATTTCGGGCCTGACGAGGCCCCCGGCGTATTCATCTGTTGATCGATCCTTGGCCCAAGAGGGCCGCCCGCGCTCTTGTCGCTCAGCCTTCGCCTCCTTAAACTCGCACAATGGCCACGGATATCGCAACCCGCGTCTATAATCACACGTTTCGCATCGATCCGGCGATTCGCACGCTGCTCGACACCGATTTCTACAAACTTTTGATGCTCCAGATGATCTGGAAGATGCATCCGAAGCGTCAGGTCACCTTCCAGCTCATCAACCGGACGACGTCGGTCAGGCTCGCGGATATCGTGGACGAGCGCGAGCTGATCGACCAGCTGGATCACGCGCGCAGCCTGCGGCTCGCCAAGAACGAACTGATCTGGCTGGCGGGCAACACGTTTTATGGCACGCGCCATATTTTCGAGCCTGAGTTCATGGAGTGGCTGGCGGCGTTCCAGCTCCCCGAATACGAACTGACCAAGCGCGACGGGCAGTATGAGCTGCGCTTTGCCGGGCCCTGGACCGGGACGACGATGTGGGAAATTCCCGCTCTCGCCATCATCAGCGAATTGAGGGCTCGCGCCGCGATGCGCCGCATGAGCCGGTTCGATCTCGACGTGCTCTATGCCCGCGCCAAGGCCAAGCTGTGGTCGAAGGTCGAGCGGCTTCGCGTCCTCGAGTGTGAGGAAGGGCCGGTGAGAGTGTCGGATTTCGGCACCCGCCGTCGCCACAGCTTTCTCTGGCATCGCTGGTGCGTCGAGGCGATGCAGGAGGGCCTCGGCGCGAGTTTCATCGGCACCTCGAATGTCAAGCACGCGTTGGACACCGGGCTCGAGGCGATCGGCACCAACGCCCACGAATTGCCGATGGTCTATGCGGCGCTCGCGGAGGATGACGAGGCGTTGTTCGAGGCGCCGTACAAAGTGCTGAAGGATTGGGCGAAGATGTACGGCGGCAACCTACTCGTCGTCCTGCCGGACTGCTTTGGCACGACGTCGTTCCTGAACAATGCGCCGGATTGGGTGGCGGACTGGAAGGGCGCGCGACCGGACTCCAAACAGCCGATCGCGGCCGCGCGGGAGCTGATCGAGTGGTGGAAGGAACGAGGACGCGATCCGAGGGATAAGCTCGTCGTGCTGTCCGACGCGATGGATGTCGATTCGATCGAAGAGGCGGTGCGCGCGCTCCATGGGCAGGTCAATGTGTCGATCGGTTGGGGCACCAATCTGACCAATGATTTTGTCGGCTGCGCACCCGCCGGCGTGGACGGGCAGCTCAAGGCGATCTCATTCGTCTGCAAGGTTGTCGAGGCGGACGGCCGGCCGGCGGTCAAACTCTCCGACAATCCCAACAAGGTGATGGGCCGTCCGGAGGAGGTCGAGCGCTATCGCCGGGTGTTCGGACTCGCCGGAATGCGCGCCGTGCCCGTGACCGTCTGAGAGGGCCCGGGCGGCGGCGGCTGCGCGCAATCGTCGTTTTCGGGTGGGCGCTGGCCTTCGGAGGGGCTAAACCACAATCATCGGCTCTGGCGATCTCAGCCGCCGCAAGGATTCGACGAACGTCGTGCTCGACATTGCCAGCGCTCCGCCCGCCGGCGCGGATTACGCCACCGTGAAGCGCGCGATCGAGTTCATCTCGAAACGCTATCGCGATCAGCCGTCGGTCGAGGCGATCGCAAGTCATGTCGGCCTTTCGGCTTCGCACTTCCAGCATGTGTTCAAGCGCTGGGCTGGGTTGACGCCGAAAGCGTTTCTGCAAGCTGTCACGATCGAGCGCGCGCGCGAACTCCTGCGCTCCTCGGCGAGCGTGCTGGACGCGGCCTACGCCGTCGGCCTCTCCGGCCCGAGCCGGCTGCATGACCTGTTCGTCGCCCACGAGGCGCTATCTCCTGGCGATTACCGGCGCGACGATCTCACGCTCGCTTACGGCTTCCACTGTTCGCCTTTCGGCGAGGCGATCGTAGTCGCAGCGGCGCGTGGCATGGCGGGTCTCGGTTTCGTCGACGACGGGAATCGCGAGGCGGCTCGCGCCGACATGGCGCGGCGCTGGCCCCGCGCCCGGCTTATAGAAGACGAGAGCTTGACGGCCCCTTATGCAAGTCGCGCCTTCGACCCCGCGCTCTGGCGCGCTGACGCGCCCTTGCGGGTCGTTCTGATCGGCACGGATTTCGAGCTTCGTGTCTGGGAGACTTTGCTCAGCGTTCCGATGGGCCGCGCAACCACCTATTCGGACATCGCTTGCAAGATCGGCAAGCCAACGGCCGCGCGCGCCGTCGGCGCCGCGGTCGGCAAAAATCCGATCTCGTTCGTGGTGCCCTGTCATCGCGTGCTGGGGCGCTCGGGGGCGCTCACCGGTTACCATTGGGGACTGGCGCGCAAGCAGGCGATCATCGGCTGGGAGGCGGGGCGGGTCGCCGGCGGCGTCTAAAGCCTTCTGCATTTGGCTTTACGCGTATGCTGCGTTCTTGAGATATGCGGCGCATTCGGCGGGCGAGTAGTGGGTGAGGATTTTACCGCTTGCGTCGGAGATCGCCTCGTAGCTTCGCGCTTCGGCCTTTCGCAGCAGAGTCTTGAACTTGGCGAAGACCTGCTCGATGGGGTTGAGGTCGGGGGAGTATTTGGGCAGGAAGACGAGGCGGGCTCCGACGTCCTGGATCGCTTTGCGCACCGCTTTTCCCTTGTGGGAGCCGAGATTGTCGAGGATCACAGCGTCGCCCGGCTTGAGGGTCGGGACGAGGAACTGCTCGACATAGGCGCGGAAGCGTTCGCCGTTGATCGGGCCGTCGAACAGGCAGGGCGCATCGATGCGGTCATTGCGAAGAGCGGCAAGGAACGTCGCGGTCTTCCACTTGCCCTGCGGGACCTTGTCGACGAGGCGCTCTCCCTTCGGCGCCCAGCCGCGAAGCCGGGTCATGTTGGTCTTGGTCCACGTCTCGTCGATGAACACCAATCGCCTGGGATCGATGCGGCCCTGGTAAGCGCGCCAGCGCGCGCGATGGCGGCTTATGTCCGCACGATCCGCTCGCGCGCGACGAGGGTCTTTTTTTTAAACGTCACGCCAATCTTGCGAAAGAAGCGGCTCATCATCGAGGTGTCGGCTTTGACCCCTCGCTCGGCCGAAAGGCGATCGCACAGAGCCTGAAGCGTAATGTCGGTCTTCTCGGTCCGCGCGGCTTGCAGAAAATCACGATGTGGCATCAGCTTGGACGCCCGGTGGCCGCCGTGCCCGACAGGCTCTCGCGAGCCATCCCGTTCAACGCGCTCAAGCCATTTGCTAGCCACAAATTCGCTGATCGCGTAGCGCCGCGGCCCGCCGGCTCATCTCACCCCTCTCCACCGCGTCAATCACCCGATCACGCAAGTCTTGCGAATAAGGCTTCGGCATCCCTGCTGGCCTCCGCCCAGCCAACAGGTTGAATCAGAACGCAACTGATTCGGGAATCCCAACCTCAACTCTAGCCAAAAGCAGCCCGCTCTAAAGCGCGATCTGGTTAGGCTGAAGCGTAGCCTGCATTTATGAAGTAGTTGGCGCATTCGGTTGGGGTGAAGCAATCGAGCAGGGCGCCGATGGTTCGCCAGGTCTCGTCGATTGTTCGAGCGTCGGCCTTGCGCAGGAGGGTCTTCATTTTGGCGAAGGCCTGTTCGATCGGGTTGAGGTCGGGCGAGTAGGCGGGCAGGAAGAAGAGCTTGGCGTTGGCGGCGCGGATGGCGCCGCGAACGGCGCGGCCCTTATGACTGCCGAGGTTATCCATGACGACAATGTCGTCCGGCTTAAGGATCGGGACGAGAACCTGCTCGACATAGGCGCGGAAGCTCATGCCATTGATCGGTCCGTCGATGACGCAGGGCGCGGTGAGGCCGTCGCAACGCAAAGCCGCCAGGAAGGTGAGGGTCCGCCATTTGCCGAAGGGCGCTTTGGCGACGAGGCGCTGGCCTCTGGCGCATCGGCCGTGGATGCGCGTCATGTTGGTTTTGGCCCAGGTCTCGTCGATGAAGACGAGCCGCTTCGGATCGATCGTCGCCTGACGCGCCTTCCACCGCTCACGCCGCCTGGCGACGTCCGGCCGGTCCTGTTCGGAGGCGCGAAGGCTTTTTTTTGAACGTCACGCCTTCGTGCTGGAGAAAATGCCAAAGCGCGTAATAGCTCACCACCAGGCCGCGGTCGGCCAGCTCCTTAAGCCGAGCGCGCAGCGTGAGATCCGGCTTCTCGGCGATCCGCGAGAGAGCCCAATCGCGCTCACGCGCCACAAGATAGGGCCTGCGCCCGCCCATCTTCAGCGCCGCCGGACTGCCGATAGCGCGCTGGCGCTGCGACCACTTCACGACGCTCGCCACGCTGATCATGAACGTCCTGGCTGCCGAACGGCAGGACTGACCCGCCGTGACCGCCGCCATCACCCGCTCGCGCAGGTCCAAAGAATAAGCTCGAGCCATCCCTGCTGGTCTCCAAGCCCAGCCAGCAGATTTAAATCTGACTCGCGCCCTCTTGGGAATCCCCCGCAATTCAGTCAAAGCAGATCGCGCTCTAGCAGGCTGCTGAAAAAGTGGCGCGGAAAGGTTCTGGAATTTTGGTTTGCGGCGTGATTCGCTTGCGTCGGCGAGGCGATTCGGGAGGAACCGATGCGGGGCGAGGATCGGACGAGCGGGGCCTTGTTCTCTTACGTCGACGTCGAGGCGCGCATCCCGGCGCAGCATCCGCTGCGGGCGATGCGGCGGCTGACGAACGCGGCTTTGGCTGAGCTCGACGCGAGGTTTTCCGCGCTTTACGAGGGGATCGGGCGTCCATCCATCCCGCCGGAGCGCCTTCTGCGAGCTTCGCTTCTGCAGCTTCTCTATTCGATCCGCTCGGAGCGGCAGCTGGTCGAACGGCTGGAGTTCGACATGCTGTTTCGCTGGTTCGTCGGGCTGTCGATCGACGAGAGGGTGTTCGACGCCTCGACCTTCTCGAAGAACCGCGACCGCTTGCTCACGCACGAGATTGCGCAAGAGTTTCTGTCTTCGCTGCTCGGCCTGGCGGAGGTGAAGGGGCTTCTGAGCGCCGAGCATTTTTCGGTCGATGGAACGATGTTGAAAGCCTGGGCGTCGATGAAGAGCTTCCGTCCGAAGAGCTCCTCGGGCGAAGACCCGGGGACCGGCTCGGGCGATCCGTCTCAGCCGGGGCGCAACCGCGAGGCCGACTTTCGCAAGACCAAGCGATCGAACGCGACGCACGCCTCGACGACGGACAAGGACGCTCGCCTTTACCGCAAAGGCGCCGGGCAGGAGAGCCGTCTCGCCTATCTTGGCCACGCCTTGATGGAGAATCGCAACGGGCTCGTGGCGGCGGCCGAGGCGACGCTGGCGACCGGAACGGCCGAGCGCGAGGCGGCGGCGGCTTTCAGCCAGCGCCTGCCCAAGGGGGCGACCCTCGGCGCCGACAAGGGCTACGACGCCGAGGCCTTCGTCGAGGGCTTGAAGGCGCGTGGGATCGCGCCGCACGTCGCGATCAACGGGACGGTGAGCAAGCATGGCAAGACGCGCAAAACCGCGGTTCCGCCGGAGGTCGCGGCGAGCCTCGGCTACGCCGTCAGCCAGCGGCTGCGCAAGCGCATCGAGGAAGGCTTCGGCTGGACGAAGACTGTCGGCGGTCTGACGCAGGTGAGGGGGCGCGGCCTCGACAAGGTCCGCGCCGCTTTCGCCTTCGCCATGGCCGCCTACGACATCGTCCGCCTGCCCAAGCTCCTGGCCCCGAAGGGCGAAGTGCGTCCGGCGACATGAAAAGCGAGAGAACAATGACCCCACCGCAGGCCAAAACCTCAAAAATGAGCCGCATCCACCCGCAAAAAATCGCGCCTGCCTCCCTTATCGCACAAACGCACTGACTTTTTCAGCAGCCTGCTAGGGCAAAGCTCGTCAGCTGGACCGCTTTCGATCCCTTTGCTGCCATTCAAGATCGACCCTTCGGATGAGTGAGAAACACGAGAAAGCTCGCTGTAATCGCTCGCGGTGGTGAGCGCGTCGGAATTCAATTGGGGACTGAGTAAATTGTCGCCCGTATTCCCGGAGGCAAAGGCCAGCCTCTCGAAATCAAAGCTGACGCAGCGCGCTCGGCGCCCGCGCGGGCTTCGCTCGTCCTTCGCTCCGGCGCGGCGGGGCACGCCTCGGAATCGTAGAAGTGTGATCCAGATCACTGCGGTGTGATCCAGATCACAGCGGCGCGAGCCAAATCGTGATCTAACACCGTCGACAATCGCCGTGTTGGCGAAAATCCGGGGGCAGGAAAATCAGCGGGCGGAGGGTCAGATGCCTCTAAGCCGGCGTGGTCGACCAGATGATCGGCCCGCTAGGCACGAACAGATCGTCTCCGCGCTCGAATTGAAGCCCGCCCTCAAAGAAAGAGAGGTGGGTGAATATTGGCATCTCAACTCTGCATTGGCCGGGATCGCCGTCGCCAGGCGCCGGAGATTGCACGCTCTACCTTGGCCGCGCGCGTCAAATAAGAGAAGGAGAAGGGCGATGGCCTAAACCCAAACGTGTGCATGGTCAGGTCAGATTTTCTAGTTGTTCGTTTTTGAGTGAAACAGAAACATGGAGACAACCTATGAAAATCCTACTTGCGACCGTAGCGCTCTCGCTTGCGGACCGGCGCACGCCCAGGAGGCGACGGCGATCTGCAAGGCATCAAAGGCTACGCCAGCAAGGCCAACCGGGACGCCGCAAGAGCGCGCGGCGTCGCTCCGGTCATCCCGCACAAGGCGAACGAAAAGAACAAGCCAGCCTTCTTCGCACGCACCCTCTACAAAGCCCGCGCCCTCATCGAGCAGGGCGTCGGACGGCTCAAGCGCTTCAAGCGAGTCGCGCTCCGATGCGAAAAGACCGCCCGGAACTTCAGATCGATCGTCACTTTCGCCGCCGGCCTAGGCTTGATCAAATTCGTCCACACAGCCTAGTGGCGGCCATTTAATCCGGTAAAGGCGCAATTTCGATCAGTATATGTGCAAAGAAGGGGTGATATACCCGATCTAGCGATTTTACTTGGGATGCTTATGCCGAGAAAAAGGAGTTCGATCAATGTCGATTCTCAGCGGCAACAATAACGTTAATATATTCAATAGTTGTCAAAATCTTAATAATATCACGGTCACTTTGACCGTAACAGAGGAATTGGTCACTCTTGGTGACACTGGATTTTCTTTGCAGCTGAATTGCTACCCTCAGATCGGATCGATATCCCCGAACGCTACCCCGCAGACTGGCGACAGCACGTTGACCTGGTTTCAATACCTCGCGATCGTCGCCAACAACCAGGTGACTTGGCAAATTCAATATTGGGCGAACAATGCCCATTCCTATCAAGAAGGTCCTCCGAAAATAGTCTGGCCCCCAGGATATACTCCAAATCCTCCAAACACGACCCCGTGGCTTCCAGTATTCCCTGGGGATCCCGTAACAGGCACCACTGGTGGCTCGGCGCCTTCAAATCGGATTCCGGCTGGATCGGTGATAACAATCCAGCTCGCAACAGACGCGAAAGGGAACGTCACAGGCGCTCAATTCAGCATTACCGATCCGACGGGTGTTATTCATCAAGACTCCACCAAGCCGTGGCAGCAGTACGCCGGTGTAGGTGTTTCCGAGCCTCCGCAATATGCGCTGTATCCTATCTACGGTTTCCAGGTCGATGTCGTTAGTCCGCCCGGAGGCAACTGCACTTTCACGTCAGGAACGGGGATACTTACGTACTCGGTGTCGCCGGGCGTCCTTTCCGTTCAAACCGTGAATAATTGTGGCGGCATGCAACCGGGCACCGCGGAAAATTCCAACGCCTTTTACGGCGACGTAACGCCGCCCTCTGGGTCGACGGTGCAACAGACCTTGAACGTCTTGACGTCCGAGGCGGCAATTCCGACGATTGGGGGAGTGTGGGTCCTAGTTCAAGGTAGCGGCTTTTTTGTAACCGGCACAATTAATAACGTATACATTTCTTATTATTACAATAATGCTAAATTATACGCGCAACTTAACAAGGGATTTGAGTGGTATATACCAAGCGACACCGACTTATGGGTACTAGTCCCTCCGTTGGATGACTCTCGTTTTGGGCCGATCCCGCCGACATTAATCCACCCACCACCGGCGCCAATAACAACAACTATTCAAACTGCCTTCATCGAGTTGTACACATCTGATACGCCCCCGGCATCGCCATACCTCCAGTCGAAAATTATTTACGAATATCTACCTCGCGTTGAGACCGTTAGCGTAAATCCTGTGCTTTGGACGGGCCAGGCATCCCCAGCCTCCGCCACACTAACTGTAATAACCCCTCCCAACCAAAGCGTTCCAATTACATTAAGCGCCACCCCGGGTAACGTTATTACTTATTCGTCGAACGTACTAGCTGTCCCTGCGGGCGGCAACGAACCGCCTGTCGCAAACTTCGTCATCAATACGTTACCAACAGCAACACCAAGCATCGTTACGGTTCAGGCATGCGTTCCTACAACTCCGACGCAATACAACCCTTGCTCATCCGTTACAACGCAGGTATCGTCAGGTGATATTGCGCTTCTCGTAATTTCCTCGACGCCATACATTTCACCCTTCGGACCGACCGGAGCGCTGGCATCAGGTGAAACAATTACGTTTGGGATTTATCTGAGGACCCCTACTCCATCGGCGGGGCCGGTCAAAACGCCTGTGCTCAACATTAGTTGGACAAGCGGGAGTGGCCGCTTTACAAGCCAACAAGCCCCTGTTTTCGGGAATTCGCTTTCTTCGACCACGTTCATTTTGACGCCGTTTGTGACGTCCGGATTTCAAGCTACTCTTTCCATCAGTGTTTCGTACGCTGACCAAGGCTCGTCGAACACAATCACGCTTGCGATTGCAAAGCCCATCCCGATAAGGCCGCCGCCGCCCCCCCCTGGAGGTCAAGTTTAGAGTTCCGGTGAATACGTGGGTGGATATCGACGGGCCGACCGCCGAGGCGTGATCGTGGGCGAGAAGGTCCGCTTCCCGCCCGAAGCGGGCCGCTCTTTGAAAGGCGAGCTTGAAACCTAGAGGTCCGCCTTCGTTGCCGCGAAGAGGTAATTCACGGCCGTATCGGACGAGAGGCGCCAGTCGCGGCGGAACGGATCGTAGACCATGCCGCGCAGGCTCCGGCGCCTTAAGCCCGCGGCGCGGGCGAAGCCGGTGAGCTCGAGGGGCGTCACGAATTGCTCCCAAGCGTGCGTTCCGGGCTCGAGCCAGCGCAGGACATATTCGGCCCCGACGATCGCGAGGGCGAAGCTTCTCAAGGTGCGGTTGAGGGTCGAGACGAGCAGAAGGCCGCCGGGCTTGACCAGCGAAGCGGCGGCAGCGACGAAGCGTTTCGGATCGGCCGCGTGCTCGATGACCTCCATCGCGCTCACGACATCGAAGCGACGCGCCTCCTCTGCCAGGTCCTCGACCGTCGCCGCACGATAGGCGAGCCTCGCGCCCGTCTTCTCGGCGTGGTTGCGGGCGGCCTCGATCGCGGCGGGGGCCGGATCGATTCCGACGACATGGGCGCCGAGCCGCGCCAAGGGCTCGGCGAACAGTCCGGCCCCGCAGCCGACGTCGAGGAGGTCGATTCCGGCGAGCGGCGCGCCGGCGCTCGTCTCGAGCTTGAAATGCCGCACGATTAGGTCGCGCGCCCAGCCGATCCGGATCGGGTTCACGCGATGGAGCGGCGCCATCGGCCCGTCCGGGTCCCACCACTTGTCGCCCAGCGCCTCGAAGCGCGCGACCTCGTCCGACTTGATGCTCGGCGACGGCCTGACTGACATTCGCGACCCTTTCCCGCGCCTCGCGCTGGCAGTCTGAGCGTTGACCCACCCGGCGCGCGCCTTTATAGGCCGCCTCCACGCATCGCGCGAACTTGCGCGTCTCCCCCAAGGCCTGAAGGACCATGCCGCGTCTGGTGATGAAATTCGGCGGCACGTCGGTCGCCGATCTTCAACGCATCCGCAACGTCGCCGCGCATGTGAAACGGGAGATCGACGGAGGCTTCGAGGTCGCGGTCGTGGTCTCGGCGATGGCGGGCAAGACCAACGAGCTCGTCGCCTGGTGCAAGGAAGCAGGCTCCCACTTCGACAACCCCGAATATGACGCGGTCGTCGCCTCGGGCGAACTGGTGACGGCCGGACTGCTGGCCATGGTGCTGCAGGACATGGGGCTCAAGGCGCGCTCGTGGGCGGGGTGGCAAATTCCTCTCGTGACCGACGACACGCATGGTTCGGCCCGCATCAGCGGCATCGACGGAACGCGGCTCGGCGAAGGGTTCGCGGCGGGCGAGATCGCCGTCGTCGCTGGCTTCCAGGGCGTCCACAAGGCCACCAACCGGGTGACGACGCTCGGGCGGGGCGGCTCGGACACGTCTGCGGTCGCGCTCGCCGCGGCGATCTCGGCCGAGCGATGCGATATCTACACCGACGTCGACGGCGTCTACACGTCCGACCCGCGCGTCGTGCCGAAGGCGCGCCGGCTCGCCAAAGTGGCGTTCGAGGAAATGCTGGAAATGGCTTCCCTCGGCGCCAAAGTGCTGCAGGTGCGCTCGGTCGAATTGGCGATGGTGAACAAGGTCAGGCTCACCGTGCGCTCGTCGTTCGACGATCCGGCGCGCCCTCAGCTTGGCACGCTCATCTGCGACGAGGAGGAAATCATGGAGCAGGAGGTCGTCACCGGCATCGCCTTCTCGCGCGACGAAGCGCAAATCACTCTGCGCGATGTCGCGGACAAGCCCGGGGTCGCGGCCGCGATCTTCGTGCCGCTGGCCGACGCCAACATCAACGTCGACATGATCATCCAGGTCGTCTCCGACGACACGACGACGACCGACATCACCTTCACCGTGCCGGCGGCCGAGTACGAGCGGGCGATGAGCATCCTCAAGCAGCGGCGAGCGAAGATCGGCTACGCCAAGCTGCAGGGGGCGCAGGACGTGGTGAAGATCTCGGCGATCGGGGTGGGCATGCGCTCGCATTCTGGCGTCGCCGCCCGCGCCTTCAAGGCCTTGGCCGAGAAGGGCATCAATATCCGCGCCATCACCACGTCGGAAATCAAGTTCTCGATGCTGATCGACGACGCCTATACCGAACTCGCAGTGCGCACTTTGCACACGCTCTACGGGCTGGACGCGAAGTGAGGTCTTTATCGGGGCCCGCGCGCCGAAGGGCGCGCGCGGGCTTAACCTGCTGTCACCCGGCCGAACTTCACTTCAGCGGCGGGATGCGCAGGACCTGGCCTGGATAGATCTTGTCGGGGTGGGTCAGCATCGGCCGGTTGGCCTGGAAGATGGTGTCGTACTTGTCCCCGTGGCCCTTGCCGTATTCCCTCTCGGAAATCGCCCACAGCGTGTCGCCGCTCTTGACCGTATAGAACTTGGATTCCGGCGAATCCACGCGTCTACGCGACGGCGCCCGCACCATAAGCCGTGTGCTTTGACGTGGCGATGACGGACGGCGGCGCCGCGGCCGATCCTCACCGCCTGAGCCACCGGAACTGCGCCGGCCGGGCGGGGTCGCCTGGAGACAGCGCCGGCATTTCTGCTAAGGCTGATCGGCCTCGCCCGCGACGGATGCGTGTATGAAAGACCCTTACGAAACCCTCGGAATCGCCAAGACCGCCTCGGCCGACGAGATCCGCGCCGCCTATCGAAAGCTGGCCAAGAAGCTGCACCCGGATCTCAATCCGGGAGACAAGCAGTCGGAGGAGCGGTTCAAGGAGGTCAGCGGGGCCAACGATCTGCTTTCCGACCCGGAGAAGCGGCGGCGTTTCGACGCCGGCGAGATCGACGCCTCGGGAACGGAGAAGGCGCCGCCCAACGCGCGGTATTATCGCGACTACGCCGCCGAGGGCGGCCATCCTTATGGGGGCCAGTCAGCTTACGGAGACTTCGCCCAGGGCGACGATCTGTTCGCGGAGCTCTTGCGCCGCAGCGCCGAGCAGGCGCGGCGCCGGCCGGGCGCGGACCTGCATTACGAGCTGCCGGTTGATTTCCTCGACGCGGTCAACGGCGCGACAAGGACGATCACCTTGCCGCAAGGCGGCACGCTGGACGTGACCATCCCCGCGGGCGTCGAGGACGGGCAGACCCTCAGGCTGCGCGGCAAGGGCGCGCCGAGCCCGGGGGAGGGCCCGCCGGGCGACGCGCTGGTGCAGATCGTGGTCAAGCCGCACCGCTATTTCAGCCGCGACGGCGCCGACATCCTGCTCGATTTGCCTGTCACGGTGAAGGAGGCGGCGCTCGGGGCCGAAATCAGAACGCCGACCACCACGGGAAGCGTCATGCTCAAAATCCCGAAGCGGTCGAACACCGGCGACGTGCTGCGCCTGCGGGGCAAGGGGGTGAAGACGCGCGGCCGCACGGGCGACGAACTGGTCAAGCTCAAAGTGACGATGCCGACCGAGGCCGAGCCGGAGCTCGAAGCCTTCCTGGCCGACTGGAAGCCGGCGGGGACTTATGATCCGCGCAAGGAGATGTGAGCGATGATCAGCGAGCGGGAATTCCTGGAGCGCGCCCGCCTGGATCGGCGGACGCTCACGGTCTGGATCGAAGAGGAGTGGCTCATTCCCGGCCGCTCCGCCGACACGCTTTCGTTCACCGACATGGACGTGGCGCGCGCCAACCTGATCCGCGACCTCAAGGACAAGATGGGCGTGAACCCCGAGGGGCTCGGAGTTGTCCTGCATCTCCTGGATCAGATGCACGCGCTCCGGCGCGCGCTCGCCGCTGCGCTCGAGTCCGCGCACGATCGACCGCCTTCACCAGGCGACTAACCGGCTAAGCCGACTTGCCTAGCAGCGGTAGTGCACGTGTCCGTACCGGTCGTGATAGCGGCAGTGACCGTGGTGACCGCCGAGCACAGAACCGGGCCGAGTCGCCACCGCGCCTACCGCGCCGCCGACCACCGCCCCGACCGGGCCGCCAATCGCAGCTCCGGTGGCGACCCCTCCGAGCGTGCCAACGGTCTGCGTCGGCGAGGCGCAGGCGCCCAGCGCGAGACACGCCAACGAAGCCAGGGCAATCTTTTTCATGATCATTTCCTCCCACAATATCGCCACGACAACATAGCAGAACCGAAGGAAGCACGGTTTGTTCCATGAGCGCATGGCTAGCGCTCAGATTGAGCGCGGGCCGGGCGGCGAGCGCGAGGAATTCCCTTTGTCGGGCCGCCAAACCGGCCGGATCAGCGAAGGCACGAACTCCCGGTTCTGGCGGGACGCGCCGGCGCTTAGATCTGCGGGCCCATCTGCCAATTGAAGTGCTCGGCGTTGAAAATATGATTGTGCAGGTTGGCGATCCACTGGCGCCCTGAAGCCGTCAGGCTCAGATATTTCATCCCCTCCTCGAGATGCGCCGAGACCGTGTTCCAGTAGAATCCGGGGAACTTCTCGACCAGGTCGGCGGGAGAAGCATAGCCCAACTGCCGGTTGCTGCCGAGCTCCTCGAACTCGTAGAACAGCGCATTCGCCTTCCTCGGATACAAAGGGTCGCCAAGCTGCCCGATCAGATCGGCGGCCTGAACCAGCCGCGGCTCGAGTCCGGGCTGATCCGGGTCCGAAGTCGGGGTCGGGGGAAAGCGGGTCAGTTCGATCGCGGCGGCGACACGGGCGGGGTCGATCGTCGTCGACTTGCCCAGGCGCTCGTAGACGAACAACTTCGACCGATCGACATGATAGGCGGCCAGCGACGCGTCGGAGGCTCCGCGCGGCAGCGTGACTGTTCGCCCGTTCTTGTCGATGACGAACTCGGTCTTGGTGTCGCCGCTCAGAACGCCGCGGACGAAGCCAATGTCATGCAGGAGACAGGCGACGATGAGGTGGATGTAATCCTCAGGCTGGACGGTGTGCGCGAGCGTCCGTCCTCGCAGGATATCGCGGCCGACCATGGATACGAGCATCGTGTGTTCGTACGTGTGGTAGAGCGCGTCGCTCCGGGCGATGCATTCGATCGTCGTCCGGGCGAGCGCGCCCAGTCGCTCGGCTTCGTCGTTTTGACTGGAGCCAAAAATCTCGCGGAAGTCTTTGGCAAGAAACTTGCCAAGCTTCTTCGCGGCCAGGGCCGCAATCATATCCATTACGTTGGCTCCCACAAAGGCGGCCAGCCATGGCTATCGTCCTGACGTTCGTGGCCAGTCGGTAGATTAATGCCGGGGCGGCAGGTCCGCTAGTCTGGCCAACGCTGCTGGCGCGCCAACAGATATGGGGAGCACTTAACGCTTGATGAACGGCCTCCCGCCAAAACCCCTCAGCGGGGCCGTCGCCGCGGACGCTGGTCTCGGCCGACGGCGGAGGTCGCCGTCTCCTAGTCGGGGGAGGAAGCCAGCGGATCGGCGAGGCCGACCAGATCGAAGCTCAGCGCTCGCAGGCGTTTGCGGGCGTCTTCGTCGTAGGCCTGGCGGTCTGCGCGCGATTCCTGCAGGCCGCTGAAATAGAGCCCGCTTCTGCCCGCAAGCGCGGCTTCATCGACGAGCTGAAGGATCGCCGCGCCGCCTTGCTCCACGGTGCTGATCGGCTTGACGCCGCTCAGGCGAACCATTGTCGTGTCCATATAGGTCGCCGGATGCAGGGCGTTGACCGCGATATTTTGTCCGTGGAGCTCCCTGGCGAGATCGAAGGTGAACAGGATTTGCGCCAGCTTGCTCTGGCAATAGGCGCGCACGCCGCTATAGCCGCGAGCAAGCATCACGTCGGAGAAGTCGATCGCCTGTTGTCCCGCCGAAGAAACGTTGACGATGCGCGCGGATGTTCGGCTCGTCAGCATCGGCAGCAGCAGCCGAGTCAGCAGGAAGCCCGCGAGATAATTGACCGCGAAGCGCAATTCGAAGCCGTCGGCGCTGAGTTCGCGTTTTGACCCGCTGGTGCCGATCCCGGCGTTGTTGACGAGCGCGTCGAGACGGTCGGCGTCGCGCCGCACCGCATCGGCAAGAGAGCGAACCTCGGCGAGCGAGGCGAGGTCCGCGACAAGAAGGCGCGCCTCGCCCCCTTGCCGTGTGATCCGTTCAACCACCGCCTGGCCGCGGCTCCGGTCCCGGCCATGGACGAGGACGCGCCAGCCTTGGGCGGCGAGGCGCTCGGCGATATAGCGGCCGACGCCATCGCTCGAGCCGGTGATGAGAACGGTCTTGGCCTTCGTGGTCATGAAACGTTGCTCCGCAATCGAGTCCGAACTGGCGGCTTCGAGGTTTGTTGCTTGGCGTGCATTGCGTTGAACCGGTGCCGTCATTGCGAGCGAAGCGAGGCAATCGAGTGATCAGAGGGCGCTGATGACTCCTGGATCGCCACGCCGCTTCGCTCCTCGCGATGACGATCCCGTTCGAATGCAGCACGCTTCGGCAGCGCGAATCTGCACGGCCGGTGTGCGGCCGAGCGTCATCGGGCTGCAGCGAGCCGTGACACAGCGCCGCGTATTGCGATCACGTGGCCGATCCTAATCGGTCGCGCCGCGCTCCACGGCCGACCCTCGATCCTGCGCCGCTAGTCGAGGTAAGTGACCACGCCGGTCTGCAGGTCATAGATCGCCGCCACGATCTTCACCTTTCCCGCTTTCACAAGGTCGGCGATGAGCGTGCTCGCCGCGGTCAGCCGGCCTGCGGTCCGCTTCGCGCTTTCCTTGGCGGCGTTGTTGGTGAAATCGCCGGGGTCGTTGCGCACCGCAAGCGCGGCGGGGACAATCGGCTCGATCATCCGGCCGATTGCGCCAGGAAAGGTTGCGTTCTTGGTGACCACGTCGCAGGCGGCTTTCACAGCGCCGCAGGCGGTATGGGCGAGGACCACGATCAGCGGCGAGCCGAGAACGGCGGCGCCGAACTCGACGGTGCCCAGGGTCCCGGTATCGACGAGATTGCCGGCGTCGCGCGAGACGAACAGTTCGCCCACGCCATGGCCGCCGAAAATGAGCTCGGGAGGCACGCGGCTGTCGGCGCAACTGATGATCGTCGCCCAGGGCGCCTGGCCTCCCGCGACGTCGCTGCGGCTCTGCGCGAGATCGACCGAACACAGCTCGGGCTTGCTGACGAAGCGTTCGTTCCCCGCCTTGAGCTGAGCGAGCGCTTCCTCAGGCGAGAGCGAAGTCGGGGCAGCTTCCGCCGCGCGCGCCCCGGGCGAGGCCCCTCCGGCCGCGAGTGCGATCGCGGCCGCCGCGCCGAACTTCATCAAATCCCGGCGGCGAATTCCGTCAGTTTCGCAATTGATGCACATGGCGCGCCTCCCTGACGTCCGGGCTCTTCGCGAGCCGTCTCGATGATCGCCTCGGCGCAAACAAGCGTTGGCGCCCGAGACCGCTATTGGACCAGCTTGGCCCTCAGGCGGCCGTATTCCTGCTCGGTGATCGAACCCGCCATCTTCAGCTTGTCGAGCTTCACGATCTCATCCGCGGCGCTGAAACCGACGATGTGTCGCAGTTCCTCCCGCGCCTCGCTGGCCTGCGCTCGGTTTCGCTCCGCCATGCCGCGTCCCTGCGTGAGAAGATAGGCGAAGACGCCGAGGTAGGAGAACAGGACGAACGCGATGACCCAGAGGACTTTGGCGAAGCCGGACACGTCGTGACGGCGGAAAAGATCGCCAGACACGACAATCAGCAGCCAGAACCAGAGGATGAACATGAAGATGGTGAAAGCGTCGGCAATGAAATTGCCGAACGTAAACCCGCCGTCGAACAGCATTGTCAGTCTTCCCCATCCCAATTAAGTCGGGGCCACTCTAGACCAATGCGAGCGCAAAGGACAGCGCGGCTCGTTCGCTTCGCCCGGCCAGGCTCTATCGCGACAGCGTTTACGCCGCCTGCAGCCGCCGCGCCGAACGAAGTTCATCCGCCGCGCGTGATCTGCACCTTGTCGGGATAAAAGGCGAGGTGGGATCCGATTTCCCCCACACCCGTTTTCGGCAGCTCGTAAGTCCAGACGGCGTTGTCGTCGCGCGCCTTGCCGTCGGTGATCGAATAGTAGTTCGCCTCGCCCTTGTAGGGGCAGGTCGTGACGCGCGCCGTGCGTTCGAGCGCGCTCATGTCCATGTCGGTCCGGGGAACGTAGACGACCGGCGGATAATTCGCCTCCCGCAGCTCCAGCGCGCTTTTGCTGTCGCCGATCGCGCGCCCATGCCAGCTCACCCGCACCCGTTCACGGATAGGCTCGATGGTGATCGGATGGTCCTTGGTTCCAGCTTGAGTCATCAGGGCCTCCTCGAAGGCTTCAAGTCATGCAACCTCATAGATAGGCAGGTCCCTGGCGGTCCGCTAGCCGTGGCCGGCCACCGGCTTCGCGCCATAGGGCTCCTCGAGTTTGGCGAGGGTGCGCGCGTCGAGCTTGAGCTCGGTCGCGGCGACCGCGTCGGCGAGGTGATGGGGCTTCGAGGCGCCGATGATCGGTGAAGTGACGAACGGCTTGGACAAGACCCAGGCGAGCGCAACGACGGCCGGCTTGGTGTTCAGTTTTTCCGCGGTTTCGACCACGCGCTTGCGGATCGCCTCGTCCTGCCGGGAACCCAACCCCAAGGTCACGCTGAAGGGATCGGTGCGGCCTCGCGTGGTCGAGGCGTTGGCGCCGACTCCGGAGCCCGCGAGATAGCCGCGCGCCATTGGCGACCACGGAATGACGGCGATGCCGTCGTTCGCGCACAAGGGCATCATCTCGCGCTCTTCCTCGCGATAGACGAGGTTGTAATAATTCTGCATCGAGACGAACTCAGCGTGCCCCTTGGCGCGCGCGATGTCGAGCATGCGCGCGAACTGCCAGGCGTACATGGACGAAGCGCCGATATAGAGCGCCTTGCCGGCGCGCACGACATCGTTCAGCGCTTCCAGCGTTTCCTCCATCGGGGTCAGCGGATCGAAACGGTGGATCTGGTAGAGATCGACGTAATCCGTGCCGAGGCGCTTCAGCGAAGCGTCGATCGCCTCCATGATGTGCTTCCGCGACAGGCCCTTGGCGTTGGGGCTTGGCCCCATCACCCCGTGCACCTTGGTCGCGATCACGACGTCTGGCCGCTTGGCGTATTCCTTGAGCGCGCGGCCGAGGATTTCTTCGCTCGCCCCTTGCGAATAGACATCCGCGGTGTCGAAAAAATTGATGCCTTTCTCCAGCGCGTCGCGAATGAAGGGGCGCGAGGCCTCCTCCTCCAGCACCCATTCGCGCCATTTGGTCGAGCCGTAAGTCATGCAGCCGAGACAGAGCTTCGACACCTGCATGCCGGTTTTGCCAAACTTCACGGTTTCCATGTCGAACCCCTCGTTTCACATTTGCTTTGCCTCAATGATAGGACGATCCGCGGGCTTGCCGCAAAGTGAGAAACCCAAGCGGAGATCAACCAAACGTGAACGCGAAGCGCGGCTCGTCCAAGGAAAAGGCAGCGGCAGCCTGGGACTTCTGGATCGATCGCGGCGGCACGTTCACCGACGTGATCGGCCGCGATCCGCGCGGGCGGCTGCATCCGATCAAGCTTCTGTCCGAGAGTCCGGCCTACACGGACGCGGCCGTCGAAGCGATCCGACGTCTGTTGAGCCTCGCCTCGGGAGAGCCCATTCCCGCCGGCGCGATTGGCGCGGTCAAGATGGGAACGACGGTCGCCACCAATGCGCTGCTCGAGCGGCGCGGCGAGCGCACGCTGCTCGTGACCACACGCGGCTTTCGCGATGCGCTCGAGATCGGCTACCAGGCGCGCCCGCGCATCTTCGCGCGCAACATCATCAAGCCCGAGCAGCTCTATTCCGGCGTCATCGAGATCGACGAGCGCGTGCGTGCGGACGGTGCGGTCGAAGCCGCTCCCGATCCTGAACGCGTGCGCGCGGCGCTCGCCGAGGCGCGCGCTCAAGGCTACGACGCCGTCGCGATCGTGTTCATGCACGCCTATCGCTATCCGGCGCACGAGCGCATGGTCGCCGAGATCGCGCGCGAGCTTGGCTTTGCCCAGGTCTCGGAAAGCCATGTCGTCTCGGCGCTGATCAAGCTCGTTTCGCGCGGCGACACGACCGTGGTCGACGCTTATCTTTCGCCAATTCTCGCCCGTTATGTCAGCCGGGTGTCGCGCGATCTCGACATCGAGCGCACCGGCGCGCGCGTCATGTTCATGATGTCGTCGGGCGGCCTCACCGCGGCCGGCTTGTTCGCCGGCAAGGACGCCATTCTGTCAGGCCCCGCCGGGGGCGTGGTGGCGATGGCGCGCACAGGGATCAGCGCAGGGTTCAAGCGCATCATCGGCTTCGACATGGGCGGCACTTCGACCGACGTCGCTCATTTCGACGGGCAATTCGAACGCGCGTTCGAGACCGAGGTCGCGGGCGTGCGCATGCGCGCGCCAATGATGAAAATCCATACCGTCGCCGCGGGAGGCGGCTCGATCCTCTCCTTCGACGGCGCGCGCTTTCGCGTCGGCCCCGCTTCCGCCGGCGCCGATCCCGGACCCGCGGCCTATCGCCGCGGCGGTCCGCTCACCGTCACCGACGCCAACCTGATGGCGGGCAAGCTGATCCCCGATCTGTTCCCGAAAGTGTTCGGCCCCGGCAGCGACGAGCCGCTCGACGACAGGGTCGTTCGGGAGCGCTTCGCAGCGCTCGCGCGCGACATCGGCGACGGGCGGGAGCCGGAGGCGGTCGCCGACGGATTTCTCGCCATTGCGGTGGCGAGAATGGCGGAAGCGATCAAGACGATTTCGGTCGCGCGGGGCTACGACGTCACGCGCTATGCGCTCAATTGCTTCGGCGGCGCGGGCGGTCAGCACGCCTGCGACGTCGCCGACGCCCTGGCGATCTCGACCGTCCTCATCCATCCGTTCTCGTCGCTGCTCTCGGCCTATGGCATGGGACTGGGCGACATCGCCGCCCAGCGCGCGCAGGGGGTCGACGAGCCCCTTCGCATCGACGCGCTCGCTCGTGTCGCGGCCATTGCCGATCAGCTTTCCGCCGCGGCGGTCGCCGAAGTCCAGGGGCAGGGGGTCGCGCGGGACGCGATCAAGGTCCATCGCCGGGCGCAGCTGCGCTATTCGGGGTCAGACACGACGATCGAGGTTCCGCTCGCGACGCCGGCGTCGATGCGACGCGCCTTCGAAAGCGCCCACAAAAGCCGCTTCGGCTTCATCGATCGAAACAAGGCGATCGTCATCGAAGCGGTGTCGGTCGAGGCCGTCGGCGGCGCGGCGCGGCTTACGGAGCGGGCTCCAGCCGCGCCCGATGACCACGGCCAACGCGGTCCAAAGGACGTCCGGATGGACGCCCGTCCATCGACGGGCTGCGGACCGCGTCTAAAACCCGCCCGCGCGACGCGCTTCTTTTCGCATGGGGCTTGGAGAGAGGCGAATGTCTTTTTGCGCGAAGGGCTGGCCGTCGGCTCCGAAGTCGACGGCCCCGCGCTCGTCATCGAGCCGCATCAGACGATCGTGGTCGAACACGGCTGGCGCGCCGAGATCACGGCGAAAAATCATGTGTTGATGACGCGCGTCGAGCCTATGCCGCGACGCGAGGCGATCGGAACCAAAGCCGATCCGGTCATGCTCGAGATCTTCAACCATCTCTTCATGTCGATCGCCGAGCAGATGGGCGTGACGCTGCAGAACACCGCCTATTCGGTCAACATCAAGGAGCGGCTCGACTTCTCCTGCGCCGTATTCGACCGCGAGGGACGGCTCATCGCCAACGCGCCGCACATGCCGGTGCATCTGGGATCGATGGACCGTTCGGTCGAGTTGATCATCCGCGACAACAAAGGGCGCATTCGCCCGGGCGATGTGTTCGCGCTCAACGCCCCTTACAACGGGGGCACCCATCTGCCCGACATTACCGTGTGCACGCCGGTCTTCGACGAAGGCGGCGAAACGATTCTCTTCTGGACGGCCTCACGCGGCCATCACGCCGATATTGGCGGAACGGCTCCAGGTTCGATGTCGCCCGCTCGCGACATCGATCCACGAGGAAGGCGTCTATATCGACAATTTCCTGCTCGTCGATCGCGGCCGCTTCCGCGAGCGCGAACTCTACGCGCTTCTGAACAGCGGACCCTATCCGGCGCGCAATCCGCTGCAGAACGTCAACGACCTCAAGGCGCAGATCGCCGCCAACGAGAAGGGCGTGCGGGAGCTCAGGCGCATGGTCGAGATGTTTTCGCTTGAAGTGGTCGAGGCCTATATGGGCCACGTTCAGGACAATGCGGATGAAAGCGTGCGCCGGGTGCTCGACAAGCTGGCCGACGGCGAAGCCGAGAGCGTCTCCGACCAGGGCGCGGTGATCAAGGTCAGGATCAGCGTCGACAAGAAGAGGCGCGAAGCGACGGTCGATTTCACCGGCACGTCGCCCCAGCAGGCGTCGAATTTCAACGCGCCCGAGCCGGTGACCCGCGCCGCGATCCTCTATGTGTTTCGCGTCATGGTCGATGACGACATTCCCATGAATGCCGGCTGTTTGAGGCCGATCCGCATCATCGTGCCGGAAGGCTCGATGCTGTCGCCCGAATATCCGGCCGCCGTCGTCGCGGGCAATGTCGAAGTGTCGCAGATCGTGACCAACACCTTGTTCGCCGCGCTCCGGGCGCTCGGCTCGTCGCAAGGGACGATGAACAACTTCACCTTCGGCGACGACACCTATCAATATTACGAGACGATCTGCTCCGGCGCGCCCGCAGGTCCGGGCTTCAATGGCGCAAGCGCGGTGCATGTCCACATGACCAATTCCCGTCTCACCGACCCGGAAGTGCTGGAGAGCCGCTTCCCGGTGGTGCTCGAGGATTTCCACGTCCGGCGCGGCTCCGGCGGCAAGGGCGAGTGGCGCGCGGGCGACGGCACGCTGAGGCGCGTCCGCTTGCTGAGGCCGATGCAGGCGGCGATCCTCAGCGGTTTCCGCGCCGTCGCCAATCCCGGCATGATGGGCGGGAGCGCTGGCGAGCTCGGCCGCAATTCGGTCCGTCGCAATGACGGCCGCGTCGAGACCCTGCCTGGTTGCGCCGAGACCAGTCTCGAAGCCGGCGAAGCGATCGAGATCGTGACGCCGACCGGGGGCGGGTGGGGGAAGGCGGGGTGAAGCGCCTTTACCGCACACGCACGCGCGTTCCCCCGGGCAGTGGACCGCGTAACCGCGCTAGATCAGCACCGGTCGCAACAGCCTGGACAAACGACGCGCGAAGCGCACCGGGACGGTCGACGGGTCCGACGACAGGCTCCGCGGATAGCCAATGCAGACGTCGCCGGTGATCACGACCGTCGGGTCGGTGGTGTTCGACAAATCCCACGTGTAGGGCGCCGGGTAATTGACGTCCATCAAGGTCACCGACACGGCGGAAGTCGCCAATTCTTGGATCAGCGAGAGAGGGAGGCCCGTCTGATTGGCGATGTCCGCCTCCAGTTCGGTCAGGACGGAAGCGTTCATTTTGGCGCCGGTGCGCTGCAGACCTTCGGAGATCTGCTTGAAGACGTCTTCGGCGTTCGTGCACCAGTCGGCGGGCCAACCGACATAGATCTGCGCCGAGGTCAGTGTGAGATCCAGGACCGTATTCAGGTTGAACGAGGTGTCGGGCGTGATCGCGATTGCGAACCTGATGGCGACGCCGGACCCTGTTCCCCCTGAGAATGCCAGTCCGCTCGGGCTGGCCGTGATCTCGGTGTTGTCAGGCAGCCCTGAACCTTTCAGCACGCTGCTCACGCTCCCCGCCGAAACCCCATCGGCCACGTCGATCGTCTCTGGCAGGAGCCAGATATTGAGCTCTGTCGTCTCGGCCGCCGCTACCGTCAGGCTGAGGTCCGAGCGATAGAGGGGGCGGAAAGGGAACGATCCCTCCGTGACCACGAGCGAAAACCGGACGTCCGATTCCAACCCGCCGACGCCCAGCACGGGGTTCGGAGGGGTCTGGTTGATGCCGAAACTGCCGTCGGTTTGGGTGAAGGCTGTGCCCCCGGGAAAGGGGATCGGGAACAGGTCATTCACCGACCAAGTCCTCACCTCGAGCCCTGACCATGGTTTGAAGCCCTGTTGCGGCGGTCCCTGTCCATTCAGAATCGGCGAGAAGAAGGTCAACGGATCCGTGATTTGGTAGACGTGACCGGTAAGGAGCGGGCCACGCGGCCACCCTACCCCGACGGCCGGACCGACGGCTGCTTTCCTCACCATGACCTGCACCTCCCCTGTTGCTGCGGCGCTGGCGTCTGTTCGGAGGCCGCGATCGCGCTGTGGAACCCTTCTATCCGATTACCCTTGTGGGCAGTGACGTCAATCACACTCTTTCCACTGGCGTAGAATGAGAAACGACGGTGGCCGATCGGGCGCGGAGGCCAGGGCGCCTCACTTCGTCTTCGACGTCCAGTTCACATCGTAGCTGAACGTGAACGCGAAAAGCTGCGCGCTGTTGCCGGGCGCGTCGACGACCGACCACGTGCACTTGCCAAGGATGTCCTGGTACTTGCCGGTTCCGCCGATCCACTCGATCGTACCGCTCTCGGGACCCTCGTAGGTCATGTAGATCTTGTCGCCGTCAGCGTCGGTCCGAATGCATGTGCCGGAGAAGGCGTAGCCCTCACGCCGGGCCTTCGGGTCCTCGATGCAGCGGATCGCGAGGTTGTCCAAAATCTTTGATCCGTCGAGCGTCTTCACGATGCCTGTGCATTCGGCGGAGGAATTCGAGCCGACCGGCCCCATGTCGACGATGACGGCGGAGCGGCAGACGGAATAGGCCGCGAGCTTCGCCGCCCCGCTGACTGGAAACGGATCGGCGGCAAGCGCCGGCGCGGCCAATGGAAGGCTCCCCGCAAACATCAAGAATGCGCTTAAGGTTTGCAAGATCGCCTCCGACAGGTGGAACGCACTCTATCACAACGGGGGTTGCAACCGGAGGTTCCTCGAGACGATCGATCGGAGTAGGCTCGCCTGACGGAGGCCTCCCGCAACATGATCGACAATCTGGAAAAGCAATCCGCCGCCGAGATCGGGCGCCTCATCGCGAGAGGCGACCTCGATCCGGTCGAGGTTGCGGAATTCTTCCTGGATCGCATCGAGGGCGATCGCGACAACCCGTCGTTCATCCTGGTCACGCGCAAGCGCGCGCTTGAGGAAGCGGAAGCGAGCCGCAAGCGTTATCGCGAGGGACGCGCCGCGGGCCCGCTCGATGGCGTTCCGATCGCCTGGAAGGATCTTGTCGACATGGCGGGCGAGCGCACCACGGCGGGTTCGGCGCTCTATGCCGCGTCGGCGCCGAAAGAGAGGGACGCGCCGGTCGTCGCCAATCTGGCCGCGGCCGGCATGGTGGCTCTGGGCAAGACCAACCTCTCGGAATTCGCCTTTTCCGCGCTCGGGCTCAACCCGCATTTCGGCACGCCGAGGAATCCGCGTGATCCGGCGACGCCTCGCATTGCCGGAGGCTCCTCATCGGGCGCGGCGGTCGCGGTCGCCGGAGGCCTTGCGCCATGCGCCATTGGCAGCGACACCGGCGGTTCGATCCGCGCGCCCGCAAGCTTCTGCGGCATCGTCGGCTTCAAGACCAGCGAGGGGCGGATCGACAAGCACGGCGTGTTTCCGCTGTCACGCACGCTCGACACCATCGGCCCGCTGGCGCACACGGTCGAGGATTGCGTGCTGATCGACATGGCGCTGCGCGGCCAGTCGAGCATGTCCGTCCGTCCGCTCGATCTCGGCGGCGTCGAGTTCGTCGTGCCGGACAAGAGCGGGATCGACGATGTGCAGCGTGAAGTCGGGGCCAATCTCGAAACCGCGTTGAAGCGGCTTGCCGGGGCGGGCGCCAAGGTCACGTCGAGGCCCATCCCCGAGATTGGCGCCATGCGCGCGCTCTCGGCGCAATATGGTTCGTTCGTCGCGATCGAGGCCTATGCCGAACATCGTGCGATCTTTGATTCCCCCGACGCTCAACGCATGGATCGCCGCGTCGTGAAGCGAGCCTTGGGGGGACGCGTCCCCGAGCGTGACGCGCTCAACCTGCAACGCGGGCGTGAGGAGCTCATCGCGGCGCTGGCCGACGAAATGAAGGGCGCGGTCCTGGTGTTGCCTGGAACGCCGATGACCGCGCCTGCCATCGAGGCGCTCGACGCCGATGACGAAGTGTTTCGCATCACCAACATCCGCGCCATCCACTACACGTTTCTCGGCAATCTGTTCCGGATGTGCGGCCTCGCGCTACCCTCCGGGACGGACGCCGCGGGCTTGCCCACAGGCGTCCAGTTCCTGGCTCCAGGAGGAGACGACGACCGCCTGCTGTCGATCGGGCTCAGCATCGAGAAAGCGCTTTAGCGCCGGGGGAGAGCGGTCACTTCCCCTTGTACGACACGCGCCAGATCGAGCCGCTGCCGTCGTCGCTGACGAGCAGCGAGCCGTCAGAAGCCGCCGCAACGCCGACCGGGCGCCCCAGACGCTCCTGTCGTCGTCGACGAAGCCCACCAGAAAATCCTCATACGCGCCGGTCGGCTTGCCGTCCTTCATCACGAGGCGCACGACTTTGTAGCCGGTGCGCTTGGCGCGATTCCACGAGCCGTGCAGCGTGACGAAGGCGTCGCCCTTGTATTCGGAGGGAAACTGGCCCGCCTCGTAGAAGGCGATGGCGAGCGGCGCCGAATGCGCCTGAATGAGAACGTCGGGCGTCGTGATGGCGTGCGCGAGATCGGGCCGCTCGTCCTTGTGGCGCGGGTCCTGATGGTCGCCGAGATAGTACCAGGGCCAGCCATAGAAGGCGCCCTCCGTCACATGCGTCGCATAGTCGGGCGGCAGGTCGTCGCCGAGTCCGTCGCGCTCGTTGACGGCGCACCAGAGCGCGCCGGTTCCGGGCTCAACCGCAAGGCCCGAGCAATTGCGAATGCCGGTCGCGTAGACGCGCTCGTTTTTGCCGTCGGGATCGAAGGCGAGCACGTCGGCGCGGCGCTGCTCGTCGCCGAACGAGGCGCCGAGCGGCGCCTCGGCGATGCTGGCCTCATCCGGCCGCGGCACGCCCTCGTCGACGTTGCTGCCGGAGCCGACCGAGACGAACAGCGACTTGTCGTCAAGCGAGAACGCGAGGTCGCGGGTCCAGTGTCCGCCATTGCTCGGCAAGCTTGCGATCTTTTCCGCAGGGCCCGAGGCTTTCATGTCTCCGCCGCGATAGGGAAAGCGCACGACGGAATCCGGTGTCGCGACATAGACGAAGCGCGGGTTCTCCCCTGAAGGATAGAAAGCGATCCCGTACACGCGCTGCAAGCCGGCAGCGAAGATCTCGCCTTTGGACGATCCGGAACCGGCGCCCGGACGAAAGACGCGCACATTCCCCGCGCCGGTTTCCGCCACGAAAGATGTCGCCGTTCGGCGCGACGCGAAGGACGCGGGGCATGTTGAGCCCGCTGGCGAAACGATCGACCGTGAAGCCCGGCGGCGCCTTAGGAATGTCGGCGTCGGTCCGGGCTTCGTGCTGCGACATGTTCGCCGTCGAGCGCGTCGCATAAGGCGCCGGCAGGTCCGCCGGAGTGATCAGGCGGCGCACGCCAGGCGCGTCCGTGCGCCAGTCGCCAAACGCGGCCGCGCCGGTGCGGACCGCCTCGTCGGCAAACGCCGGCGTCGCGCCGACAAGCCCCAGGAGAACGAGAAATCCAAGTCGCATTCATCCCACCTTGGTGATGACAACCTGCGCAGAAAACCCGCCCGAGCCCCTGGCGGTTCCTCTCTCACCCGGGCTCTCCTGTCCAATCACATAGAATTCATTGCCAACGCCCGGGCCGGAAGGCGCGGAGACGTGAAGACGCGTTCGCTCAGCTCCTGCTCTCGCGCCCCATCGCGTAGAATTCGTCGTTCGCACGAATCGAGAATGCGTTGGCGAGCCGGTTGGACATGGCGAACATCGCGGCGATGGCGGCGATGTCCCAGGCGTCGTCGGCTGAGAAGCCGTGGCTCTTGAGTTTCTCATAGTCCGCGTCGTCGATTTCATGCGAGCGCTCCGCGACCTTGCCGGCGAAATCGAGCATCGCTTTGTGCCGTGGCGTCAGATCCGCCTTGCGATAATTGACGGCGACCTGATCGGCGATCAGCGGATTCTTGGCGCGGATGCGCAGGATCGCGCCATGAGCCACGACGCAATAGGTGCAAGCGTTGACGCTCGAGGTCGCGACCACGATCATCTCGCGCTCGGCCTTGGAGAGGCCGCCGGGCTTTTCCATCAGCGCGTCATGATAGGCGAAGAAGGCGCGGAACTCGTCGGGCCTGCGCGCGAGCGCCAGAAACACGTTCGGCACGAAGCCCGACTTTTCCTGCACCGCTTCGATGCGCTTGCGAATGTCGTCGGGAAGATCGCGAAGCTCGGGCGTTGGGAATCGGCTGATGGGCGGTTTGGTCACGGACATGCCTCGCTGTTTTGCCTCACGCTAACATCCCGCGTCCCGCGTCGAGAAACGCGTGCAATCGAGGCCCCTCATGCAGTTCGGCGCCTACACCTTCGTCGAGACCCGGCGCGATCCCGCGACCGGCCAGCCGGTCGATGTCGACAAGGCCTTCGCTGACGTCATCGAGCAGATCGAGCTCGCCGATCGCGTCGGCCTCGACGTGTTCGGGCTCGGCGAGCATCACCGGCCCGATTACGCAGTCTCCGCGCCGGCGGTGGCGCTGGCCGCCGCCGCCGCGCGCACGAAGCGCATTCGCCTGACGAGCGCCGTCACCGTGCTGTCGTCGGACGATCCGGTGCGCGTCTATCAGCAATTCGCCACCCTCGATCTCATCTCCGACGGCCGCGCCGAGATCATGGCCGGGCGCGGCTCGTTCATCGAATCCTTCCCGCTGTTCGGTTATGACCTCAACGACTACGATGAGCTGTTTGCGGAAAAGCTCGATCTCCTGCTGGCAATCCGGGCCGAGCCTCAGGTCACGTGGAAAGGCCGTCATCGCGCGCCGCTCGTTCGCCAGGGCGTCTATCCGCGCGCGCTGCAGAAGCCGCTGCCGGTCTGGATCGCCTCCGGCGGCACGCCGCAATCGGTCGCGCGCGCCGGCGCGCTCGCTCTCCCGCTGGCGATTGCGATCATCGGCGGCGAGCCCGCGCGCTTTGGGCCGCTGGCCGAGCTCTATCGCGAGGCGGGCCGCCGCGCGGGCGTCGCACCCGACAAGCTCCGGGTCGGCGTCAATGGCCATGGCTTCCTCGCCGACACCGCCGAAGCCGCTACGCATGCGTTCTTCGGTCCTTACGCGGAGGTGATGAGCCGCATCGGCCGCGAGCGCGGCTGGCCGCCCCTGTCGCGGGCGCAGTTCGATCAGGGCCGCGGCCCCCGCGGACATCTGATGGTCGGAACACCGGACGAGGCGATCGCGAAGATCCTCGCCCAGCACGAGGTTTTTCGCCACGACCGCTATCTTATGCAGATGCAGGTCGGCGCACAGCCGCAGGATGCGATCCTGCGCTCGATCGAACTTCTGGGCACGGTCGTCGCGCCCGCGGTGCGGGCGGAACTCGCAAAGCGGAAGGCGACGGCGTGACGGCGCTTCGCATTTGTGTACGACCACAGTCGTGGTCGCGAGCCCCGGACCATGGCCGGGCAAGCAATCCAGGAATGACGCGACAATCGCCCAGGTTCGCTTCGTCGCCTTGGCTCACCCCTCGAGTCCTGGCGGTGACGTTTCCGTCCAAGCGCATTGGCAGGCAGAAAGTCAGTGGCGCCCGGACCCCACACTCTCTACACTCGGGCGAGTTTGCCCGCTCTAGCTGGAGGCGCAAGGCGGTGAAAAGGACTGCCGCTCACTAAAGGGTATTCAGTGCCGCCCCGGAACACGACCGTGCCAAAGAAAGCCATGCCGAAATTCAGCGCGATCGAAGTTGGTGAGAGACCGCAATACCTCTCCGACAATTTCCTCCACCGCGTCAAGCGCAGCTATCGTTTGGCAACTGAAAAGGTTTCAGACGACGAAGGTATAGTTTGGCCGCAAATAGATCTTATGCGGCGTTCAGTGCATGATGCACTGGTGGCGTCGGAGAACACTGGCCTTCGCGATATCTTCAGCGATCCTATAACCACGGATCTTTTCTACGGGGTGGATAATCTTGCCTCAACGATGGAAGGTATTTTCGTGGCGACGCCGGGCGCAGATGTCGGCTTGCCTAAACAAGCCCGCGACCAAATGGTCGAGCTAGCTCAGGCGCTCGGTGTGATCCGATGGGTTCCAAGAGAGGCCGAGCAATTCGAGGCCTACCTTAAGACACCCTATTTCGAACCGATTCCAGCTACCGACGACCTCCTCGAGATGATCGAACAAAAATTGGGATTTCCAATCCTTTTCCCGAATCCGTTTCGCGGTGAGCGCGGTGTCGGGACGTCGCGCGGGTTGGCCAGTACGCGTGCAATCGCGGCGCTCTATCAAGCGTTCCGAGTTGCTCAGGAAGCCAGACTTACCAAGCAAGGTTCAGTACTCGAAATCGGCCCAGGCATGGGCAGAACCGCCTACTACGCGGTCAAGGCCGGAATCCGCCGATACACTACGATCGATATTCCGATGGGCGTCGTGGCTCAAGCCTGCTTCCTAGGAGCCGCGCTTGGCCCCGACACCCTCTGGATGCTTGGCGAAGACGAGCCGCCAGCAGCGCGCGTCAGGCTGCTCCCAAGCACCGAACTCCACCTCTTAGAAGGGAAGTTCGAAGTGGTTCTCAACGTCGATTCCCTCACCGAAATGGGCGAGGCTGGAGCGTCTCGGTACGCGTCATGGATCGCCGCGCACGCCGTTACGTTCTTATCCATAAACCAGGAGGCGAGGGACGTGACGATTCCTGCACTTGCAAAGGACGCTCTCGCGGCAGCGGATTATCGTCGATTTCCTTATTTGATGAGGCCGGGTTACGTCGAAGAGATATTCCGAACGTCGGAAGCGCTTACCGAACTGGAAAGGCTGCGGCGGGAAACATCCTCTTCGCATAGAACCGGACGCCGATTTATCAGTCTAACGCTCAATAGGTTGACACGGGGAGCCAAGGCGAAGCCTCTGGCGCTACGAACAACCCAAGCCCGCTCTCCGCGTAAGCTTTAATGAGCATCCGCCCGGGCGCCCGCCTTCGTTGACGCCGCGGCCTCCGAGACGGTGTGGGTCGCTCCACCTTCGCCCGCGACGCACGGTCGACAAGGCGGACGTCGAGCCTTTCAAATTGTAAATTGAGGCACGGCGTCACAGGAGGAAGGATTTCATTATTTGAATCGGCCGTAACTCATTGAAAAGGCTCGATTCGAAAAAATAAACGTTAGTGATGAAAGCAATTTTACTTACGTTTATTTGCGTTTACGCGCATTTAGTACCGTTTTAGCCGCGCCGAAAAGGGCCAAGCCCACGCCCTTGCGCGCGTCAAGGCTTCTCCCAAGTTCCGCTCTTGGCCGAGCGGAACAGGGCGTCGATGACCCGCATGTTGGCGATCGCGTCCTCGATCGGGAACTCGAGCTTCGCCTCGTCCACAATCGCGCTCGAGAAGGCGTCGCCCTGCAGCGTGTACTGGTCGCAGATCGGGAATTGCTCGACCCGCCGCCCGCCGCCGATGAGATCGGCGCCGGTGTCGATGGCGATCTCGGTCGGCCGGTCGGTCGGGGCGTTGAACGGGATCATGACCTCGATCCGCCCCTCGCCGCCCACGATCGTCACCCGCTGGTGCGCCGACAATTGCGTGCCGACGGTGAAGGTGAGGTGGCGCCCGCGAGGGAACTCGAGCAGCGCGCCCGCCAGCCGGTCGGTTTTGAACTTCGGGTCCCAGTCGATCGTGGCGACGACCCGGGTCGGCTCGGCGCCGAAAATGGTGCGCGCGGTCAGGATCGCATAGCAGCCGATGTCGTAAAGCCCGCCGCCGCCCGGAGGCCGGTTGCGCACATTGTCGGGGTCGAGCAGGCGGTAGGAGAAGAAGGTTTGGATCGCCTGCGCTTCCCCGATCGTCCCGTCCCGCGCAAGCTCGCGCGCGCGGCGCCATTGAGGGTGGAAACGCACCATGAAGGCTTCGGCGACCAGCTTGCCGGAGCGGTCGCGCGCCTCGACAAGCTGCCGCGCTTCCTCGACGTCGAGCGCGATCGGCTTCTCGCACAAGACGTGCTTGCCCGCAGCAAGCGCTTTGAGCGTCCAGGGCACATGCCCCTCATTGGGCAGCGGATTGTAGACCGCCTCGATCTCGGGGTCTGCGAGCAGCTCTTCATAGGAGCCGTACGCGCGCGGAATGCCGAGTGTCTGCGCCGCCGCCCGCGCCTTGCCGGGATCGCGCGAGGCGATCGCGGCGATTTCCGACACCTTGCCCCGCTGCATCGCCGGGATGACTTTCTCGGTCGCGATCTTGGCGACGCCAATCACGCCCCATTTCACCTTGCGCAATTGCTTCACCTCCCATTGACATTGCCGCGCCGCCGCGAGCGGCGGAAATCCTTAAGCTTTCGCCTTCGCCGCAGGCGCGCGCCCTTCGGCCTGCCGCGCCAGCATCCAGCCCGGATATTCAGGCTTGAGCGCGCTCGCTTCGTCCAGTTTCGCGATCTCTTCGGGCGTGAGCGTCAGCTTGGCTGCGGCGAGGTTGTCGTCGAGCTGCTCAACGGACTTGGCGCCGATGATGACGCTCATCACGCCCTTCCGCTGTAGGAGCCAGGCGAGCGCGACGCGCGCCACCGAGGAGCCGTGAGCCTTGGCGATCGGGGCCATGACGTCGATGATGTCGTAAGCGCGCTCCTTGTCGACCGGCGGGAAGTCGAACACCGTGCGGCGCGAATCGTTGTCGCCGCGCTTATCGCGCGTGTATTTGCCGGAGAGAAATCCTCCGGCGAGCGGGCTCCACACCATCACGCCGAGGCCCTGATCCTCGACCACCGGCACGATCTCGCGCTCGAGTTCGCGCCCCGCGATCGAGTAATAGGCCTGCACCGTCTCGAAGCGCGCGAATCCGCTTTTGTCGGAAATGCCGAGCGCCTTCATGATCTGCCAGGCGGCGAGGTTCGAGCAGCCGATCGTGGTGACGAGACCGCGGCTTACACAATCGTCAAGCGCGCGCAAGGTTTCCTCGAGCGGCGTCACGGGGTCGAAGCCGTGGATCTGGTAGAGATCCACATAATCGAGCCCGAGCCGTTTCAGGCTGCCCGCGATCTGATCCATGATGTGGCCGCGCGAGAGGCCGACGGAATTCGGTCCCGGCCCCATGCGGCCGCGCACCTTGGTGGCGATGATGACGTCCTCGCGCTTGACGCCGAGATCGCGCAACGCCTGGCCGACCTGAACCTCGGACTGGCCTTCGGAATAGACGTTGGCCGTATCGATGAAATTGACGCCCGCTTCGAGGGCGCGAGCGACAAGCCTGGTGGCGGCGGCCTGATCGAGCGTCCCAATGTTGCGCCACATTCCGCCGGCGCTACCGCCGTGAAAAGTCATAGCCCCAAGGCAGATTTCCGAGACATATTGGCCCGTACGGCCAAGCGGTCGATAGCGCATGAAACGTCAATTCCTTTTTGGAGGGCGCCCGTGTCGGCGGCGCAGCCCTATTCAACCGCGTGCGGCCCGTTTACGCAAATCGCTGTTTCGTGACCAGCGCCGCGCGGGCGCGCGCGCTTAGCTTCGTTTGCCGGCGAAAGCTCGCGTCAGGCCGCTTCGGCTTCAACAGGGGGCGCCATGGCGCCGGTCATCATCGCGACCGCGTCCGACATGGTCACTTTCTTCGGGTCCACGACCGTCAAACGGCGGCCGAGGCGATGGATGTGAATGCGGTCGGCGACCTCGAACACGTGGGGCATGTTGTGCGAGATGAGGATGATCGGCAGCCCGCGCTTCTTCACGTCGAGAATGAGCTCCAGCACCCGCCGGGACTCCTTGACGCCGAGCGCGGCCGTCGGCTCGTCCATGATGACGACGCGCTTGGCGAAGGCCGCGGCGCGAGCCACCGCCACGCCCTGACGCTGGCCGCCGGACAGCGTCTCGACCGGCTGATGGATATTCTGGATGGTCATCAGGCCAAGTTCGTTCAGTTTCTCCCGCGCGAATTTCGCCATGCGAGTGCGATCGGTCGCGCGGAACCATTGTCCCATGACGCCCGGCGCCCGCGGCTCCCGGCCGAGAAACATGTTGTCAGCGATCGACAAAGCCGGCGACAGAGCCAGCGTCTGATACACGGTCTCGATGCCCGCTTCGCGCGCGGCGATCGGCGAAGTGAAGTGAACGACGTCTCCACCAAGCCGAATCTCGCCGAGTCGGGAATGACCGCGCCGCAAAGGGCCTTGATCAGCGTCGACTTGCCCGCGCCATTGTCTCCGATGACGGCGAGGATCTCTCCCGGAAAAAGCTCGAAGTCGGCGTGGTCGAGCGCGGTGACCCGGCCGTAACGCTTGACGAGGCTGCGAGCGAGGAGGACCGGTTCGACGCTCATTTCGACACCCTCCGGATCCACTGGTCGAGCGCGACGGCGACGATGATCAGGACGCCGATCGCGAACTCCTGCCAAAGCACGTCGAGCCCGGCGAGAGAAACGGCGGAGCGGAAGACGCCGACGATGAGAGCGCCAACCAGCGTGCCGATGATCGATCCTCTGCCGCCGAACAGCGAGGTGCCGCCGATCACCACCGCGGTGATGCTGTCGAGATTGGCGTTCTCGCCCGCCGTCGGGCTGATCGCGCCGACGCGGCCGATCAGCGCCCAGCCAGCGATCGCCGCGATGAGGCCCGCGAGAACGTAAACACTGAGCAGAATACGATCGGTATTGATGCCCGCGAGGCGCGCAGCCTCCCGGTCATCGCCTGTGGCGTAGATATGGCGGCCGTAGGCGGTGCGGTTGAGAAGGTACCAGACGACCGCTGCGACCGCGAGCATCAGGAACGTGCCCCACATGATGCGGGCGCCCCCGATTGCGATCTGATTGCCCATGATCTGCAGGAACCAGGCTTTCTCCTCGATGTCCTGCATGCCGATGGTTTCGCTCTGCGAATAGTACGTGTTGAGCGCACCGATGATGCTGAGCGTGCCGAGCGTGACGATGAACGGCGGCATCTTGAGCCGCGTCACCAAAACCCCATTGAGATAACCGAAGGCGGCGCCGACCAGGAGACCGATCGGAAAGGCGATCAAGGTCGGAACGCCGCTGTAAACCGCCAAGCGTCCCATCACCACCGACGAAATGACCATGATGACGCCGATCGAGAGATCGATGCCCGCCGTCAGGATGACGAGGGTCTGGCCCACGCCGACAATGCCGATGACCATCACCTGGGTGAGTATGGTCGACAAATTGCTGGCGGCGGTGAACCGCGAAGGGTTGACGAGGATTCCCAACAGCACGCCGAGCAAGAGCACGACGAAGGGCACAACAGTCGGATAGGCGTGCAGGAAACGCTGGGTCCGCTGGAGGACGGTGAGACGCTCTTCGTCGAACGAAGCGACCGTCGCCGTCGCGCTAGTCAGAACCTTCTCGAACTCCTGGGGCGCGGGACGGCCAGTCGCTTCGCTCATCGCTTCCTCGTTCGTTTCCGGTCGCCTCTTGTTTTTGTGGATCCGCCGTGGGCAGGAACCCGGCGGATCCTTTTTTATTCGAGAGGATTAAAGCTCCCAACCCTGGGGGAAATCAACCCCAGCAGATCTTCAGCGCCTCATCGGAGGTGATCGAAGGAACGCCCGCAACCGGCTTGTCGGTAACGAGCTTCTCGCCGGTGTCGATGCTTGCCGGCTTCTTGCCCGACTTGATGTACTCCGCGACGGCTTCGACGCCATCGGCCGCCATCAGAAGCGGATATTGCTGCGAGGTCGCACCGAGGATGCCCTCCTTGACCCACTTGACGCCCTGGCAGCCGCCGTCGACGGCGACGAACAGCACGTCCTTCTCCTTGCCTGCGGCCTTGAGGGCCGCATAACCGCCATAGGCGGCGGGCTCGTTGATCGCGTAAACGAGATCGATGTGGTCGGTTTTCTGAAGGATGTTCTCCATCGCCTGACGGCCGCCTTCAGTCGCGCCCTTCGTCACGTCCGAGCCGACGATCTGGGGGCTGTCGCTGGGGGCGTAGTGCTTCGGATCCTTGACCTTGATGCCAAAGCCGTCGAGGAAGCCGTTGTGACGCAGATAATCGACCGTCGGCTCGTTTGGGGTGAGGTCGAGGGTGGCGATCTTGGCGCTGCTGGCCTTATCGCCGAGCGTGCCCTTGGCCCACTCCCCGATGAGTTGGCCGGCTTTGTAATTGTCGGTCGCGAAGTTGGCGTCGGCCGCGGTGATCGGGTCGAGCGGAGTGTCAAGGGTAATGACAAGAACGCCGGCCTTGCGGGCCTTTTCGACTGTCGGCACGATGGCCGTCGAATCGCTCGGCACGAGCAGAATGCCCTTGGCGCCGGCGGCGATCAGCTGCTCAATCGCCCTCACCTCGCCATCGTTGTCGCCGTCGAACTTGCCGGCGAACGCCTGAGGCGTCAGGCCGAGCTCCTTGGCCTTGGCGTCGAAGCCTTCTTTCATTTTGACGAAGAAGGGATTGGTGTTGGTTTTCGTGACGAGCCCGACGATTTCGCCGGCATGGACCGGCCCGCCCGCGAGGGCAAGAGACAGCGACGCAGCCGCGATGGACGTGAACAATCCAGAAATCTTGGACACAGGTTTCCTCCCGATGAGTCGATACAGCGACGTCGATCATCGGCCCCTGGCGGCTGGACGCAAAGTCTTTGCCTGCCCGCGACCGTCTCGCGCCGTCGTCAGTCTATAGGGCAGACTTTTCGACAGGAGTCAACGATAACTACATCCGCTTGAATTATCCTTGACAGACATTCTCTCGGGCACGATCATGCGTTGGAGGTTGGTTACAACAAGGCAATGCCGAGGCGGAGGATGAAGGAGGCGCAGGGCGATCTGCGCGCGGACGCCGCGAGCGGGCTCGTTGGCGGCGTGGGGTCAGGCTCGACGCTTGTCGCCGTCTCCCCGTCGAACGCTGGCGGCGCAAATCAGGCCGGCGTGCGCCTCTACAATGAGCGTTTGTTGCTCTCGCTCGTCCGTCGCTTCGGTCCGTTGTCCAAGGTCGAAGTCGCGCGATTGACGGGACTGTCGGTTCAATCGACGTCCGCAATTATGAACCGACTGCAAGCGGAGGGATTGTTGAAGCGGGAGGCCCCGCTCCGCGGCCGGGTTGGGCAACCGACGATCCCGATGTCGATCGATCCGGAAGGCGCCTACTCGTTCGGGCTCAAAGTGGGGCGGCGCAGATGCGATTTGGTGCTGGTCGATTTTCGCGGCGCCATTTGCCATCGCGCTCACCGCGCCTACTTGTTTCCGACACCCGACATAATCCTCGATTTTGTCCGACATTCGGCGCCGTCGCTCGCCGGCTCGCTCAGTGCGTCGCAGAAACAACGGATCGTTGGCCTTGGCGTCGCGGCTCCGTTTGAGTTGTGGAGCTGGGAAAAGGAGATCGGCGCGCCGCAGGGCGCAATGAAGGCGTGGCGACACTTCGACACAGAAAGTGAAATTGCGGCGGCGTGCGCTTATCCGACGACGCTCTGCAACGATGCAACGGCGGCCTGCGCGGCCGAGTTCTTCTTTGGTCGCGGCTGGCGCTACCGCGATTTCCTTTACGTCTTCGTGGGAGAGTTTCTCGGCGGCGGGTTGGTGCTCGACGGCGCGTTGCGTCCGGGACGCACCGGCAACGCGGCCGCGCTCGGATCGATGCCGATCATGGCGAAGAGCGGAGTCGCTCGCCAGCTGATCGCGTGCGCGTCGATCTATCAGCTGGAGCTCCGATTGGAAGCGGCTGGTATCGACGCCTCGTCAATCAGTGCGACGCCGGAATCCTGGAGCGAATTCGGGGCGCAGCTCGACGGCTGGATCGAAGAAACCTCGTCGGCTATCGCCTATGCGATGGTCGCTGCGATCTCCGTCATCGACTTTGAGGCGATCGTAATCGACGGCGCGCTTCCGGCGACGGTGCGCGAGCGCCTCGCCGCGCGCACGGCTCAAATCTTCGCCGGCCTCGATCGTCGCGGCTTGAGCGAGGTCGACATCGTCTCTGGCTCGATCGGCGCGGACGCGGGCTCGATTGGAGGCGCGGCATTGCCACTGATTAAGCATTTCGCTCGCGATCGCGACGTTTTATTCAAGGATGCGATGAGGCAGGCAAGCTGACAAAGCAAGGACGAGCGCATCGGTGTTTGCTTGGCTCACCGCGCTTTCGTTGGTATCCTGCCGCGCGGTGTCTCGTCCTAACGGCATCCGTTCCTATCAGCGACGAATAGAGGCGTTATGGCCCCCCGCATTGTTAAGGTTGAGCCGTTCGATCTTGTTGTTTTTGGCGGCGCGGGCGATTTAGCCCATCGCAAGCTCTATCCAGCGCTGTTCCACCGCGAACGCAGCCACCAGTTCTCCGAACCGACCCGCATCATTGGCGCGTCGCGTCGTCACCTTGATCGCGAGGCCTTCCGCGCATCCGTCAAAGATACATTGATTAAGCTTGGCCTCGTCGACGGCGGCGCGAGCGCGGCGTTGGAGCGGTTTCTTTCGCGGCTCGATTTCATCGCAGTCGACGCCAATGGAGACGGCGGATGGGCAGACCTGAAGGCCGCGCTCGGCGCCGACGATCGCATCCGCGCGTACTACCTCGCCACCGCTCCCGACCTCTTCTGTCCCCTGGCGAAGCGCCTTGGCGCCGAAGGCATCGTAACGCCTCGTTCCCGCATCATCGTAGAGAAGCCGATTGGCAAAGACAGTGAGAGCGCCGCCGTCATCAACGACGTGATCGGGTCTGTATTCCTGGAGCGAAATATCTTCCGCATAGATCACTACCTCGGCAAGGAGTCCGTGCAGAACCTCATGGCGCTCCGTTTCGCCAACATCTTGCTGGAGCCGGTGTGGAATAGCGCTCACATCGATCATGTGCAGATCACCGTTGCCGAGACCCTGGGTGTCGAAGGACGCGGCGACTACTACGAAGAAGCCGGCGCCATGCGCGACATGGTCCAGAATCATATGATGCAGCTTCTTTGCCTCGTCGCGATGGAGCCGCCCAACTCACTCGAGGCGGACTCACTTCGAGACGAAAAGCTCAAGGTGCTGAACGCGTTGCAACCGATCGACGAGACAAACGCCTCGACTTTAACCGTGCGCGGCCAGTACCGGGCTGGTTTTGCCGACGGCGGACCGGTCCCGGGCTATCTGCAAGACATCGGCAAGGAGCATAGCGAGACAGAAACCTTTGTCGCCCTCAAGCTCGGTGTCGCCAATTGGCGATGGGCGGGAGTTCCCTTCTACCTCCGCACGGGCAAACGGCTGCCCCAGCGCTTCTCGGAAATCGTTGTGGGATTCCGTCGTCTGCCGCACGTCATCTTCGCGATGCATCACGACGGCATACCTCCCAATCGTCTGGTCATGCGCGTCCAGCCGGACGAGGGGATCAAGCTTTGGATGATGGTGAAAGAACCAGGGCCTGGCGATATGCGACTTCAGCATGTGCCCCTTGACATGAGCTTCGCTGAAGCCTTCGGCGTACCGCCGGCGGACGCGTATGAACGGTTGCTCATGGATGCGTTCCGCGGCAATGCGGCTTTGTTCATGCGACGCGATGAAGTTGAGGCGGCGTGGAAGTTCATTGACCCGATTCGCAACGCCTGGGCGCAGTTGGGCGAAGCGCCGCGCCCATATGCAGCCGGCACATGGGGCCCCAACGCGTCTGTCGCGTTGATCGAGCGCGACGGACGGACGTGGAACGAGGAATACGAATGACTGATGGAGATTTCCACCGCCGTGAATTCGCGGACGGCGAAGAGCTGGCTCTGGGACTGGCGGAGTGGACCGCGGAGCGTTTGCGCGCAGGGATTGCGGCGCGAGGCGTCGCATTGCTCATTGTCTCCGGCGGCAAGTCGCCGGCTCGGTTCTTTGACAGGCTTTCGAACTTGGACCTGGACTGGACACGGGTCGCGGTCACCCTCGCGGACGAACGGCGCGTGGCCGACGACAACCCCCGGTCCAATGCTCGACTGGTGCGCGAGAGGCTCTTGCGCAATCGGGCGGCAACAGCGAGCTTTACGCCGCTTGCCGATGTTCGCCTCCCTGAGGACCGGGAACTGGCCGCCGCGAGCGCCCGTGTGGCCCATTTGCCGATGCCGGCCGACGTCGTGGTGCTTGGAATGGGCGACGATGGACACACGGCTTCATGGTTTCCCGGCGCTGAAGGGCTCGCTGAAGCGATGGACCCGGCCGCCCGACAACTCGTCGCTCCGATCGTCGCCCAAGACGCGCCCGAACCTCGCCTGACCCTCACTGGACGCGTGATCTTGCGCGCCAGAGCCATCGCGCTCGAGATCCAGGGCGAAGGGAAGCTGACCACTTTCGCGGCGGCGCTGGCGCCCGGCCCGGAGGAAGCCATGCCAATTCGCGCGGTGCTGCGAGGAGCGGCCGACCGCCTCACCGTTTTCATGCCTTCGCCAACGAAGACTCCCCCCGATCCAGCGACCGAAAAGAACCCGCCGGCCTGACGGAGCTGGCATCCGCAGCAACGGATACAATCACGCCCTGCTGGGCGAGCTATATTCCATCTATTGTCGTGACCCAGACGGCCGCCGGATCGAAATCGCGTCCTAGTCGAAAATCCCCTCAGCCCTCTCCTGACCGCGCATTTGGCGACTGTCAGCATCGGTCGAGGCGTGCATCCGCGAGCGCCGAGACGCCCGGGTCAATCGCGCCAAGTTCGGCGGTTCGCCCTCCCGCATTGCTGGCGACCTGGCGACAGGGATCTCGCGAATGACATAATTCTAACTCGTGTTTCGCTCGGTGGCCCTCGTGTGACGGAACCAAAAATAGTTACGCGCGTTCACAAGTCGATCTGGCCGACACGCCGTCGACCGTAGGAGGATACACCGATATGCCCGGAAATCTCATCTATTATGCGCTTGTCCTGATCGTCATCGCGCTCGTGGCGGCGCTGTTGGGGTTCGGCGGCGTGGCCGGCACCGCCATGAGCGGCGCTCACCTGTTGATCTGGGTGGCGGTCGTCATCGTCATCGTGGGCGTTGTGTTCGCCCTCATACGCAGAGCTTAAAGCTCAGCGCAAGCCGCGGTCGCCCCGACCGCGGCTTGCGCCACAAGCAGCCGGCGGTGTTCTTCGCGTTCCTTTCGGGGCCCGCGGCGCCGCCGGTCCCATCTCCCCCGGATCGCGATTTCGCCTAGTGCGGTTATCGCCTCCGAGAGTGGCTCGCGCTCATTGAGGCGCGCCCATCGGGATACGAGTTTGAGGCGCGCTTGGCGACAGGGCCTCTTCTTTATTGGGCATCTCCTCGAAATGCGCGCATCCGTTCGGTCCGCAATGGAACGCCGAATAGGCCCCGAGAGACGGACGATTATAGATCACGACCCGATCCGTTATGCTTTGTCGGATGACCTTGACATCCATGCTGCCGATCAGGCTTCCGTGTTCGTCCAGAAAATCAATGTTCGTCCGGCCGAGACGCTGCGGAATGAGGACTGCGCTCTTGTCCGTTCGCACGACCAGATCGACAACATCGGGATCGGTTATGGAGATCTTTCCGAACGGGCGCTCGCTATGGATCGTGGTCGAGAACCCCTGGGTGAGAACCATCGTTTGTTTCAGGGGGCGCTCGACGGAGAGGGGCGCGGTTTGACCCGCGAAGCACGCGCCGGTCGTAGACAGAAGACCTCCAAAAAAGGCCGCAAAACGGAGCCAGCGAGCGATTGCTGTTTGCAGACCGCCCTGTGGCCGCCGCTCGATCATTGCCATCGCCCCGCTGGTCCTGCCGCGCACTGAGTTTCGGTCATTGTGACACGATCATGGTCAACCAGCCAGCCGTAGGCTCGACCGGGGCGAATGCGGCCCCCGGTCGGGGCGGACCTCGCCCGCTGAGGCCCGGCCAGCCTGACGCCAAAAGGGCCGGTCAATTCATCCCCAGCGCGGCCAGATAAAGATCGAGCACAGTCTCCTCTTCGATGCGGCTGTCGCGGTCCTGCTTCCGGATCGAAACGATCTTGCGCATGATCTTCACGTCGAAGCCGTTCGCCTTGGCCTCGCCGTATACATCCTTGATGTCGCTCGTGAGCGCTTTTTTCTCCTCTTCCAGGCGCTCGATCCGCTCAATGAACGCACGCAGATGACCGGCGTTGACTTCGCTCGACCCAATCGCATCCGTATCCGGTGCTTTCGCCATGTTCATTCCCTGACCTCGACCCGTTTCATGAAGGGCGACGGATCGCCCTTAACGTCTCGTCTCGTCAAGTTACGGAAGAGGGTTTTCCCCGGCGATGAGTCGTCGACCGCGCCCGACTGCCAAATTCGGCGGGCGCGCGCGCCTGTGGATCGGCGATGATGGGTCCCAGCGCGCGGCCGATGCGCTCGGCCCACGCGACCGCATCGTCCTTTTCCACGATCAGGTCCTGCCTGATTTCGATGAGCACATTGGCCAATCCACGCGAAGTGGCGATCTCGTCGATCGTATCGCCGGCCAAAGCCCCGTCGTACGGCTCGTTGTCGCCGACCTCATCGGCGCGAAGATCTGGTTCCGCGATCAGCGCTTCGATCAGCGGTTTTGGCATGCGCAAGTCGCGATCCCACAGGAGGCCGATTTTCCACGGACGCGTAAACGAGCGCATGACGGGAGTGAAAGAATGGATCGAGATGAGCGCCGGCGGCTCACCGGTCGCCATCATCGCATCGACCCTCGCCGCGATCTCTCGCCGGTAGGGCGCCCAGAATTGCGCGCTACGGCGGGCGATCTCGGCGTCGTCGATGTAGGCGTTGCCCGGCACGATCGCGCCGTCGGAGTAGCGCATGACCAGCGTCGGGTCATCCAAGCCCCTATTCGGATCGATGAGCAGACGGGAATAGGTCGACAGAACGGCCGGGGCGCCGAGTTGCGCCGCAAGAGCGCGGGTCACGTCGGCGGCGCCGATGTCATAGGCGATGTGGCGACCAAGCGCTTCAGGCGGCAGGCCAAGCGTCTCGTAGCCGGGAGGAATGGCGTTCGAGGCGTGATCGCAGATGATGAGCGCCCCGCAGTCGAGCGCGCCCCGAACCGCTTCGAAAGCAGAAAAAGCTGTCTCGGCCATGCCGGAATTGATCTGAGCTGTCGGCTTCATCGCTTGTCTTGTGGGCAAGGCTTGATTGTCTGCCGTTAGCCAGCGATCGTCGCGCCGCCGTCGACGACGATGGTCTGCCCGGTCATGAACGATCCGGCCTTCGAGGCCAGGTAGACGGCAGCGCCCGCAATCTCGTCTGTCTCGCCGATTCGCCCGAGCGGCGTCCTCGCGTTGACCGCCTTCAACGTCTGCGGATTCTCCCACAACGCGCGGGCGAAGTCGGTTCGTATCAAGCCTGGAGCAATGCAATTGACGCGAACATTGTGCTTTCCCCATTCGACCGCGAGATTGCGCGCAAGCTGAATGTCGGCGGCCTTGGAGACGTTGTAGGCGCCAATCACGGGCGAGCCTTTGAGACCGCCGATCGAAGAGATGATGACGATCGAGCCGTCGTTGCGCTCGAGCATGCCGGGAGCGGCCATCTGGATCAACCAATGGTTGGCGAGGACGTTGTTCTCCAAAATCTTGCGGAATTGATCGTCGGAAATGCCGGCCATCGGCCCGTAGTAAGGATTGGACGCCGCGTTGCAGACCAGAATGTCGATGCGGCCAAAGGCGTGGTTGGTCTCGTCGACCAGGCGCTGAAGTTCCTCTTTGGATGAAATGTTGGCCGTGATCGCTTTCGCCGCTTCCCGCCCTCGCGCGCGATTGATGGCGGCCGCGGTCTCGGCGCAAGCGTCGGCTTTGCGCGATGAAATGACGACCGTTGCGCCATGTTCGGCTAGTCGTTCGGCGATGGCGCGGCCAATTCCTCGCGAGGAGCCGGTGACGATCGCGACCCGTCCGGTCAGGTCGAATAGAGTGGTCAAACTTCCTCCCGATGTGCAGCGCGCCGCCCTTGAGGATTGCACTGTTCGCCGCTCCGACGCTAGTGCCACTGCACAGGGGTCATGACGGGTTGAAGGGCTTGGTGATCGCCAAGAAGTTCCAGATGAGGGGCGCTCCGCCCTTGCGGCCGGACTTGCATCGTCGCCGGGGAGGGCGCCAGCCAATAGAGCTGGGGCGGGCGTCCGAGATGGAACATCGGAAAACAGGCCCGCGATCGCCTTCGCGAAAAGCGTCATCGCTTCGCAAGGCGACGGATCGAGGCCAGCCAGGACACTCGCCGACGAGCCTCACAATTTGTTTGGATTTCCCGGGACGAGTTGAGCCTTGTAGCGCTCACCATCCTTAATCCATGCAAAGAGAGATCCCTGGATCTCGACGCCCATGCATTCCCAGGCGCCTATGGTGCCAGAGCCCACCTCTTCCCTATCTGGGCCCTCCCCCTTATCGAAGTACCGCACACAGAAGTTTCGACCGGTTACGCGCCACTCGCCCACATAACTCCCTTCCGGCTCGACGCCGTGGATGTAGCCGTCGGGTTGGTAATAATCGGTGTAAGCCTTTCCGTCCTCTATCCCCGAAACAGTGTTTCCGACCATTGCCTGTCGAATCTGAGCTTCGGTCGTCAGGACAGCGCCGAAGCTCAGGCTCGTCAGCGATAGCAAGCCCGCCAAACCCAACGTCGCCGCGCGCATCGGTGTAACTCCGGGTTGCCTGGATGACATTTTGAAACCGATCCCAACGCCTTCGGGGGCAGGTTTAAGTCATTGCCTTCCTGGCTAAGAGCGCGTCCAGCGCCGACCGCTCTACCTCCATGAGGCGGGCCAATGGAGGAGGGCGCCATCCAGCCCCATCATCAGCAGGAGTTGGGCGACGAGCAGGACGATAATCGCCACATATCCAATGATGGAGTGGACCAACTCCTTGCGGGCGTGACTCGCCTCGGTCAGACGCGCGTTAGCGAGTTCGTATTGGTCCAGCGCGTACTGGATCGGGTCGTCCAACATTTCCATCCGGTCGTATAGCGACGCGCCGGAGACAAGCTCGGCGAAAAGCCGTTTCGAAGGTTCGGCGAGGGTGGGATCCAATTGCTCGATGCTTCTGCTGACGCGCAGCCAAGCGATCTTCCTGCGCGCCGCCATCTCCGTGATCTCATTGAGGTGCCGTTGCCTTTTCTGATCTCGCCGCGTCACCGCATGAGTCAGATCAACGTTCGCCTCAATCGAAGCCCACTCCGACCTCACAGCCGCTTCCAACGCGACCGCTTCTTGTTGCACGAGGCTGAACCGGACGATCGCGTCGAGCGCTGAGTGAATGTCGCGCTGGCTTGCGTAGATCACAGCACGGCCTTCATCCCATACCACCCGCATTGTGCGAACGTCCGCTCGCACCATCGCCTCTTTTCTCTTTTCTCCGGCGCCGCGCATCCATTCGTCAGCGTCGCGCTCGACTGTCGAAGCCCTGTCGACGGTGGGCGGCATCCAGACCACGATCACGGCGCCGTCGGTCGGTAGGTGGGGCTGTCGGAACGCAACCGACAGCGTCAGGGGGGTCAAAAGGGCCGTGACGTTCCGAGGTTCGGCGATCTCGATCGCATCAACTCCATCCGGGAGGGCGTTTGAGCCTTCTGAGAACTCGATCCGCCACGCCTGCGGCTGAACCTCGGTCTCGACGCCTGCTGCTAGGAAGTCCAACATGATGACTGCCCTGTCTGCGCTTGTTCTAGGGATAATCCGCTCGGACATCTTCGATCAGTTGAGGAGCGGCGAGCTCCCGATCATGATTTTTCTCGTCTGCCGCGGGCGCTTGCCTGAGCCTAACCGAGTCTGGCTCCGACCCCCGTTCGTAGACGCAATAGAGGAGGCTTTCCGCGTCTTCGTACCACTGGCTGGGTCCTCCGCCTGTCGCCTGCGCCTTCTCCCACGCTTCCCCAAGACGCGAGGATCCTCGTCCGCGCCGCTCAGACGGCAGCCGGCGTTCGTATAGCGCGTGCACGAATCCGGCCGCATAGAACTTTTCGGACCAGTCCCACCGGGAGCAAAGGACCCGCACATCCTCGAGCAAGTTGAAGCGTTCTATCACCTCGATCGTGAGGTCGGTGGTCACAGATCCGAGAAGCACGCCATGCTTCGTCACGCGGCGAAGTTCTGCGATCACGGCCTGCGCCCTGTCCGGCGCCGATCGGTAAAGTCCCGTCTCGATCACGGCGTCGAACTCGTCGTCCCCGAACGGCAAGTGCTCGAAATCGCAACAGAAGTTGTGCTTCGCCAACTCCGCGGGGGTCGCAAGGCTCGCCTCGCGACTGCACTCCACTCCTGTGGCGTCAAAGCCGAGCGCCCTTAGCGCGGCTACCATATGGCCGGAGCCGGAGCCGACATGAAGAAGCTTGGCGCCTCGCTCCAAATCCCAAGTGATCTTCAAGATGTCCCCGGTAGCTTGCACGGACATCAATTCTGCAACGTGCTCCAGCGCTTCATTGAGGGCCGCGGCGTGCAACTCCGTTATGCTCGTCTCTCTCGGCGAGTGCGGGTGACGGCGTTTGAGAACATCAGTGAGAATGATGTCGCTAGCCACCTCGGAGGAGTCCATCACGCCGTTGATCGTCGAGTCGAACAAGTAGTCGCCGACCATCACAAGGCCCGGCGTATGAACGGGATCCGGTCGATGGTTTATCCCGCGCGGACGCACAGGCACGCCGCCAGGAATCGCACTGACCGACGCCACCCACCGATGGACCCGTCGGTCCAGCAGGAGCTCCTTGCCGCGCGCGAGTTCCCTGGGCAACGCGTCCAGGCATCTCCGCTCGACCTGTTCGTCGGAGTCGTTCACCAGCGCCAGAGCGGCGTTACCGGCAATCAGGAAGGCCAAGAGCCCGTAACCGCCGTAGTCGTAACGCCCGCTTTCGTCATAGATGCAGCACCCGTCGAACGCGTCGAGCATCCACCAGTCCGCCGAGATCGTTTCGCGCCAGAACGGACGTTGGAACAAGAAGGTCGCGCGGAGGTAGTGCCCGGGGCGATCGAAGTAGGCGACGTGCTTGTCGATCGCGAGCGCAAGAGCTTCCGACCGCCAATGGATGGTCGAAAGCGCGCTCAGCGGCAGGGCGACGACGACGTAGTCCGCAATCACCTTCTCCTCGAAGCCGTTCACGAGCATTTCGAGTTGGTACGCACCGTCCGCAAGCGGTTCGACCGCAGTCACATCCGAATTTAAGCGGATCTCGGCGTCGAGCTCATCGGCCAGGCCGGTGAGGATCTGTTCGTTGCCGCCCACCACCGACACGATGTCCATGTAGCCGTCGACGTCCATCAGGACGTTTTTGAGGAAGGTGAGCCCGTTCGTCTGGTGCGGGGCCGCGGCGACGTCGCTGTGCGCCATGGCTCGGATGTAGCGACGCGCGGCGTCGTCTGTGAATTCTCTCTCAAGCAGGGCCGCGCCCGAAATTTTGGCCCACGGATGAGCATTGTCCTTTTCCGCGACCGAGAAATAGTAGGCTTCGGGACTGAGCAAATTCGCGCAACGCTTGCGAAACGACAACGCTTCATCGCGGGTCCGCTCTCCATAGGACTTCGCGAGATCGTCTGTCTCAATGAAGATCTTGCCGTCGAGCACACAGGGACGGCCACGAATATGTTTGATCTCCAGACCCAGCTCCTTGACGATGAGATCATGCAGCGGATCTGGGCCAAGAGCCGAATAGTCGTAAATTTCCGCAACTCCCGCCTCATACGGCCCCACGCCCGGAAACTGGCCCGTCTTGAGCTTCCCCCCGAGGCGGTCCGCCGCCTCGAACACCGTGATTTGGCAGCTCGGCCCTGCTTTGGCGGCCAGTTGCCATGCCGTGAACAATCCTCCCGGTCCGCCCCCGATGATCGCGACCCTGAACGGTTTCGGATCGGCGCCGTTCATTGCGCTGGCTGGCTCAAGGATCACATTGTCCATGCTCGCCTTCGACTTCCGGAATACGGCGCTCCGCCCGCCATGATTGCGCTTTAGGGCTTGCGATGCTTTAGGGCTTGCGACCTTGCGCGGGCGCGACAGTCCACTCCAGGAACTGAACCGTCTGATCGCTGTCATTTGACAGGACAAGTTGCTTGTCGGCGTTTGCTGGAACCCATTCCGTCATATCGAACGCCTTGCGCACTTCTTTGGGCGCCGCGACTGCGTCAGAACCTTGCGGAATTAGAACCGACGTAAGCTCGCCGTTTTCGATCATTCGCACGGTGGGATAGTGATCCGTCGTCACAATTCGAGCGCTTGGCGGCATTGCGACATTCCGGATTGTGACCGTCATCGCCCCCGCCTTGAGGATTTCTTTCTCTACCTCGCCAAACTGCGACGAAGAGATTTGCGCTGATTTAGCGAGCCCGTTCACCTTGAGGTACAGTTGACCCGCATCCTCCGACCCCTCAAGCCAAGGGCCGCCGACGGCTAGTCCCGCAAAAACATAAGGTTCAGTCCCGCCGTTCTCCGTGCGGGACCCGGGGAGGAGAGCATAATTGCAAACCTCAACGTCGCCCGGGTCCGTGACACGCTCTGAGCCTTTGGCTTGGCGTCCTCCTGGACTTAGGAACTGGCACATCGGCGTGGGATCCCCGGTCACGATGGCCGAACCGCCGAGGGTCGTTTCGACATACGCCCACTTCGCCGTCGTGGCCGCCTCCTCCACGGCCTTGCCGGGCGGCAAGGAATACCACTCCGCCCAAATCTCACCGCCAGGCGGCATCCCTTCGGTCGAGATTGAGGCAGAGCCGGTGATTGAAATGATAATTCCGGGCCCTGTCGCAGTGGCCTGAGCCAGCGACTGCAGCGGAGCAGCAACCATCGCCCCAGCTGCGATCGCAACCGTAGCCACCGTTAACAAAAGATGACCTTTCATCGAAGCCCCTCATTCCATGCCGAGCAGCGCACGGTCAGCGCGGCCGCTCCTCTGGGAGCTGAGAATTCATGAACACATCTCAGAACGAAGCATGTTGATGTATATCAAGATGGATTCTTATTTTGTTCTAACAAGACCAAATCGGCGTCCGTTTCCTCCCCATTTCTGCTAAGGCCTCCGGGCGCACACCGGAACCTCTCAACTCCCATCCGAGAAAGATGCTTGATTGGAGGACGCCCGCCGAGGCGCTTGACCAGTTTCTGCTGTCAGCCGACAAACACCGCGTTGAAGCGACCGCTTAAATCCGCCCCATACACGTCGCTTTCGGCGCTCGATGCGCAAGCAAGCCAGCGTTCGTCCATCCACAGGCGCGGTCGGCGAAGCTTATGACAATGCAACGGGTGAGAGTTTTTTGGCGACCCTCGAATGCGAGCGCAGCGATTGACGTTGCGTCCCGACTCGCAGCGAGGCGCAAATCGCCATCTTTCAGTTCATCCTAGGCTTCTACAATCCCTCACGCCGCCCCTCGGCCCTTGGCCGTCTTTCGCCGATCGGTGTCCCCATATTCGTTCATCGACGCGGGCGCGCCGTACTCGAGAGCGCAGACGCAAAGGGCGCAGATGTCTTTCGGCGACATGAGCTTAACGGGCTTTTCGCAACGCTTGCAGATCGTATCGACGCTCTGACGCTGGACATGCTCAAAGAAGGCTCGCTCCTCTGGCCCGTCAATCATCCAGAAGCCGAAATTATCCTCATAGGCGGCGGCCATTTTAAACGTTTGCTCCTAAGGAAATGCGATTGCGGATCGGTTTTCCGGTTCCGGCTCGGGAACGCGCTTATAAAATTAATCCTCATCAGGTGTTTGCTTATAGAGGCCAATTTGATGCTTTTTTGCGCCTCAGCAGTTCATGCGGTCAGGGACGCAGGACGCAACTGTTCGTTCTCGCGATGGACGGCGAACGGCGCGACCACCGCCTGAATTGGAGCGCGAGACCTCGCCGCAACTGGTCCACGACCTCCCGGCAGGTCGTGGCGCTGAGAGCTTGCAGCGCCAGAGGCAGTTCAATACCCTCTCACCAAACTGTACCAATCCACTTGCTGTACAGTTCGGCTCTTACTCATGGACGATCGGCCGACCTCTCGCGTCGAGACGACAGCGGGGTTCATCCGCGGGCGGATCGCCAGCCGCGCGCTTGCGCGAGGCGATGTCGCCCACCACGGACTGGCGAGGACAGTGATGCTCGCGCCCGGCCGAGCGTTCAGCGCCGCCGACGAGGCCCGAGGGCGGCTGCGCTTCGATGTCGCCCGCTGCGGCGAACCCAGCGTCCACGAGGTTCTCGACGAAGCCATCGCCGCCGCTTCCCGCCGCGAGTTCGCCCCGGCTTCGCATGCCGCGTTTTAAGCTCGTCCTCGAATATGACGGGACGCCGTTCGTCGGCTGGCAAGGGCAGGAGAACGGCCTTTCGGTGCAGGCGGTTCTGGAGGACGCCGTGTTCGCGATGACGGCTGAGCGCGTGAGCGCCCATGGCGCGGGGCGCACGGACGCCGGCGTGCATGCGCGGGGACAGGTCGCCCATGTCGATCTTGAGCGCGACTGGTCCCCGTTCCGCCTCAGCGAGGGGCTCAACGCGCTGTGTCAACCTCATCCCGTGGCGGTGCTCGGCGCCGAGCGGGTCAGTCCCGATTTCGACGCGCGCCGCAGCGCGAGCGCCCGCCACTATCTCTATCGGATCGTCAATCGTCGCGCCCCCCTCACCTTCGAGCGTAACTCAGCCTGGCGGGTGAAGCCGCGGCTCGACGCCGAGGCCATGCATGCGGCGGCGCGCGCGCTCACGGGCAAGCACGATTTCTCCACCTTTCGCGATTCGCAATGCCAGGCGAATTCGCCGATCCGCACGCTCGACCGGCTCGACGTCAGGCGCGAGGGCGACGACGTTCTCTTCGAGGCGAGCGCGCGCTCATTCCTGCATCGGCAGGTTCGCTCGATGGTGGGCACGCTGGTCGAGGTCGGCGCCGGCCGCTGGAGCGCCGGCGAATTCAAGGCCGCGTTCGAGGCCGCCGACCGCAGCCGCTGCGGCCCGGTCGCGCCGCCTCAGGGCCTCTATCTGATCCGCGTCGACTATCGGCGCGAGTGACGAAGTTTAGAGTTCCGGCACCGCCGCCGCCTTCATGTCTTTGATCAGCCACCGGCCATTAACGCGTACCAAGAGGTCGTCCGAGTTCGTGTGCGCGGCGATCTTGTTCGCAGCCTTGTCAACGTAGAGGCATTCAAAATAGAAGTGGGCGTGATTGCCTTGCACGTCGTACTTTATACGGAACGCAGGGGTATAGGCCACCCACTGGTTCTGCGGTTGAAACGTCCCAGCACCCTGCCAAAAGCCTCTGATCTGTTCCGTTCCGGCGTAGGTCTTTCCTCCCGCCGTGATTGTCGCGTCGTCCGTGAATAGCGACATCATGAGGTCGAGATTCTTTGTCGATCCGGCTTCATGGAAAGCGATCTCGATCTTGTGAATTTGCATGAAGTTGTCGGCGTCTTCGTCGGCGCCTGCCATTGCGCCGGTGGCGCAGAACGCGAGCATCGCCGAGATTGTCAGAGCGCGTTTCATGGATGTCCTCCCTCAAGCGGAGCGGACGGAGTTCGCCGCCGCATCGCATCGGTCGCGCTTTCTCGAGGATCATCGCCGCCCGGGAGGCGCGGTGAATACAGCGTAGCACTGATAATTTTCTCGATCAAATTTTCTTGAACAGTGTTTACTGCAACGCCATTCGAATGCGCGACGCAATGATCGATATGAATGCAGTTATTTCGTGTAAGCGCGAATTTCCGCGAAATAAAGCTCGAGCGCGCGCTCGTAGATGCGCGACAACGCTTCGAGATCGTCGACCGCGACCCGCTCGTTGACGGCGTGGATGGTCGCGTTGACAAGGCCAAGCTCGACCACCGGACAGGCGTTCTTGATGAAGCGCGCGTCCGAGGTTCCTCCGCCGGTCGAGAGCGAGGGCTTCCGCCCCGTGACGTCGTTGACCGCTTCGGCTATGAGGTCCGTGAACGGCCCCGGCTTGGTGAGAAAAGCGCTTGCGTTGCTGGGCTCGAAGGTCAGCGCTGCGCGGCTGCTTCGGTCCACCGCCGCCACCCGCCGCGTGATCTCCGCGGCGAGCAAATCGTGGGTCCAAAGATCGTTGAAGCGGACGTTGAACTTGAGGCGCACTTCGCCGGGAATGACGTTGAACGCCGGATTGCCGACGTCGACCGAGACCACCTCGAGGTTCGTGGGCTCGAAATCGGCGTTTCCGGAATCGAGCGGCGGCGAGAGCAGCGCCGTCAAGATGGGGATAAGCGAAGGAATCGGATTGTCGGCGATATGCGGGTAGGCCGCGTGGCCCTGGCGGCCGCTGACGGTGAGCCGTCCGTTGAGGGAGCCGCGCCGGCCGTGCTTGATGGTGTCGGCGACCGTCTCGACGGAAGTCGACTCGCCGAGGATGCAATGGTCGAACGCCTCGCCTCTGGCGAGCGCCCAGTCGACCAGCTTGACCGTGCCGTTGACCGCGGGGCCTTCTTCGTCGCCGGTGATGAGGAAGCTGATTGAGCCCGCGAACGCCCCCTTGGCGATGAAGCGCAAGGCGGCGGCGACCGACGCGGCGACGCCGCCCTTCATGTCGCAGGCGCCGCGGCCACAGAGCTGGCCGTCCGCGATTTCGCCCGAGAACGGGTCGAAGCGCCAGAGCGCGTTATCGCCCGGCGGCACGACGTCGGTGTGGCCGGCGAAGGCGAGATTGGGCCGCGCAGCCCCGAACCGCGCATAAAGGTTGAGAACCGAAGGTGTTCCCGGCGCCTCGAACGTGACGAGCTCGGTCGCGAAACCGGCCTTGCCCAGAAGGTCGCCGAGATAAGGCAGTGCGCCGGCGTCGGTCGGCGTCACCGAGGGAAAGCGGATCAGCGCTTGCGCGATCTCGAGCGCCGAGAGCGGCGCAGGCACGCCAACGCCCACGCTTCGCCGCTACCTCGGCCGCATTTCGCGCACCGGCGCGGCCCAGTCGAGGCCGGCGTCGTAGATCGGCGGCTCGGTGTTGGAGAGAAGGTTCCACAAACCGGTCTGGGGGCTGCGCTTCACCGACTTAATCAGGACCCGCCCGTCGCTGAGCCCGCAGACGCACATGCGTCCGACAAGACTATCGTCCGGCGGATTGCGGATGTCGTCGTAGAAGACGAGCCAGTTGTCGAACAAGACACCCAGCGAGTGGCCGCGGACCTGGACCGCAACCGTTGTCGGCTTGGAATCCAGGGGCGCGTCGACGTCGTCGAACGGGCCTTGCCCGTCGGCGTAGAAATGGGCGACCGCGCCCGCGCCGACATAGCCAACCAACGGCGCGCTGGGCGGTCGCGGCGGTCCGCCGCCGATGAGGCGCGGCGGCTCAACGCCGAGATAGTCGGACACAGTCGCGATCTCGTCAGCGCGCAGGCGGCGGTGGCCGTTGAGGAGGTCGGTGACGGCGGAGGGCGACCGGCCGAGCGCCTTGGCAAGGCCGCTGCGCGTTTTGCCGGTCCTTTTGAGGGCTGAGCGAATCCAGTCGACGGTCAAAGCGGAAGCTCCTGCAACTTGCTTTCTCCAAGTGAAAGGCGTGGGGCGCTCGGGAGCGTCCCGGCCATCGAAGACCTGCCGACTCACGGTATTAACCTCGTTTCCGAAAAACCGCAATTCAAAAAAACAGAACCTTGACACAAGCTTCTGTTTTCCCCGATACTGAACAAAACAAGAACATAGCACCGCAAAACAGAAAGGGCAAGATCCATGACCACCTCTCCGCCTCGCCGGCGCCGTCCACCCAAAGTCGACACCGAGCGAGCGGAGGCCATACGCTCTTCCGCACGGCATCTCAAGGACTTGCAGCGCGCTCACAAGGGCCCCCCGGCGGACGTTCGGGTCAACACCCGCGGGATTCCGAGGCTCGTCCCTCCCATCCTCGAACAATCCTATTGCACCTCGCCGGCGGCTTTGTGCGCGGAGCTTGCGGAGCCGATCAAAGCTGCCGCGCCGCGCGCTGAACTGGCGGAGCCCGCCCGATGAGCAGCCCCAAAAAGCCGACCAAGCGCAGGTCGCCGCAGGATCTGCTCAACGCGGTCCAGGAGCGGCTCGACGCCACGCCCCAGCGCCTCGCGCGCGCCAAGGAAGCGGGCGAGACGCCGAGCCTGGACGCGCAACGGACGCGCCGCTTTCTCGATCCGTTCGACACCATGCGCGCCAACCGCGTGCTCGCGCCCACCGATCCGAAGCTCAACGACATCCGCTGGCTGGTCGGCGAATCGCTGCGGCGCACCCATCATCGCGCCCGGCTCGATCAGTTGCGCGCGGTCGCCCCCGAACGGATGGGCTCGACCGGCTTCGGGCCGCGCCCCGGCCTGCCGCAGGCCGAAGCCGCCCTCCACGCCCGCGACAAATTGCGGGAGGCCGAGGATCGGGTCGGCCCGCATGCCTGGCCGATCGTAACCCGGATCGTGATCGAGGGCGCGGGCGTGCGCGACTGCCGCGGCTTCGTCCCCGAGCTCGCCACCCCCTGGCGCGCCGACGCGGTGGTCTCCGACCGCCTGCGGGTGGCGCTCGACATGATCGGCGGACTGATGGGCGTCACGCCAAGACGCGACAAGCGGGAGAGATGACCGCGCCCCCTACGCCCTCAATCGCGAAAAGACCTCTCAACAGGAGCCCATCCCCATGACTTTCAACATCGTCGCCATGATTTGCGTCGCCGGCATGGCGCCCCAGGATTGCGCTCCGGAGCCCGGCTTCTCCCGCGACGTCGCGATCATCGGGCAGGTCTCGAACGAACTCTGGTGCGGCGTCGAAGCCCAGCAGGATCTCGCCAAGAGCGCGCCATTCCGCAATCTCGGGACAGGCGAGTTCATCAAGATCATGTGCGTCAGAAACGGCTGACCGCCCCCCGCCGCTGCTTTGGCTCATCGGGCCGGAGCCGCCGCAATCTTGAGGCGCGCCGGACCTGCGGCCGCGCGCGCAGCCCCCGCAAACTCTCGTTGAAAATAGGTTGAACAATGAACGTCGACCGGTCGCCAATGTGGATTGGCCTTGCCGATCTTCTCCTCTGCATGCTTTCCGTCGTCATTGTCGCGGTGGCGCCGACCAGGGCCAAGGTCGACGGGATGAAGCCGAAGGCCGAATTTCTGATCACCGCCGACTGGCCCGTCGCGCTCGATTCCGACGTCGACCTGTGGCTCGTCGGGCCGGACAGGAAGCCGGTCTTTTACGGGTCGCGCGAGGCCGGCTGCGCCTCGCTCGATCGCGACAGTCTCGGCTATTCGACATCGCAGATCACGCTTGCCGACGGCTCTCAGGCGCAGTCGGAATCGAACAAGGAGACGGCGACGATCCGGTGCATCGCGCCGGGCCATTATGACATCGGCGTCAACCTCTATTCCGACCGGGAACTCGCTAAGGGCGCGCAGTCGATCCCCGTGCGCGTCGAGATCACCGGCCTCAATCCGCAGGTGACGACCCTGTTCGCCGGAAACGTCGCCCTCGATCAGGTCGGCCAGACCATCAATGTCGCGAGCTTCGACCTCTCGCCTGACGGCAAGATCACGCTTGTCGAGCCGCCCCTCGAGCCGATCACCAATGCCTATGAGCGCGCTAAGCCGTGAGGGGGCGCGCCTGGGGCGTCATTCGAGGCCGCTGCGCGGCGCCTCAGGACGAGAGGGTTAGGAGTGACAAAGTTGCGCGAAAGCGCACTCAAGCCCTGAAATTATTCGCGCGCGTAAACTTGTGCGCTGGCCCCTTCCGTTAGCCGCTTCTGCAGAAAGATGCGCTTGCGTCCGGGCGGGTAGTCCAGCTCGCCGAACACCGTGTACCCGAGCCTGGGGTAGAAGCCCGGCGCCTGGAAGCTGAACGTGTCGACCCAGGCCGAGTGGCAGCCGCGCTCGAGCGCCCTCGTCTCGGCGTCGGCCATGAGCCTGCGCCCGATCCCCTGGCCGCGCAGCGCGTCGCTGACCCACAGATAGCGGATGAAGAGCCAGCCGGAATAGGTTTCGCCCGCGAGCCCGGCGACGATGCTTGTGCCGTCGCGGGCGAACACGGCGAGCGGCCGCCATTGCTGATGGCCCGGCCATTGTCTCTCGTTGAACGCCTCGAGGCCGTTCGGCAGCACCTCGACGTCGGCGCCGCTCGGCGCGTCCTCGATGTCGAAGCGCAGGCGCGAGGATGAGATCATCGGCGTCTCCTCAGGAGCCCTGCGGGTTCAGCCGCCAGGACGCGCGCGTGACGCCGTCCCTATCGGCGAAGCGCCCGACGATCGCCTCGAGCGCCAACTCCCGTCGCTTGGGCGAAGTCACGGTCGCGGTCACTTCGACCCGGCCAGCATCGCCAAAGAACGCGCTGTCCAGTTGGCTGAACATGAGCTCCGGCACCGCCCCGATCTCCTTGACGAGCTCAGCGCGGATATCAGACGCATGCGCGGGGCGGCACTCAATCGAGACGATATAATGCTGTTCTTCCTCGGACGTCTCGATCGGCTGACGATTGATCACCCGGACGAGCGGCCTCAATCCGACATTGGCTGCGATCACCAGAACCGCCCCGACCAGGCCATAGAGCGCCAGTCCTTCACCCGCCAGCAGCCCGACGGCGGCCGAGCACCAGAGGGTCGCCGCGGTGTTGAGGCCTCGCACATTGAGGCCCTCCTTGAAGATCACGCCCGCGCCGAGAAAGCCGATGCCGGAAACGACCTGGGCCGCGATCCGCGTCGCGCCTTCATTGTCTCCGGCGGCGCGCGCATAGGTGATGAAGATCGCCGCCCCGAGCGCGACCAGCGTGTTGGTCCGCAAGCCGGCGAGATGCTGGCGCCACTGGCGTTCAAGACCGATCGACGCGCCGAGGCAGGCGGCGATGAAGAGATTGAGGCCAGCTTGCGCAAGCGCGGTGGTCATGCGGGACCCTCATGAGCGGACGGCGATAACCATCAGTCGGCCAAGGACTTGCCCAAAATCGCCACGATGCATTCACGCTAAATTCAGACGGGCGGGGGCAGGATCGCGGCTCGGCTGGACAACCTGGAGAAAAGCATGGTCTTACGTCTTCTGTCCCGCGGCGTGATCGCCGCCGTCGCCGGCGCGACGATGCTCGCCGCCTCGAGCGCGCCCTCGTCGGCCTTCACGCTTGCCTCGCCGTCGCTCGAACAGCCCGTCGCCAGCGCCGACGTTCAGTCCGTCTGGTGGCATGGCGGCTGGCATCGTGGATGGGGCTGGCATCGAGGCTACGGCTGGCACGGCGGCTGGCATCGTTGGGGCTGGGGCGGCGGCTGGGGCCCCCGCTATGGCTTCGCTCCGGTCTACCATTGCTGGTGGGGCCCGTGGGGGCGCCGCTGCGGAGTCTGACGCGCGCGATGGCGTGAGCGCCGCGCGACCCGCGGCGCTAGCCCTCCATCTTCTCCAATAGCGCCTCGGAAACCTCGAAGTTCGCGGTGACGGTCTGAACGTCGTCGTTGTCTTCGAGCGCCCCGATGAGGCGCAGGATCTTTTCGCCCGCCTCGTCATCGACGGCGATGGTGTTCTGTGGTCGCCAGACGATCGCGGCCTTCTCGGGCTCGCCGAACTTCGCCTCTAGCGCCTTCTGCGCGTCGCGCAAAGCTTCGACCGAAGTGATGACCTCGTGTTCTTCCGGGCCGGAAACCACATCGTCCGCGCCGGCCTCGATCGCCGCCTCGAGCATCGCCTCGTCGTCCGCGACCTTGCGGTCGAAGACGATGAGCCCGACCCGATCGAACATGAACGAGACGGCGCCCGTTTCGGCCAGCGAGCCGCCAGCCTTGGTGAAATAGGAGCGCACTTCGCCCGCGGTGCGATTGCGGTTGTCGGTCAAGGCCTCGACGATCACCGCCACCCCGCCCGGCGCATAGCCCTCGTAGCGCACTTCGTCATAATTCTCGGTGTCCGCCGAGGACGCCTTCTTGATCGCCCGATCGATATTGTCCTTGGGCATGTTCTCGGCCCTCGCCTCGAGCACGGCGGCGCGCAGGCGCGCGTTCATCGCCGGGTCGGGCAAGCCGAGCTTCGCCGCGACCGTGATTTCGCGCGCGAGCTTGGAGAAGAGCTTGGAGCGGATCGCGTCCTGCTTGCCCTTCTTGTGCATGATGTTCTTGAACTGACTATGGCCGGCCATATTCGCCTCGGTTGACCCTTCAATTGTGCGGGTTGTCTGAAATAAATTCGGCCCCCTATACGCCGCGTCCGGCGTCAAGGGAAGGCGATCGGGAGGAACGAGATTGACGCCGCACGCCACCGTCGCCATCGCCCCCGGCGTGGATTATTTCCCCGGCTTTCTCGACCGCGCCGCCCAGGAAGCGCTGCGCGACGAGGTGCTGGCGATCCTCGAGGTCGCGCCGCCGTTCCGTCCGCGGATGCCCCGCACCGGCAAGCCGTTCTCCGTCCTGATGAGCAATTGCGGCGCGCTCGGCTGGGTCTCGGACGAGAGCGGCTACCGCTACCAGGCGACACATCCCGAAACCGGGCGGCCGTGGCCGGCGATGCCGCAAGCGCTCCTCACAGCCTTCGCCGCGATCGCCCCCGACGCGCCGCCGCCGGAGGCCTGCCTGATCAACCTTTACGACCCCGCCGCGCGGATGGGCCTGCACCAGGACCGGGACGAAGAGGAACTGTCCGCCCCGGTTGTGTCGCTATCCCTTGGCGATACGGCGCTCTTTCGCGTCGGCGGCCTTCAACGCAACGCGCCGACCCGCTCCTTCCGCCTCGCTTCCGGCGACGCGATGTCGCTTGCGGGCGAGAGCCGTCTGGCGTTCCACGGCGTCGACCGCATCGTGGCCGGATCCTCGACCCTGCTGCCTTGCGGCGGCAGGATCAATCTGACGCTCCGGCGGGTGACCAAGGCCAGCCCCTAGCGGCGGCTATTCGCCGCTCGAGGCTGGCTCCTGCCTTGGCGCGGCTCTCGGGCCGCCCTTGGAGACCCCGACCATCGCCGGCCGAAGGACGCGATCGCCAATCGTCCAGCCGCTCTGCACGACCTGCGAGACCGTGCCCGAGGGCACGCTTTCGTCGGGCGCCTCGAAGATCGCCTGGTGAAAATTGGGATCGAACTTCTGGCCCTTGGGATCGAGCTTCTTGACCCCATGGCGGCCCAGCGCCGACTCGAGGTCGCGGGCGGTCAACTCGACGCCCTCGATCAGCGAGCGGACCGAGGGATCGGCGTTCGCCCGGGCCTCCGCCGGCAAATGTTCGAGCGCGCGCGAAAGGTTGTCGACCACAGTCAGCATGTCGCGCGCGAAGCTGGTCACCCCATAGGTCTTGGCGTCGGAAACCTCGCGTTCGGTGCGCCGGCGCAGATTCTCCATCTCCGCGAGGGTGCGCAGCACGCGATCCTTCAATTGGCTGTTCTCGGCGTTCAGCGCCTCAACCACGGCGAAAACGTCCTGTTCGCCGGTTTCGGGCCGAGCGCCTTCGGCCGGAGACGTCCCGGCTTGGTGCGCGGACATCCCGGCGCCCGTTTCGGCGTTGTCATTACTCATCGTGTCATGAGCCCCATCAGTATTTGCGACGCATATCAGGGCTGGCGGAGCAAAAATCAAGCGCGGACGGCGTTGGAGATCGCCGTCAGCCCCCGGCGAAGTCCGCCAGCAATCGCCGTTTGATCGCCGCCTGCCGGGCCGGCGCGGTGATCTTCTGACCGGTCAGATCGGTGATGTAGAAGGAGTCCACCGCCTTTTCGCCGAAGGTCACGATATGGGCCGAACCGATGTTGAGATTGAGGCTCGACAACGAGGCGGTCAGATCGCGGAGGAGGCCAGGCCGGTCGAGACCGGAAATCTCGACCACCGTATAACGGCGAGACAGATTGTTATCGACCGTCACCTCGGGCTCGATCGCGAATGCGTCATGCCGATCGTCGCGCGCCTGTCTCGACGGCGTCATTTCGGCAAGCCGGACTTCGCCCCGCAGCGTCTTTTCGATGTTGGACGCAATGCGCCGCCCGCGCCGCAATTCGTCCTCGTCGCGCTCGAAAGCGCGCGAAACGAAAATGGTGTCGAGCGCCAAGCCGTCGGTCGTGGTGAAGATCTGCGCGTCGACGATGTTGCCGCCCGCTGCGGCGCAGGCGCCGGCGATGCCGGTCAGGAGTCGCGGGTGGTCGGGCGCGATCACGGTGACCGCAGTCACGCCATGAAAGGCGTCGGTCGAGACCTCGGTCGCCAGCGAATGCGTATCGGCCGCCATCGCGTGCAGCAGTTTGGCGTGAGCCGCCTGCCGCGCAGGCTCCACTTTCAGCCAGTAGGCCGGATAGTGCCGCTGGGCATAATCGTCGAACTCCGGATCGGACCAGCCTGGGAGCAACTTGCGGACCGCCTCCTGAGCCGCCTTGACCCGTCCGGCGCGGTCGATCGCCGAATGGCCGCCGCCAAGCGTGACCTCGGTCTCCCAGTAGAGGGTGCGCAGGAGCTGGCCCTTCCAACCGTTCCAGACGCCCGGTCCGACGGCCCGAATATCGGCAGCCGTAAGCGCCAGCAGCATCTTCAACCGCTCCTGTGTTTGCACGATCGCCGACAGCGCTTCCGCCGTTTTCGGATCGAACAGGTCGCGGCCCTGGGCCATGTTGGACATGACCAGATGCTGCTCGACGAGCCACGCCACGCGCTCGGCATTCGCCGCGGTGAGCCCCAGCCGCAAACCGATCGCCCGCGCGACGTCCGCGCCCGCAAGCGAATGGTCGGTCCCCCGACCCTTGGCGATGTCATGCAGAAACGTTGCGAGATAAAGCTCGGTGCGGTGCGCGATCTGGGGCATGACCTTGGTGGCGAGCGGCAGTTCCTCGCCGAGCCGGCCCGCTTCGATCGCGCTGAGTTCGCCGACGGCGCGAATGAGATGCTCGTCGACCGTGTAATGGTGGTACATCGAGAATTGCATCATCCCGACGACGCGGCCGAAATCGGGGATGAACCGGCCGAGGACGCCGGCTTCGTTCATGCGGCGGAGCGCGATTTCCGGGGCGTTTCGCGAGGTCAGGGTCTCGAGAAAAAGCCGGTTCGCCTCCTTGTCCTCGCGCAAGCGGGCGTCGATGCGCTTCAGGGACTGCGTGACGAGCCTTGTCGCGTCCGGATGAATCGGCAGATTCGATCGATCGGCGATCCAGAACAGGCGGATGAGATTCACGGGATCGCGCTCGAAAGCGTCGTCGCGGACGACGTTGACCCGATCATTGTCGACCTTGAAATCCTTGGCTTCCTCGATCGCGCGGGTGCGCCTCCGCAGGCGGCCGACGAGCCGGCCGAACGCAGGCGTCGTTTTGGCGTGCCGCTCCTCGAGCGCGGCGCACACGATCGCGGTCAGGTCGCCGACGTCCTTGGCGATGAGGAAATAGTGCTTCATGAACCGCTCGACGTCGATCATGCCCGCCCGCGTCGAATAGCCGAGTTGACGGGCGATCGGCCGCTGGACATCGAAGCTCAGCCGCTCCTCCGCCCGACCGGCGAGAAAATGGAGCCGGCAGCGCACGCTCCAGAGGAATTCCTCGCATCGGCGAAAGAGCGAGAACTCCCGGGGCGAGAACAACCCTGCGGCGACCAGCTCGCTGGGATTGGCGACGCGGTAGACGTATTTGGAGATCCAGAACAGCGTGTTGAGGTCGCGAAGCCCCCCTTTGCCTTCCTTGACGTTCGGCTCGACGAGATAGCGCGACGCGCCCGCTTTCCTCACCCGGGTTTCGCGTTCGGCGAGCTTCGCGGCGACGAATTCGGGCGCCGTCTTGGCGACGATCTCCTTGTCGAACCGGGTTCTCAGGGTCTCGAACAGCGCCTTGTCGCCGGTGATGAATCGCGCCTCGACGAGTGTCGTGCGGATCGTCATGTCGGCGCGCGCCTGTTTCAGGCACTCATCGATTGTTCGCGTCGCGTGGCCAACCTTGAGCTTCAGATCCCAGAGGACATAGAGCAGCGCCTCGACCACCTTCTCCACTCCGGGAGGCGACCTGTCGGGCATGAGGAACAGGACGTCGACGTCCGAAAAGGGCGCCAGCATGCCGCGCCCATAGCCGCCAACCGCGACGATCGTCGGCAGCGTCCCGCCTGGTTGCGTCGAGGCGAGCCAGCGCGCGGACATTTCCAGTCCGACATGCAGCAATTCGTCGGTTTCGCTGCTCAGCTTCTCCGCGCAGTCCCGCCCGGCGCCGCCTGCTTCCAGAGCTCGGCGGGCCTCGTCCCGCCCGGCGGCCAGGGCGGCGCGCAAAATCTCGACGGCGGCGCGGCGGAGCCCCGCGGCGTCGCCGGAATGGCGCTGGTCAAGCGCGGCGAACTCGTCGAGAAGCCTGGCGCGCTCGACGCCCTTCAGCGACGGTGCGGCGCGCGAGCGGCGTTCGACCGCGGGGACCTGGGCCTCTGACATTGGAGGTATATCCTCCCTCGGTCTGGGAATCGCAAGGCCGAACCGGGTTTCGACAGAATTGTCAGGCTTTGGCGACTTTGGCCTCGATCGCATCCCAGATCGCCACGGCGAGATCGGGTCCGCCGAGCTTCTTGATGGCGCGAATGCCGGTCGGCGAGGTGACGTTGATCTCGGTCAGATAGCCGTCGATGACGTCGATGCCGACGAACAGAAGGCCCCGTCGCCTGAGTTCAGGCCCGATCGTCGAGCAGATCTGCCTTTCTTTCTCGGTCAGCTCGGTCCCTTTCGCGGATCCGCCGCGCACCATGTTGGAACGGATGTCGTCGCCCGTGGGCACCCGGTTGACGACGCCCTTCGCCTCGCCGTCGACGAGAATGATCCGCTTGTCGCCGCGCGAAACCGCGGGCAGGAATTTCTGGATCACCCACGGCTCGCGGAGGCTCGTCGTGAACAGGTCGAACAGCGAGCCGAAATTCGGATCCTGAACCGCGACCTTGAACACCGACGCGCCGCCGAAACCGTAAAGCGGCTTCATCACCACCTCGCCATGCTCGGCGCGGAACGCCTCGATCGCCGCCTTGTCGCGGGCGATCAGCGTCGGCGGCATGAGCTCCGGGAAATCCATGACGAACAGCTTTTCGGGCGAATCGCGGACGCCCCGGGGATCGTTGACGACCAGCGTCTTCGGGTGGATGCGCTCGAGAAGATGCGTTGTCGCGATATAGGCGAGGTCGAACGGCGGGTCCTGGCGCAAGAGCACCACCTCGACAGTCGAAAGATCGACCAGCTTCGCCTCGCCGACGCGCGCGTGATCGCCCTCGACATCCCTGACCGACAGCGGCTCGGCCATCACTTCAACGCGCGCGCCGTTCAGTCTCAGACGGTCGGGCGTGTAATGCAGGATGCGGTGGCCGCGCGCCTCAGCTTCGAGAAGAAGCGCGAAGGTCGAGTCTCCGGCGATGCGGATACGCTCGATCGGGTCCATCTGCACGGCGACGGTCAAGGTCATGGGCGTCCGGTCGAAGGCCAGGGGCGGATTTCGGGAATCAATCGATCTCGAGCCTATACGCGTCCGGCTCGTGACGGGGAAGCCGGCCGCGGGCGACGAAAACGGCGTCGCCCCGCAACGTCAGCCCCGCCGCCCATGGGGTTTGCGGAGCGCAATTGCTCTTGAAACTTATTTGACAGATGGCATGTTTATAACGACATGTGTCGCAGGGCACACGTTGGAAATAGCGATGGCCGAGAGACAGCACACCACCGGGAAAGCAAGGGAACGCTCCAAAGGCGTCAAGCGCGATGCAATCATGGAAAGGCACGGCCCCGAGCACACCAAGGCGATCGTCAGGAAAACAGGCCCCGCCCACGGTAAAACAAGCTCCGCCCAGGGGAAGATAGGCTCCGCCCACGGTCGTACGAGACATATAGCGGAGGCCGGCGAAACCCTCAGGCGCGGCATCGGGGCCAGCATTATGACCAACGATACCATGGAAAAGTTCAAGAAGGACGCGGATGAGGCCACGGCTGACTTTGACAGCAGTCTGCAAGATATCTCAGACTTGCTTGGTGGAAAACAAATCTTAGGGTCCGCGCTGAACACAGAACTGGACGCCCATGAGCTGCTGCATCAAGGCATGCCGCGAGCAGCCTTGAGGAGCCTCATCGACAAAATCCGGCTGATCACGACCGACGAGGCCTTCGAGGCGCTGGGGGTGAGTCTTCGAACCCTTCAGCGCCACAAGTCCGAGCCAAACGCGCTCCTAGACGTGCAGCAAAGCGGGCGCGCGTGGAAGTTCGCTGAGATTCTGGCCAAGGCGACCCGCGTGCTCGGCTCGCAAGATGAGGCGGAACAGTGGCTCAGACGCCCGGCGATCGGGCTTGATCAGGAGCGCCCAATCGATCTTCTGACGACGCCGGCTGGCGTCAAGTTGGTCGAGGATTACCTCGGACGGCTTGAGTACGACGGCTATACATGACGCCGCTTCCGGCGGCGCTCGGCGGCGGCGCCGGGCTTGTCATCTGGCGCCTCGACCAGAAGATCCATGCGGCGACTTGGGACAACGGCGGAGGGGCGTTTCGCATCGGTTTCCGTTGGAATAGCAAGGGCGTCCGTACCGTCTACTGCTCGCTTGACCCTGCGACTGCGATCCTAGAGGTCGCCGTCCATAAGGGTTTCAAGGTTCTCGACACTGTGCCCTATATGATCACAGCGGCCAGCATTCTTGATGCGGCCGAGGTTCACATCGTCCGACGTGGCGACGTGCCGAACCCCAATTGGCTGCGGCCAGGGATTCCGAGCGCTGGGCAACAGGCGTTTGGCGACGACCTTCTTCGTCGCCATCGCTTCGTGGCGATTCCGAGCGCGGTTTCCACACACAGTTGGAACCTGATTTTCGATCCGATCAAGGCCGCAGGTTTCTATGGCGTCGAGTTTCAGGAGCCATTCGCGCTCGATACGAGATTGCATCCCCCGACCTAGGATGCAATCGCCTGGCGGCGCTAGTCGATCTCGAGCCTATACGCGTCGGGCTCGTGGCGGGGAAGGCGGCCGCGGGCGACGAAGACGGCGTCGCCCCGCAACGTCAGGCCCGCCGCCCATGGATTGCGCGTGAGCCACACGCGCGCGGCGCGAGCAATTCGCCGCCGCTTCGTGGCGCTGATCGCGATCGCGGCGACTTCGAGATCGGCCCGCGCTTTCACTTCGACAAAGGCGATCGAGCGGCCGCGTCTCGCGACGAGGTCGATTTCGCCTCCCGACACGACGAACCGCCGCGCCAGGATGGTGTAGCCCTTGAGGCACAAGAGCAGCGCCGCGATCGATTCCGCTTTGAGGCCGTAGAGATGCGCGCCGCGCCGGCGCTCGGTCCGCTTCTCGGCGCTCGTTCTCACCGCTGGGCGCCGGCAATCGCCAGAGCGCGCGCATAGACCTGCCGTCTCGGCAGTCCATGCTTGGCGGCGATCGCCGCGGCGGCGTCCTTGACTGAAAGAGTCGCGAGCTGCTCGGCGATTTCCCGGTCGAGCGCGGCCTCTGAAACCGCCGGGCGCGCTTCCACAGGCCCAACGACGATGACGATCTCGCCCCTGGGCGCCCCGCCCGCTTCATAGTCGGCGGCGAGCTTATCGAGCGCGCCGCGCCTCACCTCCTCGTGCAGCTTGGTCAGTTCACGCGCGACCGCCGCGGGCCGGGGTCCCAGCTCGAGCGCAAGGTCGGCTAGCGTCTCGGCGAGCCGCCCCGCGGCCTCATAGAAGATGAGCGAGCCGGGCACCGCGGCGAGCGCGTTGATCCGCTCACGCCGCGCCGACGACCGGGGCGGGAGGAATCCCTCGAAATAGAAACGGTCGGTCGGCAGGCCGGCGACGCAGAGCGCGGCGAGCGCTGCGGACGCGCCCGGCGCCGCGGTTACGGTAAAGCCCTGCTCGATCGCCTCCGACACCAGCTTATAGCCGGGGTCGGAAATGAGCGGCGTCCCGGCGTCGGAGATCAGGGCCAGCGCCTGCCCCTCGGAAATGCGTCGGAGCGCGCGCGGGCGAGCCTCGGCGGCGTTGTGCTCATGATAAGCGGAGAGCGGGCGCTCAATGCCGTAGCGGGCGAGCAGCGTGCGCGATGTGCGGGTGTCCTCGGCCAGGATCGCATCGGCGCCGGCCAGGATCGCCAGAGCCCGCAGCGTCACGTCGGCGAGGTTGCCAATCGGCGTCGCCACGACGTAAAGACCGGGATCGAGCGTCGCCGCCGGCAAAGTCGCGTCGCCGATGTGAAAGGTTCGGCTCGGGCGAACAGTGTTGAGGCTGTCCGACTGGGGAGCTTTTGCCGCGGTCATTGCGCTTCAATCCGCCAATCATCTGGCCGGCTCGACGATCGACGCATAGCCAAGCGCAGGTGAAAATGCCACAATTTCCGTCGACAGCCAGCGAATGGCGGCCATCGCGCGCTGACATTTCGACCGTGACGGCGCGACGCGTTTGCCGGCGCGAGCGTTGCTCAGACGAGAGGTGGGTATGAAGTTTGCCGCGGAGCAGCCGGCAGCTGGGCGAGGCCTGACCAGGCGCGCCGTGCTTGGCGGCGGGATGGCGTTGACGCTCGCGGGCTGCAATTCGGCCGGCGTCGAGATGCCAGGCGAAGCTGGCGGGGCGGCGCCGGCCCAGCCGGCCAGCGGACCGCCCGTCGGCGAGACGCTGGGGACCGGCCCGGTTCGGGTCGGCATGATCCTGCCCCTGACCCAAAACGGGGCCCCAGGCTCGATCGGCGTGTCGATGCGGAACGCGGCCCAGCTCGCGATCAGCGATTCCGGCTCGACCTCCATCACGCTCATGATCCAGGACGACCATTCTAGCGCCGACGCCGCCGCACAGGCGGCTCAATCGGCGCTTGGGGCCGGAGCGCAACTCATCCTGGGCCCCGTGTTCGCCAACGACGTGCGGTCGGCGTCGGCGGCGGCCAAATCGGCGGGACGGCCGATGATCGCGTTCTCGACCGACGTCACCGTCGCGGCCCCGGGCGTCTATCTCCTCTCCTTCCTGATCCAGGGCTACGTCGACCGGATTCTCCAATACGCCGTCTCGACCGGCAAGAAGTCGTTCGGAATCATGGCCCCCCAAAACGACTACGGCAATGTCGCCGCCCAGCAATTCCAGGAGATGGCGGGGAACGTCAATGCGCAAGTGGTGGTGACCGCCCGCTATTCAACCGGGCAGATCGCAACCGCGGCTCAGCAGGTGTCGGCGGTCCAGGGTCAAATCGACGCGTTGTTCATTCCCGAGCAGGCGGACGCCATGCCGGCGGTCGCGAGCGCGCTCGGGTCGGCCAACGTCAAGACCCAGTTTTTGGGCTCCGGCGTCTGGAACGACCCGCGGGTGCTCAAATTGCCGCAGATGCAGGGGGCGTGGTTCTCGGCCCCCGACAATTCGGGCTTCGACGCCTTCGCCCAGCGCTACAAGGCCAAGTTCAACAGCGATCCCGCGCGCCTTGCGACGCTCGCCTATGACGCGGTGACGCTGGCCGCGGCGCTCGCCCGCAATGGCGGACCGGACCCTTTCAGCCAGGCGGCGCTGACCAACATCTCGGGCTTCAACGGCGCGGACGGGGTGTTCCGCTTCCGCGCCGACGGAACCAACGACCGGGGCCTCGCGGTCATGGAGATTGCGGACGATTCCGCCAAGGTGATCAGCCCCGCGCCGCGCAGCTTTGCCGCGGGGTAAGCGGCGGCCCCGTCTCTTCTCTTCCAGAAGGCGCGCTCGCCAAGCGAACCTCAGACTATGATATGAGCGGCCCCCCGCGGCGCCGTTTCAATAGCCGCCAGCAGGCTCGGGACGAGCGGCTTGAGGTCGGAAAGCCGGTTTGTCTTGGCGTGCAGCACCAACACTGAAATCGGCAGGGACGTTAGGTTCTGCTGAAAGGACAGGTTTCTGTCCACTGTGACGAACACGTCGAACTTGCCTGTGGCGAGCGCCAATAGTTCTCGGTCCGAGACCGCCGTCCAGCCCATCTGACTGGCCGTGCGCACATCGTGCCCGACGAGATCGCGGGCGAGCCGCCGGTCAATGCATTCATCAAGCAGGACCTTCACGAGGCCGCTGCGATCACTCGATCCCTAGCCTCTTCCAGAAAAGCGATAACCCTCTCCCGCGTCACCGTCGGAAAGCCTTCGAGGAAATCGTCAATGGATTCGCCCGCCTCGAGGTAGTCGAGCAGCGTCTGCACAGGAACTCTCGTCCCGTGAAAGACGGCAGCCCCGCCCATCACTTCAGGATTTCGCGACACGACAGGCTGCTTCATCGCCTAAGATTACACCTCCGCGATGTCGACAAGCAACGATGGCAGACCAACTCCGGGCGCCTCGCGTGACGCTCTGGCGCAATTCCAGCCCCGCGCCGCGCAGCTTTGCCGCGGGGTAAGCGGCGGCCCTCGCCGCCTCAGTGAAAATCCACGTCCTTCGTTTCCGGACCCATCGCCGCTCCGATCGTGCCGATGATCGCGCCGACCGCCAGCAGGAAGACCGGCGTGAGCTCGAACGGCATCACCGCGCCCAGCCAGTTCATGTAGAAAGCGTAGAAGGACGGGATGATCACCGAGAGGCTGAAGCCAACTCCGAATCCGGTCGCGCGGACATCGGTGACGAAGCGCTCGTTGATGTAGGTGACGATCACGCCCCAGGGCGAAGTGACCAGGATCGAGAGCACGCAGACGAGCGCCATGATCGTGGCCAGAGAGAGGTCCGGAGTGCGGATGAGCGTGTAGAGGATCGCGGAGCCGACGACCGCGATCAGAGGGCCGACGACAATGAAGAACGTGCGCCGGCCGATCCGCTGCCCGATCATGCCCGAAGCGATGTAGCTGAAGAAAAGCGCCCCGTAGCTGATCAGAAGCGTCGACGTCAGCGCATATTTCGACAGCTTGAGCATATGCAGCAAGAGCGTGGTCGGAATGAAAATGGTGATGATGTTCTGCGTCAGCCAAAATCCGGTCATCATGACCAGCACCTGCAAGAGATTGCGCCCGCTCGGGCCGGAGATGAGGTCGCTGAGCGGCGTCTTTTCCCGTTTGCCTTCGACGTCGGTCTCCCAGATCTCGGATTCCGAGACCATGAACACGTAATAGATGACGAGGACGCCGGCGAGCAGCGCTCCGATCACGAACGGAATGCGCCAGCCCCACTGGGCGTAGGCCGAGTCCGCGCCCGCCAGCGGGAAGATCGCGAACATGAGCATCGCGACCAGCGTGATGGCGATGTAGGCGGCGGGAAAGGCGGAGAGGATAAGCCCGCCGGTGAAGCCGCGCTGTTCCTTCTTCGAATATTCGATCGCCAGCGGATGAGCGCCGGTATAGCCGCCGCCGAGGCAAATGCCGTCGAGAAAGCGCAGGATTACGAGGATCCAATAGGAGGCGATGCCAATGTGGGCGTAGCCGGGAATGAGCGCGATCAGGAACGTGATGATTCCAAAGCCCGCGACCGACGTGATGGACGCCATGCGGCGCCCGAGGCGGTCGGCCACGACGCCAAACGCGAGCGCCCCGATCGGGCGCCCGAGCAGAGTCGTGATGAACACGAGGGAAGCGAAGATCGCCTGTTTGCCGGGATCGAGCCGCGCCGGCTGGAAATAGAAAAGGACGGGAGACAGCACCACCGTCGGCAGATAGATATCGAACATGTCGATGAATTCGGAGAAGACGGCGCCGCTGATGGCTCTGCGCCGCTTCTCCTGACGGTCCGCGGCTTCGGCGACGAATCCCGAGGATAGCGTGGCCGTCTGCATCGGCGGTTCTCCCATGATCCGTCGCCGCGGGCGGCGTTGCTCGTCTTGACGCTAGCGAGCTTGCCGCGTGTCAAACAGACGCTGCAATCGGGAAATCAGTTATTCCGTTTCAAGGTTTATCAATTTAGCGTGCTCGCTTCGGGGGTCGCGCCATTTTGGCTTTGGGAATGCGCAGAGCGCGCTGAAAGCGCTCGTCATCGATCACACCGCGCTGTCGCAACCCATCGACGCCGGCCTTCGACGCCGCTGCGCGACGAGACGACGGCGCAGGCAAGAGCGGCCTTCAACTTTGACCGAGAGGGACAATCGAGATGAGCACGCCGCTCCGCGATTGCGTTTCGCCGACGATTGGGGGACGCTGCCCCCTTATCCCGCGGAGAATGTCTGAATGCTTCGGCGAGCTCTCGCTTTCTTTCTCCTTCTGACGCTTGCCGCCGCGCCCGCGCGCGCCGCCGACGCCTTCCGGATCGGCGTTCTCAACGATCAGTCCGGGCCTTACGCCGATTTGTCGGGGCCGGGGGGCGCGGAAAGCGCGCGGATGGCGATCGAGGATTTCGGCGGCTCGGTGCTCGGCAAGCCCATCGAGCTCCTGGTCGCCGACCATCAGAACAAGGTCGATGTCGGCCTCGCCGTCGCGCGGGAATGGTACGACGAGCGCGGGGTGCGGGCGATCTTCGACATCACCAATTCGGGCGTGGGGCTGGCCGTTCAGGATCTGGCCAAGGCCCACGACCGGATCGTCATCTTCGATTCCGCCTCGTCGTCCGATCTCACCGGCAAGGCCTGCTCGCCGAACGGCATCCAGTGGAACGCCGACAATTGGTCGAACGGGGTGGCGCTGATGCGGCTTCTCATCAAGCAGAAGCTCGACAGCTTCTTCTTCATCACCGCCGATTACGCCTTCGGCGCTTCGCTTGAGGCCGACGCGAGCGACGCCATCGCCAAGGCCGGCGGAACCGTTGTCGGAGCCCTGCGCTCGCCGCTCAACACCGCCGATTTCAGCTCGTTTCTCATCGCCGCCCAGGCCTCGAAGGCCAAGGTGATCGTATTCGCGATCACCGGCGCCGATCTCTCCAATGCGCTGAAACAGGCGAGCGAATTCAACCTCGCTCAAGGGCAATATCTGGCGACGCCGATCACTTATCTGAGCGACGTCCACGCCGCCGGCCTCGACGTCGCGCATGGCCTCACCTTCATGCAATCCTGGTATTGGGACCTGGACGACAAGACGCGCGAATTCGCCAAGCGCTTCTACGCCCGGCGCGGCCGCATGCCCAATGACAATCAGGTCGCCGTCTATTCCTCGGTTCGCCACTATCTGGAAGCCGTCGCCAAGACTGGAACCGACGACACCGGGGCGGTGATGAAGGCGATGCGCGAAGCGCCGATCCATGACGTGCTCACCGCCGAGGGAACGATTCGGGCCGACGGACGGGTGCTTTATGACCGCTATCTCGTTCGGGTGAAGACGCCGGCGGAATCGAAATATCCATGGGACTATCTGACCGTCGTCGCCAAGATTCCGGCCGCCGACGCCTTCCGGCCGCCGGGCGCGGGGGGCTGCAAGCTCGGCGATTAAGGCGATTGAGCATCGATAATTCACCCGTATTTGGCCCTATCGCCGCCCTCTCCCTGACGACGCGCCCGTTTTTGCGCCGCTCGTCGGCTTAATCAGCTCCGGAGACGCATGGGTTTGCCGTGGCGCTGACGGACTTCGAACGGTTCACCGGGAGCCTTCGAGGCGGCGTCAGCAGACAGGGCGCGCGGCTACGAGGCGCAATGTTCACGTTCACCGAAGATCGAGGCTCGAAAACGTCGGGCCAGTGGCGTAACGACAGAATTTCCGAATTAATCGACATTGTCTTGCTCAAAACGGAAACGAGACCTATAATCTGCCTCGATGACCAACTCGACCGCCGCACATTCCGCGATGGCCCGCGGACGCCGACAAAAGCGCCGCTTGGTCGCCGCCTGCAACCAGGGCGAGCTTCCGGCGATGGGGCGGAATTCCCCTATTCCAAACGGCCGTAACCCATTGAAAAGTCCCGATTCGAAAAAATAAACGCTAGTAAACGACAGGAGTTTTACGAGCGTTTAGGCGCGTTTATTGGCGTTTACTGGCCGTTATTTGAAACCGGCTTCGCGCCCGAGGTTGTGTCCGCGCCCGGCGCAGGACGCGCTCACGGGATCGTCACCACCAGCCGACCCCGGGTCTCGCCCTTGAGAATGCGGGCCCCGGCCTCGAACACCTGGGCGAGGGGGATGGTCTCGGTCATCGACGCGAGCTTGTCGCGATCGAGATCGAGCGCGAGGCGCCGCCAGGCCTCGAGCCGGCGCTCCTTCGGGCACTGGACGCTGTCGATCCCGAGGAGCGAGACGCCGCGCAGGATGAACGGCGCGACCGTCGCGGGCAGATCCATGCCTCCGGCCAGACCGCAGGCGGCGACCGCGCCGCCATAGCGGGTCTGGGCGAGAACATTGGCGAGCGTCGTCGAGCCGACGCTGTCGACCGCAGCAGCCCATTGCTCCTTGCCGAGCGGCCTGCCAGGCGCGCTCAGCGTCGCACGGTCGATGATCTCATCGGCGCCGAGCGTCTTGAGGTATGGGGCCTCGCTCGCGCGTCCGGTCGAGGCGATCACCCGCCAGCCCTTGTCGGCGAAGAGCGCAATCGCCATCGAGCCGACGCCGCCGGCCGCCCCCGTCACCAGCGCTGGCCCCGAGGCGGGCGCGAGATCGTGGCGCTCGATCGCCATCAGCGCCAGCATGGCGGTGAACCCCGCGGTGCCGATCGCCATCGCTTGCGCCCGGGTGAGGCCAGTCGGCAGCTTGACCAGCCAGTCGCCGTTCACGCGCGCCCTTTCGGCATAGCCGCCAAAATGGGTCTCGCTGAGCCCGTAGCCGGTCAGGACGACCTCGTCGCCCGGCGCAAAGTCCGAGCGGCGTGAACTCTCCACGATTCCCGCGAGATCGACGCCGAGCACCATGGGAAACCGCCGGATGACCGGCGACTTGCCGCCCAGCGCCAGCCCGTCCTTGTAATTGACGGTCGAATGCGTCACGCGGATCGTCACATCGCCGTCCATGAGCTCGGACTCGTCCATGTCGACAAGCATTACGACTTGCCCGGCGTCGGTCTTGTCAACTCGAACGGCGCGAAACGTCATGGCTTAAGCCCTTGAGTTGGCCAATGAAGAGGCGAAGTCTATGGGCGGGATTCCAGGCCGGTCAAATGGCTTTGGCCCGTGGTTGAGGAGGGAAGGCCGCGCATGGCCAAAAAAGAAAAGCCGCTGCTGCTCGACAGGGAAAAGCCGCCGCGCGTCTTGACGGCGGTCGAGGGCGCCGACGGATTGACGCGCTGTCCGTGGCCCGGCGTCGATCCGCTCTACGTCGCCTATCACGACGAGGAATGGGGCGTGCCCGAATACGACGACCGGGCGATGTTCGAGAAACTCGTGCTGGACGGCTTCCAGGCCGGGCTGTCCTGGATCACCATCCTGCGCAAGCGCCCGGCCTTTCGGCAGGCGTTCGACGGCTTCGATCCAAACAAGATCGTGCGCTGGAGCGACAAGAAAAAGGACGCGCTGATGCAGGATGCGGGCATCGTCCGCAACCGGGCCAAGATCGAGGCGACGGTGGCGCTCGCCCGCATCGTGCTCGACGTCTCGGATAAGGGAGGCTTCGCGCGCCACTTATGGAGCTTTGTCGACGGACGCCCGATCGATAATGCGCACCGCAGTTTCAAGGACGTGCCGGCCGAGACCGACGTCTCTCGCGCCATCGCCAAGGATCTGCGCGCTCGGGGCGGCAATTTTGTCGGGCCGACCATCGTCTACGCCTTCATGCAGGCCACCGGCATGGTCAACGATCATCTCGTCGATTGCTGCCGTCACGAGGCCTGCCGCGCATTGGCGCATAAGCTCGAGCCGTGAGCGAGAGGCCGCCACGTCGAGCCTGGCAGCGGATGCTGTCGGGCCGGAGGCTCGATCTCATCGATCCCTCGCCGCTCGACGTCGAGATTGCCGACATTGCCCATGGGCTTGCGCGAGTGGCTCGCTGGAACGGCCAGACAAAGGGCCCCGAAATCTTCTCCGTCGCGCAACATTCGCTCTTGGTGGAGGCGTTGTTCGCTGCTGCGGAGGGTTCTCCCCCCGCCGGGGCGCGGCTCGTGGCGCTGCTGCATGACGCGCCCGAATATGTGATCGGCGATATGATCTCGCCGTTCAAGGCGGCGGTCGGCGGCGATTACAAGCTGGTTGAGGTGCGCCTCAAGCGGGCGGTCCTCCTCCGCTTCGGGTTGTCCGCTGAACCACACGATGATCTCGATCGCCGAATCAAGATCGCCGACCGCGCATCCGCCTATCTCGAAGCGACCGCGCTTGCCGGCTTTTCGATCGCCGAAGCGCGGAAACTTTTTGGCGAGCCTGACCTACCGATCCGTGACTTCGCCGCCTTCCTTGAGCCGATGCGGCCAGCCGAGGCTGAAGCGCAGTTTCTGACCCGTTTTGGTGAACTCGACGCTGAGGTCAGCGACCCTCTATAAGGCGGCCAGAGAGAGACCTCCATGCCGCGCCTTCACGTCTGTTCCCTCGCCCTGATCGCCGAAACCGTCGACAAGACTGGCGCTCGCTCGCTCGTCACCTTACTAAGCCCGGGCACGGCGATCGAGCGGCCGATAAGAATTTCGCCCGAGCGGCATCTTCACCTGGCCGTGTCGGACATTGTCGAGGCGACGCCGGACCACGTGCTGCCGGGCGCGACCCACCTCGACGAGCTGTTGAGATTTGTCCATGCCTGGGACCGCGCGGAGCCGATGCTGATCCATTGCTACGCCGGCGTTAGCCGTTCGACCGCCGCCGCCTATATCGCCGCTTGTGCGCTGGCGCCCGAGCGCGACGAATTCGCCATTGCACGCTCGCTCCGCTCGGCGTCCGCCACCGCTTCGCCGAATGCTCTCCTCGTTGCCCTGGCGGATGACGCGCTCGGACGCCGCGGACGCATGAGAGAAGCGATCGCTGAAATTGGCCGGGGCCGGGAATGTTTCGAGGGCGAGCCGTTCGCGCTCGAGCTGAACTGAAGGTTCTGGTCAGTTCTTCACCGCCTTCGCCATAGCCTCCTGCTCGGCCTGGGTGGGCGAGCCGAAGAAAGCTGGGTCATTGTCCTTGCCGCCAAGCGCGCCGTAAGCGCGCTCGCCGCTGGAGTCGAACAGGACAACGAACTTGTGTTCCCCGCACTCCGTCGGCTTGCAGACAAAGGATATCTCATACGGCTTGTTGTCGATGGTGACCTTTGTCATCTCGCCCGAAACGCCGTCGAAGTTCCGATTGAAATGGACAAGCCAATCTGGCGTCGGCTGCACCAGCTTCATCAGTTTCTCCCAGGAGGCGCGGTAGGGCGTCTTGCCGTGCAAGGCATCGAACAGAAACGCCGAGTCCATTTCCGCGGCGTTCGCGGCGCCGGCGAGAACGACGAGGGCGAAAAAGAAGCTTAGGCGCATCTTGGAAACTGGCCGCTTGCTGTTGGACAATGGGGGAGACCTCGGAAGCCACGGCGCGGCGGAATCGGGCGCCCGGCATGCCAGCCTAAAAGGCCTTGAACGTGATTATGGTGCGGGTGTCGGCAATTCCTGGGATGACTTGTACCTTATGGCCGACGAAGTGCCCGATATCGACATTCGCCTCCACGTAGAATTTGGCCAGAATGTCAAAGTCGCCAGCGATCGAATAGATCTCAGAGGCAATTTCCGCTTCCGCCAGCGCGCTGGCGACCTCGTAGGTTCGCCCGAGCGCGCATTTGATTTGGACGAAGAAGGTCTGCATCCGGTTACGGCCCCTGTTTGCCGCTCTCTTCTGCAACAACTTCGATGTCGCGGTCCATCCCTGTCTGCACCTGGAACGTCGACTGAAAGACCTTGGCTTCGTGCCGCGCGATCACAACGTATTCGCCTTCGGCGAGGACGAGTGAAGGAAAAGCGCCTACCAGCTCACGAATGACGTCGCCGCCCGGCGTGAGCACTGTGAAAGTCGTATTGGCAAGCGCCTCGCCCGCAGGCTTGTTGACGAGCTTGAGCGTCAGCGTTGCACAGCGATGGCGGATCGTAACGTCAATTCGTTTGCCGGAAGTGACCTTGATATCGGCGTTGACGATCGAATTGGATGGGATCGCCGTCGGCGAGACGGCCGCCGCCGATTTGCCGGAATTGGTCGGAGCGCCGACTTCTGAGTGAGCCCCCACGGTGTCGAGGTAGGTCGAAACGATATGATAAGAGCCTTCGGGCAGTCCGATGATATCGCCTGCCTTGGCTTTGGCGTAGACGAGCTTGCCGAGCGGATTGCGGTTTTGCGGCACGTAGATTGCCAAGGACAGCTTCGACGCGTCGATCGGCGCGTCAGCCAGGGTGCCGCCGATCCGGAGCGCGCCCGCTGAAAGAGTCAAACGCTCGGAGCGAACTCCAGCGGCGAGGCTCAAACGTTTGGCCGCGCTGGCGAGCCCGAAGGCCACATGAACAACATAATCGCCGGGCGGGATAGTCAGCGTCGGCTGGGCAAGACCGGATTCAACAATCAAGGGATGCGAGCCATCCGGATCGGACCGCGCGCCGAACACTCGCCAGCGCAACCCGGCTGTGAGCGGCGCGCCGCCGCCGCCAAGGATTGCGGAAAGACTGAGCGTCGCCTGGGCGGAGTCGCTGGCCGGGGCTTGAGCGCCGGCAGGCGCAACCAGCGCCATCAGCGCGACCAAAGCCGCCAGAATCCGCCAAGTCGCTGTCAACCCGCCTCGCGTTAGTTGAAGAATGTCGCCGCTGCTTCGTCGCGGAAGCGGCTCGTGACCATACATTGAGGCGGATCGAAGGCGGTTCATGCCCCTGAGTTTTGGCCAGGGAGCGGGCTTCGTTTAAGAGGAATGCGCATGAACGACACGATCGAGATCCTCAAACGCCGCCGATCGGTCCCGCCTCCGATGATGGCGGGTCCCGCTCCGAGCGCCGACGAACTTGCCACAATCCTGACGGTCGCCTCGCGCGTGCCGGATCACGGCAAGCTCGCGCCCTGGCGGTTCCTGGTATTCGCGGGGCACGCGCGCGATCGCGCAAGCCAGCTCGCGCTCGAGGCCCGCCTTGGCGACAAGCCCGATCTGGACGAGGCCGCCCAAGCAGAGGAGTTGCGCCGCTTCACCCGCGCGCCGCTCGTGGTTGCAGCGATCTCCCGCGCGGCGCCACACCCCAAGATTCCCGAATGGGAGCAGGTTTTGTCCGCGGGTGCGGTGTGCATGAACATGATTGTCGCCGCCCGCGCCCTCGGTTTCTCTGCGACCTGGCTCACGGAATGGATGGCCTACGACGCTCGCTTTCGCGCCGCGATCGGGCTCGCCGAGCATGAGCGTGTCGCGGGCTTTATCCACATTGGCCGGACGATGGCTGCGATCGAGGATCGTCCGCGGCCGGCCCTCGATGAGATTGTGACCAACTTTTCAGAGTGAAAGCTTCAGGCCATGTTCTACGCGACCGCAGAGCGCGACCGGATCAAGCTGCCGCACGATCCGTTCAAGGCGATCGTCGCGCCGCGCCCGATCGGATGGATCTCGACGCGTGCGCTTGACGGGCGGATCAATCTCGCCCCTTACAGTTTCTTCAACGGCTTTTCGAGCGCGCCGCCGATCGTCGGCTTCTCCAGCGAAGGGTGGAAAGACTCGGCCTCCTTCGCCAAGGAGAGTGGCGAGTTCGTCGCCAACTTGGCGACACACGATCTGCAAGGCCCGATGAATGAGACTTCGGCCCCATTCGCCCGAGGCGACAACGAATTTGCCCGCGCCGGACTGACCATGGCCGAATCGCGACTGGTCGCAGCGCCGCGCGTCGCCGAGAGCCCGGCCGCCTTGGAATGCAAGGTGGTCGAGGTGGTCGAGATCAGGTCTTTGAGCGGGGCGCTGAGCGGAGCCGTGCTCACACTCGGCGAAGTGGTCGCCTTCCATATTGACGAGCGCTGTCTTGTCGCCGGGCGCTTCGACACCGCCCGCGCGCACCCGCTCGCCCGCTGCGGCTACCAGGATTACGCGGTGGTCGAGTTCGTCTTTGCGATGGCTCGCCCGAAAGGCGGCGGCGATATCTGACCAGGCTCATGGAGGGCGAAATCTTAGAGTAAGCTTGCGCGAAGGCAGGCTCTTACGACTGGACCTAGCGATCGGGCGGCCCCGACACATATTGACAGGTGGCCCGGCCAAAGTCGGTCAAAAGCCACGAGCGGTCAAACGAGCGGGGCGGGTTAGTGCTGCCTCTGGTGGACTCTCCATTCCCTAGTGGAGAACAAGGAAAATGAAACCGGCGTTGAGCCGGCGTTGAGTTGCCGATAGGTTCGCCGGGCAGCAGCCGCTTTGGGAGGCGGAAAACAAATGTCAACCACGACCATTACTCGCGATTACAGCCTCATCGGTCCAGAGGCCGATAAGGCTGTCGCTGCCGGGCTCGCGTCGGCGAAATGGTACACGCCGGCGATCAAGCGCGCGGAGCTTAAGGAGTTGATGCGGCGTGAGGACGGTCCCGCGATCCGGGATACGCTCATCTGGATCGCAGCGTTCATAGTGTCGGGCGGCCTCGGCTACTATTTCTGGGGGTCCTGGGCCGCAGTTCCCTTCTTTATCATTTATGGCGTGCTCTACGGCTCTTCGACCGACAGCCGTTGGCACGAGTGCGGCCATCGCACCGCGTTCCGGACCCAATGGATGAACGACGCGGTCTATCAAGTCGCCTGCTTCATGATCATGCGCGAACCGACGATCTGGCGCTGGAGCCATACGCGCCATCACACGGATACGATCATCGTTGGGCGCGATCCCGAGATCATCACGCCGCGTCCGCCGGATGTTGTGTCTCTTCTGCTCAACATCTTCGCGATCAAGAACACGTTCGTCTTCTTTCAGAAAGTGTTTCTGCACGCCGGCGGCCGACTGACTGAGGAGGAAGCGACTTTTGTGCCCGAGGCTGAGCGGTCGAACGTGTATCTCATCGCTCGTATCTACCTCGCCATTTACGCCCTCGTCCTTGTCGCCTGTTTCGCGACAGGCTCGATCCTGCCCGCCATGTATATCGGTCTGCCGACCCTGTACGGGGGATGGTTCGCGCTTTTTTGTGGCGTCACGCAGCACATCGGGCTTGCTGAGGACGTGCTCGATCACCGGCTGAATTCGCGCACCGTGTACATGAATCCGATCTTCCGGTTCCTCTATTGGAACATGAACTACCATGTGGAGCACCACATCTTTCCGACCGTGCCCTATCACGCGCTGCCCAAGCTGCACGAAGCGATCAAGGCCGATTGCCCGACGCCCTACCCAAGCTCAATCGCCGCCTATCGCGAGATCATCCCAACCGTCCTTCGGCAGCTGAAGGAGCCAACCTATTTCGTTCGGCGCGAGCTACCGGCGTCGGCGCAGCCGGAGGTGACCCGCGCCCGAGCCGCAAAGGTCGAGAAGGAGCGGCTCAATTGAGCGAGAGCTGGATCGACACCGGTCCCGCCGATCGGGTGCTATCCGAGGACGTCGCGCCGTTCGAACACGAAGGCAGGCAATACGCGCTCTACCGCACAGCGGACGACCGCTACTTCGCCACTGATGGCCTTTGCACGCATGAGGCGGTCGACCTTGCCGATGGTTTCGTTCAAGACACGATCATCGAGTGCCCGATGCACAATGGCCGGTTCGACTTCACGACCGGCGAAGCGAAGGGCGCGCCGGCCTGCATCAACCTCGTGACCTATCCGGTGAAGGTCGAAGGCGGCAGGCTTTTCATCAGGCTCAACTGACCCCAACGAGCGCGTCCGCAATGCGCGACGGCAGTGGCGCGAAGCGCCGCCGGTTGATATGGGCGGATCGGGTCCGCTCGGGCTGAGGGAGAAGCGTGATGAAACTCACCGGAGTTGCGGCGATCGTGACCGGCGGCGGCTCGGGACTTGGCCGTGCGACGGCTGAGGCGCTCGCCGCCAAGGGCGCGAAGGTCACAGTCTTCGACCTCAATCCCGCAGCGGCTGCGGAGGCGGCCAAGACGATTGGCGGCCTCGCGGTCGCAGGCGACGTGACGGATGAACTCTCGGCCGGAGCGGCGCTCGCCAAGGCCGCCGCGGCGCACGGGGCCGCTCGGGTGCTTGTCAATTGCGCCGGCATCGGCGTCGCCAAACGGGTGGTCGGCCGCGATGGCCCGCAACCGCTGGCCGACTTCGAGAAGGTGATCCGGGTCAACCTGATCGGAACCTTCAACATGGTCCGCCTCGCGGCGGCGGAGATGGCCAAGCTCGAACCGACAGAGGGGGAGCGCGGGGTCATCATCTCGACCGCCTCAATCGCGGCTTACGATGGCCAGATCGGGCAGGCCGCTTATTCCGCTTCGAAGGGCGGCGTTGTTGCGATGACCCTGCCGATCGCGCGCGAACTCGCCCAGTTTGGCGTCCGGGTCAACGCGATCGCGCCCGGCGTCTTCCTGACGCCGATGATGTCCGGTTTGCCCCAGCCGGCGCAGGATTCGCTCGGCGCCTCGGTGCCGTTTCCCGCCCGCCTCGGCCAACCGGCCGAATATGCGGCCCTCGCAATCCACATCATCGAGAACGGCTATATCAACGGCGAGACGATCCGCATCGATGGCGCGCTGCGCATGGCGCCCAAATAGGCCAGGCGGAAATACAACCGGGAGGCGATCTCTACTCGAACTAAAAGCCAGTAAAACGTCAATAAGCGAGCATAAGCGTTAGTATATTTGCTTTCATTTACTAGCGTTTATTTTTCCGAATCAAATCTTTTCAATGAGTTACAGGCGATTCAAACAACTGGCCCGGAGCCCAGCTCGCGCTTTAGATTGCATTTGAGTCGGCTCCGGCGCGCGCCCAACCGGCCGCCAACTGTGGTTTCGATTCTGTCCATGGGAATCTTATAGCAGAGTTTCTCTATTTACGCAAGGCAAACTTGAAAGCTCACGCTCCGGCGGATTCACTCCCTGTCCACCTTGCCGCCGATGGTTTCGTGCCCGGAACCGACAAGGCCAGCGCCATTATCAGCCGCAAGCGGCGAGAGGCGCGCCGACGCGTGGGGAAACGGGCTCAGAAGGCCGGAGGGCCCCCGAAACGGCTCAGACGCCCTCGCCGTGGAGTTCGTTAACATGAAACTGCTAGTGCCCCAGGCGCCAACGCCGGGAAGCCTAGCCTCGTGACGATCATACTTGTTTGCATAGCGATCTTTGCGGTGATCCTGACGTCCGGTTTGGCCGGCCTGGCGGTTCAACGGCGACTGCCCGAGGAGCAGAAAAGCGAGAGCGCGCGCGTCGTCATCGGCCAGATCTCGGGCGTGCTGAGCCTTCTTCTCTCGCTCGTCCTCGGAACGCTCGTCGGCACAAGCTTCGCCTTCCAGACGACGCAGAAAACCGAACTCGACGCGCTCGCCGCCCAGGTTCTGGAGCTCGACCAGACGCTCGGGGATCTGGGGCCAGACGCCGCCTTCGCGCGCGAACGGTTGAAATCAACGATTGAGAATGCCTACAACGCCTTCTGGGGCTCCGAGGCGGCGGATCCGAAACGGCTGTCGGTATCCGTTCCGCTCGCGTCGCGGCGGGCCATAAAAGCCTTTCTCGGCTCCTTTACTCCGGCGACCGAAGAGCAGAGACAGGCTCTCGCCTCCGCCGGCTCCCTCGCCAATCAGATCACGCAGGCGCGGCTGCTGATGTCCCTCCAGGTCGCTGGGCGGCCTGTAAGTCCGGGCCTGGTCGTCATTTTGATTCTCTGGGCGGTCGCTCTGTTCTTTGCCTTCGGGATCTTTGCCCAGTCGAACACCGTCGTTGTCGCCGCCATGGCGGCCGGCGCCGCCTGCATTGCGTTCGCCCTCTTTCTCATCCTCGAACTCGGATTGCCCTACACCGGCGTCTTTCGGGTCGCGCCGGCGGCCCTGCAAGAGGCGATCGCTCATCTCGGCGAATAGGCGCGGCGGCTGACGGACGGCGCCGTATGAGTCGACCGCTTCATTTCAATTGCTGATTGGCATCATCGCAGCGCGAAGCAGGCGCGCTCCGCAGCCCACAAAAAGGCCCCGCGAGGGGTGCGGCCTGGCGGGGCAGTAACGAGCGCGTTTGAGGGGGACCAAACACGCTCGCCAACACCAAAAAACGCGCCAAACGGCCGCCTTGTTCCATGGGGCGCGGGCGTCGAGCGGCGACTCTCGATTTCAAAGAAGCCATGTTCGAGCCTATAAGCTCACTCGAATTTGGACGGGGAGGGAACGATGGACGGACAAGCTGGGCGCCTCGCGGGCAAGGTTGCGCTGATTACCGGCGCGGCGTCGGGCATCGGCCGGGCCACGGCGGCTCTGTTCCACGGCGAGGGCGCCAAGGTCGCCGCAACCGACCGCAACGAAGCGGGCCTCGAGACGCTCCGGGCCGACGCCGATCTCACGCTCGTGCAGGATGTCACAGACGAGGCGCGCTGGCGCGTGGTGGTCGACAAAGTTCTCGCCGCGTTCGGGCGCCTCGACATTCTCGTCAACAGCGCCGGCGTCGCGGTCCTCGGCAATATCGAGACCACGACGCTCGCCGACTGGCGCAAGGTGAATGCGGTCAACGCCGAGGGCGTGTTTCTTGGTTGCCGCGAGGCCGTGCGAGCGATGAAGGCAAGCGGCGGCGGCTCGATCGTCAATCTCTCCTCGGTCGCCGGGATCATCGGCGACGGGTCGTCACTGGCCTATTGCGCGAGCAAAGGGGCGGTTCGGCTCTTGACCAAATCGGCGGCGCTCCATTGCGCCCGCGCCGGCTACAAGATTCGCGTGAACTCTGTTCATCCCTCGTTCGCCGAGACGCCGATGGTGCTCGAAGGCATCGCACGGGCGAGAGATCCCGAACGGATTCGCGCAGGCCTGGAGCGCGCCGCGCCGATGGGACGGATGGGCAAGGCGGAGGAAGTCGCCAACACCATCCTGTTCCTTGCCAGCGACGAATCGTCATTCACGACCGGCGCGGAATTCATGGTCGACGGGGGACTCACGGCGCAATAGCGCGCCGGGGCGCCAAGGGGCGATACACGCGCCTCTCACGTGAGGTCTCTCAAAGGCCCCAGCGCCACGAGATTCCAGCGGCCGGCATGACCGCTGAGCCTTGCAAGCGAAAGGGCCGCGACATCGATCCGGGCAAAGGCCGAAGAGCCCGCGCCGAGCGCATTCACGATCGCCGCTCGAACGACCGCGGCATGCGTCACGGCGAGCGTCGAGCCCTCGCGCGCCAATTCTTGCGCCAGCCAAGCGCCGACCCGTTCGATCAGAGCCGCGAAGGAGTCGCCGCCGTGCGGCGCGCACGCGGGATCGCCGAGCCATGCGGCGAACGCGTCCGGCTCGCGCTCCGCCACATGCTTCGAAGCGAGGCCGCGCCAGCGCCCATAGTCGCAGTCCCGGAGCGCTGGCTCGACTTCGGCCTCGAGGCCCAACGCTTGAGCCGTCTCGCGCGCCGCGAGGGCTGGCGCAGTCAGGACCTGAGCATAAGGGCGCAAGCGGCCGCGCAACGCTTCGAGCGCGCTGACGGCGGAGGGTTCAAGCTTTTCGTCGTCGGGAAAGCGCGCTGCGCGCGTCGCTGCAGACGCCCCGTGCGCAAGCAGGTCGAGGCGCGCTGTCATGGGCGCGCCCGGCCCCGCGGTTCAGTGGGCCGTCTGCAGCCGGCCGACTTTCGCTTGCGCAAAATCGCGTTCGACCCAGGCGCCAAAGCCGAGCCCGAGCACCGTCCATAGGATCGCCTGGGCGCCGAGCGAAGCCATGCGGAATCGCCACAGCACCACCGCCGGAAAACCTTCAGGAACCTCGTCCAGCGAGGGCATGACAAGAGCGAAGATGACCACCGCGACAAGAAAGACGGCCGCGCCGACCAGGCTTGCGTTCCATGCGCCGAGCTGATCGACGAGGCGATTGCGAACATTCCAGGCCGCGATCATGGAAGCGAGCGACAGCAGGATCATGCCGAAATAAATCGCGGTGCGCAGCCCGATCGTGTCCGCGTTGCCGATCGTCGGCGGGTTGGCCGGATATTTGAGGATCGGGACGGCGTAGATCGCAAGGAAACCGCTGAGCGCGAGCAACGCAGCCGTCACGCGAGGGCTCCAATTCCCCATGCGTCCGTACAGAATTGCGAAGGCGAGCGCGAACAGGCCGCCGAAGGCGACGCTGTAGACGGTGACGCCGGTGAAGAGGCCGATCCCGCTCTGCACGGGGCGGGTGACCAGCTCCGGCTCTTGTTCGACGGGCGGCGGATTTTCGCCTCTCGCCACCGCCGCGTCGTGCTCGGCCTTGGCTTTCGCTTCGTCCATCGCTGACTCAAAGGCGATGGCGCGGTCGACCGCAGGCTCACCGACGATCTTCAATAGAGCAAACGAAAGCAGGCCGGCGAAAAGACCGACGATCATTCCCCGCCACAACAACGATCCTGCGGTCATTGCGATTGTCCTCGAGCGAACTCTCGGCGGTCGCCGTCATGAGAATTGCGGCGTGGCCGGCTTGGCCAACGAACAGTCTCGGATCAAGTCGCGCCGCAGCCGGCGCGCTTGCCTTAGGTCAGTGGCAGGGGAAGCCGAGCAGATGGCGGCTGTCGTGCACGAATTCATGCACATACATGCCCTTGATGATCGAGGTCGCGCCTTCCTCCGCGCCGACGAAATAGACGCCGATCAGGCAAAGAAGGCCGGCGAAAATGACCCAGGGCAGCAGTTCGCGAATTGGGATCGCGGCGGGCCGTACGGCGGGGGCCAAGGTCGAAGCCGTCATGTCGAACTCCTGGGGATAACGCGTCCCCGTTCAAGTGAGCTTCGTCGCGGAAAGAGCCTGACTCTCGGCCGAAAGCGACCGATCACAGTGGCGCGACCGTGCCGGATTCTCACCGGCTTCCATCCGCAACGCGCACGTTCACATTACGAGCCTTTGCGGCGCTGTCAATTGAGCGCCTCAGAGGAACATCCCCCGATCCCGCGTGACCGCCTTCGCCAGATGCTCGGCGACGGCGCGGATGCGCCCGAGGCCACGCGTGTCCTCATGCGTGACGAGCCAATAGGCGCGCGTCGCGCGGCGCTCGGGCAGGACGCGTTTCAGGTCCTTGAACCGGCGGGCGATGAAGTCGTGCACCACGCCCAGGCCCACCCCCGCCCGCACCGCCTCAAGCTGAGTGACCGCGTTCGCACTTTCGAAGCTGGTCGGCGCGCCGCCGTAGAGTTCGCGCACATAATCGAGCGCGGATGAGAACGCGTGCTCCTCGACATAGCCGATGAGGCGGTGGCTCTTCAGCGCCTCGACGTTAGCCGGCGCGCCGTTGCGCTTCAAGTAGGAAGCGCTCGCGTAAATGCCGAGCGAATAGTCGGTGAGCCGGCGAGCGACGAAACGGCCAGCCTCCGGCTTGTCGAGGCCGATCACGACGTCGACCTCGCGGCGCGCGAGCGGGGTCAGTTGCGGCAGCGGCATCAATTGCAGGCGCACGGCAGGATGACGCTCGGCGAAGTCGCGCAACGCGCCGGCAAGATAATAGGTCGAGAACCCGTCCGGCGCGCCGATGCGCACGTCGCCAGCAAGCTCGAGATCGACGCCCGAGATCTCGCCCTGCGCATGCAGGAACGCGCTCTCCATCTGCTCGGCGGCGCTGATGAACCGCTCGCCCGCGCCGGTGAGCTTCGCGCCCGTGGTGCGGCGGTCGAACAACTTGGCGCCGACGGTCTCTTCGAGCGCGGCGATGCGGCGGCTGACCGTCGCGTGGTCGAGCTTGAGCCGTTTGGCGGCGGCGACGAACTGCCCGCCACGCGCTACGGCGAGGAAGACGCGGACGTTATCCCAGTCCATGGCGGGGCCTCGCCTTGCGAACTGAGTCCGGGGTCACGGCGCCACACCCCGGCAAGCCCAGGCGACGCTCGCAAAGGACCTCGGGCCATCGGGCCGCCCGGCCTCGTAGGCGTCTCGCACCGCCGCTTCGACACGAGCGAGTTCTTCCGCGTTGAGTGCGCCGACATATTTGCCCAGCGGACCTTCGCCCGCAGCGATCGGCGCCCAGTAGTCCGCAAAGTCCGCATAGGTCATGCGGATCATCAGTTGGGTCTCGACCACGTCGCGGAGTCCTTGTTCCTCGAATGCTCGCTTCATCTCGCCGGGCTGCATCATCGGCTGCAAGACATAACGGTTTCTCAGGGCTCGTCCGCCTTCGCTCAAGGCCGCGACGGTGTCGACAATGATGCGCATGGACGGCAATCCGCCGAGATGATCCCAGACCGCCGCGGCGACGACGCCGCCCGCCCGCACGACGCGCCGCATCTCCGTGATCGCCTTGTGGGCTTCCGGGACAAAATGAAGGACCAGCAAAGCAAGGGCTGCATCGAACCCGTCGTCCCCGAAGGGAAGAGAGCAAGCGTCGGCTTGGCGTATCGCGATCCTTGGATCGCGGTTGCGTTGTGCAGCCGCCGAAACGAAGAGCGGCGAAAAATCGATCGCTACGATCTCGCGGATTGTGGGCGATTGCGCCAGCGCAAAGGTCAGGCTTCCCGTCCCGCAGCCGACGTCGAGGATTTTCTGTTGCCCGGCGATCCCGGCGAAATCGATGAACTGGGGAGCAAGCGCCTTGCTCCAACGGCCCATCAGCTGCTCGTAGGCGTCGGCGTCGCGAACGTTGAAACTCGATGCCATCGTGTTGTCCCGTGTCCGTTGGAGACGTGCGGCGTTCTCAGGTCCAGCGAGTCCGCGAGGACCTCGTCTGTCGGAGCCGTAAAGTCCTGTTCTTAGCACATTTTCGCACAGCCGATGCGCGATCTCTCAAATTGCTGTGCGCAAAATCGTGGCGCATAAGCTGTGGAGAGTAGAGACATCAGGGAGCGGAGCGATGATCGAATACGGGCATTACGTCGGCGGCAAGCAGGTCGCTGGCAAGTCGGGGCGGACCGCAGACGTCTTCCAGCCAATGGACGGCACGGTGCGCGCGCATGTGGCGCTCGCTTCGAGAGCAGAGGTTCGCGCCGCGGTCGAAAACGCCAAAGCCGCGCAGCCAGCCTGGGCCGCGGTCAACCCGCAGCGCCGCGCTCGCGTCTTGATGAAGTTTCTCGATCTCATCGCCAAGAACAATGACGAGCTCGCAGATATTCTCGCGCGTGAGCATGGCAAGACGATCGCCGACGCCAAGGGCGACATCCAGCGCGGCGTCGAAGTGGTCGAGTTCGCGCTCGGCGTTCCGCATCTGATGAAGGGCGAATACACCGACGGGGCCGGCCCCGGCATAGACCTCTATTCCATGCGCCAGCCGCTCGGCGTCGTCGCCGGCATCACGCCGTTCAATTTTCCGGCGATGATCCCCTTATGGAAGCTTGCGCCGGCAATCGCTTGCGGAAACGCCTTCATCCTGAAGCCCTCCGAGCGCGACCCCGGCGTGCCGATGCGGCTCGGTGAGCTGTTCGTCGAGGCGGGCGGCCCTCCGGGCATCCTCAACGTCGTTAATGGAGATAAGGAGGCGGTCGACGCCATCCTCGATGATCCCGACATTCAGGCGATCGGTTTTGTCGGCTCGACCCCGATCGCCGAGTACATCTATTCGCGCGGATGCGCCGCGGGAAAGCGCGTGCAGTGCTTCGGCGGCGCCAAGAATCATATGGTGGTGATGCCCGATGCGGACATGGAGCAGACGGTCGATGCTTTGATTGGCGCTGGCTACGGCTCCGCGGGCGAGCGCTGCATGGCGGTCTCGGTCGCGGTTCCTGTAGGTCAGAAGACTGCTGACGATCTCATGCGCCGTCTCATCCCGCGCGTCGAGGCGCTCAAGATCGGACCGTCGACCGATGCCGGCGCGGACTGCGGGCCGCTCGTGACCAAGGCGGCGCTCGAGAAGGTGCGCGGCTATGTCGACATCGGAGTGAAGGAGGGCGCGAAGCTCGTCGTCGATGGCCGGGACTTCAAGATGCAGGGCTACGAGAACGGCTTCTACATGGGCGGCTGTCTGTTCGACAACGTGACGAAGGACATGCGCATCTACAAGGAGGAGATTTTCGGTCCCGTCCTGTCGGTCGTTCGCGCGCACGACTACGGCGAGGCGTTGGGATTGTGCAACGATCACGAATACGGCAACGGCGTCGCGATCTTCACCCGCGACGGCGATGCGGCGCGCGACTTCGCGACCAAGGTCAAGGTCGGCATGATCGGCGTCAACGTGCCGATCCCGGTTCCGGTCGCTTACTACACGTTCGGCGGCTGGAAGCGCTCGGGCTTCGGCGACTTGAACCAGCATGGGCCGGATTCGATCCGCTTCTACACCCGCACCAAGACCGTGACCGCCCGCTGGCCGTCCGGCATCAAGGACGGAGCGCAGTTCTCGATCCCGACGATGAACTGAGGAAGACGGGGAGAGCGGAGGCGTATATTCGCCCTCCGCACTCCCGGTGTCGCTTATGACCGCTCGCTCGATGTCCACCTGGCTGAGACAGACGACGTGCGCGAGCTTAGAACCTGAAAAGGGTCAACCCCGGCCCGGCGTTGCCGAGCGGATCGGAAAGCCTTTCCCGGCCGCGCATGCCCATGAATGTGCCCTCAATCGGCGCTGGCTGGTTGAACGTGCTGTAGACATAGCCGTTGCCTACCGTGCCGACGGGAGCCTGCGTTCCGAGCGTCAAGTACGACGGGCGGGCGTGGACGGTGATCTGCCTGCCGGCAGGGAGCGGGCGCTTTGCGGCGCGCTTTTTGAGCGCTGTCTGGCGGGGCTTCGCCTTCTGGGGCGTCGCCCCCAAAGGTCCCGTCGTCTGCACAGCCCCCTCGTCCTGCGGCCCCGTTTGGGCGTGCGCGGCCGGCGTCGCAGCTGCGAGGCCGGTCGCCAGCGCGGCCGCGGCCAGGAGCTGAATCGAGCGAACCATGACGACTTCCTTTCACTCGACGCAGCCAGCGCTCAAGACATGGGGCGGCGGTAGCTGAATGCAATGGAGCGAGCCTCGGCAAGGCTTCGGCCCGCCCTGACCGATCGCCGCCGTCAATGCCCCGGCTTTAGTGGAAAATCAATGGGCGCCGGGCGGCCGCCGCGTCCTGAACACGCGTACGCCTTCCCGAGAACGGGCGCCATTGCCCGCGAGCTCGACTTGGGCAAAGTTCGATAGTGTTCTCGCCGCCGGCTTAACGAAGGCGACAAACTCTCTCATTGATCATCGAAGCCAATACGCATGCTCGCCCTTCGTGGAGAAGTCCGCCGACGCGCCGTTCGCGCGCGGCTGAAGGCTTGGGCTGCAGAGGCCGCGGCGGCCCTAGGCGCCGAGACGAGTAAGGCCCGACAACCAAGAAACCCGCCAGCGACATCGCTGAGGTCGCGGGCTCCGGAGGCGGAAGCCGTGGGTGGTCAGATTGGTGGGCTCGGCTTGTAGAAAGTCGCCATCGACACTCTGCGATTGTTGTGCGTAGTAGGCGGAATTGAAACGCTAGGGACGGTCTCCTGGAGGATGGCGCCCACGTCCGATACTCGGAAGATTTCGGGAGCGAGCGGCTCCGGCCAAGAATCCCTCGTGGAAGCGCTGCTCGAGGGCATCGGCGAAGGGTTCTTCGCATTCGATCACAGCTGGCGCTTGACCGCCTCCAACAGCTCCGCCGAGACAATCCTTGGCGCGCCGAGCTCCGAGGTCGTTGGCGATCTTCTCTGGAATGTCCTGCCTCGGATCCGGGGGACAGAATTCGAGCGGCGTTGTCGCGTTGTCATCGAGCGGCGCACGAGGGAAGAATTCGAGATCGATTCTGCGCTGCGGCTCGGCCGCCATCACGAAGTGCGAGCTTTTCCCTTTGGCCCCGACGTTGGCGTGGCGTTTCGCGACATCACCGATCGCGAAAGGGACACACAGGCGCTCCGTGACAGGGAATTGGAGCTCGCCCGCGTTCAACTCATCGGAGGCGTCGGCGGGTTGGACGTCGATTTATCGAATGGCTTCCGCAGTCGACGCTCGCCGGAATATCTTCACCTTCATGGGCTTCCGCCAAGCGCCGTCGATGACAGCCATGAGCAATGGGTCGCACGCGTTCACCCCGAAGACAGAGAGCGAGTTGAGACCTACTTCCTGACGACGGTCGCAAGCTCCGCGCGAGAATACAAGGCTGAATATCGCATCGTTCGACCGAGTGACGGTCAAGTAAGATGGATTCGCGCCGTCGCGCAGATCGAGCGCGACAGCCAAGGTCGGGCTTTAAAGCTTGTCGGCGCGCATCTGGACATCACGGACCAAAAAAGTGCCGACGCAACGGTGCAAGAGAGCGAGGGACGGTTGCGGGCGATCGCCGACGCAATCCCGTTTCTCATCTCCTATCTCGACAACGATCAGAGATTTCGGTTCATCAACAAGCCCTACGAGTCGTGGTTCGAACGTCCCTTGAGTGAGATCATTGGCCGCCATGTGAGGGACGTCATGGGGCCCATGATGTACGAAGCTCGCCGGCCCTTCATCGAGCGCGCGCTCGCCGGCGAGAGTTTATCGTACGAGGCGGATTTCCTTCGATCGGCGGAAACAGTTCAAACCGAGATCGTGCATGTTCCGCATCGGGACCAAGCAGGACGCGTCTTGGGCCTTTACACCGTGGTTATGGACATAACGGCGCGCAAACTCGCCGAAAAGGTTCTGTCCGAAAGTGAGGAGCGGTTTCGGTCGATCGCGGACAGCGCCCCCGTGCCGATGTGGGTGAGCCGGCTCGACGGCCTTCGGCAATTCGTCAACCGCGCTTATCACGAGTTCCTGGGCGTTCCGTTTGCGGATGCTCTGAATTTCGATTGGCGTAAAGCTCTTCATCCAGACGATCTCGAGCGAATCCTGCGCGACCAGCGAGTAGGGGAAGGATCCCGCAAGCCTTTTGTGCTCGAGGCTCGTTATCGACGTCACGATGGGCAATGGCGTTGGCTACGATCGGAATCGCAGCCCCGATGGGGGCCGTCCGGCGAACACATCGGCTTCATCGGCGTCGCGCACGACATCACTGCCTCCAAGGAGGCCGAGCGGGCCTTGACCGAGCTCAATGAGACATTGGAACGGCGAATCGAAGATCGCACCCGGCAACTGGCGGCGTCGGAGGCGCTCATCCAGACGTTCTTTAATCACTCCTCGGAATGTTACGCGATCATTGCGGAGGAGGACGACGGACACTTTCGGTATGCCGAGGTCAATCCGGCCACTCTGCGGCTGTACAAGAAGACCAGAGACGGTGTGGTTGGCCGCACGATTGAGGAAGTCCTTGGCGCCGAGCGCGCCTCAGAAATCGGGGCCCAGCTTGCTGCGTGTCTACAGGAGGGAGCTCCGCGCCGATATGAACGAACACAAGGCGACGCCGTCATCGAGGCTATCGTTACCGCGGCGCCTCACGAGCCCGGCGCGCACCGCCGGGTTGTCGTCAGCGCTCACGATGTGACGGAACGCCGTCGTCTGGAGCAACAACTGCATCAATCTCAGAAGATGGAGGCGGTCGGACAGCTCACCGGCGGCGTCGCGCATGATTTCAATAATCTGCTCACACTGGTGATTGGCGGCCTCGAAATTATCGCCCGCCAGATCACGAACCTGCCTGATCCTCTCGCTTTAACCCGAATGGAGCGAGGAAGAGAGATGGCGATGCAGGGCGCACAGCGCGCCGCTTCCTTGACAACTCGCCTCCTCGCGTTTTCGCGACAACAGCCGCTCAAGCCGGAGGCGCTGGACGCCAACGCGCTCGTCGTGGACGTTTGTGAGCTTTTACGCCGAGCCATCGGCGAAACCATCGCTCTCGAAACGGTGCTGGGGAAAGATTTGTGGCGCATGTACGCCGATGCGAATCAGCTCGAAAATGCGCTGCTCAACATCGGCTTCAATGCACGCGACGCGATGCCCAATGGAGGTAGGCTGATCATCGAGACCGCAAACGCCTCGTTGGACAAAGCCTACACGTCTTCACTCAGCGAGGACGTCGAGCCTGGTGAGTTTGTGATGATCGCAATCACCGACACCGGCGTTGGCATGGACATGTCTACGCGGGAGCGGGCTTTTGATCCATTCTTTACGACGAAGGAGGTCGGCAAAGGCACCGGTTTAGGGTTGAGCCAAGTGTACGGATTTGCGCGACAATCGGCCGGGCACGTCAGGATTTACAGTGAAATTGGCGAAGGCACGACGGTCAAGATCTATCTGCCTCGAAGCGTGAGCGACAGGAAAAATCCAATAACCGGTGAAGCGAACAAGCCTTCGCGATGGACCGGCGCAGAAACGATTTTTGTTGTCGAGGACGACGATGAATTGAGAAAATACGTAAGAGAGATTCTGGAGGAGCTCGGCTATCACGTGACGAGTGCGGGGAGCGGCGCGGCCGCACTCGAGACTCTAAACGGAGATCATCGAATCGATCTTTTGCTCACTGACGTCGTGATGCCTGGGGGCATGAATGGTAGGGAGCTCGCCGACAAGGCCATCGGCCATCGACCGGGCCTCCGCGTGCTCTACATGACCGGTTACACCCGCAACGCGATCATCCATCAGGGCCGTTTGGATCACGGAATCAATATGATCAGCAAGCCGTTTTCATTCGAAGAGCTCGCCGCCAAAGTTCGCCAAGTGCTGGATGCCGCAGGTTGAGACAGGAGGCGGAAGAACGGAACGGGCCGCCCATCTCGATCGAGCAGCGAGCGCAGGCAGCAACCCGGAATCCTCCGCGCAAGCCCCATCGCAGCAAAGCAAGCTGACTTCATTTCTTCGCGGCCAGCAGCTGCCGTCCATAATCGATCGTCGGAGCGCCTGCGCCCGTTCAGGGTGAAGTCTCAAGACCTCTCTGGCAACGCGGCCGGGCTCGCAAGGAGGCGGGCAGGATCAAGGGCGAAGGAACGATCAGGTCGTCGGCCGCCGGACTTCCGGCACATAGCGATGGGCCACGGCGTTCGAGACGACATGCCCAAACGCCGGGAAGTCGAGGTGAACGCCGGCGCAGTTTCTCTCCGGCAACGAATTTGAGCACCGTCTTTCGCGCTTCCGCCGCCGCAGCCGGATCGATGTTGCAGGCGAGGCTCGTATCGGGGAAAGCGAACTGCATTCCTGGAAAGTGGACGATGGCGTCCCAAATGAGAAGCTCGTCGCCGCCGGACTGAACGAGCCATGCCGTGCGGCCCGGAGTATGGCCGGGTATGGGGAAGGCGCGGACGCCGGGGCGACTTCGTGCAGGGTTCCCTACGGACGTCGCCCACGTCTCCGCCAGCTGTGTTGGCGTCAGAACGTATCGACCAAGGACCGCGCCGCGCTCGAGAACCTCGTGGGCGCCCGCCGCATCTGCGAGCCCGAAGCAACATGTGACCGACGGTCGAATGGCGCCCTGACCAATCAACTGAAGAACATCCGCAAGCTCCGCGCGCGTCGTGCTCGTGGAGCTGAACCGAGAGATGCACCGCAGAAACATCTGGGCTGGATTGAACGGAGTGAAATCACCGGTGAGCTGGCCGACCATGGTCCACCGCCCGCCCGGCGCAAGAGAGCGGCGCGTCGCGTGAAATTGCGGCGTCCCTCCATTGCCGATGACGACATCCACGCCGCCTGAGCTGAGATCCCGCACCGCAGCCGAAAAGTCCTGGCCGCGTTTGCATAGGACGATTTCATTGGCGCCCGCGTCGCGAATCGCCTCCGCTTTTTCCGGCGAGGTCGTCCGCCCAACGACGAACGCGCCGGCGACCTTCGCAAGCTGCACGGCGTGAACGCCCACTAGCGCAGGCCGCTACGGGAGCCGATTCGTAGGAAACGGATTCAGGAACATGCGCCAGGGGGTCCGGTTCGATGCGGACAAATTCCGCATGACCCCCGTTCAGACCTGCGTCGCCGAGAAACGCCGCCTCCGCGCGCAGCGGCTCTCGCGCGGAGCGGCACTAGCGGCAGGATCCGCAGATGTGGAATCGCTGGGTCGAGGCGACGAGCTCGCCAACGCGAAAGCCGTTGACCGCCGAGCCCACCGCGACGACAACGCCGGAAACCTCAAGTCCCGGAATGCAGGGCATCACGACGCCTGAGTGCTTCTGCAGGCGGTCCCGGATCGCGCAGGACGATCGCCTTCACTGCTGCCCCGCGACTACGGGCGCGCAAGGATCTTCTGGGCAAGTCGCAAATGAGGCACGTCGACCATCTGATCCCCGACCCGAAGCGCGCCCTTGCTCGGCTCGCGCGCAAAAGCCGCCACAACATCTTCCGCCCAGGCGCGCTCCTCCGGCGTGACGGAGAAGGCCTTGTTTATCGTCTCGATTTGCGTGGGGTGAATCGCGAGCTTCGCCTGGAAACCGTCGGCGCGCCCCTCCTCGGCTTCGTGGAGCAGTCCTTCGAGGTCGGGTATGTTGGTGTAGACCGTGTCGATCGCCGGGAGGCCGGCCCGCGCCGCGGCAAAGAGACACGAATTTCGCGCCATCAGAAAGGGGCCGGAATATCCATTTGGTCCCCGCTTTCTGGAAGCGCCGATGTCGGCGGCGAGGTCCTCCGCGCCCCACACGAGTCCCGCAAGCCGACCTGCTTCGTCGCGCGGATACTGACCAAGGCCAAACAGGGATTCGGCCGTCTCGGTGACGATCGGCAAGATCCGGGTCGAGCCGGCTTCGGCGCCGAACGCCAATTCAAAGGCGTCAAGGTAGAAGCTCAGCCGGGCCACATCGGCGCCGCCGGAACACTTGGGCAGCATGATTCCGTCGCATCTTCCGACGACCGCGCCGAGATCCGCCAGTGCGAGTCCGGTCGCGAGCGCGTTCACCCTGACGAAGATGATTTGGCCTTGCGCACGCTGACCGAGCATCGCCTGCACGGATTTGCGCGCGTCCGACTTCGCTTCGGGCGCCACGGAATCCTCGAGGTCGAGAATCAGCGCGTCGGCGCCGCTCACGCGCGCCTTCTCGAATTTGCGGGCGCTGTCGCCCGGCACGAACAAAAGGGACCTCATAGCGCGCATAAATGCTGGCTCCTGCGACTTGTGTTAAACGCGCCGAGGGAAGAGCGCCAATAAGGAATCACGACATTTCAGCGCAGGCTCAGGACTTTCCGCTCGGCGCGACGCCGTGGGCGGGATTGAGGGAGCATCGCGCGGGTTCGTAGCGCGGCGGGTGAGCGCGCCGGCGACGTTCTCGATTTCCGGTACGAGCCGGACCCTGCCCTGGGGCCGCGAAGACAACCAGCGCGCGAGTTGGTCCGCAGCAAACGTCAGTAAACGCGCCTAAACCCGCTTAAACGCTAGTAAGAATGCTCTCATTTGACTAGCGTTTATTTTTTCGAATTGAGACTTTTCAATGGGTTACGGCCGATTCAAATACGAAATTCCGGCCCCGCCTCAACCCGCCATCTGGAGGTTGTCCGCAACGCCATTTCGAAGCCATGCCTCTCCTGTCACGCGGTCGTTTCCCGCGGCGCCGTGCGTTTGCCTGAACAGAAACATATACTTCACATTTCTGGATTTGTCAATAGATTTGTGGGCTCGCAGGGCGTGGCTGTTGGCAAGCGCGCCCGGCTGTCACGGTCGGCTTGACAAGGCCAAGCGCGGCTCATGGCGCGCCAAATCTGCCAATACAGGTGAATTTCGCCCACAAGAGCGACGGCTTTCAATCATAAAGCGTGAACCGCAGGCCTTTCGCTTTGGCCGCGGGCGCGAGGAGCGCCCAAAGATGGAATCGGCCGGTGCGCTTTCCGCGCCTGCCATTCGAACCGCCAGACCGGGCCGCGTCTTGCCGACCGTTACACGCCGACGTGATCCGGGCCGCTCATTTCAGTCTTGTGACGTTCAAATTAAAGGCGGATGCATTTCGAACGGTCGTGTCGCAGGCGGCGAGCGGCGGGAGGCGGATATGAAATCCATTCATCATCCAATTTTGACGCGCGTGTTGATGACCGGCGTTGCGTCGCTGGCTCTTCTGATGATCAGCGCGGGCGGTGTTCGCGCGGAGATCGTGACTGTCCAGGGCGATGACGGCTTGGCGGGCGCGAATGGAGTCAATCCAGGCGATAATGGCATGCCAGGCGGCGACGGCGAGTCGGTTTCCGCCACTGCAGGCAGCACGCAACCGATAACGGCGCCACTCAATAAGGCTACGGCGACCGGAGGAAATGGCGGCCAAGGTGGTGACGGCGCCATCAGCTTCGACAGCTTCCTCGCCAGTGGCGGCAATGGCGGCGACGGCGGCGCTGCGAGTGCCACGGCGGCGACCGCCATCATCTCCGGCTCGGCGGAAGCGGACACCAATTCTTATGGTGGAAGCGGGGGCGCTGGCGGCGATGGGAACATCGGTGGGTTTGTCGGCCCTTGGCGACAGGTGGCACGGGGGGCGACGCAGCGGCACAGAGCTCCGCAATGAATTCGAGCGCCGGCCCGGTCTGAGCGCAGCCACCGCGATAGGCGGAGGAGGAGGTTCGAGCGGCTCCAATGGCGGGTTTGCCGGCGGCGGAATGGCGGGGCAGGCGGCGGGGCTACCGCTGTTGCGGGAGGTCGGTCAACGGATGGCGCGGTGACCGTCTCAGCCTCCGCGACCGGCGGCGCTGGCGGAAGCGCTTTGAGCGTTCAACGGCTCGGGCTCGGCCGGCTCGGGCGGGTCGGCGAACACTCAGGCAACCGGCAGTTCGGCGGGAAATGTTAGTGTCTCAAGTTCTGCGATTGGTGGGCTCGGCCGAATCGGACCGTATCTTCACGGCGCCAATGGTGGCGAAGGCGGTGCCGCAGGAGCCCAGGCGACGGGCACTTCAGCAGCGGGCAACGCCACCATTTCGGCTTCCGCGACGGGCGGTTTGGGTGGCGACGGAAGAGACATTGGTGAAGCTGGGGGTGACGCCGATGCGACTGGCGTCGCAACCGCAGGCGATTCCGGAAGCGCATCGGCGGCGGTGACGGCAACCGGTGGGGACGGCGGTGGTGCGTTTAATGGCATTGGCTTCACCGGCGGGCCTGGCGGCACGGCGACCGCGACTGGCATCGCAACTGCGCTCGGAAGCGGTGCGGCGACAGCGAACGCGACAGCAGCGGGCGGAAACGCAGCCAACTCCAACGAATTCGCGGGGATGTCAGGCGGGGGAGCGGTCAGCCATAGCTCTGCCCGAAGCAGCGTCGGCGGGGCCGCATCGGTCGCGAATGCGACTGGAGGCTCGGGCGGTTCGTCGGATGACTTTGGTGACGGCGGTTTGGGTGGCGCCGCGAGCGCCGCGAGCGACCACGGTGTCCGGCGGCGCCGACGGGGCACGCATCGATAGGCGATCGCAACTGGTGGCGCAGGCGGGCATAGCGTATTCGCCGCCAGTCCGGGGGCGCCGGCGGGGCGGCGACAGCCAATAGCGACGCGAAGCCGGCTGGACAGGGAACGCGACATCGGCCGCGAGGCGACCGGCGGCGTAGGCGGGGATGCATCAGTAGCCGGCTCTGGCGGCGCTGCGGCGCGAGCAGCACAGGGACGTCAAACGGCTCCGGGGGGGCGACATCGTCTGCACGCGCGACCGGCGGCCGGGTGGCTTCGATGTCGACCGAGGCGTCGGCGGCGACCGCTGGCGGCGCAGCCGACGCAGTAGCCAGCGCCAGCCAGCAGGCTCCGACCTCGATCGTCCGCAAGCGAACGGGGGCGGGTGGCGGCAGCTTCCGCCTCTTTGTCGTCGGCGGCGCGGGCGGCGACGCCAGCGCCAGTAGCGGAGCCGCGTCCAACGGCTCGGGCAATGCTTCGTCGTCCGCGACCGCAACTGGCGGCGCCGGCGGCGCTGTGAATTTAGGCAGCAACGGAGGCGACGCAACGGCGACAGCCAATGCGTCGGCGGCAGGCGGCGGGACGGCGATGGCCAATTCGGTCGCAACGGGCGGCGTTGGCGGAGCAGGCTTTCCCCCCGGAGCCACAGGCTCAGCGAATGCAACATCGAACGCCGGAACCGCAAAAGGCGCGTTGGCTCAGGCGCAATCGACTGCCGTCGGATCGAGCGGACAGGCGCACATCGACCGCCAACACCAGCTATTCCTTCGTCAAGGTCCAGTCAGCGGCCGTCGCGCCGGCCAGCGGCGGCACGGCGACAACCAACGCGATTGCGCAGGGCGGCGGCTCGGGTCAAGCCTTCGCCAATCCGGGCCAGACGGCTTATGCGTTCTCGACCGCCCTTCCCGACAAAGCCTACGCGACGACGCTGATCGGCGGCGCGGGCGATGTTTCGAGCGCCCTCTTGGGGCCGCGCGACGCTTTGTTCGGGACGGCGATCCTGGGCGCCAATTACCGCTCCCGATGGCGGCGGCGAGAGCAACACTTACAGCGCAAGCTCGACCTTCGATTTCGGCTATCGGGGCGATCTCAAGCTCGGCCTGATCGATAGTCAGTTGACCGGCTTCTCCGCCGGCGCGGGTTTTCAGTCGATGGAATTCACCATCACCGCCGATGGGGTCCAGATTCTCGATACGACGTTCCGGAGCCTGGCGGTCGCCGAGAGTTTCTTCCACGACGATGTCATCGATCTTGGGTCGAACTTCGGGCCCACCATCGATCTGACGTTCGGTTATACCCTTGTCGCGGACGGGCCGGGCGGTTTTGGCTTCGATCTCGCCATCGGCGGCGCGGTTCCCGAACCCTCGACCTGGGCGATGATGCTGGCCGGGTTCGCGGGTCTCGGTTTCATGGGCTGGCGCAGAAAGGCGGCATGGGCGGTTTAGCGGCGCGCTGTCAGCGCCGCATTCGTTCTCTGGACTGCTTCGTCGCGAGAGACCGCCGAAAGACGGGCGTCCTTCGACGCCCCATGGCTCCTCGCAAGGGCGATTCCCTCCGACCGCAGCACGCTGAGGGCGCGCCGCTCATCGTCTCTTGGCGAGACGGCGACAAGCGCATCCCGGCCCCGTCGCGTTCACCACGACCGGATACGCCCGCCGTCATGAGCTTGCGCCTCTCCGATCGCGCGTGCCACAGTAACGATGCGGCATTCGTTGTGTTGGGGACATCCCATGCGCTCTCGAACAGGAATCGCGGCCTGCGCCGCTGCCGCCGCTTGGCTCTTGGGGCTCGTCGATGTCGCGTCGGCCGGGTCGGTCGTTTTCGACAGCCTGGGCGGAGCGAACTCGGGCGAGGCGGATACGAGCATCGACCCTCCTGCCATGTCCGCGACCTTCAAGACGGGGGCCGCTCCGCGTCACATCGACGTGGCGCTCTCGCTTTCCGCCGCCATTCCCGAACCGGGCGACGCCTACACGGTCAGCCTGGATGGCGGCGTTCCTCTCTCCGACCTGTCGTTCGACCCGCTCAGCGGACTGGAATATCTGAACGGCTCGACCGTCGACTTTCAGGGTCCGGCGCTCGCCTCGGTGACGTTGCCCGTGGCCAGTCTGCCGGCGGCCGGGACGGTCGAACATTACCACCAGTTCGAAGACGTCGCGCTCAACCCCAATTCGCTCTACTGGATCGAAGTCAGGGTCGACGGCAGCTCCGTCATCGAATGGGGCATGACCAATGACGTGTCGGGCCCCGGCGTGGCCGGCAATTATCTGGCCTGGTTCGGCACGGACGACGGGTTTTTTCGCAACGACGGCGTTCGACCGTTCGCCTTCGATCAGGCCCTTCAGATGGAGGTCAGCGACGCCGTCCCCGAGCCCTCGACCTGGGCGATGATGCTGGTCGGCTTCGCCGGCCTCGGCTTTGCCGGCTATCGCTCGACAGGGACAGGCGCCGGCCCTCGGGCTTAGCGTCCGGGCGCCTCACAAGGTCTCCGTCACCTTCTTGAGATGGGGCGGCTGGTCGGGGTCGCGGCCGCGCCGGCGCGCCGCCTCCTCGGCCACGCGGTAGAAGGCGTGCAGCGCCACGATCGGGGTGAGGAACGGGTGGCCGCCGTCGAGCGCAAGCAATGTCGGCCAGCGTCGGTGCGGCTCGATGTCGACGAGGAGCGGCGCCGCGCCAAACGCCGCCAGGCGCTCGAGCGCATCGAAGAATCCCGGACGCGCGGCGTCCGCGGGCGCGAAGGCGAGGATAGGAAATCCTGGGCGAATGATTCCCGCGGGCCCGTGCAGCACTTCGGCGGAGGAGAAGGCTTCGGCGTGGATGGCCGAGGTTTCCTTGAGCTTGAGCGCGGCCTCGGCGGCGACCGCATGCGTGGCGCCGCGCCCGATCACGAACAGGGACGAGGCGTGCGCGAGCGTCGCGATCGCTTCCGTCGCCGGCGGCGCAGCCGATGACGAGTCGAGGACCGAAGGCAGCTTCGCCAGCGCGGCCAGAAGTTCGGGATCGTCGCTCCAATGGGCGACGAGAGCGGCTCCGGCGACGAGCGCCGCGATCATCGACTTGGTCGCCGCGACCGAACGCTCGGGGCCGGCGCGGAGCGGCAGCACCGCATTCGCCTCGCGCGCGAGCGGGGAGGCCTCGTCGTTGACGAGGGCGATCGACAGCGCGCCCTGATCTTTCGCTGCGCTTTGCATGGCGAGGATGTCCGGGCTTCGGCCCGACTGCGAGATGGCGATCGCGACCGCGCCCTTAAGCTTGAGCGGGGCGTGGTAGAGCGAGGCGATCGAAGGCCCGATGGAGGCGCAGGCAAGCCCGAGCCTGAGCTCGACCAGGTGCTTGAGATAGAGCGCCGCATGATCGGAGCTGCCGCGCGCGACCGTCGCGACGAAGGCAGGCTTGAGCGCGCGCAAGTGCGTGGCCAGCTTCGCGCTCAGGGCGGCATTGGCGGCCAGTTGGCGCCGCACGACCGCGCCGGCCTCCGCGATCTCCGCCGCCATGAAGGTCTGGCTCAACGCTCCGCCTCAGGGATAAAGGAGCCGCTTGTCCCAGGCCGATTGCGGGCCGGAGCGGGTAAATCGGATCCGCTCGTGCAGTCGGGAAGGGCGATCGCGCCAGAACTCGATCTCGACCGGATCGAGCCGATAGCCGCGCCAATAGTCCGGCCGTGGCACGTCGGCGGTTCCGAACCGCCGCTCGTAAGCCTCCGCCGCCGCTTCGAGATCGCCGCGCGCGGCGAGCGGCCGTGACTGCGCGCTCGCCCAGGCGCCGATCTGGCTGCCTCTCGCCCGCGAGGCGAAATAGGCGTCGCTCTCGGCCGCGGTCACTTGCGCGATAGCCCCGCGGAACCGGACCTGGCGCCGCAGCGATTTCCAGTGGAAAAGCGCCGCCGCCCGCGGCTGGCCTTTCAGTTCCTGCCCCTTGGCGCTCTCGATATTGGTGTAGAAGACGAGGCCGCGCTCATCCGCCCCCTTGCACAGGACCATCCGGGCGTCGGGCAACCCGTCCGCATCGACGGTGGCGAGCGTCATCGCCTCCGGATCGTTGATTTCCGTCGCCGTGGCTTCCTCGAGCCAAAGCTTGAACAACGCGAGCGGATCCTGAGCCTTGGTAAAGTCGGCCGTGCTGAATTCATTCAAAGCGCCGATGCTCCACACAAGAAGAGGAAAGCCAATGCAAACACTATCGCGCATGGGCCCTGTTGGCCAACCGGCGCCTTCTCCGCTTGGACTTGCGCGTTGCGGGACGAGGGGCCAAATGTGCGATTGAGACAGTGGCCTTTGCGCTTTTCATGAAGGCTCAGGCCGAGGAATGGGCTCACAGATGCGTGATCCATATGACGTTCTTGGCGTATCCAAGACGGCGAGCGAGACGGAAATCAAATCCGCCTTTCGGAAGCTCGCCAAGAAATACCATCCGGACCAGAGCAAGGAGCCAAAAGCGAAAGAGCGTTTCGCCGAAGTCGGCTCGGCCTACGAGATTCTCGGCGACGACAAGAAGCGCAAAGCCTTCGATCGCGGCGAGATCGACGCGGAAGGCAAGCCGCGCGCGCCTCAATTCGAAGGCTTCGGCTTTGGCGGCCAGCCGGGCGGCGGTCCCCGCGACTTTCGCAATTTCGGCTTCGATTTCGGCGCCGGCGGGTTCCCGAACGAGGGGGGTTCGATCGATCCGGACATCCTGTCGGAATTGTTTGGGGCCGGCGGCCGCACCCGCGCGCGCAGTCAGGCCGCCCGGGGGAAGGATATCGGCGTCACAGTCGCAGTTCCCCTGGCGACGATTGCCTATGGCGGGTCGACCCGCGTCATTTTGCCGACCGGGAAGACGCTCGACGTCGCAGTCCCCGCCGGCATCGAGGAAGGAAAGTCCATCCGGTTGCGCGGTCAGGGCCAGCCGGGCGCCGGCGGGCCGTCCGGCGACGTGATCGTGACCATTCGATATGCCGCGCATCCGTTGTTCAAAGTGGAAGGGCGCGATCTCAGGCTCGACTTGCCGATTACCCTCTACGAGGCGATTTTGGGCGCGCGCGTGCGGGCGCCGACGCTCAGCAGCGAGGTCGAGGTCTCGATCGCTCCGGGCTCGAACGGCGGCCGGGTGCTACGGTTGCGGGGCAAAGGTCTTCCCGGAGGGGCCGAGCAGGGCGCCGGGGATTTGCTGGCGACGCTACGGATCGTTCTGCCGACCGAGGTGGACGCGGAACTGACCGCGCTGATGCAGAAGATGCGCGATCGGAAGCCTTACCAGCCTCGCTCGGGCATGGGCTGAGCGGTTTCCGCCGGCGGATTGGCGAAGTCGGCCGCAATGTTCAGCAAAGCTGCTCCGTCCGGGTCGCCGACCAGGGCGAGTCCCTGGCCGCGCCAGGTCCATATGGCCGCAGCGCGGCCGTCCGCGACGAGGAGTTGCGGCGCTGTCGTCGGCGGCGCGTCAAGCGATTGGACCAGCAATCCCAAAAGCGCGTCCCGCGATTTATAGACCAGAAAGGCGGCCGAGGCGGCAGGATAAGGGGCGATCCGCGCGCCGACGAGTTTGAGGGCCATGGGGGTGGCCGGGAGATAGAGGGGGCGCCTGAGCCGCGTCGTCAGCCACGCTTGCGCTTCGGCCTTGTCGCTGGTTGCGAATTCGACCGGCTCGACCCCCGGGCGGGCGAAGGCCTGGAAAGCGGCGACCCCGGCCTCTCCAAGTCGTTCGCCGGGCACGATGGTCGCGGCTGAAACCCAGACGAAGGCGACGCAGACAGATAAAACCGCGAGCCCCAGCCGCCACGGGAGCGACGGCCGAAACGGGTCGGGCGCAACGATCTTCGCTGCAGGCCGTCCGGTCTGCGCGACGGCGCTCAATGTCGCCCGCGCCATTGGCTCGCCGGACAGGTTGACCCCGGCTGCGCCCGACCGTCCAGCCCTGCCAAAGGTCTCGTTCTGAGGTCGGACGATGCTGATCGGAAAGGCTCTCGCGCCCTCGCCGTCAAAGGCTGTGCGAATCGCGTTGTTCTGGGTGCGCCAGAGCGCGGCGCGACGCGCCAAGGCCGGATCCTGGATCATCCGCTGCTCGAACGCCAACCGCTCGTCAGGCTCGAGGCAGTCGTCGACATAGGCGTGCAGATCCGCGAGGCGCCCGGCCTCCATCACTTGACAACGCGCAAATGCGGGGCGGCCGCTCGGGGCGCGGCCGCGGCGTGCGGGCGCGTTAGAGCGGCAATCCGCTCGCGCGCCTTGGTCAGTCGCGTGATCAGCGTGGCCAACGAGATATCAAGAGCGGACGCCGCTTCCCGGTGGGTGAATCCGGCCAGAACAACGATCAACAGCGGCTCTCTCAGCTCCAGCGGGAGCGCGCGGACGGCCGCCGCCATGCCGATCTCGCGCGGGCGCGAATTGCGCTGGGCGCTTTCCCCAGTCTCGTCCCAGCCGAACTCCCCATCGTCGAGGGCGAGGCGGCGGACATGTCGGCGATGAAGTCGAACGAATTGGCCAAACGCCCGGACGCGCGCATCGTCGCGCGCCGCTCGGTCTGTGTCGTCTCGAACGTCAGGGCCTACAGCTTCGAGCGCGGCCTGCCTGAACAGACGATCGACCAGCGCGGCCGCCGCGGTCTGATCGAGCACGAGCCGGTCATCGCGCGTCAACGCCACCCCGAACTGGCGGAGGTCAGTGAGATCGCCTGGACGATCGCTTAACGGCGGCACGACGGTCACCGAGAGTTTGCGTGAGCCTCAATAAGCGTTAACGCTTGGTAACAATTCTAGCCCGAAGACGCCCGGGTTCCAAGCGCGGGTGCGAGCAAACTCACACATTTTGTGACAGCTGGGGGAGGGCCTTGTCCTTTCCATGCGTCATCAGCAAGGCTAAACACGGCGCCGGCATGGGCGTAACGAATCGCCGGCCAGGACGAGTGAGGCCTTGATGGAGCAAACCCTCTCAGCCGGCATGACCTCGGGCGTCATGCGGGGCATGCGCGGCGTCGTCTTGGGCGTGGCGAACAATCGTTCGATCGCCTGGGGCATCGCCAAAGCCGCCCACGCGGCGGGGGCGGAGCTCGCGTTCACGTTCCAGGGCGACGCGCTGGAAAAGCGCGTCCGGCCGCTCGCGCAGGAACTGGGCGCTCCCCTGCTGGGCCATTGCGACGTCACCGACGGCGCCACGATCGATGCGGCGTTCGCAGAAGCCACGAAGTTGTGGGGAGCGATCGACTTCGTCGTCCATTGCATCGCCTTTTCCGACAAGGATCAGCTCACCGGCCGTTACGTCGACACGACCGAGGACAATTTCACCAAATCGCTCGCCATTTCCTGCTATTCGTTCACCGCGGTCGCGCAGCGGGCCGAGAAGCTGATGCCCAAAGGCGGGTCCATGCTGACGCTGACCTATTATGGCGCCGAGAAATGGATGCCGCACTATAATGTGATGGGCGTCGCCAAGGCGGCGCTCGAGGCCAGCGTCCGCTATCTCGCGGCGGATCTCGGCGAAAAGGCCATTCGCGTCAACGCGATCTCGGCCGGTCCGATCAAGACGCTCGCCGCCTCCGGCATCGGCGACTTCCGTTACATCTTGCGCTGGAACGAGTACAATTCGCCGCTGCGCCGCACCGTCACCATCGAGGAAGTGGGCGAGAGCGCGGTCTACCTCCTGTCGCCGATGTCGCGCGGCGTCACCGGCGAAGTCCTCCATGTCGACGCGGGCTACCATGTCGTGGGCATGAAGAATCCGGCCGCGCCTGACATCAGTGTGGTCAAGGATTGAGGTCTGGCAGCGCTGGGGCCCGCGTTCGGCTTCGCCAAGGGCGGCTCCGCGCCAAGGCGCTCGATAAAATGCGGGGCCGCCTCGAAAATCGGCATATTGGCCTTAAGCGCGGGACTGTATATAGGGCCATCACCTTCAAGGAGCGGCGCTCCGCCGCTCGCCCATGGCCATGGATCATGCTGAACCAACGATGGACCCCGGATAGCTGGCGGACGAAACCGGTCGCGCAGGCGCCGGCCTATGCCGACCTCGCGGCGCTGGCCGAGGCCGAGCGCCAGCTCGCCGGCTATCCGCCGCTCGTTTTTGCAGGCGAAGCGCGCAAGCTCAAGAAAGCCCTGGGAAAGGCGGCTGCGGGCAACTCGTTCCTGCTCCAGGGCGGAGATTGCGCCGAGAGCTTCGGCGAACATTCGGCCGACAACATCCGCGACTTCTTCCGGGTGTTCCTGCAAATGGCGGTGGTCATGACCTTCGCCGCGGCTTCCCCCATCGTGAAGGTCGGACGGGTCGCGGGCCAGTTCGCCAAGCCCCGCTCCTCCGATTCCGAGACGATCGACGGCGTCACGCTCCCGGCCTATCGCGGCGACATCGTCAACGACATCGAGTTCAGTCCGCAAGCGCGCGAGCCCGATCCGCGCCGGCAGCTGGAAGCGTATCGGCAGTCTGCGGCGACGCTCAACCTTCTGCGCGCCTTCGCCACCGGCGGCTACGCCAATCTCGAGAACGTCCATCGCTGGATGCTGGGCTTCGTCAAGGACAGCCCCCAGTCCGAGCGCTACGAGGAGCTTGCCGACCGGATCACCGAGACGCTCGGCTTCATGCGCGCCGTCGGCCTCGATCCCGAGGCGCATCCGGAATTGCGCGCAACCGACTTCTACACCTCGCACGAAGCGCTGCTGCTCGGCTACGAGCAGGCGATGACGCGGCTCGAATTCAACCTCGGGCGACTATTACGCGACCTCGGGCCACATGATCTGGATCGGCGACCGCACCCGCCAGCTCGGCGGCGCGCATGTCGAATTCGGCCGGGGGGTGAAGAACCCGATCGGCCTCAAATGCGGCCCCTCGCTCACCCCCGACGAGCTCCTGCGCCTAATCGAAATCCTCGATCCGGACGAGGAGCCGGGCCGGCTGACGCTGATCTGCCGTTTCGGCGCCGACAAGATCGACGCCGCGCTGCCGCCGCTCCTGCGCGCGGCGAAACGCGAAGGCCGAAAGCTCCTGTGGGTCTCGGACCCGATGCACGGCAATACGATCAAGACGTCGAACGGCTACAAGACGAGGCCGACCGAGCGCATCGCCCAGGAAGTGCGCAACTTCTTCGCCGCCTGCAGCGCCGAGGGCGTCTACGCCGGCGGGGTTCATCTCGAGATGACCGGCAAGAACGTGACCGAGTGCACCGGTGGGGCGCGCGTCATTTCGGAAGCCGATCTTCATGATCGGTACCACACCTTTTGCGATCCGCGCCTCAACGCGGAGCAATCGGTCGAAATGGCCTTCATGGTCGCCGATCTTCTAAAGGTCCAGCGGCTGGCTGCGCCCGAGCGGCCCGTCCGGGCGGCCGAGTGACTCCGGCTGCTCGCAGCCCGGACCACAGCCTGGGGGCTTGATGCGCCTTTCCGAATACGCGCGGAGCCGCGACAACAATTTCACTTTGCTGCGGCTGCTCGCGGCCTTCGCCGTTGTGCTTGCCCATAGCTGGTCTGCGCTGGGCATCGACGGGCGCGACTTTGTCTACGGCTATGTCGGGCGAGAGATCGCCGAGATGGCGCTCGACATGCTGTTCGTGACCAGCGGTTTCCTGGTGACGGCGAGCCTGTTCAATCGGGGCGACCTCACCCATTTCCTGTGGGCCCGCGCGCTGAGGCTCTTTCCGGCGATCTGGCTCATGGTGCCGCTCACCGTGTTCGTCCTCGCGCCTGCGCTGACCACCCTGCCGGTCAAAGAATATCTGGGGTCGCCGACGACGTGGGAATACGTGCGCAAGACAGGGACAATCGTTGGCGGCGTGCGCTGGTCGCTGCCAGGCGTGTTCGAACTCGCTGCCGCTCAAAGGTCAGTTCAACGGCTCGCTGTGGACGCTGCCGATTGAAGCGCGGATGTACATTTATCTGGCGGTCGGCTGGGTTGCTTTTGCCTGGTGGCCGCAGATCCGGGTGCGCACGCTGAGTTACGTCGCGCCGATCGCCGCCGCAATGATGTTCGTCGTCATCCTGCGCGCCCGCGCGCAAGGGGTGCTCGGCAACGGCAACGTCGAGATCTTCATGTTCTTCATGGGCTCCTCGCTCTATTTCTGGCGCGCGAAGCTGTTCATGAATCGGATCACGTTCGTCGCGCTGCCGCTCATCGTCATCGCCGCCGCGCTCGTGATCGGACCCATCGTCGCCTTTCCGCTTTATCTCCTGTGCGTCGCGCCGTTCATGCTGCACCTCGCCTATATTCCCGGCGGTCCGATCCGGCGCTTCAATGCCTGGGGCGACTATTCCTACGGCGTCTATATCTACGCTTTCCCCGTGCAGCAGACGCTTGCGCTGCTCTTCCCCAAGATCACGATCCTGGCGATGGCCGGAAGCGCGGGCGTGATCTCGTTCGCCCTTGCCTTCTGCTCGTGGAACCTGGTCGAGAAGCGGGCGATGGCGCTCAAGGACGTCTGCGCCGAGGCTACGACTCGCGCGCTGACCGCCGTCGCGGCGCCCTTCGCACGCTGGCGCGCGGAGCGCAAGCCAAGCAAGCTCTCGCCAGCGGCTGAGTGCGCCGTCCGATGCGACAATGGTCAGCCCGTGGTGCCGGGCAATCTTGACGCGAATCGAGCATCGGGTCACGGAGGACGACGATAGCGCTTCCGCCCGGACGGCGCGGATATCCCGACGAACTCGTCGCTTTGCAGGAGAAAGGCGAACAATCTTTATTTGCGGGGCCGGCGTCTCGCGGATGGTTGGCCTGCCGAGCTTTCGCGAGCTCCTGGAGAGCGTTTATGAATTCTTTGGCGAAGATTGGCGGCAATATCGGCCGAACGGGAGGTCATGGAGGTTGGCGGCCGCCTCGCCAATCAATACGACCGTCTGCTTCGAATTCTCGAGCGGCGTCTAGCAGCTTCCGATCTTCCTCAGCAGCACAGAATGCGGGAGCATATCCGCACCGCGGTGCGTTGCGCTTTGATTCCGCCGGATGAAGCCGATCTCAGCGGTCACTTGGCTTTACTCAAGCTCTCCCGTGATCAGGAAGGTCAGTCGCGCATCGTAACAACCAATTTTGACACGCTGTTCGAGCGCTCGTGGTTGGAGAAGCATGCCTGGGTCATTGCGAGCCACGCCAACTCAGCGATGCCGCAGCCAAAAGCCTCTGGATTTCGCGGCGTCTTGCATCTCCACGGGCGGCTTGCGGACAATAAGCCGGAGTTAAACCTACCCGACACGGATCTGGTGCTGACGAGCGCCGAGTTCGGCGATGCCTATCTTCGTTCCGGATGGGCGTCACGTTACGTCTATGACCTAGTGCGCGCGCATACGGTCGTTCTGGTGGGATACGAGGCGGATGACCCGCCTATGCGCTACTTGCTCGAAGTGCTGGAGTTGGATCGCGGACGCTTTACCGATCTCCATAAGGTCTTCGCTTTCGCGCCTTCCGAGCCCGACGACGAGAATCTAACGGCGGAGCTTTGGAAGGCAAAGGGTGTCGAGCCCATTCTGTATCGTCCATGCGGGCCCGATCATTCGGCGCTTTATGATTCCCTTCGCGAATGGAGACAGTACGACGTTGACCCCACGGTTTGGCGGCGGGAACAGCTAAGGCCAATTATGGTCACAACTCCCAACTCTTGCGCGAAAGAAGACCTCCAACGGTGCGCGTCCCTCCTTGGTCATGGCGACGCATCACGGCTGCTTCGGGAATTGTCCCCCACACCGGCTTGGGTTGCCCCTCTGTCTGAACGCGGTGTCTTCGGAACTGACAAAGTACGTCCCGGTGAATGGATCGCAGGTCGTCTCAACGATGCCGAAATGATACGAGCTATCGTTGAACTGAGCACTTTGGACGATCAATCGATCTGGTATATCGAGCGCGCGATCGAGCAAAACCGAGGCAATCTCTCTCCTGTCCGACTGACGGCGTGGCAACTGATCCTAAGGGGGAAGCGACGTACCTGGTCGCCAGATCTAGGGTACGATTGGTTTCAAATCTCGCGCTACATTCGTCAGGGCGACGCTGGCCATAACAGCCGGCAGCTCGTCCGGCGCATCCTTCAACCCCGACTCCAGATCGCCAAGCCCTTTCATATGTACCAATCGGAGGGGCGTGCGGATGAGTTCATGAGCGATCTTCTGCGTATCGACTTCGAGTCAGATGGCCATCCGACCCCGCGGGAGATTTTGCAGGAGTGGCCTGCATTGCTCGATCAAGAAATGGCCTTGTTCAGAGTCCTGGAGCGAGGACTGGTAGAGGCTTTGGAGGAGGCCTCTGATGTCGGCTATATCGACAACTGGGATCGGGCGAGTTGGGATGTACCCTCAATAGCAGACCATCCGCAGAACGCTCATCACACCGGTTTCTTCCCCATTGTCCGAATGATCGCGGATCTTTGGAGTCGCATCGCACTGAAGGATCCGAACAAGGCGAGAGCGCTTGTCGTTGGGTGGAAAAGCTCGCCTTACCTTATCTTGCGACGCCTTTTTCTCTTCGCTGTCGCGATGGAAATAGTCTTTCCACCGGACGATGCCTGGTCGGCGTTGGCAGCGCTTGAGAACAAGATCTTTTGGGGCGGCGCCCAAGTTGAAATCATGCGCCTCGCCACCAAACGGTGGGCAGATTTTTCAGCGGCAGACCGCGAGAAATTTGAAGCGCGAATTCGAGCTGGCCTTCCGCGCGAGTTATACCCCCCGGACGCGTTCGCAAACGAAGATGATTGGCTGGTGGTGAAGGACTCGGCTGCCGACAAGAGGCTCGCCCGATTGAAGTCAGCGGGTTGGCCGCTTTCTGCGTCAAGTCAAGCAGCTCTCGACGAAATTGCCAGTCGGCGTCCCGAGTGGGCCCACGCCCTGGGCGATCGCGACGACTTTGCCGTCTGGCACGAGAGCCGGTCGGGACCGAGTGGACAAACTGAACTTTTGGCTGGGGTCAAGGACGACGCTCTTGTTTCTGAGGCAATGCGACTTCAGCGCGATCGAGCCTACGATCAACGCGATATCTGGCGCTTGCTTACTGAAGCCGACCCGGAGCGCGCTTTCCGCGGCCTGAAATCGGACGCCGATATAGGCCGCTTCGATCCTATTGCATGGCGCGACCTTCTCTGGGCCATGTGCGAAAAGGGCGATGCAGCCACCCAATTCGAGGTGGCCGCCGCGCTGTTGAGTATGCCGGCGGCTACACTTGAAGAATTACTTGCGCCCGCAACGTCATGGCTTCAAAGGCGCCGGGAGTCTCTGAAAGGCGACCCGCCCAAAGAGGTGCCCTTTTTGCGCATTTGGGATCGACTCGCAGAGCTTGCCTACCCGCAAGACGGCGGTCCAATCGAAGAAGTAGAAAGGGACCTGACATCAAGCGCGCTAAATGATCCTGCCGGCTTGCTCGCTTGGGCGCTTCTCAATGATATAGTCGACCAGAGTCCGGTGCAGAATGGCGAATTGCGCCCACAATACTCGACGCGTCTGAATATCGCGGTGAACGCGGGCGGGCGCGCTGGACTTCTTGCGCGGGTTCAACTCGTAAGCTCTCTTGGCTACCTCGAATTGATCGACCCGAGTTGGGCGGCGACCAAACTCGTGCCGTGCCTTTCCTGGGATAGGGCATACGCAGCGGCCATGTGGGACGCGTTTGCTCACGGCGGCAATGTCGGCACGCCGCGCTTATTCAACGCTATAAAGAAGTCCATGCTCGAAGCGTTCGCGCGATCCGATCTTGGTGATCACGCCTCCGAGGCTTTAATAAGCCAACTTTTCCGTATCGAGTTCGCTCATCGTCGGGGCCAGGCGCTCGATCACTTGCTTGCCACTGCCGAGATCAAACGCGCCCTAAGTATCGCGGCGCCTGATGTTCGCATCACCGCGGCATGGCTATTGTGGGCCGCAATGGGTGACGAACAAGGCGAACCGGACAAGGCCGCTCGTTGGCGGCAGGTCGTCGGTCCAATGTTCCGGGACATCTGGCCTCTCGACGCGAGGTTTCGTGACGAGCGAGTGTCGGAACGTTTGGTCTTGATGACGCTTGAGTGCGAGGATGCGTTTGGTGACGCCGTCGATGGCGTCATCGATTTTATAGTCCCCTATCAGTTTTATCTCATCGCTCATTCTCTCCGCCTGCAGAAGGACCATGACACACTCCTGCGAGAACACCCACGCGCCGCGCTCAAGTTGGCAAACGCGCTGATCGATCCCGCCATCTATGCGGTGCCCAACGACCTCGCCGACTTTATCCAGCTCTGCGTCGATGCAGATCCAGGCGTGACGACTGAGGCGACCTACATCCGCCTATTCGGCCTGCGGCGCTTACAAAGCGCGTGAAACTGCGTGAGCGGGTCCGACCTTCTGATTTGAGTCGAGCAGCCCGTTTGCGCTCACCTCGCCGCTCGGGCAAAAGTCTCTTCCATGCCCCCTCCCTCAGCAACCGCCTCGTCATTGCGCTCGCCCAGATCCCTGCGATCGTCGGCGACATCGCGGGCAACCGCGACCGCCTGCGCAAAGCGCGCAAGGAGGCCGCCGCCTTCGGCGCCGATATCGTCCTGGCGCCCGAGCTCTATCTCTCGGGCTACCCGCCCGAGGATCTGGTGCTGAAGCCCGCTTTCCAGGAAGCCTGCCGGGCGGCGTGCGAGGAGCTGGCGCGCTTGACCGCCGACGGCGGCCCGGCGGCGCTGGTCGGCCTGCCCTGGGTCGAGGACGGCAAGCTCTATAACGCCATGGCGCTCCTCGATGGGGGGCGGATCGAGGCGGTGCGGTTCAAGGTCGATCTGCCCAATTACGGCGTCTTCGACGAGAAGCGCGTGTTCGCGGCCGGACCCTCGCCGGGACCGATCGTCTTTCGCGGCGTGCGGGTCGGCGTTCCGATCTGCGAGGATATCTGGGGTCCCGATCCCGTCGAATGCATTCTCGAAACGGGGGGCGAAATTCTGCTCGTGCCCAACGCTTCGCCTTACGAGCGCGACAAGCTCGCCATCCGCCAGACCATCGCGGTCGCCCGCGTCGTCGAGAGCGGGCTGCCGCTCATCTATCTCAACATGGTTGGCGGTCAGGACGAGCTCGCGTTCGACGGCGGCTCGTTCGCCCTCAACGCCGACCGCACCTTAAGCGCGCAATTGCCGGCCTTCCGCGCGCTGGTGGCGCGCACGGTGTGGGAGCGGGGCGAGACCGGCTGGCGCTGCGTGGAAGGCCCGCGCGAAGTGGTCGAGGAGGGGGACGAAGCGGACTACGCCGCCTGCGTCATGGGCCTGCGCGACTATGTCGAGAACAACCGCTTTCCGGGCGTCGTGCTCGGCCTTTCCGGCGGCGTCGATTCGGCTCTGTGCGCGGCGATGGCGGTCGACGCGCTGGGGCCTGAGCGCGTGCACGCCGTGATGCTGCCCTTTCGCTTCACCTCGAACGAATCGCTTTCCGACGCCGCTGCCTGCGCGAAAGCGCTCGGCCTCCGCTACGACACTGTGCCGATCGCCGAGCCGGTCGAGGGCGTGGAGCGGGCGCTCAAGCGGATGTTCGCGGGCCGAGCGCGCGACATCACTGAAGAGAACATCCAGAGCCGCGCGCGCGGCCTCATCCTGATGGCGATCTCCAACAAGACCGGCGCGATGGTGGTGACGACCGGCAACAAGTCGGAAATGTCGGTCGGCTACGCCACGCTCTACGGCGACATGAACGGCGGCTTCAACCCGATCAAGGACCTCTACAAGATGGAGGTCTTTCGCCTCTCCGCCTTGCGCAACCGCTGGAAGCCATCAGGCGCGCTCGGGCCCGATGGCGAGGTGATCCCTAAGAACATCATCGTCAAGCCGCCGAGCGCGGAACTGCGCGAGAACCAGAAGGACGAGGATTCGCTGCCGCCCTATCCGGTGTTGGACGGGATTCTGCGGGGCCTGGTCGAAAAGGAGATGCGTGTCGCCGACATTGTCGCGGACGGCTACGACCTGGAGACGGTGCGCAGAGTCGAGCGCCTGCTTTATCTCGCCGAATACAAGCGCCGTCAGTCGGCGCCGGGGGTCAAGGTCGGGCCGAAGAACTTCGGCCGCGACCGGCGCTATCCGATCGTCAACCGCTTTCGCGACCAGGGCGATGCGGCGCAGATGCCGGACGCGTCGATCGCGCCGCTGAAGTCGACCGGCACGAGCGAACGGTTCGAGGAATAAGGGGGCAGGGCGGCCGCCAGGGAGCGCCGATCCTTGCCGTCGCGCCGCGCAAAGACCTGATATAAGCGAGGTCGCCGGGCTCGAGGCGCCTGTGGAGGTTCCATGCAAAAGGTTGCGTTCAAGGCCGGAGACACGATCATCCGTGAGGGTGACGAGGGCGACACCGCGTTCTTCATCGTCAGCGGGGCGGTCGACGTCGCAGTCGGCAGCGGCGACAAATTCCAGACCGTCGGCAGGCTCGAGACCGGCGAAGTGTTCGGCGAAATGAGCCTGATCGATCCGGGTCCGCGATCCGCGACCGTCACCGCCGCATGCGACACCGAATGCCTCGCCGCCTCCTATCGAGACTTCGTCGCCGCGATCGAGGATAACCCGGAACGCGCCGTCGGGTTCATGAAGACGCTCGTGCGGCGCCTGCGCAAGATGAACGAATTGCTCGAGCGCGGCAGCCCGGAGGGGCACGGGCTTCGAGAGATACTTCTGGATTGCCAGCCTTCCGCCGATTCCGCCGAAGCAAGCGCGCTGCCCTGGACGATGCTGTGGTGAGCTGAGCGCAGGCTTTCGACGCGTCGGCCGCCATTACCCGCTTGAAACGCAAAGCGCTTCACTGTCGTTTTTTGTTCACGAAGCGGGGTTAAGCGAATGCGGGCAGGGGGAGGCCCATGGCCGACATTTCAGCCGATCTTCAGCGCGAACTGGACGAATTGCAGGCGGCCTATAAGGCGGCGGTGGAAAACTGGATCGCGGCGGTCCGCGAAGAGGAGGCTTTGGCCTCCGGCAACCACGATGTCGCCGAGCTCGACAAATGGGAGGCGGCCCATTTCCGCGAGCACAAGCTGCACAAGGAAGCCGACGACCGCAAGCGCCTCTATGAAGACGCGCTGCGGCGGGAATTCTACGGCTTCTGACCTCCTCGGCGCTGCTCCCGGCTTGTGATCGGCCGATGCCGCCTATTACGTTTGACAAGAGACCCTCGGTCCTGAGACGCTGACACGTCGGGACCTGAGGAGAGACGCTTGACCGCAGGGGCGAATGCCGCACCCGCCTTTGCCCGGCCAGCGCTCAAAGCCCGAGGAGTCTTCGCCGCGGTCCTCGGCAACGGTTTCGAATTCTTCGACTTCACCGTCTACGCCACCTTCCTGGGCATGATCGGCCAGGCGTTCTTTCCGTCTGACAATGTCCTGGTGAGCGATCTGGCGTCGGCCGCCACCTTCGGCGTCGGCTTCGTCGCGAGGCCGCTTGGGGGCGCCCTGATCGGGGCTTACGGCGACCGCGCCGGGCGGAAGCCGGCGATGACCCTCTCGATCGGGCTCATGGCCGTCGGCAGCGGCATCATTGCGTTCACGCCCGGCTACGCAACAATTGGCGTCCTCGCGCCGATCCTGCTGATCATCGCGCGCCTCTTTCAAGGATTCGCGGTCGGCGGCGAAGTGGGGCCGGCGACCATGTTTTTGCTCGAGGCCGCGCCGAAAGATCGACGCATGCTCTTCGCGAGCTGGCAGCTCGCGAGCCAGAACCTCAGCAGTTTGCTGGGCGGCTCGATTGGCCTCCTGCTGGCGTTGGCGCTGTCCCAATCGAGCTTGAACGCCTGGGGTTGGCGTATTCCGTTCGCGTTTGGCGTCCTGATCGCCCCGGTCGGCATCGCCATTCGCCGCCAGCTGGTGGAGACCCTCGAAAAGCCGCCGCAGGAGCGTGCGCGCGGCGCGACCGCAATTCTCTCCGCTGTCATTCGATCCAACTGGCGCGGCGTGCTGCTCGGTCTTGCTCTCATCAGCGGGGGCACGATCACCCAGTATTTCCTGATCACCATGACGCCCTATGCGATTCGCACCCTTCATTTGCCGGCTTCGTCCGCCATGCTCGGCGCGATCACGCTTGGGATCACCGGCTGCCTCGGAGCGCTGGCCGGCGGAGTCCTGGCCGATCGCTGGGGCATACGCCCGGTCGTGATCGCATCCCGGATCGCGTTGATGATCGTCCTGTTTCCGGTGATGAAATTTCTGATCGCCAATCCAAGCGCCACGACGCTCGTCTTGGCGATCACGATCCTGAGCCTGCTGCACGCGGCCGGCGTCGCCGTCGTCGTGGCGCTGACGCCGCTGATCTTTCCGCCCGGCATCCGCTCGACTGGGCTCGCGCTGACCTACGCCGTCGGCGTCGCGATCTTTGGCGGTACGGCGACCTATGTCGTCACGTGGCTGGTCGGCGTCACCGGCGATCCGCTGGCGTCCACGTATTACGTGATGGCGGCGAATGCGGTGTTGCTCCTGGCGGCCTTCGCGATCCGAAATTCCGACTATCGAGCCGCCGCCTGGCCGCCGCCGTTGGATCGCGAAGTCTAGGGCCGCGCCCAGCTTGCGCTGCCATTTTTGGACTCAATCTCCGCCTGAAACGGCCGAATTCAACGATCTTGACAGGGCCTCGCAGTTCACGCCAATTCGCCGCGAAGGACCTCGGTGGGCCGAAACCCAGGACAAGCCCAAAAGGGGCGCGTCCGCCGGGCCGCCTTTATGCACTGTCCGGCCGAGGGATGAACAAGAACGTCGTCGATCCCGCTCAACCTTATCGCGGCCTGATCGCGGGCTATACCGATGCGATCCGCCAGAGCGATTTCAAGGCCAATATCGCGATCCTGTTCGTCGCCTTCATGATGGGGCCGGTGCTCGGCAATTATTCGCGATTTCCTCATTACCTGCCGATTCCCTTCGTGATGCTGCCATTCCTCGTCGTCTACATCTGCCTGCTGGCGGTGCTCATTCCTCGCTACCCGAAGCGCGGCGGCAAGCATTTCATCGTCTCGCGCAATGCCACGGTCAGCGACTTCGCCCATGTCGTCGAGGCCGAGGACGAGCTTGAGCAACTGAAGCTCCGCTGCTCGGTGCTTTCCGAACTCCTGTGGTGGAAGACCCTTTACATTCGCATCAGTTTTTTTGTCGCGATGACGAGCATTGTCGCGAGCATGTTTCTGCTCGTCTACATCTGGTATGTTTAGGCGGGCGCGCGCGATGAGCAATCCTCTGTTTTCGAGGCGCAACGCTTCCACAATTGCCGCGGCTTCGCGCGTTGCTTGGCGTCTGTCGCGATGTCGGTGATCTCGAAGGATCACGAAGCTCAGTTGCGCAACCTGATCGCCGGATACGGCGATTCCATTCGTCTGAGCGACATCAAGGCGAATATCGCGGTCCTTTTCGTCGCCATCATGATGGGGACGGTGCTGCAGTTCCGCGACCACTACCCTCGCTACCTGAACGTTCCGGTGCTGCTCGCGCCGTTCATTGTCATCTTCTTCAATCTGCTGGCCTCGGTCTATCCGCGATTTCCCCGCGCGGGGCGAAAGCGATTCCCGATCTGGCGCCGTTCAGACCCGGACGATTTCGAGTTCATTGCCGATCCGGAGCTGGACGTCGAGGAACTGCCGGTTCGATGCGCCCTCTTGTCGCGGATTCTGTTCTGGAAGAACATAACTCTTCAGACAGCCTATCTCGTCTCGATGGGGACGCTCGCCGCCGCGGGGGTGCTTTTGTTCGCGAATTGGCGAGGATGATCGCCGAGCATTCCGCGCGCCATGCCGCTGCACGATGATCAATGCATCCGATTCCAGCCCATGCTTTCACACACGAGCCCCGCCATCACACAGCCTCGCGTGGTCATGTGCCTGTTGGCGACACGGACATTGATTGCGTAGTTCTGCCTGCGCTGCGGATCGTAGGCTTTTCCCGACCAGCGCCCGGCGCCCGCTGGCTTGACCTTGAGAATGAGCCGATCGCCGACCCTTTCTCCGGAAACGCCATGTCTGACCCATGTGTTGCGCGCACACACCGACGCGCCGCACGGCGCCACATGGATCCTGGTCTTGCCGTCGGCGCGCGCCCAGTCGCCGAGATATGGCGCCTGCGCGGCCAGCGCGACGCCGCTTGCGCCGATCATCATGATTCCCGCCAATGCCGCCGACCTTCGTGACATGCGCTTAACTTCCCGATTGGCCGCGTTCACGGCGGTGTGATCAGCCGGCGCGCCACGATACGGATTCCGGTCTCGTCGCCGCGCGTTTTTTTGCGGCTCGGCCTTGCAACGTTCGACGCGCGTTTCCGTTCAATGTTTGACGCTTCGAATCAATCGCTTTATCTCCTGGTCGAACAACGCCGCGCGGCGAGCGCGCGCCAATAGCAGACATTCGAACGAAATCGCTAGGGCCGGCGCCAAGCCCGACGGCTCGAAGGTGGGAGAGAAACGATGCTCATGATCAAGGCGGCGCTGAGTGTAGTCCTCGCCTTCACCGCCGCGACGACCGCGGCGCTTGCCGAACCCAAGACGAACCTGCTCAGCCAATGGTCCGAGGGCTCGGACGCCGCGGCCATCGCCAAGCTTGGCGAGATGTTCACCGCCGCCGGCGGCAAGTGGGAGCAGACTTCGATCGCGGGCCATACCGCGAACACTTTGGCCAAGCTTCGCGCCGACGTCGTCGCCGGCAACGCGCCACCCGCTGTTCAGCTCAAGGGTCCGGAGATCGCCGAGTGGAACGAAACGGGCAAGACCGCCAACCTCGATCCGATCGCCAACGAGGAGGGGTGGGACAAGGTCGTCGCGCCTGAGCTCCTGCCGGTGATGAAGCCGACCGGCCACTGGGTCGCGGCGCCGATGAATATCCACCGCATCAACTGGATCTGGGGTTCGACCAAGGCCATGGACCAGGCCGGAATCAAGGGCCTGCCCAAGACCTGGGCGGAGTTCAACGCCGACTGCGACAAGGCGGTCGCGGCGCATCTTATCTGCCTCGCCCATTTCAGCCAGGACTGGACCGACGCCACGACCTTCGAGGTCATCGTCTACGGAATGGATCAGAGCCTGTTCAAGAAAGCTTTTGTCGAGGGCGACACCGCGGCGATGCGCTCGCCCGAAATGATCAAGGCGTTCGAACAGTACCGGCTGATGGTCTCGAAATATATGGATCCGGGCATTGCCGGCCGCGACTACGACAGCGCGACAGCCATGATCGCCAAGGGGAAGGCGGCGTTCATGATCATGGGCGACTGGCAGATCGGCATTTTCACCGCCGCCGGTCTCAAGCAAGGGACGGACTACCAATGCGCCCAGGCGCCGACGGACTGGGGCAAGCCGGGCTTCATCTTGAATTCGGATTCCGTCGCCTTCTTCACGCAGACCGACCCGGACTATGTCGCTGGGCAGAAGCTGCTCGCCCATCTCATCATGTCGCCGAAGTTCCAGACCGTGTTCAATCAGGCCAAGGGCTCGATTCCCGCTCGGCTCGACATCGATCTCAAGGATTTCAACCCCTGCCAGCAGCAGTCGCAGAAGGACCTGCAAGCCTCGATCGCTGACGGCATGCTGGTGCGCTCGATGGCCCATAACATGACCATCCTGCAAAAATATCGCGGCGCGATTCTCGACACCATCACGTCGTTCGTGAACAACCCGAAGATGAGCGCGGACGAAGCCGCCAACGCCATGGCGGACGCCGTCGACGCACAAAAGTAGGGGAAGGCAATCCAGCCGCCCGGCGCTTCGTGTCGGGAGGCCAGTTTTCCGTTGCGGTTGAACGCAGCCCATGTCGAACGCCCTCGGCGCGAATGAGGCCACTCAGGCGAAAGCCGGCTTCCGCGAAACGCTCGGAGCCTGGACCCCGAGGCTGGCGATCGCGCCCGGGGCGCTGGCCAGTCTCATCTACGTGTTCGGCTTCACGCTCTGGACGCTCTACATCTCCGTATCCAACAGCACGATGCTGCCGACCTACAATTTCGTCGGCCTGAAGCCCTATTTCGATCTTTGGTCCAATGCGCGCTGGAAGATCGCCTACGGCAACCTTTTCTATTTCAGCGCCTTCTATGTCGTCCTCTGCCTTGCGGTTGGTCTCGCTCTCGCCATCGCCATCGATCAACGCGTGAAAGGCGAAGCGATATGGCGGACCATTTTTCTCTATCCGCTCGCCGTTTCGTTCGTGGTCACCGGCACAATATGGAGCTGGCTCTATAGTCCCGACGCCGGCATCGAGTTTTTCGTACGCAGCCTCGGCTGGCACGATTTCACTTTCCGCCTGACGACGAACCGATACACCGCCATCTACGCAATCATCGCGACCGGGATCTGGCAGTCCTCCGGCTTCGCGATGGCCCTTATTCTCGCAGGCCTCAGATCGGTCGATCCCGACCTCGTCAAGGCGGCGCAGATCGACGGCGCCGGCCCGGCGCGCATCTATCGCAAGGTGATTCTGCCCTCGATCGCGCCGATTTTCGTCGCTGTCATCGTCGTGCTCTTGCAATTCGCGATCAAGACCTTCGATCTTGTCGTCGCGCTGACCCGCGGCGGTCCGGGCATTTCGACGACCTTTCCGGCCAACTACGTCTACGACCTCATGTTCCAGCGGGGCGAGATCGCGGTCGGCGCGGCGGCAGCGATCATGATGCTGGCGGCGCTGGCGGTCGTGCTCGTTCCTTATGCGTTATGGACGGTCTGGCGCGCGCGCCGCGAGGCCGCCCATGGTTGACGCGACCTTGGATCTCACGCTCAATTCGCAGGCGCGCAGCGCGAGCCTGCGCTATTCGCTGCAACGGCTGGCGATCTACGCCTTTCTCGCGCTGTTCGCGCTCATCTATCTGCTGCCGCTGTTCGTGGTCGTCGCCAATTCGTTTCGTGAATTGCCGGAGATCACGCAGAACGGACTGATCGCCCTGCCGCACAGCTTCTCTTTGAAGGCATGGCCGCAGGCCTGGGCGCATTATTGCGTCGCCGGCACCTGCGAAGGGGTCAAACGCAATTTCTTCAACTCCCTTTATATGACCATTCCCGCGACGATCCTCTCGACGCTGGTCGGCGCCCTCAACGGCTACGTCCTTTCGAAATGGCGCTTCCCGGGATCGGAGACGCTGTTCATCTGCATCGTTCTCGGGGTCTTCATGCCGGGGCAGGTTGCGCTTCTGCCCTGGGCCTACGTCCTGGGCGCGCTTCATCTCTCGAACTCGGTCTATGGCCTCATTCTCGTTCACGTGATCCAGGGACTCTCGTTCACGACGCTGTTCTGCCGCAACTATTACGTCAACATCCCCGACGATCTCATCAAGGCGGCCCGCATCGACGGCGCCGGTTTCTGGCGGATCTTCTTCAAGATCATTCTTCCGTTATCGCCGCCGATTCTCATCGTCACCGTGATCTGGCAATTCACCGGCATCTGGAACGAATTCCTGTTCGGCGTCGTCTTCACCGGCGGCACTCAGCAGCCGATCACCGCGGCGCTGGTCGCGCTCTCGACCAGTCAGATGAGCGCGCACGCCTATGACGTCGCGAGCGCGGCGGTGATGATCGGCGCGATTCCGCCCCTCCTGATCTACCTGTTCGGCGGCAAGTATTTCGTTCGCGGCCTTACGCAAGGCGCGATCAAGTGAGAGCGCGACCATGGCGACGCTGACCGTCTCGCGGCTCACCAAGCGTTTTGGCTCGGTCGAGGTTCTCAAGGGCATCGAGCTCGCGGCGCAGACGGGCGAGTTCATCGCGCTCGTGGGGCCGTCCGGCTGCGGCAAGTCCACGCTCCTCGCCATCATCGCAGGCCTGGAGAGCGCGAGCGAGGGCGAGATTCGCATCGACGGAAGGGTGGTCAATGCGGTCGCGCCGAAGGATCGCGACATCGCCATGGTGTTCCAGTCCTACGCCCTTTATCCGACGATGACCGCCCGGCAGAACATGACCTTCGGCATGGAGAGCCGAGGCGTGTCCAAGCCTGAGCAGAACGCCGCGATCGCGCGCGTTGCGGCGCTCCTGCAGATCGAGCCGCTCCTCGATCGCAAGCCTGGCCAATTGTCCGGCGGCCAGCGCCAGCGCGTCGCGATGGGACGCGCTCTGGTGCGCGATCCGAAGCTCTTTCTGTTCGACGAGCCTCTGTCCAATCTCGACGCCAAGCTGCGCGTCGATATGCGAACCGAGATCAAGAAGCTGCACCTGAGGGTCGGCAAGACCACGATCTACGTCACCCATGATCAGATCGAGGCGATGACGCTTGCGTCGCGCATCGCGGTCATGCATCAGGGCGCGATCCAGCAATTCGACGAACCGCAGGCCGTCTACGACCGCCCCGCCAACATGTTCGTCGCCGGCTTCATGGGTTCGCCCTCGATGAATTTCATACCCGGCGAACTCGTGACGCTCGAGGGTCGTACGGCGGTTGAGATAACGCTTGCCCGCGGTGAAACCGCGAAACTGCCGCTTGCCCAAACGCTGGGGCGCGAGCCCGCGAGCGGCAAGGTGGTGCTCGGCGTGCGCCCGGAGCACCTGTTTCGTTATGATGCGAATTTGAAGGCGCAAAAGGCCGGCCTCGCGATGCTGACCGCGCCCGTCGAAGTGGTCGAGCCGACCGGCGCCGAAACCCACGCGATTCTGAAGCTCGGCGGCCAGGAGATCGTCGGCCGCTTCGACCCGGACGGCGCGCCGCGTCTCGGCGAAAACTTGGCCCTCGGGATCGACATGGGCCATGCGTGCCTGTTCGATCCCGAGACTCAGGCGCTCATTCCGCGGGCCGCGGCTTGACCTTCGCCACCTATCCGAGTCTTGCCGGGCGCAATGTGTTCATCAGCGGCGGCGCGACCGGGATCGGCGCCGACATCGTGCGCGCCTTCGCGCGCAATCACGCGCGCGTCGCTTTCGTCGACGTGCAACGAGCGGACGGCGAGGGAATCGCGGCGGCGGTGAAGAGAGAGGGCGGGACGGCGCTTTTTCTCAACTGCGACGTGACCGACGTCGCCGCGCTGCAGGCCGCGATCGCAGAGGCGCGGGCGAAGCTCGGCCCCGCAGCGGTCCTGGTCAACAACGCCGCGAATGACGAGCGCCACGCCGTCGCCGACGTCACCGCCGATTATTGGGACCATGCGCAGAACGTGAATTTGCGGCAACATTTTTTCGCCGCCCAAGCCGTCCATCCGCAGATGCGCGAGCTTGGGTACGGCTCGATCATCAATCTCTCCTCGATCGCCTGGCGCGGCGCGGCGAAAATGCCGGCGTACGCCGCGGCCAAGGCCGGGATCATTGGGCTCACGCACGCGCTCGCGCGCGCGTTCGGCTCGGATAACATTCGCGTGAATGCGATCGAGCCCGGCGCGGTCATGACCGATCGGCAGCGGCGCCTGTGGTACAAGACGCCGGAAGCGGTCGACGCAATCGTCCAGCGTCAATCGATCAAGACGACGCTGCTCGGCGAAGACATCGCGCGGGTGGCGTTGTTTCTTGGCTCTGACGACAGCCGCTTGGTCACCAAGCAGTCGATCATTGTCGACGCGGGGCTTCGATGAACGAGACGATGAAAGCGCTTCGGCCGGACTCCCGCGGACAAACCTTCGCCTTCGGTCTCAATCCTTATGGCCTGACCTATCATCTGGGCCTGCAGGGCGCGGGCGGCCCGCGCGCGAACCCAAAAGGCGCGGGGCTCGAAGGCTTCATCGCCATCGCGACCGAGCTGCGCGCGAAAGTTCTCGAGATCTACGACCCGTGGCTTCGAGCGATGAGCGACGATGAGCTGCACGCGCTTCGCGATCGGCTCGCGGGCCTCGGCATGACTCCCATCGTCAGCTCAGGATTGATGATGGGTCCGTTCGAAAGCGCGCTGCGCTCGGCCCGCCTCCTCGACGCCGGGGTCATTCGCCACGGCCTGACGTCGGTTTTGTGCGGCGATCGTCACGCGCTGGGCGATAGGTGGAAAGAGCTGGTGGCGGAGGTTCGCGTCGCGCTCGCCGATCGCGGTCCGCGCGCGGCCGATGAGGGTCGAGTTCTGGCGATCGAGAATCATCAGGACTTCGGCAGCGACGAACTCGTGGAATTTTGCGAGACGACGCGCGGCGTCGGCATCTGTCTCGACACGGGCAACACTTATCCAGTCGCCGAGGCGCCGCTCGATTTCGTAGCCCATGTCGCGCCGCATGTGCGCCACGTGCATCTGAAGGACTACCGGGTGCAGTTCACCGACGAGGGCTATCGGCTCGTGCGCTGCGCCATCGGCGACGGCGCCGTGCCTTTTGTCCCCATGCTCGACATTCTGGCGGCGCAGGGCCGGAAGCTGAATGCGGTGCTCGAGCCCGGAGCGCTCGAGGCCCGCCACGTGCGGCTTCTGCGGCCAGAATGGTGGAATTTCTATGCACCCAAGACGGCGCCGGCGCTCGCCGCCTGCCTCGCGGCGGCGAGGGTCAATCGCCTTCCCGACGACGCCGACTTTCGCACGCCTTGGGAGTGCGGCGACGATGCCGCAATCGCGGATTACGAATTGACGATGATCCGCCGGAGCGCCAGCAACATGCGCGCGATCGGCCTTGGCGCTTGAAACTGGAGACTGATGGCCATGACCAAAGAGCTCAGCGGCAAAATCGCGTTCGTCACCGGCTCGGGCCGAGGTCTCGGGCGCGTGATGGCGGAGCGATTGGCCGAGCTTGGCGCGGATGTCGCGATCCATGACCTGACCTGGACCGCGCCGGCAAAGTATGGCGAGGCCGCCGATCTCGATGCGGTCGCTAAGGTGCTCGCCCGGCACGGCGGAAGAGTCGCGGCGGTCAGCGGCAACATCGGCGACAAGGCCGCGGTCGCGAAGATGCGGGAAGACATCGAAGCCAAACTCGGGCGGGTCGATATCCTGGTCAATTGCGCCGGCGGCGACATCGGCGCGTCGGGCGGCAAGCCTGACCCCAACGATGCGCTCGGCATTCCGCTTGAGGACATCCGGGCGCTGACCGAGAACAACCTCTATGGCACCATCCTTGTCTGTCAGGCGTTCGTGCCGCCGATGGTGAAGGCGGGCAGCGGATCGGTTATCAACATCGGCTCGGCCGCGGCGCAATTCGGGGTGACGAACGGCGTCATCTATGCCGCGCTCAAGGCCGCCGTCATCCATTATACGCGCTGCCTTGCGGCCTCCGTCCGGACCGAGGGCGTTCGCATCAATGCGGTGAGTCCCGGGGCGACGAAGACGGCGCGCTTCGAGGCGACCCGGGTCGTCGACCCGCAAAAGATGGACTCGTCGATCAAGTCCCTTATCCGTTACGGAGAGCCGGACGAGATCGCCGACGCGGTCGCCTTCCTCGCCGGGCCGAGAAGCAAGTATATGAGCGGCCAGGTTCTGCGCGTGGACGGCGGGGAAACGCTGTTTCCGGGCTGATGAACGGCTAAGAGCAACAACAGGAGGGTTGAAAGTGTCGGACGCCAAACGGTTTGAGGGGATGACGGCGGTGGTGACGGGCGGGGCGTCCGGCATCGGGCTCGGGGTCGCAAGGCGGATCGCAGCCGAAGGCGGGCGGGTCACGATCTGGGATCAGGATCCCGCGCGGTTGAAGGCCGCCGTCGCCGAGATCGGCGCCAAATCCGCACGCGCGGACGAGGTCAACGTTGCAGATCCAGGTTCAGTCGAGCGCGCCACGCTCACCGCTGCAGGCGAGATGGGCCATATCGACATCCTCGTCTGCTCGGCAGGCGTCGCGGGCAAGAACGCCATGGTCATCGACTACCCGATCGACGAATGGAAGCGCGTCTTCGACATCAACGTGCACGGCCTCTTCTACTGCAATCGCTTTGTCTCGAAACTCATGAAGGAGCGAGGCTACGGGCGCATCGTCAACATCGCCTCGATCGCCGGCAAGGAGGGCAATCCGACCGCGTCGGCTTACAGCGCCTCGAAGGCCGCGGTCATCGGCCTCACCAAGTCGCTCGGCAAGGAGCTCGCGAAAGACGGCGTCTGCGTGAACACGATCACGCCGGCGACGATCGACACGCCGATCCTCTCGCAAGTGTCGGACGCGCATATCGCCTATATGCGCTCGAAAATTCCGATGGATCGGTTCGGCACCGTTGAAGAGGCGACGGCGATCGTCTGCTGGCTCGCGAGCCGCGAATGCTCGTTCACGACCGGCGCGGTGTTCGATCTCTCGGGCGGCCGCGCCACCTATTGAGCGCATGGGAGCGCCGAGGACATGAGCGAGCCTGCGCTCATCGAGAGCGGCGATCTGATCGAGCGCCTGCACCGCATGGGCCTCCTGAAAGCCGGTGAACCGGCTCGCCTCACGCCTCTGACCGGCGGGGTGTCTTCGGACATCTCGGTTGTCGAGGCCGGCGGGCGACGCTTCTGCGTCAAGCGCGCGCTACCGAGACTCAAGGTCGCCGCGTTGTGGGAGGCGCCGGTCGAACGCAATGCAGCCGAGGCGGCGTACATGCGCGCTGTCGCACGCTGGGCGCCGCATGCCGTTCCGCGCGTTCTCGGCGAGGACGCGAAGACGGGCATGTTCGCGATGGATTATCTCGCGCCCGAGGACCATCCGTTGTGGAAGGCGCAACTTCTGGCCGGGATCGTGGATGTCGATTTCGCCGCCGCGGTCGGACGCGATCTTGGCCTCATCCATGCGCGGAGCGCCGCCGACCCGACCCTTCCGGCCGCGTTCGCGAACGACGACACGTTCGAGGCGATCCGCATCGAGCCTTACCTGCGCGCGACCGGCCGCGCGCATCCCGAGCTTGCATCGCGCTTCGATGCGCTCGCGCGCACCACACTCACGACAAAGAGCGCGCTTGTTCACGGCGACATCAGTCCGAAGAACATTCTTCAAGGCCCGCGCGGGCCGGTTTTCCTCGACGCCGAATGCGCATGGTTCGGCGATCCCGCTTTCGACCTCGCCTTCTGCCTCAATCATCTCCTGCTCAAGGGCGCGCGCGAAGGCGCTGACAGGACTCGCTACATCGCCGCCTTTTCAGCGCTGGCTGACGCGTATCTGGCGGGCGTCGACTGGGAGAGCGCAACGGAGATCGAAGCGCGCGCGGCCGCTTTGCTGCCGGCCCTGTTCCTCGCCCGAGTCGACGGCAAGTCGCCTGTCGAATACCTCAGCGGCGAGCGTGAGCGGGCGGCCGTGCGCCGATGCGCGACGCCGCTGGTCGCCGATCCGCCGCCTCGCCTCATGGACGTCGCCGACGCCTGGGAGCGGACGCGATGAGCGTTTCTCCCAAGCTTAGCATCGACCTCATCCCGAGGAGCGATGTGCAGCATCGCGTCTCGAAGGATGGTCCAGAGAGCATTGCCGGATCAGCGCCTGCTGGAACGCCCTTCGAGGCCCCTTCGGGGCGCCTCAGGGCGAGGGGAACTGTGCTCCTCACGAGGAGGGAATTGCGATGAACGAACCCGTCATCCAATCCATTGTCGCGCGGCGCATCTGGGACTCGCGCGGCCGGCCGACGGTCGAAGCGGAGATCGCCTTGAGCGACGGCGCGGTCGGGCGGGGCATTGCGCCCGCTGGCGCATCGCGCGGTTCCCGTGAGGCGATCGACAAGCGCGACGGAGGCCAAGGCTTTCGCAAGTTTGACGTGCAGGACGCGCTGCGAGGGATCGCTACCGAAATCGCGCCCGCTCTCGCTGGCCTCGACCCGTTCGATCAGGCCGCGATTGACGCGAAACTCGTCGCTCTCGACGGCTCGCCGAACAAGGCGAGGCTCGGGGGAAACGCGCTGACCGCGGTTTCGCTCGGCGTTCTTCATGCGGCGGCGGCAAGCCGCGGCCTGCCGCTCTGGCTTCATTGTCTTGGCGACAAGCCGGCGATCATTCCGCTGCCCGAAATCCAGATTTTTGGCGGCGGCGCCCACGCCGGACGGCGAACCGACGTGCAGGACTTCATGGTCATGGCGCCGCGCGCCAAGAGCTTCGCCGAGGCGCTCGAGGTCACGGCGGAAGTCTACCACGCCGCCGGAGCGATCATGGCTGAGCGCGGCCTTCTGCAGGGGGTGGCCGACGAAGGCGGCTGGTGGCCGGCTTTTTCGAGCAACGAGGAGGCGCTCGAAACGCTGACGCAGGCGATCGAACGCGCCGGCCTTGCTCCCGGGCAAGACGTGGCCATCTCGCTCGACATCGCCGCATCGGAATTCGGCAAAGGGGGCCGCTATCGTTTGGGCCTCGAGCAGCGTGAGCTCGATCGCGACGCGCTGGCCGAGATGCTGCTTCAATGGTGCGACCGCTATCCGATTCTGTCGATCGAAGACCCGTTCGCCGAGGACGACGACCAAGGGTTCGAGCAATTCACGGCCGCAATCGGCGAGCGCATCCAGGTCATCGGCGACGATTATCTCGTCACCAGCGCGAGCCGCGTGCGCGAGGCGGCAAGCCGTCACAGCGTCAATGCGGTGTTGGTGAAAGTGAACCAAGCGGGAACGGTCAGCGAAGCCAAAGCGGCCTCAGACGCGGGACGCCGCGCAGGCTTCGGGACAATCGTGTCGGCGCGCTCGGGAGAGACCGAGGACACATCGATCGTTCATCTCGCGATTGGCTGGAGCGCGGGACAGCTCAAAGTCGGCTCGTTCGCGCGCTCCGAGCGGATGGCGAAATGGAACGAGGCGCTTCGCATCGAGGAAGCGCTCGGTTCGAAGGCGCGCTTTGCCGGCCTCGATGAAATGCCGATGCGACGGCGGGCGGCAATACCGGTCGAAACGAGCGCTGGATGGCGTGTGTGATGGCGAACAGTCTGGCGATCGAGAGCGGCGCGCTCGCGGTTCCGGAGCCGGACGCGAGCGGGGTCCGCGTCTACAAAGGCATTGCCTACGCCGCACCGCCGATCGGGCCGTTGCGCTGGCGCCCGCCCGAGCCGGTTGCGCCCTGGACAGGCGTGCGGCCGACACATGCGTTCGGCGCGCATTCGGTTCAAGGCGTCGTGTGGGACGACATCGACCTCAGCGGAGCCGCAACCTCCGAGGATTGCCTCCATCTCAACGTCTGGACGCCGGCTTCTCCGGGGACACAACCGCGCCTGCCGGTGATGGTCTGGATTCATGGCGGCGGCTTCGTCGTCGGCTCCGGCGCCGAGCCGCGCTACGACGGCGCGCGTCTCGCTGCGCGGGGCATCGTCGTCGTCACCGTCAACCATCGCCTCAACGCGCTGGGCTTCCTGGCTCATCCCGAACTCACTGCGGAATACGAGCACCATTCGTCCGGCGCCTACGGCTTTCTCGACCTTGTCGCCGCGCTGCAATGGGTCAAAAACAACATCGCCGGTTTCGGCGGCGATCCAGGCAGGGTCACGATCGCCGGCGAATCCGCAGGCTCCCACGCGACGAGCGCGCTCATGGCCTCGCCGCTCGCGAAGGGACTGTTCGCGCGCGTCATCGGCGAGAGCGGAGCGATGTTCGCCTCTCCGAGCCGCGCGCCCGTGTCGCTCGAAGAGGCGGAGGCCGCAGGCCTCGAGTTCATGCGCGGGGTCGGAGCGCGTTCGCTCGCCGAAATGCGCGCCTTGCCCGCGGAGGCCATTCTCGCCGCGGGGCCAGGGCTAGGCTTCCGGCCGATCATCGATGGATGGTTTCTGCCGCGTTTCCCCGCCGAGATCTTCGCCGCCGGCGAGCACAGCGACGTGCCCCTGATGGCGGGTTGGAACAAGGATGAAGGCTTCAATTTCACTTTGCTTCAGGGCGAGGACGCGAAGCGCCCTTATCGCGACTTGGCGCGCGCGATCTTTGGCGAGCGGACGGAAGCGTTGCTGCAGCATTATCCGGGCGGATCGCCTGAGACAGACGCCGCCTCGGCGCGCGCGCTTGGCGGGGACCTCGTCATCATTCATCCCACCTGGGCCTGGATCGAGGCGCAGAAGCAGAGCGGCGGCGCCGAGATTTTCCGCTTCCGGTTCGACCGCGCGCCGCTAACGCCGCAGGGCTGGTTCGGTGAGCGCGACAGTCGCGACGCCGGCGCCTTTCATGCGGGCGAGCTTCTTTATGTTTTCGACAATCTCCACGCATTCCCGTGGCTGCATGAGGACGCCGATCGCGAACTGGCGAAGCTCGCTTCGAGCTATTGGATCAACTTTGTCAGGAACGGCGATCCCAACGGTCCCGACCTGCCGCATTGGCCCTCCCACCGTAGCGAAGGCGGTCCGGTGATGGCGCTCGAACTCGCCGCACAAAGCGGGGCCGGAAGAATGGCGGGAGCGGCACCTGTTCCTGAAGGCGGCGACGGAAGCGCGCGAGAGAAGATGATAATCACTGAGTAATAATGTATAAATGAGGACGGCGTTCGCGCCTGAACCGAGGGACTCGTTAATCGCGGAGCAACCTATTGAAATCGCGAGAAACGGACTCGCAAACTACGCCTCAACCGCCCGGCGAAGACGGCGAACCGCCAATCACTCCGTCAGGCGCGCGTAGGCCGCCGCGAGCGACAGGATGATCGCCCCATAGAGGATCTGCTTGATCGGCTCGGAGACGTCGAGCAGCGTGAGGAGGCCGGTGAGAACCGTCAGGATCAAGGCGCCGATGATGGTCCCCGCATAGCCGCCGCGCCCGCCGAAAATGGACGTGCCGCCGATCACCACGCAGGCGACCGAGGGCAAGAGGTAGCTGTCGGCGAGACTGAGATCGGCCGCGTTCGTGCCTCCGACCACGACCAGCCCTGCGATCGCCGCGAGAATGGCGCACAGCAAGTAGTTGGCGAACAGCACGCGCCACACCCGGACGCCGGCGAGATGGCACGCCTCGCGATTGTCGCCGACCGCATAGAGAAGGCGGCCGAAGCCTGTCCGTTGCAGGCCGAACAGGATCAAGGCGGCAATGACGAGCCACAGGAACAGGTCGATCGGCACGAGGCCCAACACTCTTCCGGCCCCGAGCGTCTGGATGATGTCGGGGACATGGGGCTGGCTCGCCATCATGTGCTGGCTGTAGACGATCAGCACGCCGCCCGTCATGAGGCCGGTGCCGAGCGTCATGACCAGCGGCTGGACGCGCAAGAGCGCGACGCCGATCCCGTTGATGAGGCCGACGATAACGCCGACCAGAAGCGCGAGGCCAATCGCGGCAGCGGCGCCCGAGGAGGCGTTGGTTGCGAGCAGATAAGCCGCGCCGGTCGCCACGCTCGCGACCGAAAGGTCGATGCCGCCCGTCAGCATCACCAGCGTTTGTCCGCCGGCCATGATCGCGAGCGGCGCGGCGAACAGGATCGTGTTCGAGGCCCAAAGCGGCGTCACCGTGCCGGGCCGCACGATCTCGACGCCGATCACGAAAGCCACAAGCAGCAGGACGAGCGCATAAATCGTGTGCTCGCGCAGGAAGCTGAGGAGCAGCTTCATTTGCGTTCCTGCAGAAAGGCGAACAGGCCCGCGATCATCACCACCAGCACGATCAGCGTGCCCTGGATCACCTGGCCGTAATTGGGGTCGATGCCGAGGAACACCAGCACCATGGGCGCGAGCGTCAAGAGCAGCGCGGCGATGACCGGGCCGACCATTCCGCCGCGGCCGCCGGCGAGACTGACGCCGCCGATGACGACGGCGGCGACGCTGCTCAGCGTGTAATAGGCGCCCGCAAGCGGAGCGCCGATCCCGGTCGTCATGGTCAACGCCATGCCGCCGAATGCGCAGGCGATTCCGCTGAACACATAGGCGATCGTGCGCGCTCGCATGACGTCGACGCCGCTGCGAAACGCGGCGACAGGATCGCTCCCCGCGGCGTAGATCAGAAGGCCGATGCGGCTCAGCCGGATCGGCAGCCAGATCGCGGCGATGGCGACGACCATGACGACGAGCGCGTTCGGCAGCCACGGCCAGAAATCAGCGCCAGCGCCGATGTTGAGATAGGCCGCCGGCGCGCCGCCTCCGGGGCGTTCAAGGATGAGCAAGGCCACGCCGCCCCAGATGAACCCGGTGGTCAGCGTCGCGACGACGTCGGGAATGCGGGAGAAGGCGACGACGAGGCCGTTCAGCAAGCCCTGGCCGGCGCCGGCGATGAGCACGAGGATGGATAGCGCCAGCGACTGGCGAAAGTCGGCGTGGTGCATGAGACTCGCGGAGAGGACGTTCGACACCGCGATCATCGAGCCGATCGAGAGGTCGATGCCGCCGCTGATGATGACGATCGCCTGCGCCGCCGCGGCCAGCGCGAGCGGCAAAGCGCCAAGCGCCAGGGATTGAATCTCGAACGAACCGAAATCGGGATGAATGGCGAGGGTCGCAGCGAGCGACGCTGCGAGCAGAAGGGGCATGCCGAGAAATCGTCCGGCCCGGGCCAGCGTGCGCCAGGAAGCGCCGGTGTTTCGAGCCGCCGCATCGGTCATGCGAGCGCCGCTGCGGCCTCCGCGCGGGTCAAGCCGTGGGCCGCCCGCAGGAGCCGCGCTTCGTCCGCTTCCGCCGCCGGCATTTCGCCGGAGATGCGGCCGCCGAACAGAACGATCGCCCGATCGCAGGCCAAGCGAATCTCGGGCAGTTCGGAGGTGAACAAGAGGACCGACAGCCCCTGGTCGGCAATCTCGCGCATGAGCGCATAGATCTGCTTCTTGGTGCCGATGTCGATGCCGCGCGTCGGGTCGAAGCAAAGCAGGGTCTTGAAGCCGGCGGCAATCCAGCGGGCGATGACGACCTTCTGCATGTTGCCGCCGCTGAGGCGCCTCACTTCCGCGGCGGCGCGGGTGTCGATCTGCAATTTCCGCGCAGCCATGTCGACGCGGCGTCTCTCCTCGCCCATCGCAATGGGGCCCCAAGAGCGCAATCGGCCGAATGCGGCAAGCGCCACGTTTTCCTGCACGGAACGTTGCGGCAGAAGCGAGACCAGCCGATTGGCCGGAACCAGAACGAGCCCGGCGCGAATCGCGTCGGCGGGATGTCGCAGCTTGAGCGCGCGTCCTTCCGCCCGAACCTCCCCCGCGTCGGCTCGCCGGACGCCCGCGATGCAATCGAACAGTTCCTCCTGTCCTTGTCCTTCCAGAGCGGCGACTCCGAGCACTTCGCCCCGGTCGACCCGGAAGGAGACGCCATGCAGCGCGTGGCCGTAGCTCAGATCTTTCACTTCCAGCGCCGGGACGTCATGCGCTGTCTCGGGACGGGCGGCGCGCGCAACTGGCGCCTCAGTCGTCGCCCTGGCGACGTCCGAGCCCAGCATCAAATTCACAATCGCGTCTTCGGCGCCCTTGGTCGGCGTGACGCCGACGGTGACGCCGTCGCGCAGCACGGTTGCTCGGTCGCAGAGCATGGCGATTTCGGCCATGCGGTGCGAGATGAAGATCACGCTCGCGCCCCGGCTGCGAAAATCGCGCACGACCTTGAACACGCGCTCGGAAAGGTCAGCCGGCAACGCCGCGGTGATCTCGTCGAGCATCAGAATGTGTGGGTCCGACGCCAGCGCACGGGCGAGATCGATCAGCCGCAACAGTGCGAAATCGACATCACGCGCCACGGTCCTGAGATCAATCCACTCGACGCCGAGATCGCGCATCGCCGCCTTGACCTTGTCGGTGGCGACGCGCGCGAGGCGCATGTTCTGCGCGACCGTCAGGTCGGGAACGATTGCGGGATCCTGGTAGACAGAGACGATGCCGGCTCGACGCGCTTCGGCGGGCGATCGAAAGGCCACCTTCTGCCCGGCGAGGGTCATTTCGCCCTTGTCCGCCGGGAACACGCCGGTGATGATCTTGACCAGCGTACTCTTGCCGGCGCCGTTCGCGCCCATGAGCGCATGGGCTTCGCCCGCGCGCACTTCCAAGTCGGCTGAGCGGAGCGCCCTCACCGCTCCGAACGTCTTCGCGACGCCGCGAATATGAAGAAGCGGCGGAGCGTCGTTCATGGGTCGCCTGTCCGAAAAATGCCGGCGGCAACAGCCGCCGGCGCACCAATCGGCTATTCAGCCGAGATCACGGACCTTTGCAAGAGATCAGCTGCTCCGGCGTGTAGTGCGTATAGGGGGGCACCGTGGCGACGCTGAAATAGGGGTCGAGCTTCGGATTGTACGCGGCCTTGAGCTCAGCGACGCCCTCGCCATTGTCCCAGACTGTCGGCGTGACCTTGATCAGGTGCGGGTGGTCCTTCTTGGCGAGCACGTCGAGCGCGAGGCTCAGGCCCGCGGCTCCGACAGCCGGCGGGTTGCTGACTGCCGCGCCCGACAGTCCCTTGTCTTTCTGGTCGATGAGCTGGCCGATGAAACCGTTGTTGTCCGCACCGACCACGGGTACGTAGGGCTTGCCCGCCGTCTTGTAGGCGTCAACGACCGTGGAATCGATGCCCGACGTCCAGACGCCGTCGATCGGCTTGCCGGAGGCGAGCAGGTTCTTCGTCTCCTGCGCGGTCTTGTCGAGCGCCCAGCCCGAGAACACCGACGTGACCTTGATGTCCGGGTAGTTTTTGGCGACTTCGATGAAGCCCTGGTGACGATCCGCGTCAGCGGGAACGCCGTCGATGCCGCGCATCTCGACGACTGAGCCCTTGCCGCCCAGTTTGTCGAACAGCCATTTTGCGCCGAGTTTGGCGTATTCGACCTGATCGTTGGTCAAAACATAAGCCTCCGGCGCGGAAACCGCCTGGTCGACTGCGACCACCACAATGCCCTTGTCCGCCGCCTGCTTGATGACAGGGTTGAGCGCTTCACGATCGGAAGGATTGATGATGATGATGTTCGCGCCAGCCGAAATGAGGTTGCGGATGTCGGCGATCTGCTCCGACGGACCGCCATTGCGGTTGGCGACAATGACCTTCGAGACCTTGCCCGACGCTTCCGCCTCGGCCTTGATCGAGCAGATCATCTCTTCGCGCCAGCCGTTGCCGATCAGCGTATTGGAGACGCCGACGACATACTTGTCCGCCGCCTGCGCTCCGCCTGCCGTCGCCAACACGGCGAGTGAGACGCTACCTAGAATCCCAGTCAGTTTCATTGCTTCCTCCCAATCAACATGTACCAAACGGCATAGCGCATTTGCGTGATCCGCTCAACCGAAGCGGGCGAACGTCCAAGCTCCGTCATTCTGGCTGGACTGGACTGCCGCTTCGATAAACGCGACGCCCCGAGCGCCGTCCAGCACGGTCGGGGTTAGTTTCGCGCTCTTTTCAGGCGTGCGTCCAGCGCGCCGGGCCGAGATCAGTTCCGCCGCGCCGCGGTAGAGATTGGCGAAGCCTTCGACATAGCCTTCGGGATGGCCGCCCGGCATGCGCGAGCCTTCGACGGCAAGTGAAGTGTTTCCCGGCCCGCCGCGTCGCAAGATGCGGGACGGCTCGCCATAGGGCGCGAAGCGGAGCGTTTCCGGCTCTTCGCCCGCCCATTCGAGTCCGGCGCGCGAACCGTAGACCTTGATGCTCAGATTGTTGAGATTGCCGACCGCGACCTGGCTCGCGGCCAATATGCCGCGCGCGCCGCCTTGAAACCGCATCAGCACGTGAGCGTTATCGTCGAGGCGGCGACCCGGCACGAAGGTCGTGAGTTCCGCTGAAATCGCGTCGAGTTCGAGTCCGGTCACGAACAAAGCCAAACTGTGCGCGTGCACCCCGATGTCGGCGAGGCATGCGGAAGCGCCTGCGCGAGTCGGATCGGTGCGCCATACTGCTTGCTTGTGTCCGTCGGCGTCGATCGGCAGGGTCAGCCAATCCTGGACATAAGCCGCGTGGACGACCCGAATGTCGCCGAGCTCGCCAGCTTCAATCATTTCGCGCGCCTGGCGCACCATCGGATAACCGGTATTGTTCAGAGTCACCGCGAAAACGAGCCCCTTTGCGCGCGTGAGCTCGACCAGCTCGGACGCTTCGGCAAGCGTCGTCGAGAGAGGCTTGTCGCAGATGACGTCGATGCCCGCCTCGAGGAACGCCTTGGCGACAGGGAAGTGCAGGTGGTTCGGGGTGACGATGACGACAGCCTCGACGCCGTCGGGACGCGCAGCCTCGCGAACCGCCATTTCGCGGTAGTCCGAGTAGCTCCGGTCGGGCGCAAGCCCGAGATCGGCGCCCGACGCCCGCGCATTTTCGGCGTCCGAAGAGAGCGCGCCGGCTTTCAGCTCGATCAGATCGTCGAGCCGCATGGCCATGCGATGAACCGCGCCGATGAAGGCGTTGCGGCCGCCGCCGACCATGCCGACGCGCAACCGTCCGCCCTTGAGCCCATCGACCGCGGTCGCGTGAACCATCGGCTTAGCCTTTGATGCCGAGGAGCTTGAGATTGGTCGCGCGGTCAGCGCCGGTCTTGGCGAAGTCGTCGAATACGCGATCGGTTACTTCAATGATGTGGTTGGCGATGAACTTGGCGCCTTCGCGCGCCGCGACCTCGGGGTGCTGCAGGCAGCATTCCCATTCGTACACCGCCCAGCCGGCGAAATCATAAGCCGCGAGCTTCGAGAAGATCGCCTTGAAATTGACCTGGCCGTCGCCGAGCGACCGGTCCCGCCCGGCGCGATCGAGCCATCCCTTATAGCCGCCATAGACCCCTTGCTTCGCCGTCGGGTTGAACTCGGCGTCCTTGACGTGAAACATCTTGATGCGGTCGTGATAGGCGTCGATGAAGCCGAGATAGTCCATGCATTGCTTGATGTAGTGGCTGGCGTCGTAATTGATGTTGCAACGCTTGTGGCCGCCGACTGCATCGAGAAACATGTCGAAGGTGTCGCCGTCGAACACGTCCTCGCTCGGATGAATCTCAAAGCAGAGGTCGAGGCCGTTTTCGTCATAGACGTCGAGGATTGGCTTCCAGCGACGGCCCTGCTCGGCGAAACATTCTTCGACAAGTCCCGCCGGCCGCTGCGGATAGGGATAGAAGTAGGGCCACGCGAGGGAACCGGTGAAGGTTACATGCTCGGTGAGGCCAAAACGGCGCGAAACGAGCGCCGCCTTGCGCACCTGATCAGCCGCCCAAAGACGCCGCTTCTCAGGGTTGCCGCGAACAGCGGGCGGGCATTGTCCGTCGAACATCGCATCATAGGCCGGGTGAACGGACACCATCTGGCCCTGAAAGTGTGTAGAAAACTCGCTGATTGCGATGCCGATGTCGGCCAGCTTTCCCTTGATCTCGTCGCAATAGGTCTCGCTCTCGAAGGCGCGATCAAGGTCGAAAAAGCGGCTGTCCCAGGTTGGGACCTGAATGGCTTTGTATCCATAGTCCTTGGCCCATTTTGCGATTCCAGCGAGGGTGTTATGGGGCGGGGTGTCGGTTGCAAACTGAGCCAGGAACAAGCCCGGACCTTTCATCGTTCGCATGCGTTCTCTCCCTCTGCGCGACCTGAAGCTGCCGTCAGGGCGAATTATTGTGTCGTTGCGAAGATTTTGGCAAAAAAGTTCTATTTGTCAAATGCGACGCCGTCCGTACAGCCGGTACTATGGCTATGAACTTTCCATAATTTGACAATTGGAATTTCTGATCCAGAATTGTCTTAAGATCTGTCCGGGAGGCGCGGCGTGAAGGGGCGAGTCGTCATAGTCACCGGCTCAACCCAGGGTGTGGGATTGGCGATCGCCCAGGCGGCGGCCCGCGCCGGCGTCGAAGGCCTCGTGATGACAGGACGCGACGCCGACAAGGGCGTAGCCGCGGCGGCTCAGCTCGGGCGAAGCGGGGCGTCCGCTTTGTTCGTGGCTGCGGATCTCGAACAGTCCGATGCGCCGGACTTGATCTTTGACGCGGCGCTGAAACGCTTCGGTCACGTTGACGCCCTAGTGAATTCCGCCGCGCTGACAGACAGAGGATCGCTCGTCGAAGCGGACATGAAATTCTGGGACCGGCTCTTCGCGGTCAACGCGCGCGCGCCATTCTTTCTTATGCAGCGGATCGTCAATCACCTGCGCGAGCGCAAGACGCCGGGCTCGATCGTCAATATCCTCTCTGTGCATGCTCGCGGCGGAGCGCCGGAGTTGGCGGTCTACGCCTCCTCCAAGTCGGCGTTAGCTGGGCTGACCAAGAACGCCGCGCACGCGCATCGCTTCGACCGTATTCGCGTCAATGGCGTCATTCTCGGCTGGGTCGATACGCCGGGTGAGCGGCAGATGCAGGCGGTCACGCTCGGCAAAGGCGAGGGATGGCTGGCCGCCGCCGCCGCGAGCATGCCGTTCGGCCGCCTGCTGAACCCGGACGACGTCGCGCGGCTTTCCTTGTTTCTTCTCTCCGACGCTTCGGAGCCGATGTCCGGCGCGCTGATCGATTACACGCAGAACGTCTTTGGCGGACTGGATTGAGGCACGAGGCGATGCGACGCTTGTCTCGTAGCGTCTTGGCGGGGCTGCCGCCGTCAGTGCGCCGGCCGCGCTATGATCGGGAAAGCTTGAAGATCGGCATGGCGCATATTGGCGTCGGCGCTTTTCATCGCTGTCACCAGGCCGAATTTATCGACGACATGCTTGAGGCTCGCTTCGGACGATGGGGCGTGCTCGGAGTGAATCTCACGGCGCCAAGCCTCACTGATCTCCTGGCCCGGCAGGACTGTCTTTATTCCCGCACGCTTAGGCAGGACGCTTGCGCTGAGACGCGTATCATCGGCGCCCTGTGCGACGTGATCGACGTTACGGACAAGGCGAGCGCCGACGCCGCCATCGCCGCGCTTGGCGGTCCCGACATTTCCGTGGCGACGATCACCGTGACCGAAAAAGGCTATTGCCTGACGCCGTCGACCGGCGCGCTCGATCTCGACAATCCGGCGCTGCGCGTGGATCTTGAGGGCGGCTTCCCGCCGCGCACCCTCCTTGGCTTGCTCGCGCTTGCGCTCGAGCGGCGACGGCAGAGCGGTGCGGCGCCGCTGACCCTGATCAGCTGCGACAACGTTCCCTCGAACGGCGCGCGGCTCGCCGCGGCGATGCTCAAGTTTGCGGCTTTGCGATCGGCGGAACTGACACGCTGGATCGAGGAACGGGTCACATTTCCATCCACGATGGTCGACAGGATCGTGCCGGCGACGGCGCCAGAGGACATCGACAAAATCTCCGAGGCGCTCGGCGCGCGCGACCCCGGCGCGGTCGTCGGCGAGGCGTTCCGGCAATGGGTTATCGAGGATAAATTTGCCGGCGAGCGACCGCCTTTGGATCTCGCCGGTGTGACGTTCGTCGCCGACGCGAAGCCTTACGAGAAGATCAAAATGCGTGTGCTCAACGCCGCGCAATCGACACTCGCGCATCAAGGCGGGCTTGTCGGCCACGAGTTCACCTATCAGGCTGCCGCCGATCCGGTGCTTGCCGCGCTGACGCGCAAGATGCTCGAGCGGGAAACTTCGACCTCGCTGCCCAAACGCGCGGAGATGGAGGTCGCGCCGTACATCGATCAGTCGATGGCGCGCATCCGCAACATTGCCATCCGTCACCGATGTCATCAGGTCGGCACGGATGGATCGCAGAAGATTGTCCAACGTCTCATCGATCCGTTGCGCGAGCGTCTTGCCGGAGGCCAGCCTGCAGGCTTGCTCACCCTCGCGGTCGCCAGTTGGATCGCCTATGGTTTGTGCGGCGCTCGCCGCTTCGGCGCCCGCTGGCCCCCCTCAGACCCTTACGCGGAGAGCGTCATCGCGATCGGCGAAAAGAACGCCGACTGGTCTGAGTTGGCCCAGGCCGTTCTCTCGATAGCTCCCATCTTCGGCAAGGACATGACAGTACCGCAGGTCGTCGAGCCGGTCGCGCGACATCTGCGCGGTCTGCTCAGCAGCGATGCGCGCGGCTACCTCACGGAGCGGCTTAGCGATGAATAGGCGCCGGACCCTAGAGCGGGCCGACGTGGTTGCGGATGCGGGCGTCGGCGCGGAGCTTGGCTACTCGCGGCCCGGCAACTACGAGGAGTTGCGGGCGGTGCTGTCCTCGGGAACCGCTCGGCTGCCGAAGAAGCTGCGCCAGGTCGCGATCTATCTCTGGCAGCATCCGACCGCGGTGGCGTTGGGCACGGTGACCAGCGTCGCTGGCGAAGCTGGCGTGCAGCCCTCGACCCTGGTGCGGTTCGCGCAGGCTTTCGGCTATTCGGGCTTCTCTGACTTGCAGGACGTGTTCAAAGCCCATCTGGCGGACGGGGGCAGGGGCCGCGAACGCTGGGAGAGCGCCTCGAGCAGCGAGGCGGTGCGCCTGGTCGACGGGTTCATCGGCTCGTCCGCGGCGGCGCTCGCCGGCGTTCGCAATCGGCTCGATCTGGAGCAATTCGAGATGATGAGCGAGACGCTTGCGGCCGCGGACTTGGTCTACATCATCGGCGCCAAGCGCGCCTTCTCCCTGGTCAGCTATGTCTCGCTCGCGCTCGCCAATCTCGGCGTGCGAAACCTTGCGCTCGACAATGTCGGCTCGACCGCCTTCGAGCTTCTGCGCTGCGCGTCGACCTCCGACGCTGTTCTTGCCGTCAGTTTCACGCCTTACAATTCCATCACCCCGGAATTGGCTGCGTCTGCCGCACAGCGCGGCGTTCCGATCGTCTCGCTGACCGACAGCGCGTTCAGCCCATTGGTCCTCGTCTCGAAGGCTTACGTCGAGGTGATCGAGGAAAGCTTCTCCGGATTCAAATCACTTTCGGCGACGCTCGCGGTGGCGATGGCGCTCGTGCTGCGCGTCGAGCAGCGGCGCAGGGAAGCGGGCGCACGCGGGCGCGATGCCTCGGACCCTGCGGGGGGCGGGCCCAATCTCGCGAGTCCGTAAACCAGGTGACGATTGAACGGCGCAAGCGGCTTTTGAGGTTTTGGAGGGATTTCAGATGCGCGAACGCAGGATCGTCGGCTTAAGCTTCGAACACGCGCATATGGGAGACCTGCTGCGCGAAGTCCACGAGCATCCGAACGCCGAGATCGTCGGGGTCTGCGACGACGACAAGGCGAGGATGGCCGGCGCAATCGCCAATTTCTCCATTCCCAGCGAGCGCGTCTATCGTGACATCGCGCAATGCGTGCGCGAGACGCATCCGGATCTCGCTATCCTCTGTCCGGCGACCGCGCGGCATGCGGACCTGGTCGAGGAGGTCGCCGCGCTCGGCGTCGACATCCTGCTCGAAAAGCCCTTCGCCGCATCGCTTGCCGACGCCGACCGGATGCTTGCGGCTGTCAGGAAGTCCGGAGTTCGAACTCGCCGTCAACTGGCCTTTGCGCTGGTATCCGTCCCACGTGACCACCAAGCGGCTGATCGACGAAGGCGTCATTGGTGACGTGATCGAGGTGCACTTCTATGACGGCAACCGTGGTCCGCTCTATCACCGCGCCGACAAGGTCGTTGTTTCGGACGCGGACGTTCGGCGCGAGAAGCCGACGTCGTGGTGGTACAGCAAGGCCGCGGGCGGCGGCAGTCTCCTCGATTATCTCGGCTACGGAGCGACGCTCGGGACGTGGTTCATGAACGGCGAGGCGCCGATTGAAGTGACGGCGGTCGTCGATCAGCCTGAGGGACTCGAAGTCGACGAGCATTCGATTGTCATTTGCCGCTACGTCCGCGGCCTTTCGAAACTCGAAACGCGCTGGGGAACCTTCACCGATCCGTGGACGACTCAGCCTCAGCCCAAGTGCGGCTTTGTCGTCGTGGGTTCGGAGGGTACGATTTCCAGCTATGATTACGACGCGCATGTCGGTGTGCAGACCCGCGCCAATCCGGTCATTCGCCAAGTTCCGGTTGACGAACTCAAGGCGCCGTTCCGCAAACCGGTCGAATACGTGCTCTATTGCAAGGAACGCGATCTGCCGTTCGAGGGGCCTCTGGATCCTCTGCTGTGCCGGACTGGCCAGCGCATCGTCGACACCGCGGCGCTGTCGGCCCGCGAGCGCCGCAGTTTGGCGCTTCTGCCATGATCGAGACGGAAACAGGAAAGGCTGAAGGACCGACGGCCGACGATTATGCTTTGGTCGCCAAGGCCGTGGTCGAGATCGAAGCGCCGGACCTTCCCTACCGTCCGCCTATGCCGCGCGACCGCGGAGCGCCAATAGCGCTCGTCGGCGCGGGCGGCATCAGCGGCGCGCATCTCGACGCCTATGCGCGTTATGGTCTCAACGTGGTCGCCATCTGTTCGCGCGATCTCGGTCGCGCCCGCGCGCGGCGCGGCGCCCATTTCCCGAACGCGCGCGTCACTGACGATTTCGATTCCCTCCTGCGTGACCCGAAGGTGAGCGTGCTCGACCTCACCGCCCATCCGGATGTCCGCTTGGACCTCATGCGGCGCGCGTTGAACGTCGACAAGCACGTGCTGTCGCAGAAACCCTTCGTTGAAAAGCTCGATGACGGCCGCGAACTCGTCGAACTCGCGGCGCGGCGCGGGGTCAAGCTTGCCGTCAATCAGAACGGCCGCTGGGCGCCGCATCTCGCCTATATCCGGGAGGCGGTTCGCGCCGGCCTCATCGGCGAGGTCACCGGCGTTCATGTCGAAATTCGCTGGAACCATGGCTGGATTGCGGGGACGTCGTTCGAGGCGATGGACGATCTCATCCTCTGGGACTTCGGCATCCATTGGTTCGATTTTCTCGCGAGCGTCATCGGCGGCCGCGCGCACTCGGTCTATGCGACTGCCGCTCGAACTGCCGGACAGACCGCGCGGCCCCCGCTGCTCGCTCAGGCGCTGATCGACTTCGACGGCGGCCAGGCCTCGCTTGTTTTCGACGGCGCGACCGGATACGGCGCACGGGATTCGACTTCGGTCATCGGCGCGAACGGCGTCGCCTTCAGCCAGGGTCCCGACCTCGGCCATCAGGCGGTCGAACTCTACACCGAAGCCGGAGTGGCGCGGCCACAACTCACCGGCTCCTGGTTCAATGATGGCTTCGCCGGCGCCATGGGCGAACTCTTGTGCGCGATCGAAGACAACCGGGAGCCATTGAACTCGGCGCGCGGCAATCTTTTGTCGCTCAGGCTCTGCCAGGCGGCGCTGCGGTCGGTCCAGACCGGCGCTCCAGTCGCGATCTAAGCCTTCGATCATGATAAGGTCTCGGCGGGAGACAAATGGATGGCGAAGCAACTAGTTCGTACATCGAAGGAGCCGCTACGGCCGCTTGACCTGGATCCCGTGCGCGCGACGCAGGTCGTCCGACGCCCCTACGCGATTGTCGACATCGGCTCGAACTCGATCCGGCTCCTGGTCTATGACCAACTCGGCCGCGCGCCGATGCCTCGGTTCAATGAAAAATCGCTTGCTCAACTCGCGGAAGGGCTTCCGGAAACTGGTGCAATCTCGCCTGACCATTTTCGTCGGGCGGTCGAGGCGGTGCGGCGATTTCGCGCCATTGCCGAGGCCATGGGGGTCAGCCGAATCGACGCGGTCGCGACGGAGGCCATGCGCCGCGCTTCCAACGGAGCGCAACTGGCTCAGGCGATCGAGGCGGAGTCGGGCCTCAACGTGCGTATCCTCAGCGGGGCTGAGGAAGCGCGGTTCGCGACCTTCGGCGTGATTTCGGGCTTCTTTCGGCCGGTCGGCACGGTCGGCGACATGGGCGGGGGCAGCCTCGAAATTGCAGAAGCGATCGATGATCAAGTCGGAGACCACTGGGTCAGTATGCCGCTCGGCGCGTTGCCAGTCGAAGCCATGCTGTCCGAGGGCGTTTCAGCGGCGAAGCGGCAAGTCGACGACATTCTTCGCCGAAGCCTTCCGCGCGAGCTGGCAAGGCCGGTGTTCTATCCGGTCGGCGGCGGCTGGCGGGCGCTCGCGAAAGCGCACATGGACACGGTCGGCGCGCCGGTCAAAGTCGTGCATGGCTACACGCTCAGCGCCGCCGAGGCGCGCGAATTCTCGCGTGCGGTGTCGCGGCTATCCGTGGCGAAGCTCGCGGCGACGCCGGGGGTGGCGGAGCGCAGGGCGCGGACTTTGCCGGCTGCGGCCTTGATGTTGGATCGTGTGCTCAAATACCTGAAGCCGGAAAGAGTCGTCTTTTCCGCGCTCGGCCTTCGCGAGGGCTTTCTTTATTCGCAGCTCGGCCGCGAGGAACAGTATTTCGATCCGCTGGTCGAGGGCGCGCGGCTGATCGGCCCGCCGTTTGCACGGGTGCCCGAATTTGCCCGCGAGCTGGTGTCATGGACCGTGAGTCTTTTTCCAGGCGAAACCGCGACTGAGAAGAGGTTGCGGGTCGCCGTCTGCGCCTTGTCCGATATCGCCTGGAGGGACGCCGCCGATCTCCGCGCGGAAGGGAGTTTTCGCCGGCTGCTCGAATTTCCTTTTATCGGCGTCACCCATCCGGAGCGCGTCTTCATTGCCGCGGCCATTCATGCTCGTTATGTCGGCCGACCGGACGCGACGTGGTTGAGGCCGGCCATCAAGCTGCTGACGCCAGCGGAACGCCGAAGGGCGCAGATCCTCGGTCGCGCCATCCTGCTCGCTTATCGATTTTCCGGCGGCGTGCCGGCCGTGCTGGAAAGCGCGCGATTGCGCATCGACCCCAATTGCGTTCGGCTTGAGGTGACGACAGCCGCACGCGCTCCCGACAGTGAGGTGGTCAGCGATCGCCTCAAGCTGCTCGCGAGCGCCATCGGGGCCAAACGCAGCGAGGTCGTCGACATCGACGCGCCGTCGCCGCTCAAGTAAGTCCGGGCGCTCTGAATGGAAGGATCGTTCCGATCAACTATCGTCACGCCTTTCACGCCGGCAATTTTGCCGACGTGCTCAAACACGCCATTCTGGCGCGCGTCCTCGTTTATCTGACCCGCAAGGAAAGCCCGTTCCGTTTCATCGACACCCATGCCGGGGCGGGGCGATTTGATCTGGCGAGCGCGGAGGCGAAGCGTTCGCCCGAATGGCGCGAGGGGATTGGGCGGATTCTGCCCGCCCACCCGCCCGCGCCGGTCGCCGAGCTTCTGCGCCCCTATCTCGAAGCCGTCGGCCTGCACGACGCCGAGGGCCGGCCGCTCAGCTATCCGGGTTCGCCGGCCATCGCGCAAACCCTCATGCGCCCGCAGGATCGCATCGCGCTCTGCGAGGCGAACCCGGACGAACGCGAGGCCTTGATCGCCGCGCTTGGGCGCGATGGCCGGCTCAGCATCGTCGGCACCGACGGTTATGTCGCGCTCAACGCGTATCTGCCGCCCAAGGAGCGCCGGGGCGTGGTCTTGATCGACCCACCTTTTGAGGCGCCCGACGAAGCCGCCGCCGTCGAGCACGCGCTCGAACGCGCGCTGCACAAGTGGCCGGCCGGGACCTTCATCGCGTGGCGTCCGGTCCGCGAAGCTCGAGCCGATTCCCGCTTTCTCAACTCGATCGCCGCGCTTGGCGCGCCGAACATTCTGCGGCTCGAACTGGACGTGGGCCCGGGCGCGATCGGCGCGCATGGGCAGGGGCCGCTCGCGCGCGCCGGGCTTCTCGTGGTCAATCCCCCGCATACGCTCATCAATGAGGCGCGGTCGCTGCTGCCATGGCTTGCGCAGACGCTCGGCCGGAACGGAGGCGGTCACCATCTCTGCGCCTGGTTGACGGAACCGAAGTGAACGCTTGGCGCGCCAGCTTGCTCCCCTCGTCGCCGTCGGTTTATGTGTGAACGATAGGGCGGATTGCACGCAGCCGCCGGGGGGACTTGCATGGCGCTTCCGGAGATACTCAGACACAAGCTCAGGCTGCCGGTGGTCGGCGCTCCGCTCTTCATCGTCTCGCATCCGGCGCTGGTGATCGCGCAATGCAAGGCTGGGATCGTTGGCGCTTTTCCCGCGCTCAACGCCCGCCCCATTTCGCAGCTCGACGAATGGCTGCATGAAATCACGGAAGCGCTCGCCGCCCATGACCGCGCGCATCCGGAACGCCCCGCCGCGCCGTTCGCGGTCAACCAGATCGTCCACAAGTCCAACGCGCGGCTCGAGGAAGACATGGCGATGACGGTCAAGTGGAAGGCGCCGATTGTTATCACCTCGCTCGGCGCGCGCGAGGACGTCAATCAGGCGGTGCACGGTTACGGCGGCGTGACCTTGCACGACATCATCAACAATCGCTTCGCCCATAAGGCGATCGAGAAGGGCGCCGACGGCCTGATCGCGGTCGCCGCGGGCGCGGGCGGCCACGCCGGGTCGATCTCGCCGTTCGCGCTGATGCAGGACATCCGCGCCTGGTTCGATGGGCCTTTGCTGCTGTCGGGCGCGATCGCGACGGGCCGGGCGGTGCTTGCGGCGCAAGTGATGGGCGCGGATCTCGCCTATATCGGCACGGCTTTCGTCGCCACGCCCGAGGCGCGAGCGATTGACGCGTACAAGCAGGCGATCGTCGAGGGCGACGCCTCCGACATCATGGGGTCGACCTACTTCACCGGCGTCTTCGGCAACTATCTGAGGCCTTCCATCATCAGGTCGGGTCTTGATCCCGAAAGCCTGCCTGAGCGCGATGCGAAAGCCATGAGCTTCGCCTCCGCCAGCAGTTCGTCAGAAGCGAAGGCCTGGCGCGATATCTGGGGAAGCGGGCAGGGTATCGGCGCGGTCAAATCTGTGCAGCCGGTCGCCGAACTCGTGGCTCGGCTTGAGCGCGAATATGCCGAGGCGAAGGGCGCGATTTGCGGCTCGGCCTGAACCCGCGCACAAGTTTACGCGCGCGAATGTTTTCAGTGGCTTAGGTGCGCTTTCGCGCAACTTTTTTCGGGCGGAAGTGTCCGAGCCGGCCTCGGTTTGAGCGCCTGAGGCGCGAGGCCGGAAGGGCGGCTGGATCCTTGCGCCCGCGGGCCTCGAGGACAAAAATAGCCAGAGCGAAAGAAATCCTTCGCGAAACGAAACGAACGGTTTCGCTGCGCTGATGGGTAAGGCGTCGAAATCATCAGGCCGCGAGATCGTTCAATTTCGCGGGATTGTTTGTTTCCATCATCGAACGCCCTTTCGTTTCGCGGGATCGCCACGTGGTCTTCCCCCAAGCCCGGATTCCAGCCCGAGCGCCCTTCGACAAGCTCGGGGCGTCAGTTCCCGGCATCGACCAATTCGCATCGTAGCGGACATTTCTGTAATATGCAAGCTTTTTCTCTATTTTCAGATTTAGCGGAACAACAGTCCTGATCGACGGACGCGTCAACAGCGTCAAAGTCAAGCCGGCCTTCCCGCTTTTGTTTCGCCCATTGGATAGCGGGGACAAATGCAAGCCCCCTTCAGGAGGCCCCGGTCTATCGGCTTGAGGATGCTCGGGATCGGGAACACTGGGCTCGAACCGCCGCTGCTTTTGGGCTTGCCCCGTTGGCGCGCTCCGCGGTAGTCCGCTGTTGCGTCCGATTTGCGTTCGTGCCGCGTCCGCTTCACCCTGAGAAAACCTGAAAGGATGCGCCGCATTCATGGCGACCATCGAGCAATTCGCGCAGCGCCAGACCCAACCGCAGGACCGAGCCTATCGCACGCCGCCGCACAACCTCGAGGCCGAGCAGGCGCTGCTGGGCGCGATCCTCATCAACAATGACGCGTTCGATCGCGTCTCCGACTTCCTCCGGAGCGAGCATTTCGTCGAGGAGATTCACCGCCGCATCTTCGAGATCGCCGGATCGCTGATCCGGGCTGGCAAGCTTGCCACGCCGGTCACGCTCAAGACGTTCCTCGGCGACCACGATCTCGGCGGCGTGACCGTGCCGCAATATCTCGCCCGCCTCGCCAGCGAAGCGACGACCATCATCAACGCTTACGACTATGGCCGCAGCGTCTACGACCTTTCGATGCGACGCGAGCTCATTTCGATCGGCGAGGACGTCGTCAACGTCGCCTATGACGCGCCAGTCGACTCGAGCCCACGCGAACAGATCGAGGAAGCGGAGCGGCGCCTTTATCAGATGGCGGAGGCTGGCCGATATGACGGCGGCTTCCAGCGATTTTCGGATGCGCTCAAGGCGGCGGTCGACATGGCCGCGCGCGCCTATGAGCGCGATGGCTCGCTGAGCGGCATCGCCACGGGCTTGACGGATCTTGACCGCTACATGGGCGGGTTGCAGGCGTCCGATCTCGTCATCCTCGCCGGCCGTCCCGGCATGGGAAAAACCGCGCTCGCCACCAACATCGCCTTCAACATCGCCAAGGCCTACGAAAGCCGAACGCGGCCGGACGGAACGGTCGAAACCACGAACGGCGGCATTGTCGGCTTCTTCTCGCTCGAAATGTCGGCCGAGCAGCTCGCGACCCGCATCATCGCCGAGCAATCCGCGGTCGCCTCCTACAAGATCCGCCGCGGCGACATCACCGAAGCCGACTTTCATCACGTCGCCGACGCCGTGCGCGAGATGCAGCAGATCCCCTTCTACATCGACCAGACCGGCGGCGTCTCGATCGCCCAGCTCACGGCCCGGGCGCGACGCCTCAAACGCCAGCGAGGGCTCGACCTCCTGGTCGTCGACTATCTTCAGCTTCTCGGCGGCTCGAAGTCCCGGTCCGAAAACAGGGTGCAGGAACTGACCGAGATCACGACCGGCCTCAAGGCGCTGGCCAAGGAGCTTAACGTCCCGATCCTGGCCTGCTCCCAGCTTTCACGCCAGGTTGAACAGCGCGACGACAAGCGCCCGCAACTCTCGGACCTGCGCGAATCGGGCTCGATCGAGCAGGACGCCGACGTTGTCCTGTTCGTCTATCGCGAGGAATATTACCTCAAAAACCGAGAGCCTCGGCCTGGCACGGAAGAGCATATCGCCTGGATGGCGCAGATGGAGAATTCGCACGGGCGGGCGGAAGTCATCATCGGCAAGCAGCGCCACGGGCCGACGGGTACCGTCGAGCTTCAGTTTGACGCCGAAGTGACTCGGTTCAGCACCATCGCGCGGGAAGACACGATCGCGGAAATCCGTTAGGATCGAGGTCCGAAAGCCACAACAAAGATGCAATTGTCGCCCTTATGGGCGCCGATTATGAAGAGGGCGCTGGCCTCGAGCCCAGGCCGCAGTCTGGAGAATCGCATGAAGCTGGTTACTGCATTTGGCCTCGCGGCCGCTTTCGTCGGCGTCGCCTGCATGGCCGCGCCTGTCAGCGCCGACGAGTTCACGCCGGCGCAGAAGCAGGAACTCGGCGCCTTCATCAAGAGCTATCTCGTCAGCAACCCGGAAGTCTTGCGCGAGGCGATCGAAGCGCTCGACAAGCATGACAAGGAGACGGCCGACGCGGAGCGCCAGAAAGTCGTCGACACGCAATCGAGCGCTCTGTTCAGCTCGAAATATCAGGCGACGCTCGGAAACCCGCAGGGCAGTGCAACGCTGGTCGAATTCTTCGACTACAATTGCCACTATTGCAAAGGCGCGCTGCCGGACGTCACCAAGCTCATGAAGGACGATCCGAACCTCAAGCTGGTTCTCAAGGATTATCCGGTTCTGGGGCCGGGGTCGATCGAGGCGGCGAAGGTGGCGAGCGCCGCGCGCAATCAATTGCCGGGCGACAAGTTCTGGGCCTTCCACTCCAAGCTGCTCGCGACTCACGGCCCCGTCGGCAAGACGGAAGCGCTCGCCGTCGCCCGCGAGCTCGGCCTTGACATGGATAAGCTCGCCAAGGACATGGAGAGCCCGGAGGTCAAGTCAGGCTTGAGTGAGGTCATGCAGCTCGCTGACGCGCTCCAGATCAACGGGACGCCGACTTTCGTCGTCGGCCAGGACGTCGTCGTCGGCGCGGTCGGTTACGACCAGCTCAAGGACAAGGTCGACGCGGTGCACAAGTGCGGCCACGCCACCTGCTGACCGCGGGGTGCGCTGCGACTGAGCCGATGCGCCCGTCCGCCGGGCGTTTTTGTCACTGACCGGCGGGGGCCGCTTTGACTGCACTGCAAGCGATTGTCATGGCCGTGCTGCAGGGCGTGACCGAGCTTTTTCCGGTTAGCAGCCTCGGCCACGCGGTCATCCTGCCGCGGCTCTTGAATTGGGGAGTTGACGAGAAGGCGCCGGACTGGCTCGCCTATCTGGTGGTCATGCATTTGGGCACTTCGCTCGCGCTCTTCGCTTTTTTCTGGCGCGACTGGCTGAGCTTTCTGCGCTCGCTCATCAACGCGTCGGACAGCCGCGCGAAGACGGACAGGCGGACGTTCTTCTTCGTCGTTCTGGCGACCATCCCGGCGGTCATCGTCGGCGCCCTGTTCCGCAAGCTCTTGGGCGACGCTTTCGCCGCGCCGGCGATCGCTGCGGCGTTCCTGATCGTCAACGGTTTCATCCTCTATTTTGGCGACCGGGTCGGCGAGGAATCGGTGGGTTCGCTGGGGCAGCTCAACTGGAAGGGGGCGTTGGCGGTCGGCTTCGCCCAATGCTTGGCGCTGATCCCCGGGATCTCACGCTCCGGCGCGACGATGGTCGCCGGCGTGGTGGCTGGACTCAAGCACTCGGAGGCTGCGCGCTTTTCGTTCCTCATGGGCGCGCCGATCATTCTCGCAGCCAACGTCTACGAGGCGCCCAAACTGATGAAGGAGGGGGCGACGCTGGGGGGAATGGCGATTTTGTCCGGGGTGGTCGCCGGCATTTTCGCCTATCTGAGCCTCACGCTCCTCATGCGCTATTTCAACAGGCACGAATTCGAGGCGATGAGCCCGTTTGCCTATTACTGCTGGGCGGCTGGCGTCATAAGCTTAGGGATTATCGCCTTCTTCTGACGCCGGATCTTGGCCCTGGGGCTTGACCGCCCCATATTTGGAGGCTGACACGCGGAAAGCTCGCGCGCTTGAGGGGTTGTCATGGCGACCGTCGAGTACATGCCGGCGCGGCTGACGCCGAAGGAGACCGAGGACTTAAGGCAGGCGGTTGCATGCCTTGAGGGCGCGAGCTTTGCTCAGCGGCTGACCGACGCGGTCGGACGTCCGGTGGCAATGCTGAGCCGGGCGATGCCGCAATCGGCTAGGCGCGTGATCGCGCATGTGAGCGAGACCGCTCTCAGGGGCGCTCTCAAGCTTGCCTTGCGCACGCTCGACCCGAACGCATCCGCGAAGCCCGCTAACCGCGCGCACAGGCTTGCCGCCGCCGCGTCGGGCGCGGTTGGCGGCGCGCTGGGGCTCGCGGCGCTGCCGTTGGAACTGCCGATCTCGACCACGATCCTCCTGCGCTCGATCGCCGAGGTCGCGCGCGAGGAAGGCGAAGACCTGAGCGCGCCCGAGGCGGCTTTCGCCTGCGTCGAAGTGTTCGCGCTCGGGGGCCAGGCGGGCGGAGACACGACGGCCTTCGAGAGCGGGTATTTCGCCGTTCGGGCCGCGCTCGCCAAGTCCGTCAGCGACAGCGCGCGCTTTGTCGCCACCGAGGGCGTCACCGCCCAGTCCGCGCCGGTCATCGCGCGGCTCATTTCGCAGATCGCGGCGCGCTTCGGAATCGTGGTGAGCGAGAAGGTCGCCGCCCAGGCCGCGCCGATCCTGGGCGCGATCGGCGGCGCCGCGGTCAACGCCGCCTTCGCCGACCATTTCCAGACCCTGGCCCGCGGGCATTTCATCGTGCGGCGCCTGGAGCGTCGACATGGCGCGAGCCTCGTCGCGTTCGAATATCAGCGGCTGCGCGGCGAGACGGCGGCCGCCGCCTGACACTGGCGCCATTGCGTAACCAGGGGCGCCGACCCGGCGGCTTCTCCAGCGGGCGCCGGGGTTTTGTCATGTTTCCTTCGCACCACTGAGACATTGCTTGAATATTCCCAGGCTAGGGGACGGGGCTCTTTGCAGGGGAAGTCATCATGATTTCGAAGCGCATCGTCTCTCTGCTGGCCCTCGCCAGCGCAACCGCGGCGAGCGCCGGAGGGGTTCACGCCGACCCGGTCGCGGCCCCGGGCTATTCCGTCAGCCTTTTCGCTGCCGGACCGACCGGCACGAGCAAGGTCGATTCCGTCGAGGTGATCGGCAACGACGTCTATGTCGGCTACGGCAACGGTGGGGCGCCGGACGGCAGCGGCGGCGCGATGAGCACCATTGTGGAGTTTAGCAGGACGGGCCGGGAACTCGGGTCCACCACCGTCGTCGGCCACAACGACGGCCTGCGCTATGACGCCACGGCGGGCAAGATCTGGGCCCTGCAGAACGAGGACGCGAACTCCAATCTTGTCCTCATCACGCCGGGCACGCTCGCGAAGTCCGCGCCGATCGCGCTGACCTCGGTGAATGGCGGCGGCTATGACGATATTCTGTTCCAGGGCGGCAAGACGTTCATCAGCGCCTCGAATCCCGCTCCTGACCTCACGGGCAAATTCACCAACCCGGCGATCGTTTCGGCCACGCTCAGCGGCGGCGCGGTCACGACTACGCCCGCGCTCATGGGCAACGCGGCTGCGACGCCGCTCGACAGCGGCGCGCCTTCGATCCTGAACCTGTCGGATCCCGACAGCCTGTCGCAGACCGTGGATGGCCGCGCCGTCTTGACGAGCCAGGGCGACGGCCAACTCGTGTTCGTCAGCCGCCTCGGCGCGACGACCCAGTCCGACAGCGTATTGCAGCTGAGGAGCGCCCTGGGGCCGTCCGATGTCGTGAATGTGGACGACACCGCATTCGGCGGAACCGCCACCATGTCGCTCCTGGTCGCGGACAAGTCGACGAACGACATCTGGCGGATCACGGGCGACTTCAACCCCAACTGGGGTTACTCCGCGGCGCAGACGCTGGACACGAGCGGCAATGCGGTCAATGGCTTCATCGGCGCCTTCAACGCAACGAGCGACGCGACGATCGGGGCAACCGGAGGCGTTCTCGCTCCGATCGTCACGGGCCTCAGCCTCAACCCCGGCGGCGAGGCTTTCCTCGCCGCGGTCCCCGAGCCCTCGACATGGGGTCTGATCCTCGCAGGTTTCGCTTCGCTTGGCCTTCTCGGCCATCGCAGGTCGAGAAGGGCCCGCGCAGCAACCGCATAATCGTCCAGGCGAGCGGCAAGCCCGGCCCCCTCTTGCGCGGGCGGCGGGGTTTTGCCTCGCGGAATCTCTTCTCGGCGGGCGTGGTCTGGACAGGGGGCGGCGGATCGCGATGATCTTTAGCCATGAGGGCGATCCGTGCATCATGGCTGAAGCGGCGCATCAAGCTCGGGCCGCTCGTCCTTGCGCTCGCCTTCTCGCTGGCGACGAATTCGGACGCCCGCGCCGACCTGAAGCTTCCGCATCGGCCGCGCATTGCGCCGCCGATGCGTTTCGTGCGCGTGACCAGCGCTGACGCCGCCTGCAAGCCGAATTGCCCGGAATGGCTGTCGGCCGAGGGCCGGATCGAACCCGGCACGGCGAAAGCCTTCGCCGATGCGATTGCGAATCTCAAAGGCCGCCGGCTGCCGATCCTCATCCATTCTCCGGGCGGTTCGGTCGCCGACGCGGGGGCTATGGGCGAGCTCATTCGAGCCAGGGGTCTTGCGGTCGCGGTCGCCAGGACGCTGATCGTCAACTGTCCGGAAGCCGCGCCGAAATGCCCAGATGGCCCCGGCACGGCGATCACCGGCGGCGCGACCTGCGCCTCGGCCTGCGTGCTCGTGCTCGCCGGCGGCGTCGAACGCCTCGCCGCGCCCTCGGCGCTGATCGGAGTGCATCAGATCACCACGGTGGTGAGTGAGACCGAAGGTCTGGCGCACCTCAAGTCGACGCGGAAGATCTACGAGCAGCAAGGCGTCGACGCCGCGGTCGAGGCCTATCTCGCGGCAATGGGCGTGGGCGAACCGGTGATGACGCTCATGCGCAAGACATGGGCGGCGAGCATTCGCTGGCTGAGCCTCCCGGAACTCAGGGACTCTCATCTTGTGACCCTTGCCCTCGACCCGGCCGCGCCGATCCTCACGAGCGGCGCGAATGGCCTCAACGCCAAACCGCTCGACGGCGATTCGCCGGGCGACGATTTCATGCAGGCCAGGCTCATGAGACCCCTCGCCGCAGACGACGCGATCTTGGCGATCGTTTTCCGCTATCGCCGCGGCGGCGGCGCGGTCGAAGCGGAGGCGATCGAGCGCGGTCTTAAGACGCCGGAGACGCCGTCGCCTCCGGATCTAGGCCTCGCCCTCAGCGCGCCCGGGGTCGAAGCCGTCCCGTTGCGGACCGCCGGAACGACCCCGTCGCACATTCTCATCCCGCGCGAGCGCTTCTGCGCACTTGCCCGTGGCGGCGCAATTCTCGCGTCCTCGGCGCCTGACGGGCCGCAAGGCTTCGCGCCGGTTGAGCTCGTTGCGATGGACGGCGCGAATACGCTTATCGCCGAAGCCTGCCCTTGAGCGACGGCGCGGGCGCCATAGGTGGCCAAGGTCGCGCCCAATGAAAACGGCGCGCAGTCGCGCTCCCATTATCGCGTCGACCGGCGGCGTCGAATTCGTTACAGAATTCGGCAATCGCGCGTCGAGGGAGAAAAGCGGGCATGGCGGCCGACATTGAAAAGCTCACCCTCAAGCGGGTGGCGTATCGCTTCATTCCGTTCTTGATGCTCTGCTATTTCGTCAATTATCTCGACCGCGTGAATGTCGGCTTCGCCAAGCTCACCATGGATGCGGATCTCGGCCTCTCGGACACCGCGTTCGGATTCGGCGCGGGGATTTTCTTCCTCGCCTATTTTCTGTTCGAAGTTCCCTCGAACGTCATCATGGACCGCGTCGGCGCGCGAATCTGGATTGCGCGCATCATGCTTTCCTGGGGCGTCATATCGGGAGCGATGGCCCTTATTCCGCAGATCGCTGCGTGGACGGGCTTTAGCCCGGAGCACACGTTCTACGGACTTCGCTTCCTTCTCGGGCTCGCCGAGGCCGGATTCTTCCCCGGCATCATTTTCTTTCTGACGCTCTGGTTTCCCGCCTCCTACCGCGCTCGGATCGTCAGCTGTTTCATGGCGGCGATTCCGCTTTCATCCGCGATTGGTTCGCCGGTCTCGGCGGCGCTCCTCGGCCTTCACGGCGCGCGCGGCCTTGCCGGCTGGCAATGGCTCTTCATTATCGAGGCGCTGCCCTCGATCGTTCTCGCTTTCGTCGCCTATTTTTACCTGACGGATCGGCCCCGAGATGCGACATGGCTTTCGGCCGGTGAGCGCGATTGGCTTCAAGGGCGTCTCGACGCGGAGGATGCGCGGCGCGCGCATGTGTCTCCCGGCAACATTTTTGCGAGCCTCTACGACTATCGGGTGCTCGCGCTGGCTCTTGTCTATTTCGGCAACGTTGCGTGCCTCTATGGCGTCACGTTCTGGCTGCCGTCGATTGTGAAAGGCTTCGGCGTCTCGATCGCCGCGACGGGCTGGATCAGCTCCATTCCCTACATCGCTGGCTTCCTGGGCATGGTGTGGTGGGGCCTTCGCTCCGACAAGCACGGGGAGAGGACTTATCATTTGACAGGGGCGCTGCTCCTCGCAGCCGTCGGTATCGGCGCCTCGGCGTTTCTCGACGATCCTGTCGCAAAGATGACGGCGCTGACGATCGGCGCGCTTGGAGTTTATTCGGCCCTCCCGCTCCTATGGACCCTGCCGACGGCGTTTCTCGCGGGCGCGGCCGTTGCGCCAGGCATCGCCGCCATCAACGCAATCGGCAACCTATCCGGCTATTTTGGCCCCTTCATCATGGGCTGGGTCAAGGATCTGACCGGCGGTTTCCGCTGGGGGCTGGTGACGATTGCTGCATGCGCCGTTGTTGCGATGGTCATCACGCTGATGCTGGGCCATGACGCCGAGCTCGAAAGGGCGCCTGAACTCGCGGAATAGCGAAGACCTGCGCAGATCACCGCGAACCCGCGGCTCTTCGTGGTTTCGCGCCGGCGACTTTGCCGCAACGGACGGCGTGAAAACGCTGGTCGCCGAAGCCTGCCCCGGCGGTCTCCCGCTCAGACGCCGCCGCGGCTAGCCGCTTCGATGTTGTTGCCGTCGGGGTCGATGACGAAGGCGGCGTAATAGTTTGGGGCGAAGTCGCGCGGTCCTGGAGCGCCATTGTCCTTCGCCCCGGCCGCAAGCGCCGCACTGTGAAACGCCTGAACGGCGGATCTATCCGGGCTCGACAAAGCCAGATGCACGCGGGATCGCGGTTCGCTCGATTTGCTGATCCATAGATCCGGCGCATCGCGACCAAATCCCGCCGCGCTTTCGAAGGCCATGAGCTTCTTGATTCCAAGCGGAGCGAGCGCCTTCTCATAGAAGGCGGCCATGATGTCGAATTGCTGGGTGCGCAGCATGACGTGGTCGAACATGGGACGGTTCCTTTCGGCGAGAACTGACGACTATATCCAAGTCAAGTTGGATTGAACCGCGATCGTCGGCCTGGGCAGGAGAGGGCTAGGAATCGCTTTCTCCGTCCGGACTGGCGACAACCACGACATAGCCGTCGGGGTCGCGGAGCCAAATTTCCCTGTGCTGGGGCGCAGGGTTGATGTGAGGCTCCTCAATGATCTCCGCCGCCAACCGGCGAGCGCGCTCGACAGCCAAATCGAAATCGTCAAGCTGGAACCACAACACGACGCCGTGTCCGGGAGGCGCCGCGTCGGCGTTGACGAGATTGGGGTGCTCTTCCGCGTCCCATGCGTGCAATTGGAGGAGCAATCGGCCCGAGCGCCAGATCCGATCGTACACGTCACGGTGCGGATGATCGGGAAGCGTGTCTGCGCCGAGCAAGTCGGCGTACCATCGACTGCTCGCGCGAACGTTGCGCACCGCGATGAGCGGTTGAGCCTCGATCGTGGATGCGCGCGCAGGCAAGCTCATGAAGCGCTCCGTCGAACTCGGCGCTCAGCTTGGCGCGTCTTGGAGCCGGGCGTTGGTATGAAGGATATCGAGAGATGGATCGACGTCCATATCTTTCTGTCGTTGGCGCCGCGACGATCTGCTAGCTTATCGATATGCGCGTGGCGTTCAGACGCCTCGACGGGAGGAGGGCCTCAGGGTGTCGGCATGGAGTTCTGAAGCATCGCCGGTCAGCTATTCGGCGTCGGCGAAATTGATGCACTGGTTTGTCGCAGCTGCGGTCATCGTGCTCCTCGCCCTGGGTCCGGTGATGAAGAGGCTCGTCCCCGAGGGCTCGGTCAGGGACAATCTCTATACCTTCCACGAGGCGCTGGGCGCGCTTGTGCTCATCGTCATGGTCGTGAGGCTCGCGAGGCGCATGAGCTTCGGCGTGCCGGCCCCGGATGCGTCAATGCCGCCCGTCGAGCAGCGCGCCTCGCTCTGGGCGCAGTACCTGCTCTACGGCCTTCTGTTCGTCACGACCGTGCTTGGCTGGGCAGGGACCAACGCTTACGGCGACCCGGTCAGCCTCTTTGGCCTCTTCGACTTTCCGACCATTATGGGCAAGGATCAGCCGCTGTCTGACCGCATTATGGTCTGGCATCGCATCTGTGGAATTCTGATCGGACTGATCGTCGCGCTCCACATCGCGGGCGCGCTCTACCATTGGCTCGTGAAGCGCGATCGCGTCTTGCAGCGCATGTTGCCGGAAAATTGACGATTCTCGATAACCTCATGATCGAGACACCGTTCGGCCTAACGGCCGAGACCGGGGCCTGCGCGCTAAAGCAAAGCCGCGGCGGTTCGGGCGTGCTATCTTCGCTGCCCTGTTTTCGGGCGCCGGAGTGGTGGGCATGCTGGAAAAATTCGAACGCTATCCGCTCACCTTCGGCCCGACGCCGATCGAGAGGCTCAAGCGCCTGAGCGCGCACCTGGGCGACACAGTCGAGTTCTACGCCAAGCGCGAGGATTGCAATTCGGGCCTCGCCTACGGCGGCAACAAGCTGCGCAAGCTCGAATACATCATCCCCGACGCGATCGCCTCGAACGCCGACACGCTGGTCACGATCGGCGGCGTGCAGTCGAACCACACCCGCCAGGTCGCCGCGGTCGCCGCCAAGATCGGCATGAAATGCCGCCTCGTCCAGGAGGCGTGGGTGCCGCATGAGGATGCGGTCTACGACCGGGTCGGCAACATCATGCTGAGCCGCATCATGGGCGCCGACGTCAGGCTCGTCGACGACGGTTTCGACATCGGCATCCGAAAGAGCTGGGAGGACGCGCTCAAGGACGTCGAAGCGCAAGGCGGAAGGCCGTATGCGATTCCCGCTGGCGCGTCGGTGCATCAATATGGCGGGCTCGGCTATGTCGGCTTCGCCGAGGAGGTGCGCGCGCAGGAGCGCGAGCTCGGCTTTGGCTTCGACTACATTGTTGTCTGCACCGTGACCGGTTCGACCCACGCCGGCATGGTCGTCGGCTTCGCCAAGGACGGTCGGCAGCGCAAGGTGATCGGCGTCGACGCCTCCGCGACGCCGAAGCAGACCAAAGCGCAGGTGCTCGACATCGCGCGCAAGACGGCGAAGCTGATCGAGTTCGGCCAGGACATCGCCGACGACGACGTGGTGCTGGTCGAGGACTACGCCTATCCCATTTACGGCGTGCCGTCCGACGAGACCAAGGCGGCCATCCGCCTGGCGGCCCGGCTCGAAGGCATGATCACCGATCCGGTCTACGAGGGCAAATCGATGCAGGGCATGATCGATCTCGTCCAGAAAGGGTTCTTCCCGAAAGGGTCGAAGGTGCTCTACGCGCATCTCGGCGGCGCGCCGGCGCTCAACGGCTACGCCTACGCCTTCCGCAACGGATGAGATCGCGCCGGCCGGCTGGATGTCGGCGGCTTGAGCTCGGCGCTTGACGGCTCGTTCTCTTGCTCGATCGGGGACAGAGCCTGCTCGAGATAGTCGCTGAAGGCGCGTGCTCGCTGCGATGGCCGCCGGCCCGCGGGAAAGATGACGTAAGCCTGGACCGGGTCGAGCACATAGTCGGCTAGGATCTCGACAACCTCGCCTGAGGCGAGCGCCTCGGCGCACATCCAGGTCGATCCCGTGGCAACCCCGAGTCCGGCGATTGCGCAGGCGACGACGCCAGTCGCGGAGCGCGAACGAACGCGGTTGCTCACCAACTGGCGCTCGATCCGTCCGTTCCGGCGTGCGATCCAGATCTCGTCGCCTGCGTCGGCGGGGCCGCTGATGACGTCGTGCTGGGCAAGATCGGCGAGGCTCACGGGCGCGCCGCGACGGCCGAGATAGGACGGCGCGGCGATGAACAGGCGCCTGGCCAATTCGAGCTTCCGCGCGACGAAGCTCGAATCGGGAAGGTCGCCGATCCGGAGCGCAAGGTCCGCCCCCTCGGCGATCAGATTTTCGTAGCGATCCGACATCATGAGGTCGATCTTGAGCAGCGGGTGGCGCTCGAAGAACGCCGGAAGCAATGGCACGATGCGCCGGACGCCATATTCCGGCGGCAGGGCGATGCGCAGCAATCCAGAGAGATGATCGGCGCCGCGCGCCGCGCTCTCCGCTTCGTCGATCGCCAGCAGGGCGTCGCGCGCCCGGCCGAGCAACGCTTCGCCGGCGTCGGTGACGGAAACCTGCCGGGTGGTGCGGACGAGGAGCTTGACACCCAGGCGGCGCTCGAGCGCCGCAATCGAGCGGGAGACGGAAGGCTGGGAGAGGCCGAATTCGCGGGCGGCCTTGGAAAAGCTTCCGCTTTCCACCGTGCGTACGAACAGGGCAAGCTGCTGCAGCCGCTCATTCATGCCGGACGCGAATATATCATATCTTTTTGGGCGCGATACCCATCGGGAATCGCATTGCTTACCTCCCGCCCTATCGGAGCCTCCCGCCGCCAATGGCCGGCGTGGCGCGAGATAAGGAGCAGGGCAATGGGTGAACTCAGCGGGAAAGTGGCGATCGTGACGGGAGCGTCGAAGGGCATTGGCGCGGCGATCGCGCGCCGCTTCGCCGACGCGGGGGCGGCGGTCGCCGTAAACTATGCGTCGGACAAGTCCGGGGCGGACCGCCTCGTCGAGCAGATCAAGCGCGAGGGCGGCAAGGCGGTCGCAATCCAGGCGAATGTCGCAAACAGCGCGGACGTCAAGCGCCTGTTCGCCGAAACCAGGTCGAAGCTCGGGACGCCAAGTATTTTGGTCAACAACGCCGGCGTGTTCAGTTTCCAGCCGCTCGATGCGGTGACGGAAGAGGAGTTTCATCGCCAGTTCGACACCAACGTTCTGGGGACGCTGCTTGCGACGCGAGAGGCGGTCGCTGCTTTCGATAGCGCGGGCGGCAGCGTTATCAATCTCAGCACGATCGCGAGCGTGAACCCGGTGCCGAGTTCCGTGATCTATTCGTCCTCGAAGGCGGCGGTCGACACAATCACCCGCGCGCTCGCCCTCGAACTCGCGCCCAAGAAAATTCGCGTCAACGCCATCGCACCCGGAGCAACCGAGACCGAGGGCACGAAGACGATGGGGCTTACGATGGAGACCGCGAAGGCGATGGGCATGGTCATGCCGATGGGCCGCATGGGTCAGCCGGACGATATCGCGCGCGTTGCGGTGTTCCTCGCATCGGACCAGTCGTCGTGGCTGACCGGCGAGCGGATCTCGGCCTCCGGCGGACAGCGGTAAGTTACGGACCCGGATGCCGCGCGCTGGCTCAAACGATAGCAGTTCACAAAAGCAGCCGCCCCCGCGAATGCGAGGGCGGCGCGCCTGTGGTTATCTCAAGTTCGATGATCCTACAGACCGCACAGTGAAGTATAGCGGCCGTTGAAGTCGTGATAGAGGCCGCATGCTGGGCCGGACTGGCCCCAGCCGTTACCCGTAGCCATCGCCACTGGCGACGTCACGACGCCCAACAGAGGTCCGATTATCGGCGGACCATTGTTCCACCCGCCGTAATTAGGGTTGCCGACCTGGCCGACGGCCGCAGTGTTTCCCTGTTCACGAGTAGCAACCGTGTCGTTGCCGTTATAATCGCTGAAGGTCTGAGCGAGAACTGGCGTCGCGCCGAGAGTGAGCGAAACTGCTGTCGCAAGAAGTGCTAAACGTGACATCATGTGCTCCTTTGGATTCTAACCCCTCGGCAAACGAACCCTCGAGACCGCTCATCTGTTCCCGCAATCGCGGGGAGTTGAACAAACGTTTTCTTCGCGATGTTGACGACCGCCACGTTGCCGCCGCGGCTTCATGGTTCTGACCGCGGGCGCACCACTATCGACGCGGGGTCAAGGACCGCCATGGGACAAGCATCGACACCGGACAGAATGCGCTCTACCTCTATGTTGTGTCCGAGGCCTGCGTTTCATGGCCTGCTGATTTAAGCGAAATCGACTGGGCGCCGATGAGCTGGAATGTCGTCCTGCAACTCGACACAGCGCACACGTGGTCTTGCGAACAGTTCGCGATACCCGGGCTTCGGCGGCCTTGCCGCATTCTCATCGTTTGCGATCCGGGCCTCGAACCAACCGCCGCGCAGGCGTTCGACGAAATGCGGGCGGCGCTCATGGCGAAGGCCACATCAAGTCGGACGTGCCCCGGCCCGAACGACCGCACAGAAGCAGAGTCGGCTTGTGTTCACGCGCTCGTCCCCATCGTCGACCACGCTAGCGCTGGCATTGTGGCGGCCATCGCGGGATGGATGAGCCGATCGCCGGATCGCTGGCTCGTCCTGCCAGCGGTAGCGAGGGGCGTCGATCCCGCCCCGCTTCTGGCCGCCTTGCCGACGAAAATGTCCCGCTTGCAATTGGTCCCTTGGGGTGGCGACGTGGGCCGTCTCGCCTCAATCGTACTGCAACGCGCAGTTTATGGTGAGCGCCCGCGCCTTTTCGTTAGCTATCGGCGAAAGGAAAGCCAGCAGATGGCCGACCAGCTCTTCGACACGATGAGCCGGCGGGGGTTTCAGCTGTTCCTAGACCGCTTCTCCGGAACCGCCGGACGACCGTTCCCGCAGGAGATCGCCGAGGAATTGGCGGAGCGTGATGTCGTCGTTCTGATTGAGACGCCCAACATCCTAAAATCTCGATGGACGAAGTGGGAGGTCGCGTTCGCGCGGAGGTATCGGCTGGGCCTTCTTGCCCTGCAATGGCCGGGCGCGCCGACATTTCCGGGCGTCGCGCACCGCCGGATGGTCACGCCGCAAGCGAATGGCGAACTTGGCCCAGCCGATCTCGCCTCGACTGCGAATTTCATCGAACGCGAGCACACGTTAGCGTCTCTGACCCGGACAGCGTTCTACGAAACGCTGATCGACCAGGCTGCGAGAACGAAAGGCGGCTGGACCGAGCCACTGGCGGAAGGGACCTTGGCGATCCGCGATGCAAACGGAAATTGGGTCGCCGCGGTCGCGCCCGCGGGCCGGCCCGGCCGGCTCGGCGACGCGCGACTTCTCGCGCTCGCTTCCGTCCTAACGCCCAACTGCCCACTGATTCTCGCTGGACAGCACGGGCATCTGACTTGGGGTGCGCAGACCGACATGACCTGGCTCGCATCTACGCTGAACATCGAACTGCTCGGCCACGTCGACGCCTATGCGCGCGTCGGGGCGCTCGTGTAAGGGAGCCTCCAATGGGCAGGCGACAGATCGCCGTTTTCGTTCACCCGACCGAAACTGAATTTGCCGACGCGGTGGAGACGGCGGCGCTCGTCGCGGAATACGCGGTTCGCTCAGGCGCGCGGCTGCTTCTGGCCGCCACGCCATCCGCTGCACTGGACGTTTGCCTCAGCCTGCTCGGCGATTCTGTTGGACGGACTGTCGAGGGCGGAGAGCGTCCGGGATCGCCGGTGGTCCTTGTTCCTTTGATCCGCGACGGGGGTCCTGTCGACGACGCGATCATGAGAGACGGGACGGCAGAAGATGACGACGAGGAATCGGGGTCCTTCAGGGACCTTATCGACATTGGTCTGATCGCTCGCGAGGACGAAGATGGCTTTGATCCTTTCGCAGACGGCGATCCCGTATCGGCTTTCGTCGGCGCGCTCACCAGCGAGCCTGCCCCGATCGTCGTTGGCCTCGGCTCCAATCCCCGCTTCTGGGCGCCGACGCTTGAGCGCCTGAGCAACATCCCCGGCAGCCGCCTGCTTCGCCGGCCTGACATCACGCCGTTTGACTACGACGAGCGTTATCGACCGGTCTTGCGTGCGGTCTACATCCGGGACGACGATCTGCTGCCGGCCGATGACGATTATGGCCAAGACGTGGTCCGCGCTCGCGTTCAGGCAAGGCTGATCGCGGGGATCCTCGACGAACTGGCCGGACACGAGGGGTCGGAACGGCATCCTGAATGATCCGACGTGGCGGAGTTTGTCGTTCAGGAGGATCGAGGACATTGTCGAACCGCGAGCCGAGATGTTCGAGCGCGCTCGCGGGAACCGGGGCGCCTTGCATTAGGATGGGAGCGGGCTTTGGCTGCGTTCCCGGCGTGCGCGCGACGTGGTCCACTCGATCCGTTTGGTTTTCTTGGCTCGCGGCTCTTTTGCTGCCAGGGCCCCCGCTCATGAGCCTTGGGTTGTCTTGGATTCTCTGGTCCGAAACGAGACTTTCAATGGGTTGCGCGGCTTGAAGCGGGGAGACCGCCGAGATTCCCGTCAGCTGGCGGTTCGCTTCCGATAGCGCATTGTCCAGATCGCTTCGTCCCCAGGCTTGTATTCGTTGCCCGCCCACGGTGTCCCGCAGACGTGCAGATAAGCGTAAGGAGTTCCGGCAAACATGATCCAGGCGCCGGCGTCCCGGACCGTCGTCGGCAGTCCGCAATGGTTGGCGTCGAAAGGCCAGAGGATCATCCAGTGCGGGCCGATCGGTATGGCGGGACTCGTTTTGTCGTGTACGTTCGTGTTGCTGTGCTGGGTTGCGCCGCACAGCATGTAGCAAAGCCCGGGCGCCGTATTGGTCGGCTCGGGCTTTCCTTCCAGCAAATCCTTGAACCATTGCATGCCCAGGGCGTCGACACACATCGGCGGATCGCCGACGACATCTTCGTTGCCGGGCACGCAGACCCACCCGTTCGCGCCTTGTCTCAAGACCTCGGTCATGCGGCCCTGCTTGTCCATCTCGGCGACCGTCGCGTGCTCCGTAATCACGGACGGGCCCGCGCGCATGGCGCGGGCGATCCTGACGGCGCGGATTTGCTCCTCGCGGGTTTTCGCAGCGACGCTGCTGTCGGGCAAAGCGATCGCGGCGTTGCTGTAGCTCCCGGAGCCGGCGCGCTCGGCTTTGGCGACATCGCCCATCGCCGCTATTGCCGCGCCGAAGAACGTCGCGCGCGCGACCATCGAACGACGCGACAGTTCCCCGGCCGCTGAGTCCTGGAGGTGGCGCTCGGTCATCTCTCCGCTTCCTTCCTGCTCAGTGCAGCGTCTCAATCGCGAGCGCGATGCCCTGACCGCCGCCGATGCACAAGGTGACAAGGCCGCGCTTCAGACCGTCGCGCAGCATCGAGTGGATGAGCTTCGTGGTCAGCACCGCGCCGGTCGCGCCGATCGGGTGGCCGTGCGCAACGGCGCCGCCATCGACATTGACGATCTCGTCGGACAATCCGAGTTCGCGCGCGACCACGATCGCGATCGCCGCGAACGCTTCATTGATTTCCGCCCTCTCGATTGATCCGATCTCCCAGCCGGCGCGTTGCAACGCCTGTTTGACGGCAGGCACCGGCCCCAGTCCGAACATGCCGGGTTCCACCGCCGCAATGCCATAGGCGACGAGCCGCGCGGCCGACTGAAGGCCCCGCTTCTCCGCCCAGCTCTCGTCCGCGAGCACCATGGCGGCGGCCGCGTCGTTGAGGCCGGGCGCATTGCCGGCGGTGATCGCGCCATCCGGACGAAACGCCGGCTTCAATCGCGCAAGGGCCTCGATGGTGGTGTCAGGACGGTTGGCTTCGTCCTGATCGAATGGCGTCGCCCCCTTTTTGCCAGGAACCTGGACCGCTGCGATCTGCGACTTGAAATGCCCGCCGGCTTGCGCGCGCGCGAAACGCTGTTGCGAGCGCAGAGCCCATTGGTCCTGGGCCTCGCGCGTGACCTGGTACTTCTCCACCAGGTCCTCGGTATGCCAGCCTGAGTGCTCACCGGAGAAGGCGTCGTTGAGCCCGTCGCGGAGCACGCTGTCGTAGAGCTGTCCGTCTCCGAGGCGATAACCCCATCGACCGCGGCCCACGAGATAGGGCGCCTGATCCATACTCTCCATGCCGCCTGCGACTGCGGCGTTGGCGTTGCCGAGCATGATCTCCTGCGCCGAGGACACGATCGCCTGCGCCCCCGAACCGCAGACCCGGTTCACGGTCATGGCGGGAACCGTCACCGGCAGGCCGGCCTGGACCGCCGCCTGACGGGTGGGATTCATCTTTGCCCCGGCCTGAAGCACGTTGCCCATCGCTGCGGTCTCGATCTCTTCGGGTTTAAGCCCGGCGCGCTCGACCGCGGCGCGGATCGCGACGGCGCCAAGATCCGGCGCCGGCACGTCTTTCAAGGTCCCGCCAAAGGCGCCGATCGCCGTGCGGACGGGCTCCGCAACCATCACTGAACGTGAGGTCATGGCTCGATCCTCGAATGTCGATAATCGCTCGCGCTTAGGCGATCTTTCGAGAAGGCTCGGCGGCGCGGTATCTCGGCGCCGGAGCCGAATTGCCAAACTTCGGCGCGAGCGCAAGGCGCGCCGCGTCGAAGCGAGTCCAATCGTCGCCGTCCTGAAGCGGCGGAATCGTCACCACTTCGCCCTGGTCAAGACCGACCAGAGCGGCGTCGACCATGTCCTCGGTCGACATCACGGTGCCAGAGGGCAGTTTTGAGTGGTGAAAGCCGCCCTTCTCCCAGATGTCGGTCGCGGTCGCGGCCGGCAGCACGGCCTGGACACGGACGCCTTTTCCAGCGAGCTCATTTTGCAGCGACTGAGTGAGGGCAAGGACAAAGGCCTTGCCCGCGCCATAGACGCCATTGAGCCGCTCAGGCGCGACGCCGACCACGGACCCGATGTTGATGATCGTGCCCGCGCCACGAGCGGCGAAAGCGGGGGCGGCCGCATAGGTCAGACGCGTGAGCGCCGTGACGTTCAGCGTGATCATCGCTTCCATCTGATCGACGTTTGAGTCCAGGAGCGGCGTGAGGGCGGCCGTGCCTGCGTTGTTGACGAGCATGGTGATGCTCTTGTCATCGCGCAGCACGGCTTCGACCTTGGCGAGCGCCGCCTTGTCGCCGAGATCGGCGGGGATCACTTTGACGGAGCGGCCCGTCTCTGACGTCAGTCGCGCTGCCAAGAACTTCAGTTTCTCGCCGTTGCGCGCCACCAGGATGAGGTCATAGCCGCGCTTCGCGAGCCGGTCGGCGTAAACCGCGCCGATGCCTGACGAAGCGCCTGTTACGAGGGCCGTCCCGACGGAATGGGTCATTCGAGGAACTCCTGATCTTGCCTTGACATTATGCGGATATCCGCTTAACTATGCGCATATGCTCCTATTGTCAAGGACGAGAGTTCGAAATGTCGACCGATAAGCTGCCGCCGCTCGAGGAATGCACCTGCCTTGCCGTCCGCCAGGCGGCGCGGCATGTCACGCAGTTCTATGACCGGCATCTCGCCTCTGCAGGCCTGCGTACGACCCAGTTTTCCATTCTGGCGAGGTTGCGGCGACACGGGGCGATGACGATCAATGCGCTGGCCGAGGACATGGTGATGGACCGGACCACGCTTGGTCGAAACATCCTGCCGCTCGAACGCGACGGCCTGATCAGCATCAAGCCGGGCCGCACGGATCGTCGCAGCAAGGAACTGCGATTGACGGATGATGGCCTTGAACGGTTGCGGGCCGGATACCAGGGCTGGAAGGATGCGCAAAGGGAGTTTGCGACCGCCTTCGGCGATGAGCGAACGGTTGGTCTGCGCGCTCTTCTGCACGAGGTGGCGGCGACCGATCTGCGGGTGGAAGGCGCCACTGCGAACTGAAGGGCAGAGCCAAGCTTCGATCCGTTGGCCATATAGGCGTATATACGCTCTTCTTGGCTCGCGACAAAACAAGACAAACAAAGGAGATCGCGATGAGCGCCATCGCCGGCGAACATACCCAGGTAGCCCCCACGGGCGTCCTGACAAGAGCGCGGCTCAAGTGGCTGGCGTACGTGACGGTTGGCGGAATCATCGCCTTCGTTGGAATGCGGTACGGCTACGAGTATTGGAGCGTGGGGCGCTTCATTGAAAGCACCGACGACGCCTATGCGGGGGGCAATGTAACGCCAATCTCCCCGCACGTAGCCGGTTTCGTCGCCCAGATCCTCGTTGGCGACAATGAATACGTGCGCGCCGGACAACCGCTCATCCGTCTCGACGACCGCGATTTCCGCGCCGCCGCCGACCGCGCGGCCGCGATCGTCGAGGCGCGCGAGGCGACCCTCGACAGCCTGGAGCGCAAACAGACACTCCAACAAACGGCCATCCGTCAGGCGAAGGCGGATCTCGACGCCAAGACCGCGCAAGCGGCCTTCGCCAAGGAAGACGATCAACGCTACCGCGACCTCGCGCAGACCGCCGCTGGATCACGGCAAAACGCCGAGCGCGCTTCGTCGCTCAATCTGGCGGCTGAGGCCGGCGTGATTTCGTCCGAGGCCGGGCTCGACGCCGCGAAACAACAGCTGACCGTTCTGGACGCGGAGATCGCCGTCGCCAAGGCCGACGTCGCCCAGGCCGGGGCCGATCTTCACACCGCTGAACTCAATCTCGGCTATACCGATATTCGCTCGCCCATCGACGGCTATGTGGGAAACCGCGCCGCCCAGGTCGGCGCCTATGTCGCTGGCGGCGCCTATCTCGTTACAATCATCCCGGCGCATGACCTGTGGGTCGACGCCAACTTCAAGGAAAGCCAGCTCGAGCATATGGCGCCGGGACAAGCGGCGACGGTCGTCGCCGATGTCCTGCCGAACCACGTCTTTCGCGGCCATGTTCTGACCGTCGCCCCAGCGACGGGCGCCATCTTCAGCGTGATCCCGCCCGAGAACGCGACTGGCAACTTCACCAAGATCGTGCAGCGCGTTCCCGTACGCATCAAACTCGACGGCGACCCGATGCTGCGCGGTCTCAGGCCAGGCCTCTCGGCCAATGTCGGCGTGGACACACGGTCAGGTTCGGGCGAAACGCAATGACCGCCGCGGCCATCCCCTCGACGGCCGCGCCATCGGCCGGGAAGCCCTCCGACGCGAGCTGGGTGTGGAGCCTTGGGCCGTTCGTGGTGATGTGCGTCGGCATGTTCATCGCGCTCCTCGACATCCAGATCGTCGCTTCGTCGCTCCAGGACATCGGAGGCGGCCTGTCCGCGGCGCAGGATCAGATCAGCTGGGTGCAGACGGCGTACCTGATCGCCGAGATCATCATGATTCCGCTCTCGGGCTGGCTTACGCGCGTGTTCTCGACCCGCTGGCTGTTCACCGCCTCGTCAGTCGGCTTCACCATCGCGAGCATGCTGTGCGGGCTCGCCTGGAACATCGAAAGCATGATCGTCTTCCGCGCGCTGCAAGGCATGCTGGGCGCGTCGATGATCCCGACCGTGTTCACCTCGACCTTTCACTATTTCCAGGGCCCGCGGCGCGTCTATTCCGCCGCCGTGGTTGGCGGCATCGCGACGGTCGCGCCGACGCTGGGGCCGGTGATCGGCGGCTTTATCACCGACACGCTCGACTGGCGCTGGCTCTTCTATGTCAACGTCATTCCCGGCATCGCGATATCGATCCTGGTGCCCTTACTGGTGAAGATCGACGAGCCCGATCTTTCGCTGCTCAAGGGCACCGACTATCCCGGCATCATCCTCTTGGCGATGACGCTCGGGACGTTGGAATACGTGCTCGAGGAAGGCTCGCGATGGAATTGGTTTGACGACGCCACCATCCGCGATTGCGCGATGATCGCCGCGGTCGCCGGCTTTCTGTTCGTCGTCCGCAGCCTCACCTTTCAGCGCCCGGTCGTCGATCTCCGCGCGCTGGCAAACCGCAACTTCACCCTCGGCTGCATCCTCTCGTTCATCACCGGCATCGGCATCTTCTCGACCATTTATCTCACGCCATTGTTTCTTGGCTACGTGCGCGGGTTCAGCGCCTGGCAAACGGGCATGGCCATTTTCTCGACCGGGGTGGCGTCGCTCGTAGGCGTGCCAGTCTACGTGATGCTCGCGAAGAGATTCGACACACGCTGGCTCATGATGTTTGGGCTCGCTTCGTTCGGCCTCTCGATGTGGAGCTTCAGCTTCATCACCCATGAGTGGGGCGCGGCCGAGCTTTTCCTGCCGCAGATCCTGCGCGGCTTCCCGCAGGTGTTCGCGGTCGCGCCCAGCGTCAATCTCGGCCTCGGCAGCCTGCCGCCGGAACGGCTCAAATATGCGAGCGGCCTGTTCAACATGATGCGCAACCTCGGCGGCGCCGTCGGCATCGCGGTCTGCGGCGCGGTCCTCAACAACCGCACCAACTTCCACTTCCATGCGATCGCGTCCAACCTGACGCCGGCCAACGGCGCCATGACCAAACTCGTGGCCGAAGTCGCGCAGCGCTACGGCGCCATTCCGGGGAGCCAGCAAGCCGGCTATCAGGCGGCGCTCAAGCAGCTCTGGGCTCTCGCATACCGCCAGGCCTCGACGCTCGCTTACGCCGACGCCTTTCTCGCCATCATGGTCTGCTTCATCTTTGCAACGATGGTGGTCCCATTCCTGCGCAACGTCGGCCCGGCGAAGGTTCCGGCGCAGGCCGCGCACTGAAGGCGGGCGCACAAGTTTACGCGCGTGAATTATGTCAGTGGTTTAACTGCGCTTTTTCGCAACTTCTTTTGTCCTGGTTCGTAACAGGGATCACAAAAATCGGGGTCGCGAAACATGTGTTGGCCATCGCCGCCAGCTTTCGCCGATCCTCGACCTTTCCAAGGCTCGGATCGAACGCCAGCTTCAATCCTCAAATCATGACACGGATTCTAATAATGTCAATATATTTTTTTGCTTTCTGATTATCATGTCTCTGACCTTAGACCGTCATCCGCGCCCGCACCGCGGTCTCGTCCATCTGCTCACGCGTGCCGGCGAGCACCACGACGCCACGATCCATCACCGCGTAGTCGTCGCAGATGTCGCGCGCCCATTCGAAATATTGCTCGACAACCAGGATCGCCATCTCGCCCTTGCGGCGCAGGTGGACAAGCGCGCGCCCGATGTCCTTGATGATCGACGGCTGGATGCCCTCTGTCGGCTCGTCGAGAACGAGGAGCTTGGGTTTCGTCACCAGTGCCCGGGCGATGGCGAGCTGCTGCTGCTGACCTCCCGAAAGGTCGCCGCCCCGGCGCCCCAGCATGTCGTTGAGAACCGGAAAGAGCGCAAAGATCTCGTCGTCGATCGCCCGCTCGGCTCTCGGCCGGGTGGCGTAGCCGGTCATGAGATTCTCGCGCACCGTCAGCAGCGGAAAGATCTCGCGCCCTTGCGGGACATAGCCGAAGCCGGCCTTGGCCCGCAAATAAGGCGTCATCTTCGTCATGTCCTGGTCGTTCCAGCGGATCGCGCCCGACGCCGGCATGTGCTGCCCGACGATCGCGCGCAAAAGTGATGACTTGCCGACGCCGTTGCGGCCGAGAACGGTCAGAATGCGTCCGGTTTGCGCCTTGACCGACACGGACCGCAACGCCTGTGCGGCGCCATAGAAGAGATCGACTCTGTCGACGGTCAGCATGCGTTCACCGCCCCAGGTAGACTTCGACGACGCGCGGGTCGGCGCTCACCTGGTCGAGCGTGCCCTCGGCCAGCACCGAGCCCTCGTGAAGGCAGGTCACCTTGACGCCAAGCTCGCGCACGAAATGCATGTCGTGCTCGACCACGATCACCGAATGATCGCGCGCGATCTCACGCAGGAGATCGGCGGTCGCTGCGGTCTCGGCGTCGGTCATGCCGGCGACCGGCTCGTCGACAAGCAGGAGCTTCGGGTCCTGCGCCAGCAGCATGCCGATCTCGAGCCATTGCTTCTGTCCGTGCGACAGCGATCCGGCGATGCGCGCGCGATGGTCGGCAAGCCGGGTGGTGGCGAGGATGACGTCGATCGTCTCCAGCGTTTTTGCGTCTTCGCGTCCGAACAGCGTGGCGCGCACGCTGCGCGGCGCCTTGGTCGCGAGCAGGAGATTGTCCTCGACCGTGTGGTTCTCGAACACCGTCGGCTTCTGGAACTTGCGGCCCACCCCGAGCGTCGCGATCTCGGCTTCGTCTAGCTTGGTCAGATCATGGCGCCCGTCGAACATCACCTCGCCTTCGTCGGGGCGCGTCTTGCCGGTGATGACGTCCATCATCGTCGTCTTGCCGGCCCCGTTGGGGCCGATGATCGCCCGCATCTCACCCGGTTGGAGCATCAGCGACAGGCTGCGCAAAGCCTTGTAGCCGTCGAACGAGACGCTCACTCCGTCGAGATAAAGAAGCGATTGGGTGAGAGTCGGATTGTCACTTTCGGCGAGCGTCATGAGTTCCGCCCCCTCTTCAAGCGCGATCGGCGATGTCTCCGTCTTGGCTTCAGTCCTCGCGCGCGAGTCGCGCAGCGCCAATCCGAGCAGCCCCTTGGGCAGGAACAGGGTGGTCAAAACGAACAGAAGGCCCAGACCATAGAGCCAATATTCGGGGAAGGCGCCGGTGAAAAAGGTCTTGGCGAAGTTGACGGCGATGGCGCCGATCGCGGCGCCGATCAGCGTTCCGCGGCCGCCGACCGCGACCCAGATCGCCGCTTCGATCGAGTTTCCAGGGGCGAATTCGCTCGGATTGATGATGCCGACCTGCGGCACATAGAGGGCGCCGGCGATCCCGGCGATGATCGCCGAAACGACGAAGACGAACAGCTTATAGTTCGCGACCCGATAGCCGAGAAAGCGCATGCGGCTCTCCGCGTCGCGCACGGCGACCAGCGCCTTGCCATATTTCGAGCCAATGATCGCACGCGAGGCCACGTAGGCAAGGATGAGCGCGATTGCGCTGGCCGAGAACAGGGCGACCTTGGTCGAGGCGGATTGGAGCGAGAAGCCAAGCAGGTCCTTGAAGTCGGTCAGGCCGTTGTTGCCGCCAAAGCCGAAATCGTTGCGAAAGAACTCCTTGAACAAAGCGAAGGTCATGGCCTGGGTGATGATCGAGAGATAGACGCCGGTCACGCGCGAGCGGAACGCGAACCAGCCGAAGGCGAGCGCCAGGAGCCCGGGAACCAGCACGACCATCGCCATCGCATAAGGAAACCAATTGAATCCCCACCAGGCGACCGGCAGCTCCTTCCAATTCAAAAACACCATGAAGTCCGGCAGGATCGGATTGGCGTAGACGCCGCGTGTTCCGATCTGCCGCATCAGATACATGCCCATCGCATAACCGCCGAGCGCAAAGAACGCGCCATGGCCAAGCGACAGAATGCCGCAATAGCCCCAGACCAGATCGAACGCGACAGCGAGGATCGCGTAACAGAGATACTTGCCGAGCAGCTGCACCAGATAAGGCGGCAGGTAGAAGGGAGAATTGGCCGAGACCCCGAGCGACAGCACCGGCACCAGGATCGCCGCGGCGACGAGGATCGCGATGAAGACGATTCCAAGCCGATCGAGCCGGGCGCTCATGCTTCCACCGCGCGCCCGCGCAGGGCGAAGAGCCCTCGCGGTCGTCTCTGGATGAACAGGATGATGAAGATCAAGAGCACGATCTGGCCCTGAACCGCGCCGATCAGCGGCTCGAGCAGCTTGTTGGCGAGTCCGATCAGAAGGGCGCCGAACGCCGTGCCCCACAAGTTTCCGACGCCGCCAAACACCACCACCATGAAGCTGTCGATGATGTAGCCCTGGCCGAGGTTCGGCGAGACATTGTCGATCTGCGACAGCGCCACGCCCGCAATCCCCGCGACCCCCGATCCCAGCCCGAAGGCGAGCATGTCGACGCGCGCGGTCGAAATGCCCATCGACGCCGCCATCCGGCGGTTCTGCGTCACCGCGCGCATCTGCAGTCCGAACGGCGTCGCGCGCAAGACGAGCTGCAGCCCGATGAAGACGAGGGCGGAGAGGACGATGATCCAAAGCCGGTTGGTGGTGATCGACAGGCCGCCGAGCTCGAACGCGCCCGACATGAATGGAGGGTTGCTGACCTGGCGGTTGGCGGCGCCGAACAGGCTGCGGACCAATTGTTGCAGGATGAGCGACACGCCCCAGGTGGCGAGCAGCGTCTCGAGCGGGCGGGTGTAGAGAAAGCGGATCACCAAACGCTCGATCGCAATACCGACCACGCCGGCGACGACGAATGCGAGTGGAATGGCGAAGGCGAGCGACCAATTCTGCAGCGAAGGCGGCAGAAGCGACTGCACCACATAGGTCGAATAGGCGCCGAGCATCACCATCTCGCCATGCGCCATGTTGATGACGCCCATGACGCCGAAGGTGATCGCAAGGCCGATCGCCGCCAGCAGCAGGACGGACGAAGCCGAAATCCCGTACCAGAGATTCTGCGCCACGCTCCATAGAGCGAGGCGCGCATGGATTGTGCCGAGCGCGGCTGCGGCGGTGGTTTTCACCGCCGGGTCGGTGGCCCTCTGCGCGATCCCGTCGATGAGGCTTTGCGCGTCCTGGTCACCGCGCTCCTTCAGCGTCGCAATCGCAGCGAGTCGGTCCTGGGTCGAGGTGGCGTCGCTGGTGGCGAAGATCGAGGCTTGGGCGAGCTTCAAAGCCGCGATGACGCGGGGATCGCTTTCCTTGGCGAGCTGGGTCTGCAGCGCCGGCAACGCCTTGTCGTCGTGCGTTCGGAAGACGTCCTCCGCCGCGGCGAGGCGCTTTTCCGGGTCGGGATTGGCGAGGGTCAGCGATCCCATCGCGCCCTCGATGGCGCTTCGAAGCGCGTTGTTGACGCGGACCTTCTTGAAGGCGGCGGCGCTCGAATCGGGGATGAGCTGGCCGGTCTTGGCGTTGAGCAGCGCTCCCGCGGCGGTCTTGTAGGCGACGACATGATCGGCGGGATCGATCATGAGGCGATTGTCGCCGAGCGCGTCCAGAATAGCCGCGGCCTGTGGAGGGGCCTCGGCGGACAGTTCGCCGATCGCGGCAGCGGTCTGGGGAAACTTGTCGATCAGGAACTTCGCCAGCGTGTCGTCGACCGCGTCGGCGCGGGCGGCGGTCGCGAACACGAAGAGCGCGAGGACTCCGATCGCGCGCAGGGCGCCGAGACGGGCGACGAGACGACGGGCAACCAGCGACGTCATCATCTTCCTTTCAGCTGCGACACTCGGTCTCGGTCGCATCGGTCGGCGCGGCGGAGCGAAAATCCGGCGCCGGTTAAGAGCGCGGCAGGAACCCGACTGGGCTCCTGCCGATCGTCGGCGATGGTCGGCTGCTTTTCAGGCTTGCGTCAGCCGCCGCACTTGCCCGTCTTGACGTTGAAGTTGCCGCAGGACATGGGCGGACGCCAATCGGCGATCAGGTCCTTCGAACCCTCGAGGTAAGGCGACCACTCCTGCGCCACGACCGTTCCCGGCGTCTGCCAGACCGTGTTCAGCTGGCCGTCGGCCTGGATCTCGCCGATATAGACGGGCTTGGTGATGTGGTGGTTCGGCATCATCGTCGAAAGACCGCCGGTGAGGTTGGGAACGGCGACGCCGATCATCGCCGGGATCACCTTGTCCGGCTCGAAGCTCTGGGCCTTCTCCACCCCCTTCACCCACATGTTGAAGCCAATGTAATGGGCTTCCATGGGATCGTTGGTGGTGCGGTTGGCCTTTTTGGTGAATTCATGCCACTTGGCGATGAAGTCCTTGTTCGCTGGGGTGTCGATCGACTCGAAGTAGTTCCACGCGGCGAGGTGGCCGACCAGCGGCTTGGTGTCGAGACCGGCGAGCTCCTCCTCGCCAACGGAGAACGCGACGACGGGAATGTCGGTCGCCTTGACCCCCTGGTTGCCGAGCTCCTTATAGAACGGCACGTTGGCGTCGCCGTTGATCGTTGACACCACGGCCGTCTTCTTGCCGGCGGAACCGAACGCTTTGATCTTCGACACCTCGGTCTGCCAGTCGGAGAAGCCGAACGGGGTATAGTTGATCATCACGTCTTCGTCGGGCACGCCCTTCAATTTGAGATAGGCGGCGAGGATCTTGTTGGTGGTGCGCGGATAGACGTAGTCGGTGCCTTCGAGCACCCAGCGCTTCACGGAACCGCCGTCCTCGCTCATCAGATAATCGACGGCGGGAATGGCCTGCTGGTTGGGCGCGGCGCCGGTATAGAAGACGTTGCGCTCGGATTCCTCGCCCTCGTACTGCACCGGATAGAACAGCATCGAGTTCGAGCTCCTTGAACACCGGCAGCACCGACTTGCGCGACACCGAAGTCCAGCAGCCGAACACGACCGAGACCTTGTCTTTCTCGATCAACTCCTTGGCCTTCTCCGCGAACAGCGGCCAGTTCGAAGCGGGGTCGACGACGACCGCCTCGAGCTTCTTGCCGAGCACGCCGCCCTTCTTGTTCTGCTCGTCGATCAGCATCAGCATCACGTCCTTGAGCGTGGTCTCGCTGATCGCCATCGTGCCGGACAGCGAATGCAGAATGCCGATCTTGATGGTATCGTCGGCCGCGAACGCCGCGGTCGCTCCAAGCGCAAGCGCCCCGCCCAGGGCTGCGCCGGCCGCGCGTAATAAAAGTCGTCTCGTCAAGGACATGTTTGAGCCTCGTCGCTTGCGCCCACCCAAGCAGGTCGCGGGGAAGTCGACCCCTCCCTCGGGGCCGGAGTGGACTTCGCAACGAGCGTGCCAACGATTCTCCAACGATTCGCGGGGGTAGGCGCCAGTAAAACAAGCGGCGGCGCCGAAGAATTGATCAGAGGGCGTTGTCGGGGGACGCGGCGCGCGCCTCAGGCTCGGCGGCCCGATAGCCGACGCCCGGCTCGGTTTTGACGATCGCGGGCGTCGTCGGATCGCGCTCGATCTTGGCTCTGAGCTGACCGATGAAGACCCTGAGATACTGCGTGTCCTCGTGATGCGCCGGACCCCAGACCGAGGCCAGGATTTGGCGATGGGTCACCACCCGGCCAGCGTTGCGAAAGAGGACGGCGAGAAGGTCGTATTCCTTCGGCGTCAGCTTGATTGGCGTCCCTTCGCGGGTGACGAGGCGCTTGTCGAAATCCATGACCACGCCGTCGATCTCGACCCTCTGAGCGGGCTGAGCCGCGTGCGCCGCATGCCGCAGCGCGGCCCTAAGCCTCGCGGTCAGTTCACCGATGCCGAACGGCTTCTCGACATAATCGTCGGCGCCGAGATCGAGGGCTTCGATTTTCTCCGCCTCGCGATCGCGGGCGGAGAGGACGATTACCGGGGTCGTCGAGAACTGGCGGATGTCGCGCAGGACCTCCTTGCCGTCGCGATCGGGCAGGCCAAGGTCGAGGACGATGAGATCGGGCGCGCCCGTCGCCGCCGCCCGCAAAGCCTGGGCGCCGGTCTCAGCCGTTTGCACCCGAAAGCCGGCGGCGGTGAGCGCAACGGTCAGAAACCTCTGAATCTGCGGCTCGTCGTCGACCACCAGAACGCGTGGGCCGGTCATGCGGCCGGACTCGACGCGATCGGCGTCGCCTGGGCGACGGGAAGGCGCACGACAAATCGGGTTCCCCGCCGACGCACCGCCGGGCTCTGGGCCACGATTGTCCCCCCCATGGCTTCGACCAGGCGACGAGAGATCGAAAGGCCGAGGCCGGTGCCCGCCTTGCGCCCGTCAGCGCGCCCGCCGCGGTAAAATTTCTCGAAGATGCGTTCGAGCTCCGCGGGCTTGATCCCAGGGCCTTCGTCGGTGACGCTGATCACGACCTCGTCGCCCTCCTGGCGGGCGTGAACAATCGCGCCGGCGTCGCCAGCATATTTATGCGCGTTGTCCAGCAGATTGAACACGACCTGCTGGAGCAGCTTGTCGTCGCCTCGCACGAACGGCAGGTTGGGCGCGAGGCTGACGCGCACGGGCTCGCCGGGAAAGGCCTTGCGGCTGCGTTCGACCGCGCCCTGCACCACATCGGCGATCGAGACCAGATCGCGATTGACCTTGAGCCCGCCCGCTTCGATCCGCGACATGTCCAAGAGATTGGCGACGAAGCGCGCGAGCCGCCCCGTCTCCTCTTCGATCGAGGACAGGAGTTCGGCGCGCTCGGCTGGGCTCATCTTGTCGCCAAGCGCGCGCAGTGAACTCGCCGAGCCGGCAATCGCTGACAATGGCGTGCGCAGATCGTGCGAGAGCGAGTCGAGAAGCGCGTCCCGCACCTTCTCGTTTTCCTGCATCGTCGCCGCATTCACGGCGTCGCGCGCGAGCAGCGCCCGGTCGAGCGCGATCGCGGTCAAGTCGAGGATGGCGGTCAGCGCCCGCTCGTCCTCGGCAGTGATCGGTTCATCCACGGAATGCGGCTCGAAGCCGCAGACCGCGATCGCTCCGCGCGCGGCGAGCAGCGGTCGAAACTGGTAGGCGATGCGGGGCAGCGTTCCAGTTCCCCAGCCCGCCGGCTCCTTTTTCTGCTGCGCCCAGTTCGCCGCGCCGAGCGCGGCGGCGTCGAGGTGCGCGTCGGGCGGCCAGGCGGCGCGCGTTTGCAATTCGTCCCCTTCGCTAACCAGGAGCACGATGCGGCCGCCGAAGGTCTCGTGCAGATGCGCCGCCGCCGCCCAAAGGACGTCGTCGGGCCTGGAGGCGCCGGAAAGTTTGCGCGAGTAGTCGTAGAGGGACTGCGTGACCTCGGCGTTCCCGATCACCATCTCTCTTTGGTCGCGAATGCGCCCGGTCAGCGATCCGGTAAGCACCGCGACGGCGAGAAAAATGAGGAGCGCGAACAGTTCCTGCGGCTGGGCGACCGTGAACGTGTAGATCGGTTCGATGAAGAAGAAATTGTAAGCCGCAAACGACGCCAGAGACGCCAGGACCGCGGCGCGGGTTCCAAACCGCACCGCGCAGAACAGGACCGCGGTCAGGAAAATCATTGACAGGTTGGGCAGCTTGAGGACGGCGGAGAGCGCTTCGGCGACGGCGACGGCGACGGCGACGGAGGCGAGCGCGACCGCGAGTTCGGCCCCAAGGCCCCTCCGGCTCAGAAGCGGCTTGAGACGAGGCCACAACGTCGATTGCGCTTCTTCGCCCGGAACAATATGGATCTCGATGCCGCCGGCGCCGCGCATCAGGGCCTCGGGCAGCGATCGCCCGAGCATGCGGCGCAAGAGTCCCGCCCGTGACTGGCCGAGCACGATCTGCGTGACATTCTCGCGCGCGGCGAGCCTCAGGATTTCGGTTGGATAGTCGCTCCCCTGAAGGCGCATCGTCTGGCCGCCCAGGCGCTCGGCGAGGCCGAACACTTTGGCCAGCCGATTGGCGCGCTTGGCGTCGCCGGCCTCGCCGATGGTCTCGACCGTGACGGCCGTCCAGTCCGCGTTCAGGCCAGTCGCAAGCTGGCTGGCTCGCCTTACGACCCGCTCCGACACCTCGTCCGCTCCGACGCAGGCAAGCAGGCGCTCGGACGCCGCCCACGGCCCCTCGATCGCTTTCTCCCGCAGGTAGTCGACCATCTGATCGTCGACACGATCGGCGGTGCGGCGCAGCGCCAATTCGCGCAGCGCCGTCAGATTGCCGGGGGTGAAGAAATTCTGCGTCGCCCGCCGGGCGGTCTCCGGCACATAGACCTTGCCTTCGTTCAGGCGCTGGATGAGCTCGTCGGGCGTGAGATCGACCAGAACGACGTCGGCGGCCTCTCGCAAGACAAGGTCGGGAACGGTCTCGCGCACGGCGACGCCCGTGATGCGAGAAACGACGTCAGCGAGGCTTTCGAGATGCTGGATGTTGAGCGCGGTCCACACATTGACGCCCGCACCGAGCAACTCCTGGACGTCCTGCCAGCGCTTCGGATGCCGGCTGTCCGGAGCATTGCTGTGGGCAAGCTCATCGACGACGATCAGCTTGGGCTTGCGCTTGAGCGCCGCGTCGATGTCGAACTCCTCGAGCGTGCGCCCGTGATATTCAATCCTGCGCCGGGGAAGAATTTCGAGCCCTTCGACGAGCGCGCTCGTCTCGACGCGGCCATGCGTCTCGACGAGCCCGATGACGACATCGACGCCTTCGTCTCTGAGGCGCCGCGCATTCTGCAACATGGCGTAGGTCTTGCCGACGCCGGGCGCGGCGCCGAGAAAAACCTTCAGCCGGCCAGCACTCTCCCGATGGAACGCTGCTAAAAGCGCGTCCGGATCAGGGCGTCCGGCGTCGGTTCGGTTGGTTGGGGCCATCGGCGCTCGTGGGTCGTCATGACGACTTTAACCCATCCAGCGCTAAATTCAGCCGCAAAACATTGACCCTGGGTTCACCGATCAATCCCAGAGATCGACCTTCGACCGCGCCCTCGACCAGCGCCCGCACCTTATCCTCGGGCAACCCCCGCGCCTTCGCAACCGAGGCGACCTGGCCCAAGGCGGTCGCTGGCGAGACATCAGGATCGAGCCCAGAGGCTGATGTCGTGACCGCGTCGGCGGGAACCGGGCCCGGTCCCGCCATCGCGCGCCAGGCCTCGACGCCGCCCTTCACCCGGTCGACGAGCTTTTGCGAGGTTGGGCCGAGGTTCGAGCCTGACGAATTGGCCGCGTTGTACGGCGCGTCGATTGTCTTCGTCGAATCGTTGGGGTCGGTGTCGGTGGTGGCGGAGGGCCGCGGATGGAAATAGCGGTCGCTCTTGAACCATTGCCCGATCAGCGCCGAGCCGACGACGACGCCATCCTTTTGGATCAGGCTTCCGTTGGCCTGATAGGGCAGGGCGATCTGCGCGATCCCGGTCACCGCCAACGGATAGACAAGGCCGGTGAGGATGCTGAACAGGACGATAAGGACGAGCGTGGGACGCAGGTGCTGGAGCATGGGTTGTGCCTGAGACTTTAAGCGAGGTGGAGGGCGGCCACGATGACGTCGATCGCCTTGATGCCGATGAAGGGCAGGATGAGGCCGCCGAGACCGTAGACGAGGAGATTGCGCCTGAGCAGGGCCGCCGCGCCGACCGGCCGATAGGCGACGCCCTTCAGCGCCAGGGGAATCAAGGCGATGATGATGAGCGCATTGAAGATGACAGCGGACAGGATCGCTGACTGCGACGATGTCAGGCGCATGACGTTGAGCGTTCCGAGAACCGGATAGGTCGCCGCGAACATCGCCGGCAGGATGGCGAAATATTTTGCCACGTCATTCGCGATGGAAAAGGTCGTGAGCGAGCCGCGGGTCATCAGCAATTGTTTGCCGATCTCGACGATTTCAATGAGCTTCGTCGGGTTGGAGTCGAGGTCGACCATGTTGCCGGCTTCGCGCGCGGCCTGCGTGCCGGTCTGCATCGCGACGCCAACATCGGCCTGAGCGAGCGCTGGCGCGTCATTGGTTCCGTCGCCGCACATGGCGATCAGCCGGCCGCCGGACTGCTCCTTGCGGATGTAGGCGAGCTTGTCCTCCGGCGTCGCCTCGGCGAGAAAGTCGTCGACGCCCGCTTCAGAAGCGATCGCGGCAGCGGTGACCGGATTGTCGCCGGTCACCATCACGGTCCGGATGCCCATCGCGCGCATGGCCGCGAAACGCTCCTTGATGCCAGGCTTCACGATGTCCTTGAGATGGATGACGCCCAAGAACCGGCCTTCCTCGACGACCGCGAGCGGCGTGCCGCCGGACATCGCGACGCGCTCGACCGCCTGACGGAATTCGACCGGCGTCTTCTCAATCGGCAGCTTGAGATAGCGAAGGATCGAGTCGATCGCGCCCTTGCGGATCCAGCGGCCAGCGACATCGACGCCCGAGATGCGGGTTTGCGCCGTGAACGGTACGACGACGGTCGTCTTGGGATCGAGTTTTGGCTCCGCGAGACCGAAATCGCCCTTGGCGAGGGCGACGATCGAACGCCCCTCGGGCGTGTCGTCGGCCAGGCTCGAGGCCAGCGCCGAAGCGGCGAGATCTTCAGACCGCACGCCATTGACCGGCAAAAACTCCGTCGCCATCCGATTGCCGAACGTGATCGTCCCGGTCTTATCGAGGAGAAGCGTATCGACGTCGCCCGCCGCCTCGACCGCGCGGCCGGAGGTTGCAATGACGTTGAAGCGGACCAGCCGATCCATGCCGGCGATGCCGATGGCGGAGAGGAGGCCGCCGATCGTCGTCGGAATGAGGCATACGAGGAGCGCGATCAAGACGGTCGCAGAGAGGACGGTCCCCGAATATTTGGCGATCGGCCACAGGGTGACGCAAACGATCAGGAAGATGATGGTGAGGCCAGCGAGCAGAATCGACAACGCCAGTTCGTTCGGCGTCTTCTGCCGCTCGGCGCCCTCGACCAGCGCGATCATGCGGTCGATGAAGGTCGAGCCCGGCGCGGCGGTGATCCTCACCTTGATGAAGTCGGAGAGCACCGTTGTTCCGCCGGTGACGGCCGATCGATCGCCGCCGGCTTCGCGAATGACGGGCGCGGACTCGCCGGTGATCGCCAATTCATTGACGGACGCAACGCCCTCGAGGATTTCGCCGTCTCCGGGAATGACCTCGCCGGCTTCGATCAGCACCACATCGCCGAGGCGAAGATCGAGCGCATTCACCCCCTCGACGACGCCGCCAAGGTTTTCCGGATCAATATAGCGCTTGGCGCGGGTGTCGCTGCGGGTGCGGCGCAAAGCGTCGGCTTGCGCTTTGCCGCGCCCTTCGGCGACCGCCTCGGCAAAATTGGCGAACAGCACCGTGAACCACAGCCAGGCGGCGATCTGGCCCGAGAACAATGCCGTCCCGTTGTGGGCCACAAGATCGCGGATGAAGAACAGGGTGACCATCAGCGACACCACTTCGGTGACGAAGATGACCGGATTCTTCGCCAGCGCCCGCGGGTCGAGCTTGCGCAAAGCGTCGATCGCCGCACTGGCGATGATCTTGCTGTCGAACAGGCCTTGCGCCTTGACTTTCGACGCCATGAGTCGATCTCCGATCAGAAGGTTTTGCCGCTGAGCATCAGGAAGTGCTCGACGATCGGCGCCAACGACAGCGCCGGGAAATACTGCAAGAGGTAGAGAATCACGATTACGCCGACCAAGAGGCCGACGAACAGCAGTCCGTCGGTCGGGAAGGTGCCCGCCGAGGCCGGAATCTTCTTCTTTGCGGCGAGCGATCCGGCCAAGGCCAATACGGGAACGACATAGGCGAAGCGGCCAAGCAGCATGGCGAGGCCACCCGTCGTGTTGAACCAGAGCGTATTGCCGTTGATCCCGGCGAAGGCCGAACCGTTGTTGGCGTTGCTCGAAGCGAAGAGGTAGATGATTTCCGAGAGGCCGTGCGGGCCGCTGTTGTTCAGGCTGTCCAGCGCGGTCTGCAATAAGACCGAAGCGCCAGTGAAGCCCAGGACAATCAGCGGATAGATCAGCACCGCGAACATCGCGAATTTCATTTCGCGCACTTCGATCTTCTTGCCGAGATATTCGGGCGTGCGGCCGACCATCAGCCCGGCGACGAACACTGCGATGATCGCGAGGACGAGGAATCCATACAGTCCCGCTCCCACGCCTCCCGGCCAGATGCAGCCTGCGAGAAGGTTGAACATCGGGACCATGCCCGCGAGCGGCGTCAGCGAATCGTGCATCGTGTTGACCGACCCGGTGCTGGTGCCGGAGGTGGCTGTCACGTAAAGAACGGACATCGCCTGACCGTTGCGAATCTCCTTGCCTTCGAGATTGCCCGCCGACGGGTCCACGCCTTGCGCCGTCAGAATCGGATTTCCGGCGGTCTCCGACCAATAGGCGACGCCGACGCCGACGATGAAAAAAACCGCCATCGCCGCTAGAATGGCCCATCCCTGGCGCATATTGCCGACCGCGCGGCCGAAAGCGAGAACCGAGGCGACGGGGATCAGCAGCAGCGCCCATATCTCCGCGAAATTAGTCCAGGCGTTTGGGTTCTCGAATGGATGCGCCGCATTTGCGTTGAAGAAGCCGCCGCCGTTGGTGCCAAGCTCCTTGATAATCTCCTGGCTGGCGACCGGCCCGATCGATATGGTCTGCTTGGCGCCTTCCAGGGTCGTGGCGTCGACGGCGCCGGCGAGGGTTTGCGGCATGCCTAAAGCGACGAAGACCAGCGCCCCGACGACCGAGATCGGAAGGAGGATGTAAAGCGTGACACGGGTCACATCGACCCAGAAATTCCCCACGGTGGCAGCAGACGAACGCGCGAAGGCGCGAACCAACACGAAAGCCATCGCCAGTCCCGTCGCCGCCGACAGGAAGTTATGCACGGTGAGGCCGAGCATCTGGGTCAGATGACTCATCGTCGTCTCGCCGCTGTAGTTCTGCCAATTGGTGTTGGTGATGAAGCTCACCGACGTGTTAAATGCGAGGTCCGGCGCCACCGCGTCGAAGCCGCGTGGGTTCAGAGGGAGAAAGCTTTGCAGCCGCTGCAGGGCGTAGAGCGAGAGGAATCCGGCGACGGAAAAGACGACCATTGCGATCGTATAGGCGAACCAGTCCTGCTCGCGCGCCGGGTCAACCCCGGCCAGGCGGTAAAAGCCGCGCTCGATCGGTCCGAACACCGGGCTGAGAAAGCTTCTTTCGCCGGCGTACACGTCGGCAATGAATTTGCTGAGCGGAATGGCGCAGCCAACGACCAGAACCAGCGTCAGCGCGATCTGCGCCCAGCCGACAAGCGTCATCGCATCACCTTTTGATCTAGAATTTTTCCGGATGGATCAGCGTGTAGAGGAGGTAGAGGCCGAGCCCGACGGCGACGACCAGTCCGATGATTGGTTCACCCACAGGACGCTCCTAAAGCTGACGGAGCGCGAGGGCGTAAATGCCCATCAACGCCAAAACCGCTAAACCGAGCGCCACGAATGCGACGTCGAGCATGTCCGTCTCCTTGCTGGGATGGCTCTTAGCGCTGACCGGCATAAGCGTTCGATTGCGAATTGGGCGGCGGGCCGTAAGGATTCCATAAGTTTTCAGCCGCAGTGATAGAGCAGGGTGCGCTTGGGCGTGCGGATGTTGCGACGATCGGATCCCGGCGCAGTGCAAACGAAGCGAGTGGGGTCACCGTTGAGGAAGCGAAGAGGCGCGGGGTCGTTGCGGCCACAGTAAATATCACGTATATTGTTTGCGTAATGGCCGCTCGACATATTCGCCGGTGCTCAAGGCGGAGAAGATGTGGTAGCAGGTTCGGGCGTAGGCCCAGACTTGGCGGCGCGGAGCTCAGATCCTCGTCCGCTAGGGCTTTCGTCACGATTTCGCGATAATCCCGCGTCTATGCGTCGTCTCGCTGTACTCAGGAGAAGAGTTTTGCTGCACATAACGCCAATGTCTCGGCGCCGATGGCGCATCGCTGCAATCGCGTGCGCGCTGCCGGTGGCGATGCTGCTCGCTGGATGCGGCAAGAAGCAAGCGGAGCCGGCCGTCGTCGGTCAGGTCATCGCCCACGTTGGCCCTGATGATGTGACGCAGCAGGAACTGGACAACGAGCTTCGCCTCGCCAATGTGCCAGCCGATAAGCGCAGCGACCCGATCCTCAAGGCGGCGCTGTCGCGCATCGTCGAGCGCAAGTACCTCGTGCAGCAGGCGGTCGCGGCGAAGCTCGATCGCGAACCGACCGTTCATCTCGATCTTCTGCGCTCACGCGAGCAGATCCTTGCCGGCGCTTTCGTTCAGCGCGACCTCTCGTCCAAGATGAGTTCGATCTCGAAGAACGAAATCGACAGCTACATCCAAGCCCATCCAAAGCAGTTCGACCAGCGGGAGTTGTTCCAGGTCGACCAGATTTCTTTCACGTCGCCGAAGGACGTGGAGGCGCTGTCGACGGCGACGAAGGATTACAAGTCGCTTGATCAGGTCGAAGCGAAGCTGAACGAGATGAACATTAAATTCAGCCGCGGCACCGCGACCCTGGACAGCGCGACAATGCCCGCCGAGATGCTGAAAGTGCTGGACGCGCGCAAACCCGACGACATTTACTTCATACGTTCGAGAGGGACCGCGAGCTTTTTCAAAGTGACGTCCGTCGATCAGAAGCCGATGACCACCGACCAGGCCAATGAGTTCGCAAAACGTGAACTTCGGGTCGATATCGGCAGGAAGGGCGCTGAAGCGATCTCCAAGGCTGCACTGGCGGATGCGAAGTTTGAAGGAGACTATGCCCGCATCATGACGACCACCGCGCCCGCCCCCGCAGCCCCGGCGCCCGGGACGGATGGCGGTGCGGCGCCCGGCGCCCTGCCAGCGCCCGGCGCCGAGGGGGCGGCGACGCCCGGCGCGGCGCCGGCGACGGACACTCCTGGCGGCGAAACCCAAAAGGACCAGCCGAAGAACTGATCGGCTGACGCTTTAGGCAGCGACCCCAGGTTCGACGGGCTCGCTGCCTAAAGGCAGGTTGAGACGCGTCTCAGGCCCCCCTGGTGACGGGGCCGAACCCTTGTTTTTGCGAACGCCGCGACATCCTTGCCCCGGCGCGCGCGTGCGCCGGGCGCAGCTCGATCCTTGTCGACGCCGGCTCCTTTTTGCGAGCCGTGACGGCGTGTCGACGTATCCCTCCGGCGAGGGCCGCCTAGCGAAAGCGAGGCGAGCGGCGATAGTGCGGTGATGTGGACGCGGCGATCGTGTCCACTAATCGATGATGGACACTATCGCAGATGTCGGACGCCGGGATGCAAGGCGCGGATGGCGGCGAGCGCCGGCGACGGACTTGGTCGGCTGATCAGAAGCAACGGATCATCGCGGAGAGCTTTGCGCCCGGCGGATCCGTTGCGGAGGTGGCGCGCCGTTATGGTCTGAACTCCAATATGCTGTTCACCTGGCGACGGCGAGAACGGGCGGACGTCAATGACGTCGGCAAGACAGTGAGCATTGTGCCGGTGAGGGTCGTGGAGGCTACGCCGACTGCGACCGCCACAGCTCCGGCCTCGATGGGTCGGATGGAGATCGTGCTTGTCGGGGGCGAGCGGATCCTTGTCGGGGCGGACGTCGACGCGACGGCGCTGGCCCGGATCGTCAAGGCGCTCGGGCGGCGATGATTCCGATCTCGAGTGGGGCGCGCGTGTGGCTAGTGACCGGCCACACCGATATGCGCAAAGGATTCGACGGTCTGGCGCTGATCGTCCAAGAAACATTGAGGCGCGACCCGCATTCCGGCCATCTCTTCGTTTTTCGCGGCCGCCGCGGGTCTCTGATCAAGTGTCTTTGGAGCGACGGCCAGGGCTTATGCCTGTTCTCAAAGCGATTGGAGCGCGGGCGATACCTGTGGCCATCGTTGGCTGACGGAACGGTGACGATCTCGACGGCCCAGCTTTCCTATCTGCTGTCGGGCATCGATTGGCGCATGCCGCAAGAGACATGGCGTCCGACGGCGGTCGGATAGGAAAAAATCGGCTGAATAAACGCAAAAAGGGGCGCCTCAAATGGCCGATTTTGTGATTCCATGTGATTCGTGGACGCCGATCTTTCCTCGCTTCCGGACGACCTCGATGCGCTGAAAGCGGCGCTGATTGCGGCGCGGGCCGAAGCTGCGGCGGAGAAGGCGTGCGCCGTGGCGGCCGTCGCGGAACTGGCGCAGGGTCGCGCGCTGATCGCGCATCTCAATCTTGAGATCGAAAAGTTGCGGCGCACGATTTACGGACCTCGCTCCGAGCGCACGGCGCGGCTGCTCGACCAATTGGAGCTTCGGCTCGAGGAGGCAGAGGCCAACGCGGCGGAAGATGATCTCGCCGCCGAACATACGAAGCCCTCCACCACGGTCAGATCCTTCGCGCGCAAGCGACCGGCGCGAAAACCGTTCCCGGATCATCTGCCGCGTGAGCGCGTGGTGATCCCAGCGCCGCAGAGCTGCCCTTGCTGCGGCTCGGCCAAGCTGTCGAAGCTCGGCGAGGACCTCACGGAGACGCTCGAGGTTATCCCGCGTCAATGGAAGGTGATCCAGACCGTGCGCGAGCGCTTCTCATGCCGCGAATGCGAAACGATCACCCAGCCGCCGGCGCCCTTCCATGTGACGCCGCGCGGCTTCGCTGGCCCCAATTTGCTGGGGATGATCCTGTTCGAGAAGTTTGGTCAACATCAGCCGCTCAATCGCCAGAGCGAACGCTACGCCCGAGAAAGCGTGGATCTTAGCCTATCGACGCTCGCTGACCTGGTCGGCGCCTGCGCCGCCGCCTTGGGGCCCCTGCACAGGTTGATCGAACGCCACGTTCTGTCGGCTGAGCGCCTGCACGGCGATGACACCACGGTTCCGATCCTGGCGAACGGCAAGACCGAAACTGGCCGCGTCTGGACTTACGTCCGCGACGACAGGCCGTTCGGCGGCAAGGACCCGCCGGCGGCGTTGTTCTACGCCTCGCGCGATCGCCGCGGCGAGCATCCTGAGCGTCATCTGACGAACTGGAGCGGCGTCCTCCAGGCCGACGCCTTCAGCGGCTACGCCAGACTTTATCCGCCCGATCGGAAACCGGGCCCGATCGTCGAAGCGCTATGTTGGAGCCACGCCAGACGCAAGTTCTTCGAACTCGCCGACATCGCCGCCAACGCGAGGCGGGGTAAGAACGCCGCGCCGATCTCGCCGATCGCGCTGGAGGCGGTCAAACGCATCGACGCCATCTTCGAGATCGAGCGCGAGATCAACGGCGTCACGGCCGAGGAGCGGCTCGCTGCGCGCCGCTCAAGGAGCGCGCCGCTCGTCGCCGCGCTCGAAGAGTGGACGCGCTCTGAACGCGCCAAGCTCTCCCGGCACAATGCCGTCGCTAAGGCCATCGATTATATGCTCACCCGTTGGCCGGCCTTCTCCCGCTTCCTCGAAGACGGGCGTATCTGTCTTACGAACAACGCGGCGGAAAGAGCGCTGCGCGGTCTGGCCTTGGGAAGAAAGTCATGGCTCTTCGCGGGCTCGGAGCGCGGGGCTGAGCGCGCCGCGATCATGTACACGCTGATTCAGACCGCAAAGCTCAACGACATCGATCCGCAGGCTTGGCTCGCCGACACTCTTTCCAAGATCGCCGAGACGCCGCAGACCCGGCTCGGCAAACTCCTACCCTGGAACTGGATGTCCGACCGCCGCTCGCGCGCCGCAGCTTAACCGCGGCCCTCCCCGGAGGGTTACATGTCGACTTCGCTTGGTCCCGTCGCGCTTCAGCCAACTTCCCGCCAAGTCTTGTCCTTTGAGGTTGAGTGAGGCGCCGATTTACCCAACTATCGAGGGTCAACAATATTGGTGATTGAGAGCGTTGACGAGGCATGATATTGGGGCGAGGCGAGTATTATACACGCAATCATTGGCTAGGGAACGAGGTGCTTCTATGAAGACACTTGGATATGTTGTGATTCTGCTGCTCACCTTCGCTGTTCCTGTACGAGCGGCCCAAGTTTATAGTGGCTGTTCTGTGCCCTCGCCGACACCGAGGCATGTCTGGTACATTGACCCGGTGCATGGCAAGACGCCGGCCGCCGGCGGCAATGGTTCCCAGGCCAGTCCATGGAACAGCCTTGCGGGCGTGCTCAGCGGGGCGTGGGGCGCCAACGTCACAGTACCTGGCTACCCACGTCCGCTGCTTTCCTCAGTCCCTTACAACCACATCGCCAACGGCAAGCTCGTCGCCGTAGCCGACCAACTCGGCAACCCGCCGGTCCAGCCCGGCGACGCCCTCATGCTGATGAGCGGAAATTATGGCGACATCGGCATCGGTGATTACAACCTGCCCACCACCAATTCGGACTTTGTCACCGTTCAGGCTGCGATGGGCCAGACCCCCGTGTTCTCGACCCTGTTGCTCGATCGCACCAACAAGTGGGTGTTCAACGCCATCAAGGTGCAGAGCCTGATGGGCGCGAACGGCAATACCCAGGCACTCGTGGTTCTGGAGGATCAGGGCCCATCATTCCCGACCACCGACATCGTCCTGGAGAACATGCAGATCAGCTCGGCCGACAGCACGGCTGGCTGGAGCCAGGCGCAGTGGAACGCGCAGGTCCGCACCGGCCTACAGGCAATGGGTCTGGCCGGAAGCGGCACAAACGGTGAGCCTAACACGAGCTGCATCTCGATGGCTGGATCGCACATCCAGAACGTGCGTATCGGCGCGATCCTCGCCGCCGACAACATGCTGTTTACGAACAACGTGATCGACCATTTCGGTGATGACGGCATCGACTATGCCGCGAACAACCTCGCGATCACGCACAACACGCTCCACGACAACTTGAACATCGGCGACGGCAACCACGAAGACGCGATGCAGGGGCAAAACGGCCCGCTTCCCCCGGGCGCCGCTTTGAACTATTTCTCGAACATTCTGATCGACAGCAACCTGATCGTCCGGCAGACGGATCCGCAGCTGGCGTTCCCCACCTATCTGCAGGGGATCGACGCCTTCGACGAGGATTGGACTAATGTGACAGTGACGAACAATGTCATCGTAACAAGCGCCTGTCATGGAATTACCTTCTCGAGCATCCACAACAGCCTGATCGCCAACAACACGGTGGTCGAGGATGGTCTCTTTCCGACGCCCGGTTGCGTCGCCGCAATCAATGTTGGCGGCGCAACCCACGAAGGGCCAGTGAGCACCAACACCGTCGTGCGAAACAATCTTTCGAGCCAGCTTGACATCGACACCCGCGACGCCGGCGTTACCGCGGATCACAATGTCGTCCTGTGTTGCGGCCCAGGGCCGTTCATCTCGTGGTACGTCAATGGAGTCGTGCAATATCTCAGCCAACCGGGAACCTATGTGAATGGCAATATTATCGAGACTGAAGGGGCGAAGGGCGAATTTGTTAACTTCAATCCTGCGGCGCTGACTTATACTGTCTTGCTCAAGTCAAATGCGCAGGCCATTGGCGCCGGAGTCGCAAGCGCGCCAACCACCGACATCGCCGGCGTCCCGCGGCGAGCTCCCTACGCCGCCGGAGCGTATTCGTACCCGTATTGAAACCATCCGGTGAAACCTCGGCGATTCGGAACCTCTGGCGCTTTTGTCGGCAGAGGTTTCTTCCCTTTGATTCCGCTTCCATTTTTCAGCAGCGCGCTAGGCCGCGTCGCTGGCGCGATCGACCCTACGAACCAATGGGGCCCGCAAGATCGCAGGAACTATTCGATTTTGAGGTCGGCGCCAGCAAGCGGCGCGACGAATGCAAACTTCGACCGACGCCTGATGGGGTCATCGAGGCGAGAAAGCCGACAGACCAACTCCGAACCGATGAACCCATCACGCCGATGCCCAAGTTGAGGCCAATTGTCGTCAACGGGACCAGGGCGTTCCGGCGAGGGGTGGAATCGGCCCCTTTTAGCCGGCAGTGTCGCGGGCAGAAGCGCGATCAAGGCGCGCGCATCCTCAGTTTCCTTTTAGTTTCGCGCCCCTAAGGTTTTCAGCGCGTTACGACCCCGTTTGGTTCCGCCCTCGCGGGTCGGCGTGCTGCTCGCCTGGATCACAAAATAACATAATGTGAATGATATACGCTGAGGCGGGCGCCTCTATCCAAAAGCAAAATTCCTCTAGGCACGGTGCGCCCGCGGCGCGTCATGAAGCTTCGCCAGGGCCAAATAATCAGAGGAGGACCCAAACGATCGACATCACGCGTAGCCCGCATCACCGATGTGGTGAAGATAAAGCGGAACGGTCACGAGCGCGTCGACGATTTCGGGTCATCGGAGATGAGGATTGACGATAAAATTGACTCTGATAGGTCCCGTCGACATTTCACCCCCGCCACCCGAGACGCGCGGTCAAACTTGCGCGACGCCAGCTAAACCTCAAACGATCGTTCCTCCCCCATTGATGATTGCGGTTCTCCTGGCGTGAACGTTTGACCGCTCTCGTCAGCTACCGCCTTTTCACAGTTTTGATGACTCTACGCCGATCAGGTCGGAGGCACTCCGCACCCTGTCGTTCTTGGTCGCGCGCATCCGAACCGCCCCCGAGGACAGGGCGGCCCGTGCTAATAACCTGTGGCGCTGGCGTCCGCGTAAGCGGGCGCGAGCTCAATGGTGACAGTGGCCGCCGCCCCACAAGCCATGGTCACGGCGACAAGAAGAAGCAGCAGATATTGCATGGTCCCCAAACCCGCCGTCCCCCTTCGACGCTGCGCTCGGCCAAAAGCGCCTGGCCGGCGCCGATGTCAAGGCCACGTTGTGGCGCACGCCGTTCACATGCGCAGTGAGCGCGCTCACATTCATGTCCGCTGTCCATAGGGCGTCAAATGGTTATCGGCGGATCGATTAACGATCAGTTAATTGATCCGGCGCCGACGCCTGCGCGCCATAAGCCCCGCCATGACGCTGGTCCAAGAAGCTCGACGCGCTACGAGGTTAGTCGCGACGGCCTTGCGGATTTCGCCGCCCAGGAACGATCCAGGTCGTGTTCGAAGCCGATGGCGGGGCGATGCTGGCCGTAAGCATCGGCGGCCTCGCGCTGTGATCCCGATCACAGCGCGTGTGGATCAATAGTCGTAGACCGGTCAAGCGAGGTCGTGTAATCCTTCGTTGTTGCAGAAAGCCCGCTGCTACTCGGTGGAAGTATTTGTCGCCGCTCATTCAAAGACTATACGTAAAAATACCCATATAACATGATCGATCTTCATTTTATAATCTGAATTGGGGAAGTAAAGCCATGCCCATCGAAACCGATTTCACGTTTAATCAAGCCCACCCTGCAGGAGCCGTGGCGGAATTTGCCACCCCCGTCGACTTTCTTGGACCTCTTCGCGGTCTGGTCGGGAGTGAGCCCGCCAAGCAGCCGAAGCGCACCTGGCGCGGCGCTGGCTTCAACATGATCTGGCGGCCGAATTTTGGCAATGAATTCGGTAATCAGGATTTTTTTCTGGAACTCAACCTGACTGACGAAACGCTGTCCTTCACCGACATTAGCGGCGCTACCGGAGTCGCAAACCGCGGGCTGCTCCAGGAAGGAATCTTTCTAGGCGCCGCTGGCTATACACAGGCGATTACGGACAGGTTCGACGGCTCCGGCCAGCACTTCGAGCCCGGGGTGTGGGCGAATGTGCCGCAGACCACCAATCCGAGCGAGCCCAGCACCGTTTGCCGCATGGGTTCGATTCCGCACGGAACCACCATTAACATGCAAGGCACAGCGTTCCCGGCGCCCGCGCCGCAATTCGCCGTTTCGAGCATTACGCCGTTCAAGTTCGGGAGCGTGGATGACGGCGCGACGGATCTCGTTCATTTTCCCGAAGAAAATCTTTCGATCGCCAGTTCGTCGCGGACTCCGCTCAATCACGTCGCCTCTCTCACGCAGGCGCAGCTGACAAATCCCAATCTGTTTCTCTCGCAAGCGATCGCGAACCAGACGATGCTCGGCACAACGGTTCTGATCGTCAGCACGGACACCAAGGTCCTGATTTCCGCTCCCGACGTCGGCGGCGGAATTGACAACATCGCTTTTCTGGTGGGCAAACCCCCGGGCGGCCCAAACGCCAGCGCGATCCCCGCCACCTCCATCTTCTGGATCGAGCGGGTGCGCGACCACAGCGGCAACGAGTTCGATCAGCTTCAATATACTCAGCGCGTCCTGCTGAACTTCAATGGACTGAGCTGGCCTCATGTCACCGTGGCGACGCTGGTCAGCCATCCCGTGCCCAGCGACTACATTGTCAATCCCGGGGACACCTTGTCGGGGATCGCTCTCGCCTTGTACGGGAGTGGCAGCGAGCTTTTCTGGAGACGGATCTACGACGACAATAGGAGCGTCATAGGGCCAGACCCGAACCGAATTCAGCCAGGGCAAAGACTCCATATTTCGGCCATCTGAGCGAGCTCGCGCCGGTTGCGATCGGCGTCCGGATTCCCTGTCCGGGCGCCAGATTCTTCGTAGCCGCTTGGACCGAAAAGCTGCCGAAGGCGAAGACAATGCAGCGAGTCGAAATCGTATCCGGCGGGGCAGGAGCGGATCCGCCAGCCACCCCCAGCACGGGCCAGCCGACCTCAGACACGTTACCTCCGATTCCCCCTGACGTCGCTCTCTCCACCGTTGGCGCGACAGCCCCTGCGACCGGGGGCGGCCCGGCGGTTCCGGAGGGCGACGTGCCGGAGAAGATCCAGGTGAATTTCGCCCTGACGTACGGCGGGGTCACCAGCATCGAAACGCCGGTCGCCGTCGGAGGCCGTTACGAGGGCATGGCGCTGGGAGGACCGGCAAAGGCGTTCGACCGTCTTCTCGATAAGTGGCTCACCAGGGCTCTCGACCTCGGCATGGTCGGTTCGAAGCTTGGCCAGCTTTTTCCGATCCATCTGCAGAACTCGGTCGAAGAGAAACGGGTCAAGGCCAGCTACCTGTTCCTGGTCGGCCTTGGCGAGCCTGGGACATTCGCCTCCGACGACCTGCAGTTCGTCATCTCTAATGTCGTGGTTGCGGTCAAAAGTCTGCGGGCCCGCGAATTTGTCTGCGACCTGATCGGCACAAGACGTGGCGAGCTGACCGTTGAGCAAGCCGTGCGCGCGTTCGCACAAGGCATTGTCGACGGTTACGTTCGCTTCTGTACAATCCTCAAAGGGGTCACGACGAACCGGACGGGTTTCGTCGACGCGGTCGCCCAGTCGCTGACGATCGTCCTCGCCGAAGCGGACCGCAAAAAGCTTGAAAGAATCGAAAGCGCTCTCGAGGAGATCAAGAGCGAAAACGCGTTTCCGAAACTGGCCATTACGGTGTCCCACCGGCCGGATGTGGCGCCCGATTCGATCCCCGAGGCGAACGCGATCGACACAGACCCCGACGTTCCAGTAAGCCTGCTACGCGTAACTCGACGAGAGGGAAACCCGGATACGCCTGGATCCGACGACATCACGACACTCGAATTCACGGCTCTCTCGGATACGGCCTCGGTGCCCGTTCGGCAGCAGTCGATCACCACCTATTTCGTTCGACGCATTCCCGAGCGGCTTATCGCGACAAGCAGCGTGGAGACGCGGGAACGGCTCGGCCTTTTCCTAGCCAATTGTCTCATTCCCGATGATTTTCGGCGAGTCACCGACGGCGCGGGCAACCTCATTCTCGAAGTGGATGAGACGACCGCCAACTATCCCTGGGAAACGGCCGCGCACCGGAGATACGCACGCACGACTTTCATTGGCGCGACCAAGGCGGTTTCGAGGCAGTTCCGCTCGATGACCGCCCCGGCTCCCAGCTCGCCGCCTCCCTTGAACAAGGAGCTCAAGGTCCTGGTGATCGCCGACCCGGCGCCAACTCCGTATTCTTTGCCCGGCGCGCGAGAGGAAGGCGAATCCGTCGTCAAAGTTATGGAAAGAGTTCGCTCGGAGTGGAGCGGCGCGTTCGAAATCAAAGTGACCGCCCGCATCGGCGCTCAGAGCGACAACGACCCACGAGTGAACAAGCTGCTTGATGAGCTGGGCAAACTGCCGTGCGTCGAGAGCGCCTACCCCTGCGATCCGTTGGACATTGCGATCCTGCTGGTCAATGAGCAATACGACGTGATCCACTTCGCCGGCCACGGTTGGTTCGACAATGCGACCCGGCGCGGAGGGTGGATATTCTCGGAGAACTGCCGCCTCTCCGCGAACGAGATCTTCCGTGTCCGCAAGGTGCCCCGCCTGGTGTTCGCCAATGCCTGTTTTTCGGCGCGTGTCACCGACGCGGAAAAGAAGGGCCCCCATCTGGACCACGACGAGCAGTCCCGGCAGTTCGTCGGGATCGCTCAGGCCCTGTTCGCGCGCGGCATTCCCAATTTCATCGGCGCCGGATGGAAGGTGGACGATATAAGCGCGCGCGAGTGCGCAAGCTGGTTCTACGCACGCGCCCTCGGGCTCAAGGGACCCGACCCGCAGTCCGGACTAACAGGCACCGCGCCGCCGGCGACCGTCGGCGAAGCTCTACGTCATGCGCGCTCACAGGTGCTCGAGAAATATCCAAGCTCGTCAAGCTGGGGCGCATATCAGCATTACGGCCGGGTCAGCGACAAGCTGCTGCCGTTTGCCAACGCCCAAAGCTGACGCTGAGGTGAGATTGCTGCGGGTACTGGTCCAGATCCATGAGAGGACGAAATCTTGAACGGATCCAGTGCGCAAACTATGCACCATGACGCGAAGCGATTCGGAATGTGATCGGGATCACGGCGCGGGAGCGGCCGGATTGCGATCGTTTGAGTTGATGGCGCCGGAATTCATTGGACGGACGGTTCCTGCATTGGGGGCCGGCGAAGCGCAGTAGCGCTGGCGACACGCATGGGAATTCTATGTTCAAACATCTAATCATTGTTCTCCCTGGGATCAGCGGCAGCGTCCTGACGAAGGACGGCAAGGAAGTCTGGGGGACGTCAACGGCCGCCATCTGGCGGGCGGTGACGAGCGGCGTCGACAGCATCCGCGGCCTCGCGATCGAGGGGAACGACGATCCGTCGCTGGACGATCTCGGCGACGGCGTTGAGGCCGTACGTCTCGTCCAGGACCTGCACATCATTCCCGGTCTATGGAAGATCGACGGCTACACCGCGCTCGTAGCGCGCCTGAAAGAGTCGCTGGAACTTAATGCGGGCAAGAACCTCTTCGAGCTTCCGTATGACTGGCGGCGCGACAACCGAGTCGCGGCACGCAAGCTGGCGCGTTCCGCGAAGACCTGGCTCGACAACTGGCGGCAAAGCTCCGGCGCGTCGGACGCCAAACTCGTTCTTGTCGCGCATTCCATGGGTGGCCTCGTCGCGCAATATTTTCTGGAAGTGCTCGGCGGATGGAAGGACACACGCGCGCTTGTCAGTTTCGGTACGCCCTATCGCGGATCGCTCAACGCGCTCGGCTACCTCGCGAACGGATTTTCGGAGGGCATCGGTCCGTTGAAGGTGAACCTCACTTCCACGCTCGCCTCTTTCACCGGCGTCTACCAGCTGCTTCCCGCCTTCGAATGCGTCGATCGCGGCAAGGGCAAGTTGGAACGGATCGGCGAGATCGACGGGGTTGTGGGCGTCGATCCGGCGCGCGCAAAGGCGGCGCTCGGCTTCTACGACGAGATCAAGGCGGCCGCCCAACGAAACGGCGGGGATGAGGCGTATAAGACAAGCGGCTACGAGACCTATCCGATCGTCGGTCTCGCACAGCCGACTTTCCAGTCGGCGAATGTGGCCGACGGCAAGGTCACGCTGCTGCGGAGCTTCGCCGGCAAGGACAATAGCGGCGACGGCACTGTGCCGCGCGTCTCCGCCACGCCCTTCTCGATGAGCGGCGCCCATCGCGAAGTCTATGTCGCCGAGCAGCACGGCTCGCTGCAGAATTTCGACCCGGCGCTGGTCAACCTGCTCGGAGTGCTGACCGGCTTCGAGGTCGATCTCGCACAGTTCTTCTCGGCCGCCCAGACGCTGTCGCTCGACATCGACGACGTCTACGGCGCCGACGAGGTCACCCTGCGCGCTACGCCTTCAGTCGACGCGCCGATGACAGCCCGGATCGAGGACGCCACGACCAATGCGCTCGTCAAGACGCTGCCGATGACGGAGGAAGGCGACGTCTATGTCGCGCGCGCGAGCCTGCCCGCCGGGGCTTATCGCGTGAAGGTGACGGCCGATTTTCCGGCCAACCCCGTTACCGTGACGGAGGCGTTTCTGACCGTGACCTAGACGCGCCACGGGGTGGCTGCGGCCAATCAGGGCGAGGAGGGCTGATATTGAACGAGTTGAGCCAACCGCAAGAATCCGTCGTAGCCCACTCGACGCTCCAGCGGCCATCGCTGAAATTGACCGTCGATTTAATGCATGGAGACATCACGGACGTCGAGGCACCCATCGCAGTTTGCGCACATCAAGAAGGAGTGCCTTTAGTAGGAGATGCACATTCATTCGATCGATTGCTTAAGTCCTGGCTGACACAAGCAATAGAATTCCAGATGATTAGCGCGCGCCTCGGTCAGCTATTCTTCGTAAATTTGGCTAGAATTAAGCCTGTTCCAGCCATTAGAATAAATGAGCTCGTACTTGTTGGATTGGGCGAACCGGGTCAGCTGTCTCCTGATGACGTCCAATTCTTGATCTCTAATATAACAACCGCTGTGAAAAAGATGGGATTTTCTGTATTTGCGACAAATTTAATTGGTACCCGTAGGCGAGAATTATCAATTCTTGAAGCAGCCAGAAGTGTCGTTGACGGGATATTGGATTCACATCGACGACTCGAGGCTTTATCTCCATCATCTAGGCGTGAGCAAAATTTTATTTACAACAGTGAAAATTCATTCAGGATAATGGTAGTAGATAACGATAAGCAAAAGCTAATTAAAATGAGAAACGCATTCATTAACGCTAGTGATTCTCGAGATATAGTGATTAGTGTAAACGAATCGACAATACAGACCAGAAATATCAATATTACTACGACTTCAGACGAACTTAGCGACAATTCAATCGCAACTATACTTAGAGTCACACGCCGAAAGCAACCAGAAGGAAGTTCTGGGGAAATCTTAGAATTCTCTGCTGTATCAGAGACGGCGACGGTTGCGGTACGAGAATCTTCGATTAATACATATTTACATGAAAATCTCCCTAAAAAACTGATTGAAACAATAGAATTACAGTTTAGAGAGAGTTTTTGCCGTTTCTTTTTTGCTGCCGTTATTCCCGATGATTTTAAGAAAATAGTGGAGCGTGCCGCTAGTCTAACGATCGAGGTAGACGAGACAACCGCGCTCTATCCTTGGGAGATGATGGCCCAGTCAAGGTACGGCAGAACTACCTTTGCCGGAACGACCATTTGCGTGTCTCGCCAATTCCGAACTCAGCTTGCTCCTCCACCGGCCGCGCCCCCTCCCCTGAGCACGAAGCTTAGAGTCCTATTAATTGCCGATCCAGCTCCCTATTCGTTAGCGCTGCCCGGCGCACGCGAGGAAGGCTGGGCAGTTATAGACGTCCTGAATCTTGCAAGAAAATTATGGGAGGAGATATATGAGATCGAGGTCACCGTCCGGATTGGATCGGAGACTGATGATAGTGAAGGTCTCAATGATCGACTTAAAGTAATTCGAGAGATGCGTCCTTTAATCGTTAGTGCGGAGAAATGTAATCCTCTGGAAGTCAACATGCAAATTGCAACGGAGCAATTTGACGTTATTCACTACGCCGGACATGGGTTCTTCGACAAAAAACGTGAGCAGGCGGGGTGGGTTTTAGATCAAAAATGCTGGCTATCTGCGGAAGATATGTTTCGTGTACGCCAAGTTCCGCGCCTGGTATTCGCGAATGCATGTTTTTCAGCGGTTACACTCTCAGACTCACCTGCTTCAAGTGGTCACGAAGACCCGCGAAAGGACTTTGTAAGCGTCGCAATGGCGTTTTTTCGCCGCGGCATTCCCAATTTCGTGGGAACAGGCTGGAAAGTCGATGATGCCGTCGCGAAAATCTGCTCCCAATACTTTTACGCCCTTGCTCTCGGGTTGCAACGGCCCGACGCCCGGCAACTCCCGATAAAGCCGGAATTGATGACAATCGCCGCCGCACTGCGCGATGCGCGCATCGAAACTATGCGATTTGACAAGAAGTCTTCCACTTGGGGGGCCTACCAGCACTACGGGAGAGTTAGCGACAGGCTGTTGGCGCCAGCCCCAGAGGGATCGACGTTCTGAGGCGCCGAGTGGCAATGTCTCGACCTTTGCTATCGCAAATATTTGACGGAGATAAACGTAATGCCGCCGATCGACGCGTCGGGAGACGATGACAATCTGATCTATTTCAACGGCATCGACGGTGAGACGGGTCAGTACGCCGTCGCGCCGCGGACAATCGACGATATGGCGAACATCGCCCGGGGCAATCCGCGGCTCACGCCGATGACCGACGTTCGCGGCGAGACGCCGACCCGCGCCTTCGGCCTTCCGCCGGGCGTCGATTACCAAAAACTCGATGAGGCCGGCTGGGGCGTCATTTTCCATGAGAACGCCGTGCCCGAAATTCGGGCCGCGCTGGAGCCGTTGCTCGCTATCCGGAAGAAAGCAGCGGGCGCCGTCTTCAAGGCGCTCGACTATAAGACGGGCGAGCAGACACGCGACTGGTATCGTCGCCACGACGTGGCGCCCGGCCAGAGCGACCCGGAGACGGTTCCCTATTATCTGCTGATCGTCGGCTCGCCCGACGACATCCCTTTCGAGTTTCAGTACCTGCTGGGCGTCGATTATGCCGTGGGCCGGCTCTCCTTCGCCACCGCGGAGGAATACGCGCGCTACGCGGAATCGATCGCCCGCTACGAAAGCGCGGCGGCGATCGCGAATGCGAAAAAGATCGCCTATTGGGGCACCCGGCATGTCGGCGACGGCGCGACGCAGCTGAGTTCGGCGCAGTTGATCGGTCCGCTCGCCAATGGCGACCCCACGCGCTCCGGACGGCTCGGAAAGCCCGCGCACGCGGCTTTTGGCTTCGACCATGAACTCTTTCTCGCGGACACGGCGACGAAAGACGCGCTGCTGTCGCAATTCGCCGGGGACCGACCGCCGGCGCTTGTTTTCACCGCCTCGCACGGAATGCAGTTCTCGCCCGGCGGCCAGGCCCAGCCGAGTGCGCAGGGGGCGCTGCTCTGCCAGGACTGGTCTGGTTTCGGAAGGGTCACGGCCGATGATTATCTCGCCGCGTCGGACATTGTAGACGACGCCAATGTCAGCGGAATGGTCGCCTTCTTCTTCGCCTGCTTCGCCGCCGGGACGCCAAAGGCGGATCAGTTCTTCCTGAACGCCGCCGCCATGGGGACGGTGCAGCCGCCGCTCGCCCCGCAACCCTTCGTGGCCGCCCTGCCTAGGCGTCTTCTCGCTCATCCGAAAGGCGGCGCCCTCGCGGTCATCGGCCATATCGATCGCGCCTGGGGCTACTCGATCCAGTCTCCGGGCATGGCGGGATCGCAGATCATCCCTTTCCGCAGCGGCCTCGGTTTCATGATGCAGGGCGACCCGATCGGCCATGTCATGAAGGACCAGTTCGGCGGCCGCTTCGCCGCGCTCTCGGCCGAGTTGTCGACGGTCTTGGCGCCAGGCGCCGCGAAGATCAGCGACCGCGACTTGGTGACCTACTGGCTCGAGCGCAACGACGCGCAGAATTACGTCGTCCTCGGCGATCCGGCGGCGCGGCTTCGCATCGACAAGCTCGCCTGAGCGAATGAGGAAGGGGGAAGTCCATGAGCGATACGGTTTCCGTCGCGCCGGCCGTGCGCGAGTCCTTTGCGCCCATCCTCGCGGTTCTCGAACGCGCGAGAGCGGAGCTCGCGCCGCAAACGGACGTGGCGGCCGTGCGGCCCGGCTACAGATATGCGGGAGCGCGTCCGCCGCAACCCGCGCTGATCGTCGCCGTGACGCCCGGCGCGCAGCCGGTCACCGAGGCTGACCTCGCGACCAAATACCGTGTCCCTGTCGTCGTCGAAGACGCGACGGTGGAAGAGCAGATGGCCCGATTGGCCGGCGCAACGCCGGTCTCCTTCGCAACACCACCAGGCCCGACCGCCTCCGCCTTCGAGAATCTGATATCGGGCGACGCTTTCATCACCTTCGCGCTGCCGAAAAGCGGAACCTACGAGCTGCCCGACCCGCCCAATCTGCCGCTTGTGGTGGAGGCGATGGAGCTGACGGTCTGTGTCAGCCCGGAGGCCGGATGGTCCGAGCTCGAGACGTTTCTGAGCGCGACGCAGGCGAGCCTAACGGTGGCAATGTATCAGTTCACCGCGCCGCATATCTTCAAAGCCGTGAACGATGCGGTGACCCCCGAGGGACGGAAGTTCGAACTGGTGCTTCATCCCATCCCCGAACCTCCCGCGCATTCCGGCGTGAAAGCAGACGACCTCGCAGAGCAATCCGGCGTGATCGACCCACTGGAAGCGGAGATGCATGACCGGTTCGAGATGGCCTGGGCGACATTGCTCACGAAAGCCCATCCCGACGGCTTGTGGGCCTCCGCCTATCACATCAAGGTCGCCGTCCGCGACGGATCGGCGATGTGGCTGTCAAGCGGCAACTGGCAGTCGTCGAACCAGCCGGACGTCCATCCCTTCGAGCCCGGCGGCAAGGTGCCGTCGGGCTTCCAGCGGAAATACAATCGAGACTACCACGCGATCATCGTCAATGACCGCCTGGCCTCGATCTACGAGCAATATATCAAGCGCGATCACGATCTCTCGGCGGCGCAGGCCGGTGAGGCGCAGTCCTTCGCTCTGCCCGACCTGTTCGTCCCCGAAGGAGAGGAGGAGCCGGAGGCCTTCGCCGCTCCGCCGCGGTTTTTCCAGCCCCTCAGGCTCAACCGCAAGGTCAGCGTGCAGCCTCTGCTCACCCCGGACAATTACGCCGAGCACGCATTGGCGCTGATCCGCTCGGCTCAGAAGAGCGTCTGGTTCCAGAACCAGTACATCAATTTCCGCGGCACGGACGAGGATTTCCCCGAATTCAAGCTGCTTGTGACCGCGCTCAAGGACCAGATCGACGCCCGCCGCGACGTCCGGATCATCTTCCGCGACCTCATGAAGCAGGAGAGCCTCGACATCCTCGTCGCGCTTGGTTTCCCGCCGGACACGTTCCGCTTTCAGCCCGCCTGCCACAACAAATGCATCATCGTCGACAAGTCGATCGTCATGTTCGGCAGCCACAACTGGTCGAACGAAGGCGTGAAGACGAACCGTGACGCGAGCCTGATTTTCGACGACAAGGAGATCGCGGAATACCTCGCCGAGGTCTACGATTACGACTGGGCCCGGCTCGCGACCGCCCATCCGCAGAAGGCCCGGCCCCGAGTCGCAAAGCCCGGAGAGAAAACGCCGCAGGGTTTTTCGCGTGTCGCCTTCTCGGAAGTGTTCGACGACTGACCGCAAAGGGCGCTTCGGAGGAGAAAAAGGGATGGACGGTACTCCTGCCGGCAAGCCGGCTCAATCGGGCGCAAATGCCGGCGATGGGTCGGCGAGCGGGCCGGGAGATCGGTCCGCCGGGCAGGCAGAGCAGACCGTGGAACGGCCCACCAAGGTCACCGTCGCCTGCGGTCACTTGGCTTTCGCGCGCTATCCGATCCTGGTCGGTCATTATCGCGGCGACACGTTTGCTGGCACTGAGGCGATGCTCGATCAGGTGCTGGCAAACCGCCTCACTGAACGCCGGAGCATGAGCCTTTATCCAGGGCCGATCGCCACCAGCACCGTCGTGCTCGATTCAAGTGCAAGGCCTCCAGGCGCCGTCGTCGTCGGTCTCGGGGAAGCTGCGGACCTTGCGGCCGGCCCGCTCCGCCGAACCTTGCGCCACGGCATGCTCGCGTACGCCGCCGCCCGTCTCGACCTGATCCGATCGAAAATGGAGATCAGCGAAGAGGATTCATCGCTCAGGCTCAGCACGCTCCTGATCGGCGCCGGAGAGGGCGGCCTCGACCGTCCAAAATGCGCGCAATCGCTACTCCAGGCGGTCAACGAGGCGCACGCAGTCCTCAAGAAGCTGGGGCTCACGCTGCGGCTGGATGAACTCGAGATCGTCGAACTGTATGAGGACCGCGCCTACGCGACATGGCGGGCAATCGAGGCAGCGCTCAAAAGCGATGGAACTCTGAACAGCAGTTTCGCGCTAAACGACAAGCTCCGACGTCCCGTCGGCGGTCGTCGAAGCGGACCCGTTGGGCGCGATCCCACATGGTGGCAGCCGATCCAAATCACCATGTCCGACGATTCGAACGGCGATCCGAACCTCCATTTCACGATTGGCGGCGGTTTGGCCCGCGCCGAGGCGCGAACCATCGCAGCCAATCTCGAACTTGTCGCGCCGCTGGTTCGCCGCACGTCGCGCACAACCGTCGAGGATTCAACGCGCAACTCTCCGGGGCGCGCCTTGTTCGAGCTGCTTTGGCCTGCGTCGCTGAAGGATCGAAGCGCGGACGAACGGCCGCGCCGGCTCACGCTGGACGAGCGCAGCGCAGCTTTTCCATGGGAGCTGCTCGACGACCGGCGCCCATGGGTCTCGGATGCGGAGGCCGAGAAAACGCCCCCGGCGGTGCGCGCAGGCCTTGTTCGCCAGCTGCTGCAGACCCGGTTTCGCGAAGACATCGTTCCGCCGCGCGGCAAGCCAAGGGCGCTCGTCGTCGGCGATCCGAGAGCTGCGCCGATGGAGGGCTTCAAGGAGCTCAAGGGCGCGCAAGCGGAAGCCAGAGCAGTCGCCAAGCGGCTCGAAGGCGTTTGCGACGTCACGTCCTTGATCGGCGAAGATGCCGAGCCGGACGCGATCTGTCGGCAACTCTTCACGGAAGCCTGGGACATCATCCACATGTCCGCGCATGGGGTTTTGAACCAGAGTGTCGTTGGGCCCGACGGAACGCGACGCAAACGGACAGGCGTCGTGCTAGGCGGCGGGGTGGTCCTCTCTCCGTGCGCGCTCGCCAAATTGCCGGTGAGCCCCGGGATCGCCTTCGTCAATTGCTGCTATCTCGGCGGCATGGATCTCGACGGAAGGCCGGAATTCGCCGCAAACGTAGCAGTCGAGTTCATGAAGCTCGGGGCGCGCTGCGTGATCGCGGCGGGTTGGGCGGTGAAGGACGATGTCGCGAAACTGTTCGGCGACACCTTCTATCAAGCCATGCTCGAAGGCGACACTTTTGGGAACGCGACCTTGAGAGCTCGGCGGGCTGCTTATGGCGTCGACGCCGCCGATTTCGTCGGCGAGGTCGCGCGAAGCAACACCTGGGGCGCCTATCAGTGCTACGGAGACCCGGACTATCGGCTTCCCACGGTCGAGGCCAGCACCCGCAACGAGCGGCCGAATTTCGTCGCCGTCGTGGAAGCCGTGGAGGCGGCGCAGCGAGTCCGCGACGACGCCAATATCTGGCTCTCGCGCGATTCCGCGCTCGAGGCGCGGCTCATCGAGATCGAAGAGTTGGCTGCAAGCTGGCTGCAATCCGGGTCGGCCGAGCTGCGCGTCGCGCTCGCGGAGGCCTGGGGCGAGCTTGGCGATTTCGACAAAGCCATCGCCTATTACGAGGCTGCGGTCAGAGGCGAGGACGCTTCCTTCAAGCTGAAGGCGGTCGAGCAGCTCGCGAATTTCCGGGCCCGCAAGGCCTTTGCGTCACTGAGAAGCGCGTCGGCGGACGCGCGTGACCACGCCGCCGCGATCAAGGACATCGAATTCCAGCTCGGCTTTATCGAGGGGGTTAACCACACGCTCGGAGACTCGAGTGAGCGGCTGGCGCTGCAGGGCGGTTGCTGGAAGCGGGCGGCTCAGATCCACGCGCTGGCGCAGGCGGAGGCGCCAGTTGGGAGCGCGGCCGAGGCCAGCGCCTCGGCCGCGGTTGGAGAAGCGCTTAAGAAAATGGCGGAACGGTATGGCGCTGCTGCCTGCACGAACGGGAAGAATAGGCCCTACCCACGGCTCATGACCTGCAACGCCAGAATTTGCGAGGCTGTGCTCAAAGGGACCAATGGGGACGAGGCCTTGCGACAGGAGCTCGCCGCCCTGGCGAAGGCTGAGTCGCCGCCAGATCCAGAATTCTGGGATCTTATCGGCCTCGCCGATCTCAGGATGAGCGAGACGATCCTGCTCGCCGGCGATCCTCCGGCGGTGGCGGCCGAGATCAGGGACGCCTATCTGCGCGCCTACCGGCACATCGGCTCGCCGGTGAAGCTCAGCTCAGTATTCGAGCAGCTCGAGTTCTATGAGGATATCTTCTCGGCCGGATCGCCGGAAACGGAACCCAGACGGGCGAGCATCGTCGCGCTCGCCAGAAATCTCCGCGATACCTTGCGCGCGGCTGTGCCAGGGCAATCGGCGGCGGCGCGAAACAGGCCCTCTTCACCCGAATAGACGGGTCACGCGCGGCGCCTCTCGGCTTGCACAAATCGAGTGGAGCAACGCCGCGCGCCTGCCGGAAAGCCAGCCAAACCGACTTGATCCCAATGCAAGGCGCGCCAGGGCGCGATGGGGTTCAGCCAGCCTGAAGGGAGCAGGCTATCCCACCGCCCGCAACCGGGCCGCCGCGGCTTCGGGGGTGAGATCGCGCTGGGGTGAGCCCAGCATTTCAAAGCCGACCATGAACTTCCGGACCGTCGCGGAGCGAAGCAGCGGCGGGTAGAAATGCGCGTGCATCTGCCATTCGGCGTGCACCGCCCCGTCGGTCGGCTTCTGGTGGAACCCCATTGAATAGGGGAATGGCGCATCGAACAGGTTGTCATAAAGCTTGGTCAGTTGCGATAGAACCTGGGCAAGCGACGTCTTTTCCCCGGCGCTCATCTCGTCAAATCCGCCGATGCGGCGGCGCGGCAGGATCATGGTTTCGAACGGCCAGTTCGCCCAAAACGGCACGAGAACGCAGAAATCGTCATTGCCGAAAACGACGCGCTCGCCGTCCTGAAGCTCCTGCGCGAGATAGTCGAGGAGCAGCGGCCGGCCATGGTGCAGGAGATATTCGGCTTGGCGATGGGTTTCTTTTTCCGGCTCGTTCGGCAGATGACGGGTCGCCCAGATCTGGCCATGCGGATGAGGGTTCGACGCCCCCATCATCTCGCCCCGATTCTCAAAAATCTGCACAGAGCCGATGTCGGGCAGACTGCCGAGCGAGATCGTCTCTTCGACCCAGACATCGACCACGCGCTCGATGTCGGCGACCGCCATGCCAGCGAGCGTCAGATCGTGACGCGGGGAAAAGCACAAGACGCGACAACGTCCAGATTCACCTTCAGCGACGAGCAGCCCATTGCTTTCCACATTGGTCGGCGCGACAGCCTGCAGCGCCTGGAAATCATTGTCGAAGACGAAGGTGTGGGTGTAATCGGGATTGCGGGCGCCGCCCACCCGAAGGTTACCCGGACAGAGATAGCAGTCGGGGTCATGAGCGAGCGCTGCGGGCGCCGCTTTCGCCTCGCGCTGGCCTTGCCAGGGGCGTTGCGCACGGTGGGGCGACACCAAGACCCATTCGCCGGTCAGCGGATTGAACCGGCGGTGCGACGCGCCGCGAAGCGGCTCTATGCTCGCCAAGACGGCCTCCTCAAACCGGGATCAGGCGGGCGCCGTCGGACGGCGCGCAGACGTAGACGTCCACATCCCGGCCCATTCCGATACGATAGCCGTCGGTCAGCATTTGCGACGCCTTGTCGACCGCCCATTCTTCGAGGAGACTGATCGTGCAACCGCCGAAGCCCCCGCCTGTCATGCGCGAACCGTAAACGCCCTTAACGGTCTGAGCCAGCCCGGCCAGCATATCGACCTCGGCACAGGTGATTTCAAAGTCGTCGCGCATGGAGAGATGGGAGGCGTTCATGGCTTGGCCGCAGGCGACGAAATCTCCCGCCTCGAGTGCGCGCTCCACCTCGAGCACGCGCGCGTTCTCGGTGACGATGTGGCGACAGCGGCGGTAGATGAGTTCGGGTAGCTTGCGGCGTTTGGACTCGAGCTGCTTCGGCGTCACGTCGCGCAAGGCCTGGATTGGCCCGAGATAGCGGCTGAGCAGCCTCACCCCTTCCTCGCAAGCCTCGCGCCGCAGATTGTACTCACCGCCCGCATGCTGGTGGCGCACCTTGCTGTTGGCGATGAGAAGCCTCAAGTTTGGCGCAATGGCGACCTTGCGCAGAGTCGAGACTGCGGCAATCGATCAAAAGCGCATGCCCCACGACGCCGCAGCACGAAATATACTGATCCATCACCCCGCAGCGCATGCCCACGAAATCATTTTCGGCCCGCTGACAGAGTTGAGCGATTTCGACCGGAACGAACGGAAGGCCGCTTTCGGTCAGGAGCGCGTGCGCACAAGAGACTTCGAGCGCGGCCGAGGAGCTCAAGCCCGCTCCGATCGGGACATCGCTCCAGACGATGAGATCGGCGCCGACAAGGCCGCGCCCGCTCCTCTCCAGCATCAGCGCGACCCCGACAATGTAGTCCGACCAGTCGCCGGTCGGTCCTGCAGGCGGCGAATCGAGGTCAAACTCGCGCGTCTCGTCCATGATCATGGAATAGACTCGAAGCCGCCGGTCGGGCCGTTGGGAGGCCGCGGTCAGCGTGGCGAATTCGAGCGCCGCGGGCATGACGAAGCCATCGTTATAGTCGGTATGCTCGCCGATCAGATTGACTCGGCCCGGCGCTCGACTGACCGTCGGCGTGCGACCGAACCGATAGGCGAACTCGGCCGCAAGGTCGCGCGCCTGAACGCTCATCTGAAGGCCTCCGCCGTCGAAAAGGAGGGCCGTCTAGCCACTGCCTCAAGCAAGCTGCTCTGATCGACTTTCTCCGCCTTGTCCTGAGACAACAGAATGGCCCTCCCTCAGCTCGTACTTAGACAGTTCGTTCTGTGACGCCTGTCACGGCGGCCAGACGAACACAATGATCTAGCTGCGAATGGCAGGACATCCAGCATCCGGGGAAGGACACATGGCGAATTCCAAACATCGCGCAAGTATCGCCGGGCGCGCTCATGGCTCACGGCCGCTTGCCTTTACGATCGACGTCAAGGGCGCGGCGCTTTCCATTGCGTCGTTCCACCTGTCTCTGATCTCCCGACTGACAGGCGCATTCAGGACCTGGCGCCAACGAACGCGGGACAGGGAGGAGCTTGCGCGAATGTCGCACTACGAGCTTCACGATATCCGCGTCTCGCCGTCGGATCGCCGGGCGGAAATAAGAAAGCCTTTCTGGCGCGAGTAATAGGGCCGACAGCCGATAGCGTCGGTTCACGGTCGCAGTGGCGTAGCACGACCGGGAACCTCACCGGGCAAGCCGAAGCATGCGCCGCGCCCGCCTGACGAGAGTCGCCGGCATCGCGCGGGTGAGCCAAAGCCCCAAGCCCAGGGCCGGGAAATAAACGGCGGCCCCGATCATTGTCAGCGCAGCAAATCGCGCCTCGCGAGCAAAGCGCGGGAGATGCGCCATAAGCGCGATAAGCGGTCCGTCGAACACCGTCAGCGCCAATGCAAGCGCGCCGGCCGCAAAGAGCGTCGCCGAGGCGGTCGCGAGCAGGCGGGGATCGGGAGCGGTCCAGCCGCGCCGGCGGGCGAGCGCAAAGACGCCTGCGACCTTGATCCAGAGGCCCGCCGCGGTGGCGAGCGCCAAGCCCGGCGCGCCGAGCGGCCGAAACAGCGCGATCTTGAGCGCCACGTTGACCGCGACGCCGACCAGCGTGACCTTGAGCGGCGTCGCGGTGTCCCCGCGCGCCAAAAAACTGGCCGTGGCGATCCGGTCGACCAGCAACGCCGGCATGCCGATCGCGTAGGCCGCAAGAACTCCAGCCGCTTGCTGGGTAGCATTGGCCTTGAAGGCGCCGTGCTCGAAGGCAACGGCGACGATGAGATCGGGAATGAGAAGAAACGCCACGATGAAGGGCGCGCCGAGCGCCAGCGTCAGCGAAGCGGCCCGGTTCTGAGCGGCCATCGCGCCACGGTCGTCGCCAAGCGCGACGAGAGCCGACATTTCCCTGAGCAGCACCGAGCCGGTGGCGATAACGATGACCCCGCCCGGCAATTGATAGAGCCGGTCGGCGTAGCTGATGGCGGAAAGACCCCCAGTCGGTAAGAGCGAGCCGACGATCTGGTCGGCGAGCGCGCCGATCTGGTAGCTTGCGGAGATGCCGATCGCTGGCCCGAGCATCCACAAGAAACGCTGGATCTCGGGCGTCCAGCGCGGCCAAGTCAGCTGCTCCAAGAGTCCGCGCCGGCGTGCGTCGACCATGACGATGACGAGCTGGGTCACACCCGAGGCGAGAAAACCCCAGCTCGCCATGCTGGCAACTCCGGGCGAGACTTTCGGAAAAAAAGCGGCGAAGGCGAGAAAGGCGATCATGCACACATTGGCCGCGGCGGGGGCGAAAGCCGGCGCGCCCCAGGCGTTGTTGGCGTTGAGCGTCCCCTGATGCAGCGCGAAGACGGCGATGAAGGCGATATAGGGAAACATGATGCGCGACATCGCCACCGCTTCGGCGAACTTGTCGGGCTGGCTGACGAAGCCCGGCGACGTCAGGCGCACGAGCAGGGGCATGTCGAGATAGACGAGGCCGAGCAGGGCGATCTGTGACAGGATGAGCAGGGTGAAGATGTGGCTCGCGAATTTGTCCGCCTCCTCCCGGCCTCCCGCCTTCAAGACGCGCGTGTAGGTCGGCAGATAGGCGGCGTTGAACGATCCCTCGCCGAAGATCTGGCGGAACTGGTTGGGCAGCTTGATCGCCGCGACATAGGCGTCGTTGAGCGCGCCCCCGCCCATGAGCGCGGCGAGCGCCATGTCGCGCAGGAAGCCCGTGAGGCGCGAGGCGATCGTCCAGCCGCCGACCAGGAAGATGTTGCGGTACATTGCGCCCGTGTAGCCGGATTCGCCCCGGGGCCGAAATCGGGACCCTCAGGGCGATCCGGTCAGTGCTGCGTCGATATCGCGCCAGAGGTCCTCGACGTCCTCAATTCCGGCCGACAGTCGCAAGAGATCGGGTGGACAGGGCGAGTTCGCGCCCTCGATGGAAGCGCGGTGCTCGATGAGCGACTCGACCCCGCCAAGCGAGGTCGCCCGCTTCCACACCCGCACTCGCGCGGCAGTCGCAATCGCCGCCTCCGCGCCCTCGCGCACGCGGATCGACAGCATCCCGCCAAAGCCGCGCCTCATCTGGCGGCGCGCGACATCGTGGCCCGGGTGGTGCGGCAGTCCCGGATAGAGCACGGTGGAGACTGAGCCGTGATTGGAAAGCCGATTGGCGAGCTCCATCGCATTCGCCGCCGCCGCGCGCACCCGCACGTCGAGGGTTCGCAAGCCGCGGATCAGGAGAAACGCCTCGAACGGATGCAGGATCATCCCGTGCGACTGGCGAATCGCGCGCACACGTGCGCTCAGAGCGTCGTCGCGTGCGAAGCAGAGCGCACCCGCCAAAACGTCGGAATGACCGTTGAGATATTTGGTCGCCGAGTGCATGACCACGTCGGCGCCCAGCGCGATGGGCCGCGTGAAAACTGGCGTGGCGCAGGTCGAATCGACCGCGAGGACGGCTCCCGCCGCATGAGCCTCGCGCGCGGCGCCTTCGATGTCGCTCACGCCCCATAGCGGATTGCTCGGCGTCTCGAGCCACACGAGCTTCGTCGTCCCTGGCTTCAGCGCCGCGGCAAGCGCCTGCAAATCCTCCGCGTCGACGAAATCGACGCTGAGCCCGAAGGCCGGCGCCTCGTTGGCGAGCCAGGCGCGAAGGGCCCAATACATGCCCTTGGGCGCGACCACATGGGCGCCCGGCCGGAGGCTCAGGAAAAGCGCGATCGCCGCCGACATGCCCGAACCCAAGACCAGCGTCGTCGACGCGCCCTCGAGCGCTCCGATCAAAGCCTCCGCCTCGCGCACGGTTTCGTTGTCGGGGCGGCCGTAAGAATTGCCGCTGCGGTAAAGATTGTCGGGGTCGCGCTCGAAGGTGGCGGCGAGATGGATTGGCGGCACAAGCGCGCGCGTGCGTTCGTCGATGGTCCCCAGCGCCTGGGCGGCGAGCGTGCGCGGGCTCAAAGGTCGCCGATCGCTCATAGCGCAAGGCCCCTCAGCAGCTTGGGCGCGCCGCCCCCCGCGCCGCCCGCTTCCGCGATCAGCATGTCCTTGAGGGTCGGCGCGCGATCAACGATGCGGAGCCCAAGATCGCGCACGAAGCGCACAGGGGCAAGATCGTTGGAGAAGAGGCGATTGAGCGCGTCGAGACCGAGGCCGCTGGCCGCGACGTCGAACCGACGCTGACGCTGGTAGGCGGCGAGCGGCCCGGGCGCGCCAGGATCAAGGCCAAGCCGCATCTCGCCGACGATCGTCTCCGCCAGCGCCGCGACGTCGCGCAGGCCAAGGTTCAGTCCCTGCCCCGCAACGGGATGGACGACATGGGCGGCGTCCCCAACCAGCGCCAGCCGCCCGGCGACGAAGCGCCGCGCGATCTGGAAGCGGAACGGAAAAGCTTCGACGCGCGAGGCAAGACTGATCGCGCCGAGCTTCGGGGTGAAGCGATACTCAAGCTGGCGCGTCAGATCCTCGGGGTCGAGAGCCAGGAGCGCGCGGGCGTCGGCGCGACTCTCGTTCCAGACGATGCTCGACTGGCCACCCGGAAGCGGCAGGAGAGCGAACGGACCGGCAGGCAGGAAATGCTGCTCCGCCCGGCCTTCATGATCGTGCTCGTGCGCGACCGTCGCGACGATGCCGGCCTGGTCGTAGTCCCAGCCGATGGTCTGAATGTCTGCGAGCCGGGCAAGTTTCGAGCGGGCGCCGTCGGCGGCGACCGCGAGGCGCGCGCGCAACGCGCGGCCATCGGTGAGCCCGAGCTCCGCGATATGCTTGCCTGCGACCCAATGCGCAACGGACCCGGTGATGCGCTGGACGCCGAGCCGGTCGCAGAGCGCTGAAAGCGCGCCGACGGCGTCGTCGTTGAACGCCATATGGGCGAGCGGCCCGCCACCGTCCTTCGTTGCGAAATTGAGATGGGGCAGGCGCACGGCGTCGCGCACTTCCCCATCCATGATCGCCATCGACAGGATCGGTTGCGCTTTTGGCTCAATCGCCGCCCATGCGCCGACAAGGTCGAGCAGGCGGCGCGGGCCATCGGCGATCGCGACCGTGCGCAAAAGGCTTGCGCTTGGCCCGGCCGGCGCGCCCGGATCGACGACGGCGACGGACGCGCCTTGCCCCATCGCCTGCTTGATCGCGGCCGCGAGCGCGAGCCCGGACGCGCCGCCGCCGGCGATGACGAGGTCGAAGATGGGAGCGGGTTCGGCCAATGCGGACGCCTCCTTCCGGCCCATTGTCGGAACGGGTCGGGAGTCAATACCGGCTCTCGGGCCGCAGCGCCATTAACGAGTCCGGATTCCATCTTATCAAAGCGTTGCGGAGCGATTTGCGAGTCGCGTCCCGGGACCGCGTTGGAGGGCGTCGCTGGACATTGCGCCGAACCTGTCCCCCAGAAGCAGTATTTTCGTCACAATGAATATTCGTTGACACGAATATTCGTTTATGATGATATTAGGACATGAACCCTGAGACCCTCGCCGCGCTCGGCGAACCCCATCGGCTTCGGATCATCGAACTGCTTCGCGCCGGCCCCCGGCCGGTGAATGACATCCATGTCCGGCTCAAGCTCCGACAATCGCAGGCGTCGCAGCACCTCAGGGTCCTCAGGGATGTGGGCCTGGTGGAGATGGAGCCGCGCGCGCAGCAGCGGTTCTACAGATTGCGCGCCGAGCCCCTGAAGCAGCTTCACGACTGGCTCGATCGTTACCGGCACATCTGGGACGAGCGCTTCGAGGCGCTGGACGCGGTCATCGAGGAACTCAAGCGGAAGGAACAATCGGATGCGGCAGGCAGGAACAGTTGAGAGCGCCATGAAGAACGAAACGATCGTCGAGCGGACGAGCGACCGGGAGCTCACCGTCACCCGCACGTTCAACGCGCCCGCGCATATCGTCTTTGACGCATGGACGAAGCCGGAGCTCCTGAAGCGATGGTGGGCGCCAAAGTCCTTCGGCGTGTCGCTGTTCGAATGCGAGCAGGACCTGCGCGTGGGCGGAGCCTATCGCTTCGCGTTCGGGCGCGACCCGAAGAATCCAGAGGTGTTTTCGGGGCGGTACCTCGAAGTGAAGCCGCCGTCGCGGCTGGTCCTCACTCAGCTCTATGAGCGGATGGCGCATGTCGGCGATGTCGTCGTGACGGCTGACTTCGAGGAGAGCCAGGGCCGGACTCGTCTCACCCTCCATCAGCTCTTCCCGAGCAAGGAAGCGTTGGAAGGCGCGCTGGCGTCGGGCATGGAGCGCGGCATGCGCGTGACGCTCGATCAGCTCGATGAACTCGTCGCCTCGACGCCATGATGATCAAGGCGACTCAGGGTTCTTCGCAACCTATGGCGCCGGCGGCGCGAGTTCGTTCTTCTATGAACATTCAGTAACTGTGGGAACTAATCCCATTCTCCGTCGTTAGGCTCTCAGCACGGCCTTGCGCCGGCTCATTTTCAGGAGACTGAGATGTCTAAAGCCTTGATATTCGCTGTTCTTTTCGCTGGGCTGCCGGCGGCGGCCTATGCCGATGAAGGAGGCGGCGCCATCGGCGCCATCGTCCGGGCGCCGGGCGAAGCCGCGGCCGGCATCATCGGTGGATTGACCGGCACGGAGGCTCCGCGCTTCCACCACTATGTCGTCGAGGAAAACGTCCCGTCTTACACGTGGGCGCAGCATCCGCGCGTCGTCGTTGGCGACGTTCTGCCAGCCGAAGGCGTGATGCTTCGTCCGGTTCCGCGTGAATACGGTGTGACGGGTTATCAATATACGGTGGTCGACGATACTCCTGTGCTGGTCGATCCGGCGACGCGCAGGATCGTCGAGGTCGTTCCGTAACGAGCGAAGGCCCTTGGGGAGCGCTGGCGGCGGCGGTAAGCGGCCGCTGGCGCTCCCGTTGCGCTCTCGTAAGGCCCAAGATTCCTGAAAGCCGGCGGCTCAGTCAGTGATACCCCACGTCGCCGCGGACCTTGCCGCGAAACACCCAATAGGACCAGCCGGTGTACATGAGGATCACCGGCAGCAGGAACAGCGTGCCGACAAGCAAAAAGGCCTGCGTCGATGGCGAGGACGCAGCGTCCCAGAGGGTGAATTTGTACGGCACGATCAGCGGGAAGAGGCTGATCGCGAGGCCGAGATAGGACATTACGAACAGGAGGACCGCGCCGATGAACGGCGCCGCCTCGGAGCGGTTGTTGAGCGACCGCCATTCCCAATAGGCGATGAGCGCGGTGACGATCGGCACCGGCGCCAGAACCACGACATTGGGCCAGGAGAACCACCGCTCCGCGATCTCGGGTTTCGCCCACGGCGTCCACAGGCTCACCAGCGCGATGGCGATCAGAACGCCGATCAGCGCGCGGCGTCCCAGCGCCCGCGCCCAATCCTGAAGCGCGCCCTCGGTCTTCAAGATCAGCCAGCCTGCGCCAAGCAGGCCGTAACCGAACACCAGGGCGACGCCGGTGAGCAGCGAGAACAGCGTGAAGCAGTCGAACGAGCCGCCGGAGAAGCGGCGGCCTTCCGTCTGAAAGCCTTGGATGAACGCTCCCAGCACAACGCCCTGCGCGAAGGCGCCGACGAGGGAGCCGTAGTTGAAGGCATGATCCCAGAACGTCCGATGCTCCGCGTCCCGATAGCGGAACTCGAAAGCGACGCCGCGGAAGATGAGCGCCAGCAGCATCACCAGGATCGGAAAGTAGACCGCGGGCAGGATGATCGCGAAGGCGAGCGGGAAAGCCGCCATAAGCGCGAGCCCGCCGAGCACGAGCCAGGTCTCGTTGCCGTCCCAGATCGGCGCGATCGAGTTCATCACTAGATTGCGCGACTCGCGGTCGGGCGCGAAGCCGTAGAGGATGCCGACGCCCAGATCGAAGCCGTCCAAAAGCACGTAAAAAAAGACGCCGACCCCAAGCACGAGCGTCCACATCGGCACGAAATCCAGAACGAGCGAGCTCATAAGCCGCCCCCCGGTCCCGCGGCGGGGAGCGCCTGGACCGGCTGCGCCGGGCGCCCGCTCTCGATCGGCTCGGGTTCGCCCGCAGCCTCACCGGGGCCGCGCCGCACCAGTCTCACCATCAAGGCGAAGCCGGCCGAGAACATGACCAGGTACACAAGGCAATAGCCGATGAGCGAAATGCTGACGTCCAACCCCGTGAGCGAGGGAGAGACGGAGTCGCGCGTGCGCAGGAGCCCGTAGACCGTCCAAGGCTGGCGGCCGACCTCGGTCGTCGCCCAGCCGGCCGTCACCGCGATAAAGCCCAGGGGAGAGGCCAGCGTGCAGCACCACAGGAACCAGTTGGTGTGGAAGAGCTCGCCCCGCCAGCGCAGCCATAGGCTTGTCGCCACCATTGCGAGCATGATGACCGCAATTCCCACCATGATGCGGAAGCCGAAAAAGGGGACAATGATCGGCGAGGGGCGCTGGTCGGCGGGGAAGTCCTTGAGGCCATGCACGGTTCCATGCAGGTCATGGGTCAGAATGAGGCTGCCCAGCTCCGGAATCGCCACGACGTAGCGGTCCGTCTCGGCCTTTTCGTCTGGGATGGCGAACAGATTGAGCTCGACGTCGCTATGGGTGTTCCAGATCGCCTCGATCGCCGCCAGCTTCGCCGGCTGATGTTCGAGCGTGTTGAGGCCATGCGCGTCGCCAAGCAGGAACTGAAGGGGCACGAGCACGGTGAGGAGCCACAAGGTCATCGACAGCATCGTGCGCGCTTCCGCGACGAACCGCCGGTGCCTGAGATAGGAAGCGGCCACGCCGACGACGACGAAGCCGGTGGTGATATAGACCGCGTCGACGGTATGGGCGAGCCGGTAGGGGAAGGATGGGCTGAAGATGATCTGCAGCCAGTCCTTCGGCAGGAAACGGCCGTGGACGATTTCATAACCGGCGGGCGTTTGCATCCAGCTGTTGGTGGCGATGATCCAGAAGGTCGAAAAGAGCGTCCCGAGGGCAACCATCAACGCCGCGACGAAATGAGCCCAAGGCGGCACCAGCTTGCGTCCGAACAACAGCACGCCGAGGAAAGCCGCCTCCAGGAAGAAAGCGGTCAGGCCCTCGTAGGCCAGCAGCGGCCCGACGACGTTGGCGGTGGCGTCGGAGTAACGGCTCCAGTTCGTGCCGATCTGGAACGGCATGACGATGCCCGAAACCACGCCCATGCCGAATGACACGGCAAAAATCTTGATCCAGAACGTCGAGATGCGAAGATAGATTTCGCGCCCGGTGAAAAGATTGAGCCCCTCGAGCACCGCAATGAAGGCGGCGAGACCGATGGTGAAGGCGGGCAGCAGGAAATGCCACGCAATGACCCAGGCGAACTGAATCCGGGATAGGACAACGGGATCCATGCTGATTGCTCCCGCTCAATACGCCTAGCCTTGGCCCCGAAGGTTGAGGCCATGACGCTCCGTCCGCAGGAGCGGAGCGAGGCTATCATGGACCGCGGCGACTTTCATGACGATTTCCGCGCCCGGAATCTCGCGACCGGAACGTGGATTGACGCTCGCCGGCTTCGCCTGATTGAGCCTCGTCGGGGCGGCCCGCTCCTGCGCGCCCATTTGACGCGCGGTCGTCGAAGCGCCATCTGTCACGCCATGGCCGACGTTTCCTTTCCCGCCGCGTTCGGCGCGGGCCTCCTTTCCTTTGTCTCGCCGTGCGTGTTGCCGCTTGCCGCGCCGTATCTTTGCTATCTCGCCGGCGCGAGCGTCGAAGCGCTGGCCGACGAGAGCGAAACGAAGGCGAGGCGCGACATTCTCATCACTGCGGTCCTGTTCGTGGCCGGCTTCTCGACCGTGTTCGTTGGCCTGGGGGCGACGGCGTCCGCGTTGGGGGAGGTGCTCAGGCAATGGAGCCATGCGCTATCGATCGCGGCCGGGATCGGCGTGATCCTGATGGGGCTCCATTTTCTTGGCGTCTTCAGAATCGGCGCGATGCTGCGCGAGAAGCGGCTCGAGGTCGAGAAACCGGCGGGCCTGTGGAGCGCCTATCCGATGGGCTTCGCCTTCGCGCTCGGCTGGACGCCCTGCATCGGTCCGATCCTGGCCACCATTCTCGCGGTCGCCGGCAGCAGGGACACGGTCGCCAGCGGCGCAGCGCTGCTCGCCGTCTACAGCCTCGGCCTCGGGCTGCCCTTCATGCTCGCGGCGGCCGCGATCGGCCCCTTCATCCGCGCCTCGCGCCATCTGCGCACGCAGTTCGGCCGGATCGAGAAAGTCGTCGGCGTCCTGCTTGTCGCGACCGGCGTCGCGTTTCTGACCGGCGGCTTCCAGAGCATGTCGCTGTGGCTGATCGAGACCTTTCCGCAGTTCGGTCAGATCGGGTGAGACGGCAAAAAGAAACCCGCCGGCGGCGGCGGGTTTCCTCATTCACGTGCATAAGGCCGCTAGGCGGTGAACCGCCCCGGAGCCGAACGGATCAAGACTTGTTCTGGACGTAGCTGATCTTGCCGTCGGGACCTTTTTCCCAAGTGTACCAGACGTAGTCGACGCTGGTGCGATCGCCCTTCTTGTCATAGGCGATGGGGCCGATAACGGTGTCGAAAGTCATGCCCGAATGCATCACTTCCGCGACCTTCTTCGGATCCAGCGACTTCGCCTTCTCGGCCGCCTGCTTCATGATCTGCACGGCGGCATAGGCGTACAGCGTATAGGCTTCCGGATCGAAGTTCTTGGCCTTGAACTCCGCGACGATCTCCTTGGCTTTGGGATTGTTGCGCGGGTCGGGACCGAACGACATCAAAGTGCCTTCGACGCCGGGACCGCCGATCTGCGAGAACTCGTTATCGGTGATGCCGTCGCCGGAGATCATGACGGTCTTCATGCCCTGGTCGCGCATCTGACGGATAATGAGGCCGCCTTCGGTATGCAGGCCGCCCCACATGATATAGTCGGCACCCAATTCCTTGACCTTGGAGACGATCGCCGAATAGTCCTTCTCGCCGGTGTTCACGCCTTCGTAGAGGACTTCCTTGATGCCGAACTTGTGCATGTTGTCGAGCGCGGCGTCGGCGAGGCCTTTGCCGTAGGTGGTCTTGTCATGCACGACCGCGATCTTCTTGCCCTTGAGCTTGTCGCGGGCGAGCTCGGCCCACAGCATGCCCTGCTGGTCGTCGCGGCCACAGGTGCGGAACGCGTCCCAGAGCTTGCGGTCGGTGATCTTCGGGTTGGTCGCTGACGGGGTGATGAACAGGATGCCGTTTTCCGCGTAGACGTCGGACGCGGGAATGGTCACGCCGGAGTTGAAGTGGCCGACCACGAACTTGACGCCGTCGCCGACGAATTTGTTCGCCACCGACACGCCCTGCTTCGGGTCGGAAACGTCGTCGCCCTGCTCGAGGGTGATCTGCTGGCCGAGAATGCCGCCGGCCTTGTTGATGTCTTCAACGGCCTGCGTCGTGCCCTGTACGAGTTGGGCGCCGAAGGCGGCGTTCGGGCCGGTGATGGGTCCTGCGACACCCATCTTGATCTCGGCGCTGGCGGCGCCTGAGAACGCCAGAGCCGCGGCGAGCGCGACCCCGGACAACCAATGTTTAGTCATTCAGCTACTCCCATAAGTTGCGAGCGCCCGGCCCTCCCTGGCGCCCGTTTGGCAGAAGACTATTCCACCTTGAAGGCCGATACTTTATTGTTTTCGGTCAAGAGTCACCTTAAAAAACACAAAGGTTTGCCCATTGGACGGGCGCTCTTTCAGCCATTCCCTTTGGCGCGCCAGTTCAAACCCGAACTGTCGTAAGCCCAGGAGTATTGCGTCGCCATCTGGCTTGCGCGCATGGCGCGATAGCCGAGCGCGCCGACGACGATCATCCAAATCAAGGCGCTTATGAAGAGAGCGGGCGAGAACAGCGGCTCGCCATAAAGCGCGTAGTGAAGAAAGCGCACGGCCGCCGCGAGAAAGACCGTGTAGGGCGCGAGCATCGCCAGCGGCCTCCAGGTCTTGGCGACGGCGCGGCCGGTCGCCCAGGCGCCGGCCCCGCCCAACACCAGGGTGAGGAGGACAAAGGTGAAGATGCCGTAGGGCGCATCCGACCACAGGACATCGGTCATCAATGACCTCCCTCGAGGTAGGCCGCTCGGACCTCGGGGCGCGCCAGTAACTCGGCGCCGCCGCCTTGCATCGTGATCGCGCCATTGACCATGACGTAGCCGCGATGCGCGAGTTTCAGCGCATGAAAGGCGTTCTGCTCGACGAGGAACACCGTGAGGCCTTCGGTCTTGTTCAGTTCGGCGATCACCTCGAAGATCTGTTTGACCACGAGGGGCGCAAGTCCAAGCGACGGCTCATCGAGCAGCAGCAACCGGGGCCGGCTCATCAGAGCGCGCGCGATGGCCAGCATCTGCTGTTCGCCGCCCGACAGCGTTCCCCCGCGCTGGGGCGCGCGCTCCTTCAGCCGCGGAAAGAGCGCGAACATCCGTTGCAGATCTTCGTCGAAATGGGCGAAATTGTTGATCGAGGCGCCCATCTGCAGGTTCTCGAACACCGTCATGCGCGGGAAGATCCGCCGCCCCTCGGGCGATTGGGCGATCGACAGGCGCGCGATCATATGCGTCGGCAAGTTGGTGATGTCGGCGCCGTCGAACGTGATCCGGCCGTGGCGCGCGCGCGGCGCGCCGAAGATCGTCATCATCGTCGTCGATTTGCCGGCGCCGTTCGCCCCGATCAGGGTGACGATCTCACCCTTGTTGACGTCGATGTCGACGCCGCGAAGCGCCTGGATTTTGCCGTAGAACGTCTCGATCCCGCGCAGTTGCAGAAGCGGCGTCAGCGCGGCCGCCGCAACGCTCATTGCTCCAGTTCCTTTTCGATCTGCTCGACTTCCTCCTCGTCTTCGACACCGAGATAGGCGGCGATCACTTTCGGATCGGCGCGCACTTCCGCCGGCGTGCCGTCAGCGATCTTCACCCCGTAATCGAGCACCACCACGTGGTCGGAAATTTGCATGACCACCGACATGTCGTGCTCGATCAGGAGCACCGACGTCTGGTGATCGGCGCGGATCGAGCGCAGGAGCGCATTGAGCTCGGCCGATTCGCGCGGGTTGAGCCCGGCGGCCGGTTCATCCAGGCACAGAAGCACCGGATCGGTGCACATCGCGCGCGCGATTTCCAGCCGGCGCTGGGCGCCATAGGGCAACTCGCCCGCCGGATCGTCAGCCCGGTCCATGAGCCCAATCTTGTCGAGCCAGTATTTCGCCCGGTCGATGCACTCGGCCTCCTTGCGGCGATAGCTCGGCGCCCCAATCAGCCCGAGGACAGTGAGACCGCTCGCGAGCATGAGCGGATTGTGGTGGGCGACCAACAGGTTCTCGAGCGTGGTCATGCCCTGGAAAAGCCGGATGTTCTGGAAGGTGCGGGCGACCCGCGCCTTGCGCGCGATCTCGTGATCGGGCATGCGCTCGAGCAGAAAGAGTTCGCCGTTCGCCGTCGTTGCATGCCGGCCGCTCGAACGCGTGACGGCGGCGATGTCGTCAGGCGTGGCGACGCCGTCGCGGGCAAGGGCAAGGCGTCCCTCGGTCGGCTTGTAGAAGCCGGTGACGCAATTGAAGACTGTCGTCTTGCCCGCGCCGTTCGGGCCGATGAGCGCGGTGATGTCTCCCCTTCCGACTGAAAAGCTGAAGGCGTTCACGGCGATGAGGCCGCCGAACCGCATCGTAAGGTTTTCGACGGCGAGCAACGGGCCGGTCAGCCAGTTCATCAACCGTGCCCCTCTTTGACGAGGTCGCCGGACACGGCCTTTTGCTCTTTCAAGAATACGGACGGCAGCCGCGTCGAAACGAGGCCGCGCGGCTTCCAGATCATCATGATGACCATCGCGGCGCCGAACAGCAGCATGCGATATTGCGTCGGATCGAAGTCCTCGCCGAAGATTCGTTTCATCCAGTCGAGTTCGCGCATGAGCTCGGGAATGCCAATCATCGCCGCGGCGGCGATGGCGACGCCGAGCTGCGAGCCCATGCCGCCGAGCACGACGATGGCGAGGATCGTCGCCGATTCGATGAAGGTGAAGCTCTCGGGGCTCACAAACCCCTGGCGCACGGCGAAGAATGAACCGGCGAAGCCGCCGAACATCGCGCCGAGCGCGAACGCGGTGAGCTTGGTGTTGGTGGTGTTGATGCCGAGCGAGCGACAGGCAATCTCGTCCTCGCGAAGCGCCTCCCAGGCCCGGCCGATCGGCAGCCGGCGCAGCCGGACCGTGACGAAATTGGTCAAAAGCGCCAGCGCGAGGATCAGGTAGAAAAGGAAGATCGTGCGGTAGATCGGCGTGAAGGGCAGGTGGAAGACCGCCGCGAACCCGTCGTCGTCGTCAGTGAAGGGTATGCCGAAGAACGACACGTGCGGAATGCCGCTGATGCCGGCGTAGCCGTTGGTGAGATCGACCCAGTTGATCAGCACCATGCGGATGATCTCGCCGAAGGCGAGGGTCACGATGGCGAGGTAGTCGCCGCGGAGCCTCAGGACGGGGAAACCGAGGATGACGCCCCACATCGCGGCGAGGATTCCGGCGAGCGGCAGGCAGATCCAGAACGAAAGGCCGAAGGTGGTGGAAAGCAGCGCGTACGAATAGGCGCCAACCGCATAAAACGCCACGTAGCCCAGATCGAGAAGGCCGGCGAGGCCGACCACGATGTTCAATCCCCAGCCCAGCATGACGTAGATCATGATCTGGACGCCGTAATTGTTGATCCATTTCAAGGAGCCGCCCGGCCCAAGGAGGCCAAGCGCGATCAACGGGAACAGGATGACGAGGCCCAGCATGAACGGGCCGATGTAGCGCCCGAACGCCAGCCGGGCGGCCGACGGCGGGGCCGTGCCCTCGCCCTCCCGCGCCGCCTGCACCAAGGCGCCGCCCATGCCGCCGGCGGCGATCGAGCCGACGCGGTCGAACCAGATCCGCCAGTCGGCGCGCGCCATCTGCCGCAGGAACACAAAAGCATAGACGAGCACCGCGATGCCGAACGAAAGCGGCCAGCGCCCGGTCAGAACAAGTTCATTATTGATGTTCGATTCGGCGTGATAGCTGATGATGGGAAAGGACAGGCCGAAGGCGACCAGTCCCGCGGCTGCCGCGTGGCGGAGCGCCGGACCGAATTGCGCCGTGGTCGCGGCGGGGGCCGCGATCTGTGAGGCTTGCGAGGGCGCGCTCATGCCTCAGACCTTCTCGACTTCCGGCCGGCCGAGAATGCCGGAAGGCATGAAGATCAGGGTGATCGCCAGAATCATGAACGCGGCCACGTCCTTGTAGTCGGTGGTGAAGTAGGACGACCAGAACACTTCGATGAGGCCGATCAGAAGGCCGCCGAGCACCGCGCCTGGCAAGGAGCCGATGCCGCCGAGCACGGCCGCGGTGAAGGCCTTGACGCCCGGCGTGAAGCCGTCGGCGAAATTCACCACGCCGTAGTAGATCACGAACATGACGCCGGCGACCGCCGCCAGCGCCGCGCCGATCACGAAGGTGATCGAGATCGTCGCGTCGACGTCGATGCCAAGCAGCGCCGCCATCTTTCGATCCTGCTCGCAGGCGCGTTGCGCCCGCCCGAGCGAGGTGAATTGAACGAGGTACCAGAAGCCCGCGAGCAGAACGGCCGTGACCACCACAATCAGGATCTGGCGCACCGACAGCGTCACGTCATATTTGCCGCCGGTCAGGTTGAAGACGTGATTGGGCAATTGGGGCGCGGGCTTGTTGCGCGGGCCCTGAACAACCTGGACAAAATTCGACAGAAAGATCGACATTCCGATCGCCGAAATGAGCGGCGCGAGCCGAAATGAGCCGCGCAGCGGCCGGTACGCGAGCCGTTCAATCGCCCAGTTCCAGAGGCCGGTCAGCGCCATGGCCCCGACCATCACCACGACAAACGCGACCGGAAGCGATCCGAGATGCAGGATCTGAGTCAAAATCATGAACAGGATCAGAGCGATGAAGGCTGACAACATGAACAGGTCGCCGTGCGCGAAATTGACCATGCCGATGATGCCGAAAACCATCGTGTAGCCGATGGCGATAAGTCCGTAGATCGACCCTAGCGTCACCCCGTTGATCAGCTGCTGCAGGAAATTATCCATGCGCCACCGTGCCCTCTCGTTTCACCCCGCTTCGCAGGAAACGTGCCATTCGATTGCGGCCGCCCTGTCTTTGCGCGCTCTCGACCGGCCGACGTTGCGCGCCGGCCGGTCGCTTGCCCAGAATTCGTAGCCTAGCTGTCACAGAAGCGCCCGGCAACCGGGCCCCGCCAAGCTCACAAGGGGGCGCCGCGGACGGCCGTCAGGCTTTCGAAATGGTGCGGCGCTTAACGTAATATCCAAGCGAATATTACGGATGCCGTGCAATGTTGTTGCTTAGAATGACAATTGCGCTAGACACGACAGCGTCGTCTTTCTCGGCAAGAGAGCACGGCGACGTCTTGATATTCCTCGCGCGTTGCGAAATGCTGGCAACACAGTGCGCTGATCTCGAACTCGCAACGGATCAGCCGAGGTTTCTCGGAAGGGAACGTTCATGGCGATGACGATGACGGGCGAAGTGACTTTGCCCGCCGAGAGGCCGAAAGTATGGGCGTTGTTGAACGACCCCGAAGTTCTCAAGTCCGCAATTCCCGGGTGCCAATCGTTGGAGAAGACAGGCGAGAACGGTTTCGCCGCCGTTGTCAAACTGAAAATCGGCCCGGTCTCCGCCACGTTCAAAGGCAAGGTTGAACTCTCCGACATCGTCCCGCTCGTGGGCTACACCATCAAGGGCGAGGGCGAAGGCGGCATAGCAGGCTTCGCCAAGGGCGGCGCAAAAGTGTCGCTCGCCGACGCGCCGGGCGGCACGCTGCTGCACTACGACGTCGACGCGAACGTCGGCGGCAAGATCGCCCAGCTCGGCTCGCGTCTGATCGACGGCGTCGCCAAGAACATGGCCGACAAGTTTTTCACCAATTTCGTCGCCCTCGCCGCGAATGGCGGGGCGCAGGCCGGGAGCGCGGCGGCTTCCGGCTAAGCCGGATCAAGCGCCGCCGAACCCGTCTTGCTTTTTGGAGGATATCGGAATGGTTCATGTCTCGATGGCGGTCAACGGCCGCGCCGCGTCGGCGGATGTCGATTCGCGGACGCTGCTCGTGCAGTTCCTGCGGGAGAATCTGCGCCTGACCGGCACGCATGTCGGCTGCGACACGTCGCAGTGCGGAGCCTGCGTGGTTCACGTCGATGGCCACGCGATCAAGTCATGCACGGTGCTGGCGGCGAGCTGCGAGGGCGCGCAGGTGACGACGATCGAGGGCCTCGCCGCAAACGGCAAGCTCCATCCCATGCAGCAGGCGTTCCAGGACAATCATGGTCTGCAATGCGGCTTCTGCACGCCGGGCATGATCATGTCCGCCGTCGACCTCGTCAATCGGTTAGGCCCGAACCTTGACGAAGCTGCGATCCGTCACGGCCTCGAAGGCAACATCTGCCGCTGCACCGGCTACCACAACATCGTGAAATCGATCGCTCAAGGCGCGCGCGAAATGGGCGCCGCCGCAACGCCTCAGGCGGCCGAATAACAGGGACGCTTCAACGCCGTTCCAAGGGAGAGAGACATCATGGGCGTGACAGCCATCGGCGCCTCCGTCAAGCGCACAGAAGACATCAGGTTCATCACCGGCAAGGGCCGCTATGTCGACGACGTCAATCGCCCCGGCCAGGCCTTCGCCTATTTCCTTCGCTCCCCGCACGCGCACGCGACGATCGACAAGATCGACTTTTCCGCCGCCCTCAAGGCGCCCGGCGTGGTTGCGATCTTCACCGGCGACGACATCGCGGCCGACAAGGTCGGCGGCCTCATCTGCGGCTGGATGATCCATTCGAAGGATGGCTCGCCGATGAAGGCGGGCGCCCATCCCGCGCTCGCCCAGGGCAAGGTGCGCTACGTTGGCGATCACGTCGCCGTCGTCATCGCTGACACCTATGCGCAGGCGCGGGACGCCGCGGAAAAGATCGAGGTGGGGTATACGGAGCTCCCCGCGGTCGCCGACACGGCCAGCGCGGCGCAGTCGGGTCAGGCGCAAATCCATGACGCCGCGCCGGGCAACACGGTCTACAACTGGCATCTGGGCGACAAGGCCGCAACCGATGCCGCCTTCGCCGCCGCGAAGCACGTGACCAAGCTCGACCTTATCAACAACCGCCTGGTCCCGAATCCGATGGAGCCGCGCGCCGCCGTCGGCGACTACGATTCGGGAACGGACACGATCACGCTTTATACGACGAGCCAGAACCCGCATGTCGCGCGGCTCGTGCTCTCGGCGTTCATCGGCCTTGCGCCGGAACATAAGCTGCGCGTCATCGCGCCCGATGTCGGCGGCGGCTTCGGCTCGAAAATCTTCATCTACGCCGAGGAGACGGTCTGCGCATGGGCGGCGAAGAAGATCGACCGGCCTGTGAAGTGGACATCGGACCGGACGGAGGCCTTCCTCTCGGACGCGCACGGTCGCGACCATGTCACGCACGCCGAGCTGGCGCTCGACGCGGGCGGCAAGATCACCGGCTTGCGGGTGCATACGATCGCCAACCTCGGCGCTTATCTCTCGACCTTCGCGTCCTCCGTGCCGACCTATCTTTACGGGACGCTGCTCTCCGGCCAATACGCGATCCCGAGCATCTATTGCGAAGTCGACGCGGTCTACACCAATACCGCGCCTGTCGACGCCTATCGCGGCGCCGGTCGCCCGGAGGCGACGTTCGTCATCGAACGCATCGTCGAAGTCGCGGCGCGGGAGACCGGCCAGGATCCGGCCGAGTTTCGACGCAAGAACTTCATCAATTCGTTCCCGCATCAGACCCCGGTCATCATGGCTTATGACGCGGGCAATTACGCGGGCGCGCTCGACAAGGCGCTGGCGCTCGCCGATTACAGGGGGCTGCCAGCACGCAAAGCCGCTTCCGCGGCCAAGGGCAAATTGCGCGGCCTGGGAATGTCCGCGTATATCGAAGCGTGCGGCATCGCGCCGTCCGCGGCGGTCGGTTCGCTCGGCGCCGGCGTCGGCCTTTGGGAATCGGCGGAAGTGCGCGTCAATCCGATTGGCACCGTCGAGGTTCTGACGGGCTCGCACAGTCACGGCCAGGGTCACGAGACCACGTTCGCTCAGCTCGTCTCGAGTCGTCTCGGCATCCCGATGGAAAACGTGTCGATCGTCCATGGCGACACCGACAAGGTGCAGATGGGCATGGGCACTTATGGCTCCCGCTCCGGCGCCGTCGGCATGTCGGCGATTTTCAAGGCGCTCGACAAGATCGAAGCCAAGGCGAAGAAGGTCGCAGGCCACGTGCTCGAGGCCTCCGAAGGAGACATCGAATTCAAAGACGGCAAGTTCACCGTCAAAGGCACTGACAAGTCGATCGACTTCGGCTCGGTGGCGCTCCAGGCCTATATCGCGCACAAGTTCAACGGCCAGGAGCTCGAGCCCGGCCTCAAGGAGGGCGCGTTCTGGGATCCGACCAACTTCACCTTCCCGGCCGGCGTTCACATCTGCGAGCTCGAAGTCGATCCGCAGACGGGCGCCGTCACGATCGACAAGTGGACCGCCGTCGACGACTTCGGCAAGCTCATCAACCCGATGATCGTCGAAGGCCAGGTGCACGGCGGCATCGCTCAGGGCGTGGGCCAGGCGCTGCTCGAAGGCGCGCATTACGACAATGACGGCCAGCTCCTGACGGCGAGCTTCATGGACTATTGCATGCCGCGCGCGGACAACCTGCCTTCGTTCAAAATCGAGACGATCGAGACGGTCTGCCCTTCCAATCCGCTCGGCATCAAGGGTTGCGGCGAAGCAGGCGCGATCGCTTCGCCGCCGGCCGTCATCAACGCGATTACCGATGCGCTCGGCCATGAGGACGTGGCGATGCCCGCGACCCCGCAGGTCGTCTGGCGCGCGGCGCAAAAGGCGATGATCAAACGCGCCGCGGAATGAAATTCAAGCGGGCGGCCGCGATCGGCCGCCGTTTGCGGCGCCCTCTTTGGGAGAATTCGACATGTACGCCTTTGACTATCATCGCCCCCAATCGCTATCCGGCGCCCTCGCCGATCTCGCCAAGGCCGACGCCAAGGCGCTCGCCGGCGGCATGACCCTCCTGCCAACCATGAAGCAGCGTCTGGCGTCGCCGGCTGCGCTCATCGATCTCAAGAACGTTCGCGAACTCGCCGGCATAGCCCGCGAAGGGGACAATCTCGTGATCGGCGCCATGGCCCGGCACGCGGAGGTCGCCGCCGACAAGGTCGTGCAAGGGGCGATCCCAGCGCTCGCCTCGCTCGCTGGACTCATCGGCGATCCGCATGTTCGCAACATGGGGACGATCGGCGGGTCGCTCGCCAACAACGATCCCGCCGCAGACTATCCGGCCGCGGCGCTCGCGCTCGGCGCGACGATTATCACCAACAAGCGCCGCATCGGAGCGCAAGACTTCTTCACCGGCCTGTTTGAGACGGCGCTCGAGACCGGCGAACTCATCACGCAGGTAAGCTTCCCGATCCCGCAGAAGGCCGCGTACATGAAATTCCGCAACCCGGCCTCGCGCTACGCGCTGGTCGGCGTCTTCGTCGCCAAGACGGCGGGCGGCGTTCGTGTCGCTGTCACCGGCGCGGGCGCGAACGGCGTCTTCCGCGCCGAGGCGTTCGAAGCGGCGCTTGACAGGAATTTCTCGCCTTCCGCGCTTGAGGGCGTCTCCGTGCCCGCGAGCGGCCTCAACTCGGATATTCACGCCGACGCCGACTATCGCGCGCATCTCATTGGCGTGATGGCGAGACGCGCGGTGGAGGCAGCGGCGTAAAGTCGCATAAAAAGCCCGCTTGAGTCTTCTGTGATGCGAGCTTGACGCCGCCGCGCGCCTGTCCGCAGGGTGCGGCGGCGATGTCTTGACGTGGAGTAGCGCCTTGTCCCGGCAATCGCCGGCCCTGCCGGCCTCGATCGACGAAACCTTGAGCCTGCTCAGCGGGGCGTCCTATGTCGGCGATCGTGCGCTGGCCACGGTCATTTTCCTGAGCCTCAGACTCGGACGGCCGCTGTTTCTCGAGGGCGAGGCCGGGGTCGGCAAGACGGAGGTCGCCAAGGTGCTCGCCGCCTCGCTCGGCCGAAAGCTGATCCGCCTGCAATGCTACGAGGGCCTGGACGTCGCGAGCGCGGTTTATGAATGGAACTATCCGGCGCAGATGATGGCGATCAGGCTCGCCGAAGCCTCCGGCGAGCATGACAAGGATCGCATCGAGCACGACATTTTTTCCGAGCGCTATCTCATCAAGCGTCCGCTCCTGCAGGCGCTCGAGCCCGGCGTCACCGGGGCGCCGGTGCTCCTGATCGATGAGATCGATCGCGCCGATGAAGCCTTCGAAGCTTACCTGCTCGAGATCCTGTCCGACTTCCAGGTGACGATTCCGGAAATCGGCGTCATGGCGGCGCCCGAACCCCCGATCGTCGTCATCACCTCCAACCGCACGCGCGAAATTCACGACGCGCTCAAGCGCCGCTGTCTTTATCACTGGCTCGGCTATCCCGACCTCGCTCGCGAGATGGCGATCGTGCGCGCCAAGGCGCCGCGCGCGCCGGAGCGGCTGACTGCGGAACTCGTCGCGTTCGTCCAACGTCTTCGCAAACAGGACCTGTTCAAGTCTCCAGGCGTCGCCGAAACGCTCGACTGGGCGGCCGCGCTGACCGAACTCGATGCGGTGGCGCTTGACCCGGCTCAGGTCTCCGATACGCTTGGCGTGTTGCTGAAATATCAGGACGATATCGCCAAGATCGAGGGCGCGAAGGCGCAGACGCTGATCGAGGAGACGCGCGCCGAGCTTCGCCGGCTGGAGGTTGGTTCGGGGTGAAATCGAGCCGCGCCAAATGACAGCGATTCTGGAAGCCGAACCGGCAAGCGGCGGCGTCCTGGCGCAGAACATCATCCACTTCGCCCGCGCCCTGCGTGAAGCCGGAATCCCCCTCGGGCCGGGCGCGGTGCTCGACGCGCTCGCGGCGATCGAGGCGGCGGGCGTCGGCAATCGCGAGGACTTTTACACCACGCTGCACGCTGTCTTTGTCAAGAAGCATGAGCACAGCCTGCTGTTTGATCAGGCGTTTCGTATCTTCTGGAAGCGAAAGGGCTTCATCGAAAAGCTGATCGCGATGCTGTCCCCCAGGGCGCCCGCCAAAGCCGAGACGAGACCGCCGGAAGCTGGGGCCAGTCGCGTCGCCGACGCCCTTTTCAAGTCGATTCAGGAGCCCGCCAAATCCGCTCCCGCGATTGAACTCGACGCCCGCCTGACCATGTCGGCCGCGGAGATCCTGCGCTCAAAGGATTTCGCCCAGATGAGCGCGGCGGAAATTGAGGAGGCTCGCAAGGCGATCAAGCGGCTCGTCATGCCCGAAGACAAGCGTCGAACGCGTCGCTTCGCTCCGGGTGGCCGCCCGGCTCGGGTCGATGCGCGGCGCAGCTTCCGCCGTTCGTTGCAGCCCGGGGGCGTGATCGACCTCGAGTTTCGATCGCCGATCGATCGCGCCCCGCCGGTTGTCGCCTTGTGCGACATTTCCGGCTCCATGAACGAATACACCCGCCTCTTCCTGCACTTCCTGCACGCCTTGGGCGAGACCCGGCGTGTTTCGGTTTTCCTGTTTGGCACCCGCCTCACCAACGTGACTCGCGCGATGCGCGCTCGCGATCCCGACAATGCGCTGGCGCGAGCTTCGGCCATGGCCCTCGATTGGTCCGGGGGCACCCGCATCGGCGAGGCGCTGCACCGCTTCAACCGCGATTGGTCGCGCCGTGTTCTGGGTCAAGGCGCGATCACCCTCCTGATCACGGATGGGCTCGAGCGCGACAACCTCGACAAGCTCAAGGCCGAGATGGAGCGGCTTGCAAAATCGAGCCGGCGCGTGATCTGGGTCAACCCGCTCTTGCGCTTTGGCGACTTTGCCGCCAAGGCGGGGGGGATCCGAACCATGCTGCCCTATGTCAATTCGTTCCGTCCGATCCACAATCTGGCCAGCATGGCCGACCTCTGCCAGGCCTTGTCGGGTGGCCGGGACTCGTCCGACAATCCCAGGGCGCGGCTCTCCGCCGACGATTGATTTCTCGTTATAGTCTTGCGGAGCGACCGGGGCGGGGCCATTCTTTGAGAGATTGGCTGCGTGGCGTCGACATTCCATCCCCGAGCCCGCCTCGCGGGCCCGCACACCAAAGCTGCTTCGCCCCGCCCTAAAGGGGTGCGGATCAAAGGAGACGTTTCCATGTTGACCCGAGACGAAGACGTCCTCGCCGCCGCGGAATCGTGGCGGGAAGCGGGACGCGACGTCGCCATTGCGACCGTGGTCGAGACCTGGGGCTCGGCCCCCCGCCCGATCGGCTCGCATCTCGTCATCGACGCGGAGGGGAATTTTCTCGGCTCGGTATCCGGCGGGTGCGTCGAGGGCGCGGTCGTGGAAGAGGCGGCCGACGTGATCGCCAACGGCGCGCCGCGGATGCTCGAGTTCGGCGTTGCCGACGAGACCGCCTGGCGCGTCGGGTTGTCCTGCGGCGGCCGCATCAAGGTCTATGTCGAGAAGCTCGCCTGATGCGGCTCGATGTTCTCAAGGCGATGAATCTGGCCCGAGGCGAACGGCGCGCGGGCGCGATCGTGACCCGTCTTTCCGATGGCGAGCAGCGATTCGTTCGCGCCGAAGCCGTCGACGCCGATCCCCTCGCGATGGAACTGGAGGCGGCGCTGCGCATGGGCAAGAGCGCGACGGTCGCGCATCAGGGCGAGGATTATTTTCTGACCGTTCAGGCGCCGGCGCCGCGCCTCACCCTCATTGGAGCCGTGCATATATCCCAGGCGCTCGCCCCCATCGCGCGCATAGCGGGTCTCGATGTCTCGGTCATCGATCCGCGCACCGCTTTCGCCACTACGGACCGCTTCCCCGACACGCCCGTTGTCGCCAAGTGGCCGGACGAAGCTTTGGCGGAAGCGCCTCTCGATCGCTACACCGCCATCTGCCTTCTGACCCATGACCCGAAGATCGACGACCCGGCGCTCATGGTCGCGCTCAAGGCCGATTGTTTCTACATCGGCGCGCTCGGATCGCGAAAGACGCACGCCAAACGGATCGAACGCATGCGCGCCCGGGGGTTCGATGAAGCGGCGCTCTCGCGCATTCATGCGCCGATCGGGCTCGACATCGGCGCCGTCAGCCCGGCCGAAATCGCGGTGTCGATCATCGGCGAGATCGTCGCCTCGCTGCGCAAGAAGCCGTTGCGCTCGGAGAGCGCTGCGGCATGAAATTTGGCCCAACGCCAATCGAGGACGCTGAGGGCTCGGTCCTTGCGCATGCCGTTCGGATCGACGGCATCGCATACAAAAAGGGCGATGTTCTCACGCGCGAGCGGCAGCTGGCTCTTGATTCGGCCGGCGTGAAGTGCGTCGTGGCGGCCCGGCTCGAGCCAGGCGACGTCGATGAAAATGAAGCGGCGCTGAAGCTCGCCAAGCGTCTCGCCGGCCAGAACCTCCGTTGCTCGGCGCCGTTTACGGGGCGGGTCAATTTGTTTGCCGAGGGCGCTGGGCTTGCGATCATCGAGCCCGAGGCCATCGACCGGGTCAATGCGGTCGACGAGGCGATCACCGTTGCGACGCTGCCTCGCTATCGAGCCGTCGCCGATGGCGACATGGTCGCGACGGTCAAGATCATTCCGTTCGCGACTCAAGCTCCAACGCTCGAGACTGCGCTCGCGGCTGCGCCGATGGCCGCGATCTCGGTGCAGCCGTTCAGGCCGATGCGAATCGGGGTGGTCTCAACGGCGCTCCCGGGCCTGAAGCCCTCGATTGTTGCAAAGACCTTGCGCGTGCTCGAGGCGCGCCTCAAGCCGACGGGAGCGCGCATCGTCGCCGAGGCGATCGTCCCGCACGAGGTCGAGCCGCTCGCAAAAGCGCTCGCGAGGCTGGCCGACGGCAGCGATGCGCTCGTTGCGTTCGGGGCCTCGGCCATCACCGATCGGCGCGACGTCATTCCGGCCGCCATCGAAGCGATCGGAGGGCGAATCGAACGGTTCGGCATGCCGGTCGATCCCGGCAACCTGCTGCTGCTCGCTGAACGCGACGGAATTCCGATCATCGGCGCGCCCGGCTGCGCCCGGTCGCCGAAAGAGAACGGCTTCGACTGGGTCCTGCAACGTGTGCTGGCGGGCGTTCCCATTCACGACGCGGACATCCGCGCGATGGGCGTCGGCGGCTTGCTTATGGAGATCGGTTCGCGTCCGCAGCCACGCGCGCCCGGTGACTAAAATCGGCGCGATCGTGCTCGCCGCCGGCCAGTCGTCGCGTTTTCGCGCCGCCGGCGCCTCGGACCCGACAAAGCTGGTGGCCAAACTCGACGGCAAGCCGATCGTGCGACGGGTCACGGAAGCGGCGCTGGCGACCAAGGCGCGGCCGGTCGTCGTGGTGTGCGGCTACGCGCGGGAGTTGGTGGAGGCGACGGTCGCCGACCTCGACGTTGGCCTCGCTTTCAATCCGAAATTCGCGAGCGGACTCGCGTCTTCGCTCAAAGCGGGTTTGACCGCCATGCCTCGCGACGTCGCCGGAGCGCTCGTGCTCTTGGGCGACATGCCGTGGATTGAGCCCCGGCTCGTCAACGCCCTGATCGACGGCTTCCTGGCGGGTGGGGGCGCGCTTGCAGCCGTCCCTTCACGCGAAGGTCGGCGCGGCAATCCCGTGCTTCTCGGCCGAGGGCTCTTCGAGGCGGCGATGCGCCTCACGGGCGACGAGGGCGCACGCAGGCTGATCGGCGCGCTCGGCGAAGGCGAACTGGTCGAAGTCGAGGCTTCCGGCATGGGCGTGACGTTCGATGTCGACACGCCCGAGGACCTGGCGGCCGCGCAGCGTCTCGGGGGCGGCGAAGATTCCTCGAATTAGCTTTACGAAAAACAGAATTTATGTTAACCTCTTGTGTTGGTCGAAGAAAGTGGACCGCACGGGGCGCACCGCGGAGTGATGTCTATGTATGCATTGGGGGAATATCTCGCGAAAGTCAGCAGGGAAGGGCCGTATTGTCGTTTGAATCGGCCGTAAGTCTTTGAAAAGTCCCGATCGGAAAAAATACGCGCTAGTCAATGCGAGCACTTTTACTAACGCTTAGGCGCTTTTAAGCACGTTTATTGGCGTTTGCTGCAATCGAACTCATGCAAGATTTGCAGGCTCAGATCCCCGCCTGACGCAGTTTGCGACCCCCAGCGCCGCCAATCTCCTCCCGCCCTCTGCGGTTTGAGGCGCGCGCGTCCGATCCGACCGAATTGCAGGCGACCCCTGAGGTTAGATCAGCCTCATGCCTTTCAGCGAGGCATGCCCGTTGCGCCCGACGATGATGTGGTCATGCACGGCGACGCCCAGCGATTTGGCGATCGCGATGATGTCCAAGGTCATCTTGATGTCTTGCGTCGATGGCGTCGGATCGCCGGAGGGATGGTTGTGAACAAGCACGATGGCGGTCGCCGACAGTTCCAGCGCGCGGCGCATGACTTCGCGCGGATAGACCGGGGTGTGATCGACGGTGCCTAGCCCCTGGACCTCGTCAGCGATGAGGCCGTTCTTCTTGTCGAGAAACAGGATGCGAAAGCTCTCACGGCCCTCGAACGCCATCGACGTGCGGCAATAGTCGATCACCTCGCTCCACGAGCCCAGCGGCAGCCGCTTCTTGACCGCGCCCTTGGCGAAGCGTTGCGCCGCGGCTTCGACGATCTTGAATTCCGAGATGGCGCCGGCGCTCATGCCCTCGATTTCAGCGAGCCTTCCTGAATCGGCCGCGATCGCTTCGCCGAACGAGCCGAAGCGGGCGACGAGGCTCTTGGCCAGCGGCTTCACGTCGCGTCGCGGAATAGCCCGAAAAAGAATGAGTTCGAGGAGTTCATAATCGGCAAGGGCGCCTGGACCCGCTTCCCTGAGGCGGGAGCGCAGCCGCTCGCGATGCCCGTGATAATGAGGCGTTTCGCTTTCACCGCCTTCGGGGGCCGCCAGATCGGAGAGCGACTGGGGTTGGAGTTGCGCCAGCGCCGACCCGCCAGCCTCGTGCAGTTGAGCGCCCCGGGCGCGGCGGGGACGATAGGCCTTGCCGCCGTGGTCGGCTCCCGAGCTCATCGGATCGGCGCGCGATCGGCTCCGGTGGGCGAGAGGGTGAAAATCTCGCATCCGGTCTCGGTCACGCCGACCGTGTGCTCGAACTGGGCCGAGAGAGACCGATCACGCGTCACCGCCGTCCAACCGTCAGCAAGGATCTTCACCCCGTAACCACCGAGATTGATCATTGGCTCGATAGTGAAGAACATGCCCGGCCGAAGGGCGACGCCTTCCCCTTTTCGGCCGACATGCAGGATATTCGGCTCATCGTGGAAGAGCCTTCCAAGTCCGTGGCCGCAAAAGTCGCGCACGACCGAACATCGCTCGGCCTCGGCGTAAGTCTGAATGGCGTAACCGATGTCGCCCGTGGTCGCGCCAGGCTTGATCGCCTCGATGCCGCGCATCATCGCCTCGTAGGTGACGTCGATCAGGCGTTGCGCGCGCCGGGAGGCCTCTCCGGCGACGAACATGCGGCTCGCGTCGCCGTGCCAGCCGTCGACGATCAGGGTCACGTCAATGTTGAGGATGTCGCCGTCGCGGAGCGGTTTTTCGTCGGGTATGCCATGGCACACGACGTGGTTGATCGACGTGCAGATCGACTTGCGATAGCCGCGGTAGTTCAGGGACGCCGGATAGGCGCCGTGATCGCGCGCAAATTCGAACGCGAACCGGTCGAGGCTCGCGGTCGTGACCCCTGGCTTGACCAGCGGACCGATCAGATCGAGCGCTTCCGCGGTCAGCGCGCCGGCCTTGCGCATTGCGGCGAAGTCTTCGGGCCCATGCAGACGGATCTGCCCGCTGCGCCGACCAACCTTCTCGTTTGCGATTACAAATGTCGTCGACGTCGCCACTAGCGTTCCTTCGGCCCATGTTTCAGAAGCCCTCACACATATGCTCTGCTTCGCTCCGAAGACAAGCGTTTGGGTGGGGCTTCGAGGGCAAACACTCGTGACGGCCGCGCGACCGAGCGCCAAGCCAGGCAGGTCGGTGCTCGTCGATCGACGGCGGCGGCCCACCCCCGGGCGCCCCGGTCGTGCCCGAGCCCGGGCGACCTGGGCGATAATGATGCTCGGCTTCTTAGGCCTGGGTGCGGTTGCATATCGGCAAACGCGCCGCGGTCCGGGCGGCCTGATTACATTCTCCCGGTCGACGCCGCCTGATTGAAAAGCCAAACCGAGGGCCGCCTCCGGTTGGACGGCGGCCCTTTTCTGGTAACGCTCGTTTCGCTTACCCGTTATGGTCCTTCTGGGACATCGAGGGACATACCAGCATGGGCGGACCGACGACCGTAACCGCAGCCGTCCTGGTGATCGGCGACGAGATTCTCTCGGGGCGCACGAAGGACCGCAACCTGGGCTATATCGCCGAATATCTGGCGACGATCGGCGTTGACGTATGGGAAGCGCGGGTTGTCCCCGATATCGAGGACGAGATCGTCGCGGCTCTCAACGCGCTTAGGGCGCGCTACGATTATGTGGTCACGACTGGAGGCATCGGTCCAACCCACGACGACATCACCGCCGATGCGGTCGGGCGCGCCTTCGGCGTGCCCGTCGACGAGGATCCGAGGGCGATCGCCATCATGCTTGAGCGCTACGCCCCGGGCGATCTCACACCCGCGCGCCGCCGCATGGCGCGCATCCCCGAGGGGGCGGACCTCATCGAGAACCCGATCTCTCGAGCGCCGGGTTTCCGCATTGGCAATGTCTATGTGCTCGCCGGGGTGCCGGCGGTCATGCAGGCCATGCTCGACTTCGCCGGCAAGACAATGAAAACCGGCGCGGTGATGCTGGTCGAGACGATCGCCGCGGGGAGCCTCCCGGAGGGGCTGTACGGCGAGGCGCTGGGCGTGATCGCCTCAGCCCATCCGAGCGCGGCGATCGGCTCCTATCCGTCGTTCAAGGACGGGCGCTTCAGCAACCAGATCGTGGTTCGCGGCAAGGACGAGGAAGCAGTCGCCCAAGCGCGGCGCGCCGTCGAGGCTATGGTCGTCAAGCTGTCTAAAGACGGGGCGACGCGCTAGCCGCCGACCGGAAGCCGGTAACGCAAAAAGTGTTGATCCGGGGCGACGACGGGTCGCGCGCGGTCGTCGCGCTTGTTAGGAAGGGCGAATTCATTTACGAAGGAGCCGCTGGTGAACGCCCCCCGCGACAAGGCTTTTCCGGTTTCGTGGGACCAGTTCCACCGGGACGCGCGGGCGTTGGCCTGGCGCCTCGCCTCGTCGGGACCATTCAACGCCATCGTCGCCATCACCCGCGGCGGTCTCGTCCCGGCGGCGATCGTCGCACGGGAGCTCGAGGTCCGGGTGATCGAGACCGTCAGCATCGCCTCCTATCACGACTACAAGACGCAAGGCGGCCTCAAGGTCCTGAAGACGATCGCTCCAGATGTCGCCACTCTCAATGACGGGGCGAAGATCCTTATTGTCGACGATCTGGTCGACACCGGCGCCACAGCCAAGCTGGTGCGCGAGATGCTGCCCAAAGCGCATTTTGCCACCGTCTACGCCAAGCCTTTGGGACGCCCCCTGGTCGACACCTTCATCACCGAGGTCTCACAGGACACCTGGATATACTTCCCCTGGGATATGGGCCTTGCCTTTCAGCCGCCAATCGCGAACGACAAAGGCGGCTAAGGTTCATTTTCGCCGAAAAATGTGAAAGAAGCGCGCGTCATGCGGACGTGGCGAAACCGGTAGACGCAAGGGACTTAAAATCCCTCGGCCGCAAGGCTGTGCGGGTTCGACCCCCGCCGTCCGCACCATAGTATCAACAACTCATATGTGGACGGCCCCCGCGTGCAAGGGTTTTGAGGATCGTTTTGGCGATCGTCTGCAAGCGATGGACAATCGAGTCAGAACGATTCACACCGAACTCGCTCCAGAAAGTGCCGCGACCAAACACTGCAGAACGGGGTCGTCCTGCAGATGCGCCAGGATCACGCCTTTGGCCTCGAGCGCCGGAACGATCTGATGCCGGAATTCCCGGCGCCATCGGTTGAGGTCGGAGCAAGCGACATACCGACCGTCTTGCCTTTGAGCGCGCTGTCCGGCACACCCGACGCGTCTTCGCCGAAGGCAGTCGTGGCCGCATAGCTGGAAAGCATCAGGATCCCCGCGGTCGCAATCGCCTGTACGCAGGACATGGCTTTACTGTTGATCGCTCCCTCGCTTGCAATTTCAACGGCCCGTGGTCTGCCCTTTTTTGCCGTGGCAGAGAGCATGCGGGTGAGAGCTCGCAGTTTCGCATCTAGATAGCGGCGTCCAAATTGACGAATTCGTATGCGGCCAGATCGGCGACACCCTCCCGTCCACTTCGCGTGCTGCTTGCTGGCCTGGGGGCCTTCGGCAAGGAGCATCTCCGCCGACTGACTGAACGCTCCGACGTGAAGGTCGTTGGGGTGGCCGATACAAATCCTGCCGCTCTTGAGCCCATCAGCGCCGGCCCTAGCGTCGCAGAATGTTTGACTGACCCCCTGCGCCTGATTGACGTGGTGGAGGCTGACGCCATCATCGTCGCAACTCCGGCCGTCTCGCATGTCCAAATTGCCATCCGCGCCCTCAGCCGAAACCTCTCTGTGTTGCTTGAGAAGCCGGTTGCGCCTTCGGCGAGATCCGCCGCCCCGCTCGTTGCGGCCGCGCGCAGCTCAGCGGGCTTTGTGATGCCCGGGCACGTGCTGCGGTTTTCGCAGGATCATGTCCGGATGGTTGAAACTGTGCGCTCAGGGCGGATCGACGAGGTCATCTACGTGAACTCGCGTCGTTACCGCGACGACACCCATGCGATCCGCTACCCCGATACCGACCCTGTACTGATGACTCTGATTCACGACATCGACATTGCGCAGTGGGTTACGAGTTCAGACTTCCACTCGATTGTCGCGCGCCGCTCGCAAGGCCCTGGTTACCGATCCCTGACGGCGGTGTCGGCAACCACGGCGACCGGGGTGATTTGCGACCTGCGCACGGCCTGGACATTCACGGACGGAGAAATGCCGCCTGACCGCGTCGAAGTGGTCGGAGATCGCGGCAGCGTCGAACTCACTGTGGGGGCAGGCGTAGAAGTCTATGCGGAGGGCCGCCGCACAAGCTATCCCGCGTCCGCGGCGGATGATCCTTTGCGGAATGAGCATGATCATTTTTTGGCGTGCGTGCGTGGCCGTTCGCCGACGCCTGCGTTCACCTTGTCGCAAGCTTTGGTTGGATTGAAGCTGGCCGATGCGGCGATCGAGTCTCTGCGCTCCAGCTGATCGCAAAGCGACGGCCGACGACGCGGAAGTGAGAACCGCCCCGAAACGAAGGCGCTAAACCTCAATGCCCCGTTCCGCGGCATTGGCGTGGCCGAGTGGCTGGTGGGCCGGGCAGGTCGCCGATAACGAGGCGGATCAACGGGATACGTCCCTCACCGGGTGAATAGGCCCTCTTGATGTCGATTTCCGTCGAGAACTGACCCGGGATTTCCATTGAGAACTGACCCGGCTTGATGATGGTTTTGGGATCAGGCGTTCGTCAAGTTTCGAGGTTTCTCCTTTGCGGGTTTGGCGGCTTTCGCCGAGCTGTTCTTGAAGCGGAAGCTGTCGTTTCCGGTTTCGAGAATGTGGCAGCGGTGGGTGAGACGATCGAGTAGAGCGGTCGTCATCTTCGGGTCGCCGAACACGGTTGCCCACTCGCCGAAGCTGAGATTGGTTGTGATGATGACGCTGGCACGCTCGTAGAGCTTGCTCAGCAGATGGAAGAGCAACGCCCCGCCGGAGGCGCTGAACGGCAGGTAGCCAAGCTCGTCGAGGATGACGAGATCGGAGTGAGTGAGCCGGGCGGCGATCTGTCCTGGCTTGCCCTGAAGCTTCTCTTGTTCGAGAGCATTGACGAGTTCGACGGTGGAGAAGAAGCGGACGCGCTTGCGATGATGCTCGATCGCCTGGACGCCGATCGCGGTGGCGAGATGCGTCTTGCCCGTGCCGGGGCCGCCGACCAGGACGACATTGTGGGCGTCTTCCAGGAACTCGCAACGATGGAGTTGACGTGCGAGCGCCTCGTTGACCTCGCTGCTGGCGAAGTCGAAGCCGGCAAGGTCGCGATAGTTCGGAAAGCGGGCGGCTTTGAGCTGATAAGCCGTTGATCTCACCTCTCGGTCGGCCGTCTCCGCTTTCAGAAGCTGCGACAGGATCGGCACTGCGGCTTCGAAGGCCGGGGAGCCTTGCTCGGTCAGCTCGCCGACCGCCTGGGCCATGCCGTGCATTTTGAGACTGCGCAGCATGATGACGACGGCGCCAGCGGCGGGATTATGACGCATGGCGCGCCTCCCGGGCTTGGCGCAGCGCATCGTAGCGTTCGACGTTGGCCTGCGGTTCGGTGGTGAGCGTCAAAGCATTAGGCGGCTTCACGGCTGGTGGGTCGATCGGCTTGCCGTCGATCAATCGGTGCAGCACGTTCAGAATATGCGTCTTCGTCGGCGCGCGAGCCTCCAATGCGAGTTCGACGGCAGTGAGCACGGCCTGCTCGTCATGCTGGAGGACCAGAGCCAGAATCTCGACCATCTCGCGGTCGCCGCCTGGCGTCTTGAGCATGCGCTGCTGCAGAGCCCGGAAGGCAGGCGGCAGTTCGACGAAAGGCGCGCCATTGCGCAAGGCTCCGGGCTTGCGTTGAACGACCGCCAGATAGTGCCGCCAGTCGTAAACCGTTGTTGTGCTTTTCTGTTCGTGGGAGCGGGCAAAAACGCGGCGATGCTCGCACACGACCTGCCCCTCGGCGACGACGACGATGCGCTCGGGATACACCCGCAGGCTGACCGGACGATTGGCGAACGACGCCGGCACGCTATAGCGATTGCGGTCCAGATGGACCAGGCACGTCGGCGACACGCGCTTGGCGTATTCGACGAAGCCGTCGAACGGGCGCGAAGGCTGCATCAGATGCTGGACCTCTTCGGCCCAGGCGTCGGCAATCGCGCCAGGATGCGAGGCGTGCGGCGTCTGCTCCCACAGCTCCCTGCATCGCATCTCCAGCCAGTCGTTCAGCGCCGCCAGGGAGGGGAAGCTGGGCATGGGCTGCCAGAGCCGATGGCGGGCGTCCTGGACGTTCTTCTCGATCTGCCCCTTCTCCCAACCGGACGCCGGATTGCAGAACTCCGCCTCGAACAGGAAGTGGCTGACCATGGCTGCGAACCGTGCGTTGACCTGGCGGTTCTTGCCGCGCCCGACTTTGTCGACCGCAGTGCGCATGTTGTCGTAGATGCCTCGCCGGGGAACGCCGCCCAGCACGCGGAAGGCGTGGTTATGGGCGTCGAACAGCATCTCGTGGGTCTGCTGCGGGTAGGCCCGGAGGAAGAAGGCGCGGCTGCAGGACAGTTTGAAGTGAGCGACCTGCAGCTTGGTTCGCTCGCCGGCAATGATCGCCCAATCTTCCGACCAGTCGAACTGGAACGCCTCGCCCGGCAAAAACGCCAGCGGCACGAACACGCCGCGGCCGCACGTCTTCTGTTCCTGTTGCCGAGCGGCCTTCCAGTCGCGAGCGAAGGCCGCCACGCGATTGTAGGAGCCGTCGTAACCGAGGGCGGCCAGATCGGCGTGCAATTGCTTGGTCGTCCGCTTCTGCTTGCGGGACTTCCCCGCCTCCTGCCGCAGCATATGCGACAGCTTGTCGGCGTAAGGGTCCAGCTTGCTCGGGCGGTCAGGGATGTTGAACCTCGGTTCAACGGTGTCCGAGCGCAGATATTTGCGGACTGTGTTCCTCGACAGCCCCGTGCGCCGCGATATCTCTCGGATCGAGAAATGGTCCCGGTAGTGCCAGCGTCGGATGACGCTCAGTAACTCCATGTCGATCACTCCATCGTCCCCCGCCTAGGCCAAGGGGGAAGGGTTCGAACATGGGTCAGTTCTCGGTGGAAAAACCCGTGGCGCCCGGGTCAGCTCTCAGTGGAAATCAACAATCGGCATCCTTGTCAGTGTCGCGGCGCTGGGTGCCATCCTCTCGGACGTCGCCGGGGAGCGGTTCGTCGCGGGCGCTGCAAGAACGGGCTTGGCGATGGACGCTGTGCGGGAGGAAGCGACACACGTGACGTCCGGTGATCTAGCCGGACTGCTTGCGGCAGCGCCCGCGGGGGCACGCGAGGCACTACGTTCAGCCGCTCTTGCGGCATACAGGGCAGGCTTCGCGTCAGCAGCGATAGTCGCCGCTGGTATCGCGTTCATCGCTTGCCTGCTTGCCTATGGCTTGATCAGCAGCCAGGAGACCGCCCCGGTTCCTCAGCCTCTGCACGCGAAAATGCCGTGCAAGGTAATCGATTGCCGTGACCCTCTTTGATCCGCCGAGCGCCGATCCGGAACGCGCCGACACTCGGTGGCGGAAGAAGCCGTTGGAAGCGTAGTGAAAGGTTACTGCGAAGCCTGGAACGCTCACGACATGAAGGCGCTCGCCGAACTGTTTGTGGATGACGCGCATTGGATAAACATCGTCGAAATGCACTGGCCGGGCAAGCCGGCCGTCGTCGCGGGCCATGCCGCGTATCATCAGACGTTCTTCCGGACGACAGGCATCGAGATGGGCCACGTGGAGATCAGGGAAATCTCGCCGGACGTCGCCGCCGCCGTCATCTTGCGCAAGGTCGATCCTTTCACGCCGCCGGATGGAACTGCTCGCCCAAGCAGCGAGGATCATCTGACGCTTATCCTGACGAAGCGCTCGGGGCGCTGGCTCATCGCTCACGGACACAACACTGTCATCGATCGTGGCGCACAGCGATTCGATCCGGTAAAGAGGGGGTGGCCCGACGGGGCGCCAAAGCCGGCTTGATGAACGGGACGCTTGGCGCGGTTCGGCTCGGTTGCGACCGACCCGACCCTGCGCGCCCAGCAATCGTGGGACACGAACTTCCGCTTCGGGTCGCATTCCTTCCGTATCGGGACTGATGAGGAATGTCGGCTAAGGATCGACTTTGACCCGTTCGCCGCATCGTTTGGCTATGACCGCTATTTGCGCGTTTGAGACATGGGGCGATGTCTCGTGTCGACGTGAACCGGAAATTGCGGATCGCGGCGATGGACGTCACATTTGGGCGGATAGCGCTCCTACAGGGACCGCCTCGGGAACGACCGCAGTCCGCGTTATAGCCGCCATTCCATTGCGAGCGCGAAGTACGCTTCACCGCCCAAACCCGACATTGCCGCCGGCGGACGTCCAACCTGCCATGCGGCCGCGCGTGGTGGCCGTGGGAAACTTCGACGCCAGGCAATTCGAGCCTGATCATTTTCATCCGGAAGCATGTTTCAAGGCGACGACAGGCGACGACGTCGGATAAGATCATTGGCAGGTCGGGCGAACTGGCCCTCGCAAAAAACGGTCCCGGGAGGAGCGTCATGTGTAGGTGGAAAATACTGGCGACGACGGCGCTGGCCGCGATGCTGGTCGCTGCAACAGCGGTGCTGCCAGTCTCGGCGCGCGAACTCCAGCCTCTCGCCACGGCAACGCCTGAACAGGCCGGCATGTCGGTGGAGCGCCTTGGGCGCATCACCACAATGCTCAAAAAGGAGATTGCCGACGGCAAGCTGCCGGGTGCGGTGGTCATGGTCGCCCGCAAGGGGAAGATCGTCTATTCGGACGCCATCGGCTTCCAAGACAAGGGCGCGGAAGCGCCCATGAAGCTCGATTCGATCTTCCGCATCTATTCAATGACCAAACCGCTTGTCTCGGTAGCGGCCATGATGCTGGTCGAAGATGGCGTCATCCAGCTCACCGATCCAGTCTCCAAATTCCTGCCGGCCTTCAAGGACATGCAGGTGAGCGTGGCGACGACAAGCGCCGACGGCAGGGTCACTTATTCTAATGTACCGGCTGTGCGGCCAATTACCGTGCAGGACCTCCTGCGGCATACCGCGGGCCTCGCTTATGCGGAAATTACCAAGAATGAGCCGGTCAAGGCCGCGTATGTCGAAGCCAAATTCTCTCAGCCTGGCGTGATTGAATTCGATTCCCGCGGTATGACGCCGGTCGAACAGGTCGAGCGCATCGCGAAGGTGCCACTTATTTACCAACCAGGAACGACATGGGAGTACAGCATGGCGGTCGACATTCTCGGCCGTGTTGTGGAGGCTGCGTCGGGCAAGCGGCTCAGTGTCTTTTTGGATGAGCGCCTGTTCAAGCCGCTGAAGATGGTCGACACGAGCTTCTGGTTGCCCGCGGCCAAGATGCCGCGTCTTGCGCAGCCTTTTGCTGTCGATCCGGCATCCGGCCAAAAGATCAGCGTGCTCGATGTATCCGCAGAACCAGGCAACGATTCCGGCGGAGCTGGGGCACTCTCGACCGCGATGGACTATCTGCGGTTCGGGCAGATGCTGCTCAACGGCGGTGAACTCGACGGCGTGCGTGTCATGAGCCGTTCTACCATCAAGCTGATGACGTCGGACCATCTCGGCACGCGCATCGCGACGCCTATGCAGCCGGGCGAACTACTGCTCGGAACGCAGGGCTATACATTCGGCCTCGGTTTCATGGTGCGTCAGGGCGACGGGATCGCAGGTGTGCCGGGTTCCACAGGCGAGTTCATGTGGGGTGGATATGCCGGCACCTTTTTCTGGGTCGATCCCAAGGAAGAGATCGTTGGCGTCTACATGACACAGGCTCCGAGTCCAATACGCGCCTATTACCGCAAGATGTTCAAGGCGCTCGTCTATCAGGCGCTCGTGGACTGAAGCCTCGAATGCGCGGCAACGCTCCCTCGCTGTTCAACCGGCCCTTTCGCGGGCAGAAGGACCTTACGCTCCAGCCTGAAAGGCACGTCTTCGAAGCCGTGAATTAAGCGATTCCCCTGAGCCGGCCTGCGACACGCGGCTGGCAACCAAACTGGCAACAACTGCGCCTGCCGAGGCCGCTTCACCGGCTGGCCTCGTGTTTGAGGCTTGCCCTCCGTTTCAGAGCTCTGTCTGCTTGTGGCACAGGACCGTTGAGGGGAGACCGGCCGAGCCAAGGGTGGCGACGATGGCCCGCAAGCGCCGCATGTCCTCAGCGGTCGGACGCTCGAAATTCGCATCTGGCAATGCGGTCACGATCCTCATGTCGGCACCCGCGCCTTTTTTGCTGCGGCGATGATCTGCGCGGCGGTCGCCTTGGCGTCGATCGGCCCTGGCGCGGGCTGCGGCGGCTGCGGAGCGTCGGGCGCCTCACTCCGGCGACGTCGACCAGCTAAAATTATCGACGCTGCTAGCTTCTTGGCGTCGATCGCGTCTGGCGCTGATGGCGCGGGCAGCTTGGGCGCCGCCACCGGCGAGAATAGGCGGTACTGGGGCAACGCCATTGTCAGGACTCCTTGTCGTCGCGGCGCGGAAACATGAACAGGTTCAGCCGAGCAGGCGGAGGCGCGGTCCGGGCGGCAATCTCGTCGCGCTTGGCGACACTGCGGTCCAACCATGCGGAGGCGCGCTCAGTGTCTACGTAGGTGTCTCCGTCAACGTGCAACTGCCGAACGATCGCCTTCAGGAACCCACGCCAATCTTTCGCCTCGTATTGCCCGAAACGCTCGTCGGCCAAGGCCATGCCGATCAAGATCAGAGTGAAATCGCCGTCGGACATTTCAGCGTCGGCCTCGCCTTCCACGTCGCTGCCATCTGTTAGCCGGCGCGACGTATCCGACCGGGACCGGCACCGCGGCCCTCGCCTCCGCTTGCGCCCTCGCCCGCTCTCGTTCCTCTCGCTCCAGTCGGTCATATGGCCAACCCGTCATTCGATGCTTCGTCTTGGCGTCGGCGGCCTCCTCGACGGCCAAGGCGCAAGCTTCGCGCACCGCGACGGCATGCTCGGACGGCAAAAAGAAAGCCTTGGGTATCGCCTCTAAGCCGGCCTTGAGGCGCGTTCTGTTTAGATCGGTCTCGGCTTGCATGGCGTGATCGAGCGCTTGCGCGAGACGAACTTCCAAATTTTTCAAACTGCCGGCGCTGACAATATGATCGTACATGAGCGCATCATGCGCCCGTCGCCGTGCAATGCGAAGCCCGCGTTTACACGGCGGACTTTCGCAGGCTCGCCGGGTCGATCGCGATGCGCGCCCGGACCTTGCAACTTCGCAGCAAGCCATTGCGACATCGCTTGTAAACCAGCGATCTTGAACAACCGGCAAGCGCCGCAGCCTGCTTGGGAGCAACCCAACCGGGCGGCGCCGTCGGCCCTTTTAACGCCCGAAGCTCGGCGAGAAGCGCGGCGTTGATGGACTCAAGTTCGCGTATCCTCGCCCACAGCGACTCGATGGTGACGATCTCTTGGTCGTCAACGCCTAGGCGTTTCGCGGCGGACATGATCGGCGTCGACTTGCGCCAGAAACTCGGCCGCAATCCTCATAGCGTCCGCCTTCGCGGCCGGCGACCACCTGCTCGCTGGGTCGGCGGCGGCCCGCTGCAACCTCTCAGCGACGCGCCGGAAGGCGAGTCTCCGTTTCGTCGGCGGCAAGGCAACCAACGCCTCCGTCTTCGCCTCCCTCATTGCCGACCCTCCTCGGCCCTCGGCGGCAGGCCACGCCGCGCCCTGGCTTCCGCGGCGATGCGCTCCCCGTCCTCCGTCGACAGCCGGCCCTGATCCTTTATGAACGCGTCTTCGACGACAACGTCATAGTCGGTTCCCTCGCCGTCTTCATCCGGCCCGCGATGCTTGCCGAGGTTGCTGTGACAACGCCAGAGCTCGCGCCCGAGCAACATCGCCTTTTCTCGATCGATGAAGCCGCCCAGCGTGCCAGCGATTATCCATGGGATTTGGCGAACCTCGCGCCAGTAGACCGCCATCCGCTTATCCCAGATCGCCCAAACCTCTTTCGCGCTGACCAGATCGCCCGCCTCTCGCTTGTGCTGCTGCTCGAAAAGATCGGCCTTCATTCGAGCCAGCCGAGCCCGAGCCTCCGCGCCGGTCTCAAGCCCCGGCGTCGTCGCAGCCCTCGCGGCGATCGAGCGCACATAGTCCTGAACCGCCTCGCCCAGAACGAAACCGCGGCCGCGCTTGCGAAGAACGCCGCGGCGGACAAGATCGCTCACCGTGCGCCGGGTGACGCCAAGCACGCCGGCAAGCTCTTGCACCCCGATCGGCGCGTCAGAGGAAACGGACATTGAAAACGCCCTTTCGCCCCCCTCAACGCCAATAGCAGACGGGAAACGGGAAGTGGATTCCATTGCAAAATTTAGAGCGAGCCAACGCGGTCGCGCGGCCCTCGCGGTGGATGGTCGAGCCGAGTAGGACCCAAATGGTCGGGCGTCCAACCATCCAGGCATCCGAAAGGGAGCGGGGAAGGCAGGTGACGGGTAAAACATAAAGATACGTTCGCGCGCGCGTGCGAACGGCAAAATATGTTTTTGCCTTCACCTGCCTTCACCGCCTGCCTCCCAGCCGGGCTGGACCTCCTGCTTGATGCGAAGCTTCCTACGGTTCAAGAAAGGGCATTGACGGGTATGACACCCTTTCCGGTTATGTCCGCACGCCCGCGCGCGCGAACGGCCTAATGGGGAGAACCCGTCATACCCGTCATCGGCGCGTCTCCCACGGCTCGCCTTCGCCCTTGCTCTCGCCATCAAATTTCAGCCTTAAGCCAAAGAAACCACGCGCTTTTACGTCTCTCGCCTTCCTATATCCTCGGTCTTTAAGCGTATCTGCGAAAGCCGTCTCGGTTCCGATAAATAGGTTCCTCGGTTCGCACCACGTTTTCCAACTGAGGAACAAGGCGCGCGTCTTCTCGAAGTTGTTCACTTCCGCCTCGGTGGACTCATCGAGCCACTGACCGATCGTATCTTGGTCGGCGAGATAATCATCGGTCGCCTCGCGCACGGCCTTAGGCGGGTTGAGGCCGCCGTCGCGCCGCCACTCTAAGCAGCCGTCAACCATCCATCGCAGGATCGCCGGCCACTCCGCCTTGAGCTTGTCGGCAAGTTCTGGATCGCGTTCCTTCTCAGGAATGCAAACAGTGAAGGGGACAAGCAGGAATCGGCGGCGGATCGCTTCGTCTACAGTTCGGAAGCTCGGCTTATGGTTGCCCGCGATCAGAAATTTGTGCGTCGGCTTGAAGTCGAAGAAATCGCCGCGCATGAATCGCCCGGTCAGCTTGTCGCCTCCAGTGAGGTTCTTGATTTTGCTTTCGTCCCATCGGCGGCCCTTTTGGGTTTCATGGGCGACGACGAGTCGCGCGCCTCTCAGCTTGGCAATTTCGGTCGGATGGCGTTCGACGTTCGACGCGAGGAACATTTCCATCGGCGCGATGATCGCGTAGTCGCCCAGAATCCCGGCGACGGTCGAGATAAACACGCTCTTGCCGTTCGCGCCGGTACCGAACAGAAACACAAGCGAGTGCTCGGTGACGTGGCCGGTCAGGCAGTAGCCTAAGAACCGTTGGAGGAACCTACGAGCTCGGCGTCGCCTCCGGTGACAGTGTGCAGAAACTCCATCCACATCGGGCAAGGCGTCCCTTCGGGCGCTTGCGCGATGGCAGCTATTTTCGTGTGGTAGTCGATCGGGTTTGGCGGATGGTCGATTCCGGTTTCGAGGTCGATCGCTGTTGTGGCGTTGAAGGCGCTCAGCTTGCAGTCCCATTGATCTTCGGTCGCGGCTATTCGTCGGTCTGCTTTCGCCAGCTTCTCAATTGCCGCCACAGTCTTTGCGCTGGCGATTTGGGCTGCAGTTTTCTTGTGATTACACCCCGTCGCCGTCTCGCGCGCGATTTGACGCGCCAAGTCGTAAGCGTGCAGCGTGGAGTCGGATCGCCAATGCGCTCCGGTCCATGACATCCAGCTTCCCCACAGCGCAACGTATCGGAGGCTAGGTCCGTGGCGATCGGCGAAAGCAAGCGCCATCGCCTCATCGCTGAAGGCTGGCGCAATCTGCTTGAGGGGCGCCACGCCGCCGCCGTTTGATCGCTTGGGTCGCTTGCCGCGCTCGCGCTGTTTGTCGAGACTCAGCGCGAGATCATCTAACTCAGCGTTGTTCGGCGTCCGGGCCTCGTTCATGACGCGCGCTCCATTTCGAGCGTCACGGGAGCCTCGTTGCCCCAGCAATCCCACTGTTCGCTGTGCCGGTACCGCGAGAACAGATCGAAGTAGCGCGGCGCCGGGAAGAGGCTCTCGAAGTAGGCGTACGCCTCGATCGGCTTAGCCGAGTGGGCGCCCTTCCTCACGAGGTGAAACGGCCCCTTCAGCAAGGTCGTCTGGTCGGTGAGCGTGACCGTCGGCTTGCCGCGAGTCGCGACGACGAGATGTTCGGTTTGCCCTTTGACCCAGTGCCCGCGCCCGACGCGCTCCTTGGGCCAAGTGACGAGTGTCTTTGGCTCCAAATCCCAAGCCTTAAGGATTGGAAGGTGCAGGCCGGCAGCCAGGACGAAGTTGGTCACCCACACGCCTGCGGCCGCGTCGGGCGCGAGGCGCGAACGGACATCAAGAGCGCAGGCCTCATCGATCGACATCGTCGGATAGGGCAGTACGCCGCGCGCTGATGCGTTCTCGTCATCCGGCTCGTATGCCCACGGGATATCGACGAGGCCTGCGCGATACGGCCCATTCCCCGGCAACGGCGGCGGCTCGGCGCGGATCGCCTCGGCGGAGCGCATGTTGCAGAGCTGACGATAAGGGCCGTCGACTCGCCCACGGCGGTCCATATTGGCGACGAGCTTGGCGTATTTGTCGGGCTCGGCCTCGGCGGCCTCGCACACCGCTGCGATTTTCTCCACCGTTCTGCCCGACACGCCAGCGAACGCACCCAGCCTATCTGTGGCTCGATAAGGTTGCGAAACTTTCGCACCCTTCCCGCCGTCAGACATGCGTTCCTTCGCCGCCGCCCGCTCATTCGGTTCCAGCGCCCTGCGGATGGCGTCGATCTCGCTCGGCAGGAAATCCTTGCGCTCGGTGTTTTCGGCAACCTCCCCGAGAACGATGTCCGCGAGATCGACGACGGTGACAGGAACCTCGGACCAGCCGAGCATGTCGCTGCAAGCGCGCAGCCGACGCTCCCCAGCGATCAATTCCCCAGCCGGAGACACTACGATCGGATGCAAGAGGCCGATCTCTTCGATGCTCATTGCGAGCGGGGCGAGGTCGCCCATGTCTTGCCGATGGCGTGCGCCGACCGTGATCGCGGAGACGGCCATGGCGCTCATCGGCCCGGCCTCCAATCGGGAAGCCTCGTCTGGCGCCGAGCCTCGATCTCGGCCCGCGTCTGCGGCCGACAGTCGCAGCGGGGGGGGTCATGCTTCAACGCCGCGTCGGCGAGCGTTTTGATAGCGCCGCAGTTGGCGCATTTGCATACGAGCCTTCGGCCGAGCGCATCGGCCGCGCCGATCACCTTCCAACATTGGTCGGCGGCCATGTTTGACCACAACCCTTGCTTTGTGGCAGAGGTGGCCTTGCTTGGTTGCCACGACTGCCCTTGTTGAAATGGTCGGGACGAAGGGGTCGAACCCTTGGCGCTGGTGGGTACAAATCCTGGTGCCGCGAACCTGCCGTCCCGAAAATGCGAAAGCCGCCCCTTCCGGGCGGCTTTCTCGTCTCAGGCTTCGGCCGGCGCGGTGATCGACCGCTTGCGCGGGCGGCGTTCGATGCCAACGGCCAGCGCGTGATCGATCCAGCCCTCGTACCCCAATAGCTCGCCGACTACGACCGAAAGGCCGTATTCATCGCGAGGCAGCCGGAACGCCGAGCGCCATTTTTTCTTGTCGCGCCAGATGTGGTTGGCGATAGCCTTGCTGCCGCGCAGCGGTTTTCCGCGCTCAACACCGGCAAATCGATTCCGATTCGAAGACATGGCCCTTTCCTCATGGACTGAACGGTACTGCATACCGTTAACACTCAGCGTTGACAAAGGCAAGCCGTGCCGTTAAGACCCTCGCTCCCTGATCCAGCCAATTACCGCTTGAGACAAAATGCCGGAACCGTCCGAGAAGTTGGTCACGATCGGTGAAATCGCCGCTGCCGCGCGCCATCTAGTCAGGGACCCGTTTTCGTTTGCTGAGCGCTGCCGCCATTGGGCGCGTATCGGGCTATTGCAGGCGGTCGAGCAGGTGGGGGAAGGGGCGGGGCGACATGCGCTCTTTCCGGCGACCGAAGCCTATATGGCTGCGGTCGTGGCCGCCCTTGCCGAAACTGGCCTGCACCCTGCAGGCAGCCGGCCGGTGGCGGACGCGCAAAGCATCGCACGGCACGCCCTGGCGAGTTGGTTAGGGGAAAGGGCGAAAGGCCAGCCGCAGGCCGTGCGGCTGGCGATCAGCTTCTATGCCGGCGGGCGCTGGGACATAGCAGTGTTGCGCGGCACCGAGACTCCGAAGCGGACGGCCGTGGAGGCCAAGGCGCTTAAGGCGCGCGGCTTTGATCCGACAGCGCCCGCGATGACCGTAATCACGGTGAATCTGGGCGTGCTGTTCGAAAGCGTTTTCGAGGCTAAGCGAGAATGACCCGCCGACGCGCCGCGATCACGCAAGCCGATGTGGGCCGCGCCGCTCGCGCGGCAAGGGCGCTTGGCCCGGAATGGTACGTCGAAATTGAAACCGGGACCGGGACCATTCGCGTCATGCAGGCGCCGCCGGACCGGCCATCGCCAGCGCACGACCACGAATGCGAAGTCGAGCCTCAGTTCGCGCGCGGGCTCGCCATTCCGCCATAGGTGATTCGATGCCGCCAAAGCTGCCACCGTTCCTTCATCGTGAGATCAACCGCCATGGTCGGCCGGTCTGGTATTTCAGGCGCGGCCATGGTCGGCGCATCCGCCTTCCGGGCCAATATGGATCGGCTGACTTTCTGGCCGCTTATGACGCCGCTCTGGGAGGCCGCGCCAAGGCCCACAAAAGCGCGCCCAGCGGCTCCTTCGCGTGGGGGCTGTCCGTTGTACCGGCAGAGCCAGACTTGGGGCGCGCTCAGCCCCGCGACGCGCCGACAGCGGGACAATATCTTCGCCCGGATCGCGAAGACTCATGGCGAGACGCTGCTTAGTGCATGGAAGAGGGGCGACATAGCCGCCGGGCGAGACAAGCGCGCCGCTACGCCGGCCGCAGCAAAACACTTTGTCGCCGCGCTGCGCGGATTGTTCCATTGGCTTGTCGAGAGCGGACTCGTCGCCTCCGATCCGACCCCGGGAATAACCGTCGTCAGGCCGAAGACGGACGGGTTCGCGGTCTGGACCGAAGACGACGAACAGAAATTCTGCCGCCGTTGGCCGCTCGGCACGAGAGAGAGGGTGGCGTTCGCCGTATTGCGGGAGACCGGGCTGAGACGGGGCGACGCCGTTCGTGTCGGGCGTCCGCATTTGCGCGACGGCGTTCTCCGGTTCGCCACCGAAAAGACTTCGGAGCGTGTCAGCGTCGCCGTGTCGCCAGCGCTCGCCGAGGCGCTCGCAGCCGGCCCGTGCGGCGAACTGACGTTTATCGCCACAACGGACGGCCGGCCGATGAGCAAGGAAAGCTTCGGTAATTGGTTCGGCGAGACCGCCAAGGCGGCGGGAGTGAACAAGAGCCCGCATGGCCTTCGCAAGGCGGCGGCGACGGCCGACGCGCTCGCCGGATGGACCGATGCCGAGCTTGACGCCAAGTACGGATGGACGGGCCGGAAAATCGCGTCCCTTTACACTCGAGGAGCAAACCGCGAGCGGCTGTCCTTGGCGGCGGCGAAGCGTACGCAAGGCGAACAGCAAGTCCCGCACCTTGTGGGGAACCTTCCCGCACCTCGTAAATAGTTCAACAGCTTAGACGGATGCTGGTGGGCCGGGCAGGACTCGAACCTGCAACCAGACCGTTATGAGCGGCCGGCTCTAACCATTGAGCTACCGGCCCGTCCGGCGCGCCTCGCGAGGGTAAAGCGCAAAACGTGCGCGGTGGCAATGCGGTCTCGCAGGAACGGGCCGGCCGCCCGCGCCCATCCGTTCGAGGCCGCCGGGCCATCGGCGAGAACGAGTAAATCGTCGAGCGGTCAGCCCGGATTTGGTTTCGCTCGGGCGTTGGGGAACGTTCCCAGTTCTCCGTGGGCGCGCCTTAGTTCAGGATCGACGTCGGCCGTCGCGCGGCCGGGGGCGTGTCCTCAAAGCCGACCGCGCGCTCGACGATGTAGAGCGGCCGGCCTTTCGCCTCGGCGTAAATGCGCCCGACATAGAGCCCGATGACGCCGGTCATCAGCATGTTGGCGCCGCCGAGCGCGGCGATGATCACGATCGTCGAGCTCCAGCCGCGCTCGAGGCTCGGGTCGCCGAGCGCCCACCGCCCGATCACGCTCAGTCCGTAGAGGAACGCGAGCGCGGACACAGCGACGCCGGCCCACAGCGCAAGGCGCAGCGGCGCGTCGGAGAACGAGATGATTCCGTTCGCCGCGAGGCCGACCATTTTGCGAAGCGAATACTTGCTCTCGCCCGCGGCGCGCGGCGGGCGATCGAAGATCACCGTTCCCTGTCGGAACCCGATCCAGGCGAACATGCCGCGCACGTACCGGTCGCGCTCGGGCATCGCGAGAAAGCCGTCGAGCGCCTTGCGATCGACCAAGCGGAAATCGCCGGCGCTGCGCGGCGTCGGGATGTCGCCCAGCCGCCCCATGAGGCGATAGAAGAGATCCGCCGTTGCGCGCTTGAACCGGCTTTCGCCTTGACGCGAGGCGCGCTCGGCCGACACGACGTCGTAGCCCTCCTTCCATTTGGCGATCATCTCCAAGACGACCTCGGGCGGGTCCTGCAGATCGGCGTCCATCACGATGACCGCACGGCCGGCGGCGTGATTGAGCCCGACGGTGATTGCGATCTGGTGGCCGAAATTGCGCGACAGCTTGATCAGCCGGTAGCGCTTGTCGGCGCGTGCTTTGGCCTCGATCACGATTGCGCTCGTGTCTCGAGATCCGTCGTCGACGACGATCACCTCGCTCTGCGCGTCGAGCGAATCGAGGAGCGCGTCCAGCCGCCGGAGCAGGACGGGGATGACGGCCTCCTCGTTGAAGATCGGCACGACGAGGGAATAAGTCGGCGGCATTGGAGGCGGCCCTGTCCGGATACTAAAGTCCAGACATTGTCTGGCAAAGACCTCAACAAAGGCTTTGCGGCGCGCGGCGCCGGGCGAGCCGCTACTCCGGCAACGCTTTGTCTGATACAGAGTTAAGGTGCGTTAACCGGCGTTTGCTCGGAGTTGGCCATGGAATACGACAACATGCCGTCCTCCTCGAATATCGAGGATCGGCGGGGACAGCGCGGCGGGGCGGTCGGCGCCGGCGGACTGGGCATCGGCGCCATCGTTGTCATTTTCGCCATCAGTTATTTCACCGGCATTTCGCCTCAGGTGCTCATCAGCGGGGCTGAAATGATGGGGGTCGGGCAACAGAGCGCGCCGCCGCCGACAAGCGCGCCCCCCGACCCGAACGACCCGATGCGCGGTTTTCTCTCCAAGGTCGTCGGCAGCACCGAGGCCGTCTGGGCGGAAGTGCTGCCGGCGCAGGCGCACGTGCAATACCAGCCTGCGCCGCTGGTCATCTATGACGGAGCGACCCGATCGGGCTGCGGCGGAGCCCAATCGGCGATGGGCCCGTTCTACTGCCCGATCGACAAGAAGGTTTATCTAGACACCTCGTTCTTCCGCGATATGAAAAACAAGTACGGCGGCGGCGGCGATTTCGCTTACGCTTACGTGGTCGCGCATGAGATCGGCCATCACGTGCAGGACGTACTCGGCATTCTCGACAAGGTCGACACTATGAAGCAGCGGGTGAGCCAGACCCAGGCCAACGCGCTGTCCGTCAGGGTCGAACTGCAGGCCGATTGCTTGGCCGGCGTGTGGGCCAACCACGCGAACGACAAATGGAAGATCCTCCAACCGGGTGACGTCGAGAAGGCGCTGGCGACGGCGCAAGCGATCGGCGACGACCGGCTGCAGACCGCCGCCCGCGGCTATGCCGTGCCCGACAGCTTCACCCATGGCTCCTCGGCGCAACGGCAAAAATGGCTGACCGCCGGCCTCAAGAGCGGCGATATCAACGACTGCGACACATTCTCGAACTGAGCGGCGGAGACAAGATCGCGCTTCCGCGTTCGCCACTGGCGCGGCTCACAAGACCCATCGCTTCTATGGGGAAGCGCGGTTTGCCACGCTTGCCGCCTCCGCATTGGCCCTCCACCCTTGAGGCGGCGCCACCCTTGACGCGGCATACCAGCGGGCCTATCTCTTGTTCATGATTTGTTCCAAATCTTCCCTCACGGAACATGCCCATGAACCCGTCCCTGAGCCGAACGTCTGCCGCCGATCCGCGCCATCGCCCTGAGGCCATCGCCGAACGCATCCTGCCCGCCGACCGCAGGCGCGGACGCGGCGCCGCGACCAACGCGACCGGCCGTTTCGAGCTTCAGAAGCGCGAGGGTTTCGATGACGGCTGGACGCTCGACGAAGCGCCGGAGCCGTTGGCGACCGAGCTCACGTGGGAGAAGCCCAAGGCAATCATTACGCGCAACGAGTCACCCGACATTGGCTTCGACCGCTCGATCAACCCGTATCGCGGCTGCGAGCATGGCTGCTTTTATTGCTATGCCCGGCCAACTCACACCTATCTCGGGCTCTCGGCCGGGCTCGATTTTGAAACCAAGCTGTTCGCCAAGGAGGGCGCCGCCGAACTTCTGAAGCGGGAGCTTGCCTCGGCAAAGTATCGGCCGGCGCCGATCGCCTTCGGCGCCAACACGGACCCCTATCAGCCGATCGAGCGGCAATATCGCATCACCCGGTCGCTGATCGAGACACTTTCCCAGGCCCGGCACCCGCTCACCATCGTCACCAAATCGAACCTCATCCTGCGCGACCTCGACCTCCTGGCGCCAATGGCGCGCGACGGCCTGGTCAAGGTCTTCGTCTCGGTGACCACGCTCGATCGCGGGCTCGCTCGCCAGATGGAGCCGCGCGCGCCGACGCCCCAGAAAAGGCTCGAAGCGATCGAGGCGCTCAACGGCGCCGGCGTGCCCGCGGGCGTAATGGCGGCGCCGGTCATTCCAGCGATCAACGACGAGGAATTGGAGACGATCCTGACCCGCGCCTATTCGGCAGGGGCCCGTGAGGGAAGCTATGTCGTGCTGCGCCTGCCGAACGAATTGCGCGACATGTTCCGCGAATGGCTGCAAGTCCACTATCCCGACCGCCTCAAGCGCGCGGTGTCGCTCATGCAGTCGATGCGCGAGGGCAAGGATTATGAGGCCCAGTGGGGCCGGCGTATGGCGGGTTCAGGCCCCTATGCCTGGATGATCGGGCGCCGGTTCGAGATGGCCGCGCGCCGGCTCGGTTTCTCCCAGACGTCGCGGACGCTGCGCACCGACTTGTTCCGCAAGCCGGGAATCGCGCCGAGCGCGGCCGGCGGGCAACTCAGCCTGTTCTGACCAAATCCGCTGCCTGTTCAGTCGGCTTCAGTCCCGGCCGCGGTCGCTGATTGCCCCGCGCAGGGCATCAGGATCGCCGATGGACTGGGCTCTCGTGCCCGACCGCCAGAAGGATCGCTTCGAGCGAGCGACCTCACGCGATTGTGAGCATGGGCCGCCGGCACCTCGCCTCAAGGCCGTCAGCCCGCTGTCGGATTGTCGTCAACCAAGCCGCGCCGCCGGCATCTAAGGATGCTGGATCTCTCGGCCGGATCCCGCCAATGTAGCATGGCCTCGAGGCAATGGTCCTCGTCTTGCTCGATCTCGGTCATGCAGTGCGGCCGCAATCTGAGGAGGACGTCGATTCTACGCCATGAAGGCAGCGCCCGCAGCTTCTCTCCCATTGTGAACATCGGCATTGTCGCCTCCGTTCCCAGCCACGGGATTAATGCAGCCCGCTCACCTCCGTTCCCCGAGCGGTGCGAAATAATAGAGCAGGTCGCCTGTCCCTAAACGAAAGCGTATGCCTCAATTGCGGCGGGCGTATTGCGGCTGGTGACTAGGGGCAGGGATTAAATCATGACGGTCCGGCGGCGTATGTGCATGCCGTGGCTGCGCAATTACGAGGCGCTCATCGTCCCGATGATTTAGGCGATTGCCCCAGGCCAGCGCCTGGCGACTTCCTCGCGCACGGGCGTCTCGACCTCGGGCGGCGCCTTGCGGATATAAGCGAGCGCTTGCGCGAACTTCGCCGGGTCTTCCCCCTCCAGTGTTTCGAGATATTGCAGGGCGGCGGAGACGGAGAACGGCTCGCCGCCCTTGCCCCACTCATCAAAATTACTGGTGAGCGCAGTCCAGATCGCGGCGTCATAGCCGAGTGACTCGGTCCATGCGCCGATTGTCGCGACAACCTGTGGATGGCTCCGCATAGCGATGTCGCTCTGTCGGTTAGACGCGGATTCTACGAAGCCTATCGCCCTCGCATCCGCCATTCCCTCTCTCCGGCAAAGATTATCCATCGCCGCATCGAGGCTTTCGAGCGCACTCGGCGCTGAGTAAGTCTTGCAGAGTGCGCCAAAGGTTTCGTCGATCGCGAGCGTCAGCCGTCCGTCGCTCGAAACACGACAGAACTCGATCGGCAGGAGCGGCCCGTTGGCCATGAATGTGGCCGCGATTTGCAGATCGCGCGGATCCCACACCGACGATCCCCACGCCAGGACGACACTCTTCACCATCTGTCTCCTTGAAGCCTTCGGCCCACAGGTTGCGGGTCGCTGCAAGCGATCCGTTGGCGCTGTTCGCCTGTCATGCCCGCGAAAGCGGGCATCCAGCAAGGCCCTGATGGTCTGGATTCCGCTTGCGCGGGAATGACAAGCCCCGTCGAAAGCCATACTCTCTGAGAGAGCGGAGCTCTACACGATCTCAGGCGTAGAAAACCTTGCCCGGATTGAACAGGTTCTGCGGGTCGAACGAGGCCTTGACACGCCGCATGAGGTCAATCGCGACCGGGCCATGCTCCTCTTCCATATATTCGCGCTTCTTCTGCCCGACGCCGTGCTCCCCGGTGCAGGTGCCCCCCATGGCGATGGCGCGGTGCGCGAGGCGGGAGGCGAACGCGTCCGCCGCCTCGATCTCGGTCTTGTTGTTGAGGTCAATGAGCGGGGTGACGTGAAAATTGCCATCGCCCACATGGCCGACAATCGGCGCGATCAGGCCGCTCCGCTTGATGTCGTCGAGCGTCTCCTCGACGCAATCGGCAAGGCGGGAGATCGGCACGCAGGCGTCGGTGGCGAACGGCCGCGCGCCGGGCCTCAGGGTCATTTGCGACCAATAGGTGTCGTGACGCGCCTGCCAGAGCTTGGTGCGCTCCTCAGGCTTGGTCGCCGAGGCCAACGCCCCGCCGCCGTGGCTTGCGGCAATTTCGGCGAAGCGGCTAGCCTGTTCGGCGACGCTTTGCTCGGTGCCGTGGAACTCGACCAGGAGCAGCGGCTGTTCGGGCAAGGAGGTATGCGAATAAGTGTTGAAGGCGCGCACCGAGAGCGTGTCGATGAGCTCGATGCGGGCGATCGGCAGGCCCGACTGAATGGTCTCGATCGTCGTCTCGCAAGCGGCGCGGATGCTGGGAAACGAGCAATGGCCGGCGGCGATCGCCTCGGGAATGCCGGAAAGCTTGAGCGTCACCTCGACAATGACGCCAAGCGTGCCTTCGGCGCCGATGAACATATGGGTGAGATCGTATCCAGCTGAGGACTTCTTCGCCCGCGTTCCGGTGCGCAGGAACGATCCGTCGGCGACGACCACGCCGAGCGACAGCACGAGGTCCTTCATCGTGCCGTAGCGCACCGCGTTGGTGCCCGAGGCGCGGGTCGCGGCCATGCCGCCGAGCGAAGCATCGGCGCCCGGATCGATCGGGAAGAAGAGCCCGCTGTCGCGCAAGTGCTCGTTGAGATGCTTGCGGGTGACGCCGGGCTCGACGACGCAATCGAGATCGTCCGCGTTGACGGCGAGAACATTGTTCATGCGCGAGAGGTCGAGCGAGACGCCGCCATGCGTGGCGTTGACATGGCCTTCGAGCGACGAGCCGACGCCAAACGGGACGATCGGCGCGTCGTGCCGGGCGCAAAGCTTCACCAGGTCGACGACGTCCTCTTTGGACTCGGCGAAGACCACCGCGTCCGGCGGCTCGTTTTTGAGCCACGTCAGCGTGTGCCCATGCGCCTGGCGGATGGCGTCGGAGGCGGTGAAGCGGTTGCCGAAGCGGGCGGCGAGATCGGAATTGAGGGCGGCGACCGCGTCGCTCGAAAGGCGGCCTTGGCGCTGGCGGACAGAAAGTTGGGTCACTGGGCTTCGCTGTTGTTTGGAGGCTCCGAAGATTAGCCGCATCAGCGCACCCTGGCTAGCACGAACGCCATGCTGACCTTGATGGAAGGTGAGGACGTCGAGGGCGGCTCCCGTGAAACCGACGGCTCCTCCGACTGTTCGTGTCGTCATCGAATTCGTGTAGATCCGTGTCCAACTGGAGGAGGCGACGCGTGACCGAAATCGTCCATCGCACCGTCGAGGCGAACGGAATCCCGATCCATCTCGCCGAAGCGGGTAGCGGACCCGTCGTGCTCCTCTGCCACGGCTTTCCGGAATCCTGGTATTCGTGGCGCCATCAATTGAAGGCGCTCGCCGAGGCCGGCTATCGCGCCGTCGCGCCCGACATGCGCGGCTATGGCCAGACAGGCCAGCCGGAAGCCATCGACCAGTATACGCTGTTTCATCTTGTCGGCGACATGGTCGGCGTGCTCGACGCGCTCAGCGCGCCTGAGGCCGTTGTCGTCGGCCACGATTGGGGCGCACCGGTCGCCTGGCATTGCGCTCTTCTTCGGCCCGACCGCTTTCGCGCCGTTGCGGGTTTGAGCGTGCCCTTCGTTCCGCGCGGCTCCAAACGACCGACGAGCGTGATGCCGCTGAGCGAATCGTCGCTTTTTTATCAGCTTTATTTCCAGGCGCCGGGGGTCGCGGAGGCGGAGCTTGGGCGCGATCCGCGCGCGACGATCCGGCGGCTTCTCTATTCCGGGTCGGGCGATGTTCCGCGCAAGTCGGAGAACACGCTTGGCGATCAGGCGCCAGGCATGATCCCAAGGACGGGCGGCTTTCTCACCCGCACGATCGATCCGTCGACGCTGCCCGCCTGGCTCACGGAGGCGGACATCGTTTTCTTTGCCGGAGAATTCGCTCGTTCAGGCTTCCGCGGCGGGCTCAATTGGTATCGCAACATCGACCGCAACTGGGAGCTGCTCGCCCCCTTCGCCGGCGCGAAGGTGACGGTCCCAGCGCTTTACATGGCCGGCGACCGCGACCTCGTCGTCAAATTTCCGAGGATGGATCAGCTGATCGCGAACCTGAAGCTGTTCGTGCCCAACCTCGCGAAAACGATCATGCTTCCCGGCTGCGGCCATTGGACGCAACAAGAGCGTGCGCACGAGGTCAATGCAGCGCTGATCGCGTTTCTTCGCGACGTGGGCCAGCCTGAACTGCGCCTGATCGGCGTCGCGAGGAGCCGTAGGGCGTCGAATGACGCCCGTCTTTCGACGGGCTATGGGCGCGATGCGGCGATCCAGGGATCGTTGGGCGCCCTGCTTCCCCCTGGACCGCTTCGCTTGCGTCCGCGATGACGGTCGCGGGCAGTGCGCCTAAGTCACGGATTGCCGACGCTGACCACCCGGAAGGTCAGAAGCTCGCCCTCCTCTTCGCGCACCGACACGTACTCGCCGACGTTGAAGGCGTGGTCGCCGAAGCGGAAGCCTTCCTCCTCCGCTTCGTCCTTGCGTCCCCCCTTCCACTCGAAGGCCCAGGTCGAGCCGCCACGGCCGCCGGCGTGATTGACGAGGAGGCCGCGCAGCGAGGACTCATTGCCCCAGAAGCGATGGGCGAAACATTCGCCACGATGCTGCTTCCAGGCTTCGAGATCGATGTGGCCGTCGGCGGTCAAAGGCGCGACGAAATCATAGCCGTGCCGGATCGAGCCTTCCGGGAATTCCTTCGAGCGCGCGGCGTTCAGCGTCACCTTTCGCAACGCGGCGTGAGTGGACGCGGCCATCGACCATCCTCCCTTGTCTCCCGGCTCTTCTGCGAAACGTTGAGCCTTCCAACGCCTATATCGGATCAGACGCGTTCGAGCGCCAGCGCCGCGCCCTGGCCGACGCCGACGCACATTGTGGCGAGGCCGTAGCGGCCGCCGCGCCGCTTGACCTCGAGCGCGACGGCGCCGGCGAGGCGCGCGCCCGACATGCCGAGCGGATGGCCGAGCGCGATCGCGCCGCCATTCGGATTGACGTGCTCTAAATCATCCGCAAGCCCGAGCCCGCGCAGGCACGCAAGCGCCTGCGAGGCGAAGGCTTCGTTCAACTCGACAACGTCGAAGCTCGATGGCTTAAGCTTCAGCCGCTCGGTCAGTTTGCCGACCGCCGGAATGGGCCCGACGCCCATCACGCGCGGCGCGACGCCGGCCGTAGCGTAGCCGAGGATGCGCGCGATCGGGTCGAGCCCATGCGCTTCGGCCGCCTGGGCCGAGGCGACGATGAGCGCCGCCGCGCCATCGTTGACGCCGGAAGCGTTGCCTGCGGTCACGCTGCCGTCCGGGCGCACGATGCCCGCGAGTTTGGCCAACGCCTCGATCGTCGTGTCGGCGCGCGGGTGCTCGTCGCTGGCGACCCGGGTCACGTTTCCCTTGCGGTCCTTCATCTCGACCGCGACGATTTCCTCGTTCAACGTCCCCTTCGCCTGAGCCGCTGCAGCACGCTTTTGCGAGCGCAGCGCAAACGCGTCCTGGTCGGCGCGGGAAACCTGGTGCTCGTCGGCGACATTCTCCGCCGTCTCGGGCATGGAATCGACGCCATAGAGCTTTTTCATCGCTGGATTGACGAAACGCCAGCCGATGGTGGTGTCAAAAATCTCCGCCGACCGCTGAAAAGCGACCTGCGCCTTGCCCATGACGAAGGGCGCGCGGGTCATCGATTCCGCGCCGCCGGCGATGGCGAGCTCGATCTCGCCCGCCTTGATCCCGCGCGCCGCCGCGGCGACCGCCTCCATTCCCGAGGCGCACAGCCGATTGACCGTCGCGCCCGGAATGGAATCCTGCAGGCCGGCGAGCAGGAGCGCCATGCGCGCGAGGTTGCGGTTGTCCTCGCCCGCCTGGTTGGCGCAGCCGAGAAAGACCTCGTCGATTTTATCGGCGAGCCCCGGATGACGGCGCATGAGTTCGCGGATCGGGAGCGCCGCCAGATCGTCGGCGCGGAGGCTGGCGAGCGCGCCGCCGAAGCGGCCGATCGGCGTGCGCACATAGTCGCAGATGAAGGCTTCGCTCATAAAAGCACCGTTCGTAGGTTCGGCCTCAAATCGCAATCCGCCATTGTCGCGTCCGATCGCCGGCGTCTAATATAGACATTCGCGTCGCGCGGCAGCGGCAAAACAGATTCCGGGAGGACGCCCGTGGCGGCTGAGGCTGATACGTCATCGCAACCGGTTCTCCTGGACAAGCTCGAGGGCGGCGTGCTGACGCTGACTCTCAATCGGCCCGAGCGGCTCAATGCGCTTAACGCCGCTCTCATCGAAGCGCTATCGGCAGGGATTAAGCGCGTTGGGACGGATTCGGAATGCCGTGCCGTCCTGATCACCGGCGCGGGCAGAGGGTTCTGCGCCGGAGCCGACCTCGCCAACCGCGCCTTTGCGCCCGGCGACGCCCGGCCGGACCTGGGTCAAGCGCTCGAAAACGGCCTTAATCCGATCATTCGCGGGATCCGCAATCTGCCGCAGCCAGTCGTGTGCGCGGTGAACGGCCCGGCGGCGGGAGCCGGCGCCAATATCGCGCTCGCTTGCGACATCGTGCTCGCGGCGAAATCGGCTCAGTTCCTGCAGGCCTTCGCCCGCATCGGTCTCATTCCGGACGCGGGGGGCACTTTTGTCCTGCCGCGGCTCATCGGCGACGCGCGCGCCCGCGCGCTCATGATGCTGGCCGAGCCGATCGGAGCGGAGCGGGCCGAGGCGATCGGCATGATCTATCGCGTGGTCAACGACCAGGATCTCATGGGCGAGGCGCATACGGTCGCCCAGCGCCTCGCGGCCGGCTCCACGCATGCACTCGGGCTCATGAAGCGTGCGCTTGCGGCGTCGCCCACCAACAGCCTCGACGCCCAGCTCGACCTCGAGCGTGATTTGCAGCGCGAGGCCGGAAGCAGCGACGACTATCTGGAAGGCGTGCGCGCGTTTCTGGACAAAAGGCCGGTGAATTTCCAGCGAAAGTGGCCAGAAGCGTGATGCGCCGCTGATCGCGCGGCGCGAAATCCAGCGGGCGGACGAACGTTCAAGTCCACAAAAAAGCCCGCCGCAGAGAAGCTACGGCGGGCTTTTCAAACCTCTACAAGAACACGTGTTCAGTTCGAGCCGGCGTCCGCCGCCGGTTGAGCCTCGGCCGTCTGCGGCGTGTCCGGCGTCGCCTGTTGAGACTGAGCCGTTGGCTGGTCGTTCTCGGCCGAAGTCTTGTGGAAATCGCAGGCCAGCGCCGGCGCGGCGAGCGCCGCCGCAAAACCGCATCCCAACACCACTTTCAGAAGCTTGGAGCGCATGAGGACCTCCATCTTTCCCCGCCAGATTGCCGCAGTCTAGCACCGCCTCCGACGCGCGCAAGGTGCGTGAGCCAGCGCGCACGGCGCCTGCGGCTCTGGATTGTGGCGGCCGTAACGGACGGCCCGGACAACAATCATTTGCAGAAAAACAGAAATCGAGTTAAGCTGCCGAATGACCAACTCAGACCCTTCCGCAGCCGCAGACCTCGGGCGCCGCTTCCCGCGCCTTCAACGGCCCGAAAGCGGCGACAAAATATTTTCTGCGGTTTATGCTCCGTAACCCATTGAAAAGGCTTGATTTGGACGAGAGAATCCAAGGAAATCCAAGGAAATCTAACACCCATAATCAGGGTATTCGGGCGCGAAATCGCCACCGGCCAAGAAAATCCAAACAGCGACCTGAGCGAACCTGAAGGCGCCGATCGCCGCCAGCGAGGCACGCGCGATCACGCGTCGAACGACGTCGCCGCTCGGATCACGCAATGTCGATGAGCCGAGCGCGTCAGCCGCAGCGCCCTCGGGGCGACGAGGGTCGGCCCCGAGCGCCCCTGTTCTGCTCCCGCTCCGCCCTGCGCCTACCCTCTATGTGCGGCCCCGCGAACGCCGGATCGCGTCGTACACGGCGAACGGGGTCGCCGGCATGTCGATGTGCTCGATCTTGTAGGCGCGCCAGAGCGCGTCGGCCACGGCGTTCATCACCGCCGGCGTCGATCCGATCGACCCGGCTTCGCCCGCGCCCTTGAGGCCCATCGGATTGGTCGTCGACGGCACGTTGCGGGTCTCGAAATCGAACGCCGGCAGATTGTCCGCGCGAGGCATGCAATAATCGAGGAAGCTCGCGGTCAGAAGCTGGCCGTCGTCATCGAACAAAGCGCGCTCCATCAGCGCCTGGCCCGCGCCTTGGGCGATGCCGCCATGGACCTGCCCCGCCAGAAGCAAAGGGTTCAGGGTGAAGCCGAAGTCGTCGACAACCGAGTAGCGTACGATTGTGGTTTCCCCCGTGTCCGGATCGATCTCGACCTCGCAGGCGTGGGTGCCGTTCGGATAGGTTGCATTCGACGGCGCAAACAATTCGGTCGCCGTCAAATTCGCCGCAGTGACGCCCGGAAGCGCTGCGATCTCGGCGTAAGAGAGGGCGCGGTCGGTTCCGGCGATGCGGACTTTGCCGTCCGCAATTTCAAGGTCGGCGACCGCCGCCTCGAGCTTGTCAGCGGCGAGCTCCTTCAGCGATCCGGCCAGGGTTTCCGACGCGCGGGTCACCATTACCGCACCAATGGGAATGGATCGGGATCCGCCGGTGCCGAAGCCAGTCTTGACCCGATCCGTGTCGCCCTGCACGACCTTGACGCGCTCAAGCGGCACGTCAAGAAATTGTGAGACGGCCTGGGCGTAGGCGGTCTCATGCCCCTGTCCGTTCGATTGGGTGCCAATCAGCAGGGTGAAATCGCCGTTCTTCTCAAGCGTCAAGGAACCGGTCTCGGAATCGCTCCAGGCCGTGCATTCGATATAGCTCGCAATGCCAAATCCGCGGATCTTGCCTCGGGCCCGCGCGTCGTCCGCCCGACGCGCGAAACCTGCACGGTCCGCCTTCTTCAGGCAGGCCCGCAACGCGCCTTCGAAATCGCCAACGTCGTAATCGCGATCGGTGTGCGTGTGGTAGGGCATCTGCTCCGGTTTGACGAAATTGCGCGCGCGAATCTCCTCAGGGCTAAGGCCTAGCTTGCGCGCGCAAGCGTCGACCAGCCGCTCGAGCACATAGGCGGCCTCCGGACGTCCCGCCCCGCGATAGGCGTCGACCGGCACGGTGTGGGTATAGATTCCACGGACACGCGCGTGGAGCGCGTCGATGTGATAGCAGCCAGTCGCCATCGAGGCGCCGAGCCAAGGGATGTACGGCGCAAAGAGCGACAGATACGCACCGAGGTTGCCAAGGATATCGACCCTCAGTGCCAGAAAACGGCCGTTGGCGTCGAGCGCCATTTCGGCCGTCGTCAGATTGTCGCGGCCCTGTGCGTCGCCGACGAAATGCTCGCTGCGATCGGCGAGCCAGCCGACGCTCCGTCCGAGACGCTTGGCTGCCTCCAGAACGAGCGGATATTCGCGATAGACGACGGCCTTGGTGCCGAACCCGCCCCCCACGTCCTGCGTGACGACGCGCAGCGCTTCGGGTGGAATTTTGAGCATCGCCCCGGCGATGGCGCCCTGGATGCCGTGCACGCCCTGGCTTCCCAGATTCAGCGTGAGGCGGCCGGATTTCGGATCATATTCGCCAACGGCGGAGCGCGGCTCCATATAGTTGGCGACCACGCGCGAGTTCACGATTTTGACGCGAACCGTATGCGCCGCGCCGGCGAACGCCTTCTCCGTCTCCTGCTTGTTTCCAATATGGGTGTCGTAAGCGACGTTGCCTGGAGCCTTGGCGAAGATGAGCGGCGCGTCCGGCCGCAAAGCGGCTTCCATGTCGGTCACAACGGGAAGCTCATCCCATGTCACGCTGATCAGTTCGGCGCTGTCGCGCGCCTCAAGAGCCGTGTCGGCGACCACCATCGCGATAATGTCGCCCACGTGCTGCGCTTCACCCGACGCCATCACCGGATAGGGCTTGAGCGGCGTGTTCGACCCGTCGGAATTGCCGACCGGAGCAACGCACGGCATGTCACCAATGTCAGCAAAATCGCTGGCGACATAGACCGCCCGAACGCCAGGAGCAGCGCGCGCAGCCTCAAGATCGTCGATACGGAATTTCGCATGTCCGTAAGGGCTGCGTAGAAACACGGCTTTGAGTTCGGCCTTATCAACCGCATCGGAGGCGTAATTGCCGCGCCCGCTGACGAATCGAATGTCTTCAACCCGCTTAACGCTTTGACCTATGCCGAATTTTGTCGGTCTCATATTCATGTCTGTTATTTCCTGCAGCGGCCGAAGGGTCTTCGCACGGACGGCGCTTGAGCCCTTACTAACCAAATCTTGGCGCGTCGCGAAACCCGAGCGGCCTCGAGACGGCGCGCGTCCCGTCGAAGCTCAGGTGGCCAAGCGCCGCTTGTCTTGCTATCACCCCCGCGCAAAGCAGCTTAAGGCTTCGAGATCGCCATGCGCAAGGGCGCAATCACACGCAAGACGAATGAGACGAGCATCGAGGTAGGCCTCGACCTCGACGGGTCGGGCCTTGCCGATGTTACAACCGGGATCGGTTTCTTCGATCATATGCTCGAGCAGCTCTCGCGTCATTCCCTTGTCGACATCAAGATTCGAGCCGAGGGCGATCGCCACATCGATGATCACCATGCGGTCGAGGACGTGGGGATCGCACTGGGTCAGGCGCTGGCGAAGGCGCTTGGCGACAAGCGAGGCTTGACACGATACGCTGACTGCCTGCTGCCTATGGACGAAACCCTGACCCGCGTCGCGCTCGACGTGTCGGGCCGGCCGTTTCTCGTCTTCCGGACCGAGTTTCCGACCGAGAAGATCGGCGCTTTTGACACTCAGCTGGTGCGCGAGTTCTTCCAGGCCTTCGCCGGCAACGCCGGCCTCACGTTGCATATCGAGACCCTTTACGGCTTGAACAGCCATCACATCGCCGAATCTCTGTTTCAAGGGGGTCGCTCGTGCGCTTCGCGGAGCGCTCGCAATCGATTCCCGTCAGGCCGAACGTGTGCCGTCGACCAAAGGCACGCTTTAGGATGCCATGAGCGTCGTCGCCATCATCGACTACGGCTCCGGCAATCTGCACTCGGCGCAGAAAGCCTTTGAGCGCGCCGGGCGCGAGGCGGGCTTGAGCAGCGAGGTGAAGGTCACCGCGCGGCCCGAGGACGTGCTCGCCGCCGACCGTGTCGTTTTGCCGGGGGTTGGCGCATTTGCCGATTGCCGCCGCGGGCTCGACGGCGTTTCGGGCATGGTTGAGGCGATGGAGGAGGCGGTGCGCCGGCGCGGCCGGCCCTTCCTCGGCATTTGCGTCGGCGCGCAACTCATGGCCACGCGCGGCCTCGAACACGAGGTGGTTGACGGGTTGAACTGGATTGCGGGCGACGTCGCCGCCATCAGGCCGCGCGATCCGGGATTGAAGATTCCCCACATGGGGTGGAACACCCTCGATGTGCGGCGGAGCCATGCTCTTTTAGAGGGCGTGAGCACAGGCGCGAGCGGGCTGCACGCCTATTTCGTGCACTCCTACCAACTGTTCGCGGATGATGCCGACGACCTTGTGGCCACCGCCGACTACGGCGGCGCGGTGACGGCGATCGTCGCCCGCGACAACATTGTCGGCACGCAGTTTCATCCTGAAAAGAGTCAGTCGCTGGGCCTCAAGCTGATCGCCAATTTTCTCGAGTGGCGCCCGTGATCCTGTTCCCCGCCATCGATCTCAAAGACGGCCAGTGCGTTCGCCTCGTCCAGGGCGACATGACGCGCGCGACGATGTTCAACGCCGATCCGGCTGACCAGGCGCGGGCGTTCGTCGCGCAGGGGTTCGACTACCTGCATGTCGTCGATCTCGACGGGGCGTTCGCGGGCAAGCCCATGAACGCCGAGGCTGTTCGAGACATTCTCGCCGGGCTCACGGTCAAGCTGCAGCTAGGCGGCGGAATCCGCGACATGAAGACCGTGCGCGGCTGGCTGGAAAGCGGCGTGACTCGAGTCATCATTGGCACAGCGGCCGTTCGCGACCCCGATTTCGTGCGCGAGGCGGCGCGACTTTACCCTGGCCGGATTGCGGTCGGCGTCGACGCCCGCGCGGGCGTCGTCGCCATCGAGGGCTGGGCGAAAACCTCAGACGTGTCCGCTCTCGATCTCGCACGTCGGTTTCAGGACGCGGGCGTCGCGGCAATCATCTACACCGACATCGCGCGCGACGGCGCGCTTGAGGGCCTCAACCTCGAAAGCACGATTGCGCTGGCCCACGACCTGGAGATTCCGGTCATCGCCTCAGGCGGCCTCGCTTCGATCGAGGACATCAGGCGGCTGACCGAACCGGATTGCGCCCGCCTCGCCGGCGCCATCGTCGGGCGTGCGCTCTACGACGGCCGGCTTGATCCGCGCGCGGCGCTGACCCTCCTCCACGCCGGCGGACGATCGGGACGGTCAACAGGGTGGCCTCAGTGACATTGAAGGCGCGGGTTATCCCCTGTCTTGACGTCAAGGACGGCCGGGTCGTCAAGGGAATCAACTTCGTCAATCTGCGCGACGCCGGCGATCCGGTGGAGAGCGCGATCGCTTATGATCGAGCGGGCGCGGACGAGCTGTGCTTTCTGGATATTACCGCGAGCCACGAAGACCGCGGCATTCTGCTCGACGTCGTCAGGCGCACGGCGGAGGTCTGCTTCATGCCGCTGACGGTCGGCGGCGGCGTGCGGACGACCGACGACATCCGCAAGCTTCTCCTCGCCGGCGCCGACAAGGCCTCGATCAATTCAGCGGCGGTTGCCGACCGGAACATCGTGCGCCAGGCTTCGGAGAAGTTTGGCGCCCAGTGCGTCGTCGTCGCCATCGACGCCAAGCGGGTATCGGCTTCCGGCGAAGCGCCGCGCTGGGAGATCTTCACTCACGGCGGGCGCCGCGCGACCGGTATCGAGGCGATCGGCTATGCACGTGAAGTCGCCGCTCTTGGCGCCGGCGAGATCCTTTTAACCTCGATGGATCGCGACGGATCGAGACAGGGCTTCGATCTTGAGCTGACGCGGGCGGTCGCCGACGCGGTCGCCATTCCGGTCATCGCCTCTGGCGGCGTCGGCGATCTCGACCACCTCGTCGCCGGCGTGCGAGAGGGGCGCGCCAGCGCGGTGCTCGCGGCGTCGATCTTCCATTTCGGCGAGTTCACAATTCGGCAAGCGAAAGCCCGGATGGCGGAAGCGGGAATCCCAATGCGCCTGGACTGACCGCGCCATTGTACGCCCGGCGGCGCGCGCGCTAAGGTTTAAGCAGTTTCATGGGAGAGCCTGATGGCCGCTGCGGGCGATCAAACGCATTTCGGTCGACGCACCGTTCGGCTGGAGGAAAAGCAGAGCCTGGTGAACGACGTCTTCCACAGCGTCGCCAGCCGGTATGACCTGATGAACGATCTCATGTCGTTCGGCCTGCACCGGGCCTGGAAGGACGCGCTCGTCGCCAAGGTCCGGCCGCCGCAGACACGTCCGTTTCGTCATATCGATGTCGCGGGGGGCACCGGCGACGTCGCCACGCGTATGGCGAAGGCAGGCGGCCCGCTGACTGAGGTGACGGTCGTTGACGTCAATCCCGACATGTTGCGCGTAGGCGAAAAGCGGGCGGCGAGGCGCGCTTTCTCTAATCGGTTGACGTTCATTGAAGGCAACGCCGAGGCGCTGCCGCTGCCTGACGCGCGGTTCGACGCCTACACAATCGCGTTTGGCATCCGCAATGTGCCGCGCATCGACGCCGCTCTAAAGGAAGCTTATCGTGTTCTCAAGCGCGGCGGGCGTTTCTTGTGCCTCGAATTCTCGCGCGTCGATTTACCTGTCATGGATCGATTGTACGACGCCTATTCCTTCGCGGCCATTCCACCCATCGGCAAAGCGGTGACTGGCGACGGCGGAGCCTATCGCTATCTTGTCGAATCGATCCGCAAGTTTCCGCCCCCGGAGCGATTCGCCGAGATGATCGGCGAAGCGGGGTTCGCGCGCGTGGACTTCACACGCCTGAGCGGAGGTGTCGTCGCGATCCACTCGGGCTGGAAACTCTGATTCATGCCGATTCTGTCGTCGCTCGGCCACGTCTCAAGGCTGACGCGCGCTGCTTTTGTGTTTGCCCGAGAAGGGGCGTTCGTCGGCGTCGACCCAGTGCCTCTGCCCCCGGTGCTGAGGCCGCCGCTCGCGTTGGCCAACTTGATTGCGAAACGCGACGGCGATGGCTTGGCGGGTCTATCCCGGGCGATCGATCGATTGGGGCCGTCCTACGTCAAGCTTGGGCAGTTCCTTTCGACGCGTCCGGACATCGTCGGCGGTAAGGTCGCCATTGAGCTCGAGCAACTCCAGGACCGCGTCGCGCCGATGAGCCGCGAAATGGCGGTCGCCATCGTCGAGGCGTCGTTCGGCATGAAGATCGAGTCGCTGTTCGAGAGTTTTGGCGAGCCGGTCGCGGCAGCTTCAATCGCTCAGGTCCATCGCGCCGAGGTGAAGACCGACGAAGGCGTTCGGCCCGTCGCCGTGAAAGTGTTGCGTGCCGGAACGGAAAGGCGATTTGCGCGCGACCTTTCCGATATGGCCTTCGCCGCGCGCTTCGCCGAGAGCCTCGCTCCGGAGTTTCGCCGCCTGCGGCTCGCTCAGGTTGTCGACACGCTCGCGCGCTCGGTGCGGATGGAAATGGATTTCCGGCTCGAAGCGGCCGCGGCGTCGGAATTCGTAGAAAACTCGAGGGAGGACCCCGACGTTCGAGCGCCCGTGGTGGACTGGACCCGCACCACTCGTGAAGTGATGACGATGGAATGGATAGACGGTGTCCCTCTGGCCGATCCGGACCGGCTGAGCGAGCTTGGATTTGATCCTCGCGCACTCGCGCGCACCCTCATCCAGGCGTTCCTGCGCACCGCGCTGCGCGACGGATTCTTCCACGCCGACATGCATCAGGGCAATTTCTTCGTCGACAGGGAGGGGCGTATCGTCGCCGTCGATTTCGGCATCATGGGCCGGCTGGGGCGGAAGGAGCGTCGTTTTCTGGCCGAAATCCTCTACGGCTTCATTCGCCGAGACTACCTGCGGGTCGCGGAGGTCCATTTCGAGGCAGGCTACGTCCCTCACACGTATCGGGTCGAAGATTTCGCGCAGGCTCTCCGGGCGATCGGTGAACCGATCCACTCACGCACCGCCGATCAGATTTCGATGGCGAAGGTCTTGACGCTCTTGTTCGAAATCACCTCCCTGTTCGAGATGACTACCCGAATCGAACTGGTGATGCTGCAGAAAACCATGGTCGTCGTCGAAGGCGTGGCGCGAAAACTCGACCCTCAGCTCAACATGTGGTCGACCGCCGAGCCCGTAGTGGGCGCCTGGATTGCGGGCAACCTCGGCCCGGTAGGTCGTATCGAAGACGCCCGTCGGGCCCTTTCCTTCCTCGCCGGTATCCTCGGCGACGGGCCGCGCCGCCTCGAGCAAATCGCCGACAAACTCGCGGCGAGACTTGAGGCGGATAGCGAAAGGGAAATCGCGAAAATCGTTCCGGAACTCACGATGCGGTTGGGGTTTACCTTTGTTCTAACTGGATTTTTGTTGGCGCTCCTGATGATGGCGGCGTACCGATGGATGCTGTAAGTCAGCGAACCTCTGTGCGGCGCCCGGGTTCTGTGACAAGGCGAGCGGCGAGGCCGCCGGGGTGCAGGAAGTGGCTGACCGCATCCAGGCGGCGGGGGCCGTCCGGCGCGGCTCCGCGTCCCCCAAACCACCCGCTACAGTCGCGCGCCGGGAATACCACAATTGTGATAATTGCCATTTCGTAAATGTTTGTGGCATTCCTCTGTTAGCACTGGTGGCATTAGAAAACGGTTTACCTAACGACGGACCGAAGCATAGCAAGCGGATGGAGCCGCGAATGGACATTTCATCCTTAGTCTCCTTGACTTCCTCTGCGTCAGGAGCTGATCCAGAGCCCAGCGAGTTAGCGTAGGTTATCGCGAATGAGTGGTATCCCGCTATCGCGCGCCCGTATTCTCCTGATCATAAGTGGTGGAATTGCGGCGTACAAATCGCTAGAGTTGATTCGGCGGCTCAAAGACCGCGGCGCGACGGTTCGCGTCGTCATGACCTCAGCTGCACAACAGTTTATTTCCCCGCTTTCCGCCGCCACGCTCAGCGGACAGGCCGTCCGCGACGATCTGTTTAGCCTGACGGACGAAGCGGCGATCGGCCATATCGAGTTATCGCGCGCCGCCGACCTCATCGTTATCGCGCCGGCAAGCGCGAATATGCTGGCCCGCATGGCTGCCGGTATCGCGGATGATATGGCGACGACCGTATTGCTTGCGACCGACAAACGCGTGCTTGCCGCCCCGGCGATGAATGTCAGGATGTGGCTGCACCCCGCGACCCGCCGCAACCTGGAGCGCCTCACCGGCGACGGCGTTCTGATGGTCGGCCCCGACACGGGGCCGATGGCGTGCGGCGAATTTGGTCCTGGCCGCATGGCCGAGCCGGCGGCGATCGCTGAGGCGATCGAGGCGGCGTTGGCCGCCGACGCGGCGCCCAGTCCTTCACTCCAAGGTCGGCCGATTGATTCGGGTCCGCTTTGTGGACGGCATGTGATTGTCACTTCGGGACCGACTTACGAGCCGATTGACCCCGTCCGATTCCTCGGAAACCGATCTTCTGGCCGTCAGGGACATGCAATTGCGCAAGCTGCGGTTGGCGCTGGCGCAAGGGTAACGCTGGTTACCGGCCCCGTAGGATTGTCTGATCCGACCGGCGCCGAAGTCGTTCATGTCGGTTCGGCGCGCGATATGCGGGAAGCGGTCGAAGCCGCGCTCCCCGCCGACGCGTTCATTGCCGCCGCGGCGGTCGCCGATTGGCGCGCGGAAAACGTCGCTAATCAAAAGATCAAAAAGAACGCCAAGGGCTCTCCAACGCTTACCTTGGTCGAGAATCCCGATATTCTTGCGGAGGTCGCAAAGAAAACCATAATGCGACCGGCAGTTGTAATAGGCTTCGCTGCCGAAACTGAAAATATTACGGCGAACGCCATGGCCAAGTTACAGCGCAAGAGTTGCGACTTGATCATCGCCAATAGTGTAGCGGAAGGATCGTCGACATTTGGCGGCGAAACCAATCAGGTCCAGGTGATCGATGCGCGCGGGGTCGAATCGTGGCCGCCGATGACGAAAGCCGAAGTTGCAAACGGCATTGTTCGCCGCCTCGCCGTTGAATTGACGATGCGGCAATGATCACGATTGGTTACCATCGATTACCACATAGTGAGGGGTTGCAATTGCCCGCCTATGCGAGCGAGGATGCCTCCGGGATGGATCTCGTGGCGGCCCTTCCAGCGGGCGAAGAGGTTGTCATGGCCCCCGGATCGCGGGCGTTAATCGCGACTGGGATGGTTATCGAACTGCCAAAGGGATTTGAAGCGCAGATCCGGCCTCGATCAGGGTTGGCTCTGAAGGATGGGGTGACGGTCCTCAACAGTCCGGGGACGATCGACGCTGATTATCGCGGCGAAATTGGTGTCATACTCGTCAATTTTGGGGATAAGCCCTTTGTCGTGCGGCGTGGCGCGCGAATAGCGCAACTCGTCGTTTGCTCTGTGGAACGTGTCGTTCTGATTTCGGGCGAGCGTCTCACTTCGAGTGTCCGTGGCTCAAATGGATTCGGTTCCACTGGGCGCTCACAGTAGGAGGTATGATATGAACTTATTGTCGCGACGGAGCGTTCTTGCCATCGCCGCCGTTGTCGATGTCGCGTTGCATTCGCGCTCGGCGCCGGTTGCGGCCAAAGCCTTGGCCGCGCGTCATAAATTGCCCCCCCGTCACCTGGAGACGTTGCTCCAGGGCCTGGTCCACGCCAAGATCCTCAAAGGCGTGCGCGGGCCGCGAGGCGGCTATGAGCTCGCACGCGAGCGCCGGCGCATCACCGTGGGCGAGATCGTGCGTACCGCGATGTCGTTGAGCACCGCCGATCCTGAAGATCTCGGGTCAAACTCGGTGCTGCTCGAGCGGGTCATTGATCCGGCCGTACGTAGGGCGGGCGAAACCTTTCTCGCCAACCTCGACGCGATCACGGTCGAACAGATGTGCGACGCCGCCGAGAAGACGCATGTGCTCGACGACGAGAAAGTCAGCGGCGATTTCGCCATCTGACCCGGTGATTTGCGGCGTTGTATAGTTGTTTGCCGTATAAAGTGTTACTGTCGGGCCGCGCTTAACCGCGCGGTCCGACGGACATTTTGGAGTGACGGCCAATGACGGATGCAGGCGCTGCGCGGCGAACACCCGGTCGCGGGCAGATTTATGGGTCGATCACCGAGACGATCGGCGATACGCCCCTCGTTAGGATGGACCGAATCGGCAAGGAGAAGGGCGTTGTCGCCCGTCTCGTCGCCAAGCTCGAATTCTTCAATCCGATCTCCAGCGTCAAGGACCGCATCGGCGTTTCGATGATCGATGCGCTCGAGGCGCAGGGAAAGATGTCGCCCGGGCGTGGCGTTCTCGTCGAGCCGACCTCCGGCAATACCGGAATTGGGCTCGCTTTCGTTGCGGCCGCGCGCGGCTATCGGCTGATTCTGGTGATGCCCGAATCCATGTCGGTCGAGCGGCGCAAGATGCTGGCCCTGCTCGGGGCGGAATTGGTTCTCACGCCCGCCGCGCAGGGCATGAAAGGCGCAATCGCCAAAGCGAAGGAAATTATCGAGGCGACGCCAGGCGCCGTCATGCCGCAGCAGTTCGAAAACCCCGCCAACCCGGACATTCACCGTCGCACCACAGCGGAGGAGATCTGGAACGACACCCACGGCGAGGTCGACATTGTCGTGTCGGGCGTCGGCACCGGCGGGACGATTACCGGCGTCGGCGAGGTTCTGAAGGCGCGCAAGCCGAGTGTGCGCATGGTCGCGGTCGAACCGGAGGATTCAGCTGTGCTCTCGGGTGGAGCGCCGGGGCCCCACAAGATTCAGGGCATCGGCGCCGGCTTCGTTCCCGCCATTCTCGACCGAAGCGTGATCGACGAGATCGTCGTCGTCGGGAATCAGACCGCGTTCGACACCGCGCGACTGGTTGCGCGCATCGAAGGCATACCCGTCGGCATTTCCTCGGGGGCCGCCGTCGCCGCCGCGATTGACGTCGGTCGCCGCCCCGAAAATGCGGGCAAGACCATCGTGATCATCATCCCGTCGTTCGCCGAGCGCTACCTGTCGACCGCGCTGTTCGAAGGGCTCTGAGCGCCACTCGCCGGCGGAGGCGAGGCGGACCTATCGTCCCTCAGCAAGATCCAGGCGCCGTGAGAGGAACGCGCGGGCTTGCATCCACGCGCTTCCCTTGCGTTCGCCCGATCGGCCTAGTGGTGGAAGCCGCCGCCGTGAAACCCGCCGCCGTGAAACCCGCCATGGAAGCCGCCGCCATGGAAACCGCCGCCATAGAACCCACCGCCATGAAAGCCGCCGCCATGGAAACCGCCGCGATAATAGCCTGCGCGCCGGTAGATCCCGCCATAACCGCCGTAACCGCCATAGCCATATCCGCCATACCCGCCGTAATAGCCGCCGTACCACGGGTATGCGCCATACCCGCCATACCCGCCATACCCCCCATAATAGTCGCCGTAACCGGGGTAGACCCCGGTCGCATCACAACCGGCAAGCGAGACCGCAAGCGCCGCGACGACTGCACTCAGAACAACCCGACTGCGAACCATGGCTTCTCTCCTTCGCCGACCTGATCGCCGCCGAGTCTGCTTTCACCCCTGGCGGCGCAGGCGATGAACCGTGAGCAATGGTCGAACGTTCCTTAATTCCTGTGGAACATCAGCGCGCAGGCGCGCTGCTCGTTTCGCTTGCCGGATCCGCCGCGCGGGTCGAAATGAGCATCGACAGTGTATTGGAACGCTGTTCCCGGACAACCAACGCCACGGTCATAGCGAGGCCCGTCGCCGGCGCGGCAAAATTCCAAGGTCGCGCAACTCAAACCCCCTGTGTGGCGTCGCCCCAGTCGATGCTATGCCGAGACGCGACAAACCGCCAGTGTTTGGACGGGGGAGGCGCATGTCGCTGATCGACCGCATCAACGCCAATCCGCTGCCATTCGCGCAATTGCTCGGGATCGAGTTCGTGAGCGCGGAAACGGATTCCCTTGTCGCGCGAATGCTGATTCGGCCGGACCTTTGCACGATCGGCGGCGTCGCTCATGGCGGGGCGATCATGAGCTTCGCCGACACCCTGGGCGCCGCGGCCGCCTTTATCAACCTGCCTGCCGACGCCAAGGGGACAACGACGATCGAGAGCAAGACCAATTTCGTCACTTCGGCGCCGGACGGTTCGACGGTGATCGGCCATGCCAGCGTCATCCATCGCGGCAGAAGAACCCAGATCTGGCAGACCCGGGTGGCGACGGAAGGGGCGAAGTTGGTCGCGCTCGTCGTGCAGACGCAGATGAACCTCTGACGCGCTCCTCAGCGCCAAATAAATCCAAGCAAATCCAAAGGAATCCAAGGAAAAAAGCTTGGATTTCCTTGGATTCCTTTGGCGGAATCGGGACTTTTCAATGGGTTACGCTGAATCCAAATAAAAAATTCCGCCTGGTTTCCAGCCCCACTATTTACAATATGGGTAAGTGATATTTCTTCGTTCCACAAGCGGGCGAGCGATGCGGAAGTTCGGTTTCGCGCCTCCTTGACTTATACCACCAGTTTCGACTTTACGCAATCGATCGATGAAGTATTCCGCCAAACGGCAATTCGCCCCCCGGAGCGCTCCCCCTTTAATACGTGCGCATTTTCGGTCGTTTTTGGCGCTTTAGGCCCCCATCGACAGCCGGAATCACGCCCGATCCAGCCAAAATCGAGGGCTTTTTGAACGACGTCGACCCGCTCTCGCGGCAATCCCTGTCACAATCGCGTGACGGTCGCGGGCGTCGATTGTTTTGCCGCCGGGAATGAGACAGCGTGGCTCGGCTCGACCCCCCTTTGACGAGGCCAAGCTGATGGCTTTCAGGATTGCTTTGGCCGCCGGTTGCATCCTGGCCGGCGCTCGCGGCCGAGCCGGTTCGCATCGGCGGACCGCGGGCAAAGCGAGCAATATGGCGTCGGCCACAATCATCCGCATACGCCGATGCAGATCGTGGGTGTCCGGAACGGGAAGCCGGGCGTGATCGCGCAGGTTGGCGGCGGAACACGATAGGGGCGCCAATGTCGTTCGGCGGCCAGAATCGACAGTTTCGACTCATTCCCCGGCAAACAGGGCGCGCTAATAGGCCCCGGGGACCGGAGCGAGGCTGCCCGCTCCCGCCGGCTCGTGTATACGCTCGGTGAGGCAGAATCAGACGACAATCGCGTGAAAACCCGCGATCCGGGGCCGGAGGGCGCGCCATGAGCAGACTGGGATGCGGGATCGGCCTTTTGGCCCTGATGATGGGCGCCGCGTCGGCCGACGCGCAGAGCGTGACCAACATGGCCGCCCTCAGGGGCCTGGCGCCGGTCTCCGCTCTTTCCAACACGATGGATGGCAAGGCGGCGCTCGCCTCCAACTTCACCGTCACCGGCGGAATTCAGACCGGCGCCATTCGCCAATCCACCCTGTTGCCGTTTGCCGAACAACAGCAGCAGGCTTTGCGCGACGCCTTTATTACCGACGGCAATCTCACCCAGCTCGCGGACGGATTCGGCACAACCCTGGGCGCCGCCTATGCGGCGCGCGCGCATTATCTCGATCGCGAGCGCTTCACCAGCGTCTCGAACGCCGTGGCCGACGTGATCGCTTACGCCAACTCGACATCGGGGTCGGATTCAAACGCCGGCAAATATTTCTTCGCCAACGGCACGACAAACGGCAAGAAGCCGGCCTCCGACGAGGCGATGGCCATCTTCAAAGACGCCGACGGCGCGCCCGATCCATTTGGCCGCGCCTACGATCGCCCGGCCGGAACGCCCGGCGCCGACGCATACGGAAATTCTCGTCCGTTTCAGACCGAGCCGACGACCGTGCCAATCGTGGGGCCGGACTATTTCAATGTCCCGGCTGGCAATGAAGTCTACAACCGCGGGCCGATCATGAACCTGATCAACAGCCCATCCTTCCCGAGCGGGCATACGACCTATGGCTACATGGGTTCGCTGCTGCTCGCCGTCCTCGTGCCCGATCGCTATCAGGAGATGGTCGTGCGCGGCGCCGAATATGGCAACGACCGCATCATCCTGGGCGCGCATTACGCCATGGACGTGCTGGGCGGACGAACCGTCGCGGCCTACGATCTTGCGCATCTGCTCGCCAATGATCCCGCCTATATCGGCCGTCCGCTGACGGATTTCGCCAGGGCGACGGCCATGTCCGCGCCCCGAGTTCCGGAGACGATCGGCGACTTCAGGGCGGCGGTCGCGAACGCGCGAACCGACCTCACGAAGGCGCTCGAGGCGGCCTGCGGCGACACGATCGCCGCTTGCGCGCGACAGGACACCGGGCGCTTCAACGCGCCGGCGATGAACGAGGCTTTCTACGCCACGACGCAGACCTACGGCCTGGGCGTCGCGCATCCGGAGACTGCGGACAAGGTTGAGGATGTGGCCACGCTCGCGCCCGAGGCCGGTTGCCTGCTGACTGTCGCTTTCCCCAAACTCAGCCTTGAGGAAGCGAACCGGATCCTGACCGAGACGGAAGGGCCCGGCGGCGGCTTCCTCGACGACGGCTCGGCCTTCGGCGTCTATTCCAGGCTCAATCTCTACGCCGCCGCTGGCCGCGCGGCCGCGCTCTCGCGCGCCAGGCCCTGAACTGCTTCGCTCCTCATGCCTCAAGGAGCCCGCAAAGCGGGCGTCTCGAAGGATGATCCAATGAACGCGGACCTATGCTCAACTGGATTGTCCTTCGAGGCCGCGGCGCCTTAGGACGAGGCATGAGCGGCACTCCCCATTGGCGAGATCAACCGCGCCTCAAAGAGCTCGAACATTCGTCTCGCGCCAGCGCTGCCAGCGGCGCCGCAGTTCGCCGTGGCGCAAGCCGATGCTTTCGTCGAGCGTCTCGACTTCGATCATCCGATCCGTGCGGAAATGCCGGAAGCCTTGGCGCAGCTCGCACCATGCGACCAGCATCCGCGTGGTCTCGGCATAGCCGAGGATCACCGGCCATACTTTTCGTTCGCTGTCCTCGCCGGCCTCCGACCGGTAGCGGAGCCGCAGCTTCCTGCCATTGCGGATCGCCAATCGTAGACTCGAGGGATCGACGCTTTCGTTTGGCTCCGCAAGAGTTGGCTTCACACCGACGCTCGGCTCGACGATGAACGGGCGCAGGCGCTCGGGAACGACCGCGGCGATCTTCGCCATCACGTCGCGCGCCGCATTGGAAAGCGCCTTGTCGGAGCGGCCGGCAACCCATTGCGCTCCGAGCATCACCGCCTCGATTTCATCGGGCGTCAGCATGAGCGGGGGCATGTCGTAATCGGAGGCGATGAGGTAGCCCAAGCCCGCCTCGCCTTCGATGGGAACCCGCTGTCCGATCAGGTCGGCGACGTCGCGATAGACCGTGCGCTTCGAGACTTCGAGTTCCTCCGCCAACGCGGCCGCGGTGACCGGCCGGGTGGATCGGCGGAGAATCTGGATGATCTGAAACAGACGGTCGGCGCGACGCATGCGGTGCTGACTCCTGCTGACAGGATGGTGTCAGCAGCCTCGTGCGACAACACCTTTCGGCGCCGCAACTGCTTTGCGGCCTTGATCGAAAGGACAACGCTCATGAAGTTCGCTTCCACGCGGCTCGTCGCCGCTGACATCAAGGCGATGGTCGGCTTCTACGAACTGGTGACCGGACAGGGCGCGGAATGGCTGGCGCCCCTGTTCGCCGAGATCGTGACACCTTCCGCCACGCTCGCCTTCGGGAGCGCCGAAACGGTGGCCCTGTTCAAGGAGGGCAGCGCCGAACCCGCCGCCAACCGCACCGCGATCCTCGAATTCCAGGTCGATGACGTCGACGCCGAGTTCGCGCGCCTGAGAGACAAGGTCGAGGTGGTGCATGAGCCCAAGATGATGCCTTGGGGAAACCGCGCGGCGCAGTTCCGCGATCCGGAGGGGACCCTTGTCGGTATGTATACGCCGGTTACCGACGCGGCCAAGGCGCGGTTCGCATCGCGCTGAAAGCAGGTTTCCTTATCCCACCGCCGACAGCGGCGTCGCGACCTGCTCGAGCGGCTTGCGCTCGGCGTTGATGGCGTACAGCCAGGCGATGACGGCGGCGGCGAACATGAGACAAGCGGCGAACACATAGCCGCCAAAGATCGCCTGCCGCGACCCGCTTTCGATCAGCCTGCCGAAAATGAGCGGCGCGGCGACCCCGCCGACGCCGGTCCCGATGGCGTAGAAGATGGCGATGGTCATGGCGCGGATCTCGATCGGGAACGTCTCGCTCACCGTAAGATAGGCCGCGCTCGCCGCCGGAGAGGCGATGAAGAACACGATCATCCACCCGATCGTCTGGCCCATCGCCGACAGGAGATCCTGCTGGAAGGCGAGGGCGACCGCGAGCATGAGGACGCCCGAGAGGCCGTAGGTCAGCGTGATCATGATTCGGCGCCCAAGCGTGTCGAACAGGCGCCCGAGCAGGACCGGCCCGAGAAAATTGCTGAGCGCGAAGGGCAGGATGTACCAGCCGACCGAGCCTGAGCCGACGGAGTAGAATTTCGTCAGCACGAGCGCGTAGGTGAAGAAGATGGCGTTGTAGAAGAACGCCTGCGCCGCCATCAGCGTCAGTCCGACGAAGGTTTGCACGCGATGGCGGTTGATCAGCGTGTCGAACACTTCGCTAAGCGGCGTGTGGGCGCGCGAGCGGAGGCGAATGGATTTGTCGGCGGGCACCGGATCGAGCTTGACCCCTTCGTCCTCGAACCGCTGTTCGATTCCCTTGACGACATCCTCCCCTTCCTTTTCCCGCCCATGGATCGCAAGCCAGCGCGGGCTTTCAGGCACCCACATGCGCATGAAAAAGACCGCGACACCGAGGATCGCGCCGGTCAGGAACGCAAGCCGCCATCCCCACGCCGCAGGGATGAGCGCCGGATTGAGGAGCACGACCGCAACCACCGCGCCGAGCGCGGCGCCGACCCAGAAACTGCCGTTGATCGTGAGATCGAGCTGGCCGCGGTAGCGCGCCGGGACCAATTCCTGGATGGTCGAGTTGATGGCGGAATATTCGCCGCCGATGCCGCAGCCGGTGAAGAAGCGAAACAGGAAGAAGGCGAAGCCGTTCCAGGCGAGCCCAGTCAGCGCCGTCGCAATGAGGTAGACGACGATGGTGATGAAGAACAGTTTTTTGCGTCCGAGCCGGTCGGTCAGCCAGCCGAAAAACAAGGCGCCGACGACGGCGCCGAGAAGGTAGGCGCTGCCGGCCAATCCGACCTCGGAATCGGAAAAGCGAAGCGCCGGGCTGTCTTTCAACGCAGGCGCGACCGAACCTGCGAGCGTGACCTCGAGACCGTCGAGAATCCAGGTGATGCCTAAGGCCGCAATGACGAGGACGTGAAACCGGCCCCAGGGCAGGCGCTCGAGCCGCGCCGGAATCAGCGTCGAGACTTCCGACCCCTGCGTGGATGTCGCCGACATTCGCCCCCGCTTCATTTCGCCCGAATTGTTGACAATGTGAAACGAGATCGGGGCCGGAAGGTTGCACGACGGCCCCAATCCAGGCGGCGCTTGTTTAAAGCGCCTGCTCCCACCGGTCCCGGTAGGCCTCGAGTCGGGACAGGTCCCACCACCGCGCCGGCTCGAGCTGCGGCGGCGAATGAGGCTCGTCCCAGTGGGCGAGCATCGCCGCGCCGGCTGCCGCGCCTGCGCTCATGGGCGCGATCACAACCCGCCGGCCGGGCATGAGGCGGGCGAGCACGGCGGCGAGTGCGGGCGAGCGGGTAAATCCGCCTTCGACGATGAGTTCGCCCGGCGCTTCGAGGCGGCGAAGCATATGGGCGGTCATCAAGGCCGAATAGAGAGTCGCAAGCGCCGCACGCGCTTTCGGCGTCGTTGGCGCTGTGCCTTCGATCACGCCTTTGCGCGCGGCGAACGGGCCGCCCTGATCGGAGAAAGCCGGCAAGGCGAGGACGCCGGAGGCGATGATGGCGGCGATGTCGGAATCGTCCGCGTCGGCCGGCGCGTCCCCGGCAAGGACCGAGTACTCGCGGCCGCCCATGAAGCGCGCGGTCGGCACCGGCTCTCCGCGCAGGTCGACATTGGCCAGCATGTCGGCTTCCGGATCGAGCCGCGCCGATCCGCCCACGGCCATGATGATGACCCAGGTTCCGGTCGAGATCACGGTGAATGGCTCGCACCGAGACCGGAGATGCGGCGCCAGCGACGCGTTCGAATCGTGCGCGCCACAGATGATGCGCACATCGGGGGACAAGCCAGTCGCAGCGGCGACCTCAGGCTTGAGCGTTCCGAGCGTCTCCCAGGCCTTGCGCATGGGCGGGAAGAGCCGCCGCCAGCCGAGCCTGTCGACCATGCTCGAGAGATCGCCCTCGTTCGGGCGCCACAGGTCCGTATGCGCGCCGAGCGACGTCACCTCCGACGCCATCGCCCCGCCGAGGCGCCAGGCGAAATATTGCGCATAGGTCAGGAACGCGGTCGCCTGCCTGAATTGAACCGGATAATGCCGCTCGAAATAGAAAATGTGCCGCCCAAGATTGAGGCCCCGCGACAGATGGGGCGATCGCGCCTCGTCAAAGGGCGGACGCGCCGCGTCATAGTCGGCGTCGACAGCGGCGAATCCGTCGAACTCATAGTCGAGCGGCGGAAGCGCCGGGCCATCGCTCTGCATGAGGACGCCGGCGCACCCATGCGTCGTGGTCGAGATCGCTTCGATTGAAAAACGCCCGCCAAGCTCCTTGAGCGCGCCAATGAGGAAAGCCCAGGCGCCTTCCGTGTCGAGCCGGAGATAAGGCCATTCGGCGTCAGGCGCGAGTGGCGTGTTGGGCGCCGAGCGCTCGGCGAGAACGGCGCCGCCGCGATCGAACAGGACGACCTTGATATTGGTCTTGCCGACATCGAAGACCGCAACGCAGCGGTTCATGCGTCAATCCAGATGGAACACTTCCGCGAGCAGCGCCGCGCGCTCGAATGAAGTCGTCATTGCGAGGAGCCTGAGGGCGTCGAAAGGCGCCCTTAAGGGACGCGGCGATCCAGGCGTCGCGGGCGCCCGACGTTCCCCTGGATTGCTTCCCCCCGGGCTTGGACCCGGGGGTCGCAATGACGATTGCATTTCGACCAATTGCGCCTTCGTCTCAGAAGTCGAACTTGGTCACGTTGTCCTTGTTGAAGATGAAGGGCGCCCCGAGCAGGATTTCGCTGCCGTTGACGACGTTCAGCTTGCCAAGCTTGCCCGCTTCGACCGAGGTCGAGCCCGGCTTCAGCTTGCCGTCGACGACCGCGCGCATGACGTAGGTCGCGGCATAGCCGAGATCGACCGGGTTCCAGAGGACCACCGACTTGACGCAGCCGGCGTTGACATAGGGCTTCATCGCATTCGGCGTCGCGAGCCCGACGACGGCGATCTTGCCGCATTGGCCGGCCTTGGTGACGGCTTCCGCAGACGCCGGCGTCGCGACCGAGGTCATGCCGAACAGGCCCTTGAGCTTGTCGCCGTATTTGTTGATGAGGGTCGTGGCCTGATTGAACGACAGGTTGTTGTCCTCCTGCGCCTCGACCGTCTCGAGCCACTTCATCTTCGGATGGCATTTTTCGGTATAGGCCTGCATCTCGGCGATCCAGCGGGCCTGATTCGGCGTGGTGAAGGTCGAGGTGACGATGGCGAAACTGCCGTCCTCGCCGATCTCCTTGGCCATCGAGTCCATCATGGCCTTGCCGATGCCGTTGAACTCGGCCTGATTGACGAACCATTCGCGCGCGTCGGGAGTTCGAGTTGGCGTCGTAGCCGACGACGTGGATGCCCTTCGACAACGCTTTCTTGAGCACCGGCGCGATGGCGACCGGGTCGTTGGCGGCGAACAGAATGCCGTCGACGCCCCGCGTGATGTAATTGTCGATGAACTTGATCTGCTCGTCGATCTTGGCTTCCGTCGGCCCGTCGGTCGTGACCTTGACGTTGCCGAGCTCCTTGGCCGCGTCCTGCATGCCTTTGGTCGTGGCGTTGAAATAGCCGATGCCGATCAGCTTCGGCACGTCGACGAGGGTGATCTCCTTGCCGGCCTTGTCCGGCGGATTGGTCGGCTGGCCGCCGTCATAAGGTTTAGCCGCCGCGGGCGCCGCCGCGCCGCTTGCGTCGCAGGCGAGCGGACTTGTCGGCAGGTCGTCGGCGCCGTCCCATTTGCTTGCGGCGTTCGCAGCCCCGGCGGCGAACGACAGGGCGAACATCGCCGCCGCTGTGGTGGTCAATAACGTCGTTTTCATTACCCAGTTCCTCCCTAGATGCCGCTTGCGGCGGCGTTGGCCTTCCGAATGCGGCGCTCAGTCGCGGCGACGCTGAAGGGAACTCGCGATCAAAACCGAGAGAATGAGCGCGATCCCAATAACGACGATTGTCGCGTCCCCCTTGACGCCCGTCAACGCCAGCCCATTCTTGAGGAGCTGGATCATCACGAGGCCGATCACGGTGCCCCAGATGGTGCCGGAGCCGCCGAAAATGCTGGTTCCTCCCAGCACCACCGCGGCGATGACGTCGAGCTCGTAGCCGCTCCCCATGTCCATGCGCGTGGTCGTCACCCGCGAGACCAGGACCCAGCCGGCGAGGCCCGAGGCGAGGCCGGACAGCGTGTAGACGATGAGTTTCACCCGATCGACTGACAGAGCCGAAAAGCGCGCCGCCGTTTCATTCGCGCCGATCGCGTAGAGCGCGCGGCCGAAAGTCGTGCGATCGAGCACGATTCCGGCGATGACGATGAGAACGAGCAGGAGGAGAAGCTGCGTCGGCACGCCGAACACATCCCCCTGACCGAGAAAATAGAACCATTCCGGATAGCCGCGCACCGAATGCGCCTGACTGATGCCCTCGGCGAGACCGCGATAGAGCGCGAGCGTCGCGATCGTCATGATGAGGGGCGGCACTTTCACCCGGGTGATGACGAGGCCGTTGACGAAGCCCGCAAGCGCGCCGACGAAGAGCGAGAAGGCGATCGCCAGCGGGAGCGGAAAATGAAACGTCTTCCACGAATACCCGAGCATGATCGCGCACAGGCCCACGATCGCGCCGACCGAGAGGTCGATGCCGCCGGTGATGATGATGAAAGTCATCGGCAGCGCGATCAGGCCGATCTCGGTCATGAGCCGGCCCTGGTTGAGAAGGTTGTCCAGGGTGAGAAAGCGGTCGTTCATGAGGCCGAGGCCGAAGAGCGCGATCAGGAGGATGATCGCGAGCAGCGTCTCGTGGCGCTTGAGCCAGCGGGGCACGCGAAACGTCTTGCTTTCGATCGCCAGGCTCATCGCTTCCACCCCCGCGCAGCGCGGCGCTGGCGGCGCAGGATGTCGGCGATCACGGTTGCGAGAATAAGGCCGCCGCGCAAGGCGTCCGTCCAGTAGGGCGAGACGTTGATGAACACGAGCGCGCTCGTGATCTCGGCGATGAGGATGGCGGCCAATGTCGATCCGACCACCGTGCCGACGCCGCCGAGGATGCTGACGCCGCCAACCACCGCGGCGGTGATGATGGTCAGCTCGAGACCCTGTGGAGTGGTCGACTGGATCACGCGCAGCTGTGTCGCATAGACGAGCGAAGCAAGGCCAGCGAAGAACCCATGCAGCGCGAACACCATGAGCACGGTGCGCTGCGGGTTGACGCCGCACAGGCGCGCGGCCTCAGGGTTCCCCCCAGTCGCGTAAATCGCACGGCCCGTGGGCGAATTGCGCATCCAGAGCGCCGCCAGCACAGTCGCAAGCACCATGATGATGACCGGCATCGGCACGCCGAACAAGGAAAGATCGGCGAGATGGAAGTTCTGCGGCAGGTCGGTGATCCATTTGCCGCCGGTGACGCTGATGAGGCCGCCTTTGAGGATCGACAGCATGCCGAGGGTGACGACGATCGCCGGGATCCTCAGATAGGCGATGATCGCGCCCTGCGCCGCCATTACGGCGACGCCAATGACGAGCGGCGCGAGCCAGGTCACGATGATCGGCGCGCCGGCGACCGCGAGCGAGCCACTGACCGTCGCCAACACGCCGATGAGGGCGCCAACGGAAATGTCTATGTTGCCGGAGATGATGACCATCGACATGCCGACGGCGGCGATTGCGATATAGGCGTTGCCGAGCAGGATGTCGGACAGATTGCGCGTCGCGAGGAAGCGCGGATTGATGAAGCCGACAACGACCGCGAGCGCGACAATGGCGACCGCGAGCAGAAGCTCCTGGCCGGCGAGGCGGCGAAACAGGCCGCCGCGGACGCCCGCCGAGCTTGCGATCGTCGTCGCGGTCACGCCGCCTGCTCCGCGCTCGAGGTCCCGCCCATCATCGCGGCGCCCACGGCCTCGGACGTCGCATCCGCGCGATCGAACTCGGCCACGAGCCGGCCCTCGCGCATCACGAGCACGCGGTCGCTCATGCCCAACACCTCGGGCAGCTCGCTCGAGATCATGAGAATGGCGACGCCTTCGCCGGCGAGCTGGCTCATGAGCCGATGGATCTCGGCCTTGGCGCCGACGTCGATGCCCCGCGTCGGCTCATCGAGGATCAGGAGCTTGGGATTGTTGGCGAGCCATTTGCCGAGCACGATCTTTTGTTGATTGCCGCCGGACAGCCGGCCCGCGATCTCGTCGACGGAACTTGTCTTGACGCTGAATCGCGCGACACCCTCAAGCGCCATCCGCCGCTCTGCAGCACGGTCGATGAATCCGCTGCGAGACAGGGACCCGAGCGCCGCAAGCGAAAAATTGTGCAGGACGCTCATGCCTCGGACCAACCCCTGCGTGGCGCGATCTTCCGGCACATAGGCGACCCCATTCGAGCGCGCCGTTTCGGGCAAATCGATCCGCACGCTTGCGCCGTTGAGCCGGATCTCGCCGGACTCGCTCGGCGTCATGCCGAACAACGTCTGCGCCAGTTCGCTGCGTCCTGAACCCACGAGCCCGGCAAGGCCGACGATCTCGCCCGCGCGCACGGTGAGGCTGACGTCCTTGGTGAGCGGCCGGCGCACGAGATCGCGCGCTTCGAGGACCGGCGCGCCGATCGGCGCCACAGTCTTCGGGAACAGACTCTCGAGCCGCCGCCCGACCATCATCTGCACGAGCTCGCCGACGTTGGTCTCGGCGACGTCGCGCGAACCGACATAGGCGCCGTCGCGCAACACGGTGACGCGATCGGCGATTGCAAAAATCTCGTCGAGGCGGTGACTGATATAGACGATGCCGACGCCGCGCTGCTTGAGGCGGCGCACGACATCGAACAAGCGCGTGACGTCGCTTTCCGTCAGCGCCGCCGTCGGCTCGTCCATGATGAGGATGCGGGCGTCATGCGACAAAGCGCGCAAGATCTCGACACGCTGACGGTTGCCGACGGTAAGCACACCGACAATTTGATCGGGAGAGAGGTCATCGATCTCGAGCGAGTCGAGCAGCCGTCTCGCCTCTGTCCGCATCGCCCGCCAGTCGATGCGACCTGCGCCCGCGAGCGGGGCATGGCCAAGAAAGATATTTTCCGCGACGCTAAGCTCGGGGAACAGCAGGAGTTCTTGATAGATCGTCGCGACGCCCGCGCGGCGCGCGTCGTCGGGCGTGGAAAAATCGACCTGCGTCCCGTTGACGAGAATGGAGCCAAGGTCCGGCTGGTAGACCCCGGACACGATCTTGATCAGCGTCGATTTGCCGGCGCCGTTCTCTCCAAGCAGCGCGTGGACCTCGCCCGGGCGCACGTCGAACGATACGCCCGAGAGCGCGCGCACGCCGGGAAATGACTTCTCGATGCCGCGCACCTCAAGCAGGGGCGCCGCGGCTCGGTCCGGAGAAGCGCCGGCCTCCTGCTCTGCGCTCACGCCGCCTCCGTGGCAGCGAGCAGGGCCGTCGCCGCCATGAGGTCGACAAGAGAGAGAAAACCTTTCCCGGCGAGCCAATTGCGGAGGATCTCGACGCGCTGTCGCTCGCGCATAACTTGGTCGTTCCCCCGATATTGGCCGTTGCTGCTTTCAGTGCCACGCGCCTCCAGGGCTGTCAATCGAGCGCGGTCAACGCCGCTTACAGAGCCGCGCAATCATGCAGAAACGTTGACGCTCTGCGAGCACTTGCCTATGGAGGGCTGAAATCGCACCGCATTGAGAGGAAGGGCCCCATGAGCGGCGATCAAGTTCGTTTTGACGCTCCATTGCCCGATCTCTGGGACGACGAGCGCGCGGCTTCGCTCGATGAGCCGGGCCTCCTGCTCTATCGGTCGAACCTGCTTGGCAGCGACCTGCGCATTACCAATTTCGGCGGCGGCAACACGTCCGCGAAGCTCGCGGCCACCGATCCGCTCACCGGCGCGCCAACTGAAGTCTTGTGGGTCAAGGGATCGGGCGGCGACATCGGCTCGACGAAGCTCGACGGCTTCTCGACGCTCTACATGGACAAGCTCCTGAGCCTTAAATCGGTTTATCGCGGCCTCGAGCACGAGGACGAGATGGTTGCGCTCTACAATCACTGCACGTTCAACCTCAATCCGCGCGCGACCTCGATCGACACAACGCTGCATGGCTTCGTTCCGCACCGCCATGTCGACCACGTCCATGCGGACGCGGTCATCGCGATCGCAGCGAGCGAAAACGCCGGAGCGCTGACGAAAGAGATCTATGGCGGCGAGCTTGGCTTTTTGCCCTGGCAGCGGCCAGGCTTTGATCTGGGCTTGAAGCTCGGCGCGATGGCCGAGGCCAATCCGAACATGAAGGGCGTGGTGCTCGGCGGCCACGGCCTGTTCACATGGGCCCCGACTTCGAAGGAATGCTATCAACTCACGCTCGAGATGATCAACAAGGCCGCCCGATGGCTTGGCGCGAAGGCGCAGGGAGCAGCCTTCGGCGGGTCGCGTGTCGAGGCGCTGCCCCGGGCGGAACGGCGCAACGTTGCGGCGAAGCTCCTGCCCGCCATTCGCAAGCATATTTCCGCGAGCGAGCGCAAGATTGGCCACTTCACCGACGCGCCAGCGGTGCTGGAGTTCGTCAATTCTCAAGACCTCAAATCGCTGGCGGCGCTCGGGACGTCCTGCCCGGATCATTTCCTGCGCACGAAGATTCGCCCGCTTGTGCTGCCCTACGACCCGACCTCCCGCAATCTCGAGGAGGTGATCGCTTCACTCGACAAGACCCTCGCCGACTACCGCGCCGATTACGCCGCCTATTATCAGCGTTGCAAGCACCCGAATTCGCCAGCGATGCGCGACCCCAATGCGGTCATCTATCTCGTCCCCGGAATCGGCATGCTGTCCTTCGCCAAGGACAAATCAACGGCTCGCATTGCTTCGGAATTCTATGTGAACGCGATCAATGTGATGCGCGGCTCGACGAGAGTTGGGCGCTATGTCGGGCTTTCGGAGCAGGAAGCGTTCAATATCGAATATTGGCTGCTGGAAGAAGCCAAGCTCCAGCGCATGCCGAAGCCGAAATCGCTCGCGGGGCGCGTCGCGCTGGTGACAGGGGGCGCAGGGGGTATAGGGCAGGCGATCTCGGCTCGGCTTATGGGCGAAGGCGCCTGCGTCGTGCTCGCCGACATCGACGCCCAAAGCCTGGACGCGGCCGTCGCCGACTTCGGCAAAAAGTTTGGCAAGGATGTGGTTACGGGAATCCATGTCGACGTGACGAACGAGGGCAAGGTCGATTCCGCGTTTCACGAAACGGTCCTCGCCTTCGGCGGGCTGGATATCGTCGTCGCCAACGCCGGCATCGCCTCCGCGGCTGCGTTCGAGGACACGTCGCTCGAACTATGGAATCGGAACATCGCGATCCTCGCGACCGGATACTTCCTGTCCGCACGAGGAGGGTATCGGATCATGAAGGATCAGGGCCTTGGCGGCAGCATTGTCTTCATCGCGTCGAAGAACGCGCTCGCCGCCTCGCCGGGCGCATCGGCCTATTGCACGGCGAAGGCGGCCGAGGTGCATCTTGCGCGTTGCATAGCGCTCGAAGGCGCGCCGTTGGGCATTCGCGCCAATACGGTCAACCCTGACGCGGTGCTGCGCGGCTCGAAGATTTGGGAGGGCGAGTGGCGGACGCAACGGGCGGCGTCAAACAAGGTGAGCGAGAACGAACTGGAAGAGGTGTACCGCCGGCGCTCGCTGCTGAAACGCTCGGTCTATCCCGAGGACATCGCCGAAGCGGTTTATTATTTCGCTTCCGACCTGTCCTCAAAGAGCACCGGCAATATCCTCAACGTCGACGCCGGCAACGCGGTCAGCTTCACACGCTGAGGCCGACCGCTTCCGCAGCCCTTTCGCTCCTAGCGAAAGAAGGATGAAGTCAAGTCCGCGCTCCAACCTGCGCAAGCGCGCGGACTGAAGCTGCGTCGGGCGCCAGCTATTCCGCTGGGGTGGCCGACGGAAGCAGGTCGGCGGGGATCGTGACGGGGTCTGTTTGCCGGCGGAACCGCCTCCAAGCCATGCGGATATCGCGGAACAACCTCACCCAGCCATTCGGCTCGGCGAAGTGTGAAGCGAATTCCCGGTTAATTTCGAAAGGAACCCAGTACTCCTGCCTCCAGGTCTTGAACATCGAATAGAGTTCGTCCGCCTGCTCGGATTTGACTGAGAGCGCCGCACAACCACAATGTGCGTCAATCGTCACGCGCCCCTTCCGGTCGAACTGAAAGCGATGCCGGCTCGGAACATGGTTGAGCCAGCCGTGAGCATATTCGAAATCGGAAGGCTGGAACCGAAGCGCTGAGATCATCGGCGCGACGTCCAGGGAGGCAGCAGAGCGCCCGGGGGCGATTGCGTATTCCACGTTTGGCATCATAGTCTCCTGACTAAGGAGCCCCGTAGCCCTCAACGTTTTCGGCGAGCCGCGCGTTGCCGCGCGGCGTGCCGGCATGAACGCATTTTTCTCTTGGACGCGAACCGCGATGCGCGATGCGAAGCACGGCAACGACGGCGCGCGCTGTTTACGCTGCGCTCACACTAACGCCGTTGCCCGTCGTCCCGCAATCGTTTCCTTGGTCCCGCCCACCTGTCTCGCCGATCACAAATTGGCGCGGCGATCTGGCGTGTCGGCGAGTTTTGCGGCCTTGCGATCGGCCCGACCTGATGGAAGCGGCCTGATCGTCCGCCATGCGCTTGAAATCCAAGATATATCTGACTAAAGTCAGAGAATGGACGAAAGCCAGCTGCAAGGCGTTCGACGCTTCAATCGGCTTGTGACTCAGCGTGTCGGCGCGCTCGAACTCGATTACCTGCGACGGGGCCGCCCGGTCGCTGAGGCGCGGCTTATTTTCGAAATCAGCGCTGATGGCGCCGACGTCCGGGCGCTCCGCGGCAAGCTTGGGCTTGATTCGGGCTATCTCAGCCGGCTGCTGCAATCCCTGACGACGCAGGGGTTGATTGCTGTGACGAAGGGGGACGGCGACGGTCGCCGCCGTCGCGTGAGCCTGACCCGCAAAGGGAGCGCCGAACGGGCGGCCTATGACAGGCTCTCGGACAATCTCGCGGAATCGATGCTGGACCATCTCGACGCCTCCGAGCAAACTCGCTTGCTGGCGGCGATGGGCGAGGTTGAGCGGCTGATCCGGGCCGCCTCGGTCAGGGTCGCTGCCGAACCGCCGGACGGCGCCGACGCGCGCGTCTGCCTCGCCGCGTACTTCCGCGAACTTGCGGCGCGGTTCGAGAGCGGTTTTGACGCCGGCGCAGATGACTCCGCGCGCGTCGAGGACATGACGCCTCCCTCCGGTCTTTTTATGATCGCGCGGCTCGATGGCGAGGCTGTCGGGTGCGGCGGGTTCAAACGCGTGGACAAAGCGACGGGAGAAATCAAGCGGGTCTGGACCGCGCCATCCGCACGAGGCATGGGCGTCGCACGCCGGATGTTGCGGGCGCTCGAAACTGCGGCCAGGGAAATAGGGCTGAAAACGCTGCGGCTGGACACCAACCGGGCGCTCACCGAAGCCCACGCGCTTTACCGGCGCGAAGGTTACCGGGAAGTCTCTCGATTCAATGACAATCCCTACGCCCATCACTGGTTCGAGAAGCGGCTTTAAGCTTTCGGCCGCCTGCTTCCAGGAGCCTACAGGGTGTGGCTCTTCGCCGCGCGTTCGTACTTGCGGGCGGCGGCGGTCACCGCGATCGCTGCGGCGGCAAGCGGTCCGTCCGGGGAGGCGCCGCCACTCTTGGCCGCGTCGGACGAGCCGGCAAGGAGCGCCTGAAGCCAGTTGCTGATCGCGAGATCAGGCAACGGAGCGCCGGTCTGCGTCGCGAGGCGAGCGGCCGAAAGCTGGGCCACAAGGCTGTAAGCCCGTATGAGAAGCTCCGCCATCTCATCGAGACCCTTGCGCGCCGTCATGGGCTCGATGGCCATCCGGCCCGCGGAATCAGAGAGCGCGGCCATAGCCTCGAGCACGTTTTTTCGCGCCAACCGATAGTCATGTTCATTAACGTCGTTCCTCAGTGCGGCGAGAGCGAAGGCGGCAAGCTGGGCCTGAAGGCGGTTCGCCAATTGCGGCGCCTCGAGAAACTCCCAGCGCGGCCAGAAATAATTGAAGAGATGCGCGATCGCCGCGCCAATCAGCGTATCGGCCAGCCGCACCAGGATGGGCGCCGAGACCGACGGCTGGACCAGATGCAACGACACCAGCGCCATCACCGAAGCTCCGGTGGAGGAAATCCGGTAGTTGAGCCGGGCGAAACTATGCACGACGGCGACCGCGAAACCTTGAACGGCGACCAGCGCGCCAGCCGGCAAATAGGCGACGGAGCCCGCCGCCAACACGCACCCGACGAGCGTGCCGATGACTCGGTCGTCGCGCCGCTGACGCGTCATTCCATATCCCGCGCGGATCACGACTGCGATTGTGAGGAGAACCCAGTTGCCATGCCGCTCGTCGCCAAGCGATTGCGCCACTACCGCGCCCGCCATCATCGCCAGCGACAGACGAGTCGCAAATCGCAACACCGGCGAATCGGGTTTGAGATGCGGAGCGAGCGCGCTCGGTCCGTAGTTCCGCTTCGGGATGAATGCGGCAAGATCAACGTCGCCGATCGCAGCCTTCGCCGTCACGTCGTTTGACAGCGACCGTTCGAGGCGCCGGATGTGACCGAGCGATCGAACGAGCCGCCACGTCGCGGCGTCGAGCGCTTCGCGCGCTTTTGCATCCATCGCATTCGCTTCGAGTCGCGCGGATTGGTTCCTGAGCGCGTCGATTGCAAGCTGATGGTCCGGCGGCAGCGTGGGGCGGCCGGTGGTCAGGAGCTCAATGCTCAAATGCTGGAGATCATGCGCCCCGATCCGCAATGCGTCGCCGATCCGCGCCAGCACCGGCGCCGCTCCAGGCGTCTTTCGGACAAGTTCGACATCGCATTGCGCGGCGACGAGAGCGTCGAGCGCGTCAAGCAAGATGCCGATCGAGGCCGCGAGCCGCATCCGCTCTCCCGCTCGGCCGGACCGCTCGAGCAAAAGCGAGCGCGCCGATTGCAACTGCTCGGACAGCGCCGACTGCTGGCGGATCGTCGCGCCGTAGGCCGCCGCCAAATCCTGGTCGGGATCGAAAATGCCGGCGACCGCGCGCAAATAGATCGAGAACTCGCGGATCGTTTCGCTTGCAACCATACGGCGGGCGCTGGCGTCGGTGAAAACGGTCGCCAGGAGCGCAATGACGATATAGGCGACGCCGCCGCCCGCGAGCAGCAACTCGGTCCGAACCGCGGCTGGAAAAGATTCGCGAGGGAACCCCAGAATGAAGACCATCGGGATGACCACCTGCATCCCGACGGCAACCGCCCATCGGCCGAGCCCGGTGACGAGACCGCCGACGAAGCTGATGATTCCGATCATGATGAGCGTGGCAAGCGGCCACGGCAGCGCGAGCTGGATTGCGATTGTCGAGAGCATCGCCAGCGCGAAGCCGAAGGCGAGCGTCCGCGCTTTCTCGCGCCAGGGCGCGGGCAGATCGGAAATGCTGGCTGATATGGCGCCAAGCGTCGCCGGCTGGCCCGCCGTGAAGCCGAAAATCTTTGCGGCGACGAGCGCGACCACGACCACGCCGGCGCCGACGCTCACGCCGTTGATGATGTGCTGGCCGACAAAAAGCCGCGTGAGATTTTGAGGGCGCGGCCAGCGCGGCATGAGGGCCCGGCAGAGTTCTAAGCGGCCAACTCGCTCTGTTTCAGTGAATCGACCGCGCGCGCCGCGATCGCATTCAGGCCGGAATGGCCCTCATCGGCGAACGCTATGATCTCGCGGATCATCTTTGGTGTCCAGTATAGGCGCAGGTGCGAGGCGGCGCCCTTGGTCGCCTCCTGCTCGGGCATGGAGGCGTAGAAATCGCCAATCTGATTGGCCATGCGCACAAGTCTGTCGAGCTTGCCGGTCGTCAAGCCGCCAATCCTCCGGTTGACTCGTCCTTGTCCTCGTCGAAGCATAAAGCCTGATCGCGACGCGCGACAGCAATCACGCGAACGCCAAACCGTCGTGCGCGCTCCAGCGCAAGCGACGTCGGCGCCGACACCGAGACCAATGTGCCAGCGCCAAAAATCGCCGCCTTGGCCACCATTTCGAACGAGCAGCGGCTGGTGATGATAAAGAAGCCGCTGTCCGGCGCGACGCCAGCGCGGGCAAGCGCGCCGATCGTCTTGTCGAGCGCGTTGTGTCGTCCGACATCCTCGCGAACCAGGACGATTGCCCCATCCCGTCCGCACCAGGCCGCGGCGTGGACAGCGCGCGTCGCCTGATTGAGGGGCTGCCGCGCCTCGAGCTCGCTTAAGGCCGCGCGGATCGCCTCAGGCGCAATCGGGGCCTGCGGATGCAACGGCGGGCGGGGCGAGGGCATCTGGGAAAAGTCCTCGATGCCGCACAGGCCGCAGCCGGTGCGCCCGCTCATCGCCCGGCCGCGCGCGAGATGCGCCTGCAATCGCTCGCCGGAAATCGCGATCTTGAGCTTCCAGCCGTCTTCCACCTGTTCGACCTCGACGCCGCGGATATCGGCGATGCTGGTCGCGATCTGCTCGGTCAGGGCAAAGCCGGCGGCGAAGTCTTCGAGATCATTCGGGGTCGCCATCATGACGGCGAAGGGCGCGCCGCCTATGACGATCTGGACCGGCGCTTCGACGGCGACCGCTCGACCGAACTCTGGCCCGCTCGCGCCCGAATCGTAGGAAAAGGCCCGGACTGGAACGTCGATCGAGCCCGGGCCCTCACTCGGCCGCATCGGCCAGGGCTTTCCCGGTCCGGCGCAAGGAGACGCCCTCTTCGCGATCGCGCACCTGCCAGTCGGAGAAATGATTGGTCCGCCGCACTTGCACCGCCGTCACCTTATATTCCGGGCAGTTGGTCGCCCAGTCCGAGTAGTCGGTGGTGACGACATTCGCGCCGGTCTCCGCATGGTGGAAGGTGGTGTACACGACGCCCGGCTGCACGCGCTCGGTTATCTTCGCATGCAGCGAGATCTCGCCGGTGCGGCTCTTCAGCGCCACGAGATCGCCGTCGCGCACGCCGCGCTGCTCGGCGTCGAAGGGATGAATCTCGAGCACGTCCTCGCTATGCCAGGCGGCGCTTGCGGTGCGTCGCGTCTGGGCGCCAACGTTATATTGCGACAAGATGCGGCCCGTCGTCAGCAGAAGCGGGAAGCGCGGTCCAACGCGCTCCTCTGTCGCGACAAATTCGGTCAACATGAACTGGCCCTTGCCGCGCACGAAGCGGTCGACGTGCATCACCGGCGTGCCCGTTGGCGCGGCGTCGTTGCATGGCCACTGGATCGACCCAAGTTCGTCAAGCCTTGCATAGGAGACGCCCTGGAAGGTTGGCGTCGTGGCGGCGACCTCATCCATGATCTCGCTCGGATGGGTGTAGCTCATGGGCACGCCGATGGCGTTGGCGAGCGCCATCGTCGTTTCCCAATCGGCCATTCCAGCGAGGGGAGGAATCGCCTTGCGCACGCGATTGATGCGGCGCTCGGCATTCGTGAACGTACCATCCTTCTCGAGGAACGAGGCGCCGGGCAGGAACACATGCGCATAGCGCGCTGTCTCGTTGAGGAAGAGATCCTGGACGACGACACATTCCATCGCCCTGAGGCCCGAAGTGATGTGCTTGGTGTCCGGGTCGGATTGCGCGATGTCCTCGCCCTGCACGTAGAGCCACTTGAATGAGCCGTCGATCGCCTCGTCGATCATGTTGGGAATGCGCAAGCCCGGCTCGTTGCTGAGCGGCACGCCCCACAGGCGTTCGAACGTCTCGCGCACGGCGTCGGTGGACACGTGGCGATAGCCTGAAAACTCATGCGGGAACGAGCCCATGTCGCAGGAGCCTTGCACGTTGTTCTGACCGCGCAGCGGGTTCACGCCAACGCCTTCGCGGCCGATGTTTCCAGTCGCCATAGCGAGGTTGGCGATCGCCATGACCGAGGTCGAACCCTGGCTGTGCTCGGTGACGCCAAGCCCGTAATAGATCGCGCCATTGCCGCCGGTGGCAAAAAGACGCGCGGCCGCGCGCAATTCCTGCGGGTCGACGCCGCTCGCCTCCGCCGAGGCCTCGGGCGAATGACGCGGATCAGCGACAAAACGCGCCCAGGACTCGAAATTCGCGAAATCGCAACGATCGCGGACGAACGCCTCGTTCACGAGGCCCTCGGTGACGATGACATGGGCCAAGGCATTGAGGACGGCGACATTGGTTCCGGGCTTCAACGCGAGATGGTAGTCCGCTTTGATGTGCGTGCTCTTGACGAGATCGATGCGGCGGGGATCGATGATGATGAGACGCGCGCCGGCGCGCAGGCGCTTCTTCATGCGGGAGCCGAAAACCGGATGAGCGTCAGTCGGATTGGCGCCGATGACGACCACGACATCCGTTTTGTCTACGGACTTGAAATCCTGCGTGCCGGCCGAGGTGCCGAAGGTCTTCGACAGGCCGAAGCCAGTCGGTGAATGGCAAACGCGCGCGCAGGTGTCGATGTTGTTGTTGCCGAACCCGGCGCGAACCATCTTCTGAACCAGGAACACTTCCTCGTTGGTGCAGCGGGAAGAACTGATCGCGCCGACCGAGTCGCGTCCGTACTTTCCCTGGATGCGCCGGAATTCGTTCGCCGCATAAGCGATCGCGTCGTCCCAGGAGACTTCGCGCCACGGATCCTCGATCCGCTCGCGGATCATGGGCTTCAGAACACGATCCTTGTGGGTCGCGTAGCCATAGGCGAACCGGCCCTTGACGCACGAATGCCCCTCGTTGGCCTTGCCGGCCTTGTAGGGGACCATGCGCAGGACTTCGTCGCCCTTGAGCTCGGCCTTGAAGGAGCAGCCGACGCCGCAATAGGCGCAGGTCGTGACGACCGTGCGCTCCGGCGTCCCCTTGTCGATGACCAGCTTTTCGTTGAGCGTCGCGGTCGGGCACGCCTGCACGCAGGCGCCGCAGGACACGCATTCAGACGACAGGAAATCGACCCCACCCGTTCCGACCTTCGAGTCAAATCCGCGGCCGAGAATGGTCAGCGCGAACGTGCCCTGCACTTCCTCGCAGGCGCGCACGCAGCGCGAGCAGACGATGCATTTCGAGGATTCAAAGGTGAAATAGGGATTGGACGCGTCGGTCGGCGCCTCCAGATGGTTCGCGCCGGCGTAACCGTAGCGGACGTCGCGCAGGCCGACATTCCCGGCCTGGGCCTGCAATTCGCAGTCGTTATTGGCGCTGCAGGTGAGGCAGTCCAGCGGATGGTCGGAAATGTAGAGCTCCATGACGCCCCGGCGCAGGCGCTCCAGGCGCGGCGTCTTGGTGCGGACAATCATCCCCGCTTCCGCGGGCGTCGTGCAGGAGGCGGGCGTGCCCTTGCGGCCTTCGATTTCGATCAGGCAGAGACGGCAGGAGCCAAAGGCCTCGACACCGTCCGTCGCGCAGAGTTTGGGGATCGGATTGTCGATCAGAGCGGCGGCGGCCATCACGGACGTTCCCCGAGGGACGCTCACCTGGCGCCCGTCGATGGTCAGCATGACCGTCGCCTCGCCAGTGCGAATGGGCGTGCCCGTGTCGAGTTCTTGCAACAGCGCCATGGGCGGTCTCCTATTCCGCCGCGACGCGCACGGGCGCCTTGGCGAAATCCTCATTGAAATGATTGAGCGCACTCAGCACCGGCATGGGCGCGAGGCCGCCGAGAGCGCAGAGGGAGCCGTCGGTCATCACCTCGCAAAGATCGCGCAACAGTTGGACGTTCTTTGGGCGGTCCTGGCCGGCTATGATCTTGTCGACGGTCTCGACCCCGCGGGTCGAACCGATCCGGCAGGGCGTGCACTTGCCGCAGCTCTCCTTGGCGCAAAATTCCATCGCAAAGCGGGCCTGGCGCGCCATGTCGACGCTGTCGTCGAAGACGACAATTCCGCCGTGGCCCAGCATACCGCCGGCGGCAGCCATCGAACTCGTAGTCGAGCGGCGTATCAAGGAGCGATTCCGGAAGATAAGCGCCGAGGGGGCCGCCAACCTGAATCGCGCGGATCGGCCGGCCGGTACGTGTGCCGCCGCCGAAACCTTCGACGAGTTCGCGCAACGTTGCGCCAAACGCTAGCTCCACGAGTCCGCCGTGGCGAATGTTGCCGGCCAGTTGGAACGGCTGCGATCCAAGTGACCGTCCGACACCATAGGCAGCGTAGGCCTTCGCGCCGTGCTCGAGGATCCAGGGCGTCGATGCGAAGCTCAGCACATTGTTGATGATTGTCGGCTTGCCAAACAAGCCGACAATCGCCGGCAAGGGAGGCTTGACGCGGATCTGCCCGCGCTTCCCCTCAAGGCTCTCCAGAAGCGACGTCTCTTCGCCGCAGATGTACGCGCCAGCGCCGAGTCGCGCCTCAAGATCGAACGCTTTGCCTGATCCGAGCACGCTGGGGCCGAGAACGCCTCCCGCCCGCGCCCGTTCGATCGCCCGCTGAAAGGTCGCGAACGCGTGCGGGTATTCGGAGCGGATATAGACATAGCCTTTGGTCGCGCCGACCGAGACGCCCGCGATGGTCATGCCTTCGATCAGAAGAAAGGGGTCGCCTTCCATCAGCATCCGGTCGGCGAACGTGCCGCTGTCGCCCTCGTCGGCGTTGCAGACGACGTACTTTTGATCGGCCTCGACTCCTGCGGTCGTGCGCCACTTGATGCCGGTCGGAAAGCCTGCTCCGCCGCGACCGCGCAGGCCTGAGGCCAAGACCTCCTCGATCGTCGCCTTCGAGCCAGACGCCAACGCGCGCTCCAACCCAAGAAGTCCGCCATGGCGGCGATAATCCTCGAGCGAGAGGGGGTCGGTCAGGCCACAACGGGCGAAGATCAGCCGCTGCTGCCTTGCGAGATAGGGGATCTCGTCAAGGCGGCCTTGAGCCTTGGGGTGCGGAGCGCCGTTCAGAAAGCCAGCCTCAAACAGTTGAGCGGTCTCGCCTGGCGCAACGGGCCCGTAACCGACGCGGCCGGCAGCCGTTTCCACTTCGACAAGCGGTTCAAGCCAGAAGAGTCCGCGGGATCCGGTTCGAACAAGCTCGATCCCGAGGCCGCGACGACGCGCCTCGTCTCGAATCGCGTCAGCGACAAGCTCTGCGCCGACGGATAGAGCCGAAGAATCCGCGGGGACGAAAACCCGGACGGTCATTGCACTTTGCCTTGCGCTGCGGCGACGATCGAGTCGATCCGATCGTGGTCCAGGCGGCCGACCGGCGCCCCGTCAAGCAAGGCGGCGGGGGAAAGGGCGCAATTGCCAAGGCAGTAAACTGTTTCGACGTGGAGGCCGGAATGGTCGTCCGCGTCGTCAACTTTGACCCCATGACGGAGTTGAAGGTGCGAAACGAGATCTTCGCAGCCCATGGACTGACAGGATTCGGCTCGGCAGAGCTTCAACACCGGGCCGTCAACCGGCGAGCGGCGGAAGTCGTGGTAAAAGCTGATCACGCCGAGCGTTTCGGCCTTCGAGATGTTGAGGGCCTCGGCGATCAGCGGGATCGTCGCGTCATCGATGTAGCCGAATTGCTCCTGCAGATCGTGCAGGATTGGCAGCGTGGCGCCCAACTCGTCGCGCTTTCGGTCAATCAGCGTTCGCGCCAAGTCGAGATCAAAGGCCGTTCGGCCAGACACAACATCCTCCCGGATCACCTTACAAATGCGCTCGGGGGCGCTTAGGTTCAAATTGAACCTTTGGAATGGACGATAGGGAATTCCTATCGTTCGGCATTTCGTAGATTCTCGCTGGGTCGGTTGGGGGGCTGGATCAGCCCCGCGATATCATCGGGCAATTGCATCGCGAACAGGTTGCGGGCGAGCGGCGAGGGCGGCTGCCGATCGCTCATCACCAGTCCGATGGTGCGTTGCGCGACCGGTTCGACCAGTTCGATTGCTCTTGTGCCCTCCGGCACGCCGAAGAAGCGCAGGAGCTGGCGAGGCACGATCGCTGACCACTGGCCCGCGCTCACATGCGAGACGAGGTTGAAGATCGAGTTGGTCTCGACCGCTGGGACGGGCTTCGCCCCCACCGAGCGAAACACGCCGTCGATGATCCGCCAATTCTGCATGTCGGGCGTCAGCAGGCACAAAGGCGTATTCGCCGCTTCGCGCCAGGTGACTTGGGTCCGCCCGGCAAGCGCGCCGCTTGCTGGGGTGAGAAAGAGGTATTCCTCGACGCAGACCGGTTTGGTCTTAACGTGCGCCATCGGTTCGGCGTCGAGATAGGTGAGGCCGACGTCGAGCTCGAACTCTTCGATCCCGCGATCAATTTCCTGGCTGTTCATGGAGATGATGGCGACGGTCACGCCGGGAAAGCGCGCGTAGAAGGGACCCGTCAACTGGGAAACCAAGGGGAGCGCGGTCGGGATGACGCCGATCCGAAGCCGTCCGGTGAGGCCCTTGTCGATCTCCTCGAGTCCGCGCCGAAGGTTTTCCACTTCGGCCAGAATGCGGTGGGCGTGTTCCAGGGCGACTTGCCCCTGCGGCGTCAGGCCCACATAGCGGTGCCCACGTTCGACGATCGGCGCGCCAAGATCGTCTTCAAGCAGTCGAATCGCGGCCGAAAGGGTGGGCTGCGACACGTGGCAGGCGTCTGCGGCGCGGCCAAAGTGCTTTTCTCGCGCGAGCGCCACGAGATATTCGAGTTGACGAAGGACCATGACGCCCTATCCAGGCGCTCGTCGTGGCGCCCTCATGAGGCAAGGTCAATAGCAGGTTCCTATCGGGTTGACCCTCCGTCCGGAGATCGCCCCATTTCGCAGTTAGGAGGCCCGCTCCGAATGGAGGTCCAATGCCGGAAGCTGAAGCCAACAACGCGCCGCGATCGCGCACGTTTGCAATCCGCGTGGTCGCAACTCTCGTGGCCGTCGTTGTGGTTGGCTTTGCGGCGTTCATGCTGACAAGTCCGTCGGAAAGGCCGCGCGGGCCCCTGATCGGCGGACCCTTCGCGCTTCAAGACGGGACCGGCAAGACCGTCAGCGATCAGACGCTGAAGGGGCGGCCCTTCCTCGTCTATTTCGGTTATACTCACTGCCCAGACGTCTGTCCGACCGAGCTTGCGCGCATCTCCGACATTCTTGGCAAGATGGGGAATAAGGCCATTCCCGCGCTGTTCATCACCGTCGACCCGGAGCGCGATACGCCAAAGGTGATGCAGGACTATGTCTCGAGCTTCAATCCCGCCGTGGTCGGCCTTTCCGGCGGCCCGCAGGCGGTGGAAGCAACCGAGAAGACCTTTCGGGTCTACGCCCGCAAGGGCCAAAAGCAATCCGACGGCGACTATTCGATGGACCACAGTTCGATCGTTTACCTCATGGACAAGAACGGCGCCTTCGTCGAAGCCTTCAATGTCGAGCGCTCGCCTGAGGACGCGGCCAAGGATCTGGAGAAATATCTGTGAGCTTCGACGCCATTGTCCGGCAAGGCGGCACTTGCTAGAGCCAACGCGAAAACAGGGAGACGCTCTTGGGGCGCCCCCGTCGCCCAGGCGAAATCGCCGAGAGCAGAAAGTCTGAACGAGATGGACAAGTTTACGACATTGACCGGGGTCGCGGCGCCGATGCCGATCGACAATATCGACACGGACATGATCATACCCAAGCAATATCTCAAGACGATCAAGCGCACCGGCCTCGGCGCGGGTCTGTTCTCCGAAATGCGCTATCGCGAGGATGGCTCCGAGAACCCCGACTTCGTCCTCAACAAGCCGGCCTACCGAAAGGCGTCAATTATCGTCGCCGGCGACAATTTCGGCTGCGGCTCGTCGCGTGAGCATGCGCCCTGGGCGCTGCTCGACTTCGGCGTCCGCTGCGTGATCGCGACCGACTTCGCCGACATCTTCTACAACAATTGCTTCAAGAACGGTGTCCTGCCGATCAGGGTCTCGGCCGAAGATCTCGCCAAGCTCCAGGACGACGCCGAACGCGGCGCGAACGCGACGCTGACGGTCGATCTGCCGGCGCAGGAAATCCGTGGTCCCGACGGCGGGGTCGTCAAGTTCGAGATCGATCCCTTTCGCAAACAGTGCCTCATCGAAGGGCTCGACGACATCGATCTCACCCTGGTCGAGACCTCGGCGATCGAAGCGCACGAGAAGAAATCAGCCGCGGCCCATCCCTGGCGATGACACCCTCCAGCTCGGTTGCCTTCGGTTTGTCTCCTTCTCGGCAGCGGGCGGCGACATTGGTCGGGTCGATCCGTTTGGGTTTTCTTGCGCTTGGCCGTTTGGGTGCGAAGTCCCTGCCCATGAGGGTCGGATTGTCTTGGAAGCGGGGAACTGTTTCTTGCACCTTTCCTCTTGCGTTGAGAGGCGTCCGAACGGGCGCGCTGCAGTCGCGGCCATTCGGAAGGGCGGGATTGCTCATGGGGCAAGCTTATTCGGTTTCTGATTTTCTGTAATAGATTGTCGCCGCCTCCGCCGTTCCCTTCGGCCGCCTCACTCCAAAAGCGGCTCGCTCAAGGTAGGTGGACGGCCCCGGGTTGGGCTTCAGTTAGGCGCCGCGCGCGCCACAGGAACACAAGACGAAAAACGGACCATTGGCGTTTATTGGTTCTCCCGGACCATCGGTTCAGGAGATCGCTTTGCGCCGCCGCAGATGTCACCAGGCGCTAATTGCCGTGGTCGCGGATCGAGGAGGTCGGACTCGTATCGACGCTTGGACCGGCGCCGGCCGGCAGGATCGGCGGCGCGGGATCGCTCTCGCCCATCGGCGCCGGCGGCAAGGCGCCGTCGGGTCCGTCGCCCGGCCCCGGCGTGGCGTCCGGAGGCGGAGCGGCGACGCCCGGCGCGCTCAGGTGCGCGATGTCGAGCGGTTCGTCGATGTCGGGCGCCGGCGGCAGGCCGTCGCGCGGCCCGGGCGCCGGCAGGAGATCGGGCGCGGGGGTTGGCTTGCAGATGCGCCGGGGGCCCGTGTCGGTCGAGCCGTGATTGGCGAGATCGAGATGGATGTGGTTGTAGTGGAACACGTCCGCGCCCGGGCCCAGGACCGTGGTGAAATACTGACAGGCGCCCGCGTGGACCTCGTGCAGGAAGGCGGCTTCCTGGGTGTCGGGCGCCTTCCAGTCGTGGACGAACGCGATTTCTCGGCCGTCGGCGAGCGTGAAGCCGGCGACGTCGACCGCGTTGCCGAATGCGTGTTCCGAAAGCCGCGCGCCCGGCATGTTGTCGATCCCCCGGCAGCTATAGGCGCCGAACACGTTGACGGTCGCGACCCTTTGCCCGAAGCGGGTCTGCGCATCGGGCTCGACGATGGCGTTGAGCCAGGCCTCGAGCGCCGGAATCATCGGACAGTCGATGGTCAAGGTCTTGTCAATGGCGATCGCGCCGTTATCGACCGCCGAGACTTTCAGCGGACGGGTCATTCCGCAAATGCCCGGACCGTCGATCTCGGGCGCGGAGACAATGGTGTCGGAGAGGGTGACCTGCTGGCGGGCGAAGCAGGCGTTCTCGGCCTGCGCACGCCAGACCGGCCGCTCGGGGCGGCCGGGAAATCCGCAGCTCACGAGACACAAAGCGGCGATCAAGGCGAGCAACACAGGCGGAACGCAACGCGCCATGGCGCTAGATTTGGGCCGATTGCCTTAAGAATCGCTGAACCAACGCGCGTTAAGATTCGCTCAACCATGATCGGGCGCTGCGCCATCTCGTCGCCGCACTTTGCCAGCAAGGAGGCCTCGCTATGGGCGGCCGACAGCGGAATTGGCGAATAGCGGCCTTGGGGCTCGCATTCGGACTTGCGGCGACTGCGCCGGCGGCCGCACACCCGCATGTGTGGGTCACCGTCAAAAGCCAGATCGCCTTCACGCCTGACGGAAAGGTTTCGGCGGTGATTCACGATTGGGTTTTCGACGAGATGTATTCGTCTTTCGCCACCCAGGGCCTCGCGCCAGCCGGCCAGCTGGTGAAGAAGGAGCAGTTTGCGCCGCTGGCCAAGGAGAACGCCGGCAGCCTGGCCGAGATCGGCTATTTCACCACGCTGAAGATCGGCGGCAAGGCCATGGATTTCGACCCGGTGACCGACTACTGGATGCAGGAGCGGCCCGACCATCTGGTCGAATTCCATGTCACCCTGCCGCTCAAGACGCCGACCCCGGTGAGCAAGTTCCTCACTCTTCGGGTGTCCGATCCGGAATTTTTCATCGATTTTGAGTTCGACGACAAAGAGCCGGTGACGCTGGTTTCCGCACCATCAGGGTGCACGGCGACGGTGGCCAAACCCAAACCGCTCGAGGCGAACGACAAACAGAAGCTCTCGGAATCGTTCTTCACCAATCTCGCGCCCGGAACCAATTTCGGTTTCAAGATGGCGAGCGCCGCCATCGTCGCCTGCCCATGAAGAAGCGCTCAATCGTGCGGATCGGCCTTGGTTGGGCCGCTTGGAGCGCATCGGTCGTGGCCGCGGCCGCTCAGCTTGCCCAGCGGCCGTTCGCTGTCGCGGGCGGCGAGGGCGGAGGCGGCGGGGAAGGCGGGCTCACGGGCTGGCTCATGGCGGCGCAGTCATCGCTCACCCATCTCATCGCAGGCAAAGTGCACGCGCTGCATGGGCAACCCGGCGCCGCCTGGGGCCTGATGGGCCTTGGCCTCGCCTATGGGGTGGTGCACGCGGCCGGTCCTGGACACGGCAAGGCGGTCCTTGCCTCTTACATGCTGGCCAATGAAACCTCGCTCAAACGCGGCGCGGTGATGGCGCTGATGGCGGCGCTGCTTCAGGCGCTGATCGCGATCGTGCTCGTCGGCGCGGCCGGGTTTGTCTTCCAGGCGACCGCTTCACAGATGAGTCACGCAGCCGACTGGATCGAGCTCGCAAGCTATTGCAGCGTCGCCGCCATCGGCGCCTGGCTGGTCTGGCGAAAGGGCGCGGCGCTCCTTGCGGCCCTGAGTGAGCACGCGGAGCGCCGCCGCGCATTGGCTTCCACCCCGGCCTATGCCGGCGTCGCATGGGAGCGGCCGGGCTTCAGCCTTTCCGCCGCCGCCTATCGCGCGGGGGCGCCCGACGCGCCGAGCAAACTCGCGGACGATTGCGGGCACATGCACATGCCCGATCCGGCCGAGCTCAACGGCTCGTTTTCATGGCGGGCGGCGGCGGGAACAGTGATCGCCGCTGGCGCCCGTCCATGCTCGGGCGCGATCCTGGTGCTGGTGTTCGCCCTGGCGCAAGGGCTGTTCGCCGCGGGGGTCGCCGCCGCCTTCGCCATGGCGATCGGAACAGCGGTGGCGACAGGCGCGCTCGCGTGGGTGGCCGTCTTCGCCAAGTCGACGGCGATGCGCCTTGCCGCGGGGGAAAATTCCCGCCTTGCGCTCGTGGCGAGGGGATTCGAATTCGTCGCCGCGCTCGCGGTGCTGACCTTTGGCGTCGCGCTACTGGTCGGCGTGCGCGGGGCCGCCTGACGGCGGCGCGGGAGAGGCCAAGCAAAAAGGCCGCCGAGGAGGGCGGCCTTTCCGTCTCGCCGTCTTGATACGCGTTACGCGGCGATGGCGGCAGCCTTGCGCGAGGAGCGGTAACCGGCAAAACCGAGGCCGACGAAGCCGAGGACCATCATCGCCCATGTCGAGGGCTCAGGCGTCGACGCCGACACGCCGCCCGAAACGTAGTCCAATGCCGTCTCGGAGGTGACGACCGCGACGCCGAACACCGCGCCCGGGGGACCGAAGCCTAGGCCGTTGCTGAATAGATCCACCACCGTACCGCCGCCAATGGTGAACGCGAGCCCGTAAATATCCAGGAACGTTCCGTGGCCCGAAAAGTCAGATGCGGTCGGTGGCGCGTTGCCTGGCCAAAACAGATTGTCATAGGTAACGAAGCCGTTGCTCAGGACGGGCAAGCCCGACGCGACCGCGAATTTGCTGAAATCGTGCGGCGCAAGGAGATTTGTCGATTCCGGAGCGGAGGGAGGGGATAAGATCGGAAAGAGGCTGACCGACGCATTGACGATATCGAGGCCATTGTTCGTGTCGGAAAAGGTCCCGCTGACTCCAGTGATCTCAAAGGCGTTTGAGTATTTGGCGTCCGTGCCGGGACCAAAAGTTATTTCGAGCGATCCGCTAACGCCCTGGCCACTGAATGTGATGGGCATGGTCGAGGCATGCGCCTGACCGACCAGCGCCACTCCCGCGAGCGCCGCCATGAACCAACTTGTCTTTTTCATCCGAAGTCTCCCATTCCCGCGCGGCGGAAGCGGCGCTCCAGGAGAGTCCCTCCAGCGTCCCCCCGCATTTTCGTCTTAACAGCCAGTGACCCTGAACCCCCGGTCCAGCACGCCGCGGAACCTGAGCGAAACTTTTTCTCCTGTCAACTTAGGTTTATTTGAGCGTCCCTTGCGGTATGCCGAAAGGGAATGGCGGAGCCCCCACCTGCTTAAGCTGCGGAAGCCGCTTTGGCGGCGCCCAACTCCTCCGCTGCAACCACCGGCTCTGTCATGGGGTGACTGAGATAGGCCGCGATGCGGGTCGCGAACGCGTTCGGCGTTTCGGCGAACAGCCGCTCGAACTCGACGTGAGCGCGCCGCCTGAGCTTGTGCTGCTTCGCTGCGATGCGGGCGCCGAGGTTTTCCAGCGCCTCCTGCGGCAAGTCGCCGTGCTCCGCCGCGAAGGATTCGAGCACGTGCAGGTCGTTGAAGTCGCCGAGCGCCTCGCGAAGATCATTCAGCGCTTGGGCCTGCGCGTTCAGGGCTTCCGGCCAGGCGCAGGACAGGAGCGAGAGCTGGTAGCGCAGATCAACGACGCGGGCGCGAAAGGCATGCAGCGCAACCGGATCGTCGCCCTCGAAGGCGAGAGATCCGCGTTTGCGCGCCTGCCGATAAGTGCGGGCGACCGCGGCGGCAATGTCCTCAGTGCCGACCGCGCTCAGGTCCCACCCCTCGACACGCCTGACGATCGCGTTGAGCCGCGGCCGTGGCGCGGTGGCCGAGAGGCCGCGGCGAGCGCGCCGGGCCGCCTCCCGCTCGCGCGCGATTGCGGCCATCAGGGGTTCGGAAACCATAGGCGGAGGCTCGAGGCGCTGTACACGCTGCGCCATCACGTCGAGGTCACGGGCGCGCCCGATCTGGCGTCGCGTGGCGGCCAGCGCCGTGATCGTCACACGAGCCGGCTCGCCGACGCAATGGAGAAAGAGCCGCGTGATCGCACGGGCTTCCTTCAGCATCTTGCGCACGTCATGGACCCGCTTTGGCGCCTCTTCGCCCGGAGCGGGAAACTGCGCCGCCGCGACACTCACGGCTCGACCGAGCGCCGCGCGGCAATGTTGCGGCCAGGCGTCGGAACGCATCAGCTAGGCCTGCCCGCCTCAATCGTTTTCGCCCGCTCGCGCAGCGCGAATTTCTGCACCTTGCCGGTCGACGTCTTCGGGATTTCGGCGAAGACAACATGACGCGGGCACTTGTAGCGCGCGAGCCGCGCCCGGCACCATTCGATAAGCTCCTCGGCGGTCGCGCTGTGTCCAGGTTTCATCTCGACGAAGGCGCACGGCGTCTCGCCCCACTTGTCGTCAGGCCGAGCCACGACGGCGGCAAGTTGAACGCCCGGATGATCGAACAAAGCGTCCTCGACCTCGATCGAGGAAATGTTCTCGCCGCCAGAAATGATGATGTCCTTCGATCGGTCCCTGAGCTGCACGTAGCCGTCCTTGTGCTTGACGCCAAGGTCGCCGGAATGGAACCAGCCGCCAGCCAGCGCCTTCTCCGTCCCGGCCTTGTTCTTGAGGTAGCCTTTCATCACCACATTGCCGCGGAACATCACCTCGCCCATCGTTTCTCCATCGGCGGGCACAGGCTGCATCGTTTCCGGGTCCATCACGTCAAGCGCCTCGAGCGCGTGATAGCGAACGCCCTGTCGCGCCTTGAGATGGGCTTGAGCCGCGGCGTCGAGCGCGTTCCATTCCTCCTTCCAGTCATTGACCACCGCAGGCCCGTAGACCTCCGTCAGGCCATAGAGATGGGTCACCTCGAAACCGGCTTCGCCCATCGCCTGCAGCACGGCGGCCGGCGGGGGCGCCGCGGCGGTGAAGAAGCGCACGAGATGCGGCAGTGGCCGCTTCTCGTCGTCGCTCGCGTTGAGCAGGATCGACATCACGATCGGCGCGCCGCACATGTGGGTCACCTTGTGCTCGGCGATTAGGTCGAAGATCGGCTTGGCGCGCACCTGGCGCAAGCAGACATGCACGCCAGCCTTGACGCTGACCGACCAGGGGAAGCACCAGCCGTTGCAATGGAACATCGGCAGCGTCCAGAGATAGACCGGATGGCGGCCGACGTCGGCAGTGAGGATGTTGCCGGCGGCGAGCAGATTGGCGCCGCGGTGGTGGTAGACGACGCCCTTCGGATCGCCGGTCGTGCCTGACGTATAATTGAGCGCGATCGCGTCCCACTCGTCGCTCGGCGCCGCGCGCTCGTAAGCCTCGTCGCCCTCGGCGATCAGCGCCTCGTAATCGAGGCTCCCTAGCCGTTCGCCAGGTCCCTCGTATTCCGGATCGTCGTAGTCGATAAGCAGCGGCGGGGTCTTCGCCTGTTTGAGCGCCGCGCCGATGACCGCGGAGAACTCTCGGTCGACGATGAGCGCCCTGGCCTCGCCGTGATCGAGCATGAAGGCGATCGAAGCTGCGTCGAGGCGGGTGTTGAGCGCGTTGAGCACCGCGCCGCACATCGGGACGCCATAGTGGCACTCGAGCATCGCGGGCGTGTTGGCGAGCATGACCGCGACCGTGTCGCCGCGAACGAAGCCTCGCTTGGCGAGCGCGGAGGCGAGCTTCTTCGTCCGCGCGTGGAACTCGCGATAGTTGCGGCGCAGGGCCCCGTGAGCGATGGCCAGCCGATCCGGAAACACCGCGGCCGAGCGCTCGAGGAAGGTGAGCGGCGTCAGCGGCTGAAAATTGGCCGGATTGCGATCGAGGTCGCGGTCATAGGGCGAAAGAGACATCGAGCGGAGCTCCCACAGCGCTTCCAGGCGATCATAGCGCGCTTCCGCAAGCTTTGGGCCAGACAATCGGCGATCCCTAGGGCCGAAAAGCGAAGAACCGAAAGCCCAGGAAGGTCAGAACCATCGCCGCCCCGCTGCCGGCGGCGACGAACAGCGGCAGGATCGCCGGCGTCACGGCGAATCCGGCGCGGGGCGCGAGCAAAACGCAGGCCGAATAGACGGCATAATTGACCGCGAGCCCCAAAGAGGCGACGCCGCAATAGCGAAGGAATGCGCGGAAGAGGGGCGCCCGCGAGTGGTGGAACGTGATCGACCGATTGAGGGTGAAATTGACGATCGTGGCGATGATGAAGCCTGGCGGTCGGGCGAGCTCTGGCGACAGGCCGAGATATTTGGCGCACCCGTAGGTGATCCCGGCGTCGACCAGATAACCGAAAAAGCCGATCGCGGCGAAGGCGGGAATTTGCGCTGCGATGCGCCCCTGGGCGGAGCCAGCCGGCTTGACCGCGCTCATTGGCGCTTCGTTTGAACCGGTTTTGGGCGTGGACAGGCGCGCGGGTTCAAAACCGTCTTCCTCAAGCAAGCGCCCGGACGGGGTCATAGGTCAACTTCACTCCGATGAGGAAGGTCAGCGCGAGAATGGCCGTGTAGAAGCGGTCGGCGGACACCCGCCGGACCAGCCAGACGCCGGCAAAGGTCGATAGAACCGCAACCGGAACCAGCCAGGCGGACACAACGAGGTTGTCTGGGCTCAGCTGCCCGAGGAGAAAATAGCCGGGAAGCTTTAACAGGTTGACAGCGGCGAAGAATATGGTCGCGGTGCCGGCGAATATTCGCGGCTCCAGATATTGCGGCATGACATAGACCTGAAACGGCGGCGCTCCGGCGTGGCTGACAAAGCTCGTGAAGCCTGACAGCGACCCCCACAGGACGCCGCTTGGGACGCCCGGCTTCTCGACCGGAGCGCGTCCAAGCCGGTCCCGGGTCAGCATGTAGGCGACGAAAGCGATTGAGATCACGCCGATCGCAAGACGCACCGCGTCCTCGCTGACACGCGCCGCGAGCAGCCAGCCAAGCGTGACGCCGATCACGGCGGAAGGGATCAGGATGACGAGGTTTCGCGGCGAATAGTCGCGCCGAAACGCCCACACGCTGACCCAGTCCTGTACGATGAGAATGGGCAGCACGATGGCCGCCGCCCTGACCGGCGAGGAGACGAGCGACATCATTGGCATCGCCAGCGAACTCAAGCCCGAAAACCCGCCCTTTGACAGACCAAGAAGGATCACCGCGGGGATCGCCATAAGGTAAAATTGCGTCTCGCCCGACATCATCCGTTTCCTTCAAGGGCCGACCGAACCGGATTATTGGCCGGGCCGTGATGGGGCTGACATTGCGTTCCGCCGCGCCGGGCGCGACAATTCGCCCGGACAACGACAGGCCGGAGTTGGGTGGCTGAGGGAGCGAAACGATGACCAGCGGCTATCGGCAGACCTATGATCGCTGGCGCGCCGATCCGCAAGGCTTCTGGGCGGAGGCCGCGCGCGAGATCACGTGGATACGACCGCCGGAGCGCATTTTCGATGCCCGCGCGGGCGTCTACGGCCGATGGTTTCCCGACGCCCGTTGCAACGCCTGCTTTAACGCGCTCGATCGGCATGTCGAGGCGGGTCGCGGCGACCGGGTCGCGCTCTATTACGACAGCCCCGTCACCGGGGCCAAACGCGCCATCACCTACCGCGAACTGCTCGACGAGACGGCGACGCTCGGCGTCGTGCTCAACGATCTGGGTGTCGTGGCGGGCGACCGGGTGCTGATCTACATGCCCATGGTTCCCGAGGCGATTGTCGCCATGCTCGCCTGCGCGCGGATCGGAGCCGTTCACTCGGTGGTGTTCGGCGGCTTTGCCGCGAGGGAGCTTGCGACCCGGATCGATGACGCCGAGCCGAAGCTCATTCTGGCCGCAAGCTGCGGCGTCGAGCCAGGCCGGATCGTCGAGTACAAGCCGCTGCTCGATCTCGCGATCTCCCTCGCCCGGTACAAGCCGGCGTCCTGCGTCATCTACCAGCGTCCGCAGATCAAGGCGGACATGAACGGCGCCAGGGACCGCGATTGGACCGCGCTTGTCGACGCCGCCGGGAAGGCGGGCAAGCGGGCGCCCTGCGCCGACCTCGCGGCCACCGATCCGCTCTACATCCTCTATACGTCCGGCACGACTGGCGTGCCGAAGGGCGTGGTGCGCGACATCGGCGGATACATGGTCGCGCTCAAATGGTCGATGTCGGCGATTTATGACATGAAGCCGGGCGAAACCTTTTGGACCGGTTCCGACATCGGCTGGGTCGTCGGCCATTCCTATATCGTCTACGGGCCGTTGCTGCACGGTTGCTCGAGCGTCCTTTACGAGGGCAAGCCGATCGGGACGCCGGACGCCGGCGCTTACTGGCGCGTGATCGAGGACTATAAGGTCGCGGCGTTTTTCACCGCGCCGACCGGCTTGCGCGCCGTGCGCAAGGAGGACCCGCAGGCCAAGCTCGTCAAAAACTACGACATCACATCGCTGCGCACCTTGTTCCTGGCGGGCGAACGAGCCGACCCGGACACGGTCGCCTGGGCTGAGACAGTTTTGGGCGTTCCGGTGGTCGATCACTGGTGGCAGACCGAGACCGGCTGGCCGATCGCAGCCAATCCGGTCGGCCTGGGGATGCTCCCGATCAAGCGCGGCTCGCCGACCGTGCCGATGCCGGGCTACGACGTTCACATCGTCGACGAGGCGACGAAACCCGTGCCCGCCGGGGTGATGGGTTCGCTCGTCATCAAGCTTCCGTTGCCGCCTGGCTGCCTGCCGACGCTCTACCGCCAGGACGAGCGCATGCGCGAGAGCTATCTCAATGAGTTCCCCGGCTACTACAAGACCGCCGACGCGGGCCTCATCGACGAGGACGGTTATCTCACCGTCCTCGGACGGACCGACGACATCATCAACGTGGCCGGCCATCGTTTGTCGACCGGTGGGATGGAGGAAGTGGTCGCCGGGCACCCGGACGTGGCGGAATGCGCCGTGCTTGGCGTCAAGGACGAGGTCAAAGGCGAGACCCCGTGCGGGTTTTTAGTCTTGAAAGCGGGCGTCAATCGGCCTCCGCATGAGATCGAGAAAGAGGTCGTCCAGCTGGTGCGCGACAAGATCGGCCCGGTCGCCGCCTTCAAGATGGCTTTCGTCGTGCCCCGCCTGCCAAAAACCCGCTCGGGCAAGATCCTGCGCGGCACGATGAAGAAGATCGCCGATCACGATCCATGGGTAACCCCGGCGACCATCGAGGATCCGAAGGCTCTGGACGAGATCAAAGACGCCTTGGAGGCGCGTGTTCGTTGATGCCCGCGCGCTCCCTGCCTAGCGAGAAGCCGTCAGGCAGTCTATATGTCGCGAGATCGTCATGATCGCGCCGCATTGCGGCCGGTCGGGCGGGCCCTGCCACCTTCGATTGGACCGCGATGACGTCTTCCACTTCTTCCGCGCCGCATGTCGTGAATTTCACCCTGGCCAACGGCCTCGACGTCGTGGTCATTCCCGATCATCGCGCGCCGGTCGTCACCCACATGGTCTGGTACCGCAACGGCGCAGCCGACGATCCGCCGGGCAAATCCGGTATCGCCCACTTCCTCGAACACCTGATGTTCAAAGGCACCAAGCGCCATCCGAAGGGCGAGTTCTCGGAATTCATTTCCGAGGTTGGGGGCATGGAGAACGCCTTCACCGGCAACGATTTCACCGCCTATTTCCAGCAGATCGCCAAGCAGCATCTCAAGGCCTGCATGGCGTTCGAAGCCGATCGCATGACTGGCTTGACCCTGACCGACGACATCGTGACGCCGGAACGCGACGTGGTGCTCGAGGAGCGGCGCATGCATTGCGACACCGATCCGGGCGCGCAACTCGGCGAAGCGGTGCAGGCGGCGCTGTTCACCCATCATCCTTACGGAATTCCCGTCATCGGCTGGGGGCATGAGATCGAGGGCTTGAACCGCGAGGACGCGCTCGCCTATTACCGGCGCTTTTATACGCCCGAGAACGCCATTCTGGTGGTCGCGGGCGACGTCGAACCTGAGGAAGCGCGCGCCCTTGCCGAGGAGACGTACGGCAAAATCAAGCCGCGCGGGGCGAAGCCCGAGCGTGTGCGCCCGATGGAGCCCCCGACAGTCGCCAACCGGTTGGTGAAGGTCGCCGACGACAAGGTGGAGCAACCCGGGTGGCAGCGGCACTATCTCGCGCCGTCGGCCCGTACCGCGTCCGAAGGCGAAGCGGAGGCGCTTGAACTGCTCGCCCATCTGCTCGGCGGGGGGCAGACCAGCTTCCTTTATCGAACGCTGGTCATGGAGGAGCGAATCGCCGTCTCAGCATGGGCTTATTATCATGGCTCGGCTGTCGATCAGAGCCGGTTCATCGTCAACATGACGCCTGCGCCGGACGTGTCGCTTGAGATGCTGGATAAGGCGTTTGACCGGGGCCTAGCAAGGTTCGTGCAGGAGGGGATTGAAGCTGGCGAGCTCGAGCGGGCGAAGACCCGCATGGTCGCCGACGCCATTTACGCCCGCGACAGTCAATCGGACCTCGCGCGCTGGTATGGGTCTTCGCTCGCGATCGGGCAAACCTTGCGCGACGTCGAGGAATGGCCGTCGAGGATCGAACGCATCAGCGCCGAAGACGTGATTGGAGCGGCGCGCCACTGGCTCGATCATAAACCCGCGGTGACTGGATATCTCATGCCTTTGGTCGAGGAGGCGGCTTAGAAGCTGCGAGCTCGTCTGCTCCAGGTTCGGAGCCAAGAAACAACCCCACGGAAACGCCCATGCAAAAGCACCTCGCCGTTTCGTCCTCTCACTCCGCGGTCAATGTCGACGTCGTCACAAGCCCGCGCGGATTGAAATTCTGGCTCGTTCCCTCTCACGCGGTGCCCGTCGTTTCGCTCGAATTCGCCATGCGCGGCGGCGTGGCGCAGGACCCGGCGGAAAAGGCGGGCCTCGGCGCGCTAATGTCGGGACTTCTCGACGAGGGCGCGGGTGAACTCGATTCCCAAGCGTTTCACCGCGCCCTGGACGAGATCGCGGTCGAAATGTCGTTCCATTGCGACCGCGATCACTGGAGCGGACGCATGCGCACGCTGACCAAGAACCTCGATCGCGCCGCCGAGCTCTTGCGGCTTGCGGTCAACGCGCCCCGGTTCGACCAGGAGCCGTTCGAACGCGTGCGCGAGCATATGAACGCCCGCCTGCGCCACGACGCCAACGATCCGGCGACGCTCGCCAGCCGCAGCTGGAAGGCAAAGTCGTTCCCCGATCACCCCTACGGCCAGCCTGCCGACGGGACGCTCGAAACGCTCGCCCGCATCGAACGGGCCGATCTCGTGAAAGCCGCGAAGCGCGGGATTGCGCGCGATCAGCTCTTGATCGCGGTCGTCGGCGCGATCGAGGAAAAGGAGGCGGCGGCGCTCGTCGACAAGGCGTTCGCCGATCTGCCGGCGAAGGGCGATCTCAAGCCCATTCCCGCCGCTGCCTTCAAGGGCCTCGGCACGATCGACCGGATCGATCTCGACGTGCCGCAATCGACGATCCGCTTCGGCCGGCCGGCGCTCAAGCGCGACGACCCGGATTTCATCCCGAGCGTCGTCGCCGCGCATGTGCTGGGCGGCTCAGGCTCGATGACCTCGCGCCTGTTTCGCGAGGTGCGCGAGAAGCGCGGCCTCGCCTATACCGTGTTCGGGACCTTCCATTCGCTCGAGCAAGGCGCCTATTTCTACGGCGGCACGACGACCAAGAACGAGCGGGCGCGCGAATCCTTCGATGTCGCCTCGGCGGAGATTCGCGACGTGGCGCTGAACGGGCTCAACGAAGAGGAGCTCGAGAAGGGCAAGACCTATCTCATCGGCTCCTATCCGCTGCGCTTCGACACTTCGGCCAAGATCGCGTCGCAGCTCGTCCACATCCAGCTCGAGCGCCGCGCGCCGGAATGGCTGGTCGAACGCAACCGCGAGATCGCCGCGGTCACGATGGAGAGCGTCGGCCGCGCCGCGCATCGCGCCTTCGGCGACGGCTCGCTGCACACGACCGTGGTCGGACGGCCGGAAGGATTCTGATCTTTCCTTCTCCCACAGGGAGAAGGTAGCGGTCTCTAGGGCGTCCGGGGGACGTCCGCCCTTCCGGACGGTTGTGGCCGACGGATGGGGTCGGCGACCGGCAGGGCTGGGACTGAGGGCGACTTCTCGTCAACTAGCGCGGCGGCTCGCGCTCGAACGCCGGCACGCCTTCCGGGATCATATGGAAGGGCTGCTTGTCGAGCGTGTGGATCGCCATCTGGGGTAAGCCGAACAGGCTTGGGTCGTCGAGGGTTCCGACCTTCAGGATCACCAGGGGCAGGTCCGGCCTCCGGGTGGTCAGATGCGTGCCGCAGTTTGGGCAGAATTCGCGCGTCACCGGCTGAGCGAGATCGGCGCGGGTGAAGGTCTTGGGCGTGCCGCTCACGTAGCGGAACCGCTCGGGCGCCATCAGCATGAACATGTTCGGCGCGCCGCCGCTGATATACTGGCATTCGCGGCAATGGCATTGCGCCTTGAGCCGCGGCTTGCCCTCGGCCACATAGCGCACTTGTCCACAATAGCAGCCGCCCTCGAACGTCATTCCTGGTCCCCTTAACCGCTGGACTCGTCGCGTCCGAGGCTAACGCTTTCGACGCCCGTCCGCCAATGCGATACAATGCGGCGAGGTCCGAAATCCCCATGCCGATTCGCCAACTCGACCCCTTGACCATCGACCGCATCGCCGCGGGCGAGGTGATCGAGCGGCCGGCTGCGGCGATCAAGGAACTCGTCGAGAACGCGCTCGACGCTCGCGCGAAATCGATCGAGGTCACGATCGAAGCCGGCGGACGGCGCCTCATCCGGGTCGTCGATGACGGGCGGGGCATGGACGAAGCCGATCTCGCGCTCAGCGTCGAACGCCACGCGACCTCGAAACTGCCCGACGACGATCTCATGCAGATCGCCACTTTCGGCTTCCGGGGCGAGGCTTTGCCCTCGATCGCCTCGGTGTCGCGGCTCGAAATCCGCACCCGCAACACGGGCGCGCCGACGGGCCTGAGGCTCCTGGTCGAGGACGGAATCAAGACCGCGATCGAACCTTGCGCATGCGCGACCGGCGCGCGGGTCGAGGCGCGCGACTTGTTCGCCGCCACGCCCGCGAGGCTCAAGTTCCTCAAGTCAGACCGGGCCGAGGCGCTGGCCGCGGCGGACGCGGTCAAGCGGCTCGCGATGGCCGCGCCCGCGGTCCGCTTCTCGTTCGCAACCGATCGCGGCTCAGGCTTCGACTGGCCGGCGGCGGGGGCGGGCGAAGCCGGCTTCACTGAGCGGCTTCGCCAGGCACTCGGCGACGACTTCGCGGCAAATTCGGTCGCGCTCGACGCGAGCCGCGACGGCGCGCGGCTTAGAGGCCGCGTAGGCCTGCCGACCTATAGCCGGCGGAACGCCTCGCAACAGTTCCTGTTCGTCAACGGGCGCGCGGTGCGCGACAAGACGCTCGCCGGCGCGCTCCGGGGGGCCTATCTCGATTTCCTGCCCCCCGACCGGCATGCGGTCGCGGCCTTGTTCGTCGAATGCGAGCCGGCGCAAGTCGACGTCAACGTCCATCCCGCGAAAGCCGAAGTGCGCTTTCGCGACGCGGCGGCTGTTCGCAGTCTCATTGTCGGCGCCATCAAGCAACATTTGAACGAGGCTTTGCATCGCGCCTCGACCACCGGCGGGAGCGCGACGATCCTCGCCATGCGCCCCCCGCAAGCCTACCGCGGCGCCTCCTATTCTCCCCGCTGGGACTGGCGCGCCTCGCCCGCCGCCCCGCGGTTCGCGGAGGGAGGGCAAGCGAGCTTTGCCCAGGGGAGCTTCGCTGAGGTCGCGCCCTCCGCGCCGGCGCCGGCCGCCAGCCCAAGCGAGCGCGACCTCGCCGCTCCGCTTGGCGCGGCGCGGGCGCAATTGCACGAGAATTACATCATCGCCCAGACGAGAGACGGCGTTGTCATCGTCGACCAGCACGCGGCGCACGAGCGCATCGTCTACGAGCGGCTCAAGCGTGAGCGGGAGCGGGGCTTAATCGAGCGGCAGACGCTGTTGACGCCGCTCATCGTCGATCTCGATCCCGAAGCGGCGGCGCTGATCGACGCGCACGCGGAGGAACTGGCGGCGCTCGGCCTCATCGTCGAGGGCTTCGGCCCCGGCGCCATGATGGTGCGCGAAGCCCCGGCGGCGATCGCGCAGGGCGACCTTGCGGGCCTGGTGCGCGATCTCGCCGCCGACCTTGCGGCCGAGGACGGCGCCCAGACCTTGGCGCGGCGGCTCGATCAGCGGCTCGCAACCTTCGCCTGCCATCATTCGGTGCGTTCGGGGCGGCCGCTCAAGCCTGAGGAGATGAACGCGCTCCTGCGCGCGATGGAGGCGACGCCGGGCGCCGGCCAATGCAACCATGGCCGCCCGACTTATGTGGAACTCAAGCTCGCCGACATCGAGCGGCTGTTCGGGCGGCGCTAGGCCCGATTTGGATTTCCTCGTCCAGGCCGCATTTGCGGCGTTTTGACCCTCGGAAGCGGGGTTGGAAAAGCTTGGATTTCCTTGGATTCTCTCGTCCGAAATGAGGCTTTTCAATGGGTTACGAGAGAATTTCGCTCAAATATTTTTCCGCGCGCCTTGTGCGCCGCAAGAGGCCGCGACGCAAAGCGGGGGCATCTTGCCGTGGGTCAAAAATATACAGTTGTATAATGATATTTAACTCCTTTCAATTCCGCGCACCTTGCCATAGCATGGATTTCTGAATATTGGAATCTTTGGCTTGACTCTCGCCTGGTTAGCCGCGCCGGCGGAGATCGCGGCATTGGAGAAGGACGAGCCTCGCCAAACAAGACGTCATGGCCGGGCTGACCCGGCCATGACGGCAAGTGCTCAGGAGCGCCGTCAGGACGCTGAGACTGCAATGCGAGTGACTGTCAGAGCTGCGCCTCGATCGCCGCCTTGTCGATGACCGACCAGACTTCCGCAATTCTCTCGTCGCGGAACCGATAGAAGACATTCTCAGCAAAGACGACCCGCCTGCCGTTCACCGGCAGATCGAGGAAAAGACCCTTCGGCCGGCAGTCGAATTGAAGGCGGCTCGCAATGAAGGGCGGGTCGCAGACCATGAGTTCGATGTTGAACTGAAGGTCCGGGATCTCCTCGAAATCGCGCTCGAGCATCGCGCGGTAGCCGGTGAGACCGAACGGGCGGCCGTTGTGTCGCGCGTCGTCGGCGACGAATCGATGCAGGTTTGCCCAGTCCTGCCGGTTTAGACAGGCGATATAGGCTCGGTAGAGGTCGGCGAGAGCGGTTTCGGTCATGAGGGCCTAAAAAGACACGCGGCGGCGGGGCGCTCGCTTTGCGTTCGTGCCGGCTCACCAAGTCGAAAACTTCCGTTCGACCGTCTCGAGGAAACGGGCACGTCGCTCAGGGGTCGTGTGATCCATGTCATAACAGGCGAGGTAGTCGCAGCGCGCGCCCGGCGCGCAATTCAGACGCATGGAACGTATGAGAAATCGGCGCGGCGGGTCGCCCATCAGGAAGGTCGTCCAGCGCGCGCCGCCATAGGTGCAAACGGCGCCGAGCCTTTTGATGTTGTGCAGGCAGGGGACATACGTTCCGTCATGCTTCAAATTGAAGCTGACGCCCGGCAGGAACACTTTGTCGACGAAGCCCTTGAGGATCGCCGGAAAGCCCATGTTCCAGACCGGAAACGAAAAGACCAGCGCGTCAGATTTCAGCAAGCGTTCGACATAAGGGCCAACGCGCCGTCGATTTGCGGGGATCTCGTAATAGTCGAGCCGGTCCTCTTCGGTCATCACCGGATCGAATCCTTCGGCATTGAGGTCGCAATCGTCCACCTCGTGGCCGCGCGCCCGCAGGGTCTGAACGACCCTTGCGTGCACGCTCGAGCCGAAGCTCGTTGCGACGGGGTGGGCGAATAGGACCAGCACGCGCAATCGTGTTCTCCGTTCCGCGCTGAGCTTTAGCGTGCGTTCGGATCATGCGGATTCTTGACGCCTGCGCCAGCCGCGGAGGCAATCCGGCGGCCGAATGCCCGCGTCATTCCCGGCAATTGTGAGCAAGCAAAAGATCGTTCTATTAAGCAACCAAGGTTGTAAGTAACAAATTTTCAGAACGACTGTCATTAAAAGAAAACAAAAGTCCAGTTTTTCCATGCTGCACTGCAAGGTCGTAATATGACAAATCGTTGACATTGCGCTGTCTAAACGTTGACTTTCGCAAGATGAAAAGAATTTTTCGAGCAATGACATGTTGAGAACAAATTCGGTTGGGATAAGATTCAGTACGGCCAAGCGAGAAGGAACGCTGCCCATGATCGTTCGAGAGATCGTCCGGACCTGCTCCAATCCGCACGTCGCCCGCGCAGCTGTCGCCTCGATCGGCGGTGATTTCGCGCGACGCGTCATGGATGACGCTGCGAAGCGGAACCTCACGAGCGGCCTGTTCGCTGCCGACCTCGTTCGCCGCTTCTCGCGTCACGCCGGCAAACGCGATTGGGAGGGGGTCGGGGAAGCGACCCGCGGCGCCGATCAGCCGATCCTTTCTGGCCTGAGGTACATTCTCGAACACGGCGTCGAACTGGACGAAAGCGACGCCGATCCCGAGATGGGCTGGCTTGCCGCGGCGCCATTGGCCTCCTGCCGCCAGGCTTGGCGGCACTGAGGGCAGGAATAGGGGGCCCCGAAGAGTTCGCGCCTGAGCGTCCGCTCGCGCTTGTGAGCGGTGCTGTCGCGGGGCACAATGCAAGCCCATGTATCTCGGGCTTGACTGCGGAACCTCCGGTCTCAAGGCGCTTCTGACTGACGAAGGCGGCGAGCCTATCGCGAGCGCCGCCAGGACCTATTCTCCCGACCGTCCGCGCGCCGGCTGGTCGGAACAGAACCCAGACGACTGGGCGGTCGCGATGGCCGGCGCGATTGCGGACCTCAGAAATAGCGCCGGCGCGGCGTTGGGCGCTCTGAAAGCGATCGGCTTCTCGGGCCAGATGCACGGCGCGGTGCTCCTTGATGGCGCCGATAGGCCGATCCGCCCGGCGATCCTGCACAACGACGCACGCGCTTTTCTCGAGGCGGGCGAACTGGCGCGCGCATATCCTGAACTGGCGCGGATCGTCGGCGTGAAGCCGATGCCGGGTTTCACCGGGCCAAAGCTCAAATGGATCGCGAGGAATGAGCCCGGCAATCGTCGTCTCGTCAACACGCTCCTGTCGCCGAAAGACTATTTGCGCCTGACGCTCGGCGGCGAACGGGCGTCCGACATGAGCGACGCCGCGGGGACATGGCTTCTCGATGAGGCCCGGCGGGGCTGGTCGCCGCAAGCCTTCGACGCGTGCGACGCGGAGCTCGCGTGGGCGCCCCCGTTATTCGAGGGATCGGCGCCGGCTGGCCGGCTCCGGCCTGAGGCCGCGGACGCGCTTGGCCTGCCACGCGGCGTGCTGCTCGCGGCCGGCGGCGGCGATGCCGCGGTAGGCGCGGTGGGCTTGGGCGCCATCGCGCCGGGCGAGGCCTTCATCTCGCTTGGAACCGCAACGCAGCTCATCGTCACGACGGACAGATATGTGAGCGCGCCGGAAAAGCTCGTGCACGCTTTCGCCCACGCACTGCCAAACCGTTGGTACGCGATGGCGGCGATGCTCAACGGCGCCGGCGCGCTCGCTTTCACCGGGCGGCTGCTCGGCGCGTCCCCAGACGCGCTCGAGCGTGAGGCGGCGGCGGATTATCCCGGCCCCGGCGCGCTTCTCTTTCTGCCGTACCTCAGCGGCGAGCGCACGCCACTCGACGATCCTTACGCGCGCGGCGTTCTGTTCGGCATGAGCGAGGCGACGTCGCGCGCCGACGTCGCCCGTGCGGTGATGGAGGGGGTCGCGCTCACCCTTGTGGATGCGCGCGATTGTCTCGCCGCCGCCGGCGCTCGTATCGAGCGCGTCGCCCTCATCGGCGGCGGCGCCAAGAGCGCCTTGTGGACGCGCATGATCGCCGCCGCGACCGGCTTTACCGTCGTGCGGATGAAGGGCGGCGAGACGGGCCCCGCTTATGGCGCCGCGCGCTTGGCGCGGATGGCGGCGAGCGGCGAGTCGCCCGAAGCTGTCTGCCTTCCGCCCGAGATCGCGGACATCACCGAGCCGGATCCGGAGCTCGCGGCAAAATTCGCTCAGGCGCGCGAACGCTTCAAGAGGCTCTACGCTGCGCTCAAGCCGGAGTTCCGGAACTAGGGAGGCGCCAGGCGGCCGTCTCGGATCGCGCTCACGCGGCCGAGGCCTCGATCATCAGCGTGTCGAGAAAGAACGACCCGTCCGGCGTCTGCATGCGCATGGGCCGGCGTTCCTAATCGCGAGCGCTTCCCCTATATTTGAAGACAGCGGCGTTGCACCGCCGACTATGCGGCAAACGGCTCAAACGCTAGCGGAGAAACGATCTCCATGACAATCTCTGATCCCATCGTCATCGTTGGCGCGGCGCGCACTCCAATGGGCGGGTTTCTTGGCGACCTGAAGGACGCGGCCGCGCCTGCGCTCGGCGCGCGCGCCATTTCAGCCGCTGTCGAGCGGGCCGGGATCTCGGCGGACAGCGTCGACGAGATTCTCATGGGCTGCGTGCTTCCGGCGGGGCAGGGGCAGGCGCCGGCGCGGCAGGCGGCGATCGGCGCCGGACTGCCGCTCGCGGCGGGCGCGACCACCATCAACAAGATGTGCGGCTCGGGCATGAAAGCGGCCATGGTCGCCCACGATCTTTTGCGCGCCGGCTCCGCCGACGTCGTGGTCGCTGGCGGCATGGAGAGCATGAGCAACGCGCCCTATCTGCTCGACCGCGCGCGTGTCGGTTATCGCATGGGTCACGGCCGCACGCTCGATCACATGTTTCTCGACGGCCTCGAGGACGCCTACGACAAGGGCCGCCTCATGGGGACGTTCGCCGAGGATTGCGCGGAAGCCTATCAGTTCACCCGGGCCGCGCAGGACGCCTACGCCGTGAGTTCGCTCGAGCGCGCCAATCGCGCGATCGCGAACGGCGATTTCGCCTGGGAGATCGCGCCGGTCACCGTGAAGGCCGGCAAGTCCGAGACGCTGGTCGCCACTGACGAGCAGCCGCCGAAAGCAAAGCCGGACAAAATTGCAACGCTCAAACCCGCGTTTCGTGACGGCGGCACGGTGACGGCCGCCAATTCGAGCTCGATCTCCGATGGCGCCGCCGCACTCATCATGATGCGCGCGAGCGACGCCGAAAAGCGTGGAACGGCGCCTCTCGCACGGGTCATTGCGCATGCGACGCATGCCGCCGCGCCGAAAGATTTTCCCACCGCCCCGATCGGGGCGCTGAAAAAGCTGCTCGAGAAGACCGGGTGGAGCAAGGACTCCGTCGATCTGTTCGAGATCAACGAGGCCTTCGCCGTCGTCGCCATGGCGGCGATGCGCGACCTCGGGCTGCCGCACGAGAAGGTCAACGTCAACGGGGGCGCCTGCGCGCTCGGCCATCCGATCGGCGCCTCGGGCGCACGCATTCTGGTGACGCTGATCGCCGCGCTTCGGGCGCGCGGGGCAAAGCGCGGCGTGGCGTCGCTCTGCATCGGCGGCGGCGAAGCAACCGCAATGGCGATCGAGCTGTCGTAGCGAAAGGGCCGAGCTTAGGCGCCGGGTTGCGCAGCGGGGACGGACCGCGAGATGGCGAGCTCCTCCTCGGTCATGTCGACAGGGATGTCGGCGAACAGGGGTGTGCTGAGATATCGCTCGCCTGTGTCTGGAAGCATGCAGAGAATGTTCGCGCCTTTCGGCGCCTCCGCCGCGATCCTCAGCGCCCCGGCAAAGGTTCCGCCCGAGGTTATGCCGACGAAAATGCCTTCTTTCGCCGCGAGCTCCTTGCTGCAGCGAATGGCGTCGGCGCCGGAGATCGGCAGGACGCGATCGATCAGCTTCATATCCACAGCGTCTCCCGTCAGCTTTGGAATGAAGTCAGGCGTCCAGCCCTGCATCGGGTGAGGCTTGAAACTTGGATGCGGCGCGGCTGGCGACCCGTCGGCCAGCCGCTTCTGCTCGATCCCGGACTCGAGCAGCGGCGCATCGGCTGGCTCGCAGACGATGATCTTCGTCTCCGGACGCTCCTTTCTGAGTACGCGGCCGACCCCTTTCAGCGTGCCCCCGGTGCCATAGCCGGTTACCCAGAAATCGAGCCTCTCGCCGGCGAAGTCGTCGATGATTTCGCGCGCGGTGGTGCGGGAATGGAAGTCCGGGTTGGCTTCGTTTTCGAACTGCCGGGTCATGAACCAGCCGTGGGCTTCGGCCAGTTCGACCGTTTTCTTGATCATTCCGACCGCGCGCTCGGCAGCGGGCGTCACCACGACCTTGGCGCCCAGAAAGCGCATCAATCGCCGCCGTTCGATGCTGAAGCTCTCGGCCATCGTGATAACGAGCGGATACCCTTTCGCAGCGCAGACCATGGCGAGGCCGATGCCGGTGTTGCCGCTTGTCGCCTCGACGACCGTTTGCCCCGGCTTGAGCTCGCCCGACTGCTCCGCCGCCTCGACGACCGCGAGAGCCAGACGGTCCTTGACCGAACCCAATGGGTTGAAGGCCTCGATTTTCACATAGAGGTTGATCCCGTCAGGAGCGAGACGGTTGATCCGCACGACCGGCGTGTGACCAATCGTCCCCAGTATGTTTTGAAATCGCGCCATGCGGAATCCTCCGTCGCTTCCCCAGTGCGCTCGGCAGGGCTTGGACCCGCCGGACGCCTCGCTAACCTAGCGCGGTCAAAGCCTTTTCGAAAGCAGCCCCGCGACCGCGATGGTGATCGCCATGGCGGCGATGCGTGACCTCGGGCTCCTGCACGAGAAAAACGTGAACGTTGGGGCCTGCGCGCTCGGCCATCCGATCGGCGCCTCTGGCGCGCGCATACTGGTGACGCTGATCGCGGTGCTTCGAGCGCGGGGCCTGAAGCGCGGCGTCGCATCGCTGTGCATCGGCGGCGGCGAGGCGACGGCTATGGCGATCGACATGGCCTGAACGCAACGCTCGCGCCTCCCTTTGCCTTGTGAGCATTGCAAGATCCTGTTAGCCTCGATTGTTTATCACGTCGGATTTTGCTTGGGGGCGCTCATGCAAACTCAAAAGCTTGCCGCTCTTGCCGGCATCCTTGGCGGCGCCGTCGCGCTGGCTGCGCCGGCCGACGCGCAGCAGACGTTGACGCTGCAGACCGTCAACTCTTCCGGGACGAACACGTCGCCGGCGACCGGGCAGACGCTCGACCTCTCCAACGCGACCAATGCTCCGCTGTTCGGCGCAGCGCTTACGGCGTTCAACGCCAAGAATTCCGACACGGTCTACCAAAATGCCACGAGTTTCACCCCTGGCGGGCAACCCGTGAGCCCGCAGTTCTTTCCTTTCGGAGGTCCTTCGGTCAACGTGAACTCGAACCTCGTCGTGACCGGGCGTCTCACCGCCTCCGGAACAGCTGGCTCGACCAACTATTTCAACTTCGCCGAGTCGGATGGCGCGCAAATCGGCCTCCACGGCGCGGCGACTTCCCCGCCGAACCGGGGGACCGAACTGCTTCTCTTCGACCCCAATAGCAACCTCATCGCGGTTGCATCAGGCAATGCGCCAGATGGTTTGTCTTCGATCATCGATTTCACCGTTCCGGGCGGAGATGGGGGCGCGTGGCAAACCGCGATCACTCAAGGCGTCAACACCACCTCGGCGATTAACTATCGGCTCGAATTCCAACTGCCCTACTCGGCGCTCAGCGCATTCACCACCAACGTGATCGGCTCTGGTCAGGAAAAGAACGGCTCCCTCGGGGCCTACGACGTCAACGCGAGTGTCGGGGACAACCTGGCCTTCGACGTGAATGCGACGACGCCACTAACGGCAACCGAGCTGCTGTTGTACGATCCCAATGGAAACCTCGTCGCAATCGCGTCGCAAAATGGGTCCGATGGCTTGTCTTCGATCATCGATTTCACCGTCCCGGGCGGGGACGCGGGCGAATGGCAGATCCAGGTTGCGCCGTCCCCGAACATTCCGGTTCCGCAGGCCTACGCCTACGATCTCGCCATCCAAGGCTTTAGCGGATTGGGGCCGGTCAACCCCTCGCCTGTTCCCGAGCCCTCGACCTGGGTGATGGCCTTCGTTGGCTTTGCGGGACTGGGCTTAATGGGTTTCCGTCGCGCAGACCGCGCACGAGCGCGCTCGCTCGGCGTCCGCCTCTGATCAAGACCAACCAGCGCAGCCGATTTGGCGCATACCTCCGGCATTCGAACCATCCGCCCTTGTCGCCGCGCCCGATTTCGGACATAGGTTCCGCCTGCCGCCAGCTAACATGTCAGGCCGGCCTTGAGGGAGGATTCCATCTATGCGCTTTACCCGCCGTGTCGTAACCACAAGCCTGCTCGCCCTAGCGCTCTCCGCGCCCGCCTTCGCCGCCGACAAGCCGACCATTCTCGTCTCGGTGCCAGGGCTCACCTTTCCGTTCTTTGTCCACATGATGGAGGCGTTCAAGGCCGAAGCGGTCAAGCAGGGCTATGAGCCGCTTGAGAGTGATGGCCAGGTGTCTTCGCCGAAGCAGACCGCCGACATCGAGGCCGCGCTCGCCAAGGGCGTCAAGGGCATCGTGCTCTCGCCGAACGAGGTCGACGCGATGGCGCCGGCGCTGCAGGAGGCGGTGGACGCCAAGGTCCCGGTCGTGACCGTCGACCGTCGCGTGCCTTCGGTCACCGGCATCCTCGGCCATGTCGGCGCCGACAACGTCAAGGGCGGCGAGGCGCAGGGCGAACTGGTCGAGAAGATGTTCCCGAACGGGGCGACCCTCATCAATCTGCAGGGACAGTCGGGCGCGAGCCCGGCGATCGACCGCAACAAGGGCCTGCACAACGTGCTCGACAAGGCGAAGGACAAATACAAGATCGTCTTCGAGCAGACCGCTGGCTTCGACCGCGCGAAGGGCCTTTCGGTGACCGAAGCCGCGCTGGCCGGCTTGGCGGCGCCGCCGCAAGTGATCGTCGCCGCCAATGACGATATGGCGCTTGGCGCGCTCGAAGCGGTCAAGGCGCGCAATCTCAAGGGTATCGTCATCATCGGCTTCGACGCCCTGCCGGAAACCTTGGGCAAGATCCGCGACGGCGAAATCACCGCGACGATCGAGCAGTTCCCGGGCAAGCAGAGCGCGACCGGCGTCGACATCCTCGCCAACTTCCTGAAGAAGGGCGAGAAGCCCGCACAGCAGATCACTCTGCTGACCCCGGTTGCGATCACCAAGGACAATCTCAACACTGCCGAGCGCCTCAGCGAAGTGAAGTAGGCTCAGGCAAAATCAGACGGCGCGCCGTTCGCGGCGCGCTTTCTCCTCCACTCGCATTTGGAAAAAGCGAGCGCTTCCAAAATGGCCCATGCGCCCGCGGCGCTTCCGTCCGCCCGAGCAGGATCGGACGGCCCCATTCTCAAGATGACCGGCGTCAGCAAGCGCTTTCCTGGCGTGCTCGCGCTTGAGAATGTTCATCTCGAAGTCGGCCCGTCGGAGATCCATGCGCTCCTGGGCGAGAATGGGGCCGGCAAGTCGACGCTGCTCAAGGTTTTGTCCGGCGCGCAGAGCGCCGATGCGGGCGAAATCGAGCTGTTCGGGAAACCTGTCGCTTTTGCCACGCCCCATGACGCCCAGCGCGCTGGCATCGTCACCATCTACCAGGAGTTCACGCTCGCCCCCGACATGACGATCGCCGAGAACGTGTTCATTGGCCGCGAACCCGGCTCGACGCTGTTCGTAAGCTGGCGGCGCATGGCTCAGGAGACGAGGGCGATCGCCGAGCGCATCGGGCTCAAGCGCGATCCAATGACACAGGTGCGCGACCTTTCGGTCGCAGAGCAGCAGCTGGTCGAGATCGCCCGCGCGCTCTCCATGCAGTCCCGGCTGATCATCATGGACGAGCCGACTGCGGCTTTGAGCGAAACCGAGGTCGCAAATCTGGTCCGCATCGTGCGGGCGCTGAAAGCCGAAGGACTGTCGATCATCTTCGTCACGCATCGGCTGGACGAGGTTTTTCGCCTCTGCGATCGCTACACTGTGTTGCGCGACGGCCATTACGTCGGCTCCGGCCGCGTCGCCGAGACCAATGTCGAAGCGATCATCCGCATGATGGTCGGGCGGGACGTCGGCGCGCTCTACGGCGAAAGGCCAATCCCCGAGCACGGGAAGGTCGCGCTCGAGGTCGAGGGCCTGACGCGTCGCCGCAACGCCCGCGATCCGAACGCGATCGAGCTCATCGGCGTTTCGCTCAAGGCGCACCATGGCGAGATTCTCGGCCTTGCGGGCCTCGTCGGCGCGGGACGGACGGAAACCGCGCGAGCGATTTTCGGCGCCGACCTTTTCGATCATGGGACGATCCGCGTCGATGGCGAAGAGGTGCGGTTCTTAAGCCCACGCGACGCGATGTCTCACGGTATCGGCCTCGTTCCGGAGGACCGCAAGAAGCAGGCTCTGTTCCTCAGCCTCGCCATCCGCACCAACATCACCATCGCCGCGCAGGAAGGGGTGAGCCGCGGCTGGTTCATCGACGAGCGGAAGGAGGATGTGCTGATCGACGAGTTTCGCAAGCTCCTGTCGATTCGCATGGCGAGCCCGGAACAGGCGGCGGGTCAGCTCTCGGGCGGCAATCAGCAGAAGATCGTGCTGGCGCGCTGGCTGGCGCTCAGGCCCAAGATCCTCATTGTCGACGAACCGACGCGAGGCATTGACATCGGCTCCAAGGTCGAGGTCCACAATCTTCTCATCGACATGGCGAAGTCCGGCATCGCGGTCATCGTCATTTCGTCGGAGTTGCCGGAAATTCTGGCGTTGTCTGACCGCATCGTCACGATGCGGGAGGGCCGCGTCACCGGCGAAATCGCCCGCACCTCCGCGACCCAGGAAATCCTGATGGCGATGATGACGGCGCATGAGAGCGGCGTGGCCCGCGTCAGCGGCTTGAACGGGGAATTTTCATGAGCGAGGCGAGGCTGGAAGCGGCCGAGGATAGAGGGGTCGATGTCTTCGGCTTTGTCGCCAAATTCGCGCCGTTGCTCTTCCTGATCGCCCTGATGATCCTGTTCGCGGCAATTCAGCCGCGGTTTCTGTCTGAGATCAACCTGTTCAACGTGATGCGGCAGGTGTCGATCACCGGCCTGCTTGCGGTCGGCATGACCTTCGTCATTCTGACCGCTGGCATCGATCTCTCGGTCGGCTCGCTGCTCGCCTTCGCTGGACTGGTGGCCGCCGCCGTCGCCAAGGGCGGCTTGGAGAACCGCTTCACGGTTGGGGAGGGCGGCGTCGGTTATGGCTGGTTCGCGGCCGCCTTGGCGGCGATCGCGGTCGGGCTCGCCTGCGGGTGGCTGCAGGGGCTCGCCATCACCCGGCTCAAGGTGCCGCCTTTCGTGGTGACGCTCGGCGGCATGTCCGCTTTCCGCGGCGCAGCGCTTCTGTTCGCCGCCGGCGGCCCGATATCCGGCTTTCAGCCGTCGTTCACCTGGTGGGGACAGGGAAAGGTCGGGCCGGTCCCCGTCCCGGTCATCATCTTCCTGCTCGCCGCGCTGATCGCCCATGTCGTGCTGCGCTACATGCGCTATGGCCGGCAGGTCTATGCGGTCGGCGGCAATCCTGAGGCGGCGCGCCTGTCGGGGCTCAACGTCAATCGCATCATCATGAGCGTCTACATCATTATGGGCTTTTTTGCAGGGCTCGGCGCGTTCGTGCTGGCGGCGCGGCTCAATTCCGCCGAGGCCGTCGCCGGCACCGGCTACGAGCTGACCGTCATCGCTTCGGTGGTGATCGGCGGCACGAGCCTGTTCGGCGGCGCGGGAACCATCTTCGGCACGGTCATCGGCTCGATCCTGATCGGCGTTCTCCTGAACGGCCTCGTGCTGATGAACGTGTCCTCTTACATCCAGCAGATCATCATCGGCGTCATCATCGTGCTGGCGGTGGCCTTCGACACCTTCGCCAAGTCGCGGCGCAGGAAGGTGTGAGCTGTCACTTGGGCACCCCATAGGTCGCCGCCAGATAGTTCGCGATGACGGCTGCGTCGTCTTCCCCGATCGGCGCCTTGTAGACCTTGATCATCTTCTGCACCTCGCCCTGCCAGAAGGCTTTTCCCTTACCCGGCGGCTGCGTGGCGATGTAGTCGGCGGAATGACACGCTTGGCAAACGGCCGCGGTTTCGACGCCTGGACCGGGCTTCAATTTCGCCGTTTCGGGCGGCAATTGATAGACCATCGGCTCGGCGAGCGCTGACGAAGCGGCGGCGGCGAGCACGACCAGGAACAGGATCGCAGTGCTCTTCATCGCCATCACGCGGCGATCACGTTGGTGACTTCGACGACGTTGCGCATGTAGCCGGACGGGTTCCAGAGCGGTTGAAGCGGCTGCGACTGCCCGATCCGATTGGCGGCGCGAACCATCAGGCGATGCTTGCCGGGCTCGAGCGAGACATTGGCCTTCCATTCGCGGAACGAGTACTTGCCGAGGTCCTCGCCAAGCGCGGCTTCCATCCAGGTCTTGCCGTCATCGGCGGAAACCGCGACATCCGAGACGCCATAGCCGCCGTCGAACGCGATCCCGCGCAGATTGAGATTGCCGTTGGCCTGAACCGTCGCGCCGTCCGCGATATTGGTCAGGAAGGAGCGGACGTTGAAGCGGCCGATCGGGACCGTGCTCGTCGGCGCTTTTCCCGGCTCGGTGCAGGCGCAAACGTTGTTCGGAATGCGGTAAGCGGTTTTCATCCAGAAGCTGTCGAGCGGCGCGTCGAGCACCCTGATGTCGTTCAGGTGCTTGACCCAGTAGGTGCCGTAGCAGCCCGGCACGATCAGCCGGATCGGAAACCCGTTCAGCCAGGGCAGGGTCTCGCCATTCATCGCGTAGGCGATCATCACTTCCCCATCGAGCGCATGGTCGAGTTCCAGCGCCTTGATGAACGTCGGCGTCTCTGGCAGCACCGGCCTGTCCAGGCCCTGGAAGGAAACCTGGACGGCGCCAGCCTGCACGCCGGCCTTGGCAAGGAGCGCTTTGAGCGGCACGCCTTTCCATCGCGCATTGCCCATCGCGCCGTTGGCGAGCTGGCCGCCGGCGACGCGCGGCTCGAAGAAGCCGCGGCTGTTGCCCGAGCATTGATTGACTGCCGCAAGCTCGACCGGCTCGAAGCCGCCTTTCAGCTCATCGAGCGACAGCGACAGCGGCGTGTCGACCTTCCCCTGTATGTTCAGGCGATACGCGTCCGGATCGATCTTCAGCGGGATGCCGGCCAAGTGATAGCGAACGAAGAACGCGTCGTTCGGGGTAAAGACGCCCTCGTCGAATACGCTGAACGGCGTCTCCAGTTGCGGCGGACGGCTTGTCAGGACAATGAGCGGGCGCTTGCCCGGATAGGCGACGAGCAGGCGCTCGCCGTTACCGAACGGCAGGTTGACCATCTCGCTTGCTGCGGCGGGGGCGAGCCTTCCCGCCGCCGCCACCGCAAGGCCAGCGGCCAGCGCAGACTTCAGGGTCTCCCGGCGGTTCAGCGTCAATCTCGTTGTGCTGCAGGTTTCCAATTGTTTCGACCCATCATGCGGCGAGGCCGGGGCGATCGCGCCGGCCTGCGGCGGAGGGACCGCCGACGATACGGACAATCTCGGCGATTCACGCCGCCGCGGCAAGCGTTCGCCTTGGCTATAACGCCCAGCCCGTCGAGCGCCGAGGCGTGAGCGGATTAGGGGCCGCCCGGCTCACTCACCCCACCTCGCCGCGCCCCGGCGCGAGCGCGACCGCCTTGACCTGGGCGAAGACGCTGACACCCTCCGCGAGGCCGAGGTCTCCCCAGGACTTTCGCATCATGCGCGACAGGAGCCGCGCGCCGGTCCCGTCGGAGCCGAGCGCCACGACGACGACGACCTCGTTCGTGTCGAGCGGCTTCATCGACAGGATGCGCGCCGGCAAGATGTTGAGGATCGAGCTTTGAGCGGGCGGCTCGCGTGTGAGGCTCACGTCGCTGGCGATGACGCGGATGCGCCGCCGCTCGCCGACTGGCGCAGCGGGCGCCGGCGCGGTCAGCACGCCGCCGCGTATCTTGAGGGCAAGGAGGCCGTAGGCTTCGTCACTCGCCTGCACGATTCCAGCGAAGCTCACGGCCGCGTCGCGCGCAGCCGCGAGCGGCAGAGACGGATCGCTCTGCAGTTCTTCCAGCGGCCCGGCGCCGATCACGCGCCCCTTGTCCATGAGCACCATCTGGTCGGCGAGGCGCTCGACCTCGGCGATATCGTGGGTGATGTAGACGACCGGCAGATTGAGGTGATCGCGCAGCCGCTCGAGAAACGGCAAAATCTCGTTCTTGGTCGCGCGGTCGAGCGCCGAGAGCGGCTCGTCCATCAACAGAAGCTTCGGCTGCGAGAGGAGCGCGCGCCCGATCGCGACTCGCTGGCGCTCGCCGCCCGAGAGATTGCGCGGGCTTCGGTCGAGGAGCCGCGTGATGCCGAGAAGCTCGACCACTTCGTCGAAGACGATCCCGCCTTTGGTTCCGTCGCTTTTGTCGCGCGGCGCGCCGAACAGGAGATTGCGGCGAACCGACAGATGCTGAAACAGGCTCGCTTCCTGAAAGACGTAACCAAGCGGCCGCTTGTGCGTCGGCAGGAAGGCGCCGTTCTCATCCTGCCAGACTTCGCCGTCGATCTCGCAAACCCCGTTTATGCGTAAGAGACCGGCGATGCAGCGCAGGACCGTGGTCTTGCCGCAGCCCGAGGGTCCGAAGAGCGCGGTCACGCCCTTGGCCGGCGCGGTGAAGCCGGCGTCGAGCGCAAACTTGCCGATCGTTCCGCGGAATTCCGCGCGGATCGCCGGACAGTCGTTCACGCGCCCGCTCGCGTGAAACGCTTCTCGAGCAGGATCATCGCCAGGATGACGGCGAAGGCGAACGCCACCATGCCGCCGGCGAGCAGGTTGGCCTCGCGCCAGCGCATCGTCTCGACAAAGTCGAAGATCGCCGTCGACATGACCCGAGTGCGGCCCGGAATGTTGCCGCCGATCATGAGGATGACGCCGAATTCGCCCACGGTATGGGCGAAGCCGAGCACCGCGCCAGTAAGGAGACCTGGGCTCGCGAGCGGCAGCGCGACAGTCCAGAACGCGCGTGTGGGCGACGCGCGCAAGGTCGACGCGACCTCGAGCGGCCGGTCGCCGACGGCGGCGAAGGCGTTGCGGATCGGCTGCACGACAAAGGGCATCGACGAGATGATCGAACCGATGACGAGGCCGGTGAAGGTGAAGGCGAGCGTGCGCGCGCCCCAGAGCGAGGCGATCGCGCCGCCGGGTCCGTCGGGACCGAGCGCGATCAGAAGATAGAAGCCGAGCACGGTCGGGGGCAGCACCATCGGCAGCGAAACGATGGCGGCCGCGGCTTCCTTGAACCAGGCTTTCGAACGCGCGAGCCACCAGGCGAGCGGGGTCGCCACGACGAGCAGCGAGAGTGTCGAGATGGTGGCGAGTTCGATCGTGAGCTTGATCGGGACCCAGATCTCGGCAGGCATGCCCAGCATGTCGCGCTGGCTCGCCCCTTACCTAACTCAACTCCAGCACATAGCCGAACTTGGCGATGATCGCGCGCGCTTCCGGACTCTTGAGAAAGGCGAGGAAGGCCTTCGACGCCTCGCTATTCGCCCCGGTCTTCAAGAGCACGGCGTCTTGAAAGATCGGCGCATGAAGTTTCAGCGGCACCTCCCACCGCGTCCCTTCCGTCACTCCGCGAAGCTGCGACAGGGCGACGAAGCCCAGTTCCGCATTTCTGGTGTCGACGAACTGGAACGCCTGCGCGATGCTGTTGCCTTGGACGATCTTCGGCTTCAAGGCGTCGTAAACGCCGAGCGCTTTCATCGTCTCGACGGCGGCGGTCCCGTAGGGCGCAGCGACCGGATTGGCGATCGAGAGCTTCTGGAAGCTCCCGGCCTTCAGCGCCGCTTCGCCGTTCGTGACATCAACGACCCAACTCCACAGCACGAGCTTGCCGATGGCATAGGTGAACAGGCTGTCCGGCACGGCATAGCCGTTGTCGACCGCCATTTTCGGACGCTCGGCGTCGGCGGACAGGAACACCTCGAACGGCGCGCCATGGGTGATCTGCGTGTAAAAGGCGCCCGACGCGCCGAAGATCAGCACCGCCTCATGGCCGGTTTTCTGTTTGAACAGAGCAGCGATTTCTCTCGCCGGTTCGGTGAAATTGGCGGCGACGGCGACATGGGTCACGTCCGCCACCGCCGGCGCTGCGAGCGAAGTCAGAAAGCTCATGAAGGCGGCTGCAAGAGCGGTCAGCTTCAACGACGATTCTCCACTTGCTCGTCGAACGCGACCCCGGTTCTTGGCTCCCCATCTTTGCCAGGAGGACGCGCCGTGCGTTGTATGCTGTGGTACATAGCCCGCAATTCGCTGGTCAGCAAATGCGGGACCAGGACGGTCGTCACAGCGGAGGTGATGATCGGCCCTCACGGACCTGGGGGTATCGCGAGGCGGTGCAAATTCGTCTCGAAGGGAGTCCCTCCCTTCCCTTCAAGACGAAGCGGCTGGATGTGGAGAAAGCTCATTCCGGGCTTGCTCTGACTTCCGCCGTCCGCCTCGCGTTGGGCCGTTCATGGAAGTCTGCAGGCGTCGCGCGAATTGCGCGACCGTTACAGTCGCGCCGGAAGCGACTATATAGTAATGACGGGCTCGGGACGACGTGCGCTCTCGCACCGGAGGGTGAAGTGAACAGATGGACCCCTATCGCGCTCGCGCTCGCGACAGGACTGTCAGGCTCGGTCGCCGCCTATGCGCAGAGCGAGCAACCGAGCGTGCATCACCACTCTCGTCATTATCACCCGCCGCATCATACGGTTCATCATCACTACGCGGCGCACAAGCCCGCCCCCGGCGCCGCGCCGGTCGCTGAGCGGCCCGACCATGAGCCGCCTCATAAAAACCAGATGTTTCAGCCTTACGCCAATCCCGGAGAGAGCGACGAAAACGGCCTCAGCCGCGATCCCGACAATTGCATGAAGGGCTGCATTGGGGGCAATCCTGGCTGAGCGCGGGCCTCAAAAGCGAACGCGCATGCCGACGGTCGGCGCGACATTCTCGGTGTGCAGAAAGCCGCTCGCGACGCCGCCGTAAACACTCGACACCAAAAGGCCGGCGTAAAGGTTCACGCGGGGAATGGGCCTATAGTCCGCCAGAAACGAGTAGGAATAGCGGCCACCCGCGCATCGCGTGTTGCTGGTCGCCGACCCGGAGCCGGTGCAGATTCCGGGCGCTGCCAGAAAGTCGTTTTGAGATTCCCAGTAAACGCCTCCGGCGACGTCAAGATTGGACCACACCGAATAGCGCAGACCCGTCCAGACCGTGTTGAGGTTGCGTGGAACCGTATAGGCGTTGGTCGTCACAAAGCCGGGAGGAACGACAATTCCTGGCGCAATCGATGGCACGCCGTCAGGATAGCTCGTATTGCTCGGGTTGACAGAAAGCGAGTAGATATATCCCGCGTAAAACTTGAACTTCTCCCATTCGTAGCGGCCGAGCAGCTCGACCCCGCCGGTGTTCTTGGCCGTCGCGCGCACGATCGAGTCCGGATCAAACCCGGGCGGCATGGGCGCCCCGCCAAAGCTCTGGAAAATTAGCGCGTTCTTCGCATATCCGGCGATTGCGTCGAACGAGAAGCCGCTGAAATCGGTTCCGATCTGCGCCTGATATTGCTCGGTCGCCGCGTTGAACTGATCGTAGCCGCCGACCTGCGCCTGAGCCGCCACGCGAAAACCTTGGTAAGTCAGACGATAGGTGAAGGCCGTGTTGATGCGCGAGGTCGGACCGGCGCCGAACGTGGCGTAAAGCGCGGTGAAGCCCAGTTGGGAGAACGCAATCGAGGCCACGGGATCGTAGGCCCCGAGCGCCTGCATGGACAAAAGCGTGGTGCGGCCGAAGGTCAGGGTCCCGTAAGTCGGATTGCTGATCCCGATGAAGGCCTGCCCGTTGTCCCACGTTCCGGCCCGCGCGGTATCAAACGCGGTCCGCTGGAAAGCCGTCGAAAAGGGATTGTTGTCGGCTTGCGACTGGGGACCGTTGACCAAGCGAAGGGAATAAGGATTGAACCCGGCTTCGACGGCGCCGACGATCTCCCACTTGTCGCCAATCTTTTGCGACAAGCTGACGCCGATGGTCGAGGTGCTGAGCCCGTTTGGCGACCACAACCAGTGCGTATCGCCGCTGTTTCTCTGGATGGCGTAATTGGGCTTGTCCGCATAAGCGCCGACGTGCGTGCCCCATTGCTCGTAGCCGAAGCCGCCGTCGATCGTGCCATAGAGCGTGAGCGGACCGGCGCGCAGCGGGCAGTCCCGAACCGAGGACTTGAGATAGTTCCAAAGACTGCTGAAGCACGGCGGCTTGGACTTTTCAGCCTCGGGCGCTTTCGTCGTCGGCAGATCAGCCGCATGGGCAAAGCTGGCGAGCGTCGCCGCGATGATGGCAAGCCCGAGTTTCTTCATGCGCCCCACCCAGGATTCAGGCGCCCCCGCAGGCGTGAACCCCCCGCCGTCGTCGCCTTGAACGCGGCTTCGAACTTGCCCGGCCGTTGTCGACAACCGGCTCGGATCGTCAGCGAACCGATATATCGTTAGGTATATCACGCTGTCGGGCGGGCGGTAAAGACGAAATAAGCGGGCGCAGCGATCCGCTCAGGACGTCAGTCGCGCCTGGGGCCGGCGAGCGCGTGGCGCTCGCCGCAATTCGCGATTTCTCACCGGCGATCGGTCGGCCGGCTACTTCTTGACGAGCGAGCAGGTGGAGTCGGCGAGCGATCCATAGGCCTCTTCGCCCGACATCGTTCGGACCAGCTTGTAATAGTCCCACGCGCCCTTGGATTCGGCCGGCGTCTTGACCTGCATCACGAACATCGAGTGTTGCAGCAATCCGTCGGAACGGATGATTCCATCGCTCGTGAACATGTCGTCGACTTTGGTCTTGCGCAGTTCGTCCATCACCTTGTCGGAATTCGTCGAGCCGACAGCCTTGACCGCGTTGAGATAGGTCATGGTCGCCGAATAATAGGCCGCCTGATTGAAGGTCGGCATGGCGCCGGTCTTGTCGAGGAAGCGCTTGCCGAAGGCGCGGCTCTTGTCGTTCAGGTCCCAGTACCAGCCCGCGGTCAGGACGATGCCCTGCGCCGTTTCGAGGCCGAGCGCGTGAATGTCGGTGATGAAGGCGAGCAGCGCCGCGGGCTTCATCGTGCTGGTCAGGCCGAACTCATGCGCGGCCTTGAGGGAATTGCTGAAATCGGCGCCGGCGTTGGCGAGGCCGAAAACCTGCGCCCCGGACCCCTGCGCCTGCAACAGGTAGGACGAGAAGTCGGACGTCGAGAGCGGCACTCTGACCGCACCGATCACCTTGCCGCCGGAGGCCTCGACAACCTTGGTCGCCGCCCCCTGGAGCTGGGTGCCGAACGCGTAGTCGGCCGTGATGAAGAACCAGGATTTGCCGCCCTGGTCGACGATCGTCTTGGCCGTGCCGTTGGCGAGCGCCGTCGTGTCGTAGCCGTAATGGACCATATAGGCGTTGCAGTCCTTGCCGGTCAGCGAAGCGCCTGCGGCGCCGATCGCGAAAAAGGGGACCTTCCGCTCTTTGGCGACCGGCGCCATGGCGAGGCTGACGCCGGTGTTGGAGCCGCCGAGCAGCATCGTCAGGCCCTTGGTGTCGGCCCATTCGCGGAACTTGCTCGCGCCGATATCGGGCTTGTTCTGGTGATCCGCGGTCAGGAACTCGATCGGCTGGCCGAGCGCCGCGCCGCCGAAGTCGGCGATCGCCATCTTGATTCCCTCGACCGCTCTCGGGCCGTTCACGTCCGCATAGACGCCGGACAGATCGTCGATGTCGCCGATGACGACCTTGTCCGCCGCCCGCGCGGGGAGCGACGAAAGCGAGACGAGAAGCGCGGTCGAGACCGCCGCGAGCGATTTTATGAATGTCATTCCTGTTTCCTCCGGCCGGCGATCCCGTGGCCATTTGCCGTCCACGGCGCAGGTGAAATCGGCCGCGATGTTCGGGTCTCCGCCGCCGTTGTACCACGCCTTTTGCGGGTGAGGGCAGAGGCCATATTCCCGACTCCATGGTGATGAGGAACGGCGCGGCGCGTTGCGGCGAAATTGTGCAGGCCTCTCCTCGAGGGCGATTGCTCCTCCCGAGCTCCGTCCTCCCAGCGGCGCCGCTCGGTCGATGCCGCACATGGCCGGCCTCCGCTCGGCGTGACAGGCCCCAACGCAGGCAATCCAGCGGGCGGAGCGTCCGCGGCGGACTTTGCGCCAGGCTCATTGAAGGACCGATCCTTCGCTTCGTCCGGCGCCAATCCAGACACCCTCGTTCTGCGGACGATTTAGGCAAAGGCGGCCTAACAAACGCGCTTGAACGATCGCCCGATCACACGGAAAATCCCGATCGACAGGCCCGATCCGCGGGCCTGTTTGTCCGATACGGAGTTCGACGATGATCCGCGATGCGTTGAAAAATTCGAGCCGCCGCACTTTTCTCAAGGGGAGTATCGGCGCGGCGCTCGGCGGCGCGGCGCTATCGTTTGTGGGCAGGCCGGCCCTCGCTGCCGATCTCAAAACCGTGCGGTTCAGCGAAGCGGTTCACAACCTCGGCTACATCAATCTCTATGTCGGCATGCATTCCGACATCTTCAAGAAAAATGGCCTCGACATGCAGGTGAGCGCCGCGGGCGGCGATACGCAGACCTTCGCCGCGGTGCTTGGCGGCTCGGCGGATTTCGCCATCGGCGACGCCACCATGGCGGTGATCTCGCGCGAGAACGGCGGCCCCGGCATGGTTGTCGGCACGGTCGTGCAGCGCGCCCATTATTTCGCCGTCTCGAAGACCGTCGAGCCCTTCACCGACCCGAAGAAGTTCAAGGGTATGAAAATCGCGACCTCGCCCGAACCCAACACCAATTTCAGCGTCACCAAGCGACTGATCGAGAGCAACGGCATGAAGCTCGGCGAAGACGCCACCATCGTGGCCGTCAGTCCTGGGACCGAGATCGCCGCCATGCTGGCGGGCCAGGCCGACATCGCCATCGCCTACCAGCCCGGCGTGTCGCAGGCTGTCGCCCAGGGCGCCAAGGTCGTGTTCGACTTCTCGAATTATGTGGGGCCCTTCTGCAATACGGGCATCATGGTCCTGCCGACGACCATCGCGAAAGACCCCGACATGGTGCAGGCCCTCGTCACGTCGTTCGAGGAGGCCGGACGCAAAACCTACGGGGATCCGGCCTATGCGAAGCAGGTGGCGAGGCTCGAGTTTTCTGATCTGCCGGGCGACGTCGTCGATGCGGCTATCGACGCCGAGATCAAGTACAAAATTCCGGCTCAGACCGTGGTGACCGAGCGCGACGCCTGGAAGGCGCTCATGGACATGCAGAAATATCTCGGCAACATCAAGGGGACCATTTCGTTCGACCAGGTCATTGACAATTCCTTCGCCGACAAGGCGGTGAAGCTCGCCGGTTGATGCAAACGCCGATCGCTCGCGGCCCAGGCGCGGTCTTCGACGGAGCTCTGCTTCACGAGCCGCCGCCGCTTGCGGTTGAGAACATCGCCAAAAGCTTTTTCACCGCGGACAAAGCGACGCCCGTGGTGGGCGATCTGAGCTTTGTGCTTGGCAAGGGCGAGATCGTCGCCATCGTCGGACCGTCAGGGTGCGGAAAGACCACGCTCCTGAACGTCGTCTGCGAACTCATTCCGCCAGACGCGGGCGAGGTTCGCTGGCATGGCCAAAAGCTCGACGCGCGCGGGATTCGCTCCGCCAATGTCGGCTATATGCTGCAGAAGGACCTGTTGCTGCCGTGGCGAACCGCGATCGCCAACGTCAAGCTCGGCATGGAGATCCGTCACGTGCCTAAAGCCGAGGCCGACGACCGCGCGCGCGCCTTGCTCGACCAGTTGGGATTGCACGGCTTCGCCGACAATTATCCGTCCACCCTGTCGGGGGGCATGCGCCAGCGCGTGGCGCTTGCCCGCACCCTGGTCAACGACCCTGATGTCCTCCTTCTCGACGAACCCTTCGCGGCGCTTGATTTCCAGACCAAGCTCCTGATCGAGAGCGACACCGTCAATCTTGTCCGCGACAGCGGAAAATCTGTCCTCCTGATCACGCACGACATCGAGGAAGCGGTGTCGATGGCCGATCGCGTTCTGGTGCTGACCCATCGTCCCACCAGGCTCAAGGCGGCTTACGACATCGAGCTCGACGGGGCGCCCGCCGACATGATCGCGGCGCGGGAAAGCGCAGGCTTTGGCGACTATGTCCGACAGATCTGGTCCGACCTCGAGGTCGGCCGTGCTTGACCGGGGCCCGGGGATGACGGCCGTCACCGATCGCGACCCACCCATCGCCGTCGTGTCGGCGCCCTTGCCAAGCTCTCTGCGCGCTCAGCGTTTTCGCCGACACGCCCTGGTGCTCCTGGTCCAGGCTTTGATCCTGATCGCGTTCCTGGCCTTTTGGGAATTCGAGGCGGGAAAAAGCAAGCAGTCGGCCTTCATGTTCGGCTCGCCCTCGGCGATCTGGAGCTTCCTGTGGAGGATGATCCTTGACGGAAGCCTGCTGCGCGACATCAGCGTGACGGGGCTCGAGACGGTGCTGGGCTTCCTGATCGGCAATCTGATCGGCACTCTTGTCGGCCTGTCGCTATGGTATTCGCTGTTCGTCTCGCGAGTGGTTCAGCCGTTCGTCATTGCGATCGGCTCCATCCCCATCATTGCGCTCGCGCCGATCATCATCATCTGGTTCGGCACCGGCCTCGCCTCCAAGATCGCGATGTCGACGCTGTCGGTGGTGGTGGTCGCCCTCGTCACCTCCTACAAGGGCGCGATCGGGGTCGATCCGGACCAGATCAACCTCCTGCGCACGCTTGGCGCGCGGAAGCCGCAAATCTTCTCCAAGCTCGTCGTCCCGGCGAGCCTCACCGACATTTTCGCCGGGCTCAAATTGACCGTCGGCTTCGCGCTGATCGGGGCCATCGTCGGCGAGTTCATGTCCTCGTCCGTGGGACTTGGCCACGCCATCTTCCAGGCCGGATCGCTCTACGCCATCCCGAAGGTTTTCGCCTCCCTCGTCGGCACCATCATGCTTGCCCTGGTGCTGACCTTCGTCGTGGGCAGGATCGAGCAGCTTCTCACCCCATGGCGGCGGGCCGGCTGAGCGTTCATCGACGCGCGGCCGCAGTCTCAACGGCGAGCGTCACAAGGGCGCTCAGCGCCAGCGCCGAGCCGTAGAAGAGCGCGGTCGTAAGGAGCCCGAACCGGGGCGCGGCAAGGCCGGCCGCTATGGCCGCGAGCGCGAAGGCGAGATAGCTCTCCACGAAATAGGCCGAAAGCAGCCCGGCCCGCTCATGGGCGGAGGCGAGCGGCAGGAGCACGCGCAGCGACGCCCCATAGGATGCGCCGAAGCCTAAGCCCGCGACGACCGTTCCGAAGAACATGGCGACCGGCGAGCCTGCCGCAATGGCGAACAGGGTGAGGACGATGCCAGCCGCGAGCAACGCCGCCGAGGCGCGAACCATCTTCCCCGCGTCGAGGCCGCGCGTCGCCAGGGACGAAAGACCGCCGGAGACCATCAGCGCCGAGACGACGGCGGCGCCGACGAGAGGCGAGCGGATCCCGGTCGCCTCGATCACGAGCGAGGGCATCAACGAGAGATAGAATCCGCCGAGCGCCCAGGCGGAGAGGGTGAGCGGGAAAAGGCGCGCCATCGCGGCGGCCGCGGCTTTAGGCACCGTCAGTTTAGGCTTCATTCCGCTCCAGGCGCCGGCCTTTCGCGACGTCGTTTCGACGATCCAGGGGAGCATGACCATCTCGGCGAGCGTCACCCCGAGCAGCACGGCATAGACCAGATGCGTCGGCCAGGGCGCAAAGGTGACGAACGCGCCCGAAATGAGCGCGCCGAGCGCGAGACCCATGAACGCGGTCACGCTGTTGAGCGTCGCCGCCCATTGCGGCGCCGTATCGGCAAGGAGCGCGCCAAGCGTCGCCAGCGCAACGCCCGTCGCGATCCCCTGCACGGCGCGCGCAAGGATGAGCGTTCCGGCGGACTGAGCCGCGAAGAAAAGGAGAAGCGCGACCGCGTTGAGCCCAAGCGCCAGCACAATCATCGGCTTGCGGCCGACATAATCCGAAAGCCGCGCGATCGTCAGAAAAGCCGCGATCATCGTGAAGGAATAGGCAGCGAAGATGAGCGTGATCGTGAACGGGGTGAGGCCCAGCGCCTCACGATAGAATCGGTAGATCGGCGTCGGCGCGGCAGAAACCGCCGAGAAGGTGATCGCGGTCGCTGTCGCGTAAATGGCGGTGATTGACGTCGAAGCCGGCCGAGCAGGGACCGAGACGCATGCAGTGGACATTTTTGTGCCTAAAGCTAAATCATTGCATTAGAGGGAAGATAGCACGGGCGCGGCTTAATGCAATATCTTTGCTTTAAGCGGCGCAAGATTTGTCGAGGAACGCGAATGGCGCGCGAAATGGTTCGACAGGGCGGCCGGAGCGCCCGCATTCAGGAGGCGGTTCACGCGGCGACGCAGGCCCTGCTCAGCGAAGTCGGCCGGAGCGAAATCAACGTGCCGATGATCGCCGAGCGCGCGGGCGTGACGCCCTCGACCGTCTATCGGCGCTGGGGCGACCTCGCGCAATTGCTGGCCGATGCCGCCGCCGAACGGCTGCGCCCGATCGCCGACCCGGACGACACCGGCTCGCTTGCGGGCGACCTCAGCGCCTTCGTCATGCAATATGCGGAGGAAATGGGCTCTCCCGTCGGCCGGGCGTTGATGCGCGACGTGCTGGCCGAGACCGATTCCGACGTCGCCGCCGCGCGCTGTTGCGCCTACACGACCCATCATCTGCAAACCCTCAACAGCCGCGCCCTCAAGCGCGGCGAGGCCGGTTTCTCGGTCGACGAGGCGATCGACATCCTGATCGCCCCGATCTGCTACCGCATCCTGTTCGCGAACGGCGAGCGTCGCCCGACTATGTGAACGGGCTGCTCAAGCGCTTCGCGCGGCTGAACGACGGATCACGTAAGAGCCGAGCGCCCGGCGGGGCGTCGGGCTCGTGAATTTCGGTTCGTGTAATGGGTATTGGGTCGCGCGGTCTATTTTGATCCCGATCGCCATGGAGTGTGGGCCGACCAGGGAATTGGACGCTTATTGCCGAAAAGCCGGCAACCGGAAGCGGTCATCTCAGGAGGCCGACAATAGGCCACGATTTCAGCGTTAGGCTTTGAGAAGCAGAACTATGCCGGAATAAGGACTCGCAACATGGGTTCGAAGAATCAGAGCCGCCTGCGATCTCTCGGATTGCTCCTGGCGCTGGCGCCAGTCTCCGCCTCGGCCCGCGAGGCATGGATCTATGTCACCGACAGCGGCGGCGGTGGCGTCGAGGTGATAGACCCCACGACCAACAAGGTTGTGCAGGTCATCGGCGGGATTGCAGCGCCGCACGGCGTTGGCTTCTCCCCTGATGGCAGCCGAATCTACATCAGCAATGAATCGAAGAACGCGCTGGAGATCGTGAATCGCGCTAGCGGCCAAATCACTGACGAGGTGGCGCTCAGCGGGCGTCCCAACAATGTCGCGGTGACCAAGGACGGTCGGCGCGTGCTGGTGGCCATCCGCGGCGGGAAGGGCGGCCTCGATGTGATCGACGCCGCGAGCCGCAAGCTTGTCGAAAGCATTCCAGTCGGGGGGCAGCTCCACAACGTCTACGTAACCCCGGACGGCAAATACGCTGTCGCCGGCTCCGTCGCCGACCACACGCTCACGGTGTTCGATTTGGCCACTGACCAGCCCGCCTGGAACGTGCGCTTCGAGGCGGGTGTCCGGCCGATGGCCATCGAGGCGAACGCCGACGGCTCAACCAAGCGGATCTTCGTCGAACTCTCCGAGTTTCATGGTGTCGCGATCGTCGATTTCGCCGCGCGAAAGGAGGTGGAGCGGATCACGTTGCCGGACCTGCGTTCCGCCGAAAGTGGCCGCGGGGGCGAGACGGCGCCTTGTCACGGCATTGCCATCGCACCGGACGGCAAGAGCCTGTGGATCAACAGCACCCTCGACAACGCGGTGTTTGCCTATTCGCTGCCAGACCTGCGGCTCCTTGGCCATGTCTCGCTGCCGGTGCGGGAGAAATCGGGGCAACCGCCGGTCAGCGCCATACCGAACTGGATTACGTTCGCGCCCGACAGCGACCGCCTCTTCGTCTCCAACTCGGCGCTCGATTCCGTGTCCGTCATCGATGCCTCCCTGATGAAGCCGGTCGCCGTCGTGCCCGTCGGCCGTGTGCCGAAGCGCATCAATACGCTGGTGTTGCGCTAGACGAGAACGCGCCGCTCGTCGGCTGCTCGGCGTGGGATTGGCCGAGATCACATGAATGGCCGCGCGAAGGAAGCCGCGTATCGAACTCGATGCGGCGCGATCCAGCCGGATTTTTGTGAGCAATCTCTTTCCAGAATCCAGGATCTGTGCTATAAGTCTTCCCACTCGCCAAATCGAAGTCGCGCCCCGGTGGGGCGGCAGGAAAGTGAATGACAGGCCGACTGAAATGTCCTTCCGCACAACCGAAGAGACGAGCAGAAGAATGGAGGCGAGTTTCCTTATTTAAATCGGCTGTAACCCATTGAAAAGCCTGGATTCGAAAAAATAAACGCTAGTAAATGAGAGGGAATTTACGAACGTTTACTCGCGCTTACGGGCGTTTGAGCGCGTTTATTTCGATTTGCCGCGGGCAACCTTCGCCGACGATCAGAGCGGCGAGGTTCTCCTCGCGCGAGGCGCCGTAAGCCGAGCCGGAAAGTAAAGCGGCGGCAAAAGCAATGACAGTGCGTGAGATCATGACGACCCTCCCCAGCTTTGTCCTCGACGACAGTGGTATGCGCCAAACTGAAGTTAAGGGAATTTGCGCCGTTGGCCGTGATCTCAATCAAAAACGAGCGATGATCGCGCAGTCCGGGGGCAAGCCGACTTAACTGGTTGTGGCTTCGCAGTCGCCTTAGCCGAACAGTCCGCCATGCGCGCCGGCAACCGCTCCGAGAATGGTTACGATCGCCGCCGCCAGCAAAACGATATGCGCGCGCCAAATACGCCGCAGGACGACTTCCGGATGATCCGCCGCGTCCGCCGTCAACCGCGGGTGCGCGATCGGCTCGACGATGAAGACGATCAGCATGAACAGCGCCCAGACCAACGCCATGGCGTCGAGCCACCAGAAAGTCAGGTCGGCGAACTGCGCCCAAAGGTTTAAGCGCCAAACCATCCAGAGCCCAGTCGCGCCGGCGAGAGGAATCGACCACCGGACTTGCGCCGAGAAGCGCTTTTCGACGGCCTCGAACAGCGCCCAGCCCGCCTGAGGGTCTTTGTTCGCTCGCGCAAGGGGCAACGCGACAAGCGTTATGAACGCGACGCCTCCGACCCAGTGCGTGACGAAGAGGACGTGCAACGCCCGGGCGAGTTCGAGGTCGTTGAGATGCATGGCGAGATTTCGGCCGTGGTTCATGCGACCCTGTCAGGTCCGGCGTGGCCGTGCGCATGTCATAGCCCCAGGCCGCTCTCGTGCAACCCTTGTCTGTCTTGCCTTGCTGGAAATACAGCACGTTTGTCGTCGACCCCTGCTCGGCTCCGGCAAGACGTCGCTGTAGCTCTCGCTTTTGCTCGACGCCCCGATATTGCCGCGCCGAGTTGGTTGACTGCAGTCTCCATTGATGTTCTGGATAACATGGGGTGGAATACCTATTTGGCTTATTTAGCCGGTCAAATGGGAGCGAATGCCATGATGATGGAGCGGGCTCTCAAAATCTTGATGACCGGCGGGCTGGCAGTCCTCTGCGCGTTGATCGCAATCGGAAACTTCAGTTACCCGGATTTGAATGAGAGGTTCGTGCAACATGTCCTCAGCATGGACACAATCGAGGGCCCGATCGCGGTGCATGGGGTGACAAGCCCGCTTGTCTGGGAAATCGGCTTTTGGTCGATCGTCACCGGGGAGACGCTGACCGCCGCTTTTTTCGTCTGGGGAACGGTCGAGCTCTCGCGCGCTCGCTTATGCAAGGCGCGCGTGTTTCATGAGGCCAAGCGTTTTGTCTACGCCGGGGCCGGTTGCGCGTTCCTGATCTGGTTCGTCGGCTTTTCCGCGGTAGGCGGGGAGTGGTTCGCGATGTGGCAGTCTCACATCTGGAACGGCACGCCGGACGCCTTTCGTATCTTCGCTTCCATTCTCCTGATCTCGATTTTTATCGCTCAACCGGACTGCGAGATTTGCTGATCCTGCGGCAGGACTGGAGTCGTCTCGCTCTTTGACGATCTGCTTGTGAGCCGATCAGCGCCGTGTCTGAGCCCGAACAATTCCCCTTCCATCGCCGCCTCTTCAGGCATAGATAGCGCGAACTCCCTTCCATTCGCGCTGAAGAGGCGCCGGAGATCGTTATGTCCACGCCGCGTACGTTATACGACAAGATCTGGGACGAGCATGTCTTGGAAACGAACGGCGGCCTCAGCCTCATCTATATCGACCGGCACCTCGTCCACGAAGTCACAAGCCCGCAGGCTTTCGAGGGCTTGCGCATGTCCGGGCGCAAGGTGCGCGCGCCGGGGAAGACGCTCGCCGTCGTCGATCACAACATCCAGACCACCGATCGCAGCGGCGGCATCGCCGATCCGGAGAGCCGGCAGCAGGTCGAGGAACTGGCCAGAAACGCGCGCGAGTTCGGCATCGAATATTACGACGAGTTCGACCGACGGCAGGGCGTCGTCCACATCATCGGGCCGGAGCAGGGCTTCACACTGCCGGGCACAACGATCGTCTGCGGCGACAGCCACACCTCGACCCACGGCGCCTTCGGGGCGCTCGCGCACGGCATCGGCACCTCCGAGGTCGAGCACGTGCTCGCGACCCAGACGCTGATCCAGTCCAAGGCCAAGAACATGCGCGTCAAGGTCGACGGCGCGCTTCCGCCCGGCGTCACCGCCAAGGACATCATTCTCGCCATCATCGGCCAGATCGGCACGGCGGGCGGCACCGGCCACGTCATCGAATATTGCGGCTCGGCGATCGAGGCGCTCTCGATGGAGGGTCGGATGACGGTCTGCAACATGTCGGTCGAGGGCGGCGCGCGCGCCGGCATGATCGCGCCCGACGAAAAGACCTACGCCTATCTCAAGGACCGGCCGAAGTCGCCGAAGGGCGACCTGTGGGATCAGGCGCGGCGGCACTGGGAGACGCTGCGCAGCGACGAGGGCGCGCATTTCGACGCCCAGGTGAAGCTCGACGCGGCGAACCTGCCGCCGATCGTCTCCTGGGGCACGAGCCCGCAGGACGTCGCGCCGATCTTCGGCGTCGTGCCGCGGGTCGAGGATGGGGCGAGCGAGCAGAAGCGCGCCTCGATCCAGCGCGCGCTCGACTATATGGGCCTCAAGGGCGGGGAGAAGATGACGGATCTCGCCGTCGACCGCGTCTTCATCGGCTCCTGCACCAACGGCCGCATCGAGGATCTGCGCGCCGCCGCCGCGATCGCGAACGGCCATAAGGTGAGCGAGCGCGTAAACGCCATGGTCGTGCCGGGCTCGGGCCTGGTCAAGGCGCAGGCCGAGGCCGAGGGCCTGGACAAGATCTTCCTCGCCGCCGGCTTCGAATGGCGCGAACCGGGCTGCTCGATGTGCCTCGCCATGAATCCGGACAAGCTTGAGCCCGGCGAGCGCTGCGCCTCGACCTCGAACCGCAATTTCGAGGGCCGCCAGGGCTACCGGGGCCGCACCCACCTCGTGTCGCCCGCCATGGCCGCGGCGGCGGCGATCGCCGGGCGGTTTGTTGATGTGCGGGACTGGCGTTGAGACCATGAAAGTCGGCGATCTCCTCATCGACGAGAGCGAGATCGTCGAGAGTTTCGTGCGCTCCTCGGGTCCGGGCGGGCAGAACGTCAACAAGGTGGCGAGCGCGGTCGAGCTCCGCTTCGACGCGCGCCGGAGCCCAAGCCTGCCGAACGATGTCGCGGTCCGGCTGATCAAGCTCGCCGGCGCGCGCGCCACTCAGGACGGCGTGATCGTCATTTTCGCCCAGAGCTTCGCCAGCCAGCCGCGCAATCGCGAGGACGCGCGAGGCCGGCTCGCGGATTTGCTCACGAAGGCGCAGGCGCGGCCAAAGCGGCGCCTCGCCACCCGCCCGACGCTGGCTTCGAGGGTGCGCCGGGTCGACGACAAGACGCGCCGCGGCGCGGTCAAGGCGCTGCGGGGCAAGGCGACAGGGGCGGATTGATTTCCTAGCGCCTTGCCCGAAGGTCGCGCTGCTGGACCGGCTGCGGCGCGCTGGCGGGTTGGGGCGCGGCTTGCGTCTCGCGCTGCGCGCTCTTCATGGCGAAAAAGTCGGAAAGGTCGTGCGAGCAGATGAGCTTCACTTCGCCCACGGCGGCGCACGCGAACTCGCGCAACCTCGCCTGATTGGCGCGTCGCTCAGCGCCGTTGAACTCCACCATCGACTCGAAAAAGCGCACCCCTTTCGGCGCGTCGCCTACTCCCGCCTCGATTTCGGCGTGATGGAAATAGGCGTCGCCGCAATGGAGCAGCCAATCGTCCGCTCGTCTGACCGCAACGGCGCAATGCCCGCGCGAATGGCCGGGTAGCGGGATTAGCAGCACCTCGTCGCGCGTTCCGGGAAGGGCGCGAACGGCCGAAAAGCCGAACCAGGTTTCGCCCTCTTCCTCGACCGCCGCCCATTTCTTGACCGCGGCGATCTGCGCCTTGCGGTAGCGGTTTCGCTCGCCAAACGTCGACCGATGCGAGGCCGCCCGCAGCTCGGCGGCGAAAACATGGACCGCGGCGTCGGGAAAATCGCAGATCCCTCCCGCGTGGTCGAGATCGAGATGGGTCGGCACGATGTGGCGAACCTCGCTCGGTCGGTAGCCGAGATCCGCGACTTGCCTCAGCGCCGTCTCGGCGACGTCGAGCCGGGGCCGCACCATGGCGTTGAACAGAAATCCGAGCCGTCGCGGCTCGTTGACATCCTCAACCCCGAGCCCGGCGTCGACCAGGATCAGCCCGTCCTCGCCCTCGATCAGGAGGCAGTGGCAGCACATGGGCGCGGGCGACAGCGGGCCGCCGGCGCCGCCGAACAGCTTTCCGCCGCGGGGACACAGAGATCCGCAATTGAGGTGATGGATGCGCACGCGCTCAAGCTCCGACCGGAGTGAGCCTGTCACAGATCTGTCGTCCGCGTCCACCCGCGGAAACCGCAGCACTGGACTGGTCTTTCGCCTCGGAAACGATCTCTCGCCGCGTGTCGCGTCGGCCGCTCCGTTTGTCGTCAGGCGAGAAATGCCTTGCTAAAAAACAGAAAACACTATATAGCTTGTCGAAATAGAAAAGGGATGCACGCGGGTTCCGCCGAACCAGACCGCTCATCGGACGGGCTCGCCATGCGCGAGTCCTTAAGGCGGCCCACCAAGCTCGGACTCGCGACCGTTCCGAAAGGCCGCCGCGGTCGGCTTCACTCAGGCGACCGCGGCTTTCAAGGAATTTATTTTGTGAACCATCGCAATGACAGGACGGCAACTCCATGACAGCTGGTGAATTGCGCATCCTCGCAGCCTTGATCGGCGAACTCGGTTCGGCGAATTTCACGACGGCGGTCAGCGCCCAGTTCGGCAACGTCACCGATGACGCCGAAGTGGCGCTCGATGTTGTCGCGGTGCTTTTTCCGCCGAGCGCGCCCTTCGTTGTCGCCGCCGGCGTCCTGCTCGAGATCGCCACCTATTGGGCGCCGTCGATTCACATCACAGCGGATCCGAATCCGATCGTCGACGCCCAGACCAGTCTGACCCGCGCCGGCCGCGGTTGAGCTTCGCCGTGGGTCGAAGAAGCCGCCCTATGCGTCGAGGCCGATCGGCTTCTCCGAGTCGCCCGGCATGACGAGCTCGGGAATCTGCGCAAAGCTCCAGGCGCCGGAGGCCTGAAGGTCGAGCACCCAGACGATGTCGTAGACATGGCCCGGCCACCTCGGCGGCACGCCGTCCGCGCCGCCACGAATGAGACCGGCGATCGCGGGAAGCGCTTCGTGCTGCCAGGAAATGAGAACCGGGCCGTCGGCCTTCTTCACCGCCGCAACCAGCTCAGGCTCCTGACCCTTGAGAAAAGTCCGGACGGGAAGATTGAGCGCCGCCGCGAGCGGCGCAAGCGTCTGCTTCGGCCGCAGACTGTCCGATCCCGAGGCGAACAGGCTCATCGGCTTCGCGAGCGGCGGTCTCGGCAAGGCGCCGGCGGGATTGAACAGGTCCACCAGAGCGTTGGCCCGCTTCCATCCATTCAATGTGAGGGCCCGGGGGTTCTCGGCGCCGTTCGGCATCACTCCGGGCGCCCTGTCGTCATCTGGCTTCTCCGCGTGGCGAATGAGCATGATCTTGGCGGCCGGCATGGCTGTCTCCGTGTCCCCCGATCGCCGCTTCCGGCCCTTCGCTGCGCGCCAAAACAATTAGCCGCTCGCCGCCGAATGGCCAAGGCGCCCGTATAGGCGGGTATGACGCGCGAGGCGGCGCGCGTTGAGAGCGTCGATCTGCCCGGGGGCTATCCTAGATCGCGCTCTCGGTCGCCTTCGCGCGCTCGGCGCGCTTGCGGTCGTTAGGGTCGAGATGGCCCTTGCGCAGGCGGATCGACTTCGGCGTCACCTCGACGAGTTCGTCGTCCTGGATGTAGGCCAGCGCCTTCTCGAGCGTCATCTGCATCGGCGGCGTCAAACGCACCGCCTCGTCCTTGGAGTGGGTGCGGATGTTGGTGAGCTTCTTGCCCTTGAGCACGTTGACTTCGAGGTCATTGTCGCGCGTGTGCTGGCCGACGATCATGCCCTGATAGACCTTCCAGCCCGGCTCGATCATCATCGGGCCGCGATCCTCGAGGTTCCACATCGCATAGGCGACAGCTTCGCCCGCCTCGTTCGAGATCAGCACCCCGTTGCGGCGCCCGGCGATATCGCCCTTCCAGTGGCCCCAGTTGTGGAACAGGCGGTTCATGATCGCGGTGCCGCGCGTGTCGGTGAGCAATTCGCCGAGATAGCCGATGAGGCCGCGGGTCGGCGCCAGAAAGACGAGGCGCAGACGGCCGCCGCCGGACGGGCGCATCTCAATCATCTCGCCCTTGCGCTCGCTCATCTTCTGCACCACGACGCCGGAATGCTCCTCGTCGACGTCGATCACCACTTCCTCGATCGGCTCCAGGATGTCGCCAAACTCGTCCTTGCGGTACAGGACCTTCGGACGCGACACCCCGAGCTCGAAACCCTCGCGGCGCATCGTCTCGATCAGGATCGCAAGCTGCAATTCGCCGCGACCCGAGACAATGTAGGAATCGGAATTGGGGGCCGCCTCGACCTTGAGCGCGACATTGCCTTCCGCTTCCTTGTAAAGCCGGTCGCGAATGACGCGGCTCGTCACCTTGTCGCCTTCGGTGCCGGCGAGCGGGCTGTCGTTGACGGAGAACGTCATTGACAGCGTTGGCGGATCGATCGGCTGCGCATGCAGCGGCTCGACTTCCTCGGGATTCATGAGCGTGTCGGCGACGTTGAATTTCTCCAGCCCCGCGATGGCGATAATGTCGCCCGCGACCGCCTCGTCGATGGGCGCGCGCTCGATGCCGCGGAAGGCGAGGATTTTCGAGACCCGGCCCGTCTCGACAAGATCGCCTTCGCGGTCGAGCACCTTGACCGGGGCGTTGGTCCGGATCGAGCCGGAAAAGACGCGGCCGGTGACGATGCGGCCGAGGTAGGGGTTGCTCTCGAGCAGCGTGCCGAGCATGCGGAAGCCGCCCGCGCCGACCTTCGGCGGCTCAACGTGCTTCAGCACCTGGTCGAACAATGCCGCCATGTCGGTCTTCGGCGCGTCGGGCGAATCCGACATCCAGCCCTGCTTGGCGGAGCCATAGATGATCGGGAAATCAAGCTGTTCATCGGTCGCGTCGAGGGCGGCGAACAGGTCGAACACTTCGTTGACGACTTCGGTCGGACGAGCGTCCGGCTTGTCGACCTTGTTGACGCAGACGATGGGCTTCAGCCCGATTTTCAGCGCCTTGCCGAGGACGAACTTGGTCTGCGGCATCGGGCCTTCGGCTGCGTCGACCAGGATGATCGCCCCGTCGACCATCGAAAGAATGCGCTCGACCTCGCCGCCAAAATCGGCGTGGCCGGGCGTGTCGACAATGTTGACCCGAACGTCCTTCCACACGACGGAGGTCGCCTTGGCGAGGATGGTGATCCCGCGCTCGCGTTCGAGGTCATTCGAATCCATGACCCGTTCGGCGACCCGCTGGTTGTCGCGAAACGCGCCCGACTGCTGCAAGAGCCGGTCGACGAGAGTGGTCTTGCCATGGTCGACGTGGGCGATGATGGCGATGTTGCGAAGCTTCATGGACAGGCTTTACTTGGAGGCGGACGGTCGAACGGCGAAGCGCGCGAGCGCTGTTCACTTGAACGCGAACATGACGGGAATGCGACGGCGCGCCGCATGGCGCCGCGCTCAGCCGACTGATTGTGCGGTGCAATACACGAAAGACCGGCAAAAGGGAAGGGTGATTGGACAATCGACGCGGGCGTTCAAAGACAGCCTGATGACCGACCCGCCAATCCGTCCTAGCATATTTATGGAGATGGATATTGCAGGTCTCTCATCCGATCCCACTTTCGGAGCGGCGAGCTTCCGTTACGATACGCCGGTGGCTCGGTCGAGGCTTGGGCTTTCTTTGGGGGGCTAATGAGGACGCGGAAAATCGACGCGCCGAATGGCGCAATCGCGGTCCACGAGTTGGACGGCCAAGGTTCACCCGTGGTGTTGATTCACGGCAATTCGTCGTCCTCGCGCGTTTTCTCGCGTCAGCTCGATGGACCGCTCGGCCAGCGCTTCCGCCTGATCGCGGTCGATCTTCCGGGCCATGGCGCATCGGACGACGCGTCGGATCCAAGCGCCTATTCGCTGCCTGGTCATGCGCGCGCCGTTCACGCGGCCGTGGACGGCTTGGGGCTTGGCCGCGCCCACTTCGTCGGCTGGAGCCTCGGCGGTCACGTCGCGCTCGAAATGGCGCCTGATCTGAGGGAGCCACGCGGCTTCATCATTTTCGGAACCCCGCCGCTCACATCCGGTGAGGCGATGAGCGAGGCGTTCCTGCCCAACCCGGCGATGAAAGCCACGTTTCAGGAAAGCATCGACGAGACAGAGGCGTCCGCTTACGTCGCTGCTTTCTTCAAGCCCGGCTTCGCCGATATCCCGCCATTCTTTTTCGACGACGTTTTGCGCACGGACGGGCGGGCCCGCAGCAATCTTCGGGCCAGCATCGCCCCGGGCAAATTTCGCGACGAGCGCGAGGTGGTGGGCGATCTTAAAGTGCCACTCGCCGTGCTGCACGGCCGTGACGAGCAGTTGGTCGACGGGCGCTATTTTGGCTCAGTCGCGATGCCGACACTGTGGCGCGGCGCTGTGCAGATGGTCCCCGACGCCGGGCATACGCCGCAATGGGAGACGCCTCACGTCTTCGACGCGCTCATCGAAGCGTTCGTTGAGGAGACGACTTGACGCAGAACCGGACCCCTCGGGTCGCTGCTCTCATTTCGCGATTGGCGCGTATTCGCCGGCGCTCCAAACGTTGATGCCGGAGTTCGGGTAGACGGCCAAATCCCGCGCGAGCTAAGCGCTCACCGCTCCGTGAGCTTGAGTTCGATGCGCCGGTTGCGGGCGCGCGATTCTTCGTCGGTCCCCTGGTCGAGCGGCTGGAATTCGCCGAAACCAGCGGCGGCCAGGCGGTCGGCCTCGACTCCCTTGCTGATCAGATATTGCACCACCGCGACCGCTCGCGCGGCTGACAATTCCCAGTTCGACTTGTAGGGGCCTGTGCCGGTGATCGGGGTGTTGTCGGTATGTCCATCGACCCTGAGGATCCAGGGAATGTCGGGGGGAATCTCGCGCTCGAGGTCAATCACGGCGGCGGCGAGCGTGTCGAGCGACTGGCGGCCGGCCGGACTGATGTCGGCCTTGCCGACGTCGAACAGCACCGAGGACTGGAACACGAACCGATCGCCCACCACGCGGACGTCGGGCCGGGCGCCAAGGATCTGCCGCAGACGACCGAAAAAGTCCGAGCGATAGCGATTGAGCTCCTGAACCTTCTGCGCCAGTGCCACGTTGAGCCGCTGGCCGAGGTCGGCGATCTTCGATTGCGATTCCTTGTTCGCCAACTCCGACGCGGCGAGCGCGTCCTCGATCGCCGCGAGCTGCTTGCGCAGCGCTGCGATCTGCTGGTTGAGCACGTCGACCTGGGCAAGCGCCTGAGCCGATACCTGCTTCTGCTGATCCAGCACGGCGGCCGCCGCCGAGGCCTGGCTGCTGACAATGTCGGCGTCGACCACGCCCCGCGACGCGGCGTCCTTGAGCTGTTTCTGCTCGCGCTGGGCGGAGTCCAGCGTGGCGGTGAGGGTTGATATCTTGCTTTCGTCGACGCCCTTCTGGGTGCGTTCGAGCGCCAGCAGATTGGTCAGTTCCTCGATCTGGCGATTGAGCCTTGCGAGCGCCTCGTCCTTGCCGGTAACCTCGCGCGAGAGGAAGAACTGCGCCAGCATGAACACCGACAGCAGGAAAATGATCACCAGCAGCATTGTCGACAAGGCGTCGACGAAGCCCGGCCAGTAGTTCACCGGCTCATATCGGCGTCCGCGCGACAGCGCCATGATTTAACTCCCGAAGCCCCGGCCCAGCTCGAATCCCCGCTTCATCGCGCGCCCAGCTCGTCCAACAGGCGCCGCAAGAGCTTGCCGATATCTTCCTGCTGTGTCGCCTGCGCGTCGACCCAATCGCGGATTTGCTGCTGTTCGGTGCGCATGTGGCCGACCAGAGCCTGAATGCCCTCGGCAAGCGTCGCGATCGCCTTGGAGTCACGCTGATACTCAATCGCGGGCTGCGCCCCCTCAGCGATGATCGGCGCGTCCGCAACCGCCTCGACAACCGGGCTCGTCTGAACGTGGCTGGCGAGAAACTCCTCGAATTCGGAATAGAACCAATTCTGCGCCTGACCCGCCTGGAGATCGAGAAAGCCGAGAATCAAGGAGCTCGCCAGGCCGAACAGCGAGGAAGTGAACGAAACGCTCATGCCGGCGATCGGCGCGGACAACCCCTGCTTGAGGTCATCGAACATGGTCCCGGTGTCGACACCGGTCTTCATGCTGTCGATGACGCCGGCGATCGAATGGACCGTCTCCAACAGACCCCAAAACGTGCCGAGGAGCCCGAGGAAGACCAAGAGCCCGACCAGATAGCGGCTGAGCTCGCGGCCCTCGTCGAGTCTCGTGGCGATCGAATCCAGGATCGCGCGCGTCGTGAGCGTCGACAAGCCCCGCGCGCCCGCCCCGGCGTTGAGCATCACCGCCATCGGCGCCAGCAGGCGAGGCGCCGGGGGCGCCGTCGGTCACCGCGCCGGTCAACGAGTTGACCCAGTGTATTTCGCGGAACAGCCGGATCACCTGCCGGAAGGTGAACAGCGCGCCGATCGCCAGCACCCCCAGAATGAGTCCGTTCAAACCCGGATTGGCGCTGAAGGCGAGCGCGATCTGCTGATAGAGGATGAGAACGACGAATCCGACCAGGGCCAGGAACGCGGCCATCCCCACCAGGAAAATACGCGGGGAGGTCAGCAGGCGGATATCCGGATCTTGCGCCATGGATGCCGAATCGACCCCTAAAACACAACGCGGACGTTTTCGTCCCAATACCATAACAAAGAAAAGGACAAAGCTGTTAGAGAGGGGAGCCTTGCCGCCTGCCTCCGGAAGGATCGGTCAAGCCGCCTGCATCTTGGGCTTCAGCCAGCCGCGATTGACCAGCACCTCCGCGATCTGCACCGCGTTCAGCGCCGCGCCTTTGCGCAGGTTGTCGGACACCACCCAAAGGTTGATGCCGTTGTCGATCGTCGGGTCGTCGCGGATACGCGAAATGTAGGTCGCGTCCTCTCCCGCCGCCTCGTGGGGGGTGATGTAACCGCCGGCTTCCCGGCGGTCGATAACCAGGCAGCCCGGCGCGCGGCTCAGGATCTCCCGCGCCTCGTCGGCGCTGATCGGATCGACGAATTCGATGTTGACGGCCTCGGAGTGGCCGATGAACACCGGCACCCTGACGCAGGTCGCGGTCAGCTTGATCTTGGGGTCGAGAATTTTCTTGGTCTCGGCGACCATCTTCCACTCTTCCTTGGTCGAGCCGTCGTCCATGAACACGTCGATTTGCGGAATGACGTTGAAGGCGATCCGCTTGGTGAACTTTCTCGGTTCGACCGGATCGGACACGAACACCGCGCGGGTCTGGGCGAACAATTCGTCCATCGCTTCCTTGCCGGCGCCGGAAACGGACTGATAGGTCGCCACCACCACCCGTCGGATGGTCGCGCGGTCGTGCAGGGGCTTCAGCGCCACAACGAGTTGCGCAGTGGAGCAATTGGGGTTGGCGATGATGTTCTTCTTGCCGAACCCTTTCGCCGCAGCCGCGTTGACCTCGGGCACGATCAGCGGAACGTCCGGGTCCATGCGCCAGGCCGACGAATTGTCGATGACTACGCATCCCTTCGCGCCGATCCTGGGCGAATATTCCTTCGACACCGCGCCGCCCGCCGACATGAGGCAAATGTCAGTGTCGGAAAAGTCATAATGTTCGAGCGCCTTGCACTTGAGGGTCTTGTCGCCAAACGAGACCTCGCGCCCGATCGAAGCGGGGGAGGCGAGCGCAACCACTTCGGACACCGGAAAGCGCCGCTCGGCCAGAATATCGAGCATCTCGTGGCCAACATTGCCGGTGGCGCCGGCGACCGCGACCTTGAAGCCTGACATGATGAAGAATTCCTTGTTCGCCCTTCCTCCCCTCAAGGCCCTGGAGCGCGAGCCTTATAAACCCCGGCGCCCGCCGGGGAGGAGCCGGAGCAGGGGCGGGGTCAGCCGGCCGTCCCGCCTTTCAGCGGGCGGCGCGTTTTGGTCGTCGTTTTCAACGAACAGCGCGGCATGAGCCTGATCCGGAGCGGCGCGGCGAAGCGCCACAAGCGTTCCGAAAACACGGCGAGGGCATGATGTCAATGCTATGATTTGGGGAATTGCCGGTTGGAGACGAGCGTTGCCCACCTTATGCCGTCTCAGTCTTGCGAACCGTTTCCGCTTCGACGAGCCAGAACCTGCGGCGAGCTTCCCAACGCTCCCAGCGAGCGTGTTCCCGTCTCATGCTGACGTCGTCAGGGAGCCAACGCTCCCCGCGCGGGCAAGCGCAGTCGGTTGGAAGAGCTGTTTTTTTCCAAGTGCCGGTCGAAAGCGCACGCCCATCCCCAAGCGGCCCGACCAGACGATTTGGGAAGTCCTCGAGGAGGATTGGCCGAAACTCATTCCGTATCGCGGCCGTTTCGATGGTTTCCACGCACTGCCGGCCTCGGTGTCGAAGACCTGCCTGGTGCGGTTTGACAACAACAAATACTCGGTCAGCGCGACCGCGGTCGGGCGCGCCATCGACATCCACGCCTACGCCGGTCGGATCGTCATGCGCCAGGAAGGGCGCGCGGTGGCCGAGACGAGGCTTTTGGGTGCGACGGACAGGAATGCCCGCGATCATTGCCGCGTCGCGATTGCTCCCGACCGAGTAAACCCTCACTCCCGAACACGGTCTTCTTCAAAACGAAAGCGCCTATGGCGGGGGCGGCCAAGGAAATGACGCGCGATCGGTGCCCTGCCGATACCAGGTATTGTCCAAAGGCCGCCGCCGATCGAGGCGAAGGCGTCGTCGAAGCCGAAGGTCGTCTGACCGTTCCGGATGATGAAGGCGAGGCCGCGCGCCATCGACATCGCGGCGAGGGTAACGATGAACAGATTCATATTAAGTCACAAAGAGGCCGTTAATGAGGCCGCACGCAAGCCCAACTCATACCAAAGGCCCCGCGATCTGACTCACGTGGGTGATTCCCGGGCGGGATTTTCTCACTCCTTCTGGCATGGGGAGATTCGCGCCAAGCCTTCAGCGGTCAGATTGCGAGAGGACTATTCGGCCGAGGAGCTTCGGGCCTCGGCCCGCCGATCGAGACGTCAACCAGAGCCGGCGGCTTCTGTCGCTGGCTGCGGTCAGGGATGGAATGGATCGGGGCGCCGCGGCGAAGATCGGCGGTATGGACCGGCAGACGCTGCGTGATTAGGGTCCATCGCTTCAAGACTGCTGGTCCGGAGGGCCTCATCGACAATTGGACCGAAGGTCCCAAGCCTCGGCTGTCGGCGGAGCAACTGGCTCAGTTGGCGCAGATCGTCGAGGCGGGTCCGAATCGTGAGAGGGACGGCGCCGTGCGCTGGCGGCGGATCGACCTCAAGGGCGTCATCGTCGAGCGGTTCGGCGTCGACTTCCACGAGCGCTACGTCGGAAAGCTCCTGAAGAAGCTCGGCTTTCAGCGCCAAGCCGCGTCATCCGGCTCAGGACGAGCGGATCCTCGAAGGGTTTAAAAAACGTATGGCCCGCCCCGTCTGCAAGGGATTTTTCGAGAGCGCCGATGATCAGTCTGCTGCAACGTATCCGGCTTCGGAGGACTCCTCCCAGCCAAGATGGAGATACGCGCACTCCGGTCCTCATAAACTTCCCGGCGTCGAGCGCCGTTTTTTAAACCAGGCTTTCGGAGCGCCGTTCGACTGTCAGGCCATCTCGATATCACCTCTCGCAAACCTCATCGATCGGTCAGCGCGCTTTGGCTCTGCCTCGACCAACGACTAGGCCGCCAAGGGCAGTCCCCTGACGACGAACCTTTCGCCGCGCCGTAGCACCGCCCAGGCGATCCTGGCGAGCTTGTTGGCGAACGCCACAATGGCGACATTGGGATGGGCGCGCTCCAGCAGCGCTTTGGCCCATCGGCCGAGCGGCGTATCGCGCTCGGCGACATGCGGCAACGCCGCTCGCGCGCCGTGGATCAGCAGCTTGCGAAGATATCGGTTGCCTCGCTTGCTGATGCCAAGAAGCTTCGGTCTGCCGCCGGTGGTGAACTGACGTGGGACCAGACCCAACCACGCCGCCAGGTCGCGACCGTGCCCGAAAGTCTCGCCCTTGCCGATCGCCGCGATCAACGCCGAGGCGATGGTCGGGCCGACGCCCGGGATGGACGCCAATCGACGAGCGTCTTCATTCTCTTTCGTCCATCGAATGAACTCGGTGTCAAAGGCGGCGATCCGTTGATCGAGTTCCGCCCATTGGGCGCGCGCGTCGGCGACCAGCGTGATCATCCGCGGGCTCAATCCCGCTCTGCATTGCTCGTCCATCAGAACGGTCAGGAACTGCTCCAGCTTGCGCTTGCCTTGGGGCGCCACGATTCCACGCTCCAAAAGGATCGCGCGCAACTGATTGATCAGAGCCGTCCGTTCGCCGACCAGGCGGTCTCTCGATCGATGAAGCGTCTGCATGTCGAGTTGCTCCTGGCTCTTCAGCCCGACAAACCGCATGGTCGGGCGTGTCGCCGCCTCCGCGATCCCCTCGGCGTCGCGATCGTCGTTCTTCTGCGCTTTGACATAGGGTCGGACGTACTCGGGAGACATCAGCCGCACGTCATGCCCATGAGCGGCGAAGACGCGACCGAGATGATGGGCGCCGCAGCACGCTTCCATCGCGACCACGCAAGGCGAAAGCTTCGCAGCCAATGCGATCAGCGTTTCGCGTTTTGCCCGCCGCCGTAAGACGACCGCGCCGGAGGCGTCGAGGCCAACGACGCTGCAGACGTTCTTGCCCAGATCGACGCCAAGGACCGAGATATCCATACCCATTCCTCCTCCTGAACCACCGGCGACCCTACGACGCCGGAAGGAGGGGCGGGCCATTCCATAAACTTCCCGCGCGCGCTGAAGGCCCATCTCGAGGGACTGCCCGAGACGACGCCGGTCGAAATCTGGTTCAAAGATGAAGCCCGGATCGGCCAGAAGACGGTCTTGTCCGCCAATGGGCCAGGCGCGGAACGCGGTCAAGGCAGCCGGCCGACCAGCGCTACGACAACGCCGATCTATTCGGCGCGATCTGTCCCGCTCGCGGCGTCGGAGCGACTTTGGCGCTGCCTCGCGCCGACACCGACGGCGCCGACACCGACATGATGCAGCTTCACCTCGATGAAATCTCGCGCAACGGCGCCGACGGAGCTCATCGGTGCTGCTGCTCGACCGCGCGGGATGGCATCCGACAGGCAAGCTCGACGCGCCCGAAAACATCACCCCGATCTTTCTGCCTTCACGCGCGCCGGAACTGAACCCAGTCGAGAACGTCTGGCAGCACCTGCGTCAAACCTCGCTCTCGAACACCGCCTTCGAGAACGACAACGCCATCGTAGATCCAGCCTGTGACGCATGGCGAAAGGTCACCGCAAAACTAGACAGCGTTACATCCATAGGAATGCGAAAATGGACCCATGCCGCTCAGTCGTTATGACCTTGGGTATATAACATTCCGACGCCGATCGAGGCCCAGATCGGCAATCCGGCATGCAGGAGAAGCCCTGTAATGAAGCCGGATAGCGCCACGGCGGAGCCGGAGGAAAGATCTATGCCGCCCGTGATGATGACGAAGGTCTGTCCGCAGGCGACGACCGCGATCAGCGAGGTCGCCACCAGGATCGCCATAATGTTGGCCGAGGACAGGAACGTGGCGCTGGTCAGCGACAGGTAGATAACGATCGCCGCGAAAACCAGGGGATGGCCATCTTGCCGAAATCGCCGAAGCGTGGCCCTTTCACGGTCGCGCGGGCACTGGGGGCCTCGGCCCTTTTCTTCAGTCGACATGAGCAGCTTAGCCGACGGCCGCTAGAGACATGAGACGGTCCTGGCTGAATTCAGCTCGGTCGACCTCGCCCGCCAACCGGCCGCACGCATTACGCCGATGCGATCGCACAGACCAAGAAGCTCGAGAAGATCGGAAGAGACAATCACGATGGCCGCTCCCTTTGCGGCCAGCTGGCCCCTCAGATTGTAGACCTCGACCTTTGCCCCCACATCGACGCCGCGCGTTGGCTCGTCGAGCAGGAAAACGCGTGGCGAAGTGCTGGTCGCACGAGCAAGGACAACCGGCTGTTGGTTGCCTCCCGGCAGGCGCCGAACCTCCGGCCCCGCCGAAGTCGCGCGAATCCGCCAAACTCTCGATCGACGCGTTGGCCAGCCTTTGTGTGGCCCATGACGAGAGAATGCCCCCGCGCGCCAACGCTTTGAGAGTCGAGAGCGCGATGTTCTGGCGAACGGAGAAGGGCAGGATGAGCCGCTTGGCCTTTCGGTCTTCCGGCGTCAGCACCATCCCGTCTCGAATTGAGCGGCGCGCGGAATGTGGAATGCAGCCCTTGCCGTCAACACGAATGCGGCCCGCCGTCATTGGCAGTACGCCAAAAATCGTCTTTAGAATTTCGGTGCGCCGCGCGCCGACAAGTCCGGCGATGCCGTAGTTTTCACCCGCTCGGACGTCGAAGGATACGTCGGCGAACCGCTCTCCCGAGGACAGGTTTTCGACCTCCATGAGCGAGGGGCCAAGTGTGATATCTTGTTTCGGAAAAAGCTGCTGATCGGTCTGTTGACCATCGCGCGCACCAGTTTCTCCTGCAACCAATCCTGGACGGCCTTGTCTCGACGGGCGAATCCGCAAATCGACGCGGTGTTCAACGGCAATGACGACACGCCGCCAGAGCCCTGCGCGCTATCCGGCAAGCCAGCCGAAACGTGCCAATGGACGATCCTAGGCACATCATCATTGTCGGCATCGATGGGACCGAGTAGGCGCTGACTGCGATCCGAAAGGGCGATCTGGACCCGAGGATGCCGCTGACGATGGCCAGCCAGTCGGTCAAAATGCGTGGATCAGTACTTCAACGGCAAATCCAAGATCCCGGCACGAATGTTGGCCGCATATGAGGAGTTCCCTGAATGGAAGCCTTGGCGGGAGCGGCGCCGCATCTTCTCAATCTGGACCGCGTCTCCAAGGCGTTTCTCAGCGTGCGGGTATTTGATAGATGCCGGCCTCATGAGGCTCGATTTGCCGGCGCCGTTCTCGCCGACGACGCCAAGCGCCTCGCCCTCATCGAGCGACAGGGACACCTGGTTGAGCCAAGGCCGTCAAGTTGGATTCGGACATGGCCGACACCGCACAGCGGGGCGATGAGGCCGTGCGGTTGACAATCGCGGATGCTGGTGGATGACTGCGAACGGGGGCGAACAAGGATATGGTGCCGGATGAGGGGATTGAACCCCCGACCTTCGGTTTACAAAACCGCTGCTCTACCGCTGAGCTAATCCGGCCTTAAGCGGCTTTTGCGCTACCAGCGAGCCGAGCCGCGCGCAAGGGCGGCGCGCATTAGGCAGACCCGGTTCCGACGGTCGGCGCCCAAGGCCCCTGTACTGGCACGGCCTCGTCCATGCCGGGCCACGGGGGCATCGTGACCGCGACGAAGCCAAGCGGCGAACCGACCTCGGCGCGAAACTGAAACGCGGTTCCGAGCGGGATGGTCAGCGACGTCCCGGGCGCGAGCGGCTCGGTTGATTCGATGTCGCCCTGACGGCGCCAGATGCTGCCCGTGCCGCTGACCACGAACCAGATTTCCTCGACCGTTCGATGCGTAACCGCGTGGGATACCGCGCCAGTGGGCAATTCGAAATGCGCCATGCTGCCACCTGTGAGGCTCAGGAGCAGGCGCACCGATGTTCCGTCGGGCGCGGTCGCGTCGATCGCCGCGTCCAGCGTCTTGGTTTCGTAAGGTTTAGTCGCCGGCATCGGATGAGCGCCTTGCGGTTTGAGCGGCCAAAAGCAGCGCTATCTTGGCGCGGCAATCGGCGGCCTGCTAAGAAAGGACATGACAAACCCAAGCCTAACCACGGATCAGGCGCTTGACGAATTTCGCGCCGCCGGCGCCCTGCTGACTGGCCATTTCATCTTATCGTCGGGGCTGCACTCACCCGTGTTTTTGCAAAAGATGTTCGTGTTCCAGGATCCCGCTCGCACCGAGCGCCTGTGCCGGGCGCTCGCCGAGAAAGCCCGCGAGGCGTTTGGAGAGATCGACGTCGTCGCCTCGCCCGCGCTCGGCGGCATCGTTCCCGGCTACGAAACCGCGCGCTGGCTCGGCGCCAAGGCGATCTTCGTCGAGCGGGAGGGCGGCGTCTTCAAGTTGCGCCGCGGTTTCGCCATCCCTGCCGGCGCCCGCGTATTGATGGTGGAGGACATCATCACGACCGGCCTCTCCTCGCGGGAGGCGCTCGCGGCGCTGGCCGAGCACCCGGGAACGATCGTTGGCGCCGCCTGCCTCATCGACCGATCCGACGGCAAAGCGGACATCGGAGTTCGGCGCGTGGCGCTCGCCACGCTCGACATTCCAGCCTACGCGCCGGACGCGCTGCCGCCGGAACTCGCGGCGCTTCCAGCGGTCAAACCGGGCAGCCGCGCGCTCGCCGGGGCGGCCTGATCGGCCTGAACGAAAGAGGAGCGGCCCGATGACTGCGCTTCGGCTTGGCGTCAACGTGGATCACGTCGCAACCGTTCGCAACGCGCGCGGCGGCATGGCGCCTGATCCCGTTCGCGCGGCGCTCATGGCGATCGACGCTGGCGCCGACGGCATCACTGCGCATCTGCGCGAAGACCGTCGGCACATCCTCGATGACGACATGCGCCGCCTCAAGGCGTCGATCTCGAAGCCGCTCAATTTCGAGATGGCGGCAACCGAAGCCATGCTCGATATTGCGCTCAAGATCCGTCCGCACGCCTGTTGCCTTGTGCCGGAAAAGCGGACCGAACGCACGACCGAAGGCGGGCTCGATGTGGTCGGCGGATTCAAGGCCTTAAAGCCCTTCGTCGCCGAGCTCACGCGGGAAGGAATCCGCGTCTCGATGTTCATCGAACCCTCGCCGGAGGCGTTGAAGGCCAGCGCCGAACTCGGAGCGCCAGTGGTCGAGCTCCACACCGGGGCTTGGTGCGACGCGCGGACGCGAAGCGAAGTCGCCAAGGCCGATCATGAATTCGGCCGCCTCGGCGCCGCAGCAGCGGTGAGCCAGGCGCTCGGACTCGAGTGTCATGCCGGTCACGGTCTCGACTACGACACCGCGCGGCTCATCGCTGGCCTGCCGCAGATCGTCGAACTCAACATCGGCCATTTCCTCATTGGCGAAGCGATCTTTGTCGGCCTCGCCGAAACCGTGAAGGCCATGCGCATAGCGATGGCCGAGGGGCGTGCGTCCATGGAGCGCCGGCTTTGATCATCGGGATCGGCAGCGACCTGTGCGAGATCGAGCGCATCGAGACGACGCTCGCGCGGCACGGGGAGCGCTTTACCGCCCGCTGCTTCACCGAGACCGAGCAGCGCCGTTCGGATCGAAAGGCCGGACGTGCGGCTTCCTACGCCAAGAGATTCGCCGCCAAGGAGGCCTGCGCCAAAGCGTTGGGCACTGGATTGAGGCGGGGGGTGTTTTGGCGCGACATGGGGGTGGTGAATCTCCTGTCCGGGCAGCCAACCATGAAACTGACGGGCGGCGCCGCCGAACGGCTGAAAGCAATGCTGCCGCCAGGGACCGAGGCCTTCATTCACCTGACCCTGACTGACGAACAGGCGTACGCTCAGGCGTTTGTCGTCATTGAGGCCCGCCCCCGCCCCTCTGATGAGTAAAAGCGGTGCAGGCCCAGCCTAAAGCTGAAGGTTTGGGTCCGGTCGAAAGAGCAGCTCCACCCGCGGAATCGTTGGCGCGCACAAACTTGCGCGGCCGCGTTTTCGCAAGGCAGCCTAGCCCGCTGTCCTCTTCTTCCTTCTCTTGTGGGCCGTCGGCGAGGGACCGCCGGTCCCGCCTTCAAAGCCGACGGTAATTGAATAGAGGTCCGCAAGCTGAAGGGTGGGCATCGGCACATTGATTGGGTCGGTTACAATGCGAAAGTCGCCATCCCGGACCCCGTCCGTCGTCGCCTCGGCGCGATAAGTCTGCGAAAAGACCGGCTTGTCGGCGCCGACCCGTGTGACTGTGATCTTCACCGGCGCGCTGAAGGTCCCGGCGGCCCCGGCAGGTCCGATCACCACCTGGCCCGCGACGCCGACCTTGATGCTGGCTTGCCCTGTGCCGGCCGGATCGCATTGGCGTGCGGTGTCGCCGATATTGAACTGGTAGCGCACCGAAGCGTTGTCTGCCCCGCCGACACGCAGCGCCGCGCCGCCGTCGGCGATGGTCACCTCCGGGCAATTGATGTCCTGTGCTGCAACTGGCAGAACTTTCATCCTGTCGGTCGGATTGGCCGTGGACTGGACCACCACCTGCTTCGCGTTCGGGGTCGCCCCCAGATTGAGGCCGTCAGCGTTCGGATCGCGATGGGAGAAAAAGCCGCCGACCGAGCTGCCGGCTGAGCTCACTGCGCCGCCGACCGTGTCGCAGCCCGTGAGAGCGCCAAGGGCGGTCGAAAAAAGCGCGATGCGAAACAGCGTGGCGCGAGCGATCATTGCGGCTGACTTCGACAATTGGCGGTTGGGATTCGGGCGCGCTGCTTACCTCGCCTGCGGCTTCAAGGCAATTGTTCGTAGGCTTCCTTGAAGCCGGCGAGCGGCGCCTGCACACCGACGCCTTCCTCCGGCGTCTGGAACACGCCAAGCGTCGCCGTCTTTCCGGTCTTCAGCTTGTCGATCAGCGCTTGGTCCATGGCCAACTGGCCGACGCAGCCATTCGGAAGACATTGCAGAAAACTCAAACGCCCCGCGTCGGCGTTGTCGATCCGCAAGCTGACCCCGGGGGGAAGCAGCACCCCGAGCGGCGCGATGACCCGCATGAGGCGCGTCTTGCGATCCGCGGTGTTGAGCACAATCACGACCAGAATCAGGTTCGGACGGTCCTGGTCGACGACGCTCAGCACGATCGCGCATTGCTCGTGGGCCGCGCCGGGCGGAGTTTCGCAACGGGTCACCCAGTCGCCGTGCTTGCTCCTCACGGCGCCCTGCGGGGCTGATTCGGCCGCAGAGGCGTGCGACGACAGCAACAGCGCGCTGCCGACCGCGCCCATAAGCGCCCAGCCGGCTTTCGATCGTCTCGCCTTGGTAAACGCCATCGTCCGCACTGAATCCTTTGTGGTCGTGTGGGCCGCGCAAGAGTAGGGGAAACCTGCGTCGGAGGCTCGTGGCCGAGAACCGGCGCAAAAATGAGGCGAAGCAGGAGCTAGGAGATGGTGGGCGCTAGAGGGATTGAACCTCTGACCCCTACCATGTCAAGGTAGTGCTCTACCGCTGAGCTAAGCGCCCATCTCCCATGATCTCGAGCGACAGTTGGCCCGCTCAAGGACGGCGCGATATAGACGCTCGCGGGGCGAGGCGCAATGGGTGAAGCGAGCCTTAGCGTGTCCGCAACCGCCCTGCCCATCATGAACCCATTCCGGCTTGCGTTGCGTCCTGCCCTGCTTGCTGACATCGCCGCCATCATGGCGATCGAACGCTCGCCGGACTACGAGCTTTACGTCGCCCGTTCCGACGAGGAGGGGCATCGCGCGATGCTGTCGTCGCCCTCCCACACCTACCGGCTTGGCGTCGGGCAATCGGGGGAGATCGAGGCCTTCGCCGTCCTGCGCGGGCTCGGCGATGCGCACTTGAACCTCTATCTTCAGCGCATCGCCGCCGCCCGCCCCGGCCTAGGGGTTGGCACGGCGTTTCTGAGCCTCGTCCTCGACGAGGCTTTCGGGCCATTGGGCGCCGAGCGCTTCCATCTTGACTGCTTCGCCGACAACGTCCGCGCTCAGCGATCCTATGAGAAACTGGGCTTCACCCGCGACGGGGTGCTGCGCCAGGCCTATCGAATGCCTGGCGGGACGCGCGCCGACCTTGTCATCATGGCGATCCTGAAGAGCGAATGGGAAGCGCGCCGGCGCTAGCGAGACCCCTAACGAGTCCGAAACGAGCCTTTTCAAAGGCTTGCGCCCCGACTAACGAGTCACTCCAGCTTGAGCCGCTCGCTTCGACCCCCGCCTTGAGGCGCCGTGAAAAGCGGCGTCGAATGGAGCCACGCCCACGGCATGCTCGCTTCGAAACATTGAACGCGCTGAAAATCCTATCATAAGCCCTGCGCACCATTCTGTAAAGCAGAAAGATCGCCCAAGCCAAAATCAATGAAGCTTTTCAAATGCTTATGCTAGAAAATGATCGGAGTGGCGGCATCGGCTGGCGAGCCGAGGCCGCAGGCGGCCCGTAGAGTCGACAGCAGGGCGTCGCGGTCGAGGAGCGGCGTTCAACTCGTCGCAGCTCTTGAATCGCAGCCGCGGCGTGAAAAAGCGTTGGCGGACGAGGCCGACCTGGTTCTCGACCTGGCCCTTCTCCCAGCCCGACGCTGTACTGGCGCTACTTGCCGACGAAGACGTCACCACCGCCGTCTTCAAGGCGCCCTTGAAGAAAGCGAACGCCCGCAATTCTCGGCAGATCTCCTTTATCGGCTTGCAAGCGTGAAATAGACCCGCCTATCTTCGCGATCGTCTCCACAACCAGCATTCCAATCCAGGCCTGCAAGGATCCTGGAGGCCTGTGTGGACCCATCGAAACGAGATCCCGATTGAATGCAAATCAGCCCCGTAGCCCGGCCCCTATTCCATGAAAGAAGACAGATTCGGCTTTGATCGCCTAGGGTCGAGACATGATGGTGCGCGCGGTCGTAGATGACGGCTTGCCAAAAGCGGCCGCGGCGCGTCAGTTCAACACCACGCCGAAGAACGTCGGCAAATGGATCGAGCGGTTCGAGGCCGAGGGCGTCGAAGGTTGCGCGACCGTTCGTCGCGTCCGCATTCATCGCCGAGCCACGCGACGCCGGCCATGTGCGCGGCGGTCGAGGCTTTGCGCCGGCAGCGCCATACTGGCAAGCCGATCGCCGCCGAGGTCGGGGTTTCGGCGGCGACCGTCAGCCGCATTCTCAAACGCCTCGGCCTCAACCCGGTGTCTGCGCTCGAGCCGGCCCGGTCCGCCGCTCTGACCGGGCCGCCCAAGGCGAGATCCTCCCCATCGACATCAAGAAGCTCGCAAAGTTCAATCGGATCGGTCACCGGATCAGCGGCGACAAGACCGGCCAGAGCAACGCCCGCGGGGTGGGCTGGGAGTATTTGCATCTGGCGATCGACGACCATTCGCGCCTCGCTTAACTCGGAAATCCTGCCCGACGAGAAACGCGCGTCGTGCCTGAGCTTTCTCTTCAATGCCATGCGCTTCTTTCAAAGCCTCGGCGTCAAGGTCCAGCGCGTTATGACGGACAACGGCTCAAGCTTCCGATCCTTCCGCTACGGCAAAGCGCTGCGCCTGCTCTCGATCAAGCATCTGCGCACCAAGCCCTACACCCCGCGAACCAATGGCAAAGCTGAGCGCTTCGTCCAGACAAGCTTGCGCGAATGCGCTTATGCCCGCGCCTGCAATACCTCCGACGAGCGCGCCGCCGAGCCGCCAGTCTGCCTTCACCAATACAATTGGCGTCGACCTGATGGCAGCATTAGATCAAATCCGCCCATCAGCAAACTCACCCTGACCCACGACAACCTGTTCAGGCTCCACAGCTAGCCTCAGGTTTTCCGTGACAGCAAGAGAGTGCGCAGGCGCTGACCTGCAGCGACGAGATGCGCGTGCATGGCTTGTCCCGCCGCGTCCATGTCGCCTGAGGCGACGCCATCCGTGATCGCGCGATGCTCGGCGATCGTGCGCCCTTTGGTTTCGGGGATGTAATAAGTCTTGGGATACCAGATCCGCACAATCGACTGGATGGTCGAGCCGACAGTTTCAAAGATCGGGTTCCGGGCGGCTTGAGCGATGGCCAGATGAAAACGCGTATCGCTGTCCATGAATGCGTTGTGGTCCATTGGCTCGCCCCGCATCTCCTCGATGGCTGTATTGAGTTGCGAAACGAGTTCCTCCGTTTTGTTGGCGGCGGCTCGGCGCGCGCACTCCACCTCGATCAGCACGCGCACGTCGACGAAGTCGTCCAGATTGCCTTCGCTGAGCAAAAGGCCCCACCGAAAACCGCCGGACAGAAGCTCCGAGGTCGGCTCTCGGACGAACGAGCCTTCACCTGCGCGCGCTTCAAGGACGCCCAGCACAACGAGGCTTTTCACCGCCTCTCGGATCGTCGACCGCCCAACCTGGAATCGGACCGCCAACTCCTTTTCGGAAGGAATGAGATCGCCGGGTTTCCAGACCCTTTTCATGATCAGGTCGGTCAGCGCCTTGACGATCTCCTGCGGGAGCGTCGCGCGACTCACAGGCTTGATCAAGCTTCCTGCATCGCTCATGAGAGGGGTGCGGGCGAGACCCACGCTCGTCAGATTCCGAAGCCTGTCGTGAAGGTCGCGCGCGCTTGGCGTTTCGGGTGGCCAGCCGCGCAATGAGGCCGAAAAGACGACGCGAGGAAGTCCATCATTTGAACCTTCATTCATCCTCCCGACAATCGGCTTGACAGTGCTTGGTCCTTAACTTCACAATATCAGACATTCAGAATAACAAAAAGAGGGAGAGCGTTGTTCGATCAGGCATTGGATCCCGCGCCGATGGCGAGGCCGATCCAGGTCGGATTTGTCGGCGAGGCCCGCACAGGCGAGGCAGCGGCGAAAAGGCCGCGTTGGCGCCCTCTTGTACCGATTCCCTGTTAGGGAAACGACGAAAAGACGAAATGAGGAGGAGATGCACATGTTGAATGCTTTGTGGGCGCGCGAGGTTCCCCGGGAGTTCGCGCGCAAAGCGCTAGCGGGCGTCGTGTTCGCTGGCGTGGGACTCGTGTCGAGCTACGCCTCCGCCGAGACCCGATCCGAGCCGTATCCGGCATGGCCCGAGCCGGTCATCCAGGACAAGATGTCGGTCGACGAGGCGAGGGCCATCGTCGCCGAGCGCACGAAACCGCAGACGGAATGGAAAGGCCCGACAAATGGGCCCAAGGCGCCGTCAGGCAGCTTCACGATCGCTTACGTCTCCCCCGACCAGTCCTATACGCCGCACGTTCTTTGGGGCAAAGGGGTTGAGCAAGGCGCGAAGGCGCTCGGCTGGACGGTGATGACGTTCAACGGCCAGGGCACAGTCAGCGGCACACTGGCCGCCATGCAACAGGCGCTCGCGGCGAACCCGGCTGCGATCATCACGCCGGCTGACGCGAACGCGCTGCAGAAACCGATCAAAGAGGCTGTGGCACGTCACATCCCAGTGATCGGCATCCATGCTACGGCGTTCCCGGGTCCGAGCCCTGAGCTCGGCCTTTATCAAAATATCGTCTCCAATCCAGCGGAAATCGGCGGAACCGAGGCCGCCTATGTGATCGCTCAATCGGACGGCAAGGCGAACGACATCCATATGGTCGACAACAGCTACGCCATCGCCCGCTTCAAGGCGAAGTCGACAACGACGCCGATCGCCAATTGCCCCGGCTGCAAGATGGTGGAGACCGTCAACATGCCACTCGGCGACGCCTCCGCCCGGATGGGCGCAGCTGTCTCCGGCCTGCTTGGCCGATACGGCGACAGCTGGTGGATGACGACTTGCTGCGACGGCTACTACACCAATGTCGCTGCGGCTCTGCGCGCCGCCGGTGCTTCGCCTGATAAGATCAAGTTGGTGGGAGCCGACGCTCCGCCCTCGGCCTATGACATGATCCGGAAGGGCGGGTTCGAAGTCGCAAGCGTACCCGAGCCAAGCTCGCTGTTCGGTTACGAAGCGATGGACGCGGTGATCCGCGCAATGGCTGGGCAAGAGCCGGCGCATTTCCTTCAGCCGGTATTCCTCATTGTAAAAGACAATGTGGAGACCGAGGGCGGGAAGAACAACGAATTCGTACCAAGCAACAATTTTGCCTGCCACTACGAAAATATCTGGAAGGGTGAGAGCAAGACATGCAACTAGGTTCGTTTCCGGGGTCATGGGGCGGGGAAAGCTCGCCCCATGTCGGATCTGGCGCCTGGGAGCGTTCCGCGCGGTGTCGTTTTGACGCTGGGGTCGAACTGGACTCCCGAAGATAGGAAATTCAAGCGAACCGCCATGGCGACCGATGCGCTTCCTGCGATCGAGATCAGAGGTCTCACGAAGCGCTTTGTCAGCACGCTTGCGTTGGATGGCGTCGACCTGACGATCATGCCAGGCGAAATCCATGCCCTTGTCGGCGAGAACGGCGCGGGCAAATCGACGCTGATCAAAATTCTTGCCGGCCTTTATCAACCGGACGCTGGCGAGATCTTCATGGGCGGGCGTCAGGTCCATCCCAATTCCGAGTCCGTGCCAATCGCGTTTGTTCATCAGGACCTTGGCCTGGTCGACGAATTGAGCATTGGCGAGAACGTGGCGCTGGTGGCGGGATTTCCCAGGTCTGGCGGCCTCATCTCGTGGAACAAGGTTTGGCGGCAGGCCGAACAGATCTATGGCGCGATGGCGCTCGATCCTCCAGAAGCCCGCGCTCCCGTGGGCTCGCTAAGCGCGGCCGGCAAAGCCATCCTGGGCATCGTGCGGGCGTTGTCGCGCGACGCCCGCGTCGTCGTCCTTGATGAGCCGACCGCCTCGCTGCCGGGACCCGATGCGCTCAATCTGTTTGAAGTGCTACGGCGGCTCCGCGCCTCAGGAACAAGCATCCTCTACGTGAGCCATCGTCTGAACGAACTGTTTGGCTTGGTCGACCGGGTGACGGTCTTGCGCGACGGGCGGCTTGTCCGATCGAGCGACATCGGGGACACAACGCCTGAATCAATCATACGGGACATGCTTGGCCGCGACCTCGAACTGCAGCACCCGTCCATCGCCAGCGCAAGCGCCACCACTCCTGTGCTGCAAGTCGAGAACCTCTTCGCCGGCGATCAGGGCCCCCTATCTTTCGTCGTGGGCGAGGGAGAGGTTGTTGGCCTCGTGGGCCTGCGCGGGGCAGGGCACGAGGCGATCGGTCGCACGATCTTTGGCGCTCACCCTCAAACTGGCGGAACGATCAGGCTCGGCCCCGACCTCGTGCCGCCCGGCCTGCCAATCGGCGATCGCATCAGAAAGGGCATTGCGCTCCTCGCAGGCGACCAACTCGGCGAGAGCGCCCTTAGCGGCATGTCATTGCGTGAGAACTTGTTTCCAAACGCAAGCAGCGTGGCCGGCAGCCCTTTCACGCCGATCGACGGAAGGCTGGAAGCTCAAGAAGCGAGCGATGTGCTGGATCGGTTCGATGTGCGTCCGCGCAACTGGACAGCGCTTATCGATTGGTTGAGCGGCGGCAATCAGCAGAAGGTTTTCGTCGGCCGCTGGCTTGCGACCGGGGCACGGCTCTTCATCATGGAAGAGCCGACCGCAGGCGTCGACATTGGCGCAAAGGGAGTCATCCATCGTATGCTGCGCGATCTTGCCGCTGAGGGAGCCGGAGTCCTCGTCGTCTCATCGGATTTCGAAGAGGTGGTGACCCTGTGTGACCGCGCGCTTGTGGTTGGTCGCGGCATGATAACCGCTGATCTCGCAGGACCGGCGCTGACGCTGGAAAGTCTGCTGACCCGATCGTCGATGGCGGCGGAGCCGGCTGCGCAGGCGCACTAGCTGGAGAAGAGCATGTCCAACTCAACGCTCCAGCGCAGCGCCCCGGCGCCCTCGGCTCCACGCGCGTCGAGCGCTACGCTGTCCAACCTCCTCGCCAACTATGGCTTGTTGTTCGTCTTTCTCTTGATCATGCTCGTCTTTGGTGTCCTTCGGCCATCGAGCTTTTTCAGCGCCACCAACCTCAATGCGATTCTCGTCAGCCAATCGGTGACGGCCATGCTCGCGCTTGCCGTCATGGTGCCGCTCGCGACAAAGCAGTTTGATCTATCGGTGGGCTACCACCTTGGCATGGCGCAGGTGCTGATTGTTGGCCTTCAAGTGACGACGGGATTGGGGTGGCCCTTGGCCGCGGTCCTGATCTTGCTCGCGTCCTTGGTGATCGGCTTTGTCAACGGTCTTTTGGTGACGTTTTTCCGCATCAATTCCTTCATCGCCACTATGGGCACCGGGACACTCCTTTATGGCGTGACCAACTGGTACACGAACGGCGAACAAATCGTCGGCATGAGTTTGCCGGACAGCTTTACTGGTCTCACTCAGATCGTCCATGGCGTTCCGCTCCCGGCTGTCTATGTCGCGATTATTGCCGCGATCTTATGGATTGTGACTGAGCGTTTGCCAGTTGGCCGAAATCTCTACGTTATCGGCGCCAACGTTCGCGCCGCCGAACTCACCGGCATCAACGTGCGTCGGCACATGGTAGGCGCTTTTGTCGTGGCGGGTCTGTTGAGCAGCTTCGCCGGCATCGTGCTCGGCAGCATTCTTCAGACGGGAACTCCGAGCGTCGGCCCCGAATATCTTCTGCCGGCCTTCGCCGGAAGCCTGCTTGGCGCCACGTCGATCAAGCCCGGTCGAGTCAACGTGATCGGGACTTTGCTCTCAGTCCTGGTCCTGGCTTTCTCGTTCTCAGGCGTGCAGCAGCTTGGCGCGCCTTTCTATGTCCAGTTCTTCTTCAACGGGGCGATCCTGATCGTAGCAGTTGGCCTCTCGGTCTACGCCGCCCAGCGGCGCCAACGCGCCGCCACGACAACGAAGCCAGGCGCGAGCTAAAGGGAGAAGCACCGGTGGACCCATTCGAGACGCTGGACAAGCGCTTCGCCCCCTACACGATCCCGATTGTGTTTCTGGAGAAGCTGCATACGGGCCTGCGTTGGGCCGAAGGCCCCGTCTATTTTGCCGACCAGCGTTGCCTGTTGTTCAGTGATCTGCCGAACAATCGGATCTTGCGCTTCGATGAGCAGACGTCTCGGGTCACCGTGTTCCGCGCAGATTCGAACTTCTCCAATGGCAACACGCGCGACCGGCAAGGCCGCCTCATCACCTGCGAGCATCGGGGTCGACGGGTGACCCGCACAGAATACGACGGCACCGTCACCGTCCTCGCCGACCGGCATGACGGCAAGCGCCTGAATTCGCCGAACGATGTGGTGGTGAAAGCGGACGGCACGGTGTGGTTCACCGATCCGACTTATGGCATCAGTGCGGTGTATGAGGGCGGCAAGGCGGAGAGCGAGATCGGAAGCTGCAATGTCTATTGCTTCGACCCGTGTGACGGCTCGCTGCGGATCGTCGTAGACGACTTCCGACGCCCGAACGGTCTCGCCTTTTCGCCCGATGAGAAATTGCTCTACATCGCGGATTCCGGCTTCTGGCCGAACCCAGACTGGCCGCATCACATCCGGGCCTTCGAGGTCGCGGACGGCAAGCTCAGCAAAGGCCGCGTGATCGCTGAAGTCTCTCCCGGCATTCCGGATGGCTTCCGCGTCGATATCGATGGCAACATTTGGACGAGTGCGGGCGACGGCGTTCACTGCATCACGCCAGACGGCGACCTCATCGGCAAAATCCCGGTTCCGGAAAAAGTCGCCAACGTTTGTTTCGGCGGTCCGACGCGAGATCGCCTCTACATCTGCGGGCACACGTCGCTCTATGCAATTCACCTGAACACGCGTGGCGCGCAGGCGCCTTGAGCGGACTTCTTCCGCGGGAGAGCACCAGAAATGGTGGATTTTCTGGATTGGATGCGCCTCGATGGCCGTGTCGCCATCGTAACGGGAGCCGCCCGCGGCATCGGCCGCGAGACCGCTGAAACGCTTGCAGCGGCTGGCGCGCGCGTCGTCCTGGCTGATCGCGACAAGGAGGCCGTCGAGAGCGCCGCGGCGAAGATTCGAGCGAGCAACCCGCATGCGACCGCGATCACTGCTGACGTCGCCGACGAAGCGAGCGTTGACGCGATGGTGCAGACGATTCTCCAGCGTGAGGGTCGCCTCGATATTCTCGTCAACAACGCCGGCATTGCGATCCGGCGACCGGCCGTCGAGCTGACGCTTGCCGACTGGGACAAAGTTGTGTCGGTCAATTTGACCGGCTCATTCCTGTGCGCCCGCGCCGCCGCGCGTCCAATGATCGCTGCGGGAAGAGGCGGCGCAATTGTCAACGTCGCGTCGATTATGGGCCTGTCCGGCGGCGGCCTCTATCCCAATGTGTCCTATCAGGCGACCAAGGGCGCGATCGTCAATATGACTCGCGCGCTCGCAGTCGAATGGGCGTCGCATGCTATTCGCGTGAACGCAGTGGCGCCGACTTACGTGCGCACGGAACTGATAGGACCGATTCTCAAGGATCCCGACCTTGTCGCCCGAATCGAGGCGATGACTCCGTTGAGGAAGCTCGCTGAACCGGCAGATATTGCGGCTGCGATCGCCTTCCTCGTTAGTCCGGCCGCAGCGATGATCACCGGGCATACGCTGGTGGTGGACGGGGGATTCTTAGCGCAGTAAATGGCGCAGTAAGGGTAACGGCGTCCGCCATACTCGCGCGCCATACGCTCTCTGCGAAGGATGGCTCATCCCAATATCCGCCGACGCGGCTGACCATGCTGCGCCCACTGTTGCTCGCGCGCTGAGCGCGCTACCGCCGCGGCCGCCGTCAGCGCGGCGAGGCCCTTGACGACCACAAAGGTTTGCGACAAACGATAGTGGTCTGTCCACTTTGATTGCTCTCGATCAACCGGGCTTCGGGCGGACCAAAAAAGGAGGAAACTACGATGGGTAGGGTCACTCGTCGATCTATGATGAAAGGCGCCGGCGCGCTGGGCGCGCTTTCCATTCTGCCCTCGCCAATCGCCCGCGCGGCCAACAACCCGGTGCAGGTTGGCGTTGTCGGCAAAGTGAAGATCCCCTGGTTCGACAATGTCGCCAAGGGAGTTACACAAGCCGGAAAGGAGCTCGGCGTCGACGCCTCGATCATCAATCCGACAACCGACGATCCCGCGGAGCAAGTCCGCGCGATCGAGGATTTGATCGCTAAAAAGGTGGACGTAATCGGGGTCATACCCAACGACGGCAAGGCGCTCGAGCCAGTGCTCGGTCGAGCACAAGCCGCGGGTATAAGAGTCATTATGAACAAATCGCCCGAGCAAAAGAACGCCGATTGGGACGTTGAGCTCATCCAAGATAAAGCGTTCGGCGAGGCCCATCTCGAGGCTTTCGCCGAGGCGATCGGCGGTCAGGGCAAATACGTGGTCTACGTTGGCGGCTTGACCGTCACGCTACACAATCTCTGGGCGGATTACGCCGTCGCGCTGCAGAAGCAGAAATATCCGAAGATGGAGCAGATCGGCGATCGGTTCGGCGTCTCCAACAGCGTGGATGACAGCTATAAGACTGCGATTGACCAGATGCAGGCGCATCCCGACCTCACGGGATTCTTGATCTTCGGCGCCAACGGGCCGATCGGCGCAGGGCAGGCTGTGGCCGATCAAGACAAAATCGGGAAGGTCATTGTGGTCGGGCCGTTCATTCCAAGTCAGGGTCTAAAGCTCATGAAGGAGGGAGCCATCACCCGCGGCTACCTCTGGAACCCGATCGATTCAGGCTATGCGCTTGTCGCTCTCGGCAAAACGCTAGCGACCGGCGGCGAGATCAAAGACGGCATGGAGTTGCCGGGCGTGGGCGTCGTCCAGATCAATACCGAAAAGCACGTCATCCGCGCCAACAAGCAGATCGATCTCAATCCCCAGACCATCGAAAAAATGGGCCAAGATCATCTGACGCTTTAAAGATTGACGTCGAGAGCCGCGCCCGGTTTCGACCTCGATATGAGGCGCGGCGCCTCGGCCTCCCTGTCCTCTGACCCTTGGGTCGTCAGACGAGCGCCATGCCAACGGATGCAACTGCCCTCGACACTCCGCAGCCGTTCCTTTCGCTTGCAGGAGTCAGCAAGCGGTTTGACGGAACGGTGGCCCTTGAGCGGATTGATTGGTCGGTCGATGCGGGCGAGGTGCATTGCCTCGTCGGCGAGAACGGCTCGGGGAAGTCGACACTGATCAAAATCATCAGCGGCGTTCATGAGCCGGATCGTGGCGGCTCGATCACGATCGATGGCTCTCGCTACTCGAAGCTCACACCTAAATTGGCCAAGTCGCTCGGCGTACAAGTGATCTTCCAGGATCTGTCTCTCTTCCCCAATCTCACTGTGCTTGAGAACATAGCGATCGACCGCGAGCTTCGCTTGCCTTTGCTCCCGCCACCGCGTCGCGCTATGCGCGACGCCGCGACGGCTGCGCTCGCACGCTTGAACACGCACCTTCCCCTTGATGCGAAGGTCGGGACGCTCCCAGTCGCTCAGCGCCAGATCGTCGCCATTTGTCGTGGGCTCGCAGCGAATGCTCGGGTCCTGTTCATGGACGAGCCGACGGCGTCGCTCACGCGACGCGAGGTCGAGTTGTTACTGGAGACCGTCCGCCGTCTCAAAGCGCTCGGTGTCGCGATCGTATTCGTCAGTCACCGGCTGGAGGAGGTTGTTGAGATTGCGGAACGCGCGACCGTACTGCGCGATGGACGCAAAGTCGGCACGTTTCCAGTTTCCGAGATCGACGACCCCAGCCTTGCGGAACTTATGACCGGCGAGAGCATCGTGCACGCGGTCACGGCTCGCCCGTTGCGCGAGACCCGCCCGGCGCTGGAAGTTCGGGACGCTTCCCGCGCAGGCGAATTCCAGGCCGTTTCCTTGGTCGTTCGTCGAGGCGAGGTACTGAGCCTGATCGGCCTTCTGGGAGCCGGTCGAACCGAACTCGCCTTGGCTTTGTTCGGGATGTCTCCGCTTGAGCAAGGCGAAATTTTGCTCGAGGGAGCGCCGCTACGTCTTCGCTCCAACCAGGACGCAGTAAGAGCAGGCATCGCCTACGTCTCCGAAGATCGACTGACACTCGGCCTCAATCTCAAGCAATCCATCGCCGATAATGTAGCGATCACGGTTCTTGACAGATTGGCCGATGCCATCGGTCTCGTTGCGCCCCGCCGCCGAAGGGAGCTCGCCAGCGAGTGGATCGCGCGGCTTGGCATCCGGGCGCCAAACGCAAACTCAGCCGTCCAGACCCTGTCCGGCGGCAACCAGCAGCGCGTTGTCCTGGCCAAGTGGTTGGCGACCGATCCGAAGGTCCTCATTCTCGATAGCCCTACGGTCGGTGTCGACGTCCGAAACAAACAAGGGATCTATGAGCTGGTGCGTCGCCTGGCGGATCGCGGAGTGGCCATCCTCCTGATCTCCGATGAGGTCTCAGAGGTCTATCACAACTCCGATCGCATTCTGCACATGCGAAACGGGCGGATCGTGGGCGAATTCGTGCCCGGGATGTCGGATCAACATGCGCTTTCGGAAGCGCTCTATGCGTAAGCTCTTTGCAGCCGTCTTTGGACGCACAGAGACCGCGCTGTTGGTCGCGATCCTCGCGACGGCGATCGTATTCTCTTTCTCATCGCCCTATTTTTTGACCTTCTCCAATTTCGTGAACCTAATCGAAGCTTACTCTGTCATGACAATTCTCGCCGCTGGTGTTTTTGTGGTGCTGGTGTCGGGGGGAATAGACGTCTCGTTCACCGCGACGGCGGCAGCGACCCAATACGTAGCGGCGTACCTTATCGTTCAGCTCGACTATCCGGCCGCGCCAGCGCTCGCCCTGGCTGCGATCCTCGGCGTGGCGCTCGGGTGCGTCAATGCGCTCCTCACGTACTATCTCCGCGTCGTCTCCATCATCGTCACGATCGCCACTTCGAGCATCTATTATGCATTCCTCATCTATTTCACCAACGCGGAGGAGATCTACAACCTGCCCGACTGGTGGTCAGGCCGCATCACGTTCCTGCGTTTCGCCACGGCCTCCGGCGTCGTGAAGATCACGCTGCCGATCGTCGTCATGGTCGGTGTGGTCCTATTGACGCAATATCTGATGGCGTGGACGCGGATTGGACGACAAGTGTATGCGCTCGGGGGCAATCCGGAGGCCGCGAGTTGAGTCGGCGTCGGCGTGCTTCGCATCCAATTGCTGGCTTACGGCTATCTCGGGTTTCTCGCGGCGGTCGCCGGATTCGTTCAGGCAGGTCGTGTCCACCAGGCTGTTCCGACAGCGATGGCCGGGCAGGAATTGAATGTGCTCGCTGTCGCAATTCTGGGAGGCGCCAGTCTGGTCGGCGGCGTCGGGACCGTAGGAGGCGTCGGGCTTGCCGTTCTCTTTCTCGCCGTGCTGCAGAACGGGCTCAATCTGATCGGCGTATCTTCGTATTTTTTCGGCGTCGTCATTGGTCTCGCCATCCTGGTTTCCGTCAGCATGACTGCTTATGCCGAGCATCGCGGCCGCAAACCTTTCGTCGCGAGACCGGCCTAGTGCGCGCCAGTCGTCCTCGTTTCCTAGAGCCTCGCCGACGAGGATCGGCCCAGTTTGACCAATTAATCGCGAGCCTTCGGGAGCGCCCGACCACGATCGCAGGCCTCTTTGCGCTGCTGGGCCTGCTCCTCGCGTGCTTCTCGCTATTTATGCCGGCGACCTTTCCACACGTCACGACGCTTCAATCGATGATGTTCCAACTTCCCGAGCTAGGGCTGCTCTCGCTGGCGATGACGATCCCCTTGATTTCAGGCGGCATCAATCTGGCGATTATTGCCACCGCGAATCAGGCGAGCTTGCTGATGGCCTGGATCCTGACCGCGGTCATGCCGGCTCATGCGAGCGGGATGACTCTTGCCCTCTGGCTGGCTGGCGCGCTCGCCGCTGGGCTTTTGAGCTGCATCGTCGTTGGCGTGATCACCGGCATCATGGTGGCCGTCATGGGTATCCATCCGATCCTCGTGACGCTCGGAACCATGACGTTGCTTCATGGCCTGAGCATCGACTTCACTCGCGGCCGGACCCTGTCCGGGTTCCCCGATGGCTTGATCCTGATCTCCAATACGACAGTTGCGGGCATCCCCTTATCGTTCGTGGTGTTCAGTCTTGTGGCGCTTGCTGCGCATGTGCTGCTGACGCGGACCGAGCTTGGGGTGCGCATCCATATGATCGGATCGAACCTGGAGGCGACCCGTTTCTCCGGCGTCAACACGCGCCGCGTACAAGTCTGGGTCTATCTCATCTCGAGCGTCTTATGTTGGCTTGCTGCAGTCATTCATGATGGCGCGCTTCAACTCCGCGGGCGCAGACATTGCACAGTCATATTTGCTGATCACAATCCTCGCGGCGATTTTGGGAGGCGTCGATCCTTACGGAGGCTTTGGCGGAATCGGCGGCTTATTCGTTGCGCTTTGGATTCTTCAAGTCGTCGCGAGCGGCTTCAATCTCATGAACGTCAGTCCTCATCTGGGGCTCGCGTCGTGGGGAATCATCCTCTTGCTGGTCATCGCTGTTAAACGCTTCGCCGGGATGTCCGGCGGCTTTGCGAAGATCACCCACTCCCAGTCGGAAGTCGTGTCCGCGCCGCCGCTCGAGACGCCACAAGAGGATCCGCGATGAATTGTTTTTTCGTTGCTGGCCGCCGTGATGAGCGGAGGCGGCGCGTATGACGGACGGCGCTACCCATGTCGGCTTCATCGGTCTTGGTCACATGGGCCACGGCATGGCCGTCAACATTTTGAAACGCGGCTTTCGATTGCATGTGATGGCTCATAAGAACCGCAAGGCGCTGGATGACCTTGTTTGTCGCGGCGCACGGGAAGTGCCCACGCCCAAAGCCATGGCGGCCTCTTGCGATATCGTCCTGCTTTGCCTCCCTGGCGCAAAGGAGGTTGAGGCTTTGGTGGCGGCCGATGGTGGACTCGCCGCCGGCTCCCGGCCTGGGCTTACCGTTGTCGACTGCACAACCTCCGATCCTTCCACCTTGCTGCGCTTGGCTGCCGAATATGCGCCGCGTGGCCTGGTGTTTGTCGACGCGCCGCTCGGGCGCTCGCCGCACGAGGCGTGGCAAGGCGCGCTCTCGACCATGGTCGGCGGCGAGCTCGCGACGCTTGAGCGTATCCGCCCTGTTCTCGCTGCCTTCGCTACGACTATCCAACACGCGGGTGCGTTTGGAAATGGCCATCGACTTAAACTGGTCAACAACCTCATATCGCTCGGCTACGCCGCGCTCTACTCGGAGGCGCTGGCGCTCGCCGTCAAAGCGCGACTCGACGCCGCATCATTCGATGCTCTCATGCGCTCGAGCCGCATGCACTGCCCGTTCTATGATACGTTCATAGGCTGGGTTGTTTCAGGTGATCGCCAAAGCCATCCTTACGCGCTGGACGACGCTTTGCGCACGATTTCCGACGTCTTCCAATTCTCCCGGTCGGTTGGCCTGAAGGCACGCCTCGCAGGCAGTGTCCGAGAGATCTACGCCGAAGCGGTAGGTGACGGGTTTAGCGCAGCGATGCTGCCCGAACTGCCGCGCGCTGTCGCGAAAGCGAATGATATTGATCTCAAGCCCGCGTTCGGCGCGCCGCCGTAGGCTTGCGGCAAGCGGGTGCCTCCGCCGCGGCCCTTGACATCCGTTGCGCCCTCTCCATCGAGCGCGGAACTTCGAGACTCGAAAGAACCCGCTGCGTGCTGAGTTCAATGTTGCGGATGTGCTCAGACATCGCGTCGGCGGCGCGATCGGGAATACGCGTCGTGATTCCCGCGGTGATCTTAATGTGATCCGCCGTGCTTTGAGCGATCAGCCCGGGCTCGTTCCGCGCGCGTCGGTCAAAGTTCTGGAAGTCGAGGCCGAGATTGTACAGTCCGTAGGCGATTCGCTGGAGCACGGCGTTGCCGGCGATCTCGGACAGTTTCTCGTGGAAGCGGGTGTCGAGAATGCGAAATCCGACGGGATCGTCCTGAACCGTCTTATGCGCCTCGATGATATCGCGGAGATCCTGGATATCCGCGGGCGTCGCTCTTGCGGCCGCTCTGCGCGCAATTTCAATCTCGATGACCCTGCGACTATCGAAGGCGTCGGCAAAATTGGCCTTCGTCAAGGAGAGGTAGAAGTCGAGGGGCGCAAGCAGCGTCCGCGCATCAAGATCGCTGACATAAGCGCCGCCGCCATGCAGGGACTTGATGACACCAAGCATGGACAGAGCCTGAAGCGCTTCGCGGAGACTTGGCCTGCTGATGCCGAAAATCTCGATAAGCTCACGTTCGGGAGGCAGCCGGTCGCCGGCACGCAGGCTCCCCGTTCGGATCAGTTCGAGAATTCGAGCAACCACCTGCTGACCGATAACTCGCTTGTCGCCTGGATCCATCCTGACGACAGTCAGATCTCTCGCTTTTGGCCTTTTCGCCATTGTCCACTCGGGTTTGGCACCTTTGCTCAAGCTTACAGCTTCTGTCTGCGTTCTCCAGCGAGCAAATATTTTCAGACTGTCTTACACGCAGTCGAAGTTGCCGCCGTTCAACTCGTGATGGAGAGCGCCGTGCAGCGCAAGGTCTTTGCTTACGGATAGGGGGTGGCCTCCCGTGTTTGACAAGCCTTCCGCGAATTGTGGGAACCCGACCCTCGCGCCGCTCGATTGATGATCGAATGCGCGACGCGCAACCTTTTGATGCGTTATGATACGCTATAGAACAAATTCGTATCAGTTTGCCGCAATCCAGCGGCTTAGTCCGGCGAAAATGTCTCAGTCGTGGTGTAACGATGGCTGAATGTCCCGCTGCCGCTCTCGGCGACAATTCTGGCCTCGGGCCGAATCGCTTCAAAGGCGCCTCGGCGGGTGTCATGACGAGCGCCTGTCGCGCCGAGCTTCATTTTAGTTTCGCGCCCTGAGTGTTTTCTGACTTTTAGGACCCTGTTTCGTTTCACGATTTGTTTTACATACAAACCTGTTATGTTATTTTGTGGCCAAGTCGCGCCTCACACAAATTACAAATCAATAGAGATTATTTCGCCACTTTTCGGCGCCCACAACCTTGACAAAAGCGCAAGCGTGGAGACATGGATGCGCGCAATGACGCCCGCGCTCCGCAACATCCGGATTTGCATCATTAGCCGCTAGCCCCAAGCTGGCTGGTTCGCGTCTCCGCATTTCTTAAGCCCATCGAGAAGCGATCATCCGGCCAACCCGGGCGACGCCTGTTCGCTCGCCTTTTCTTGAATGACGCCGACGAGAATTGCCGATGAATTCGCCGCCCCGACCCGAAGATGAGACGCCCGAGCGGGCGAAGCCGGCGGGGCTGCGTCTCTACAACACCCTCGCCCGACGCAAGGAAGATTTCGGGCCGATCGACCAAAAGGCGGTGCGTCTCTATGTCTGCGGCCCCACGGTCTATGATTTCGCCCATATCGGCAACGCGCGGCCGGTCATCGTGTTCGACGTGCTGTTCCGCCTCCTGCGACACGTCTATGGCGCGAACCATGTCACCTATGTCCGCAACATCACCGACGTCGACGACAAGATCAACGCGCGCGCCGCTCTCGACTTTCCTGGCCTGCCGCTCAACGAGGCGATCGCTAAAGTGACGGAGGCGACCGAGCGGCAATTTCACGAGGACGTCGCCGCTCTCGGCGCGCTGCCCCCGACCCACGAACCGCGCGCCACCCAATATATCGGCGCGATGCGCATTATGATCGAGCGCCTGATCGCTCGTGGCGTCGCCTATCTCGCCGAGGATCACGTGCTGTTCTCGCCGAATGCGATGGACGCGCTTCCCGGGGCGCCCCGCTATGGCGCGCTCGCGCATCGCTCGCTCGACGAGATGCTCGCTGGCGCGCGTGTCGATGTCGCCCCTTACAAGCGCGATTCGATGGACTTCGTCCTGTGGAAGCCCTCGAAGCCGAACGAGCCGGGCTGGCCGAGCCCCGCCGGCATCGCCGCGCCGGGCCGACCCGGCTGGCATATCGAGTGCTCGGCCATGTCGATGGCGACGCTGCTCGAACCGTTCGGCGGCGGCCTTCAATGCGACGACCCGAACCGCAATATTTTCGACATTCACGGCGGCGGAATCGATCTCGTGTTTCCTCATCACGAGAACGAAATCGCGCAATCCTGCTGCGCCTTCGGCTCGGAGCGCATGGCCAACATCTGGATGCACAACGGCTTCCTGCAGGTCGAAGGCGAGAAGATGTCGAAGAGCCTCGGCAACTTCGTCACCATCCACGAACTCTTGCACACGACCAGGTTCGGCGGCCGCGAATGGTCCGGCGAGGTTTTGCGCCTCGCGATGTTGCGCACGCACTACCGTCAGCCGATCGACTGGACGGTGAAAGCGCTGGAAGAAGCCGAAGCGACCTTGGACGGTTGGTACGACTTCATTGGCGATGTTGAACCAGACCGAGAGGTGTCCCCCGCTGTCCTAGAGGCATTGAACGATGACTTGAATGCACCGGCTGCTTTGTTTGAGCTTCACCGTCTCGCACGTCCTGCAGTGGCTGGATTGATGACCGCGGGGGTCAGCAGGATGGGACAGCGGCCTGATCCAGCAATGCTGAAAAGCAGCGCCAATCTCCTTGGCCTGCTGCAGCAAACACGATCAGAACGTCAGGCGATCGCGCTCAGCGAGGCGAAGGTCGACGTCTCCGAGATCAATGCGATCATCGCCGAACGCGCTCAAGCGCGCGCGACGCGCAACTGGCCCGAGTCCGATCGGTTGCGCGATCGTCTCGCCGCGCTTGGCGTCGCCATCAAAGACAACAAGGATGGCGCCACGACCTGGGAGCTCAGGCGATGAGCGCCGTTTCGCTTCGCCCCTTTCTCCCCGCCGACGCGCGACGCTGCGCCGAGATTTTTCGCTCAAGCATCAATGAGCTCGCGGCGGAGGACTACGACGAAGAGCAGCGCGAAGCTTGGGCCTCGCGCGCCGACGACGAACAGGCTTTCGGCGCCCGGCTGACGGGCGCTCTCACCCTGCTTGCGATGATCGACGGCGCCGTCGCTGGCTTCGCCAGCCTCAAAGGCGCGGATCTCATCGACATGCTGTTCGTCGATCCCGAATTCGCCCGGCAGGGCGCGGGCGGCGCGCTGATCGAGGCGCTGACCAAGCTTGCGCAAGCGCGCGGGGCGAAGCGCCTGACCGTCGACGCCAGCAATTCCGCCCGGCCGCTGTTCGAGCGCCAGGGCTTTTCCGCCGAGCGGCGCAATCTCGTCCGCGTCGGCGACCAATGGCTCGCCAACACCACCATGGCCAAGACCCTAGCCGGCAATTCGACGCCTCCAACGCGACATTGAGAAGAGCCCCATGGCCACAGATCAGCACCTCGTCCTGAGGAGCGGCGCCGCAGGCGGCGCATCTCGAAGGACGATCCAGAGCGGGCATGCGGCGCGCCCTAGAGCCCGCTTCGAGACGCAAGGCCATAGGGCGTTCGTAAGAACGCCCGTCTCTCGCCGGGCTACGACCTTGCTCCACAGCACGAGGGAAGCAGCGCCGCGCCTCCCGCTTGAACAGTGATTCCCATGGCCAAGGAACGCCTCTATCTGTTCGACACGACGATGCGCGACGGCGCGCTGACCACCGGCGTCGACTTCTCGCTCGACGACAAGCGCCGCATCGCGGCGATGCTCGACCGGCTCGGCGTCGACTATGTCGAGGGCGGCTATCCGGGCGCAAACCCGCTCGACACCGAGTTCTTCAAAAAGAAGCCCACGAATCGCGCCCGCTTCTGCGCCTTCGGCATGACCAAGCGGCCGGGTCGCTCGGCCGCCAATGATCCAGGCGTTGCTGGCCTCCTTGCTGCCGACGCCGACGCGATCGTCTTTGTCGCGAAGTCGTGGGATTATCACGTCCATGTCGCGCTGGGCTGCACGCTGGATGAGAACCTCGAAGCCATTACCGACAGCGTGACGGCTGCGGTCGGCGCGGGCCGCGAGGCGATGGTCGATTGCGAACATTTCTTCGACGGCTACAAGGCCAACCCGAACTATGCGCTTGCCTGCGCTCGCGCCGCGATCGAGGCCGGCGCGCGCTGGGCGGTGCTGTGCGACACCAACGGCGGAACGCTTCCGCATGAGATCGAACGCATCGTCGGCGAGGTCTCGCGCCTGATTCCCGGCGAGAGTCTCGGCATCCATGCCCACAACGACACCGGCAACGCGGTCGCCAATTCGCTCGCCGCCGTCCGCGCCGGCGTGCGGCAGGTGCAGGGCGCGCTGAACGGCCTGGGCGAGCGCTGCGGCAACGCCAATCTTGTCAGTCTCATCCCCACATTGGCCTTGAAGCCGGAGCTCAACGAGCGTTTCGAGACCGGCGTGACGGCCGAGGCTCTGCGCGAGATCACCTACGTCTCGCGCGCCTTCGATGAAATGCTCAACCGCGCGCCGAACCGGCACGCGCCCTATGTCGGCGCGTCGGCTTTCGCCACCAAGGCCGGCATTCACGCTTCAGCGCTCGCCAAAGACCCCCGCACGTATGAGCATGTGCCGCCCGACAGCGTCGGCAACCAGCGCGCGGTGCTGGTCTCGGATCAGGCCGGGCGCTCGAATCTCCTGAGCGAGCTCAATCGGCTTGGCGTCGAAGCGAAACCCGACGACCCGCGCCTTTCGCGCCTGCTCGACGAGGTCAAGGCGCGCGAGGCGCAGGGCTACGCCTACGAAGCAGCCGACGCCTCGTTCGAGCTTCTCGCGCGGAGCGTGCTCGGCGGCGTGCCGGAATATTTTGCAGTCGACAGCTTTCATGTCGGCGTCGAGCGCAAGGTGATCGCGCCCGGAATCACCTATTCTGCCTCGCAGGCGGTGGTGAAGATCCGCATTGGCGAAGAGCGGCTGATTTCCGCAGCCGAAGGCAACGGCCCCGTCAACGCGCTTGATCTGGCTTTGCGCAAGGACCTCGGCGTCTATCAGAAATATATCGAGAACCTCGAATTGCGCGATTATCGCGTGCGCGTGTTCCAAGGCGGCACCGACGCGGTGACGCGCGTCCTGATCGAGTTCGGCGACGGAAACGGCGACACGTGGTCGACGGTCGGGGTGTCGGGCAACATCATCGACGCCTCGTTCCAGGCGCTGGTCGACGCGATCACCTACCGGCTGCTGAAGGTTGGCGTCGCGGCGCAATAGGCGTGTTCATCGCAACGCCTCGCACGCGCCATATACCCGGCCATCAGCACGATGAACGCGAGCACGACGACGCAGACCAGTTCCGAACGATGAGGCAGAGGCGTGCACTGTCGATCCCTGTCATGGTAGACGGTTTATGAACCCAAGGTCCGCGAGGCGCCGCCGGCGCATTGTCCTGAGGGATCACGGGAACAATGCGGGAGAAGCCGGCGTTTTTTGGAGATCGAGACAAGGCTCAACTGGAGGAATTGGATGCGACTCGTTTCCGTAGCCTCGATGACGACATTGGCGACACTCCTCGTCGGCTCAGCGAACGCGATGCCGACACCTGCCCCGTATCGGGGCGATTCGAGCATAACCTTAGCCGCAGGAGGATGCGGACCCGCTTACCATCGCAACGTCTACGGCGGGTGCGTGCCGAATGGCTGGGGTGGGGGGGTCGTCGTCGCCCCTGGATTTTATGGCGGCGGCTATGGCTATCATGGCGGCTACTACCACGGCGGCGGCGCCTACTATCACGGCGGGGGTTACTATCATGGGGGCGGCTACTATCACCGCGGGGGATGGCACGGAGGCGGTTGGCACGGGGGGGCTTACCACGGCGGCTACCACGGCGTTTACCGCAGGTGATGGTCCACTGGCTCAAGCCCTGAGGCCGTGATCCAAAACGCGGCGGAAGCCCAGAAGCTCGCCGCGCCTATCCGCCCGATGTGTGTGAACAGTCGCGACGGCGAGCCCTAACAACGCGTTAAGAGCTCGACTTGCATTGTCCCGGCTGCGCAACTAATCGGCGCTGGTAAAACAGACACTCGCGAATGGCGCACGGCGGCCTGCTCGTTTCTATCATTTTCATTCTTCTGCTCGGCGCCTCCGGCGTCGGGATGTATTTGCATGACCAACTCGGGGAGCAACATCGAACCAGCGAGACGAAGGACCATGTACGGCTCGTGGTCTCTATTCTCGTGACGTTCACCGCTTTGGTGCTCAGCCTTATGCTCTCGGAGGTGAAGGGCTCGTTCGATACCTTCGACACTCGTCTGCGCGCGTTTGCAGGCGATGTTTCAAATCTTGACATCCATTTGCGAGAATACGGCCCAGACGCCCAGCCGATCAGAGTGATGATAAGGAAATATGTGGCCGCCTCGATCGCCGATAGCTGGCGAGACGAGCCACCGCCATCGGGAGATTTTCCGCGCTTTGACGGTCCGGCGGGTGTTGAGCAACCGGAGCTCGGCGCACTTCTTATTCAGGCCGACGCCGCCATTCATAAACTGGACCCGCCGGATCGTTTCCATCAACGACTTACGGATTCGTTGTCAAATCAGATCGACGAGACATTGCGCGCCCGGCGTCAGCTCCTCGAGACGTCGCACGACACGATCGCATGGCCGCTCATGCTCGCAATGTGTGCATGGTTGGCGGTTGTGTTCGGAGTCTTCGGGCTGCTTTCGCCGCGCAACGCAGTCGTTTATTTGTCGATCGTGATCTGCGCGATCTGCGTCGCTTCCGCCATCTTCCTGATCGACGACTTCGATTCTCCGATCGATGGCCTCTTGCGGGCGCCGAGCAATTCCATGCGCGCGACCCTGGCCAGAATCGACGCGTCCTGAGAAAGCGCGCCAAGTTTTTGCGCGGCCCCCGGGAATAAATCGCGCACCCCTTGAGTCCCCTCTTTTGAACGGCGCTTTCGCCGAAGAAGGGGAAACTCAAGTGTCACACGATCACGAAGGCGGGCTCGACCGCCGGCGAACCCTGAAATGCATGCTGTGGGCCGGGACCGGCGTGGTTTGGACGGTCGCCGGCGGCGTGCCTACGTCGCGGCTGATCGGCTCGGCGAAAGCCGGGCAAGGCGGCTTTTCCTTCGTCCAGATCTCCGACAGCCACATCGGATTCGCCAAGCCCGCCAATCCGGATGCGCGCATCACGCTCAACGCAGCGATCGACAAGATCGTGGCGATGCCGGGTAAGCCCGCGTTCATGATCCATACCGGCGACATCAGTCACGCGGCGAAGGCGAACGAATTTGACGACGCGCAGCAGATGATCGGCCGCACCAGGCTCGACGTCCACTACGCGCCCGGCGAACACGACATTCTCGATCCCAAGACGCGAGACGTCTATCTTGAGCGCTTCGGCAAGGGCGCGACTGGCGGCGGCTGGTATTCGTTCGACCAGGGCGGCGTCCATTTCGTGTCGCTCAACAATGTCGTCGATCTCAAGAAGAACGGCCTCGGCTCGCTCGGCGCAGCTCAGCTCGAGTGGCTGGAGGATGATCTCAAAGGCAGGTCCGCTTCGACGCCGATCGTCATCTTCTCCCACATCCCGCTCTGGATGATCGCGCCCGAATGGGGCTGGGGCACCGAGGATTCGACGCAGGCGCTTGGACTTCTCTCGCGCTTCGGCTCGGTGACTGTGCTCAACGGCCACATCCATCAATTGATGCAGAAGGTTGAGGGCAACGTCACGTTCCACACTGCGCGCTCAACCGCATTTCCGCAGCCCGCTCCCGGAACGGCGCTAGCGCCGGGACCCAAGCTCGTTCCGGCGGGCGAATTGCGCAAATGGCTGGGCGTCCGAGAGGTCGTCTACGCGCCCACGCCCACCCACCTCGCGGTCACCAATTCCGACCTTGTCTGAGACCTTTCCAATGCGTCTGTTCCGTTGGCCCGAATCCCTCTCCCGCGGCGCCTGTCAAGAGACAGGCGTCCCCTCACCGCACCCGTCGCGGGGGAGGGAACTTTTGACACAGCCTTGCGCACGGACGCGCATCGAAGAGCCGCACGAAAGGTCTGCCGCAAGTCTCCGCAGGCGAGAGAAATACGTCGCCGCCGTGATGCTCGCGGCTGAAATCTCGGCGGCGCTTGCGGGGACCGCCTGGGCCGGGCGGCCAACCGGCGACGCCGGTCGTGGCGAAGCCCTCTACGAGGCCTGCCAGGACTGCCACTCGCTCGACAAGAACGACGTCGGGCCGCGTCATCGGGGCGTATTCGGGCGCAAGGCCGCCTCGCTGCCGGATTACGACTATTCCGACGCGCTCAAATCGGCCAATATCGTGTGGAACGAGGAGACGCTCGACAAGTGGCTGACCGATCCTCAGGCTGTCGCGCCGGGCGCCAAGATGTTCTTTCATCTGGAGAACCCACAGGATCGCGCCGACGTGATCGCTTACCTCAAGCAGCGCGCCAAATAGAGCGTGCGCTCGCGGAGCGCGCAGCTTGAGCAGTCCAATCGCCGAGCAGCGCTTCCGCGAAATCGTGCCCCCGCTGCTCGATGATGCCTACTCGCTCGCCAATTGGCTGTCTCAAAGCCCGACCGACGCCGAGGACATCGTGCAGGACGCCGCGCTGCGTGCGCTTCAGGCTCTCGCCACCGTTTCGGTCGATCGGCCGAAGCCCTGGTTTCTCGCCATCGTTCGCAACGCCGCCATGACCTTCATGGCTCGCAATCGGCGCAAGACCCTGGCTTACGCCGGCGATATGACCGACCTCGACGCGCTCGATTTGCGCCAGGGCGACGACGCTGCGCCCAATCCGGAACAGGAGCTCATCGCCCTTGAAGATGGCGAGCGCCTGCGGCGGGCGATCGCGAGCCTTCCCTCGCCCTTTCTGGAATCGCTGGTGTTGCGCGACATCAACGGCCTCTCTTATCGTGAAATCGCCGAAGCGACCTCGACGCCGGTTGGCACGGTCATGTCGCGGCTCGCCCGCGCGCGCGCCTTGCTCGCCAAGACCTTGAGGGCCGAGGCATGACCGACCGCGACGTCAACGAACGGCTGCTCAAACTCCACGCCGCCCTGGACGGCGAGCTCGACGCCATGGGATCGCACGAATTCGAGCGCGAGATGCGCGACGATCCGACGATCGCCGCGGAGTATCGGCGCCTCGCTGCGATGCGTGACGCCGTCCGTCGGCACGCGCCGCGGGAAGCGGCCCCGCAAGCGCTTGCCGACCGCATCGCGGCGTTGACCGCGTCCGCTCCGGCGGCTCCCTCGCCTCAGGGGGCCGCAGCCCCGACCGCGACGGTCGTTCCGTTTCGACGCCCCGCGTCGCTCGACGGCCGCGCGATGGCCATGGCGGCCTCCTTCGCTGTCCTCGGCTTTGCGGTCGGCGTGGGGCTTATGTCGCTTCGGCCGCCTTCGGGCCCGGGCGACGCCGCCCAACATCTGGTGTCGGATTTCGCCCGCGCCGAGATCGCCGGCCAGCCCTTCGACGTCGCCTCCTCCGACCGGCATACGGTCAAGCCCTGGCTCGCCAGCCGCACAACCGTCAGCGGAACCATCGTCGATCTCGCGCCGGAGGGCTTCCCGCTGGTCGGCGGGCGCGTGACCATCGTGGACCGGGTCCCGACGCCAACCCTCGTTTACCGGCACAGCGAGCACGTCATCGCGGTGACCGAGCTGCCGATCGACGCCAAGGGCCCGCGCGGGACAGGCGCAATCGAAACGATCGACGGTTACCATGTCGCGCGCTGGGCGGATGCGAACCTCGCCTATATCGCCGTCTCCGACATGGACGAAAAGGCGCTCGGCGATTTCGTCGAGGCGTTCCGGCGGGGCGGCGGCGCTGCGACCGAACCGGCCCGCCCCTGAGCCGCTCGAAGCCGCTGGTCGAGCCGACCGCGGGCCGCGGGCGCCCCGGTGCGCGCGTGTCTCGTCACGCTCCGATCCGTCGAGTGCGGCTATGCCGACCAGAGGCAAGGCATTTCCGGGCAAAACGGAAGTCGATGCTATCCGTATTTCTATTCGGGCATCCCCAGCGCCGATTCGATTGGCGCAGAGAATCATGGCCGCAAGCCCAACGGAATCCTCCCTCAATTCCTTCAGACCTGAAAATGCTCTAGGATTGGGGCGTTTTCGGTTCACGGAGGGGGAAATCTTGGGCCGGAAGACGAGCGGCGAGGCCGATCTTGCGGGGGAGGGTGGCCGAGCGCCCCGACGGGCGATCACCATCCTCGGCGCGCCGGTCGAGGCAGGGGCGGGCGTGCGTGGCGCAGCCATGGGGCCGGCCATGCTGCGCACAGCTGGAATCGTGGAGACGCTGCGCGACCTCGGCCATGACGTCGAGGACGGGGGCGATCTCGCTCTTCCGCCTTCATTAGCCCGCGCGACCGCGCCGGAAGGCAAGGCCCACCGGTTCGCGGAGGTCGCGGCCTGGGCACGGTTGCTTGCGCGCGAAACCTATGCGGTCGCCCGTTCCGGTCGGACGCCGATCGTGCTCGGCGGCGATCACAGCCTGGCGATGGGTTCGATCGGCGGCGTTGCCCGCTTCGCGTCCGAGGTCGGCCGCGAACTCTTCGTCCTGTGGCTTGACGCCCATTCGGACTTCAACACGCCGTTGACCTCGCCGTCCGGGAATATGCATGGCATGTCGCTCGCGATGCTGTCCCGCGAACCCGGTTTGGAGGGCGTGTTCGGCGACGAGCCGCACGGCTTCGTCGATCCCGGGCGGCTGCACCTCTTCGGCATTCGCTCGATCGACGCGGGCGAACGGCGGCTATTGCAGGACCGTGGGGTCGATGTGGTCGACATGCGGAGGCTGGACGAAGACGGTTTCGCCGTCTCGATCCGCCGCATCATCGATCGCGTTCACGCTCGCAACGGCCTTTTGCATATCAGTCTGGATGTCGACTTTCTCGATCCTGCCATTGCGCCAGGCGTCGGCACCGTCGTCCCGGGCGGGGCGACCTACCGCGAGGCGCATCTTGTCATGGAGCTCCTGTACGAATCCGGTCTTTCGTCCTCGCTCGATCTCGTCGAGCTCAATCCGTTCCTCGACGAGCGGGGGAAAAGTGCGCTTCTGCTTGTCGACCTCACGGCAAGTCTGTTCGGCCGCTACGTCTATAAGGCGAATGCTCAGTAAAAACCGAGACTTGCGCGGAGTTCACGAAACTGACTTGACACATATGATAGAAGAAGAAGCGGATCTACCGCTGCAATTCTCCAACCAGATCATACATATCGCCGATGATATTGTTTTGGAGCTGTTGAATTGGATCTCGAATTGTATGAGCCGGCGTTTCTCTATCTTCACTTCAGGGTCAAGCGCCGCTGGCACGCGCCATAGCCCTTTTATCGCTGCCTGTACGTTTGCCTGAGAAATAGGCGCCACTTTATTTTGCGAAGATTGAGCCGATCTTCCGCCATTTGGCGGCCGAGCCTGGACTTGGAAAAATACATGGATTTGATTTGCGCCGAACGGGCCGTCGCGCTTTTTTCCGCGCCTCGGCCAAAAGTTTGGCTTGATCACGTGCATCGATAGGTCGATAGCACCGGCGAAGCGACCGCAGCGAGAAAGTGCGAGCGGTCACGTAATGCGGAAGACAAGAACCTATGGCGCGCAAGAAGATAGCTTTGATCGGGGCCGGACAAATCGGCGGGACGTTGGCGCTCCTGGCGGCGCTGAAAGAGCTGGGCGACATCGTCCTTTTCGACATCATCGATGGCGTGCCGCAGGGCAAGGCGCTGGATTTGGCCGAATCGACCCCGGTTGAGAGCGTCAACGCGCGACTGGCCGGCGCAAGCGACTATTCAGCGATCGCCGGCGCCGACGTCGTCATCGTCACCGCCGGCGTCCCCCGCAAGCCTGGCATGAGCCGCGACGACCTGCTCGGCATCAACCTTAAGGTCATGGACGCGGTTGCGGCGGGCATCAAGGCGCATGCGCCGGAGGCGTTTGTCATTTGCATCACCAACCCGCTCGACGCCATGGTGTGGGCGCTGCAGAAGTTCTGCGGCCTCCCTCCAAATAGGGTCGTCGGGATGGCCGGTGTGCTCGATTCGGCACGATTTCGGTATTTTCTCGCTGAGGAATTGCAGGTGTCGGTCGAAGATGTGACCGCCTTTGTCCTTGGCGGCCACGGCGACGAGATGGTTCCCTCCGTTCGCTATTCGACGGTCGCCGGCATTCCGCTGCCTGATCTTGTCAGAATGGGCTGGACGACGCAGGCCAAGATCGACGCCATCGTCGAGCGGACACGCAAGGGCGGGGGCGAGATCGTCAACCTGCTCAAAACCGGTTCGGCCTTTTATGCTCCCGCCGCCTCGGCGATCGCGATGGCGGAATCGTACCTCAAGGACCAGCGCCGTGTGCTGCCGTGCGCGGCGCGCTTGAGCGGCCAGTACGGCGTCAACGACGCCTACATCGGGGTGCCGGTGGTGGTCGGCGCCAACGGCGTCGAGCGCATCATCGAGATTGCGTTCGACGAAAGCGAGAAACCAATGTTCGCCAAGTCGGTCGCCTCAGTCCACGCCCTGATGGAGGCCTGCAAGGCGATCAATCCCGCCCTCGCCGCCTGATCGCGCTGAGCGCCCGCTCCCGGTCGGCCTTCTTGTCTTGAGGTTTTCGCCGCCATGAACATCCACGAGTATCAGGCCAAGGCGGTGCTGAGAGCGTTCGGCGTCCCGATCGCCGCCGGCTTTCCCGCCCTCACGGCGGACGAGGCGGTGGACGGCGCCAGGAAGCTCCCCGGGCCGCTTTGGGTGGTGAAAAGCCAGATTCATGCCGGCGGGCGCGGCAAAGGCCGCTTCATGGAGGCCGCAGCAGGGGACAAGGGCGGCGTGCGAGTCGCGCGCTCGGTCGACGAGGTCCAGACATTCGCAAATGAGATGCTGGGGGCGACGCTGGTGACCGCGCAAACCGGCCCTCACGGCAAGCAGGTCAATCGCCTGTACATCGAGGACGGCGCCACGATTGACCGGGAGCTTTATCTTTCGGCGCTCGTCGATCGGCAGACGAGCCGGGTGGCCTTCGTCCTCTCGACCGAAGGCGGGGTCAACATCGAGGACGTTGCTCACAATACGCCGGAAAAGATCCGCACCTTCAGTGTCGATCCGGCGACCGGGATCATGCCCCATCACGGGCGCGCCGCGGCTCGCGCACTCGCGCTTACGGATGACCTCGCCAAGCAGGCGGAAAGCCTGATCGCCAAGCTTTACGCCGCCTTCGTGGCGAAAGACATGGCAATGCTGGAGATAAACCCGCTGGTCGTTCTGTCGAACGGCCAGTTGCGCGTCCTCGACGCCAAAGCGTCGTTCGACGACAATGCGCTTTATCGACACCCCGATATCGCCGCGTTGCGCGACGAGAGCGAGGAGGACGCCAAGGAGATCGAAGCGTCCAAGCACGATCTCAACTACGTCACGCTCGAGGGCTCGATCGGCTGCATGGTCAATGGCGCCGGCCTCGCCATGGCCACGATGGACATCATCAAGCTCTACGGGGAAAGCCCGGCGAACTTCCTCGACGTCGGCGGCGGCGCCTCCAAGGACAAGGTCGCTGCGGCGTTCAAGATCATCACCGCTGATCCGAACGTGAAGGGGATTCTGGTCAATATTTTTGGCGGCATCATGCGCTGCGACATCATCGCCGAGGGCGTGATTGCGGCGGTGAAGGAAGTGGGCCTTCAAGTTCCGCTGGTCGTGCGCCTCGAGGGCACCAATGTCGACCTAGGCAAGAAAATTCTGCGCGACTCTGGACTTGATGTGATTGCGGCGGACGACCTCGACGATGCGGCGCAGAAGATCGTGAACGCCGTGAGGGCGAGAGTCTGAACACGCGCATGTCGCAATGTGGGAGACGGGCCATGCCCCCATCCAAGATCAACGTTCTCGAGGCGGTCGACCGGAAGGTAAAGGAAGTCTTTCATCCCTTCATTGTCGGCGCCGTCAACGACAGTCAGGTCAAAGTGGCGAAGTTCGGCGCCGAGTTCGACTGGCACGCCCATGAACGCGAGGACGAGGCGTTTTTCGTACTGCGCGGACGCATCGCGATCGACTTTCGCGATGGCGTCTCAGAAATGGGCGAAGGTGATTTTACGGTCGTGCCGCGCGGGGTCGAACATCGGCCGCGGTCGCTTTCCCCGGAGCCGGTCGTTTTGATGTTCGAGCCGAGCACGACCCTCAATACTGGGGACGCGTTGAGCGCGTTAACGGTGCGCCAACTCGACCGGCTTTAGGTCCGCTATGAGGAAGATGTCGTTGGATCCGCAAAAACTATGGAATTCGTGCGCATTTGCACATATATTCGGTGTACGTGGGGGCTTGGATGAACAACCTCACCCTGGCGGGCGTTCTTCACATCCAGACCTATATTTTCGCTGAGACATTTCTGCGGGTGCGCAGCAAAAATCCATTCCGATCGAATTGAACCGCCAACGGCCGAAAGCCTTTCATGTCCATCCTCGTCGACGCCAACACAAAGGTCATGACTCAAGGCTTTACCGGCAAGAACGGCACGTTCCATTCCGAGCAGGCTATGGCTTACGGCACGAAGCTTGTGGCGGGAATCTCACCCGGCAAGGGCGGCTCGATCCATCTCGGACTGCCGGTCTTCGACACGGTCGCCGAGGCGCGGGAGAAAACTGGCGCCGACGCCAGCGTGATCTATGTGCCGCCGCCCGGCGCCGCTGACGCGATCTGCGAAGCCATCGACGCAGAGACGCCGCTCATCGTTTGCATCACCGAAGGCATTCCGGTCCTCGACATGGCGCGTGTCAAAAAGGCTCTGCAAGGCTCGAAGTCGACCCTGATCGGGCCGAATTGCCCAGGCGTCATGACGGCCGGCGAATGCAAGATCGGCATCATGCCGGGCACCATCTTTACGCGCGGCAGCGTCGGGGTGGTCTCGCGCTCGGGCACGCTGACCTACGAGGCGGTGTTTCAGACGACGCGCGAAGGTCTCGGCCAGACGACAGCGGTCGGAATTGGCGGCGACCCGATCAAGGGCTTGGAATTTGTCGATGTGCTCGCCATGTTCATGGGCGATCCCAAGACCAAGTCGATCGTGATGATCGGGGAAATCGGCGGCCAGGCCGAAGAGGACGCGGCCGAGTTTCTGAAGGACGAGGCCAAGCGCGGCCGCTCAAAACCAGTCGTCGGCTTCATTGCCGGGCGCACCGCTCCCTCTGGCCGGCGCATGGGGCATGCAGGCGCGATCATCGCCGGAGGCAAGGGGGGCGCCGAGGACAAGATTGCGGCGATGGAGGCGGCGGGCGTCCGCGTCTCGCCCTCTCCGGCTCGGCTCGGCAAGACACTGGTCGATCTTTTGCACGGCAACTAAAGGGAGTCCCTCGGTGGCTCGTCAGGACGTTAACCAGGCTCTGTTGCAAACCTCGTTTCTGTACGGGGCCAACAGCGCCTACATCGAAGCGCTGCAGGCGCAGTACGAGAAAGACCCGCAATCGGTCGAACCCGGCTGGCGCCAATTCTTTGCTGAGCTTGGCGATGATCCGACGAGCATAGCCAAAGCCAAGCGCGGCGCGTCATGGCGAAAACTCAATTGGCCGGCGACCCCCAAGGGGGATCTCATCAATGCGCTCGACGGCGATTGGCCGGCGACGGAACAGGCGGTCGCCGACAAGCTCCGCGCCAAGGCGGAGGAGGCGGGGCCAAAAGCGGCGCCGAGCGACGACGACATTCGCCGGGCGACGCGCGATTCCGTCCGCGCGCTGATGATGATCCGTGCCTATCGCATGCGCGGCCATCTCTACGCCAATCTCGATCCGCTGGGTCTAGAACAGCGGGGGGACCACGAGGAGCTTCATCCCTCGACCTACGGGTTCCAGGAGGCCGACTACGACCGCAAGATCTTCATCGACCATGTGCTCGGGCTCGAATTCGCGACCGTGCGCGAAATGCTTGCGATCTTGCGGCGGACCTATTGCGGGACCATCGGCTTCGAATTCGTCCATATTTCCGATCCCGCGGAGAAGGCCTGGATTCAGGAGCGCGTCGAGGGCCCGGATAAGGAAATCCAGTTCACGCGTGAGGGCAAGCGTGCGATCCTCAGCAAGCTGATCGAGGCCGAGGGCTTCGAGAATTTCTTCGACGTCAAGTTTACCGGCGCCAAGCGCTTCGGGCTCGACGGCGCGGAGGCGATGATCCCGGCGCTTGAGCAGATCATCAAGCGTGGCGGCCAGCTTGGCTTGAAAGAGATCGCTCTCGGCATGGCCCATCGTGGCCGGCTCAATGTGCTGAGCCAGGTGATGGGCAAGCCGCATCGCGTCATCTTCCACGAGTTCAAAGGCGGTTCGGCCTCACCCGATGAGATCGAGGGTTCGGGCGATGTCAAATATCACCTTGGCGCGTCTTCAGACCGCGAATTCGACGGCAACACGGTCCATCTCTCGCTGAGCCCCAATCCGTCCCACCTTGAGATTGTCGACCCGGTCGTTCTCGGCAAGGTGCGCGCCAAGCAGGACCAGCTCAACGACGTCATCGAGCGGTCGAAGGCGCTGCCGCTCCTGATCCACGGCGACGCCGCTTTTGCAGGGCAAGGCGTGGTGGCCGAGTGCTTCGGCCTATCGGGCCTGCGCGGCCATAGAACCGGCGGCTCGCTGCATTTCATCGTCAACAACCAGATCGGCTTCACCACCTATCCGCGCTATTCCCGTTCCTCGCCCTATCCATCGGATGTCGCCAAGCTTGTCGAGGCGCCGATCTTTCACGTCAACGGCGATGATCCGGAGGCGGTCGTTTTCTGCGCCAAGGTGGCGACCGAATATCGGCAGAAGTTCCATAAGCCCGTCGTCATCGATATGTTCTGTTATCGGCGGTTCGGCCACAACGAAGGCGACGAGCCCTCGTTCACTCAGCCGAACATGTACCGACTCATCCGCTCGCACCCGACGACGCAACAGATCTACGCCAACAAGCTCATTGCCGAAGGCGTCGTCACTCAGGGCGAGGTCGACAAGATACGCTCGGATTGGCGCCAAAGGCTGGAAGCCGAATTCGAGGCCGGCCAATCCTATTCCGCTAACAAGGCCGATTGGCTCGACGGCCGCTGGTCGGGCGTCAAGGCGTCGCAGGAGATCGCCGACGACGAGCGCCGCGGAAAGACTGGCGTCAATCTCGATCGACTACAGGCGCTCGGCGAGCGCATCACAACGGCGCCGGAAGGCTTCAACGTTCATAAAACCATTGCTCGCTTTCTCGAAAACCGCCGCACGACAATCAAGGTTGGCGAGGGGATCGACTGGTCAACCGCCGAGGCGCTCGCCTTCGGCACGCTTCTGGACGAGGGCTTTCCGGTTCGCCTGTCCGGCCAGGACAGCGAGCGGGGCACGTTCTCGCAGCGCCATTCGGTGCTGATCGATCAAGAAACCGAAGCGCGATACGTGCCCCTGAACCACATTCGCGACGGGCAGGCGCGCTACGAAGTCATCAACTCGATGCTGTCGGAAGAGGCGGTTCTCGGCTTCGAATACGGCTATTCGCTCGCCGAGCCGAACGCGCTGGTCTTATGGGAGGCGCAGTTCGGCGACTTCGCCAACGGCGCCCAGGTCGTGTTCGACCAGTTCATCTCAGGCGGCGAAAAGAAGTGGCTCCGCATGTCGGGTCTGGTCTGCCTGCTGCCGCATGGCTACGAGGGCCAGGGGCCGGAGCACTCATCGGCTCGCCTCGAGCGCTATCTCCAGCTTTGCGCCGAAGACAACATGCAGGTCGTCGTCTGCACGACGCCGGCAAATTTCTTTCACGCCCTGCGGCGCCAGCTCAAACGCGAGTTCCGCAAGCCGCTAATCGCGATGACGCCGAAGTCGATGCTGCGCAACAAACGCGCTGTCTCCAACCTGGAGGCGTTCGGACCTGGAACGAGCTTTCACCGTTTGTTGTGGGATCACGCTGAGACCCATAAGGGCGAAAAGATCAAGCTCGCCAAGGACGACAAGATCCGTCGCGTTGTCGTCTGCTCGGGCAAGGTCTACTACGATCTCTACGATGAGCGCGAGAAGCGCGGTATCGACGACGTCTACCTGCTCAGGGTCGAGCAGCTCTATCCGTTTCCTATCAAGGCGCTGGTGAAGGAGCTTTCCCGTTTCAAGAAAGCGGAGGTGGTCTGGTCTCAGGAGGAGCCCAAGAATATGGGGGCCTGGAGCTTCGTCGAGCCCTATCTCGAATGGGTGCTCGGCCAGCTCGGCGGCAAGTCGAAACGCGCGCGCTATGCGGGGCGCGCTGCCTCGGCCGCGACCGCGACCGGTCTCATGTCGAAACATCTGGCGCAGCTCAAGGCCTTCGTTGACGAATGCCTGGCGTGAACGAAGCCACATCGACATGCCGCATTACTTTTGCAAGCTGAGGCCGCCCCGGTCGACATTCATCTCGGATATGACGTCGGACGAAGCCCAGCTAATGCGCGCCCACCGCGAATATTGGACGCCCCAAGTCGAGACCGGCGTCGTGATTGCAATGGGGCCGGTCGCCGACCCGACCGGAGGCTATGGCGTCGCGATCATCGAAGCGGCCTCCGAGACGGCGCTCGATGCGCTGTTGGAGGCTGATCCTGCCATCAAAGCTGGACGGGGCTTTGCCTACGAAAACTGGCGCATGCTGGGGATCGCGGTGCGCCCCAGCCAGCCGCTTGCGCCTATCAATTCCGTATCTCCCTAAGGATTAGAGAAGGACGCCTCGCGGCGCGATTGAAATGGCGATTGAGATCCGTGTTCCGACGCTAGGCGAATCGATCACCGAAGCGACCGTCGGCAAATGGTTCAAAAAGGCTGGCGATTCCGTTCAAGCCGACGAGCCGCTTGTCGAATTGGAAACGGACAAAGTCACGCTCGAGGTCAACGCGCCGAGTCCGGGGGTGTTAAGCGAGATCGTCGCCGCGACCGGTCAAACGGTCTCGATTGGCGCGCTGCTCGGCCAGGTCGCGGCCGGCGCGGCGACCGCGGCGCCAGCGCGGGCTCCGGCGGCGAGGACCGCATCTGCCGCCGGAACTGCGGCGCCGCCGCCTTCGCCCGCCGCCAAAACTGCGATGCCGCCTGCGCCAGCCGCGGCCAAGATCGCCGCCGAGGACAAGATCGATCTCGCCTCAATCGCCGGTAGCGGCAAGCGCGGTCAGGTGCTGAAAGGCGATGTGCTCGCCGCTGTTGCGGTTGCTCAGGCGCCAGGGCCTACGGCCGCCCCTGCGCCGTTGCAAACACTAGCGCCCACGCCGCTTCCGGTCTCGCCGCCGGCTCCGGCGCCCGCGGCGCGGGTGCCGACCCCCGATGACGGCGCTCGCGAAGAGCGCGTGCGCATGACCAAGCTGCGTCAGACGATCGCCCGGCGTCTTAAGGACGCGCAAAATACCGCAGCGATGCTCACGACTTTCAACGAAGTCGACATGAGCGAAGTGATGGCGTTGCGCGCTCGTTATAAAGACGCCTTCGAGAAAAAGCATGCCGTGAAGCTCGGCTTCATGGGCTTTTTCGTCAAAGCGTGCGTTCAGGCGCTGAAGGAGATTCCCGCCGTCAACGCCGAAATTGACGGCGCGGACCTTGTCTACAAGAACTACTATCACGTCGGCATCGCCGTCGGCACGGACAAGGGCCTGATCGTGCCGGTGGTGCGCGACGCGGACAAGCTGTCGATCGCCGAGGTCGAGAAGGCGATCGCTGCGCTCGGCAAGCGCGCTCGCGACGGACAGCTTACGCTCGACGAGCTGCAAGGCGGGACGTTCACCATCACTAATGGCGGCATCTATGGCTCACTGATGTCGACGCCCATTCTCAATGCGCCGCAGTCAGGCATACTGGGCATGCACAAGATCCAGGAACGGCCGATCGCCGTCAGCGGCAAGGTCGAAATTCGGCCGATGATGTATCTGGCCCTGAGCTATGATCATCGCATCGTCGACGGCAGGGAGGCGGTGACCTTCCTTGTCCGGGTCAAAGAGGCGCTCGAAGATCCGGCGCGGCTCGTGCTGGATCTCTGAAGCGGAGACCGCTCAAACGGGCCAATTGGCGAGATGGGCGCGGGCGCTCCCGCGGCTCGACCGGCGCGCCCGCTTTCGGGTCAGGACTCTCGAAGAAATATCAACAATTTCTTGCCAATCCGGCTGACAGCTGGTATTGTTTTTCAGAAACCCTGGCACGGCCCGCGTTAAAGCCTTGGCGCGACCGGGCTTAGGAGTCGGGGAGGGGGAAGCAACTCGCAAATCGTGCCGCAAGCTGTTGAAATCACTCAAAACGGACTCGCAAATGCGGGCTCGACCAGCGGAGCGGGGATTATGAGCGAACTGACATGTCTCGAACTGAGCGTCGCGCTATGGCTTGTCCATGTCCTCGTTCAGGCGGGCTTCGGCAACGCGCGGATGCCGTCCAGCTACCTGCTAAGCTCGCGCGACGAGCCCGCCAAGGCGCGCGGAGTCTTGTACGGTCGTGCATGCCGGGCGTTGGCCAATTACCTTGAGAACTTCACGCCGTTCGCCGCCGTCGCGCTCGCGCTTATCGCCACTCAGCGAACAGGCGGCGCTGGCGCCATCGGCGCCACAATCTGGATCCTGGCGCGCATCGTCTACCTTCCGATTTACGTCTTCGGCATTATCTATGTACGGACATTGGTGTGGGGGATTTCGATCATCGGCCTCGTGATGATGCTGGGGCGATTGATCGGATGGTAGCTGGCGCCGCGAGTCCTTCGCGGACGCTTAGCGAAAGAGATCGGCAATGACTTACGACCTGGTAGTGATCGGCTCGGGCCCGGGCGGCTATGTATGCGCCATTCGCGCGGCGCAACTCGGGATGAAGGTCGCCGTGGTCGAGAAGATGAAGACGCTCGGCGGGACCTGCCTCAACATTGGCTGCATTCCGTCCAAGGCGCTTCTCTACGCGTCCGAAATGTTCGACGAGGCGGCGCATGGTCTTGCGCCTCTCGGCGTCGTCGTCTCTCCTCCGAAGCTCGATCTCCCGGCGATGATGAAGCACAAGGACGTCACAGTCGCCGCCAACGTCAATGGCGTCGCGTATCTCTTCAAGAAGAACAAGATCGACTGGGTGAGTGGAGAGGGCCGGATTGCCGCGCCCGGGCGCGTGACCGTCAAGGGCGCCGACGGCAAGGAGAGCACGCTCGAAACCAAAGCGATCGTGATCGCGACCGGTTCGGATGTCGCTCGGCTGTCGGGCGTGCAGATCGATGAAAAGACGATCGTGTCCTCGACGGGAGCGTTGAGCCTGGCCTCTCCGCCGAAGAAGCTGATCGTTGTCGGCGCGGGCGTCATCGGCCTCGAGCTCGGCTCAGTTTGGCGGCGACTGGGTTCCGAGGTCGTGGTGGTGGAATTTCTCGACCATGTCCTGACGGGGATGGATGGCGAGGTCTCCAAGTTTATGCAGCGCACCCTGGAGAAGCAGGGCCTTGCCTTCCACCTCGGCCACAAGCTGGCCAAAGTCGAGACGACGGGAGCTGGCGTCAAGGCGACGATCGAGCCTTCGGCCGGCGGCGAAGCCAAGTTTCTCGACGCCGATGTCGTGCTTGTCTCCATCGGACGACGCCCGTTCACGGAGGGCCTGGGGTTGGAGGCGCTCGGCGTCAAGACCGAGCGCGGCCAGGTCGTCGTCGACGCGCATTTCGCCACCAACGTCGCTGGGATCTATGCGATCGGCGATGTGATCCGCGGGCCGATGCTCGCCCATAAGGCGGAGGAGGAGGGCGTGGCGGTCGCCGAACTGCTGGCGGGCCAGGCTGGCCACGTCAATTACGGCGTCATCCCGAACGTTGTCTATACGAGCCCGGAGGTCGCCTCGGTTGGCAAGAGCGAGGAAGAGCTGAAGGCCGAGGGCGTCGCCTACACGGTCGGCAAATTCCCGTTCACCGCCAACGGACGCGCGCGGGCGATGCGCCACACCGAGGGTTTCGTCAAAATCCTCGCCGACGCGGCCACCGATCGCGTGCTCGGAGGACACATCGTGGGGTTTGGCGCTGGCGAGATAATCCATGAGATCACGGTTCTGATGGAGTTCGGCGGCTCCTCGGAGGACCTGGCTCGCACCTGCCACGCGCATCCGACTATGTCGGAAGCGGTCAAGGAGGCGGCGATGGCGGTGGCGAAGCGGGCGATTCACATCTGAGGGCGCGAGCGCAGGCTCGGCTGGATGTAACCAGGGTCTAACCGCCACAGGCAAACTCGACTGACGTCGCTCGAGCCTCGGGGGGCTGTTTCTTGAAGACCGGATGCTTCCACCCTGGGGACCTCGACCTGCGCGAATTCCGCGCCGAACCGGGTTCCGTGCCGGGCCGGCAAAGGGTTTGGCGAGAATCCGCTTTCCTGATCCTCATCTTCTGGGCTTGGTTGCTAGCGATCGACGCTCCCGCCCAGGCCGATCCGATGGCTCTGTGGCGGATTGTCCATGGCGCATGCGTTCCTCACTTCGAAGCAGGCTTGGGCCCGGAGCCTTGCGAGCGCGTTGATCTTGACAGCGGCGTCGACCAGGGCGTGGCGATTCTCAAAGACCGGGTCGGCGTCGCCCAGATGCTTGCCATTCCGACGCGGCGCATCACAGGCATCGAAGATCCACAAATGCTGGCGCCTAGCGCGCCGCCGGTGTTTGCTGTCGCTTGGAATGCAAAGGCATTGGTCGAGGCGCGTCTTGGGCGCGCGCTGCCGCGGGAAGCCGTTGGACTGGCGATCAACTCGAAATGGACACGCAGTCAGGAGCAATTGCATGTCCACGTCGATTGCATGGCCATTTCGGTCGTGAAGCCCTTGGCCGAATACGCTTCCGCACTCGACGGCGTCTGGCGAGCGATGACGGTCCCGCTCCACGGTCGAATCTATTTCGCGCGACGGGTGGAGTCGGCTGAACTTGTCGACGTCGCGCCGCTCAAGCTTCTCGCAGATGGGGTCGAGGGCGCTCGCGCTGATATGGGCGCCTATAGCCTTGCGGCGGTGGGCGCAACCTTCGACGGGAAGCCCGGCTTCATTCTGCTGGCCGACCAGTTTTCTTTGGAAGGCGGGGGTCATGCCGAGGACCTTGAGGATCACGATTGTGCGATTGCTCGCTCGACGCCGTGATTGATCTGGACCCCTTGCGGGCCAGGGACACACTCAAAGATGCGTATTCCGCGGCTGCGTGAATTGATCTAGGCTGTCCCGGGACTTCGGGTCGTTTGCTTTGAGCGGCGGACGAGTGGGCTGAGGAGGGGCGGGCAAATGTGGATTTTATTCACGCGCTTTCTCGCGCTTGTGTTTCTCTTAGCGGCGCCGACGTACGCCTGGGCTCATGTTGAGATCCATGTCGATCTCGCGTCGCAGACAATGACCGTCCATTCGGGCTCCGGCGAGACCTACGTTTGGCCGATATCCTCCGGCAAAGCCGGTCATGCGACGCCGAACGGCGTCTTCCGACCAAGGGCGATGTACGCCATGGTCCATTCCGCCAAATACAACAACGCCCCGATGCCGCACTCCATCTTCTTCTATGGCCAATACGCGATCCACGGCACGAATGCGGTCGGTAATCTCGGAAGGCCGGCGTCGCACGGCTGCGTACGCATCTCGCCGGCCAATGCTGCGGTGCTGTTCGCCATGGTGCAGAAGCAGGGGGCGGAGATCCGCATCGTCGGATCGCCCTTCAGCGATATCGCCCGCAGCGAACGTCGGACCGGATCGGCGCTTGGGTATGCGCCGATCCACATCCACCACACGAGGACGCTCAAAGAATGGGCGCGCAATCCTCTCGCACTGTGAGGGAACGCGCGAGCGGCTTACGGACCAATTAATAACATGTAATCCGCGCCGAAATCGTGCGCCTGGGGTCGCATTTTCGTTCCGTTTAGGATATCAGGCCACCCTGGATTCGAACTGGCGGGAGCCGGTTGAGGAGGCGATTGGTGCAAAGACGTCAATTTATCGCCGGGGCCGCCGGGCTGATTGCAGGCTCGTTCGCGCCAAGGTTGGCGATGGCGGACGTGCCCACGCCCTTTGCTTTCGACATGGCGCCTCCAATGGACAATCGCGAGAAGTTCATCGCGTGGGGCGTGGCGCAACGCGGAGAAGACCCGAAATTTCTCGGGGAGCGATTTGATCGTTTCGGCGCCATGGTTCGCAACGAGGATCTTGCGAATGACCGCAATAAACACGCCTTCCTTTTGACCCCGCGCGAGAAATTTGTGTTGAAGCAGAATCTCGCCCGCGCTTATGACCACGCCTTTCTCGACATCGGCTACGGCGTCACGATTTCCGGTCCCCATATCGTTGGCCGGATGACGTCGAACATCGATCCCAAGCAGGGGGAAAAGGTGCTGGAGATCGGCACCGGCTCGGGCTACCAGTCAGCCTACCTCTCGCATCTGACCGACCAGGTTCACACGGTCGAGATCATCAAGCCGCTCGCTGATCGGACGCGGTCGATCTATGACCAACTCATCAAGGACGGTTACACCGAGTTTGAGGCAATCAAGAGCAAGGCTGCTGACGGCTATTATGGTTGGGAAGAGGCGGCGCCGTTCGACAAGATCATCGTAACCTGCGGCATCGATCACGTTCCTCCCCCGCTGCTGCAGCAACTGAAGCCCGGCGGAATTATGGTCATTCCGGTCGGGCCGCCCGGCGCTCAACGTGTTTTGAAAGTCGTTAAGAACCAGGCCTCCGACGGACAGATGACCGTCGCCCGATCCGACATCTACGGCGGCCGGATCGTTCCATTCGTTCCGTTTACCAAGCTTGAAGGCGAGCAGATCGTCGGCACGCACAACAACTAGCGCCCCGGTTCCTGTCAGAATCGGGTTGGTCGCGGGGGCGCCCTCAAGCTAAGGGCTTAGCCAGTCACTTCTGACCGGTTACTGCTCCGAGACGCAATGAACGAAGCCAGCAAAGTTTCGATCGCCGACATCCTCGACGCGCAGACCGGGCCGGACTCGGAGCTCGGATCAGGCTCGCGTCTCGCGCTTTATTTCGCCGTCGGCCTCGCCGCCGGCTCCGTCATCGCCTTGCAGATCGACGTCATGCGCGTCTTTTCTGTCGGCAGCTGGGCGCATTTCGGCTCGCTCGTGGTGAGCCTCGCGATGCTGGGCTTCGGTTTGGCGAGTGCGGTGATGACCGTCGCCAAGGACTGGTTCGCTCGCAATTGGCGCGGGTCCGCGACCGTTTCGCTGGCTCTGTTCGGACCGCTCGCGGTCGGCGCCAATCTTTATGTGCAGCATCTCGGCTTCAACGCGATTTTCCTGATCTCCGACCCGGCGCAGAAGTGGAAGCTGCTAGCGATTTTCCTCGCGGAGCTAACGCCGTTCCTGGCAGGGGCGTTTTTCCTGGGATGCGTCTTTCTCAGAAGCAACCGCATTTTCGGCCGCGTCTACTTCGCCGACCTCGCCGGGGCTGGACTGTGCGGTCTCGTGTTCCTTTTGGCGATGTACGTGTTCACGCCCGCCAATTTGATCGCTGCGCCGCTGGGGCTTTGGTTTGCCGCCTGCTTGGCCTGGGCGTTCGGTCCCGGTGGCCGCTTGAGTCTCATTCCATTTCTGGTTTCCGGCGCGGTCGCCTTTGGCGGCCATTTCGTGCTGCCGCAGACGCTCGGCCTGAAGACGCTCGCGACTAACGATTACAAGGGCGTGGCGTACGCGCGCAAATTCCCGGACGCGAAAAAGGTTTACGAGAGCGCCTCGCCGTTCGGCTTTCTCGAGGCATACTCGAGCTCGTATCTGCATTTTGCGCCTGGCCTGTCCGATAACGCCGGCTTCAATCTGCCAACGATGCCGGCCAACGCCTACCTCGGCCTCTACATCGACGGTGATGGCCCGATCGGCGTCATGCGCGATCTGACGGACAAGGAGACCGCGTACTTCCACTACCTGCCGATGGTCTACCCTTACGTCATCAAGTCCGACTCGAAGACCTTTATCGTCCAGTTCGGTGGAGGCATCTCGACCGAGGTCGCGTTGCACTCCGGCGCCAAGGACGTGACGGTCGCGGAAGGCAATCGCGCGGTACTTCAGGCGTTTCATGCCGATGTGATCCGCAAGTTCACCGGTGACATTTTGTCCAAGGTTCGCGTCATCGATTATGAAGGCCGCCACTTCCTTGCCCATACCAACGAGCGCTTCGACGTCATTGACCTCAGTCTCGCGGATTCGGTCGGCCTCTCGAATCCTGGCGGCTTCGCCATTATGGAGAAATTCTCATACACCAAGGAGGCAATGGAAACCTACATGCGCGCGCTCGCGCCAGGCGGCGTGCTGTCGGTCACCCTATGGAACAAGGAAGAGCCGCCGAAGTCGGTGTTGAAGCTCTACGCGACGATGGCGGCGGCGGCGCGCGAAGTCGACCCCGCCCATCTGGCCAATTCTTTTTTTGTCGCCTCGTCTTACCTGTCGACGGCGACGGTTCTCTACAAGAACGGCGGGTTCACGCCGGACGAGATCGAGAAGCTGCGGGCCCACACCCGCTCCATGTCTTTTGACGAAATCTACTCGCCGGGCCTTTTTTATGATCCGTCGCAAACCGACAGCACGCTTGCCGGCTATGTCGAACAGATTTTCGCGGGGGCCGCCGGCGGCCCGCCCGCCGCACAGCCGGCGGAATCCACTGGGACAGCCGCAGGCAGCGAAGTAGACGCCGATCCTAGCAAGGGCGACGACACCCCGCCTTCGGGCAAGGCCGATGACGGCGTTCTGCCGGCGACAGTGATGGGCCGGCTCGCCTGGCACGCGCTCATCTCCGGGCAATGGCCCGAGATTGCGGATCGCTACGTGTTCAACACGCGGGCGCTCACCAACGACTCCCCGTATTTCGCCGCCTACGTCAAGACTGCTGATTTGCCTCGCGTGCTCGACAGACTCGAACTGCTACAGGATGAGTGGGGTTATCTCCTGATTTGGGCGACGCTTGGCGTGGCTTGCCTGACAGCGACCGTACTGCTCGCCATACCGCTGATTTGGGGCTGGCGCGCCGTTTTCTCACGCTCGCCGGGCAAAGCGCTGACCGTGCTCTACTTCGCTTGTCTCGGCGCAGGCTATATCATGGTCGAGGTCGGCCTCATCGCCCATTTCGTCATGGCGCTTGGAAATCCGACCATCTCGGCCTCGGTGCTGATCACCGGCATGCTGGTGTTTTCGGGTCTCGGCGCCCTCGCCTCTGAACGCGCGTTGCCCCACCTGCGGATTGTCATGCCGGCTCTGTTCGTCGCGGTTGGGATCATTTTGATTCTCTACGGATTGTGTCTCGGTCGCGTGCTGGACTCGATCGGCGCGATTGCCTATCCGGCCCGCCTCGTCATTTGCTTCGTTTTGATAGCCCCGCCCGCCTTCTTAATGGGGTTCCCGATGCCGGTTGCGATGACGACCCTCGGACGCCTCGGCAAAGATCACATGTTCGTCTGGGCATGGGGCATCAACGGCTGCTTTTCGGTCATCGGAGCCGCCGCGGCGCCTGTCATCGCGACCAATTTCGGCCTCGCAGCTGTGATCGAGGTTGCAGGCCTTGCTTATTTGTTGGCGATTCCGGCCTTCTACGGAGTTATCGCTTCGGGCCAAGGACGCGCGCCGGGCGAAAGCCAAGCGCGGGCGGCTTGATTCAATCGCCATGCGCGGTGTTTTGGCGCAGACGACGTCAATCTGACGCTGAGACGACACATAACAAATTTGCAACAAATTAGCGACGCCAAGGTCTGTCGTGGTCGCTCACAAAAAATTCATAATTGCCAACCCTTTAATCACCAAGCACGGTCTCGTTCGGGTCAGCGGTTAATCCGATCGCCCCGATTCGAATGGCGCTACTTTTCTTGAGCGCGGCAATTTGAGGCTGGCGAACTACAACCCGCCCGCGATCTTGTCTCTTGAATCAAGCCCTTGCATTAAAACCTAGCAAAACTGTTCAATATTTGTCCACTTTTGCCGCCCCGCGGGAGCACATTGTTCCCGGCAGCAAGGTTGCGCCGTCGGCCGGCTCATGCCATAATCTTAACAACAGCAAGAAATGAGAGAAATTACGACCTCGGCGGCCGTCTATAGGCAGGTAAGCGCAAGTAGACAGTAAGAACAGAGGCTCAGCGGAAGAGCTCGACACAGGGGCGGTCGCAGCTGGTCTGGGCGAAGAATTGGCGCTAACGTTTTTTGTTGGCCGCTTTCAGGAATAGATTGTGTCCAGGGTAAATCCGCAGTGTGGGCTGCGGAGGGAGAGGCAATGTCTTATCAGAAGTTGCTTGGATATGCTGGAGATATTCTCGCGATTGACGCATATGCACTGCTCAAGGGCGATTCAACTTCGGTTCTCATCGACGTCCGAACTCAGGCGGAGTGGGCATACGTCGGGACGCCGGACATTCAGGCACTTGGCAAAACGCCATTGTTCTTGGAATGGCAAAGCTATCCTTCGATGGCGGTCGACGCCAACTTCGCCCCTCGCCTTGAAGCGCTGCTCGCGTCAGAGAGCGTGGGGCCCGGCGCTTCGCTCGTCTTCTTGTGCCGTTCGGGCGCGCGGTCGCGTCACGCTGCAACCGCAATGACCAGTGCGGGATGGTCGCCTTGTTTCAATGTGTCGGACGGGTTCGAAGGCCCGCTGGACAACTCGCGCCGAAGAGGGGCGGTGAACGGGTGGAAGGCGGGTGGACTGCCTTGGACTCAGACATAAAGCGTCGAGCAAATCCCGTTCCACGGCATCGCCGCAACGTCGGCTGTCCACCCAACGCCCGAGATTCGAGTATGGATATGTTCGACCAACCCAATCCGGATCGCTTTGACCATGTCGGCTCCGGAGTTCCTCCTTTTGGCGAAGCATGGCGACGCTGCTGCGATCGTTTGCGGGCAGAGGTTGGCGATGCTGTCTTCAACAGTTGGTTTGGGAGCCTCACTCTGGAGTCGGTCGGATCGGGGCAGGCTCGGCTGTCCGTTCCGACGCGCTTTCTCAAGAGTTGGATCGTCACCCACTACGCCGGACATGTGGCGTCGGCGCTCAACGCCGAAGTCGGTCCGGTCGGGCAAATCCTTATTTCCGTGCGCTCGTCGGCGGCGCTCGCGCCATTGACTGGAGGTCCGCTGCCCGACTGCGCCTCTCCCAAGGGGACGCCTAAGCCGCCGGATCTCTCAGTCGATCGCGCAGGCGGCGATCGCCGCCTGCCGACCCGCCCGCCCGCCGCGCCTCCGATCGGCGACGCCTTGAGCGGGTCTCCCCTAGATCGGCGGCTGACCTTTGCCACTTTCCAGGTTGGGCGATCGAATGAACTTGCCTTCAACGCGGTGCAGCGCGTCGCCAACCCCAACCGGGGCAAGACAGCGGCCTTTTGTCCCTTGTATCTGCATTCGGCCGTCGGCCTCGGTAAGACCCATCTTTTGCAGGCCGTCGCCCATACCGCCGCTCAACAAGGGCGTTCGGTTATCTATTTGACCGCAGAAAAATTCATGTACGGATTCGTCGCCGCGCTTCAGTCTCAGACAGCGATCGCCTTCAAGGAGCGGCTGCGTGGGATCGACCTCCTCATCTTTGATGATGCGCAGTTCCTGCAGGGGAAAAACATCCAGGCCGAATTCGGTCATGCGCTCAATGCCTTGCTCGACGCCGGACGCGAGGTGATCGTAGCCGCCGACCGCCCCCCGAACGATCTGGAATCGCTCGACGAGCGCATACGCTCGCGCCTCAGCGTCGGCCTTTGCGTCGAGATCGGCGCGCTTGACGAGCCCTTGCGGCTGAAGATTTTAGAGGCGCGGGTCGCCGCGGCGCGCGCGGAGGAGACCCATTTCGACGTTTCGCCGAACGTTCTCGCCTTTGTCGCGCGCGCCATCCGCTCGAATGGCCGCGATCTGGAAGGCGCGGTCAATCGGCTGCGGGCGCATTATACGCCGACGGGTCCGGCGCTGACGGTCGAGACGGCTGAGACCGCAATCCGCGACCTCATTCGCACGCATGAACTCAAACGGGTGAAGATCGAGGATATCCAGAAACTCGTCGCGAGCCATTACAGCGTCTCGCGCGCCGACATCCTCTCCTCCCGGCGCACCGCCGCCGTGGTCAAGCCGCGCCAAGTGGCGATGTTCCTTGCCAAGATCCTCACGCTGCGCTCGTTGCCGGAAATTGGCCGACGGTTTGGCGGCCGTGACCATACGACGGTGCTGCATGCGGTGCGCAAGATCGAGGCGCTGTCGCACACCAATACGATCTTGCGTGAAGAGCTTGAGCTTTTGAAACGGATGCTCCAAGAGTGAGCAAATCCGGTCTCCCGGCGGCCCCCTGAGGATACCGCCGACAACGGCGCGTGACGCGCTTTTGCGGGTGGGCTGGGCTCGACAATGATTGTCTACAAGATCGTCGCCACCGAGGAATGGGCCGACGCCGCGGCGGCCGGCGTTTTCACGGGCGCGGCGATCGATCGCGCCGACGGCTTCATCCATTTCTCGACCGCGGAGCAGGCGCCGGAGACGGCGGCCAAATGGTTCGCCGGCCGAGACGATTTGACCCTGGCCGCAATTGACGCGGACGCTTTGGGCGACGACCTGCGCTGGGAGCCGTCGCGGGGCGGAGCGCTCTTTCCTCACCTTTACGCAGGCCTCCCGATGAGCGCCGTCGTCTGGTCGCGTCCCTTGCCCCTCAGCGCGGACGGGCGGCACATCTTTGGGAGCCTTCAGCCATGAGGTTGGCCAAAGTCGCGGGGCCGGTTCTGAGACGCCTGCCGGCGGAGACGGCCCATCGAGCAGCGATCAACGGCTTGAAGATCGTCCCGCCGGCCCGGGCGCCGTCTTCCGATCCGCGCCTCGCCGTCGAGGTCCTCGGGCTGAAGTTCCCCAATCCGCTGGGGCTCGCGGCCGGATTCGACAAGAACGCCGAGGTTCCGGGCGCCATGCTCAGGCTCGGTTTCGGCTTTGTCGAGGTCGGCACGCTGACGCCGCGGCCGCAAGCCGGCAACGCCCGCCCCCGGCTGTTCCGATTGCGCGAGGATTCCGCGGTCATCAACCGCTACGGCTTCAACAATGAGGGCTTCGAGCGGGCGCGGGCGCGGCTCGAACGGCGGCCTGCTGGTCTCATCGGGGTCAATCTCGGCGCCAACAAGGATGCGGCCGACCGCGTCGCGGATTATGCGCTCGGCGTCCGGACTTTCGCGCCGCTCGCCGACTATCTGACCATCAACGTCTCGTCGCCCAATACGCCGGGGTTGCGGGATCTGCAGCGGCGCGAAGCGCTCGACGATCTGATCGCGCGGGTCGTCGAAGCCCGCGACGAGACCGAGCCGCGCCGGCCGCTCATGCTCAAGATCGCGCCCGATCTCGACGCCAGCGGGCTCGAGGACATCGTCGCCACGGCGCTCACGCGTCGCATCGACGGCCTGATCGTCTCGAACACCACGGTCGCGCGGCCAGCCAGCCTGACCTCCAGGAATCGCAGCGAAAGCGGCGGTTTGTCCGGGCGTCCGCTGTTCGAGCCGTCGACACGGCTCTTGGCCCGCGCCTTTCTCCTGACCGGCGGGGCGATGCCGCTCATCGGCTGCGGCGGGGTCGAGGATGCCGAGACGGCGCTGGCCAAGATCGAGGCGGGCGCAAACCTGGTGCAGCTCTACACCGGCCTCGCCCTCAGGGGGCATGGAATCGTCCGGGAGATCCTCGAGGGTCTCGCCCGCGCGGTCGAGTCCCGCAAGCTGAACCGGATCGGCGAACTGGTCGGCGCCCAGGCGACCGCCTGGGCTTCGCGGGAACGCTCGACGGCCGAAGCAGACGCCTGCGCGACCTAGCCCGTTCCCCTCGCGCCAGGGCAGGACGCATGCAGGCGCAAGTCGACCGGCGTCAGAATCCGTCTGAATAAACGACTGTAAACGTCACTAAACGCTAGTAAACGTCAGTAAATTTGCTGGCGTTTACTAGCGTTTATTTTTTCGAAACGAGCCTTTTCAATGACTTGGACTCGATTCGAGTAAGATAATCTGGCTCCGTCTCACCCTTGGCTCAAAATCCTTCATGGCCGTCCCCGGCGCGTCGCCCGCGGAGCGAGCGGCGTCCCCGGCCCGATGGCTTGGCCGCCGCAGTCGGGTTATCTAAATCTTATAACATAGATTTCTATTTTTGCAAAGAAATTGCGATTTTTGCCCACCGGTGAGGCGCCTTGCCCTTTGCGACCGGCCGATTGCACTCACCTTCGCGGGAGAAGGCAGGCCGCAATCCGAAACTGTCCACAGGGGACTATTGGGTAGACATATCTGTTAAAGAAGTCATCCACAGGCCAAGCGAAGCGTCGCCGGCCGGTCGTGTGCACAACCGTAGATGTACACGTACTGAGTTGTGTGAGCGGATCACGGCGCCTAAGCGGCGGCGTCGCGCGAGGCGACGGCAGGGTGGCCGCCGTCCTCAGTCGGGCTTGACCCCTATCCACGTAAGCGCCGCGGCGCCCGAGCCGATCCCGGACGGCCTTATGCCCAAGACCACCAACGCCGCTGGTCCTACGTGGATCGCCGGGTCGAGCCCACGGCTTTTCGGTGCGGGAAGTGCTTCCGTAAAGCGCCGGACACGAAAGGATCAAGCCGCGATGGCGCCGGCGGGACAGGGCCAAGTTGCGTGGCCGCGAGGCGCTCGGCTTTCCCCACGCTCGCAGAGCGCGGATCCCCGGGTAATGCGCTAGGAGCGCGGCATCCCAACTGCGTCTGCGATCCGGCCCAGAGCCTTAGTGTATGGCACAGCGATGCTTTGGAATGCTCTTTCCGGAAGAACGCGGGACAACACGCCCAATGGCGCTCGAACAACTGTGCGAGTAAACCCCGACGTGCGGAGGTTTGCCAGCTTATCCACGCCGCGCCTGATTGCGTCGGCATCAAAAACAGGGCCGATCGCTCCACCCTTTACTCCGAAGAAGTAAAGATCATGAGAAGACTCAACAGTATAGAAATGATAGGCGCTAAACATCCCAGAGATGTTGAAGGCGCGCTCAAAATCCTTCTGCGTAAGATTCATATAGTAATCCCAGCCAACCGCCGTGGTCCCAGGAGAATAATGCGGGTTGACGCTCCGAGCGGTGCCATGCTCAATTCGGCCCGTCGTCGCACATGTTATGATCAAAATTCCACCAGGTTTTGTCATCCGATACATGTTGGCGAACGTTTCACGCCAGAGCGGGTTGTGCTCGAAACATTCTGCAGAAAGCGTCACGTCGAAGCTGTCCGACGTCAGATTGAGGTCGTGCCCAGACGCGACAATATCGACGCCCGGCCCTTCGATCAAATCGACCCCGGTATAGCGACAGCCGGAAAAGATCGCCCTGAGGCTACCATTTTCGTTCACCTGGTAGGAGCCAATCTCAAGGACACTTCCGTCAGAAGGGAAGACGAAATCTCGCATGAGGCGGATAAACCCGGTTTGCTCAGGGTGCGCCATTGGGATAACTCCAAACCGAAAAACGATGTGCGCTCCCGTCGTGAGGCTGGGCGACACGTGCCCCGCTCGCCTCCGCCGACGCCGGGCCAGAGCGTCAACCGGGGCTTCCCTTTCGCATGACATTCGGCGCAGCGCCGATCGGCTCGGCTGGTCCTTTAGCCGTCCCACGTCGAGACTGTCTTCGTTGCAATCGACGCAACGAAACCAGATCGGCTCGCCGTCGCGGTCAGGCGGTTCAGGTCGGCGATTTTCTCGATCGTGTTTTTCTCACGCCCGCCTCGCCTAAATGTGGCCCTTTCAGCGGACGATATGTCCGGCCTAGGTTTCACGCGGTTATTCGTCATAATATTGCACGGATTCACATTTTCAGCAACAAATGAGCGGAAATTCCGCTTGCCCTTGCCCGTCGTTCCGCGGGTCCTGGCGAATCGCTGGCGTGAGGACGTTGTCGCAAAAAAGATCGTATTAACGCGTCCGAGTCGCGTGCTGGTCAGCTCGATGACGGCCATGTCATAGTCATATTACAAGCCGCAAGCCGGTCTGATTCAGACGCTACGCGCCAGGCCGTTCTGAACGGGCCCCGATACCTTGTTGTCGGTTTTTGGGCCGGCGGCAAAGGTATCGAGCGACTGCTCACCGGCGACTGGGCTCAATGCGGTCGATTTTTTCCGGCCCGATCTGGACTCGCCCGCCGTCTGGAACAGCAGCTCCACGTAGCGGCGCAGGTGATCGAGGCTTTCGGCCGCGGCCTCCGCGCTTCCTTTCGCTTTCGCCAGGATAAAACTGCCCTGGATCACCGCCTGAAAGTGCAAGGCGAGGCTCTCAGGCGTCCAGCTTTGAGGCGCGCCGTGCTCGCGCATCGCCGCGCGAATATCGGCCTCCAGCGTTTTGGCGTGGCTGCTGATGTTCCCGGCGGCGGCGGCGCTGACCTCCGGATGCGTCTGATAAGTCTCCTGGACGATCGTGCCGACAAAGCAAGTGAAGTCGGGCAGGTCGCCGGTCAGGATCGCCTTGCGGAATTCGATGTAGGCGATCACACGGCTAAGCGGATCGGTGGCCTCGTGGTAGGGCGCGGTGGCGAAGAGGGCCGATGTGGTCGCGTCCCAATGCGCGATCGCGGACAGCGCCAAGTCCTCCTTGCTCTTGAAGTGATGAAAGAAGCTTCCTTTGGTCAGTCCGGCCTCGGCGCAAACGTCCTCGATCCGGGTCGCGCTGTAGCCTTTGGCGCGCACGACCTTGAGCGTCGCGTCGAGAAGTCTTGTCTTGGATTCGTGTTGATGCCGCATGGCAATACCAACCAATCGGTTCATCATACCGACTAGTCGGCGCCCTAGTCAAGCACGCCCGCGCATCGAAGCGGAGTTGACCCGCGGGAAGCATCGGCGGCCGGCGGCGCTAAAGCTCTGTCTCGATGGCCCGAAGCAGCTGGAAGCGCGTCTCGTCATTGCTCGAAAGCGAGATCACGAAACGGACCTGTCCGTGGGCGGAGGTGTCGGCGTAGCCGGCGAGCGTGCGGATTCCATCCATGGTTCCGCTCTTGTTCAAGCCGCCGTCGTGGCCATGGAGCAGGTCGGCATGGGGCGCGAAGAGTTCGAGCACCTTGGCGAGGCCTCGGGCGGTGAAGCGGTTGTCGCGGCTGATGCCGGAGCCCTCCTGGAGATGAATGGCCCCGGCCAGGCCCTGCGCGGCGAGCATCCTGTTCGCGACCTCGAGCGACTTCTCGAGACTGACCGGGCCGCCCAGCTCATGGCCGCCGATCTCCAGGAAGACCTGGTTGGCGGTATAATTGTTCGAATCGAGGAGGAGTCCGGCCAGGATCTCCGAGAGCGTGCGCGACTGTCGGTGAACGGTGATCGGCTCCAGGCCCTTGGGCGCGGTTCCAATCGAGATTTCGCCTTTCACGTTGCCGCCGGCGCGCCGGATGAAGGCGGCGATCAGTTCGCCGGCGTATCGGAGGCCGACGGCCGGGTCCTCGCCAAGACTGATGCGGCCTTCTCCGTCCGGAGGGCCCTTGGCGCGGAACCGGGCGATCGCGATCGGGGTGATCGGCGTCTGCTCCTCCGCCGAGACCACCTTGTCGCCGATGCGCTCCGCGTCGATCGTGTTGAAATTCACCCCCAGCGCCGAATTCAGCGCGTCGTAAGCCGTGTCGTCATCCTCGATGCCGGGGATGCGCAGGTTCGAAGGATAGTAGCTGGCGTCAACCACGAGGCCGGTGATCGGCGCCTTGCCGATCTTCGCCACCAGCTCCGCCGCAAGCGGCGCCAGCTCCTCGGAGATCAGGTAAGGATCGCCGCCGCCCTTCACATAGAGCGCCCGTTTGGCGTCGAGATAGAAGCGCGTTTCGAAGCGGTAGTCGGCGCCGAGGGTCTCCATCGCCAGCCACGCCGTCACGATCTTGGTGACGGACGCCGGGACGAAGGGCGTGTCGGCGTTTTGGGCGATGAGCTCGTTGCCCCTGGAATCCACCACAAGCACGGTCGCCGAGGGCGCGAGCGTGGCGATTGTCTCCTTTAGGCCGGCCAGCGCGGAAGCGGGCAGGAGCAGCAAAGCAAGAGCGAGCAGGCAGGACCGCATTGCGACTCCGGAGCGGCGCAGGGGTGCAACTTGCGGGTTCCCACTCCACGGGTGCTTGAAGCATCGAATCGAGCGCGCGAGCGCCACTTATATGTTCCTTACGGCGAATCCCTGCAACCCATATCGAACCTTTACTGCCGTTCAGGATAGCGCTTGGCCGGCCACGGGACGCGGGCGTTCTCGCGGCCGCGCCGCGAGATAGTCCGGCACACGCGACCACGGCCAATTCAGCGCCCAAACTCACGGATTCTCCGATGAAAAATCTCACGCCCATTCATTTGGCGGCGGCTGTCGTCGTCGTGTGCGCCTGCGCTAGCATTCCGGGGTGGGCCTCAGCCGCGTCCACCCCCAATTCCCTCACCATGACCTGCGCGCAAGCCAAGGCCTATATCGCCAACAATGATGGATCCGTTCTTGCGACCGGAAACGCTTATGCGAGCTTCCATTCCTCTTACTGCTCCGGTCAACCTGCCTTTGTTCGCACCAAGGATGAGCAATATTGCTTCGTCGGGCAGTACTGCGATTGCGAGACGACCTATTGCGCTCAATCCTATTTCCAAACCGGAGAGTGAACGCGCGGAGTGCAGATCGCGAGCCCATCGTAAGACAGAATCGCGCGAGGCGACCTATCTCCGCAAGTTGGTGCGCTTCGTGCGCGCGATCTCGTCGCCTCGCCCGCTCAAGATCGCCTCCGGCATGGAGGGCAGCGACAATCGTGCTAGACAGATTGGCTCAGCCCATACCCGCAGGCTTTTCGCATGGTCGAGATGACCCTCTTGCTGTCCGTCGCGAGCGGTCGCCTCGCCGCGGGAGGCGCTCTCCGCTCCACGATGACGTCGCGCTGCATCGCGAGGCGCGCGTGAGTCGAGCCGTGAGACCGAGATTTTCGCTCGCCCATTTGACTGTGATCCGCCTGAGCCCCCCGCAGGTGATCGAGGTCGCCGCACGCACCGGCTACGACACGGTCGGACTGCGCCTGATCGGAGGAACGGAAACAACGCCCGCCTGTCCGCTGATGGACGACAAGCCGTTGATGCGCGCGACCAAGGCCGCCACGGCGGCGACCGGCGTCGGCGTGCTCGATATCGAGTTCGTCAGGATCACGCCGGAGACCGACGTCGCCTCGCTCGAGCCCTTCATGGCGGCGGGCGCGGAGCTGAACGCCCGATACGTGATTACCGCCGCGTACGACCCCGATGTCAGCCGGTTCACGGACCGGCTGGCGGCGATCAGCGACCTGGCTTCGCAACATGGACTGCGCGCGGTGCTCGAGTTCTTTCCCTGGACGGTGGTTCCTGATCTCGGCGCGGCGGTGAGGGTCGTCGAGGCGGCCGAGCGGCCCAATCTCGGGATCCTTGTGGACACGCTTCACTTCAACCGGTCGGCGAGCACGTTCGATGAGCTCGACCGGATATCCCCATCGCGTCTGCCCTTCGTCCACGTCGCCGACGCGCCGGTGCAGGCGAGCTACACGACCGAAGAGCTCTTGCACGCCGGTCGGGTGGAGCGCCTGCCGCCCGGCGAGGGCGGCATCGATATCAGGCGCGTCCTGAGCCATATGCCCCACGACATCCCGGTGGCGCTGGAGGTTCCCATGACGGCCGTGGCGGCGGCCGAGGGAGAGGAGACGGTTGCGCTTCGCGTGCGCCGGGCGGCCGAGCGCTTGCTCACGGCCTGAGCGCCTCCGCTCGGGCTATCGCCGCAAGTTCGTGCGCGCGAGTTCGACGATCTCGTCGCCGCGCCCGCTCAAGATCGCCTTCAGCATGTAGAGCGAGAAGCCCTTCGCCATCTCGAGGGTGACGGCTGGCGGCATCGCGAGCTCCTCGCGCGCCACCACCGCATCGACCACGACCGGGCCCGGATGGGCGAGCGCTTCGGCGACGCCCGCCTCGACGTCCTTGGGGTCTTCGATACGGACGCCCTTGATGCCGATCGCTTCCGCCATCCGGGCGAAATTCGGATTGATGAGATCGGTTCCGATCGGAAGGAAGCCGGTCGACTTTTGCTCGAGCGCGACGAAGCCGAGCGAGCCATTGTTGAACACGAACACTTTGACCGGCAGCTTGAGCTGGTTGAGGCTCAAGAGATCGCCCATCAACATGGTGAAGCCGCCGTCGCCGGAGAGCGAGATCACCTGCCGGCCGGGCGAGGCGGCTTGTGCGCCGATGGCCTGCGGCATCGCATTCGCCATCGAGCCGTGCCAGTACGAGCCGATCAGCCGCCGCTTGCCGTTCATCGCGAGATAGCGCGCGGCCCAGACGATCGGCAGGCCGACGTCGGGGGTGAAGATCGCGTCGTCGGCCGCCTTCTCGTTGATGACGCGCATGACGTGCTGCGGATGCAGCCGACCGCCCGGCCGGCCGGTTGCGAGTTCGTCGAGGCTCTTGCGGGCGTTGGAATAGTGCGTGCGCGCCTTGTCGAGATGGCGCCGGTCGCTCTTGACCGTGATGCGCGGCATGAGCGCGCGCAGCGTCGGGCCGACCTGCCCGACAATGCCGAGATCGACCTCGACGCGGCGCCCGATCGCCTGCGGACGGATGTCGACCTGAGCGATGCGGGCTTCCGTCGGATAGAACAGGCGATAGGGAAAATCCGTGCCGAGCATCAAAAGCGTGTCGCAGGATTCCATGGCGTAATAGCCGGACGAGAAGCCGATCAGGCCGGTCATGCCGACGTCGTAAGGGTTGTCCCACTCGACATGGTCCTTGCCGCCCATGGCGTGAACGATCGGCGCCTTCACCGCTTCGGCGAATTGCATCAGCTCGTCGTGCGCGCCGGCGCAGCCGCTGCCGCAAAGAAGGGTGATGCGGTCGGCCGAATCGATGAATTCCACCAGTTCGCCGAGCGCCTCCTCCGATGGCGCGATGACCGGGTCGGCCGGCGCCAGTCCGGCCAGCTTCGGCGCGGGCGCCGGAACAGCGGGTTTCAGCGCCACGTCGCCGGGCACGACGACGACGCTCACGCACCGCTCCAGGATCGAGCGGCGCACCGCGATCTCAAGCACGCGCGGCATCTGCTCAGGCGTCGACACCAGTTCGCAATAGCTCGAGCACTCCTGGAACAGGCGCTCTGGATGCGTCTCCTGGAAGAAGTGCGAACCGATCTCCGGAGAGGGGATCTGCGCCGCGATCGCCACCACCGGCACGCGCGTGCGCTGGCAGTCGAAGAGACCATTGATGAGATGCAGATTGCCAGGGCCGCAGCTGCCTGCACAAACGGCGAGACCGCCCGTGACATGCGCGTCGGCGCCGGCGGCGAAGGCTGCGACCTCCTCGTGGCGCACGTGCAGCCATTCGATCCCGCCGCGCCGGCGGATGGCGTCAGTGAAGCCGTTCAGACTGTCGCCGACAACGCCATAGACGCGCTTGACTCCGGCTGCGGCGAGAACCGCGACCATCTGGTCGGCGACCGTTTGGGTCATCGTGGGCTCCTTGGATCCGCGAGACGGGTGGACGATAAACGAAACCGGACGCCGAGGGGATAGGGCGGGGCGGCTCCACAGCGCGCGCCCGTGGCTCATGCGAATGCGGTTGCTGATGGGCTAAGAATGCGCGAGCGTTGCAGCTCAGGGATTTGCGCACGGAGCCCCTCTCATGAACGGCGCCGAACTCTTGGTTTCCGCGTTCGAGAACGAAGGCGTGCGGCAGATCTTCGGCGTGCCGGGCGAAGAAAATCTCGACGTGGTCGAGGCTCTGCGCCGCTCGACAATCGAGCTTGTGCTGACGCGTCACGAGCAGGCGGCGGCGTTCATGGCGGCGACGCACGGGCGCCTGACCGGCAAGCCCGGGGTCTGTATCACGACGCTCGGCCCCGGCGCTCTCAATCTCACCACCGGCGCGGCTTACGCGCTGCTCGGCGCCATGCCGATGGTGATGATCACCGGGCAGAAGGGCATCTTGAGCCGCAAACAGGCGGGCTTTCAGGTCGTCGACATCGTTTCGGCGATGACGCCCTTGACCAAGATGGCGGATCAGATCGTGAGCGCCGCGACCATTCCGACCATGGTGCGGGAAGCGTTCCGCGTCGCGCAGCTCGAGCGGCCGGGCCCGGTTCATCTCGAACTGCCGGAAGACATCGCCCACGCGGCGGCGCCGGATATGGCGCCGATCCCGCCCCATGCGATCGATTTGCCGATCGCCTCCAGCGCCGCGCTCGATCGGGCGGCTCAGCTCATCATCGACGCCGAGCGGCCGCTGATCATGCTGGGCGCGGCGGCGAGCCGGCCGCGGCTTTCCGATGCGCTGTCCGAGTTCGTGAGGCGCGCGCAGATTCCGTTCTTCAATACGCAAATGGGCAAGGGCGCCGTCACCGGGAGCTCGGACCTCTATATCGGCACCGCCGCGCTGTCGGAGCGCGATTACGTCCATCGCGCGATCGACCGCGCGGATCTGATCGTCACCATCGGCCACGACACGGTGGAGAAGCCGGCGTTTCTCATGGGGGCCAACGGGCCGACGGTGCTGCATGTCGGCTATCTGCCCGCCACGGTCGAGGAGGTCTTCTTTCCGCAGGCCGAGCTCATCGGCGACGTCGGGCCCAGCCTCACGCTGCTCGCCGATCGGCTCGAACACCAGCTGCCGAACGCGAAGGCGCTCCTCGGCTTGCGCGAGGGTATTCTCGCTCACATCGCCGACCGGGCGGAGGAAAGCCGCTTTCCCCCGACGCCGCAGCGGATCGTCCACGACGTGCGCCAAGTGATGCCGGAGGACGGGATCGTCTGTCTCGACAACGGCATGTACAAGATCTGGTTTGCGCGCAACTACCGCACCCACGTCGCCAACACGCTGCTGCTCGACAATGCGCTCGCCACGATGGGCGCGGGGCTGCCGTCGGCGATCATGGCCGCGTGTCTCAATCCGAACCGGCGCGTGCTCGCCGTCTGCGGCGACGGCGGCTTCATGATGAATTCGCAGGAGCTCGAAACCGCGGTGCGGCTGAAGCTCAATCTTGTTGTGCTGGTGCTGCAGGACAACGCCTACGGGATGATCCGATGGAAGCAGGCGGTGGACGGGTTCCCCGACTATGGCATGACCTTCGGCGACCCGGACTTCGTTGTCTACGCAAAAGCGTATGGCGCGAAGGGGAGCCGGGTGGAGAGCGCGGACGGGCTCGCGCGCGCGCTCGAAGCCGCGTTTGCGAGCGGCGGCGTGCAGCTGGTGTCGACGCCGATCGATTATTCGGAGAACGAGCGGGTCCTGGTCGAGGAGTTGCGCGCGCACGGAGCGGGGATCGACGCCGACTGATCGAACAACCGTCGGCTGTTTCCAGCCTTAGAAATCCACTTCCAGCCTCAGCTTGGCGAGCTGGCGCGGGAATTGGTCGAAGTCGACGCGGCCGACGGGCGTTTGGGCGAGGAAGGCGGCCGAGAGATCGATCTTCTCGTTGATCTGATAATGGAAGGTCGGCCCGAAATAGAAAGCCTGCCCGGCGAATCCGCGCGGAACAAGGCCGCCATAAGCCCGGTCGTAGTCCGCTTCCGCGCCGAACATCAGCGGCGGCGTCAGGCGGTAGGAGAGCGCAGCGGAGGCGGAGAGGACAGCCGTGTCCTGCCATAACAGACCGGGAAGCCGCGATGCGTCGGGGGCGTAAGCGAGATTGACCGCGCCATAGAGGCGCCGATCGGGGGATATGACGTCGGCGATAGCGCGGAAGCTTGCGGTGACATCGTTGGCCTGCCGTCCAGCCTCGACGATCGAATTGTACTGCGGCTCCATCGTCAGCGTGAGCTGGATCGGGAGGTCCGCGGTCCGATGCCTCACCACGTAGCGGAACTCAACGGATGCGCCCGAGAAATCGACGCCGACGAAATCGGGTAGGCCGGGCGTGCGCTGGACGTTCTGACCGAGCACATGCGCGCCGAACTCGAGCCCCAACGAATCGGTCAGCGTGGGTTCGAAGATGATTTCCTGCTCGATCGAATTGTAAAGGCCTTGCGCCCGGCCAAGGGAGCCGGTGGTCTCGAATTCGAGCGACCGGTCGCCTTGCTCGCCGACGTCGGCTCCCTCGAGGAAGCCGAAAAGGTTTTTTGTGTCGAGCGCGTAGAACGGATTGCTTGGCAGTCCTGCTGTGGCCGACTCATCGTCGGCCGCGGCGAACGACGGCGCGCATGCGACGACGAGCGCAAGGCCAAGGCGGCGAGGCCCATGGCGCCGACGCGGACGGCGCTCCCCCGACATCACTCCGCCCTAGCCAATGTGGCGCTTGAGAAACGCAAGAGTGTCTTCGTTGAACTTGTTGACGGTCTCGCAGATCGGAGCGTGCGCGCACATTTCGAAGATGAGAAGCTCGCTATGCTTGATGCCGGTCCTGAACGGTTCGACGAAGCGCGTCGATGTGACAACATCCTGTCGGCCGAACGTGATTTGCGTCGGCGCCGTGATCTTGCCGAGCTGGCCCAGCGCGTCATGGGCGATGACCGCGTCCGACTGACGAAGGAAGGCGTCGACCGGTTGTTCCGGCCGGCTGCGCACGAAGGCGGCGAGTTGCTCGAGATATTCCGGCTTCGCCGCATAGAGCTCGGGTGTGAAGGAGAAGGGAAAGATCCCCTGGATGATCATTTCCGGCACGCTGCCGAGGCCTTTGGCGATGATTTGCCAATTCCCCACGACCGCCTTCATGAACGGGTCGGTCTTCGGCCAGCAGGAATGCAGCGATAGCGTTTTGACCCGCTCGGGGTGTTTGCTGGCGAGCCACAGGCCAACGGCGCCGCCCAGCGAGAGGCCGCTGACATGCGCTTCCTCGACGCCGATCGCGCCCATGAAGGCGGCGACGTCGTCGGCGAACAATTCGGTCGAATAGGGTCCGTCCGGCTTGTCGGTCTCTCCGGCGCCGCGCGGATCCAGCGATATGCAGGTGAAATGCTTGGAATACTCGGCGACCTGGAAGGCGTAACAGGCGTGGTCGGCGGCAAGGTAGGGGATGAGCACGAGCGGCTCGCCCGACCCTTGGCTCTCGTAATTCATCGTGATGTCGTTGACCTTGACCTTGGGCACTGAGATCCCCCCGCTGACGCCTTGTCTTCGCTAAGCTCGGGCCACGGCCAAGGTCAATGCGTCGCGCCGCCTGCTTTCGTCCAGGCCGACATGCCGCCCTCGATATGCCGAGCCGAGGCGAGTCCCTGGTCTTGCGCCGCCTGCACCGCCATCGCCGAGCGCTCGCCGAATGCGCAATAGAAGACGACCGTCTTGCCTGACCGTGCGAGCTCATGGATGAGACCGCCCTCGCCGATATTGTCCTGAAGTTCGCCATAAGGCGCGTGCAGTGAGCCCGGAATGGCGCCGCTCCGCTCCCATTCCCGTCGCTCGCGCAAGTCGATCAGCGCGACGTCCGGGCGCCCGAGGAGGCCCTTCGCATCCTCGGCCGAAAAGGCCCAGCCCTTGCGCGCCACATCTTCCTGATGCAGCCCCTGATGGATGTTCGCGGGAACAGCGACGTCCATCATTTTCGGGTTGGGCAGATGCAGGCTTTCCATCAGCTTCGCGTAGTCGTCGGCGTCGCGAACCTGAAGGCGCGGATTGAAGCGCTTCTCCTCGCCGATGGTGCTGACCGTATCGCCTTTGTAATCATGCGCGGGAAAGACCAGCGTCTCTTCGGGCAGCCGCATCAGGCGCTGCAGGCTCTCATATTGGGCGCGGGAATCGCCGTTCTGGAAATCGGTGCGGCCGGTGCCCCGGATGAGCAGCGTGTCGCCGGTGAAGACGCGATCGCCGAAATGGAAGCTGTAGGAATCATCGGTGTGGCCGGGCGTATAGAGCACGTCGAGGCTCAAGCCCTCGACGCCAAGCCTGTCGCCGTCTGCAATCCGCATCGACACGACGTCGACGTTGCTCTGCTCGCCCATGATCGTGATGCAGCGGGTGCGGTCGCGCAACGCGCCCAGGCCGGTGATGTGGTCGGCGTGCAAATGCGTGTCGACGGCCTTCACGAGCTTGAGATCGAGCTCCTCCATCAGCTTGAGGTAGCGATCGACCTTCTCCAGCACCGGATCGATGATGAGCGCCTCGCCGCCCTGCCGGCTGGCGAGGACGTAGCTATAGGTGCTCGAGACGCCGTCGAACAATTGCCGGAAGATCATCGAGGCCTCCCCGTGGCGCACCTGCACGTGCGGCTCATCTTTACTGGCCCTTATAGTTATTTTGCCACGGCTTTAGAAGCGCCTTCCGGCGGGCGGGCCGCATGCAAAGCGGTGAAGGCTCCGCCGATCACAGCGGGACCGAACTTGTCCTCGCCGTTCGGCGGCCGGCTGTTGACGGACCCGGTGATGAGGAGGTCGTCCTGCGGCCAATAGGCGAAGATCGTCCGGAAGCCGAGGGTTTCGCCCTCGTAGAACCAGTAGGCGCCGCCCAGTTCCTGTCGATGGAAGCGGCCGAGGCCAAGACCGAAACCGACCGGTTCATCGGCGGAGACCTCGGAAAGAGGCAGGCCTGTCTTGTTCGAGACCAGCGTGGTCATCTCTTCGAGCTGCTTTGCGGGAACGACGCGCTTGTCGAAGAGAGCGCGAATCCATGCGCCGAGATCGTGCGGGTTGGAGATGATGGCGCCCGCCTCCGCCGCCCAGGAGCGATTCTGCATCCGCATGTCCTTGCCGATGAGCGGCGCGAGCGTCGACACGGTGCATGGCTCCGGCTGGTAACCGAGGCAGTCCTGCAGCAGGTAGAGCGCGCGCGGCACACGCGACATCACGGGACCCGCAGCCGCGGGCCCTGGATGCGAGCCGTCCGCGTAGAAGGTGTCGTGCAGCCCGAGCGGCTCGAGGATCATCGTCGTCAGCGCCTGCTCGTAGTTCATGCCGGACGCGGCCTCGATGACGAGGCCGGCGAGGATGTAGTTGGTGTTGGAGTAGAACCAGCCGGTGGCCGGGGGAAAATGGTTGCCATTGGCGGGATCGACAAAGCCGATCAGATCCCTGGCGCTGAATTGATGATGCAGGTCGGCGACCTCGATCTCGCCAATGGCGACCGTCTCCGAATAGTTGGGGATCGGGCTCGTCATCTGGAGGAGGGAGCGGATGGTCACGTCCTTCCACGCCGGATATTGCGGCAGCCAGCGCCCGAGCGTGTCATCGAGCCTGAGCTTGCCAGCCGCTTCGAGCTTGAGGATCAGGGCGGAGGTGAATTCCTTGGTGTTGCTGCCGATATCGAACAACGTGTCGGGGCCGATCGGCTTTTTGTCGCTGAGCCCGTTGTCGCCCGCATAGACCGCGAGGATCGGTTTGCCCGCGCCGCGATCCACCTGCAATGCAGCGCCCGATAGCCCCTCGATCGACGCCCGATCTTTGACGTAGGCGTCGAGGACTTGTTGCAGCTGCGCGGTGAGGGCCGCGTCATCGGCCAGCGCCGCCGAGAGAGAGAAGGACATGGCTCCGAGAAGCGCCAGAACGACGATCAGCCAAATTCGCATTGCGCTACGCCCCCAACTGCGATCGCCGCCGCTGTTGGCGACGGGTCGCACGCGAGGGGAGCTTCTACGAATTCCATGCCTCGCGATAGACGCTCGGCGGTGAAGTCAGGGGCGGTGTCTTTGAGGCGAAGCGACATGATTTCCTCCGATCAGCACACGTTGAGTCAGGACACTGTCAACCTAAAACACAGCGCGAACGCGGCTCATTCCAGTGACGACAAGCTGGCGGGGTCCTAAGCGCGCAACCGTTAGGGCGCGCCAGACATGGGCGCCAGCACTGTACGCCACGCATTGGCTTGTCCGCCCTGGCGCTTTATGATCCCCCCATGACCGAAGCCGAGATCGCCAAGCTTGCGACCTGGCTCGCGAAAGCGGGGCTTGAGGGACGGACCGAGACCGCTTTGGTCGAGGGCTTTTGCAGCCGCGCGGTCGCTGCCGGATTGCCGCTCGCGCGCGTGATGATGCTCATCGACACGCTCCACCCTATTCACGAGGGCCGGGCGTTTCGCTGGGAAAAAGAAAAGCCGGACGTCACCTTGACCGAATACGGGCGAACCGCCGCGGGGGAGGCGGCGGAACGGTGGCGGACGAGCCCTCTTTACCGGCTCTTCAACAGCGGCGAATCGGTGTTGCGCCTGCGCGTGACCGCGGAGACCGAAGCTGAGTTCCCCTCCTTCGCGGAGTTCCGCGAGGCGAAGTTCACGGACTATGTCGCGATCATCAACCGCTTCGCCGAAGACGGCGCGATCGGCGAGATGGATTGTGTGTATTCCTATTGGACGACCGATCGAGCCGATGGATTCACTGATGACGAGCTCGGCGCGCTGAAGCGGCTCTCGCCCTTCCTCGGGCTTGCGATCAAAGCTGTCTCGCTGGCTCGCATCGCGGAGACGCTGGTCGAGACTTATCTCGGGCGCGACGCCGGCCGGCGGGTGTTGCGAGGCCGCATCGAACGAGGGGTGACCGACCGGATCGAGACGGTGCTGTGGTTCAGCGACTTGCGCAATTACACGCGCATCGCCGAAACTTCCGCGCCGGAAGAAATCATCCCGCTGCTCAACGACTATGCCGAGGCCGTCGTCTCCTCGATCCACCAAAACAGCGGCGACGTCCTGAAGCTGATCGGCGACGGCGTTCTCGCCATTTTTCCGGCCGAGGACAGGAGCCGCGCCTGCGCCGCCGCGCTCGACGCCGCAAGGACGGCGCGTGAGGCGGTGGCCGCCCTGAACGCGCGCCGGAGCGAGAAAGGCCTGCCCGCGACCGAGATGTATCTCGGCCTCCACCTCGGCGAGGTCTTCTACGGCAACATCGGCAGCAAGGAACGCCTCGACTTCACCGTCGTCGGACCGGCGGTCAACGAGGTGAGCCGCATCGCCGCGATGTGCCGGTCGGTGGACCAGCCAATCCTCATGTCGTCGGATTTCGCCGCCTCGGTCGCCGACGAGCGCCGCGCATTCGCGTCAGTCGGGCGCTTTGCGCTGCGCGGCGTAGGCAAGCCGCAGGAACTCTTCACGCTCGATCTCGAGGGCGCGCTGGCCGGTTAACGCCGTCGATTTCATCGCGGTTAGCCGAGCCGCAACAAACGACCGAAATGGGCGTTCTCCCGGACATTGTGGAGATTGCCCATGAGTTCGGACGAACGCTTTCCCTATTCCCGCCGCGCTATTGTCGGCGCCGGCGGCATCGGCCTCGTAGCCGCCGCCGCGCCGGCATTCGCGCAGAGTTCCAGGCAGGCGCCCCTCTCGAAGCAAAACGAAACGCCGGCTCCCGAAGGGCTGCAAGATCCGCGAACCAAATATCCCAAGCCGCCGTTTCGCAGACAAGAGCAACCCTGGCCGGGGCTCGCGAGCCGGATGGATCCGCGCCCGGATCACGGCGAGACATCCTACCGCGGGTCAGGTCGGCTCGCTGGCCGCAAGGCCCTGGTGACCGGAGGCGACTCCGGCATGGGGCGCGCCGCCGCGATCGCCTTCGCGCGCGAGGGCGCCGACGTCGCGATCAACCATTTGCCGGCTGAGGAGGAAGACGCGCGCGAGGTCATCGAACTCATGAAAGCCGAAGGCCGAACGGCGTTGTCGATTCCCGGGGACATTCGCGACGAAGCCTTCTGCAAGCGCCTCGTCGCGGAAGCCGTCGAGGGGCTCGGCGGCCTCGACATCCTTGTCAGCAACGCGGGACGGCAACAGAGCCGCGCCTCGATCCTGGATATCTCGACCGAGGATTTCGACGCGACGATGAAGACCAACATCTACGCGCCATTCTGGATCATCAAGGCGGCGTTGCGGCACATGCCGCCCGGCTCGGCGATCATTGGCACCGCCTCCGAGCAGGCCTACGATCCCTCGCCTGACCTTTACGACTACGCCCAGACGAAGGCCGCGACCATGAACTACGTGAAGTCCCTGGGGAAGCAGCTGGCTTCGAAGGGCATTCGGGTCAATGCGGTCGCTCCCGGGCCGATCTGGACGCCGCTCCAGGTCAGCGGCGGCGCCACCCAGGAAAAGGTCGAGAAGTTTGGCGGCCAGACGCCCCTCGGCCGGCCCGGGCAACCCGCGGAGCTTGGATCCATCTACGTGCAATTGGCCATGTCGGATGCAAGCTTTGCGACCGGCCAGGTCTACGGCTCCGCCGGAGGAAGCGGGCAGCCGTGAGGCTTTGTGGAGAGCGCGACAAGCGGACCGCGGCTTGACGCGCTCGCCGGGCCGCCCGATACGACGGCGGCATGATTCCGCCTGTTCCCTGCGTCCTTAACGTCGAGCGCCTGGAAAAGTCGTTCGGCGACGTGCGGGCGGTGGACGGCGTCAGCTTCCACGTCGCGCCGGGCGAAATTGTCGGCCTGCTTGGCCCGAATGGCGCGGGCAAGACGACGACGATCAACATGATCCTGGGCGTGCTCGAGCCGAGCGGCGGCCGGATCGAGATCGAAGGGGTCGCCCTCGCGGCCGACCGCACCAAAGCTTTATCCTGCACCAACTTCGCGGCGGTCTATGCGCCTCTGCCCGGCAATCTCACGGTCGAGCAGAACATGCGCGTATTCGGCATGCTTTATGCGGTGGAGAATCTCTCGGCGCGAATCGAGAAGCTGCTCAACGTCTATGATCTCGTGCGTTACCGAAGGACCAAGGCCGGGGTTCTGTCGTCGGGCGAACAGACGCGGCTCAGCCTGGCCAAGGCGATGCTCAACCAGCCACGGCTGCTCTTGCTCGACGAGCCGACGGCCTCCATCGACCCCTCGAACGCACGCGACATCCGCGCCGGCATAGCCAAATTCGTCGACAATGGAATCTGCGGCGTGTTGTGGACGAGCCACAACATGTACGAGGTGCAGGCGGTCTGCGATCGGGTGCTGTTCCTCTCGCATGGCCGGATCGTGCTCGAAGGCGATCCGAAAACGCTGCCCGCGGAGCACGGCGCGGAGAGTCTCGACGATTTGTTCGTCAACGTCGCTCAAGAGGCGCTGCACGACGGTGGTCGACGATGAACCCTTCGCGCATCGGCGCCATCGTGTTGCGGATGTTCTATCTTTATCGCGGCAGTCCGCAGCGCATCTTTCCCATTTTTATCTTTGTCGCGATCGATATTCTGGTCTGGGGCTTTCTCACCCGCTACCTCAATTCGGTCTCGCATGCTGACTTCAATTTCGTGCCGGCGCTGCTCGGCGCAGTGCTCCTTTGGGATTTTTTGACCCGGGTGATGCAGCAGATCACGATGACGTTGTTCGAGGACGTGTGGACGCGAAACTTCCTCAATTTCTTCGCCTCTCCTCTTCGCACGTCGGAATATCTGGTTGGGCTCCTGATCGTCGCCATCGCCACCAGCGGCTTGAGCCTTGTCGCCATGCTCGTGCTTGCGCAGATCGCTTTCGGATTGTCTTTTTTCTCTTACGGAGTGGCGATCGCGCCCTTTCTCATGGTGCTGTTCATCACCGGCATCGCGCTCGGCGTCGCCGCCTCGGCCCTGGTGCTGAGGCTTGGGCCCGCATCCGAATGGCTGATCTGGCCGATCCCGATGCTGATCTCGCCATTCGCGGGCGTGTTCTACCCGGTGACCGTCTTGCCCGGATGGATGCAGGCGATCGCGCTCATTCTGCCGCCGGCCTACGTGTTCGAAGGCATGCGCTCGGTCGTCGCCGGACAAGGCGCGCCGTGGGATCGCCTGGCGATCGGAGGCGTGCTCGCGATCGTCTACCTTGTGCTCGCCTGCATGTTCTTCTTCGCCGTCTATCGCGCAGTGATCCGCAACGGCCTCATCGCCCGCTACAGCGCCGAGACGGTGAGCTAGGCACCCTCTCGGTCGCTGCCGGCGGGGACACGGTTCGGACACGATGCGACACTAGCCATTCGCGCGAGGGAACGAATTGGGGAGCCGGTGGTTCTTCGACAATGAGGGGCATGATGTCGCTACGCCTGAGGGCGATTTTCGCCAGTGTTTTGATTCTGATCACGGGTCTTCTTGCGATCGCAGCGCAGGCTCAACAAGCGGCGCCAAACCCTCGAATTGCTCTCGTCATCGGCAACGCGACCTATCGCGACGTCGCGCTCGCGACCCCCGCCAACGACGCAGGTCTCGTCGCCCAGACCCTGCAGGCGGCGGGATTTGACGTGGTCGGCGCGCGCGACCTCGACGGGCAATCCCTGCGAACGGCGTTCCGCGATTTTCTGCAAAAGGCCGAGGCGGCGGGCCCGGACATGCAGGCTTTCGTCTATCTCGCTGGCCGCGCGGTTCAGTACAACGGCGACAACTATTTCGTGCCGGTCGACGCTCAGATCAATCGCGACGCCGACGTGCCGATCGAAGCGATCCGCATCGCCGATTTTGCCCACGCTCTCGCCGCGACGCCGGGAAGAGCGCGCATCATCGTCCTCGATGCGGCTCGCGCCAATCCGTACGCAACGCAGGGCTCGCCGCTGGCGCCGGGGCTTGCTCTGGTCGATCCCGAGCGCGGCGAACTGGTCGCCTTCAACGCCGCGCCGGGCACGCTGGCTGGCGACGAGGAAGGTCCCTACGGGGTCTATGGCAAGACGCTGGCGGGCGCGATGCGGCAGGGCGGGGTGGATATCGCCCAGGCGTTCGATCAAACGCGCGTGTCGGTCAACGCCGAGACGCAGGGCGCGTTGTTGCCCTGGAGCGCGTCCAAACTCGGCGGCCCCTTCTACGTGTTCGAGCGCGCCGCCGACGCGCCTCCTCCCGCTCTCTCATTCGCGCAGACGGAGCGCCGGCCGATCTCCAGTTTTTCCGCCGAAGACGCCTACGCCGCGGCTGTCGAGCGGGACACCCTCAAAGGCTATCGCGAGTTCCTGGCCGCCTACCCAAATTCCGATCAGGCGAGACGCGTGCGGGCGATTCTCGCGGTCCGGCGAGAGGCCGCCTACTGGCGCCGGACTGTCGGCGCCGATACGCCGCGAGCCTACTGGACATATTTGCACGTTTATCCCAGGGGGCCGCACATCCCCGACGCGCGCCGCCGCCTTGCCATGCTTTCGGCCGGCTTCGAGCCGCCGCCGGACTTCCGGCCGGAGACCTTCGCGGATCTTCCGCCGCCGCCCCCGGACGAACTCGTCTACGACGACCGGCCGATCTACGCGTTTGACGATTTCGGGCCCCCGCCTCCGCCGCCGCCAGCCCAGTACGGCTACGTCGAAGACGACGATTGGCGCGATCTGCCTCCGCCTCCGCCGCCGGCCGAGATTGGCATGCTCCCGGTGCTGGGTGTCGCCATTCCGATCGCCCTTGGCGCGGTCGCGTTTCACAACGGTTTTCATCACGACGGCGTCGCGCCGCGCGGGCAGCCGCGGCTGCGTGCGGCCCCGCCCGCGCCGCCGCCGCTGCCCGCCAACATCAAACCTGTGGCGCCGCCATCGCCGGTCGCCGTGGCGGCCGCTCCTGCGGCCAACGCTGCCGTCGTCAAGCCTCTTCGACCGATCGGGCGGTCCGGCCAAGCCGGCGGGCGGCCTGGGGGTCCTGGAAAGCCCGCAGGCGGGACACCCCCCTCACCACCGGCCGCGCCGGCTCCCGTCGCGGGCCCGGCGCCGAAGCCCCCGGTCGCAGCAGCGCCGGCGGCGAGCGCCGTGAAGCCAGCTGTTCCCGTCGTTCCAGGCGGGAAGCCTTTGCCAACCCCTCCTGCCGCCGTCGCTGCGCCCAACCCGCCAGCCGTTCCTGGCGGTAAGCCGCTGCCCGTGGTCCCTTCGCCAAACGCAGCGGCTCCAGCCGGAGCGCCAGTTGCGACCAAACCCGCGGGGAAGGCGCCCCCTCCGGCAGCGGGCGCCGCCGCCATCCCCCCCGGCCGCAAGCCCCTGCCAACCCCGACGGCGCCGGCCGCCGCCGTTGTTCCGATCACTCCGGTCGCCCCTGGCGTCAAACCCGCGCCGAAGCCGCCGGCGCCGGCCAGCAATCCGGCGCCGAAGCCGAATGTCGCGGTTCGACCGCCGACCTTGGCCCCGCGCGCTCCGGCTCCGCCGCCTGTGGTTCACGCCCCTGCGGCAGCGGCGGCCGCGCCTCGTCCGGCTCCCGCGGCGATGCGCGTTCCCGTGGCGCCTGCCGCCCCCCATCCCGCTCCGCCCGCGGTTCACGCGCCCCCGCCGCCCGCGGTTCACGCGCCCCCGCCGCCCGTGGTTCACGCGCCCCCGCCGCCTGTGGTTCACGCGCCTCCGCCGCCTGTGGTTCACGCGCCCCCGCCGCCTGTGGTTCACGCGCCTCCGCCGCCTGTGGTTCGTCAGCCTCCGCCGCCTGTGGTTCGTCAGCCTCCGCCAATGGTTCGCGTCCCGCCGCCGGCCGCTCGACCGCAAGCGTGCGGGAAGCCCGGGCTGCCGCCCTGTCCGAAATAGCATTTGTGCGGTCGTCGGCCGGCTTCGGCGCGCGGCGGCGCAGGCCTGCGGCTTTGCAAGAAGGGCGCGCGCCGTGCGACAAGTCTGCGATGGGAACGAGCACGCGATTTGCAGTTGGCGTTCATCTGCTGACGGCTCTCGCCGCCAATCCGGGCAGGATCCTCCGTTCCGAGGATGTGGCGGAAAGCGCCAACACCAATCCGGTCGTGGTTCGCCGGCTTTTCTCGTTGATGACGACGGCCGGATTGATCCGCGCACGGCTCGGTCCGGGAGGCGGTTTCGAATTGGCGCGGCCGGCGAGCGACATCAATTTGCGCGATGTCTTTACTGCGGTGGAGAGCGGCGAGCTGTTCACCGAACATCGGTCGCCTCCGAGCGCAACCTGCCAGGTCGGCGCCCATATCCTCCCTGTTTTGCGGGAAGCGACGGCGCCGGCGGTCGAGGCTCTCGAGGAGGAGCTTTCGCGCACGACGATCGCCGATATCGCCGAGGCCGTGCTCGCGCGCAGCAACGGGCCGCAGATCGGAGAAGCGCCATCGTCGCGCAGGCGCGTGCATGGCCGAGTGACATTGCGTAACTGAACTGGTTACGCTACTAGCGCCGCGGCTTGACCGCCTGTTTTCGGAGCCTGCTGATGATCAAGTTCTATTATCACCCATCGCCAAACCCGGCGAAGGTCGCCTTGTTTCTCGAAGAGGCCGGCCTCGAATATGAGCTTGTTCCGGTCGACACTCGCAAGGGCGAGCAGCACTCGCCGAATTATCTTTCCATCAATCCCAACGCCAAGACGCCGTCGATCGTCGATGGCGAAGCGACCATCTTCGACTCGAGCGCGATCCTGCTTTACCTCGCAGAGAAGACAAAGCGCTTCCTTCCCGAGAATACGCCCAAAGCCCGGGCCGAACTCCTCTCTTGGCTGTTCTTCGTCTCCAGCGGAGTTGGCCCTTATTCCGGTCAGGCCTTTCACTTCAACGTCGCCGCTCCCGAGAAGATCGAATACGCGATCAATCGATACAATTTCGAAACGCACCGGCACTGGAAGATCCTCGACGACCGGCTGGCCGGGCGGAAATATATGCTCGGCGACGCCTACACGATCGTGGACATGTCGATCTGGGGCTGGAGTTCCGCCGCTCCCTACCTCCTGGGCGCGGAGACCTGGTCAAAAATGACCAATGTCAAACAACTCATCGATGAGATCAACGCGCGCCCCGCCGTCGCTCGCGTCAACAAATTGAAGGAGAAGCATGCCTTCAAGCAAGAGTTCGACGACGAGGCCAAGCGGCATCTGTTTCCACATCAGATAAAGAAGGCAGGCTAGACCTCCTCGCTGCGGCAAGGCTAAACGGCCTTGCCGACCAACGCGCCGATCCCCGCCGTCACCGCCATGGCGAGCGCTCCCCAGAAGCCGACTCTGAGCGCCGGCTTGATCATGGGTGCGCCGCCGGCCCAGGCGCCGAGCGCGCCGAGCGCGACCAGAAAAACCAGTGCAGCGGCGGGGACGGCTTTAACAATGGCGCCCTGCGGCGCGAGAAAGGCCGACAGCGTCGGCAATGCGGCTCCGATCGAGAAGGCGAGAGCCGAGGCGAAGGCGGCCTGAATTGGCTTGGGCTGTGTGCTGCCGCTGATGCCGAGCTCCTCGCGCGAGTGAGCGTCGAGAGCGTCCCTGGCCATGAGTTGGCTGGCGACCTCTTCTGCGAGCTTCGGCTCCAAGCCCCGTTCCTCGTAGATATGGGCAAGCTCCTGCCTCTCCTCGGCAGGTCGCTCGCGGAGCGCGCGCCGTTCGCGCACCAGATCAGCGGTTTCGGAATCGGCCTGCGAACTGACGGAGACATATTCGCCCGCCGCCATCGACATTGCGCCCGCGGCCCATCCAGCGACCGCTGCGGTCAGGATTTCGGCCCGTCCACCGGTCGCTGCCGCGACGCCCATGATGAGGCTTGCGGTTGAAATGATTCCATCATTGGCGCCAAGGACGGCCGCCCGCAGCCAGGCGGTCCGATGGACGTAGTGCGATTCCGCTCCCGGCATGGCTCGGCCCCACCAATTTCGCCTTTTGGCTTAGCAGGCCGTCCTACGGTGAGGCCAGCGGCGATGCGACTCGGATCGCATCGCTTCTGACGTGCGAAAGCTCAATCGCGACTTAGGCGGCGGGCAATATAGAGATGCGCTTCATAGTCTACGGTAAGGCGATCGCCGTGATTGGTGATTGCCTTAGCAATATCGTCAAGCAGATCCTCACGTTTTGACGAGTCCAGCATCCTGTGATCCGATCGCGTGCGCAAGAAATCCGTGTAGCTGGATGCCGTGTGCGCCCAGCTCCACAAATAGCTCTTGTGCTCTACCGGGCCAAATGCTCCCGACTCGTCAAACCATCCTTTGAAGGGACCATCCGGCAGGTACCAAGCCTCAGGTGTCGGACCCCATCTGCCGGTGTGACGAAGGTAAATTTCCTCGAATTGAGCGAGTAGCGGGCCGGGCAGGCCCACTGGAACGTTACCAAATACCGCAAGCGAACCGTCCGGCGAAAGCGCTCTCGCGGCTTTCCCAAATCGCGCCTCTGGAGACACCCAGTGCCAGGATTGAGCGGCAACGATCAGTCGAAACGCTTCTGGGTTGACGAGCCACGCTTCGAATGTGGTCTCCAGAAACTCGACGTTCCTGAAGCTTGCCAGGCTTTCGCGCGCGCCGCGAAGCATGTCGGGCCCGGGATCAGTCGCAAGGATCGGGAAGCCCCGCTTAGCGAAACTCTTTGTCGCTTGGCCCGCGCCACAGCCAATTTCGAGTATCTTATCATCTGGTTTCAGATCGGCGAACGAGACGATGTCTTCGATGAGCGCCTCGGGATAGTCCGGACGCGTGGCCCGGTACAGGTCCGCGATCTGATCGAACGTGAAACGCTGTTCCATGAATGCCCGTCCATTCGCGTGGGAACTGGCTTAGAACCGTCTCTCGCCCGGTCGTCGAGCCGTTTCCCGCGAGCGGGCGCAGCGACCCTATCATGAGATGTTCGCCTTGCGAACAAAGCGCGAAACATGGTTGCGTCAAACCATGTCGCTCGCCCTGATTCGCTCGAGCCCGGCCGTCGATCTCAACCCCGAGCAGCAGCTCGCGGTCGAGCATGGGATCGGCGATCCGCAAGGCTCCGGGCCGCTGCTCGTCATCGCCGGCGCGGGCTCGGGCAAGACGGCGATGCTGGCGCATCGGGTGGCGGCGCTCATCCTTGCGGGCGCCGATCCGAAGCGCATCATGCTCGCCACCTTTTCGCGCCGCGCAGCAGCGGAGCTTGGCCGTCGCGTCGAGCGGCTGCTCGCCCGCCGTCTCGCGCCAGAGGCGGCCGCCGCGGCGACGCCAGCTTATGCGGGAACGTTCCATGGCCTTGGCGCGCGGCTCTTGCGCGAATATGCGACGCGGCTTGGCCTCGATCCGCAGTTCACCATCCATGATCGCGAGGATTCCGCCGACCTCATGAACTGGGCGCGGCATGAACTGGGCGTCGGTGATCTGAAGGAGCGCTTCCCGACAAAGGCGACGTGCCTTGCCATCTACTCGCGCATCGTCAACGCGCAAGGCGATCTGAGGGCGACGCTCGGCAAATGGTTTCCGTGGGTCGCAGGGCATGAGGCCGCGCTGCGTGGACTGTTCGCGTCCTACGTCGAGATGAAGCAGCGCCAGAACGTGCTCGATTACGACGACCTCCTGCTTTATTTCGCCCAGATGCTGGCGGAGCCCGCGATCGCGGCGGAGATCGCCTCTCGCTTCGATCATCTGCTCGTCGACGAATACCAGGACACCAATGCGCTGCAGGGCGAGATCGTGCTGCGCTTGAGGCCTTTGGGGCGCGGCCTGACCGTAGTCGGCGACGACGCCCAGGCGATCTATTCCTTTCGCGCCGCGACGGTGCGCAACATTCTCGACTTTCCTCGCGCCTTCGATCCGCCGGCGCATGTCGTGACGCTCGAGCGCAATTACCGTTCGAGCGGCGCCATCCTTGCCGCGGCCAACGCGGCCATTGCGCTCGCGCCCGAGCGCTTCGCCAAGACGCTTCGCACCGATCGGTCGCACGGGCCCCTTCCGGCGCTGGTCACGGTTGCGGACGATTCCGACCAGGCGCGCTTCGTCGCGACCCGCGTGCTCGCCAATCGCGAGGCGGGCGCGGCGCTCAAGGCTCAGGCGGTGCTGTTTCGCGCCTCTCACCATAGCGCGGCGCTCGAACTCGAACTCACCCGCCGCAACATCCCGTTCGTGAAATTCGGCGGCCTGAAGTTCCTCGACGCGGCGCATGTCAAGGATGCGGTCGCGCTCATGCGCTTCGCAGAAAATCCGCGCGACCGGGTCGCGGGCTTTCGGGTTGCGCAGCTCATGCCCGGCGTCGGGCCCAAGGTCGCCGAAACCATCGTCGCCGCGGCGGCCGCCGACGACGGCTTCGCGACGATGGCGGCGCTGTCGACGCCTGCCAGAGCGCGCGACGGCTTTCCAGCCTTCGCGGACCTTATGCGAAGGCTTGCGTCGCGCGCCGCGCCCTGGCCGGCGGAGATCGCCGACGCAGTCGCGTGGCTCATGCCCCTCATGGAGACGCGCTACGACGACGCGCGCATCCGGATGGGCGATCTCGAGGCGCTCGAGCGCATCGCCGCCTCGTTCCCGTCGCGCGAGCGGTTCCTGAGCGAGCTTGCGCTCGATCCGCCGGACACGACCAGCGACGAAGCCGGACCGCCGTTGAGAGACGAGGACTATCTCATCCTTTCGACCATCCATTCGGCCAAGGGGCAGGAATGGCGCTCGGTGTTCGTCCTGAACTGCGTCGACGGCTGCATTCCCTCCGACCTCGCCACCGGCTCATCCGAAGAGATCGAGGAGGAGCGCCGCCTGCTCTATGTCGCGATGACGCGGGCGAAAGACGAGCTCGCGCTCGTCGTGCCGCAGCGCTTCTACGTCCACGGCCAGCCCAAGAATGGGGACCGAAGCGTATACGCGAGCCGCACCCGCTTCATCCCGCCGCCGCTTCTGAAGCACTTCGACCGGCAGACCTGGCCCGAAGCCGGCGCTTCGCCGGCGCGCGCGGCGAGCGACGGGCCGCGGGTCGATCTTCAGGCGCGCATGCGGGCGATGTGGCGGTGAAGAGCGGGGACCACTTGGGGGGCCATGAAATCGAAAGGACCGCCCGCCTGATGCGCCCCACCATCATCTGCCACATGGGAACCTCTCTTGACGGCGGTCTCCATCCGAGCCGTTTCACCCGCCCTGCCGCCGGCGTCTCCAACGACGCGCAGCGCGGGCGCTATGAGGCCATTCACGACCGCTTTGAGGCCGACGGCTGGATCGTCGGCCGGAAAACCATGGCGGAAATGGCCAAGGGACGCGAACGTTCCGTCGCCGTCGCTTCACCGCTGCCTCGCGAGCCTCACCTCGGGCAAAGAAACGGCCGGAACTTGGCCGTCGCCATCGATCCCTCCGGCCGCGTCCACTATGGCCAGGACAATGTCGGGGGCGATCACGTCGTCGCGGTGCTCGGCGAGCACGTCTCGGACGCCTATCTGGCCGAACTCCGCGAGGATGGCGCGTCCTATATTTTCGCGGGTCCGGTGGGCGAGGACCTCCCCGGCGCGATGGCGCAGCTTGCCCAAGTTTTTGGCGTCAAGACACTCCTGCTTGAGGGCGGCGGCAGGATCAACGGCGCGTTTTTCAAGCATCGCCTGATCGACGAGTTCAGCACGCTGATTTTCCCGGCGGTCGATGGCCTGGCCGGACGGGAGACCATCCTCGACTATCATGGCGCAGAGGGCGAACGTCCCGGCGCGGGACAGTCGCTGCGACTGATTGGCTGCGAAACTCTGGAAGGGGGCATGGTCTGGCTGCGCCATCGCGTCGAAGATGCGCCGGCGCTAGCCCCGCAAGGCTGACCGCTGAGGCGGCGTTCGGCCACGCGCCTTTTCGCTTGCACGCCGCGACAAACTCAATAATAGCTAAGGTGTCAGGACGATTAACCGACGAGCGTCGCGTGCGCGACGAAGAAAAGTCGGAGCGCGCGGAGGAACGTTGGCTTGCCGATTCTTGAATTGAACGCGGTGTCGAAGCATTTCGGCGCGATCCATGCGCTGAACGAAGTCGATATGGCGCTCGAGTCCGGCGAAGTGCTGGGTTTGATGGGCGACAACGGCGCCGGCAAGTCGACGCTGGTCAAGGTCATCGCCGGCAATTTTCCCCCGACCCACGGCGAGATCCGTCTCAACGGCGAGGCCGTGCATTTTCATAAGCCTGTCGAAGCGCGCGAAAAGGGGATCGAGGTCGTCTACCAGGACCTTGCGCTTTGCAACAATCTGTCCGCGGCGGCGAATGTGTTCCTGGGGCGTGAGGTCAAGCGCGGCGCGGGTCCGTTCCGCTGGCTCGACCACAAGGCGATGGCCAAGCGCGCCGGCGAATTGTTCGGCGAGCTCAAGTCAGAGACAAGGCCGCGCGATCTCGTGCGCCAGATGTCGGGCGGGCAGCGTCAGGCTGTCGCCATAGCGCGCACGCGACTGTCGAAGGCGCGGCTCGTCTTGATGGACGAACCGACCGCCGCGATCTCGGTGAGGCAGGTGGCCGAGGTGCTGGACCTTATACGGCGGCTGAAGGACGCCGGCATGGCGATCATCCTCATCAGCCACCGTATGCCGGACGTCTTCGCCGTCTGCGACCGGGTCATGGTGATGCGGCGAGGCAACAAGGTTGCCGACAAAGCGATCGGTGCGACGAGCCCGGAAGAAGTGACCGGCCTGATCACCGGCGCCATCCACACGGCCTGAGGAGCCCGTTCAATGGCAAGCGACGCCCCGCAAGCCCATGTCTCGATCGAATCGGTGCTGGACATCCAGCAACACAATTTCTGGCAACGCTTTACGAGTTCTCAAGCGTTCTGGGTGACGGTCGCGCTCATCATCATCTGCATCGTGATGAGCTGGCTGCAGCCCGCGTCGTTCGCGACCACTGACAATTTCTACAACACCACGCGCAATTTCTCCTTCATCGGCATCATGGCGCTCGGCATGACTGCGGTGATCGCGACGGGCGGCATCGACCTCTCGGTCGGCTCGATCATGGGTCTGACCGCCGTCGCGTGCGGCCTCGTTCTCGAGGCCGGCTATCCGGCCTGGGCGGCCGTGATTGTCGGCTTGTTCGCGGGAGGCGTCGTCGGGCTCATCAACGGAATCATCATCGCCTATCTTGGCCTTTCCCCCTTCGTCACAACGCTTGGAATGCTGGCGATCGCGCGGTCTGTCGCGGTCGTGTTGTCGGGAAACCGCATGATCTACAAGTTCGGCCCTGGCGGGCCACCCTTCAAGGCGCTCGGCAGCGGCGCTTGGCACATCACGTCGAAGTTCGAACTCAGCTCGCCGCTCCTGTTCCTCATCGTCTTCACGTTTCTTCTGGCCGTGGTCTACAAGATGACGAGCTGGGGCCGCCACGTGCTCGCGATCGGAGGAAACGAACAGGCCGCACTGTTGACCGGCGTTCCCGTCAACCGCATCAAGGTGCAGGTCTATGTCTTCTCCGCTTTGACGGCGGCTTTCGCCGCCATTCTCTCCGTTGGGTGGGCGGGCTCGGCGATCAACGCTCTTGGCGCCACCTACGAACTCCTCGCCATTTCGGCTGCGGTGATCGGCGGCGCAAACTTGATGGGCGGCGAGGCCAGCGCCTATGGCGCGTTCATCGGCGCGGCGCTGATCTTTACAATCCGCAATTCGCTTCTGATGGCGGGCGTCGACTCGAATTGGCAGGGCACGTTTGTCGGCTTGTTCTTGATTGGAGCGGTTTACCTCGGCAAGCTCCGAGGCGCGAAACGCGAGTAGACCCCGTGAGGGGCGCGTATAACCGGCCCGATAAGGGCCGTGTCCAACTGGGAGGAAAAGAAATGTTGAAACTAATGTTGACCGGCGCGGTCGCCGCGGGCGCGTTGCTTGCGGTCTCGGCTTCGGCGCAAGCCGCCGACCCCTACACCTTCGCGCTCGTGCCGAAGAACACCAACAACCCCTTCTTCGACCAGGCTCTCGCCGGCTGCAAGAAAGCGGAGAAGGAGCTCGCGGGCGCCGTCAAGTGCCTCTACATCGGACCGGGCGAACATGGCGGCGGCGACGAGGAAGCTCAGATTGTCGCCGACCTCGTGACCAAGAAAGTCGACGGCATCGCCGTGTCTCCGGCCAATGCGCCCGCCATGGCCAACGCGCTGCAGGGCGCGGCCCCCGCGAAGATCCCGGTTCTCACCTGGGACTCGGACCTTCTGCCCCAGGACAAGGGTTTGCGCGCGGCTTACGTCGGCACCCACAACTATGACATCGGCGTCAACATCGCGAAGCTCGTCATGGGGATCAAGCCCAAGGGCGGCACAATCTGCATCCAGTCCGGCGGCGCCGCAGCAGCCAACCACAACGAGCGCATGCAGGGCATCCGCGACACCTTGTCGGGAACGAAGAGCGCCGAGTCGCCCGGCGCCCGGCTGACTGGTCAGAATGGCTGGAAGGAGCCCGACGGCTGCCCGCTTTACACGAATGACGACTTCGCCGTCGCCAACCAGCAGATGGAGGACATCCTCAACAAGTATCCCGACCTCGACGCCTTCACGCCGACCGGCGGCTTCCCGCAGTTCCTGCCGGACGCCTACGAGAAGACGGCGACGAAGTACAAGGACAAGATCGCTTCGGGTAAGTTGGCGCTCGTCGTCGCCGATACGCTCCCGATCCAGATCGAACTGATGAAGAAGGGGCTCTCCTCCGGCCAGGTCGGCCAGCGGCCGTTCGAGATGGGATACAAGGCGATGTACTTCCTCAAGGACATCAAGGATGGCAAGCCGGGGCCGAAGGACCCGACCTACACCGGCCTCGACGTCTGCACGCCGAAGACCGCTGACACCTGCGTTGGCGGCGGCAGCTGAGTCCACAAGAAGTCAGTTGAAGAGGGCCGGCCTCGCGCCGGCCCTTATTTACGCGAACGTCTCCGCGATCAGGCCGCCGATCTCCTTGTGAACCGCATTCCGCGCGCCCATAGGGGCGGACGATGCGGTGTAATAGACCGTGGCGATAAGAGGCGCGCGACCGGGCGGCCATAGAATCGCGACCGCGTTGGTCGATCCGCGATCGCCGGTGCCGGTCTTGTCGCCGATCCGCCACGACGACGGCAGCCCGGCGCGCAGCCTCTTGTCGCCGACCTTGTCGTTGATCAGCCAAGCTTGGAGTTGGCGCCGCGATGATTCGGAGAGCACATCGCCCAGAAGCACCTTCTGCATGCTGGCCGCCATGGCGCGTGGACTCGTGGTGTCGCGAGGGTCTCCGGGCAGCGATTCGTTGAGGCTCGGCTCGTTCCTGTCGAGCCGCGTCACCTCGTCGCCGAGCGAGCGCGCGAAGGTCGTAAATCCAACGGGGCCGCCGATTGTCTGCAGAACGAGATTGGCCGCGGTGTTGTCGCTCCAGTCGATCGCCGCGGCGCAGAGATCCGCGACGGTCATGCCGCCTTGGGCGACATGCGCCTTGGTGATCGGCGCATACTCGAGCAGATCGCTCGGCCCGTAGGCGATCGTCCGGTCGAGCCGCTCGGCGCCCTCGTCCACGCGCTTCAACACCGCAGCCGCGGCCAGAAGTTTGAACGTGCTGCACATCGGGAACCGCTCGTCGGCGCGATGCTCGATCGTTTCGCCGGCGCCTGTGTCACGCACGAAGACCCCGAGCCGGCCGCCCTCGCGCGTCTCGATCTCGGCGAGCCGCTTGTTGGCGAGAGCCACGCGCTCCTCGGTTGAAGGGGCGGCTCGCGCGGGCAGGGAGAGCGCCGTGACCGTGAGGGCGGCAAGGAAAGAACGACGGTTGCGATGATGCATGTTTGACCTCAATTGCGCCGTGCGCGATCCGCAATAGGATTGAGGCGCTTGGATGGCGCGCGCCGCCCGAAGCGCCAGCGCCTGATCGCAAGGGATTGCTCGATGAACGATCCGAAGGCCTCTCCCGACGAGCTCTACCGGGCCCTCGCTCTCCATCACGGCGCGGATTTCCATGCTCCGCGCGGGCGAGGCTTCGGATCTGACGCGGTCAAGGTCGACGGCAAGATCTTCGCTTCCCTTTCGCGTGGTCGTCTGCTCGTCAAACTGCCGGTCGAGCGCGTCAAAGCGCTGGTCGACGCGAAGCTTGGCGAACCCTTTTCGACAGGCCCCGGCCGGGTCAAAAAGGAATGGGTGACCCTCGCTCCATCGAGCGTCGAGGAATGGGTTCGCGTCTCCGACGAGGCTCGCCGCTACGTGCGTTCCAAAGCTAGATAGGGAGCCTCGGCTCTGGCGCGACGCGGGTCGTGTCGTCTACACATGTCGGCGACAAGCCGGCGTCAACATCGTGTCCGAGGCGGATGGAACGCGCCTCATGAGGGGGAGAAACCAATGCGCTTGACTGCCGCCGGCGTCGCCATTGCGGCGCTGCTCGCCGTTTCGGGGTGCTCGAAAGGCGACAGGGGCGAACAAGGCCAACCGGGGCAACAGGGACAGCAGGGTCCCGCCGGCCCGGCCGGGCCGAAGGGCGAGCCGGGCGCGGTCGGCGCCATCGGGCCGCAGGGTCCGAAGGGCGATACGGGCGCTGACGGGCCGCCGGGACCGAAAGGCGAAACTGGCCCCGCGGGTCTGCCGGGACCTCCGGGGCCGCCCGGTCCTGACGGGCCGCCGGGGCCGAAAGGCGATCTCGGAGGGGCGGGACCGCCCGGGCTTCAAGGAGCGAGGGGCGAGCCGGGCCCCGAGGGACCGACTGGACCGCAGGGAGCAAAGGGCGATTCCGGCCAGATTGGGCCAGCGGGAGCGGCCGGGCCCATTGGGCCAAAGGGCGAAGCCGGAAGCGCTGGCGCGGTCGGCGCGCGGGGACCGGCCGGGCCGCCCGGGCCGAAGGGCGAAGCGGGCGCGACGGGGCCAAAGGGCGAAGCCGGAAGTGTTGGCGCGGTCGGCGCGAGGGGGCCGACCGGCCCGCCTGGGCCGAAGGGCGACGTGGGCGCGGGGGGACCCAAGGGCGAGGTCGGCGACGCTGGACCGCCTGGAGCCGCCGGCCCACCCGGGCCGAAGGGCGCCGCCGGGGATGCGGGGCCGAAAGGGGAGATTGGCGTCAAAGGCCCCGCGGGACCCGCTGGGCCGAAAGGCGAAGCTGGAGAAGCTGGGCCCAAAGGCGAGGCCGGCGTTCCGGGAGCGAAAGGGGAGGTTGGCGCGGCTGGACCGCCTGGGCCCAAAGGCGAGGCCGGCGTTCCGGGACCGAAGGGGGAGGTTGGCGCGGTTGGGCCGCCTGGGCCGAAAGGCGAAGCGGGCGTTCTGGGACCGAAGGGGGAGGCTGGCGCGGTTGGACCGCCTGGGCCACCCGGCGCCCACGGACTGGCTGGAGCGCAGGGGCAGATGGGGCCGCCTGGTCCTCAAGGGCCCGCAGGACCGGCCGGACCGCAAGGCCAGCCTGGAGCTGGCGCCAGTTTCAGGGTGGTCAGCGATTCCGCTCAGGCCTCGTGCGGGGCGGGCGAGATCATGGCCAGCGCTTATTGCGCGGGCGGCGGCGCCGTGCGCATCGATGGGACGACGGGCGCGAGCTGCGACGGCGGAGGGAAGGCGGTGATCCTCTGCGCAAGACAATAGCCCGCGCTCTCCGCGCTGGGAGGCTCGAAGTGGACTTGGGGGTCCGGCTGGCCTCCCGCCGCATGCCGGGGTTGCCAGGCAAGAGGGCAGGGATCGGAGACATTCAGCGCAGGTTCATTCGATCCGCGTTAAGCTGATCGAACAGGCTTCGCGTTCGCGAGGTCTGCCACAAGGAGCGACTGAAAATTCACAAGGGAGGCTTGACATGGCGCGTTCAAAGTTGACGCTTACGGCCACGATGATGCTGCTGTCGACGGGCTTCGTTCTTTATCCCTTGGCCCCCGCCAACGCCGCCAAATTCTGTGCGCAGTTAAGAGGATCGACAGTCACGGGACATCCTGACTGCTCGTTTTCAACGTTGGAGGCGTGTCGCGCGCGCGTAAAGCACAGGGGCGGCGGGCACTGCTACAAGCTGCGCTGACAGCCCTCGCTGATGGAAAGATCAGCTCAGCCGGTTCGCGGCTGAGCGCTTGAACACTGAAAATAGCCGCGGGACGCGAGCGCTCGAGACTTGCAGCTTGCGTTCCGTGCGTCCATGCTTGTGCTCCGCGAATTTCGCCGCCTGGCTTTCAGCGCCTGTGCGGGCGCAACGGGTTCGCCCCAAAGCAGCGACCGGCGGAAGGAATTACGCCCGGAGGAGGAAGCGATGATTCGACTGACGGTTCTCTATCCGGCGAAGGACGGCGAAGCCTTCAACTACGATTATTATTTCGGGACTCATCACAAGCTCCTCGTCTCTCGATGGAAGCCGGAGGGGATGGTGAGCTGCGAATTCGATAAGGGCCTGTCCGATCCCGCCGGCGGCAAGGCGCCCTATCTCGCCATCGCCTATCTCAAGTTCAACTCCGTCGAGGACCTCCAGAAAGCGCTCGCCAAGCATGGCGCCGAGATCATGGGCGACGTCCCCAACTACACGAAGATCGAACCGATCATGCAGGTGAACGAGGTGATGGCGAGCTGAAGTCGGAGGGCGTCAGCCTTCGCCGGCGCGCGCTCTACCGTCCCGGATACCAGTACGCGGCCTGCGGCTTCGTTCGGTCGACGACCACGAACTGGTTGGCGAACACGCGATAGGACGGGCTCTGGTCGCCGTCAGGCCATTGCACCCGGATTTCCGCGCGCTCGGCCGTGCCGAGGCCGACATGGATGAAGCCCGCGTGACCGGAGGCGTCGCCGCCGCCGACGTCGACGAAGCGGGTCTGGGTGCGGGTTCCGGTCCGGATTGAAATCCGCGCCCCGACCGCGTTGCGGTTGGGGTTGGGCTCGATGAGGCGAATCTCGGTCCAATTGCCAATCGGGAGCGGTGGACCGTCGCCGTTTTTGGCCCCGACATTGCGGTAGAGCAGAGCGTTTGAGCCGCGATTGATCTGCAGGATGTCGAGCCGTCCATCGAGATTGAAGTCGGCGATGAGCGCGCCGCGGCCCTTGGCGTTGCAGGCAATGCCCGCTTCGTCGCCGGCTTCGGCGAACTTGCCGTTCCATTGGCCGAGCAGGAGATTGCTCGGATCGTAGGCGGCGAAGTCGGGCATCTGCTCAAGGTTGCCCTTGGATACGAAGATATCGAGCAGGCCATCGTTATTGAAGTCGGCAAACTCGGCATGCCAGGCGGTCGAGGGCCGCTTGTCGCCGCCGGTATAGGGTATGTGCGCGGTCACGCCGACCTCGCCGGCGATGTCGCGATAGACGGGCGCTTCGCCGCGCCCGCCTTCGTTGGGGTCGAGCTTTTGCAGCTTCTCGTCGCCCATCGATGTCAGGAAATATTGCGGGTAGCCCGAGCCGTCGAGATCGCCTTCCGCGATCCCCATGCCGTAAATCGACAAATGCCGCCAGCCGTCGGCGCGTGAGTAGAGCCTCGGCGTCTTGCCGGGCTCGATGCGCCACATCTGCTCTTCGCCGCCGCGGTAATATTGCCGGTCGTTCGAAACGCGCAGCGATGGCGTGCCTGACTTGTTCCAGTCGGTGAACAGCATCGAAAGCGCGCAGAATCCGGGCGCAAGCGGGGTCCGCACGGAATAGTCCGGCCTGTCGCCGGGCTGAGGACGATAGAGCGAGTTGTCCTCGCATGTGCCCCATGGCGAGCCCGGCGCATCGCGGTCGACGTAATGGCCAATCGCCAGCGTCGGGAATTTCTGCCCCGGCTCCCATTCGGCGGCGAAGGACGTGGTCCAGCCGGAATCGCCGTCGAAATTCCATTCGTGGTTGGCGAGCGTGAACGTGCAGTTCGGGCCGCCCTTGAGCAGGAGATTGCCGCCGACCCTGAGCACGAAGAGATCCATGTGGCCGTCGCCGTCGATGTCGAGCGGATAGGCGCCGATGACATTGGTGAGGAGCTTCGGATCGGCGCCGATATCGAGCGCCTTCTCCTCGAATTTGAGCGGTCCGCCGGCCTTGGATTTGTTGACGAAGAGTCGCGCCGGATTCCTGCCGCCCGCCAGGAACACCGAGGGAAAGCCCGAGCCGTCGCAATCGAGCGCCGCCCCGCCGCCGCCGACGAAGAATTCCCATGGACCGTCGTAGACGCTGTGGAGGCCGGCGGCTTCCGCCTCTTCCTGCATGAGGGGCACGTCGCCGAGCGGCTTTTGCCGGTCCTCGCCGCCGCGCGCGCCTGCGAGGCTTGTGAGAAGCGCGAGGATGCAGAGGACGACCCGCATCATTGCGCCTCGATGACGAGCGAGCGCAGGAAAGCGATGACGGCCTCGCGTTTGTCGGGATCGAGCGCTTGATAGGCGTCGCGCGCAAATCGCGCGTCTCCGCCATGCGCGGCGATGATTTCGTCAAGCATGCGGAACGAGCCGTTGTGGCCATAGGGCGCGGTCGAGCCCACGCCCCAGAGCCGCGGGGTCAGGAACACGTCGCGCTCGACGAAGCGCTGAGCCTGCAATTCGTTGCCGAGCGCATTGACCGTCTCGTCGACGACGAGATGGCGCTTGAGATCGCTGTAGAGGGGGATCAGCCACTCGCCCTTGTCGTTCTTCTGCAGCGTCCTGGCGAAGGGCAGGGCGCCAAGATCGATGCGGATCGGCTTCTTCACTTCGCCTGAGCGCAGCGTGCCCGCCATGTCATAGGGCGCGGGATCGGTGAACACGAGCGACTTCAGCGGCAGAGTCTGCATGTGGCACGAGGCGCAGCCGATCATGTTGAAGGTCTCGCTGCCGGCCTTGGCGGCCTGCCGCCAATCGTCGGGCAGATCGGCTTTCACCGTCGGCGGCGGCAGCGTCGCCTGGAACGCGACCAAAGCCGAGACGTCGCCGGCGGTGATCGAATCGGGCACGCCGCTCTCGGCGAAGTCGTGGCTGCCGGTCCAGCGAACGCCGAAGCGTTCGACGGCCTCCATGCCATGGTGAATGTTGAGCGCGTTGATGGTGAACTGACGCAGCGACGTGAACACCCCCTTGCGGCTGAAAGGCCGCACGATGAGATCGGAATCGACCCCGTCGATCGCGTCGAGATCGACGATGCCGTCGCGATGGGCGACGATCGAGCCGAAGCGCACGCCTTTGGTCACGAGATCGGCCTGCGCAGCTTTGCCTGTCGCGCAAGCCTCGGCGATCGCCGCGGCGCGGATCGCTTGCAGGTCCGCCGTCATCTCGCGCGCCAGAAGCTCGACAAGGCCTGCGCCCATGAGCGCGATCGTATGCCGCTCGCTCGAGAACGACGGGTCGATCGAGTCGAACTGGGCGCTCTCGAAGCCTTCCGACACGAACACGTTGGCGACGTCGTCGGCCGAGCCGCCGATGATCGGATCGTTGTGGCAGCCGAAACAGGAATTTGAATCCGGCCCGCTGGTGCGGCTGAATGGCGGGTTGACCCCGTTCTTACGTTTGGTCGGAATGATCGCCTGCGTCGCCTTTGGTCGTCCGGCGCCGTCGACGGTGGTGAACTTGGCCTTGAACAGCTCACGGCCGCGCTCGATCAAGGCGGGGAGGGCGGATGGGCCAGCTGCGGCGATCGCATCGAAATCGAGATGCGAGCCTGGCGGGAAGACGCGCTCGTCCCAGCTCGCGCCCAACGCGACGCCGGCAGCGCACAGGACTGAGGCCGCGCACAGAGCGATCGACACGCCCAAAAGCCGCTTCATGGTCCTCCCGGCGCCAGGGTCGAAGGCGCAGCCACCGCCCCGGACCCTTATCATTCTCATGTCGGGGGCGAGCGCCGCAAGCGCCCGAAACATTGGTCTTTTGGCGCATTGACAGGGTCGGCGCGCCTCACCATGGTGCCGGCCACGGAGATTGTCTGGCTTGCGCGGGAGGGCGCGTCCGCGTCGCCGCTGGTCCGTGGATCATTTGGGAGGAACGCATGAAATCATTGAAAAACCTGGCGATCGGCGCGGCTTTGCTGGCTTCCGCCAGCGCCGTCTCCGTCGCCGCGATGGCGAAGGATCTGACGGTCGGGGTGTCGTGGTCGAACTTCCAGGAAGAGCGCTGGAAGACCGACGAAGCGGCGATCAAGAAGGCGCTTGATGCGCATGGCGCTAAGTACATCTCCGCCGACGCTCAGGGGTCGCCGACCAAGCAGCTGACCGACGTCGAAAGCCTCATCTCCAAGGGCGCGAACGTGCTCATCATCCTCGCCATGGATTCGGAGGCGATCCTTCCGGCGGTCAAGAAGGCGTCGGACGAGGGCATTCCGGTCATCGCCTACGACCGCCTGATCGAGAGCCCGAATGTGCTCTACATCACCTTCGACAACGTCGGCGTCGGCCGCATGATGGCCAAGGCGATCGAGGCCGCCAAGCCCGCCGGCAACTACGCCTTCATCAAGGGCGACAAGGGCGATCCGAACGCGGACTTCCTGTTCTCGGGCATCAAGGAAGTGCTCGCGCCCGCGATGAAGGCCGGCAAGATCAAGAACGTCGGCGAGTCCTACACCGACGGCTGGAAGCCGGACAACGCGCAAAAGAACATGGAGCAGATCCTCACCAAGAACAACAACAAGGTCGACGCGGTGGTGGCCGAGAACGACGGCATGGCCGGGGGCGTCGTCGCCGCGCTTTCGGCGCAGGGCATGGCGGGTTCGGTCCCGGTCTCCGGCCAGGACGGAGACCATGCGGCGATCAACCGCATCGCGCTCGGCACCCAGACGGTCTCGATCTGGAAGGACGCCCGCGATCTCGGCAAGACGGCCGGAGAAGCGGCGGTCGCGCTCGGCGATGGCAAGAAGATGACCGCCATTCCGGACGTGAAGCCGTTCACCGGCGGCGCCAAGGGGTTGAAGGTCAACGGCGTTCTGCTGACGCCGCTCCCCGTCACCAGGGACAACCTCAACGTGATCGTCGACAAGGGCTGGATCACCAAGGCGGAAGTCTGCGCCGGCGTGAAGCCTGGGACGGTGAAGTTCTGCGGCTGAGTTGACCGCGCCAGTATTGAGTGAAACAAAAAAGGCCGCGCCGTTCTGCAAGGGCGGCGCGGCTTTCTGTTGCGACGCCTCTCGCCGCCCTTCTGACAGCGACGGCGTAAAGCAAGCAGATCGGGAGGAGCCATGACCTCTGCGGCGCCGAGCGCGACCAGCGCGGCTCACAACGATCCGGCCGTGCGACGGTTCCTCAGAGCGACCGAGGTTGACACCCGCATGCTCGGCATGATCGGCGCGCTGGCGCTGATCTGGATCGGCTTCAACATCATCACCTGGGCTCAAAACGGCGAGGGCCTGTTCCTGACGCCGCGCAACTTATGGAATTTGAGCGTCCAGACGTCGTCGATCGCGGTCATGGCGACCGGCATGGTGCTGGTCATCGTCATGCGCCACATCGACCTCTCGGTTGGCTCAATCATTGGCTTCGTCTCGACGATCATTGGCGTGGCGCAGGTCCACATCCTGCCGGCCTATCTCGGGCTCGACAATCCGGCGATCTGGATCATCGCCGTCCTCCTTGCTTTGGCGATCGGCGCGGCGATCGGCGCCTTTCAAGGCTCGCTCGTCGCCTACATCGGCATTCCGTCCTTCATCGTCACCCTCGGCGGCCAATTGTTCTGGCGCGGCGCCGCGTGGTGGGTGACGACCGGCCAGACCATCGCCCCGCTCGACGACCGTTTCGCGCTCATGGGCGGGGGCCCGCATGGCTCGATCGGCGCGAGGGCGAGCTGGATTTTGGCCGCGATCTGCTGTGCCGGCATCGTGTTCGGCCTCTACGCCGGCCGTCAGCGGCGGGCGCGGTTTCGTTTCCCGCAACGGCCGATGTGGGCGGAATATGTCATCGCGGTCGTCGGCTGCTTCGTCGTCCTCGGCGCGACCGCGATCGTCAACGCCTATCCCTGGCCAGAGCGGGTTGCGGCCGCCTATGCGGAGGCGAACGCCATTCCCGTGCCCGAAGGCGGACTGGTCATCGCCACCGGATATGCGATTCCGGTGTTGATCGCGGTCGTCACCGGCGTCGTCATGACCTTCCTCGCCAGGCGCACCCGGTTCGGCCGCTATGTCTACGCCACCGGCGGCAACCCCGAAGCCGCCGAGCTTGCCGGCGTCAACACCAAGCGAATCACGATTCTCGTCTTTGCCCTGATGGGCGCCCTCGCGGGGATCGCCGCCTGCATCAATTCGGCGCGGCTCGATTCTGCGACCAACGTGCTTGGACAGTTCGACGAGCTCTATGTGATTGCGGCTGCGGTGATCGGCGGCACCTCGCTCGCCGGCGGCGTGGGCACGATCTACGGGGCGCTGATCGGCGCCTTGGTCATCCAGTCGCTGCAATCGGGCATGGTGCTGCTCGGGTTGGACTCGGCCTTCCAGCAGATGGTGGTCGGCGTGGTGCTCGTCGGCGCGGTCGGCATCGACACCTTCTACCGCCGCAGAACCGCCAAGGGTTAAGCCCATGGACGCCAACGCCCAAACGCCCTTGGTCGAGATGAAGGACGTCTCGATCGCCTTCGGCGGCGTCAAGGCCGTCGACCACGCCTATATCGATTTGTATCCTGGCGAAGTTGTCGGCCTGCTCGGGCACAATGGCGCGGGCAAATCCTGCCTGATCAAGATCCTGTCCGGCGCCTACAAGCGCGACAGCGGGCAGATCTTCATCAACGGGCAGGAAGCCCGGATCGACAACCCGCGCGACGCCAAGCACTATGGCATCGAAACGGTGTATCAGGCGCTCGCGCTAGCCGACAACGTCGATGCGGCGTCGAACCTCTATCTCGGCCGCGAACTGCTGACGCGCTGGGGGACCCTCGACGACGCTTCGATGGAGGCGGAGGCGCGCAAGGTGATGGGGCGGCTCAATCCGAACTTCCGCCGCTTCAAGGAGCCGGTGATGGCGCTGTCCGGCGGCCAGCGCCAATCGGTCGCCATCGCGCGGGCGATCCATTTCGACGCCAAGGTCCTCATCATGGACGAGCCGACCGCGGCCCTGGGGCCGGCCGAGACCGCGCAGGTCGGCGAACTCGTCAAGCAGCTCAAGGCGCAAGGCCTCGGCATCTTCCTCATCAGCCACGACATCCATGACGTGTTCGACCTCGCCGACCGCGTGACGGTGATGAAGAACGGCCAGGTCGTGGGCACCGGCCGCGTCGAGGACATGACCAAGGACGAGGTGCTCGGCATGATCATTCTCGGCAAATGCCCGCCCGGCGCGATTCCCGGGCCCGGCGCGATGGCGAGTTGACAATCAGGGGCTGAGCAGAGGTCTGGATATCCAGGCAGAGCGTCACTTGCGATGGCCGATGAGTTGCGTGATGGAAGCGATTTGTATCGGCCATCCGCACCCCGAAGGGCTCCCGGCGGCGAATCGCGATCCCGCCAGAGGGGCCGCGCCCGCGGGCCGACCGTGCGCTGCCTGAACCGGACAATCGCGTGCTGCCGACGCCGTCGGTCGCGCAACAGAATCTTGCTATAAGCAGAAATCTGTGGTATTCATTCGGAATGATCGGATCTCAATCCCGCTTTCGGGCGGCAGACGGAGAACGGAGGGACCAGGGCCCGGTCCTGCGACCGAGCGCGCGAAGAGGGCAAGCCCGAAATAGAGAGCCAGGAACCTCTTATGCGCATCGGCTGTAACCCATTGAAAAGTCCCGATTCGAAAAAATAAACGCTAGTAAACGCCAGCGCTTTTACTAACGTTTAGGCGCGTTTAGAGGCGTTTAGAGGCGTTTAAGGGCGCTTACGGGTCCGCCGTCGGGCGGTTTCACCGCGTGGGCTCAGTCGTTCCAGGTCGCGAACATGCCGACCGCCGCGGCTATCATGACCGCCGTCGCCAGCCAGCCAAGGGCTTTTAGCCAAGGCTTCAGGGCGAACTCGCCCATCACCTTTCGTTGCGAGGCCATGTGCATGATCATAACCATGAGCGGAACCGCGGCGACGCCATTGACCACGGCGCTCCAGAACAGGGCCCTGACCGGGTCAAGGGGCGAGAAGTTGAGGAGCGCGCCGACGACAACCGCGGCCGCGATCGCCCAATAGAAGGCCGGAGCCCGACCGGGCTTTTCTGCGAGGCCGACGCGCCACTTGAGGGCTTCGCCGAGCGCGTAAGCCGCGCTCCCGGCCAAAACCGGGACGGCGAGCAGGCCGGTGCCGACGATGCCGAGCGCGAACACCACGAAGGCGAACTCGCCCGCGATCGGCTGCAGCGCCTTTGCGGCGTCCGCGGAGGTCGCGATGTCGGTGACCCCATGCGCATGAAGCGTCGCCGCGGTCGTCAGCATGATGAACAGCGCCACGAGGTTGGACGCCGCCATGCCGACGATCGTGTCGAGCCTGATTCTCGCAAGCTGTCGCGGCGCCTGGGCGGGCGCTGTGAGAAGGGGCTCGGCCGCCGGATCCTCCCTCTCGTCCTCGACCTCCTCCGAGGCCTGCCAAAAAAACAGGTAGGGGCTGATCGTCGTGCCGAACACGGCCACGAGCACGGTGAGATAGCTTCCCGTCCATTCGATGCGTGGCACGACAAGGTTGAGCGCCACCGTCGGCCAGGGCACGCCGACCGCGAACACCGTAGCCACGTAAGCGAGAAGGGAGAGCGTCAGCCAGCGCAGCACGGAAGCGTAACGCGCGTAACGCATATACACTTCCATGAGCGCGATCACGACGGCGAAAGCCCCTATGTACAACCATTGCGGGCCAGGCAGGATCAATCCGATGGCGGCGCCCATCGCGCCGAGATCCGCCCCGAGGTTGATCACGTTGGCGAGGATAAGCAGGCCCACAAGCGGATAGAGTAGCCACGACGGATAATGGCGCCGCATGTTGGCGGCGAGGCCGCGGCCTGTCACCCGCCCGATATCGGCGCTGATCATCTGGATCGCGCACATCAGCGGGTAGGTGAAAAGCAAAGACCAGATCAGGCTGTAACCGAATTGAGCGCCAGCCTGCGAATAGGTCGCAATTCCACTCGGATCGTCGTCGGAAGCGCCGGTGACGAGGCCTGGACCGAGGACGTCGGCAAGCCGCGGCCGATCCGGCTGCTTGATTTCATCGGCAGTCGGACGATCGATCGCAGTCAATCCCAAGCCCTTTCTTCTTTTGGTGAACGCCCGCCAACTTCGATTTGTTCCTCAGGCGTTCGCCATCTTCCGCGCGTCGATCACTGCGCCCGCCCATTCCTCCGGCCGTTCCTGGGGGAGATTGTGGCCTGCGCCTACGAATACGCGATGTTCGTGCGGTCCGGTGAATTTCTTCGCGTGATGGGCTGTGCCCGGATTCACGCCATCCGCGCCGCCATCGATCGTGATGGCCGGTATGGCGATTGGCGGCTGAGCCGCGAGCCCGATTTCGATCTCATCGTACCGAGGATCGCCGGCGCTGGGCGCGAGGCCGTAACGATGCCGGTACGAATGGATGACGACGTCGACGAAGTCAGGATTGTCGAAGGCGCTCGCTGTTCGGTCGAAGGCCGCATCGTCGAACCCCCAGTTCGGCGACCACACGCGCCAGCAGAGGCGCGCGATCTCCCTCCGATTCTTCTCAAGACCACGCCGGCCGCGCTCGCTGTGGAAATAGTACTGGTACCAGAACGCCGCCTCTTCTGCCGGGCTCGCCGGCTCCATGGCGTGCGCGATGCTCTGGATGTTGTACGAATTGCCGGAGACGAGCGCGACGACCCGGTTCGGCAAGAGCGCGGAGACGATGCAGGCGGCGCGGCCGCCCCAATCATAGCCGCCAAGAACCGCGCGCTCGATCTCAAGCGCGTCCATGAAGTCAAGAAGGTCCGCGCCGAGGGCCGCCTGCTCGCCAGAACGCGGCGTGTCTGGCTTCAGAAACCGCGTTGGCCCATAGCCGCGCAGGTAAGGAACGATCACCCGCGCCCCGGCCTCAGCAAGGATTGGCGCGGCCTGATCATAGGCATGCGCGTCATAAGGAAAACCATGGCCCATGATGCACGGCCAGCCGGACGCGGATCCATATTCCAGATAGGCGACGGAAAGGACGCCAGCGTTGATCGTCTTGACAATTGCCGACAAGGGTCGCTGTCCTCCACAAGGCCGGCGTTTGGCTCACCGCTCATGCGCAGCCAGCGACCGCGCCCGCAACGGCTTGACGCCGCCTTCAGCCTTCTCTACTGTTATCGCGTTTTCAATTTGAGGCGACACGTGGCGAAGCTTATTGTACCTTTGGCGCTGGAGAGCGGGCAGACATAAGGTCTGCATTCCGTTCGCTAGCGCTTACCCGAAGGCCCCTTGAGGGCCTTTTTTGTTGTCTCGATTTTGCAGTCGACGAGAAAAGGCGGAGAGTTTCGATTATGGCCAAGCACATGAGCGGCGCGGAGATGGTCGTCGAGGCGCTGAAGGACCAGGGCGTCGAGATGGTCTTTGGCTATCCGGGCGGGGCGGTGCTCCCGATCTACGACGCCATCTTCCACCAGAACAAGCTTCGCCACATCCTTGTCCGGCACGAGCAGGGCGCGGCCCACGCGGCTGAAGGTTATGCGCGCTCGACCGGCAAGGTCGGCGTTCTCCTCGTCACCTCCGGACCCGGAGCGACCAACGCCATCACGGGCTTGACCGATGCGCTCATGGACTCGATCCCGCTGGTCTGCATCACCGGCCAGGTGCCGACCCATCTGATCGGCTCCGACGCCTTTCAGGAATGCGATACGACGGGCATCACTCGCAGCTGCACTAAGCACAACTATCTGGTGCGCCGCGTCGACGATCTGCCTCGCATCCTGCACGAGGCCTTCTATATCGCTTCGCACGGCCGGCCAGGGCCGGTGGTTGTTGACATTCCCAAGGACATTCAGTTCGCCAACGGCGCTTACACGTTCCAGAAAAACGTCCAGCACAAGACCTATCAGCCCCAGCTCAAGGGCGATCTCGAGCGCGTTCGCCACGCCGTCGAGATGATGGCGGAGGCGAAGAAACCTGTTTTTTATACCGGCGGCGGCGTTGTCAATTCCGGTCCTCACGCCTCGACGCTCTTGCGCGAGCTCGTTCATGCGACGCGATTTCCGATCACCTCGACGCTGATGGGGCTCGGCGCCTATCCTGCCTCCGACAGGCAGTGGCTCGGCATGCTTGGCATGCATGGTTCGTTTGAAGCCAACAACGCCATGCATGATTGCGATCTGATGATCTGCGTCGGCGCGCGCTTCGACGATCGTATTACCGGCCGCCTCGACGCCTTCTCGCCGAAGTCGAGAAAGATCCACATCGACATCGATCCATCCTCGATCAACAAGAACGTCAAAGTCGATCTCGCGATCGTTGGCGACTGCGCGCATGTGCTGGAGGATATGGTCCGGTTGTGGCGCGCGGGCACGCATCAAACGGAAGCTGGCGCGCTCGCCAAATGGTGGAGCACGATCGACAGCTGGCGAGCGCGGAACTCGTTCGGCTTCCGCAATTCCGAGAAGATCATCAAGCCCCAGCACGCGGTGAAGAGGCTTTACGAGCTGACGAAGGAGCGCGACGTCTACATCACCACCGAGGTCGGCCAGCACCAGATGTGGGCCGCGCAGCATTTCGCCTTCGAGGAGCCGAATAGGTGGATGACCTCGGGCGGTCTTGGGACCATGGGCTATGGGTTGCCGGCCGCGATCGGCGCCCAGCTCGCACATCCGAAGTCGCTGGTTATCGACATCGCCGGCGAAGCGTCGATCCTCATGAACATGCAGGAGATGTCGACGGCGGTTCAGTATCGGCTGCCGATCAAGATCTTCATTCTCAACAACCAGTACATGGGCATGGTGCGCCAATGGCAGGAGCTTTTGCACGGCGGGCGCTATTCGGAGAGCTATACCAATTCGCTGCCCGACTTCGTCAAGCTAGCCGAGGCCTATGGAGGCCACGGCATCCGCTGCGCGGATCCCGCGAAGCTCGATGCGGCGATCATGGAGATGATCGAAACGCCAGGGCCCGTCATTTTTGATTGCCTCGTCGATCAAAAGGAGAACTGCTTCCCGATGATCCCGTCGGGCAAGGCGCATAACGAAATGATCCTGGCGGAGCTCGAGGACGATGCGGGCGTCGAGCTCGAAAACATCATCGACGAGAAGGGCAAGATGTTGGTCTAGCGTTCTTCCCTCTCCCGAGGGCGTTCGGAAAGAACGCCCGTCTTTCGACGGGCTTGGGGAGGGGGCCAGGTGAGGTTCTCCAAAATGTTCAGTTTGCAGGAGATACGTCGGGCGCACGAAGTCGTGCTTGGCGCATTGCGCCCGGCGCCGGCGCTGAACTGGCCGTTACTGGATGAGCGGCTCGGCGCTGAGGCCGTGGTCAAGCACGAAAACCATATGCCGACTGGCGCTTTCAAGGTGCGTGGCGGGCTCACTTTCGTGGATTCGCTGATCAAGCGCGAGCCGATGACGCCGGGATTGATTTCGGCGACGCGTGGCAATCATGGCCAGAGTCTAGCCTTCGCGGGGAGGCGTGCTGGCCTTCGGGTCACGATCCTCGTGCCCCAGGGCAATTCGACCGAGAAAAACGCCGCCATGCGAGCGCTCGGCGCCGAATTGATCGAGTTCGGGCGCGACTTTCAGGCGGCGCGAGAGGAGGCGATGCGGCTCGCGAGTTCGCACGGCCTGCACCTGGTTCCGTCGTTCCACCGTGACCTCGCGCTCGGTGTCTCGACCTACGCGCTCGAACTCCTGAGCGAGCGCCCCGACCTCGATGTGCTTTACGTTCCGATCGGTCAAGGATCGGGAATTTGCGGTTGCATTGCGGTGCGCGACGCTTTGGGTCTCAGAACGGAGATCGTGGGCGTGCAATCGATGGAAGCGCCAGCCTACTCGCTGTCGTTTGCCGCCGGTCGCGTCGTTACCACCGGCAGCGCCGAAACGCTCGCCGACGGCATGGCCACTCGTGTTCCGGACCAAGAAGCGCTTGAGGTCATTTTAAAGGGCGCGGCGCGGATCACGCTCGTCAGCGATGAGGAGGTGGCCGCAGCGGTTCGCGCCTATTGGACCGACACCCACAATCTGGCTGAGGGTGCGGGCGCGGCGGCGCTCGCGGCAGCGGTGAAAGAGCGACCGCGGCTCAAGGGGCGTAAGATCGGATTGGTGCTATCGGGCGGAAATATTGACTTCGATCTCTTCCGGCGATGGGTCGTGGCCGCGCCTAGCGCGGTCGCCGCGTGATTGTAACGACGTTCAGCGGTCTTCAGCCGGCTCGAATAGGGACATATGCTTATGAGCAAGACCTCGATCCTCCAACCGCTCTCGCCCTATTCCTCGGCGACGGCGAAATCCAATATTGAAACTCACACGCTATCGGTTCTCGTGGACAATGAGCCGGGCGTGCTCGCCCGTGTCGTCGGCATGTTCGCGGGGCGGGGTTACAATATCGAAAGCTTGACCGTCGCCGAGGTGGCGCACGAGACCCATCTTTCGCGCATCACCATCGTTACTTCCGGCACGCCGGAGATCATTGAGCAGATCCGCCATCAGCTCGAGCGCTTGATTCCCGTTCATACGGTGAATGACTTGACTCTGTCCATGCGTGCGATCGAGCGCGAACTGGCGATGATCAAGGTCAAGGGCAAGGGGGAGAACCGGGTCGAGGCGATGCGGCTTGCCGACGCCTTCCGCGCCAAGGTGATCGACGCCACGACCGAAAGCTTCATCTTCGAACTGACCGGCGCGCCGCGCAAGATCGACGATTTCGTTGAGCTTATGCGCCCGATCGGACTGGTCGAGGTCTCGCGCACGGGTGTCGCCGCCATCTCACGCGGACCTGAGCCGATCTAAGGCGGCGATCAGTGGTTGACCGATTAGCGCCGCCTATATGTGGTACATCGGCTCCCGATCATCTGCGGCCGAGCGCGCCCGCATCTCGGCGAGCGTGCAACGGTCCAATACGTTGGCGATCGCATTCCGCGCTTCGACCATGATCAGGCGGACCGAGCAGGATTTGAGATCGCCGCAATCGTCGCAGGGTCGAAACGAAGTGACGGACGCGCACGGAATGGGGGCTAAAGGACCATCGAGAGCGCGCACAATCGCCCCGACCCGGATCTCATGGGCCGGGCGTGCGAGAGCGTAGCCACCGCCTTTGCCTTTCTTGGAGTAGACGAGGCCCGCGTGTCTGAGTTCGGTCAGGATATGATCGAGGAACTTTTTCGAGATCGAATTGGTTTTGGCGATGCCCGCGACCTGAGCCAGGGCATCCGGCTCCAATCCGGCAAGATGGACCATGGCCTTGAGCCCGTACTTCCCTTTCTTCGTGAGCACAATCTGATCCTAATCCTCGGCCCGAACGCCCTTTGCTCGACGAGCGCCAAGAAAGCGCGTCATCGACAAATAATCCGACCAGTCCTCCACGGGCAGGATATATAGGACGCGCGCGGAAACGCGAAGACGGCGAGGCCCGGCCTCCGATACGCCGCGGGCGCTCAGGTTCGTTGCTTATCGGGCGCGGCCGCAACCCGCATTGACAGATCCGGTCGGCTGGACATAGACGGGAACCTCAGCGGAATGCGCGGTAGCTCGGCAATCCGGACCGCCTGCGCGCGTTAACGATGTGCATTAACGAAGCGTTACAAGGATCGCTCTAATTCGGTCGTCCGGTGTGATTTCAGTTTCGGATCGATTGGGACAAGGGTGACAATGCCGGACGGCGAGATTTTCCTTTCCCGCCTGCGCTCGTGCGCCGCCCTCGCGTTCGCGGCCGCTCTGGCGGGTTGCGGCGGCGCTGGTCCCATTGACGTCGCTGACCTTCCTTCCGGCATGGTGAAGACAAGCTTTCCCAGGCCGCATGACTACCCGGTCCACGGAATCGACGTCTCGAAGTTCCAAGGCGACATCGATTGGAACGCGGTTGCCGGCAGCGGCGTCAAGTTTGCCTGGATCAAAGCAACCGAGGGCGGCGATCGCGCCGACGAACGCTTCCAGGCCAATTGGACCGGCGCGAAAACCGCTGGCGTGCCGCACGGCGCCTATCATTTCGTCTATTGGTGTCGGCCGCCGATGGAGGAGATGGCCTTTTTCGAGCAGAATGCGCCAGTCGAGGACGATGCGCTGCCTCCGGTGCTCGACGTCGAGGCGACGCCGACATCGAAAACCTGTCACCGCCATCTCACCCAGGAAGGCGCGGCTGCCGACATGAGGGTGATGCTCGAGGAAATGGAGCGCCACTATGGCAAGCGGCCGATCATCTACACGACGGTGGACTTCTACGAGGCCATCCTGGCGGGCGGCGCTTTCTCCGACTATCCGATCTGGGTCAGGTCCACCAAATATCATCCCGCGGTCAAGTACGGATCGCGCGCCTGGGCGTTCTGGCAATATCAGTCCGACGGGCAGACGCCCGGGATCAACGGCAACGTCGATCGCGACGTCTTCTACGGGACGAAGGAGCAATGGGACGCTTATCTTCGCGAACAGCCGTCGGGCGCGCGGCAGCCGACCATAGAGCAGGCGGTGGTCCAGCAACTGGCCGAGCCCAACGTCCCGCCCGCTCGTCCCCCGGTTGAGACGCAGGCCGCCGCGCAGCCGGATCCGGGGGCGTCGGGCCAAGGACAGTAGTGGACGAGGGCGCGCCGACGCCTTGCCTGCGCACTTGTTCCAAACGGCGCAATACGGCATCTGTCCCAGGCTCGAAAACGACAGGAAGCGCTAATGCCTTTGGAAGGCGAAGCCGATCTCAAGGCGGACGCCCTGCTGTTTCACAGCGCGCCGCGTCCTGGGAAACTGGAGATCGTCGCCACCAAACCCCTCGCCAACCAGCGGGACCTTGCGCTTGCCTATTCGCCCGGTGTCGCTTTTCCCTGCTTGGCGATCGCGGCCGATCCCCACAGCGCGGCGATCTACACCGGGCGCCAGAATCTGGTCGCAGTCCTCACCAACGGCACAGCGGTGTTGGGTCTCGGCGCCATCGGTCCTCTGGCGTCGAAGCCGGTGATGGAAGGCAAGGCGGTTTTGTTCAAGAAATTCGCCGGGATCGATGTCTTCGACATCGAGGTGGCGCAACTGAACGTCGACAAGCTGGTCGACGTCATCGTGGCGCTTGAGCCGACCTTCGGGGGGATCAACCTCGAGGACATCAAGGGGCCCGAGTGTTTCGAGGTCGAGGAAAAGGCGAAGGCCCGCATGGGCATTCCCGTGTTCCACGACGATCAGCACGGGACAGCGATCATTGTTTCCGCGGCGATCGTCAACGCGCTTGAGCTCACAGGCAAGCAGATCGGCGAGGTCAAGATCGTTTGCTCCGGCGCTGGCGCGGCGGCGCTCGCGTCGCTCAACCTTCTCGTCTCGCTCGGCGCGAGCCGCGACAACATCATAGTCTGCGATATTGACGGTGTCGTCTACAAGGGCCGCAACACGCTGATGGACCGCTGGAAGGAGGTCTACGCCCGTGACACCAGCGCGCGCACGCTCGCTGACGCAATTCCGGGCGCGGACATTTTCCTCGGCCTCTCAGCCGGCGGCGTGCTGAAGCCCGAGATGCTCAAGCAGATGGCGAACGACCCGCTGGTGATGGCGCTCGCCAACCCGAACCCGGAAATCATGCCGGAGCTCGCTCTTGAAACCCGGTCGGATGCGATGATCTGCACGGGCCGCTCCGATTATCCCAACCAGGTCAACAACGTCCTTTGCTTTCCCTACATCTTTCGCGGCGCTCTCGATGTCGTCGCGAGTGAAATCAACGAAGCGATGAAGCAGGCGGCGGTTGCGGCGATCGCAGCGCTCGCGCGCGAGACGCCGTCCGAGGTCGCGGCGCAAGCTTACGGCGGCCAATCCGTCCTGTTCGGAAAGACTTCGCTGATCCCGAGCCCATTTGATCCGCGGCTGATGCTGCGCATCGCGCCGGCGGTCGCGCGCGCGGCGATGGAGAGCGGCGTTGCGCGCAGGCCGATCGCCGATTTCGACGCCTACGGCGATCAGCTCAACCGCTTCGTCTTCCGATCCGGCTTCGTCATGAAGCCGCTGTTCGCCAAGGCGCGGGCGGCGATGAAGACAGTCATTTACTCGGAGGGCGAGGACGAACGCGTGCTGCGGGCGACCCAGGTGGTGCTGGAGGAGCAGCTTGCGAAGCCGATCCTGATCGGCCGCCCGGAGGTGATCAAGGACCGCATCAAGCGCTTCGGCCTGACGATCAAGGCGGGCGACGATTTCGAGATCATCGATCCGGAGGATGATCCCCGTTATCGCGACTATGTTTCGACCTATCTCGAGGCGGCGGGCCGCAAGGGTGTGACGCCGGATGTCGCGCGCACCGTGGTCCGTACTTCGCCGAGCGTGATTGGCGCGCTCGCGGTGCGCCGCGGCGAAGCGGACGCGCTGATCTGCGGACTCGAAGGACGCTTCACCTCGCGCCTCGACCATATTCGCGACATCGTCGGGCTCGCGCCGGGGATGAAGGATTTCTCGGCTCTCTCGCTGGTCGTCGCTTCCACGGGCGTCTATTTCCTGGCCGATACTCATGTTCGGTACGACCCAAGCGCAGAGGAGATCGCCGAGACGGCGGTTGCCTGCGCCGTGCATGTGCGCCGCTTCGGTCTTGAGCCTAAGATCGCCCTGATCTCGCATTCCGACTTCGGCTCTGCCGACACGCCGTCGGCGCTGAAGATGCGCGCGGCTCTGCGTCTGTTGCGGGAGCGCGCGCCGGACCTTGAAGTCGACGGGGAAATGCAGGCCGACACGGCGCTGTCTCTGGTCGCGCGCAAGCGCGTGATCGCCAACTCGCGGCTCGAAGGCGAGGCCAACGTCCTGATCTTCCCGAACCTCGACGCGGGAAGCACGGCGCTGCAGCTCACGCGCGTCATCGCCGACGCGCTGCCGATTGGGCCAATTCTCATTGGCCCGGCCAAGCCGGCGCATGTGCTGACGCCCACGGTGACGGCGCGCGGCATTGTCAACATGACGGCGATCGCGGCGGCCGAAGCCATGAGCGAGCCGGTGATGCTGTCTCGCCTGCCCAATCTGGGACGCGAATTGTGATTTGACAGCGCCGGGGTCGGAGCACAATCTCGTCTCGTCGTCATGAACAGGCAAGGCGAGGACGACGCAACCGCAGCTCCATCCCTAGGAGCGGCAGAAAGTCGGGGTAGCCATGACTCCGCCGGACCAGCAATAGGGACCCTGCACGAACAGGGTCAAACGACCATCACCGCCCCCTATGCCAGAGCGGAAGGGCGTTCCAAAACATCGCTGACGAGCATTTGCGGAGTTGGGACGCGAAGGCCAAGCGTTTCGCCTCCGGTCTATCATCTGCAACATCCCAGAAGTTTCGCCGACCGCGAAACAGGGCCCCGTTCCGCCGAAGCGCGCCGGGGCCCACGCTATTTCTAGGCTTCCCGCGTCGGTGCGCACAAAGTTACGCTAGTCAAGCATTTCAAGAGCTTAGCTGCGCTTTCGCGCCACTTTTTCGCGTCTTCCCGCAGGCGGCGGCGCCCTCTGAAGCACGGGCTTATCTGATCGATCCGCCTTCTTTAGCGCCCCGCGAGCCTGCCGATTGCCGAGCCCATTTCGAGCGAATTTCAATGACTTGCGGCGCCATTCCTGAGTCGATCCCTGGTCTTGCGCCCAAGTCGGGTCGCGCGTGGTCCGTGGAGAGGACTCGCGGGCTTATCGGGCTTTCTGAAAAACAATACCAAATCCCAGCCAGCCTGGCAAGAAATTGTCGATTTTCTTATCGAGCGCAGCCGCCGCACGCCCTTCGACTCGGGCGGCGCCGGATCACCCGCGCAGGCGGGTGATCTTGTCGCGGGCGCTTTCGTTGGGCGGGGTTGACGGCTCTTTTGGCGTCGCCGGAGCCGTGCTGTCTCCCTCGTGACGCCGGGAGCCGCGTTCCTGTCGCGCGGCCTGCAACGCCCCTTCGGCGAAGGACCGCGCGGCTTGTTCGGCCTCGAGCTGTTCCTTGAGCTTTGCCAGTCTCGCCTGGAACTCCTCCCGTTCCAACTCGATCGCCTTGTCCTGCTCGGCGATGCGACCTTCGACTGTCACAATCTTTTGCTCGGCGCGCTGCAACGAAGCGCCCTTCGCCTCCAACGCCTTCGCCAATTCGCTCGATCGCTGATCGAGCGTCGCGCGGACGGCGTCGACTTCCGCGTGCGCGGCCCGCGCTGCGGCGAGATCCTTCTCGACATCGGCGAGCGCCGCATCTTTGGCTTTTGCGGCGAGCGCGCTTTCGACCCCCCGCTGCTCGAAGCCTCGAATCTCAGCTTCGCGTTCGCGTAAGCTCCCGCGGGCCTCCGTGAGAAGTTTCTCGGCCGCCTCCGAACGTGACGCCATCGCGCCGAGCTCTTCTCGCAGGTTCGATGCGGTCAGCCGGTTTAATTCGGCGGCGTCGAGGTGGGCGGCTTTAAGCTTGGCATGGGCTGCCCTCTCCTGAGCCAGCGCCGCCTCGAGCTCCTCCACCCGCCGGGTCAGATCGTCGCGCCGGCCCTCGAGATCGCTCACTTGCCGGTTGAGCTTCGAGCCATTGGCCACAAACTCTTCGCTCCGTGCGCGCAGCGTCTTGTTCTCCTGCGCCATGAGAGCATTCTGGTCCTGCAGGACCGCCCGCTGCTGCTCGACCTCTTGAAGGCGCTTCTCCTTGGCGCCGAATTCCGTCCGAATCGCCGGCAGTTGTTCGCTGACCGTATGGAGGCGCCGTTTGTTGTCTTCGAGCTCCCGCTCGGTGCGCTCCAGTTTCGCCTTCCGCTCCATGAGCTGCGTGCGAGCCTCCGAGACGCCGGCCTCGGCGCCGGCAAGCGCCTTTTCGACATCCTTGAGCCGCTCGGACGCCTCCTGGTGTCGGATGCCCAGCGCATTGCGGTCGAGCGTCAAAACGGCGTGGTCGGCCCGCAAGCGTTCGTGCGCCTCGCTCAACGCTTCGAATTTGCGCTCCGTATCGAGATGGGCGACTTTCGTTCGCTCGATCTCGATCAGCGTTTGATCGATCGGACCCAGGGCTTCGTAGAACTGGGAACGGATGGCCTCGATATTGCGGAATGAGAGCTCAATGCTGTCGAGATGTGTGCGCAAGCCTTCGTTGCGTCGGCCAATCGAGTCGAAAGTGCGCGCGACCTTCAGCGATTTCGGCGTCGCTTCCCCGTTGCGCCCGTGATCGCCGGACGCGAGGGCGCCTAAACTGGTGATGACAGGGCCGGAATTGGCGGAGGGGGCCTCTTCCCCCGGCTCATAGCGAATGGCGAGCGCTCGCGAGTCGTTTGCAGGCGCCGGGTTGTTCTTGAACAGCTTTTCCCAACCCATGGCCATGGCGGCGTCCCCTGATCCTACCCCACGCAACCTGGCAAGGTCACACGGAATACAACCGATCACGCGAATATATCGCCGTCATGACACGGAGGTCAAACGAAGGGGTTGGGGGTTCTCCGTTAGGTCAGCATTGGCGGAAGACTTGGAAAGCCCCAGATCTCCTGCGGTGCAAGGGTGTGATGACGGCCAAGAACTCACAGGAGCCTGGGAGCTTGCCGCGGCTGACGGATTCAACCGCTTACGTGTGTCCGCCAGTTGTGAGCCTCCTTGAAGCCCAGCACTTCGCGGATCTTGCGGTTCGACAAGGGCGCTTCGAACTCGCCCATCTCGCGCGAGACGGGCGTCTTCGGCGCAACCTGCTTCAGCGCCTCCCTGGTCGGAATGTCGAGCGTGATCGTGTCGTTGGTCGCGTTGAAGACCTGGAAGCCGAGCCCGTCCTTCTCGATGCATAGGCGCACGATCTCGCCGAGGTCGCGTGCGTCGATATAGCTCCAGGCGTTGCGTTTGCGCATCGGCGGGTTGGCGGCATAGCCCTTGAATGGCCCGTATTCGTGCGGCTCGATCACGTTGCCGATCCTGAGCGCATAGATGTCGGCCTTGTAGCGCATGGCGAACGCGCGCGCGGTCTTCTCGTTGCAGACTTTCGACAGGCCGTAGGAATCCATCGGATCGACGTCGTAGTCCTCCTCGAGCGGAAACGAATGGAAGTCCTTGTCCCCCTCCGCGAAGCAGACGCCGTAGGTGGTTTCGCTCGAGGCGATGATGACCTTGCGCACGCCGAGCTTCATCGCCGCCTCGATGACGTTGTAGGTGCTGGTGACGTTCGTGGTGAAAGTGACGTTGTCGGGCTCGATCAGCACGCGCGGGATGGCGGCGAAATGCACCACCGCGTCGGGCGGGCTCGGCGGACGGCCATCGTCGAAGCCGGCGAAGGTCGGGTGGGTGGTCAGCGCATTGAAGGCCTGACCGTTGTCGGTCAGGTCGGCGATCAGGGTCGGCACGTCCGGCAGGTCGAGCGGCTTCAAGTCGACATTGAGGACGGAATAGCCATGGGCGACGAGATGCGGAACAGCGTGGCGGCCGGCTTTGCCGGTTCCGCCGGTGAACACAATGCGCTTGCCGGACATGGATTTTGACCCCTTTGGATGTTTCGCCGCCTTCATAAGGCCCGCGCCAGAGGTCGTCGATAGGAGGGAGGTCGCTTTATGCCCTCGGATGGGCGGAGCGGTAGGCCGCAAGCAGGCGCGCGCTGTCGACCCCGGTATAGACTTGGGTCGTGGACAGCGAGGCGTGGCCGAGCAGGTCCTGGATGGTGCGCAGATCTCCCCCCCGAGCCAGAAGATGGGTGGCGAACGAATGGCGGAGCGCATGTGGCGTCGCGCTTTCAGGCAGGCCGAGCGCGCCGCGCATCCGCGCCATCGCCAGTTGCACGATGCGCGGCGACAAGGGTCCGCCTTTCGCGCCGACGAACAGCGGGCCGGCGGGCTTGAGGGCGTAGGGGCAAAGCTTGAGGTAGTCCTCGACCGCCTTGCGCACCGGCGGAATGATCGGCGCTGAGCGCGACTTCTGGCCCTTGCCGACGATCGTGATCGCGTCCGTTTCGCCGGTCGGCGCGTCGCCGCGTGGAATCGAAAGCGCCTCCGAGATGCGCAAGCCCGCGCCGTAGCAGAGCGCGAGCACCGCGGCGTCGCGCGCCAACACCCAGGGTTCGCGCTCTTCGCCCTCACGCAACGCGGTCGTGGTCATGGCCTTGGCGTCTGTCGGGCTCAAGGGCCGGGGCAGGCGCCGCCCCGCCTTTGGGGCCCGGACGGCTCCGAGCGCCGCGGCGGTTTCCCCGCCTTCGCGAGCGATATGGCGGGCGAGCGATTTGAGGGCGGAGAGCGCGCGCTGCAGCGAGCGGCCCTCGACCCCGTCCGCTCGCCTGTGGGCGAGAAAGGCGCGCAGATCGCCCGGGGCGCAGTCGGTGAAATCGCCAACGCCCGGCGGCGCGCCGAAACGGTTCTCGAGAAAAAGGAGATATTGCCTGGCGTCGCGACCGTAAGCCTCGATCGTGCGGGCCGACAGGCGCCGCTCGTGGGCAAGATGGCGAAGCCAGGCGGTAACCGCCGCAGCGAGGTCGGGCGCGGCGGGGAGTGCGGCGAGTTGGGTCAGGTCGTCGGACTTCGGCATTAGACCAGTATATGCGCGGAAGGGCTTAAGCGGTGGTTGCGATCGTCCGGCTCGCCTCGCGACCCGGGAGAATGTGCATGGGTGAAGGGGCCGCGTGTTCCGGGCTTGACCCGCAGCCATGCCCTGGCCGATGCTTGGCGCGGAGAGTCCACCACCATGCGGTTCCTCGCCCTCGTCGGCGCCCTCGCGATCATCGTCGCCCTCGCTGCGGCGATCTATTTCTTCGGCGGCTTCTACAACGTGGCCCAGACCGCGGATAATCCCGCGATCATCGATTGGGCCTTGGCGAGCGCGAGGGGAGCCTCGGTCGTCGCGCACGGGACGGAAGCGCCGCCCGCCAACCTCGACGATGCCGAGACCGTGAAAGCCGGCGCGCGGTCTTATGCGACGGTCGGGTGCGTCAACTGTCACGGCGGACCGCCGGACGCCCATTGGGCCAAATGGTCCGAAGGGCTGAAGCCGGTGCCCGCCGATCTCAAGGTGATGGCGAAAGAGCGCACCGCGTCGCAACTGTTCTGGGCGATCAAGAACGGCATCAAGTTCACCGGCATGCCGAGCTTCGGGCTGGCTGGCGTGTCCGATCAGGACATTTGGTCGGTCGTGGCCTTCGTCAAGAAATCGCCCTCCGTATCCGACGACGAATACAAAGCCTGGACGGCGCCCCCATAGGCGGCGCCGCTACCCCAAGAGCTCCTCGAGATGCGGGAGCAAAGGCGTGTCCGCCGGCGGCATTGGGTAGGATCTCAGGTCCTTCGGCCGCACCCATTTCAGCGCCTGACCGTCGAGCGGCTGAACAAAGCCCTGCCAGCGCCGACACACGTAGAGCGGCATCAAAAGGTGGAAGTCGGGATAAGCGTGGCTCGCGAAGGTCAGCGGGGCGAGGCAGTCTGCTTTGACCGCAATGCCGAGCTCTTCCATGAGTTCGCGGGTGAGCGCGTCCTCCGGCCCTTCGTCGCCGTCAACCTTCCCGCCCGGAAACTCCCATAGGCCCTCGAGCGCCTTGCCTTTGGGCCGTTGCGCGAGCAGCACGCGTCCGTCGGCGTCGATCAGCGCCGCCGCGACGACGAGCACAAGCCTCACGAGCGATAGTCGCCGTTGATCGCGACATAGTCCTTCGTGAGATCGCAGGTCCACACCGTAGCCCGCCCGCGGCCGATGCCGAGATCGGCGGTGATCTCGATCGAGTCCCCCTTCATGTAAGCAGACGTCGCCGCTTCGTCGTAATCGGGATCGCGCAGACCCTGACGGGCGACGCGAGTCTTGCCAAAGTAGATGTCGAGCCTGTCGCGCTCGGCCTTCTCGCCCGCCTTGCCCACCGCCATGACCACGCGGCCCCAATTGGCGTCCTCGCCGGCGCAAGCCGTCTTGACCAGGGGCGAATTGGCGATCGAGAACGCGACGCGCTTGGCCGCCTTGCGGGTCGCCCCGCCCTCCACGTTGACCGTGATGAACTTGCGCGCGCCTTCGCCATCCCGCACCACCTGATGCGCGAGATCGCGCAGAAGCTTGTCGAGCGCGCGACGGAACCCGGCGGCGCGCGGATCGGCGGCGTTTTCGATCGGCGGCGTGTTCTTGGCGGCGCCGGTTGCGAACAGCATCAGCGTATCGGAGGTCGAGGTGTCGCTGTCGACCGTGATCGCGTTGAACGAGCTTTCCACCGATTTCGACAGCATCGCCTGCAGGGCCCCAGGCGCTACGGCTGCGTCTGTAAACACGTAGGCCAGCATCGTCGCCATGTCAGGCGCGATCATGCCTGCGCCCTTGGCGATGCCGTTGATGACGACTTCGCCTTCGGCGATCTTGACGCGGGCGGTCGCGATCTTCGGATAGGTGTCGGTGGTCATGATCGCCTTGGCGGCGGCGGCGAGCCCGTCCTCGCGTGCGTCGGCAATGAGCGCGTTGATGACTCGCGTGATGCGCGTGGCGTCGAGCGGCTCGCCGATGACGCCGGTCGAGGCCATGAAGATCTCGTTTGGGGCTGAGCCGATGGCCCTGGCGACCGCGTCGGCGACATCGGCGACCGCGGCCGCGCCGACGCCGCCAGTGAAGGCGTTGGCGTTGCCAGAGTTGACGATCAGCGCGCGCGCCTTGCCGCCCTTCAGATGCTCGCGGCACCAGTCGACCGGCGCCGAGGGGCACTTCGAGCGCGTAAACACGCCCGCGACCGCCGCCGGCTTATCGAACAGCGCCATCATGACGTCGGTGCGCCCCAAATAGCGCACCCCTGCCGCGACTGTGGCAAAACGAACGCCGGCGATTGGCGGCAAGGGGGGATAGGTCTTCGGCGCCAGCGGCGACACAGGAGCGGGGGCGGCCATGAGCGTGTCCGGAGCAGAAAAGAGAGCAGGGCGGCCTGCTCTCGCGTGGGCTCAGCCTGGAGTCAGGGCGTTTTCGGCTTATCAGCGCCGGCGGGCGCCATCTTGCTCGGATCGGCGATTGGGGCCTCCGGTAATGGCTTGCCGTCGGCGTCGAACATCTCGATTTTCGCCGAATTGTGGAGCTGGAGAATGGCGTCCTGCTCAGCCTTTTGGGAGACGTAGCGGGCGGCCTGGTCCTTGACCTGCTCGAAGGGGGGAAGCTCTTGGTGCGCACGCCCTCGATCTTGATGATGTGCCAGCCGAACTGCGTCTTGACCGGCTCGGAGACCTCGCCCTCCTTCAACTTGAAAGCCGCGTCTGAGAATTCCGGGACCATGCGGTCCTTGGTGAACCAGCCGAGATCGCCGCCGTTGCCGGACGGATCCTTGGAAAGCTCGGTCGCGACTTTGGCGAAGTCCTCGCCGCCCTTGACTCGCGCGAGCGCCTTCTTGGCTTCCTCCTCGGTCGGCAAGAGAATATGCCGCGCATGGATTTCCTGCTGCGGCGGCTCAGCCTTGGCGGCATCGTCATAGGCCTTCCGTTCCGCTTCCTCGGTCGTGGCGGCCTTGCCAACGGAGCCGAGCAGCTGCTCCATCGCCAACTTCTCGCGATAGTAGGCGAGCTTGCGCTCGAACTCGGGCGACGCGGTCAACTTGTCGGCCTCGGCTTTCTTGGACGCGAGCCTGAGATCGACGAGATAATCGAGCACGTACTTCTGCCGCGCCGCGCCTTCAAGCTTCTGCGGCAGGCCGGGGCCGATGTCGGTCATCGCGTCGGCGACGTCCTCATCGGTAATCGGTTGGCCGTCGACCTTAGCCAGCACCTTCGGATCCGCCAGGGCTTGCCCTGCGAAACTCAATGCTGCGCCAAAGCCGAACGCGAACGCCGCCACGGCCGTGCGCGAGCGCCCGGAAAAGATGGTTGTCATTAGGGAACTCCTCTGAGGCGAGCGGACTTACCGTCGCCAGTGATTTCGTTGACTTGGGGCGCGGCTATAGAGGGAATCGGGCGATATTGCGAGGGATAACGAGCGGCCGGTCAATTCAAGAACCCGCCGCGAATGGCCTTGGCGATGGTGTGGCCATGGTTCCGCCACGATCGCCATGCCAATGCCGCGATGACGTTACGGCGACCCGCGCCGGCCCAACTCCACTTTTCCCTTGACAAGCCTAAATTACGCTCTACATCCCGGCCATCCCGAAGTCGTTCTGGGTCCCGGCGCCATTTCCGAGCGCATGGGACTTTTTGCGTTCTCTCGCGATTCTCGACAAGGGCCGGCCTCCACCGGACGTCGAGACGGTCCCCGCGGCCCTCGATTTCGCACATCGGGCGCCGCCGAAATGGAGATGGGTGAATGGCTCGTATTGCAGGCGTGAATATTCCCACCAACAAGCGCGTGATCATCGCGCTTCAGTATATCCACGGCATCGGGCCGAAGAAGGCCGAAGAGATTGTCGAGAAGGTGCATATCCCACCCGAGCGGCGGGTGGCGCAGCTGACGGACGCGGAAGTTCTGCAGATTCGCGAGACAATCGACCGTGACTACATGGTTGAAGGCGACCTTCGTCGCGAGGTCTCGATCAACATCAAGCGGCTGATGGATCTGGGCGCCTATCGCGGCTTGCGCCATCGCAAGCAGCTGCCGGTGCGCGGCCAGCGCACGCACACCAACGCCCGCACCCGCAAGGGCAAGGCGAAGCCCATCGCCGGCAAGAAGAAGTGATTGCCGCACCGTTTCAACGAATCCCCGATTAGGACGCGCTCTTGAAGCGCGATTGAAGGATAGTCTCAATGGCAAAAGATGCGACCCGCGTCCGTCGTCGCGAACGCAAGAACATCGTGTCGGGCGTCGCTCATGTGAACTCGACGTTCAACAACACCATGATCACCATCACCGACGCGCAAGGCAACACGATCTCCTGGTCCTCCGCCGGCACCATGGGGTTCAAGGGCTCGCGCAAGTCGACCCCGTTCGCCGCCCAGATGGCCGCCGAGGATGCGGTGCGCAAAGCCTCCGAGCACGGCATGCGGACGCTTGAGGTCGAGGTTTCGGGTCCGGGTTCGGGCCGGGAATCGGCGCTGCGCGCGATCCAGGCCGCGGGCTTCAATGTCACCTCGATCCGCGACGTGACGCCGATCCCGCACAACGGCTGCCGGCCGCGCAAGCGCCGCCGCGTCTAATTGCGTCTCGCGCGCCGGCCGGTCAGGGCGCGCGCATTGCGGATGCGAGCGTCTCGACCAACGCTCTGTTGAGTCCGCCTGTGGTCGAAAGAGAAGGCTAGCGCCGTGATTCAGAAGAACTGGCAAGAACTTATTAAGCCAAAGAAGCTCGATATCGTTCTGAGCGAGGCCTCGCGTAAGGTCGCGACTGTCGTCGCAGAGCCGCTCGAGCGCGGTTTCGGTCAGACGCTCGGCAATTCGTTACGCCGGGTTCTGCTGTCGTCGCTCCAAGGCGCGGCGATCACCTCGATTCATATCGATGGCGTGCTGCACGAATTCTCGTCCATCCCGGGCGTGCGCGAAGACGTCGTCGACATCGTGCTCAACGTCAAGGACATTGCGGTCAAGATGCAAGGCGATGGCGTCAAGCGCCTCGTGCTCAAGCGCCGCGGCCCGGGAGCCGTCACCGCCGGCGACATCCAGACGACCGGCGACATCCAGATCCTCAATCCGAACCTCGTTATCTGCACGCTGGACGAGGGCGCGGACTTGCGTATCGAATTCACGGTGATGGCCGGCAAGGGCTATGTGCCGGCCGATCGCAATCGGGCGGAAGACGCCCCGATCGGGCTCCTGCCGATCGACAGCATGTTCTCGCCGGTGAAGAAGGTCTCCTACCGTGTGGAGGCCACACGCGAGGGTCAGGACCTCGACAAGGATAAGCTGACGATGACGATCGAGACCAACGGCGCGATGTCGCCCGAGGACGCGCTCGCCTACGCCGCTCGCATCCTGCAGGACCAGCTGGCGGTGTTCGTCAACTTCGAGGAGCCGCGCCGCGAGGAGGCCCAGCACGCGATCCCGGAGCTCGCCTTCAATCCGGCGTTGCTCAAGAAGGTGGACGAGCTCGAGCTTTCCGTCCGCTCCGCCAATTGCCTCAAGAACGACAACATCACCTACATCGGCGATCTCATCCAAAAAACCGAGGGCGAGATGCTGCGGACGCCGAACTTTGGCCGCAAGTCGCTCAACGAGATCAAGGAAGTGCTGGCGCAGATGGGCCTTCACCTCGGCATGGAAGTGACGGGGTGGCCGCCAGAGAATATCGAGGATCTCGCCAAGCGGTTCGAGGAACATTACTGAGCTTCGCTCCCGCATAGGGAGTGGAAAACAAAAAGAGCGGCCGTTCCTTGGCACGGCGGCCGCAGACCCGAATAGGAGACAAGCCAAATGTACCACGGACACGCCAAACGGCGCTTCAGTCGCACGCCCGAGCATCGCAAGGCGATGTTCGCGAATATGGCGCAGGCGCTAATCAAACACGAGCAGATCACGACCACCCTGCCAAAGGCCAAGGACCTTCGTCCAGTGGTTGAGAAGCTGGTGACGCTTGGCAAGCAGGGCGATCTCGCCGCTCGCCGTCTCGCGATTTCCCGCTTGCGCGACGCTGATCTGGTCAAGAAGCTGATCGACGTGTTGGGGCCGCGCTACAAGGATCGCAACGGCGGCTATACCCGGATTATGAAGGCGGGATTCCGGCCTGGCGATAATGCCGCCCTGGCGGTGATCGAATTCGTCGATCGCGATTCAGAGGCCAAGGGCAAGGATTCCGGCCCGGTGCAGGCCCCAGCCGGCGAGAGCTGAGCGCGGACCGCACCTTCGACTCGCGGGCTCGAACGCGCACAACTCCCGGGTTGCGAACGCTTGACCGCAAAGACGCAGATGTCTATTGTGAGTTGTTTCGTTGGGGCGCGCGCCTTTTTTGGTCGCATTGGGGGATAATTCGGATGAAAATTCTCAAGTTTTTGAGTTCTGCGATGGTTTGCGCTGTTGGCCTGACGGCGTTAGCCGCAACGGCGAATGCCGCGGTAATTCCCGTCGTCAATCCAACTTTCGACCTGTTTCCTGCGGGTAAGACCGCGGCGACATATTTGAACTTTTGGTGCGGGACCGGCTGCGCGTTCTCGGACAGCAGCACTTTCGGCTGGACGCAATCTGTAAATACATACACGCGCGGCGCCGACGCCGGCCAGTGGCAAACGGGCGTGCCACAGACTACGAACACGTTCAGCAGCGATCCGATGATCAATGCGACGACCCCGGAACCCATCGTCGCGCGCGCGATCAACGCGACGATATCCCAGACCGTTTCGACTGATGCCGTCGCCGGCGCGACATATTCCTTGAATGTCGATTTGGGATTTGCCAAGACCCAACTTGATAACGCCTCCGTCATCCTTATCGTTAATGGCCATCAGGTGTTGGCGACCGCGCCCGCGTCTGACGGTCTGACCCGGACGCAAATGCAGAATACCGGGAACTGGTACGACTTCGAGGCTTCATACACTGCGACCGCTGCGGACGCAGGCGCTCCAATCGAGATCCTTCTTTCGAGCCTGACCAATGGAATGGGATGGGGGTTCTTCGGCAACGTCCGGTTGACGGACTCAATTTCCGGGCCGGTGCTGGACCCACCGGCCGCGCCAGAGCCCGCGACTTGGGCGATGATGCTGCTCGGCTTCGGGGGAATGGCTGGCGTTGCAGTTCGCCGCGCATTGCAAAGGCGAAGCGCGGTCGGCCGTCTCGCCTGACGGCGAAGAAAACGACGTTGCGCGCTGGGCGGCTGACGGCCTAAAGCCGGAGCGCGCCTAGCCGCGCGCCCTGCGCCACTGCCTCGGCCCGTCCCTCCGCGTCGAGCTTGTCGAGCAGCGAGGCGATGTGAAACTTCACCGTATGGACCGAAATCGCGAGGCGGCGCGCAATCGCCTTGTTCGACGCCCCCTCGGCGATCAGCGCCAGCACATCGAGTTCGCGGGGTGTTAAAGCGACGTCAGGCCCTGGTTCAGGCTCGCCGGGGATGACAAGCGCCGCGTCGGCGGGCTCGCCGGGCGCGGCAAGCCTGAGCCCCGGAACGTCAGCCAGAAGCGCCGTCAGCCGATCGGCAAGCTCCGGCTCGCCGATCTCGATCGCCACCACTAAGGCCGGCGGCTCAGCGGTCATTGGCTCTCCGGGCGTTCGCCGATCGTCAGCGTCGTCTCGATCGGATCGCCGCCGCGGCGCAGCGTCAGCCTGACGCTCACGCCGACGCTGTCGGGTCCCAGCGCACGCACGAGCTGATGGACCCCACGGATCGGTTCGCCGTTCCAGGCCACGATGATGTCGCCCTGCCGGATGCCTGCTGCGGCGCCGGGGCCTTGGGCGTCAACGCTGATCGCCATCGCCCCGGCGCCGCCGCCGTCGAGCTTGACTGGCTGCAGGCCAAGGCCGAGATAGCCGCGCGCGATCCTTCCCCTTGTCGCAAGCACGTCGGCAACACGGTCGATCGTCGTCATCGGAATAACCAGGGTGCGCCTCCGCGGGCCAAAAACGGCCATGCCCAAAGCGTGGCCTGAAGCATCGAGCGCGAGGCCGCCTTCGCTCGATCGCGCAAGCGCGGCATCGAGTTCAATGCGCGGGTCGATGAGGCCGCCACGGAGGCTCCGCCATTGCGGCCCGACGAACGACACGACACCCATCGCCGCGTTCACCGCGCCTTCGCGCGCGCCGGCGACGATCGCCAGCGCTCCGGCCGTCGGCGCGGCAGCTGCCGGCGGCGCTTTCGGCAGGTCGGTTCGCTCGATCCGCAACAGAGCGACGTCGGTCGACGGGTCGCGGCCGACGATCCGAGCCACGCTCGACGCGCCGTCATGGTCGAGGATCGAATGTTCGCCCTCGTCAGCCAGCGCGTTCTCGGCTGCTACGATAAGGCCTGGCCGCCACGAAAAGCCGGTTGACCGTGCGCGCCCGGATTGGATCGAGACGAGGCTAGGCGCGACGTCGCGAATGAGACTGGCGAACCCCGTCGACAAGGCGAGCAAGGCGGAAGAGGCGGGTTGGTCTGACATGGGAAAGCTCCTTTGCCGCCTAACATGTGCCTCGTTGAGACCGCCGCCCACCTCGCCAGATGGTCAGGACAGGCTTCGTCGTTCGCACCGCCAACGGTTTGCAGCGCGAGAGGGGGCCCCTATATCAGCGGGCTCAGGACAATCGGAGGTTCGGTTTGATTCGGCTGGCGCTCGTTTTCGTCCTCTCGCTCATATGGGGAGCCGCGCTCGCCGAGACAGCGCCCAAAGTCGCGCCGCAGAGTCCAGGCCAGGTGCGTCTGTCCTTCGCGCCGGTGGTCAAGAAGGTCACTCCCGCGGTCGTTAATGTCTACGCCTCGCGGGTCGAGACGGCGGCGCGCAATCCCCTGTTCGACGATCCGATCTTCCGGCGGTTTTTTGGCGGCGAAGGGGACGATTCCAGGGTGTCGAAAGCGCTTGGATCGGGTGTGATCGTCGACCCGTCGGGTCTCATCGTCACCAATTACCATGTGATCGAAAATATGACCCAGGTGAAGGTCGCGCTTTCCGACCGGCGCGAATTTGACGCCGAGATTGTGCTGCGCGATCCGCGAACCGATCTTGCCGTGCTTCGGCTCAAAGGGGGCAAGGATTTCCCGGTGCTCCAACTTGGCGATTCCGACGCGCTGGAAGTCGGCGATTTTGTCATCGCGGTGGGCGATCCGTTCGGCGTCGGGCAAACGGTGACCCAAGGCATCGTCTCGGCGCTCGCGCGCACCCAGGTTGGGATCAGCGACTACGGCTTTTTCATTCAAACCGACGCCGCCATCAATCCAGGCAATTCGGGCGGCGCCCTGGTCGATCTCGACGGCAAGCTGGTCGGCATCAATTCCGCCATTTATTCTCGCTCCGGCGGCAGCATCGGGATCGGCTTCGCCATTCCCGTCAACATGGTGAAAAGCGTCATCGCCGCGGCGCTGCATGGCGGCGTAACCGTCAAACGGCCGTGGCTCGGCGCCACGCTGCAGAGTTTGACCAAAGATATTGCCGACAATCTCGGCATCGACCGCCCGACGGGCGCGCTGGTCGTGACGGTCGCTTCCGTGGGTCCCGCGGCCGAGGCCGGTCTCAAGCGGGGCGACCTCATCACCGCGGTCGACGATCAGAATGTCGATGACGCGGAGGGCGTCGGTTTTCGGCTCGCCGTCCAGCCCCTCGGCGGCTCGGCCCGGCTATCCGTCCTGCGCGCCGGGCGCACGCTCACTTTGCCGCTTAAACTCGCCGCCGCGCCGGAAGTCCCCCCGCGTGACGCGTTGACCATCCGCGGTCGCTCGCCATTTGAGGGGGCTGAGGTTATGAACATGTCGCCAGCGGTCGCCGAGGAACTGTCGCTCGACAGCGCTTCGAAGGGGGTCGTGGTTGCGACGGTCGGCGATAATACGACCGCGGCCCAAGTCGGCGTGCAAAAGGGAGACGTCGTCGTCGCGGTTAACGGCCAGAAGATCGCAACGACACGCGATCTGGAGAAAGCCTGCGCGGAACGCGCGCGGCTGTGGGATCTGACCATTCAGCGCGGCGGGGAGACAATCCGCACCCAACTCGGCGGCTAGAGGCGCCTGTATTCAAATGTGATCGCAGCCCGGCACGCGTGTGAACGTGCGTTCCTAGCCCCACTTCCGGTGGGCCCACATCCATTGTTCGGGCGCTTCCCGGATGAAAGCCTCGAACTGGCGCTGCAGCGTTTGCGTCGCCGCGAGGGCGTCCGCCGCGCTGTTGTTCGTCCGCGGCATTGCGATGGGCATGATGCGAATGCTGAAACGTCCGCCTGGACGGCGGAACGCGGCGCCGGCGTAGAGCGGCACACCCGTCGTGCGGGCGAGGAGCGCGGGAAAGACAGTTGACCGCGCGGGCTGTCCGAAGAAAGGCACAAACGGTCCGTTGTCGTCTCGGAGGTCGGCGAGGAAGCACGGGCAGGCGCCATTCTTGATGGCGCGCAAGAGGACGCGCGCGGCCACCGGAGTCTTGGGCGTCAGGCCCGCCTTGTAGAGCGGCACGCGGATGCTGTGCAGCAGGCCGTCGACATGAGGGTTGGACAGGCGCTGATAGACGCCAATGAGGGAAACACCGAGCCGCTGCCCGCCATGCGCCAGGATCTCCCAGTTTCCCAAGTGAAGTCCGCAGACGATGAAGGGCTTCGCGCCGCGCGCTGCCTCGTCGAAACCTTCCGGCGGCTCGAAGACGATGCGGTCGCTCTCCGTCAGGGTTTTGATGCGAAAGCTCTCGGCGAAGGTCCGCCCCAGATTTTCCCACATTGCCGCGGCGATCGCCTTACGCTCGCCCGGCGACTTTTCAGGGAAGGCCAGTTCGAGATTCGCGAGCGCGCGCTTTTGTCGCCTGAGACGCGGAGCGATGAGGCGCCAGAGGTTTCCGGAGAGCCACGAAGCCACTTGCAGCGGGATGGCGCGCGCAACGACGACCGCCAGCCAGACTGCCGCGAACTCCAGGCGAAGACCCAACTCTTTTGGGAACTTCCTGAGACGGCCGGCCACCTCGAAACGACCGTGGTCCCGCAAGTTCACAAGAACCTGACGGTCTCTGCGGCGAGCAGTTGGTGCGAACCGTCAGGCGCGGACGGGTCGGGCCGATCAGGGCATCGCTGAAGCGCGCCAGCGAGGAAAGTTCCGGATAGGAGGATTTTCGTCTCCTCAACTCAATTCGAATGATCAAGAAGCGTGTACCTATCCGCGAATGTTATCAACGTAAAACGGTTTTAGTGGATGCACCGGCCATTTGGCGGAAATGGCGCCGAATCGCCCGGCCTTGAATGGCGAGCAACTCGCGTCGAACTTACGCCGCCTCGCGAGCGAGGGGCCCGACCTTGGCTTGCGTCAGGTGAGCGGCGATGGACTGCCAGAGGCCGCGCATTTCCTGGGCGGCGGCGCCCGATGGATTGAGCTCGGTGACGCCCCGGCCACGGCGAGCCGCGTCCTGGTAGTCGACCCGGGCAAGGATCAGGGGGGAGATCAGCCCGCCCATTTCTTCAAGCGCCTCGACGCCGTCCTGGACCCACGCGGTCTGTTGGACGGGCGGGCATTGGTTGAGCAGGAACACGAACCTCGCCCCGATCGCCTCGAGCGCCGTGCGGGCTCGAGCGCTGGCCCATAAATCGAACAGGCTTGGGCGGGACGGAACAATATTCAGGTCCGCGACCTGCATCGCGGCCGAAGACGCAGCGCCTTCCGCGCCAGGCGTGTCGAGGAGCGCGAGCGTCACGCCGCGGCGCTCGAGCGTGGCGAGCAAGGCTGGCAGCCGGGCCGCTCCGGAAGCGAGGACCTCGATGTCGCCGGCGGCGCGGATCCTGGCCCATTTGATGAGCGAGCCTTGCGGATCCATGTCGATCACGCAGACTTTCTCATTCGTTTGATGCGCCGCGACGGCCAGGGACGATGCAAGCGTGCTCTTCCCCGAGCCGCCTTTCTGACTGACAAACGCGATCGTACGCATGGCTTCGCGCTCAAACTCGAGGCCCCGTTCGCGATGGAGAGCGGGGCCAGGAATTAAGGAATGTTCAACACATTGAGCGGAAAGGCGTTAACAAGCCGTTTCGCGGGACACGTCGTTTTAGCGTTTGGAGCGGATCATTCCGCTGCGCGGCTTCGGTCAGTCGTCGTCAAGGGGAACGACTCCCTTCACCCCGCCGTCCGCGGCAAGCGTGATCTTCTCGATGCGCATTTCGGCGTTCTTGAGGAGCTCGTCGCAGCGCTTCTTCAAGGCTTCGCCGCGTTCGTAAAGCCGGATCAATTCGTCGAGCGCAACCGCGCCCTTTTCCAGTTGATCAACGATCTGTTCGAGTTCGGCGAGCGCCGCTTCGAACGGCAGGGTCGCGATATCCGGTCTGGCCTCGGTCACGGCGCTGCTTTCCGTCCGCTGAGATGTCGCATCAATCGGGCAGAGCCGAAACCGAATAGAGGGTCTTCAATATGTCGCTTGGCTGCATCTGATCGCCGAAGGTGTGAGCGAAAACAACCCCGATCTCGCCCGAGCGATAGATGTGGCTCAGCGCCCGATCGACTGCAAGCCGGAAATCCTCGTCGCCATGCGGCAGCGCCAGGGCATAAGGCTCGAGAGAGAAATAATTGTCGGCGAGACGGAGCTTGCTCGCGTCGCTGCTTTTGGAGGCGAGATAGGAGAGGATCGCCCGATCGGCGAAATAGGCGACGATCTCCCCCTTGTCGAGCATGGCGAGCCCATCGAGGTGCGTCTTCGCGGGCGTGACTTCCGCCGCGATATTGGCGCTCGCCAGCGTGTCGCGCAGGCTCTTCTCGGTTGTCGTGCCGGCCAGAACCCCGATCTTCTTGCCCGACAGGGCCCCAAAGTCGCTCGGCGCATCGCCGCCGACGAGCAGGCTCGCCCCGTCGACGAAGGTCGGAATCGAGAAGTCGACGTGCTCGCGCCGCGAGAGGGTTTCCGAAGTCGGCTCGCAGAGAAGATCGGCCTTGCCGTTTTCGATCGCGTCGAAGCGGTTCTCGGCGGTCGTCAGCACGTAAGCGACCTTGAGGTCGCTGATGTTGAGCTCATCGCCGATATGCTTCGTGACCGAGCGGCAAAGATCGATCATGAAGCCGGCAGGCAGGCCCGCCTCGTCGGTGAACGAGAACGGCGGCGCATCTTCACGGTAGGCGATGCGCAGCGCCTTGTCCTGGCGCACTGTGTCGAGGGTTCCGGCGTCAGCCGATCCCGAAACGAACGCCGCGGCCGCCGCGAACGCCAATGTTTTGAGCCGTCCGATCGAACGCATGCTCCTCCGAGCCTCCCGCGGATACATGGGATCCGCGCCGCAGCGAGTCGAAGGCCGCATATACCAGAGAGACAGCGCTCGAGCCAAAGCGAGTGTCCCGGCGGCCAGTTTCCTGCGATAAACGCCTCGGGCTGGTTTTAAGCGCGGTTCGGAGGCAGGAACATGCTCATCGGCGTTCCCAAGGAAATCAAGGACAACGAGTACCGGGTCGGCATGACCCCGGCCGCGGTCGCCGAGCTCGTCCATCACGGGCATCAGGTCATTGTCGAGACTGCGGCCGGCCTCGGATCCGGGTCTCCGGACGAGGAATACGTCCGCGCCGGCGCCAAGCTCTCGCTCACCGGGCCGGAGGTCTTCGCGCAAGCGGAGATGATCGTGAAGGTGAAAGAGCCGCTCGCGGAAGAGCGCAAGCGCCTGAAACCCGGGCAGATCCTGTTCACCTACCTGCATCTCGCGCCCGATCTCGAGCAGACGCGCGATCTCATGGCGTCGGGCGCGACGTGCATCGCCTATGAGACGGTGACGAGCCCCTATGGCGGACTGCCGCTGCTGACGCCGATGTCGGAGGTCGCGGGGCGCCTCGCGCCGCAGGTCGGCGCGCATGCGCTCGAGAAGGCGCAAGGCGGCCGGGGCGTGCTGCTCGGCGGCGTGCCGGGCGTGGCCGCCGCCAATGTGCTCGTGCTCGGCGGCGGCGTGTCGGGCACGCATGCGGCGACGATCGCTGTCGGCATGGGCGCGTCCGTCACCGTGATCGACCGCTCGCACGAGGCCTTGAAGCGCCTCTCGGCCGAGTTCGGGTCGGCTTTGCGGACGGTCTATTCGACCCGCGCCTCGATCGCCGATCTCGTCCGCAGCGCCGACCTCGTCATCGGCGCGGTGCTCCTTCCCGGCGCCGCCGCGCCCAAGCTCATCACCCGCGACATGCTGAAAACCATGCGGCCGGGCGCGGTCATCGTCGACATCGCCATCGACCAAGGCGGCTGCTGCGAGACCTCGAAGCCGACCACCCATTCGCATCCGACCTATGTCGTCGACGGCATCGTGCATTATTGCGTGGCCAACATGCCGGGCGCGGTCGCCCGCACCTCGACCTTCGCCCTCAACCACGCGACCCTGCCGTTCGCGCTCGCGCTTGCCGACAAGGGTTGGGTGAAGGCGCTCAAGGACGATCCCCACCTGCGCGCCGGCCTCAACGTGCACGACGGCAAGCTGACCTGCGAGCCGGTCGCGGCGGCGCACGGGCTTCCCTATACGCCGGCGGAGAGCGTGCTGGACGCCGCCGCCTGACCCGGGCGACGCCAATCGATACAACCCGGGTCACGCGCTCGCGCAAATAAACGCAAGCAAACGCCACTAAATGCGCCTAAACGCTAGTAGAAGTGCTAGCGCTTACTAGCGTTTATTTTTTCGAATCGGGACTTTTCAATGGGTTACGGGCGATTGGAATCAGCAAAACCCTCTGTTCTATCTCAGGTTGTGTTTGGCGGTTCGAGCCGGCTTCCGCTCGGTCGTCGCCACGATCTTACGCTCCTTTCATCGCACCCGCGACGATGCGCCCACGATCGGTGAGCGACTTCGCCATCGCCGACGATGATAATCACGATTTCTGCTTCACGCAAGAAATTGTCGGGCTCTTACAGCGTTCGCTGTTGATCTCGGAATTAGCCTTGGATCGTCATGGCCGCCCCCGGACTGTGATCCGGGGGCGGCCATGGCGCCTTCAAGAACGCCAATGCCTAACGCTCAAGAGCCAATTGTCGTGGGGAGCTTTGCAGAAGCCGATGGCGCATGACCCTGGGCCATGGTCATTGCGCCCTCTCGCCGGTGTAAGAGCAGGTCGCACTCGCGTTTGTTGAAGCCGCCTTCATGGTTTCGAAATCGGGGCGGACTAGAACAAGCGCAGGTTGGGCTTTAGGCAAGGGGCCGTTCCATGCGCAGTTTCGTCGTCACCTCCCTTCTTTTCGGATTGATCGCCGTCACGGGCGCGGCGAGCGCTCAAGCGGCGGATCGGGTTTCGGTGCCGGTTTCAGGGCTTCGCAACGACGAGGGCGTCGTGCGCTGCGGTCTTTACGCCGGGCCCGAGGCCTTCCCCAAGGCCGGGCAGGAAAGCCGAGGCGTCATCGCCAAGATCAAAGGCGGACAGGCGACCTGCGTTTTCAATGGCCTGAAGCCGGGAACATATGCGGTCGCCGCGTTCCACGCCGCGAACGGCGAGACTGAGATGCAATACGGCATGTTCGGCAAGCCGAAGGAAGGCTATGGATTCTCGCGCAATCCGCCCTCGCGCATGGGCGCTCCGGCCTTCGCGTCGGCCGCTTTTGACTATGCGGGCGGGGCCCAGGCGGTTCCGATCAGGCTCACGTACTGAACCCGCGCCTGCCGCTCGATCCATTCTCATCGAGGGCCACAGCTCTGCCGTCGCCTTCGCAATTCGTTAGCCATATTCGCAAATTTTTAAGCTTCCGGGCCCATCTTCGGCGCGAGAGGGATTTCAATGCGCCGCTTGGTCACGACCGCGTTGTCGCTGCTTGCGCTGGGAAGCGCCGCGGCCGCGGCCGACTTGCCGCCGGCGCCGCAACTGCCGCCCCTTGAAGCCGCGCCGGCCTGGACGGGCTTTTACGCCGGGCTCAATGTCGGCGGCGCCTTCGGCTCGAGCCGCAACGCCTTCAGCATCGCAGGATTTGGGCTTCCGACCTTCAACACGCCGCTTCAGGGCGTCGTCGGGGGCGGCGAGGCCGGTTACAACTGGCAGACGGGTCCTTGGGTCCTCGGGCTCGAAGCGAGCTTCGAGGGAAGTGGCTTGCGCGGCAGCCGCACGGCGCCCTGTCTCCCGTCTCTCTGCGGGGCATTCGGGGCGAGCTATGCGCAGAACCTCGCTTGGTTCGGAACGCTGCGACCGCGAGTCGGTTATGCGCTCGGGAACTGGCTCCTCTATGCGACGGGCGGCGGCGCACTCGGCCAAGTTGACACGAACGCGACCGCCGATGTCGGCTCATTCGTCGCCACTGACAATCGCAGCCAGACGAGAGGCGGCTGGACGCTGGGCGGCGGGGTCGAAGTCGAACTCATGGCCGGCTGGAGCGCGAAAATCGAATATCTCTATGTCGATCTGGGCAGCCGCACGACGACGGATCTCTTGAACCCGCCGATCTCGAACGCGTCGCGTTTCACCGCCAATGTGATCACCGCCGGCGTGAACTACCACTTCTGACCCAATCGGCGCCGGCATGAAGCTCGGCGGCTACGCCGCCGGGGGCCTGCCGCGCGCGTCGACATAGACCCACGCTTCCAGGCCGGAGGCGAGCGGCGCTTTGACCCGCACGTAAGCCGCAACCTCATATTCGTCGGCATGCGCAAGTTCGGCCTCCGTGATCTCGAACAACGCGCCCGGCACGCGATCCGCGCTCATTCCCGTGAAGGCGACGATCGGATGATGCGTCTTGCCGCTCGTGCGCACGACCTCGGGATCGTCGATCGCCACCATGGACTGCCGATAGCCGACGAGCGCGTCGGGGACGCCTACAAGATGACGGCCGAAGGTCGCGAGCTGCACCGCCTCCTGCTGCAAGGTCCCGTAGGAGAAGAGCTTCGGCATGCGGGGCTCGGGTTCGTTTCGCCAGGCAGCATAGGGAGACGGGCAGGGACGGCCAAGGCAGGCGCCGCACAGCCCCGGCTTCCGCGGTTCGCATGCTCCGCGCGGGCTTGCACGCCGTTCCCGAGCCGTGCATGGCTTCCCGCGGCGAAAGGGAGGATCCCATGACCAGCACCGCGTCGGAGCTCGAGGCGCTCCTGATGGAGCGATCGCTCAGCGATCCCGAGTTGCAGGCGAAGGCGGACGGGGCGGCGGACTTTCGAATCCTGCCCGACGCAAACGTGATCAAGATCGGCGGGCAGAGCGTCATCGACCGTGGCCGCGCGGCCGTCTATCCGCTCGTCGAAGAGATCGTCGCCGCGCGCAAGGCGCACAAGATGCTGATCGGGACCGGCGCCGGCACACGCGCGCGCCACCTCTACTCGATCGCGGCGGGCTTGCGCCTGCCGGCCGGCGTGCTGTCGCAGCTCGGGAGCTCGGTCGCCGACCAGAACGCCGAGATGCTGGGCCAGCTCATGGCGAAGCACGGCATCTCGTCCGTGAGCGGCGCCGGGCTCTCCGCCGTGCCGCTTTATCTCACCGAGGTGAATGCGGTCGTTTTCAGCGGCATGCCGCCTTATGGCCTGTGGACGCGGCCCGCGCCCGAGGGGGTGATCCCGCCCTATCGCACGGACGCCGGATGCTTCCTCGTCGCCGAGCAGTTCGGCTGCAAGGCGATGATCTTCGTCAAGGACGAGAACGGCCTCTACACGGCGAACCCGAAGACCTCGAAGACCGCGAAATTCATCCCCAGGATCACGGTCGATGAAATGAAGGCGAAGGGGCTGCACGATTCGATTCTCGAGTTCCCGATGCTCGACCTTCTCAAGGCGGCGCGTCACATCCACGAGGTGCAGATCGTGAACGGCCTTGTCGCGGGCAATTTGACCCGCGCGCTCGCTGGCGACCATGTCGGCACCATCATCAGCGCGAAGTGAGGCGACGCCCATGACCGAACGCACCAACTCGGCCAAGCATGTCGCTTCGCCGCTCGCGCGCCAGACGCTGCTCGATTCCGATCTCACCCGTCCCGTCGCCGGCGGCCGTCCGATCCGGCTCCTGCCCTGGGTTCAGGTCGTGAAGATCGGCGGCCGCTCGATCATGGATCGCGGCGCCGATGCGATCCTGCCGATCGTGGACGAGCTCCGCAAGCTCATGCAGGAGCATCGTCTGCTCATTCTGACGGGCGCGGGCGTGCGCGCGCGTCACCTGTACAGCGTCGCTCTCGACCTCGGGCTTCCGGTCGGGTCGCTCGCGCCGCTGGCTGCGAGCGAAGCCGGCCAGAACGGCCACATCCTGGCCGCGCTGCTGGCGCCGGAAGGGGTTTCCTATGTCGAGCACGGCGCGATCGCGAACCGGCTCGCGATCCACCTGTCCGCCGCCCGCGCCGTCGTGGGCAGCGCCTTTCCTCCCTATCACCATCACGAGTTCCCGGGTTCGCGCCTGCCGCCTCACCGCGCCGACGCCGGCGCCTTTCTGCTCGCCGACGCGCTCGGAGCGGCGGGCCTCACGATCGTCGAGGACGTCGATGGGGTGTACGATTCCGATCCGAAGGGTTCGGACGGAAAGAAAGCGAAGATGCTGCGCGAGACGAGTGCGGCCGATCTCGCGAAGCACAAGGGATCGCTGCCGTTCGACCGCGCGATGCTCGACATCATGGCGAATGCGCGCCATCTCGAGCGGGTGCAGGTTGTGAACGGGCTCGTCCCCGGCCGCCTCACCGCCGCGCTGCGCGGCGAGCATGTGGGCACGATCATCAAGACGGGCGCGGCCGGCCTGAGCCCCCTTAGCTAGAGGTCAGTTGGCGAGAGGCGGGCGATCGCCGCGCCCGTTGAGCGCGCCGGGCGCCCAGTTCACGCCGTCGCGCATGGCGTAGAAGATATGGGCGCCGATGCGGTCGACCTTTTTCAGGTAGCCGACCCAGAACGGCGCGACATAATTCGCGTGGTAGTTCACGGCGACGCCGACCTTGGGATTGTAGTTCGCGCCGCTCACGACATCCCGGGCGATGCGGGTCGCGACCGCCCATGGGCCGGGCTCTTCGACGCGCAGCGACTTGCCCTCGCAGGCGAAGGTGAACTGGCAGGCGAACGGCCGGTTGCGGTCCTGGTAGACGACGCCGCAGACGGTGGTGGGATAGATGCCGCTGCGCACGCGGTTGAGAACGACCTGGGCCACCGCGGCCTGTCCGTCTTCGGGTTCGCTGCGGGACTCGAAATAGATCGCCTCGGCTAGGCAGCGCATCTGGCGCGCGCTGTCCTTCGGGTCGATGAGCGCGGAATAGTCCGGTTTGCCGTCCGTGTCCGAGATCTGCGGAACCGTCGTCACGCCGGAGCCGTCGGTCTCGACGACGACCACGACGCCGTCGCTGGAGGTGGGCGAAGACGAGTTGAGCGCGAATTCGAGCGGCGCGGCCGGCGTCGCGCCATCCTCGAACGCGTTTCGCCCTGGCTCCCCGCCATCGCCATCGGCGGGGCGCTGAGAACTCATCGTATGGCCGGGATCGAATTCATCGTCGCGTGGATCTTCGACCTCGTGCGGCCAGGACTTGTAGGCCTCGGGCTCGGCGGCCGAACGCTTGCCGTCGAGGTGTTTCGCGTTGAAGCCTGGGGCGCTGAAAACCGGATCGCCCCTGGCGTCGCGATCGACAGTGGGAAACGCGCGTCGCGGCTGCTTCAGCGCCCCGTTCGGCTCGATCTCGTCCTCGGCGGCAAGTTCGTCCGGGTTTCCGACCAGGGTGCGCGCCGGAACGATCGGCAGCGGCGCGCCGTCCTCGTCCACGATACGCGGCGGCCGCGCTGCGAGGCGACCTGGGTCGATCCTGCCCGGAGCGCCGATCAGCTGGCCGCGGGCAAAGGCGCTGGTGAACTCGGTCGGTTCCTGTCCGGCTTCGGCCGTGATCGAGACGAGCACCGCGAAGGCCACGCACCAGGGCGAGGAGACCGAGAGAGCCCATCCGATCCGCGAACGACCCATACCCGAAGCAAGCTGCCCGTGCTTAGAGTTCACGTCCCCGCGCTGCCCGCTTAACGAAAAGCGAACAATGCGAACCAATTCGTTTATCGGGGCTTAAGGTTGCCGGGAGGTTACCAAGGGTTAGGGACGGGCGTGCCGGTTTGGGGCAACGGAACGCCGCCGGATCTCCTCATCGACGGCGCGATCGCGAGGCAAGCTTGCGGCGCAGGCAATCCCGGATCAGCGATCCGCGTTCGATCTGCTATGAAACGTGCGTCGGAAGAGATCGGAGCGCGCTTGATCTTCAAGGGCCAGTGCCACTGCGGCGCGATTGGCGTCGAACTCATGTCCGACCGGGCGCCGGCCGAGCAGGCGCTCGGCGCCTGCCAATGCTCGTTCTGCCGTAAGCACAACGCGAGGGCGCTTTCCGATCCCAAGGCGCATGTGGCGCTGACCGCGGTCGAGCCCGAACAGCTTCAACGATACACGTTCGGTCTGCGAACGTCAGAGCAGGTTATCTGCCGGCGATGCGGCGTCTATGTCGCGATGACGCTGATCGACGGGGATCGGGTGTGGAGCGTCATCAATATCGATACGCTTGAAGATCGCGCGCGCTTTACCCGCGCGCCCGAGGCGCGCGACTACAGTGCGGAGGATCGCGAGCGCCGCGTCGCAAGGAGAAAGGCCCGCTGGTGTCCGACGACGCTCGTTGGCTGGCCGGCGGTTTCCGAAAGCTAGGCGGCTCCCCGACCTGAGGTCCGTTATCCGCGGCGCTCGTTCCACTGGCCGCGCTCCCGTCGCGCGAACAGGTCTTTCATCTCCCCGATGATTCTGGCGCCGTCGAGAGAGCCATGGACGGCGGGCGAGCTGATGAGCGAGCTTTGCGCCGTCGTCAGGGCGCCCTGCACATCGTCGACGGTGAGGATGTTCTTCCGCACCAGGAGATCGAGAACCGCCATGGCGATGGCTCCGCCGACCATCGCCGTTCCGAGCGGGCAACTCAAGGACGTGTTCGACATGATGGAACTCCCCAGGAAACGCCCGGTCGACAGCCCCGAAGGACAGGCGGATGCGGCGAGAGACGGCGGTCGCGGAGAGAAAAAGGATCGCGCCCGCGCGAAAGGCTTTCGGGCGCGCGCGCGCCCGTCCGACTCCTTGAAAGCAGGCCGCGCGTTGCGGCTTCAGGCCGCCGCCATCAATTCGAGGGCCACGTAACGTCGCCCGTCCCACACCCGCGAATTCGGCGGCTTGTAGGCCATCCGGCAATGCCCGGCGCAATACGAGCGGCCCTTCGCTGTCTGAATGCCGCAATAGGCGAAGTCCTCGCTTGTCGGGTCGCCAACCGGCCATCGGCAGGCGCTCTCGCTGATCTCCTCGAGCCCGAGCTTCAACATCTCCCCGACCTGGGCTTGGGCGAAGGCCCATGCCGGCTTCCGCTCGCGCGGGACGGCGGGAACGGCGGGCCGCTTCCACAAAGGCGAGTCCGTGCGAGCGATCGCGGGTCGTCGCGGCCGCTCCGCGCTCGGCCGGGACGCTCGCGGCGCCAGGCAATGGATGTGACCTGTCAGCTTGACACCGATCCGGTTCGCCTTGCCGATCACGGCGTTGCGCGACGGCGCGCCGAGCGCCACTGCAATGCTGCTCGCGCTTTTTCCCTCGAGCGCCATCCGCCTCAGAGTCTCAATCGCCGCATCAGTCCACATATCCCCCGTCCTCCGTTGCTTCCGTGGCCGTTCAACTTCGTGAAAAACACCGTTTCCCCTGGGTCCCCGGACCGATTGGGGGCTGAACCTTACGGGCTCCAGCACCGTCACCGATGTTCTTCCAGGTTGTATTTCATAGTTAATACAACCATTCATTGCATCTGGCAAGTGCAACTTTGTCAGGATTTGTCACATCGGTTGCCGGAACGAATCGGGAACAGGCGAACCCTCCCCGAATCGGGGGCGCGCTCTTTCCTACTGGGAAGAGCTGGAGCGGCGCTGTCTCGAGAGCGGCCGCCTGATCACGGAAAACTGGACAAGAAGGTGCGCCGCCGCCATTGTCCGCGGCAAAAATTGCCCTCGAGGAGACCGATCCGATGACCACCGCCACCGCCGTGAAGCCGCCCGCCCAGCGCGCGGAGGTCCCCAACGACCTGAGCGCGTTCTGGCTGCCGTTCACGCCCAATCGCGCTTTCAAGAAGAAGCCGCGGCTCATCGCGCGCGCCAAGGACATGCACTATTACACGCCCGAGGGGCGCGCGATCCTCGACGGCACGGCGGGCCTGTGGTGCTGCAACGCTGGACACAACCGGCCCTCGATCGTGGCCGCGATCCAGCGCCAGGCGACGGAGCTCGATTTTGCTCCGACCTTCCAGTTCGCCCATCCGCTGGCGTTCCAGCTCGCCTCGCGCCTGGCCGATCTCGCGCCGGGCGATCTCGATCACGTGTTCTATTGCAATTCCGGCTCCGAGGCCTGCGACACCGCGCTCAAGATCGCGCTCGCCTATCACAATGTGCGCGGGCAGGGCTCGCGTCAGCGTCTGATCGGCCGCGAGCGCGGCTATCACGGCGTCGGGTTCGGCGGCATTTCGGTCGGCGGCATGGTCAACAACCGCAAGCACTTTGGTTCGCTGCTCGCCGGCGTCGACCATCTGCCCGCGACCTACAATCGCGAGCATCAGGCCTTCACCAAGGGCGAGCCGGAATGGGGCGCCCATCTCGCCGACGCGCTCGAGGGCATCGTCGCGCTGCACGATGCGTCCACCATCGCTGCGGTGATCGTCGAGCCGATGGCGGGCTCGACCGGGGTTCTGCCGCCGCCCAAGGGCTATTTGAAGCGGCTGCGCGAGATCTGCGACAAACATGGCATCCTGCTGATCTTCGACGAAGTGATCACCGGGTTCGGGCGTTTGGGGGCGCCGTTCGCCGCCGAGCGCTATGGCGTTCAGCCCGACATGATCACCTTCGCCAAGGGCGTCACGTCCGGCGCCGTGCCGATGGGCGGCGTGATTGCGCGCAAGTCCGTCTACGACGCCTTCATGAACGGGCCGGAGCAAGCCATCGAGCTCTTCCACGGCTATACCTACTCGGGCCACCCGCTCGCTTGCGCCGCGGCGCTGGCGACGCTCGACGTCTATCGCGACGAGCGCCTGTTCGAGCGCGCCAAGGCGCTCGAGCCCAAGTGGTATGACGCCATCATGGGACTGAAGAGCCTGCCCAACGTCGTCGACATCCGCTGCGTGGGCCTGACCGGCGCGATCGACCTCGCGCCCATTCAAGGCAGCCCCGGCGAGCGTGTCCGTCGCGCGCTCGACCACGCGTTCTTCGACGCAGGAATCATGATCCGGCCGGCCGGCGACACGATCGAGCTCACCCCCCCGCTCATCATCAGCGAGGATCAGATCGGCGAGATCATGGACAAGGTCGGCGCTTCGATCAAAGCGGCGGCGTAAGCCGGTTCGCCATCGCCTGCCCTCTCTCGCGACTTGAGGGAGGGCGAGGGAGCTGCTCGTCATTTGGCGGTGTGCTGAATCGTGATGGCTTTCACGCCCAGCGTCTTGCAGGGGTTGTCCTTGCAGACGCGGTCAACCCACACCTGTCCGTTCCCGAACATCACGCCGTGGGAATTGACGAACAAGTTCTCATATCTCTGCTGCGTGACCGCCGAGACGATATCGGGGGTCATGATCGCGTCGTAAGAGGCGATGAAGGCCTTCGCGTTCCGGATCGTTGTCTCCCGGCCTTTGATGGACACGCTGATCGGATAGATTACGAGCCCGGCGACCGCGGCGGAATCATGCGCGGCGACCGCTTTCTGCAATGACAGGATCACGGCCTCGTATTGCGCGTGGTCGCCAAAAGCCTGATCGATCGCCCCGTTGGTCGCGTTGTCGTCCGCGAAAGCGAGGGCAGGCGCGGGGCCCGCGCCGACGGCGAACAGAACGGACAGAATTCCTCTCACGCCGACACGCCTCCGGGCCCCCGCAGCGTCATAGCTGAACGAACTTTTGACAAGGCGCTCGTGAAGCGCGCGACCGGGTGCGCCTCATAAGCAGGCCGGCCTTGATTTTGGGCGCCCGACTGCGTTCACATTTCTTTGACCGGCCTGTATGACTCGCAAGGAGGCCCGCGGGAGGAGCGGCGCCGGCAAACGGGAGTTGGGCGATGGCAACGAAATTCATGACAGCGCTGGGTCTCGGCGCGACGCTCGCGGCGGGTCTTGCCTTCGCGCCGGCCGCTTTCGCCAAGGACTGGAAAACCGTCGTCATCGGCATGGAAGGGGCCTACGAGCCCTGGAACCTGACCGACTCGAGCGGCAAGATCGTCGGCTTCGAGCCGGACCTGGTGATGGACCTGTGCAAGCGCGCGGGCCTTGAGTGCAAGATCATCGCGCAGGACTGGGACGGCATGATCCCGGGCCTGAAGGCCGGCAAGTTCGACGTCATCATGGACGGCATGTCGATCACCGACGAGCGCAAGAAGGAGATCGACTTCTCGAAGCCCTACGCCGCCTCGCCCGGCTCCTTCCTCGCGCCGAAGGACAGCCCGCTCGCCAAGGCGCCCGACGCCGGCAAGCTCGTCAATCTCGACAAGGACCCGAAGGAAGGCGACGCGGCGATCAAGGGCGTGCAGGCGGCGCTGAAGGGCAAGACGCTCGGCGTGCAGGTCTCGACCACGCACGCCAATTTCGCCAGCCAGTATCTCAAGGACATCGCGACCGTCAAAGAATACAAGACCACCGACGATCGCGACCTCGACCTCAAGTCTGGACGGATCGACGCCTCGCTCGACGATCTCACGACCAATCTGGCCACCGCCTCGAAGCCGGACGCTTCCGAGCTTGCCGTCGTCGGGCCGAAGTTCATCGGCGGCGCGTTCGGCGTCGGCACCGGCATGGGCATCCGCAAGTCGGATTCCGACCTTACCGCGAAGTTCGACGCGGCGCTCAGCGCGGCCATCGCCGACGGGACGGTGAAGAAGCTCTCGGAACAGTGGTTCAAGGTCGACATCACGCCCCAATCGTAGGACGTTCAGCGCGCTCTCTCGTGTTGAAAGAGCGCGCCACCGGAGGGCGCCGGGGTGGGCAATCTCGCGATCTTCGGCTTCGGTGAGGGCGGCTGGGGCCTCGCGCTCCTCGAGGGCGCGGCGATGACGCTTCTCGTCTCGGCCTGCGGCCTTCTCATCGGGTCAGCGATCGGCGGCCTTGTCGCCTGGGCGCGGCTTTCCGGAAAGCTGCTCGCGGGCGGCGTCGGGCAGGCCTATGCCGCTCTGTTCCGGGGACTGCCGGAACTGCTCATCGTCTATTTCGTCTATTTCGGCACTTCGACGCTTCTGACCGAAACCGCCCACGCTCTCGGTCACGAGGGCTTCGTCGGCGTGCCGTCCTTCGCCGCCGGCGCGCTTGCCGTCGGCGTCATCTCGGGCGCCTATCAGGCGGAGGTGTTCCGGGCCGCCTATCGCGCCATCTCGCGCGGCGAGCTCGAGGCTGCGGTCAGCGTCGGCATGAATCGGGCGCTGTTGTTCCGCCGCATCATCGCGCCGCAAGTCTTGCGTTTCGCATTGCCTGGACTTGGCAATCTCTGGCAGGTCGCGCTCAAGGATTCCTCGCTGATCTCGGTCACCGGCCTGACCGAGCTCATGCGGATCAGTCAGGTCGGCGCCGGCTCGACCCATCGGCCTTTCGCCTTCTATCTCGGCGGCGCCGCGCTTTATCTTGTGATGACGGTCGCGACGACCCGCATTTTCGACGTCGCCGAGGCGCGCGCCACCCGGGGCATGCGCCGGGCGATGGGTTAAGGCGGCGATGGACTTCGATTTCATCACCAAGACCTTCGTCCGCCTTCTCGCCGCGCTGCCTCTTACGCTCTCGGTCTGGTTCCTGTCGGTGGTGCTGGGCGGGTTCATTGCGGCGGGCGTGACCTGGATGAGGGTGAGCGGGGTGAAGCCGCTCGAGCTTTTCGCCCGCGCTTACGTCATGATCTTTCGCGGCACGCCGCTCCTGATCCAGCTCTTTGTCGTCTACTACGGTCTCGCTTCGCTGCCGGCGGTGCGCGCGAGCTTCGCATGGTCGTTCCTGCGCGACGCGTTCAATTGCGCCGTGCTGGCGCTCGCGCTTTGCACCGCCGCCTACCAGGCCGAGATCTTTCGCGGCGCGCTTCTCGCCGTGCCCCATGGTCAGGTCGAGGCGGCGCGCGCCTGCGGCATGTCCCGGCTCCTGATGTTCCGCCGGATCATTTTTCCGATCGCGGCGAGGCACGCGCTCCCGGCCTATTCGACCGAGATGATTTCGATGGTGAAGGCGACTGCGCTCGTCTCTCTGATCACGTTATGGGACGTGATGAGCGTCGCGTTGAAGATCCGCAACGATACGCTCGTCACTTACCTGCCGCTCATCCTTGCCGGCGCGATTTATTTCGTCGTCAACTATATCATCGCGGCCGGCTTCCTTGCGCTCGAGCGTCGCTTCTCGCCGCATCTCAGGCCCCGGCCAAGCTGAAGGACGCGCCTCATGCCCGCAGCGACCCCGGCGCTCACGGTCGACAAGATGCACAAGAGCTTCGGTCAGCTCGAAGTGCTGCGGGGCGTGTCGCTGACCGCCAACGACGGCGATGTGATCTCGATCCTTGGCTCGTCCGGTTCCGGCAAGAGCACGTTTCTCCGCTGCATCAATCTGCTCGAGACCCCCGACCAGGGCGTGGTGACGGTCGCCGGCGAAACCATCACGATGCGCCAGCGGCGCGACGGCCGGGCCGAGCCCGCGGACCGGCGCCAGGTCGACCGCATCCGCTCCGAGCTTGGCATGGTGTTCCAGAGCTTCAACTTGTGGTCGCATCTCACGGTGCTCGAGAACCTGATCGAGGCGCCGGTGCACGTGCAGAAACGCCCGCGCGCGGAATGCGTCGAGGAGGCGCGCGCGCTGCTTGCGAAAGTGGGGATGTCCGAGCGGGAGAACTATTACCCCGCGCACCTTTCCGGGGGTCAGCAGCAGCGCGCGGCGATCGCACGCGCGCTTGCGATGCGGCCGAAAGTGATGCTGTTCGACGAGCCGACCTCGGCGCTCGATCCGGAACTCGTGGGCGAGGTGCTGCGCGTGATGCGTGCGCTTGCCGAGGAGGGGCGGACGATGCTGGTCGTCACCCACGAGATGAGCTTCGCGCGCGACGTCTCGACCCGGGTGATGTTCCTGCATCAAGGGCTGGTCGAGGCGGAGGGACCGCCGCGCGAGCTTTTTTCCGGCTCGACCTCCGACCGCTTCCGCCAGTTCATTTCGAAGGAACGGGGCTAGGGCGCCATGCCTGGTCTGTTCAGCGGGTAATCACTGTCAATATTGCGAGCGTCATCTGTAATAGCTTGACAGAACAGTGAATTTTTGATAGGTATTCACCAAGAATAGCGCATAAAATATGTTTCGCGGACGCGGGAGGCAATCGTGAAGTCTTTGCTTGGAGCGACAATCGCGCTCGTTCTCGCAGCGGCGGCCGGCCCTGCGATTGCAGACGGCACCCTGTTTATCGGCACTGACGAGAACACCTTCAACGGCGTGCTTCCGGATCAATTAGGAGTCGCCACGGTCAGCGGCGCCAGTCTGGTCAGCGAGACCAACCACGCCACGACCTTCCACATCAACGGCATGACCGACGTAAGCGGGCAGAATTTCCTTTACGCCGGCGACCCCTTCAGCGATCTCATCAACAAGGTCAGTTATACCGGCGCGTTGATCTCATCGACGCCGATCACCGGGATGGGGACCAGCTGCTGCAACGAGGACATGATCTGGACTGGCACGCAGCTTTATCACGCCCAGTTCGACAACGGCGTCCAACTCATTGATGTGACGACGGGGACTATCCTCAGCACCGAATCGCAGCCGGACGTTGTCGGCATGGCTTTCGCCAAGGGACAGATCTGGATCACCCATTGGGCGGGTCGCGAAGTCGGCATCTGGGATCCGACCACAAACGTCTTCACGCCTGAGTTCTCCACGCCCTCCAACGCCGGGGGTCTGGCCTACGATCCGGTGTCAGGAACCATGTGGGTCGGCCAAGCCGGCGGGACAGTCGTCCCTTACACCCTCGCTGGCCTCGCGCTGAACGCGGGTTTCCAGCCATTTGGTGCAACGAGTAGTAGCGACACGATCGATGGACTGGCTTTTCTCGGCGAGGCGGCCCCGAGAATTCCTGAGCCATCCACCTGGGCGATGCTGTTGCTGGGCTTCGCATCGCTTGGCGTTCTGGCCTATCGTCGGAGCGCGAGACGGCTCTCTGGGGCCGTCTCGACTTAGCCCCCAAAAAATCCCTCTTGACGTGTCAAGCGCAAGCGCGCCCCGGCGGGGCGCGCTTGAGGCTGCGTGCGCTTCGAAAAAAATGCGCCTATAGGCAGATGAGCGGCGTCAAGCCCGCGCGCGGGCGGCTCCTCTCTGTTTTGTTGTTTCGTCGATCGCGCGATGAGAATTCCCCAATTCGTGGGTCGGCGCCATGCCTCGCCTGTTCACCGGCCTCGAACTGCCGGAGGCCGTCGTCGGCCAGCTCGCGCTGATGCGCGGCGGAATCGTCGGCGCGCGCTGGCTCGAGCCCGGGGACTACCACGTCACGCTCAGATTCATCGGCGATATCGACGCGCGCGCCGCTCGCGACGTCGACGAAACCCTCGGCGATATCCGTCGGCCGACGACGCCGGTGCGCTTCGAGGGGCTGAGCTGGTTTGGCGGCGACAAGCCGCGCGCGATCGTGGCCAGGGTGAAGCCGGAGCCCGCGCTGATGGATCTGCAGGCCGAACAGGAGCGGCGCCTGAGGCGGATCGGAATTGAACCCGAGACGCGCAAATACACGCCGCACGTGACGCTGGCGCGGCTGCGCGGCGCGAGCCAAATCGCGGTCGCCAGCTATCTCGCCTTGCGCGGCGCGCTGGTCGCGGACCCGTTCACCGCCGAGCGCTTCGTCCTTTTTTCGGCCCGCGACGGGTCGGGCGGCGGACCCTATGTCGTTGAGGCGGCCTATCCGCTGGGCTAAGGGTGGCCCGTGGCGCCAATGGCTAGACCGCATCGTGAGTCGTTCGGCGCGCTCGATCGCCACTCGATGTTCGAGCTCGAGACGCCCCAATTGCCGGGCTTGCGCTTGGCCGGGACGTCGCGCTATCGCGACGCGACGCATTTTCACGGGCTCGAGGCGCTCTGAGTCGAATGGGTGTGAGATCAACGCTTTCGACCTCGCGGGCGGCGGACAAAAGCCCCTCGGTCAGCTGGCCAGCGCTTTTTCAGGATCGCCGCTGGCGCCATGGCCTCGACGCCGCGCGACCCTCATCCGGAATGCTGCGCCGATATCGTCGATTTTTCGCGGTTGCCGCTTTCCTCGTGCTGGCGACGCCGCTCCTGGCCGGACTCATCTATCCGGACGGCGCGGCGTCGATCCTCATGGACGGGCGCACGCCGGCGCCAGCGCCGAGAGCGCCTGTCGATGGCGCCGACTGGTTCAGCCTTCCGACGCAGATCGACGCCTATCTGCAAGACCATATCGGCCTTCGTCAGGCTTTACTCCGCGCCCATCGGGAACTCTCCAAGCCGCTGTTCGGCAGCTACAAGATCCTGATGGGCCGTGGCGGCCGTATGTTCTATCTGGGCAACGAGATGGTTGTGCAGAGCTCCGGGCTCCTCATGCGCGACCGGGCTGTGGATCAACTGAGCGATCTGCTCGCGCGCATGAACGACGAGCTTCGAGCCCGCGGCATCCGTTTTTTGGTCGCCCCCCCGCCGAACGCCTCGAGTGTCTATCCGGACGACCTGCCGGTTCGGGCGCAAAATCCAGGCCGGCCGACGGAATACGATCTGCTTCTGGCGAAGCTCGCCGTGAAAGGCGTGCCGGCGATCGATTTGCGTTCGGTCCTCAAGACGGCTCGCGCCGGCGGCTCGGTCTTTTATTTGCACGATACGCATTGGACATTCCGCGGCGCGCTCGCCGCGTTCAACGCGATCGTCGAGGCGGATGCCCATGCTGATTGGCGGATCGAGCCGGGCTCGGCCTTGGGTCCGCTCGCCGTGCGCAAGGGAGGCGACATGGCGACAGCCCTCGGTCTCTCCAATAGGATTTGGGAATATAGCGAGGGTTTGAAGCTTCCGCCTGGGAGGAGAATTCGGCTCTCCGACGACAGTTTCATCGAAACCTTCGACCGACCCGGCCCCAAGATCCTCATTTTCGGCGATTCACTGACCCTGGATTTTTTCCCGCCATTGCTCTTGCAGCACGTTGGCAGCGTGATCTGGGTGCACCACGAATATTGTGGCTTCAACTGGAGGGTTATCGACGAAATCCGGCCTGATGAAGTTTGGTGGATGCCAGGCGAACGTGTTTTTCTCTGCCAGCACTCCCCACTTGGATTTCCCGAAGCGAAGACGGGGGCGGGGGAAGACAAAGCGCCGGCGCCCCTCGGTCGGCCGGCGGATCCGTTGGAAGATCGGGCGACCGTTCGACAATGAAATCCCGGCGAAAATGGCGTCCTGCTCGTCGACAAAAGCGTCTCATCCTGGTGACCCTTCTCGCCCGAAAATTTCGCGGAAGGGAAGACACGGTGACTGAGAACTAATGCTCCTGCGCCATCGTCGGATTTTCGCCCTCCTTGCTTTTTGTCTGCTCGCCGCGCCGTTCGTGGTCGGCCTCGTCGCGCCTGACAGCCCCGCGACCGTTTTCAGGGAAGGTCGCTCCCTTGCGCCGGCACCACGGCTGCCCACAACCGGGGCGAGCTGGCTCGCGCTGCCGGCGGCGGTCGACGCCTACCTCAGGGACCATTTCGGCTTGCGAGGGAAGCTGATCACAGCGCATCGGGAACTGACCAAGCCGCTCTTTTCCGATGGCGACGGGATGGTGGTGACGGGCGCCAGCGGGCGCAAGTATGCTGTGACTGCTATGGCCGACGATATGCTCGCGCAAAGCGCGGGCCGCGCGTTTCATCCTAGAGAGGTGGCCGAGGTCGTTAACATGATCGCAGCGATGAACGACGCACTGGCCCAGCGCGGCGTCAAGTTTCTGGTTGCGTTGCCGCCGAATTCCTCGACCATTTACCAAGACGATCTTCCGGGCTGGGCGCGAAATCCCGGCAAGGCGACCGAGTATGATCTCCTGTTGAAGGAGTTGGCGGCTCGGGGTGTCAAGACGGTCGATCTGCGTCCCGCTGTGAAAGAGGCTCGGGCCTCCGGGCCAACCTATCTGTTCAATGACTTGCATTGGAACGTCAGAGGCGCAGTCGCCGGCTTTAACGCTCTGGTCGACGCAGACGGTCATCCGGACTGGGAAATCGATCCTCCCTCCGCCATCGGTCCCATGGTGGAAGAGAAGGGGGGCGACGTTGCGACGCTAGAGGGTATAGCGGACAAGGTCGTGGAAATGGCCCCGTCCTTCGTATTGAAGCCCGTTGGCCGCTACGAGCCACTGTCGCACAGCCTCGAGGGTCGCATCGAAGGCGCGCTACAGATGGAGGACTTCGCGATTGTGTCGGACAGGCCCGGTCCAACGATCATGGTGATCGGGGACTCGTTCACATTCGAATATTTTCCACAATTCCTTTCGCAGCACGTAGGGCAGGCCGTATGGTTTCACCATAATTATTGTGGTTTTGACTGGGCTTCGATCGACAAGGTCCGGCCAGACGAGGTTTGGTGGACGCCAGTGGAGCGGTTGATCGTTTGCCGTCCGGGACAGAAACTAAAGAATTTCCCTGAGGGCGAGGCCAGCGGGAACGCGGCGAGTGAAAACTGATGCTCGTGCGAATGAGCGGCTCTTCACACGCGGTTCAGGCGCCGAGCGAAGCCGGTTGACCGAGTGATCGTGGAGCAACAGACGGCCGAGGTTCGCATTCGCAGCCTGCTCGTGCTCGGCGGCGCGCGCTCGGGAAAAAGCGCCTATGCGCAGAGGCTGGCGGAGGCGCACGGTCCCGATCGGCTCTATCTGGCGACCGGCGCGCCGGGAGATGGGGAAATGGCGGCGCGGATCGCCCGCCACCAGGCTGACCGGGGCCAAGGCTGGGCGACGCTCGAGGAGCCGATCGAAATCGCCGCGGCCCTCCTGAGGCATGCGCAAACCGGCAGGGTGGTGGTTGTCGACTGTCTGACGCTATGGCTCAGCAATCTCATGCTGGCCGGCCGCGACCCGGGCCCCGCGCTCACGGCTCTCGCCGACGCCATGGGCAGGCTTGCCGGCCCGGCGATCCTCGTTTCCAACGAAGTCGGCATGGGTATTGTGCCGAACCACAAACTCGGCCGCGAGTTTCGCGACTGGCAGGGGCGGGCGAACCGGGAAATCGGCGCCGCCTGCGACGTCGTGATCTTCGTCGCCGCCGGACTCCCGCTCCAGTTGAAGCCGGCTGCAACCCCGAGCGTGCAATTGGGCTGAGCCGTGCATTTTCTTCAACAAAACCTCTGGCAACTCGGGGCTGGCCTGGACTAGGATTCGCCAGCGGCGGCTGGGGTTGTTGGCTGCGCAGGCGTCGGCCTTCGCCTCAACACGTCCGCTGGGGACTTGGCGGGATGTTGCGTCTTTTCCAACGCCGGGCGCCTGAGCAGGCGGCTCATTTCGATATCGCGCATGACGGCGAGACGTATCGCGTCGCGCTGAAACGCATCGCGACGTCGCGCCGCTTCACGCTGAGGGTTCGCACCGCGTCGCGCGACGTGGTGCTGACGATGCCGACGCGCTCATCGCTCAAGGCGGCGCGCGAATTCGCCGAACGTCACGCGGAATGGATCGGCACGCGGCTCGCGCGTCTGCCGGCGCCGGTCGCGTTCGAACCCCGCGCAATCATGCCGTTTCGCGGCGTCGATCATCGCATCGTGCATCGGCCAGGCGAGCGCGGCGGGGTCTGGCTCGAGTTCGAGCGAGCGCGGACCGCTCATCTGCGTTTCCGGCGAGCGGCCGCACGTGGCGCGCCGCGTCACCGATTTCCTCAAGCGCGAGGCGCGCAAGGATCTCGAGGCTGCGGTCGCCAGGCATTCGAAGCAGCTCGGCGTCAAGCCGCGCCGCATGGTGCTGCGCGATACGGTGAGCCGTTGGGGGTCGTGCTCGTCGACGGGTGGGCTCAATTTCTCCTGGCGCCTGATTCTCGCGCCGCCGTTCGTGCTCGATTATCTCGCGGCGCATGAGGTGGCGCATATCGTGCACATGAATCATTCGGCCCTGTTCTGGAAGCTTGCGCGCCGTCTCCACCCCGGAACCGACCGCGCCGAAATGTGGCTCAAGGTTCACGGCGCGAGCCTGCATCGCTTCGGCGCCACATGGGAATAGCGTTGCATCCGCCTGCAGGGCTTCAGAGGTCGCCCCTGGGTCGGCGGAAATTCGGGGACGCGAGCTTTGGTCAATCGCCAGTGTAGGCGATCTTGATGAGCGTCGGCGTCTCGACGGTTGTCGTGGCCACGGTCGTTCCGTTCACCACCATGTTTATCGCCGTGTCCGAACCCCCATCCGCAAGAAAGTCCAGTCCATGGCCGCCCATGGCCGAGTTGAAGTAGATCTCGCCGAAGTTGGGCATCGGCGGATTGACGCCATTGATGTCCGGCCGTTCGAGGATCCACTCGGCTTGATTTTCCAACGAGACCGTCCCGGCCGGAGCATCGAAGACGAACCCTGCATGAACCCCGCTGGTCACGTTGAGCAGGCTGAAGAACGCCTCGGTTGGGGACTCCATGCAAATCAGCCCGATCATCGTGTCCCCGAAGCTGACCGGAAGGTTCGTGATCGCGGACCAGGAATTTGGGTACCACTCAAAGACGGCATAGCAATTCTTGCTGAGGCTGCCGTTCGTCGCGGTCGATACCGACTGGATGGTGCCGATTTGGGTGACGTCCGTATTCCCGTCGATCCCAATGAAGGCGAACGTATACTGGGCGCCCTTGCCTCCGGCGCCGGGGGCGACATCCGGGACATTCCATTGCCCTAAAACCCAGGTGAAGGTCTCACTTCCCGTGGCGTGCACAACAGCGCCCGACCAGGTGGGATTCGGGACGGTCACCAGGTCCCGCCGCGGTCGGCGTCGTCGACGCTTGACGCCAGGAAGCAGCTCCGCCAGCGGCCGGAAGGCAGGCGTGATGTAAGTAATCTTGCGTGAGAAGATCTCGTCCCAGCGCGCTGCAAGTTGTGGGCGGACCGCCGGATCGGGTCGCCGCGGAAGGCCATAGCGCCGCAATTCACGCGCCGAAGCGGCCCGCGGGTCGAATCCATCGGGCGGCAAGGGATGAGTTCGAGGTTTGCCGCCAGCGGTACCAGGTTTGCTGTGAGACATGGATGCCTCCGCTCCGCCCGTCTCGCTATGGTCGTCGACCATTTCCCGAGCGCCACACACCAATACCCGGGCAAGCGGATAAGGCTGTGACGGGGCTCACAGGTCGTCGAGGTCGCAACAGAACCTAATTGGCCGAAGACGAATGACCCGGCGCCATCCTTTCCAGCGCGTCGAACATCAGTTGCAAATCCTGCGGACGGGACAGGCGGTGATCGCCGTCTTTGACCAACGTCAGTGTCGCCGAGTCGCCGCCGAAGCGCTGCATCAGTGCGAGCGCATGCGAAAACGGCACGTCTTCGTCCCGCATACCCTGCAGCACCGCGGTTGGCGCGCCGGTGCGAATCATGCCGCTGAGCAGAAGGTGCTTGCGCCCGTCCTCGATCAGGTCGCGGGTGAAACAATCGGGTTCGCTCGAATAAGCGGAGGGCCTTCGCCATTGGCCTTCCTCCATGATCGCGCGCCGCGCCTCGTCCGGGGCCTTGGCCCAGATCAGCGCTTCGGTGAAGTCGACCGCAGGCGCGATAAGAACGAGGCCTTTCACGCGCCCGGCTTCTCCCGCCTTGCTCAGCGCGCGGACGGCGAGCAGCGAAAGGTAACCTCCCATCGAGGAGCCCACCAGAATTTGCGGGCCCTCGCTCTGCGACCGAATGAGCGCCAGCGTTTCCTCGAGCCAGCGGGAGATGGTTCCATCCTCCAGCCGCCCGTCGGATCGCCCATGGCCGGAATAATCGAACCTGAGGAGGCCCAGACCGCGCCGCTCGGCCTCCGCGTCGAGGGCGGTCGCCTTGGTCGATTCCATGTCGGAGCGATAACCGCTCAGCCAAACAAGGCCTGGACCTCCGTCGCGCACTGGCGCACGGCGGCGAAAGGCGATACGCCGTTGATTTGGGGCGTTTCCGACGATGAAGACCTGCGGCTGTTCGTCCGGCACATTGAGCTCGCTTCTGATGACGCTGCCTGCGGACCGCGCCGGTATGAACATCGGTGCGGGGGCGCGGGGCGAAGCGGACTTGGCGGAGCCTTCGACGCGAGTCAACCGCTCCCGCGGCCCGCGCTCGTGTTCAATGCGCGGCCTCCTGTGAGCGTCGACGCCCTTTCCCCCTTCGGACGCGGCGGCAATGCGCCGCTCGCCGGCCGGACGATCCTCCAGATCGTTCCGCCGCTTGCCGCGGGCGGCGACGAACGCGCGACGCTCGCTGTCACCGCAGCGCTCGCGGAGACCGGCGCGCGGGCGCTGGTGGCGACCGATTCTCACGGACTGGCGGCAGAACTGCAGGCGATTGGCGGTCTCTTCGTCGGCTTCCCGGCGGCGACGAAGAACCCGCTCGCGATGGCGCTCAACACGCGCCGCCTGCAGCGCATCATCGCTGTCGAGCAGGTCGACCTTGTCCACGTGCGCTCGCGCTGGGCCGCCTGGGCGGCGGTCAGGGCCTGCCGCAAGGCAAAGCGCCCGCTCGTCACCTCGCTTCCGAGCGATGGCGTCCGCACGCGTCCGCGCACGAGCTTCGAGACCGCTGTCGCCGAGGGCGACACGGTCATCGCGTCGTCCGAATTCGTCGCCGGCCGTGTGGAAACCCTCTTTCCCACGCCGCCCAAGCGGCTCAGGATCGTTCGTCCGGGAATGGATCTCTCAAAGCTTCAGCCGGAACGGGTGAGCGGGCGCCGCGTCTCCGATGTCCGCTCGGGCTGGGGCGTCGCGGCGCATGAGCGGGTCGTTCTAACGCCAGCGCGATTGGCTCCCGGCCGGGGCCAGCAGATGCTCATCGAAGCCGCGGCCCTCATCAAGAGCCAGCGCCTCGACGATGTTCGTTTCGTGCTGGCAGGCGAAGCGGCGAAGCCTGCGCACGCGCGCGAACTGGACGCGCTCGCAATCAAGCGCGGCGTCCAGTCCATGCTTGTCCGCGTCGCCGCCTCGGCCGATCCGCCGGCCGCGTTCGTCGCCGCGGCGGTCGTGGTCTTTCCCGCCACGGAAGCCGACGGCGTGACGCGCACTTCGATCGAGGCGGCCGCGATGGGCGCGCTCACCGTCATCTCCGACATCGGCGCCGCGCGCGAAATCGTCGCCGCGCCGCCGCACGCGGACGCCGAGGCTCGCACCGGATGGCTCGTTCCGCCCGGCGAGCCGGCCGCGCTTGCCGAGGCGATCCGCGCCGCGCTTTCGCTCGGCGCCTCGGCGCGCGACGCCGTGCGGCGGCGGTCGCGGGCGAAGATCGCCGAAGCCTATTCGCTCGAGCGCATGACGCGCGATACGCTCGCCGTCTACGCCGAGGCGCTCTCGCGCTGACGCGGGGCGAGGCGGCTCACTTCTGAAACCGGCGCCGCCGCCTCGGGCGTCCGGACATGCTCGGGGCGAATGCCGATCCCGATCAGCCGCGCCGGTATGCGGCGCAGAATCGGAAAGACGCCGAAGAGCTTGAGGAACATTGGCGGCTTCGGCCGCTCGCGAGCGCTGAGCACGCGGCTGATGATGCGCTGCTGGATGGTGAGTTGCAGCCGCTGCGTAAACCGCATCGGCGGCGTGCGTCGCGTTTCGATCGCTTGAAGATCGTCGTCCGTCACCTTGCCCGCGCGAAGCGGTCCGGCGAGCCGATTGGCGGCGGCGACCGCGTCCTGCACCGCCATGTTGATGCCGACGCCGCCGATCGGCGACATCGCATGCGCCGCATCGCCAATGCAGATGAGCCCGGGCCGCCACCATTTTTGCAGCCGGTCGACGGTGACGCTGAGCAGCTTGACGTCGTCCCAGGTTTTCAGTTCCGCGACGCGGTCGGACAGGAACGGCGACATCTCGACCACTCGTTTATGGAAGGCTTCGAAGCCTTCCGCCTTCATCCGCTCAATCCCGCCTTTCGGGATTACGTACGCGCACTGCCAGTAATCGCCGCGGTCGAACATGATCATGAGCCGGCCCGCCTCGATATGGCCGAATGTGTCGGGACTGTCCTTGTCTTCGCGCGAGAGACGGAACCAGAGCACGTCCATCGGCGCCCCGTAATCCTCGCTCTTGAACCCCGCTTTCTCGCGCACAATCGAATGGCGTCCATCGCAGCCGACCACGAGATCAGCCCGGATCGTCAGCGCCCCGCCGGGAGTGTCAGCGATCAAGCCCGCGATGCGCCCATTCTCTTCGATGAGGCCGGTCGCGTCGGCCTGCATGCGCAGGTCAAACGTCTTGTAGCGCTGGGCGTGCTTGGCCAGGAAGTTGAGGAAGTCCCATTGCGGCATCAGCGCGACGAATTTGCAGTGCGTCGGCAGATGGCGAAAATCGACCATTTGAACATGGTCGGCGCCGATCTGCGCGGTCAGCGTTTCGACCTTCTGATGCGGGAGTTTCGAGAACTCGTCGATCAGGCCGAGTTCAAACATCAATTCGAGGGTCGACGGATGAACCGTGTCGCCGCGGAAATCGCGAAAGAAATCGGCGTGCTTCTCCAGCACCACGACCTGGACGCCGGCGCGCGCCAGCAGAAATCCGAGCATCATGCCGGCAGGTCCGCCGCCGGCGATGCAACATTGCGTCGTGATCGTTGAATTGGCCATCGCTATTCGGCTCCGCCGGGCGTGCGAGCCCGCGCCCACGATCTAAAACGCGAAGATTAAAGCCCGGTTCCGACAGGACCTCGATTTGGAGCGATATTTACAGTTTCGGCTCGAGCCACGCAATCCGCAGCTCGAGCCGTGCGCGCTAGTTCTTGATGAACGCGCCGCTGCGCAAGTCGCTGAGCGCCTGACGGATCTCAGCCTGCGTGTTCATGACGATGGGCCCGTGCCAGGCGATCGGCTCGCGCAAGGGTCGGCCGGAGACGAGAAGGAAGCGCACGCCCTCTTCGCCGGCCTGGACGACGACCTCGTCGCCGGCCCCGAACACGACCAGCGAACGGTTGCCGACCTTGTCGCGCACCAGGACCTCTTCGCCGTCGACCTCAGCTTCGCGCAGCACGCCGAACGGTTCGGACGAGTCGGCGAACATCGCCGAGCCCTCGAAAATATAGGCGAACGCCTGGCGGAAATCCTCGACCTTGAGGCGCTTCTTCTTGCCGGCCGGAACCGTCACGTCGAGATAGCGCGGCTCGGCGGCGACGCCGTCGACCGGACCGCTCTTGCCCCAGAACTCGCCACAGATCACGCGCACGCGCGTGCCGTCATCGTCGACCACCTCGGGGATCTCGGCCGCCGGAACGTCCTGGTAGCGCGGCTGGGTCATCTTGAGATGCGCCGGTAGATTCGCCCACAGCTGGAAGCCATGCATGCGTCCCCTGGCGTCGCCGGTCGGCATCTCCTGATGCAGGATGCCGCGGCCCGCGGTCATCCACTGGACGTCGCCGGAGCCGAGCTTGCCGCGATTGCCGAGACTGTCGCCGTGATCGACCTCGCCCGCCAGCACATAGGTGATGGTCTCGATGCCGCGATGGGGATGCCACGGGAAGCCAGCCAGATAATCCTCGGGCCGATCGCCGCGGAAATCGTCCATCATCAGGAACGGATCGAAATCGGACGTGTCGCCGAAGCCGAAGGCGCGCCGCAGCTTGACGCCGGCGCCCTCCATGGTCGGAACGGACTGGCTGACGCGCTTGACGGGACGAATGGACATGTGAGCCCTCCTGGCCGAACTGTTAGGTCTTGGCTTCCGAAATACTGCCGCTTGTTCAGTGTTGTGACCGAAGAAATTTAGCGAATTCCTTAGTCGGAAACCGTGTTGAGCGTCAAGATAGGTATAGAGCGGCGACGACGCAAGTCTATCGAAAGAAGTGATCGTAACTATCGGTCGGGATGAATGTTCGCCGCCTTCGGCCTCCCGCCGACGCGTGCCGAAGCGGCGGCGCCGGCTGCTGCGGCGCGCTCAAGCGCGGGCTGAATGTCCGCGCCAGAAAGTCGGTGGCCAAGAAAGGCGGCGACGAAGGCGTCCCCTGCGCCGGTCGTGTCGATCGCCTCGACCTTTGGAGCATCGACGCGCCAGCGGCGCTCGCCTTCGATCGCCTCGGCGCCGGCCGCGCCGCGCTTGATGACGACCAGCGGGTAGCGGGCGGCGAGCCGCACGCATTGCGTTTCGGGATCGTCAGAGCCAGCCAGAATCGCTGCTTCCTCTTCATTGGGGAAAAGGCTTGTCGCGCCTCGCGTCCAGGCGAGGAATTTGTCAGCGCCGACCTCGCGCAGGAATTCCGCCGAAGCCGGATCGACGCTGATCGGCTTACCCCCCGCCCGACGCATGACGTCGAGGACGGCCGCGCGCGGCGAAGAGGCGAAGAACGAATAGCCGGAAAGGTGGATGAGCGTCGCGCTCTCGATCAGCGCGTCGGGGATGTCGCCCGCTTCGAGCGCTTCGTTGGCGCCGCGGTCGGTGAGGAAGCTGCGTTCGCCGTCCGGGTCGATAAGCGCGACCAGCCGCCCGGTCTCATGGGTAGGGTCGCCGACAAGATGCGGCGTGACGCCGACCGCCTCGAAGCGCGCCGTCTCGCGTTCGAGGTCCGCGGCGCCAACGCGGGCGACGAAATCGACGTCCGCGCCGTAGTGGGTGAGCCACGCCGCCTGATTGGCGGCTGAGCCGCCGGGCTGAACCGTAATCGACGCGCGCCGATCCGAGCCGCGCGCGATCGGTCCTTCCCGCCGCACAATGACGTCCATCATCACGTCGCCGATGAGCAGGGCGCGACGAGCGCGCAAAATCATTTGGATACCCGCGTTGCGAGCGACCTCGTGCGACGGCGACGTTATCGAAAGCGGAGCGGTTTGTCGCTCAATGCAAGGGCAAAAGAACTCGGCGGCTTGCGCCGGCGCCCTTGCGCCGCCATTGGGTAAGTTGCAGATTGGCGCTCTTTGCCAATGTTACCCTGGGCTCGCGCTGATGCGGGGGACAATCGTGCTTGCACGCGACTCCGAGGACAATGACCTTCCAAAGCTCAAAGCCATCGTTTTGGTCGCAGCGCTCATCGCCTTGGCGTTGACCTTCCTCCCGCCAAAGGCGGAGGCCACTCCCAATTTCGCGCGACAGACCGGACGGAATTGCAATTTCTGCCACAGCGCCGTCCCGAGGCTCAACGACGCGGGGTTGGCTTTCAAAAGCAACGGCTTCATTTTCCCGGAGAGCAACAATCCTCCCGGCAAGGACCACCGCGACACCCAGGCTCAATGACAGGAAGGCCGCCGGAGCTCGAGACCGCTACGCTCCAGCGGCGGCCGCCAGGGCTTGCACGACGCCGATATTCGACATGAGATTCTCAGGCAATCCATGTCGCTCTTTCAGGTACGCCGGGCTGTTGTAAGAGATCCACACCTTCCCTTGCGAATCTTCCGTAACCAGAATTTTCAGCGGCAGATCGATGGCCACGCTTGGCGCGGCGAGCATGAGCGGCGTGCCTTCGCTTTTGCCACCATGCGCTGCGAAGGGCCGGGGTCGGACGGCAAGCCTGAAGCGCTCGACTTTCGTCTGACACGTGCCTACGACGAGTCGACGGGCAGTGGATGATCGCGCACGAGCATCACTCTGTCCCAGCCGTAGATTAGGCTTGAGCGTTTACAATTTCATGAGCTCTACCGCCGCCTGAGCGGCGAGCATGGCGTTGTTCTTGATCAGCGCGACATTGGCTTCGAGGCTCTGCCCGCCAGAGAGTTCGACCACGCGCCTGAGCAGAAACGGCGTCGCCTCCTTTTTGCCCACGCCTTGGGTCTTCGCTTCCGCCACCGCTTCCGCGATGCGCGCCTCGATCGCCGCTTCTTCCAGCGCGTGATCATGAGGAATCGGATTGGCGATCAGGAGCCCGCCAGGTCCGATCTCGCGCTGAAGTCGAATCATGCGGGCGAGATCGTGAAGCCCGTCGCAGCGATGTTCGAGCTTGAAGCCGGACGAGCGGGCGTAGAAGGCCGGGAACTCGTCGGTGCGGTAGCCGACGACCGCGACCCCTTGCGTCTCCAGGAACTCGAGCGTCTTGCCGATATCGAGGATCGATTTGGCGCCGGCGCAGACGACGGCGACGCGGGTGCGCGACAGCTCGACCAGGTCGGCGGAGATGTCGAACGTCTCCTCGGCGCCGCGATGCACGCCGCCGATGCCGCCGGTGGCGAAGATTTCGATCCCCGCGAGTCCGGCGATGAACATTGTCGCTGCGACCGTCGTGCCGGCCGAGCCCTTGCGCGCTGCGACCAGCGCGAGGTCGCGGCGGGAGGCCTTGACGACGCCGCCGCTGAGTTGGCCAAGGCGATCGATCTCCTGGCTGTCGAGGCCAATCCGGAAGCGGCCGTCGATGACCGCGATCGTCGCCGGAATGGCGCCCATCTCGCGCGCCGCGTTCTCGACCGCGAGCGCGGTCTCGACATTGCGCGGGTAGGGCATGCCATGGGTGATGATCGTCGATTCGAGCGCTACGATCGGTTTCTTGGCCGAGCGCGCTTCGGCGACCTCGGGGGAGAAATCCAGTAGATCGGCGGCGCTCATCGCTCATCACCTTCGTCGGGGCCGCAATCGGCGGGCGAGGTTATCGGCAATCTCCGTTCCATGATCAATGGCGCCGATTCGCGCCCAAACCTCGCGGCGTCCCGGCCAGCTTGCGGTCCGGCGGATTCACGTTACCTTCGCGCCGAAAGAGCGGACACAAGACGAGTCGATGGACGACGAGCCTCAGAACGTCCCGGTCCAGCCGGACCTCGGCGCCTCGATCCGGCAGGCTCGGGTCGAGAATGCCGAGCGCGCCGATGCGATTGCGGAGGTGCGGGAGCTCGAGATTATCCGCCTCAAAGCGCTTGAGGGCGCGCTGGAGCGGGTCATCGACCAGGCGCCTCAAGGCGTCGACCTGTTCGATATGGCGCTGACGCAGGGCGAGCATCCGCGCCTCTTCCTCGACATGGTCGCGTTCATCGACCTGGCGCATGACAAGCGCACCTATCGCTTCTTCCAGGACACGCGCAACGGCCGCGTGCTGATGGCCGAAAGCCAATCGGCCGACACGATCGTCGCCGCCGTCGCTGATTATGTCGCGCGCCGTCTCATCGAGCGTGAGCGTGCGGTGACCGTGGATTCACGGGTGGCTGAGGCGCGGCGTCCGCAACCCGCGGAAGCGAACGGGCCCGCGACCTGGCCGATCGCCAGACCGCGCATTCGCGCTTTGCACGTCCCCCCTGCCGGCGCGAGCGAGCCTCTTGCTGTCGCCGAACAGCCGAGAGCGCGACCCAGGCGTGGGATCATGCGGCGGCTCGGCGACGTGCTGAGCCTGTTTCTCATGCTTCTGGGCTCGATCACGCTCGCGCTTCTGCTCGGGATCGGCGTCTACTGGGCCTGGATCACGCGTCTCAGCGACCTCTGGGCTCGCTGGATCGGGCCGCCGCCGTTCTAGGCGGCCATTTGCAGGAGCCGTCGGAGGCTCGCGTCGCGCGCGAGCAGGAACGCGCGCGATGCGGCGCGCTGCGATGATCTCAACCGCGAACGCGGAATTGATTTGCTTCCATCCCTGCGCGACAGTACGTCTCGTCCGATCGCTGGCCGGCGCTTAAGGCCGACGGAAAGTCATGAGCAACGCCTTCTTCTACGATCTTCTGACATCGGTCGCGGAGCGCGGCCGCTCCATGCTCAAGATCAAGCCCTGGCCGCAGGATGCAAACAATCGCGTCGAACAGTTGATCGACGACTGCCGAGCTTTGGTCGAGGGCAGAGGCGAGGCGTCGGGGGTCGCGCTCGCCGCTGAAGTCATCGGGCGCTATCGCGCGCTCGATCCGGGCGATCATGCCGCGTTCTTCAGCGCGCTCGCCGACAATTTCGGGCCTGATCGCGATCGGGTGCGGGACGCGATCGGCAAGTTCGAGCTGGGCGGCGACGAAGCGGCGGCGAGCGAGATCCACTACGCTTCCGAACCGCGTCGTCACGAATTGTTCCGGCGGCTCAATCGCGCGCCGGGGGGCACCGCCGCGCTGGTCGCGATGCGCGCGGATTTGCTCGAGCTCATGAAGCACAACCCGTCGCTCGCCATCGTCGATCGCGATTTTATGCATCTGTTCGGTTCGTGGTTCAATCGCGGCTTTCTGGTGTTGCGCCGCATCGACTGGTCTTCGCCGGCGGCGGTTCTGGAAAAGATCATCCGTTACGAGGCGGTGCACGAAATTGGGGACTGGGACGAACTCAGGCGGCGCATCGACCCGGCCGACCGGCGGTGCTACGCGTTCTTCCACCCGAGGCTCGTCGACGAGCCGCTGATCTTCGTCGAAGTCGCGCTGACGCTCACGCCTCCGGCGGCGATTGCGCCGCTGCTTGCGGAGACGCGCGCGCATGTCGCGCCGAACAAGGCGCGCGTGGCCGCCTTCTATTCGATCTCCAATTGCCAACAGGGTCTCGCGGGCGTCAATTTCGGCAATTTCCTCATCAAGCAGGTGGTCGAGGAGATCCGCCGCGAGCTGCCGGCGATCGAGAGTTTTGTCACGCTTTCGCCAGTCCCGGGATTCCGCGCCTGGCTCGAGACAACCGAAGATCCCGCCATCGCGTCCATGAAGACCGTCGCGCTTGAACTGGCCGCTGCGGGACAATTGGCCGACGCCCAACGTCGCCGCGAAGCTGCGCGCCGCGCTCGAGCCGCTCGCCGCCTATTATTTCCTGAAAGCCCGCCGGCCCGACGGGCGGGTTCCGGACCCGGTCGCCCGCTTTCATCTCGGCAATGGCGCGAGGCTCGAGCGGATCAACTGGGAAGGGGACATGTCGCCGAAGGGGCTCGCGGAGTCCTTCGGCATCATGGTCAATTACCTCTACGATCTCGACGAGATCGAGCGCAATCACGAGGCCTTCGTCAACCGGGGCCAGATCGCTGCTTCGGCTGCGGTGAAGAAGCTCCTTCCCGTAGCGCCCTCGCGTCTGCGGGCGGCTTTGCCGAACGCTTTGGCTTCGAATGCGTGAGCGAAAAGCGAGCGTCAAAACGACGCTCGGCCGAACGGGAGGACGCCATGTACGCCGCCATCCGTCAGTTCAAGGCCAAGCCGGGCTCGGCCGACGCGCTCGCTGACAAGATTAAGGGTGCGATCTCCATCATCAGCGACGTTTCGGGCTTCATGGGCTACTACGTGGTCTATGCGCCGGACGACACTGTGACCGCGATCAGCGTCTTCAACACCGTCGCGGAAGCCCAAGAGTCCAACCGGCGAGCGCTCGCCTTCATCGAGGACAATCTCGGACCACTAGTCATCGGGCGGGCCAGCGCGACCGCCGGGCCAGTGATCGTGCACTCGCTGCCGTAGGTGGCCAAGTCGGAAAAAGGCGTCACCCGTGCTGTCGCGCCTTCTGCCTTTCACGTCGCCGGCCCGCGAAACTGAGCCCGGCAAACCCAAGCGCTAGCAGCGCCCAGGTCGAGGGCTCGGGAACCACGGTGGTCATGGTTCCGGTGAAAGTGCCCGAACCGGCAAAGGTCACGGTTGTGATAAACGCGTTGCCATTTAGGAGGTCAATGTCCGCACTTCGATCAATCCCGAGAACCTCAAATTCGCTCACACCGCCCGGGGCGAAATCAAAAACAGTGCCGGGGCCGAGATATCCAGCGAAAACGAACTTTGTTCCGTTCCATATCAACAGCTCGTAGGGGTTGGAGTTGCCGATGTCCGGCAGATCCACGCTCGCGAAGTTCGGATCGCCTGCGCCAATTTGATAAATAAAGCCCTCGGCGGCGGTCGGGTCGATGTTGTAGGAGTCACCGGCAGCAACGCTGATATTAAAACTATATATCGCCCGGCCTCCTCCGGGCGTTGAAATAGTCGGTAGAAAGATTGGGCCGGCGACTAAAGAAGGTGTGCTGGTCGGAGTGAAGTAGGTAAAACTCCTTGACGTTGAGTATAAGTCGAGGCCATCAGCGGAGAGGGCAGGGAGGGCAGGGACAGTATTAGAATTGTACAGCGACGACTGGACAGAGATTTGATATCCCTCGCCAGGAGTTAAGGGCTTGGTTGGAAAGCCGTCAGATTCAATGGTGCCAAGTTGAGAAAGATCGAACGCTCTCTGACCCGCAGGCAAGACAAAGTCGTCGAGAACCTGTTTTTTTGCAATATCAGATATGAGCAGAACGGTTTTTAAGGCAGAATCGGACGGGATCGGGAACGATGGTTGAGTCCAACTGATCGTCGCATTCGGCGTTGAGTTACTAATTTGTACATTCGTGACAAACGGGATTTGAGCCGGAATATCAGATGGGATAGAATAGGTCCGAAGATTTGTAGCAGCATAACCATAACTGTTGTTAGTCATTGTCAGGTTCCAGGCTCCACGGAGCCCGGTGGTGTAGGGAATTTCAGTCGCATATTCGAAAGGCGCTCCAGGGGCATTCTGGTACATAAGGTCAAGTGTTACGCCATTTTGCTTCGCGGTTGCGGTCGTCGCATATCCGAACGCTTGAAGCTGAGCAAATGTCGGGGTCCCGCCCCAACCAGGAGGGTACGGATCCGGGTAGAAGCCACCCCCGACGCCCTGGTTCAGCGTGACGGACGTTGCACCCGTGAATACGGGGTCTGGCTGCCTGTAGTCATAAAAATTGAGAAGGTATTGTTGTTGAAAGGTTTGTGCTGACGCAGCTGAACCTGCTGCGCAAACCGCCATGCCAAGCCAAGCAAGAAGCGTCCCACGCGACGCTGAGCGCCAAAACCCCGATGTGCTGGACAGCGTATCTACTTTAGCCCTGAACGCCAATGGCCGTAGATCTTGTTGAACTTGCAAGCACATATTTCGCCCCCCGAGGGCCCGCCGAAGAAAGCGGCTTTTTTAAGTTCCTTGCCTCGATCAAAATGTAATATGCTTCTTTCAAAGTCAACAGCTGGGCGAAGAGGGCTCGCGGCCCTCCTGGCGAGAGCGGAGAGTGCGATCCTCGCGATATGGGTCCGGCCTACCCGATGAACGTCAACACCGTCGGCGCAAAAAAGCCGAAGGCGAGGAGCGCCGCGCCGATCGCGCCCAATCCGACGCTGAGCCACACCAGCGCGGTGATCTCTGTGATGATCGCGGCCGACGCCAGCACGATGGCGATCTGGGTCAGGCCGCTTCCAAGCTCGTAATGTCCGAGCCGGCGATTGGCCAATTCCCGCGCTTCCGAGGCCTCCCTGGCGCGATCCTGGATCGCGTCCATGCTGTCTTCCGGCTTCTTCGGGTCTTTTTCGTATCGCGCCACGGTCGCTTTGAAGTCGGCGATTTGCTTCCCGAACGCCTCTTGCGCTTTCGGATCGGTCACCGCGCTCTTTTGCGCTTCGAGCGCGGCCGCGGCCGTTTCCACGACCGTGGAGCGAATGCGCTTCGCCTGGTAGAAATTGAAGAGGTCGGAGGACTCGATGTTTTTTTCCGTCGACAGGTGCTGGGCGTTTTTTGCGCCTGCTTCGGCCAGAGCAAGCAGGAGCGCAAGAATGGCGATGACGAGCGCGACCGCCTGACTTTTTTCCTTCGCCTCGACTGCGGAGTCCGTGGCTTCGGACATCGAACCTCCCCCCATCCAGGAAAGCGCGGCCTTCTTTGATTCGGACAGGGCCGCGCGTCAGCCTGCCGCTATTCTGCAAGGAAGTCCACGATCGTTGCGGACAACTCCGGAGGCTCGCGAAGCAACCACCCGGCCGCGCGTTACGTTGCAGGTCGGTCCTGCGCTGCGTCAACCGGGCGGCGCTTGAAGAAAGACGTTGGTTGTCTTTTTCAGAAATTGGTGCTACAGTGCGCCGGTCGCAGGCAACGCCGAGCCATCATGCGCACCGACAAGGAGCGGAACGCCGGTCGCGCATGTCAGCGAACCGCGGCCCCAGTCTGAGCCCGCGACGGATGCAGGCCAGAAGGAAAAGTCGCCGCATAGCGCTGAAATCGCTTGTTTGGCGCTTGACCTTTACCTGTGATGGGACTGGCTTTCCGGCTGGGCCGTGACATAGGTCGGGACTGGGGCTTCAACGGGTCGGAGTCGTCAGACCGACGATCCAAGGGAGGGGCACATGAATCCGTTGATTGGCGTCGCCGCCGGCCTCGTGCCGGACATCATCAAGCTGATCGCGGGTGACAAGACCGGTCAGCTCGCCGATCAAGTCGGCAAGGCTGTTGCGGATGCAGTCGGAACGACCGACGCCGGCGAAGCGCAAACGAAGCTCGCCGCCAATCCCGCCGCGCAGGCCAACCTTCGACAAAAGGTGGCTGAACTTGCCCTCGACGCAACGAAGAGACAGACCGCGGACGCCGAGCAGCAACATTACGACACAGTCAGCAATACCGAGCGCGCGCGCAGCGCCCTTCAGGCGCTGGCCACGACGAATACGACGATCGCTCGGACAGCGCCGACGATCTCCTATCTCGTGATCGCTGGCTTCTTCATTTTTTTGTTCGTGCTTGTCTGGCTCTACTGGTGGGGGCCGAGCCCAGGCAAGAACGATTTCGTCGTTCAGATCATCAACATCGTCGTCGGCGCTCTGACGGCCGCCTTCGCGACGGTCGTCAATTTCTGGCTCGGGTCATCCGCCGGGTCGCAAAAGAAGGATGACACGAACCTCACCTTGCAACAGGCGCAGGCCGAGCGCGCCAACGCGAATATAAAGTCGCTGCAGGACAGGATGGTCCCATCGCCGCAGGCGGCGATTCAAGCGCCGGCGCCTGTGCAAGCTCCCGCACCCGCAAAGCCAGCCGATCAGCAAGCCTCGTCACAATTCGACGCCTGCATGCCATTCATCTTCAAGGCGGAGGGCGGCTATTCCGACAATCCGGCGGATCCTGGCGGGCCGACGAATTTCGGCATCACGCTCGCAACCTTGAGAGCCTATGAGGGCAACCCGAATCTGTCCGCCGACGACGTCAAGAAGCTCACTTCCGCTGTGGCCAAGGAGATCTACCGGACCGCATACTGGAACAGGATGCAATGCGGCGCGCTGCCGGCGGGCCTCGATCTCGAGGTGTTCGACTTTGGCGTCAATTCCGGTCCAGCCGAATCCGTGAAGTCGCTGCAACGGCTCGTTGGTGTGACGCAGGACGGCTCCGTCGGCCCGATAACGCTCGCGGCTGTTCGACAGTTCAACGTCGGAGACTTGATCGGGCGTTTTGCTCAGGCGAGGTTGGCGTTTTACCAGAGCCTCAATATGCCCGAGTTCGAACAGGGCTGGGCGACGCGGGTTGCTCAAATCCAGACTGCCGCGACGAAGATGCTTGACGCCTCGCAAGTCGCTCTGGCGTAGGGCCCAAAGGCGGCTTTAGACCCCGAGCGCCTCTCGCTCGCCGATCGCTTTGCTCTCTGGCCCCAGCCCGCGGGAGCGGGCGCCGATCCGCCAGCGCTCGCCCTCGCGATCGAGCCGAACCAGATGATAGGCGGCGCGATAACGCGGGTGACTCGCGGCCGCGGCGGCCGACGGCGCGCTGAGGACCGGCACCGCGCCGCTGACCGTGCGCGCGGCGCGAGAGGCGAGCGACCGGACAGCCTGTCGATGAATATGGCCGTGCAGGATCGCCTCGGCGCCAAAGTCGCGGACGACGCGTTCGAATGCGCCTGCGTCCGAGAGTCCGCGTAAGGGGGGCGTGACCCGGGCCAAAGGCGGGTGATGGATGAGCACCACCCGCGCCAAGCCTTTGGCGCCGGTCTGGCGCAAGAGTTCGGCGAAGGCCTCGACCTGTTTTTTGCCGAGCCTGCCCGTCGCCATCAAGGGCGCTGTCGGCACCGCTGAACTCAAGCCGATGATCGCGATCTCGCCGCGGACGCGCAGGTACGGGTAGGTCGCCGTGCTTTCCGGAGCCCCGTCGCTCGTGGCCCACGGCGCGAACGTCGTCGCGAGCAATGGCATGGACGCGCGCACGTAGGCGTCGTGATTGCCGGGCACGAAGCTGACGTCGGACGGTTCGCCCAACGTCTCCATCCAGAGTGCGGCGCGGTGGAACTCGATCGGCATGCCGATATTGACCAGATCTCCGGTGACCGCGACATGATCGGGACGCTGGGCGCGCAGGTCCTCGACCAAGCGCTTGAGCATGCCCATGTCGTTGAGCCGTTCGCGCCCCCGCTTCCAATTGATGAAGCCCATGACGCGCTTGAGCCGCAAATCGGAAAAGCCGGGCAGGGGCGCCGGGCTCAAATGCGGATCGGTGATATGCGCAATGACGAAGCTCATCCCCGGGCGCCCTTCTTGGCGATCCGCCAAGGCGAGGAGGCCTCGAGCCATTGACCCGGTGGAAATAAGATTGCTTGAACGGAAAGACAATCCTGGATGGGGTCGGGAGTATCCGCAATATGGCCGCGTCGATTGGAGAAAGGCTGAGGCTCCGCGTGTTGCACTGGAGCTTCCTCGTCACGCGGCCGATGTCGCTTGGCGTTCGCGGAATTGTGATCAGCCCCGCCGACGAAGTCCTGCTGGTGAGACACGGCTACGTCTCTGGCTGGCATTTTCCGGGCGGCGGCGTGGAGGTCGGAGAGACCTGCGTCGAATCCGTGACCCGCGAGCTCAAGGAGGAAGCGTGCATCGCGCTGGAAGCGCCGCCCGTCCTGCACGGGCTCTTTTTCAACACCCAAACCTCGAAGCGCGACCACGTCGCCGCATACGTGGTCCGGGACTTCCGGGTCTTGGGCGAGCGCACGCCCGATTGGGAAATCCGCGAAGCCCGTTTTTTTCCCCGTCTTGCGCTCCCTGAAGGAACGACGAGGGCGACGCGAGCGAGGCTCGCCGAGATCTTCGATTCCACGCCGATTTCCGACCGCTGGTGACCGCCGCGGGGCTTGAATTTAACCCTATTGCCTTGATTCCGGCCCACAATTCCGGTCGGGAAGACAATCCGTTAACGGGTCGGTAAGGACGGCTGCTTTTGATGGCCGGGTGGACTTTTGGCGCCGGCGCGCTTAAGAGTCGGGGTCGAATGCGGGGAGATCGATGAACTCCATCATCCGGCGCGGGACCGCCGTTGGACTGACCGTTGCAGCGTGCGCGTTGATGGCCGGCTGCGATGATTCCTATCTCGATCAGAGCTCGGCGCGATCTCAGCAGCCGATTTCCAGCGCTGTGCTTGCCAAGATGGAGGCGCTCGACACCGCGCCCTCTTCTCCAACGGTCATCCGGACCTACAAGAAGGAAGCTGAGCTCGAAATCTGGAAGATGAAGTCGAACGGCGAATATGCGCTGCTCAAAACCTACCCGATGTGCCGCTGGTCGGGGCAGCTCGGCCCGAAGAAGCGCGAAGGCGACATGCAGGTGCCGGAAGGCTTCTACTCGATCGCGCCGGGGCAGATGAACCCCAATTCCCACTATTATCTGGCGTTCAACGTCGGCTATCCGAACGCATACGACCGGGCCTATGGGCGCACCGGCGGCAATGTGATGGTGCACGGCGTCTGTTCGTCCGCCGGCTGCTTCTCGATGACCGACGAGCAGGTCGCCGACATTTACGCGATCGCCCGCGACTCGTTCGCAGGCGGCCAACGCGAGATCCAGCTCCAGTCCTATCCGTTCCACATGACGGCCGAGAACATGGCCAAGTTTCGGCTCGATCCCAATATCGAGTTTTGGAAAAACCTTAAAGACGGCTCCGACCATTTCGAGGTCACCAAGGCTGAGCCGTCCGTCCTGGTCTGCGGCAAGCACTACGTCTTTGACGCGACCGCAAAAGACGAGGTTTCCGGCAGCGAACCGTGCCCGGCGCTGAAGCGCGATCAGAGCGTCGAGGCGCTCGTCGCCGAGAAAGAGGGCAAGGACGAGACCAAGGTTGCCGAACTGGTTGCGACCGGCGTCAAGCCGATCCATCTGGTTTACGCTGACGGCGGCCAAAATCCGGCCTTCACCGGCTACAAGGACGTAAGCGACCCCGAGGCGCTGGCGAGCGGGCCGCAGGAGATCGTCCTCAACGACCGGGCGAAGCCAGTGTCTGCGGCGGTGAGAGTCGCCGTGGCTGACGCGGACAAGAAGCGCGCCGCAATCGCAGCGGCGGCGCCGGTCGAGGCTCCCGCGGCGGAGCCGGCTCAGACGACCGTCGCCTCCGCCGCCACGCCCGCAACCCATGCTGGCGGAATGTTGGGCGGCTGGTCGGGCGGCGCCAAGAACGTTCAAAAATGGCTGCACCTTGGCGGCCAGGAGCCTGCGCCCGCGCCGGGTGACGCCGCGGCGAGCGATGCCGATCAACTGGTTCCTCCGCCGCCGCTGCCTCCTCACCGCGACGATGTGCATTTGGCGTCGCTGCACACGCCGCCGACCCCGCCGACGCGACGCAATTCCGCCGAGACTCAGACTGACGCGCCTGATTCCGCGCCGTCGACAGTGTCGCCGCAGTAAGGGAGATGCGTTAACCCGCGAGAGCCGTTCACCGCTCATTCCCGATCCGAGCCGAGAGGTGGGAAAGGAGGCGCGCGGCTTCCTCCGCGTCAGCCAGCGCTCGAGTCGGCGCCACGATGGGCGCGCCGTTTCGCGGCCATACGTAAATGAGACCGCCGGCGTCTTCCGCTTGTTCGCAATCGGCGTAAAGCAGGTTCAAGGCGCGTCCGTCCACATCAAACGAGAGGGCGTCGTCGCCGAACGTGGCCGTGAGCGCGCCCGCCGATTGAAGGCGCCCGATCGCGGCCCGGCCGTCGCTGCGTGCGCGGCGAATCCGCCAATGACTGGCGAGTCGCTGGATCATGAAAGCGGCGGCGGCCAGGATGATGGTCGCCTCGCCGGCGCGGCGACTGACGAGACCGGTCAGCGCCAGCACGGTGGCAAAAGCCATGACCAGCGCGAAGGCGGTCAGCGGCGCCACATGGCTGGTGAGCAACCCGCCTTTGAGCGCCGTGCGCAACCCAGCCCGAGCGGCCGCGGCTTCGGCTTCGGCGGGCGCAAGCGTAAAAGCGTAAGGCCCAAACGAATCGGAGCGCCGATCCGCCGTCATGCTTCGCCCGGCGCCTTGGCGATCAACGCGAGAGCGTGCAGCCCGTCGGCGAATTCCGCGGTCAAAAGGCCGTAGACGAGACGGTGCCGCTCGACTCGGCTACGATGGTCAAACTTGGCGGACACAACGTGGACGCGATAATGCGTGCCTCCGCCTTCGCGCGCGCCCGCATGTCCCGCGTGCCGGTCGGACTCGTCGACGACGTCGAGGAGGATGGGATCGAGCGCCGCCGTCAAACGCGCGACAATTCTCTCTTGCATGATCACGGTTTGAGCACTCCCGTTAAGCAGATCGCGACCCTAAATATCTTACGCTGGACTTGGCGCCGAATATCCCGATCGGCACACGATTTGCTGGCTTTTGCCGGCGTCGAGCGTTTCGGGCTTGCCCGACGGCGTTGGCGGTCATAAAGGTCATGGCATGGATTTGAACTCTCGTCTGTTCGACCGTATCCGGGTCAAGCCGGCCGAGCGCGCACCGGAAAAAGCGCCGACGACGCCCTGTTCTTTCCCCGGCTGCTCGGCCGAAGGCGTGTTCCGCGCGCCGAAAGGCCGCGAGCGCGAGGGTGAGTATTTCAGCTTTTGCCGTGATCACGTTCGGGAATACAACGCTTCCTACGACTACTTTCGCGGCATGGACGACGTCTCCATGGCGAAGTTCCGTCAAGCCGACGCCGTCGGCCACCGTCCGACCTGGAAGATGGGCGCGCGGGCGGCGCCAGGCGCGCAGCCGGTCGATGAATCCGTTTTTGCCGAGGCCCGCGCGGCCCGGCGACGCGGAGCAAAAGGCAAACCGCCGCAGACTGAGCCCCCGCCGCGGTACAACGCTCTGGCGATCAAGGCCTTGTTGACGCTCGAACTTGGCGGCGACGCGACGCCGGCGAAGATCAAGGCGCGATATAAGGAACTGGTCAAACGCCATCATCCGGACGCGAACGGGGGCGATCGTTCGTCGGAAGAAAGATTGCGCGAGATCATCCAGGCCTACAATTTCCTGCGCGCCAACAAGCTCGTCTGACTGCAAGGTCTGCGCCCGTGGAACGGCGCGCCATTCTGGCGGTTAGGATGTCGCTGTGAGCGCTCGCTTTTTGCGCGCGCCCGGAATTCGAGTATGAGAAGGACGCTCTCTTCTGGCTGCGGAAGAGTGTGGAGGACCTATGAATTCAGTACAAGCCATGGTGGGCTCCCAACCTGTGCCCGGTTTGCCCGACACCCGGATATCGGTGCGAAAGGTTTTTGGCATCGATTCCGATATGGAGGTTGCGGCCTATTCTCAGGGCGACGAACACGTGCCGGATTTCGATCCGGACTATCTGTTCGACCGGGACACGACGCTCGCGATTCTCGCGGGCTTCGCTTTCAACCGCCGGGTGATGATCACCGGCTACCACGGCACGGGCAAGTCGACCCATGTCGAGCAGGTCGCCGCGCGGCTGAACTGGCCCTGCGTGCGCATCAATCTCGACAGCCACGTCTCCCGCATCGATCTCGTCGGCAAGGACGCGATCGTGCTCAAGGATGGCAAGCAGGTTACGGAATTCCGCGACGGCATGTTGCCTTGGGCGATCCAGAACAATATTGCCCTGTGCTTCGACGAGTACGATGCCGGCCGTCCCGACGTCATGTTCGTGATTCAGCGGGTGCTGGAGGTGTCTGGGCGCCTGACTTTGCTCGATCAGCGGCGGGTCATTCGGCCGCACCCAGCGTTTCGTCTGTTCGCGACCGCCAATACGGTCGGCCTCGGCGACACTTCCGGCCTCTATCATGGCACGCAACAGATCAATCAGGGCCAAATGGATCGCTGGTCGATCGTCGCGACGCTCAACTATCTGCCGCACGACAAGGAAGTCGACATCGTGCTTGCCAAGTCGCCTGCCCACCGGACGCGCAAGGATGGGCGCGACATCGTCAACAAGATGGTGCGCGTGGCCGATCTGACCCGCAACGCCTTCGTCAACGGCGATCTGTCGACGGTGATGAGCCCCCGCACCGTCATCACCTGGGCGGAGAACGCCGAGATCTTCAAGGACATCGGTTTCGCTTTCCGCTTGACCTTCCTCAACAAGTGCGACGAACTCGAGCGCACCCTGGTCGCCGAATTCTATCAGCGTTGCTTTGGCCAGGAACTACCGGAAAGCGCGCTCAACGTCGCTTTGAGCTGAGGGTCCTTAAGGAAGTAGGCGATGGGCCGAAACGTAGTTCGGAAAGAACCAGACGCCTCCGCCAAACGCGACGACCTCTATTCGTGGGCCGTGCGTCAGGCAGAGCTTCTACGCGCCGGCCGGCTCGCGGAGATCGATCCCGTCGCGATCGCCGAGGAGATCGACGACGTGGGCGAGGAAGAATACCACAGGCTCGAAAGCGCGTTGCGCGTCGTGATGCTGCATCTCCTGAAATGGGACCATCAGCACCAGAGGCGCAGCCGCTCATGGACTCTTTCGATCCGCGAACATCGAACGCGGGTTCTTCGGCGGCTTCGGCGAAGTCCCGGCCTGAAATCGCAAGTCGATGAAGCGCTGGAAGCCGCTTACGAGGACGCGCGCTTGGAGGCGTCAAGCGAGACGGGACTGCCGTTGAAGATTTTCCCGCGGAAGCCGCCCTTCGACTATTCCGAGGTCATGGAGCGGCTCATCGTCTCGCCCGGTGACGAAGAGTAGCGTCGACCGCGCCGGCTGAACCTAACCAATTGGGCGGCGACCGATGAGCGATTTCCCGTCCCACAGCAAATCCGTTCGCGTCCTCGCCATCTCTGGCAGCCTGCGCCGGGCGTCAACGAACACGGCGGCGTTGGAGGCTTTGGCCCGGCTCGCGCCCGAGGGCGTCAAATTGCTCCTCTACCGCGATCTCGCCAGGCTGCCGCCGTTCAACCCCGACGATGACATCGAGGACAGGCCGAAGCCCGAGCCGGTCGAGACGCTTCGCGCGCTCGTCGATGCGAGCGACGCCCTTGTCATCGCCGCTCCGGAATACGCCCATGGGGTTCCGGGCGCGCTGAAGAATGCGCTCGACTGGCTGGTGGCGAGCGAGACCTTCGCCGGCAAACCCACCGCGCTCCTCAACGCCTCGCCCCGCGCGTTTCACGCACAGGCGTCCTTACGCGAGATCCTGTCCACGATGGCTGCGCGTCTCATCCCCGAAGCATTCGTTGCGATTTCACTGACGGGAATGGCGGCGACAGCAGACGATATTCTGGCCGACGCAGTTTGCGCGCGGCGGCTTGCGGAATCCCTCGAGGCGCTCATCGCCGCGAGGAAGGGCTGAGCAGTCGGCTTAGGCCTGCAACCAATCGGAGGCTGACATGGGCGCGTTGGATGGGAAGATCGCAATCGTCACCGGCGGCACGAGCGGCATCGGCGAAGGGATAGCCAGGACCTTCGTCTCGGAAGGGGCGAAGGTCGTGATTGTCGGGCGCCGCGAGGGGGAGGGCCGTGAACTCGAGAAGAGCATCGGCGTCCGTTTCGTCCGCGCCGACGTCGCCAACGAGGCTGATGTCAAGGCGATGGTCGATCGAACGCTCGATTGGTTCGATCGTCTCGATTGCCTCGTGAACAACGCCGGAATTCCGTCGCCGATGGTCAGCATCACGGAGGTCGACGTCGCGACTATCGATCAGGTCCTGGCGGTGAACGTCAAGGGCGTCCTTCTTGGAATCAAGCACGCCGCGCCGACCATGCTTCAGCAGCAGTCCGGCAGCATCGTGAACGTCAGCAGCATGGCCGGGCATCGCGGCGGTGTTTCCGGCCACATCTATAGCGCGTCGAAGGGAGCGGTGAGCGCGTTGACGCGTTCGGCCGCAGCGGAACTGGGTGAGAAGGCATCCGCGTCAACACCATCTCGCCGGGCGCCATTGTGACCGGCATTTTTGGGAAGAACGCGGGCCTCGAGGGCTCCAAGGCAGACCAGGTCGCCGGGGTGGTGAAAGAGGCCTTCGCCAAAATCCAGCCGATTCCGCGGGCGGGAATGCCCCGGGATATTGCGCAAGCCGCGGTGTTTCTTGCGAGCGACGGCTCCGGGTTCATCAACGGCCAGGATATCGTGGTTGATGGCGGACATACGGCCATAACGCGGGGGTGGTCGTTCACCGTCGCCGCTCGTGGCGAAATGTCGAAGCGCTTGAAAGAGGCGGCTGCCGCGCTTTAACGGCCTCGCCGGATCGCGCCCGGCGGAGGTGGGTTGCGCTTGTCCGCCTGTTCCGCCACATGAGGCGGCATGAATCACGACTTCGTCCTCATCGTCGACTTCGGCTCGCAAGTCACGCAGCTGATTGCCCGGCGTGTGCGTGAGGCGGGCGTCTATTGCGAAATCCATCCGTTCTCCAAAGCGTCCGAAGCCTTCGCGCGGCTGAAGCCCAAGGCGGTGATCCTTTCCGGCGGCCCGGCGTCGGTTCCCGAAGCAGGGAGTCCTCGCGCGCCGGCGGAAGTTTTCGCAAGCGGCGTTCCGATCCTCGCCATCTGCTACGGCCAGCAGACCTTGTGCGAGCAGCTCGGCGGCAAGGTGGAGGGCGGGCACGCGGCGGAGTTTGGCCGAGCAGACGTCGAGATCCTCGAATCGTGCGCGCTGTTCGACGGCGTATGGCGAGCGGGCGGCCGCTATCCGGTGTGGATGAGCCATGGCGATCGCGTGACCCGCCTGCCTGAAGGCTTCCGGGTCTATGCGGTGTCGGAGAACGCGCCTTACGCGGTCGCGGCCGACGAAGCGCGCCGCTACTACACGACGATGTTCCATCCTGAGGTGGTTCACACGCCCGACGGCGCGAAGCTTCTCGCCAATTTCCTGTTCAAGGTCGCCGGCCTCAAAGGCGACTGGACGATGGCCGCTTTCCACGACGAGGAGATCGCCCGCATTCGCGCGCAGGTCGGCAAGTCGCGTGTCCTCTGCGGCTTGTCGGGCGGCGTCGATTCGGCGGTGGCGGCGGTGCTGATCCACGAGGCGATCGGCGACCAGCTCGTCTGCGTGTTCGTCGACCATGGCCTCATGCGCCAGGGCGAAGCCGACGAAGTGGTCGGTCTGTTTCGTGGTCACTTCAACATTCCGCTCGTTCACGTCGATGCGGCGCAAGAGTTCATACACGCGCTGGAAGGCGTCGATGATCCCGAGGCCAAGCGCAAGACGATCGGGAAATTGTTCATCGACACGTTCGAGGCGGAGGCGCGCCGTATCGCGAGCGACGGCAAGGGATCGGTCGAGTTTCTGGCGCAAGGCACGCTCTATCCCGACGTGATCGAAAGCGTGTCGTTTTCCGGCGGCCCGTCGGTCACGATCAAGAGCCACCACAATGTCGGCGGCCTGCCCGAGCGCATGCGCATGAAGCTCGTCGAGCCGTTGCGCGAATTGTTCAAGGACGAAGTGCGCGCTCTTGGCCGCGAGCTTGGATTGCCGGAGGCGTTTGTCGGCCGCCATCCGTTTCCTGGACCTGGCCTCGCCGTCCGCTGCCCTGGGACCATCACCCGCGAGAAACTCGACATTCTCCGCCAGGCCGACGCCATCTTTCTCGACGAGATCCGGAAGGCTGGCCTGTACGATCAAATCTGGCAGGCGTTCGCCGTGCTCTTGCCGGTGCGCACGGTCGGCGTAATGGGCGACGGGCGCACCTACAACTCCGTCTGCGCGCTGCGCGCGGTGACCTCGGTCGACGGTATGACCGCGGATTTCTATCCCTTCGACATGGCGTTCCTCGGTCGCGCCGCGACCCGCATCATCAACGAGGTCAAGGGCGTCAATCGCGTCGTCTACGACGTGACGAGCAAGCCGCCGGGTACGATCGAGTGGGAGTAGGGGCAGTAAAAGAGGAGCGGTCTTGGGTGCTCAAGCGTAATGGGCGTGCTCGATAGATGCCGATGGCCGCCCCGTCGTCATGGGCCGAGTGCTGATCCATATTGCTTCAATCCTCAGCCCAAAAGAGAGGAAAGGGTTGGTCATGACGAAAGTGCGCGTTGCAGGCTTTTCGATCTCGCTCGACGGTTTCGGGGCAGGGCCCGAGCAAAGTCTTGAAAATCCGCTCGGCAAGCGCGGGCGGGAACTTCACGAGTGGATATTCGGCACGCGAATGTTCCGGGCCATGATCGGTAAGGACGGCGGCTCGGACGGCGTCGATCAGGCCTACGCGCATCGTTCAATGGAGGGGTTCGGCGCGTTCATCCTCGGCCGCAACATGTTCGGGCCGATCCGCGGCGCCTGGCCGGACGAGAACTGGAAGGGCTGGTGGGGCGACAATCCGCCCTATCACGCGCCGACCTTCGTGCTGACGCACCATCTGCGCGATCCAATCGAGATGGACGGCGGCACCACCTTCATCTTCGTGACTGACGGTATCGAGGCGGCGCTGGGGAAGGCGAGGCTCGCCGCCAAGGGCCGTGACGTGAAGATTGGCGGCGGCGCCGAGACGGTGCGTCAATATCTTCGCGCCGGTCTGATCGACGAGCTGCATATCGCTTTGTCCCCGGTCGTGCTCGGGCAGGGCGAAGCGATCTTCGCCGGGATCGACCTGCCGGCGCTCGGCTACCGCGTCACCGAACATCAAGCCACTGATCACGCCACCCACATCGTTCTCAGCCGATAGGGGTCGACCGGACATGCCTGAGACGCGCTCGCCGAAACCCGAGGACTACATCGTCGTCGATGGCTCGGACGGGCCGCGGCGGGATTTTCGGATCAGCGTGGGCTTGCGCGAGGGCTGGGACGCGGAGGGGCGGGTCTTTGACGTCTCGGAAGCGGTGCGCACCGCGCGAGCCTGGATGCGGCGTCGGGTCGAAGCGGGCGAACCCGCGCTTTCGGGCATGTTCACGCGCGCCGAGGTGACCTACGCCTGGCCGCGGGAGGACGGCACGGTCGGGTCGGACCGCGAACCGGTCGCCCTGTTCACCGGCGAGGCGGTGCATGCCTATCTGGGCCACCTGCCGAACGCTGCGATCGAGGCGATGCTCAACGAACTGGCCGCCGAACTCGGCGCCGCGTTGGGCCAAGAGCGCATCTATGTCGCCTTCGCCGACCGGACATGGATCCTGGACGCGGGCGAGCACGCCCGCGGGGCGTGAGAGGAGCGGCGAGTCCACCGGGGCTCAACGCTGTCGCGAGAGTTTGTCGAGCGCTTCAACGGCAGGCTCGCCCTCGGCGCAGCGGGAGGGAAACCGGAAAGCTCTGACGCGAGGACCTTTGATTGGGACGGCCGCCGGAACGGCTTGGGCGGCAATATGGCTCTTTTAGCGATTGCTGTTGGTCGCCGGGAGTGCGGAATGGAGGAAGGACCAGTGGGGCAAAACAAGGCGTCATGGCCGCCCCCGGATCGCAGTCCCGGGGTGTCCCGGCCATCCACGGGGTTCGGCTTAACGAATGACCAAAAGCGAGCTTGACGGCCGGATGGCCCTGTTCTGTAGACCTTTGTTGTTGGTCGCGGCGATGTCGGCCTTGTCTTTGAGGCAGCGCTGCGTGGATGGCCGGCACAAGGCCGGCCAGGACGATACAAGGCTGATTCCGAAATCAACGGCTAACGCTCTAAGAGCGGGCAATATCTTGCAGAAAGTCAGAAATAGCGCTAAGCTTGCCCATGACAGTCCCGCGCCTTCGCATTACAAGAGTGGTGGTTCGAGTCTTTTTGGTGCGAACGCCGAGGATAAAGCGCGACGAAATATTTTTCAGCGAAAATCCCGCGTAACCCATTGATAAGTCTCGATTCGGACGAGAGAATCCAAGGAAATCCAAGGAAAGGGGGACAGGGGTAGGCACGGCCAACTATGTCCTGATTATGATAAACTCCTCGTCAAATACAGCAAACCGCCTCATTCGAGCAATACAATGCCTCTGCTATAAACCATGCCACAATACATAAACAAAACGTCTACTATACAATCAGCCATCGCCAGCTCTACACAACTCACCAGCGTTTCCGGGCCTTTCCGCTGATAGTATAACGCCCTTCGCCAACGCTCAGAACTGCAACAGTGTGGCCATTTGGCAACCCCGGCCGATCGTGTGGGTGCGTCCGGCCGCGTCACCCGGATCAAGTAACGAGGGCAAGCATCTGGCGCGCGCCCTAACGATCCTCAGCGGAGGCCGCTGGCGGGTTTTGCTGTGGCGGGTGTCATGCCCCCGGCGGGCGGGCGAGGGCGAGGGCGAGGGCGACGGCGGGCGGCCTACGGGGCGTGAGCGGCTGTTTCGCGTCGGCGGTCGCGGAGCCCTCCTGCGATAGTACAGAGCCGCCTAACAAATTCTTCCTTGTGTATATCACTGGGGCTCGCTGCCACGCGGAATTCGCGGGAGCCTTCACCGCAACGGGCGACTGGCTCAGCAATCCCGACCAGACTGCGCCGATCGCCCGTTGCTCCACCGGCGCTCTTGCGCCAATCTCAACCCGCGACTCTAGCCCCGACCGGATGAGCGGGTGACGCGGCCGGACGCACCCACACGATCGGCCGGGGTTGCCAAATGGCCACACTGTTGCAGTTCTGAGCGTTGGCGAAGGGCGTTATACTATCAGCGTAAAGGCCCGGAAACGCTGGTGAGTTGTGTAGAGCTGGCGATGGCTGATTGTATAGTAGACGTTTTGTTTATGTATTGTGGCATGGTTTATAGTAGAGGCATTGTATTGCTCGAATGAGGCGGTTTGCTGTATTTGACGAGGAGTTTATCATAATCAGGACATAGTTGGCCGTGCCTACCCCTGTCCCCCCGAAATCCAAGGAAATCCAATGGTCAAAAGGCGGGTTTTTCGCCGTGAAAAGACACCGAGCCAAGAAAAACCAAACTGACACCGGTCAGCAATGACCCCTTGCCTAATAGACAGTTCCAACGAGTGAAATAGCGTCCAGAGGGCCTCCATAATCTAACCGCGCACGACATCGTCGCCGAGATCAGGACCTTTGCTCGCGCGCAAGAATTTTGGCGCGAATGTCCTTCTTCAACACCTTCCCGACCTTTGAGCGCGGCAGGTCGGGCCAGATGTCCACTTGCTTTGGCGTCTTGACGCTGCCGATGCGGCCCTTGACGAAACGAATGAGCTCTTCGGCGGTCAGAGAGCGGCCGGCGTGGACCTGGACGACAGCGGCAACTCTCTCGCCCCATTTCGCGTCCGGCAGGCCAAAAACGGCGCTGTCCATCACGTCGGGGTGCTGCAGCAGCGCCTGTTCGACCTCGATCGAATAGACGTTGAAGCCGCCGGTGATGATCATGTCCTTGGCCCGGTCGACGATGGTGAGAAAATTCTCTTGGTCGAGATATCCGATGTCGCCGGTGTGGTGCCATCCAAACCGGGTGACTTCGGCGGTCGCCTCGGGGTTCTTGTAATAGCCCTCCATCACGAGTGATCCGCGCACGACGATCTCGCCGCGCTCCCCCGTCGGCAGCAGCCGGCCTTCGTCGTCCATCACCGCGAGCTGCGTTAGAGGCGTGGGCCGTCCCGCCGAAGCCAGGCGCTGGCGCGCGATCGTTCCGTCGGCGTTGAAGTGTTCCCGTGGGGCCATGGTCGAGATCATCATCGGCGCCTCGGTCTGGCCGAACAATTGCGCCATCACCGGCCCGATCTTATCGATGGCCTCTTCCAGGCGTGTGACGGAAATCGGCGCCGCGCCGTACCAGAAGCATTGCAGTGAGCTTCGGTCGGTCGCGGCGAGCCTGGGATTCTCCAAGAGCATGTAGATCAGGGTCGGCGGCAGGAACGTGTGGGTGACGCGACGGCGCTCGATCAGGTCGAGAAACTCGGTGAGATCCGCTTTCGGCATGATCACGATCCGGCCCCCGAGCGCCAGGATCGGGAAACACAGGACGCCGGCGGCGTGGGTGAGCGGCGCCAAGGCGAGATAGACCGGGCGGCCTTCGAACGGATAGCTCATCAGCGTGAGGGCGGACATCGTCTCCAGATTGCGCCCGGAAAGCATGACGCCTTTGGGCTGGCCGGTGGTGCCGCCGGTTCCGGCGATCATCGCAATGTCGTCTGCGGCCGCGACCTCGAATGGTTCGTCGCCGACGCCATCGAGCCACGCATCCAGCGCCGGCGCGAAGGGCGTTGGCTTGTCGAGGCAGACAAGAAGGGAAAGCTTGAGCAGGTCCGCCCGCATCTCATCCACAAGCGGCGCGTAAGCGCTATGGAAGAAGAGGCTCGTGCAGTCGAAAGCGTCGAGGATGAAGCGGTTCTCGGCCGCCTCGTTGCGTGGATTGATCGGACACCAGACGGCGCCGGCGCGCGAGATGCTCAAGACGCAGGCAAACGCGATGGGGTCATTGCTCGAGAGGATCGCCACTTTGTCGCCCGGCTTGACGCCGGCCCGCTGCAGCGCGCGGGCGACGCGCCAGGTGACACGCTGCACGTCGGCGTAGGACATATCCCTTTCGCCCATGGTCAGGCAGGGAGCGTTGTCCCCGAGCGCAGCGCCCTTGTCGAGGTAGTCGATCAATCGCATCGCGCTCTCCACGCGTAGACCACGGGACAGCCAAGCCGTCCCGGCGCCAAGTCCGCTCAGTGATGCGCAGTGACCATCGGGTCCATGACGAGTCCAAAGCTCTTGAGCACGCCGAGCAGCTCACGATGCCCGAAGGCCTGGCAAGCCGAAGCGAAGCCCGCCTTCTTCGGTGGCGACTGCAGCAGCGAATAGGCGGCATGGGCCTGCAGAAGGCCGGTCTGCTTGTAGTTGCTGACGCCGTGGATCACGCAATGCACGCGCGCCAACGGACCTGAGCCATAGACCGAGTCGAGCGAGATATTGACGCGCGGGTTCTCGCGCGGCGGCATCCCAGCTTGAATCGAAGCCGCGATGTTGGCGAGCGCCGCCTGCTGCTGGTCGGGAGCGAGCGGCTTGATCTGCTCCTCGAACATCTTTTGCGTCGCCACGAAGCCTTCCATGACCTCGCGCGCGAACACTCCGCCTAGCGCCTTGCAATTGGCGACTCTCGGATCGTCCTTGAACCAGACGGGATGGGAGGTGCCGGCCCAGGGCGTCACCAGCGCGTGGGCGTGCTGGCCAGGAACGTTGACGTCGAAATGGGTGTTTTGCGCCCATTCGACGAATTTATTTTGCTCCAGATAGTACCATTTGGCCTGCAGGATGGCGAAGATCGTCTGTGTGGAGGCGTAAGTGGGAAAGCCCTTCCACAGCACGAGGATGTCGAGCGTGTCGACGCCCGGCGTCTCGAGGCAAATGTTCGCGGCGATTTCGCCGGTCGTGTACATCTGCGCGATCCCGGGCGAGAGCAGCAGGCCCTTGGCCGCGAACTTCTGACCCCAGCGGGTTTTCGCGTCGAGCACCCAATCCTGTTCGCCCGTGGTGTCGGTGTAGTGGCATCCTGCGGCGAGGCAGGCCTCGGCGACCTCCGGACCATATTTGCTGAACGGGCCGACCATGTTGCTGACGACCTTGGCGCCGTCGAACAGTTTGGCGAGGCCTTTGACGCTGTGCTCCACCTCGGCGACTTCGTATTCGGCGGTTTCAATCCCCGGGATTTTGTCCATCACCGCTTGTGTCCGCGCACGATCGCGGCCGGCGGCGATGAAAGGGACGTGCAACTCGCGCAAATATTCGCAGACGAGCCGGCCTGTGTAGCCGGACGCGCCATAGACGATGACGGGTTTCTTGTCGGTCATGATTTCGTTTCCTCCGCTTGTTCTTGCTTCGCCAGGCCGGCGCTTACATTCCCATTCCGCCATCGACCGGGAGACCGGCGCCGGTGATGAACCGGGCCGCATCCGAAGCGAGGAACACCACCGCGTCCGCCATGTCCGCGACCTCGCCCAGCCGGCCGAGCGGGGTTTCGCCGATCACGCCGCCGATTGCGGCTTCCGCGCTCGGGAACAGCCCGGCGGCCACCACGTCGCCTGCGAGTTGCACGCCCATGTCGGTCGGAACGAGGCCCGGGTAGATGCAATTGACGCGGACGCCATAGCCGAGCTTGCCCGACTCCATTGCTCCGACCCGGGTCAGCCGGTCGACAGCCGACTTGGTCGCGGAATAGCCAGCAATTCCCGGAAACGCGATGGTCGCCGCCACGGAGGATATGTTGACGATCGCGCCGCCCTTGCCGGCGGGCCCGTCCGGTTTCATGGCGCGAAACGCATGCTTCATGCCGAGGGCCGCGCCGACGACATTGACGTCCCACATGCGACGCAGATCCGGCGCTTCGACGTTGATGACCAGCGACGTGATCTCGACCCCCGCATTGTTCACGAGGATGTCGAAGCCGCCCAATTGGGCGATCGTCGCCGAAATTGCGGCCTGCCAGCTCGCCTCGTCGGTGACGTCGAGGGTGACGAAGGCGGTCTTGGCGCCGCCGGGCGCGATCGCCTTGGCGGTCTCTCGGCCAACGTCAGTCAACACGTCGCCAATCATCACCGCGGCGCCTGCCTTGGAGAGGGCCGCCGCCATCCCCGCGCCGAGCCCGCGAGCGCCGCCGGTCACCAGCGCCTTTCGGCCTGCCAGGTCGAATTTGCTCATTAAACCATTCCTCCCAGAATTAGATTATCAAGCCGCGGCCGGATCGCTTTTCGCGAGTGGTCGGCCGCCTTCATCATGTCGGAGGGAGCGGGCCGTGGGTCGCCGATATCGCCGAGGCGGCGCATCGAATTGACCAGTCCCCGTGGCTTCCTCCCTGTCGATCGGCCCTCTTGTGGGGCCAAGTTAGGGGATGAAAAATTTTGACAGGTGTCAAGCCTTTCTTATACGGTTGTCAAAATAATTCATGCGCGTTCGCCAAACTCCCGCTCCTAGGGCGCGAGACCACAGGGGGAAAAGGATGCTGCTGCGTTCATCGTATTGAGCTGATCCGCAGCGATCCCCGATCTCGTTTGATCGCGCTTGTCCCCGTGCTATCCGGAGGGAATCCCAGGCGGTTCACGGCAAGGCGAGAGAGAATTTGCAGAAGGTGACTAGACTCGACAGGATTTCACCCCAGAGGGTGGACAAGTTTGCCGAGCGCCGCGCGGAGCTCGCCGAAGCGGCGCTCCAGACCCTGTCGGAATTGGGCTACGCCCGCACGAGCCTGCGCGAGATTGCGCAGAATTCCGAGTTCACGCATGGCGTTCTGCATTATTATTTTCGCGACAAGGTCGACCTGATCCTTTGCAGCGTGCGTCAGTATAAGGCGCGATGCGTGACCCGTTACGATCGGGTCACCGCTGACGCGAAGACCTACGAAGACTTGATGACGGGCTTTCTTGCGGCGCTAGCGCAGACGATGCGCGACGAAGCGCATATGCATCGCCTCTGGTACGATATTCGCTCGCAGACATTGTTCGAGACGGCGTTCCGCGCAGACGTCGCAGAACTGGACAAGAGCCTGGAGGACATGATCTGGCGGATCATGCGCCGGTTCGCTGAATTGACCGGCGAACCGCCGTCCATGCCGCCCTCGACGATCTACGCGATGATCGATGGGCTGTTTCAGCAATGCCTTCTCAAGCACCTCTCGGGTGATCCGCACGCAATCGACCAACTGCAGGCCGACGTCGGGCTCCTCATTTCGAAGATCACGAGTTGCCCGCCTCCGCCGACTTGAAGTTTTGGACAAACGCCCGCGTGCCCTTGTTCTCGTCGGCGAGGGAAGCCCGGCGCCGCCTTCGCAAGTTGGCGCCTTCGGACCACTCCGCATCTCGAGTTGTGACTTGCTCTCGGCTCGGCGCGCCTGACTCGCTGCCGATGCGGTCGAACAGTCGAGTCGAACATGCAGTCTGGGGCGTTACAGAGCAGCTTTGGCTGGCTCGCCGCCGAGATAGGCGTCGCGGATTCGTTCGTCGCTCCACAGCGTCGCGGGGTCGCCGCCAAGCGCGAGGCGTCCGGTCTCCAGGACATAGCCCCAGTTCGCGACCTTGAGAGCCATGTGCGCGTTCTGCTCGACCAGCAGGACCGTCGTTCCGCGCTTATGGATTTCCGTTATGATTTGAAACACTGCCTGCGTGACAATGGGCGCGAGCCCGAGCGAGGGCTCGTCGAGCAGCAAGAGGCGCGGCTTGGCCATCAGACCCCGCGCAACCGCCACCATCTGCTGCTGACCGCCCGAGAGCGTCCAGCCGAGCGCGTCGGCGAAGGACTTGATGCTGGGAAACAAATCAAACATCGCATCGGCCTCGCGCCTAATCACGGCGCTGGAGGCGTTTCCGTTCGAGGCGCCGAGCATGATGTTTTCGCGCACGGTGAGACCGGGAAAGACGCGTCGCCCCTCAGGCACATGCGCGATCCCGAGCTTGACGATTACGCGAGGGCTCAATCCCGCGATCGCCTTGCCATCGAACAGGATCGAACCGACGCGCGGCGCGACGAGACCGGAGATCGCGCGCAGCGTCGTCGACTTGCCTGCGCCATTGGAGCCAAGCAGCGCAACGACAGCGCCCTCCTCGATCGTGAATGAGACGCCGCGCAAGGCTTCAATCTCGCCATAAGCGGCGCCGAGGTCTTTGACTTCAAGAAGCGTCATCCGGAGACCCCCAGATAGGCTGCCGCGACATCAGGCTGGCGCAGCACGTCGGCGGTCTCTCCATCAGCGATGCGGCGGCCGAAATTGAGCACGGTCACATGCTTCGCGGCGCCGGAGATCAAGGTCATGTCATGATCAATAATCAGAATCGTAAGGCCTTGCGCGGCGATTCGACCGAGTAAGTCGTGTAGTTCTCTTTTCTCGCTCAAGTTGAGGCCCGCCGCCGGTTCGTCGAGCAACAGCACCGTGGGGTTGGCGGCCAGCGCACGCGCGATCTCGATCAGCCGTTGATGGCCATAGCTGAAGCTGGGGATCGGCTCATTGACGCGATTCCCCAAGCCAACGAAATCGAGCGCGTCGCGAGCGCGTCCCCAAAGCGCCTCATGTCCGGTCTCGATAAGCGCATTTCCGTCCCGCTCGGCGCCGACGACGACATTCTCCAGCGCGGTCATCGACCGGAACAGGCGGATGTTCTGAAACGTGCGCGCGAGCCCGGCGACTGTGCGCTTGTGCGCGGGCAGCGTCGTAACGTCGACGCCGTCGACGAAGATTTCACCGGCGGTCGCCCGATAAAGCCCGGTCACGACATTGACCATAGTCGTCTTGCCACTGCCATTGGGGCCTATGAGCGCGTGCGCCCCGCCGCGTCGCACCTGAAGATCGACTTCGTCGACCGCTTTCAACCCGCCGAAATGCTTGCACAGGCCTCGAACCTCGAGCGCCATCGGCGCGCCGGAATCGCGTGGACGCAACGTGAGCGGTTCGGCGGCCTTTGACGGCGCGGTTTCGCGCGCTCGAAACAGCTTGCTGATGTAGCCCCAGATGCCGTCGGGCATGAAGAGGACGATCAGGATGACGGCGACGCCATAGATTGCGAGATAGAGGCCCGGCACGCTCTTGAGGAAACGCAGCCATTCCGGAATGAGGATAAGCAGGCCCGTGCCAATTGCCGAGCCGATCGGCGAGGACGCCCCGCCGAGCAACGCCATCGTTAGGAGCACGATCGAATCGGCGAAGGCGAACTGATCGGGGCTGACATAGGAAAATCCGCTGGCGAACAGCCCACCGCCGAGCCCGGCCAGCAAGGCAGCGAGCGCGAACGCGATCAGCTTCGTGCGGTAGACGTCGATTCCGTTCGCGCTCGCCGCAAGTTCGTTGTCGCGAACCGCGCGCATCGCTCTGCCAAGTCGGGTGTCGGCAAGGCGCCAGACGAAATAGCCGGAGATTGCCAGGATAGCGACGACGAGGGCGAGAAAAGATTGGCCCGAAGCGAAACCCGCCGGCCGTGGGATCGAGCTTACCCCGTCCGGACCATGGGTGAAACCGATCGCGTTGATGAGGACGACGGTCAAGATCTGCTGAAAGGAGATCGTCACCATCGCGAGATAATGGCCGCCCAGACGCAGCGTCATGAGGCCGAGCCCGGCCCCGGCGGCGAGAGCCAGCGCCATGCCTCCGACGAGGCAGAGCCAAAACGGTAGGTGATAGTCGACCGTGCCAAGTGCAACGCTATAGGCGCCGAGCGCGAAAAACGCCGCCTGCGCGAGATTGATCTGGCCGCACAGCCCAAGCACGATCGACAAGCCAAAGACTGCGATCGCGTAAGTCGCCGCCTGCATCAAAATGTTGGCGATGTAGCCGTCTGTTTTGACGGTTGCGGCGAGCGCCACCGCAATCGCCGCGAGGAGAGCGTAGAAGAGCTGTCCGATCGCTGAGCGGCTCATTCTCAAGCCTTTTCCGCCACCCGCTCGCCAAAGACGCCTTGCGGTCGAACGATGAGGAACAGGATCACCACCAGGAAAGCGAACGCGTCCTTGAACGGCACGGAGATATAAGCGGCCCCGAAGGTTTCGATGATCCCAATCGCGAAGCCGCCGATGATCGCTCCGGCGACATCGCCGAAGCCGCCGATGATCGTCGCGGCGAAGGCCTTCAGCGCGATTGTCGAACCCATCTGGATGGAGACGAACAGAATCGGCGCCACCAGAATGCCTGCGATTCCGCCAAGCACGGCGCTGTAGACAAAAGTGAGCATGATCATGCCTGCGACGGGAATGCCGAGCAGCGTCGCCATCTCCTTGTCTTGGCTCGTCGCTTGGAGCTTCTTGCCGATCAAGGTGCGCTCGAACAGCCAGTATTGGAACGCGACGAGCGCAAGTGTGACGCCGATGATGATGAGATACTGGCTGTCGAGATAGACAGGCCCCACCTGAAAGCCCGGCGTATCGAGCCACCCAGGCAGCACCTGCGGCTGCGGACCGTAGAGCGCGAGCACGCTGTTGGAGAGAAAGATGGAAGCTCCGATTGTCGAGATCAGCACCGGCAGAAAGCTGCGATGGCGCAGCGGATAATAGACGGTCAGATTGAAGATCGCCCCGAGCACTGCCATCCCTGCGATCGAAATAAGAAACGCGAGCCAGTAGGGCCAGCCAAGGTCGACCGCGAACACGACCATGAGATAGGCGGCGACCATCGAGAACTCGCCTTGGGCGAAATTGACAACGCTCGTCGCCCGAAAAATCAGGACGAACCCCAAAGCGACAAGGGCGTAGACGGCGCCGATGCCGATGCCGGTGAAAAGCAGTTGCAGAAAGAAATCCATGCGGATCGCGCGCCTCGCGAGGAAGTGGTGCGCAGACGCCGGTCGGGGCGCTGCGGAGGCGCCAATCAGTCCGTGAACTCGATATGCTTGTCGAAGACGATGGTCCCCTTCTCGTTGCGAACGATGTTGTATCCGTGCAGGCCGTCGCCGAACCGGTCGAAGTTGTACTCGCCCTCCGCCCCTTTGTAGCCTTTGATGGATAGGATTGCGTCGCGAACTTTGCCCGGGTCGGTCGAACCCGCCTTGTTGATGCCGATGGACAGGACCCCAATCGCGTCATAGGGCCACGCGCTCTGGAGATCGGGTTGGGCGCTCGAGACGGCCGCGTACAGTTTGGCGAATTCTTTCGCCTCTGGCGACGAGTCAGCGGCGTAGTCGGTCACCGCGTAAGTGCCCCAAAGCGCTGGACCCGCCAGCTTCAGTGCGGCGGCAGCGACGGTCGTCGCCGATCCGATCCACGGAATCGTGAGGCCAAGTTGTTTCGCCTGCCGAGCAAAAATCGCCTGATCGTTCTCGTAAGTAAAATAGGAGCCGATGACATCCGCTCCGGAAGATTTGATGGCGAGCACGACCGGTGTGAAGTCTTGGCTCTGGTTGGGATAGCCCTGATCAGTGGCGACCTTCCCTCCCAGCTTGCCGATCGCCGCCGCCAGGAGGTTGTTGCCGCTCGTGCCAAAGGCGTCAGTGGAATGGACGAGCGCCCAGTTCTTCTTGCCGAGGGTCTCGACGCCATAGGAGGCGATCACCCGCCCCGAGTAGGAGTCGTTCGGCCGAAAGCGGATCATCCAGGGATTGCCCATTTTTGTGAGCGCTGGATCGGTGCCCCCAAAGCAAAACGGCTTGGCGGCTTTGAGGATGTCATTGGCGATCGCGTGGTTCTGCGTCGATCGGACCGGGCCAAGGAAGGCGATAATGTCTGGCTGAGCCGCGAGCTTGGAAAAAGCGAGCACGGCGCCGGGATTGGTCGTCTGGTCGTCCTCGGTGACGAGTTCGAGTTGCTTTCCTAGAACGCCGCCGGATTTGTTGACCCGGTCCAGCGCGATCTTGGCGCCTGCAAGCGCGTATCCGCCAACGGCGGCCGCTGGACCGGTAACCGGAAGGACCATGCCGATTTTGACGGTGTCCGCGGCGCGAGCAGCGCGGGAGATCACGGGCGCCGCAAGGCTCGCTGCGAGCCCTGCATTTAGGGTCCGTCGGTTAAACCACATACGCTCCTCCCATTGACGTTGCGCTTGGTCCCGGCGGCCATTTCATTGGCTACGCCTTAAAATCGAAACTCGCGGAATTCGGCTCATCCTGCAAGCGGTCTTCTTCGTGTTGCTCCATCAAATAGGGCTCGACGACGAACCCCCGTCCTGACGCGTCGTCCCAGTTGCGGAAAGGATCGGCTGCTTCGGCGCGGACTGCGTAGCCCTTTGAGAGGCCCTGCTTGTCCTCGACTGGCTGGGAAAGTTGCGGAGGGATGAAGGCGGAAGGGAGACCCCGCGACGCGAAGGACGAGACTCGACGACCGGCGAGGCCGAACGCCTGACGACGTGCGGCACAGGCCGGACCCCGCAGCCGAATGGGGACTTAAGGCGTGATGGCGGAGAGGGAGGGATTCGAACCCCCGGTACGCTTGCGCGTACTCCGCATTTCGAGTGCGGCGCGATCGACCACTCTGCCACCTCTCCGGCTGCAACGGCGAGGCTTAAAACACCCGCCGCAAGGTCGGCGGGCCGCTTACCATGGGCGCTCGGCGCCGGCAAGACGGCTTCGCGCCTCGCGGGTCGGCGAGGAGGCGGAGAACAGCGCTCAAGCGGCGGCTTCAACTCCTTCCCAGGCAATATGCGCCACGAATGGCACCGACTCGCCGACCTGCCGGGCGAGATCCGGATTCGAGGCATTGCCATCGAGAGCGCGCTTATAGACGCCCTGGTGGATGGCGATGCTGCGGAAGAAGCTGAAGGCAACGAGGAAGGTCCAGTTGGGAATGCCCGCAAGCCCCACGCGCGTGCAATAGGCGTCGACATATTCGGCTTCGGTCGGTATGCCGTTCGCGGCGCGGTCAACGCCGCCCAGGCCGCGATACCGCCCATTCGGAAGCCGCCACTGCATGCACTGGTAGGCGAGATCCGCGTGCGGATGGCCGAGCGTCGACAGCTCCCAGTCGAGAACCGCAAGCAGACGCGGCGAGTTCGAGTCGAAGATCATGTTGTCGATGCGCCAGTCGCCGTGGACCAGCGCGACTCGCCCGTCGTCCGTCGGAACCCTGTCCGCAAGCCAGGCGATGAGGCGCTCCATGTCCTCGATCCGCGCTGTCTCGCTGGCCCGGTACTGATCCGTCCAACGTTGATATTGGCGGGCAAAATAGCCGCCAGGTTTGCCGTAGTCCGACAGGCCCGCCGCGGCGACGTCGATCGAATGCAATCGCGCCAGACCCTCGTTCATGGAATCATAGATCAGCGCGCGATTCTCACGCTTGAGCTCGGGCAGCGCCGGGTCCCAGAGGACGCGGCCGTCGACAAAGCTCATCAGATAGAAGGCGGTGCCGATCACCCCCTCGTCCTCGCAGAGCGCAAGCACGCGCGGGGCTGGATAGCCCACCCCTTCGAGGGCCTTCAGCACGCGAAACTCGCGCTCGATCATGTGGGCCATCTTCAAGAGCTTGCCCGGCGGCTTGCGGCGCAGCACGTATCGGCCGCTGGCGGCCTCGATCAGATAGGTCGGGTTCGACTGCCCGGTAGGAAATTTCTTGACCGTAGCAGGACCGCGCCAGCCCTCAGCATGGGCTTTGGCCCATGCGTCGAGCGCGCTCGTATCCTCGGGAAAAGCGCCGGTCACTGCGCGCCAGCCTCATTGGTGTAGCGCTTCATCTCGGCCTTCGCGATCACGCGGCGATGCACGGCGTCGGGCCCATCGGCGAGGCGCAATGTGCGCACATGGGTCCACATGCGAGCAAGCGGGAAGTCCTGGCTGACGCCGGCGCCGCCATGCATCTGCACCGCCTGATCGATCACTTCGAGCGCGATCCGCGGCGCGATCACCTTGATCTGCGAGATGAGCGGGGCCGCAGCGCGCGCGCCCTGCGTGTCCATCGCCCAGGCCGCCTTCAGGCAAAGCAGACGGGCCATTTCGATGCTCATTCGCGCTTCGGCGATGATGTCCGGATTGGCGCCAAGGCGCGCCAGTTTTTGTCCGAACGCCGTGCGAGTGGCCGAGCGGCGGCACATCGCCTCGAGCGCCCGCTCGGCCTGGCCGATCGCGCGCATGCAATGGTGGATGCGCCCCGGTCCAAGCCGACCCTGCGCAATCTCAAAGCCGCGTCCGCGGCCGAGAATCATGGCGTCCTTGGGGACCCTGACGTTGCGGAAACGGATATGCATGTGGCCGTGCGGCGCGTCGTCGTCGCCGTAGACTTTCATCGCTCTCAGGGTCTCGATGCCCTTTGTCGCGGCGGGCACGAACAGCATCGAATGGCGCGCGTGCGGCGTGGCGTCGGGATCGGTCAGCGTCATGGTGATGTAGAGCGAGCAGCGCGGGTCGCCGGCCCCGGACGACCACCATTTCTCGCCGTTGAGCACCCATTCGTCGCCGTCGAGCCGCGCGTCCATGGCGATATTGGTCGCATCCGACGAGGCGACCCCGGGCTCGGTCATGAGATAGGCCGAACGCGCGCGCCCTTCGAGGAGATCGGGCAGCCAGCGCGCCTTCTGCTCGGGCGAGCCGAAGCGCTCGATCACCTCCATGTTGCCAGTGTCGGGCGCGGAGCAATTGAAGACCTCGGAGGCGAGCGGCGACCAGCCCATCTCCTCGGCGAGATAGGCGTATTCGACAGTGCTGAGGCCGAAGCCCTTGTCGGAGCCGGTGAGCCAGAAATTCCACAGGCCCTTGGCTTTGGCCTTCGCTTTGAGAGACTCGCGGATCTCGATAAAGCGCTTGGTCGGCTTGAAGCGATCGCCGTCGCGCCCGACCTCGGCATGAAATTCCTCCTCGAGCGGCATGATCTCGTCGCGCACCATCGCCCGGACGGCGGCGATGAGCGGACGGACTTTATCGGTGACGCCGAGATCCACGTGCTCCTCCCTCAAGTTTCCCGACGCGATATGGCGCCCAAACGGCGCCCGCGGCAAGCGACAGCTGGCTCCGGCCGACTTCCCGAACCAGCGATCCGAACTTGAGCGGCGGAAATAAATGAGAATAAGCGTCAATAAAAGCGAGTAAACGTTAGTTAATTTGCTTTCATTTGCTAGCGTTTATTTTTTGCAATCGGGACTTTTCAATGGGTTACAGCCGATTCAAATGAGAAACCCTGGCCGGTCCGTTCGCTCCCGCGACCTCCCCTTACGGCCGCCGTCCAAGTGGCCCGATCGAGCGCCGCCTGGTCCATTGTCGCAGCCTCGATCCCTACTTTATTCGCGGCGGTCATCGACACGATTTCATCCTGTCTGCTGCGTCGGGCGGAGGCGGCGTATACCAGATGAAGCTAGAACATAATAGGAACAATGTCAAGGACAATTTGGGATTTATGGAGACGCGCCTTCTGCCTAAGCCAAGGAAAACGCAGTAAGAATCGGCTTCCTGCTCTCTTCTAAATCGGCTCCTCTTCGGTGCGGAGTACTCCTCACGATGACGTCCCGCTCGGTTGCTCGATCTTTGGCATAGCGCCAGCCCCTCATCCTTGATGGCCCAAGCACCGCGTCGGCGGCTGCAACGGGGTAAAAGGCTGGTCAAACACGAGTGCGGGCCAGCGCTTACCGACAATACGTTACATATTATGCGCCATTTCCAGGCTCTCAAACCGCGAACGTATTCTCAAAGCTGGCCTCAAGGCCATCGATCCGCAAAGGTTATGTCGGGACGGGGTGCGCGACATTCTCGCCGAAGGGTCCGCCCACAAGGCTCTTGGGGGCGGACGCGCTTCCTCTCTCATATGGAAGAGCGGTTGGGGCGAGGACGTTTGGGCGATTCGCAGCGGCCTGCCTCTTCCGGCGCCATAGCCCGTCGCACGACGGGCCGACGCCCTATCGCGGCCACCTTCGCCGGGAGGGAGGAGGTCAGGATGACCACGACTTGCTTCAGAGTTTCACCACTTGCCCGGTCCGCATGCTCTCATCTGCGGCGAAGACGATGCGCAGCGAGTTGATCGCGTCCTCAAGATGCTCGCTGAGATCGACCTCGCCACGGATCGCCTTGAGGAACAGGCGCTGCTCGCGCTCGCATAAGTCCTGATGGCCGGGCTCGTCCCTGGTCAATTCGATCTCATCGGGATGCGCGAAGGAGCCATCGGCTTTGAGGCCGGCATGATGGATGCGCAGCGCGTTGGTGCGCGTGTGATTGTCATGGTCGGAGGATTTGACGCCTGCGTCCGTCTGCTCCTTGGAGACAATCGAAACGCAGCCCTTGGGGCCGATCATGTCCTTCACGAAGAAGGCGGTCTCGCTGATCATCGGCCCCCAGCCGCACTCGTACCAGCCGACCGAGCCATCATCGAAAGTGAGGTGCAGATGGCCGTAGTTGACCATGGTGGGCGCAATGTCATCAGTGAGTCGCGCGCCGACCGCGTGCACGGAGACCGGCTTCGCCCGCGTCACCTGGCACATGATGTCGACATAATGAACGCCGCAGTCGACGATCGGCGAGGTCGAGCGCATGAGGTTCTTGTGCACCTGCCAGAACGAGCCTGACGATTGCTGGTTGAGGTTCATGCGCATGACGACCGGCTTGCCGAGCGTGCGGCCGATCTCGACAAAGCGCGTCCATGAGGGGTGGACGCGCAGGATGTAGCCGACGAGGAGCGCCTTGCGCGCTTTACGCGCCGCGGCGACCACCTTTTCCGCCGCCTCGAGCAATTCCGCGAGCGGCTTTTCGCAGAACACATGCGCGCCCGCGCCGAGCGCTTCGAGCGCCATTGGCGCGTGATGTTCGGTGTAGGTGTTGATCGAGACCGCATCGGGTTTGAGCGCAGAAAGCGCTTCGGTGAGGCCGTCAAAGCGTGGAACGCCGGGAAACGCCTGGTCGAAATCGGCTCGCGCCAACGCCCTGCGGGTGCAGAGGCCCGCGAGCTCGAAGCCCTCGATCGCCTGATACGCGCGCGCGTGGCTCATGCCCATCGTGCCGAGCCCGACGACGAGGACGCGCTGACGTTTACCGGCCTGGCTGTTCGTCTCGCTCAATGCGCCCTCCATTTGGCCGGCTAATACAGATGCCTCGCTAACGATCTGAGCGGCCGACGTCGAGTCGGCTTGTCAGGCCGATTGACCAGCGCAATTGTTGTTGCTACATTAATGCGTGAAGATTGAGTTTGACCCGGCGAAGAGCGCGAGGAACGCTAAAGAGCGCGGTCTGCCCTTCGAGTTGACGGCGGACTTGGATTGGCGCGCCGCCCGTGTCTGGCTCGATCAGCGGCGCGACTATGGCGAGGAGCGATATCTCGCTCTGGTTCCGATGACCGGAAGACTCTACGCGGTTTGTTACTGCGTTCGCAGTGACGCGCGCCGGATCATCAGTTTTCGCAAGGCGAACGCACGAGAGGAGCAGCTCTATGCGAAGATCTTTGACTGACAAGGATGGCGAGGTTCGAGATTTGAAGGCGGAGGATATGCGTCTTTTCAAGCCAATCGCCGAAGTCGATCCCGGTATGGTTGAAGCGATGGCGGAGTTTCGCCGCAAGCTCGGTCGCCCGAAGGCCGAGGCGCCGAAGGTCCATATCGGCTTCCGGTTGGCGTCGGACGTTGTCGCAAGCATCAAGGCGAGTGGGCGCGGTTATAACGCCCGTGTCGAGCAGGCTTTGCGCGATGCCGGGTTTGGCGAGAAGATCAAGCGCGAATCGCCTTTGAAGATCACGAAGATGGCCTCGGCGGCGAAAAAGCGCGGCTCTGCGAGGCAACGGACAAAGGCCGCCGTCAGCAAACGACGGGCGTAAGCCAATCGATCGCCGCGTCACGCAGCAGGCTGCTTCATCAGCCACTCGTGCGCGGGATCGTTGTGAAAGCGCCAGACGCGTTTCGGTCCGGCCATGACGTTGAGATAGTAGAGATCGTAGCCGTGCGGCGCGCCGACGGGATGATAGCCCTTCGGCACCAGGACGACATCGCCATCGCCCACCGCCAGCGTCTCGTCGAGCGAGCGGTCGTCGGTGTAGATCCGCTGGAGAGCGAAGCCCTGAGCGGGCTTCAAGCGGTGATAGTAGGTTTCCTCGAGATAGGATTCGTCCGGCAAAGCGTCGCGGTCGTGCTTGTGCGGCGGATAGCTCGACCAGTTGCCGCCGGGTGTGATCACTTCGACCACCAGCACGCTCTCCGCCTCGGCGTCTTCCGGGAGCACGTTGCGGACATGACGCGCGTTCGAGCCGGTTCCGCGGGTGAGCGTGCCGACGTCGCCAGGCTTGATCACGCGCGCCTTGAACTTGCCGCTCGCCGGCGCCGAGCACAAAGCCAGTTCGCAATCCGACGCCGCTTCGATCGTCGCGGCGCTATGCGGCGGCAGGTAGACCGACCATGGCGGCCCGTCAAACACGTTCGCGCGCTCACCTATGGCCCCGGAATCGAAGCCATCCGCGGTCACGCGCGCCTTGCCTGAGAGAATGACGACACAGACCTCGTCGCCGCCCGTGTCGAGCTTGGACTTCGCGCCTTGCTTCAGCGCCCGCGTCTCAAACCCCACATAGCGCCATCCGGCGCTGGCCGGCGTGATGCGATGCCCGAAGCCGTCGGCGCCTTTTTGCGGATGAACGAGCAGTTTCGATTGGCCCATTGCGTTCCTCGGTTCCCTGTTGTCCCATGAGCCCGGAGACAAGCCCTTCGCGGCTCACGTCGCCGCTGGCGACCCGCCGTCAGCGCTTGCATCGTATCCTAAGCGACGCAACCCAGAAACATCGCGCGAAACCCGCAGCCTCAACAAAATCCATTGCACCACATAACGTTATGCGTTATACGTGCGTGAATGATTCAGAGCTTCGCTGATGAGGAAACAGCTCTGATCTGGTCGGGCCGCCGAAGTCGGCGGCTTCCGTTCGACATGCAGGCGACGGCGCTGCGCAAGCTTCGTCTCCTGAACCAGGCTCGCGTCCTCAACGATCTTCGCGTTCCGCCCGGCAATCGTCTCGAGGCGTTGAAAGGCGAGCGGGCGGGGCAATATTCGATCCGCGTCAATGACCAGTGGCGCATCTGCTTTGCGTGGCGGGAAGGAGGTCCGGCCGATGTCCAAATCGTCGACTATCACTGATGTCGAGTATTTGCCCAACCCGACGCCGGGCGAAATTTTGTTGGAGGAGTTCCTCCGCCCGATGAGCCTCAGCCAGACGGCCCTCGCTGTCGCGGTGCGCGTCCCGCCGCGCCGGATCAACGAGATCGTGCTCGGCAAGCGTGCGGTCACGGCGGATACCGATCTGCGCCTCACCAGGTATTTCGGCCTCACGCCGGGCTTCTTCCTTGGCCTGCAGGCCGATCACGATTTGATGGCGCGCCGACGCGAGATCGGCTCCGATCTTGAGGCGATCAAACCGCGCGCCGCATAGGTCTTTACCCCAATCCCGCTTCTTTCAGCGCGGCGCGGATGTGGGCTACGCCCTTTTTCGCGTAAGGCAGGGCGGGGGCCTTCTTCGGATCCTGCTCGGCTTCAAGAACGACCCAGCCGGAATAGCCCTTGAGCTCGTCGAACACCGACACGTAGTCGATCGCGCCGTCGCCCGGCACGGTGTAGACGCCGAGGTCCTTGCCTCGCCCCAAAATCGAATCGAGGAAGCTCCAATCGCCGGCGTTCGATTCGCGCATTGTCGCCTCGCGCACGTCCTTGCAGTGCACATGACCGATGCGCGAGCGATAGGCGCGCGCGAGCCCCGCCGGATCGGCGCCGCCCCAGCGCGCATGGCCGGTGTCGAGCAGCAAATGCACGGGCGGCTTGGTGTGAGCCATGAGCGCGTCGATGTCGCGTTCCGACTGGATGATCGTGCCCATGTGATGATGATAGCAAAGCTTGAGCCCTTCGTCGGCCAGCCGCTCGGCAAACTCGGTCATTTTCGCGCCATACCCGGCCCAGTCGTCTTTGTGCAGACGCGGGCGCTCGGACAACGGCTTGGACCGGTCGCCATGGATGCAGTTCGAGGTCTCGGCCACGATGACGATGTCGCTTCCCGCGGCCTTGGTCATCGCGATATGCGATTTCGCCGCCTTGAACTCGTCGCGCGCAGAGCGCTTGAGCAGCCCGGCCGAATACCAGCCGCCGACGAAGGTCAGGCCGAACTCGGCGAGCTTGTCCTTGAGCGCCACGCCATCGCTCGGCAGCTTGTGGCCTTTCTCCATGCCGACAACGCCCGCTTCTTTCGCCTCGGCGAGACAAGTCTCAAGCGGCGTGTCGCCGCCGATCTCCTGCAGATCGTCGTTGGTCCAGCCGATCGGATTGGCGCCGATGCGAATGCTCATGCTCAATCTCCGACCCGCTGCAATGTCTTGGCCTCCTCATAGCCGCGGCGCGCGGCGTCGACTTGCCTGCGCTCGGAGACCTCCGGCACGGCGACATCCCACCAGAAGCCGCCTGCGTCCGTCGATCCCATCGGGTCGGTGTCGATGACAATGACCTGCGTCGACTTTGCGGCGCGCGCATTTCTGAACGCCGTCTCAAGGTCCGCGATCGACTTGACCTTCACCAATTCCGCCCCAAGCGCGCGCGCGTGGGCGACGAAATCGACCTCCGGCATCGCCTCGTGCCGCACGTCGCGCAACAGGTTGTTGAACGGCGCGCCCCCGGTCGCCTGCTGCAGCCGGTTGATGCAGCCGAAGCCGCGATTGTCGTTGACGACGATGATGAGTTTCTGCCCCAGCATCACGGACGTGGCGATCTCTGAATTCATCATGAGATACGAGCCGTCGCCGAGCACAACTAAAACTTCACGCTCGGGTAGCGCCATCTTGACGCCGATCCCGCCGGCGATCTCGTAGCCCATGCATGAATAACCGTATTCGAGATGGTAGCCGAGCGGCGCGCCTGCCCGCCACAGCTTGTGCAATTCGCCTGGCAGTCCGCCCGAGGCGCAGACGACGACGTCCGATTTCTCGCCCGCGCGCATGAGCGCGCCCAGCACTTCGGCGTCGGTCGGCGCCGGCGCGTTGGTCGGCGCGGTGTAGCGGGCGGCGGTCGTCTCCCATTCTGCCTTGGCCTTGGCGGCTTCGTCGCTCCAGGCGCGCGGCGCCTTCCAGGCGTCGAGCTTGGAATCGAGCGCGGCAAGCGCCGTTCGCGCGTCGCCCACGACGGTCAGCGCCTGATGCTTGGCCGCATCGAAAGGCTGAACGTTGACGCTGATCAGTCGCCGATCAGGGTTCTTGAACAAAGCCCAGGAGCCGGTGGTGAAGTCTGCGAACCGCGTGCCGACGCCGACGATCACGTCGGCTTGCGAGGCAAGCGCGTTGGCCGCGCCGGTTCCCGTGACGCCCACCGCGCCCATGGCCAAAGGATGATCGACCGGCGTCGCCGATTTGCCGGCCTGTGTCTCGCCGACCGGAATGCCGCGCCTGGCGCAGAACTCGATCAGCTGCCGTTCGGCGTCGGAGTAAAGGACGCCGCCGCCGCACACGACGAACGGCTTCTTCGCCTGTCTCAGGATCTCCGCCGCTTCCTCGATCTCGCGCGGGTCGGGCGCGACGCGGCGTATCCGATGCACGCGCTCGTCGAAGAAGCCTGCCGGATAATCATAGGCCTCGGTCTGCACATCCTGGCAGAACGCGAGCGTCACCGGCCCGCATTCGGCTGGATCGGTCAGGACCGCAATCGCCCGTGTCAACGCCGGCACGATCTGCTCGGGACGGGTGATGCGGTCGAAATAGCGCGACACCGGACGGAAGCAGTCATTGGCGCTCACCGTTCCGTCACCGAAGTCCTCGACCTGTTGCAGAACCGGATCGGGCCTTCGGTTGGCGAAGACATCGCCGGGTATCAGGAGCACCGGCAGCCGATTGACATGCGCGACCGCGGCGGCGGTGACCATGTTGGTCGCGCCGGGGCCGATCGAGGTCGTGCAAGCCATCATCCGCTGGCGACGCGAGGCCTTGGCGAACGCGACCGCGGCGTGCGCCATCGCCTGTTCGTTATGGGCGCGATAGGTCGGCAACGTGTCCCGAGCGGCGAACAGCGCCTCCCCGATGCCGGCCACATTGCCGTGGCCGAAAATCGCGAACACGCCCTCGAACAGGCGCTCCTTGCGCCCGTCGATCTCAACTCGCTGCGCGCTCAGGAAGCGAACCGTCGCCTGGGCGGCGGTCAATCAAATCGTTGTCATGGCGCTTCCCCGCTTCGATCAATGTTTGTCGGCCGGCGGCGTTCCAGTCTCCGCCTCGCGCGTCCGCCCGCCTTCACGCCAGAGTTCGCCCAATCGCGCAAATCCGGCGGCCATGCGGTCGATCGCCTCGCGATCGTCAATGCGGCCAGCGAACCACTCGACCGCTGGCCCGGCGAAGATCGTCCGCCCGACCGCGAAGCCCTTAACGACGCGACAATTGTGCGCCAGCGCGAAGGCTTGCGCCAGATCCTTTTCCGGCGCCTCGAGCCCAAGCAGCAACACGCCGCGGCATAAGGGATCGCCGGTCTCAATCGCGCGAGCGATGTTGTCCCACGCCACTTCGCTGGCCTGGCCTTCCAGCTTCCACCAGTCCGGCTGAATCCCGATCTCGTAAAGCCGCTCGATGACCCGCGCGACCGTGCTTTCGTCGACCGGCCCGTTCTTGCTGGCAATGATCTCGATCAACAATTCGCGCTCGATCCGGCGCGCGGCGTCGTAGAGGCGCAGGAGTTCGCGCTCCTGCTTGGCCTTCATCTCCGAGGAATCGTCGGGGTGATAGAAGCACAGGCACTTGATCGTATGGGCGACCGGCCACTCCACGAGCTTCGCCCCGAGCGAGCCGCGGGATTCGAACTCGAGCGGGCGCGAGCCTGGCTCTTCGACTGGCCGGCCGATCCAGAAGTTGTGATCGACGGCGCGAAACAGCGCCTCGCGCCCATATTTGCCGTCGAGCAGCATGCCGTAACCGGGACGGCCCGCCGCGACCTTGGCCGCGGCCGCGACCGCGAGCAGCTTGAAGTCGCTGATCCGCTCGCGTGGGCTCCCGGCCGCGTCGGCGATGGTCTCGAGTTGCGCGCGATGGTCGATCGCCAGCGCCATGATCGTGGGCGATACGCTCCGGCGCGTCGTCGCCCAGTGGATGTGGTTGAGCGCCTCGTCGCGACGCAGCGCCCGATGGCGCGAGCCGTGCTCGAGGAAGCGGCTGAGTTCGGCCCAGGTCGGATATTCGGCCGAGCACAAGAGCCGCGAGACGGCGAAGGCGCCATTGGCGTTGGCATAGGCGCAGCAGGTCTCGAGCGCCTCGTCGCGCAGCCAGCCGCGCAGAAAGCCGGACATGAAGGCGTCGCCGGCGCCGAGCACGTTATAGACTTCGACCGGAAAGCCCGGCCCCTTGACGCCTTGTTCGAGCGAATCGGGGATCGGGCCGGGGAAGACGACGCAGCCCATCGGGCCGCGCTTGAGCACGAGCGTCGCCTGGCTTGCGGCGCGCACGGCTTTCAACGCGGCGAGCGGGTCATCGGCCCCGCCTGCGATCATCATCTCCTCTTCGGTGCCGACGATGAGATCGCATTGCGGCAGGATGTCGCTGAGACTCTTCGTGACCTCGCCCGACTTGATGTAGCGCTCCTCGCCCGCGCCATGGCCGGCGAGTTCCCATAAATTCGGCCGGTAATCGATGTCGAACACGACCTTGCGCCCGGCCGCGCGCGCGATCCGCATCGCCTTCCGCTGCGCGGCGGCCGTGTTGGCGTGGGCGAAATGGGTGCCGCTCACGAGCACGGCTTTCGCGCTTTCGATGTATTGAGGATCGATGTCGCCTTCGTCGAGTGCGCTGTCGGCGCAATTCTCGCGATAGAAGATGAGCGGGAAGGTCTTTTCGTCGCGGATGCCGAGCAGCACGAGCGAGGTCAGGCGCACCGGATCGGTCTTGACGCCCATGACATCGACGCCTTCGCGCGCGCATTGCTCGCGGATGAACCGCCCCATGTGCTCGTCGCCGACCCGGGTGATGAGGCCGCTTTTCAGCCCGAGCCTCGCGGTGCCGATGGCGATGTTCGTCGGGCAGCCGCCGACGGCCTTGGAGAAGCTCGCCATATCCTCGAGACGCCCGCCGACCTGCGCGCCATAGAGGTCGACCGACGAGCGGCCGATGGTGATGACGTCCAAACGGGGATCGGTGGCCAAGCGCGGCTCCAGGCTCACGGCTCGATCGGCGGGTCGCCGGTTCCGACGACGTTCTGGTCAAAGTCGATGTTCGACCCGGTCATAAGCCCCGACTCGTCGGAGCAGAGATAGGCGCAGGCGCGCGCCACTTCCTTCGGGTCGATGAGGCGTCCGAACGGCCTGCTCTTGACGGCCTCGTCGAGCCAGCCGTCCTTCGCGTCGTGATATTTCTTCTGGATATTGTCCTCGCCCACCGTCGACATCCAGCCGATGTTGAGGCCATTCACACGGATGCGGAACTTGAGCAGCGAATGGGCGACGTTGCGGGTCAATGTGGCGAGCGCGCCCTTGGAGGCGCAATAGGCGGTGATGAAAGGCTGGCCGCCATGCGCCGACATCGACTGGATGTTGACGATCGAGCCCGCGATCTTGTCGCGGCGCATGATCTTCACGCTCTCCTGGATGAGGAAGAATGGCGCGCGCACGTTCACGTCGAAGATCTCGTTGTAGCGCTCCTCGGTGGTGTCGAAAATATTGCCGCGATCGGTCAGCGCGGCGGCGTTGACAAGCGCATCGACGCGGCCGAAGCGCTCGTCCGCCTTGGCGACCACCTTGCGGCAGTCGGCGACCTTCGCAAGATCCGCCTGGACGAAGACGGCCGGACAGCCGACTGCCGAAATTTCGCTCGCGACCCGCTCGCCGCTCTTCGCGTTGCGGCCGCAGATCACGAGGCCCGCGGCGCCCCGTTCGGCGAACAGGCGCGCGATCGCTTCACCCAGGCCCTGGGTGCCGCCGGTGACGATCGCGACCTTGCCGCTCAAATGAGCGGGCCCTCGATAGGCCGGGCGCGCAGACGCGCCGGCCGCGGGGGCGGAAGTTTTGGCCATGGGCGCTTTCTCCTAAGGCTTCTCGCCGCAGCGCGGGAGCGGAATGACCGGCTCGCGCCGCTCTGCGTCATCAGAATGAAACAAAAATTCTATTCCTAAGTCAATATGGAACGTATATTCTTTTTTGAGAGCGCCGCGATCGGTCGGAGCTCTTGGAGGAGGAGCCCCATGAAATTTGGAATTATCGGCGCGGGTCGGATCGGCAAGATCCACGGCGGCAACGTCGCGGCGCGCTCCGACAGCGAGGTGACTTTTGTTGCCGACGCGGACCCCGCGGCCGCCGCCGCTTTGGCCAAGGCGACTGGGGCCAAGGTCGCCGAAATCGACGCGATCCTCGCCTCCAAGGACGTTGACGCGGTCGCGATCTGCTCGCCGACCGACACGCACGCCGACCTCATCGAGCGCGCTGCGCGCGCCAAAAAGGCGATCTTCTGCGAGAAACCGATCCACCTCGATGTGGATCGCGTTCGCGCCTGCCTCGACGTCGTCAAGCAGACCGGCGCGACGCTGATGGTCGGCTTCAACCGCCGCTTCGATCCCAATTTCTCGGCGCTGCGCAAGCGCGTCGCCGAGGGCGCGATCGGCGCGCTCGAAATCGTCTCGATCACCTCGCGCGACCCCGGGCCGCCCCCGATCTCCTATATCGAACGCTCGGGCGGCCTGTTTCGCGACATGATGATCCACGACTTCGACCTGGCGCGATTCCTTCTTGGCGAGGAGCCGGTGGCGGTGAGCGCGATGGGCTCGGCGCTGGTCGACAAGGCGATCGGGGCCGTCGGCGATATCGACACCGCGGTTGTCATCATGGAAACGGCGTCGGGCAAGGTGGCGCAGATCTCCAATTCGCGGCGCGCAGCCTATGGTTATGATCAGCGGGTCGAAGCGCATGGCGTGAACGGCATGGTGCACGCCGCCAACGTGCGCGAGACGACGGTCGAGTTCGCCGGCGCGCACGGCTTCACCAGCGACAAGGCGCTCAACTTTTTCCTCGAGCGTTATGAGGCCGCCTATCGCAACGAGCTTGATGCGTTCATCAGCGCTGTGAAGGCCGGCAAGAAGCCGCATCCTGACGGTGAGGACGGGCTCAAGGCGCTCCTGCTTGCTGACGCAGCCTACCGGTCCTGGAAAACCAGGCAACGGGTCGCGGTCGGTTGACAGCGTGCGCGGCCATTCCGCTTGCGCCTCAAGCGGCATGGTCCTATAGGCGGCGGCTCCGACGGGAAGGTGGAATGGCGCAGGCCCAGAAACGACGCCCGGCTTCGAACTGGGCGCCGGTCGAAGCGCCGCCCCCGAAGTCGCCGACATTCATCGATCGTCTGATCGACGCCGTTACGCGTCACCGCTCCGCGCTTCGGCGGCTTGGCGTCGCGGCAAGCTTTATCATCGTCGCCGGCGCCCTCACGATTTTTGTGCGCACCCTCGCTCACATTGATCTGGGCAAGTTCAAGGCTGCGATCGCCGGCACGGGCGGCGATCAGATCCTGCTTTCGTTCGCTTTCACCACGTTGAGCTACCTCGCGCTCACCGGCTATGACGGCCTTGCGCTTCGGCACCTCGGCATCAAGGTTCCCTACCGGCTGACGGCGGTCGCGTCTTTCACGAGCTACGCCTTTTCGTTCACGCTCGGCTTTCCCTTGGTGACCGGGGCCGCGGTCCGCTATTGGGTTTATGGACCGGCCGGGCTTTCTGCTGGAAAGATTGCTGGCCTTACGGCTGTGGCGGGAATCACCTTCTGGCTCGGCATGGAACTCGTGGTCGGCGTCGGGTTCCTGTCGGCGTCCGATCCGATCGCTGACATCGATCATTTCCATCCGCTGGCCAATCGGTTGATCGGCCTCGGCGCCATCGGCGTGCTGATCGCCTATGTCGCCTGGACCACTCTCATGCGCCGGCGTGACGCGACGGTTCTCGGCGTGAGGCTGCCGGGCCCTCGGCTGACGGTCGGGCAAATGGCGCTCGGCGTCATTGACATCTGCTCGGCGGCGGCGGCGCTTTATGTCCTTCTGCCGCGGGACAACCGTTTCGGTTTCCCCGCTTTCGCGACGCTTTACTCGTTCGCGTCCATGCTCGGCATCGCCAGCCACGCGCCGGGCGGGCTTGGCGTGTTCGAGGCGACGATTCTCCAAGGCGTCGGCGGCGACGAGGATTCCGTGTTGGCTTCGCTCCTGCTGTTCCGTGGCATTTATTACGTCGTCCCGTTCATCGCCGCGATGGCGATGCTGGGCGGCGTCGAGGCGGTGCGCCGCTGGCGTTCGCTGCGCGAAGCCATGTCGGCCCGGTTGGACGACTAGCGACTTAAGCGATGAGCCGTCTCGATGCGCAAAAACTGGCCGAGCTTGTGGGGTCGCCATTCGCGGCGCAGCTCGTCGGCGCCATGCCGGAGCCTGCGGTGATCGTGAGTGCGGACGAGCGCGCGGCGGCGGCCAACCCGCCGGCGCTCAGTCTGTTGCCGGGCTTGAGGATCGGCGATCTGTTCGTGCTGGGCTTACGCGCGCCCGACGTCATCGATGCGCGGCGCCGGGTGATGGCGAGCGGCGAAGCGGAGACGGTGCAGTGGAGCGAGCGCGTGCCGGTCGAACGGCTGTTCGACGTCACTGTCGCCCCGCTCGCGACGGCCGAGGGCGAAGTCGTGGCGACGCTCATCACCCTGCGCGATCAGACCGAAGCGCGACGCGTCGAGCGTCTGCGCGTCGACTTCATTGCCAACGCCAGTCACGAACTGCGCACGCCGCTCGCCTCGCTGGTCGGCTTCATCGAGACCCTGCAGGGATCGGCGCACGATGACGCGAAAGCGCGCGACCGGTTCCTCGTCATCATGCGCGAACAGGGTCGCCGCATGGCCAGGCTGATCGAAGACCTGCTGTCGCTGTCGCGCATCGAACAGAAGCAGCACCTGAGGCCCGAACACGTTGTCGATCTGGCGCAGACGACCCGCGGCGTGGTCGATGCGCTGACGCCGATGGCCAACGACCTCGGCGTCGAGATCCGTCTCAGCGCCGAGCAGCCGGTGCTGGTGACTGGCGACCGCGACGAGCTTCTGCGCGTGGCAGAGAACCTGATCGAGAACGCGATCAAATATGGCGTCCGCCTCGATTCAGAGGCCGCAGGCGTGGTCGACGTCGCCGTCTCCACGACCGAAAAAGAGGGCGCCCTCGCGGTGCGCGACTACGGACACGGCATCGCGCCCGAGCACCTGCCGCGGCTGACCGAGCGCTTCTACCGGGTCGATCCGACCCAGAGCCGAGCCAAGAACGGCACCGGTCTCGGCCTCGCCATCGTCAAGCACATCCTCACCCGACATCGGGGCAGGCTGACGATCACCAGCCGTGTGGGCCAGGGGTCCTCGTTCGTCGCCACCGTGCCGCTGCATCCGACAGCGAAGCCGTGAGCGAGCGGGCGCCCAGGACCGCCTCGTCCCGAAGAGCCCGAAGCGGCCGTCTCGACGGACGCCGCAGGCGCCGGCTTCGAGACGGCCGCGGCTGACTGCACATCTCCAGAGAGTGAAAGACATTCTGCCGCGCGCGGCCGCTCTAGCGCGGGAGGGCGCGCCGGGACCGGTCGCGATCGCGGCGCCGTTCCTGGGCCGGCTGGTAGGCGAGGCCGCCATGGTAGGCGCAGTAGGGGCCGGACGCCGTGGGCGAGCCGCAATAGCGGAATTCGGACGTCGCCGGATCGCCGAGCGGCCAGCGGCACATCAATTCTTTCAGTTCGACGATGGTCACTCGAAGCGACATCGGCAGGACGACGCTCTCGAACTCCTCCTGGCTCTCAAGCTCTGACAACGTCTCCGGGGCGAGCGCGAACGCGGTCGCCCCGCGCATCATTCGAGGGGCGTGAGCGTTGAGGCGGGGCGCAGCGACCCGGTGCACTGGCGGGTGCGCCATCCGGCGAGGGCGCGGAACGCTCGCGCTCGGCGTTTTCGCCCGGCCCGCCAGGCCCAGCCGATGAACCTTCCCGATCACCGCGTTGCGGGTCACGCCATTGCCGAGCAGGCCCGCGATCTGACTCGCGCTCTTGCCATCGATCCAATGCTGCTTGAGCTGTTCGACTATCTCGTCCGTCCAAGCCATTTGTCGCCTCGTTCGTCAATCCTCGCCAAAGGCGGCGCAATCCGCAGAATCCCACTCCGTCGCCCGGCGAGGAGGCCGCCGGGCCTAACGCTGACCAGCACTCAATTTGGAACCCTCCCACGACATCTCGTGGGCCTCGAGAGGAAAACTACACTACTCGTTGAATCACGCGCAAGAGTCCCGAGCGCCCGTTGCACAGGCTTTTCCCCAACTCTTCGCGTTGGGGTTGAGAAGAGCGTGGCGCACTCTCGAATGCCGGAGTCGGATCAACGCGTTAGCATTTTACTGAGTTGAGACGGCGGCGGACCCTTCTCGACGCAGATTCGCGTCAAATCGGCATGCGCTCCATTTCCGCCAGCCGCAGCGCCGCACCGGCGAGTGTGAGGAAAATGGTTTGCGCCCTGCGACAGAGCGGCGCCAAACGGTCCGGCTCCCCTCGCCCGGGGGTTGAACGCGGAGCGCCTCTGTTGAATCGCTCTGGAAAAAATCGCGTCGCGGCAGTGGCGCGGGACTTGCTAATCCGTGAGATTGCTGTGTGATCTATATCACAAAATAAATTCGTCGCGTGGTGTTTAGTTGTAGTCGCGGGTTGGTTAATGGTGTAGGCCTAACGAGGCCGTAAAGCGGTCCCCCGAGGGGGCTTCATCGGGAGAGTTATGAGTTTGATGTCTCGGCTGGTGGGCAAACATTGTTCTCGTTAAGGACAAGCGCACTCGCGTCGGCGGCCGTCTTAGCGGCGCTCCCCCTGGTTGCGTCCTCGGGCGCCAAAGCGGACGTCGTCGAGACTTTCAGTCTGTCCGGTAATCTTAACAGCTTTTTCGGCTCCCCGACCGCGTTCACCGGAACGATTGGTTTGGACTTCAGCAACGATTTCGCCACCGAAACACTGAAGTCCATGACCATCACCGTCCATGGGCGCCCGGTCTTCACCACGAGCCCGTCGCTGAACTTGGCCACGTGGGCCAAGCAGGCGGTCATCGGCGCGTCCAACAGCAGCGGCGATGTGCTGACTTTGACGTTCGCCACACCGAACGCCGGCACGTGGGCTGGCTTCAACAACGGCTCGATTTCCGGTGGCGAAGTGATCTTCGGCGGTCTGACCGGACTTCTCCTCGGGGCAACCGGCGTTGTTACGCGTGACTCCCTGGAATCGCCCATACTCGCCCCTCCTCCAATCGACCCACCGCCCATAACGGACCCTCCTGGCCCCATTGCAGCCGCCTCCGTTCCCGAGCTCTCGACCTGGGCGATGATGCTCATCGGCTTGGCGGGCCTCGGCTTGGCCGCGAAAGGCCGGCGCGCGTTGGGGGGTTAGGCTGAGCGGCGACCTGCTGCGAGGCCCTGGCGCGTTGCGCGCGCGCCATCGCGTGATTTGACCATATCGAGCGCCTTCCGCTATAGTTCGGTGCGCATTCGGCGGCCGCCCCAGCGGGGCGGCGTTTTTATTTGAGCCGCCGCAAGGCCATACTCGAGAGCCAATTTCTCGAGCCAGCACAAGGAGTTGATGGTGAGCCTCGCCGACGCGACTTCAGCCATGGTTCCGACTTACGCCCGGGCCAAGGTCGCTTTCGAGCGAGGCGAGGGTTGCTGGCTCACGTCGACAACCGGGGAGCGCTACCTTGACTTCGGCGCCGGCATCGCCGTGACCTCGGTCGGCCACGCTCATCCCCACCTCGTCGAAGCGCTGACCAATCAGGGCTCGAAGTTGTGGCACGTTTCGAACCTATACGAGAATCCCGAGGGCGAGCGCTTTGCCCGGCGCCTGACAGACGCGACCTTCGCCGACCTTGTTTTCTTCGCCAATTCGGGCGCCGAGGCCAACGAGGCGGCGATCAAGATGGCGCGCCGGCGCCATTCGGTCGACGGCCACCCCGAGCGCTACCGCACTCTCACCTTCGAAGGCGCCTTCCATGGCCGGACGCTCGCCATGATCGCCGCCGGCGGTCAGGACAAATATCTCGATGGCTTCGGCCCCAAGGTCGATGGCTTCGACCAGATCCCGCTGACCGACCTCAAGGCGGTCGAGGCGGCGATCGGGCCGGAGACGGGCATGATCATGATCGAGCCGATCCAGGGCGAGGGCGGGGTGCGGGTCGTCCCGCCGGCATTCCTGCGCGGCCTGCGCGAGATCTGCGACCGGCGCGACCTCATTTTGATCTTCGATGAGGTGCAAACGGGCGTCGGCCGCACGGGCCGATTCTACGCCTACGAACATTGTGGCATTCATCCGGATATTCTGACCTCCGCCAAGGGCATCGGCGCGGGCTTTCCGATGTCCGCGTGCCTCGCGACCGCGGACGCTGCTCGGGGTCTGACGACCGGCGTCCACGGCACAACGTTCGGCGGCAATCCGCTGGCGATGGCGGTCGGCAACGCCACCCTTGATGTGATTCTGGCCCCGGGCTTCCTCGAGCGGGTTGCGAGGCTCGGCCTGGACATGCGCCAGCGGCTGGCGGAGCTCAAGGACCGGCGCCACGACGTCATCGAGGAGGTCCGCGGCGAGGGGCTGATGATCGGCCTCAAGCTGAAGGTCCCTCCGGCCACTTTCGCCGATGCCGCGCTCGGGCAGAAGCTTCTCCTCATTCCAGCCGGCGACAATGTCGTGCGCGTTTTGCCGCCGCTCGTGGTCACCGACGAGGAATTGGCCGAAGGCGTGCGGCGGCTCGACGCGGCTTGCGAAGCGGTCAAAGAGCGCCTCGCGGTGGCGGCCAACTGAAAGCGCCATGAACGCGACGGTTCAGACCCAGCCCAGGCATTTCCTGGACCTGCTCGAGCTTTCCACCGGGCAACTCCGCGGCATCCTCGACAGCGCCGCGGCGATCAAGACGGCGCGGGTCAAAGGCGCGGAGGCCGCGTCGCGTCCGCTCGCCGGCAAGACGCTGGCGATGATCTTCGACCGGCCGTCGACTCGCACCCGGGTCTCGTTCGATGTCGGCATGCGCGAACTCGGCGGCGAATCGATCATGCTGACTGGGGCCGAGATGCAACTCGGCCGCGGCGAAACCATCGCCGACACCGCGCGGGTGCTCTCGCGCTATGTGGATGCGATTGTCATCCGCATCCTCGCCCATGACGACATGCAGGAAATGGCGGATCACGCGACCGTCCCGGTCATCAACGCCCTCACCAAGCAGTCGCATCCCTGCCAGGTGTTGGCCGACGTTATGACTTTCGAGGAGAAGCGCGGCTCCATCCGCGGCCGCAAGATCGCCTGGTCCGGCGACTACAACAACGTCCTCTCGTCCTGGATCGACGCGTCCGCGCAATTCAACTTCCGCCTCGAAATCGCGTGTCCTCCGGAACTGCAGCCGGGCAAGCAACGGCTCGAGGCCGCGCGGAAGGCGGGCGCGAACATCGCGGTCGGCGTCGACCCGGTCGCGGCGGCGGAGGGCGCGGCGGCGGTCATCTCGGATTGCTGGGTGTCGATGGGCGACGAGGACGAGGGCCGGCGCCACAACCTGCTCGCGCCCTACCAAGTCAACGCCAAGCTTATGAGCCACGCCGCGGCGGACGCCGTGTTCATGCACTGCCTGCCCGCCCATCGCGGCGAAGAGGTGACGGACGAAGTGATCGACGGACCGCAATCGGTCGTGTTCGACGAGGCCGAAAACCGCTTGCACGCGCAGAAGGGCGTGCTCGCCTGGTGTCTTGGAGCGACGCCATGACGCTCATTGAGCGCGCCGCGTCGGCTGAGGTCGTCGACGACATCGTGCTGCCGTTCGCGGTCGAATCCTTGAGCACGCGCGGTCGCCTTGTACGCCTGGGCCCGGCGGTCGATCTTCTGCTGAAGCGCCACGATTATCCTGAATCGGTGTCGAAGCTGGTGGCGGAAGCAGTGACGCTGGCCACGCTGCTCGGCTCGACGCTGAAGACGAGCGGCCGCTTTCAATTGCAGACCAAAAGCGACGGGCCCGTCACCATGCTGTTGGTCGATTTCGACGCGCCTTCGCATTTGCGGGCGCTGGCTCGATTTGACAAGGCAAGGCTTGGGTCCGCGCCGCACGCCGGCGGCGACCTGCTCGGCAAAGGCCACATGGCTTTCACCATCGATCCGGGCGGCGACATGAATCGCTACCAGGGCGTGATCGCGCTTGAGGGGCAGGGCCTGGAAGCAGCGGCCCATCATTACTTCGAACGATCGGAGCAGATCCCGACGCTGGTGCGGCTCGCGGTCGGCGAGATCGTCACCGCCGGCGGCTCCGCTTGGCGGGCCGGCGGCCTTGTCGTCCAATATCTGCCGGATGAGGGCGGCCGGCGGCTGCAGGCGGACTTCCCGCCAGGCGACGCGCCCGAGGGCGTCGAGCCGCACACCATTACGGAAGACGACGAGTGGACAGAGGCCAAAACCCGCGCGGCGACGACCGAGGCGCACGAACTGATCGACCCGACGCTGTCGGGCGAACGGCTCCTGTTTCGCTTGTTCAACGAGCGCGGCGTGCGCGTCTATGCGCCGACGCCGCTTGCCGCGGTCTGCCGCTGTTCGGCCGAGGGGGTCGACGCGATGCTGCGCTCTTTTCCGCCGGAAGAGGTGAGGGAGATGGTGGGCGACGATGGCCTGATCGGCGTCACTTGCGAATTCTGCTCGACCAAGCGCACCTTCAACCCAGCCGATTACGGCGCGTAAGGACGTCAGCGCCGCCAATGGATGATAGCGCCTTTGCGGCCAGGCTCGCCGAATCTCAGGCCGGAATCGAGCGCGAGCTCGAAATCCTCCTGAGCCTCGAGCCGAAGCCCGGCGAGCCGGCGCGGCCCAAGCGCCTCATCGAAGCGATGCGCTATGCGACGCTTGGCGGCGGCAAGCGGCTCAGGCCCTTTCTCACCGTAGAGACGGCGCGGGCGCTGGGGCGAACGGACAATGGCCCCCTCCGCGCGGGCGCGGCGATCGAATGCATCCACGCCTATTCGTTGATCCACGACGATCTGCCGTCGATGGACGATGACGACTTGAGACGCGGGCGCCCGACGACCCACCGCGCCTTCGACGAGGCGACGGCGATTCTCGCCGGCGACGGCGCTGCAGGCGCTGGCGTTCGAGATCCTCGCCGATCCCGCGACCGACGCAATCGCGGACGTGCGCGTCGCGCTTTGTCTTGGCCTTGCGCGCGCCGCCGGTCTTGCAGGAATGGTCGGCGGGCAGATGCTGGACATCGACGCCGAGCAGGCGACGGCGCCGCTTTCAGTTGAGGAGATCAGGCGCCTGCAGGCGATGAAAACCGGCGCGCTGCTCAAATTCAGCGTCGAGGCGGGGGCGATCATGGCGGGTGCGGACACGAAGGCGCGTGCGGCGGTTGCAAAATTACGGGCGCGCAATCGGGGCCGCGTTTCAGATCGCCGACGACATTCTCGACGTGGAAAGCGACGCGGCGACACTCGGCAAACGGGCCGGCAAGGACGCCGAGCAGAACAAGGCGACGCTGGTCGGAGCGCTGGGTCTCGAAGGCGCGCGCCGCGAGCTCGATCGCCTGGTGGACGAGGCGATCTCCGCGGTCGATGCGGCCGGCGTGGGCGCCAAGGGCGACATGTTGCGCGCGACTGCACGCTTCGTCGCCGCGCGGAAGAACTGAGGGCGAGGGACGCGCTGCGTTAGAATGTTTGGGCCGCCTTTTTGCCTGCCGCCTATAACCGAGAACTGTCCCCGGTCCCCTCGTTCGGGGACCGCGTATGCTTGGAGGGCGTCGGAGCCCGGAAGCACTCCTCGTCGAAACCATTAAATGGACCGTGACGCTTGAAGTGAAACCCGCCCTCTTTATACGTTGGATTTCCCGAGACCAATATTTCAAAACAGCATTCAGATCGGTGCCTTCCAGTATCACCGAAAACGTCGTTATACTCTACCCATCCCCACAGGTATACGTGTCTTATTCCTGCTCTCATCTCTATTAATTGTTCAATCGAAATATCAAATGTCCCAGAATGAATGAGGGCGTTAGGTCCAATTATAATGTTCTCAGGCGTACCATAATCCGGGTAATCAAATTTCGAAGGCAGCTCTCCAGCGTCAACAGCATCCCACTTATTCACAGCTGTCTGTCCGAAATCGGGTGGGAGTTTTGCCACTGTTTCGCCACACAATGTGGAATACCCAAGAAGTAATCTGTTCGGTTGCTTTAATAGCCGTCCAAGAAGACGTTATCGACTCGCAAAAGACATAAGCCCTTTCAGTGTCGACAAGAGTGCTGCGACTAAGCCTGACTTGTTCCCGGGATGCATCGGCTGACGCTTGCGCTATTCTTAATGCTCTCCGCAACTCGATGCCTTGCTTCTGAAAACTACGGAGCGTGACAACCCAGAGGCCAAATGTAGAGATCGCCAGTATGGCGGTGAGAGCATCTAACCAAAGGGTATATGTCGCAACACTCTTTTCTGCCTCGTTTCCTTGGAGATCAACACTATCCCTGCTGAGATTGCGAGCGTTATTCGAAGTATCAGACGCGGTCCAAAGTGCAAAAATAACCAGAGTCGTAATCACTATGCTTCGAAAAATTATGTCCTTCCAAATGTATCTGAAGGCTACAAGATGTCTTCAAAGCTTACTACTTCGCATTTAATAACCATATATGACCGTAAATAGGGGGTCTTCTAGCCTAATAGCCGCTAATTTGGGCGCGCCGCCTCACTTCGTCGCCGGGCTCTCTTCCTCAACGCCCACCGCATAGCCAAGGCCGCGCGCGGTCTTGATGATGTCGACGCCGAGCTTCTTGCGCAATCGGCCGATGAACACTTCGATCGTATTCGAGTCGCGGTCGAAATCCTGCTCGTACAGATGTTCGACGATCTCGCCGCGCGAGATGATGCGCCCGGTATGGTGCATGAGATAGGAGAGCAGGCGATATTCGTGGCTCGTGAGCTTGATCGCCACATTGTTGACGGTGACGCGCCCGGCGCGAGCGTCGAGCCTGACCGGGCCAACCGTCAGATCGCTGGAGGCGTGGCCGGCGGCGCGGCGCAACAAAGCCCGCAGGCGCGCCAGCACTTCCTCCATGTGGAAGGGTTTGGCGACATAATCGTCGGCGCCGGCGTCAATGCCCTGGACCTTGTCGCTCCACCGGTCGCGTGCGGTCAGGATCAGGACGGGCATCGTGCGTCCGCCCTTGCGCCACGCTTCGAGGATCGAAATCCCGTCGCGTTTGGGCAGGCCGATGTCGAGCACGACCGCGTCGTAGGGCTCAGTGTCGCCGCGAAACCAGCCTTCCTCGCCGTCGAAGGCGCGATCGACAGCATAGCCGGCAGCCTCAAGAGCCGCCGACACCTGACGGTTCAGATCCCGATCGTCCTCGACAACCAAAAGCCGCATGGGACCGCCTGCTATCCCTGATTCCCGCCGAAATCAATTCTTGACGGGCGGCTCGTGGACCTCGTGAGTTTCATGCGGCTCATGCGTTTCGTGCGGCTCATGCGCCGGGCGCGAAGCGATTTTCCCGCTACCAGCCTCCATCTCGACATGCACGAGGCGCCCGTCCCGGTGCAGGAGAGTGATCACGTAAACGAACTCATCACCGCTGCGGCAGAGCCTCGCCGACAGCGCCTCGGCCTTGCGTTGTGCGCTGGCGAACTTGAGCGCTGCGAATGGCTCGAGGAGGTGGCGGGACTTGACCGTCTCGCGCGTCTCGGCGGCGTTGAGACAGACCAGCTTCGCCGCAGCAACGTGCAGCTCAGCTTCGGCGGCCTTGGCCGCCGGGCATCCCATGGAGGCGCACCCCACGCCAGCGGCGCAGGCCGCCGAGCGCATAAGGGTCCACCAAGCCCCGGCGCGGCAAAGCATGGCGAACGCCATGACGGCAAAGCCTCGGTTGAGAATACTTGATGCCCCATGTTGGCGCTCACGGCTGAATGCAATGTGAATGGTCAAGGCCCGCGATTGAAGCCCGAAAAGGACGACGCGTGCGAAAGCGGGCGGAAAAGCGGCAATCTCCGGGGCGGCCAATTGATGCGCGGCGCCTTCTGGCGCATGAAGCCAGCTCAATGACGTCGCCGCTCTCCCGCCTCCTTCAATCGCTGACGCTCGCCGCGGCGCTTGCCGCGCCCCTCGTCCCGGCGCGCGCACTCGTCGGCGCAGAGCCCGACAGCCGCTTCGCCAACCGGGTGGCGATGGTGCTGATCCGCGGCGGCGACAAGGCCGGCTTCTGCTCGGCCCTGGTGCTAAGCCAGCGCGTTCTTCTGACCGCCGCCCATTGTCTGAGACCCCTGCGGGACATGGCGGTTCACTATCGCGACGCCGCGAATGGGGCGGTCATCATTCCGGTCGACGCGGCGGTCGCCCACCCGCGTTACCGCGCCGACGCGATCAAGGCGAGGGTTCAGTCGATCGACCTTGCCCTTGTTCGGACGGCGCTGCCGCTTTCCTCTCGCTTCGCCGGTGCGGCGATCGCCGATGGTGGGCCGCCGGCGATCGGCGCGTCAGCGATCGTCTCCGGCTATGGCGCGGCGCGCGAGGGCGACTGGTCGTCGGGCGGGGAACTGCGCAGCGTGACGCTTGCCGTGCGCGAGCCGGCGTCGGCGGTTCTCATTTGGGCCGCCGATCCGAGCGGAAGGACGGCCGGCGCCTGCAATGGCGATTCCGGCGCCCCGATCTGGTCAGCGGACGGATCGGCGGCGATTGCGATCGTCGCCTGGGCGCAGGCGACGCATGGCCATGGTTGCGGGGGCCTGACGCAGGGCCCGCTGCTCGCGCCGTTGAAAGGCTGGATCGAGGAGACGAAAAGGGCGCTCGAGTCGCGCGAATAGAGCGTTGCGACCGCGCCTGATTGAAGCTTCACGAAGGCGCGAAACTAGACAAACCGTAGTGTTCCCGCCGCAATTCGGACGATAAACCCGCCGAGATTGGCCGCTGGCGCCGGCTGGTCGCGAGAGAGTCCACGGAAAATGTTTATGGAGAGGTCAGTGCGATTTGGACGAACAAGAATGCTGTCGGTATCGGCTTTGACCCTGCTCGGATCCATTGTCGCGGGGCAAGCGGCTGGCGCGTCTCCTGCCGTCGTCCACGTCGATCTCATGGATCCGTCCAGCGGCCCCTCGATCAAGTCGATGATGATCAAGACCGACCAGGCAAGCGTCAAGGGCGGGTTGGTGAAGTTCATCGTTTCAAACAACTCGAAGAACCTGGTTCACGAGATGATCGTAGTTTCCGTGGCGGAGCCCAATGTGCCCCTGCCTTACGCGCGGAAAGACGACCGGGTGATCGAATCCAAGATCAAGGATCTTGGCGAGGCGCCCGATCTCCGGCCGGGAGAGAAAAAAACGCTCAGCCTGATGTTAAATCCTGGCAATTACCTCCTGATCTGCAATCAACCGGCCCACTACAAGGCAGGCATGAAGGCGAGCCTGACCGTCACCGAGTAAACCCGGTTGGGCTTCTTGGCGGCTCGCGATTCTGCCGACGCCGGAGCGCCCGTGCTTCGCTGAGAGGGTTGATCGAGAAGACCGAGCGCAGGCTCGCAGAGAGCGGCTAGCGAAGCAGTTAGCCCAGTTTCACGAGCCCAAGCTCCGACAGGCTCCGGGCTGTGGCCAGCACAGCCTCCCTCGGGCTTCTCGGCGCCCAGCCGAGCATGCGACGCGCCTTTTCATTCGATGCGTTCTTGCGTTTGCCGAGCTCCGGCAAAATCCCCTTGACCTGAGAGTCGAACAGCCCGACCACGCGCATGAGCCAAGAGGGCAGGGAGCGGGTCGGAACTTGCTCGCGATGTCGCTCGCGCCCTCCTTGAGCATTTGCGCGATCTCGCGCATCGTCACGAAATCCCCGGCGACGGCGAGAAACCGTTCGCCGCGCGCGGCTGGGTCAGTCATGCACTTGAGGTGCAGATCGGCGACATCGCGCACATCGACCGCGCCGAACGAGAGATCGGGGCAGCCCGGCATCGAGCCGTCCAAAAGACGACTGATCAGCAGGATCGAGGTCGAAGTGTCCGGTCCAAGGACAGGCCCGAAAACGCCAACCGGATTGACGACGGCGAGTTCCAGCTTGCCTTCTTCGCGCGCGATGAAATCCCAGGCTGCGCGTTCGGCGATTGTCTTCGATTTCGGATAGGGCTGCACGGTTGGATCGTTGAGGTTCGTCCAGTCCGCTTCCGTGAACACCGCGGTCCGGTCTTTCGGGCCGCCATAACCAACGGCTGCGAAAGACGAGGTCAGCACCGCACGTTTGACGCCGGCGTCGCGCGCGGCTTTGAGCACGCGCAGCGCTCCGTCCCGGGCCGGCGCGATCAGGTCGTTCTCGTCTTTGGGCACGGTACTGGGAAAAGGGGAGGCGACATGGAGCACATAATCGCATCCCCCCGCGGCTTCAGCCCAACCCGCGTCGGCGTTCAAATCGGCGCGGAAAAGCTTCATGCGCTCGCCGACCTCGCCGGCGCCCCCGTTACGCAGCATGACGCGCACATCGCTTTCGCGCTTGAGGTCGCGGACCGTCGCGCGCGTCTCGTGCCCCGCCGCCAAGAGCTGGATCAGACAATGGGCTCCAATGAATCCCGTCCCCCCGGTCACCAAAACGCGCGCCATTGACACTTCTCCCATGAACCTCGGCCCGAGCGATGCTACACCTTAAACCTAGGTTTAAGGTCAAGGAAGGCCCATGCGCATCGGGGATCTCTCGAGACGGACAGGGATCTCGACCTCGCGCATTCGTTTTTACGAGAGGCACGACGTGCTTCCGAAGCCGATCCGGCGTGGGAACGGCTATCGGTCCTATCCGGATGCGACGGTGAAGATCCTGCATCTCATCGACGATGCGCAACGATTGGGATTTTCGCTGAGCGAGATTCGCGCCGCCCTCAGCGAAGCCGCGCCCAATTTTCCGTCGCGCTCGGCAATGGCCAGAGCTTTGCGAAGCAAGCTCGACGCCATCGACCAGCATATGAGAGACGTGCAGGCTCGGCGGCGAAAGATCGTGAAACTGCTCAAGGAAATGGGCGGCTGAGCGCGGCGAGCGCCGCCGACGAGGCCGCTCCGTAGCCCGCGCCCCTACTCCGGCAGCTTCGCGGCGTTGCGCAGAATCTTGAGCAGCGTCGCGGTGAAGGCGCGGTATTCCTCCTCCTCGACGCCGTCGAAAACGGTCTGGAACCGGGCGTGCATCATCGGCCATACCCGCTCGAACGCCGCTCGGCCCTCCTCGGTGATGGAGACGTCGCGGATGCGCATGTCCTCCGGCCGCCGCTGGCGCCGCACGAGCCCTTGCGCCTCGAGGATGTCGAGGGTGCGGCTCATCGTCGACTGCTCGGTCACCGCATAGGCCGAAAGCTCGTTGATCGTCACCGGCGAGGAAATGCTGAGGACGGCGAGCGCCCTCATCATGGTTGTCGACATGTTGTGGAGCTTCAGGGCCTCGGCGAGATTGTCGTTCCAGCGCTCCATGATGCGGTTCATGAGATAGGGCGCGAACTGGTTGATGCCGATCTCGCCAAGCGTCGCCTGACGCGCGGCCGGATCGCGGGCGCGTTGCATGATCTGGCCGGAAAACCGCTGCTCCATGTTCATCCCATGCGGCCAGACATCAGCGAAGCGACGACGCGAGCAGGAAGCCGGAGGCCCCGCCCAGGCCCGGGCCCGGATGGGTCGAAGCGCCGATGTGGTAGACGTTCGGAATGTAGGTGCGATGATTGACGGTCGACTTGAACGGGCGCCAGAGGAAGAACTGGTCCAGCGCGCAGGCGCCGCCGTAAGGGTCGCCGCCGATGAGATTGATGTTCATCGCCTCGAGGTCCGTCGGCGAATAGGCGCGGCGCGCGAGCTTGATCTCGTCCCAGTTCTCGATATGCGCGGCGAGCCGCCGCTCGATGCGGTCGGCGTAAGACTCGCGCATGGCCTCCGTCCAGCGGCCGTCGGCAGGCGCCGAAATCTCGCTCGCGGCGTCGCCTTTCACGAACCGCGGCGCCTCTGGCATTTGCAGCCAGAGGATCGCGGCCCCCGGCGGCGCGCGGCTCGGATCGAGCGCCGTCGGTTGGCCGACGCAAATCGTCGGCTCCGCTGGCAGGAGGCCGCGCTCCGCCTCGTTCGCGGCGCGCGACACGCCGTCCAACCCGCTCGTCAAATGGATGAGCGCGACCTTGGCGAGATCCGGATCGCCGCCCCAGCGTGGTGGGCCTTTGAGCGCATAATGGATCTGCACGTCGCCTCTGCCGTGCCGAAAGGCCTTCAGGCCTCGCCGTACCTCAGCAGGCGCCGGTATGGACCAATCCTTGAGCAAACCGTTGTAAAGCTGCTCGGGTCCGGTGGTACAGATCACACCTTTGGCCGCTGTGATCTTTTCGCCATTCGCAAGTTCAACTCCGGCCGCGCGCGAGCCGGGGCCGGGGATGATGCGCACAACGTCCGCATTCGATCGCACCGCGCCGCCTTGGTCGACGATGAGTCGCTCGAACGCGGCGACCAGCGTCCCGGCGCCGCCCACCGCAATCGGACAACCCGCCGCCTCGATCGCGAAAGCGATCACTCTCACCATTGCCGCCGAATAGGCGCTCTCGGGCCCGAGGCCGGTGTGCAAAACCCATGGCGCCCAGAGGTCGCGGACCGCGTCCGAACGGTAGGTCGCCTCGAGATAGCCGCGCGCCGGCGCGAGAGCATCGCCAAACCATTCCGCGAGATTGCGCGGACCCCGGCGCCAAAGCTCGCGCGCGAGTGTCTTGGCGATGCCGCGCGACCATAGCGAGCCGCCCAGCAGGGAGAAGAGAAACGGCGCGTCCGCGCCAAGCGCGTCCATCTCAGCCGCGAAGACGCCCCCATCGCCCTCGGCGAGCGCGTCGAATGTCTTTGTGTTGCGCGCGCGGTCCGTCGAAAGAATGACGCTCGATCCGTCCGGCCGCAGCACCGCGGTCGGCAGGTTTGTGTCGGCGAAGGCGAAGCCGCGTGCTTCAAGGTCTTTGGCGAGCGCCTGATACGCGGGTGAGGTCCGGAAGAGCACGAGCGTCGTCGCCATGACGTCATGCAAAAAGCCCGGCGCGGTTGCTTCTTCGGTGCGCAGGCAGCCGCCGATGGCGGAATTGCGGTCGAGCACCAGTGCGGTCTGACGCTTCTTGCCGAGCATGGCGGCGGCGACGAGGGCGTTGATTCCGCCGCCGACGAACACATAATCGTATTCGCTCATGCCGCGTTCTTGCGAGCGAGTGTCATGGCTTTGGCGTTCGCCGGACTCTGAAAGTCAGGGGACGATGGCGAGCGCGCGCACCGGCGAGCCGGTGCCGCCCACGAACTTGAGAGGCGCGGCGATCAGAATCGCGCCTTTGGGCGGCAGCTGGTCGAGATTGCACAGGCTCGCGAGGCCGTAGCGGTTCGCCTTGTGGACGAGATTGTGCGCCGGGAACGGCGGGTTCATGCCGCCGGCCGAGCCCGCATCCGTGCCGACCGTCTCTGATCCCCAGCCGACGATGTTCTTCGTCAGCAGATATTCGATCGCTTCCGCGGTCGGCCCGGGCGAATGGGGACCCTTGTCGTCGGCGTTGAGGAAGCTTTCAGCCGACCCGTTGCGCTTGTACCAGTCGGTGCGCAGCACCACCCAGCTTCCGGCCTCGATGTCGCCATGCTCAAGCTCCCATTCCTTCACGCTCTCGGGGGTGAGCACATAGTCGGGATCCTTCGCGGCCTCCTTCGAGCGGTCGATGACGCAGACGGGCGCGACGAAATTCTTGACCGGGATCCTGTCGGTCGTGCCGTCCTTGTAATCCTTGCCAGTGATCCAATGGACGGGAGCGTCGAAATGCGTACCGGTGTGCTCGCCAAGCTCGAGCCAGCTCCACGCCCAGAACGGCCCGTTCTGATCATAATGCGAGATCTCGTGCACCTTCACGGCGGGCGTGTTCTTGCCGATCCGCGGCGGCAGAAAGAGCACCGGAGTGTTGGGTCCGAGCGGAGCGGTCAGGTCGACAACCTTGATCGACCCCGACAGCAACGCGGCGGCGAAGTCCGAAAGGACCGTGTTCGTGCTCATCTCCATCGCTCCTCGAAAATTTCCTCGCGCGTTCGCGTTCCGTCGAGCGGGGTGCGCGCGAATGCATGTCCACCATAGCCCAGGAATATGCGGATGCAAGCAATCGGCGCCCGTCGGCCGGGGTAGCGCCCGTCCGCTTCTCATGCACTAAGTTCATGCGTTGCGCGGACCCGGCGTCGGACGTAACCTTGCGCCGCCGCCGTCAGGATATATGCAACTGGCGCCTAATTGGCGAGGATGAAGAACGCGAGATGGACGCATTCGACGCCGTCGTCGTCGGCGCGGGACACAACGGCCTCGCGGCCGCTATTCACCTCCTGAATCGCGGCTGGTCGGTCGCGGTGATCGAGCAGGCGGCCGAACCCGGCGGCGCCGTCAAGACTCGCGAAGTGACGTTGCCGGGCTTCCGCCACGACCTCTGCGCGATGAACCTCTCTCTATTTGCGGGATCGCCATTCTTCGCCGCCCATAAGGACGAGCTTGGTGCGCAGGGCCTTGCCTTCGCGCCCGCCGCCGACTGTTTCGCCAGCGTCTTCCGCGATCACACCTACCTTGGCGTCAGCAAGGACCTCGAGAAAACCGCGACTGCGATCGCGGCGCTATCGGTGAAGGACGCCGCAGCTTGGCGAGCGATGCTCGTCCGCTTTGGCGAGGAGGCGCCGCACATCTTCGGCCTGCTGGGTTCGCTCATGCCGTCCCTCGCAACCGCTCGCACTTTGTGGTCCGCGTGGCGCGTCAGGGGCACCCAATCGCTTCTCGATCTCGGCCGCCTTCTGCTTGCGAGCCCGCGCGATTTTCTGGACGCGCATTTCGAGTCGCCGAAGGTGAAGGCGATGATGGCCGCCTGGGGCATGCACCTCGATTTTCCGCCCGAGGCCGCGGGCGGCGCGCTCTTTCCCTATCTCGAGTCGATGGCGAACCAGGCCTTCGGCATGGTCATCGGCGCGGGCGGCGCCGATGTCATCATTCGCGCGATGACGGGCCTCATCAAGGCGAAAGGCGGCGAGGTCCGACTGAACTCGCCCGTCGCGGGGATCGAGACCGACGCGAGCGGCGTAACCGGCGTGCAGCTTCACGACGGAACCCGCATCGTCGCGAGGAAAGCGGTGATCGCGAACCTTCATCCGCAGATCGTGTTTGGCCGGCTTATGAGCCCCGACCCGAAGCGCAAGGCCTTCGACGAGAAAGTCGCTCGCATCCGCGCGGGCCCCGGCACCATGATGATTCACCTGGCGCTCAACTCATTGCCCGACTGGCGCGCTGGCCCTGAGCTGAAGCGCTTCGCCTATGTTCATGCCGCGCCTGATCTCGCGATGATGAGTCGCGTCTTTGCCGAGGCCTTGGCGGGCCTCCTTCCGGCCGAGCCGGTGCTGGTGGTCGGTCAGCCAACCGCCGTTGACCCGACGCGCGCGCCGCCGGGCAAGCACGTGTTGTGGGTCCAGGTGCGCGTTTTGCCCGCGACAATCGCCGGCGATGCGTTGGGCGCCATTGGCGCAACGGACTGGGATGCGGCCAAGGAAGACTATGCCGAGCGCGTGCTCGATATTCTCGAGACCTATGCGCCGGGCCTGCGGACCAAGATACTAGGGCGCTCGGTCTGGTCGCCGCTCGATCTCGAGCGCGAGAATCCATGCCTCATCGGCGGCGACAGTCTGACCGGAAGCCATCATCTCGACCAGAATTTTGTCTTCAGGCCCGTTGCCGGCTACTCGCGTTACGCAACGCCGACGCCGCGCCTCTATCTCTGCGGGGCAGGGACTTGGCCGGGCGCCGGGACAGGCGCCGCGTCGGGCTATACGTTGGCGAAAATGCTGGCGCGATAATTCGCGAGGATGAGGACACGATGCGCATCGTCTGTATCGGCGGTGGCCCGGCCGGGCTCTATTTCGGGCTCCTGATGAAGAAGCTCCGGCCAGAGCACGTAGTCACCGTGGTCGAGCGCAACAAGCCCTATGACACGTTCGGCTGGGGCGTGGTGTTTTCCGACGCGATGATGACCGCGATGCGCGCCGCGGACCCGGACAGCGCGGCGGAGATCGCCGACGCGTTCAATCATTGGGACGACATCGAACTTGTCTTCAAAGGTTCGCGTCAGCGCACGAGTGGCCACGGCTTTATCGGCATCGGCCGCAAGCACCTCCTGAACATCTTGCAGCGACGTTGCGAAGCGCTTGGCGTCGAGCTCGCATTCGAGCGCGAGGTTGATTCCGACATTGAGTTCCCGGACGCCGATCTCATCGTGGCGGCCGACGGTTTCAATTCGAAGATCCGTCACCGATACGCCGATCAATTCCGGCCCGATCTTCTCGTCCGCCCCAATCGCTACATCTGGCTGGGCGTCGCCAAGGCGTTCGACGCGTTCACCTTCGACTTCCGCAAGACGGAGCATGGCTGGTTCCAGGCCCACATCTATAAGTTCGACCGAAGCACATCGACCTTCATTGTCGAAACGACCCAGGACGCCTTCGAGGCGCATGGGCTAGGGCAACTCGACCAGGACAACTCGATCGCATTCTGTGAGAAGATCTTCGCCGAGACCCTCGACGGCGCGAAGCTCATGACCAACGCTCGCCATTTGCGGGGCTCGGCCTGGCTCAATTTCAACCGGCTGATCTGCGGCCAGTGGAGCTGCTTCAATGGCCGTTCACATGTCGTGCTCACGGGGGACGCCGCGCATACAGCCCATTTCGCTATCGGTTCGGGCACCAAGCTCGCCCTTGATGACGCTATCGAGCTTGCGCGGCAGTTTGACGCGCGAGGCCACGCGATTGAACGTATCCCCGAGACGCTTGCAGCGTATGAGGAGGTTCGCCGCGTCGACGTCGCGCGCATCCAGAACGCGGCGCGCAACGCGATGGAATGGTTCGAGGTGGTCGGACGGCGCTATGCGGACTCGCTTGAGCCGCCCCAGTTCTTCTATTCGATGCTGACACGCTCGCAACGCATCAGCCACGAGAACCTGAGGCTGCGCGACAGGGTCTGGCTCGAGGGCTATGAGCGTTGGTTCGCCCGCAAGACCGGCGTTCCACTCAATGATGACGAACGCGCGCCGCCGCCGATGCTGACGCCCTATCGCGTGCGGGGTCTCACGCTCAAGAACCGTGTCGTCGTCTCGCCGATGGCGATGTACTCCGCGGCGAACGGCCTCATCGATGATTTCCACCTCGCGCATCTGGGCGCGCGCGCGCTGGGCGGGGCGGGGCTCGTTTTCGCCGAGATGACCTGCGTCTCGCCGGATGCGCGCATAACCCCGGGCTGCCTCGGCCTATGGAGCGAGGAGCAACAGGCGCAATGGACCCGGCTCGTTGATCTCATTCACGGCGCCGGAGCGAAGGCCGGCATTCAGCTCGGCCATGCGGGCCGCAAGGGCTCGACCAAGGTCGCCTGGGAAGGCATCGATCATCCGCTCGAGACGGGCGGCTGGGAGCTGATCTCGGCGTCGGCCGTGTCCTATATGCCGACCGGCCTGATCCCGAAGGCCATGACGCGAGACGATATGGACCGGGTGCGCGAGGACTTTATCGCCGCGACCCGACGCGCGGCGGCGGCTGGATGTGATTGGCTCGAGCTCCATTGCGCGCACGGCTACCTTCTCTCGAGCTTTCTTTCCCCTCTCTCGAACTGGCGTAGTGACGAGTACGGAGGAGAGCGCCTCAACCGGGCGCGCTATCCGCTCGAGGTGTTTCGCGCGATGCGCGCCGCATGGCCCGCGGATCGCCCGATGTCGGTGCGTCTCTCCTGCCACGACTGGACGCCAGGGGGAAATATGCCGGACGACGCAACATTCTTCGCCGAGCTGTTCAAGGAAGCCGGCGCCGATCTTGTCGATTGCTCGTCCGGTCAGGTCTCGAAGGCCGAGCGGCCGGTCTATGGCCGCATGTTCCAGACGCCGTTTTCCGATAAGATCCGCAACGAGGCTCATGTCGACACCATCGCCGTGGGGGCCATTTCCGAGGCCGATCACGTCAATTCAATCGTCGCGGCGGGTCGAGCCGATCTTTGTGCGATCGCCAGGCCGCATCTCGCCGATCCCGCGTGGACGCTGCATGAAGCCGCCAAGATCGGCGTGACCGACATTGCGTGGCCGAAGCAATATCATTCAGCGAAGGCGCAATACGAGGCGAACCTCGCAAGGGCCGCGGCGGCTCAGGCTGCGGCGACATGACAGACAAGCCGCTCGACGGCCATCATGCGCTGATCACAGGCGCAGGGACGGGCATCGGCGCGGCGACGGCGCTCGCTCTCGCGCGGGCCGGCGCGCGTGTGAGCCTTGCGGGACGCCGCCGAGCGCCGCTTGAGGAGGTCGCGCGCGGCGTGCCGCAAGGCTGGGCAGTCGTCGTCGATTCGTTCGATGTCACTTCCGAAGCCGCGGTCTCAGGCGGGGTCGAACGAGCGCGCGCAGCGCTGGGTCCGGTAACGATCCTCGTCAACAATGCGGGCGAGGCGCCGAGCGCGCCGTTCGAGAAGACGGATCCTGGGCTCTGGTCCCGCGTGCTCGCCGTCAACCTGAACGGCGCCTATCTTGTCTCGCGCGCCGTTTTCTCCGACTTGAAGGCGCGAGGCGCGGGCGCGCGGCTCATCAACATCGCGTCGACCGCGGGCCTCGTCGGATATGCCTATGTCGCCGCTTATTGCGCCGCCAAGCACGGTCTCATTGGACTCACGCGGGCATTGGCGCTCGAACTCGCCAAGACCGGAATCACAGTCAACGCCGTTTGTCCCGGCTTCACCGAGACGCCCCTCGTCGCGCGCGCTGTCGAAACCATTGTCGCGAAGACCGGCCGATCGGAAGCGCTGGCGAAGGCTGAGCTCACCAAGTCCAATCCGCAAGGGCGCCTGGTGCGGCCCGAGGAAGTCGCCGATGCGGTGCTTTGGCTCGCGTCGCCGGGTGCGGCGTCGATAAACGGGCAGGCGATCGTGGTCGCCGGCGGGGAGGTCATGGTCGGATGAACACGCCCAATGCGATGCAGGCCTTGCGCCATCCGTTGCGCGATTATTCCGCGCGGCACTTTCGCTTCACCGCGAGCGAGGACGGGAGGGTGGCGACGATCGCGCTCAACCGCCCTGAGCGCAAGAACCCGCTGACTTTCGACAGCTATGCCGAGCTTCGCGACCTCTTTCGGGAGCTGGCCTACGGGTCGGACGTTCGCGCCATCGTGCTGACCGGCGCGGGCGGCAACTTCTCCTCCGGCGGCGACGTGTTCGAGATCATCGAGCCGCTGACGCGCATGGCCACGCCCGACCTGCTCGCTTTCACCAGAATGACTGGCGACCTCGTCAAGGCCATACGAAAATGTCCTCAGCCGGTCATCGCCGCGGTCGATGGAATCTGCGCTGGCGCTGGTGCGATTCTCGCCATGGCCTCCGACTTGCGCCTCGCGACGCCGGAAGCGAAGACCGCGTTTCTCTTCACTCGCGTCGGCCTCGCAGGCGCCGACATGGGCGCGTGTGGAATCCTGCCGCGGATCATTGGGCAAGGACGCGCAGCGGAGCTTCTGTATACCGGCCGCACGATGAGCGCCGCTGAAGGATCGGCCTGGGGCTTCTACAATGCGTTGCATCCGAGCGCCGATCTCGAGCGGGAGGCGCTGGCGTTGGCTCGCTCGCTCGCGGACGGCCCGTGGTTCGCGCATGGCATGACCAAGACAATGCTGAACCAGGAATGGGCGATGGGGCTCGACGAACTCATCGAATCCGAGGCGCAGGCGCAGGCGATCTGCATGGCCACGCAGGACTTCCGGCGCGCCTTCGAGGCCTTCGCCGCCAAGCGCAAACCTGTCTTCGAGGGCGATTGATGAACGCCCCGTCTCGCGCTCATGAAATGAAGCGCGATTGGATTGACTGGCCGTTCTTTGGCGAGTCCCATCGCGCCTTCGCGAACGCCCTCGACCGTTTCGTCGCTTCGGGCGCGGTTGCCGCGATCGATCATGAGGACATCGATGGATCCTGCCGCCGTCTGGTGCGCGCGCTTGGCGAAGCGGGCCTGCTCGACGCGGCGGTCGCGTCTCCCGATGGCGACGCGTCGGCGATCAACTCGCGAAGCGTCTGTCTTGCGCGCGAGACGCTCGCTTACCACGACGGGCTCGCCGATTTCGCCTTCGCCATGCAGGGACTGGGTTCCGGCGCCATCGCGATCGCGGGTTCCGACGAACAGCGCGGGCTCGTTTTGCCAAAGGTCCGCCGCGGCGAGTGGCTCGCCGCCTTCGCGCTCTCGGAAAGAGAGGCTGGCTCCGACGTCGCGGCGATGGCTTGCTCGGCGTGCGAGGACGGGAACGGATATCGCCTGGACGGCGAGAAAACCTGGATCTCGAACGGCGGGATCGCTGACGTCTACACGGTCTTTGCCCGCACCGGCGAAGCGCCGGGGGCGCGTGGCGTTTCAGCGTTCCTCGTCTTTCCCGACGATCCGGGTTTCTCGATCGCCGAACGGATCGAAATCATGGCCCCGCATCCGCTGGCGACGCTCAAGTTCGAAGGCTGCCATCTGCCAGCGGACCGACGCCTCGGCGGTCCGGGAGAGGGTTTTAAGATCGCCATGCGCACGCTCGATATCTTCCGCGCCTCCGTCGCCGCCGCGGCGCTTGGCTTCGCCCGGCGCGCGTTCGACGAGGCGCTCGCGCATGCAAAAGGCCGGCGGATGTTCGGTGGGACGCTCGCTGACCTCCAGCTCACTCAGGCGGCGGTTGGCGACATGGCGGCGGACGTCGATGCCGCTGCGCTCCTGACGTATCGCGCCGCATGGCGCCGCGACGTCCAGAAGCTGCCGACGACCGTCGAGGCCGCGATTGCGAAGATGACCGCGACCGAGACCGCGCAACGCGTGATCGATCGGGCGCTTCAAATGTTCGGCGGCCGTGGCGTCAGGCGCGGCGAGATCGTCGAGAGCCTCTATCGCGAGATCCGCGCCTTGCGGATCTACGAAGGCGCGACCGAGGTGCAGAAGCTCATCGTCGCGCGCGAGCTGATCAAGTCGCGGCCGTCGTAGTGGCGGCTCGGATTGGGAGGACGCCATGTTGAAAACGCTGCAACCGGATGGATGGGCGAAGCCGGCGGGCTACGCTAATGGCATCTCGGCGCGCGGGCGCGTCATTCACGTCGCTGGCCAGATAGGCTGGAACAAGGCCTCGAAGTTCGAGACCAACGATTTCGTCGGACAGGTCAAGCAGAGTTTGCAGAACGTCGTCGCGGTGCTCGCCTGTGACGACGCGCGTCCCGAGCACATCGTGTCGATGACCTGGTATTTCACCAGCAAGCGCGAGTACCTCGACAATTTGAAAGGCGTTGGCGAAGCCTATCGCGAGACCATCGGCCGTCATTTCCCGGCGATGACCGCGATTGAGGTCTCGGCCCTCATGGAGGACCGCGCCACGGTCGAAATCCAAGCCGTCGCGATCGTGCCGGACGCTTAAGCCGCGCTCCTATCCGCCGGCCCCAGCGACGAATCCGCCGCCGTCGATGACCACGGCTTGTCCGGTGATGAACGAGGCGGCGTCCGACGACAGGAACAGCACGAGTTGGGCAATCTCGGACGGGTCGCTGATCCGCCCCATCGGGATCATCGGCAAGACCGTGTCCTTGGCGCTCTGCTCGCTTCCGAACATGCCGGTCAGGAGCGGCGTCATGACTGAGCCCGGAGCGATCGCGTTCACGCGGATGTTCTTGCGCGCGACTTCCAGGGCGACCGAATTGGTGAGGCCGATGACCCCCCATTTGCTCGCGCAATAAACGGCCGTCGTGGCGAAGCCCATGACGCCAAACAGCGAGGAGGTGTTGACGATCGCGCCGCCGCCGTGCGCGATCATATGCGGCACTTGGTGTTTGAGGCCGAGGAATATGCCCTTCAGGTTCACGTCCATGAGAAAATTGTAATCGTCTTCCTCCAGGTCCTGGACCGGCGCGGTCCTGCCCGGCACCCCAGCATTGTTGAACGCGACGTCGATCCGGCCGAACCGGTCGAAGGCCCGTTTATGGAGGTCGGCCATCGCTTTGGCGTCGCGGACGTCAACTCCCGCGAACTCGACTTCCACTGTCTTCATCGCCTTGATTTCGTCGCTGAGGCTCGCGCCCTGAGCGGCGCCGAGGCCGGCCACGAACAGGTTCGCTCCCGCCTTGGCGAAAGCCTTGGCGGTGGCGCGCCCGATCCCGGTTGTTCCCCCAATCAGGAGGACGCTTTTGCCGGAAAAGTCATAGGTCACCTGCATCGCCAGATTCCTCCTTTAGCGCGCTGTTTCGTCCACTTAGCCGGCTAAGGGCCGAAGCCATTCGTCGTGGCGCACTTATTTTGCGCGGAGCGCCGGAAGAATGGAAACAATCTGCCCGAATGGATTCGCCATAACTGTTATAATCAGGCCCTCACTCATCGCGCGCGATGATCCTCTGGTACCTCTCAATCCTCATTCGCGCTGGCGCGACAACAAAAACACCAAACAAGGGAGGATCGAACATGACACGCATTCTGGCCGCCGCATTATCCTTGTTCATCACGGCTTCAGTGGCGCTGATCTCCACGGTCGCAGGAGTCGAAGCGAAGACCCTCGGCATTGTCGCTCTTATCGCCAATGATGCTCTGAACGTCGCCGTGATCGCCGGCGCGACCGACGCCGCGAAGGCCGCCGGCTGGGACGTCAAAGTGGTCGACACCCAGGCGAGCGCAGACCAGGCGAACGCGGGCATGAGCTCGTTTGCGGTGCAGAAGGTCGATGCGATCATGGTCCTCGCTTTCGCCAGCAGCTCGATCGGCTCCGGCCTGGCGGCCGCCAACGCCGCGGGCATTCCCGTGGCGAGCTGGGGCGGCGAGATCGTGCCGGGCATCATTGTCACAACGAGCGGCCAGACCGTCGGCGACGAATCGGCCAAATACCTGCTCGGCAAGGTCGGTGACAACGCCGACGTTCTGGCGATGACCTTCCATCCCGGCAAACTCTGCATCGACCGCGGCGTTGCTTTCGACGAAGCCGTCAAGGGCAAGACCGGCCTTTCCGTCACCTACAACGAAGTCACGGTGCCGGGGCAGGTTCAGAACGGCAACGCCATCGCGCAGCCCTGGCTCACCGCTCATCCGGCTGGCGGCAAGAAGCCGCTTGCGATCTGGGCGTGCTGGGATGAACCGATGCAGGGCGCGGTCGCAGCGCTTCGACAGGCAGGGCGGGACGACGTCACCACCGTCGCCATCAATGGCAGCCCGCAGGCGCTGCAACTCGTCAAGGACGGCGACATGACCGCAACCGTCTGGCAGCCGGCCTATGCGGAGGGCAAGGCCATGTTCCAGGCGATCCTCGACTCGATCGCGGCCGGAAAATCCTGGCAGCCCAAGACCGTTGCGATCCCCGGAATCGTCGTGACCAAGGACAACGTCGACAAGTTCCTCGCCGACCATCCGAATGGTCTCTGAGGCGGCTGGCGCAGGCGGTGCTCGCGGGGACCCTGGCGCGGACGGTATCGCTGAGGCCTGGATCGACATTCGGGGCCTGAGCAAACACTTTGCCGGGGAAGTCGCGCTGCGCGATGTCGGCATGGCCGTCGCGCGCGGCGAGGTGCACGGGCTTGTCGGCGCGAATGGCGCCGGCAAGTCGACCCTCATTCGGTGTCTCGCGGGGGTCACCGTCCCGGACGAAGGCAAGATCCTGGTTGACGGCGAGGAGCTTCGCTTAGGCTCTCCGCAGGCGTCGGAAAAGGCTGGACTGGCCTTCATCCATCAGGAGCTCAATCTGGTTCCCCATTTCAGCGCGCTTGAGAACATGCTGCTTGGCGTGCCGAAAGCGACGCGCCTCGGATTGATTGACTGGAAACGTTCGAGCCGAGGCGCGAGGGCGGCGGCGGAACGGGTGGGAATCAAGTTTCCCCTCGACACGAAAGTCTCCGACCTCTCGGTCGGCGAGCGATGGCTGGTCATGATCAGCAAAGCGCTCGTTCGCGAAGCCTCGCTGATCGCGATGGACGAGCCGACGGCGGCGCTGTCGGGTCCGGAAAGCGAGCAGCTGTTTTCGATCATACGCGACCTCGCGGCGAGCGGCGTCGCGATCCTCTATGTCTCGCATCGGCTGGACGAGGTGCTCGACCTCTGCGACAGCATCACCGTCTTCCGCGACGGCGAGGTCTCGGAGCGGGCAACTCGTGGCCGCCTGGACAAGAAGGGGCTGATCCGCGCGATCGTCGGTCATGATGTCAGGGGCGCGGAAGTCCGTCGCAGGGTCCAGGCGGACCGAAGCAGCGTCCCACTGTTCTCGGCGCGCGACGTCGCTCGTGGCAGCGCCGTCAAAGGGGTCAGCTTGGATGTCTACCGAGGCGAGATTCTCGGCCTCGGCGGCCTTGTCGGCTCCGGACGAACCGAGGTCGCGCGCCTTGCTTTCGGCGTGGACCGCCTCCAGCGCGGCCACTTCGAGATGAACGGAAAGCGCCTGACGATCGGTAGCGAAACTCAGGCGATCGAGCTTGGGATCGCGCTTGTGCCGGAGGAGCGCCGCTCGCAAGGGTTGATGCTCGCGCAGTCGGTCGCCTTCAACATCAACATCGCGTCGCTTGAGGCGCTGCGCGTTGTCGATATTCTGCCCTTCGTCTCGTCCCGGAAGATGAGAAAGCAGGCCGGCCGCCTGATCAATGACCTTGGCGTCAAGACGCCGACCCCTTCGACCAAGGTCGCTAGCCTCTCGGGAGGAAACCAGCAAAAGGCGTTGATCGCGCGATGGCTGCGTCCGGACACCAAAATTTTGATCCTCGACGAGCCCTCGCGCGGCGTCGATATCGGCGCGCGCGAAGAGATCCATGAGGCCATTCGCAAACTGGCGCGGAGCGGCGTCGGCGTGATCGTCATTTCGTCCGACGTCGAGGAATTGGCGGTCCTGGCCGACAGGATCGTGGTCATGCGCGAGGGCCAAGTCGTCGGCGAGCTCATCGGCGACGAGATAACCGAGGCGCGGATCGTCGAAATGAGCTACCACGACGTTGGTTCCTGAGGAGAGAGGTTGTGACGACCGCGACGCAAACGGTAAAGGCGCGGACGCCGACTCTGGACTCGGGACGGCGCCGGCGGGCGGCGCTGACGTTCATTTCGCGCTACGGCACGATCATCGGCCTTTTGGCGATGATCGGTTTCTTCGCGATCAACGCGCCTGGCACGTTTCTGTCGCGGGCGAATTTCCTCAACATCCTCAGTCAGGCTTCGTTGACCGCCATTATCTCGGCGGGACTGACGTTCACGCTCGTGGTTGGCGAGTTCGATCTCAGCATCGGCAATGTCGCAAGCTTCATTGGCCTCGTCGTCGCCGGTCTCATGGCCAAGGAGCATTTGCCGATCCCATTGGCCGTCGCGCTCGCGCTTCTGGTCGGAATCGTCATCGGCCTCGTCAACGGCTTTCTGGTCACGAAGGTCAAAATCAACGCCGTCATCGCGACGATCGGCGTCGGCACCATGCTGACTGGATTGGGCTTCTCTTACAGCGCCTTTCCGATTGCGATTGGCATCCCGCGCGCGTTCACCGAGATCTCGCTCGGCCGCGCGTTGTTCGGCGTGCCGAATCCGGTGTTCGTCATGGCGGCGCTGCTCATCGTCATGTGGACGATCCTCAACAAGACCGATCTGGGCCAACGAATGCAGGCGGTCGGCAGCAACATTGAAGCGGCTCGTCTTTCAGGAATTCGCGTCGATCGGACGAAGATGTTCGCTTTTGCGACGGCAGGGTTTTGCGCGGCTCTGACGGGCGTGCTCTTGACCTCTCTTCTTGGGAGCGGGACGCTCGCTGCGGCCGACGGCTACCTCCTCGACGCTTTCGCGGCCGTCTTTCTCGGTTCGGCCACCTTGCGAGAAGGTCAGTTTCACATCGCCGGCACTTTGATCGGCGTGCTGATTCTCGCTGTTGAATTCAACGGCCTCAGCATTTTCGGCGCGCCGACCTACTTCCAGCCGATTTTCAAGGGCGGCGTGCTGGTTCTGGCGGTCGGATTGTCATCGCTGGCTCGCCGATACGCCTCGGCGAGCTGAGGCGCCGGACGGGGGGCCTTATTACGTTTCGATCTGGTCACGATGTCGCCTAATACCGACATAGTGAAAGCGTTTGGACGGAGTGAAGCCGCGGCGGCTTGTGTGAAGCGCGTAGGAGGCGCCCAATGAGACGAATAAGGTGTCTGGGGATCGCGCTTGGCGCGGCGCTGGCTGGCCCCCTCGCCGGATGCCAAACGGAGAGTCGAAACATTCCCGTCATGACGGTCCAGCAGGCAAATCGGCTTCCCGCAAGCCAGGTGCCGAGGATGTTCCGAGACCCGAGCAACCCGTACGGCTACCCTTACGATGTTCACGAGACGGACGGACTGAGCCGCAATCCAGACGATTGCGACCGTTGGGGCTGCATCGACGTCGGCGGCAACATGTGACGCGCGACTGCAGCCGCGAGAACGCACTTGCGCCGTGGCGGCGGCTTCCGTCGATGACGTGCCGCGTTGTCGACGATTGGCCCGGTTGGCGTCCGCTCCACGCGGCCAACGTCCGAACCTTTCACGCTCTATGTGAGCGTCGACGCCCGAGATGGCTGTTGTCGCTAAACAACATCATCAGTTCGTCATTGCCCTTAAGACGTCCGAACCGGCGCCTGCTGGAGGGCTGGTCGCTCGTCGACACGGTCGAAGCAGGCGTCGATCTCCTTTCGATAAGGGATTAGAAGGTGATCCGCGCCGTGGCGACGAAATTGTTTTTGACGACCGGATTTGCCGTCACGGCCATCTGATACCCGGCGCCGATGATCAGGTTGATCGGGCGGGTCGCGGTGTCCTGGCCGATCTTGAAGCGCCCCAATATGACGCCCGGAGTGATCAAGACTTGGTTGAGGCCCACATGCTCGCCATTCGGCCAGTATTGGTAGTTGACCTCAACTTCCGGCCAGAAATATTGCATGAAATGATACTGGAAGGCGGTGTTCCAGAGTATCGGATCACCGAAGGCTTGCCTGTTCATTTCGGGCGTTTCTCCGGTTGAACCGTGCCCCTGGACGGGAATCTGCACGCTGAGCGTCGACTGGATATCGAAATCGCCCCAGCCCTTGCCTGCAGCGATTGTCGGCTGGGCGGTCAGAACATGGTTTGAAATCTTCCCTTCCGTGTTCAAGGCTTCCGTCATCTGAAAGAAGCCGGTGACGATGTAATCGCCGTTGTCCTTGTTGGCGGAAAGGAAGCGGTATTTGGCGAGGAACAGCGGGTAATCGCCCCAGCCCCACGCATCCCCCTTGGGGCCGCTGGCGGTCGCGTAGGGCGGCGCCGCCACAATGAACTCGAGGTTATAGGCGGGGATAAACTCGACCCTGAAGCCGCCTGGCCCGCCGTAATTGTCGATGCGCTGGCCGTTCCCCTGGCTTCCGGTCCCGTTTTGCTGGCCATAGAAATCGGCCCGTAACTCTTGTTCGAGGCGCGGCGTAACGGTCACGAGCGGCGTCATCCAATTTGGTTGGGCCGCTTGCGTGGCCGAAACCATGTCGAGCCAAGATTCGACAGCTGGGGGCGGATTGAAATTGAGGGGCCCGTTCGCCGGCGGCGACACGGCTGGAAGCACGATCGCCGGTTGCGCGTTCTGAGCGTGTGCGCCCAGCGGCGCCAGCGCGATTACCGCCCCCAGCCCCAGCCATCGAATCTTCAGTCGATTTTGGCGATTCTGCGTTTCGCTCTTCATGCGCCCCTCCTGTCGCAAATATCAGCATCCCAGCGCTGTATTCGCCGTGATATTTCGATCAGGGTCGGTTGGGTGTTGTCAATAGCGCGTTGTGCGGTTTTCGCGTTCGCCGGACTGTGTGACATCGTGGCAACAGACGCGGATAATGGCGATGGGTGTACGGCGCCCCCGAGTTGCGCCGCGTCCGCCAAGAACACGCCGGACGCGGTTGAAGGTCTTCGGAACGTGGCCGCCTCGCCTAGAGGGCGAAACCAAACGGGGTCGTAACGCACTGAAAACATGAGGGGCGCGAAACTAAAAGGAAACTGAAACTGAGGATGCGCGCCCTTGACCGCGCTTCTGCCCGCACGGCGCTGCCGCCTAAAAGGAGCCAATTCCACCCCTCGCCAACGCTCTAGAAGTCCACCCGCACGCCAATCGTCGGCGCGAAGTTCGTGCGGTAAAGGTAGCCGCTCGCCAAGCCACCGGTGACTTGCGACCACAAGAAGCCGCCGTAAGTCTCGACGCGCTTTGCGGGGCGATAACTGATCATAGCGGAGAAAGCATTGAGCGCGCCGCCGCAGCTTGACGCTGAGAGGCCCCCGTCCGTGCAAGGGCTCGTATTGTAATCGTTCTGATAGTAATGATAATACGCGCCGGCGATGTCGAGGTTGTCCGACACCGAATATTTCAGGCCGGTCCAGAATACCCTCAAGATCTTGTGCTCGGTATAGGCCGCCGAGTTCACGAAGCCGGCTGGGACAGGATAATTGCCGATCGCGGTGAAGCCGTCAGTGTAGGCGTCGCTCGGGTTGGCGAAGAGAATGTATTCCCAACCAGCGTAGATCGCCGCCTTGTCGAATTCGTATCTCGCCGCCGCCATCCCGCTGGCCTTGTCGGAAAGTGTGGCTTTGAGACCATTCAAAGGCACGCCGGGGGGAAGGGGATATTGGCCGAAGTTGGACAGAGAAACCGCGTCTTTCACCTTCTGGCCTACGAGGTCCAATGTGAGGGGACCGAAACGCCCTTCGACTTCGGTCGAGAACGCGCCGTTTGAACCATTGCCTTGGTCGAAGCCGCCGAACTGATAGAGCGCCGCGAAGCGGAGCGGACCGGCGCCAACGTCGTATTTCACCGACGTGTTGTAGCGGGCGTTCTCGGTGTCTCCCCCTCCGCCGGCGATGTTCGAGACGCCGATCACCGAGAACGCTGGCGCCGCGCCCATGGCGTCGTAGTCGCCAAGACCCTGTAAAATCAGGGAGTTCTGCCGGCCGGCGGTCAGCGCGCCGAAGGTCGGGTGGCTGAAGCCGGCGTAAGCCTCGGTATTGAACAGCTGACCGGCGCGACTCGAATCGCCGTTTGCGGTTTGCTGACCAAGCGGCGTCGTATTGTTTTGGACCAGCGACTTCGGCCCGTTAGCCCGCTGCAATGTGAAGGGATCAAAGCCGTTCTCGAACTTGAAGATGAGCGACAAGTCAGACGCGATCGGTTCCTTGCCCGTGACGCCGACATGCGACTGTCCAAGCCCGTTTGGCACGATCGTATAGCGGGGTTGATTGCTGTTCTTCTTTATTAGCGTGTCAACCCCGTTCGGGTAATTGCCATTGAACGCGGCGCCGTGCAACTCGTAGCCCACGCCGTAATCGAACCGTCCGTAGAGCCTGATGCCGTTCCAGGCGAGGGGACAGTCGTCAGGATCAGCAATCAAGAAGTCATAGAGGCGGCCGAAGCACGGGTTCGGCGCCAGCGGCGCAGGCGGGCTTGACGCTGCCTGCTGTTGGCTTGGCAAATCGGCCGCGCTCGCGCCATAGGCCATGAGCGCGGCGGACGCGAAAAGCATCATGACTTGGCAGGATGGCTTGATCAATCGCGCCCAAAACAGAAACTCGTGGCAGCGCGCAGTGTAGCCGCCGGTGCAAATCCCGCCAGCAATAAGTCAGAGCCGCAAAGGCGCGCGTTCGCCCGTCTTTTTGGCAACGAGCGCGCTCCAAAGGCCGCGCGCGGACCAAGCCGGCGGTCTGGCGCGTTGCCGTCGACAGCCTCGGCCTTGGCCGTCGGACCAATTTGTGCGACCTGCCCATCCGGCTCGAACACGGCAGCGATGGCGCGTCAGTTGCTGTCGACGCATCCTGTCTTGGCGCAATCGCGCCTTCAGCAGCATCCGCCGCTGGGAGATCGTTAAGCAGCGCCGCGCCGCTTGGGAGGACGATCGCCGAGGCAAGTTTGGCCTGGACACTCGGCACAGGCAGGCCCGATGTCATCGTCTTCGAGAGTGGAGCCGAATAGGGAAACGCTGTGTTGGCTTTTCCGCCACGAAGTGAGCGACAACAGCGCGAGCGGACCCGTTACCAGCGCCGCGCCAACGAAAAACATCGGCTGGAAATTGAATTGCAGGCCCGGGATCCAACGCGACAGCGGCAGGGTGATTAAAGCGGAGAGCGGTGGCATCAACAGGAAAAACATGGTGACATAGCCATTGTCGTTTTCTGTGGCGGTCAAGGCCATTTGATAAAACACCCGTCCCGCGCCGGATGCGGCCAACGTTCCCAAAAGCAACAGCAATATCGCCACCGCCGAGGGCTCGCTGAGGTGCGTTTGTCCGCCAAAATCCGAAGCCACAACTGCAACCGGAATCAACACGAGAGACGACACGACAAAATTGGCCGCGATGGCGGCAGGCTCATCAAAGTCCGAGAACCACTTGAAGACGAGCGTTCCGCTCAGGGCGAAGAACGCCGGCGCCGGAAGGGCATAGAACCATCGGCTGTGCACGAAACTGTCCATCACGTCCCGCGCCAAAACTTTGCTGTCGACCTCGATCTGGCTCCAGGCGATCACCATTGCGCCGCAAAAGGCCAAAAGGAAGCAGCCGAAGAAGGCGAGCGGCGGGATGGAGATTTTTCGTCTCGAGACGATGAAGGCGATCAAGGCCGCCCAAAACGGCGTCAGATTCAACACCGCCGCCGTGATCATCGGGTGAGCGCTGCTCAGCCCGACGTCGTAGAGGCCCAGCCCGGTGACGCCGACAAGGAATATCATCGCCAGCTTGGGCCAGTTTCTTACGCCGAGGACGATGGCGATGAAGTCGCGTCGGCTGTCCGCCCGCATGATCAGGAAGGGGATGGAAAACAGGAGTGCGAATTGCGTGAAGGCCATGAAGTCGAGCGGGCTGAGCGTCCGAGCCGCGAGCGTGGAAAGCGGCGCCTGGACAGCCATGAGAATCGCGGTGGCGATCGCGTAAAAGGTCCCAAGGCGATAGTCGATCGGGCGGCTCGGACTCATCTTCTTCATAATCGGCGCATGCCTTTGCGCATCGCCCTCTGGCCACTCTCGTTCGCGCGCCGGCCCCGAAGAGGACAAATCGCAAACGCTGGCCTCAACCTCGATCGTCATTGGCGCGCGTGAGCTCGCGCCTAGTTGCTGTCGATGCAACCCCACACGGCGCAGTCATTTGGATTCCGGCTCAAGCCATCCGTTTCGTGGAAGTTGTACGGATACGGGTGTGGCCGGGCGGAAGGAAACACAGTCGGCCGCTCCGGAACAGCGCCGCGCATGTCGGCGAACTTCTGATGAGCGATGCGCATCTGGTTCGGGGAGGAACGCCGGCGGCCTGTGACGGAGCGGCGCTTGCGGTCACCAGACCGGCACATAGCACAGCCAAAACGCTCGACGTAAGAATTGTCTTTGTCATTGGAATCTCTCCATGACATTTTTGCGAAGGAGAAACTGTCTTACTTTCAGTCACTTATTGCGTGTACCATAGGTCATAAACCCGGCAGCCTCATGTCGGTTGCGTAAATTATGATTTATATATTTGATTTTAACCAGCGAGCGGAAAGCTCTATGCTAGCGATGATTGACTGTCGGCAATAATCGCCGGAACCGCACGAGCATAGCGATAGGTTCGCCGTGCCAATGCCCGGCAAGTCGCATTGTTCGTTACGCCGGAAAGACTTCGCGGACTATTCCGCGAGATAGGGCGCAAAGCCTGGTTTCGCCTGCGGTTCGAGCGGCGCCGTCCAGCCCCCGCCGAGCGCGAGCATGAGGCCGATCTCGGCCACAAATTGGCGGGTATGCAACGCGATCGCCTGGCCTTCGGCCTCAAGCGCGGCGCTTTGCGCCGTGACCACGTCGAGAAAGGAGGCCGCGCCGTCGCGGTAGAGGGTGAGGGACAGATCGGCCGCCTTGCGCGCCGCGACCGCGGCCGTGGTCGTCTGCTTGTATTCCTCGGCGAGCCATCGCAGGGACGACAATTGGTCCTGGACCTCTTTCATGGCCCGCAACACCGTGGCCCGGTAGTCCTCTGCCGCTTCGGTGAACTGGGCCTTGGCGATCTGGAGCTCCGCCTGGCGGAGGCCGGCGTCGAACAGCGGGATGTCGATCGAGGGTCCGATGGTTCCGAACAGGTTATTCGGATTGAAGAGCCTGAAATTGGTGTCCTGGGTTCCACCAAGCGCGATCAAGGATAACCGAGGAAAGAAATTGGCGCGCGACGCGCCGATCTGTTCGCTCGCGGCGGCGGTCACCCGCTCGGCCTGGGCGACGTCGGGGCGGCCGCGCAACACGTCGGCAGGCACCGTTCTCGGCGCCTTCGGCAGGGGAAGCCGTGATGAGGATCGCGCAACCGAAAATGAGGCCGCGGACTTGCCGACCAGCGCGGCTATGGAAGTCTCCAGGGCCGCGCGATTGAGCGTAAGGTCGGACAATTGCGCCTCGGCCGAGCTCAGTTGGGTTTGCGCCCTGTCGACGTCGACCGGCGAGGCGATATTCGCAGCGAGCCGGTCCTGAGTGAGCTTCAGGGCCGAGCGATAGATGGTGATCGTGTCGGCAAAAAGCTTGGCCTCGTCGTCGAGGCCGCGCAGATTGACGTAGTCGCGCGCCAGTTCTGCGTGCAGTTCGAGCCTGGCGTCCGCCAGCGCATCCGCGCTGGCCTCGGCATTGGCGTTCGCCGAGTTGACGAGGTCGCGCACCCGCCCCCAGATGTCGATCTCGTACGATGTCTGGGCGGCGAGGGCGTTGTCTCCGTAATAGGTCGGCTGGTTGGCGGAGCGAAGGGGGCGATTGGCCGACTGCTTGTTGGCCAGGAAGTGCGGAACCCCGTTGATCTGTGGATACGCGTCGCTCAACGCAGCGTTGGCGCGCGCAACCGCGACGTCATTGGCCGCGACGGCGGCGGCGAGATCCGGGTTCGCCGCATCCACCTGCGCCTGAAGCTCGTTGAGCGTTCGATCGTCAAAACTGAGCCACCACTCGCCGCTGGCTGGAAGCGTCCCGCCGCGCGCGGGCTCATCCTTGAACTTCGACGGCGTCGCGACTGAGGGTGGGGCGTAGCGTGGCGCAAAGTCGCACCCGCCGAGCGCGAGAGCGATCGACGCCGCAAGCCACGGCCGCCACTTCATTCCGCGTGGTCCCGCCCCGTTCGCGCTATCTCGTCAGCGCTCTTTGGATGGTCTTTCGGCTCCCCCGGCGCTTGCGCGGTCGCCCCATGCGTCTTGTCCCCAGCCGCTTCCATAACCCGAACCTCCTCGCCGTCCCCAATCGAATCGGGCGGATTGGCCACGATACGCTCGTCCGGGCTCACTCCGGCGACTTCGACAGTCGTCCCCAGATCGCGCACGATACGCACGTCCTTCAAGACAATACGGCTGTCTGCTCCGACCGTCGCGACTTTCGGCTCGGTATCGCGATAGAGCATCGCGCTGGCCGGAATAGTGAAACTGTTGGGGTCAGCGGGAAGCTTAAAGTGAACGCGGGTGAACGCGCCCGGCTGCAGCAAGCCATCCTTGTTGTTGGCGAGAAGCTCGACCAGCAAGGTGCGGGAATTCTTGGTGATTGCATGCGCCGTCGTGTCGATGGTGGCGTCGAAGGAGCGGCCCGGATACTCTGGCACTTCGAGCGTCGCCTTGGTCCCGGGCTCGAGGCCAGCCACGTAATTTTCAGGCACCGGGACATAAATCCGCATCTCGTGGACGTCGGCGACGGTGAACAACGGCGGCGTGTTCGCGCCGCCGTCCGCTCTGACCAGCGACCCGACATCCACGTTGCGGGCCGTCACCACGCCGTCGAACGGCGCCACGATATTGGCGAACGCCTTCTGCGCTTTCAGCCGGTCGACGTTCGACTGGGCGGCGTCGACCTGGGCGGCTTGCGCACGCTGGTCGCTGTCCTTTTCGTCCGCCGCCTGCTGAGACACCGCCGCCGACGCGCGCAGCGAATTCCAGCGCGTCGCCGTCACTTTCGCCAGAGCCAAATTCGCTTTAGCCTTGGCAACCTCGCTTTGGGCGACAGCGATACGCTCATCGAGCTCGGGTGTGTCGACGACCGCGAGCACATCGCCCTGTTTCACCTGGGCGCCGATGTCCTTGCGCCACTCTTGAACATAACCCATAACCTGGCTGTGTATGGCAGCGTTGTAAAACGCCTCCACATTGCCGGGCAGTACGAGCTCTCGGGCCTCTCCCCCTCGCTTTGGCATGACCACCGCCACCGGTGGAATGGCCTGTTTCTGCGTCCACTTGTTCAGCTGTTCGTCATCGTGGTGACGTCCGGTTATTCCAAAGTAGGCCGCAGCGATCGCCGCCGCCGCCAGAACCAGCATCGCGAGCCGGGTTTTGACAGGCCGACCTTCGCCCGGATCAGCCTTGTGTGGATCGGAGTGACTTGGCGATGACCGATCCGACCCTGCGCCCCCTCGGGTTTGCGTCTCCGCGGTGCGCGCCTCGGACCGATCCGGGCTGGCGTCGCCCTTAGCGTGCGTCTTTGCGGCGGACACCTCGGCCTGATCCGGACTCGTTTCGCCCTGTGTCTGCCCCCCGGTGGTCCGGGCTTCGGCTTGGTCCTGGCTCATGCGGGAGAGGTCTCTGCAGGAAAGCTCGGCGCGGGTTCGCTCGCCTGCTTTGGCTTACGTTCATGCACGAGACGGAAGACGGCCGGAACGAACAGGAGCGTCGCCACAGTCGCGAAGACAAGGCCGCCGATAACGGCGCGGCCGAGCGGCGCGTTCAGCTCGGCGCTGAGCGCCATCGGCCCCATGCCGATGATCATCGCCAGCGCCGTCATGAGAACCGGGCGGAATCGGGTGAAGCCGGCGTCGATCGCGGCCGTGGCGGCGTCGGCGCCTTGCGCCAGCCGTTCGCGTGCGAAGCTCACCACCAGAATGCTGTTGGCGGTGGCCACACCCAAGCACATGATCGCGCCGGTTAGGGCTGGAACAGACAGGGTCGTCCGCGTGATGAACAGCATCCACACGACGCCGGCGAGCGCGGTCGGCAATGCGGTGATGATGACAAAGGGGTCAAGCCACGACTGGAAGTTGACCACGATCAGCAGGTAAATGAGAACCACCGCGAGCGCGATGCCGATGAAGAGTTGCTGATAGGCATAGGTCATCGTCTGTACCTGACCGCGCACGACGATGGTCGAACCCGGCGGGGCCTCTTTCGCGGTGTCATCCAGAATTTTCTGGATGTCGGTCGCAACGGCGCCGAGGTCACGCTCATTATTAGTTGCGAAAATGTCTATAACAGGTTGAACGGCGTAATGCGAGGCGACGGCGTCGGTCGCGGTGCGGTTGATCGTTGCGACGCCTCCGAGGATCTGCTTGTCTGTTGGTCCTTGGGAGGCCGGAATATTTTCAAGATTGGATAGGGATCGCACCCAGTATTGAGGCGTCTGGGCAACGATCGGGTACGAAACTCCGTTCTTTGGATTGAGCCAGAACGTTGGCGCAGTCTGGATGCTGCCAGCCAAAGCGTTCTGCAAGTTCTGTGCAACGTCCCGCTCGCTCACGCCAACGAGTTGAGCCCGCGTTCGATCCACGTTGACGTCTAAGGTCGGGGCGTTGAACGCCTGCTGGATGCGCGCGTCGGCGATTCCGGGAATGCGGGCGATTTTGGGTAGCAGTTTGTTCGCGTAAGCACGGTTGGCCTCGACCTTCGAGCCGATGATTTGCACATCGATCGGCGCCGGCAGGCCGAAATTGAGGATTTGGGTCACGATGTCGGCCGGCAGAAAGGCGAAGGTCGTGCCCGGAAACTTGGCCGGCAGCTGTTCGCGCAACGCCTTCACATAACCCGGCGCCTCAGCCTCTCGGCCGTCGTTCAGAGTGATCAGGATATCCGCATCCGACGCGCCAATGGATCCGGTGTTGGAATAGGCCATGTTGATGCCGCTGATCGACAGGCCAATATTGTCGACGATCGAGTGCAACGACTCGGGCGGGATGATCGCCCGGATGGCCGCCTCGATCCTGTCGACCTCGACCCCCGTTTCTTCGATCCGCGTTCCGGTCGGAGCGCGGACGTGCAGGGCGATCTGCGTGCTCTCGACGGGCGGAAAGAAATTACGGCCAAGGTACGGCGCAAGCGCGAACGAGCAAAGAGCCGCAGCCATGAAGCCGCCGATGAATACGTATCGCCCAGCCAGAGCGGTCATGAGGAGGCGCCGGTAGAAGGCCCGGACGGCTTCGAACCGCCGTTCAAATCCGCGCTGAAACATGACGAGGGGATTGCGGGTCGGCGGAGGGGGCGACCCGTGGCCATGGGTCGCCTGGCCAGCGAGAAGAAAACTCGCCATGGTGTTGACCAGGGTGCGCGAGAGCACATAGGAGCCGATCAGGGCGAAAACGACTGCTTTCGCCATCGGGCGAAACAGGAACCCGGCGACCCCGCCGAGGGTAAACATCGGCACGAAAACGATGCAGATGCACAGGAGCGAGACGGTGGCGGGAACGACGATTTGCCCCGCGCCGTCCATGATCGCGGTTTCGATGTCCTTGCCCATCTCGAGATGGTAGTTGATGTTCTCGATCGTCACCGTCGCGTCGTCGACGAGAATGCCGACCGCGAGCGCAAGGCCGCCGAGCGTCATGACGTTGATCGTCTCGCCCGTCGCGGCGAGGAGCGCGACCGAGGCGAGAATCGCCAGCGGGATCGAAACCATGATGATGAGGGTCGAACGCCAGCTGCCGAGGAAGATCAGGATCATGAGACCCGTCAGCGCCGCAGCCACCACGCCCTCGAAGATGACCGAGGACACCGCGGCGCTCACAAATTTCGATTGGTCGCCGACCGGCTCCAGCCGAAGATTGGGCGGCAACGTCTGGCGCAGTTTGGGCAACAGCGCCTTGACTCCGGCGATGACGTCGAGCGTCGAAGCGGAGCCGGTCTTCAGGATGGTCATCAAGACCGCGTTGGAACCGTCGACCCGCACCATGTTGGTCTGCGGCGGGCTGCCCTCGTGGACGTAGGCGACGTCGTGGATGTAGACCGGAACTCCGTTGACGTCGCGAATGGGCAGGTCGTTCAGTTCGGAGATGGCGCTGGGAGCGTCATTGAGCGCAACGACATATTCGAATTTGCCGATCTTCTGGGTTCCGACCGGGGTGATGACGTTTTGCCGCGCGATGGCCTCCACCACGTCCTGCGACGATAGCCCATAGGCCTGCAGCTTGTCCTGGTTGAGATCGACCTGGACCTGGAGCACCTTGCCGCCGTAGGGCGAGGGAATCGCGGTTCCCGCGACTGTCGCCAACTGTGGACGGATGAAATTCTGCCCAGCGTCGAATATTTCGGCTTGAGACATGGCGTCGCTGGACAGCGCCAGCTGCAGAATCGGCACGCTCGAAGCATTGAAGCTCAGAACGTAAGGCGGAGTGATTCCTTGCGGCAGCAGTTTGAGCACGGTCTGCGACGCCGCGGTGATCTGCGCCAGCGCCGAGTTGATGTTGACGTTGGGCTGGAAGAACACCTTGACCACGCCATAGCCCGGAAGCGACTGAGACTCGATGTGCTCGATGTCATTGACCTGGGCGCTGAGGGTGCGTTCGTAATAATAAACGACCCGGCCCGACATATCCTCCGGCGGCAAGCCGTTATATGTCCACACCACGGCGACGACCGGAATGCCGATATTCGGAAAAATATCGGTCGGCGTTTTGACCGCGGCTGTCACGCCGAAAATGACGATCAGCATCGCCATGACGACGAATGTGTAAGGCCGGTTCAGCGCAATGCGAACGATCGCGAGCATGGGTCACTTCTTAAACGCGCAGCGACGTCAGCGAAGGCGCGACTTTACCGCCGCGGCAAATGCCGCCGCGCCGGCCTGGCACGTCTCATACCTCTCAGGCGTCCGACTTCACACTAAAATTTATTTCCCTATCCTGTATGAAAACAACGCCACGACGAAGGCGCCCTGGTCAGCCGGATTCACACGCGGCGGTGCGAGGAGGAGGCTCCGGGGCGTAACTCGAAGCGCGCGCCGGGTTTGTTATCTTCCACGGTCAGCTTGAAGCCGTGCAGGTGCGCGATCGCCTCGGCGATACTCAGACCGAGCCCGTATCCGGCTGCTTGGCCGCTCCCCTCGCCGCGATAGAAGCGGTCGAATATCCGTCCCCGCTCCTGCGGCGGGACGCCGACGCCGGTGTCGCTAACGGCCAGGAATGGCCGCCCATCGGCAGTCCGAGCTTCGATGCGGACTGCGCCGCCGGCGGGCGTGAACTTGATCGCGTTGTCGACCAGATTCGAAACGGCTTCACGCATGAGGTCCTGATCGCCGCGAACCTGGACGGGCGTCCCGGCGTCGACGATCATGGTCAAGCCCTTCGATTCGGCAAGCGGCTCGTAGAAGTCGAGCAGTTGCGCGCAAACCGCGGCAAGATCAAAGTCCTTGAACTGGGTCGTGCGGGCGCCATGCTCCACCGCCGACACTCGCAGGATGGCGGAGATCGTCGCGGACGCCTTCTCGATCTGGGAGAGGGCCGCCTCCAGAGCTTCGCGCAATTGTTCGGTCCCGCTCTTATTGTCGAGCGCGCGCTCGATTTTGGCGCGCGCGACAGCAAGGGGAGTGCGAAGATCGTGGGCGATGTTATCGCCGGCGCTCTTTAGCTGCTCCAGAAGGCGCGCGATCTCGTCAAGCATGAGGTTCACCGCGCGCGCCACTTTGTCGATGTCGTCGTCTTCGTCGGTGACGGGCAAGCGCGAATCGAGTTCGCCATTCATGATCCTGACGACGGCGCCATGAACGCGCTCGAACCGTCGCGATGCGCGACGGGCGAAAATCGCGCCAATTCCAAGGATGACGAGAACGGTCGGCAGGAGAGCGACCGCCAGCGCGCGCAATAGAGTTCGCTGCAGCCCGTAGGTTTCCGACAGGCTGCGCCCGAGCAGCAGAACGCCCCCGTCGGCGAGCCGCCGAGCGACGAAGATCGCGGGCTCGCGGCCGCCGCTCAAATCGGGCAGCGGCTGCTCCTGGATGACGCGCGCCCGCCCGTCCACCGGAACCGCAGGCATGGCCGCGACGTCGCCAAACACCAAGCGGCCCCCCGGGTCGAACACGGCGACATAGTCGAGGCGTCGGATGTCCCGCGTCAGGCGCAGCTCCAATGCCCTGCGCAGTTGCGCCTCGCTATCGCCGACGCTCTTCGCCGCCTCGTCGACCAAGATCGCGCCGACGCGCTGAATGTCCGCGTTCGAAACTTGCCAATAAATCAACGCAAACATGGCCATGATCGCAACGGAAATCGCGATCGAGAAGGCGAGCGCAAGACGAAACGCCTGAGCGCTGAAGACCTCAGCCGTCCACATTCAACCTAAAGCCAACCGCGCGGATGTTGACGATGAACCGTTTCGCGCCGGTAGGGTCGAGCTTGCGCCGCAGGTTGCCAATCTGCACGTCGACGACATTGGTCTGCGCCAGGAATTTAAAACTCCACACATCCTCAAGCAGCATGGCTCGGGTCACAACCTGGTCCGGGCGGCGCATGAAATATTCCAGAAGCTTGAACTCCCGCGGCAACAAATCGATGAGCTTGCCGTCGCACCGGGCGATTCGCTCGACGAGATCCATTTCCAATGCGCCAGCTTGCAGTCTCGTGACCCGGGTGTCGCCGCCGCGCCGCAGAAGCGCTTCGACCCGCGCCGTCAGTTCGCGAATGTCGAACGGCTTTACCAAATAGTCGTCGCCGCCGGCCTTCAGGCCGTTGATGCGCTCATCAACCGACGACAGCGCGCTAATCACCAGGGCTGGGGTGCTGTTTCCCTCGGCGCGCAGCGCTTCAATGATCGTTAGCCCGTCCTCGCCGCGCAGCATGCGATCGATGACCAGAACCGCTGCGCCCCGGCGCGCCGCGCGCAGCCCATCATCGACCGTCTCAAAAAGCTGAACCGGGTGACCACTCGCCTGCAACTCGAGGCGGATCTCCTCGGCGAGCTCCCGCTCATCCTCGACGACCAGAATTGGGCCGACGACATCAGTCGGCCAACTCGTCAAATCACCGCCGTTCTCGGCAGGCGGGATCATCACCGCTTCACTCCCTGAACGCCGGGTCGACATATTCATCCGGTGGCAACATGGCGCCTTGATGGTGGAAAAGCTTGTGGTTCGAGGCGCCGACCACTGCGCAGAGGCGCGCGCCGATCGAGGCATTGGGGGCTGGCGGGTATGATATCCTTCGGTCAGGAAAGCGCCTGCTAAAAACTTTTTTAGCTCTGCCCTGTCGTTTGTCGCCAAGTTGTAACATTGGCGGGATAGGGAAGATTCCGTCGAAATTGTGTCAGGCGAGGCGTTTTGACGCGCCGCACAATTGTGTGTGCGCCAGGCTATAGCCGCGCTCGACGAAACTATTGTTTTACCCTCTTAAAAGCATCGGCTGTGATCAATCTGCAACAACCTACAAAAAGTCGATAAAATGGCGAATTTATTGTTTGTCTGTGACGCGCCACCGGGCTAGTTTTCACAACGTAATTTGGATTCGAGTTCAGACGAGCACAGAGCGCGGACAGGAATACGAAATCCTTTCGCGATTGTGTTCGCAAACAACTTGGGGCAACGGCCCCGAATCAAGCGCATGGGGGGCGCGACTCACGCTCAGGCGTTGGGAGCGGCGGGAAGATTGGAAACTTGTCACGCGCGGGCCGGCGTTGGTTTCGGTCGCAGGAGGAGGGGTTGTTAATGAGAAAGCTTGGTGTCGCCTTGGCGATTGCAATCGCCTCCGTCGGCGCGGCTCGCGCGGCCGATTTGCCGACGACAAAGCCGCCCCCGTCCGCGCCGGTCAACTGCTTTTCGAGCCTCTGGGCCTATTTGAATTCAACCGCTGCGGATTGCCCTCTGAGCTACGGACCGGTGACGGCCTACATGACCCTCGACTGGGGCGTGGGGTGGGAGTCCCACGGAGCAGGCTATAACGCTGCGTTCAACAATGGCGTTTCCAACATTGTCACGAAGCAGAGCGGCCCCCACTCCCAGTGGCTGCAGACCCCGAACGGAATCAATCAGTCGGTTGTCGGTCTCAAGATCAGTCAGCCGATCGCCTATGGCTGGTCTCTCGTCGGCACGGCGGAAATGGGGTTCAACCCTTATCTCGGCTATCTGTCCGACGCTCAGCGCTCGCAAGTCCAGAACAACGGCAAACCGCTCGTTCTGCAGAACGCGAACGCCAATTCGAGCCGAACTGGCCAATGGGACAATTCGCAGGGCTTCCTCGGCATCAGCAACCCGACCTACGGCACGCTGACCGCGGGACGCGTGAACACCCTATCGCTTGACGGGCTCATTTCCTACGATCCGATGAGCAGCGCCTATGCGTTTTCGCCGTTCGGCTATTCCGGCGCCTACGCCGGTTTCGGCGATACCGAGGCGGCGCGCGTCAATACCGGGGTCAAATATCGGTTGAGCTATCAGAATTTCCGCGTCGGCGCCCTCGCGCAATGGGGCGGCTATGACCAGGGCAACGGCTCGAGTTCCATGTATCAAGGCCAGATCGGCGGAGACTTTCCCGTCTTCGGCGGCAAACTGTCACTTGACGCCTACGGCGACTACGCGACGAACGTGGCGAACATCGGCACCTTCAGTGGGACCTGCGCCGTCCTCAAGTCGGGTCCCTTGAAGGGTCAGACCGGGTGCAGCTCGGGCATCCCGGCATTTTACAACAACACCGACGTCACGGCGACGCTGTCGAACAATACCGGTTTGTGGTTACTCGCCAAATATGCACTTCCTTCTATTCCCCTGACGATCTCCGGCGGCTACGGATGGTGGCGGCAGGCGAACCCGAGCAATGACTATCTGAACGGCTTCGAGACCATTGGCGGCTGGAACGTTCCGGCGACGATCCCCGCGATCAACAAGACGGTGGCGAAACTGTTTCCAACGGCGTGGACCAACTATACCGCGTATAACGACAACCGGTTCGTCAACGTCTTCTTTTTCGGCCCCAAATATGCAATTACTCCCCAGCTGGACGTGAGCGCCGCCTTTTATTACTTAAGTCAGAACAACTACAACTCATCCACCAAGCCGTGCGCCCCGGCCAACACGACGTACGTGCAGCCGAACGGGAGAAGTTTCACCGTGACGCGCGAAAACAGTGGCGCCTGCGCAGGCGTGACAGACTTCATTTCGTTCTTGATTGACTACCGGCCGGTCAAGCGCGTCGACCTCTACGCCGGCATGATGATCTCGAACGTCTATGGCGGCTTGGCGAACGGTTACCAGGTGACCCAGACCGTCAACCCGACCGCCGGCATTCGCATCAAGTTCTGACGGCCGGGATCCCCCGGGGCTCGAAATTGGTGAGCCGGCGGTTTGAGACGGGGGGCGCGATATTCGCCTCCGCCCACCGAGGGATGACGGTCACCATTTCGGGCGCTGCCCCGGTCCGGGCGCTTTCGGCTTGTAATACTGGCCATCCGGCGCGGCGACGGAGCAGGTCGCCTTGCATCGGGATGGAGCGGCTTCGGCCGCCTTCCTGGCGGCTTGAAGCGGGAGCAATTTTTCTCCCGTTTTTTCCGTGGTCGGCGCAGATGGAACGGCAGTCCCCGGTCTTGCCCTTCGGAAGGGTGGGATTGACCATCAGCCGAAGTTGACGCTAATTCCTGATTTTCATCAATAGGGTCTCGCCCGAGCCGTTCCCCTTCGGCCGCTTCAAGCCAAAAGCCACTCACACTAGGCCGCCGTGTGCGGCTCCGCACACCCGACCGCTTGATAAAAGTCTATTAAATAGATAGACATTATCGATAAGTCACGCATTGCATCCGGAAGCCTCACGGCGCCTGGTCGATAGGGGGATTCGTGAAGGCTCGGATTGGCGTTTTGGCCATTGGAATTGCGCTGGCCGGCGCGGCGAACGCGGCGGATCTTCCCACCGCTAAACCGATGGAGGCGCCTCCGCAGGCAAGCTGCTTCTCGAGCCTCTGGACCTATCTGAATTCAAGCGCCGCGGATTGTCCCCTGAATTACGCGGGCGTCACACTCTATGCGACGGTGGACGTCGGCCTCGGCTACAGCTCCAACGGCGCGCCTGCCAGCGGCGCGTACGCCAACAGCGTTTACAGTTTCGTCGGCAAGGCGAGCTCCGGACCCAAGTGGCTGTGGACGCCGAACGGCGTCAGCCAATCGGTGGTCGGGGTCAATATGAAGGAGGCGATTCCGTGGCTCCCGGGCTGGTCGCTCGTCGGTGCGTTGGAAAGTGGATTCAACCCCTATTCCGGCAACCTCGTCAACGGGCCACGCTCGCTCGTGCAGAATAACGGCCTGCCCCTCGTCCTCCAGAGCGCAAGCAGCAACTCGAGCCGCGCCGGGCAATTCGACAACTCAGTCGGATACCTCGGCGTCAGCAACAAAACCTATGGCACGCTCACCGTCGGCCGGGTGACCTCGCTGACCCTCGACGGCGTCATCGCCTACGATCCGACGGGTGGCTCGTATGCGTTTTCGGCGCTTGGCTATTCTGGCTCCTACGCGGGCTTCGGCGACACGGAAACCAACCGCGTGAACACCGGAGTGAAGTACCGGGTGAGCTACGAGAACTTCCACGGCGGGGCCCTGGTGCAATGGGGCGGCTATGATCAGGGAAACGGCACGACGGGCCTTTATCAGGGCGATATCGGCGCCGACATTGAAAACGCCTTCGGCGGTCTCCTGTCGGTGGACCTCGTCGGCAGTTACGCCCAGAATGCGGTCAGCCTCTCGAACTTCGCCGGCTCTTGCTCCACGCTTGCCAAGGGCCCCCTCAAGGGCGAGACCGGCTGCTCGAGCGGCATCCCGAACTTCTACGGTCCCGACGACCTGAAAGCGACGCTGTCCGACAACAGCGGTTTCACCCTGCTCGCCAAATACAGATGGGGCCCGGTGACGCTCTCAGGCGGCTGGATGTGGTGGCGGCAAGCCAATCCCAGCGACGACGATTTGAACGGCTTCGGGACGCTCGGCGGCTATAGCGTCCCCGCCACCATCGTCACGAGCAACAAAGCCATCGCGAAGCTCTTTCCGACGGCATGGACCAACACCACCGCCTATAACCGAATGCGCGTCGTCAACGCCCCCTTCGTCGGCGCCAAATATACGGTTAACGCTCAGCTCGACGTGAGCGGCGCCTTTTATTACGAAGCCCAGAACAATTATAATTCCTCGACCACGCCCTGCGCCTACGCCAGAACCAGTTTTGTCCAGCCAAGCGGGAACGTTCTGAACGTCATCCGCGAAAACAACAACGCTTGCGCCGGCACGCAATACGCCCTTTCGGCGATGGTCGATTATCGGCCGCTCAAGCGCGTCGATCTTTATGCCGGGGTGATGTTCTCGAACGTCTATGGCGGCCTCGCGAACGGCTTTTTGGCAACTCAGAACATCGCCCCGACGGCCGGCTTGCGCGTCAAGTTCTGACCCCCAGCTTCACGGGCGAGGACGTCCGACTTCGGCGCCTCAAGTCTTCCGCGCCTCAAGTCTTCCGCGCAGTCACCTGCGGTCGATGCAGCCCCAGCGCATGCAATCGTCGGGATTGCGGCTGAGGCCGTCGGTCCGATGGATGTTGTAGGGCTCGTGCTGATAGGGGTTCGGACTTCTGAACATTGTCGGCAGCTTGTCCGGGGGGAGCTTCAGTGCGGCTCGCAGCGTCATGACCGGAATGTTTTGATCCTGGGCGCGCACCGCGACGGGCGTCGTCAGCGAACCCGCCAGGGAGGCCGCGAACGCCAGCCGGCTCATGAGCGAAATCCTCATTCTTGCCTCCTCGTTGCTTTGGCAGGACTGTGCGCGCCGCCGCAAGACGCGACATCCTACGCTCGAGATATTGGGCGGCCGGCCAATCAAGACAAGTGAATTCCAATTCCTGGAGGCTCTATCCATAAAGCAGGACCGGGAGGTTCGTCGGGGCCGCAGCCCGCGCCGGGCGCACGGAGGTTATGCGGCCGCGACCCCGCGCAGGATGATCTCGATCGCTTCTCTTTTCGCGCGTTCGAAGGCCTTGTCGTCGAGCGGCCGGCCCTTGTTGAGAGTGGCCATCTCATGCGCGGCGTTGGCGTATTGCTGCGTCGTCGCCCAGATCATGTAGAAAAGGAACTTCGGCTCGATCGGCTTCAGCCTGCCGGCGGCGATCCAGCGCCGCACCACCTGTTCGCGCGACGCGACCCATCGGGTCAGCGTCGTGTCGAGAAAATCCTGGATCATCGGCGCGCCGCGCATGATCTCCGCCGACCAGATGCGGGTCGCGAGCGGCATCTCGCGCGCAAGGTCCATTTTGGCCCCGATATAGGCTGAGAGGGCGGCCGTCGGGTCCTCGCTCGCATCGAAGGACGAGGCGGCGGCGAGCCAGGCGGTCAGCACCCGCTCGATCACCGACCGATAGAGCATCTCCTTGGTCGGGAAGTAATAGTGCAGGTTCGCCTTCGGGAGCCCGGCGCGTTGCGCGATCGCAGCGGTGGTCGCGCCCGCGAATCCCTGCTCGGCGAACACCCATTCGGCCGCCTCGAGGAGCGCGCGTTCGCTTTCCTCCCGGACGGTCGGTCTCGGTCTGCGACGCGCCATAAGCTCCTCGGACGGCGCCCTCCCGTCATCCCGGCGTCGCGCGGTCTTGGGAGCCGCGGGCCGCTTTGGCATTGGGCGGCCGCGCCGAATTGATGAGCGCTGCAGCGCAACATTACGCCATTTGACCATTTGGTCAAAGCTATAATAGCGTTTGCAAATGTGTCGCGGAGCTGTTGATGGCTGACTTGTCCAATGTGCGTGTCGATGGGACAAGGCTTTGGGATTCGCTCATGGAAATGGCGAAAATCGGCGCGACGCCGAAGGGCGGCGTCAAGCGCCTGACGCTGACCGATCTCGACCGTCAGTCGCGCGAGTTGTTCCGGACATGGTGCGAGACAGCCGGCTGTACGGTCACGGTCGACGAGATGGGCAACATGTTCGCCCGCCGTCCCGGCCAGGACAATACGCTCGCCCCCGTCATGGTGGGCAGCCACCTCGACACCCAGCCGACCGGCGGCAAGTTCGACGGCGCGCTCGGCGTGCTCGGCGCGCTCGAGGTCGTGCGTTCGCTCAACGACCTCAACATCCAGACCCGGCGGCCGATCGAAGTCGCCAACTGGACCAACGAGGAAGGATCGCGCTACGCCCCGGCGATGATTTCGTCGGGCGTGTTCGCCGGCGTCTATGACAAGGAATTCGCCTATTCGCGGCTGGACAGCGAAGGCAAGGGATTGGGAGACGAGCTGAAACGCATCGGCTTCAAGGGCGAAGAGCCCGTCGGCGCCCATCCGGTGCATGCCTTCTTCGAGCTGCATATCGAGCAGGGCCCGATCCTGGAAGATGAATCGATCGACGTCGGCGTCGTCACCCACGGACAGGGGCAGCGCTGGTACGAAATTCGCTTGACCGGCTTCGAGAGCCACGCCGGCTCGACGCCGATGCCGCGCCGGAAGGACGCGCTGCTTGGCGCGGCGCGGATCGTGGAGCTCGTGAACGCGATCGGCCTGTCGAAGGCGCCGCTCGCGGTGTCGACGGTCGGCATGCTCAACCCTTATCCGAACTCGCGCAATGTCATCCCGGGCGAAGTGTTCATGACCTGCGAGTTCCGGCATCCGGACGACAAGACCCTGGCCGAAATGGACGCGGCGCTTCGTGAGGGCGTGGAATCGATCACCAAAAAGATCGGCCTGACAAGCGACTTGAAGCAGATCTTCTACTACCCCCCCGTCCCCTTCGATCCCGGCTGCGTCGAGGCGGTGCGCCGCGCGGCCAAGCATTTCGGCTATTCGCATCGCGACATCGTGTCCGGCGCAGGCCATGACGCCTGCTATCTGGCGCGGGTCGCGCCCACGTCGATGGTGTTCACGCCCTGCGTCGACGGGATCAGCCACAATGAAAGCGAGGAGATCAAGCCGGATTGGGCGACGGCCGGCGCCAATGTGCTGATGCATGCGGTGCTGGAAAAGGCCGAAATCGTGTCGTAACCGCTTCGCTCGACCCCGCACAGCCGGTCGAGAGGCGGGCGTCTTTCGACGCCCTATGCGGGCCGAGGCTTTGCGGCGGCAGCCGGCTGTTCGCATCGGGAATTGCAGTGCTCAGGAGAGTTGGAATATGTCGCTCGTCATCGAAGGCGGAACGATCGTCGCCGCGGACCGCACCTACAAGGCCGACGTATTGGTCGATGGCGAGACGATCAAGGCGATCGGCGAGGGCCTGAAGGGCGACAGCACGCTCGACGCCAAGGGCTGCTTCATCATGCCGGGCGGCATCGACCCGCACACCCATCTCGACATGCCCTTCATGGGCGCGAACTCAGCCGACAATTACGAGAGCGGCACCAAGGCGGCGCTGTCGGGCGGCACGACGATGGTCGTCGACTTCTGCATCCCCAATCGCAATCAGCCGTTGATGGAGGCGTTCGCCGATTGGCAGAAGCGCTCGAAGGACGCTGTCTCCGACTATGCCTACCACATGTGCATCACCTACTGGGACGATGCCGTGCGTGAGGACATGGCCAAGGTGGTCAAGGCCGGCGTGACCACGTTCAAGCATTTCATGGCCTACAAGGGCGCGCTGATGGTCAACGACGAGGAGATGTTCGCCTCGTTCACGCGCTGCGCCGAACTGGGCGCGATGCCGCTCGTCCACGCGGAGAATGGCGAGATCGTCGCTGCGCTGCAGAAGCACTATATGGCCAAGGGCGTGACCGGGCCCGAGGGCCATGCGCTGTCCCGTCCACCCGATGTCGAGGGGGAAGCGGCCAATCGCGCGATCATGCTCGCCGACCAGGCCGGCGCGCCGCTCTACATCGTCCACGTCTCCTGCACCCAGGCGCACGAGGCGATCCGCCGCGCCCGCGCTTTGGGCAAGCGCGTCTATGGCGAGCCTTTGATCCAGCATCTCGTGCTCGACGAGAGCGAGTACTACAATCCGGATTGGAAGCACGCGGCGCGGCGCGTCATGTCGCCGCCGTTCCGCGACAAGATCCATCAGGACGATCTTTGGAACGGCCTGCGCGCCGGCTCGCTGCAGGTGGTGGCGACCGACCATTGCGCGTTCACCACCAAGCAGAAGGAACTGGGCCTGACCGACTTCACCAAGATCCCGAACGGCACCGGCGGGCTCGAAGACCGCATGCCGGTCTTGTGGACCTATGGCGTCGAAACCGGACGCCTGACCATGAACGAGTTCGTCGCCGTGACCTCGACGAACATCGCGCGGATCCTGAACCTCTATCCGCGCAAAGGCGCGATCCTGCCGGGCGCGGACGCCGACGTCACGGTCTGGGACCCGAAGGCCAACAAGACCATCTCCGCGAGATCCCAGGTTTCGGTCATCGACTACAACGTGTTCGAGGGAACCAAGGTGACGGGCCTGCCGCGCTATACGCTGTCGCGCGGCGAGGTCGTCTATCGCGACGGCTCGGTCCAGGCCGAGCTTGGGCGCGGCCGCTTCATCAAGCGCGAACCGTTTCCTGCGGACGCGCGCGCGCTCAAGCGCTATAAGGAATTCACGGCGGTGGCGGGCGTTGCGCGCTGAGGAAACGGATCGGCGATGGACGTAGCGGCGGCTGACAAACTCAAGCCGGACGACCGCAACGCGCCGCCGGCCGCGGACGCCGTGATTGAGATCAGCGGGCTGTCGTTGCGCTTCGACACCGCCGACGGGCCGGTGCAGGCGCTCAGCGACGTCAGCTTGAGGGTTGCTCGCGGCGAGTTCGTGTCCTTCATCGGACCGTCGGGCTGCGGCAAGACGACGCTTCTGCGCGCGGTCGCGGATCTCGAAGACCCGACCAGCGGCACGCTCCGCGTCAACGGCATGAGCCCGCGCGAAGCGCGCGCCAAGCGCGCCTATGGCTACGTGTTTCAGGCGCCCGCGCTCTATCCGTGGCGGAGCGTGGCGCGCAACATCGCGCTGCCGCTCGAGATCATGGGCTTCAGCAGGGCGGAGCGGGAAGCCCGCATCGCCAAGGGGCTCGAGCTCGTCAACCTTTCCGGCTTCGGGGCGAAATATCCCTGGCAATTGTCGGGCGGCATGCAGCAGCGCGCCTCGATCGCGCGCGCTTTGTCGTTCGATCCCGACCTTCTGCTCATGGACGAGCCGTTCGGCGCGCTCGACGAAATCGTGCGCGACATGCTGAACCAGCAATTGCTGCGCCTCTGGGACGTGACCGGCAAGACGGTGCTGTTCGTCACCCATTCGATTCCGGAAGCCGTGTTTCTGTCGACGCATATCGTCGTCATGTCGCCCCGTCCGGGCCGCATCACCGACGTCATCCAATGCAATTTTCCCCGTGACCGCACGCTCGACATCCGTGAGACGCCTGAATTCTTGGGCATCGCCAACCGGGTCAGGCAGGGCCTGCGCGAGGGTCATTCCTATGACGGATAGTTTTCGCGCCCACCCTCATCCGGCGCTTCGCGCCACCTTCTCCCGGAGGGAGAAGGGAAGGGGTGCTCCTTCTCCCTCCGGGAGAAGGTGGACGCGCGATAGGACGTCCCGGAAGGACGCCCGTCCTTACGGACGGGCTACGGCGCGGCCGGATGAGGGTCAGCCGGATGAGGGCAGGGGACGCCGATGAAATCGGCGCTCCCCCTCGCGACGGTCGTCCTCGCGATCCTTGCCGTCTGGTATCTCGCGGCAGCCCTCATGAACGCGCAGCTCCAGCGCGACCAGTTCGCCAACGCGGGCCGGACGGATTACTCCACGCAAGATCTCGTCGGCGCGTCCCTCAACATGGAGCGCCCGAGGCTGCCGGCGCCGCATCAGGTCGCGAGCGAACTTTATAAGCTCGTCTTCGCGACTTCCCCGACGTCGAAGCGCAGCCTCGTTTATCATGGGGCGATTACGCTTGAAGAGACGCTGATCGGCTTCGCCGTCGGCTCGGCGCTCGGCATCGGGCTCGCAATTCTCATCGTCTCGATGCGCTGGCTCGAGCGTTCGATGATGCCGTGGATCGTGGCCTCGCAGACGGTGCCGATCATCGCGCTCGCGCCGATGATCGTCGTCATCCTGAACCAGTTCAACATTACCGGCATTGCGCCAAAGGCCGCGATCGCGGCCTATCTGTCGTTCTTTCCGGTGACCGTCGGCATGGTCAAGGGCTTCCGCTCTCCCGATCCGCTGCAGCTCGACCTCATGCGCACCTATTCGGCGACGCGCACGCAGACCTTCATGAAACTCAGAGCCCCCGCCAGCGCGCCGTTCTTCTTCGCCAGCATGAAAATCGGCGCCGCCGCCGCGCTCGTCGGCGCGGTCGTCGCCGAGGTGACCAAGAGCGAGGATGGGGGCCTGGGCGCGCGGCTGCTGGCGGGCTCCTATTATGGACAGACGGTGCAGATCTGGGCTGCTCTGTTCGCCGCCGCGGCGCTGTCGGCGACGCTGGTCGGCGCGATCGGCCTCGCCGGGCGCCTGACCCAGCGGCGCATGGCGCTGTCATGACATTCCGGCGCTTGAGCGAACTCCTGCCGCCGCTCGCCTTCGGGCTCGCCGTGCTCGCGATCTGGGAGGCGGGGGTCAGGCTCCTTCACGTGCCGGCGATCATCCTGCCTCCGCCCTCGGCGATCGCGACGCGCTTCGTCACGTCCATACCCACGCTCGCGGCCGATTTCCGGCAAACGATTCAGGGCGTGCTGGCCGGCTATTTCATCGGCTCGCTGGCGGGATTCATCGTCGCGATCCTGATCGACCGCTCGCAATTCCTGCAACGCGGTCTGATGCCGATCGGCAATCTTGTTTCCGCGCTGCCGATCGTCGGCGTCGCGCCGATCATGGTGATGTGGTTCGGCTTCGATTGGCAATCGAAAGCGGCGGTCGTGGTCGTGATGACCTTCTTCCCGATGCTGGTCAACACGATCGCCGGGCTTTCGAGCGCCGGCGCGATCGAGCGGGATCTGATGAAGACCTACGGCGCGAATTATTGGCAGACCCTGCTCGCGCTTCGCCTGCCGGTCGCGATGCCGTTCATCTTCAACGCGCTCAAGATCAACACGACGCTCGCCATGATCGGCGCCATCGTCGCCGAGTTCTTCGGCACCCCGATCGTGGGCATGGGCTTTCGCATCTCGACCGAAGTCGGCCGGCTCCAGATCGACATGGTGTGGGCGACGATCGTCGTCGCCGCGCTGACGGGATCGCTGTTCTACGCGCTCGTCGCCGGCGTCGAGCGCCGGGTGACGTTCTGGCACGCTTCCTATCGCGCGAAAGAGGCTTGAGCTTTTCACCGCATGCGATAGTCCTTAAGCGCGGCGCGGGAGTCCTGGGTTCAACTGGAGGGAGAGCAAAATGAAGACGATGATGTTCGCAGTCGCCGGCGTGGCGATGCTGGCCGCGGGCCCGGCCCGGGCCGACGACAAGGTCACGCTGCAGCTCAAATGGGTCACCCAGGCGCAATTCGCCGGCTATTACGTCGCCAAGGACAAGGGCTTCTACAAGGCGGAAGGGCTGGACGTGACCATCAAGCCCGGCGGCCCGGATGTCGCCCCGGAGCAGGTGCTGGCCGGAGGCGGGGCCGACGTCGTGGTCGACTGGATGCCGGCGGCGCTGGCCGCGCGCGAAAAAGGCGCGCCGATGGTCAATATCGCCCAGCCGTTCAAGCATTCGGGGCTCGAACTCACCTGCCGCGCCGATACGGGCATCAAGAAGCCGGAGGACCTCAAGGGCCGCACGCTCGGCGTGTGGTTCTACGGCAACGAATACCCGTTCCTCAACTGGATGGGCAAACTGCACTTCAAGACCGACGGCTCGCCCGAGGGCGTCAAGGTGGTGAAGCAGGGCTTCAATGTCGACCCGCTGTTGCAGAAGCAGGCCGACTGCATCTCCACCATGACCTACAATGAATATTGGCAGGTGATCGACGCCGGCTACAAGCCCGACCAGCTCGTCGTGTTCAAATACGAGGATCAGGGCGTCGCGACCCTCGAGGACGGCCTCTATGTGATGGAGGACAAGCTCAAGGACCCGGCCTTCGTCGACAAGATGGCGCGCTTCGTCAAGGCGTCGATGAAGGGCTGGGACTATGCCCGCGCCCATCCCGAAGAAGCGGTGAAGATCGTGCTCGACAACGACTCGACCGGCGCCCAGACCGAACATCACCAGACGCAGATGCTGAGCGAGGTCAACAAGCTGACCGAGGGCTCCAACGGCGCGCTCGACAAGGCCGACTATGAGCGCACGGTGAAGACCTTGCTCACCGGCGGTTCCGATCCGGTCATCTCCAAGGAGCCGACCGGCGCCTATACGACCGCGGTCACCGACAAGGCGCTGGCGAAGTAAGGGCCGCGCAGGCCTCCCCCTCTCCCTCCGGGAGGGGGGGTGAGGGTGAGACCGCCGGCCCGCTGTCAGGGCCGGTTGAGTACGCCGCAATGGGGGGCGGGAATCTCGAGGCGGTCGACCGCGTGGTCAAAATCGTGCGCGAGCCCGACGGCTATCGTGGCTTCGCGGCGATCGGCCAACCGGCGCGGGCCGAACGGGGGCGCCTCGCGGCAGCGGCGCCGCTCCCTCTCGCGCTTGCCGCGCCCGACCGGCCCTGGAAGGAAATGGCGCCGCAACTGATTGATATGTCGAGATTGGCGGAAGGAAACGGCGGCAGTTTACCGCTTAGCGCGCGACGGCGCCCTCAGGCGGCTTTCGCTCCGGCGCGGAGGCTGCGGTCTGCGGCCGCGCCGCGGACCAGATCGTGGATGAAGCGCAGCTTCTCGACGACCGCCGGCGCGATGATGAACGGGTAGAGATCGGGCCTGCCCATGGCCCGATTGACGCTGTTCATGGCGACCACGAACGGCGCCCAGGCGTCGACGATCCGCTCGATCGAGCCCTCCGCGTAGGGGTCGAAGTTGAGCTTGGCGAAATGCCCGCCCTCTCTGTCGACCGCAGGGGCGATCCTGAGTCCGAATGCGTTCGCCGTTTCGAGCGTGTCGACGATGTGGAGGTAGTGCGCCCAGGTCTCGGCGAAATCCTCCCACGGATGCGAGGTCGCGTAAGCCGAAACAAAGCGCTCCGACCAATCCGCAGGCGCGCCCTGCTCGTAGTGGCGCTTCAGCGCCGCCTCGTAGTCCTGGGAATCATCGCCGAATATTGCGCGACATTGTTCGAGCTTGCCGCCGTCGCGAACCAGGATGTCCCAATAATGGTGCCCGACCTCGTGCCGAAAATGGCCGAGGAGGCTGCGATAGGGTTCGGCCAATTCCGCCCGGCGCCTCTCGATCTCGGCGCTGTCGGCTTCGGCGAGCGCGATCGTCACCACGCCGTCGTCATGGCCCGTCATCACTTTGGGACCGGAAGGGTGGGGAGGATCGGCCAGGAATTCGAACATCAAGCCGTGGCTCGGGTTCTCGACGCGGGTCTCGAGCGGCAGCTTCCAGCGAAGCAGGCTGTAGAACAGCCGGTGCTTGGCAAGTTCGATGTCGCGCCAGGCGGTCAGATGCGAGGCTTGAGAAATGTCGGGAATCGTATCGTTGTGGCGGCACGCCACACAGAGCCGGTCTTGGCCCTGGGCCGTCGTCAGCCAGTTGCAGACGTCGTAGTCTGCGTTGGCGCAGAAGCGGCGCGGGGCGCGATCTCCGGCCAGCGGCGTCCAGGATTGGCCGCCGGCGGGCTCGAGCGCGGCCATGATTTCGAGCTCCGGGACATAGCCAAGCCGATGCCCGCAGCGCCCGCAGGTTCGATTTTCGAAGTAAATGATGTTGTCGCAAACCTGGCAGCGAAACAGTTTCATGGAAGGCGATCCTCCGGCGGCATGAAGCGCCCGGAACGCGCGGGGCGTCAAATCGTTCCTGTCCCGAGAGGTAAGATCAAGCTTGGAGAGCGCGTCGTCTGCTGCGAAAAGGAAATCGAGGCCCTGTCGGAGTTCAGCAATGCGGGTAAAGCTATTTTCCGTGGCCGCCGCCACGCCAATCCAGTCGCTCGAGAACGACATCAATGAGTTCCTGGAATCCGAGCGGCCGCACGTCACCTATGTCAGCGTAAGCTCGAGCGACATCGAGAGGGTCGCTTCGGTCTGGTACGAAGAGCCGCACCATCGCACGGTGGAACAGACGATGGCGGAACTGGAGGAACTGGTGGAAGAACCCAGCGGCGAGGGCAATTTGGCCTGAGAAGCCCTGTCTGAGCGCAATGAGCGCGGAGCCTTGTTCTCATTCCCGCGCCAGCGGGGATCCAGAGCTTTGATGAAAGCCTCACGAGATGCCCGCTTTCGTGGGCGCGACAGGAGTTGGAACGACATTTTCTTGTCAAACGGCGAATGGTGTTCTATATTTGTTCTTATGCACGCCCCGAAATCCAAATCCGAAGCTTCGTCCACCGCCCCCGCTCGCCGGGGCGGGTCATCGGGGATACGAAGAGCCACGCGGCGCGAAAAGGTCCAGCGTGAAGAGCGGATCGTGGGTCTCCTCAATCGCGGCGCTTCGGTGCCCGAGATCGCGGCCAGCGAGGGTCTTACGCTCAAGCGGATGCGCAACGTCGTTCGCGAGATCCTCTCTGAGCGTATGCCGCAGCCGCCGGCCGAATTCCTCGCCCTTCAGGTCAGCCGTCTCAACGAAGCGTTGCTCGTGTCTTTCAGCGCGATGCACGACCCCGCAGAGGGTACGAACTTCGAGGCCGTCGATCGCGTCGTCAGAATCGTCCGCGAGCTCGACCGCTATCACGGATTCGCCGCTGCCTCGCGGTCGCGCGAGGAAACTGAGAGGCGCCGGCTCCCGCCGCCTGTCGAGCGCCCGCTCGCGCTCGAAGGCCCGAGCCCGAGTGACTCGCTAATCGCGCCGCAAGTCATTGGAAAGGCTCAATTCGGACTCGCTGATTGCGAGCGCTAACGTCCCCTTCTCCCTCCCGGAGAAGGCGGCCCCACAGAGCCGAATAAGGGCCGCCTGTCGCCTTCACCCAACCCCTCTCCCCAAGGGAGAGGGGTTCATCTCGGAAATAGCGCCGCAAGGCGCTGAACAGGCTCGAGTCAGGCTCAACGATTTCGAGCGCAAGCAATCCCTTCTCCCTCTGGGAGAAGGTGGCCCGGGGGGCCGGATGAGGGTTAGCGAAGGGCTTATCGCGGCGCGGCGCGCTTCACGATCGCCTTCGTATCCACGCCTGTAAGAGCGCCGTAATTGTGTGCGCCTCTCGTCTCGAGGCGCGACCGGCAAAACGCGTCAGCGATCGGCGAGCCGGCGCGAAATAGCGCCGCCGCCTGGAGCCCGACAGCGAGTTGGTCGCAGAGATCGCGCGCGCGGTTGTCGAAGTCGGTGAGATCGCGCAGGTCGTCCTTGAGCGCGGTGATATGGGCGTCAAGCGCCGCGCTCTCGCCTTTCACCCCTGAGACCTCAGCGAAATAGGTCTCCAGCGTCTGCGGCGAGCGCTGGATGGCGCGGGCGATGTCGAGACATTGCACGTTGCCGCTGCCTTCCCAGATCGCATTGACCGGCGCCTCGCGATAGAGACGCGGCATCGGGCTATCCTCCATGACCCCGGAGCCGCCGAGACATTCGAGCGCTTCATAGGCGTGGCCCGGCGTCCGCTTGCAGATCCAGTATTTGCCGATCGCGGAGCCCAGGCGCACCAGCGCGTCTTCGTGGGCATCGTCGCGATGATCGAGCGCGCGGGCGATGCGCATGGTGAGCGTGAGCGCGGCCTCGGCCTCGATCACTAGGTCGGCGAGCACCGCGGTCATGAGCGGCTGGTCGATCAGGAACGCGCCGAAGGCCTTGCGCTGGCGGCAATGGTCGATCGCCTGCGAAACCGCCATCCGCATGCCGGCGGACGAACCGATCATGCAGTCGAAGCGCGTCATCGCGACCATCTCGATGATCGTCGCCACCCCGCGACCCTCTGCGCCGACCATCCAGCCGAGCGCGCCGCGCAGCTCCGTCTCGCTCGAGGCGTTGGAGACATTGCCCATCTTGCGCTTGAGCCGGATGATTTGCAGCGGGTTCTTGGTTCCGTCGGGACGCCAGCGGGGAACGAGAAAACACGACAAGCCCCCCGGCGCCTGGGCGAGGACGAGAAACGCGTCGCACATCGGCGCCGAGACGAAGAACTTGTGGCCGACGAGTTCGTAAGCCTGGCCCCCGCCCTCGGCGCCGATAGGTATCGCGCGCGTCGTATTGGCGCGCACGTCCGAGCCGCCCTGCTTCTCGGTCATCGCCATGCCGATCGTCACGCCCTGCTTCTCATCGGGGGGTACGTTGCGCGGATCGTAGACGCGCGACTGGATCTTCGGCAGCCATTGCGCTGCGAGGTCTCCCTGCAATTTGAGGCAAGGGCTCGCGGCGAAAGTCATGGTGATCGGGCAGCCGTGGCCGGCCTCGACTTCGGTGTGCATGTAGGAGCGCGCCGCCCGCGCGACGTGCGCGCCTTCGCCCGGATCGGTCCATGGCGACGAATGAAGCCCGTCCTCGATCGAGGCCTTCATCAGGGCGTGGTAGGAGGGATGGAAGCGGATGAGATCGACGCGCCTCCCATATCGATCGTGGGTGTCGAGCTCGGGCGGGTTCTTATTCGCGAGGGTTCCCAGCTCCAGGAACTCGGCCGACCCGGCGCGGGCGCCAAAAGCTCCGAGCGCATCGCTGGCTGAGCTCGCGCCTTCGCGTTGAACCGCCTCCTTCAGCGCAATGTCGGAATGGTAGAGGTTGGTGTCGACGAGTTCGACCGGCTGGTTCAAGACCTCGTGGGTGACGGCGCCATAGGGGTCGAGGACGCTACGGAAATTGTCCTGTCGGTCGGCAAGGGCGTTCATGGGCGACCATCTCCCGTTTCCATGAGGTTACTCTCTCCCCGCGGGATCGGCAAAGAAGCGCTGGATGACTGTCGCTCTTGATCGGGGGGCCGTGTTAACCCTCGGCCATGTCCGCCAACTCGGTCGACCCCCGACTGATCCCCGCCCGCGCCGACCTCGCGGCCGCGCGCCTCCGTGGCCTCGTCGATGCGCCCCGCTACGCGGCGGGGGAGGGTATGCGCATCATCGCGGCGAGCGCGCCGCTCCGGCGTGCTCCACACGCCGGCGCGCCGCTCGAGACCGAGGCGCTTTATGGCGAAGCCATCACGGTTTACGACGAGCAAGATGGTTGGGCCTGGGCGCAACTCGAGCGCGACCACTATGTCGGCTATCTTCCGAGTGCGGCGCTCGGGCCGCCTGCCGAGCCAACCCATCGGGTGGCGGCGCTGCGCACGCACGCCTATCCCGGTCCGACTATCAAGGCGCCGCCGCGCATGGCGCTATCGCTCGGCGCGCAGCTGACGATCGTAGGCCGCGAGGGCGACTTCGCAGTCTCGCAGGACGGTCTTTACCTCTGGTCGCGCCATTTGGCGGAAGCGGACGCGCGCGAGCCGGACGCGGTCGCGGTCGCCGAGCTTTTTCTCGAGACGCCCTATCTCTGGGGCGGCCGGACCTCGGAAGGCATAGACTGCTCTGGCCTGGTTCAGGCGGCGTTGATGGCGGCAGGGGTCGCGTCGCGGCGCGACAGCGACATGCAGGAGGCGACCTTGGGCGAGCCCATCGCGATCGACGACCCGTCCGCGCCGCTTGCGCGCGGCGATCTGGTGTTCTGGAAGGGCCATGTCGGCATCACGCGCGATCCCGTCACGCTGCTTCACGCCAATGGCTGGCACATGAAGACGGTGAGCGAGCCTCTGGCGCAAGCACGCCACCGGATCGCCGCCCACGGCGGCGGCCAGGTCACGAGCATTCGTAGATTGTCGCCGCGGGACTGAGCGCCCGGCGCGCTACTTCTTGCCGCCGATGCCCATGCCGCCGAAGCGGGTGTTGAAGCGCGACAGCCGGCCGCCGCGATCAAGCAGCTGCTGCGATCCGCCGGTCCACGCGGGGTGCGTGTTCGGGTCGATGTCCAGGTTCAGCGTCGCGCCCTCCTCGCCATAGGTCGAGCGGGTCATGAATTCGACGCCATTGGTCATGACGACCTTGATCATGTGGTAGTTGGGGTGAATGTCGGACTTCATCGTCGCGGTCTCGGAAAAATAAGCAAAGAGCCGACCGGGGGTCCGGCGGCTCTTTTTGTTGGCGCTCCTATAACGCGCGCGGCCGGTTGAGGCAAGCCGGTCCGAGGGCCGCGACGTGAGGATCGCCCGCCGGGCGTCGCCCGGCCTTGATTTGGGCGGAAAACCAGTACCTAAAGCGCCATACAGCCCGAGGAGCCGTTCGCAATGTCATCCGCCGCCGACGCCGGCAGCAAAAGGTCCCGCGTCTCGCTCGGCGCCCTGAAGCCGCTTGCGCCTTACGCTCTCGCCCATCGTGGTCGGATCGGGCTGGCGCTGGTCGCGCTCACCATCGCTTCCGCCGCCACGCTGGTCGTGCCGATCGCCGTTCGACGCATGATCGACTTTGGTTTCTCCGATTCCAACGCCGGCCTCATCCGCGCTTATTTTCTTGCCATGATCGGCGTCGTTGCGGTGCTCGCGCTGGCGTCTGGCGCGCGATACTATCTGGTCATGACCCTCGGCGAACGGGTCGTCGCCGACCTTCGCGCCGATCTCTTTTCCCACCTGACCCGCCTCGATCCGAGTTTTTTCGATGGCGAGAAGACCGGCGACATCGCTTCTCGCCTGTCCGCGGACACGACGCAGCTCAAGGCGACGTTCGGCTCCTCGGCGTCGCTGGCGCTGCGCAATCTCTTCCTGTTCGTCGGCGCGATCACGATGATGGTGTTCACGAGTCCGAAACTCTCCGCCTTCGTGCTGGCGGCGATCCCTGTCATCGTCCTGCCGCTCTATGCGGCTGGACGTTCAGTGCGCGAGCGGTCCCGCCGCGCCCAGGACAGGCTCGCGGACGCGACCGCCTTCGCTACCGAAAGCCTCTCGGCGGTCCGCGTGATGCAATCGTTCCTGGCGGAGACGTTCACAGCTGGCCGCTACCGCGAGGCCGCCTTCGGCGCCTATGAAGCGGCGCGCGCTATGACCCAGGCGCGCGCGATCGTCACCGCGGCCGCGATCTTCCTCGCTTTCGGCAGCGTGGTCGTGGTGCTTTGGCTTGGCGCGCAGGACGTGATCGCCGGCCGCATGACCGGGGGCGCGCTGTCGCAATTCGTCCTGTTCGCCGTGTTCGGCGCGGGCGCGCTCGGACAATTATCGGAAGTGTGGAACGAGGTCTCGCAAGCGGCCGGCGCGGCCGGCCGCATCGGCGAGATCATGGCGGTTGCGCCACGCATCGTCGCGCCCGCGCAGCCGATGAAGCTTGCCAAGCCCGTTCGCGGCGAGCTTTCTTTTGACGATGTCAGCTTTGCATATCCGGGGCGTGAGGACGGCCCCGTCTTGCGCGAAGTCAGCTTCCGCGTCGCTCCCGGTGAGACTGTCGCCATCGTCGGCCCATCGGGCGCCGGCAAGTCGACGTTGTTCCAGCTCGCGCTCAGATTCTACGATCCTACGAAGGGGGCGATCACGCTCGATGGGTTCGACGTTTCGAAGCTCGATCCGGCCGATCTTCGCGCGGAGATCGCGCTCGTGCCGCAGGACGCCTTCATCTTCGGCGCCGCCGTCGCCGACAACATCGCCTATGGGGCGCCGGGCGCGACCCGCGAGGCCATCGTCAACGCCGCCAAGCAGGCAGCCGCGGACGGTTTTATCTCGGCTCTGCCGCAGGGTTACGAGACGGTCTTGGGCGAGCGTGGCATCACGCTTTCAGGCGGCGAGCGCCAACGCATAGCGATCGCCCGCGCGCTCCTCAAAGACGCGCCGGTGCTTCTTTTGGACGAAGCGACATCCGCTCTGGACGCGGAGAGCGAAACTCTGGTCCAGGGCGCGCTCGAAACGCTGATGAAGGGTCGCTCGACGCTCGTCATCGCTCACCGGCTGGCGACGATCGTCAACGCGCACAGCATCCTCGTCATCGAGGCGGGGCGGTTGGTAGAGGAGGGGTCTCACGCCTCGCTGATGGCGGCAAATGGCCTCTATGCGCGGCTGGCGCGGCTGCAGTTCGAGACCGGCGCGGCCGCGCTGACGGCGGCCGCTCAATAGCTCCCGAGCCAGATCGACACGGGCCCATGGGTGCGTTTATTTCAGCAGCACGTAAATGTTGACTTGCAGCGTCGGATCGTCCGGATCCTTCACGTCGTTCGCATATTCCTCGATGAACGTGTCCTGCGCATCGATTCCCTTGTCGTCGAGATAGGCCGTGATCGCGTCATAGGTGGCGTCGATGTCGCCATACGCGCCCTGATGCTCGAAGCGCATCGCCTTGCCGCTCGGCGTTTGTCCAATCTTGACCGTGTCCGATAGGCTCGATTTGCCCTCGGGGCTCGCGGTCAGCGGATACCCGGCGTGAAATTTAAAACCCGTATCGTCGGACTCGACGAAGACGGCGATCGGCCGGCCGGCAGGCGTGAGATTCGCCTTGTCCATGTCGCGCTTGACCGAGTTCAGGGAATTGAGAATGGCGCTGTAAATCTCATCTTTGTCCGCCTTGCCTTCGATATAGGCGAACGGGCGCGCCGGGAGATCGACACTCTCCCCGGTCGACGCTTCGCCAGACGTGGCTGGCCCAGAGGGGCTGGCGCCCTGAGGAGCCGCGGCCGCGGGATTCGTGGCGGAAGGCGCTTCGGGCTTGGCCGGCGCGGGCGATGGAGCCGTCGGCGCTTGAGCCGCCGGAGGAGCTGCGGGCGTTGGCGGCGGGGCGGCCGGCGGGGCTGATGGCGGTGTGGCGGGCGCCTGTTGAGCAACGCCCGTATGAGGAGCCATCGTCGTGGCCGCGAGAGCGAAGACGCTTGCGACAAGGAAACGGATCAGACCGGAAGACATATCGGCTCAGTCCTTTGGCGCATGGCGAAGATTGGCGTTCGGCAGTCTAGAGCCACAACGCCGTCCTAGGGAAGAGTGTGCCGCGTCCCGGACGTTTAAACTGGCTGCGGCCTTGTCCAGCGCAGCACCGGCTGCCGGGCGGCGCGTGTCTCGTCGAGCCTACGGCGCGGCGCGTGGACCGGCGCCGCCTGGAACCGCTCGCGCTCGCCAGCTTTCGCGGCGAGCGCCAGATCACGCAAGGTCATGACGAACAGGTCGAGGCTCGCCTTCGATTCGGATTCCGTTGGCTCGATCAGCATCGCCCCGTGCACGATAAGCGGAAAGTAGACGGTCATCGGGTGATAGCCCTCGTCAATCATCGCCTTGGCGAAGTCGAGCGTCGTGAGACCGGTATCCTTGAGCCAGCGGTCGTCGAACAAAGCTTCATGCATGCAAGGACGATCGCCGAACGGCGCGCTCATCACATCGTCGAGCGAGGCGCGTATGTAGTTGGCGGACAGCACCGCATCTTCCGACGCCTGTCGCAACCCATCTGCCCCATGAGACAGAATAAAGCTGAGGGCGCGCACGAACATCCCCATCTGCCCGTGGAAGGCGCACATCCGCCCGAACAATTCGCTGCCTTCCGCATGCTCGACCAAACGAAGCGCTGCGCCTTCGCGTTTAACGAACGGAACTGGCGCATAAGGCGCAAGCCGTGACGAGAGCGCGACAGGACCGGCGCCGGGGCCCCCACCGCCATGCGGGGTCGAGAACGTTTTGTGCAGGTTGATGTGCATGGCGTCGACGCCGAGATCGCCTGGGCGCGTCTTGCCGACGACGGCGTTGAAATTCGCGCCGTCGCAATAGAAGTAGGCTCCAGCCTCGTGGACCGCGTCCGCGATGCTGGCGATCTCGCACTCGAACAGTCCGCAGGTGTTCGGATTGGTCAGCATGATCGCGGCGACATCGGGCGCGAGCGCGCTCCGCACCGCTTCGACACCGACAATCCCGCTTTCGCCCGCCGGTATGGAGCGAACGGAATAGCCGATGAGCGCCGCAGTGGCAGGATTCGTGCCGTGCGCGGAATCGGGGACCAGCACGACGCGCCGCGTCTCCCCCTCCCCACGCGCCTCAATCGCGGCTTTGATCGCCATCATGCCGCAGAGCTCGCCATGCGCACCCGCCTTAGGCGACATGGCGATCGCCTCCATTCCAGTCATCGTCAGCAACGCGTCGGAGAGCGTTTCAACAACTTCCAGCGCCCCTTGCGCCGTAGAAACTGGCTGCAAAGGGTGGACGTCGGCGAACCCCGGCAGGCGCGCCATCTTTTCGTTAAGGCGCGGATTGTGCTTCATGGTGCAGGAGCCCAACGGATAGAGCCCGGCGTCGATTGAGTAATTGTTGCGCGACAAACGCACGTAATGGCGGATTGCCTCCGGCTCGGTGAGGCCGGGCAATTCGACCGCGTTTTGGCGCGCATGCGGGCCCAATTTCGAGTCGAATGCCGGCGGCTCATCGATGTCGACGCCGGTCGCATCGAACCGCCCGCTCTCGAAGATGAGCGCCTCCTCCATGTTGAGAGCGCGGTCGCCGGTGAAGGTTTCCCGCGCCGGGGCGGCGGCCGTTTCTGGGCGGGTCGGGCGGCCTTGAACGTTCATGGCAGGCTCTTTCTCAAGTCTTTATCGCAGGCACTCGGCGAGCGCCTGCGCATAGGCCGCGCGATCGTCGTCGGAGTTCGTTTCCGTGCTCGCAACGATGATGCAATCATCGAGCCCGGCCTTGGGTAGGGGACGCGAGACCGGCAATCCGCCAATCACGCCGCGCTTCGCCAAAGCCTCGATCAGCTCGGCGGCGGGTCGCGGCGTGCGCATAACGAACTCATTGAAGAAATGCGCGTTGATGATCTCGACCGACGGAATCGCCGAGAGCCGTTCGGCGAGCCGCACAGCGTTGGCGTGATTGACCTTCGCCAAGCGTTCGAGCCCAACACTGCCGAGCAGGGCCAAATGGATCGAGAACGCCAGCGCACACAAGCCCGAGTTGGTGCAGATGTTGCTCGTCGCCTTTTCGCGGCGGATGTGCTGCTCGCGGGTCGAGAGCGTGAGCACGAAGCTGCGCCGCCCCTCGGCATCCACCGTCTCGCCAGCGAGACGCCCCGGCATCTGGCGCACGTTCTTGGCCCGCGTCGCGAACAAACCGACGTAAGGTCCCCCGAAATTGAGCGCGTTGCCCAGGCCCTGACCTTCTCCGACTGCGATGTCAGCGTTCATCTCGCCAGGGGAGCGCAAGGCGCCGAAAGCAGCCGGGTCCGTGAAGACCGCAATCAGGAGAGCGCCGTGCGCGTGCGCCGCGGCGGCGATTGGCGTCAGATCGCGGGGATTACCGAAGAAGTCGGGGGACTGAACGATTACGCAGCTCGTTTCATTGTCGATCGCCGCGGCGATGTCTTCGCTCGCCTTCAGGTCAGGCGGCAAGCGGACAATTCTGTCTCCCGCCATATGCGCCAGTGTCGCGCAAACGTCGGCATATTGGGGATGCAGCCCGCCGGAAATGACCGACCTGTTGCGACGCGTGAGGCGATGAGCCATCAACATTGCCTCGCCGCACGCCGTCGAGCCGTCGTACATCGAGGCGTTCGCGACCTCCATTCCGGTTAGCGCAGCCACCTGAGTCTGAAACTCGAACAGAACCTGCAAAGTCCCTTGCGCGATCTCTGGTTGATAGGGCGTGTAGCTGGTCAGAAATTCGGAACGCTGAATAAGATGATCGACGGTCGCTGGGATGTGCCGCCGATACGCGCCTGCGCCGAGAAAAAACGGAACCGAGCCGGCGACGACGCTCCGATTGGCGATCGCGGTCATCGCGCGTTCGACCGCCATTTCGCTCATTCGGAGGGGCAGATCGAGAAGACCCTCAATCCGCTTGTCGGCCGGAATGTCGGCGAACAGCGCTTCGATGTCGCGAACCCCAATGCGGGACAGCATCGCCTCGCGTTCGCTCGCGTCGAGCGGCAGATAGCGCATGGCTTTAAGCCAAAGTCTTGAGGAAGCCGGCGTAAGCGGCCTCGTCCATCAAGGCGCTTAATTCGCTGGGGTCGGCGAGCTTGATGCGAAAGAGCCAGCCGCGCCCGAGCGCGTCCTCGTTGATGAGACCCGGGGTCGCCTCAACCTCGGAATTCACGGCGAGAACTTCGCCGGAAGCCGGCGCGAACACGTCGCTCGCCGCCTTGACGCTTTCGACCACCGCGGCCGGATCGCCCTGTTTCAGAGTCTTGCCCACTGGCGGCGTCTCTGCGAAGACGACGTCGCCCAGTTGCTGCTGCGCGTGTTCACTGATGCCGACGACGCCTTCGCCGCCCTCGACGCGGATGTATTCGTGGTCCTTGCTGTAGCGGATCTCCGGCATCAACGAGTCTCCTCAGGTTAACCGCGATAATAGGCGTGGGGATGAAAAGGCAGCGTGACAACACGCGCGCTCAATGGCTTGCCACGCACCATGACACTGATCGGGGTCCCAATCGCCGCGTGGCCTCGCGCGACATAGCCCATCGCGATCGGGCCGCCGACGCTCGGCCCGAACCCGCCGGAGGTGACGGCGCCAATCGGGGCGCCATCGGCCGAAACGATCTCCGCGCCCTCGCGCGCCGGCGCGCGTCCGTCCGGTCGCACCCCCACGCGCTGGCGGTCGGTCCCGTTTGCCAGCGCGTCCTGAATCCGCTTGGCGCCGGGGAAGCCGCCCTCGACCCGTCGACGTTTTTGAATTGACCAGGAAAGCCCGGCTTCGATCGGGTCGACTGTCTCGTCGAGTTCGTGCCCATAGAGGCAGAGGCCAGCTTCGAGTCTAGGGAATCGCGCGCGCCGAGGCCGATCGGCGCGACCTCGGGTTGGTCGAGAAGGATGCGGGCAAAGCTTTCGGCCTGTGTCGAAGGAAGCGAGATCTCATATCCGTCTTCGCCCGTATAGCCGGAGCGTGAGACGAAGATCTCGAACTCTCCGAGGCGCGCCGGTCGCGCGCTCATGAAGCCCATCGCCTCCAGCCCATGCCCGGGCTCCAGCCGCCCGAGCGTCCTCGCCGCCGAAGGGCCCTGAAGCGCGATCAGCGCCGCTTCGGGAAGCGGCATCAGCCGGAGGTCGGCGGGCAGTCGCTCGGACATGAGGGCGAAGTCGACCTCTTTTCGCGAGGCGTTGACGACGAGCCTGAGCGTTCCCTCCGCCCCCGGCGGGCGGGTAACCATCAGGTCGTCGACGATTCCGCCATTTTCGTTGAGCAGTTGAGTGTAGCGCTGGCGGCCGCGGGCGAGGTTCAGGATGTCGGCGGGACAAATCGATTCAAGAAAGCTCGCCACCGCCGCATGGTCGGCGCCCTCGATGAGCGCCTGGCCCATATGCGACACGTCGAACAGACCCGCGGCTTTGCGGGTGTGGAGGTGCTCGGCGAGGACCCCGGCGGGAAATTGGATCGGCATGTTGTAGCCCGCGAACGGGCCCATGCGAGCGCCGATCTCAACGTGTAGAGCGTGGAGCGGCGTCGTCTGGATCGAGGCTTCGGTCATGGGTCCGCCGGTCGTGCAAAAGCGCCCGCAGTCACGCGAACCGCACAATTGCGGCTTTAGCGCTCGCGGACGCCCCCTCTGTCCCATGACCTGAGAGATTTCCCGCTTTTCGCGGTTACCCCCGTCGGTGGGCGAACGCCTTAGCCGGCGATCGCCTCTTTCCAGAGCGTCATCACTTGCGCGGTCCTTGAGGCCTGAGCGTTTCCGGGGCGGTTGCGCCTTCGGCGCCGGCGGGACGCCGGACTCTTCCGCGAAGTGTCTTCGACTGACGTTCCGAGCTAGCCCCAGGCGTCGAGCCTTGTCAACGCAAGAGGCAGTTTGCCCGGCGGGGTCGGTTTCAGATCCAAGGCCAAATCTCTGCTCGGGCTAAAGGAGGCAATGAGATTGCGCCCGAAACCGCGGATCGTGTCGGCGCCCTGGGTGTGACGCTTCCTTTTTTCGGGTTGATTAAAGCAGAAGAGATACAAGAAAAATTCATAAATCAAAACTCATAATCTTAATTTAAATATTTGTCAGAATACAATCAGTGTCATTTGCGATCTATATTTGATAAAGTACAATTCATAAAATTATATTCATTAGATACTTGTGCTAGTTATGCAACACCGGGGAAATAATGGCCGACGTTTGGCGATTTATCGCCAAATCTGAGTTGAGGGCCGAGGGAATTTGCGTATGGTCAGCTATGCGAACGTGACAATTCCCGATCGCACTGGGTCCGACGACTTGCTGGGCAATGCGCCGACATCCGGAAGAATTGGCAGTCAGGCGAAAAACCGACCGGACGCCCACAACATCGAACTGGAGGTCACAAATGACACTCATCAAGAGCCTTCTGCTGGGGTCGGCGGCCGGCGTCGTCGCCGTCGCCACCGCTCAGGCGGCCGATCTTCCGACGAGGAAGGCGGCGCCGGTCGAATATGTTAGAGTTTGTAACGTCGGCGGCATCACAGGCTGGACGCTGCCTGGCTCCGACACCTGCGTGAAGTTCTCAGGCTACATGACGGCGCAGGTCACCGGCGGCAACCTCAGCACCCAGTACAATTGGGGCACTGTCGGGGATGCCATTGGCGCCGCGGCTGTGACCCCCGGGCTCGGCGCGCTTGCCGCAAGCCCTGCTCTCGCGGCGCTGGGAGGTATCGACCCTCGCAACACCCAGCGCGTTCTGCTTGCAGCCAGCTCGAACTCAGCAGAATACGAGCTTCTACCGCAACGAGACCGGCTGGTCGAGCCGGGCCAACTTCGGGTTCGATATGGCCTCCAACACGGCCTGGGGCCCTCTCATCGGCCATATGGACTTCAACGTGGACGTGTCGAATGGATTCGACCCGCTTCAGTTCAGTGGCGCCGGCGTAGACAACATCGCCTATCTGAACACCGGCTATCTGACTTGGGCGGGCATCACCGCCGGTAAGGCGCAGTCGTTCTTCTCGTTCATCGGCGGCGGCGACAACTACGCGAACTTCTTCTCCCCTGACCGCAAGGGCTTCAACGAGCCGTTGCTGTTGGCCTATACGGCTTCGTTCGGCGGCGGCTTCACGGCGACATTGTCGGCGGAAAGCCCCGGCACGAGTCGGCGCCTCCGGCGGCGGCACCCAGCAGAACGGCGGGTATTTCAATACCAATTCGGGGCCGCAGGCAGGGACGTTCAATCCTGCGCTGATCCAGTACGGCGGCCAGAAATGGCCGGACATCGTCGGGGCCTTGCATGTCAAGCAGGGCTGGGGCGAGGCCCAGGTTTCGGGCGTGATCCATAACGTCAATGTCAGCGCCAGCACCGATGGCACAATCTTCAACCCCGACTTGGGAACGGGGGGGTGCGGCCTCGCCGGCCTTGCGGGCTGCAACAACGAGGAGAACAAGATCGGGTGGGCCGTTGATGCGGGTGTGAAAATCAACCTGCCGTCGTTCGGCGCGGGAGACGACGTCGTCCTGACCGGCGCCTACTCGCGGAGCGCGACGTGGTACTCGGGTCTGTCGGACGGGATGTGGAGCGAGAACGGTCAGACTAACGGCAACGGCCAGCCGATGGAGCTCGCCGACGCGTTCTTCAATCCATTGACCAATTCGTGGTCCTCGCCGACGGCATGGTCGGTCACGGGGCTGCTCGAGCATCACTTCACGCCAACGATCTATGTCGATCTCGAAGGCTCGGTCGGCGGCTCAAGTGGAGCAACATGGGCGGCGGCTGTGGCTTGGCGGTGGCGGGCTGCCTCCTCGCTCAGGCCGCGCAGGGCCCGCTGTCACCCAGCGCCTTCAGCTGGATCGTCGGCGCGGATCTCGGCTGGAATCCGGTCACCAACCTCAACTTCGACCTGGAGTTGATGTATCAGAGCACGAACCAGTCACCGCCCAGCGGGTTTGTTGGAACCGTTTAAAATTTGGGTCAGGCGAACGAGTTCTTGGCGCCTGGCGCCTGGAAGGGGGTCAGCGATGGTTTCGCGGGCCGGCTCCGCATCACCCGTTACTTCTGATCGCATCCCGATCGGTTGAAACTGACAGCCCCGGAGCGAAGGCTCCGGGGCTTTTTGCTGGCGTCGCTTGATCACGGCGCGAGGCTCCTGCCTCCTCGACCTCTCCGGGCTTCTGCGAGAGAATCCCTTTGGGTTTCCTTCGCCTGTGACCGTTTAACTATGAAGGCCCCTCTGGCGACTTTTCCATGGCGCGGGAAGCGCAGAAGCGGCTGCCGGCTGTCTTGGCAATGCGGAGGGCGGGACTGTTCATGAGGGGCAAGTTTAGCCCTATTTCTGACTTTCTGCGATGAATTGCCGTCCGAGCACTGCCTTTGGGCGGCCTCAGTCCAAAAGCAACTCGCTCTGGGACGAGCGATTCGAAGCGCTGGACTCGGTTATGCGGACGATGGGATCCGAGCGCGCCGTTTTGTTGAAGCGAAGTTAAAAGCCGTCAGTGCTCCGCGTTCAATTTAAAGCCGACCGGCCTAACTGAGACAATGACGCGCCGAATGCCGGTCGGATCGAGCTTGCGGCGCAAATTGCCAATTTGCACGTCGACCACGTTGGTGTAGGCGGGCGGCTGGAAATTCCAAACATCTTCAAGCAGCATCGCTCGAGTCACGGTTTGGCCCGGACGCCGCATAAAATATTCGAGCAGCTTGAATTCCCTCGGAACCAGGTCGACCAGTCGGCCTTCGTACCTGACCGTTCGCTCGATCAGGTCCATTTCCAAATCGCTCACCCGGAGCCGGACGAGGCCCACGTCGCCGCCTCGGCGCAAGAGGGCCCCGACCCGCGCGGTCAGTTCGCGAACATCGAATGGCTTGACCAGATAGTCGTCGCAGCCAGCTTTCAATCCCGCGATTCGCTCATCGACGGACGTGAGCCCGCTGATGACCAGGGCAGGCGTCCACTTCCCTTCTCCGCGCAGCGTTTCAATGATCGAAAGTCCGCTCTCACGGTCCAAGATTCGATCGAGGACGAGGACCGCGGCGTCGCCCGAACGAGCCGCCCGAAGGCCCTCCGCCGACGTTTCCGCAACCTGCACCGCATGCCCGCTGGCCTCCAGGTCGACTCGAATTTCGTCCGAAAGTCCGGGATCGTTTTCAATAACGAGAACGAGGCTGTTGCTTCCTCGCTTCGGCCGTTCCGCTCTGAATACGCCCAAGTCTACAGAAGATGAAATATCGCTACTCATCCTTGTGACGTCAGGATCTTCTTCATCTTCACTCGCTCGCCTACGCGGGCGCCAATCATATACGCTGTCCGCTTTCACGATTTCTCACCGAGTGGAAGTTGTCAAATTGTGGATTCCCAGCGGGGCCGTTCGCTATGCAGCGCCAAAAGTTATCACGTCAGTGGTCAACTCCCATCAACACATTCCCGTGAGCAGGCAGACACAATTCCGTGAGCAACGCGCACACAAATTCGTGATCATATTGGCGACGAATCAATAGATCATGGTCGGTCTGTCGCTCACGATTCTGATTATTGAAGGGGACATCATAAGGACCGGTTCATAGTTATAGCGAGACTGAATTCCTCCGCGATGCACGCGCGAAAGCCGCCAGTGTAATCGCGGCTGACTCCATTTTACGCGACGGTCTGGGCGCTACTCATGACTGCAAGGCGCGGTGGGGCGGGGCGCGCGCACGCGCGAGCGTCCGGGCCGAAAGGGCTGTCTCTAAGCACGTGGCGCGAACAGGATGGATCCCGCCGCTCGCCGATGTCTCTCCAGCGATCATGAAGATCCTCCATTGGCCAAGTTGGGCGGGCGGCAAACGAGGTGCGAGGCCATGGAATTATAGCGCGTGCAAACTTGGGCCTGCCGAATTGCTGGACCGTTCTGGCTGGCGCTTCTTCCGCGGGAGTTTCCGCCCCGCGACTCAGCCTGCCGAAGGGGGGAGAGGTCGCAGTCGCGGACCTTGTCCCAGGCCTTCGTCGCTGCGAATCAGGCCGGACTACGGTCGAATTTTGACCACGCGGTTTGGAAGTTGACTGTCTGCGGCATGTCCCGCGAGCAGAGCGCCGCCCCCGCTATGATCGTCGCGATTGCAGTCCAAAATCCTGAAGTTCTCGGATAAAGCGCTGATAAAATTATCATAATTGATTGCGTCGGACCGGAGGAAAATCTCGTGACAATTATGCAACATGATTGGGCAAACGGTGTTTGAGCCCTGGTTTATGAAGAAAACTTATTGTGTCGAAATTTAGAGAAGCTATGGTGATCCAGGTGAGCGGGAGATTTCCCGATCGCGGAGGTCGGCGGCTTTTGCAGGGGCAAGCGCCACGATCAGGAAGTCAAACGGGACGAGGGGGCTGACCGCCTTTGGTGTCATCGGTTCGCAAGCGGGCCGCGGAAATCGAAGTCGAGAAGAGAACCGACGCCCAATACGTAACTGGAGGTCACAAATGACGCTCATCAAGAGCCTTCTGCTGGGGTCGGCGGCCGGCATCGTCGCCGTCGCCACCGCTCAGGCGGCCGATCTTCCGACGAGGAAAGCGGCGCCTGTCGAATATGTTAGAGTTTGTAATGTCGGGGGCATCACCGGCTGGACGCTGCCGGGTTCCGACACCTGCGTGAAGTTCAGCGGTTACATCACGGCGCAATTCACGGGCGGCAATCTCGAAACCCAATACAACTACGGCTCTGTCGGTGATCTCTTCACCAGCGGCACACCCGGCGTCGGTCCGACTATAACGGGCGTGCCGGCTGCTGCCGCGGGCGCTCTCGGGACGCTGGGTGGAATCGACAATCGCAACACCCAGCGCGTTCTGCTTGCAGCCAGCGCGGCTCAGCAGAATACGACCTTCTACCGCAACAATACAGGCTGGTCGACGCGAGCCAACTTCGGGTTCGATATGGCCTCCAACACGGCCTGGGGCCCTCTCATCGGGCACTTTGACCTCAATGTCGACGTCGCGAACGGGCTTGACCCACTTCAGGGCTCTGGCACACCGAACATCGCCTATCTGAACACCGGCTATCTGACCTGGGCGGGCATCACCGCCGGTAAGGCGCAGTCGTTCTTCTCGTTCATCGGCGGCGGCGACAACTACGCGAACTTCTTCTCCCCTGACCGCAAGGGCTTCAACGAGCCGTTGCTGTTGGCCTATACGGCTTCGTTCGGCGGCGGCTTCACGGCGACATTGTCGGCGGAAAGCCCTGCCGGAGTTGGCGCCTCCGGCGGCGGCACCACGTCAAGTGGCGGGTATTTCAATACCAATTCGGGGCCGCAGGCGGGTACGTTCAATCCTGCGCTGATCCAGTACGGCGGCCAGAAATGGCCAGACTTCGTCGGCGCCTTGCATGTCAAGCAGGGCTGGGGCGAGGCCCAGGTTTCGGGCGTGATCCACAACGTCAATGTCACGGCCAATGGCTTTGACGGCGCCGTCGTCGGCGCCTCCTGCGGGACCTTTGTCGCGGTTGTCTGCAATGGACAGGAGAACAAGATCGGGTGGGCCCTTGATGCGGGCGTGAAAATCAACCTGCCGTCATTCGGCGCGGGAGACGATTTCGTCCTGACCGGCGCCTACTCCAAGAACGCGGCTTGGTATTCGGGTTTAGAGGATGGAATGTGGAGTGAGAACGGCGCGACCAACGGCAACGGCCAGCCGATGGAACTCGCCGACGCGTTCTTCAATCCATTGACCAATTCGTGGTCCTCGCCGACAGCATGGTCGGTCACCGGGCTGTTCGAGCATCACTTCACGCCAACGATCTATGTCGATCTCGAAGGCTCGGTCGGCGGCCTGAAGTGGAGCAACATGGGCGGCGGCTGCAACTTCGCGGTGGCGGGCTGCCTGCTCGGTCAGGCCGCGCAGGGCCCGATGTCACCCAGCGCCATCAGCTGGATCGTCGGCGCGGATCTTGGCTGGAATCCGGTCACCAACCTCAACTTCGACCTGGAGTTGATGTATCAGAGCACGAACCAGTCGGCGCCGAGCGGGTACCTCGGAACCGTCTATAACCTTGGTGGAGCGGCCGGTGCGGTGTTCGTGCCCGGCGACTGGAAGGGCAACAGCAACGGCTTCGCGGGTCGTCTCCGCATCACCCGTTACTTCTGATCGCAGCCCGATCAGTTGAAATTGTCAGCCCCGGAGCGAAAGCTCCGGGGCTTTTTGTTTGGACTGGGGGCAGCGGCCGGACTCTTCGATGCGCGTACATTAAAGCTTGCGCGCGCGCCCGCTGGCGTGGATGATTGCGCGTAGCCCGCGCTTATGCGCGAGAGCGGGAGCCGGCGAACGCGAACGAAGCGCCGACCCCCTCTTTCATTCAAGCCGACTCGTCCTGGTTGAACCGCACCGGCGTCGCCATGACAAATCGGCGGCGCGGCGCGGCGCGGCGCGGATCGGATCGACTTCCGGCAATGATGCGGCAGTACGAATTGGTGGAGCGGGTTCGCCGCTACAATCCTCACGCCAACGAGGATTTGCTGAACCGCGCCTATGTGTTCGCGATGAAGGCGCACGGCAGCCAGAAGCGCGCTTCTGGCGATCCTTATTTCTCCCACCCCCTCGAGGTGGCGGCCATTCTGACCGAGTTCAAGGTCGATGACGCCACCATCGCGACGGCGATGCTGCACGACACGATCGAAGACACGACGGTCACCCGCGAGCAAGTCGATAAGGCGTTCGGCGAGGAGATCGGGGGGCTGGTCGACGGCCTGACCAAGCTCGGCAGGCTTGACTTCGTCACCAAGCACGCCGAGCAGGCGGAGAATTTCCGCAAGCTCTTGCTCGCCATCGCCGACGATGCGCGCGTGCTTTTGGTCAAGCTCGCCGACCGCCTGCACAACATGCGCACCCTCCAGTTCATGCCGGAGGGCAAGCGCGCCCGCATCGCCGAGGACACGCTCGACATCTATGCTCCGCTTGCCGGCCGCATGGGCATGCAGAGCATGCGCAACGAACTCGAAGACCTTGCCTTCCGCTGCCTGATGCCGGACGCCTACAAGCTTATCGTGACGCGTCTTGAGGCGATGAAGGTCAAGAATGGCGCGATCATCGCGCGCATCGCGGCGGAGCTGACTGACCAATTCGCCCGGCGCGGCATCAAGGTCGAGGTGAAGGGTCGACAGAAGCAGCCCTATTCCATCTGGCGCAAGATGGAGCGTCGCTCAATCGCCTTCGAGCAATTGTCCGATATCTACGGCTTTCGCATTCTCGTCGATACCGTCGCCGACTGTTACGCCGCCGTCGGCGTGGCGCATACGACCTGGCCCAGCGTCCCTGGCCGCTTCAAGGACTATATCTCGACTCCGAAGCAGAACGACTATCGTTCGATCCACACGACCGTGATCGGCCCCGGTAGTCAGCGGGTCGAGCTGCAGATTCGCACGCACGAGATGCACGAAGTGGCCGAATATGGGATCGCCGCGCACGGCGTTTATAAAGACTTGGGGCTCAGCGCCGACGCGCTTGCGGTGAGCGAAAGCCGAGCCTATCGCGGATTGCGGCAGACGATCGAAGCGTTGGCGAGCGATGATTCGGAAAAATTCCTCGAGCACACCAAGCTTGAGCTGTTTCACGACCAAGTGTTCTGCTTCACGCCAAAGGGGCGCCTGATCGCGCTGCCTCGCGGCGCGACCGCGATTGACTTCGCCTATGCGGTTCACACCGATGTGGGCAATTCCGCGGTCGGCGCGAAGATCAATGGCCGTATAGCGCCGCTGATCTCCGAATTGCACAATGGCGACGAAGTGTTGATCTCGCGCGCCGAGGGCGGCGCTCCGCCGGCGGCGTGGGACAGCGTGGTGGTGACGGGGCGGGCCCGCGCCGCCATTCGCCGGGCGACGCGCGAGGCGGCGAAGGCGCAGTTCGGCGGCCTCGGGCGCCAGATCGTCGAGCGGGCCTTCGAGCGCGCTGGCAAGAAGTTCACGGAAGCCAAGCTCAAGGCCGCGTTGTCGCGCTTGGCGCGCGCCTCGATCGACGATGTCTTCATTGGCGTGGGGCGCGGCGAGATTTTCTCGACCGACGTTGTGCGCGCCGTGTTTCCAAGCTTCAAGGACGAGCGCAAGCAGGGCCCGGCTGTTCCGCAAAACGAGAGCGGTTGGTTCGGCTTGCCGAAAGCAGCCGATCTCGTGTTCCGTGTGCCGGGCGAATCCGACGCGGGCGGCGCGCTGCCGTTGCGCGGCATCGGCCTCGATACGCCGGTCAGGTTCGCGCCCAAAGGCGGGGCGGTGCCGGGCGAGCGCATCGTTGGCGTTCGCGAGAAAGACAGCATCGTCATTTATCCGATCCATTCCCCTGCGCTCACTGCGTTCGACGATCGGCCGGAGCTGTGGCTCGACGTGCGCTGGGATCTGGAGAACACGCCGAGCGCGGTCTATTCGACCCAGATCGTGGTCACGCTCTTGAATGAGCCCGGCGCGCTCGGGGTGATCGCCACGACCATCGGGGAATATGGCGCAAATATCGACGCCGTTGTGACCTCGCCCAGCGGCGCCGACTTCCGGCGCTTCGTCATCGATCTTCAGGTGCGCGACATCCAGCACCTCAACGCGGTCCTGTCGCAGCTGCGGGACAAGAGCGTGGTCCACAATGTCGAGCGGCTGAGCGGATAGGAGGCGCGGACGCCCCTCTATTTCGCTTATGGCTCCAATATGGACGGCGATGCGATGGCTCGACGCTGTCCGCGTTCGAAGGCGCTCGGGCTTGCGCGGCTCGAGCGGCACAGGCTCGCGGTGATGCGCGAGGGCTGGCTGACCGCCGTTCGCAATCCGTCCTCAGCCGTGCACGGCGTTCTGTGGAACCTGGCTCTGTCCGACGTCCCGGCGCTCGACCGCCACGAGAACCTGGCCCAGGGCCTCTACGTCAAGCTGACGCAGGCGATTATCGCCGAGCGAGGGCCGAAACAGGCGATCGTCTATTTCGGCGCCAATTCCGGGCCTGGCGTTCCACGTCCGGCTTATATGGCTGAGGTCCTGGCTGCGGCGCGGGCATGTCGCCTTCCCGCGGAAGGGGTCGAGGCGCTCGAGCAACTCGCGAGGCGATAGGCGCCGCGCTCTCGACCGAGGCTGCTGCGCGTCGCGCACAAGTTTACGCGCCTCAATGATTTCAATAACTTAGATGCGCTTTTGCGCAACTTTTTTCGGCCCTAGTTTTGGCTTCCGGCCGCGTCATGCGCCATCCTCGCCGAAACGTTTGGCGCCGGGATCGGGAAATACGGGAATCGCGTGATCAATTCTCTTACCAAAAGACGTGAGCCGGCGGCTTGCTCTTTCCGCGTTCGTTTTGAGAATTGGCAACGGTTGCAGCGCCATTCCAGAATCATTCCCTGTTCTTGACGCCAAAGTCCGCTCGCGCGCGCCGGCATCCGAGGCGCCCTCGGCCAATCGAACTTTCTGAAAAACAATATCAAGCGCCAGCCGGCTTGGCAAGAAATTGTCGATTTGTCTTGGCGACCATTCCGGCCCTGGCAGGGGCGCCTTCACTGCTGTTCAGCAACGACGACCAATCTCATAAACCCACGAAATGTTGAGAACGATTGATCGGCGCCTGGATTGATGCGACCCGCTCGGCCGAGCCTCAATTCGAGGCGGCCGTTCCAGGCGCGGACCCCGTCGCGCCGCCGAGGCTGAGCCACACATTCGGGTCGTCCTGGGCTTGGCGCTTGTAGAACTGGTAGCCGGTGGCGGTCCACGGCCGGATCTCGTCCGACAGATTGTCGAGCACGAACTCGCCGTGGTCGGTCTTGACGGTGAGCACCGCGTGGCCCTCGCCATTGAGGTCGCGAACGATCGTCATCAACAGGGCCTGGCGGGGAAAGCCGCGGTCGACGAGCAGCTTGCGCTTGAACAAAGCGTAGATCTTGCAGTCGCCCTTGCCGTCGACCGGATAATCCCAATGGTCGAGCGTCGTTCCCCAATGGTCGAGGTTGCTGATGGGTTCGATCGAGTTGTTCACCTTCAAGTTGATCTCGTTGAGGACCTTCCAGCTCTGCTTCGTCAGGCGGACGTCCATGGGCTTGAGCTTTCCGAGCGTGCATTCTTCACTGTGGCGATTGCAGAAGTCGACCCAGCCGTAGGGAATCGAGGCTTCGCCGCCGACGGGCGCGCGAGTGGCCTGAGGAAGGCCTGGCTCCGAGGCTTCAACAAAGGTGCTCCAGGCGAGGCCGAAGATCACCGCCGCGGTCAGGAAGCGAAAAAGCCGAGGGAGCATTGGGTTGTCCGCCAGGTTGAATGCGAACACTATCGCCGTCGGCGCTTGGCGGGCGCGAAATAAAATAGATTGAATTTTATCGATTGGCGCGCCAGCAGCGGCCAAAATTCGTTAACGTTGACGGTGGGTAAGTTTCGCGGCGATCCGCCGTCGGACGCCGCCGAAACGGAGCCCGCAGGCGTCACCAATCTGTTTTGGCGGCCCTCTATCGAGGACATCCGGGCGATCGCGGGGCCGACGGTCGAGTGGAGAACGCGATGTCGATCGAAGCGACCGGCCCCGAGCCGAAATCGGTCGGGCCTGTTGGGCTTGCCAGCGTCGCGGCGCTCGGGGTTGTGTTCGGCGACATCGGCACGAGCCCGCTCTACACCCTGAAGACGGTGCTCGACTATACGGGGCCGCATCCCGACAGGGCGGCGACTTTGGGCGCCCTCTCGCTCATCGTCTGGACGCTGTTGCTGATCACGACGGTCAAATACGTCAATATCGCGATGCGCATCGACAATGACGGCGAGGGCGGCATCATTGCGCTGATGACCCTGCTTGGCGTCAAACGCCGTCAAAGGCCGCTGATCATCGCCGCCGGCCTGTTCGGGGCGGCGCTCATCTACGGCGACGGCGCGATCACGCCGGCGATTTCGGTGCTGTCGGCGCTCGAAGGGGTGGAGCAGATCGCGCCGGGCTTGCAGAGCTACGTGCTGCCTGCGGCCTCGGCGATTCTGCTCGCGCTGTTTGCGATCCAGCCGTTCGGGACGGCGGCGATCGGGCGAGCCTTCGGCCCGATCATGCTCGCCTGGTTCCTCATCATCGCGGCGCTGGGCGTGCACGGAATACTCCAGCATCCCTCCGTCGTCGCGGCGATCAATCCGCTCTACGGCGCGGAGTACCTCATGAGCGGCGGCTTCAAAGGCTTTCTCGTGCTGGGCGGCGTGTTTCTTTGCGTGACCGGGGCGGAAGCGCTTTACGCCGACATGGGCCATTTTGGGCCGAAGCCAATTCGCCGGTCGTGGAGCCTCGTCGTCTTTCCGGCTCTTATTCTCAACTACGCCGGACAGGCCGCCATCGTGCTCGCCGGCGCGCCGACCGACGGCAACATCTTTTACCGGCTATGCCCCCCTCTGCTGCTCACGCCGATGATCGTGCTCGCGACCATCGCCACCGTGATCGCCAGCCAGTCGATCATCACCGGGGCCTTTTCGATGACCCGCCAGGCGATGCAGCTCGGCTGGCTGCCGCGCATGAACATCACTCACACTTCGCAGGAAGGTTACGGCCAGATCTACGTCGGCGTCGTCAATTGGCTGCTGATGATCGTCACCCTCGGCCTGACGATCGGCTTCGGCAGGTCGGACAATCTCGCGGCCGCCTACGGCATCGCGGTATCGGCGACGATGCTGATGACGAGCGTGCTCTTGTTCATCGCCATGCGTGAGATCTGGAATTGGCCGCTATGGGCGGCAGCCGCGGCCGCGGGACTGTTTGTCATCATCGACGGCGCGTTTCTCGCAGCCAATCTGGCCAAGGTCATGCAAGGCGGCTGGGTTCCGCTTCTGCTCGCTTCGCTGGTCTATGGCGTGATGTGGATCTGGCACCGCGGGGCGGTCGAGGTGCAGCGCAGCGTCGAAGCCGGACTGACGCCGCTCCCCTCGCTTCTCGAAAAGCTGCATTCGGGCGAGGTCGCGCGGGTGCCCGGCGCCGCCGTGTTCTTCAGCCGGATCAAGGATCAGACGCCGCCGGTCATGGCCTGGCACGTGCGCCAGAACCGGGCGCTGCACGAATACGTCGTGGCGCTGACGTTGACGGTCCTCTCCGTGCCGTGGACCGACCCTGAGGAGCGGTTGAACCTCGAGCGCATCGACGACAATTTCTGGCGGGCGGAGGCGCGGCGCGGCTTCATGGAGCGCCCCGACATCCATGTGATCCTGGCGGAGTGCAAGGCGAAGGGCGCGGAGATCGACCTCGACGACGTCACCTATTACGTCGGCCACGAAACCATCGTGCCGCGCGAGAACGGAAAAGGCATGGCTCGCTGGCAGGAGCTATTGTTCGCGGCGATGGGCCGCAATGCCGAGCGGATCAGCGACTATCTCGAATTGCCTTGCGATCGGGTGGTCGAGATCGGCCGGGAGATCGAGATTTGAGCTAAACCGGTGCTGCGACGTTCTGTCCGGGCAAACCAAGACAGGATAGGGTAGAAGCGTCCCTCAACATTAAAAATCCTGAAGCCATGCCCTGGCGGGCCGCCTGGCGCAAAAGACCGGCGAGACTCTGACCGAAGCCGTGACGACCGCGCTGCGCGAACGGTTGGCGCGGCTCGAGCAGACCGGAGATTTCGACGAGGCTCGATATCAAAAGCTCAAGACTCTCGTAAAGGACAGCCGCAAGCTTTGGAGTGATGCTTTGTTCTCCGTCGACCACGGCGATCGGCTCTATGCCGAGCGTGGCCAGCCGAAATGATTGTCGATACGTCGCCCAATCCGATCGGGACCGCTACGTCCTCGCGTTCGCTTTAGTCTCACCGCCCTGGGCCTGCACGTGCTCAGCATGTTCGGCCGCCAGATTGGCGTAGTGGTCCGGCACGTACATCTCATGCGGCACGGGGTGGCGGTGATAGTCGGGGTTATGCACGCGCGCCGGAAGGGCCGGCTTCTGGTGCGGCACTTCCTCGTATGGCACGCGGGTCAAAAGGTGGGCGATGCAATTGAGGCGGGCGCGCTTCTTGTCCACCGCTTCGACCACCCACCATGGCGCCTCGGGGATGTGCGTGCGCTCGAGCATGATCTCCTTGGCCTTGGTGTAAGCCTCCCAGCGGCTCCGCAATTCAAGGTCCATCGGCGAGAGCTTCCACTGCTTGAGCGGGTCATTGATGCGCATGAGAAAGCGCATGTGCTGCTCGTCGTCGGTGATCGAAAACCAGTATTTGACCAGCACGATCCCCGAACGAACGAGAAGGCGCTCGAACGCGGGTGCGGATTGGAAGAAGTCCTCGTATTCGTCGTCGGTGCAGAAGCCCATCACCCGTTCGACGCCGGCGCGGTTGTACCAGCTGCGGTCGAACAGCACGATCTCGCCGCCGGCCGGCAGGTGCGGCACGTAGCGCTGGAAGTACCATTGCGTGCGCTCCCGCTCGGTCGGCGCGGGCAACGCCACGGCGCGGCAGACGCGCGGGTTGAGACGCTGCGTCACGCGCTTGATCGCGCCACCCTTGCCCGCCGAGTCGCGCCCCTCGAAGATGACGACCAGCTTGAGTTTCTTCGCCACAACCCAGTCCTGCAGCTTGATGAGCTCCCGCTGCAGACGCAACAGCTCCCTGAAATAGAGCCGCCGCGGCAGGGAATCGTGCAGTTGAAGATGTTCGCTCTCCGACAGGAGGTCGGCGAGCTCGTCGTCCTCAAGCTCGAGCTCGATGTCCTCGTCGAAATTATCCTGGATCTCGGCGTTGACGCGCTTTCGGAGCGCGCTGAACGGAGTCTGTTTATCCGCTCTCTTTTTGTCCGCGCTCATGCTCGGCTTCCTCTGATTGACGCCCTTGTCAAAACGTAACAGCGGCGAAGCGCAACTCTTCAATGATGGGTGCGACAGTTTTGCGACAGGGACGCCGCTTGTCAGGGCCCTCACTTCAGCAGGTAGACGTCATAGCTTTCGCCGCTGGTCGCTTTGGGGAATTGCGCCATGAGCGTCGTCGCATCCCGGAATCGCTCGATCTGATCACCGGGGGCGGAGAAGGTCCAGACGTAACTCTCGCGGTAGACGCGGGCAGGGTCCATTTCGCCGAGACGCCACGCGAGGAGGATCGCAACCGGCCGGCCGGTGGACGCGCGGATGGCGCGCGCCTCGTCGAGGATGTCGCCGAGGGTCAGGTCGAGCTTGGCCTTGCGGGTGAAGTGGGTGAAGTCGCCGTAACGCTGCTCCCTGATGAAATACGTTCGGTTGGGGAGATAATAATGCATCGGCTCGAGCATGTAGTCGGGGTCGCCGATCAGGATCGCGTCCTTGAGCTCCGGCCGCAGCGACACGAGATCGGCAAAGTCGCGCGCGCGGCTTTCGGGCGTTCCGATGATCGCCGCGAAGGCGAGATCGGCGAGGCCAAGCGTGGCCTGGATCCCGATAAGGACGAGGAAGCAAGCGAAGCCCAGCCTTCGGACCCGCGCGAGGCTGCGCCCGTTCGTCTCCCGCGCGGCTCGCTCGCGAACGGCGCGGTTCGGCTTCCAAGAGATCCAGTACATCGTGATGAGGAAGGCGAGCCATGTCGCCTCGTGGCGATAGTCGCCGGCATAGACGAGGGAGAAGAACACCGAGAGGCCAGCGAGCGACGCCAAACAGGCCAGAAGCGCGCCCTTGCGCTCAACGAGTCCGAACGTCGCGCCAATCAGCAGCGGGCCGCCCAGGCCGACGACAATGGGGGTCCAGGGCGCGACGAGACAGGTCGGCCCGACCTCTCGCTCGAGCAGATGTTCGAAGGCCGGCGTGGGATTGGCGATCGCGCCAAGGATGTCGCGCGCCGCCACGCCCGCGGGATGCGTCAACACGGCGGCGTCGTTGAAGGTGGGATAGACCGTCGCGAAACAAAGGGCCGCGCCAGCCGCGGCGATCGCTACGTTCAGGGCGAAATTGGCCATCGCCGGAGACCAGCGTGGACCCGTATCTTCCAGAATCTCGACAAACCAGAAGATGAGGAAGGCGCCCGCCAATATCGTGGCGATCACATTGCAGTTCGCCAGCAGAAAGAGCAGCGCGCCCAGCGCGACGCCGCGCCTGCGGCATCTGGGATAGGCGATCGCCACCACAAACAGGATCAGCATGCCGATCCCATAGTTCCGCGCCATCACCGAAAATTCGTAGATGAAAAAGTGGGAGGCGAGGATGAGTCCGATCAGGGCCCGCGGAAAAGGCGAGCGCCAGACAATCAGCCAGGCGGCCGCGGCCGCGATTGCGAGCGCGAGGAGAGGAAGCGCTGCCGGGCGCCGTACGATTCCGTGGGCCGCGCGCAGGAGGAGATACCAGAGCGCCGGATGTCCCTCGCCATGCAAGCCCCGAAGCATGCCGATCCAACCGTCGCCCTGGATTGCGATCGACAGCGCCCGAACTTCGTCCCGCCACATGACGTGACGCCAGGCGAGCGCGCCGGCGGCGGCGAGCCAGACCCCGAAGAGCAGAATCCTGATCCAATCGATCAATTCGACTTCTGCGCTCGACGCGCCATCCAGGGTATCGGGATCGCGATCCGTCAAGCTCTTGAAAGTCTTGTACGCGGCGGTTGCGGAGTTCCGTACGTAAGTCGGCGCCAGGCTATACTGCATTGCTAACAGTGGTCTCGATGTCTAAATTTTTAATCATTGACTAGGAAATGATAAAGGTAATCTACAGTACGATTCCTTAACATGAGGCAGGTGAATATATTTGGCTCTCAAGTGTTTGGATCTCACCGAGATGCTGGAAAATCAAAAAATTGCGGTCGTTCTCCCAGCCTACAACGTCGCGCTGACTTTAAAGCAGACTTATGATGAGATTCCCAAGCAGATCGTCGACGACATCATTCTGACCGACGACGGCAGCGCCGACGAAACCATTACGCTCGCCAAGTCGCTCGGCATTCACACGCTGGCCCACGACGCCAATCGCGGCTATGGCGGCAATCAGAAGACCTGCTATCGCGCGGCGCTCGAACGCGGCGCCGACATCGTGGTCATGCTGCACCCGGACTACCAATATTCGCCGCGCCTCGTGCCCGCGATGGCGTCGATGGTGGCGTCGGGCGAATATGACGTGGTGCTGGGCTCTCGAATCCTCGGTAGGGGCGCGCGCGCCGGCGGCATGCCCCTCTACAAATACATCGCCAATCGCGCGCTGACGCTGACCGAGAACATCCTGCTCGGGCAAAAGCTTTCCGAGTATCACACCGGATATCGAGCCTGGAGCCGCCGCGCCTTGCAAACGCTGCCGATGGAGCGCTGCTCGGACGATTACGTTTTCGACAATCAGGTCCTCGTTCAAGCCGTGCACTGGGGATTTCGTCTCGGCGAGATCTCGTGCCCGACCCACTATTTCCCGGAGGCGTCATCGATGGGGCCGCTGCGCAGCGTCGTTTACGGCCTTGGCGTTCTGGAAGTGGCGGCGCGATACCGCTTGCATCATCTTGGGCTCGTCAACTGCAGTCTGATTGCGCCCGACGAGTCGACGCCATGCGCTCAAGCCTACGAATCCTCGTTGTCCTGATCCTGGCCTCCTCAGTCGCGTGGCTTGCGAGCAGCCAGGCGAGTTCTGGCGCATGGACGGCCGTGGCGTCGCGGAGCGAGGGCGCGCTCGCGCTCGCGCAAAGGTTCGAGGGCGCCGGTTGGCTCAGTCTCGCAGGCCTGCAAGTCGTCGCAGCGACGGCGGGAATCCTTCCGGCTTCGCTGGTCGGCATGGCGGCCGGCGCGCTCTTTGGCGTTGCTAACGGCTTTGCGACCTCAAGCGCCGGCCTGCTTCTCGGGGCGCTCGTCGCTTTCGGCCTCAGCCGGTCCACGCTCCGGGCTTTCGTCGAACGCGTGATTGTCGACAAGACTCGAGTTCGCAATCTGGACGCGGCGGTTGCTCGCGACGGATGGCGACTGGTTTGCTTGTTGCGGGCGTCGCCGCTGATGCCCTTCGTCGCCACCAGCTATTTGCTGGGCCTGTCGGCGGTCAGCCTGCGCGATTACATGCTCGGAACCCTCGCCGCGCTTCCGGCGTTGCTCGGCTATGTGTCGCTCGGCGCGTTCGCCCAGGCTGGCCTCTCGGCCTCGACCGGCGCCGCTCTGCCGCTTCAACGGGTATTGCTGGCGACGGGATTTGCGGCCACGGCCCTGGCGGTCGTACATATCGGGACGCTCGTCGCCAAAGTCGCCGGCGGAGGGTCGACGCCGCCAGCCTGATGCGAAAAGCGCGCTGAGACGAGGAATCGCATTGACGGCGCGACCAGTGGCCCCTCTTCACTCCGACGACCCTCCCGAGTCGCAGGAGGCTTTGTTCCGGGTTCTTGCCAAGCCTGAGACGCATGGACTGAGCGGGGCGGTTGTGCGCGTCGACACCGCGAACGCGGTCCTATTTCTTGCGGGCGCGGACGTTTACAAGCTCAAGCGGGCGGTGACGTTCCCTTTCATGGATCTCTCGACGCTCGATAAGCGGCGCGAGGCTTGCGAAGCGGAAATCGCAGTGAACCGGCCGCTGGCGCCGGACATTTATCTGGCCGCGCTTCCGATTGTCCGACAAGGCGAGACCTTTGCGATCGGGGGTGACGGGGAAGCCGTCGAATGGGCTGTCCACATGCGGCAATTCGACGAGAACGCCACGCTCGATCATGTCGCCGATAGCGGGGGCGTCCCGGACGGGGTCATCGACAGGCTGGCCCTCGTGATCCGCCGCATGCACGCTCGCGCCCCGATCAGGGACGGCGCGCGCGCCGCGCATTCGCTCCAAACTTACATCGAGCAGAACCGCGCCGCTTTCGGCGAGCGGCCCGATTTCTTCGATCCGCCGACGGCGGGCAAGCTCACCGACAAGTCGCGGCTCGCATTCGAGACCGTGCGCCGGCTCTTGCTCGAACGCGGCGAGGCCGGTTTCGTTCGCCGCTGTCACGGCGATCTGCACCTGAGCAACATCGTTCTCATCGAAGGCGAACCGACGCTGTTCGACGCGGTGGAGTTTTCCGACGACATTGCGAGCGGAGATGTGTTCTACGATCTCGCCTTTCTCCTGATGGACCTGGAAGAGCGGGGCTTGCGTATGGCCGGCAACCGGCTCTTCAACCGCTATCTTGCCTCGGAGCCGCCGGAGGCTCTGGCCGGCCTTGCCGCGCTGCCGTTGTTCCTGAGCCTGCGCGCCGCCATCCGGGCCAAAGTCGAGGCGGCCAATGCCGAGCGGCTCAAGGGCCAAAAGCGCGACGAAGCGCGCGCGCTTGCCCGGCGATACTTCGATTGCGCGGTCCGGTTTCTAGCCTTCGCTCCGCCCCGACTGGTCGCCGTGGGCGGCCTCTCCGGCGTCGGCAAGAGCGCGCTGGCTCACGCGCTCGCGCCTGACATCGGCCGCGCGCCCGGGGCGCTATGGCTGCGCAGCGACGTCGAGCGCAAGGCGATGTTCGGGATCGAGGAGACGGGTCGTTTGCCAGCCTCCGCCTATGCCAGCGACGTCACGCGCTTTGTCTATGAGCGGCTTATCGCAAAGGCGCGGATTGCGCTCCGGGCGGGACAATCGGTCCTCTTGGACGCGACTTTCGCCGCCGCCGCCGAACGCAGCGCCGCCGCCGGCGCCGCGGCGGAGACCGGCGTCGTCTTCGCTGGACTTTTTCTCGACGCGCCTCTGGCCACGCGCCTTGAGCGCGTCGGCGCGCGGCGCGCCGACGCTTCGGACGCCGACGCGGATGTGGCGCGGCGCCAGGCGGCAGAGCCTCTCATGGAGAAAGGCTGGGCGGCGGTGGGCGCCTCGGGGAGCTTGAGCGACACGTTGGCCCTGGCGCGAGCGCGTCTCGACGGGTTTGACTCGGCAGGGAGGCCGGATCGCCGATCATAAATGTTCATGTTCGGTTCAGTGGAAACGCGCCATGAGGAGGAATGAGCTCGGCGATTCGGGCTGCGAGTGGGCCGGCGACGTCGTCGCGGCGTCCATAGAGGAGGAACAACCATGATCAGCAGATCTTTCAGGGTCGCGCTTTCAGCCTTTTTATTTGTCGGCGCCCTGGGTCTGGCGTCGACCGGCCCTGTCCAGGCGCAAAGCATCATGAAGCAGTGCGGCGATGAGTGGAAGGCCGCCAAGGAGAACAACACCACCAACGGTATGAAATGGCCGGAATTCCTGAAGCAATGCCGCGTGCAGAAGGAAGGCGCCGCGGCGCCGGCTGCAACTCCTGCTGCGGCTCCCGCCCCAGCGCCGGCCCCCGCTCCGATCGCGCCGGCCCCCGTCTATCAGCCGAAGCCGAAACCCATGCAAGCCGCTCGCCCGACCGGCGCGGGCGAGTTCAGCTCCGAGGCGCAAGCCAAGGGGCGCTGCCCTGGCGACACGGTGGTCTGGGTCAACACCAAGGGCAAGTCCCACACCTACCATTACTCGGGCTCCCGCTGGTACGGCACAACGAAGCAGGGGGCCTATATGTGCGAGGCCGACGCTGGGGCCGCGGGCTATCACGCATCGAAGAGCAAGACGGAACAGCAGAAGCCGATGTAGTGGGGAGAGAAGGCGGCCCGCGCCGAGTTCGCGCGGCCGCCTTCTGCTCACGGCGCATCCGGTCGTCGCATAGCCAGCGCTATGGGAGTCACGTCTTCAGTGTAGAGATCAGGACGCCGCCTCCGCGTTCCCACGCCGGATGGGCGGCTATTTTTCGTCGAGCGCGATCAGCGGGCGCCAATCCGGGTCCTGCGCGCTCTCGGCCAATTGGCCGAAACGACGCAGGTTGTAAGAGTAGAGGCCACGAACCGCGATGGGCGCGCGAGCCCCGGCCTCCTTCGCCATCGAGATGGCGCCGGCAAAGTCCCGGTTCCGGTAAGCCGCCAGCATCGCGCCATGCACCCGGCTCAAGGCCGCAAATTCGTCGCTCGCCGCGACCCCTAAATCTCCGGCCAGCGCGTAAAGGCCGACCGGTCGGGTCTTGCCCTTGACCAGTACGGAATCGATCTCGAGCCAGGCGAAGTCGGGCGCCTCGGCGCGGACCGTTTCGCTGCCAATAATGTCAACCTCGAAGATTTTGCACGCGCCTTCGAGACGCGATGCGACGTTCACCTCGTCGCCGATCGCGGAATAGTCGAACCGACGCAGCGAGCCCAGGTTGCCGACGCAGCATTCGCCCGAATTGAGGCCAATGCCGAAGCGCACCGGCTTGAAGGGGCGCTCTTCGGCCTCAGCGCGGCTGCGCCAGCCCTCGTTCAGCGTGACCAGCGTCTGACGCATCTCCAGCGCAGATTCAACGGCATGCGCCGCATGATCGGGATCGTCGAGCGGCGCGTTCCAGAACGCCATGATCGCGTCGCCCATGTATTTGTCGATCGTGCCCTCCCGGTCGAGAATGGCGTCGGTCATGGGCGTCAGATATTCGTTGAGGAAGTGGGTGAGCTCCGACGCGTTGAGCCCCTCCGAGATGGTCGTAAACGAGCGGATGTCGCAGAAGAGCAATGTCAGTTCGCGCTGCAAGCCGCCGAGCTCGAGCGCGCCGGGCTTTTCCGCCAGGCGCGCGACGACCGCAGGCGAGACGAACCGGCCAAAGGCCGAACGGATCTCGCGCTCCTGATGGCGCTTGACCGCGTAGAGCGTCGAGACCCCGGCGAAATAGACTGCAGCGGCGGAAAACGCCGGATAGGTCGGCTCGATCAGAATGCCGTGACGGGAAAACGCGAACCAGCTCACCGCGACGATCGCCGCGAGGACAACGCCATAGAAGAGCGCCGCGAGGTAGGGGCCGAGGAACCAGGTCGTCACCACGAGCGCCGCGCAAATGACCGCCGTCGCCATCCATTCCGCGCTTGGCGCCCAATCCGGCCGTCTGAGCGTTTGGCCGCTCAAGAGCTGCTCGACGATTTGCGCATGCGCTTCGACGCCCGGCATCGCGGGCGACAACGGCGTCGCGACAATGTCCGAAAGCAGCGCTGCGGAAGCGCCGAAGAACACGATCGAACCGCGAAGGTCGCTGAGATCCGCTCCCGGTTCGAGCGCCTTCCACGCCGGGATCGTGCGGCGTGGGTCAGATCGCGCGAAATAGACCCTGACATCTCCGGACGCGTCCGTCGGAATCGTCAGGTCGCCGTTGCGGATCGCCAGCACGCCGTAGACTTGCCCGAACGCCGTTTCGCCGCTCGCGTTCGAGGACTTGACGATATAGGTCGAGGCGCCCTGCGCGGTGCGCAGCGCTTCCATCGCGAGACTGGGCTGTAAGGCGCCATTCACATTGAGGATGAGCGGCACCCTGCGCACGACCCGGTCGGCGTCCGGCCGCCAATTGAGGAAGCCGACGCCAGCCGCATGCTGCGCCAATTCTGGCACGGGCGATAGAAGGCCCGGAAATGGCGTCAAGAACTTGGCGGCGTCGTCGCCGGCGGTGACGAATCCCGCCTTGGAACCGGTGGCGCCATTTGGCAGCTCGGAGACGAAGCTGCCGATGACAACCGCTCCGTCGTCCATCGACCGGGCAAAGGCCTCGTCGGGTGTGTTAGCGGCGGGGGCCGTGGCGTCGCCGCGGTCCTTTTCCGCGAACAGGAAATCAAAGGAGATCGAGGCGACTCCCGCGCGCTTCAACGCGTCGACAAGCGCGGCGAGCCGCTCGCGCGGCCACGGCCATTGCCCGAGCCGCTTGAGCGATTCGTCGTCGATTGCGACGATGCGGACGGGCTGGTCGAAGGCGTAAGGGCGCGGCTTCCAGCGCTGGTACTGGTCGAAGACCAGATTCTGCATCACCGCGCGCGCGGGCGCGCCGACGATTCCAGCGAGCAGCGCCAGCCCGCAAGCGGTCGCCGTGGTCAATGCATAAAGTCTGGCCTCGTGCGCCCTTCGCATGTCGCCTTTGTCGCTCGTTGAGCCGCCAAGATCGAAGATATGCCTCTCTTGTCAAGTGGATGAGTCCGGGCGGGGTCAGGGCGCTCGACAAGTCTCTCCTGCTTCGCCCGGGGCAAGCGGCCGCAAAAAGCGTTCGACGCCGAAGTCGACCGCGATGCGGTTGGCCTCCTGCCCGGGGTCGACGCCATAGCGCCGCAGAAAGGCGTAGAAGGCGCCGGCGCCAAGATCGACTGGCGCGGCGTGCCGCACCGCGACCGAGCCGATGAGTCCAACGCTGTTCGGTCCGAAGGCGGAGCGCACCGCGGGCCCAAGAAGCAGGTCGGTGCCCCAGCCGCTGACCGATTCCGCGAACGCCCATTTCGCCCTTTCGAGCGCGCGGCGGGTCAAGGCCGGCGCCATGATCTCGACCGACGAGACTCGGGTCACGCCGGGGCCTGCGGACGGTCTTTTCAGGAACGCGTAGGCGGTGGACGAATCCGCCGTGAGCGCCGGCTGCGCAAGATCTAGTTTTTCCGCTGTCATCGCGCGGAACAAAGCTTCAATTCCTTGCGCGTCGATTTCAACGTCGTCGTCGAGAAACAGGACGGCTTGGTAGCGCAAGAGCAGATCCGGCCGCAGCTCCATGAGGCGTCGAATGGAGGTTGTTTTGGTTCCCGCCTGAACCATTGCAATGTCGGCCTTCGGATGGACGTCGCTCTCGAGATAGTAGTTGAGGAGAACATCATAGCTGCGAGGCTGTTGAACGTAGGCTGCGTCGAACCCTTGGCCGCACTGGACGAAGACGAGCATGCTGCGATCCCGATGGCCCGATTCGCGTTCGACACGCAATTGGCCATCGGCATAGAAGCGATCCTGGCGCGCTCGCAATTCCTCGCGATTGAGCGGCGGCCCCATCTCACTTTCGCTTGGCGTGCGGTCGAAGACGCGGAAGCACGCCTCTTCAAGCGATCGCGGTTTCACGCCGCGCGTGATGTCGCGGACGAATTCAACATCGATGTCCGCTCGCGGACGTCTGCCGGCGCGTAAGCCCCGCTCGAGAAAGTGCAAGAACGGATGGGGATGGCTCTGGGCCCAATCCGGGTTCTGCGACATGTACCAGCCGTGGTCGAATTCGGCCGAAGGGGAGGGCGCATTGGGTTCGGGGTGGGCGAGATAGGCCTCGAGCAGGCCTCGGTTTGCGCCCGCGATGTTCGCATGGGCACGGAAGCAGCTCGGATCGAAAAAGGCGTTCGGGCGGTAGCCACGGTTTTCGCCGATCAGCGCGTAGTGCAGAGGCGCGAATGGCGCCGCGAGGCGGCTGAGCAGGCGCCGCCGCGCGTAGAGGCGCGCCCAGAACGCTCGCCGGCTTCTCTCCGGAAGCCCAATTGGAAGACCCATGTCAGGCCTATAGTTTCGACGGGTCGGGCGGGCAACTCGAGGCGCGGCCGAGCTAGCCGGATCGGGTCGGGCCGAACACGATTTCGAACGCCGCCCGCAGGCCCGCGTCCGCCTGCGCCATGGTCGTGGGGCGGCCGAGGTCGGCGAGACTGGTCACACCGTAGTGCGCGTCCGCGATGCCGCATGGGACGATGCCGGAAAAATGGGTGAGGTCGGGATCAACGTTGAGCGCGACGCCGTGCAGCGTCACCCAGCGCCGCACGCGCACGCCGATGGCGGCGATCTTGTCCTCGGCCGTTTCGCCGAGCGGCGAAGCCGGCTTGTCGGGCCGCGCGACCCATACGCCGACCCGGTTCTCGCGCGTCTCGCCGACGACATCGAACGCTTTCAGCGTCTCGATCAGCCAGCGTTCGAGCGAGGTCACATAGGCGCGCACATCGGGCCGGCGGCGCTTGAGGTCGAGCATGACGTAAGCGACCCGCTGTCCCGGTCCGTGGTAGGTGAATTGGCCGCCGCGTCCGGCGCGATGCACCGCAAAGCGGGCGTCCACCAAATCGCTCTCCTTAGCGCTCGTGCCTGCGGTGTAAAGGGGCGGATGTTCGATGAGCCAGACGCGTTCGGCGCCGCCTCCGCGCGCGATCGCCTCAGCGCGTATTTCCATCTCCGTCAGGGCTTTGGCGTAGGGCGTCAGTCCTGGCGTGACGACCCATTCGACGGGCGGCGCATCGTCGGGGCCGAACAACGACGCGCGCGACGCAAGGCGCGAATTGACCACGCCGCCTCTTATCAGATCGCCAGCCTCCGCGCGAGACGCCCAGCGAAGCCGAGACCCTCGGCGAGGCGCCCGCGCACAAGTCTACGCCAGCGAGTTCTTCAGCGGCCTAGCTGCGTTTTTGCGCAACTCTTTAGGCCCGCGACTTTCACCGACCCGCGTCGTCGACCAATTCCCAAAAAGGGGAGTTTGCTTCCGGAGAGCTTCGCTGTTTGTTCGGCCCGAAGGGCCTACCCAATTCGGTTGTCGGCAAGCCAAATCAAGTGCAACCAGTTGGTTGTATTGAGTTTTTTTGGTCGGGCGTCATAATTTACGCTTGACCGGGTGGAAAATTTGAAGTTTTAAATTTATCGTCAATTCGAGTCCTTGTCGGACTGCGTAGCTCGCGTTGGGGGGCATGGTTTGACCCGCGCCGGCCCGAACCTTCGGAGGGCTGCCGCAGGCGTGCTGGCGGTCATCGGCGCGTCGACGAGCGCATTTGGCGGCGCCTGGACGTTGCCCCAGGGAACCGGCCAGCTCATCGAAACCCTGTACGGCTGGACCGGGTTTGGTCCGCCCTGGGGCGGCAATCCGCCAGCCAATCAAAGCCGCTTCGACGCGCAGACCTATGTGCAGTACGGCCTCACAGACTCGCTCACCGCTTTTGGCGAGACGGCGTTCGAGCATTATGCGATCGGCGATCCGACGCCGAACACCTATAACGGACTCGACTATTCCGGCCTGGGCTTAAGGCAGAAGCTCTGGTCGACTGGCGAATGGGTGTTCTCGGGCGAGGCGACCGCGTTCATTCCGGGAGCGCATGATTCGCACGCGCCGGCTCAGGAGGGGAACACCGGGTGGGCGGGCGAAGCGCGCCTCAACGCCGGCCGCAACTTCACGCTGGCCTCGATCCCCGGCCTGGGTTGGTTTCCGGGTTTCGGCTCGGTTCCCGGCTTCCTGGACGCAGAGATCGCCTACCGCCTGCGAACCGAAGGGCCGCCAGACGAATGGCACGGGGATCTGACGGTCGGATTCAAGTTCACGCCCAGGATCATGCTGATGCTGCAGGACTTCACCACGGTGTCGATGTCGACGAACAATCGGACCTTCCCGGCCTGGCGCCAGTCGGTGGCCGAGGCGAGCGTCGTTTATGCGCTCAATGACAAATGGTCGTTGCAGGTTGGCGTGTTCTCGACCGTCTGGACAGTCAGAACGAACACCGAGCACGGCGTCGCGGTCGCCGTGTGGCGAAACTTCTGAGCGATCATTCATCGTGGGACTTCCGGCGTGATGCCGGGTGAGGGCTCCGCCAAGACATGCGCATCCTCAGCTTCGCAGGGGGGACACCTTCAGCATCGCCGAGGTCGCTTCCGGCCTCGACAATTGACCCCGATTGCCAATCCGCTGGAACAGCGCTTCGCGGGCGCTTTTTCCCTTCACGTGGCCTTGCGCGCTCTTGCGGGGCGACGACATCAGTCCAACGGGCGCCTTGAAGTCGATGACCAAATTGGTCGCCTCGCTCGTCAGCCCGAGCGTTCTCTCGGCTTGTCGAAACAACTCGCGGTTGCGCGTTGGTCAACCTCGAAGAGAGCGGCGAAGGGATGGCTTGGCGAGGCGTCGAGTTGGATGGGGCGTTGCTTGACAGCCCCCGCCGACGGGATGACAGTGACTCGCCTTAATTAATCGCGATCGGCGAAGCGGTTTCAGCGACGGGTGGGTCAACGCCTTCCCGTGCTCGTTCGACTGCCCGTAAGACATTCGCGACGCCAAATGTGAGGAGGAAACAGCAATGCCAACGCCCATGGACCGTCTGACGCGACGCAATTTTCTGCGCTCTACCGCTTTCGTTGGCGCGGGAGCGGCGACGACCGCCATCGGCCTCACCTCAGCCCACGCGGCGCCGATCGAGCTCAACTATTTCTACCGCGCCGCATGGCCGACGTCGGAAACCTACGCCAACTACCTGATCGACGAATGGAACAAGAAAAACGGCGACCGGATTCATGTGACCGGCGCCAGCGTGGACGGCGAAACCTATAAGACGAAACAGACGATCGAAATCAGCTCGAGCGATCCTCCAGATATTTTCTACTCGTGGGAAGGCGGTCGCGCGGGCGAGATCGTGAAGGCCGGTTTCGCCGCCGATCTCAGCGACTATTACAAGAAATATGGCTGGGACAAGTCTCTCAATACGGCGAGCGTTTCGCTCGCGAAATTCAACGGCAAGCCCTTCTTCGTTCCGACTGAGCTCGGCGCCTCGGTGGTCTGGTACCGGAAGGACCTGCACGACAAGCTCGGCCTCACCGTCCCCACGACCTGGGATGAGATGATGGCGAACGGGGCCAAGGCCAAGGCCGCCGGCATTGCTCCTTTCATGCTGTCCAACCAGAAGAAATGGCCGGCGCAGTTCATGTGGTCGGCGATGATGGTCAACAAATACGGCCTCGACGCCTATCAGGGCCTGATCGACAACAAGATCCCCTGGACCGATCCGCGCGCTGTCGACATCACCGCGATGATGAAGAAGCTCGCTGACGACGGGATGTTCATCGAAAACTTCAACTCGATCGACTTCGCGCCGGCGCAAGTCCCTTGGGCCCAGGGCAAGGCGCTCTACTGGTACAAGGGGTCGTTCATTCTCGGCAGCTTCCGCGGGGACAAAGCGCAGTGCTGCGCCGAGCCGATCGACTGGTTCCCGTTCCCAAAGATGAGCGACAAGAAGCCGGTCATGTCGATCTACGACGAGGACACCGTGATGATCCATGCGGCGAGCAAGAACAAGGACGCCGCCGCCGAGTTCGTCAACTGGATGGTTTCTCCGGAAGCCTCGGCCAAGAAGCTCGAGATTGACAAGCCCTACGCATCGAACGCCTCAACGGATCTCTCCCACCTGTCGCCGATGGAGCAGCGTTTGGGCAAGGCGATGTCCGACGCGGGCTCGTACACGTTCATGCATGTCGACCACGGGACGCCGCCCGCCATTTCGGACCGCTTCCTCGACGGCCTCCAGGGCGTGCTTGCAGGAGCGGTGTCGCCTGAGGAAGCCATGGAGGCGACGGAGACCGAGGCTCAGCGCGTGCGGGGCAAGATCTAGACTGATCGCTCGGAGTTCCTGAGTTCCGACAAGGCCTGGGCGGAGACGAAGATCTGCGCAAGGGGCGAGTCCGGCGATCCTTCGACGGAAGGCGCGTTAAAAGATCGGCACGGGGAAGCGAGGAGAGGCGTGCTTGCAAGCGCTCCGCGCTTCCCGACAGGGGAACCCAATGGCTTCGCGGATGAGCGACGAACGAACATCCTTCGTCGCCTTCGCGCGCCAGCACGTGTTCGTCACGATTTTCGGCCTGGTGCTGCCGGTCGTCCTGTTCCTGTGCTTTATCGGCTACCCGATCCTCTATACGATTTATTTGAGTTTCTTTGAATGGAACGGCATGACGCCGGTCAAGAAGTTCGTCGGATTCGCCAACTATAGTTACATGCTTGGCGACAAATATTTTTATATCTCCCTTGAAAACAATCTGAAGTGGCTCGCGGTCTCGCTCGCCTTTCCGGTCGTTCTCGGATTTCTCATCGCCTATGCGATGCGTGCGCGCATGGTCTATCTCCCGACCCTTCTGCGAACCGCGATATTTTTTCCGGTGACGATGTCGCTCGTCGCGGTGGGACTGATGTTCCTCCTGATCCTCAACCCGATTTTCGGCGCGTTTGACAGTGTCTTGCGCGCGATGGGGCTCGGCTTTCTGGTCCGTGAGTGGTTCGGCGACTATCGCATCGCCATTTACACGCTTGCGGTCGTGGGCGGTTGGGCGTTCACCGGGTTGCCGATGATCTTCTATTTCGCCGGGATCGGCGACGTGCCCAAGGAGACTTTCGACGCGGCGAGGATCGAAGGCGCGGGGCACGTGCGCATGATGCTGCGTATCGCGCTGCCGCAGCTTCGTCCCGTGACAGCCGTGGTCGTGATGCTGACCTTGTTCGAGTCTTTGAAGGCGTTTGATCTTATCGCGGTGATGACAAAGGGAGCGCCATTCGGGCGCACCAACGTTCTCGGCTATCTCGTCTATCTCGAGAGCTTCTGGAACTCTCGCTTCGGCTATGGCGCGACGGTCAGCGTCGCCATCCTCGTGCTGTCGATCGCCGTTGCGGGATTGCTCCTCGGCAAGCTGTTCAAGGGCGCCTTCGATGTCTAATCCTGCGATGTCCAATCCTGGTCTCCGGGTCCATTCGGGGCGCACCCTCGTCCGCCTTCGCTACGCGGCGCCGAAGATATTCGCGACGCTCTTTGCGCTCCTGCTTGCGGCGGTCTGGATTGGTCCACTGGCGCTCATGGTGATCACATCGATCAAGCCGAACAGTGAGTTCCTCAACGGGCCTTTTGCGCTGCCGATCGCGCCGACGCTTGAGCCCTATGTGAAAGTTTGGCAGGGGCTGCATTTCGGCGTGCTCATGCAAAACAGCCTGCTTTACGCCGTTCTCGGCTCGGCTTTGGCGGTCGGGCTGGCTCTTGTGCCGGCGTTCGCGCTGAGCCGGTTCGAGCCGCCGGGCAAGCGATACATATTCGCGTTGCTGTTGACGGGGCTGATGCTGCCGCAGCAGACGGTTCTCATTCCTCTCTACGACATGCTGCGCTGGCTGCATCTGTTCGACACTCGCGTTGGCCTGATCATCGTTCATGGCGTTTACGGCATGCCTTCCCAGATCTTGATCCTGCGCGGCTTCATGACCACCATCCCGCGCGACATCGAGAAGGCGGCCCAGATCGAGGGCGCGACGGACTTTCAGATCTTCACCAAGGTGATCCTGCCGCTTGCGGTGCCAGGCATCGTGGTTGGCTACACCCTGAACTTCATCGCGATCTGGAAGGAGTTCGTCTTCGCGCTCGTGTTCCTCAATAGCGAGTCGATCTTTCCCGTCACGGTTGGCATGCTCAAACTCAACAGTGACCGCTACATTTCCGCGTTCAACCTGCCCTCGGCGGGCCTGGTCATTTCCCAGATCCCGATCGCGATCCTGTTCATTTTCGCCTATCGCTGGATTTCAAGCGGCAATTTCGTCGGCTCGGTGAAGGGTTGAAGCGGCAGGAAAGGCGCGCGGGTGGCCAACGTTTCCCTCATCGATGTCGAGAAGCGCTTTGGCGCGCATGTCGTCATCCCGCGTCTCAATCTCGAGATCGCGGACGGCTCGTTTGTGGTGCTGGTCGGTCCGTCGGGATGTGGCAAGACCACAACGCTCAACATGATCGCTGGGCTTGAGGCCATTACTGCCGGCCAGTTGCTGATCGGCGGCCGCGACGTGACGGACCTTCCCCCGAAGGCCCGCGACATCGCCATGGTCTTCCAGTCCTACGCGCTCTTTCCGCATATGACCGTGTTCGAGAACATCGCCTTCGGCATGAGGATCAGGCGCCAGGCGAAGAGCGAAATCGATACGCAGATTCGCAGCGTCGCCGATCGGCTGCGAATCGACTCGCTGCTTGACCGGCTGCCGAAAGCCCTTTCGGGCGGACAGCGGCAACGCGTCGCGCTTGCTCGCGCACTCGTGCGGCGCCCCGGTGTCTTCCTCATGGACGAGCCGCTGTCGAACCTTGACGCGAAGCTGCGTATTGAGGCCCGGAGCTTTCTGACCAAGATGCACCAGGAGATCGGCGTGACGACGGTCTATGTCACGCACGACCAGTCCGAAGCGATGACCATGGGCGACACCGTCGTCGTGATGAAAGACGGCCTCATTCAGCAGGCCGCGTCCCCGCTTGAGGTTTACAATAGGCCCGCCAACACGTTCGTCGCCGGCTTCATCGGCTCGCCTGCGATGAATTTCCTGGAACTCACCGTCGATGGGTCGAAACTGATCGATCCCGACAACGGCTTCGCGATTGCGACTCCGGACCGGCTGCGCGGAACCTTAGGCGCCTATCAAAAGGCCAAGGTGGTGCTCGGCTTGCGTCCGGAAGCGTTGCGTCCTGCACCGCGGAATATGGACGCGCGCGACGCCCCGCTTCTTTCCGTCGATGTCCTCCAGCACCTCGGGCACGAAACGTTGCTCGATGCTTCAACCGGTCCGCATAGGATTATCGCGAGAGTGAGCGCTTCGGACAATTCGCGCATTGGCGAAAAACGACCTTTCCTTTTCGACGCCGACCACATGCATCTCTTTGATTCCGAGACGGGCGCGAATTTGTCGGTAGGGTCAGGCTGAACGAGGAATTCCGGTTTATTTCTTTGTCGCGCCTTAGCTCAAGCGCTCTTTTCGAACAACTCGCGTCCGATCAGCATACGACGGATTTCGCTCGTGCCGGCGCCGATCTCGTAAAGCTTGGCGTCGCGCAGAAGGCGCCCGAGCGGATAGTCGTTGGTGTAGCCGCTGCCGCCCAAGGTCTGGATCGCGTCGAGAGCGACCTGGGTCGCGCGCTCAGCGGCGTAGAGGATCGCGCCCGCCGCGTCCTCGCGGGTCGTCTGACCGCGGTCGCAGGCCTTGGCGACCGCGTAGACGTAAGCTCTCGCCGCATTCATCGTGACGTACATGTCGGCGAGCTTGCCCTGCACCAGCTGGAACGTCCCGATCGCCTGGCCGAATTGCTTGCGTTCATGGACATAAGGAAGGACGACGTCGAGCGCGGCCTGCATGAGGCCGAGCGGCCCGGCGGCCAGCACCACGCGCTCATAGTCGAGGCCGCTCATCAACACGTTGACGCCCTTGCCGACCTTGCCCAGCACGTTCGCCGCCGGCACCTCGCAGTCGGTGAAGATGAGTTCGGCGGTGTCGGAGCCGCGCATGCCGAGCTTGTCGAGCTTTGTTCCTTGGGAAAAGCCCTTCATATCGCGCTCGACGATGAAGGCGGTGATGCCGCGAGAGCCGGCGGCGAGATCGGTCTTGGCGTAGATGACGAAGGTCTCGGCGACGGGACCGTTGGTGATCCACATCTTCGAGCCATTGAGCACGAAGCGGTCGCCTTTGCGGGTCGCGCGCGTCGTCATCGACACCACGTCGGACCCTGCATTGGGCTCCGACATCGCAAGCGCCCCAACATGCTCGCCGGAGATGAGCTTGGGGAGATAGCGCGCCTTCTGCTCGTCATTGCCGTTGCGCACGATCTGGTTGACGCACAGGTTCGAATGCGCCCCGTATGATAGCCCGACCGATCCCGACGCGCGCGACACTTCCTCCATCGCGACGCAATGGGCGAGGTAGCCGAGGCCAAGTCCGCCGTATTCCTCAGGCGCCGTAACCCCGTGCAGGCCGAGTTCCCCCATCCTTGGCCACAGGTCGCGCGGAAACGCGTTGTCGCGGTCGATTTGCGCGGCGCGCGGCGCGATCTCGTTCTCGGCGAAGTTTCGGGCGCTGTCACGGATCATCGAGGCGCTCTCGCCGAGATCGAAGTCGAAGGGACGAGGCGTGTTGGGGATCATGGACGAGGCGCCGGAAGGAAAGCGGGGAGACGACCTTGTGCGGGATCGGCGATGCTGTCCAGCCTTTCGCCGTAACCGTTGCGAAGCCGCTGGCCGGGGGCGCCATTTCCGAGCCCGAATCAAGACTTTTCAAAGGGATGCGGCGCCATTTCCTTCCGCCCCTTGGGCGCGCCCCCGGTAGGGCGGATCAGGCAGAGCGCCCTAGCTGGGCAGGGTCCGCCGTCACGTCGCAGCTTCCGGCTCGACGCTGACAGTGGCCGGGGCTCCGCTCTTGGGTTGGAACGCGATTCGCCGCTTGTGAAATTGATTGATCGTCGCCTGATGACCAATTGAGATGATCGTCGTGCGCGGTAGCGTTTCAACGATCGCGCGGTAGAGACTGGCCTCGCTCTTCTCGTCGAGCGAGGCAGTCGATTCGTCGAGGAACAGCCAGTCCGGCTGGGCCAGAAGCGCGCGCGCGACGGCGAGCCGTTGCTGCTCGCCGCCGGAGAGGCGCATCTGCCAGTTTTCATTGTCGTCAAGACGGTTTGCCAGCGCGGGCAGGCCGACCTTAATCAGCGTCTCCGTCAGCTGCTGGTCGGAAAAATCAGCGCTTGCCCCGGGGTAGGCGAGCGCGTCACGCAACGGCCCGATCGGGATATAAGGCCGCTGCGGCAACAGCATGAGCTTGGCGTAGGCCGGCTGATGGATCTCGCCCGAGCCGAACGGCCACAGGCCCGCGATGGCGCGAAAAAGCGTTGACTTGCCGACCCCCGACGGTCCGACCAGCATCGTCAACTCCTGCGGGACCAGCACCAGGTCGGCGACACGGGCGAGCTTTCGGCCGTCGGGCAACGCGAGCTCGACGTCGTTCAGCGCGAGCGTAGGGGCTTCCGACGGCTTCGCCGTCAGGCGCGGCGTCTTTTTCTCGTCCGCCAGCGTGCGGTCGAAGGCGTCCTCGAAGGAGGTCAAACGCTCGATCGTGGCGCGGAAATCGGCGAGGCCGATGTAGCGGTCGACGAAGAAATTCATGGCGCCGTTGACGTTGCCGAACGCGTCTGCCGACTGATTGAAACGGCCGAAGTCGACAATTTTGGCGAAGTAGAACGGCGCGACGACCACATAAGGAATGATGACGGAAATCTGGCTGTAGAACTGGTTGAACGCGATCAGCCACGTGCGAACATGGATGATGCGTCGAATGGTTCGCACCACCTCGCCAAACACGCTGCTGGCGCGGTCAATCTCCCGATCCTCGCCCTTGAGGAGCGCGATCTGTTCGCTGTATTCGCGAATACGCGCGAGGTCGAAGCGGAAGTTGGCTTCGACCGCCTGCTGGCGGAAGTAGAGTCTGGACAAACTCCGGCCGATGAGCTGGGTGATGCCGGTCGCAATGCAGGCGTAAAGAACCGCGACCCAAAACAGGAAGCCAGGGATTCGCAATCCGAAAATCGGCGCGTTGAGAGAGTTGGAAATCCCCCACAGGATGATCGAGAACGAAACCAGATTGGTCGCGGAAGCGATAGCCTGGATGGTGTAGTTGTAAATGCCGACGTTGCCGGAATTGATGCCCGTCCCGGTGCCGTTGATGAATCCGCCGATATCCTGCGAAATACGTTGATCGGGATTGTCGGTCGAGATTCGCTGACCCGCGAACTCTCCCGACGCGTCGTCTTCATGCGGATGGTCCGCGGCATTGGTCAGCGCCAGCTTGTAGTGCATGGAGTGCATGAGCCAGCGCGAGGTGAAGGAGGCCGTCATCCACCGGCGCCATTGCAACACGAAATTCGAGGCGACAAAGAACTCGACGATGCCGGCGACGATGGCGATCGTCGCCAGCGGCACGAAGACGACCATGAGCTGATACCAGAACGCGACCCGGTGCGCTTCGTCGGCGACCTGAATGGCGTTGCCGAAATCCCGCTGGAAGAAGTTGAAGCGGAGCGCCAGCGCCACCTGGAACTGATTGATCAGGATGAGAAAAAAGACGTTGATGCGGGCGTAGACATCCTGCCGCAGGATGAACGGTCGATATGGCAAGGGCCGGATCGAGATCGGAGTGCTCGCGGCGAAGAACGGATCGGCGATCGTCATCATCCTGCGCACCACGCGGAAGTGGGAGACGGCGAAGATGGCGAGAACGAACAGCGCGGTCGCCAGCGGCAGGTAGCTCGGCAGTTCGTATTCCTCGAGGCTCCGCGGCCAATAGCCCGTGAGCGCGACAAGATCGGCCAAGCCGAACAGCACCGTCTCGATCGCGAACAGGTCGCAGAGGAGAGTGAGGAAGGTCGATATCCTCCAGCGCGGCAGGGAAGCGACCGCGGCCAGCCCCGATGCGACGCCGATCAGGACGGTCATCCCGTTTTCCTCGTATGCGCCAATGACGAGGGCGAGGACAGCGAAGAGCGCGAGGCTCAACATGCGCATGGGGCAGGACCTTGAGGGGACGGCAGAAAAAGGAGAACGCGCACTAGCAGACCGACCGGGGCATTAGAAGGGCGGAGGCCTGCGGACAGCATGAATTGTTGGCAATGTCGGTGTCACGCTTGAGCCGAGATGCCGCACGTGCGCAGGCCGCGGTCAGGCCGGCGGAGCCGCCGCGCACTTTTGCGTGCGGTTGAATGGTTTCAGGCACTTAAGATTTCTTTTACGCAACTCGAACAAGTCAGCTTCTCTCTCTGATTGGCCGGGCCCGCGCCGCTTCGAGCCCTCCCAGACGAGCCGCTTTTGCGAAAGCGCAACGCAACGGCCCGACGATCAAGGGCGTAGAGGCGTCAGCCTACGACAAGCGCCCGTCTGGCGCGCGGGTCGCAGGAGCCAGGTTCCCGCTGCTGTGAGCGACGGCAGTCGGTTCTCGGCGGGCAAAGTCGGACCCGACCGGTCGCGGCGCGATCATGGCCGCGACGGTTCGACCCGCCCTGATGCCTGGAACCTCAATCAGAGAATACATCGCGCGGGCGGCGATCAGCGACAGGACCGGGGCGATCAGAACTGCCGCCGCGATTCCGATTTTCGGTTGGAGCCAATAGGTCATCGCAAACAAGATCGGCAAGTGAATAAGATAGAGACTGTAAGAGGCGCGCCCGAGAAAAAGGAATGGCCGCTGGCGTAGCAGCGTGTCGAACCAGCCCCCCAGACAAACACAGAAAATAATTGCGGCGAACACGAACTCCCGCAAGATGTCCGAGTTCACGGCCAGACCCAGTGCGAGCGAAAAAGCAACAACACCGGTTTTGACCCAATTCGAGCGCGGCCAGAATTTATACCCGACACGTTTATGGAGGAGGTCGGCGACGAGCATGCCGAGGATGAAGCCCGGGAGGTAAAACAGAGTCACGCCGGCGGCGCCGGCCAGCGAGTCGCCCATTATAAATGGTTCGTGGTAACCAAGCACTGCGAGTAGAGAGGCGCCGCCCAGGTAGGCAGCCACGCCAACCCCGAAAATGACGATCCAGCTCCTTTGGCAGAGGACCGCGAGCAACATGAACACAATCGAGAAGCGCATCTCGATGAACAGGCTCCAGAGAACAGGGTTGAATAGATTATCCTCGGCGCGCAATCCCAGAAGCGACATTATTCGCAGCGTCCCGCCGACAGTCAGATCATGGCACCAGCACGACGCCACCCATGGGTCGAATACGGAACAGTTCCGCGGAGATTGAAGCCAGTGGAGCAGCGCGGCGCCGGCGACGGCGATAATCAGCGCCGGATAGAGTCGAAACACACGCCGCGATAAAAACGACCGGTATGATCGATCATGACCTCGCAGGAAGCTGACATATAACACAAATCCGCTAAGCACAAAGAATAAGAGGACCGCCGGATGACCGAGCCGCGCCAATACCCGCAGGATTGGCGTAAGAAGCCCCGGATTCCGGGTTTCGGTATCGAGATAAACGTTCGCCGAGTGATGGATGACAACGGCGAGCGCCGCCGCTCCGCGAAGCCCGTCAAGCGACTCGAAGTGACCCTGGCTCCGTATAGCGGTCATTGCACGCTCCCGGACATCGAGAGCCTCAAAAGCATGAACGAGCGGGGCACATCGCGAACAAGGACGCCACGATCGCGCGCCGGCCTCTCAATCGCCGATTGTACGAAGTTGTGCAAGGTAATCCGTCGGTTCGCCAGACAAGGCTTAGATAGGTGACGCCGGAGATCGATATAATAGCGTGTTCACACCGTGAATGGAAGACTGGCGCGTTTCCCTCTTGCAAGTGTCGTTCCGAGATCGCGCCACGATGACAGCCGCGTTTGCGGCCACCGAGACGTTCCCGTTCCCCGACACGCTTGAAATTGCACGATGGGTCGGTAAGGGTGACCGCGCAGCGCGGCTGACGGGGCTAACAGCTTGAGCATTCTCCTTATCTGCGTCCTGATTTTCGTCCTGTTCATGGTCGCCGGCTATGCCGGGCTCGCTTTGCAGACACGGCTCCTGCCGCAGCACAAGACAGGCGAGACGAAAGCCGTTGTAGGCCAGATCTCGGGGCTCGTCAGCCTTCTCCTCGCGCTGGTCCTCGGAACGCTCATTGGCGTCAGTTGGGCCTATTTCTCGGCTCAACGGACGAATCTCGAGAATTTCTCCGCCCAGATCCTGAGACTTGACCAGTCGCTCGCTCAATTCGGGCCGGAGACCAAGCCGATGCGCGACAGCCTGAAAGAGGGAATCGAGAAAGCCTACGAAACGATCTGGGGCGGCGGGACCATAGACCCGGCATTGCTAACAGTTGGCCCGCCCCTGGCGAGCGCACAGGCGGTCAGCGATTTTCTCGCGACGCTTCAGCCCAAAACCGATATGCAGAAGGCCGGGCTCGCGACCGCCAACCAATACGCCAGCATGGTCGAACAATCGCGACTGCTGATCTCTCTCCAGATCGCGAGTGGGCCGGTGTCTTGGTTCCTGATCGCGATCCTGGTCTTTTGGACGGCGGCGCTGTTTTTTGCCATGGGCTTATACGCCGAGTCCAATACCCTGGTCACCGCGGCCCTGACCTTCGGCGCGCTGTCGATCGCCTTTGCGATCTTTCTCATCCTCGAACTCGGCATGCCCTATACCGGCCTGTTCAGGGTTTCGCCCGCGGCGCTCGAGCAAACGATCGAGTTCATCGACCGGTAGCCGGTCTCGTCGGACGGCCAAGGCCATTCAGCCGGGCGCGGCCGGCGTCATCCGCGCATGGACCTCGCATGTCATCGCGTCGATCCTTTCGACGAGGGTTTGGACGGTCTGGGTCAGATCCGTGTTCTGCTTGAGCAGGGTTTCTACGCGCTCGGTCAGCGCCGTGTTCTGCTGCACCATTTCGATCAGCACGCCGGCTTGTTCGCGCATTTGCGCCTGCCGCTGCTCATTGATCTGGTGGAGTTCCTCGCGATGCTGGGCGTCTGCAAGGCTTGTCACCTTGTCGCGATCGGCCTGACGGGTCTGCGCGAGCAGGATCAACGGTGCGGCATAGGCGGCCTGGGTCGAGAAGGCGAGATTGAGCAGAATGAACGGATAGACGTCGAACTGGGTCCAGCCGGCCGCGTTGACCCAGATCCATAGCGCGACGCAGATCGTCTGCGCGACCAGGAACGTCGGGGTGCCGAAGAAGCGGGCAAAATCCTCGGCCTTTCTCCCGAACCAGTCGCTTCCGAAGGCCGATTCGAGATGGGCGTGCGGCAGGTGAAATCTGCGCAGACGCTCCTCTGGATCATGACGCACGCTCATTGGGCCTTCCCTTCGCCTCCCGCCGACGATGCCGTGGCATGCAATTCGGGGTCCGACAATACAGAATTCTGAATGAACTCCGACGCAGGGCCAACCGTGATAAATAGCGACGACCCCAGGGGCTGTCTTGCGGACCAGTCGGGAAGTCGTTATGGAGGCATTCCACCGAATTAATATAGGTTAAAATATAATAGACTTTCTAAAGTAGTAATATAATCGCCCTCGCCCGTCGCACCAGGCTTCGAAAACTGGCGAGGGCAAGTGCAGCAGCAGGGAAGAAACCATGTCTCACAAAGTCGAAACTCTGGCGCTACACGCGGGTTGGCGCGCCGACCCGGCGACCGGCGCGGTCGCCGTGCCGATCTACCAGACCACCTCCTACCAGTTTCAGAGCGCCGAGCACGCCGCCAATCTGTTCGCGCTCAAGGAGCTCGGCAACATCTATACGCGGATCATGAATCCGACCAATGACGTGCTCGAGAAGCGCGTCGCTGCGCTCGAGGGCGGCGTCGCGGGACTGGCGCTCGCGAGTGGTCAGGCGGCCTCGGCCTTTTCGATCCAGAACCTTGCGCGGGCGGGGGATAACGTCGTCTCCTCGACCGACCTTTACGGGGGCACCTGGAACCTGTTCGCCAACACGATGAAGGACCAGGGAATCGAGGTCCGCTTCGTCGATCCGGCGGACCCCGAGAATTTCCGCAAGGCCACCGATGCGCGCACCCGCGCCTACTATGCCGAGACGCTGCCCAATCCGAAGCTGATCGCCTTCCCGATCGCGGAAGTCGCGGCGATCGGCCGTCCGCTTGGCGTTCCGCTGATCATGGACAACACGGCGGCGCCAATCCTGACCCGGCCGTTCGAACACGGCGCGGCGGTGATCGTCTATTCATCGACCAAATATCTCGGCGGCCACGGCACCTCGATCGGCGGTCTCATCATCGACAGCGGCAATTTTCCGTGGGAGGAGCACAAAGAGCGCCAGCCGACGCTCAACACGCCCGATCCCAGCTACCATGGCGCGGTGTGGACCGAAGCGGTCAAGCCGCTCGGACCGGTCGCCTACATCCTCAAGGCGCGCACGACGCTGCTGCGCGACCTCGGCTCGGCCATGTCGCCGTTCAACGCCTTCCTGACCCTTCAGGGCGTGGAGACGCTGCCGTTGCGGATCGAGCGCCATTCGTCCAACGCTTCGGCGGTTGCGGCCTGGCTCGGCAAACAGTCTGCGGTCACGAGCGTGATCCACCCTTCGGTTCAGAAAGGCGAGGCGAAGAAGCGCGCTGAAAAATATCTCAAGGGAGGGCAGGGCGGCCTGGTCGGGTTCGAGATCAAGGGCGGACGAGAGGCGGGGCGCAGGTTCATCGACGCGCTCAAGCTCCTCTATCATGTCGCCAATATCGGCGACGCGCGTTCGCTCGCGATCCATCCGGCGACCACCACCCACTCGCAGCTCACCTCGCAGGAGCAGCAGGCGACCGGGGTGACGGACGATTACGTCCGGCTGTCGATCGGCATCGAGCATATCGACGACATTCTCGCCGACCTCGATCAGGCGCTGAAGGCGGCGGCGTGAGGCGAGCAGCGAACGCGATTGGAGGCGTGGGATAGAGTCGCAGCCGGCTCGCCCCGGGCGCCGACCGCATGCAAGACCGAGCCTAAGGCCTTACTGGCAGGCGTCCCAGAAGCCCTGCCGACGGCTCGGGTCGGTATAGTACCAGCACAGGCCAGGCCCCGGAGCGGCGCCGGCCCAGGACGCCGCCGCCGCCGCGCTGACGAAGCCCAGCGCGGCCCCGGCTGCGATGGCGCCGCCGGGCGCCCAGCCATACCCGGGACGGGTCCAACCGCCATAATGGTAAGCGCCGCCGCGATAGACGCCTCCGCGATAAGCCGCGCCACGATAAGCGCCGCCTCGGTAGGCCGCCCCGCCACGGTAGGCCGCCCCGCCACGGTAGGCGCCGCCTCGGTAGGCCGCCCCGCCGCGGTACGCGCCCCCACGATAGGCCGTCCCGCCACGATAGGCGCCGCCGCGATGGGCTCCGCCACGATAAGCGGCCCCGCCGCGATACGCCCCTCCGCCGCGATGCACTCCTCCGCCGCCGCGATGCATTCCACCTCCGCGGTGCATTCCGCCACCGCCGCGATGCATGCCGCCGCCTCCACGACCGGCCCTCACCTGAGCAAGCAGGCCGTCGTCCATGTGGGTTGCGACGTCCGGCGGAGCGAAGATCTCGATGGCGTCAGCCTGCGGCAAACCGAGGCACAGAAGCGAAACGCCAAGAAACGCGCTTCTGGCCAGATGCGTCCAACGCATGGGTTTCCTCCCTCGTCCTCGCGGGCGACCCGTTCGCGGATTGGGCGATTCCAGTATCCGCATGACGCAGTCGCTCGACCTGCCGCGACACCCTACGTCAGCCGAGACGGCTTTCCAATAGTCAGAAAGCTTTCAGCGCTGGATCAAACCTCGTCTCGCGGAAAGAGATGGCCGCCCGCTCGCTGGAGCGAACGGCCGGCCAATGCGCGTTGAAAGCGGAGACGCAATGTCTACTGGCAGGCGTCCCAGAAGCCGTTGCGGTAGCTCGGATCGGTGTAGTACCAGCACAGTCCCGGCGCCGGAGGGGCGCCCGCATAAGCCACCGCAGCCCCCGCAGCGAGCACGCCGACAGCAGCGCCGGCCGCAATCGCGCCGCCGGGACCCCAGCGATACCAGCCCGGCCGCGCCCAGCCGCCGTACCCGCCGCGGTAGACGCCGCCATAGGCGCCGCCACGATAGACCCCGCCACGATAGACCCCGCCGTGATAGACCCCTCCGCGATACGCGCCGCCCCGATAGCCGCCGACGGTGGCGCCGCGATGGTAGACGCCGCCGCGTGGCCCCACCGCGGTCGCGCCGCGATGCGCGATATACGCTTTCGAGATCATGCCCTCGCTCAATTTCGCCGACGGGTTGGAGCCTTGCAATTCGATGGCGCCGGCCTGCGGCGCGCCAAAACCCAAGAGTGCGATCGCCACGCAGGCGCTTTTGACCAACCTCGACCAAATCATGCTTTCCTCCTTAGCGCAGCTCAATCGCTAGTCGGTTTATCGCACAATCCAAACTCGACGCGAAAGACCCGGATGTGGGGACCTGTCGAGGTCGTCGCGCTCCGTGGTGGAGAAGGCAGGCGTCGCCGATCCGCTGCGCGGCCTTCTCCGAGGGTGCGGCGCCGCTTTCAGACCGGCAAGCGTTGGAGATCGGCGATCAAGCCTGGTCCGGTCGGCCGCCATCCCAGCTTCTTCTGCGTTTGCGCGCTTGAGGCGGGCATGTCGCGAGCGGCCAAATGGGCAAGCCAGCCGAAATAGGCTCCCGCTTCCTCGGGCGTGATGGATTTGATCGGCAGCTTCAGGCGCCGACCAATGGTTTCCGCAATATCGCGCGCCGGCACGCCTTCCTCCCCGACCGCGTTATAGATCGCGCCCCGCTCCGACTTTTCGATCGCGAGCCTGTAGAGGCGAGCGACATCGGAGATGTGCGCCGCGGGCCAACGGTTATGCCCCTCTCCGACATAGGCGATCGCGCCCTTTTCTCGGGCGATCGCGATCCATGGGGAGATAAGCCCCTGCCGCTCGGGGTCGTGAACCTGGGGCAGGCGAACGACCGAGGTGTTGAGTCCGTCTGCAGCGAGTTTGGCGGTCGTCTCTTCGGAAGCCGCGCGGGGGAAGTCGTCCGCGCTGATCGAGGGCGCGTCCTCGGTCGCGGGCTCACCGGGCGCGACCTTCGCGATCGCAGTCCCGGAGGTCACGATCAACGGTCGGTCGGAGCCGGCGAGAGCCGAGCCGAGCGCCTCGATGACGCGTCGATCGGTTTCGCAATTCGCCGCGAACTTCGAGAAGTCGTGGTTGAAGGCGAGATGGATGATTCCATCCGAACGGGCGGCGCCGTCCTTCAGGCTGTCCGGATCGTCGATCGATCCGCGATAGACCTCGGCCCCAGCGGCGGCCAGGGCCGGCGCCTTGTCGTCCGAACGATAGACGCCGATGACCTGATGGCCTGCGGCAATCAACTCCTTGACGAGGGCCGAGCCGATAAATCCGGTCGCGCCGGTGACAAATACACGCATTGGCAAACGTCTATGGTTGTCGAAGGATTGGGAATCGTCATTACGCCGCGGCGGCCAGACCGGCGGACCCGAAATAATGGGCGTCCATGTCGGCAAGCAGGCCCGGACGCTCGGGCCGCCAACCCAGCGCATTCCGGGTCCATTCGCTGGACGCCGGATTATCGAGGCCGACGAAATTGCCGATGATTCCGAAATGCTTGCCGGCCTTCGCCGCCGGAATGCCGACAGCCGGGACGTTCAGCTTGGTCGAGATCAGGGATGCAATCTCGCGGAAAGGGATGCCAACGTCGTCAACGCCGTGGAATTTGGCGCCCGCTTCTCCTTTTTCGAGCGCGAGACGAAAGAGGCGCGCCGCGTCGGACACATGCACCGCCGGCCATCGGTTTGCGCCGTCGCCGATATAGGGCGAAACGCCCTTCTTGCGCGCGGCTGCGATGATCCGGGCCATGAAACCGAGGTCCCCGGCGCCATGCACGGTCGGTGGAAGCCGCACGATAGAAGAACGGACGCCGCGTGCGATCAGCTCCAGAGCCGCCGTCTCAGAAAAAGACCTGTTTGGACCGGTCGGCACATGGTTGTCGCGTTCGGTCGAAACCGTGCCCGGCGGCAGGGAAAGAACTCCCGACGCCACGACCAAGGGGCTCTTCGAGCGATCGAGACCGGCGCCCAAAGCGCGGATGGCGCCCGACTCCGTTTCCGCAAGGATTCTCAGAAAGCTCGGGACGATCCCCCCTGTCAGGGCTCCGGCAAACAGTCGGAGGCGGGTCGGCAAACTCATGTTCGACAACCCGTGGATGAAGGCCAGGTGGATCACCCCGTCCGACTCGGCGGCGCACTCGCGCAGAAGGGCGTGATCGTGCAGCCTTCCCTCGCGCGCCTTGGCGCCGAGCGCCTGCAGCTTCTGCGCTCCGTCCGGCGTCGTGGTCAGCCCCGCGACCTCATGTCCCGACGCCAGCAAATCCTTCACGACCGCCGAGCCGATCCAGCCGGTCGCGCCGGTGACGAACACACGCATGAGCACTCTCCATATTTCGTTGGAGACAAACCTGTGCCCTCGCGCTATTGTGGTAAAGTAGTGAGCTTATCCCGGTATAATGGCTAACAGGATGGATGGACCCGTCGCGCGCGAGAGCCAGCTCGCCTTCTATCTGAAGGACCGCCGGACGAAGCTCGATCCAGCCGCGTTCGGCTTTGCCGCGGGGCGCCGGCGCACGCCGGGCTTGCGGCGCGAGGAAGTGGCGCAGCGAGCCAACATCAGCCCGACCTGGTACACGTGGCTCGAGCAAGGGCGCGGCGGAGCGCCCTCGGCTGACGTGCTCAATCGGATCTCGCGCGCTCTCATGCTCACGGAGCTCGAGCGCGAGCATCTTTTCTTGCTCGGCCTCGGCCGCCCGCCCGAAGCGCGCTACCGCAACAGCGACGAGGTCACGCCACGCCTGCAGCGCGTGCTTGATTCGCTGGACCCGAGTCCCGCCCTGATCAGAAATGCGAAATACGACGTCGTCGCCTGGAACCGGGCTGCGACTGTGATGCTCGTCGACTACGGATCGTTGCCGCCGGAGCAGCGCAATATTTTGCGCTTCATCTTTCTCGACCCGCGCGCTCGCGCGGCGCAATACGATTGGACGAGCGTGGCGCGGTTCGTGTTGGGCGCATTCCGGGTGGATGCGGCCCGGGCCGGCGCCGCAGCCGAGGTCGAGCCTCTTGTCGAAGAGCTCTGTCGCCTCAGTCCCGAGTTCAAGGCGATGTGGCGCGACAACGATGTTCCCGGCCACCATGGCGAGGCGGTCAAGCATATCCGGCACCCGGTGCTCGGTCCGCTCGCGTTCGAATACTCCGCCTTCGCCATCGACGGGCGCACGGACCTGGCCATGGTGGTGTACAATCCGGCGACGCCCAAGGATGCCGAGCGGATCAGGTCACTGCTGGACTGACGGTGCTTCGTGGGAAGCAAGGGAAGGCCCATGCGGGACGTGCAGGTCGGCGGCGTCGCTGAGCTCAGGCGGTTGTCGTCGGGCGGCGTCGACATCGCTTTCATCGACGCCAAGCCGCAAGGGCGAGACCTGAACGAGCCGATCTTGCTTATTCATGGCTTCGCCTCCAACCATCGCATGAACTGGGTGGGTCCGCGTTGGGTCGACACCCTCACTGAGGCCGGGCGCCGCGTCATCGCGTTCGACAATCGCGGCCACGGACAAAGCGAAAAGCTTTACGCTCCGGCCGACTATCATCTCGATATGATGACGCAAGATGCCGGCAACCTGCTCGCGCATCTGGGCGTCGAGCGCGCCGACGTGATCGGCTATTCGATGGGCGCCCGGATCGCGAGCTTCCTCGCGCTTAGCCAGCCAAGCCTCGTGCGTTCGCTCGTGCTCGGCGGCTTGGGCGATCGGCTGGTGCGCGACGGCGGGTTGCCGGAGACGATTGCCGAAGCCTTGGAGGCGCCGTCGCTCGATAGCCTCGCCGACCCGACGCAGCGCCTGTTCCGCAGTTTCGCCGACCAGACGAAGAGCGACCGCGCCGCGCTTGCCGCCTGCGTCCGAGGCTCGCGGCGCACCCTGACGCTAGAGGAGGCGAAGCGCATAAATCAACCGACTTTGGTCGCGGTCGGCGAGCGGGACACGCTTGCAGGCGATCCCGATGAGCTCGTCGCCCTATTGCCGCGGGCGGAGGCGCTTTCGGTCCCCGGTCGCGATCACAATCTCGCCGTCGGCGACAAGGCGTTCAAAGCCGGGGCGCTTGATTTTCTTCGCCGACGGGCGTGAGCGCTCCGCTGCTCTGCTCTGCGCCATCGACTAAAGTCCTAATAACAAAGCAGGTGACAAGCGAGCCCGAAACGTCAAGACTGCGGCCAATGGCTGGCCTGACGGGCTGGACAGCAATGGGGACGGAGAGTCCATGGAGCTGGCCGAGGCGAAAGCCGAAGGCGCGGATGAGGCTGTGGGCCTTGGGGCCTCCGCCCTCTTGGCGGTCCAGGGGCTGACGATCCAATTCGGGGGCGTGACCGCGCTCGACGACGTCTCCTTCGAAGTCCCTCGCGGGGCGATCTGCGGCCTGATTGGTCCAAACGGCGCCGGCAAGACAACGCTCTTCAATTGCGTCTCGCGTCTCTACGATCCGGGTGCGGGAGCGATCGTGTTCGACGGACGCCCGCTCTTGAGCTGCGCCAGGCATGAGCTCGCCTCTCTCGGCATCGCGCGGACGTTCCAGAACGTCGCTCTGTTTTCGACCATGACGGTGCGCGAGAACGTCTGCGTCGGCGCGCACGCGATGGCGCGTGGCGGTTTTCTCGCGAATGCGCTCGCCATGCCGCTGGCTAAGCGCGAGGAAAAGCAGATCGTCGAGCACGCTGACGCGCTGATCGAGGAATTTGGCCTCAAGACCGTCGCGGATCGTCCGGCGGGCGCGCTGGCGTTCGGTATCCGCAAGCGGGTGGAGCTTGCCCGTGCGCTCGCCCAGGGGCCAAAACTGTTGCTGTTGGACGAACCGGCCGGCGGCCTCAACCACTCGGAAGTCGACGGGCTGGCCGATGAGATCCGCGCCATCCGCGATCGGCGCGGGGTCTCCGTTTTGCTGGTCGAGCACCACATGAATCTGGTCATGCGGGTCAGCGACCAGGTGGTTGCGCTCGACTTCGGCCGGGTGATCGCCAACGGCAGGCCGGACGAGGTCAGGCGTCATCCCGAGGTGGTGCGCGCCTATCTCGGGAGCGCGAATTGAGCTCGGCGATTCTGGAGGTGAAGGAGCTCGAAGCCTGGTACGGTCCGGCCCGGGCGCTGCATGGAATCGATTTCGAGGTCGAGGACGGCGGCGTGACCGCGTTGCTCGGCGCCAACGGCGCCGGCAAGACGACGATCTTGCGGGCGCTGAGCGGACTCATCCGCCGCACCGGCGATATCCGTTTTCGCGGCCGCCCGATCGGCGCGCTGGCGACCGAGGACGTCGCGCGTTTGGGAGTAGCCCACGTGCCGGACGGGCGCGGCACGTTTGTCGATCTCACCGTTGAGGAGAATCTCCGTCTGGGCGCCTATGTGCGCGCCGACCGGCAAAGCGTCCGCGCGGATTTCGACCGCATGTTCGGCCTGTTCCCGCGCCTTGCCGAACGGCGCCGTCAGCAGGCCGGGACGCTCTCGGGCGGCGAGCAGCAGATGCTGGCGATCGCGCGCGCTCTGCTCATGCGGCCGAGCCTGCTCATGCTCGACGAGCCGTCGTTCGGTCTCGCGCCGCTGGTGGTGGCGGAAATCTTTCGCGCGCTTGGCGACATCAATCGCGACGAGGGTGTGAGCCTCCTGATCGTCGAGCAGAACGCCTCGCTCGCGCTCGATCTTGCCGACCGCGCAGTGCTGATCGAAACCGGAAGAGTGGCCCTCAGCGGTCCCTCTCAGACGATCCGCGCCGACGATGCGGTGCGCCGCGCTTATCTCGGCTACTAGCGAAGGAGCGGTCGCAGCTTGGGCGAGTTCCTGCATCAACTGGCGTCCGGCCTCGCGCTCGGCGGGGTCTACGCGATCATGGCGCTCGCGCTCGTGATGATCTACCAGGCGACGCATCTGATCAATTTCGCGCAGGGCGAAATGGCGATGTTCTCGACCTATTTCGCCTGGAAGCTGATGGACCTGGGCGAGCCTTACTGGTTCGCCTTCTTCGCCACCGTCGTTGCTTCCTTCATCGGCGGAGTCGTGATCGAGCGGCTGGTTGTCAGGCCCTTCGCCAACGCGCCCATTCTCGCCTCGGTGATCGTGTTCATCGGGCTTAGCCTGATCTTCAATTCGCTCGCCGGTTGGCTCTATGGCTATTCGGTGACCTCGTTCGACTCGCCGTTCACCGGCCGTCCCTGGTTCGGCGCCGGCTACATGTCGTCGCATGAGGCGGGCGCCGTCGTTGTAACCCTGTGCGTGCTGGCGCTGGTTTACGCGTTTTTTCGCCTCACCCCGCTCGGCCTCGCGATGCGCGCCGCGGCGCAAAATCCGGTGTCGAGCCGGCTGGTCGGCATTCGGGTCGGGTGGATGCTGGCGATCGGCTGGGGCCTGGCGGCGGCGATCGGGTCGGTCGCCGGCATGATGGCGGCGCCGATCGTCTATCTCGATCCCAACATGATGGGCGGGGTTCTGCTCTACGCCTTCGCTGGCGCGGTGCTCGGCGGCATCGACAACCCGTTCGGCGCCGTCTTTGGCGGCATTGCGGTCGGCGTGCTCGGCAATCTCATCGGCGCCTATGTCGTGGGCGACGAGGTCAAGCTCTCGGTCGCGCTCGCGATCATCATCGCCGTGCTGGTCTGGCGCCCGTCCGGCCTGTTCGGGCGCCGCCTCGTGGCGAGGGTCTGACCATGGGCGAAGCCGACGACGCACTCGGCGCTCTTGCCGCCATCGCGGTCGGAGTCTTCGCGCTCGCCTTCCCGTTTATCGCTTCGGGCTACCACATTTATCAGGGCGCGCAGGTGCTCATCCTGGCGATCGCGCTGCTTGGCCTCAACCTCCTGACCGGCTTCAACGGCCAGATCTCGCTTGGCCACGGCGCGTTTTTCGCCATCGGCAGCTATGGCGCGGCGATCCTGATGGTGAAGTTCGGCTTGCCGTATTGGGCGGCGATCCCGCTGGCCAGCGTCGTCTGCTTCATCGCCGGCTTTCTGTTCGGCTTTCCCGCCCTCAGGTTCGGCGGCCTCTATCTCGCCCTCGCTACGTTCGCGCTCGCCGTCGCAGCCCCGCAGATGCTGAGTTACAAGGGCTTCGACGCCTTCACCGGCGGCTCGCAGGGCCTCACGCTCTCCAAGCCCAGCGTGCCGTTCGGGATTGCGCTCACCCCCGATCAATGGCTGTACCTCGTTTGCCTCGCCTGTGCCGCGGCGCTCTATTGGGCTGCGCGCAACCTCGTGCGGGGGCGGATCGGGCGGGCGCTGGTCGCCATTCGTGATCAGCCGATCGCCGCCGAGGCGATGGGGATCAACGCCGCGCTCTACAAGACCACATGCTTCGGCCTCAGCGCCCTCTATGCCGGCGCCGCGGGCGGCTTGAGCACGCTCGCGGTCGGTTTCGTCTCGCCTGAGAGCTTCGGGCTTGCGCTCTCGCTTGCCTTTCTAGTCGGCATCGTTGTCGGCGGGCTTGCTTCGCTTGGCGGGGCGCTGTTTGGAGCCTTGTTTATCGAGTTCGTGCCCAACCTCGCCGACCAGCTCACCGTGAGTTTCGGCGAAGGCGCCAAGGCGCTGCCGGGCGCGATTTACGGCGTGCTGCTCATTCTGATAATGGCCGCGATGCCTTCAGGCGTAGCGGGCGCGGCGCGCGCGGCGGCGCGAGCGCTCACGTCGTCTCGGCAGCCGAAAGTTGAAAATGGCGGCGTCAATGTCGCCGCAAATTACGAAGGGAAGGAAGAAGCGCCATGATCAATCGACGGACATTTCTACAATCGAGCGCCGCCGCCGCGGCCTTCGCCGCCAGCGCCGGTTCGGCCCGGGCGGACAATGCGCCCGGCGTCACCGACACCGAGATCAAGATCGGGCAGACGATGCCCTATAGCGGTCCGGCGTCGGCTTATGGCGTGATCGGCCGCACCGAGGCCGCCTATTTCAAGATGATCAACGACCAGGGCGGAATCAACGGCCGCAAGATCAACCTCATCAGCCTTGATGACGCCTACAGCCCACCGAAGACAGTCGAGCAGGTGCGCCGCTTGGTCGAAGACGAGAAGGTGGCGTTCCTGTTCCAGACGCTGGGCACGCCGCCGAACCTTGCGATTCGGTCTTATTGCAACGCCAACAAGGTGCCGCAGCTCTTCGTGTCGACTGGCGCGGCCGTGTTCTCCGACCCTGAGCATTTCCATTGGACGATCGGCTTCAACCCGAGTTACGTGACGGAATCGCGCATCTACGGCCAGCACATCCTCGCCACCAAACCAAACGGCAAGATTGGCGTACTTTATCAGAATGACGGTTTCGGCAAGGAGTATTTGGCCGGCTTGAAGGAGGGTCTCGGCACGGATCATGCCGGCATGATCGTGAAGGAGGCTTCCTACGAGACCTCCGAACCAACGGTCGATTCGCAAGTGGTGACGTTGCAGGGCTCAGGCGCCGACATTCTGCTCATCGCCGCAACGCCAAAGTTCGCCGCGCAGGCGATCCGTAAGTCCTACGATCTCGGCTGGAACGGGGTGCGGTACGTCACCAACGTCTCGGTCTCGGTCACCACCATCCTCAAACCCGCCGGCCTCGAGAAGTCGAAGGGTCTGATCACGGCCTATTACGGCAAGGACCCGACAGACCCGCGCTGGAAGGACGATCCGGGCATGAAGGAATGGGCGGCCTTTGTCGGCAAATATATGTCGCCGAAGGAACTTAACGACGCCAATGCGGCCTACGCTTTCGGCGCCGCGGCGACGATGGTGCAGGTGCTCAAACAATGCGGCGCCGATCTCTCACGCGACAACGTGATGAAGCAGGCCGCAAACCTCAAGGACCTCGAGCTTCCCCTTCTGCTGCCCGGGATGAAGATCAACACTTCGCCTACCAATTACAGCCCGATCCGCCAGATGCAGCTGGCGAGTTTCGACGGAGAGAGTTGGCAGTTGTTCGGAGAGTTGTTGATGGGCTGACCCGAGTCGGGCCGCGCGTTTCCCTGTTGCGCGCGGCCTTACCCGGCGTCCCTCAGGTCCATTGCTTGAGCGGAGCGAAGCGGGCGAATTTCTTGGCGTGATGGCGATCCATGCGGCCAAGCACATCGCGCAGGAAGCCGACGCCCTCGGCGAGATACGGGCCCTTGTTGAGCATCACGCATTCGGCGCCCTGCGCCATCGCCGCGTCGGTCATCTCGGCGCGGCTCGCCACGCCGTCGCGGACGAAATTGTCGAGCACCTGCGTCGCCCACACCACCGGCGTATGCGCCGCCTCGCAGAGCCACAGGATTTCCTCCTGCATTTCGGTCAGCCTGGCGAAACCGAGCTCGATCGCGAGGTCGCCGCGGGCAATCATCACCGCGGTCGGGTTGTGCGCGGCCGACTGCAAGATGAGAGGCGGGAGATTGCGCACCGCGAGCGGCGTCTCGATCTTCAGCACGAGCCCCGGCGGCTCGCGCTTGGGTGCGCGCGCCACCAGATGATCCTGCAGGAGCTCGACGTCGTCGACCCGCTGCACGAACGAATAGCCGATCAGGTCGGCATGCTCGGCGATGAAATCGAGGTCGCGGAAGTCCTTGGAGGTCAGCGGCGGCAGATCGAGTTCGGTCGCGGGAAAATTGACGCCCTTGCCGGGCTTCAGCCGTACCCCCTTCTCGCGCGCGGCATAGACCTCAAGCTCGGCCCGGCCCGCCGATTTGGAGACCACTCGCGCCGCCGCCTTGCCGTCGTCGATGAAGATTTCGGAGCCGACGGCGAGCTGGTCCACGAGTTCGGGAAAATTGAGCGAGAACGCGATCGGTTCCCGGGTCTTCTCGCGCAGTTCGTCGATCAAAACGACGCGGTCGCCGCGCAGGAGGCGCGTTTTCGGCGGCGCCTTCACCCGGAGGATGCGGCACTTCGGGCCCGCGATGTCCATCAGCACCGGGCAGGAACGCTCGTGCCGCGCGGCCGCCTTATGCACGTTTTCGATCATCTGCCCCCACATTTCGGGGTCGTCGTGGGCGCAATTGATGCGCGCGCAATCCATGCCGGCGGCGACCAGATGGTCGACGAATTCCGGCGCCGCCGCCTCCGCCGACAAGGTCGCCATGATCCGTGCGCGAGGACCGCTCTTTTGCCGCTTGCCGAAGAGCCGGTCGGCCTCCGCCTCCAGTTCCGCCGCACCCGCCCTCGCCATCACCGGCGGCGGATAGGGAGCGTTCGATTCGCCGCTCAGGCGCTTTAGGGTCGCAATGAGCGCATCGAGCGCCTGCGCGACGTGGCTTTCGCTCCGGCCAAGCGAAGAGAGGCCGATCGCCGCGAGCCGATATTGCAGGTCGGTGATGTCGTGTGCGCGCAGCGCGATGTAGTGGGAGAGGTTGAGAACGCGCGGCGGAATCTTCGACTTGTCGGCGTCGACGCTCCAACTGCTTCTGAACTCGGCGCCTTTGAGCTCAATGTCCTCGCGGAGCGCTTTCACCTCGGCGAGAAGGGCGCGGATTTCTTCCAGGTCGCTACCGGTTTTTGGAGCCATGGGGCGCCGCTTCGCATGAGCGAATCGTCGACGGAGTCACGCATTTCTCCGCCGGACCGGTCTTTGACGCGCGAATGTGACGCCTGTGCAACAAGCGCGAACAGATTTGGACTGCCGTCAATTGACAGGGCAGGACCGTTCGTCAAGTCCCATGAACCGCCCGATCTCGGCTCCCCAAGTGAAACCATTGCGCCGCCGCGCGCGTATATGGATAGAAGCTCGAATATGAGGCGATCATGGGGCCAGCGATGAAAATGGTCGGACTGGTGGCTGTCCTGGTGACCCTGTTCATGGGAGCCGCCTTCGCGGAGGACCTGACGGCCGCCAGCTCGCGCACCCTTGTGGAACGACAATTCGACGCCTTTGAGCGTGACGACGCGCAGGCGGCTTATGCGCTCGCCGCTCCGACGATCAAGGACATGTTCAGCGACGCCGATCACTTCATGGCGATGGTTCGCGACCATTATGCGCCTGTCTACAGGCACCGCAGCGCCGAGTTTGGCGCCTTCAAGGCGTCGGGCGACGAGGCGAGCCTCGAGGCGACCCTCGTCGACAACGATAACGTCGTTTGGACGGCGCTCTATAGCTTTCGGCGTCTGTCGAACGGCGATTGGCTGATCTCAGGCTGCGTGCTTGCGAAGGCCGAGGGGAGCGCAATCTGACCGCGGCTTGGTTGCTCAGCGCCGAAGGCGAAGGGCGCGATATTGTAAGCTAAGCGCCGCACGGACTAACCTACCCCCGAAGCGGCGCTGACGGGTGAACGCGCCTGCACGGGAAAATCTTATGACCATCGACTTTGAAGGCAGAGTGGCCATCGTCACCGACGCTGGCTCCGGTCTCGGACGTTCGCATGCTCTGGGACTTGCGGCGCGCGGAGCGAACGTCGTTGTCAATGATTTCGGTCTGAACGGGGGCTTCGACAACGCCATGAGGGTTGTGGAGGAGATTCGCGCCGGCGGCGGGACGGCGATCGGCGACAACGCGGACGTCGCCGATTTTGCGGAGGTCTCCGAGATGGTTGCACGCGCCGAAAGGATGTGGGGGCACGTCGACATCCTCGTCAATAACGCCGGCGTGTTGCGCGACAAGACGTTTGCCAAGATGGAGATGGCGGATTTCAAGTTCGTCGTCGACGTGCACCTGATCGGCTCGGCCAATTGCACGAAGGCCGTTTGGGCGGGCATGCGAGAGCGCAACTATGGGCGTGTCGTGCTCACCTCGTCGGCGTCCGGCATCTACGGCAATTTCGGGCAGGCGAACTACGGCGCCGCGAAGGCGGCCATGATCGGCCTCATGAACGTCCTGCATCTCGAGGGCGCGAAGAATGACATCCGCGTCAACGCGCTGGCGCCGACGGCGCGCACCGGCATGACGGAGGGCCTGCTCTCGCCCGTCGCCGCGGAGCTGATGACGCCCGAATCGGTGACGCCGGGCGTGCTGTTTCTGGTGAGCGAAAACGCGCCCTCGCGAATCATTCTGGGCGCCGGCGCGGGCGTCTTTGCCGTGACGCATATCGGAGAGACGCCCGGCGTCTATCTCGATGAGAGCGAGCGCACCCCGGAGACGATCGCCGCCCGCTTCGCCGAGATTTCCGACGCTGAGACCGCCGAGCCGCTCAAGGACGCCTTTTCCCAGACCTACAAGTTCGTCGCAGCCGCCGCAAAGGCGAAGGGCGTCAAGCTCGAGTGAGGATGAGCCGCTTCACCCCTTCGCCGCCTTTTTCCTCCGCTTCGCCAGCGTCCGCAAGCGCAGCGCGTTGAGCTTGATGAACCCGCCGGCGTCATGGTGGTCGTAGGCGACGGCGCCTTCCTCGAAGGTGACGAGGTCCTGATCGTAGAGCGAATGGGGACTGTCGCGGCCGATCACATGGACGCCGCCCTTGTAGAGCTTGAGGCGCACCCGGCCCGCGACCATCTCCTGGCTCTTGTCGATGAGCACCTGCAGCATCTCGCGCTCGGGCGAGAACCAGAAGCCGTTGTAGATGAGCTCGGCATATTTGGGCATGAGCTCGTCCTTGAGATGCGCGGCGCCGCGGTCGAGCGTGATCGATTCGATGGCGCGGTGAGCCGCGAGCAGGATCGTGCCGCCTGGCGTCTCGTACATGCCGCGCGACTTCATGCCGACGAAACGGTTCTCGACCAGGTCGAGGCGGCCGATGCCGTTGTCGTGGCCGAGCTTGTTCAAGGCGGTGAGCAGCGTCGCCGGGCTCATCGCCCTGCCGTCGAGCGCCACGGGGTCGCCGTTCTCGAACGCGATCTCGACCATTGTCGGCTTGTCCGGCGCGTCCTCGGGATGAATGGTGCGCGAATAGACGTAAGCTGGCGTTTCCTCCGCCGGGTCCTCGAGAACCTTGCCCTCCGAGGAGACGTGCAGGAGGTTGGCGTCGGTCGAAAACGGCGCGTCGCCGCGCTTGTCCTTGGCGATCGGAATCTGATGCTGCTCGGCGAAGGCGAGGAGTTGGGTGCGGGAGGCGAACTCCCATTCGCGCCACGGCGCGATAATTTTGATGTCGGGGTCGAGCGCATAAGCTGACAGTTCGAAACGCACCTGATCGTTGCCCTTGCCGGTCGCGCCATGGGCGATCGCGTCAGCGCCCATTTTGTGCGCGATCTCGACCAGCCACTTGGCGATCAGCGGCCGCGCGATCGAGGTGCCAAGCAGATATTGGCCCTCATACTGCGCGTTGGCGCGGAACATCGGGAACACGTAGTCGCGCACGAATTCCTCGCGCACGTCCTCGATGAAGATGTTTTCTGGTCTGACGCCAAGCAGCTCCGCCTTTTTCCGCGCCGGCTCGAGCTCCTCGCCCTGGCCGAGATCGGCGGTGAAGGTGATGACCTCGGCGCCGTATTCGGTCTGCAGCCACTTCAGAATGATGGAGGTGTCGAGGCCGCCCGAATAGGCGAGGACGACGCGGTTGACTTGCGGCTTCTTGGGGCTCGGCATGGATCGCAGGACTTTCTTCAAAGAAAGGACCCGTCATGGCCAACCTTGACCCGGCCATCCACGCCGCCCTGCTTCGAAGGCGAGTCGGAACTCGTCCGCCCAAACGGGCCGAAGAGCGCACGGGAAGCGCGCTTGCCCGCGATCGTGCGGATGGAGACGCGTGGACGGCCGGGTCAAGCCCGGCCATGACGGTTGAGGGTGGGTGGCCCTCGGAAGCGTCGGCCGGACTTATAGAGCGGCGCGCAGAGGGTGCAACCTGGCTGGCGATCCTAGGACCGCGCGAGGTCAAGGGCGGCCAAGATCGCGGCGACTTCCTCGTCGGCCGAGCCGCCCGCGTCGACGGTCACGATTCCTGGCTCGTCCGGCGTCGGCTCCTCCAGCGCGTCGAACTGGCTCCGCAGCAGCGAGGCCGGCATGTATTCGTGCTGGCGACTTGTGACTCTGCCTTTGATGAGCGCTTCCGAGCCTTTCAGATAGATGAAGCGAACGTCGGACCGGGCCGAACGGATGCGGTCGCGATAGGCGCGCTTGAGCGCCGAGCAGGTGAGTACGCCGGACTTGCCTGCGGCGGCCCAGCTTTTCAGCTCCTCACCGATCCGATCAAGCCAGGGGCCGCGGTCGGCGTCAGTCAGCGGAATTCCCCGCCGCATCTTTTCGACATTGGCTGGAGGATGCAGCCTGTCGCCCTCCATGAACGGCCAGCCCAGTTGCTTGGCGAGCAATTCCGCGACAGTCGTCTTGCCGCTGCCCGACACGCCCATGACGACCAGGGCGAATCCGTTTGTGGCCTCGTTCATCGGTTTGACTCACGCCGGCGCGGGCGCGGCCGCGACCGCGTCTGGCTCGGCGATCGGCTCGATCTTCCCGAGCACGGCGACAAAGAAGAAGATGCCGATCAGGAGCACCACCCCCGCCACCAGGAACGCGAGCGAAAAGGAATTCGTCGCGCCGACAACGAAGCCTGTGACTGCGGGCGCGATCGCGCCCATGAGATTGTTGAAAAAGTTCATCACGCCGCCAATCGTGCCAGTGCCGCCCCTCGGAGCGATGAGCGAGGGAATCGACCACCCGACCGGGGCGGCCGCCGCAAGCCCGCTGAGCGCAATGGTGATCCAGACGATCGCCCACACCGGACTTGTCGTCATCGTCGCGCCGAACACGGCGAGGCCGAGAACCATGCCGCCGACCAGCACCGCCTTGCGCGTCTTCGTGTCGTCGTAGCCCTTGGCGAGCAGGTGATCGATGAGCCAGCCGCCGACGACGAGATCGGAGATTGTCGCAAAAGCCCACGGAATCGCCGCGTAGCCCGCCGACTTGATGATGCTCATGTGCATCTCGCTGACCAGATAGCCGGGCAGCCAGGTCAGGAAGAGGTAGAACGAATAGCCGTAAGCCGCGAAGCCGATGGTGAGCCCCCAGACCTTCCGGTTGCGCAACAGATACCCCAGCATGCCGATCGGGCTCGCCTCGGACTCGCCCTCGGGCGTTGCGCCGCCCTTGCGGATATAGTCGCGCTCCTCATGGCTGAGCCTCGGATCGGCGCTCGGATCGCGATAGATGAACCAGTAGGCGAGAAAGTAAAGGAAGCTCAGGATCGCAGTCAGGCCGAAGCCCCACCGCCAACCGAAGGTCACGACGGCGACCGCGACGAGGGGCACGCCGATGACGTTGGAGAATTTCGCCGCGGCGTCGAAGATCGAGGTGGCCCGCGCGCGCTCGCCGCGCGGGAACCAATAGCCTGTCGCCTTCGAGTTGGCCGGAAAGGCTGGCGCCTCCGCAACGCCGAGCAGGACACGCGCCGCGAAGATGGAGCCGAAGCCGGTCGCGAACGCGACCACGCCCGAAGCGACGCCCCAAAGAAACGCGCCAATGCGGCTCACGGTCGTGACGCCAAGCCGGTCGAGCACGATTCCAACCGGGATCTGCAGAATGGCGTAGGACCAGAAGAAGGCGCTGAACAGCAATCCCAGATCGCCCGGCGTCAGGCCGAACTCCTGCTGGAGCTGGGGCGCCGCGACCGAGATGTTCACACGGTCGAAGTAATTGATGAGAATGCCGACGCCGAGAAGGATTCCGATTCCCCATCGCCGCCGGCCGACGATTGGCGCCTCCGTCATGGTGTCTCCTCCAAGAAGCAGGAGACTCTTCGGCCCGCCGCTTGTCAATCAGCGCAGCTGCGTTCGCCCTGCTTGCCGCCATCCCCATTTCGCGCCGCCCACCGGATTGTCCTCAACTGGGGAATGTTTGCAGCCGTCGATTGGGATCATGAGCCTCGAAAAAATTGCCCTTTGTGAGGTGCTGCAGCGGTGATCGCCGCGTCGTGCTGGGCCAATGGCCACGTGAGCGGCGTCTTCTTCCGCAACCGGCCGAAATCATGAACGCTTCAGAGTCTCACGGCCGCCCTTCGGCCAGATCACCCGGCGGACAACCTCTATGACGATCAGCGTTACAAGCCCGCCGAGCAGCACGTCGCTCATGTAGTGGCCGCCGAACGCGAGCCTCAAGAGGCTCGCGCCAACCCCGAAGGCGAACGCCGCGATCATCCCGGGACCACGCCAGGGCGGGGGGAGCACGCTCGCCGGCGCCACCATCCAGAACCCGGTCGAGGCTTCGCCCGAGACAAACGAACAGTTCCTTTTGCAGCCGCCGTTGTCGTCATACCACGGTACGAACGGGTTCGGCCCGTTGAAGTCCTGGGTCTGGATCGGACGGGGACGATGCCAATGATTCTTGAGGCCGAGATTGACGATGAGGCCCGGCCCGATGATCATCGTGGCGATGAGCAAGATCATCGCTCGCCCGCTCGGCGCCCAGCGAAGCTTCGCGCCCCGCCGCTTGGCGAGCCATAAAGCCGCATAGGCCGTTAGAACGACGAACGGCGTCACCCGGAAAAAGTCGCGGGCGAAGCGTTCGGCGCTGTCGCGGCCGAAGAAGCCTCCGCCGTGGTAAAAGTAGCGGGCGCCAGCCAGGTCAAGCTCGGGCCAGATGGCGAAAACAACAAGCGCCAGCGCGGCGAGCGCAATATAGACGAATAACGCTTTGTTCATCGGCTGCGATCAGATCACGCGGTAGGTCTGGCCGTTCTCGGAACCTTCGATGCTGCGGCTGAAGGCGCGGGCGGCCCGGGCGACCGGCACGGGATCGTGACCGCGGAAGAACGGCCCGAAAGCGGCCATCGATTCCTCGAATACGGTCGGGCTCACCGCGTTGATGCGGATGCCGAGGGGCATTTCGATCGCGGCCGCCATCGCGAACGCCTCGATCGCCGCATTGACCATGCTGGCGGAAGAACCTGCAACGATCGGCGTCCGCGAGAGCACGCCGGCGATCAGCGTGATCGAGCCGTGGTCGTTGAGGTGGTCGCGGGCGGCGAGAGTGAGATTGACCTGACCCATGAGTTTGTCGGTCAACCCCAATCCGTAGGAAGACTTTTCCAGCCCCGCGAGCTTGATCGCGGAAAGCGGATGCCAGTTCACGGCGCCCGCGGCGCAAGCGACGGCGTCCAGGGGTCCCGCCGCCTTCAGGCCCGCCACGATGCTCGCAGGATTGGCGATGTCGATGCGAATGTCGCCCGACTTCGATCCAGCCGACACAATGTCGTGGCGCGACGAAAGCTCGGCCACGATCGCGCGGCCGAGCACGCCGCTCGCGCCGATGAGAAGAATGCGAAGACGATGCGACATATGCGAACGTGACTCCTCGCCGGATGCCAGCATGGGCCGGGTGCAAGCGACGGTTGCGGGGTGAGCCGCGCAAGCTGACGGAGGGCCTCCCGCCAGCATAGGACCGTTGCCCATGGCGTCCATGCAAGATCGCAGGCTATAAGGCGCGCTCGTTCCTCAAGCCAGCGGAGATTGCATGGTTCGGCTCGACGACAAGCTCGCGCGTATTCGCGAGGGCGCCTATCAGCGTTCGGATTTCATCATCGCTGACGCCAAGGACCCTGACATGGGGCCAGGCCTCCATGCGGTGGGTCCGGGCTCCGGCGATGGGCGTTTCAAGACGCGCGCCCAGTTCCTCGATTCGATCGCGGCGATCGTCAAGCAGGACGTCGTCGACATCATGCTGACCTCGGTCTCGAATCTGGAAAGCCTGGTCAAGCGCAACGTCTTCGCCGGAACGGGGGTCAAGCCGGTCATCCGAGCCAATGACACGACCGACGTCTGGCGCCATCGCGGCGCCTCGTTTCATAATCAGCCGTCGCGGCCGTTCCGCACGGCGTCGCTGAAACATGTGAGGCCGCTGACCGACCTTGGGCTCTATTCGATCACGTTCACCAATGACATCGACGCCGACCACGCCTCGCTCGAGGCGTTCACGGATTTCCGTGACGACGCCGAAGCCAACGGCTTCTCCTATTTCCTCGAGGTGTTCAATCCGAACGTCGAGCGTGGCTTGACGCCGGAGATGATGCCTCAGTTCGTCAATGACGCGATCGTCCGCTGCCTCGCCGGGCTGACCCAGGCGGAGCGGCCAAAATTCCTCAAGATCGCCTATAACGGACCGAGAGCGCTGGAGGAACTGGCGTCGTTCGACCCGGGCCTCGTGGTTGGCGTGTTGGGCGGCGGAGCAGGGACGACCCGCGATTGCTTCGAGCTCATTCATCAGGCGGAGAAATATGGCGCGCGTGTCGCGCTGTTCGGCCGCAAGATCAACCTCGCGGAATCCCCGCTCGACATCGTGCGGCTCATGCGCGCCGTCGCCGACGGCGCCATGGCCCCGCTCGAGGCGGTCAAGGACTACCACGCGGCGCTTGGGAAACAGGGTTTGAAGCCGGCGCGCGAGATCGCGGTCGACAGCGCGATCACGGAATCCGTCCTCAAGTCGGGCTGAGAGATGAGCGAGCGGCGCGGCGTGCTGTCGGCCGGCACCTGGTGCGTCGATTTCAACAAGTCGATCGCACGCTGGCCGGATGAGGACACCTCCAACGAGGTGCTGGCGATCGATCGCCAGGGCGGGGGAGCGGGCTTCAATATGGCGCTCGACCTCAAGCGTCTCGATCCCGAACTTCCGGTCGAGGCGATGGGGGTCGTCGGCGATGACGAGCTCGCGCGCTTTCTCTTCGCGGAATGCGACGCCCGTGGCGTCAACCGCAAGGCGCTTCGCGCGGCGCCTGGAGGCGCGACGATGAGCGTCGATGCTTTCAACGTCGCGAGCAACGGCCGCCGCACCCATTTCTACCATCAGGGCGTGGCGGCCGAGATGACGCCCGACGATTTCGACTTCTCTTCGACCGAAGCGAAAATTCTGCATCTTGGATTGCCGGGCGCGCACAAGGCCATGGACCGGCCATGGCGGGACGACGCCAACGGCTGGGTCGCCGTGTTGCGCAAGGCTCGCGCATCCGGCCTCAGCGCCAATCTCGAATTGATGACCACCCGCGCCGAAAGGCTCGCCGAGCTTGGCCGGCCGTGCCTGCCGCATCTCGATTGCCTCATCGTCAACGATTACGAGATCGGCGCGCTGGCGGGACGCGAGACGCGCCGCGCCGACGGTTCGACCGACACGGCCGCAGTGGCGCGGGCGATCGAAGATGTGCTCGCGCTCGGCTCGATGCGTTGGGCCGCCGCTCACTTTCCCGAGGGCGGGGTGGTGGTCGGGCGCGACGGATCGCGGCTTGGGTTGGGATCGGTCGCTCTACCGCAGAGCGCCATCGTAGGGGCGAACGGCGCGGGCGACGCATTCGCCGCCGGCATGCTTTATGGGCAGCACGAACACTGGCCGATGGTTGAGTGTCTGGAACTCGGGCACGCATGCGCCGCGGCATGCATGCGGGCGGTGTCGACCACGGCTGGTGTTGGAACCGTCAGCGAATGCCAGGCGCTCGCGAAGCAATGGGGATTCCGGCCGCTGGCGCTAGACGCCTGAGCGCGCTCAAAAGCGCTGACTCAGTGTTCAACAGGGGGGACTGACTCCGCGTGCCGGAATTTCCGCATCGCCTTATCTTCGTGCGTCACGGCGAGACCGCATACAACGCCGAGAGCCGCCTGCAGGGACAGCTCGATATTCCTCTCAACGCGCGCGGGCGCGAGCAGGCGCGCGCGATCGGCGGAACGTTGCGAACGCTCGTCGGGTCCGAGATCGACCGGCTCGATGCGGCTCAGGCCTTTTTCGCTTCGCCTCTCGAGCGCGCGCGGGAGACGATGGAGATCGCTCGCGACGCAATGGGCCTGGCGCCGGGGCGCTATCACCGCGACGCTGTCCTGAAAGAACTCAGCTTCGGCCTTTGGGAAGGGCTGACCTGGTCGGAGATCGAAGTTAAGGATCCCAAAGGCTTGCGCGAGCGGCGCGCGGATCGGTGGCGTTTTGCGCCCGCCGGCGGAGAAAGCTACGCCATGCTCGCGGAGCGACTGCGTCCGTGGCTGGATGGGCTGAAGGAACACGCGTTCGTGATTTCGCACGGAGGGGTCGCGCGTGTCCTTATGGCGCTGATCGCGGGGGTTCCGCCGAAGAAGGCGGTCGCCGCGCCAATCCTTCAGGGGAGGGCAATCGTATTTGAGAACGGGGGCTGTCGGTGGATCGGGTGAAGATTGCGGAGGCTGTCTCAGAACCCACGCCTGCGCCCGCATTGCGCGAGCCGCCCCGTCCGCCGGAGGTGTCGCCCGGCACGATCCTGACCCTCGCCGCCGCCTGCGGCCTCCTTGTCGCCAACATCTACTACGCGCAACCGTTGATCGCGGAGATCGCCCGATCGCTTGGCCTCGCCACCGGAGCGGCGGGCCTCATCGTGACGATGTCGCAGATAGGCTATGGCGTCGGCCTTCTGTTTGTCGTGCCGCTCGGCGATCGGGTTGAAAACCGCAAGCTCATCCTGATCTCGGCGACGCTCAGCGCGGTTGCGCTTGCCTGCGCCGCTGTCGCCCCGTCCGCGGGCGTCTTTCTCATCTGCGCCGCCGTGATCGGCCTGGGCTCCGTAGCGGTGCAAATTCTGATCCCGCTTGCTGCGCATCTTGCGCCCGATGCGACGCGTGGGCGCATCGTTGGCATGGTGTCGAGCGGGCTCATGATCGGCATTATGCTGGCGCGTCCAGTTTCGAGCTTCATCGCCGCTCAATCGTCGTGGCGGGTGGTGTTTGGGCTTTCGGCGGCGGCGATGGTGATGCTCGCCGCCGCGCTCTCGCGTTCGTTGCCGACCCGCACGCCGAAAACCAAAATGACTTACGGCGAACTCATGGGCTCAATGGTCCATCTGGTCAGGGGAACGCCAATCTTGCGCCGGCGCGCCTTCTATCAGGGCTGTCTCTTCTTCGCCTTCAGCCTGTTCTGGACGACGACGCCCTTGCTGCTGGCTGGGCCGCACTACGGCCTGACGCAGAATGGCATTGCTCTCTTCGCGCTCGCCGGCGTTTCCGGGGCCATCGCCGCGCCGATAGCGGGCCGAGTCGCCGATCGTGGCTGGGGCCGTCCGGCGACCGGCGCCGCGATCGCCCTCGTGGCGCTTGCGATGCTCGGGTCGATCTTTGTCCCGCAAGGCTCGATCGTTGCGCTCTCGCTTCTGGTTGGCGCCGCCGTCGCGGTCGACTTCGGAGTGCAGGCCAATCTCATCTTCGGCTATCGGGCCATTTTTGCCATCGCCCCAGAGGCCCGCGGCCGGCTCAATGGCGTCTACCTGTCGACGGCGTTCGTCGGCGGCGCGATCGGATCGGCTCTCGGCGCATGGGCTTACGCGCGAGGGGGATGGCCGCTGGCGTGCTGCGTCGGGCTGATTCCCCCGATCATTGCCCTCGGCAGGTTTCTTATCGGTGTTGCAACTGCAAAGGAATGAGCTGACGGCCAGCAATCGCGATGCCGGCCGCCTCTTGTTTGCGCGAGCGCTAAAGTCAAAACTCAATCACCTGACCGGTTTTGACGTGAAGCGGCCATTCCGTTGAGGCGACGTCGCGCCAAGACCGCTGGTTGAGATCTTAATGGCGGGTGCGCGCATTTTCCGGGCCTTACTTTGGCGGCATTACACGCGCTTATAGTTTTCCACGGCAGCAGCCCCACTTTCCGCGCCGGAATATTCGCGCCCCAAGCCTCGGTTCGCGCCATGCCGCAGCCGGCGTTGCGAACAAACGGCAGCAAAGACAATTCTTGGTCCATCGCACGCGGAAGCAGGCTCACAGCCGCGCCACAAGGACTCGACCATGAAACCTCATGCGGATCAGCCCAAGGCTCTCGGCCTCAAAACTGCATCGCGGCCTGACGCGAAGGACAATTTGCAAACCCAGCCTCTGGCGGAGGTCGAGAAACAACTTGGCTCGTCGTCGGATGGCCTGACCCAAGCCGAGGCGCAAAAACGGCTGACCCAATATGGGCCAAACGAGATCGCGGAGAAGAAAACCAACGAGATCCTGAAGTTCCTGTCCTATTTCTGGGGTCCGATCCCCTGGATGATCGAAGCGGCTGTGATCCTCTCGGCGGCGGCGGGGCACTGGTCGGATTTCGGTATTATTTTTCTCCTGCTGCTTGCCAACGCCGTGGTGGGATTCTGGGAAGAGCATCAGGCGGGCAACGCGATCGCTGCTCTGAAGGCGACGCTGGCGATCAAGGCAAGGGTGAAACGCGACGGGAAGTGGGTCGACCCGGCGGCGCGTGAACTGGTGCCCGGCGACGTGATCCGCTTGCGCCTGGGCGACATCGTGCCGGCCGATGCGCGCTTGCTGGACGGCGACGAGATATCCGTGGACCAGTCGGCGCTGACCGGGGAATCTTTACCCGCCACACGCAAATCCGGCGAAGCCGTCTTCTCCGGGTCGATCGTTCGCCGCGGCGAAATCGGCGCGCTGGTCTACGCGACTGGCGGCAAAACGTATTTTGGCAAGACGGCGGAACTGGTGGAAACGGCGGTCACCGTCAGCCATTTCCAGAAAGCCGTGCTGAAGATCGGCAACTACCTGATTGCCCTCGCGCTTATCCTTGTAGCCGTGATCATCGGACTTGGAATTTACCGCGGCGAACCGATCCTTACCGTGCTGCAGTTCGCGCTTGTGCTGACGGTGGCGGCTATCCCCGTAGCGATGCCGACGGTTCTGTCGGTGACGATGGCGGTCGGCGCGCGTCTGCTCGCCAAGAAACAGGCGATCGTGAGCAAATTGGTCGCGATCGAAGAATTGGCGGGCGTGGACGTGCTCTGCGCCGACAAGACCGGGACCCTCACCCAGAACAAGCTGACGCTCGGCGAACCGTTCTGCCTTGATGCGACCACCGCTGAAGAGCTCATCCTTGCCGGCGCCTTGGCTTCGCAAGCCGCGAACGAGGATACGATCGATCTCGCGGTGCTCGGCGGCCTGAAGGACAAGCAGGCGCTGAAACCCTATGAGGTCACGCATTTCCAGCCATTCGATCCCGTGCACAAGCGGACCGAGGCCACGGTCAAGGGCGCGGATGGAAAGACATTCAAGGTGAGCAAGGGCGCGCCGCAAGTTATCCTGGCGCTGTCGGCCAACGCGGCTGCGGTGAAGGACGCCGTGGACAAGGCTGTCGATGACTTTGCCGCGCGCGGCTTTCGTGCGCTGGGCGTCGCTCGTGCCGACGGCGACGGACAATGGCGGCTACTCGGCGTCCTGCCGCTGTTCGATCCGCCTCGGGTAGACGCCGAGTCCACCGTCGCGACGGCGGCTGAGATGGGCGTGAAGATCAAGATGGTGACGGGCGACGCTCTGGCGATCGCACGCGAGATGGCCAAGACGTTGGGCATGGGGGCGAACATCCTCGACGCGAACACCCTCGGCGACGCCAAAAGCGAGGAAACCGCGGCGGTGGCCAAGACCATCGAAGATGCGGACGGTTTCGCTCAGGTGTTTCCCGAACATAAGTTTCATATCGTCGACGTCTTGCAGAAGCACGGCCATATCGTTGGCATGACAGGCGACGGCGTGAACGACGCCCCCGCGTTGAAAAAGGCCGACTGCGGGATCGCCGTCTCTGGCGCCACCGACGCGGCGCGGGCTGCAGCTTCCATCGTGCTGCTGACGCCGGGTCTCTCAGTGATTATCGAAGCGATAAAGGAAAGCCGCCGCATCTTTCAGCGGATGAACAGCTATGCTATCTATCGCATCGCCGAGACGCTGCGCGTTCTCCTGTTCATGACGCTGGCGATCGTCGTCTTCAAATTTTATCCCCTGACCGCGATCATGATCGTCATGCTGGCGCTGCTCAACGACGGCGCCATCCTGTCGATCGCCTATGACAACGTCATCTACCGGAACAAGCCCGAAGCCTGGGACATGCGCACGGTTCTGGGCATATCGACAGTTCTCGGCGTTGTCGGCGTCATCGCCGCGTTTGGCCTCTTCTACCTTGGCGAGCGCGTCTTCCGTCTCGACCGCGCTCATATCCAAACGCTGATGTATCTCAAGCTGTCGGTAGCCGGTCACCTCACCATTTTTCTGACGCGCACACGCGGACCTTTCTGGTCCATACGCCCTGCCAGAATCTTATTGCTCGCGGTGGTCGGCACACAGACGTTGGCGACCCTGATCGCCGTCTACGGGCTGTTCATGACGCCGCTCGGCTGGGGCTGGGCGCTGTTCGTCTGGGGCTACGCCCTGGTCTGGTTCCTCGTGAATGATCGCGTGAAGCTGATCGCTTACTGGGCTCTCGATCGGATCGCAGCCAAACCCGGGCCGACTGTACGAGCAGATACGGCTCCGGCGCCGACAGTCACGCCGAAGCCCGACGCCGGGCCACAGTCGCCCGCCGCTCCCCTCCAAGCCGCGGGCTAATGCTTGCGACGCCGGGGCGAATGACCGCTAACTGCGCATTGGGGCCTTTGCTCGCGTCGTCTTGGGGAAGTCAACAGCGCAATCGCGGGATCGAGTTTTGCTCAAACACCTCGCCAAGGGCGCGCCACAAGGCCTTTCGTCTGAGGCGCTTTGGGTTCTCGCTTGCTTATGACGCGCCGAGGCGCGACAATCGCGCGAAAGGGAACCTGTCGGATAGCGGGGAGTTGCCGCGAAGGAGGCTCGTCCATGACCAGTAAGCTCGAACAGTTGCGCACAATGACCACCGTCGTCTCCGACACCGGCGACATGGAGGCGATCCGCGCCTACAAGCCGACCGACGCGACGACGAACCCGTCACTGATTTTGAAGGCCGCCGAGATGCCGGCCTATGCGCGTCTTGTCGATGAGGCGATTGCGTGGGGGGGCAAACAAAAGGCTTCGGTCGGCGAGGTGACGGACCGGATCGCGGTGAACTTCGGCGCCGAATTGACGAAGATCGTTCCTGGCCGTGTGTCGACCGAGGTCGACGCCGATCTCTCCTTTGACACGGAAGGCATGGTCGCCAAAGCGAAGTCGCTCATCGCCGCCTACAAGGAGCGCGGCATCGGCCACGAGCACATCCTGATCAAGCTCGCTTCGACCTGGGAAGGCTTGCAGGCGGCCACGCGCCTGCAGGCGGAGGGGATCGATTGCAATATGACGCTCGCCTTCTCGATCGCCCAGGCGATTGCGGCGGGGGACGCGAAGGCGTTCCTGCTGTCGCCTTTCGTCGGCCGCATCCTGGATTGGCATGTGAAGGCGGGCGGCGGCCCGTACACCGCCGAAACCGACCCGGGCGTGCAGTCGGTCCGCGCCATCTACGCCTACTATAAGACCCATGGAATCAAGACCGTCGTCATGGGCGCGTCGTTCCGCAACACCGGCGAAATCGAGGCGCTCGCGGGCTGCGACCGGCTGACCATCTCGCCACAGCTGCTCGAGGCGCTGTCGAAGGAAGAGGGCGAACTCAAGCGGCGCCTCGACCCGGCCAAGCCCGGCCCGGCTCCAGCCAAGATTGCAATGGACGAGAAGACCTTCCGCTGGATGCTGAACGAGGACCAGATGGCGACGGAGAAGCTGTCCGACGGCATCCGCCTGTTCGCGCACGATCTCAATAAGCTGAGGTCGACGGTGCAGCAGCGGCTGGCGAAGGCGGCGTGACGGGCCTGAACGGAGAGTGATCTGCCGGGCGGGGGTTTGGGCCTGAGCTGAGCCCCCAACGGACAAAGATGTCGCAGGCTCCGGCTCGCGATAATTCGCAGGATGCGCGCGGCGGCTTGACTCGCCTTTTCCGTTCTGCGCCAGCCCTCGGGCGCGTGAAAACGAATAGGGGGCGCGCGAAACTGGCGAATAATTCGTATGTATTGCACTCCACGACTGGGATCGGCGTGGATCGGGTATCATGGCGGACGGTGCGGGTCAGCTAAAGTTCGTTTGCATTTGCTTGCCTGAATCCGAAAGCTCGGATACGATCAGCCTGTCAGACAAATGGGGTCGGCGCCTCATTCGGCCCCGGCGCTCGGTGCTCTGTTGCAACCAGAGCGGGTCTCGGGCAGGGCGCGGAAAAATTCTGTTTGGATTCGCCGTAACCCGTTGAAAAGTCCCAATTCGGCCAAGTAAAAACAAGGAAATGCAAGCTTATTTGCTTGGTTTTATTTGGTTTTCCTTGGCTTTTCCTTGGCGGAAATTCACGCATCGGGTTGTAACCGGGTTCGGGCGCTAACGGTTCTCGACCGGCTTCACGACCCCGACGGTTTTCCGAGCCGAAACGGTTTTCAGTTTAACGTCTGAGCGGCTCGCCTCGATGTTGTCGAGGAACTGGCGCGCGCTCTCTCTCCAAGTGAAACGCATCGAATGCTCCCGCGCCTGCTCGCGCGACAGAGTCAGCGCCTTGAGGCAGGCTGCCCGTAGATCCTCGTCGAGCACGCCGGCGCTGGGCCCGACCACATCGATCGGCCCGGGAACCGGATAGGCCGCGACCGGCAAGCCGCTCGCCATAGCCTCGATCATGACGATCCCGAACGTATCAGTGCGCGACGGGAAGACGAACACGTCCGCGCTCGCATAGACGTCGGCCAACGCTTCCCCCTGCTTGGCGCCAAGGAAATGCGCATGCGGATAGCGGCGCTCGAGGCGCCGACGAATCGGTCCGTCGCCGACGATGACGGTCGAGCCGGGCAAGTCGAGATCCAGCAGCGCTTCAAGGTTTTTTTCCACCGACACCCGTCCAACCGACAGGAAGATCGGCCGCGGCAGGTCGAGCGCGCGCTTTGAACGCGGCCGGTAGACGGCGTGATTGACCCCGCGCGTCCAGAGCCTCACTCGGGGGAAGCCGCGACGGGTCAGGTCGGCGCCGATGGTCGGCGTGGGGGCCATTACCGCAGCTGAAGGTGCGTGAAAATAGCGCAAGCCCGCATAGGTCAGCCATTCCGGAACGCGGACGCGCGCCGACACGTATTCCGGGAAGCGGGTATGGTAGCTGGTTGTGAAGATCCGCTTGTGCTTCAAGCAATAACGCCGCGTCAGCCAGCCGATTGGGCCTTCCGTCGCGATATGGATATGGTCCGGCTTCGCTTGCTCGATGCGCTGGCCGATCCCTCGCCAGGACGGGAACGCCAAGCGAATTTCAGGGTAGGAGGGCAGGGGCGCGCTCCACATGCCCTGGGGCGTGATGAATTCGAATGCCGCGCCCAGTTCGGCCGCCGCCTGGGTCATTCGCTCCAGGGTCGACACCACGCCATTGACTTGCGGGCGCCAGGCGTCGGTGGCGATCAGGATACGCATCAGGCCAATTCCGCTTGCGCCTCGTCAGCCCCCGCCTCGGCCGCTTCCTCCTCGAATGATAGCTTGTCATCGGCCCAGGCGCCGAGCCGCAGCGGATCCTTCCAGCGCAACACTTCCATTTGGCCATCATAATGCTCGACCACCAGCGAGCAGGATTCGACGAAGTCGCCGGTGTTGACGTAGATCACGCCCTCCATGTCCCGGATGACCGGATGATGAATGTGGCCGCAGACCACGCCGTCGACGCCGCGCTTTCTAGCCTCTGCGGCCAATTCTTTCTCGAATGAACCAATGAAATTGACCGCGTTCTTGACCTTGAGCTTCGCCCAGGCCGAAAACGACCAATAGGGCAAGCCCAAGGCCCGGCGGGCCGCGTTGAAATGCGTGTTGACGAAGAGGGCGAAATCGTAGGCCCAGTCGCCGAAGAAGGCGAGCCACTTCGAGTGGCGAACGACGACGTCGAATTCGTCGCCGTGAATGATGAGGTAACGCTTGCCGTCGGCGGCAGTGTGGATCGCCTGCCGCTTGATCTCGATCCCGCCGAAGGTCAGACCGAAGAACTGCCGGGCGAATTCATCGTGGTTGCCCGGGACGAAAATCATCCGCGCGCCACGCCTCACTTTGCGGAGCAATTTTTGGATGACATCGTTATGCGCCTGCGGCCAGTACCAGCCAGAGCGGAGCCGCCAACCGTCGATGATGTCGCCGACGAGGTAGATCGTGTCCGCCTCGACGTGACGCAGCATATCCAAGATGAGATGCGCTTGGCACCCGCGTGTGCCCAGGTGCAAATCCGACAGGAACAGGGTCCTGTAACGATGGGACTGTTGGGACTTGGGCACCCGGGGCCTCCTCGCGAGGGGGCGAACAACGAGAAATGACTGCGCAGATTCTCATGTCGCTTCGATGACGCGACGCACGCGATGGCTTATAATTGCCCCCCGGAAGTGTGTCGAGAGCAGGGGCGCCACAGTGGACTTGGGAATCGCTGGCCGGAAGGCAATCGTTTGTGCGTCGAGCAAAGGCTTGGGCCGCGCGTGCGCCCAAACGCTGGCGGAAGCGGGATGCGCGATCGTGCTGAACGGACGGGACAAGGAGGTGCTGAGTCGGACCGCAACCGAACTGCGCCAGGCGACGGGCGTGCAGATACGTGAAATTCCAGGCGATCTGGACAATCCGGCGACGCGGGCGGAACTGATCGCCGCCTGCCCGGACGCGGATATTCTCGTCAATAACAACGGCGGGCCGCCGTATAAGAGTTTCGCCGAGATCAGTCGCGAGGATGTCCTCAGGGGCGTCGAGTCCAACATGCTGACCCCGATCGCATTGGTCCAGGCGCTGGCGCCGGGGATGGTCGAGCGCAAATTCGGACGAATCATCAACATCACTTCGAGTTCGGTCCGGACGCCGATCGCCGGCCTCGACGTCTCATCGGGGGCTCGCGCGGGATTGACGGCGTTTCTCGCCTCCGCGGCGCGTCTGTTTGCGCGCGACAACGTGACAATTAACTCGATCCAGCCTGGATCGTTTGAGACCGACCGTCAGAAGGCAGGTCTCGCGCGCACGGCGGCCCAGCGGAACGTCAGCGTGGATGTCGCGCGGGCAGATTCGAAGGGGCGAATCCCGGTCGGGCAATTCGGCGATCCAAACGAATTCGGCGCGCTCTGCGCCTTTCTCGCCAGCGCCCACGCGGGATTCATCACGGGTCAGAACATCCTGATCGACGGCGGCGCATTCGCGGGGGCTTTTTAAGGCGGCGAAGGCTCGCCGCGCGCCGACGCCTCGCGCGGATCCGCGTCGCATCCATCCTGTTCGGACTCTGCGCCTCCCTTCCGCCACGGCTCGTCTGGGCGGACGGCGCAGCCGCCGCCAAGGAAAATGCCAGCATCACCCTCGATTGCGCCGGTGAGGGGCCCGATGCGAACCCTCACAGTTCGCGAGTGGCGCTGAAGTGAAGTTCGAGGTTTCCGCGACCTTCGGCGAGGGCGCCACGGTCGCGTTGGTCGACCCGGAAACGAGCGCGGTCCTCAAGCCCCATTATGATGCGGAAACGACCATCGGACATCTGCAGTTCGTCCGCGGCGAGGAGACGACAATCGTCTGGACGCGAATGTGGGGCTCCAACGGCGCTCTCATGGGCGAGGCGATTCTGAGCGACAGCGACGTGCTCGCGCTCACCATCGAGCGAGCGGTCCAAGGGGCGACGCAGCGTCCGTTCATCCTGTTCGCCGCAGCTTCGGCAAGCGCGGCCGCGGCGCCTGCGCCTCGGCCGCGCCTCGCTAGCCTCTCCCAAGGCGAGGCCGGCGCGTGGCAAGCGCAATCCGTCCGCTCAATCCGCACAGATAAACGCGCTTAACCGCCCATAAACGCGAGCAAACGTTAGTAAAGGTGCTTGCGTTAGCTAGCGCTTATTTTTCCGAATTGGGACTTTTCAATGGGTTACGGCCAATTCAAATAAAACTCGTCCCCCGTGGCTGCCTTCCGCTTCGCTTCCCAAGGCTGAGCTGAACCTTCCTCTTGGTCCGTTTTCGCTTGCCGATCGAGGCCAAATTCAAAAAATGTGGCACGAAGATTCTGATTTGTCAAATATCTACGAAGGGCGTGCATTCACGCGAGAACGCCGAACGCGCGGCCCCGGCGCCTTTCGGGGCGGGCGAGCAGCTCTCAACTAGGCTCGTGCGGCGCCCATCAAAAGTCCGCGAGTGAGGGAAAACGACGGGTTTGACGGTTGTTTGGGCGTCGTGGTAACTTATGTTCCGCTCTGGGCTCTAAGTAGAACGGAGCTCACGATGCAGAGAAGGAAACGACGCCATGGCATGGTCGACCCCCGAAGTCCGCGAAGTTTGCGTTGGCATGGAAGTGACGAGCTACCTGTCGGCTGAGATGTGAGATCGAACGCCGCCCGTCTCAATCGGGCGGCGTCTTCGATGTTAAGGCGGTTTGGCGCGCCCTTTTCCAACAGGGCTCGTAAGATTAGGCTAGACCGCTAACCGCAATTTCTTGGCGCCAAACGGCGCTATTTTTTTGATCCGCCGGCCAAGGAGGCGGCTACTGATCGGGCGTCTTGCCCACCGAAATCTCGATCCCCGAATAATACGCGGCCGGATTTTCGATATCCGCCGGCGAGAGATCCTGAGCCACGACCGGTATCATTTCGTTTTTGCGTTCCCTAGATTTGAATGCAGTGATCTGCTCGATCAGATAACTCTCGCTTTGGCCTGCAAGATTGGGCGCCTCGGGGATTTTCGCCAGACCGTCGATGCCGTGGCAAACGGCGCACCGGCTTCCGCCTTTTGCCACCTTGCTGTTGCGTCGCGGCCTCAGCCCGGGCAACGAATACCATGGCGAGGCAGGCGCCAACAGAAACCGCTTTCAGCGACAGACGCAAATCAAACCGCAAACGTCCTCCACGTGAGCGCCAAAAAAACAGCTCCTGCCAGCGCGAGAGCTGTCCTTTCTCAGACCAGCTTTCTACTTGCCGTCGTACCAGATGCGATAGACCGCGCCGACGAGATCGTCGGACACGAGCAACCCCACACACATAGCCGATCGCGCTGGCAAACTGCGTTGGGCCATTAAACACTGTCGATTGCGCCATGGCCGCGGCGCATGCGCGAGATCGTGAGCAAGTGTGCGCACCAAACGTCACTCCGTTCGATACAGATTGCGTGATGGTTTCTCGGCCGCCGCGAAGCGCCCGCGATGAGCGGGGCCGTGCGCCAACGTTCGATAATCCGGACGAAAGCGTCTATGATAGGCATGAAAAGCGGAGCGCGCGATGGGTGTTGAGGGCAAGGACAGAGCCAAGGTTCTCGAAGCCGGGGCCGCCTCGCTGTCCAATCAGCTCGGCCAGGCGGTGCTTAAGTTGCGCAAGGGCTACGGACTATCGCTCGCCGACCTGTCGCAACATTCGGGTGTTGCCAAGTCGATCATCTCGCAGATCGAGCGCAACGAGACCAATCCGACGCTGACAACGATCTGGCGGCTGGCCCACGCGCTCGATGTGTCCATCGAATCGATGCTGCGGGGCGCCGATGAGGGCCCATTTATCGAGCATCTGGGCAGAGGGACGACGCCGATCTTCGTCTCTGATGACGGACTATGCCGTCTTGCGGTAATCGGCTGGCTGAAAACTGTCGACTGGCTGCAATGGTACGATTTTCAGGCCGATCCGGGCGGAGTTCTCGAATCCGCCGCCCATCTGCGCGGCTCGGTCGAGTGCCTTTCGGTTTTGGACGGCGAACTCGAGGTCGAGGTCGGCGAGACGACGGCGGCCGCTTGTAGCGGGGAGACGCTGCGGTACCGTTGCGATATGCCTCATCGAATCCGCAACCTGAGCGAGAAGCCGGCGCACGCCACGATGGTGTGCATTCTCAAGGCGGCGATGATGGATTGATGGCTGGTTTTCGGCGCGTTCTCACAGGCTTTGAATGATGGTGCCGCTCCCATAGCTGACTTTCTGTAGCTACTGCAACCGTTGCCCAAAGGCCACGCGAACGAGTTGCTCGCGACGCAGGCGGCCGCGCGCTCGATGATTGGGCGCCTCGAGCGGCTCGTTAACCAAGATCTGACGGGCCCATGCGACCGCAGCGGTTGCGGCTTGCCTTTGAAGGGCGAAACGCGGCGATTTGGCCATCGCTGATTCCTTCCCCGTTTGTCCGACGGATGGTCTGCGAGTCCCTCTTTGAGGCATGGGGTGCAGCCAGCAAGCCGAGGATTTGGTGACGATGTTTACGGATCCCGGCGTTCCAGCGGCGATTGCGGCTTGCCCTTGGAGGCCGGCGCGCGGCGATTTGGCCATCGCCGATTCCTTCACCGTTTGTCCGACGGATGGTCCGCCAGTTCCTTTTTGAGGCATGCGGCGCGGCCAGCAGGCCGCGAACTGGTAAGGATGATTTCAGGCGCCGAGTGGAAGCGAAAGATTCAACTCGCCTTATTCTCGAATCTGAGTCCGTGTGAACGAGTGTCCGATTCGTACTTGGTTTGTTTTTCCCCTGATCCTTTTCCACCGGGCGATGGCGTCGTGATCGCTCGACAGTCGCGGGACGGCGCGATATGAGCGCCGTTTGTGCCTGCCGGAGCGCTTGGTGACCGCAACGCCTTCCGTAGCTCGTCAAGACGGCCAGGACGGAGTCGTGCTGTCGCTGGCGGGGGAATGGATCGTCAGCGCCGGACACCAGCTCGAGGCGGCTGGGGCTTCGCTCCCCTCACTTGCCAAAGACGCAAAAAGCGTCATCTTCGATCTCGCCGGTCTCCAACGCATGGACACCGCCGGCGCGTGGTTCATCGATCGCGCCGAGGTCGAACTGGCAGCGGCCGGAGCGACGGTTTCCTACCGCGGCGAGCAACCTAAGCACGACCTCTTGCTCAAGGAGGCGGGTTACTATCCGCCCGAGAAGTCGACGCTGATTCATCCGGCTCACACAGTCGCGCTGCTCTCAGCGGTCGGTGAGACAATCTACAATTCCGGCGTCGATTTCATCGACATTGTGGATTATCTCGGCGAAGTCGTGGTGATGTTCTTGCGCCTCGCCCCCCACCCGTGGCGCTGGCGCTGGACTCCAATGGTGTATCACCTCGAGATGTACGGGCTGCGCAGCGTGCCCATCATCTTGCTGATCAACTTCCTGGTCGGCGCGATCGTCACCCAACAGGGCATCTTTCAGCTCGCTAAATTCGGCGCTGCGGACTACGCGGTCAGTCTCGTTGGCGTCCTCGGTTTGCGCGAGCTCGGCGTGCTGATGACGTCGATCATGATCGCTGGTCGCACGGGCTCGGCGATCACCGCCGAAATCGGCTCGATGAAGATGCGCGAAGAGATCGACGCGTTGAAAGTGATGGCGCTCGACCCGCTGGAAGTGCTGATCATCCCACGGTTGGTGGCGCTTGTGATCGCGCTGCCGGTTTTGACCTTTCTTGCCGATCTGGCTCAAATGGCCGGCGGTCTCGTCGTCAGTTGGATCTATGCGGGCCTGACGCCGGCAGTTTTCATTACTCGCCTTCAGAGCGCCATTTGGGTTGAGACGTTTCTGGTCGGCATCATCAAGGCGCCGTTTATGGCGATCGTGATCGGCCTCATCGCTGCGACCGAGGGCATGGAGGTCCGCGGATCGGCCGAGTCGCTGGGCCGCTGCGTGACATCGTCGGTGGTCAAGTCGATCTTCATGGTCATTGTTATGGACGGTCTGTTTGCGATGTTCTTCGCCACGGTGGACTATTGAACGACGCTTCGCCCCCCAAGCCGTCTGAGCGCGAAGTGGTCATTCGCGTGCGCGGCCTGAAAGTGGGCTTCGGCGATCACCTGGTGATGGACGGGCTCGACCTCGATCTCTACCGCGGCGAGGTGTTGGGCTTTGTCGGCGCCTCTGGCGCAGGCAAATCGGTCCTGACGCGCACGATTCTTGGCTTGTTGCATAAGCAGGCGGGCACCATCGAAGTGTTCGGCTTGGACATCGACAAGATGACCTCTCACGATCGTCTCGTGGTCGGCGAGCGATGGGGCGTGCTTTTTCAAGAGGGAGCGCTGTTCTCGAGTCTGACAGTCAGACAGAACATCCAAGCGCCGATGCGCGAGCATCTTGGCTTGTCCCAGTCGACGCTCGACGGTCTCGCGCTGCAGAAACTGGCGCTCGTCGGCTTGCCTCCGGAAACCGCCGACAAATTGCCCTCCGAGCTGTCGGGCGGCATGACCAAGCGCGTTTCGTTGGCGAGGGCGCTCGCGCTCGATCCGGAAATCGTCTTCCTCGACGAACCAACCTCTGGGCTCGATCCAATTTCTGCCGGCGATTTCGACGATCTCATCGGCACCCTGCAAAAGACGCTCGGCCTCACAGTCTTTATGGTGACGCATGATCTCGACAGCCTGTTTGCGATCTGCGATCGGGTCGCGGTGCTTGGGCATAAGAAGGTTATCGCCGCCGGTCCGATCAGCGAGCTCTTGCTTTCGGACGATCCTTGGCTCAAGTCCTATTTCCACGGTAAGAGGGGTGTGATCCGTCTCGCGGCGGGTGCAGACCAGCCCTCCGCGGTCGCTGCGGAGGACCGGCCCCAGAATGCGAGGCGCTGAGCAGAATGGAGACGCGCGCCAATTACGTCCTGATCGGCGCCTTCACCTTGGCGGCGGTCGTCGGGGCGTTCCTGTTCATCATGTGGATCGCTGGCTACGGAGCCGCGGGCGGTCACCGGAGCTATGAGGTCGTCTTCAACGGATCGGTTGCAGGACTTTCGACCGGCGCCAATGTCTCGTTCAACGGCATCAAGGTTGGCGAGGTTACCCACCTTACTTTCTCACGGAGCGACCCGCACCAGGTCGTCGCCGATATTGACGTCAACTCGGAGGCGCCAATCGACAAAAACACCAAAGCGCGTCTTGAGACACAGGGGCTGACGGGGGGAGCGGTTGTCGCCCTTCTGGGCGGTCCGACCGCTGGCCCGGCGCTCGTTGGGGAAAATGGCAGGCCGCCTGTCATCCGCGCCGGTCAGTCGATCCAGCTGCAGGACATTTTGGATAACGTAGCGGTGCTGTCGACCAAGGCGACGGAGGTTCTGGATGATGCGGATAAGATCATTGCCGAAAATTCCCCGACGATCCATTCGACGCTCGCGAACATCGATCAGTTTTCGAAAGCCTTAGCCGATAATTCCGAGGGGATCGACGCGGCGCTGAAGAGCGTAGGCGAACTCGGCAAGCAGATCGGGCCGCTGGCGGCCCGTCTGCAAACGCTCTCCGACGATTCCGATCGGCTCGTTCAATCGATCGACCCTGAGCAGGTTCGCGCGATCGTAGGCAACGTCCGGGCGATGTCGGCCAAGGGGGTCTCGGTCGTCGATCGTGCCGACAAGCTTCTTTCTGACAATTCCAATTCAATTCAGTCGACGCTTCACAATGCCGATGTCTTCTCCAAGGCCCTGGCCGATAACGCGCCGAATGTCGACACGACGCTGAAGAACCTGGCCGAGATCAGCAAGACCGTTCAGCCGGTCGTGGCGCAGTTCCAAAGCCTAACGCAAAACGCCGACAATGTGCTTAAAGCGGTTGATCCCGACAAGGTTCGTTCGATTGTTGACAACGTTCAGAGTTTGTCGGCGAAAGGCAATTCTGTGGTCGACCGCGCCGACCAGCTCCTCGCCGCCAATTCAGCCACCCTTCATTCGACGCTTCAGAATGCCGACGCCTTCGCCAAGACCCTCGCCGACAATCGTCCGAATATTGACGTGACGCTGAAAAATCTGGCTGATCTCAGCAAGACGATCCAGCCTGTCGTTGCCCAAATCCAGGGCCTGTCGCAGGACGCGGATCGCGTGGTCAAGGCGGTCGAACCCGACCAGATCCACGCTCTCCTCGCGAACGCGCAGACGTTCAGTCAAGCGCTCGCCGAGAGCTCGGACAATATCAAGGCTCTGGCGCGGGATGGGGCTGTGCTCGCCGGTCATCTCAATGACTCTGCGGGCCGTCTGGACACCGCACTTATCGATGCCAACTCTTTGCTAAAGGCGGTCAATTCGCAGAAGATCGCCGGGATCGTCGACTCGGCCAGCGAGGTGGCGCAGACTGTGCGTCAGAATCGCGGCAACATCGATTCGACGCTTAAGAACTTCTCCGACATGTCCGCCAAGCTCAACGAATCCGCCGATAAAGTTGATGGCGTTCTGACGGCCGCCCAGAACTTCCTCGGCGCGCCGGGCACGAAGGGGGCGGTCGACCGCATCAGCGAGGCGGCGCTGTCGGTCAAAAAGCTCGCCGACGACGTCGATTCGCGGATCAAGGACATCGCGAGCGGGCTCAGCCGCTTCACCAATACGGGCCTACGCGAATACGAAGCGCTTGCCGTGGAGGCGCGGCGGACGGTCCAGGACATCGACGGAGTTGTGCGATCGCTCGGACGCAATCCAAGTCAGGTCATCTTCGGTTCAAGACCCGCGCTGCCCGAGTATCACGGCGGGCAATGATGGGGCGAATGGGGGGCGGATCCCGAGGTGGATTGAGATTTGCCGCGGCGAGCATTCTCGCGCTCGCGCTTTCGGCGTGCGCGGGCGGACCTCCGCCGACCCTGTATGACCTCGCCGCCGCCACGCCGCCCCCGGCCCACGCCGTCCGCTCGCAGTTCCGGATTGGCCAGGCGAGCGCGACGGCCGATCTCGACAGCGATCACATCCTGGTCCGCGAATCGCAGACGCTGGCCACCCTTGCCGGGGCCAGCTGGCCTGAATCCCTGCCTGCGCTTTTCCGCGCGCGGCTGGCGCAGAGTTTTCAGAACGCCGGCCTCGCGCGTTGGATCGACGGCCCGTCGGCGAACGCGAATTACGAGGTCGATCTCGACATCCGCGCTTTCGAACTCGACGCCCAGACGAAAGAAATCCATATCGACATCGCCGCCTGGATCGTTTCGCTCGGCAGCGGACGGATCACGGCGGACCAGATTTTCAGTCTTCGGATCCCGGTCGAGTCGACCGACGCCGCCCATGTGGCCGCGGCAATGGATCAGGCGGCTTCGACCGTCATGACCGACATCGTCGCGTTCGTCGCGACGAAGCTCTAAGGCCGACCCGCTGCGCGGGCCTCTGACGCTGAGCCTCTAAGCCTCGGAGCGAAAGGGCTGCGCCGCTTCGCGCGCGTAGAACGCCTTGGCCCTCGTCAGGTCGGTTTCGGTCAGTCCGTGGCCCGCCGGCAGATCCTCACGCTCGACCCGTGCGCGGGCCGCGACCAGCGCCGTCGCCAGTTTCTCCGAACGGGACCGCGGAGCGATCGGATCGTTCAATCCGGACAGGATGAGGACTGGAACGCCCGCAAGGTTGGGCTTTGGCGGCTCACTCAAGGGCGCCATGGCGCGAAGGAGTATCGCGCCGGCAAGAGTCTTCGGATGCAGCAAGAGAACGGCGGCGGCGATGTTCGCGCCGTTCGAATAGCCCAACGCCAAAGGTTGACCCAAGCCGTAGACGTGGCGGGCCTCGGCGACGAAACTGGCGAGTTCGCCCGCTCGGCGCCGCACGTCCTCCTCATCGAACAGACCCTCGCGAAAGCGCCGGAAGAAGCGCGGCATGCCGCCTTCGAGCACATTTCCGCGCGGGGAGAGAAGCGCCGCGCCCGGCGCGATCGCGCGGCCGAGCGGCGCGAGGTCCGTTTCATCGCCGCCCGTGCCATGGAGGAGGAGGACCGGCGGCAGCGCGGGGTCGGCACCGGGCTCGAAGCGATGAATATAAGCCAACTCGGGCGCCATCACCGGATCCCGAGGGGCGTCGGGAACAGCACGGTTCGTCTCATTCGCTAGTCGAGCTTTGGCAGCGCCGCCTCGATCGCCGCGCGGCGGCCTTCAAGGAATGGCGGCAGCTTGAGCGCTTCCCCAAGCGAATCGGGCGATTCGTCGATGGCGAAGCCGGGCGGATCGGTGGCGATTTCGAACAGCACCCGGCCAGGCTCGCGAAAATAGACCGAGCGAAAGTAGTTGCGGTCCTTCTGCTCGGTGGTGCGCAGGCGATGATCTTCGGCGAGCTTGCGAACCATCGCCGCCTGCTCGGCGTCGTCGGCCGCCCGGAAGGCGATGTGATGAACCGAGCCCGCCCCCTGGCGCGCCGTGAGGAACTCTCCCGCCGTCCTGAGATCGATGATGCCGCCGATCTCCACGCCGGGCGCCTGAAAGCGTTGCGTCGGTCCCTCCTCTCCGCCGCCGACAAAGCCGAAGACGTCGGTGAGAATGGCGGCGGTCGGGCCGGCTTCAGCCAGCATGAGGCTCACGCTGTGGAAGCCGCGAATGGCGTGTTCCGCGGGCACGCCGCCGGCGCTCCACCCGGGTTTGGTCTCGACGCCCTTGACGCCGCTCAGCGCCAGCCGGGTCCCGTCTTGATCCTTGAACGCGATCGTTGTCGCGTTGAAGCGTTTGACGGGTGGATCGTGGGCGACGCCCTTCTCGACCAGGCGCTGGGTCCAGTAGCCGATCGAGCTTTCCGGGATGCTGAAGACCGTTTCCTGCGCCTCCCCGATCCCGAGCCGGCCAGGCGCGGCGCCCTCCCATGCGAAGAAGGTCAGGATCGTGCCCGGATGGCCAGCGGCATCGCCGTAATAGAGGTGATAGGCGCCGGGATTGTCGAAATTGACGGTTTTCTTGACCAGGCGCAGGCCAAGCGTTCGATCATAGAAATCGAGGTTCCGGCGCGCCGAGCTCGCGATGCTCGTCACATGATGGATGCCGCTCGGCATGGGTTCCCCCTTTGCGAGAGGCGATTGTACGCGCCTCGCTGCCGGCCGCCAACCGAGATTGGGCGGCGCCGCGCGGCCGGGTCGTTCAGTCGATCCGAGCTGGCAAGGCGCGCCCGCCGACCGGCTAAGCTCGCAGGCGGGTCAAAGCCTCTGTTCGGGTCGCGAAGTCGACAAGCGGGCCGTCGCTTTCCGGCTCCGCGGACCCGCGGCGCAGGGCGTTCTCGAAGGCGCCCGCGCGGGCGGCTGTGCGTCCGGCTCTCGTGTCGAACATGGTCGCGCCGCCGGATCTGCTGGCCTTGGCGCGGTAGAGCGCGGCGTCGGCCAGTCGCACGAGTTCGTCCGCTTCGGCGGCGGTCGAGGGGAAGAGGGCAAAGCCACAGGCGCAGGTCAAACGAGTGCGGAGCGGCGGGACGTCGAAGGGCGTCGCGAATATCGCCTGGATTTCCCTGCCCAAGGCGATCACCTCGTCGCGCGCGCCGATTCCATTGCAGAGGACAGCGAATTCGTCGCCGCCGATCCTCGCGGCGGAACCGCGCCCGTTCATCGCCTCGGCGAGACGTTCGGCGACTTGCCTCAGAATCTCGTCTCCCACCGGATGGCCGTGAACGTCGTTGATGGGCTTGAAGCCATCGAGATCGATCAGGCCCAGCGCGAACGGCTCGCTGGTTTCTGTTGCGCTTCTTATTCGCTCCGCGAGCAGGCTCTGAAAGCAGCGCCGGTTGGGCAGCCCGGTCAGATCGTCGGTGAGCGCGATCGCCATCGCCGCCTGCCGCGCCTCTTCGGCCACGCGCTGTTGCTCGGCGATCACGAACCGCGACCGCACGATTTCGGCGAACATGCGAAAGTGCTCGTCGAGCATCCGGATGATGAAACACGCCGCGATGGCGACGAGCGGCGCGAGGCCGAGCGTCAGATTCGAGTCGCGCGCCACGAAGGCGATGATGAGGATCGCGGTCGCGGCGAGGACGACCACATTGGCCTCGCCCGCGATCCTGTTCAGGCACATCGCGCAAACAGCGGCGACGACCCAGACGGCGAGGAGCGCCAGCGCGAATTCGATCACGCCATCCTGCCAGGTCGAGATCGCGGTCGTCAGCGCGAACGCAAACGTCAGCGTCGGCCCGAGCACGCTCGCCGCGCGCACCTCGCGCCGGACGCGGTCGAGGGCCTCGAATTCGATGCCGGCCCGCGCCTTGAACCACGAAGACAGCCGGAACACGGACACGGCGATGAGCGCTGTCGGCAGGAGGATGCCGGTCAGGAGCGAGCCCGTTGGCGCCGCGCCGAAGAACGCCAGGGCCGCAACAATGACGATCCCGTGGACATAGGGGCCGAGCCGCGCCAGCGAACGATATTGCTCGCGCAGGAGCGCGGCGTCGAAGGCCGCCTCGGGCGTGTCGAAGCCGGGCGGAGCGCCGCAAGCGGCGACGGCGTTGAAGGGCACACGGCCTTGAGCCATACGCGTAAATCCCGACATTCATTGTCGCTTCCGGCCGCAACTCGGCCTGACGCCAATCTAGCGCCGTTCGGGCCCTGAGGGGTTAATCCGACGGCTAAAAAACGAGGTTTGCGCAGCGGTAGTGAAGCGCGCATCACCCGCATGAATAAATTTTGATGCTTGAGGAGGGCGAGGTTCGCATGCGCGTCGATCATGCCGAGCGGAACCTGCCGCGCAGGACGGGCGCGGGTCGAGTCTTGATCCGAGCGCCCATGCACAACCTGAGAGCGAGTCCGGTGCAAGGAAAGCCAAGAAAAACCAAGAAAAAATCCTTGGATTTCCTTGGATTTCCTTGGACGAATCGGGGCTTTTCAAAGGGTTACGGCGAATCCAAATAAAAAAATCCGGGGCCCTCGCAACTCGCCTCAGAGGTTGCAGGCCGAGGCTCAGACGGACATCCAGTGGACCGCCTCGCTCTGCCCCTCCTGCTGCTCCTCGGCCGGGCTCGCCGGATCTTGCGCCCAATCGCTCTTGCCCGGCTCGTCAGGGGGAATCTGGCCGGTCTTTCTCAGGTGCGCCTGCACCGCTTCCGCGATGACCTCGTCGGTGCCGAAATTGGCGGCCATGCGGTTGATCTTGTCGATGAGCTTCTGGCGCGCCTCGTCGTCGTAGACCTGGTTCGCGCTGGCGACCGTCTGGTAACGGTCGAGCCGATCGAGCACCTTGAGATAGGGCGTGATGGCCGCGACGTCGCCGGCGGCGACCGCTTCGGCCGCGAGCTGCATCACGGGCGCGAGCCGATCCAATTGCAGCTTGGCATGGTCGTCGCCGCTGTCGACCGAGCGTTTCTGCAACACCTCGGAGACGATCTGCCGGATGCGCTCGCGGCTCACGCCTTCCTCGCCCCCGATCTCCTCGTAGCTTGCGCCTTCCCTCAAGCGGGCGAAGATCCGCTTCCGCCGCGCCATCTTGCCTTGGGCGCCCAACCGGCGCGCAGGCGCCATCTCCTGAACCATCCGTGCCTCTCCTTCTGCGAGCGCTCCGCCGCTTGAATGGGAAACGACACAGAATAGCATTATTTCTGAAAACCGTGAAGATAATGTTCCGAAAACCCGCTTTCCGACGCCCTGACTGCTCGAGTCGACTTTTGCGGGATTCCCTGCCTGCCGCGAACGACGCGGGAAAGGTAAGGCGGCCTAAGAGCCAACAATCTGTTCGGAAAGTTTCGACCCGTTACGGACATTCATCGCGAGCGACCAAATGTCGCCGATCAACGTTGAGCAGACGTGACTGATCGCGACCATGGACGCCGCCGGTGCGAAGGCCGCCGGATGAAATTCTGGCGAGGAGGTCCAAGGCCCCGGGTGTGGGAGGCACAGGCGCCGGATTTAAGACCCGTTACTCAAGTCAACGACGATTGGTCCCTCTGATACCTTCGGCGCGGCCACGCCAATGCCGGCAGCGTTCTTCGCGATCCAATCCCTGGCCTTTTCAAAACTCTCGTCAGTACCGGGCTTGTCTTTGCAAACGGTCACTGAAAATCCGCCATCCTCGCTGCGGACAAGGGTGTAGCTGATCAACCCTTTGACAGAGCGCATTGTCTTCTCCACGTCGGCCTTGTTCTTCTCCAACAGGTCAAACAATTCTTTCGCGCCTTTTCCGAAATATGATCGTACAACCGTATACATGAAGCGTACCCTCCGTTCTTGCCGGCCGCCGGGATCGTCGCCACGCCTGTCCAATTCGTTACCCCTTGTGAACTGAGTTGCAACAATTGTCGCGATCGCCTGTGGCGCCCTTGCAAGCGGCCCTCGCTACCACTCCAGAAGCGCTGGCGTTGACTTGCCGCTCAAAAATTGGTGTGTTATCTCCATCTCTCGCTGGGGCATTCCGTTGATGTGCGGTGCCTGAGTTGGATCTTGGCCCCAGGGTTGGCTTTTCTCAGACGAAGGTCGGCGCTTTGGCCTCAGATCAATGGGTCGCAAAAGATGAATCGGGATAAGAAACAAAGTAATCAGGAGGAGGAAGTTAGCAAACTTCGACCACCCGATGCTGTCGATCCAATAGACGGTGTACGTTTAATAAGGGCGTTTCTTGATATTAAGGAACCGGTGTGGCGCGAGAAATTAATCCAATTGGCTGAAGACTTGGCTAAAGCTTCATCTGATTGTCTTAAGACTGCAGAGGCAGAGGAGAACCGCAAACGCGTGTTCCGTGCTTTCGACTTTCTTGCGGACCCCCGCGGAGGATGACGCCCCTGTGCCGGGCAGAGATGTCGTAGACGGCTCGCAAGTCGTCGACCATCCGTTTTGCCGTATTGACGAACTCGGCGATCGACTGCCTCGGACAGGTAAAGAGACTTTCGCCCCGGCGAATTCCGCGCTCGGCTCCAGTGTGGAGACACTGCGCCCGATTTGAGCTCCTCCACATATTTGGTCAGGCGCTCCGCCGGACCACATGATAAACAAATACCAATCGCTGCATTAAACTTATTTTGGCGATCGGGATTGGCCGCGTTTGGTTTGGTTGGAAGAGATCACATGGGACAGTTTTATCGGATAGCCGCGTAAGTGGGTTTCATGAAACCGAAAGGCGGAGATGGGAGAGCCGCAAGGATCGCTGCCGCAAGACCGCCGAGAGGAGCCGATAGCCCGTCTCACGGGGCTGTGACGCGGGAAGAGCTCGACGCTGCCCATTACATCGCCGGCATGATCGCCAAACTCGAAGCCGTCGCTATCACGGCCCGCCTCGACCGGCTGGTTTATTTTCTCGGGATGGCGAAAGTGGAAAGCGAAATATTTGTTCGCACCCACGGCGCCGCCGAGCGTGCGGGGGAGGAATCCGCCGAGCCTTCAGTTGGACCGCACCGAGAGGACAATTCGTTCGATTGAGGATCCATGCGGCTCAGGTTTCGTTGGCCCTCGCGTCACAAGGCGATGCCGGTAGGCCAAATATTCGACGCGCCCTGCCAGTTCGAGTTCGAGCAGCGGAGTTAGCGCAGGCCGGTCAAGCCTACGAATGCTTCGCCAACCTCGAACGGAATGATGGGTTTGGCGCGGACTCCAGTCCTTCCCGCGACCATCCTTGGTAGCGCGCTCTGCGCCCGAAGCGGTCGCTCCCATGGTCAGCGTGCGCGCTCTCTTGAGCGGCAACGAACGCAGACCTTGTGAAGGAGGAGCATGTTTCTACCGGCCACCGACGACGATGTGCCGGCCATCGTGACGCTGATGAACCGCGCCTATCGGGGCGCGGGCGCTGCTGGCTGGAGCACCGAGGAGTCCTATCTCTCCGGCGATCGCATCACCGAGGATCTTCTGCGCGCCGACCTGCTGGCGAAGCCTGAGGCTTCGCTCCTGAAATGGCGGGATCCCGAGGGCGGCCCGTTGCTCGGATGCGTATGGATCGAGCCTCTTGGCAAGGACGTGTGGTATCTCGGCTCTCTGGCGACCGATCCAACGCGGCAGAACGGCGGGCTCGGCAAGATTCTGCTCTCGGCGGCCGAACAATGGGTGCGCGAACGGGGCGGCAAGCGCATTCGAATGACCGTGGTCAGCGTCAGGGACGCGCTGATCGCGTGGTATCTTCGCCGCGGCTACGCCAAAACCGGCGAAACCCAGCCTTTTCCCTATGGCGACGATCGTTATGGCGCGCCGCTCCGCCAGGATCTCAGCTTCTTGGTGCTTGAGAAGGCGCTTTAAGACAATCGTATTTTTGGGGGAAAGAGGCCAAAAGCCGATCGGCGCGATGTCGATCGCGCATGTATGTCGCCGGCGCCACATTGTTTCTGATTGTGCGGCCCGGGCCGCACGCTCGAGCCTCGCGCGCTTGCCTCGAACCGTGAGCGCCTTTATTCAAGTCGAGCGGGTGCGGAATCGAGGTTGGCGTTGGGGGCGGGGCGGCAAGCTTTCATTGCGGGACTCGCGTGGGCTGCGCTGGCGATTGCGCCGGCGGCGGCCGCCGACATGTCCTCTCTCGGCATCGACAACACGATGCCGCCGCCCGAGCCGGTCGTCGTCCCCGGACCCACGACCTACATCAACTTTCTCGATGAAGCGCGGGTCGGCGTTTACGCTCACAACTGGATCCATGACGAGGGTTCGCCGGTCGACGTGTCGGGCGAACTCCTGTCCAATCCGATCGGCTATGCCAACAACATCGGCGGCCCGTGGTTTTCGTGGTTCTTCAACCCGCGCATCAATCTCGGCGCGATGATCAACACCGGCGGCAAGACGAGCTACGGCTTCACTGGCCTCACCTGGCGCATTCCGATCTACAAGGGGTTCTTCTTCGAGGGCGAGTTTGGCGCGGCCGTGAACACCTCGCCGCTCCGCGACGAACCGAACCGCGTCAACACCGGTTGCCGCTGGGACTTCCGCGAATCCGGCGGCTTCGGCTACCAGTTCAGCGAACACTGGGATTTCATCGCCAATATCGAGCACATCAGCCATGCGAGCCTGTGCACCCACATCAACCCCGGCCTGACCCAGGTCGGCGCGCGGATCGGGTATAAGTTCTGAGGGGTTGTGGCTGACCTCGAGAGTTTTTCATTCGGCGACATTCCGGCTCTCGCCGACGAACTCCTGGAGCTTGTGCTCATCGGAAAGAAGATCGCGACCTGCTGGGCGGCGAGCGAGGGTGATAAAGGCGTCGAGCTCGGCAAGCAGTGGGTCGTGAAGGACGGCCTCGGTCGTCCGCGCGCGGTGCTGGAGACAGTCGAACTGACACGACGGCGATTCGGGGACGTCGATCCGGCTTTCGCTTTCGAAGAGGGCGAGGGCGACCGCTCGCTCGAATATTGGCGTCAGGCGCACACGGACTACTTCACGCAAAGGGGCGAGTTCTCAGAGACCATGGATCTCTACTGCGAGCGGTTCAGGCTCGTCGAAATTCTGACATAGGGGGAACGAGGAATTCCGCTGACCAGTTCGGGCTACCACCCGACCGTCTCGTCCGAGCCGCCGAAACGCGCCGGCATCCCCTTATAATGCGGAAGGTCGTCGACGACCGGTCGGACCGCGAACTGGCATCGCACGTGAAACGCCGGCTGGAATGCGCCCGGCGGAAGCAAGTATCCATTGACGCCGCGCAGGCTCCGACCCAGCACATCGATGAAGAGGCGCGTCCCGCATTCAGGGCAGGTGAAGCGGGGATTTCGCTTCAGTCTCCACGTCGTCGGATCGCCGCGGACGACCTTCACGGCGTCTGCCGGATAGACCGATTCCGGCGCGTAGGCGCCCCCATGCACGGCCTGACAGTCGTCGCAATGGCAGTAGAACTGGACGATCGGGTCGGCGCTGATTTCGATCTCGGTCGCCCCGCAGCGGCATTGGACTTTGGTCATTCGCTCCGCTCTAACTCTGCCGCGATGGCGCGATCGAGGGCCGGCAAGTCTTCCAGGACAGCGCGCCAAACCTGCTCTTCCGCGACATCATCGTAATTATGGCGCAGAACGTTTCCGACACCGATATCGCGCGCCAGGGAAGCTCGGGATGGCGCTCGCGCACCGAGGGAGCAAGCCGCCGTGCGGCCTCCGATATGATTTCGAGGGCGCGTCGCAGCATAAAGGGCGCGGCGATCGGTCTTGAATTCGCTGAGGGTGAGGGTCCCCACGAAGTCCCGGGCCAGCGCCGCGTTGTCCCGAATATCGAACAGGGCGGAGCGATCCCTGCTAGAAGGCATAGATCGCTTCGCGCTCGGCTGTCGGCCGGAGGAAGGGTTTGAGGCGGCTTCGGTCCGCAACGTCGACCGGCTCGGGAAACAAACCCTCGATGAACTGCGTCAAGCCGACATAGCCCCACAGGCTCATCGGTCCGATCTCCACGAGAATGTCGATGTCGCTGTCGGGACGGGCATCGCCTCGCGCGCGCGCCGAATAATGCGGCGTGGCTGACGCCGCGTTCGCGCAAGGCGGGCTCATGCTCCCGAAGCCTGGCGAGGATGGCGACCTTGTCCATGGGTCTTTTATATCACATGTGGTGGGGAGGCGTTCAGGACGCCGCCTTCGCCAACACCCGCGCCATGCGTTTGCGCCAGTCGGCGCCCTGAGCGCGGAAATGCTCCACGACTGCTCGATCGAGGCGCAACGTCACGGGCTCGAGCGTCTTGTCGAGCTTCGGCCGGCCGGGGCCCCGTTTCGCGCTATCCGCCAGAGCCGGAAGCACTTCGGCAAACGGTCGAAGCCCCGCAATCTGCTCGTCCGTCAGCTCCGGGTTGTCCAGATCGCTGGCGATCATCCTTTGAATTTCCGCCTCTTCATCGTCGGTCAGAGGGCGCTTTGCCGAGAATTTTTTCGACGTCATCGTCCTCGCTCCTTTCGGCTTGCGGGTCGCATGGAGATCACCGAAATGGCCTCAGCGCCCAACGGCCTAAAGACCACCGTGACCGTGATCCCGGCCCATTCGCCGACCGCAACGAAGCGGCCTTTGTCTGCCGGGCCCAGCACGGCTTCAGAGAAGAAGTCGGTGGCGAGATCGGCGAAGTCGAGACCATGTTTGGCGAGGTTCGTTAGTCGTTTAGCCTCGTCCCACACGATCCTCATGAATTTGTGTACACGGAAATCGAGCAGCTGTCGATAATTTCGTGCACGGAAACAACTTGTCGATGCGTGACCCCGTCACCCTTCCGCACCGCGCGGATTTCAGCTAAGGACCGCCGCCTAAGGTCGCCTCGAAACGGCCTCGCGCGGCCGCCCCACGGAAGCACACGAGACGAAGCGCCGCCTTCCGGCCGATTTCGGTCGCGAAGCGGGCTTTTTTTGTGCGAAGGCGGTCGCGTTAAGTCAGGCTCGGAGCGACGAGCCCAGGAACCCAATGCCCAAACGGACCGACATCTCCACCATCCTCATCATCGGCGCCGGCCCGATCATCATCGGCCAGGCGTGCGAGTTCGATTATTCGGGGACGCAGGCCTGCAAGACGTTGCGCGCGGAAGGCTACCGAATCGTCCTCATCAATTCCAATCCGGCCACCATCATGACCGATCCGGACATGGCGGACCGGACCTATATCGAGCCGATCACGCCCGAGATCGTCGAGAAGATCATCGCCAAGGAACGCAACGCGATCCCAGGCGGCTTCGCTTTGCTGCCGACCATGGGCGGCCAGACGGCGCTCAATTGCGCGCTGAGCCTCAGAAAGATGGGCGCGCTCGAGCGCTACGACGTCGAGATGATCGGCGCCACTGCCGACGCGATCGACAAGGCCGAGGACCGCGAACTGTTCCGCGAGGCGATGACCAGGATCGGCCTCAAGACGCCGCGCTCGCATCAGGTGAAGACGCTGTCGCAGGCCCTGACCGCGGTCGCCGACATCGGCTTGCCCGCGATCATCCGCCCGAGCTTCACCATGGGCGGGACGGGCGGGGGCATCGCCTACACGCGAAGCGAATTGATCGAGATCGTCGAGCGCGGCATCGACGCTTCGCCGACTGACGAAGTGCTGATCGAGGAGAGCGTGCTCGGCTGGAAAGAGTTCGAGATGGAGGTGGTGCGCGACAAGCAGGACAATTGCATCATCATCTGCTCGATCGAGAACATCGATCCGATGGGCGTCCACACCGGCGAATTCGATCACCGTCGCTCCAGCGCTGACGCTGACCGACAAGGAATTCCAGATCATGCGCGACGCCTCGATCGCGGTCCTGCGCGAGATCGGGGTCGAGACCGGCGGCTCGAACGTGCAGTTCGCGGTCAATCCGGCCGACGGGCGCATGGTGGTGATCGAGATGAACCCGCGCGTCTCGCGCTCGTCGGCGCTCGCCTCCAAGGCGACCGGGTTTCCGATCGCCAAGGTCGCGGCCAAGCTCGCGGTCGGCTATACGCTCGACGAGATCGCCAACGACATCACCGGCGGCGCGACGCCGGCGTCGTTCGAGCCGACCATCGATTACATCGTCACCAAAATCCCGCGCTTCGCGTTCGAGAAGTTTCCCGGCGCCGAGCCGACGCTGACGACGGCGATGAAGTCGGTCGGCGAAGCGATGGCGATCGGCCGCACCTTCCCCGAATCGCTGCAGAAGGCGCTGCGCTCGCTCGAGACCGGCCTCGACGGGCTCGATGAGATCGAAATCGACGGACTGGGCCTCGGCGACGACCACAACGTGCTGCGCGCCGCGATCGGCCAGCCGACGCCCGATCGCCTGCTCAAGGTGGCGCAGGCGATGCGTCTCGGCATGGGCGTCGAAGAGATCCACGAATGCAGCCGGATCGACCCCTGGTTCCTCGAACGGATCGCCGAGATCATCGCGCTCGAAGGCCGGGTGCGCGCTCACGGCCTGCCGCCCGATGCGGGCAATATGCGAGCCTTGAAGGCGAGCGGCTTCTCCGACGCGCGACTGGCGGCGCTCGCCGGCAAGGCCGAAGCCGACGTCACTGCGGCTCGCAGACGGCTGGGCGTCCAGCCGGTGTTCAAGCGCATCGACACCTGCGCGGCCGAGTTCGCTTCGCCCACCGCCTACATGTATTCGACCTACGAGGCGCCGTTCGCCGGCAAGGTCCGATGCGAAGCCGATCCCTCGGAGCGCGAAAAGATCGTCATCCTCGGCGGCGGCCCGAACCGGATCGGGCAGGGGATCGAGTTCGACTATTGCTGCTGCCACGCCGCGTTCGCGCTCAGCGCGGCGGGTTACGAGACGATCATGATCAACTGCAATCCGGAGACCGTCTCGACCGACTACGACACCTCGGACCAACTCTATTTCGAGCCGCTCACCGCCGAGGACGTTCTCGCGATTCTCGACAAGGAGCGCGAGCGCGGATCGGTCAAGGGCGTGATCGTTCAGTTCGGCGGCCAGACGCCGCTCAAGCTCGCCCATGTCATCGAACAATCTGGCGCGCCGATCCTCGGCACTTCCGTCGACTCGATCGATCTCGCGGAGGACCGCGACCGCTTCAAGCGGCTGCTCGACAAGCTCGGCCTGAAGCAGCCGAAGAACGGCATCGCCTATTCGGTCGAGCAGGCGCGCCTCATCGCCGCCGACCTCAAGCTGCCGCTGGTGGTGCGCCCGTCCTATGTGCTGGGCGGGCGGGCGATGGCGATCATCCACAATTCGAGCGCGCTCGACGATTATCTGCTTGGCGTCTTGCCAAGCCTGGTGCCGTCCGACGTCAAGGCGCGCTACCCGAACGACAAGACCGGGCAGATCAACACGGTCCTCGGCAAGAACCCGCTGCTGTTCGACCGCTACCTCGCCGATGCGATCGAGATCGACGTCGACGCCTTGAGCGACGGCGAAACGGTGGTCGTGGCCGGAATCATGGAGCATATCGAGGAGGCCGGCATTCACTCGGGCGACAGCGCCTGCTCGCTGCCGCCACGATCGCTCACGCCCGAGACGATCTTAAGCCTTAAGGAGCAGACCCAGAAGCTCGCCCGCGCGCTCGAGGTCGGCGGCCTCATGAACGTGCAATATGCGCTGAAGGACGGCGAGATCTACGTGCTCGAAGTCAACCCGCGCGCTTCCCGCACCGTGCCTTTCGTCGCCAAGGTGATCGGCAAGCCGATCGCCGCGATCGCCGCCCGCATCATGGCCGGCGAAAAGCTCGCTTCCTTCGATCTCAAGCTCGAAAAGCTCGACCACGTCGGGGTCAAGGAAGCGGTGTTCCCCTTCGCCCGCTTCCCCGGCGTCGACACGGTGCTCGGGCCGGAGATGCGTTCAACCGGCGAGGTCATGGGCATCGACCGGTCGTTCGAAGTCGCCTTCGCCAAGAGCCAGCTTGGCGCCGGTTCGCGGCCCCCGACTTCGGGCGCCGTTTTCGTCTCCGTGCGCGACGCCGACAAGGAGAAGATCGTCGCGCCTCTGCGCAAGCTGCAGGCGCTCGGGTTCAAGATCCTGGCGACCGGCGGGACGCAGCGCTACCTCACCGCCCACGGGCTCAAGGCGGAGAAGGTCAACAAAGTGTCTGAGGGACGCCCGCACGCCGCGGACGCGGTGCGCAACGGCGCCGTGCAGCTCATGTTCAACACCACCGAGGGCGCGACCTCGCTCGCCAATTCGAAGCCCTTGCGTCGCGCCGCCCTCTTGCAAAAGACGCCCTACTACACCACAGTTTCAGGGGCCATCGCGGCGGCCGACGGGATCCGAGCCGTCGCGAGCGGCGAACTCGAAGTCAAGGCGTTGCAGGATTATCTGGCGTGACGGCGCGGAAAGACGCCGTGGCGGCAGTATTTTTTTACGGATAGGCAATGGACAAGCTACCCATGACCGCTGCAGGGCACGCAGCCCTAGAGGCGGAATTTCTTCGTCGCCAGCAAGTCGAGCGGCCCCGGATCATCGCCGCGATCGCCGAGGCGCGATCGCACGGCGACCTGTCGGAGAACGCCGAATATCACTCCGCCAAGGAGGCGCAGTCGCACAACGAGGGCCGGATTGTCGAACTCGAAGATCTGCTGCAGCGCGCCGAAGTGATCGACGTGGCGAAATTGAACGGAACGACGATCAAGTTCGGCGCGACCGTCACCCTGATCGACGAGGACACTGAAAAAGAGAGCAAGTTTCAGCTCGTCGGCGAGAGCGAGGCGGACGTGAAGTCGGGCAAGGTGTCGATCACCTCGCCGACCGCGCGCGCGCTCATCGGCAAGAAGGCGGGCGACAGCGTCGAGGTGAACACGCCCGGCGGCGGCAAGAGCTATGAAATCGTCAAGGTCGCCTATATATAATTGACGATGTTGGCGGGCTGAAACCTGGCGCGACCGGCGACCTTGGGCTCCTGGAAACGCCGTAACGAGAGGGTTTGGTCATGTCGACGTTGGTCTTCACCCGCCGCGCCGGGCTCGTCGCTCTCGGGGCTCTCGCGCTTCAGGGCTGCGCAAGCGCGGTTCCAACGGTGACGGCGAGCAGCCTGCGCATCCGCGCTATCCAGGTGGACGTTTCGCCGATCCGGGCCAGCATGGGAGATCCCAGCGCGGCGTGGTTGGAGGAGGCGCTTCCCGGCGCGCTCGCCCAGTCGCTCGCGCCCTATATGGCGCCTGGCGACCGCAGCGGGGCGACGCTGGTGGCGCGGATCGACTACCTCTATCTGGGGCCGAACAGCGGCGGAGCGGGGTTCTTTGGACAAACCCAGGACACCATCGCCGGAACGCTCCTAGTGAAAGGACCGCGAGGCGGCGCGGCCGTGCCGCTGCGGGCGATCTCGTCTTATTTCCCGATGGCGGTGGATCAGGCCCTGGTCGAGCGGGCCCTCTACTACCGTGTGGTCGCCCTTGCGCAGGCGTTCGCCGGCTGGGCGCCCAGGGAGCTCCGGCTTTAGACCTGTCGGCTGAGAGGGCGGTGCGCCTTCAACGCCGGTGGTTTCCCTCAGACCATCCTGTTCACCCGTTGCATCGGGCCGCAAGGGGAGGGAAGGATAATATGGTCGCCTGCGCCATGACTCGCCGGGGCGCGCTTGCCGCCCTTGGCGCATTCGACCTTGGGTTGACAGGCGCGGCCTCTCGCGCGCGAGCCCAAAGCGGCCCGAGGTTCAGCAACATCGTGGTCAACGTCGACCCGCTTCGCGCGCTCGTTGGCGATCCGACCGCAGCCTGGATGGATCAGGCGCTCAGGCAGGCGTTGCCTCAGGTCCTCGGGCCCTCTCTCGCGCCAGGCGACCGGAGCGCCCCGGTCCTCGGGGTCCGGATCGACTACCTCTATTTCGGCCCGAGCACCGGGGGGACGGGACCGGGGGGCTCGGCCATGGACACGGTCGCAGGAACCTTCGACGTTTTTGGCCCGCGAGGCGGCATTGAGTCGGAAATCCCGTTGCGAGCGATCGCCTCCTATTATCCGAGCGCCGTCGACCACGCGATGGTCGAGCAGGCCTACTACTGGCGCACGGTCGCGTTGGCGAAGGTCTTCGCTGGCTGGGCCCCGAGGGAGCTCGGGCTTTAGCCGCTGGAGCGCCGGCGGTGATTGTGTCCGCCGCCGCCGTGGTGTAGCCCGCCGCCATGGTTGGCGCGGGCACGGACAGGACACGGCCGCGGCTTGGCGGCGGTCCAGCGGTCATTCTGGTCCGGCCGCAGCTCGCCGTGAACATCGGCATGTGCGCGCGCGCCATGGCCAATTTTGGCCTAGACGATCTGCGCCTGGTCAATCCCCGCCAAGGCTGGCCGCGCACCGACGAATATCGGGATGTCGCCTATGCCGCAGCGGCGGGGGCGACCGACCTTTTGGACGCGGCAAAGGTTTTTCCGAACGTCGAGGCCGCAGTCGGCGACCTCCATGGCGTTTACGCCACGACGGCGCGCGAGCGCGGGCAGATGAAGGCGGTTTTCAGCCCCAGCGTCGCCATGGGCGCGACCGCCGCGGCGGCCGGCGAGAAGCGTGGCATCCTGTTCGGGCCGGAGCGCACCGGACTGGACAATGACGAAGTCGCCCTCGCCGACGCGATCGTCACCTTCCCCTCGAGCCCCACCTACGCCTCGCTGAACCTCTCGCAGGCTGTTCTCCTCTGCGGCTACGAGTGGTTCAAGGCCGCCCAGGGCGACGCGCCGCCGGCGCCGACGGTCCCGCGCCCCCAGTCGCCGCCGGCACAGAGGGAAATGTTGCTCGCCTTCTTCAAGTTTCTCGAGGACAAGCTTGAAGAGAATGGTTTTTTCCGCCCCGTGACCAAGAAGCCGGGGATGCGGCGAAACCTGCGCAACATCTTCCATCGCATGGAGCCGACGCAACAGGACGTCCGCACATTGTGGGGAGCGGTGGTCCGCCTGGTCGAGGGACCGCGGGTCGAGGTCAAGACGCGGAAGCGGACACGGCAAAAGAAGGCCGAGGCGGAGCCCCGACTCTAAGCGGCGGCGAATTCGCCCCGCGGTTCAACACAGACATGAAAAAGCTCTCCAGACAAGGTTGTGTCCGGAGAGCTGAAGGATTTACGCGAACTCGCAAGTCCGCAGTCAAACTCTGCTTATTGCGCGGGAGCCGGAGCCGGAGCGGCCTCGGGAGCCATGTGGTGCATATGGTGCATATGGTGGTGGTGGTGATGATGGTGATGGTGATGATGGTGATGGTGCATTGTCGGAGCGGGCGGTTCGGCCGTCACTGGCGCATTCCCGGCGGGCGAGCCGGGCGTTGTTTCCTGCGCGACGGCGTATCCGGCGAGGCCGAGCGAGAGAACGGCCGCGGCCGCAAGGGTCTTGATCATGGGAGGACTTTCCTGTGGTGAGGGAACCCAAACGGGTCACAGCGACCCATACGGGTCACCGCCTGAACTCAATATGAACCGACAAGGGCGGCGATTCATTCGCGCCGATTGGTGGTCGAAGTTCCAGCGGCATCGGACTTGCGGTTCGAGGGACTTGCGGTTCGAGGGACTTGCGGTTCGAGCGAGAAGGGGGATTTTGGCCTATGTTCGTGAGCAGCATGACTGGATTCGCCCGCGCTGGCGGCAGCGGCGGCGCATGGCGGTGGACGTTCGAGCTCAAGACCGTCAACGCCAAGGGCCTGGACATCCGCTTGCGCATGCCCGCGCCCTTCGATCGGGCGGAAGTCGAGGCGCGCGCACGGCTCGCCAAGGCGCTGGCGCGCGGGACCTGCTTCGCCAATCTTTCCGCGCAGCGCGAGGGGGCGACGGCTGCGGCGCGGATCGATCTCGCGGCGCTCGAATCGATCGCCGTCGCCGCCCGCGCTGCCGCCGTCAAGGCCGGGCTCGCGCCCCCGACCATGGACGGTTTGCTCGCCGTGCGCGGCGTGTTTGACACGGGCGAGGTCGAGGACGACGAGGCGGCCGTGAACGCGGCCTGCGCGGGCGCGCTCGCGAGCCTCGATGAAGCGCTCGCCGCGCTCGCCGCGGCGCGCCGGGGGGAAGGGGGGGCGCTTGCTCAATTGCTCAAGACCATGCTCACGGCCATCGCCGCGTTGGTTGAGGCCGCTGACGCCAATCCGGCGCGCCGGCCGGAAGCCGTGCGCGAGCGCCTGGCCCTGAGCGTTCGGACGCTGATGGAATCTTCGCGCGGCTTCGACGACAATCGCCTCCACCAGGAGGGGATGTTGCTTGCGGCCAAGGCCGACATCCGCGAGGAGCTCGACCGGCTCAAGACCCATGTCGCCGCTGCGTGGGCGCTGATCGACCAGGGGGGGCCAATCGGGCGCCGGCTCGATTTCCTCGCCCAGGAGCTGGGACGGGAGGCGAGCACCCTCTGCGCCAAGGCCAATGACGTGAGCCTGACTGCGCAGGGGCTTGAACTGAGAGCGCAAATCGAGCAATTCCGCGAGCAGGTGCAGAACGTCGAGTGAGATTCGAAGCGATGGCCGCGAGCCGGCGAGGCATGATCCTGATTCTGTCCTCGCCGTCGGGGGCGGGCAAGACCACGCTGACCCGGATGCTTATGCAGGACTCTGCGCTCGATCTCACGCTTTCGGTGTCTGTGACGACGCGGAAGCGACGTTCGTCGGAGGTCGACGGCGTCCATTATCACTTCATCGACCGGGGCGAATTCGACCGGATGAAGGCGGCGAACGAACTGCTCGAATCGGCCGAGGTGCACGGCAATGCCTATGGCACGCCGCTCAAGCCTGTGGAAAAGGTGCTCGCCGAAGGGCGCGACATGCTGTTCGACGTCGACTGGCAGGGCGCGAAACAGGTGCGCGAAAGGCTCGGCGACGATGTCGTCAGCATTTTCGTCCTGCCGCCCTCGATGCGGGAATTGCGCGCGCGCCTCGAGCGGCGGGCCGAGGACACGGCCTCTTCGATCGAAGCGCGGTTTGAGAACGCCCGAACGGAGATCGAGCGCTGGCGCGACTACCATTACGTGGTGGTGAACGACGACCTCAACCGCGCCTATGGCGCCGTGAAGACGATCGTCGCGGCCGAGCGGATGAGGGCGAGGCGAGTTGCGACCGGGGTCGCGCAGCTGGTGGAGCGTTTGATGGCCGAATGAGCCAGAATAGATTCAATATCAATATTTTGTTCGAAAAAACTAAGGCGGGTCATCCGACACTTTGTCGTGCGCTGGGCGGCTTCCTCGGCGCTCGCACGCCAGATATATGGGGCGATGTCTCGCACGCCGGCAGAGGCGGGGCGCGCCGGATCAAGGGGCAATATTCACGAGCCCCGACGAAACCTGTTGCTGTGGCCGCCCGAATGTGCAGCTATTGGGTTGTGGGGTCGAAGGGAATAGGAACATGACCGCCTGGGCGCCTTCCAAGCGCGCTCGAAGCGAACGCATCGAGGCCGAGGCTGACATCCTGATCAATGACTTGGGCGACCTGGCCTATCAGGAGGCGCGCCGACGGGAGCACGAGGCCAGTTCCGATGCGATCGCCGAGGATTGGGCGCTTGTCGCCAAGGCGATCGCGCGCAAGACCGGCAGTCGCGTCGGCCTCAATCTTTCAACTCAACTGGCGATGAACACCTTCTTCGTCTTGGATCGCGAGCCGGGCGTGGCGGACAAGCCTCGACCCCGTCCCGAGCCTGAATTTGAACGCCAACCCAAGGCCGCCGGCGTTCCCACGCCCCAACCGTTCCGGATTCAATTCATGGGCGCGGGAACTGAGTCCGGCCCCTCGGTCTTGCGCGAAGACGAGATCCGCGCCTCGGACGTTTCCGCCGCGATCATCGCCGCGGCGATCGCCGCGTGGCCGCCGCACACGATCGCGCTCCGAATTCTCGACCGCGAAGGGCACGAGGTTTTTGGCCGGCAGAAGGCCGCCGGCCAATAGGCGTACAGAATAGGTTTTAATGGCTTCACTGGGCCAAGTGCTCTGGCGTAGTTGTCCTCATGTCGGTCCAGATTTTCCTATCGGCGGTTTCTGATGAGTTTCGCGACTATCGCGAGCAATTGCGCCACGATCTAACGCGCCCCGATGTTGAGGTGAAGGTTCAAGAGGATTTTATAGACTTAGGCTCCGTCACTCTCGATAAGCTTGACGTTTATATCGACGCTTGCGACGCGGTTGTTCACCTCGTCGGGGACATGACTGGCGCGGCAGCGAACGCCGCGTCGACAACGGCAATCTCGGGAAAATACGTCAACCTCATCGACAAGCTGACGCCGCTCCGTCTCCCCTTGGAGAACCGGCTCGATATTTCCTACACCCAGTGGGAAGCGTGGCTCGCGCTTTATCATGATAAGCCTTTGCTCATCGCCAAGGCTGATGACATCGCGCCGCGCGGGCCCAAATTCGACCCGACCGATGCTTCCCGTGTTGCCCAGCGCGCGCATCTCGATCGGCTGCATGCGGTAGGGCGCTATCCGGGTTGCACGTTTACCAGCCCGGATAATCTCGCAAAGCAGATTCTTTCAAGCGTGATTCTCGATCTTTTGGTTAGCGCCGCGCAGTCGGTCACGAGCATCGGTTCCGTTAAGGAACAACTTAACGCGGCCGTAGCGGGATCGAACGAAACATATGACCGGAGGAGGCTCAAGGATCTCCAAGCGGATCTTCGTCAAATTCAAGCCGTTATGGTGACAGCAAATGACGATAAGAAAGTCAATATAGAGGTATTTCGTGATTATATTAGGAAAGATACGCTCGCGAGTACCTGGGAGGTTATTCAGAAATCATTTGCCGATATATCCGATAAAGTACGTAAACTGCGTCTCGACCTTGAGAAGAAGCAAGCACAGGTCGTTGATGGTGTTGGCTTCAAGAATGCGGGGGATTTGCAGGCTGCTTTGCAATATCAAGGAATGCTCTATGAGCGTCTGTCGACGTTTCCAAAGCCGGACACGGACGCGGCCCGCGCACAGCTTGGAACTACGGTCGACAAACTTGAAGCACTCCGAGACCAAGTCGTCGGCCTAGAGAGTAGCATAGAGACTTATCTGGATAAGTTCCCTAGCCAGGGCAACCGGCAATCAGCCGACGCCGTCGTCTCTCAGGCTCGCGAAATCAGGCATTAAGCCACTTCTTTGTCGCGAAGCGTGCGCGGACCTGACAAGACCGCCGCCGGCGATCCCACCTAAGAGCGCGCTGCCCTCGATTAATCGCTTCCTTCCTCAGACGGGGAGAAGCGCCCGAATAGATTGGCGTTCGTCTCACTCCGCCGCGGCGGCGGCCTCGCGTTCACGAACCTCGAAGATCTCGAACTCGTCGCTGAGGCCCCGAAGCTGGGAAGATCGCGGGGTCGTCCGGTAGCGGGCCTCGCTGAGCACGCGCCCAACCTCGGAGCTTTCGATGATCGGCTTGGTCGCCAGGATCGCGGTCGGGTCGGCGAGTTCGTTCACGCGCGAGGCGATGTTGACCGTCTGGCCGAAATAGTCCTGCCGGTCGTCGAGCATGACGGCGAGGCACGGACCCGAATGCAGGCCGATGTTGAGCGCCAGGTCCTCGCCGCCGCGCGCCTGGTTGATCCCGCGCATCGCCTCGCGCATGCGCATCGCCGCCCGCAGCGCCCGGTCGGGCGTCGGGAAGGTCGCCATCACCGCATCGCCGATGGTCTTGACCACCGCGCCGCCCTCGGCTGAGACCGCCTCGAGCAGTGCGCCGAAGTGGCTGCGCACGAGATCGAAGGCCGCGAGATCGCCGATGCGATCGTAGAGCGCGGTCGAGCCTCTGAGGTCGGTGAACAGGATGGTCAGGCTCGTGATCTTGAACCGCTGCTCGGGGTCGAACGTGCCGCTGCGGTAGAGATCGCGGAACGCCTGGTTGCTGAGCAGGCGTGTCGCCGTGAGGAATGGCCGGCGGTTGTTGGTGAGCTTGTTCATCTCGTCGCTATGCAGCCAGATCCCCGGCATCGTCCGGCGTTCGGCCTTGTTTTCAAACGAGATGCGCGCCGGACCCGGCTGGATTTTCAGCGTGCCGCTGTGGGTATGGGCGTCAGCGAAGACGAGCGACAGATTCCGCCGCTCCTTGGTCTCCTCCCCTTCGACCTCGAGAAACAGCGACGAGTGGGTGACCGGCTCGAAGACGATCGCAAATCCCTTCGGGACGTTGAGCGACATCGCCGCCTTTTCGCCGCCTCCGAGCTCCATCGTGTCGAGCGTCACCTTTTGCACAGCGCTTTCGACATCGTCCGGGAACTCATTGCTCGAGCTCCAGAAAATCTGGCGCATGTATTCGGCGAAGGGGAGCGAATCCGGATCGTGGGCGGCGATGCGGCGAATCCGAGGATTGACCGTGAACGTGACCTCGACCAGCTTGTCGAGCGTCGGCTCGCAATCGACCGTGCAGAACGAGCAATAATACTGGGGCTGACTGAGACTCTTCAGCGCCGCGCCCGTCTCGATGACCCCGCCGCACGACGGGCACAACATATTCCACGACATGTCGAACAGCCCGAGCCGCGCCGCATGGACGAAGGCGCCGATCGTCTGCTCCTCGTTCAGACCATGCGCTTTCGCATAGGCCAGCGGATTGATGCGGTTGAGCGCCCGATCTGGATCCGTCTCAACCGATGTCTTCAGGGCTTCGACCACCGCCGGATCGGCGGTTTGCCGCAAAAGCCCAAACAGTGCTTCGTCAGCCATTGCATTTCCTCGAAAGCTGGATTTGCGGCCATCAACATTGGCCGGCCGGCCAGTCAAAAAAAGGGACCGGCGAAATCCCCCTCTATATAGGTCTGAACCTCGGTTTTGGTAGGGCGAAGCGAGCTCGAGCCAAGCCCACCTGACGCAGCGTTGCTGCTAAACGATACAAGAGAACGAAGCAAGAACGTTTTCTCTATCCAGAGCGAGAGAGCGCGCGCAATACCCCGACGGCGTGCAGGGCGCGCCACGAAACTTGCGGTCAAATCGACGCTCGGATTTTGCGCGTCGCCTTCAGCTGCGGGAGATCGACATTCGCCTTCGGCCCTGGGAGCGTCCGCGCCCCGGATTGGCCGGTGTCGAAGCGTCGAACCGGTCTATCGCCCCGCCCATTCCACGCCCTACCGGGAGCGCTTTTGCGACAGATATCGCTCGAGGTAGCGCCGTCCGATCTGCTCGCCCTTGTAGCCGAGACCGGCGCCGATGAGAGCGGCGGCGATGAGGACCCAAGGGCTGGACGAATAGATCGCGCAGACGCCCGCGAGGATCGCGGCGCCGGCCAACACCACCCAGGTCGTAAACTCGGACGAACCTGTCATTGCCCTTTGCCGATGGCGTCACGTGCGCGGGCCGGCCAAAGGGAAAGTTCAAACCCGAAAGCCGCGCACGCCCCGTCATTATGGAGCTGCCGACCGGAGATGGATAGATCTGGGTCGCGCATCGCTCGGGATGCTTATAACCCGCGCGGGGCTCTCGTCTCTACCATTTGCACGCTTCCGGGGGCTGCCAGCGAGGGCGCTGGGGCGCACAAATAAAACAAGGCGGCGGAATGAACCGTCGCCTTGTTTGGCCATCAGGCGTGCACCGCCCCTAATGGCGCACCACTCGAAAAAGCGTCAAAGCGGGCCTGGAGTGCTCCAGTAGGGGCCGACGCCATAGTAATCGTGGAGCTTGCCCTCATATTCGGGATCGCCCCAGGCCGGGTCCGTGCCGACCGGATAGGACGGCGCATCCCTAAGCTGATTCTCATCGATCTCAACGACATAACCGCCGAGGTTCGTGTTGTATCGCAATAGAGACCAGGGCAGCGGGTGATAAGAGCTCCCCACTCCGAGAAATCCGCCGAAGGACAGGATGGCGTAGGCCACCTGGCCGGTTTGCTTGTCGATCATCAGGTCGTGAACCGAACCCAGGCGGTCGCCTCCGGTGTTGAAGACGTCGGTGCCTTGGACTTTGTCGGCAGCAATCAGAGTCGTTGTTTCGCGGACGGCGTCCATAAGGAATTCTCCTTGGCTGTTGTCCGAGGAGAAAACGCCAACGCGAGTCTGAATGTTCCCGCGGGCCGCCTTTTGATCCGCGCGCCCGCCGTGGACTCCCGTTCTTAGACCAGATTGATCGCGACCGATTTCGTCTCGATGTAGTGCTCCATCACTTCCTTGCCCATCTCGCGGCCCCAGCCGGATTGCTTGAACCCGCCGAACGGCCAGGCGGGGTGGCCGTAATTGTGGGTGTTGACGCAGATGGCGCCCGCCTTCATCTTGCGCGCAAAGCGAATGGGCGACCTTCAAGACTGGGGATAGAGACCTTCGCTGCCGCTTTGGGCGCGCCACCTCAAGCCGCCTTGCGCCGCACGACTTCAAGTTTGAAGAGCGGAAATTCCCTCCTACCGGGATCAAGTTGAGGCATGAGCGGCGCCAGGCATCGCTATATCCAGACAATACATCGCGTGGCAGCGAGCGTTCAGACAGCCCATTCGCTGGTCATGCACAACTATTCAACGACGTTGCGTCGACGTCATCCTGTTGCTCTAGCCTGCCGGAAGCCGCGGACTTCTTAGGATTAAGCGCGTTACGCAGGGAAACACCAAGCGTGTGTTGACAATCGATCGGTTGTCCTTATAAACCCCTTCCGACGACCGTTATAATTTACCGGGGTACAGTGATGAAAATTGGGGCATTAGCAGGCGCTTTCGCATTGGCCGGAGTTTTTGCGATTCCGGGCAGCGCGCACGCGACGCTGCATGGGTTTTGCAATACGTCGGACACCGGGTGCGTGGACAATGGGACCAACACGCCGACGACTCTGAACCCACCCGATTTCGGGTTCTCGGCGGGCGGTCATTCCGCCACCGGCAACCTCATGATCGACATTTTGGTGCCCGACACCATTTCGAGCCCGTCAACGACCTACACAATTTCCGGTCCGTTGGTCGGAGCGTCGACTTTCACCGCCTCGTTGTTCTCGGCGACGGCCTGGACGTCCGGAGCGCTCGACCACTATCTCGGCATTTCGGCGAGTCCAAACAACCCGATCGGCGCCTATCTTCCTTCCGCGCAGGCCTACCAGCCAAGCGCCACCGGGTTCTTCGTCTATGCCGCCGACCTTGGAACCCAGACCCTTCCTTCCAACAGCGGGGCCTCGAACAGCGACCTGTTGACCCTCGACAAAGGTCTCTTGCAGGGTTCTTACGTGGTCGCCTTCCTCCATACGTCGGATGCAACCGCAAACAGCGGCGCGATCTTCGAAACAGGGGGCATATCGCCCGTGCCTGAGCCCTCGACCTGGGCGATGCTGCTCCTGGGCTTCGCTGGCCTCGGCTTTGCCGGCTATCGCAAGGCTCGCAGCGTCCGCGCGGTGGCGTCGGCCGCCTGATCGAGGGGATCAAACGACGTTCGAAGGGCCGCCGCTTGGCGGCCCTTTCTTTTTGTGGGCGTTAGCCCTGCGCGCTTCACGCCGCCTTGCGCCGCGCGACCTCCGCGTGGAACAGCGGAATTTCCGTCGCCAAGGCCGCGGCGACGCTCGGCCTCGCCCGCATGCGCTCGAGGTAGGCTTTCACGTTGGGATAGGCGGAGAGATCGATCTCCGGCGTCGCGCGCGTCCAGTTCAGGACCGTCGTCAGATAGCCGTCGGCGACGCTGAAGCGCTCGAGCAGGAATTCCCGGTCCTTCAACTGGGCGTCGAGATAGGCGAGGCGAGGCGCGTATTTGCTGAGCGTCCAGGCCTTCACCTCGCGCGGCGTCTTGTCGCCGAGCAGCGGCGTCATGAGCTCCTTGTGCAGTTCGGCGCTGATGAAGCTCAGCCATTGGCGAAGCTTCGCCCGCCCGACGCGATCTGAGGCCGGCGGCGCAAGCTGAGCCTCCGGGTGTTGCTCGGCGATATATTGCAGGATGGCGGAATTCTCGGTCAGCACGGTTCCGTCGTCGAGCCTCAGCGCCGGCACGTAACCGAGCGGATTGATGGCGCGATAGTCGTCGTGGGTCGCGAGGACGCGCCCGGCGTGGGTGTCGACCTCGATGAGATTGATGGCGGCGCCGGCTTCGGCGAGCGCAATCCGCGCCGACATCGAGCAGGCGAGCGGGGCGAAATAGAGCTCCATGGGATTCCTCCTTTGCAATTTTCGTACTGTTCCGCATACAATAGCCTCGGTCAAGAGTTTTGTCCAACATGGTACAAAAAACAACGCGTCCCGCTCCCAAGGCCGCGACACGCGGGCGCGGACGTCCCCGCGCCTTCGAAGCCGAGACGGCGCTCGGGCAGGCGATGGAGGTGTTCTGGAGCGACGGCTTCGCCGCCACCTCGCTCGACGACATCAGCGCGGCGACCGGCCTGAACCGGCCGAGCCTGTACGGGGCCTTCGGCGACAAGCGCGCGCTCTATCTGCAGGCTTACGGCCAGTACCGAAAGCGCATGAACGAGTCGTTCGCGCCCCTGTTTGCAGCGCGCGAGCCGCTGCGGGTCAAGTTGAGGCGCATTCTCACCGCCGCGCTCGATCTTTACCTGAGCGGCGCGGACGGCCCGCGCGGCTGCTTCACGGTGCTCAGCGCCGCCTCCGAGGCGATCGCCGATCCGGATCTTCATGAGCTCGTCGGCGAGGCGATCGACGGCACGGATCGCGCGTTCGGGCGCCTGTTCGCCGACGCCCGTGCGACGGGCGAATTGCCCGAGAGCGCCGATCCGCGCCGGCTCGCGCGCATGGCGTCCGCGACCATCCACACGCTCTCGATCCGTGCCCGCGCCCGCATTCCGCGCGAGGAAATCGTGCCGATCATCGACGATGCGGTCGTGACGATCTGCGGGGCCGAAAGGGAGTAGACGCCCGAAGGGTCGTCACTTTTGCGGGGAAGGGCGCGGTTTTGGCGCTTGACAGCATACCAACTGATCGGTATGTCACCTCGCCAGAAAGCCCGCCCGATCGCTGAAGCGGAACACCCGGCGCCTGAACGCGTTGGCCCACGGAGGATATGACCCATGACCGAGCAAAAAATCACGCCCTGTCTCTGGTTCGACTTCACCGCCGAAGAGGCGGTCGCTCACTACCTGTCGATCTTTCCCGGGAGCCGCATTCTGTCGACGGCGCGCTACGGCGAGTTCGCTGGGGCGCGGAAAGGCGCCGTGATGACGATCTTGTTTGAGATCGATGGACAGCGTCTGCTGGCGCTGAATGGCGGCCCGCAATACAAGTTCACACCAGCGCTGTCGCTCATGGTCAATTGCGACAACCAGGCTGAAATCGACGCGCTGTGGGAGAAGCTTGCCGAGGGTGGCGAGCATGTCCAGTGCGGCTGGCTCACCGACAAGTTCGGCGTCTCCTGGCAAATCGTGCCCCGCGCCCTGCCCGAGCTGCCGGGTGGCGCCGCTGATCGCACCGATCGCGTCATGCACGCCGTCATGGGCATGAAGAAGCTCGACATCGCGCAAATGGAAGAGGCCGCTTCGCCGAACTAGGCGCCAGGCGTAACCGTTGAACTTCTCGGCCCGGCGCCGAAGGCGGGCTTCCGGAAACCAAAACGCCCGATGCGATGGAGGAGGAGCGGCATGGCCAGCGACGTGTTCGCCTTCTACGCCACCCACTCTCCGATGACCGATCCCGGCGAAGCGAGCGCGCTCATCGAAGCGCTCCCCGATGATATCGCCGCCTTGACCCGCGTCATCCAGGGTCTCGGAATTTATGACGTGGTCGCGCGCGATTTTTACGGCTTCGAGCCTCCGGCAAATCGCCTGGGCGAAATCCATTTGCGCCCGATCGCCGATCGCCTCGCACGCATCATCGAACTCGATGACCGGCCTTTGCATGTCGCGAGGGAGCCGGCCTATCGGGTGCTCGGGCGCTGCAATTCTTTTGCGCTTGCGCTCGTGACGATGCTGCGCGCCAAAGGCGTGCCGGCGCGTTCGCGTTGCGGGTTCGCCGCCTATTTCAATCCGCCGAATTTCGAAGACCATTGGGTGTGCGAATATTGGGATGCGCATGACCGCCGATGGCGCCTGGCGGACTCGCAGATCGATGACGTCTGGCGGCAACGCCTCAACATCCGGTTCGATACGCTCGATCTGCCTCGAACGCAGTTTCTGACAGCGTCGGAGGCCTGGCGCCGATGCAGCAGCGGCGAAGCGGATGAGCAGCAGTTTGGCATATCCTTCGCGAGCCTTCGCGGCCTGTGGTTCGTCGCCAGCAGCCTTGTGCGCGACTTGGCGGCGCTGAACACAATGGAGATGGCGCCCTGGGACGTATGGGGCGCGCAGCCGCAGCCAGAAGAGGAATTCGACCGCGCGTTTTTCGATGAGCTGGCGGCGCTGACGCGCGAAACTGAGATCACATTCGCCGGGCTGCGGCGCCGTTACGACGAGGACGACCGCCTGCGTGTGCCGCCGACCGTCTTCAACGCGCTCAATCGACGCCCTGAAGCGATCAATCGGCCGTCACATTCGAGGCCGACAATGGCGTCTGCTGCGGCGCGGTGTCACGACGAAGGCGACAGTCAATTACGTCAGGCGTCCGCGCCGCTTTGAAGGAGGAAACCATGGCCAACGCAAATCAATCGGACGTGCTCGGCAAATTTGTTTGGTACGATCAGATGTCGAACGATCTTCCCGGCGCAGAAAAATTCTATTCCAAAGTCGTCGGCTGGAGCCTCGCGCCCAACACGATGAACGCGCAGAAGTACACATTGCTCAAGGCTGGCGAAACCATGGTCGGCGGTCTGATGCCGATCCCCGAGGACGCCGCCAAGATGGGCGTGCGCCCGGCATGGATGGGCTACATCGCCGTCGATGACGTCAAGACATACGCCGACAAGGTGAAAGCTGCGGGCGGCGTCATCCATCGGCCGCCGGCCGACATTCCCAACGTCGGCACATTCGCCGTCGCCGGCGATCCAAGCGGGGCGGGATTCCTGTTGTTCAAGGGCGAAGCCGGCGAGGCGCCGATGCAGGACCCCATGAAGCCCGGCCACATCGGCTGGCATGAGCTGCACGGCGGCGATCCCGAGAAGTCCTTCGCCTTCTATTCCGGCCTGTTCGGCTGGACCAAGGGCGAGGCGCTGAATATGGGCGCCATGGGGACCTACCAGATCTTCAGCACCAAGGGTCAGCAGTCCGGCGGCATGATGAAGGCGATGGACCAGGAGCCCATGGCGCATTGGCTCTACTACATCAGCGTCGATGCGATCGACGCCGCCCAGGAGCGCGTGAAGTCGGCGGGCGGTCAGGTGATCCACGGACCGATGGAGGTTCCCGGCGGGGCCTGGATCATCAACGGCATCGATCCGCAAGGCGCGATGTTCGCGCTCGTCGGGCCGAAGAGATAGGGCGACCGGCGCTCCTCGCTCGAGCCTTAGAATGAGGCGGCGTGGACGCTCGAACGCTTTCGGAGACTCGCATCGGCAGCGAAGCGATGCGAGTTTTTCCCTGGTCTGGAGATCAAACAATGACCGCTCAAACTTCGGTCCTCAAACCGGCCGCCGAGCTCGCCCGGCTCGACCCTGTCCACTTTCCAAACGAGAGCGCTGATTATCGCGCCGCGCGCACAGCGCTGCTCGTGGAAGAGATCGAACTTCGCCGCCACATCGAACGCGTCGCAGCCCAGCGACGCGCGTTGCCGCCTGGTGGAGCGGTCATTGGCGACTACCGCTTTGAAGGCGAAAAAGGAGCGGCGGATTTTGAGGGATTGTTCGAGGACAAGGAGACGCTCGCCATCTACAGCTACATGTTTGGCCCGCAGCGCGCTCGCCCGTGCCCGATGTGCACGAATACGCTCGGCGCCTGGGCGGGCAATGCGGCGGACATCGGGCAGCGCATCGCGCTCGCGGTCGTGGCGCGCTCTCCGATCGAGCGTTTGCTGGCGTGGAAGAACGAGCGCGGCTGGCGCGATCTCAGGCTCTACAGCGACCTCAACGGCGCCTACTCGCGCGACTATTTCGGCCTTCTGCCGAATGGTTCGGAGGTTCCCTCCTTTAACGTGTTCACCCGCCGTGACGGAACGATCCGGCACTTCTGGGGCGGCGAGATGACCCATTCGACCGCAGATCCCGGGCAGGATCCGCGCGGTGCGCCCGACCCGGCCCCTCTATGGATGATGCTCGACTGCACGCCGGAGGGTCGCGGCGTGGATTGGTATCCGAAGCTCGAATACGTCTAGCGATTGGCAAATTGCCCGGAGGGAACGATGCGCGTGATGGTGATCGTGAAGGCGACGAACGACAGCGAGGATGGCAAGATGCCGCCGCCCGAGCTGCTCGAGCAGATGGGCGCTTTCAACCAGCAGCTCAAGGATGCCGGGATCTTGGTCGACGCAGCTGGCCTGAGGCCGAGCGCGAAGGGCGCGCGCGTCGCCTTTTCCGGTCAGAATCGCTCGGTGACAAAAGGCCCGTTTCCCAATGTCCACGACCTCGTCGCCGGCTACTGGATCTGGAAGGTCCACGATCTCGAGGAAGCAATCGAGTGGGTCAAGCGCTGCCCCAATCCCATGCCCGGCCCGTCGGTCATCGAAATCCGCCCGCTGTATGAAATGGAAGACTTCGACCGATCGAGATAGCTGCGAAAAGACCCGGCTGCCGCACGCAGCCGACCGGGGCGGTGTTTCGTCATTTCGGCGCAAGCAGAAATCCAGAGGATAGTCAGTTACTTACTGGACCCCCGCCTTCGCAGGCATGATTGGCGATGGCGCTGGCCGACTGCGAGTTGCTCCAGGTTCATCTCTCTCTTGTCATCGCAGCGCCAACGAATAGCATGAGCGCCTCATGCGACACGCCTTCACATCGAAGGCGGAAGCGTTCAAAACGGCGGCTGATGACAAAAGCAAAAACACCGACCACCGCCGCTTTCGTCAGCCAAAAGGGAGGCGTCGGCAAAAGCACGCTGGCGCGTTTGCTGGCGGTCGGCGGGATTCATCGCGGGCGCAAGACCCTGCTCGCGGACTTCGATCTCGAGCAATTGACCTGCGTCGAATGGGGCGCGCTCAGAATGCGCGCGAACCTCGAGCCGGAGGTGGATACGCGCGCGTTCAAGAGCCTGAAGAAATTGCGCCGCGAGGACGGCGTCGCCGATTTCATCGTCGCCGACACGCGCGGTCTTGCCGACGATCTGTCGACCGAAATCGCCGAGGATAGCGACGTCGTCTTTCTGCCCACCGGCGTCTCGGGCGACGATCTGAGGCCGACGCTTGCGCTCGCGCGCAAGCTCGCGCGCCGAGGCGCGGAAGGACGCCTCGTTGTGGTCCTATCGAAAGTCGGGCGCTCGGAGACGCAATTCTCGAAGGCGGTCGAGGCGATCGAGGACGCCGGCTTTGAACTTCTCAGCGAACATTGGCCGCAGCGCGACGGCTTCCAGGCCGATCTCGATTCCGGACGCGCCGGTCGCGAGGCGCGCAACCCCTATCTGCGTGAGATCGCCGAGCGGATGGAGGAAGCTCTCTGGACACGCACGATGAAGGCGAAGCCGCGCTGACAGTCCGGCCTCGCCGTCGCTTACGGCTGCGCCAAGACGAACAATTGCCGTGACCTTATCAAGACTTCGCCGTCGGGCAGGGCCGGATAGGCCTCATTGAGTTCCGCGGCATAACGATCGAGAAAGTTGCGACGGTCGACTTCGTTCAGCACGGATAAGAAGGGCGCCAGTCTCGTCGCCTCCATCCACGCGACAATCGCCGCGACGCTCTCCATGACGTGGAGGTAAGTCGCCTCCCAGATGTCGACCACCGTGCAGAGCGGGCTAAGGAGTGCATAGAGGCCCTCCATGGTTTCGTTGAAAGGGCGCGTCTTGGCGATCGGCACGAGAGTCCCCGCCCACGGTCCATCAGCGGCGATCATTCGCATCAGCGCCCGGTTCGGCTCGTACAGATCGTTGGGAAATTCAACTGCGAGACATCCGCCGGCCGACACCATTCCGACCAGCGTCGGCAGCAGCCGCCGCAGCGATGTGCCGGCGCCATTTAGACAGAGGAGGTCGAACGTATGGTCCGCGCTGAGCCGACAGTCTCCTACCTCCTGGCTATGCTCGTCCGGTCGGGAAAGATCGAAGGCCTCGATTTCGGCATGCGGGAACCGGCAAGCCAGGAGCGCCCTCATCGACCCGCGCTCCGCGTACACGTCGGCAATGCGACGCGGCGCGCGCACGGGAATGTGGCGCAGCAGATCCATGGCCGCTCTCATCCGGTGCTCTTGCGCCGGGCGGCCGAGGCCACTCCGGACCGCGCCGAGGTCGTTCATCCGATTTCGTCTCATCCGCGCTGGCGCATAGAACACCGGCCCTCGCCCGAATCCGAATTTCGCCGAGCCGCCAGTCTCGACCGGCGGCTCGCACGCAGACGCGTTGGTGGTGATCGCGATGGTCAGGTCGCAGGCTTGATTGACGCGATGTCCATCTTGTCGCCGGACTTGGTGTAGCTCACCGTCACTTTCTCACCGACCTTGAAATCGGAAAGTTTCGTGCTCTTGGGCGCCATGTAGGTCGACCCATTGTCCAGCGTGACCATATCTTTGGTCGTATCCAGACTTTTGATTTTGCCTGTCGCTTCAGCCGCGACGGCGGCGGTCGCCAGAGCCACCAATGCCGTAGCCAAGACCGCGCCTTGCAACGTTCGCATCGAGCTTCTCCATTTTGAAATGAAGCGCGACCACGCCAGAGGATCTTCGAGACGTCATCGCGCCTCCCAGGCCCTGGGCTAAGCACGCTTCGCCTCACGTCGCGCTGGCGAAGAAATTAATTTTTGTTCATCGATTGCGATGAGCGCCCGCTTTGCGAACAGCCTGGATGTCGTAAGCTTAATCTTCCGGCCAATTTCCGGATACCCGCGAAGGCGTATGTTTGAGCCTTGACCGCTGACGGCGGTTGCTCGCTTGCGGCCCGAAGGGCCGTCGGGGTGGCGATGATGATGCGGTTGAAGTTCAGCCCGAGGGAGATTGTCCAGAGGCTTCAGATGATCGAGACGCTGACGGCGGAAGGCGTCCCGGTTGCGGAAGCGCTGCGTTCGGCCGGGATGCACGAAGCGGAATACGACCGTTGGCGGGTCGAATACACCGGCCTGAGGCGGACGCTGGGTCCGTTGTTGTCCACCGCGCCGAAGCCGGTGACGAAGATGCGCCGCGCCGCTCCCGCTCATCCGCGCAAGCCGCCCTTGTAACTCGCTTGTGAAGTCGAGGGTGGCTGAACAGCGTCTTCTTTGAGTTGTCGGCGATTGGGGCGACGTGCGATGGTGCGCGCGCGACCGCTTGGCGCCGTCGCGAAAGGCGCAACGGCTTGAGCCAACGACGGGGGGGTCTCTGAGTGATTTACGAGCTTCGCATTTATCGCTGCCTGCCCAATCGGCTGCCGGCGCTATTGAAGCGGTTCGAAACCAACACTCTGCGGATATGGGAGAAGCATGGTATCCGGGAGGCTGGTTTCTGGACGACGGTGATCGGCGAATCCAATTTGGACCTCACTTACCTCCTGGCGTGGGAATCGCTTGCCGAGCGCGAAAAGAAATGGGTCGCGTTTCAGACCGATCCTGAATGGATCGCCGCGCGAGACGCGAGCGAGAAGGACGGGCCCATTGTCGCCACCCTCTCGAGTTCGATCCTGCAGCCGACGTCGTTCTCGAGCGTGCGCTAGGACGACTTCCGCCGCACGCTCAGGGCGGCGCGCAGTCCTCAGGCTGTGCGGCCGCCCCGAACCATGCGAACGATCCAGATCAGCAAACAGGCGCCGATAAACCCGAGGATCAGGTAGCCGATCCATCCGCCGAGCACGATTCCAAAAACACTGAGAATGGCGCTGGCGATCGCCGCGCCGACGATCCCGAGCACGATGTTCATCAGCAAGCCCATATCGCTCTTCATGAATTGCTCGGCTAGCCAGCCGGCAATCCCGCCGATGATAATGGCCGCGATCCAACCAACTTCAGCGTCGTGCATGGCGCGTCTCCTCAAACCGAAGCGCTGCTCTGCACCAGTCTTGCGCGGTTAACGAGAGCAGCCCGCCGTTCCAGGGTGGATCGGATCGACGCGCACAGTCAACTTGAGTTGGCCGAAACGGACGGAAATCCTTCTTCACTCTTGCGTGCAAGAGGCACGCCGAGCGCTGCGGGATTTTTGGCTATCCCACGATTTCGTTGCCGGAGAAGAACTGCGCGATCTCTTGCGCCGCCGTCTCCGGCGCGTCGGAGCCGTGAGCGGAATTCTCGCCCATCGACAGCGCGAAATCCTTGCGGATCGTCCCGGCCGCGGCTTTCTCGGGATTGGTCGCGCCCATCACGTCGCGGTAGCGCTGGATCGCGTTCTCGCCTTCGAGCACCTGCACGACGACGGGCGCTGCGGTCATCATCTCGACCAGCTCGCCGAAGAACGGGCGCTCGCGATGCACGCCATAGAACGTCTCCGCCTGCCCGCGCGTCATATGCACGCGCTTCTGCGCCACGATGCGGAGTCCGGCCGCCTCGATCCGTTGATTGACGGCGCCCGTCAGGTTGCGGCGGGTGACGTCGGGTTTGAGGATCGAGAAGGTGCGTTGGACGGCCATGGCGTCTTGATCTCTGTTCCGGTTGTTGCGGGAAACGCCGCGGCTTATAGCGGCGCCCCGGCGGGGCGGCAAGGCGGAGGCTTCCGGATCGGGCGGAGCGGCGCTAGAACGCGCCACGCCTATTTCAGTCAAGCGAAGCGGAGGCCAAGCGATGGTGTCAAGATTCGGAATTCTCACGGCTGTCGCACTCTTCGGGGCGATCACGTCCGTGCGCGCCGATGAGCGCACGTGGACCGTGCAGAACTGGCCGGACGATATCGATCTGATCCCATGCAGCGCCTGGAGCAAGAGCGCCGACGGGGCTTGGGTCCTCAACGGCTCCGTCAAGATTGGCTTGGACACCATGACCAACATCGGCGTCAAGGGCGATGCGGCGGCGCATCATCTGGACCGGGAATGTGGCGCCAAGAAAAAGTGAGGAAGGAGTCTTCGCTTGCTCGCGGACTTGCGCGTTCGAGCCCCTAAATCGCCACGCGGCTAGGGGCGGGCAGAGGGCGCCTGGAGGCGTCTGATCCGCACGTAGAGCGCGCCTGACCCGCCGTGCGCGCGTCCGGCTTCCTCGAAGCCGAGCACGACCGAGCGCAGGTCGGACTCGCGCAGCCATTGCGGGGTGAGCCGCTTGAGCACGCCGCGCTCATTCGGCCACCCGCCAAAGTCATCGATCGCGCCGCCTTTGCCGGTGACGATGATGACGAGCCGCGCGCCGCGCGCCTGCGAATGGCGGAGGAAGCCGCGCAAGGCCTGATGCGCCTCGGCTTGTGTCAGCCCATGCAGATCGAGCGCCCCGTCGATCGCGGCGCGTCCGCGCGAAAGCTCACGCTTGAGCCGCCGTTCGATCGGCGCCAGCGGCGGCGTAGAGGGTTTCGCCGGCTGGGCGGCCGGAGACTCGAGCGCGGAGGTCGGAGGCGGGGCAGGGGGCCGCGCGGGCCTGACGGGACTCGATAGCGTCGGCAGGGCCGCGCCGCGCCGCCGCGCGACAGAGCGCGCGACTTCCGTCCAGAGCGCGATCTCTTCGTCGCTCAGGCGCCGCAAACGCTGCGGGCGGGGCGGCGTCTCCTTCACGGCTCGTCCCCTCGCGGCAGAAGCACGACGAACTCGCCCGCATGGCGAATGGCGCCCGCGCGCGCGCCTGCCTTATCGCCGCTGCCGAAGAAGAGGTCGGCGCGCGCCGCGCCCACAATCGCCGAGCCGGTGTCCTGGGCGATCATGAGCCGGCGGAATGGCTGCTGCGTCTCATCCATCCAAGGAAGTTCGGCGTCGATCCAGAACGGCAGGCCGTACGCCCACATCGTCCGGTCAACCGCGATCGAGCGCAGAGGGGTGAGCGGAACGCCGGCGCCGGCGACCGGGCCGAGGTCGGGATAGAAATCCTCGACGAGCTCGAAGAACACGAACGAGCGATTGCGCCGCATGACGTCCAATCCCCGGGCGCTGTCGCGGCGCAGCCATGCCTTGAGGCTCGCGAGCGACATCTCCCTTTCCTCGATCTCTCCGGTCTCGATCAATATCCTTCCAATCGATGTGTAGGGCAGCCCGTTGCGTCCATCATACGCAAGGCGCGCGCGGGAGCGATCGGGAAACTCGACCTGCGCGGACCCCTGCACCTGGATCAGGAACGCCTCGACCGCGTCGCGAACCCAGACGATGGGGTCGCGGCGCTCGGCCTCGATCTGAGCGCGATCGGCGTAAGGGACGAGCGAGCCGTCGCTGAGGCGCCGGGCGCCGCTGATGTCCTTCGGCAACCCGGCGGGCGCAGGCTCGGCGCCGAACGTCACGAGATCCGCCGGCCGCGCGAGAATCGGCCAGCGAAATTCGTCGGTTTCAACCCGCGAACCCGGGACGCAGGGCTCATAGTAGCCGGTCAGGAATCCTCGGCCGCTCGCGGGGATGACGCGGAAAGGTCGGAATCGAGACTCGAAAAATCGGCGCGCGTCCCGTTCGTCTGTGACGCGCGCGCAAAGCGCCGCGCGCGCGTTCGCAATCAATTCAGGCGCCGCGGATCGTGCGGGGCGGGGATGGGTTTGCGCGATCGCCCGCGCGGAGCGCTCGAAAGCGCAAAGCGGCGCCTGATGGTCGTCGTCGATCCAGCCCGCGAGGCTTTCGAAATCAATCGCCTCGAGGCGGGGCCGCATGGGTCGTGCTGGCGTCGTGACGCGACTTAGCGCTCGGATTCGGTCGCCGTCAGCTGCCAGTTGGGATCGCGGGAGCGAACATCGCGCGCGAACGTCCACAGGTCGATGTGTTCCACGACATTATTGGGCGACCCGTCGATGACCTCGCCCTGCGTGTCGCGAGTGACGGAAGCGAGCTTGGCGGAGAAGCGCACCTGGAGTTGCGCGGTCGCGCCGATGAGCCGAGCGCCGACGATCGTAGCGTTGTCGATCGAAACCACCGTGGTCGACATGGTGTGTCCGGCGTCGGCGCGGGCGTGGATCGCGCTCTCGAAATTGGCGAAGGCCTCGGGCGACATCAGGCTTTTGAGGGCGTCGGAATCGCCCGCGGCGAAAGCATGGACGACCATGTCATAGGCGCCGCGAGCGCCGGCCAGAAACGCTTCGGCGTGAAGCTGCGATCTGCGGCGGCAATGGCGTCGAGGCCGCTCCAGACCGCCGGATCGGGCTCGGCGACGCCTTTCCAGCGGTCCGCGGGCGCCTGCGAAATCGGCGCGGAAGGCGCCGCGTCCGGCTGCGCGACAGGCGCGCTCGCCGGGCCTGGAGCGCGGCGCAGGGGGGCCATAAGACTCGCCGGGCCGCTCCAAATCCTGGCGCATGCCGAGCACCGAACGCAGCTTCCAGGCGACAAACAGCGCCACAAGCGCGAATATGACGGTCGGCAGATCGATCTCCGGCATCGTCCTTAAGCTCCACGCTGCCTAAGCAAAGTCACCCGGCCCGCTTCGACGCCATAACTAGGCGCGGCCAAGGCGTTTTGGCTAGGAGCATGGGTTATCAGCCTTACCGGGTCTGAAGCTGGTCGCGTCCTGGCGATCGCAGCCATTCCCGTAATTCCGAGGAGCCAAATGCGGCGCGAAGCGACATGAGGCCCGTCAATGTCGTCGGCGTCGCCGGCGCCGGGAGCCTGGGGCGTGGCCTTGGCCAATGCGGCTGCGGCCGCCGGTCGCATCGTGGTCCTCTGGGGTCGCGATGAGGCCCGGATACGCGCCATCGCCGACGACACGGCGGAGCGACCGTCTGCCCGGCGTCGATTTGGCGCGAGCCGTCGAGGCGACATCCGATCTTGCGGAGCTTGGCCGGTGCGACGCCATTCTGGTGGCGACGCCGGCCCAGTCGAGCCGCGACATCGCGCTGCGGCTTGCGGCGATTTCCGGATCAGCGGCGCTTGTCACTTGCGCCAAGGGCATCGAGCGCGGCACGCACGCGTTCATGACCGAGGTCCTGGCTGAAGCCGCGCCCGACCGAGCGAGGGCCATTCTCTCCGGACCCTCCTTCGCCGCCGACGTCGCCGCGGGCCTGCCGACCGCGGTGACGCTCGCGTCGAGCGATGAAGAGCTGGCGCGCGCGCTCTGCGATGCGCTGCGCGGGCCGACTTTGCGGCTTTATCATTCGACCGACGTTCGCGGGGTCGAGATCGGCGGCGCGGCAAAGAACGTGCTGGCGATCGCCTGCGGCGTCGCCGCCGGCCGCGGGCTTGGGCGCGAGCGCGGTCGCCGCGCTCACCGCCCGCGGTTTCGCCGAGCTTCGCCGTTTCGGCGAGGCTTTCGGGGCGCGCGGCGTCGACGCTGATGGGCCTTTCGGGGCTCGGCGATCTCGTTCTGACCTGCTCCTCGCCGCAATCGCGCAACTTCGCTTTTGGCTCTGGCGCTCGGACGCGGCGCAAGCACGGCCGAAGCGGGAGCGGGCGGCCTCGCCGAGGGCCAATTCAGCGCGCTCGCGCTGACCGAGCTGGCGCGCGAACGGGGCGTCGACATGCCGATCGCCGATTGCGTCCAGGGGCTGATCGAAGGCTCGCTTGACGTTCAGGCCGCGGTGAGCGCGCTGCTCGCGCGGCCTCGAAGGGGGAAGAATAGGCGGGAAGCGCTTTTGCAATTTGAGCGCCCTCGCTTAGGCCTTCGTGACGTTCAGGAAACGCAAACTTACGGGCATTGAGTTGGCGATGGCGCACTGGCTGTTCAAGAGCGAGCCCTCGGCCTGGTCCTACGAGAAGGTGGCCGGACTTGGCGCTGCGGGCACGGACTGGAGCGGCGTCCGCAATCATACCGCCAAGCTCAACATGCAGGCGATGAAAGTCGGCGAGCAGGCCTTCTTCTACCACTCGAACGAGGGAAAAGAGATCGTCGGGATCGTCGAGGTCTCGAAGGCCTACCGACTCGATCCAACGGACGCGACCGGCAAGTTCGGGATGGTGGACATCCGCGCGTTGCGCCCGCTGCCGCGGCCGGTGACGCTGGAGGAGGCGAAGGGCGACAAGCGCCTGGCCAAGATGGCGCTGGTCACGCAGTCCCGCCTCTCCGTCCAGCCCGTGACCGACGCCGAGTGGGCCGTTGTTTGCAAGCTTGGCGGCCTTTAGCGAAAGGCCTAAGACCAAGGCATTGCGCGGGCGGAAAACCCGAGAAAAATTCAGGCTTGGGGGGTGCGATGGCGTCAATCCGGCCTGCTCTGGTAATCGCATGCCTGCCGTTGCTCGGCGGGTGCATGGCAACCGCACAGCGCGAGCGCATGTCGGGGGCGCTTGATCCTTACATTGGCGGGTCAATTGCAAGCTTCGTCGCGGATCACGGCGAGCCTGCGTCGTCGGTGAATTTCGGCGACCATGAAAGCGCGTTTCGATGGGTTTTGACCGGACAAGGTGCGGGCGGAGCTGTGCCGATAGGAAGTTCGATAATAGTCGTTCCGCCGCGTCAACTCGTCTGCACGATATCGCTCACGGCAACAACAACCGCAGCCGTGCCGGAATACAAAGACTGGATTGTAACGAGCGACAAATGGCAAGGCGCTTGTTAACGATGGAGCCGGTCAGGCCTTTGCAAGGTAGTACGCTTCCTTAATATCAAAGCGCACTTCCAGACCGGGCGTTGGATTATTCGCCATGAATTGACTGATTTGCACCTGATACTGGTCGGCATATTCATGCATTCGATCATCAAAATTAACGATGATATATGCTATCCGCTCCGTGTCAGTGCTCGTGCTGTAGGCGCGCGTCTGCGCCATCGCTTCAGTCAACGACGATGCAAGCTTATTGAAAAAGGGTTCGGGCAACAGGTCCGTGGGGACGCCGACGCCGCCGTTGCGAAGTCGGTTTGCCTCCTCCTCTGAAACATTAATTGTCTTCACTTCGCACAGCACGTGTCTGCCGTGCGACAAGGCTTCCAAGTCGGGCGTGCGCTGGCCTTCACTCTTGGATTCCGGAATGAAGCGAACGCCGGTGCAGCCAATACAAACGAGATAATTGTAAGCCTTAGCTTGATTCAGTTTGTCGAAAAGTTGCTGCCAACCACGCACTTTGTGTTTCGCAGTGAGCAAGGGCATAAGCTCAGCCTTCAAATATGTCCAAGCTGCCGCGTCAAGACCTTGCAGGTCGCTTTCAAAGTCGCGAAATTGTTTGAGCTTCTGCGGAATCGTGGCAAGCGTGCTGTCCAGATCACGAAAATAAGCACCTGTTGGAAGCGGGTTCGGAAGCAAGTCACGAAGCTCATAAATCCGTGGAAGCTCGTTGCGGTACACAAGCCTAATCCCCTTCAGAAACCATGTAACAGCAACGAAGCACAATGGCCGCGGCGCCAAGTGCCTCCATTTCATCAATCGTAAACCTCGAAATCCCAGCGGCGCGGGCGCGGCCTTCGCCGGTGCTGGGCGCGTCCGTGCGAGTGATAGACTTCCGAATAGCATCGGGAAAGGTCTGCCTTGAACGAACCGCCGGCTCCCGCCATAACCTCGGGCGAGCGCGCCACTGGCCTTCTTCGGGAGGCACATGGGCTTAGCAGTGGGCTAGTCCTATCACGCTTTTGGAAAACGAAGCAATAACAATGATTTAACTGCAATCTTGGGAGGAGCCCCATGTCCGACAAGGCTTATGACGTTCCAGCCGAATGGGCGAAGCGCGCCTGGGTCGACGCGGCAAAGTACGAGGAGATGTACAAGCGCTCGGTGACCGACCCGGAGGGCTTCTGGGCCGAGCACGGCAAGCGCATCGACTGGTTCAAGCCATTCTCCAAGGTCAAGAACACGTCGTTCGACACCCACAACGTCTCGATCAAATGGTTCGAGGACGGCGTCACCAACGTCGCTTACAATTGCATCGATCGCCACCTGCCGAAGCGCGCGAACCAGACGGCGATCATCTGGGAAGGCGACGATCCCTCGAAGTCCGCCCATATTACCTATGCGGAGCTTGCGCGCCGGGTCGGACTTTTCGCCAATGTGCTGAAAAGCCATGGCGTCAAGAAGGGCGATCGGGTCACGATCTACCTGCCCATGATTCCAGAGGCGGCCTACGCGATGCTGGCTTGCGCGCGCATTGGCGCGATCCATTCGGTCGTCTTCGGCGGCTTCTCGCCCGAGGCCATCGCCGGTCGCATCGCGGACGCCAAATCCGACGTCGTCATCACCGCGGACGAGGGTCTTCGCGGCGGCCGGAAGGTTCCCCTCAAAGCCAATGTCGACGCGGCGATCGAGAAAGTGGGCGGCGTCAAGACCGTGATCGTTGTCAGGCACACGGGCGACCACGTCGGCTGGCGACACGGGCGCGATGTCTGGCTGCATGAGGCCGAACAGGGGGTCACCGCGGACTGTCCGCCCGAGCGCATGAACGCGGAGGACCCGCTGTTCATTCTTTACACGTCAGGGTCGACCGGCGCGCCGAAGGGCGTCCTGCACACGACCGGAGGCTATCTCGTCTACGCTTCGATGACGCATCAATACGTCTTCGACTATCATGATGGCGACATCTATTGGTGCACGGCCGATGTTGGCTGGGTCACGGGCCACAGCTACATCCTCTACGGACCTCTGGCCAACGGGGCGACGACGCTCATGTTCGAGGGCGTTCCGAATTATCCGTCGATGAGCCGGTTCTGGGAGGTCATCGACAAGCACAAAGTCAACACTTTCTACACCGCGCCGACCGCCATCCGCTCGCTCATGGGCGCGGGCGAGGCGCCGGTGAAGACAACGAGCCGCGCCTCGCTTCGCCTTCTGGGTTCGGTCGGCGAGCCGATCAATCCGGAAGCCTGGGAATGGTACCAGCGCGTCGTCGGCGACGGTCGCTGCCCGGTCGTCGACACCTGGTGGCAGACCGAGACCGGCGGCATCCTCATTTCCCCATTGCCGGGCGCGACCAGGCTCAAGCCCGGCTCGGCGACACGGCCCTTCTTTGGGGTCGTTCCCGAGATCGTCAACGCCGAGGGCAAGGTTCAGGAGGGGGCGTGCGAGGGCAATCTCGTCATCGCCAACTCCTGGCCGGGTCAGTCGCGCACCGTGTTCGGCGACCACGCCCGCTTCGTGAACACATATTTCGCCGCCTATCCCGGCAAGTACTTCACCGGCGACGGCGCGCGCCGCGACGCGGACGGCGACTACTGGATCACGGGCCGCGTCGACGACGTCATCAACGTGTCCGGCCACCGCATGGGCACGGCCGAAGTCGAGAGCGCGCTCGTCGCCCATCCCAAAGTCTCGGAAGCCGCCGTCGTCGGTTATCCGCACGACATCAAGGGGCAGGGCATTTACGCCTATGTGACGCTGATGGGCGGACTCGAGCCGAGCGAGGATTTGCGCAAGGAGCTGGTCGCCTGGGTGCGCAAGGAAATCGGGCCGTTCGCCTCGCCCGACCTCGTTCAGTTCGCGCCCATGTTGCCAAAGACGCGCTCCGGCAAAATCATGCGCCGAATCCTGCGCAAGATCGCGGAGAACGAATATGGCTCGCTTGGCGACACCTCGACGCTCGCCGATCCCGCGGTCGTGACCGATCTGATCGGCAACAGGCAGAACCGCGGCAAGGGTTGAGGCGGCGCTGGAGCCGCGGGCGCGCCGCGGCTCGAGTGAGAGTCGATCGAGAGAGAGCGTGACATCGCAGGACCACCCCATTGCCTCCCCCTTCGTGGGATCCGCGCCGAACGGCTTTTGGCGCGGGGCCCGCAGGGAATGGTTTCTGGTCATCGCGGCCGGATCCGTCATCGCCTTCGCGCTGTTCGAGAAGCCTTTATTCTCCCTCCTGCCAAATCCGCTGGCCCTGTCCGGGATCCTTCTCTGGCTCTTCGGCGTCGTGCTCTGGTCATCCCTCGCTGTCGTGCGGCATGCAGAAGACTTGGCTGAGCGGCTCGGCGAGCCTTACGGGACCCTGCTGCTCACCCTCACCATTACCTCAATCGAGGTCATCGCGATCTCGGTGGTGGTGCGCCACGGCGGTCCGAACCCGACGCTGGTTCGGGATACGCTGCTCGCTGTCATCATGATCATCATGAACGGCATGGTCGGAGTGACGCTGCTCATCGGGGGAATCAAGCATCGCGAGCAGCAGTTCAATCTGCAGGGCGCGAACGCTTATCTCAGTGTGCTCCTGCCGCTCGTGACCTTCGCGCTCATCCTGCCCGACTTCACCCAGACGACGGTGGGACCGACCTATTCGACCATCCAACAAGTCGCCATGGTGGCGGTCTCGCTCAGCCTCTACATTCTGTTCTTGTTTCTTCAGACAGGCCGCTATCACGAATACTTTGATCAGGCTTCCGAGCCTCACGCGGGGCCTCATGTCGAACAGGCCCCGTTGTGGCGTCCGATCGTCATGCTGGTCGCCTACATGGCGGCGATCGTCTATCTCGTCGAGCAGTTCGGGCCGCCGGTCGATTATCTCCTGGAGACGCTCCAAGCCCCGCCTCCGCTCGGCGGCATCCTCATCGCGCTGCTCGTCGCCACACCCGAGTCGATTGGCGCGGTGAGGGCGGCTCTCGCCAACCAGATGCAGCGGGCGGTCAACATCTGCCTCGGTTCGGTGCTGGCGACCATCGGCCTCACAATCCCGTCGGTGCTCATCATCAACCATCTCATCGACCGACCGATCGTGCTCGGCGTCGAGCATACCGATTTCGCGCTTCTTATCCTCACGCTCGCGGTCAGCATGATCACGTTCATGAGCGGCCGGACGAACGTGCTCCTGGGCGTCGTGCACCTCCTGCTCTTCGGGGCCTATGTGCTCCTGATCTTTCAGGCATGAGCGCCGCCTTAGCCTGTCCGCCCGTTCCCGCGTCAAGACGAGCGTCGATCGGGGATCCTCGCCTGTCTATGGCGCGATCAGCAATTCCTGCGCCGCTTCGATCTTGGTCGCGAGAATGACGGCCTGCGTTCGGCTCTCGACGCCGAGCTTCTGGAAGATCGCGGAGACATGGGCCTTTACGGTCGCTTCGGAGACGCCGAGCTCGTAGGCGATCTGCTTGTTGAGCAGGCCTTGCGACAGCATCATCAGGACGCGAATCTGCTGCGGGGTCAGCGAGGCAAGCCGCCGCGCCATTGCGCTCAATTCGCGGTTGGCGGCTGAACTCGGATCGAAGTCGGGAGGTGTCCATCGGCCGCCCTCCAGAACCTGGACGATCGCCCCTCGCATCGTCTCGAGCGAATTGGTCTTCGGGATAAAACCGGCGGCGCCGAATTCCATGCAATGGCGGATGACCGCGCGCTCTTCGTTGCCCGAAACCACGATGACGGGGGTGGACGGACGCTCCGAGCGCAGGAACAGGAGGCCGGAGAACCCGTGCACGCCGGGCATGGTGAGGTCGAGCAGCACGAGGTCGGCGCCTGGCGAGGCGTCCAGCGCTGCGACCATGCTGTCGAAATCATGCGCGACCGCGATCTCGGCGCCGGGCGCCGCCGCGAGCACGGCCTGACGCAAACCGCCGACCATAAGCGGATGGTCATCGGCGATGAGCACGCGAACGGCGCTCTCTTCGCCCATCGTTTCCTCCCGTCTGGTCGGCGACCGCGCCGCGGAACGACAATTGTCGATCCGCCCGTCCTTGTCGCGTCCGCGCTTTGCGCCTTGGGCGCTCACCCTCCACCTTTCCGTGAGGACGGCAAGCGTCCGAGCTGGCGCAATCCTTCGGTCATCGCGATCGTTGCGGCGATCCCCACGTTCAAGGAACGCAGGGGAGGCCGGATGGGGATATACACCCGAACATCAGCCGACGCCCGCACCGCCTCCGGAACGCCGGACAACTCGCGACCCACCAGGATAATATCGTTGTCATGAAAAGCGAAATCCCACAAACACGTCTCGCCCTTTGTCGTTAACAGGACCAGCCGGCGCGGAGTGGCCGCGCGCCAGGTCGCGAAGCTCGCCCATGAATCGTGGCTCTCGATTGAGACGGCGTTGATATAGTCCATCGCGGCGCGGCGAAACCGGCTGTCGGCGATCCGAAACCCCGCCGGTTCGATGATTGCCGCGTCGACGCCGAGACATGCGCAGGTGCGCATCATGGCGCCGGCGTTTTGGGCGATATCGGGCTCGAACAAAGCGAGCAGAAGGGGCGCGTGCGGCTTCGTCATATCGCGCGCAAAAGCAAAAGGTTGCCGGGAGAAAAAGCCATTCGGAGAACGCCGGGAGCAGGAGGGAGAAAGTGGAGCTTCGGGCTATGGACATCCAATTCGATCGATGCGAAAAGCCGGATCGAACCAAGTCAAGGTCGTGACCCCGCGGGCGTTGGGGCGACACGCACGTTGGGGGTTGAATTGACCATCAATGGAAGAAGTCGATGATGTTCCTTCCGGCTAGGCCCTGGTGGGGGGATCTTCGAGGCGGCGCCTTTGTGCGCGGCCCGTAAAGCGCTTTCGCCGCCGACGCTCGAGTGAGCGTTCGCCGACGGGCGGCGCATCGACTTCTTCCTCATTCTTCGACTCCACGTCCCATCAGAGATCCACGACATGAGCGGTCCTTCGACCTACGTTCCGAAAAGCGCGATTGGGCGCTGGTTTGAATCGCGTCTGCCCTTGGGCGGCCTGGTCCATTCCTCGTTCATCGCCTTTCCGGTGCCGCGCAATCTCAACTACATGTGGACGTTCGGCGCAATTCTTTCGTTCATGCTGGTGGCGCAGATCGTCACCGGCGTCGTTCTCGCCATGCATTTCATCCCTTCGTCGACCCAGGCGTTCGCCTCGGTCGAAAACATCATGCGCAATGTCAACTATGGCTGGCTGATCCGCTACCTGCACAGCAATGGCGCGTCGCTGTTCTTTTTCGCCTGCTACGTCCATATGGCTCGCGGCCTCTATTACGGCTCCTTCAAGCCGCCGCGCGAACTTCTTTGGATCATCGGCGTCATCATCTACGTGCTGATGATGGCGACGGCTTTCTTCGGTTATGTTTTGCCCTGGGGCGGGATGAGCTTCGCGGGCGCGACCGTCATCACCAACCTCACATCGGCAATTCCATTTGTCGGCAACAGCATCGCCCACTGGCTGTGGGGCGGATTTGCCGTCGGCGGTCCGACGCTGACCCAATTCTTCGCGCTGCATTACCTCCTGCCGTTCATCATTGCGGCGTTCGTCGGGCTCCACGTCTGGGCGCTGCACGTCGCCGGGCAGAACAACCCCGACGGCATCGAGGTCAAAGACCCTCAGCGCGACACCGTCGCCTTCACCCCCTACGCCACGATCAAGGACGTCTTCGGCCTCTCGGTCTTCCTCGTTCTTTACTGCTGGCTCGTGTTCTACATTCCCAATTATCTGCTCGACGCCGACAATTCGGTTCCCGCCAATCCGCTGGCGACGCCCGCGCATGTCGTTCCGGAATGGTATTTGCTGCCGTTCTACGCCATGCTGCGGGCCATCCCGAACAAGCTCTGGGGCGTGATCATCTTGTTGGCGGCGATCGTCGTGCTGGCGTTCATTCCCTGGCTCGACCGCTCGCCGGTCAAGTCGGCGAAGTACCGCCCGTCCTACCGCTTTTTCTTCTGGATCTTTATCGCGATCTGCATCGGCCTCGGCTATCTCGGCTCGCAGGAGCCGACCGAGGGGCTGGCGATGATCGCGCGCATCCTGACCTTTGGATATTTCGCTTTCTTTCTCATCATCATGCCCATTCTGAGCTTCACGGAGAAGACGAAGCCGATTCCCGTTTCGATCGCCGATGCGGTGCTGACGAGGACGAAGACCGCGGTGGCAGCGGCGGAATGATGCGGACCCCTTGCGAGGAAATTCAACGATGATCCGTGTCAGGTTTTCCGCGCTTGCGTTTGCGGCGACGGCGCTTGTCCTTGCGAGCGTGTCCGCTGTGATCGCCCAAAGCGACGCCGACCAGCCGAACCCGCCTCGGGAGAGCTGGAGCTTCTCGGGGATGTTCGGCATCTACGACAAGGCGCAGCTTCAGCGCGGGTTCCAGGTGTACAAGGAGGTTTGCAGCACCTGCCATGCCCTGAGCATTCCGTTCCGCACGCTGACTGATCCCGACGGGCCCGGCTTCAGCGAGGACCAGATCCGGACGCTCGCCGCGACCTACCAGATCACCAACGCCGAACCGAATGAGAAGGGTGAAATCTTCAAGCGTCCCGCGACGCCAGCCGATGACATCCCTCGCCCCGAGGCCTATCCGAACGACCAGGCCGCCGCGGCGACGCTCGGCAAGGCGCCTCCGGACATGGCGTTGCTGGCCAAGGCGCTGAAGTACGAGCGCGGCTTCCCGTGGTTCATCCTGGACGGGCTGCCGGGCCTCGAATACCAGGAGATGGGCGCGGACGTCATCCACGCGATCCTGAACGGCTATACGAAATCCGACGATCCGCAGTGGAACCTGTACTATCCGGGGCACAAGATCGCGATGCCGCAGCCGATCACCGATGGCGCGGTCGAGTACAAGGACGGCACGAAGCCGACCCTGGACAATTACTCCAAGGACGTCGCCGCCTTTCTGAGCTGGGCGGCCGAGCCGAACCTTCCCGAGCGCAAGCGAATTGGCCTCAGGGTCCTGATCTTCCTCATCGTGTTCGCGGCGCTGCTCTACTTCGTCAAGAAGCGGATCTGGGAATCCGCGCACTAGCCAACATCGAGAGCGCCGACCCGGTCGCGCCGCGGCCGTTGCGAACAGGGCCGCTCTCGACGGCGCGGGGGTGAGCCATGTCCAAAGCCATCGTAGGGGTCATCGGCGGCTCGGGCGTTTACGATCTTCCCGGCCTGACGGATCTGCGCGAGGAGCGGGTCGCGACCCCCTGGGGCGATCCCTCCGACTCCCTGCGCTTTGGGCGCGTTGGCGAAACGCAGGCGGTGTTCCTGGCGCGCCATGGCCGCGGCCACCGCTTCTCTCCCTCAACGATCAATTATCGCGCCAACATCGACGCCTTGAAGCGGGTCGGCGTCACCGACATCATTGCCCTTTCGGCCTGCGGCTCGTTCCACCGCGATCTCTATCCCGGCATGTTCGTCATGATCGATCAGTTCGACGATCGCACCTATAAGCGCCAGACGAGCTTCTTCGGCGACGGCTGCGTCGCCCATGTCTCGATGGCCCATCCGATCGCGCCGCTGCTGCGCCGTCGCCTCGTGGAGGCGGCTCAGGCGGAGACGATCGTTTGCCGCGACGGGGGGACCTACGTTTGCATCGAAGGGCCGCAGTTCTCGTCGCTCGCGGAATCGCTCGGCTTCCAGGCGCGCGGCGCCGACGTCATCGGCATGACCGGCGCGACCGAAGCGAAACTCGCGCGTGAGGCGGAGATCTCCTACGCGACGATCGCCATGGTCACCGACTATGATTGCTGGCACGAGGAGCACGGCGCAGTCGACGTCGCTTCCGTGATCAAGGTCATGGGCGAGAACGCCAACAAGGCGAGCGCGGTCGTCGCCCGCGCCCTGCGCGAATTTCCCTCGGAGCATGAAGCCTGTCCGATCGGATCGGACCGCTCGCTTGAATTCGCGCTGATCACGAATCCTTCCCACCGCGATCCCGATCTCGTGAAAAAGCTGGACGCCGTCGCCGGACGCGTGCTGCGCGCCGGCTGAAGCGGCGGTCCTCCGTGGGTTCGGGGGCGCCCGCTTAAGCGCGCGGCTTGCGCGACTTCCGGCATTCAACCTAAATGAGCGCGTCGAGCCGGTGTCAGGCTCCGCTCGGTACGGACTCGAGGAATTCATGATCCGGGATGCGTTCGAGCGGCTCCTGTTCGCGGCGCGGTTTCTTCTCGCGCCGCTCTATCTGGCGCTCGCCGTCAGCCTGGTCGCGATTCTGTTCAAGAGCGGCCTGCACCTCTACGACCTCCTGTGGCAGTTGCCGACTCTCAACGATGAGCAGGTCCTTCTCTCGGAGCTTGCCATTGTCGACCTGACGCTCACGGCGTCGCTGGTGGTGATCGTGTTCCTCTCCGGCTACACCAATTTCGTCTCTCCGGTCGCCATGCGGAAGGACGACGGGCGGCCGCACTGGATCGCCGAGATCGACTTCAGCGAGCTCAAGCTCAAATTGATGGCCTCGATCGTCGCCATCTCGGGAATCAAGCTGCTCGAGGCCTTCATGAACATCGATCATGAATCCGACCGCCAACTCTACTGGCTGGTCGGCATTCACTTGACCTTCGTCGTTTCGACAATCGTTCTCGCGCTTGCGGAGCGGTTCGGGCCCCACACACACCCGTCCGACGTCGATTCGGAAGGCGCCTGAGCGTTATTTCTCCAGAACGACTTTCCGGCATTCGGGCGGCAGCGCCGCCATCGGCAATGGCGGTTTGGGCAGCCCGGCGCGCGGGTGCAGCGCTTCGTCGGTGAACCACCAGGCGAGCGACTTGTCGCAGCCGTCGCCCGGCGGGACCGGCTCCTGCGGCTCACAGCCCGAGTCGCCGGCCGGGCATTTGATGCGGATATGGAAATGGTAATTGTGCCCCCAATAGGCGCGCACCTTGTTCATCCAGGGCTGGCCCCTCGCGGTCTCGCACAGGGCCTTCTTGATCGCCGCGTTGACGAAGATGCGTTCGACTTCCGGCTCCTCGGCCGCCGCCTTGATGATTGCGGCCTGCGCGGGCGTCCAATGCGCCGTGACCGAGCGCCCGTCCTCGCTGACCATGTCGGCCGCCGGCATGGTCTCGCGTTCTTCTCTGGAGAGCGTGCGGTCCGGCATTGGGGTGAGCCAGACGTCGGCGTCGAGTCCGACCTGATGGGAGGCGTGCCCGGTCAGCATCGGGCCGCCGCGGGGCTGGGAGATGTCGCCGACGAGAATGCCGTTCCAGACGCCTTCGGCCTTCGCCTTGCGCGAAAAACGCTCGAGGAAGGCGATCATCGCCGGATTCCCCCACATCCGATTGCGCGACAGGCGCACGACCTGCCAGGATGCGCCGTCGACCGGCAGCGCTTTCGCCCCGGCAAGACAGCCGCGCGAGTAGAAGCCGATCGAGCGCGCCTGAGCTTCGACGGGCGTCAGCGCCCGCCCGAACACTTCCTTGGCCGGCAGCCTCGGGTTGGCCGGATCGGCGAGCGGGGGCAGGGGTTTCGGGTTCAGCGTTCCCTTGTCCTGGGCGAGCGCCGGCGAGGTCAAGGCGAGGGCGGCCGCGAGAGCGATGCGGATCGGCAGGAATTGTGTGGGCATGGGTCTCCAATTCGTGACCGGGCCGCGACTCAGCGGCGCGCGGAGTATGGCGCCTGAGGCTGGCCTCACCAACGGTCCGGAATGTTCACGATTTTGTAAGCGGGCTTTGAAAAGGTCTTTTGACGCCGCCAAGGGATTGTTAAGGATCGGGCCATGCAGGGTGGTCTTTCTAGGCGGACGCAATGGGCGGGCTCGGCGGTGGGGGCGGCTCTTCTCATGGCCGGTTGCGCGGGTCCGACCGTTCAACCCAGTCAGTCTTCAAACGGCGGCCTGACGTCGATCGACGGCGCCACCGTCTCCCTCGCCTCGTTCGAGAACTCGGCCTTTCCCTATCACGGCATGATCCCGAACTATCAGGAGACGGGCAAGACGCGACCCTTCATGGATGTCGACGACAACGGCCGGCTCGGCCATTCGAGCCCACGCGGGGGAATCCACTGGGAAGACCAGACCTACAGCGACCGCAGCGTGCTGCTCGCCGCCCCGCAATCGTTCGATCCGGCCAGGGGCGGGGTGATCATCGTCTTTTTCCACGGCAATAACGCAACCCTGTCGCGCGACGTCATCGCCCGCCAGCAGATCGTGCGCCAGCTCGCCGATTCGGGTCTCAACGCCGTGCTGGTCGCGCCGCAGCTCGCCGTGGACGCGCAGGATTCGAGCGCCGGGCGCTTCTGGTCGTCGGGGGGCTTTGCCTCTTTCCTTGGCGAGGCGCAGTCGAAGCTCGGCGACCTCTATCCCAACGCGCGCGGCGCCTTTCGGCGGATGCCGATCGTCATCGTCGCCTATAGCGGCGGCTATCTGCCGGCCGCCTATTCGCTCGCGGTCGGCGGCGACCAGGGTCGGGTGCGGGGGCTGGTGCTGCTCGACGCGCTTTACGGCGAGCGCGACAAATTCGTGAGCTGGGCGGAGGGGGCGGGCCGGAGCGCCTTCTTCGTCAGCGCCTATTCGACCTCCTCGCGCGCGGGCAACGACGCCGTCCGCGCCGAGCTCGAGGCTGCCGGGGTGCCGACCGTGAGCGGTCTGCCGGGCCGGCTCTCTCCCGGAGTCGTCGCCTTCGTCGACGCGGGCTCCGTCGACCACAACGACTTCGTCACTTCGGCCTGGGGCGGCGCGCCGCTCCGCGACATCTTCTCCCGCATTGGCGGGTAGCGCAGCGGTCAATCGTCGATGTCGAGATGCTTCATGAACCTGGCCAGATCGTCGCCCTTGAGCGTGCTCTCCGAGATCGTGTTCCACACCGCCTTGGCCTGTTTCGGGGAGATCTCTTCGTCGTTCGGTCGCAGCTGAAAAACCAGGTCGTAAGGGTTGGCGATGTTCCGGCTCGTCGACGTCCAGGCGTACACCGTGAACGTCTTCAGGCTGGGATCGAGAGCGCCGTCGGTCGCGTTGATCTTGTTGTCTGTCGAGGACCTCTTGTTGCCCGCGCGGATGGCGTCGAGGACCTTGTCGATTCGATGCTTGTCGCCTTGCAGGCTGATGCTCACCGTTCCATCCGGAATGTTGCGAGCATAGCCGGCCAGATTGTACCTGATCGCCTGCTTCTGGATCATCGCCCGGAAGCCGATCTTCTGGATCATTGCGCCGCTGACGATGCCCTTGACGGCCTGGCGTTCGGCGCTTGCCGCGCCCGCAAAGACGGCGACCCCGCAGACGAGACCGCCGACAAACAGAAGAGCGAGACGACCGACTGCCAGACGCATGCTTTCTCTTCCCCATCCCAATCCGCGCGACCGACCCATCCTCACGAGCCCGCTCGTCTATCGCCTTTAAGCCACGTGGGCGTTTGCGCTGGCGTCGCGCAGGGAATCTGGCGTTACGAGAAGGGAAAGCCCATCAAAGGCACGAGGGTGAACGCCGACGGCGCAGTCCAAACCCGGTGGCGGAAAACACCTCAAATGAAACAATCAAATAAACCTCCCGCAGGCCTGCGTCGTGCTCCCGGGAGCAAAAGCAAGCCTGCGGTCGGGGTCGACAGAGGCAATCCGTCGTTGTCTTAGTCGACGGTCTCAGCCGTCTTCATCAGGCCCTTCAACGCGTCACGCTCGAGCAGCGCCGGGACATAGGCGTGAATGCCGGGCTGCAGATCCTGCAGCGAGACAAAACGCCCGTCCTCCAACCGCAGACCGTCGCGATAGAGGCCGGCCTCGCGCTGGGCGAAGGTCGTCTCAACTTCCGCGCCGACGCGGAGCGCCGTCTGCAACGCCGGCGAAATGGCCGTCAGCATCACCTTCGTGTCGCATTGCATGCAAACCGCGGTGCGGGGATCGCCGGCCGAGGCGAAACCGATCGAACCGCTCGGGAACCGCGTCGTTACATAAATCTCGCCCTCACGGGCGGGACGCGATCCATACATCTCCAACGAGTAGTCGCACATGACAGGCTCCTGTGCTTTGCGAGCCCCCCACTTCCGATCGCGGTACAACGTCCTTATGTATTGGTGGTTCCATTAAGTAGCTTTGCATTGGGGCATTATTGAGGGCAAGTACTTTTCAGACGCCCGATGACCCGTCCGCACATTTTTTTTCACGCAGCCATTTTCGCAGGCTCCGACGTCGCAACCTTTGGCGCCGAACGCCGACGACTGTTGCAACATGCCTCATTGTTGGACCGCCTTCGTGTCGGCCGTGTCCGGCGCGATAGCCCTCCGAATCAATCTGCCGCCACGGCGCGCCGAATGACTCGACGCGGAAGCGGCGCGCCTCGAGCCCTTCCGGCCAGCGATTCGGCGGAAAGCCCGCCTTCGCCAGCAGATGGCGCACGAATTCGCGCGCGTCGGGCAGGTGGCGCCAGACGCTCGGCAGGAACAGGGCGCGCCGCTTGCCGATCGAGAGAATAAGCCCGTCGCGGTCGGGCTCGATCGCAGCCGCAAGTTCGGTCTCGCTGGCCGCGGGAATCGGCCGCGGGTGGGAGAGAATCGAAATGTCGAGGCGAAGCCCGGCGAGTTCGGACTCCTTCAGCGGCGGAAAGCGCGGGTCGGAAAAGGCCGCCCGCGTCGTGTTGGCGAGCGCATCGTCGATGAGCCGCCGACTTGGCTCGAGCGAACCGATGCAGCCGCGAAGCCGCTCGTTTTCGCTCAGGGTGGCGAAGGTCGCGCGCCAGGGCGAGAACGAGGGCGGCCCGGCGTCGAAGCTCAACCGAGGCGCCTTGCGGCCGGTTTGCGTCGCCATCCGGAGGGCGGACATGCAGGCGGAAAGCAGACGCTCGCGATCGGCCTCGGCCAGCCGCGCCGAGGCCGCGTATTCGAACGCGAAGGCGCCATAGCCGACGACCCGCGAAGCCTCCGCGCCCGCGTCCGCCGATGTCGCCAGATGCAGGCCGCTCACCCGCATGTCGCGCTCGGCGGCGATTTCGAGCGCGGCCCTGACGGCCAGGAAGCCGCAAGCGCGGCGCCCGTCGAGCGGGGCGGCGTCGAGCGTCTCGAGGCGGCGGGCGGTGTCGGCGTCGATCGATGCGGCGCTTCTCTGATCGAGAAAATGCGACAGGTCGGAAGAGACCGCGACGACCGTCTCCGGTCCGCCCCAGACCCGTCGCAACGCCTCCGCGACGCCATCGGGATCGGCGTCGCCGACCAGGATGGGGACGATCTCGAACGGCGCCGGCAGCATCGCCTGGAGCATGATCAAATGCATTTCCAGCGAATGCTCGCCCGCGAAGGGCCTTGGGTCGACGATAAGGCCGGGCGCTTGTGCGAGTTCGGCATGCGTCACGCCCGCGACCGGGATCTCGCCGAGCGGCGTGCGCCACTTCGACGCCGGATGAACCGCAACGCCCGGAAAGGCGACGCGATGGGCGGGGCCGATGATGACAATGCGGCGCGGCGGCTCGGCGCGGCGCGCCCAGGCGCCGAAGGCCGTCGCCGCGACCGTGCCCGAATAGATTAGGCCCGCATGCGGCGCGACGACGACCTTGGGCGCGACCGCCGCCGTCAGGCCGGGCGCGTTTGCGCACGTCCGCGATCAGGGCGTGCAGCGCATCCGGCGCCGCCGGGTAAAACATTCCCGCGACTTGCGCCGGATGAAGGGTCTCGGCGGGACTCGGCATGAGCCAACCAATGTATGCGCTGCCGGCGTGCGCCGCCGACAGAGAATGCTACTCCGCGATCATCTCGCCCGAACCGCCGAATTCCTTGGGAAAGTCCTTGAGCTTCGGCAACCCGTCCTTAATCGGCAGGACCGTTTCCTGATAGTTGATGTGGACGCCGGGCTTGAAGTCGAGCGTCGGGATCGTGGCGTAGAACACGTCGACCATGCCGAGCGTCGGATGGTTCACCATAACGTGCCCGCCGCAGGTCTTGCAGGACTGCCGCTCGCTCATCGGCGTTTTCGAGAACATGGCGATCTGGTCGCTCCCTTTTGTGACCTTCACCGCGTCCGGCTTCCAGAGGCTGAAGGCGTTGACGGGGCCGCCCGACCAGGAGCGGCAGGATTGGCAATGGCAGTAGCCCATCGCCTCAGGCGCCCCTTCGACTTCGATCTCGACCGCGCCGCAGAAGCAGCGTCCCTTGTGCGTCATCGTATCCTCCGTTGAAATTTTGTGGCCGAGAGCCTGAGAGCGATGCACGATTTTAAGCGATCGGTCCGCGAAAGGATACCCGGCGCGGCGCCGCCCGCGGTGGCCGGAACGTTGCATTTGCGCTTCGCCCGCACGACATATCGGGGGGAGCCCAAGCGGGCGCGCCAAGGTGGAACGGGCCATGGACGCACAATCCGAGACTTGCGTCGATGTCGGCTACTGGACGAAGCTCGACGACGGGCGGATCGAATGCCGGGTCTGCCCGCGTTTCTGTAAAGTTCGTCCAGGCCAACGAGGCCTCTGCTTCGTGCGCCGCGCGCGTGAGGACGGCGCCGGCATGGAGCTCACGAGCTACGGCCGATCGACCGGGTTCTGCGTCGATCCGATCGAGAAGAAGCCGCTCAATCACTTTCTCCCTGGCTCCGCGGTGCTGTCGTTCGGGACCGCGGGCTGCAATCTCGCCTGCTCGTTCTGCCAGAACTGGGACATCTCGAAGAGCCGCGAAGTCGCGCGCCTGAGCGCGCATGCGGCGCCCGAAACAATCGCGCGCGCGGCCGAAAGGCTCAGCTGCGCGAGCGTCGCCTACACCTACAACGACCCCGTCATCTTCATGGAATATGCGCTCGACGCCGCGGCCGCCTGCCGCGCGCGCGGCGTGAAGAATGTCGCCGTCACAGCCGGCTTCATCTGCCCCGAGCCGCGCAAGCGTCTGTTCGCGGGCATGGATGCGGCGAATGTCGATCTGAAGGGCTTCACCGAGCGCTTTTACGCCAGGCGCTGCGCGGGCTCGCTCGCGCCCGTCCTCGATACGCTCAAATATCTCGTTCACGAGACGAATGTCTGGACCGAGATCACGACGCTCCTCATTCCGGGCGAGAACGATTTCGACGAGGAGCTCGACGCGCTGAGCCAATGGGTCGCGCGCGAGCTGAAAGCGGACATTCCTCTGCATTTCACCGCCTTCCACCCCGATTATCGCATGCTGGAAACAGAGCCGACGCCGCCCCCGACGCTGCAGAAGGCGCGCGCCATCGCCATCCGCAACGGGCTTCACCACGTCTATGTCGGCAACGTCCACGATCCGGCGCGCCAGGCGACGCACTGTCCGACCTGCGGCGCGCGCGCCATTTCGCGCGACGGCTATGCGATCAAAGCTTATGCGCTCGACGCCTCCGGCGCCTGCGCAAGCTGCGGGACCAGGATGGCCGGCGTGTTCGCCGCCAAGCCCGGCGCCTGGGGCTCGCGTCGCGTCACGGTCGACATCGAACGCTACGCGGCGTGAGGCCGCTTAATGTCAAGCGCTCGCTACTGGTCGAGCGAAGCCAGCATCTCGTCGAAGGCGTCGGATGGGACGCGAAACACTCCGGTGAAGGGCTGGGTCAGCTCGAGAATGAGGAAGAGGGCGCTGCCGACCGCGAAAGCGCCGAAGCCCAGCGCGACGATCGTCGTCGAATTGATGCGCGAGAGCACGCCGAAGCCGCAAAACAGGATCAGCGCCCAGGAGACGACAATCACCACCAGCGGCCAGGACACGGGACTGGCCAGTTGGAGCGAGATCAGCAGTCTGGTCTGCTCCATCGCGCTGGCGGCGGCGGCCGCGTTCGCCGCGAACTGCCGTTGAGCCGGAGTCTTCGGGTCGAGCGAAGCGACCTCCTCGTCCGTTTCCCTCAAGGCCTTCAGCGGCTCGGCGACGCTGAGGTCCGGCGCCATGCCTCCCGGCGCTCCTCCCCACCACAGCATCCTGCGAACCTTGACCAGGGTATCCTTCATCGTTGCCCGCGCATGCATCGTGTCGGGCCCAAATTCTGCAAGCGCGAGATCGAGTTGCAGCGCCCGAGCGGCAAACGTGTTCATCTCCGACTTTTGCGTCGAGTAAAAGCTGGAGGCGGACCCGATCAGGTTTCCGAGTACAAGCGCAAGCAGAAGAGAGATGAGGCCCACGATTGCGGTGATCATGTCGCGCGAACGATCGGAGGTATGCGGCGCGGGCAGGAGCTTCTGCAGATAGAGGCCGGCGACGCCGAAGGCGAAGGTCAAGGCCGCCACGCCGAGGCTTATCCAGACTGTCATCGTCGACACTTGCCTCGCCGCAGCGTCGAAAGCGTCGAATCGACACGCGGCGCTGAGAAAAAGGCCGCCGAACCGCGGCAGGATTGGCGCCTACAATGAGACATGGAGCCGCGCCGCGCCAGCAGCGCCTGTTGACGCCGAAGCGGACGGGTCTGCGTCACCGCCTCAGCCTGTCGACGACGGCGTCGATCGCCTTGGCGTTCTCGGCCGCGGCGCAGGCCGGCTTGGTCGCGATGACCGAATTCTCGATGTAGCGCTTGGCTTCGCCCGACAGCGTCCAGTCCATCGGCGGGTCGTAGGTGATCGTTCGACCGCTATCGAGCTTGACGTCTCCCGGACAGAGGACGAGCGCGGCGTAGAGATTGTCGCCGGTCAGGCGCGAGACGTAGGGGTCGGGAGCGACAATGGCCGTCTGGCCGGCGAGCTTCATCTCCCGCGCCAGATGCGCTTCGTGCGCGCCCATGCCGTTGTAAAGGCCGAGCACCGGCGCGAAGACGTCGTTGGGTATGAGCGAGGCGATGCGCTCGGAGAGCCACGCCTTGACGCCGGTTGGGGGCAGGGGCGCGGGCTTCGCGGGGTCGTGGTCGTCATAGCCGATCAGGATGAAGACGATGTCGAGGTCCTTCTCCCCGCCGCCGTCGAGGTTGCGGATGGCGCGCGTCATTTCGCGCAGGGTCTCGGCGCCGGCGTTGTCGAAATAGCCGCCGTCGAGAACGTGGTCGCTGGACTTGGGATCGCCCTCCTTGGCGGCGCAGGGCTGGTGGTTGAACGTGCCGCCCGGGCTCACCCAGGGGAAGCGCGCGCCGTCGAGGATGGCGGTCGAGGCGGCGACATCGTGGCCGATCCCGTCGAGGAGGTCGTCGGCGTCGACCTCGTCGCAGGTGAACTTGACCGCGCTGGTCAGCATGCGCCGCCCTCCGCTCTCGCTTGCGCCCTGCACGATGAGAAGCGGCCGCCATGGTTCGCCCTCCCGAGGCGCAAGCGCGAGGAACGGCGCGCGGAGGGTTCCGGCTGTTCGGGGCGAGAGGCCGGTGCGGTCGTCGGGGGCGTCCCACGCCTCTTCCCAGGCGCGCTCGAGCGTCTCCGCGCGATCGGGAAGCAACGGCAACGGCAGAAAACGGTAGAGCAGGTCGGAATAGAGCATGCCGGTGAGCGCTGGGCCGAGCGCGTCGCGGCCGGCGAAACCCAGAAGATCGTTGGTGAGGGTCCCGGAATCCGCGGCATTCGTCGGCGCCCTGACGTTCGGGGGCGCGGTTTTCAGCATGGCGGCGTAGCCGACCGAGCCGACACTGCCGCCCGACACCGAGCTGATGGCGAACACATGGGCGCCGAAATCGACCGGCTTGCCGTCCTTTCCGCTCAGCTTCGCCGCGGCCGTCTGAAGCTCGGCCAGCGCCACCGCGGTCCAGTAGCCGGCGCGCGACGCGCCGCCCTGGACGGCGACCAGAACCATGGTTGTCTTGCCGTTCGGGCCAACCGGTTGGCCTTTGGCCCAAAGCCTGAAGGCGCCCTCCAACGTCGGCCGATCCGTGGACCCGCCCGTTTCCGCGAGGAGCGCGCGCCGCCCGACCCGGTGATTGTCGAAGAACACACCGAGCAGGACCGCCCACAGGAGGAGCGCGCCGGTGACCGGGATGCTGAGGCTCGTACCGAGCTGGCAGGCGATCGTGATCAGGGGAATGATGAAGCCGAGCCCGAAGAACACGATCGCCGGGCCGCCAAGCCCGACGCCGATTCCGGCGGGCCAGAGGATGGCGACCACCATCGCGCCGAACGCCATGGCGAGTCCGGCGATGACCCAGGCGCCCTGAAGCCACGGCGCCGTCCGCGTCGTCCCCACGAGACGCATCGTCAGCGGCTCCCGGGCGATGACCAGCACGAGGAAGATCACGCCGATCGCGAGCAGGAGCAGGCCGACGGGCGCGTTCCATTTGAAACTGATCAGGAGCGCGAGACCGGCGGCGGCAAAAGGCAGGAAGGCCAGCACCCTCGGCCCCCATTCGAGGAGCCAGCGCGGCCGCCAGCGGGTGCGGTCGGTTCCGTAGTTCGAGGCGATGACGATACGCGACCAGCTCCAGGCCTGAATGGCGAAGAACAAGATCCCGATCGCGAAAGCGATCGCCACGCGGCCCAGTCCGTCCTCGCCGACGCCGCGGACGAGGTCGCGCCCCTGCGGCATGAAGAGGAGGATCCCCGAGACGCCCAAGGCGAAGGCGGCGATGACAGGCACGCCGGCCGTGCGATTGAAGATGTCGAGGAGATCGCGCCATCGGGCGGGGAGGCCGCCGAGGGCGTCGACCGGACCCGCCGCGACGCCGCCGGGCGCAGCGGTGAGGGTGACGGCGCCGCGATTGTCGGCATAGCCGTCCGGCTGGTCGTTGGCGAAGACGACGAGTTCGCCCGACCGGGCAAAAGTTTGCGTGCAACCGGCCCCGATCGGAAAGGCTGTCGCATCCGGGTCGCCCCAGAACTTGCCCATCAGCCTGAGCCGAGCCTCGCCGGGCACGCGCGGCGCAAACTCGAGAGCGTCAAAAAGGAAGTTGCGATAGCCGTCGGGGCCGCAGCGGACAAAGCCGGTGCGCCACTCGCCGGCGGCGGAAAAAGACCAGGTGTCTCCGGCCGAGACGGTCCCGACGGCGACCCCTCGCTCCCCCGCTGGGACTTGAATTTCGCGCACCGCGCCTTGAGGCTGATCCCCCATCGATTCCTCCCGGCTTCCCGCGATGAGTTCGTTCACGGTTGTCCGGCTGTTCCGCGATGCGAAGGCTTTTGACCCTTGGTTGGCGCAAGGCCGAATCGCCTTTCGATTATCGCACAGGGAAGGCGTCGCCTCCACGGCCAATTCGACAATCTCGCCCGGTCCGCGCCCCTTCATCGCCACATGCGCCGAGCACACTCGGCCCGGGCACGGACGCTGAGTGCGGGTCTCGCCGGGTTGACCGTGGGGTATGAAATTGCTTGGATTTGCGCGCCATTCCTTTAGCGCGCCTTTCGGGGAGAACGCTCACTATGATCGAGACCGGGGCGCACAATGTCGACTTCGGCGCGGACCGTTTCGGCTTCCGCGACCTTGCCGGGATCAACTGGAATCTCGGCGCGCCGCAGCTCTACGAGCATGCGTTGCAACGCAATGAAGCGCGGATTGCGGCGCACGGCCCCCTCGTCGCCGACACCGGAACGCATACCGGGCGCAGCCCGAAGGACAAGTTCGTGGTCCGCGACGCCAACACCGAGGCCACAGGTCTGGTGGGACAACAACAATGCGATGTCGGTCGAGCATTTCGACGCTCTCCTCGCCGACTTTCTCGCCCATGCCAAAGGCAAGATGCTGTTCGCTCAGGATCTCTACGGAGGCGCCGATCCTCAGTTGCGCATCCGCGCGCGCGTCTTCACCGAATACGCCTGGCACTCGCTCTTCATCCGCAATCTCCTGATCCGTCCGCCAGCGGAGGAGCTCACGAATTTTGTCCCCGAGCTGACGATCGTCGATCTGCCTTCGTTTCGCGCCGACCCCAAGCGGCACGGGGCGCGAAGCGAGACGATCATCGCCTGCGACTTCACCCGCAAGATCGTGCTCATCGGCGGCACGAGCTATGCGGGCGAGATGAAAAAATCGGTGTTCACCGTTCTCAATTACCTCTTGCCGGCAAAACAGGTGATGCCGATGCATTGCTCGGCCAACACGGGGCGGGACGGCGATTCGGCGATCTTCTTCGGCCTCTCCGGCACCGGCAAGACGACGCTCTCCGCCGATCCGCAGCGCACGCTCATCGGCGACGACGAGCATGGATGGGGGCGGGGCGGCATCTTCAATTTCGAGGGCGGCTGCTACGCCAAGGCGATCAAGCTCTCGCGCGAGGCGGAGCCTGAGATCTACGCGACCACCGAACGCTTCGGCTCGGTGATGGAAAACGTGATGCTCGATTCAGAATTGAGGATTCCCGACTTCGACGACGAAGCGAAGACCGAGAATACGCGGATCGCCTATCCACTCAATTTCATCGCCAACGCGTCGGCGACCGGGCGCGCCGGTCACCCGAAGAACATCATCATGCTGACCTGCGACGCGTTCGGCGTGCTGCCGCCGATCGCCAAGCTCGACGCGGCGCAGGCGATGTATCATTTCCTCTCCGGCTACACCGCCAAGGTGGCCGGCACCGAGAAGGGCGTGACCGAGCCGCAGGCGACGTTTTCGACCTGTTTCGGCGCGCCGTTCCTGCCGCTCCACCCCACGGTTTATGGCGAACTCCTGCGCGAACTGGTCGCGCGCCATCATGTCGATTGCTGGCTCGTCAACACCGGGTGGACCGGCGGCAAATTTGGCGCGGGAAGGCGCATGCCGATCCGGGTGACGCGCCGTCTGGTGGCGGCTGCGCTCGACGGGTCGCTCCAGCGCGCCGATTTCCGCACCGATCCCTATTTCGGCCTCGCCGTGCCGGCGCAGGTGCCCGGCGTTGAGCCGCACATTCTCGAACCGATCAAGACGTGGCGCAGCAAGGCTGAATTCGCCGAAGTGGCGGGGCGCGTGGTGCAGATGTTCCGCGACAATTTCAAGCGCTTCGAGACTCACGCCGACGAACGCGTCCGCGCCGCAGGCCCCACGCCGCGCATTGCGCTCGCATAAGGGGCGAATTGGCCTCAGGGGAAAGCTCATGCACCGCCGCAATAGCGTGAGCTGCCGAGGTCGTTCTTCTTGGCGGCGGCACTTGAGTTGGCAAGTAGTTGATATTGAATCGGCCTGACAGGTCGATGGCATAACCAGACCTTTACTTAACAGGTAGTAAAATTTCCTCCGTGTGCTCCGGGTGGAAGCACGGAGGCGGCGTCTATGGCGCGGATTGACGAGATCGAGGCCGTTGATCGCTTTATTGCGAGCGACAAGCGGTTGAGCGGGGCCGCGCCAGAGTTCGGGCCGAGGTCAAACTCAAACGACGGCTCTTCGTGGGAGGCTGTTTGGCCCATCGCGAACCCGGACGGCGTCGTCGAAACTGGTCAAGTTAGGGTGCGGTCTTCCCCGGCATCGGATAAGCCATTCAGCATTGTCCTTATCTTCCAAGATAACTGCGTGTTTCGTGTGGACTTTGTTGATAAATCTATATGTCATATTAACCCATTGAGTGCAGTTTCGGCCGGGTTGCCGCCGCTGGTATGTGGTCCGCATTGCCACACTTGGGATGCATCGGCGAAAGAGGCTATGTCGCTGCGGCAGCATAAGCGGGGAGTGTTGCTTCCTGTAAATAAAAAATACGCGAAGAAACTTCCTCTTTTCGGATTACGGGGGTCACGGATAGTCACGTATCGGCATTCAAGTGGGGATTGGAGTAAGCTGTCACCGTAATCCCAATTCTATTCGGCGTCAGCGCGTTCCGCCTATGGGTTGGGAGAGCTGCACGCAATCATTGCCTTGACGAACTAAACTTGTATGATGACGTAAGGGAAACGTATTTTTCGCGGGGCTGTCGTGCCGGATAATTTCAACGAACACATTTTGAGGATACTTGCCCTTTTATACAAGAACGCCACGAGTAGACCGTTAGGTGACGCCGCATTGGAAGCTGTAGAAACAAACAATGACCGAGAAGTACGAGTGGTAGGAGAGTTGCTATCGCGTCGCCTATCTGGCGCGTGATCCGACGAGGGCGCAATCGTGAAAACCGCCGTTATCGTTTTCTCCCTTGCAGCGACATTAACGCCTGTAAGCGCACACGACTATTCGAAGGATTTCCGGTGCATGGTGATCACGCCTGACGGAGATATCGCCTGGAGTTTCGCGGTGAATACTGGCGGCCTCTTTGACGCTGCCAACGGAACCTTCGTTGAGACGCGGGCTGCGGTCATTGGCAAAGTCACGGTTTACGAGGCAGGTAAAAGACCCGTTTGGAGCTGGGCGGCTTACGGCACTGGCGTGCGCCTTATTTCCCAAAATGACCCGTCTTGGGTGATCGACGCGGCCAACGCGTCCACAAACCTCTGGCATGGGTCGAAGCATATTGGCTCCGGACCCGCGTGTATTATTCCACAAGCCGACCCTCCACCTACAACTTCGGACGTAGCTCCGGAGTGAACATGGGCGGTGCGCCCATTTCATATCCTGTACTCAAACGGCGCGACGGGGCAAAATGGCAGGTGGGAACTGAGGCTGTATGACAGCGCTTATTCTGGCGATGGTCTTTTTTGGCCCTACTCACCGGCCGTAGCGAGTTTCACGTGAATTCTTTGGCGCGCTACTTAGAGGTAATCGTAGACCCGACGTAGGATGACTTTCATGCAAACCGAGGATCGGCACGCTTAGCTTTTCTCACTTGCGTTGCAATTTTTCACTCGGTTGATCGTATCGCCGAGACGGAGGGCAAATCCGCGTCTCACTTTCGCCAAGTGTGGGCGGAAGAAAGTTTGGAATTTAAGCTTGTCGATGTAATCGCCCACCATTTCAAGCACGTATTGAGCACCGCCGAGAGGAACCGAGGCAAGCTTGATAGGATACCCATCGGTTTCATACTCGGCTTCAATGAAACCGGCATTAAGAAGGATCATCTCCGCAACCTTTATTTCGTCATCCGAGACGCGGTGCGATTTGTTCATCGAAAGGCTGGGACGGTTCATCCAGCTTTGCCAGAAGCGTGATTAAAATTCGGACGTCCCCAAACGCGCTCTGCCAAACTCCGCTCGCCGCCTCGACTTTGGCCGCGCGCCGCCTCGCCCACCGCTCCCACACCCTCGCAGCGTAGCGCCCCTTCGATCCGCTCAGAACATCCCCTTCCGACGCATCGCTTTATTATATGCGCTTTGTAGCATAATTCGCTTGACATACTCAAATTGTTGCGAAGCAAGTAGACGCTCGGAAGTACACTTCCGGGATTATCGGTGGGGATTATCGGTGACAGCTTACTCAACCCCCCAAATTGAATGCCGATGAGTGACTATCCGGGACTCGCTGGGTGCGATCGTCGGCATTCCCCCCGGGCGAGGCGCGACCGGGTCTTTCGGCGTTCCTACAGCTTCAAGCCGTTGCAGAATGGCTCATAATGCAGCTGTATTGACGACGCCGACGTCGATGTTGACGCATTAGGGCTGCAGAAGCATCGCGTAAACGACCTGGGGCACCTCGGGAGCGCCCGCCCTGGCCGCCTTCGGATTTTGTCTCAGGGGGCCATGGCCCCTCCAGGTCTCGAAGCTCGCCCAGCAGACCCAAGTTCATCAACGAATAGCGACCCCCATGCGTCCTTTGCGGCGCTTATGGCGTTAGCTGTGGATCGGCTGCTCGCTTCGGAGCCTGCTGCCGTCCTGGCCGGGCCTGACCCGGCCATCCACGCCGCGCCGCCTCAGAGAGGAGCCCGGCAGCGCCCCGAACGGCGCAAGGGATGCAGGCACAAAGCGTTTTACTTCGCCGCTTCCTTGCGGTCGTTCTCTGCGCCGAAAAACGTGGTGGCCGGGACGAGCCCGACCACGACGCTTCAAGAGCGCGTATTCTCTCTTAAGGTAGGATGGAGAGGAGGATGAGGAGCAATGATGAAGTTGAGATTTTGGCTTGGCTGGCGGCAGTTTCAGAGCTGAGCCGGCGCAGCGGGCCGGGGCTTTGGCGGCGCTGGAGAAGGGACGCCGACGCTGGGCGTCGACAAAAACAAGGGGCAGGCGGACGGAGGAAGCGCTTGGAACGGCGGGCGTGGCGCGTCGCGGTTCAGGGCTGTCCATGCGCGGGCGCGAGGTCGTGGGTTGGGGCGCTCGGACGGGCTGTTGCGGTCGCTGCAAGAGTTGCGGACGCACGTTCAAGGGTTGACCAGAACGCGATGGCGCATCTGCACAAGAAGGAAAAGTGGTCGCTCACGCCAGGCTAGATCGAGGGCAAGAGCTGGCGAAGACCGCGAAACTGTGCGGCGTCACCGACCACCGCCGCTGGCGGCACGGTTGCGCGCGCGCGCGACAAGCCGCAAAAGCGGGATCGTCGAGGCGGATGAGACCTCACGGATCAAGGGCGCTGGTCCGACCGCGCGCAAGGCGCGCAAGCGGGGCGGAACGGCCGGCACCGGGTCTACAGGACAACACGCCGTCGCCGCGACCGGAAGGGCGCGACGACGCCGTCGCGCAGGACGACAACGCCGATCGCGCGGCGGGCTGGCGCGACGCGCAAACACCGTCGGCGAGGCGGCAAGCGGGCCGCCGCCGCCGCGCCGGCACCCCACGCCGTGCCGCGCCGGGAAAGCCGACCCCCGAAGCGCGCACCGCACACAACAACGTCAACGCACACGGCCGCCAAGCAAGGCCAACGCCAACGGCGTCGCCACCAAGAACCTGCCAAGCTACCGGCTGGCGACGCGCCCGAGGTGGGGCAGCAAGTGATGCGCAAAATGGATCGGCGCAACGGAAACGGACCAACAACAGGTAACGCAAAGCGGATTGCGAAAAAACAGAAAATGTGTTATGCATTTGTCTTCGCCGGACTGATACGCGCCGGAGGCGTCCCGAGCGAAAATGGAGAGGAAGGATGCGATCGCCGCGACTTTTCACGGGCCACCAGAGACGGGGAGGGATTTTTTATTTAAAATGGCCGTAACCCATTGAAAAGTCCCGATTCGAAAAAATAAACGCTAGTAAACGTCAGCATTTTTACTAGCGTTTAGGCGCGTTTATTGGCGTTTAGGAGCGTTTATTCGGAGGATTTTCGTCGGCTGAACCGCGTCTCTGGCGCCTGACGGAAAGCGCGCTCACGCATCTGCCTGACGTGGCGCGAGAATTGTTTGAGGACGAAAAAAGTTGCGCAACTCCCAACCACCTCGTCCTGAGGCGCCGCGCAGCGGCCTCGAAGGACGCTCGAGGAGGCGGGGCAAACGTTCGTCCTATCCGTCGGCTCTGGATCATCCTTCGAGACGCCCGCTTTACGGGCTCCTCAGGATGAGGTCCTCACCGAAATTTCACCATCCAGCCGGACAGTCAAAAAGTTGCGCGAAAGCGCAGCTAAACTTCTGAAATCATTCGCCCGCGTAACTTTGTGCGCGAGGCGCAGACCCGTTCGCGCGCCGGTAAGGCTGAGTTATTTCGACGCCAGGGAAGCTACTCGCTCGCGAGCCCCGGGCACCCCGGCGGTGACCGCGCGCGCATAATAGTCACGGGCCTTGGCTTCATCGCCCTTGAGCCCGACGACGCCGAGGTGGCTCAGAAGTCGCGGGATCGAACGTGTCGCCGAGCGCGACAAGCGCGCGGGCGTCGCCGGCGGAGGCGGCGCTCGAGGGAGAAGTCAGCGACGCGCTTGGCCGGGGGCGTTATGAACGCGGCGAGGGCGAGAAAGCGGGTTACCGGAATGGCTATCGGCCGGGCAAGATGAAGACGGCGGAGGGCGCAGTGGACTATTCGGCTCCGCAGGTCCGGGACACGCCCGAACCGTTTGTCTCGAGCGTGCGGGCGGCGCTTTCGGGACGCACGGGGGAACTCGAGCGGCTGGCGGTCGAGCTTTACGCGCGGGGCCTGTCGACCCGCGACATCGAGGACACGTTTACCGACGAGACCGGCCGGCGGCTTCTGTCGCGGGCGGCGGTGAGCGAGATCACCGAGAAGCTGTGGGCCGAGTACGAAGACTTCTGCAAGCGCGATCTCTCCGAACACGCGGTGGCCTACCTGTTTATCGACGGCATCGCCAAGCGGCTGCGTCCGGGCCAGCGGCGAGAAGCGGTTCTGGCCGCCTGGGGGATCGGCGAGGACGGGCGCAAATCGCTTTTGGGGTTGATGGCCGGATCGAAGGAGGATGTCGAAACGGTGCGGGCGTTCTTCCAGGACCTGCGCGCCAGAGGGCTGGGCGATCCGCTGCTCGTGGTCAGCGACGGGGCGCCTGGGATCATCCGGGGCGCCTGGGATCATCCGGGCGATCGAGGAATGCTTCCCCCGCTCGGCGCGTCAGCGCTGTCTGGCGCATCGGATGCGCAACCTCGCAGCCAAGGTCTCGGCCGATCCTTGGCCCGTCCCCGGGTCGAAGAGCCCGGGGATCAAGGCGCGGGTCACCGCCTCCTATCAGGCACCCTCGCGCGCGATCGCCCGCCAACTGGCGGCCGGCATCCGCGCCGATTCCGCCAACGTCCTGCCCAGTGCGCTCGCCTGTTTCGAGGACGATTTCGAGGCCTGCATCGCCCACCTGCGCCTGCCGGTCACGCATCGTCGTTTCGCAAGGACGACGAACCGCCTCGAACGGCTGTTCGTCGAGGAACGGCGGCGGCTGAAAATCGTTCCCGATGGCTTCGGCGAGAAGCCGGTGCTCAAGCTCATGTTCGGCGCGCTCATCCGAGCCGCCGAACGATGGCGCGGCCTGCGCTTCACCGAGTTCGAACTCCGACAGATCGCCGCTGTCAAAAAAAGAACTCGACGACGAATATCACGCTTCAATCACGCCGCTGGCCCGGTCAGCCCAGCCCCGAGTTTCCAGCAAATCCAAGCCTTGACCAGATTCAGGCCCGACGAGACCGCGGCGGCGCCCCTGCCCGGGCGTTCCAGTTTATCGGCGGCGGCCCGGCCGCCAGATGAGATTCGTGCTCACCGCGTAGTTCCAAACGACGCTTAGCAACGCGCCGGCGAGTCCGGCGACCCACCACGTCTGATTGTCCTTATAGAGCCAAGAAGCGACGTCTATATTGGCGATCGCCCCGACGCTGCATCCGAGCGCAAAACCCGCAAAGCCAGTGATCATCCCGAGGCCACGGTACCGATACGAGCGATAGGTGATTTCGTTGTTCAGCACGAAGTTGCTCGCCATCGCGACGACTGTCGCGACGAGTTGTCCCGAGTCGAAAGTCAACATATTCGACCAGTGGAGAACGGCTGAGAGCGCAACGACATGAACGACCAAACCGACGGCCCCAATCATGGCGAACAAAACGAAGCGCGTCGGAAGGGTGCCGGCGGTCGCGTGGTGAACGACCACGCCAAGAAAGTCGATGGCAACCAGCGGCGTCAGTTTGGACTCGCCCGCGCGACGCTTACGGAACGCGTAGGGAACTTCGAGAATATTTAGACCGCCGCCCGCCGAAAGAATCACGTCGACCAGGATTTTGAAACCATCGGGCGACAGGCGTGGAGCCAAACGAGAAACGATCTCTCGCCGGATCATGAAGAATCCACTCATCGGATCGCTGACAGTCGCTCCCGCAATTCGCCTGAAGAACCACGCTCCGAGATTGCTCAGCCGCTGCCGCGCCGGGGAAAGAGTTCCCTCGCTCGCGGCTCTGAGCCGGGTTCCAATCACCAGATCGCCGGAGCCCTTGGCGAGGGCTTGGTACATCGCAAGAAGGATGGATTCGTCATGTTGAAGATCGCCGTCGATGACCGCGACGAAGTCCGCACTGGACGACATCCATCCCTCAATTACAGCGCCAGCCAGACCTGAGCGGTTGACGCGCCTCAAGCAGCGAAGACGACTGTCTGTCGCCGCGAGCCCAAACGCGACATTTGAGGTTCCGTCGGGGGAGTCGTCGTCGACGACAATCATCTCCCATGGCAGGCTGCGGAGAGCCGCCGTGATACGTTCGAAAAGAATCGGAACATTCTTCGATTCTTTGTAGGTCGGGACGATGATCGAAAGTGTGGGAACCGCCCGCTCGGGCGTCGCATCACTAGCCATTCGACGCCACACTATTTCCTTGGCGTTAATGAGCGCTACCTGCCGGCTGCGCCCGCATAAGGCATGGGCAGTCTGCGCGTCAAGCCGGCGGCGGGAATGAGGGCGAACTTGATCTCGGGACGGCCACGCCTGCCCAGCGCGTAAAGCTCAGGCTGTCCCAGGCTAGCGAACAATGGGCGAGCAAGGGCGATCGTCAATTCGGCTTCCGCCTCTGGCGTAACGATGACCCCGTTTTGCCCAACGAAACTCCCGCTTTCGTCCAGAAAAGCCCAGCCGCGCGGATCGTTAGAAAGCACAAAAACAGGAATCCGAGGCCCAAATGCGAGCGCAATTTTACCTGCGTCCGACCATTTCGTTGAGATGACGAAGCGAGGCGGCTCATCGAAGATTGGCGCCTTCGTCAGATCGCGCCATTCGAATGCCTCGAGCGTCGGATCGACAAGATTTAACCGTGCGCTCAAGATCGCCAACGGCCAGCCAGTCGTGACTTGGACAACCGCGACTCCGGCGGTCGCGGCAAGTAGACCCGACGAAAGAAAAGCCGCGCGGCGAAGCGTGCGAGTGGAGTCGCCGAGTTCGTCGACCCACACGCCCATCAATGGGAACGCAAAAAACCACCCGGGCATCGCCCAATGGGGCTGTCCGCGCCCGCCCCAAAGCGGCGTCAGGCTGAAAAGAACGATCGCTGGGAGGCTGAGGCAAAGCAGAAACAGGCGCCTTTCGTCTCGCCAGTGACGGAACGCGCTCACGATACCTGCGACCAGGGGCGCAAATATCCAAGGCGACAAAAAGGCAACTTCGCCGAGGACCATTGTGAGTGATTGCGCCGGCCGCAATACGCCGTTTGGGACGCCCCGCGCGCCTTGAAACTCGAACGATGCCCAACCATGCTGCGCGTTCCATAAGACGACGGGCGCTATCATCGCGCAGGCAAAAATTGCGGAGGCGTACAGCGCAGGATGCTTAAGCCAATGCCGCTGCTTCGGTGCGAGGACCAAGAACGTCACCAATCCGCTTGCGGTCAGGATGGCGCTGTACTTGGAAAGTCCGGCCAACCCAAGGCCAAGGCCGACGAGCGGCCAAAATTGCCAAGCCGAAACCTTCTCTAACGGCTGACGGAAAAATAGTCGGCTCGCAGCCCATGCCGCCACCGCCAACCCAAAAAGTAGCGGGCCATCCGGAACGATCCATCCCCCTGCGGAGGCGAAAAAGAACGGAGTAACGTTCAGTGCAAAAAGCGCTATGAGCGCTGGCCGAGGACCGAATAGCCTGCTGACAAATTGATAGTAGATCCACCCCGTTGCGAAGAAAAGGCAGACGAAAACGACGCGCACAGCCATGTTTTCGCCTAGGGCGAGAGCCGCTAAATGCGCGATCCAAAGATGCAATGGGGGGTGGTCGAAATAGGAGAGGGACAAGCGCCGCGAGATCGCAACCGTATAGCTTTCATCAATGCCGAGGCCGATAGCGAAAGCAAATAAAAGACGCGCGATTGCGAATCCTGCAAGGATCGCCAGGGCGAAGCGATTCTCCTTCGTATCTGGCATTCAGCCCGCTCGGTGCTTCAATTAGCGAAGTTTGGACGCCTTGATCCACCAATCTGGATGGTCCGCCGCGAGAGACCGCTGCGTGGCAGCCGCGCTTCGCCGATCACTAAACAAGGCAAAGCAAGTTGCACCTGAACCTGACATTCCGAACGCCTCGGCTACAGCAATTTTGGACAATCTCTGAAGAACGGTTTCGATCTGCGGCGCAACACGGATCGCTGCGGCTTCGAGGTCGTTATGGCCCAAGGCGCGAAAATCCAAAACGGCGTCTGACCCAAATCCCATGATGGGGAGCCGTCGGGTGATGGGTTCCCTGTGCAATTCGGACAGAAGGTCAAGGGTGGCGAAAACCTTCGGCGTCGGCGCCTGAACCCGCGGATTGACCAAAACCACAAAGGCGTCCGGCAATCGAATCGCAGGCCCGAGCTCGTGCCCGATACCCCTGATCATTCTGGCTTGTGGAGAAAGACAAGCAACAACGTCAGCCCCGGTCGCTTGAGCCGAAACCAGCACTCGCGGATCATCAAGCGGCACTCCCACCTCTGTCGCCAGCAACCTTAAAGCGGCCGCCGCATCCGCCGAACCTCCGCCAAGTCCGGCCGCTGCCGGTAACCGCTTGATCAGTCGAAACCTACCAAGTCTCAACCCGGGTATTTGCGTTGCGAGTGATCGCGCCGCGCGCACCACAAGATTCTCATGGACAGGCCCGGCCTCCCCAGCCCGAGGACCGAAGACCTCAAGCATCAAATCGTCGCCGGGATCAAACCCAAGCCAGTCGCATAGCCCAGTAAAGGCAACGAGGCTCTCAAGCTCGTGATAGCCGTCCGCGCGTCGTCCAATCACGCGCAGCGTCAGATTTAGCTTTGCTGGCGCGCGCAGCCACCGCATTGAGGGCTTGCGCCGCAACTCAACCACCACCCTCTTTTTGCAAAGAAGTCTTTTGCGCCGGAGCCTGGGTGGTTAGATCAGGAAGTCCTACCTCAATCTTTTTTAAAATCGCCGGCAGATCTTCAGAGTCCGCACCCATGTCACGGGCATGATTCCATTGAAAGTGGGCCTCAATCCGGCGGTTAACTCGCCAATAGGCGTCTCCCAAATGATCATTCAGAATCGGATCGGTAGGCTTCAAGTTAATCGCCTTTTCTAGGGTGTCGGCCGCTTCCCCATACTGGCCGAGCTTATAGTGGGCCCACCCAAGGCTATCGACGATATAACCATCACTTGGTCGGAGTTCCACGGCTTTGCGCAACATTTTGAAGGCCTCTTCCAAATTGAGACCTTGGTCTACCCAAGAATACCCAAGATAATTAAGGACAAGCGGCTGATCAGGGTAGAGCTCCAAAGCTTTCTTGAAATCTGCTTCAGCCTTGGGCCATTGCTTCGAGCGCTCATAACAAATTCCTCTAAAATAAAACAACGTCCAATTATCTCGTTGTGGAATTCCAACGGCCGCAATCGCCCGGTCATAAGTCGCCGCTGCCTCCACGTATTTTTTTGCTGATCGCTGCAACTCGGCCAATGCGCTCAAGCCTTCGACGTCATGCGGTCGCTCCGCCACGATGCCGGTGAGGCGGCGCATCGCCTCGTCAGTTTTTCCCATGGCGTCAAGTTCGAGAGCGATTTGAATATCGGCCCCCATCTTCAGCGGCGATGAGGATGGAACCAACCCGTAGGCTGCGATGGCCTGGTCACTTTGCTTCAGCTGCTCAAAGAGACTCGCTAAGGTTACCGCAGTCAAATCGCTTGAGGGGCGAAGATAGAGCGATAACCGGAGATAGACGAGCGCAGGCAGTTCGTCTCCTTGGCGGCTCCCCGCGCTTCCCAGGCCATAGAGCGCTTCCGCCGCCCCCTCCTTTGCGTTGTGCACGACCGGGTCGAGAGCTTGGTTTGTTTTGAGGTCTGCAAGCGCTCGCTGGATGAGCGGATGGTGAGGAATGATGGTGGAGAAATCCTCATAGACTTTTGTTGCTCCAGCCAAATCTCCCTGCTCTGACAGGAGTCGGGCGTAAGCGTCAGCGAACCGCAAGCTGTTTTTATCATCGGCATACGCGGACTTCAGGCGTCGCTGGGCCTCCGCAGCATTTCCCAGCAGACCAGCAATCAGGCCCGCATGATAATCGCGAAATGCGAACACCGATGGGTCCCGAATGCGGTCGAGCGTGTCGAGCGCGCGGCGGAGGTCAGACTGTCCCGCGTAACACCAGGCAGTAAGAAGCGCCGCCGTCACGTCACGCACGCGCATTGCGTCAGCGCCGGCCAAGTGGGCTCGCGCGGGCGCGAATTGTCCTTGCTCGATGTCACGAACTGCCATTGCGAGACGGGCAAGGTTGTTATTGGGGTCGCGCCCAAGGAGCCGTTCGCCAAGGGAGCTGGCGCTCACCTCATCCCCGTTGGAGAGAGCAGCGGCGAAGGCGCGCTCAAGGAGGTCGGGATTTCGAGGGTCTACTCGGAGAGCTTCCCGGTAGTAGACCTCTGCGGCAGGCGTGTCTCGGTCAGCGCTTGCGATAAGTGCCGAGAGATAATTTCCGGGTTGGCTCTCCCCAATTTCGAACTTTTCCGATCCAGGTTCGGTCTGGACAGCTGCGGCAATAGCGCCGGTCGATAGTGACAAAGCGCCAGCGAAGAAAAAGGCGGTCCGCAGCTTCAGATATTGGTATCGGCTCTGCATGTCTTACGCTTTCCCGCAGTTGTCGGTTAGCAAACGACTGTGAACTCCAGCACGGAACCCACGCTGGTCTCTCCGACGAGCGCAATGAGGGTTTTTTTCCGAGCTTTCGCTGACAGTCGAAAACGGCAATTTTGCGCCGAAGCTACATATCCGGATAATTCGGCCCACCCCCGCCCTCGGGCGGGACCCACTCTATGTTTTTGGCCGGATCCTTGATATCGCAAGTTTTGCAGTGGACGCAGTTCTGCGCGTTGATGACAAAGCGCGGGTCTGCGTGGCCTGCCGCGTTCGCATAAACTACTTCGTAGACGCCAGCTGGGCAGTAGAGGCGCGATGGTTCCCCAAACCGGGGCAGATTGTCGCGGACGGGGGTGTCAGGATCATGCAGCCGAAGATGAATGGGCTGATCCTCTTCGTGGTTGGTATTGGAAAGATAGACGGAAGACGGTTTGTCAAACGTTAGTACGGAATCGGGCTTCGGGTATACGATGGGAGTTACTTCGGAGAGCGGTCTGAGTGTGTCGCTATCGGGCTTGCCGTGCTTGAGCGTGCCAAAAATTGAGGACTTAAACAATTCGTTCGTCCACATATCGAGTCCGCCAAGCCCGATGCCCGGGACCAGTCCGAATCGCGACCAAAGAGGTTTGACATTGCGAACGTTGTAAAGATCGCGGCCGATTACCGAATCTCGCCAAGAACTCTCGTACTCGTTCAACTCATCGTTCGTCCGACCCTCCGCTAGGGCTTGGCACGCCTTCTCGGCGGCCAAGATTCCCGACAGGATCGCGTTATGGGAGCCCTTAATGCGGGCAAAGTTCACAAAGCCTGCCGAGCAGCCGATGAGTGCCCCTCCGGGAAAGACCAATTTCGGCGCGGATTGCCAACCACCAGAGGTGATGACGCGCGCGCCGTAGGCGATCCGTTTGCCCCCGACAAAGGTATCCCGCACCATAGGATGGGTCTTGAAGCGCTGAAACTCGTCAAAGGGTGAGAGCGTCGGATTTTCGTAGTTGAGATGGACCACAAACCCGACCGAAACCAGCCGGTCGCCGTAATGATACAGAAATGAGCCACCGCTCGCGCCTTTGGACAGCGGCCAGCCAAAAGTATGTTGAACGAGGCCGGGCGAAAACACATTGTCGGAGACTTGCCACAACTCTTTGAGACCGATTCCGTATTTCTGCTGCCCGCTTACGGAATCGAGACCGTAACGAGCGATCGCCCGCTTCGACAGCGATCCTCGCGCGCCCTCCGCGAGGAGGGTATATTTGCCGAAAAGGTCCATCCCCCGTGTGAATCCTGTCTTCAGATGACCGTCGCGGCCAACGCCCATATCGCCCGTCGCGATGCCGAGCACCTCCCGTTTGTCGCCGTACAAGAGCTCGGTCGCCGCAAATCCCGGATAGATCTCAACTCCAAGCGCCTCGGCGCGTGTACCGAGCCAGCGCACGATTCCGCCCAATGAGCCGATGAAATTGCCGTGATTGCTCATCAGTCTGGGCATTGCCCAATTGGGCAATCGCAGCCCTCTCGTCTTGGTCAGATAATAGAATTGATCCGTCGCCACCCGAGTTTTGAGCGGGCACTCTGGATCCGACCGCCAGTCGGGCGTGAGCTGATCAAGTCCAATCGGATCGATTACAGCTCCTGAGAGAATATGCGCCCCGATCGTCGAGCCCTTTTCCACGACGACAACGGAGATGTCAGAGTTCAGCGATTTGAGGCGAATGGCCGCGGCCAAACCAGCGGGGCCCGCACCGACGATCACGACGTCGTAATGCATCGATTCTCGCGCGGGTAATATCAACTCTTGGCTCATGATACCGCTCGCCATCAGGTCTCGGTCCGCTGGATACCGTGCGCAGGAGGTTGCCGCGCCCGTTCACAACTCGCGGCACGGTGCCGCTTAAGGCCCACTATGATAGCTTGTCTCCGCGCCGCGCAAGCGTTGGACTGGGTCAAACCAAATGGCTTCGAAAATCGAGCTTCAGCTGGGCCAACTCCAGGCGATCAACTCGCTCCGTTGGTGGATTCGGGTCGGCGTCACCAATGCGCTTGACGAAATGCCGCATGATCGTTTCGCAGACCTTCTCACCGGAGATGGAAGTGAGCGCGGCGCGCCAAACGCCTCAGAGTCGACACACCGATCTCCGCGCTCTTTGTCGGAGACCGCATCGCGCGCGGTTCACGACGCGCATTCGAAAAAAAAGCCCGAGACCGCTGAAATTTCTGCGCGAGCGCTTGCGCAAGCAGCAAGTGATTTGGAGACACTACGGTCCGTAATGGCTGAATTCGACGGTTGCACTCTCAAGCGCACCGCCACCCAACTTGTGTTCGCGGATGGTCGCCCTGGCTCACGGATCATGCTAATCGGCGAGGCCCCAGGGGAAGGTGAAGATCAAATCGGGCGCCCATTCGTTGGAAGAGCGGGGCAATTGTTGGATCGCATGCTGCGCGCGATTGGACTGGATCGACAGAACGTCTACATCGCAAATGTCGTACCATGGCGGCCGCCGGGCAACCGAACCCCGACCCTTCAGGAGACGCAGATCTGTCTGCCGTTCATTGAGCGGCAGATTGAGCTCGCCGATCCTGAATACCTGGTTTGTCTGGGTGGATCCGCAGCTCGCGCAATCTTAGGCGTCCGGAGAGGGATTATGCGTGCGAGGGGCTCGTGGCTCCCCTACCCAGGTCAAACCGGCCGAGATATCCAGGCGCTCGCCATGCTCCACCCGGCTTTCTTGCTACGGCAGCCAGCACATAAGAGAGTTGCCTGGGCGGATATGCGAACCCTTGCGCGCACACTGGAAAGTCCGTCTCGCTGAAAACGCTAAACGCCAGCAGCGATCCTACACAAGGGTCATGCTCGATTTTCGCTGACAAGTTCTTCTGCCAGCGCTTTGTCGATTAGCTTTCGCGTCTCATCTAATCCATAGATCGCAATAAATGATCCTAAGCGCGGGCCTCGATTCTCGCCGAGCAGTACGGCATAGATCATATTGAAAAATTCGTTTGAGACCCCGGGCCGCGCCACCGTCGCCCCCTTTGCCGAGTGGTCCTGATATCGGGGAATTGGCCGGGCGATATCGTAGAGCGCATGTTGGATCTCGTCCGCAGTGACGTCCGCGGCTAACTGTGCCAGTTTCGATGAAAGTTGCTTAAGCACGCCACGTTCAACCTCGTCGGCCTCGCGATACCGCTTCTTCGGAGCCACAAAATCGCGAAAATAGATGACCGCATAGCGAACCAAGCTATCGACACCGGGATGGGTCTGAGGCGAGGCCGAGGGACAGTACCGGCGAAGGAACCCCCAAAGAACTGACGGATTTTCGTCGTTGGAAACCGCGGCGAGATTAAGCAGCATAGCAAAGGAAATTGTGGCACGACCGGATCCGTCGCGGGCCAGAACTTCGGGCTCCGGGGGTGCTCCGCCGTGAATATGCCACACCGGATTGCCCAACCGCTCCTTCCATGTCTGACGCGGATAGGCCTCGAGAAATCCGAGATACTCGTCAACCGCGCGAGGGATCACGTCGAAGTAGAGTCGCTTCGCCGCCGTCGGCTTCTGGAACATGAACGACGCGAGGCTCTCCGGACTGGCGTAAGCCAGCCATTGTTCAATCGTTAGGCCGTTGCCCTTCGTTTTCGAAATCTTTTGTCCATCCTCGTCGAGGAAAAGCTCGTAGTTAAATCCCGCCGGCGGGTCGGACCCAAGAACTCGCGTGACACGAGACGACAGCTTAACGGAATCGATCAGATCTTTTCCCGCCATTTCGTAATCTACGCCCAGCGCATACCAGCGCATCGCCCAATCCGGCTTCCATTGCAGTTTGCAATGTCCGCGGGTCACGGGGGTTTCGAACTCCTCCCCAGTAGAGGGATCGCGCCATCGGATGGCGCCGCGGTCCCGGCGGCGCTCTAGCACTGGGACCTGCATGACGACCCCCGTTCGAGGATGAATCGGAAGAAAGGGCGAGTAGGTTGCGGCTCGCTCCTTACGTAGTGAGGGCAGCATGATGGCCTGTACCTCGTCAAAGCAATCGAGCATCCGCAACAACGCCCTATCGAAGCGGCCAGATTTGTAGCATTCAGTCGACGACATGAATTCGTACTCGAATCCGAACTGATCAAGAAAAGCGCGCAGCCGCGCGTTATTGTGTTCGGCGAAACTGGCATATTGGCCAAACGGATCAGGGACTTGCGACAGCGGCTTGCCGAGGTGAGGCAGTATTATGTCGCGGTTGGGAACGTTGTCCGGAATTTTGCGTAGACCGTCCATGTCGTCCGAAAAGGCGATCAGCCTTGTCTTGACGCTGTCTCCAACCAGCACGCGAAAGGCGTGCCTAACCATGTTAGTGCGCGCCACTTCGCCGAACGTTCCGAGATGCGGTAGACCCGACGGGCCATACCCGGTCTCGAAAATCACCTCTTTGCGTTCTGAGCGTTCAAGCCGCGCGACTAACTTTCGCGCTTCTTCGAAAGGCCACGCTTTTGACGTTTGTGCGGCCTCAGCCAAAGCTTGCAGAGACATTTTGTCCATTCGTGCTCTCGCCGGGCGGAAGGGAGGGGCGGTATAGGCCGCCCAGGAGACCCGAGCGAGCTAACTTGATAGCTGCGTTCGGCGGCTTACCGGGGCTTGCCGCTGTCGACTTCTACCATGAGCAGTCTTCGCCCAGTAATGCGGCCGTAACACCAAGTCAAGCATCGCCACCCAAGTCGCCACACTCACCAGAAGATAGTAGATGGGGAGCAGCAGAAGCACGCTTGCGGTTACATTTAAGCGGCGGAACTTGGCGGCGATTACCGCGGGCAAGAGAATTGTCCAAACGCCGGATAGCGCAAGGATGTAGGCAAAGACGTCGCTCATTTCCCTCCACGGGGACATTGCGCCCTGCCCGGCGGTAACTGCACGCCAAATCGTCCCGACTGCGAAAGCCGGCCAGAATAAACATCCAAGAATCGCCCCTACGATCAAGGTCATCGCGGCGACCCCTCGTCGAGGCCCGAGGTCGCGCCAAAAAAAAATCGGTCGCCTCGTGTGTACAATCAACGTCTGCATCCAACCCTTTTGCCATCGGACGCGTTGCCGGAACCAATTTCCGACCTCGAAGGGAGCTTCCTCCCAAGTGTCCGAATCAAGCGCCTTCACCCGGTAGCCAAAGCGCGCGAGACGAACTCCCAGGTCCGCATCTTCGGTGACGTTCCACTCGTCCCAGGCTCCCACCCCGACCAGGGACCGAACACGAAAGTGGTTCGAGCTGCCGCCGAGGGGAATCGGCAAATCAAGAGCACATAAGCCCGGATTAATAACATCAAACAATATTGCGTACTCAATCGCAAAAAGCTTTGACAGCCACGATTCGCCGTGATTCCGGATGGCGAGACGAGCCTGGAGACAATCCAGATCTTTATCGGCGGCGAAACGTGATGCGGCCAAGCGCAGTTGATTCGAGGCTGGGATATCTTCAGCGTCGTAAACGACGATCAGGTCTCCTCGCGCGCTAGACAAGGCGATGTTCAGAGCTCGCGGCTTTGTCTGGGGTTTCCCCAACGGAGCCACGATGACCTCGTAGCGGCCAGGCAAGCGCAGCTCAACGAGCCGGCTGAACGTTTCGACATCGCGCTGCTCGACCACCAATTTAATATCAAGTTTTCCCCTAGGATAATCTAACGTGTCGATCGCCTTCACCAAGTCTTCGACGACACTCGCCTCGCGGTGAAGCGCAACCACGATGGTATAGCTAGGGAGCTCGTCATCAGTAATTCTCGAGGGAAAAACTTCTGGTCCGTTTGCGATCGCGGCCATCGATCGAAGCATGACCGAGGCCGAAAAGACGAGCCAGAGTGCCGCTGATAAAAGGGCGCACAAAGCCTCGAAGTCTACGACGCCAAGGAACAACGCCAGTATCACAGCGATGCTAACCGCCGCGGTCTGAAAACCAGTCATCCCTTTCCTTGCGGTTAGGCTAGCGGGCAGACGATCGAGAGCGACATCGAGAAGATCTGGACCGCGATACGCACGAACTAAACTCGCAAACCGCTGTGGCGAAGCCAGTGCAAACGAGCCCGAACGAATTGAACCCGAACGTGTCGCTTCAATGAGCCGCGGAACGAACTGTGCAGAAGGTGCGACAACTATCCGAGGCCCTGCAGCCCGCGCTTCAAGCGGTCCCACGCCACAGCGTAGCCCTTTTACAGCGTCGAAAGAACTTGCAAGTGGAGGATCACCACTATAATATTCACATCCTAAATAAATTGCCAACGCACGATAATACGCTTCTTCAATTATTTTACCTTCACTCAAAAGCCAATCAAGTGACCAAATCGCTCTGGGCGTCGCGCCTACATCTTCCACCATCAATTCCGACGAGAGCTCCCCACCGGCAAGAAAAGCCAATTCCAGCGGGAGTTCGCGTGCAACAAGGTCGGCCTGGGCCTTGTCGGGCAAAAAAGCGCGATCGTGCGGCCAACGCGATTTCGCATTTTGCGACAAACCTTGCGTATCACTTAATTTAGATGTGCTTCTTGTCATACTTAATGTCTCGAAAGACGGTCGCTGGTTGAGAACCCGGCGGCCGAGCTACGCGTGAAAACTCGTAGGATTAAATACCAATTTTTTACAGGCGTCTCGAAAAAATCTGCTGAGTAAAATATGCCGGCGGCGAAGCTGACGATTGATCTGAAGTTTCGTTCGGTCGTTTCGCATCGGAGCGCGACCCGCTTGAAGCGCTTGAGCCGTCCGACGCCCTGCTCGATGCGGGCGCGAGCCTTGTAGAGGGTGCGGGCGAAGAAGGCTGGCTTGTTGTTTTCGTTCGTCTTGTGCGGGATGACCGGAGCGATGCCGCGCGCTCTCGCGGCTTCGCGATTGGCCTTGCTGGCGTAGCCTTTGTCGAGAGATGACGGCGCGGGGCTGAATGTCGGGCCCGATATCGAGCAGGGTTTCGAAGTGACGCCCGTCGAAGGCTTCGCCGCCGGTCAGGTCGAAGGCGATGATGTCGCCTGAGGCGTCCGATTTTGCGTGAATTTTCGTGCTGAAGCCGCCACGCGAGCGCCCCAGCGCTTGGCCTTCTTGGGTGAAGGCTTAGGATTGCTGGAAAATTGGTTGGGATGGACCCTGCCTGAAATCGCAACAGGGGGGCGGGCTTTCGGTTGGCGCCGTTGGCCCGCAGGGAGCATCCCGATGGAGAGGTTATCCGCCCCGGAGCGTAGGCGCGAGGAGCTTCGCGGCTTGATGAACGGAGAACTGGGGACGGCGGCCGGGCGAGGCGATCTTGTGCGCCTGGTGCTTCGCCTGATCGTCGAGGAGGCGCTCGAGGGAGAAGTCAGCGACGCGCTTGGACGGGAACGTTACGAGCGCGGCGAGGACGGCAAAGCCGGCTATCGCAACGGCTATCGGCCAGGAAAAGTGAAGACGGCGGAGGGCGCCGTGGATTATTCGGCTCCGCAAGTCCGGGACACGCCCGAGCCCTTTGTGTCGGCGCTTTCGGGACGCACGGGGGAACTCGAGCGACTGGCGGTCGAACTCTACGCGAGGGGCCTGTCGACGCGCGACATCAAGGACACGTTCACCGACGAGACGGGCAGACGGCTTCTGTCGCGGGCGGCGGTGAGCGAGATCACCGAGAAGCTGTGGGCCGAGTACGAAGACTTCTGCAAGCGCGATCTCTCCGAACACGCGGTGGCCTACCTGTTTATCGACGGCATCGCCAAGCGGCTGCGTCCGGGCCAGCGGCGAGAAGCGGTTCTGGCCGCCTGGGGGATCGGCGAGGACGGGCGCAAATCGCTTTTGGGGTTGATGGCCGGATCGAAGGAGGATGTCGAAACGGTGCGGGCGTTCTTCCAGGACCTGCGCGCCAGAGGGCCTGGGCGATCCGCTGCTTACGCCAATTCTATTTGAGCGCGACGCATCGCGCTCAAACCCGCGCAACGGCGCGGGCGCGCATTCGCGCTTCGGCCATAAGGCGATGATCGGTTCCGATCATCGAGTCTTGGTATTACGCCAACGTCCTGCCCAGTGCGCTCGCCTGTTTCGAGGACGATTTCGAGGCCTGCATCGCCCACCTGCGCCTGCCGGTCACGCATCGTCGTTTCGCAAGGACGACGAACCTCCTCGAACGGCTGTTCGTCGAGGAGCGGCGGCGGCTGAAAATCGTTCCCAATGGCTTCGGCGAGAAGCCGGTGCTCAAGCTCATGTTCGGCGCGCTCATCCGAGCCGCCGAACGATGGCGCGGCCTGCGCTTCACCGAGTTCGAACTCCGACAGATCGCCGCTGTCAAAAAAAGAACTCGACGACGAATATCACGCTTCAATCACGCCGCCGGCCCGGTCAGCCCAGCCCCGCGTTTCCAGCAAATCCAAGCCTTGACCCGGCACTACTTCGAGATGAGCGAGGCAAGGCAGGGGACTGTCTGACGGAGTTCGACCCACATGAGCTGGTCGATGTGACGTCACGCTGAGGATGCCTAAAACGGAATATCATCATCAATGGCTTGGAGCGCCGGCGGGTTGGACGGAAGTGCGTCTGCTGGCAAAGCCACTCCCGTGACCGCGAACAAATTCAAGATGTCATCACGGTGCACAAAGATAATGCAACTTTTCGCGCTTGCGGCTCGGCCCAAATTTGACGGCCACCCTCCGAACCGGAGGTTTTCGACATTATCGATTTTCCTGTCGAGCGGGGTGCCGTCGCGCTCTGTGTTGAAATTGGCTTGAGGCGTTCTCCGGCGGTTTGAGATTATCGGGTCATGCGGCGAGGTCAAGGATCTGATCGGAGGGCTTTGCGGAGAGGCCTGGCCAACCGTCGACCTTTCGCATCACGATCTGTCCCGAGGCCAACAACGCCCAGAAGAGCATGGCGGCGGTTTCGGCGCTTGGCAGGACGGTTTGCGTCTTGATCCGCCGCTTGAATTCCTCGTGCAGGCGCTCGATGGCGTTCGTCGTGCGGATCGATTTCCATTGGCTTTCGGGGAAGCGCGCGAAGGTGAACAATCGATCGCCTGCTTCCTCCAGGCTATCGGCGACGGCGCGGCATTTGAGCCGCCATTTGCGGATGACGGCCTTCCGCTTCGTCTCGATCTCTTGTTTCGTCTTGGCGTAATACCCATTCTATTTGAGCGCAACTCATCGCGCTCAAACCCGCGCAACGGCGCGGGCGCGCATTCGCGCTTCGGCCATAAAGCGATGATCGGTGCGAATTCCGACGCAATCCGGCCAGGGATTCCGATTTGATGTCGGCCACCATTCCGAAATGAAGCCGGCCACCCGAGCCGGTCACGGCTCTCAATGTTTGCTCCCCGCGGTTCAGCAACTGCGGCCCTCCTGGCCCGTCGATGGTCGACGAGGAGATCGGGATGCCGGCGAAGCGGGAACTGAGCATGCGGCAATTGCGACACTTATTGCGGCTTCACCACGATGGGGTGAGCGCGCGCGAGATCGGGCGACGTCTTGGCGTGGCGCGCTCGACGATCCAGGACAATCTGAAGCGGGCGGCGGCGGCCGGGCTGGCATGGCCGCTGGCAGACGACATCACCGAAGAGGCTCTGGAAACCCGGCTGTTTGGACGGGTCGGGGTCACGCAAGGCCAGCGGCGGCGGGTCGAGCCGGACTGGTCCGCTCTGGCGCGCGAACTGAGGCGTCCCGGCGTCACGATGTCGATCCTCTGGGAGGAATACCGAGAGGTCCATCCCGAGGGTTACGGCTACAGCCGCTTCTGCGATCTGCTTCGCGGATTCGAACGGCGGCTGACCCCGGTGATGCGCCAGCACCACGTCGCCGGGGAGAAGGCGTTCGTCGACTATTCGGGCAAGCGGATCGGAATCGCCGATCCGACGACGGGAGAGATCCGCGAGGCGGAGATTTTCGTCGGCGTGCTCGGCGCCTCGAACCTCACCTATGCCGAGGCGACCTGGACGCAGACGTTGCCGGACTGGACCGGCGCGCATGTTCGCATGTTCCGCTTTTTCGGCGGCGCGCCGATGCTGCTGGTTCCCGACAATCTGAAGAGCGGGGTCAACAAGGCCTCGTTCTACGACCCCGAGATCAACCGCACCTACGGCGCGATGGCGGCGCACTATTCCGTCGGAGTTCTTCCAGCACGCCCAAAAAAGCCCCGGGATAAAGCGAAAGTCGAGGCCGGGGTCAGATTCGCGCAGACCTACATTCTCGGGCGATTGCGCCATCTGACGTTCTTCTCGCTCGCCGAATGCAACGCGGCCATCGCGCTGGTCATGCAACGCATGAACGAGCGTCCCATGCGCAACATCGGCCTGAGCCGACGCGAGCTGTTCGAGACAATCGAGCGCGACGCCCTCATCGCCTTGCCCGCCGACGATTGGGAGTTCGCGGAATGGCGGCGCGCGCGGGTCAATCTCGACTATCACATCGAGGTCCATGACTTTCTGTATTCGGCCCCGCATGCGCTGATCCGCGCCGAGGTCGACGTGCGGATCACGGCGCGAACGGTCGAGATCTTCCATCGCGGCCAACGCGTCGGGACCCATCAGCGCCGCACCATGGGCCGTAAGCACGGCACGGACCCCGACCATATGCCCAGCTCCCACCGGCGCTACGCCGAGTGGACGCCGGATCGGTTCCGCCGCTGGGCCGGCAAGATCGGGCCGAACACCGAAGGCTTGATCAGCGCCGTGCTCGCCAGCCGGCCGCATCCCGAACAGGGGTTCCGCACCTGCCTCGGCATTCTGCGCGCCTATCGCGGTCTCGACACGGGCCGCCTCGAGGCGGTCTCGGCCCGAGCCGTCGAATTGGGCGTCCTCAATTGCAAGGGCGTCGCGTCGCTACTCGCCCGCAAGTTCGACCCGTCGGGCGCAGACAGCAGCCCCGTCGCGCTCATCGACCACGCCAACGTGCGCGGTCCCCGCTACTACAACTGACAGGAAATCCCATGCTTGCTCATCCGACCCTTGACCAATTGCACGCGCTCGGCCTCTATGGCCTGGCCAAAGGCTTCAAGGAACTGGAGCACAATGCCGAGGCGCGTAGCCTCGAACACGCCGAATGGCTCGGCCTGCTGCTCGAATACGAACTCACACTACGCCGGCAAAAGCAGTTCGAAACGCGCGCCAGGGTCGCCAGGCTGCGTCACCCGGCCAGCGTCGAGGACGTCAACTATCAAAGTTCTCGCGGGCTCGACCGCGCGCTGTTTCTCAAGCTCGCCGCCTGCGACTGGATCGCCGAGCGCCGCTGTTTGCTCATGACCGGGGCGAGCGGCCTGGGCAAGAGTTGGCTCGCCTGCGCCCTTGGCCACAAGGCGTGCCGGGAAAACCTCTCCGTCCTCTATACCCGCATGCCCCGGCTGTTCGCCGATCTCGCCATCGCCCACGGCGACGCCCGCTACGCCCGGCTCCTGCGCTCGCTCGCGCGCGTAAAGCTGCTCATCCTCGACGATTGGGGCCCCGAAGCGCTCACCCCCGAACAGGCCCGCGACCTCCTCGAAATCGTCGAGGATCGCTACGACAAGGGCTCGCTCATCATCACCAGCCAGGTTCCCGTGGACCGCTGGCATGACCTGATCGCCATTCCCACGCTCGCCGACGCCGTCCTCGACCGCGTCATTCACAACGCCTATCGCATCGAACTGGCCGGCGAGAGCTTGCGCAAGCGGCCGTCTTCATCCTGAAACCAAGATGCGCGCGGGCGGCCCGCTCGCTGCACTCTCGGCGCGAAGGCCGTGGATAACGGCGGGCTCCGCTACGGCGAAATGGAAAGCCCGCTCCGCCCGCCGTTACCCACCGCCACCCCAGCTCTTGAGGATATCCAAATCCAAGCCCGCTTGACCAACGGCTCCGGGCAAAACATCATCGCAGAGATCCGCGGAAGCAGACGCCGGGTGGCCGACATCAAATCGGAATCCCGGCCGGCTTCAAATCGGAATCGGTGGCCGGCTTCATCTTGGAATGCGTGGCCGACATCGTCGGAATCCGCAATGATCGGTTCCGATCATCGAGTTCTTGGCGTAAATCATGTCGGTGTAGTCGACCGAGATTTCCTCGTGCAGCCGGTCTGGCGCGTGGGCGAGAAGGTTGCGATGCTTGTGCACCGTGCAGCGCTGAGCCCGCGCATCGGGCCAAAGCGCGGCGAGCGCTTTATCAAGGCCGGACCCGCCGTCGGCGATGACGAGTTCAGGCGTCTTCAGGCCGCGCGTAACGAGGTTATCGAGCAACGCCCGCCAGGCCGCTTCGCTTTCCCCGCCCATGTTCTTGATCGCCAGCAGCACCTTCTGGCCGTCGCTGCGCACGCCGAGCGCCACGAGCAGCGAGATCGAGGTCGCCTTTTTGTCGAGGCGCACGCGCACGACCGTGCCGTCGAGAATGAGACGGATGATCGGCTCGTCGGCGAGCGGGCGGGCGTTCCAGGCATCCCAGTCGCCCTTCGTCTTGCGCCATACCCGACTGACGCACCGCCGAACAGCGCCGCCAATGCACGGCGCACCCGGCGCGTGTTGGTCCCGGACAGATAAGCGCCGCAAATCAGCGCGTCGACCCGCTTCGTCCGCCGCTGATAGGCCGGGAGGGTGGTGTTTCGCCACTCCACCGTTTGCCCTCAGGGGTCGCCAGCCGCGCCCGAGGCACGCGAACCGTCGTCGCCCCAAAGGTTCCCATCAGGCCGCGCCGCCGATGACCGTGACGCGAACCGATAACGCCCCTGGGCGAATTGCCACGGCTCATCCCAGACCGTTCATACCGATCCCGTCCCAGGGCGGCGTCGAGTTCTGCTTCCAGAAGCTCCTCGATGAAGCGCGAATACGCGTGCGCACCCCGCTCTCCAGGGGATCGAAGCAATCATCGCAGAGAAATGTTCGCCTTCGGCCGAGCCGATCGCCGGCTTTGTGCTATCCATTGTCATGGCCTGATCTCCGTCGGCGCGCTAACGCCGATTCTGGTTTGCTCTCACTGAGCTGGACCCCGGATTTAGGACCATCGGCTAAGGTGTGAAATGTCCTGTTCTGTCGCAACCGACGGAGCGAGGAATGACGAAGTCACGCAAGAAGTTTGATGCGCCGTTCAAGGCGAAGATTGCGCTTGAGGCGCTGCGCGAGGATGCGACGGTTCCGGAACTGGCGAAGCGGCACGGGGTGCATCCGAACCAGATTTATGCCTGGAAGAAGCAGGTTCTCGACAACGTCGCGAGCCTGTTCGCGCGAGGGGCGAGCGGTTCGGGCGATGGCGGGGAAGAGCGCGAACGCGAGACGGCCAAGCTTTACGCCAAGATCGGCCAACTGACGGTCGAACGGGATTTCTTGGCCAGGAGGCCCGGTCGATGAGCGCGCCCGATCGAAGAGCGATGGTCGAACGGTCTGGCAAGGACCTGTCGGTGCGCCGCCAATGCGCGCTTGTGGGCGTGGCGCGCTCGGGGATCTACCGCGCCAAGCCCGTCGCCGGGGCGGACGATCTGGCGGGGACGCGCCGCATCGACGAACTGCATCTCGAACTTCCGTTCTACGGCTCGCGGCGAATGACCTTCGAACTCAACAAGGAAGGCCGCGGCGTGTCAACCGCAAGCGGGTGCTGCGGGTGATGCGGGTGATGGGGATCGAGGCGCTGGTTCCGCGCCCCGGCACGCGCAAGCCCGCGCCCGGGCACAAGATATACCCCTACCTGCTGCGCGGCCTGAAGATTGTCGAGCCGAACCACGTGTGGGCGGCCGACGTGACCTTCATCCCGATGGCATGCGGCTTCCTCTATCTGGTGGCGATCATCGACTGGGCCAGCCGAGCGGTTCTGGCGTGGCGGCTGTCGAACACCAACGATGCGAGCTTCTGCGCGGCGGCGCTGGAGGAGGCGCTCCTTCGGTTCGGAACGCCGCGGATTTTCAATACCGATCAGGGCTCCACATTCACCGCCGAGGCTTTCGCCGGCAAGCTCGCGGCGACCGGCGTCGCGATTTCGATGGACGGACGCGGCCGCTTCATGGACAACATTTTCATCGAACGGCTGTGGCGCTCGATCAAGTATGAAGAAGTGCATCTGAAAGCTTATGCCGACGCCCGTGAGGCGCGGGCCGGCATCGGTTCCTGGATGACCTTTTACAATTTTCGGCGCCCGCACCAGGCGATGAACAACCAGATGCCGATGGCGGTGTGGCGCGCCGGCATGGACAAAATCGAGGCGGCGGCGAGGGCTGTGGATATGCCGCTTCGCTTGGACAACGCAAACGCGTCGCCCACATACCCACAGCAGAAGCAGCAAGAAGCGGCTTGATTCTTGAAGGACAACGGCAGGCGAAATCACACCTTATACCAAAGGCTCCGCTGTCTGACTCATAGGGGGATTCCCGAATCACGTTGGAGCTGATTGAAGTTGGCGCGGAGGGTTCGGGCCATGCCATCAGCGGTCAGATTGCGAGAAGATTATTCGGCCGAAGAGCTTCGGGCGACGGCGCGGCGGTCGAAGACCGTCAACCAGAGCCGGCGGCTTCTGTCGCTGGCTGCGGTCAGGGATGGAATGGATCGGGGCGCCGCGGCCAAAATCGGGGGGATGGACCGGCAAACGCTACGCGACTGGGTCCATCGCTTCAACGCTTCGGGTCCGGACGGCCTCATCGACAACTGGACGGAGGGTCCCAAGCCCCGCCTTTCGGTGGAGCAACGGGCTCAGTTCGCACAGATTGTCGAGGCCGGCCCTGATCGTCGGGTCGACGGCGTCGTGCGCTGGCGGCGGATCGACCTCAAGCGCGTCATTGCCGAGAGGTTCGGCGTCGAGTTTCATCCGCGCTATGTCGGAAAGCTTCTGCAGAAGCTTGGCTTCTCCCATATCAGTGCGCGGCCCCTTCATCCGGCTCAGGACGAGCGGATCGTCGAGGCTTTCAAAAAAACTTCCCGCACGCGCTGAGGGCTCATCTCGACGGACTGCCGGAGACGACGCCGGTCGAAATCTGGTTTGAAGACGAGGCCCGTATTGGCCAGAAGAACGGCCAGGTTCGGCAGTGGGCCAGGCGCGGGACGCGCCCTCGCCAGCCCGCGGACCAGCGCTACGACAACGCCTATCTGTTCGGCGCAATCTGCCCGGCCCGCGGCGTCGGAGCGGCCCTCGCGCTGCCCTACGCCGACGCTGACATGATGCAACTCCACCTCGACGAAATCTCGCGTAATGTCGCCGTGGGCGCCCATGCCGTGCTCCTGCTCGACCGCGCAGGATGGCACACCACGAGCAAGCTCGACGTCCCCGCCAACATTACGCCGATCTTCCTGCCCTCGCGCGCCCCGGAGCTGAATCCGGTCGAGAACGTCTGGCAGTATCTCCGCCAGAACTGGCTCTCAAACACCGTCTTCGAAAACTACGACGCGATCGTCGACGCCGCGTGCGCTGCTTGGCGAAACCTCATCGCTCAACCCGAAACGATCACGTCCATCGGAATGCGCGACTGGGCTCACGTCGGTCAGCCACTATGACCCTTGGTATTAAATCCAACGTCCCGTGGTCCCACGAATGGGGTCCAGTTCACAGATTCCGACGAAGCCGCCCGTCTGTAACGGGATGATTGCGCCCAGGGATTCCTGGATGATGCCGCCCCCCTGTAACGAGATGATCCCGCCCGGGGCGCCGCGCTTGTTGGCCTTGGAAGTTCTTTCTCCTTACGCGGGTTCGGGTCAAGCGGTTTTGGACTGGTTGCCGCGGGCGCGGCGCAGGCTTTCACCGGTCAACTCGATGCGATGAGCATTGTGGACGAGGCGGTCCAGGATGGCGTCGGCGTAGGTGGGATCCCCAATGACCTCATGCCAGGCAGACAGGGGGAGCTGGGAGGTGACGACCGTCGACCGACGGCCGTATCGCTCCTCGAGAATTTCGAGCAGGTCATGACGGGCGCCGGCGTCGAGGGGCTCGAGGCCAAAATCGTCGAGAATGAGAAGGTCGGCTCGACCGAGGGACTTGATGAGGCGCGGATGGCGCCCGTCGCCCCGAGCAAGCGCCAGGCCCTCGCAGAGCTTCGGCCAGCGATGATAGAGGACAGACCGATTGTCGCGGCAGGCTTTCTGGCCGATGGCGCAAGCTAGCCAGCTCTTGCCGACGCCGGACGGCCCGACCAGGGCGAGATTGTCGTGGGCGTCGATCCAGTCGCCCTCGGAGAGCTTCTGGAACAGGGCGCGGTCGAGACCACGGGCGGCGCGATAGTCGACATCCTCGACGCTCGCCTGCTGACGCAATTTGGCGGCGCGCAGCCGGGCCGTGAGGCGTTTGTCCCTCCGCCATGACGCCTCCCTGTCGAGGAGCATGGCGAGCCAGTCGGCGTGGGGAAGGTCCTTGGCCTGGCCGGCGTCGGCGAGATCGGCGAAAGCCTTGGCCATTCCATGGAGGCCGAGCGTGTGAAGCTGATCGAGGGTTGGATGTTTGAGCACGTTGGCGTCTCCTAGTGGTAGTAGCGCGGCCCGCGGATGTTGGGATGAAGGATCGGGGCGGTGTCCGCAGGGCGCGTTGGCGCGGGCCTCCGATCGAGCCTGGCGTCGAGGATGGATTTGACGGAGCCGTAGGTCCTGGCGCCGATCTCGATGGCGCGCTCGGCGGCGGCCTCGACCCGCGCCGCGCCGAAAGAGCCGACGAGCCGCACGATGCCGAGACAGGCGCGATAGCCCTGCTCGGGATGGGGCCGAGCCTCGAGGATCTGCTCGCAGAGCGCCGCGGTCGCCGGGCCGATCTTGCGGGCGTCGTCCCGGATGCGCTCGATCGTCCAGCCGGCGTATCGCCGATGGCTGGAGGGCATGTGCTCGGAAATGGTGGTGTGCTTCCGGTTCCCGCTTCCGCTTATATGAACGGCGATGCGCTCGCCCTTGTGGAAAATCTCGACGCCGCGGGCGGTCAGCCGCGCCTCGACCTCGGCGCGGGCGAAGCGGTAGGGGACGGAATAATAGTGGGCGTCGATGTCGACGTGATAGTCGACGCCGACCCGGCGCACGCGCCACTCGCTGTATTCGTAGGGCTCGCTGGGCAGCGCGTTGAGCGCCGGGCGATCGATCTCCTCGAGGAGTTGGCGGCGGGTGACGCCGAGCCTGCGAAGGCTCTGCTTCTCATTGAGCTGCGCCATGAGCTCGCCGAGCGCGGCGTCGACGTCGGCGAGGCTGGTGAAGGTCCGGCGCCTGAGCCGGCCGAGCAGCCATCGCTCGACGATCAGCACGGCCTGCTCGACCTTCGCCTTGTCGCGCGGCTTTCTCGGCCTCGCCGGCAGGATGGCGGTTCCGTAATGGGCCGCCATCTCGGCGTAGGTCCGATTGACCTGGGGGTCGTAGAAGCAGGCCTTCACGACGGCGGTCTTGGCGTTGTCCGGCACGACGAGCTCGGGAACGCCGCCGATCGCCTCGAAGGCGCGCACATGGGCGTCGATCCAGTCGGGCAGCGCCTGCGTCCAGGTCGCCTTGGCGAAGGTGAAGCTCGAGGCGCCCAGCACGGCGACGAAGATCTGCGCCATGCGGATTTCGCCGGTGAGCCGATCGATGACGACCGGCACGCCGTCGCCGGCGTAATCGACGAACAGCCGCTCGCCGGCGGCGTGCGTCTGGCGCATCGTCACCGACAGCGTCTTCTCGAAGGATCGATAAAGCTCGCAGAACCGCGAGTAGCTGTAGCCGCCCGGGTTCGCGGCGATGTATTCGTCCCAGAGGATCAACAGGGTGACGTGCTTGCGCTTCAGTTCGCGATGCACGCCGGCCCAATCCGGCTCCGCGATGCGCCGATGGCCGCGTTTGCTGCGCCGGCTGGCGTAGAGCGCCGCCTCCAGCGCCCCGTGGTTCATGCCCTCTGGCAGGGGCCAGGCGAGGCCTGCGGTCTCCACCCGCTTCAAGGTCTCCCGCACCGTCGAGCGCGCCATGCCAAGCCGCCGCGCGATCTCGTGCGTCGATACGCCGTAAAACTTCAGCCGAATAATCTCGCGCGCATCGTAAGCGGTGTTCTCAGGCCGCTTGGCGCTTTTCGCGATTGTTGATGTAGGCCCACGGCAGCAGCTCGTCGATTTTGCTCATGGGATGGCGGTTGACGATTTTGTCGAGGACGTCGGCGAGCCCGCTTGCGGATCGATATCGTTGAGCTTGCAGGTTTCGATCAACGAGGCGTGGATGGCCCAATATCGTCCGCCTTCGTCTGAGCCAGCGAACAGATAGTTTTTTCGTCCGAGCGCCAGGGGCCTGCATCGCGCGCTCGGCGGCGTTGTTAAAGGGTATGGTGTCCGCGACGCCGCTCTTCCGGCTGGCATTCATCGCCTGAGAAGGTCATGGATGGGCCACCGGGATCGGGGCGTTGGGAGCACGAAACGGCGGCAGGCCGTCATGACCATGAGCTGCGAGCTCGAGTTGTTACTTGGCCGCCCCTACGACTTGCCCGGTTGCGCTGCGAGCGCGGATCCGTAGATGTCGTGCAAGCCCGCTGGCTCCCGAAGAAGACATGGAGGAGTCATGGCGATCATCGGCATGGATATTCATCGCTCGTTCGCGCAAGCGGCGTTCTTGCAGGACGGGCAGGTCAAGCGGGAGCAACGGGTCGATCTCGTTCACGACCGCCTCATCAGGTTCGGGAAGTCGCTCTCGGTCGAGGACGAGGTTGTCATCGAGGCCACCGGCAACAGCGCCGCCGTCGAGCGGATCTTGCGACCTTTCGTCAAGCGCGTGGTCGTGGCGAATCCGCGAATGGTTCGGGCGATCGCCTATGCCCGGGTTAAGACGGACAAGATCGACGCGGTCATATTGGCCAGACTTCACGCCGGCGGCTTTCTACCGGAGGTCTGGGTTGCGGACGACAACACCCAACGCCAGCGGCGGCAGACGGTTGAGCGCATGGGCGTTCTCGAGCAGGTCGTTCGCACCAAGGGACGTATTCACGCGATCCTGCATGCAAATCTGATCCCGAAGTACTCGGGCCATCTGTTCGGCAAGGCCGGCAAGAAATGGCTGGCTGGCCTGCCGTTGCCTGAGGAGGAAAAAGCGATCGTCGGTCGGTTGGTCGACGAACTGGAGCGCAATTCGGATCAGCTCGCCAAACTCGACATGACGATCATCCGCGAAGCGCTCGAGGACCCACGAGTGGTTCGCCTGATGACGATCCCTGGCATCGGGCCGATCGTCGCATCGACCGTCTTGGCCTCGATCGGCGATATCTCGCGGTTCGAGACGCCGGAGAAGTTGAGTTGCTACTTCGGATTGACGCCGAAGGTTCGCCAATCCGGCGATCGCCCTGCGCGCCACGGACGGATCAGCAAGCAGGGAAACACGCACGCCCGCAAGATGCTTGTCGAGGCGGCGTGGTCCGCGAAGACGGCGCCAGGTCCGTTGAAGGCGTTCTTTCAACGGGTCCAGCGAAATCGGGGTGCGCCCGCGGCGGCCGTCGCAACCGCGAGAAAGCTGGCAGTGATGATCTGGCATGTTCTGACGGATGGGACCGAGTACGCCTACGCGCGGCCCGCCTTCACCGCCATGAAGCTACGCAAAGCAGCGCTCAAAGCCGGCGCTCCGCGCGAGTATGGCAAGGCGGGACCAGGTCGTGACTATTGGATCAAGGAGATCCGCGAGCGGGAAGCCGACTACGTGCGGCGTGCTGAGCAGGCCTACGAGCGAATGGTGGCGGCGTGGAAGGAAAAGCCTCCGAAACCCACGGCTCCGGCCCAAGACCGCTACGCCCGATGCTGACAATTCCCTCTTCTCAGCACCATCCGTGGACATTTCGAGGCGCCCATCACCGACGTAGCGCGTCAGCGCGGTCCAGCGCGATGCTGCGTAGCGGAAGGCGCCAGCGAGACTGCTCTTGCCGCTGATCTTTTCCATCGTCGCGTCGAGGAAGGCGCGCAAGTCGGAGAGGATCGGCGTCGCTTTTGCGCGACGCGCGGCGAGGCGCTCGGCCGGCGGTTTGCCCTTGATGCTGGCTTCGATCGCAAACAGCCGCGCGATCATTTCGAGCGCCTGCGCCGCCGCGGGTGATTTTGTCTCGACATGGATGTCGTAAATCTTGCGCCGCGCATGCGCCCAACAGGCGACCTCCGTCAGCGGGGCGGGCGCGCCCGTTAGGGGATCGACTTCATAAAGTCCGGCGAAGCCCGCGTAGGCATCGGCATGGAGATGGCCCCGACAGCCCTTGAGCAAAGCGTGGGCGCGCTCGGCCTTGCGATCGGGCGAGTAGAGATAGAAGGCCGCCGCCGGCGCTGTCGATCCATAGGCGCTCTCGTCTCTCACCGCCGTCCACAGTCGACCGGTTTTCGTTCGGCCACGGCCGGGATCGAGCACGGGAACCGGCGTATCGTCGGCATGGAGCGCGGCGCCGGCACGCACATGACGCGCGATTCGCTCAGCCAGGGGCTCCAAGAGCGCCGCCATATGACCGACCCAGCCCGCCATGACGGAGCGGTCGATCTCCACTCCGCTGCGCCCGTAAATGTCGGCCTGGCGATGCAACGGGAGATGATCGCAATATTTGGAGACGAGGACGTGGGCGAGCAGCGCCGGCCCAGGACGTCCCTTCTCGATCGGCAGCGTCGGCATGCATGGGCGCCTGCACGACCGTCTCGCAGACGCGGCAGCTCATCTTCGGGCGTACATGCAGCACGCGCTTGAAGTGTGAGGGCACATATTCCAAGACCATGCGCTCATCGGCGCCGATCCGGCCGAACTTCGTTGCGCCGCAGGTCGGGCAGACGCAGGGCGCTTCGTGCATGACCGTCTCGAGCGGCAGATGATCGGGCAGAGGTTTGCGGACGGACGGTTTTTTCGACGGCAGGGCGGAAGAAGCCTCGCCATCGGAAGCCTCGGTTCGCGCCTGTTGCTCGGCGTCGCTCTCCTCGATGTCGCCGAGCAATAGCTCCAGTTGCTCGATCTCGCGGTCGAGCTTCTCCGACGACCGCCCGAAGCGCGCCCGCCGCAAGATCGACAGCTGCATTCGTAGCTTCTCGATCAGCAACGTCTTGGCGTGAACTTCCGCAGCGAGCGCCGCCGCAAACCGTCGCAGTTCGGCGGGATCTTCAGGCAAATCAGCGGCGGAGCGCGACATGCTTACGGCTATCACAATATGTGCGCCGGCGCATTCGAGAAAGCGCGGAATCTAAAGGAAACTCGGGCGTTCCGGCGCTTCAGGCGCAACGGTCCTGCGCCAATCGATTCCTTCGACCAGCAGCGCCAGTTGAGCCGATGTCAGGTGCAGCGCTGATCAGCGCGCCCTCGACGATCGGCGGCCAAACGAACCGCCCTTTCTCCAGACGCTTGGCGAAAAGACACAGGCCGGAGCCGTCCCAGGTCAAAATCTTCACGTAGTCGCCGCGCTTGCTGCGAAACACGAACGCCGCCCCCGAATACGGGTCGGCGCGCAACGTCTGCGCGACATCTGCGGCCAGCCCGTCGAAGCCGCGCCGCATGTCCACGGGTTTGCAAGCCAGATAGACTTTCACGCCCGGCGCGAACTGGAGCATCAAGCGACGCCCAGCGCCGACAGAACGCGACGGAGCGCCTCGGCGTCGACCTCAGCGTCGAGCGACACCTTGGCGCCGTTCGGCGGGCTGATCTCCATCGCGCCGCGCCCCGCGCCTCGGCGCGTCTGACGAGCCGGCTTCGCTACGACATCGGAAGGCGGCGGCGCTGAGGCCGCGTCCAACTCAAGCAGCTTCACCGGGACAAAGGCCGATCCGCCCCTCTCCGGCGGAGCGGCCACGACAGTCTTCTCCTTCGCAGGCTCGCGCCCGCCGATCGCGCCAGCCCTCGCGAGAGCGCCGTATCCACTTGAAAATGAGATTGGCGTTCAGCCCGTGCCGACGCGCGACCGCCGCAACAGAGACGCCAGGCGCAAGAGCCTCCTCAACGATCCTCTTGCGCTCGTCGCAGGCTTCTTGTTCGACGCCGCTCCCCAGCTCCGTCCTGCGCCGCCGTAAGCCTCCGGCGAGAGCCGCCTTGTTGGCGGTGGGGCGCGGGCGGTAGTGGCGTTGGTGTGGCGCTGGGATAGTGCCCATTAGCGATCGTGGGCGCTATCGATGAAGTCTGCGGCTCCGGATCGGGTGGAAGTTGGAGGGAACCGGCGACGCCGCTTCTGGTGCGAAGACGAGAAGCGCAGGATTGTCGCGGAGAGCGAAGAGCCTGGCGCTTCCGCTTCCGTGGTTGCCCAGCGGCACGGCCTGAACGCGAACCTGCTTTTCACGTGGCGACGACAGCTTCGTGAGGCGCCGAACCCGGCGCAGGCCAAAGGCGTCACGCTGAGCCCGGTGACGGTCGCGCCGGAGCCGAGCGCGACGGCGGGCCGGATGGAGATCGTGCTGGCGGGTGGCGAACGCATCCTGTTCGGCGCCGATGTGGACGCGGGAGCCCTGGCGCGGATCGTCAAGGCGCTGCGTCGATGATCCCGATCCCGGCTGGTGTTCGCGTCTGGCTGGCGACCGGCCATACCGACATGCGCAAGGGTTTCGACGGGTTGGCGCTGATCGTCCAGGAGACGCTGAAGCGCGATCCCCATTCCGGGCATCTGTTCGTGTTCCGCGGTTGGCGCGGCGATTTGATCAAGTGTCTGTGGTGGGATGGCCAGGGTCTTTGCCTGTTCGCCAAGCGGCTGGAGCGAGGGCGCTTTCTCTGGCCTTCGACCGCGGGCGAGGCGGTGACGATATCGGTCGCGCAGCTCGGCTATCTCCTATCCGGAATTGATTGGCGAATGCCTCAAGAAACATGGCGTCCGACAGCGTCGGGATGAGGAATTAGGCTTGCAATCGGCGTACGGCGTGATTCAATCAAGCCATGCCGAACAGCGCCTCATACCAATTCTATTGAGCGCCACTCCCCCCCACAACCGACGGCGCGTGCGCGCTCCCTTCGGAAGGCATGATCGGTTCCGATAAGTCTGTAGAAGCGCTCCCTTCCGATCTCGCCGCCGCGCACGCGATGATTCTGGCCGAGCGGGCGGCGCGGCTGACGGCGGAAGCCGAACGCGACCAGAGCCGCAGTTCCGCTTCCCAGACCGACGCGCTGGTCGCGCATCTGACGCTTGAAATCGAAAAGCTCAAGCGCGCCCTTTACGGCGTGGGTTCGGAGAGCAAGCAGCGCCTGCTCGAACAGCTGGAGTTGCAGTTGGAGGACGCGGAGGCCGCCGCCGCCGAGGACGAACTGGCGGCGGAGCGCACGGCGTCATCGAGCGTGGTCGCGTCCTTCCGCCGCCGGCCGCCGCAAGCCATTCCCGGCACTGCCGCGCGAGCGCGTCTTCGTCGCTGCGCCGACGGCGTGTCCGTGCTGCGGCTCGCACAAGCTGTCGAAGCTCGGCGAAGACGCCACCGAGACGCTGGAGGTCATCCCGAAGCAATGGAAGGTGATCCAGACCGTGCGCGAGCGCTTCTCCTGCCGGGCCTGCGAGGCGATCTCGCAGCCGCCGGCGCCGTTCCACACGATCCCGCGAGGACTGGCCGGCCCGAGCCTGCTGGCTATGGTTCTGTTCGAGAAGTTCGGCCAGCATCAGCCGCTGAACCGGCAGAGCGAGCGCTACGCCCGCGAGGGGATCGACCTCAGCCTCTCGACGCTGGCCGATCACGTCGGCGCCTGCGCGGCGGCTTTGGCCCCGCTGCACGCGCTGATCGAGGCGCATGTGCTGGCCGCCGAGCGCCTGCATGGCGACGACACCACGGTTCGTATTCTCGCCAAGGGCAAGACGGACACGGGCCGCATCTGGGTTTACGTCCGCGACGATCGGCCGTTCGGCGGACGGGGACCGCCGGCGGCGCTGTTCTAGGCCTCGCGCGACCGAACCGCGGAGCATCCTGAGCGCCATCTCGCCGCGACATCAACGGAGCGAGCGCCGAGGAGCGTCTGCGCGTGCGGCGCGAGGTCTCTGTGCCTCTCGTCGCCGCGCTGGAACTGTGGCTGCGCGCCGAGCGCGCCAAACTCTCGCGCCACGCCGCCATTGCCAAGGCCCTCGATTACATGCTGAGAGCCTGACTTGAAGAGTTTACGGCCTGGCGAGCCGCCTGACGGCGAGTTGGATGCAAGCGAGTGTGATGAAGGCCGCAAGGGTATCAGCGAGGTTCTCGTAATCTTTGGCCAGGCGGCGGTTTCGGCCGAACCACGAAAAGGTCCGTTCGACAACCCAACGACGCGGCAGGACGATAAATCCTGAACTGTCGTCGGGACGTTTGACGATCTCCACCCGCAGCGGCGGCTGCGCGGCGACGGCGTGTTGGACCTGGCGGGCGTTGTAGCCGCCATCGGCCCAGACGAGTTCGAGCCAATTGAAGCGCTGGCGGATGCGGTCAAACACCAGGGCGGCGCCGTCCCGGTCCTGAATGGCGGCGGAGTGAACCACCACCCGCAGGGGCAAGCCTTCGGTATCGACCAGAGCGTCGATCTTGCGCCCCTTCACCTTCTTGCCGGCGTCATAACCCACTGCCTCTGCTTCATCTTTCGCGCATCCCCCTTTTCGGCCGACTTGAGCGACTGGCTGTCGATGACGCCGGCGCTGGGGCTCGCCTCCCGCCCCAGCCGTTCGCGCAGCGCCGCGCGCAGGTCCTCCCAGATCGCCTCCCACACGCCCTGCCGCTGGAAAGCGCGGAAGAGGTTGTAGACCGTCGAGCGCGGCGGGAACACCCCGCGCGGCAAATAGCGCCACGGGCAACCGGTTCGCAGAAGATAGAAAATCGCGTTCATCGCCAAGCGCATGTCGGTTTGGCGCGGCCGTCCGCCCGGCTTCGCCGGCGGGATCAGAGGCGCCAAGCGATCCCATTCCGCATCGCTCAGATCGCTCGGCAGACAATCCCCAGCTTGGCGATACCGGCTCCGATCAGCGTCCGTCCACATCCCGAATCATCCTCAAAATTGCAGATGACACGATGAATTATTCCTTCCTTAACGACTTCTGAGACAGGCTCTAAGCCGCTGGCCGGCGTTCACGCGCTTCCTCGACGACGGACGCCTATGTCTCAGCAACAACGCCGCCGAGCGGGCGTTGCGCGGTTTGGCTCTCGGACGGAAATCCTGGCTGTTCGCCGGCTCGCACCGCGGCGCCGAGCGAGCAGCGCTCATGTACACGCTCATCCAAACCGCCAAGCTCAACGACGTCGACCCGCAGGCATGGCTCGCCGACGTTCTCGCCCGCATCGCCGACTTACCCCAAACCCGCCTCAGCGAATTGCTTCCTTGGAACTGGCGGCCAGCCGCTCCGGCCCGAAACGCCGCCTAACCGCGGCCTTCACCGGAGGCTTACGATTTTTTCGTGATGAAGGCGGAAGCTGTAGAAGTTTAATAGGGCGGAGCCGTCACATGCGCTCCTCACCAGAAGGGGCCTTCGCAACGAGCGTCCTCAAAGTGATTGAATAACGAAGCGGGTCGAGCGCGGGAAGGCTGCGCTCCCACACGGGCGGCCCCCGAAAGAGGATAAGCCGAGCAGGGTTCGACCGCGAGCGACACTCGGTCCCAAGTTTGAGCGGCCTTCCGGCGAAGACGCAGCACACACTGTGCAAGCAGCGACACGCGGACGATCTCGTCGAACTGCGCCTTGCCGCGATGCCAACCGATTCCCGCGCCCGGTCAATACTCGTTGATCAGCGCTTGGCGGAAGTCGTCCGCCGGTCGGTCGAATTTCGCCGCAACCTTATTCCGCAGGGAACGAGAAACGACGGAAACGGCGAAGCCTCAACGACAGCATCGTGGTCGTAGTCATAGCGGTAGCTGAAGCTCACCACTTGGCGGTTGGCCAAGTACCCATGAAAGTCAAACGGCTTGAATGGGAGATCGGCAACCTCGCGCGCAAACCCATCCTCTTCACCGTCCCAGAGGACGTTCGGACGATAGTAAAAACCCTCCGGTAGGCCGTTGGGCGCAGTGAACAAGGAGAGGACGAAGAAGGCTGCGCGCGGCGGCGGCCTGTGTCGTTCATTGCCCATAGATAAGGGTCCCCGCAACCTATCCAGGGCCTTGCCGCAACAGCCGCTCAGGCCGCCTTCTGACCTCGCTTCGGCGACCGGACCGGCTTGGTCGGTTCGGGTTGCGTAACGTTCTCATCGAAGAGCTCAGCCAATTTCTCCGTCATGGCGCCGCCGAGTTCCTCGGCGTCGACGATCGTCACGGCGCGCCGATAATAGCGCGTCACGTCATGGCCGATGCCGATCGCGATGAGCTCGACCGGCGAGCGGGTCTCGATCTCCTCGATCACATAACGCAAGTGGCGCTCGAGATAGTTGCCGGGATTCACGGAGAGCGTTGAATCGTCAACAGGCGCGCCGTCCGAGATCATCATCAAGATCTTGCGCTGCTCGGGACGGCCAAGAAGACGTTGGTGGGCCCAGTCGAGCGCTTCGCCGTCGATGTTCTCCTTGAGCAAACCCTCTCGCATCATCAGCCCGAGGTTCTTGCGCGCGCGCCGCCACGGCGCGTCTGCTGACTTATAGATGAGATGGCGCAAGTCGTTGAGCCGACCTGGATTGGCGGGCTTCCCGGCCTGGAGCCAGGACTTCGCGCGACTGTCCGCCCTTCCAAGCGCGTGTGGTGAAGCCTAGGATCTCCACCTTGACTCCGCAGCGCTCGAGCGTGCGGGCGAGAATGTCAGCGCAAGTCGCCGCGACCGTGATCGGGCGGCCGCGCATCGAGCCGGAATTGTCTATGAGCAGCGTCACCGCGGTGTCACGGAACGCCATGTCCTTCTCCTGCTTGAAGGATAGAGGTTGCTGCGAATCGATGATCACACGTGGCAAGCGCGCTGTGTCGAGAACGCCCTCTTCGAGATCGAACTCCCACGAACGGCTCTGCTGCGCCATCAGCCGTCGCTGCAGCCGGTTGGCCAGTCGAGCGACGACCGAATGGAGGTTCTGCAATTGCTTGTCGAGGTAGTCACGCAAGCGCTGCAATTCATCCGCGTCACACAACTCGTCCGCGTCGATTATTTCGTCGAAGCGGGTGGTATAAGCCTTGTACTCGGGACCGCGCCGCTCCGGGGCTTGAGGCTGCGGGGGGCGCGTCTCCGCCGCCTCCTCAGCGTCGCCTGCCTCACCTTCGTCTTCGAGTTCCGACGACGGCGCTTCGACCGTGTCGATCGCGCCCTCGTCGGCATCGTCGCTCGTCTCATCGGCCGCTTCGCGCTGCATTGAATCTTGCGTTGACTGGTCTTCGCCCTCGCCTTCGGCTTCATCAGGCTGCTCGGGCGGCGTCTTTTCTTCCGTCTCCTCGTCCGACTCCTCGCTGTCAGCGTCTGCGTCGTTTGCGAGCCCCAAGGACGACAGGACTTTGCGCACCAGCCTCGCGTAAGCGCGTTGATCGAGCAGAGCATCACCGAGCTGATCAAGCTCAGCGCCGGCCTTCTCTTCGATAAAGGGGCGCCAGAGCTCAACCAGACGTGCAGCGCCGCGCGGGGGCTCGAGGCCCGTCATGCGCTCGCGTGCGAGCATCGCGACCGCTTCCTCCAATGGCGCTTCCTCGCGCGTGCGCGCCTCTGCGAACGGGCTGCGGTGGTAGCGGTCGTCAAGCATAGCGGTGATGTTCGACGCCACTCCCTGCATGCGGCGCGAGCCGATGGCTTCAACCCGTGCTTGCTCGACCGCGTCAAACAGCGCGCGCGCCGGCGCGCTCTGGGGCGCCAGGCGCCGATGAAGCGCGTCGTTATGACAGGCGAGCCGCAGGGCGAACGAATCGGCGAGGCCTCTCACGACTGCCGCCTCCCGCGGGTTGGGCTTGCGCGGCGGCTCGGGCAATCGCGCCTTGGCGCCCTCCGGCGAGGTGATGAGCGAAGGTTTGTCTGCCGAGAACACGACTTCGAGTCCGGGTTGGCGGGCCAGCGCTCGAGTGCAAGACGCGAGCGCGTGCTTCAGCGGCTCATTCGCCAGTCTCGGCCTTACCGGCCGGTTTGCGGTTGTTTGTCGGCTTGACATCGACGGTCGACATTCGGGACCTTCGAAAGATAGCGGTACGGAAAGGGCGCGAGAAGCTTCTATAGGCCGCGCGCCGCGGGCGCTGCAAGGCGGAGCCACGCCGCTCAAAACGCCCGAGAGAACGAAATCGATTGAGGCCGCGGCGGCCGCTCAGCCTAATGATATGGGCGCGCCGTGACCAAAATCAACCAATTCGTTCTTCGCCGCGATCGGTCTAGCCCATCTTATTCACGAGGGGTCGTTTTTGAGGCTGGCGAGCGTGGCGTAAGGGTCTGATTTGGCGTAGGATTTGGTTGCTTACACCGATCCGTTTCGCCTCGCGCCCCAGCACCCGCTCGCCATGACCAACTCTAATCTGCTGCCGTTCTCATTTCCAGCCGTTGGCCGCAAACCGGTCGCAGCCGCTTTTGATGGCGGGCGACTGACTTCGGATGGCGGCGTGATGCTGCTTTCGATGGCCGAGCGTCGGTTGGGGATCGCGGAAAGATTGGCGCGGTGCTTTCCCGATCGCCGCGACCCGCTGCGCATCACGCACACGCTGGCGGACATGGTTCGCGCCCGCATCTTGGCGATCGCCTGCGGATATGAAGATGCCGACGATCTCGACGCTTTGCGCGCTGATCCCGCTTTCAAACTCGCTTGCGGGCGGCTGCCAGACACGGGCGCGAACCTGTGTTCGCAGCCGACGCTGTCGCGGTTGGAGAACGCGCCTTCGCTGAAGGATGCGATCCGGCTCACGTGGGCGCTGGTCGATCAATGGATCGCCTCCTATGAACGGGAGCCCGCGTCTGTCATTCTCGATATCGACGACACCTGCGATGTCGTACACGGGCATCAGCAGCTCTCGCTCTTCAACGCCCATTACGACGAGCGCTGCTTCCTGCCGATCCATGTCTACGACACCGAGCGCTCGCGTCCCGTCGCGGTCGTGCTGCGCTCCGGCAAGACCCCGTCGGGTGTCGAGGTGCGCGCCCATCTGCGCCGGCTCGTGCGCCATATCCGCCAACGCTGGACCAGGACGCGCATCACCTTCCGGGGCGACGGCCACTATGCCCGGCCCGAGGCGATGGAATGGTGCGAGGCCAACCACATCGATTACGTCTTCGGGCTGCCCGGTTCGAAGCCGCTGGCGAAGAAAATCGACGAGGCGGCGGAGGCGGTGCGCACCGAGCGCGCTTTGTCGAACAAGCCCGTCGTGCGCGGCTACGCCGAAACGCGCCACAAGGCCAAATCCTGGAGCCGCGAGCGGCGCGCCGTCGCCCGCATCGAAGCCACTCCGCTCGGGCTCGACACCCGTTTCGTCGTCACCAACGTCGAATACGGCGCGGCGGAATGGATTTACGCCGCCCTCTATTGCGCGCGCGGGCAGGCCGAGAACCTCATCAAGCTGCACAAGACGCAGCTCGCTTCCGATCGAACCTCCTGTCGTTCCGCGATCGCAAATCAGGTCCGCCTCGCGCTGCACACGGCGGCTTACTGGCTCATGCTCACCGTTCGCGACGCCATCCCGAAACCGCGCGATCTCGCCAACGCCGAGTTCTCGACCTTGCGCCTGCGGCTGATCAAGATCGCCGCCCGCGTCATCGAAACCGCAAGCCGCGTCCGTCTCGCTTTCGCCGCCGGCTGCCCGCAGGCCGACCTCTTCCGCGGCCTGCCCGGAGCCCTCGCCCCGCTCGGACCCTGAACCGCGGGGCAAGGAGCCCCTCCGCCCCTCGTCATCCCTCCAACGCGTTCGCAAAAGTATCGCTCGTCAGGCGGTGAAAAAGCCGAACGAACCCGTGCGCCCCGAGGTCCCAAAAGCCGCGTAGGCACCAAATCGAAGATCGTCGTGAATAGGAAGGGCTAGCGCCCCCGCGGCTATCCTCGTTAGATGGCGCGGGCGCGCCACGCGTCCAGTGACCAAGGGCCTGGACCGAGAAGCGCCAAAGCAAGGAAGCCCCAGGCCATAGCGACGTTTTTCGGAAGCTGGATCGCCTGATCAGCGCCCGAGTGGAAGAACAGCGCCGTCAGCAAGCAGAAGCCAAAAGCGCAATCGCAACTCAGCGCGTTTTCAAGCCGAAGAGCACCAGCAGGCCGCCGCCGAGTTCGGTCAGAATAACCAGCGGCAGCAACCGACCATCCACCTGATGGGTCTGCATGTAGTCATGCGACTCCGGCGATTATACACTCTGCCGCCTGGGCTGCGAGTCCTGGTGCGGCACGCTCAGTCTTATTCGACGTCGTCGACGGCCACCGTTCGCCCGGAGAGACGCTGAGCCAACGAAGCCTCCATGAACGGGTCCAGATCGCCATCCAAAACGTCAGCGGGGGTGCCAGAGACCTGCCCTGTGCGAAGGTCTTTCACCATCTGATAGGGCTGGAGCACATACGAGCGGATCTGGTGACCCCAGCCAATATCGGTCTTTGACGCCGCGTCGGCGTTGGCCTTGGCCTCGCGCGCCTCAAGTTCCCGCTCATAGAGCCGGGCACGCAGCATATTCCAGGCGGTCGCCCGGTTCTTGTGCTGTGAGCGCTCCGACTGGCAGGCGACGACGATGCCGGTCGGCAAATGCGTGATGCGTACGGCCGACTCGGTCTTGTTGACGTGCTGTCCACCCGCGCCAGAGGCGCGATAGGTGTCAATTCGGCAATCGCTCTCGCTGACTTCGATCTTTATCCGATCATCGACGACCGGATACACCCAAACGGAGGCGAAGCTTGTGTGCCGTCGCGCGTTGGAATCGAACGGGGAAATGCGCACCAGCCGATGAACTCCCGACTCGGTTTTCAGCCAGCCATGCGCGTTGTGGCCCTTGACGATGATGGTAGCCGACTTGATGCCAGCTTCGTCCCCATCCGTCTCCTCAATCAACTCGACTCCGAACTTTCGCCGCTCCCCCCAGCGCATGTACATGCGCAACAGCATGCGCGCCCAGTCGCAGCTTTCGGTGCCCCCTGCGCCAGAGTGCACTTCGACATAGCTGTCGTTGCCGTCCGCCTCGCCCGACAGCAGCGCTTCGAGCTGGCGCCGGTCACCTTCGGCCTTCAGCGCCCTCAGAGCAGCAAGCCCTTCGGCTTCAGTGGCTGCGTCGCCCTCGACCTCTCCAAGCTCGACCAGCGTCGCTGCGTCCTCGAGGTCACGTTGCATCTTCGCCAGAGACCCAAGCCGGTCTTCCAGCACGGTGCGCTCCCGCATCACCTTTTCGGCGCTCTCGGGATCGTTCCAGAGACTCTGGATCTTCGGACTTCGCGTTGAGTTCGCCTAGGCGGCGCTGAGCAGCATCGACGTCAAAGATGCCTCCTCAGCAATCCCACGGATTGCTTGATCGATTTCGACCAACTGCTCGGCTTCGGCGCGCATGTTCCAACGATCAGTTTAAGAGGGTAAGGCAACCATCCAAGACGACTCAGTCCGCGAGGCCTTACGTTATCGGTTGTTGCGGGAAAGCTAAAGCGCCTCAATAGAGCCCGCCCGTCCCCGAGCCAATCGAGCGTTCGCTGCGCGAGGATGTCGAGCCGACTTGCCCCAACCGCCACCGCCATAGGAGTTCGGGCGGTCCAGTGCCCGGCTTGAAGGCCTCCATGATCGAACCCGAACCGGTTGAACGCATGCCGGAATGAACATCGACCGAAATGAGTTTGATTCCCGGCGGAATGCGGAACGGCGTATCGGGCGTATCCTTGAGCGCCATTTTCATGAAGTCGCGGAAAATAGGCGCAGTATAGAGCGCGGCCTGAGCGCTGCCGCCGAGAGAACGGGGCTTGTCATAGCCCATAAATACGCCGAACGCGAGGTTTGGCGAGTAGCCGATAAACCAGAGATCCTTGGCGTCGTTGGTGGTGCCGGTCTTGCCCGCCAGAGTCCTGCCGAGCTCCTTGATCGCGATGCCGGTGCCGCGTTGGATGACCCCCTCCAGGATGGAGGTGACCTGATAGGCAGTGAGCGGATCAATCACTTGTTCGCGCTTGTCGATGAGCCTCGGCTCAGGCTGGTTGTGCCATGTCGGGGCGTCGCACCCGTCACAGATCCGTTCGTCGTGCTTGTAGATCGTATTGCCCCAGCGGTCCTGGATGCGGTCGATCAGCGTCGCCTTCACTCTTTTGCCGCCGTTGGCGAACATCGAGTAACCGGTGATCATGCGCAACACGGTCGTCTCGCCGGCGCCGATCGACATCGACAGGAATGGCGGCAAGTTGTCGTAGATGCCAAAGCGCTTGGCGTATTCGACGACGAGCGGCATGCCGATGTCGCGCGCCAGCCTGACCGTCATCAGGTTGATCGAATGCTCAACACCGAAACGCAACGTACGGGGACCGGTTACCTCGCCTTCAAAGTTGGCGGGAGTCCACAATTGACCGCTGCCATCGTCGATCGTGACCGGCGAGTTCGGAATGATCGAGGATGGCGTGTAACCGTTGTCTAGCGCGGCTCCGTACACGAACGGCTTGAATGACGAGCCCGGCTGACGCTGTGCTTGCGTCGCCCGATTGAACTCCAATTCGTCGAAAGAGAATCCGCCGACCATTGCCAATACGCGGCCAGTGAATGGATCCATAGCGATGCAGGCGCCAGACACTTCCGGGATCTGACGCAGGCGATATTCGCCGTCGTGGCCCGGGATCGGCTCAACGTAGAAGACGTCGCCGGGCTTGACCACTCCCTTTATTCCGCGACCAGTCCAGCGCGCGCCTTCGACCGTGACCGCGCCAGTCCGACGATTGGCGACGACCGCGCCCGATTTGTCCCGCTCGGGCTGGATACCAATTCTAACGGCTGCATTGCTGACATCAAGCGCCACGGCGAGGACCCAGGGCTTGATGTCACCGTAAGATGGAATGTCGGCCAGTGGGACGCCCCAATCCTGTCCGATGTCGATCGTCTTGAGCGTCCCGTGCCACCCGTACGCCTCATCATAGCGTACGAGACCGTCAACAAGAGCCTTACGCGCCATCAGCTGAACCTTCGGGTCGAGCGTGGTGCGGACTGAAAGGCCGCCCTCGTAAAGCTTCTGCTCCCCGTACCTCTCCTGCAGTTCGCGCCTGACTTCCTCGGCGAAGAATCCCGCGGCGATTGAATTTGGGGTCAGCACGCGCGGATTGACCACCAACGGCTCAGCCCGAGCGTCGTTCGCTTGCTTTGCCGTAATGTAGCGGTCTTCCTCCATGCGGCCGATAACGTAGTTCCGCCGTTCCACGGCGCGATCATGATCACGAAACGGGTTAAGCGAACTCGGCTCCTTCGGGAGCGCCGCAAGATAGGCGACTTCAGCAATGCTCAGTTCATGAACAGATTTATTGAAATAATTGAGCGCCGCTGCGGCAACACCGTAGTTAGAGAGGCCAAGATAGATCTCGTTAAGGTAGAGTTCGAGAATTTTCTCCTTTGAATAGGCGGACTCTATTCGCAGGCTAAGCAAGATCTCACGGATCTTTCGATCGAACGTTCGGTCAGAATTCAACAAAAAGTTCTTGGCCACCTGTTGCGTGATCGTCGAAGCGCCCTGAATGTGACGTGACCCCTGCATGTAAATCATACCGGCGCGGACAATCCCCTCTGGATCCACGCCCCAATGACTGTAGAAATTCTTATCCTCGGCCGAGATGAAGGCATGCTTGACCAAGTCGGGAATTTCGTCTGAGGGCAGGTAAAGCCGTCGTTCGCGCGAGTACTCGGCCAACAGGCTTCCGTCCGCCGCGTGCACACGCGTCATAACCGGCGGCTCGTAATTCTTCAGTAGAGTGTAATCGGGAAGGTCCTGCTCGTACTTCCAAATGACGCCGGCGAAGATTGCTGCCGCCACGACGAACACCAACGCGCCCGTTGCAAATATGAAACCGATAATCCGACCGATCCCGCGCATCTCTCGATCGAAGCCTTCCATTGCGCCCGTCGGCGAGCGAACGCGGCGTCCGGACGAACCTAAACTCCAGCGCTTTAAGGCGCGGATCTACGAGACGTCGTGCCGACTTCCAGACGTGGCCAGACTTAGATAGAATCTAAATCCTTCATCCACCCTGTCATGCTCGAGTAAGACGAATTTATGATCTTCGCGTTGCGCGCTAGAAACTCGCACTCCCTTAGCCTGGAGCGTCCGTTGGGCGCAAGCCTTAATGCGCCGAGGGTGCAGCATCCTGAACAGCCGACGAGGCGACGCCACTCTCAGCCGATGGACCGTTGTCCGGCTTCCCGGGGCCGGCGAAGAACGCATCGATTTCCCTGACCATTGCGGCTGCCGTCTTGGTTTGCCACTCCGGGGAGGCAAGGGACTGGACGTCCTGGGCGTTCGAAAGATAGCCGAGCTCGACCAGGACAGAGGGAAACTCTGGCGCCTTCAGGACGACAAAGCCCGCGGAGCGTTCTGGGTTGCGGTTGAGCTTCGCGGCACCGCGCAGGTTGTCGACAAGGCCTCGCGCGAAGATGTGGGCGTAGGCCCGAGTCTCTCGACGCTTTAGATCGAACAGGATGTCGGCCACATCCAGATTATCCAAGGGACCGCTTCCCCCCGAACTCCTGCCGGCCGCGTTCTCGCGGGCGGCGATGCGAGCAGCTTCTGCATCGGAAGCATGATCAGCCACAATATAGACCGTGGAGCCGCTGACGCCCTTGTCCTCGCTGAGTGCGTCAGCGTGAACTGAGATGAATAACGACGCATTCGCCTTGCGAGCCATCACGACCCGATCGTTGAGATCCACGTACTGATCGCCGTCTCGCGTCATCACGATGCCGTAGCGCTTGGTCCCCTCGAGCTGTCGCTTTAGTTCGGCGCAGAAATTAAAGACCAGAGTCTTCTCCTGCACACCGCCAAGGCCGCGCGCCCCGCCGTCAGCGCCTCCGTGTCCGGGATCAAGGACGATGATCGGCTGCGCAGGGGGGGGGGATGCCGGGGCAGTGCTTGCGGTTGTCGCGGCGTATGAGCCGGCGAGCGCGGCAAAGGCCGATGGATCGCATGGCTTCAGTTCGATCGTGAGCCGCGCCGCAGGTTCGCCTTCGACGATCGGTTTGGCCGAAACCTGGGTAGGACAAGCCGTACGCGCAAGGTCAATGACGATCCGGGATCTATCTTGAGCAAGCAACCCAAATCGAAAGCCTTTCACGAGAGAGCCACTGGGCAATGCGCCAATCCGGCCGACTAACGAATTGAGATGAAAACTCACCTCTGGCATGTCGACAACAATGCGGTCGGGCAAGGTCAAGGCGGAAGCGGTCGCGTCGACCGAACGCGACAGGTCGAACACCAGACTGGCAGCATTCTCATCTTGTGAGAGTCGCGCGCCGACAGCGACCGGGACGGTCGCCCCGCCCGCGAACCCGCGCTGAACCAGCGCAGCCATCAGTGCGAAAATGGCAAAAGCCGCCTGCCGTCCAACTCGCGCCATTCCGCTTCCCCTGGACGCTGCGCGCCTGCGCTATAGTGTCAATACCGCTGCGGAGCAATCATTTGTGTTTCGGGTGGCTCACGCGGCATTTTATGGGCCAAGCGGATCGCATGGCAAAAATGAGCCCGCGAAAGCCTTTACGAAGGGTTAACGGGTCTAAAGGCGCGATTTTGGCTGCGGCGGAGATCATCGCGCCCCGGTGTAGCGATTAAATCACAGACCGGAAAAGAACTTGCCAACAGGCGCGGACACACCTATTTATGCCGCGTTACGAATTCGGACCGAGTTCGCTCAGCTGGCTCGCTCATTGGTTGAGGGGGGCATTCTGCCGGGACCATCATGCGATGGCCTGCGGGTTGTGCGGACAGGCCGGGGCGGGTTATCGACCCGCCGGATCGCTTGCCAGTTTAGAGACCCCGGCAAGCATCCGCGCGGGGAGATTGCAAGCGGAAGGCAGGAGTTGACCTGCTGGACAAGGGCCGACAGAGCGGCTCGGATCGAAATCGTGACATCGGCGGCTCATAGCGCCGCTCAAAGGCGGCGCGACAAGCGACGTCTCGATTTCAGGTTGACGATGTCCCGATGGCAAAACAACCACTTGACGGCCGCTATTCGGGCGGCGCGGGTGTTTTGCTGCGACGTACGTGCGCCTGACCGGTTCCATGACGCGACATCTGCCGCCCCATTTCCGTATTTTTCCATCTCCAGCATAGACGCCCCACGCGGCGCGGTCGGACGGCCTTGTCGGCCCCCGCAACGCTTTTTCGTGCGCGGCGAGAGAGTTTACCATGGCCAACAAAATGATCATCGACGCCTCGCACCCGGAAGAAACCCGGGTGGTGGTTCTGCGAGGTAATCGGGTTGAGGAATTTGACTTCGAAATCCGCAAGCAAGCGGCCGCTGCGTGGAAATATCTACCTTGCCAAAGTCACCCGCGTAGAGCCATCGCTCCAAGCCGCCTTCATCGACTACGGCGGCAATCGCCATGGCTTCCTGGCCTTCTCCGAAATTCATCCGGACTACTACCAAATTCCGGTCGCCGACCGTCAGGCGCTCCTTGAAGAGGAAGCCCAATCTCAGCGCGAGGAGGACGAAGAGGCCGGCGGCGAAAGACGCAGCAGGCGCCATCGCTACCCGCGGCGGAGGGAAGTGGAAACCCGCGCCGAAGATGGCGAGACTGTTTCGGAACCGGTACCTCCTGAGGAATCCCGTGCGGAGGGATTGGGTCAGAAGACACCTACCGCGAATCTTCACGGAGAATCCGTAGATATCGAGGCGGGGGTCTACGAGTCTTCGCCGGTTGCAGTTTCGCAAGAGTTCAACTCGATTGTCACTATCTCGGCCGAGACTGGGAAGCCGGGCGAGGATTTGGCCGATGGTCTGCGCCCGGAACCCGCTGAGACTGCGCCTCTCGATCCGGCGGGCACTGGGGTGTTCGAGGAAAGCGCATTGATCCCCGTACAGGGCGATGAACATACTGCATCCGCTGAACTCAGGCACGACGCTGAGCGTGAGGAGCGTTCAGTTGCGGAAGACATCCACGAAGTGACGACGCTTGAGGGTGGCTCAGAAGAGTGGGTGGGGAGCGGCACGCAACGAACAGAGGATGAAGGCGAGCCGGTCGAGCAGATTGGCGGCGACGCGTTGGAGGAGATTCCGCGACGTCCCCAGCGTTTGCGGCGCCAGTACAAAATTCAAGAGGTAATCAAGCGCAGGCAGGTTCTGCTGGTGCAAGTTGTCAAAGAAGAACGCGGCAACAAGGGAGCGGCGCTCACCACTTACCTCTCACTAGCTGGGCGCTACTCGGTTTTGATGCCTAATACTGCCCGTGGCGGTGGCATTTCACGCAAAATTACCAATGCCCAAGACCGCAGCCGACTGAAGGCAATCGCAGAAGAGCTCGATGTTCCGGAAGGCATGGGTGTTATTCTCCGCACGGCGGGCGCTTCGCGCACCAAACCGGAGGTCAAACGCGACTTCGAGTACTTGTTACGGATGTGGGAAACCGTGCGGGAGACCACCCTCGCATCCAGCGCGCCGACACTCGTCTACGAAGAGGGTTCGCTCATCAAACGAGCGATCCGCGATCTTTACAGCAAAGAGGTCGAAGAAATCACCGTTGCAGGCGAGGCCGGTTATCGCGAGGCGAGGCAATTTATGCGCCTCCTAATGCCAAGCCACATCGACAGCGTGCAACTCTACCGCGACTCGCCGCCGATCTTCGCCAACGCCGGAGTGGAACCGCAGCTCGACGCGATGTTCTCCAACCAGGTAACGCTGAAGTCGGGCGGCTACATCGTTTTCAACCAGACCGAGGCGCTGGTCGCGATCGATGTCAACTCCGGTCGATCCACCCGTGAACACAATATCGAAGACACTGCGGTGCGCACCAATCTTGAGGCCGCCGATGAAATCGCGCGTCAGCTGCGTCTACGCGACCTCGCCGGACTTATTGTGGTCGACTTTATCGACATGGAGGAATCACGCAACAACCGTGCTGTTGAGAGGCGGATCAAGGACGCCCTGAAAAATGACCGCGCCCGCATCCAGGTCGGTCGCATTTCGCACTTCGGGCTGCTTGAAATGTCGCGTCAGCGCATCCGGACCGGTGTTCTCGAAGGCTCGACCGTAACCTGTCCGCACTGCCAGGGCTCTGGCGTCGTGCGATCGACCGCTTCAATCGCTCTGCATGTGTTGCGGGTGCTTGAGGACGCGCTGATTAAGAGCTCGATCCACGATCTCACTGTGCAAACGCGCACGCCCGTGGCTCTCTACATACTCAACCAGAAGCGCATCAATCTGCGGGATCTCGAACGCCGGTTTGGCGTTGCGATCGTCGTCGAGGCGGACGACGCGCTGACTGGCGCCAGCTACTGCGCAATAGTGCGCGGCGAGCCGGCGACCGGCGTTAAGAGCGAAGGAGAGTCAGTGAAATCGCTGGCCGAGATCGCGCCGATCATCGAGGAAACTGTATTGGTCGGGGCGGCGGAAGATGAGACCTTTGAAGCCCGCGTCGACGAGAATGAAGAAGCAGCGCTTCTGAGCGACCGCAGGGGTGGTGCCCTGGTGGAAGAAAGCGAGGTCGGCCGCCGCCGCCGCCGTCGTCGTCGCCGTCGTGGAGAGCGGCCGTTCGGAGATAACCCCTCGCGAGAAGCCCCACAGCCGACGGACGAAGGCTTGGCAGTCGTCGCCGAAATAGGGGGTGATCTCGTTGCGTCGAACGGGGATACTGACGCGTCCGACCGAAGAGGTCTAGGCAGCGGGGGAGAGCGTCACCGTCGATCGAGAGGTTCGCGCGGTGGGCGAAATCGGTTCCGGCGGGCGGACGGAGAGGCCGCGGTTGAGACGTCCGCATCAGGATTCGATTCGCCCCCTCCGTTGGAGCTTGAACAAGAATTCGCTGGGTCCGAAGCAGATTATTCTGCCACCCCGACGTCCGGGGGGCCCATCTTTCATAAAGAGACGACGACCGTGTTATCTCCGGTGTCGGAGGCGGATGAGCATGAGATTGAGGAGCAGGTGACCCGCACCGCCAGTGCGGAGCCGCCCGCCGCTCCGGTGGCTGCGGTGCCGGCCGACACTGCGGGTGAAGCGCTTCCGGCTCCGTCAGTGACCGAGCCGCCGCGCCCGCGCCGTAGCGGCTGGTGGCAGCGTGCACGCGCGAGCGTCATTGGGAAATAGATCATCGAGGAAGCAAGCGTACGTCTTGGAAGTACAGTTGAGCAGGGCGACGAAACTTACCGTTGAGCTGTTTTCGTACCTCGAGTGGACGATTCTGCTTGTTGGGAAGGCGGTTTCGAGGCCGTTCAATCGCCCTCGCCCGTCGCGCCGTCCTGGGCCGCCAGTCCGGCGACTGCCTCCTCGAGCAGGCGGCCTAGCGTCCTTGGCTCTTTGGGGAAACCGGCCTCGATCCATTGCGCCTGAAAGGCCCTGAGCGCCCGCCCGACCGCACGTCCCGTCGCAACGCGGCGCGCAATTAGGTCGGCCCCGCTGATCGGGAGCTTGGGCTCGGTTGTGCTGGCGAGAAACTGATCGGCCGCGCAGAACGCTGTGACTTCCGGGCGCGCTTCAGACTCGGCCTCAGCAAGGATGAGGGCGTCGCGCGCGGCGTCACGTCCGGCGGCGAACATTAGGGTTCTGAGGCCATGGAACGAGGGTGGCGCCGTGGTCCCGTGCATGCCGACCAGCGTTGCGGCGGCGGCTTTGACCCGGTCGGACTCGGCGTTGGTGAGACGCACTCGAACGTGCAGCCGCTCCGCGTCTTCCGGAATTGCGACGCCAAGCGCGGCCAGACGCAGGAGAGCGTCGCCCTTCAGCCCACGCTCGGCTTCGATCGCGATGAGGCGGCTGAGACGCCTTGGATAACCGACGCTGCCGAGGATCAGCTCGAGAAAGCCGCTCTCGCTCATCGTCTGCGCGATGTCTCCCGCCCGGGGCGCAGCCAGGAGCTTCAAAAATTCGGCGCGTACGCGCTCACGCGAGAGCCGCGTGAGTCCATCGCGCGCACGGATTGCCGCGGACAGGCCTTCGGGGTCGAGGCCGCTTGCTGCGAAGCGGGCTGAGAAGCGAAAGAACCGCAGAATGCGCAAATAATCCTCGCGAATCCGCGCGTCTGCCTCGCCAATGAAGCGCACTCGTCCTGCGCCAAGATCCTTGAGGCCGCCGACGTAATCGTGGATCGTTCCGTCGGCGCTGAGCGACAGCGCGTTGATGGTGAAATCGCGTCGCCGGGCGTCGGCGACGAAGTCGCGGCCGAACGCAACCTTGGCCCACCGCCCATCGGTATCGACATCCTCACGCAGCGTCGTCGTTTCGAGCGGGCGCCCATCGACGATGATCGTCACCGTTCCATGCGAGACGCCAGTCAGAGCAACCTTGAATCCCGCTCCTCGCGCGCGGCGGATGACTACGTCCGTCGTCGCGGTGGTCGTGAGGTCGAAATCGACTGCCGGTTCGCCGAGCGCGAGATCCCGGACCGCGCCGCCGACGAGCCGGGTCTCCTCGCCCTCTCCGTTGAGGACTTCGAGCGCTCGGCCGAGCGGTCCTTGTTTGAGGAGCGCCTGATCCTTTAACTTTCCGTTTGCAAGACCTGGAAGGGCGATCATTCGAAGCGGCCCGGGATAAGCAGGCCGTTTTCGACATGCGCCGGCACATAGACGCCGCGGCCGCGAGGCGCGAAGGCGTTGATGGCAATAAGGCCGAGCACAGCCGCCGCCAAGCCAACCAAGGTCATTACCGACACGCGCCCGCGCGTCCAGTGCTCGACCTCGAGCGGGTAGCGGGCGCGCAAGGCGAGATAAACCGCATAGACCGCGAACGGGCTCAAGAAGAGCACCAGCGGTTCGAGGACGGTCCTGCCCATCAGGAAAAGAGCTTTTCGTATAGGTTGCGCAGAATGCCCGCGGTTGCGCCCCAAATATACCGCCCCTCATGCGGCATGGCATAGTATCTGCGCCGCCGTCCCGCCCACTCCCGCTCCTCCATGCGGTGGTTGGCCGCATCCATCAGGAAGGCGAACGGCGTCTCGAAGACCTCGTCGACCTCAAGCTTGTTGACCGTGAGCGCGAACGAGGGCTCGACCAGGGCAACGAGAGGCGCGACGCGAAATCCGGTCCCGGTGAAAAAGGGATCGAGCCAGCCGAGCGGCTCGACGAACCTCGCCTCGAGCCCGATTTCTTCCTGCGCCTCGCGCAATGCGGCGTCGTGCGGGGCTTCGCCCGCGTCGATCTTGCCGCCGGGAAAGGCCACTTGGCCCGAGTGGGCGCGCAAGTCAGAGGCCCGCAGGGTCAAGAGGACAGTGAGGCCGCTCGGCCGGTCAATGATCGGCAAAAGCACGGCAGCTGCACGCCATGGCGCGAGCACAGATAGCTCCGGCAGCCGCCCATCGAGAGCGCCGTCGCTTATGCTGCTTGGTACTGCCCGCTCGAGATCCGCGAGGCTCAGCGAGGGCCTAAGCTTTTGCTGCGCGCGTGCGCGCAGGGAGGTCGAACTTGGGTCGGAGACGGGGTCGACGCTCAAAGCCCCTCGATTTCGCTCGCCAGGCACATGGGAAAGAAAACACCGCACGAGCGCACACCGAACCAGTCCTGATTCGCGATGCGCTCCGTCTGGCCAAGCGCAACAAGATCATAGAACAGCGCTCGTTTGATCAAGGCCCAAAGGTCGCCCCGCACCCTAACATAGGGCTTTAGACCCTCCGCAGCGCCGCGCTCGAACCGAAGCGGGTGCTCGGAATCGACCGTCACCAGGTCTTCCACATTGGTCCGAAAAATCAGCCGCGGTTCGTTCGCTTCGTCCTCGATGCGCATCTCGACCGCCAGGAACGGCGCGTCATCGACCCTGATCCCGACCTTTTCGACCGGCGTGACGAGAACATAACGGTCAGCCTCCCTGCGCAGAACCGACGCGAATAGCCGCACAAGCGGCGGCCGCCCGATCGGCGAGCCACAATAAAACCATGTTCCATCGGCAGCGATGCGCATGTCGATATCGCCGCAGTCGGGCGGATTCCAAGAAGGCGCCGGTCCTACGCCGCTCAAGCGCCCCGTCGCCGCATCGCCGAGTCCTCGCAGAGCTCTTTCCGGCGGGCGCGCTGGCTCCGAGTCACTCTGGCGTTTCTTTGTGGGCGAATCCGACATCTGCGCGCCTGGGCCTTGCGTCGAAACTATGTGTGTTCAACTTAGTGCGCCTGAAGACAAAACAAAACTGTAAGCCATCGGGCGTGGCGCAAAGGACAAGTTGATGAGCGTGACCAATATAGCCGATCCAGGCCAGTTGACCCGCGACGCCGATGTGGCGCTGGAGCGCATCTCCGCCGCGCGTGCTGAGATCGGCGGCGTCATTTTCGGTCAAGAGCGTGTCGTCGACCTTGCCCTCGCGACATTGCTCGCAGGTGGACACGGATTGTTGATCGGCGTGCCGGGATTAGCCAAGACTAAGCTCGTCGAGACATTGGGAATTGTTGTTGGCCTCGACGCTCTGCGGGTGCAGTTCACGCCCGACCTGATGCCGACCGACATCCTTGGCTCCGAAGTGATGGAGGAAGGTCACGATGGCAAACGGGGCTTTCGCTTCATTAAGGGTCCGATCTTCGCCCAATTGCTAATGGCCGACGAAATCAACCGGGCAAGCCCGCGGACCCAGTCAGCACTGCTTCAGGCCATGCAGGAGCATCACGTCACCGTTGCGGGAATACGATATGATCTACCGAGGCCATTTCATGTTTTGGCGACACAGAACCCGCTAGAACAGGAAGGTGCCTATCCGCTTCCTGAGGCGCAGCTCGATCGCTTCCTCCTACAAATCGATGTCGGATACCCGGATAGATCGGCCGAACGTCGGATCCTCATTGAAACAACCGGCGAGCGCGAAGCGCGTCCAAAACCCGTGATGACCGCTGAGGACCTGATGGCGGCGCAGAGGCTTGTGCGCCGGGCTCCGATCGGCGATCGGGTGGTCGAGGCGATACTTGACCTGGTGCGCGCGGGCCGCCCGGGGGAGGGCGACGCTGAGTTGACCAAGGGTATCAGCTGGGGTCCGGGCCCGCGCGCCGCTCAGGCGCTCATGCTTGCGGCTCGCGCTCGCGCGCTGGTCGACGGCCGCCTGTCGCCGTCACTCGACGATATTGCCGTTTTGGCCGAACCGGCACTTAAGCACCGCATGGCGCTGAGCTTCGCCGCCCGCGCCGAGGGCGAGACAGATTTCGGCGGTGATCGGACGGCTTGTGGCCAAGACGATCCAATGATGCGGCGGCTTCTGGCGAAATGACGCTTCCCGTCTCCATCCGCCGCGAGGCCGCGACCCTCTCCGCCCGTCTGCCTAGCTTGGTCATCGCCGCCCGTCGCGTGGCCCAGACAGTGCGTCATGGCGTTCATGGCCGGCGGCGGGCAGGCTCAGGCGAGACCTTTTGGCAGTTCCGGCCCTTTCTGTCCGGTGAGCCGTCGTCGCGAGTCGACTGGCGCCGCTCCGCGCGCGAAGAGCGCGCTTTTGTCCGCGAGCGCGAATGGGAAGCGGCGCACACCGTCTGGATCTGGTTCGACCGCTCACCGTCGATGCAGTTCGCGTCGAGTCTTGCGCGGGCGTCTAAGGTTGACCGCGCGGTTTTGCTGGCTTTGGCTTTCGCGGATCTTTGTGTGCGCGGCGGCGAGCGCGCAGGTTTGCTTGGCCTCACCCGACCATTGGCGACGCAAGGCGTTGTCGAGCGTTTCGCCGAAGCGATTGCGACCGAAGAGCGACTCCGAGGGCCCTCCCAAGCCGCATTACCGCCCGCACTCCCCGCCGCGCCGCGCTCGATGGTTCTCCTGATTGGCGACTTTCTCTCGGATCCCGAAGATGTCGCGCGCGCGATCCGGGCGGTGAGCGCAGAGGGAGCGATCGGCGAACTGGTGATGATCGTTGATCCAATCGAGGAGACCTATCCGTTCTCTGGCAACACAGAGTTTCTCCATCCTGCAGGTTCCATGAGGATGCTTACACCGAGGGCGCAGAACTTGCGCGATGCCTATCTCGCGCGCCTTGCCGCCCATCGCGAAGCGATCCGCGGGATCTGCGCCCGCTCAGGCTGGGGCATGAGCATCCATCGGACTGACGGGTCGCCAGCGGAGATACTGCTAGCGCTGCGCATGCGTCTCTCCGCGCCTCAGTCCGGCGCGGACCTGCGGAGCGCTTAAGCGATGTTTGGATTGCCGCTTGCTTTCGCCGCCCCCGCTGTTCTGGCGGCATTGGTCGGTCTCGTCGGGCTCTATTTCCTGTTGCGCGTTACGCCACCAAGCCCGCGTCAAGCGATATTTCCGCCGCTGCGGCTTCTCATCGGGCTCGATCCGAACGAAACGACGCCCGCACGCACGCCTTGGCCGATCCTGGCGCTCAGGCTCGCGATCGGTGCGCTCATCATTCTGGCCATGGCTGAGCCATTGTGGAACAGCTTGGCGGCGCTCTCCGGGTCGGGGCCACTTCTGGTTCTGATCGATGATGGATTTGCCGCCGCGCCGGATTGGGACAAGCGAATCGACTTCGCGCGAGAACGAGCAGCGTCGGCGGAACGGGCAGGTCGAATTGTCGCCTTAGGCGCCCTCTCGCAGGGCGGCAAGGACATTGCTCCGCTCGACAGATCTGGGCTCGACGGTCGATTGCGTTCGCTCGCGCCGGTTCCCTACGCGCCGGAGCGTGCGGCTGCGTTGCCGGCGATCGAGCGCTTTCTCGCCGCGAGAACCGAAGACCGACATCTTGTGGATCGCAGACGGAGTTGAACGCGGCGGGGCAAGCGCCTTTTCGACAAGGCTCGCATCGATCGCCCATTCGGTGGAGGTCGTGACTGACAGCAGGGGCGCGCTCGCGCTTGCCGGCGCTGAGAACGAGGCGGGGGCCCTGACCACCCAGCTCACCCGGTCGGATACGCGAGGGCCCGCGACAGGAGCAGTGCGGGCTCTCGATGCTCAAGGACGGGAAGTTGGCCGCGCAGCGTTCGACTTTGGAGCCAAATCGGAGGTCGACGCCCATTTCGATCTGCCGGTTGAGGTGCGAAACGATGTGACCCAAGTCGTCATCGACGGCGAACACTCGGCCGGCGGCAGCGTGGCTCATCGACGAACGCTCGCGCCGTCGTCGGGTCGCCATTGCTTCTGGCGCAAGCGCGGACGTCGCGCAGCCTCTGCTCGCGCCCAGCTATTATCTCAAGCGCGCGCTTGCAACCGTTCGCCGATATCAGCGAATGGCACGATACCTCGACCGATCCGATTGTGTCGCTGCTCGACCAAAAGCCCTCCGTGCTCGTCCTCGCCGACATGAGCGTCGCGCCAGGCCCGGAACTCGACGCAATAACTCAATTCCTGGACAACGGCGGCGTGCTGCTGCGCTTTGCGGGGACTCGTCTCGCGGCGGGCGATGACACCTTAACCCCCACTGCTCTTCGTCGCGGCGGACGGTTGCTGGGCGGCGCTTTGTCCTGGGAGACCCCAAAACACATCGCGCCGTTTGAAGCGGGCAGCCCATTCTTCGGCCTTGCCGCTCCGGACGAGGTGACGGTAACCCGTCAAGTGCTTGCCGAACCGGAGGCTGGAGTTCAGAGAAAACTTGGGCGCGTCTTGCGGACGGGACGCCGCTCGTGACCGCCGAGCGGCGCGGCAAGGGCCTCATAGTGCTGTTCCATGTGACCGCTGACACCACCTGGTCGAATCTTCCCTTATCGGGTCTGTTCGTCGATATGCTGCGCCGGATCGTCGCGGAAGCCGACGCGCCGGGTCAGGGCGCCGCTGGCAGTGTCAAAGCCGGAGAGCATGGAATAGCGCGACCGCCCCTGCATACTTTGAATGGTTTTGGCGTTCTTGGGTCGCCTCCGGCGCAAGCCGAACCCATCGGCGATGACTTTTCCGGAGTGGGCGACATGCTCCATCCGCCGGGCTTTTACGGAACGCGCGATTCGTTGCGGGCAGTCAACGCCTTGGCTCCCGGCGAGAAGCTAGCTGCAGCGAATTATGCGCCGCTCGTGGTGCATGAAGGCGCGCTCGCGACCGCGCCGCCAATCGATCTTCGTCGCTGGCTGCTGCCGGCCGCTCTCGTCGGGCTGATGATCGACGCTCTGGTTTCTATTTGGCTGATGGGTGGCGGCGCCCCTTTGCGTCGCAAGGGAGCGATTGCCGCCCTTGCTATCGTCGGGATGCTTGGTTTCGCTGCCGTCCCGCATCACGCCCGAGCCGCCGAATCGCCCCCGGTCTCCGAACGTGATACGGATGCGGCCCTGTCGACTCGGCTCGCCTATGTCGCAACCGGCGACTTGTCCGTGGATGAGACCTCAAAGCTTGGGTTGACGGCGCTGACGAGGGTGCTAGCCGCCCGCACCTCCGCTGAACTTGCCGATCCAGTGGCGCTGGATCCGGGGCGCGACGAACTTGCTTTCTATCCACTCATCTATTGGCCGATCGTCGCCGGGTTGCCGCAGCCCAAGCCCGATGCGCGTACGCGCATCGCCGCGTTCATGAAGAACGGTGGCACTATGATTTTCGATACGCGCGATGCGCTGACCGCGCGTCCGGATGGGCCGCCAACGGCCGAGGCGCTCTGGCTACGGGGACTTCTCGAGGGTGTGGACGTTCCAGAGCTTGAGCCCGTTCCCCACGACCACGTGTTGACCAAGACCTTCTATCTTTTGGACCGCATCGTTGGCCGCACCGCGATTGGGCAAACCTGGGTCGAGGCGCTCCCGCCGCCCGATCTGAACGACCACGCTCAGCGCCCGGCACGTGCCGGCGACAGCGTCTCGCCGATCATCATTGCCTCGGATGATCTCGCGGCAGCCTGGGCGGAAGACGCGGACCGACGCCCCCTATACCCGCTGATTCCCGGGGGGGCTCGGCAGCGCGAACTTGCGCTACGCAGCGGGATCAATCTGGTCATGTACACGCTCACTGGCAATTACAAAGCCGACCAGGTCCACGCTAAGGACATTCTGGAAAGGCTGACTCGTTGAGCGCCTGGTCAATCGCTCTTTCTCCCTTCCTTCCGTGGCCCGCGATTTACGCGCTGGCGACCGCGGCTCTCCTCATCTCAGCCGCGCTCGTCTGGCGCGGCGTTCGTGGCGCTTGGTTGCGCGGGCTGAGCATGGCCCTACTACTGGTCGCCCTCTGTGATCCCAATCTGGTTCAGGAGAACCGCCGTCCGCTCAAGGATATTGTCGCGCTGGTCGTCGATCGTTCCGAGAGTCAGGGCATCGGCGAGCGGCCGCAGCAGACAGATAAAGCCCGCGACGAACTAAAGGCAAGGCTCAAGGCGCTCGGAGACGTCGATTTGCGGGTCGTCGAAACCTCGCGCGACGAGTCCGAAACCGAAGGGACCAAGCTGTTCGCTGCTTTGCGGGGCGCGCTCTCCGATGCGCCTCCAGACCGGGTTGGCGGCGCAATCGTCATAACCGACGGCGACGTGCACGACATTCCTCAGTCTGTGGCAGCGCTCGGATTCAATGCGCCGTTGCATGCGCTGATCACGGGTCACGAGGGCGAGCGGCAACGGCGTATCGAGCTCGTTGGGGCCCCGCGCTACGGCATTGTCGGCAAAGATCAGGTCATCGAAGCCCGAGTTCTTGACAGCGCCGATCATGGCGAGCCGGTCAATCTTACGGTGCGACGCGACGGTGAAACGATCGCAACGATCAAAACCAAGGTCGGGGAGCGAATCGATATAAAGACGCCGATCGACCATCCAGGCCCGAATGTGATTGAGCTTGAAGTCGCGCCGGTAGAAGGCGAAATCGGCGTCGACACCAATCGAGCGGTAGTCAACATCGAGGGCGTGCGCGACAAGCTTAGGGTGTTGCTTGTCTCCGGCAAGCCGCATCCGGGCGAACGAATGTGGCGCAATCTGCTGAAATCTGACGGCAACGTCGATCTCGTGCATTTCACCATCCTGCGGCCGCCCGAGAAGGGCGCCGATGGCACGCCGATCAATGAATTGTCGCTGATCGCCTTTCCAGTCGCGGATTTGTTCGGCCGCAAGATCAAGGACTTCGATCTCATCATCTTCGATCGCTATGCCCAGCAGTCGATCCTGCCATACGTCTATCTTGAGAACATCGCCAAATACGTGCGCGACGGCGGCGCGCTGTTGATGGCGGAGGGTCCGGAGTTCTCTACCCCCGACGGTCTTTACTACTCTCCACTCGGCGATATTTCCCCTGCTGAGCCAAGCGGCAACGACGTCGAGGGCCCATATCGCGCCCGCGTGTCGGAGGAGGGCGAGCGCCATCCGGTGACCCGGGGTCTGACAGGTTTCAACGCCAACGGCGAACCGACCTGGGGCCCATGGTTTCGGATCATCGGCGCGAAGCCGACGAGCGGCGTGACGGTATTGAAAGGCGCAGACGACAAGCCGTTGCTTGTGCTGTCGCGGGTCGACAAGGGGCGCGTGGGCCTGCTGTTGACCGATCAGATGTGGCTTTGGGCGCGCGGTTATGATGGCGGCGGGCCTTACCTCGATCTGTTGCGACGGCTCGCGCACTGGCTAATGAAAGAGCCAGACCTAGAGGAAGAGGCTTTGCGCGCTAGCGCCAAGGGACGCGAGATCATGGTCGAGCGCCAGAGCGTGAGCGGTGAAGCGCGGGAAATCAACCTAGTCGCGCCCGACGGCTCGAAGACCAAGCTTGAGATGACGCCATACGCGCCCGGCCTGAGCCGTGCGCACCTAACCGTCAACCAACTCGGTCTCTATCGCGCCGACGATGGCGAGCACGTCGCGTTGGTCAACGTTGGCCAGGAGAATCCGCTCGAAATGCAGGACGTTGTGTCGAGCACCGAGAAGCTGCGCCCGATCACTGAAGCGACCGGTGGTACGACGCGTCGCATCGCAAACACGGGCGTTGCGGTCGTTATGCCAAGAGTTGTCGGCTTGAATCCGTCTTCGAGCTACGGCGGCGCGGATTACATCGGCGTTAAGCGGACAGGCTCCACCGAATTGATCGGCGCGCGTTCGACTTCGCTGGCTTCCGGGTTCTTCGGCCTCGCGGTCCTGTTCGGTATAACAGCGCTCGCGTGGGTGAGCGAGGGCGGCGGCTTGAGACGCGGCGGAAGTGAGAGTCAGCGGAAAGAAGGCTCGTAGGGTGTTGCCGATGACGTTGCCACGGCCCGATACAAGCTCTGCAGCGGCGGCAGAGTACCACGGCCAGAATTGTCACCGCGCCCAGATCCTTGAGAAGTGGAGCGCCATGGATGTCCGCGTCACTTCAGCTTAATACTCGATATGGTAATCCGGTGCTTCGTCACCTCGCTCAAACGGCACGCTGCGCGTGAACGCGAGTGTAGTTACCGGATTGAGTAGTCGTCCGTGAAGAATCCGAACTCGGCCGATTTTTGAGGCGTTTCCGTGGATCGGCGAGTTGTTGCATTTGCAAGGAGGCGGCGGCTCTCAGCTTGATTTCTTGCAAATTGATCGGGACGTTTGGTCGTGATTTTGTCTCTCCGTCGGCTTGGCGGAGGGTGATTCGATGCGGCCTCCTAGAGCTGGCTCGTCAATTCGGACAGTTGCCTAAGTGGATTTCCTGCCTGACGGCGGCGAAGATTCTGGCCGCGAGTCAGGAGTTGAGATGACCAAGAGAACCGGGCGGACGCATTCAGCGGCGTTCAGGGCGAAGGTGGCTCTGGCCGCCGTGAAGGGCGACAGGACGCTGGCCGAACTGGCGCAGCTTTTCGATGTTCACCCCAACCAGATCACGACCTGGAAGACCAAGACTCGATGATCGGAACCGATCATCGCCTTATGGCCGAAGCGCGAATGCGCGCCCGCGCCGTTGCGCGGGTTCGAGCGCGATGAGTTGCGCTCAAATAGAATTGGTAGAAGACCCAGCTTCTGGACGGCGCGGCCGGCGTGTTCGGGCAGGACAAGGCAGGTCCGGCGAATGCGCCGGTCGATCTGAAGTCTCTGCACGCCAAGATCGGGGAGTTGGCGCTGGAGAACGATTTTTTGTCCGGCGCGCTCACAAAGGCGGGATTTCTGAGCGCAAAGAGATGATCGACCGCGATCACGACCTGCCGCTGGCGCGCCAGGCGAAGGTTTTGAGCCTCGCCCGCAGCACGGTCTATTATACATCCAATACATGAGGTTGCTGCTCCCCAGCGGAAGAGCGAGCTTATCCGCTTTGGGCTTTGGGCAAGCGAAGGAGAGCAGCGATGGGATATTATGTCGGTTTGGACGTGAGCCTCAAGAGCACGCATATCTGTGTTTTGGACGGGGAGCGTCGCGTGGTTTGGCGCGGCGTTTCGGACACGCAGATTGCAATGATCGCCGATCATCTTGCGCGGTGGGGCAAGCAGATTGTGCTTGTTGGGCTTGAGACGGGTTCCTTGACGCCCTGGCTTTATCACGGTCTCAGCGATCTTGGTCTTCCCATGGTTTGCATGGATGCGCGCCGGGCTTCGGATGCGCTGAAGGCTCGGGCGGAGAAGACGGACAAGGCGGATGCTCGTGCGCTAGCGGAGATGCTGGCGAGCGGGTGGTACTCGGCTGTTCATGTCAAGAGCCTGGAGAGCCATCAACTGAAAGCGCTATTGGGGGCGCGGGATCAACTGGTTCGGGTCAAGCGCCAGCTTTACGGCCAGGTCCGTGGCCTGCTGCGGCCCTTCGGGATCAAGATATCCCAGCGGGCCGGCGCCAATACCAATTCTAATTGAGCGCTACTCATCGCGCTCAAACCCGCGCAACGGCGCGGGCGCGCTTTCGCGCTTCGGCCATAAGGCGATGATCGGTTCCGATCATCGCGTCTTGGTATAAGTCTTTCGATGAGGCTGTGCGAATGGCCTGCAACAAGGAGAACGTACTCTACACCGCGCTCGGCGCCTTGCTTGACACGCTCGCGAACGTGGCGAGCCAGATCGCGGTCCTGGACAAGCAGGTTCGCACTCTGGCGCAAAAGAGGAAGCTGCGAATTCCGACGCAATCCGGCCAGGGATTCCGATTTGATGTCGGCCACCGTTCCGATTTGATCCCGGCCACCATTCCGAAATGAAGCCGGCCACCCGAGCCGGTCACGGCTCTCGTCGTTTGCTCCCCGCGGTTCAGCAACTGCGGCACTCCTGGCCCGTCGATGGTCGACGAGGAGATCGGGATGCCGGCGAAGCGGGAACTGAGCATGCGGCAATTGCGACACTTATTGCGGCTTCACCACGATGGGGTGAGCGCGCGCGAGATCGGGCGACGTCTTGGCGTGGCGCGCTCGACGATCCAGGACAATCTGAAGCGGGCGGCGGCGGCCGGGCTGGCATGGCCGCTGGCCGACGACATCACCGAAGAGGCTCTGGAAACCCGGCTGTTTGGACGGGCCGGGGTCACGCAAGGCCAACGGCGGCGGACCGAACCGGACTGGGCGGCCCTGGCGCGCGAGCTGAAGCGTCCTGGGGTGACGATGTCGATCCTCTGGGAAGAATACCGAGAGGTCCATCCCGAGGGCTACGGCTACAGCCGCTTCTGTGATTTGCTGCGTGGGTTCGAACGGCGGCTGACCCCCGTTATGCGCCAGCACCACGTCGCCGGGGAGAAGGCGTTCGTCGACTATTCGGGCAAGCGGATCGGGATCGCCGATCCGACGACGGGAGAGATCCGCGAGGCGGAGATTTTTGTCGGCGTGCTCGGCGCTTCGAACCTCACCTACGCCGAGGCGACCTGGACGCAGGCGTTGCCGGACTGGACCGGCGCGCATGTGCGCATGTTCCGCTTCTTCGGCGGCGCGCCGAAGCTGCTGGTTCCCGACAATCTGAAGAGCGGGGTCAACAAGGCCTCGTTCTACGACCCCGAGATCAACCGCACCTACGGCGCGATGGCGACGCACTATTCCGTCGGAGTTCTTCCAGCACGCCCAAAAAAGCCGCGGGATAAAGCGAAAGTCGAAGCCGGAGTCAGATTTGCCCAGTCCTACATTCTCGGCCGATTGCGCCATCTGACATTCTTCTCGCTCGCCGAATGCAATGCGGCCATCACCCTCGTCATGCGACGCATGAATGAGCGTCCCATGCGCAACATCGGCCTGAGCCGACGTGAGCTGTTCGAGACAATCGAGCGCGACGCCCTCATCGCCTTGCCCGCTGATGATTGGGAGTTCGCGGAATGGCGGCGCGCGCGGGTCAATCTCGACTATCACATCGAGGTCCATGACTTTCTGTATTCGGCCCCGCACGCGCTGATCCGCGCCGAGGTCGACGTGCGGATCACGGCGCGAACCGTCGAGATCTTCCATCGCGGCAAACGCGTCGGCGCCCATCAGCGCCGCACCATGGGCCGCAAGCACGGCACGGACCCCGACCATATGCCCAGCTCCCACCGGCGCTACGCCGAGTGGACGCCGGATCGGTTCCGCCGCTGGGCCGGCAAGATCGGGCCTAACACCGAAGGCTTGATCAGCGCCGTGCTCGCCAGCCGGCCGCATCCCGAACAGGGGTTTCGTACCTGCCTCGGCATTCTGCGCGCCTATCGCGGCCTCGATCCGGCCCGCCTCGAGGCAGTCTCGGCCCGAGCCGTCGAACTTGGCGTCCTCAACTGCAAGGGCGTCGCGTCGCTGCTCGCCCGCAAGTTCGACCCGTCGGGCGCGGACAGCAGCCCCGTCACGCTCATCGACCACGCCAACGTACGCGGTCCCCGCTACTACAACTGACAGGAAATCCCATGCTCGCTCATCCGACCCTCGACCAATTGCACGCGCTCGGTCTTTACGGCTTGGCCAAAGGCTTCAAGGACCTGGAGCACAACGCCGAGGCGCGCGGCCTCGATCACGCCGAATGGCTCGGCCTGCTGCTCGAATATGAACTTACGCTGCGCCGGCAAAAGCAGTTCGAAACGCGCGCCAGGGTCGCCAGGCTGCGTCACCCGGCCAGCGTCGAGGACGTCAACTATCAAAGTCCTCGCGGGCTCGACCGCGCGCTGTTCCTCAAGCTCGCCGCCTGCGACTGGATCGCCGAGCGCCGCAGTTTGCTCATCACCGGGGCGAGTGGCCTGGGCAAGAGCTGGCTCGCCTGCGCTCTTGGCCACAAGGCGTGCCGGGAAAACCTCTCCGTCCTCTATACCCGCATGCCCCGGCTCTTCGCCGATCTCGCCATCGCCCACGGCGACGCCCGCTACGCCAGGCTCCTGCGTTCGCTCGCGCGCGTCAAGCTGCTCATCCTCGACGATTGGGGCCCCGAGGCGCTCACCCCCGAACAGGCGCGCGACCTGCTCGAAATCGTCGAGGATCGCTGCGACAAGGGCTCGCTCATCATCACCAGCCAGGTTCCCGTGGACCGCTGGCATGACCTGATCGGCATTCCCACGCTCGCCGACGCCATCCTCGACCGCGTCATTCACAACGCCTATCGCATCGATCTGGCCGGCGAGAGCTTGCGCAAGCGGCCGTCTTCATCCTGAAACCGACATGCGCGCGGGAGGGCCGGCACGCTGCACTCTCGGCGCGAAGGCCGTGGATAACGGCGGCCTCCGCTACGGCGCAATGGAAAGCGCGCTCCGCCCGCCGTTACCCACCGCCAACCCAGCGCTTGCGGGGATCCAAATCCAGGTCTCGCTTGACCAACGGCTCGGGGCAAAACATCATCGCAGAGATCCGCGGAAGCAGACGCCGGGTGGCCGACATCAAATCGGAATCCCGGCCGGCTTCAAATCGGAATCGGTGGCCGGCTTCCTATTGGAAAGCGTGGCCGACATCATCGGAATCCGCAGAGGAAGGCGTGCTGGCATCTGATGTCGGCGCCCGGCGTCGGCCCGATTACGGCGCTTGCCTTCACGGCGGCGATCGAAGATCCGCGTCGTTTTGGTTCGAACCGGGATGTTGGGGCCTATCTGGGCCTGACGCCCAAGCGCTATCAATCGGGAGAACGAGACATATCGCTGTCGATCTCCCGGCAAGGAGACGAGATGGCGCGCCACTATCTCTACGAGGCCGCCAATTGCCTGCTGAGCACAGTCACAGGCGCTTCGGCTCTCAAGAGCTGGGGATTGAAGATGGTCAAGCGCTGCGGAGCCAAACGGGCGCGCACCGCGGGCCCGCAAACTCGCCGTGCTGCTTTTGCGGCTTTGGAAGCAGGAGAGCCATTTTGAAGCCCAGTCGGCATAGGGCGTGACAGACCGATTGGCGGCAGGAGGAAGCATACCGTTCGTTGGCTGAAGGATCGAATCGTCAGCAACCGAGGCTCCGGTCGGGCTACGCCCTCCCTCCGCCGCAGCAAAATCGCAAAGCCCCGCGTTCAGCCTAAGGTCTTCCAGCACAAGCTGACCTTCGACCGTTCGTCGCTGACGCGCTGGCGCCAGCGGATGGGGGAGGAGAAGCTCGTGGCGCTGATCCAGGAGAGCTTGTCAGTGGCGACGCGGACCGGCGCGGCCAAGGCCGCCGACTTCTCCAAGGTGATTGTGGACACCACCGTGCAGCCCAAGGCAGTCGCCTTTCCGACCGACGCCAAGCTCATGCATCGGGCGCGCGAGCGGCTGGTGAAGCTGGCGAAAAAAACCGGCGTCGATCTGCGCCAGTCCTACGCGCGGGTGGGCAAACATGCGCTGATCGCCCATCAGCGCTACGCCCACGCCAAGCAGTTCTGGCGCGCCAACCGGGCGCTGAAGACGATCCGAACCTATCTCGGCTGGATCACACGCGACATCGCGCGCAAGATCAAGGACGACGCCGAACTGGAGAGCGTCTTCGCCCATTCGCTCACGCCCGCCCGCCGCGTGCGCGAGCAGCGCCAGCATCAACGCGGAAGGAAGGTCTACGCTGCACGCGCCCGAGGTCGAATGCATCCGCAAAGGCAAGGCGCATCGTCCCTGCGAGTTTGGCGTCAAGGTCTCGCTCGCCACCACGCTCAATCGCTCCAAGGGCGGCCAGTTCATTGCCCACGCCAAGGCGCTGCCAGGCAACCCTTACGACGGCCACACGCTCGCAACCGTGATTCCGGAGATCGAGACGCAGATCGGCGCCAACCTCACCCGCATCGTCGCCGACCGCGGCTATCGCGGCCACAACGCCCCGCCCGACCACAAGATTCAAGGTCTATATCTCCGGCCAGGGACGCCGCGTCACCGAGACCATCAAACGCGAGTTACGCCGCCGCTCCGCAGTCGAGCCCGTGATCGGACACTCCAAGGCCGAGCATCGCATGGGCCGAAACTACTTCGCCGGGACCCACGGCGACGCCGCAAACGCCGCGCTCGCCGCCGCCGGCTACAACTTCGGCTGCCTGCTCGCATGGCTGGCACTCTTGTTGTCCATAATCCTGGCCGCACTCGACGCCGCGACAAGTCACCATCATCCGCTCAAACCCGCCTGAAGGCGTTCTTCACGGACGACTGAGTAACCATAGGAAAAAGAGCGAACTTGGTTATTGACTATTCCCGATTGGATCAAAAACTGGAGTCCACTGGACGGACTCTACCCGTTTAGCGCCGGTCGCCAGCAATATTAGCCGGTCAAAGCCGAGAGCGGCGCCACTTGCGTCTGGCATATGGGCCAGGGCTGCGAGCAAGTCCTCATCGACGGGATGAGAAGCGCCGAAAATGCGCTGCTGCTTCTCCATGCTTAACGCGAACCGCTGCCGTTGTTCAATAGGATCGCGCAGCTCGTGGAAAGCGTTAGCCAACTCGACACCGCAGCAATAGAATTCGAAGCGCTCGGCAACGCGTGGATCATCGGACCTTACCTGAGCGAGTGCCGCCTCACTTACTGGATAGGCGTAAAGGACAGTTGGTCGCCCTATACCCAGATTGGGTTCGACACGCTCGGTGAGGACTCGGCTGAAGATGTCCGACCAGTCATCGTCAGATGCGACCCGAATACCGCGATCCGCCGCTTGTTGGGCGAACGCTTTGGGATCCAAATGGCCGCTCCTCGATAGGCTGTCGTAAAGGTCGATGCCGGCATAGCGGCGAAACGCCTCTCGCACCGTTGTTCGCTCTGGAGGGTCGAATGGGCTTGCCTCCCGGCCACGGTATGCAAACACCTTCGCTCCGGCTATATGAGCGGCCAGCGCGATTACCGCAGCACAGTCCTCTATGACGCGCTCCAACGGGGCGTGCGCCCGGTACCACTCCAACATCGCAAACTCGGGCGCATGCAAGGCCGTTCGCTCCCGGTTGCGGAAGACGTTAGTCAGTGAAAATATTTTCCTCTCCCCCGCCGTTAATAGCTTTTTCATAGCAAATTCTGGCGAAGTATGCAGATAGGCGTCGTGCGGCGACCCGTCAGGCAAAATCAGCGCGGTCTTGAATCCGTGCAAGTGCGTCTCATTCCCGGGTGAAGCCTGAAGGGCGGCGGGTTGCACTTCGATAAAACGTCTGGCACAGAACCAACGCCGCACGGAAGTCAAAACCCGCGCTCGGGCGAGCAGCCAGTCGCGCCGTCCAGCGTATCGGGCTTTGCCCCAAAAAGGCCGGATCACGGAGGTGTTCAAGAGTGACCGCGGCGCGAGACGAGACAGGGTTGCGGTCGATCCTGTCCGGCCTTTGGTGCCAAAATTCGGATGTTTCGGGTCATAGTCGCCAATCTGCCACTCAGCAAACACCCACAATCTCGAGGGCGAAACATGCCCTCAGTTTCCGAGGATTAAACGTGAGAGTTATCGCGAGCTCAATCCGCAAAGGCAATATTATCGAACGAGAAGACGGTCAGCTGTGTGTAGTTCTTTCTGCGGAAAGCTTTCACCCGGGTAAAGGAACTCCAACAACTCAGATCGACATGCGCCGCCTTTCCGATGGCGTCAAGGTTACAGATCGATACAAGACCACAGAGCAGGTGGAGCGGGCATTCGTCGAGGACGAGAATTTTGACTTCCTTTACGCGGACGCCGATGGCTACCATTTCATGAATGCTGGCACCTACGACCAAATTCAAGTTCCTGCGGAGGTGATCGGGGATCAAGCCCAATGGCTTCAGGAGGGTATGAAGGTCATTTTGTCGATATTCAACTCGAACCCGGTCGCTATTCAATTGCCGCCCCGCGTCACGTTGGAAGTCACGGAGACCGAACCAGCGATGAAAGGCCAGACCGCCTCTTCGTCCTATAAGCCGGCGAGACTCGCCAACGGTGCTCGGGCAATGGTTCCACCTCATATTGCAGTCGGCGTTCGGATCGTCATTCAGACCGATGACGGAAGCTACGTTGAACGGGCGAAGGACTGATGGCTCGGGAAATCACTGGGCCATGTGGGCGAATTTTGGAGAGATGACGTTTTTGGGATTCCCGCGGTGAATCGGCATGATTCATAGGACTCCGACCGAATCAGGGGCCGGAGCCGATGTCGACAAAGATGGACGAGGACGATTGGACGCACACGCTTGCGGTGTTTCGCGCCTGTCTGCCGCGGCGAGGACGCAAGGCTGAGGATGACCGCCGCTTCCTCGAGGCGCTTCATTTCTTCACCGTCGAGAACGTGCGCTGGCGCGCGCTGCCGGAACGCTTCGGTCCTTGGAACAGCGTGTGGAAACGCTTCGATCGCTTGAGCAAGGCTGGCGTCTTCGAGGCCTTCTTCGACACGCTCGCGTCCATGAGTTCCACGGCGCATCTTATTCAGATGTTCGACTCCACCATCGTGCGCGCTCACGTGTCGGGGGCTGGAGCAAAGGGGGGCAAGAAGGCCAAGCGCTGGGGCGCTCGCGTGGCGGCTTCAGCACGAAAATTCACGCAAAATCGGACGCCTCAGGCGACATCATCGCCTTCGACCTGACCGGCGGCGAAGCCTTCGACGGGCGTCACTTCGAAACCCTGCTCGATATCGGGCCCGACATTCAGCCCCGCGCCGTCATCTCTCGACAAAGGCTACGCCAGCAAGGCCAACCGGGACGCCGCGAGAGCGCGCGGCATCGCTCCGGTCATCCCGCACAAGACGAACGAAAACAACAAGCCAGCCTTCTTCGCCCGCACCCTCTACAAGGCCCGCGCCCGCATCGAGCAGGGCGTCGGACGGCTCAAGCGCTTCAAGCGGGTCGCGCTCCGATGCGAAACGACCGAACGAAACTTCAGATCAATCGTCAGCTTCGCCGCCGCCCTTTGCTTGATCAAATTCGTCCACACGGCCTAGATCACAGCCGTTCGCGGCGGAAGCTTCAAAAGTGGCGCGCAGGGGCAGCGCGCGTCTGCGGCGAGGTCTCGGGCTCCGAAACGAACCAAAACCGCCTCGGCAAAGCCACGTGCTGAGCTAACCCGCAGACAAAGGCCCCAAGCTGCAACTGTCGGCTGTCCGCCGTGACCGTCCACGCCCGCTCGCGCCGTTCGACGCCTACGACGTTCATGCCTGCCCCGGGTGACCATGTAATCGACCGGCGTCGCTTGCACCGAGAGTCAATCAGACCCTTTTGGTGTGAGAATTGACCCTAAGTCGGCAAGTGAAGAGGCAACATCCGGGCTCGTAGCAGTTCGGCAGCTGCGCGACCGTACATGGCGCGCTCGAGGGTCTTCAGACGATTGATCTGCCCCTCGGTTTGGCCGTTGCTCCACCCTGTTGATTTTTGACTGAGAGGTGACCCGGGCGCTACGGGTTTTTCCACCGAGAACTGACCCATGTTCGAACCTTTCCCGTTTGGCCTACGCGGGGGACGATGGAGTGATCGACATGGAGTTACTGAGCGTCATCCGACGCTGGCGCTACCGGGACCATTTCTCGATCCGAGAGATATCCCGACGCACAGGTCTATCGAGGAACACAGTCCGCAAATACCTGCGCTCGGACACCGTTGAACCGAAGTTCAACATCCCTGACCGCCCGAGCAAGCTGGACCCTCATACCAAGACTGGATGATCGGAACCGATCATCGCCTTATGGCCGAAGCGCGAATGCGCGCCCGCGCCGTTGCGCGGGGTTGAGCGCGATGAGTTGCGCTCAAATAGAATGGGTATTACGGCGCCGGCGGCTTGCGCGTGATGACGAGGACGAGCCGAGAGCTTGCGATAGCCCATGGCGCGCAGTTCGCGGCTCAAAGTCTGCTTTGCGACAACGACACGGAATCCCTCCCATACCCATTGGCAGAGATCGACGATCCGCCATCGGATGGCCCCATGAACCGCAGGGAGCGGACCGCTCTCGATGACCGCGGCCAGCGCGGCCCGATGAGCATCGTTCAATCGAGGCGGTTGCCCAGGCGGTTTTCGATCGATCAAACCATCCGGCCAGTGAGCGTTGAACTCGAGAACTCAATCGCGAACGATCTGGAGCCTCACGCCGCCGATCTTTCCGCCGCGCCGCGCGAAGCCCCGTCGTAAATTGCCGCCAGGGCTAAAAGCCGCCGCGCCTGCCGCCCGTCCTTCGACCGCTTCGCGGCCGCCCGAATCTTCTCAGCATCAAAATCAGACCGAAGCGCAATGGGCATGGCAAACCTCTCGTGTTCGCCACCTTGAAATCAACTCGACGCTGATTTGGGAAGCCGAGAGCCAAGCCCTCCGGGACTTGGTATTAGCGGTCGATATTGACGCTCAATGTCGAGCGGCACACCTCATGAAGCGGATGCACAGTCGCCGGTTTACCCGAAGATAAACTTGGACGCTCGAGCGCCGCTTCAGGCACTTGCACGGCGCTGCGGTGATCGGATCACGTATTTGGCTAGCGACGTCCGGATCCGGCTAGGGTCGAGCGCCGTACTCTTGCGCCCCTATGGTTTCATTGCCTGGCTATTAGGATGCGGCTCATACCAACGGCCATTACAGCTGACCCATGTGTGCCCAGGCTCCCATTTCCATTGGATTTGATCCGGTCCGGCCCAGCGGTGAGCCTTCGCCGAGCCTTGCAGGCTGCCTCGATGATGGCGTCGTAGTTTTCGAAGACGATGTTTGAGAGCCAGTTCTGGCGCAGATACTGCCAGAGGTTTTCGACAGGGTTCAGCTCCCGGAGCGCGCAAGGTAGGAAGATCTGCGTGATGCTGGCGCGTAAGTCGAGCTTGCTGGTTGTGGCCACCCGGCGCGGTCGAGAAGCACTACGGCGCGAGCGCCTTCGGCGACTTTGCGTGCGATCTCATCAAGCTGAAGCTGCATTATGTCGGCGTAGGGCAGCGCCACGGCGCCGCCGACGCCCCGCGCAGGACAGATCGCGCCGAACAGATAGGCGTTGTCGTAGCGACGATCGGAGGGCTGTCTCCGCCGCGTTCCCCGCCTCGCCCATTGGCGAACGAGAGCGTTCTTCTAGCACTACTTTGGCAGATTAAGAGATTGGAAGGGATTTTCCTGGACCGTTGGCTCGGTGATTTGCGGAGCCGACGGCGTGGCGGGTTGGAATGGAGATCTTGAAGGCTGGCTTGCGCCATTCCTGGCGCGGCTGGGTCATAATACCAAGACTCGATGATCGGAACCGATCATCGCCTTATGGCCGAAGCGCAATGCGCGCCCGCGCCGTTGCGCGGGTTTCAGCGTGATGAGTCGCGCTCAAATAGAATTGATATAAGGCCCGCAGGCGGATCTGTCCGCTCTATGTGACGGGTTGATTGGGCCGGGCGAGCGCAAGAGCGTCGAGCCGATGGCGTCGCGATGGGCGCCCGGCGACTACGACCGGTTGCATCATTTCATTGCGAGCGGCGTTTGGAACGAAGCGCTGCTGGAAGAGGAACTCGCGATCCAGGCGGACAAGCTGATCGGGGGCGCCAGCGCAGTCCTTGTCGTCGACGACACGGCGCTGCCGAAGAAGGGGTCGCACTCGGTCGGGGTCGCGCCGCAATACGCCTCGGCGCTCGGCAAGACCGCCAATTGCTAGACGCTGGTGTCGCTAACGCTGGCGCGAGGTTCCGGTGATGATCGGCCTGCGCCTGTTTCTGCCGGAGAGCTGGACCGGCGCCCCCAACCGGATGGCGAAGGCCCGCGTGCCCGAGAACGGGCGGGCGGCGCGGACGAAGCCGGAGATCGCGCTGGCCGAGATCGATCGCATCCGCGCCGCTGGCGTTCGGTTTGCGACAGTGTTGGCGGATGTGCAGTAGTTAAGACATAATCTGACAGTTGGTGTCATAGCTGAGGCGGAAGCCGAGGCCGGGCGCGGAGTGGTCGGGGTGCGCAGCGCCCGGCCTCGGCGTTTCGGAAGGACACTGATCATGACCCAGGAACAGAAAATCATCCGCGCCAAGGTTGGGCTGCTGGAGCTGGCCAGACAGCTCGGCAATGTCAGCCAGGCCTGCAAAATGATGGGCTATTCGCGCGACAGTTTCTATCGCTTCGAGGAGCTTTACGACGCCGGCGGCGAATTGGCGCTGCAGGAACTAACTCGGCGCAAGCCGATCCTGAAGAACCGCACGGCGCCCGAGGTCGAAGCGATCATTGTCGAGCTTTCGCTGGGCCGGCCGGCTTATGGCCAGATCCGCATCGCCAACGAGTTGCGCAAGCTTGGCCATTCGCTCTCGCCGGCTGGCGTTCGTGGGGTCTGGCAGCGCCATGATCTTGAGACGATGAAGAAACGGCTCAAGGCGCTCGAAGCCAAGGTCGCCCAGGAAGGCCTGGTGCTAACCGAAACCCAGCTTGCCGCGCTGGAGAAGGCCAAGAGCGAAAAGGAGGCGCATGGCGAGTTCGAGAGCGAATGTCCGGGCTATTGCGGGGCCCAGGACACGTTCTACGTCGGCAACATGAAGGGGGTTGGGCGCATCTACCAGCAGACTTTCATCGACACCTACGCCACTACGCCAAGGTCGCCTTCGCCAAGCTCTACGACCGCAAGACGCCAATCACCGCGGCCGATCTCCTCAACGATCGCGTCGTGCCGTTCTATGATGCGAGGGAGGTAAGGCTCTGCCGCGTGCTGACCGATCGCGGCACGGAATATTGCGGCAACAACCCCGAGCACCACGAATATGAGCTCTATCTGGCGCTCGAGGATGTCGACCATTCGCGCACCAAGACCAAGAGCCCGCAAACGAATGGCATCGTCGAGCGGTTCCACAAGACGGTGCTCGATGAGTTCTATCGCCTCGCCTTCCGTAAGAAGATTTACGGCTCCATCGCCGAGTTGCAGAGCGACCTCGATGATTGGGTCAGGAGCTACAACGAAGAACGCGCGCATCAGGGGCGACGGTGCTTCGGCAAGACGCCGATGCAGACGTTCCTTGACGCGACGCCGCTGGCGAAGGAGAAAATGATCGCCGCCTGATCACAACCGACAGGCGGACCCGACACATCTCCGGACGCTGACCGTCAGATCAAGTGGCAGCTACTACAACGATGAGCCGACGCGTGACGGGATCGAACGAACCCAGCATCGCGACCTTCTTCGCCTGCCCCGGTGCGGGAACACGCAGATCCGCCCTGCCCTGGCCCAGACGCGGGCAAGATAGGGATGCGTCAGCGCCTCGCTCTCGTCACCATAGAGCAGAACAATGTCGCCGGCCCCGGCCTGCTGTTGGCGCAGGTGCAGACGCAGGCCGACCCGTTCGACCTCGGCGGCGACCTGTCGTCCCTTCAGCGTATGCCGCGGCCGCCGCCAGCGGAACTTTTTTTGCGAAGGGCCTTGGAGAGTTGGGAGCGGCTGATGCGCACGCCCTCACGGGTTTCGATCTCGGCGCGCAGTCGGGGGATCGTCCAGTTGCGCCGGTCAGCGACAGGTTCCCCCAGCAGGGGCAGCGCCACACGCAAAGCCGCCTCGCTCTTCACCGGCGCCGGGCCCGGCGCCACGGTGGCCTTCAGCGCCTCGACGCCCCCGCTCATGAAGTCACTCCGCCACAGCCGAACCGTGTCTTCGCGCACGCCGAACGCCTCGGCGATCCGCGCGCTGGTCCAGCCAGCCAGCGTCAGCAGCACGGCACGGGCGCGGTCCGCCTCGCCGCGATCGCGCGAGCCGGCCAGAACCATCAGCGCCGCTCGTTGCGCCTCGCTCGTCGTGAGAGGCGATTTTCCCGTCATGTCCTGCACCTCCGAATCGGCGCCGACAGGGAATCAACCCTCCAAGCGTTGGTCAACCACGCGGAGTCTGCTTAAACTCTAGAGACAGGTTACTTCAGTCAATCGCGGAATCGGAGGAGCAGGAATGGCCATGAACGACCTGACGGTGGTCCTCGTCCATGGCGCCTGGGCCGACGGGTCAAGCTGGGCGAAGGTCATCGCGCCGCTCGCGGCCAGCGGCGTCAAAACGGTTGCCGCGCCTTTGCCACTGACGTCGTTCCATGACGACGTCGCCGCGCTCGACCGGACGCTCGAGCGAGTTGAGGGGCCAGTCGTCCTGGCCGGCCACGCCTATGCCGGCGGTGTTATTGGGGCGACCCGCGGCGAGAAGGTGAAGGCGCTCGTCTATGTGGCCGCGCTCGCCCCGACTAAGGCGAGACGGTCGCGGACGTGTTCACCGCGGCACGCCACATCCGCAGGCGCCCAAGCTCGCGCCGGACGCACATGGGCTCATGTATCTGCCGGAAGCAGGGTTCGCCGCCGCCTTCGCGCAAAATGCTTCAAAGCAAGAGCTGGCGGTGCTGGCTGCGGTCCAGCGGCCGATCTCGCCCGCCTGCATCACAGTCAAGGTCGAGCGGCCTTTGTGGAAGGACCGGCCGGCCTGGTTCCTGGTCGCCGAGCAAGACCGCATGATCGTCGAAGACAATCACCGCTTCATGGCCGAGCGGATGAAGGCTCGGATTCGGTCGCACCCTGTCGACCATACGCCGATGGTGACCGCGCCGTCTACCGTCGTCGACATCATCCGCGAGGCGATCGACGAGGTCGTCAAGGCTTAACCTCTTCTTTCATATGAGCGAAAGGACAAGCGACATGACCGCCATCCACTATCGGCCCGCCAAGGTCGACGGCCGCAACGTCTTCTATCGTGAGGCGGGCGCGCCGGGCGCGCCGAAGCTGCTGCTTGCTCCACGGCTTCCCGACCGCCGAGCCACATGTTCCGGGATCTCATCCCGCTGCTGGCCGATCGCTTCCATATCGTTGCTCCCGATCTGCCGGGCTTCGGCAACTCCGATATGCCGGATAAGGGCGAATACGTTCGACCGGATCGCGGAGACGATCGACCGTTTCACCGAGACGATCGGCTTCGATCGCTACGCCGTCTACGTGTTCGACTATGGCGCGCCGACCGGGTTCCGGCTCGCGGTCAAGCATCCGGACCGGATCACCGCGATCATCTCCCAGAACGGCAACGCCTACGAGGAGGGTTTGAGCGACGGCTGGAATCCGATCCGCGCCTATTGGCAGGATCCTTCTCCGGCCAATCGCGAGGCGCTGCGCGCCTTCCTCAAGCCCGAGACGACCGTCTGGCAATATACGCATGGCGTGCCCGACCCGACGATGGTCTCGCCGGACGGCTATTCGCTCGACAATTTCTATCTGTCGCGGCCCGGCGTGGCCGACGTGCAGCTCGACCTGTTCGGCGACTACAAGAGCAATGTCGCGCTCTATCCGACCTTTCAGCAGTATTTCCGCACCCACAAGCCGCCGCTCCTGGCCGTGTGGGGCAAGAACGATCCGTTCTTCCTGCCGCCGGGGGCCGAGGCGTTCAAGCGCGACATCCCGAACGCGACGGTGCGCTTCTTCGACACCGGACATTTCGCGCTGGAGACCCACGCCGCCGAGATCGCGGCGGCGATCCGCGACTTCCTTCCCCGCTGAAGCGCGTTTCCAGGGAGACGTCGGAATGGAGAAGTCAGTCGCGATCACCACCGGCGCGAGCCAGGGGATCGGCCGGGCGACGGCCATTCGCCTTGCGCGCGATTTCGCCGCGCTCGTGCTGGTCGCGCGGGACCGGGCGAATCTGGAAGGCACGGCGGAAACGGTGAAGGCTGCGGGCGCAAAAGCGCTCGTGATCGATAGCGATTTCTCCCAACCTGAGGCCGCTAAGAGCGTCGTCGATCAGGGTCTGGGCGCGTTCGGCCGAATCGACGCCTTGCTAAACGTTGCCGGCGCCGTGCCGCAGATCGACCTGTTTGAGATGACCGACGCCCAGTGGGAAGCGGGCCTGGCGCTGAAACTGCACGGCGCGCGCCGGCTGACGATCGCAGCATGGCCCGCGCTGAAGTCGGCCAAAGGCGCCGTGGTCCTGATGTCGGGCAACTCGGCCCTGTTTCCGAAAGCGCCTTACGCGGCCGTAGGCACGATCAATGCCGCAATTGTCGCCCTGGCCAAGGCGTTTTCGGATCGTGGCATCGCTGACAGCGTGCAGGTTAACAGCGTGCTGCCTGGCCCGGTGATGACGGGTCGGCGCCGGTCCTATCTCAAGCATTGGGCGCCGCTCCATAACATGACGGTCGAAGAGGCGACGGCGAACTTCCCCAAGGAAGCGGGCATCGCCCGCTACGGCGAGCCGCAGGAGATCGCTGAACTCATGGCTTTCCTCGTGTCGCCCGGCGCGCGGTGGATGACGGGCTCGACTCTGCGCATGGACGGGGGCGAAGTGAAGTCGATCTGACCTGATCGGCCGGCGTCTTAAGCTGGTTCGCCTGGTTTCGCCTCAGGGGTCGGCAACGACAGACGCGGCTTCGGGACCTCTGCGGCAAGGGGCCGGATTTTTACCCGCTTGATCCGGCGGGGGTCGGCGTCGAGCACCTCATATTCGAATTCCCCCGGTCCGAGGAGAATCTCGCCGCGGTCGGGAACGCGGCCCGCCGCCGCGGTGACCAACCCCCCGATTGTGTCCACATCTTCCGCCTCGGGAAGCGAAGAGAAATCGAAGCCAGTTGCCTCGGTGACGGCGTCGAGGGAGGCGCGCGCCTCCGCTATCCATCCGCCGTCGCCAGACGCGTGAAGCTCCGGCGTCTCGTCCTCATCATGCTCGTCTTCGATGTCGCCAACGATCGCCTCCATCACGTCCTCGATCGACACAAGTCCGTCGGTCCCGCCATATTCGTCGATGACCAGCGCCATATGGGTGCGGGAGGCCTGCATCTTGAGCAAGAGGTCGAGCGCCGGCATCGACGGGGGCGCATACAGAACGGGCCTCAGGATCCGCGCCGCCGAGAGCGGCATGTCGAGCCCCGGCTGGCCGTCGCCATTGGAAGGCGCCTCATGCCGCGCTTTCATGAGTCCGAAACGGGGATCGGAGGCAAGGAAGACGACGAAATCGCGGATGTGGATCATGCCACGCGGATCGTCGAGCGTTTCGTCATAGACCGGCAGGCGCGAGTGGCCGGCGGTGCGAAAACAATCGAGCACCTCGCTCAGCGGCGTATCGAGCGAAAGGGCGATGACGTCCGCCCGCGGCACCATCACATCCTCGACCCGTACGTCATGAAGCGCGAGCACATTCTTGAGGATGGCGCGTTCTTGCGGGGTAAATTCCTCGCTCGCGCTCTCCTCGAGCGCGTCCTCGATATCGTCGCGAGCCGAAGCGGGCGCCAGTCCAAACAATGCCCGCACCCGCTCAAACAGGCCCGAGCTCTGTTCACGAGATGCGTTTACAGAGGGCGTTTCCGCCGGTCCGATCTCATTCGTCAAGGTCATCCGCCAACAACTTCGCGGGAATAAGGGTCGCCCACCCCGAGCCGCGTCAGAATTCTTGTTTCGAGCGCCTCCATGCGATCAGCCTCCGCGTCCGTCTCATGATCGTAGCCGATGAGGTGCAAAAATCCATGGGCGAGGAGGTGACGATAGTGGTCGGCTAGCGGGACGCCGAGGTCCTCGGCCTCGCGGGCAATCGTCTCGTAAGCGAGCGCGATATCGCCAAGCGTCGTTGCGTCCCCACCATGGCCAAGCGGCGCTGCAGGGAACGAGAGCACGTTCGTCGGCTTGTCGAGGCCGCGCCAACGCAGGTTGAGCGCCCGCAAGGCGGCGTCGTCGGCAAGGCAGAGGCTCAGGTCGCCGCCCTCGCTCGGCCCTGCGCTTTCTGCGGCGGCGGCGATCGTCTCGCGCGCGATCACGCGCGCCCGAGACAATCGGCGCCAAAGGGGCGAGGGAACGCTGATGTCGAGCGAAACCTTCATTTGGCCGGGGTTGGTTGTCCCTCTCCGCCCGCGCGCCCATAAGCCTCGACGATTTCGCGCACGAGATCGTGGCGGACAACATCGACATGGGTGAAGCGAATGTGACCGATGCGCGGGAGCGACTTGAGAAGCCCAATCGCGTCGCCTAGCCCTGACTTCTGCCCAGGCGCAAGGTCCGTCTGGCTCGGATCTCCGTTGACCATCATCCGCGACCCCTCGCCAAGGCGGGTCAGAAACATCTTCATCTGCATGGCGGTCGCGTTCTGCGCTTCGTCTAAAAGGATGGCCGCCTTGGACAGCGTCCGTCCGCGCATGAAGGCAAGCGGCGCGATCTCGATCATGCCGGTCTGGATGCCCCGTTCGACCATGCGCCCATCCATGAAGTCATAGAGCGCGTCATAGACGGGACGCAAATAAGGATCGACCTTGTCGCGCATATCGCCTGGCAGAAAGCCGAGGCGCTCGCCGGCCTCGACCGCGGGACGCGATAGCACCAGCCGTTCGACTAAACCTTGCTCGAGCAGAGACACCGCGTGTCCGACCGCAAGCCACGTCTTGCCGGTGCCGGCGGGACCCTCGGCAAAAACCAGCTCAAACTTGCGCAAGGCCGCCAAATATTGGTCCTGCGCCGCGCTTCGGGCGCGGACAACGCCGCGCCTGCGCGTCTTGACGACGCCGAAACTCTCCTTGGACCCCTCCTCGCCCGGGAACAGCAGGCCCTGATAAGCGCTCTCGGCGATGATGCCCTCGACATCCCCTTCGCTTGCCGGCTGGCCTTGCTTCACCCGTTGGTAAAGCATCTCAAAGACTCGGCGGGCCTGCTCGCTGGCCTCGCGCGGGCCTTTGATAACGATCTGGTTTCCGTTGGCGTAGGCTGAAACGCCCAAGCTGCGCTCGATGCGCGCAATATTTTGATCGTAATGGCCAAAAACCACCGAAGCGGCGGCATTGTCGGGGAAAGCAATGGCGATTTCAGCAGGTTTCGATTCGCGGAGCGTAGGATGGATCACGGGGGGGGCGGCGGCGATGCGCGACGGCGAACTATCCTGCGGCTTCAAATTGGCTGTCTCCGTTGTGTCCTGTCCAGGTTCAGAATCATCCCTCACGCCAATAAAACCTCGATTTACGACGCTGGCGAGACAATGCGCCCACGCAGAGAACGCGGTTCGACAGCGACCATCTCGACCTGCATCAGCTCGCCGATCAGCGACTGCGGCCCCTCGGCGAACACCGATTGCATGGTGGGCGACCGTCCGATGAGCTGGCCCTCGTTCCGGCCGGGCTTCTCGAACAAAACCTCAAGGCGCTGCCCCACGCTTGCGAGGTTGAAGGCCTGCCGCTGATCCTCGATGAGGTCCTGAAGCGCCGCAAGGCGGCGAGCCTTGGTCGCTTCGTCGACCTGGCCCGACATGTCGGCGGCGGGTGTTCCCGGCCGGGGCGAATATTTAAAGGCGTAGGACGAGGCGAACCCCACCGCGCGAACGAGAGCGAGCGTCTGATCGAAGTCGGCGTCGGTTTCGCCGGGATAACCGACGATGAAATCCGAGGAGAACGCGATGTCCGGGCGCGCCGCGCGCACGCGCGCAACAACGTCCAGATAGTCGGCGACGCGGTGGCGGCGATTCATCGACTTCAGCACGCTGTCGGAGCCGGATTGGACCGGCAGGTGAAGATACGGCGCGAGAGCAGGAACGTCGCGATGGGCCTCGATAAGATCCTCGCTCATGTCATTGGGGTGCGAGGTCATATATCGCACGCGACCAATCCCGGGCGTGAGCGCGGCGGCGCGGATCAAATCGGCAAGCCCGATCGCTTGGCCGCTACCGTCGAGCCCATGATAGGCGTTGACGTTCTGGCCGAGCAGCGTGATCTCGCGGACGCCCGCGTCGGCAAGGCGCGCGATCTCGTCGAGAATGTCGGCGAGAGGGCGCGAGGCCTCCGCGCCTCGCGTGTAAGGCACGACGCAGAACGAGCAGAACTTGTCGCAGCCCTCCTGCACGGTCACGAAGGCGGTGACGCCGCGCCGACGAATGGCGTCCGCCTGTGGGGCCGGCAGTCGAGAGAATTTGTCCTCGCGCCGGAAATTCAGTGTCCACGATCGCCAGGACGGACGCGCGCCTCGCGCAGGAGCTCCGGCAAGCGATGATAGCTCTGCGGGCCGACGACGACATCGACGGCCGGCTGGCGGCGCAGGATTTCCGCCCCCTCGGCCTGAGCGACGCAGCCGGCGACGACCAGCATCATCCGCCGGCCTTCGCGCGCGCGTTCTTCCTTCAGCTCGCGCAGCTTGCCGAGCTCGGAATAGATTTTCTGCGAGGCGCGTTCGCGGATGTGGCAGGTGTTGAGAACGATGAGATCGGCGTCCTCGACCCCGATCGCCTCGCGGTAACCCGCCTCGGCGGCGAGATCGCCCATGCGTTCGGCGTCATAGACGTTCATCTGGCATCCGAATGACTTGATGAACGCCCGTGGATGGGATTCCCGTGAGGGACTTGCAATCCCATTCGCGTCTTCAAGCACAATCGATTCGGACAATTAGGGGCTCCGGGAGGGTCCGATGGCTAATGTAGGCGCTTTCTGGTCGCGGGGAAATAGCCCGTGAGCGAGATCGCCCCGGCGCTGGGCAACCGCGATATATTCATTCATAAACTGTGACTATCGCTCGCCACGGTCTTGACGCCCCGAAGCCGGCGCTTCTCCAAGCGACTTGCGCATCGCGACCGCGGTAGCGCGCGTCCCGTCGGCGCGGCGGTAATAGCCGGCGCGCTCCCCAACTTTGACAAACCCAAAGCGCTCATACAAGGCCAAAGCCGGCGCGTTGTCCGTGGCCACTTCGAGAAACATCGCCTTTGCCCCCGCGTTCGCCGCCTGACGCAAGTTCTCGCTGAGAAGCGCCCGACCTACCCCCCTGCCCTGATGTGCGGCGTCGACGGCAATAGTCAGAATCTCCGCTTCGTCCGCCGCCAGACGCGACAAGACGAACCCGCGCAAGCGGCCGCTTACTGGATCGAGGGCCGCGGCGCCGACGGTCGACGAACTGGCAATGAGCGCTGCCATCTCCTCCAGCGACCAGGGGTGAGCGAAACCTTCCGCGTGCAGGCGCGCGCAGGCCTGCGCCCGGTCCGGCCGAAGAAGGCGGATGACGGGCGGGGGAGATCGGCGCAGGCCGAAGATCATGGATTTGGCTCGAGCCTTAGACCGGAGCCCTGGCGATGGGCTCGGCCGCATTTGGACGCGCGTCCGGCGGCTTCACGTAGAGGGGACGCGCGGGACTCTTCGCAGGATCGACCGCGAGACCCATCCGAGCGAGAGCGACGATGTCCGGCGCGACTCGCGCGTCGTCGAGGTCGTAAGGCAGTCCGGCACGCTGGGCCTCGGTGGCGACGAGCGCGGCGGCGTCGCCGGCGAACCAAGCTGGCCCGGCGCCAATCGCGCGCACACATTCCCGCAGCGTATCGCAGCGAGGGGGCCCCAGCGGACGGCCAGACGCCTCGAACAACTGAAAATAGACCGAGCCATGCCCAGCGTCGATTGTGGCGGCGATGATTCCAGTTCGGGGTTCGGTCAGGAGCGGCGCGGCGAAGGCGGCCAGAGTCGAAACGCCTACTACGGGAATCACAAGCCCCACCCCCATCGCCCGCGCCATGGCGAGGCCGACACGAATGCCGGTGAACGAGCCGGGACCCATTGCGACCGCGATACGTGCGAGCGAGGGAAAGCCGCCCTCAATGCCGCGCATGGCCTCCTCGACCATCAGCGGCAAAGCTTCAGCGTGGCCCCGCGCCATCGGCCGGCTGAGGACCGCCAGCGGCTCGGCCCTGCCGCTTTCCAAGACCGCGACCGACGCTGCTCCACAGGACGTGTCGATCGCTAGAATGCGCATGTCTACCGCCTTGAAGGCCCGTTATCGCGTGATCAGCGTTCCCGCGCCATGGTCGGTCAGAAGCTCGATCAGCACCGCATGCGGGACCTTGCCGTCCAGGATCACAACGCCTTCGACGCCCCTCTCCAGCGCATAGATGCAGGTCTCGACTTTGGGAATCATCCCGCCGGTGATCGTGCCATCCGCAATCAAGCCACGAATGTCGTCGATCCGCAATTCCTTGATGAGCCCTTTATTCTTGTCGAGAACGCCCGGAACGTCGGTCAGGAACATGAGACGCTTGGCCCCGAGCGCGCCGGCGACGGCGCCGGCGAAGGTATCGGCGTTGATATTGTAGGTCTGGCTGTCGGCGCCCTGCGCGATCGGCGCGAGGACCGGGATCAGCTCGCGGCCAAGGATCTGTTCGAGCACGGTCGAATCCACCTTGTCGGGCTCGCCGACAAAGCCGAGATCGACGACGTCTTCGCCGGGACTGTGCAGCCGGTGGACCTTGCGCGCGGTGACCATGTTGCCGTCCTTGCCACAGAGGCCAACCGCGCGACCGCCCTCGGCGTTGATCGAGCCGACAATCTGTTTGTTGATCGATCCGGCGAGCACCATTTCGACGATTTCCATCGTCGGCTTGTCGGTGACCCGGAGGCCGCCCGAGAAGTGCGACTCGATGCCGAGCTTCTTCAGCATCACGCCGATCTGCGGACCGCCGCCGTGCACGACGACCGGATTGATGCCGGACTGCTCCAGCAGCACCATGTCCTTGGCGAAATCGCGCGCCTTTTCCTCGTCGCCCATCGCGTGGCCGCCGTACTTCACAACGACGATCGCATCGTCGTAGCGCAGCATGTGCGGCAGCGCCTGCATTAGGATTTCGGACTGCTGCTGCGGCGTGGGATTGAGAGGCTCGGCCATCGGGGTTCCCAGGGCGGGTGGCTCCGCTTCTAGCGGCTCACGGTTGCAAGCTCAAACGGTTTGGGGCACCGCTTTTATTAGATTTGACCGCACTTCGCCTCCCGCCGATACTCACGGTTAAGCTTGATCCGGTGCGGGAGGTCGACCGCACTTTTATGGGAGAAAGATGATGAGGCTTTCAGCAGTTCTGACGTTGGCGGGCATGATCTCGCTGGCTGGATCAAGCGCGGCGTTCGCTGGCGATCCGGAAAGTTGCAAGACTGTAAGGTTCTCGGACGTCGGATGGACGGATATCACCGCGACAACCGCGATCGCCAACGAAATCCTGAAGGGTCTCGGCTATACACCCAAGATCACGGTCCTTTCGGTGCCGGTCACCTATGCTTCGATGAAGAACAAGGACATCGACGTGTTTCTTGGCAATTGGCAGCCGTCGATGGAAAACGATCGCAAGCCTTATGTCGAAGACAAGTCGGTGATCGTGACCGGCGCGAATCTGCCGGTCGGGGCCAAATATACGCTTGCCGTTCCGCAATACACCTATGACAAGGGCCTTAAGGACTTCGGCGACATCGAGAAATTCAAGGATTCGCTCAAAGGTAAAATCTTCGGCATCGAGCCTGGCAACGACGGCAATCGCCTGGTCCTCGACCTGATCAAGGGCGACAAGTTCGGCTTGAAAAACTTCCAGCTCGTCGAATCGAGCGAGCAAGGCATGCTGGCCGAAGTCCAGCGGGCGACCAGCCACAAGGAAGATGTCGTCTTCCTCGGCTGGGCGCCTCACCCGATGAACGTCAATTTCAAGATCGATTACCTGACGGGCGGCGACGACAGTTTTGGCCCGAACTTCGGCGGCGCGGTCGTCTACACCAACGAGCGCGCTGGCTGGGCCGAGCAATGCCCGAATGCGGCCAAGCTCATCAAGAATCTTGTCTTCACCGTCGATATCGAAAACCTTGTGATGAACAAGATTCTTACCGACGGCGAGGAGGGGCCAAAGGCGGCCCAGGAATGGCTAAAGACCAACCCGCCGCAACTCGCCGCTTGGCTCGATGGCGTGACGACGTTCGACGGCAAGCCGGGCCTTGACGCGGTCAAGAAGAGCCTCGGGCTTTAAGCGATCAACTCCTGAGCGAGGCCTTCCCGTCCGCGCGACGCGCGGACGGTCGTCCTGACGGGTTCGCTCATATCCTTGCTGGAGGGACCGCGTTGGAGAGTTGGTTCACCGAGCCCAAAGTGCCGCTCGGACGCTGGGTTAAGATCGGGATCACCTGGCTGCAGGACAATGCAGCGGGATTCTTCGATGCGGTGACGGCGCTGATCGACTTTCTGGTCGATGGCTTTACCACGATTCTGCTCCACATCCCGTTTCTCGTCGTCGTTTTCGCGCTCGCAGGCCTCGCCTATTGGATGCATCGATCGTGGCGTCTGGCGGCGTTCGTGGTCATCGCGTTCATCGCCATCGCCAACCTCGGATATTGGCAAGCGACGGTCGAAACGATTTCGCTGGTCGGGTTCGCGACGATTGTGAGCGTCGTGATCGGCGTGCCTCTCGGCATCGCCTCGGCCCATCGGCCGTGGCTCTACGCTTTATTGCGGCCGCTGCTCGACCTGATGCAGACGCTTCCGACCTTCGTCTACCTGATCCCGACGCTGGTCCTGTTTCATCTCGGTTCGGCGCCGGGCTTGATCTCCACTGTCATCTTCTCCATCGCCGCGCCCGTCCGCCTGACCTATCTCGGCATCGCCTCGGCTCCCGTGCCGCTGAAGGAAGCAGGCGAAGCTTTTGGTGCGACGAAGCGACAGTTGCTGTGGAAAGTGGAGTTGCCCTACGCGCTGCCCACCATCATGGCCGGCATCACCCAGTGCATCATGCTGAGCCTATCGATGGTCGTCATCGCGGCTCTCGTCGGCGCAGCGGGGCTCGGCGTGCCGGTGGTGCGCGCGCTCGGAACAGTCAACATTCCGATGGGCATCGAGGCCGGCGTGTCGATCGTGCTCTTGGCGATCGTGCTCGATCGCGTCTTCCGCAACCCTGAGCGAAAAGGAAGCGCGTGAGATGTCCGCAGTCGTTTTCGAGAACGTCGACATTGTGTTTGGCGACAAGCAGACCGAAGCGCTCTCGATGGTCGATCGCGGGGCAACGCGCGACGAGATCCTCAAGGCGACCGGAGTCGTTCTTGGCGCGGCCGGCGTCAATCTTTCGATCGAGCCGAGCGAAATCTGCGTGCTGATGGGACTGTCGGGCTCGGGCAAGTCGACGATCCTGCGCGCGGTCAATGGTCTCAACAAAGTGGCGCGGGGGAAGGTTCTGGTCCGCAACGGCGAGGGAGCGATCGACGTCGCCCATTGCAGCGCCGACGAGCTCAGGATGCTGCGCACCAGCCGCATCGCCATGGTGTTTCAGCAATTTGCTCTATTGCCATGGCGCACAGTCAAGGAGAACGTCGCCTTCGGCCTTGAGCTTCGCCGGATGCCGAAGGAGCAAATCGATAGAGTTGTCGCGAACAAGCTCGCCATGGTGGGTTTGACCCAATGGGCTGGCAAATTCGGCCATGAACTATCGGGCGGCATGCAGCAGCGTGTGGGGTTGGCGCGCGCGTTCGCCACAGACGCCGACATCCTTCTCATGGACGAGCCGTTCTCGGCGCTTGATCCGTTGATCCGCGACAAGCTGCAGGACGAGTTGCTCCTCTTGCAGAAGGACTTGAAGAAGACAATCATTTTCGTCAGTCACGATCTCGACGAAGCGCTCAAGATCGGCAACCGGATCGCGATTCTTGAGGGCGGCCGGATCGTTCAATGCGGGACGGCCGAGGACATCCTCTTGCGCCCGGCCGACGCGTATGTCGCAGAGTTCGTCAAACACATGAATCCGCTCAACGTGCTGCGGGGCGGGGCTTTGATGACGCCTGCAGCCTCGCTGCGTCGGAGCGAGAACGAAGTGATGCTCGACCGGGGCGGACGCGTGCGCGTCCAGCTCGATAGCGAAGACAGACCGGTCGGCGTGACGCTCGACGGAAATGCTGGGGCGATGGCGGTCTGCGACCGCGCCACAGGCGAGGTCGCGGCGCGGTCTGAAGACGTAGATATCGTGGTCGCACCGCTCGATCTGAAGATGCGCTCGGCGATCGCGCTGCGCAGTCTGTCGGGCAATCCGATCGTGCTGGTCGACGACCTTGGCCGGATGGCGGGCTTATGCGGCGACGACGAAATCTACCGCGCGTTGCTCCAGCAGCGCCGGGCGGCAGGGGAGGCCTAGCGTCGGACGGTTAGCTTCCCTAGGCTAGGTTTAGTCCCGGGCTTTGATGGTGCAATCTTGTCGAGCGATTCGAAGGATGCGCTATGGGCCACGTTCTTCATGGGTGCGCCACGACGACAGAGGCAGTCCGTCGAGCGATACAACATAGTCAAGAGAGCCTGAGGGCGCTTGCCAAGCGGCACGGGATCAATCCCAAGACGGTCGCCAAGTGGAAGAAGCGGACGTCCGTCTCCGATCTTTCGACCGGCCCCAAGGACGCCGGATCGACGGTTCTGACTGTCGAGGAAGAGGCGGTGATCATTGCCTTCCGCAGGCATACGCTTTTGCCGCTCGACGACTGCCTCTACGCGCTTCAGCCGACGATTCCGCATCTGACCCGCTCGTCATTGTTGCATCGCTGCCTGCGGC